>CAWING010000014.1:0-126682 GCA_963837415.1 uncultured Bacteroidota bacterium | reverse complement strand
GCGTTCAACAAAAAGTCCGCTCTTAAAGGCTTCATAGTATAAGCAAGCCTCGTAGGCGGATTCCAACAATCCCGGTCCAAGCGCTTTATGTACTTTTATCGCACAACCAATAACTCTTTCGGTGATTTCATTCTCAGACACAACGGTTTTTTTTAAGTAACTATGGGGTTAAAAATAGTTCATTCCAAGCACCTCGGCAAAGAGCAGCAATAAAATAAAATAAGCGCAGAGACCGCGGAGGGAAATTACGCAGAGAAGGCGCAGAGAAATTGCTAAATATCTAAAGCAATTCTTTCAAGGAGTCCAATATAGCTTTGATAGCGATCAGATATTCCGTGTTCCCTAAAGCAGCAACGGGGCTTATAATGGAGATCAGGTATTTCAAACTTATGTTAACAGATAGTATTCTGGGTTTCGCGTTTTGAATTTTTTCAGAAAGCTCCAGTAGCTTTCCGATTTCCTCAAGGGAATTGTTATTGCTGATTGGATCAACATCCTTTGTCGCATTAATTCTATTGATCCGGCTTTGAATTCTAGCAATGACTTTTTCTTTTCCACTATCGATCAATACGGAAATAGAATGAATGTGAAAAAAGAATGCAAAAATAGAAACTCCCATAGAGGAAATCAGTGAGATAGCCGCAAACTTGAACATGATCGGCGACGGAAAAGTCGCGACAACAATCGATATGGTGGCAATCGACGTGATCACCGTAATCATCAGTGCAGTAGAATATAGATTAGCTAAGTGGCGAATGACCGGAGAGCCGGTAGGAAAAAACTCATAAAGCCTCCTGCGAAAGTGAGAGGTCATACGCACCAGGGACATCGAGCTAAAGATGTGCATAAACATTCCATACGAAGTGTTAAAAAGCACAAAACCAAGCCCGACAATAAAACAGGCATCAACTTGAATGGAAGGAAACAAATTGCTGGCATAAAGAACTAGTGCAGGAAGTCCAACGACTATGCCGAGGATGGGTATTATGATTTGTTCGCGCAAAGGAGCATCGATCTTGTTCCAGAGTTTCTTATTCATTACGGGTGGAGCGATCTCCACAGATAAAGTATGAATTACTTTTCGGTTAACGGCTTCGGATGCCAGCAGCTGAATCAATATAATTATGCTCACCGAGCCGATCACTTTTAACGTTAAGGATGATATAGCGATACCGTGCTGGAGAAGCGTTATCAACAAAAGAAAAATCATCAGGGCCGCCGCTGGAAAGAAACAAAGCCAGTAAGGTACTTCACAACATTGATTTAGCGCCTTCTTCCTGTACACGAATTGATATATCCAAAGGCTCGCCCGGAGCGGTAAGAGTTTATTTCTCTTGGATAATGCAAGCTCGTGCAGATAATCAGCTTGGCGATGCATACTCTAAAATCGATTTTTCCGTTGATGCTGTCTGGCGAACCTCTTTTAAAGCAGGCCACCTTCGGGTAACTTTGCTGATAAAGCGAAATATCCGAAGGAAGAAATACAAGGAGAACGGTGGGTGTACAATTTGTTTTATAACGGCAGCCACACTGTTCGTCAGGGATTTCGCGATTTCCGGATCCCCCATCAGCCGTACTGCATTATACCAAGCCATACCCCTGCACAATCGAACGCCATAATTCGTGAGGATTTCATCATCATCCTTGCCGAACATGTCTAGCTTGTTGAGAATTGGATTGTAACGCGTACCAACTCCTTTCTGAATCGCTTCAATAGCGTCTCCCAGAATGTCATTGGCCAAATGAAAATCGTGAATTCTTTCCGCCTCCGGTTTTAGTCTCCAGCCAGAATTGTGAAGTGTATACGGCAGGTCCTGGATAATGTGTGCCGCCATCGACAATATAAGTTCTTCGAATACCGAAGTTTTTTTATTCATGATTTTTACAAACACCTGCTCCCAACCTGATTTTGTTTCAATGCCTTGATCATAGGCGTGCATCGCCTTAAGATATTCCCTGGCAAACAATACATCCAGCGTATAGACCCACTCCTTGTCAACAAACTCTTTTATTGGAATTTGAGCAGCAAATAATTGAGTCATTTCCAGATACGCATGCGTAAAAGTAGCCCGTGGATCTTTTATCATTTCAAACCAATCTCTGTACCGTTCTAAAATCGAAATGACTTCCGTAATTTTTTCAGGATATGAGAACAAGACCTGCGTCGCTTTAGGGCCATCCTTTTTTTTATGAATACTTTCACGTCCTTCAGCCCATGCACAGTGTAGTTTTGCATCAATCTTTTCTTTTGTAGCGCTCACCGTGTAGTTGCCCTCCCATAAGGTTCCAAGTATCGGCATATCAAGATAGACGGCTCCCTCACCTCCCTTTAAAATTCGGGCGGGATGTTTTTTGTGCCGGTTAAATAGAAATGGAAATGGACCTAACCTTTCACGCGAGTGGACATACACCTGAGAACCATCAGGGTGCAGCACATACCGCTCGTCGAGTTCATAAATGGTTATACCTAATTTTTTTATGAATACGATATTCGTGATGGTCCCGGCAGGTCCTAACAAAGGATAAACTTTCAGGACAGAAATTATTTTGGAAACACCAAATAGATAATTATTCAAATGATTGGCAATCGAAAACAAGCGGTCCCACACGCCTATCTTATCGCGCCAGAATAGTTTCCATTTCGTTATCGTAAAGCTAAATGTACCTGTCCATTCCCCGTTTCCGATTTGGGCGTAATAAATCCAATTGTCAGGATGTGTACTGTAGTTACCAGGCGAATCCATATAAGCAAATAATTAAGTTTGATAAAATACAACCTATTTGAAAATAGAATCACGATGAATTCCCCGTGGGCTGGCGATCAGATTGGATCAGGTGGGTCAAGGAATCTTTACCAAGTTAAAAAATAAATTTTAAGAGACAATGATGTATCCCTGCATTTTGGTATAGGTCAGAAGAAGCAGAGTATCAACCGACGCCCTTAACATTATTTTATTAAAGTATTGAGGCGTATAACGGATCTATGATTAAAGCGTAATCAACACCGCATATTGTTTTCCAGGTTGTTACCCAGAACGGCAGTATCTTGTGTAGTTTTCGGCGTGAGCTGAGCTTACGCTACCTGTTTCTAGGGATATATAAAACTTAAAATCTGAACGAGAACCTGCAAATCAAATCAAGGTTCACCTTGAATTTTTCCATTTTTATGATTCTAACTTTTTCTATTACTGCGTTATCTGTAACCTGACCAAGTAAAGAAACCGGAAAAGGTTTATCATCACCATGCTCCTGCCTGTAATTTTCGTAGGTCCTGTGAAACGGTGTCAAGTCGTCTTCTCCCATTAAATAGGCAAAAAAATCGTTAGCGTTCTCCGGAAAATTGGAAATTATTCCAAGGATGATCATTGCCGCATAATAGTGCTCTACTTTGTTTTCATCAACAAAGGTGAATCTCGCATGCGCGCGAATAATGCGGTAAATATTGATGTATCGCTTAATTGACCGGGGCGAATCCCCTACGATAAATGCCATCGCTTTCATGAAATCGATCTCCTCCTTGGGTATCTCTAACATATCGGACGGTTTTGTCACAACGTTTTTGGTTAATCCAGATTTGATGTCACCTTTTGTTTCCGTTTTTTTCTGGGCAGTGGCCGTAGCAGTCGTTGTGACATTTTCCGTTTTGTCAACCCCTTCATTCGTCTCTGATGCGGAAGACTCCCCGGTGGATTCTTTATCAGATTCCTTTTTGCTTTCGGTACCGTTTTCAGCTTGCTGAGGTTTTTTTGGTTCATCATTTTCATATAGATCACCTTTCAGGTTTGCTTCGATAAGCTTGGACTTCCCCTCTCCATCAATGGGTTTAAGGACGAAGGGTATTTGAAATATTTTTTCCAGGTAATCAAAGCTTGTGGCAACGCCAGCGTACTCTGGACTTTCGTCGTCGTCACTATGACCATCGCTTTCCTGCTCTTCATTTTTTTCGCCGTTGGAATTTTCATTTGAAATAAAACCTGCATACCGTTGCCTTAGTGCATTATGCATCCACCGCGGATCCACTCCGACGACGACAACAAATAAAGGAAAAGCCAGGAGCAGGTGAATAGCCTCAAGTACCTTCACTACGACTGGAAAATCGCAACGGTCAAGATCATCGATATAAAGAATGATCCGGTCAAGTTCAAAGGATAAACTTTCCTGCTTTTCTTTTAATGCATCGATTTCAGCAACCGGGATTACGTTTGTCGAAGGCTTTTTAGATAGATGCTGTTGCTTGAGCAGGTAGTCGAGTTGTTCAAAATCTTTACGGATCCAGGAGATAATACCAAGGCTGTTGACATAACGGGCGTCGGTTACCCGGCCTTCGATGAAACGCACAAGCTTTTTACCCGATTGAACGTTTTTAAGTTCTTCAGTTATTTCTGCTTTTTTTCCTTCAAGCGCACCTATCGTTGTGCTGATTTCAGTCTTCTGACTTTGTGCTGCATTCATCTGAGCTTCGATAGCGCTTTTTTCATTTTGAAATTGTTCAGCAGCTTTCGTATCGGTTATTTTTTTTAGCTCCACGAGTTCGTTGTGTGCCTGCTGCACTTTTTGAAAAGCCGGTCTCAGAAATACCATCCCTTGCGTAAGAATTAGCAGGACTCCCTTAATCACCAGATCGATTTTTTTAATTCCTTCCGCAAGGAGGCCGCTGTCATTAATTAACCAATCCACCCCCCAATAAACCAAGACGAGCAGCACGAGAGCGAAAAACAATTTCGGGCTCTTAAAAGAATAAGCAAGTTTGAAGGTCTCTTTGAGCTTGCCGCTCTCCGAATTCAATTCCATAATACGGGATTGAACCTGATCAAGATCATCCGTCTTTAAAAAACTCATTTTGTCTTTCACATTGTTAAGACTGCTCTGCACCTGTTGGCCTTTAAAAACAGCCTTTGCGATGTCCCAATAACTGACGCCGTCAAGTTTCCTTTTTTGTGTATTTATTTCTTCTTCAAGCTTTACTTGCCGGGCGCTTAAACTGGTAATCTGTCCATCGACTTTGGTAAGATTTTCCTGGGCTTCAGCGATCAGTACTTTCGCTGAGTTTAAATTGTTGAACAAAGACTGAAGTTCATTCTCCTTATTTTTACTCGACTTTTCCAGGTCTTCAAAAATTTTAGTGATCAGACTGGCCCAAAGATTAGAGTCAGAATAATGCCATGAATTAAAATTGATCTGCACGATTCGATGACAAAATTTATCATCGGCCAAGTCGTCGGCGAGGTCCTGGATCTCGTCCTTGAGTTTGCTCATGAAAAAACTTTTTCCGCTTCCCCAGTTACCGAATAAACCGATCGCCAGCGGAGGTTGAAATTTCTTGTAAGCCACTACTCTGGCCAACGCCTTATAGTCACTTTCAAATCCCAATTGATCTTTCAGTTTACCACCGGTATTGTCCGTAAAAATATTGGCAACAGATTCCATCGCGTACGATCTTGGCACACGTGTCCTGGCAGCAGGTGTTTCCGATAAGATCGCTTTAAACTCGTCCTCACTTAATTTAAAGAGCTTTACAAGACCAGCATTTTCCAGCGAACGCGCATGGGAATATTTTTTGATAAAAAAAGCAATGGGGATATGTACCGGAAGTATCTCCGTTATTTTAAGTAATATAACCTCCCCCTCGTGCGGATCGTAGTGTAGCCCTCTGGTGACCTGAAATCTAAAGACGATCGCTTTTACCCGGCCATAGCAATAGGCCAGGCCTTCGTCGCCTTCCTTGGCGATTTTAAATAATGGATAATCATCTACTTGCCCTACGCCAGGACGATGTGAATGAAAATGCAATATATCCGCCGGAGAAAGTTCTTCAATCCGCCAATTGTTTCCATTAATTCGCAGGAGCCAGAATGCTTTTGGCAAAACTTCTTCAAATTCAGTTAAATGCCTTTCCGCAACCTCCTTAAATGACATCACGATGTCCCTACTCCTGGTATTATGTTCTCCATAAAATCGAATAAGCGCTTCTGCGGATTCTATTACCTTTTCTACCTTCTCCTTGAAATTTGCTATTCGTGTCTCCAGTACTTTTGACTGACTCTTCGACAAACGTTCCGCTGATTTGAGTGATTCGTCTATTGCAATCCCAAACGCTTCGTCCGTTTCGCCGTCGACTTCGGACCACCATTTTGAATTTTTTTCCATAAGCGCGGTGATTTCCTCAACGTAGGAACGGGCGATCGATGAAGCATCTGGATTTCCTGAATTATTTTCCATAAAATTTAGTTTAGGATTCTTTTCGCAAGGAAGTCAATCATTGAAAATTGAAGATTTTATATTTTAAATTGAGGTTGAATACTATATTGAAAAAAGTTTCACGCAAAGTACGCAAAGCTAATTCCGCAAAGAGCGCAAATAACTTCTAAAAATCTACATAGTCCTTCGCGGCCTCTGCGTCTTCTCTTCGCGTCCTCCGCGTGAACTGCATTTAAACTGGCGGCCTTACTCACCCCAATCGAGCACCCAATCTAAAATCGTCAATCTAAAATCTACAATCAACCTACAATCATTCTACCATCGAAATTCGTATAATTATATCCACTTTCAAAAAGTACTTAAGACTATGGAACGCCGTGACTTTCTCCTGCTCGCATCAACGTCAGCGCTTATCTCTTCGATCGGCTTGAATATATCCTGCTCGCGATCGGCGGGCTCCGATACTTCCGGCAAAGAGGCTGATCTGGATAAACTTATTCCACAGTTATTAAAAGAAACCAAGACGCCCGGAGCTTTCGCTCGCCATTATCAGGGATGGGAAGATGACATTTAACAAGGCATTCGGAGTGAAAGATACGACTACCCGCGAACCCGTCGACCCCAATACCACGTTTGAGGCAGCTTCCGTTAGCAAGACTGTGTTTGCCTACGCCGTGATGAAGCTGTGCGAGAAAAAAGTACTTAACCTCGATACACCGTTAAGCCAATACTATCCGGAGCTTTTTGCCAATGGCGATCCCCGCCTTCCGACCATCACTGCGCGGCAGGTACTTTCCCACAGAACTGGCCTGCCCAACATGCGAAGCTCAGAAGATCCGATGACCTTCCACTTTGATCCCGGCACGAATTTCTCTTATTCGGGCGAAGGATATTACCTGCTGCAAACCGTTGTCACGCGTCTTGTAGGAAAGACCTATCCCGAGCCTTGCGGAACGTATGAAAATGATCTGAAGGTTTGCGCCACTGACATCGCTGACTACATGAAGGCAAACATACTGGTACCATTCGGGATGACATCAAGCAGTTATCTTTGGACGGAACAACTTGGAAAAAATTCCGCTGCAGCTCACGATGTCGATGAAAAGATGTTTCAAAAGCCTCATCAGAATGCCGCCGATATGGCGCGCTATGCCGCTGCCGGTGGTTTGCTCACGACGGCGAAAGATTATTCAAAATTCCTTATAAGTCTCTTCGCGGGGAAGGACAATGATCCTATTCGCCTAAGTGCGGCTAGCCTCTCCGAGATGTTCCGCCCACACGCAAAATTGCCGCCGGACCAGCTGATCGACGAATGCACATCGTGGGGTTTGGGATGGGGTATTCAAGAGCGGCCTACCGGTAATCTGATCGTTCACTCCGGAGGGCAAGCCGGCTTTCGCTCCCTTACCATGGCGTCGCTTGAAAAAAAATCGGGTTTCGTTGCACTGACAAATGGCGACAATGGAGGTAAACTGGTTTATCGTTTGAAAGAGGTGTTGAGCGATTTGTGGTAGGCTTCTAGGTCTATTTTATGGCTTAACGTCGCCTGCTAGAGCTGAGATATAATTTTAAAGCGACGGAAGCTGATATGCTGCTTTCGTCTGGGATATTGTAATCGGGCATAACTACTTCCTTTAGTTTTAGCTTACGTGTTTAATCCTAGTTTATCAAACAACACTCTGTTCCTTTTTTTAGCATCACTTAAAAGTTTTTGATAAGAGATTACCTCTATATACGCATCATATTTTTCATGGAAATAGAAATAGCCTAAGCCGTCAGGAGTCTTTTTGAAATTTTTATTATCTAAAATTTCAAGAAGCTTGTTATTAAAGTCGCAGACTACATATGCGTAAAATGGGATATTCCTCTCCCCTACAATAATGACTTTTCCCCTTCGATCAATGGCTTGGGAGCTTTTTATAACTCTGATATAACTAATTATTTGGTCAATCGGATTCTTCTTTTCATCCTTTTCATTGTAATCCTTACGCTCTGGCCTTTTGAATTCCACTATTACAAATGAGTGATAAGGAGCATCATCATTGACAAACGCGAACGCATCATTGAAAATTAATAAATCAACCCTGTCATCACTAATGCTATTTATTACATTAGAACCTTTCAAACTTAAATCTGATGACAAATAATTATGATACGTTAACCTTTCGTCAATAAGCCAAAGATTTTGTTTATCATAACTAATTTCATCTGATATCGACTTTATTGGAAAAAATATATTATGAATTGTATCTTCGAATGTGAATTTTTCGTCTTCAAGTTTACCGATGAAAAAATCTAAAAGTTCAATGACTGATTTACGATGAACAATATACTTTGCGAGGTTTGCTTTGCCAATATCATTGAATTGTTCAATGTAAGTTTCATATTTCTCTTTATATTCTTTGAAATTCGTTATATCTACTCCTTTGTCCGTAAGCTCTTCACCTTTTTCTTTTATTTCTAATTCAAGATCGTTTTGTATTTTGAAAAGTTCAATATTTAGCTTATTGTCTGAAATAGTAGGTGGGATTTCGCTTAGTCTCTCTGATTTATATTTTAAAATAATGGAGAATTGAGGAGCTTTATCCTTTACATAATCTTTTATACGCGCAAGTTTGGCTTCACGAACGTTGTCTAGATATTCCTTTAGTAATTCCTCCAATACCTTTGCGGTCGCTTCACGAATTTCGGCCATCGAAATATCTGTTTTAACATCCGAGTCAAATTTCTCCTCGATATTGAAGCTGGTCCGTTCAGAATTTACTCTTTCATTCAGGAATTCGCCTGAGAGATAACATTGAAACACAAACTTATTTTGATGCTCATCGGTAATTTTACCTGCTCCAATATCCACTATATAGTTAGTCAGCTTTTCCTCATGCACACTTCTTTCATTAGCGCAAAAATGGATGATATGGTGAGATGAAATGTTATTGTAGAGCTTTAGTAGACTTAAAGAAAAAGTCTTCCCTTTTATTTCGAAATTCCTGTCAAGAATAGTATCTCTTATGGTCAGCTTATATTCATTGTTTAGATCAATTGAGTTTCCATTACCGTCTATCAGTACAATCTTGGGGCAAGTCTCTGTAAGAAAGTAAATTAAAAAATGCTCTATAAGATTTTGAGCAAGGATATGAATGCCACGAGGACAATGCTCCTGAAAATCTTCCTTTATTCTAACTAATTGAATCTTCGTAAAAAGGTCTTTTGAACCAACCATCTCATCCCGGTATTCAAATATACCCTCACCTTTCGGCTTAAATACAAAGCTTCTCTGCTTTATACCGCCATTATCTCGATATACACTTTCGACCTCAATCTGATCAAACGCCTTTAGACATAAAAACCTTCCAACACCCTTACCACCTTTCTCCATTTTATAATCGGAATCGGAAGTTAAAAACGATTCAAAATTCTTCTGTGTAAACCCGACCCCATTATCCTTTACAATAAAACCTGTGACCGAGTACTGATCTACATTCGAACTTTCGGCCAGGGACTCGGGGGCACCTTTGCGAACAATCTCAATTACAATTGAGCCTTGCAATTTACCAGTTTCTTCAACCGCATGAATTGAATTGCTGACAACCTCAAAAAGTGGAAGAAGGGGCTTAGTCCTTGCTAGAATAGTATTTCTGACTTTACCTTCAATGTTTGTAAAGAATTGCATAACGATTTAGATTGGTCTTATGAGCTTCAAGATCTTATTGCGTTAATTCACGACAAAATATTACTTAAAGTTTTGACAACTCCTGACAAATTAAGTGTTAGACTTACTAAATAAAGGCAGAAGATAAAACTTAACATACCGGAACGGGCACGCAGAATAGAAACTATAAGGATCCGCTGCTTGCCTGAAAAAAATATATCTTTTGTCATACTTTACTAGCTATTCATTATATATGAAACAAAAGGAACTTCTGGATAGTATTAAGAAACATCTTTCGCGATTTGAAAGTCAAGTTAAGATTTCATCTACTAATAATGAATATGATATAAATATTCATTCAGAAAATGTTGTAATACCAATCTTAAACATTTTGTATGGCCTAAAATTAAGAAACGCCAATTATTCAGAAGGCAAGAATACTGAAGCAATAGATCTTATCGATGAAGAGAATAAAGTTGCTTTTCAAATTACTTCAACAAAAACTATCGACAAAATCAAGAAAACATTAAATAAGTTTGTGAGTTCAAAGTATATAAATAAAATTAATACTTTGATAGTCTATATTCTCACACAAAAGCAATCTCATTACACACAAGCAGTTATTGACAGAGTCGTTAACAAAAAAATTAAGTTTAGCGCCAAGGAACACATTATTGATCAAGGTGACATCTATAGAAGGATATTAGAACTTAACGATTTTGAAAAAATCGGACGAATTGAAGAAATCCTTAGACAGCAGTTTTCTGATGTGTTTATTACTAAATCCTTTACTTTAGACGATTTAGAAAAATTTAAATGTTTGTATAAGGAAAGTTGCTTGTCGAACTTTTCACGAATAAATTTTTTTGGTCTATCAGTCTCGACAATAAAACCAAGGGAGATTGAACTATATCGGCTTTTCGTTTACCCTAAATTTTTATCACGGCAGAGCGCAAGGAACAATATTGTTCACATTCATGATTATATCAAAATTAATAATAAGACCGAGACCTTTATATATCCAAAATACAAAGTGCCTCATTCTATTGAAAATAAGGAACGAATAGAATTAGCAAATTATTTTGACGCGCAGGAAGTAATTAAATTAATTGATCATCGATCATTCGATAAGTTCAGAGTTTTTATAGATGTCTTAAATGAAAAGGATCAAATTAATTTTACCGATCTTTTTTCTGGCAACAATCATATTGTGGTTATAGGTAAGCCGGGAGCTGGAAAATCTTCGTTCATTAAATATGCTATATGTAAAATTTTAGAAAATGAGACTAAACTATTCTTCACGAACTGGGATCTATGAATACATTCCATTTCGAATTGAACTGCATAAATACAATAAATTCAAGAAGGAGAATTCAGTCGGAATAATTGAATATCTAGGTGAAATCCTAAAAACCGATTATCAACAAATTATAACAATTGACCATTTAATATCTATTGTAAAGTCATTTTCTACTTTATTCCTTTTCGATGGGCTAGATGAAATTTTTGATATTCAGGAACGAGTCCAGGTTAGGAATGATTTGGAATCATTTATTAAACAATTTGAAAGCGTAAGATCTATTGTAACAAGTCGATTTGAGTCTTACGAAGAGGTGAAATTGTCTGACAAAATATTTTCAGTGTATGAAATAATGGATTTCAACGACAATCAAGTAGAGGAATATGTCAAGAAGTGGTATGAAATTGAGGAAGATAAAGAAGCGTTGCGACAAAAAGAATCGAAAAATTGTCTACAACAGCTAACAAAGGTTGATCCAGAATTGAAGTACAATCCACTTTTACTGTCATTAATTTTACTTCTTTATAGAAATGAGCTTGATATACCGACGAGTAAACTTAGTATATACGAGAGTTGTACAAATACTATTGTAGAGACTAGGGACGTGAAAGAGAAAAAGTTGGATATAAAGCTAAAGATTTATAACAAAATATCAGTTTTTGCATCGTTGGCTTATTGGCAGTTTGTGGCAGATAGTAAGGGAGAAAGTGCGCCAAATTTTGATTCAGTTAAGAATTACATCCATCATTCCTTATTAGAGAAGGGCGAATTTGATGATGAACATAAAGCAAAGGCTGCCACGGAAGAGTTTTTAGATTTTGCAAAGACCAGATCAATCAACATTTTCAAATAAGTTTACTCACAAAACATTTTTAGAATCTTTTACTGCAAAATAGATATACGGTTCATTTCTATGCGACAATTGGAAGAAAGCCGAAGAGTTTTCTACCCTTATTTCCGTTGACTTAGGGCTATCAGCTTGGTCTGTTGTTCTTGAACTTTTAATTTGTAAAATTGATTCTGTACAGATTACTTATGAAGTAATTGATGATTTGGTTGAAAAACAGTTTGCCAAGAATAAGATAGATTCCTTAGTCTTTTTTCTCCAGATTATAAAATATCTAAGAAATATTAGTCCAAAAAAAATTAAATTCATTATTGATAGGGCAATTGAATTTTGTTTCAAAGATGGAGAATCCACCAAAGAGTCTTCAACAGATTATCAAGAAGTATTATTTTCTCATCTAGCATCATTAGCCTCAGTTGAAAGATTCAAGGGAGTTATAGAGCAGGCCTTTGACGATTATATCAGTACAAGGCAAAGTGATACACTAAGATTGAACATCTTCGCTTATGAGTTTGCCATTATATCAGGGAATGCCTCTTTAGTTAATATCCTTCAAAGAAAAAATTTAGAATCTAGTAGCCCTTACCTTTTTATCTTGCAACATTATCCAAATTTATTTGAGAATTCTAAATACATTGAAAGTTTAAAACTCTTTGTTAATACGTATACTTCTGCGAAGTCAAAGGATATTTACAAATCACCTTTTAATCAAAAAATCTTTTTTAATTCCCCCAAATTCAATTGGAACGGCTCCTTTTTATCAATCAATATTTCAAAAGTTAGTGTTAAAGAGATTTGGGAAAGTCTATCTAATGCTGGAATATTAAGTGATGATCTAGTAGCTTCCTTTGATAACGATGCAATCGCAGTGGATAAAGATGAACTAAGAAATAAACTTGATGCAAATACCGATAAAAATTCAAGTCTAAATAAATTTATCAAAAGTCTCAGGAAAAAATACTTCTTGCCGACAGTAAAACTTAAAGGTGAAGGTAAATTCTATGATAAGTTTTATGTAAATCCTTTCAAATTTGGCAGGAGCAAGTAGCAGCTAACGAGTAGGGCATACAGCAACGATAAAGCCTAGAGCGAATAAAATATCATACTGTCCTGGAGTTTCCCTTTGGGGAAGCCATCCAATTATCGACCCCTATTTAAAAACATCCTTATAACTCGCCAACAGCACGCCTTGACTGTCACAGCTTCTTTTACTTTTTCGCTCGCGAAGACGTTGGTTACCAACCGGCCTTACATGTTCATAGCCTCTAAATGCAACTTATTCCTTCTCCATCCCTTCAGCCAGCGCCTTCAGCTCCTTCCACTCCTTCAAGTCTTTTTCAAGCTGCATTCTATATCTATTCTTGAAAGCGCCAAGTTTAATGGCAACTATAAAGATGATCAAGTTTATGGCGACCATAATGGATGTGTCAGTTAGCGCTCCCACTAAACCCATGCGGTCAATTTTTGTAGGTAAGAATGAAAACGGTACCAATAATCCTATGGATAGAAAGATAACTCCGAACCACTTTTCGAATCGTTTGTTTCTGTCGTAGATGGCGCCGATGCTTTTTAAGTATTGATCTATCCGGTTGTCGGGGGAGAGTTTGCGAATGGATCTGTGAATGTGAAGCAGATTAAAAAAAGCAATGATTACGCCGATCAATAATAGCCCATACGGTATGTATTGAATGTTGTATCTGAAATCAAAAGGATTTCCCAGCAAAATGGCAATTAGCACGACAACTTCAATTGCTAATATCACATAGAAGCCATTGTACAATCTGTTTATTTTATCGAGGGTCGTCGCTACACGGGAAGAGATTATGTGGTCTACCAATTTCTCGTTGAATGTGGCCGTATGCTCAATCCTTTTACTCAGGTTATCCCAGGATTTTTTTAATAATTCCAGTTCCATACTTATTTTTTTAAGGTGTTGGATAATTTTGTTTTGATGCGGTTGAGCTTCACGCCCACGTTTGATTTCGACAACCCGGTGATCTCGCTGATTTCTTCGTAGCTCTTTTCTTCGAGATATAACAGGATGATGGATTTGTCAATCTTGTCCAGGTCTTCGATGGCAATAAAAAGCGCGTTTAATTGTTCTTCTTTTTCGTCGCTGTCATTCAGTTCCGGTATCTCAATGCCGTTGAGCGAAAGTTGCTGGTTGAGTGTTCGCTTTTCTTTTTTGAGATGGGTAATCGCAGTATTGAGCGCGATCCTGTACATCCACGTGCTAAGGGAAGATTCATGCCGGAAACTTCCCAGCGATTTCCATACTTGTAAAACGATTTCCTGGAAGAGATCTTTTCTGTCTTCGCGATCCGAACAATACAGGTTGCATACCTTGTAAATAAGCCCCTGGTGATTGTTTAGTATCTCAATGAGATCTTTTTCCATAATTCACTCAATTCGATGCTTTAGTATGAACCGCATCTAAAAAATTACAGATAAACAAGAATATTTTTCGCCGTGGCCGAAGTCTTCGGCCCGCGTGATGGCAAATGTGACTCGCTTGAGCGCACAATAGCTTATAAAACTTCAGGATGCAATTTGCGTTACTAGAAACAATTCGATCAACATAATCCGCAACTATTAAGGCCCCAATAATCCTCGCCTAGCTGTAAAACTTATTTCCTTATCTTCTAAATAGTAAATCAAATCATGATAGTGTTTGCTTGTAGGAATATAAAAATTCATTGTAAGGATTTTTTCGCGTAGCCTAAAGGAAACTATATTTTCATTGCCTTCGGCTTTTTTAAATTCGTTGCGTGTTGGGCCATCTTCATAGTTTATCAAAGTAAAATGCAAGTCTTTCAATTCATGAATTTTAAATGTTTGATTTAAAATGGTTACATCGTCATTGTCAATTGTAAACAAACCCGGAATGGAACCTTTATCTTTGCTGTTAGCAAGAACAAACCTTCCGACGGCTGTCAATACCACTGCTGATGTTATGAATAGCCAAGCGATCCATGGGAGGTCCAGTAAGATAAAACAAAGGCCGATTAATCCAGCTAAAATCCCGAGCAGATAAGTCCTCTGTTTCAAAGACCTGTTTGTTTTAGTCTTTTCCGGGTCTTTGATAAATATATAACTCTGAAGTTTCATTTTGATGACATCATTTAGAAGCATTTTTTACCGCAGAGAAAAAAGACAGAGATAAACGCATTCGAGATCCGCAGAGATAGATTCTATCGAGCCTCTGCGGTTTCTCTGCGTAATTTTCCTCGGTATTCTCTCTGCGGTTAAAAATTGGCTACAAATTTCCAGTTTCAGCCATAGATGATCCCTGCAACTCGTGACCCGAAACCGTACTCATTCTTCATAGGACTCTTTGCTCTCCTTATAGCTAACCAACTGCACGCCTAACCTGATACGCGCTTCCTTTACTTTTTCCCTGGTGAAGATGGGTTACGTTTGGAACTTTTAAATTATAACTACAATTGCGGTTGCGATAAGCATCAACAATCCTAAAACAAAGCAAACTCCCGCTAATACGATTAGTTTGTAAGATTTGTATGCTGTAAGATTATAAGTCGATCCACCAAAGGCAGCATTTCCAGCTGCTATTGTTATATATAAAAGTCCAAGGCCGCAGAAAATTATTGCAAACAACAGTGATGACCAAGCTAATATTATGAGCCACTTTGCTATTGGGGAGGCCAACTGAAAGTTGATAATCTTATCCGAAAAGGTTAACGATGTTACGAGGATGGCACTAACTAAAGTCAGAAATTGCTTACACATGTCTTTAGTCTCTGCATAATTATATTTTAGAAACAAATCGGAAGGACTCTCTATTTTGCCTTTGTCCATAATTTGAAGAATTGTTAAAATTGCTATTAACGATATGTATTAATGCATAACCACCCTACTAACACTTCATGAATGAATAAATTTACTTGCAGAAATTAAAATAACAAAATGCCGTATAAGCATATATGCTTTCGCGGTCGTTTAAGTGTGACTTCGCCAAAAATCGCTTCCTCGAACCTAGCACAAGTCCTCCAGCGCAGTCACGTGTTCGAGGATTTATGAACTTATTAAACCTCATTTTAAAACATCCTTATAACTAACCAACTGTACGCCCTTCCTGATAACCGCTTCCTTTACTTTTTCACTCGTGAAAATGGTGGTTACGTCCTGCCGGCCTTTGGCTACGTCTTCATAGCCGATGTGGTAG
The DNA here is from genome assembly GCA_963837415.1 of uncultured Bacteroidota bacterium. Lineage (GTDB taxonomy): Bacteria > Bacteroidota > Bacteroidia > Cytophagales > Cyclobacteriaceae > Chryseolinea. The sequence goes on along the minus strand of CAWING010000014.1, from coordinate 110,505 downwards.
ATTGCCTTGAGCTCATCATTATCCAAGCCAGGGTGTTCAACATAAACATAGGTCTTGCCATCCTCCAGCTTATCAAGCATGGCAATGAAGCCTTCAATTCTTTCTTCCGTTGTCTTGCCGTTGAAATCAAATCCGGTATAGGTAACTGAAACGTTGCTGTTCGGACCAACATCTACCATGGGAAGGTTATACTCCTTTGCAACTTTTTCCGCCATCGCTTTTACTTCCGGTGCAAATGCAGTACTGTTCATATGTCCTGAAACGTGACTTAATCTTGGGATATATTTTTTAGCCATTACAATCTGTGCTCGCAACTCCTTCTCTATATCCTCAATTTTATAAACCTGGTCCATGACTGCCTGCCCAGCATAATTTTTGTTTTTGTAAATCATCGGATAAAAATATCCATCTGCATTTTTCAAACTCGGGCAATCCGTCAATGGCCGCCACTTCACATTATCCCACTCGCTGGTAATAGCAAAGTGCAAGCCTACATCCGCCCTTGGATTTTGCTGAAGCATGGTAACGGCTTCGGGAAACCAGGGCGATGGTACGATCACCTCGATGGATGTTTCAATTCCCTCTTTATACGATTTGATAAGAGCTTGATCGGCCGAATGCGAGAAGCCCATGTCATCACCGCGTACAATTAATTTTGGTGCATTGGGCCGGACATTTTCCGGAATGGCTTTATACACGTTGTGGTTTTGGCTAAAAGAGTTTCCAAAATCGATCGTTGCATATGGATCCTCAAAGCTGCACCGGATGGTTTCCGTATGCGGACTTTCAATATAGCGCAACGTTAATTCGATCGTCTTATCATCAGCCCAACGGTAGCTTGCTTCCGTTTTGAAAGGTGTCAGTCCCGTTCGATTAGCACGAGCCCGTGCCACAAGATAAGGACCGTATTTAGTGGTCTCTCCCCTCACCCACTTGCCGGAGCCAAAGTCAAACGCATGAACAGCTGAATCGGTATTTAATGTTAAGTGGCATACTCCGCTTTTGAAATCAAGGCTAAAACTTTTAAGCTTTCTGTCGCTGGTCACAACGGCAAATGTTTTTTTTGCGATGCTGGTTTCAACGGCCGCATTCCCTTTGTTCGCGGGGGCAGATAGAGCCAACGCTGCCAGCCGTGTCTTCAATTGCTTATTTACTTTTGTGCTGGCAGGTAATTTTTTGTCCTGAAAAGCAGGCAGGAGATATTTCCAAACCAGGTTTAATTCTGTTTGCATATTCGAAGTCTCTGATGTAATGGCGATCACAGCATCTTTCTCCGGCAGCACAAGCATGTATTGTCCGAAGGCGCCATCTCCGCGATACGAATTATTCCGACTTCGCCACATTTGATAAGCGTAGCCCTGCAGCCAGTCACTGGAATCTTTTTTAGCCTGTGGTGCATCAGGCTCTTGCATGATCTTCATCGTCGAGGCTTCCTCTACCCAAGTAGTTGGCAGAATTTGTTTACCATTCCAAACACCTTTCTGGAGAAACAACTGGCCGAACTTGGCAATGTCTTCTGTTTTTAATCGCAGGCCCCATCCTCCTGTATTGGTACCTTGCCCGTCAACTTCCCAATCTGCTCCCGCTATTCCCAGCGGTTGAAATAATCTTGGCTTTAAATAGTCTACGATTTTTTCGCCGGTAACTTTTGTAACGATAGCACTGAGCATGTAAGTGCCGGCAGAGTTATAGAGAAACTTCGTGCCTGGCTCATGGATAATGGGAATAGAAAAAAACGCTTTGGGCCAATTATCTTTGACAGCTACCTTTCCAGTCGGATCAGGTTCCTGGCCGACACTCATACCTAGCAAATGTTTAACACGCAAGGCTTCGAGTTTTGGGTCGACAGATGAAGGAGTTTCATCCGGAAAAAAGGAAACCACTTTATCATCAACAGAAAGTTTCTTTTCCGTAACGGCAAAACCCATAGCAGTTGCCGCAAAACTTTTACTGAGGGAATACAGTGTATGTTTTAAATCGGGCCGGTAAGGATTCCACCAGCCTTCCGCTACCACCTTTCCATGCCTCAGGATCATGATGCTATGAAACTCATGCTTGCTACTGGCTACGGCATCCAGGAAATTAATAATTTGTTGAGAAGACACGCCTTCTGATTCCGGGGTGCTGCGTGGAAGGGAGGTCGATTGGCCGAAGGACGCGACCGAAATTATCAATAAGAGGATGGTGCTTTTTATCCGGTTCATGTGCGGTTGTAATTATATTCGTGAAAGGCGAAAGGTAAGAGGTAATCACTAATCAGTAAAATGTAAATGGTGAAAGGTAATCGGTAATCGGTGATCGGTAAGGGTGTTGTCATTGCCTAAAAAGCGTTGACCGTTTTTTGAACCGAGTTACCAGTGTTTGCTTATAATACATCTGGATTCTGAGGTTCGGTTTGCTCAGATTTTATGGGGCTCGATGCCCCAAAAATCTGGTTTTGCTTCCAATGACTCTATCATCTTCGGCTCGGTTTGCTGTTGCAATATTAAATGTTGTTTTTCAAAGTCCAAAGGAGATAAATACTTTAAAGCTTTATGAGGTTTTTCGGTATTGTATAGTGCTACTGCTCGGTCAACATTTTTGACTAACCCTTCATAATTTTTTATTGAATAGAATTTCAAATAGTTGTTTTTGATTATCCCGTTAATTCGTTCTGCTTTACCATTTTCATATGCCATTTCGCACATACTGTTTTTCATTTGGTGAACAAAGGTGAAGTTCAAAAAATGTTTATCATAATATTGACCACCACCATCGGAATGAAATATTACTCCTTTAGGAATACTCCCCCGTGTCTGCACGGCCATCTTCAAGGCGGGAAGCGTTGTCTGCTCGGTTGTTAGCTGCTTGGAAACAGAATGACCTAGAATTCGTCTCGAAAAACAATCCAACACAAAAGTGATATAGTAATAACGATTACCAATATCAAAATAGGTTATGTCACTGCTATAGGCTTGGTCTAGATCGGTTAAAATCACATTCTGCAATAGGTTTTTAAACCGGATAACGCCCGAACTATCTGTGGTTCTGTATGGACTTTTTCTTCTTTCTGAAAGCAACCCCAATTCACCACATAAGCGCTCAAACTTATCACGCCCTAGCTTGGTCGGACGAAGTTTATAATACATGGCCCGGCAACTCATAGTAGGATGATCATTACGTATCTCTAAAACTAGTTTAATGATGAATTCCTCCCGCTCACAAAATTGCATTCTGCGATCAAGCATTTGATGAACACACTGTTTACTTGTTGCAATTGCTTGATAGAAAGCATTTAAACTATAGGGAAGTCTTTCTCGGTAGCGCCAAAACCAGATGAGGGTTTGTTCTCGAATTTTTTTTTAATATCAATTCGATAATACTCTTCAGCCAATTCAATCATTTTATCCTTAAAATCTAGTTGAATCTGCTTCTGACCGATGAGTCGCTCCAATTCTGCAATCTTTTTTTGCAGTTCCATCAATTTCTTTGTGTCGCTTTCTGATTCCACGATTGTACGAATACCTATTGTGTAAGTCGATGAATATCGAATTAACCATTTCCTAATCGCACTGGGGTTAACTTCGTATTGTCTGCTAATTTCCCTAATCGTGGTGATTTTTTGCTCTATTTCATGAACTTTCTGGCGCTTGAATTCCTCACTAAAGGTCCTTAGCTGCCTGGCTCTTATTGAAAGATTAAACTCTGATCTCTGGGCCATATTGATTTATTGTTTTTAAAGTTTTCATGCTTTAAAAACGGTCAATATATTTCAGGCACCGACATGTTGGAAATTATGGGGACCAGGCTCCTTCAAATAACTTCAAAATTTTCTTCGTCAATGTAACCTTCTCTACCTAATCCGGTAGACACTTATTAGTTGAGACTTGCTGGCGGATTCATTTATGGGCAACTTAGCAACCTTTTCGGGCACAGTTAATACAAGGCTTTATCGGACTTGAAATATCAAATCATCAAATAAAAGACGACCATGGTTCGACACAATTTACTGATCTCCTACCGGAATTTCTTGCGATTCAAGAGTTCCTTCTTCATCAACCTCATCGGACTGTCAACTGGTCTGGCCTGCGTGCTGTTGATCTTTATCTGGGTAAACGATGAGTTGAAGATGGACCAGTTCCATGAACATAACGATCGGCTTTACCAGGTGATGGAGAATGTAGATCAAGGTGGTGGCGTCATCACGCGTGAGTCGACATCAGGTCCTACGGCAGACGCTATGGTAGCAGACTTCCCGGAAGTTGAGGCGGCGGTGATGAGCACGCTGAACTGGAGTGGCGAGTCCGTGCTCTCGGATGGTGAACATGACATCAAGGCGCACGGGATTTATGCCAGTGCAGGGTTCTTTAAAATGTTTTCGTTCCCGATTATCCAGGGTCAGCCGCAATCAAGTATTGGCCGACAAAAAATCGATCGTGATTTCGGAATCGCTGGCGAAACGATTGTTTGGCACAACGGAGAACGTAATGGGCAAGATGGTAGAGCTGGACCATCAGAAGCAGTTCCAGGTCTCCGGCGTAATAGCAGACATACCGTTCTACTCCTCAGCTCACTTTGAATATCGTGCTCACCTTCGAAGGATTCCGGGATGAAAATGAGTGGGTAACCAACTGGTTCAATACGGCCCCGCAGACGCACGTCTTGCTGAAGCCTGGAACCGATGTGAATGCATTCAATAAAAAAATAGTCGACCTGGTTCGCGCGAAAACGGAAGGTAAGGCCAATCATCGCTCACCTTTTCTGCGTCCGTACCGGCAGGCCTACCTGTACAACCGATATGAGAATGGTATGTTAGCCGGCGGAAGGATTGAATACGTAAGGATGTTTTCCATTATTGCCGGCTTTTATTCTTCTAATTGCCTGCATCAACTTTATGAATCTCTCCACAGCAAGGGCATCCCGGCGCCTCAAGGAAGTTGGCGTGAAGAAAGCGATCGGTGCAAAAAAATCTACGCTCGTCGGACAATACCTGTCAGAATCTACATTGATGGCATTCATTTCTCTGGGTGTAGCTTTGCTTCTCGTGCTCCTGATGCTGCCTCAATTTAATGTCATCACAGAAAAACACCTCACCTTGAGTTTTGATCCGCTATTCATTTCAGTGTTACTGGGCATTGTCCTGTTCACAGGGCTGGTCGCCGGCAGTTATCCTGCGCTCTACCTCTCGAAATTTAACCCCGCCGTCGTGCTAAAGGGAAGGCTGACGGGCTTTATCGGAGAAGCTTGGGCCCGAAAAGGATTGGTCATGTTCCAGTTCACCCTGTCGATCATCCTCATTGTATCGGTATGGGTAGTGTACCAGCAAATCAGCTTTATCCAGACCCGGAATCTAGGATACAATAAAGATAACATTGTGATCATTTTCAGCGAGGGAGTTGTGAATGAAAAGCCGGAGACTTTTATAGAGGAGCTTAAAAAAATTCAGGGCGTGGTGAACGCTTCCAGCACAGGCCACGACATGACTGGACATAACGGTGGCACCTATGGCATCGAATGGACAGGCAAAGATCCCAACGATCGGACGGAGTTCGAGCGTGTGTCGGTCAACTATGGCTTCATCGAATTGATGGGAATCGACATGAAGGAGGGCCGGACGTTCTCCAAAGACTTCGGGGATGAAGAAAGCACGATCATCTTCAATGAGGCAGGCATAAAATTCATGGGCATGCAGGATCCTATCGGCAAGAAAGTGAAGCTGTGGGATAAGGACGTAGAGATCATTGGCGTGGCTAAGGATTTTAATTTCGAGTCATTCCACGAGGTCGTAAAGCCGTTGTTTTTTTTCCTGAATGTTAAGAACAGCAGGAATATCATGGTGCGGATAGAGAAAGGACGTGAGCAAGAGACTATCGCACGGCTGGAGCTTTTTTATAAAGAGTTTAATCCCGGTTTTCCGCTTGCCTATCGTTTCCTGGACGAAGACTACCAGGAACTTTACAGGTCCGAGCGGCAGGTGGCAACGCTTTCAAAATATTTTGCCGGACTCGCGATCCTGATCTCCTGCCTCGGACTCTTTGGTCTCGCGGCCTTCACGGCGGAGCGACGCGTAAAGGAGATCGGTATTAGAAAGATCCTCGGTGCCAGCAACGCAGGCATTATTTATCTTTTGTCCGGTGAGTTCACGAAGATGGTATTGGCCGCGATTGCTATCGCTTTGCCGGCCAGTTGGTTCCTCGCATCGAAGTGGCTGGAGGGCTTTGTGTTCCACATCGACTTGCAATGGTGGTTCTTCGGAGGCTCGGGACTGGTTGCATTGCTCATTGCCTGGCTTACGGTGGGAGTGCAGACCTTCAAAGCGGCGCGGATAAATCCGACAGAATGTTTAAGGAGTGAGTGAGGTGCAGGGGTTACTTTTGATGTATTGAATCATGACATTATTTCGGATTAAAGACTGCTCTGTTCAAACCGGCGTGTGTGTGTGTCTGCCATTGCGCGTGGCTCACTCGTGCCTCCGCTTACACCTCGATCTAATTAATTTTGCCTTGCTTTCTTTAAAAGCTCAGGTTAAATATTTTTAAATGACAAGTCAAGTACTTCCGCGCTCCAGCGGAACACCTGTTTATAGCTAAAACGCTAGCTCAAACTGGCGCGAGTGTTGTGTGTCTGCCATTGCGCGGGCTCACTCGTGCCTCCGTTTACACCTCGATCTAATTAATATTTCCTTGCTACTTTAAAAGCTCAGGTTAAATATTTTGTAAATGACAAGTCAAGTACTTCCGCGCTGTAGGATGCTGCATACGTCTTAGGCACGAGTGAGCTACCCATAAGCACCGCGCAACACTCGCGCCAGTTCTTGTACGTCTTAGGGACTGCGCAGCTTACGCTCGATTACTTAGGCTTTTTTTGTGGATAAACAATTTCCTTATCAGTCGCAACTATAACTGAATGCAAATAGCTTTCAAGTTTTTTGGACTCTGCTTTAAAAATTTCGCGTGTTTTATTTCGATAATGATCATTTATAGCTCTTAATCTATTTCCTAAGATCGCTGTCTGTAGTGAATTTTTAATATCTTCAGTAAGGATAGCCTTTTGCGTTTCTTGTAAATAGTCTTTGTGATTCAATTCAAGTATTTTATTTACATACGTTATTGTTATTAGAAAAGTGCTATCATAGTCAAGTCCATTGCTTAGAAGTATAAAGTGAAAAGTTTTCAAATCTTTTTGCAATATTTCATAGTCAAGTTCATTTTTTATCGCTGTCACTCCCTTCCAAAAAATATCACGGGCCAGAATCTTGTCTTTTTTACTGGCGAAAGATTGAGCAACTTCTTCAATTAAAATTTCTGCTCTATCATAGAAATGCAGATTCAAATCCTTCCAGGAAAGAACATTGGAGAAAGCTTTAATACTCAACTCTTTCATTTGAGTTGATTGCTTTTTTATTACAATTTGCCTGTCCTGATACCAATTAATGGAAACTCCAACGAGGCTTATTAAAATAGATATTGAAGTTAACATCTCCCCCATCGAGACTTCATTTCTAAATTTTAATTTCATGACTAAAGCTTATTCAAAGAATTTCAGGGATACGTACATTTTTCAATACTCAAAAATAAATGTATAGGTTTAATTGACAACTGACAAGTACCGTACCTTCAACGACTCAATCTGTGCAAGGCACTTGTGTTTATCTTCGTCTCCGAAGAAGTTTAGAGTCTTTCGAGCAGACTGAGGTTGCCTACGGCCGATCTTTGTCTTCTGAAGATTTTGAATTAGTAGTTGCGAGCCTCTTGGTACGCTGGGCGCTCTTCTTTAATTTATTTTATAGTGTGATTTTTATTAGATTGGTAAAATAAAAATTAACGCTTCACATGCAAGCAGCCGACCCCGGAGTTGAAGATGAGGAATCATCCGCCACTGATAAAAGGCGCAGTAGTAAAATATTTCCTTACGTCAGGAAATTTTCTATCGAAATGTTGTCCGTGATTGCGGGTGTTGTCATTGGCATGTTTGTAAATTCGTATACGGAGCGGCAACACGACCAAACCTTATTGGAAAATACGTTGCACGCTTTGTCGAATGAATTTTTGGAGAATACCAAGGAAATTAAAAATAAGTTGCCCCGGTATACCCGCATCACTGATTCCCTGAACTATTACATGGACGATAAACAATATAATTTGTATGAAATACTGGTGAAAGCAGGTGGACTGAACACCAGTAAGATCACTACAACCAACTGGCAGGTAACGCTAAATAATTATAGCCTTCAACTCATCAACTTCCCAACGGTACAATTGCTTTCGCGTATCCAAAACATTCATGAAGAACAAGTAAAACTGGTAGACCTGATTATGGAAATGGCTTACGGTCCTGCCATGTACAAACGGGGAGATGAAAGCCTTGCATACCGGAAGAATCTTTTAGACATGATGAGTAACTACAAAGGTAACGAGGAAGAACGGCTGGAGCTGTACTATGAATTTGCTAACGTCGTGATCGCGAAACGGTATAAGGAAGAGTAGGATGTGATGCGAGGAGTCGGTAATCGGTGATCATTAATCGGTAAGGGGCGACGTTGCTTGGCCGGACCGAAATCGGAAGATAACAACTTTAAAATTCTTTTGTTCTGCTTCGCGATACCGGATCGCATGACCGTATTCGCACGCAATAATCCACAGGCGAACACATTCAAACTAGGGTGTCTTAAAACATGATAAATAACGTTCATTTTAGACATGGCATGCATGTTGGCATGGATCAGGGTCACCTTACCTTGATTAGACATGATAAAAACCTATATAAAAATTGCCTTTCGGAACCTGATGCGAAATCAGGCTTATTCTTTCATCAATATTGGCGGACTTGCCGCGGGGATGACGGTAGCCCTTCTGATTGGTCTATGGATCTGGGATGAACTTTCCTTCAATTCTTATTTTAAGAACCACGAGCGCCTGGCCCAAGTGATGCTGAACCAGACCGAGGGGGGCGAAACTTACACGGACGGAACTGTCGCGATGCCTACAGGTGATGCTCTACGAACAAAGTACGCTGCTGATCTTAAAGCTGTATCGCTCACATCATGGATCGATAAACATTTAGTATACCTGGGTGATAAAACAATTTCGTCGTCCGGCATGTGGGTGCAGCGTGATTTCCCGGAGATGTTTTCCCTCGTCATGGCACGTGGAAAACGCGATGTCCTTAAAGATCCCTCTACTATTTTAATTTCAGTATCGCTGGCAAAAAGTTTGTTTGGCGACGGAGATCCGTTGAATAAATCCGTGCGCATAGATGATAGGTTAGACATGATCGTCGGAGGGGTCTATGAAGACCTGCCGCACAATACTACATTTTACAATTCCCATATGTTTCTTCCCTGGGATAACAAGGAGAATTGGAGAAATTCGCAAACCGATTGGGGTAATCATTGCGGTGAGCTATTTGTTCAGCTCGGCGATCATGCCAACTTCGATGAAACTAGCGAAAAGATCAAGAATGTCCCTACTCCTTTTGTCGAGGAGGTCAAGGAAGAGATCATGCTTCATCCTATGGACAAACTGCATCTGTACGATGAATTCGAAAATGCAAAAATCGCCGGCGGACGCATTGAATTTGTCTGGCTTATTGGTATCATAGGCGTATTCGTCTTGTTGCTGGCTTGTATCAATTTCATGAACCTTTCCACAGCAAGAAGTGAAAAGCGTTCAAAAGAAGTGGGAATCCGCAAAACGGTTGGTTCCATGCGCGGACAACTTATCGGCCAGTTCCTCAGTGAATCTGTCGTCGTAGCTGTGATTGCATTTATATTTTGCCTTTTATTCTCACAGCTTTCTCTTCCATTCTTCAACCAGCTTGCCGACAAACGCATATCTATGCCGTTGGACAATCCCCTGTTTTGGTCGATGGCAGTGGGTTTTACTTTATTCACCGGGATCATTTCGGGAAGCTATCCTGCTTTTTACCTGTCAGCCTTCAAGCCCGTCAAAGTATTGAAGGGAACTTTCAAGGCAGGACGTTTGGCTTCCCTTCCACGTAAAATTCTTGTTGTCACGCAATTTACCGTGTCCATTACGCTGATTATTTCTACTGTCATCGTTTTCCGGCAGATACAATTTGCTAAAAATCGCCTGCCAGGTTATTCCCGTGAAGGGCTTATATCCGTAGCCGTCAATACACCGGATCTGGAAAAACATTATGATGCGATTCAAAACGATCTGCTGCAAAGCGGGGCTGTAGAGAATATGGCAAAAACATCGCAGTCACCAGCGCATTTTGCCAATAATAACAGCATTAACTGGAGAGGTAAAGACCCTGCCTTGACAGTCTTTTTCAGAAACGTTGATGTGACTCCGAATTTTGGAAAGACGCTCCGCTGGACGATAAAGGAAGGAAGAGATTTCTCTGTTGACATTACCGGGGATTCAGCATCCGCCATTGTAAATGAAACAGCAATAAAAATTATGGGCCTTAAAGATCCCATCAGTGAGGTTATCGAATTTAACGGAAAAAAATATACGATTGTCGGTGTGGTGAAGGATATGGCAACACAAAACCCCTATCGGCCGAATGAGCCCTCCATTTTTTTTACGGACGGATGGAAGGGCACGGCGCTGATGAGATTAAATCATGCAACGCCGGTAACCGAAGCACTGGCGAAAGTAGAACTCGTGTTTAAAAAACATAATCCAAATGCACCGTTTGAATTCAGCTTTGTTGACGCAGAGTATGAACGAAAATTCTCCAAAGAAGAAAAGATCGGAAGCCTGGCCGGTTTCTTTGCCGTGCTTGCCGTGTTCATATCGTGCCTGGGATTGTTTGGCCTTGCGTCTTATGTAGCCGAACAGCGGACGAAAGAAATTGGTATTCGCAAAGTACTTGGCGCATCCGTGCTCAATGTATGGAAGATGTTATCGAAGGACTTTATCGTGCTAGTCATTCTGGCGTGCCTGATTTCCATTCCACTTTCTTTTTCCTTTATGCATGACTGGCTACAGAATTTTGAATACCGGACACCCATATCATGGAGCGTGTTTGCAACGGTTGGCGCAGGCGCACTAGTGATCACTTTGCTCACCGTAAGCTTTCAGGCAATCAAAGCTGCCATCGCCAATCCGGTAAAATCGCTACGGTCTGAGTAAGGAGTGTGGAATGTGGTAATCGGTATGTTGGGATTTTTATTCTGCCACGGTGAGCTAAGTTGCGTACAGTCTGAAATTTAAAATTGATATTCGGTCATTCCTCCCCATCAGAGTCACCGGTCTCCGGGACTCTGATGCTTCGAAGCACAACGTTATTCTTCTTTGGAGCTCACTTACCCGCAACTGAAACTTAAAAATTGATTTTCAGTCATGGAATTCTCCCCATCCGAGTAACCGGTCTCCGGGACGCTGATGCTTCGAAGCACAACGTTACTCTTCTTTGGAGCGTACTAACATGCAACTGAAACTTAAAATTGATATCCAGTCATGGAATTATTTGCTGCTTTAAGTATATTAGGTATGGTATGTCATTTTAAAAAGACTTGCTATGCGAAAAGTAGTATTGGGAGTTGCAGTAAGCTTAGACGGCTTTATTGAAGGGCCAAATGGAGAATATGATTGGTGTACAATTGACCCGGACTATAGTTTCGAAGAATTTTTTGAACGTCTTGACACCATCTTTGTCGGGCGTAAAACCTATGAGATGACCGCAGGAATGGAAGGTGGTCCTCCCGGATTTCCGGCGTTTAAGGAATATGTTTTTTCAACCACGCTCGACAAAGTAAAAGAAGGGGCAACATTAATTAAAGGTGACACAAAAACGGAGGTTGAAAGAATTAAAAAGGAAAAAGGAAAAGACATCTGGCTTTTTGGTGGAGGAGAATTGACAACCTCGCTCATGAATTTAGGATTGGTGGACGAACTCTCATTAGCCGTATATCCTGTTATCCTTGGCGGGGGAAAACCTTTATTCCATAATATTAAAGACAGAATTAAACTTACGCTGGTCAATACAGAAACATATTCAACAGGATTGGTTTCTTTAACGTATTACGTTGGACAGAAGTAATGATTTTTTCATCTCTTCTTTATGTTGCCTGCTCTCGATAACGCGAAACTAACTCGAAACTCAAAACTACAAACTCGAAACTTAATTCCGTCACTCCGTCCTTAAACTCGTCACAGGATTTGCAAGGGCTGCTTTAATAGCTTGAAAGCTTATGGTAAGCAACGATATAACTATACACAACAAACCCGACGTGACAAACACCCACCATTCTATCGGAACGCGATATGAATATCCCTGAAGCCATGTATGCATGGCGTACCATGCTAAGGGCGAAGCTATGATGATGGATATAATAACAAGGATGAGAAAATCTTTGGATAGCAAAGTTGTAATCCTCATAACAGAAGCGCCCAGGACTTTCCTGATCCCTATTTCCTTTATTCGTACTTCCGCCATGTAGCTAGCTAGTCCAAACAAGCCAAGGCAGGAGATAAAAATTGTAAGCGACGTAAACAACGTGGTGATGGTGGCAATGCGCTCCGTATCTTCAAATTTTCGTGCATAGTCCTCATCGACAAAATGATATTCGAAAGGATATTCGGGATTATACTTTTCATAAAGTTTGCCCATCGATTTCAAATGCTGGTCGATGGTAGCCGTGCCGGTCAGTTTGATATTGATCACATTAAACCAATTTTCTTTTGCACCTTCAATGACCATGGGCCGGGTATGCTCATAAGGGGAATCCAGAATAAAGTCTTTTATAACACCCACTACCTGAAAGTCATAATCACCATCTTTTACGATCTGCCCTATCGGATTGGTAAAGCCCATGGCTTTCGCCGCAGATTCATTCAATAACATAGCGGTTGAATCAGATGGATATTTTGTTAAGTCTATATCACGGCCTTGTACCAATTCAAAGCCTGCGGTTTTTACTAATCCTTCGTCCGCCGTTAAGCGAAAGAAGTCAGTTTTGTCATTGGGATCTTTCCCTTGCCATAAGAGGCCCCATGTATCGCTGTAAGGCGAAGTAAGAGGCGAACTTGTTCTTGTTACAAATGATGCTATGCCGGAAGAAAGCAACTCACTTTTTAGCGCCGGATATTTTGTCTCCAGCGCGCCCGCAATCCAAAAATAAACGAGCTGGTTTCCATCATATCCCCGTTCTCTGGCCTGCGCATGTCTGATCTGTTGCACGACAACAAAGGTGGAAATGATCAATACGATAGCAAAGCTAAACTGCAATACGACCAATACTTTGCGCGGGTTAATAAGGGTAAACGCTTTTCTGAAGGTTCCTTTTAGAACGGCAACCGGCTTGAATGAAGATAAAAAGAATGCAGGATAACTTCCCGCTACAATGCCTGTGATGAAAATAAACAGCAGCGCGATTAGCCAGAAATAAAGATTGCCCAGCGGCACGGATAGCTGCTTGCCGACGAGTGTATTAAATGCGGGTAAAACCAATTGAACCAGCATCGAGGCGATCGCTCCTGATATAAAGGCAAGCAATATGGATTCACCGAGAAATTGAGTTACCAATAGCCACTTTTCCGCTCCGACTATTTTGCGTATACCTACTTCCTTCGCGCGCTTTTCGCTTCTTGCCGTGCTCAGATTCATAAAGTTGATACAGGCAATCAACAGTATGAATGCTGCAATGATGCCAAATAATCGAACGGTTTCAATCCGACCACCGGCAACTTTTCCGTTTTCAAATTCCGAATACAAGTGCAATTGACTTACAGGATAAAGGAATACTTCGTGTTCCTCCTCGCCATTGGAATGTTTTATGGTGATGCCTTTTATTTTTTCATTCACATCCGAAGAAGTAGCAGTTGGTTTTAATTGTACGTAAGTCTTTATTGAATTATTACCCCAGTCGATATCGTCGAAGCCGAGCTTCTTCAGATATGCCCACGACAGGATATATTCGAAATCGAACCCTGTATTCACAGGCAGGTCTTTCAATATACCCGTTACGCGGAACAAATCATTATCAATCCTGATTTCTCTATTCATGGCCTCATCGCCACCAAACATTTTGGTAGCCATCTTCTCCGTTAGAATGATGGAGTGAACATCGTTCAGTGCAGTTTTAGCATCGCCCTTTACAAAAGGAAAAGTGAACATGGACAGAAAAGAGGGGTCGGTGATTAATGCCTTTGTCGACATCTTGTTTTCGCCTGCAACGGTTACGAACCATCGTGAAAGTCCTCGCGCAGTTTCAGCTACTTCCGGATATTCCTCTTTTAAAGTAGGGCCAAGAATCTTCGGCGTGGAATTCCAGCACCGAAGTTTGCTGTCGAAAACGCCACGATTCCAAGCCTGATATAGGTAGTCCTTGTTTTTATGGAATTGATCGTAACTCAGTTCATTGTAGATCCATAGAAAGATGAGGATGGCGCTGGCCATGCCTACTGCTAAGCCAGTTATATTAATAAAGGAAAATCCTTTTGTTCGCCAGAGGTTGCGGATGGCAATATTGAGATAGTTTTTTAGCATGCTGTGTTGCTCTCGATGATTTTTTAAGTCAATGTATTAGATACGTCCATGGAACAAATTCAGGACCACGATAAATTCATTGTAAAACAAAAGAAAATACGGCATTGATGGATGAAAATTGTCCGGTTGTGGGATGTTGAGTGGACGCTTGTGGAACGTGAATAGCAATCGGTAAAACATAATCGGTGAGGCGGGAAGGAACAATTCAGATATAGAATGCCGATGGTGCTCAAAGACAACCATGGACTAATAAATTAATTTATCTTACTCACATAAAAGTTTCAGGGTTCATTATAGGCCGTACTTCGATGGCCGCCTCTCCCCGCATAACGAGTGGACAAGTCTGCGCCAATGTGACTGCGTGGTTCATACTCTCGGCAAGAATAATATAGTAGCCGGCGATCGCCTCTTTCGCTTCGATGAAAGGGCCATCCGATAAAACCTGGGTTTTAGTGACGTATCTTCCCGTTGTATCCAACGGATCCGTGTGAACCAATTTCGCGGAGGAAGCAAGCCACCTCGTCCATTCAGTCATGCGCTTAATTTCAGCCGACCGCTCATCTTCCGTGGACTGCCTAAGCTTTTCCAAATCCTCACGAATGAGCAACATAAATTTTTCCATAATGCGTGATTAAGGTTATCTGTTCTGGGGTCAGCACAAATCTTGCAGGTCTAACATTTGTTTTTCAGTATAGACAACCTCATTTTCAAATTCCGTACAACTCTTAGAATTAGAAAAAATCCTTTAATCCATTCTTTAATCCTAAAATCCTAGTCATGGCGGGCCGCAGACCACTCAATGGCCTGTTGTATTAATTTCAGAAAATTAGGATTTGAAAACCCGGTCCGCCCATGGCCGAGCTGAATGTACAGCACATCGGAATTTCCGTATTTATTTATCCAGGCAACGTAGTGCATGCTCTTAGGGTGCGTAGTACTGAGCAAAGGTTTAACACTCGGCAGTATTTCGACATCGCTATAGATTTCGTCCAAAATTTCGAAATCCTTGATACCCTTTGTAACCGGATGTTTCTTGTCTTCTACTTTAATAGACATGCGTACGTCATGCTCATAGTTCGCGCTCAGTGTATCGCCATTCGCCACAACGGGCTGGGTATGATATTGTCCGCCCACAATCTTAATGAACTCGGGCCAGTTCTGATAGGATACCAGAGAATGGTGCAGGAAGATCATCGATTTACTTTTTTTTAAAAGGTTGATGTAAGCCTGTTGTACAGCCAGCGACAGCGAATCACCAGTATCATAAAAAATGAGTACATCATACTTTTCGACTCCAGGAGAAGCTATGAATGCATTAGCCTGTGGCTGCACTAACGTATCATACGCAATGGACGAGATCGAATTAAAAACTTCGTAAAAAGGCTTACGCTCATAATCATGTCCTCCGGTAATGATAAGGACTTTGATTTTTGGTTTTTGAAATGGATTATTGAATTCTGTCTGAAGACGAGTCGCCGTGGAAGCGGCTAGTATAAGAGAAAGGAAAAATAATTTCATTTTGAAAAGTTAAGGTCATATATGTTATCGTCACAAATAAAGACTTTTTAATTTAAATTCTGATTGGGATTTTTAGGATTAGAAGGATTTTAGGATTTAGGCTTTTGAGCGACTGCCGGGCAAGAAGACAGAGGTATTCAATTCCAAAGAGACATTATTCAGTAGCACGAACTTATTCGCCTCCCGATATTATTTCCGTCGAGAACTCTTTGATTTTTTAGTTTTCCAATCTTTCAATTTTCCAATCTTTCAATCTTCCCGCACCAGAAGTATCGTTGAATGCAACAAGCGTCCTAGCCGACACAGTAGGTTGTTCTCTATTTTGCTTCATAAAAACTTACGATATGAGTAACCAGGTGCTAGTTGGATTAAAGGGAAGTTTCGTTGTTTGTTCACTTCTTCTTGTTTTTGCTCTCAATTCTTGTGACGACAGTGAACCATCGATCACTAAAGGAAAGGCGATATTTGCGCTTTCCAGCAATAATATAATCCCTACTAATACGAATGGTAGGATCTCGGAAATTCCGACTCCTGCTTTTCTGCTGTTGAGCATTGAAGACAATGAGGGAAAGCGCACAGAGGTCGATAAGAAAATGGCGCTACATGCTTTTGGTAAACAGTATATGACTGAGGATCTGGAGCTAAGTACGGGTGACTATCACCTCACGAAATTTTTAGTGCTTGATACAACTCATAAAGTCATTTACGCTTCGCCACTGGAAAGTGCTGATCTGGCCCAATACGTGAGCGATCCGTTACCGGTTCATTTTTCTGTTAAGGAAAATACAAGCACTCAGATAGCCACTCAGGTATTAACGGTCGGTGCCTCTGACACACCCGAGGGCTTTGGGTATGTTAGTTTTGATTTTGATGTTGTAGAAGTCCCTTCTGCCGCTGACGTGATTGATCTACCGGTTAAATTGCTGTACGCACAAAACGGTACATCAACATATGATTCTGTCTATATAAAGTTCTCTAATTCGAGTATGGAAATGGTAAAGAAACAGCGCCTCACTGTGGACTCGATTTCGTTTAGCGCTTCAGGGATTGTAAAAGATTTGCCGGTCGGAAACTGGAACATTTCAATTGATTACTTCAAAACGCTGGCAGTTAATGAAAAAAGTGAAGTACAAACCGGGTCGGCTACGGTAACAGTAGCAGCATCAACGACCAACCTCCTTTCAAATGGCCGGACGGCCTTCATCATTGATAGCAACGACCAGCCAGTAGAAAAAATAATCACATGGGATAGTTATCTTGTATTTTACTTCTTCGATAATAACATTTTAAATGCCACCGTTACGCTCCCTTCTGACCCGTTAAATCCTTTTTTTGAAATCTCACTATTGAAGCCGGGTTGGGATTATTTCTATGCCGACCGGACTTTTTATTTTTCTCGTCCAAATGAACCGGACAGTCACTTTCTTCAGGGATCGGCAGCCTTCGAAAAGTACAACGATACACACACGGCAATCGATTATATAGATACTACATCATTCAAATCACTTACAGATTTGGTAAAAAATAAAACCTGGAATGTGGCCGATGCTCTGGTAATATTTTACATCGATGGAGAAGAAAAGCCTATTTTTTACTATCAATGGTTTAATGAAGATTCAAGCAGCGGAAGAAGAACGTCTGTGGATTTTACCAGGGAACAAATCAACGCGCGTAAAAAAAAGAATTTAAAATAATGAAAAATGTATCGGGTTTTATGCGACGCGCCAACAAGAACGAATAGCGAATAATAATTCAATCCCTACCGCAATACTAAATAAGGCAATCGCCGGAAAATAATTTCTCTTATTGATCATCCAAAGTGATGCTGGTCAATACACCATTTACAACGGTACAACTAAGCACTGTACCCAACTTCTATCTTCAATTCAATAGAATAGCACCTAAACATTGTTAAACTCTCACCTTCCTTAACATAATACTGAGCCCGTCCCGCAAAGAAATTCTCGCCTCCATAATACACTATTAGCATTCATTGCCGATATTTCCCCTTTATTAACAGCTCAACTATGCCATCAAATGCTCTCCCACGGGTAGCCTACTTCTGCATGGAATATGCCTTGCAAAGTGATTTTAAAATGTATGCTGGCGGCCTCGGTATCCTGGCCGGCGATTATCTGAAAGGAGCCAAAGATCACCGGTTTCCAATGGTTGGTATCGGAATCAAATGGAAGCAAGGGTATACTGATCAACGTATTACACCGGAGGGTAAGGCGCTTGACACGTATCCCATTTACAATTATCCATTTTTAAAAAACACTGGAGTAACGGTTTCGGTCACCATACGCAAACGCGAAGTGAAGTGCAAGGTCTGGTTGTGTGACAAGTTCCGCAATGCTCCTTTGTACCTGCTCGACACCGACGTGCCGGGTAATGAAGATACTTGGATCAGCGGCCAGCTTTACGGCTGGTTCGGAGAAGAACGCATTGCGCAGGAAATGGTCCTTGGAATAGGTGGTGTAAAAGCCCTTCGCGCGCTGAAGATTCCGGTCGATGTTTATCACTTCAATGAAGGTCATGCTCTTTTTGCCGGCTTTGAATTGGTCCGGGAAAAAATAAAAGGAGGCAAGAGTTTTGAAGCGGCCCTGGCTGCTGCCAGGCAACAAATCGTTTTCACCACGCACACCCCTGTAGTCCAGGGAAACGAATCGCACTATATTGATCGGTTGATTTACATGGGTGCAGACAATGGAGTTTTTACCAAACAGCAATTGAAACAACTCGGTGGCTCACCTTTTAATATGACGGTTGGTGCCTTGCGCCTTTCGCGAAAAGCAAATGCCGTGGCACAGCTTCATGCTGAGACGGCGAATAAAATGTGGCAGGACGTAAAAGACAGGGCAGAAATCATCGGCATAACCAATGCTATTCACCGCCCCACCTGGGTCGATAGCAGGATCATCACGGCGGCTAAGAGTGATTCCAACAAGATCTGGAAGTTGCATCAGGAAAATAAAAAACAGCTTCTCCGTAACATCTATGAGCGTACAGGCGTCAGGTTGAAACAGGATGCGCTTCTGCTTGGTTTCTCCCGCAGAGCAGTTCCGTATAAACGGAGTGACTTTATTTTCAGTGATCGCTCTAAAGTTGATGCACTGTTTAGAGGTGGCAAACTTCAGATCGTTTTTTCCGGCAAAGCTCATCCGCTGGATGACGGAGGCAAACAAATTGTAGCCAACATTGTAGCGCTGACCAAAAAGTATCCGCGTTCCGTAGTCTTCCTCGAAAACTACGACATGAACATTGGGTCCATGCTGGTCCGGGGATCGGATGTTTGGCTTAATAATCCCCGCAGGCCACAGGAAGCCAGTGGAACTTCCGGTATGAAGGCGGCTATGAACGGCGTATTGAATCTAAGCATTTTGGATGGATGGTGGCCCGAAGCATGTCAACACGGAGTGAATGGCTGGCAGATTGGAGATGGCTACGAAAACAGGAGTGAAAAAAAATTGGATGCTCACGATCAGAAGGCGCTTTACAAGGTGCTGCTGAATGAGGTATTGCCAACCTATTACGAAGACAAGGAACAATGGGTGGAGATGATGAAGCGAAGTGTGCTGACGACGCATACACCATTTGCCGTGAAGCGGATGCTGGAGGAGTACTATGAGAAACTCTACACCCCCGATTAGGATTACAGGATTATAGGATTTCTGTTGATTATGAAAAAGATTGATAATTCCAAAACGGTATTCGCGCCGCACCTACAGAGTAAAAATGTGTTGGCGGGAATGGAGTTTTATAAGAAAGCTTTTCAAGCCGTCGAACTCCGCAGGTTCAGCAACTCCGATGGCAGCGTCCATGTCGCTGAGATGGAAATTGACGGAGCAATGTTTCACATTCACGAAGAAGTTACCAGGCACAGTCAGTTGAGTCCGGAAACCGTCAATGCTGTAACCGCCCTGATCGGAATATTTGTTCCCGATCCCGATACGATGGTAAAAAATGCTTTAGCAGCTGGCGGAAAGCTCACAAGCCCTCTGCAGGATTATGACTATGGATACAGGCAGGGCGTTGTGACTGATCCTTCCGGCCATCAATGGCTTATTCAGAAAAGGATTTGATTAGGATTTTTAGGATTAAAGGGATGATAGGCTTAAATGCACCAATTTTAGAAGATGGTCTTACGACAGATGAAGGATCTACGATCTACAATCCTTTAATCTTCTAATCCTTCTAATCTTAGTCAATCCTCTAATCCTAGTCATCCTTTAATCTTAGTCTAAAAATCACCGGCCCATTTCCTTCATATGAATGCTCCTTTAACAATTTGTACATCGCAGCACCCGCCAGAAGCACGGAGCCGTAACCGTGCGGACCGGTACCGACAGGACGTTGGTAGTAAAAGGCCGCATCAAAGGCCATGGATGTTCCTGCGCTAGTGCCTTCTACCTGTCCTTTGTCATTTACTTTTGAACTTACAGCATTCCATCCAAGCAATGCAACGGGCCCATATGCTTGCAAGTCAAGCCATCCTTGGGTGATGCCATGGGCAAGAACATACGTGAACATCGCGGTCGCGGAAGTTTCGAGAAAAGAATCATTGCGGTCGAGCAGTTGGTGCCAGAACCCCGTCGCCGATTGTAGTGTGGCAAGACCATGACAATAAGCTTTAAATAATTCCATTACAGCCGTGCGCTGGGGATGATCCTCTGGAAGCACATCGAGCGCTACAGCGATAGCCACAATAGCCCAGCCGTTGGCGCGTGCCCAATAAAACGCAGGATGAGGATCCATACCCTCCACCCACCCATGCATGCAAACGCCTTTGGCTTTGTCGAACAACAGCTTTGAAAACAAAGCGACTTGTTTAGTTGCTTCGTCATAATATTTCCGCTCACCCGTTAACTTTCCCATCTGTACCAGCGCGGGAATGCCCTGGTACAGATCATCAACCCATACGGAGTTGGGCATTGGTCTATTCCTGGCAAAAGTTCCATCTGGTAGCCGGTGTACTTTGGTCATAATAAAATTGATCGAGTTATCGACCTCAGGTCGTAGGTCATTGGCCATGTCGCCACGCAAGGCCTGGATCATGGCCGCGCACATCGAACCCGTATCGTCCAGCGACCGCGGATCTAAAAAGTGTTCAAGGGGATTGACCTCTGCCGGAAAGGCTTTTTCATAGGCGCGAAAATAAGCTGATGCCTTACCCAGGAATTCGAAACGACGGGAAACGTAATCTATAAAACGGCGGTCCCCAGTTGTTTCCCCCGCCAGCAACATACCACTGTAAGCGAGGCCCCACTCGTGGGAGGTTGTGCTGTATTCTCCTTTTGCAAGTGCCGCCTCCTTCACAGGTTTCTTAAGATCGATGATCTTCTCTCCTGTTGCTCGATTTACAATTCCCACGGGCGTGGCCTGGTCAACGTAATTCAGCACACGATCCATCACCTTCCTAACATCGCCCGGCGTTGTGCGACCATAAGGGATATTTTTCTGGGGCTGAGAAGACAGCGCAGGGCTTTGCGCCTGCGACGGGGGTTGGATGAGGAAAACAGAAAGCAGAGAAGCAAGGAACTTGTTTTTCATAGCATGAATATAAGGAATCACAGGCAGCGTCGCTTTTGCATTAACGACAATATTGAAACATTCTTCATCTCAATTTCATCATCAGAATATTTTTCGTCCCTTTAGGGACACAATCTTGGTAGAATAGAATTCGCCATAACGCCTAATCCCGTCAGGGATGAAATATAACTACTCAAGTTCCTTAAAAATATATCGCTCATCGTAATCGACATTAAATCTTTCTAAAAACATTTTGTACTCATCCAAAAACGTAATACTCTGATGATGGACTTCCTGATTTTGAATATAAGAGATTACATTACCTATCTGTGATTTTCCATACGAAAACGCTCCATATCCCGCCTGCCATTCAAATCGCCCTTTTACAAATTTTTTTTCGTTGATCCATTTGGAGGAAGATCCTTTAATGTCTTGCATAAGTTCAGAAAGTGATTGAACGGGCCTCATACCAAAGAAAACATGAACGTGATCAGCCATGCCATTAATAGCGACCAGTTTATGGCTATGAGCCTGAATTATACCTGTGATGTATTTATAAAGATCATCCTTCCATTCTTGTTGAATGAGACCTACTCTATTCCTAACGGCAAAAATTGCCTGAATGTGAATCTGTGTATACGTATTAGCCACAACGATGATATATTACGTCTCTACGAGACTTTACATTCTTCCTTATCTTTTTCTACCAATCTCTTGTCCCGCTGGGACCCTATATAGGTTATCAAGACTCCAAGAATGTAGGCGCTAAAACTAAAAATAATTATTCAAACTTTAAGCTTTAGTTGAATCTTTCAATTCATCCATATTAGCTGATGTTGCTTGGGAATGCTAACTCGGAAGGTTGGCCTTCCCTTTCGGAATTTTAAATCTATTATTGCTGTACTTCAATTCACTGGCTGACGCCCACGAAGTCCACCATCTAATTAATTCAATTTATTTAATACCTAAATAACTCGTCACTGCCTCATCTCCCATCAACGCATTTTGCGGAAGTGGATGAGCGTCATTAAATACTTTTAACTCTTCCTTTGTCAATAGAGCAATGGACTCCTCTTTTTGCATATCGTTGTTTGATATTTTAGTGTCATGTAACGGAAGGTGTTGGGCAAAAAATTTATACATGGCCGTTCTTTTAGAGTAGCCATAGTCATGGCCTTCGTTTGGGAAGTGTGCATTTGCCACTTTGTCTTCGGCCTTGTATAAGGCGTAAACCTTCCGAATGTAAGGATATTCGACTAACGGAGTATTGCTCGTCCAATCCGCTCCATCCGAGATTACCAGCAAAGGTTTAGGCGCGAATAATGCTGTGATCTCTACATTATTGGTTTGGTGCACATCACTTTTATGTATAGGCATACCGCTTTCACAAATGCATCCGCCAAAAAAATGCGCCGATACCTGGGTGACCGGAACAGATACTTTAATCCGCTCATCGATCGCCGATAAAATGAATGTCTGAGTACCCCCACCCGAGTAGCCAGTCATCCCCACTCTCTCCGGGTCTACATCCGACCGCGAAAGGAGATAATCGAGAACTCGTTTGCTATTCCATGTCTGAAGCAAAAGAGCTATCGGCATTTTATGACTCACTTGTTGGCTATCGCCAGTGCCTACCATATCATAGGTAAAAACAATGGCTCCCATCCGTGCCAGCGTTGCACAACCGTTTTGGACATCTTTTGTAAATCTTTTGTCAACGCCATGTCCATGAGGCATAAGTATGGCTGCGTATTTTCTTTGCTTTTTTGCCGGCCGATATAGATTTCCTGTAATATAAAAACCGGGGAAACTTTCAATGGCAATATTCTCAACGACATAACCATTCATTTCTTTTGATTTGCTTATGATGGTTTTAAAATCATTAGCAATTGCAGGCATTTTATTAAGCTGCATTCCATCCATAATTCCTCGCTTGATTTGCCGAGCCCGGGATTCCCACGTGCCTACGTCACTCCATTGCTTAGCAAAATCTTCCATTTTAATTTTCGCTTCATCCTCAGTCCAATACTTCCCAACACATAGGTTAGCTTCCTGACCATAAGCGTGGACAACAAGACTAAGAATCACGAAGAGTATTAAAGGCTTAATTCCCAATGCAATACATATGGATGTTTTAATCTTAAAAAAAACGCAAAGAATCTTTGTCATTAGTTAAATATGGAAACCAGTGCTCCAACCAAAGAGTGATTGGCACATTTATTACAAACGTCTTCAATCTCGTATGACTTATTTTGGGTTTCAGCCCAAATTTTCAAATAAACGCAATTAAATATTTTGTTTTAAAAATGATTCTGCTGTCGCAAGCTCGGGTCTTTTCCTGTCAGATAGCTGAGCCGTTGCTAAAAGCTGTTTAAAGAAAGTCCTCGCTTTTTCTGTTTGCCCTAATTTCCTGGCGGCAAGACCTGCACCGTACAATCCATTGAACCTTCCTGGATGCCGTTTCAAATCTGCTTCATAGGCTTCGAGCGCTCTGTTAAATTCGCCCATTTCCATAAACATATCTCCCAGTAATTCTCTTGCTGGGAGAACTTCACCAGGAGTTACCGGATGTTTATCCGTTGCATCTTCCATATCGGCAGCAGCAGTCATCAGACTTATAGCTTCTTCTTTTTGACCCTGAGAAAATTTAATCCATCCTTCTGACGCCTTGATCTGAATTTGCACTTGATTAGCTTCGTAGGTACTGTTTTTCTCCTTCAGTTTTGTATGATTGGATTGCAATTCTGCTAATGCCGCTTTCGCCACCTCCATGTTTCGAATATGAGCGGCGCCCAGAGCTTTGCCGAAAGAAACGATTGATCTCTCCCAGGGATACTTTTCCCAGGGGAAGTCATTGGACTTCAATTCCAGATTTACTGCTTCTTCCCAATTTTTGCATTCCAACGCATACCTGGTGGGAACTGCTGCAAATGTGTAAGCAACCTTATTGTTTAACGGAAACACCACTTCCATCGATCTAAGGTATTCCAATTGCTCCTTCGCCTTTTCATCTCTCCCCTGTTGTAAATAGGCATAGACCAAATAATCCAATCCATGAATTTCTTCATCCCAATGACCTTTCATTCCCGAATTTTCGGCATAGCACTTCGCAGCCGTCATCGAATTTATATTGGATTGTATCGACTCATCCCATAGGCCAAGACGTATGAAAATATGAGAAGGCATATGCAAAGCGTGTGCTGAGGTCGCTGCAATAGCTGCATATTTTCTTGCTGCAGGCAACGCCATTTCGGCGAGCTCCGGATAGTCGTAAGTATGGATAAGGTAATGAGCAATTCCCGGATGATCTGATCCGTTCGGAAACATTGCATTCAATATTTCACCAGCCTTTCGCTGCTTCACGAATGATTTATCGGTCGGATCGGATGCTGCGCGCAGTGCCAAGGCATAAAATATAGCAGCTTCCTTATCATCAGGATATTTCGAATAAATTTTTTGAGCTGCTTTTTCGAATTTCAGAATCCGGGTTTTATGATCAACTTTATTCCAATCGTCATACATTACGGCAACCGCTTCCAGATAATCAGATTCCCTTTGAGATTTACTTTCAATGGTACGCGCAAGCTCGATCGTCTTAAAACCTTTCTCTAACTCCTCTTTTGTTGGCGGGGCCCACAATGGATGGAAGTTACTCATGGCCACGCCCCAATAGGCCATCAGACAGTCTGGGTCTTCGTCAATTACTTTTACAAAAATTTTTTCTGCTTCCGGGTACTCAAACGAATGGAGAAGGGATGTTGCGAGATTGAAATTTTGGCGCACCTTCTCAATACATGAAAGACTAAAGTCCACCTTCCCCAATTGAGCTTCCTCGGAACCACAAAGGGTGATTTCACCTCTCATCAGGTTAATGGATTGCAATTCGCGTTGAAATTCATCCTGATCCTTTTTCCCCTGGCAGCAGCACAGGGCAATGAGAAGGATGATGAAATAATAATTATGAAGCTTGCTTTTCATCTTAAGGTGTTAGGTTGGTAAAACAAACCATACTGGATGCGCGGGTATAATCCTTTTCAGGGACCCTTAAATAAATGTATAGGTTTAAATGAAAATTGACAAATTCTAAATCGGCAAAGACCTTCGATACCTTTCCAACTGAAATGTTAAAATGCTCATTTTGACTAGTCTGAAAAAGTATGGTTCATCCAGTCATATCCATTTGGATATCGCTTCTGCAACAACCTCCATGGTTCATGACAGCCGCACCCCACAACTCATGGCCTAAGCCTTACCAAAGAGTTCCGTTGATTGTCAGTAAACAAAAAGAAAGGACTTACTAAAACCAACGTTTAATGGCAAAATAATTCGCGGATTCGAACATAATTGTTTCGTTAACGAACAAGCAATCAAAATGCAAGCACTATTAACGGAACAAAACCCTTAAATTACTGGTACACTTTTTATACATGCAAAATGTACCCAAATCATTGACCACTTAAACCTCCTGCACGCATATGACCGGTAAATACATCCTCATAGCTTTTCGCCAGATGTTCAAAGATAGGGTCACGAGTTTCGTCAACCTGACAGGCCTGGCTGCAGGCATCGCCACTTTTACCCTTTTATTTTTTTACCTCTATAAGGAACAGAGCTATGATCGCTACAACGACGAGCCTGAAAACATTTATCGCATTGTCCTTGATATACGTGTCGGTACACAACATAATGCTATGGCATGGACTTCCGGCGCATTAGTTGCTAACCTTCCCGGACAATTACCAGAAATTGCGCATGCAGCGCGGTTGTTTCGCTATCGATCGCCTTCCGTGCTAATTGAAAAGGAAAGCACTAAAAGTTTTTCCGAAGAGGATTTTATATGGGCCGATGCAACTATATTCAATGTGTTTTCTTTCGATTTTGTAAAAGGCGATCCAAATCAGGTGCTGACCCGACCTAACATGGTGGTGATTTCGGAATCGACTGCTAGAAAATATTTCGGCGCTGATGATCCCGTCGGCAAAGTGTTGACGAATGTAACCTTCGGTGCTGATTTTGAGATCACAGGTGTTATTAAGGACATGCCGGCCAATGCACACTTCAAAGCAGATCTCATTTGCTCGCTGAATACGCTCCCTAAGCTATGGGGAGATCAGATGCTGACAACGTGGGGAAACAACTTCCTATACTCCTACATAAAAATTACAGAAGAAGCGGACCCGGGTTCGCTGGAGAACAAAATTAATGCGGTCGCTCAGAAAAATCTTCCGCTTTCGGACGAAGCGTCTTATCACTTTTCGCTGCAGCCTGTTACGGATATTCACCTGCACTCGCACCTTCAAAATGAATGGCAAACCAATTCAGACATCACCTACATTTATATTTTAACGTGTGTGGCGATATTGATCCTACTGGTTTCAGCTGTAAACTATATCAATTTATGGATCGCGCGTTCCGAACGTCGCATGAAAGAGATTGGCATCCGGCAGGCAATAGGAAGTAGTAAAACACAATTAGCAACCCAATTTATTGTTGAAAATCTTGTTCATGGAATTCTTGCATTTTTGATGAGCATTATTATTGTCGAGTTGCTACAGCCAGTGATCAGCAATTTTCTTGGTGAAGATCTTCTGCTTGCAAAATCCGTCAGGTTGAAGATCTGGTTCGCAATCGGTGCTGGTGTTTTTTTTCTCATGCTGATGGTAACCCTTTATCCAGTACGGACGATTGTAAGAGTTAAACCTGCTCTCGCGATAAGAGGTTCAATCATTAAATTAAACCGTGGTATAGGACTTTGGTACGGCCTTATCGCTTTTCAGATCGTCGTCACTACCATGCTCATTACAGGGGCATTGCTAATCAACCGGCAGATGACTTTTATTTATGATAAGTCTGTCGGGTATAGTGCAGCGCATTTGGTGAACATAAGTCTTTTATCAGATGGATCGCAGCACAATTATGAGCAGTTTAAAAATGACCTCTTGCAGCACAGTCATGTAAAATCAGCAACCGCCTGCTCCCACCTGGTAGGAGGCATGTTGTATCATTCGGGATATATCGTTTATAAGGATCAGGGAAAGGAGGAAGTGATGTGGCAAAGGATCCATACCGATCACGATTTTTGCAAAACCTATGGAATAAAAATTATTGCGGGCCGGGATTTCTCCAAAACATTGGCTGCTGACACGGCGAGTTTTATTATCAACGAGGCAGCTTACAAACATTTAGGATTGAAGAATCCGGAAGAAGCAATCGGTCTCGAGGTAGGATATGAGAACGACATGCGTGGCAAGATTGTCGGTGTAATGAAAGATTTTCATTACAAAACCCTCCACACTTCAATTGAACCTTTAGTTATACATATTGTGCCTGGGCGTTTCAGAATGCTCACGGTGAATTTGGACCAGGCTGATTTTAACAACACAGTTAGCTGGATCAAAAATAAATTTGAAAAGTTCGATCCGTCAGTTCCCTTTGTTTACACATCTCTCGGTGACTTCAATGAAAAAAATTACGGGTTCGAGCGGAAGTTCAGCAAACTCATCATTTTCTTTACACTCGTCGTATTCATGCTTTCAGCGACCGGGCTGATTGGCCTCAATATGTATGTCGTCAATCTGAAGAAAAAAGAAATCGGCATTCGTAAAATACTGGGAGCAGGAATTGTTGATCTGCTATTGAGCCTTGTGCGGCGTTTCGCTATAATCACGCTCGTAGCCTTTATCCTATCTGTTCCCATAAGCTGGTATTCGCTAACCCTGTGGCTGAGCGGCTTCGCTTACAGAGTAAACTTATCTACGGAGCTATTTATCCTTGCTGGCGTTATAACTTTTGCACTTTCTATGATATCGATCGCATTTCCATCACTCATGGCGGCACGTTCTAATCCTGTAAAAATATTAAAGGATAATTAATGATAAGGAATAAAGCTGTAAACAATAACCGATTATCCCTTAGCATCCAACATCGATCTTAAGGAGCAATATCAGCCTAAGCAATAGCCACCTTTCTTAAACTTCCATTTTAAATTATTACTTTCGAAAAGTTTTTTCTCATCCCTAAAGGAAAGTGCACTAACGCATAATCAAGTATCTCTCAGCACACTTAGACACGTTATTTTAAAATGTTAAATTCGACCAATGAATAGAAAGATTTCTATTACAATACCTGCAATGTTTTAAACAATCTAAATGTCTGAACTAAAAAAACGTTTTTCCAAATTGGCGCAGGGAATCGAAAGGAACTTTGATGAACTAGCTCTGGCGTTGAGAAAAAGACTGAATGCGGATGATCCCTTGCAGATTGTCATCTATCGCAGTTACGGAACTGTAACCCGGTTGTATGTAAAAGGACGGATCCTGAAGGATAAAGGGATCCGAAAATCAACTGACAAGGATAGCATTTGGAGCAATCTCCTCAGCATGTACAAACGCTTTGAAAGCGATGAAGTGCCACACGCTCGCTTAAAAATAGATTTTCAGGGACGGCCGCATTTGGTGACAACAGACGATGAAGGGTATTTTACTTTAGATCTGTTTACGGAAGTCCCGATGGCGTGGAAAAACATGTGGCATCCGCTGGAAGTTGAGCTTATCGAAGCACCCTTCTCGTTTTCAGCAGGATTAAAAAGCACAGCATACGTTCTTGTGCCTCCAGCAGATGCGGAATACGGAATTATTAGCGACATTGACGACACCGTTATTAAAACAACAGCTACTAACCTGCTGGCTATGTCACGCAACACATTTCTTCATAACGCGCACACCCGTCTTCCCTTTGCCGGCGTTTCCAAATTTTACAAATCACTTCAGTTGGGTAGAAATGGCAAACGGAATAATCCCTTTTTTTATGTATCGAGCAGTCCATGGAACTTATATGATTTGCTGGTTGATTTTCTAGACCTAAACGATATCCCGGAAGGACCTTTATTGCTTCGCGATTTTGGATTGGACGAGAACAAGAAAATTTCAGACCATATGGGTCATAAGTTCAAGGAGATTAAAAACATTTTGCTGGCCTATCCGCATCTTAACTTCGTTCTGATTGGGGATTCAGGTCAGGACGATCCGAAAATTTACAGGGAAATTGTTACGAAGTTTCCAGGGCGGATACTGTCGATATACATCCGGAATGTTCAGTTAGCTGACCGCGAAAAAATAGCTATTGAAATTTCAAAAGAACTTGTGGTGGATAAAGTTGAGATGATCGTTGTGGATAACACCGTGGAGGCCGCCGAACATGCTGCGAAAATCGGGCTTATTTTTAATCAAGCGATTCCCCAGATCGTTGTCGATAAAAAGAAGGACAAAGGAGAAATCCCGGGAAAAGAAGCGATGGCTTAGCGAGTATTGGAGATCTGTGCCTACAAACTTCCAGCCTTTTGTACGGGGAGTAAACAGTCACTACCCATAGCCGTGCCGATTTGATCCCTAAACCTTTGCAGTTTTCCAACCGCCCCTGGAAAAGAGCCAAAGGGTAAATAATCCAACCGAAGTTTCTGACACAAATACTCCCCAAAATACACCCGAGTGTTCCCAGTCAAGGTATATAGCAAGAAAATAGCACAACGGTATTTGGATTAACCAAAAGAAAACCAGGTTGATCTTTGTAGGTGTTTTTGTATCGCCCGCGCCGTTAAATGCCTGAACTGAAACCATCCACCACCCATAGACAATGTAGGCGTATGACAAAATCCTTAACCACTCAGCTCCGATGGAGATAACACGGGGATCTTCTGTAAAAGGGCGCATGAGAGATTCGTTTAAGCTGAAGTACACAACCGAAACCAATGCCAAAAAAATCATATTATAGACGCCTATTTTCCAGACCGACGATTCCGCGCGCTCCGGATTGCCGGCACCAAGATTTTGCCCGACCAATGTTGCAGCCGCATTCGATAATCCCCATGCAGGCATCATGGTAAACATCATGATGCGCAGTGCAATGGTAGAGCCAGCGACCGCTTCGCTGCCTACATCGGCAAGTATGCGCATCAAAAAAATCCAGGAGGTCATGGCCACAATCATTTGCCCCACTCCACCCAATGATGTCTTAACGATATTAAGCATAACCTTGCCGTCCCAATAAACTTGCGATCGTTTTACCTGTATGTGCTTACCCCCTTTGAAGAGCGTCCAAAGTTGGATCATCACGCCAACGCCCCGGCCAGTGGTCGTAGCGATGGCGGCTCCTTCGATACCCAAAGCTGGAATGGGTCCCCATCCAAAAATCAGCAGCGGATCCAACACTATATTTATGCCGTTTGCAATCCATAATACACGCATGGCAATGGCAGCATCGCCTGCACCACGGAAAATCGCGTTTATTACAAATAGTAGCACAATTACGAAATTTCCCCCAAGCATTATTTGGGTGTAGCGATATCCATTTTCTATGCTCCATTCGTCGGCACCCATCAGAGCCAGCAATTCTTTAGAAAAGAAAATGCCGGCAATGGCAAATGGGACCGAACAAAGAAGCCCGATAATAATAGCTTGAACCGCTGAAGCGCCAGCACTTTCCCTATTCCCCTCTCCGATCCTTCTAGCAATTATGGCTGTGACCGCCATGGCAAGACCCATGGCAAGGGAATATAATAAGAACAGATACGTCTCTGTAAGTCCGACGGTGGCAACTGCCGAAGCACCAAGCTTGCCCACAAAAAAAATGTCAACGATAGCAAAGGTGGACTCCATGATCAATTCCAGGATCATGGGTACCGCCAAGAGGAAGATCGCTCTTTTAAGATCAATCTTTGTATAATCCGCTTCGGTGCCGCGAATCGCATCTTTCAGCGCCTGCCAGGTGGAAGACGATGGTAACGATTGGGCTAGTTCAACGGTTGGGTTTTCAGCTTTAGTTTCCATCCTATCGTTTTTATATGTGCTCCGTTTCCTTTTCGTCGGGGAGGGCAAATGGAGCCGAATGATGTTCGTGCACAATATACCATATCCCATTAATTTTTTTCAATCCGATGGTCAGGCGACATTCTGGTTCGGTACCTCCAATCTTTAGAAGCGCATGACAAAAGGCTACGGTATCGCTCGCGGTGATTTTCAAGTCAACCAACACGAATGAATCCTCGCCGCCCTGGTTATATTGGAAAAATACATCCCACATTTTTTTGTATGCTTCAAGTCCCAAATTTTGCAACGGAACAGGTACATCAAACATAACAATGTCGTGCGTGTGTTGTGCCAGAATTCCTTTTATGTCATGGTCCTGGATGGCTTTCACCCACACTTCGACCACTTTTCGGATGCCAACTTCGTTCTGATTCATTTGCATACAAATTTCGTACGTATTGAACCCGCCTTAGGTTACTGAAATTCACTTCATCCCTGTTTAATATTGTGTAAACTTATCGCTAGTAAAGCTGTTAACAGGTACGTAAATACGACATTGTAAGGGGCCGATTGCGTCAGCGCATGATTTTGCAATATATCCTTAAGGTGATATAAGCAAATATTCCTTTCAGTAATCATTAAGCAGGATGAAGTCCTGCCTTAATGGTGTAGACGGCTTCCAAGCCTGAAAGGGCGTAATAAAATTCTTTAGCTCAACTTTCTCGTTTTGCATTTTAAATTAATTAATTCGTCCCCTCTCTTCTTCAGACCCTGATTTCAACTTTACCGAGCGCAATTTATTGTTACCTAAATTGCGGGTGTAGGTTAGCCTGATGAATTGATTATGCCAGTTGTAGGTAAAATAGGAATCAAGATTATTCTCGGTCGAGTTAGTCTTGATCCTCCAATAATTAGTATAGAGAATATCATCCATTGATAATTTCAATGTTCCCTTTTCGCCAAGGTTTTTTTGAATGCCAGCATTAAGCGATCCAACGGGCAGAAATTGTGATATGCCGGAAAGCGATTTGGATTGATACGTTCCGGATACTTCGATTGAAAAATCTTTGGGAAGCTTGATTGTGTTCACCACATTAATGTTCAACCCATACAGATATAATGTGACATTATTTAGGAGGTGCGAGGTCTTGGCAATCTGATACTGCGCAGTTAGGTTGCTTTGTACTTCCCACCAGGAAGCGAAGTTGATGGAATAGGAATTGGTCAACCCGATCGTATTCAAATTTTTTAAGTTTTGAGATCGATAGGTAAGGTTGTTTGACTGTGGATCAACTTCGGGTTGCAACATGGTAATTTCTTTTTGAGTGTGACTGAATTGCAGCGAAATAATCCATTGTTTTACATGGTAGCCCATCATAAAAGCATCCGCAACAGCGGGATAAAGAGTCGTATTTCCAGCAGAAAAAGTATTTGGCCCCCAAAAAAATACGTATGGTGCTATATCATTGTAGGTAGGCCTTGTAATTCGTCGCGTATAAGAAAATTGAAAGTCCTTTTCGGTATGAAGGGTCTTCTTTACCGAAAGGCTTGGAAAAAAATAACCATAGTGCCTTTTAACCAGATCTTTCTGAATGGGCGTGCTAATGGAAGTATGCGTGTATTCGTATCGAAGGCCACCGTTAATTTGCCATTTCCTTCCAGGCTTCCATTTTGTTGAAACATAGCCAGCACTTACCTGTTCGTTAAGGGTTGAATATGAAGTAAAGGTTGGATCTATTGTCCATACATTGTTTACCACTCGCTGTACCAAAACATTGTTATCAAGGGTTGAGATTACTCCTTTTATACCTGCTTCCCACGTGAATGACGATGAAACATTGTTTCGGTAATCTGCTTTGGCAACAAAAAACTGAATAGGTGTGGTTTTTTTTAAATCAATTTTCTCCACATTAGAATTTTGCTGTTCATAGAACATTTCATTATTATAATCGGACGGGTTATTGTTATGATAATACAGATAATCCAGGTTAAAACTGATTTCGCTTTTTGTATTAAGTTTTGTTTGAAGGCCAATTGATCCGGTGGCGCTTTGCCAGATATTGGATTCATGAATATCCATTTGTGTAGCAACTGTCGAATCTACCGCAACGTGATTATTATCATAGGTATATGCACTCAAATCCCAATCTCTGCTATAGCCGGTAAACAATACGTTCAGCAACGTATTTTCACTAAGCTTCCATTCAAATCCGGCATTGAGGTTTTGCTGATTAGTTATATTCTCCCTATGACTGTAATCATCCACCGTTTGAATAAACTCATTTTTCAAAGATCTTCTTTCCATTTTCGCGATATGCAGATTGTGAGTTCTCAAAAATGCATAGTCAAGAAAATATGCGAAATTTTTGGTTCGATGGTTTAGATTAAAATTTCCGCCGAACGTCTCTGCCCATTTTGCTCCTATTGTGAGTCCCAAAGAACCGCTGGTTCCGAAGTCTTCATTCCTTTTCGTCACGATATGAATAATTCCTGCATTTCCTTCTGCATCGTATTCTGCAGGAGGCGTAGTGATGAGTTCTATTCTTTCGATGCTCGCTGCGTTCATCCCGTCCAGCATCGGAACAACAACATCCAACGGTAATTGCATGGCTTTATTATTGATCATAACCCGGACACCGGACTTTCCATTCATGGTGATACTGTTATTCTGCCTGTTCACGACAATGCCGGGAGACTTTTGAAGCACCTCCAGAATGGTATTGCCTGATGAAGTTATACTGCTTTCTAAATTGATTACCAACCTATCTATTTTTTGATCAAATAGTTGTTTTTCTTCTTTTATTACTACCTCGCCTAATGCAGTAGCCACTTCTGCAAGAATTATTTGTGGGAGAATAACATTCTTATCCTCCATTGAAATGCGCTCTGAAAAAAATTTAGCGTATCCCACCATTGATGCGGAAATCAAGTAGTGATCCGGCACAACACTTTCGAAAATAAATGCGCCTGTACTATCCGTTGTAGCCCCTTTCACTATAGCGGAATCTAAGCGGAGAAGGAGGACTGTTACCGAAGGCAAAAATTGTTGTTGGTCAGCTATTTTCCCTTTAATGTATAGTTGGCCAAAAGAACATATTGTAGAACATGAAAAAGCCAAAAGGAATAACGTGGATTTCACCTGGGGCTTAGGATTAAAAATCATGTGTCCCTGCATTTTAATGAATTTTTTATTTGTACAGCGTCTTTGCGCCGCTCTGAGCGTATTCTTCTGCGGGCTCTGCGCTTAACAGTATTTCGTGTTGAAGACTCTGACCTGACTTTTTACCGCAGAGAACGCGGAGGAAAATGCACGCAGAGGAAATGCAAGAGGAACTGATTCTAGCGTTTCTCTGCGCCTTCGCGCCTCTGTGGTTCCCCGCATTATTTCGGATTCAATTTTTTACTTTTCATCTTCATAAAAGGAATCAGCATCGGAGCTGTCCGTCTGTATTCCCGATACTTTATACCAAAATGTTTTATCAAATCATTTTCCTCAAATTGTATTGCTGTTAGCATATATCCTGTTGTCATTAAAGCAAAAAATAAGTGGGCTGCTGTCATGATCGGAGTTGACCAGAATGCAATCATAAATCCCAGATACAGGGGATGGCGGACATACTTATAAAAGAAAGGTGTTCTAAAAGGAAGAGGCTCATATTTTTTTCCTGTGAAGTATAACCATACCTGCCGCAAGCCAAACAGGTCAAAATGATTGATGAGAAAGGTGCTGACCAAAACAATCCCAAAACCCAGCAGACAAAGTGATTTGAGAATGATTTGCAGTGTTTCAGATTCCACTTGCCATACAACTCCGCCCATTGGCTGCCAATAATAGAAAAGAATCAACAAACATAAACTGGCCAATAACACGTACGTGCTGCGTTCGATGGGCTCCGGTACAAATTTCGTCCACCACCGTTTGAACCCTGGCCGCGCCATGATGCTATGCTGAAGGGCAAACAACGCAAGAAGACCAGCGTTGACCACCAGCGCGTAGCTTAGCGGCGACTGTGGTATGCTATCAATGTGTTTTGGTACCAGCAGCGTGCTGACGAAACCTATTGCATAACAGAATGTTCCAAAGAAAATGACGTACGCGATAACGCCATAGAGAAGGAAGATGGTTTTTTTCATAGGGATGGGTTGTGAGTTTATTTTGTTATAAAGTTTTAGATTGACGAAGTCCATAGCCCATGGTCGATAGTCCATTGTTGTGAGTGCGCGGTTTTATGTTTGTCTTTTTTAATCACTCCACCAGAAATTGGCAGGTTACTATAGACCATGGACTATCGACCATCGACTTCAGTCCACTTTCTACAAAGCAAAGATGACTTGACGCCTGATAATCCGAGTTCAACAAATGTTGCAAAGACTTTAAATTTTTTTTTAAAGCTTTAAAGCATGTTGAATGGATTGAAAAAAGTTGATACAAAATGGATACGACCCTGGATTCAGGGAGCGAGAATTTATTGAATAGCCTTAATTATTATTAGCCTTAACTTGACGTTTAACTATTCACTGCGATAGATTCGGTGCAAAGCTAGTCCGCAACATGTGATGGAAAACCTATTTGCCTGGCGAGCTGCTGAAATTCCAGCTCTTTATGCAGGTTATAAAATTGAGGCTCTGTCATGAGCCAGGGCATTTCCATGTCATGGGAATTATACGCAGTCTTTAGCCACGAGAGGGCCGACGGTTTTTCATTTAATGCGGAATATATCACCGCAATAAAAAAAGCAATGGATCCCTCCTCGTTTTTTTCCAATCGCTTTTTTAGTTCATCAATAATTTCCTGAGCTTTATTTCGCTCGCCTGATTTGGCGTAAGCTGCACCCATCCATCCCAACATGCGCGGATACCGGATTCCTTCCAAAGCGATCGCTTTATTAAAATAAACAATGGCTTCTCTATATCGCTTCATGTTGAGCAACAGAAAACCACGAGAGTCAAACGTATAATAGTTATTGAACATCTTTAACCTGGATTCGGAAAATGCCAGGGCTTCATCCAACCGGCCATTGTAGACATACGATAAAATTATCCGGCTATTGGGGTAGTAAGGATCTTTTTCATTTAATCGGTCCGCAAATGCCATCGCTTCATCATGCCGTGAGGTAAAGTTTAAATAATCGCTATACAACGCCAGGGCATCGGGATGGTCGGAACCAATAGCCAATTTGTATTCTGCTTCCGCGCCCTCGAAATCCCAATCATTGTACAAGCGATAAAATGCCAACAGCATATGGGCCTCATCAAGGTGAGGATCGAGAGCCAATGCTTTATCAATGTACGGTTTCCCTTTCTGCAAAGCCTCCAGTGCGCTTAGCTCGGCCGAAAAAATGGCGGCTAGTCCTATGTAACTGTTGCCCAGGAAAGCATATGCACGGGCATAATTCGAATCCAACGCGACCGCTTGGGTAAGCAGATCAATGGAATTGTGTAATCCTTTATTGGTATACGTCCTGTATTCGTAGATTGCTTTTAAATATAAGTCATAAGCTTTCGGGTTGTCCGTATCTGTCTGCGAAAGTTTCGATTTTTCTTCCGGGGAAAGTGTGGCATTGAGTTCATTCGCTACCTGTTTAGCAATTTCGCTCTGGATGGCAAAAACATCTTCTAGTTCGCGGTCGTAACTTTTAGCCCACACTTGTTCCTCGGCCACGCCATCAACCAGGCGTACATCTATTCTTACTCTATTATTGTCTCGTTGTATACTTCCCTCCAGCAACGTGGAAACACCAAGTTCATGAGCAATTTCGCGGGCAGATTTAGCACTCTCCCGGTACTGCTCTACCGACGTTCTTGAAATAACACGAAGTTCGTCTATCTGCGAGAGAGCAGTTCGAATGGCCTCGATAACACCCTCGCTAAAATATTCGTTGCGCTGATCTTCACTGAGATTTTTAAAAGGAAGTATGGCGATGGATTTATCCTTTCGGTCAATTACAACTTCATCCCGGTTAGCATAATTTAGGTATACCGACACCATCACCGCTAATACAGCGGCGCCCGTAATTAACTTTAGGGAAAAGTGTTTTCTCGCCGGTGAATTTAAAGCGGGTGAATGAACAGGGTTGAATTGACCAGGCGCGTTGGGATTTTCCGCCATTTTGTTTTTGACTTCGCCCGGAGGAAATCCGTAAAATTCATTGAAGCACTTATTGAAATAGGTAGCGCTTCCAAAACCAATCCGATCTGAAACCTCCGCTGCGGTTAACACGCCTTCTTTCAACAACTCCATACCGCGCTGAAGTCTGTATTCCCGTATAAATTGACTCACCGATTTCCCTGTCGCCATGTTGAGTTTGCGGTGCAGCTGGGAGCGGCTCATCCCTATATTTTTAGCCAACTCTTCCACGCTAAACTGATCGTTGGTCAGGTTGTCGTTAACCTCCTTCTTAAGTTTTTCCAGGAACATATTACTTGCGCCGTTCGTGAGTTCCATATAGATAATCGTAACCGCCTGGTTTTTTTACCCGGACCGCAAAGTTAAAATGATTTCCGATGTAATTCAGGTGTGATAAAATATAAAATGGCGAAGGATAGACGCTACCGTTGAGTTTTCATACTCTAACCACCAGGTGTAACACTCGCATTTTTGAAAAATGCGTCAATATTATCCAGCCATATAATAAATTGAGGTTCCCATCGAGTCGAATTTACATTCCAGTGCTGGTCTAGCTCCGCCCAATGATTCTATACAATCCTTTCGCAAAAACATGTAGCCATAAGCTCAATGAAATCAGGGATTCCAACGCGTAGCCTAAGCCTGATTGCGAGTCCCAAGGAGATTGAGTTATTAAGAATCCAACTTTTGTGTAATCCCACCTACAAACTTAGAAGAGTCAAAAGATGAGTTCTATTTAAATCGACGGATCAAATTAAATCGACGGATCAAAATTTTCAGGATTGCGATCATATTCACCTAGTTTCTTCTAAAATTGAGCAATTTTCTTAAAGCGTTAAGGAATTAAAATTTGTTTCTTTCATGCTAACTGTCGGTTTCAAAATTAAAGCCGTTTGAAAGAAAACCCCGGCTGAATTGGACCCGTATTAAAGAAATTAGCAGCAAATAAAAATCAACTAATACAAAACAAATGAAACGTACGTCACAACCTTGGATAGTTGCATTGGCAATAGCATCAGTATTCCAGATTTCGTTAACACAAGCTCAGCCCTTTTTTCCAAAAGCCACCCTGACGAATGCCAAAATTACTTCAACGGGAGACCTTGAGATTGTTTCTTCTAAAACTTCGTCACAACATGATTTCGATTTTTTGGTCGGAAAATGGAATATGCATAATCAGAGGCTCAAAACAAGGTTGAATAACAGCACGGAATGGGAAGAGTTTGAATCGAAAGATGAAAATTACGGAATGATATTAAATGGAATTGGAAACATGGATATTTACAAAGCCACCTTTGATGGAAAACCTTTTGAAGGATTAACGCTTCGGTTGTTCAACCCGAAAACCAAATTATGGAGCCTATATTGGGTTGACAGTAACCAAGGCGTATTGGACCCTCCTGTCGTAGGCTCATTTGAAGGAAACATCGGCAGGTTTTATTGCAAAGATATTTTTCAGGGTAAACCGGTATTGGTAATGTTTTTATGGGATAAAACCGATAAAGATAATCCCGTGTGGAGCCAGGCATTCTCACCCGATAATGGTGTCACATGGGAATGGAATTGGACTAATACATCCCATAAAATAAAATAACTATAGAACCAAGAAAATTGTGAGTATTGCAGCTATTTAAAATCACATAACGATTAGAGTACCTGTATGTGAAGCGCCTATAACCAATTTGACGAAAATTTTTCAACACAAAATACGTGACGCATATTCGACAAACTTCGATAGTTCTTGCATTAACTTGTCTGATGTTCAGTTGTGTTTTTTCATCATGCACAACTGCGCATAATGATGCGCAAACAGCCATGGATATTCCGTATCCGGACCCCCTTCCGGATTCAATTGCAATTCGTTTTTTACCTGGCCTTGTTTCAAAAGACTCTCTTGATTTTAACGCTGCCTTTTCTCCAGACGGTAAGTCATTTTACTTTACAAGGTCAATAAATAAACAATTGAGAATTTATGCTACGCATCATGAAGGAAGAAAATGGACGGAACCAGTACTGGCGCCATTAACAGAAACCGGCTTTTCAAATGCTGATCCTGCATTTGGTCCTGATGGCAAATTTTATTTTATCTCCAATAGACCCAAAACACAATCTGATACCTTATTTGACTATGACATTTGGTTTATCACACCTTCAGCGGATGGACGCTGGTCAGAACCGGAAAATTTGGAAAGCGTGAATTCCGACAGCAGTGAATTCTATATTTCTTTTTCGGAAAATGGGAATCTTTATTTTGCCTCATCGCGAAAAGGCGGCTTTGGCGAGGAAGATATATA
This sequence comes from uncultured Bacteroidota bacterium, assembly GCA_963837415.1. Classification (GTDB taxonomy): domain Bacteria; phylum Bacteroidota; class Bacteroidia; order Cytophagales; family Cyclobacteriaceae; genus Chryseolinea. The sequence goes on along the minus strand of CAWING010000014.1, from coordinate 70,795 downwards.
TGTAAGCAGACTGGCGAACGAGCAATATACAATACCGGTGAATCTAGGTTCTGCCGTCAATTCCGAAAAATCAGAGTATGATCCAGGTATTTCGGCTAAAGAAGACGTCATCGTTTTTGCCTCTTCAAACCGGAAAGATACTTTTGGTGGTGCAGATCTTTATTGCTCCAAACTGAGCGACGATAAAAAATGGCTCCAGGCCGCTAACCTCGGAAAAAACTTAAATACGAAAACCCGCGAGTATTGCCCCTACTTTTCGCCAGATTCAAAATATTTCTTTTTCAGTAGTGAAGGTGATGTAAAGTGGATTAGCACCCAGTCTTTAGATAGACAAGCAGAGAAACTTTGATTGCAGAAGCCTGCTATTTTACACACTTAATCAGCGCAAAAATTAGAACATCAGCCAAACGCGCTACCTAAAGAGTACACCATCAATTATTATTCTGACTTTCTTTTTGAAAGATTGTCATGCGCATTAAGTCAATTTTCAGAAATTTCTTGTAGTTTTTTGACTATTGATGTTACTAATACAATAGCAATTAAAATGCAACAATGGCTGATCCACTAAATGAATCTTTTATTCAGCAGTTAAACCAAAACCTGGGCATAGCGCATAAAGTGTGCAGACTATACTTCTCGGATGTTAGCGACCGCGAGGACGTGTTGCAGGAGATGATGTACCAGCTGTGGCGGTCTTATAAGAGCTTTGACGGACGCGCGAAATTTTCGACGTGGATGTACAGTGTTTGTCTGAATACGGCCCTTACTTATAAACGCAACGACAAGAAAAAAAGAAATGAATCCCTTTCGCTTACACACCATCAAATTGCCGATACACCTTCGAGAAACAAAGATGAGTCGATCACCTTGCTGTTTGAAGCCATCGCCACGCTACCGCCTGTCAACAAAGCTATCGTGCTGCTATACCTGGAGAATCTGAGCTATGAGGAAATAGCTTCCGTCACCGGGCTGTCCAAATCCAACGTAAGCGTGAGACTGGTGAGAATAAAAAAAGAACTGGAAATAGAATTGAAGAAAAAAATTAAATCCATAGAAGATGTCAACCTTTGATGAATTAAAGAAAGTGTGGGATGAAAACCAGCGTACTGTTTCGGTCCCCCAGGCCTACAATTACGATACGCTTGAAAAAATAATCAGGTCCCGAACCAAAAAGCATCTGAACACCGCTATGCAGTATTTCTGGGCCGCATTTGTCTTGCAGATTGTCGTATACGCGCTATTAAGTCATGTGATGATTAAATACGGGTCAGATATGGAAACACTCTTGTTCAGTATGGCGGGAATTCTTTTGTTTCTTCCTTTCACCATCATGCTCATGAAGAAATTCAAACAAATAGCTGTTACAAAACTTGCACGAGGAAATAGCGGAACGTCGTTATACGATTATGTTCGCCAGCAACTAACGCATTTGCAAAACTTTTATAAGTTTAAAAGAAGCTACGAGCTTGTGCTTATACCACTTAGTACAGTTATCGGTATTTTCCTTACGTTCAAACTATATGTGCCGGGTGGTGCAGCGGAACATCTGACAGGTGCCATAATAACTTTTGTGATCAGCATTATTAGCTGTGGGTTGGCTATCCGCTCAGAAAACAGGAAAAGTTTTAAGCAACCTCTACGCCAGCTTAATGAACTTATCGATGAGTTCAAGCTCGAAGGATAGCGACCTTTTCAAATTTAAGATTTATTTAAAGCAGCATTATGAAAAGCGAAATAGGAAGAAAATAGTTGTGCTTTGATGCATTTCAAACAGCAAATGTGTTAAAGGACATTGACACGCTACGCCGTCGAATGAATTCGCACTAACTATTTCCTCCTAAATTAAATGCTATTTTTCTGCCATTTCATGTTCCCGGACTTTGTAAGTTCCCGCCGTGGCACGGAAGGCAATATTAATGCGATTGTAGTTGTTAATGGCCAAAACCCCTAATGTCAAATCAATCAATTCTTCCTCCGAAAATTGCTGTCGTGCTTCTTCATAAATTTCATCCGGCACATGTCCTTCCGTCACTTTTGTAACGGCTTCGGCCCACGCGAGTGCAGCGCGTTCACGTTCGCTGTAGAAAGGTGCTTCACGCCACGCCGCCAAAACATAAAGACGTTGTTCCGTTTCGCCCCTTGCGCACAAATCTTTTGAGTGCATATCAAGGCAATAGGCACAACCATTTATTTGCGACACTCTGAAATAAATTAAATTTAAAAGCGGCTGTTCGATTGACGATTTAGCCAGGTATGCCCCAATACCATACATCGCCTTCATGGCGTTCTGGCCTTTTTGGTGAACATTGATTCGTTGTTTCATTTTCTTTAATTTTAATTGTTATTGAATGTTTGAAGTACACCCTAACAATGACTGGAAGTAAAGAAATTGGACAGCCGAAGAAAATTTTTTTCAGAAATTGATTAATCTATTTCCCGACATTTCCTCATCAACGCATGCTTGGATCAAGCATTTTTTGTTGACGCCAAAATCTCGAGATAGTGGGTATTATACATGACACCCAATATATTACCAAAGGGGCCGACCACGGAAGCGGTAATGAAGCCCTCTTCGCGTTTCGTGATCGGCTCGTATTCCTTCGCTCCCATCGCTTTAAGCTTTTCAACCGTTGCAGTTATGATCTGTTTTAAATTATTAATATCAATCGGCAAATTTCTTAACCGAATTTCCGGTTGGAGTAAAAATAGCATTTCCAAACGCATGCGCTATTGTAGGAAAAAGTCTCCTAAGAATTGTAAATCTTTTTACAGACTATTTAACTGGTCGTTATCGGAAAAAAGGAAATTCACTTATCCAGTGAAATTCCCTGTCTACAAGTAAAAATGGATTGTTTGATTTTCGATTAGCAATAATTTTGACAGAATCCACGTTGAAAATTCCTTGGATGATTAATGTGGTATCTCGATCCTGAAACCTAAAATTTCCCGTCGTGGATAGGTCAGGAGAAATTAACATCATCTTCTTATAGTTTAGATTTCCATGACAAAGCCAGGTAATAGCAGCACCATCCACTGTTTCGATAATGGCATTTCTTTCATTGATCAAAATTCTTTTCCAACGGCGGGTGACCATCGAATCTGAAGGTATATTGTGACCATTCAGTATAAAGGTTGCTACTTCATATTCGCCCCCTAAAGATTGATTGGCCTTAACAGTCTTAAAGTATTCTTTTTGGTGCTTTCGTTCTTCCATACTCCCCATTATATCCGCCACCACGATATAGATGATCAAAAGTCCTTTCCCAATCATATACATCCATCTGGTTTTTGTATTGTTATAAATCGGTTTTATAGGCTCGGCCTCAACTGGCTCATTCAATAAAAATAATTTTACTAACCTGGTTACATCCGGTACTGCAAGAAAAATAGCCATGGCCAGAAGATGAAGTGAGAACAATTTGACGGGAACATCGTACGCAAAATTAAGCACTACCACATGGCTCATGACAGCTATCACAATTAAGGCTCCCAATAAACGGGTTCTTTTAAAGAAGAGTAGAGACCCTCCGATGAACTCACCGAGGCCAGTAAAAATGTTATACGCGGCAGAGTATCCCATAAAAGTCCAGAGCAATGCCATTGGCGATGATTCCCCATAGGTTTGGTTCAAGCGCTCAAGGGATGGGAAAGGAAATTGGGTCTTAAAAATTTTAGCCAGACCATAACTAAGCATAGCTACAGCTAAGTAATACCGGAGTAGAATCGATAACCAGTACAATAATTTTTCATAATCATTTCTTTTGCGATCAAGAAAAGACCAGCCTATCGTAATGATAATGGAGTAGAATGCAAATAAAAAAACTCGCGAGTAATTGAATGCTGAATCACCGCTTCCACTAGCGCCTGCGGATACGACACTGCCGAAAAAAATCTTTGAGATTTCATTGATGGTGCTAAACAATAAATCAAACAAGGGTTGAAGTAACACACCGAAGTATGGAATGAAGCCCAACGGGAAAGGAAATATGTAAAGGAAAAAGTAGGCAAAGAAAAATCGAAATGCAATCAGATTGCTCTGACTCCATTTTGGTTGTTGGGAAATTGTTTGTTCCATGGCTGTGGCATTTGTATAAATTTATCAAATCGTCTCAATTTGTGAATTCACAAGCTATGGATTCACCTTCGCTGATGTTCCGTACTTGATTTCGAATCACATGAAGTTTCCTTGAGATATATGTATAAGAATTGACCATTCCATTGTACTAATGATAGCCATACAGGAACTATTTTACGGAAGCGGACAGGAAATGTCCGTTTGGTATTTCGGCATATAGCAAATCTGAATATTACTCGGTCCTCAACGACTTCGCCGGATTCATCAATGCTGCCCTGATGGATTGATATCCCACGGTTAAAAGAACCACCAGCGATATTATTGAAATCTCAAGTACGAAAATCCACGGGGTCATGCCAATACGATGCGCATAAGTTTCCAACCATCGTGACATCAACCACCAGCCTAGGGGTGCGGCAATTAAAAAGGCAATGACAACGAGCCGTGAGAATTCCTTTCCAAAAATCCAAAGTATATGCGATATGCTTCCACCCAGCACTTTACGTATGCCTATTTCCTTCGTTTTCTGAACAGCCATGTAGGACGCCAATCCATAGAGCCCCATACACCCTATGAAGAGCGCAATACATGAAAATATCTGGATCAGCTTCAGCATGGTTTCCTCTGCCTCATAGAATTCAGCGGTCTGCTTATCCAGGAAATCGTAATCATAGATCAATTCGGGATACATATTACTCCACGTTTTTTCCAGGGCGGCCAGGGCATCGCTCGCATCACTCATGTTTATCCTGACGGCGTACTCATGATAATTTTCCCTTGCAGTGGAAATAAATACCGGGCTGATATCCGAGTGAAAAGATTTGTCGTGGAAGTCTGCAACAACGCCGATTACAGGCCCCTTCCGTGTACCATTTAGTATGGAGAGTGTTTTACCGAGAATATCTTCCGGTGAGGAAAGACCAAGCTTTTGAACAAATTTTTCATTCACCAGAAATTCCCGGATCGTATCTGAGGGTGCTAAATTTCTTCCGGCCACAAGGTTAATGTCAAACGTTGAAACGTAACGTTCATCAGCTCCTCTGAAGCTGGCGGAAAAGTTCTCCATTTCGCTTCGGTTGTCATACCAAATCGATGTCTTCCATTCGGAATGGGAAGCGGGTGCCGAAAAACAGATCGTGACATCTTCTACCCGAGGTATTTGTAAAAACTGATCTTTCAAGGTATTCATTTTCATGTCCTGGGATCCTATCGGAATCATAACAATAGCATCCTGGTTGAATCCCATATCGGATTGCTTAAAATACTTAAGTTGATAAACTATGACGATCAGTCCGATCAACAAAACCTGCGATATAGCAAATTGAGTAGTGATCAGGAACCTTCTTATGTTAAAGCTGCCAGCGCGCACGTCCGAGAGCTTTCCTTTCAAGGCAAGCACAGGTTTAAATCCGGAGAGGACTATTCCCGGATACGCGCCCGCCAAAAATGTAACAATCAAGATTAGAAGCATGAAAAATACGAGAAGGTGAAAGTCATAAAACAACGCGTAGGTTATACCCGTATTAAACCATGCATTGACAAAGGGTACCGAAGCATACGCCATACAAAAAGCCAGCAAGGATGCCAGCACCACAATGACACCTGTTTCTGTTGTGAACTGCCAGAACAATTGGGCCCGTACACTCCCCAATGTTTTGCGTATACCTACCTCCTTCGACCTATTGATCGCCTGTGCAGTAGCGAGGTTAATAAAGTTCAGGCACGCTGTAAAAATTAGAAAGAAGCCAATTACGCAAAGCACCCAGAGAATTTTTTTTTCTATTTTTCCCTCGTACCTGGCGTTGAAGTGGACATCGTCAAGCGGTTGAAGTTTATAATGATGAACATTTTTGCTCTCCGCCCGGTATTTCTTTACATACGCAGGCAGAGCAGGCTCAACTTCAGCAGGAACAACACCGGGTTGTAGCCGGACAAAGGTTTGGATGTCTGTGGTAATGCCACCCCATGCATCGTCCGCAGCATACCAGGGGTTATACTGTTTCATTGTGCTGTACGAAAAATAGATCTCGGAACGCAAGTCCGTATTATGTGGAATATTTTCCAGCACACCTGTGATCTTGAAATCGATGGCATTGTTAAAGCGGAACGTCTTGTTGATCGGTGATCCGCTACCAAAATACTTTTTAGCAATTCGCTCGCTGATAATCGCTGTATTTGGCTCCCGTAGAATAGTTGCTTGTTTGCCCGAAACAATCTGAAAATTGAAAATATCAAAAAACTCAGGCTCGGCAAAGGATATTTCTTCCTGGAATTTTTTTACGTCACCGTCTTCTTCTAACGTTATCAATTGTTCCGTCAGCGTACATATACGCGCTACCTTTTCGCCAAAAGTATAGTCATCGCGAAATGCTTTACCAAAGACTGGTGGTACGCTTCGGGAGTAGCTCACCTGGTCCCGATGCTGCTCTGTTACAAAGCGATAAATACGGTCAGATTCGGTATGAAAATTATCGAAGCTCAGGTGATGGACTACCAACGAAAAAATCAGGAGGGCACAGGTTATCCCCAAAGCAAGGCCTGAAACATTGATAAGCGTGTAGGAAACTGATCGCCTGATATTCCTTAATGCGATTATAAAGTAATTGAATAGCATAGGCGTTTTATATTACTACAGGTTGAAATCTCTATTCACAACACAATCATGCCAACTGCATTTTACGCTGATGAATCTTGCAATGTGAAGTACCTTGTTGGGATTTTATTCTAACTCAACCCTTGATTGGCAATAGGTAACGTGGTGTGCATAACATTTTACACCGTCGCTTACATTACCGATGTTCATTTCTAAAAAAGATTGTCCGTTTCCGACACATTGCGCGAAGTCAATTTCGAATGATAAGCCTAACGCAGTAACGAAATTCGGAAGTCAAGATTTCACAATACTACTCCCGCATCATCTTCCTCCGATGTGTCTAATCCCCAGTGGGCAATCTCTTTAACCAACGTTTCCAACGATCTTCCATACGGTGTGACCTCGTACTCCACAGTGATGGGCTTAGTCTCCATCACAGTACGTTTCACCAGCTGGTGTGACTCAAGATCCTGCAACTCTTTCGAAAGCATTTTAGCGGCAATGCCATCCACCTGACGCAACAGGTCCATGAAGCGCATCTTACCTCCGAAAAGCAATGTACCAATGAGTTGGATCTTCCATTTGCCGCTCAATACATCGATGGCATCCCGCATGCCCATAAGCCGCTCGTGGTGATTGCCTTCACAGTCGTTCTTCTTGATCGAAGGTGTTTGAACAAGAGTTTCGGGTACGTCATTCATAGCTTGCAATTTCAAAGTAAACAGGCTGATCATCAAATTAGTTTCTTCATGGAAACTGGTTTCCAAAAGGAAATCCATCACAAAAGGAAACTCCCTCCTCTCCAATTTTGCAAAAACAAAATCGATGGATTATGAAACGAGATAAAATTATTTACTGGATCACCACCGGGTTGGTGGCAGCCGGAATGTTGTTGAGCGCAGTGATGTACTTGAGTCGCAACCCGGAACTGATGGAAAGTTTTAAGTCACTGGGAATACCGCTTTACTTTGTCGTATTGCTCGGTGTGGCCAAGGGCCTGGGGGCAGTCGTGCTTGTTGCACCCTTGTCGGACAAGCTAAAAGAGTGGGCTTATGCTGGATTCGCATTTGTGTTTATCGGAGCGGCGTGGACACACCTCGCCACCGGCACACCGTGGATAGCGCCCCTGCTGTTCCTGGCGTTGCTCGCAGCTTCCTATTTTTTCCGGCTGCGCATGCAACAAATTAAAATTTAAAGATTTACAATTTTGAATACCATGGCGAAGGTGTTTCTGCCCGGTACCGTTAGCTATCTTACAAATAAATTCTCTGGTTAAATCTGAGAATTTAGTCCGTTAGCATGTGAAGCTATTGTACTAACATTCTTTCGCGTATATATTTAACAGGGGAACTGCCAAAACTCAAAAACGTTTCATGGAAATCTTTTAGGCTGTATTGGTCTCCCATTTTTTGTTTATACTCATCGCGTAATGACGCTATTGCAATATAGCCTGTATAGTACGAACAAAGCTGCACCTGTGAAACGGTGGCCCTATGATACTTTTCGTCGGCCTGTGCATTGGTCTGAAAACATTCTTTTACCAGAAGATTCATGATGGATTCTTTCGGTTTATTAAGACAATGGATATCATAATCCAGAATCACGTTTGCCAATTCTCGAAGTTTTAGTTTACCGTGCGCCAGCTCCATTTCAAGGGAATGATTACCCCATCCGTTTTCCAGTACCATACCTTCTGTATAAACAGCCCAACCTTCTATCATGGCACCATTCGTAAATACAGACCGAAGTACGTCGGGAGAATTTTTGTTGTTATAAATGCCTTGCAAACAATGTCCGGGAACGGCTTCATGAATCGAGAGCAACTGCGAGGCATAATTATTATACTCTCGTAATGTGCTCTCCGCCCTTTCCTTCGTATACATTGTCAGATCGTCTATGTTATAGTAAGTTTCCCCTTCCTTTTGATAAGGTGGTGTAAATTCAGCGCTAGCCACGGTTACACCACGCATAAACTCAGGCATAAGTCTCACTTTAATGGGATAAGCCGTATCGAAATCAAATAACTGCTTCTGTATAATGAACTTTTTAAGGCGGTATACATGGCTCGTGAGGGTGTCAAAGAAATGTTTCGGCGCTGCATGCTGCAATGCTATTTTATCAATGACAGATTGAATGATGGCAAGTGTATCGGCTGGCTTTGGTTGCTTGCCGAAGTATTTACCCCACAGGCTGTCAGCAATTACAAACATCTTCGAGTAGTACATTTTCTTATCCGCCACTGCCTTGCTGTAAATTTCCTGCGGTGTAAACGTTGTGGCCAGATCATACTTGAATTTTTCCGCAAACAATTCTTTCCCTATTCTAAAGCTGCGGAATGTATAATTTTTATCTGCCAGAATCTTCTTTAAGGATCCAACAAAATTTTTAATCGCCTGAATGGTCTTGCTGACGTTTTGAGTTAATACTTTCTTCTCGTCCTCGCTTAAATGCGATGCTTTAATTGAATCCGTAAGGGACTCTTCAAAAATCGAAATCCCTGCCTCGTTTTGCAAAATGGCGAGCTCAACATGTTCCCGGGTTGGCTGATGCAACATCTTAAAAGCAGCTTGATAATAATCGTCTGCATTTTGCAAATGTTTTGATAAGATCTTCAGTCGCTCATCCAGCCGGGCATACGGCTGGTTAATTATATAATAGCATTCTCCACTCAGATTATATGCTGAAGCGTCCCACTCGTCATCTTTAAAAACAGACGCATACCAGATGTCAGTTTCCAGTTGATGTTTAATGATGTTAAAGCTTATCTTATCATTATCATCAAGATGGTCATAGTCCTGTGTATGTAACGAATCAATCCATTTCCTGGAGAACGAAATATTGTCAGCGATGGAACTGCTATCGGGTATTACCAGCTTATCGTAATATTTGCCGTATCCAATAAATATGGAACTAGCCGGATACTGTTTCCAATAGTTATCGAGAAAAACTTCTTTAAACGCTGCAAATGCTTTGTCAGCACTTTCGTCGTTAGGTGGATTTTTGGTACTGCAACCAATCGCAAAAATAATTGACACACAAATACAGAAGCGTAAGATCTTTTTCATTGAAATTTTTGTGGTGTCGTGAATGTAAGAAATTTGTAAGAGACATTGTTAATCTTCTTGCATGGAGCGGAGCTGTAACCGAAATGTTGTGGCCGTCGTCTAATACTCGGACCCCAATACAAAACTATGTTCACAAATTATATCAAGACTGCCATACGAAGTTTGTTACGCCACAAGTTTTTTTCTTTTATAAACATTTTCGGACTTGCCGTGGCCATGTCTATTGGCATGGGTATTATTATGCTGGTTGCCGACCAGCTTGAGTATGACAGGTATAATACAAGACGAGACCGGATTTACAGAGTTAATACAGCTGGTGTTGATGATGGAAGTAAGCCCAATTCGACTTCTTCCATGCCCCTGCGCAACGAACTGCTGGAAAAATATACAGGCATAGAAAAAGTGGTGAGACTGAAAAGGGGTTTTGGAAACCACTGGCTTGAATTCGAAGGCCAAAACGTAAATATTCCCGTAGCAGGTTTCTTTGCTGATCCGGAAGTATTTGATTTTTTTGAATACGAATTTCAATATGGAGATCCGGCGACTGCGCTGAAAGAACCTTATTCGGTGGTGCTCACCCGCAAGGCTGCGAGCAAGCTATTTAAAGAAGAAAATCCGGTAGGCCTTACGATTAAAGTGGGAGATGTTGGAACCTATACCGTAACAGGTATACTGAAAGAAACTGAAAAGAAATCACACATCGTATTTGAAGCGTTGGCCAGCATGGCAACCGTTAAAAGTCTGGCCATGCAGGGCACCAACGAAGTAACAGGCAACTATGAAACGGAGGATTGGACAAATTACTGGAATGGATGGACTTACATTTTGCTTGAACCAGGAAAATCTGATTCCGATATTCAGCATTACCTGGATAAGATCTATCAGGAACACATTGCCGTAATTACAAAGCCGGACACCTATAAAATGAAATTTGTTTTGCAGGCGCTAGGCGATATCACACCTGGGAATGTAATAAACAATGCAATAGGCCCTGTGCTACCCTTGGTCTTTATCTATTTCCTGGGTGGGCTGGCCATCCTTATTCTTGTCACTTCCTGTTTTAATTTCACAAATTTGTCGATTGCCCGTTCGCTTACCCGGGCCCGCGAAATCGGCGTACGCAAAGTGACCGGAGCAACACGATGGCAGATCTTCAGTCAGTTTTTATCAGAATCCGTAATCGTGGCCATGGTAGCGTTGGTGATTGCGCTTGGGATGTTGTTGCTGGTAAAGCCCCTCATTCTCCAATTAAACTTTGCGCGAATTTTCAGATGGGACCTCGAATCCAATGTGGTGGTGTATAGTATTTTCGTGCTCTTCGCATTGGTTGTCGGAATTCTTGCCGGCTTTTTTCCAGCTATCGTTCTTTCCGCTTTCCAACCGATCAAAGTATTGAAGAGTGTTAGCAATCTTAAGGTATTTTCCCGAATGGGCCTCCGCAAAGTGTTGCTGGTGTCGCAGTTCACATTGTCCCTTTTCTTTATCCTGTCGGTGATCATCATGCACAACCAGCTGAAACTTTTTACGAGTAAAGACCATGGTTTCAATATGCAGAACAATATCATGGTAAGGTTGAACAATACAAAGCCACAATTACTGAAGACCGAGCTTTTGAAATACAATAACATTCAAAGTGTAACGGCTGCCTCACATTTACCGGCAGCAGGTGTAAGTTATGGAAATTCTTTCAAGAAAAGCCTGGATGAAAAGGAATGGACAAATATTGGTCGTTTTATAGTTGACGAAGACTACTTGAAAAATATGGAGCTTCACATGGTAGCTGGAAAGTTTTTTGCTGCTGAACAGGAAAAATCCAATAAAGATTACATTGTCATTAATGAGGAAGCCGTTAAAAAACTTCAGTATAAATCGGCCATGGATGCCGTTGGACAGGAAATCATTTCCCAGGCCGATTCATCACGCAAAACTGTAATAGGGGTAGTCATAGATTATAACCATCGTGACCTTACCCAGCCGATCACACCGATGGCATTGATGTACGATTCAATTCAGTTCAGCCTTCTGCAGGTACGTTATGCTGGAACCTATGAAAATGCAGCAAAGACCATTGAAAAAGCGTGGGCGGTTGTAAATCCTGGACTCAAGATCGATTACCAGGAAGTGGAGTCGGAAATAAAAAAATTTTATGAGCTAGTCTTTGGAGACATTGTAAAGGTGCTGGGTATTGTGGCGTTTCTGGCAATCGTGATTTCCTGTCTCGGTTTATTGGGCATGGCTACTTACACCACCGAAACACGTATTAAAGAAATTTCCATCCGTAAGGTGCTGGGCTCAAGCGGGACTGCATTGGTGCTGTTATTGTCAAAAGGATTTTTGGGTGTGTTGGCATTAGCCATCACGATTGGCATACCGACAACGTACTTTATTAACAATCTCTGGCTGGAACTTATTGCTTATCATACTACCATCAGCCTCAGCGTTATCGCACAGGGTGTGTTAATATTGCTTGCCTTTGGGGTGTTAACAGTTGGCTCTCAAACCATCCGGGCTACTTTTGTTAATCCAGTTGACAATTTGAAGAATGAGTGACGGGCTCCGTGTCAGTCGATAGTCCATGGTCCATAAGGGATGGTCATTGAGACTTTCCACCAACTAGGAAATAGAGAGAACAGGTAGAATATTCAACCTTTCTCCTTAAAGATAAGTCCATCCACACTCCAGGCTCCCGGACCGGCGAAGAGGAACAGTAATCCAAAGAGAGCGAACAGAAAGGGATACTGATCTTCGTACCAGAACCGACCCTGCCCAATGACAAAAGTGATGACGGAAAACGTGCCTATGATCACAATGGCAGATAGCCTGGTAAACAGTCCTAGAAAAAGGAAAATGCCACCAATAAACTCAGATGACTTCCCGGCATACACCATGAATTTTGCAGACGGACCCTGGAAGAAATTCCGTTCAAGATACCCGTTCATTAATTCAGGATCAAAAACTTCCTGCCCGTGATAAATTATAAAAAAGCCAACAATGATCCTCACGATGGCTAGGCCGTTGTTTAACCAAATAGGCGAAGGTGAAAAAAAACGATTCATAGTTCGAAAATCATTTACCTATATATAGATGGATCATTCGTAAGCCCTGACTACAAAAACGTAATGGATCAGAAGAATTGACTTGCATTTTAGCAAATTATGAAATAAAAAATCTCTGTGGCTTAGCGTCAACTATCAAAAACGAATTTACTGTCCGCATATGAATCTGGCGTGGCGAGTAATCAATCGCCAATTGCCCTCTCGTTTCATCCAGATATTAGTGTACCTGCGGTTAATTATCTTCCCTGCGTTCGGAGAGTTTCCTTTTGGTGTGACCACTTCTCTTCCCATGACAATCACCGTGTTCCCATGCACTTTTATCGCTTCGCTCTCGCGAACGAAGGCGGAGTAGGTTACAGCTCCATTCTTTATTCGATCTGCTTTATCTATTTCGTTAAAAGGATTGTTAACTATAAAATCTTCAGTCCAATATTTATTCATCGCCTCCTGATCACCCCTCAGAACCGCATCGGCATGTTCAAGATCAAGCTTTTTCACTTCCTTGTTCAATTGCTATTCTTTCTTTTTCGCTCTGCCCAAAAGACAGGCTAACTGAACTGATCAATAAAATTCCAACAAATTGAATAGAGTATTTCATGAGGCTTTTTAGGTTTTTAAATCAAATTAATATCCGGTCCTGGCATTTAAGATAGCACTTTAAAATTCTGCATTACTTTTTATACCTTTGTGCGGTAAATATGATTACGCGATCTACATATCGTCCCTATGCCGGAATAATGGTAGTTCTTGCAGCCTGATCACCTCGCTGCGTCCTAACCAATTTTTTTCCTAATTCATTATTGTCATACAATAAGTTGTTATGCTTTTTGGCATTGCCAGGATGACAACGCTAAACTATTTACAGAAATGATATTACTTGAAAATTACGGGTGGAATTTTTTCCACCAACAAGACTATACAATATATCAGAACGAGAATCAATCCATTGGCAGAGTTATATCTGTCAAAGGATTTAAATACGATCTCATCACCGAGAAAGGAGAACTGGAAGCTGAGCTGGCTGGAAAATTATTATTTGGATCAGAATCTGAAAGCTTGCCTAAAGTAGGCGATTGGATTTGCTTCCTGGACTATGGACTAACAGGATATATCATTAACGTATTGCCCAGGAAGAATTTACTGTCGAGGAAAAACCCTGGAACGAGAACTGATAAACAAGGCCTTGCTGCTAATATAGATTATGCTCTTATCGTTCAGGGACTAGACCGGGATTTTAACATCATGCGACTTGAACGATACCTGACCCAGATTACTTCTTGCGGAATCACCCCCATTGTAATTTTGAATAAAGCTGACCTTGCGGAGAATCTTACAGTGTACGAGGAAGAAGTGGCGAGACTCAAAAGGGATTGTAAACTCTTTTTTTGCAGCACCCTAACCGGTTTAGGAATCGAAGAACTAAAAAAAACATTGGAAAAGGGGAAGACTTATATTCTGGTCGGCTCATCCGGTGTAGGCAAAAGTTCTTTGCTAAATATTTTCATGGATGGGCAAATTCAAAGAACCGCTTCGATCAGTAAAGTAACAAACAAGGGCTCACATACCACGACCTCGCGCGATCTCTTCCAACTACCCAATGGAAGTCTTTTGATTGATACGCCCGGAATGCGTGAATTCGGGTTAACGAACGAAGAAGGAGAGACTTCAGATTCGTTATTTCCTGCCATCGAGGAGTTCGTCCACGCGTGCCGCTATGCCGATTGTAAACATCTGAATGAACCAGGCTGTGGTGTCATTGAGGCCCTTCAGACTGGAAGGCTCGATTCGCAAGTCTATGAAAGCTACATCAAGCTAATGAAGGAACAACGACGTTTCGAGATCAAAATCGAAGACAAGAAACGGCTCGGCAAACAATTTGGTAAGCTAACGAGAGAAGCAAATAATAATAGGAAGAAGTATAAGTACTGAGATGATCCGTCTTGCCAGGTACGTAAAATCTCCTTTTTAAGTAAACCAAAGATTCTTTTGCGTAATCAATTATTTAAATTGGAAGTTTAATATAATTATTATAGTATATTAAAAATCAACTTGTTATGAGTAATAATTTAAGTTACAATTGAATACTATAACCAAATAAAATTTTGGTTTTTAATGACCGGATGAACCGGCAAACCGGACATTGGTATAAATAACTAAGCTTATTAGTAGATGCATTAGCCTATAAATCTTGTTTTTTCTTTGGAATACGTCAGGGTCAGCTGATGCATGGCCCTGGTGCAGGCGATGTATAACATCCTCTTATCTACCTCAGTTTGATAGTTTCGGTCCGAAGCAAAGGGTATGATCACCTCATCAAATTCCAATCCTTTCGCCAGGTGCACGGTGGTAACGACGATACCATCCGAAAAAGACGCGCTGTCTGCACTGAGCAGGTGCACACCCAATGTGCTCAGCTCATCATATACTGATTCAGCCTGTTGATGGATTTTGCAGATGATCCCAAGGGAGCGGTGACCGGAATTTTTGAAATCGGAAATTAACTTCTTGATCTCCCCTACTTCTTCCGCGTTGCTGTCGAAGCCTTTTACAAGAGGAGCCTGTCCATGTCTTTCCATGGCAATCAGGTCCGGATTGGGGAAAATGTGCTGAGCAAAACGAGTGATCTCATAAGTTGAGCGGTAACTCCTGAAAAGTTTTACCGTATCGGCCTGTGGAAATACCTGCTCTATGACCTCGGCAGAAGAAGCGCTGTACAGGTTAACGGTTTGGCTAACATCACCCAGGATTGTCTTTTTGCAACTGAATAATCGCGACAACACCGCGTATTGAACGGGTGTATAGTCTTGCATTTCGTCCACCAGCAAGTGTTTTACATGATCATAAGATAATTCGATGCCCTCCAGCCTGATCTTGCAATATATCAACGGAAAAACATCGGCATATTCGAGCAAACCTCCTGATTCCATCGTGAATAATTCCGCTTTCCCCATCCAGCGATAAAAATCCTTATACAAATCGAATACATTGTTTATTTTAAACATACGAGGCACAGCTTCCCAAACGTGTGTCTTATCACGGCCCGTTAATTTGCGTTGTACGCTATCCCTCACATAGTTTTGAATGTCTTTTATCACCTGGGGAAAACGCTTTAGCAATGGAATGCGGTGATACGCTTTAAATTTTTCCAATATGAAGGGAAATGGAACAACAGTACCCGCTACGCGTAATTCGGTGGGATTGAAATAATTGTTCTCAATATGAATCAGGTACTGGTTGAGCTTGCTCAGGAATTCGAAGGATGATTTGAACCGGATCCGTTCGATGAACGCTGTATCATGTGTCTCCAGCAGAAAAGAAACCTGTTGAAAGAAGCTTTGAAATCTGTATTTGTTTTCCAATACATCCATTGCCAATTCTTCCATCCCCATTTCCGGAATGTTCTCCTCGCCGAGTTCAGGCAGGACGTTGGATATGTAGTCGGCGAATACTTTGTTTGGTGAAATGATCAGAACGTCTTTGGCGGTGATCGTGTCCCTAAACCGGTAGAGCAAAAAAGCAATGCGGTGCAAGGCAATGGAAGTTTTACCTGAACCGGCAACACCCTGAATGATCATAACCCGGGCTGTTTCATTCCTTATGACAGCATTCTGATCGCGCTGAATGGTCGCGACAATGTTCTTCATCTTGTCGTCGGAAGACTTGCTCAGTTCTTTTTGTAAAATATCATCGTGGATATTGACGGCGTTTTCGATCATGAACTCCATCCTACCCTCCCTGATCCTATACTGACGCTTTAGAACAATCTCACCGTGGATCTTTCCCGAAGGTGTCTTGTACGACGCCTCACCCAATTCGAAATCATAAAACATCGACGAGATTGGTGCACGCCAATCGTAGATCAGGTTGGCTTGAATGGTTTCATCAGAAAATGAATATATGCCGATGTATACTGGAGTTCTTTCACCTCCTTCGTCAGTAATGAAATCGATACGCCCGAAATAAGGAGATCCGCCCAGCTTCATTAATTTCCGCTTCCTGGCAACAGCCGATTCTCCGGTAAATGCCATCCGGTTAATGGACTGCCCCGCAGCCACCATGTCGGCTTCATCCATTCCGGACTGATGCTCATAAATATATTCTTTGTTCTTCCTGAGCTCTTCCGAAAATTGTTTGACTGTATCGTCGACCCGTCTGATAGCTATCAGCAGCTTTTCTTTGATTTCCTCAAGATATTCCCGCTCTTCCTGTTCCGTCGTATTGATCATCGCTATTATTAGTTCCAGCCTCAAAATTGAAAATTCAAACGCAAAATCAAGAATTTAAATTCTAAGCTTTAAATGAATACAGCAATTTAAGGGTGCGAACGATGTAGGAATGGCGGGGAACGACTACTTTCTCCGGTCTTTGCGCATTTTTATTTGTGGACTACGTGAACCGGGTTTTATGGATAGACCTATTTAAACTCCACATACATATTCTCAAAATTCAGAATCATTTCCTGGAATTGGGTAATGAGGTCCTGGCCAAAATTGCCGTAGTACTTTTGATTTGGATAACTGGGCCTGGTAAGAACTTGCATGTCTTTAAACGTTGCCATTTTACCATCCACATAGAGTACGTACGAAGGAAGATGATATACCTCTCTTTTCTCCAAGCCACCGGCGCCACCGATGTGAATGCTCTCCAGCTTTCCGGTGCGTTTAACTTCTGATTCGTATTTTTTGAAATAGTTGTCATACAATTGACTGGATGTAGCACCGGTGTCAAAGTGATAACTTAAAGTATCCTTGTTGGTTCTAAACGACACAACCGTGGTTGATTCGTCGAAAGCAAGGTTATGGAGGCTGCTATTACTCGGATGGATCGAAACTGTTATTTTTCCATTCTGATTAATACGCAGCTCTTTTAGTTCCTTAATAACTGGAAAACCGATCAATCCCCTGATTTCGTAATCCAACAAAGGAAATGAGAGGATGCTATCCGGTAATACTTGAAACACGACATTTCGAATCATCAATTTCCCAACGTACAGACTGTCTGCAATACCCAGCTGCGATTCAAATGTTCGCCCCGTAATGCCGCTCGATTCTTCATATTTAACATCCAGCAACCGAAGCTTTAATTTTTCCGCATAGCTTCGCATGATCGTCGATATGCTGGCGCGGGTATCAAATATGAAATCATAGGTTGAAGCGTTCGTTTTTATAGGAATATTGATCAGGCCTACTTTATCTTTTTTCCATTCAATAACGGTCTTTTCTCGCAGCACAACCTTCTGTGCCGGCGTGGACGACAAGCCTTCATAAATCTTTTGTATATTTTCAATATGATGAAGCTGGCTTTCATCATAGACATGTTTATAGTCATGGAGAAGTTGTTTTCCACTTTCGGCAGCTTTTGCATAATCAAAAGATTTAATATAGTTGTCGCGTTGAAGCAACAACAGTTCGGCTTTTGAAGAATCACTTAAGCTATTTTCTGGATCTTTCAGCAATTGATCAACTAGTTCAGATGACCTGGAAGTATGGTTGAAGGCGTTTTCAACAAAGGCGGTAAAATAATTTTTTTTTTGCTCGCTGATTCCATCCTGACGCTTTATGAGAAGCGTCCTTAATTTGAAGTATTCTTTCTCCTGTAATAATGCATGCAACTGCCTTTCGGCGAGTGTATCAATAGCTGCGGGACTCTTGGAGATTTCGCGACAACTTGAAATACAGAAACAAAAAACAGCTAAAGAGATAAAGGCAAAAGTTCTCATACGCTTCAGGATTTTATCTAAGATACTATATTTCGCATTTGCTTAGACCTTGAATTTTGCTCGTTAATAAGAACAAAACTATCTCCCCTGTCTTTACTAAGTGATTTGCTTGTAAGAATTCCTAAAACCTCTTGTGTTACACTAAACAGTTTACTTAAGTTTGAAAAAAAGTGTCTGAAAAACTGCATTCAGGTACTAAAAATATGTGATACCTGCTTAAAGGAATTTTTATGACGATTGAAGACATTAAATCCATTTGCAAAAAGTTGCCTGCTGTGACTGAAGATGTGAAATGGGGAGCTGATCTTTGCTTTAGTATTGGTGCAAAAATGTTTTGTGTGACAGGACTTGAAGAAACTCCGGCAGCCGTTTCCTTTAAAGTTACCGACGAAGAATTTGAGGAAGTTTCAGCTCGTCCGGGCTTTCGGCCGGCTGACTATGTAGCGCGCTACAAATGGGTCACTGTAGAAGACACCGGAAAAATATCAAAGAAAGAGCTGGAGCGATTTATCAAACAATCATACGAATTGGTGAAGGCAAAGCTGCCGAAAAAGTTACGGGAACAATTGAAATAAATATTCAATGAGGCGGTAGCAGAGCATCAACCTGCATCCACTATCACAAAAAAGACCTCGGGTTTACACTGGCTCCTATCGTAAGCATTCATCAATATACGGGAGAATATTCACTGATTGAAGTAACGAGACTGGGGTATAAGGCTATGCAATTCAACCTGGTCGTTAAATACATTTCCATTGAGGCAAGGCTGTTTGTTGTAGCGGGAGCAGTTGCAATTATCCTTGCTTTGCTAACGGTCAGTATTCAAACGATTAAAGCAGCATTACAAGTCCACCCGAAAGTTTACGCAATGAATAGTAGGAGGAGAAATAACTAGAGGGACCGTCTGAACATTTGTATAAGTTGGAGATAGAGAATAAATGTGATGGATTATTTTTCTTGCGCCTTTCAAACCGTATCTTGCTACAGCTGCAAACTAAATACGCCCGGCCAGCATAATGCTCCTTGAAAAAAAATTAAAACTGATGTATGCCTTCAGCTGACAACGGTAATTCCATTTCACGTAGAAAATTTATTCATCTGGGTATACAGGGATCCACTGCTGTTGGGTTAACACATGCCCTCGGTGGAGCGATGCTTCCGTATGGATGTGCCAAAGGTGGTTCGCGAACAGTGCATGGTGCATGCTATCATGATTGCCCTGATACCTGCAGCTGGACTGTGGCGACTGAAAACGGAAAGATCACGGAATTCACCGCGAGTAAAAACAATCCTTACACCGCAGGAAAGCTGTGCGGCAAAATGGATAGCTTTCCACAGGATGTCACCTTTCACCCAGAACGCATACTGAGGCCGTTGAAACGGAAAGGTGAAAAAGGAAAAGGTGAATTTGAAGTTATCAGCTGGGATCAGGCCATCCATGAGATCACGGATAAACTGAGCTCCATCCGTTCTGAAAGGGGAGGAGAAGCAATACTTCCCTATAATTTCGCAGGCACCCAGGGATTAATTCAAAAGGACTCGATCAGCGCTAGATTTTTTGCACGCCTTGGGGCAACGAAACTAGAGCGGACTATTTGTGGTGAGCCAGCCATTGCCGGTGTTCTTGCTGCCAATGGTTCTACAACAGGTGTGTTGCCCGAAGATATTATTTACAGTCGTTACATCATTCTATGGGGAACGAACACGGTAAATTCCAACCAGCACTTATGGCCGCTGATCGAGCAGGCACGAGCGAAGGGAGCTAAATTGATTGTAGTAGATCCATTCCAATCCCAAACTGCGATGCTGGCAGATGTTCATATTCAGCCTATGCCTGGAACAGATACGGTACTCGCTTTAGGAATGATGCATGTTATTCTTGCCGCAAACTTGCAGGACCAGGAATACATTGACTTATACACTACAGGGATTAAGGAACTAAAAGATCATGTCAGCCGATATGACCCCGATACAGTAGCTGACATGACCGGTCTTGATAAAACGTTGATTATTAATTTGGCCAACGAATATGCTACAGCATCACGATCGCTTATCCGGGTATTAGTTGGATTGGAACACCATGCAAATGGCGCCAATGCTTTTCGGACTATCGCCATGTTGCCGGCATTGACGGGCGCCTGGCGACACCGTGGAGGCGGGCTGATGCACTTCACCTATGAGCCTTTTGGGGAAGCTCTCAACTGGGAGCGGCTCAACCTGGCCAGCACGATCGAAAATTCCAATGTTCGTTCGGTCAACATGATTCAGATAGGAAGGGTGTTGAACGATAGCGCCATGAGCCCGGGGATCCACGCGTTGATTGTTTATAATTCGAACCCGGCTGTCATTGCTCCCAATCAAAACCTGGTGCGGAAAGGACTGGAGCGAATTGATCTCATGACTGTTGTACTCGAACATTTCATTACGGATACAGCGCGGTATGCCGACTACGTTTTGCCCGCTACCACGCAACTTGAGCATTGGGATCTGATGACCTCGTGGGGACAGACTTACCTTAATCTCAATCAGCCGGCCATTTCCCCACAGGGAGAGTCTAAGTCCAATACGGATATCTTCAGACTCCTGGCAAAAGCGATGAACTTTAAGGAGGACTATTTTTCTGAAGCAGACCTTGACATCATCAAGAAAACGTTGGACAGTGATCATCCCTATATGAAAGGGATCACGTTTGAGACGCTGAAGGACAACGGCTGGGCACGGCTCAATCTTCCTGATCCTTGGATTCCGCACGTCAAGGGGAATTTTAAAACAACCTCCGGGAAATGTGAATTTTACAGTGTATCGCCCGGGGAACAAAACCTTTCTCCGTTGCCGGAATATAAACCGATCGAATATTCTAGAGATATCCTAAAGAAATACCCACTGCATTTATTAACTATAAAATCAACCCGTCATTTTTTGAATTCCAGTCACGCCAATGTTAGTCACCTTGTTGGAAAAGAAGGCCACCCCTTCCTGGATATGCATCAAATGGATGCAGTTGCCAGAAACATATCCGACGGCGATGAAGTCAAAGTTTTTAATCAGCACGGTACCGTAATTATTACCGCCCGCATACGTGAAAAGAAGGTACGACAAGGCGTGGCTTCCATGCCGCAGGGATTTTGGCCGACACTCATGAAAGGTGGCTCTTCAGCAAATGCCCTGACAAATGATCGTCTCACCGACATGGGATCCGGAGCCGCCCTGCAGGAAGTTAGGGTGGAGATTGAAAAGGTGTAGACGCTAGCAGGCGTCAGAATGTCGACATTTGACGTTGGATATTACTCAAGCATGGCACTACTCATACCTTAAAGCTTTCACCGGATTCGCGCGAGAAGCTTTTAGCGAATGATAGAGAATGGCCATGAAGGCAATGATCACAGCTGCAAGTCCCGTCCACAGAAAGATCCAGAATGAAATCGTCGTTTGGTAAGCGAAATTCTGAAGCCAGTTGTTCATCATATAAAAAGCAATAGGCCAGCCGATAACGTTGGCTATGATAACGAGCCTCAGGAAATCAATGGAGAGTATGCCGATTAATTTTCGGGTTGATGCACCTAATATCTTCCGAATGCCGATTTCCTTCGTCCTTCGTTTTGTCATGAAAGCCGTGAGTCCGAAAAGACCCAGGCAACCTAATAGAATGGACAGGATGGAGAATGTGACAAATATTTTCAGAAACCGTTCTTCTGCTTGATAATTTTGTTGAAGTATGTCATCCATAAATTCATATTGAAAGGGCCTTTCGGGTGCAAGCTTGGCCCAAACTTTCTTTAGCGACTCAATTGTTTCGCTGACATTTTCGTTAGCAATTCTTACCTCCATCCAGTCCAATGACTCGGTCATTTCGGATGCAAGAGAGAACACAACGGGGCCTACTTTTGTGTGTAGCGAGGCTAAGTGAAAATCTTTAACGACTCCAATAATGTGCGCATTTTTTTCGGACCACACAGAACCATTAAAGGTAGTGCCAAACATGAATGTTCCGACGGGCTTTTCCAATTCCAAAAATTTCGCTGCCGACTCGTTGATGACATAGGCTTTTGTAACGTCTGATGGAAAGTCAGGAGAAAAAGATCTCCCTTGCAGGATATTCGCACCCATTGTTTCAAAAAAGTCATAGGCTACGTTTACCGTAGGAATAGTCACAGCACCTTTCGCAGAGTCAACTATATAAGCCCTCCAGTTTAATACTCTGCTGGTGACCTTGTTATTGGAGCCAGATATATTTATAATGGAGGAATTTCTTGCCATCTCAGCTTTGAACAATTCGTACTTCTGCGAAATTTCAAAAGTCTGAAAAGGGATCATCACAAGCTGTTCAGGATTAACCCCCAGATCTTTTTTTCTGATAAAGTTAATCTGGTCCATCACAATCAACGTCGAGGCAATCAGCGTAATCGAAATGGCGAATTGAAATAGAATTAAACCATTCCTGAAAAAAGATTTTCCCCTTTTGAATTCCAGTTTACCGGAGAGCAAACCCATCGTGCCCAACTTGAGCAACGTTAGCGCCGGGAAGCCTCCCGCGATCAACCCAATCACGACAACAACAATCAGCAGTCCAATGCCGATGAAGGGCTGGTTTATTAAATTAAACTCGATCGTTTTGCCACTCAGGTTGTTAAAAAAGGGCATAGACAACGTTGCAAGGACGAGCGCCAAAATCGCGCTTGCCATTACTACAAGTAACGACTCCGTCTGGAATTGTGAGAGTTGCATTCGCGTGGTTGATCCCAGAACTTTTTTCATACCTACCTCTTTACTTCGCTGAAGAGAGCCAGCCATCGAGAGATTGATGTAATTGATGCAAGCCAACGCCAGAATCACCAAAGCGGTAATAGAAAAAATGTAAACATCTGCCTCGCTTCCGTTTGGTCGGATCTCATCTTGCAGGTTCGAACTTAGGTGAATGGAGGTTAAAGGTTGCAAGAAAAAATCCGGAGGGTTTCCCTCCCAATGAGATGTAATTACCTTATTGATCTGAGTTTGCAATTCCGCTATACTAAAATTTTCTTCGGTTTTAAAGTAGGTATAAACACTCCTCCCCGAAATGTTGGTCAGCACCCAATCTTGAAACCATTGATCCACGCCAGACATAGGTAAAATTATCCGAGATTTAAAATGAGAATTGGCGGGAAATTCTTCCATGACGCCTGTAACCGTAAATAATTTAGCTTTAATCGCGATGGATTTCCCAATAGGTCTCTCGTGACCAAAATATTTATGGGCCGTTTGCTGGTCCAGCACCACGCTGTTGGGATCATCGAGCACGGTGGAAGGGTTCCCGACTACAAAAGGAAGAGAAAAAATATCGAAAAAGGTGGAGTCTGCAAATATGATATCCGATTCCAAATATTGTTTTTCACCATCAATCGTGATCATCTCCGAATTGAAACTTATCCTGCACATCGATTCAATCCCTTGCAAATTTGTCTCGATTATCTTTTGAAGCAAATAGGATGAGGATGCTGACTTAACTTTGTCATCTCCGCCCTGATAATAATTTCCAGCGATTCTGAATATCCTCTCTCCGTCCCGAAAATGTTTATCAAAGCTGAGCTCGTCCTTGACAAATAAGGTAATAAGGATACAAGCTGCAAGGCCAACGGTAAGGCCAAACAAATTGATCACAGCGTAGACCTTATTTTTAGCTAAATTTCTCCGCGCAATTTTCAGATTAGTTGCAAACATAGGGATCGAAGTTTTAGACTGAAATTTTTCTTTGATGATGAACTTCAAAGGAATCACACTAAGGCAATCAGCGAGAAATTTCATGTTCGCTCGAAACCGGCCAAGTTCATCTACCCTGTAGTCATATAATTCCAGGAAATCTCCTTTTAAGTCGGGCCTGTTCGCTGGGCACAATGCATCCAGTAGCCAAAGAAATATTTTAGGTGGGGTCTTCATGGATTAGATGGAAATAATTTAAATACTCCTTCCGGTATATCTTTCCAAAGTTGCTGGCGGTTGTCCATCGCTTCTTTTAGCACACGTTGTCCTTTTGCTGTAACCTGAAAAAATCGTTTGGGCTTCCCTCCTCTCACCTTAGTAGCACTACCGAGTCGTGACCGCAGGTATCCTTTTTCCTCCAACCGGTACAGGCCAGTGTGCAGCGCTCCCATGCTCACCGGCCGGTCCAATCTCTTTTCTATTTCAATTTTGATTGCGAAGCCATAAGCATTGTCGCCCAAGACCCCGATGGTCAGCATAACAATTTCTTCAAACTCACCAAGATTATTTCTTGAACTCATATTTTTCTATTTGCAGGTTAAATTAAAAGAACTTTTTGATATTACCTTCAAATGGAAATAAATAATTATTCTCGGGATGTTTTAGTGCCCTTGTATTTAATACTGTATAGATCAATATATTTAAAGGTCAATATGCCATTCATACCTGGGCTGGCCTTCAATTTGGTTCCACCAAATTCATCGATGGCCAAATAAATCCACCTGACATTTGGGGAATCAAGTAACGATATCATTGAAAGTATTATCTTTTCAGTTGAAAGCAGCTTGAGTTATGAAATTTGATTATCCTCCAAAATCACTAACGCTAACCGGAACACATGTATCCCTTTTGCCAATGGATATCCAATATATAAAGGCATTGCAAGAGGCAGCCAATGACGGTGAGCTATGGAAACTGTGGTACACTATTGTACCAAGGACTGAAGACATGGAGGCATGGGTAATAAAAGCGCTCGGCGAGTATGATGCCGGTATCTCCGTCCCGTTTGTGGTCAAAAGAAAAAGCGATAATAGAATCGTCGGTTCTTCCCGCTTTCTAAATATTGAAAAGGATATTAGAAGATTAGAAATTGGTACAACCTGGTACGCAAAAAGCGTACAGCGATCTGCGCTAAATACGGAATGCAAATTACTTCTGCTGCAACATGCGTTCGAAGATCTGAAGTGTCTTGCTGTTGAATTCAGAACTCACAGAATGAACGAGCAATCGCGTAAAGCTATTTTAAGATTGGGTGCACAGCAAGATGGTATTCTGCGAAATCATCGCATAGCGTCAAACGGCACCATTCGTGACACTGTTGTCTATAGTATTATCGATAGCGAATGGCCTAGTGTCAAGAGCAACCTGCATTTTATGCTGTCCGAAAAGTATTAGTTATGCCTGCCATTATTGTACAGGTTTGTAGGTGTATCATCACTCCTGCTGCTAAATGGGAAATTCAGAGACTGTATGGCTCATGTGCGGCGCAAATTTGGCTAAAGCCAGATCACTTTATTAACCCTATCCACGAGCTGAAAGCTCGTGGCAATTGAACCTTAAATTTCCTAGTAAACTTGTTACTTTTTGTGAAAAATAATTTCACAAATAGTGAAGATTTTTTCAACTTTCAATGCCTCGCCCATTCATGAAAAGATCGACATCCTTTTTAGAATATCCCAGCCCGGCCGGATCATGATCTGTCGTTTTTGCTTTCCTTATTTCTATCATGAAATCTTTTTTAACAGATCATAAATTTACCTCACTTTGGCAGGCACAGTTTGGGCTCTGTTTTATTTTTATTGGAAAAAGATAAGTGGAGAATTTTAAATAGCTTGTCTACATTTTAGAATTATTAAAATAATCGCTCAAGCCCGTGCGCAAGATGTCACTGAGCTTGAGCGATTTTCAAAAATTACTATTTAATAAAAAAATTAGCGCTTAATAAAAAAAATCTACCGCGGACAACGCTAACAAAGTTCCAAAGTTCATCGGCGCGATGATCGCTCATTTTCAGAAACAAGCTCCTGGCCTACTTCTCCCTCAGCTAAGGCTTTTAATTTTTGAAGAGCTTTCGGCCACGTCGACAAAAAGGATTCCTTGTAATCATCTGCAATATCCTGATCGACGATCAATTCTGTTTTTCCGTTTACGGGTTTTAGTGTATAATTTTCAATCGCACCTGACCATGCTTTAATCTCCGGGCTTTCAAAATCCTCAACGCCGTTTTTTACACCGCCAAGATGTTTAAAAGACATAAATTCATTGGGCTTTTTTTCAGCAATGATTGATGTCATACCCTGTCCACTGCTGTCAAGAAATAAAACCTTACTGCCCTTTTTCCAATCGGTCTCCACACGACCGCCTTCGGAGAAGGCCGATGTCCATTGCTGGTAAGTACCATCTCCCCAGAGTATGTTCCAAACTTTCTCTGGTGATGCATTAATTGTGATTTTAAATTGGTGCCTTTCCATAATTAATTATTTAAGGTGTAACATGGATTTAAAAGTTTAACAATCGCCAAAGTTTGATTGTTTTATTGCGTTGGGTTTTTTTGTAAAATGGCACCGTGATAAGTAATAATGAAATGACTTTACTCCATGCCCAGTTGCACGCAGTGTACTGACATTTAATTAATATTAACTTTTAATACAGCATCGTTTCGGATTAATTATGGATGTCGCTTTTTTACAATCAGGTTTTGTGGCTTCAGGTTAGTTTTGTTGAAATATAAACGAAATGAGAAATTCAACGGAAATGGGTACAAAAGATGAATTGATTCAATTTGGAAAGCATTGGGATCAAGCTATCGAGAACAACGATGTAAATGAAATAAGCAAGTTTATGGCGTCGGACTGGGTAATCGTCGGAACCGACGGCGGCATTACATCAAAATCATCCTTTCTCGATTGGATAAGTTCAGGAGATCTTGTCCATAATCGAATGGATTTTGAGGATATTCGTGTTCAGCTCTATGAAAATACCGGAGTGGTTACTAGCCGGGGAACGAGTGGTGGAACGTATAAAGGACAGCCTTTCAGCTTTTACGAATGGACCACGAGTGTTTATATTTTAGAAAACGGGAAATGGCGCTGCGTATTAACGATGTTAACCCCAGCCAAAAATTAAAATCGATCTTAGAGTTCAGCAAGACCTCGCCGCTGAACCTCAACACATATTGCTGAAAGACCTACGACAGCAATAAGACTGAAAATAAGAATTAAAAAAGTAAGAATTATCTTTTAACGTTTTCATCATGGAGCTTTACTCTTTTTGCAAAAAGTCATGTCCTTCCTATATTTTCCTATATTCCCCATATTAGAGTAGAGATTGCCGAACTAGTGTTTGGTAAATCCATTATATCTATGCGGATTCCATGGTCTCAGCAAAGATTGATGCTGCATAACAAACGTATGAATTATATTTTTATCCCGTCATCCGTGTTGTTCGTCGGCTGATCCCGGCTAATCGCCTTCATAAGCGTTAACCTACCCGTGCTCTTTGGATTTCGTTCATTTTTAATCTACCGTCTATACTATTAAATAAAAACAATTGTCAAATTTTTTTTTTATTTTGCAACTATGAATGTATTCCGGCAACGCTATTTGGCTAAGACATTTTCGTTAATAACAGGAGTCATATTTTTGAATATGAGTTTTTTTCTGGCGGAAGTTACGTTGCTGAAGTTTAGCCAAAAGGAAATCATAGAAAATATTGCCAAACTAATCCTTAACAGTGGCTTTGAAGAAGAACGCGATTGCGAATCTTCAGGTGGTGATACTTTTGGCAAAGAAGTAGATCTTCACCTTCAACAAGTACAAATTCATTACACCTCTTCATTTTTAATGTCAATAAGGGTAAATCGTACGCTGATTGATCATTATCGACACGCTAATCATTCAAGCACGTTCTTTCCTCCGCCCGATCTTCCATACTTTTCCTAACGACGTATTCCTAATAGCGTTTCCGCTACAACGTTTTTAGATTCTTATACGCTCGTAATCACTTTTCATTTTCATCAATCCCTCTTGATTTAAACCCTGGTTTAACGTTGAGGCATAATCATTTGATTTGGGCTATTCGTATGGACGATCACAACAAAAAAATTAAAGGTTTAACATTTGCATATCTGAAGAACGATTTACCATCTGGCTTAGTCGTTTTTCTTGTCGCCCTACCCCTTTGTTTAGGAATAGCGCTGGCATCAGGCGCTCCTTTATTTTCCGGAATTATTGCAGGGATTGTTGGGGGAACTGTTGTAGCATTTACAAGCGGTTCGTCTTTAAGTGTCTCGGGGCCTGCAGCAGGTTTAACCGTCATCGTTCATGGTGCAATAACAAATTTTGGAAGCTTTGAGGTATTCACGTTGGCAGTTGCCTTAGCGGGTTTGATCCAGATTACCCTTGGTTACTTAAAGGCTGGGATCATCGGATATTATTTTCCTTCCAATGTAATTAAGGGAATGCTTGCCGCAATTGGTATTATTCTGATATTAAAACAGATACCCCATGCGGTAGGATATGATATCGATAATGAAGGAGATTTCGATTTTATTCAGGCCGATGGAGAAAATACATTTTCTGAAATTCTGAACTCACTTAATCATATACATCCGGGCGCTGTCATCATTGCGGCTATTTCACTTGTTATTCTAATCCTCTGGGATCGGCCTTTTCTAAAAAAATTCAACTTTTTCAAAGTCGTTCCCGGAGCATTAATCGTGGTTATGCTCGGAATTGCAATCAACGAATGGTTCAAAATAAGCTACTCTGATTTCCATTTAACAGGTGACAAATTAGTACGATTACCAGTTGCCGATTCGGCGGAAGGATTTATACGTCAGTTTAGCTTACCCGATTTTTCAGCATTTGGAAATTACCAGGTTTATGTGGTCGCTGTGACGATAGCAATCGTTGCAAGTCTGGAATCGTTGCTAAGCATTGAAGCGGCCGATAAACTAGATCCCTATAAACGCAACACGCCAACCAATCGAGAATTGAAGGCGCAAGGGTTAGGTAATTTTGTTTCAGGTTTAATAGGAGGATTACCCTTAACAGCGGTTATCGTTCGAACATCAGCTAATATCAACTCCGGCGCAAAAACGAAATTATCATCGATTATCCACGGCACGCTTTTATTGTTAAGTATAATCGGCCTTGCTTCTTTTCTCAACAAAATACCCCTGGCTTGCCTTGCCGCGTTGCTCCTGGTTGTTGGATATAAGCTGGCTAAAATTTCCCTTTTCAAATCCCTCTATAAATTGGGCTGGGATCAATTCTTACCTTTTATCGTTACGGTAGTTGCGATTCAATTTTCTGATCTGTTAAAAGGAATTGGCATTGGCATGGCTGTTTCTGTATTTTTTATTTTGCGAAACAATTATAAACGAGCTTATTTCTTTCACAAAGAAACTCACCAAAACGGGGAAGGTGAAAAAATAACAATCCAGTTAGCTGAGGATGTGACCTTTCTCAATAAGGGCAGCATTGCGCACACGCTTGATCAACTGCCCCATAATTCATCTGTCACAATTGATGGTAGCAAATCCCATTATATTGACGTGGACGTCCTCGAAATCATTCAGGATTTCAAAAGCACAGCTCCTCTTAAAAAGATAAAATTGGAACTAAAAAGTATTCCTGAATTTAATGGACAGTCGGGGCATTAGTAAACATCAAAATTCAGAAAATGGAAAACTCATATTTACGATTACTTGAAAATAATAAGGCCTGGGCTACCCTAAAGAAAAATAATGACCCAGCTTTTTTTGATGGCCTGGCACACGGGCAAAGTCCGGAGTATTTATGGATAGGCTGCTCTGACAGCCGTGTTCCTGCAAATGAAGTTACGGGAACAAAGCCAGGTGAAATTTTCGTGCATAGAAATATCGCCAATATGGTGGTGCATAGTGATTTGAATTTACTGAGTGTTTTATCGTATGGTGTGGAAGTACTAAAGGTGAAACACATTATTGTCTGTGGCCACTATGGATGTGGAGGCGTGCTAGCTGCGATGGGAAATAAACAATTTGGCATAATCGATAATTGGTTGCGGTATATAAAAGATGTCTACCGGTACCACCATGAAGAATTGGACGATATCCTGGATGAAGAGCTAAAAGGAAAAAAATTTGTGGAACTAAATGTAGTTGAACAGGTACATGCTCTGGGTAAAACATCCATTGTTCAAAATACATGGAAAAAAAAACAACCACTGAACATTCATGGTTGGGTATACGATATGAAGGATGGAGTGATCAAAGATCTGGGTGTTACATTCACATGTGCGAAAGATCTTCATTCAATTTATCACCTGGAGGAATAACATTTATAGTATTCATAAAACCATTACATAAATAAAATATTTTGGAAAATGGCTGATACAGTAACGAACAAGAATGTACTGGTACAAAATAAGAATTTGCATCCTCATGGAATATCAAAAAATTCTTCCGATCACCACGTATCACGAGGATCGTTTGATGAAACCCATGTCTTACATGAGCTTAAACACTATCTGCCCTCTCAAACTCCACTAAAAGATTTCATTCATCATAATTCACTCCATGCCTTTCAAAATTTAAAATTTTACGAAGCGATCTTTAAAGCCTCCAAAATATTTGGATATCAGGTGACGCTTCAATTAACAGAATTCAGACAGTTGTATAAGCTCGGTCGTATAAAAAATAATGTCCTGGAAAAAATTATCGTTGAAAAAAAAGGCAGGGAAAATTTAGTAACGTGGAAGGAGAAT
The DNA here is from genome assembly GCA_963837415.1 of uncultured Bacteroidota bacterium. Lineage (GTDB taxonomy): Bacteria > Bacteroidota > Bacteroidia > Cytophagales > Cyclobacteriaceae > Chryseolinea. Next base: position 39,801 of record CAWING010000014.1, on the reverse strand, counting down.
CTGCTTTCAAAGGAATATGAAACGTCCAATTCGCCGAGGATAGGATTATTAAGAAAGCACTGGAAAGAGAACTATAAGATAGACCTCGATTCACTTGTCCAGCCGCTCCTTTTCAGGATCCTTTGCAGTTATTTAGATCAGGGAATTTCGATCTGGAATTTCCCTATTAAAAATGAAGGGTTCCTTTTTTCAATCGGGGAATTGGAGAAAAGCAGCTTCGCGAGCCTTTTTAAGACAGAACGAGCGAGGCGACTTTTGTTAGATGGAAATTGCAAAATTGCTGATCTCCTTAAAATTGTTGTTGGAGATGCATCGTATTTTGAAGAATATTTATTTGATCAGCAATTCAGTCACCAGGGTTGGTCCGGGATAGTTTCGTCCATAGAAGACTTTCCGCACGTCTTACTGGATCGCAGAACCATATCCCTTCACGATCTGATAGTATTTGAATTATTGTTGGAAATTGATGCCCTGGATTCTCAATTTGGAAAAAACTGGAAGCCTCTCAGCACGACGGTTCAAAGCAGACCGGTGAACTTATTTGCTCCACTTCCTCCCACAGAATTAACCGAGGTATTCACGATCTGGCAGGACGCGTTTGAATGGAGTTACTATGATGAAGTGCTGGCTGGAATTTCGTTTACAAGGAAACGAGATTACCTATTCTCCAACTATCGGAGTTTCCAAGCATTTTTCTGCATTGATGAGCGTGAATGTTCTTTGCGCAGGCATATTGAAAGGATAGATTCCAGCTGTGAAACTTTTGGCACGCCTGGTTTTTTTGGTGTGGAGTTTTATTTCCAGCCGGAAAATGGAAATTTCTATGATAAACTTTGCCCTGCGCCAGTAACACCCAAATATTTGATTAAAGAATTTGAGGTGAAGGAACAACGAAAGCATGAACTGCTCTATACGAAAGCAACTCATACTTTTTTTACAGGCTTCCTGATTACGCTGACCCTTGGATTTTGGTCTGCCATTAAATTGTTTCTGAATCTATTCAGGCCAGTCATGAGTCCTGCTATTTCCAATGCGTTTGCACATATGGACAAAAATTCCAGGCTTATTATTGAAAACAAAAGTCCCGAAGATCGTGTAAACGATTTGCAAATTGGATTTACTGTAGATGAGATGACGGCGCGAGTCGAGTCTGTATTACGGGGTATCGGACTCACAAAAGGGTTTGCTCCGATCGTTTACGTCGTGGCACATGGATCGAGTAGCGCGAATAACCCTCACCATGGAGCACATGATTGTGGAGCCTGTAGCGGAAGGCCGGGATCAGTAAATGCCCGTGTTTTTGCTTTTATGGCAAATCATGCTAAAGTGCGAGCCATCTTGCGCACAAAAGAAATTGTTATCCCGGATGAAACACAATTTGTAGGAGCTCTTCACGATACCGCAAGTGACCTAATGGTATATTACGACGACGGAGACCTTCTTTCTGAAAATGTTAAACGCCATAAGAAAAACCGCGATGCTTTTGAAAAGGCTCTGAACCTTAACGCTAAAGAGCGATCCAGAAGATTTGCTTCGATCAACACCAAAATGAGCTTTCCTAAAGTTCGGGAGGCGATTCGACAACGGTCTGTCTCTTTGTTTGAGCCTCGGCCTGAGCTTGGCCACGGAACAAATACCCTCTGCGTTATCGGCAACCGAAATTTAACTAAAGATTTATTTTTGGACCGCCGCGCCTTTCTGAATTCATATGACTACAAATCAGATCCAGAAGGAAAACTTCTTGTTGGAATAATGAAACCAATTGGCCCGGTCTGCGGTGGCATAAGCCTTGAATATTACTTCTCAAGAGTTGATAACCATAAATTAGGAGCCGGAACGAAACTGCCACACAATGTGATGGGCCTTATCGGAGTTGCCAATAGCTGCGACGGCGATCTGCGGCCAGGGCTTCCACTTCAAATGATTGAGGTACACGATCCTGTTCGGTTGTTGGTCATCGTAGAACACTTTCCGGAAGTGGTTTTAAAAACAATTCAGTCTGTTCCTGAAATGTATGAATGGTTCATAAATGATTGGGTCCATTTAGTCGTCGCGAATCCGGAGACAAAAGTGTTCCATTATTTTAAAGACGGCAAATTTTCTGACCATGCTCCCATAATGAAATCACCTGATTGGCTCCAGGATTTTGAAGAGCTTGTAGAGACTGCTAAAGAAATGGAAACGAATCAAATAGCAGATGCGACACAAGAAAATCTGCCGGTCTACGTACTTAATCCGTAAATTATTCTATGGCACAATTACTACAGCTTTTCCTCTGGATACCGCTACTTGGATTTCTCATTACTTTACTAATCCCGCGTAAGAAAGAATCAATCATTTCAGGTATAGCCATTTTTACCAGTTGCATTCACTTAACAGGAGTTTTAGTTCTTATTGTATTCTGGTTAATTCAAAACCATCCGATCTTGGATGTCAAACACGTCGTACTTTTTAAATCGGGAAATATTGAAATTTTTATTGATTTTTATTTTGACAGAGTTACCGCGGTATTTTGTACTGTCGGTTCTTTGATAGCCACCTTGGTTTCGGTCTTTAGCCGTTACTATATGCATCGGGACGGAGGCTTCAAGCGTTATTTTGGTACGGTTCTTTTGTTTTTTTTAGGATACAACCTTGTTATTTTTGCCGGGAATTTTGAAACATTGTTCGTGGGTTGGGAAATTTTAGGGATCTGCTCCTTTTTACTTATAGCCTTTTACAGAGACAGATATTTACCTGTCAAAAACGGATTGAAAGTAATTTCATTTTACCGTTTGGCTGATGCCTGTTTATTACTGGCCATGTGGATGAGTCACCATTTGTGGCATGAGAATATTACCTTTTTGAAAATGAACAACCTTGAATTAGTCCAGGGTCAGCTTCAGCAACACTTTTCCCTTGGAATTTTTATTTCTATTATGATTTTATTAGCCGCCGCTATTAAATCTGCGCAGCTTCCTTTTTCTTCATGGCTACCAAGAGCAATGGAAGGACCCACTACCTCCAGCGCAATTTTTTATGGATCGCTATCTGTTCATTTAGGGGTTTTTATTCTCCTTCGTACTTTTCCGTTCTGGGAGAATCTACTTGTGATTAAGATTCTGGTAATTACAATAGGGCTGATAACTGCCATTATTGCAACAGGCATCTCGCGAGTGCAGTCCACTGTTAAAACACAAATAGCCTACTCCTCTGCAGCTCAGATCGGAATAATATTTATTGAAGTGGCGCTTGGTTTTCACCTTCTTGCCCTGATTCATTTTGCTGGCAATGCCTTTTTAAGAACCTACCAGCTATTGGTTTCTCCATCGGTGCTAAGTTATTTGATTCATGACCAATTTTATCACTTCGCTCCACGCCCCGGTACGGATAAGCCTGCGATGTTCAAAAAAATTAGCCATTCTTTTTATGTACTCTGCATAAAAGAATGGAACATGGACTTTATACTTTACCGTGTTTTATGGAGTCCGTTTAAATGGGTAGGGAATAAGCTGGAATTTCTTACCCGGAAATTAGCGGTGATAATATTAATTGTACTTTATGCATTTGGGCTCTATTCGTTTTCGTTAGATGAAAAAGTTCCGTTCTACGGATTTTTGCCTTACATCTTTTCCTTTCTTGCGCTGGTGCTGATTTTAAAAGCATTTACCGAAAGAGGTGATGCCCGGAAAAGTTGGATCTTAATATTTTCAAGCCAGTTTTTTATCGCTCTTTCCATAGCGTTAAATAAACAGTTCGAATTCAATCAAATCGTTATTTATCTCAGCGGAGGAATGATTTCAGCGATCGTTGGATACGCTTGTCTGAATAAAATAGTTGCCATTGATAAAGACATTGAGCTTAATAAATTTCATGGATACGCTTACGAACAACCGAGGGTGGCTCTTATATTCCTGATTTCGTGTTTAGGCCTCGTAGCTTTTCCGATCACTCCGGCTTTCATCGGGTTTGATATATTGCTTACGCATATCCATCAGGATCAGCTCATATTGATTGTTACGGCAACATTATGTTTTGTATTCATAGAATTATCCGCCCTGAGAATATATGCCAGGATCTTTCTGGGGCAGCATAAAAAAGCGTATCACGCTATGGCATATAGGTCATCTTAAAAAAACTGTTGAAAGAACGTAAACGTTTCGAAAAATTAAAACAAAAAAACGGCAGTAAAAACAATTATAACAAGTTCATCTTCTGCATCGCAGTACCCTTCCGCCTCCCCCGACGGACTGGGGTGGTTATAAAATTATTTCATATCTCCATCACTACGCCCGGACTACAATCATTGATTAATAAATAAGTCTGCTTTAACGCCGATATCATTCATCGCAAAAGATCTGGAGGTGTTATGACAAAACCCTTAATTTTAAGAGGCATATCTAGCACATTTTGTTTTAAGCTGTTGCTTGAGGACATTTGTCCATAATCCTTTTATAAACCATGATTTTTAAGAAATTCCCATCCCTCCTTCATCTTATCCTTTTATTAATTTTTAGTATGTCACTCGGCTCCTGTTCTGAGTCGGGAAACACTTCTCCTGGCGTGTTGGTCTTCACCAAAACAAAAGGATGGAAGCATACTTCAATCCCTGCCGGTATAGCTGCTATTCAAAAGCTCGGAGAAGAAAACAATTTTTTTGTTGATACGACAAAAGATGCAACGGTATTTAATGACAAAGATCTGAAGAAATATCACGCCGTAATTTTTCTCAATACCATGGGAAACATTTTAAATGCTGAGCAGCAAGCAGCTTTCGAACGGTACATACAGTCAGGCGGAGGTTATGTCGGAATTCATTCAGCCGCTGCCACTGAATACGAATGGCCGTGGTACAATAAACTGATGGGCGCGCATTTCTCAAGTCACCCTATGAACCCAGGCGTACGAAAGGGAGTGATTGACGTTACCGACAAAAATCATCCCTCAACGACAGCACTACCTGATCGCTGGGAGCGTGAAGAAGAATGGTACAGCTATAAATCATTCTATCCTGGAATAAAAGTGCTGGCGCAACTCGATGAAAACAGCTACGAAGGTGGGACCAACGGAACCTATCATCCTATAGCGTGGTATCATACGTACGATGGTGGACGCGCATTTTACACAGGTGTGGGTCATGAAGATTCAAGTTTCAGCGAGCCTTTGTTTCTAAAACATATACAGGGCGGTATTAAATATGCCATGGGTGACGGAAAAAAAGATTACAGCAAATCGTACGCGGTAGCGGTACCTGAAGAGAACCGTTTTGTAAAAACAGTTTTGGCGAACGACCTAAATACGCCTATGGAACTGGCAGTCTCCAATGATGGTTTGATTTTCTTTACCGAATTGAGAACTGCCAATCTCTACGTATACCATAGTGTAACAGGAAAAACTTCGCTTGTTCACCGTTTCGATGTGTGTAGGTTGGGTGGAACCGGACTCATCGGAGTTACACTTGATCCGCAGTTTGATTCAAACCACTATCTCTATGTCTATTATACACCACCAGCAGAATCAGAGCCCATTGTTTTTAATCTTTCGCGCTTCACGCTGAACCCGGATAATACCCTGGATCTTGCATCCGAAAAAATTCTTCTAAAAGTTCCGGTGCAGGAAAACAGCGGATCGCATCACGGAGGGTCTATTGCGTGGGATAAAGAAGGCAATTTGTATCTGTCGACAGGTGATAGTTCAAGTCCTTTTCCTGCAAATGGATATGCTCCGCTGGATGAGCGTCCGGGAAAAGAATTTTATAGTCTTGACGCGCAAAGAGCGGCATCAAACACCAATGATCTGAAAGGAAAAATACTTAGGATACATCCTGAGCCTGATGGAACGTATACCATTCCGGAAGGAAATCTTTATCCGAAAGGCACAGAAAAAACCTTACCAGAGATCTTCGCGATGGGCTGCAGAAATCCGTATCGCATTGCTGTCAATCCAAAAACGTCTGTATTGTATTGGGGAGAGATCGGGCCTGACGCTGGAAAAGATAGCGTTCAGGGTCCTCGTGGCTACGACGAGTTTAACCAAGCCAAAGGACCTGGCAACTTTGGATGGCCTTATTTTGTAGGAAACAATCAGGCCTATCCCAAATGGGATTTTGCCACGAATAGTGCCGGGCCACGTTTTAATCCTGATGCGCCTCAAAATAATTCTCCCAATAATACTGGCCTCACCGATCTGAAGCCCGCAAAGCCTCCGATTATCTGGTATCCGTATGCGCCATCTGAAGAATTCCCTGAACTGGGCCAAGGCGGAAGAAGCGCGATGGCTGGACAATTTTATACGTACAATAATTCAGCTTCAAAAAATAAATTCCCTGAGTATTATGACGGTGCCTTATTTGTTTTTGACTGGATGAGAAACTGGGTGATAGCCCTTCGTTTTGATGAGGACGAAAATTATTTGCATAGCGAACCATTCATGGCCGCCTCTGGAGATTTCAGAAGGCCCATAGATCTTGCTTTCGGAAAAGATGGGGTTATGTATATGCTAGAATATGGGTCGGTATATGGCGCAGATAACACGGATGCTCGGCTTGTAAAAATTGAGTATAATAATGGCAACCGCGCACCGATTGCAAAAGCAGGAATTCCTGACCCCGCCGGAACAGAATGGCATGGAAAAGTTTTTCTTACTTCTGAGCAGTCATGGCCTCAACTGGAAGAGATTGCCGGAGAAGCGCCTTTAAAAGTTTCGTTCACCAGCAGCGGTTCATTAGATCTCGACGATAATGATGAGCTCATCTACGAGTGGATGCTGGACAATAAAACAAAATCACGAGAACCGAATCCTACCTTTACATATAATACCCCCGGAGTCTACCACGCAATTCTTAACGTGACAGATAAAGATGGATTATTGGATTCAGATACGGTCACTGTTAAGGTTGGCAATACAAGACCTGTTGTCGAGATCGTATCACCCGATAACAAATCTTTCTTCTGGGATAAGAAGGTTTTCAGATATTCAGTAAAAGTTACTGACAGGGAAGATACTATTATAGACCCAAAAAATGTTTCCTTAACGTTTGATTATAGCCGCGACCCAACGGTACTGACCAGCGATCTCATTGCCAGACCCAAGTTCGTTCAAACAACCGAACCCATTCCGACCGGATACGCAAAGATCCTTAGCAGTGATTGCAAAGCGTGCCATACGATCGATAAAAAATCTGTCGGTCCAACGTATACGGCTATTTCCGAACGCTATAAAAACACGAGAGACGCTGTTACAAAACTTTCCGGAAAGATCATTTCGGGAGGTGGTGGAAATTGGGGTACAGAACATGTCATGAGCGCACATCCCCAACTCTCTGCTTATGACGTGGAAGAGATGGTGAAATACATTTTATCGATCACCGATCCAAAAAATAAAAAGACCAGTTTACCCCTAAAGGGATCAGTGTCGCTCTCAGCCCATAAGGAAGATGAGGCTGCTGCAACCTATACCCTAACAGCGAGATACACGGACCATCCTGTTAACAATGCTGGCGCACTTGGCGACAGCGAGGTGATTAAACTGCGCCGTGCGAAAATGCGACCCATTGATGCAGATGCCCACGTAGGCATAGATCGGTGGGGCAATAACTTCGGTAATGCTAAGAACAAATCATACATTCTATTAAGGAGCATTGATCTTACCGGAATAAAAAGCCTTACCTATGACTACGGTTCTGAGAAAAGGAGTGGTGAAATTGAAGTGCGTACAGAATCGCTCGCAGGACCTGTGATAAGTAAGATTGAGTTTACGCCAACGGGAAAGTGGGACCAACGGAAAACTGTCACATCTACAATAGAATCTCCAGTGTCAGGAAGACACCACGTTTACATTATATTCGTCAATCGCGAAAAAACCGCAGAGGACATCTGTAAACTATGGACATTCGCTTTTAATAATTGATTTTTGCGAAGAACTGCAACCATCTATTTCAGGGAAGCGATAAGGAGCAATGACATTGGAAATGATTATGCTTAACGATACCTGGAAAATTGTCTCCAAGCGCTCGATACGGTTAGTGAGGCAAAAATATTTTTCTACAGATCGATGGACAGAGTCCTATTGCTGATCAGGGCAAAATGGTATCTTAGCTTCTCTGAAATCAAATGATCTTGACATGCGAGAAAGGTGTTGGGCGACTTAACCGATCATTCCAACAGTTATTGCGATCAGGCGGGTAAATTATGCAGGAAATTAAATAAATTGATCAATACTTAAACCTAAAAGTTATGGCCAAACAAAACCCAGAAGATCTAACTGACACAAGACCCTTGCTCGTTAAAAAACAAGAAGATGCTGCAGACCTGGCTAAATGGAAACTTGCTTTGTCTTATGTGAAATCAAACGACCTTGATCAGGCAAGAAAAGTGCTGATCGAATTGACAGAGCGTCCTAACAGTTTTAAAAACAAGGCATCCAAAACCCTTGAGAAAATCAACAAATGATTAGTTCACCTAACCACTGAATTCATGTCTAAACAAAACCCAACAGATGTAACGGACACGAGACCCATGGTAATGGCAAGAACTATTTCCTCAGTGACCGTTGCAGTATCGGTGCTTGCTTATGTTGTATTTAAGATTTTCTATTGTGGTTGCCTGTGTGGCTGAGCGGCAAAAATGTAAAGTTCGAAGCAATAGGAAGTACGCACAGTAAAAAATTATGGCTCTCCGAACTTTATTGGACTGTGTTTCTAAATGCTATGATACTTTTTTCCTCATTTTGAAAAACATGAGAAGGCACAATGCCGCCAATAAGATCACACACGGAATAACGTACTTGGTACTGATTATATTTCTCTCCCCAATTTCCTTGTGCATTCCCCACAAAACCAGCCCAGCCCAGTAACTCGGGTGCGCAGACAGCTCGTCGGCCTTCTGTAAATAATCGAGCTGGGACTTTCTCAGCGCAGTGCTCACATAATCTTGTTTATTAAGATTTTTATAAAATTCCGGGATCAAAGAAGCCGTTGCACGATCATCGATGGGCCATAACGTCATCAATAAGCCTTTTGAGCCCGCGTAGAAAAAACCCCGGGCAATATTATAAACGCCTTCGGCATTAAAAACTTTTCCGTATCCCGTTTCACAAGCACTCAGCACAGTTAAATTATTCGCATTCAAACGCAAACCGTACAATTCATGAGCAAATAGTTTTTCGTCCTGAAATTGTAAATAATTGTTGTAGATATCGGCATTGTCAGCCTTGCCATGAATGGCCAGGTGAAGAATATTGTAACCTGAAGCCAGATCTAAGAATGATTTCTTTCTGGCTTCTTCTCCCATCATGAATTTGCCGGGCATAATCGCTGCCACGGATTGTAATTCTTTATACGTCCCAGGTAGGCTATGTGCATCATAGTTATTTTCAGTTCCATCCGACCAGCCGAAGGCAAGTAAATTTTTTCCCCATGCTGTCGGATGGCTGGTGGCAAAGAGAGAAGCAGCATCATAGGAATAAGATATGGTACTGCGCTTAACAAGATAATTCAGATTTTTATAATTAATGCTGTGCTGATTTTTTGGTTTTAGAGTGATGAGAGCCTGGAATGGTAATAGGTTAAGCGCTCCGTCGGGAATGATCAGAATCTTCGGGTGTTCATTTTCAATATCGAGATTGAGTGCCTCAAAAACGGGAGTTAAAAGATCTGTATATAGGCTAAATGCTAAATGGGTATATTCCTTAAAATCCGATTCTAGATTTTTGCTTTTTAAACCCCTGGACAATAACCCGCAAAATTGATAGATCTTGCTGCTTATATTTTTGTTCTCAATCCTGATAAAGTGCTGCTGGCCCGCTAAAGAAGCAAAAACATAAATCGTTTTTTCTCCAAAAAAATATTCGATAAAGGTTATATCCTTACTCAATTTATTTTTCAACTCAATCAACGTCATAAGGGAAGGATCTTTTGGGGCGAACGAATACTGAGGAAACAGGTTTTTCATTTTCTTCCTCCATGCGTCAAGCTCTTTTTCCTTGACTATCATTTCTGTGCCTAGGATTCTTTCCTCTTGTTCTGACTTTTTTAAAGCGGCAAGCTTATTCTGCAAAGCAGTGATCTCGCTTTTTATATGTCGCTCCTGCGATAGCAGGCTATCCGGAATTTTCAGTCTCGCTTGCGCACCGACCTCTTCAACCTTTTGTCGTAGGATACGTGCCTTGCTTTTGTCCATCAACTCAAATGCTTCTGCCTTATAGCTTTCATCCGATGTGAGATGGTGGAGATTGAAAATACTAGTCAGCGCCAGCTCATTGATGTGATAATTGATGTTTACAAAATTTAATTTGGAATTTTCCCTGTCTTGTGAGTTCCAGAATATCTCCATCAGCTGGTCCGAAAGATTAAAACATTCTAACGCGAGCTTCAACGTCCCCACACTATTTTTTCCTCTCGCTAATTGCGTTAATACAACCCCTTTATGAGTCAGTTGATCATACAGCTGAGGCTTGTGTTCGAGCATTTTGTAAGAAGGGTTTGCCCAGTTCACCAATTTTGTGCCCTGCGGCATAACGCATTCGATAGACTTCTGAATGTAAAAAAGAGCAGAATCATACTGTTGAATTTTATTCATTGTCTCACTCAGGTGCATATAGGCGTTTGACATGTCCAACGCATTGCTTCTTGAATTATGTTTATGGATATAAAGACTAAGCCGGTAACTTTGAATTGCTTCTTCATCGCGTTTTGACTCTCGCAAGGCTTTTCCTTTGATCAAATGGATGTTCGCCAACTCAGCAGAGTCATAGTAAGCATCCTGTTCAACAATCATTAAAGCGCTATCTACACAGAGTAATGCCTTAGGAACTTGCCCGGATTCAATATAAGCTTTCGCTAAATTCTTATAATCATTCGCCATCTCCGAAGACATTTCCCTTCGAGCTATTCGCAACGCCAGCGCTTTTCGATAATACGAAATCGCCTTTTCGAAAACGCTTTGCGTATTGTAAATATTGGCAATGATACCATAGCAACGTATAAATGAAATAGTATCGCTTGGCTTTATGGATTCGAGGGCTTGAACAGCTTGAAACGCAAAGGCGAGTGCTTTTTCAAAATCATTCTTGAGGCGATTTGTGGTAGCCAGATTATAATAACCCCGATAAAGATGTTTTTGATCTGCATTTCCTATGTGCTCTAAAATTTCAATAGCCTGCAGGAAATTTTTCTCCGCTTCAAAATAGTCTCTAACGGTGTACCGGTATACTTCGCCAATACCATTAAAACTTTCCGCTACTTTGAAGTGCTGCGGGCCTAATGATGCTTTTCTGATCCTTAGCGCATTCTTGTGCATTGCCAACGATTGATCAGGTTTATTCATTAAATCATGTAGAACACCATAAACATAATATACAGTAGCTATCTCTATAGTTTCGCCCATGAATCGTTTTCCAACGGATAATGCAGTGTCCAACGCGGCTCTTGCATTTTCATACTTTCTAAGCTTAATAAGAGTGTGAGCCTTCCCGGCCATGGCTTTCTCGTATCCTTTCCATTGGTTCTGCGCTTTAAAATCTTTAACAGCTGACTCGTAAAAGAGTAAAGCATTTGCATAATCATTTTGATCAAAAGAGCGGTCCGCATTAACAAGCGAAGAATCGGCTGTGATTTGACATGGATGGGATATGCCGCTCAACGCCGGATACACCGTCACCAATCCGATAAAAATAAGGACGATAAAAAATCTCATAAAAGCTCTTCAAAGCTAGAAAGAAACATGTATTAATACGCCGAAAATTATACTAATCCCGTACCATGACAGCGAACCAAAATGCCATGAATTATTTTTTATCGATTTGGAATTCTCTTCCGCTGTGTCCCTTCACAAAACCACTGGATTGGGTTAAGAATAAAGGATCATTTTGATTTCATTTTTAAAAATTATACCTTCTGCTCAAATAGTAGTGATGAAGGCAAAATGCAGCCTTCAAAATATAAAAAATAGTGCGCAAGAGTACAGTGGTTGTGAATCGGGGTCGTATAATAAATCTTCGGCCCAGTTATCATCTCAATTTAAAATCGTCGAGAGAATTCCACATGATTTTTTAACCGTTGATCCTACCTGCAATTTGCTTAACTCCGCTGCACCCATGGAACCTTAATTTATTTTATGACAAAGTTAAGCATTGGAGTAATTGATCTAGTTTGCAAAGGGCCCACCGATACATTATGGGGTAAAATTATGCATGCTAACCTCGCTAGTATAATGCCTCAGGTGGTCAGCACGTGGTGTGAACAAGAAGGCCATGAGGTGAAAATGATTTGCTATACGGGCCGCGAGGATTTACAAAAAGAATTGCCCAAAAAAGTTGATCTTGTGTTTATCAGCGCTTTTACCCAAGCAGCACTGCTGGCCTATGCGCTCAGTAACTATTTCAGGAGTCATGGCGCCGTAACGGTGCTCGGAGGACCTCATGCCAGATGCTATCCCGATGATTCCATCAAATACTTCGACTATGTTCTGGGCTTTACCAACAAATCCACCATATCGGAGGTATTAAACAACTGTGCCCCCAGGCGACCTGTTGGAAAGCAATTAACAGCGAGCAAGCAGCCGTTGGAATTGCCAGGTGTGGCTGAACGCTGGAAATTTATAGAACCAACTTTGAAGAAAGCCCCGTTCCTTAAGTTCATTCCCATGATAGGAAGTATGGGTTGTCCGTATACGTGCTCCTTCTGCATTGACTCGGTAGTGCCTTATCAGCCTTTGGATTTTCAGGTGATGAAGGAAGATCTGCGATTTCTTTTAGGCAAATTTAAAAAACCGTTGATAGCCTGGCATGATCCAAATTTCGGAATACGCTTTGACGAAAACATGGAAGCGATTGCCGCGGCGGCTCCCCAGAAAAGTTTTCATTTTATGGCCGAGAGCAGTTTGTCAATTCTGACGGAAAAACATTTAAAAGTTTTGAAGCAAAACGATTTCATAGCATTGCTGCCGGGTGTAGAGTCGTGGTTTGAAATGGGTAATAAGTCACGGGCATCGCATATTACGGGTGAACAGCGGGTAAATCAGATCTCCGAGCATGTTAACATGATATTTCGCTACGTCCCCTATGTTCAGACCAATTTCGTCTTGGGACTGGATAGTGATGAAGGACCCGAACCATTCGAACTCACCAAACTTTTTGTTGACAAGTCTCCGGCTGCGTTTCCGGGATATTCATTGCTGACGGCCTTTGGCGAGGCCGCTCCTTTAAACCTGGAATATCAACGAGACAACCGCGTCCTTCCATTTCCGTTTCATTTTCTCAATAATCACCTGGCCATGAATATCAAACCAAAGAATTATGACTGGGTTGATTTTTATGATAAAGTGATCGACCTCACGCAGTATACCTTTTCGAAAAAAGCGATTTACAAACGCTTTATGGCAACACCCTATTTTACGTCACGATGGATGAGCTTTATGCGTGCCATTTCTGCGGAAGGTTATGGCCGTCTGAACTTTTATCGAAACGTGCGTAAGATGCTCGTCCAAGACACGAGCTTCAGGCAATATTTTGAAGGAGAATCAGATCAATTGCCGGTGTTTTATAAAAACATCATCGAAAAAGACCTTGGCTCGTGGTTGCCATGGCTCCCCGAGGGCGCTATTGAACACAACTCCAACGCTTATCTTCATAAAACGATGAAGCCCGTACTTGCCTGAACCGGAGTTAGTCTCACAATCTGGAACTATTCGGAGTAGTGTTAGACTAGCGCAATAATCTACATCCCTCCTGTCCTTTAATCGGTAAGCCTTTTGAGAGCGGTGTTGACCTTATTGTCAATGTATTTTAGGTGATATACTGTCATAGCACCTTTTGTGCGAGGGATGGCCCGCTTTATTCGCGCCTGTATCTCGCTTAGTTTATTGACCAAAATCGGCGCAACATCGCGATACTCTTTGTCAGCTTTGGAAGGGTTAATCAGGTCAATCAATTTATCAATATATAGATGCTGTAAATTACGTCTATAGCTACTTATGGTATCATTTGTCTTTAGCTCTATCCACATAGCATTATCCAGATCATCAATAAAATTAATAAGTGGATAGGCCCGCTGACCGTAAACAAGCTGCGCTTCCGATAACTTCGAGAGCGTTTTGCCACTAAGAAGGCTACTCAATACCATATTTTGCGAGCGGCTTATGATGTCTGCTGGTGATCTGCCCGTGCGGGTAAGAATTGCCGTATCGAGGAGCCACGTTGGCGTTTGAAAAATATGACGCGACAGGAAGTCCATTGCTTCCCATTGCAATTCAACAGGCACAACCGAATACACTGCTCCCGGCTGATCTGAAGATTTAACAGTTTCGTATACGCCACCGATATAGTCGAGCGCATGGCCCAGATAATAATCAAACTGGTTGAGCACACCTCCATACATTTGATTGAGGTTTCTGTAGCTCTCATGTGCCTGGTAAGTCCATTTTCTTAAATTAGGCACTACGCGCTGCAGGTTTCTAATCCCATATTCACCTGCTTTCATCGCATTGTCCCCTATATCTTCAGTTTGCGTGCGCGGATCATCAGAAGTAAATTCTGATCCAAATCTTAGCTTTTCATTTTCCAATTTTTCGACTGCCCACTTATTTATTACAGGTATTTCTTCATCGGCGTTTTTGGTATCCGGGAATATTCGATAGCCCCACTCTATAGCCCAGTGGTCGTAAACGCCGATACGTGAGATCAGCCCTCTTTCGCCTACGCTGTCCTGAGGCTGCGCCACATAGTTAAAACGTGCATAGTCCATGATGGAAGGGGTATGACCATTTGCCTCAAGCCAATCACGATCGCGGAGTTTTTCGACCGGAATGGTAGCACTTGCGCCATAGTTATGTGTAAGTCCCAACGAGTGCCCTACCTCATGAGAGGCTACTGACCGGATAAGCTGCCCCATTAACTTATCATCGAACTGCATTTTCTGAGCTCGCGGATCCAATGGCCCACACTGAACCATATACCATTCTCTTAAAATTGACATCAGGTTATGATACCAGTTTATATGACTCTCTAAAATTTCGCCGCTTCTGGGATCCGTGATGATCGGACCAGCAGCGTTCGCAAAAGAAGATGGTTTGTACACAATGGCTGAATGCCTTGAATCCTGCAGGCTCCAGCCCGGATTTTCTTTTTCCGTTGGGGCTTCTTTGGCGAGGATAGCATTTTTAAAACCTGCTTTTTCGAATGCCACTTGCCAATCGGTAATGCCCTGAATAAGATAGGGAACCCATTTCTTTGGTGTAGCCGGATCTATATAATACACAATAGGTTTTTGCGGTTCTACCAACTCCCCTTGCATATACTTTCGCATATCTTCCGGCCTGGGCTCAAGCCGCCAGCGCTTTATGTAGCTCACTACTTTTACACCTTGAGGATTGACATCGTAATCAGTATAACGTTCTGTAAAATATCCTACCCGGCGATCCGAAAACCGCTTGCGCATTGGCTTCTTTGGGAGCAAAACGATGGAGGTATTCAATTCCATCGTAAATGTATTGTCAGTAACTGTATTCCTATACGTTTTTATAGTCCTTATTTCTACGTTTAACGGAAACGAATTGATGTCCTTAATGTAACTTGTATTCGAGAGCAGGCCCCCTACCCGCATCGTCTTTTTTGAAGCTGAACTAAAAAAGAATATGTCGTTGTCACCATTTACATAATCCGTAATTTCAATAACGCTACCCCTACCATTTGGACTATATGCCCCAATACCAAAAGCAGACACAAGGGGTTGAAGATTAGAACGCACTACGGCATCGAACATGGCATCTGTGCTGTCGCCGGCATTTTCCTCAAATGTTATACGCCTTAGAAATAGCTTGAAGCCTGGGCCTTTTTCAAACCGGATTACCGTACTTCCAATTTGATCGCCTGCGTAACCTGTATACTCGGGTCGTATACCGGCTGCTCCCTGCGCTATTCTGCAAACGACTAATAAATCTCTTCCTAAAAGGCTATCCGGGATTTCAAAATAATAATTATCATCCACCTTGTGAACGGCAAATAACCCTTTTCTGGTAATGGCATTGGAACGGATAATATTGTTGTAGTTGCGGGGTGCTGATAACTGCGTATTTCCCGCGGGCACCGAGGAGGGAGTTTCTTTTTTAGTTGTATCCTGTGGGGTAGCCGGAACCGTAGGTCTTGTTTGCGTTTGGGCGGAAGTGTTTATACAAATAAATATTGCTAAAGTAAGGATTACTATGTATCGCATAGGCTCATTTATGTTCCAACAAATCCTGGAATAATGGTTATAAAAGTATAAGTTACTGTATGTCAAAATAACCATTTTTTTACCGAAGTGATTCCTTTAATCTAGTTCTTTCTCCCTGTAGCGCCGATTTACCCTTCAAAGGGCGCATAGCTTCTTTGAAAGGGTAAAATGCGGTCAAATTTCACAGCTTTTGGGATTTTTCTCTACAGGTGCATTGCGCAAATCTAAAACGATCATCCGCCTCCCTTATTTTCATCGTGGCATGATTTTGCCCAAGAGTAATTGAACTTAAAACTAAAATTATGAAACCTGGAAAAGCTGATGAAAAAACCATCGAGATACTTAATGACCTTGTCAAAATCAATAACGATCGAATTAAAGGTTATGAGAAAGCGATTGAAAATACGGAGCCACTAGAGGCCGAATTAAAAACAGTCTATTCCCGTATGATAGAAGAGAGTTACGTATATGTTCGTGAGCTTTCGGAAAAAGTAATTGAACTTGGAGGAGAACCCGCTGCCGACACTACGGTGCCTGGAAAGATCTATCATGCTTGGATGGACGTCAAGGTTACATTTAGTGGTAATGATACAAAATCAACATTGGCAGCCTGTGAATTTGGAGAAGATGCGGCCCAAAAGGCATATGCAAAAGCTCTTGACAAAGACTCGCCAATGTCGGCCGATAGTTATGATCTGATACTCCGCCAGAAGTCGTCACTTAAAGGCTCGCATGACTTGATCCGTCAATATAGGGATCAATATGCCGAAGTCTAAAGGGATTAAAACGCATTCTTATGAGGGCAACACATAATATCTTGATTTCCGGTCTTTTTATTATAGTTATTATAGCTGCTGCCGGTTGTGACTCGTCAATGAAAAATAATAGCAACGACGTGGCTGAGAAAAAAAATGAAGAAAAGTTTGATACCAGGGCCGAGGAAAAAGAAGCTGAGTTTGTTGCCGACGCTATCGCTGGCAGTTACGCCGAAATTAAACTGGCGGAATTAGCAAGCACGAAATCTTCTAATAAAAAAGTTCAGGAAATTGCTCAACTATTAGTAAAGGATCATACTGATGCAATAACTGAACTTAAGAATATTGCCAATCAAAAAGGCATAGCCGTGCCAATGAAAGAAGCGGAAAATGTCACGGCAAAGGTAAATGATCTAGCAAGTGAAGAACAACCTGACTTTGATAAAAAATGGTGCGATGAACTTGTAGATAAACATAAAAAGACGATTCGTAGCTATGAGTCGATGTGGGAAAAATCGGACGATCCTGAACTAAAAGAGATAATAAATAAAACCCTGCTCGACCTTAGAACACATCTTGATAAACTTAATGAAATAGAAAAGAAGATGATGTAAAAACGGAGAGGCTAGTAGATTTAGTTGAATAAGCCGGCTGAAGAGGCCGGCTTATTTTTTGTTGCCTGAATAGTTAACAACTCCTAATTATCATTATCCTCCATACTTAATTTGTTGGCATCATATTTCGCTCTTGCATGAAGAGAGATTCAAAAGGAAGAAAAATATTACGAATCTGTGCATCGGATGGTGGCTTTTATATGGCGTAGTGTCCGTTCTATGGATGCGTTCTCGGGGTCATGTGGATATTTTTCCACATTTAAGGAATATTCGTAATTGAATACGCAAAAATTTAACCCGGTATTTTCTTCTCATGAAATTCTTAGAACTGAACAAATTTAGTCCGTCATATTCATCCGCTATTTAATTTCAGATAAATGAAATTCAAGATACATTTTTGGTTAGTGGCCCCGTCAAGAGTTTCTATTTTATCTTGTTTGCTGGGAATACCTTTTTTTATTTTTTCGTTGCAGGGTTGTGAACCAAAAAATACAAACACTGCTGCAGTTGATTCAACTCCGCAACAAACGTCCGCAGATTCTCTGCCTCCCCCATACGCGACGAAATCAGTTAAAAATTATAGTAAGGTCATAGGATGGCCGGAAAATAAAACACCACAAGCACCTCCGGGTTTTAAGGTAACGAAGTTCGCAGAAGGTTTGCAAAATCCACGGTGGATTTATGTAACTCCGAATGGAGATATCCTGGTTTCAGAAGCAAATACAGAAAGCAAAGGCCTGAAAAAAGTCACTGAAAAGATTTCTGGAAAAGCAGAATCCCAAAATACAGGTGAAAGCGCTAATCGTATTACGTTATTTCGTGATAAGGACAATGATGGAAAGCCGGAAGTTACCCAGGTACTCTTGTTCGGACTAAAACAACCTTTTGGAATGTTAGTCCTTGGCAATTCGCTCTATGTAGCCAATACCGATGGTTTGATGCAATACCCCTACCAGCCTGGCCAGACTCAGATTAAATCAGAAGGAAAAAAAATCCTTGAACTACCAGCAGGAGGATATAACAATCACTGGACACGAAATATCATTTCCAATAAGGATCAAACAAAAATTTTCATTTCTGTAGGATCCGGAAGCAATGTTGGTGAGCATGGAATGGAAAATGAAATACGGAGAGCAAATATCCTGGAAGTCAATCCGGATGGCTCAGCAGAACAAATTTTTGCCAGCGGCTTGCGTAACCCTGTGGGTATGGGCTTGGCACCTGGCACGAACAATCTTTGGACGGTTGTTAATGAACGAGACGAACTCGGCGATGATCTCGTGCCGGATTACCTTACCTACGTTAAACCCCTTGGTTTTTATGGATGGCCTTATGCTTATTTCGGACCAAACGAAGATCCTCGCCTGAAAGGTCAAAAACCTGACCTTGTAAAACAAACCCTTGCCCCTGATGTCTCTTTAGGGCCGCACACAGCATCGTTAGGATTGGCTTTCTATACACAAAAAACTTTTCCCTCAAAATACCATGGCGGTGCTTTTATCGGACAACATGGCTCATGGAATCGTTCGGCGCTAAGCGGATACAAAGTGGTTTTTGTACCCTTCAAAAATGGAAAGCCAGAGGGAAAACCTGAAGATTTTTTAACTGGTTTCATCGCCGATACAGCGAAGAGCGAGGTTTACGGTCGGCCAGTTGGCATTGCAGTACTTCCTGACGGTGCTTTACTTGTTGCTGATGACGCAAGCAATACTCTTTGGAAAATACAAACGGATAAATCGTCCCCTTAAAATTATTAAATTTAATTTAGCGACCCTTAATAAATGAGTATGCCCAAAACAAATTATATCCCCGAAGGATTTCATGCGTTGACTCCGATGCTGGCAATACGAAATGCAGCGAAAGCAATTGAATGGTATAAAAAAGCATTAAAAGCAATAGAGTTATATCGATTAACAGACGCCGATGGTAACGTAACACACGCGGAATTGCAAATCTCAGGTGATATTTTAATGATAGCGGAAGAACATCCTGATTACAATAAAAGTCCGGATACATTGGGAGGAACTTCGATTATTTTAAATCTCTATGTCCCCGATGTAGATGAAATAGTAAAGCGGGCTGTAAAAGAAGGGGCGACTTTGATTTTTCCGGTTGAAGATCAATTTTATGGCGATCGCGCAGGGAGAATAAAAGATCCCTTTGGTCACATGTGGATCGTTTCTAAACACATTAAAGACGTCACACCAGGCGAAATGCAAAAGCAGGTCAACGAAACAGTAAAGTAATTGCTGCCATGACTGCTTATGAGCAACAGGCTATGGACGAGTTAGCAAAGTGGCAGCAAAAGATGCAACTCGGTCCTTCCTATTTCGGAGGGCTTGCAAAGAAGCTTCAGACCCGAATTAACAGGGTTATACCCGAAAAGATACATGCAGCGATAACAGCTACCATTAAACAAATGACTCGGGCCATGATCTTCGGCTCAGGGTTTACAACGGCCACGCCCCTGGCAGATTCATCTCTGGAAGAACGGGAAATAAAAGTACTGCAACGTATTAAATTCTATACCAATACAGCCGCAACCGAAGGAGCCATTACCGGTGCCGGTGGAATTGTCTTGGGCCTTGCCGATTTTCCCATTTGGCTTACCTTAAAAATGAAATTACTTCATGAGATCTCGTCGCTATATGGGTATGATGTCAAAGAATATAAAGAGCGTATCTATCTACTATATATTTTTCAATTGACTTTTTCGAGTCAGAAGGAACGAAATAAAACATACCTTCTGCTGGAAAATTGGGATACTGAAGCGCACAAACTTCCCCAGGACATACATGATTTTGATTGGAGAACATTTCAGCTAGAGTATCGGGATTACATTGACGTCGCTAAACTTCTTCAACTTATTCCTGGTATCGGTGCTCCTGTCGGAGCTTTCGTTAATCATAGGCTTACTAAAAAATTGGGTACCACGGCAATGAATGCTTACCGTTTACGATGGAAGTCTCACAAAATGCTAAGTTGAAATGGAAGCTTGAAGATATATAGTATATTGGAAGCATGGTTACTAAAGAAAAACTTTCCGGCTTCAAGCTACGCCTTTATGAAACCATTTTTGAATCTGACACGCCTTCCGGAAGAACCTATGACATCACCCTTCTTTTTTGCATTGTCGCAAGCGTAATCATCGTGACACTAGAGAGTGTCTCTTCCCTGCATTTTGACAACTGGCTTTTTGCATTGGAATGGTTTTTTACTATAATCTTTACCTTGGACTATATCGCCAGGCTTTATGTTGTACCTCATAAACGAAAATACATATTTAGCTTCTTCGGCATTGTTGATCTTCTTTCCATTCTTCCTACTTACCTGGGTATATTCTTCATTGGGGCACAATCGTTAATGGTCATCCGAAGCATCCGCCTTCTTAGGATTTTTAGAATATTTAAACTTACCCGATACGTTGGTGAAGGTCAAAATCTTAGGCGTGCATTAAAGTCCAGTCAACATAAGATCATTGTATTCCTTGTTACAATTATGACATCGGTTATAATCACAGGAACGTTAATGTATATGATTGAAGGACCAGAGCATGGATTCTCAAGTATTCCACAAAGTATTTACTGGGCTATTGTTACCATGACCACGGTAGGCTATGGAGACATTGCTCCTCAGACACCACTCGGCCAGACGTTGGCGTCTCTCATCATGATTTTAGGATATGGTATTATCGCAGTACCTACTGGAATTGTTTCTGCAGAGATGGTTTTCCAAAGGCACAAGGAAAAAATCACCACGCAAGTTTGCCCCCATTGTTTAAAAGAGGGTCATGACTACGACGCTGTCCATTGTAAATATTGTGGGGGAATTTTGAACTAGTCTCCAACCTTTAGGAGCTTATTACTTTCAGAGCAGTAACTAAAATGGAAGTGCTTCAACTCGAAACTAGCAACTAAAAATTCGCAACTAAAATAAGCCCCGCACTTCAACACTACTTCAAGGCTATGGAGCCCGTTCAACCAGGCTTTGAGTTCTTACTGGTCTTGAAAGTCCACTGTTAACTGCTTTTTGGGCGAGACCATTTTCATGGGTGAGGCCGGATCGTGATCAGTAAGTCGCTCGTGATTTGTTTTTAAATGTTAGGCTCCGGAGCGTGTCGGTAATGTTAAAGAACGGGACGTCTCAAATATACGAATATTCATACAAAGGACAATCTCCGGTCATAAGCCCTATGCTGCATTTTGTCTGATTTTTCAATCGTTTTCTGTTGGAGTTATAAGAGCCCAACAAATGCCAACTGCTCATGCTGAAACTATTAACAGATAACGGGTAACTTTTCACGGAGAACGGATAACAGATCACGGATAACGTTTATTTTTGCCGGTTATGCAACCAAAGATCAACTTTACCCCAGGCCCATCTCAGCTTTATTTTACAGTCGAAGATCACATGCGAATAGCTTTTCGCGAAGGCGTTCCCTCGTTATCACACCGAAGCAAAAAATTTGAGAGTTATTATAAGGACACTGTCGATGGTTTGCGTGAACTCCTAAATGTTCCTTCAAATTATCACGTTTTTTTTACCGGATCTGCAACGGAAATATGGGAAAGGCTAATTCAAAATCTGGTTGAAGAAAATTCTTTTCACCTGGTGAATGGATCTTTTTCGAAACGTTTTTTTGAGATTGCTTTACAGCTAAACAAAAAGCCAATTAAAAATGAGGTACACAATGGACAAGGTTTTGACAGCCCCATTTCTGTTCCTGCAGAAACAGAACTAATTGCAGTAACGCACAACGAGACCAGTACTGGGATTTCGCTACCCCTGGATTTTATTTATAATCTAAAATCAAAAAATCCGAATGCGCTGCTGGCAGTTGATGCTGTATCGTCCTTGCCCTTCCCGGATTTCGATTATTCAAAACTTGATTCCGTTTTCTTTTCTGTTCAAAAAGGTTTTGGGCTTCCCTCTGGATTAGGTGTGTGGATGGTGAACGAAAAATGTCTTGCAAAGGCAGAGGTCCTTTTAGCTAAAGGAATTTCCATAGGATCATATCACAACCTCCCGAGCCTTCAGGCACATGCTTTAAAAAATCAAACTCCGGAGACTCCCAACGTACTGGGTATTTACATTTTAAGTAAAGTGATACGAGACATGGTCCGGCGAGGTATCACCACCATCCGGAAAGAGACTGAATACAAAGCCACCCTCCTATATCAGACGTTAGAAAATCATCAAGCTCTAAATGCTTTTGTTACGAATAAATCATTTCGATCCAAAACGGTGATTGTAGCTGACTGTGGTGATTTCACCGAAAAAATAACGAGTAAGCTGCTTGAAAAAGGAATGCAGCCGGGCGATGGCTATGGAGCTTCCAAAAAGACTCAGTTGCGCTTTGCCAACTTCCCGACGCACTCTAAAGAACAATTCGAATTGTTGGTAGACACCCTTGCGTAAGTGCTTTTTATTGAGCCAGTTAACTTTTATCTTTAAACCTTTTCGGTCAGGAGCAGTCTAATTTTTTAAACGCACCCATTCTTCCTTGGAGGATAAAGAACTGTTAAGCAAGATCCGCAATCCGGAAACCCGAAATTATGGGTTTAATTTGCTCGTTAGGGAGTATCAAAAGCGCGTTTACTGGCATGCTCGTAAAATGGTGATTGACCACGACGACGCCGATGACCTCACCCAGGAAATATTCATTAAGATCCATAAAAACATTAACGGCTTCCGGGAAGATGCTCAATTGTTTACCTGGATTTACCGCATTGCTACCAATGAGTGCCTAACTTTTCTGCAGCGTAAAAAACGCAGGTTTTTTCTGCCGATCGGAGATGTCGAAGGAGAGCTTTCCTCAAAATTGGAGAGCTCTCCAAACTTATCCGGCGATGAAATTCAACTTAAACTTCAAAAGGCACTGCTCAAGTTACCGGATAAACAAAGAATGGTGTTTAATATGAAATACTTTGATGATATGCCTTACGAACAAATATCCGAGATTACGGATACCAGTGTTGGGGCACTGAAGGCGAGCTACCATCACGCCGTAAAAAAAATAGAGAATTTTTTATTGGAATGATTAAACTTTCAACACCTTATTCAGTCAAATAGACGATTTTATGAAAAAACTGGAGGATATACCTAAGAAACAGATTTTCGAAGTACCCGAGGGCTATTTTGAAAAACTTCCAAGCATTATACAATCCCGTGTAACACATCAAAGCGAGGTAAAAAGCTTGTGGTCTTCCTACCGGTATACCCTGCGTTATGCGCTGCCCGTAGTTGCGCTTTTAGTAGCCGGTATTTTTTGGTTCAATCAGTCCGAAATACCGGAATAACGCAGAATCCATTCTAGCTTCCATCCAAACGCAGGATCTGGTAGCATACTTGAACGAGTCTGAATTTACCACAGAAGAATTACTAGATGACGTTGCACTGGACAGTGAAGATGCACTCCAGATCGAAGGAGCCGTGTATGAGTTCCAGTTAAGCAACTCAGACTTTGAAGAAATTTTTAATGAAATCGATTAATAGCGCAAGAAAATGAAAACTCTAGCTAAAATAATATTCCTTAGTTTGATAGCGGTATCTGCTTTTGCACAGGATGATGATCTCCCACAAACACAAGATATCAAAGTGCGGGACAAAATTCAGGCGGCACGAGTAGCATATATCACGGAACAGCTTCAGCTTACTCCTCAGGAAGCGGAAAAATTCTGGCCTATTTACCGCGAGTTTGCTGAAAGGCGTAAAGAAATCCGGCAGCAGCTAAGAGATGGTCGCAAAAATCCAGACCCTGGCAAAACCGACCAGGAATTAGTCGATCAGCAATTCAAAGTAAAGCAACAGGAACTTGATCTTGAGAAAGATTATTCAGGTCGACTTTTAAAAGTAATCTCAGCACAAAAACTTAGGACATTGCCTCAAGCAGAACGAAGATTCCGACAAATCATCCTCGACCAAATCCAGCGCAGGCAAATGCAGCAAGAACGACAACAAAATCTAAAAGACCGCTCTCAGCAACAGCTTCAAAAGCGAAACAATTAATCGGATCGAAAAAAATAGCTATTTGATGAGTTGGTGTAGACGTTTGTTCTTCACAATCCTTATAGCATCCGGCATACCTACCTATGCGCAGGATGCTGATTCTTTATTGTTATCTCAAGTAGAAACCGAGTTAACGTTCGAGGATTCACTTTCCATTTTTAACCTGATTGATAGTTTACTTCAGCAAGGTGATCTCGGTGGATCCCAATTGGCCGTCAGGCTAAGTTACAATAGCAACGTATTATCTACAGGCCGCACCTTGGGAATCGCATAATTTTGGACTGTCGCCGGGTATTTCATATTATCATAAATCCGGATTTTATGGCGACGTGTCCGGTTTCTGGAGCGATGATTTTGATCCCTCCTATTACCTCACGGTGGCATCATTAGGATACATGCGCGACTTCTCTAAACACTTCTCCATTATGGCTGGATACGATCGTTATTTCTATCATGTAGGGGAAGATAATTATGTTCCGTACAAGAATACACTTTCAGTTACACCCATCCTGGAATTTAAACCTGTGGCCTTAAGTGCAACTTATTCATTTTATTTTGGAGATGCTCATGTGCATCGCATCATGCCTGGCCTAAGTGTTATTTTAGAAAAGAAAAAATTTTTAAAGATCGATCGGATTGCTATCTCTCCTTCTTTCTTTATGCTTCTTGGAAATGAAATCTTTACAGAGGTTGAATTTTTTGATTTCCCAAAAACATTGGCTGAAGCTTCGTCAAAATTTGAAGCTTTACAACTCAGTGATTCGACCACCAGTTGAAAAAGAAAAGAACGTCTTTGGCATAATGAATTATGCAGTCAGCGTACCTTTAAGTATAACCCACAAGAACTGGGGATTTTCTTTCTCCTATACCTACAATATCCCTAAAGCCCTGCCAGGGGAACCTTTAACTATTTCAGAAAGCAGCTACCTGTCTGGTAGCCTTACCTATTTTATCAGTCTTAAACGGAATAAATTGTCTTTGTAAACTAAGGAGCTTTGGATATTTTGCACACCTAACGAAACTGTGCGGCATGCTAAAATTCAATAATTCTCATTTTCTTTCTAGTCTTAATCTCAACATCGCAATCGCAGGACTTCCGCTGGCAGCAACGAGTTGAATATAATATGGATGTAAGGCTTGATGTAAAAACTCATAAGATAACAGGAACATCAAAAACTCACGTATCATAACAACTCCAGGGATACGCTAAACAAAGTTTACTATCATCTTTATTGGAACGCTTTCCAGCCGGGCAGCATGATGGATGTGCGCTCCCGAACTATTGCCGATCCGGACGCGCGGATAAAAGACCGTATTTCAAAATTGAAAAATGATGAAATCGGCTATCAGCATATCCAAAGTCTGAAGCAAGATGGAAAAGATATTAGCTACAAAGTTGACGGAACCATCCTGGAGGTAATGCTTTCCAAACCAATTCCACCGAATTCGAAAACTGTATTCGATATGAAGTTTGAAGCACAAGTTCCGATTCAGATCCGGAGATCAGGAAGGAATAATAAAGAAGGTATTGCCTATTCCATGACGCAATGGTATCCGAAAATCGCAGAGTATGATTTTCAGGGATGGCATGCCTATCAGTATGTTGCGCGCGAGTTTCATAGTGTTTGGGGTGACTTTGATGTAAAGATCACCATTGATCCTAAGCATATTATTGGCGGAACAGGGCAACTGGTAGAATGCAGACAAGATCGGTCATGGTTATGAAAAACCCGGAACGACCGTAAAGCAATCATCAGGTGAATTGACGTGGCATTTTGTTGCCAAAAATGTAATTGATTTTGCGTGGGCCGCGGACCCTGATTATGCACACGATCAAATGAAAGTACCCGATGGACCCGAGCTTCATTTCTTTTATCAGAAAGATGACAAGATCATGACAACTGGAAAAAAATGCAAGAGTATGCAGTAAAGCATTTCCAATTTATGAATAAGACATTTGGAAAGTATCCATATGAAAGTTATTCTATCATTCAAGGTGGTGATGGCGGAATGGAATATCCGATGTGCTCTCTGATCTTAGGTGAAGGATCATCAGCAGGCCTGGTAGGCGTAATGGCACATGAAGTAGCCCATAGCTGGTATCAGGCGGTTCTTGCTAGCAATGAAGCTCTCTATCCCTGGATGGACGAAGGCTTTGCGGATTTTGCCAGTCAGGAATCTATGGCTGAACTTCTCAACACCCCTGTAGCGACATCGCATCAAGGAAGCTATAATACCTATTTTGCCGTTATATCGACGAGGACTGCAGGAACCTATCAGCCAGCAAGCTGATCATTATAATACCAACTTAGCATATAAAATTGCTGCCTATTCCATGGGAGCTGTATTTCTTGAACAACTGAAATACATTATTGGGGAAGAAAATTTTTATAAAGGAATGCGCCAATATTATCAACACCTGGAAGTTCAAACATCCTGAACCCAATGATTTTATTCGTGTGATGGAAAAAGTATCGGATCTAAAATTAAGATGGTATATGAGCTATTGGATTAATACCACGAAGAAGATTGATTACGGTATAAAAAATATTATCGAAAATCAAGATTCAACATTTGTGACGCTAGAACGTGTTGGTGAATTTCCGATGCCTGTTGATCTCGTCATAACGTACAAGGATGGATCAAAAGAAATGTTTTACATCCCAACAAATGAAACCTTAGGTAATAAACCAAAAGACGATAAAGCCATCGAGCGTCTAGACCTGGAAGCCTGGCCTTGGGTCTACCCTACTTATACGTTGAGCGTAAATCGAAAGGTAGGGGAGATTGCTTCCGTTGAAATTGATCCTTCATTTCGTATGGCAGATATAGAAAGAAAAAATAATCATGTCGATTTATCTGGAGGCCTTAAACCTTTTGTTGATCGCACAAGATAAACTGCACTTCATTTAGTCCTTAGTGATAACAGTGAAATACTTTGTATGCTGAGCTTTTGCTTTCAACGTTTCACCTTTTAGCTTTATGATTCACATGACTGCACAGGAAGCCAAAAAAGAAATTGAACAATTAACCGATAAGATCAACTATCACAATGATCTTTATTACCAACAAAATCGCACGCAAATAAGCGATCTGGAATTCGACCGGCTGTTGGAAAAATTAGTTTCGCTGGAAAATCAGTTTCCCCAATTTAAAAATCCCAATTCTCCGACCCAGCGTGTAGGAGGCACCATCACAAAAGAATTTCCCACGGTGTACCACAAGTATCCGATGCTTTCATTGAGCAACACCTACAGTCAAGAAGAGCTTGAGGATTTTGATAAACGAGTAGCAAAAGGCTTGGAGGGGGAGCCTTATGAATATTTTTGTGAATTAAAATTTGATGGAGTATCCATTAGTCTTGACATACGAACATGGGGTGCTTACCCGCGGAGTTACGCGTGGTGATGGCGTGCGCGGGGATGATGTTACACCCAACGTTAAAACGATTCGAAGCATTCCGCTCATTGTAAAAGGCAAGGCTGTGCCACCCGTATTTGAGGTTCGGGGTGAAGTATTTTTACCTAAGGAAGTTTTCATACAATTGAATAAAGAACGTGAAGATATCGGAGAAGATCGATATGCAAATGCGCGTAACACGGCCTCAGGCACTATGAAGATGCAGGATTCTTCCGAAGTAGCCCGGCGCAAGCTCGATTGTTTTGTTTACTATCTGTTGGGGGATGAAACGGGATTGGACACGCACGAAGAAAGTATCCACAAACTTGAAGCCTGGAGGTTCAATGTTTCCCCTACTTATAAGAAATGTAAAAATATAGCAGAAGTACTGAAGTACATAAATCATTGGGAATCCAAACGGCAGGAACTTCCACTGGAAACGGATGGCGTGGTCATAAAAGTGAACGACCTGGAACAGCAGCAACTGCTAGGTTATACGGCCAAAAGTCCCCGATGGGCTATAGCATATAAATACAAGGCGCAAAATATGAGCACCCGTCTCAATGGAGTTACGTATCAGGTGGGAAGAACCGGAGCCGTTACGCCTGTGGCTGAGCTCGAGCCTATATTTTTAGCGGGCACGACAGTAAAACGAGCTTCCCTTCACAATGCCAATGAAATTGCGCGGCTTGATCTTCACATCGGTGATTATGTTTTTGTAGAAAAAGGAGGAGAAATTATTCCTAAAGTAACAGCTGTTGATAGCACGAAGCGAGCGGGCGACACGAAACCAATCGTCTATATCAACAAAGTGTCCTGAATGCGGTACCAAACTGGTTCGTGTTGAAGGTGAAGCCGCATTTTATTGTCCAAACATTACGGGTTGTCCGCCACAGATAAAAGGCCGTATTGAACATTTCATTCAGCGCAAGGCAATGGATATTGATTCGCTGGGTGGTAGGACGATCGATCAGCTTTACGAACTTGGTTTGGTAAAAAGCCCTGCAGATTTATATGATTTAACACGAGAGGATCTATTGCGTCTTGAAGGCTATAAAGATAAATCGGTTAAAAATCTTTTGGATGGCATTGAAAATTCTAAATCAGTTACCTTTGAAAGTGTTTTGTTTGCCATTGGTATTCGATATGTGGGAAAAACTGTAGCGGAAAAATTAGCGCGATACTTTAAGTCTGATTGATAAAATTGCCAGCGCCTCCGTAGAAGAATTGTTAGCAGCTCCCGAGATTGGAGGAAAAATAGCGCAAAGCATTTATGACTTCTTCCGGAATCCGGAAAATCAACGCGAGATCAAGCGCCTTAGAAGAGCTGGGCTTCAATTTAAAAGCGATTCAAAAGAACCGGAAAAAGAAAGTGATGCACTGGATAATAAATCATTCGTTATATCAGGTACTTTTGAACGATATGAGCGTGATGAGCTCCAGGAAATTATTTTAAAAAATGGAGGCCGCATATTGTCCGGTGTTTCCGGGAAATTGGATTATTTAGTAGCTGGTGATAATATGGGACCGTCCAAAGCTTGCCAAAGCGGAAAAACTAGGAGTAAAAATCATTTCGGAAAAAGATTTTGAAAAATTATTAAATGGCAATAAGCCGACCTCATAACATATGAAGCTTAAACTTCTGAAAGCAAGAACAGATTGGGAACTCAGAAAGAATAAAGCCTCACGCATCAGCATGCCTTATACACAGGCATTGAATGTTGGTGTTATTTTTACTGTAGAGGATAAACAGAAACATGATTCAATTAAAGAGTTCGTAAAAAAGTTAGAAGCAGATGGTAAAAAAGTGCAGGTCATTGAATTTTTACCCGAGGATAAAGATAACTATGAATTCAAGTTTGATTTTTTCTCACAAAAGGATGTTTCGTTCTGGGGTAAAATTACAGCGCGAGAATGCCATTCGTTTTTCCGATGCTCCCTTTGATTTTCTTTTCTATATCGATATCTCTCCAAACCCCTTGATATTATATCTGCTGGCGCGTGGAAAAGCACGATGCCGTGTGGGCAGATCTTGGGTCGATGGCACGCGCTTATTTTGAGTTTATGATCGAATCCATAAATAACAATCAGTCCCTTATTGAAAGCATGTATAAGTACACCTCTCAATTGAGATAAGATTCAACGCGAAAAATGAATCTGCCAAATGTAAATCTCATACGTCCAATTTGTAGCTTGCGGCAAAAGTGTTAAGCTTTAAAAATTTATAAACATGAAAAAATTGTACGGAACAGGGGTTGCCCTGGTTACTCCGTTTACCGAAACGTTGGAAGTCGACTACAAAGCGTTGAAAAAACTTCTTCGCCATACCGCGAAGGGCGTTGACTATTATGTCGTAATGGGCACGACAGGCGAAGCCGCCACATGCTCAGATGAAGAAAAGAAAAAAGTACTTCAATTTGTAAAGGATAATAATTCCAGCAATCTTCCGATTGTCTATGGAATTGGTGGCAACAATACGCAACATGTTTTGGAGTCTATTAAGGCAACTGATTTTAAAGATGTCGATGCACTTCTTTCCGTGAGTCCGTATTACAGCAAGCCATCTCAGGAAGGCATCTGTTCAACATTTCAACGCCATTGCAGATGCATAGCCCTGTTCCTGTTATACTGTACAATGTCCCCGGGAGAACCTCATCCAACATGACGCGCCGATACAACGCTGCGGCTGGCAGAGCATAAGAATATCATCGGAACAAAAGAGGCCTCTGGAAATTTGGAACAGTGCATGAAAATTATGAAGTACAAGCCAAAAGATTTCTTGCTTTTGTCGGGTGATGATATGCAGACGGTTGCAATGTATTCTATTGGAGCAAAAGGTGTTATTTCTGTTTTAGCAAATGCCTTTCCACAGATCTTTAAAAAGATGAAGGAATATGCATTTGCGGGAGAGTATGAAAAAGCCAGTCAACAAATTTTTAAACTTCTGGAAATCAATGGCCCAATGTATGAAGAAGGGAATCCGGTGGGTGTAAATATCTTCTGGAAACTATCGGAATCTGCCGTTCTTATGTAAGGCTACCGTTGGTCAGGGCTTCAAGCGATCTACAGAACAAGATCGTGGCGAATTTTAAGGGCATAAAAAATAAGGGATAACATGCTGTTATCCCTTATTTTGAACTCAATTTAATACAAAGCTTAAGCCTTGTTCTTTATCTCCTGAACCTCTGCACGAATAGTTTGAGCGAGGTTCTTAAGGTCTTGCATACCCTTTCTTACACGGGTACCGGCGGCACTGTTGCCCTTATTATAAAACTTGTCAGCATCTCCTTCAAGTGAAGCTATGAGACTTTTGAGCTCTTCAAACTTTTGCATTTTATTAGATTTTAAGGATTGAAAATTTAGTTTCTTATGCCAATTTAAATAAAAACCTTAAAAAACAACCCGAAAAGCGGTTTTTTTTAAACCCCTTGGTCACCGACACCAATACTTCCTCCTTATAAAAGCCGTTGTCAAGCTTCTCTTTAAGCTTCGAAAACGCGTTTAAAGTCATCTCTACATCAGCCAGTGTATGAGACGGCTGTGGGAATTAATCTAAACATGATAACATCCTTAGGGACAACGGGATATATCACAACTGAGCAGAAAATATTGAAGTTCTCACGAAGGTCCATTGACATGTTTGCGGCCTCCCCCACACCCCCTTTAAAAAGCACAGGAGTAACGGGTGAATTGGTGCTCCCAATGTTAAATCCGCGTTCCTTCAATCCTGTCTGCATTGCCTTAACAATTTTCCACAGATTCTCTTTCAGCTCAGGTTTGGTCTTCAGCAACTCAAGTCGTTTCATCCCACCGATTACTAATGCCATGGGCAAACTCTTCGCATAAATCTGAGAACGCACGCTATAGCGCAAGTACTTTAATATCTTTTTGTCGCCCGCTACAAAAGCGCCAATACTTGCCATCGATTTTGCAAACGTTGAAAAATACAAGTCAATCTGGTCCTGGACGCCTTGTTCCTCTCCTGTTCCCGCACCCGTCTCTCCCATCGTTCCGAAACCGTGAGCATCGTCTACAAACAACCGGAAATTGTATTTTTTCTTCAACGCCACCACTCCTTTCAAGTCGCCTTGTTTTCCTGACATTCCGAAAACGCCTTCCGTGATCACCAAGATTCCACCTCCGGTCTCATCCGCCAACTTAGTAGCACGCTGAAGTTGTTTTTCCAGGCTCTCCATATCGTTATGCGTATAGACAAATCGCTTGCCCATATGCAAGCGCACGCCATCAATTATACAAGCATGCGATTCAGCATCATACACAATAACATCCTTTCGGTCCACCAACGCATCAATAATAGACACCACGCCGGGATATCCGAAATTGAGCAACATGACATCTTCTTTCTTTTCAAATTCGGCCAGCTGCCGCTCAAACTCAAGGTGATTTACTGAATTACCTGACATCATTCGGGCGCCCATGGGCAACCCTAAACCGTATTGAGCGGAAGCATCTGCATCAGCCTTGCGAACTTCGGGATGATTTGCAAGCCCCAAATAATTATTTAAACTCCAATTCAAAACTTCCCTACCATTGAATCTCATTCTCGGGCCTATCTCCCCTTCCAGCTTGGGAAAGAAGAAATAATCATCGGGAAGGTGTGCATATTTGGCAAGAGGGCCGGCTTCCATTCTAAGTTTTTCAAATAAATCTACCATGCTACAGCGTTTTTGGGTTTTATAATTCCTGCAAAAATAAACAAAAAACCTTAATTTGATGATTTTGAGCCCTCAGGTTGATAGCTTTAGCAAGAAAGCTTCCTATTATTGTTTAAGGGTCTAAACATGCCGAAAATTCAAAAGATTCTTGTTGCTAACCGCGGAGAAATCGCTTTACGAGTGATGCGAAGCGCCCGGGAAATGGATATTAAAACGGTTGCCGTGTATAGTGAAGCCGACCGGCAGGCTCTGCACGTCCGCTATGCCGATGAGGCCGTTTTTATTGGCCCGCCCCCCTCTTCCGAATCGTATCTGCGAATGGATAAAATTATTGCGGCAGCAAAACAAACGGGTGCCGATGCAATTCATCCGGGATATGGTTTTCTGTCAGAGAACGAAGATTTCGCGCAGCTCGTGGAAAACGAAGGTCTGATATTTATCGGCCCTTCGCCAAAAGCTATTGAGATCATGGGGAGCAAACTTGCAGCTAAGGCAGCCGTTGCAAAATTCAACGTACCTCTTGTGCCGGGCACGTCAGAGCCTATTACAGATCTCAACAAAGCAAAAAAAATTGCCGCCGACATAGGGTATCCAATTCTGATAAAAGCCAGTGCCGGCGGGGGTGGAAAAGGGATGCGCATTGTTGAGGATGAGAAAAGTTTTCAAGAGCAAATGGAACGCGCAGTGAGCGAGGCTACCTCAGCATTTGGCGATGGTTCGGTCTTTATCGAAAAGTATGTCACCAAACCACGGCACATTGAATTTCAGATTTTTGGAGATAAGCATGGAAACATTGTTCACCTGTTTGAACGTGAATGCTCTATACAGCGAAGACATCAGAAGGTTGTTGAGGAAGCACCCTCTTCTGTTCTAACCCCCGCGACAAGAAAAGCCATGGGAGAAGCCGCCATCAACGTGGCCAAATCGTGTGGATATTATGGAGCAGGCACCGTTGAATTTATTCTGGATGATCAACTCAATTTTTATTTTCTTGAAATGAACACCAGGCTTCAGGTTGAGCATCCGGTAACAGAAGAAATCACGGGGCTTGATCTGGTGAAGCTTCAAATCAAAATTGCGGAAGGAGAAAAAATTCCATTTCAACAGGACGATCTTACCATCAACGGACATGCTATTGAAATACGGGTGTATGCTGAAGATCCTGCCAATAATTTCCTTCCCGACATCGGAACTTTGAAAACGTATAAACGTCCTCAAGGGCACGGCGTTCGGGTGGATGACGGCTTTGAGCAAGGCATGGACATTCCATTCTATTATGATCCTATGATCGCGAAACTGATTTGTCACGCGGAAACGAGAGATGCGGCTATTAAAAAAATGATCCGCGCCATTGACGAATATGAAATCACAGGACTGGAAACCACGCTGGGCTTTTGCAGGTTTGTTATGGAGCATGAAGCATTCAGATCCGGAAACTTTGATACCCGTTTTGTTGAAAATTATTTTCGGCCTGAAACGTTGCATATTCCCACGCGGAGGAAGAATTGATTGCTGCAGCTTTAGCCGTTACACTTATGGGGGAAAAGAAAAATAATTCAGTTGTTACTGAAAATTCAATCGGCCATCCAAGCAAATGGAGAAAGAGAAAAGCTCAGCCTTAATATAAACCTTTACAAGCTTTAAAAACCGATTGCCCTTCAGCACTCAATCACACCTCTTCATTGTTGCGGTCAATCACACCCAAACTCCCTCCCACACTTCTCCCCTTGAGGCGAGATACAGAGGGGTGTTCACACACAAACTCAAACCCACACTCTTAATAATTAAGACACAATAGGTTTATGAATGAGCATGTGCGGGTTTGGGTGTGACACTCCCCCGTACCCCTCTCAAGAGGGGTAGTGTGAGCCAGCGTGTTGAGTGTTGTTTCCAAACTTACATTCACTAACCAAAGCAATTAGAGATAAAGAAAGTCCTCGGCCCTAGAAAGCAGTCACTCGCAGCCCACTCCCACACTTCTCCCCTTGAGGGGAGACACAGAGGGGTGTTCACACGATAAGTTTATTTGTAAGAGCATGCATGGGTTTGGGTGTGACACTCCCCGTGCCCCTCTCACGAGGCTAAGTGTGAGCTAGCATGTGAGTGTTGTTTCCAAACTTACATTCACTAAACACACCCTTCTCTTAACCAATGCCACTAGGAAAAGATTGAATACGAAAACGTATAGCATTAAATTGTGCAATAAAAAAGCAAGTATAAAACCTTCGCTTAATTTAAACAGCCTTAGGGTTGAACCGGCAATTGAACCGGGGCTAGCTCTGTGATTGCAAATGGAGCCGGAGCAAAGCAGATAATAAAAATAATGAGAGTAAGCCATCCCAGAATGATGCGCTTTGAATCCAGGGGTTCCTCAATTTCCGAAGGAGGATGCCGAACGCCGATAAACCTTCCGATTATAAAACCAAATGGAAGCCAGCCTGGATAACCTTTAAGGTTTGGAAATGCCAGGATGTTAAGAACACAGCTGCGAACAAAATAAGCGCATACATAAGCGTATCCCGCGTTGATAAACCCAATCCCGACAAAGCGAAGTATGAAAATGCAATTGCAACAGGTATCCAATACATTAAACTTTCCGGATCATCGTAAGGAGTAACAAAACCGACCCCTGCATAAAAAAGGAATCCGATAAAAAAAACAGTTGCAATGATGCGATGGATTCTATAACCAAATAACCCGTACACTACATGCCCTCCGTCCAATTGACCAATGGGCAACAAATTGAGGAAGGTAAAAACCAGCGATAGAAACCCTGCAAATATAACAGGGTAATGCATGATCTCATGCGGATTTGGAATACGCGATGGATCAGCTACATATTTTTCAAAAAATAAAAACAATAAGTTCTTGCCAATGGAAATATCGAGCGGTTTCCTTCTGTTTCTGGGCACAGTCTGCTTCTTCCTGAACTTTCTGAACATCGGGTACCTTGTAAACATAATCCGCATAATTCAGTCCATATTGTTCATATTCGGGATGGATCTTAAAAATATATTCCGGCTCCGGAAGATGCGTAAACCCATAAAATAAAACTACCAGGGCGGTTATAAATCCTGCCAACGGTCCGGCAAGACCAATATCAAAATTTTGCGTTTTTGAATATACTCTTTCGCGTATCCTGATCACTGCTCCCAAGGTCCCTATGTAAAAAGGCAACGGGACAGGTGGAATTGGAATGTAATAGGGCAAGGTAACTTTTATCTTGTGGTACCTGGCCATGAAATAATGACCGAATTCATGAACGGTTAGAAATAATAAAAAAGGAATTGAAAATTCGAGGCCACTAAAAAAATCCTGCCAGGTATAATCGGCATTAATACATAACGGCCATACGTCCACTCGGCACCTGCGAGTGTAGTGGTGATAAATGTTGTTATGAATAATGCGAGTTGGAGCAGAACTCTTTTTCGATCACTGCTCATGAAAATAGATCGTAGATCATATCTGGATTAACTACGATGCACTGTTTTGATGCCAAGCTTCGCCGCTCCTTCAATATTAGCTTGATTGTCATCGAGGAACAACGTTTGCTCCGGAAGTGAAATTACCTTCATCCAATACTTGTTGAAAAATTTCGGCATCGGGTTTGCGTTTTTTCATCCGATGGGAATAATATGCACGGTGAAAAAAATCATCGAGCGAATTGCTGCTTGCGGTGGCAACAGTGTAGTATTGATATAATGCAAATGAATGTTGTTTGTATTGCTTAACAAGTAAACATTGTATTTTGTCTTAAGGGTTTCTAAAAGTTGTAATTTCTTTAGGGGAATTCCCAAAAGCATAGCATTCCAGCAAGCATCCAACTCGTCATCGGAAGCATCAACTGTATAGAGCTTTCTTACAAATTCCCGAAAATCCTCATCTGAAATTTCGCCCTTTTCATAGGATTCGAATTCCGGAGAGGAAGCAAACAGCCGCCTGACTCGTTTTTTTCGATGCCGGAAAGGTCCGCAAATGAAGCTAGGGTAGTATCGATCGATAGATCAAGAATCACTCCTCCGAAGTCGAAGATTAAATTTTTAATAGAAGGATCAGTCAGCACGAATTCTGTTTTGTGTATTCAAGGCCAAATATGTAACATTGCAACTCTTTTTCAAACCTAATTATTAGAACAGGTTTTAAAGGGCCCATAGCTCAGCTGGTTAGAGCACTTGACTCATAATCAAGGGGTCGCTGGATCGTGCCCAGCTGGGCCCACTTAATAATCAGGTAGTTACGATGACCGTGTTTAACATTTTTTAGATGTGGCCTACAAATGGCCTACAAAATCATTAATTAAATTCAAGGGAGTGCCGCTAGCTGAAGACGATACAAGCGCAACCTCGCCTTAAGGAAGGTAGGTTAATAACCAAATCAACGCGTGGATTTGGTGGAGCAACCAAGTAATCTTCGGGAGAATTAGCTAGCCTTCCGTAAATACAAAGAAGGTTGGGGTATCGTGTCCACTTCGCAAGGGACCGCTCCTTGAATTTAAATTTTCACATCAACGATCCCATTTAATAAAATACATGCCGACTATTTCTCTGCTGAATTAATCAAATGGAAAAGGAAGGAAATGACCTCGAAAAATCTCTTGCTACAACAATTTCTACGTCAGATTTGAAAGATCTGAGTGGAGATTACGCAGAGCTCCTTGTTGACTCAGTTTTGAAAGATGGAGTATTAAAGGAAATACCAATTGTTGGATCCATCGTGGCAATCGGCAAATTTGGTGTATCGATTAATAACTACATGTTTATTAAGAAGGTACTTAATTTTTTGACAAACATTAAGGAAATCCCGGTTGAAAAGCGGTTGGAGATGATCAATAAGATTGAAAGGTCATGCAATTATCAATCGAATGTAGGGCAGGCACTAATTTTGATTATTGATAAATTGGAGGATCTGGAGAAGCCGAAAGTTATTGGGAAACTTTTCACAGCTGTCTTGAGTAACTCGTTGGAATACGACACCTTTTTGAGAATAAGCCAAGGAATAGAAAAAATCTTCTCATCCAGACATTAAAAATCTTCTTGAATTCTCAAGGACTAAAACGATGCAGTATAACATCCTTCAACAGCTTTGTAACGCAGGTTTCTTGGTCCCAACGAGAAATGATGAAGCACTTTTTGCGGGCAAGGGTAATGAATTTAAGTTCAGTCATTTAGGTGTGATTTTGCTAAAGATACTGTATGGAGAAACAGTCCTTCCTGACTTTTTTTATACTGAAAGCGAGTCTGCGAATATTATGACTAAGGAGAAATCTAAATCTGAATCTGATAAGAATTCTGAAGGATTCGTGACGTATGATAATACTTGATTAATGATGTTTGGATGATGCACATTGTGCAGGCAGGAGTTCTAATAAAATACTATAGTAAATTACTTTTTACTTTTCCGTTTAACAAACTTGCCTACTTCTCCTCAACGTATAATCGGATCGTATTTCTTTGCCCCCTGCAGGCCTAATTATGTAAACATCTTTGTTCGATTCGACTACTCCAGACGGGAGATACACACAACGGATAAGGAAGCGCGAAACACCTGTCTTTTTTCAGAATCCGAATTTTACGAACTGCTTGCCGAGGTCGGAAATTTTGTAATGAAATTCATAATTAGGAACGTAAGCCCCCGTAGGCGGACTCATGTTGGCCCTCCTTGCTTGTTCTTTTTGCCAATCGGATTTGATAGTTTCCGTCATAAGCCCCACATAGGTAAGCTCTTTATTAAGTAATTCATCTCTAAATTCATGTGAAACCCAAACTGCGTTATTGCCTGGAGGAATTTTATTGCTGTCCTCTAATTTTTTTAAAGCAATTAGGCTGCTTAAAAACGTTTTATCAACAGCAAAACTCAAACGAAAGAAAATGTCCTGGCTAATATTTTTCAAAAGATAGTTTGTAAAGAGTTTTCCTAATATTTGTGCCTTTTCCGTTTCGTCTAGCCTCTGTATAATTAAAACTACTCGCTCAAAGGTCTGTCGTTTATGCTTTTCACTGCCCTCCATTTCTTCAATTAATTCCTTCCTCTGCTGATCCGAAACTTTATTTACCTCTGAAAAGAAAATTAATAACTTCTTAATTTCTGCTTTCTCCCTTAATTTAGAATAAGCTGTATAACCCGAATAAATATGCTTTATAAGTGGGATTGTTTTTACGATTTCATTTTCTGTTAGAAAATCAAAAACTGAACTGATAGATTCGTTAGCAATACGCCCTAAATCGAAAGAAATGAGACTCTCTTCCAGCGCCTTTCCTAATTCATTTTCATTCTCCATGTTTTTTTTACCCCTGAATAAATATACATAAACAGGCATTATCAAAACATGGCTAACGCTCAGGGTATTTTTCCATTTTGACAAACCTTTTGGGCTCCAAGCAGTTCAAACTAATAAATACACTATGGCACGAAATGCAAGCGTTGAAAATGTTTTTACAGAGAAGGACTTCGATACTGTATGGAATTACCTGGAAAAGAAATTCGGGTACTCTAAGGAATGGCGTGTCCAGTGTAAAAAGTATGTAGTCGATCGGTCTGCTTCTTCCCGCTATACGGCCGATGCGGTTACGCACTTTCTATTTTTCTGTCAGCGTGAAATCAATCCGTTACTAAACACTGCCTTACATCGGCATGAGTTCCATCCGACTTTTATGCGAATGCTCTATTGGATGTTTAACGATAGAATATCTGAAAGGAATAAGATTACGAATCAATTTAGAAATCAAAGCAGAAAACCATGACGCATCCAAGGGAACATCTTGGGCAAAGAAACTTTTGGCGTTTTCTTCAGATAAGAAAATTACCTTGACCGATAGCTTGAATGGATGTACCTAAAAGAATAAAAAATGCCTAGTGAATTTTGATTTTCACAATGGTAGTAGGTCAACCACCTCTTCAATAACAAAAAGCCGAGAAAAGTCACGATAGTAATAACTCCGCCTCAGAAATCCTTGCCGCTAGTCTTAGCTTTTTTCGCAGTTTTATAAATCGCTTTGTCGGTTTACCAGCGTAGGAGGGTTTGAAATATTTGCTATAAATTTCCTCGTAAACCTTATCCACCCCAAAGAATAAATCAAATTTTCTGCCCAAGTCCCTTTTGCTCCTGGAGTATGTTTGCTTTTCATACATGCAGCCTCTAAATGCCCAGCGATGATAAAAATAGG
>CAWING010000013.1:1780000-2129778 GCA_963837415.1 uncultured Bacteroidota bacterium | reverse complement strand
GGCTCACCATTCCATTGTGAATAATAATAGCTTGAAAAAATTTTTGACGCATTTAGTGCGCGCCTTCCTGTAAGCTTTGAAAAGAAATTTACATTATCCGTTAGTCCTCCAGTCATACTGCAAGATAACTGGAAATTACCAGCCGGATAAACTGATTGTATTATCTTAGCGCGTCTTAAGATGATGAAAAAAATCCTTTCACTGCTCCTATTTGTTACATACATGAGTAACGCTCAGCTATCGGAGCATTCCATTAAACTCTCTGATCAAGCTGAAATATCCGTGGTTACCTGCGGTCCTTTTCACGGAGAAGTTTATTCGGCCTTTGGCCATAGCGCTTTTCGTGTTTCTGATCCCACACAAGGCATTGATGCGATTTATAACTATGGTGTTTTCGACTACGATCAACCGAATTTCTATTTAAACTTTGCACTGGGCAAAAACAAATACATGCTGGGCGTCCAAGATTACAAGCGCTTTCGGGATGTTTATATTTATTACAACCGATTCATTCACGAACAATCACTCGATCTGAACAACTTTCAAAAACAAAAATTATTTTCATACCTCGAATGGAACGCGCGACCCGAAAATCAATATTACTACTATGATTATTTTTATAATAATTGCGCCACAAAAATTAAGATGAGTACTCACAATCTTTGGCGACTCCGTGCACTTTAATACTGAATACATAACGACCGACTACACCATTCGTGAGCTCACCGATTTCTACTTAAAACCCCAACCCTGGGGGGATCTGGGTATTGATATTGGCCTTGGCCTGCCCATGGACAAGAAGCGGCCCCCTCAGAATACATGTTCCTCCCCGATTATGTCGAATCCGGATTCGATCACGCTACCATAAAACAAAATGGGTCAACAGGTCCGCTGGTAAAGGAGAAACGTACCACATACGAAACCCGTCCAGAAGAAATTCCAAGGACGATGCCTCATCCACTATATGTATTGAGTTTCGTGGCTTTGTTCGCCTTCGTTCTTACCATAAGGGATTTCAAGCGTAAAAAAATATCTACCTGGTTTGATATGATTTTATTTGCAACGGTAGGCCTGACTGGCGTATTGCTTTTGTTTTTATGGTTTTTTACTGATCATAAGGCCTCAGCAAAAAATTTCAATTTGTTGTGGGCGGTTCCTACGCATCTCATTGCAGCCGTTGCCTTAATGAACTCATCGGCGTGGCTTAAAAGGTATTTTCTGTGCACAGCAGTTTTGGCAATCATCACGTTACTTAGCTGGCCTGTTCTGCCGCAGATGTTGCATTATGCCCTGATCCCTTTGGCGGCAACTTTAGGTATGCGGGGTTTTGCACAGTTTTATTGGAGAAACAAAGTAGGAAAACTACCTGTCGTCGATACACACGTCCAAACTTATTAATCCACCCGGGTTTGTAAGACCGCTGCATGCCTTTTATACAAGTCTTCAATCTTTTTCGCAAGGTCTTCTTCACCAAATTTGTATAATATCCTCTGTAATTCCCCCAAAATCATCACGTTCATTTGTAACTCCCTGCCATACGAGCGCTTTTCAATGTTATAGGCGGATAATTCATCAGACCGCTTGCTCATGATATTTGCTATCTCTAGGGCTTTGTCCTTTTCACCTACTTCAAAAAGCATATCAACGGTTTGGATATTCGTGAAATCATAAGGCACTGATGCATCAGGCATCTTTGCAAGATTATAAAGTATCACTTCGCGCGCTTTGGCAGTGTCACCATCTAATATCAGAAACTCAGCTAATGAATTAAAGCTGCTTCTATGGTTAAGGATCATGTTGCGATAATCCGGGCTATAGTAAGCCTTTGGATTATCTGTCCCCCGGAACTGGAATTTTTTCATCATGTTCTCATAGCTGACTTTAGTATTAACCAATTCCAACTGATTGAACGGCCGCGGGTTGTAGATAGGAAGAATTCGGTATGCATTGCCCTCTTGCACAACGTACCGGCTTAGATCAACACTAAATTGTGCGAGTGATGTAGCATTGACATATAAAGGGCGTTCCCAATTTGCTGTAGCCAGAACATCAAGCATCGCCAAATCCTTTTTCTCCAGACCACCCGTTCGAACGCGTAACCGCATTTCAGGAACGATAAGGCTATCCATCCCCTCCGGAATAATACCCATCTTCCTCACTTTCTCAACATCTACTTTGAGTATAATTTCTTTCGCCGGAAGCATATTCCGTGTCCCCTCGTAATTCGGATGTAACAAGCTTTTGTTATTGTCTCTAACGAGTTCAAGAAATTTGTGCAAATCCATTTGCTTTATGCCAGCATCGTAATATGGGAGATAATCATTTAATCCACTTTGCTCATAATTCTTAAGGGTCAATGTATAAGGAAACGGTTCTGAGGAATAGGTTTTACGCATGCTCTGCTCTATATACCAATCCGTATTATAATAACTTAACACGATCACGCGAGTATCTGTGCGGACACCTTCCACCTCCTGCGAATACCAAAGAGGAAAGGTATCATTGTCACCTCCTGTAAAAAGTATTGCGTTTTGTGCACAAGATTGAAGGTAGTTAACGGCAGAGTCAACAGAGAAAAACCGATCAGAGCGATTATGGTCATCCCAACCGTCAAATGCCATTAGTACCGGAGCAGAGAAACCAATCAACGTAGCAATGATCGCGGCTGATTTTAAGTTCTTAGTATATTTCAAAAAGGTTTCCGCCATTCCGATAACAGCTAACCCGATCCAAAAACAGAAAGCGTAATAAGAACCGGAATAGATGTAATCGCGCTCACGCGGTTCTGTGGGAGGAGAATTTAAGTAAATCACCAACGCTACCCCTGTCAGCACAAACAACAATGCCAGCACTGCAAAATTTCGTGAATTGTTCACAGATTGATAAAACATACCAACTAATCCCAGGATAAAAGGCACCATAAAAAAATTATTCCGTCCTTTATTTTCCGCGAGCACAGTGGGGAGTTTTTCAAACCAACCTAAGGGACTTAGCCAGTCCGCATTTTGAA
Source organism: uncultured Bacteroidota bacterium (assembly GCA_963837415.1). GTDB lineage: Bacteria > Bacteroidota > Bacteroidia > Cytophagales > Cyclobacteriaceae > Chryseolinea. Next base: position 2,126,768 of record CAWING010000013.1, on the reverse strand, counting down.
TGTCGCTTTCCCGGCCGGCAAAATTGAAAAAGAAATATCGCACGTACATCCACCCGATCTGATGCTGAAACATAAATGCAAGGTTATCAGCAAAGGTTGGTTTCTCGCCTTCACTCAAGCCTAAATTCTCCCTGTAAATTGCTACATGGTCAGGGTCACTGCTCCAGATACGGGGTAAAATCGTCTGCGCCTTAGGTTCATATTCATATTCAAATTTCCTGTCTCTGACCTCGTATCTATCTTTTCCTTTTTTATACGTTGCAGCTCCTTCCTTATATCCCACAGGTTGTGATGTGAAATACGGACCGTACAATAAAGGCCTGCTCCCATATTGCTCACGTTTTAAGTAGCTTACAAAGCTCATCACATCGGAAGGATCGTTTTCATCGATAGGAGGATCATAGGATGAACGGATCACCACCATCGTGTAAGACGAATATCCAATCAGGATGAATGCAATTGCCGTAAGAGCGGTATTGAGAACTACCCTTTTATGTTTTTGAGAATAAATAATACCCCAAACCAAAGCCGCGACAAGCATTAAACTGAATACAATCACTCCGGATCCAAAAGGCAGACGAAGACTATTGACAAAATATATTTCAAAATAACTGGCGATAGTCGGCAATCCTGGAATGATAAGTTCGTTAATGAAGAAAATGATCAACAAGCTAATCAGCAGAGTGGCCACTACGCCCCAGGTTGTAGGAGTATATTTTTTGAAATAATAGAGCAAGGCGAGTGCAGGGATAGTTACCAGGTTAAGCAAATGCACACCTATAGAAAGGCCCATCATGTAAAAAATCAAAAGTAGCCAACGGTTAGCTTTGGATTCATCTTCGATAACTTCCCATTTTAGCATCGCCCAGATTACAAAGGCTGTAAAAAAAGATGACATTGCATATACCTCAGCCTCTACGGCAGAAAACCAGGCGGAGTCGGAAAAAGTGTAGGCTAATGAACCCACTAGAGCGGCACCCATAAGTACCCATGTCTTTTCCTCCGTCAACTCTTCTGCCTTCGTTATCTTCATAACTTTCCGTCCAAACAATACAATCGACCAAAAGAGAAAAAGAACTGAAAATGAGCTGGCCAGCACACTGATGAAGTTTATCCAGTAAGCAACTTTTGTAACGTCGCCAAAGGCAAGAAAAGAAAATAGCCGCCCGATCATAAGGAATAACGGGGCTCCCGGAGGATGAGGCACCTCCAGTTTATAAGATACTGCTATAAACTCACCACAATCCCAATAGCTGGCAGTCTCTTCCATGGTGACCCAGTAAACGATCAAAGCCACGGCAAATACCGCCCAGCCAGCTATATTATTTATTTTTTGAAATTTCATCGGGTTAGCATCCGTTAGTTATCCGTTGACAGTTATTTGCTAATGGTCTATAAGGAGGGTTTTAACTTGCACCTTAAACTTTAAACCAGAATCATCTAACTTAAAATTAAAGGGCGAAAATAGCGAAATTTTGGTTTTAAGCAGGGTCCATTTATTTTGTTTGGTAATTTCACACCCATTATGCTTATCCCTTGAAGCCTGTTCCATTTTTATCTTTATCCTACCAGCATGAAAAAATTCGAACGGAAGTTCTGAATGCCGTAACGAGCGTTTATGATAAAAATTGGTTTATACTCGGGAACGAACTGGATACTTTTGAAAACGAATTTGCCAGTTTTACAAACACGCCATTTTGCGTTGGCGTGGGCAATGGTCATGACGCCCTTTTTATTGCGCTAAAGGCCTGTGGGATTGGACCTGGCGATGAAGTGGTGGTACCTGCCCATACCTTTATTGCTACCTGGCTTGCAGTGTCTAAGACAGGGGCTACAATAGTTCCTGCAGAACCAGAGTCCGCAACCTTCAATCTCGACATAAAACAGCTCGATAGAGTTTTTACCAAGAAAACGAAAGCCGTTATACCCGTTCACCTTTACGGACAACCTTGCAATATGACAGCTTTACTGCCTTTTGCATTGCAGCGCGGTGTTTTTGTGATCGAGGATAATGCTCAGGCACACGGCGCAACGTGGAAGGCTCAACCTGTTGGCAGCTTTGGAAATATCAACGCCACAAGTTTTTATCCTGTCAAAAACCTCGGGGCGTTGGGAGACGGAGGTGCCATTACCACGGGAAATTTTGATCTGGCACAGTATGCCCGGAAATATAGAAACTACGGTTTCCAAATAAAGAATATATCGGAAGAACAGGGGATAAACTCACGACTCGATGAAATACAGGCAACTGTGTTGAAGATAAAACTTAAATACCTCCAAACATGGAACGAGAAAAGAATAAAACTGGCGGCAGCATATATAAACCTGCTGGAAGGTGTGGGTGATATTGAACTTCCGTTACCCCATCCCGATGCGCTTCATGTCTACCATTTGTTTGTGATCAGAACAGCGCAGCGCAATGGGCTGCAAAAATATCTTGCGGCCAATCAAGTTGAAACGATGATCCATTACCCTGTACCTCCACACTTACAAAAAAGCTATCACGATTTGGGTTTTAAAAAGGGTGATTATCCTATCACCGAAAGTATTGCAAACACCGCGTTAAGTTTACCCTTATGGCCGGGTATGGATTCTCAAGTGGAATACGTTGCCGGTCTAATTAAAAAATTTTTCCATACTTTATAGAAACTATTTATTTATACACGATAGCGTAAAATAACAGCCACAAAAAAAAGATGAGTATATAAGAACATGCCACGATGATCCAAACATACTTTTTGTTCTTGCGCGCATAGTGATGAATCCCTTCAACCAGAAGAAACCAATATGCAATTTCAAAAATATTAACGGCCCGCAGCGGATATGCCCACCGTTTATCAAGTGCATCGAAATCCACAAAATGAATTAACGAGAAAGGATAAAAAGCACTGATATCCGGATAGGTCGGGTCCGTCTGAATAAACATGAACCATAAAATCTTTAAGATCTCCGGAATTAGAAAAATGTATTCTGCACCGATTACTACACCCCAACATTGACCGTAAGTAACCCGGTACCCGAACATGAAACAACCGATCCAGATTACAAATGCAATCACCGTAAATTTCCAGAGGTATATAAAAGGTATGGAAAGAAATTTTAATGCGCTGACGGTCTTTAAGATCATACCCTCCGGCCGGTCCTGTAAAAATTCAAAAGCCGCTGTTTCGTTTTCAATTAATGTTATTTTGATGTAAAGAAGCAGTAACGTAATCAGGCAAAGCAGTATGAAGAGTAATCTTTTGTCGGCTGCAAAGAATGATTTAGTTTCGTGTTCCTGGGGAATACTCATGGAGGGAATTGTGTTTACGTGGTTAAGTGTTTACGTGTTTAAGTTATGATGGTTTATTCGGTATTGAAATGTAATAAGAAATTCAGTGGGGCAGTGGACCAAGGGCTATCGACCATGGACAATGGACCATGGACGAATTTTGCGCTGTTGACTACCCTATTCTTCCTCTGCCTCTCAACTCTAAGCGCAAGCGCTCAAAGTGCCACTCCAAGCTATACAAATAAGGACACAACCATTATTCTTATCTCTGATCTGCATGTTCAATTGGAATGCACACAAGCGCTTAATGATCTGTACAATTTTAATTTTCGTCGTGCAGAATTTCAATTCACTTATTTAAAGTCTAAGTTTCCCTGGCATCCTCTTCCCTATTTTTTAATGGGGCTGATTGAATGGTGGAAGATCATGCCCAATACAAACGACACGTCGCACGATGAAACTTTTTTTGCATACATGGATAGCACCATTATGGTAGGCGAGAAATTATACGACAAACATCCCCCTTATAAAACCGAAGCTGCCTTTTTTTTGGCTGCCGCTTATGCTTTTAAAGGAAGATTATACGCAGATGAAGAGCGAAAGAATTGGCGAAAAGCCGTCTCAGTTGGGACAAGCGCGTTGGACTATTTAAAATACAGCAAAGAAAAAGAAGGCCTGAACCCGGAACTTTTATTTGGTGACGCCTTGTATAATTATTTCTCTGTATGGGTGCCTGAAAATTACCCTGTTTTAAAACCGGTGTTGTGGTTTTTTAAGAAAGGAGATAAGGCATTGGGCTTGAAGCAGCTCAAAGAAGTCTCCTACAACGCTTTTTATACACGCACAGAAGCCATGGTGTGGCTTATGCGAATTCTGAATAGTTATGAAAACGATCAGGTCAGAGCGTTTCAAATCAGTGAGTACCTGCACCAGACGTATCCAAATAACCCTTATTTCCACCGTTACTATGCCCGAATGCTTTATTCCATGGGTAAGTTTACCGAAGCTGAACCTGCCTGTAAAACTATTTTAATGAAAATCGACAGTGGCCAGCTAGGGTATGAAGCCACCAGCGGACGGTACGCTGCTTTCTTTCTAGGACAGATTTATGAAGCCCGAAAAAAGTGGGATGAGTCTAAGTCCTACTACGAGCTATGCATGAAATACGCGGAGGAAATAAAGGCTACCGAATCAGGATATTATTTGTTCTCAATGATTGCCCTAGGCGAAATTGCCGAACGACAAGGAAATAACTCAGAAGCGAAACGATGGTTCAAAGAAGTCAAGAAAAAAGCTGACAGGGATGATGAAGCGTTTAAAGATGCCAAGCGAAGATTGAAAAGAATGGAGAAGGGGGATTAAGTCTCAAGTCCAGGTTCAAGGTTTGTTTAATAACATTCAAACCTTGAACTTTGAATTGAAACTCAGATGAATTTGGAACTTCGCGATCTTATAGTTACTCCTATTTTGCTTTTGGCGGTGTATGGAATTGCCTATTTTATAAGGTCTCGTGTAACTGATTCTTTAACACGCGTTTATTTCATTCCAGCCTTAACAGTAAAAATTTTTGGCGCCGTTGCAGTCGGTCTTATTTATCAATTTTATTATGGAGGTGGTGACACTTTCAATTATCACTCTCACGGAAGCAGGCACATCTGGGAAGCGTTTGTTGATTCTCCAGTTAAAGGTATTCGACTATTAATTAATGACGGCCAAAATCATAATGACATCTATCGGTATACTTCAAAAATAGTTTTTTTTACGGATCCGCAATCTTATAGCATTGTAAAGATAGCGGCTGTGCTTGATCTGATAACTTTTTCTTCATACTCCGCAACTGCTATCCTATTTGCCATAATAAGTTTTATCGGCATGTGGATGCTTTTTCTCAACATTTTACGAGCAATACCCACAGCTACATCGGGGGTTAGCAATCGCTGCTTTTTTTATACCTTCTGTATTTTTTTGGGGGTCAGGACTATTAAAGGATACAATAACATTGGGCTGTCTGGGTGTTGCTACCTATCAGGCTTATAGAATTTTCATTAAAAAGAAATTCAGGATCAGACATCTCCTACTTTTAACGCTGGCACTCTATGGGATGTATGCTATTAAAATCTACATACTCTTAACTTTTTTGCCAGCTGTTATTGTATGGGTTTTTCTCGCAAACCTTGATTCCATTAGATCTCCTGTACTTAAAATAATGCTTGCCCCTTTCATGGTATGTTCAGCAATCATCCTTGGTTACTTTGCAATGCTAAAAGCCGGAGAAGATAATAAAAAATATGCCCTCAGTAATTTAGCAAAGACGGCCCAAATTACAGCTTACGATATTCGATATTACACCGGACGCGATGCGGGATCAGGGTATTCATTGGGCGAATTGGATGGAACATTTAACTCTATGATAAACCTTGCACCTCAAGCTATTAATGTCTCATTGTTCCGGCCTTATTTATGGGAAGTCAGGAATCCGCTCATGCTTTTATCAGCATTGGAGAGTACACTCTTACTATTTTTATGTATTTATATTCTATTTAAAAAAAATCTAAAGATATTTAGCGCTTTTTCAAATTTCAATGTGCTATTCGCGTTGATCTTTTCAATCTCATTTGCATTTGCCGTAGGTGTTTCCACGTTCAATTTTGGAACACTAGTGCGCTACAAAATTCCATTACTTCCATTTTTCCTTATTGCCATTATTTTGATTTTAGATCATTCAAAAAGTGATAAAAAAGTCGAGGAATTGGAAAGCACAGAATAGTTTTCTAAGATTTTCTTCCTGCCGTTAACACCCATTGATTTTCTGAGACTGGGGTTTTCGATGAGTTTTCTTAGTGCCTGTTCCCAAGCTTCGGGAGTACTGCATAGAAATCCATTTATACCGTTATCTATAATTTTTGAATTAACGCCTACTGGTGAACCTACGGCAGGCCGTTCAAGTGCCATGTATTGTAAGGCTTTAAAACCACATTTTCCCTGTGCCCATTTATTATCGGGTAACGGCATGATTCCAATATCAAAGAGCATGAGATCTTGTATTTCTGTTTCAGGATTCCAGGCGATAAATGTTACTGATGAAATGGCGGGCATTATAGGTGGCCGATCTGCAATAACTATTAATTCAACATGTGAATACGCTGCGAGAATTTTTTGTAAAACGGGTTCTACTTCCCTTAAATATACTAATGTAGAATGCGAACCAGTCCAGCCAATTCTTACTTTATCTTTAGCAGCGACTGGCTTGAATAGAACGGGATTGTGTAGATTGTTGGTATCAATTGTTGTAGGATTATAAACTACATTTTTATTAAATAAAGTCGCATAGCTACACAGGTATTCATTACCACAACTTACTTTATATGACCATTTGCAGATGAAACTTACTTTGCTTCTCCACTTTCCCATTTTCAATACCCATGATTCGTTTTGACGATCTGTCAGCCATATTGCATCATCAAAATCATATATAATTTTTTTTCTTAAAATTTTTGCCAAAATCCATTCAAAAACCGGGGGGCCTAAGGGGCTGACTTCGCGGTGAATGAAAACAAAATCATACATCTGTGAGTTAAAAAGAACTATAAGCCTTTTGGCAAATCCTGATACAAGTGCTGTTAGTTTCAGGACCATTTTTCCCTGTATAAAAAATATATGCCCGTAATCTGAATTCAAAAAGCTTTGGATAGTATAGCTGTGGCCCTGAGCCTGAAGCAGGCTAAAATATTGTTCAAATCGAAACCGTTGAGATGGTGATTCTCGCAGGGGATAGGGAACCAGAAACAATATTTTTTTAGGCATAATTCAATTTTACATGATTAAATTTCTCTTTTCAGTCCTTTAACAACCTATGGCTTATACCTGAGAATTGCCATGCTGAGCAAATCGTAATAACTTAGCAAATAAACTAAAACCGAACTGTAATTTCTTAATGTCACAGACTACCGAACTGAAGGAGCAACAAGAGTATATCGTAGATGCTGACAAGCGAAGGCTGTTTGATTGGGCAGAAATATGGCATTACAAGGAGCTTTTCTATTTTTTTACCTGGCGTGATATAAAAATCAAGTATAAACAGACTGCACTTGGATTTTTCTGGGCGATCCTTCAGCCGTTGCTTATGATGATCATTTTTACGCTATTTTTTGGACGTGCGCTGAATGTACCCTCACAAAATTTACCCTACCCTGTTTTCGTATTTTCAGGTCTTCTGCTTTGGAACACTTTTTCTTCGGGATTAACTAATTCGGCGAATAGCATGGTGAATAATGCCCCGATCATTAAAAAGATTTATTTTCCGCGGCTTGTTATTCCGGTATCGTCTATTTTGGTAGCTCTTTTTGATTTCCTAATGGCATTTTTGCTGTTTGTTCCCCTCCTAATTTTTTACAAACAGTCAGTGTCCTTTACTGCCATTTGGAGTTGGCCTTTGGCTTTAGTGTTGAGTCTGATAGCCACGATGGGGCCCGGTGCCTTACTTGCAGCATTGAATGTAAAATACCGAGACTTCCGATATGTCATTCCATTTCTTGTTCAAGTTTTATTTTTTTTAACACCCATAATTTATCCTATTTCAATTTTAAAGTATCCGATACTGCAATATGTTATTGTTATGTCACCTATGTATGCAGCAGTTGAACTTTTTCGCTATCCTTTAATAGGTTCAGAGCTTCATTCTACTTATATAATAATCAGTTTGTGTTCAAATGTAGTTATGTTGTTTATCGGACTGATTTATTTTAAAAGAACAGAAGATTTTTTTGCCGACTTCGCATAATACAATTACAAGTGAAACCAATTTTAGAAGTACATCATTTAGCAAAGAAATATCGAATCAGGCACTTATCAGGAGGATACTTAAGTTTACGTGAGCGCATACTAAGTGCATTTCGTTTTAATAAAACGGAAGCGGAAGATTTTTGGGCTGTTAATGATGTTTCATTTGAAGTACCAGCGGGTGAGTCTATAGGAATTATCGGAAGAAATGGCGCAGGCAAATCCACCTTGTTGAAAATACTCTCTAAAATAACACCCCCAACAAAAGGTAAAATGATTACACGCGGCCGTATGGCAAGCTTACTGGAAGTTGGAACTGGATTTCATCCTGAACTTACGGGTCGTGAAAATATCTTTTTTAATGGCTCGCTCTTAGGAATGAAACGCAAAGAGATCGAAGCGAAATTTGACGAAATTATAGATTTCTCGGGAGTAGAAAAATTTTTAGATACACCTCTTAAGCATTACTCAAGTGGTATGCAATTACGCCTCGCTTTTTCGGTTGCAGCTTTTCTAGAACCCGAAATACTTGTTATTGATGAAGTGCTTGCTGTTGGTGATGCTGAGTTTCAAAAGAAGTGCTTAGGGAAAATGGAAGACGTAAGTAAAAGTGGAAGAACGATTTTGTTTGTAAGTCACAATATGAATGCCGTTCAAAATTTATGTCATCGAGCTATACTTTTAGACAAGGGAAGAGTTGTGCAAATTGCACCGGTTCATCAAGTAATACAAAGCTATCAATCATCATTTACAAATGAAAATTCGGGTGAGTGGATTTCTTCCAAACAAAGAAACAATCCCGTTGACTTGAGCAAGGTGACTTTATTGCTAAATGGATCACAACCCCATCATAAATTAAATATTGAATGCGAGATCATTTCAAAATTTTCCCATAAAGAAGTTTTTTTGGCATTCGATATTTCAAATTCTATTGGAGTAACGATTTTGCAAGCGATACCTAATCTTGAACCTTTCATTAAATATTCGGAAAATGTTCAGTTAATTAAAACCGTAGTTGAATTACCTCCATTAATACCCGATGCTTATAAAGTTTCAGTTTGGTTAGGGTACCATAACACTGAAACAGTAAGTTGGGAGAAAGAAATTGTGGGGTTTGAGATCGTGGATTCGCCGAGTAAGGGGAGAAATTTTCCTCATTCTCATAACAATGGTTTCATAGTACCTTATTCAGAAATAATTCATGACTAAATCCAAATCGATAGTAAAAAAGATTTTTAACCTGGGGGGTATTGATATAAAACGCTATAATCAATCACTTGCCCACTTTAATGATCTCTACAATAAATATCAGGAGTTCACTATGATTCCTCATGAACTGTTTGTTAATAATCTTGACCTGTGCGATCATTTCAACCATTTGGAAGGAGATTTTGTGGAATGCGGAGTGTGGCGCGGAGGTATGAGTGCTGCCATTGCGGAAATATTTAAGAGAAAAAAAAACATTTATTTGTTTGATAGTTTTGAAGGCCTTCCTCCAGCAAAGGAGATCGATGGCAAAGAGGCTTTGGCTTGGCAAAAAGATGTAAACTCACCGGTTTACTATGATAACTGCAGTGCAGATGAGGCTTATGCAAAACAAGCTATGGCGTTGGCAGCATGCGATAGTTATACAATTTATAAGGGATGGTTTGACCAAACATTACCTAATTTTAAAAATCACGCAATTGCTATTTTACGATTAGATGGTGATTGGTATGATTCTATCCTGGTCTGTCTAGAAAACCTTTTTCCGCAGGTAGTAGATGGAGGAATTGTTTTAATAGATGATTATTATACTTGGGACGGATGTTCTAAAGCTGTACACGATTATTTATCTAAGTCCCAATCACCTAGCCGCGTGCATCAATGGAATAATCAAATTGGTTATATAATTAAAAAGGTTTGAAACCGATATATATACATGACCAGTCCGTGCATAATTTATCCGCGCCACGTGAAGTAGTGCCCTTAATTATGGAGTTACTCCAACCTAAGAGTGTGCTCGATGTTGGATGTGGAATTGGTACCTGGCTAAAAGCATTTGACGAGAGTGGCATTACTGATTATTTAGGAGTTGATGGAGAATACGTAAATCGTTCGATGTTAAAAATTCCCGAGGACAAATTTCGTCCTTACGATCTGCAAAATTCATTTTCTATAGGCCGTAAATATGATCTGGTTATTTCCTTAGAAGTGGCCGAACATCTTAGCGAAAGTTACGCCGATGTTTTTGTACAAACATTAGTCGGACATGGTGATTTCATTCTTTTCTCAGCAGCAATTCCAGGACAAGATGGTCAAAACCACCTAAACGAACAATGGCCAGAATACTGGGAAAAAAAGTTTTTAAAACATGGATTTTATTTTCACGATGTGATCCGACCTCTGATATGGAGCAATGAACTTGTCGATTTCTGGTACAGACAAAATATTTTCCTGGTAAAGAAAGACAAACTTGTGAAAAGACCCTTTTTAACACTTTCCGTGGTACATCCTCAGCTTTATCAACTGAAATTGCGAAATGAAAAGGAATATAGCGAAAGCCTGCTAGAAGGAAGACAAGGTCTTCGTGTGAGCGTGATCATCTTTTTAAATGCAATAAAAATAAAAATAAAAAATCTTTTCGGGTTAAAATAGTATGGCAGAGGGAGTCTCAGTTATTGTATGTTCTTTTAACAGCGCAAAACGGATTGCAGAGACACTTCGATATCTAAGCGAACAACACGTTCCTGCTGAGTTGTTATGGGAGGTGCTGGTTGTAAATAACGCTTCGTCGGATAATACAAAAGCCATCGCGTTTCAAAGCTGGAAAAATACATCTTCAAATGTCGCATTCCAGGTTGTTGATGAACCTGTTCCTGGTCTGTCATCTGCTCGGCTGCGAGGAATTAAGGAGGCTAAATACGACATTCTTATCTTTTGCGATGACGATAATCACCTCGATCCTAATTATGTATTTCTTGCAAATGAAATGATGCAGTCAAAGAAGGATGTGGGAGTACTGGGTGGATGGGTGAAGCCAAAATTACCAAATAACCTGGATCCCTGGATTAAGGATTTCTATCCGGCTTTGGCAATTGGCAAGCAGGCTGAAAAGGATGGTTACGTGCAATGGGTTTTCGGAGCAGGTATGATTATTAGAAAGGAAATTTTTGAAAAACTGAAAGACCAAAAGATTGAACTTATGTTAAGCGATAGGCTAGGATCCAAACAAACTTCTGGTGGAGACGTAGAGATTTGTGTGGCTGCACGTTTCGCGGGTTATGCGATATATAGCTCCAATCAACTTATCCTCCATCACCAGATCTCTGCTCACCGCCTCACAAAAAAAAGTTTTATCAAGGCAAATTATTGCAATGTTTTCCCACTGATTTATCTGTATCTAATGGAAAGCCTCGTGAAGAACCCCACAGAATCGGTCGTGCGTATGTATAGAAAATTTTTTAGCGATCGGATTTCTATGATCTTTTATTTTTTACCGCGCCTGATTTTGGGCAAGCATCGATTTTATAGTTTCATGATGCTCTACCAAAACATACAACTGTTCTTCTGGCTGCTAACACGAAGAAAGTATTTTAGATATACAGCTTCCGCGATCAAGAAAAACCTTTACCGTACCGGAGAATAAGATTGATTGTAATATCAGGCAATAGAAAAGCACTATTAATTAAATTTTTTTTTGTATTTATTATTCAATATTGTTTAAAACCGAGTATTTAAATCGTGGCCTCTATTCTTTTATATTCACCCTTTAATCATCGTTCTCGCGACACAGAATCCCTAATGCTTTCGTTTCAAGGCCAGGGTCACCGCGTCATTTCATTAAGTCAGCAGGAAGGAAATCTCATCAATGATTTTTTAACCTCCCATGGAATTGAAACTCATTCATACGTTTTGCCAGGACGACGAGGTGGATGGTGGTATTACTTACGACACCTAATATTCTTTATAGGGTTCTGCTGGAAACATCGGGTGGATATTGTGTACAGTCACCTTGAACCTGCAAATTTCGTAGCGTCTATCGGTCAGTATCTTATTAGAGCAAAGACTTACTTATGTCGTCATCACATCGATGAAGGTATGTTGTACAAATTCGATAAAGATCTTTCTTATCGAATAACGTACCGCCTGGCCAGAAAAATTATTGTGGTTTCGAATCATGCAAAGAGATATATGATCGACTATGAAGGCATCCCCCCCAGAAAGATTATGCATATAAACCTGGCTTACAATTTTAAATTATACAATCCGCCGGATGAACAAAAAGTCAGAGAAATAAGAAATCAATTTAAGTCAGTCGTTCTCTTGCTATCTGCATGTCGTTTGACAGCTTTTAAAAGACCCGATATCGTTATTCATACAGTTAAAAGATTAACAGATCATGGTTTAGATGCAAAACTAATTCTCCTAGGCGTAGGCGAAATGCAAGAACATCTTGAGAGACTTACCGCAGAGTTGGGTTTACAAAACAAGGTTTTCATGCCGGGCTATGTAAGTAATGTGGTTGACTATATGGCTGCTGCAGATTTCTTTGTTCATCCATCTTTATTGGATTCAAGTTGCGTGACTGTTAAAGAAGCAGGACTAGTAAAATTACCGATTATTGTTTGTCGTGGTGTAGGCGATTTTGATGATTACCTTATTCATGAGAAAAATGGTTTTTTAGTAGATAGGGATAAATTCGTAGAAGATTCTGCTGAAATTATTAAGTTAAATTATCAGAATGATGAACTTCTTCAGAATATTGGGGAAAATCTTAAGAAAACGGTCGTGGAACTTTTTAGCATAGAAAATGTGATAGAACATTACAATACCTTAAACAGCACCCGGTAATGCCCGTTTTCTCAATCATAATTCCTACGTACAACCGTGCCCATCTTATTGACAAAACCATCAAGTCAGTTTTGCTTCAAGATTTTAAAGATTTTGAGGTTCTTGTTGTGGACGATGGGAGCAATGATAACACGGAGGAAATCGTCAAAGGTTTTACGGATGCCCGGATTCAATACCACAAAAAAAACAACGGTGAGCGGGGTGCAGCACGAAATTACGGTGCAGCTAGAGCAAGAGGCTTCTATATTAACTTTTTTGACTCTGACGATTTAATGTATCCCAACCATTTAAGGGTTGCGCATAAACTAATTGAAACAGCAGACAAACCGGAATTTTTTCATTTGGGATATGACCAAAAGCTTGAAGACGGCAGCGTGATTGCCTGGGTTAATAATTTTGACGATTCTATTCAGAGAGTGATATTGTTCGACAACAAATTGAGTTGTAATGGTGTTTTTTTGCGCAAAGAAATTGCTTCTCAATTCCCCTTTGAAGAAAACCGGGTACTGGCCTCATCTGAAGATTGGCAGCTATGGATACGCTTGGTCAGCCGGTTCAGACTTCACTACTCAAATGAGATCACAAGTTCAGTTGTTAATCACGACCAACGAAGCTTGCTCACAATCGCTGCTGAAAAAGTAGTAGCACGTGACCTACTTCTCATTGAAAAGCTTAGGGGAGATTTAGCTGTGATGCGATATTATGGACGGTCATTCAATCGGTTTGTCGCTGACCGATACACTTTTTTTATGTTGTGTTTTACCGAACAAAGAAAAAAAACTGAAGTTCTGAAATGGGGTAAACAAGCGATTATGATATTTCCATTAATTTTAATGAGCAAAAGGTTTCTTGCTTCGGTTAAAAACAGTCTACTACAGTGAAAAAAATATTAATCACCGGTGCGGCCGGAAATATAGGGAGTGCGTTGGTGGAGAGACTGCTTGCCTACCCTGAGTATCAGATCGTAGCAGTTGATAATTTTTTAACTGGTAGCAAAACCAGATTGCCTAAAGGCAATCATTCCAACTTTACATTTATCAAGGCTGATGTGAACAACTACTATGAGATAAGCAGCATTATGACTTCCCACAGATTTAGTTATGTATTTCATTATGCTGCCGTAGTAGGAGTTCAACGTACATTAGAAAATCCGGTGCTTGTGCTTAATGATATTCAGGGAATAAAAAATATTCTTGACCTGGCTAAGAACACGGGTGTAGATCGTGTTTTCTATTCTTCATCCTCGGAAGTGTATGGCGAGCCTGTGGAATTTCCACAAAATGAACTGACAACGCCCCTTAACAGCAGACTTCCTTATGCTGTGGTGAAGAATGTTGGGGAGGCATTTCTGCGATCGTATCATAAAGCATATGATCTTAACTTCACCATTCTCCGTTTTTTTAATACCTACGGTCCTCGTCAAAGTGAGGACTTTGTCGTCACAAAATTTCTCAAACGGGCCACGCTTGGCGAATCTATCCCAATTTATGGCTCAGGTTCACAAACACGTACATTCTGTTATATTGATGATAATATTGATACTACAATACTATGCTTACAAAAAGATTTTTGTGTGAATGATGTAATGAACGTGGGCAATGATGAGGAAATTTCAGTTAAAGATCTGGCGTCAAGAATTATTCAGGTTTCCCGTTCATTATCTAAAATTGAATTCTTGCCCGCATTGGAGGAAGGAGATATGACTCGGAGAAAACCGGATAACAGTAAGATGAGAAAAATTTTGGGAAGGCCGTTAATTTCTTTGGAAGAGGGTTTGAAAAGAACACTTGAAAAAAGAATGTTTTGATCACGTTGAGTTGCGTTCACTTTAAAGTAGGAGCATTAATCAAAAAATCCGGCAAAACAGGGCTTATATTTTTACCTTTAATGATCTATGTGCGGAATTGCTGGCTTTTATAGTGCGCCTGTTGATCAGGGTCAGATCGACGCGCTAATCAAAAGCCTTCACCATAGAGGGCCTGACGATCAACGGTTCTATACCAAAGATGATGTTGGATTAATTCACACCCGGTTATCAATTATTGAATTATCTGAACTTGGTTCACAGCCCTACAAATTTGAAAACCTCATTCTAGTTTTTAATGGAGAGCTCTACAATTACAAGGAAGTCCGAGAAGAACTTAAACAATTGGGTTATTCTTTTCGCTCCAATTCTGACACAGAAGTTTTAATCAAAGCCTTTCATTGCTGGGCAGAAAAATGCTTGGATCATTTCATCGGTATGTTTGCCTTTGGTATTTATAACGAGACGACGGATGAAATTTTTTTAGCGCGGGATCGGGTTGGCGTAAAACCTCTATACTACAGTTTTCAACAAGGACAATTGTATTTTGCAAGTGAACTAGAAGCGCTAAGCGCATTCGGTATATCAAAAGAAATTAACCTGGATGCAGTCTCTCTTTACTTCAGGTTTGGGTTTATTCCCCATCACCTTTCAATTTTCAAATCGGTTTCTAAACTTGAGGCCGGTCACTATCTCAAGATTTCGAAGCAGGGAATCACCAAGAAAAAATATTGGGATCTTAAATATGAAATTATAGAAGGGCAGAAAGAAGAAAAGTGGCTTGACGAATTGGAAGCACTATTGATTTCTGCGTTCCGTTATCGTATGGTCTCCGATGTTCCCGTCGGCGTTTTTTTAAGTGGAGGTATTGATAGCTCATTGCTGACAGCTATACTTCAAAAACATTATGGTAACATACATTCATTTACCATTGGCTTTGAAGAGGCTGATTTTGATGAATCAATTTATGCCAAAAATGTAGCCGAGTTTTTACAAACGAACCATGTACAAAAAGTGCTGAAACTCGATGAAGCCCGCAAGCTTCTTCAGGATTTCTATTCCATATACGACGAGCCTTTCGCTGACACCTCAGGAATTCCAACAGCTTGTGTTACACATCTTGCCAAAGAGAACGGTATGAAAGTAGTTTTATCTGCGGATGGCGGGGATGAACTTTTTGGTGGTTATTCACATTATCAGAAGGCGCTAAGTCTATTTAGAAAGTTTAACTTGCTTCCGTCCGGCCTTCGTCATACGATATCAAAAGGCACCAAAGTTCTATTTCCATCAACGCTTCGAAAAAATATATATCCGCTTAACGCTGAACACAAGTTTTATGCTCTTGAAGAAATCATGTGCACCGAAGATTCTGCGACGTTCTTTGAAGCTTTGCTGGCAAATCAATCAATGGATGAGATAGGAAAAATGATTGGCTCGACTTCCAAGGGAACAATGGGGTTTCTCAACAAAGATCTCAGCCCCTTACAAGCCATGATGGCCTGGGACTTTAGTTATTACCTTCCCGACGATTTACTTGTGAAGGTAGATAAGGCAACGATGTTCCACAGCATTGAATGTCGTGATCCATTCCTAGACCATCGATTGGTTGAATTTTCTTTACTAATTCCAGAAGACTTAAAAATTAGAGATGGAAAGGGTAAGTATCTGTTGCGGAAACTATTAAAACGATATGTGCCTGAAACATATTTTGAAAGAAAGAAACAAGGGTTCAGCATACCCATTTTTGCTTGGTTTAGCAAAGAGCTTGATGAAATGTTTGATCAATATTTATCGTTTGATAAACTTAGCGAAATTCCATTTTTTGATGCCCGTGAAATTCAAAGGGAACACAGCAAATATCGTTACTATAAGAAGCGAGGCAAGCAGTACAACATAGAAAAAATGTGGCGCATTCTTAGTTTTATGCTTTGGTGGGATAAATTTATGAAGCATGAAAACTAAAGTAATGCTGATTATACCTGAGATGTGTATGGGTGGAGCTCAGCGATCTCTTTCTAAGCTTAGCCTGGAAATTGTGCCTCACGTTACGATCTTCTTTGTTGTATTTAACCATGATCATCCTATAGCATATCCCATCGGTGGTGAATTATTAAGCCTGGAAGTATATCCTGGTAAAGGGTGGTTGAGCAAAGCCATTGCGTTTTGGAAACGTGTTAAAAAGGTTAAGGAATTAAAAAAAAAATTACAGATTGATGTGGCTATTAGTTTTTTGGAAGGAGCGGACTACGTCAATGTACTCTCCAAAACAACTGAAAAAGTTGTGCTTAGCATTCGAGGCTCAAAGGTTCATGATGAAATCATGCTTTCCTATTTTTATTGGTTCCGAAGTAAAATTTTAATCCCGTGGCTTTATAAAAAAGCAGATTTAATTGTTTCTGTAAATCTGGGAATTCAAAATGAATTGGTAAACACCTATAGAATTTCAAAAGATAAAGTTAGGACGATTAACAATTTCTACGATTTTGATGATATCACTTCCCTGGCACGAGAACCTAAGGATGATTACCTAAATAAATTATATCAGTATCCAGTGCTAGTTACTACGGGTAGGCTGGCGCCTGAAAAAAGATTGTCTTACTTAATAAACACTTTTATCGATCTTAAAAAAATCAGGCAAAATGTTCGCTTTATTATTATAGGAGATGGGCCTGAGCTTAGTAAATTAATTAATTTATGCCATGATGCAAATCTTCATATAAGCGAAGGACACTATACAGGAGAACCACCAGACATTATTTTTACTGGCAATCAAAAAAATGTATTTAAATATCTCAATGGAGCATGCCTTGTATTTGACTGAATTCCTCTTCGGAAGGATTTCCCAACGGAATGATTGAAGCAATGATTTGTGGAATCCCCGTAATTTCTTCTGATTGTCCTTATGGCCCACGGGAAATTCTTGCTCCGGAATTAGACAAGTCATATTTAATTAATAAACCGTATATTAATTCCTATGGCATTCTAATGCCACTAAAAAATTCAGATGCGTATTTGAAAAATTGGGTGAATGAAATAGCTTCAATTTTGGACAATGAAAACCTCAGAAATCAAATGGCTCGAAAAGGGAACGAGCGAGTAAAGGAATTTGACAAAAAAGCGATAATATCTCAATGGGTGAAGATAATACAACAGTAATCTTACCAGCTATCAAAATTTCGCAATCATAACGATGTGCTCGACGGGTTCAACTATAATTCAGGAAGAAATGAAAAAAATCTTTGAAGAATTTTACCGGCTGGATCATTTTTACGATGAGGAGTCTAAATCGGGCCCAGGCTCCAACCTGCGGCAGACGGCCACTGTTCGAAGCATCCTTCCTATGGTGCTCAAAGAATTCCATATTAAAACTATGCTCGACATACCCTGCGGTGATTTCAACTGGATGAAAGAAGTTGACTTAGGCGAGTGCCAATATCAGGGTGCTGATATCGTTAGGGATATCGTGAAAAGAAACAAAACACATTATTCAAATGATAAAAGAACTTTCATGTGGGGAGACATCACTTCTTCAACCCTACGCCAGTTTGATTTAATATTCTGCCGAGATTGTTTCGTTCACTTTTCATATGACGATATTACACGGGCATTGATCAATATCAAACGATCAATGAGCAAATATTTATTGACGACAACATTTGTAAAACGTAGCAATCAAGATATTAATACCGGTGGTTGGAGGCCTGTTAATTTGGAGACTCATCCATTTTCATTTCCTACTCCTCTTCAAATCTTCAATGAAAATTGTACTGAAGATGGTGGCCGATACAATGATAAATCACTTGCATTGTGGAGCATTGCCGATATACCCGATATTGTTCAATAATTAAACTCCATGGCAAAACCTCGAATTTTAATTATCGAAAATTCAACTGCTGTAACTGGTGCGCTTAAATCGATTTTACGAAGCTCTCAGGGCCTCAAGGCTGATTATACGTTCATCTTTCTTTTGCCAAAAAATAGCACTGCTGTCAGGCATGTTAGAGATTCCGGATTTGAAGTATATGAGCTATCCATGAAAGAATTAAGAAAAAATATTTATTCTTTTTTAACATATGTTCCAATTCTCCTTTATAATACCTTTCAGCTTTCACGTTTAATCAGAACATTAAAAATCGACCTTGTCAATGTAAATGACTTTTATAATTTACTTCCCGTGTGTTACAAGTTTTTCGGTGGAAAGGTACCCTACGTTTGTTATGTTCGTTTTTTACCGTCTAAATTTCCGAAGCCGCTCGTTCTATTTTGGTGCGCATTGCATCAGCGTTATGCTTATTCTACAATCGCTGTGTCCAATGCGGTCGCGAAGGAACTGCCTTACACGAAGAATGTTGTTGTGATCGGCAATGAGCTGCCGGAAGAAAATAATTCATTCATCTCGTCTTCATCCTTCACAATGCTTTATCCCGCCAATTATATTCAGGGTAAAGGTCAGGAGTTTGCGCTTCAGAGTTTTGCCATCATTCATCAAAAACATTTGCAGTGGAAATTAAAATTTGTAGGAGGTGATATGGGTCTGCAAAAAAATAAGGACTTTAAAGAAAATCTGATGGAACTAGCGCACAATCTTAACATTGAAGATCGGGTTGCATGCCATAACTTTTCAGAAAAAATTTCCGAGGAATACACTCATGCAAATATAGTTTTGAATTTTTCTGAATCGGAATCCTTTTCTATGACTTGCTTGGAGGCGATGTTTTACGGACGACCAGTAATTGCAACCCGTAGTGGTGGCCCTTCAGAGATCATCGACCAAAATGTTACAGGCATTCTTGTAGATGTAAAAGATGTAACCGCTATGGCGGATGCGATGGATTATCTAATATCCCATCCCGACGAACGAGAAACGATGGCAAAACGCGCGTATGAAAGTGTTCGTCAAAAATTTTCTTACGACAATACCATCGGGAAACTCGGCGAGGTTTATAAAAGAGTCTTAGAAGAACGTTCTTTTTGAATACTTTAAACATCATTTATTCCAAATAATTCTAATTTTATCTTAATTTTGACCGAATTTTATTTGGAATTCCCTCTTGCCAATGAAACCTATTAAACTTGATAATACGGATCGAAAAATTCTTGAAATACTTCAAGCCAATTCAAATATTACCAACGCTCAGTTAGCAAAAGAAATTGGACTCTCTCCCGCACCTACATTAGAACGTGTCAATAAATTAGAAACCTCTGGGGTGATCCGGAGTTATCATGCTTTGATAGATCCTGGAAGTGTAGGCCTTGGCGTAAGTACTTTTGTGATGGTTACATTAAAGGGTCACAACAAGGAAAACATTGAGAAATTTATCAAGGAGATTAAAAGTATTAATGAAGTAGTTGAATGCCATCATATCACAGGAGCTGGTGACTTTATTCTGAAAATTGTCTCCGCGGATATTGCAGCCTATCAACAACTCATGCTAGAGCAAGTTTCCAATATTGAAGTCGTTGACAGTCTTCAATCGCTGGTAATTCTTTCTACTTTTAAAGATAGCAAGTCCATGCCGATACCGGGTTAAGTTTCGAGTTTTCGAGTTTCAAGTTTCGAGTTTCAGGTTTAAAAGAGCAGATCAAATTTTAAGTTAATTTATGGTTGCTGACAAGACTTTGATATTAGATGCGCGCCAGGTTAAACAAAAAATAAAACGAATGGCGTTTGAAATTTTTGAGCACAACTTTAAAGAAAAGGGAATTGTTATCGCAGGTATAGAGGGGCAAGGGTATATGTTGGCAAAGCTACTGGTAAAAGAAGTGGAGAATATTTCGCCCTTGGAAATAAAGCTAGTCAAAGTAACTCTGGATAAACTTGCACCTCAGCAAAGCGAGGTCACATTAGATTGCGACCTGAAAGAATTAAAGAAAAAATGTATCGTCCTGGTTGATGATGTCTTAAATACAGGCCGGACGTTTGCCTTTGGCATGAAACCATTTCTTACCATCGAGGTAAAAAAAATTGAAACCGCAGTACTGGTGAACCGAAGTCATACCCTTTTTCCAATCTACCCACAATACACCGGGTACGAATTAGCGACCACAATTAAAGATCACGTTGAAGTCAGGCTTGGAAATGAAACGGCCGTATATTTAGTTTGATAGTTTCGAGTTTGTGGTTTCGCGTTACCCCACAATCCAGAGTTCATCTGATATTGAGATAACTTAGAAAATTACAGACAACTCGAAACTTTAAACTCGAAACTCTAAACTCAAAACTGCAACTCGAAACCTTAAACCCGAAACTCGAAACTAAAATGTCGAAGCAAGATATCAAGCGGATAACTACTCACCAGCTCCGGGAAATGAAAAATCGAGGTGAAAAAATTGCTATGCTGACGGCGTACGATTACAGTATGGCAAAGATCATCGATGGAGCTGGTATTGATATTATCTTAGTGGGCGACTCAGCATCCAACGTTATGGCAGGTCATGAAACCACCCTGCCGATTACCTTGGACCAAATGATCTATCACGCTGCCTCTGTTGTGCGGGCCGTAAAACGCTCGTTAGTCGTAGTAGATCTACCCTTTGGCACATATCAGGGTAGCTCAGGGGAGGCGTTGCGCTCCGCTATTCGAATTATGAAAGAGTCAGGGGCGCACGCGGTGAAACTGGAAGGAGGGAGCGAGGTAAGAGATTCCGTAGATCGAATTTTAAGTGCAGGTATACCGATTATGGGACATCTAGGGTTGACACCACAATCCATTTATAAATTTGGAACGTACACGGTACGTGCCAAAGAAGATAGTGAAGCGAACAAACTAATGGAGGACGCTAAGATGCTTGAGAAATGTGGATGCTTCGGTATTGTTCTCGAAAAAATTCCGGCGGCACTTGCAAAGAATGTTTCCCAATCTATTACTATCCCCACCATAGGAATTGGTGCCGGCCCTGATACAGATGGTCAAGTGTTGGTGATGCAGGATATGTTTGGCATCTCACAGGAATTTAAACCCCGTTTCTTAAGACGATACGCCGATCTTCACGCCATCATGACGGAGGCTGTCATAAAATATATTGCTGATGTAAAGTCAAATGATTTTCCGAACGAATCGGAGAAGTATTAGGAAGTTGCGAGTTGCGAGTTTTGAGTTTCGAGTTGTCCTCGAATGGAGAGTGGTGCATACCTAGATAGCAGACTATTGCAATTCCGCGCTCACTGACTAGATGCCATATCTCGAAACTCGAAACTTTAAACTCGAAACTTATAAAAGTTCATTCGCTAAATTGGCAAGTTCTGAACGTTCACCTTTCTCTAGCGTAATGTGTGCATATAGCTCATGATCCTGCAAGCGATCAATTAACGTAGACAGACCGTTACTTTGAGAATCCAGGTAAGGTGTGTCGATCTGGTAGATGTCACCTGTAAAAATGATTTTTGTGTTTTCACCTGCGCGGGTGATAATTGTCTTTACTTCATGAGGGGTAAGATTTTGCGCTTCATCCACGATAAAACAAATATTTGAGAGACTTCGGCCGCGAATGTAAGCGAGTGGGGTTATCATCAGCTTTTCCTGATTCACCATTTCTGTAATGCGAGAATACTCTTTATCCGTTTCACTATATTGATTTTGAATAAACTTCAGGTTATCCCACAAAGGCTCCATGTACGGATTTACTTTGGATTTTATATCACCCGGAAGATATCCGATATCCTTATTGCTCAACGGAACAATCGGACGTGCCAGATAGATTTGTTTGTACTCTTTCTTTTGTTCAAGTGCAGCCGCCAACGCAAGAAGTGTTTTCCCTGTGCCCGCCACACCTTGAATAGAAACTAATTTAATATCAGGTTTTAAGGCGGCATGAATAGCAAAAGTCTGTTCTGCATTTCTCGGTTTAACGCCATACACCGAACGCTTCTCCACATGCTCCAGCATTTCATTAAATGGATTGTAATAGGCTAAGGCTGATTTCTTTCCACTTTTTAGAATATAATAATGATTTTTAACAGGAGCCAGTTTACCCAATAATTCACCTGGCGGGCAATATCCTTTTTCGTACAAGAGATTGATCATGTTTGCATCAACTTCCTCAACGAATCGTTTTACCGGTATATAACGAAGAAATATTTTGCACTTTACCCGTGGTATAGTCTTCGGATTGTAGGCCAAGCGCTTTTGCCTTAAGCCTTAGGTTTACATCTTTCGAAACCAGAATTATCTTTTTGTCCTTCGACTTCTTTTTGTAATTGCAGAGCCGAGTTGAGAATTCTATGATCCGCCTTTTCTTCATTGAAATATTTTATTTGCGTCGATGGCACTTTTCGTGTCCATCAAGACTTTAAAAAATCCCTTTGCCTTTGCCGTTGATAGGATTCCAATTGTGAAGCATCTGCCCTTTGGCCAGCCGTCGATCAAGCGAATAAATTCGCGCGCTTCAAAATTTTTTGTATCGTTGCCTTTTTTGAAATTATCTAACTCTTCCAGCACCGTTATCGGGATGCCTACGTCATGCTCATCGAAGTTAAGAATGGAGTTGTGTTCATAAATTATAACAGACGTATCAAGTACGAATACCTTCTTTTCCTTTTTCGTTTTTGCCATGCGTCACAAAGAACTTGGTTTACGAAATGTAATGAATGGAAATGAAAGCGTGTATAACTTTGTGAAGTTATTTTTGGAGCCGTTATCGGTTAATCGTTATCCGTTAATTGCGCCGGTAACGTATTTGTGTATCACTAATAAAAGTCTGCTTATCTCGTCTCACGGTTAACGAACACCCATTAACGATTAACAGATTAACGGATAACGATTAACCGCTACAGAATATAAATCTCCTTTCTCGTGAGGTGTGATGCGCAACACATTAGCAAGTACCAACAAAATTAATTTCCTGGATGCGTACAGTCGACTTAGTCCACTGAGAGCAACGAACTCTTTCAGCGTGATCGCTTTCTTCTCATCGAGGTATTGCATGAGAAATTTTTCATGTTCACCATATTGAAAACGTATATCCTTCATGCGTTGTTTTCGCTTCACGATCTCTCTTAACTCCCGACTTGCTTTGATACTTTTGTCGTCAACACGGACAAAAGATTCTTTCGTTTTATTTTCTGTAAGTACGTAATGAGGCTTGCATTTGCTTTCAGGGATCATCATATTGAATTACGGTTCTTTTATTTCCGATAGGAATAATCGTGATCTGATGGTGAAGGTAAGGTCTCACTTTTTTAAGGGCTTCATCGAATGACATGGGATTCATCCTCTGGATGTTTTAAACCTGGCAAGCTTCCATCATCACCAATTCCAATTAAAACAATTCCTCCTTTGCTGTTGGCAAATGCGATCATTTCTCGAATAATCTTTTCCGGAAATGTTGCTTTACGCTTGAACTCAAGGGATGCTCCTTCTCCTTGCGAAACTAAAAATTTTAGCTCCTGTACTTGTCGGGGATTTAGCGGAAAAGATTCATATGACTTCATGACAGTAACCGTGTTAAAGTTAAAAATTCAAACCCGGAAGTGATTGGATTTTTTTACAACCTAAAACTTTCGCCTGCCGGTTATTTCGTCATCTTCATCATCATCTTCGTCAGGTTTTGGTAATGTAAACATGCTGCTCAATAGATCTTTAAACTGAAGCCCGGCTGTAAGCGAATGCTTGCTTATCAAACTATATTCAGCTAATCCGTGCAGTGCAAATTCCATTAAAAATAATGTCGTAGCCAGATCCTGATTGGGATGAAACTCCTTGATCAGATCCTTCAAGCCTGGAATATTGCATTAATTTGTTTTTCAAATTCAGCTTGACTCATATCGTGAAGCAGATCTACCGTGTTGCCGTCACCAAACCAATTGGAAATTTTTTTATACGGACTTTTTTCTTTTTGTTTTCGGAATTTATCAGGATCTGGAAAATAATTTACAAATTGCGTACGCAACGCTTTCCCTACCAAATTCTGGGCAACAATACCGGGACCCTCCTGCTCTCCTTCGTACACTAATTCAACCTTTCCGGTAATGGCAGGTATAACGCCAATAAAATCGAGCACTCTGATTTGTGCACTTTTTTCATTGTTGATAATACTTCTTCTTTCTGCTGCTGCTATCAAGATTTTCATAAGCTGAAATAGTTAAGCGCGCAGAAACACCACTTTTAGAATCAACGTATTCGCTTTTGCGGGCTTCAAATGCTATCTGCTCGATCAGGTCTTTTGCAATCTCATTTATTGAAACAAGTTTTCGCTGTTCTGCCTTCACGCGCGCTTCCTGTTGGGTAATGTGTTTTCCAATTTCTAACGTCTTCGGATAGTGTGTGATGATCTGGCTATCAATTCTATCTTTCAATGGCGTTACAATACTTCCTCGATTTGTATAGTCTTCAGGGTTTGCTGTAAAGACAAATTGAATATCCAAGCGGCATTCGAATTTTAAACCCTCGTATCTGAATGTCTCCTTCCTGTAAAATATTGAAGAGGGCCACTTGAATTCTCGCTTGTAAATCAGGCAATTCATTAATCACAAAAATACTTCGATTCGATCGCGGTATTAATCCAAAATGAATAACACGTTCGTCGGAATAAGGGAGTTTGAGGGTGGCTGCTTTAATAGGATCTACGTCACCTATTAAATCCGCAATGGAAACATCGGGTGTCGCTAATTTTTCTGAGTAACGCTCTTCTCTATGAAGCCAAGCGATCGGCGTATTATCACCCAGCTCCTTGATCTTATCCTTGCCATATCGTGAAGTTGGGTCAAGGGGATCATCATTTAATTCAGAGCCTTCAATAATTGGAACATACTCATCCAAAAGATTTACCATCAAGCGCGCTAATCTTGTTTTTGCTTGCCCGCGCAGCCCTAGCAAATTGATATCATGTCCCGCCAGGATCGCTCGTTCTAAATCCGGAATTACGGTTTCTTCATATCCCCAAATGCCATCGAAGACAGTTTGTTTATTTCTTAATCTCTCAATGAGATTTTCACGAAGTTCCTCTTTAATTGATCTTGATTTATAACCGGAATTTTTTAGCTGTGCTAGTGTTCTTATTTTTGAATGATCCATTCTAAGGGTTAATTTAACATTGCAGTCCACGGTCGATAGTCCACGACCACAGTTCGGTGTTTTATCTGTGGTCAGTCGACCGTGGACTGTGGACTAATTACAAATTCTTTCTTCTATTCTTTTTAAAATCTTCGAAAACCAAATTACCTAATCCTTCCAGGCTGCTGTAATAGGCATTACCATTGTTGGCCTTTGTAAAGTCCCGCACAAATGCTTTTAAATAGGGATCGGTGGCAATCATAAATGTTGTTACAGGAATCTTTAACTTTCTTAATTGGCCCGCCAGGTTTAATGTCTGATTTAAAATTTTCTGGATCAAGCCCGAAGGCATTTTTGTAATACTTAATACCTTGTTTGATACAAGTGGGTTTGCCATCCGTGATCATAAAAATCTGCTTGTTTGTATTTTTTCTCCGGCGAAGAATATCCATTGCCAATTCCAAACCAGCTACGGTATTTGTATGATAAGGTCCTACCTGAAGATAGGGAAGGTCCTTTATTTCAATTTGCCACGCATCATCACCGAAAACCAAAATATCGAGCGTGTCTTTCGGATATTTTTTTGTGATCAATTCTGCTAGCGCCATCGCGACTTTTTTAGCGGGCGTGATGCGATCTTCACCATACAGAATCATCGAGTGTGAAATGTCGATCATTAACACCGTGGAGGTTTGTGTTTTAAATTCACTTTCCATTACCTCCAGGTCTTTTTCGGTCATGAAAAAATTATCAAGACCGTGGTTGATCTGAGCATTTCTTAACGAATCGGTAATGGAGATTTGGTCGAGTGTATCTCCAAATTCATAATCTCTTTTTTCTGTAGTTTGCTCATCACCTCTTCCGCTATGATGCGTGTTATGTTCACCAGTCTTTGACTTTTTAAGCTTTCCGAAAATTTCTTCCAAAGCAGATTGCCTAAGACGTTGTTCGCTCTTAGCATTTAATTTGAACTCCCCTTTTGGTCCTTCTTCAGTGATGTAACCATTTCGTTTTAGATCTTCAATAAAATCCCCGATGCCATATTTATCATTGGTAAGTCCATACTGTCGATCCACTTCCGTAAGCCATTGAAGGGCTTCTGCAACATTTCCGGCCGTGATCAAAATCAATTGCATGAAAACTTTAAGCAACTTATCAAAGTCACTTTGTGCTTTTTCCGGGGGTGGCGTATATTGAGAAAATCTGTAACCGAGCATCTTTACTTATTCACTTAACCATTAATTTCATTATTCTGTTCGGGTTCCTACCTTATTTCTAAAGTAGGGGGCCATGGAAGTAAAAATCAATCATCCAAAATACTGATTTACCTTGTTTAAAAACAAAAAATTATAGATGAAAAAAATATAGGAGGCGTTTTACGGCAATGGATCGGAGAATCCCTCTGCACACGCATTTATTAAGCAGTTGCTTTATCCCTAAACCCTCAGCTTTTTCGTTTGCAATAATGCAACTTTTGTCTCTGTCTTTAAGCTTTATAGTTATTCGACAGTTAGTTTTCTCTCTTCATGGTACCATAAACGTAGTCCCATAGAGGAGAAGAAACACCATAAATCATTTCACCATTTTTATAGTGGTGGGTCCCATGGTTTATCCACAATGCTCTAAAAAAATTCTTTGGTGGCGGAAACGCATGCACCATATAATGGATGGCCAGATAAGCAGCATATCCTACGAGAAATCCCGGCAAAAAAGAAAATGCCAAATCACCCATGACCAATCGGAACAATAATAACAAAACGGTTGCAATGGTTACACTTAACAGGGGTGGCATAGCTAACCTATCTTTGTCTTTGGGATATTCATGATGCACACCATGCATTGTATATTGAAGCTTCGCGCGAACATCCGTATACGTCTTCATATGAAACACATAGCGATGCACATTATACTCCACCCATGTAAAAGCCAGAATTCCTAAAAAAAACATTCCGATGGTCGTTGCAGGTGAAAGGTGTGTATGCGTTATGCTCCATCCTAAAAGAACGATTGAGAAAAGGGAAAAAATGATAAGGGGGATCGCGATATGCGTTCGCGTCAGCTTTTCCAAGACCGGATTTTTAAACAGTTTTTGGTGCCTTTGTTTTTGGGGGTAATTGCTTTCTCCATAAACTTTTGCAATTAATGATTTTAAAAATGCGTCATCATTTAGACAATTGTTAACGTCATATGGTTGCTTTGGATGCAGCTTTTTGCAAGATTTTATGATAATAATTTTCGTACAAGGGCAAAATTCTGCTGATGTCAAATTCCTTGGCGCGCGTTAATGCATTCTCTTTGAACTTGGGCAAGTTATTTTTATCCAGCACAAACAAAGCTTTGCGCGTCATATCTTCAACATCGCCCACAGGACTCATAAATCCAGTTACACCCTGTATATTAAGTTCAGGCAAGCCTCCCGCATCCGTGCTGATCACAGGAACTTCGCAAGCCATCGCCTCAAGTGCTGCCAACCCAAAGCTTTCTTTTTCCGAAGGCATAAGAAAAAGATCAGCGACAGAAAGCACCTCTTCTACCGCCTCAAGCTTACCAAGAAACCGCACATCATCTGAAATGTTAAGGTCCCGGCACATGTTCTCGGCTTTTGTCCTTTCCGGTCCGTCACCGATCATTAAAAGTTTACTGGGTATTTCATTGTGCAGATTTGCAAATATATTAATCACATCAGGTACACGTTTTACTTTTCTGAAATTGGAAGTGTGTACCACCAATGCTTCACCATTCGGACAAATGGCTTTCTTAAAATGTTCCTTTCTTTTGTTTCTTGAATTTTTCAAGGTCTATAAAATTAGGAATCACTTCGATATCATTGGTGATCTTAAAAAATCATATGTTTCTTTTCGCAGATGCTCTGAAACTGCTGTAACACCATCGGATTGGTTGATGCTAAAAGTGACAACAGGTTCATAGGACGCATCCTTACCAACCAATGTTATATCCGTACCATGGAGTGTCGTTACAAAAGGTATAGTGATGCCATGCGTTTTTAAAATCTGTTTCGCCATGTAAGCTGCCGAAGCATGGGGAATGGCATAATGCACATGAAGCAAGTCCAGCTTTTCATTTTTTACCACGCTTACCATTTTGCTGGCCAGGGCGAGTTCATACGGAGGAAATTCAAATAACGGATAGGATCGGAAATCAACTTCATGATAAAAAAGATTTTCATTTAGAAAATCTAATCGCGGTGGTTGGGAATAAGTTATAAAATGAATTTTGTGATCTTCTTTTGCCAGAGCCTTTCCAAGTTCGGTGGCAACCACACCACTTCCTCCAAAAGTTGGATAACAGACAATTCCGATATTCATTTGTTGATATAGTTGGGGTTTTGGTGTGTGGGCACGTGTGTGAATGTACCATGTAGTTATCAGCTATCAATTACCTAATTCAGTAGACGCAAGATTTTCAAAATTATTGTAATCATTAAAATCGTTTTAAGCAAAACCGCACTGTGAACCTATTGATTGTACTGGCAATAATCGAAAATAGATTCATAGATCACATCTTGTATCCGAGAACGTATATTGCTGGTGTTTAGTTTACCGCTTCGATCAGGGATACACCCGATTCGAAAGGAAAATATAAACCAAATTAAATTCTGGATCAATCCAAAGACAAGTTCCGGTAAAACCGGTATGACCATATGTCTTAGGAGAAGCCTTTAAAGAAGTCGGACTATTCCAATCGCTTTGCACGGGTTTATCCCATCCCAACCCTCGTCGGCTCTTGTCAAATTGCTTGGCTGTAAACAGGTTAACCGTTTCGGGTTTATAATATCGATATCCCCCGTAACTGCCTTCCTGCAAAAGCATTTGACCAAGTTTAGCTAAGTCAGTGGCATTGCTAAAAAGGCCGGCATGACCCGCTACACCACCCATCATCGCTGCTCGCTCATCATGTACGGTACCAGCAATGTGAGTTTTTCGGTAAATCTTATCATCCTCCGTAGGGGCAATCCGTTGTGGTTGAAAACGCTTTAATGGCGTAAACCCTGTCGTATAGGCTCCCAGTGGCTCATATAGATTTTGTGATAAAAATTCATCGATTGGCTGATTGAAAATCTTTTCTGCAAGACGTTGCAACAGCAGAAATCCGAGATCACTATACCGGTAAGCATAAGGTGTGCGTGGGGGCTTTTCCTGCAATTTTGATTCCCCTATCCAATACCATACCGAATCCCGAAGAATAGGAGCAGCATATAAATCGGGTGAAACCTGGAGGGGATAACTTTCATTTTGAATACGGCTATAATATTGAGGCAGAAAAACAGTGTCCTTGACAGTTTCCGTCCACATCGGAATAAATGGAACCAGCCCTGCCTGATGCGTAAGCATTTCCACCAGGGTAATATCTTTTTTATTTGTTTTCTTAAGTTCCGGCAGATAATGAGACAGTTTTTTGTTTAAATCAATCAACCCTTTTTCATACATGAACATAACGGTCTGCAACGTGGCCGACACTTTTGTTAGAGAAGCTAAGTCATAAATGGCTTCCTCTGTTACCGAGTCTGTATTGTCGTATGTCAATCCACCAAATGACTTATCATAGATTACCTTTCCATTTCTGGCAACAAGAATTTGACATCCAGGTGTTGCATGTGTAGTGATGGCTTCATTTACTATCTGCTTCAATTTTTTCCAAGGTTTTGCCGCTCATTCCGGCATCTTCCGGAATGGAATAGGTAAACCGTCCAATGGTGTTTGTCTCTACACCAATCCCTTCTTCAGCCTGAGACGAAACAGTGAAGGGCAACATACCATCCGCTTTTAGTCCCCCAAAAATTACCTGCGGCATTGCTCTCAATACTTCAGGCACGTGAGTGTATGCCGTAATTAGGGTAGTTCCTGGAAGTGTCGATCGTAAAAATTTTTCATTGCCAAAATCGCACAGAATAATTTCATGCTTTGGCAAAGCACCGTTGCGTCAACGCGTAAATCTTTTGTATGACGGACTCGAGATGTTTCGGGAAATATACCCACGATGATCACATGCTTTTCTTTAAGTGAATTCGAAAATGACTCTACATTTATTTTGTCATCCAAATCAAAGTAGGCGGTGTGAGGTATATTTTGAGAGATAGTGATAAAATTCTCCAGGAGGTTTCGTAGTGGTGTTGATATAGATAAATTTCCTGTTCTCCAACATAGAGATGGGAAGCATATTTTGTTTATCCTGAATGACAGTGATAGCAGCTTCATACAATTTCTGGCTGACCAACTGGCCTTCGGGACTATTCAGCTTTGATACCAGATTATCGGTGTTTAGCGCTGCTCTGCGCCACAAGCCTGCATCAAACTTGGCAGCCAAGATTTTCCTGACGCTAGAAGTGAGCTGTGCATCAAACTTTTCTTCTTTCCTGATCAGTCGTTTTATTTTCCGAATGGCTGGGCCAAATTCTTCAGCGGAAATCAAAACATCGTTCCCAGCTTTAAAAGCAATTAATTCATCGTCCCCTCCGCCTTTTTCAACGACTTCATTCCTGTGTTGGATGTTAACCAAAATAAGTCCCTGATAGTTGGATTTTTTCTTTAACCAGTTTCCGGTAAAAAGCAGAGAAATAGTTTCAGCGTCAAATTCATTTTTCTGGCTTTTGTTATTAAAGAAGAGGGGGAAGCTGGCGGCTGATGGCATAACACCTGCCAGCCCATTTTCAAAAAGTTTGAAAAAAGAAAATGTATTAATAGAATCTACACTGGCTTCGATAAGGGGAAGATCATTTTGTTCGTCGAGGATAGTTGCCCCGTTGATTGCAAAGTTTTTTGCAGTTGCCAGTACACCGTGGTCTTGAAGTCCTTTCATAAAGGCAACTGCTTTGGAAGCAACTCTTTCATTATTCTGGCCAAAGGACTGATGAATAGTGGAATCCTGTAAACTTCCATTGGCAATTCCCGCGATCGAAGCCACATTCACATGGGCTCCGAGTATTTTCATTTGCCTGGCTATTTCCTTTCCCAAAATATAAGCCAAGGAATCGTTTCTTGCTGCCCCTGCTACCATCGCGTCTGGAAAATGGAATACACTGTCCCGGAGCTGCCCCAGCCCTTGAGGCGCGTCCTGTGCTATAAGAAGCGGAATTTCCGAAACGGATTGTAAGCGATTGCTAATTTTAGCCTGGCGTACGGGGCCTAAAGTCGCAAAAATAACACCCCCTATTTCTTTGCTTTTTATTTGACTTTCAATCTTATTAATAAAAGCTTCGCTTGGCTGCGAAGGAATAGGCACCATAAACAATTGGCCTATTTTTTCTTCTATACTCAATGAATTAAAAACGCTATCAACCCATGTGTTTTTGTCTGGCTGAGCCATAGATTCCGTAAACACACCACAAATCATTGAAAAATAAAGAAAAACTTTTTTTACCATCAAGGCGTTGGGTTTTGAAATGGACAATTATACACGCAACTTTATGCGGTCTTCAAGTTATAAAATTAGTGAATCGGTGAGGATGATTTATTGATGAATGGACATTCGGATATTGTTTAAAAGGTAGACTGAAGCCATATTCGACCAACGGTCGATTTAAAAAAAATATATTTATGAAGTTGACTCAATTTACAAACATACTTTACTATAAATGGTTCCTGAAATTCAGGCGTTAATCTGCACTTTTATACGATGATTTTTGCGCCCATAATCCATGTCTGATATTATTCAACTTTTGCCTGATTCTATCGCCAATCAGATCGCCGCTGGCGAAGTGGTGCAGCGTCCCGCGTCTGCGGTAAAAGAGTTGATTGAAAATTCCATTGATGCTGAGGCCACCCATATTAAACTTATCGTAAAAGAAGCTGGCAAAACCTGGCTTCACATTATCGATAATGGAAAAGGAATGTCAGAAACGGACGCACGCATGAGCCTGGAACGCCATGCCACATCAAAAATTCGCAGGGCCGAAGATCTTTTTACCTTGCATACCATGGGATTTCGGGGTGAGGCACTTGCTTCGCTTGCGGCGGTTTCACAATTGGAAATAAAAACCCGTCTGGCAGATCAGGAATTAGGCACTTTACTGGTCGTTGAAGCCTCGGATGTTAAGAAGCAGGAAACTATAGCCTGTGATAAGGGAACAAGTATTTGTGTTAAAAATCTTTTTTATAACATTCCTGCCCGAAGAAATTTTCTTAAATCAAATGCGAGTGAGTACCAACATATACTGGAAGAATTTCAACGGCTGGCGTTGTCGCATCCTGATATTGCCTTTCAGTTCATAGAAACAGATTCGCTGGAATACGATTTGCCGCCGGGAAAATTAAGTCAACGCGTTGTAAATATTTTTGGAAAATCGTACCAGGAACAATTAGCTGCCTGCCAGGAGGAAACTGCGTTGGTCCGAATAACAGGTTATGTTGGACAACCTCAATTTGCCAGGAAAAAAAGAGGAGAACAATTTTTGTTTGTAAACAAACGATTTATCCGAAGTAACTACCTGAATCACGCCGTCATGAGTGCTTTTGAAGGGCTGCTCCCGGAAAGTACTTTTCCCTTTTATGTACTTTTCATTGAAATTGATCCGAAACACATTGACGTAAATGTTCATCCAACTAAAACCGAAATAAAATTTGACGATGAGCGTGCTGTATATGCTGTGGTGCTTTCAGCAGTGCGTCAAGCGATCGGCACACACAATCTCACTCCCGCTATTGACTTTAATTCCGACGTCAATATTATTGCCAAGTTGAGTCAGGCTGCCAATCAATCGAAAGAAATATATTTTGAAGAGCGCTTCGGCACGGCGTTGCAACAATCAAACCGTGACCATTGGGAAAAACTCTTCGACAGCGATGAAAATAAAAACATATTTCCTTCAGCCCCAACACCAATAGTACAAACGTTGCGTTTTGAAAGCGCTCTAAACCAAGCTGAAAGTGCTGACATTGTTGAAGAAAAAATAGTATGTCAACTTCATCACCGGTATATCGTTAAACAGGTGCGATCAGGAATGATGATCATTGATCAACAAGCTGCTCACGAACGTATTTTATTTGAAAAATTTTTGTACCAGCTGAAGAACAAACCTGGAGCAAGTCAGCAAAGCTTATTTCCGCAGACTATCTCATTCAGTGCTGCAGATTTTACGTTAGTGCTTGAAATGCAGCAAGAAATCGAGGCTCTGGGATTTAAATTGGAAATATTCGGAAAAAATACATTTCTGGTAACTGGCGTACCTGGCAACCTATCCATAGGAACAGAGAAAGAATTGTTCGAGGGGTTAATTGAGCAATTTAAGATGAACCAGTCCGAATTGGCTGTCCCGATCCGTGAAAACCTGGCGCGATCCCTTGCTAAACGAGCCTCCATTAAAAGTGGGCAAAAGCTGGAACGGGAAGAGATGCAATCCCTGGTGGATAATTTATTTGCGTGTTCTACACCGAATTATGCCCCCGATGGCAAGCCGGTATTCTTTATTTTTGGGTTGAATAAAATAGAAAGTTACTTTCGGTAGACTATAATAGAAACTATGCTAAGACTTACCCCGGTTGTTCGAAATCTGATCATTATCACAGCGATCGTATTCCTCGTTCAAAAGATGATGCCAGGCTTTACAGCATTGTTGTCCTTATGGAATCCGCGCACAGAAAATTTTAAGCCTTACCAGCTTTTTACGTATATGTTTGCGCATGCCGATTTCTTTCATATTTTTTTTAATATGCTTGTACTTTCCAGTACAGGCCCGGTTCTCGAAAATTTTTGGGGTCAAAAGAAATTTTTAACGTTTTATTTGGTAACAGGAATCGGAGCGGGTGTTTTTCACTTATTGATAAACCTGTTTTTCTTTGACAACATTGCCTATGGCTCGATGTTAGGTGCTTCGGGTGCAGTGTACGGCGTGTTAATGGGTTTTGGTATGATGTTTCCGAATATGGAAATGCGATTATTACTTCCGCCGGTTGCTATAAAAGCAAAATATTTGGTCTGGGTTTTAGGCGCAATAACATTTTTATTAAGTGGTGCAGGGGTCGCTCACTTTGCTCATTTAGGAGGAATTGTTTTTGCTTTTATTTTATTGCGCATTTGGCGCCATAAAAATGGATCTTATTATTAGAGCTTATGTTTGACGATTTTAAGAATGCTTTTCAACGCCATAATAATGCTCACGTTCAGCTGATCATCATTAACGTAGTTGTGTTTTTGGTGCTGGCCGTTTTCTATGTGTTCTCCAATGCATTGCAGTTTCCTCAAGTTTTTGGCGCCATTCATGACCAGCTGGCAATACCAGCGCCCATCTCGGAGTTTCTGCAAAAGCCCTGGACTATTATTACCTATGCCTTTGTACACGATTTATCCGGGATCTTCCATATTTTATTTAACATGCTGATTTTTTATTGGTTTGGGAAATTGTTCGTCGAATATCTAGGGAGCGACAAACTAATTGCATTGTATGTTCTCGGGGCTATTGCGGGAGGAATCGCCTATCTCATCGTATACAACACCATTCCTTTTTATATCGAACGTATAAATTCTTTTAACGGAATGGTAGGTGCTTCCGCTGCTGTTTATGCTATCGTAGTGGCTACTGCTACGTTAGTTCCGGAGTATACTTTCTTTCTATTGTTTCTGGGTCCGGTGAAAATAAAGTACATAGCCGCTATATCCATTATCATATCTTTTCTCGGGGCGGTCGGGAGTAATGCGGGAGGCAACGTAGCTCACTTAGGCGGAGCGTTAATAGGCTTCGTATATTTAAAACAACTACAAGCCGGATCAAATTGGGGAAGTTGGGTAACGGTGACAATTCAGTGGTTCACAAGTTTGTTTAAATCAAAGCCCGCGGTTAAAGTCACTTATCGCAAAAATGAAGGATATGTTTCCAAACCCTCTAAATCATCTAAGGTTTCGCAGGAAGAACTGGACGCAATTTTAGACAAGATTTCAGACGGAGGATACGAAAGTCTCTCCAAGGAGGAAAAGGAAAAATTGTTTAATGCCAGCAAGAAGTAATTTCCATCTTGTGTAAGCAGAAATTTAATCTCCCATAATCAATCCTTTTTTATTAGAGGTTTTCATGTATCTTTCCTTGCTTATAAACTCCCTGTAAGCCAAGAAGATCTTTTGAAAAACGATCCCTATATCATTTCGGATAGCACTATTAAAGTGCCACCGGTGACTTTTATTGGCAAACTTAAATTCCTCGGCCCCGGCTTTATTCTTTCAGCATCCATTGTCGGTTCCGGGGAGCTGATAGCCACTACAAGTCTTGGGGCGAAAGCTGGTTTTGCGGCCCTTTGGATCATCGTTGTCAGCTGCCTTGTCAAAGTAGTAGTTCAATTGGAGTTCGGTAAGCATACCATTCGTACTGGCGAAACCGCTATGCAAGCCTTTAACAAACTTCCGGGACCACGCTTTGGAAGAGGAAGGTGGACTGTATGGACCATACTTTTTTTAGTAATACTGAAAATAGTTCAGGTTGGTGGTATGCTAGGGGGAACGGTTGTTATACTCAACAGGTTGTATTCGGGCCTTTCCATTTCTGCCTGGGCCATACTCACTGCCTTAATAACTTCCGCCCTTATTTTCAATGGCAAATATAACCTGGTGGAAAAGGCTTGCCTGCTTATGACTGTTATGTTTACTATACTTACGATGACGTCATTGTATTTCGTCAGGTATACCCCATTTGCTTTTTCTCTGTCGGATGTATTCAATGGCCTTCAATTCAATCTCTCAGGAGAAATTGTAGGTGTAGCCATTGGCGCATTTGGAATTACAGGCGTGGCGAGCGATGAAATCATAGCCTATAATTATTGGTGCCTTGAAAAGGGGTACGCTGCTTACACCGGACCGCGAAATGATTCTCAGGAATGGAAGAGCCGTGCAAAGGGATGGATCAATGTAATGTATCTCGATGCACTTGTAGCAATGACCATTTATACGCTGGTCACTGTGTCATTTTATTTACTGGGTTCGGCCATACTTCATAACCGCGGTGAGGTGCCACAAGGAAATCAGGTCATTGACACGCTTGCTCTTATCTATACTCAAACGTTAGGACTTGGAGTAAAGAATGTTTACCTGGTGGGTGGCTTCTTTGTTTTATTCTCCAGTGTCTTTGCCACGCTTGCATTCTGGACCAGACTATTCCCTGATATCTTTGGTCAGCTGGGATGGATAAATTTTTTCAATCTTACACAGCGAAAAAAAATGATGGCAGTGCTTGCCTGGGCTTTTCCCATAGCGTGGGCGGTGATGTATCTCTTTATCGAATTGCCGGTATTGATGGTTCTGTCTGGGGGTGTGGTTGGATCCTTCCTGTTGTTTATAGTTGTCTTTGCTGCTTATCATTTTAAGTATACACGAACTCAAGTGGTAAAATCCGGACTGTTCTACGACATTGCGTTTTGGCTTAGCATTGTTTCCATTTTCGGGATTGGTGTTTATGGGATTGTTAAAATTTTCTTTTAGGTTCATCCTGTCAACCAACTTTTATCTTCATCGGTCTAAATGCAACGGTATCAGTATAGGTGTGTCGTGAACAGTGGTAGTCCGGCTCATTAGTAAGCGACTCTTTATAAATCCTCCTGAAAATTTACACGTTGTCATTGAAAAGGTAGATTATGGTGATTGATATTATCAAAAGGTTTATTCTTTAAACCCCATTCTTTTAATGATCGGAAGAATTTTTTTTACATTCTCTTCACCCAAAAATGTTCGTTCAACATTGTAATAAACAAGGATTCCATATTTGACAGCATAGAGTTTTTCAATTATCACCAAGGCCTCGTCCATCCGATTCAAACTCGCCAGAATGAAGCTTGCAGCATACATTTTATCATTATTTGAAGGAGAAGTTTGAAGTTCATCTAGTAGCTTAAGAGCCTCTGACTGTCTTCCACTCGTGGCGTAAAGTCCACCCAAAACGCCTAGTATAACTGGGCGCCTGCCAGAGAGCTGCAGGGCTTTCAATATATTAGCTTCGGCCAGTGGATAATTACCGTTTTTATAGTGTGCCATACCGAGACCAAAATAGGCTTCAGCATAATTTAGATCCAGCGCAATAGCTTTATTAAATTGTTCAATAGCTTTGTCCATTTCTCCCCTGAAATGATAGATACGTCCCAGGCCCGTATTAACACTTGATGACAAGGGATCCATTTCGTAGGCCAATGCCATTTGCTGAAGGGACTCATCGAGTCTTCTATGAATGGCGAGAAATAAGGCGTACCATTCATGGGCGGTTGCATACCCTGGCTTAAGTTCTATGGCCCGCATAAATTCCTTATCTGCTTCGTCCCAATCCCAATCAGTCCTGAATTTAATATAGGCAAGCGCGGCATGGGCCTCTGCCAATGTTTCATCGAGTTCCAACGCCTTTGTTGCCGCTTCCTTTGCTTTTTTATCAGCCATGTCTCCGGGAAGACTTCCGTATCCAGCTCCACCGATTAAGGTATAACTATACGCCAGATTGGCGTAGGCAAGTGCAAACTCCGGATCTTGCGTTATCGATTTTTCAAAATGTTGAACAGCTGTGTGGATACTCTCAGAGGTTTTCTTATTAAGAAAATGTTTACCAATTAAATATTCCTCGAAGGCCGTTGAATTATCGGTGTAATTTTTCTCCAATTGTGTTTTTTCAGATGAAGCCAGGATAACTTTCAACGTTGAAGCTACATTCGTTGCGATCTCACTTTGAATCACAAAAATATCCTGCAGGTTTTTGTCGTAATCCATCGACCAGATGTGTTCCTGCGTTGAAACATCAATTAGTTGAACCGTAATCCTGGCTTTATCGCCCACTTTGCGAACACTTCCTTCCAAAATAGAACCCACCATTAATTCCTCACCGATTTCTGAAATACTTTTCTGAAGCCCTTTGTATTTCATAATGGATGATCGCGCTATTACTCTTAGATCGCCGATTTTTGAAAGACTGGAAATAAGTTCCTCGGTCATACCATCCGCAAAATATTCATCTTTTGCGTCAGCACTGAAATTATCCAGGGGTAGAACGGCCAGTCTTAATTTAAGGCTCGAAATTTTAGCAGGACGATCGTAAAAAAGGAAGAGGCCTATGCTTATGAAAGTCAAGGCGCTTACGGCGCCAACGACAAGACTTAATTTATTTAAAGGTTGAAATCTTTTATTTTTGACTTGATCCTGTTTGTCCCATGGAAGCTGGACGTAATAAATGTCCATAGGTGCTGAAATATTCTTAAGTTTCTGATTCGCCATTTTGACGACAGGATAATTCACCTTATTCCTGATTTGTCTGGCGACATCTTCCGAAATGCAAATGCCGCCCGGTTTCGCTAACGGTTGTATCCGTGCTGTAATATTTACCCCATCTCCATGGACATGGTTATCCACGTATACAACATCCCCAATATGCAATCCTATGCGCAGCAGGATCTTATTGTCTTCCGTGACAATCTTGTTTCTTTCGAATAAAGCCGTTTGGATTTCAATAGCACATTCAACTCCTTCGACGGCGCTGTCGAACTCTACAAAAAAAAGATCGCCAGCAGTTTCAATTTCCCTCCCCGCGTGCTTCGCAAAAAAAGGCCTTAAAATGCCTCGGTGTTCTTCCAGAAGCCGGAGGGCAAGCGCTTCGTTTTTTTGAGAGATAGCGCTGTAGCCAACCATGTCTGTAAACATAATAGCTGCCAATCGCCTCATAAAACTTCCATGGTTATCACAGGCTAAACTAAAGGATTGTAAATGCAAAATACGGAATAGTTGGTATTTAAATCAGTGCGATAGGTTACGGGTTCGAGGTTAAAGGTTCAAAGTTGAAGGTTTCAAGATTTTGCTGAATAACCGATAGACCTCCCCCTCAAATCTTGAACCCGTAACCTTAAACTTTTCCCCATTTCCAGCCCATTCAGGCCCATTGTCCCATTTGTATTAATCCTTGTCCCAATTGTGTTAGCCCCCGCGGCAGCCACGGAAATAGTTTTGCGTTATCAACCACACAAAAAAATTTTAACTCAAACAATACGAAAAAAAATGAAAACGCAATTTGAATCCTCTGTAAGGAAAATCAGAATCTCGGAATTGATTATGTATGTGGTGTTCATCGTAATCACTTTAGTCTTCAGCCGCTGTAGCCAGGACGAAGAAGTTAAAGGTCCAGACACACGTTCTCTGTTTATCGGTTCCTATGCTGTGGAGGACGTAAGCGCCTCAAGTGGTTACGTATATAATTACGATCTGACCATTTCGAACGGAAGCGATGGTGAATTGAATATTTCAAATTTTGCTGATCTATTCAATGTTCCGGTGAAAGCCACGGTGAATGGAAGTAAGCTGACGATCAAGTCACAGTCCTTCACAAACCCAAGTGGAAAACAAATTCAGGTTTCGGGGTCAGGTACAATAACAAGCGATGTTTTAAACTTTACCTATACCACAACCGGATATCTGGACTACACGGGAACTTGCACAGCCAACAAAAAACAATAATTCTTAATCCATAATAATCACCTAAAAAATTCTAACGATCATGAAAAAAATAATATTCCCTTTATATAATTTATTAACCTCGACTTCTGCGTCTCTGGTTTATCGTACCTATGTAACGTCTCTGGTTTTTGCCCTCATAACATTAAGTAGCTGCAGCAAAGATGATGACGAAGATTTCAGCGCCGATGTCACAAAATTAGTTGGAACGTATACAGTTGTCGATACGGATGAGGATGGAGAAATAAAGAATTATTCAATCATCATCAGTAAATCCGGTGGTGGCGTAGAGATCAGCAATTTTGGAAAAATCATGTACGTTCCAGTAAAAGCATCTATCAAAGGAAATGTTTTCACCATCCCTTCTCAGACCTTTAATGGAAAATCGATGACCATTGTTATCTCAGGTCGTGGAACATTAAATGATGACAAGCTCAACTTTGACTATACCATAGACACAGATGACGGGTATGAACTCGAACATGTTTGTGTCGCTAATAAGAATAGCTGAGAAAAAGTTATCGGTTGTCTTTAATCGTTATCTGTTGATCGTTCGAAATAAAACGATTGATGGGTAACGATTAACGTTTTACTCTTCTGAAAAAGGTTTTAAGCGAGTCTATAATTTCATTTTTATCTGTGGAGTACAAAACATCCTGGCTTTGTTTATTGAATTCAGCGAGTGTTGCATAATATTCGGGTTCCGTAAGATCAAGTTCTTCAATAATATCTTCTCGCAAAAGCGGATCATGAATAACTTCCACGTAGGTTCTTATACGGTTATTTTCATTGATTAACTTAACGGTTTTCCGCCTGTCCTTCTGGCCTCTTGTAAAATAATCCCACGGGGAAGAGAAGGCGTCAGCTGTAGACATTTTTCTTGGCATTGTACGCGTGGCTCGTGTTATTTCAGTGGGATTGAGCCGGGTGCTGGTGATTGTTATCTCTTTTAAAAGCCAAACCCTTTCTTTTAGCCTGATTAAGATATCCTGCTCTTCAAATAGTAAGGGTATTAAAAGATCAACATATCCGATACGCGATAAAACAAGAGTATCGGCAGCACCTGTAGTTATAAAAAATTCGCCTTTCGAATTCGTTGTTGTTGCCTGATCCTTATTTTTAACATTAACATGGACACCCTGTAGCGAAGCTAGCGTAATCGAATCAACGACAATTCCATGCGTCATTTTCTGAGCCAATCCAGAAAGTGAAATTGTGAGGGCTAGTAAAGTAAAATAAAGTTTTTTTTGAATGTTACTGGACGACATTAAAGGGCATCGAGTTTGATTGTAGATGCTTAAAACACAGATTAAGTTTTGTTCGCCAGCTGGCCGCAGGCCGCATCAATATCTTTTCCCCGGCTTTTTCTAATTCGGGTGGTAATACCATGACGTTCCAGCAGGTCCATATACATATTCACAGATTCTTCGGACGCTTGCTGAAAATCGCCATCATCAATTGGATTGTATTCGATCAGGTTTACTTTGGAGGGAATGATCTTGCAAAATTTAAGAAGTGCCCTGGCATGCTCTTCTGTATCATTGATATTTTTCCAAACCACATACTCGTATGTAACCTTTCGTTTCGTTTTATCATACCAATAGCGCAACGCATCTGCCAATTCATCCAACGGATTGGTATCATTAATAGGCATGATGGAAGACCGGGTCTTATCCAACGCGGAATGTAAGGAGACAGCCAGGTTAAACTTTACACCGATCGTCAGCCATTTTCACAATCATTTTTGCTATTCCTACGGTGGATACTGTAATGCGCTTTGATGCCATATTAAGTCCCTTTTGCGACGTAATTTTATCAATGGCAGAAATGACATTGGCATAATTCAGCAGAGGCTCACCCATACCCATAAACACAATATTAGTAAGTGGGCGGCCAAAGAAAAGCTCGGCTTGTTCCTTGATAGCAACTACCTGATCATATATTTCATCGGGACTGAGATTTCGTTGTCGTTTTAGCCGGGCTGTTGCACAAAACTTGCAGGCCAAACTGCATCCTACCTGCGAGGAGACACAGGCCGTTATTCGCTTTTCGGTGGGAATAAGTACCGACTCCACTACCATTCCGTCAAATAATGTCACAGCATTTTTAATAGTACCATCGGCACTGCGCTGCATGTGATCTACCTTAATGTGGTTGATGGTAAAATGCTCTTTCAGCATGTCGCGAAGGCTCACTGAAAGATTGGTCATCTGGTCAAAAGTCTTCGCCGATTTATTCCACAACCATTCATACACTTGTTTCGCACGAAACGGTTTTTCTCCGTGCTGCAAAAAGAATTCGGTCAGTTCATCCAGCTTGAGTTTACGGATATCACGTTTGGAAATAGTCTCTACCATACTGCAAAGGTAGAGAGATGAGATGCAAGGTACAAGGAAAGGTAAAGTACGAGGTACGAAGAACGAAGTACGAAATATCAAGACCAATCGTACCTCGTATCTCGTACTTCGTACCTTCAACAGGTTACTTCAACCGTACAAATATTTTTGTGTCGCACACCCGGGATGCATTGGAAATAATAAGGGAATCGCCTTCGAGTTTTTCTACGGTAAAACCATCAATGATAGTCCGGGATTTTTTATCCAAAATGTAAAGAGATCCTTCGCTATACCTGTACAAAAAGGATTTTGAGTTATAGGATTTCCTCTTATTGATAATCTTGGTATTCTCAGATCCGGTATTATTATCTTTAAACTCTATAATCTGGGGTTTGCACCGGATAGTCCTTTCATATCATCAACCATTTCTTTTGCAGCATCGCATCTCTTCATCCATCTCGCTTTCAACACAATTGCTTTGTTTTACCAATTGCCAACGGCCAACAATGGATTGTGCCTGACATAAACTTGTACTGAGAACCGCTATTAAAATGAACGCCTTCATAGTTGTAGAGGATTTAACCAAATTTACTCAAAATTCAGGCCATCAAACGATATAGATATTTATTTTTACGGTTGAAATTAATAGTTTCCATCTTCCTTCCTCTCCTTTTGAAAACTCCCATTATTACCCGTAATTTTCGGCCTTCAAAAAACGGCATGGAGAAAAGTAATGCAATTGTTATCACGGGAGGATACCTGGATACATACAGCGCCAAAACAGCACACGGATTAATTCGCGGCACGGACCGTTTTAACATCATTGCTTTAATCGATCACAAACATCCTGGGAGAGATGCCGGAGAAGTTTTGGATGGAAAAAAGCGCAACATTCCAATCTATGCAACCATCACCGACTTTGTAAAAACCGCTGGCGGAACAGCAAAGTATTGTATAGTGGGTGTTAGCAACCAAAGGCGGAGTTATTCCAGATTCTCTCCGGGCTTTGTTAAAGGAAGCTTTGGAGAATGGGTTGAGCCTGGTGAATGGTCTGCACGACTATGTTTCTGACGTACCTGAACTAGCTTCGTTAGCAAATCAAAAGGGTCTTGAGATTATCGATGTAAGGAAACCTAAAAAATTTAAAGAGCTTCATTTCTGGTCAGGCAAGATTAAAGAAGTAAAATGTCCTAAAATAGCAGTGCTGGGAACAGATTGTGCCTTGGGAAAACGCACCACGACCCGTTTTTTAGTGGAAGCTATGCGCAAGGCAGGCTATAAAGCTGAAATGATTTATACCGGTCAGACTGGATGGATGCAAGGCGCTAAATATGGATTTGTCTTCGATTCTACATTGAATGATTTTATTTCGGGAGAGATGGAACACGCCGTGGTAACTTGCTACCAGGAGGCTA
Organism: uncultured Bacteroidota bacterium; assembly: GCA_963837415.1. Lineage (GTDB taxonomy): Bacteria > Bacteroidota > Bacteroidia > Cytophagales > Cyclobacteriaceae > Chryseolinea. The sequence continues at coordinate 2,082,927 of CAWING010000013.1, read as the reverse complement.
AACCTGATATTATTTTTATTGAAGGTCAATCGTCTCTGCGAAACCCCAGCGGGCCGGCAGGATCGGAATGGATTGTTTCCGCGGATGCAGATGCTGTCGTATTACAACATAACCCTGCCCGTAAACAATATAAGGATATGGAATTTTATCCGGCTTATTTACCGGAATTAAAAGATGAAATTGCATTGATTAAAATTTATGGTGCCCCCACGTTAGCCGTTACTATTAACTCTGCAAAAATGACTGAGCAGGAGGCACGTGCGTCTGCTCAACGATATCAGCATGAACTGGGCATTCCCGCTGTACTTCCCCTGGAAGATGGCGTAGACAGCCTGGTGCCTATCTTCGAAGCGATGATTAAAAAAAGCCTGGCTAGAGTTTAATATTTTTTCACATAGGACTACAAGCGAATGAAAATAAAAGAGATTAAAGTTTGGAGCGTTGATCTGGGAAATACAAAACCGTATACCATAGCTTTCAAAACCATAGATGAAGTAAAAAATGCCTTTGTTGAAATCACACTCCACAATGGCCTTACCGGAATTGGCGCAGGTAATCCCAGTGAATACGTTGTTGGCGAAACACTCGATCAGTGCCTGGATGCATTGAAGGACAAAAACCTTCAGTTTTTAATTGGTCGTGATATCCGCGAATTCAACCAACTTTTATTCGAAGTCTGGAAAAAATTTCCGGACAATCCTTCTGCGCGCGCAGCTCTCGACATCGCATTGCACGATGTCTTTACAAAATTTTTGGATGTTCCTCTCGTAAAATTCCTGGGGCAAAAAATTAAAAAACTCCCTACCTCCAATACCATAGGCATTAAAAATGTTGAAGAAACCTTGAAAGAGGCGCAGGACTTTATTAAACGAGGCTTTAAAGTACTGAAACTGAAACTCGGCAAAGATCTGGATGAAGACGTAGAGCGGGTAATGAAGCTGCGCGAACAATTCGGCAACGGAATTGTTATTCGTTGTGATGTGAACCAAGGGTATACGGTGGAACAAACCATTCAGTTTTATGGTCGAACATACGATATCGATATTGAATTAATTGAACAACCTCTTCCGGCTAAGGAAATTTCTGAAATGAAAGGTTTGCCGAAAGAAGTGCGCCAGGTTATTGCTGCTGATGAGTCGTTAATTACTCCCGCCGATGCCATCGAATTAATAAAACCTCCCAAAGCCGCAGCTATTTTTAATATCAAGCTAATGAAGTGCGGTGGTATCAGTCAGGGACTAAAAATTGCCGACATCGCCCTTCACGAAGACATTGATCTGTTCTGGGGATGTAACGACGAAAGTATCGTTAGTATTACTGCTGCACTACACGCAGCATTTGCTTGCTCCAATACCAAATACATTGACCTGGATGGTAGCTTTGATTTAGGCCGCGATGAGGTGAAAGGTGGATTTATATTAAAAGATGGCTTTATGTCCTGCTCCGACAAACCTGGATTAGGAGTGGAGAGAATTTAAATAGTTGCGAGTTTTTAGTTTCGAGTTTCGAGATTGCCTGAGCTTCTCTTCATAAACCAAACTTTCGGAAAAGGATTTTAAAGAGTTTGAGCTTGCGTTACTAGATCCTTGAAACACTCTTGAAAGTTCCATAACTCGAAACCTTAAACTCGAAACTCGAAACTTATCACAACTCTCGGATTTTTATATTACGGTAGTACACTTCGGCATATTCAGATTGCAAAAGAATTTTTCCTCCTATCAAACTGGAATTTTCTCCATAGTTTACAACAACACCATTGACTATATGGACACACTTGCCGTTAAATGAAATTACTTCTACTGTATTCCACTCGCCGGTAGGTTTTTCTGCATCCTTCTTTTTTACAATCTGTGAATGAGCTAAAGGGGCATTTTGTTTCTTATCCACCTGAATTGTACTGTAACCAAGCAACCAAAAATCACCAACATCTCCTTCCTGAATTTGACATTCGACTGATTGCGGCCAGATGTGATCTGCTTCATCTGGTGGTATGTTATAGCAGATGCCACTGTCACGCTTTGCGTTTTCGCGTGGAGGCCATCTCTTTTCACCCCATTTGAAATCTAAAATAAAATGAAAATTTCCAAAGCTTTTATCGGTCATGATATAACCAACGTCTTTGCCGGTGTCAAAGATCAGCCCATTCTGTACTGTAAAATTTTTATCAGGATCGTTATTTTTTTCTTTGCCTCGCAGCCAAATGTACCAGCCATCCAGATTTTTGCCATTAAATAACGAAGTGAATTTTTCTGATAAATCTAACGGTTTTACATTCTTGACCAAGAATACATAATCATTATAATCGCCATTTGCCGCTTCTTCCATACAAAGGAGATAGGTGTTTGGTACTGGTTTTCCCTGACTATCCTTCACGGGAAAAATCCGTGTAGCGTGGGTAGCATGAGAAGGATAGAAGAGCATATTCCACGCATCTTCGGAATATAAAGTATGCCCTGGGCTGATCGCGTAAAAGCCAAAGCTCTTTTCGCCCGGATCAAATGAAGTGGTACCCAGCGCCAACGAAGGGTAAAGTGTTTGATGTTCAGGAATTTTACCAGCCTTAGCTAGTATGCCTGCCTGATGCAACGACGGTCCATTGCCGGTTGGTGTATAATACCCGAAATTGAGTACAAAGTCAGGTGAATAGCGAGCCACCGGTATCATTTCTACTTTTCCTTCACCGGCTTTAGTGAAGAGGGATGGAGGGAGCTCTTCCCCTTGCAATTCAGGCCGAAGATGATTTGCCAGTTCAGTCCAACCGACGTTTATTTTTAGTCCGAGTGCTTCTACAATTTTTGCCAGGGGAGCTTCATTTTCACCTTCCAACCCTTGTGTGCTTAGACCATTTATGCCGATTGACAAGTCAGTTCCTTTAATCTGAAGGGTGGCTTTAGCAATTCCTACAAAATCGGCAGGAGGCCCAAAAATGAAAGTAATGTCGACAGGCTCACCATTGGATACTTTTTTCGGTTTAGCCGACACCATTCGAAAATAAGAAGCTTGTCCTCCCGTTATTTTGATATCTGTAATTTTTACATTCTTATCAGCGGAAAGCGTCAGCGTATCCAGGCGGCTTGTCGTACCTTTGATAGCAGACAAACTAATGACATCTTTGTTGGCCTTGAGAATAGTTTTTTGTCCATAGGAATTTCCCAGGGAGAACGTGAAAACCAAAAGCAGCAAGGTGGTTGATTTGAGTAGCATAAATTCAAAATTTATAATGAGTTCCTGTCACGATTTAGACCCGCAAATAAGCATAAAATAAGTTATATGTATCCCCGGCAGACCTGTATGTAGGAAGCGTACGATGTGAAATTGAATGCTTCGGACGTTTAGATACGGGGCGTGATCTCGTACATCTTTTAAAGATTATTAGAACCAAACGTCTTAAGAAAATACCAAAATCGAATAACACATTGGTTAAAATAATTAAATTTAGAAATGCTCTATAGAAGATTCTAAACCAAATACGTTCACTATGCTCAGCCAGTCGTACTTCAAAATCTCAAATGCCTTGTTGCTTACAATTGGACTATTGTCCAGCGGATGCGAAAGCAAAAAGACTGAAAATTCAAGTGAAGCTACGGATTCTGTCACTGCAAAGCCTCTTCCAAAGCCTATATCGGAGCCCTTAGTTACCCATATTTACACAGCTGATCCTTCGGCGCACGTCTTCAACGGCCGGATATATATTTATCCGTCGCATGATATAGAATCCAACGTACCTCAAGATGATGATGGTGGCCATTTTGATATGAAAGATTATCATATCTTATCGATGGACAGCATCGGCGGAAAAGTTACCGACCACGGCGTGGCCCTCGATATTAAAGATGTTCCCTGGGCAGGCCGGCAAATGTGGGCGCCTGATGCTGCTTACAAGAACGGCAAGTATTATTTGTATTTCCCTGTCAAGAATAAAAAAGATGTGTTCCACATCGGTGTAGCTACCGGCAATTCACCAACAGGCCCTTTTAAGGCAGAGCCAACTCCAATAAAGGGAAGTTATAGTATCGATCCGGCAGTCTTTACAGATACAGACGGAAAATCGTACATGTATTTTGGAGGAATTTGGGGTGGCCAACTCCAGCGATGGAGCAACGGAAAATATGATTCGGCAGGATCAAGAACAGACTTGAAAAAAGACAGCTTACCTTCTATAAGTCCAAGAGTCGCCTTGATGAGCAACAACATGCTCAATTTTTCCGGCCCGGTAAAGGAAGTAAAAATCCTTGACCAGGAGGGTAAACCCCTATTAGGTAAAGATCACGACAGACGATTCTTCGAAGCTTCCTGGATGCACAAGTATAATGGCAAATATTATTTTTCTTACTCGACTGGAGACACACACTTTATTGCTTATGCGATTGGAAACAGTCCTTACGGTCCGTTTACATATCAAGGCGTAATCTTAAATCCAGTTGTGGGATGGACAAATCATCACTCGATAGTAGAAGTAAAAGGCAAATGGTACCTCTTCTATCATGATAGTATATTGTCAGGTGATAAAACTCACTTAAGAAGTGTAAAGGTCACTGAACTCAAGCATCGACCCGATGGTACTATTGAAACTATCGATGCGTATTACAAATAGACGGTTGGTCATCTGATCACAGAAAAGTGGCAGGTGACTTATTCTATTCCAATCTCCTTTAAAAATTTCCAGGTTTCGCCATAAATTTTTGTCATCTCGGCAGCATCAAAATTTCCGTGCTTCTTGCCTGGAATGGTTAAGAAATAATTTTTTGTTCCCAGCTCCTTTAATTTATCATGTAGCAATACACTCTGATCGTATGGCGAAGATGTATCCCGATCTCCGTGTATCGTCATGATGGGTGGTGATGTGACCTTAAGATAATTTATCGGTGACGCTACGCTAAGTATACTATCTCTTTCCAGGCTGTCCGGAATCACTCTGCTGAGATATTCTGCATCCCACGTTGCTGACGCCTTAACAAGGTCGGAGACTCCAAACCAATTTACGATGGCCGCTACTTTTAATGTGTGATGGATTTTTCCTTTCTCTTGCTGAAATAACGATTCGTCCGTGGTCAAACCTGTCATCAACGCTAAATGGCCCCCTGCAGACTCGCCCGATAATATAATTTTAGTCGTATCAAATTTATATTTCTCTGCATTTTCATAAATCCAGTTAAGCGCTGATCTGCAATCTCGAATAATTCCAACAAGGCTTGTCTGATCTAAATGCCTGTAATTCGCTGTGACAACACACCATTTTTTATCCACATAAGGCATTAGAAAAAGAGAGCGGGAAATTTTATCGCCCGTTCTCCAACCACCACCGTGAAGGAATAATAATGTAGGTTTCCTCTCTTTCGAATATTCGTTCCATGGTGGCTCACCTAACCGCTTGGCAGGTACGTACGCATCCAATAGCAACCTGGACGAATCCATAGTGGCATACTCTACGTTGGAGATAATTTGTGTTTCGGAATACAAAGCGGCAACCGGATCGATCTTACCAGCTGGCTTTTCACAACCCATCAAATTAGCCAATATTAATGCAAAGAGCATTGACTTTAATCCTTTCGATATCTTTTGCAATGTCATGATGAAGTTGGAACCACTTGTTATACCGTCTGTTTTTCTTCGCGTCTCTGCGCCTTTGCGATAAAAATTTTTAGGCGCAGAGACGCAGAGGTAGATTCGAAATTATTTTTTAGGCAAATCGAGTTTGGAATTGCTTACAAAGGCAATCTTTTTACTATCAGGTGACCAGCTTGGAACGTTTATCGTTCCCTGACCTCCATAGATATAAGCAACGGTCCGGGCCACTCCACCCGATGCGGGCATCAGTCTCAAATAGATTTTTTTATAAAAAGGATGGCTGGTCGGATCAATGTCTTTCGGGAAGGCAACGTATAGAATCCATTTGCCATCCGGAGAAATGTGTGGGAACCAATTGTTATACTCATCAAAGGTGACTTGTTCCTCTGCGCTGCCATCCGGCTTCATGCGCCATAATTGCATGGTACCTGTACGTACGGAATTAAAATAAATGTATTTACCGTCCGGTGTGTATTCAGGACCATCGTCTAATGTCGCATCCTCTGTAAGCGCAGTTTCTTTCTTCGTTGCAATATCCACTGCAATAATGTTCCATTGATTGTTGCGTTGTCCTGTAAAAAGTAATTGTTTCCCATCCGGCGACCAACTATGCAGAAAAGAATGTCCATTCTCTTCGTTTGTAATTTTTGTAGGTGTATCGGAGCCCGCAATAGGCAATGTATAAATGGTAGAGGTCCGCTTTGGCCCAACATGATTGCTGATTGCAAGCATTTTACCATCGTATGACAACACGTGGTCATTATTGTTTTGAGTAGCAAAGCCCGTATTCAGTTTTGAAATTTCACCGCTTTTCAAATCATATTTAAAAAGAAGATTTTCAGAAGGACTGAGGGAATTAAAGATCAGGTATTTGTTATCGGATGTCCAGTTAGGCGCTTGCAATGAATTTGGTGCGCTGTACAAGATTTTTCTGTGGCCCGTTGCAACATCCATCACCTCTAAATGACTTCCCAGATAATCTCTGTAAGGAACGTAATTGGGAGCAGGTGGAATGATGACCTGTACATTGCTGAACACGGCTTTTTCGATAACATCATCGCGGTGTGAACAAATGAAAATCCCCGCATATACTTCCTCATTGAGTGGCAGCTCTTTCGAAACTGACTTATAGGGTTCTCCAAATGTGGCTGCCGAAAATGTGAAGGTATTCCCAACTCGCTCAAATTCAATTTCAGTAGGATGATAGGTAGACACTACCACCTGGTACGTAGAGTCTCCATCTTTGGGCCTGTATTGCAGCGATGTCAGCACGTCACCATGGACGCATGCATCGGCGTATCGGGAATTTGTAGTTACGTTATCCCTGGCAATAATGCCAATTTTTCGGTGCGGGTCGGTGCCGTTACCGATAAATTTTATGGTAGCGCGGATCAAGAAATCACCTTTGATCTTCTTCCAAGCAAAATGGAATTGGTCGGTGGTAGCCCACATGTTTTTGCCAGCACCGGAAAGCGTATAGGTTTGGTTTTCTTTGTCATAGTTTACGGAGCCTTTAAGCTTCGGATCTCCAATATCCTGATGATGGTCAAATATGCCGGCCGACTCCAGTTGCTGACCCGGGAGTAGGGTGGTTTGAACCATTATGAGTAACACAACTAAACACGCGCGATTCAGGATTTCATTCAAGAGGAGTTTTACACTCATAATGGGGATGGTTTTAGGTTTGGTCAATAATATTAGATTCAATTTGCATTGTAGGCAAGCGTGGTATTCTGAAAATATTATTGCATTTAAGTTAAATACAGCAATGGCCTGAATTTGCTGTTAGCGGTAGTTTAAGAAATTTGGAATTTTAGAGGACATTAAAGAATGGGATGTATAAATTTTATTAAGTGTTACTATTTTCTTAGCGTGTTGAGAAATTTATGTCAGCTTAAATGATTTCGCTGGTTCAATTGAATCTATCCGAAACCAAATAATATTATATTTAGCAAGGAGCCGATAGCGTTTGCTTTTTTTCTTTGATAGTGATGTTGACTAGTTCGAGAATCAAATCCTAATTATACATACTTAACCCTAACTCCATCACCATTAAAATTCACAATTATGAAGCCTTCCCTTTTCTTTGGAATTACCATCGCGTGCTACACTCTTTCATATGCTACTATAGCTCAGACACGTGAAAAAGGACCGTGGTGGCCACATCCGATATGGGGAGCTAGCGATCAGGCAGGAGGATCAAACTGGATTACTCCTGAAAAAATTCTCAAAGCCATTGCTCTTGTTAAAACCGGTAAGACATATGAGCTAGGTCATGTTTATGAACGCGGCATGCCTCTCATCGGAAATCGAAGTTACAATATCTTTATTCCCTCTTTTCCTACCAGTGGACCTATGGGTAAGGATAACATCGTATTTAATGATGAGTATGTTGCAGCGGAAATCGGACAAGTAGGAACTCAGTTCGATGGACCGGGCCATGTTGGAAAACAAATGAAGATGGCTGACGGCACCATCACGGAAGTCTTTTATAACGGTGTCACTACTGCAGAAATGAGAAGCCCTTACGGATTGCTTAAAAATGGTGTTGAAAATGTTAAACCTATTATAACCCAAGGAATACTCATCGACCTAGCAGGTTATAAAGGCGTAGATATGCTGCCGGAAAAATATCAAATTACATTGGCCGATGTGCGCAATGCACTTGCCAAACAGGGGTTAAAGGAAAGCGATATAGAGCCCGGAGACGCTTTGCTGTTTAATCTGGGGTGGTGGAGACATTGGCCTGACGGAAAATCTACTCATGGAAGCCCAGCGTATGCAGGTGGTGAAGTTATTGAATGGATTATTGCAAGAAAACCCTCCATGATTGGATCTGATGCCAACCTGGATGGACCAGACGCTAAAGTTCACAGCGAAGTGACTATGAAGAATGGAATTTTCAATCTGGAGCTCATGAATTTTGGGGCCCTTCCGCAGGAAAAGATTTATAAATTTTTATTTGTATTTACACCACTGAGGTTAAAAGGTGCTACGGGATCACCTGGCAGACCAATAGCGATATACTAGTCTATTTGCCTATTGCTGCGGAGTTATCGTCATTGCGCTCTCGACGTGGGGAGCGATCTCCTGACTTCGTAATGCCCACGTTGTAGCCTGGGGATTGCTTCACGCTACGCACATCCCTCCCGTCCGTTGCCAATGACGGAACTTCTCTGTCATTCCCCAGCCTATACGTTGATCGGACTTGACTCCTTAGGTGGTTTTTTGCTTCCATATCTATACACCAATTGCGTTAGAATGGGAGTGAAAATGATGGTAGTAACAACTGCTGCCGCAATTTGAGACGTGGCGACATTCACGATGGGCGCTAGGGAAGGATCTATCAATGCTATGGCCGCAGGGGTTGCTACGGAATTTCCTGCGGCACTTGAGGCCGCCGCTCCACAAATTCCGGAGCCTCCAACCGTCCGGTCGGCAGCAACATTAAAAATCCCCCCAAAAAAAGTAGTGATAATTCCCAGCAGGATTCCAGGTAGACCTGCTTCAATAATGACATTTAAACTCAAGCCTGCGCCAAGAGCGAAGGCAAAGAAAGGAATCAGTATCATTCCACCCTTTACTAAAAAATTCCTTAGCTCTCCATCCAAGTTTCCAAGCACTACACCTATTATCAACGGAAGCACTACGCCTATTAATGGCAAAATGGGAAGATTTGCCAATCCTGCTGTTCCAAGCGCTACCATAGTTAGAAAAGGGCCGTTATTAATAGAAAGCACAGCAATAGCGCCCACGTCGGTTTCATCTCCGAATTCTCCGGTCAGGGCAACATACAATCCGCCATTGGTATTTGTTACCGCTGAAATGATAGCAAGAGCAGACAACCCAAATAAACCTTCATTTCCAAATAGCTTTCCAACAGCAATACCCAACAATGCGCCCACTAAAAATTTTGTAATAGTAACGGCCACGCCCTTCTTTAGCGACATTGCAGTTGATCTGAAATTTATCCCCGCTCCCATGCAAACAAGAAACGCTCCGATTAACGCTCCTGATCCTTTAGCAAGAGAAGTGGTGAGTCCGCCAATATTTAAAATTGACGGAAAAACCGTATTGAGAATAACACCAATGAATAGTGGAACGATCATCATCCCACCTGGAATTTTTTCAATGGTTGCTTTTATTTTCATTCGAAACTTATTTGAGGTGTAACGGAAAGAAAATGAAAAGAAAGTAACGTTCCGTCATCGCAAAGATGCCTACTCACGCAGTGAGTAATTACAGCCAGCAAGGCTTCACACTTACCCACATTGCCTACGCTTCAGTTCGTAACGACGAAACATCCACTCCACATAACCTTGCACCATATTTAATTGCCTGGATCATGCTCTCCGGATTAGCGTCTCCTTTACCTCCTTTGTCGAAAGCCACACCATGATCGACAGAAACCCTGATGATCGGTAGACCAAGCGTAATATTTACGCCCGAAAGACCTTCCCACTTATTTTTTTCATGATTATAATTAAATCCTAAAAGTTTAGTCGGAATATGTCCCTGATCATGATACATACATACTACAACATCAAACTGCCCACCTTTCATTTTTGGAAAAATAGTGTCAGGAGGGAAAGGGCCTTCCGTATCGATGCCTAATTTTTTTGCTTCCTCGATTGCCGGAATTATTTCCCTGATCTCCTCAGTCCCAAACAAACCGTTTTCGCCGGCGTGTGGATTCAGCCCCGCCACTGCAATTCTTGGATTTTGAATGTTTATTTTTTTTAACGCGGCGTGAGCAAGTTGTATAACTTTTAAAACCCGATTTTTCCTGACCTTTTTTATTGCGTCTAATAAGGATATGTGTGTAGATACATGTACTACTCTGAAATCACCATCGGCTAACATCATTGTGTAATCTTTCGTATTGGTCAATTCAGCAAAAATTTCTGTATGCCCTGCAAAGTTGTATCCAGCTTGCTGGATCGCCTCTTTATGAATTGGTCCTGTAATGGTGCCATCGATCAATTTTGCTTTCGCGAGTTCAATTACTTTAGCTACATATTCAAAGGATGCCTTACCTGTCATCAGCGATACAGCATTGAAGTTAAATTTACCGACATCAACATTGTGCATATCCAGCACGTCGACCGTACCGTATTGATAAATTCCATCCGCAGGCGCAGTTACGATATTGATATTTAATTTTAAATCGCAAATGGAAATTATCTGTCTGATGATTTCGCCGTCGCAAACAACCAGCGGCTTGCACACATCAAAAATATCTTTATTTGAAAGAGCTTTTGCAGTAATCTCCGGTCCAATTCCAGCGGGATCACCCGCGCTGATCCCTAAAATAGGTCTCTTCATTTTCATTCCCGGCTATTTTCGATGATGGGTTGATAAACTTTCTAGGAGCGATTCGGGCCATACATAACTGCCCGGCTTTACTATACAAAATACTTGCTTTCCTCCATATTTATTTTTCATGGATAATTTTACAACACCCGATACAATTTCATCTTTCACTTTCAATTTATTGGATGCAAAGTTCCTTATAATGAAGGATGCCGTCGCTCCTCCTGTAATGCAAAAATGAATATCGTCCATAGGAATGTTACTCGTAATATACTGCATCATCTCAATAAAACGAGTTAAAAAAATTTCGGATAAGCTTTTATTGCGCTTAACGGGATGTTCAATGGAGATCACAACTACGTGATGCGCATACATCGTATTTAAAATTTTCTGATACCAGGCTGTTTCTTCCGCTTTTTCCAATTTGAATTCATCCACATTCAATTTTCCAGGAAAAAAAAGTTGAGGTATATTTAGTTTTTGATACAATTCTTTTTCGGCTTGATGTTTCACCGTACTTCCATTGATAATCAATCCAAAGGAAGGCAAAACTGCTTGTTTACTGATGGGTTTTTTCGTTTGAGGAGCATATCCTAAGTTCTCCAGGTATGATTCGAACAGCTCAGCGGCACCACAGCAAAGGTCAAGTTCATTTGTATTTGTCAGGTACCTTTTTAGATCAGATTTGGATTCGATTTCTCCCGTGATAAGCGACAAGTTTGGAAGAGCCTGGTCTACCTCAAGATGGACATGCCTGAGATTTGAAGCTTTGGAATTTACTAATAATTCAACCGACGAGGAAGAAATGGGAAAGTCCGGATCGCTGGCAAAAACCGTTTCGTCCAAGCTAGTCCCATTTACGGTATAGTATCCTGCTACAATTTTGCGCCCTCTGCCTGGGTTTGCGGGCAACAATAAAACTCTGTTAAAATTAAAACGCCGCTGCACTACATTGATCTCGGTCATCAAATGTCCGCGCATAACCGAATCAACTTTCTTAAATATTTTTATAGGTCCCTTGGAATTTTTAAGAGCATCACATACGCTTTCCATTTTCCTGATAGCGTCAGGTTCCAGAAGTGATCTCGTGTCTGTATCTACTACAATTAAATCTGCAGCGCTGTTTAAATCAATTTCCAATTGAAGCTCCGTGCTAAGTCCATAGCGAATACCTATACCACCAATTTCTGCGGCTCCTGAAAAATCATCAGCCAGAACGATCAGCATACATCCATGTTTATAGAGGATTTACTTCAACCTCCTGTTAGATTTGTTTCAGGTACTACATGCCAGGTTTTGAAGGCTTGACAGGAGGAAGCCAGGAAACTATTCCTTTTGAATTAATTTTTCTGGTGAATAATTTTCCATCACAGCTTACGTATAAGGTATTGAAGTCTGCACCCCCCAGCTTAATATCGGTAGCACCTTCAGCGGGTTTAGAGAAAATAAAATTTACCCTTCCCAATTGATCGGATAGTTGGATGCCCATAGCCGTAGACGAATACAATAAATTTTCGGCATCTACTGTCATTCCTTTTATATCTGGAGTAGCAGATCCATAAGGAATATGATAGTGAATATACTCCTGGCCAAAATCCAATTTTCCATCATCGAGGATCTTTAACGAGTAACCAAATACATTATTCGAGAGACCAACATTGAGAAAGGTTTGTTCTGCAGACACAGCCAATCCCGTGGGTCCATCAGGTACTGAAACGTAGCTTACTTCCTTCTTCGTAAAGCTGTAAAATCCAACGCGGTCTTTTAATGTCTCAGAAAAATAGATTCCTTTATTCGTAATCGTAAGAAAGTCTGGGTTTACATTTGATACAACATCAGTTCCCATTCCTTTTTCATCCAAGGCTATTATTTTATGTTGACGCACATCTCCCGCGTATAATTTTTCATCTTCATTAAATGAAATTCCACCCACTTCGTCCTTTAATTTGGCGAACGCGATAGGACTGCCGGTGGTGCTTAATTTGTAAATAGATTGTTTGTCGGAAAAGAAAACCTCGCCTACCTTATTAATTGTTAGTCGATCAGCTTTTAATGCATTCAACTTAATTTCTTTCCAGGCTTCGCCCTCTATTGTCGGATTAATTCGGGGAGTTTGACTTTTGTGTGTTTGAACGGGCGCCGGGTAATCTTTCCAAAGCCATTTGAGCGCGTTAGCCAAAATAGTAATGGTATGCTTGCTGTCGTGGCCACCGCCTTCACCCCACGCATAATTTACTTCATAACCATTCCACGTTAATGCGGACAACATATCCTGATTTGCCATCCACCAATCACCTGCATAAATGTTTAAGTCTTTAGTACCATCCTGCAAAAATATCCGCAAAGGTTTGGGTTCTGTTTTTCTTATCAGCGTGGCAACTTCATCGGCTCCCCGCAGGCCTACATACGTTCCTATCGTACTGAGTACTCGCCGGAATTCATCAGGTCGTTCCCAAGCAGCATTAAAGGCGCAGATGGCTCCTGAACTTGCGCCGGCGATGGACCTATCATTTGGGTCGTTACTCAGGTTATAGGATTTACTTACTTCGGGAAGCATTTCCTCTAAAAGGAAACGCGCATATTTATCACCCATACCATCATATTCCAGACTTCGGTTGTAACGAGGATAGTTATCATTGCCAATGGAGGGGACTTTTCCATGATCAATAAATATTCCGATGATAACCGGAATTTCCTTTAAAGCAATCAAGGAATCTAAAATAGATGGCAACTTCCAACCCGTTGCCCGCGACAACCCATCCTGAACGATGATTGTGCAGGCAGGTTTGGATGAGTTATATTGCTTTGGTACATAAACCCAATAGTTCCTTTCAGTACCTGGATATATTTTACTTTTCCAAACAAATGGACCCTTGATTTCTCCCGCTGACGTAGCTGCCGTGTTTTGTGCTTGAGAAAATCCAAATTGCGCAACGAGCAATACCGTCAAAAAAAATTTATTCATGATTTTAAAATCTATTTGTACAAACTAGTTACACGCTTTAGAGTCAAATTAATTGTTTTGACGGTACGTCTCCGTTGGGATCAAACAACATTATTTTCATTCGGGTCTTTTTTCAATGATCAGTTGAGGATGATTTATTTTCTTTCCTTCAACAATTCCAATTATAAGGGTGGTGATACTTTTATGAAACCAATAATTAACAAAACATTTTTCCATTATAGCAATAGATGGGCATTTTATATTTCCATGCCGCCGAAATATTTTTTTATCGTGAGCGAGAATATTTCCTTAAAGCAATCAACTAACTTTTTATGCTTTTTTTTTTGAAGGAGTTAAATGTCTATGCCCCGCATCCTAATTCATGGTCAAATTAACAAATTTTTATGGGAACCCTGGTGGGAAGGCACCACCCTAAAGAGATTGCCTGCTCCTTGAAATTCGCACTTTGTTCGGTACGTAATGAAGTTGCGCGTTGTCACCGCCTGGGTTTTAAGTTAAGCGAAGAAAGCATTATTCTTTCAGATGACGTTCAGATAAAAATAGAGTTTAAGTCGGATACGCAATAGATATATAGACCAAACAGAGATTACTGTTAGATCTTTGGAATTTTCTTATCACCACGTTCAATTGCTTTGGTAATAGAGCTTACGATACCGTCGAGTTCATCAGCAGTGTCGTGCAAACGTCTACTGATGTCTGTTCCTTCTACATCGAGTTTAGTTTTGGAAATGAGATTAAGCAGTCCTAAAATTGTCGCCACGGGACTGCGAAGTTTATGCGCATTAATAAATGCATATTCTTCCAACGCTTTGTTTTTCCGTTCCAGCTCAGCGGTCCTATCGCGCACGAGGTTTTCCAGGTTTTCGTTAATACCCAGTATCTCTTCTGATTGAGCAGATATCTCTTCGTTCTGCGTTTGGATTTCGTCATTCTGCTGTTGTATCTGAAGCGTGCGCACGTTAACTGCCGTCTCAAGTATTTCGTTGTCACGCCGCAGTTTTCTTTCCCTGTATTTCATAGTAGTATATCCCAGCGCGATCGTTACCACCATGCTAAAAATGTAAAAAGGTATCGTTTGCCAAAATGGTGGACGTATTCCGAATGCAACCGATGTTTCTTGCGCTTCTTTAAAATTTTGGCTCTCGGAAACTTTCACTCTGAACGTGTACTTCCCCGGTGGCAATCTGGAATAGGTTACAGAATGGTTTGTTGTGGATATCCAGTCCAGATCATAACTATCCAATTTGTAGGAATAGAATAGTCCATCAGGGTTTTTATACCACAACCCCAGGTAATTGATGGTGACGTTATTTTCATCATACTTTAACTGAGGTGAAGCATTAATATCGACTGCCAAATCAAATACGGAAAACTTATCTATTTGCGGCTTAGGACTATTGTTTAGATAGTCCTGATCACCTGCGTACTTAATTATTCCTTCGTTTGTACCAAAAAAAATACTGCCCTGAGCATCTTTACCTATGGCATTCAGATTTGTTATTTTATCGCGCAGGCCTACTTCTTCACCAAGGTAAATGGCTTTATTTTTACGAACGTCAATTATATCCATTCCGGCGTCATGCATCACAACAATATTTCCAGATTTATCGGAAGCGATACTATGAATATCATTGTCACGCAACGCTATGGCTGAATCACAAACATCGAATTTTTTTCCATCAAACGTATATAGTCCATGGCCCTGTACATTTACCCATAATTTATGATTGGCATCTTGGGCTATACCGTAGACTACTTTGCTTGGCAATCCTTCATCATAATGATGAAATCCATCTTTATCCATTAGGCCAACACCTTTGCCATCGGTAGCGAACCAAACGTTGTCGTTTTCCAGAAAGACCTGGTAAATAAAATCGGAGATCAATCCATCTTCCCTGCTGTAATTTTTTACGACGAGTTCTTCGTTGTCGGATATCGTTATTTGTGTACTCCCTCCTAATGTAGCAAGCCATACGATATTCTCTTTGCTTGAAATGTTCAGAATATTCCCATTTCTCAGTTCGCGATTCAGGTGCCTGATTTTTCCTGTAACGGGGTCAATACGCAAAACACCTTCGCCATATAAGCCGGCCCATACATATCCTTTTGAATCCGTATGCAAACTGATGATCGTGTGATTTTTGTAAGGCGAATTTGTCAGAGGTTTTACAATAGCATCCGTGCCATTATTTAATTTCCTGTTGTATAAACCTTTTCTAGTGGAAAACCATATCGTATTAAGAGGGTCTACCGTTAAAGCCAATACATTACCGTCACCATTAGGCGCTGGTTTTTCGAGGTACTCCAGATTGTCACCTGGTGTGCGAAGTAACGCTGACTTGGAGCCCGCCCAAATATTTCCTTCAGTATCCTTTATTAAAACCCTGAGGAAGGTAAGACTTGGTACCTTTTTAGAAGTATATAAATTCTCTTGTCCTGTACTTTCATTATATACGATCAGACCTTTTTGCGGACACGCCATCCAAAGTTTGCCCGTTTTAATTATAAAGTCTCTTACTGGTCCATTTCGCCACGGATGCTTGACCAGAGGTTCGAATTTCTGTGAACGCCAATCATATCGTATAATTCCGGCGTCCTCCGTTGCAAGTAAAGTAGAATGATCATTTTCATGAATAATCTTTCTGATGATGTTGTCTGGCAAACCATCCTTATAATCAATCAAGTTGATGTCTGCTTTATTTCCCCGCAACGTGCAGACGGCTGCACCTCCATCCGTGCCTGCCCATATATTTCCCTCAGCATCTTCTGCCAAGTCATAAATGTAAAGATCAGGCAGGCCTTCAGCCTCATCAATGCGGTATAGCCGACTACCTGTAAAATAATATAGGCCGTCATTCAATGTAGCAAACCAAAGGTTGCCTTTCCTGTCAAATAAGATATCGGAAACAGGTTTTGTTGCACTGCCTTCTGGAGGATCAAATAAATGGAATTTACTCTTTTCAAAAAAACCCAGCCTTCCGTCCTCATATCCAATCCAAATTCTGCCCAGCGAATCCTCGGCTAAGGCTGTGACAAGATCGCTAGACAGGCCTTGCGCTGTGGTATAACGTTGCTGCGTCGTACCATTGAATTTGAAAAGTCCTTTCGATGTACCAAACCAGATGAACCCTTTTTTATCCTGAAAGATGGCATTCGTCTGTACGGGATCATTCTTTCGTAAAAGAAAATATTGCTGAAAAAATGGAACCTGTGAGATCCCCGAAATGTGGAGCGCGAAAAGGGCGAGAACGATACCAAAGACTTTCTTCATATCGCTATTGAGTTGACATCGACGCTACTAAATCTACCTGTATTTCGGTTGCGATTTTTTGGCTGACAATAGTTGGAATGGAAATGTTATGATCTGAAAGAGGTACCGGGAATTGAGCTTCAACGCGCACCATGCCATTGTTGATCATAACTTTTCCTCTAATTATCCTTGTTTGCTTTATCCCGTGAATATCCAGATCTCCTTTGGCCCGTACATCATACGTACCATTCTTCTGAAAATCAATTTGCTCAATGATCTTCCCGCTGAAGGAAGCATTTGGAAATTTTTCGCTTTCCATATACTTCTCATTAAAATGCTCGCGTTGAAGATCACTGTTAAATCCTTTGAATGTTTTTATCTCGACGGTAAAAGCAAATTGATTCGTAGCAGGATCAATGAGCCCCCGAACTTCGCTGGAACCTGCTTTGATCAGCTCCAGTTCAGCTTTGGATGTAAAATTTATACCTGCTTTCTGGATGCTATATTTCTTTTGGCCCCTGGATTCACCCACCGAAACCATGATGAATATAAGAATGGATAAAAGTTGAACGGGGCTCAAATTTAAATAATCAAATTTAGCAGCATGTTGGGAGTTTTTGGTATCAAAAAGCTTGCGATTATGCTGAATATCTTACGAGCAAGTGTTTGTCTAGTGTATTTTAAAAATATGTTCCTTGTATCATCACGACGTCTATTTGCCCGACGGAATAGACAGATTCTTCAAATGAATTTGACACGTATGGATAAAAAGCTCGGTGGTTCAACTTACATCTTAAAATTCACTCGAATGTCGCTTCTTTACATACAGCATAACTCCTCCGCAAAAACTGAATGAGACTACTTTTCGATTGAAGCTTTAGTTTTTAACGCAGAGGAAATCCACGAATTCATTGCGGACTCAGAATATTGGAAATTCTACAGCGATCTCTTAGTAATTTCTCTGAATTGTTTCTGCAGTTAACCTTTGAAATCTACGAAAAGACATCGGGACTCGCTCTATAAATTCCGTGGTATTAGAAAAAAATAGTAAGGCTACTTCAACACAATGCGCTTGCCTTCGCGAGCTGATTGGCCAGCAGCCTCTAGTATTTTAACTACGATCAGGTTATTGCTTAGCGAGGAAAGGTCATTTGAGGATTTTATTTCTCCATGAAGCACAGCAGCCAAGTAAGTCAGATTGTTTGTATACGCTGGTGGCTTTATTTCAACTGCTTCGTATTTGTCTTTTTTTCTCTCACGCAATGTGTTGCTGTTTTCAGCTTGTAAATATCCGTTGGTACCAAACACTTCAAGATCTTTAATGCCAAAAGGCCAATTCCATGATGCTTCGATGATCCCTGTAGCACCTTCATATTCCAGGAGAATAGTTGCATCATCATCTACTTTAGGATAAATGGCCGGCTTGATCTGGCGTGTTACCGCAGTGACCGCTATCGGGGCTTTTCCTTCCATTAACCACGTCATAAGATTAGCACCGTAGCAACCAAAATCCACCAATGCTCCGCCCCCGTTTTTCTCAGGATCGGTTAACCAATTTAAAAATTCAGCACTGCATCCAATTTCTTTTGGTCCCTGATGGCCATCGTGTACTATCATCTTCCGAATATCTCCGATAGCATTTTCATTTACCATAACATGTATCTGCTGGTTGCTCGGGTACCATGTCGTTTCATAATTTGTGAGAACGTGAATACTATGCTGCTTCGCTAGGGTAGCGATGCGGTCCGCTTGTTTTGTGGATACCGCCAACGGTTTCTCCACCATGACCGATATTCCTTTTGGCGCACATGCTTCTACCACAGCCAGGTGATCAACGATTGGGTTGTATGCCAATACAGCATCCGGCTTTAATCGTGCCAGCATCGACGACGTAGATTTATAAAACAATGAATCTGATAGTTGATACCGTTGCTTGTAGCGATCGATTAACTTATTGTCACTTTCAACAATGCCCACAATAATTACTTCTCCTTTTTTGTATTGCTGCATAATGCTATGCGCATGATCGTGGCTCAATCCAACTACACCCACTTTAAGGATCTGGCCTTCTGCAAGAACACTGAATGATAGCATAGCAATCAAATACAAATTTATTCTGACACTTTTTTTCACCGTTATAAGAGCATGTTTTAATTTCTTGAAATGTGTTTTACTTTTCATATCCTTTTGATGGGTAAATTATTTCTGGGCGTCTAGCCAAACCACTTTTTGCTCGGGGACGTGATCCTGCCCAATTATGTCTCTATAAAGTTCAGGTCGCCTGGCTTTGATATACCTATATCCACCTGCTTGTGTAAGTTTTTCCGAAGTCAACGTTGCAATCGCTATATCATCTCCCAGCGCACGGCATTCAGCGATGACATCCCCAAACGGATCAATGATCATAGAACAACCATTTTTTAGCTGGTCGTCGTCCATACCGATGGGATTTGAAAAGACAGCATAGATAGCGTTATCATATGCTCTTGCAGGAAGCCATTTCATCAACCAATCCCTGCCTTTCATTCCATCAAATTCAATTCGCAAGGATGTTGGATCTCTTTCCCTGTTTTTCCAAAGTTCGGGATCTACAAAGCCAGCACCAGGTCTTGTCGACGGAGTACACATGGTAACGTGGGGCATAAAAATAATATTAGCCCCTAACAATGTAGTGGCTCTCACATTCTCAATAATGTTATTATCATAACAAACCAAAATACCGCATTTCCAGCCATGAAGCTCAAAGACACAATACTTATCTCCCGGTATTAAATGTGGATTAATGAATGGATGTAGTTTTCTGAACTTAGCACGCAATCCATTTTTGTCAACACAGACATAGGCCTTAAATAAATTATCGTATTCATCTTTTTCAAAAAGGCCCGCAAGGATAGCGATATTGTTTTTACGTGCAAGCTCCTGCAACTTCAGTATACTCGGCCCAGTTGGAATTAATTCTGCCAGATCGAGCATTTGTTCTTTTGAGAGATGTCGGGCGAAAGTATAGCCAGTAACAGAACACTCGTGAAATGCAATAGCATCTGAACCTTGCTGCGCCGCCTTCTCGGAAAGCTTATCAATTACCGATAGGTTGTAGTCTTTATCACCACTTTTGTTTTCAAATTGGGCTGTCGAAATTCTTAAGGCATTCTTCATCTGACTGATTCGTATTGTTGATCAATATTCCATGATTTCAATTTTTCGAAAATCAATAGGGTGACTATTCGATTGTAATGAAATGTAGCCTTCCTTTACTGCATCATCATTGCCTGAAATGAAGGTTTTTCCAATTTCATGTGCGGAGTTATATTTTGGATTTTCAAACTGAAGAATTTCTTCGCCATTTACAAAGTGTTTAATTTTTTTGTCCTTGACATCGATCTCCAACGTTACCCACTGATCTCCATGAAATGTTTTTTTCTTTGTTGCCGGCGTACAAAATGACGCGTTTTTTTTTCCATCAAGTTCAACAACTGTTCCTGAAGCACATATCTCACCTACCGGTCTTTCATCTTTACCATTTCCTCCGTGAAGATTATATTCAAGACAAACTGGAAATGGTTGATTTAATCCTAATGATCCTGGAGCCTGGCAATGGTACTGAATACCACTATCCCTATAACCCCACGAAGGAGCTCCGGGAGTGGTTTCACCAACAAACCGGTATTCGACCTTTAATCGGTAATTCGAAAATTTCTTGTCATAATACAGTGCGCCAAATTTATTCCGGAAACTATCGTATTGATCATATCGCACACTGAGCACAGCATTTTCTACACGGAAGGTGTTCCCAAAATTTTCGCCCAGCTTATACCCCGAGATCTTCATTGTCCATCCCTCCAGGTTCTTGCCGTTGAATAAACTAACCCATTTTTTGGCCTCTCCAGTTCGGTCGAAGTTTTTAAAATTTAAAGAGAATAATAAAAATGGCAGGGCAAATAGAAAAAGACGTTTGGATATCATTTTATTCTTGATGGTTAAAGAGGGGCGTAATTTAGTAAGTAAGGGGACAGAAGCAAAGGGCAGCTAAAGCTTTAAGCTTAAAGCGGAAAGCAGAAAGCCTAAAGCTAACTGGTGCTAGATAAAACAACTTTGGAGGGCAGTTACGAATGCGTTAGACTAGTGTCGAATAGCATTTATTAAAACTCCCTGACACAGGCCCGGATAACTACGGTAGATGAAGAGAAAATTGTGCTGAGCATGATACCTATCAATGGTTGGAGCCTCAGAGGTTAAATATTTTACTCGCTCCGCAAGCTGTTAGTTGGGTTCATTCGTGCTGCTTTTATCGTTTGAGTTCCCACTGTAATCCATGCAACAAAAAGCGCGAGCATACCTGCACTTATAAAATACCATAGTTCCAATTCGATTTTATAGGCAAAGCTATCCAGCCAATATTTTATTAACAGATAGCTTATGGGTAACGCAATGACTATGGAAGTGAAAATCATTTTGGTAAAGTCTCCGGATAGCAAAAAGACTATGCCGATTTCGCTGGACCCCAGAATTTTTCTAATTCCGATTTCCTTAATTCTTCTTTCAGCGGTGAAGGCCGCCAGACCCAATAGGCCGAGGCATGAAATAAGAATGGCCAGGCCGGCAAAATATTTAGACAAGACTTCAACCCTTTTTTCAGCGGCGTATAAATTTTGGTAATCTTCATCCATAAATTTATAATCAAAAGAAAAACCTGGATTATAAGCCTGGTAAAATTTCTGAATATTATCAATTGTTCCTGCTTCTTTTCCAGCTTCAATCTTAACCAGCACATACGATGTATTGGCTGGTTCGAATAATATGAGCATGGGGTTCACCGCACTATACAAGGATTGAAAATGAAAATCTTTCGCAACTCCAATGATTTGTTTTTCACCTGTATAATGCTTTACCTTTTTCCCGATGGGATCTTTAAGGCCCATGATTTTGATCGCGGTCTCATTGAATATAATTGCCGTGCTATCTGAAGCAAAGTCCTTTGAAAAACTACGCCCCTCTGCCATTTGAATAGAAAGCGTCTCAATCGCGTCATGACCAACGTTCATCTCTTCAAACTGAACATTGTATTCCGAGTTACCCTCCCATGTAACGCCATACGTCCAGCCACCTTCTCCGATCCGGTAACTGGCACACGAAGCGTTTACCACGGCTGGTATTTTTTTTATTTCATTAATAAAGGTTTCTCTGCTTTGTACAACTTTCCCTTCTTGCTCAAAATAGATAATGTTGTCTTTGTCATATCCGAGATTTTTGTTTTGAACAAATTCAATTTGTTTATAGACAACCAATACCGACACAATCAATATAACCGATAACGCAAATTGAAACACCACCAAGCCTTTTCTCGCCCATAATTCCCCTATAGAAGAATTGAGTTTTCCTTTTAATACAATGGCCGGATTAAATCCGGAGAGATAGAGTGCGGGATAACTACCTGCGACGAGTCCGGTTAAACCAGCAATACCAAGCAGGGATAAAATAAGATTGATATTAAAATCGAAGCTGAGGTGTTTTCCTGTAATGACGTTGAAAGAGGGGAGTAAAAATTGGACCAGCACGACAGCCACGAACAATGACAAAAAAGACACCAGCATCGATTCGCTCAGATATTGTTTAATGAGGGTATTTCGATTGGCGCCGACTGCCTTCTTAATACCTACCTCTTTTATTCTCCGGGAGGCTTTTGCGGTAGATAAATTCATAAAATTGATACACGCAATCACAAGGATGAACAAGGCGATAATAGAAAAAAGCTTTACATACGTTATTCTGCCTCCAGCTTCTTCCCCATTTTCAAAGCGCCCGTACAAATAATAGTCTGAATACTGTTGGAGAAAAATTTTGATATTGGAGTCAGCTTGTTTGGTTTTTATAAAATCAACGATCTTCTCGTTGAATTGGGCTACATCAGTTCCTTCTTTAAGCACCAAGGAAGTGATGGCGTAATTGTTGCTCCAAAAAGGATAGGTGACAATCTCGTCCTGAAAATATTCGAAGGACAATAGAAATTCAAATTGGTCGGAGGAGGTAGAGGGCACATCTTTAAAAACTCCTGAAACAACATTGGCTTGCTTTTTATAATCCTGTATCTGCCATTCAACCGTTTTACCCACGCTGTTTTCGGTCTTGCCAAATAATCGAATGGCCGCTGTTTCGGAAATGACAATCGAATTTCGGTCGGCAAGTACCTGGTTTTTATCGCCCTGAATCAAAGTATAGGAGAACGCGTTGAAAAAATCTTTGCTGGCAAATTTTCCCATTGCTTTAACATGTGTGTTCTCATACGTAAGGGTAAATTTCTCATTGCTGCTCGAAGTACTTATCGCATAATCGATTCCGGCAATTTCTTTTGTCAACGCTTCGGCTAATAGGCCGGGAGTATTCCGGATTGTTACAATATTTTCCGGGGTGTGATGATTAGCCATTACATGAAAAAGCCGATTGTCTTTTTCGTGAAACTTATCAACCCTTAATTCATCTATTACCCAGAGATAAATTAAAAGCGTACAAGCGAGTCCCGTGGATAGGCCAATTAAGTTAATAGAGAATGTACCCTTGAATCGCTTGAAGTTTCTATAGATGAGAAGAAAATTGTGTCTGAACATGATAATTAGTTTAAAGTTGCGAGTTTAAAGTTTAAAGTTGTCCGATGAAATAATGGTATGCTAACCTTCATCTTAAGAGATAGAGGCTCCGCCTTTTGAGAACAGTCTTACTCGAAACTATAAACTCGAAACTCGAAGCTAATAGATGAGCCTGATATTTCCATCGGATGTGGATAACGTTACCGGTATACCACCCCCATTCGATTGGCCGCGAACAGTTGTCTTATCGAATTTCCCTGAGAAATTTTTAAACGGAACATCAATGGACTCGCCTTTGATATCTAAATCTAGTCCCATCTGAGCCGGTATGGCAACTTCAATATTTCCGCCGCTTGTCCTAAGCGTCAATTGATTTCGTAGTTCCACTACATTTCCTTTGATGTTTCCGTCAGACGTAATTGCTTTAAATGATCCTGAGATTTCTTTGAAGGCGATATAACCATCCGAAGTTTTTACCGAGATATCCCCTTTCACATGGTCTAGCTTAATATTTCCATCACTGGTTGAAGCCTGTACATCGCCGTTGATTTTTTCCAGCTCTATACTTCCATCACTGGTGCCAACATCTACCAACCCTTTAATTTCTTTTACAAGAATATCCCCATCTGACGTTCCCCCAGTAACATTACCTGAAATATTCGCAATATGTATGTATCCATCACTTGTCTTGCAACGCTGATCAGATATCAGTCCTGCTAGTGAAATATTTCCGTCCGAAGTACGTAGATCGCAGGATGTTTCCTTAGGAACATATACTTTGAAATGTACATTGAGGGGAAACTCCAGATTAAAGGGCTTGATCTTATCTTTCACACTAATTTTTAAACTGCTTTTAGTATGCACCACTTCCACAATTAATTCTTTCTCCAGTTCCCCCCGGTTTATTTCAAGAATCCTGTTCGCTTTTTTTACGATATAGAAAACCTGAATCTTATTTCCTTCTGAGGGAATCACATCAAGATTACCGTCAGAACACGATATCGATAATTGAGCAGGAAGTGAAACCTCGTAGCTTTCTTTAAAGGAATAGTCGAAATTTTGAGCATAGACATTAGAAATGCAGAGAAAGCCGAAGGCAAAAAGTACTATACGTGTTTTCATAAATACCCAGTTAGAATGATGTGATCAGGGATGTCCCAATCCAAGTGCCACGTTTAAAAATGCATTTTGACAGGTTATTTGTGGTCGTACTGTTTGTTTCGTGTACGCAACCGAATTACTTTGTACGCATGCGGTCACATTTATACCAGCATTCCCTGACCAATTATGGCAGTTAATAAACACATCGCTATCACCGGAGCCGGACTTGTAGGTTCATTGCTTGCTATTTATTTAAGCAAAAGAGGATATCAGGTCTCTGTTTTTGAACGGCGGCCAGACATGCGGCATCAAGTGGTGAATGGTGGACGATCCATTAATTTAGCATTGAGTAACAGGGGCATTAAAGCACTCCAAGAGATAGGCATAGCCGAGGAAATAAAGCAAGTAGCTATACCGATGCACGGCAGAATGATGCATGCATTAAACGGAACGCTTACTTTTCAACCTTATGGCAAAGAAGGGCAATTTATTAACTCTATTTCCCGAAGCAACCTTAACAGATTGTTAATCAATACCGCCGAGGAAGCGGGAGTAACGTTTCATTTCGATCAGCGTGTAACTCATGTTGATTTGGATCACACTTCCTTAGCGTGCCATGGGAACGGAGTTTCTTCTTCCCATAATTTCGATGCTATTGTAGGTGCAGATGGGGCTTTTTCTATGGTGCGTTTAGCGCTGCAGTTTACAGATCGCTTTGATTATTCTCAGGACTACATTGATCATGGATACAAGGAACTGCACATTCCAGCAAGTGATCAGAGTACCTTTAAATTTGAAAAAAACGCATTGCACATCTGGCCTCGCGAAAGCTTTATGATGATTGCCTTGCCAAATCCAGATGGAAGCTTTACGTGCACTTTATTTTTCCCTTTCGAAGGGAATCCTTCGTTCAATACATTACAAACAGAACGTGAAATTTCTGAGTTTTTCCAAACAAATTTTCCTGATGCACTTGAACATATGCCGGAGTTGGTTAAGGATTTCAACATGAACCCGCCATCGTCTTTGGTAACCATGAAGTGTTATCCCTGGGCAAAAAACAAAACGCTGCTCATCGGTGACGCTGCTCATGCAATCGTTCCGTTTTATGGACAAGGGATGAATGCAGGCTTTGAAGATTGCAGAATATTGAACGGATTGCTTGACGAATACAACGACGACTGGAACAACGCTATTACATCATTCCAACATTTACGGAAGCCAGATACAGACTCCATTGCAGAACTGGCGTTAGATAATTTTATCGAAATGAGGGACCTTGTCGCTGACGCAGAATTTTTATTGCGTAAAAAAATAGAAGCTAAACTGCATACTTTGCATCCTGACAAATGGATACCGCTTTATTCCATGGTTACTTTCCATGAGGATATCCGATATTCCGAGGCCTATCGGATCGGCAAAAAGCAAAAAAAAATTATGGATGAGGTGATGAAACAACCAGGGATTGAAACTACTTGGGAGTCTTTAGATTTTGCACAACTTGCTCATCAAATTCAGGAACTTTAATGTGTAGTTTGTATTCCTCGTAGCGCGCCAAAATATCCTTCACGTAGTTCACAGGCTCTTCACATTTGCAATATCCCGCTTTTACAAGTGGATCCTTGTAAAATTTGGGATCAGACTTTTTCAGTAAAAAAAACTCTACATCGCTCCATAACTCGGGGCTTTTGCCATATTTAGTAGCAAGTTTCCGTGCATCGAGGATGTGCGCCAATCCCGCATTGTAAGACGCCAATATAAATTTTAACCGTTCTTCTTCATTGGCAATCCGTTTGCTCCAATAACGGATAAGGTATTGTAAATAATTGACGCCGGCTTTCATGTTCTCCTTGGGATCATTAACATCTTTCGCTCCAAACCGTTTTGCCGTTTCAGGCATAAGTTGCATTAGCCCACGCGCCCCTGCCCATGATTCATCGCCCATTTTAAATTTAGATTCCTGATACACAATCGAAGCAAGTAGCCTCCAGTCCCATGCTAGTTTTTCAGATCCTTGTCTTATCAGCACATCATACTCCGAGAGTTTATTACCACCGAGTGAAGAGTAATCGCTGTTCATTCTCATCAGGGATGTACGCGGACTCTTAAAATAGCGGTTATAAATCACCATAAACGTTGGTGCTTTTTTAATTGTAATCAACCATTTATCAATTGCCTTGAGCAATTCAGGAGCGTTGGGGCGGACGGCCCAAGCGTTTTGCTGAGGGAGACTAAGCACCGTGTTAACGTCTATGTTTGGGTAATACGAAGCATTAACATGAGCAAGGGTATGATCCGCCACCGTAAAGTCAATTTCACCTAGCGCCACCTTTCGTACAAGCGATTCGCTCTCCGAATTGATTGAATCTTTTTTTATGAGGATATCACCGCCCAATTCTTCGGATAAATTTTTCAGTCTCATTTCATGACTTGTTCCGGCCATTACGTGAATCTCTTTCCCAATTAAATCAACTGGATTGCGTATTAAATTTTCATTAACCTGGTGAAGGGTTAACCTTCTCCAATTGGTTGGCTTGCGCTGAACCAGTACTTGATACGTATTAAAATGAGGATGC
Organism: uncultured Bacteroidota bacterium; assembly: GCA_963837415.1. GTDB lineage: Bacteria > Bacteroidota > Bacteroidia > Cytophagales > Cyclobacteriaceae > Chryseolinea. The sequence goes on along the minus strand of CAWING010000013.1, from coordinate 2,055,573 downwards.
GTAAATGTTACCGATTTTTTCCTGGGCTTTGTAATGGTGAGCGGGAACGCAATTATATCGCCTTCGCCTTTATTGAGTTCGTCGATGGCGCGGTCGATTCCTGAAGTAACTTTAATTTTAAGGTCGACTTTTAAATGATCGGCGAGAAGCTTCAACAGCTCATACTCATACCCCATCGGATGGCCCTTATAAATAAAATAACTGATAGAGTTATTGTCGACCAAAGCATTTATATAACCTCGTTTGACGATCGCGTCGAGGTCAATTTGGACTTGCGGTTCCGAGTCAAAATCCTTCCCTTGCTGCTGATTGCAGGAAAATGCCACTAGGAACAGGCAAAATGATAAAAAACACCGATAAAAAACCAACATACAGGAATGAAAATAATCATTCCTTAGCAATATAAAAAGAGGTTTTCGGTAGCTCTTTTTTGAAATTATTTCCGCACAGAAAATTAAAAAGAATATCGAACGCCTACCTGAGCTTGCCAGCGTGAACTGATAAGGCCTGAATCATCAATATTCAACTTGGTTGTTGGTTTGGCAAATCTAAAATTCGGCATATTATCGGCCCCTAAGCTTACGTATTCAATTAATCTAAAATTATCATTTGTATTAAAATATTGCCGCCCCCATTCTTTGTTGAGCATGTTTGTAAAATTAAATACATCAAAACTTAATTGCAGAGTATGGCGTGTGGACCCGATGGTTACATAAAAATCCTGAAGCACGCGAAGATCAATGACATTTGTAAAAGGAACCCGGGATCCATTTCGCTCCGCATACTGACCTCGTCTTGAATTTAGGTATTCGTCATTTTTAATATAGTCATTTAAATCCAACCATTGCTGGTCTTCACTAACGGGACTGGTACCCGTGATAGGGAGAAATCGTATTTCTCCCGCTGCTAAAGCATCTGAATAGGTTGCGTAATCTCTGGGAACGTACAACAGATCATCATCCGTATTATTCGCCTGAGGGTCGTCATTTGAGAGTGAGTTACGATAAATGTAAGAATAACGAGCACCCGACTGGCCATTATAAAATAATGATATTGTGGTGGCAAAATGATTGAGGTATTCTTTTCGATAAGAAACGCTCGCTATTATTCTTGAGCCCAAGTCAAAATCAGAATAGGAAAGGTCTAAACGATTTTTACCATTGACATTTTCGATAAATCTCCACTGGGAAGAATTCTGTGAAGAGGTACCCTCATTCATAACTTTTGACCGGCCATACGTATATCCTACGTTCGTTGACAATCCAAAAGCAAAATTCTTTCTTACCTGTAAAGTGAGATTGTAGGTGTAACCTTTGCTGGTATTTTTTCCCAGCAGAATATGCCGATAGGTTGCGTCCACAGCATCGCTTCGATTCCAACGTGGCCTGTTATCCTGTCCTGCCAAGGTGATGGTCGGCTGTTTAACATTCATTTGCTCATAGTCAATGTTATTTAAGGTCTTACTGAAAATACCTTCCAGTGTACCTGTTATTCCACCAGGCAATAATTTATCTACAGCAAGGGAAGTTCTAAATACCTGCGGAAATTTAAAATCCCGTGCGAAGATATTGATATCGCCAGATGGTACCGCTACCGTTGCGCCCACATCAGGTCCGGTATATTGATTGTTAGGGTTTGGTCTAAAAGCTACTTTAGGATTTGCATTACCAGGGATTGCACCCACTAAAACACCATTATTATTATAGCTGGCACCGGGCCATACAAAAGGAATTCTGCTGGTAAATATTCCAACACCGCCTCTAATTTGTGTTGTTTGATCCCCGTTTAAATCATAATTAAATCCAATGCGAGGCGATATCATAAATTGAGGTTTTGGCATTTCACCAACCCTTGCTCCTTTAAGGTCATAACCTTCTGCCTGTATCTTGGGAATGACTGTTTCATTAAAATAAGTATCCACTAAGGGTTTATCCAGGAACATAGGAACATCAATTCTCACTCCTGCGGTCAATCTGAGTTTTGAATTAACGGTAATCTCGTCCTGAGCATACAAGCCTACTTGCAACGTTTTAAAATCTGATGCTGCCTTCGTCCCGTCTCCAGCTATGTCATCTACCAGCGAATAACTCCGTTCATAATCTGTAGAAATATCTCCGTTCAAGAAGCCATTTATATCTGCAAAGGTGTATGTACCGTATGCGTTGCCAACAAATGCATTGTAAAATGAGCCGTACTCATTATGAGTTCCAAAAGTCAGTAGATGCCTTTCCTTATAGATCGTAAAATTATCCGTCAAGGTTAGAATTTTGGACTTTAGTTGGTTGATTGTCGAGAAGGGTTCTGTTCCAAATATGATTCTGTTCGCGCCATCATTTATTGTAACGCGAGGAAAGTCCTGACCAATAGATCCTCTGTCATCTAAGAGATCGGTATAACCTATGATGAGATTATTGGATTTTGTATTTCCAAAAGAACTTTTAAGTTCTAAGGCGCTGGAATTTGTTGTGCTTGGAAAAAACTCGCTGTTATTTCCAAAATTGATGGTTGAATTTGAAGAACGGGCTCTTTTAAAGGCTTCACCTTTTGTGTAACTGTGGCGTACTGTTAACTTATGATTGGTACTTAAGTTAAAATCCAGTCGCACTAAAAATTTATCGCTTTTAGTTTCCGAAGGGTTATCCAGGTAGCCACCCGGATCATATCCATACGTTGCTTTTAGAAAATTAGAAAGGTCATCCAGTTGTGTCTGTGTAACAGTCCCATTGTAGGTGGCATAATCAAACGGTTGGGGTGTCTCATCTCTTTGAATTTCGGCGTTGACGAAAAAGAATATTTTGTCTTTGACGATGGGACCACCCAACCTAAATCCTGTAGTTTGCGCCGTGAAATCATCCAGCTTTTTTCTTTCTAAATCAGCATTGTCGCTAGGGGTTTTCCCGGCTAACTTTTCATTTCTATAAAAAGTATAAACCGATCCCGAAAATTTATTGCTTCCACTTCGAGTAATGGCATTTATTCCGCCGCCAGCAAATCCACCCAACCTCACGTCGAACGGTGCTATAACCACCTGAAATTCTTCGATTGCATCAATACTTATAGGACTTATACTATTGGCTTGCCCGCCGTTAGTACCTGTTTCAGAAATACCAAAAACATCATTGTTCACCGCTCCGTCAATAAAAATGGAGTTATACCGGTTATTTGCTCCGGCAATAGAAATGCCCTGATTCGGTGTGATGCTGACCTGAGGAGTCATCCTGGTAAAATCAGTCAGGTTCCTTCCAACGGTAGGTAAATTATTTATTTGTTCTTGTGAAATATTGGTTGAGGCCCCGGTCCTTTCGCTATTGAAAACATCATCTTGATTGGCTGTTATTTCAACGCCTTCCAATTGCACGGAAGCTTCAGTCAGCTCAATTTTTAAATTACTGGTTTGACCCAGACTGAGATGAACATTTTCCTTTTTATTATCAGCATACCCGACGAATGTAGTGGTGATCGTATACGGGCCTCCAACTCTTGCATTTGGAATCGTAAAACTTCCATCCGTTCGTGTCGAAGTGCCGTATTGAGTTCCCGATGGGATATGGATAGCAATTACAGTTGCTAATGGGAGACCTTCACCTTTATCATCTTTAACAACACCGCTTATACTTGCTGTAGTCACGCCCTGGGCCCAAGTAATACCTGACGTCAGAAGTGCAAAGGCAATAAATAGTAAAATTCTATTCATAAAATTTAGTTAGGTTAATGAGTGATGCAAAAGTACCGGAAGAAGAACACTTAAACTTTAAAGCACCTTTAAATTTTTCCACAAATTGTTTACAATGCGTTAACAATGATTTACGCATTTATTAAAATAGTGTACTATTTGTTTGATAAAGAATAAATTATTTGTCTATTGAGCATTGCTCTTAATATTTATGAATATGAGGAAGTCCTTCCCACTTGCCATTTTTCTTCTATCGATTGCAGGGTATTTGAATGGTCAGCCGGACCTATCTTATTTTTTACCTGAAGGCATAACGTATAACCCTTCTATCCCAACACCTCAATCCATAATTGGCCATGAAGTTGGTGAGTGGCATGTAACACATGATCGCTTAGTGAATTACATGTATGCTTTGGATAAAGCATCAGACCGGATAAGTCTTGAAGTAACAGGTTACACCTATGAGGCACGCCCGCTTCTGTTGCTAACGATTACATCACCCAAAAATCATCAAAATCTCGAAAGTATTCGGCTGCAACATATTCAGTTAAGCGATCCGTCGAAATCCTCCCCTATTGATACTAAAAATAGTCCGGCCGTTTTTTATATCGGCTTCAGCATTCATGGAAATGAAGCCAGTGGCGTTAACGCCAGCTTATTGGCTGCGTATTACTTTGCAGCAGCTCAGGGACCAGAAATAGAAAGCCAATTAAATAATACCATTATATTATTTGACCCGTGTTACAATCCCGATGGCATGCAACGCTTTAGTAGTTGGGTGAATTCACGAAAAAGCAAAATGACATCAACAGATCCGTTAGACACGGAGCACAACGAGCCGTGGCCGGGCGGAAGGTTCAATCACTACTGGTTTGACCTTAATCGCGATTGGCTTGTTGCCCAACATCCGGAATCGCAGGCGCGTATTAAGAACTTTCAGAAATGGAAACCCAATGTGCTAACGGATCATCATGAAATGGGCACGAATAGTTCGTTCTTTTTTCAACCCGGAGTTCCATCCCGAACGCATCCGCTCACGCCAGAAAAAAATCTGGAGCTTACAAAACGCATGGGAGAATTTCACGCAAAAGCGCTGGATGAACTAGGATCATTTTATTTTACGCAGGAAGGTTATGATGATTTTTATTATGGCAAAGGTTCAAGCTTTCCTGATGTGCAAGGGGCCATCGGAATTTTATTTGAACAGGCAAGTTCCCGGGGCCACGCTCAGGAAAGTACAAATGGCATACTTCGGTTTCCATTCACCATACGCAATCAATTTGCCACGGCACTAAGTTCTTTGAAAGCGATAAGCAGCATGCGAGCAGATTTACTCAATTATCAACGTCAGTTTTATAAAGATGCCGCGAGCGGAAGCCCCAAAAGATCCAATCAAGGCTTACATTTTTGGATCGAAGGATAAAGCACGCGCGTTTCATTTAGCTGAAATCCTTCTAAGACAGGAAATAGAAGTTTACAAAATAAAAGCAGCTCAAACAATCAATGGAAAAGTCTATGCGGAAGAGTCGAGTTACATGGTACCCATGAATCAGAGACAATACAAGCTCATTAAAGGAGCATTTGAAAAGCGTGTTCAATTTAAAGACAGTTTGTTTTATGACATTTCAAGCTGGACTTTACCGCTTGCTTTTGGTGTTGAGTATGATGAATTAAAAACAACCCCCACGCTCGGTGAGAAAATAACTGCCGAAAAATTTCCAACCGGCAAGCGCATAGGAGGAAAAAGTGAGTATGCGTATGTATTCGAGTCAGTAGGCTACTACGCACCACGGTCGATCTACAGGCTTTTGAGTCATGGACTGCGTTTGAAAGTAGCAACGAGTTCGTTTTATCATTCGGATGGAAAAAAGTTTGAACAAGGATCCATTCTGCTCCCGTTAAGTGATCAGGAAAAAACCGCAGACCAAATCGAATTTATAGTAAATGAAATTGCAAATAAAGATGGGATCGATGTGTATGCCTTTAACAGTGGACTCGACTACAAAGGAAGCAAGTCTGGGAAGCAATTCTTTTTTAACCTTAAAGAAACCGGAAATCGCAATGGTTATTGGAGATGGTTTCTCTGCAACGGATGTCGGCGAAATCTGGCACATGCTCGATACACGTTTCAATATTCCTGTTACTCTCATTCCTGTCGAAGTTTTTAATCGATCAATATTAAACAAGTATAATACCATCATTCTACCATCGACCTCTGGGCCCATGCAGATTTCTGAAAGCGCGAAAGAAAAATTAAAAGCATGGGTTCAAAATGGAGGTCTTGTTATAGGATTGGAGAATGCACTAGGATGGCTGAATACGGCCGGGCTAGGCAAATTTGATATGAAAAAGGAAGAAGAAACAAAAGATTTACAAAAGTCAAGACAGTATGCGGACATTGATGAATTTAAAGGGGCCCAAGAAACGAGCGGCGCGATCTTCGAAGCAAAAGTAGATCTAACGCATCCTCTTTTCTATGGCTATTATAATCACGACAATGCCCATTTTCAAATCCAATAATTTGTTTATGGAGAAAGCGAAAAGCGCCTATGGTAATCCAGCTGTATTCACTGCGATCGTCCTTGTTAAGTGGATATATTTCAAAACAAAATTATAACAAGTTAAAGGATAGCGCTGTGGCTGGCGTATCTACATTAGGACAAGGACGAGTAATCGGTTTTACGGACAATTTATGCTTTCGTGCATTCTGGCTGGGGACGAATAAGATGTTGATGAATGCTATCTTTTATGGACCGCTGATTGATTCGACTTCAGCACGATAATATTCGGATAGACCGTCCTAATTCATTTAGTTGATGGAAGACTTTATTTAAACCTAACTATCTCTGTTATCTTAGCAAGATGGTGGTCATCGTGTTCTGCAACGAATGTGAACAGATCTATTGTCCTCATGGGGGTTTGTAGTCTGGGATGAAGTGAAAATTTAAATACATCTTCGTCTGTCAAATCCAGCAATTTTTTCAAGGTCATTTTTCGCAACGTACGAAAACTGAGCAATAATTCTGTCGGCAATTTTTGATTGTGATTTGCCTCCGCTGTCTTCGTATTATTGAGGTCAACTGGTCTCATTTCTTTTTGTCCACTGAGTATATCATCCAGACGACCTTGCCACAAAGGTTCCACGTCTGCCAAATGTCCAATTTGTTCCAAAATAGACCACTTGCCGTTCGGTTTAATAATAAGATCTGAAGGTTTGATGCGGCGGATTTTTTCTTCTAATCTTATCGGAGTTCCTTCTAATCTTTCAATAAGAGAAGGCATTATATTTTGATTGCTTGAAAATTCAAATTTTCTGTCAAACCAGTTTACTTGTCCCATATAATAAAAAAAATAGAAATGAGATGTGTATTTAAATTCAAAGAATACAATGCTTGTGCCGATCAAACTTATTTTATTTACGCCATATTTGTATGAGGAAAATAAAATCCAGATAATTTCATCTAACGTATTTATTTAACTTTTACTTACCAAGTAAAGATAATTTAATTTTGTGCTTTAAACAGAATTTACTAAGGTGCGATTAGAAGGCTGCTTGACTTACAAATTTTCAGACATTTAAATTTTAAGGTATGAGATTCATTTTTATTCTTTTATTTTTCATGGTAATGGAATCACCGGCTCAATCCATCAAAGTAATGACGTATAACATTCGTTATGATACACCTCAGGATAGTGTCAATCAATGGCCGAACAGAGATCATAAAGTTTATGCGCTGATAAAAAAATATGATCCCGATCTCATCGGTCTTCAGGAAGTGCTTCATCATCAGTTGATGGACCTGATTAAAAATCTTCCCGCCTACAACTACATCGGTGTTGGTCGTGATGATGGAAAAACAAAGGGAGAATATTCAGCCATTCTGTACAAGAAAAATAAATTCGATATCGTCGATCAAAATACATTCTGGCTCTCTGAAACGCCCGATACACCGGGAAGCAAAAACTGGGATGCGGCCATTACGCGCGTTGCCACGTGGGGAAAATTCAGAGACAAAAAATCCAATAGTCAATTTCTAATGATCAACACACACTTTGATCACATCGGAAAAGAATCGCGTAAAAACAGTGCCGTGTTATTAAAACGAAAAGCTTCAGAGATCGACCAGAGTCTTCCCTTGGTCATTACAGGTGATTTCAATTGCACCCGGGAAGAACCTCCTTATGCGACGATCATGGAGCCAAAAGGAACAGCTCTTACTGATCCAGCGTCAGCAAATCCGCCGGGCACATTTTGCAGCTTCAAAGTTAATTCTATAGAATGCAGAGGCATTGATTACATTTTTCATTCAAAAGAATGGAAATCGGAGAATTACAAAGCCATTCAGGATAATGATGGAAAATATTACCCGTCAGACCACCTGCCGGTAATGACATCTTTGACAATAAATAAGTGAAAGACTAGAGTTGACGAGCACGTATTCGCCCTAATTATCATTTTTTACGATTGGCCAGGTATACGCCACTGATAATGGCAGCCATTCCAATATAATGGCCAGCTTGTAATTTTTCACCATCCAGCAAACCCCACATCACGCTTACAATGGGTATGATATAATTCACCGAACTCACAAACATAGGAGAACTTATTTTTACAAGCCTATTAAAAATGTGCTACCGCTACTGCAGTGCTCATAAGACCGAGCAGTGTAATGTACCCGAATGCTTTCCATGCCTCAGGGTGAGATGAAAATTTTTGAGTGAAATCTGTAAATCCAAAGAGGTAAATCAACGCCATAGGTCCGATCAATAATAAGGAAACACTCGTGATCGTAAGGGATGGCAGATCCGGAATCTTGAATTTTATAAAGTTCACATTGGAGGCGTAAAAAAAACATGCGAGCACGATCGGTAAGGCATAAAGATTAAACCCTCCAACGCTACCTGAGGAACCCGTGAATACGAGGATCAATGTTCCTCCGAGGCCGAGAAAGATTCCCAAGATAGCAGCAGTAGTAAATTTTTGTTTAAAAACTAAAAATCCAATGATCATGGTGAAGAGTGGCATAAGGGAATTCAGGATACCGGCAATCGAGCTATCAAGCTTGGTTTGTGCTATTGCAAAAAGAAACGCAGGTATAAAAACACCCATCAGACCGGAAGCGAGCAATTTCCAATAATCACTTTGCTTCAAGGGCCGGAGCCTGGTCAACGCAATTGGAAACAAAAACAAAGAAGCCGCCACAACCCTCAGGGCACCTACCTCATCGGCGTCGAAAACTTTTAATCCTTGTTTGATGAGGATGTAGGATGTTCCCCATATTAATGAAAGAAGAAGTAATAAAAATATGGCTAATGCGCGAGGGCTGTCTTTCATGAATTAGGAGATACGAGGTTGAGCGGGAATTGTTACTGTAACGGGGAAGTAAGATTACAATTCAAGCAGATGCTCTAAACCGCTTGCGATTTCAGGCCGTTAATAAAAGCCCTGAATAGGTTGATGTAACTTCATCCAATATGCCCATTACTTCCGACAACGTTTCCACTTCCACCAACCTGGTACGGAAAGGTTTAAAATCAGGAATGCCTTTGAAATAATTAGCATAGTGCCTGCGCATTTCGAAAATACCGAGTCTGCCACCTTTCCAACGAATTGAAAACTCTACATGTTTTTTAGTAGCACGAACACGCTCTTCCATCGTAGGTGGAGAAAGCTTTTCACCATAGCTCAGATAATGTTTAATCTCATTAAATATCCACGGATATCCGATGGCAGCTCTCCCGATCATGATACCATCGACACCGTATCTGTTTTTGTATTCCAATGCTTTTTCAGGTGAATCAATATCACCATTGCCAAAAACCGGAATATGCATTCGGGGATTCTCTTTGATCTTCGCGATCAAGCTCCAGTCAGCGGACCCTTTGTACATTTGAACACGGGTGCGCCCATGGATAGTCAATGCCTTAATACCGATGTCTTGCAAACGTTCGGCCACTTCCACTACGTTTTTGGTTTTGTCATCCCAACCTAGCCTGGTTTTTACGGTAACGGGCAACGTGGTGCACTTCACGATCTCCTCCGTCATCTTTACCATCTTCGGGATATCCTGGAGCAATGCGGCGCCTGCCCCTCTGCAAGCCACTGCTTTAACAGGGCAGCCATAATTGATATCAATCAAATCAGGTGAAACTGCAGTCGCTATTTCTGCCGACTGGACCATATTTCCTATATCACCTCCGAAAAGCTGGATGCCAATAGGACGCTCGTATTCGAAAATATCAAGCTTTTGCCTGCTTTTAGCTGCATCCCGGATCAGTCCTTCAGAAGAAATAAATTCAGTGTACATCAGGTCTGCCCCACCCTCTTTGCATACTGCACGGAAAGGAGGATCGCTCACGTCCTCCATCGGGGCGAGCAACAAGGGAAATTCTCCTAATTCGATATGACCTATTTTTACCATATTTGGCGCAAAGATAATCAGGATTTAGTCAATGTTAACTGAGAATTTAGTATCTGACAAACCTCCGTTACGATCATTACTGAACATACTAATCAATGTATTCCTGGCATTTTTTATTATAGCACCTGTTCTGGGATTAGCCATCTCTTCTCTTTTTTACGATGGAGACCTACTGAGGGACTTTCAAAACCCAGGTCAAAATCCTGCTGTCATAGGTCCTGTCCTGTTGACAAAAAGCATTGCCACGCTCATTGGACTGATTGTTTTTCCTGCAATTCACATTATCATCATTGAACGTAAACATCTCTCATCTTTCTTTCCAAGGCAGCAAAAGACCTTTTTAATTTTCTTTCTTACAGCATTTCTTGGGTTGACCTTCATTATTGCAATTTCTCCCGTTGTTGAATGGAACATGGCCCTAAAGTTTCCGGAGTTTATGAAAGATTTCGAAACCTGGGCAAGACAGGAAGAAGGTAGGTTAGCAAAACTTATTGAGGCTATGACAAATTTTACGTCAATAGGCGATTTGTTCATCGGTCTATTTGTTGTTGCTCTTCTTCCCGCTATTGGAGAAGAACTTGTTTTTCGCGGAATGATTCAAAATGAATTCTTTAGAAGTACCAACAACGCTCATCTTTCGATCTGGATATCGGCTGGTATCTTCAGCGCAATCCATTTTCAATTCTATGGCTTCATCCCTCGCGTGTTATCGGGCGCTTTGTTTGGTTATTTATATTATTGGTCAGGCAATCTATTAATTCCCATGTTTGCCCATTTCTTCAACAATGCAATCGGAGTTATTATGATTTACCTGAGCTATCAAAAGATCATCGATAGCAATATAAAAGACACGGTCAGCTTTCGCACTCCATTTGTCATCCTTAGTTTAGTCCTAACAGTAGGCCTACTGTATTATATTTGGAAGCACTATAACAATGGATTACCAAAACACGCTTCCGATTCGCCCGGAACGTAAAGGCGGATCGTTATGCCTTTCAACAAGGCTTGTCAATCCTATATGGCCTATTTTTACCATATTTGGCACACAGATATCAGTATTAGTCAATGTTAACTCAGAATTTAGTTTCCAATAGACCACCCATTCAGTCATTGTTACTTATACTGCTGATCGTTTTTATCGGCTTTTTTTTGGGAAATGCTGTGGGGCTTGCAATTGTTTCTTCCTTTTACGATGGAGATATCTTAAACAATTTCCAAAATCCCGGTGAACACCCAGACGTGATAGGGCCCCTTCTGGCATTGCAAAGCATCGCCTCGTTGATTGGTTTTATTATTTTCCCAGCACTTTACCTTATTGCAATTGAGCATAAGCCCGTCTCGGCTTTTTTTCCGCCTCAGCAAAAGACACTTTTGATTCTTTTCATCTTAGCCGTTCTGGGAATAACCTTTATGGTTTCCATTTCTCCCCTAGTTGAATGGAATATCAACTTAAAGTTTCCTGAATCTTTGAAAGGATTTGAGACGTGGGCGAGGGAATATGAAGATCGCGCAACAAGTCTTACTGAGGCCTTGACCAGCTTCAACTCACTGGGAGATTTGATGATAGGGTTATTCGTTATTGCTCTTCTTCCAGCCATTGGTGAAGAACTTGTTTTTCGAGGTCTGTTTCAGAATGAATTTTTTCGAGGTACAGGTAATATCCATCTTTCCATCTGGCTTGTTGCTATCATATTCAGCGCTATTCACTTGCAGTTTTACGGTTTTATTCCTCGCATGTTGTTAGGTGCTTTGTTTGGCTATTTATATTATTGGTCGGGCAATTTGTTGATTCCAATGTTTGCGCATTTTTTTAACAATGCTTTTGGAGTAATTATGATCCATCTGCACAATCAGAAAGTCACTGATTTTGATGTGGAGGACAATACCGCTTTTCCAGTACAATACGTCATCATTAACTTAATTCTAACAGGGGCCCTACTGTATTATATTTGGAAACACTACCATGAACGACCAAAACAAACTTTCGATTCACCAGAGTAAAGGCTTTAGTTTGCCAAGTGGTAACCTCATATTTGTTTATTGACTATATCTTGTGAAATCCCCCATTAAAAAATACAACAACTTAACTCAACGCATCATAACCGGAGTGGCGGGATCAGCAGGAATAATTGCAGCAGTATGTATAAGTGAATGGCTTTATTGCGCCGTATTTTTTATCATTTGTCTTTTTGCTTTGCTTGAATTTTATAAGCTGGTCGGTCTCGATGGTTTAGTGCCTCAAAAAACATTCGGAACGTTGTGCGGAGTTTTGATCTTCTTACTTTCATTTTTTATTGAAAGGGGAGATCTTCCGAATCGTTATTACTTTCTCATTTTTCCCATTGTGTCGTGTGTTTACATGATCAAACTTTATAAAAAATTCGAGCGAAAACCTTTTACCAATATTGCCTTTAATTTTCTTGGTATCTTTTACGTAGCTGTTCCTTTTGCCTTGCTTAATGTGGCTGTGTTTGAAAATGGCACGTATAATTTTGAAATCATTTTCGGATTGCTATTTATTTTGTGGGCGAGCGACACAGGGGCTTATTTCGCCGGAACCTTTTTAGGAAAACGAAAACTCTTCGAACGTATTTCTCCAAAAAAATCGTGGGAAGGATTTTTTGGTGGAGCTCTTCTGGCGATGATATTCACGTACGGAATCTCCGTATTTTTTCAATCCTTGACACAAACGCAGTGGTTTATAATCGGGACTATCGTAATAATTGGCGGCACATTTGGGGATCTGGTAGAATCGCTACTGAAGCGAAGTATTGAAATCAAAGATTCGGGAACTAGCTTGCCCGGTCATGGCGGATTTTTAGATCGTTTCGATGGCCTCTTTATTTCTGCGCCATTTATCGTAGCCTACCTGGAAATTTTTTAGGATAATAGATTTCTATTCTTAACGTCCGCACTTCGTTTTATATCCGGTTGAATCAATACTTTTAACCCCAAAAAGTTACGGCTTTGTATTATTTTTCGATGGCTTCATTCCAAATAAAAAACGTACTGGATTAAACGGTCTTATTAGTATTAGATAAAATAGGATGCAGCTTACTAAAGTTAAAAGGCTCACACTCCAAAACTTAAGGGAAATACTCCACGATAGTTGGCAGATGTAATACCCAATAAAAATAATTACGGTTTGATGAAGAATGTAAAATGGATAAAGTCCTTCATTGATTTTGACAAGCCATGGATGTGGTTTGTTTAAATAATGTTGTCCATAAGCAATTACCGTAATCACAGTGAACCAGCTTACAAAGATGGCCGTCACATCAAACGCTGTTTCCATCGTGTCAAAGCTCCACGGAAGTTGAATGATCTCCCGTAAATGAAAATAAAAAACATAAAAGGGAACAAGCATTGCAATGGTACTGACCAGTAAATGTGTACGATTTCTGCCAATTGATTCCCACACAGAAGGGTTTGAATAACACAACATTCCTAAAAGAAAGAAACAGAAATAGTAAGTAAAATAAGCCCAATCGTCAATCAATGCATGGGTTTGTTCTGGAAAATAAGGGCGTAAAATTATTTGCGTAATCAAAATAAAAATAGAGGGAACAAAAAGAATTCCTGCGGGGCTCGACAAAATTTTAAATGCCATTTGCTTAAAACGACGCGACTCAGGGGATCTCAGAAAGATCAAAAATGGAATTGCAATCAGGGAGTAAACCAGTAAATATACTATAAACCATAGGTGGTGCCAGCTAAAGCTTCCGGCTGGATAAGGTACAAATTCGAATACGGTCTTATAAAAATCCCAATAGCTGGTATATGTCTTAATATGCTCGTAGTAGATCTGAGGAGGCACGACAACGAACATTCCAAATACCAAAGGAATAAACAGACGGGTAAAACGTTCGCTTGCAAATTGACGCGGGGTTCGTTTTCCAAGTGCCATATAGGTACCTGCACCGGAAATAAATAGCAACAGGGGCATTCGCCAAAAATGTAGCCATGTCATCCAATAGGGAAAGCTTTCACTGATTTCATTGTTTTTAATGTGCCATTCCCAGGGATTGAATAACATACCGGTATGAAAAAATAGTAAAATCACAATGGCGATTAAACGAAGCCAGTCCAGATCGTAACGTCTTCCCGAATAAGTTTCAGATAGCGATGGATTGGGAAGGAGATAATGTCGTTTTCATGTGTTAATAATTTTGATCAAAGATTATCCACCGATGGGGGAATGAAGATTGATCTTATAATCTGGGCGTTCGACTTTATAAAAAGACACGCAATACACTGAAAATTCTAACGTTTCTAAATTTTTCCTCAAAAGAAATAATTATAGACGTTGTTTTTTTCCTGACCTAAACTCTGAAGGAGTCGTTCCCGTTAGCTTTTTAAATACGGTATTAAAAGATGACTTGGAATTATACCCTACCTGCTCAGCAATTTCTTCCACCTTAATATTAGGTTGATCCTTTAAAAGCTTTTTAGCTTCTTCGACCCGGTATTCTGCTACCATTTCAAAAAAGCTTTTCCCCAAGCCTTCATTTATCGCTTGAGACAAGATATGAATTGAAGTTCCAAGCCGTTGCGCTAAGTCAGGCAACGAAAAATCGGTTTTTAAAAACGGTTTTTGATCATTCATTAAACGTATAAGCTTATTCAGCAACTCTTTTTGCGTTTCTAGTGTAACCGTAGAGCCCTTGTACTTTTGAGGTTCACCGAGTGGCGCCTGTTTAAAGAACCCCGAATGTTGAATGATTCTGAAGCTTGTAAAATAGATTGTAATGGTAATAAAAGCTGCAAATAAGTGATCCCCTGTGTCTTGTTTGTGAAAAAGTTTAACGACCAAAATACCTAAGGCAGCTGAAATAATTTGAAACACTTCCCATCGTAGGAATTTTAGAACTGGATTTGTGGGCCTCCAAAACGATTCCTTCTTTTTCTTGAAGGCTTTATATATTTCAAGGAGTCCCAGGGTACTGTAAACCAATAAACTAATAAGCGTAATTTCGGTACAATGATCCGTCGCCCAAAACAACCGGGGATCGTATGAATAATCAAAGGGCCGGAATGCCCAGTCTGGATGATAAGTACCTATCCAAGCGTTGTATTTTGCATCTTCCGGAAGGACGAGAAAAGGAAGTTCCAGAAAAAAATAAATGATAGGAAAAACTAAATGCAGATATTTTTTCCATGAAACTGTTCCATGAATATGACTTAGCACCAGTAAATAGAAGCACGGTCCAATAGCCAAACCAAAAGCTTCTGAAAAATCGACAAGAAAAAGGCCATGCACGATGTAGCCTGTGTACATTAAAAAAATTTCGGAAATGCAGGCTACAATACTCAGCAACATTAAGCCATGGAACAGATTGGCTTTCACTTTCCGGTTTTCATTCGAAAAAAAAAATACCAATAGGAATATTCCTTGAACGATGCCCAAAAAAATAAATACCGCGAAAACATCAATACGATAGGACATTTTTGAGATATGATTGTGGATAGTGTTTTGTAAAGGTGTAAAATTTTTGAAATTATCCGAGAGCCACACCAGCTCACGATTTCATTTTTCGCGCTGGAGGTTCTCGATTACAATCCTTTGACTGCGTTTGGGATGCCTGTATACTCTATTCATCCGACGAAACCTTGTCTTTCGATTAAATACTTGGACCAAGAATGATCCAGGAATTCAGACGTTAAAATTTTACCATTATCTTAGCACGGCAACATAAACAGACACATTGACTCCGAATATGCATGGCCTATGCCGATGTCGTTAGTGTAGTTAAAAAACAGAACTTATAACAAATTAATGAAACGAATCATTTTAATAGTTTTAAAATTCATCTTATTCTTAGGAGTGCCTTTCACTTTCCTTTCGTCACTTTGGTTGAAACTTGTAAAAAAAGCTGGAGTAGATAAAACTAGTGATAGAATTTTTATGCTCTTAGGAATTTTTCCTGTCTTAGACCATTATTATCAACCCATGATAAATCCTAAAAAACATTTAACAAAATCTTTAAGGGATGACAGAAATCTTGAAGGAATTGATTTTAATATCGAAGAGCAATTGAACTTGTTAACTAGATTTAATTACAATCAAGAACTCCTAAATTTTCCTGTCAATAAAAACAACGATGGTGGATTTTATTATGATAATGATTCTTATCGGTCGGGGGACGCGGAGTACCTTTATAGCATGATCAGGCACTTCAAACCTAATAGAATAATTGAAATAGGAAGTGGGTACTCGACATTAATGGCTAGAAATGCTATTCATCATAATAGACTTGAAAACTCGAATTATGCTTGTCATCATATTTGCATAGAGCCCTATGAGCAGCCATGGCTCGAGAAACTGGAAATCGAATTAATTAGGGAAAAAGTTGAGAATATCGATAGGTCATTTTTTAAAAAATTAGGATCAAATGATATTCTCTTCATTGACTCTTCTCATATAATAAGACCACAGGGCGATGTGCTCTTTGAATATTTAGAATTGTTGCCGATCCTAAACTCAGGTGTTTTAATCCATGTACATGATATTTTTACACCTAAAGATTATTTAAACGATTGGATATATGACCGTCACTACTTGTGGAATGAGCAATATCTACTTGAGGCTTTTTTGATGTTTAATTCTAAATTTAGAATTATTGGGGCATTGAATTATCTGGCCCATAATTATGGAAAGGAGCTTGCAGAAAAATGTCCGATTTATGCAAAACAAGAAGGTAGAGAGCCAGGAGCATTCTGGATGAAAAAAACTTAATAATCTCTATCAAAAACAAATTAATTATTCAACTACCTCCAGCCAGCCAACTTCTGCATGGCAGGACGATATTTTAGGAATTTACTTGGGCACTGCGCGACTCTTCCATAAATCCAGGAAGAGAGAAATAAAAAGTTGTTCCCTTGCCTTCTTCCGTCTCAAACCAAATACTTCCGCCATTCTTTTCTACAAATTCTTTACATAATAAAAGACCGAGCCCTGTACCTTTTTCCTGACGTGTACCTTGGGTAGCAACACTTGTAATGGTAAATAATTTGTGCCTATTTTTTTCCGGAATTCCTACACCGCTGTCAGCGACAGAGATAATTATTTTATTCTCTACGTGATAGGCACTCAATGAAATTGTGCCATTAGGCTTCGTAAATTTAATAGCATTGGTCAATAAATTCCGCAACACTGACCGCACCATGTTCAGGTCCGCAAAAGCTTCCAACTGGCCCTGAAGATGATTTTTTAAGGTAATATTTTTTTGACTGCACTCCGGTTCCACCAGCTTCACAGACTCATCCGCTAATTTTGATAAGTCAAGGCGATCGGGCTCAAAAGTCTCGCCTCGCATTTGGAGCTTTGCCCATTGCAACAGGTTATCGATGAACTCGGTAGTCTGTGTTAGTCTTGCTTCTAAGCCTTCTGAAACCTTATGGAATTCTTCAGTAGATAATGAACCGGTCTTTGCTAAATTTAATGCCAGGTGAAGGGAGCCAAGGGGGCCACGTATATCGTGCGAAACAACGGACAAGAGTTTATCCTTTACATGGTTAACTTCTTCCAACTGCAAATTCTGTTGTTGAATTTCAATTGTCCGGCTTTTCACTATTTCTTCCAACCGTATTTTTTCTTTGTGCTCCCTTTCCAGTTCAGCCTCTTTCGTTTGATGATTTTCTTTCTCCAACGTACTCCAGCGATCCCCTAATGCAAAAGAGATGAATAACATCTGAAGGATACATCCCATCATCAATCCCGTATAATTTGTACTTAAGTATCCTGGCATTAATCCCACGCTGCTGATGGTAAAAATACCTCCAGCTACCAAAAGTGTAAACCAAGCTATCAGGTAATACCGGGCCGGCTTATACTTTTTATAAAAGCAATATCCAGCACAAATCAACGCCAACAAGCAATGAATAAAGATTATATAATTGTGATATTGAAATGATATTTCTCGGTAGAAGATTGTCATCAGCAGAGCAATCCCGAGATCCAATAACATATTTCCCAACAGCAGGTTATCAAGCAGCTTACTGAATTGACGCACATTTAAAAAAGCGCGCGTCAGGAAGGTCGAACACACTACAAAGATGGGCCCGGTGATCATTGCTAAAATATCATTGAACCCCGGATTATTTGGATACACGTATAAAAATGAATACCCCTGAAAGAATGAAACTACATTTACCATGGTAAGAAGCGTAAGCACATAGTAGAAGGTTATTTTGTCGCGGACAGACAAGAATAGAAATAACTGATATAAGATCATCAGTAACATAGCGCCATAAAATAGTCCATTGAGCAACTGAATTTTATAAGCCGTTTTTAAGAAGGCATCCCGATGCCAAAACGTAACAGGTACTTGGACAGAAGAAATGCTTTGTACGCGCAAGTAAATAGTCTTCGATTGTCCTGGCGGGATGTCGAAGGCAAAGATCGGATGACGATGTGGAAGATCGCGTTGTGCGATAGGAAAATGGTCTCCAGCTTGTTTATGCATTACTGAGCTATCAGATTCGATGACATAAAAGTCAATTTGATCCAAGGGAGCATAGGCGACCTCCAACAACCATTCCGGGGATTTCGACTCATTATTTATTTCGATCTTAAACCAATGTGAAGCGCGATCAAACCCCAAATTCGGAGAGGACTCTGAGACGGGAGTCGTGAACGGCTGATTTTTTACATCGTCCAAGGTAGCTTTCTGGGTAGCATCGCGGCAGTAACTTAGTTGTCCGTTCACGTCAAGCCTGCCAGCGTCCGTTAATTCCAATGTCTGTCCGGAAGCAGACAGGCAACCCGTTATAACCGCAACAAACAGGAATATCCTGTAATACATAGATAAGAATTAGAATTGTTGAGAGGACGCAAATTCCCTTGCAAAGTACGTTAAGATAACGTCAGCGCCAGCGCGTTTAATGCTGAGCAGAGTTTCTCGCATTACCCGATCTCCATCCAGCCACCCTTTTTGAGCAGCGGCTTTAATCATAGAATACTCACCGCTTACATTATAAGCTGCGATTGGCAAAAATGAATTATCCTTTAACAATCGAATAATATCCAGGTAAGCTAAGGCTGGTTTTACCATTAAGAAATCGGCTCCCTCTTCCGTATCAAGCTTCGCCTCCAACAAGGCTTCCCGTCGATTGGCCGGGTTCATTTGGTACGTTTTCTTGTCACCGAATTTTGGGGCCGAATCCAACGCTTCACGAAACGGATTGTAAAATCCGCTGACATACTTAGCGGTATAACTCATTATCGAAACCTCCGTAAATCCATTTTTATCAAGCGTATTTCTAAGATAGCCCACGCGTCCATCCATCATATCAGAGGGGCCAATAATATCTATGCCGGTTTCAGCTTGGGCTAACGCCATTCTGCTTAGGATTTCCAGTGTTTCATCATTCAAAATTTTTCCATCTTTTACCAATCCGTCATGACCATCTGAGCTATATGGATCCATGGCAACATCGGTCATAATACAAGCTTCAGGAAATTGGATCTTAATTTTTTTAAGTGCTTTTAGGTAAAAGAAATTGGGATCGTAACTTTTGGTGGCAGTTTTATCCTTGTACTGATCTTCTACCGCAGGAAATATATCAAACGCTCTGATTCCAAGCTTCAAACATTCTTCAATCTCCTTCAACATTAAATCGATAGACAGTCTGAAAATGCCGGGCATTGAATTTACTTCCTTCTTTTGATTGTTCCCCTCGACCAAAAATAAGGGAAAGATGAAATCGTCTGTTGTTACTTTTGTTTCTTCTACCATAGAACGAATGACAGCACTTTTCCTGTTCCTGCGAGGCCGTTGTAGATTAAATTGATCCATTGTATAAGACTTATTGTGCCGGAAGTTAATGCTTCCAGTAGAGCAAAAAAAGTTGAAGAGTTGGATAACGGTCAATCTATCCCTGCGATCAGGGATACATACATTGCAAACAGCTAAATTACCGATTAATGTTTTATTGATATAGATGAACGGAACGCCTGGTTATTCCTCCACGTACCTATCGATTATATGCTGGCTGATAATTTTATATAGCTCCGCCGCAGTTTCATTATCCTGGAGAAACTCTACATGCTTATCCAGAATCTCCAGGTCTCCTCGCCTGGCGGGTCCGGTTTGAGCATTTTCAGGACCAATACTTAAACTTTTATTCACCATCTCGGCAATGAGTGGCTTCAGCCAATCGTAGCTCAAACTATTCTCCTTCATAATATCCTGTGCTATGAGCAACATGTGATTTGTGAAATTGGAAGCAAACACGGCAGCAACATGTAAGGCCTTACGATCAAAGGACGTGATGGGAAAAACATCTTTGCTTAATGAATTTGCCATTGCGCGCAGAACCTTCTCGGTCTGTGCATTCGCACTTTCGATGAAAATAGGAACCTCTCTAAATTCTGTTTTCCTGTCTTTACTAAACGTTTGCAAAGGATAAAATACTCCGAGATTTTGAGTAGCAGCATAGCCCAAAATAGTCAGCGGCTGGCTTCCCGACGTATGGATTAAAACAACATCCTCGTCCGGAAGAATTATTTCCTGTACAATTTCCTCAATAGCTTCATCTGCAGTAGCGATTATAAAAATCCTGGATGAGCTTGTAGAAAAATCCAATGAAGCTTTGACGTCCGCCTGGTAAAGCCTTTCGACTAAAGAGGCTGCGTGTCCCGGATTCTTACTGTATACCTCCTGAACTGGAAAATCTCCATTGTCAAGTGCAGGAGCAAGATGCCAGGCAAGATTTCCTGATCCGATAAATGATACTTGTGAATTTTTACTCATGTTCAGCAATCATTGTAAGAATAATGAATTCATGAAGATAATATTCCTTTTACAATTCTATCTTTTCCATACAGATCACTTAAGACTTGAACGTGTTCAAATTTATGAGATCGGAACAATTGAAGTACTTCCTCTCCAAATCGTTCATTGATCTCAACAGCTAACAGCCCATTAGGCCTCAGGGATTCTTTCGCCTTTTCTATTAGCACTTTATAAAATACCAAAGGGTTCTCTGAATCAACAAACAGAGCAAGTTCCGGTTCATATTTTACATTTGCTGACATTGTGTTTTGCTCACTCCGTGTGACATAAGGCGGATTGCTTACTATAACGTCAGCTGAAACTGGAAGAGATGTTCTCAAAATGTCATGTTTTAGAAATTGAACCTGGACACCCTTCTTTAGCGCATTGTCAGAGGCGACCTGCAAGGCGCTCGCGCTTATGTCAGTAGCAAAAATTTCAGACCCAGGCAACTCCAATGCAAGTGTAACTGAAATACAACCGCTACCTGTTCCCACATCTATAATCTTACCAGCTTTGTTAGTTTGATGAACAAAATTTATCACGCATCGAACCAATTCTTCAGTTTCAGGCCTTGGAATTAGAACAGATGGATTTACCGTAAACATCCTTCCATAAAATGCAGCTTCACCAAGGATATATTGAATCGGTTCGTGCGTGTTAATCCGCTGAACAATCTCCTCCAGTTTATTTTCTTGCGATGGTTCAACTATTTCTTTGTCGATGAGTACATCCGTTTTCGAGAACCCAAAAATATTTTCGAAAACAAGGTAAGCTATGCTTTGAATTTCGTCCCTGCTTTCCGGAAGTGTAATTCGACTCAGGAAATCCTGAAACAAGGTTTTGGAATTCTTCATAGCTTGGCAATCTTTACAAGTATAAGCAATGACGAAACACGATCACCACACCGATGAACTTTTTATGCAACGCGCGTTGGAACTTGCCCTCTTTGGAAGAGGTCAGGTCAGTCCCAATCCGTTGGTAGGAAGTGTAATTGTGCACGATGGGAAAATAATTGGCGAAGGATGGCATAAAAAATATGGAGAAGCACACGCTGAGGTAAATGCCGTCAGCAGCGTTGCTGACAAAAGCGTAATGAAGGAAAGCACCGTGTATGTCAATCTAGAGCCGTGTTCTCATTTCGGCAAAACACCTCCATGCACTGATTTACTTATTCAGCACCAGGTTAAAAAAGTTGTCATTGCTAATCTTGATTCGAATCCATTGGTAGCTGGTGAGGGCATAAAAAAACTTCGGGCCGCAGGAATCGAAGTAGTTACTGGAATTCTGGATAAAAAAGGTCGTGAATTAAATAAACGTTTTTTCTCCCACATGGAAAGGCAACGCCCTTACATTATTCTAAAATGGGCAGAGACGGCAGATGGATTTATTGCCCGGAAAAATTTTGACTCGAAGTGGATCAGCGATGAGTACTCCAGGCAGCTTGTTCACAAGTGGCGAACGGAAGAAGACGCCGTGTTGATAGGGATGCGAACAGCACATCAGGATAATCCTGAATTAAATGTCCGGGACTGGAGTGGCCGAAATCCGATTCGAATTGTGATCGACCGTTTTTTAAAACTGAATGAGAAAATCCATTTGTTTGACGGATCCCAAAAGACTTTATGTTATAATGTACTTAAACATGAAGAGCGTCCTAATCTATCGTTGATCAGAATCGAAGAAAAAAATTTCATCCACCATCTCGTTCAGGATCTATACAAAAAGAAAATTCAATCGGTGATCGTCGAAGGCGGTGCCCAGACCTTAAATGGTTTTATCGAATCAGGTTTTTGGGATGAAGCACGCATATTTATTTCCAATCAGATATTTGGAGCCGGTGTTAAAGCTCCTTCACTCGCTGGAGTACTTGACCATCAATATAAGATCAAAAATGATTGGCTGAAGATTTTGTATCAAAAATCGGCTGACCACCCAACGTTGCCTGAAGACTAATGTAGTGGCAGTGTTGGTAACTATGAACCGGTACGATCACCGATTACCCCGTTACCGATCACCAACATAATCATTCACAAGTCGTGAAGAAACTAACGATCAGCGGATTCGGATGTTCGTGGGTGGAATCCAACGAAGGCTGAAACAACGTGCCTTTAAAAAACCGGTGGGTCATTAATTCAAAAGCTCGCACTTCCCCCGTTGGAGAAAATGCGGTGAATACCATCGGGTACTGATTCAATTTTTTCTGGTAAAGTGGATTTACACCATAACTGCAATAATATTTCCCAATGATTTTATCCGTTTTAAATACGTGGTACAACCATGACTTTTGATTTGGAATAAAAACCTCCTCTTGCTGCCCTTTTAAAGAACAGCTCAACTTTGAAATCACAGGATCTGCGTCGGGTTCGCTTTCCTGGTGACCTGCGCTTGGTATGTTCAGTACATTCCTGGCGTATTCAAGCATCATATACTGAAAACCTCCGCATGAACCTGTGATTGGCAAATCCTTTTCCCGAGCAAGCCGAATGAGTTTGTAAACTCCTTCATCATTTTTATAGGGAGAACCGGGAACAATCCAGAAGCCATTAAAATTACCAATGCTGGATAAAGCTTTTTCTATATCTTCAGTGGGAATCCATTCCGCTTCGAGAGAAAACGGCAAGCGCGGCCGACAATGCTCAATGGATTTATTGAGAGCAATATGTGTGTGCATCTTTTCATCAAAGTCGCCAACCAAAGCTATTTTAATGCGTTTCATTGTTGTATATAAGCAATTACAGTTGCCAACAGTTGATCAGACTGAACGTCGTATGTCCAAGTTGAGTTGCCAAGACCTGCGACAACCAAACTTCAAATTATGAATAAAGTAAACATCACAGAAAAATTAAATCAGTTTAACGACTATGGTAATCCTCGCATAATCGGTGAATTAAATGGACAACAGGTGAAAGCCGTGAAGCTCAGAGGAGAGTTCATATGGCATCACCATGACAATGAAGATGAGTTGTTTTTGGTCATCAAAGGAAAATTAAAGATGGAATTGCGAGATAAAATTGTTGAAGTAAGCGAAGGAGAGTTTATTATTGTACCCAGAGGAGTGGAGCATAAACCCTCGGCAGAAGAAGAAGTTCACATAATTTTATTTGAGCCGGCTTCTACACTGAACACGGGCAATGTTGAAAATGAAAGGACACGAAAAGAACTAGAGAAAATATAATCGCTAATGGCAGAAGAACTGATAATCTCCCACTCACAGGACAAAAAAGAGCGTTATAAAATACTGATACCGCAAATCCAATCGCTCGTAGACGGAGAACCTGATTTGATTGCCAACTTATCGAACATCACAGCAGCGCTTAAACAATCCCTTAATTTTTTTTGGGTTGGTTTTTATTTCGTAAAAGAAAATCAATTGGTATTGGGACCTTTCCAAGGACCTATCGCGTGTACTCGAATTGATTATGGCAAAGGGGTTTGTGGAACAACCTGGAAAGAAAAAAAGACTATTCTGGTACCTGATGTAGATAAATTTCCAGGACACATTTCCTGTAATTCAGCTTCCAGATCTGAAATAGTTTTACCGGCTTTTAAAAATTCCGAAGTTGCGCTTGTCTTGGATGTGGATAGCGATAAGTTAAGTGATTTCGATCATGTCGATCAAAAAGCCCTAGACGAATTGATGCGTATTATTGAAACTCTCCTTTAATTTTTGAACTATCGTCCCTTCATGACTTCACGTGAACTCGCTCCGTTTTATCAAACACGAAGAAACGATTTTGAAATCGCTTTAAGCAAAATAAAAAAGCAAATCAACTTAATCTCGAATCTCAGAATTTTTGTTGCGGTGGGATTTGTGATTGCAATCTATTTTGCATTTTCCAATATATCAGTCTTATACGTCACCATCCCATTGATTGTCGCGTTCACTTTCCTTGTTCAACAACATAGCAGGCTTTACGATCAAAAAATACACTTTGAGAATCTGGTGAAAATTAATCAGCAGGAGGGCAAAGCACTAACAGGAGATACCTCTGGCTTCACGAGCGGTTCTGAATTTATCGATCACCATCATCCGTATTCATATGATCTTGATATTTTTGGTGACGGATCTCTATTTCAAACGATCAACCGATGCAACACGATTCACGGCAAAAAATACATGGCGCAACGGTTGAGTTATCCTTTGACATCCTCGTCCGAAATTTCATCACAAAATCACGCTATACAGGAACTTGCCGTCAAAACTGATTTTCGTCAGCACTTTCAGGCTTCCGGTATGGAGATCGGAGAGCAACCTCACGATCGCGATCAACTACTAGAATGGCTTAAACAACCGTCATTCCTTTACACATCTTCTTTCTATAAAATTTTGTTAGTTGTTCTTCCCCTCATTACCGTCGCATTGGTTATAACTTCCTTCTTTGTAAGCATTGCCAAACCATTTGCCATTTTGCTGGCATTATCACAATGGGCCATTCTCGGGTTAAACCTCAAAAAAGTAAATATATTTCACGAATACATTAGTCGTAAGAAAAATATTCTGGAAAAATATGCCCGATTACTTCATTATTTCCGCAGGGAAAAGTTTTCATCGGTAATCCTTAACGAACTAGGATTCAGTGCCCTCGAAGCTGATATAAAAGTAAAATCACTGGCATCATTGGTGAGCTCCTTGAATGCAAGGCTTAATGCGATGACCAATCTTGTGGTCAATAGCCTTTTGCTGTATGACTTGCAATATGTATATCGTCTGGAAAAATGGAAACATGAAAATGCAGGTAGCCTTAAGATATGGCTCGATGTGATCAGTGAAACTGAAGTCCTATGCAGCTTAGGAACATTTGCTTTCAATCATCCCTATTTTACCTATGCCAAGATCAATTCTGAATTAGACATCAAAGCCATTGGACTGGGACATCCACTTTTGCGTGAGGATGAATGCATTACAAATGATGTTCACATCGGAATTGGAGAATCCGTGCTTATTATCACGGGTGCTAATATGGCCGGTAAAAGTACGTTCCTTCGTACGGCAGGTGTTAACCTTGTTCTCGCTCTCACCGGTGGACCAGTGTATGCAAAAGAGTTCCATTGCCCCATCATCCATATTCGATCCGGCATGCGCACAGCTGACTCTCTGAAAGATCATCAATCTTATTTCTACGCAGAATTAGATCGACTAAAAACAATCATGGATGAATTGCGAAGTGATAAGCCGCTATTTATACTGCTGGATGAAATTCTAAAAGGAACAAATTCTACGGACAAACAATCTGGATCCATCGCGCTGATAAAGCAGCTGTTACCCCATCCTTGCCTGGCAATGATAGCAACGCACGATCTTGTATTAGGTGAACTGGAAAAAGAATATCCCCAACATATCAAAAATTATTGTTTCGAAGCAAACATCGAAAATGATCAACTTTCGTTCGACTACAAACTAAAACCTGGCCTGGCTCAAAAAATGAATGCAACTTTTTTGATGAAAAAGATGGGGATAATACCGAGTGTTTAAGTGTTGGAGTTCGAAATGTTGAAGTTAAATACACATTCTTTCTTAAATGGTGTTATTTGGGTGTGGCAGCCTGTAAAGGTCTTAGGATTCAGTGTGTACGACTTCAACACTTCGAACCTCAACACTTCAACACTTCCACCAGCTTCTCCACAGTAAAATCCATTTCCTCAGTTGTGTTGTATTTGCTGAATGAAAAACGAATAGCGCCTTTTTTAGACTTGGGGTATAAGGCTCCGAGAACGTGTGAGCCTGTCGTTGCTCCACTCGAACAAGCACTTCCACCCGACGCTGAAATTCCCTGCAAGTCGAGATTAAAAAGCAGCATGTCGTTTTCGTCCGATTCGGGAAGGCAAACATTCAAAACCGTATACAGGCTTCTATCGATGTTAGCTGAGTCTCCATGAAATTCGATGTGCGGGATGTTCGCTCTTAACTTTTCGATCATATGTATTTTTAATCCGGTGATATAACTTTTGTGTTCATCCATATCACGATAGGCGATCTCAAGGGCTTTGGCGAGCCCGATGATACCATATACATTTTCTGTTCCTCCCCGCATATTTCGTTCTTGTGGACCTCCATGAACAAAGGGTTGGATCTTTTTATCTTTTCGGATAAACATAAACCCAATACCCTTAGGTCCGTGAAATTTATGCGCTGCCGCAGTCATCCCATGAACTTTAATTTTTCTTAGGTCATGAACATAGTGTCCGACTGTCTGCACCGTATCCGAATGAAAGTAAGCTTGGTGCTGCTGGCATAGATCGCCGACTTTTTCGATGTCGAGGAGATTTCCGATTTCGTTATTGCCGTGCATGAGGGAAACCAATGCGTTCGGGTATTTTTTCAGCAGCTCCTCCAAATGCTTTAAGTCAATATGGCCATCCTCATCAAAATTTACCATGTGAAGTTCAATATTACTTTTCAAAGCAAGTCGGCTCAATGTTTCTTCCACAGCGTGATGTTCAATACTTGAGGAAATAACATTTTTAATATGGTAGTATGAATACTTCCTGTCAAAATAGCATTATCTGCTTCTGTACCTCCGGATGTAAAGATGATTTCGCCAGGAGTGCAATGCAGTAGTTCGGCTATTTTTTTCCGAGCCGATTCAATAGCAGCTCTAACCTTTCTCCCATGTGCATGCGTGGAAGAAGGATTGCCATAGTCCTCCAGCATAAAAGGTTTCATAGCCTCAAATACTTCCGGATCCAGCGGTGTTGTTGCTGCATTGTCAAAATAAACGCGCATTTATTCTTTGGTTATAAAACTAGCTTGCAACAAATCAACCGTAATCTATTTTTTGTATTGAGTGTCCCGTATTCAACAATCGATTACCGATCACCGCTTTCAATCTCTCGCAAACTACATTGTTTAAATACTAGGCTACTGCCTTTTCAGCGATAATCTCTTTGATATCGGAAATTATCTTTTTGGCGAGGTTCTCAGCCTTCACTTCTAAATCTGATTCCGCATAGATTCGAATGATGGGTTCTGTATTGGACTTGCGCAAATGCACCCATTCTTTATCAAACTCGATCTTCACACCATCAATGGTGTTGATGGGTTGTTTCTTGTACTTGATTTTTATTTCCTCGAGTACTTTATCAACATTTATGGTTGGAGTTAACTCAATTTTATTTTTCGAAATAATGTAGTTCGGGAGCTTGGCCCGAAGTCTTGATACAGGGATATTGGACTTAGCAACATGAGTAAGAAATAATGCAATCCCTACAAGTGCGTCCCGGCCGTAATGCAAGTCTGGATAAATCACGCCTCCATTTCCTTCTCCACCAATGACAGCATCACATTCTTTCATCATCGTTACCACATTCACCTCTCCTACGGCAGCTGCAAAATACGCTCCGCCGGCCTTTTCAGTAATATCACGCAACGCTCGCGTTGACGAAAGGTTTGAAACTGAATTCCCTTTCTTTTTCTTGCTGGCATTCAATACATAATCTGCAACCGCCACCAGCGTGTATTCTTCTCCGAATGGAGTACCATCTTCCGAAATGAACGCCAGGCGATCAACATCAGGGTCAACCACTATGCCCAAATCATATTTTCCTTTTTTTATTTCACGGCAAATATCCGTTAGATGCTCAGGCAATGGTTCCGGGTTGTGAGGAAAATGTCCGGTGGGCTCGCAATATAATTCCTTAACTGAAACATGGAGAGCTTTTAACAGCAACGGTACGGCGACACCACCAGTTGAATTTACGCCGTCGACGATAATTTTAAATCCCTTGCTCTGTATTGCTTCAACATCTACTAAAGGCAATTTTAAAATAAGATCTATATGCTTTTGAAGGTAAGTGTCATTCTTCATGTACTTACCAAGTTTTGTTACAGGTGCAAAATCAAATTCTTCATTTGCCGCAATCTTTAACATATCCTCTCCATCCTTACCTGAAATGAATTCTCCTTTTTCATTAATAAGTTTAAGCGCATTCCATTGAATAGGATTATGGCTTGCCGTAAGGATTATTCCGCCCGCTGCTTTCTCCAGTGGAACTGCAATTTCCACCGTGGGTGTAGTGGAAAGGCCGAGATCAACTACATCGATACCTAGTGCCTGTAACGTTGACGTCACCAACGCATTTACCATTTCTCCGGAAGGGCGGGCATCACGGCCGATTACAATTTTTGTGATACCCTTTTTCTTCTTTATCAATGTGCCGAATGCGGCAGCAAATTTTACGATATCCAATGGGGTAAGATTCTCATTGGTCTTTCCGCCGATCGTCCCGCGAATACCAGAAATAGATTTAATTAAAGCCACAGTAGATTATTTTGACTGCAAAAATAAAAGAATAATGTAAACTATGGTCAATTGTGAGATCGGCGTGATAAAAGATCACGAATCCGATGACCTGTATTAAGAGAGAAACAGTCAATTTAGTTCCCTTTTAAATTTTACAGACAGCAGTACAATTTTGTTGGTACCTTCGTCAAATTCATATATTATTTACTCGATTTTTGTTCATGAAAAAAGTTCTTTCGTCACCCGATTTGACGCGCGAAGCAAAATTACAGGCTTTTGACCGTCTGCTCACCATTATGGATGAACTTCGGGAGAATTGTCCTTGGGATAAAAAACAAACCCTGGAAAGTTTGCGACACCTTACTATTGAAGAAACCTATGAACTTTCCGATTCCATTCTGGAAGGCGAATCTTAATGAAGTGAAAAAAGAGCTGGGGGATTTAATGTTGCATTTGGTTTTCTATGCGCGCATAGCTTCAGAATTAAAAGCATTTGACATTACAGAAGTGCTGAACTCAATTTGTGACAAACTTGATTGAGCGCCATCCACATATTTACGGCGATGTAATAGCCAATGATGAAGAAACTGTCAAGGCCAACTGGGAAAAAATCAAACTTAAAACAGGGAATAAGTCTGTGCTTGAGGGAGTTCCTAAATCATTGCCGGCTTTGGTGAAAGCCATTCGCATTCAGGATAAAGCCAGGGGAGTAGGTTTTGACTGGGAGAAAAAAGAACAAGTTTGGCAAAAGGTAGAAGAGGAAATGCAAGAGTTTAAAAGTGAATTCAATACTAGAATCAAACGAGTCCTATCAACGCGGAAAAAGCCATGGCTGAATTCGGGGACCTGCTTTTCTCTCTGGTAAACTATGCCCGGTTTATTAACATTGATCCTGAAGAAGCCCTGGAACGCACCAATAAAAAATTTATTAAACGCTTTCAATATCTTAGAAACGGAATCTGCAAAAGACGGAAAAAAAATGGGCGAGATGACGCTGGCAGAAATGGATGCGTATTGGGAGCGAGCGAAGAAAGTTTAGAGTTTAAAAGTTTCGAGTTTAAAGTTTCGAGTTTGTAGTTGTGCTGAAGCTGAGACGTATAGGTAGAAATTGCAGTATTCCAACCTTGAACCTCGAGCTGAACGTTGATAACCGAAACTCGAAACTAAAAACTCGAAACTCGAACCTAACCCTTCCACGTCCGATTTAGACTCCACTTCATTAGCGGGCCGCTGGTCATGCTGGTGACAAGCGCCATAATGACAAGCGACACAAAAACTCTTTCATTGATCAGTCCATTCTCCAAGGCAATTAAACCCAAAATAATTTCCATTGCTCCACGGGCATTCATTCCAAACCCGGCGGCGAGCGATTCTTTCCAGCTGAAACCACCCAGACCGGGCCCCGAAACCGCTTCCAATAATTTTTCCTGCAAAGGCAATCGCGATGATGGTCAGCGTAAGCACCAAATCAAAATTTGTGATGAAATTTACGCGTAGCCCAATGGATACGAAAAACAAGGGTGCAAAAATGTTATTGATGAACTGATGCACAATTTCTTTTGCGCGTTCAGAAAAATGTTCTGAATCACCCAATGCAACTCCCATAATGAAGGCACCGAAAATTGCATGGATACCAATATATTCTGTAAATGCGCCTGCCAAGAAACATAAGGCTAACGAAATTGAAAGCACCCCTCCAGGCCACGCAAGTTTTTTATTTACCCACGGAAGAATTCGATTCAATATTCCGCGGCCGATGGTCAGCATAAATGCAGCATAGCCGATGGTTAAAATAATCGTATTGATCAAGGGCATCGATCCTCCACCTTTTCCTATCAACCCTAAAATGACTGAAAAAATCAGCCATCCTACTAAATCATCCACCATGGCAGAAGCTACAACCAGCAGTCCCATCCTGGATTTGAAAATATTCAAATCCATAAGAAT
This sequence comes from uncultured Bacteroidota bacterium, assembly GCA_963837415.1. GTDB lineage: Bacteria > Bacteroidota > Bacteroidia > Cytophagales > Cyclobacteriaceae > Chryseolinea. The sequence continues at coordinate 2,024,513 of CAWING010000013.1, read as the reverse complement.
TCGGACGATTACAGGCAACGCTGTAATGGCCATAGCCGTGCCCATAAAAAGCGCAAACGTTAACCTTGAGTTTACATCGCTGATTCCAAAAAATTCGGAAAAAAAATAAGGAAAAGTAAAACCGAGGCTAAATGGAACGATCAGGCCAAACACACTTGTTGTTACCGCTTGCCGCCCTTGTTGCCAAACAATATGCAAATCAACCTCAAGGCCAGCGATGAACAGCAGCATGACCACCGCCACCTGCACAAATCCGGTAAGAACAATTCCCGCACCAGAGTTAGGTGGAAATAAAGTTTCAAACCATTCAGGTTGAAGCATGCCCAACACGGTGGGGCCAAGCAAGATACCGGCAATAATTTCACCGATCACGGCGGGCTGACGAAGCTTCCGTAGCTGCCTCTGCAAAAATTCTTCCCATGACCAGCATGATGCGCAAGTTGCATCAACAGATGAACGACATCTGCGTGACCTAATTTACCCACGGGCTACCTCCTTTCGTGGATGAATTATCAAAAGGTTGCAAGGCAAGTCTGCAAAAATATATTCCTGATCGTGTGTGAACACTCTATCGAATAATGAAAACCTTCGTTGGGGAGCGCCGACAATTAAAAGGTCAGCTTGCTTGCGCTGTGCAAATTGGGTCAGTTCAAACCCTGATTTGCCAGAAACTAATTTGATATTTACTTTCAATCCTTCGTGCGGAATTCGCTGCAGGATTTTCTCCACAATTTCAATTTCTTCCTTCACCAATTTGTGACGCATTTCCTCATACTCTTCTTCACTGCATTGTTCTGCTGCGGTCATGGTAAGCCCATACATTTTTAACTCGCGAACTACGTGTAACCAGGTGGATTTATCCTTTAGCCCTATCTGACACGCTGAAACTAAGAGACTCTTCCACGTAGGGCCTGTCATCTGCATCGACAACAATATTTTTAAAGGGTTGAGGTGTTATGGATGGATTCGTTAATAATAGAACCGAACAATCGGCTTTTCGAATAATTTTTCGTGCAACCGTTCCCAGATAGTATTGAACAAGGTTTTCTTTTTTCAGCGCGCCGGCAATCAGCAGATCGACATTTTCTTTTTTGCACGTCGCCAAAATTCGTTGACTAGGTTTTCCTTCTTCCCAAAAAATCTTTACATCTCCCGTCTCATTTAATCCCGTGCTGTCTAATAGTTGATTTAATCTTGCTATTTCTTTGTCACCACGTCTGCCTACGTGAATGAGAATCAGTTCAGCGTTCCACATCTTTTTCATGCGCGCCTCTCCATTAAAACAGCTTCAATACGGGGTGAAAAAGCAACAGCTACAGCTATCTTTCGAATGTCAGTCATCATGCAGGGGGGTAAGTTATTGATTTATTTAAAACCAACAGGTGGGATCGACCTAATTTCGTAATTCCCTCAGAGTTTTGGAAGGGCTTTCCCACCACTGCACGGATTCCCACCTCGCAAATGACATATTTTCTTGGATTTATAGTAAAATCTTGCATGCATACTCTACCATGCGGAATGTGATTGTAGCCCCCTTTTTAGCAAGGTATTTTTGTTAAACTAATCAATTTAATATGTCATTAAAACGAGTCATCAGGAACCTCATCATCGGTGATGACAAGTTTATAGAATCGTACGGTGAATTTAAGCAAGCTATGCTATCGGGGCAGTTTGCTCTGATCGGCATTGTATTTTGCGTAGTGTCAGCAGCAATTAATTTTGATATAGGTTACTACGAAACGCTCCCTGTATTGGCGGGAACAGCTCTTTTTCTGACTTTAACTATAATTTTTCACCGCCGCGGTAATCATTCGGTGGCAAATTATTTTCTGCTGGCAACCATGAACATTTCTGTATACATTCTAGCTTCCAGTGAGTCCGCCAAAACCGGATCATTTCTTTTTTTATTGTGAGCAGCATTGTCTCCTTTGCTGTCTTCAGTTATCACGAACGATTACTTTCCATTCTCTTTGCTGTCTTCACCTACGTACTGTTTGCGTTGGCCTACTTTGTTGACTTCAGTATTTTACCGCACCGAAACTACAGTGATGATGTTCTTCTATTTTGTATCATCATAAATTTTACGGCAGCTTTACCCGCAACGGTGATGACAGTGTATTTACTAAAAAGTCTCAACCATCATCAATGCGCTGGAGCTGGTAGAAAACAATACGCTACTTTCAAAAACAAATGCCGAATTAGACCGATTTGTTTATAGTACATCTCATGATTTGCGGGCGCCTTTGTCTTCCATTATGGGTTTAATCGACATCACGTTGGATACTCAAAATCCCGATGACGCAAAAAGATATCTTTCATTGATGAAGGATCGTGTTCATTCTCTCGACCACTTTATTAAGGATATAACGGACTACTCACGCAACAACCGCTTAGAGGTTAAAAGGGAAAATGTAAAGTTGGTCGACCTGGCGCATGAGGTGTGGGAAAGTCTAAAATTTTCACCTGAGGCGGAAAACATCGACTTCCAAATTAAAATCCCCCCGGAAATTCAAATGGAATCGGATAAAAACCGGTTGCGTGTAATTATCAGCAACCTCATTTCAAATGCCGTGCGTTATCACGATCTCAAAAAAGAAAATCAATATATCCGGATGCATTACCAAATGAACGGACGAGTCTCTTTTATTAAGGTAGAAGATAATGGACAAGGAATTCCCTCGGAGTATCACACCAAAATATTCGATATGTTCTTCCGTGCAAATGAACACTCGAAGGGCTCAGGCCTTGGTTTGTATATTGTAAAGGAAGCACTGTTGAAACTTTCAGGATCTATTCAGCTCGAGTCAACCGTTGGACAAGGTACCACTTTTACCATCATGCTTCCCAACGGACTCTGAAGCAAACCCGGCTTATTCTCCGGGAAAAAATACTTTTTTCATAAGATGTTTAAAAAACTTCCAGCAGCCAACTTGCGGACTGTTGAGTAATATTATCTTTGCGCCTTATGGCAATCCAAGAAGATAATCTTTTTAAAAATGTAATCTCCCATGCCAAAGAGTATGGATTTGTTTTTCCCTCCAGTGAAATTTATGATGGCCTGAGTGCAGTATACGACTATGGCCAAAATGGCGCAGAGCTAAAAAATAATATCAAAGAATATTGGTGGAAGTTTATGACGCTGCTTCACGAAAATATTGTAGGGATTGATGCGGCCATCTTCATGCATCCCACCACCTGGAAAGCATCAGGCCATGTGGACGCTTTTAATGACCCGATGGTGGATAATAAGGATTCCAAGAAACGTTATCGAGCCGACGTTTTAGTGGAAGACACCATTGCAAAAATGGAAGAGAAAATTCAGAAGGAAGTTGAAAAAGCAACCAAGCGCTTTGGTGATTCTTTCGATCGCGAAATGTTTTTAAATACAAATCCTCGCGTACAGGAATACAAACAAAAAATTGATCGAGACGAATGCCAGGTTGAAGGAGGCAATGAGTGGGTCCGATATGGCGGGCCATGAAAAAATTAATTGAAGATCTGGAAATTACAGACCCTATCTCCGGAACAAAAAACTGGACGGATGTGCGTCAGTTCAACCTCATGTTCTCCACTGAAATGGGATCGCTCGCAGAGGACACCAACAAAATTTATTTAAGACCGGAAACTGCGCAGGGAATTTTTGTAAACTTTCTCAATGTGCAGAAAACAGGAAGAATGAAAATACCTTTTGGGATTGCACAAATTGGAAAAGCATTTCGCAATGAGATCGTAGCACGCCAATTTATTTTCCGCATGCGCGAGTTTGAACAAATGGAAATGCAATTTTTTGTGAAGCCAGGAGAGGAGATGAAATGGTATGAATTCTGGAAAGAGAAAAGAATGAAGTGGCATAAAGCGTTGGGTTTGGGTGATGAAAATTATCGTTATCACGATCATCTTAATTTAGCACACTATGCCAACGCCGCCTGTGATATTCAATTTAATTTCCCGATGGGCTTTAAAGAACTGGAAGGAATACATTCTCGTACTGATTTCGATTTAAAGAGTCACGAAAAATTTTCGGGTAAAAAACTTCAATACTTTGACTCGGAGGACAATCAAAGTTACATCCCGTATGTCGTCGAAACCTCGGTGGGTCTTGACCGGATGTTTCTGTCCGTGCTTTCAACATCGTACACAGAAGAAAAACTTGGAGGATGGAAGTGAACGTGTCGTGTTAAAAATTCCCATACCCCTTGCTCCCATAAAAGTGGCTATTCTCCCCTTGATTAAAAAAGATGGCCTTCCCGAAAAAGCAATGGAAATCATGAACGATCTTAAATTTGACCTTCGCTGTTTCTATGAGGAAAAAGATGCTATAGGAAAGCGTTACCGCCGGCAAGATGCCATAGGCACACCGTACTGTGTTACAGTGGACCATCAAACATTGGAAGACAATACTGTAACTATTCGCAATCGCGACACCATGAAGCAAGAGCGTGTCAAGATCAGTGACGTTAAATCTCAATTAATAGAAGCCTGCTCCATCAATAATATCCTACGAAAAATCTGAGATGGTAAGCTCTATCATCTTACTTGGATTAGCCGCCTTAATTACCTACCGATTTAAGCAAGCGATAAGAAAGGGTTATTCTTATGCCGGGCGGGCCGCAGCACCTTTAAAGTCAAAGCTGTTTTCAGTACCTCAAATCTATAAGGACATTTTGCAAAAATATTTTCCGTTTTACAATCAACTTGACGAAGCTGGGAAAAATAAATTCGCGCAAAAGGTTTGTAACTTTATTTATGGTAAGCTATTTATTCCAAGGAATATCGATGAAGTCACGGTGGAGGCCAGAGTATTACTTGCTGCTACGGCCGTTCAGCTTACCTTTGGATTGACCCATGTTTACCTGCAGCATTTTAATAAAATATTGGTGTACCCTAACGATTACTATTCTTCGATCACGAAGCGTTATCACAAAGGAGAAGTAAACCCCAGGTTTGGTATCATTGTAATATCCTGGCAAAGCTTTGTTGATGGATTAATCATTCCCAATGATTCTATTAACCTCGGGCTTCATGAAATGGCGCATGCCCTGCGATTAGAGAACATCATTCGTAGCGAGGAATACCAATTTTTTGATGAAGCATTAGTGGCTAAGTTTGATGAGTTTGCACGACACCTATGTCAAGATGAAAACCGGACCAACTCTTTCTTTCGCCCATATGCCTGCGCTAATGAGCATGAGTTCTTTTCTGTAGCCGTCGAAAATTTTTTTGAACGGCCGCATGATTTTAAATCTTCGATACCTGAACTTTATAGTGTAATGAGCAAACTTTTAAATCAAGACCCAACTTTCATCCAATTGCCTCAATCACCTTAAGAATTTACAAACTAAAAACTTTGAACTGGAATAATCTTCTATCTTCTCAACGCACGGGCCAAAAAGCTTTACCTACAGAACAATATCGCAGTGCTTTCGAGCAGGATTACGATCGTATTATTTTTTCACACCCTTTTCGGAGATTGCAGGATAAGACGCAAGTCCATCCATTACCTGAACACGATTTTGTTCATACGCGTCTCACGCATAGTCTGGAAGTGTCTAGTGTAGGCCGGTCATTGGGAAAACGGGTGGGCGAAACAATCCTTGAGCGCTATCCGCATCTTCAAAAAGATTTTTCATTGTTTGATTTTGGCGCCATCGTGGCCGCGGCTTCGTTAGCCCATGATCTGGGGAATCCTCCCTTTGGGCATGCCGGTGAGGACGCTATTTCAGATTTTTTCGTACACCATCCACAAGGACAATATTTTAAAAATAAAGTCGATGATGAAGCGTGGAGCGACTTGCAAAAATTTGAAGGCAATGCCCAAGGCTTCCGCATCCTTAATAAAAATCAATTCGGACTTAAGCTCACCTATGCCACTCTGGGCGCTTTTACAAAATATCCGTGTCCCTCCCATTTTCCCGCCCGTGACAAGCATAGGCGCAGTCAAAAAAAATATGGTTTTTTTCAGACTGAACAGAAAACTTTTAAAGAAGTAGCTACTCAGCTTCAACTAATACAGTGCAACCCAGTGAGTTGGAACAGGCATCCTTTAGCGTTTTTGGTCGAAGCTGCTGATGATATTTGTTATAGCATTATCGACCTGGAAGACGGCTGCAGTTTAGGGCTAGTCAACTATACGGAAGCTAGAACACTTTTTGAATCCGTGATAACAAAAAGTAAATCTAAACTCGGAAAGTTGGATACGTTAAGAAATCAGGCTGAAAAGATTGGATACTTGCGTGCATTAGCTATAGCCGATTTGATGGAAGAATGTACGGGAATATTTTTGGATCATGAAAGCGATATTCTGAATGGTATTTTCGATAACGCATTGTGTGACGAATGTTCATCTAGAGACGCGCTTAAGCAGATCATTAGAATCTCAATTGAAAAAATTTATTGTGCCCGTGAGGTACTGGAAATTGAGGCAGCAGGCCATGAAGTATTACCCGGCTTGTTAGATGAATTTACAAAAGCCGGTGTTTATCTTATGGAACAGAAAGTATCCCGTAAATATGCTAACCTTCAAAAATTACTTCCGGCCGAAGTTGAGCAAGCCATTAAAGCAGATCAAAATAATTACTACTTCATGTTAAGAAATATGGTGGATTTTATTTCGGGCATGACGGATCGGCATGCGATTTCCATGTACCGTAAAATCAAAGGAATGAGTCTTTAAAAAAAAGAATAATCAAGGTAATTTTATCCTTAATTTCGCTCCCTAAATAGACCGCGTTTGAGACGTGGTTTGATAGACGTTATGTTTCGAAAAAACATTATTTATTTTGCTGTACTGCTGATTGGCGCTCTACTTCTTGCCGATATCTTATTGACGCGCTACAACAATAAGATTATTAAACAAAATAAAGATTTGCAAAGTCAAACTGAACTTATTAAAAGTTACCATGATCAGGTAGGCAAAATCGTAATTCATTCCCTTGACATAGGATTGCGTGGATTTGCAATTGTCCAGGAAGAGCGATTTGCAACTCCAATGGAAAATGCGTTAAGCCAAGCTGATAGCATTTTTGACAATATAGAATTGCCTCTTAAAAGGTTAAATTATGATTTAAGAGAATTCTACGCATTGAGGGATTCTGTGAGAGCTTATGCTGATTATTGTTTTCTTTTGAAAGAACTTTTAATTGAAAACAAAAGAGAAGATTTTTTAGAATTATTCAGTACAGATAAAGGGGCTCGGTTATGGGGGCAATATCTTGATTGTGAAGGCAACATACTGCAATTTACAAATATGGTTGATCACCGGGCTCAGCAAAATTATGAAGCTGCGCTGGCGCGAAATCAATTGCTTCAAATCATTCTCTTCCTAATTTGCTTCCCCACATTGCTATACACTGCCTATTATACAGGCAAAACTTTTGCACTCTCCGACCTTCTTCGAAAAACAGAAGCTGAAAGAAACAAAATTTTAACGGATCAAAATGCCAAATTGGAACACAGGGTGGCTAAACGTACGCAGGAGATCGCCTCTCAAAACGAAGAAATTATTTCACAAAAGGAAGAGCTCGCCGCCCAGCATGATGAGCTGGCTCAACAAAATAAAAAACTTTTTGAAGCTCAGAAAATTATTCAAGCTCAGAATCAGGAAATCCATTTGAAGAATGAGCAATTAGAAATTGAAATTCAAAAGCGAACGTATGAACTCCAAAATACAAATCGCGAACTGGTGGTGCACAATAATCAGCTGGAACAATTTGCCTTCATTGCAGCCCACAATTTACGGGCTCCATTGGCCAGAATCTTAGGCCTGGCAAATATTCTCGAACTGAGCAAGACAGACGCTGACCGAGATATCGCCATAAAAAAAATGGTTGAGTCCACCTTGGATTTAGATCACGTTATCCGGGATTTAAATCTCATTTTAAATATTCAAAAACACACTAGTAACCTCGTTGTTGTTGACCTTATGATTGCTTTTACGCGCGTGATGAAAATGCTCGAAAAAGAAATTGAAGAAACTCACGCGGTAGTGACTAAGGACTTCGCCCATGCTGATAAAGTTTACGCTGTCTCCCCCTATGTGGAAAGTATTTTATATAATTTAATAAGCAATGCCATTAAATATCGTGATCCTGAGCGAATCCCCGTCGTTACACTTAATACAACGGTCGATGAGGAATTTGTTTGTCTTACAGCTTCAGACAATGGGTTAGGTATCAATCTTGCAAAGCACAGACAAAATATGTTTACCCTTTACAAAAGATTCCATACGCATATGGAAGGAAAAGGGCTGGGACTCTTTTTAGTTAAAACCCAGATTGTTGCTCTGGGCGGAAAAATCGATGTAGAAAGCGAACTCAACAAAGGCACTACATTCAAAGTATATTTTAAACATTAATTATCCGTCAGTGTTTTTCTGTCGCCGGAGTTCACTCTCTATTAAAGCGCAAAATCACTAGCTTTGGCCCCACGTTAATTTTGTTTTTTCATCATGTGGAATAAGATTGCTGATTTCATCATAAAGTACCGATTGCCGTTAATCATTGTCATTGCCGTGATAACAGTCATTATGGGGTATTACGCATCGCGCGTGGAAATGAGTTACGACTTCGCGCGTGCAGTGCCACTTGACGATCCTGATATGATCGAGTTGGAGAGATTCAGGGCTCAATTTGGTGAAGACGGAAACGTAATAGCCGTTGGTGTAAAAGATAGCGCCGTCTATCAACTTAAAAACTTTCAGACATTTCAGCAATTCACGCGTGATATAAAAAATATCCCCGGGGTAAAAGAAGTAATCTCACTGCCTGTTTTAAAGATTAATTTGAAGGATACTGTGAATTTGAAATTTTATTCTCAGCCCATTTTTCCGGATAACATTGCGTCACAATCGACATTAGACAGTCTCTTAGTTATCGCTTTAAATCAAAAAATATATTCTAGCCAATTGATTAATTCAACAAATGGTGCCACCATGATGGCGGTATCTGTGCCCAAAGAGGTTATGAATTCCTTTAAACGTGAAGCTGTTGTTGAAGCTTTGCAACTGGCGGGAAAAAATTTCGAAGCAAAAACAAAAATTCAGGTGCACTATGCAGGTTTGCCTTTTATTCGGACCCTGGTCGCCAATGCTGTAAAAAAAGAAATGCAGCTCTTTCTTTTTGGTTCCGCATTTGTTACCGGATTGATCATGTTTGTTTTCTTCCGTTCTTTTAAGGCGGTGATTTTTTCAATGATCATTATAGGTATCGTTGTAATATGGACGCTTGGCACGATTACACTTTTAGGATTTAAAATTACGTTGCTCAGTGGATTAATACCTCCGGTGATAGTAACCATCGGGATTACAAATGCGATCTATCTCCTTAACAAATACCATCTGGAGTTTGCCAAAACAAAAAATAAGCTGGACGCCATTCGTGTTGTCGTTAGAAAGATGGGGCTTGCCACCTTTCTGACCAATCTGACTGTTGCCATCGGATTTCTAACGCTGCTTTCTACAGATGTAATTATCCTTCGGGAATTTGGAGTTGTGGCCGGAGTTAATATTATGGCGCTTTTCTTTGTAAGCCTTATTATGATTCCAGGGGTGTTTTCATGGCTCCCCATACCTACAGAAAAACATTTAAAGCACTTGAATTTTCCGATCATGAGAGGTTTTCTCCACCAGATTGATCTCCTGGTACATAGCCATCGGCTGATCATATATAGTGGCTCTTTAATTCTGGCTTTGATTTCAGTGTATGGGATGCTAAAACTGAAATCTGTCTCTTTTATGGTTGATGACATTCCAGAAGAAAGTACGATTAAGCAAGATCTGAAATTTGTTGAAACCAATTTCAACGGCATTATGCCCCTGGAATTTTTGATTGAGTTCCATACAAAAAAAAGAAGACCTGTTTTAGATCTTAAAAACCTTCGGATGGTGAATGAGTTTGAAAATTTTTTGGATTCAATTACCGTAATGTCTCCACCCCTATCGGTATTAAGTTTTATAAAATCAACGAAACAATCATTTTACAATAATAATCCGGAAAGGTATGGACTTCCCGTTTCAAAGGAAGAGGGTGCATTTATTTTGCGATACATGAAAGGTCAAACAGACAGCACGCGGCGTGTCTAAATCATTTGTGGATTCAACCTTCACCAAGATGCGAATATCAACCCGTATCGCAGACATTGGTTCTACCCGGCTAGACTCATTGGTGCAAGTAATAGAGCCACGGATGAAATCCATTTTTGTATCTACCGAAAGAGATTCTATTTCTTCTTCCATTACAGGAACTACCAAAATATTTATCAAGGGAAATAAATTCCTCATCGAAAATCTCCGGGAAAGTCTACTGTTAGCTTTTGTGCTTATTACGCTTTCCATGGCTATTCTTTTTGCCAACGTGCGAATGATCATCATCTCGCTTATACCAAACCTGTTAGCCCTTATGATCACAGCAGGATTAATGGGTTATTTCAACATTCCCGTAAAACCGAGCACAGCATTAATCTTTAGTATTACGTTTGGTATTTCGGTGGACAACTCGATTAGATTTCTTGCTAAATACAGGCAGGAAATCCTAAGCAACAATTTCCTTATCCCGCAGGCTGTAAGCGATAGTATTATGGAAACTGGAAAAAGCATCATGTATACTTCCATTGTACTTTTTGCCGGGTTTATCATTTTCACTTTTTCGTCCTTTGGCGGAACCATCGCACTAGGTTTACTTACCTCAGTAACGCTTGTTATTTCAATGTTCACCAACCTGATCCTACTTCCCGCACTGATCTTGACATTTGACAAACCGAAGAAAAAGAAAGGTGAACACCTGCTGATCGATGATTTTGATGCCAGCTTTTATGGAGAAAATGAGGATGAAGAAATTGACTTGAGCAAGATCAAAATTCATAATAAGCATCCGTCTGCTGAATGAGCAGTCTACCTGCTCCGAGGATGGAGCGGATTAATAAGTCCATGGCCCATGGTCCATAGTCGATGGAAATGCATAAAACCTATTAATTAGACATGTTATCGGAATCTACCATGGACCATCGACAATGGACTATGGACCTTCTGCCGACCGTGGACTCTTTAACAAAAACAAATATCTTTGCGGGCTAAATAAATCGCCCCGATAGTATAGGGGTATAAATAATACCTCGAATCCAACAATGGCCGGCAACTACAAGGAATATAAAACGTCTGAATTTTGCGCAGATCGCAATAGATGTGCTCGATTTCTGGAAGAAAGAGAAAATTTTCGAGAAATCGGTGTCCAATCGCGAAGGAGCCCCTTCTTTCACATTTTATGAGGGTCCGCCCTCCGCTAACGGAACGCCCGGGATTCACCATGTGATGGGCCGTACCGTAAAAGATATTTTTTGCCGGTTTAAAACTCTTCAAGGCTACCAGGTAAAACGCAAGGGAGGTTGGGATACCCACGGATTGCCCGTGGAATTGCAGGTAGAAAAACAACTGGGGATTACCAAAGACGATATCGGCAAGAAAATTTCCATTGAAGAATATAACCGGAAGTGCCGCGAAACGGTGATGATGTATAAAGATCAATGGGATGAGCTGACCGTGAAAATGGGGTATTGGGTTGACCTTGATCACCCATACATCACCTATACTCAGGGAATACATCGAATCACTTTGGTGGATATTAAAACAACTGTACAATAAAAAACTCCTGTATAAAGGCTATTCCATTCAACCTTATTCTCCAGCAGCCGGAACGGGATTAAGTTCACACGAACTGAACTTGCCAGGGACTTACAAAGATGTTAAGGATACTTCCATCGTTGCCCAGTTTAAAGTTAAAACGAGATTCGAAGTCGGCATTTTTATTTAATCAATCAGAAAGTGACGTTTATATTTTAGCGTGGACCACCACACCTTGGACCTTACCATCAAACACGGCACTGGTTGTCGGGGAAAAAATCAAATATGTTCAACTCAATACTTTTAATCCGTATACATTTAAATCTGTAAGTGTTGTGCTGGCTAAGGATCTTGTAGCAAAATATTTTCCTGAAAAAAATAACAAATTAAAACTCAGCGATTATAAACCTGGCGACAAGGCAATGCCATTTCAGGTATTGCAGGAATTCACAGGCAAACAGCTCGTTGGAATCCGATACGAGCAACTGATGCCTTATGTTGAACCGCTTTATGACGCTGAGAAAGCCTTTCAAGTTGTGGCCGGCGATTTTGTGACGACAGAAGATGGAACAGGGGTAGTACACTCATCTCCCACCTTTGGCGCAGACGATTTTCGGATAGCTAAACAATATGGTATTCCTCCATTAACAGTGAGAGACGAAGCAGGTAACGAAGTCCCTACTGTAGATCGCAAAGGAAAATTTATTAAAGAAATTGGCAATAAATTAAAGGAAGGCGTAGCGAAGTATGGAATAAAAACACACAAATCTCTTGGCGCTGATGACTTCTATGTAAAAAATTATACTAATGAAGATGAAAATCACGCCGACTATAAAAGTACAGATGTTATTATCTCCATCATCTTAAAAGAAGAAAACAAAGCCTTCAAGGTTGAGAAGTACGAGCACACGTATCCCCATTGCTGGCGAACAGATAAACCTGTACTTTATTATCCCCTCGACGCGTGGTTTATTAAAACTACAGCGCTGAAAGGATAAAATGGCGGAGCTAAATAAAACGATCAACTGGAAACCTGAATCTACTGGCTCTGGCAGGTTCGGTAACTGGCTTGAAAATTTGGTGGATTGGAATTTATCACGGTCGCGGTATTGGGGTACGCCTCTTCCTATCTGGAGAACACAGGACAGCAAAGAGGAAATTTGCATTGGTTCGATTGAAGAATTGAATAGCGAGGTTCAGAAATCCATTAAAGCCGGTTTTATGAAAGCTCCATTGGCGGAAGATTTTGATTTGCATCGGCCTTATGTTGATGATGTGTCTTAGTAGGAAATTCAGGACAGCCTATGTATCAGGGAGACGGATCTGATTGACGTCTGGTTTGATTCCGGAGCGATGCCTTATGCTCAATGGCACTACCCTTTTGAAAATAAAGATGTGTTTGAAAAAAATTATCCTGCGGATTTTATTGCCGAAGGTGTTGATCAAACGCGGGGATGGTTTTTTACCCTTCACGCAATTGCTGTTATGCTCAGCGAATGCAGCGAGGAAATAAAAGCAGTTAATGCGGCGAACGGTAATAAAGGTGTAGCGTTTAAAAATGTTATCTCCAATGGACTTGTGCTCGACAAAAACGGCAATAAAATGTCCAAGCGCTTGGGCAACGTTGTAAATCCTTTCGAAGCCTTGACTAAATACGGGCCGGATTTAGTGCGATGGTATATGATGGAAAATGCTCCACCGTGGGATAATCTTAAGTTCGATTTTGAGGGTATCGTTGAAGTTCAACGAAGATTCTTTGGAACCCTACAAAATACGTATTCCTTCTTTGCTCTTTACGCAAACATCGATGCTTTTGAAAAAGATGAAATGAACAATGTGTCGCGTAAGGAGCTCAGTCTTCTTGATCGGTGGATCATTTCGAAACTTCAGTCTCTCATCCTAGAAGTAACAAGAGCATATGAGGAGTATGAACCAACGCGTGTAGCCCGAGCTATTCAGGATTTTGTGAACGACCACTTATCAAACTGGTACGTTCGTTTAAATCGTAAGCGTTTTTGGAAAGGTGAATTTTCAAAAGATAAAAAAGCGGCTTATGAAACTTTATACGAATGTTTGATGGTTACAGCCCAACTCATGTCATCCATCGCACCGTTTTACTCAGAATGGCTTTACAAAAATCTAACGGATGCAATTCGGGAAAAAGCCATTGCCAATCGGACGCCGTTACGTCATGAGTCGGTTCATTTAACGGATTTGATAAAACCCGATCCAACATTCATTGACACCGAGCTTGAAGTGTCGATGGACTATGCGCAACGTATTTCATCCTTAATTCATTCCATTCGAAAAAATCACAAGATTAAAGTTCGCACTCCCCTTCAGAAAATTTTGTTACCCGTTTTGGATAAGTCTTTTGCCGACCGGATCAGAATGGTAGAAGATATAATTCTGGCAGAAGTGAATGTAAAGACCATTCAATATATAGATGACGCCTCTGGTGTATTGGTAAAAAAAGTGAAGCCTAACTTCCCCAAATTGGGCAAGCAATATGGCCCTAAGATGAAGGAAGTTTCTGCAGTTATTAATTCCATAAGTAAACAGGAAATTCAAATGCTGGAGAAAGAAGGTAGATTAATCAAGGGAGGTTTTGATTTGGTTTTAGAGGACGTTTTGATTTCTTCAGAAGATATTCCCGGATGGGCAGTTGCGACGGAAAGTGGCCTGACCGTTGCATTGGATATCAGGGTAACAGAAGAATTGAAAAGGGAAGGTATTGCGCGCGATTTTGTAAACCGCGTTCAAAACTTACGAAAAGAGCAGGGTTTAGAGGTGCTTGATAAAATCAGCATCGAGGTTGAAAAAGATGGTGAAGCAATAACCGCTGCGTTAACAGAATTCAAAGATTACATCAGCAACGAAACACAGGCGCTCACATTAGAACTAAAAGACAACGTTACCAACGGCACTGAGGTAGATATGGATGAATTTGTATTAAAGGTTAGAATTAGTGTGATCCGTTACCCGTTATCCGTTAATAGTTAATCGTGGGAGTGGATTAGTGTGTGGCTTAACGGTACGGATAACTGATAACTATTAACGGATAACGGATAACGGATAACGGATAACAGATAACGGATAAAAATGAAAATATACAAATACTTCCTGCTTGCTGTCGTTGTCATTGTTATAGACCAAATGTCAAAGCTGCTCGTACATAATTATATGTATTTGCATCAGGAAATTACCGTTTTAGGCAATGAACAGTATGGATTTAAGTTGCATTATCTTCTCAATCCAGGAATGGCCTTTGGTATCCGCTGGAACAATGAGTTTGGCAAACTTGCTTTGACCGTTTTTAGAATTGCCGCTATGTTTGGAATCGCTTACTATTTGATTAAAATGGCGAGGAAGAATACACATTACGGTTTTTTAGTATGCATGGCGTTGATTCTGGGTGGTGCAGTGGGCAACGTAATCGATAGTACTTTTTATGGCGTGCTTCTCGATAACCATCCCCCCAACTCACCGACCCCCTGGTTTCATGGACAAGTAATCGATATGCTTTTTTTTCCGCTCTTTGATCATACCTGGCCTGAATGGATGCCTTTTGTGGGGGGAGATTATTTCCTATTTTTTAGTCCCGTATTTAATATTGCTGATTCATCCATTTTCATTGGAGTAGTGATTATTCTTATTTTTCAACGAAAATTTTTCATTGAAAAAATTCATCGCGACAATCCACAAGGAGATTCAAGCCTCCCAATCCCGACTGCTGAAAACGAGGCGCAAAAAACCAAAGAGGTATAATTCATCGTTAGTCTTTTAACAAAAAAAAGTATTTCCATCAGTTTGTCTCCACGTATAAAAGGCTTTTTATTTCAATTTCCTAGTATTGCTTGGATTAAATATTAATTTTAGAAATAGATTTTTTTCAACCTTAAGAAAATATCATGAGTTTGTTTATCAGAAAACCATTGGACCAACTGCTAGCACAGGCACAGGATTCGGAGAAGGGACTCAAACGCACGCTGGGTGCAGGCAACTTGGTATCATTGGGCGTCGGGGCTATTATTGGCGCTGGCTTATTCTCTATTACCGGTGTTGCAGCCGCTAATAATGCTGGCCCTGCAATTACCATATCCTTTATTGTTGCTGCGGTAGGATGTGTCTTTGCCGGATTGTGTTATGCTGAATTTGCTTCGATGATTCCAGTGGCAGGCAGCGCATATACTTATTCCTACGCTACGTTAGGGGAGTTTATTGCATGGATCATTGGCTGGGACCTGGTGCTGGAGTATGCCCTGGGAGCCGCTACAGTATCCATTAGCTGGTCCCGATATCTTGTAAAATTTTTAGAGCATTACAACATTTACCTACCCCCCCAGCTCAGCATGTCAGCTTTTGACACGGCAACACTAGCCGATGGAACTGTCGTAACTGGAATGGTTAACCTTCCAGCTGTGTTGATTGTAGTCTTCGTATCATTGGTGCTTATCAAAGGAATACAAGAATCTGCTTTTGTTAACGCCATTATTGTAGTAACAAAAGTAACGGTGGTCATCGTATTCATAGCGTTGGGTTGGGGTTATATTGACCCAGCCAACTACGAACCCTATATTCCAGCCAACAATGGAACGTTCGGTGAGTTCGGCTTTAGCGGAATTATTCGAGCCGCTGGAATTGTCTTCTTCGCTTATATCGGTTTCGATGCCGTTTCAACCGCCGCACAGGAATCGAAAAATCCAAAGAAAGATATGCCCATCGGAATATTGGGATCGCTGGTTGTCTGCACCATATTGTACGTTTTGTTTGCCCATGTTATGACAGGGTTAGCCAACTATAAGGAATTTGCAGGGCAAGATGGGATCGCGCCCGTGGCAGTAGCCATTGCTCACACACCATACAAGTTTCTGCAACAAGCTGTTATTCTTGCTATTTTAGCAGGTTACACATCCGTAATTTTAGTAATGCTCCTTGGCCAGTCGCGAGTCTTTTTCTCCATGTCTAAAGATGGATTGTTGCCAGGGATATTTTCAGAAGTACACTCCAAGTTTAAAACTCCATATAAATCCAACTTGCTGTTCATGGTGTTTGTCAGTTTGTTCGCAGCATTTGTGCCGGCCCGTGTTGTAGGAGAAATGGTGAGTATAGGAACATTGCTTGCCTTTGTACTGGTGTGTGTAGGCGTATGGGTAATGCGTGTTAAAATGCCCGATGCACCTCGTGCATTTAAAACTCCACTCGTTCCGTTAGTACCTATTTTAGGGATAATTATTTGTTTTGGGATGATGGCTTTTCTTCCGTTAGATACGTGGATACGCTTGTTGGTTTGGATGGCAATAGGGATTGTGATCTACTTTGTCTACAGCAAAAAAAGAAGCTTCTTAAGGAAAGGTGAATTATCGCACTAACTAGTGTTGAAATCACTTAGTACTCACGAAGTAAGGTACGAGGTACGAAGTACAAGGTACGTACTTCGCACCTCGCATTTTCTAATGGTTTATCTCAAGCTTAAAACCAACACCATGATAATTTACAATCTGCACCCTGGGATCTTCTTTTAAATATTTCCTCAATTTGGAAATGAATACGTCCATGCTCCTCCCCATGAAATAATCATCATCCCCCCATACATGCCGCAGAATTTCTTCTCGCTTTAGCACACGCTCACGATTTTGATATAAGAGTTTTAAAACTTCCGCTTCCTTTTGCGTTAAGGTTTTTTCAGTGCCATTATTTTTTATCGTGAGGTTTGAGAAGTCAAACTCAAAAATTCCAAGAAGAACTATTTTCTCTTCCTTACGCGCATTACCGGGACTTCTCCTCAGAAAAACTTCAATACGGCAAAACAATTCTTCCAGGCTGAAAGGCTTGGTTATATAGTCATCTGCTCCGGTACGGAATCCTTCGAGCTTATCTTCTACCATCGATTTAGCAGTAAGAAATAGTATAGGTATGGAAGCATTCTTCTGCCTTACGCTGCGAGCCAGTGAAAAGCCGTCTTTTTTTGGTAGCATGATATCGAAAATGCAAAGATTATAGGAGGAATTATCGAAGGACAGTTCTCCCGCTACGCCATCCGTACATAGTGTCACATCAAATCCCTTAAGGCTCAGATTATCTTTGATTACAAAGCCCAGATTCGGATCGTCTTCCACCAGCAAAATTTTTTTATTATCGAGCATAGTAACTGCTTTTAGGATAAGACAAGGGCTGATTTTTTACACTAGATTACCTGACGTTCTCTTCCCAGGGATATAGATTCTGAATACGCAACCCTTCCCAATTTCGCTTTGTAAGGAAATTTCACCCCCGTGCGCCTCCACAACTGTCTTTGCATAGCTAAGACCCAGCCCAAAGCCCTTTACATCGTGAACATTTCCTGTGGGCACCCTATAAAATTTTTGAAACACGCGTCTTTGGTTCTCCGGACTAATGCCGATGCCGTTATCCAGTACTTCAACGAGAATGCCTTTATTATGATTCAAAGTACGAACCGTAATTTCTGGTATGACCTTACAATATTTGATCGCGTTGTCCAGTAAGTTATTAAAGACACTGGTAAGGTGGAGCTTGTCGGCCTCGACCTGTGTATCTGACGCTTTCATTTCGCAGCTTACAATCCCCTTTCTTTCCTGCAAGGTGGTGGCATGATGACGTATTGAATCCTGAATAAGTTGATGTATGTCTGACCCTTTCTTTTTTGAGGCCAATATCTTCTTTGTCCAGGCGCGCCATCTGCAAAACGCGCTCTACTTGTTGTTTAAGCCTTAGGTTTTCCTTTTCAATAATACCCGCATAATTCATCAACCTTTCAGGCTGCTGTACAATATTGGGATCTTTCAAAACTTCTGCTGACACCGCAATGGTTGCTATTGGAGTCTTAAATTCATGTGTCATGTTGTTGATAAAATCTTTTTGGATCTCAGAAAGTCTTTTTTGCTTAAGGATCACAAATAACGTATACGAAAAAAAGGTTATAACAAGCAGCAATACCACCGACGAAAAGGACCATATTCCCATTTGATTAATAATGTGAGCAGCCCGGTTGGGAAATTGTACCCCAAAATAATATCCCTGGTTCGTCCACTTTGGAAGATTTTTCGTTGTGTTCTTTTCTTTTGAAGTTTTCAAAGGCACATAATTTCCATACACCATCCGCTCACTCGAACAATCATAAACTCCATATTCAAAGTCAGCAATAATGCCTCGTCTCTCGAATTCATTTCTCAATAAATATTCTAAGAGACTTGCATCAATCTCACTATTCACCATGACTACAAAATAATTGGTCGAGAGTTGTTTCACCGGATTATTCGAAGGTGATGGGGTTTGATTGATATTGAAAATTTGATGAGCAACATTATAAAGCGCTGTATTTACCGTGCGTTCAAACTCAGCCTCCTTCAGATCAAAAGCTCTTCTCACCCAATAGATCTGTGTAATGGTTATGCCCACAATACTGAGCGCTGCAAGAATAACAACAAAGCGTATAGATGAACTTTTCACAAACTAAAGTTACAATAATTGGTCAAAGGCTTAAAAGCATTAACAAGTCGTTAACAAAAAGCTTAACGTAGAAAGCTCGGGCATAAAATGGAACTTTAACGGCAACCCTAAAACATTAACTAGTCATTAACAATAATTAGACAATCGTTAACAAGCGTGGGTTGAAGTATTCCGCACCTTTACTCGTAACACAAAGGATTAAATCCCTTCTGTCGGTGACGATCAACAGAATAGAAGACTCCAATGTTGACGACAATTAATTATCACTTCACTAAATTTTTACACCTATGAAAAAAATTTGTTTGATCCTAACCCTTTCTGTTTGTGCAGCCTCACTGTTTGCCCAACAGCTTGCTCTTATTCCAAATCCGATTGCATCGGTAAAAGTGAACCCTCCAGCTTTTAATTGGAATTTAACTACTTACGATTTCGGAAAAATACCATTGAATAAGCCCGTCACCCATGAGTTTAAATTTACCAACACCGGTGATGCTCCACTGGTAATTTCTTCTGTACAAGCATCCTGTGGGTGTACGGTAACAGAGTACAGTAAGGATCCTATTCCTCCCGGCACTGAAGGCTTTGTAAAAGCAACCTATAACGCGGCCAAGCCTGGTGCTTTTACAAAGACGGTAACTGTAAATGCAAATGCTAAGGAAAGCCTGGTGAAGTTGATTATTAAGGGGGAAGTAGTGAAGTAAGCTTAAAGCTTAAGGCAGAAAGCTAAAGCTGATGGCAGGCATCTTTACTTTAAAAGCTGTAGGCTTAAGTACACAAGCTGCTCAGCTTTTTGCTTTAAGCTCAAGCCCGCCCAGAAAACGTTTTCTAAAATATTATCAGAATTCATTGCAGTAAGATTTGGGCCAAGGGAGTATTTGATACCTTTGTTGGATTTCATTTATACCCATGGCTAGTCAATTTAATGAGACTGTTTCTACGCGTTATCACATGTACAACAGTCTTTTTCTCAATCTTCCCTACACCGGCATTTATCGCACCGGAACATTGCTACCCCTTCTTTTGCAGTCATGCGAATACGGATATGAGAAGGGAAAGGATCCAAGAGCTATCATAAAAAAATTCTTCAACGACTATACCCCCAAGGCTTCAAAGGAGGAGCAGTTTGATTTACTCTTTGGATTTATTCAATACATCGAAAGGCAAGTAGTACTTTTTGATTCTGTCGAAGACGCTGCTTTTGATGAGATCAATGATTTAAAAGGCAAGGGAACTGTCACTGAACTTTTACTTCGCACCGAAGCTGAAGGAAATGAAGAGGAGTTGAAAAAGAAACTGGAGGACTTCAGCGTAAGGGTTGTGCTAACTGCACATCCAACTCAATTTTATCCAGGCAACGTACTGGCCATTCTAAATGACTTGGAACAAGTCATTCGAGAAAATAGGTTAGAACATATCAATTTGTTGCTTCGCCAATTGGGAAAAACTGCTTTCATAAACAAAGAAAAACCAACGCCCTTTGATGAAGCGGTGAGCCTCTGTTGGTTCCTAGAAAATGTCTTTTATGCAGCGATACCGGATATCATCATCAAGTTATTGACGGGACTTAAGATTAACTTGGATGACTGGACAAATTTTAACCTGATAAAAATAGGCTTTTGGCCGGGCGGTGATCGGGATGGGAATCCTTTTGTAACCCATGAGATTACTTTGAAAGTAGCGCAACACTTACAGCAAACCTTGCTAAGATGTTATCATCGTGATATACGCTTTCTTAAAAGACGGCTTACTTTTAAAGGGGTAGATCATATTATTGCTCGCGCTGAACGCAAAGGTATACCCGATTGCCTTTGGCGGATATGGTGAAATTTACAATCACCCCGATGAACTTCTTGCGGATTTGATGGAAGCCCGGGCTGTATTGATCCGCGATCACAAAGGCCTATTCCTGAACTTGCTGGAAGCTTTTATTTTGAAAGTGAAGATCTTTGGATTTTATTTCGCCAGTATGGACATCCGCCAGGATAGTCGCAAGCATGGATATGCATGGGAAGCTATTCTGGAAAAACTAAAACCAAAAAATAAAAAACTGAAGGATTTCGATAATCGTTCTGAACAGGAAAAGATCGAGTTATTACTTTCTCTTAAGTTCAAACCAGCTTCGTTAAAATTTGAAGACGACTTCGTACATGAGCTCATTGAAAGTATAGATGTCATCGGGCAAATCCAAGAACAAAATGGCGAGGAAGGATGTCATCGTTATGTGATCAGTAATTGTCAATCCGCGCTGGATGTTATCCGGGTCTATCAGCTTGCTAACTTAGCGATAGGCCACAACAATAAGCTGTCACTGGACATCGTACCTCTTTTTGAAACTATCGAAGACCTGGCAAACGCTCCTGCTATTATGCAGGCATTATACAGCGTTCCAACGTATCGGGAGCATTTAAAACGGCGTGGCTCCAAGCAAACCATCATGCTTGGGTTTTTCAGATGGAACAAAAGATGGAGGCTATCTTCGAGCCAATTGGTCGATATTTTTAGGCGAAAGAAAATCTCACGCGGATAACCCGTGATGAGGGCTTTACCGCCGTATTCTTTGATGGACGTGGTGGCCCTCCAGCTCGAGGTGGAGGTAACACTCATGACTTCTACGCCTCTCTCGGAGATACGATTGAAGATAAAGAAGTGCAGATCACGATTCAAGGGCAAACCATCAGTTCTAATTTTGGCAAACCTGTTTCCTGTACCTATAATCTAGAGCAGCTCCTGTCAGCAGGGGTTGAGAATACTGTATTCCATAACAACAAAAATCAACTTAAACTGGATGAGATCCAGTTATTAAACGCGCTGGCCGCGGAAGGCCATAAAGCCTATCTGGACTTAAAGCAACATCCTAAGTTTGTTCCTTACCTGGAAAAGATAACGCCGTTATCCTTCTTTGGAGATATTAATATCGGTTCACGTCCAGTGAAACGCAATCAGGGAAGTTTGAAATTTGAGGATTTGCGGGCGATTCCTTTTGTTGGATCGTGGGCGCAGATGAAGCAGAATATTCCCGGATTTTATGGTGTTGGAACGGCACTTAAGGAACTAAAAAAGAAAGGTAAGCTTCCGAAACTTAAATTATTATTCAAGCAGTCTCTTTTCTTTCGAACGTTGTTGAGCAACAGCATGATGTCGCTTACAAAATCGTATTATCCCGCCACCGCTTATTTGGCGAAGGATAAAGAATTCAGCCAGCTATGGAAAAAGATGTTTGCTGAATACAAGCTTTCAAAGGAAATGATCCTTGAAGTATCAGGTCTTACGGAGCTTATGGACAATAATCCTTTGAACAGGGATTCGGTAAAGCTGCGCGAACGCATCGTGTTGCCGCTCATAACCATTCAGCAATTTGCGCTTCAGCAATTGCGCACAATGGAAAAATCCGAAGAAGCAAATGAGAAATTTTACAGAAAACTTGTAGTACGATGCGCATTCGGAATCATCAATGCTGCCCGTAATTCGGCCTAAAATTATTCAACAATGTTTTCAGTGATGGTAAGTTCAAGGCCATTTACCAGGGTTTCATATTTCCGTAATGGACGCCATGCAACCCCTCCAATTGGATTCCCAGTTGAAAAATCAAAGGTTGAACCACAGCAAGGATCAATCATGAATAAGCTGGAGTTGTCTACGTTTACAGTGGCGCATGCTTCGTTGGGATGGTATGAGCAATTCCTCTCAAAAGCATTGTATATCCCGCCACCTTCATTATAAACTATAATGCCGCGAACACCACCATTGCTTATTTCTTTAAAGCCTCCTTGGGGTGCGAGCGAGGCATTGGCTGGGAGAGTAAGATTTATAACTATATCGGGGAAGTTCGCCGGTGGAATGCTGTCGTCGCTAAGATCTGGTGAACAAGCATTCAGGAGACATACAGCAACGGTGCTCAAAAAAAGATAACTTGATTTAGTAGCCTTATTGATCATTCTAGTCATAAACCTATCTTTTTCCTCAACTACCGTCCCTGTGCATTTTCTGTTTCTGAAAGGTGATCGATCTTATATTTTGAACTACGAACGTATTCGTGATATTTTTGAATTTTGATATCCACTAGGCCATACACGTGACCGTTTAAGCAACGCACTCGTCAATAATACCGGTACGACTACTGTTATATTATTTATGAACTCCCTGATTTGAATCATACAATAGACTGAAACTGACGGAGAAAACGTACATCGTTTTCAGAGAATAAACGTAAATCATTGATTTGATAGCGAAGCATTGTTACACGTTCTATTCCCATGCCAAAAGCAAAGCCGGTATACTCTTCAGGATCAACGTTGCAGCTCTTTAATACATTCGGATGAACCATTCCAGAGCCTGCAATTTCTACCCATCCCGAATATTTGCACACGTTACATCCAGCGCCTTTGCAAATCAAACATGAAACGTCGACTTCTGCACTAGGCTCTGTGAAAGGGAAAAATGAAGGCCTGAATCTGATCTTAATGTCGTTACCGTACATCTCTTTAGCAAAATGATATATCGTTTGCTTCAAATCCGCAAAGCCTACATTTTTATCAACATACAATCCTTCAACCTGGTGAAAGAAGCAATGCGCACGTGCTGATATAGCTTCATTGCGATATACTCTTCCCGGCATAATAGCACGAAGGGGTGGCTTTTGTTTTTCCATCATCCGTATCTGCACATTCGAAGTATGAGTCCGTAATAGGATATCCTGGTGACTTCCGGAGGTACTCCTTTTCTCGATGAAAAAAGTATCCTGCATTTCGCGGGCAGGATGATTTTCAGGAAAATTTAAAGCAGAGAAATTATGCCAGTCATCTTCTATTTCAGGACCATCGGCCACGTTGAAGCCAAGTCGCTCAAAAATTTCTATAATTCTATAATGTGTGAGAGTTAATGGGTGCAGGTTCCCTATTTCATTAGCAATCGGCGGAAGCGTTAAATCAATTTCTGTAGCAGAAACAGGATCTACCGCCAACTTTTCTGTAAGTTCCTGAAGTTTTGATTCAGCAGCTTGTTTAAGTTGATTTAAGTTCTTTCCTACATTTTTTTTCTGATCTGCCGATAATTGCCGCAGTTCTTCAAACAACTCTCCAACAGCCCCCTTTTTGCTAACATACTTAATACGAAAGGCCTCCAGGTCTTTCTTATTTTTAGCCAAATAAGCCTTTACTTCATTCAGTAGATTTTGAATACGTTCTTCCATTTTAACATAGTGAAGCTTCAAAATTACAAGTTTTGATAGAAAATGCGCTAATCTTAAGGAGAATGCATTTATAGCTTATTAATAATAAGCCGGTCTAGCGAGACGCTCAGCAAAAAAGAAAGTATAATCACACCTGACAGCACATAGGCATCCTCAAATTGCTTAAAGACCAACGCCAGCGCAATGTAAAAAACGTGTACTGCGGCAAGAATTAATGTAGTTTGGCCATGGCGCATACCCAACCGCATAATGGCGTGATGCACGTGACTTTTATCGGGATGGAAGGGCGATTGTTTTTTAGAGATCCTAAGAATCACAATTCTGAGTGTGTCGACCAAGGGAATAATGATAATGCAGGCTGCCGTGCCAATGGAGGCATTGAACTTGTAGGGCGTCATGGCGGGCAGGTTATAATTCGTATTAATAAAATGAATGGACAAAATAGCCAGCATCATTCCGATGACCAGGGCACCCGTATCGCCCATAAAAACCTCTGATGGTTCCCAATTAAAAATGAGAAAAGCGAAGATAGAGCCCAACATAGCAAAGGCTAAGATTGAAAAAATTCTGTCCCCTACCAGGAAGAACCAAATCCCAAATGCCAAAAGGGCTACTATAGCAATCGTTCCAGCCAATCCGTCCAAACCATCGATGAGGTTAAAAGAATTTGTTATAACAATAATTGTTAGATAGGTAATAAGGTAGCTTACCAAGTCGGGTAGCTCATAAATTCCGAACAATCCATAAAATGTTTTAATCCGGAGATCAAATAAGAAAATTAGCAATGATGCTGCCATGATCTGCCCCATTAATTTCACGGTAGCCCTTAAAGGAACAAGGTCGTCGCGCACACCAATAAAAAAGATGACAAAAAGCGCTACTAAAATGAATTTTATTTTTGCCACATCCTCCAGATTTTCATTCCAAATAAGAGATGAGATGAAGAATCCGATAAAAATAGCGATGCCCCCCATGGAGGGAGTTACTTTTTTATGAATTTTTCTTCTGCCAGGGATATCAACAAGATTTTTCCGTAACGAATACTTAATAATTACAGGGACAATCAAAAAAGCATATTACAAAAGAAGTAATTGCCGCTGCTAATTGAATGGCCATAATTTCAAGTCTGACATCAAAAATAAGGATTCAAATGAAATTTGAGGTAATTTCTAAAGAAGTCTACTATTCGCGACCATAATATTTCCCTTTCCTCGAGTTCCCAATATCTTTAGCACCATCTAAATGCTTAAATTCTACACTTCAATCGTTCGCTTTATAAATCTTTGATTTCAGACTGTTATTTTAGTAAAAGGGTTTCTTAGGCAATCTGAGATCAAGGTGAATTAAAAATCCGGTGATCGTAAATGAACGCCAACTGAAGGTGTAGTTACTTTATTAGCCGGATTTCAGCCCCGTATTCAAAATCAATTTTCATCTATTGATTCCGTTACTTTTTTAGATAATAACAACAAAAGTAGAAAGTAAGGACCCACGTTTTGGAATTGCCTAAAAAGAGGCGACAATTTCAGTAAATACATCTTTTACCTGGATCTGATCTTCAGAAGAAAATTTTCTTTTAGTATCAATAAAATATCCAACATCATCATGCTCGCCGTTTTTGATCGCTACGAATGAAACATGCTTTGATAGGTCGATATCTGTTTTTGTTCCAGGCATTACAATCTTGAAATTATCTTTTATTTCATGAGGATAAATCAGTTCAACAAATAAACTTTTTCCCCTATTATCCACATCAAAAATTCTTCCACCATCCCGCTCCGCCGTAATGGACGCCAGGATATCTTGTACATTTTTGGCATCTGCCTGTGTCGCACATTCGATTAGAAAATCCCTGCTCATACGCGGGACAACAGAGACTATGTTACTTATACCTACGGCTAGCAAAAATTCCGTGTGATTTTTTAATCGCCAGTAGAACGTGGTTTCAGTATGAGCCTTTTGATGAAGGCCTGTTGCAATAAATAGACGACAATTTAATTTCATCAGCCGGCCCAATAGGTTGTCATATTCAATAAGAATATCGAGCATCGGATCTTCATCGCTCGGGCAATACCAATCCGGATTCCTCTGTCTTCCCTTATAAACCTTTGAATTGAACATATAATGATGCTGAATGTGTGCTCCGGAATTCAGAAAAAGGGAAGAAAAGTCAGGTTTATGTTCTTTCCACAAGCTTAGAAAAGTATCGGCTAGTATATTATCCAGTACGGCGGCTTTAGTAGATTTTTTTCTCAGCTTAAATGGGATCATGCTGAGGTAATGTAAATATCTTGAAGGCGACACAAATGCGATATAGCCTTTGAGCAACGACCAAATGGAGTCTTTGGTAAGTTTATCATTAGCATTGTTGTTAACGGCATTTGAAATAGCTTTTGAAAGCTTTACCAGAATCGGATTCCCGCTTGGAGGAGTTTGGGTCCAGGGGTCTGGAACAAAAAAAGCGGGTTTTTTAAGATTATTTTTTGCGTTGAAAGGTGAGATTGCACCAACTGTATGGCCTTTTTCTTCCGCAATCTCCCAAAGCTGTTTCAAATCGTTTCGGAATGCTATATCCCCCAATCGAAAGACCTTATGATCTTCATACATTTTACCCGTATGAATACTTACCCATTGTATCCAAGGCTCAAGAAGCTCATAGCTTTTTTCTGACGTGGTTTTTTTATACCCATGTGTTGAAAAAAGCTGTTTGAAATTAGGGAGATAACCATTATTAATGTACGCCTGAACAAACTCGAAATTAATTTCATTTAATCCAAGCAGAATACTCTTTCCATTCATAACAACTTTTTGAACAATAATTTCTTAAGCATGGGTTATTTATTTCTAAGTCTCAAATGTATTACATTTTTATTTATCAGTGAGTTGTTTGTCTCAAGTTTAAACTTAAGGTTATAATAGTAAGGCTATATTGGTAAAGTTTGATTTTTCAAATGCGAATCAATAATTCTCCGATTTATTTTTTCCCTTTCATGATCGATCCACCCCCATTTTTTGAAATAATATAAAAGGCTTTTTATACTTATAAGTAAAAGGGCTAAACTTTTATGAGCTCCCCTCTTATATCCGTGATAAATAAATACGTTGGGATAATATACTGTTTTGTACTTGGCATGAACTCTTCTCGATAAGTCCAAGTCTTCCCAATAAAGAAATATTTTTTCATCAAAGAAGCCGATATCTTTTAGAATTTCGGTTCTCAGAAACATAAAGCATCCGGATAAAAACGGCGCCTCAAACATGGTATTGTAATCTGCAAAGTGCATTTCATAATAATAATCAATATTTTTTGTATGCCACTTCATAAATCTTCTGAAGAACAAATCCGTTGGTGTTGGCAGCAGTCTGCATAAACGTTGAAGTGTTCCATCCGGAAATAAAACTTTTGGCAATACCAAACCCACTGCTGGATAATCATCCATGAAATTTTTGAGTCTCTCTAGTGTTGCTGTTGGAAAGTAAATATCAGGATTGAGTACTAAGTGATACGTCGAAGTATCCAAAACTTTTTTTAAGGCAATATTATGAGCCTTTCCAAAGCCTGCGTTGCCGTTGTTGAAAACGTATTCGACTCTTGAATCAACAATAACAGTTTTTAAATCATCCGTCGGTGAATTATCCAGCAAATAAAGTTTTACATTAAGCGATGTACCCAGAAAACTATCAATCGCTTTTTTCAACTCTATTCTTTCATTTTTATACAAAACAATTGAAGCCGTAATGTCAAGCATTTGTTTCACTGTTTTTACTGTAGATGAATAAACTATTAAAAAGAGCAAAAAAAACAATTCCCTTATGGGTTTCAAGTAGAGACTCGCCACAACATATTACTACGAAAAGAACAATAAAGATTAAATGTAATCTACTCCTAGTGCGAATAGCGGTCTTAATGGAATATGCTAGTTGTACTATGAATAACGCGAGCAACAACACGCCCCCGATTAGTGCAAATTCAAGATATTGATTATGAGAATTCAGGTCTGTGCCATAAGGTCCATAAAATGAATAATTTTTTGTATAACATTTTTCCCGAACAGCATACTGTGAGCTCACCCCATAACCCCAAATGGGAGATCGCTCAATGCTATTTAAAGAGCAGTCCCAAATTGCTACACGGATATTTAAGGCATTCCATCCTTCAACAGTTTCAGATGGATATACTGCCGACAAATCAGTTATAAATCTCTTTTTAAGCACTGGATTAAGAAAAATTATTATAACTGAAAGAACAAAAATTAGCGAGGCGAAAACTGAAAAATACAATTTGTTATTTATAGTTCTCAATTGAAACAACACCACTATGAGTGCGATGAAGAATGCGAATAATCCAATCCGGCTTCCGACTAAGAATTGAAAAAGAACCAAAAAACAAATAACCAATACTTTAACTATACGGCTGGAGAATTTTTCAAAAAGAAGAATATAAAAAGCAAGCGACACATACAATGACATGTATATGGGATTAATCGAAAATGGCCTCATCAAGCTCACATTCGTTAACGCATTCCATCTGGTTTGAACACTATTGAAAAAATCGCCCACCAAAAGTTGTTTATTTTCGGCGACAAAAATGAAATTGTATAAACCATATATAAAACAAGTAATACTTATCAAGAGCAGTGTGAAAGCAAAAATTCTTAAAAAGAATTGCTTATCTTTTTTTGTGCCCATGGTAGCCAAAATGACTGGAAAAGCCAAAAGAGGTAAAAATTTTTCAATCGCATGCAATCCTTTTATCAACTCCATACAGTAGACTAGTGAAATAACGGCAAATAAAAATGGAGCTATATTTATTGCAATCGATAAAAATCCCTTGGGGACCATCCTCTTTTTTCTGACAACAATGAAATACAAAAGCCAATTTAAAGCCAGAAGAAATAGTATATAGTTTGTCACTTTAATAGAGAGTGGCATGGCAATTAGGATGAATGCCAGTAACGAGTCATTTAAATTTTCATGAAACTCAACCCGGTTATACTTTCGAATATTTTTAAAAAAGGAGAATAATTCAACCATGGGTGGAAGGTGCAAATTTCAAAGGGTATATTTGTTTAAACCTATAATAATTTATTGCAAGATGATTTGAAACAATTCATCCCAATTGTTAGCCATTGGAGGACTTATTATTTCTTTTAGGCCCGGTTTACTTATTATTTTATCGTGAGTGATGATATACTCCATTTTATTGGCTAGATCGACTTCTGCTAAGGGGTCAAAAAAACAAACACTTTCATAGTCTCCAATAGTTTCATGGGCATAAGGAAGATCAGCAAGTAAAATTTGTTTGTTAGTTTGTTTAAATTCTGAAATTGGTAGACCCCAAGTCTCAAGTTTGGAAGGAAAAATTAAGCAATCTGCCTTAGCATAAAGTTCAAAAATTCGTTCGCGTGTTTGTTTACCGATAAAACGTAAGCTTGTCAAATGCCCATAATTTTTTTTAATCCACTTTGCATATTTATTTTCGGTTCCGTGTATCGTTATGATGATTTCAAAGTTAGAGATTCCCCTTTTGTGCAGTAAGCTTGCAGATTCTCCTAGAATCTCGATGTTTTTAAAAACTCTAGGCAGAGTAGGAAAGATAAATATTTTTTTTTCTGTGGGACTTTTCAAATAGGGAAAAAGTGGAGCAACGTTTGGATGAGCTACTATGATTTTTTTTTTATCAATCTTAAAAAGCGTAGCGAATTTTTCTCGTAACCAATCTTGTTGCACAATAACGAACGCATTTCGTTTAATATTTTTTCTATAAACAAACTTATATAAGTGGTTAAAGAAACCAAATTTAGGTTCTAACAAAAATTCCTTAAATGATAGGCTATAGAAAGGTGCAGGGTTATGACAATAAACAACTTGTTTTTTTGAGATCACATTCGGAGTAATATCATGCAATGAAAACCATAAGTCCGGCTTCCATTCCTTGGATAATTTAAAAAAGTAATAATATTCATAAAAAAGTCTTTTGATGTAATTTTCTCTGGCAGAAGGGAACTCAATAAATTTAATCCTTCTTACTTTTAGATCTTGATAAAGAGATACCTTACTTACCAAAGCTACAATATCATAGCTGGCGGCATAATTACTTTCATCTAAATAGGAAAGACAATCTTTCAGTAAGGATAAGGGCCCGCCTTCAAAAAAATTTATCCCGGAAATGATCAATTTTTTTTTATCGGTCATACCTTCTCCCATAATCTCTTTTCTTCATTATAAATTTTGATCACCTTGGCTGGAATACCGACTGCGATAGTGTAAGGAGGAACATCGTTAGTAACAACGGACAATGCACCGATAATGGAGCCTTTACCTATGGTAACTCCAGCTAGCACTGTTACGTACTCGCCAATCCAAACATTATCTTCGATATGTACAGGTTTAGCTAAGAGCTTTCTATCTCTTGGAGGCTCCATCGGATGGGATTGATTTTCACCATCATATATTCCATGATTGTGGTCCGTTATAAATACTTTGCTAGCGATTAAAACATCATTCCCTATTTCTACTTTATGAACGGCAGCAATATGAACGTAATCATTGATTTCAACATTTTTGCCAATCCGTAATACGGTCCCTTCAGTCCCTGTCCTTTGCGGAAATGCATCTATTCGTAAATTAATCCCCGTGGTTAATCCCGATCCTAAATCCATGTATTTTCTGCCTCGTATGTAAATTGGATGTCGGATTATTCTACAGTGTGGGTAAAAAATTTTGGTGAACACTAAATCCCGTATCAACCTAACAAAACCAAAAAAGTCTAGCGTTTTAAAAGCACTCATCACTAAATTATTTCAGCAAACAATAACATATAATATACTTATATATATATAAACTCAAACATCATCTCAATAAATCTCCTTAACCGTAGGGTATTAAGAGGATAGTTTTTAACTCATTACTTCTTAAATTTTTGAACTTAAAGACGGTACTGATTGACTTATTTTTTCTTTCTTCATAATACTATACGTATAATAATAGATTAAGAAAAAAAGTATTCTACCATTTGCTGTATAGTCACCACTCCTCAAAAGTAACAACATTGTCAACACAAAGATGCTTGCGTTTAAAACCCAAAGGAACTTCTGATCTGATGAAAAATAGGGCTTGGCTCTAATCCTGTGCTTGAAGAGAAAGAAACAAAATATTGAAAAACCTATTACCCCTGTTTCCGACAAAAGCCGCAAGGCCAAACTGCCTGCCTCTTCGTTATTAATCACAAAGAATAATTTCAAAGGTACAGGAATATATTTATCATACGTGGCTGAATAAGTACCGAGACCCGAACCAGTGAAAAAATGCTCCTGTAAGCTTTGCTTAGTTACATAAGCGTTTGAAAGCAATGCATACGTACTAAGATTGATTTTTTGATAACCTTCGTTTTTAACAATTCCATTCATGACTCCATAAAGTGTATCATCCACCCGCATCCTCATACCTTCCACGTTTTGATAGGCAAGAAGCGCAAAGAAAAAGAGCCCTGAAAAAAACAAAAGCAAAAAATATAATTTTTTGAAGGTGAAAACCTTAAAATAAAGAGCAAGCAACATAATGATGATGCTGAGATAAGCTATTATGGAGAAAGTTAAAATATAACCAATAATAAATAGCAGGCTCCACTTTTTATTGATAAAAAAACCATCCCTATGCATCAGGTTATAAAAGCTTAAAAATACTATCGGGACAAAAGTATTGGCAAGAAACGAAGGTTCTTGTGTAATAGATTGCATGCGAATGTTAATATTAGTTCCTTCAAGAAAGGGGAAACCTAAAAAAAACAATCTTTCTAACTTTAGACTAAATAAGAATACTTGAATAAATCCCAATACTAAAACTACCTTGGAAAAAACAATATACTTTCTAAAAATTTCTTCGAAATCAAATTTTTCATGTTTGATAAAATTATAAAATATAAAAAATGTAAATGTTATATTGATAAGCTGCTTTAACACGAGAGAAATTTCGTATTGATAAGTAAGCAGAGAGTACACAATAATCAGTAAAAGAACCTGAAAAATCTTTGCGTCTATTGAATGATAAATGAAAATCGCATAAACAGCAAATAAAATATAGACGAGATGGTACCAATAAAGGAAAAAACCCATTTCCAATATTGGGTTCCCCATGATAAAAATTGACGCGATGATCAGATAAGATATTACGCTTTTAATAATCGCGTTATACATGCCGTTAGTTTATCACCCAAAAGTTTTTTCAAGTTGAAGGTAAGATAAATGTAAAAGATCAAAAGATTATAATAAAACCACTTTTTGATGCTGTAACTTTTACTTAATACGGAATGCCTTCGTTCGTATATGGATCTAAATGCATCGCTCTTAGTTGCTCCAGTTTTGAAATCAAAAAAACAAATTATTTTATTGACGTACTCAAATTTTTTATTTGCCAAATAAGCTTTGTAAAGAAAATCAAAATCACTACTTAACCTATATTCAAGGTCAAAATTACATTGCCTCATTAACTCTCTTCTGGTAAAAGACGCTTGATGGCAGAAGGGTATCCTTTTCCACATCTTTTTCAAAGGAACTCTTCTAAACAAGCTTTGAAACTTATCATACTCTACGATAGCATCACCAAAAATAATATCTGCGTCATATTGGGTAACTGAAAATAGCGATAATACATCCTTGGAAGCAAATCGATCTCCACAGTTCATAAAATTAACCCATTCACCCCTAGCCAATTTTATCCCTTTGTTCATAGCATCATAAATTCCTTCGTCAATGTCACTCAACCAATAATCGATCTGATCATTATACTGCGCGATTATTTCCAGTGTATTATCCGTACTTCCTCCATCTATTATAATATATTCTAAATTACTATAGACCTGATTCAGCACGCTAAGAATAGTATTTTCAATAGATCTATCTCCATTAAAAACCACCGTGATAATTGTAATAAGGGGCTTCTCTCGCACAAATTCCCTGACATATCCTTTCAGCCTCAATCCACCTTCTTTCATTTTTACAAAAAAATAAGTTACAAATAGTTCGACGCGTTAAAACCGATATATTGTTGCGGCATTACTTATAAATGCAGATGGAAGGGGCTTTAATAAAAAAATTATCTAGATTAAAAGTTATACTTTAATAAACGTCTTACCCATATTTTTACCATTTACATTTAAGACAAGATGATAAGAACCTGGCATTAAAGAGAAGCAATTTATTCGAACTGTATGCTTTCCTGAGAAAAAAATCTTATTCAAAAAGGTTGACACATGATTGCCGTTTGAACCATACAAATTCACTACCACGAAACTTTTTTCAGTCACTCCAAAAGTAATATTCAGGTCACTAGAGGTAGGGTTGGGGTATATGTGCTCGATGTCAAATAAGTGGGGAGGGTAAGGTTCAATGCTGTTTTTATAAATGGGTAAAGTTGGATAATTATTTCCCAATAGGTTTGAAGTATTTGATTCCGAAACAAAAAGATGATCCATTAAAATTGTAGAATAAACCTGTCTATAATCGTATTTATATTTTAGATCTCCATTCGAATCGAGATTACTCAACTCAGGATTAGTTCCGATAATTCCTCCTCTAACAGAATCACCAATAACAAAAATTGGGGCGGCTGTTCCGTGATCCGTTCCAAAGGAACCTTCTAAGAGTCTGCGACCAAATTCAGAATAAATAAGAATAGTAACCTTTTTAGAAATATTCAGGGCTTGAAGATCGCTTTGAAAAGCGACAACGGCTTCGGACGTCTCTTTTAATAACCGTGCATGTGGTTCAGCTTGAAGAAAGTGAGTGTCAAAGCCTTGTAGTTTAGCTGTATAGACAGAGGTTTCTAGCCCACCTGATATTAACCTCGAAACAATGGATAATTGTCTGGCCAAAAAAGAATCAGGATAAGGAACAAGATTTTTTCCTGACTTAGATACCTCTGAAATTCTCGAAGCAAAACTATTCGATTGAATAGCAATATAATTGATGTAATCAAACTCCAAATCAGCTACACTTAAACTATCAGAGTCTGACGGGCTTATGTATTGTTTGGTTATAGCCAAATATTCTTCCAAACTATTCATGTACAGGCCATGAGAAAAATTAGTTTCTTCAAGCAGCAGTGACCCAAACCATCCTAACTCAACCGCCATCGGAAAGGTCCTATTCGCAGTTCCGTTCTCAGGCAAAGAAGATAAATAACGTGCAGCCCATCCGGTTTCTTTTACCTGCTCCGGATCAGAAGCAGAATTCCAGATATCCATCGATTTGAAATGTGAACGATCGGGGTTTTCATATCCTACATTTTGAATAATCGACATTTTACCTTCCTTGAACAATGAAGCAAACCCCTCCATGTTTGGGTTAAAGCCCAATGTATTAGTTATAGGATGGAGTTGGTTTTTGGGAAGGGCCAACGTCGGACGATTTTTATAATAAGCGTCATCTTCAAATGGAACTAAGGTATTAAGGCCGTCGTTGCCGCCGGCCAGCTGAATAAATACAAGAATGTTATCATCATCCTGAGCCCTAATAAAAGGATTAGCAAAAGCGCGAATTGGAACACCACTGAGGCTAAGACCTGCCGATCCAGTTAATAATCCTATTCGTTCAATAAATTGCCGTCTTTTCATTTTAGTGAAGTTGAAATTCAGGAAAAGTAATAGCGGAATGAATTAACTTTCTAAGTTTTTCTGCTGCATTCTCAGAATCAATTGACCAGTAGGAGGGATCATTTCCTTCTGTTAAAAAGCCAAGCAAAAAAGTTTTGCGCTCTTCTGAAACCGGATAGTGAAATAAATGATTACAAATGTCTTCTACTAAACTAACTGCATCGTTGCGAGAGTCGAACTTGTTTGCGAAAGAAAGTACATCCACTACTGGTTCATAGGTATTTTGCGCCAAGTCTTTTCCGTAAAATAGCATGTTTGCAAATGCATTTCTGATAGCATAGGTGGTAGAGTTTATCCACTTGCGTTGACCTCTCCAGCCCTTTACATCGGGAGGGTTAAACAATTCTTGATCTTGCCTTAATAAGAAATGTTTGATGGTCCCGTAATTTGTAATTTCAAGATTAAATAGGTGAATCGTGGAAAGGGTAAATTCGACGGGGTTCTTAATTTTTGTATATCTATTTCCTTCATCGAAGAAATAAGGCGACGAAAACATGTGTGCAAGAACTGGTCTTAGTTCATAATTGCCTTGTATAAAAATCTCTGAAAGCTCTTCCACAAAGCTACTTTGAGGCTTAGGAGAAATGAATTCTAAACATAATTTATTGCATATAAAATTCGCGGTTGCCGGCTTTTCAAAAATTATGTCGACTATCTCAGCGTAACTAAAATTTCCCGTTTTCCCTAAATAATTAACGCTACCGGTATAGTGGTATTTAATATCGAAAGCGGCTGAAAGACTCTTATCAGGAACCTTCCATCCCGTAAGCGCCAAAGCGCCCTGTTTAATGTCTTCTTGTGTGTAATTACCAATCCCTATTGTAAATAACTCAAGCAATTCTCTTGAATAATTTTCATTTATCGAGTCCTTGGTATTTGTTGAACCATCCAAATAAACAAGCATCGCAGGATCAATGGTTATGTCTTTCGTTAGTTGCTTAAAGTCCCCGAAAACACTATTTCTTAATAATTTAGATTGTTGATAGATTCGCTGAATTTGAAAGGCTTTTCTCGCCTCACTGGTAAAGTGATTATGAAGAAAAAGCATCATTCGTTCTTGGAATGAATACGAATGATTATAAAGAAGTTTAACATACCAGCGGCTAAGCTCATCAAGATAGATGTCATTGTGAGGGCCATTTAAAGGCTCAGGAATGGTATCAGCCCAAGAAGCTGGAGCTTCTGGTTCGGGCAAGGTCTTCAAAAGATAGTTCTCAATAAAATCTTCTAGATTCATTGATAAAGCAAAATCTACATCAGTCCTGTTGAAGGTCATTAAGGTCCGGGATAATAGATGCCTTGCCGCACCTTTGTCCCAAACTACTTGATCTGGTCTGTACATAATCAGTTGAATCTAACAAAAATAGTTAAAACATTCTATCCTTCTCATTTAAGGTCAAAAAAACAAATTTAGATCCATCCTTTACCTTTAAAGCCAAATGAAGGTTCTGAAAATTGGGAATGGAATAGAAAAAATGCAATTTTTTGACCTTGATTTAAGATTCTTATCAAAGTGTGTTTACAACCTGGGCGCCATTATGAATATGCGGAAATAGATAAGTGGGTTAGTTGTTTGCCAATTTTTTGTTGCCATTTATTTTAGCCGTCTGATCAGCCTAAAAAATAATCTCCGATGAGGGGTTAATTGTTTGCCCAATACTATATGTTGCAGAGAACATGTCTAAAAATATAAAGTATCAAATCATAAAGGCTTCCAAGTGGTCTACTTTATCGGAAGTCACCTCAAAAGCCATTACCCCCATTACCTATTTTTTATTAGCTAAAATTTTGTCGCCTCAAGATTTCGGAATAGCCACAATTCCTATAATAATAACGGCATTTTGTCAAATTCTGTGGGACCAGGGTTTTAGCAAAGCAATTGTCCAAAATCAGGAGGATACATCGGCTATTACAAATGTTGCTTTCTGGTATAACCTGGGAATGAGCATGCTGCTTTATCTCCTGGTATTTGCCTTTTCAGACAGGCTTGCTCTGATCTTTAACTCCCCTCATGCATCAACGGTGATAAGGGTTCAGGGAGTCCTTATTCTTATCACTTCAATAAATTCAGTTTATTCTTCTCTATTATTAAAGCAACTTGATTTCAAATCTTTGTTTTTTGCGCGCGCCATACCTGCCGCGGTAATACCTCTTATCTCCATTCCTCTGGCAATTTTGGATTTTAATTATTGGGCGCTTGTTTTTGGAACAGTGGGTGCAGCTGTTGTGCAATGTTTCATTTTGATTTATAATTCAACCTGGAAACCAACGTTGAAATTCGAAGTTCATATTTTTAGGAAAGCCCTTCGTTTCAGTTTGTGGTCAACCACAGAAGGTATATTAAGCTGGTTCTATCTGTGGTTTGATTCCGTGGTAGTGGGTTACTACTTGAGTTCTCTTGATCTTGGCTTGTATCGCACGGGCGGATTAATAGTTGCCTCATTATATGCTGTTAT
The DNA here is from genome assembly GCA_963837415.1 of uncultured Bacteroidota bacterium. Taxonomy (GTDB): domain Bacteria; phylum Bacteroidota; class Bacteroidia; order Cytophagales; family Cyclobacteriaceae; genus Chryseolinea. The sequence continues at coordinate 1,987,137 of CAWING010000013.1, read as the reverse complement.
CTTAAGTCCTATTTTTCCCGTTTTATTCGCCACGTTAGCAGAATATCAATTCGACTCGGAAATGTTTTCTAAAATCTTCAGGAATGCAACTAAAATAGTTATCATACTAGCTTCCTTAATTGGTTGTCTTTTATTTTCCACAGCCGATATAATCACCCATGCTTTTCTCAGCGAGGAATGGAATGGAATAGAGCTTGTCATCATGATTCTAGGTCTCTCGCAAGCCCTTTCATGGCTTATCGCATCTAACACAGAAGCCTTTAGGGCAAAAGGCAAAGTGAGCGTGGTGGTTCGAATCATGCTCATCGGTACGCTTTACTACCTGCCAACATTTATTTTTACTTCACAAATGGGACTAGAAAGTTTTTTATGGGCGAGACTCGCGCTAGTGATTATCACCATACCAATTTATCTTTACTTTTCCTCAAAGTTTTTAACAATTCCTACCTTACAAATTTTTATTGAGTTAAAGTATGTCTTTTTGGGAGCGGGTTTAATGACTGCCTTTATTTTGCTTTTCAAGAACTCGGAAAATGGCTTTCACGGATTAGTGTATAATTTTATGATCGTGTTTGTTGGCATCATCTTATATCTCCTGCTGCTTCTGCCCTATAAAAATTTCATCCTTGAAGTAATCGATATAGCTTATAAAAAGAAAGTCAAATAACATGGATAACTTACAGCAACTACAGGATGACGAATACTCATTTCCTTATCATTATGTTAGTCAATTTAGAAATGGATTTACCCAGTGTTATTATGATTCATGGGGGATAAATTATGTTTCAACCATTGAATTTATTCTGGATAAATTAAAACTTGAAACCTTTAAAAGTATAATTGACATTGGGTGTGGAGATGGACGGTTGGTATACGAGATTCAGAAGAATTTTTCTTCACCTCATATTTTAGGTATCGATTATTCAACACGGGCAATTCAATTAGCTAAGAGCATGAATCCTAAAGGAAATTATCTTCAATTGGATATTAACGCGCAAACTATAGAACAAAAATTTGATCTTGCAATTTTGATGGAAGTTTTTGAACACATTAACCCTGAAGAAAGCGAAAAGTTTATACAGTCGATTCCCAAACTATTAGGTACGAAGGGTATATTATATGTCACCGTCCCTCATCTGAATAAAGCAGTGGAGTATAAACATTACAGACATTTCTCCACCAAGTCCCTTATTAAATGTTTTGAATCCTATTTTGATGTTGCAGAAATTGTACCTTTTGAGAAAGGAAATAAACAAAAAAAAATTCTTGACTTTTTGTTAGGGAACAGGTTTTTTATTTTAAACAGCCAGCGAGTTAGGGGCCTTATATATAATTATTATAAAAATAATCTTTTCCTTTCCAGTGAGGAATCTTGCAATAGAATATTTGTAAAATTCATAGCAAAATGATTCAATTGTCAGTAATCATTCCAACACGAAACCGTTGTTTATTATTAAATAGAACTTTAAAATCAATTTTAGCCCAAACATATCAGCAGGAACATTTTGAAATAATTATTGTGGATAATGGATCAACTGATGCCACATCAAAAATAGCTGGCGAATATTACGGAAGGTTCCAAAATATAGTATACGTACACGAAGAAAAACCAGGGCTTCACGAAGGGCGGCACGCTGGTTTAAGAGTATCTCAAGGTAAAATTTTGATTTATGCGGATGATGATATAGAAGCTTTCCCTTCATGGCTGGAAGGGGTACACGAATCTTTTCTTGATGAGAGGGTAGGTCTTGTAGGAGGCAAGGACCTTCCTTTATATGAATCCAGCCCTCCGGGATGGCTAGAGGATTTATGGGAGAAAGTAGAGCATGGTCGATATTTGACTTACTACAGTCTATTGGACTTGGGAGATGCTCTCATGGAAATTGAACCCGACTTTGTTTTTGGATGTAATTTCTCAATAAGGAAGGATTTATTATTACAAATACAAGGTTTTCACCCCGATGGAATACCTGAATCTTTAATGAAATTCAGAGGAGATGGTGAGACATTTGTAGCTCGCCAAGTTAGGAAACTTGGTTATAAAATTATTTACAATCCAAAGGCTTCAGTAAAACATTGGGTGCCTGAATCCAGATTGAATTTAGAATACATAAAAAAACGGGCATTTATGTCAGGCGTATCTCAATCGTATACGGATACTCGTGAAGAAATTATGTTCGGAAAAAATAAAAATTGGATTAAGACAAACCTTAACAAAATCAGAACCCTTAAATTATTTTTTCGGAAATCCTTAAAATCAAAAATACTCAAATCTTATTATGCAGGGTATCAATTTCATCAGGATCAATTGAAAAAGGACAAGGATTTAATAAAATGGGTATTACAAAAAAACTATTTATAATTTTTAATAGGTAAACCAAATTAATACACTGATCAATTTCATTTTTTTACGAAAACCCCATCCGCCTGAAACATCCTTCCGGAATGGCTATCTCTGAAACCAGGAATTATCGTAAAAACTTCAAATCCATTTTTTTCAACAAATTCAATTACCTCACCAAACAAAGGAATGTTGTCATAAATCTGAACAAAGGATAGTTCACACTGAATTAATTTTATTAAAGGCATACTTTTTATTGCGCCCTTTAGAGCTTCCAACTCAAAACCCTGAATATCCAATTTCAACATTACGTTTTTTTCAAAAGAACCTTTGGTAGCAAAGAAATTATCTATCGTCGTTATCTTTATTTTTTCTTGACGGACTACCTTAGTTTGAGGCTTTGCGCTAGTCGATTCATTATTAACCTTAAAGATTGAACTACTAACCAAATTTTCAGAAACGTTGATCATCGTTTCTTCTTCTCTGCTTCCAATTCCAAGGTTAAATGCAGACCACTGGGGTGATCGAGCAGCTTTTTTTTCAAGAATATTATATACGGCCGAGATGGGCTCAAAAGAGAAAATTTTTCCCGTAAAACCTTGCTTTAGTACTTGCGACGCATACTGGCCTTCATTTGCGCCCACATCAAGAATTGTGTTAACGTTAAAGTTTTTTAATATAGTATGGATCAATACATCCTCGGAATGATACATGTCATACTTAACCACGTCAATACCTACGGAACGAAGCAGGTTCTTGACGATTCCTATAGGTGTTTTGATGAAGTCCACTAAATATTATTAACTAATAATTCTAAGAGAATGTCTTTCTAATGGGAATAAATTTAATCAATGCCTCCTCAAATTTCTCAATGGCACTTGTTATGTTGAATGTAGATTGATTTTTCACTTGCTCGCCTCTTTTTACAAGTTCTGTTCTATTTTCTTCGCTTAACAATGATTGCATGGCTTGCTGCCATTTCTCTGCATCAACGGGGTCAACATATAATGCGCCGTTACCACAAATTTCTCTGTGCCCTTTTAGATCGCTGCAAATGATCGCTGTCTGCAAAGATTGGGCTTCAAGAAGGGGCATATTAGTAGGTCCCAAAAATGTAGGCATAACTAGCGCAATGGCATTCTTATACAGGGTATAAACTTTTTCATTGCTAATGAAGCCTAGCGTTATTACATGTTCTTGCAATTCCGTACGCCGTATAAGGTTCAAAATATATTCCTTATTTCCTTTATCGGATCCGGAGAGAACCAGTTTCGGTTTATTGTTTTCAATGCCTGAAACAAGTTGCTTAAATGCAAGGATTAAATTATAGTGATTTTTATGAGCCCAAAATTGGGCTGGATAATAAAAGTAAGAAAGTTTTTTAAGAGCCAATGCTTGAAGAATTTCATCCTGCTCATTTTCATTCAGCTTAAGATCAACAACTCCCCCCGCAAAGAGAGGAACAATTTCAATTTTGTTTTCGGGAATTGAAAAATAGTGCGCAAATTCTTCCTTGCTACTTTGAGATTCGACAAAAATGGCAAGGGATTTTTGCATATCAAGACGATACCACTGTTCCCGGTCCTCATAATTCTCCAACAGTTCAGGAAATGCAAATGTACATTTATGACCCGCATCCCAATTCATTGATATAAAAGGAAAATTCTTTACCTCCCTAAGAAATTGTTTAGGGAATACAATAACATCCACTTTTTTTTTTCGTAATACTGAAACATCCCATCGATTACTCAAGTCTGTATTTGTAAAAAAAATAGTAGAAAGAAATTTTGTAATGGTCAGTTTTTCAAAAACTCGGAATACTTTATATACAAAATTAGGAGCCAGTTGAAAATATTCTTTTTTGAGACCTACTTTACTTGGGTGCACACGTCCTACAAAACACATCTCCAGTTTTTTATTAAAACTATGATTGTCGATACTTCGAATCATTTTTTCATGATAGGAGAAATTACCCCCAACCGAAGGACTAATGGCACTACCTAAAAATACAGCTACCTTCACCTTAGAAAGAATTCAATGTTTCAATTACATATTTCAACTCGGTGCTAGTAAGCCCCAGGCCGCTTGGAATATAAAATCCATTCCTGGCAATTTTTTCCGAATTAGGATATTTTTCATTTTTAAAAAAACCCATTTTTAAAAAAACCGGTTGTTCATGCATACACCAAAAAAACGGGCGCGTTCCAATATTGGCGTCGCCAAGAAATTTAATTGCCTTAAGACATTTTTCTTCGGTCTCCGCGACCAAACCGTACACCCAATATATATTTTCAGCGTAATGTGTAGACTTGAGAGGTAGCTGAAATCCATTTAATTTCCGAAAGCCCTCTGCATATACAGCGCCTATTTCTCTTTTTTTAATCAAATGGTTTTCAATATTTTCAAGTTGGGCCACGCCCAATGCTGCCTGCATGTTAGTCATACGATAATTCCATCCCAATTCTTTATGGATGAATCTTCTACCTGGCTCGAATGCAAGATTCCGCAATTTTTGACAAAGGTCTCTCAGCTCTTCATCATCTGTTAGAACCATGCCACCTTCTCCCGTTGTGATATGTTTGTTTGGGTAAAAGCTAAAAATAGAAATATCACCAAAACTTCCACACATCTTGCCTTTATAGGTTTGGCCGATCATTTCCGCAGCGTCTTCAATTAATTTGAGCCCATATTTTTGACAAAGCCGGAGAATGGGATCCATGTCCACCGGCAATCCGTAAATATGGACAGCAATGATAGCTTTTGTGTTTTTTGTGATCTTTGATTCAATTTGGCTTACATCCATATTCCAAGTGTCAGGATCACAATCTACCAAGACCGGCTTTGCACTGGCGCGGACAACGGATAGGGCAGGCGATATTATGGTAAAAGCAGGCAGGATGACTTCATCACCTTTTCCTATGCCTAAGGCTTGAACTGCAATGTCAAGCGCAGCAGAACCATTCGCTACACTAATCCCGTATTTTTTACCTATGTAAGAGGTAAAGTTACTTTCGAACTGTTTTACAAATTCGCCCTCGCTTGAAATCCAGCCGGTATCTATGCATTCAATAATATATTTTTTTTCGTTTCCGGAAAGGAGAGGCGTATTGACGGGGACGGAAATTTTTTCTTTCATCAGATTGCTTGTAAAATAAAATTTACCCCCCAGGTATTAATTGACGGTTCATGACCAGATAAGAATTCCTCCGCTTTAAGTAAAGAAAATCCACTGGCACTAGCTAAAAGCTCAATTTCAGGAATGCTAAAATGCCGCATACTGTGGGTTTCACTAAATTCAGCGTGGGTTCCGTCGACTTTGCTTTTAGCAAAAATATGATAATTGACATCGACAACATTCATCAAATGATTTAGGTGAGGCTGGGCGAGTCTCGTTATGACTATCTCATCGTCCTCAACTTTTTTCACTCTCACTTCAGGCATCTGGTAGATGACCGCAGGTGTAAACCACGCGTCGAATAAAAATACTCCCTTTGTCTCTAACCGTTGTCGTGTGTTCTTAAACAATTTAAGCAACTGCTCATTTGAATTAACATAACTGATAACATGAAATAGTGCAATAACAACATCAAATTTTGAATCAATTGGAACATCAATCATGTTACCAACCTTACAATTGAATCCTTTTTCAGTAGCTATTTTCGCCATCTCCGGACTCAATTCTATACCAAAAATATCATAGCCGAGCTTTTTTAGCAACAGCCCGTGCCCGCCGGTTCCTGAACCATATTCAAGAATTCTTGCAGCTTTGGGATGAACCTGTTTTATTACACGATCTACATAATCAGCTTCTAAGGAATAGTTTTTTTCTGCATAAAACAGACTATAATATTTGCTGTACTGTTTGTTAAAAACATCCTGCTCACTCATTATGGATAACAATTTGATCGGTTTCAATGGATGAAAATCTAACCTTATCTTCTTCTCCGCAGTAAGGTCCTTGTTTAACCTCAATCATTTCAGAATCTTCCAACATTTGAAATCCATGCCCTCCAGCAGCAAGTAAAATAACATCTCCTTTTTCAACAATTCTACTTTCCAGGTAGTGTTGGTCCTCGTCATAAAAATCGACTCTAACCTTGCCGGATTTTATATAAAGTACTTCCTGCGTTAAAGTGACCTTTCTTTCAACGAGATTATGGGTGTGCGGAGGAATAGCATACCCCTTCTTTCGATTCATGTATCCTAATTGCTGAGAAAAATCACCGGGAGTAAAAAATTCTATGCCGTCGCTTTTGTACTGTGCCTTTATTATGACGGAAAGGGTTTGTTCATTTTTCTTTATGTATTCAATCATAAAATAATGTTTTAAAATTCAATTACGGCAACCTAAATTTAAAACTCACTTAATAAGCCAAACTAACATAGTTGTTGCTGAGTCACTTATCGTTAGTCCTCTTACAGCTTTTAAAATTATAAAGGTACAATTTCTATTTTCTATTAATAGCCACAGATGAAAATTTGTCTCTACGGTCATATATTTATAGCCTGATTTTTATAAAGTTAAAAATACTGTTCTAGACCATCCTATCATCACTCTGTTGAAAATAAATCGCTTAATAGAGATTAACAACGGTCAAAAAGCACCTTTCTCAAGAAGTACTCGTTGTTACTTTGTCTTTCCAGATGATCAAAATTGTCTTGATCATATATACCTATAACTGTTAGCATTTAAATTCGTTTGCTAATACCCTTTATAAAATTTATCAACAACAGCGACCTGGTCTTCATCCTAAATAACACATATGTTTTTCTGCTCAACAGATCAAAACCATAGGAAGAAAAGAATTGTGAAATGAGAGTAGCCACGGCCGCACCAACAGCCATATACTTCGGAATAAGGATGACATTAAGAGTAATATTTAATACGGCTCCCCATGCAGTTCTTGTAAATGTTTTGATTTGCAAATTTTCAATGATAAAAAAATTCGAACTGGCTACGCCCAAAAAAACAAAGACCGAAGTCCAGATGTGAATGGATAGTATTGTTGCAGCATCTTTAAACTGAGTGCCATACAAAATATCAATGATCAGATTAGAGAATAGCGAAACAAAAACCGCAATACCCAAACTTATAAAAAATAAAATATCAAATAATTTTTGAATTCTTTGAAAGTATATTGCTTGCCCAAGTCTCTTAGCTTCGATGATAGAAGGAAAGATGGAGTTACATATAATGGTTGGAATGATATACCAGATCTCAGAGAGCTTGAGCGCAGCGGAATACGTCCCTACTTCGTAATCGTTAACCATTTCCCCTAACATGATTTGGTCAATTCTCATATAGATCATGATCATAAATCCTGAGAAAATAAGGGGCCACCCTTTTGTCAGTAAGTGTTTTGCTAATACCTTATCTATGGCAAATGAAAGAGATTGTTTTGTTATTCTTTTATACGATACTGTCATAAACAATCCGCCGAGAAGCATTTCCAGTGTGGTGACAACAGCAAATGCTATTAAATCTGCTTTCATCAAAATCAACACTACTTTGATTATGTTGACCAGGATGTAAGCTAAACTTTGAGAAATTACAGCAATCTTTGAAGCCACCTGCGACTGATAGTATAGTTCAATGCTGACCAATGCCTGGGCTAAAAGCGTTAATGCAAGAATACATCCCACATAGAAGGTTCCGGGCTCATCTCGTTTAAGAAAGAAAAAAATACAAATACAAATGGTAAATGCAACCAGCCCCGCTAAAAAACGTAACGTGATGGCTGTTGACATGATGATACTCGTGCGCTGTGGGTTTTCTACCAATTCTTTTACCACCATACTCTCCATCCCAAGCGTAGCAAAAGGCGTAAAAATCCCTATGGTTGCAAGCAGATAATTAAACGTCCCAAATTCCGTTGGTCCTAGATACCGGGCTAACCAGGCGCCGACTACCAGTCCCATTCCCATTCTGAAGACCCTATCAAAAAAAAGCCATCCGATATTCTTCAGAATTTTCTTTGATTCTGTATCTACAAACCTATTGACTTCCTTCGTTAAATATTTAAACATTTTTATAAATTCGGACCTTGGAATTTTTGAAGTCAGTTCAATTGATTTTTAAGCAGAGGATGTGGTATTTCGAATTTTGTACACTAGCTCAATAGATGGCTTAGCATCTTTCAGTCCGAAAGCGTTTCCGTTTAATATTTCACTATAACTTTTCGTATGTAAATCTGTAAATCCTTCACTGAACTCGATTTCTTTTCCTTCAAGCATCAAAGACCTGTAGGTTCTTTTATTAGACCGTTTTATTTCCTCAGGAAGATGATCATAATTGATACTTAAAAACCAATTTACCCTTGCTTTTTCTAACTCCAAATATCCGGAGGCGTGATCAGCTTTTAATTGATGTACTTTAAGGTCCTTAACGGTACCAAAAATCCAGATGAGCATATCAAAAAAGTGAATTCCAATATTAGTTGCAATACCTCCAGCTTTTGAGTTGTCACCTTTCCAACTGCTTTGATACCAATTTCCGCGGGATGTGATATATCTCAATTCGACATCATATACTTTATCTGCAGGACCATGATTAATTTTTTCACGCAAAGCAATTATAGTGGGATGAAGCCGCAATTGCAGAATGGTAAAAACTTTTCCCCCTGTTTCGTTTTCTATTTCGCTTAGCGCTTCTAAGTTCCATGGGTTTAATACCAATGGTTTTTCACAAATAGCATGAGCGCCGTAACGTAGAGCAAAGCGTATGTGAGAATCATGAAGGTAATTTGGGGAACAAATGGAGATGTATTCTATCTTTTGGCCCTTCCGCTTAAGTTTATCAAGATGCCGGTCAAAACGCTCAAATTCGGTGAAGAAATCTGCGGTGGGGAAATAGGAATCTAATACGCCTACATTATCGTGCTTATCAAGCGCCGCTACAAGATTATTACCGGTTTCTTTTATCGCTTTTAAATGTCTCGGTGCTATAAATCCTGCAGCGCCTATGAGTGCAAATGTTTTCATTTATACCTTGGAAACAATCCCCTTGTTTAGTGTATATGTGCCCTTACTCTCTATACAAATTGCAATCCCGTCCTTGTTGAACAACAGTTTATGTCCGAATTCACTCATCCAGCCTGTCTGCTTAGCGGGATTCCCAATAACAAGGGCATAGTCTGCCACCGATTTTGTTACTACTGCCCCTGCGCCAATAAATGCAAACCTGCCGATTTCAATTCCGCAAATAATGGTGGCATTTGCTCCTATGGTAGCACCCTTCTTTACAATCGTTTTTACATATTGATTTTTCCGATTAACAGCGCTTCGAGGATTAACAACATTTGTAAATACCATAGAGGGCCCCAGAAAAACATCATCTTCACATTCTACGCCGGTATAAATCGACACATTATTTTGAACTTTAACATTCTTACCCAATATCACCTCGGGTGAAACAACTACGTTTTGACCTATGTTACAATGCTCACCAATTTTACACCTTGGCATGACGTGTGAAAAGTGCCAGATCTTAGTTCCCTCACCAATCTCACATCCTTCATCTATGACCGCCGTAGAGTGGGCATAATAACCTTTCAGTTCTGTCATGAATTAAAGTATTGTTTTATCTTACTGCAAATGAATTCCAGCTGATCTAAGGACATTTCAGTATGAATAGGAAGCGAAATTACAACTTTTGAAAGGTTTTCAGATACGGGAAACGAGCCTTCACCAAATTCTTCTCTGCGAAATGCTTTTTGATAATGTAACGGCATTGGATAATATATCATGGTTGGTATTCCTTGCTGCATCAAATATTTCTTAAAATTATCGCGATTTCCATTTTTTATTTTTATTGTATACTGATGAAAGACATGCGTTGAATAGGATGCCCGAAACGGAATTTCAAGTTGTGGAATGTTCCGTAAGACATTGTCATAGTAGTTAGCTACTTCATTGCGTTTTTGCGTATAGTCATCCAAATACTTGAGCTTAACTTTTAAAATTGCTGCCTGTAAAGTATCCAACCGGCTATTCACGCCAATGACATCATGATGATATTTTACTTTTTGTCCATGATTAGCAATCATTTTAATTTTTTCAGCCAATGCGTGGTCGTCGGTAAATAGCGCACCCCCATCTCCAAAACAACCTAAATTTTTTGAGGGAAAAAAGGATGTTGTGCCAATGGGCGCTAATGTCCCCGCCTTCTTTTTTGTTCCGTCTGTAAAAATATAATCAGCGCTTAGCGCCTGGGCTGCGTCTTCAATCACATAGAGGTTGTTCTTTGCTGCTATATTATGCAATGATTCCATTTCGGCACATTGCCCATAAAGATGCACAGGAACAATGGCTACTGTTCTTTGGGTTATTTTTTCTTCCAACTGGCCGACATCAATATTAAAAGTATCTTCATTTACGTCAACGAAAACAGGAGTCAGACCTAGCAGTGCGACAACTTCAGCCGTTGCTACATAGGTGTGCACCGGAAGGATGATTTCGTCACCGGGCTTAAATCCAAGTGACATCATTGCAATTTGAAGGGCATCTGTTCCATTGGCACAGGGAATAACGAATTTTGCACCGGTGTATTCACGCCAGAGCCTGTGCAAATTCTTCTACTTCCGGACCGCTGAATGAACGCCGTGGAGGCTAAAACATGTTGTATGGCCTCATCAATTTCATCTTTGATACGCTGGTATTGCGTATGCAAATCCACCATTTTGATTTTATTCATTAGAGCAATACGATTTTGACGATTTTAGATTGCCGTCATTCTAAATAGTCAGTCGTCAGTCAATCAATTTATATTCCGGATTTTTTTTTCCCATTGCCAGGCATGGAGCAACGACTCGTCTATGCTAAATTCCGCTTTCCAATCTAGTGTATTATTTACTTTGGTAGGATCAGCGTATACTTTCTCAATGTCTCCTGGTCTCCGTGGCCCAATCGACATAAGGTACCTCCACCTTAGTAACAGCCTTAAATTTTTCAATTAACTGAAGGACCGAAACTCCCATGCCGGTTCCCAAATTAAAAACTTCATACAATTTTTTTTCTGATCTCTTAGATAAATATTGCATAGCCTTGACATGTGCTGTCCCCAGATCAACTACGTGAATGAAATCTCTCAAACATGAGCCGTCCGGGTGTATCATAATCATTGCCGAAGACTGTTAACTTTTTCGCGGACGCCTGCCGCAGTTTGCGTAATGTAGGGCACGAGATTGTCAGGAGTTCCAAGCGGAATTTCACCCATTAAGGCAGAGGGATGAGCCCCGATGGGATTAAAATATCTCAATGAAACTATTCTTAATCCTGTACCGGCAGCATCTTCCAAAATGCGTTCACACATTTGCTTTGTAGCACCGTACGCTGACTCCGCTCTTTTAAATGGTGCGGTTTCATCTACGGGAATATGATCAGGCTGACCGTATACTGTACAAGAGGAAGAAAAAATAAGGTCGTTAACCTTATGCTCCTGCATGACTTCAACCACTGTGATCAAAGAATTTATGTTGTTCTGATAATAGAGTAAAGGTTTTGCAACCGACTCTCCGACGGACTTGTAAGCTGCAAAATGCAATACGCTTGAAAATGGGCCTGCGGATTCAAATACTTTTGTCATAAATTTTCTATCGCAGCAATCGCCCTCTAAAAAATTTATTTTTTGGCTAGTTATTTTTTCAATCCCATCTAACAAGTGTGCGATCACTTCTTGATAAATTATCTACAATTACAACTTCATATCCGGACTTAATCAATTCAACAACCGTATGAGCACCAATATAACCGGCGCCCCCTGTGACAAGAATTTTCTTTGTATTCATAGTTATAGTCTGGCTGTAATTTTATTTTTTTCAAGAATACCTTTTACATCATAGACAACAGTCTTTTCATACTTCACCGACTCCCAATCCAGTGTATTAAATACCTGATGGCCTACTGCAAGAATGATAGCATGATATTTTTTTGTAAGAGAACTTGATAAGTGTCAGATTGTATTCGTGTTTGACTTCTGCCGCGTCTGCTTCAGGATCATATATATCGATATTGGTGCCAAAGCTTTGCAACTCCCTAATCACGTCAACCACCCGGCTGTTTCGAATATCCGGACAATTTTCTTTGAACGTTATGCCAAGTATAAGGATGTCCGCTTTGTTGATCGGCAAGTCATGCTGAGCCATCAACTTGATTACTGAATTAGCAATATGAATCCCCATATTATCATTTATTCTCCTGCCGGAGAGAATTACTTCTGAATGATAACCCAGACTTTCAGCCTTATGGGTAAGGTAGTATGGATCCACACCAATACAATGGCCTCCAACCAGCCCCGGTTTAAAGGGTAAAAAATTCCACTTCGTGCCAGCCGCTTCTAAGTACCTCATGCGTATCAATCCCGATGCGTTCAAAAATAAGAGCAAGTTCATTCACAAAGGCAATATTTAAATCACGTTGCGAATTCTCTATAACTTTTGCAGCTTCTGCAACTTTCAACGAGGATGCTTTATGAGTTCCAGCGGTAATAATTTTTTTATAAAGCTGATCTACTCTTTCAGCAATTTCAGGAGTGCTTCCACTGGTAACTTTTTTTATGGTTGTGACCCGGTGTTGTTTGTCGCCGGGATTAATACGTTCGGGCGAATAGCCACAGAAAAAATCTTTGTTGAAAACCAAGCCACTTATATGCTCTAAAATTGGAACACAAATTTCTTCTGTACATCCAGGATACACCGTAGATTCGTAAATGACAATGTCTCCTTTTTTTAATACACTCCCCACGGTTTTGCTCGCACCCTGCAGAGGCCGCAAGTCAGGATTTTTAAATTCATCTATTGGAGTAGGTACAGTCACTATGAAATGGTTTACACCCTTTAAATCTTCAGTGCTTGATGAGATACTTTAATCTGATGGACAATTTCAACTCATCAGGATCAACTTCACGCGTCCGATCATGCCCTTTTTGCAGCTCTTCTATTCGTTCCTTGTTTATATCAAACCCAACTACGTCCAACACTTTACCGAATTCAACAGCTAACGGTAGACCTACATATCCTAAGCCTATTATTCCAATTTTTTCCATAGGATGAATTATACCTCTATATGATAATATTCTTTATACCACTCTATAAACTTCGTAACCCCCTCTTCAATAGGAGTCGCCGGTTTGAAATCTATTTCGCGTATTAAATCGCTGACGTCTGCATATGTTTCCGGCACATCCCCATCCTGTAAAGGGAGAAAATTCTTAATTGCTTTTTTACCCAATTTTTGTTCAATGATCTCAATGAATTGAAGCAACTCAACCGGTTTATTATTTCCAATATTATAAACACGATAAGGAGCAAAACTGCTTGCAGGATCAGGAGCTAAACCTGTCCAATTTTTGTCCGGTGATGGAATTTTTGGAACCAATCGAGCAATACTTTCAACAATATCATCAACATAGGTAAAGTCCCGCTTCATTTTGCCATTATTAAAAACATCAATGGGCTTTCCTTCAACAATAGCTTTTGTAAATAAAAACAATGCCATATCAGGTCTGCCGATAAGGACCATATACCGTAAAAAATCGGAGCCCTGTTGTGGGTAAATTATAAAGCGCAGAATAAGTGTGCGCCATTAATTCATTTGCTTTTTTTGAAGCCGCATAAAGCGAGATGGGATGATCGACATTATGATGCACTGAAAATGGCATTTTTTTATTTGCACCATAAACAGAGCTTGAAGACGCATAAATAAGATGTTTAATTTTATGATGCCTGCAAACTTCAATGATATTTAGAAATCCATGTAGGTTGCTTTCCAGGTAAGCATGAGGATTCGTTAAGGAATACCGTACACCAGCCTGAGCGGCAAGATTAACCACATAATCTATGCGATATTTCTTAAAAAGACCGTCCAGGCTTTTATAATCAACCAAATCAATTTTATCAAAAATAAAATTAGGTAGTTTCTTCAAAATTTTAAGCCTGGATTCTTTAAGGTTTACATCATAATAATCATTAAGATTATCTATACCCAACACGGTATAACCAGCGCGGCAAAGTTTTATGCGAAAGGTGAAAGCCAATGAATCCAGCTGCGCCTGTTACTAAAATGGTTGAATTTAACGGCATAAATACCTGATGGATTAGCGCCACAAAACTAATAGATTAGGGCGATTTTGTATTATTTTATATTTTTCGAGTTATTAATCCAAAAATGGAAAAGGAAAATAAGCACGATGAAATCGATTTACTTGAATTGCTGCTTAAAGGCATAAATATTGTCCAGCTCAAATTTTTGGCTAATAGTTTCTTTTTTTTTGTTAGGTACTGCTTTAGGGTTAGTTCATTATTTCATTAGCAGAAAATCATTTGAAAATAAAATGATGATAAGCTCAATATTCTTACCAATTCGTACAGCAAAATTCTAATAGATAACATCAACAAACAATTGGGCAGGACCAATACCAAGTTAATTGTGGATCAACTTAATATTTCCGAGAAAACTGCCGAACAAATTGGTCTTATAAAAATTGAAAATTTGACGGAAGTCCGAAGAGCTAAAAGAAAGTGAGAGATTTATTATTACAGTCGAGGTGTTTGATCAGAATATACTTCCTGAGCTTCAGCAAGGTCTAATTTATTATTTTGAAAATAATGAATTTGTAAAAATTAGAGTTGAACAGAATAAAAATTACCTGAAGCAAATGATCTCTAAACTTGAACAGGAAATTAAGGATATGGAAGAGTTTAAACTGAGGATTTTTAATGGAGATTTTTTTCAAAGCGACTGATGGGAATGTAATGTTTGATCCTACTGCAGTTAATTCTAAAATTATTGAATTAACGAAAGAGAAAATAAATCTTCAAAACGCGTTGGCATTGGCAAATAGCGTTCAGGTAATAGAAGGATTTACAAAATTTGAAAGTCCGGTTCAAGCCCAAGCTTTCAGTTTCCCTGATTGCAGGTTCTATGCTCGGATTATTTTTAGTTGGCTATGCTTATTGTTTTAAAGTCAATTCGCAAACTTTTAAGGCTGGCAGATGGACTAAGCAAACCACCCCATGATCATTAAGCTCATCCAAAAAGAATTTATTCTTGAGCTTAGAAGAAAAGCCGTGATTTCAGGTATCAGTCTGTATCTTGTTTGTATTATTTTTATTTGCTATCTCACCTTTAGCCTTAGTCAAAATTCTATCAACGAAGCTACCTGGTCGGCATTGTTCTGGCTTTCCATTCTTTTCGCAATGGTGAATGGGATTGCAAAAAGTTTTATCGGAGAAAAAAAAGGCACATTCATTTATTACTATTCTATTGCGAGTCCGCAGGCGATTATTCTTTCAAAAATAATTTACAATGCCGTGCTTAGCTTGTTGCTTTCCTTAATGGGGTACTTTCTTTTTTCTATCTTCATCAATAATCCCATTCAAGACCAAGCGCTCTTTATGCTACCCTTTTTCTAAGCTCGTTTGGATTTTCTGCTTCCCTGAGTTTGATATCAGCAATAGCTTCTAAAACAAACAATAGCAATATTATGATGGCGGTATTAAGTTTTCCGGTCATCATTGCGCTCTTACTAATGGTCATAAAAATTACTAAAAATGCATTGGATGGCCTGGCCCGATCTGAAAGTCATGATGAACTTTTAAATTTACTTGCCATAAATTGCATTATGGTAGCTTTGGCATACCTTCTCTTCCCTTATATTTGGCGCAGCTGATTAATTTGTTGAAAGCTATAAGCATACAGCGGAAAACAATTCAGACTTTGCTTATGCTTTCCGCTTTGCCTGTAGCTTGTGGCTAAATCCAAATCCACATAAATCAGGGAGGATCAGTTATCGGTCTATAGCTGGAAATTTTTTTAAGTATAGATGAAAACCTGGATCAAAATTTTGGCGATAACTTTATTGATATATGTTCATGTGGGCGGAATGCTATTTGTTGTCCCGCGATTAAATATCCTGAATGAAACTATTCGAGCTTTATATTTTCATGTTCCCATGTGGTTTGGTATGGTTCTGCTTTTCCTTATTTCCGTTTATTATGCCATACTCTATTTGCGTAACCCTTCTTCACATCTTGATATTAAATCAGTTGAATATGCCAATGTGGGGTTAATCTTCGGAATTTTTGGCATGATCACCGGAATGCTTTGGGCCAACTATACCTGGGGTTCCCCGTGGCACGGAGATCCAAAGCAAAATGGAGCGGCTATCGCATTGTTGGTTTACTTCGCTTATTTTATTTTGCGAGGGTCAATTCAGAATGAGGAACAAAAAGCCAGATTAAGTGCAGTTTATAATATTTTTGCCTTTGCTGCTATGGTGCCATTAATTTTTATAATCCCCAGGCTTACCAGCTCTATGCATCCAGGCAGCGGCGGAAATCCCGGATTTAATATGTATGATTTAGATAGCAAGATGCGTCTCGTATTCTATCCGGCAATAATAGGTTGGTTTTTAATTGGGGTCTGGATAACGTTGTTACGCGTAAAAATGCGCGTTTTAGAAGAAAAAATCCTGGATCGAGAAAATGAATAGACGCATTAAAACTATTGATGGCGATGTTGCTTATGAATCGCAGGAATGGTTTATGGTCAGGCCCAGGTGGAAATGGCTGATAACCTGCGGGCGGAGGGTAAAATATATGTCGTTGTGGCCATCATTCTGATTATTCTATCCGGGCTTATTTTTTATCTATTCTCCATGGATAGAAAGGTAAAAAAGCTGGAGAAATTGGTTTCGGATAAAAAAAAACAAACCAATTAAACACAACTTCTGTTTTTCATACAATTCCTGTTTTTCTGATCATTTGTACCTAAGTTTGCCTTGATTTAAGCTGAAATCATGAAGAAATCGCATATATTTTTGTTGATTGTTATCGCCGTCGCAATTGGCATAATCGTCTCGACTGCCGATGATGCAAGCACTTATGTAGGCTTTAAAGAAGCTCTGGCCATGTCAACTTCAGGTAACAACAAAGAAATTCATGTGGTAGGGCAGCTAAAAAAAGATCAGGCTGGCCATATTGTAGGGATGAAGGAGGGGGCAGATAAAGTGTCATTTTCATTTATTCATGGTTGACGATGAGGGGAAAGAACAACATGTGAATTATAATCAACCGATGCCCGCTGATTTTACCCGTTCAGAAAAAGTGGTGATCGTTGGAAGCTACAAGGGAGAAACCTTTAATGCCTCGAAGATTATTTTAAAGTGCCCTTCTAAATACCAGGAAGAAAAAATAACATATAAATCAGAAGCCCCTTAATTTGGTGCAATTTCATTTTATAATCACACTCACACCTGCTATTAGCCTGTAACTTATAGCCAATAACTATTTATAAATCGGCGCTCATGCATTATTTCATTGGTGACCTAGGTCACCTTTTTGTTATTACTTCTTTTATAATGGCGTTGGTAACCGCCTTTGCCTATTTCAAAGCAACCACAATTTCAGATCTAACAAAGAAAAACGATTGGGTTGTGAATGGGAGAATTGGTTTCTATTTACATGCAGTATCCGTATTAGGAATTTGTATCACGTTGTTTGTAATTATAGCTAATCATTATTTTGAATATCACTATGCGTATAATTATTCGGATAAAAAGCTTCCATCCTATTATTTGATATCAACATTTTGGAATGGCCAGGAGGGAAGTTTTATGTTGTGGATGTTCTGGCATGCTGTATTAGGAATGATCCTGATTATGACCAATAAATTTTGGGAAGCGCCAGTGATGACTGTCTTTGCTTTGGTGCAGGCATTCTTGGCCTCGATGATTTTAGGAGTTGTAATACCGGGTATAGAAATCAAGATTGGAAGCTCTCCATTTATTTTATTGCGCGATGCTATGCGGGAGGCGCCGATCTTTATGGCCCAGCCCGAGTTTGTTCCTAAAGATGGTAAGGGGCTAAATCCCTTGCTTCAGAATTATTGGATGGTAATCCATCCACCAACACTTTTCCTCGGCTTTGCGTTGACAGTTGTTCCTTTTTCGTATTGTATGGCTGGGCTATGGCTAAAAAAGTATAGTGATTGGATACGCCCTGCGCTACCCTGGGCCTTATTTGGTTGTGGTATCCTGGGACTCGGAATTTTAATGGGCGGATACTGGGCTTATGAAACTTTAAACTTCGGCGGCTATTGGAACTGGGATCCCGTGGAGAATGCCGTATATGTCCCCTGGCTTCTATTGGTGGCCAGTATTCATACCATGATCACCTACAAAAACAGTGGGACTGCATTAAAGGCATCTGTTGTTTTAGTCACAAGCGTTTTCATTGCTATTCTCTATTCAACTTTTTTAACGCGTAGTGGAATTCTGGGAGATACCTCGGTTCATTCCTTTACTGATTTAGGGCTTTCGAGGCAATTGCTGATATACCTGTTATTTTTCATGTTCGCAGCGTTTATACTCTCTGCAATTCGCTGGAAAAAAATTCCATCGACAGAAAAGGAGGCTTCTGCATACTCTCGTGAATTTTGGATCTTCATTGGAGCAACAACCCTCTGCCTGATGGGCTTCCAGGTCATAGCTGGAACCTCCATTCCGGTTGTCAATGCATTCATGGGTTGGTTTGGTATTGAAACAAAATTAGCTCCGCCTACTGACGCCGTTGCTTTTTATTCGAAGTTTCAGATTTGGTTTGCTATTGCAATTGGTTTGCTTTCTGCAGTTGGCCAGTTTTTTTGGTGGAAAAAAGTAGATCGGAAAATCCTGGTGAATCAATTGTTCATTCCGTTGGTAGCAGCCGTGCTGATTACATTGCTGATCGTCAATCTTCTAAAAGTATTTAACCTGCCGTATTCTTTGCTGATGTTTGCAGGCTTCTTTACAATTTTCGCCAACGCTAAAATTCTAATAGGTTTATTGAAATCGAGTCCTGGGTTATCGGGAGGGGCGATTGCACATATTGGAATTGGATTAATGCTGGTTGGCGTTATGTTTTCTTCGGGATACTCAAGAATCGTTTCGCTTAACAATACCGGTCTCCAGATATCCAAGGAGTTTAGTAAGGAATTCAATCGTGATAATCTTTTTCTGTTTGTACACGAGCCACGTACTATGTGGGGCTTTGATATTGAATACTTAGGAGAAAGGTTAGAGCCACGTTATCACTCCGGATTCATTCGCAAAAGTGATGTGTTGCTAACTGGTGATAAAGACCTTGTCGTTGCAAAACGAGATATTTTAATCAATGAAAAAAAATATCAAGCGGATGACACAATTGAAGTTCACGGTGAAAATATTTTTTATGAAATCCAACTTCGAAAGGGGAGCAAAAAATATACTTTATATCCGAGGGCACAAATTAATCCCGAGATGGGTGGATTATTAGCTTCACCGGATATTTATCGAACGGTAACAGCGGATTTATATACCCACGTTTCTTCCGTAATGAATCCGGAAGAAGAGGAGGAATGGAATGCTTTGGAAGAAGTTAAAGTGAAACAAGCTCAGGAATTTTTTGCAAATGATTACATCGCCGTGTTAGAATCCGTTGACCGGGTTTTTAAAGTGATGGGCGTTGATCTCTCCGATCAGGACATAGCTGTAAAAGCAAAAATTCGCGTGCAGGGTGAGCAAGAAGAATATCTTGTAGAACCTGTTTTTTTAATACGGGATAAAATGGTAGGTAGAATTCCGGACGAAGTTGCAGATTTGGGAGTCCGTATCACGTTGATGAACATTCACCCGGAAACAAATGAATTTACATTGGGCATTAATACCAGGCAAAAAGATTGGGTCGTGATCAAAGCTATGGAAAAGCCTTACATTAATTTGTTATGGATAGGTACGTTTATTCTTTTAGTTGGATTTGGTGTTGCAATGACAAGAAGAGTGAGGGAATTCAAAAAGATGAAAGAAAAAGGAGTTGAATAAGTTAAGTGACGAATGCAAATACGATTACTCGACTTTGCTATTCATCTTAAACTTTAATTTCAACAACGAAAATTCTTTAAGTCACTTATCACCCTGCCTGTAACAGTGGCAAAAACAAATAATAAGTTTGCGCCTAAGAAAATGTTGCTGACGCTCGAGTAGTCTCCTGGCTCATTTTTACCAAAACCAGTTAAGAATTTAGGTATAACATATGTGATCAGTAAAATGTAAAAATTAGTAACTATTGCCGGGCCGAAACCCAAGCGGATGGCGACATACAGGGAGAAAAATCCATAGACATACCAGAATCTTGAGAATTCAATCAGGAACGCTAGTGCCAACAAGCTCACAAAAACTACTATCAACTCCATAACTTCATTTTTCGACGCCCTTTGTACACCAATAATTTCAGGATCGCTTTCGTACAATAATCCTTTTTCTTCCCGCAATAGGGGTTAGATAATACAGCAGGGGAAGGTCACGAAAAAATTGGTTGAGAATTCGCTGAGAAGATTACTGGTAACATAATCCCAAAAGGTTATCGGAGCCTGACTGCCCGACCATACTAGTAAAGACTGCAACAAAAATGTTTCAACAATGGCAGGGATAACACGCCAACTCCCAGAAATAGCACCGTACTATTTATGTTCGGCAACCAATACTTTCCGCGATAAATAACTCTGAAAAGAAACCAGGACAGAAATGCAAAAAGCGTTTCCGGTATGGCAAATAAAAACCAGAGAGGCCAATGTTCTATTGAATTGCCCCATAGATAAGAGGTACAGACAGCATTAATGTATACAACCGGTAATATAAACTTTGGACCAAACCAGTATATGAGCACAACAGAGAACGCAGTGGGTAAATAGTAATCGGACACGCTAAGATCGTGTCTAGCTAATAGTGAAATATGGCTACCGAGGTAAATAATCCCGAACGCAATTGGGTATATCCAAATGGAAAGTTTTTGAGCGTTGGTGTAAAGGTTTTTTTTTGTCACAGAAGTATCTTATTAAAGATACTTCTGTATGGAAAAAATGCCGGCCGGTTTGTGATAGGATTTTACAGCCTTCATATATGCTGATAGTTTAGGATCGCGACAAGTTATTACAGTGGCAACGGTAAAGAACTAGAATTACCGAGGTGGTTCCGGGGAGAATTAACTTGAATTGAGATTTAAGAACCAAAAACTAACCTAAATTTTTGCGTCGCTCATCAATTTTTCAATTAAACTGTCTACGGTGATACCTTCAGCTTCTGCTTTGAAGTTCCGTACGATCCGATGACGCAATACAGGTTTAGCAATAGCTTGAACATCTTCGATATCGGGAGAGTATTTGCCATTAAGCAATGCGTTACATTTTGATCCCATCACAAGGTATTGAGAGGCTCTGGGCCCGGCACCCCATTCCAAGTATTCATTTGCTATGGTTGAACCTCCTGCAAGTCCGGGTCGGGTTTTATTCACTAATGTTACGGCATACTCAATAACATTGTCTGCTACAGGTACCCTTCGCACCAAGTGTTGGAAATAGGCTATTTCTTCTCCGGTAAGCACTTTGTTTACTGACCGAACCTCATCGGAAGTAGTATTTTTAACGACTTCCACCTCTTC
The DNA here is from genome assembly GCA_963837415.1 of uncultured Bacteroidota bacterium. Lineage (GTDB taxonomy): Bacteria > Bacteroidota > Bacteroidia > Cytophagales > Cyclobacteriaceae > Chryseolinea. The sequence continues at coordinate 1,965,348 of CAWING010000013.1, read as the reverse complement.
TCTAAAAGATGGATAAGTGAGCTGAATATTAAACATGAATCGGTCGAGTTGTGCTTCAGGAAGAGGATAGGTTCCTTCCTGTTCAATAGGATTTTGTGTTGCTAACACAAAGAAAGGACGGGGCAATTCATATCGCTGTCCGGCGATGGTTACTGCATATTCCTGCATAGATTCCAGGAGAGCGGCTTGCGTTTTAGGTGGGGTCCGGTTAATCTCGTCGGCTAAGAGAATGTTTGCAAATACGGGACCCATCACAAATTTAAAATTGCGCTCCTTATCCATTGTCTCCGCGCCAACTATATCAGAAGGCATCAGATCGGGAGTAAACTGGATACGTTTAAATTGAAGATCAAGTGAAGTTGCGATGGTTTGTACCAACAAAGTTTTAGCCAGGCCTGGCACCCCCACCAACAGGGAATGCCCCTGGCAAAATATGCTGGTCAATACCTGCTTAATCACTTCCTCTTGTCCTATGACAATGTGGGAAATTTCAGCCTTAAGTTTTTTGTAACCGGCAGCCAAAGCGTTAGCTGCATCAACGTCAGAGGGATATTTCGTCATTGGTGCTCGTCTAAAATTCCACAATTATCATAGGTGGGATCTATGCTTATAAATACGTCTGCCCTGGCCTTTTGAAACCATTTTTGCAAAACCCTGTCTTTCTTTTCATTTAGGGTGGCCGTCTGGATCTTTGTCCAGTCAACTTGCAGCGAAGCCTGGTGGGGAGCTGTTCGCGTTTTATAGTATAAAATTCGAACAGCATCTTTACCATCATCCGTGCGATAGGTTATTGGCTCAGAGACCGATCCAGTCGTCATCGAATCGAGTTTAAAGAATACGATGGGATCAAGCTCATCTACGGTCAGGCTCACACCACCATCGCGGTCACTAAAAAATCCTCCATTCCCTTTTGTCTGCACATCATCAGAATATTCTTTAGCGGCCTTTTGAAATGTAATGCTGTCATTCACAATCAATGTTCTTAAGCTATCCAGATAACGTGAAGCCTTCTTCAAATCATTTTCCGAAGGTTTCGGTGAAATAAGAATATGCCGTGAATTGTACTCATTTCCCCGACGCTCTATCAACTGCATGATATGGATCCCAAAAGACGATTCAAAAGGCATCGATATTTCTTTTGGCTTTAATCTGAAAGCCATGGCTTCATACTCAGGAACCATTCGCCCACGCGCCGACCAGCCCATATCTCCTCCGTTGGAAAGGACACTAGGATCATCGGAATATTTTTTTGCCAATGTCGCAAAGTCTTCGCCTGCTAAAATCCTGTTTCGGATTTCTATCAATTCCGTGTGTGTTTTATTTTTTTGTTCTTCACTCACTTTGGCAATTTTTACTATTTGAGCTACCTCAACAGAAGCTGAAAAATAAGGGAGGCTATCTTTTGGGATTTTATTGAAAAACCGTTTCACCTCTGCGGGTGTAACCGCAATTCCTTTGGTCATCTCTTCTTCCATCTTGCTTACTACCATCTGTTCACGAATCTGGTCACGCAACTCTATCCGTACTTGTTCCAGTGTTTTGCCATACAAAGCTTCCAATTCGTTCGCGGTTCTGCCGGACTGGGATAGAATCATATCCATGCGGTTTTGAGTATTTAAGTCAACCTCGGCATCCAGGACCATCACCGAATCTATTTCAGCTTTAGCGAGCATAAGTTTATTTCGCACTAACATAGCAAAATACTGACAACGTGACTCCAGCGATGGCGAACCTCCATTGGTTAGATAATCCTGGTATGCTCGTTCTAATTCCGATTTGATAACAATATAGTTGTCAACCTTTGCTATAATTTTATCCACTACGAAACCCTCCGGTCTCCTGCGCATGAGTTTGGAAAAACATCAAACTTATCAGAATAAAAAAGTAATATTTTAAATTCCTTGTTCTTTTCATATCATTTATAAATCTCAAAATCGTCATCATTCTTTGCTTCTTTATATACTTCATCTTCTAATTGTTTGGCCAAATCCACTTTGCGTTTGTTTAAAATGATATTGCGTATATCATCTCTAACAAATTCCAATGGAGATACGTTATCAGAAATCCTGTAACGGTCAACTTTTAAAAAGTAAAGAAAATTATTTTCAGATGATTCATAATAAGGATTTGTTTTAAGAAACTGTATTTTATTTGGAATTTCAGCCAATGGCGAGTTCTTAACAAGTTCATCAAAAACCATCCACGTAGAATCAGAAATGTGATAAGCGGCTGAGAAACTAAGGCAATACGACTTTAATTCCCGCTCATCCTTTTCTCGCCTTGAAAAAATAAGATCTTTTATTTTTTCTGTACGCGGAGCATTTTTAGGAACTTTTATAAACGTAGCCTGGACAATGTTCTGCTTTAAAATAAAATTATCCATATTGTCTTTATAATACTTTTCAATTTCAGCGTTGGATACGCCCGTATCCAGGTGTTGCTTCACATAATAATTCTGATATTCATAGGCTATGATGCTATACCGGTAATCCAGAATTTTACGTTCTACCTCCGCCTCATTGATGTCTATTTTCCGCGATGCTTCCTGGATTAACAATTGTTTTCGAATCCAGCTGGTAATATAGGCCTCGACAAGCTTGGCACTATCTTCAGGAGGTGTGCCTGAAGCAACTATTCCCATAAGCTCATCTTTATACAAATACGAATTGTTAGCGCGCGCTGCAGGTTGCCGATCTGCTCATCATTATCAGAATTGTCACCCTTTATTTTAATGAGATCGCAACCCGATAGAAATGTTCCAATAAGCAATAATAGAACGTTAAAGCTGCCTAAAGAACATTTATCCCTTAATTTGTAATTGTTGCAATATGTATTGCTTGCCTTTCTCATTCACTTTTACCGGATACTTTTTCCTTAACTGCGTCTACCCAATTCTTCTCTAAAAACGTCTGATAATCCGAAATTACAGCGGGTCTAGCTTCTTCAAACGACATAGGACCGGGTGGCAGTATATCCTTTAGCCACGCAAGGTAATATATTCCATTGTTTTCTACGGAATAAACACCTTTTGCCCAAGGCACCTTGCGCAAAACAGGCTTTTCTTCTTTTTTAAAATACCCCGCTTCTGTTTTGATTTTGTTACGAGCTACGAACTCATCAATCTTACTTTCAACATTTTCTAAAATAAGTTGACGAAGAGGCTCTGTAAAGTCCCTGTGGCTGGAAGAGTAAAATGTGATCCTTGGCACGCTCGCCTGAGATGATAATCTTTTTTGTGCGAATTATAGTAATCTGCTTGACCGATAGAATCTTCCGAAGCCTTGCTCCAAACTTCCTTTTCCATGATATCAAACAACAATATTCCCTCATAGTATTCCTGGAGCAGGAATCGGTAATCGGGATTTTCCAGCATTATCCGTTCTTCCTCCAATTTTATGATGCTGGTATCGATGTATTGGTTGTACAATTGATCGAGATATTTTTCTGGGCTTAGGGTACTGGTGCGTTGATTTTGTTTGACATAAGACAAGAAATCTTTTACTGAATAGTGTTTTTCATTTAATGTAAATAGCGTTTCTTTTTCTGCCTTAGAAAGACCTGCTGGTTCCCATTTTCCTTTTTGAAGACTTGAGTCAGCTAGGAGCATGATCATACTTTTGACTTTCTCATTTTCGCCAAGCTGATACTCTTTCCGAAGTTTGTTTTGCAAGTCTTGCTTTGAGAGTTCAGTTCGTTCATCGCGAGCCACCCGTGTTTTTAATGAAGGAGCTATTTCATCATAAGAGGCTAAGGGAATTTTGCGTTCCAACCGCATAATATGCCACCATATTGCGTTTGAAAAGGATCTGATATCTCCCCCGGTTTTTGAAGATAAAATGCTATTTTTTCGAATTCAGGGACCGCTGCCATGGCACCGGTACCAAATGGCCTGAGCTTACCTCCATTGTCTTTAGTGCTGGGATCTTCTGAATATTGTCTGCATAATTCCTCCCAGCTCATGCCAGCTTGCAGCTGATCATGTATGTTGAAGATGGTATTCTTTATTTTTTCATTTTCCTTATCGTTACCTGTTCGTATCATAATGTGCGATACTTCCACCTCACCCCGTGCAGGTTTCCTGTCTAATACTTTTATTAGGTGATATCCAAAGCGCGTTCGTATAGGTTGGCTAATGTCTCCTACCTTTGTTGAATACGCTGCGGTTTCAAAGGGGTAAACCATCTGCATGGCAGTAAAATACCCGAGATTTCCTTGGTTATTTTTTGCCGAAGGATCATCTGAAGACATCGTGCAGCTGTATAACCAAAATCTGCGCCTTCCAAGATCTTTTTTCTTATTTCAATAATTTCATTGTATGCTTTCAATGTGTCGGCTGGACGGAGCATCGGGCTTTAAGGAAACCAGAATGTGTGACGCATTTATTTCTTCTTTCATTCTGTCATATGTCAGTCTCACCAAACTGTCTATAATTTTAGCATCGGGGAGATAGGGTTTACGAAGCTCCTCTTTATATCCATTATATTCTTTTAAAAAAACCTGGGTGGTGTCGAGTCCCCTTCTTTTTGCTTCTTCAACTTTCAATTTGAAATTGACAAACAAGATCCAGGTATTCATTAATTTTTTCCTGGGTAAAATCTTTTTGTTTGTCCTGATGATTTTTTTTGTAGAGGTAAATAAATTCATCTCACTGTGACAGGTTTTTGATTAACTGTAAAAAGAGTAATGACTTGTCTTCTTTTTGTTTGAGTGATTTCGATTGCGCGAAACACCAGCTTGATCATCGCACTGCAGAGTAACAACAGAACTGCACGTTTCAACATAGTTTAGAATTGGTTCAGGTGATTATTTAAAGTGAACAGTTTTCACAAGGCGGCATATATTGTGTTCACTTGTTTTTTGATATTCGACTTTATCCATGATAGATTTAACCAAACGTATGCCTAGACCCCCCTTCCGTTTTTCATGTATTATATTATCGATAGCGGGGGTATTAAATTCGATTGATGTCAAACACGGTTCCATCATCTATGATTTCAAAAACAAGCGGCTGGTTATTCTCCACATTAATTACAAGTTCAAATAAATCCTCGTTGTTGCAATGGTGGGCATGAATCATAAATTGGAACACATCTCATCCAAGCGCCAAGACGATCTCGCTTATTTGCAACTCAGGAATGCCGTGGTTCTTCAATGAGCCTCGAATAAAATCGCGGACTCCCTTCAGGTTCTCGATGCTACAACCCACTTTATATTTATACTTATACTTCATTGACAATTTGCTTTGCTTGAGACTTGTCCTTTCCAATTTGCAGCAGTTCGTTAAGTCCAAGAATATTAAACGTATTAGCTACTTTATCGCTCATTCCAAATAGCACCATTTTGATATTCCGGTCTTTGAATTCTTCGATATAGGACATAAATACCCCAAGGCCGGCTGATGAAATGTATTCGAGCGAGCTGCAGTCCACCAGAATTTTTGAAAATCCCTCCCCCACACTTTTTGCAATGGACAGGTCAAGCTCAATTGAAGAGCTGGCGTCAATTTCACCGATCAAGGCAATTATGTCCGCTCCATCTTCCTGTAGTCGTTTGATGTGGATCATAAGTTTTTAACGTGGTTTAAAATTTAATGTTAACTACAATAGTTTTGCTCTTTTCGTTTTGAAAAGGAACTTTTTATTTATTTGAACTTTACAATCATCGTAGTGTAATCATCATCGATGTTACTCTTTCCTGAAAATTCATAAAGCTTATTAATCAAATGGTTTTGAATTTCTGACGGAGGCAAATCGTGAACTTCATCTACTACACTAGCCAGCCGGTCGTAGCCAAACTCTTCGCCTTTTCCATCTTTGGCTTCTGTAATCCCATCCGTATAGAGCACCATGATATCACCCACTTTATAATTAAAAGTGTTGGATTGAATAAAGCTGCTATAGGTTTTATTCCTTACCATTCCCAGCGCTACCCCCTTGTCCTTAAAATATTCTAATGATTTCTGCTTCGAGCAGAAATATAATACGGGGCAATGGCCGGCCCGTGCGTATCGTATCGTTTTTGTCTGGGTATTAATTATGAAATAAGTTGCGGAGATAAAAGAGCCACGTTCCAGGCAATATACCAGGGCCTGATTAGCTTGAATCATAAACTCGTTGGGTTCAATATCACGCTGCGCGAGACTATGAAAAATACCTTTCATTTGCGACATGTGAAAGGCTGCTGTCGTTCCTTTACCAGAAACGTCGGCAATGATAATTGAAATGAGGTGAGCATCTACACGCAACGTGTCATAATAATCGCCTCCAACCTCATCGGCAGATTCAGAAAAGGCAGCAATATCAAAGTCTTTATCTTGTTCCAAAATAGTGGGTAGTAAACTTTTTTGCACCATTTTGGCAATCTTCAACTCCTCTTTGTAACGTTCATTCTGTAAAGCCTCCTCCATAAGTCGAAAATTTTCGATGGAGATCCCCGCTTGATTCGAAAACGTTGAAATGATTTTAGTCATCTCTTTTGTGAAACCTTCCGGTAACTCTTTCAGGAGCGCAAGCGTACCTATGTTTTGTCCTTTTACATAGATTGGAAACGCAAGGATTGAACGAAAACGTGAACCTTTGAGCGTAGCCAAATGTTTCGACAAATTCTTCGTCTTTTCACTGCCTTGATCAAAGACACCTTTAATGTTGTGTGATTTTAGATGATTAATAATATCGTACGATTCCTTATCGGTTATTTTATACGTAAAAAGTTTATGCTCATGGGCATTGCTGTTTATTTCAAGCCACGCGGCGTCGGCAAATACCGAACTTACGGAGGTCTCCAATAAAATATTATAAACGCTTTCTTCGCTTTGCTCCGTTTGTATGGACTGACTGATGCGCTGAAAATTTACGACCTCCTCCAGTTTTTGTTCGAATACCGACGTGGTTGGAAGATTGAATAATATTACCAAAAATGAAAAAATGCTATATATCGTTACAAATACAATTAGGGACAGGATGAAAATGTGATATCTGTATTCAGTGAAATAAGGAGAAACATTGCTAATACTTTCCGATAAGGAACTGTTGGTGTAAAAAATATAAAGCAAATAAAATACCGTAAGCAAGAGCAGCAACAAGCTGGTCCATTTCTGTTTGAAGTTTAGGAAAGCAACCCACTTCATATTACCGGACAGCACAAGGCCAACAATAACAAAAATACCAAATAGCGTCCCGTAGAGCCATTCTACTAATGGCACTTTAAAACTGTTATAAATGAGTGAAATCAACAATCCTATTTCAAAGAAAGCTCCAAAGCCTCAAAAGCCATTTCGATTTTTGATAAAGTATCAGGCGTTTCCAGGCTACGAAAGCCATCATCAGAAATCCAATCATCAAACCCAAATTGATCATGTAAAGCAGATCCTTAAAGACAATGTGCCGGGTGAGTGTAGTGTCTCCCAGAAGATATTCCACCAGTCGGAGACCTAAAGAAATTACAGTGGCAATTAATCCGGTGGCAAAGACGCGCCAGAGTAAGTCAACAAAATTCAATACTTCGTCCTTTTCAATCTTGATTTTATAGTAATAGAAGAGCGAAAGAATGAAGAGATTTAGAAGAACACCCGGAAGCCAAAGCGGTAAGTCGATCTTAATCCCGTTGACATGAGCCAAAAGAATAGCGATGTCGGTAAACACCAGGGCCAGCCAGGTTATTGTACCCACGGTGAAAAGTAATCTTGAGATTGCTTTTGTACGCACTTCCTGTGTGATTAAAAAAAAAGCCAATCCTGAGATTGGCTTACAAGTATAGGAATAATCGGTAAAATTATTCAACCACAATTTTCTGAGTAAGCTGCATTGTTGAGCCGGCCTTGACAATGTATAGTCCTGGGGCCAACGGATGTCCAAAGGCCACTTTCTGATTCAGCCTGCCCGGAACGGTAACCTCGTACACCCTTTCAAACAGGATCTGGCCCTGAAGATTATAAATTTTAAGAGGGACAGCCTTTGTGTCTTTCAGCCCTAATACTTCGATGTTAAGAACATCATCTTTAAGAGGACTGGGGTACGCTCGTAACGTAGCAAACTGAGGGCCCTCGTAATCGATAACTCTAAGATCTGAGTATGAAAACATACCGTCAAAATCTACCTGTTTCAAGCGATAATAGGATCGCCCATAGGAAGGGTTTAGATCTTTCAATGAATAGCTATGTGTTTCTTTGCTATTGCCATTTCCTTGCTTCGTGCCAACTTCGGTGAAAGTTTCCAGGTCTGTAGTTTTCTCAACCACGAAGAAAGCGTTGTTAATTTCCTGGGCAGTTTTCCAGTTTAAGTCCACATTATCGTTGTTCAATTTTGCACTAAATGCAAGTAATGTGATTGGTAACGGTGAGTCTGGATCCGTCGACCCAAAAGTGACGGGACTAAAATTGGTTACTAAACTAACCTTTACAGTACCTGTAATATTTGTTCCTGTTTGAGTGTACGTGCCTCCGCCTGGGGGTAAGTCCCATTCATTTGCCGGAGCTCCGGTCCAACGCACCACTTTAAGGTTGGCCATGTTACCGATATGGGTAGGATTAACAACGTAACTTCCAACATTATAGGTTAGCTCCAATGCCGCCGTTGTTGCTCCCAGTCTCGATACATTCCAGTATTCAAATTGGCTTACCTTGCCCAAGCTAGCACTAAATGAGGCATTAGGATAGCCTTGGAGGGTCGGATTATTGCCGATATACTCTACCGTCCAGGTATCGCTTGCACTGGTGGCAGAAACCGTGGCAGGCCTGTAGCGAGACACCGTATTGCTACCAACCGGAAAAGTGAATGCTCCGTTAAATGTTTTTCTCATCGGTCCGGAAACAAAGCTGCTGGCATTTCCTACCGTTGAGGATGCCGCAGTAGTTAATACAAGAGGGTTTGCAGCCGTCGTTATAATATTTCCAGTAGTAAGCGTAAGCAGGTTGGAAACGGTGGTTAAAGCGTTCAATGTTACATTCCCAGCTGATTTTGAAATACCCAGATTATAAAATGTATTGGTGCCGGAAATACCCTGGGCTCCAGATCCAGTAAAATTCACGGTACTCGTTCCTACATTATGTGTTGCGGTATTTGACCAGTTGCCTGCAATGTTTGTTATACCCGAGCTTTGATTATAGGTGCCGGTATTAGCCATATTTCCAGTCAGGTTTATTGTTCCTGTTCCTTGTGAAAATATTCCTGCGTTAGATATATTTCCCACAATGGCCATGTCCCGGTTGTTCGTTGTATTATTTAAAGTGGCGCCTGCAACAACGGTTAGATTGCCATTTAGATTTAGATTTACATTCGTCATAGTAACGATGTTGGTACCCGCAATTCGCAAATGGTTATAATCTGTTCTACTGTTCATATTGATATCAGTGGCTGGGCTAGGCAAATACTCAATTGTACCTCCGGCGGATGAGACAAACGTGGTAAAGTTACCTGCCGGAAGGGTGGATGTGCTTGCCCTAAGTGTTCCAATTCCACTCAGCGAACCTAGATTATGGCCCGTTGAATTAACCATAACTAAAAGTCCGTTAATTTGAGTGCTGAATGCTCGTAGTCCCGGAACATTCAGGTTTATTCTTCCCCCTGACAAAATAACTACCGGCCTACCTGTAGGCACCGAACTCAGCGCTAGTCCTGTCCCGTCGGATTCCAGCGTCCAGTTCGTAGCTAAATCCCAGTCGCCTCCAACCCCAAGGTTACTCACATTAGTGGGATTGCTTCCATCGTTGTTAAAGAAACGACTGTAAACCGGAGTGACCGGATTAGGCAACGTTGTATTCGTACCTGCCGTGTAATGAAATTCTACCTCAGGGCTGGCGCCACCGGGCCCAGGAAGGTTGGTGTTAAGTGAATTGGTAAAGACCATTGTTGTATTAGGAGGTGAGCTTGTGAAACTTCCTCCGTTACCTGGTGAAGGTGTCCAGCCGACCAATTTAATAGCATCTAAATGGGCGGCAATTAAAGTTCCTCCTGATCCACCAATAAAACCCGTAGGGAATTGATACGAGTGAGATCCGCCTGCATTGTAGGCCAATCCACTACCTCGTGTAACAATCCAGTAGTAGTTTAATATTTGTTGTCCGACAGCGCTTGCTGTTGGATGTTGATCATCCACTGGAATTACTGTAAATGTACCCGGAGAAGTAACAGTAAGTGTAAAACTAGCTGGCGTGTAGTTAGTTCGTGTACCTATGGTATAAACAAACGTTCTTAAGCCAGCGGCCCAATCTTTAACAACGCCTAAATCACTGGACACTCCATTGGTTTTTATAAATCGTGTTGCACCGGCATTCAATATATTTGCCGCAGCTTGTGAAAATGTTAATTTGTTTGATCCGATATTCAGATAACGACTTGTTCCGAAGGCGGTAAAATTCAATGTACCAGTGATTGTCATGTTTCCTGCTACATTGACCGTTTTTGCAGCAGCTGGTCCGCCTAGGTTCAAATTACCAAATGTGCCATTTGCACTTGTGATGGTGTGAGTAGCATTAGCCCCGGCAATGTTTAAAGTTCCTGCGCCTGTCTGTATGCTGTTGTTGATTATGTCGCCATTAATATCTAATGTATTCGTTACGGATAACGTTCCACTTAATATATTCAGATTGTTGATCGACGAGTTCCCATTTAAGGTTGCTGTTCCGGAGGATTTATTGATGGTGATATTCTGAAATGTACTTCCCGCTGTTAACGATCCGGTTTGAGGACCAGACCCGTTAAAGGTTGTGGTATTTCCAGTCAAGATTGTTCCATTGTAAATACCTGTAATATTTAAATTTCCTCCGATATTAACATCAAGAGTGTTGGTTTGTAGCGTACTGTTCGTATTGACCGTGAGCGAACCAGAAACAGTTAATTCACTGGATCTCATATCTACCACTTGAGCAGTTCCGGCATTTAATATACTAACATTAGCAACTGATGGCACGATGTTAATGCTCAACGGGGTCGTTACTGCGGTATTTACATCCATTCCAAACTGAATCGTGCCGCCTGATGCTGAAGCGGTTGCCGGGTTGATGTACAAGTCAGCGAACGATAATCCACTCGTCGACCTTCTTACATTTAATATTCCGCCAGATTGTGCGAACCTACTTCCTGTATTATTTTCGATTTCAAATACACCACGCGTGTCATTCGCATCACAGTTACGTCCGCCAACAGTAACTGTTCCGCCGCTTTGATCGTAATCCAGGGCACCCGATAAGGTCGAGGTGGATCTTCTTATGGCGCCATTTACGTATAGTGAACCACTGGACACAATGATTTTTGGAATTCCGGCAGAGGCATATTCAATGTCGTTGTTTCTATTGCGGTTATTGCCAACAGCGTTAATATTTACATTACCGCCTGTGACCTCTAGTGTTCCTGCCAACAGCAAATCATTATCGTCATCGTTGAGATCACCTATTATATCCACAGTACCTGACTGAACTTTTAAGCGGGCCATAGCCGGGATAGTATAGTCTGTATTCGTATTTGAAACCAACGTGTACGAAGCTGAATTATTAAAATTAACCGTTCCGGTAGTAAGTGTTAACCAATTATTTGTTAACGTATTCATTGACGTTCCAAGAACATCAATGGTTAGCGTTGATGTTTGGTCAACACCTTTGTTCAACGTAAGAAAATTTAGTCGCGTAGTAGTAGCACTTGGCCCACTGAAGCTTGTATTGGAAGCACCCGTAAACGTTAAGTTGACAAAACTACCATTGCGAAAATCCAGTGTACCATTATTGATGATGTTTCCGCTTGTTGTCATGGCGTGAGTAGCCGTGCCTCCTGAAGCGGCAAGAGATGCCCCAGATGCTATAGTCAGATCTCCCGTTAACGTAAAGCTTGAAAGAGCAGTGTTTGCACCATTTGTTAAAACATTAAAATTACCACCTGAAATAGTGAAATGATTTAGTATAAATGATCGTGTGCCAGCAGCTGCTGTATTAGTCGCGGCTATTCCGGAGCCACTTTTGGTAAAAATATTATAAACCGTAAGATTAGACGGAGGTAAAGTAATCGTTTGACCGGCTGAAGGATTTATAATTAAATTATAAAAATTGTCCAATACCAAGCTACTTGGTGCAGGTCCCGTTGTTGGCAATGTTTTAGCATTTCCATACCACTCTACAGTTCCACCATTTGGTCCAATAAAGTTTGTAAAATCCCCGCCCGGAAACACCCCTATCCCGGCAGTAACCGCAGCGATACGTATGGTCCCTTTACCTCCAACGGCTTGTGATGTATTGACGCCGAAGGAAAGATTTATGCGTGTGCTGCAATCAATGGTCGATCCGGTTTCAACATAGAGGCTTCCACAACTTCTACCATCAGCATCCATTGTTACCGTATGGAAGTTGGATGCATTGCCAATGACGACGGGGTTATTAGGTCCGGGGAAATTGACGCCTGCTACAGCACCTGCCGGTACAGCGGCACCACACGTTCCGCCACAGGGCGTTGAACTCCACGTTGTATTCACATTCCAATTACCGCTTTGACGACTATAAAAAACTCCCACTGGGCCAGCCGTTATATTACCAGTGGTGTACTCACCATCGATATTGGTACCAAAGGCGCTAAAGTTCGGAATTACAGTAAGTCCCGTGGCATTATAGTTTGTTCCTGTAGACCAGGTAAAAGTTGCCGGATCATATCTTGAGGGTTTATAGGAAGTTAACGTTCCCTGGATCGTAGCTGCTCCATATGTATACGATTTATGTGCAACCGAACCTGAGATACCAGCGTAACCCGTGCTGGTAACACGCCAATAATATTGTAAGCTTTGACCTGGTGTTAAATTAGGATGAACGCCAATTACGGGACGCATTGTAATTTTTCCATAAGTAGTCGCCGTGACATTAATGGTGGCGGGTGTATAAGCAGTTCCACCAGTGGTACCTACGGGAAACAATAGATCACCCGCAATTCCTTGACGCGTCAGACCACCATCGTTACGAAGGCCGGCAGTTCGTATTCTTTTCGTAGCTGTAAATACAGATGTTGTTCCAGCCGCTGCATCATAAATATTTCCTAGCGCCGACAGGCTGTTGGATTGAATATTTAAGGTTGTGTTGGCGCCAACCAAACGGAGTGTACCATTGACGGTATGGTCGCCAGTCGTGGCAACTGAATTATTTGTACTAATAGTTAAGTTTCCGAATGTCCCGCTGCCGCCTATGCTCGTGGCCCCATTTAATATAATAGAACCTAAAGCTGACGGACTTACGTGCGTAGCATTATTAATAAGCGCCCCTGTTACCGAAATTGCTTTATCACCGTCATTAAGAGTCCCCTGGGTTAACGTTAGGCCTACTGTGCCGCCGGTTATGTTGGGGAATGCCTGTGTTCCTCCTAAAGTTAAAGTTCCGGCGCTCTTGTTAAGAACCACATTGTTCAGACTGGTAATGGTCCCGCTATGGGTCCAGGCTTGTGCTCCAGAACCACTAAAAGTGATGGTATTAGCCCCGGGTGTTAAAGTTGATCCACTCTGAACATCCAGATTTCCTGCTATTGTTAAATTATTCCCCAGACAATTTAATGTAGGGCTTCCCGTAGTACTTAACGTCAAATTGGTCACAACCAAGGGTTGCACAGGAATTGTAACTGCGCCCGCACCATCATTGAAGTCAAGAGCGGCTAAGTTAGCAACCCCAGCTCCTGCGCCGGCCTTGGTAATATTTAAATTATAAAAGGGAGCTGTTGAATTAATTGTAAAATTTGTGGCGGATGCAGGTGTAAGGACATTGACGGTTCCATTTGTTACCGAAATATTTGACGGTGCTGCATTGATTAATATACCTCCATTGTTGGACGTACCACTAGCCATAGGAGCAGCAACATTTAAAGTCCCACCGCTCATAATAAAAGTACACTCGGGATATGGCAATGCAAATCTTGGATACGTATTCACATCAATACCTGGGATGCCGGTCGTACCCACATTAACTATTCCATTTGTTTGCGTATACGAAAACCTGTTAGCCGTGCCGAGATAAGTCGTACGAAATTGTTTTGTGTTTAGCGTGCCGCCTTCAATTAAGAATACCCCAGACCCTCCCCCCAAAAGACCTCTTGAATGACCCATGTTAATTGTACCACTCGTTAATCGTAATAGTCCATAGACATATATCTGTCGACCATTATCACCCGTGTCAGAAGTCGTGGTTACCTGTATTGTAACACCAGCACCATTTACCCACAATGCGGCAGTCTGAGGTATTGGCCAGCCTCCGGAGTAATCAGGAGATGCGTTTGTATCTACAATCAAATTTGGAATATTGATGTTACCGGTTAATTGCAGTGTTCCGTTTTCGAGAGACAAGGACTCATTGGATACCGCGGCAAATGTTTCGGTTACCATGTCATTATCAATATTATTAGGGCCAAACAAACGGAAATTAGAAACATTCGAAGAGTTAAGCGTTAGTACGGATTGCTGATTAATTCCCTTATCAACGATTAATCGATAGAAATCTGTTTGACCGTTACAGGTTATTGTCCTGTCCGGCAAACCACTAAAAGTTACGTTAACTGCATTTCCTTTTAGAGCGGTTGTCCATATTGCACCGGAGGTGTAATTGGCACCCGAAAATGCTCCATCAGTGCCGTCAAAGAACTGGACAATCCCATTATTCGTAAAGTTACCCATTAAAGATAGCGAATGCTGAGATCCGGGCGCACCTGTTCCTACAGTAATACGACCACCAGACGAGACCGTAAAATCACCGAGAATTGAAATTGCTCTCGCCGTAGCCGTTGCGTTATTTATTTGCCAACCTACAGTTCCCGCGCCACCTGTTTGCGTAATATTAAAATCGCTGTTCACCACTAGGTTGTTAACCGTTGTAAAACTTATTGCTGCGCCCGTAGTGTTTGATAACAGAAGCTTATTATATATGGTCTGTCCAGCCGGAAGGGTCCCCCCGGTGTTATAATATTCCACAGTTCCACCAGTTCCGGCTGCAACGAAGCCTGTATACGTGCCTGTGGGTAGATTTATACCCTGAATTCGAAGAAGCCCAGCGCCACTTACTGTACCTAGCGTATTACCAGTAGTAGCAGCCATATTCAATGTCCCACCACTGTTGATAGTTGCGCTTGAGGTCACTTGACCAGAGATATCATTGGTTATAATTATCCCGTTAAGAATAACAATTGCGTCTCCCGGCTGAGGAGGTAGGTTAAGACCATTTACTAACGTTGTGCCCGACGGATCCAATGTCCAGTTTTGCCAGTTACTCCAGACACCGGTCTGATAGCTATACCAGGTATTCGGGTATGCTGTTGAAGAGCCCATTGTATAATAATAGGTTCCTGTTGAAAGTGCCTGCGCAGCTGCAGTGGTGATAAAATAATATCCCGGAGGATTTGTTGGAAAATTTACACCCACTGAATTATTTATTGAACCCGTTAAAGTAGTCCATGCACCATTTCCACTAATTCCATTGTTGAGATACCAGTAAGCGGTATAATTTGCTAACGCATCACCTCCCGAAACATCGGTTGAAGAGTTTATGTAAAAGCGTCCATTTGAAAATGTAGTGCCTGCGGCATTGCTGATTAATCTGAAGGTACGTCGTAACTGACCTTGGATGCTATTGTTATAAATTGCTTTTACAGCTAAGGTGTTACCAGCCGTTGGGGCATTGTTCATAGTGCTAAAGGAAAGATCAACCGGAGTATATCCCCCTGAACTTGTACCAATAGGAAATAGAATTTGCCATGAGTTTACATTGTTGGTACTGGTTTTGATTAGTTGACTTCCAGCGCTCGTGCTTCCATCTAATTGAATATACCGTGAAGGGTTAGCATTAGTAATAGTTGCAGCATTTCCTAAAGTAATATTGCTGGTGGAATTAACCACTACAAGCCCATTTGCTGCTGCGAAATTAAGTACGCCGGTAATGGTAATGTCCCTATTCACTAGCAGGTTACTGGCGCCTGTGGTATTCAACGTTAAATTGACAAATGAAAATGTGCCCGTGCCACTAATGGTTTGAGTGGCCGATCCGTTAAAAGTAGTCGTGCCTGTAAAATTAAAAGTGCCTGTACTACTTTCAGTTAAGTCACCGGCAATGCTGATAGTTCCAACGGTTACGGTACCCGTACCCGAATGCGTGAGGTTGTAATAATTGACGGCCCGAATTGTCGGAGCGTTTGCGGTGTAAATTACAGTGTTATTTGCTCCAGTGGCATTAAATGTAGGTACCGTGATAGTTGACCCCGCGTAGGACAAAGTATTACCTGTAGTGCCTTGAGTAAATGTGCCCGTTCCGGCGCCGGTTAAGACACCAGCGCCCGTATTCGACATGGTAACCACATCGGTGTTATTATTGGTTAAGGTGACCCCTGTAGCGATTGTTACAGTGCTGGCAAACGAAATCGACCCGGAACCAGCCAACGATGTGTTGACATTTATCGATACTGCATTCGCGAATGAAATGTCACCCGTGCCACCTACAGATTGGCCCGCAGTTGTATTGAAAGTAGCACCGCCTGCAACAAAGGTTGATCCTGAGGAAGATATACCATTTCGAAAAACAAGGTTGGCTGTAGTGGTGACCGCTGTTGAAGTCCAAGATCCTGAGTTTGTTACCGCGCCAACAAAGGTTTTTATTCCGGTATTATTATTAAGGGTAAAAGTTCCAGCTATAGAGGAAACTCCATTTACCGTAAAAGTTATCCCGGAAATCCTTGCATTGGTTGCCGTTCCAAGCACATTGAAAGTATTAGGAGCCGCTACAGAAAGGCTTTGGGCTGCGTTATTCCCTGTGATCTGGCTCGTCCCATTCATCGTTAAATTACTACCAACTGCCAGAGCAACATTTGCGCTATAGTTTAAAATTCCACTTCCATTTAAAGTCAAAGCAGAACAAGCGGAGCCAAGATTAACATTAACGGTATGAGTATTGGCAATAATTACATTATCGTTGTTATCTGGGAGCCCATTGCCATCGCCGTCGGGAGGACCACTCATTGACCATGTTGTAGTTTGACTCCAGTTATTCGTTATTCCCGTTGAAGTATACGTCGCTTGGGCATGCAATCCATTAATGGAGGAAAATGCTGTCAGCAGAAACGCTAAGACTACACTGAACTTAAAGGCATTTTTTGCCCGACTATGTGCAGCTTGTTTCAAAATAGAGTTCATCATTAAAATAGGGCTCGTGTTTACGCGTATAAGCAAAAAAATTGTCCCCCGTGTTTTATAGTCCAAATAGAGGGTAAAAAAAAGAAATTTAAATTTCATAACCCCAGATTGATGCTCATTATCCCACGGAGGAACTTACAGAAGTATTGTTTACCGGTATTTTGATCAAATAACTTTACGCGTATACCGGAATCTAATGTTCTGCACCATAAATTAATTTAAAACCCTAAGGGTAACCTGTTTAAGTGAACTAAACTTGTGACTATAAATAGTGCGTCTCTAACATTTGGTATACATGCTGAGGATGAGTTTTCATCGACATCTTCGAAAAGATTTTTAGAAACAACAGGTAAAATTATTCCACGATAATTTTCTGAGTGAGCTGCAATGTTTCACCGGCTTTAATATAATCCAGCTGGGAAGAATTTTATCAAACACTTTTTGTCCCTGTATATTATAATCTGCACCGGCACGTAAGTGGCTTCTTTTAAACCCTATTTGCGGCTATAATTAGGAGCTTCTCTTGTAATTGTTACATCGTGCGGATGACTTTCGACAACACCAGCGGAAGTGATTTTTACAAACTTGGCTTGCTTAAGGTCTTCTATGGTTTTAGCTCCACAATAACCCATTCCAGCCTTTAATCCTCCAGTTAGCTGATACAGAACTTCTGAAACTAATCCTTTAAAAGGAACACGGCCAGAAATACCTTCGGGCACAAGCTTTTTAACATCTTCTTCAACATCTTGAAAATATCGATCTTTTGATCCGTCTTCCATCGCTTCCAACGAGCCCATTCCTCGATAACTCTTAAACTTTCTTCCCTCATAAATAATGACTTCACCCGGAGCTTCTTCGGTTCCGGCAAGAAGAGATCCAATCATGATCGTATCCGCTCCCGCCGCAATCGCCTTTACAATATCTCCCGAGAAACGTATGCCTCCATCAGCGATAATGCAAACATCAGATCCCTTTAATGCGATAGCAGCTTCATAAACCGCTGAAAGTTGCGGCATGCCAATACCCGCTACGACTCGCGTCGTACAAATACTTCCTGGGCCTACTCCAACTTTTACGGCGTTTACATTTGCCTTAGCGAGGGCTTTGGCTGCCTCACCAGTTGCAATATTTCCAACAATCAAATCGAGGTCCGGATATTTTTTTTTCACTCGTTTTGCTGCGTCGATAACTCCTTTTGAATGGCCGTGGGCTGTATCGATACTGATCACATCCACGCCCGCAGCCTTCAATGCCTCTATTCGCTCCAGAATATCGGGTGTTACGCCAACCGCTGCGCCTACACGCAAACGTCCGAATTCGTCCTGGCATGCAGTGGGTTTGTTTTTTTTCTTTTGAATGTCTTTAAAAGTTATGAGACCTACCAGTTTTCCTTTTTTATTGACAATAGGTAATTTTTCGATTTTATATTTCTTCAACATGTCTTCAGCACGTTCCAGCGTAATTCCTTCCAATGCCGTGACAAGGTTTTCTTTGGTCATAATCTTTTCTACCGGCACATTCATGTCGCGTTGAAAACGCAGGTCACGATTTGTGATGATTCCGGACAGCTTACCACCTTGATCAATTATGGGAATACCTCCGATTTTGAATTCCCGCATGATATCATCGGCTTCCTGGACGGTAGCATCCACTCCAAGTGTAATGGGATCGATGATCAAGCCACTTTGCGAACGCTTGACTTTGCGAACATGCTCAGCCTGAAGTCCGATTTTCATATTTTTATGGATAAACCCCAAGCCGCCCTCCATAGCAATGCTAATCGCCAGTTCTGCTTCCGTTACTGTATCCATGGAAGCGGAAACGATTGGAATATTTAATTTAATATTTGAGGTAAGCTTGCTGGAAGTTTCGGTGTCACGGGGAAGAACTTCAGAGTAGGCTGGAACCAGAAGCACATCGTCATAGGTGAGGGCTTCAAAAAGGAATTTGGTGGTATCGAGTGGCATGGCAAATAATTTACGATTCATTATTTGCCGGGCAAAGCTATATTTTAATTGTCAATTATCCATGAACCTCGCTAAATACATTAGACATTTGCAAGGCTAATGTGACCTTCATCCTTGCTTTATCAAGATCATATATCGCCTTGGCTCTGTCTATTCCAAATTCTTTGGCAGAATTCAATACTGTAAAATTTGCAAGTTGATTTGTATACTTTTGTCTCTACTAACATCCGCCTTATGAAGAATTTATATCTCTCTTCGTTCCTTTCTCTTTTAATGATTGCTTCTTTTGCTCAAGTCCAAACCGGTAAAGCTTCATTTTACGCGGATAAGTTTGAAGGCGTATTTACGGCCAGCGGTGAAAAATACAGACACAATAAATTAACGGGAGCCCATAAAACCTTGCCGTTTGGTACAAAAGTCCGCGTAACCAATTTGGATAATAACCAGTCGGTGGAGGTTGTCATTAACGATCGCGGTCCATACGTCGAGGGGCGCATCATCGACCTTTCTAAAGAAGCGGCTGAACAGCTAGGATTCATTAATAAGGGACTGGCAGACGTAAAGTTAGAAGTGGTAGATCCAGGCGATGGGAAATCAAAGGAACAACCGATCCGCACCATTGATCAGGTTACCGTGGAAGAAAAAGAGTTTTATGAATTCGAGATATCCAGATTGAAACCAAAAGGGTTTGGTGTCCAGATTGGAACCTACCTTGAGCTCGTAAATCTTATGCGGTTGGCGGATAACTTAAAAAACTCCTATCAAAAGCAAGTAACGGTGCAAGTGAAAATTATCAATGGGGTTAAATATTATGGGCTTATTCTCGGACAGTTTTCTTCTCGTACAAAAGCAGAAGATTTCCGTGAGGACCTTCGAAATAAATTTCCGGATGTTTTTATAGTGGAGTATGACCGTCTATAGAAAACAAACCGTGCAGTTTTCAATAAATTGAAAATCAGTCATTGGTAAAATCGGCATCGGTATGCTGTCGCACCGAATGCTCCTATTGCCGATTATCTAATACGCATTATCAAACTGTTGGGGCCACGACTTCTGCACTGGTATGGAAATAATGGGTTATACATTTTGTACTTGGGATTATGGATACTTTTTCGAGAAACGGCTGTAGGCAGTTACTAGTTTCGAGTTTAAAGTTTCGAGGCGTCTTATCCGCCCCCTATCGAAGCAATAATCTCCCTGGCTGCTCGCTCCGCAGATAATAAGGCTCCGTTTATAGTTCCAAATTCACCGATGCCATCCGTAGCTTCACCGGCAAAGAAAATTTTGTTATTGGTGTGTGTTCCGAGGTTTATGCGATCTTGATTTGAGCCTCCAGGTTTAAGATAAGCTACACCCCCGCGTATATACGTTTCTTTTGACCAATCTTGAATTACCGCGATAATATTATCATTCAGATCCTTTCTAACGTGAAGCGATGCCTTGCCTCCAAAGATGCTGTCCATTTCATCGAGGAGCAATGGGATCATATCTTTTCCAAGCAACGACATGGCTGAAGCCTTCGGGCCAGTAATAGTAATGCTTAACGTTTTGCTTGCTTCACTTCGACCAACACCTGCGTTAAAATATTCGGGCGACTCCGTTCCCCCATAGAGAAAACCGGATTCCATTCCCCAGAAATTCATTTTAAAATCCATCAACACGCGAAGGGACGAATCCATTTCCATGTTGGACAAAGCGGTTGTTTTATTGGAGGGTAATGCGGGGCTAAACGTAATATCACCTGCTTTCAGTACAGAAACCGGTACTGTTACAATAACTTTATCGGCCTCAAGAGAGAAAGGTTCTGTGGCTCCCACAGCTAAAATTTTATCTCCGCTTATTGTAATTTTCGAGCCCGTAGAATCTATGTTCTTTACAGCGCTGTTAACCTGTACTTTGGATGCTACATTACTAAATCGCGAAAGCAAAGCATCTTGCATTGGGTTGTCGATGATTGACAACTTGTTTTTGGTTCTTGTAAGTGCCCTTAGCCCTTCCGCTAATGGAATAATACCCAGTCGATCATTATTTGTTCCGTACGTATTACCGATCCATGAGTTTAAAATTGCATGCACTCTGCTATTTATACCAGCTGCTTCTATGGCTTGCTGGACTGAAACATTACTCCCCGAATAAGAAGGAAGACCGTCAAAAAAATTTTTCGCCGCAATAAAATCGTCATCGATTTGGGCTGCCGCACGTGCTGTGAATGTATTATCCAGAAAGTAGTTGTCTGAAAAGGATTCCAGATTAACAGTGCTAAGCTTTAATTGGCTTACCATTTTTCCCCAAACCGAATCGCCTCCTATAATTAGTTCTGCGCCCAGCTCAGATGGAAAATCGCTGCTGAGGGGCGTAGGAGAATTAAAGAATAAGGATTGGGAAGGTTTATCTGATAGCTTCAATGTGCGAATCCTTCCACCAACGCGGGGGGAAGCTTCGAGAATGATTACCTCTACCCCACTGGACTGAAGAATATCGGCAACGTAAAGGCCAGCTGCTCCCGCGCCCACTATGGCCACCACACCATCATACTCAATTTTGGGCTTGGGATCTACTTCCTCTTTACATGCTGTTAGCCAGGAAGGTAGCACCAATCCTGCTGAAACACCCAATCCAATCTGTTTAAGAACAATTCTTCTCTTCACAAAATCAATTTTTGGAAAGTCAAGTATCGCTCGAATTTTACAGAAATATAAACGATTTTCGGCCTATGAATTCAATTCCCCTTCCAACGGTAAAAAAAGTCGCGGTAGTTGGACCGGAGTGCACGGGAAAATCCGATTTATCCGAATTCCTGGCCATGCATTATAACACGGGTTGGGTCCCCGAATATGCACGGGGCTATCTCGATAACCTGGTGCGGCCTTATGAGCAACATGATCTGTTAACAATTGCTCGTGGACAGATAAGGCTGGAGGATATTTGGGAAAAGGACTGTAAGGACCTCATGATTTGCGACACGAATCTTTACGTGATAAAAGTCTGGAGTGAATTTAAATTCGGCACCTGCGATAAAGAGATTTTACAAACGATAGTAACCCGAAAATACGATCTGTACCTGCTCACGAATGTTGACTTGCCTTGGATCGAAGATCCTCTACGTGAGCATCCTGATAAGCGAGAACAACTTTATAACATTTATGTAAACGAACTGAAAAACCAACCCGTTCCTTATGTTGAGATCATAGGCCAACGCGAACAACGCCGGAGTTTGGCGGTTGATGCAATTGAAAAAATATTGATCAAGGCATGAGCATTCCCACAGGTCCCTATGCGGCCCTAAAAATTCCCGACTTCAGGTTATTCGTCTCAGCTCGATTTTGCGTTACACTGGCACTTCAAATTCAAGCCGTTATCGTTGCCTGGCAGGTATACGAAATTACGAATGACCCGTTGTCGCTTGGGTTAATCGGATTGGCCGAAGCCATTCCATCCATTGGAGTTTCGTTGTACGCTGGACACGTAGCCGATGTAGTGCAGCGAAAACAAATAATTATAATCTGCGTAACGACACTCCTGCTCTGCTCATTAGCCTTACTTTTTTTTACATTGAAACGCGGGCAATTGTTATTGGGTTATGGCGTGGTTCCCATCTACACTGTAATTTTTATCAGTGGCATTGCGCGCGGGTTCATTACACCTGCACTTTTCGCCTATATGCCGCAGCTTATACCTCGCGAATTATATACGAACGCCGTTACAACAAACAGCAGCTTATGGGAAATAGCTTCTATTGGAGGACCTGCGTTAGGAGGATTTCTCTATGGTTTTTTTGGAATAACGGTATCCTACATGGCAGATGTTTTCCTTATGCTCACAGGGTTGCTACTCGCTGTCTCAATAGCCAAAAAACCTTTGCCCCCTGAAAGCGAGGAGCAGGGCATACTTGAAAAAATACGTGCTGGATTGCGTTTTGTATTCAAACATCAAATTATTTTAGGTGCCATTTCACTTGATCTATTTGCCGTTCTGTTCGGAGGGGCAGTTGCCCTGCTCCCCATCTTCGCTAAAGAAATCCTTATGGTTGGTCCCCAGGGACTTGGAATTTTGCGTGCAGCCCCTTCGGTAGGCGCATTGTTAATGGCATTTTATATAACCCATCATCCTTTTACAAGAAATACAGGCAAAATTTTGTTGTCTTGTGTTGGTGGATTTGGTGTATGCATGATCCTGTTTGCTCTTTCCACAAACTTTTTCTTATCCTTATTCCTGCTAATGATGAGCGGTGTCTTTGATTGTGTTAGCGTAATAATCCGCAGCACCTTATTACAGACCTTAACACCTGAGAATATGAAAGGTAGAGTATCAGCCGTCAATCATATTTTTATAGGATCTTCGAATGAAATCGGCATGTTTGAATCCGGTGTCGCTGCCCGATTAATGGGCGTAGTTCCTTCTGTTATCTTTGGAGGATGCATGACAATACTTGTTGTCAGTATAACAGGATGGGTCGCTAAATCGCTTAGAAATCTGCAACGTGTTCATTAATTTTAGAAGGTATGGAGACACAAATTACAATTAACACACCCGCTTTGCTATTTCCTGCCATTACTTTACTGATGCTGGCTTACACAAATCGATTTTTGGCCTTGGCTAGCTTAATTCGGAACCTGCATAGTAAATATAAACAGGTCGGAGAGGAGCGCGTGATTATCAAAGAACAAATTCATAATTTAAAAAAGCGGTTATTACTGGTTAAACAAATGCAAGGGAGCGGTATCATCAGTTTTTTCTTATGCGTATTGTGTATGCTATTTTTTTTTTTGGGATATCAACTCTGGGCGTACAGTACTTTTGGTCTAAGCCTGTTGTTTCTATTGCTTTCTCTCGCACTATCGTTAAATGAAATCTTTATTAGTACCAGGGCCTTGGAAATCGAACTAAAGGATATGCTTGAAAGAGATGGAAATCCTAAATAAGAAAATTAGACCTTGTCGGGTCTTATTTTTTAAGGGGCGCCTGAATCCGATATTCAGTGTCCACCTTTCCCTTTGAAATATCGGCAAGCTTGCCTTTCAAAAGTCTTTTCTTTAAGGGTGTTAAGTAATCTACAAACATTTTCCCTTCGATGTGGTCGTACTCATGCTGAATGATACGAGCCTTCATGCCATCAAATATTTCCTCGTGTTGATTCCAATTTTCATCCCAGTATTTAATCTTTAGCTTTTCCTTTCGCGAAATTTTTTCCCGAATATTGGGAATGCTGAGGCAACCCTCTTCATATTCCCAGGAAGTACCTAATTCCTCTACCATCTCAGGATTAACAAATACCTTTTTGAAATTTTGCATATCAGGCTCATCTTCAATGACCCTGCCATCAACAACGAAAAGACGAATACTTTTTCCGATCTGCGGAGCAGCAAGGCCCACTCCGTTTGCTGCATGCATGGTCTCAAACATATCCTCCACCCACGGTAAGATATCAGTGCCTTGTTCAATATTTTTTGCTTTTTGACGCAAAACCGGATCGCCGTACATCACAATAGGATAAATCATGGGGCAAAGTTAAAACCTTATCGGCAAATCATAATCCCAAAAAAAATATTTTACCATGAGAAATTTACCGTTGAGTAGAATTAATAAAGGATTGCAAAATGATGGTGGCGCTAATTTTATCTACGTTGCCTTTTACTTGCCGGTCTTTTTTCTTCATACCTCCATCAATCATAGCTTGCTTCGCCAGCCTGCTGGTGAAGCGCTCATCAACCAAATGGATGGGTTTCTCTGGAAATTTTATTTTTAAAGTTTCAATAAATTTTCTAACGGTAGGGGCAATTTCTGAATCCACATTCAAAAGCGTCTTTGGCATACCTACAATAAATTCGTCTACGCTTTCTTTCTGAGAATAGACCGTCAGGAATTGCAGCAATTCCGCAGTCAATACTGTATCGAGAGGAGTAGCAATAATCTGCAAAGGATCAGTAACAGCAATCCCAGTTCTTTTTAAACCATAATCAATGGCCAGAAGTCTTCCCATACACCATCAAAGTTAGGCCTGCAATTTCGGAATAAATAATGCTCTTTACTTTTTGTAAATAAGTTGCACCAGTCCGGAAGGATATTTAATTGTATCGGATAGCTGAAAAAATTTCCTTTCATTTAAGTTCTTAAACAAAGGCACCCCGTTCCCTAATAAAATAGGATGTATTGAAAGCACCATTTCGTCCACGAGATTTTCCTGAATGAGAGGATGTATAATTTCACTGCCACCAAATAGCCAGATTTTTTTTCCGATTTTTTGTTTCAACGATTTTACGAATGCTGGGATATCACCGGAAACAAATTCTACGTTTTTATAGGGAGCGCTTTTTTCCGTCTGGGTAAAAACATAGTTCATAAATTCGGGGTAAGGAGGACCATAATCGACGACGAGCCGATACGATTTCCCTCCCATCAGAATAGCGTCAATTGATTTTAAAAACTTGGTCATTCCGTAATCGGCATCCGTAAAACACCAATCATATTCGCCGTTAGGGCCGGCGATGTAGCCATCTACGGTTATCGCTAAATTTAATATAACATTTCGCATAACGGAATAAACGTCACCCTAAGGATTAGAATTCCTTAATTCTTTAATAGCTAATTGAATTTTATTTTTTCGAAGAAAGCCTGTTTTACTTTATTTTCCAGCGCCATGACTTTTGGGAAAAGAATTTCATTTTCTATACGTGCGTGTGTGATCAAACTTTTTTCGAAATCTTTCAACTCGTTGTATAGAACCTTAACGTGTAAAGGCGCATTTGCATGAAGGGTGTAGTCTTTTGTAATATTTCGAATACCTTGCATCTCGTCATCGTGAACTTCATGTTCCATAGCATATTTCTGGACTGAATTCTTTTCCAGTAAAAAATAAAGTTTAGTAGGAATGAATTTTTCTTTTGTCGCCCGCTCAAGCGAATGTATAAAACTAAAGAGATTATCTTCCTCCTCGTAAATATGCTGGATGAAATCCTCGACAAAAAGCGGGAAAACAATTTTTAAATCGCGCTCTACAGTCCTGTAATCGTCATGATTGGCTTTAAAGTTTTCTACTAACCGGGCGATATAAGGCAGCTTATGCTTGATGAATAAAAAATGCGAGTGTTTGAGATATTCAATAATCAAATCTATCGGATAGGATATGAGCGGAAGGTCAGCTTCACGCAAATGAGTAGGATCTTCCATTTCACGGATCACTTGCTCGACCTTTAACCCACATTTCTTACAAACCTGTGCGAGCGTCAATTCTGAATAGTCAAAAAATCGAATTCCGAAATAATACAACACATACGCGTGGACGTAGTTTTGATCCACCAGTACAGAAATGCGCGTATCTTTCAGGGCTAGTTTACTCATGTCAATGGTAAAGATAAATGAAAATTCGGGCATAGTGAGGTATTAAGCCAGAAGAAAGAAATTTAATTCAAAGGGAAGCCAAATCATTTGATTCTACACAAAATGCGTTTAATGGCATGGGCTTGGCTAGAGATTTTAACCGCCAACATTTATTTTTACACTTCGTTATAGACTTACTAATGTTATAGAGATGAGCGAAAATCAGAATTCAAAGTTTCAGATCAGACTTCCACTTGTATTGTGCCTTGGGCTGGCAGCAGGAGTCTTTGTGGGTGCGGGGTTTAATAACCGGAAAGCCGCAGGAGACATAGGAAAAGATGTACAAAAGTTCAGGGACGTGTTAACTCAAATACAAACTGAATATGTTGATACCGTAAATACTAACCGACTGGTAGATGATGCGATCCAACACATGCTAAACAAGCTCGATCCGCACTCCGCCTATATTCCAGCAAGCGATCGCATTGCGGCCAACGAAGATTTGCGGGGGAATTTCGATGGGATAGGTGTAGAGTTCAATATCTTCCATGATACCATTGTTGTTGTTTCAGCACTGAGTGGAGGCCCTTCTGAATCATTGGGTATTCAGTCGGGCGATAAAATTATTAAAGTAGATGATAAAAACTTAGCAGGTATTGGAGTTACATCTCCTGATGTGATGAAAGCATTAAAAGGGCCTAAAGGCACGGAAGTAAAAGTCACTGTATTGCGAAAAGATAAGGAGATCGATTATAAAATTATCCGTGATAAAATACCACAATATTCCGTTGACGTGGCTTATATGGTGGATAATGAGATTGGTTACATAAAAGTAAATCGTTTTGCAGCTACTACGTTTGAAGAATTCCATCAATCGCTTACCAAATTGAAGGAGAAGGGAATGAAAAAACTCGTGCTTGATCTGCAAAGCAATCCGGGTGGATACATGAACATTGCTATCGACATGGCGGATGATTTCCTTTCTTCCGGTAAAAAAATTGTTTTTACCAGGGGTAAAGAAAAAAAGTATGACTCCGAAGCACTATCAACTTCTAAGGGAGATTTTGAATCGGGTGACTTGATCATACTGGTGAACGAAGGAAGTGCTTCAGCGTCCGAAATTTTGGCTGGGGCTCTGCAAGATAATGATCGTGCTTTTATTGTAGGTCGAAGAAGTTTTGGCAAAGGCCTTGTTCAATCTCCGTTTGACTTAAGTGATGGATCGGAACTGAGACTAACCATCTCGCGTTATTATACGCCTACCGGAAGATCCATTCAAAAACCTTATGAAGACGGTGACGAATATTCCCGTGATATCATAAGCCGTTATAATCATGGAGAATTTTTTCATGCTGATAGTATTCGTTTTAATGATACTTTAAAATACGTTACGCCAAAGGGGCGCACGGTGTATGGAGGGGGCGGAATTATGCCCGACTATTTTGTCCCGCTCGACACGACCTTAACAAGTCATTACTTGAATGAGCTTTATACCTCTACTTCCATTCAAGAATATACTTTTGCCTATGGAGAAACCCACAAAGAGGAATTGTTGAAAAAAGGCTTTGATCATTTTCTTAACAAATTTGTAGTTACCGATCAGATGTTAACAGACTTAGTAAGGGTGGGTGAACGCAACAAAGTAAAAGCTGACAATAGAGAACTTACGAAGAAGAAAAAATTATTTAAAGCTCATTTAAAAGCGCAGATCGCGCGCAAGCTTTGGAATAATGATGGGTTCTTTCCCGTCATGAATGAAACCAATGAAATTTTCCTTCAAGCTTTAAAATTATTTGACCGAATTCCTGCAGAACTCGATCGAACGGAGATGTAGGAGAAAAGTTTAAAAGTTTAAGGTTTCGAGTTTAAAGTTTCGTCCTTAAGGTTTGGTGTTCGTAGTGTAATATTTCGGAAATCCCGAAGGGATGTTATCATGTAGCCCGAAGCGCCAGCTCCGGGCTCATTTATAGTCACGAAGCGTGTCGACGACAAACGCTATCTGAAAAACAAAATCAAAACGACACGCAATCTTCGCGCTATATCAATGCGATTTTCTTAAGCTAAACTACATTAAAGTATTTTTCAGATATCAATAGTGCGCGCTTGAATTTCGATTTTATTCACGTTCATTTTTTCTTGGCGTAACGCACATTGAGGAGTTAAACTCATTTTGGAATATCAAGATATTAATTTTTCCAGCAGATCAGAAGCCTCTTGATTTGTCCATCTGCCTTCCAGAATTTTTTGGATGTTGATGGATTGTTCATCCGTTAATTTGGTCGCCCATTGAAATAAATTCTTATCCCAATGCTCGCGACCCCAAGTATTTTTTCCGTGAAGAATGTAAATGTATAAACTAGGGTTAAATGCTGTAACAAGCAAATCGTTCTTTTTTAAGTTGTATATAAACACCGAATCCTCTCCGCGTTCCAACTTTGAATAACGTAATTCTGGATTGTCAAATATCGATCGCTCACATAGAAGTGTTTGTTCCCATGCCCACCGTGTAGCAGACAAATATGCCTCATTCTTTTCAACGTCATAAAGTATCAGGCTTGATAGCACCGAACTCTTATAGTTAGTGTCCTTTAAGGACTTGATATGGAATTCGATTCTTTTATTGCCATACCAGTCGTCATCATCCCATACGCAGAAGTAAAACCCATTGCTGTGTTCTATGGCGAAGTTTCTTTTCTCACCCAGCATAAATTTAGTCATAGAAGGCAATTCCAGAGGCTTCACTCTTGGATCATTTAATTGATGCAGAAAAGTGGCTGTATCTTCATTATCAGTTGTAAAGGCAACAATAAGTTCTTTGTTAGAATATGTTTGATCCTGAAAACATTTTATCGATTTTTTTAATATAGCCAATTCGTTTTGAGTAAGGCAGATGCACGAAACCAGTGGATCATTTGTGAGAGACATGACTTCGAATTAATAAATATTGATTATTTTCTGAAAGGAAGTTATCAATGGTTGCAATTTGTTTGACGGATGTTATCTACCTATCAATCTCAAAAGAATCTTCGCTACCAAGAATCCAGTTTTCAATAACTTTAGGGTAGCAGGCATATTCAAGCTGATGGACCTTGCGTGCTATTTCTCCTGGAGTATCTGTGGCCAATACCTCACATTTGCCTTGATAAAGTATTGCACCCTCATCATACTTATCATTTACCAGGTGAATCGTAATACCTGTCTCTGTTTCATTTGATTCCCGGACCAGCTCATGTATTTTTCTTCCGTACATCCCTTTTCCACCAAACTTAGGCAAAAGCGCAGGGTGAATATTTATAATTTTCCCGGGATAAGCTTTTAAAAAATCAGAGGGAATTAGCCATAAGAATCCAGCGAGAACGATATGCGTTACAGCGTACTCTTTTAACCAGTTTATAATTTTTGATGTCGTATATTCTTCCCTGTTGAAAACTTTTGCAGGAAGGTTAAGTTTCTTAGCACGATTTAAAACCTGCGCCTCGGGATTGTTGCTCAATACCAGAGACACTTCTATAACCGGATGGTTCTTAAAATAATTGGCAATCATTTCAGCGTTGCTTCCGTTGCCGGAGGCAAAAATGGCAATTCGAAATTTTTGATTCATGATTTTCTTACTGTTTCCATGCCTTAAAGACCGTAGAAGGTTGGCAAAGAAACAAAGAATTTTTAACTCACATAAAGGCCATACTCAAAATACCCAGTATCATAATGAGTTTACAAAAAATGCTAAGTCGAGTGAAATCTTTTTTCATGTCAGCGCCGATAAGTCGGTAAAGTAACCAAAGCAAGGGGATGAATAAAAAGATGAGGTGATACTTGAACGGCAACGCTTTGTATAATTGATTTAACACGATAACAACACCAGCAAATACAATCAGAATAATATAAATTAAAATTTTTGTTTTCCGAATACCCCACACAATGGGAAGTGTTTTACAGCCGAAAGAATTATCGCCCTTTAGATCTTCGATATCTTTGATGACCTCCCGGACAAGCGTCATAAAAAATGCAAATAATGCGTAAATAATTACTAGCGAGTTGTTTGTTCGATAAAATAAGTCAACTACAAACACGGACAAACCCGTAAGAAAAGCGACCGTAAAATTGCCGACAAAAGGAAGTCGTTTTAAATTATTGGAGTAAAGCCACAGAAGAAAAACGGAAACGATATTTACCGCGGCTATTTTCCATGACAAGTAAAGTCCGATGAGTATTCCGAATGAAGACAACATAACGTGGAAAAGAATAGCATACCTTCTTGTTATACTTTTGCCAATGATTACACGGTCGGGCTTATTGATATAATCAATTTTAACGTCATAGTAATCGTTAATTATGTAGCCTCCTGCGGCGATTGAAATCGTGGAAACGGTGAGCAAAAATAATTTGAAGTCATTCAGCGTATGCATGGCGATTAAAAAACCTGCTGTGAAATACTGTGTCAGCGCTATGATAACCAGGTTACCAAACCTGGTAAGCTTAAGCAACGACTCAATAAAATTTCGGCTAATAACGGGCCCTGGCTTCATGGTGTAAAATTAAGACGGAAGGCGCTACTACCGCCTCATCGGCCCGTAATTATATCACAAGGATTCCGATTGGTATGCGAGTAAGATGGGATTATGACGTTTCTATTTTTACAGACTTCTTTTTTACAAGATAAGATGTAATAAAAAGTGATAATGCGCCGAAGATAATAAAGATCGCTGTCTGCCACCCATGAAAAATAAAAGTAAAAGCTACAGCATCATTTAAGGGAATATGGTAGAGAAAAAAGAGTCCCTGGGGGACAAGCACATGATAAGACCCCGTTCCCCCTGGCAAAGGTGCTGCCATCGCAATGGCACCAATGGCAAAGATACTGAGCACTGCGCTGAAGCCTAACTCACTCGTTGCGGGGAAAGCTTTTAGCACAGCGTAGCTCATCACAAAATACAACATCCAAATAAGGCACGAGTACAAAGCAAATAAACCTTTATTCTTTAAACTAAACACAGAAAGCATCCCTTCTTTAAAACCATTCCACGTTTTTATCATGAATTGATTTAGCCTTTTATTCTTTCGCAGAATCCAATAGCCAATCAGAAGAAAAATGAGTCCAGCCGGTATGACAAAAAGGAGAATTCGAAATTTTGAAGTGCCGGAAATTGTAAAAGGTAAGGTGTCAATAAAAGCAATAAGTTTTTGGGATTCAACTGCAAAACAAATAGCCAGTAGAATCATTAAACACAAAACATCCACGATGCGCTCAACCACCACCGTACCAAACGATACTTCTACCGGAGTTTTATCAAGTTTAAATAAGTTATAACATCGTGAAACTTCCCCTCCTCTGGGAATAACAAGGTTGACCAAATAACCCACCATAAGAGAATAAAAACTATCCCGAAGCTTGATTTGATATCCAGCTGGAGTTAACAACATTCGCCAGCGTTCTGCACGGACGATATGACTTATCATCGCAATACATGCCACGGCTATTAGCCAACCTTTATGAGCGGTTTGCCAGGTGTTTTTTAGGTAATCCCACTTATTTTCTCCCTCGGCCACGGTCAATCCACGCAACGAAAAGTAGATCAGTAAAATTGTAACCCCAAGAATAACAAGATATTGTAAAAAATTCTTGAGGCTAGAGGACACTATATTTGATCATTTTGAATACGCAAGATCTTTCAAGGTAGTTTATTATCCGGAGTGGGGAAAATAATAGTAGGCTTGAAAGTTTTTGCTTTTTCAAACTTCATTGATGCATATGAGACAATAATCACAATGTCACCAACCTGCGCCTTACGTGCCGCAGGTCCGTTGAGGCATATGACACCGGATCCTCGTTCACCTTTAATCACGTACGTTTCCAAGCGTTCTCCGTTATTGACATTTACAACTTGTACTTTTTCTCCGGCAATCAAATTGGCAGCATCCATTAAATCTTCATCGATTGTTACACTGCCTACATAATGCAATTCGGCCTGTGTAACTTTTGCGCGATGAATCTTTGATTTTAAAACTTCTATTCTCATTCTGTTACTTGTCCAAAAACATATTATCGATCAAACGCACATCGCCAACATATCCTGCAATGCACATGATTGGCTTTTCAGCACCCTTAACGATTTCTAAAACGTTTAAGTTTTTGCTCTCCGCTACTTCAAAATATTCCAATGATAACACCTTCTGTTTTGTCGATCAAAGCCCTAACCCTATTCTTCGCAAAAGGAATTTCTTTTCCCGCAGCAAAGCTTTCCTTGGCGGCCAACAAGGCTTGATAAAATATAGTAGCCTTTTGACGTTGCGGTTCACTTAGCCTTAAGTTTCGAGAAGACATTGCCAGACCATCTGATTCCCGCATGGTTGGTATGCTGTGCAGTAGAAGGGCAAACTTAAGTTCTTGGGCAAACTGCTTTATAATGGCGAATTGTTGCCAATCTTTCTGCCCAAAGTAAGCATTGTCCGGTTTAACTATATTAAAGAGCTTCGAGACGACCAACGCCACACCGCTAAAATGCCCGGGCCTGAATTTTCCTTCCATCACCTTATCTAAGTCTCCAAAATCAAACTTTAACTGAAGTTGGCCGCCATACATTTCGTCATTCTCTGGACAAAAGACGACGTCACATCCCACATTCCTTAGCAATTCCAGGTCTTGTTCTGTGTTTCTTGGGATATTTTTGCAAATCAGCTGGCATTATTGAACTGGGCTGGGATTTACATAAATCGTGCAAACTGTGACAGCATTTTGTGATCTTAGAGGCACTGATTAGGGCCAGATGGCCGTTATGGAGGGCGCCCATAGTAGGAACCAGGCCAATGGATTTTCCTGACCGTCGTATTCCTTCTAAATAAGGCTTTTAATGGGGCTATCTTCTTGAAAATCTCCATTTTAGGCCATTCTGGCAAAGGGTCGCAAAGATATAGGGAAAACTGAAAACAACTTGATCAAGGGGCTAATTATTTGTATTTTTGTGGTTCGTTTTCCATTCTACATTTAAAATCAATACTATGTCAAAACTTCGAGTTCTTTATGTAGCCAGCGAAATTAACCCTTTTCTGCAAACCTCTGAAGTAGCGGACTTTGTGCGCAAACTTCCTCAGGCGATGCAAGAGAAAGGTATGGAGATTAGGATATTGGTGCCCCGATTTGGGATTATCAATGAGCGCAAGAACAGGCTACATGAGGTTGTAAGGCTTTCAGGGATTAACATTGCGGTGGGTGATGAGGAAAAGCCTTTGATCATTAAAGTTGCTTCTATTCCTAATGCAAAGCTTCAAGTATATTTCATCGATAATGAAGATTACTTTCATCGCAAATCAGTTTTCCACGATAAGGAAAACAAATTTTATGAAGATAACGATGAGCGTGCCATCTTCTTCTGCAAGGGTGTTATTGAAACCGTTCGCAAATTAGGATGGGCTCCGGATGTGGTGCATTGCAATGATTGGATCACCAGCTTCATTCCATTGTACTTAAAAACTACGTACAAGAATGATCCCTTGTTTAAGAATGCAAAAACAGTCTTCACGATCTACAATAATTCGTTCTCCCACAAGTTTAAAGGAGACATCATGGGGAAAGTTAAAATGATGGACATTGAAGACAATATGCTGGGTAACTTAAAGTCAGCCGACTTTGAAGGCTTCATTAAACTTGGGCATGGAATTCTCCGATGCCGTAATTGTTGCCGGAGAAAACAAAAAGTTAGAAGGCCTCTTCAAGAAGAATCAAAGAAAAGAAAGTAGAAAACTTCGATAACGACGAAAATTCTACTGAATCGTATTATAATCTCTATAATGAACTTATGGGCTAACCGCATAGGGCAACTGGCAGTATTTGCAGTTGCTCTATTTTTTTTTTCGTGTCAAGATGAAGCCAGTCTTCTAGGGTACAAAAATCCAAATACCAAATTCCAAGTCAGTTACGTTGAGATCCCCATTGAAAGCAGCGTTTTGCTTTTGGATTCTCAGCGCACTTCCAATTTGTATATCAACAATCAACTTTACAACGGTCAAAGCAGGCTCTTGATTGGCCAATATGTAGATGATCAGTTTGGAAAAGTATCTGCCACAGCTTATTCCCAATTCTTCACCAATACATTTACTAAACTTCCCGCTGGTTCTGCCTTTGATTCGGTTACCGTACAAGTTCGATTCGATTTCTATAATTATGGATCCACTTCAGCAACTCCGCAAACTATTTCTGTTTATGAAATGGATGAAGACCTGATACGAGCCGATCGATATAAATATGTTAGCAAATCTGAGGTTCAGGTAAAGCCAACTCTGCTGGGGTCGAAGGAATTCACGATCAATCCAACTGACTTTAACAAGTACATCACCGATCAACTAGATACTACGATCACGTTAAGAATTTCGCTCGCTAAGCCATTTGGGGAACAGATTTTTGAAAGCGCGTTGCGGTATAGTACGACCACGTGATTCAACTTTTAAAATGTTTGATGAGTTTACAAAGATTTTTAAAGGCCTTGCTTTTAAATCCGAGAATGGAGACAAGGTTTTGGGTATTGACCCGTATGCGTCGGCTTCTTCCCTTGTTTTACACTATCATACCGCTGAAACAGATAGCCTGACATTAAACCTTGGGTTCCTGGATTTAGCCAGCTTTACTCAAATAGAAAGTGACCGGTCTGGCACTCCGCTAGCTGGATTGACTCAATATTCACAGGATTTCAATACAGACGGCGATTTACGATACATTCAATCCGGTGTTGGTATTTATACAAAACTGGATTTCAAGAATTTTTATACGTTCGCAGATACCATACCGAATATTGTTATTAACTCTGCCCAACTAACAATTGGATCTGTGCAGGAATCAACTTTTCCTCCCTCATCAAGCTTGGTTTTACGCATGCTTACGGATAATAATCAAGTAAAAGTATTCAATATTAAAAACCCACAAGACTCATTGGATTATGTGCTTTACAACCCGCGCACATATCCGAGTTATGGTGGTTCAACAGGTGTGGATGGAGGAACGGTCGTTGAACCGGATAATGCTTTATATGTTCTTGGGGACCAGAGTCCCCACCTTGGATTCTCCAGTGAAAAAAAGTCGTATGATGGCAATTACTCGTTGTTCTTTCAGCAACTGACTGTACCCCGAGAAAATAAAAGCAGGTATCAATATTTCGTACTTTACCCCTCCGCACCAGGAAAACCCAGCAATACTAAAACCGTTAACCGAACCATCTTCCCAAAAAATGATATTAAACTCAAAATCTATTATACCAAACCGACAACACCGTTAAACTAATATTATGTGTGGCATTGTAGCTTATGTTGGCCATCGTCAGGCTCACGATGTAATTATTAAAGGATTAAAAAGATTAGAATACCGTGGCTACGACAGTGCTGGTATTGCTTTGCTAAATGGATCGTTGTCGATCTATAAAAAAAAAGGCAAGGTCTCTGACCTTGAAGCCCATCTACAAGGTAAAAATCTAAAAAGTACGATAGGCATGGGCCACACCCGATGGGCAACTCACGGAGAACCCAGTGATTGCAATGCCCATCCACATTATTCTTCAAATGAACAACTTGCCATTATACATAATGGTATAATTGAAAATTACAACGCCCTGAAACTGGAGCTTATCCGCAAGGGTCATCGCTTTTTAAGCGATACCGATACCGAAGTTTTTATCCATTTCGTCGAAGACATCAAACAAAACGAAGGTTGTTCCCTGGAGGAAGCTGTCAGGTTAGCGCTTACAAAAGTAGTTGGCGCTTATGCCATTGTTATTATGTCACTGGAACACCCGAACCTTCTGATCGCGGCACGCAAAGGTAGTCCGTTGGTAATCGGTGTAGGCAAAGGACGAATTTTTTTTAGCCTCCGACGCTTCACCCATAATTGAATACACCAACGAAGTAGTATACCTGAATGATCAGGAAATCGCTATTATAAAAGATGGAAAACTAAGCATTAAAAATACGGCGAACCTACCGCTTACACCTTATATAGAAACCATTGACCTGGAGCTCGAAGCCATAGAAAAAGGAGGCTTTGAGCATTTCATGTTAAAAGAAATTTTTGAACAGCCACGCTCTATTAGCCGATTGCATGCGCGGCCGCTTGAACTCACAAAGCGGGAGACTGGTATTAGGAGGTTTGAGTGAATACATGAACAAGCTTATTAAAGCTGATCGCATTCTCATCATAGCTTGTGGTACTTCATGGCACGCAGGCTTAGTAGCCGAATACTTTTTTGAAGAATTTTGTCGGATACCAGTAGAAGTTGAATATGCTTCGGAGTTTCGGTATAGAAACCCGGTAATCAGGGAAGGTGATGTAGTCATTGCTATCTCCCAATCGGGTGAGACTGCGGATACATTAGCGGCTATCGAATTAGCAAAGTCAAAAGGTGCAATTATTTTTGGAGTTTGTAATGTTGTAGGATCGTCCATTGCCAGGGCCACACATGCAGGCGCTTACACACACGCCGGACCTGAGATTGGAGTAGCCAGTACGAAAGCCTTTACTGCCCAGCTTACTGTGCTAAGTATGATTGCGCTCAGCGTTGCTCAAAAAAATGGGACCATCACCAAGCAAAATCTTCACTCATTGTTAGTGGAAATGGAAAACATCCCTTCTAAAGTTGAGAAGGCGCTTAAGCTCAATGACCAAATTGAAGAAATTGCCAAGACCTTTAAAGACGCGCGCAACTTCATTTATTTAGGAAGGGGTTATAATTTCCCTGTTGCATTAGAAGGCGCCTTGAAGCTCAAAGAAATTTCATACATCCATGCAGAAGGCTATCCTGCTGCTGAAATGAAACATGGTCCCATCGCGCTGATCGATGAGGAAATGCCAGTCGTATTTATAGCGACTAAAGACAGTTCATATGAAAAAGTGGTCTCGAATATTCAGGAAGTAAAAGCACGTAAGGGGCGCGTTATTTCCATTGTAACGGAAGGCGACAAACAGATCCCTAAAATGTCTGAATTCTGTATTGAAGTTCCAGCTGTGCATGAGGCTCTCATGCCCATGGTATCCGTTATCCCATTGCAACTTTTATCCTATCATATTGCTGTCCTTCGTGGTTGCAATGTCGACCAGCCTCGAAATTTAGCAAAGTCAGTTACGGTGGAATAAGGCAAAAAAATTTATTGTATCCCCAATTCTTGAATCGCCATCCACGCCATCAGGCCTGGACCAACCGATAAAGCATCCTCATCGATATCAAAGGTTGGCGTATGAACGTAAGATGTAATTCCTTTCTCATCATTGCGTGTACCCAGACGGTAAAATGCAGCTGGTACTATTTGGGAATAATAAGCAAAGTCTTCTGCTCCTAATGTTATATCGATATCAACAACATTTTCAGAGCCGACATATTGCTCCGCGGCTTTGCGAATTCTGCGTGTAAGTTCTGGGTTGTTCTCCAAGTAAGGGTATCCTCTTGAAATATCCACCTCGCATCTGCCACCCATACCCTCGGCGATTGATTCAGCCATTTTTTTAATCTTCGCCAATGCAGATTCTCGCCAGACTTCATTCATGGCTCTGAATGTTCCTGCTATATTCACCTCGTTGGGAATAATGTTGGTCGCGCCATGTCCTATAATATTTCCAAAAGTTAACACGGTAGGCTGCCTTGGATTAGCATTCCGACTGATAATTTGTTGCAGTGCAATAATAATATGGGAAGCAATCACGATAGGATCAATAGCCAGATCAGGAGCAGCACCATGTCCACCCTTCCCTATTACTTTTAAATAAATTTCATCTGCGCTAGCCATATACATGCCTTCTCGAAATCCAATTTTCCCAGCAGGTAACAAAGGGAAAACATGTTGCCCGAGTATTGCGGATGGTCGAGGATTTTCCAACACCCCGTCGCGAATCATGTACGAGGCTCCTCCTGGATTTTTTTCTTCACCGGGCTGAAATAACAATCGAATCGTTCCTTCAAACTCATCCTTTACTTCATTTAAAATTCGAGCTGTCGTTAGCAATGAAGAAGTATGGACATCATGGCCGCATGCATGCATAACGCCCGGATTTTTGGATTTGTAGATAACATTATTTTCTTCGATGATGGGCAATGCATCCATATCGGCACGTAGGGCAATCGTCTTTTTGCCTGGATATTTTCCTTTTATCTCTGCAATTAAACCCGTAGTGGCAACGGACTCCGCCGCGATCCCAAATGACTGAAGCTGTTCTGCTACAAACTTTACGGTTTGAAATTCCTGATACGATAATTCCGGATGAGAATGCAAATGCCTGCGAAGAGAAACTGTATGCGGACTGTATGCAGTGGACAATAATTTAATTTTCTGGAGGAGACTCATGAGAGAGGTGATTCTTTATAAAATAAAAAAGAAAACTTCGGCGCTAATTTATGGCAACTTTATCCGGTATAATTATCGCAGTAGGAAAGTATTTCTTTACAAATACATAATCTTTTTGTGCATCGAGGCGAGTATAATATTGACCAACCTTGACCCTGAAATTAGGTTGAGCATATTCCACTTCCGATTTAAGATCAGGTAAGTAACCAGCCAGATTTTTTTTTGCCTTTAGCGCATCCTCCCGTTTTAAACCAGTATAAATTTGGATGGTAAAACCTTCGATAAATTTCCGCGAGGTATTAAAACGATCAATACTGTCCAGGACCGAGTCCAACTGTTTATTCACTGCATACTTTGGTTCAACATAGGCCGTTTGTTTAGGGGTATTTGAGGTGTTGGTATTTGTAGTGTTAGTTGCAGGAGCTTCTGTTTTGGGTCGCCAAACGGATAAGTCTTCAGAATATCCTGGACCCTTGTGACGATACTGTTGTGCTTTTTGGAGTGGCACAACCCACCAGCCATACTGTAACAGCCATCAAATACACATAAAAACCGTAGGCTCGCATAGTTAGTGAATTATAATACACCGATTATTCAAAATATCCTCTTCGACCTTTTTGTACTTCACGTCGCGCAATACCTTTCCGTCAGGATATTGAACGCTTACTCTATCATTTCTTCCTGCTACTTTTTCAGACTTAGCAGGCATAATTTTTTCCTGAGGCGGGCGATTAGGTTGAGCCTGTTCCTGTCTTTCCCCGCCGCTTAACAAGGACCTGGATTCTTCTTTCTGCTCATTTAACCGCACGCGGCTACGATGTGCCCTCGCTTCCTGCACCTGGTCAGGCTGCTGAACTGGAATATCCGCCTTAAGCAAGAACGATATTGTATCCTCATTCACCTTTGCAATGAAGCGTTTGAATAATTCAAAACCTTCAAACTTATAAATCAACAACGGATCCTTTTGTTCATACACTGCATTTTGGACCGATTGTTTCAGATCGTCCATTTCACGCAAATGTTCTTTCCACAGCTGATCGATGATTGCAAGCGCAATCATCTTTTCCATGGATTTTACCAGCTCGGTGTTGTTTGAATTTACTGACTTCGCTAAGTTAGCCGCGACGCCAATTTGCTTTTGACCATCAGTAAAGGGAACAAGAATATTTTCAACTGTTGAGCCTCGTGTTTTATAAGATTTCCTTTACGATCGGCAAAGCTTTTTCCGCAACCAGCTTGTTCTTTTTGTGATAGTGTTCCAAAGCTTTGTTGTAAAGATCTTCTGCTAGAAGATTTGCTGATCTTGCTTGTCAAACGTTTCTTTTGAAATCTCATAATCCAGCCCCAGCGTGCTCAACGCATTTAGTCGCAGACTTTCGTAATCATTGGCATTCTTTGCATTGATCACCATGTCTTCACACGTATCAAATAACATTGTAAGGATATCAAGTTCAAGCCGTTCTCCAAACAACGCATTTTTTCTGCGTTTATAAATTACTTCGCGCTGGGAGTTCATCACGTTATCATACTCCAACAGACGTTTACGAATGCCGAAGTTATTTTCCTCTACTTTTTTCTGAGCACGTTCAATGGAGCTTGTTACCATCGAATGTTGAATTACTTCGCCTTCTTTCAGGCCAAGTTTATCCATGATGCGAGCAATGCGTTCAGGCATAAAAAGACGCATGAGATTATCTTCCAACGACACGATAGAAATGTGAAGTACCCGGATCACCCTGACGACCTGAACGACCTCTAAGCTGCCGGTCAACTCTTCGCGACTCATGACGTTCTGTACCAATGATAGCTAAACCACCCGCCGCTCTGCGATTCAGGAGTCAGTTTAATATCCGTACCGCGACCCGCCATGTTGGTGGCGATGGTCACAGTTCCTGGCTTACCTGCTTCAGCAACGATTTCAGCTTCACGCTGATGTTGTTTAGCATTTAATACCTGATGTTTGATTTTTCGGATTTGGAGCAGTCGGCTAACCAGTTCGGAAATTTCGACAGATGTTGTTCCAACCAGCACGGGTCTTCCTTGTTCTGTAAGTTTTACGATCTCGTCAATAACCGCATTGAATTTTTCACGCATGGTTTTATAAACAAGGTCATCATAATCTTTGCGTATGTTCGGCTTGTTCGTAGGGATGGTAACTACATCCAGTTTATAAATATCCCACAACTCCCCTGCTTCCGTTTCTGCCGTACCTGTCATGCCCGCAAGCTTGTGATACATGCGGAAGTAATTCTGAAGCGTAATAGTCGCATAGGTTTGCGTCGCATCTTCTACTTTTACATTTTCTTTTGCTTCAATCGCCTGATGCAATCCATCGGAATAGCGCCTCCCTTCCATGACGCGTCCGGTTTGCTCATCAACAATTTTTACTTTGCCATCGACGATGATGTATTCAGTATCTTTTTCAAAAAGTGTATATGCTTTCAATAACTGGTTTACGCTGTGTATGCGTTGTGATTTTACTTGATAGTCGCGAATGATTTCCTCTTTCTTTTGAAATCTCGCGACATCATCCAATGAAGTATCCTTTTCAACTTTATTAAGTTCCGTTCCGATCTCAGGAAGGATAAAAAATTTCGCGTCTTCACCTTCTCCCGTAATCAGGTCAATTCCTTTTTCAGTCAGGTCAACACTGTTATCTTTTTCATCGATTATAAAATATAAAGGCTTATCAGCCTCAGGCATATTTCGTTTGTTATCCTGCAAGATAATAATTTTCTGTTTTCTGAAGAATAGCTTTATTGCCCGTTTCGCTTAAATATTTTATGAGTGGCTTGTGCTTAGGCATGGCTCGGAAGGCGCTGAAAAGATTCAATCCACCTTCTTTTTCATTATTTTCTGCGATGAGTTTTCGGGCGTTATTCAAATATTCATTAACGATTTTTTTCTGTGCTTCAACCAATTTGAAAATGCGGGGCTTCAAATCATAAAATTCGTGCTCATCCCCACGTGGGATTGGACCTGAAATGATCAATGGCGTTCGAGCTTCATCGATCAATACAGAGTCCACTTCATCGACCATGGCATAATGATGTGTACGCTGAACCAGTTCCTGAGGTTCGCGTGTCATGTTATCGCGCAGGTAGTCAAAACCAAATTCATTGTTGGTTCCATAGGTGATATCCGCTTTGTAAGCATTTATTCTGGCCTGTGAGTTGGGTTCGTACTTATCGATACAATCCACGGTGATCCCATGAAATTGGAAGATGGGGCCCATCCATTCACTATCACGTATCGACAGATAATTGTTGACCGTTACGAGGTGAACGCCGCGTTTTGCCAATGCATTTAAAAATGCCGGAAAGGTTGCCACCAGTGTTTTTCCTTCACCCGTTGCCATCTCAGCGATCTTACCTTCGTGCAATACGATACCCCCGATAATCTGGACTTCGTAGTGCACCATGTCCCAGGTGATCATGTTGCCTGCCGCCATCCACTGTATTATACCAACGTGCTTTATCGCCTTCAATCTTTACATTTTCATTAGTGGCAGAAATCTGAATGTCGAAATCCTGAGCGGTAACTTCCAAATATTCATTTTCTTTAAAACGCCTTGCTGTTTCACGAACGATAGCAAAAGCTTTGGGCAACACTTTTAGAAGTACTTTCTCAAGTTCCTTATTGCGGTCTTCTTCAAGCTTATCAATTTGCAAAAAAACAGATTCCTTTTCGTTTATGTCCAGGGCAGGATTATCCGCAATGTTTTGGTGCAGCGCAGCCAATTGATCATCAATGCCTTTTAAGTCCTGATTGATAATCTCCTGAATTTTTTTTGTTTCAGCTCTCAGTCCGTCATTGTTTAGCGATCTTAACTCTTTCCCCCTCTTGCTTGGTTTGTTCGACCAGGGGCATGACACGCTTAATATCTTTTTCTGATTTTGTTCCGAAAAATTTGGCAATAAGTTTTAGCATACTGTAGTTGTTATTCGTTATCCGTCTTTCAGTAATCCATTTTTAGTGTTTAAGACACTATTAACGGATAACCGGATAACTTTCTCTCAACGGGGGTCAAAGTTAAATTGTTTTTTGGATTCAGGATTAGCAATTACAGTTCCAATTGGCCTTTAAAGACCATTTTGGCAGGACCAATGAGATAAATTTCCTGAAATGTGCCCGACTGGCTGGTTTTGAATTCCACGGAGAGATGACCGCCCAAGGGTTTTAATTTTCACGGGAGAGGTATATCCTTTTAATGAAGCTGCTAAAGCCGCAGCTGTTATGCCCGTTCCGCATGATAGTGTTTCGTTCTCAACGCCGCGTTCATAGGTCCTGACAAAAATGGTATTATCCTTTTGGAGCTCAACAAAATTTACATTCGTTCCTCCTGGTTTGAACGGTTCACCATAACGGATTTTTCTTCCCTCTTCAAAAACCGGATAGTTTTCAATTTCCGAAACAAATCGGATAAAATGCGGAGAGCCTGTATGAGCGTAATAATCCTCACCTAGCCTCTTTATTTCTTTTACATCCCCCATTTTTAAACGAATACTTCCAGAGGGCAAAATTTCGGCAGTATGCGTTCCATCAAAAGCATTAAATGTGGCTTTACCATTTACAAGGCCAAGTTGCGAGGCGAATTGAACGGCTGCTCGGCATCCATTTCCACATAGACTTTTTGAACCATCCTGATTAAAATATTCCAGTTGAAAATTAAGGGAGGGATGATTCTCGATCAAGCATCAACCCATCTGCGCCCACACCAAACTTGGGATGGCAGATGGTTGCAATCTGTTCATCTGTAAAAACTAACTTCCTTTCGCGATTATCAATTATCACAAAGTCATTGCCTGTAGCCGATATTTATGGAAGTGAATGGTGCTCACTATAACAGTACTTTTAATCGAATTACGTAAAGAAGATACCGGGATTATTTTATTTCCTCGTAGTCGATGTACTCCCCAGGTTTGGAGTTACTCTTTCGATCCTTTTGATTAGAATCATCAAATGTTTTTTTTTGCTGCTGATTTCGAAACTGCTGGGATGCTGCTCCGGCCTTAAAGAATAGTCCGCCAACTTTATAGACCAGATATACGACCAGACAAGTGAGGATTAGAAATTTAAGCATGGTGTTTATTTATTAGGTAGATAACCTGAAAACAAAGGTATAGGTTCGTGGATTAATTAACCAATTAGTTGAATACATTTCAAAATATGGCGGTACAGTCCTGCAAATGACTCAATACTGGCTAAAAATGCATTAAAGCCCGAAGGGCGGCCATTTTTATTGAAGCTTGATCAGCAGAATTCCCGAAATGTACCACACGCCACTTCTAGCGGCTTAAATACAGATTCCTTTCCGAATAAATTTTCATAAAGTAATCGTCCATTAGATCGTCAATGAAGTAGATGGATTCACCGGTTGATTTCATTTCAGGTCCGAGTTCTTTATTCACGTCCGGAAATTTGTGGAAGGAAAATACCGGTTCCTTAATGGCATATCCCTTTTTGGTCGGATTGAATTTAAAGTCCTTTACTTTCTTTTCACCCAGCATCACCTTGGTGGCATAATTCACATAAGGTTCGTCATACGCTTTGCAAATGAAAGGCACTGTGCGCGATGCGCGAGGATTCGCTTCGATGATATAAACTTTATCATTCTTG
Organism: uncultured Bacteroidota bacterium; assembly: GCA_963837415.1. GTDB lineage: Bacteria > Bacteroidota > Bacteroidia > Cytophagales > Cyclobacteriaceae > Chryseolinea. The sequence continues at coordinate 1,921,009 of CAWING010000013.1, read as the reverse complement.
ATGGCAAACTGAATGTTGATCAATCCCACGGTCTGCAAAGCAAGCGCAATCTTATGGGTGTAGTGTTCAATTTGTTTAATCACAAGATCACCCAAATTATAAGGTGGTAACACTGCATACGAATCACCTGAGTGAATACCCGCAGGCTCGATATGCTGCATGATACCTATGATGTAAACATCTTCGCCATCGCAAATAGCATCCGCTTCAGCTTCAATGGCGCCATCTAAAAAATGATCGAGCAATACTTTATTTTCGGGCAAATGTTTCCAGATATCCAGGATATGATCTTCAAGTTCCTGCTCGTTGATCACGATCTTCATGCTTTGTCCGCCCAACACATAAGAAGGACGAACCAACAACGGAAAGCCTATTGTTTTTGAAACTTCAATGGCGGCATCTGCATTTACGGCAACGCCAAATTCAGGATAAGGAATGCTTAATTCTTTTAGCAAGGTGGAGAACCTTCCGCGGTCTTCTGCCAGATCGAGCGCGTCAAAAGAAGTACCTATGATCTTAATACCATACTTGTGAAGTTTCTCCGCCAGCTTCAAGCGCAGTTTGCCCGCCTAAGCTGAACGATAACACCTTCAGGTTTTTCGTGCTGAATGATATCATATAAATGTTCCCAGAATACAGGCTCGAAGTAAAGTTTATCTGCAATATCAAAATCGGTTGAAACAGTTTCGGGATTACAGTTGATCATGATGGTTTCATAACCACATTCTTTTGCAGCCAATACACCATGAACACAAGAGTAATCAAACTCAATACCCTGTCCGATCCGATTTGGACCTGAGCCCAACACGACAATTTTCTTTTTTGACGAGACGGATCGATTCGTTTTCAGCATCAAAAGTTGAATAATAGTAAGGAGTTTTCGCTTCAAATTCAGCGGCACACGTATCCACCAATTTAAAGACACGGTTGATTCCCATGTCTTTGCGTTTCTTGTAGACTTCGCTCTCATAACAATCGAGCATGTATGCGATTTGACGGTCAGCAAAACCTTTCTCTTTTGCTTTGCGCAACAGCGGAGCCTGAATGGTATTCAGGTCATACTGACTAATTTCCTTTTCAATTTCGACCAGCTCTTCAATCTGTTTCAGAAACCACCTATCAATTTTTGTCAGTTTGGAAATGGTCTTTAACGGTATGCCTAGCTTAATCGCATCGTAAATATGAAATACCCTGTTCCAGCTTGGATGCTCCAGGCTATACAACAATTCATCTTGCTTTGTAAGTTCTTTACCATCCGCGCCCAAACCATTTCTTCTGATCTCCAATGACTGACAAGCTTTTTGAAGGGCTTCCTGAAAATTTCTTCCGATACCCATTGCTTCGCCCACGGATTTCATTTGCAGTCCAAGCTTGCGGTCTGTACCATGAAATTTATCAAAGTTCCAACGCGGTACTTTTACGATTACATAATCAATGGCGGGTTCGAAATAGGCTGTAGTGGTTCCGGTGATCGCATTTTTTAGCTCATCCAGGTTATAACCTATCGCAAGTTTGGCGGCGATTTTTGCAATGGGATATCCTGTGGCTTTGGAAGCGAGCGCTGAGGATCTGCGAAACGCGGGGATTGATTTCAATACCAATGATATCATTATCATTATCTGGATTAAGGGCAAACTGAACATTACATCCACCCGCAAACTGACCAATCCCATTCATCATTCTAATGGCCAGGTCTCGCATGTGCTGATAGACCGTATCAGGTAGCGTCATGGCAGGGGCTACCGTTATGGAATCCCCGGTGTGGATGCCCATCGGATCAAAGTTCTCGATGGAACAAATGATGATCACATTGCCGACACTATCGCGAAGTAATTCGAGTTCATATTCTTTCCAGCCCATGATGCTTTTTTCTACCAACACTTCGTGAATGGGCGAGGCGTGTAATCCATTATTTAAAGCATCATCAAAATCATCGTGGTCATTTACAAATGCCCCTCCAGTTCCACCCAACGTATAAGAAGGTCGGATCACCAGTGGAAATCCAATTTCCTGAGCGATTTCTTTTCCTTGTAAAAACGATGTTGCCGTTCCTCCCTGACAAACACCAACACCGAGCTCCATCATTTTGAGTCTGAACTTCTCGCGGTCTTCGGTGGTCTCAATCGCGTGAATATCAACGCCGATGATCCGCACTCCAAAGTGTTGCCATATTCCGGCCTTTTCGCAATCAATACATAGATTAAGCGCCGTCTGCCCCCCCATGGTCGGTAATACAGCATCGATGTGATGTTTCTCCAGTATTTCCCGTATCGACTTTTTAGTGAGCGGCCTGAGATAAACGTGGTCTGCCGTCACTTTGTCAGTCATGATCGTGGCAGGATTTGAATTAATCAGCACCACTTCAATTCCTTCTTCCCGCAGTGAACGGGCAGCTTGCGAACCTGCATAATCAAATTCACAGGCTTGTCCGATGATAATTGGACCGCTACCGATGATGAGGACTGAGCGAATACTTCTGTCTCTTGGCATTTCTTTCTGGGGAGTGGGGTGAACAAAATTGGGCAAAAATAAAACACGGATTGAAATGATCTATGGATTGGATCGATTAATTATTTCTAATTCTATTTTTGAATTCAAACCATTCTTTCAATCGTTGTAAACTTTACGGGTTGCGAATTTATTTTAATTTTTTATGTTTTCAGTATTCAATTGGATTTAAGACTTTTAGCGCACTTGATAGAATATGAACATTAATCAAAAAGCAAAAGCTCAGACAAACTTACGATGCAATTGTTGTCGGCTCTGGAATTAGCGGCGGATGGGCAGCTAAAGAACTTTGTGAAAAAGGACTAAAAGTTTTAATGCTAGAGCGTGGCAAACCCCTTGTGCATCCAAATTATCCAACGGCTACGAAAGACCCCTGGGACTTTCCGCACGGAATGCGGTTGACAGAAGAAGATAAGGCCAGGAGTTACGTTCAAAAGAGGCATTACAGCTTCAGAGGTGACAATAAAGCGCTCTATATCAATGATACGGAAAATCCATACACGGAAACAAAACGATTTGATTGGATCAGAGGTGATATAGTTGGTGGCCGCTCTGTGCTCTGGGCACGCATGTGTTATCGATGGAGTGATCTTGACTTCACTGCAAACGCAATGGATGGTCATGGTGTCGATTGGCCTATCCGCTACAAAGATATTGCTCCGTGGTATGATTATGTTGAATCATTTATTGGAGTGAGCGGGCAAGCTGAAGGAATTGCTCACCTTCCAGATGGAAAATTTCTTCCTCCTATGGAAATGAATTGCGTGGAAAAAGAATTCAAGATAGCCATCGAGCAAAAATTCCCTGGAAGAAAAGTGACGATGGGCCGTACGGCAAATTTAACACAACCTGTAAAAGGAAGAGGTCAATGTCAATTCAGAAATCTGTGTCATCGTGGCTGTCCATATGGAGCTTATTTTAGTACAAATGCCAGCACACTTCCAGCTGCATTTGCGACGGGTAATCTTACGCTCCGTCCTCTATTCGCTGGTGAATCAAAGTTATTTACGATGAACAAAAAGGCAAAGCCGTAGGCGTACGAAATAACGGATACGGAAACCAATGAGGTAATGGAATTTTTTTCCCGGATAATTTTCTTAAATGCTGCTACAGTAGCCACGGCTTTTATTCTTTTAAACTCCACGTCAAAACGATTCCCTAACGGATTGGGTAATAGCAGCGATCAGGTAGGCCGTAACTTAATGGATCATCACAAACAAGCAGGAGCTTCTGCATCGATAGAAGGATTTGAAGACAAATATTATTCAGGGCGCCGGCCCGTTGGCCTTTATATTCCTCGCTATAGAAATATTAATGAAAAACGAACGGATTACCTACGGGGTTTCGGTATGCAAGGTAGTGCCAAGCCGGGAAGGATGGAAAGGCTTAGTAATATCCACTGCGCTGGGCGCTGGCGTTGAAAGAACAAGCACAACATCCTGGCGGATGGAATATTGGTTTTGGGGGATTCGGTGAATGCTTGCCCTATCCGGAAAATCGCATTACACTCAACACCAAAATGAATGATAAGTGGGGACGGCCCACGCTCACCATAGATGCAGAGTTCAAAGAAAATGAAAAAAAGATGCAGCAGGACATGGCAAATTCCATGGGTGAAATGTTAGAAGCGGTTGGTTATAAAAATGTGAATAGCTATGTGAATACATCCTTTCCGGGAAATGCAAATCATGAAATGGGCACCGCGCGCATGGGACGCGATCCGAAAACCTCTGTACTTAATAGGTTTAATCAAATGCACGAAGTAAAAAATGTTTTTATTACTGATGGATCGTGCATGACTTCCTCATCGTGCGTAAATCCTTCGCTTACCTATATGGCATTAACGGCGAGGGCCTGTGACTATGCCGTAAAAGAATTAAACAAACTAAATCTTTAGCGTAAACTTAACGAATCACAACTATTTTTTTAGTTACCATTTTTCCTTCCGATACAATCCGGACAGTGTACATACCGTTGCATAGATCAGAAATATTCAAGATGTGCTGTTGGTCACTGGTTTTTATAACGGTATGATTTACTTTTTTTCCTTGAACATTAAATAAATCAATCTCAAGATCGGTTGGCAGGGCTTTGTGATAAATTAAAATCGATTCCGTATAAACCGGATTGGGATAAAGTTGTATTGACTTCTCAAATGAACCTTCTGCGCTCGTGATAATTCCTAGTGGCTTCAATTGAGTAGCCACACAGCCTTCGGCGGAAGTGACAGTAAGCGCGATCGTATAATTGCCTAGCGAAGCATAGATGTGCTCCGGATTTTCCTCTGTGCTAGTGGTACCATCGCCAAACGCCCAATGCCACGACACACCTTCATTATCCTGACTTGTAAATACAATTTCATCTCCAGGTGATATTTCCTCCTTGGAAATTATAAACGCAGCCGAAGGATTTGGATGAACTGTTACAGAAACTGCGTCAGGGGAGGTACATTCGAGCAAACCATTTTTGACTGCAACGGTATAAACACCCGTCGTACTCGCTTCTATGCTCTGCGTATTTTCTCCGGTGCTCCATAAATATTCATCAGCTTCTTCAACAGAGAGAACAACTGAATCGCCATCACAAAATTCCAAACTTCCTGAAGTGGTAATCACTGGATTTGCTCTTATGTTGACAGCAGCGGGTGCGCGCAAGCTTTCGTAACTCTCCTCCGCGTTCGAAACGTATACAATAGTATCATTTTCAAGTCCGGGTAAAGTAAGCGCTGGTCCCGAAAAAATAGGAGTTCCCCCAACAAAATCTTTATACCAATTAAACTTTGTAGCGCCGGAGGCCTGAATTATTGCGTCATCGCCGGAACATAATTCGCTATTATTTACAACAGGCTTCTGGGCAGTAAACGTATAATTATAAAGAGAATCTGCATACTTTGCAGAGTTGATCAATTCAGGAGTCGTGTTTGCTCCGTGCAAAGCAAACGCTATTATAATTTCTTGACCGGGAGCAATGGTATATGGCCCAGCTCCTACCACGTGACTAACGTCATTGCCTGCAGCGGCACCCCCTGCTTGAATTTTACCAAGGCCACTGGATATACTCGAAAATTTCTCTGTGTCCGTAAAACCATCGTAAATACCAAATGGATTTCCGGCAAGTGTGTTGTCGTTGTCAATGGCATAATATTGAGCGCCTCCACTTAGCACTTGAATCCCCGCTCTTGGCAGAGTTGAGGGTTGAGCAGGAAACACATAACCAAGTCTTGTGTCATTGTCCCACGAAGCGCGATCACCTGCACCACCCGATACAATATCCCAATCGGCAAAAATTCCCATGTGGAAATTGGCTATGGGGTTTGACGTCTTGTTTTTTATTTTGTACTCAAGAATGACAAAATTCTTATACGGATCTTCTTTCCAAACCATACTGCGATAAGAAAGGAGAAGAGATTCAGAACCTTCAACAGGTGCATTTCTAAATGTACCAAGTACTTCTGAGTACGCCCTTTCTCCCAGCGTTATCTTAAAAATTTTAGACGCTGCCGTAAAATCCTGATTGTAAGTCCCTCCCGTACCTCTTACGTTATCAAAAATTTCAGGTGATGAAGACCCCATGATCAGGCCCATTTCGTATAGAATTGATTTATCATTATAGATAAACCCCGATCCATTTGTTTGACTTTGCGTGTTTCCAAATCCAAGTCTCCCTGCCGAAGTAATTGTCGTTGTGATATTGTTCTCATTTATATCGATGAAAGAAGGAAGGTCCAAGGTTTTAATTTGAAAATCATGATAGAGTCCATCGTCGAACGTGAGCAGCACTTCTATTTGTTGATCAGTAGGAAAGTTGGAAGCAAGCGTGAGTTCAAATGGATTTGAAGTATTTTTTACCGTAGTGTTTTCGCCTATCGCTCCAAGGTTGATCTTATTTTTTGTGATATTCAAATAGGGAGACGCCGAAGTTAACGTAACGACCAAAGCGGGAGAAGACGATTTTAAATAATTTGTAAAATCAAAATACAACTTCGCTTTTTCGCCCGGATCCGGTATATGGCCGCCTTCATTCACCAGCATCTGATTACTCGCCCGGATAGATGGACTTTGAAGTGTGAGTGCTTTTTGAATATTCAATCTTCCTCTTCCCAATTTATTTACATAAGCAGGATTATTAGCATAAAAAGTTGTGTCAGCGGAAATTCTCAGTTGCTCCGCGACTTGCAATGGTGTAAATGTTGGATTGTGAGCCCACACTAATGCTGCTGCACCCGAAACAATCGGGGTAGCCAGGGACGTACCCGAATCTTTCCGATATGCATTGTTGTAGTCGGTGGTGTAGATATTAGTACCTGGAGCACTGATATCAACTGATCTGCCATAGTTGGAGAATGTTGAACGGAGATCATTTTCATCTGACGAGGCTACCGATAGAACATGGTCGTAAGCGGCGGGGTATAAAGGGCTCTCCACATTGCTGTTCCCGGCAGCCGCTACGACGAGGCAGCCTAAATCGAGGGTTACGTGCGCAATAATATCCTGAGCAATTACGCTTGAATTTGACCTTCCCCACGAACAATTTATAATTTTAGCGCCATGAGTTGCAGCGTACAAGACACCTTCATAAAGATCAGAAGAATATGTGGTTGAATTGTCGGGTTGATTGTCGGCGTAATGTTTTGTAAATAATAGTTTGCTTTTGAAGCCAACACCTGAGATCCCAATTCCATCATTTGTAGTTGCACTGGCACAGCCTGCTACCATTGTGCCATGTCGGAACCGATTTCCTTTGTAAATCGCGGGGTTGTTATCGCCAATAAATCCGGGAGTATCGATAAGAGCTGCATCCGCTCCTGAAAAATCCCATCCTCTGTTGTTATCGATGTAGCCATCCTGGTCGTTATCTATTCCGTCCGTTGGATCTGCCGGGTCGATGTAAATATTATTTTCAAGATCTGGATGATCCAGATCTCCACCAGTGTCTACTACCCCAATCACGATGGAAGAGCTGCCTTGCGTAATATCCCACGCGTCGTACGCCTTGATTAGATTTAGGTAATACTGCTGACTGGCAGAGGGATCATTGGGCGAAAATGTTAATTGTTCAAAATAAATCGGTTCAATAACCTCAAAATACCCCGTCGCATAAAGTTCATCTATAAACTCTTCAAGCGAGCGATTCTTATCGAAATTGATTTTGTAATAAAGCGAGATATCAACATGAATTTTTCGAGGACCAATTCGCGCCGCACTTTTGTTCTTTGATCCGTAATTAACAAAAGGTTTTACTCTGGTTGCATTGATTTTTGAAATCCGTCTTCCCGATGCTTGGCTTCCGTGAAAAATGCCTTTGTGTTCAGGTTTAATTTTTACCCACACCGCTCCAGCTTCGTAATCAGAAGCTAACACTCCATCTGGCATTTTGAATTTATTACCCAACTGGCCAAAGCCTGAAAGGTGTATCAAGGTGCATAGGATTATAGCCCAAACAGGCTTAAAATTCATACCCGGTTCAATTTTACGATCTAAAAGTAGGGTTTAATACAACAGAAAGAGCTAAGGTAAGAATGCAATTGAAAAGAATTAGATCATTCCCCTGGCTTTCAATTCGAGGTATTTATTGATCGTGTTTACCGTGAGATTTTCGGGCGCCGTTAATAAAGCCTGAATTCCATGTTTGGCCAATTCTTTTACAATAAGCTTTTTATCATAGCTGAATTTTTCAGCCACAGCCTTGTGATAAATTTCTTTCAAGTTATTCGCCGGTGCCTCCACCATAGAGCTCATCTCTGTATTTTCGAAAAATATCACTACAAGCAGGTGCTGATTGGAAAGATTTTTTAAGTATGGCAACTGTCGATGCAATCCATAAATAGATTCGAAGTTTGTAAACAACAATAATAAACTTCGTTGTGTAATCTTTCTTCGCACATGTGCATACAGTGCAGAGAAATCGGATTCACGAAATGCGGTTTTTTGATTATACAATATCTCCATGATTCTAGACATCTGCTTGCTTTGTTTGCCGGCAGGAACCATAGAACCAATCTTATGCTGAAAAGTAATTAAACCCGCTTTATCAGATTTTCTAATAGCAATATTGGAAATTACCAAACTCGCGTTAATAGCATAGTCAAGAAGGCTCAATCCATTGAATGGCATTTGCATTACCCTCCCTTTATCAATAAGACTATATACTTGCTGTGACCGTTCATCCTGATAATGATTCACCATCAAATGATTTTTTCGCGCAGTAGCTCGCCAGTTAACGGTACGGAAATCATCTCCGCTCACATATTCTTTGATCAGTTCAAACTCTCGATTTTGGCCAACACGCCGGATGCGTTTAATACCGGAATCAGTAAGCCGATTGGAAATAGCCATCAATTCATATTTCCGCATTTGAATGTAGGATGGATATACAGGCACAATAGCATCTGCAGAAAATCTAAATCTTCGTGACAGAAGACCTAGCGGCGAACTAGCAAAGACGTTTACCGAGCCAAAGGAATATTCACCCCGCTTCACGGGCCGGATATGATATTGAATGATTTTCTTTTCACCAGCATCCAGTATTATTTCAAAATTTAAATCCCTTCGCTGAAATTGATGCGGAATTTCATCGATGACATTCAACCCAACTTTGAATGGATAAAAGTTCTCAAGGTGTATTTTTAATTCATTCTCATCACCGTTGGAAAGTTTTTCGGGAGTTACACGATAACCATGAAGCCCTTTTTTAATTCTGAATAACAGTATGCTATCGGTGAGGATACCTGAAATCAATAAAAAGAACAACACTTTCGAGAAAATAACGAACCATCCACCCACAATAAAACTTACGATAAAACATGTCACTATTAGAGCAATGGCAATGAATAATCGATTATTCAGATATAGGGGTCGAAAGAATTTCACGTTAGCGCGGCACTTCTACCTTATCGATAATTTGATTCACCACTTCATCCGTGGTTATACCTTCCATCTCTTTATCAGGAGTTAACATGACGCGATGGCGAAGAACAGGCAGTGCAATGAACTTTATGTCTTCCGGAGTTACGAAGTCGCGGCCATTTACAGCGGCATACGCTTTAGACCCATTTAAGAGAGCGATTGAGGCACGCGGCGATGCACCGAGAAAAAGCGCTGAACTATTTCGGGTTTCATGAATGATCTGAGAGATATATTTTAACAGGTGATCTTCTAAGTATAACTGCTGCACAGCTTGACGGTACTCACCAATTTGCTGAGCATTTAATACAGCATTTACTTGTGCCGTAGGGTTCGATCCTTTCCGCTGATGATGGCCAACGATGATGGCTAATTCCTGTTCAAGATTTGGATAATTCACTTGAATCTTAAAAAGAAAACGGTCAAGCTGAGCTTCAGGCAATCGATAAGTACCTTCATGCTCGATGGGATTTTGGGTAGCTACTACCATGTAAGGATGCTGCATTGGATATGTAGTTCCATCGACTGTAACTTGTCTTTCTTCCATCACTTCAAAAAGAGCTGCTTGAGTTTTTGCAGGTGCGCGGTTGATCTCATCAATCAAAACGATATTGGAAAAGATGGGGCCGGCTTTGAACTCAAACTCTGATTTTTTTACATTGAAGACAGTGGTCCCCAACACATCGGAAGGCATTAAATCGGGGGTGAATTGGATACGGGAAAAATTGACCGTTACAACTTTTGAAAGAAGTTTAGCAGTAAGCGTTTTTGCAACCCCAGGCACTCCTTCAATCAGCACGTGGCCGTCCGCTAAAATCGCGGTAATTAATAGGTCTACCATGCTTTCCTGACCGACAATTATTTTCCCTATTTCTTCCCGAATGTTTGCAATGCTTGCACTCAAGGCAGTGAGGTCTACGCGATTTTCAAACATTCTTTCTTCCATGATGGGGTTTACAAATAGTTACCTTCAATTTAAAATTAATTCGCTCCATTTTTTGAATCCGACTAGTCAATTTCTAACGGGAATTTATATTGCGTCTCTACGAGACTTCGAAATTACTTATTTTTTCATCTACCAATATTAAATCCCTCTGGGACTCATTCTTAACAAAGGAGTATTTTTTGCAGCCTTTATTTTTCATCATGAATAATCCGTTTCCTTGGTATTTTTTTCACTAAAAGGATTATAATTCCATACTTCTAAACTAAGGTGAGACTTCACTATTTTCATTTCTGTTCTTACACTTTCGTGCGTCCCGTTAGGGACAAAATATCGGTAGGCTAATGAAAACCAGATCGAGTCCCGTTAGGGATGTGATATAATTCTACATATTTTCCTGATATTTTTTTCCATCCGATCAAATCAGAGAGAATTATATGCGTCTCCATGAGACTTTGAACTATTTGATATTTATTCTGCCTGTATATCGGCTTAAGTGACTCCACGTCATTTCGCAGAATAACCAAACTTACCAATTGCACCGATTAACGAAAATTAAACTTCTCCAGTTTTTTATTCAACTCAATTAATTCGTCTGGAGAAATTTGTTCCTTAGATCGAATGGCTATTATCATGTTAACCAGGCTGCGTACCTCTTCTTGTGTTCGTCCTGTTTTCCGGGTGAGGATATTAATAAATGTATCATCCAACCGGGATGTATCTAACCAATACTTTGAACGGATTTGATCCATAAAAAAATTGACTTTCTTTTCCGCGACGTTCTTATGTTCTGCACTTTGAAAATACAGGTTACCAATTGTGCTTACAAACTCAAGCGTGGTATTTGCCAGTGGTTTTATAATGGGTATAATTCGTTGCCTGCGTTTCATTTCAAAAACCATAAATAGCAGGAGGGTAAAAACAGTTATATAGTACGCCCAACTTAGCGGTTCGCTTGTTAGAATAAATCGCAATGGCGTTTTGGATTCCATTCTGCCCAAATGGTAATATGCTGTCCAAATCACCTTGCTAACGGGTAGAAAGGATAATGTCGTAGAAACGAATTCATGATTCTGTTGTGCTAGCAAATAGATATTTGTAAACACTAACGGGGTACTGTTCAGGATCAAATTTCCCTTACCCCATTTCATCCGTATGGTAACAGGCCGGTTCTTATCATTTTTAGCAATGACCGTTGTTCGGGTGGTATCGAAATGATTAAAATAATTGTGAATATTATCGCGTCTGTATGTAAATTCTTTCAACGAGTCTAAATGAGTGCTGGAGAATTTTAAGATGGCGGTATCCTGTCGAGCAAATCCGCCGTCGCTTTTGAAAAAATAATCAGAGGTCGTAAGACCTAGTGTATCTGAAAAATGACCCCAGAAATGCTGGGCCGAAATAAAAGCTGAGCCACCATTCGCAACATGTTGTAATAAAACCTTACTATCTTCTTTGTCAGCGCTGAAGTTGGAACTAATGACCACAATATTATCGGATTGCTTTAAAGAGTCCTTGATTTCATAAAGCGTTTTATAGGAGTGTGAAATGTCAGCCGCTGGAAAGAGTCCTGGTAACAATTCGCTAAAAGCGAAAGCTCCGTATGGATTTTTGTCGTCATGTTCAAAAGTAATAGTCCAATTGTATTGTTTCGGGCTCAATAATTTTAAAATCACAAACAGGCCGAATGCCAACGAAATGTAGAGTACGTATTTCCAATCCTTTCTCATCTTATTTTTTCCCTCCAATCGCTGAAAATATGCTGTACCTTTAGGAACATTTCATGGTTTATCGAAAAGTTTCCATACCAGGCATATTCAAAATAAAAGTTAAGCTCATTAAATCCGGTCTTCAAGTCAGCGGCTGTTAATTCATTGAGGTAATCATGATTTGTTTTGCCTTCTTCCCAATGAATGAAATTTTTATCTGCCAGCATTTTTAAAGAATGCAAAAATAAGAGTCGTACTCCCCTTCGATAATCGCGCTGGGCAATTGCTTGCTGAATCAGTTCATCAAAATCCATTTCATGAATATTCTCATCCAGAACATTGTACGGGAGCGTGCTTGCACCTTGCCCTGAATAGAATACTTTAAATGCATTTACTTTTAAAATCATCATGATAAGCACAACGATTATAACAACACCAATTACATAGGAAAAAACTCTCCCCCAGTTTGTAGTTACGGCATTCCGGAAAAGGGAGTCCAACAGCTGACTTATCCAAAGCATAAAGCGATCTAATATACTTTCTGCTATGGTAGGAGGTTCTTTATATTGAAGACTTATATCTGATTTTAGATCCTCCAGTTTTTCCTGATTAAAATTTCTGACAACAACTTTTGATGAATCGGGTGCCGCCTGCGAATCAGGTTTGTCATCCGATAAATCGTCGGAGGATCCAAGGGTCGAGTCTGCGACAACTACAGTCGAGTCAACAGGTTGCGCGAAAGAATAGAGGTCCACCAGTAAAAGAAAAAAAAGTATTCGGAAAGCCATCGTCAGTTACTCCTGATTTTAAAAATGTTCATCGTCCGCCTGCAACGGAGGGGACGCCTGCCCCAGGGACTCAATTTGACTCATCAATCCTGTAGCCTCTTTTATTTCCACGAGATTGAAATATTGGAATGCAATACCCACGTTCGGCAACGCCGCAAGAATCATTTGAACAAGATAATATAACGCAAAGAAAATGATAGTCATCACCTGCCAGGTTAAAGACGGTTCTTGAAAAGTATCTATGGATGTGGTATGCAATGCTGAAACCATCGTAAAAACGTACCACGGCATAATAAAAAAATACGACACCGTCATCATAATAAGATACAGCACAACAATGAGTCCAAAGGTACTCCACCATTTATCTCTTACTAACTTGAACGATCGAAAAATCGCCTCGAAGAATCCACTTTTTTCATAAGCCCGAATAAAGAATGTAAGGGAAACGCTAAAGAAGACATAAATAGCCCCGCAGAAAAAAATAAGAATCCCGAAGAATATAAGAAGGGGAGATATTGCTCCTAGTATAGTTACAGGGATGAGCAATACGATGTAAATTATAATAGCAAAAAAAACAAAGGAGAACATGGTGCTGAAATACATCCAAAAGGTTGAACGTACACGCTCCCATACTTCAGCAACCTCGATTTTATTAGTTTGTTTCTCCCCGTACAGTAATAAATAATTATTTATGGTAGCCAGATTCATAATGCTGCTAATAGTTAAAAACACTACCATTAATAACATTTGAAGCCAAAAGCTTACTGACATAAAATAATTTTGGACCCCCTCCATCTGGCCGGGGTTCGTCGCAGCCCTTTGAGTAAAACTCAGGAATTCTTCCATGAAAGATCCGATGATCAAACTGGCGATAAGTACTGGGGGACCAGCAATAACAAGGATACTCCTGCCCAACGGTTTAAAATTCTGCCGGATGAATTCAAAGGTGGCATTCATTTTCCGGCTGAAATCCCGAGCCTGATGAAATTCAATTGCTTTAAAATTTTCCATGATGTTTTAGCCGAATAGGGTAAATCACAAAATAGTATATCATTAAGAATGCCGAGAGGGTAATAATAAAAGTTTTAATACTCCAATGCATGAAAGCGTAACGGGTGACAAAAGATTCTATAAATCCAGCAAGAATAAAAAAGGGAACAAGTCCCATTACAATTTTTAATCCTTTTATGGCACCCCTTTTAAAAGAATCCATTCGGGAATATGTTCCCGGAAAAAGCAAACTGTTACCCATCGTAAAACCCGCGGCTGCGGCAATCACAATTGACGAAAGCTCAATAGTTCCATGAAGCATAATAACCGGAAGGGCCTGACTCAATTGTTGTTCCTGCGAAAAGAACATGATAAACGTGCCAACCATCAGGCCATTGTAAAATAAATAAAAGCCTGTGCCAAGAGATGCAAAAACGCCGAATACAAATACACGAAACGAAACTAGAATGTTATTCCAGGTAATGAAAAAAAACATCATCAATTCGCTTTGACCTGAATAGACACTGGTAGGATTTCCATTTTTTATATTTTCTAACGTCATGTTTACATAACCATCACCCAAAATAAGCCGCACAAATGTATCGTCATAGCGCGTTGAAACACCACCCATAACTCCGGCGATCAGAAAAATAATGAATGAGTAAAGCAAGGGCTTTCGCACTTCATACATAACGGCGGGAAGCTCTTCTTTCCAAAATGAAATGAACCTGTTTTTATCTTCCCTTTTATTCTTGTAAATCTCTAAATGCACCTTGCTGGCCAAGTCGTTCAGATAACGCGTTGTGCGGCTATCCGGATATTGCGTGCGTGCAAAAGAAAGGTCGTCTGTTACCTGAATAAAGAGTTCTGCTAACTTATCAGGACGAGCTTGTTGGGGATTCTTAACCACCTTCTCAAATTCTTCCCAGCGCGTTTTATTTTGTTTTATAAAAGCCGCTTCTTTCATGAGTGTTTGGAAGTGTTTAGGTGTTTAAGTGTGTATGTGTTTAATGTGTATGCAATTGAACTTTATGCTTAAATGCTGGATTATGTGACCCTACAAATAATTAATAGTCAAAATGAGCAGTTCTATTGAACAGGGCTTGCTGTTTCGATCACTTTGTTCCAGACGCGGAAGACGTTTTTAGAGCAAATTTTTTCAATGTCTTCATCACTGTAACCTCGCTTTAACAAAACAAAAATCAGATTGGGGTAATCCGAAACATCTTTCAAACCGATGGGTAACGAATCTCCCACGCCATCGTAGTCGGATCCAATTCCAACATGGTCAATGCCAGCAAGTTTTACGACGTGATCAATATGATCGGCTACACGTTCCACATCGGAATATAGCTCGACATGGTTTTTAGCAAATTGATCAATGATCGGCTGTGCGTCCGCATCCCTGGACGTAAGTCCTTTTGCGATCAACGTTTTTTCAAGTGAGTCTAAAAGTTCTTTATTTACCCGCGCCAATGAATCCAAAAATGAAGCTCCAAAATTTATTTGAATCACACCTCCATTTTTTCCTAACTCTTTGATCATGTCGTCCGACATGTTTCGTTGAAACCCGGGCGTAAAAAAACGACACGATGAATGAGATGCAATAACCGGTGCCTTCGTAATTTTTATCACATCATAAAATGCGCTGTCCGACACGTGAGAAATATCCACCATTATTCCAACACGATTCATTTCGGCAACAACTTTTTCTCCAAATGGACTAAGCCCCTTCCACCGGTTGAGCGTGTCATACGATGAATCACAAATCTGATTGTCTTTGCCGTGGGTTAGTGTAATGTAACGGATGCCACGGTCATAAAAATATTTTACATTTTCCAAATTATCGCCGATGGGTGCTCCGTTTTCTATACCCAGAGGCAACGAAATTTTGCCGGCTTCGGAGTTCACTTCAATCTCTTGGGGAGTTCCAGCCAACGCAAATTTATCGGGATGTGCCTCCACGATAGCTCGAATCATATCAATTAATGAATCGGCCAGAATCTTTCCTTTATCGGGTTTTAATTGATATTCCGAAGGGATGTAGATAGACATAAAAGGTGCATCCAGCCCCCCTTTCTTAGCGCGTTCATAATCAAAATCACCTTTCGGAGTGCTAACGGGTATACCCATGTATTCGGGTTTCAATTGGAAGTGATCCTCCATCAATCGATAGGGCAAGTCCACATGCGTATCGGTGAGAATAAACGTCTGCGCTAACTGATTTGCCTTTGTTCGAAGTTCTTCATCTGAAATTTTATTCGATTTACTTTGCTGGCAAGAAGGTGCTATTATGCACCCCAGAGCAAATACTATGTGTGAGAATTTCATCCGATAACCTTGACTTTTAATGGATTCTAACTTTTTACGTTGAGGTGAAAGCTATATTTTCATTGTTATAGCTTTAATTTGAAATTTGCACAAAATTAAAAGTGGATGCAAACCATTCGTGTTAGGACAACACAAAATGTTTTTATTGATTATCCGTTGGCAAGCGTCGGGGACCGCATCTTGGCCTACCTCATGGACCGGATCATTCTAATCATTTACACCGTAGCCATTGTCGCTGGTTTGGATAGAATAGACGTTGAAGCCGGATATGTGTGGATCATTTTATTGGGGTTTCCGTGGTTGTTCTACAGTTTACTTTTCGAAATCCTAATGAATGGACAAAGTCCCGGTAAACAAGTATTGAAAATCAGAGTGGTACGCATCGATGGAACTCCCCCTACGATCGGCGATTATTTAATGCGATGGATTTTTAGCTTTGTGGACTTTTATATTCTTTCAGGGGCTTTAGCAGTTATCATTATCGCTATGGGAGGAAAAGGTCAACGACTCGGTGATATCGTGGCCGGTACTTCGGTAGTGAAATTGGTTGACCATCGTCAGATTTCTACGCAGGAGGTTTTCATCACGCCAGAACCTCAATATACCCCCACATTTTCGCAGGTGGTGGAACTAAGCGGGAAAGATATTGAACTAATTCAGCGGGCTTTGGAGGTTAATCGCGATCACGGTAATACGCAACCGGTGATGATAATAACCGATAAGATCAAAACCCTGCTGAACATTCAAACCGACATGCCTCCGGTAAATTTCTTATACACCGTCATTAAAGATTATCAGAACCTTACCGCCGGTAAATAAGATGACCATACTGCCTGAATATACGCGATCTCATTTGGCCCTTCGAAATGGCCAGGATAAACCTGAGATCTGGGTAGCCTATAAAGGACTGATTTACGATGTAAGCATATCGAAGCTATGGCGTGCCGGGAACCACTATGAGCATTGGGCAGGACAAGACCTGACAGAAGAGTTAAAAGACGCTCCACACAACGAAAATGTATTCGACAAATTCAAGATAATTGGTAGGTTGAAAATTTAATCCCATAAAACGAGACACATAAACACATTTGTATCATCTGTTTTTTCTGTTACTTACATGGTTTAGCTTTGTCGGCAGTTGGAATACAATGAGTTATTCTGAATAAAATACTTTTACAATACTTATTCTCCTAAACCCATGATCCTAATAGCGGATAGCGGAGCCTCCAAAATAGATTGGAGACTCATTCAAATTGATGGAACTATCGGGCAAGCCAACACTCCTGGCTTTAATCCATATTATCAACCCATAGAAGACTTAACGGAGAATTTTCAGAAAGTTGTTCTTCCTAAAATTACTGAAGATGTAAAGAAGATCTTTTTTTATGGTGCTGGAGTGTCATCTGAAAAGAACCAGATGACAATCAAGGATGCGTTTTTGGAATTTTTTCCAGGCGCCGAAGTTGAAATTGGTTGGGATTTATTGGCAGCAGCGCGTGCCCTTTGCGGTCAAGAGCCAGGCATAGCCTGTATCATGGGGACGGGATCAAACTCATGTTCATACGACGGAACACAAATCATCGACAACGTGGCTAATTTAGGATGGATATTAGCAGATGAAGGGTCTGGCGCTAACATTGGACGCAAATTTCTGGTAGACTACCTCCGCGAGATAATGCCAGAAGGGCTACGCAAACAATTTAAAGAACGTTTTCCACTAACAAGAGAAGAATTTCTGGAAAAAGTTTATCAACATGAGCGGCCGAGCGCTTTTCTGGCAAGCTTTACAAAATTTATTTTTCAACATTTGAAAGAGCCCTACTGCTATCAACTTGTTTACAATAGCTTCACTGAGTTTTATGAAAACAATGTTATGAAGTACGAGAATTACAAAAACCTCAAAGTTCATTTCACCGGTTCGATTGCTTTTTACTTTAGTGATGTCTTGAGACAGGTTGCAAATGATAAAGGAATAACGGTAAAGAATATTCTCGAAGGGCCAATCGCAGGTTTGACTTTGTATCATCAAAAAGATCTGAACTAAGTGAGTACGACCGAATCTTCCTCCCATTACGAAAATCTTGAGCACATGAGTGTTCGGGATTTATTAATCAACATAAACCGAGAGGATAAAACCGTACCCTTTGCCATCGAAAAAGTTATACCTCAGATTGAATCTTTGGTTAATGCCATTGCCGAGAAAATGCAAGCAGGCGGACGACTTTTTTACATTGGGGCAGGCACAAGTGGAAGACTCGGCGTTGTAGATGCTTCCGAGATACCACCAACGTATGGTATGCCTCAAGGCAAAGTTATTGGTCTTATTGCAGGAGGCGACAAAGCGATCAGAAAAGCAGTTGAAAATGCCGAAGATGACGCAGCTCAAGGGTGGAATGACCTGGAAGCGCCATCTTATTAATCAACAAGATGTGCTTGATAGGTATAGCAGCTTCGGGCAGAACCCCATACGTCATTGGCGCTTTAAAAAGTGCGCGCTCGAACAGCATTATTACAGGATGTATTGTGTGTAATGAAAATACGGAGATAGCAAAACACGCAGACTTTCCCATTGAAGTGGTCGTGGGCCCTGAATTTGTTACTGGCAGTACGCGTATGAAGGCGGGCACTGCCCAAAAACTTGTGCTTAACATGATCTCCACAACGGTCATGATAAAACTTGGAAGAGTGAAGGGCAATAAGATGGTTGACATGCAACTCACCAATATTAAATTGGTTGATCGTGGCGTAAAGATGATTGTAGCGGAGACAGGAGTTTCTTACGAAGAAGCCGAACAATTGCTAAGCCAATACGGTTCTGTAAGAAAAGCTGTAGAGAGCAGAAAAAAATAATGCATGAGATTGAGCCATATTATAACTGGTTAAAATATTACGATCCTGCCCACGATGAACTATCTCCTTTCTATGGAAAGGAATACAATTATGATTTATACTCTGAAACGATCTATGGTTATTACATTGACCCAGCCTGGGATTCCATAGGCTCCGAAACGCTTTACATAAAAATCCTTTACACTGACTACACACTGGGTTTTACAGTTCTTGAATTTATTGGTGAGTGGAATGATGCTATTAACAACGACATCATGATTTTAAAGCGCAACATTCTGGAGGTTATGGTCAGCCACGGAATTAACAAGTTTATTCTTATCGGCGAAAATATTCTGAACTTCCATGGTTCAGATGATAGCTATTATGAAGAATGGTTTGAGGAAGTGGAAGATGGTTGGATTGCCGCCGTGTCTTTTCCAGCCTTCATCCAGGATGAATTTAGAAAATATCAGATCGATCATTACATCAATATGGGAGGCACATTGCAAATTGACCAATGGCGCACCCTACAGCCCTTGCATTTCTACGAACTTGTAAACAATCTTATTCAAAGGAGACTCAATTGAACATTCGTCACAAGCGCATCTGCTGGAACAAGATAATTGCGTTTCGATTTTAATTCTTTACACAACACGCGTGTTCTTCTGAGCTTACCTTTTTTAAAATATTTTCCTTGAAGTTGAAACGTACTGCCCTCCGGTAACTGAGAAAGAACTGCTGCATGCGTTTTATTTTTATCAAATATGCGGAAGGCCTCCGTAAGTTTTGTATCTGCGAAAGAGCTGGCTTTGGGATTGATCATGTGCCTTCGTAGCTCATGTAAAATTTCCTCAGGAAAAAACGTTTCCCATAGCAGTGGGAGAAGCAAGTCGGTAAAAGCCGTTTTCCATTCTTCACCGTGAGGATCAACTTTATGTCCCAAGCGCAAGAATACACGCAAGTGGGCAACTTCATGAACATACGTAGTTAGAAAAAGATAGGGATTAAGATCGTTATTAAGTGTAATGCGAGGATGACTTTTGCTTCTTCGGCTGGTAAAGTCACCTACTTTCGTTTGTCTGCTTTTTGATACCTTCAATTCAAATGGACTTGTCTTCCACAGATTAAAACAATACTCCGCGGCCGATGGAGGAACATGAGTTTGTAATATTTCTAAAACTTTATCAGGGCTCATAAATAAAAAAAGGCTTTAGATGTCTAAAGCCTTCTTGGAAACAATCTTTTTCAGACTGATTAGTGTGCAACTGAGTCGACACGAGCTGTGTCTACCATATCGGAAGCGGAATCAACTACCACTTCTTCACGTGGCAGCCGAATCAACAGCTTCAGCAGCAGGCTCAGCTTTCTTGCCACAAGCAACGAAAGCGAGAGCGAAGCCACAAACAGCTAATAATGCAATCAATTTTTTCATAGTTACAGGTTTAATAAATTCTTCGCAAATATAACAGTATTATGATACTCTTCGCAATAAAACTTATTTTTTCCTGAAGATTAATCGAAGTGGTACTCCCTCAAAATCAAAGTGTTCCCGCAGTTTATTTTCCAAAAAACGCTCATAGGACGGTTGGATGTATTGGGGCAGATTACAGAAGAAAACAAACGATGGAAACCGTGCGTTAACCTGGGTTATATACTTTATATGGATATGTTTACCCTTCATAGAGGGGGGTGGATTTCTAACGATTTCAGGTAGCAGAAAATCATTTAATTTAGAAGTAGGTATTTTTTTTGTTTTATTTTCAAAAACCTGGATTGTTTTTTCAACAACCTGAAAAATTCTTTGTTTCGTCAAAACCGAGGCAAAAATGATGGGAATGTAATCGATGGGGGCAAGTTTCTCCATGATTTCCTTTTTAAACTTCTCCGATGTTTTACTATCCTTTTCAATCAAATCCCATTTGTTCACCATAATAACCATGCCTTTGCCTTGCCGTTCGGCCAGACTAATGAGGTTAACATCTTGCGCTTCAATTCCTCGCTCTGCATCAATCACCACAATACAAACATCGCTTTCTTCCAATGCACGAAGGGAGCGCAGAACAGAATAAAATTCTATATCCTCTTTTACCTTACCTTTCTTTCGAACACCAGCTGTATCGATCAGAATGAAATTTTTCCCATACATGGTATAGTGAGAGTGAATGGCGTCACGCGTGGTTCCTGCTTCGTCCGTTACTATACTTCGCTCAGTACCTAATAATGCATTGAGCAAAGAGGATTTTCCAACGTTTGGTCTACCAACAATCGTGAATTTAGGTATACCAGCGTCCGGATCCTCCACACCCTCCGATGGAAAAATTTTAACTATTTCATCCAGGAGTTCGCCTGTACCCCCACCGTTTTCTGACGAAATAGGATAAACTTCTCCAAGGCTAAGCTCATAAAACTCAGAAGCATAAATGGATTTATCGGGCGTATCTGCTTTATTAGCCGCCACGAAAATGGGTTTCTTAGATGTTCGCAAGACGTTGGCAAATTCTTTATCAAAGCCAGTAATTCCGTCTTTACAATCGACCATAAAGATTACTGCCGAAGCTTCATCTATAGCAAGCTTAACTTGCTTTCGGATTTGAGATTCAAATTTATCTTGGGACCCTGTAACATAACCACCAGTATCAATGACCGTAAAATACTTGCCGCACCATTCCGCATATCCGTAATGCCTGTCCCGTGTTACCCCAGGCATATTATCCATAATCGCTTCGCGCTTTTCCACCATTCTGTTAAAGAAAGTCGACTTGCCTACATTTGGTCTGCCCACTATTGCTACAATATTTGCCATTTTTAAAATACGAAGTACAAGTATGATTTAGGTTAGATTAATTTTTTTTATTCCAGGTAGCCGAACTGTTTAAGTTTGAAAGTTTGCTTGCGCCAGTTGTCGGCTACTTTCACATGCGTCTCAAGAAAAACTTTTTTAGCAAAAAAAATCTCCATGTCTTTCCGGGCTTCAACACCTACTTTTTTAATGGCGCTTGCTGCTTTGCCAATAATTATCCCTTTTTGTGAATCACGCTCAACATAAATTGTAGCACTAATACGAATAATGTCGTCTTCTTCCTTGAAAGAGCCGATAGAGACTTCTGTGCTGTATGGGATCTCTTGCTCATAATTCAAAAAGATTTTTTCGCGGATAATTTCGGATGCAAAAAACCTTTCCGATCTGTCCGTATATTCATCCTGAGGAAAATAAGGAGGATGTACCGGCATAAACTCCAATAACTTGGGCAAAAGAGTATCAACATGCTTTCCAGTCTTGGCAGATACCGTTACAACCTCTTGGATATTGGGCAGGGCCTGTTTCCAGTATGCAGTTTTGTCTACCACCTGAGACCCTTTCGCCAAATCAATTTTATTGAGGACAAGAAGTATGGGCGTCTTGATCCTGAGAAAACGATCAAAAAGATCAGGTTCATATTTATCCTCAATGCCCACTACCAGCAAAATGAGGTCTGCATCTTCCAACGAGACTTTGACATAAGTCATCATAGCGTCATGCAGAGGGTATTTTGGCTCTAGAATCCCCGGTGTATCGGAATACACGATCTGATAGTTTTCACCGTTCAAAATGCCCATAATACGATGCCGGGTAGTTTGGGCTTTTGATGTAATAATGGAGATGTTTTCATGCATCAGCTTATTGATAAGCGATGATTTGCCCACATTTGGTTTGCCTACAATGCTTATAAAACCCGATTTAAAAGAAGATTGCTCCATAATGATTTTGCAAAGGTAACTCGTTTTTTAAATGTGAGGTCTTTCGATGCAAAGCATTCAAAATGTAGGCCCCATAATTCTGAACAGAATAAAGCGTAGCTTCTTAGGGACATGATAAGTTTCCCTGGCGTCCAATAAATGGTATTACTCCATGAAAACTCATTTTATGTAATATTCAACTTGTTATTAAAGAGCATTTATAAAAAGCTCTTGCGTATTTGCGTGAAGTCTCCTCAAAAAACCTAAATGCGTAATCCCTATTTCTCCTTGCTTGCTACAGCATGGAGGTATGCCCACAAAGAGAAAAATCGATTTGTGCTAATCTATGCGATGTTCATCCTCGCTACCGTTATTGTTGCTTTAAATCCTCTCTTTTATGGATGGTTTGTGAATGAGCTTCAACTCCAAGGTACAGATGTTCTAAAAACAGGATGGATTTACGTTGCCGGATTTTTGGGACTGAGACTTTTAGAATGGTGTTTTCATGGACCGGCGCGTGTGATGGAGCGCCAATTGGCTTTTTCATTAAGCCGCAACTTTATGGAGGAGGTCTATCATAAAATACTGCATCTCCCCGTCCAATGGCACCAGGATAACCACAGTGGATCAACCATCAATAAATTGCGCAAAGCGTATGAAGCTCTAAAAGATTTCTTCCAGCATGGATTTATCTATTTTTATTCCTTCGGAAAGTTTTTCTTTTCCTTTGGAGCTATGCTCTATTTTTCACCCCTTTTCGGTTTTATTGGTGTGCTTCTTGGAATCGCGACGATATGGATCATAGCAAAATTTGATAAGGCTTTCATCCGTTCATTGAAGGAAGTAAATGAACGTGAGCACGAAGTGTCGTCTACCTTATTTGATAGTTTGTCTAATATCATAACAGTGATTACGCTACGCCTTGAAAAAAGAATTCAAACAACATTCATGGGCAAACTCATGGCTATGTATCCACCCTTTAAGAGAAATGTTACTGTTAACGAATGGAAATGGTTTACTGCCCAAATGATGGTGGGGTTAATTTACGCAGTAACAACCCTGGGCTATTTATACCAGCATTGGAATACAGGAGAAGCATTTTTTATTGGAGGATTAGTTGTGCTATTGGGGTATGTTAATCAGTTCACAAGCGTTTTCAATGATATTGCTTCTCATTATACTCAAATCATGAAGTATAATACCGAGCTGCAAAATATAAGAGATGTAGAACAGGCCTACGATAAGATGCATCCTGCAGGTATTGAAAAGAGATTACCTGTTCATTGGCAAACTATAACTATTGAACACCTTAATTTTTACCGCGGCGACGCGCTGACCCGACATCGGCCAGTGGGAATTCATGATCTAAGCATGCGTATTGAAAGAGGTCAACGCATCGCGCTGGTTGGTGAAAGCGGAGGTGGTAAGAGTACGTTGTTAGCTCTGCTAAGAGGATTATTCTATCCTGAATCAAAAACGTTTATCACAATTAACAATACGGAGGTGGGTGATTTTGAATCCATTGCTAACTCTGTAACCCTACTCCCCCAAGATCCCGAGATTTTTGAAAACACAATTCTGTACAACATCACACTGGGATTAAACTTTACGGAAGAAGAAGTGAAGAAGGCTTGTGAAGTAGCTCAATTCGATGATGTAGTAAATCAACTGCCTAATGGGCTTGGCACTCACATTCAGGAAAAGGGTGTCAACCTTTCAGGAGGTCAAAAGCAGCGGCTGGCGCTGGCCCGGGGGATACTGGCATCTAAAGGCAGCGACTTGGTTTTATTGGATGAACCAACCAGCAGCGTTGATGTCCGAACCGAAAAAAGCATCTATGAGAATCTTTTCCATACGTTCCTGGGAAAAACAATCATCTCTTCGCTTCACCGTTTACATCTGTTGAGTCACTTCGACTACGTATACATTCTCAAAGATGGTTGTATTGCTGATCAAGGCAGTTTTGAGGAGTTAAGACGATATAGCCTGGTATTTAAAGAGCTTTGGGAACACCAGCTCTCCGAGGCGACAACAACAGAAATTACGCCCGATAGCTCTGTGGAACAAAATACGTTGTTGCCAAATGTGAGAAGGGCTTAATAAACTAAAATTATTGTGCATTACCGACGCCGTTGCGAATCACTTCAGCTTTCTTTTTTTAAGATTTCGGTATTGATTCCTGGTTCATTAATGACACCTTTTTCAAGAACATAAATTCTGTCTGCAAGTCTTGCTGATTGAATTTTATGAGTTACAAGAATGATAGAAATTTCATTGCGCAATTTTAAGAGTTGCTCTAGAATAAATCGTTCTGTATCCCTATCCATCGCGGAAGTTGCTTCATCCAGAATGAGCAGTTTTGGCTTTTTATATAATGCGCGAGCCAAGGCAACTAGTTGTCGCTGGCCCCCAGATAAATTAATTCCCTCTTCTCCTAAAAGGGTAAAATAATTTTGAGGAAAATTGTTAAAATAAATATCGAAGCCGAGCTCTTTACAGAATGCGAACACGGTATTGAAATCGTTGGGATTGTTGCTCAGTGATATATTAAATAACAGATTCCCGTTAAATATTTTAACATCCTGCGGGACGACACCAATTATATTTCTCCATTCAAAGGTGGATATATCGTTTAAAGAACTTCCATTGCAGGCGATGTAGCCGGATTCAGGAGTATAAAACCTTTGAAGGATTTGGATTAACGTGCTTTTCCCACTGCCGCTCTCACCCAGCAAAACCACCATTTCTCTCTGCCCGACAGTCAAGGATATATTTCTCAGCAAGGGCTTATGCCCAGGAAATCTAAATGACAAATTTTCAATCCTCAGATTAAAACTACCGGTGTTAGGAATATCGGATTTATTTTTACTATTGCCTTCAGGTTCAATTGAGGCAAACTCATACATTCGTTCAAAAGCAATTCTGGCCTCTTGTATCTGTATAGTGGCAACAACCAACCGGTTGAGGGATGGTATAATCCCTGAAGAGATAGAAAGTATTGCAATTAACTCACCAAGTTGAAGCGATTTTTCTAACACCATAAACGAAGCCACTGCAAATACAACAACAATGAAAGCAGTGCCGAGTAACTCGGATATGCAATTAAAATGATTATTTAATAAACCAAGATTAAAAATCCTTTCCTGAAAATTCGAATAGAACGTCTTATTAAGATTGTCAAAAAAAACTTCTTTATTATTTACTTTGATAGTTGAAATACCTTGAATGGCGTCTATGTAATGGCTTTCAGTCAAGGCATAACTCTGCATTACCTCATTTTGGGAGAGTATAATCTTTTTGTTAAAAAGCTTTATCAATAAACTATACAATGGAATACTAAAAATTAAAATATTACTTATTGAGCTTGAATATGTAAATAGAAATCCTAAAGAGGTTATAATAATTAATAAATCAATTACAATGTTACCAGCAATAAAACTGATTACAGTCTGTATTCGTCTGGTATCATTCATTCTTGCAATTAATTCACCAATTTTCCGGGTATCAAAAAAGGATTTTGGAAGACGTAAAAGTCTATGATAGAATTGATCGATAATTCGCTCGTTAAAATTTTTGCTCTGCTTGATAACAAAAAATCCTCTTAAATAAAGGACTCCACTCCTAATGATTAGGACAACAATTAATAATGAAAGACTTATGGCAAGCTTCTCTTTATTGCCATCAGGCAAAATATCATCAATTAACTTTTGAGAAAAAATAGCCGACGAAAGACTAAGCAATGAAATTATAATCCCAAGAAATAGGGCAACAAGCAAAAAGTCAACATCATCTTTTATTAATTCAATAACCCACTTTTTCTTATCCTCATTAATTTTTTTCTTTTTAACAAATTTAGAATTGGGAACTAAGCAAAGCAGCGATTTACTTTTCCAAATTTCGTCCAACTGTTCTTTGGAATAAATTAATACTCCTTTAGCAGGGTCCCCAATAACTGCCTTATTAGCTTTGAAGCCATAAAACACTATAAAATGAGAAAGTGAATTTTCACTTAAAACATGAAGGATAGCAGAACCTGAAAGATCGTGTAAGTTTTCTATAGAGTCCGCCTTTAATCCTTCCGCATCAAAACCTAATTCTTCCGCAGCCTGAAAAAGACCTAAGAGAGATACTCCTTCGATAGTGGTTCCACTCAATTCCTTTATCTTCTCAAACGGTTGAATACCACCATAATATTTAATGAGAGACGCAAGGCATGCAACACCGCAGTCGGATTGCCCTTGCTGAAGCGTCAGAGTTTTCTGGGCAATCTTATACACGGTGTTATAAGTATTTGAGAATAGCATCTAACTTAGTTTCGCCCCGGAATTCTTTAATCAGGCGTTGGTCAGTTCCGTAAATAAAAATTTGCGGCACAGCTAAACTGCCAAAAGCATTATAAGCTTCTTCCAAATTAATTTTTGTAAAACTTATACCAGGTTGGTCCAAAAAAGAATTTTCCTTTGCATAAGACTTTAATACATCGAGCGACTCAGAAGACATTAAAACAAGGTCAAAATCTTTCAAGGCTTTTTTACTCCTAATCAGCTGGTCAACCTCATACTGACAATAATTGCATTCTGAATTAAAATAAATAAGAATCGTTTTACGATTTAAGCTTACATAAAAACGAGTGCTATCAAAATCAACCATAGGAATATCCGGTAGAACATTAAGATTTTGCCTGGCCCATCTTTTATGATTTGCTTTCTCAAGCGTGTTGTGTAAAACAAATAATGTGACAGCCAGCAATGAAGTAACTAATAATAGTAACAAGCATTTCCGTATCATATTCTTAAGCTGAGAAGGTTACCGTTAAAAACATAACTAAGATTATCCATATGAAAAGCCCCGTTCCATAGGTACAGGCAATTAAGCCAAGCATTTTAAAATAACTCGTTTGTGTTATTAAGCAAAGACCGTAGGCAAGGAGTAACCAGTACAAAACCTCAAACACATTCAGTATCTGCAATGGATAAATAAACCACAGTTCCAATGAAGAAGGATCAAAAAAATTTAATAAAGAGAGAGGAAAAAAATACTGAATATCAGATAACGTGTAATGCGTTTGAATAAAAAAGAACCAAAATACTCTATAAATGCTTGGAATTAGGAAAACAGTTTCCGCCAAAAGGGCGACATGAAAAATTTTTTTGAAAGAAATGTCAACGCCAATAACAACAGAGCCAATGTAGATGCAAACCCCAACAAGAAAGATTTTAATTAAATAGTAAAAGGGAATAATAACATACGAAAACCATTCCCATTTCTCACTTGTGCTAATGATTTCCGAAATTCTTTCAAAAGACAATTGATCTCCGAAAAATTCAAAATATAGATCCTCCGTAATCAATAAGGATTTAGCGGAATATGTTATAAGAATCGATAGCAAACAAAGCAGGACAAAATAGAGAGTTTTATTAAGATCTCTTACACCTAAAATTACGGCTGCAACTTTCATACACGTTTCTCTTTGCGCCGCTGCATAATGAATAATACAAGAAACAGCGCAATAAAAACTCCCAGCGTTGTATTGTTTTCGGGCGATATTTTTAATATCCAGTTTCCGACAAGCAGACAAACGAACAAGAGTATTCCGACGAGTGATATGTAACTTCTTTTCATAAATGTTATTGTTAAGAAGGAGGTAAAGCACCTCCTTCATGAATTTAATTAATGATCCCAGCAATATTTAATTGCTGGCCAAGCTTTGTATATTGTTAGGGGTTGGGTGATGCTTACGACGGTCAAAATACCTAACCCAAAACACATGGTACGGATAGAACCTCCCTTAATTCTTTCCATTTCATTTAAAGGAATTTTTTTCATTTGATGATGATTAATGGTAGTGAACTAAAAGGTGAATACTAAAGACAGCCATTGTAATTAGCTGCAGCTAAAGCTGCGGTTAAGGCAGCTCCGGCGCCCCAAAAGCCTCCGGTTCCAAAACCAATACCTATTCCCACTGCCGTGAGCATACCACCAATAAAACAAGTTCTTAACTTACCACCACCTACCGTGGTTTCAAGTTGATCGACACTTAACTTTTTCATTTGAATTTTTTTTTATTTCCCAGAAATCTGTCTGGAACAGAAAGTCTTTGCAAAAATCTTAATCTAATGTTTTATCTTTTTTTATATTAATCAATACACCAAGGAATTTTACCAGGAAAACCAGACAGAACCGTGTTCGGTTTTAAGATTCTGATTCTGGTTGTTCCTGTCTTTAAGGAAATTATAAACTCTTTTATCGATTCTCGTCTAGAATTTTTGATTGAAAAATAGTTGAAGAGACTGAGATTTGCAGTGATAACTAATCGGAATGATGGTTAATAACAATTCGCTTGAGAAGATTATACTTGTCCACAACTAGATGGCTATGCTTAAAATAAAAAATTTATGATACAATAGCAGTTTCTAGATAATTTGTGTTCCAAGTAGGGCTATTCAACCTCTATGGAATAAATCTGATCGATATCTGTTAATAAATATTTGGTGCTCTCTTATTTAATTCAATCAATTTCTAAACCTCATAACTTTTTGTCCTAGTCGGTTTGCTCCCACCGTGACAACTTTGCAACTTGTTCCAGCCGGACACTTTTGTCAACCGTATATTATTGCCCATCTCTGACTTCACCAAAAGGGAAATAAATTTTTAAACAGCCGGACGCCAAAAACCGGGGTTTTTTTTTAAAAAATCTGACTTACAATAAAATTTTTAACATTTAGGCCCTGGAAAACAGGCTGGAGGTACTTTAAGAAGGTTACGCCCAGCAAGGAATTGTAATGCAACTTGTTTTTTAAATACAGGTAACCTACTTTTGCGAACGATTTTAGGAGCCTTCTAGTTACTAGCTCAACTTTAGTAAGTTTGTGGCTTTAGATCGGAGGAAGACAAATTAGAAAAATAGTTTTTAAAAATATATCGCGGGGTGGAGCAGTTGGTAGCTCGTTGGGCTCATAACCCAAAGGTCACAGGTTCGAGTCCTGTCCCCGCTACAACAAAAAGGCGACTTTATAGGTCGCCTTTCTTTTTTAGCCATCGTCGTAGTTCCTAAAACTCTTTCCTGTTCCTAAACTCTTTCCTAAACATTTCAGATTTAGAAAGCTCGTATCTTGGCGCCAACTGGTGTTCCATTAGGAAAAGTTGTTAAACAATACACGGAGTGTCAAAATCATGGACGGGACAACAAAAGTATCAGCCGAAGAATACATGGGCGCGAATTCATTTTTGACGAAGCTTTCAAAAACACAAGCGCAGCCTTCAGGCAATATGCAGAGAAGCTTTGGAAACTACACAAAGTAGAGACGTGGACGCAGTAAGAGCACTAACTGCCAAATAAAGATAAAAAATCATCTGCTCGGAGGCAAATCCGTATTCCAAATCTCCCTGTATAACTTCCACTTTCCATCTTCCTGTTTCCAAAGCGCTATGAACTTACCCTTATCTAAACTACCGCCTTTACCATCAGGAAAATTATAAGTTCCGTCTTCTACCACTAAATCGGCATTGCCGTAAATATCGCCAGACGGAAGTTCGATAATCGTTTCTGTATTATTTCCACCACCATAAAAGAAGCTGATGATGGAATCGATGCCAACTACTGCAGGTACATTTGGACTATATACGGCCGCGTCTTTGCAATATCTTTCTTTGTAAAATGCTGTGTCATTGGTCTTAAATCGTTGACCATAAGATTTGTTCATTTCGGTGATATGCGCCTTTACCGAATCTAAGTTGAAGCTTGTCGGTGTCGGGGCATTCGAAGTGGGAGAGGAGTTGCAGCCTGCGACGCAAGCGGCAAGTATAATAAAAAGGATGGTTCTCATGACGATCAATTTTAGTTAGGGCAAAGTACAAGAATCCGATACGAATCTATGCAGATATTTGCTCATCACATAACCGCAGATGCCTTTCATGGGTTACTTTGGCGGTTTTTTTATTTACAAGAATTCCTGCTCGCAAGGAATTGGAAAAGAAATGGCGTTTCTAATTTGGTTTTGAATTTTGGGCAAACGGACAGTTAGATAAGACGAAAATATAAAGAAATCGTACCCACAATATTTGACTATATACAAGAATCCATGTCATCAAAAAAGAATGTGGATTTACGTCTATTGAAACTCAGATTGACTTTTGCACTTTTTCCGGTGAACCCAATAATGCTCGCGCACTTTTAAAACTTGTGGTGCAAATTTTCCAACGCCTTGAACTTTTTGTACTGGTAGATTCTCTGACATGGAACCTTGTCTACAATACGAAAACAACTCGCGCCATTTACTTGTATATATCGTAAAAGCGCCTTTAAGCAAAAAAGTATGGAAACTGTAATATACATATACAATGGGATAACAATGCTTGATGCAATTGGGCCCTATGAAATTTTGAGAAACGTTAAGGGAATGAATATCAAATTTGTATCAAAACAAAAAGGAGAAATTAAGGCTGACAGTCATTTTATCCACATAAATTCAAAACATGGAATTGACGAAGTTGATAAAGCAGATGTCCTTCTCATACCTGGGTCAACGATTGCATTTGTTAGAGAAATGAAAGATGAAACAGTATTGAACTGGATAAAGAAAATAAATCAGACGACACAAAAGACAGTTGGTGTATGTACTGGTTCAATAATATTAGCTGCGACGGGACTGCTGAATGGAAAAAAAGCAACATCACATTGGAAGCCTATTGAATTACTATCTCAGTATGGTGCAATCCCGACAAGAGAAAGGATTATCGAAGAAGGTAAATTTTTAACGGCTGCAGGAGTATCAGCAGGAATTGACATGGCAATTTATTTGGTGAATTCATTAACAGGGGCCAAAGCAGCGAAAGCTGCTCAACTAGCTATTGAATATGACCCAAATCCGATGTTTCAATCTGGAAATTATCTGAATGCAGAAGAAGACGTGATTAAATTAGCTGAGGAAAATATGGAAAGGGATGCAAAAAAAGATTTCACCTTATGGGAGATAATTAAGAATGCAAGAACATTTATGAAACTGAAAAAATAAGCTAGTAGGCAACATAAAGTTAGCTGTCCATAAAACACAAGCAAATGAAGAAAAAATTGAAGTATATTTTCATAATCGCCTTGTTGTTGTTTGCCTATATATACATACGCTATGAGCCAGTGAGGGATTTTTACAAGGTTCCTGAATATAAAGGCGAAAATAATTTCAACTATAGATCGCCAGCCCATGATTCTACAAAGAAAACAATACTCCTTGTTGCTGATAATAAAGGAACAGAAATTTTTGATCTCTTGGCCCCTTTTTATTTGTTTAGTCTGACCCAAAAAGCCAATGTATATATTGTTGCCCAAGAAAAATACCCGGTCACTATCAGAAAAGGATTCTATGCTTTGCCACATTACACCTACCAGGAAATTGATTCGTTGCTTATTC
The DNA here is from genome assembly GCA_963837415.1 of uncultured Bacteroidota bacterium. Lineage (GTDB taxonomy): Bacteria > Bacteroidota > Bacteroidia > Cytophagales > Cyclobacteriaceae > Chryseolinea. Next base: position 1,888,885 of record CAWING010000013.1, on the reverse strand, counting down.
ATCCTGCAGTAATGGTTATCCCCCGTCTTTCATATATCGAAGGAAAACCTCAGGATTCTACCATTATTACATGGATAAGGAACAAATATGTTGATTCAACAAAACTTTTATCCGTTTGCTGGGGTTCGGTGACAGCAGCGGCCACAGGACTTTATGACGGCAAACCGTTGACCAGTCATGCCATTAAATTTGAAAGCATTAAAAAGCAATTTCCCCGTCCGGTATGGGTAAAAAATATTAGCGTAACTCAAAGTGGTAACCTGTATAGCACTGCCGGAGTTTCAAATGCGGTAGAAGGAAGTTTAACAATTATTAACGATCTGTTTGGTGAAGAAGTGATGAGGGCAGCTCTAGATAGTATCCATTATCCTTACGCCAAACTAAAAATGGAACATCAGAGTATCGGATTAAGTACAGGCAACAACCTAACAATAGCAAGTAAAATATATTTCAAAAAGAATAGAAACGTCGGGGTTCTACTGCGAGATGATATAGATGAATTTGAGCTCGCTGCAATCTTGGACACATACCACCGTACTTTTCCTGGTTCAATTGAGACATTCACAACAAATGCAAGATCTGTTACTACGAAGCATGGGTTGAAAATAATCCCAACTGGTAATAGAAAAAACATCAAAAATTTGGATGAATTGCACGTGTTGAATGCAACCTCAATATCACAATCTGAATTATTGCTATTGGGTAATACTACTCTAGTTAAGTATAACAGTTCTGATAATGAATATATGATCCATGAATGTTTAAATAGGATTAAGCAGCAATACGGTAAAAAATTTGAAAACGTTGTCCGGATTCTTTTAGATTTCAATTAGAGATTAATTTGATTTTCCTTTTTAGCACTTCGGGTTGATATGCTTCTGTCGGAATTTTGCGTCACCATGTTTACAGTTTATAAGTAAAAAATGGTGCACACTCTGCATATTTTTGGCGGAGACTGTAATAATTCTATCCTATTTACTTCAAAAAGGCCATTTTATATCGATTTCGGTATAAAATAGATCAAAAATCCATTACCTCTATTGACTTAATAGGATTTAAAATTATATTTGAATCTTGATTACAAGAATTATAGGAAGAACAGGTGTTAAAATCCTGGGGCAACCGACTTCAATGAAGGGTGCAATTCCTGCCTGAGATTTAGATTAATAAGTATCAAATTATGCAAACACGAGTTTACTCCATCCATTTAGCACAGCCCATACGTTGTTGGTGTTGTTGCGAACACTGTTTCTAAGGAATCTATTTGATTCCACATTAAGATTAAAGCTTCTATGCGGTAAAAGGAATGTACCATTCTTGAATGAATGGGCGCTAGTGTGTAATCCATCCACCAAAATTCAAAATGAACATGAAATCTATTTTTGCCTTATATCTCGTTTTATTTGTCTTTGGATCGTCAGTTGCCTGGAGCCAGCAAGAATTGTCGGCAGCCATAAATAAAAATTCTGCGCCTTCTTCTCCAGGTGCGACTGTGGTGCCAAAAAAAAATCAGGAAATCGTACGAATTACAGGCGTTCGATTTGCGTATCCCCTTGTTCAACAATGGATCGATAACTATAATAAGGAATATCCTGATGTTCAGGTAATAATCGAGGCGAGAGCTTCGTCTGATCCTTCGCAGTATGATATTTTGATTGAAGCTTATGAACATCCGGAGGAGATCAGGAAGAATCGCGAGTATGCTTACATCGCCCGTTACGTTGTATTGCCTATTGTGAACAGCAAATCCGAACTTGCGAAACTTTATGCCGATAAGGGTCTGGATAAAGATCTGATCCGTCAGCTTTTTTTCCATGACATCTATGCCGATAAAGAAAGTCAAAAGGAGATTACGGTTCCGTTCACTGTATACACCCGTCTGCAAAAAGCGGGAGCGCCTATCACATTCGCAAAATACTTTGGTTACGAGCAGAAGGATATCAAAGGTAAATCCATTGCCGGCGCCGATGAACATGTACTCAAGGCGTTACTTCGCGATACAACTGGATTATCCTATCTCCCGTTATCCCTTATCTACGATCAGAAGACCAAGAAACCAGTTGAAGGAATCACGGTCCTGCCTGTTGATCTAAATGGAAATGGTAAGACTAACAATGAGGAAAAGTTTTATGATGATCTTTCAATAGTTACAAAGCGATTTGAGGGAACTTCTCCTGAAGACCTGAATAATGTGCCTATCGAATACCTGCATTTTTCTGTAGATAAAAAAAGTACGAGTGCTGCGGCAATCTCTTTCGTGACTTGGGTTATAAACAACGGCCAAAAGGATCTCAATGACTTCGGATACCTTAGTCCCGAACTTGAAAAATTAGAGGAAGACAAGTTCGAAATTTTTGCGTCAAAACGTATTAAGTAAATCCCAACGCCTTGCTTTAAAGCTGCAGGGCATACTAAATGCTTCTTAACCAATTTTATGAAATCATTCAATAATAATATGTCTTTACGCTCACTTCGTCCTGGGTTATCAAATAAGAATTCAGGTGGTGTCAGCACATTTAATGTGATTCAAAAAAATACACTGAATGTTAAGGCGAATAGGCCTATCTTAAGTTTTATCATTCTTTTGATCATTTCTTCTTCCACCTCAGCATTTTCGCAAACACTTGTAACAGGGATAGTGAAGGATGTGGCAGGCGGACCCGTGGTTGGTGCAACTGCCACAATAAAAGGCAGTACTATTTATGCGGTTGTCGATGTCAATGGTCAATTCAGCATCGCGGCACCGAAAGAATTGCCGTTCACCCTTCGTATCAGTTCGGTTGGTTATAAGCTTAAGGATGTGGAGATCTACGAACTGTCTGAGGACCCGTTAGAAATAACCCTGATCGACGATGGCTTGTTAGATGAAGTCGTAGTTACTTCCAGGCGAAGAGAAGAAACTGCGCAGAATGTTCCTATTCCGATCTCCGTAGTAAGTGGTGCCCTGATCGAGCAGGCCGGAGCATTCAATGTTAACCGTGTAAAGGAACTCGTTCCATCGGTTCAGCTCTATTCATCCAACCCACGTAACACAGGTATTAATATTCGTGGCCTAGGCTCACCGTTCGGACTCACCAACGATGGTCTTGACCCAGGCGTTGGCTTCTACGTGGATGGGGTTTATTATGCGCGACCCGCAGCAGCAACGTTCGATTTTATTGATGTTGAGCAGATTGAAGTTTTACGTGGTCCACAGGGCACACTGTTTGGTAAGAACACCACCGCCGGCGCCATTAACATAACCACACGCAAGGCGAGCTTTGCCCCAGCAGCAGACTTCGAGGTGAGTTATGGAAACTATGGATACATACAAGCAAAGAGCTCCATCACGGGTCCGCTAAGTAAAAATCTTGCCGCGCGCCTATCTTTCTCCGGCACACAACGTGACGGTGTTGTTGAAAATATTGTGACTGGAAAAAATATTAATGACATTAACAATTTGGGCGTTCGTGCGCAGTTGTTGTTCGAGCCAACAGACAATATTTCCCTTACGTTGGCAGGGGATGCTTCTAGCCAGCGGCCTGATGGTTATGCTCAAGTAGTTGCAGGTGTTGTAGAGACCAACCGGGCGGCATACCGTCAATTCAACGCAATCATTTCTGATCTTAATTATTCACTCCCAACGCTGAACGCATTTGACCGTAAGATCGACCACGATACTCCGTGGCGATCCGGCACCGACCTCGGTGGCATTTCATTCAACGCGGATATAAAAATTGGACCGGGAACTCTGACTTCAACCACAGCTTGGCGCTACTGGAATTGGGATCCCTCAAACGACAGAGACTTCACTGGTCTGCAGGCGCTGTCCAAATCTCAAAACCCTGCCGAGCACCGGAACTGGTCGCAAGAGATTCGTTATGCTGGGGAGTTTTCCTCCCGGCTAAGCGGCGTAATTGGCCTTTTCTATATTGATCAGGAAGTTAAAATTGATGGTACGGAGGAATCTGGTAATGCTCAATGGCGCTTTTCGCAGAGTTCAACCAGTCCATTGTGGCAAACGCCTGGTCTTTTTGAGGGATATGGAATCAGTACTAAAGCTTCAATCAAATCCAAGAGCGCAGCAGTATTTGCCAACATCGATTGGGAGATTGCTAAGGGCTTGCATGTATTGCCCGGTATCCGTTTCAACTATGATGAGAAGCACGCAGTCTACGATCGAAGGGCGTATGGCGGCCTGGAAACTGATGATCCGGCACTACTCGCCTTAAAGAATGGCGTATATAGTTCGCAGTATTATGTAGCAGATGCAGATGAGGAAAACTTTACGTATAACCTTACCGTAGCCTACAGAGCAAACAACCGCATTAATGCTTATGGTACCTATTCCACCAGTTTCAAACCTGTAGGTGTTAACGTAGCAGGTCTTCCGACCATTAGCGGTGAACCTGCAACAGATCTAGCAGTTATAAAACCAGAGGATGTAACGCATATCGAAGTTGGTATTAAGACTACTCCAGCTGATAACTTCACATTGAACCTAACGGTCTATAAGACGGAAATCAACGACTACCAAACCAATGTTCAATCACCAGAACTTGGCGTCAATCGTGGCTATATCGCAAATGCCGAGAAAGTTAGCGTGGAGGGTTTTGAGGTCGATGCGAATATTAAGGCCAACCAGCATTTTACCTTCTACGGATCTCTTGTTTATACAGATGGCAAGTATGATAAGTTTACGAATGCACCTCTCCCACTCGAAGAAACAGGTTTAACAGTAGAAAGTACGCAGGTTGCATTTAAAGATATCTCAGGCGGTGAGCTTCCCGGCATATCCAAATGGACGACTTCGGTAGGCGGTGAATTCGCCACCCCAGTGAATTTCCTTAAACAGGAAGGAAATTTCTTTCTTGCATTTGATACCTACTATCGTTCCGATTTTTCTTCGAGCCCATCGCCTTCTGCATTCCTGAATATTGACGGCTATTTACTGCTCAACGCCAGGGCTGGCGTCAGAGTAACAAAAGGAACATCGCTATCCCTATGGGCGCGCAATCTCCTGGATAAGGATTACTACGAGCAACTATTACCTGCCGGCGGTAATGCAGGCCACTATGCAGGAGTTCTTGGAGACCCTAGGACTTTTGGCGTTACGTTACGGCATTCTTTCTAACATCTTGTGGTTTCATTTAGCGGTTGTTTCAAGTTTGATTAGGTTACGTTGCTTCTGTGAGATGAAAACATCACGGAAGCAACGAAATACAAATGGCAATGATGTGATTAAGAGCGGCTATTAGGGAAGTAAACAAGTAACGATGGACTATTGCCAAAAAGAAAAACCAAGCGGCAGATATGTCGCCCTCTGCATCCATTAAGAGTAATAACGTTAGCGGCTCCTTAGATATCAGAGTAACCAGATAACGCTTTTCGAATAGTCTTCAAGAGCAACTTATCATTTGATTTTTTAATGGCGATGGCCTCGCATTGATTGAATTTCGCAAAGGTTTTAATGGCATGACAAACCTTGACGACCATCGGTTTGCTCAATTTGATTGACTCGAAATGAAGATTGTGAATGGTCAGCATCCGTTCTTTTCGATTAGCTTTTGAATCCATTCTGGCAACGAAAGTGTCACCGATCAAAACAGGTAACGAAAAATATCCATACTTCCGCTTTGGCAGAGGCACAAAGCATTCGACTTGATAGTCGAAGTCAAAGAAATTTCTTAGGCGATGTCTGTAGACATTCAACGCGTCGAACGGCGAGAGAATAAATGCATCACCTGTCAAACCAATCTTCCTGCTCTTATATTCGGAAAGCATGTAGAGCGGTTGGTTTTTCAGACCTATCACCTCGACACTGCAAATTTCGCCGGCAGCTACAAGCCTTTCCAATTCCTCCTTCACTGAACTTTTTACGTATCGACTATTGTAGACTATGTCTTTTAGGTACGCTATACCCAGCGCTTTCAACGTGCGCCGGATAACATGTTTTGCAAATTCCTCAGATGTTGGCATCGTCGTATCGACGTCGCCCCTGATCACATTCTCAGGCAGATCATATACTTTCTGAAAATCTTTTCTTCGGATGGTCATCAGTCTTCCATCGAGGTGCATCCTCTCGAGTGCAAGTTTCGATGGACGCCAATCCCACCATCCGGAACTTTTTTTTACGCGATCATTTTCAAAATCCCGCGCCATGAGTGGTCCTTCACGCGAAATTCTCGAGAGCACCTTTTTCATCAGATTGATCTCAGCCTGCGTCAAGGGTTTTCTTCTGGACAAAAAGCTCTCTTTCACGGGCAGCGAGAAGCGGAAGCTGTGCATGGGCATGTATCCAGCAGCATACGTCCAGAATTCGAAGATCCTTCCATCCGCCTGAAGCTGCTCAAGCCACTCCGGTTTATAGTCAGGTACCCGTGAGGCAATTGCATGGTGATGTGCGCGTTCGACAACATGAATTGTATCGATCTGAAGAAACCCCAAATGGTCGATGAGTTTGTAGACCGCCTCTTTACCTTTGCCAAACTGCGCACGCTTTGATAATCCTGCCGCGTGGAGGATTATTTTTCGGGCTTGTGATTTGGTGAGGATCAATCGGTCCATAGGGTGACTTAAAAACTTAGTATGCCGTTACAAATTTACATCCCTGGATTAATATTGTTTCGGGCAACGTTAAAAATGCCTAACCACTATTTTCAAATTGAGGACAATTGGCCATGACTTACAACGCTTTTTGGTGCCAAGATTAAATTCATGCAGGTTAAAACAAACATAAAACCCAGCAGTGGCTGAAGCATTGCAAGGACTTGCAGACAGAGTTCATTCCATTAATTCAAAAATAAGGGAAAGAATAGTAGTGTAGATGATAGTAGTCTCCCATTGACATGTTATTCGAATCGTAGGCTTTTAATTACGCTCATCAATGCAACCTTATAGCATGATCGCTTACGGTTAGCACAGTTATGATCACAGCGGCCCTTGCTCCCATAAGAAACTCGAAACCCGACACTAACCAACCGCTATCTCCACAAAACTGTCTTCAGAAAAATAGCGCTTCGCAATTGGTAGCAGGTCGTCCGATGTAATAGCATCGATTCGTGTAATCATGTCCTGGTAATATTTCGAAGGGAGATTAAACAGAATGATATTTTTTATTTTGTCTGCGTGCGCAAAGGCGGTAGTGATCTCCAATTGCAAGCCGCCTATGAAATGATTTCGTGCCAGGTTCAATTCTTCTTCGCTGATCTTTTCGGTGAGCAATCGTTCCAACTCCCTGCCAATTTCATCAAAGGTAAGCTCCAGGTTTTCGCGGTTTACATCGGCTCCAATAACCAGGTAGCTATCGCGCTTAAGGGCGTGTAATGAAGATGATATGCCGTAGGAGAAGCCCTTATCTTCGCGAATGTTTTTCATTAATCGAGAGCCAAAATAGCCCCCAAGTATGTGGTTCAGGAACAAGGCGTCAACGTAGTCGATATGAGTCTTTCCAATGGATTTTTTTGCCATGCGAATGGAGGACTGTACGCTGCCTTCCTTCACCACAGCTTCCCGCAAAGGCTTGACGCTTCCAGATGAAAAATCATTCCGTTCAATTGAATGGCATTCAAATCGAGCAAATGCCTGCGTAAGAAATTGCTGATTCGAATCCGATACTTTTCCGGACACCAGAATTGTTCCTTTGTTAAAGAAGTTAATGTAATGTTCTATCAAAGCATCCTGCTTCAATTTCATTACGTCTTCCGCCTCCAACTCCTTTCCATACGGATGGTCCTCACCAAAAAGATTTTTGCGCATCAATCGCGAAGCCTGAAAGCTTGTCTTCTCTTGGTTCACTTTCAAGTTTTGTAGGTATATGGATTTCAATAAGTCAAGTTCGCTTTGCGGCAAAACGGAATCCGTCAGCAATTCAACAAAAAGGAGAATAGCAGGTTCAAAATTTTTGTTGAGTACATACAGCGATATGGAAACAAAATCAACCCCAGGATTGATTTCCAGGTGTGCCCCATAACGGTCTAACAATTCCGCAATATCAAAACTGGACTTTTTCTTTGTGCCTTTTGATAGAAGGTTTGCTGTAAAATAGGCACCTCCCCAAACCTTTTCCACCCAACGGCCGGCAGGAAAAATAATTTCAATTTTGCTTACTTCCTGTGTACCGCCAAGAACAAAATAAGCTTCAGCCCCACCGCTTAAGATCTTCTTTTGAGGTTGAATTAATTCAAAGGCGGTGCTCCGATTAAAGGAGGGGGCTATCGTCCGATCCAGCATCAGGGATTATCGGTAACAGAATCTTCTTCAGGGCTTTCACCAGCGATACGGAATAGCAACGTAAAACGCAACGTTTCAGCTAGGGGATGCTCGCGTTTTGCCGTCGGAACGATATACGCTACATCCAGGCCGAATTTCTTTTTGCTGAACCCTAACCCGATGGTCATGTATTTACGGTTGCCTTTATTTTGGGCTTCATTAAAGTAGCCTAAGCGGGCAGCAAATGTTTTATCATACCAATATTCAATACCGACTGAAGTCATAACTTCCTGAAATTCCTCTTTAGCTCCGTTCGGGGCATCCGAAAAAGAACCGAACATTCCACTAAGGAGGGTTCGATTGGGATCCCTGCCCGAAATAATTTGCCCCGAAGTGTCGCGCAACGGTGGGCTGGGAACCATTAATTTATTAAAATCAAGAACAAATGTTATCGAATTATAGGGATCTAACTCTGTCGTAAGTGCTGTGCCTAGGCGCAAGGTTGTGGGCAAAAAATCAGCATTTGAATTATCTGTGTATGAAAGTTTTGCCCCTATGTTCGTGATTGTAGCTCCCAACGAAAGCGTGGTAGGTCTATTCCACTTTAGAGTCTCCGTATAATACACACCAATATCGGCAGCCACACTCTTTCCTGGTTTGGCATCCAGATTAGAATTGGTTCCGGTAAGGTTGGAGTAAATATAGCGACCGGTAATACCAATCCCCAAATTTTCAGAAAGCATCCGTGAATACGTGGCATCAAAGGCAAAGTCGCGCGGATTGAATTGTCCTGTGACCACTGCAACGTCATTGGTGAATGTTATATCCCCCATGTCAAAATATTTTAACGACACAGAAACAGCCTGCTCGCGCGTAATTTTATAAAATCCGGAGAGATAGGAGATAGACATATCGTTAACGATCTTACCCAGCCAGGGTGTATAAGAAGCCGTACCACCGTATTGATCTTGAATAAACACCAGCTTTCCTGCATTCCAATACGAGGCATTGGCGTCGGGAGATGTTGCAACGCCTGCGTCTCCTAGAGCTGCATGCCTGGCGTCCGGTGATATGGCGAGAAAAGGCACTGCGGTAGTAATAGCAACTTCCTGACCGAGGGTATTATATTGAGAAAAAGCAGGTATCGTGGTTATCGTCACCAGGACCAATAACAAAATTGCGCGGTAGTACATCAAAATGTTTTTCAAAGGCTCAAAGATAATTAATTCACAACAATTAGTTTTGTAACGCGCTCATTTTTAGAACCATTCGTTAATGAACGAACGGCTAAACGCGCTAAGTATAAACCTCCAGGAAGTTTTTTTCCAAAATCATACAAATCATTCAATTGAGTTAAATCCACCCGATATAAACTGGCGGGAATGTCAAATGCATAGGATTTCAGCTGCATCCCGGTTGCGCTATATATGATTAATTGGGCCTGCAGATCGTCTCCTGGGCGATTATGAGTAAAAAATATCGAAGTTTCGTGCTGGAAAGGATTCGGAGTATTTCCAAACGTTTCAATCACTAAACTCTCCCCGTCGGTCACAACAAAATCGACTGTGCCCTGCGCAGGATTATTGTGCGTGTCCCAAACTTTAATCGTAATAGAATGTCTACCGGGAGTAAGTCCTGTCATGGGAAAATGTACATATCCCTGGGTAAAATCATCCATGTAAGCTTCATAATAATCATTTAGTATATAAGCCTGTTCGTCGTCATCTAAATAAGCAATCAATCCATTTCCCACGCCATACCCGGAAATATTAATACCGCTATCATCGCGCAACTTTACAATGAGAGTTGTATTAGCGCTCACAATCCCACCTGGAACAAATGTAGTGTCACCCATAAAAACCTGTACCGTAGGAGAAGTGTTATCGGCTACTACGTCGGGCTCACTTCCGCCTACCTTAAACGATGAAATGGCGCCGCTTGCATCGCGTAAGTTCGTCGGATCGGTAGCGTATAAACTCAGCTTACCCTGGCCTATTTCATATGCGACATTTTTAGTGAGCATAAATTGAAACTCAAAAGCTCCATTCTTCACCGAAGCCTTACCGCGAAATAAAGCATTGTACCATTCATTAAATTGGAAAGCGGGATTATTTTTTCCTACGGTTATAAAATCAACTTCTTTATCGAACACGGTAGCATCAAGTATACCATTGAAATCTTCAATTCGTGTACCCGATTCATCGTGAACTTCGCCCTTTATAATAACTGTTGATAAAGCTTTTAAAGTATCAGAGCCTGTAAGCGTTTTAATACTTGTAACCGATATGGATTCATTCGGCATTGCCAGTTTCATAGATGGATCCGCCAGCAATGAAAAATTACGGTTAGCTACTCCACTCATACTGTTATTTTTTGTATTTCGGAATATTTCACCCAACGTCCCATAACCTAAAAGCCCCTTTTGGAACATAGCCGAATAAAATTCCTGATTCAAGACAAAATTCGTTCCTGCATTTACAGGACGCGCTGTGGTGACCAACCCGATAGCGCCAGCATGCGGTCGGAGAATGCTTAGTTCAGCACTTGATACAACGGTAGGGTCATCCTGCCGGCCAAACTCACAGGTTGCCGTCACCAGGAACGGATAAAGTTTGTTTTCCAAAGCTTCAATTTCTTCGTTTGAAAATATGTTTTCATCCGCCCACTGTTTTTCATTGCCGTGGCCCGTAAAATTGATGATGAGGGAACCACGGTCAAAGCGATCTACAATATCGGTATTCGCCTGTGGTATAGTCTCTCCGTTAGCCTTTACCGTTTTAATATATTTTCCAAGGAATATTTTTTTAGTGTCAAATTCAGGATTGGTAAGCTCAATGGTTTCGGCGATCGAGTTAGCCTGGGATTGATGACTGCTGGAGAAGTTATCGGAATTGCTTCCGTCATCGCCTACAAAGGCGATTTCTTTACGCCATCGTCCATATGCCTTTTTGTTAATGTCGTAGTAAATAATCTTGTCAACAACATTTTTTGCTTCTTCAAGTGTTTTAACTGGCAATCGTCCAACGCCTATATCAAGCGTATGGTTCTGCACTGGACTTTCTCCCCAGTTTCCCTCTTGATTTTCCAGAAAAGCAAAGTAGTCATCTGAAGAATACGTTGCTAACGGTGCAAGCGAATTTCGCGATTCGTAGGTGGGAACAAAGTTAGTATTGCGGGGAATACGTTCCTTATAATCGTATGATCCTTTCCCTATAAATAATACCGCATGAAGCACTTCGGGGTTTTTATCATAAAGGTATTTTATAAAATCGCGGATTGCCGATACATCTTGACGGCCAGAAGAGAATTCAAGAAAAATTTGCTCCGGTGTAACGACAGCAGTAGTCCATGCATTATGTTGTTCTCGGTGAGCTGCCAATCGCTGAGCTTCCGTCATAAAATCGGAATGCGTTATAATAATAAAATTTGGTGTTGCCAGACCATGCAAATTTTGATTGTCAATTTTTCCGATCAGCTCCGGCGAGGAAATTTCGTTATCAAAAATAATATATTCTTGTAATTGCTCGCTTCCGCTTGAAAAGGAAGCTATGGCATCTTGCAGCGTATAATTTTGCTGTACGGGGTCGTAAGCCTTAGTTATATTCCAGATAACACATTGATCGGATGCGCCCAAAATACGATACTGTGAAATTTGTTGGAAAAGGCTTTCACGTGAACGAAACATTGTCTGATGACCGTAAAGAGCCAAAGCCCGTTTGGTATTCATTAAGAAAAAATCCAGGAATCCTGTTGAACTTCCGGAACCTCCCCTGATAAATTGATACTTTATTTCCTGAGAAGATTTTCCCGATGCGTTAACGGTACTTGAATTAAAACTAAGCGTATCTCTTCTGTGCGTTCCTTTAATTCCATACTGTGTATTTGGAATAAGTGGAACAACCTGTTCACCAATGGAAGTATTATTCCAGAACATCTTAAACGAGGATGTTCCAAATGATTGTCCCATCACATCCGACACAACTTTTATAGGCGAATTTTCTATTACATCGTCTATCTCGATAGTAAAGGTGCGTTCGGTTGTTAAATCGAATCGCTCGCCAAACCATTCGCGCCCGGAACTTAATACATTATGCTCATCTACTTCATGATATACATAGTCATCAAACTGCTGCACAATGGGAAAATCTCCATCCAGGTTTGGAATCGTATTAATCCGTTTTCCATCATCATCGCCTACGGTGACAAAATAAAAATTCTGTTCACTGTACAAATTGCTTTCATACGAAAAAATTTCGCGCTGCACATCGTATTGAACATGATCAGGACCTTCAGCAAAAAATAAAATATAGTCTTCTTTGTTAAATGAGCCATCGCCTTCGCCTGAAACAAAAATGGCATTCTCTGTCAGGTCAACAGCTCTGCTTGCACTATTGGCCTGAGGAAGCATGCCGCCTTTATTACCAAACACTTTAATTTTACGTGGGTCAGCCTTAACATTAAACCCCATCTTTTTAAATTGATCGAAGGTGATTTTATAAACACCTTGTTTCTCTACAGCGAGTTTATACCAAGGTCCTGACTGCAGTACAGAGGGTTGCCCATAAGCCTGTAACAGAAGAGCAACTCCCAAGCAAGACAGCAAAAACCGTATAGTAACAAAAGAACGCACGCAAAAAATTTTAGCGAAAAATAACTCCTTTATTTTGAAAACGCCCGGACTCCTAACGACAGCGCGATGTATAAAAGTATAATAAGGGGTATGGCAGCCCATTGAAGCACTGCCAATAGTAATACAGCCAGCACCAGGAAAGTAAACCTTACTTTATTGTCGGACCAGGTAAAATTTTTGAATTTTAAGGCAAACAGGTCGATTCGGGAGACTAACAACATTGAAAAAATAATACTAATACAGCATAGAACGACGGGGCTATGCACAACATCAAAAACGGGAGAGTCCAGGAACGGTATTGCTGTAATAAAAAGCGCATTCGCAGGTGTGGGCAGTCCTTTAAAGGAATCAGACTGCGTTTCATCCAGGTTAAAAATAGCCAATCTCAGTGCCGAACAAAGGGCAATTAGCAGAGCGATGTAAGGTAAGTTTGAAAAAGGAGATTCAAACGCAAGGATAGTGTACATAAACAAGGATGGTAATACGCCAAAACTTACCATATCGGCGAGTGAATCCAACTCTTTACCAATGGGTGAGGATATCTTTAGCAATCGCGCTGCAAATCCATCAAAGAAATCAAAGATGCAAGCGGCCCACACAAAGTATGCAACTGGAGTACTTCTGCCTTCCAATAAAAATATAATTCCAACACAACCACAAACTAAATTGCAACAGGTTAAAAAATTCGGAATGTGTTTATGCATAGATTAATGTAAAGTAAGTGCGCAAAATGGATTTGTTCTTTTTTCAACGCCAATAGTCGTCTCACCTCCATGGCCTGGATAGACGGTGACTTCGTCTGGCAATGTAAAAAGTTTCTGATGGATGCTATTAATAAGCGTATTAAAATCACCACCGGGAAGATCCGTTCGACCTATGCTGCTTTGAAATAAAACATCCCCGCTAAGTACTACCTTTTCTTTTTCATTATAAAATGCCATATGACCTGGTGCATGCCCGGGCACAAAAAGAACTGAAAATTTTTGATCCCCAAATAGTATATCATCCCCTTCCTTGAGATAAGCATCAGGTTTAGTTTCATGATATTTATGAAACCCATAGTGGGGGGCAAATATTTTTTGAGCGTTGAGAACAAATTCTTCTTTTGGGTGAATGTGAAGCTTTGTGTTATATTTTTCTTTTACGAAAGCATTTCCCAAAATATGATCGATATGACAATGCGTGTTGAGCAACATCCGAACTTTCAAATTATTGCTGGAGATATAATCCGTCAACTCTTTTTGCTCTTCTGCCTCATAACACCCGGGATCCACAATAACACATTCCTCTGTGTCATCGGAAACAACATACGTATTCTCCTGAAATGGGTTAAAAACAAAAAGCTGAATGTGCACGGGTTAGTTACGAGTTTTGAGTTTAAAGTTTCGAGTTAGGTGCTGTTTGAGTTTCGGGGTTCAAAATGGTGGTTAGAATCTTTAGAATCAAACCACACAACCTGACAAAACTACGAACTAAAACCTCGAAACTGTAAACTCGAAACTAATTTACTAGGTTGCATGCTGCGATGGATGAAAACAAAACGAGTTGATTACATTATTGTCGGACAAGGACTGGTAGGCTCAGCCGTTGTTCTTCAGTTGCTTAAACGCAATAAAAGAATACTTGTCATCGATCAGCAACTCCGCCAATTCTTCATCGCGTATTGCTGTCGGCCTGTTCAATCCTATTACAGGTCGGCACATGATAAAGACCTGGATGGCCGATAAATTATTTCCATACTTCCACACCTTTTATCGCGAGGCAGAAGCGTTAACTAAGAAAAGATTTTTTTACTCCTTGCCACTTTACAGACCTTTTCTTTCCATTGAAGAACAAAATGAATGGATGGCCAAAAGCGCCGATCCGGCGTATGAGCAGTATGTTGAAAAGGTGCTTACACAATCCACCTATCCAGCGGTGCGAGATCAGTTTGGAGGCTTATTGTTGAAACAGTGCGGCTACCTGGATACAATCCAGTATATCGAATCAGTGCGTACATTGATTGGGATACGTGCGATGCTATTGCCAGAAATATTCGAGGAGGATGCGCTGGATATAACGAATAAGGGTGTTCAGTATAAAGGTTATGAAGCCGATCACCTCATTTTTTGTCAGGGAATTCGGTCTAACAGATGGTTTGATTGGGTCCCAGTTTTACCCCTCAAAGGTGAAACGATCCGAATTCAAAGTGACCATTTGGAAGAATATTATCCTGAATCGGGGCGTGTATGCTGTTCCTGCAAACCAAAAGGGCGAATGGCGTGTTGGATCTACGTATACTTTTACTGACAAAGTGGAAGGCATTACAAATTTGGCCAGGGAAGAATTAATGTTAAAATTGAATGAGTTGGTAAGCTTTCCTTTTAAAACAGTCGGTCAGGAATGGGGTATTCGACCGACAACGCATGACCGCAGACCTATCCTCGGTAGTCATCCGGAACATAAAACTTTGCATATTTTAAATGGAATGGGGCCCAAAGGAGTAAGCTTGGCACCCTATTTTTCAGGGATTTTGGTCCGACGCCGTTGAAAATCATCAATCCTTAAACAAAGATGTGATCTATCGAACGTTATAAATTATTATATTGGTCTCCCTCAACATGAATATGAATTTGCGAAGCGGAATTTTAACAACCTTCATCTTTTTAATACTAGGTTCTTCCAGTTTGCATGCACAGCAATCGCGGGAAGTATTTGGAAAAAATAGAATTCAATACCGGCAATTTGACTGGGTATATCTGAGCGGAGAAAACTTTGATGTCTACTACTATGATGCCCGGAAAGCCATGGCTCAGGAAGCTCTTGAATTTCTGGAAGGTGAATTTGATCGCATCACTGATTTAATAGGTTATCCACCCTATTTTAAAACCAAAGTTTTTGTTTACAATTCACTCAGCGACCTCGGCAAAGCAATGTTGGTCTGAATCACAATGTGTTTAATGTGGGAGGAGAAACGGAATTTATAAAACCCTATGTAGAGGTAGCCCACCTGGGTACGGCACAGGAATTTAAAGATGAATTGCTTTTCCAGATTTCCGATCTGATGATCAACGAAATGATGTTTGGAGGAAATCTAAAAGATATGTTTCAAAGCTCCATATCTGATGAACTTACCAGATTGGTTCGTCGATGGAGCATCCCGGTACGTTGCGAAAGGTTGGAGCATCGAAATGGACGATTACATCCGTCAACTGATGGCCACGAGGAAAGCTCGGCGGGCAACGAAGCTAGGAGGTAAGGATGCAGAATTGGTAGGCCAATCTATTTGGAATTTTATCGCAGAGAAATATGGTAAAAGCAGTGTTGCCAATATTCTTAATTATACCCGCGTAACCCGTAACGAGGAGAAAAGTATTTTAATAACATTAGGTATAACCTTTAGGCAATTGCTTACCGAATGGCAAAAGTTCTATACGGATATGAGCGCTCAGGTTGCCAAGTCATATGTCATTGCTGGAGACACTACTTCATTTACCCGTCAACACAATAGAACTACTGAATTCACCACAGTAAAAATCAGTCCTGATGGGCGCAATATCGCTTATGCGGAAAATGATCGCGGCCGATATATCATAAAAGTACGCTCTCTTGAAAATGGAAAGGAAAAAATAATTTTGTCGGGAGGAAGCAAAGTGATAAAGCAACGGGTGGATTACCGGTTGCCTCTAATTGCATGGGCAGATGTCAATACCTTAGGCGTAATTGGAGTTAAGAATGGTGAATACATTTTTTGGCTATACGACTTTAACACAAAAACCAAATTACCCCGCGAGCTGGAAAGATTCAGCAACATTCGAAGCTTTGATTTTTCCGGCAACGGCAGACTGATCATTCTCAGCGCAGATTTTGAAGGTCGCAGTGATTTATTTTTACTGAGTGCCAAGCGTGATCGGGTCCGAAGATTGACCAACGACCTTTATGATGATCTCGACCCCAGCTTTATACCCAACACAAACCGTATTATTTTTACCTCCAACCGATCCACCGATACATTACGTGCTAACACAAAGCCTCAGTTCGAGCAACTCACCAACAATTACAATCTATTTATTTACGATCTCGACAGTACGAAATTTTTACTGACCCGGGTTACAAACACGCTTAGCAAAGACCAATCACCAGAGGCGTTGGATGAAAATAATTTTTATTACCTCAGCGATCAACGCGGTATTGTAAACCTCTTTAAGTTCAATCGAACGACAGGTATCTATACACAGGTGACTAACTTTTCCTCCAGTATTAAAAACTACGATCTTAATTTCAACACCAACACGATGACCATGGTGATGACTAAAAATATGAAGGAAAATATTTTTATAGAACGTGGATTTAATATTAACCGGCAAGTATTTACACCTGCTACCCGAAGAAAAGATTTGCAGCAAGCCCGTGTAATTCGTGAAAGACGAAAAACGGAAGAGAATAAAAATATGAGCATTAAAGATTTGCTCAACTCCAGGCTTAAAGAGTCACAACCTCAACGCGATACCGTTGCTGCTGATTCTGTTGAAAAAACAGGAACCCCGCCGGTTAAACCCTGATGTAAATCAGTCGAAACCTGACTCCACCCTTTCACCGACCGACTCCACTACAAGAGCAGCTAATGAATCTACGCTAAAAAAGGATTCTACCATTACTGCAACACCACCTAAACAAAATGTGGTTAATACGGATAACTATGTTTTTGAAGATGAGGTGGTAAAACAAAATCAGCCCACTGAATCATTCTTGACGCGTTACATGAAAGCACGCGAAAAGAGTCGGGTCACAGGTCCTTTCCCATATGAATCCAAGTTTAGTTCCAACAACCTTGTTACCTCCCTTGTAGTTGATCCAATTCGAGGACTCGGTATTTCAATAGAGACGCAAATGAATGATATGCTGGAGAACTACAGGTTCTTCGGCGGTCTCATGACGAGCGTTGACTTGCGCAATGGTGATTTCTTTGGAGAGTTTCAATATCTCAAATCACTTATTGATTTCAGCGCACGATTTGATCGAAAAGGAATTCGCTGGCCAGCTCCAGAAGCTCAGGATGTCGCACAACGAAACGTTTTCCACTACTCACTCAATCGCTTTGAGTTAGGTGCATCCCTTCCGGTTTCTGATAGGATACGTTTTACGTTAAAACCATTTGCGGCCTTGGCCCGATCGGTTGATCTTGGTTTGGAAGATTATCCTTCTGCACCTCCATCTGTGGTTCCTGTAAATAATTTTTATGCTGGTATAAAATCTGAAATTGTTTATGATAATTCAGTTACGACCGGCCTCAACCTGATCGAGGGCACACGTGGAAAAATTACTTTTCAACACTATCAAGGTTTAAAGAATGAAGACTTAAGTTTTAGTCAGGCTACCATCGATGTTAGGCATTATCAAAAGATCTACAAGGAAATAGTTTTCGCTGTGCGTGGCTTCGCAGGAACTTTCTTTGGTCGGTCGCCTAAAAAATACCTTTTAGGGGGTATGGATAACTGGTTATTTAATAAAACCAAAACCACCGGAAGAACCAGTGACGGTGAATTTAATCCACTAGGCTATCCATTTGAGACACAAGATTTATTATTTGTTGAATATGCAACTACCCTTAGAGGTTTTGATTATGCTACCCTGTTTGGAAATAGTGTCATGTTTGCCAACGCGGAATTGAGGGTTCCTTTGATAAGGGCTTTGTCCAGCGGACCTATTTCTTCTAACTTTCTTCGGAATATGCAATTCATTGCATTTTATGATATAGGTAGCAGCTGGTCTGGCAAGCCACCTTTTAGTTCAGAGAACAGCGTTAGCTATGAAGAAATTAATAACGGACCCTTTAATATAAAAATTAAGAACTACCTCAACCCTTGGCTCTATAGTTACGGTGTAGGTATGCGGACCGTTATGCTGGGTTATTACATGAAATTTGACCTGGCGTGGCCCGTAGAAAATTATGAAGTAGGTAAACCAAGAGTTCACGTTACATTGGGTTTCGACTTCTGATTAATTACATAAAAGCCGCTCAATTCGCTTAACGATAGTCATCTGCAAAATATGTTTCGTATTTTGCCGCTAGTTCAACTACATCAATTTATTATTCATGCTCAAATCGATGACAGGCTTTGGCCAATGCGCGCAAGATGATGGCCAGGTTCAAATCACAATTGAGATAAAAAGTCTTAATTCTAAATTTCTTGATCTCAATCTTCGGATTCCAAAAGTTTTTTCCGACAAGGAAATAGAAGTTAGAAATCTTATCAGCGAAAAACTCGAACGTGGGAAGGTAGCGGTCAATATTGAATATCAACGTTACGGCGACGAGGAGACAAAACAATCGTACAATGAAAAATTGTTTACAGCTTACTATTGGGAATTGAAAAAATTAGCCGATAAAGTAATGGCACCTTATGATCAACTTTTTGAGCTTGCGCTAAACTCTCCCGAGGTAATTCAAATCAAACTTAAAGAAAGCAACAGTGAAGAAGAATGGGCGAAGGTCAAAGCCTGTATTATTCAAGCCCTGGAAAAATGTGATCTCTTTCGGAAAACGGAAGGGAAGGTCCTGGAGCAAATGTTAAAAGACTGTTGTGCTGTAATCTATCGTGAACTAAAAAATGTAGACTCGCTGGATCCTAAACGTGTCGAAAGGATGCGCGAGAAGCTAAAGGGGAACGTGGTAAACTTTTTAGGTGAAGAAGGATATGATACGAACCGTCTTGAGCAGGAAATTATTTTCTACATTGAAAAACTTGACATAAATGAGGAAAAGGTTCGCCTGAAATCACACCTGGATTATTTTATGCTCGTGCTAAATGAATCTCAAGGAAACGGTAAAAAGCTAGGTTTTATTTCGCAAGAAATCGGACGGGAAATCAATACCATTGGTTCTAAAGCGAGTGACTCAGAAATTCAAAAGCACGTAGTGGTGATGAAAGAGGAACTTGAAAAAATTAAAGAACAATTGAATAATGTGGTCTAATGTGAACGCATCTCTTTCTTCAAAATTAATGCGAGAAGGTAAGCGGTAAGCGGTGATCAATAATCGGTACTGATTACCGAATACCGGGTTACTTATTACCTTCAAATCAACTTGGCAAGTGTGCTTATGTAGCGATCCGGAACCTCGCCTTTAATGGCTGTTTGATAATCGCTGTAGCTACAGGGAACAATGCTATTCCTGGCATATTTGACTTTCCCTCCGGGAAAGGGTATTTCCATCCACCACTTTTCGCTGAATTTACTTTTATAAAATGAGATGACTTCAGGTTCGACCGGCATGGAGACTGAGTACTTCATAAAATCATTGCTCCTGAAATTTTGTTCGTTCTTGCGGTTATAGTAGCCCTCAATAAAATACCAGATCATCGTGGCGACAATAGACGCTGTCTTTTTGTGGACATTGTCATGGTCCGGATTATATTCATAGAACCCGATGGAGCTTAGCTTTTCATTCAACCCCGCGTACCAGCAAATTTGGCAAGCTTCCTCACCCGTAAGTCCAAAAGGCTGAGCGTTTGCATTACCGGGCGCATCGGAAGAACGAATGGCTGTAATATCAAAGGAAACCATATCAGCATTTCGGATAGCTGGTTCAACTTCCTGTATGTTTGTACGCACTTCCCCTACGCTAAAGGATTCGAAATACAATTTTTCAAGAATTGAAACCGAGTTAGGATCTATCAGATAAGTTTGATACGCCAGATGTGTATAGCTGAAAAGATAGTTTGGTTCATGCAATAATATATTTTGTATGTGATGCCTGTTTTCAGACGAGCCCTTTTTTTCTTCTAGGTCAAGGAATGCATCAACATTTAAAAAGCTTACAAGCTTATCCATAGATTCATAAGCGCAGTATTGACCATAGTCAATATCATGCGATCCCCCGATGATTATGGGCAACACGTTATGTTCCAATAGCATGCGGCATACTTCACTTATGCGCACATATGTTTCACTTAAATCATGGCCTACATTTAAATTCCCCAGATCAACAACACGATATCTTCCAAGGCCTTTCTTCAGGTTGTATAATTTATTTCGTATTTCATCTGGTGCTGAACCCGCGCCTGAATTGTTATTGGACCCTCGCGCTTCATTGATTCCGAATAGGGCTACATGCGCGCCCCGATAATCAGGTATTTTCTCAGTGTAAGCATGAATGCTCTTAAAAAAACTTGATGGTGAGGTGATGTTCGTGTAAAGTGCTTCCTCAACGGGGGAAAAAAGAATTGTGAGATCCATAGAATATTAAAATCTCGTGAATATAGAGTTTTAAGCAAATCAGGTATAATCTTATTTAAATGATTACACGCTTATTTTAATAAGTAAAAACGAGAAACAAGGCTGTAAATTTCAACCCCATAAAAAAGCAGCCCAACGGGGCATTAAGAGACTACTGCTTATATGCTAGAATGCCTAGGCGGTATATTGTATATTTATTTGATAACGAGCTAATTAATTTTGCAAATTAAACTTCCGCTTAAGTATAGCCTTGACGTCAAAATTATTTTTGTGGCCTTGCTGTATTATTTCGCGGCAAGATTGGGCTACCTGTTTGCATTTGAAAACACCACTGCGCTGCCGGCCTGGCCTCCTTCAGGAATCGCGTTTGCCCTGGTGATTTTATTGGGGCGGTCAACGTGGCCAGGAATTACTATTGGATCACTGGTGGCGAACATCATGGCGTATTGGAATAATCCCGATCTGCCTCCTTCAAGCATAATCACCATTAGCAGTTTAATTGCATTGTGTAATACCCTGGAAGCTCTTATGGGTAATTACCTTATGAAAAGGTGGATCAAGACAGACTATCCGTTCAAGAGTACTAAAAATGCTTACAGATTTCTATTCGTAACGCTTTCAATGAGCCTGCTAGGTGCCAGCCTGGGTACTTGGGGATTGTCATTAAATAAGATTATAGAAAGTGAAAATTTAGTAAGGACAGGTTTCTCCTGGTGGGTAGGAAATGTAGTCGGTATTTTATTGTTTACTCCTTTTATCCTCGCTTGTGCAGAAAAGGTCACGTTTAAAATCCCTTCTAAAAAAGCCATCGAAGTTGGGATTTTTCTTCTTACCCTGGTTGGAATTTACTTGCTGCTTCAAGTGGATTATTTAATCCCGACGCTAGAACGGGCATTGCCTTTCCTAGTACTCCCATTTTTACTATGGCTTGCATTCCGATTTGATTTGATCGTAGCTATCTCCGGCGTGTTAACCACTTCTTTGATTTCCATTTATGTTACTATACTTGGAGCAGGTCCATTCAACCTTGCTGATGCTTATAATTCAATGTTACTACTTCAGATCTTTATTGGGGTGCTTAGTATTTCCACCATCATACTATCGTCCACGGTAAAAGAACGTTTAGGGGTACAACATAAACTTCAGGTATTTAATGAAAATCTTGAAACGATGGTGCTTGAACGCACTGGAGCTCTAAATGAAGAAATAAACACACGCAAAAAAGCAGAAGAAAAACTTCTGGGTACCAACCAGGAACTCAGCAAAAGAAATACTGAGCTCGATAATTTCGTTTACAGTGTCTCGCATGATCTTCGCGCACCTATTGCTTCTGTATTAGGATTGATTAACCTAGCTAAAAAGGATGTTGATATTCACATGAAAGATATGTACCTCGACATGATCAATAAAAGTGCTTTGCAGCAAGATCATTTCATTAGAGAAATTTTAGATCAATCCAGAAATTCACGCCTGGAAGTAAAACGTGAAGAGATATTATTTGAACCATTGATCGATGAGACTTTTAATCAACTTAAGTTCGCGACTAACACGGGACTCTTGGTAGAAAAGGTCATCCATGTTAACCAGGAACAGCCCTTCTTTTCCGACCGCTGGCGTCTAAAAGTTATATTGAATAATCTCATTTCAAATGCCATACGTTATCGCAATGGCCGTGACCCGCTCATAAAGGTGAATGTGGATATTTCAGAACATTCCGCAACACTAGCTATTGAAGATAACGGTAAGGGTATTGAAAAAGATCATCTTCCCAATATTTATAAAATGTTTTATCGCGCTACGGACGATGGTCCAGGCTCTGGGCTGGGGCTTTATATCGTAAAGGAAGCTATTGAAAAGCTCAACGGCCACATCCATATTGAATCTGAAGTAGGGAAAGGAACTACCGTAACCATGGAAATCCCGGCCCTGAGCTGATCTCCTCAAAACGTTGCGCAAAAAAAGGCCGACTTATCAGCCGGCCCTATGGGAATTCCCGAAAATATTCTAAAACACTTCAGTTGCCCAGCTTAGGTCTTTCGTCGCCTGACACCAAGCTTCTATTTCCTTAAGCGATAAACATAAGAAATAGAAAGCAACCAATCAGCAAAGGCTGCATCTCCAATCGTATATGTTCCTGATTGCTTAGTCCGTTCCTTGTCAATTGTATTTTGTACTCTGTTCCGCTCCAAGGCAATTGGAAAGTTAACCCCGAACGTATGCTGTCCAGTGCTGTAACCAATCGAAGGTTCAGCAGAAATTATATAGCCAGGTCTGCGAAAGCCTTCGCTTTTTCCAATTAAATCTTCTGAAGGAATTCCTTCATAACGTCCGCCTAAAGCAAACTGAAAACGATTGACGTTGTAACGTGCACCGAGTCTAAATACATATTGATCAACTACAGAGAATTCATTTGAGCGAGGAATGTTATTCGTAAGGCTAGGACTTCTTAATATGCCATTCGTATTTCTTGGATTTGAAAGATATAGTCCTGTTCCATAAGCAGAGAGCTTAGTGTTAAAGTAGTAAGAGGCATCAAACTCTAAAATGAAACCAGTGCCCCCATCTCCCAGTTGGATGGATTGATCAACTATACGATAAGCTAATGAATCCTGACCTTCAGAATTTAACCTATGAAAGTGATCCTTAACGTTATAATTTCCGGTTGGTAATTTAACTCCTAATCCCACCGTTAAATTGATATTTCTCTTTTGCAAAACGGAATAGTAGCCGCTTATACGCACGTCTCCTAAGCCTCTGGCTTGAGTATGAAATCTTGGATTGATCGTTGGATTGGATGCCGAGGGATTCCCATAATGTTCATAGAGAGAAGAGCGATCGATGTCCAAATAAGGAATTGTAGCTGATACCGACCACCGGTTGTTCAACGTGTAAGAAATTCCGAGCAAAAGAGAGTTATCATTGTTGATAACTTCTGATCCTTCTTCAACGCGATTTTTTTCTTCTTCTCTTCCTCTGAAGTGTTTATAAGAGTGAAAGTATCGGTAGTTCAGAGAGAATTGCCATGTGTTATTTTGAGTACTGTCAATTCCCAAAGACCATGAAGCCATATTGCGCACTGCAACACATCCCTGAGCGTTAGAATCCAGAGTGGAGCAAGTCAACAATATCCCTAAAAATAATATAGAAAAGTATAAACGTGTTTTCATAACAAGACATTAAAAGATTATTAGAATAATAAGTATTTAAAAGTCCATCAGTGTATTACAGATGATGGGAGGGATCTCACAACCTTCGACAGGTTAGAAGATCATTGAAGCCAAATGATATGACTTTCAATTAAAGAAACCCTAAGCTACTTCGGGGGGTGGAGACTCTACAGAAAAGACTTGCTGAGTTAGCGAAAAATTATCTTCTGCGAAGAGGATATTGACACTCCAGCCTGCCTCAAAAGAAGGAAGAGCGGCGGTGGTGTTAGTAAAGTCCTTAAACAGCTTTCCAAAAAGATCCATGGTGTGCTTTGCACTAGCCGGGAGGTTGTTAGCCATGTTTGAATATTCATTCATGGCGTGTTGCAGCTTTTTCTGTTGATGATCTTTCACACAAAGAATAAAAAGTGTATCATTTTCCAGTTTCTGCTTCACCAAATGATAAAATTCCCCGTTGTATTCATATTCCCCGTTTGCCCGTTCGTAGTTCGCTGCATGTATTGGATATGGCAGGGAGATGGGTATTGTAAGAATAACGATATCCTCAGAAGAATAAGCATCTGCGTCAAGGCGGTGCAATAAGTTGGTCCTGGCCTGCGACTTTAAAGCCCAAAACACCAAGTAGTATCCACCCACATTAAACAGGAATATGACCAAAAAAAATATGGAAATGGCTTTTTTCAGGTTCAGGAGATTTGGACCTTCTAGATAGCAAAAAAATTGGATCTTAGCAATATCTCGGACGCTACCCACCAAAACGGGCACGATAAGCATTGAATCAAACTAAAGCAAATGCCTCCTCGGTTGTAATTTCTTTTTGGGGAGTAAAGGTCGCCCCAGGGGCCAGAATGATTCCCACACCATCCACTAAAGACCATTCCTGGAGTTTCGAAAGAGCTACCTTGCCTACCATATATTGTTTTCCATGAGACGCGTAGCCCGACTCAAATTGGTCAAAATCGCCAATTGAAATATTGATGCCCTTTTCAAAACTTACAAAGGCTTCAACTAAAATTCGATTTGAAAATTGCAGGTTGGTTAATTGATGCAATTTTTTGTACTCATACTGATAATCGTATGTGAGTGCTGAGATATCCGAAAGCACCGCTGAACCTGTAGGGTAGCTGCCTGCACCCTTACCTACAAAAAGTTGTTTTTCTGCAAAAGCGCTTTCCAACTGCACGGCATTGTATTCATTGCGAACAGCGAAAAGAGGATGTGTTGACTCTATAAATTGCGGTGCTACAAAACCAAACACTTTGTTTTTAATCTTAAATGCTCTGGCAACAAGCTTGATAGTGTAATGATTATCGCGCGCAAATTTTAAATCAAGCTCGGATATTCTATCGATCCCTATGTTTATTACAATTTCAGGTTTTACAAACACACCAAATGTATGGGCAATCGCAATTACCAATTTGAATTTTGGATCAAATCCCTTTACATCCAGACTGGGGTCCGACTCAGCAAACCCAAGTTCTTGTGCCTTCTGCAACGCCTCGCTATAACTTCTCCGCTCTTCGAAAACCTTGGTTAGAATATAATTTGTCGATCCGTTAAAAATTCCCTCGATTCCAGTAAGCAAATCATTGTCATAATATTCTTCAAGATTTCGAATGATTGGAATACTACCACACACCGAACCTTCATATAAGACTGGTTTACCGTACTGCTGCTGAAGCTGATAAATTTCTTCCAGGTGTTCGGCTAACATTTTTTTATTCGCTGTTACAACGGATTTTCCTTTTTGCAATGCGGCTTTAACGATGTCGAAAGCTGCATCGGCGTCGTCTATCAATTCAATAATAACGTCGATATCCGGATCGTCTAAAATTTCCTCCTTATTGAACGTGAATAAATTTTCGGGTAGAGGTCGAGTTTTATTTCTGTTCTTCACACATATTTTTTTGATCTCTGCCTTAATACCTTGTGTTTCGTTCATCACATGGTAGAGGCCCTGACCCACACATCCAAATCCGAACAAGCCCAGCGTTAAATGCCGGTGCTTAATATGTGAGTTGTTCGGTACGTTGTTACTTTTTTCTAAAGTCATTTGAATTTGATTTTACCTACACACGAACGCGTACAGAGACCCGATCTTGTGAGAAGAATTTTTTAATGTGACTGCTAAGTTGTTCAAACTCTACTAAAAATCCATCGTGCCCATAAAGAGAAGACATCACCTCAAGCTGTGCGTCAGGAATATTGTCAGCTAAAAATTTCTGTTCCTGTAATGGAAATAAAATATCGCTGTCAATACCGACAACCAATGTCCGGGCTTTAATGTTTCTTAACGCCTGAATAATACTTGGGCGGTTCCTTCCAACATTGTGACTATCCATCATGTTTGATAGACCCCAATACGTAAAGGCATTAAAACGGTTCGCCAGTTTCTGCCCCTGGTAGCGCTGATACGTAGCCGCTCTGAAATCATCTAGCGTTTCATTGCTTTTTTCAGCTTGTGTCTGATTGTATGTTTCATAGTATCGATAGGAAAGCATCCCAATGGCGCGCGCTGCTTTTAACCCTTCTGTTCCTGCACGCTGCGTATTTTCCTTCCACGTCGAATCAGCTTCAATAGCCAGCCGTTGAGCTTCGTTAAATGCTATACCCCATGGCGAATGGTTGGCATTGGAAGCGATGGGAATGATGTGTTGAAAAACATCAGGCTGGTGAATAGCCCATTCTAAAACTTGTTGTCCCCCCAACGATCCACCGATAAGCGTATGTACGTTATCCAATCGAAGTTCTTGACGCAACAAATCAAATGCCTGTACAACATCGCGATTGGTAATCGAGGGAAAGGTGTGGTAAAAAGGTTTACTGGTATCTGGGTTTAACGAAAGTGGTCCGGTGGAACCATAGCATCCGCCCAATACGTTGGCACATATAATAAAGTATTCTCTTGGATCAAAGAATCTTCCTTCATCAAAAAGGCCACTCCACCAATCGGTAAAATCAGCGCTTCCCGTCAGCGCATGGCAAATCCAAATAACATTGCTGCGGTCGGAATTAAGTTTACCTAGCGTTGTGTATTTAAGTTGGAAACCAGGCAGCGATTCGCCTGATTCCAACTTAAAACTTTGTTGATAATGAAATGTATGATTGTTTTTCTCCATAATCTTACTCCCACCTTTCAATAGAAGCGGAAGACTCACGTTAACTTTGAACCTAAAACATCCTCGTCTTCCCGCTCTTTCAGGAGAGGAGACAGCGTCAAGACACTAATTCACCTTCAAATACTTTTTCAAAAGCCTGTTGTAAATCCGCCTTAAGGTCATCAATATGCTCAATGCCTGCTGATATCCTCAATTGATTAGGCAGAACACCCGCCGTAACTTGCTCCTCATCGCTGAGCTGCTGATGCGTCGTGGCAGAGGGTTGGATGATCAACGTTTTAGCATCTCCCACATTGGCAAGGTGGCTTACCAGCTTTAAGTTGTCCACAAATTTACTTGTATGCTGCTTAGTGCCTTTCACCGTAAAAGACAACACAGCACCAAACCCATTTCGCAAATATTTTTTTGCAAGCTTATGGTATGGGCTTTTTTCAAGTCCCGGATAATTTACTTTCTCTACTAGTTCATGTTTGTCAAGCCATTGAGCAATAGCGAGAGCGTTATCAACTGATCGTTGCACCCGAAGTGATAATGTCTCCAGGCCCTGTAAGAAAAGAAATGAATTGAACGGGCTGATTGAAGCTCCAAAATCACGAAGACCTTCAACACGTGCACGGATAATAAATGCGACGTTTGGCAGACCGAGTGGATTTCCTTCACCAAATACATCCCAGAACTTTAGTCCGTGGTATCCTTCGGAAGGTTCCGTAAATTGAGGAAACTTACCATTTCCCCAGTTATAATTTCCACCATCAACAATAACGCCCCCGATCGAAGTTCCATGCCCACCTATCCACTTCGTTGCTGATTCAACCACTACGTTGGCCCCATGTTCAATAGGACGGAATAAATATCCTGCCGCACCAAAAGTATTATCAACAATGAGCGGAAGGTCATGTTTTTTAGCGAGTGCTGCAATCGCTTCAAAATCGGGAATATTAAATCCTGGATTTCCAATTGTCTCTAAAAAGATCGCCTTGGTTTTCTTGTCAATATGTTTTTCAAAAGCCTCTGGCTTATCCCCATCTGCAAATCGAACATCAATACCGAGCCGTTTAAACGATACTTTGAATTGATTATAAGTCCCACCATACAGAAAAGATGTGGAAACAAAATTATCCCCTACTTGTAAAATATTATTTAAAGCAAGGAACTGAGATGCTTGGCCCGAGCCCACAGCTAAGGCTGCAACACCTCCCTCAAGAGCTGCAATACGTTTTTCAAATACATCGGTCGTGGGATTCATAATTCGGGTGTAGATATTACCGAATTCTTTTAAGGCGAAGAGATTAGCGCCGTGTTCTGAGTCCCTAAATGTGTACGAGGTTGTTTGATAAATGGGCACTGCACGGGAGCGAGTAGTAGGATCAATTTCCTGACCTGCATGTAGCTGAAGAGTTTCAAAATGTAAATTTGACATGGTATTAGAATTTTAAGATTAAGTATTATTGTCGAAAGGAAGGGAATATAGCTGTAACCATACTTGCCTGTCACCTGGCAGGGTCATAAGCTATTTGTTGCTGAAAGGAGCTACTCACTTAACAGCAACAATGACAACAACACATGCAAGCATCATCGCTGTCAAACTTGTCATTAATAGAATAAAGAAGATTTTTGAAGTAGGCACGCAAGCGTACAATGCTTGATCCTGATGTGAGGCTTTTGTTGATTTTTTTCATTTTTTAACCGGTTTATAGTTCTCTCACCATCGGTGAGAAGTCAGGATTTAGCACCTTTCATATTTAGGAGGTTGCTAGCGTTTCTTAGAGCCTGTCTCTCCGCGCTTCTTTATAAATCGATTAAGCGAAAGTGCTTATTCGACTTTGATGCTACAAACGTAGGGCCTGAAAGCAATGTTTGCAAGCCCTGTTAAATCTTTTTTTGCCTTCGAGCTGCTCACAATTGTTCGGAAGGTGACAAAATCTATATTTAATGCAGCAACTTACATTAACTGAACGTCTTTTTAATCAAAGCAATTTGTCCAATATGATACAAATCATGGTGGATAATACCATGTATCAATGCATAAAAGGTATAACTATAAGAGCCATGTGGCACAACATCGGTGAGTCTTGAGGTTGGGAAATTTTTTACTGATTCCGTAAGCTGCAAATGACTTAAGGATAAACCTTTTAAAGTTTCTGCCCAATCCGTTGCCATTGGAAAATTCATCTCCTCATTTACATGGTAGTCAACGTCACCTTCTAATTTTTTAATAACAAAAATTTTCCAGGAAGTCATGTGAGCTGCAAGTTCGATGATGCTGTGAGTATGGTCAAGCTTTTTAAACGCTTGTATCGGCGTGATGTCGTTTAATACCTCTTTTACTGATTGGCCATGCCAAGCATTTTTTTCAAATGTGCTTCTTAGAAGGGAAAGGATGTTTTGAATTTCATTCATCAAGATTGATTTCAAACCCCAAAGATCACGTCAACATGCCACCATCGACCTGAATTACCTGGCCTGAGATGTAGGTCGACATATCAGACCCTAAGAACACACAAGCATCAGCAACATCTTGTGGTCTACCGCCGCGCTTTAAAGGAATTGCATCGCGCCAGGATTGAACAGTTTTCTCGTCTAACTTTTCTGTCATCTCGGTTTCAATAAATCCGGGAGCTACAGCATTTGAACGGATGCCACGCGATCCCAACTCTAAAGCGACGGATTTTGTAAAGCCAATTATACCCGCTTTGGATGCTGCATAATTTGCCTGCCCGGCATTGCCCTTTAAACCGACAACGGAAGTCATATTAATTATCGAACCACTCTTTTGTTTCATCATCTGCTTGGTCACTGCCTTCACCGTATTAAAACATGACTTCAGATTTACAGAAATCACTTTGTCCCACATTGACTCCGTCATCCTCAGAAGCAATGTATCCTGCGTTATACCCGCATTATTTACAAGAATATCCAATGATCCAAAGTCTGCAATAACTCCGAGGATTAAATTTTCGGCTTGTGTAAAGTCAGACGCATCAGAACGATAACCCTTTGCTTTTACACCTTTTCCTATAAGCTCGGCTTCCAATGCCAGGCCTTGCTCTACACTGGATAAGTAAGTAAAGGCTACATTAGCACCCTCTTCTGCGTATCGGCTGGCAATAGCCCTTCCTATTCCTTTGGATGCCCCCGTTATCAGCGCGGTTTTTCCTTGTAATAATTTCATAAAAAAATCTACAGTCCACGGTCGACTGTCAACATGTTAGGTTGTTCCGTTAGTTTTCAAAAGTAGCCCAAATACTGTAAAATACATCGGATGGATACTATTTCTCTGTCGCAGAAAATGAGATGATTGATTTTAGCTCATTCTCATTTAAAAGAGTAAACTTTTTGAAAGAGCAATCTTGAGTTTATCTTTGGCAGCGAATTTAAAAATTTAAAACAATGTCAAAATATGATCTTATAGTGATCGGAAGCGGCCCTGGCGGTTACGTTGCTGCAATTCGTGCCTCTCAGCTCGGAATGAAGGTAGGTGTTGTAGAGAAAGCCGAATTGGGTGGCATTTGCCTCAACTGGGGATGTATACCTACGAAAGCGTTATTGAAGAGTGCCAACGTTTTTGACTATATCAAACACGCAAAAGATTACGGAATCGAATTAAAAGATCCTAAAGCGGACATAGCGGGAATGGTAAAACGCAGCCGGGATGTTGCGGCAGGAATGAGCAAGGGTGTGCAATTCCTTTTCAAAAAAAATAAAATCGATCATATAGCCGGTTTTGGTAAGCTAAAAAAAGGCCCCAAGGTAGAAGTAACGGATGCTGCAGGAAAGAAAACCGATTACGAGGCAAACCATATAATCGTAGCAACAGGAGGTCGCTCACGAGAGCTTCCCAGCCTGAAGATAGACGGCAAAAAAGTCATCGGCTACCGCGAAGCCATGATATTGGAGGAGCAACCCAAAAAATTGCTGGTGGTAGGATCTGGAGCCATTGGCGTTGAATTCGCTTATTTCTATAATTCTATAGGTACTGAAGTTACCATCGTCGAGTTTCTTCCACGTGTCGTTCCCGTCGAAGATGAAGAAGTTTCAAAAGCGTTGGAAAAGGCATTCAAAAAATCAGGAATGATCATCTACACCAATTCGGAAGTAACAAAAGTAGATAGTTCCGGAAAGGGTTGTGTTGCTACTGTGAAAACTCCTGAAGGAGAAATTAAAATTGAAACTGATATTGTTCTGTCCGCAGTTGGAATAGCAACTAATCTCGAAGGCATTGGCCTGGAAGATGTTGGCGTGAAGACAGATAAGGGTAGAGTTGTTGTCGATGACTTTTATAAAACCAATATTCCTGGCGTATATGCTATCGGGGATATTGTTAAAGGTCCGGCGCTCGCGCACGTTGCATCTGCAGAAGGAATTATTTGTGTAGAAAAAATCCGCGGTCAAAATCCGCAGCCGTTGAATTATAATAATCTTCCGGGCTGCACGTACTGCTCTCCCGAAATTGCCTCGGTAGGCTATACCGAAGAAGCGGCAAAGAAAGCGGGATATGAAATTAAGGTCGGCAAATTTCCATTTTCTGCCTCTGGAAAAGCAAAGGCAGCCGGCGCTTCGGATGGTTTTGTAAAAGTAATTTTTGATGCCAAATACGGCGAATGGTTAGGCGCACATTTTATCGGCGCCAATGTAACAGAGATGATTGCAGAGGTTGTTGTCGCGCGCAAGCTTGAAACCACCGGGCATGAGATCATAAAATCGGTGCATCCACATCCTACCATGAGTGAAGCTATCATGGAAGCTGCCGCAGCTGCTTACGGAGAAGTCATTCACCTTTGATGTTTTATAAAACGATCAATCAACCAATTCTATAAAATTCCTACAAATGGATTGGTCTGTTAGCTGTAGCGGCTAAGCAGGCTTCTTTAACGGCTTCCATATACGTCGGATGCGCATGTGACATACGGGCAACATCTTCAGCGGAAGCTCGGAATTCCATAGCAGTAACACCGGCCGCAATCATATCAGCAGCACGTGCGCCAATGATATGAACACCTAAAATTTCATCTGTTTGTTTGTCTGCCAAGACTTTTACCAACCCCTCCGTATCCATGCTTGCACGGGCTCGGCCCAAAGCCTTATATGGAAAACTTCCGGTTTTATAACCACGCCCTTGGCCTTTAAGTTGTTCCTCCGTGTAACCTACACTTGCCACTTCTGGCCAGGTGTACACAACCCCTGGGATAAGCAAATAATTTACATGTGGTTTTTGTCCCGCAAATTGTTCCGCCACAAAAATACCTTCTTCTTCAGCCTTATGAGCTAGCATAGCTCCCTGTACTACATCCCCGATGGCATATATATTATCCGCTTTTGTCTTTAGATGATCATCAACTGGTATCTGACCTTTAACAGTTTCTATTCCTACTTTCTCTAGGCCCAAACCCTCTGTGTAGGGTCTTCGACCAATGCTTACCAGGCAATAATCCCCTTTCAATTCAAGCACTTTTCCGTCCTTGGCTTCTGCTTTTAGCAAAACCTCTTTTCCCTTATTTTCAACTGAAGTTACTTTATGACCCAGGTAGATATCCATTCCCAATTTCTTCGCTACTTTAAGAAGTTCTTTGCCCATAGTTCCGTCCATCGTAGGAATTAAACTATCTAAAAATTCTACTACAGTTACTTTTGATCCTATCCTGGCGTAAACCGATCCCAGCTCCATACCGATTACGCCGCCACCTATTACAATTAGGTGAGAGGGAACTTCCGTTAACGTGAGAGCCTCCGTGCTCGAAATGATTCTCTTTTTATCAAAAGGAGCAAAAGGAAGTGGGGTAGGTTTGGATCCTGTAGCGATGATTACTTTTTCAGTCGTTATCTTAGTCTCCTTACCATCTGAAGATTTAATCTGAATGGTATTTTTGTCCACAAATGAACCAATCCCTTTTAATACATCGATCTTATTCTTCTTCATTAAAAATGCAATGCCTTCCACGTTACCTTTCACAACATCCTCCTTGCGCTTGATCATCTGCTTGATGTTAACTTTGGGCGCGGGGATATCAATTC
Organism: uncultured Bacteroidota bacterium; assembly: GCA_963837415.1. Lineage (GTDB taxonomy): Bacteria > Bacteroidota > Bacteroidia > Cytophagales > Cyclobacteriaceae > Chryseolinea. Next base: position 1,855,550 of record CAWING010000013.1, on the reverse strand, counting down.
CATGTTCCTTAAAATTATTTTTTGCATTGATAAAATGTTCGGACGAATCCAATAAAGCTTTGGATGGAATACATCCTACATTTAGGCATGTGCCTCCCAATGTTTCATATTTTTCAATGATTGCGGTTTTAAAACCAAGCTGAGCGCACCGGATCGCCGCGACGTAGCCTCCTGGACCAGAACCAATAACCGTGACGTTGTATTGCATAAAATCTTTATATAGTTTACAATCTTAAAAATTTATATACTGCTCTTACTGAAATTCCTTCAGTAACCCTTCGGCTGGATGGAACTGTGTCCCTATCGCCTAATTTTTGAACGTAGCCAATGCCAGGTACATAATAAACCGGAAAATGTTTTTCACTTGATTCATAGATGATAAAACCAAACCGCACTTGGAAATGTAGGGAAAATCTGTTGGATAAAGGAAGCCAGTAACCTGGCTGGGCCTCAATCGATACCAGTCGGTTTGGTTGCACTTTCTCAACTTCTAAATCACCATAATACCCACCTTCAAAATTTATCTGACCCGTTTCGGTAAAATCCGAATAAATTAGATTTGCCTGAATAGTGACTTCATTGTATTTCTTTAATGTTCGAGGAATTAATTTACCCATTCCAAGTTTGAGATAATATCCGTCGTTATGGTAACGCATGTTCGAATAAAGGATATCTTTTTCTATACGCGCGAAGCCTACGGCAAAATCCACGTTGAAATTACTCTTCGCCTTATACACAAGGGAAGGTTCTAGAACGTATCCTTGATCAAAAAAAACGGGAAGAGATTTGAATAAATCCATGCCGATGTAAAGTCTTCTTGACTCCGTTTGTGCAGAAACGTAGTCAACTATTAACAGCAACATCCATCCTAAAATCAGCGCTCCTTTAATCATTTATTTCAACATAAATTTGCCTTGATTCTGGATCTAAAATTGGCGTGACTTGTAAGTCCTTGAAAGTGGTCGGCTGTATTATTTCGAAATCCTTAAAAGTAATATGAAACCCGCAACGTACAGATTTCATTTTAACAACTTTATCGTACTGTAACGTGAGCGTATCACTATCTGTGATCGAGGTGAAGATAATCGTGGTTTTGCCTTCCTTTAGTGAAAGGGGTACGACCCAATAGTTGGTTGAATAGGAAGGAATTTCCTGGACCGTTTCTTTTAACCCATAAACGGAGGTGTAGTTTTTCGGATTCTGAAAATATATTTCTGCTGAAGGTTCAGCGTTAGACCCACATTCAGGAATGCAACCTGAATAGGTAGTTAGACATGAGATAACTATAATTCCCAACAATAAACGTATCGGCTTTTTGCCATGTTTAATCATTATTGATCAGAGGATTAAACCCCCAAAATTAATCTTCCCGGATCCTCCAACATTTCCTTTACCCGTACTAGGAAACTAACAGACTCTCGTCCATCAACAATCCGATGATCATAGGAAAGTGCCAGGTACATAATAGGGCGTACCACTACTTCCCCATTTTTTACAACCGGCCGTTCTACAATATTATGCATACCCAAAATAGCAGACTGAGGTGGATTGAGTATAGGTGTCGAAAGCATAGAGCCAAATACGCCGCCGTTGGTAATTGAAAACGTGCCTCCAGTCATTTCTTCAATTGAAAGTTTCCCGTCCCTACCCTTTGTAGCTAATCGAACCACTTCACTTTCAATCTGATTAAAGGTTAAGGATTCAGCATTTCGAATCACGGGTACGACAAGACCACGTGGTGTTGAGACAGCTATCGATACATCACAATAGTCATGATAGATAATTTCATCACCATCAACAGAGGCATTTACGGCTGGAAAATCTTTCAATGCTGCACAAACAGCTTTTGTAAAGAAGGACATAAAGCCTAAGCCCACGCCATATTTTTCTTTAAACTGATCCTTGTACTTCGAACGCAGTTCCATAATAGGTTTCATGTCCACCTCGTTAAATGTGGTGAGCATAGCCGTTTCGTTCTTCACAGCTACCAAGCGCTTCGCAATTGTCCTGCGAAGCGAAGTCATTTTATCCTTTCGAATATTGCGCGAACCGCCTGAGACTATGGCAGGAGGAGATCTGAGGTTTTGGTTCCGCAGTTTTTGTGGATGCAGGTGCTGTTTGCGCTTTCTGTGCATCTTCTTTTGTAATTCGTCCACCCACACCGTTGCCCTGAACCTGGTCAGTGGCGATTCCCTTTTCACTAAGAATTTTTGCCGCTGCCGGCGAAGGATGCCCTGCCGCATACGATTTGTCACTCCCGGATGAAGATACTGCCGTTTCTTGTTTTGTCGAACTTTCAGCAACGGGTACAGCATCTGCAATTTCGATTTTACATATGAGTCCCCCGATGGGCAATGTTTCTTTTTCTTTCGCAACGATATGGAGAATACCAGATGCTTCAGCCGGCAGTTCAAAAGTAGCTTTATCCGATTCTACTTCAGCAATAATCTCATCAAGTTTAACAAACTCTCCTTCTTTTTTAAGCCAAGTGGAGATGGCTACTTCCGTAATGGATTCTCCAACCGCAGGAACTTTCATCTCTTTAATCTTGCCGGTGACTTTGGGTTCACTTTTAGCGACCTGCGGTGCCCCAGTTGCCTGGGGTTTTGCAGGTGAGGGAGTTGATGCCCGCCCAGCCGCTGAAGGTTCAATTTCACAGATCGTTTCCCCTATAGGTACCGTTTCTCCTTGTTGCTTGATTATTTTTAAAACCCCATCGCTTTGGGCAGGAAGTTCGAAGGTAGCTTTATCGGATTCGAGCTCAGCAATAACTTCATCGAGCTTAACAACATCCCCGTCTTTCTTTAACCAGTTAGCGATTGTTACTTCAGAAATAGATTCGCCTACAGCGGGTACTTTTATTTGAATAGCCATTCAGTTGAATTTTTAAATTATAGATATGTGAAATAGGCTTGACTATATTTCAAACGCTTTATTAACAATTTTCTCTTGTTCAACCTTATGAACTTTTGAATAACCCGTAGCCGGTGAGGCACTCGCCTTACGGGAAACGAATTCAAGATTATACTTAGGCATCATACGTAAAATATAACTCAGAAAGCCCATATTGGCAGGTTCTTCTTGCGCCCACACGAGCTTTGCATCTTTATATTTTTTCAGTGTTGCTTTAAGTTGCTTTTCAGGAAAGGGATGCAATTGCTCCAATCGAATGACAGCAGCATCTTTTATTTTTTTCTTTTGTTGTGCTTCAAACAGATCGTAATAGATTTTACCGGTGCACAAAATAACGCGCTTCACCTCATTTGCAGAAACCGTATTATCATCCAGGACTTCCATGAATGAACCTGATGTAAAATCCTTCATCGGAGAAACAACAGCCGGATGTCTTAACAATGATTTAGGAGAAAAAACAACACACGGTTTACGGAACGGCCAGGCAACCTGTCTTCTTAGCAAATGGAAGAAATTGGCCGGTGTTGTCGGATTTGCCACAATCATATTGTACTCCGCCGATTGCTGAAGAAATCTTTCAGGACGACAGCTTGAGTGCTCAGGGCCCTGACCCTCATATCCATGAGGCAATAACATAACGATTCCATTCATCCGTTGCCATTTTGACTCGGCACTTGAAATAAATTGGTCGATCACGACCTGCGCTCCATTCACAAAGTCACCAAACTGAGCTTCCCATAATACCAACGCGCTCGGCGAGGACATTGCGTATCCGTATTCAAAACCAAGCACCCCAAATTCAGATAGTAAGGAATTGTAAATGCTGAACTTCGTTTGATTTTTTTCAAGATTATTTAAGCCACAATACGGTTCATTGGTATTCGCATCAAAAAAGTAAGCATGGCGGTGGGAGAAGGTACCTCTTATTACATCCTGTCCTGACATTCGCACCGGTGTTTTTTCCAATAACAATGAACCGTAAGCGAGCAACTCAGCATCTGCCCATCCTAATATTTTGCTTTCGAAAAAAGCATTGTTGCGATCCTTAAGAAGTTTTTCAATTTGCTTGAGGGGTTTAAATCCTTCCGGAATAGATGTCAATGCCTTACCTACTTTTTCAACCACACTTTCGTTTATACCAGTTTCAGGCGACTTGTCAAAATCCTCAGGTTTAGCCCAGCGCATTTCTTCCCATTCAGAATCCATTTTTTGAGGCTTGTAAGGAAGAGGCTTTTGCTTCACTTCATTCAGACCGGTCCTGCAATTGGTTTCTGAAATTTTTGTCCATCTCATCGGCCAGAGCTGCATCTACATCGCCGCGTTCTATGAGTTTTTTAACATAGATTTCCCTCGGATTTTCGTGTTTAGCAATGAGATTATATAATTTAGGCTGAGTGAATTTCGGCTCGTCGGCTTCATTGTGGCCATGTCTACGGTAACATAACAAATCAATAAAAATATCTTTTCCGAATTTTTGCCGATACTCAACGGCCAGGTTAGACACAAAGCTTACCGCCTCCGCATCATCCCCATTTACGTGAAGGACTGGGGCATCTACAATTTTAGCTACGTCGGTACAATAAATACTAGTCCGGGCATCATCATAGTCGGTGGTAAATCCCACTTGATTATTAATAACGAAATGAATCGTTCCTCCTGTGGTATATCCAGGCAATCCGGACATTTGAACTACCTCGTATACGATACCTTGACCTGCCAGTGCCGCATCGCCGTGAATAAGAACAGCCATTCCTTTAGACAGATCCCCTTTATATTCATCATCGATTTGCCCGCGGGTATATCCGATTACCAGCGGATCAACGGCCTCTAAATGTGACGGATTTGGAGCGAGCTTTAAGTATATTTTTTTTCCGGAAGGTGTATTCACTTGACTTGAATAACCCAGGTGATATTTCACATCACCATCTCCCATGGTTTGTTCCGGACTTACATTGCCTTCAAATTCTGTAAAAATCTGTTCATAGGTTTTTCCAAGTATATTGGATAAAACATTTAGTCGTCCGCGGTGCGCCATCCCAAAGACTACCTCCTTTACATCAAGCGAAGCAGCTTTGTTAATAATGGTTTGGAGGGCCGGTATTGTATTTTCACCACCTTCGAGGGAAAACCGCTTTTGACCGAGAAACTTCGTGTGCAGGAAATTTTCAAAAACAACAGCTTCATTTAGTTTTGTCAGGATCCGTTTTTTTTCCTCAACGTTGGGATTATACGTAAAGTACTCCTGCTCACATTTTTGAAAGAACCATTGCCGGATTTCATCATTTCGAATGAAATTGTATTCAAAACCAACCGGGCCCAGGTACACGATTTTTAACTTTTCAATGATTTTCCGCAACGTGGCGCGGCCCATTCCTATTTCGGAACCTACATCAAAATCCATATCTAGGTCTGCATCTGTCAATCCCACACTTTTGTGATCGAAATTCACGTGATGATTCCTGCGTTCCCGAACCGGATTTGTTTTAGAAGTAAGATGGCCGAATGAACGGTAAACGAAAATGAGATTTCGGACCTGAGTTTCCTTTAAAGCCAGGGAATCCTCAACAGGTGCCTTATGACCATTTTCCCCGAACTGCTTGACAGAGAAGTCATATCCTTCAAAAAATTTTTGCCACGAAGGGTCAACGGAAGTTGGGTCCTTCTTATAATTTTGATAAAGTTGGTCCAAATAACCAACGTCCGCACTTGATATATATGAATATTTGTCCATGGATTCGATTGAAAAGTGAACAAATGTAGGGAAGGCTAATAATATAAAAAAATTGGGTACTCGCGTAAACGAATATATGGTTCTGACTTGATTGGCAATAAAAAAGCATCCTCATTTGAAGATGCTTTTAAAAAGGCTCCTAATCAATCTATTGTATTCTAATGCAGACTTTCTCGCTCAAGTGAAATAAAATTACACAAAATAAGTAATATTGAATCATTATGGTGAATTATTTCACATAAACTGCACTAAAATCACATCGAAAGAACGCCCTAAGTGTAAGAAGGATTCTAATTTTACGCTATGGGATTGCATATTGGCCGAGAAATCGAAGAAAAATACAAGGAATCAGGAATTAAACTTTCGGAATTTGCCAGGAGATTGAATACCAGTCCGCGGAATGTTTACGATATTTTCGAACGAAGCGAAATAAAGACCGATCAGCTGAAGAAAATTGGAGAAGTTTTAAGTTTTAATTTTTTTTTGCTTTATAATTCATCTCCGTCTCATATTAAAGAACCAGACATTGCCTACGCCGCTACCAAAAAAGTATCCGTAGTTGTAGAGCTGGATGGTACTGAAACCACGCTGAATCAATGGATCCATCGCTTGTCCGCAATTAATAAAGCCATGAATTAATTTATTTTTTAATACTCACTGCCTCCGGTAATTGTTCAGCCAAAAATTACATTATCTTTGCGCTCTTAAAAAAAATGGACGAGTTCCACATTTAAAACCTTAATAAAGTAATGGTTAAAATCAGATTGGCCCGCAGAGGCCGTAAGAAACTGGCGATGTACGATGTAGTCGTAGCGGATGCCAGAGCACCACGAGATGGGCGTTTTATTGAAAAGATCGGGACTTATAATCCCCTTACTGTTCCCGCTACTATTGTTCTTAACGATGAAAAAGCTTTTCAATGGTTAATGAATGGGGCCCAGCCCAGCGATACGGTAAAAGCGATGCTCTCCTATAGAGGAATCATGCTTAAAAAACATCTACAGATCGGCGTGATCAAGGGTGCGTTGACCCAAGAACAGGCGGACGCTAAATTACAGGATTGGCTAAAAGCAAAGGTGGCGACGATTGAGGGTAAACGCGATAAGCTTTCACAATCAAAAGAAGCCAATGCAAAAGCTCGTAGAGAAGCTGAGACTAAAATTAAAGAAGCACGTGCTGAAGCTATTCGCAAAAAAGCAATAGTTCCAGAACCACCTGCTGCAGAAGTACAACCTCCGGAAAGCGAAACACCTGCTCCCGAAAATCAAGAGGCACAAGTATAATTCTTTGATGATATTGTAAATGCCAATGCGCAAACCGCATTGGCATTTTTATTTATGGAAATTGACACTTGTTTTAAAATCGGATGGATAGTAAAACCCCACGGACTAAAAGGGGAAGTTACCATTTCGCTGGACGATGACGCTCCCGAAAATTGGTCAGCGATTAAATCTGTTTTTATAGAAGAGAATAACAGACTTGTTCCCTATTTTGTACAAACTGTTTCTGCACAGGGGAAAAAAGCGTTTATAAAATTTGAAGACGTCGATTCTGCCGAATCAGCTGGAAAGATCTCAAAGAAAGCTATATACATTCAAAAATCTTTGAGACCGAAAGCGGGTCGTGGAGAATTTTATGACGACGAGGTAATCAATTTTGAAGTTCATGATCAAGAGAAAGGCCTACTGGGAAGTATCCGTGAAGTCATGCAAGCTGGTCCAAACAGACTTTTAGTAGTAGAACATAAGGAAAAGGAAGTTTTAATTCCTGTTAACGGGCCATTTATAACCGGCATTAATAAAACCAAAAAGCGTGTAAGCGTTAATCTTCCAGAGGGCTTCCTTGAAATTTAATTATCATCTATGGTGATAATTTTTTCGCCATGAACAATTTGTCCGGTTTGGGTTATACCTTCCACTACAATACGGTATTGAGTTTTGAGATCAGCTGCATAAAACGACACAACGGCACGGTTATCCTCATTGGTTGATACATTGGGATTCCAATAAATTGTTGACCGGTAGTCCGCGCGTGCATGGCTATCATCGGCCGTTGAATAATTAGGTGAGTAGAATTTCTTGGATGGTGCAAAGCCAGTTACTTTGATCTTCTGAAATCTGCCCTTCTCATCAAAAGATTGGGAATCATTCGATCTACGTGTGGTGATGGATATAACCCCGTTCGCGCCTCTCGAACCGTAACTCCCAGCAGCTGAATATTTAAAGACTTCAATACGCTCAATTTCTTGAGGGCTTATATAGGAAAGCCTCTCAACAAGACTTTCACTTAATGTTGAAGAAGAAGTAATAGGAACACCATCTATTATTAAAAGCGGTTCCATCGTTGATTTATCTTGATCTCCAAAAGAAGTTGACGGCCCTAATAATAACACTCCATTGATGACCCGTAAACCGGGGACCTTCGTTTGAAGGGACGCAAGGGGACTGCGATTGTTGGCGCGAATCCATTCACCTGTGATTGCAAAATCGGGAAAACCCACAGATGAAGTTTTTACACTTTCCAACTTTGTATCTTCAATGGTTACTTCCTGCAGCATTTTCGCCTCCAACAATAGATCCCACGAGTTATCCTTAGCGTGATTCTCTCCTTTATATACATCAATCCTTAATGGTTCGATTGGTCCGATTGCAGGGTTGTATTTTTTAGTGGAGTCTAACACAATTTTCCCCAATTTTCCTTTAATGGTTTTAGCAAGTATGGAAAGGTTAGCGGAGTCATACAGTTTCAAGTTAGCAAAGGAAAAATTCCCGCTTTCCTCTGTCGTAATAGTAAAAATTTGTGCTGTATTCTCTTGGGCTACCGTCACAATTCCCTGACTTGATTTTCCATTTCTTGTTACAAATCGCCCCTTAAAATCAATTCCTTCTTGAATGAGAAACTCAACTTTACGAGGAAGTGAATCGGGCAATAAAATTGGAGGTATAGGAAAATCTGTTAAAATTGTTTTTTCGTTTATGGCAGGAACGACCTGTTTTAAATCAGTTACTGAAATTGAAAAATTTGCCGGAGTAAAATTCTCGAGAAAATCTTTTATTCCAACCGTAATGGCAATACACTCGCGGGTTTGGAAAGTATCTTTTTCCAGTTGTATACTCAAGCCATTCACTGAATCGATCGGTGTGTAGCTGTCAAGGGCTCTACCCGTTTCGCTGTACTCTAATATTTTAATCGGCTTTGCAAAAATTAAAGCCTTATCAAAATTCAATATCCATCGGGTATAAGCTCTTAAAATATAATCCCCTCCAGCAACTGTTGGCGGTATATTTATGGTGCCTTGCACATTTCCACTCCAGATTGGAAAAATTTTAGTGGTCACGACACTGTTGGAAGTATCCACTATATCAACGTAAAGGACATGACTCAAAGAATCTCTAAAAGAGGAGGCTGCATAGTTCATATAACCCCTGAACCATATCATCTCATTTGGGTAATAATATGACTTATCCGTGTGCAGATAAGGTTTTTCCAATAAGAAGGTTAATGGGTTCACAGGCTTCTTCTTCTCGGCGAATGCTAAGGAAGCCTTCGAAGATATTTTCGTCTTAGGCGCATGAAAATCATAAGGAAGTAGTTCTGCTATTCGCGCCTCGCTCATGTTTCCAGATAAAGTCATATCCGTTGGATTTACCACAATCCCCTGCGAATTAATAGTCAGATAATCCTTTGAAACTTCAATCCAGCTTACGGGATGCGTCACATTGCGATAAATTCGTGGATCATCTGATTTATTTAAATAATGGACCTCCAGTCTCTGTGGAAATTGAATTTTATATTGCGCCGGTATACTCTCATCGTAGATAAGATCCTCAATCGTATAATCCGTTATCTCATGTCCAACATTGGCAAGGAAATTCGCCATTCTGATTATATCTCCTGCGTTCGTATTATCCCGATAAAGCTCAAATCCTTCATTTGTCAAACCTCGTTCGATAATAGATTTAAACAGATGACGGCTTGAACCTATATAAACTTGCAGGCGGTTTCTCATCCATTGGTTCGCGGTGGCTGTATCAGAAGTTTCCATCAGTTTAAATCGAACGTTTCCCCTGATAAGAAATTCACTTGATCCAATTGAAAAATTTTTCAGCTGATAAAATAATTCATACCCGAGACTATAATTTTGAATTTGTAAAACATCGGCGGAGGTTGCTTTAAAAAAGCCATTATTATCAGTCCTAAAATCTAGGATCCAAGGATTTAAAATTTCACAGCCCGCGGCATGAATACTATTTCCCAGAAAAAGTTTTTTGAATTTTTCCAACTGGCGATCCCATTTTTTATCCCTTTTGGAATAAACCGTTACTTCCTTTAGTTCTTTTGCGAGTAGCCTTATCGTAATCGATATTGAGCTGGTATCTTTTACAACAATTTTGGTCTGCGAATGATGATGTCCCACAAAAGAAACAATAAGTTCATGCTGTCCCAGGGGAACATTTCGCAAGATGAATTCCCCTTTTTCATCAGCCATTGTTCCAAGGGTTGTATAATTTATATAAACTGAAGCGTGCGGAAGCCGTTCATATGTTTTGATGTTAAGTACTACTCCTTTAATAGTTCCTGTTTGGGCGAGAGCTGAAATTGTCAGCAGGGTTAAAAAGAAAGTAACAGGTATTTTATTTACCATAGAACGAGGAGTCTCTAAATTTACCGACTTTTAATGAATCGTAAAACATCATGCATCTTGATATCGTAACCTGTCTACCTAAACTTATCGAGAGCCCATTTTCAGACTCGATTTTAAAGCGCGCTCAAAAGAAAGGGCTAGTGACTGTAAATATTATTGACTTACGAAGTTATTCCACAGATAAGCACAAGTCTATTGACGATTATGCTTTCGGTGGAGGGGCTGGCATGGTTATGATGATTGAACCCATAGACCGTTGTCTGAACGATCTAAAATCAAAGAGACAGTATGATGACATCATTTATATGAGCCCCGATGGTGAGCGGCTCACCCAATCTTTAGCCAACGCCTTAAGCCTTAAACACAATCTGATTCTACTTTGCGGCCATTATAAAGGCGTGGACGAGCGGGTTAGGGAGCATTTAATTACCCGCGAGATCAGTATTGGGGATTATGTTTTATCAGGAGGAGAGTTGGCCGCAGCCGTATTAGCGGACACCGTCATTAGACTTATACCGGGAGTATTATCAGATGAAACCTCCGCGCTAAGTGACTCATTTCAAGATAATTTGATTGCCCCCCCCGTTTATACGCGACCGGCTGAGTATAAGGGATGGAAAGTCCCAGAAGTGCTTTTATCAGGCCACCTGGCCAAGATTGAGGAGTGGAGACACGACGCAGGCCCTTGAAAGGACGCAAAAACGAAGGCCAGAACTTTTGAAAAGCGACTAAAAGTGCGTTTTCCTAAACATTGTGAGTCAGACTTCTAAAAATTCAATTCTTTCCCTACCTTTGCAGTCCAATTTTTCAAACCATCGAGTTATGGCCGATCTGATTAAATTAGTTGAACAGGAATACGCTAAGGTTCGTGAATCGTTTCCCAACTTTAAGCCTGGGGATACTATTAACGTTCACGTTAAAATTAAGGAGGGAAATAAAGAAAGAGTCCAGCAATTCCAAGGCACTGTTATCCAACGCAAAAGTCTAGGGACCAATGGCGAAAGCTTTACTGTGAGAAAGATCTCCAATGGAGTAGGGGTTGAACGGATTTTCCCTATCGTATCTCCCAGTATTGATAAAATTGAAATTGTAAAAGTGGGTAAAGTGCGCAGAGCAAAACTTTACTACTTGAAAGGCAGACAAGGTAAAGCTGCCCGTATCAAAGAGAAAATTTAAGTCTACCGATTATAAAGATTCAAAATGAGCCATTCCCTCGGGATGGCTTTTTTTATTTATGATTTCTACAAACTAGATGGAATACGATTGAAAGACCCTAAAAACCTCGAAATTTAAGCGCGTTAGCATACTATTAAATAATTAATAACTTTGTCCTCGCTTTTAAAAATCAACCAAGCCAATGGCAAGAAATATTAATGACCTATTGGGCAAAGACGCAGATTATCTGCTAAAGCATCAGAGCAAAACAATTCCAAAAGAACAACTTCACACACCAAGTCCAGATTTCGTTGACAAAGTTTTCGTACATACTAACCGCAATACACAAGTTTTACGCAGTCTTCAATCCATATACGGAACAGGTCGTTTAGCCAATACAGGTTTCGTGTCTATTCTTCCCATAGATCAGGGTATCGAGCATAGCGCAGGTGCTTCGTTCGCGAAAAATCCTGCTTATTTTGATCCTGAAAATATTATTAAGCTCGCCATAGAGGGAGGATGCAATGGAGTGGCTACTACATTTGGGGCCTTGGCGATGATGTCTAGAAAGTATGCGCATAAAATACCTTTTATTGTAAAAGTCAATCATAACGAACTTCTTACTTATCCGAATAAACATGATCAGATCATGTTCGGGTCTGTCGAAGACGCATGGAATTTAGGCGCTGTTGCGATTGGAGCTACCATTTATTTTGGCTCTGATAATGCCACCCGTCAGATTGTAGAAGTAGCTGAAGCTTTTGAACGGGCCCATGACCTCGGCATGGCCACCATCCTCTGGTGTTATACCAGAAACAATGCGTTTAAGAAAGAGGGTGTAGATTATCACGTCTCGGCAGACTTAACCGGACAGGCTAACCATTTGGGAGTAACCATTCAAGCCGATATCATCAAACAAAAGCTGGCCGAAAATAACGGAGGCTACAAAGCCTTAAACACGGGCGGAAGCACCTATGGAAAACTGGACGAACGAATTTATACTGAACTTACTTCAGATCATCCAATCGACCTTTGCCGCTACCAGGTTGCCAATTGCTATATGGGGCGCGCAGGATTGATCAGTTCTGGAGGTGAATCAAAAGGCGCAAGCGATCTGGCGGATGCTGTTCGAACGGCTGTCATCAACAAACGCGCTGGCGGTATGGGATTGATCTCAGGCCGCAAATCATTCCAACGACCGTTGAAGGAAGGTGTTGAAATACTAAATGCCATTCAGGATGTATATCTTGACAAGTCAATTGGGCTAGCCTAATACAATTTTGTAATTCAGCCGATACAAATGTCGGATTCATCGGCTTTTATTTTATTAAAGTTTAAACTATGTCTTGGTTCAAGCGCAGCGATAAAGGAATTTTAACCCCCACTGAATCAAAACGTGAAGTTCCCGATGGATTTTGGTTTAAATCGCCTGCCGGAAAAATTGTCCATACGCGAGAACTGAAGAACAATGCTTATGTAGTGCCTGATGAAGATTATCATGTGCGCATTGGTTCAGAAGAATATTTTGAAGTGCTTGTTCGATGAAAATAAATTCACCGAGCTAGATGCTAACATGGAGTCTGCAGATCCATTAAAATTCAAAGACACAAAGCCTTATCCTAAGCGCATAAAAGAAACCCAGGAGAAATCTCAATTAAAAGATGCCGTGCGTACCGCGTATGGTAAATTGAATGGTCTTGACATTACCATCGCCTGCATGGATTTTAATTTTATCGGCGGTTCTATGGGTTCCGTTGTGGGTGAAAAAATTGCCCGCGCCATGGACTACAGCATTAAAAATAAAATACCATTTTTAATGATCTCCAGATCGGGTGGTGCACGTATGATGGAAGCCGGGCTTTCACTGATGCAGATGGCAAAAACGTCGGCAAAAATTGCACAGCTGGACCAGGCTAAGATTCCTTACATTTCGCTGTTAACCGATCCTACAACGGGTGGTGTAACCGCTTCCTACGCAATGTTGGGAGATTTTAATATTGCTGAGCCTAATTCGCTCATTGGCTTTGCGGGTCCCCGCGTCATTCGTGAAACAATTGGAAAAGATTTACCGAAAGGTTTTCAAAGTGCCGAATTTGTTCTGGAGCATGGATTCCTTGACTTTATCATAGATCGCCGAAATTTGAAGAACCGCCTCTCTACGCTTTTGCGTATGCTTCAAAATTAATCGTCCGTTGGCGTATAACTTTTTTGTTTTTTCGGACAATGGATTGATCTTCACCGCTACAGACACTCCGTTTACTTACTTTTAATGGCACATGTATCGAGCCAGCGATATGTTTAGCCTTCAAGCGTATGATCAAAAATTATTTAAAAATTGCCATCCGAAGTCTTATTAAGCAAAAGGTTTACACGATAATTAACGTATTGGGCTTATCTATTGGAATTGCCAGTTGCCTGCTCATCGTGATGTTCGTGATGAATGAATTTTCGTACGATAAGTTCCATTCAAAAGCTGACAAAATCTATAAGGTTTCCTTAGAGCGGAAATATCCAAATCATTCCACGAACTATGCCGTTATTCCACACTCTTTTGCCGATGTGATGAGTCGGGATTTTCCCGAAGTATCCTCCGTTATAAAAATGGGTGGACCAATTAACAATGTCGTTGTTAACTACAAAGATGAACGCAACGAAGTAAAACAATTTGAAGAAAATTTTATTATGGCTGCAGATTCAAACTTTTTTGAATTCTTCAGCATTAAAATGCTTAAAGGTGACCCCAAAAAATCCCTTATCAATATCACCGACGTTGTTGTAACAGAAGAAACTGCCAGGAGGTATTTTGGGAATGATCAGCCCATCGGTAAAACGCTGCGCATGTTCAACCGGGATTTTAGTGTAAGCGGAGTTTGCGAAAATGTCCCGGAGAACTCTCACTTCAAATTTGATTTTTTAATGAAATGGGAAGAGGATTTTTTTGCTGGTGGGCTGGAAACCAATTTCACCACCTTCACAGCGCATGTATATCTGGAATTAAATTCTAGCAGCAATACAAAAGCTCTCGAAGCAAAATTTCCGGCTATGGTCGATGCATATGCCTCCGCACAAATCGAGCGGGATCTGGGAAAATCATGGGAAGATTATAAAAAAGAAGGAAATGGTTATCGGTATTTTCTTCAACCCCTAACAAGCCTTCATCTGGACCCTACAAATATAGAAGCTAAAATACGGCAAGGGGGGAATATTAATTATGTGTATTTCTTAGCCTGTATCGCGGGATTAATTTTGGTTATTGCTTGCATCAATTTTATGAATTTAGCTACAGCACGATCAGCGGAACGTGCGCGTGAAGTTGGGGTAAGAAAAACGATGGGTTCACTGAAAGGTCAACTGGTAACTCAGTTCCTTATTGAATCAATTGTTCTCAGTGTATTTGCAACATTACTCGCATTGATTTTAGCCCAATTAGCGCTACATCATTTTAATAATCTTGCGCAAAAGCAACTGTCTTTTTCCTATTCTCCTTCGTTGTTCATGGGTTTGATCGCTGTGTCTATTTTGGTCGGATTTTTAGCGGGAAGTTATCCGGCATTCGCATTATCATCCTTCAATCCAATCGTTGTAATGAAAGGTAATTTTTCAGGCAATGCAAAGGGTGCTTGGTTACGAAATGGGTTGGTCATATTTCAATTTTTTATATCCATCGTGCTTATTGTGGGTACTGTTACCGTAAGAGAACAAATGCAATACATGCAGAATAAATCTTTGGGCTACAATAAAGAACAAGTACTCGTGATCGAAAGAGCTTTTGCTTTAGAGAATAAAACACAAATTTTTATTGAAGAATTGAAACGCATTCCAGGAGTCGAAAATGCTGCGGGATCGTTTTCTCTATTAGGTAGAGAAGGTGATTTTTTTGGTGCTCAGTTTTTACCGGAAGGATCATCTGAAATTCTCACTACGAAAAGCATGGGCATTGATGATGATTTTGCCCAGACCATTGGCTTTGAATTTATCGAAGGGAGAGGCTATTCAAAAGAAACGAACGATTCACTCTCCATTATCTTAAATGAATCAGCAGTAAAAACAATGGGAATTAATGATCCTATTGGGAAAAAAATCAATCAGGTTCAGCGCTTGGCAAATGGCAATGTAACCGTCTCGTATACCATCGTTGGAGTGATAAAAGATTTTAATTTTCAATCTTTGCGCGACCCAATTACTCCGCTCACTATACAGAGCATGGAAAGTTTTAACGGTGGTCCAGTATATACTATTGCCCGAATAAACTCTGAGAATCTGACTTCAGTTATCAATAACGTTGAAGCAAAATGGAAGGAGCTGGCTCCGGATCAGCCCTTTAAATTTTTATTTCTCGATGAAAATTTAAATGCCCAGTATGAAGGAGAGCAACAAGCAAGCAAGGTCTTTGGAATATTTTCAGCCCTCGCCATTGTTATTGCCTGCGTCGGACTGTTTGGTCTTGCCGCATACACAGCTAACCTACGGACGAAAGAAATTGGAGTACGAAAAGTTATGGGAGCTTCCGTTGCCAGTGTTGTAATTCTTTTAACTAAAGATGTTACAAAACTTATTCTCGTAGCCTTTGCGTTGTCAGTGCCTATCTCATACTACATTATGGATCGCTGGCTAGAGGGATTTGCTTACCGAATTGACATTGGCATTGGTGTATTTCTAGTTGCAGGTCTTATCGCATTATTGATTTCATGGATTACGGTCAGCTATCAATCCATTAAAGCTGCTATTGTCAATCCCATTAAGTCACTTCGAAGCGAATAATTTAGTTGCACTATATTCTTTTACTGTATCGATAAAGCACCTGACATTATCAACTTCAGTGTCCGGGTATAACCCATGGCCTAGATTGGCGATGTATTTGCGCGGGCCGAATGCATCGAGCATTTTTTGTGTTTCCTTTTTAACATCCGCGCGCGATCCATATAAGGCACAAGGATCAAGGTTACCTTGTAAGACTTTATCCGGCACCAACGCCCGGGACTCCCCGATCTCCATATTCCAGTCCAATCCCAAAACATTACAATTTATATTGTTCAGTTTACCCAGGGCAAAGAATGCACCTTTCGCAAAAACAATTTTTGGGGTATTCTGAATCGCATCACATATCTTGGAAATATAGGGTAGGGAAAATTCATCATATTGAGTGGGACCTAAAACACCCGCCCATGAGTCAAAAATCTGAATAACATCTGCACCTGCTTTAATTTGACCCTTCAAATAATTAATTGTGCTTTGCGTAATCATTTCTAACAACTGGTGTGAAAACGCAGGCTGAGTGTACAGCATTTTTTTTGCTGCGCTGAACGTTTTGCTTCCTTTCCCTTCGATCATGTAAGAGAAAATTGTCCATGGGGCTCCGGCAAAACCAATTAAAGGAACTTTACCATTTAACTCTTTTTTTGTAAGCGTAATTGCATCGAGAACATACTGCAATTCTTCCGATGCAGCGATATGGAGGCTGGCCAGATCAGTCAACGGAAGAAATTCTTTTGGGAAACACTGGACCCTTGTTCTCTTCCATTTCATAATTCAAGCCCATTGCTTCCGGGATAACCAAGATATCGGAAAAGATAATGGCAGCATCAACTTCTAGAATAGTAACGGGTTGAATCGTTACCTCGGCCGCAAGCTCAGGCGTTTTTACTAGCGTTTTAAAATCCTTTGCTGCTTCTCGCACCTTGCGGTATTCTGGAAGAATTCTTCCAGCCTGTCGCATTAGCCATACAGGGGTGCGGGTCGTATGTTCTGCTTTAGCGGCTTGAAGAAAGAGCTTATTTTGCATGCTCAAATTAGAAAGATACTTTGAAATTAGGCCTAGTCATCTTTATCATAAAAAAAGCCGTCCCAGGCGTGAGACGGCTTCTTTTCAAAGCTTTACTATTTATGCTTCTGCGACCGGTTCTACCGACACAAAAGATTTATCTTCTCTTTTCTTTTTAAATACCACCACACCATTTGTCAATGCAAATAGCGTATGATCCCTTCCCATACCTACATTCTTGCCAGGATGATGCTTTGTTCCGCGTTGACGAACAATAATATTTCCTGCAATTACCTTTTGCCCTCCGTAAACCTTAATGCCCAATCGCTTGCTTTCCGATTCGCGGCCGTTTTTTACTTTACCTTCACCCTTTTTATGTGCCATTATTGAAATTCGTTATTCGTTGATATTGTGATATTATCCAATGCTTTCAATTTGAACTTTTGTGAACTGCTGGCGATGACCATTTTTCACCACATATCCTTTTCTTCTCTTTTTCTTGAAGACAATAACCTTATTGCCTTTTACATGCTCCAGTATCTTACCGGATACTGAAATGCCGCTTAACAGCAGGAGCGCCAATATTAATAGTCCCTCCATTATCAATGAGGAGAACCTTATCAAAACTTACTGCTGTGCCAGCATCACCTTCTAATTTAGGGGCGTAGATGTATTGATCCTTAGCCACTTTGAACTGTTTTCCGGCGATCTCTACTATTGCGTACATAGCTTTTGAAAATTGGACTGCAAAGGTAAAAAAAGAATCAAGAAATATTAAGTAGCTTTTAAATATCTTGAAGAAAAGGCCGTTTGCGGTTCTGAAAAAAAAATTAAAAATTATTTTGTCCACATTTAATCTAAAAGAAAGCGCTAAGAACAATGGATTAAGCTACTATTTTACAGGAACTTATCTTTCCACAAAGTATCAACAAGTTATCCACAATCGTTGTAATTGGCTTAAAAACGCAGTTTTGATTTTTAGAATCATTCCACTTCATTTGTACACTTGATGCTGGGGCGGTATACATTCAGCTTCTTTATCAAACAAAAAAATTTTATTGTAGGATTTTTAGGGTGTCAGCCAAAGCTGGTACCCCTTTGATATTTTTGGTTAAACCCTCAAACCCAATTTACCCATGAGCCAGGTAATACATGATGAACCCATTTTAAAGGAAAACAAAGATCGCTTTGTGCTTTTTCCTATCCGCCAACATGATATCTGGAAATTTTATAAACAGGCTGAAGCCAGCTTCTGGACGGCTGAGGAAATTGATTTGAGTCAGGACATGCGAGACTGGGTAAATCTAAATGATGGTGAAAGGCATTTCATTACGCATGTCTTGGCATTCTTTGCTGCAAGCGATGGAATTGTAAATGAAAACCTGGCCGAACATTTTATTTCTGAAGTTCAATATACAGAGGCTAAATTCTTCTATGGTTTTCAGATTGCCATCGAAAATATTCATTCTGAAACGTATTCACTTTTAATTGATACGTATGTAAAAGATCCCAAAGAAAAGGATAAGCTTTTTCATGCTATCGAAACAATGGAATGCGTTAAGAAA
Source organism: uncultured Bacteroidota bacterium (assembly GCA_963837415.1). Classification (GTDB taxonomy): domain Bacteria; phylum Bacteroidota; class Bacteroidia; order Cytophagales; family Cyclobacteriaceae; genus Chryseolinea. The sequence goes on along the minus strand of CAWING010000013.1, from coordinate 1,836,780 downwards.
AAAGCCGACTGGGCACTGCGTTGGATCAACGAGGGAACATTTCCAGGAACGGCTTATTGCTTTTGCAGCGGTGGAAGGAATTTTCTTCTCCGGTTCTTTCTGCTCCATTTTCTGGCTGAAGAAACGCGGACTGATGCCAGGCTTAAGTTTCTCAAATGAATTGATCTCACGTGATGAAGGATTGCATTGTGATTTCGCTTGTCATCTTTACACACAGTCATGTGGTGAATAAATTGCCTGAACAAACCGTCATTGATATCATTAAAGATGCGGTAGAAATTGAAAAAGAATTTGTAACCGATGCGCTTCCGGTAAACCTTATCGGCATGAATGCTGTTCAAATGAGACAGTACATTGAGTTTGTTGCTGATCGTTTGTTGAATGAACTGATCGGCAAAAAAATCTATAACGCTACCAATCCATTTGATTTTATGGATATGATTTCGTTGCGTGGAAAAACTAATTTCTTCGAAAAGCGTGTAGCTGAGTATCAGAAAGCCGGCGTAATGAAAAGCACGGAAAAAGAAACCACAGCTAAATTTTCACTGAACGAAGATTTTTAATTACTTTAAATCACTTTTTAAACTTTCTCACAACAACCCCCATTTCTTAAGATGCTTGTATTAAAACGTGACGGACGCAGAGAAACTGTTAAGTTTGATAAAATCACCGCTCGAATTGAAAAACTCTGTTATGGATTAGATCCCAAATTCGTCAACCCTGTAGAAGTGGCCATGAAGGTGATCAATGGCCTCTATGATGGTGTGTCTACGCAGGAGCTAGATAACCTCGCAGCTGAAATTGCTGCCACGTTGACTACCAAACATCCTGACTTTGCTAAGCTTGCTGCACGCATTGCAGTTTCTAACTTACACAAAGTAACCAGCAAGTCGTTCTCCAATACGATGAAACGGCTCTATACGTATGTGGATCCTAAGACAGGACAAAATGCTCCGCTGATTTCTAAAGAAACCTGGAAAGTAATTAAAGAGCACGCCGCTGAACTGGATGAAGCTATCATTTATGATCGTGATTTCAGCTACGATTATTTCGGCTTTAAAACACTGGAACGTTCTTACCTCATGAAAATCGATGGCAAAGTCATCGAACGTCCACAGCATCTGCTTATGCGGGTAGCTGTAGGGATACATGGAGAAGATATTCCCGCTGCTATTGAAACGTATAACCTACTATCGGAAAAATGGTTTACGCATGCAACGCCTACGTTGTTCAACGCAGGAACGCCGAAGCCTCAACTATCTTCATGCTTCCTGCTGACCATGAAGGACGATAGCATCGATGGCATTTACGATACATTAAAACAGTGCGCTAAAATTTCACAATCTGCCGGTGGTATCGGCCTTAAGCATTCATAATGTCCGGGCTAAAGGTTCTTATATCAAAGGAACGGGCGGAACTTCCAATGGTATCGTTCCTATGCTGCGGAACTTCGACATGACAGCACGTTATGTCGATCAGGGCGGTGGCAAACGCAAAGGAAGTTTTGCCATTTATCTTGAACCATGGCATGCTGATGTTTTCGATTTCCTTGATCTGAAGAAAAATCATGGTAAAGAAGAAATGAGAGCACGCGATCTTTTCTTTGCCGTATGGATACCTGATCTGTTCATGAACGGGTAGAAAACAATGAGATGTGGTCGCTCTTTTGTCCAAATGAAGCACCCGGTCTAGCTGATGTATGGGGTGAAGAATTTGAACGCCTCTACGAAAAATATGAAAGTGAAGGTAAATTCCGCAAGCAAATAAAAGCACAGGATCTTTGGTTTGAGATCCTTGAATCACAAATCGAAACCGGAACACCTTATATTCTGTATAAAGACGCTGCAAACAGAAAATCAAATCAGAAAAACTTGGGTACCATCAAGTCGAGCAATTTATGCACAGAAATAATCGAATATACTTCACCTGAAGAAGTAGCGGTTTGCAACCTGGCGTCTATTGCCTTGCCTAAGTTTATTACTGCAGAAGGGAAATTTGATCATCAGAAATTATATGAGATCACCAAAGTTGCAACACGCAACCTGAATAAGGTGATTGACATCAATTATTATCCCGTTGCCGAAGCGCGTAACTCCAACATGCGTCATCGCCCGATAGGAATAGGTGTACAAGGTTTGGCTGATGCCTTCATTCTGCTGCGCATGCCATTTGACTCCGATGAAGCACGAAGGTTAAATGAAGATATTTTTGAAACCATTTACTTCGGTGCCATGGAAGCTTCCATGGAATTATCGAAACAACTTGGCCCTTACGAAACCTTCAAAGGTTCACCTGTATCAAAAGGAATTTTCCAATTTGATATGTGGAATGTTACGCCTAAGAGCGGCCGCTGGAATTGGGATCAACTGAAGCGTGATGTAAAACAATTTGGTGTGCGCAATTCATTATTGCTTGCCCCGATGCCTACAGCTTCTACTTCTCAAATTTTAGGCAATAACGAATGCTTCGAACCTTATACTTCAAATGTTTATACGCGCAGAACATTGTCAGGTGAATTTATCATTGCCAACAAACACCTGATGAAAGACCTGATGAACCTTGGACTATGGAGTGAAAATATGCGTCAGAAATTGATTGCTACAAACGGTTCTGTTCAACCTATTCCTGAAATTCCTCAAAATATCAAAGACATTTATAAAACAGTTTGGGAAATTTCGCAGAAGGCTATCATTGATATGTCGGCAGATCGCGGAGCGTATATTTGTCAATCACAAAGTCTGAACATTCACCTTACCAATCCGAATTTTGGCAAGCTGACCTCGATGCATTTCTATGCCTGGAAAAAAGGACTGAAGACTGGCATGTATTACTTGCGTTCTACAGCTGCTGCTGATGCAATCAAATTCACGTTGGATAAAACAGCGATGGCTCAACCAGCTTTGGCGGCTGTTCCCATCCCTTCATTGGTAGTCGCCGATCCTGTAGTGGCTTACGCTGCTGCGGAAAATCAGCAAAGAATACCTTATGAGCAACCTTTGGATGACGACTTCGAGCAGAAACGTGCAGACATGACCTGCTCACTTGATAACCCCGATGCCTGCGAGGCGTGTGGTAGCTAATTTTGAATCAGACTCTCAGCAAATAGCCCGGTCAATTTGATCGGGCTATTTATTTAATCGAGATCACGCCATTTTGAGCGCATTCTTTTGATCAAAAAAAGCCTATTATGAACGTTACCTTTTTCAGTACCCAGCCTTATGATAAGGAGTTTTTCAATTCCCAGAATAAAACAGTGGGATTCAATCTTCAGTACCTGGAGGTTCAACTAAACGAACAAACTGTAAAACTTGCCCAAGGTGCTGATGCAGTTTGCGTTTTCGTAAATGATCATGTAGATGCAAATGTTATCGCCGAGCTTGCTGTTCATGGGGTGAAAATCATCGCTCTCCGTTGTGCAGGTTTCAACAATGTAGATCTAAATGCCGCAAAGTCTCACCATATTAAAGTGGTTCGTGTTCCGGCATATTCACCCTATGCAGTAGCGGAACACGCCATTGCGATGATCATGACCCTTAATCGTAAAATACATAAGGCTTATAATCGTGTACGTGAACAAAATTTTTCACTTCAAGGTCTTCTAGGCTTCGATCTCTATGGTAAAACAGTAGGAGTAATCGGAACAGGAAATATCGGCCATGTATTTTGCAAAATCATGATGGGATTTGGATGCCAAGTACTGGCGTATGATGTAAAACAAAATAAGGACCTGGCGTCAACAGGGGTTAAGTATGTGCCTTTAAATAACCTTTTTCCTCAAGTCGATATCCTTTCACTTCATTGTCCATTGAATGAAAAGACGCGCTACATTATAAATGATTCTACCATTCAGTCCATGAAAAAGGGCGTGATGTTGATCAACACCAGCCGAGGTGGATTAATTGACACAAAGGCTGTTATTAAAGGTCTCAAATCTGCCGCCATTGGTTCTCTAGGAATTGACGTATATGAGCAGGAGGAGCATTTATTTTTTCGCGATCTATCCGAAACTATTATAAAGGATGACATCATTTCACGATTGATGGGTTTTTCTAACGTTCTGGTTACGGCGCATCAAGGCTTTTTTACACAAGAAGCTCTGACACAAATTGCCGCGACAACGCTTTCCAATTTGAAAGCTTTTGATGCCAATCAATCACTGCTTAACGAAGAACAACTGTAGCACTTTTTTTATATAATTGCCACGACCTTCAGGTCGCGGGTTGTGAAAATCTAAGTATTGGCTTTGCCAATACTCTTTGGTGCATGGCATTGTGTTTCTTTTTTGGCTAAAGCCTGTTATTTATTTTTATTTTATCCACGACCTGAAGGTCGTGGCAATTGCTCACCATAGGCTATATTCTAAAGCGCTCCAGCCTTAATTTCATCTACGATGGAAGGATCCAGCAATGTTGTGGTGTCACCCAGATTTGTTACATCTCCTTCCGCTACTTTGCGCAAAATTCTGCGCATAATTTTTCCGGAACGGGTTTTTGGCAGGCCGCTTACAAATTGAATTTTATCAGGCTTTGAAATGGGTCCGATGATTTTGGAAACCGTTTCACGAATTTCCATGCGCAACTTTTCTTCTTCCAAAGGTTTATTGTAACAGATAACAAAAGCATAAATACCCTGGCCTTTAATATCGTGAGGGAATCCGACTACAGCAGTCTCACATACAGCTGAATGCTCATCAATGGCACTTTCTATTTCTGCTGTTCCCATATTGTGGCCTGACACTATAATAATGTCGTCCACTCTACCGGTAATTCTGTAATATCCATTTTCATCGCGCTTGGCACCATCGCCCGTAAAATATTTTCCGGGAAATGTAGAGAAGTAAGTGTCCTTAAATCGCTGATGGTCTCCATAAATCGTCCTGGCTATGGCGGGCCATGGGAATTTAATCGTCAAGCGACCTTCCATGTTATTCCCAATTATCTCTTTACCATTCTCGTCCATTATTGCTGGCTGCACTCCCGGCAGAGGAAGCGTTGCATGGGCGGGTTTTAATGGAGTTACGTGTGCGATGGGGGAAATCATGCATCCTCCGGTTTCCGTTTGCCACCATGTGTCAATTATTGGACATTTTCCTTTACCAATATTCTTATCATACCAATGCCACGCTTCTTCATTGATTGGTTCTCCCACGGATCCTAAAACTTCTAACGATGAAAGATCATGCCTCTCTACAAAACTTAACGGAGCTTTTTCCAGCGACCGAATGGCTGTTGGAGCCGTATAAAAAATATTTACCTTATGCCGTTCAATAGCTTGCCAAAAGCGACCCATGTCTGGCCACGAGGGAATTCCTTCAAAGATGATTGTTGTAGCTCCCACCGAAAGCGGTCCGTATAAAATATATGAATGTCCCGTTATCCATCCAACGTCCGCGGTACACCAATACACCTGTCCATCTCGGTATTGAAAGACAGTCTTGAATGTATAACTGGTGTAGACCATATATCCACCGCACGTATGAACCATACCCTTAGGCTTTCCTGTAGAACCTGATGTATAAAGGATAAAAAGCAAATCTTCGGCATCCATTTCTTCTGCCTCGCAATGTGATTCCACTTTGCTTATTTCTTCATGCCACCAAAAATCGCGACCGGGTTTCATAAAAGGTTCTGTCATTGTGCGCGCTAACACAATTGTCTTTTCAATGGTGGGACACTTTGAGAGCGCGTCATCCAAAATTCCTTTCAGGTCAATTTTTTTATCACCTCGAAGAGTCGCATTCGCGGTGAGTACCAACCTACATCCCGAATCATTTATTCGATCGACAAGAGACCCCGCCGAAAATCCCGCAAATACAACCGAATGTACAGCTCCAATGCGCGCGCATCCCAGTACAGCATAAGCAAGTTCAGGCACCATAGGCATATAAATGCATACACGATCCCCCTTTTTAATTCCGTGGGCCTTCAACATGTTTGCTACTTTGCAAACTTCTTCATGAAGGGCCCGATACGTTATTTTTTTGGCTTCATCTTTAGGATCATTGGGTTCCCAAATGATAGCGGTCTGATCTGCGCGTTCCGGTAAATGACGATCAATGCAATTTTCCGTTATATTCAACTGGCCACCGATAAACCATTTTATCTCCGGTTTATTGAAATCCCACTGCAGCACTTTGTTCCATTTTCTACGCCAAACAAAATTGCCGGCAACCTCGTCCCAAAAGGCTTCCGGGCTTTCCACACTATGTTTATAGTCGCGTTTGTAGTCATCAAAAGAAGATATTGTATTCATAAGAACCCTGTCGCGGTTTAAGTGACAATCATAATCGATAAAATTCTACTCTTTTTCTGGAAATTCAAATTTTGTTTGATGTGTGTATTGACCACACGAGTAAAAATTAGCCTTTATTTCCAGATTGTTACATGAAAGATCTCAGCGCATCGATTGTTATCCATAAAAACCTCGCTGACATTCTTGCAAAGGCCATGCATGGTTTTGGTTGGAGTAAGCTCTTATCTTCTACTAAAACAGTAACCAAACACCAGGGTTTTAATTTTTTTGTGTCATCTCTTGAAAGAGAAAATTATCGGGACGAACTTAGTTCTCTGGATACGATAAAGTCAGGGATGAGCCCTTTCTTTCGGAATGTTTCGTGTTTTTGAGGAACGTGAATATTTTTAATCATCGCAACATCCAGCAATTTGCTGAGCTCGGAGGAACATTAATATGAAAGCTGCAACTCTTGATCGAATACTCAGCAACATGGACGAGCAAATCATACGTACGTTACTGTACTATGATATTTTCAATTATCCATTAAACTCCGAGGAAGTATTTCGTTTTTTAGGCATTAATCATATCGATGAATCAATTGTTGTTTCCCGCCTTCTGAACTTAAAAGAGAGACAGATTATTTTTCAATTCGATAATTTTTTTACCCTGAAAAATAGCCAAGCTGTTGTGGACCGAAGGGTGAAAGGGAACATAGAAGCGGAAAAATATTTGGTTTTGGCTGAGAAAAAAGGGAAACTAATTTCAAAATTTCCCTTCGTCAGAGCTGTGCTTGCATCAGGTTCATTGTCGAAAGGATATATGGATGAAAATTCCGATCTGGATTTTTTTATTATCACTGCACCTCAACGCTTGTGGATTGCGCGTACTCTCTTGGTCCTGTACAAAAGATTGTTTCTTTTTAATTCTCACAAATATTTTTGCGTCAACTATTTTGTGGATGAGGACCATCTTGAAATTGAAGAAAAGAATTTATTCACCGCTACTGAGCTTGCTACTGTTATCCCGCTTTATGGATCAACCCAATTTGAAAATCTACATCGGGCGAATGCGTGGGTAAAAGATTTTTTCCCAAATTATAATCCCAAGCGTATTGTTGATGTTCCTGTTTCAAAAGCGTCGTTGGGAAAACGGATTATGGAAAAACTTTTGAATTTATTCTTCGCCAATACCCTTGAGAAGTATTTCCAGTATAAAACCGTGTCGAGGTGGAAAAGTCAATATCAACAAAATTATTCTGCAACTGATTTCAAAGTGGCTTTTAAGTCAAAGTCATATGCCTCTAAAAACCACCCCCGTAATTACCAAAAAAAGATTATGGAGCTGTATACGGAGAAGTTAAAATCATCAGGCTTGGGCCCTGATTTAGCGCGAGAACATAGATTCCAGTTTCCTCCAATCAAAAGAGAATCACTTTTGAATTCCGATTCCCAGTCATGAACGTCCTATTTACACATTCTTATTTTTATAGGTTTGATAAAAAGCAGTGGCGTTTCAAACAACCCTATCCGCCATTAGCAACTATTCTTGCTGCTTCTGTGCTCAGAAATGAAGGGCATTCTGTTTCCCTATTCGACACCAATCTGCGCAACGATCCATCGGAAATTATACCTGTTCTACAAAAGGAAAAACCGAACTACGTTGTGATTTATGATGATGGCTTCAATTACCTCACCAAGATGTGTCTTACCAACATGCGTGAAGCTGCCTTTAAAATGGCAGAAGAAAGTAAAAAGGTTGGTTGTGTGGTGATAGTTTCAAGTTCTGACGCGGCAGATCATTACGAAAAATATTTCCAACATCATGTAGATTACATTGTTCGTGGTGAAGGCGAAGAAACTTTAAAAGAACTTATTTTGGCCCTGGAAAAAAATCTGGATGTCTCACAGATTCAGGGACTCGCCTTTAAAAAAAAGGCTCATACTACTCTTACGCCTGCCCGTTCTGTAATTCGCAACCTTGATACGTTACCCTTACCCGCTTGGGATTTAGTGGATATCGAATCATACCGAAGTATCTGGCTTCGACATCATGGATATTTTTCGCTCAATCTGGCTACGACCCGGGGCTGTCCCTTTAAGTGCAATTGGTGCGCCAAACCTATTTACGGTAACCGTTATACTTCCCGTTCACCAGCTCACGTTGTAAATGAAATTGAATGGCTGATAAAAAATTACGCCCCCGATTATTTTTGGATGTGTGATGACATCTTTGGATTAAAACCTGGGTGGGTCCAGGAGTTTCGAAATTTATTGGCGGAGAAAAAAATAAAATTGCGCTATAAAATCCAATCCCGTGTCGACTTGCTGCTTCAGGAAGATACGCTAGATGCCCTGGCTGAATCTGGAGCCGACACAATCTGGGTAGGTGCGGAGTCTGGTTCTCAAAAAATTCTGGATGCCATGGATAAGGGTACGAAAGTGGAGGAAATTCATGAAGCCACCAGGCTAATGAAACAGAAAGGAATTAGAGTAGCATTTTTTTTACAATTTGGATATTTGGGTGAAACGGAGGAGGATATTGATGCTACAATCCGGATGGTTCGAAATTTAATGCCAGACGAGGTTGGAATTTCTGTTTCCTACCCCTTACCCGGAACTAAATTTTTCGAAAAAGTAAAAGACCAGCTTCATGAAAAGCAAAATTGGACGGATTCGGATGACCTTATGATGATGTTCGAAAGCACATTCAACAACAGGTATTATAAAGAGTTGCACAGGTATGTTCATAGTATTTACCGCAAAGAGAAAGGATATTTAAGCTTAAAGAAACTTCTGCGCAATCCTTTGCGTCTTACGTATAAAGAATTAAGAACAGGTCTTGCAACATTTTACTATATTCCTAGATCATTCACCCAAGGATTAAAGTTAAAGAAGTTGAAAGTAGAATCGCCCGCTGTCGGCCTTTAACCGTTATTGGTAATCGGTAATCAGTGATTGGTTCAGTTAGGCACCGCATCCCCTTTAGTTGATTAATTGTTAATGGTTTAGAGCATGAAAAATTTTAGAGGACCTGAATATAAAACCGCATCTTTTTGCAATAACAGTCACCAATGAATTATTACTATACACTGATTAACAAAATGGATTATTACGAATTAGACGATTACAGAATTAATTTGTTTCTACACTAGACTTGGGTAGAAGAATGAAGAATGGGTGTACCTTTTGATCATATTGCCTCCACATACGATTCGTCTTTTACGCGAACTCCCATTGGACAATTGCAACGCAAGCAAGTCTGGAGTTACCTTGAAAAAATTACACCCGACCTCAAGGGAATGGATATTCTGGAACTTAATTGTGGCACAGGGGAAGACGCCGTTTTGTTCAGCGAAAAGGGTTTTAATATTGTAGCCACAGATGTTTCTGAAGAAATGCTGAAAGTTACACAAGAAAAAGTACAGCAATTTTCCATGCAGCATAAAATCACTTCACAATACCTGGACCTTGATAACTTTGATGACTTTCTATTTGAAAAGAAATTTGATCTTGTTTTTTCAAATTTTGGCGGATTGAATTGTATCAATCCAGAATCGTTGAAAAAGTTATTTGAAAAAATCCCTTCTATTCTCTCACCGGAGGCCCGCTTTGTCGCTGTGATCATGCCTAAATTTTGCCTCTGGGAATCGATTTATTTTTTTTCGAAGCTTCAGTTTAATAATCTCTTTAGGCGGTGGACAAAAAAAGGTGTAGATGCTGCTTTGCAGGGTGCCCATGTAAAAACCTGGTACTATCGTCCTGCCCAGGTGAAGAAATGGGCATCGAAAAAATTTTCCATTATCGGTACTAAACCTATAGGCGTGGCACTACCCCCATCTTATTTGCAAAAATTCTTCTCAAAACACAGGCGCTTTTTATGGCGACTAAATAAGCTCGAAAAAAAACTTAATAAGTGGTCTTCACTTTCTGGAATTTCAGATCATTACCTGATTGATTTAAAAGTAAAGCCTAGGGGAGACAGAGGTGAAAGGTAATCGGTAGTTAGTAAATCAGTAATCGGTTCAATGCAAACTCCTAATATAGAATATGTAAAAGCTTTAGAGGTTTAGAAATGCACAAACTTTCCCGACAATTATGCAGAGCTATTTTTGGAATCCCGGCTACTATCTGACTTAGGAGGAAACCGATTACCGAATACTGATCACTGATTACAAAATACATGGATATACTTCTAACACATTGTTATTTTTTAGAAGACGATTTGAAAGAGCAGCAGATCATGCGGCCCTATCCTCCTTTGGGTATTTTATATATCTCCGGATACCTTGAAGACCAGGGAATACAAAATGAAGTATACGATACGACCTTTTCCTCGAAAAAAGATTTTCAGAATTACCTCATGCAGCATAGGCCTTATCTCATTGGTATTTATGTCAACCTAATGACTAAGCTTAATGTGCTGGAAACAATCCGGTTTATCAAGGCGAATTTACCTGAAAGTATCATTATCCTGGGCGGACCCGAAGTGCGTTATAGCGCAGAAAATTTTTTACGATACGGCGCTGACTACATTGTGATTGGAGAAGGTGAAGAAACGATGAGTGAGCTGGTAAATAATCTCATCCTGACTCCTGCCGGCATGGAAGGCTTCTTCCGAAGAACATATTCAATCGAATAAATCTATTGCTGGAATCGCATTCTTAGAAGCAGATAAGTTTGTGCAAACTGCTGAGCGGGAAAAAATCAAAGACCTTAATGATCTTTCAATTCCCAATCGAAAAAAAATAAACCTTCAACTTTATCTTGACGCATGGAAAAAGCATCATGGTAAAAATGCACTCTCTGTTAGTACAATGCGCGGTTGCCCGTACACCTGTAAATGGTGCAGTCGCGCTGTATATGGGTTGAGCTACAGAAGACGGATCCCTGAAAAAGTTGTTGAAGAATTAATACAAATTAAAAACGATTACAATCCTGACTCACTTTGGTTTGTTGATGATGTCTTTACGATTAGTCACAAGTGGTTAACAACCTTTCGCGATGAGCTTAAAAAACAAAACATCATTATTCCCTACGAGTGCATCACACGAGCAGACCGCTTGAATGAAGAAATAATTCAAATGTTAAAAGAGACGGGGTGCTTTCGAGTTTGGATCGGGGCTGAAAGTGGTTCGCAAAAAGTAATTGATCTCATGGATCGCAGGGTCGATGTAAACCAGGTACGCGATATGATCAAGCTTACAAAAAAACACGGAATAGAAGCCGGCACCTTTATCATGCTTGGATATCCGGGTGAAACAGAAGAAGACATTGAAGAAACAATTCATCATTTAAAGGAATCAAATCCGGATCACTTTACCATTACCGTTGCTTATCCTATTAAAGGCACTGAACTTTATCAGGAAATTGAGGCCTTGCAAACTGCTGAACTAGATTGGTCAACGTCCACTGATCGCCAAGTAGATTTTAAGAGAACATATTCGCAGAAAGTATTATGACTATGCGGTGCAGCGAGTTATAAGCGAGGTGAATTATTTTAAGGCGAAGAATGGAAAGTCTAGTATTTATGCGGCTAAACTAAAAGCCAAATCATTAGTTGCTAAGTTGGGAATGCATTGGCATAGGTAAGGTCCACAGCCCACAGTCGACTGTCCACAGTGCTGTCTAATACATGTAATTAATCATCTATAATTACCCTATTTAATGAAGTTAAAAAATCAATTGCTTGAAAATCCCCTTCTTGCGTATCAAAATAATGTCTTTTACCAAAAAGATTTTCAACGCAACAATGTTTTTGAAGAGGCCTACCTTAAGCTAAGAGAAAAAGAAAATCGAATTTATTCTGACGATGTTGTTACAGAATTGCCAGAATTCATTAATGACCATCCTTTTAAGAAAGAGTGGGAGATGCGTAAATCTTCGCTCAAAAAATTGGTGAACCATTTACAGACAAATAACTCAAGCGGTTCTATTCTAGAACTCGGCTGTGGTAACGGGTGGCTTTCCTACAATCTGGCAGTTTCTTTAAAAGCTGAAATTTGTGCCGTAGATATTAATGAAATTGAATTGCTTCAAGGCGCAAGGGTCTTTGGAGGGCAACAAAATCTGTGTTTTGTTTATTCCGACATTTTTAGTTCGGTGTTTAAAACACAAAAATTCAATACTGTAATATTGGGCGGTAGTGTTCAATACTTTAAGGATTTAAGGAATCTTATTACAAAACTTCTTAATTTAATTGACCCGTCGAGTAAAATTTATATTGTAGACAGCCCATTCTATTCTTCGACGACTGAATCTGCTGCCGCAAAGAAAAGAAGCCAGGACCATTTTAATTCATTAGGATTTCCTGAGATGGCTACACAATATTTCCATCATACGTTTGATGAATTGAAGAACTTCAATTGCAAAATTCTCTACAATCCCAACTCACTTGGTTCCTTGTTCAGAAGAAAAATTTTAAAAGTGCCATTGTCCATCTTTCCAATTATTTGCATTACCAAGTAGATTAAATTTTCTCTAGAGCACTGGTATTATTTATATTTTAGGATCGAGTGAAAGAAATATATATCTTTCAATTATCTAATTTGCCACTGTTAGATCAATTTTCCAGCTTTCAAAATAAAATCACAGCATCTTAATAATTACTGCCAACTGAATACGAAAAACGTGGACATCAAGAAGATTATTAATTCAAATGCTTTCCTGATTGTATTTTCGTTAGCATTCTTTTTAATTATTAGACTTGGTTTCAATTTCAATGGTGTTTACGGCCAAGATTCGCACGAATATTTAAGGTACGGAAAAGCCTTATATCAATTTTTCCTGACCGGCAAACATCCCGGGGATTACGTTTGGCCCGTTAACTATCCACTCTATGGGGCTCTCCTTTCTCTTCTCTTGAGAAATGTTGGTTTCTCTATGCAAATACTTTCAGTGTGTTCCTTTATTGGAATTTTAATCTATTCAAAAAAAATACTGCAGTTATTTTTTTTTAGTGAAAAAGAAAAAATTTCATTATTTCTACTATGCTTTCTTTTCTTTTCACCCCTTATACTCAGAGCATCTTTTCTGATAATGTCCGATATTCTTTGCATGTTCTTTATCATTGGTTCTTTTTATCATTTCTATCAATTTCAAAAAAACGGATATCCATTAGATTTATCTCTTCTTGTCTTCTTTTCATTCTCTGCAGTAATGACGCGATACACCGCTGCTATTATTTTGTTGATCCCAGGAATCATTACATCGATTAAATTGATAAGAGAGAAAAAATTTCCTCAATTTTTTTTTTCAGGATGCATTGGAGCTTTTGTACTCCTTCCTCACTTCCTTATTAAGGCCAATAATTCAACTTCCTTTATACATCATGAATTTTTTACAGATTGGTCCCCAGTCAATTTTTTAAAATCTGGTTTTATTACGCTTGGAGGGGGGTCTGAGCGTTATCGATTTCCTAACTTCATTTACTCTTTTTATAATATTATTCATCCGGGGTACTTTTTTATGGGTGTATTTCTTTTACTATTTCTCAAAAAAAAGCACTTCCAATCCGATTCAATAAAAGTCGCAGGCTTGACAGTTCTGTTGTACGCTGTATTTCTTAGCGGTATTCCATATCAAAATTTACGCTATGTCATGTTAACTTTTCCGTTGGTGCTCATTTGCCTGTACCCGGCTTATCTGTCCTTTTATAATTTTCTGTCGGAAAGAAAACTTAGTAGTTTAGGGACAGCTATAATTATAATAACTCAAATTACTTTGTTTAGCTATGTTTTCAATATTGTTTACCAGCGAAATCAATTTGAGCGAGATGTATTCACTGCTTTAGACAACTATCCTGAAAATGTTCTTTACACATTTGACATCGATGTAGCATTGATGTCTTATGAAACAAAACACCATGTTATTAATTTACTAACAAAGGACATACGCTTTAAAAATGGAGAGCTAATACTTTTCAATGAACAGCGGTTTGGTCCTCAATGGGGACATACTAATCTGGGCAGCAATTGGTCAAACCTTAAATCCACTCATCAGTTAATTCAATTAAAAGAACTAAAAGACGGATGGAAGTTATATGAAATCCAATAGACATATTGTTATTCTAACTCCTGGCTTTCCTAAGAATGAAAATGATGAGAACTGCATGCCATACCTGCATGTTTTCATTGAGTATTTAAATGCCAACTATAAAGAGTATTACATTTCTATCATAGCGTTACAATATCCCCATCATGAAATAGAGTATAACTGGAGTAACATTAATGTGTACGCCTGCGGCGGTTATGATAGAAAATTTCCACGACGCATACTAACCTGGCTTAAGTGTTTAAAATTTTTCAAACGGATCAATGCAATTCAACGAGTGGATATTATACACAGCTTTTGGTTAAATGAATGCGCTTGGCTGGGTAACTACCTTAGCAAAAGATATGATACAAAACACCTTTGCACGCTTATGGGTCAAGACGCTAGACGTCCTAATATTTATTTCAATTTTTTGCCTTTGTCACAAATGCATTTTGTGGCCGTTTCGCATTTCCAAAAGAAAGTATTTTTTGAACAGACCGGATTACTGACTCTTACCGTTATCCCATGGGGAGTTAACGCCCCCGATTTTGACCGTATAAATGATTCCACTCAAGACATCGATATCCTTGGTGTTGGATCGCTTTTACCAGTTAAAAACTATTCTTTGTTTGTTGAGTTGATCAGCGCGTTGAAGAAAGATTACCCTTCCTTGAAAACTGTTCTGATAGGAGATGGTCCGGAAAAAAACACGCTGATTGATAAAATAAAAACTTTAGAATTAGAAAATACAATTAGCTTAACAGGAACGCTGCCTCGAAAAGAAGTTCTACACTTGATGCGAAGGGGCAAAGTTTTGCTTCATACTTCACACTTTGAATCGTTCGGATATGTTTTTTCGGAGGCGCTTGCCTCCGGAATGAGCATTGTTTCATTTGAAGTCGGTATTGCCCAGGCTATTGAAAAATGGAAAGTCTGTCATTCTTTTGAAGAGATGGTGGAGGGCTTGAAATTTTTTCTTGGCAGAAATGGGATCTCAAGAAAACCGCCGGCTGAATATACTGTTATGGAAACAGCCAATAAGTATATTGAAATTTATAATTCGCTTGATAAGTAAGTTTACTCATGCCAACCAGCCATTACCTTCAGATTAATGAAATAATCCAGATTGTCAAGTACGTTCGTCCTTCTTCCGTGTTGGACATTGGTGTTGGATTCGGCAAATATGGGATGTTACTAAGAGAATATTTAAAATTCTGGTCTCCTGCAGATGATCTTGGAACTCGGAGCGAGATAATAGATGGAATTGAAGCTTTTGAATCTTATATAACACCTGGGCAAAAGTATTACTATGATTCTATCTATATCGGAGATGCGCTAGATATATTGCCGAGCCTACAGCATTATGATCTGATTCTCCTCATTGATGTGTTGGAACATCTTGACGCAGAAGAAGGCAACAGATTGCTAGCCTTATGTCAGAAAAAAGCTGGCCATATCCTTATCTCAACCCCAATTAAAATGAATGTTCAAGGGACCGTGTATGGCAATGATTATGAAATTCACAAATATCAGTGGAAGCCAAGAGATTTTGAACGGTTAAGCAACAGTGCGAGAAGAACTAATTATAGGTCACTTATCTACCTAGTCGGGGAGGATTCCAAAAAAATTATGGCAAAGATAAAACTGGAAAATTTTAAAGTGTACATTAACTACCGATTTCCTTGGCTTACAAATTTTTTGATTAACATTAAGAATTCGGCTGTAATCAATAAACCAAAACACTGACTTTATTGCAACTCCAAAAACTTATTCCTTTTGTAAGTAATGGATTAATTAATGCGGCAAGTCAGTTGCTTCAGTCACTTTCCCTTGTTTTAATATCATTGGTCGTAATACCCACACAAGGAATTGAATTTTGGGGAAAATTTATTTCCATTATATTATTACCAGGATTATTAATACAGCTGATTTCCGGAGGAAATACATCTTATTTATTGCGAAAATTCTCTTTATACCCTCAACAACTAAACCAAGAGTGGCAAGAGAACTATACCACTCGACTGATAGTCTATGTTGTGCTTGCTATCGGACTGCTTAGCTTAATACCAATCGAAACCTCGGTTAAATTTTCAATATTTTTTTGGGCCACAGGCAATTTTCTTTACCAACCCTTTTTGGTGCTAATCATTTTTAACAGAAAATTTATTTTCTCATTATTCCTGGAAATTGCAATCCTGGTACCAACACTAGCCTATATATATGTTAATAAATTATCTATCAGTGAATTATTGATTACCATAGGTATTTCATTCTATGTTAAAACAATACTTGGATGTTTCCTTTTCAGGGAGATTGTTTTTAACAGGATTAAAGTAGTATGGAGGCCTTACATCTTTATTGAAACACTTCCCTTTTTTGCCTTAAGTTTAATCGGCGTATTGGCTTCGCGCGTAGGATTATATATTGCTGTCTTCCTTCTTCCAGATCGCGAACTGGGAATTTATCAGTTACTCAATAGTCTCTTTTCAAACCTTCAAGTAATGGCTTTCTTTTTTATTCAGCCCTCTATAAAGAATATGTATAGAATGACAACAAGAAAAATTAAAGTGATGGCAAGCAAGATATTTTTGTTTGGGTTAATATTTCTGCTGTTTGGCACGGCTGCAATTTGGTGCGTTCTCGAATTATATTTCAAGTTAAATATTTCGTTCAATTTCCTCATAGCAGGGTATCTTATGGCTTTGCCTTATTACTACTATGCAATTTATATGAACAGAATAACAAAAAACGATCAAGGAAAGATCATTATGATTTCGCTAATTTCTATTGCTTCAAATATTATTCTCAGCTTCATATTCATTAACACAATGGAAGTGTTGGGGGCACTGTTGGCCAATGCTATTACGCAATGGGGGTTATTGGTATTTCACTTTTTTTATAATGGCCATAAAAAAACAACTCAGATCAGCAAAGCATAAGGTTCCTTTTTTTCATGAGCTGTCAAGAATTGCAGCATATGTACGTGATATAAGAATACAGAGTTGGATGAAGGGCTTTGTTCATTCACAATCTTGCCTGTAAAAAGCTGTTGGCTTCCAATGTTATGATCATTTATTAGTTCGATCTCGTAATATCCTGAAACAAATTCAGGAATTTTAAAGTCGAAAAGGGAGGTCTTTTTAAAAATAATTGATGACTTTTTTGATTCTTCAGAAAATTTGCCAAGGTAGTACAATGTCTTATGCTCTGAGGCCGGAACAAAACAAATCACAACCTTTCTAATTTGCTGTAAAATTGAAATAATCCTATTACTATGCCTTAATCCGAAAAAATACAATGTAGATATGCGACCTTGAAGGTCAACTGGAAAAAAATGTGAGGTGCCTTGGTGCTCAACAGCGATCATCATCACTTTTCTAGGATATGTGAACTGAGCTACGTATTGCCTGTAAAGATCAAATGAGAGTGTATTAAAATATTTTGCTCTTTTTTTGCTTAACGTGTAAAGCTTGTACAATATTATGGCTCTCCTCAACAATGAGAGCTGAAAGTTTCGAGCCCTAGTTGCCTTAAATAGTATAAGCACGCTATCGTTAAACGTTATGTCTATTGTCTCTTCATATTGAACATCAATTTCTGAAAGCTTATCTGCTTGTACAGTTCCGTTGCTTGAGCTCCAGTGGTATTTTAATTGCATCGATGCTTTTCTCAGTTCATTCTCCATTTCTTTTGGCATCAAAATGCCAATCATCAACGGATTGTATGCTAGCGTCCATTGCTGATCTGTAACATTTAAATTTACACCGGAAGGCAAGTGCGCAATAACGTTTACATGTTGATTATCATCTATATTAGCCACAGGAAAATAATCGCGGAGAGGGTAGCCTTTGGTGAGCCACTTTTTTAAAACATGTTTCATTTTAAACTGGAGATCAATCTAACTTGAATTTTTACTGATGAGTTCTCATTTACCCCAAGAGAAAAAACTTTTTTTAACGGATCATCTCATTTTTATATTGTTTATTATTCTAAGCTTAATTGGCATTTTTTTCCATGAAATGTCTGAAACCGAAATGCAAAATTGGGTAGTCGCCAATGAAAGCATGACCCTTCAGGAATTCTGGTTCAACATGAGATATGAGCCTCATCCCTTTCTTTGGCATACGCTGCTGTTCTTTATAAGTAAAATTTACCCTCATTATCTGGCGGCACAACTTCTTCATTTAGTCATAAATGGCATGGCCATTTTTTTTCTATTTAAATATAGTCCTTTCCCTAAAATTTATAATTGGATTTTTGCCTTTGGGTATTTTCCTTTTTTTGAATACAATCTGATTACAAGAAATTACGCACTCTGCTTCCTCTTTATCATACTATTTGTTATTTCTTTTAAATACAGATATAGTCATTACCTCGGCTTATTCGTCGTTGCCGGTTTATTAGCCAATACACATATGTATGGATTGGTCATTTCACTAAGTTGTGTTTTGCTCACAATAATAGACCATCATATTGAAAAGAGAAATTTAAGCCGCCTTCAAAGACGTCAGTTCCTAGTTGGCTCTTGCTGCTATTTAGCTATCGTTATCGCTACGGTTTATTACACAAGGTTGCCTGACGATTCTATATTAAGTATTGATCTAAGCCGCTTATTTTCGTTAGGAAGAATAGGTGAAGCCATTCTTGGAATTTGGAAAAGCATGGTCCCTGTTCCAAGATTCTTCGATAATGGTTTTTGGAACACTAATTTTTTTTCCAGCATTTCTCCGCCTTTTTTTGTTTTCCTTTCAGCAGTCCTTTATACTTTTTTACTGACTGTCTTTTACAAAAAGCCATTAGCACTTGGTTTATTTCTATTAAACTCCCTAAGTCTTATATTTCTTTTCTTCCTTTCCAAGACAACGGAAATGCGTCATTTTGGATTCTTCTTTCTATCCTTTCTCATTTCGTTATGGATAGCCTCATTTTACGCCGAATCTACTTTTTTAACTTGGAGTAGATTGTCATACTACATCGAGCGATATATAAAAAGGTTAAATAAGCCATTGCTCATATTGCTGTTATTGACTCAATTAATCGCTGGTGTATTATTCTATATATGTGACCTTGTAACACCTTTTTCGCAGGATAAAAACGTCGTTCAGTATTTAACGGATGAAGGACTATCAAATGAATTGATTGCCGTAGATCGATACCATATCATTCCGTCCATCACGGGATATTTAAGCAAAAGTGTGTATTCGTTGCCAACAGGAAAAAAAGAAAAATTTCTAGTATGGAATAACACCAAAGCAAAAATTTTGAATGAGACGGAGCTTTTAAACGCTGTTGCTCATGCGTCACGCACCAATAAAGAGAAAATGGTAATTATTCTAAATTATACTTTACAAACCTCGGAAGATATATTAATCCCTCATTCAAACTTAAGTATTCATTTATTGCATAAGTTCGAAGGCAGTTTGTGTCCATACGAAAATTTTTATGTTTATACACTCCGCGAACAATAATCAATGTGTAAGGAAAGACCTTTCAAAAACTGAATGGTTTTTTTTTGGAGCGTTCATGGCCTTAAGCTTTTGGGGCATTTCTGTTCATGAAATATGGCTGGATGAAATGCATCATTGGCTTCTTGGCAGAGACAGCGATTCTTTGCCAGAACTATATAAAATTGCCAGCAAAGATTGGCATCCTCTTACTTGGAATGTTTTATTATATATCATCAGTCGATTTTCACACGATCCATTCTGGATGCAGATTTTACATATTACAATATCTTGTATAGTCGTATTTATTTTTTTTAGTTATTCACCCTTCTCATTGTTGACCAAAATCTCTTTTGTATTTGGTTATTATATATTTTATGAATACAATATCATAAGCCGGAATTATAACTTAATTGTTCTGTTGTGCCTTATGATCTGTGCCTTGTATCCGAGGCGTACGAGAACATATCTGCCCCTATCTTTGCTACTTCTGGGACTTGCGAACACACATTATTTGGGCGCCCTAATTTCTTTGTCCTTGGTTATGCTTCTGGTTACAGATTTTTTTATTGAACAAAAAAAAGACTCCAACATTTCCATAGCCGTTCTAAGCTTGATTATTTACTTGATCGGATTAGTATCAACGTTGGCTAAGGTGTTCGCATCGAACGATATGAAATCCGAATTTGATTTTCAAAACTTAATTCAATTAAAAAAAATAGGAGGGGGATTATTAATTATTACAAAAGGAATGTTTCCTATTCCAGATCTTACCCAATATTCATTTTGGAACACAAATTGGATAGTCTCTATTAATTCAACCTTCGCTCTCTTAATAAGCATTACGTGTATTGCAGTAATAGCCATAATTTTATTTAATAGATGGTTAATTCTCCTTTTTTTTCTAATCACATTATTCAACCTAATCCTATTCTCCACTGCAGTAGGATACAACGGATGTCGCTATTTCGGCTCAGTATACATTTTATTCATTCTTAGCTTATGGCTTTCCTCGTATTATAACCCTGTGAAATTAGATACTCGTATCAGTAGATTTCTAACACGCCTGCAACCCAGAATAAAAAACCCATTCATCTATTTCATTCTATTACTACAAAGTGTTGCTGGAATATCTGCATTCATTCTCGATGTTTATAGACCATTTTCTGAGGCAAAATATGCCGTAAAATATTTGGAGCAAAATCACTTGACTTCCTATCCGGTAGCCATTGACAATTTGAATACAGGTACTTCGATAAGCGGATATTTACAACGAAAAGTTTTTTATCCTGTTTTAAATGATTGGGGAAGTTACAGGACCTGGAATACTCAGCATACCATGGAGCAATCATTATTTTTTTCCAACCTTTTAAGCAACAAGCAAAAATTAGGTAAGGAGGCAATTGTCATTTTACACAAAAAACTAAATCGCAGTTCTCTCATGGAATTCACCGATAAAATAAAGATTTTAGATTTGGCTGAATTCAACAAAAGTATTATTCGCGACGAAGATTGTTTTCTGTATAAGGTAGAGTTCAAATAATCAGAACGATCGAAATTTACGTTTGGTAAAGATCAAATTTGAAGACGCCAGACTTTTGAAGTGCGTGCTTAAAAGATACTCGTACTACACCTAAACCATAGGTAATTGATTTCATAAATCCGATCGAAGATGCCTCTTTAAAATACCTGGTTGGACATGTAATTTCAGCAATTTCATAACCCGCATATAGTATTTGTGAAAGCATTTCATTATCAAATACAAATCCGTTAGAATTAGCGTCTATATTTATTCTCATCAATACCTCTCTTGAAAATGCCCTGTATCCGGTATGGTATTCTGAGAGTTTAGCCCCTATCATTACATTTTGAAAAAGAGTGAGCAGCCTGTTTGCAATATATTTGTACAATGGCATTCCACCCTTTAATGCGCCATTACCTAGTATGCGTGAACCTAACACTACGGAATAAATATCATTTGAAATAATGTTTACCATGCTAGGGATTAGCCTTGGGGTATATTGATAGTCTGGATGTAGCATAACGATAATATCTGCCTCCAGAGCTAAGGCTTTTTTATAACACGATTTTTGGTTTGCTCCGTATCCCTTGTTGGATTCATGTTTTATTATATGATGAATTTTTAGTTTATGCGCTATTTCCACAGTGTTGTCTGAGCTGGCATCGTCCGTTAATATTACTTCGTCAACAATGTCAAAAGGGATATCATTAAAAGTACTTTCTAGTGTGGCCGATGCGTTGTATGCCGGCAGTATAACGACAACCTTTCTATTGTTGATCATACGGATCTTTCTTTATGCATAAGTTTAGTACCTGT
The DNA here is from genome assembly GCA_963837415.1 of uncultured Bacteroidota bacterium. Lineage (GTDB taxonomy): Bacteria > Bacteroidota > Bacteroidia > Cytophagales > Cyclobacteriaceae > Chryseolinea. The sequence continues at coordinate 1,814,734 of CAWING010000013.1, read as the reverse complement.
TTCTATAGTACCATGTTATTTTTGTTAATTCAATACCTATTTTAACAATATCAAAAGGCTTAATTTTTGATCCGCTTTTATGGGTCCACTCGTTAAGCGGGATTTCTAAGATGATTTTTTTTGCTTCAGCCAACCCTTTCCTTTCACTTATTCTAGCCAATAATTCAAGATCAAACAACCACGTGCTTATAAAAGGAGCATCGAAAATTTCATAGGCAAGTTCAGTTGCAAATATCTTAGCGCCGCATTGCGTATCATAAACCGGCATTTTTAAAATCATTGAAGCAATTGTAGAAAATATACGCCCAATGTAATGCCTAAGGGCCTTTCGTGTTATTCTTGTACCCATGCGCTTAACGCGTGAGCCAATCATTACCAAACATTCCGGTTTGAACTTTTGAAATAAAAAAAAATACTCTATTTCACTTAATGGGGTCGAAAGATCAGCATCAAAATAACCTACAAAATTATATTGGCTTTGTGACAACATGTTTATAACACCTTTCCGTACCGCTTCGGCCTTACCAACATTCTTTTTTAGATCAATCACAAAAATTCTTTCCGTGTGTTTTGCTTGGATACTTCTTAAAATACGGATTGTATCATCCTTACTGCCGTCATTGACGAAGCAGAGGTTAACAAATTCATTCGTATCCAAGAAATCCATGAAGAACTTTTCAGACAGTCGCTTGGCTTCATTATAACAGGGTACTATTATTCCGACTTTCTGCATATGGCATAGTTGGATAGACCAGGAACATTAATCCCTAATTTTTTCATTGTAAAAGTCAATCTAAAATCACAGATCAATATCAAACGCAATATTGAACCAATAGTGGTTTGACGCCAATTACTGATTCCCCTGGATGGCTTAATTAAATTAATTTTTTCAAGGCCAACGCGTAAGATCCTTGTGAAAAGTAACGACCCAAAAAAATATCCTATTACAAAAGGTTTTAATCTGACTTGACGAAGAAGTGCGCGTAAAGAATCATTAGAATACCTCCGGTAATGTTGTAAGAAAGTATCATGAGAGCAAAATAACCATTGAAAAGCTGGAACTGTTATAATAAGGTTTGTTTGACTGTCAATATGAGAGAATTTGCTAATATCCTTCACAAACTGAACATCATCAGGCACATGTTCAATGACATCTAAAAGCAAAACAATGTCAATATGACCCTTTATGTCTTTAACAGCTTCGTCCGAGTTCTTATATATTCTTATGCGATCGTGTTTATAATGATTAACAAATGAGTCTGGAAACGCTACATCAGTTCCTACAAACGACCACCGTGGAAATTTTTCCGCCAGCGATTCCAGAACAAAGACATCTCCACAACCAATTTCCAAAACTTGGGCAGACTTATCATAGGGAATAAATTCCTCTATCAACCTGATAATTACTTCAATCCTTGCAAGTTCCCAAGGATGCCTTACTGACCTAGCAGAATAATCAAATTCCTTTAAATCCAATGTGTAAATTTTTAAGTAACGATGGTCGGGGATAAATTAAATCATTTTCAGCTACATTCGGCCATGATTGTTATTTACGATGTGTAACATAATTCTTTTCAATCCCTGGAGTGCGAAGTACGGATACCGTATTCCCAATTCTATTGTACAAATAGGTGCTTCTATAGAAGGTAAGCACGAATATGTTTTTGTGGATGGGAATCGAGAGCAAGATCCATGGTCAACTATTCAAAGCCATCTGGAATCTGGCCAATTCAAATACTTTGGTTCCACGGTTATGCCAGGGCCCCAGCTAAAGCAAGCAATCCCTTTTACTAAAAGAATTAAAGAACTATATCCTGATGTCATTACAATATGGGGAGGATACTTTGCTTCTAATCAGTACAAAAGCTGTATCGAATCAGGTTATGTTGATTATATTATCGACGGTCCCGGTGATCATGCATTTCCTCTACTGTTAGAGCGACTAGAAACTTCAGGAGACTTACAAACAATTCCCAATCTAATTTTTCGAGATGGGCTAAGTATTGTAAAAACGCATAAGGAAGCTTTGTTTGATCAGGATACTCTACCGGACTTACCATATAAAAAACTTAATAGTATTTATCCCCTCAAGGGCTATCTAAAGAAAACTTTTCTTGGAAAGCGAACAGCTGCCTACCATTCGAGTTTTGGTTGTCCGTTTACCTGCTCCTTCTGTGCTGTTGTACCAATTTATAACGCTCGATGGAAAGGAAAATCGGCACCCAATATTTATAAGGACATAAAATATCTTATTGACAACCATGCCGCAGATGCCGTAGAATTTCATGACAATAATTTCTTTGTAAGTGAAAAACGAACCGTAGAGTACTCCAGGCTTATTAAGGATGAAGGAATTCAATGGTGGGGAGAAGGTAGAATTGATACTATTGATAAGTATAGTGACAAATCCCTAGCAAGTATGAAAGAAGCTGGATGTCGAATGATATTTTTTGGAGCCGAAACCAGCAACGATGATATTCTTAAACAAATGGATAAGGGTGGTACGCAGACCACAAAACAGATTCGCGAGTTCGCTGCGCGAATGAAAAAATTTGACATTATACCAGAATACTCATTTGTCTTGGGACTACCTGGAAAAAATGAAAAGGAGGTCAATGCGCAAATTGACCGGGACATTAAATTTATCCTTGAAATAAAAGAGATTAATCCTCAAACTGAAATCATTATCTACATCTACAGTCCAGTACCCACGGAAGGATCTGAGTTATATGAACTAGTGAAAGGTGCTGGTTTTACTTTTCCTAAAAAATTAGAAGATTGGTTGAACCCCGAATGGGAAAATTTCGACCTAAGACGAAACCCCTTAACTCCATGGATTAAGCCTTACATGGTTGACAAAATTCAGGGCTTCGAAACTGTTCTTAATGCCTATCATCCCACCATTTCAGATTTTAAACTGACCACACTTCAGCGATCGATTATAAGATCTTTGTCAATCATTCGGTACAAACTTAATTTCTTTCATTATCCTTACGAATTAAAATTTCTGCAAAAATTTTGGCTGCGTTACCGACAACCTGAGGTAGAGGGCTTTTCAATGGAATAACTTGTGGGAGTACAAAAAAAAATTCGCAGTCTGCTGCATCCAATCTTAAAGCCGGTTTTTCAGTGGTATTTATCGAAAACAAGAACCTATACCTTTAAAGGTATTTCAATAAAAATTAACCCGACTGTTTTTCATCCTGGCCTCTTCTTAAGCACAAAATTACTTCTCAAATTTTTACTTGGCTACCAATTAAAAAATAAACGAATTTTAGAACTTGGTGCCGGAACCGGACTTATTTCATTTTATTGCGCTAAGCAGGGAGCTATTGTTACAGCTACAGATATAAGTAGCCTCGCCCTTCAAAACATAAAAGAAAACGCCGAACTCAATCGGTTAAATATTACCATCATCTACTCTGATCTGTTTGCGAATGTTTCTGCACATGAATTTGACATGATCATCATAAATCCTCCGTACTATCCAAAACAAATTGAAACAGAAAAAGACTATGCATGGTTTTGTGGCGAAAATTTTGAATATTTTCAACAGCTATTCTATCAAATTAAAAAACAGGGTAACATCCATAATGAAATCCTTATAATCCTTTCAGAAGACTGCGAAATTTCAAAAATAAGAGTAATAGCACGAGAGCATCAATTAGAATTAGTCATGCTCCAAGAGAAGAAGATTTTGGGAGAATGGAATTACATTTTTCGTCTTCAGTATACAGTCGCCCATTCAATAGAATAAAACTTACACAACGATCTGCTCCATGCCAGAATTGAATATCATTCAATCTCTTGAAATCAATCATGATTTTGAAGATAAGAATCTTAAAAAAAGAAAGTCCCTCATTCTAGCCTCTTGAAATATTATTTCAATTCAACTATTCATGTCATTTGAAAGTTGAGTTACTCGATCAGGGATTTGGATTTTAAGTAATCTATTAAATATCCAGCAACTACGCGATTACCTTCTTTTGTCCAATGTAGATCGATGGGACTGTAAAGTTTTGCATTCTTTTTATTCTCCTGAAGCAATCGAGGAAAAAGGTCCAACATCAATAAGTCGTTCCGTTTGGCAAATTCCATTAACCTGTCGTTTGGTAAGGTCCTTAAGTATTTCCTTTGATTTGTTTGGTATGCTTTCAAAAATGACGCCCAAAGTTCATCCTCAATCTGTACATTAGAGGGCGCCAGTGCAAACACTACCGGAACATCGTTTTCCTTTCCGAGATTCGCAATTTTTATCAAGAGTTCCCCCATAATTCTGAACATCAAATCTTGCCTTTCAGAATTCGGGTATTGACATGAATAAAATTCAGGAATATCTGAATGAGTCATTTTCCGAAATAACTTATTGAGACCACGCGTTATCAATATATTGAGGTGGGATTTGGAAAATATACTCCGTGAGTCTGTGGGATTTTTATCTCCCTGATTTTTCAACAAAGGATGAATGACCAAAGTAGAATCCTTGCCCTCAAGAGAAGCATAAGGCCGAAAATACGGCCAGTAATGTCCCACATTGTCTGTAAAATCATTCTGAACGTAAACGATCAATAGTACTATATCAGGTTTGATCGTCTTAATCAATTGCTCCACTAACAAATATTCCTGCACTTGGCCATACCCGTCTACACCAAAATTCAGTACATCAAATTTTTTAAGTTGATCCTCCATTATTTCAGTAAAGACCTCGTCGTCTTTTACAGAAATATTGCTCACAAACGAGTCGCCTAGCACCAGAAGTTTTCTTTTTTTATGGGATAAAGGTGCGTGATCACGAAATCCCATCGAGTTTGTTTCAAGATTTCGTATTCCGCCTGGGTAGGATACTTCCCCTTTCGCGTTCGAAATAAATTTCCATCCTAACGTTGGATCATATTCAAACATCTTATTTCGATTGCTAGTCTGAGGCAAGAATATTCGCAATAAAAACTCACTCGCAATTGTTGCTATGCCTATCGAAACGGCCAAAAGAGCTATTTCCCTTCGCTTTTTTTTAAAAAAAAGAAAAGCGAAAATGATCATACCTGTACCTACTATGGCTATTAGGCTCTTAACTAATAAAGTGCTTGACATTTCTTTTGGTTTAATCCATGAAATTTCCTTTGAAACTTTTCTTAAAAGCTTATCTATACCCACTATAAATAAATGCAGGACACATTACATTATAAAACAGTTTTGTTAAGATTTTTCTCATTGGCTGAACGGATTAACCATCACTGCCACAAAACGTAAATATTAATCAATCAGGGATTTAGATTGTAAATAATCTATTAGGGCGTTTGCTACAACACGATTACCCTCCTTTGTCCAATGTTGCTCAGCGGGATGATAAAGGTCTATGTTCGTTTTACTTTCTTGATGCAATTGGGGAAAGAAATCCAACATCAATAAATCGTTCCGTTTTCCAAATTCCATTAACCTGTCATTGGGTAGTGACCTCAAGAATTTCTTCTGATATATTATATTTTTTTTCAAAAACGATTCCCAAAGTTCATCCTTAATTTGAACCAAGGTGGGAGCCAACGCAAAAACTACGGGTACATCGTTTTCCTTTCCGACATTCGCAATTTTAAGCAAAAGTTCCCCCATAATGCGAAACTTTAAATCCTCCCTTTGAGGGGTCGGCCATTGGCATGAATAAAATTCCGGAGGAGCCAATGAGGAATCATATTCTTGAAATATCTTATTGAGCGAACGGTTTACCAGAATATTGAAGTGAGATTTGGAAAGTATACTTGAGGAATCTTTCTGATTTTTCGATTGAGGATGCGATTCTGGATGAATGACCAAAACAGAATCCTCGCCCTCCAGAGATGCGTAGGGCCGTGAAATCCCCCAGTAAGCTCCAATATTGTCTATAAAGTCATTCCCGAAGTAGATGATCAATAGTACGACCTCAGGTTTAATCTCCTTGATCCATTTTTGCAGCAGTAAATATTCCTGTACCTGTCCATACCCGACGACGCCAAAATTCAGTACATCATAGTTCTTAAGTTGGTCCTCCATAACTTCAGTAAAAACCTCGTTGTCTTTTACAGAAACATTGCTCACAAATGAGTCACCTAGCACCAGAAGTTTCTTTTTTTTATCGGATGACGGAGTGTGATCGCGAAATCCTATCGAATTAATTTCAATAAAGTTTCGTATACCACCTGGATAGATTATTTTCCACTTACCATTCGGAATAAATTTCCATCCTAATGTCGGATCAGGCTCAAACATCTTGACGTGATTACTAATTTGAGGCAAAAATATTCGCAATGAAAACTCACAAATAATTATTGCTATGCCTATCGAGACAGCTAAAAGAGTTATTTCTTTCCTTTTTTCTTTAAAAAAAAGGAAAGCAAAAGTGATCGTACCTATACTTAATAGGGCTATTATGCTTTTAACTAATAAAGTACTTACCATTTCTTTTAGCTTAAGCCATGAAATTTTTTATATTTTCGATCGGGTAAAGACTCTCTATATTTCGACACATAGCCACCCATACCGTTGTGAAAATAAGCTTTTGCTGACAAATCAACCTGCATGCAAAGTCTTATGGTAAAAAAATAAAGGTGATTCTTTTATAACCATTACCAGGGATTCTCCAAGTCGATTGAACTGAACGTATGATTTCTTTCATCGAATGTGCTTTTATCCGGCTGCTTATGTATCCGAAGAACATCTCCTTTTACTAACCGATATAAAAATGCTATCGGAATAAGAAAAAAGATAAAAACAATGGATAACAAAATCTTACTGTTAAACCATCCTAAGGCGTAGCTAAACTTTTCCCAGCCCCAAACGATCCAATCTCTCGTAATACTGCTTGCAAGACCCAAGATTCCTACAATTAAAGCGGCGTAATAAAAGTATTTCCCTGAGAATGGGAAAAAGTAACCCAACACCAGGAATCCTGTAACCATAACAAGAATGGTCTGATAAGGATTAATTTTCATAGAAGATTAAAACAATGCATAGATAAAAGGGGCAACGGTTGAGCCTCCCCCTATGACTATAAGGATGCCTAATAACAAAAAAATAAAAATCATTGGAACTAACCAATACTTCTTTCTTTCCTTTAGAAAGCCAAATAGGTCCCTTAAAAAATCCATAATTAAATTTAATATTAATCTAAAATAAATTCTTCTTTCCAATTATCTTTTTGTTTCCATTCAGGCTGTTCTTGTTTAGAGAATAAATAATCTCCAATGACAAGGTAATCCATTTCCGTGCGCATAAAACATCTATAAGCATCTTCAGGCGTGCAGACAATCGGCTCACCTCTTACGTTAAAAGAAGTATTCACCAGTACGGAGCACCCCGTTTTTTTCTTAAACGCCTGGATTAAATTATAATACCGGGGATTGGTCTCTAAATGTACCGTCTGCACTCGGGCGGAGAAATCAATATGGGTTATCGATGGAAGATCAGATCGCACATGATATAGTTTCTCGCGCATGTTTAATTGATTATAATTAACCGGCATTTGTTTTCTAAGATTTTGTTTGACAGGCATAACAAGCAACATATAAGGAGAAGATCCCTCTATCTCAAAATAATCATTTACGTCTTCAAAAAGGACAGAAGGTGCAAATGGCCTGAAAGACTCTCTATATTTTATTTTGAGATTAAGTTTTTGTTGCATTTCAGGATTCCGTGGATCCGCTAAAATACTTCGCGCCCCTAATGCCCGAGGCCCAAATTCCATGCGTCCTTGTACCCATCCAACGATATGACCGGTTTGCAACAAGATGGCTGTTGCCTCGGTTAATGATTCAATCTCTTCAAATTTCTTTGCTGGCGCTTTAAATTGTTTTATAAGAGATCGTATGTCTTTCTCCTCTATATCCGGCCCAAGGTAAGAACCTCTTAATGCATCAGCTGCCTTATCTGGCATTTCACGTTCTTTGGCAAAATAAATATGCCATGCAGCAAACGCTGCGCCCAATGCTCCTCCTGCATCTCCTGCGGAAGGAGTGATAAAAACATTATTAAAAATTCCTGCTTCCTGTAATTTCCCATTTGCCACACAATTCAGCGCAACCCCACCCGCCAGGCAAATATTCTCTGATCCGCTTAACCTTTTTGCTTCTTGTGCCATTAACAATACAATTTCCTCCGCGATTGTTTGAATAGCAAGACCCAAATTACAATGAGCTTCAAGCAATGGCTCCTCTGCAATTCGTTTTTTAAAGCCAAAAAGATTTTCCCACTGAGAATCGTTTGTCATCGTCAAGCCGGAGGCATAATTGAAATACTTTTGATCCAGCCAAATCGACCCGTCGGGAAATATTTTGACAATTTCATTTTTGATTTTACGCACATATTCTTTCACTTTGTCCGAGTCTCTGTTTCCATAGGGAGCAAGTCCCATTAGTTTATATTCGCCCGAATTAACTTTGAAACCTAGATAGTACGTGAACGATGAGTATAACAACCCCAGCGAGTGGGGGAATCGGAGCTCCTTGTAAATTGAAATCTTGTTACCCTCCCCGTATCCAATAGATGCCGTTGCCCATTCACCTACTCCATCAATGGTTAATATGGCTGCGGACCTAAAAGGTGAAACATAAAAAGTACTTGCGGAATGCGATAAATGATGTTCTGGAAACAAAAACTTTATCTTTTTATCATGCGTGCCAATCCTTGATAAGCCTCTCTTTAGTTCACGTTTAAAAAACATTTTTTCTTTTAGCCATACCGGAATGCTGGTTATAAAAGATAAAATTCCTTTTGGTGCAACGGCATAATATGTTTCAATCAAGCGTTCAAATTTTAGCAAAGGCTTATCATAGAATGCTAAAACTGAAATTTCCTCCAGTGTAATCCCCGCTTCTTCCAAGCAATATTTAATTGACCTTTCGGGGAAGCCGGAGTCATGCTTCTTTCTGCTAAATCGTTCTTCTTGAGCTGCGGCAACAATTTTACCATCCTTAATAAGTACAGCAGCAGAATCGTGATAGAAGGCGGAGAGGCCAAGAATATACATACATTAAGAAACTTAGTAAATAAATTACGCCAGTGGATTTCCCCCTTTTTGAAAATCCAATATAAGTTGGTTTCTCTTGCTGATACAAATCGTTCACATCAGAAAACAAGATTGTCCAAAGTGGTAAATGGTTGGTTAAATAACTAACCAGTGGTGTGACTAAATCATATACTCGACTGCCACTGCCACCAGCGCGCCAACAACTGCCACCGCCATCTTCCTTGCATTAAACCGATGCCCCGGACTACTTTCGAAAACAATCGTTGTTGAGATGTGAAGAAAATTACCACAAACAAGTGCATACAAATATACAAGTCCCGTGGCGGAAAGGACTTCATGGTTCGCAAGATAAGTACTAAAGCAATAGGCCTGCTGGTGCTGCCAGGGAAAATCCGATTAAATGTGGTAATGCTTTGTTTCTGGAATGAAGTTGAAAAGCCAGCACAGTCATCAACGCAAAAGCAGCCGGAGCCCGATGCAAGGCAATGCCCAATAGAATCGCATTCATGTCGCGAATTGGAACTAACATGGCAACAGGTTGCGCCAGCATTCCTCCTTCTAGGAAAGCATGAACACAAAGCGCAAACAACAGAACCAGTGCAGAAATAGACTTATGGCCATGGCCATGATCGTGACTATGAATTTCGGTTGTATGAATATGACCATGTTCAATACCCGATGTAAAATATTCCAACAACTGTTGAAGAAAAAATCCCGCCAACACAAATAGTCCGATTAACTCCACACCCAAATTTTGCCGATACAGCTCCGGTAAAATGTGAATGACTGTAATTGCAAATAGATAAGATCCCGCAAATACCAACAACAGTCTAAAATTTGTACCCTTGCTTTTTGGAACAAGGTAAATAAGCAAACCGGAAACAAGTGGTGTTAGAAATAGTACAAGTAATTTAAGAATCATATCCGGTCAATTAAGGTTCTAATTTTACAAATGGCCGAATGACCTGGCGTTATAAATGTTTCCATCTTTCCTGCCGGAGTCGAGTAAATCAAAAGGACCTCAAGCTCTGGATGATTTTTCACCAATTCGATAGCTTTTTCGTGACCCATTACCATAATTGCTGTGGCCCATGCATCGGCCGTTATGCAGTCCGTTGTAAAAATGGATGCGCTTAAAATGTGCACTTGAGCAGGAAAGCCTGTTGTCAGGATCAATGGTGTGGGAATATTTCTTATCATCAATTTCATGATAGTTGAAATAATTTCCCGACGTGGTAAAAGATTTGTCAGTTAATGCGATATAAGCTTTGAAAAATTGATTTTCATAGGTTGGAGTTTGGATCCAGAATTCCAATTTGCCATGGCTTGTCGGTTTTCAAATTTTTTCCAACGGCCATGCCTTCGCCTCCAAGTTCAACCAACATGTTCGTTATGCCTTTTGATTTTAAAAAGTCAGTGATCACATCTGCTCCATATCCCTGGCCTATGCCCCCAAAATCCAGTTGCATACGCGGATCCAATTTCGATACGCTATCCTTGTGAAACGTGATTTTCTCAAAACCCACAAAGGCTTTTATAGAATCTACTTTGACACTGTCAGGATTAATTGCGTTTGCCCGGTCCAAAACCCCAGGCATTTACCAGAGGCATCACGGTTGGATCAAATGCGCCATTCGATGCTTTAAAAACTTCGCTGTGATTTTTGAATGGCGTGGAAAAAGTAAGGAAGTTTTATAGCGACACCTTGTTACTTAAATTGAACTGTGATACCTCCGACAAAGGATCATAATTATTAATAGACTTATTAACTACCAGCAACAGTGAATCGATCGAATTTTTAAAATCCCTTCTCTTACTGTCGAAGTAGGTGATGTGATAAGTGTGCCCATGGTTTCTCCGTCCACTTTAATAGGCTCTAAAGCTTGGCTTTTCGTTAATGACCAAAATGAAAAAGTCGCCAGAATCAAGAAGATGGAGTAGAGAATTTTTTTCTTTCGATTGTCCATGACGTTTAAATTGACGCGCAAGATATATAATTTACTATAAATGCAACAATGTTGCGAGATACGTTAATCGTTATCCTTAATTGTTATCAGTTAATGTTGCGACAATTCTGTTGCGGGCTGCGCGTTTTAAACGTCAACTATTGAAAAGTCATTGATTTAAATAGTAAGAGACTTAAATTTTCAGACCTTTGCCTTTACAACTTCGATTGACTATTTAACAGATAACGATTAACGGATAACGGACACACCACATGCGCGAAGATTACCTTAAAGCCGATAATGAATCTTTCAATGGTGAAGAAAAGGAGATCGAAAAAGCGCTTCGGCCACTTTCATTTGCTGATTTTACAGGGCAACAAAAAATTGTAGACAACATTAAAATTTTTGTGCAAGCTGCCAAACAGCGTGAAGAATCTTTAGACCATGTCCTTTTGCACGGTCCTCCGGGCCTTGGAAAAACTACACTATCGTATATCATTGCCAATGAGCTTGGATCAAACATTAAAATCACTTCGGGTCCTGTACTGGATAAACCAAGCGACCTGGCAGGACTACTAACGAATTTGGAAGCACATGATGTTTTGTTTATTGATGAAATTCATCGGCTCAATCCCATTGTGGAAGAATATCTATATGCCGCAATGGAGGATTTTCGAATTGATATCATGCTGGACTCAGGCCCCAATGCCCGATCGGTCCAAATCGGTTTAAATCCTTTTACGCTTATCGGCGCTACTACTCGCGCCGGGCTTCTCACTTCACCACTTCGGGCTCGTTTTGGTATTAATGCACGATTGGAATATTATGATTCCTCTTTATTAACAAAAATTGTAAAGCGTTCCGCAAGCATTCTTCATACTTCGATGGAAGATGATGCTGCTTTTGAAATTGCAAGAAGAAGTCGCGGCACTCCACGCATTGCAAATAATTTATTAAGACGAACACGGGATTTCGCACAGATTAAAGGCGATGGAATTATTACCATGGCTATTGCTCAACTAGCGCTTAAAGCGCTGGATGTTGATCAAAATGGTTTAGACGAAATGGACAATCGAATTCTTTTGACCATCATAGAAAAATTTAAGGGCGGACCTGTTGGTTTAAGTACCATTGCTACGGCCGTAGGTGAAGAAGCTGAAACTATTGAAGAAATGTACGAACCATTTTTAATTCAGGAAGGATACATCAAACGTACTTCACGGGGAAGAGAAGCCGCAGACCGGGCTTATAAGCATTTGAAAATTGCGCCTCCATCCTCTAAGCTCCCTGGACTTTTTGATTCTATCTAATCCAACGGTTGTGTTTTTTAGACCCACTCCTAGGCGAACTCTAAATTGATTAGTCAAAAACTGCTAAAAGAACTTCCTTCTTCAAGCTTATCAGATGCGGCCGCAAACATTTGAAACGCACTAATTTTATATCTTGCAGCCGTTTCGAAAGGGATTGTTATGTATCGCATCACAACCCAAATACGCGCGAAATTATTTATACCTTTTCTATCTCAATTAAAAATTATGGCTTCTATCGAACCTGCTCCCCTAAAAGATAAAGAAAATCCATTTGAGGCCATGATGTCGAGATTTCATAAGGCATCTCAGATTCTGGGATTGGAAGAAGAGATTTATAATGTATTGAAGAATCCGGCACGCCAGGTAATTGTATCACTTCCTGTAACCATGGATGACGGCACCATAAGAGTTTTTGAAGGTTATCGCGTTATTCACTCAACTATTCTAGGGCCGTCTAAAGGAGGTATTCGTTTCGATCCCCATGTAAATCTGGATGAAGTAAAAGCTCTGGCCGCCTGGATGACATGGAAATGCGCCGTGGTTGATATTCCATATGGAGGTGCAAAGGGTGGCGTAACCTGTAACCCTAGAGAAATGTCGACGGGAGAAATTGAACGTTTGATGCGAGCCTATACTCAAGCGATGGCTGATGTCTTCGGACCCGACCGGGATATTCCTGCTCCCGATATGGGGACCGGCCCCCGGGAGATGGCCTGGCTGATGGACCAATATTCAAGAAATCAAGGTATGACCACGCATGCGGTAGTAACAGGTAAACCATTGGTATTGGGGGGATCCTTGGGAAGAACAGAGGCAACAGGTCGTGGCGTTATGGTATCTGCTATGGCTGCTATGGAAAAGTTAAAGATCAATCCATATAAAGCAACTTGCGCTGTACAGGGATTTGGTAACGTAGGTTCCTGGGCGTCTCGGTTATTACATGAACGTGGGTTAATTGTGCAAGCTGTAAGCGATCTTTCGGGAGCTTACTACAATGAGAAAGGATTGGATATTGAGGCCGTTGTAAAATATCGCGAAACCAATAAGGGATCGCTCGATGGATTTGGCGGAGCTCAAAAAATTACCAACGAAAATTTATTAACACTTCCTGTCGATGTACTTGTACCTGCCGCCACGGAGGATGTGATTACAATCTCGAATGCAGCAAACATACAGGCCAAATTAATTGTAGAGGGCGCCAATGGTCCAACTTCTTCTAAGGCCGACAATATTATCAACGAAAAGGGCATTACCGTAGTGCCTGATATTCTTGCTAATGCAGGGGGCGTAACTGTTTCTTATTTTGAATGGGTTCAAAACAGGTTGGGCTATAAGTGGACTGCAGATCGAGTCAACCGCCGGTCCGACCGCATTATGAAAGATGCTTTTATCAATGTCTATCAGACTGCACAAGAATACAAAGTGCCTATGCGCATTGCCGCTTATATGGTCGCTATAGATAAGGTAGCTAAGACTTATAAATATCGAGGCGGTTATTAATTTCAAAATTGCAATTCGCAATTTCCAGTAACTTTGCAGCGATAAATTAAAAAGTTACATATTTCATTCTGACTAATTATTATTTTTTAAAACATGACCATACACAAGGAAGGACGTTTATTACTTTTTGTTTTGTTAATCATTTTGTTTGGGATGAATTGGGTAATCCTCTCCTACTTTCCTCAAAACCTGTGGTTGCAGAATAGCGTAATTTTAGCAAGCGTAATTTTCTATTTGATAATTCTTCAATTTTTTAGAAATCCGATTTTTTCAATAGCGACAAATGACAAACATGTACTAGCCCCTGCAGACGGAAAAGTGGTTGTCATCGAAGACACGGAAGAAAATGAGTATTTGAAGGGCAAGCGAAAGCAGATCTCTATTTTCATGTCACCGATTAATGTACACGTCAACCGAATGCCGGCAAGTGGAGTGGTCAGTTACTTCAAATATCATCCGGGTAAATACCTGGTTGCCTGGCATCCGAAATCAAGTTCCGAAAATGAGCGTACAACAGTCGTTGTTAAAACGAATGAGGGAGTAGAAATTCTTATGCGACAAATCGCAGGGGCATTAGCTCGCAGAATAAAGTGTTACGTCAAAGTTGGGCAACCTTTCAATCAAGGGCAAGAATTTGGGTTTATAAAATTCGGCTCACGGGTTGACGTATTCCTTCCCTTAGATGCAAAGGTAGCTGTCTCCATTGGAGATATTACCAAAGGCGGCCGCACTATACTTGCTGAGTTGCCTTAGTTATCGGTTATCAGAATGTAAGAGCACAGTAAGGTCACAGACAATTTTTACAGATCTTACCCGTTACTATGTAGGTTATCTCCCTCGAAGAAATATTTACGAAAGCAAAATTTTTTTTGTCAAGGCTAACACTCGTTTTATGTGTTATTCTATTTACTTTTAAAATTCTATTAATCAATAAATTATTGCCCACCATAATTTCTATCTGCCCTATTTTTAAAAGGATTGTTACTTAACCTTCACCATAATGAAGACAGCAAGCGCTATTAAGTTCGCATCAACTCAGACTGATTTTTTTTCAACTTTAAATCAGCGGGTAAACGAATATTTTAAGTCTAATAATATTAGTCGATATGCAAATACACAAATGCGGGTCAAGACTGTTTTTATGTTTGCCTTATATGCTGTGCCATACGCATTGATGATTTCCGGAGTGGTAACAAATGAATGGCTAATGCTAACCTTATGTATCACCATGGGATTTGGCATAGCCGGTATAGGCTTAGCGGTCATGCACGATGCCAACCACGGCTCTTACTCTAACAAGAGCTGGGTAAATAATATGGTGGGCTATTCACTAAACGTACTTGGCGCAGGAGCTTTTAATTGGAAGGTCCAGCACAACGTTCTACACCACACCTACACAAACATTCATGAAGCGGATGAAGATATCAGTCCGCGAGGAGTGCTGCGGATGTCACCCCACAGCGAGTGGAAATCGATTCATAAATTCCAACACATGTATTGCTGGTTTTTATACGGCTTAATGACATTAGTTTGGGTGGCCGTGAAAGATTTTGTGCGGTTGACACGGTATCAGAAGGATGGTTTGGTAAAGAAACAAAAAGCAGATATCCGGCTGGAGTGGACTATATTAATTGCTACCAAATTGATTTATATCTCCTATATTTTAATCCTTCCGCTAATGATCTTATCCATCACCTGGTGGCAATGGTTAATTGGATTTGTATCTATGCACTACGTTGCAGGTTTTATTCTTGCTATTATATTTCAGCCGGCGCATGTTATTGACGGCACCGAATTCCCCATGCCCGATGAAAATGGAAAAATGGATAATAACTGGGCGATTCATCAGCTTTATACGACCACAAATTTTGCAAATAAGAGCCGTCTTTTCTCCTGGTATGTAGGAGGTTTGAATTTCCAGGTTGAACATCACCTGTTTCCTCATGTTTGTCATGTTCATTATAGGAACATCTCTTCTATCGTTAAAGCAACTACCCAAGAGTTCGGCCTTCCTTATAAATCGGAGCGAAGATTTATAGATGCACTTGTGGGCCATGGAAAGTTGCTTAAAGAATTAGGTAAAAGACCGGCGCTCCTCGTACCGGTAAGTTCTCTTCGTTAATGGCTGCCTCGCTGAAAGAGGATCTGAATCTCGTAACGATCGATGCTGTCTATCTTGTTTACAAAAAGCGCACGCCTATTTTACCTCCCAACCACATTTTTAAATTAATATCATTGCTATAGGTCTTATCCGAAATGATGTGTGGCGTATAATCTGTAAATAGTGCTGGATACTTATCATACGTCGTCTCGGTAACATAACCATTTAGCGTAAGGCCAAACGTAAATCCTATGTATTTTAACGGCTGAACTTCAAGTCCTACGTATACTTTATTTATCATATTAATAGCTTCGAAAGATTTACCTTGACCAACTTGATTTGCTGTTACATCAACATTTAGACTGAGCCGTCGTGAAAGTTTTGGAGCAGTCCCTATACCATAACCGAAAGTCCAGAATGTTTCGTCATCATTAAAGCTATCTGGTTTAGCACCTACGGTAAAGATATTGTAGAACTGTCGCACACCAGTTCTAAAGGAAAGATTGGTATAAAAAATCTCATCGGCGGAAATTTCTATTTTATGGTACCCTTTCAAAACAAAACTCAAAAATCCCACTGGGACCCCGCGTATGCTATCCGTTATGTTTATTAATCCTACCTGCGTCCCTTTTACCTTGGTTGCATAATTCAACAAACCAGAAACCTGCGCTCCTTCTATTTTGCGTGGTGCAATATTCATCAGGCCCGCTACTTGAGCTCCGATCACATCTTTCGCCGCAAAATTCAATAAGCCAGAGACTTGCGCCCCTGTCATGCCTCCCGCCGTAAAATTAAGCAAGGAAGATGCTTGCACTATATAACTATCTTTCGTAGAAAAATTAAAAAGTCCAGCAATGTGCGGACCTTCTTGTCGACCGATGGTACCATTTCCGATTCCCGCAAGATGGACTCCTCGTGAGTCGCGATGGGTTAAATTCAGGAGACCAGCTCCTGAGAATTTTTGTGAAGAGTTCATGTTAAAATTGATGAGCCCCGCAAATTGAACTCCATCGACCGTATCTCGATTCACGTTTACAAGGCCAGCCATCTGTGTAAATTTCACTTTCCCGCCTACTGCATTAAAAAGTCCGGCGAATTGTGCCCCGTTGACATCTCCGCCCACAATATTAAAAAGTCCGCCAAACTCAAATTTTTCAACACCCAGTGAATATCCACCAAAAAGATTAAGGGAGTAATCATTAATGACATTCCCACTTAATTTATGATTGGTTCCTATGAACGGAACAATGGAGAATTGAAATTTACGATACAGTGTATCTTGAATGTTCTCCATATTAACGGCCTGAGGCGTTAATACTTTTGTTTTCCAAAATCGCTTGAATTTCTGCCTGACACTATCTGCAAAAACGTTCATCTTGTCTTCACGTATCCGCATGGCAATATTAAGAAGCCTTTGCCTATTCGAAGTTACGGCAACGATGGTATCGGTATAATTAAGTTTACTAATCGCCAATTTAACTTCTTCGCCTGACGGTTGATCAACCTCCAACTGGAAATATCCATACGAATCTGTTACGGCGGAAGAGAGGGATACCGGATCATATACGCTAACATTCTGAAGGCGTTTTCCTGTTGCTTCATCTAACACATAGCCCGTTAATACCTGTTGATCTGTAGTCGGTCGTACCGGAGCCTTGGTAAGTATGACGTACTTCCCACGCGCTTTATATTGAATTGCACCGTTAAAAATTTCATCCAGCACTTCCCGAACGGTTTTATTCGTAAAATTCTGAGTTATCATTTTATCGACGTCAACGATGCCAGGGTTATAGGAAAAAATAAAACCTGCCTGGGTAGAAATTTTTTTAAGGGCCAAATCCAACCTTTCTTGATCTAGATTTATGGATATCATCCGCTCAAGCAACGGGATTGGTTCATCGGGTAAAAACGCTTTGGTTGGAAAGCTACTTAGGAACAGCCCTAGCGTTGCGCATATAAAAATACCCAGTGTAAAATGCTCATTTCTTCTCACACCCTGAACCCTCTAATCTGATTTCGCTTTCCGATTTTTTAAGCGTGAGTCCCAAGGTTTCAGCTATGATGCTAGCAATCTCATTAATATCTTCGTTATTGAAGGAAACCGTGAGGTGACAATTATACAAGTTTTCACCGAGAACAATTTTTTTGTCATATACGTTATTGAGCGCCTCTACAACTGTGCGAAGGTCAGTAGCGCTGAAGCTAAAGAATTTGGTTTTATAGGCTAGCACATTTTCTTCCGGTTGCTCAACTGTAAAAGTCTTGGTTGTCTTATTATAAATTCCCTTACCATTTGCGGATAAATAAACGCCTGAGTCTTTATCGGTATAAAACATGACTTCTCCCTCTTCTACGACAACCTCTATTGTATTGCCTTCTGGATACGCCTTTACATTAAAGGAAGTGCCTATATCGCGAATAAATACTCCTTCTGCATCAATGATAAAAGTTTTATCATCATCGTGTTGAATATTAAAATAAGCTTCCCCTTTAAGCTTCACTACATGCTTTTTTTTCTTCTTATCGTAATCATACGTGAGTTCGGTCTTCTTGTTTAGAAATACTCCGCTGCCATCCGGTAATGTATCCGCTTTCGTTTCTTTTTGTGCTATAACCTCCATCGGTTTTAATGAATTGGGCTTAATCAACCTATAGGCAAAAAATCCGATACCGATAACCACAATTATGCTTGCCGCAACGCGCCACATAAACGCATAGGTTGACGTTTGAGGTGAGAAAGAAACGGTTCGGGTTTCAGCTTTTTGAATCGTAGCCTTTACCTTTGTCCATGCTGCATCGGTATCAAACTCTTGCCAACCTTTAATTACTGAGGCCTTATCGAAGATGGATTTGCATTGATCAAAGTACTTCTGATTGTCTTCATTTTCCCGTGCCCACGATTCAATCAATGCAATTTCGTCCTTCTTAGCCTCACCCGCTAAGTACTTTCCAATAAGGTCATCGATATGATCTATGTTGTAGTTCAATATTTTAGGTTAGTAATCCATTCATTAATACCAACAATAATGGAAGATAATCCTTCAATTGTTCTCTCATTATCCGTAAGGCTTTTCCCATCTGATTTTCTACCGTCTTCACTGAAATGTTAAGTTGCTCGGCTATTTCGGCATACTTTAGCTCTTCAAACCGACTAAGTTTGAATACCAACCGGCATTGCTCCGGAAGCTTATCCAACGCTTTAAAAATCCGGTTTTCCAATTCCGAAGCCATGACCGTACGCGCCACCGACTCAACACTACGTTCGGCCACTGCGAGCTCCAGGGCCGCATGTTGCTGCTTGATCTTGTCGTGTTTGAGAACGTTGAGGGAAGCATTACGCACCATGGCGTAGAGATAAGGTTTTACACCTGTATGGATAGCGAGGTTATCTCTTTTTTCCCACACCGATAGAAATGTAGCTTGTACAATTTCTTCCGCCTCGTCGCGATCTTGCACGAAGCTGTACGCATAATTGCACAAAGGCTGGTAATAGGTTTTAAAAAGCATCTCAAAAGCAGATATGTCTCCCGCCTGCAGCTTGGTCATTAGCTGATCTACCGGTAACTCCGCTGTCTTGTCTTCCATGAACAGCGAAATTTACGGCTTTGCGGCTTCGGGGTTATGACAATTGGGAAAAGATTTACCCCTATTTGGCAATATTTTTTTTTAGGTTTCATCCCCTTGGATGGAGTTAGCCAGGGTAATTTCACCGATACCCCTTGAAAAACAGCGATTTTATTTAGAACACCCTCATATAGGCTATCGGTTGACCGCTTGTTTTAATTTAATTTTTTACCATTAACGGATAACCATTAACGGCTGCCAGCCCTAAATTGCATTCTAATCTTAAATATGTTACAAGCTCGGGATTGCTATATAATTTTTCAGCAAAGCATTGATGACTATCATAGAAACGATGATGTGGACGCGTCAATAAAAAATCCCTTTGCTGCAGGGAGTTTTAATGCCTTGCTCTATGCTAAGAATTGGATCGATACAGTGCAATGGCATCTTGAAGATATTATCAGAGTTCCAACTATTGATCCCATACAAGGTCTTCAAATCAAAAGACGGATTGACAAATCCAATCAGGATCGCACGGATAAGGTGGAAAAATTGGATGATTATTTCTTGGAGCAGTTTAAGAATGTGATCCCTAAAGCTGGTACTCGGATTAATTCGGAAACACCGGCCTGGCTCCTTGACCGTATGAGTATCTTAATGCTCAAGATCTATCACATGAAGGAACAAACCGAGCGAAAAGATGCAGCCAAAGACCATCTAATTGCATGTGAAGCAAAACTGGCTGTGCTTATGGAGCAAAAATCAGATATGCAGCTGGCTTATGATGAACTGATTGATGACATCTCCAACGGCAGGCGTAGGTTTAAGGTATACAGGCAAATGAAGATGTATAACGACACATCCCTCAATCCAATGCTATATAAAATTGGAAAATTGAAAGATTAGAAAATTGGAAGATTAAGGTTCGATCACCCAATTTTCTAATCTTTCAATTTTTCAATTTTCCAATCTTCCACTACTTGCAGCTTTCAACCTAGAGACTTATATTCAGCCGTGGCTCTTAAAAAGATATTGGTACTTCGTTTCTCTGCTATGGGCGATGTGGTACTTCTCGTTCCTGTTATCCGTTCATTTGTTGCAGCTTACCCTGATGTAGAAGTAACGGTTGTAACTCGCCCAAAATTTGCTTCTTTTTTTACTGATATCGAAAGAGTTGTGCCATTCCCCGCGGATGTAGACCATACGTACAACGGCATATTTGGCATGCGCGACTTGTTTAAGAAGTTGCTCATGAAAGGAAGTTACGACATAGTCGTGGATATGCATGACCATATTCGAACCATCATGCTGCGAAGCTTGTTTAAAATTTTCTTCACTCCGGTAGTGGTGTTTGAGAAAGGAAGAAGTGAGAAACGGTCAATTACGCAAAAAGAAAATAAGTCGGTTATTCCTTTAATCCATACGGTTGAGCGTTACCGGCTTGGTTTCGAAAAAGCGGGATTTTCATTTCCTATTTTATCTCCTCCGTATTTTCAATTAAAGGAAAGCATAAAAAAAGAAGTGGATGATTGGCTTCTGAAAAAAAATATTTCAAAAAATGAAAAATGGATTGGCATAGCCCCTTTTGCCCGGCATCTTTCCAAGATCTGGCCATTGGATAATTATCTCGAGGTGATGTCGAAATTGATCGAAAAGTCACCGGTGAAATTTTTTCTTTTTGGCGGAGGGGAAAAGGAATTGAAATATTTTCAAACAATAGAACAAAAATTTCCAGAGCATTGTGTTGTCGTAGCTGGTAATTTAAAGCTAAAACAAGAACTTGCACTAATAGAGAAGCTGGACCTACTACTTTGTGTTGACTCCTCCAACATGCACCTGGCATCCCTTATGGGAATACCTGTGATTTCCATTTGGGGGGGAACCCACACAGATGTGGGCTTTGGGCCTTTTGGAAAGAAAGAAGAAAGTATCATTCAAATCAGTCGACAGGAACTAACGTGTCGGCCATGCTCCGTTTTCGGACGTGAGAAGTGTTATCGCGGGGATTTTGCTTGCTTAACCTGGATTACTCCTGAAAAGGTTCTCGATCAAATGGAAAAAGTTGTTTAATAATTTTTATAAATTTCTCCTTCATTCTCTGCGCTCTACATTAATATTTCTTATCCTCGATTGCGTAATGCTGCAAAGAAATGCTCGTCCGGTTTTGTTATTTTACAACACGATTTTTTACCAACCCTTGTAGGACACAGATAAAATTGACTTTTTTAAACGATATGAATAACTCATTCAATGCTATTATTTTCGATTTAGGCGCTGTACTTATCGACTGGAACCCTCGCTATCTTTATCGTAAGATTTTTAAGACAGAAGAAGAAATTACCTGGTTCCTGGAAAATATTTGCACAAGCGAATGGAACGATGAGCAGGACGGGGGACGATCCTTTGAAGAAGCTACTGCAGAGTTAGCAGCGAAGCATCCCCAATGGGAAATACCCGTGCGCGCATGGTATGGACGTTGGCAGGAAACTGTTAAAGGGCCTATCCACGAAACCGTCGATATCTTAAAGGTGATTAAAGAATCAAAAAATTATCGACTTTATGCTCTGACGAACTGGTCAGCGGAGACTTTTCCATGGGCTCTCAGCACGTTTGATTTTCTTCACTGGTTTGAAGGCATTGTGGTTTCAGGTATTGAAAAAATTAGAAAGCCTCAGCCCGAGTTTTATAGAATTCTTTTTGACAGATATAAAATCGACCCGACAAAAGCGTTGTTCATCGATGACAACATCAAAAATATTGAAGCCGGGAAAACAATGGGATTAACTACAATTCATTTTCAAACGCCTGAGCAGTTGAAAAAGGAACTCATACAACTGGGAATCCTTTCTAACTCGATATAAAGTAATTTCAATAAATTATTTTTTGAATAGTAAGAAGCACCTCTCTATTATATCACAGCATTCATGAATTTGTTCCTCGGTAATAACCAACGGAGGAGCCAAGCGAATAATATTTCCATGTGTGGGCTTTGCCAGCAATCCATTCTTTGAAAATGCAACACAAATATTCCAGGCCGTTTCACTTTCCGGGGTGTCGTTAATAACGATTGCGTTTAGTAATCCTTTGCCTCTCACGAGGGTTATCAGATTGGTCTTCTTCGTCAATTCTTTCAGACGCTCGCGGAAAATTAATCCAAGCCGTTGGGCATTCCCTGCAAGATTCTCATCCTCTATAACCTGAAGCGCTTCCATGCACACTGCAGCTGCCAGCGGATTGCCCCCAAATGTAGAGCCATGCTCACCTGCTTTAATGACCAGCATAATAGCGTCACTGGCCAGCACCAATGAAATAGGGATCACGCCCCCTGATAAGGCTTTTCCTAAGATCAATATGTCGGGCTTTACATCTTCGTAGTCGGATGCTAATCTTTTACCCGTACGACCTAGTCCGGTTTGAATTTCATCCATCATCAACAACACATTATTCTTGCGACAAATATTTTCGGCCGCTTTTAAATAACCATCAGTTGGAATATAGACTCCGGCTTCCCCCTGGATAGGCTCGATCCATAAACCACAAACGTGCGGGTTTGAAAGCGCTGTTTCCAAAGCGCTAATATTATCATAGTCAATGATCTCAAAGCCAGGCATAAAAGGCCCGAAACCATTTCTTGCTATCGGCTCAGATGAGGCTGAGATAATGGTTGTCGTGCGTCCATGAAAATTCTGACGCACGGCAACTATAATAGCTTTATTATCAGGAATTTCTTTATGAGTGTAACCCCATTTCCTCACTAGCTTAATTGCTGTTTCATTGGCTTCTGCGCCACTGTTCATGAACAATGCTTTGTCGTAACCAAAAAGCTCGCAGACATATTTTTCCGCAATCCCTAATTTATCATTATAAAAGGCACGAGAGGTAAGGGTTAGTTCTTTTGCTTGTTCAACTAAGGCATTAATGATACGAGGATGACAGTGTCCCTGATTAACTGCACTGTAGGCAGAAAGAAAATCGTAGTATCGCTTTCCTTCTACGTCCCAAAGAAACACACCTTCCCCTTTGCTCAGTACAACAGGTAAAGGATGATAATTATGCGCTCCAAATTTATCCTCTAGCGATATGGCTTCGTGACTTGATGTAATGGTTGCTAACATAAAGGAATTTCCAGACGTATTTAAATGTTTACAAATCTAATCAGGATTTTACAATTCAGGAGCTTGTGTAGTGATTAGCTGATTGTCTGGCGTTATAAATGCAATAACTTTACGGCGATGGAAATTCTCTTAGTATTAATCGGTATAATTTTGGGTGGGGGAATTACCTGGCTAATAGCTCGATTTCAATTTTCGGCTCAAACTCAAGTTTCCACTTCGTTAACTTTAGTTGAGCAGGAAAAAAACAAAATTCTTGAGGCTCAGATCAGTGAGTTAAAGCGTGAAGTTGATACTGAACGCAAAAACGTATTAGAGGTTAATAGCAATCTGGCCGCGGCCGAAGCAGATTACAGAAACATACAGGAGAAGCTTCAGGAGCAGAAAAAGGAATTGGAAAATTTAAATGAGAAGTTTTCCGTTCAATTCAAAAATCTCGCAAATGAAATTTTTGAGGAGAAGAGTAAAAAATTTACAGACCAGAATAAATCAAACATGTTTGATTTATTGAAACCCCTGGGTGAAAAAATTGTTGAATTTGAAAAAAAGGTTGAGGACACGCATAAGGATACAATAACACGAAATTCTGCTTTGCGCGAACAGCTGGAAAATCTTCAACGCCTAAATGTCCAGATGACCAAAGAGGCGGAAAATCTGACAAGAGCGTTAAAAGGTGACTCAAAAACCCAGGGTGCTTGGGGTGAATTTATTCTGGAAAGCATATTAGAAAAATCCGGATTGGAAAGAGACCGTGAGTTTACAATTCAAGAATCATTCACCACAGAAGATGGTCGTTTCAGACCCGATATTATTATTCGTTTGCCGGAAAACCGACACGTAATTATCGATTCAAAGGTAAGTTTAACAGCCTATAACAATTTTGTGAACGCTTCTACGGAAGAGGAAAAGGTTATAGCGCTTAAAGCGCACCTTCTTTCCATGAGGCAACATTTGAAAGGTCTCTCGGAAAAAAATTATCAGAAAATTTTTGACCGGAATCTCGATTTCATTATCATGTTTATTCCGATTGAACCTGCTTACATTTTAGCCATTCAAAGTGAAAAAAGATTGTATGAAGAAGCGCTTGAAAAAAGAATCGTGTTTGTTAGTCCTACGCTTCTCATTCCCTCACTTCAACTCATTAAGAACGTTTGGAAGCAAGAATATCAGAATCGAAATTCCCAGGAAATAGCAAAGCACGCTACATCTCTTTATGAAAAATTTGTAGGGTTTACGAATGACCTTATTGATATCGGATCACAGCTAAAAAAAACGCAGACCTCCTATGAGGGTGCGATGAATAAATTAACTACAGGAAATGGGAACCTCGTAAAGAGCTTGGAACGTTTCAAGGTATTAGGCCTAAAGCCGCCGAAGAGCATTGATCAACGGTTGATCGATCGGTCGGGCGAGCAGGCAGATCTTTTTGAATAATAATGTCCATGAAAACAACAGGGGAAAACAGACTTAAAAAACTAATTGTCGTAGGTGATCGCGTTCTGATCAAACCTGCTAAACAAACCGATAAAACGTCTTCGGGCTTATATCTTCCTCCTGGCGTTCAGGAAAAAGAAAAAATTCAAAGTGGCTATGTTATTAAAGTAGGACCTGGTTATCCCCTTCCCATGCCCATTGATGAAGATGATATGTGGAAAGGAAAAGATGACCAAGTGAAATACCTTCCTCTACAGGCGCAAGAGGGTGATCTTGCTATTTTCTTACAAAAAGGAGCGATTGAAGTTATGTATGAAGATGAAAAATATTTTATAGTCCCTCAGGCGTCTATTTTAATGCTGGAAAGGGAGGAGGATTTATAAACAAGCGATTTGCACATTATTAAGATTAAATTTTAAAAGGAAAATGGCTGGGCTTTCATTTGATGTGCTTCGCACGGGCAAGAAATATTCATTGATTAATTTTGGTGAAAAACATGAATTCATTATTGAAAATATTCTGGTGAATGGTGATTTTAAAGTAAAAGATCTACTGACATTAGAGCGATACCATCTGAAAGAACTGATTAAATATGGCAAAGGTAAAGACTTTTTATTGGAGGAAATCCCATGAGAACACTATACTTCATAACTAAGTTATCCGTTAGATTTATTCTTAGAAAACTTGTTTGAGCATTAGGCTAATGAATATCAAAGGAATACAAAATTCGCAAGGTAAAATGAAAAAATTAATAGCGATTCTTTTTTTGTTCGTGTCGTTTAGTACACTTTCTCAACATGCAGACGATCTTCCCAATGATTTTCTGAGTCACGGATTTTCACACAGAGCGCAGGCAATCATTGCGTCAAAAATTGCCAGCGAATTCTGTCGCTGTATTTTTTGCAAATCCCGTCCGGAACCGAGCAAACGATGTGGATTATGCGTATCATCAGGATCCTAATTTTTATTACCTGACCGGCTACAAAGAACCCGATGCCGTGCTTCTGATCTTTAAAGACAAACAAACTTCAAATAATGGAACTCAGTATGATGAAATAATTTTTGTTCAGCCCCGAAACGAACTGGCCGAAATGTGGACCGGAAGGAGACTTGGCGATGAAGGTGTAAAATTAAAATTGGGTTTAAATCAGGCTTTCAACAATACAGAATTCAGAAAGTACAATATTGATTTTTCAAAATTCGATGTTATTTTATTCACCGACTTCAAGAACGATGTGCGCGACGACCCAAGTGATTCTTCCGACCTTTATAACCTGATCGATCAATTTAAACAGAAAGTAAATTATCCCTCGAAAGAAGCGTTAAGTGTCTCCCTGGAATCAAAAAAAAATAATCTGAATACAAAGGAACTTTCGCAATTAATTGGCTCCCTGCGAGGAACAAAAACGAAGGAAGAATTGGAATTGATCCGTAAGGCAATCAACATATCGTGTATCGGCCAGCGTGAAGTTATGAAAGCTATTAAGCCAGGTATGTCTGAACGCGAAATCCAAGGAATCCATGAATTCGTTTTTAAGAAGTATCAAGCAGAGGACCTGGGGTATCCGTCTATCGTAGGGGGAGGACACAATGGATGTATTCTTCACTACATCGAAAATTATAAACCCAATATTTCAAAAAGCGAATTGATCCTAATGGATCTTGGGGCAGAGTTTCATGGTTACACGGCAGACGTAACGCGGACGATACCGGTTTCCGGAAAATTTTCTGCTGAGCAAAAACAGATTTATGAATTAGTGTTGAAAGCTCAGGAAGAAGCAATGAAAGTTTGCAAACCTGGAATTACCACACCGGAACTTACGATGGTCACTCGGAGCGTCATCAACAAGGGGTTAAAAGATTTAGGAATTATTAAAAGTGAAAGTGAAAAACATTTGTACTATCCGCATAGTTGCTGCCATCACATCGGGTTGGATGTACATGATCCGATACCCCAAGGCAGGCTTCAGGAAAATATGATTATAACCATTGAGCCTGGAATATACATTCCTGAGAATTCCAACTGCGACAAACGCTGGTGGGGAATAGCTGTGAGGATTGAGGATGATTTTTTAATAACAAAAGACGGATATGAACTTTTATCTGCGGCAGCTCCGCGGAAAATAGAAGAAATCGAATCCCTCATGCAAGAAAAAAGCGCCCTGGATGATTTTGATCTTCCCGAACTGAATACTAAAAACTAGCGGGGACTAAACTAGAAACTCAAAACTTGAAACTAATCAAAACCGCTCCAAATTTGAAAAGAAAAAATTCGCTTCAATAGCTGCATTTTCGTCACTGTCAGAACCATGAATGGCATTTGCTTCTATGGACTTAGCAAACAAATTGCGGATAGTCCCGGGTGCTGCTTTCGCAGGATCAGTTGCACCGATTAGCTTTCGAAAGTCTTCAACGGCATTCTCCTTCTCCAGAATCATAGGTACAATGGCACCAGAGGACATGTATTTACAAAGGTCTTTATAAAACGGACGTTCTTTATGAATAGCATAAAATTCCCCGGCGCGTTCCGGACTTAGCAGAGTTTTCTTAATCGCAACAATGCGGAAGCCACTCTCTTCAATTAGCTTGGCAATAGCTCCAGTATTTGAGGCGAGAACAGCGTCTGGTTTGAGCATTGTAAAAGTCCTTTTTCCTGCCATAGCGAATAATTTCTTAGTTACTTAAATTTTTAAAGGTCAACATGAATGGCCGCAAAAATAGCATAATAGTGCATAGTGTTATTAACTGTTCAACAGTTTTTACGCTTCATTAAGCGTAATGAGTTGAACTATTGATCCTTAAGCATTGACTACCCGCTAAAATTCATCATTTTTGCCACTTGCTTTTTAGTAAGCCATGGAAAAGATCCAAGACTTCAAAGAATACATCAATAAACCACGCAAGGCGGTCATTTTGACCCATTTCAAACCAGACGCAGACGCGCTGGGATCGTCCCTTGGATTAGCACAATACCTGAAAAAAAAGGGGCATTCAGTTAAAGTCATTACACCCAGCGATTATCCGGATTTTTTATCGTGGATGCCTGGAAATAAGGATGTTCTCATCTTTCAAAAAGATAAACCGGAAAAAGCAGCTCAATTTATTGATCAGGCAGATGCCATTTTTTGTTTGGATTTTTCGAGCCTGAATCGCATAAATGAATTGGGTGAAATGGTACGAAGATCATCCGCAAAGAAAGTGTTAATTGATCATCATCTTGACCCGGAAAAGTTTGCCGATTATGAACAATGGGATGATACGGCAGCCTCAACAGCCGAGTTAGTGTATGAGTTAATCGTTGAATTAGGCGACAAAGAACTGGTGGACTGTAACATTGCCGACTGTTTATACGCCGGTATAATGACAGATACAGGAAGTTTCAGACACTCAAATACCAGCTATAAAGTTTTCCAAGTAGCTTCGGAGTTGGTCAAGCGCGGTGCTAATCCTTACCGGGTTTCGAAGCTCGTTTATGACACTAACACTATAGAGCGACTACGTTTATTGGGTTATGTATTGAGCGAGAAGCTTCAAGTGATGCCGGAATATCGCACGGCTTACATCGTGTTGACAGCCGATGAACTAAAACGTTTTGGATCACAAACTGGTGATACCGAAGGGCTAGTAAACTATGGACTCTCCATTAAGGGAATTCGACTATCCGTCCTCTTTTCTGATCGAAAAGAAAATATCAAGCTTTCTTTGCGGTCACTTGGCAGCTTTTCAGTCAACGAGATGGCCAGAACGCATTTTGATGGGGGAGGACACCGCAATGCTGCGGGGGGACAAACAACATTAACACTTGAACAAACTGTAAAAAAATTCCTTGAACTATTACCCAAGTACAAGGACCAACTGATAAATGAATAGATGCTCACTTTACAACTTTTTTTAATTATAAACTGTCTAACTAAAATACTATGAATAGAATTTCAATTTCAAATGTGCTGATCGGATTGACTTTGATGCTTTGTATAGCCTGTAACACTAAAACTGAAAAAGAAACTCCCAATGGTTTCAAGTTCACCGTGGTTAAAGCCGGTGATGGAGTTACACCGAAAAAAGAAGAAATACTTGTCTTCGACTATTTATTAAAAGATTCCAAAGACTCGACTTGGAACAATACGCATACAGAAGGCATGCCTTCCGCCGTTATGATTTCAGATACATCGGCAATGGGAAATGAAAACGGTATGGTGCAGATGTTCAGAATGCTTTCAAAAGGTGATAGCATTAGTTTAACAATGCCAGTGACTAAGTTTTTTAAAGATATTGTGGGAGGTCCGCTTCCTAAAGGTGTAGATACAACTTTAAATCTTTCCTATTTTATCGATGTAAAGAACATCATGACAATGGATAAGTTCCGGGAGTTTCAAACGGAGATCATGGAAAAGAAGAAAACCGGTCAGGTGGCAAAAGATGACAACATCATTACTAAATATTTAAGCGAAAATAATATTACTGCCCAACAAGACACCAGTGGGCTTAAGTATGTAATTCACACCAACAAAGGCGGCTCTAAGCCAACCGTTGAAAATTGTGTTGAAGTAAAATATCGTGGAAAATTTTTGAAAGATGGTAAAGTGTTTGATCAATCAGAAAAAGTTGCTTTTCCATTAAACGGCGTAATACCTGGATGGAAACTGGGTATCCCTATGCTCGGTATTGGAGACTCAGCAACTTTTTATATTCCATCGGGCTTAGCCTATGGACCGCAAGGTTATCCTGGAGCTATTCCTCCTGATGCAATTTTAATATTTGATGTCGAGCTGTTAGGTTTTGGTGGAGAATTTGATCAAACGACGAGAACTTGTAAATAAAAACGAATTTGTATGAAAATGAATCTGAGGAGCTTATCTGTGCTTTTAATTGGTGTGTCTGTTGTCATTGGTTCTTGTAACGAGTCGGCTGACGTACCAGATCAATATGAGCAATTTCTTCAAGAGGTAGCGGCGATTGATAACTATCTAGTTGCGGAAGGACTTTCTGCTATAGAAAACCCTAGCGGCGTGCGTATGGTCGTTACTAAACTGGGTAACAAGCCTCCTGCTCAACTAAATAGTACAGTCGATATCGATTATGTCGGAAGATTATTTTCTACTGGCACGACCTTCGATCAGGGAAATACAAAATTAAAGGTATCGGAATATATCGGCGGGTGGCGAGATGCTTTAACAACACTTCCTGAAGGGTCGGAAGCTATTCTACTGATTCCTTCTGCCTTAGGTTATGGTGCTCAGGGCCAAAGCTCAATTCCACCGAATTCGACATTGAGGTTTGACATTAAATTTAAAGATGTTATAGAATCAACCCAGGAAAAGCAACTGCTTGGTTCTGATACCGTGGCTATTGATACGTATCTTGATTCAAAAAGTATTGATGCTATTAAAGATACAACGGGTGTTCGTTATATTATTACAAGCCCAGGCGCTGGGGCACAACCCTCATGGTATGACAAAGTAAAATTCAAAGCCACTTACAGATTGCTGACAAATGATGCCAATGTTGCAGCTCAAGTTGATTATGAACCCACAGAAGATTATTACAATCGTGTTATCGATCAAATCGCCCGTGGTCTGATAATCGGTCTTCAAAAAATTCAGGTAGGTTCAAAGGCGACTTTTTACATACCCTCGGGATTGGGATTCGGCCCTCAGGGTGCTTCCGTTCAAAGTCAGCAAGTCATTCCTCCAAATGCTAACATTATTGTGGAGGTTGATTTTACTGAGATAGTGACACCGTGATACTCTTGTATCTGTTAAAAAAATCATGTTATGAATTAGTTGCTGATTGGATATCACCTCAAGTAGAAAAGTTAAGATTTGAATTTACTATGCATAGCAACTAACAATCCTTATAAGATCAATGAGATCCGTAATATTATTGATCTTAAACTTAATATAGTCAGCTTAAAAGAAATTGGTTGTTTTGAGGAATTGCCCGAAACAAGACCTACTCTTGAGGGTAATTCTTTACAAAAAGCCGAATTTGTTTTTGACCATTATAACGTTCCCTGTTTCGCAGATGACACAGGGTTAGAAGTTGAATCCTTAAATGGCGAACCTGGCGTATTCTCTGCAAGGTACGCGGGAGACCATAGAAGTACAGACGACAACATCAACCTGTTGCTTAAAAATCTTCAATCAAAATCAAATCGAAAAGCAAGGTTCAGGACCGTCATAGCACTTCTGGGCGTTGAGGACAAACCTGTTTTTTTTGAAGGGGCTGTTAATGGACATATCATAAGCGAACGCAGGGGAACTTCAGGGTTTGGCTATGATCCTGTGTTTATCCCTGAAGGGTATTTAAAAACATTTGCCGAAATGAGTCTTCCGGAAAAGAGTGTAATGAGTCATCGGGCGATTGCGGTAAAGAAATTGGAGCAATACTTAAAAAATCTTGCTATCTCCCGTTAGAAGTTATTCGTAATTTGGTGCTTTTACTTTATGCCTCAACCTTATACCATCGGCATTACTGGCGGTAGTGGCTCAGGGAAAACGTATTTTATTAAAGCGTTATCCTCACACTTCCGGCCAGAGCATATTTGTCTGATTTCTCAGGACCATTATTATAAACCCCGTGAAACCCAACAGATCGATGAACAGGGCGTAAAGAATTTTGATTTACCCGAAGCCATCGATCGTACACAACTTCATGAAGATATTTTGAAATTAAAGAGAGGTGAAACTCTCCTTAAAAAGGAATATACTTTTAATAATCCCAAAGCGGCCCCAGAAGTTTTAGAGTTTAAGTCCGCGCCCATTTTAATTGTTGAAGGGCTCTTTGTTCAATACTTTCCAGAGATTGAAAAAGAATTGGATCTTAAAATTTTCATTGAAGCTAAAGATTATCTTAAGCTTAGTCGCAGAATAAGACGTGACAATGAAGAACGCGGTTATGATCTTGATGATGTTTTATACCGCTATCATAATCATGTTATGCCCATTTATGAATCTCTGATTGAGCCACTAAAGCACAATGCAGATCTGATCATTCCTAACAACCATCGTTTTGAAAGTGCCCTTCATATGCTGGTAACTGCGCTAAAGACGTATATATAAAGTTGCCTTGAATTTTTGAAGGTCAAAAAAAGAATCTGCTAATTGGTTTTTGCCGTTTTGAATTACAATTCTCGCAGCTATGAACTTGAGAAACACATCCCGCATTTAACTCCCTTTTTGAACAATGACATGCTGGTAGAGCCATTACAACGTATCCTCTACGCTGCGAGCTAACTTCGGTTCATCAGAAGATGATTCCCCACTGACAGGTCAGGGTACCTTAACATCTTAAACTCCAAAACATGATCCTGGATCCGTGAGAGCTTTAAGCTTTCTGGTCAACAAAAAAGCCCCTGATTACTCGGGACTTTGAAAATAAAAGATAGGCAACGACTTACTCTCCCGCCCATCACGCTGGTGAGCTTAAGCAGTCCACGGTCCACAGTTGCTGCTACTCGGCTGTGGACTGTGGTCAGTGGACTGTTGACTTTTTTTAGAATCCTACAAAACAAAAAAAGCCCCTGATTACTCGGGGGCTTTTATAATAAAAGATAGGCAACGACTTACTCTCCCGGGTTTTATCCTAGTACCATCAGCGCTGGTGGGCTTAACTGCTCTGTTCGGAATGGGAAGAGGTGATCCCCACCGCTATAGTCACCTTAAGATCTTTAGTTAGTCCACGGTCCACTGACCACGGTCACAGCTAGCTGATGCATTGCTGTGGTCTGTAGTCTGTGGACTGTCGACCCTTTTCAATATCGTTGACATGTATTGATGAAAGAGCAGTGTATAAGCTCAAAAGTATTGCAGCGAGCACACAGGTGGTTCGTTCTTTATTGATAAAATTGTTTCTTTATCTGAAGCGTTCGGGTAATTAGTACTGCTCAGCTTTGACATTTCTGCCTTTACACCTGCAGCCTATCAACGTCATAGTCTCTGACGTCCCTTTATGGAAGTCTCATCTTGAGGTGGGTTTCGCGCTTAGATGCTTTCAGCGCTTATCCACTCCCAACGTAGCTACCCGGCGATGCAGCTGACGCCACAACCGGTACACCAGCGGTTGGTCCAACCCGGTCCTCTCGTACTAAGGTCAGAGCCTCTCAAACTTCCTACGCCCATCACAGATAGGGACCGAACTGTCTCACGACGTTCTGAACCCAGCTCGCGTGCCACTTTAATAGGCGAACAGCCTAACCCTTGGGACCTTCTCCAGCCCCAGGATGTGACGAGCCGACATCGAGGTGCCAAACCTCCCCGTCGATGTGAGCTCTTGGGGGAGATCAGCCTGTTATCCCCAGCGTACCTTTTATCCTTTGAGCGATGGCCCTTCCATGCAGAACCACCGGATCACTATATCCGTCTTTCGACCCTGATCGACTTGTCTGTCTCACAGTCAAGCATGCTTATGCTATTGCACTCCACGTACGGTTACCAAGCGTACTGAGCATACCTTTGAAAGCCTCCGATACACTTTCGGAGGCGACCACCCCAGTCAAACTACCCACCACGCACTGTCTCCCAATTTTGTTGGGATTAGACATCAGATAAATAAAGGGCGGTATTTCACCGTTGACTCCCCTAAGGCTAGCGCCCCAGGATCATCGCCTCCCGCCTATCCTACACATCATCTACCCAATGTCAATGCGAAGCTATAGTAAAGGTGCATGGGGTCTTTCCGTCCCGTGACGGGTACACGGCATCTTCACCGTGACTACAATTTCACCGAGCTCATGGCTGAGACAGTGCCCAGATCGTTACACCATTCGTGCAGGTCGGAACTTACCCGACAAGGAATTTCGCTACCTTAGGACCGTTATAGTTACGGCCGCCGTTTACTGGGGCTTCAGTTCAATGCTTCGCAAGGTTACCCTCACTAACATCCCCCCTTAACCTTCCAGCACCGGGCAGGTGTCAGGCCTTATACTTCATCTTTCGATTTCGCAAAGCCATGTGTTTTTGTTAAACAGTCGCCTGGGCCATTTCTCTGCGACCTGCTCTGTATTGCTACAGGGCGAGGCACCCCTTTTCCCGAAGTTACAGGGTTAATTTGCCTAGTTCCTTAGCCATGACTCACTCGAGCACCTCAGGATTCTCTCCTTGACTACCTGTGTCGGTTTGCGGTACGGGTACCGTATCAATATGCTTAGAAGATTTTCTCGGAAGTCTGCTTACGCTCTCTATCAGTTCGGCCGAAGCCTCCCCGTACTGTTGGGTTTCAGCAAACTCTGCGGATTTACCTGCAGAATCTATACCTACGCCTTTTAACGCCCATGTCCGTCAGGGCGCGGAGCTATCACTCCTCCTTCTCTCCATCGCTCGATACGCTAGTATGGGAATATTAACCCATTGTCCATCACATTCCCCTTTCGGGTATTGCTTAGGTCCCGACTTACCCGCGGTTGATTAGCATTGCCGCGGAACCCTTAGTCTATCGGTGGGCAGGTTTCTCGCCTGCCTTATCGTTACTTATGCCTACATTTGCTTTTCTATCTGCTCCACCATCCATTACCAGATAGCTTCTCCGCTGATAGAATGCTCCCCTACCACTCCAGTATTGCTACTGAAATCCTGAGCTTCGGTACTACACTTGATGCCCGATTATTATCGATGCTCTGTCGCTCGACCAGTGAGCTGTTACGCACTCTTTAAATGAATTGCTGCTTCCAAGCAAACATCCTGGCTGTCTAAGCAACTGAACCGCCTTAGTTCAACTTAGTGTAGATTTTGGGACCTTAGCTGCAGGTCTGGGTTCTTTCCCTCTCGGACACGGA
>CAWING010000013.1:485000-1775000 GCA_963837415.1 uncultured Bacteroidota bacterium | reverse complement strand
CAAGCTGGATAGCAGACGGACTTATACTGGACAGAAACCTGGCGTTATCGTGAATTATAACTTGGCTGGATTTCTCTGCGCCACTCCCGAAAAAAATTACAGGTTTAATATCCAGATAATTTTCAA
Organism: uncultured Bacteroidota bacterium; assembly: GCA_963837415.1. Lineage (GTDB taxonomy): Bacteria > Bacteroidota > Bacteroidia > Cytophagales > Cyclobacteriaceae > Chryseolinea. The sequence goes on along the minus strand of CAWING010000013.1, from coordinate 1,774,874 downwards.
AACTGTGCTCATCAATAACCTTTGCCGTTATGAATTCCTTCTCAACCAAATTAAAATCAAATACCTGACAATATACTTCCATGCGTCGGGCATCAATCATAGGGCAAAGAAATGAATTTGACGTGTTGGTGCTGCTTATTTTATAAGCCAGTAGCATTAATGCATTAACGGCAACTAAAGGAACCTCGAGTGCATAGCAAAGTCCTTTTGCTAACGAGGTGCCGATACGCAAGCCTGTATAAGATCCAGGACCGGAAGAAACAGCTACCGCATTTAACTGATGCAATTTGATGCCTGCAAGTCTGGCTACTTCATCCACTAACGTTGCTAATTTGGATGCATGCGAATATTCCTGATGAATTTCGATGACAGCGATTAATTTCTGGCTTTCATGTATGGCAACGGAACAAACTGTGGTAGAAGTTTCAATACTTAAAATTAAAGCCATCCGGTCAATTTGAAGAAAGTAACTTATTGTAGTTTAACGAATCCTGTAATACTTTACGTGCTTCCGTAATAGCTTTGTCGTGCCTCAAAGAAACTTCGGCTTGACCTTCATTTAAATCATAGTGAAAAGCTATTTGCTCCTGTAAAATTTCGATGATCTCTGCTTTATGATTAATAAAATCCCCGGATTTACTGGACGCCATTTTATTCCTCAAATCATTCAATTCATTATCGAGTTCGTTATAATAGCGTTCCTTCTTAGCTGTTTCAATCAATTTCGTCATGTTTTCTTCCACGGAAGTTGTATATGAAAACTTTTGCTCTTTTAAATACGCCAAAAAATTCGCGAAATCTTTTTCAGTAAGTTGAAATGCTTTGAGATCAGGTTTTACCGGACGCTCTGCACAATATTTCGATGCAAACTCGAAAATTAACCCTGAGGTAATCAAGGCTGAAGTAATCGTGCCCACATACTCCTCTTCAACTTTTACATCCGGATCCAACCCACCACCATCATAAACCTTTCTTCCTGTTTTTGTTTTAAATTCTACCTTTAACGAATCTGCAACCCGGTCAACGGAACCGTCATCTTTGCGGTGGGTATAATCCAGAGCCTGAATACATCGACCGCTTGGAATATAATATTTTGCCGTTGTCACTTTCAGTTGAGAATTATACGCTAAAGGCCGAGTCGTTTGTACCAATCCTTTTCCAAAAGTTCTTTGACCGATCAATATAGCTCTGTCATAATCCTGCAACGCACCGGCTACTATTTCCGAAGCTGAAGCACTTCCTTCACTTACCAGAATGACCATTCGCATTTTTGTATCAATAGCAGCATTCAACGTTTTATAAGTCTTATTCCATTCTTCCATTTTACCTTTCGTGGAAACCACTTCTTGACCTTTGGGTATAAACAGACTCACAATATTTACAGCCTCATTCAACAGACCACCTGGATTATTGCGCAAATCGAGGATTATTTTCTTTGCTCCTTTCTGTTTTAAACTTACAACCGCGTCAGATACTTCCCGGGAAGCGCCAGGAGTAAAGTCATCGAGCCGAACATATCCGATCTCGGGTTCAACCATTCCGGAAAAAGCAAGATTTGTTATGCTGATTTTTTCCCTCACTAATTTAAAGCTGATAAGGTCGGCTTTACCAAAACGTTTTATTTTCAACTCTAACTCTGTTTTGGGCTGCCCCTTTAATAACGAACTGATTTCAGTGGTAGTCTTATTCTCGATATTTTTACCATTTATGGAAATGATTTCATCACCGACTTTTATACCCGTTTTATAGGCCGGAAAATTTTTATAGGGATGGGTGACAACCGTCCTTTTATTAACAACGCCTATCAATGCGCCAATACCACCATACTGACCCGTTGTGGTTATTTGAAAAGTCTCCAATTCGTCTTCCGAAATGTAGTCCGTATAGGGATCGAGTGATTCGAGCATACCTTCGATTCCTTGTCGAATGAGTTTTTGAGGATCTACTTCATCGACATAATAGGCATTAACCTCTTTAAAAAGAGTTGCGAAAATATCAAGGCTCTTAGCAATGTCGAAATATTTTTCTGCAGGCTTCTGAAGCGCCAATCCGATAGCAGAAAAAATGATTACAATAACCGGCCATTTAATTCTTCTCCACATAATCAAAACGTTTGAACGTCTTTACTAACCTTTCATGAATTTGCGCTGAAGGCAAGATTTCTTTGACACTATAAATATAAGCAATGAGCAACTTGTTTTGATCAGATAGTCGATTCTTATTCAGGCGATACGCTTCGCGGATTCGCCGTTTAATAAGGTTTCGATCGACCGCTCGCTTAAAATTTTTTTTAGAAACGGAAATAAGAATCTGGTGAAAAGGGTACTCCTTGTCAGGGTTCTGCATAAAAAAAACCTTGAATGGATATAAATAAAAAGAGGAACCCTGTTCGAAAAGTTCCTTTATAGTTTTCTCTTTAAAGAGCCTTTCCTCCTTTTGGAACGTAAATTTCCCCATGATTGAAATTAATAAATCTCGCCCTGGGGTTCAAAAGAGCCCGAATGGGACTATTTGTGCTTTACTGTTTTCTCGCTTGAAACAGTAAGTTTCTTACGGCCATTTTTCCTACGGTTTGCCAGTACTCTGCGGCCATTGGCAGTAGCCATTCTTTCACGGAACCCGTGTTTATTCTTTCTTTTTGTGCGGGAAGGCTGAAATGTACGTTTCATCGCTTTATAGTTAACACTAAATTAAAAAGGGCTGCAAAGATGCCCAGGATTTTTTGGATTTACAACCCAATGGGCGCTTTTCGCCAAGAAAGCCCTTAATGCTTCTTAACTCCATGAATACCTTTTTTACCTGGGGTGTTTCGAGCCGAGGTCCAAATTGGGTGACAACTTTAGAAGAGGCCAACGAGGCGAGTTTGCCCGCTTCAGCGTACGTATGCTCATGGGTAATCCCATATAAAAATGCTCCTGAAAACATATCGCCGGCACCATTCGTATCAATTGCCTCTACCTTGTATGGTTCAATATTTATAAAAGTATCACCATCAAAAATAAGTGCCCCATTCGCTCCTAACGTAATGACGAATTTCTTGGCTACCTGCTTTAACTTCTGACGAGCTTCTACTACCGATGAAGTCCCTGTAAAGATCATGGCTTCTTCATCATTGCAAAAAAGCAAGTCTACACTGGCGCCTACGATTTCTTCCATTTGCTTAGGAAAATATTTCACCATGCTGGGATCGGAAAACGTTAAGGCTACGCTTACTTTATTACGTTCCGCAATCCTTTTCGCTTCTTTAATAGCTTCAAGACCTTTTGGACTTGCCACCAGATAACCCTCGAGGTAAACAAAAGAAGAATCTTTAATTGCAACTTCATTCAAATGTTGGGTAGATAGAAATGAACTTACGCCCAAAAAGGTATTTAACGTACGGTGAGCGTCTGGGGTGGTCATTACAAGGCATCGACCAGTATGTCCTGGAGGGCAATCATCAAATTTCAAATTTGTATCAACACCATTCCGACTAAGATCTTCTAGAAAGAATTTTCCAAAGTCATCATGAGCCACAAGCAAAGAGTAATACGTTTTCCCTCCAAATTGATTAACAGCCACTACCGTATTGGCCGCCGATCCACCCCCAGTCATTTTACTCTTCTTCATGTCAATAGCCTTCATCAACTCCAGCTGACGTTTCTCATCGACTAACGTCATTACCCCTTTCTCGACATTATTCTTAACAAAAAAATCATGATCCACTTCCGTAACAATATCTACGATAGCATTTCCAATTCCGTATACATCATATCTTTTCATTGACAAAATTTTTTGCAATGATACTCATTTTAGTCGTTTGTAAACGGAAAGTTTTTTTGAAATTGACTAGAAGGATATTCTGAATCCTTATCACTAATTTTTAATTCCGCTGAATGTTCAGTGTCATCTTATACTTTCTGGCCCGGTCCGGATAATCGGTTATAAATCCATCAACACCCATACCCTTAAGGGAAAGCATATCGGATACCTCATTTACAGTCCAAGGAATTACACGGATTCTTTGTTGGCGCAGGTAACTAACTTTTTCCTTGGAAAGAAGCTTGAAATAGGGACTGTATATGGAGGGCTTAAATCCCAAAGCTTTGAGATTGGCTTCTATTGATTTCGTATTTTCCACTAACGCGGCCAGCCTTATATGCGGATACTTTTTGTGCCAATACTTTAGTACCCTGAAATCAAAAGACTGAATGATAAGTCGCTCTAAAGGGATGTATTGATCAACCAGATTGTAAACCAGATCAGAGTATTCTTCGACCGATGGATGGAATTTTTTGTCCCATTCAGGTGTGCTTTTGATTTCAATATTATAATCAACTTCATAAGAGGCGTAACTTTTAATATGATTTTCCACAGCTGCTATAACATCACCAAGCAGTGGTTTGGAAATTTGCATTTTCTCCTGCCTTGGAAAATCTTTGTTACCCTTCGAACCACAATCGAATTGCCTTATTTCATCGTATGTTAATTGGTATATGTTAAATTTCTTTTCATCCTTCGTTTGAAACGGGTTGCCTGAAGGATCCAAACAAATAGCAGCCGACATCCATGGCTCATGTGAAACCACAAGCTCTTTATCTTTTGTAACTACCACATCAAGTTCAAGGGTCGTCACGCCAGAATCAATGGCAAGTAAGAACGCAGGAATTGTGTTCTCGGGCATCAAACCCCTAGCCCCACGGTGGCCCTGTACATCAAACTTAGGAATGTATTGAGCAGACACAGATACAGTGATTAATGCCAGCGGTAAAAATAGAAGTCGCGAAAACATGCACAAAGATAGGGGTGGTATACTCAAGCTACAAATCAACTCAATTCCAATTTCCTACCCTGCACCTGAGCTATGGCATTAAATTACTGCTACAGAACAGAGCATCAATTTGCCGCAGGATAGGTAATACTTGCCGTACTTATCCATTGTATTCGCTTTAAGTTTGGTAAATTCCACACTATGGAACTGAGGGAATTCAAACAAGTTTTTGACGAGCATTATAATGCGGTTAAGAATTTCCTCTACTATAAACTTGGTGACATTGACTTAGCCGAAGATCTGGTCCAGGAAGTTTTTCTTAAGACCTGGGAAAAACGCAGTACCATAAAATTGGAAACTGTGCAAAACCTATTGTTCACCATCGCCAATCACTTAGCCATAAACCATTTTAAAAGTGCTAAAACCCGCTTTGAATTTAAATTAAAAGATCAGCCCCATACCACCCACGAATCTCCTGAATATGTAATGGAGAAAGATGAATTTGCCCTAAAGTTGGAAGAAGCTATCGGCTCACTTCCCGAAAAACAACGGGTGGTATTTTTGATGAACCGTATTGATGAATTAACTTATAAAGAAATAGCCGATAAGCTTGAAATAAGTGTAAAAGCAGTTGAAAAACGGATGCATGAAGCCCTTGAACATCTATTAAAAAAAATCGAACATAAAATTTAGGGATGAAACGAGAGGATTTGATAAAAGAGTGGATGGAAGGGAGGTTATCTTCTGAAGATTTGGACAAGAAAATCCAAGGTGATACGGATTTAGCCGATCTCAAAAAAATCATCTCTAAGTCCGCCGAACTTAAAGTGCATGAAAAACGGACGAAGGCAGAAGCCTGGGAACTTTTGTCCTCCAAACTTGAAGAAAAGAAATTGGCTAAGGTTGTCCGATTAAATCCGTACATCTTTATCAGCATTGCAGCCTCTATAGTATTGATTGTAACTTTCTATTTTTTATTTACTAGGCCTGAAACCGTCCTGGCACCTAAAGGTCAACAGGTCTCGCACATCCTGCCCGATGGCTCACAGGTTTGGTTGAATGCAGACTCAGAAATAACGTATCGGGCATTTAATCAGAACGACGAGAGAAAAGTACATCTTAAAGGCGAAGCTTTTTTTAGCGTCATAAAAGGAGGTCCTTTTGAAGTGCAAAGTGATTATGGCATTGTAATTGTCGTAGGAACAACCTTCAATGTTAATGAGAGGGATCGAGCTCTTGAGGTAGCCTGCTTTACCGGATCTGTCGAAGTTACTAACAACGGTGGGCAACACATTGAACTGAAGGCAGGTGAAGCTACCCGAACGAAGGACAATACTTTCGCACCTGTTGCAAAATTCGATTCCGAAAAGGAAGCTTCCTGGATTAAAGGAGATTTCTATTTTGATGGCGTGCCTCTGGAAAAAGTACTTGCTGAACTTGAACGACAATTTGACATTCAAATAATTTATGAAAGCAAAACACCAAGGATCTACACAGGCTATTTTAATAATAAAGATCTGGATGAAGCTTTGCGACTGATATTCCAACCCATGTCATTACAATACAAGAAAGGCGGAAATAAAATTTTTGTTGAGTGACGTATTTACTCCCAGAGGTATTCGTTAAGCAAGAGGCGCCAAATCCATTCCTCGTAGTGTTAAGAAATGTTTTTTTGATTCTTTTGTTTCTAGCAACGAGCCCATTATGCGCTCAAGACATAGTTGTAGATGAAAATTTCGAAAATGTTACACTTGGTGAAGTCTTAAAAAAAATCCGCAGCAATTATAAAGTTAAGATCGCCTATGACAATCAACTGGTGGAGAAAGTTATTGTTAATCAACGTCTCGACAAGGTTCCTTTAAATGAAGCACTTGCTTTAATTCTCGCTAACACGGCTCTCACACACCAACTATTTCATGGAAAAATAATCATCATTCCTCGTCAAGCTATCTCAACAAGTACTACACCGACCAGATTTAATTTCAATGCGTCCGGAGTTATTAAAGACGAAGAGACAGGGGAGACCTTGCCCAATGCTACCGTTCGCCTTACCGGTTCTAATGCAGGTACAACTAGTAACACCGATGGTTTTTTTACGCTCGTACGAATTCCCAATGATACGTGTAGTCTAACGATCCAGTATTTAGGATATCTTTCAAAAAAAATAAGATTAAATGAAGTAGCGGATTTATCAAACATATCCATTCCTCTTCAAAGTGATCGCAAGGTTTTGGATGTTGTTATCATTACCGATCAATATGAATCACCGTTAGAAGTAACCGAGAAGATTAGCAAGTCGGCCTTTGATCCAAAAGCACTTACTAGTCTACCATCCTTAGGAGGACATGACATCTTTAGAACGTTACAGTTGTTACCTGGTGTAAGCGGCACGAATGAATCTTCAGCTGGACTGGTTATCCGTGGGTCTATTCCCAGTCAAAATTTAATCTTGTTGGACGGGTTTACGATTTATCATTTGGATCATTTCTTCGGAGTGTTCAGCGCTATCAATGCAGACATTATTAAGGATGTTCAAATCTACAAAGGCGGCTTCGACGCGAAGTATGGAGGACGTGTTTCAGGTGTCGTTGATATCACAGGAAAATCCGGAAGCACAAATTATACGAAAGGAAACTTCGGGATAAATATGGTAAGCACCAATGCCACCATAGAAATTCCAATTGGTCAAAAGGTATCCTTGCTATTTTCCACGAGACGAGCTTATTCCGATATCATTCAAAGCAGTCTTTATAAAAAGCTATTCAACATTTCGAGAAATAATGATGAGCAAATCAAGCGACCGTTTGAAAACGCAAAGCTCGATGCCATTGAACCTCAATTTTATTTTTATGATTTCAATTCGAAAATCACGTATCGTCCATCCCGAAAGGATAACATTGCCCTTAGCATTTACGGAGGAAAGGACAATCTCTCCGGCGATAAAACCGACTCGATTTCAGATGTAGCAAGACAGATCTCCTTTAAAGAGACCTTAACGGAAAATACGGTATGGGGAAACAACGGCGTAAGTATACGGTGGGGCCGCCAGTGGAATGGAAAGTTATATTCAAATCTAAAGCTTTCAGGATCCAATTTTTTCAGGACATATGATTTTGTTTACAATTACAAACTTGACTCAACGAATTATAACCAGGAAGGTAACTTTGATTTCCATCAGGAAAATAGAGTTGATGATTCCAACTTAGCCATTGACAATGAGTGGTTGATCAGCGAAAAAATTACCTTGGAATTTGGGATATCGGGGATGGCGTATAAAATCCATTACAAGACCTCAGCAAACGAGCAAGTTGCTGATGAAAGAAACGACAAGGGTAACATTGGAAGTTTATATACAACCGCGAAAATTAACATTACTAAAAAATTAAGTGCATCAGCGGGTATACGATCAAATCATCATGAAATCAACCAGGAGTGGTACAGGGAGCTACGCCTGGGCCTGACCTATAAAATAAATAGCAAATTTAATTTGAAATCGGCTGTTGGTAATTATTATCAATTCGTCAATCAGGTGCAGTATGATGATCCTTACAATGGCATTCAAAATTTTTGGGCTTTTTCCAACAAGGATGGAATCCCCATAGTGAAATCCAATCATTATGTCCTAGGGGCTACGTATAAAGTGGGTGATTTTCTATTTGACGTTGAAGCCTATTATAAAGATCTTGAAGGTGTGGTTGAATTTAATCCAGTCCCTTATTTTGTTAAAGAAGGATTTTTGGACGAGGGGTTGTTCATCAATGGCAAAGGAAGGATGAGCGGAGTCGATTTTCTCCTTCAAAAAGAAGCCGGAATTTATAAAGGTTGGTTAAGTTATTCCTGGAGCAAGTCCCTCAACTCATTTCCCACAATTGAAAATGGTGCATTCTTTCCTGCGCTACAGGATCAGCGACACGAAATAAAACTCGTGAACATGCTTAAGCTTAGCCGGTGGGATTTGTCTTCCTCCTGGGTGTATGGCTCGGGCAGACCATTCCCGAAATACGACATCACGTATTACAAGGATGCTGCTGGCAAAATAGAAGATTTCGCTGTAACAAAAGACCGAACGAATTATAGTAGGCTTCCGGCCTACCATCGTTTGGATGTCGCCGCTGCTTATAATTTTTCAATTGGTAAGGTCACCGGACAAGTCGGGCTTTCAGTCTTCAATGTATATGGACGGGAAAATGTAAAGACCCGTAAATTGAGTATTCCTTTCCTGGAACGAACGCTTCAAACATCTGATCAGCCCCTTCCTGAATATCGCGACCTGGTTTTAATCAGCCTCACGCCTAGCGTTTTTTTGAATGTAGGATTTTGAGAGGAGATTTCCGGAGATCTAGTGTGGTGTGGGTTTGCGTGTGACACTCCCCCTGCCCCTCTCAAGAGGGGACGTTGGGCAAAAGAGAGGAGTGGGTGGTTCCGGTTAACTAGTCCCAATGTGGCAAAAATGAGTTTTTTTAAGTTAAGGCTCATTTTGTAAATATTTTACCCGATCTGGTAGGGTAAATCCGGGAAGCCTTGTATTACCCATTGAAGCGATATGATGGGTAATTATCAAGATATTGAAAACAGAGGAGGGACTTTAAAGGACAAGATTCTTAAGGTTTCCGCTGTATTTTCGGTTCCCTCAAAAATTACCACAGTCCAAGCCTGGCAAACACTTGAAAGGCGCGTATTAACTTCTGTACCGCAGGGAAATGAAATTAAGTTCGATTTTACTTTCTATCTAAAGATAGCGGCTTCCCTATGCATTCTAGCGTTGGCTGCGTTTACCATTTACAACTTTCAGCATATTGAATTATTAACAGCTAAGGGTGAGCATCAACTAATAACTTTACCAGACCATTCAACGGTCATGCTGAATGCCGGATCATCGCTTCAGTACAATGCATTACTTTTTGCCTTTACCCGAAAAGTCAATATCAATGGTGAAGGATTCTTCACAATTAAAAAAGGGAGCAAATTCCAAGTGACTAGTCAACATGGCGTAGTCGAAGTATTGGGAACACAATTCAATATCCTTAGCCGCAAGGCTATATATCAAGTTGCTTGTACGGAAGGAAAAGTGCGGGTCAGCAATTCCGACAACATCTCCAACGTGATCCTCACCGCAGGACTGCAAACAGCGTTATCGAATAAAAATCTAAATCAACCATCACCTGTCAAATCAGACGTGACTGCATGGAAACAAGGTGAGTTCTATTTTGAAAATACCTCACTGGAAGAAGTTTTAAATACACTCGAGCTACAGTACAACATTACAATTCATATAAATGGCTCGACTGCACGGTCATACACAGGCTATTTCACGAATAATAATCTTGAAGAGTCCTTAAAGCTTGTTTGTCTTCCGCTGGAGTTGAATTATGAAATTTTAAATAATAATGAAGTAAAAATCTCAACACAAAAGTAAACTGTTTAACCAAATCCAAATGAAAATGAAAATCAAGTCGTTTAAAATCGTTGCCTTCTTGTTTGTTATCTCCGTGTTCTCTGCTTGTATGGAAGAGCAGGTAAATCCTGAAGACAAGAAAAGTAGTACCGAAACGGAAAGGGTAGTGTTGTTGAAAACTAAATTAGACAATGCTGCTTTCAATTTGTTTGGGTCAAAATTCAAAACCAGTGTCGGTGGCCGTAAGCAAACCGGTGTCCATCGCTTTAGTGGATTATTCCGTAACAAAGCAGAAGCCGCTCGCGTGACTGGCGATTGGGATACTTGCGCATTGGTGACCATCACCGAAAATACAGATGGCACTTATACTGTGATCCTGAATTTTGGTGAAGGATGTGAAGATGACGGAAAGTTTATTACTGGTATCGTAGCTTTTACCGGAAGCGAAACCGATACATCAGGCGTGTTCAAAATAGCTTTTGATAAATTCTCAGAACGTGCCATCGGTGAAGTAGTTGAAAACCGCTCTACTGTTAACGGCTTTTACGAAGGAAGCTGGAGCATTAGCCTGAACAATGGATTAGAATATGAAGAAGCATTTAAGACTGCTTTTGAAGTGAACTATCAAGACGGGGCAAAAGAGACCTTCGCTGGCGAAGGTGACCTGGCCGGAGACCTGGATGGCTTTGTTGTTAGCAAATATAATTTTGCCGGCTCAAATCTAAATCACGACGTTTACGCTGCTTTCGTGGTGAATCCTTTGGTGTATGATTTCGATTGTAAAAACACAACCATCTTCACAGCAGGTACAGAAGCTTTTAAAATTAATGACAAGTCTTCAGCGGTTGATTTCGGACAAGGTGCGTGTGATAATATTTTCACTCTGCTTTTTGAAGGAGTTACTATAATTATTGACTTGGATAAAATCAATTCGTAAATCTTAAGTTGGTTCTAATTATAAAGCCTTCGACGTAAGTTGAAGGCTTTATTTTTTGTTTGCTAAAGATCTTTAACTTTTTTACTCGAAATAAAATCCATGACATACTTGCTATAGAACCAATTTTAGAATTCTTTTTGCTATTCAGTCACCGTGATTTACGGGATCAATTATTAGTTGGTCTCCTGGTTTACCGAAGCTAGAACTTTCAAATCTCTATCTCATAAAAGTTCTTTATTTGCCGAAGGAAAATTGACGTGAAGACTCGTCATAAGGTCCTGCCAACATAAAAACATAGAAATAAGCATCCACTTATTTCTGATCACAAAGAATGGAAGGACGATCCTCGGTGGGATGTACTGGGATCGAACCAGTGACCCCTACCCTGTCAAGGTAGTGCTCTAAACCAGCTGAGCTAACACCCCAATGTGACCCCGGAGAGATTCGAACTCTCGACCCATTGATTAAGAGTCAATTGCTCTACCAGCTGAGCTACGGAGTCATTTTTTTTCTGGATTGCAAAGTAAACATTTGCGCAGCACGTGCACAAATCTATTTTTAACGCAGCACTCCGGCGTTATCCTTCAGCCTTATCCCCTATAATTTTCTTTTAGGAACTCTTGAACTATGGATTATTTATTTTAACTGCAACCTGGGAATGGAGCAAGTCCTTCCCGCGGATGTGGGAATACAATTTCCTGGATTAATCGGTTAGGTATAGTCTTTTTTCCGATGATTTCGGAAATTCTAGTAAAACTCTCGAGTACCCAGTATTTTTAATTTGCATTCTATGAAACATTTAGCTATGCGACCAGCAGAATATTGGATTAATCATTTGCAGCTTCGGCCTCACCCGGAAGGCGGATTCTACAAGGAAACTTATCGCTCGAAAGAAAACATTCAGCTTTGTGGTTTGCCTTCGAGATTTGCTTCGCCACGAAGTTTTTCCACAGCCATTTACTTTCTCTTGCGATCAAAAGACAAGTCGCTATTTCACCGTATAAAATCGGATGAGCTTTGGCATTTTCATAGCGGGAGCGTATTGCATATTTATGTGCTCAACAAAGCCGGTATTACCGTATTTAAACTCGGTGATGATTTGGAGAAAGGGGAGTCTTTGCAAGCTATAATCCCCGCTAATTGTTGGTTTGGCGCAAAAGTAATTTCTCCGGACGCGTATACGTTGTCAAGTTGTACGGTAGCGCCAGGTTTTGATTTTAAGGATTTCGAGTTAGCCGACCAGGCAGTGTTGCTTAAAAAATTTCCTGATCATCGCGATATCATTACTGAGCTTAGTTAGTCGGTAAGTGGTAATCAGTAATCGGTATTTGGTACTATACGTTGCACGTACATATTACCGATTACCAATTCACTCGGTGATTGCCATTTTTTTTACAACCGTTCTATCGGCTAGTTTAACGACAACAGAATAAATTCCTTTGCCTGGTCTGCCGAAATGAAACGGAATATTATGTTTACCAGGTTGAAGATTTTGTTTAAGCCATGTAACCTCCCGTGACAGTAAGTCAACAAGACGAATCGTAATATCCTGTTTTTGTTTGGAAAAAATAGTGATAGTTACGGAGCCGTGCTGGGATGGATTAGGATAAATTGTAACCTCCTCTCCAGACAATGCATTTTCTTCACTTCCAACAACGGTGGAAAAATTAGCTATTAACTGCGTATCATCCGCAGGCGTGGATATCGTTTGTGTCGAAGCTCCTCCGTTCGACCAGGATTCAAACTCATGAGATACTGTGCCTATTAATTGAGGCGTAGTGACTCCAATAGTTCGTAGGATGCCTTCAACGCTTGTAAACTCAACAGGTGATAAAAAAGGCTGACCGTCCACAGTCACTTGTAACCCGGGTGGATCTGTTGTTAGCGTAATCGTTGATTTCTGAGGAAGAATATCAATTGAATCTTTATGGATCGATCCTTTCGAGTCGGTTACGGTGAGAATAATTCTATACCAAACGTTATCTGACGTTTCACCTTCTGTAGGAATTGTGAAAGTACCACTAAATACTTCTTCGATGGACGGTTGATCGTGCTTATGCGTATCATGATGAAAATTAATTTGCCAGCTGAAAGCCGATGCTGGTAAAAGTCCATCCTCTGCGTCAGTTCCTGTTCCAGAAAAATGAATGTTAGTGCCTGCAATGTAAGTATATCCAACAATAGGTTCGACTATGTCGGCTACGGGCAACGTATTATCAATAACACTTAACGAAGCGGGATTACTCGTTGTATTTCCTGCCGAGTTGGAAACGATAACTCGATATTGACCCTCATCCCCTGGTAGGGCATTATTAATCGAAAAAGTAGAATTGGTTCCTCCAGGAATATCCAAGTCATTCTTTTGCCATTGATACGAAAAAGGAGTCGTTCCTAATGAAGTAATACTAAAGGAAACAGGTTGGCCTTCCGCCACCGTTGCGTTCGAAGGATGATTCGTAATGTAAGGGGTGGTGGTTTGATTATAAACGATCTTATAAAGTGCTTGTGCGCTTCTGCTGAGGTAATACAAATTACCATCGGTACCGACTGAAATGGCAAGGCCATCGCCTTGAATCGCAGTAGCAAAGGGAGATCTAACAGCAGGAACTGCGGCAGGATCTATACTGTTGATCCAATCATTGCACAAGTCCTGAAAAAAATATCGCCCAACGTAAGTTGATGGATAATTTGTAATTGATGGATAAAAGAATGTTCCCCCGGTTATAGCACAACCCCTGCCATCGCCACTTCCATGTTGGTAAGCATAAATCGGATTCGTCAGATTTGGATACGTGGTTTGATTAAAATTCCCCTCTGTGGTTGGCCACCCAAAATTCTTTCCACCCGCAGTAGCATCGTTGATCTCTTCCCAAGTTACCTGACCAACATCGTTGACTAAAATTCTGCCTGACTCAGGGTGAACAGAAAAGGTATACGGATTTCTCAGGCCATAAGCCCAAACTCTTTTGCGTTGTTCGCTTCCTGTTGGAAATGGATTGCCATCAGGAACACTTCCATCTTTATTGATTCGCAATAATTTGCCGTGGTACGTATCCAGATTTAGCGCGTGGGCGGAGTTGGCGTTTTCTCCGATTGCTACATATAGTTTTCCATCTTTTCCAAAATGCATAGCTCCTCCATTGTGATTGGTGGCCGTGCTAAGTGGATCAAGTTCCAATACAATTGATTCACTTCCTGCCTGGACAACATCACCATTCGCTGTAACCCGGCTGATTCGATTATGGACCGGAGAACCTGGAACACTGTAATAAAGGTAGATGTAATTGTTACTGGAAAATTCGGGATCCAACGCAATGCCTATTAGACCCCTCTCTCCCGTTGAGCTTACCGTTAATTGAACAAAGGATGTGGGCAGCAAAACATTATTTTTTATAACCCGAAGTTTACCTGCCTGCTCGGCTACAAAAATGCGTCCATCGGGAGCAAAAACCATAGCCGTTGGATTTGTTATTCCATTTGTTACCAGCAGCTGAGCAAAGTCCGCAGGATATACTTGAGCATTAACAATATGGATGCACGTTGCGCTAGTTAAAAGCGTTGTAAAAACGATCCTGTAAAATTTTTGCATCCTTTTAATTTACGTAAACTTGTCTACTAATATTCCAGGACGAAAAACCTAACGTCAGGAATATATAGGTTAAAGAATCCTTTTCCTCCTTTAACATTCGATGGATAATTAACCGGTTCACTTAGATATTCAACAAAGCTGAACCTATTGTCTATCCGAAGCTGTATAAAATCATAATATTCTGCGCTAATGTTCGACAGTGATACGGCAATCGTATCCCCAGGAATAAAGTCCCTCGGAAAAACACGAAACGTTTCTTCATAATTTTGTATTTCGAAATCCTCATCGTCCAGCAAGCGGGTGAAAGATCCTGGATTTAATAGGTCTTCGATGAGTTCATCGCGTTCAATTTGTTGTACATTAAGCATATACCAGTTTTTTTCAATAGGATCGGACATCCGATAGGTTATCTGTGCAAGCGTATCCCCAAAACCGTTATAATACAATTCTGCTTCTATCTCATCAAAAGAAACTATTGGCTTCACTGTTGTTGTCGCTGTAACTTCTCCTAGTGATTCACTCTTTACGTGTAGTTGGTACTCTTCCCCTGCTTTAAAAGGAATTATCAGTCCTCCATACACGCCATTATCCAATGATTGCAGCTCATATGTTCCGTCAGGGCCCATAATTGTAACCGCCGCATCATTTATTGCAATTTGATCTAGTAGAGCTTGAGGATCGCTATCATCGCTAGCGTCCAGGGCCCCGAAAGTTTTTGTCAGAAACACAACCAGCGACTGATCGGGAATTATTTGCGTTGATACAACAATTTGCGGCTTGACAACGGGTATTCCATCGACATCCAAAGGATCGGGCAAACAACTCCATACCATTAACAAGAACGTGAAAAGCAAATATTTCACTCCATAGCACTTTATTTGAGTAAAGAAGTCAGCTCTTCTCATCGACTTATTTAAAATTTAAAGCCATAGCTCACAAAAGGAATTAACCCAAATAATCCTGGTTGCGTGTAACGCAGAGATCCGTCATTTTCATCCTGCTCAATGTTAATTCCAATGGGATTTGCGCGATTATATACATTATAAACACCGGCAAACCATTGCCAGCGGAATTTTCTATCGGGTTTACTCTTAAATTTAATTCCTACGTCAAGTCGATGAGAAGATGCTAACTTAACCTGGTTTATACCTGAGTAAACAGGCACAAGATCTGCGCCCGTGAGCGTAGGGGCCAGAAGTAAATATTGCCCAATCACCGGAGTGAATCTGGATCCTGAGATAAATTCCCATACCATTGAAACTGCCAATCGTTTATTAAAAGCGTACTGTGCTACGATCGCACCGTTATGCCTGCGGTCATACCGCGAAGGGAACCATTTGCCTCCATTAATTTCGTCGTACTGTCTGTGAGACCAAGAGAGCGTGTAGCTCATCCATCCCGTCAGTTTACCTGTGCTTTTTCGCAAGAGCACCTCAACACCATAAGCCTTGCCTTTACCTTGAATAAGTTTGGATTCAAAATCAGTATTAAGGAAAAGGTTTGTGCCTTCTTCATAGCCTACTAATTGCTCCATCGTTTTATAATATCCTTCCACGCTCAAAAACATTTCTTCATCAAGTATATTCCGTTGCCAGGCTAATGCTATTTGATGTGACGTTTGGGGTCTAATGCTATCGGTGACCGGATACCAAATATCCGTAGGAGAAGAGACTGCTGAATTTGAGATCCTGTGCATGTATTGCACCATGCGGGAATAACTGAACTTTAAAGCTTCGCTATCCCGCAAAGTATATCGAACAGAGATTCTGGGTTCCGGAAACACGTAATTTTTCTTGTCGACTGCTGCCATAGACATACGCAGTCCCGAGTTGATACGGATTTGTGGTAGGGGGGACCATTCATATTGAAAGTGGAAAGCAAATTCATTTGCCATGCGGCCGCTCGTTGAACTGCTCTCCAGCAATTCTGTAATTGAGCCTGATGTATTGATTACATTCGGGCTAACTTCATGCCGCGTCCAATCAATCCCTGTTCGAACGGAACCTTTTCCGTTAACAGAATCTTTTTCAAATAAAACACGCGCGCCATAATCCTCGATATCTGAAACTGCTAATAATTCATTCTCCTCAAAAGCATTTCGGATGTTATACCGGTACTTCGTGCGCAAGATCGATGTGCGGCTATACCAGCCTCGTTTGTATGCTCTGCTCCAACGCAATGACTGGCTGCTGTTTCCGGATGCATACGTCGTTAAAAAACCATCACCGTCACCGTTGCGATCACGAAATAGATCAAGCAGGTCTTCCCCACTATAGTGACTGATTTGGAATTCGTCACGTGGTGTCGGTTTAAATAAAAATTTTCCATTAAAGTCATAAAAAAAGTAAGGTAATTCTTCGCCGGTAGCGCGAATCACCTGATCGATATACGTTCTCCGGCCAGCAATCCAAAAGCTAGCCTTATCTTTGACAATGGGTTGCTCAACATACAAACGTGAAGCGATAAGACCTATATCACCCGACACCATCGTCTTATCCGGATAATTGGATTTTGTACTGACATTTAAAATCGATGATAACCTTCCCCCATATTGGGCGGGAAATCCACCATTTATGGCTTCAACCTGATCCAAGACGTCCGCATTAAAAACAGATAAAAACCCAAACAGATGGCTCGTGTTGTAAATGGGCGCATCGTCCAGCAAGACCAGGTTTTGATCGGCGGCACCACCTCGAACAAATAGATCAGAGCTTCCTTCAATGCCGCGAACGGTACCTGGCAAAAGTTGCAATGTTTTAATCACATCGGCTTCTCCTCCTAGAACAGGGATGGCATTGATATCATCTTGAGTAAGAACGTGCCGACTGGTTTGATTACCATCAAAAATCTCCTGCTGGACATTTCTCGTGCCCGATATAACAACCTCCTGTAATTGACTCGGTTTGGATTTTAGAGGAATCGTAAATAATGTATCATTTTGGACTTCGATCGTTTTATAAAAAACTCCATAGCCGACATATGTAACTTTTAATTTTTTTACACCTCTGCCCGTTCTTATAACAAATTCACCTTCCTCATTGGCTACGCTGTTAGTAGAGTCAGGAAAAATGGTGATGTGAGCTTGTGGTAAAGGCTCCCCTTTTTCATCTCGTATTACACCCTTTAGAACAATATTTTGACCCAGCAAAATACAAGGTGTTAGAAAAATTAGAAAAAAAAATAAAGACTTCGGCAAGGGTATTAGGTTGAGTATAGTTTAATGATTTCAACAGTAAAAATTCTTCTTAAGTTTATGAGACCCGTATTCTTACATACGTAAATATCTCCTCTTTTTAATAGTCCTATTAAAAGATTTTATTCATTACAAACTCCTGTTGTAGAAATCGCTCACGTGGAGCAAGTTCACGCAGTTTCAAGCTGTCGGGCAGGGTTTGAGGATCCCCTGGATATCCGACAGCAATATATACTCCTACCTCATAAGTCTGCGTGGGGATATTTAATTGTTCTATTGTTTTTTGATGATTAAAGCCCGCCATTTGGCGCACCTGCAATCCCAATTCAACGGCTTGTAGAGATAGAAACGAATTTGCACCCCCTAAGTCATACATCGCATACGTGTTTGTCCCCGAATATTTCGAAAAATTTTTGCGTGCTAAACTTAGAATAAGGAGAGGGGCGTCTTTCGCCCAGATTTTATTGCCTTCAGTCAAGCAATTGAAAAGTTTATTCCAAAGCTCTGTTTGATCGTATGTGGCATATATATATAACCACGGTTGTTCATTGGTGCTTGAGGGCGCCCACCGGGTAGCTTCAAACAGGGAAGAAATTCTTTCTGGCTCGATTGGTTGCTTGGAAAATGCACGCGTACTTCTTCTGTTCTTTATCAGATCTAAAATAGGATGTTCAATTTGATTCGATTTTTGCACGTAAGCGGCTTTCAACATGTGAAGATACAGCATGAGGCACGCTTTGGCCAACTTTAATTCAAGTTGTTAGTAACCAGAATGTTTCATCATTCCTACATGCAATTGCAAAATTGAATTGCTTACTATCTTACCTCCAATCCCATTCTCAAAAAAGTATAGTCCTTTTCGTAGATACACGTGAACCGATATTAATTTCGGCGATTTAATAAGTTCTTATTATTTCAAGCATTCAAATTATCTTGGGATCGCAATCAGTTAACGGTATGATACAATTTTCAACCACCATTTTGCGGTTTGATAAAAAAGGCGAAAAAACCGGCTGGTCGTATATTGAAATAACCTCGGCCCAGGCCAATAAATTAAATCCAGGCTGTAAAGTTTCTTTTCGCGTGAAGGGGAAACTGGACAACTTCAGCTTTGAAAAAGTAGCCTTGCTTCCCATGGGAGATGGAAATTTTATTCTTCCCATTAACGGAACGATTCGTAAGGCGATCCAGAAACACCATGGCGACAAAATCAAAGTAACGATGGAGCTAGACAAACGGAGTGTAACGCTTTCTCCTGATCTAATGAAGTGTCTGAGAGAAGATACAGAAGGCATAGCATTTTTTAAATCCCTGCCTAAGTACCACCAACATTACATTAGCAATTGGATCGAAAGTGCCAAGTCTGTCCAGACAAAAACAAAACGAATTGTGATGGCTGTTATAGCATGTGGAAAGAAACAAGGGTTTAGAGAAATGATCCGCGCAAATAAAAATAATCCTGATTAAGCTTACCTTAGAACCTTACTATTTTAAAATGAAACAATTTCAAGATCAAGTGGCTATTGTGACTGGAGCGGGACAGGGCATCGGATTGGAAATTTGTCGGCAACTTGCCCTTCGCGGAGCAAACGTAATTTTGAATGATATCGATGAATCCCTTGCGAGAGAAGGAGCAAATACCATTAGCAAGGAACAAGGTGTCTGTATTCCTTATGCCGGGGACGCAGCAGAAGTTACGTTCATTTATGAAATGATATCCGAGGCTGTTAGATTATTTGGCAGACTCGACGTTGCTATTGCAAACGCTGGTATAACGCTTTTTGGAGATTTTTTTGACTATATACCTCAAGATTTTAACAAGGTTATGAATGTAAATCTGGCTGGAAGCTTTTTTCTTGCCCAAGCCTCTGCGCTACAAATGAAAAAAAATACAAGGGGTGGTAGAATTCTTCTTATGTCATCAGTCACAGGGCATCAAGCGCATAAAAATTTAGCAGCGTATGGCATGAGTAAGGCTGCTCTTGAAATGCTCGCTAAAACATTGGTTATAGAATTATCACCGTTCAACATCACTATAAATGCAATTGCTCCAGGCGCAACGTTAACAGAGCGAACGGCAAGCGATCCAAATTATGAGGCTACTTGGTCACGTATTACTCCCACAGGCAGACCTGCAACCACATCCGATATTGCCAGCGCAGCTTTGTTCCTGGTTTCCCCAGAGGCGGCACATATCACAGGCCAGAGCCTAATCGTTGATGGAGGTTGGACCAGCATTAGTCCGTCACCTTATTGATTTAACGGTTGACGCGATCGGACTGCTAACTAAGTTATTTGCAAAATCCTGAAGCAGTTTGATAATATCCTGTTGATTGGCAACGGAATACTGGGCTACCGAATGGCCGGGGCCGACCTTGATCGTAATGGCTTTGTCTGTTAATGCGCGAAACATATCCTCATCCGTCTTATCGTCGCCTACGACGAGCACAAAGTCGCTATCGTTTTCTTCAATTATTTTTTTTGCAGCAACGCCCTTATCTATTCCAGCAACCCGAATCTCGATTACTTTATTTCCATCAATCACTTGTAGCTGCGTATTGCGGATCATGTGAAAAAGACTATCTAATAGTTCCCGTGATCTGGTAAAGCCGAGATCGGCTTCCACATTTCTATAATGCCAGGCAAGCGTATGATTTTTTTCTTCAATGAAAGACCGTGGACTGCGTTTAACAAACATCTCCAACGTAGGTCTTAACATTGGTTTCCAGCTTTGATCAATTTCTTTTTCTTGAGTCCAGGCTTGATGTACACGTTTAATGGATGCGCCGTGTTCCGCTATAAGATTAACAGGAATGTCTTGAAACCATTCCTCTAACATTGTTGCGTCGCGTCCACTAATGATAGTAAGATTCGTTTTTATATCCGATCCTAACAATGCTAAAAGTTTGAGAAGATTTTTATCAGGCATGGCCTCCCGGGGATGACGGGCAAAAGGGACAAGCGTACCATCATAATCGAGGATCAGATTTCGACTTCGGGCGTGCCTGAAGCTGTGAACTATTTCCGTCCGAATAGGTGAAGTCACATATTTACGCTCTTCTGATTCCTGTTGATTTTTAATGTCTGTCAGTTGATGCAAAAAATCATTTACCCAGCTGACAACATCGTAATTCATCAGGCGTTTCTTCATAAGTCCCAGCCGGTGCAATTGTTCCGGTAGCTCCATCGTTAGTGCTTGCTGAAGCGCCACCGCTTGCTCCTGTGTATCTAATGGATTTATCAATAAGGCTTCTCCTAATTCGTTGGCAGCGCCAGCTAATTCACTCAATATAAGTACGCCCCGTTTCTCGGCACAAGCAACATATTCCTTTGCTACGAGGTTCATACCATCCCTTAAAGGAGTGATCAATGCTACATCGGCAGCTTGATACAACGCGCAAAGCTCATCAAACTCCAGGGTGCTATAGCGGTAAATGATGGGTTGCCAGGAAAGCGAAGAGTACCTACCGTTAAGGCGACCCACTTGTTCTTCAATGAGTTTTCTTCGCTCATTGTATTTAGAAATAATTTGTCGTGAGGGGACTACAACTAAAATAAATACCACTTTTTCAATCCACTCCGGATGCGTCTTCAAAAATTGCTCGTAGCCTGCCAGTCGGTGAGTTACTCCTTTCGTGTAGTCCAGTCTATCGACAGAAAAAATTATTTTTTTGTCTGGGAAATTTTTAAAAATGGATTGCTTTGCTTCGACTACGTTAGGATTTTGTGATGACGCATTAAATTTTTGGTAATCAACACCCAGTGGAAACAGGTCCACTTTTACAAAGCGATTTTCAAAAGCGATTACACGATACTGATGATCATACCCCATAACCATACGCACTGTCTTTAGAAAATGCTGAACGTATTCGTGTGTATGGAAGCCAATAAGATCTGCTCCTAACAGTCCGCGTATAATCTTTTCCTTCCAGCCGCGGTGAAGCAACCTGAAAATTTCAAATGAAGGAAACGGTATATGTAGAAAGAAACCAATTTTTGCTTCTGGCATTTTTTCCCTGACTAATTCGGGTACCAGAAAAAGCTGATAGTCGTGTATCCAAATGGTGTCCGAAGGAGTGATGATCTTTAGTAAGTGATCCGCAAAAATTTGATTTGCCTGTTCGTATTTTTCAAAGAACTCCTGATCGTAAACGACATAGGAAGGAAAGTAATGGAATAAAGGCCAAAGTGTTGCGTTGCAGAACCCATTGTAGTATTTATTATAGATTTTAGGATCTATAAAAATCGGCACTATTGAAAAGTGATCATTGCTTGGCTGCTGTTGATATTTGATCCAACGTTTTTCAGGAAAGTCAGCAGAGCCTAGCCAAACTTTTTGTTGAAACTCATCCTTTGAAGAATCCTGTTCGAAGTAGCTTTTTAATGCGGTAACCAATCCCCCATCACTTTGCTTTAACGACACTTTTCCAGCTTTTTCAACAAGCTGAAAGGGCAAGCGATTAGAAACTAATATGAGCTTTGAAGATGGCTTTTCTGTCATTCGAGAAGGATTTTCTGCTTTACTCCCTGTAATGACAACGAAACACCCCAATTTGTTTAGTCTAAACCACTATTGCAGTCAATGCATTGATGGGTTAGTAGCCTTTTTTAATCCTTTTAAAGGAATATTAGGCGTTTCATTTTAAAGGACTTCAAAACCGCTAAATAAAAAAAGCAGTTACGGTTGTAACTGCTTGGTTAACACGTGGGAGCTGAGGGGTTCGAACCCCCGACCCTCCCGACTTATCAGTCGGGATGCTCTGAACTCGCGATGAGCCGTTCAATCATTCTTCTGCTTTTCCATCTCTTGACCTCACGTTCGCGAGAATAGGCTAACTCCTTGGTAACATAGTTTTCAGAGTACATTACGACCCAATCACGATATTTGCCTGTGAAACCCTCATGGTCAGAATTATGCTTTCTTAACCGTTCAGCGATTGGTTCCGTAGTATAGCCGATGTAAAATTTATCAGCTACAGAAGAAAATAAAATGTAAAAAGCGGCTGGCATAAAACGAAAGAGGCTCCCTCTTGACAACCTCTTTGGTGGGAGCTGAGGGGTTCGAACCCCCGACCATCCCGACTTATCAGTCGGGATGCTCTGAACTCGCGATGAGCCGTTCAATCATTCTTCTGCTTTTCCATCTCTTGACCTCACGTTCGCGAGAATAGGCTAACTCCTTGGTAACATAGTTTTCAGAGTACATTACGACCCAATCACGATATTTGCCTGTGAAACCCTCATGGTCAGAATTATGCTTTCTTAACCGTTCAGCGATTGGTTCCGTAGTATAGCCGATGTAAAATTTATCAGCTACAGAAGAAAATAAAATGTAAAAAGCGGCTGGCATAAAACGAAAGAGGCTCCCTCTTGACAACCTCTTTGGTGGGAGCTGAGGGGTTCGAACCCCCGACCCTCTGCTTGTAAGGCAGATGCTCTGAACCAGCTGAGCTAAGCTCCCGATATGATATATTGTCGATTCATCTCCAAGTACATCAGGCACTTCCCCGATCCGCAACTAACATGGTTAAAGCGATTAATCAAAAGGATGAACGCCCAATTTCTTAGGGATTGCAAATGTAAAAGAGATTTTAGTTTATGCAAAAACCTTTTTTAGGTATTGCAGGGAATGAAATTCAGTACTTGGTATAAAATAGTAATCTAAAATCAGGGTTTTTAATTTTTGGAGATCCTCTCGTCCTTCCTTAAAGTACCTAAATAGGATACCAGATCAATAAGATCCTGCTCGCTTAAGGAAGACTGTAGATTGGACGGCATCAATGAACTTTCCAATTTGCTCCTGGAAGAAATCTTTTCCTTTGGCACGGTTTGCTGGTTGTTCATATATTGAATTTCAATCTTATCCGCCGTCTCGGATACAATTCTACCAAAAGCTGTAGATCCATCGTTGAGTTTGAGGCGATAACCTTCATAACCAAAGCTAATGCCCTGATCCGGGTAAAGAATGGAAGTGTACAAAGCTTCCTTTGAAAGCTTGTCGCCGATCTCGCTCAGATCAGGTCCGAAGTTCACGCCTTCTTTGTTTACCTGGTGACATGTACTACAAAGGGTTTTGAAAACTTCTTTGCCTTTTAAATGATCACCTTTTTTGTCAACCATTACTGAAACAGAAGGAAGCGAAGCTCCTTCCTTGCTACCAGGCAATTTTAAATATTTCGCTGCTTCATCACGTAAAAGAGCGCGCCATGCGGTCTGGAAAACTCCTGCTGCCGCCGTGTGAAGTTCGGTTGGAATCTTCTTTTCTTTAGCCAGGGCCAGGAGCCGATCTTCTGATTGCCAAGGACCGCCAAAAGTTTTCACGGCA
Source organism: uncultured Bacteroidota bacterium (assembly GCA_963837415.1). Taxonomy (GTDB): domain Bacteria; phylum Bacteroidota; class Bacteroidia; order Cytophagales; family Cyclobacteriaceae; genus Chryseolinea. The sequence goes on along the minus strand of CAWING010000013.1, from coordinate 1,750,685 downwards.
AGCTTGCGCAGCTCGATGTCTTTGGTGCTATCCATCATTACTCCCTCCATGATCGAAATTGTTTTATCTCTTTGCATGTGAGGCCAGAGGGCTTTAATCATCGATTGTACTTTATCTTTGTCAGATGAGTTTAACGTAGCCTGAATCAGATCAAATTTATTCCAGTCCAAAAGTGTTTTTGCAGACTCTTTTCCAACGGTACTATCAGGAAACTGTAGGGCTAGCTGCAGAAGGTCTTTTGAACGGTCCTGAAGTTTGAAGGAGCTGACAAGCTCTACAAATTCAAGCTTCCCTTGCTGCTCATCCAGCGCATTATTGAGCGCTGCCTTTACAGGACCCGTCATTTTCAATTTTGCAGGATCCATGTGCTTTAAGGCATATAATACTTTAGCACCTTTTGCTTCTTTAATGATACCGGCAAGAATATTTTGTTTAGAAGCATCTTTATGAAAATCAAATGCGCGATAGTAACGGAGCATGTTTTTTTCGTCAGCCGTCTTGATCAATTCTGCCATTAACGGCATAGCTGACTTGCTACGACTTCTCCATACAATGTCAACATTGGCAGGTGTTTTCCAGTCGTCTCCAACTTTATTTTTCCACGTATTGAAATACAAATCCCAATTACCGGCTGCACTTATACCTAAGGCTTCCAAATACCAGCGATCCTTTCCATCGTATTGTTGAGCCAACTGTGTCCATAGATCGGCAGCCTCCTGGGTAGAATTACCGCGAAGACCCAACGCAATTTCCCGTCTTACTTGTGGCGATGGATCTATTATTAACTTTGAAGAAAGGGCAAGGATATCCTTATTGAGAAACCGCGCAGCGCGCACTCCGGCAATACGAATATTTACATCTTGATCGGCGAGTGCCTGCGCAATGTAATCATCGCTTTTTGCATCAAGCTTTATTAGTAACCAGAAAACCTGAGCCTTTTGCCGAGGATTATCGGAAGTCCATAATTTTTTAAGAGCGTCCTCAGCTTTGTCACCCATTTCTGCCAATGCATTCCATCCCAAAATGCGCGTAGAACTATTTGGATTAGTGAGGGCTTGAATTGCTGTTTCAACCGTACTAAGATCTGGTTTCGCGATTGTGTACTTCTTGGTAGAAGGAGCAATGCGGTATATCCTTCCTCTATCTACGTCACCTGCCTGATGTCCCCCAACGCCTGGATCATACCAGTCGGCTACAAACAGAGAGCCATCTGGTGCTATAGCCACGTCGATCGGTCGGAACCACTGGTCTTTTTGACCTTCCAAAATATTTACGATCGTAGCTTTGTAACCCGCGCCATCGTTTTCAATGGGATAAGAGCGCACGACATTGTTTCCAGGTTCAGCATGAATCATTTGTCCTTGGAAAACTTCAGGGAGTAAGGAACCTTCGTATACAGTTAAGCCGGCAGGAGATCCTCCTCCCGTTTGTAACACGTTAGGAACAACACCCGGATCATTTAAATGCCAGTGTCGAAATGGAATTTCTTTTTCCATATTCGTTCGTCTTGCACCCCAGCTTGCTCCTGTCATTTCATCTTTGTAACCATAATTACCGAACTCCATGACGTAGTTGATGCGCGTACCTTTGTTCCCATCATCATCGTTATCCGATTGCCACATCGTTCCATAGGGATCTACAGCAACTTCATAATTGTTCCGGAAATTATTTCCCACGACTTCCACTTTCGTGCCATCCACATTGCAACGCAACACTAGCCCTTCGCGAAACGGCTTTCCATTTGTTACAACTTTATAACCGTGAACATCGACTACGGTGTCTCCGGCTGACGTGAGCAGGGATTGTCCTTCGTTCCCAAAATTAAAATACAAACGTCCGTCGGGTCCAAAAACGAAAGTATGCATACCATGATCATGCTGCTCACCTTGCAGGCCTTGAAAAAATACTTCCTTTTTGTCGGGAACATCATCCCTATTTTCATCGGTAAAAACAAAAACATTTGGACTGCATGATATGATCACTTTGTTGCCAAGCAGCGAAATACCAAGAGCTGAATTTACATCGGTTCCCTGATAAAATACTTTGCTCTTGTCGGCTTTCCCATCACCATCGGTATCTTCTAGGATCATTATCCGGTCGCCTTCTTCTTTAACTGGATTTTTAGGATTGTATTGATTCCTGTAATTATAAGCCTCGCATACCCATACCCGTCCGCGTTCATCGACAGCTATGTTGGTAGGGTTTGTAAACATGGGCTCTGAAGCAAAAAGAGATACTTCAAGTCCCTTGTGAACCTTCAGATCGGCCAATGAACTTTCCGGAGAATGTTCAAGGGGTGGGGCAGGCTTGTTACACGAGATTATAGTTAGGAATGAACAGAACAGGATATTCCTAAAAGTTGGGTACAGCATATAGGAGATTTTGGTAAAGTGAAATATAAGCAGACGTAATCTCAAATCAATCCTGTCATGGCCTGACGTGAATCGATTCGAGCCACTCTTGTATTAATTCTAACTCATCTCGATCGTTCATTTCGAGACCAGTTGCAAACGCAATATTACTACAGTGTTGTATTAGCGTTAATAGGTTTCTCGTGCCTTGAAACACAACGGGCTTATTTACGTTATTTGTAAAAGCAACAACCACTATTTTGCTATGACACTATTCCATCAAAAACATCAGATCTTAGAATCACTTGATTCTTTGGATCCGAGTCAAACTGAAAAGGTGTTGGAGTACATCCGAGTACTCTTGTACACCAAGAAAGATGAGACTTCGCATCAAAGACTTAAACGCGAGGCCTTGAAGGAGATTCGCCAGGCCCTGGGAAACGACCGGAAATTGAGGCCCTCTTTCTAAGACTTAATCTTCTCACCAATTAGCAGATGCGTTTTTCGCGCATTGAAGCGATCTTCTACACTCTAAATATTCAGTCTGAATCTATAACCTTCACGATTAATTGTACTTGACATAATTTTCCCATTTCTCAATTACTTCTTTAAAATCCATAGGCAGCTCAGACTCAAACCGCACCATTTCTTTTGTTGCTGGATGGATAAATCCTAAGCTTTTCGCGTGGAGTGCTTGTCTTGGTATAATGGTGAAACAGTTTTCAACAAATTGTTTATACTTTGAAAAAACAGTGCCCTTTAACACTTGATTACCTCCATACATCGCATCATTAAACAAAGGATGTCCAAGGTGTTTCATATGGGACCTGATCTGATGCGTGCGTCCTGTTTCCAGCTGACATTCAACCAATGAAATGTATCTCAAATCCTGAAGTACTTTGTAGTGCGTTATCGCGTGTCTACCCATGTCACCCTTAGGAAAGGTAGTTGTAACTCTTCGATCCTTTAAACTTCTACCGACGTTCATATTGATCGTACCTAAAGGTGGATCGGGCATACCCCAAACCAATGCATTGTATTTACGCTCGATGGTATGATCAAAAAATTGCTTAGCCAATGCTGTAAGCGTCTGCTCATCTTTCGCAATAACTAATAATCCGGAAGTATCCTTATCTATGCGATGAACCAACCCAGGCCTTCCATCATTGCCGGGTAGTTGAGGAAGATTTTGAAAATGGTAAGCGAGCGCATTCACTAATGTTCCGCTCCAATTTTGGTAGGCAGGATGTACGACCATTCCCGGAGGTTTATTGATTACCATAAGAAATGCATCTTCATACACGATGTTCAACGGAATATTTTCGGGCACAACTTCAGTGTCTCGCGGAGGTTCAGGGAAAAGAACGGTAATCACATCTTGAGGGTGAACTTTGTAGTTCGGTTTTATACTTTTATCGTTTACCTTCACAAAACCTTCGTGGATACCCGACTGGATTTTTGTCCGCGTCACGTTCGGCAGCCGGGTCATTAGAAATTTATCAATTCGAACAAGACTTTGTTTAAGATCAGCAACGATGCGATGATGCTCAAATAGTTCATCATCTTGTTCTTCTGCAATGTCAACTTCATTCATTTCTTTTTCTTTGAGAATGTGCAATTTGTTTTCGAAGATTATTTTCAAATGCTATTGTGCATTGCTGATCGTGAATATGCTTTATATCCAATGAGTTGTAAAATTAGTGAAGATTTACCGCTAAATTATTTTTATAATCAGCTATCCTGCTTTCTTGAACTATCATGTGACATACACTGTTTTGATCTATTAAAATTATAGTACGCGATATTTACTAAATGGTCTTCCAATGAAAAAAATCTTGTTTGGTATATTCATTTTAATTGGTTCATGTTCGGGAAAAAAACCGCCAATGAATCCAATCGCTGAGTTTCAGCCAGCCGAAAGGCTCGCGGAGCTTACGAATAAAAATCTAAAAGAAGTTTCGGGAATCGCGTCCAGCATCAATAATCCGAAATTGCTGTGGGTAATTAACGATAAAGGAAATAGCGCTGAGGTTTTTTTAATGGATCAAAACCTGGATATTAAGCTAACCTGCAAACTTGAAGGTGTCGAAAATAGGGATTGGGAAGACCTTGCTGTTGGGCCGGGACCGGATCCAACTAAACAATATCTTTATATCGCCGATATTGGTGATAACGACGGCAAGTATAAGCATAAGTTTATTTATCGTTTTGAAGAACCCAAGGTAAGTGAAAATCAATCCGGCCAAATGACGGTCACCTCATTGGACAAGATAACCTTTCAATTATCGGATAAGATAAAAGATACAGAATCCATTTTAATTAATCCTCGGACAAAAGACCTTTACGTCGTTTCGAAACGAGAAAACCCTGTATACGTGTATGAATTGAAATATCCATATTCTACCGATGGTGTTCTCAACGCAAATAAAATTCTTTCTTTGCCATTCACCCAAATTGTCGCAGGCTCTATTTCTACTGATGGGAGTGAAATTCTAATGAAGAACTACAAGCATATTTTTTACTGGAAAACTTCTTCGAAGAAATCCATCGGAGATATTTTGAAAGAACCAGCGAAGGAAATTCCATATGAACAAGAACCTCAAGGAGAATCCATAACATGGGCCAGAGACGGTAGCGGATTCTATACGTTAAGTGAAAAAACTCCTAAAAATAAATCGTATCTGTATTTTTACAAACGGAAATAAAATTGTTGCGCCTTGTATATTTAAATTTTTTTGTACTTCCATTTGCCCGACTTCATATAGATATAGGCCATTGAAAACATGGAGATCCAGTAGACCCACTCAGAGCCCCACCCCCACGTGATCGGAAGCCTCCAGTATTCAAGCACCAGGTAAGTATAGATACTATAAATAATTATGGTAATGAATTCGATACGTAAATTCACCATGGTGTTGCCTGTTCCAGTTACCGCATTAAGCCATATCGTACTGAACGACATCATTAGCAAGGCAACCGATACGATTCGTATTACAGGTATACCCTCCGCTATAAATTCGGGGCCCTGGCTATAAAAAGATAAAAACCATTCGGGCCATATATTTAGTACTGCAAAAACAAAAAGGGATATGGAAAAACTAACACCAATTATTTTTCGAGTTAATGGTAATACTTCATTTATTTTTCCCTGACCAATAATATTGCTGACCATGCTATTGGTAGCCGAAGCAAATGCCCAGGAAAAAATTCCGGACAAGCCAAAAATATTCCGCATGGTATTGGAAATAGCAAGATCCCTGGCTCCATGATGTTCTATAAGAATGTAAAAATATTCCCAGCTAATGATACTTATGGCGTATTGCAAAATGAGCGGTGATGATTGCACTAAAATTAATTTTACGATTGAAAAATCAAATGCTATGTGGTCAAAGAGGGCAAACGATTTGTGTAATCCGATCAAGCGTATAACGAGGTAAATTACAAATAGTCCTGTACCCTCGGCTATAATTGAAGCATAAGCCGCTCCATTAAAGCCTATTTCAGGAAGGCCGAAATGGCCATAGATCAATCCATAGTCGAGAAAAATATTGACAAGCGCTTCAGCCAACGTGGCGTATACGAGGAAACGCGTTTGATTGGTCCCAACAAGAAATGCGTTTCGCATGACATAGAGGTAAAGAAGCGGTAAGCCCCATATGCGGATCAGAAGAAAATCAATTACCTGATCGGCTATTTCAACATCGTGAATAGTTGCCCGCATAATTGCAGGAGCAAAAGCGTATGTGATACCAATGCCCAGCGCTGCAATAACCAGCGCCACCCAGATCCCATGGAAAAACAATCGACCGATTTCTTTTGGTAGATTTTGGCCCGCCCGCCGTGAAATGAGCGCTTGCAAGCCGTTGTTTAATCCATTTCCTATAACAGCAAAAATGAGGTAATACACACCTGTTATTCCTGCGCTTGCTAATTCTTTTTCCCCCAGTTTGCTTAGAAATATGTTATTGGTAATGAAATTAATTTGAGGCACCAGTAACGCCAGTGAAATCGGAAGAGCCATTCCAAGAATTTGCCGATAACTTGTATTGAGTTGTAATTCCATAAAGGACGGTGCAAATCTAATCGCAGTAAGGTTTCGAGTTGCGAGTTTCGGGTTTAAAGTTTCTGTTCGAACCAAGTATGGCTATGTCTTGCCTTTTCTCGAAACTTCAAACTAATCACCGTTAATCGGGTAGGAGAGTTTGAATCCTGGCGTAAACCCAATTACCTACCATAGCAAAAAAAAATGTAATCAACGTTACTCCATACCCTGCGCCGATCTGTGCATATAGCGGTCCTGGGCATGCGCCTGTAAGTGCCCATCCAAAACCAAATATCAATCCGCCTAAAATGATACCATGATGATACGGTTTTTGGGGAATGTCTATAGCTTCACCGTTAATGGCATGTAGATTTAATTTTCTGATCAGCAAAATGGAAATCGCCCCCAAAGGAACAGCGGTCATAAAAATGCCATACATGTGAAAACTTTCAAAACGCAACATCTCCTGTATGCGAAACCAAGAGATTGCTTCTCCTTTTGTTAGGGCAAGGCCAAAGACTATTCCGATCAAAAAGTATTTTAAATTCTTCATAACGGCAGAACAAAGGGTAGTACCCAATAGCTACACAAAATTCCTCCGATAAGAAAAGCAAGGACGGCCAAAAGTGAGGGCCATTGCAGGGATGAAAGTCCAAAAATGCCATGGCCTGAAGTACAACCGCGCGCATAACGCGTTCCGAAACCAATCAGAAATCCACCAACCATGATAACTAAGAATCCCTGAAGGGTGAGCACATTTTTCCAGCTAAAAAGCTCGGTGGGGAGCATTCCCTTTAAGTCATTTACCCCGTGTGCTTGCAAATACGCGACCGTGCTTGCTGAAAGGTCTGTGCTTGTTGGATTAGCCAATATTCGCCCGCCAATAAATCCACCAATTAGTATACCGCCCACAAAATAAAGATTCCAGCTGTCCTTCTTCCAATCATACTTTAGAAGTGAAATATTGGACGGATAACAGGCAGCACAAAGTTGGCGAAGCGTTGATGATATACCCAGCTTTTTATTTCCCAGCAAAAGTAAGGCAGGAACTGTGAGACCAATGATTGTACCTGCAACATACCAGGGCCAAGGTTTATAAAAAAGTTCCATACGCAGCAAAAATTAAGTGAACGATCTATTACAATGGCAAGTTAAAGTATTTTAATTTTCACACCTTCGTAAAAAAATGTAGAAACTGATCTCAATTCAAATAAATAGATATGAAGAATTCAAAGATTGCAATCATAGGTGGCGGAAACTTAGGGACAGCAATAGCGGAAGGATTGATTAAGAGCAAATTTATTTCTCCCGAAAATTTAACCATAACCCGCAGAAATGTAGAAGCTTTAAACGATCTTAAATCGGCGGGCGTAAATGTCACAAGCGATAATAAATCTGCGATTCAAAAAAGCAGAGTAATCATTGTTGCCTTGAAGCCCTACAACGTAAAGGAAGTTTTGGAGGGTTTACGGGAAAATTTTGATCGGTCAAAACATATTGTCATCAGCGTAGTTACCGGTGTTAATTTAAAAGATCTTACTGCCATGGTGGCTCATGGCGCGCCCGTTTTTAGAGCGATGCCGAATACAGCCATTGCTATTCAAGAATCCGTGACATGCATTTGTCATCAAGGTGCTTTAAATGAACAGGTAAACTATGTTACAGAATTATTCAATCAGCTCGGGATAACAATCGCCATAGATGAAAAATTGATGGATGCCGCTACCGTGCTTGGCGCGTGTGGCATTGCGTTTGCGTTGCGTTTTATCCGTGCTGCAACACAAGGCGGAATTGAAATAGGTTTTGATGCTAAGACTGCAAGCTTAATAGCCGCACAAACCGTAAAAGGATCTGCGGAATTACTATTGAAACTCAACCGCCATCCTGAAGAAGAAATTGATAAAGTAACAACACCTAAAGGTTGCACTATTGCCGGTTTGAATGAGATGGAGCATCAGGGATTCAGTTCATCGCTTATTAAAGGAATTTGTACCTCTTATGAAAAAATAGGTAAGTAGTTTCACCAGCACAAATTTATTCATTGCTCGCTTTGTTATGTAGATAGCAATGAGCGAAAAGTGATTGTCGCTTTTGGAATTTGTGCATGGCGTGAATTGTTTGTTTGTTAATATGATTTTAAGTTAATGTATATCTGATGGTGTTGAATGCGCAAGTTCCTTTGGCAGAACGTATGCGTCCGAAGAAGCTCGATGAGCTGGTCGGGCAGGAACATCTGACAGGGCCTACGGGTGTGATACGAATGGCGATCCAAGCCGGTAACATACCTTCCATGATTTTATGGGGGCCTCCAGGTGTAGGGAAGACTACCATTGCGAATATTATTGCCAATGAAGTTAAAAAACCTTTCTATACTCTTAGCGCTATAAGCTCGGGTGTAAAAGATATTCGGGAAATTATTGAAAAAGCTAAGTCATCTGCCTCGGTCCATTTTATTCATCGATGAAATACATCGTTTTAATAAAGGCCAGCAAGATGCTTTGCTAGGGGCAGTGGAAAAAGGTATAATCACGCTTATCGGAGCAACCACTGAGAATCCCTCCTTTGAAGTGAATGCTGCGTTGCTTTCACGATGTCAGGTTTATATACTTCGCGCATTGGGCGAAGAACAATTGATGGAATTGGTAAGGCAAGCATTAAGTCGTGACGAAGAATTAAAAAATCGAAAGATTGAAATACAGGAACATCAGGCGCTATTAAATATATCCGGAGGAGATGGCAGGAAACTTTTGAATCTGGTGGAACTTATCAGCGATGCCCTACCAGGCAGATGTTGTCATTACGGATAAACTGGTGATGGAGCTTGCCCAAAAGCACATCGCCATCTATGATAAAAGCGGTGAGCAGCATTATGATATTATTTCAGCTTTTATAAAATCGCTACGGGGAAGCGATCCAAATGCTGCTGTTTATTATTTGGCCAGAATGGTAGAAGGTGGAGAAGATGTAAAATTTATTGCCCGGAGAATGGTAATACTGGCATCCGAAGACATTGGCAATGCTAACCCGACTGCACTGGTCATGGCCACAAATACTTTTCAGGCTGTAGATGTTATTGGATATCCTGAAGCAAGGATTATTTTAGCCCAATGTGCAGTATATCTTGCCAGCTCAGCCAAAAGCAATGCAAGTTATATGGCGATTGAAAAGGCGTTAAGCACAATCCACGAAACCGGTGATTTACCTGTGCCGTTGTCCATTCGTAATGCACCCACAAAACTTATGAAAAAGCTGGATTATGGAAAGGGTTATCAATATGCTCACAGTTATGAAGGCAATTTTGCGAACATGGAATTTTTACCTGATGAAATTAAAGGAACAAAATTCTATGATCCGGGCAACAATGCCAGGGAAGAAGAGTTAAGAAAGTACCTTCGCTCATTGTGGAAAGAGAAATACGGTTATTGAAAACAGTATGCATCAACAAAATATAATTTTCGAATCGTCCCCAGCATATATCATTGTCTGCATCCTTGTGGCTATTGGTTTTGCTTTCTTACTGTACAAAGCAAAACATCCCGTGGAGCAAACTATGGAATAGAATCCTTTTTGGCGTTCGGGCCGTGCTTGCATTTTTTCTTGCATTTCTTTTACTCGGACCCATTGTCAAACAAATCAATAATATTTTTGAGAAACCCTTTTTCATTGTTCTGTATGATAATTCTGTTTCCGTAACAGAAGCTGTTGACTCTACGGTCTTGTGCAGGTGGAAAATGATATGAGCAATCTAGCTGCGATTTTAAACGAAAAAGGATTTGATGTTAAAATCAACAATCTTTAAGGTGACGAGGTTAACAAGCCAAACTTTACAGCTGAAACTTCTGATCTAACGGGCGCATTAAAAAAGGTTGCCAATCGATATGAAGGCAGCCGGCTGGGAGGAGTTGTGTTAGTAAGTGATGGGATTTACAACGCAGGCATTTCACCACTCTACTCGTCCTATAACTTTCCCGTCTATACTTTAGGGGTTGGAGATACGTCTGCACCATATTGATGTAGGTATCAAAAATGTTTCATATAATAAAATTGCGTACCAGGGAAATAAATTTCCATTGCGGGTAGAAGTACTGGTTAAGAATCTTAAAAATTCATCCATTACCGCCTCGGTATTGCAACGCGGTAAATTGATAGAAAAGCAAACCAAAGTTTCGAAGGAAGATCAATTGTTGGTATTTGATTTTCAACCGTTGGCGAACGAGCAAGGCATTCAAAAACTCGATATTCAACTTGATGTTAAAGAGGGCGAGTACAATACGCAGAATAACCGGACTTCCGTTTTTGTAGAAGTAGTCGAGGGTAAAAAGAAAATTTTAGTAGTGGCTTCATCACCGCACCCGGACATCAAAGCGCTTCGCGAAGTGATAGAGAAGAACTCAAATTATGAATTTATACTACATACACCATCGGTTGATGAGCGTGAACCAAGTGCGTTGCGACCCGATGAAATTGATTTGGCAATTTTTCATCAATCACCTGATCTTCGGGGGAAGACAAGCACTCTTGTTTCAACAATTTGCAACGAGCAAAACTTCGATGCTTATTATCCTAGGTCAACAATCTGATCTGCGTCAGATTGAAAAACAAAATATGCCTGTTAAATTTGAAAGTGCCCCGCGTGAATATGATGAAGTCACCCCGGTAGTCAATACAGCTTTTTCAAGTTTTATAATTTCCCCTGAGGCTAATACATTGCTAACCGATTATCCTCCCGTCTCAGTCCACTTTGGAAAAGTAAGCGTTTCCCTGGGGGCATCACCTCTATTATTTCAGCGCGTTGGAAGTGTTTCAACAGATAAACCTTTATTAGCTGTTACGCAGCAAGACGATCGAAAAATAGGAATTATGTTGGGCGAAGGTTTGTGGCGGTGGAAGCTAAATGAATTTGATCGCACTGAAAATACGGCCGCTTTTGATGAAGTTTTTGGAAAATTAATTCAGTATCTCAGCACGTCAGAAGACAAAAGGAAATTCAGAAGCTATCCCATTCAGCAAGAATTTTCGGATACTGAATCTGTCATATTTGAAAGTCAGGCTTATAACGACATTTTTGAACCGATCTATGGACAATTCAATTGATCTGGAACTTACGGATGAGCAAGGTAAAAAATTAAAGTATTCCTATACCACGAGCCCCGGGAACAGCCGGTACCAAATTGGTGGTCTCAAGGAAGGTGTGTATCGTTACAAATCAAAAACCACTATTGGATCAAAAGCCAGAAGAAGTTCGAGGCGAGTTTGCTGTTGTAAAACGTCAAACTGAATTGCAAAATCTTACAGCTGATTTTGATTTGCTAAGGGCTCTTGCCTCCAATACAGGCGGAAAATTTTACAATGCCGCTAATATTGCCGCACTCAAAAACGAATTGCAAAAATCCGAAGCGAAAAGTGTCATTCATTCCGAAGAAACGTACGACACGCTGATCAATCTTAAATGGGTTTTCGTTTTGCTTGTATTGCTTTCTACTTTCGAATGGACCCTTCGTAAATATTTAGGAAGCTATTAAAAAAACAGCCCCGACGATGGGGGCTGTTTTTTTTATTTGCCTTAAGAATATATTCTACCCATTCATTGAAATTAAAAACTCTTCGTTGTTACGGGTTCCTTTCATTCGGCTTTGAAGGAATTCCATCGCTTCAATAGAATTCATATCGGCCATAAATTTCCGGAGTATCCAAACACGTTGAAGCTCATCTTCTCTCAACAACAAATCTTCACGCCGCGTACCCGATGCAGGAACATCCATAGCTGGATACATACGCCGGTTGGAAAGCTTGCGATCAAGCTGCAATTCCATATTACCTGTTCCTTTAAATTCTTCAAAAATAACTTCATCCATTTTGGAACCGGTATCAATCAAGGCTGTGGCAATAATGGTCAACGAACCTCCATTTTCAATTTTACGCGCAGCACCAAAAAACCGTTTAGGTTTGTGCAGAGCATTGGCATCCACACCACCGGAAAGAATTTTACCGGACGAAGGAACTACCGTATTATACGCTCTGGCCAAACGCGTAAGCGAATCGAGTAAGATCACAACGTCATGCCCACATTCAACCATTCGTTTTGCTTTCTCCAGAACGATGCTGGCCACTTTTACGTGTCGTTCAGCCTGCTCATCAAATGTAGAAGCAACTACTTCTGCATTTACGCTTCGAGCCATATCGGTCACTTCTTCAGGACGTTCGTCGATAAGCAATACAATGAGATAAACTTCCGGGTGATTTTCAGCAATGGCGTTTGCAATATTTTTTAACAAGACAGTTTTACCGGTTTTTGGTTGGGCAACGATCATACCGCGTTGACCTTTTCCAATAGGTGCAAACAGATCAAGAATACGAGTTGAAAGATTATCCGGAGTCGTGCTGAGTTTTAATTTTTCGTTGGGGAAGAGCGGTGTTAAATATTCAAAAGCAACACGATCACGAATTTCTTCGGTGGTTTTTCCATTTACAGATTCTACTTTTAATAGCGCAAAATATTTTTCGCCTTCTTTTGGCGGACGTATAAATCCTTTTACAGTGTCCCCGGTTTTCAAACCAAATAATTTGATCTGCGAGGGTGATACGTAAATATCATCAGGGCTTGCAAGATAATTATAATCGGATGACCGTAAAAATCCATAACCATCCTGCATAATCTCCAAAACACCTTCATTGCTAATTGCACCATCAAATTCTCGTATGGCTGGGCGATAGGGTTGAGATTTTTCTTCACGCGATTCGCCCCTGGTGTGGCGCGGTTGATCTTCCGATAAGTTGGGAGTTTCTGATTCAGTTTCAGTATTGAACGTTGGAGGTGTGCTATCAAAATTAATATCGATGGAGTCCAATATCTCATCAGATGAAAAATCAGTTTCGAGTTTTGGTGCTGGAGCGGGTGCTGGAGTTGGCGCCACATTTTCACGCCTGCGGGGCCGAATTTTTCGCTCTGGCTCAGCCTTCGGGAATCATAGCCGCTGATGGTGTCGAATTTTTAGCGGTTGAAGCAGTTTCTCCGGCAACGGCTTGTTGATCGAGGATTTTGTAGATAAGGTCTTGTTTGGCAAGTTTCTTAGCATTTTTTACGCCCATCTCCTCTGCAATTTCTTTTAGTTCGGAAAGAAGCCTGACATTCAGATCGTCAATGGTGTACATGTTGATTTAAAAATGAATTTTGAATAAAAAAGATATGATTTGTTGAATCGATTGTAATCAGCTAGGCTGAGATTAGGATCATGGGAACAACTAAAATGAAAACAAAAGATGAAAAATAAAATTCGGATTTATATTCAGAAGGCTTGAGATAAAGCCGTATGACAATGCAAGTATAGCCCCAATTTTAAGTATTATCAAATCATTAAAAATAATTTTATTCCGTGACTAAGGTCACAAAACCTTCAAAAAATCTAATTTTAGGCCCTTTAAATAAAATATTCATGCTTCAAGTAGCCATAATTCGCGAACAAACCGACAAAATCCTAGAAGGTACTTCGAAAAAGAAACGTTAAGGATGCTGAAAATTTAATTGCGCAAGTAATACAGAAAGATACTTTGCGAAAAGAAACCCAAAAAACACTTGATGATCCGGAAATCAAAAGCGAATGCCGACGCAAAGAAAATTGGAGAATTAATTAAATCGGGCAAAAGTGATGAAGCGAATGCATTACGAACTTTAATAGCGGACGCTAAAGAAACAACGAAAACACTCGAATCTTCACTTTCAGATTTAGAACGAGAGGTTACTGAACTACTCTATAAAATTCCCAATGTACCCCATGAAAAAGTACCCGCTGGTGTGGGTGCTGATGATAATATAAAGGTCTTCGAAAATGGGACCCTTCCACAGCTAGGAGCAGATGCCGTCCCTCATTGGGAGTTGATAAAGAAATACGACATCATCGATTTTGATCTGGGTAATAAAATCTCAGGTGCTGGTTTTCCTGTGTATAAGGGGAAAGGAGCCAAGCTGCAGCGCGCCCTTATCAATTTCTTTTTAGATGAGGCTGAGAAACTGAATTATAGGGAGATACAACCACCCATTGTGGTCAATGAAGCCTCTGGTTATGGCACGGGCCAGCTTCCGGATAAAGAGGGACAAATGTATTTTATTCAGGAGGATGGTTTATACCTTATTCCTACCGCTGAAGTGCCCATCACAAATTTATATCGCGATGTAATTGTAAATGAAGATGAACTTACCCATAAAAAACGTTGGGTACACTCCCTGCTTCAGACGCGAAGCCGGCAGTTGGGGTGCTCACGTCCGGGGGTTAAATCGGTTACATCAATTTGATAAGGTTGAAATCGTGCAAATCAGAAAGGCGGAAGAATCGTATCAGGCTCTTGACGAAATGTGCGCGTATGTACAAGGGCTCTTAGAAAAGTTAGAACTTCCATATCGTAAACTATTACTTTGCGGTGGAGACATGGGTTTTAATTCTGCATTGACTTATGACATGGAAGTATTTGCCGGGGCACAGCAACGCTGGCTGGAAGTAAGTTCTGTTAGCAACTTTGAAACATTTCAGGCTAACCGGTTAAAGTTGCGTTACAAAAATAAAGAGGGTAAGATACAACTGTTGCATACGTTGAATGGGAGCGCTTTGGCCTTGCCGCGCATCGTAGCTTCTATTCTTGAGAACAACCAAACTCCAAAGGGGATCAACATTCCTAAAGTGCTGATTCCCTATACCAAGTTTGACATCATTAATTGACGGATTTAATTGACTCAAAAGCCTAGACCAAAATTCAATCTGTCAATTGATTAATTTAGAATTTATGATAGACTATTCCGAAAGCAGCGTCAATCATTTATCCGTTCATATCGTGGGTAATAAAATGAAGGAGGAAAAGCTAATATTATCTCCTGGCCCAATCGATACTCAAGATGATAATTTGAAGAAATTATTATTAACGTATTTCCTTTCCAACTTTACCTCACCTGAGTATTATCGTTTTATATTTTCCGACGATGGCATTTTAACCAATCTGGTTTTTAAGCTTGCTGCCAGCATATTTTTAAACGCTAAGTCTTTCCATAAAAACTCTATTCGTATTGCGAAACACCTTTATGATATTACCCAACACCCGAATATAAAGTCAGGCGATTTATATTTAGCTTACCTTTCCAACGTACGTATTGATAACGATCTTGTTGATGCGATCGGGATTTTTAAATCAGAGATTAAGGAACCCTATCTGAAGCTTGATACCTCATCACCTGAATTTAAATTGAAGTGTGATTTGGGACTCAACATTCATAAACTTGATAAGGGTTGTTTGATTCTCAATGCTGAAGCTGAGTCAGGTTTTAAGATTCTTGCTGTCGATAATGTAAGCAAGTCCGATGCGCAATTTTGGATAAAAGATTTTCTAAATATCAAACCGTGTTCAGATGGGTTTCATCATACTAAGAATTTTATAAACCTTACGCGTCAATATGTAGACGAGCAGTTGGATGAAGAGTTCAGCGTTTCCAAACCTGATAAGATTGAGTTGCTCAATCGATCGATGAATTTTTTTAAGAGCCGCGATCAGTTTAATCAACAGGAATTTGAAGAGGAAGTGTTAGCTGATGCTTCGGTGATAGAATCCTTTAGAAATTATGAACGAACACTATTATCGAATAGTGATGATCGTATTGCTGACAATTTTGAAATTTCGGCACATGCTCTAAAAAAGCAACCGCGTGTGTTTAAGAGTGTACTTAAACTGGATAAGAACTTTCACATCTATATTCACGGGAACAGACAGCTAATCGAAAAAGGGTTCGATGAAGCAGCGGATAAACACTACTACAAAATTTATTTCGATCAGGAAAGTTAGCTTATAAGAAGCTGTAAAATCAAATCCATTAAGTATCTTTAATAAGATTGAATGAACCTGTCATGCAGACTGAAAATTTTGGAGCAAAAGTTAAGAGAAAAACAAAAAAGATTTTGAAGATACTTGCTATCACGTTGCTCCTTGTAGCTATAGCCTCGTTTAGCTTTGTATACTGGGCAACCTATGAAGATGGTGTTATGGCAGGAAAGGTTCTTCGCGTTAGCCAAAAGGGTATGGTTTTCAAAACGTACGAAGGCAAAATTAATCTTGAAACATTTGGTGCGCTAAAGGGAACAAGTCCGATAGCGGAATCCTTCGATTTTTCAGTTTATAAAAGTGAGACAGATCTTATTAAACAACTGCAGGAAGTTTCTTTAAGTGGAGAACGTGTCAACCTTTATTTTGTTAAGCATTACATGACTTTTCCCTGGCGGGGTGACACAAAATACTTTGTAACACGTGTTGAACGTCTAAGCCAATAACGTCGGCCTCATTCAAGTGGTTAATGTGCTGTCAATGTTGTGTTTCAACCCTTTTCAACAGGTACCTTCTACGAGAATTAATCCGGAGTTAAACAACGTGGCCCCTATTCCAACAAAGAAATAGGGGCCACGAAAAATTATTAAGATTCTACGCTAGGCAGTAGCAGCAGAAGATTCTTCAAATTTCTGGGATACGCGCAGTATAACGGTCTTCTTAGCTTTATAACCGCAATAGCCACATTGAAAATGTTTCAGCAATTGGCCTTCTTCAAGTCCCATGGGAAGTTTCAGAATTTCCTCACGGACTACTTTAAACGTTTGATAGTTGCACTCAGGGCATTGTAAAGCGTGTAAATGACCGGAGTAACGTTCGATTTTAACATATCCTGTTTCTTCATCCTTCCACACGTCATAGTCAATAGAGAAAACTTCTTCTTCAGCCTGCATACCTTCATCCAGGTAGGCATCTTCTTCCGATTCCCCGAGTAACTTCATGGCCTTGCCCGTCTTTGGAGATACCCGTGGTTTATAACGAAGAGCCTTAAGCCTTTTTTCAATGAAGAAGGGGTAATAAAACTTAAGCATATTTTGAAGGATGAGCGCCACAATCATACCCATCATGAACGTAGTAAACCCGCGTACAAAAACCCATAGTGTGCTTAGTTCAACGATGTTAGCATTAGCATAAAGGCAGCAACCAACGATAAGTATGATGGCGGCAATCCACAACGTTTTGATTTCGCTTTTATTGATGTAATCATACTTAGCTTTTGCATCGCTCATGCTGGCTAAGCGAATAACGTGATACAGTACTATTAGAATTGCGATTGCCCATGCTACAAAGGCAATATTTCTAGCCATTGCATTCCATGTATCATAGTTTGGGGTAACAATTTCTTCCATAGCTCCGGATTATTTTATGTGTGTTCTTAATATACCAAATATAAAGTCCCGGATTTACTAAACCTAGTTTCTAGATATAGTTAATCCTTAAAGAGTTGCAATTTAGCAAGGAATTAGGGATATAATCAAAGAGGGAAGTTGGGCGCAGGAGAATTCAGGTGTCAGATTTAGCTAAAAAACCTTTGATTTTGATCACTGTCTCCACCGGTTTTTCGAACATACCCATATGTCCTACCTTCTCAAAAATATGAATTTCAGGATTTTTACAATGAGAAGCCTGTTCCAACACAGAATTTGGGGGAATTGCCTGATCCTTCTCACCCGCTAAAAAGAGCGTAGGATTTTCAAAGTTTTCCAAGGTTTTAATTTGGTCTGGACGATCTTTCATAGCCAAAGTATACCCTATAATGGCCTCTGCCGTCGCCTGGCTAGCGATGTGTCTAACCTTTGCGATAGCTGCACTATTTTGATCTGCGAATAGCGGAGGAATAAAGCTTGTGGTGAATTGTAGGGCGCCGTTCTTTTTAACAAATTCTACCACTTTAGAGCGCGATTCCTTTTTTTCTGCAGAATCAGCATAAGCGGTGGAGTGGAACAATGTCAGGGATGAGAATAATTCCGGGTTCTTTTCCACCATGGCTAAAGCGACGTATCCTCCAAGCGAATGGCCTACCAAGCCGACTTTTTGAACTCCCTTTTGTGAAATAAACTGCAATAGGGACTCAGCTGCTTGAGCCAATGTAAACGGTGCTTTTAAGCTTGGACTTTTTCCAAATCCTGGCAAGTCAACGGTAATGACCAGAAATTGATCTGTTAGTCTATGGACATAGTCATCCCAGATCCCTTGATGAAAAGGAAATCCATGAATAAGTAAAAGGGGGCGCCCTGCTCCTTTTTCGCGAAAAGATAAGTCGGTCATGAAAAAGACTTTGATACCGATTCTAACATTTCTATTGCCGCTTTTTCAATTCCTTCCGGATCGAATCCGGATTCATGGTGCAATTCAATTTGCTCGCCATGCTCAATCACCTGGTCAGGAATACCTAACCTCTTTATTTCTGCAAAGTAATTGTGATCAGCCATAAACTCAAGGATAGCACTTCCAAATCCGCCCTGGATACATCCATCCTCGACTGTAATAACTTTCTTAAACCTGGAGAAAATCTGATGAAGCATCTCTTCATCTAAAGGTTTGACAAAACGCATATCAAAATGCGCCACTTTAATATTTTGCTTTTCCAGCCTATCGCATGCTTCACTCGCATAATTTCCAATATGTCCAATAGTCAGGATGGCAAGATCCTCTCCATCTCTAAGCCGTCGCCCGGATCCGATTTGAATTTCTTCCATCGGTGTACGCCAGTCGGGCATCACACCTTGTCCCCGGGGATATCGGATCGAGAAAGCCTTTTCTTTTCTCGGCAATTGAGCTGTATACATAAGGTTGCGCAGCTCACCTTCATTCATAGGTGCTGAAACAATCATATTAGGCAGGCATCTGAAGTAAGCAAGGTCGTATGCACCGTGGTGTGTAGGTCCATCAGCGCCTGCGAAACCCGCGCGATCCAAACAAAAATTTACAGGAAGATTTTGAATACAAACATCATGAATAACCTGGTCATACGCCCGCTGCATAAATGTGCTGTAGATGTTGCAGAAAGGAATGAGCCCTTGAGTCGCTAACCCGGCAGAGAAAGTGACCGCGTGCTGCTCGGCAATGCCCACATCAAAGGCACGGTCAGGCATTTCCTTCATCATGACATTCATGGATGACCCTGACGGCATCGCAGGAGTTATTCCCATTATTTTATCATTTGATTTGGCCAGCTCCACCAACGTATGGCCAAACACCTCCTGATAACGTAGTGCCTGAGGGTTATCATAGATTTTTTTATAAATTTCTCCCGATATTTTATCGAAGGTGCCGGGAGCATGCCACGTGGTGGCATTGCCCTTTTCTGCTGGGGCATATCCTTTTCCTTTGGTCGTTATGCAGTGAAGAATTTTAGGTCCTTTGATGCTCTTCAAATCGGTTAAAACGGTGACGAGGTGATTCACATCGTGCCCATCTACGGGACCAAAATATCTAAGATTGAGCGACTCAAATAAGTTACTTTGACTAAGCAAGGTGGCTTTAATACCGCTTTCTACTTTTGAAACAATTTCCTGAGCGCTTTTGCCAAACATGGAGAGCTTACCCAGCATATTCCAGGCTTCATCCTTGAGTTTATTATACGTTTTACTGGTGGTTATGTCCGTTAAATAATCTTTCAGCGCCCCAACGTTCGGGTCGATGGCCATGCAGTTATCGTTGAGAATGATAAGAATATTGGAATCAGAGACTCCGGCGTGATTTAATCCTTCAAAAGCGATACCTCCGGTCAGTGCTCCATCTCCGATTACCGCAATGTGCTGCTTGTCTTCAAGCTTCAAATACTGTGAGGCGGATGCCATTCCAAGGGCTGCCGATATGGAGGTTGATGAATGCCCAACGCCGAATGTATCATATTCGCTTTCACTTCGCTTAGGGAACCCTGACAAACCTTTGTACTGACGGTTGGTGTAGAAATCATCTCTTCGGCCCGTTAGAATTTTATGACCATAGGCTTGATGCCCTACATCCCATACCAGCTGATCATAGGGGGTATCAAAAACATGATGCAATGCTACGGTTAGTTCAACGACACCTAAACTTGCTCCGAAATGGCCGCCATAGACAGAAACATTGTCGATAATAAAATGACGGAGCTCCTCGCACAACTGCACCAATTGCGCCTGATCGAGTTTTTTAATATCCGCCGGACTATTAACGCTGGCTAAAAGTTTTCCAGGTGTTATCAACATGAATGTTTCATTAGTGACCTTAACACGAGTTTCAATGGAAGTGTTCTATATGCATCATTAACTTCAAATAAGCCACAAAGGTAGTTATTTCCAAGAGGCCAGCATTTTTTAATGGATTATAAATAAATTTGCTGCCGATTTATGACTACACAGGAAAATTTTGAGGTAAAACTGCCCCTATTTGAAGGTCCCTTCGATCTTTTATTGTTTTTCATTGAACGCGATGAGCTCGATATTTACGACATACCGATTTCAAAGATCGCGAACGATTTCCTTGATTATATCCATCAAATGGAGAATCTGGATATGGAGCTTGCCAGTGAATTTATTTTGGTGGCAGCAACCTTAATGCGGATCAAGTCGAAAATGCTTTTGCCCCGTCCGCAGCTAGATGAACAAGGCAACGAAATTGACCCGCGTGAAGAACTCGTGCGCCATTTGCTTGAGTATAAAAAGTATAAATCGGTCATAGACAGCTTTCACAAATTGGAAGAGACTGAATTGATGAAGGAGAAGCGGGGTAACATTATGAGAGAGCTTAAAATATTGGCAGAGAGTACCAACGTTGAAGCTGAACTACAGGATGTTACGATCTTTAAACTGATGACTGTATTTGAAAAAATACTTAAGCGCCAGGAAGCCGAAAAAAATAAACCCGTTCATCAGGTAATCCAGTATCCCTTTACAGTAGAAGAACAGAAGAATTACTTAATTGAAGAGTTGAATAAAAAACCGAGAATTTCATTTGCAGACTTGATAGAATCTTATCCAACAAGGATTGGGGTGATTTTTAATTTTCTCGCTATTCTTGAGATGCTCGCATTACAAACCATTACGATACAAATTGGAGAAGGCTATAGTAATTTTTGGATTGCGAAAGGGGAGCCTACAGAAGCAATTCTTTAATTACACGCTCATCAGCAGGGAAAACTCAGTGTAAATATACTTCCTCTCCCAACAGATGAGCGCACCATAATATTTCCTTTCTGTTTTTGCATGATCTGCTGAGAGATGCTTAATCCGATTCCCGAACCACTTTTTTTCGTAGAATAAAATGGAATAAAGATTTGCTCTAAGTCTTCCGGAGCAATTCCACAACCGGTATCAGAAATAGTTAGGTTAACATAGCGATTCCCTTCTTTAGTGACTTCAATTCTTAAATCCTTATTCTCCTTAAAATTTGACATGGATTCCATTGCATTTTTGATCAGGTTAATTAACACCTGCATCGTTAAATCTTTATCAGCATAAATCGTGTGAGACTCCTTGCCATTCGCAGCGTGTAACGTAATATTTTCCTTATTGAATTCTTGAGCAAACAGATGCATAATTTCCTTCACTAAATCAGCTACGGATACCTTTGTTAGAACAGGTTCAGGAATCTGATTAACACTCCTAAAATTCTGTACAAATTCTTTTAATGACTTACTTCGCTGGTCGATGGTACGCAGACTATCAAGAATGTCTGTACGATCCTCCCTTGTAAGTTCCCGATTCTCAGCCTCTGCCTTAGTAACCATTTCATAGATGTAAGAAGAAAGTGTAGAAAGGGGGATGGCTGAATTTGAAATCTCATGGGTTAATACCCGAAGCAATTTTTGCCAGGCCTCCGCTTCCTTAGCAGCCAGTTCACTGCTTACATCGGTTAAAGCAATCAGCTTTAAATTCTTTTCCTGAAAAACCAGGTGCCTGGAGGTGACCGACAAGGAGATGGATTTTCCCTGTGTGACTATTTTAAATGATGACTTCTCACCATCCTGCACTTCTTTAAGAAACTCAGGCAGACCTCTATCCACTCTCCACAAGGAATCAATTTTTTGCAGGAATTGGATTTGAAAAAGATTTTTAGCTGCATTGTTAATCAGGTATACCTCATCCTTATTTTCTTCAAAGCATATCAACGGTACGGCAGCATGCTCAACGACAACCTGAAGCAGTTGATGTTGTGATTCCTTCTCTGAACGTAAATTTTTAAACGTATCATTGAGCTGGTTAAAGGCATGGTGAAGGTCGTAATCATGTGATTTTACATTTTCCGAAAACGTAAGAGAGAAATCGTTTTGCTTTAGCGATTGTAGAAAAGCGGTAAGCTTTCGTTCAGAACTATCAACAAACCTTACAGTTTCATAAAACATGGCAGCTGTTGCCAGAGCGGTCCATATTCCCGCCATCCAATACGGTGAATCAAAAAAAAGAAATCCAGTGAGACAACCGAAAAAACAAATTCCTGCAAGTCGCAAAGCAACTTTAGGGCGAAAGGATTTTTTTATGATGGTGTTGTAGTTCAAGGTTTTTAATGTTAGGACCGAAGTCGATGGTCGATAGTCGATAGCTGATGCCCCATCACTAGTCATATGTTGTCAAGTTTCCAGAATTCTGTGTCTTAGAATTCCTTTTGAATATCGAATATCGATCAACGAATAACGAATGATGAAGGAACATACTTCGAAATTCGTCATTCGACATTCGGTGTTCCTGCCCTTTACACGAACTGGCTATTCACTCAGCCCATATTCTTCAATTTTCCTATAGAGCGTTGTTCTTCCAATTCCCAATTCTTCTGATGCGCGTGTCAAATTTCCGTTGCATTTTTTAAGCACGTGTTTTATGGCATCCCTTTCGACATCGGATAGGTTAAATGTTTTGATGTCCGGCTCATTGGCATTTGATTGAGGACTCAATTGAAAATCACCGGGTGTTAATACAGAGTCCTTGCATAAAATCACTGCGCGCTCTACCGCGTGCTGAAGTTCCCGAATGTTTCCAGGCCATGGATACTTTGAAAGGTGTTGCCACAGCGATGAATCCATTTCTAGATTCTTGCCGTACCGTTTAGAAAATTCCTCCAGGTAATAATTTGTGAGAAGAGGAATATCTTCTCTTCTTTCCCGCAACGGGGGTAACTTAATTTCAACTGTCTTAATGCGGTAGAAGAGATCCTGTCGGAAAACTCCACTCCGGACCAAGTCATATATCGGTGAGTTTGTCGCGCAGATAATGCGGACATCAAGTTGAACAAGTTTGTTTGACCCCACCTTGCTCACCGCGCGACTTTGTAAAATGGAAAGTAATTTAATTTGTAATTCCAGGGAAAGATTTCCAATCTCATCGAGGAACAACGTGCCCTTATTTGCTAACTCAAATTTTCCAATCCGGGTTTCTTTGGCGTCAGTAAAAGCACCCTTTTCGTGCCCAAACATTTCCGATTCAAATAAAGTCGCGGGTACCGCGCCAAGATCCACCGAAATGAAAGGCTCGTCTGCTCTATTCGACTGATTGTGAATGGCACGTGCAACTAATTCTTTGCCTGTCCCATTTTCACCGAGTATTAAAACATTGGCGTCGGTCGTAGCAACTTGCCCAATGGCATGAAGCACAGATTGCATGGCAGGCGATGAAGCAATGAATGGATGGTGCTTTTGATTAATGTGATGTTGCAGCGCTTTCTGTTTTGATTTTAAATCCCGATTTTCCTTTCGTGAACGGGCTTGCTGATAAGCGTTGAGCACCGTTGCGACTAACTTCTCTTTGTCCCAAGGCTTTGGCAGAAAATCTACAGCTCCTTCCTTTATGGATTTAACAGCCAGTTCAATATCGCTATACGCCGTTTGCATTACGACTTGTGTTTGTGGTGAGAGCTGGCGAATACGGTTCATCCAAAATATACCCTCATTGCCTGAGGTAACTCCAGCCTTGAAGTTCATATCCAGCAGAACAACATCGAAATCCTTCTGCTTTAATGCTGACTCCAATGTTTTGGGCGAGGCAAGCGTTTCAATATTTTCGAAGAAATTTTTTAAAATCATTTTTGAGGTGAGCAACACATGTTCATCATCGTCTACAATCAGAATGTTGCCGGAGTACTTTTTCATAACAGGAAACTCATTTATTAAATTTACATTTTTTTGAGCAACCTTATTCATATCGGAGTGAATCCACCGGATTTGTCCTGGCAGCTTTAAATAATACAGAGGCAATCGTAATGAACATGATGAAGAGCAACAGCCCAACGGGAATTGCATAATGCCACCAGTGCAGGGTAACTCTTTCAGAAAATTTTTGGAGATATTGTTGTACAAAATAATAAGCGACGGGAATTCCAATTAAGGTTGCAACAGTAAATTGTCGTACCGTTGTGTCCAAAAGAATTTGGGCAATCTGATGCATCCTGGCACCCAACACTTTTCGAATGCCGATCTCTTTTGTTTTCTCATCTACTTTGTTTGCAATCATTCCCAGCAACCCCATGCACGCAATGCCGATTGCAAGAATGGTGAACAAAATAATTTGATTACGCGCGATTTTTTCGTTGCCGTAAAAGCGGTTTACATGATCATCAAGGAAGTACCAGGTGAAAACATTTCCGGGAAAAATATTCTCAAAGGATGATTCAATGGTAGAAACCGTTTCATCAATATTTTCCGTGAAGATTTTAATCGCAATCTTTTCTGGGATCAGCTCGGGAAACAGTTTATTCTTATAGGTAAGGCAAAGTCCGCGGCCATTAGCAAGTGGATTACCTTCATGGGGTCGAAAATACGACGTGATACGATAGTCCTCTATAACGCCAACAATTTCGACCACTTTCCACTCTTGACGATAAAGTCTTGCATTTATGCTAGCCCCAATGGCCTCCTCAGGATTCTTAAAGCCTACACGCTCAGAGGTAATACGGCTAATAACGACAACATCATCGCGATCATCTTTTATAAAGTTTCTTCCGGCTAATAATTTGATTCCGTAAAAATTGACATAGTTCTCACTAACGCCACCATTCAGATCCACACCATAGGGGTTATCTGAACCAAATGTTTTTATGTAAAAATTTCCTCCCACAACGTCTCCAGCCATAGCGTTACTAAATGCCACATTTTTAACTTGTGGGTACGCCAAAATTTGGCTTTTTAAGGATTCAACATCCTGAACATAATGAATGGATTTTATAACGGGGCCCTCTACAATAATTACAGCGTTCTTGTCAATGCCAATTTCCTTATGAAGAATATAATGAAGCTGAAGGAATACAATTGAGCCCCATAAAATCAACGATATCGCAGCCATGAATTGCACTGTTGTTAAAATGGATGGCAACAATCTTTTACCTATCGGTTTTGAATTCATTGTGATCAATGACCTCGGATGGTTTCCCATCGTAATGAATACGGGATATAAACCCGTAATAAATATACCTCCAGTAATTATCAGAATGATGAGGAAGGAGCTTTCCATAGAAAGCGCCGAAAATTCGACAACGTGAATATTAAAAAGGGTCAAAAAAGGAGTGCGTATGATTTGAAGTAACGTGATAGCAAGCGCCAGAGCCAGACTATTGATAGCAAATGATTCTATCAAAAATTGTTTGATGAAGTCACTAGTCAACGCCCCGATAACTTTACGGGTCGCGAGCTCTTTCACTCTTTTACTAGTGCGGCTAATGGATAAATTAATGTAATTTATCCAAGCCATAAGTAATATCAATATGGATACTACCTGTAAGATTAAAAGCGTTGCTTTGGATTTTGGATAGAATCCATCCTCATTACTAATTGTTACTAAACGCGACTTCATCCAATGGTTGCACAAACATATTAAGGTCCATCCCGGGGGAAGCTTGGAACACGTTTGCCCAATATTTAAGCTTGTTCGAATTGATTCGACTTTCAAAATCGCCGAAGGGCTTAGTCTGGTTAAGTTTTATATAGCAATGCGCAAGTCCAAAAAGGGCATTGTCCCAGCTTTTCTCGTGCCCCTTGTTGGATATAACCAGGTCAAAACTAAGATGCGTGTTGTGAGGTAAATCCTGATATACACCGCTTACTTTCAAGGCAACGCTATCATTCAATAGCAATATTTTTCCAACGGGGTTTTGTGCACCAAAATATTTAATCGAAGCTGAATGGGACAAAACAATATTATTGGGTTCTTCCAATACTTTTTTCGCCTTACCATAATAGCAGTGGGATTGAAAAAAACTCAAATAAATTTTGATCCGCGTAAACTGCTTTTGTTTCCTTAAAAATTCTTTGTTGGCCATCAGGTGGATTAAACGCAAGTACGATACTCCGATCATGGCCCACCAGTTCTTTTTTGAATTCTGCCTTGGTTCATGATCCTTAAAAAACTTTCTACTTCGGGATAATCTTCCTTAAGTCTCGGCACAACATTAATATCCGAAAAGCCTAACATAATGGTGCTCTGGTGGCCGCTGCCATCCGTTCTTATCCTGATCATCCCTATCCGGGCGATTCGTTCAAAATCTTTGTGATACTGGTCTGTTTTCAATTCCAAGCTAGCGTATTGCCATAGGGCAAAAAAAGAGGCAAAGCCGACGGCAAGCCCCGCCACATTGATGAATGTGAAGAAAGGGTTTCGCAGGAGGAGTCGGAAGGAAAGTTTGACGTAGTTGAAGATCATCGTTAAGGGAGTTGCATCCATTTAGTGCCAAACCAATACCAGTTAGTGAAGTTAGTTATATACATCGCAAAAGCGCATTTGAAATAAATCCGAATTTGAAGTGTTCCAAGTTGGAACAGTGATATGTTTCAACTTGGAACATTTATGCTAAGGGATAGTCGATAGAACGATGTTACTCAGCGGTAAATTTTTAGATAGGCTTGCTGTCCATATAAAATGAAGTGAATAAAAGATTATACCCTATTCATGGCGTAATGAATCAACCGGATTTGCTTTAGCGGCGTTGATTAATACTGTCGTAATCGTGGCAAGCATGATGATCAAAAAAACAAAAACGGGAAGCAGATAATGCCACCAGCTTAAGCTAATGCGATCTTGAAATTTTTGTAAATATTCTTGCACCAGGTAATATGCAATGGGTAGTCCTAATAAGGTTGCTATGACAATTTGCCGGATCGTATTTTTCAAAAGTAATCCTGCAATGGAATGCAACGTTGCTCCCAGTATTTTTCGAATGCCGATTTCTTTTGTGCTTTCCAATACCTTATTGCTGATCATGCCAAGTAATCCAAGGCAAGCAATACCAATCGCTATGCCGGTGAACAAAAGAATTTGCCGCAGGAATATTTTTTCTTCCGTATAATACTGATTAACATGATCGTCAAGGAAATACCAGTGGAAAAATGAGGCGGGAAAGGCAATATTAAATTCCTTCGCCAGCATTGCTATCGCCTGATCAGTCATTCCAGACCTTATCTTGATGGAAATTTTATTTTTTACCAAATGCCTTTGGAGTGTGTTACCAAATAGCAAGGCAATCCCTCGTGTGCTTCGACTCTCGGACGCATATTGGCTTAACAAGGGACGTAAAGCATAATCTTCAATAACACCGATCACACGAACTTCAGGCATTATAAATGCCATTTTAAGTTCCAAGCCTAATGCATCCTCTGGCTTGGAAAGCCCCATACGTTCGGTGGTCGTTTTACTTATAATAATTGACCTTTTATCCGCAGGATTATCCCGTAAAAAATTTCTTCCGGCGATGAGCTTAATACCATAGAAGGGAAGAAATTTTTCATCAATCCCACCGTTGGTGTCAACGCCCAGATCACTGCCGACATGCTGTTCTAAAACCAAAGGAATCACATTAAAATCACCCGTAACGGATGAACTTGCAGTCGTGCTCACAATTTCGGTAGACAGTTCAGCCTGTTTAATGAAATAACTTAGTGAGGATTCAAAGTTGGGATCACGTTTAACAGGGAGGTCGACAACAATGATATTTTCTTTATTGATTCCTATATCCGTTGTAAATATAAAGTTCAGTTGAAGATTAATAGAGATCACCCAAGCTACCAATACAATAGCCGCTGCAAATTGAAAGGTGGTGAGAATCTTGCTTAGCACATTTCTACCACTGCGTTTTTTCGAACTTCCAAAAAGTACTTTTGGGGAAGCATGAAGCGTAATGAAAGCAGGGTATAAACCTGAGATCAGAATTCCGCTAAGTAAAACAACGATTAGAATTCCCCAGGTAGGAGCTTCGAGTTGTGCCCATTCGGGTACATGAAATTGAAGAAGAATTGCAGCAGGGCCCTTAACTAATTGAACGATTGTAATAGCAGCTAAAAATGAAATGGTGTTAATGAGAATTGATTCCACCATGAATTGGTTTACAAAATCGTTCGAGCTAGCTCCAACAGCTTTTCGGGCAGCAAGTTCTTTCATGCGCTTTTGATTGCCGGCAAGGGTCAGATTGATATAATTCACCCATGCCATCCCGAGAATACCAAGGGAAAGAATACTGAGAATAAAGAGAAACTGTTTAGATTTTGCCGTGAATTTATCGCAGATAAGCCAGTTATAGGGAACCTCTTTCAGCGGCTCAAAAAATATTTCCGGTTTTGTCGTGTAATTCGTATACTTTATAAAGTCACGCCAATAAACTTTATTAAAACGATTCAGTTTATCCTGCAGGTTAGCTTGAACCACTCCTTTTTTCAGCTTAAGATAAATGTGCGCAAGCTGATAGCCCTTAACGTTTTCAAGTCCTAGGTTAAGCGTGGAAATAAGGATGCTAAAATTTAGATGCGTGTTCGAAGGAAGATCTTTAAACACTCCAGTGACTTTTAAAGGCAAACTATCATTCAGGTAAAGAATTTTCCCTACGGGATCCCCATCTCCAAAGTATTTTTTAGCCACAGATTGAGACAATACAGTGGCACGTAACTCACCTAACACATGACTGGCATTTCCTTTAATAAGGGGAATGGAGAAAAAATTAAAGAGGTTACTATCTGCATAGGAAAGGCTATGTTCGGCAAACCGTGTCCTTTCATTTCTATCGTTGATGCTGGTGATAAAAAGGTCATTGCCGTGGCCGAATATGGGACTCTGAAAATTACCCTGATTGTAAACCTCTACCGCTTCTTCAAAATCGCCCAAATCCTCCATCATTCTACCCGAACTTCTTGCCACAGTGCTTCCATATTTTGTTTGTTCCCAATTTGTGCCATCATCTGTCCGATTCCATATTATAGCTGCACGCACTATTCGCTCATAGTCTTTATGAAACTGATCGCTGTGTAATTCATTTTGTGAATGTTGCCAAAGGATAAAAAACACAGCAAAGCCAACCGATAGGCATACGATGTTGAGAAGGGTAAAAAACGGATTACGGATCAGCAACCGGACTGCAAGCTTGAAGTAGTTAAGGAGCATGTGTTTTATTTTACGTTGTCACTCTCAACAGGCATACCACAAATAAATTTACCCTAAAAAGCATCAGCGGATTAACTTTCTTAGAGCGATTGTAATTGATGTATTAAAATGAACCAGTGGATCGTTTCATTTTAATACAAGACAATCATCACTTTGCAACTATTCATACCGAAGCGACTCCACTGGGTTTGTTCTGGCAGCCTTAAACAATACAGAGACAATCGTGATAAACATGATAAAGAGCAACAGCCCAACGGGGATTGCAAAATGCCACCAGTGTAGTTCAATTCGGTCAGAGAATTTTTCAAGATAGCGTTGCATTAAATAATAAGCCGTTGGCACACCTATCAAAATTGCAATCACGACTTGTCGTATTGTAATCATCAAAAGAATTTTAGCAATCTGATAAAGCTGTGCGCCTAATACTTTTCGAATACCAATCTCCTTTGTCTTTTCTACCACCTTGTAGCTCACCATTCCTAATAGCCCCAGGCAAGCGATTCCGATGGCGAGGCCGGTAAATACGAGGATTTGATTACGGATGATTTTTTCACCCTGATAATGGTGGTTCACATGTTGATCCAGGAAGTACCAATTAAAAAGAGTGCCATGAAAGCTTGCTCCATACAAAGCGCTGATTTGTTTCAGGGTTACATCAAAGTCATCGGTCCGTATTTGCAGAGAAACCTTTTTCGGACGTTTCATCGGCTGAAGATGGTTTCCGTAAGTGAGCCCTACTCCCATGTCATCATTCCAGTAAGATTGAAAGCCTGAAATCAGTGGCATCCGGTTGTAGTCTTCAACAACACCAATTATTTTAGCTGGCTCTTCCGTCGGCGGGGTTAGGATTAGTAGTTTAATCCCAACAGCTTCTTCCGGAGTTTTGATACGCAGTCTTTTCAAAACATTTTTACTGACGATAATTGCATTTTCATCACCCGGATGATCGGGTAGGAAATTACGTCCGGCTAGCAATTTTATCCCATAGAAGTCTAGAAACCGGTCATCCACACATCCATCACTCGCTGCGCCGAAAATTGTACTTTCTTCTGTTTTTCTGAAAACCACTCCGATAGGTTCGTTGTCGCCGGCTACGGAACTGCTTACGGTATAGTGATCAACTCCGGTTAGGGATTCAATACTTTTTAAAAATCCGGATAGATCGCTGGTAAAAGATGAAGTTGCCAGATAGGGAAGATCAATGATAACAACATGATCTCTTCGAAATCCCAGGTTCTTATTGAGAATGAAATTTAGTTGTTCAAAAACAGCGAAGGCCCAAATAATCAACACAACAGCAATCGAAAATTGTGCGATGGTCATTCCGTAAC
Organism: uncultured Bacteroidota bacterium; assembly: GCA_963837415.1. Lineage (GTDB taxonomy): Bacteria > Bacteroidota > Bacteroidia > Cytophagales > Cyclobacteriaceae > Chryseolinea. Next base: position 1,719,772 of record CAWING010000013.1, on the reverse strand, counting down.
TGAGTGAAGTGTTGCCCTTTCGTATTGAAATGTTACCAAACAAACTAATGGGTGTCCTCTTCAAGGTAATCACTGCTGGATAAATACCGGAACAGGATATTCCGCTGAGTAGAAACCCTCCGATCATCCAAAGCGAAAGCGGTGAAGTTTCTTTCCACTCCGGGAATTGGAAGTCTAGCAAAACATAAGCAGGATTTTTCAGCAACTGGATCAGGGTAACGGCGACGAATAACGAAATGACATTAACTACGACTGATTCGACGATGAATTGTACAATAAATTGATGGGGCCGAGCACCAACACCGAGCCGTGCGGCAAGTTCCTTTATACGTTTAGTGCTGGCGGCGATCGTCATGTTAATGAAGTTAATCCAGGCCATCATCAGCACAACGATCGCTATGACGCCAAACACAGTAAGCAGAAGCTTTGACTTTACGATAAAATCATCGCCTCTTACACGCTCAAATGCTATTTCATGCAAGGGCTGTAGCTCTGCTTTCAAATTGGCAGTGAACAAATTGACCTGCTCAAAAGGTTTTGTTAAAAGATCAACTTTAACAGCTTCAATCTTTGCTATGAGCGCTTCGCGATCAACTGACTCCGGTAATTTAAAGTAACATGTGAACCAAGCCTGCACCCGCATGTCTATTTCATTAATATTTTTTTCAATTCTTGAAATGGACATTACACCCTCAAAGTCAAAGTTTGAATTGGCGGGCAAATTTTTATAAATCCCTGTAACGATCAATGAAATCGAATCATTTAATAACAGTATAGAACCTATGGGCGGCGAATGTCCAAAATATTTAGAGGCCAGTTTTTCCGACAGAACGATGGCGTTAGGTTCATTTAAAACAGTTCTTTTATCACCCGCTATTAGCTGAATATTGAAGAATTCAAAAAGATTACGGTCGGCATATACCAATTTTTGTTCTTTAAATGCAATTTTCTGGTTTTGTGAATTGATATAGGCAAAGGATATTTCTTTGCCATGGTCGCCCGTAAACAATCCGTTGAATTCATTTTGAAAACCCAAACGAGTATGCTCCGAAAGTTCAGGGAGCGTTTCCGCGAGCTGCCGCGAAAACGCAGGATGGATGACTGCCATTCTTTCGTGAAATACATCATCGTTTACGTCGAAATTAAGACGCACAATTCTTTCCCAGTCACTATGAAACTGATCACTCTTCAGTTCATTTTGTGAATACTGCCATAAAATAAAAAACACCGCAAAACCGATTGAGAGGCCCAACACATTGATGAAGGTGAAAAAAGGGTTCCTGATCAGGAGGCGGAAAGAAAGCTTGAGGTAATTAAAAAGCATAAACGCAAGTAGTTAGATAGTCGATATTATACTTCACTCATATCGCAATGACTCCACAGGATTTGTTCTCGCTGCTTTAATCAATATCGAAGCTATCGTAGCTAACATGATGAAAAGTAAAAGCCCCACGGGCACGGCATAATGCCACCACGGTAAGGTTATCCGCACTGAAAATCTTTCCAGGTATTGTTGTGTTAAATACCATGCTAAAGGAACACCAATCAGAACAGCGATACTCATTTGACGTATTGTTGATACAAGTAAAACGGATCCGATGTGATGCAAGCTTGCTCCCAGTACTTTGCGTATACCAATTTCCTTTGTTTTTTGAACGATTTTTTGTGTCATCATTCCTAACAGACCCAAGCAGGCAATTGCTACTACTAAACCCGTAAAGAAAATAATTTGATTTAGCGCTATTTTTTCATTGACATAATAACGGTTGATATTTTGATCCAGGAAATACCAGTTGAATACATTGCCCGGAAATAGTTTATCATATTTCTCTTTAATGGATGCAAGACCGGATTCAAAATTCTCAGTGGCGAAATGAACAGAGACTTTACGCGGAACGTAGGCCGGTACCATAAAGTCCCCATATGTCAACGCGATACCTACTTCATCGCCTTTCGATAAGGATTTTAGCTCGGACAAAAAAGTGGTACGCTTATAATCCGCAAATACACCGATCACTTCTGCCAGGATACTTTTCCCTCTAAAGTCAACCTCCTGGACAATTACTTTTTTACCAATAATATCTTCCGGGTTTTTGTAGCCCAGACGTTTAATAGCCTGAAGGCTCATTAACAAGGTGCTTGTATCCGTGGGATGGTCACGCAAAAAATTCCGTCCTGCCAAAAGCGGAATTTCATAGAAGGGAAGAAAATGTTCGTCTACGCCCCCGTGGCAATCTGCTGCAATTCCTACCTCTCGATGGTTTATAAAAATACTATTTTCTTCCCGGTCTCCTACTACGTTATTACTAACTGCAAAATCCTTTACCAGCGATAATCTCGAAATCTCATCAAAAAAAGTTCGAAGCGAAGACCTGAAGTTTTTGGATTGCTTCACCGGTAAATCGATAATAACAACCTCATCTCTTTTGATCCCAATATTTTTGGAAAGTATATAGCTAAGCTGCTCATGGAGAGAAAATGCACAAATGATTAAAACGATGGCACTTGTATATTGGATGACCAACAATACTTTCGTTACGGTGACCTCTTTATGATTACTGCCATGCTTTCCAAACAAACCCATTGGGCTGATTTTTAAAGTAGAAATCGCCGGATATATGCCTGTTATTAAAATGCCTAGTACAAGTACCGCCAAAACAATCCACCATGTATGGAATGAAAAATGGGTAGTCTCATATACATGAAATTCAAAAAAGACCATGAGCGTATTTTTTGCGAGCTGAATGATTGTCAATGCTACGAGCAAAGACAAAACATTGACAATAATTGCCTCTGTCAGGAATTGTTTAATAAAGTCGATGGGACGCGCGCCGACGGTCTTCCTCGTTGCCAGTTCTTTCTGCCGTTTTATATTGGCAGAAAGTGACAAATTAATATAGTTGATCCATGCCACGATCAAAATCAGCAAGGCAATTGTATTGAGTAGGATCAAGAATACTTTTGACTTTGGGACAAAGTGGTCACCAGTATAGTTGGAGAAAGCTACTTGTTGAAGGGGCTGCAAAAAAGTACGCACTGTAAGCGTGGGTAGATCCTTTACTTCCTCCTTCAATTCCTTCGTCATTTTCTTGCTATCTTCAACGAGCAGGGACGTTAACGATTCAAAATTGACACCCTCTCTTATTTTGAAATAGCTCACCGGACTTCCATGTGTTGACACTTTAAACTCTTGAATACCTTTGCCCAGGCGAAGCATAGAGAGAATGATTTCAAATTCCAGATGTGTATTATTCGGAAGACCAGCAAAAACTCCCGATACTGTCAACGGAATAGAATTGTTAAGCAGGATGATTTTATTTATGGGGTCTTCATCACCGAAATATTTTCTGGCGATCTGCGATGAGAGCACTACTGAATTGGGAAGGGATAAAGCTCTTTGCGGGTTTCCGCTTATCAATGGGATCCCAAAAAAATCAAAAATATTCGGATCGGCATAGGCAACATGATCCTCAACAAAATAGTCTTCTGCATTGCCTTTACCATTAACAGCGAAAAAAATTTGATGTGAATGATCCTGAATCCACGTCTCATTAAAATTATCCTGATTAAAAATACGTGTATAGGTTTCAATTGGAGGCATACTCTCTGCCATCTTAACAGCATGAATGGGCGTGTCGAATCCTAATTCCGCGACAATCTGCTCATTTTGCACTGTATGTTCCAACCTTGTTACAAGCCGGAAAATCCGCTCATAATCTTTTTGAAACTGATCACTTTTTAGTTCATTCTGTGCGTACTGCCACAGAATAATAAAAACGGCAAAGCCAACAGAAAGTCCCAGCACATTAATGAATGTGAAGAATGGATTTCTTATCAGTAATCGAAAGGCAAGTTTAAGGTAGTTGAAAATCATCGCTGCTGCAGTTTCTAGCTACATGCCAAAGGACATACCAGATATTGAAGTTAGCTATAAACATCGGGAATGATGATTTTAAAATAATGTGAATTGAATTGTTCCAAGATGAAACAGTAGGCATGTTTCACCTTGGAACACATCTATTTGTCGCCTACTAATATGAAAACAGATTAATGAATAGCCCGTTGGTAGACATTCCGATGACAAATCATTCACGCGATCAACGTTGATTTAAAGAAGAGTCTTGAATTAAAATGTTTTGAACTCAAAAGGAATTTCCACCAGTTCCGAAAATTCCCGGCCTGTAGCCTCCATATCTTCGTCATCATCCTGATAGTACCACAGAATTTTTATTCCTTTAATAGGCTCCAGCGCTGCGAGAATATCCTGAATGAACTTTGATGAAGCGGTATTGCAATAGTCGATCTTAAACACAAAGTCAGTATTGGCATTAGGTTCCTTTTTGTATTGCTCAATCCATTTCAATAAAGGCTCATAAAATGCCGCTGAATCTTCCGGGAGTGAACGGCCAGCGATTTCAAAAATTCCGTTTGTTTTGTCGAGAACTATAGCGGGAGTATCATCACTTCCTTCGAAATGTAAAACTTCCATATTATTAAATCTTAGTCCGAAATATACAGGTTTCTATTCTTTAAAATATTTAACAGAATGAAATTCATTACTAGGTGTCTAATAAAACATCGACAAAAAAGGCCTTACTCATAGTCAAAGTGTCGATGAATCAGGTAATATTGTAATGTGCCGGTTGGTAATCTTCGTACGGAGGAAAAGGAATTTGCCGGGATGGCTTAAAAAGGTAATGATTTTGATACGGGGGCATATTTTTTTTTTCCGTTTTAATGAGGAAGGAAAGATCTGGACCTAAACATTAATTGGGATTACGAAAGATTTGTGAATCAAACACGCAATAAACTTCAACATGATCCAGATGGTGAGTTAACGTAGTTGAGAAGCCAGGTTTTTGTTTTTAACCTACTCATAGCGAAGAGACTCTACAGGATTCGTCCTTGCAGCTTTCCACACTACGGAAGCAATTGTCGCCAACATGATCAATAGCAATAAACATACAGGGACTGTATAGTGCCACCATTGCAACGTAATGCGTTCGGAAAATTTTTGCAGGTATTGCTGCGTGAGATAGTACGCTACTGGTATGCTAATGATCGTAGCGATAATAACTTGCTTGATCGAAGTGTTCAACAAAACGCTGCCGATCTGGTGCATCTTTGCGCCCAACACTTTTCGAATACCGATTTCTTTGGTTTTTTCGACGGCTTTGTTGGAGACTGTGCCTAATAAACCGAGGCATGCAATTCCAATACCGATTAGGGTGAAGAGCATGATTTGATTTCGGGAGATCTTTTCGTTTGTATAATGCTGATTAATATTTTCATCCAGGAAAGTCCATTGAAATGGTTCCTGTGGAAAAACAGATTTATAAAGTTTTTCCAGTTCAGCTATGGCAGAATGTTGCTTATCAAAATTTATCTTAACAGAAATTTTAGAAGGATAGAAATTGGAGATGAGATGATCTTTGTACGTTAAAAAACTATCTGGCCCCTTCCTTGATCTTTGGTCTTTGTAAAACGGCCTGGATTCATAATCTTCATACACACCAATAATCTCGGCATCCTGGTTGTACCAGGGTAGAATTATTTTCTCTCCGATAGCTTCCGTTGGACTGGTGAATCCCAATCGAACGGAAGCGAGCTCACTAATAAGAATAGCCTTTTGATCAGCGGGTTTACCAGCTTGAAAATTTCTTCCTGCCACGAGCTTGATGCCATAAAACGGAATAAAGTTTTCATCCACTCCTCCATTCGTATTCAGTCCATAATCCACGGCATTGAGGCTGCGCCGCACGGCAACTCCATAACTGACATAATCCCCCACGACGGATTTGCTCATCGTTATCCGTTGTATGCCATCAATGTGTACAGCTTCATCCATAAAGTAGGCCAATTTACTCTTGAATCTCAATTTTTGATCAAGGGGGCAGTCCACTATCAGAACATCGTTCTTCTCAATACCAATACTTTTTTTGAGAATAAGATCAAGCTGGAAATAAACGGTACCGATCCAAACGAGCAATGCAATCGCAGCGGCATATTGTAATGTAACGATGGAATTTATCCACCACGGCTTTCTCTGCAATTTGAGTTTTTTCAACAACTCAACAGGTTTCTTGTTTCGCGAAATCAAACTCGGATATAATCCAGTTACAAAGATCCCGGAACCAAATGTCAATACGGTAATGCCAATCGTATCGAAAGATAAAGTGCTCCAATCCGGTATATAAAATTCGAATAATTGTTGGGCCGGAACTTTTAGCAGTTGCACGAAAGTTAATGCTAAAAGAAAAGAAAATAGGTTGATGACAGTAGCCTCTATTAAAAATTGAAACGCATAATCAATCCCGGATGCTCCCACGACTTTCCGAGCGCCCATTTCAGGAAGTCGTTTGTGAAGCATGTTAACGGATAGGCTAACATAGTTTATCCATGCTAGCATCAGGATGACAAATGAAAGTGCGCGTAGTATGGTCAGGAAGAATTTTGACTTACTAATAAAAGAATTAGAGGGGAGGATGTTGAAAATTACGTCGTTCAAGGATTGAATAAAAACAGAATTTACAGCGCAATTCAGGCAAGAGGGGTAAAGTTCTTCTTTTTGTTCATTGATAGCCTGTTGAAGTGTAGTAAAATCTGCGCCTTCATTTATTTTGATGTAACAATATCCCGATAAAGATTCGTCTGAACGTGTTGAGTTAAAGGTTTCGATGCCCGTTGACGATATAAGCATATCAAATACTATGTGTGTATTTTTCGGTAGGTTCTTAAATATGCCTGTGACTTTCAGTGGTATAGAATCATTCAAGTAAATGACCTTATCCATTGGATTAGAATCTGCAAAGTACTTTTGAGCAAGTCTTTCAGAAAGTACTGCGGTATTAGGTTGCGCCAATACATTTTTTGTATCACCTTGAAGTAACGGGAATGAAAAAAATTGAAAGAAGTTAGGATCAGCAAACGCTATCTTCTGCTCGCGGAATTTTTTTTTAGGACTCCCTTCATTAAGAATAGAAAAGAATATATCTGTACCATATTGCCCAAATTGCGGCTGAAGAACAATTCGCGTCAAATCCTTTACATCTCCAAATTCATCTGCAATTTTACGGGCGACTCCACAATGCTGGAGGGGAATGTTAACGCTGAAAGCATAGGGACTTATATGTTCAATATGTCGTGATAACCTTCCTATTCGGTCAGCATCCTTATGAAACTGGTCGGTCCTCAATTCAGATTGTACGTAAGGCCATAAAACAATGAATGCAGCAAACCCCATGGATAAGCCAAACACATTAATGAAGGTGAAGAATGGATTTCTTATCAGTAATCGAACGGCAAGTTTAAGGTAGTTGAGGAGCATAGCACAATGGTTTGGTATCTACATGCCAAAGGACATACCATCTATTAAAACCAACTAAAGCAGCTTGCTTTAAGCATTTAAGAATGACGATAACTCTAAGTGTTCCGGGATGAAACACTACGATGTTTCATTTTAAAACAGCATAACAAAAAAAATTTAGGCATAAAGATCTTCCCCGTCAGCCTTCGCCACCTCAACAAAAAAGGTTGCTATTTTCTCTGTCACAACTTTAAAATATTTTGCTCCTTTTTCCGCAGAAGCCTTTCTGGGATCACCTACGCCTGTATCTTTTGTTACCTTCAACCATTTACGCTCGGCCCATGCCCATCCTTCGCGTATAGCCGTCATTCTAAATTTTTTAGCGGACCCATCACCTGCTTCCGAAAGAGGTCTGACCAATTCAGGTTTAAGATGAAGGATCACACTGGTCTCCATCTCTCCGGCGTGATCATCTTTATTTTCAAAAAATTCTTTTTGATCTACAGCTTGATACCAATTGCAAGAACTCAAAAACATTTTTGGAAACTGAAGGCCCAACTCACGGATCATCGTTTTGAAATCATTGCCACCGTGACTGTTTAAAATGATAAGTTTGTAGATCCCCTGGCGATTCAATACTTCAACAAGATCACGAAGTACGGCTAGCTGTGTGCTGGGATTCATATTCATATCCAGCTTAACATCAAACTGACCTGTGTTTACACCGAACGGAATGGCAGGAAGTACAATGACTTTCACCCCTTGTTGCCAGGCGATCCTTGCCGCTTCAGCCGCTACGTTGTCCGCTTCAATTATATCCGTGCCATAAGGGAGATGAAAATTATGAGCTTCACAGGCGCCCCACGGTAGAATGGCCAATTCGTATTCTGTTTCTTTAACAGTTTTCCAATTATTTTCTGCAAGTATGTAAGGGCGCATTTTTAAAGTTACGAGTTACGAGGTACGAAATTAGCACTAATTTTAACATACAAAACTTGGAAAATCAAACCTCGTACTTCGTCCTTTGTACCTCGTACCTATTATGTCGTTGCTCCCTGGCAACTACTTCCTGCACCAGCGGTACACGCGAAACAATGCTGGCCTATTACAATCTCCCGCTGCTCTAGTTGTGCAACATCAAATGTGCTGATGTGCTGTCCTGATTGAGGCGATGTTTTTAGTCCAAGCATCTGGTTAAAATCACAATCGTATAAATATCCTTGCCAGTCGATGGAAATCGTATTTCGGCACATAACCCCGCTCACAGCGGCTGGATTAAATGCGTTGATCAATTTTTCCATATAGTCCTCATAATTGCCCGATTCGATTAGAAAATCCAGAAAACGGCTAATCGGAATATTAGTGATGGTAAATAGATTATTGAAATCGATATTGAAATGAGCTTTCAATTCTTTTTTAAAGTCGCGTTGAAGCTGCTCTTGATTGCCTGGAAGAAAAGCCCCGATCGGATTATATACCAAGTCCAGTATAAGGTTAGTGCTTTCTTTTCCATACCCCACGTCATTTAACATTCTTAGATCCTTCAACTGATTTTTCAAATACTCCTTCTCCCCGCTGACGATCGGTTTTAGCCGAATTGTAAAATGGTAACGAAGAGCATATGCGCACACTGTTAGCTTTAAAAAATTCAGGTAAATCGTAATACTTTGGATTGGCAGTGATGATGGTCAGGTTAGAACGCACAATTATTTCGGAAACCCCTATCCGATGAGCTTCGCTGACAAACCACCTGAAATCAGGATTCATTTCAGGTGCACCACCTGTTATGTCCAGGGTTTTGATCTTTGTTTTTGACAAGATGTCGAGGCATTGCTGCATGGTTTCCCGCGTCATTATTTCTTGCCGGTCGGGCCGGCATCAACATGACAATGTTTGCAGATCTGATTGCACATGTAGCCGACGTTCACCTGGAAGATTTCAATCTTTGAAGGTCTCAACGGATAATGTCCAATGGGTTCAATCTTCTTCCTGAATGTAGGTAATTGTCCAGATTGGAAAATTCCGTTTTCAAGGATGTCAACCTGTCGTTGCTGGTTGGCGAGTTGGTGATGTCGTGCGTGAAGCGACTTTATCATTGAACTCTGGATATAGGATCTACATGGAAATTTTCTTGGCTTTGTTCATCATCTGTACACCATGCACCAATGAAGATCCGCCACGAATAGCTGCGGCCACATGAATGGCCTCCATCATTCCTTTTTCATTTACTCCTTTTTCGAGCGTATCCTGCGTATAGGCATCAATGCAATACGGGCATTGAATGGTATGAGCGACAGCCAATGCGATCAAGGATTTTTCGCGAGCTGTTAGGTCTCCATCTTTGAATACATCGCCATACCAGTCAAAGAATTTTTTTGCAAGATTACCTTCCCATTCCGCAATATTTCCAAATTTCTTTAGGTCAGCAGGATCGTAATAAGTTTGTTCCATAATAGCGAGGTTAAACACCAAAAGTATAAAAGGCACGCAACTATTTTATCATGTGCGCGACAAATTGAGAACATCAATTTTACGTACGATGTTCAATAGCGATTGGATTTCTTAAGCAGGGATTGCGATGCGGTAGGTTTTGCCCTTTCTTACGGTGAGTCTGTTTTCGCGTAACCAGGGATTATGGCGCTTTAGGAGCTTGTAATTTATTCCCTGTTTTTTGGCAAATGTTACCAAATCTTTTACAGTTTCATCCACCTCAATGTATTTTAGGGGCTCTTGCTTATATAGATGGTTGGTGCCAATTTGAAAGCCATATCGCAACGGATTTTCAGCGATTTCTTTGATTGCTAAAATCCGGAATACATAGCGCGAAGTTTCATCATTCAGGTATAAATCATAGTACGTATCTACGGACTGATCTTCAAGTGGCCCGGTCCATTCCTCCCATTCCGCGGTTATAAGAAGCCGCAGCCATGGTCCAGCTTCCAAATTTCTTGTATGCTCTTTTAAGATATTTACAGGCGGCCTCGGTTGCTTTCATTGGATCATACCGTTCATCCACTTCATCTGTAATTTCCAGGTCAAATTCTTTGCCCGAAGTTTTAAGAATTTGCCAATATCCGACAGCATCTTTATGGGATATTACATTCATCAAATTGCTTTCAATCAAGGGCAAATATTTAAAGTCTTCCGGAATCCCATATTTTTCTAAAATTTTCTGCATCTGAGGGAGCCATCGATTAGCGCGTTTGATCAGAAAGATGGTATTGCTATGCAGGTAGCAGTTTATTTGAAGTTCTTTATCCAGGCGTTCGTGCACATCGGGAATGTTCAATGGAACAGGTTCTTGCGCAAATGACATTTTAGTTGGCACGTTGAATGATATGGCAGGCAATCGTTGATCGGTGCCGCCCTCATATTCGACTTCAATAACACCGTCATCCGACATGGCATCTTTCGCTAGGCCTGGACGACCATTCATTGTAAGAAATGTACCCGAAAAGAACGATCAGGGAACAAATAGCTAGAAAGTTCGAAAGATTCATTTTCATCTCAGGGCTCAATTAAAATACGACTAGGAAGTAACAAAAGTAGAGATACTATTTACTTCCTTTATTAATTGCCGGACGTAAACCTGTACGTCTGTACCATTCCATGAGGAATAAAATTTTATACGCTGTTTTTTCTTCTCCAGATTATTGCGATAAGCCTTATCGTAATAGGCAAGAAGAATATCAATAACAGAACTCATATCACCCGACAAAAGTTTTTCTTTGGCAGCGTTAAAATGCTGCCCACCTAATTTTTTTGAGATTTTTGTCATAGCCCCAAGAAATTCCGCTTTATCGGCCGGACCGTATTCCTTTACCAGGCGCTGTATCCGTACGTCCTTGGGAACATTAATTTCCACTAAAGGACTCGATTCCATCTGTTTCCATAAATCCTGTGGAAGGAATAATTTTCCTAGCGCAATTGACTCGTCTTCTATCCAGATCTTTTTTGAACGATCCATTTTTAAGATTTCTTCAAACAATTCATTTTGAAATTGTTCTGTAGTAGGTTGAGGGGGCAGCATTAATCCTCCGAATGCGGAGCCCTTATGATTGGCTAATTTTTCAAGATCCAATATTTGCTCACCTTCAGCAGCAAGCACACGGAGAATTTCGCTTTTCCCGCTTCCCGTAAATCCTCCTACAACATTGAATTGGAAAGGTGCTTTGAAAGATTCAACCGCCAGTTGTCGATAAGCCTTATATCCTCCATTAAGCGGATGGGTTTTGATTTGCGCCATACTCATAAACTGACAGAAGTTGGAAGACCGCATCCCACCGCGCCAGCAGTGCACCAGCAACTCTTTCCCTATGTGCCTTGTCGCTTCAACCATGGCTGACAATCGAGGGCCTACCAATCTAAATCCTGTGTTGATGGCCTCTTGTTGTCCTTTCTGTTTATAGTCCGTTCCGACAGCGATCCGCTCCGTATTGTTTAGCAACGGTATGTTAACAGCTGAACGAATGTGCCCCGAAGCAAATTCACCTTCAGATCGCACATCGATTACAGGCAGTTGGTGTCTTAGTGTAAGAAATTCTTGAATGTTAATGATCACTAAGCAATTTAAAATTCTTTCCCGGGGTTTTAAAAGAGCATTACTTCACCGTGAGCAGTTTATTCATTATCAGAGAAATTAGTGGTGATATATGTCGCGATGCCTATTCTGAATCCATAGTTCAAATACTTTCCATCCTGAAAAGAAGCAGCTGCCTCCAGGCGTAAAAAGCGCAAAATGCCATCAATGGAATATCCAACTTCCGTATAATTTTTTGATGTGGGTGTAGCCAGGTAATTGACAAAAACATTTTCCCGTATGCCGGCCAATCTCACTAAGGGAATGTTCGTGATAAGAAGTTTGCGGAACTGGTAGTGAAAATTGCCTGCAAAATAGTTGTCGGAGGTACTGTATTTATAATAATCCAGCAAGCGAAAGCTCCCCACCGGATCGTTCGTTATAAAAGGGGTTTGATTACCCAGGAGATGCTTGTAGTCCATAAAATACATCTTATCAGAATTTAAAAACATTCCACCCCGCAGGAATAAGTCAGCGTTGCCCCTTACACCTATTTTAAATCCATGCTTTATACCGAGTTCAATCTGATCAAAGCTCACGCTGCTATTTAAAATATTGTCAAAACCTCTTCGATAATCAAATGTGATTATGGGAGAGGAATTGGGTACTTCCCATTTGTCGTCGTTGCGTATGGTGTATTTTATCCAGGGCCTGACGACGATACCTATCGATCCGATTAATGCATTATGTTCTGGAAAAGAGGTGTCTGCTAACTCCTCATTAACCGGGGTGTTAACTGTATATCCTTCTATTTTATCCCGGTCAATTAGTTTATAATTAGATGTATTAAAAAGTTCACGCCTCTTAGCCCACGACCAATTCGTGTTTATTGTCAGGTACGTATTCAGCTTCCTTCGATACGATAGATCAAGGTAGTCACGTTCATATATTTTCATCAGATTCTTTTCCAGGAAAAGGGTGGTGAGTGTATTGACAACAGGCAATATGGGTTCATCTGGATTAAATTGTTTTATAAATCTTCCGCCCTGCACATTGAATCGATATTTTTTGTTTCGAATCGAAAGGTTTAAATAACCTGAAGCAACTTCTCTCGAGAAAGCGTACCGAAATACGGGTGTAAGCGTGAGGCGGGTCTTGTTTGTGTCCTGAAGAATAGTCCCAAAAGAAACTTTGTAATTGAAATTCCATCCATCTACTGTATTGAAACCAGGAATGGGAAACGATATCTTAAAATTCGAATGCTTCGAAATTTTATAGTTGTCGCCGATGATTAAATCCCAGGGTTGGAAGCCTTTGTGCTTGGAAGCCTTGAGGGTATCGCCCTCCTCTTCTTTACGGGCTATTTGGGCAAGGCTATCCGATTTTTGATATCCTTTAATTTCCGACTTTGTTAGGGGGACTGGTCTTACCGCTGCCCAGTAAGCCGAATCTTTTTTGTAAGCACCGCTGTCGATTTTGAAAATACTATTCGAAATTATTTCAGGCTCCTTTTGTTGTTTGATTTCCTCTTTTTCATAATCCTTAATAATGGTATTTAATTCTTTGCGCGTTATTTCCTTTCCTTCCGATAACCGTTCTTGTAATTGTTTTTTTTGTGTTTGTTTAACGTTTGCTTTCTTTGGGTTTTCACTGAATTTTTTTTCTATTTCCTTTGCTTGTTCTTTTTCTATTTTTTCATCTATCACTTTCATTTTATCACTGTCCACATGTAGCTCAGGATTAAGCTGAATCTTATACCCGCTCACGGTAGCCAAATAGTTATATTCAAATTCGAATCCAAAAACCTTCCCATCAACCTTGAACCGATGGGACACCGGCATCCAGGCCTTGTCTTCGATCGGAGCGTACACCGCCTTAATATTAATATCGATACCTAATTTAGTTGTATGTATATCCATGCTGTGAATACTCCACCAATCTTCAACTATGTAGAGCATGCCGTCTATCACGTCATCTCCATTTGAGCGTGGAATAACTTTTATCCGGCTGATTTCATAATTTCTGTCCTTAAAGGTGCCCATGTATTCAAACCGGTAATAAGAAAAGGCTTTGGGAGAAAGCGGAGAAATAGTCTCAGCTACTTCGGGCTCATAAAAACTTCCGAAGATGTAGGGATTGGGCGAGGTGTTGTTGTCTTTACCATCACTTCGGATAGAGATTACTTTTTCTTCGAACTTACCAGGCCGCGTAAATTTAATTTCACTGATAGATTCTGAAACAAAAACTCTACCTTTTTCGATACCTTCTTTTTCCAGAGCACGCTTCGCCAGCCACGGATAGTCTTTTAATAAGCCGGACCCCTTTATGTAAACACGGGCCGAATAGCTATCAAGTTGTTGCAAATGATACTTTGCTTTAGCGATTGATTTTCGCATGATGGTATAGGCAGGATCTTCGTTGTCTGCATTTATAGTGACCGTTGGTAAAACAAAAGCCTGGGTTTTTAAGATTACATTAACTTCAATAAACCCTGTTGTAATATCAACTTCCCTCACCGCAGATTCATACCCTAAAAATTGATACACTAGCTCATAATGGCCAGCGGGTAATATTATTTCGTAATCTCCATTTACATTGGTAGTTGTACCGCTCCCCGTTTGTTTCACAAAGATGGTAGCATAGGCCAGCGGTTCACCATCTTCATTCTTTACCACGCCGCGTACTCCGTTTGCATAGGTGTTTGAACCGAAGCCTAACACAAATAGCAAGACAAACAGAAAAGAATTCTCCCAGGGAAAGGAGATTTTGTTGGTTAACAATTTCAACAGCATGAATCTCGTTAGGGTTTTAATCTAAATAAAAGCCTTTGGCCCTGATTCTTTCTTCAACAGCATCAGGAACAAGATAACGTACCGATTGTTTCTTTTTGATACAAGCCCTGATAAATGTTGCTGAAATATCAAGCATAGGAGCTTCCACACATATAACGTTAGGATGCGTACGCAGTTCGGAAAGTTGCGTGTTGGGTCTGGGATAAACGTATAATCCGTAGTCTTTTAGGATCTGCTGATAATTTTTCCATTTGGTAAAGTTTACCAAATTGTCTTCTCCGATGATTATTCTAAACTCTTTTTCGGGATGCTTTTCCCGGAGATGGACAAGGGTATGAATAGTATAGCTTGGTTTGGGGAGATGGAATTCCACATCCGATGCTTCCAATTTATAATTATCGTGTATAGCCGCACGTACCAAATCATATCGATCAAATTCATGAAGCAGACCTTTACTGGGTTTCAACGGATTGTGTGGCGAAACGACAAACCATATTTTTTTTAGATCGGTAGTTTCAACCATCAGGTTTGCAATGATCATGTGCCCCATGTGAATGGGATTAAAGGATCCGAAAAAAAGACCGATTTTCAAGTTAAATAATTAAGTAAAAATGTCTCACTCGATTTCTTGGTGAGAAATATATCCTTTGTGTGATCCAGGTTAGTCAAATAGTTGACTGGACGTGCGGAGGGTTTCCCGTTGTCGAGCGTAAAGAAACTGAATCCAAAGTTTGCCAACCATCGAATAAAAAGAGCAGGGTCCTGTCCAGCTTTGCGTATGAGAGCAGGTGAATATTCTATTAACATGTAGGGCAACTGACGGAGAAGGTCCGACGCTCCCTTTAATGCGAAGACCTCATATCCCTCAATATCAATTTTAACCAATTTAATTTTCTTGAAATCAACATGCTGATTTTTTAGGTAGTCATCAAGCCGTATTGTTTCCACTTTGATAGACTTTTTAGTTTGTGGGTTGATGTCAAGCAGCGAATGTCGTCCAGAATTTTTTGGATAATACAAGAACAATGAGGAATGTCCTCCTTTTTCGGCTACAGCCTTATTAACGGCGAGGATATCCGTTATGTGGTTATAAGCTATATTTTTTTCCAGCAAATCAAAATTGAGCGGCTCGGGCTCGAATGCATACACCATTACGTTATGCTTAATATTGTTTTTTAAAACAATGGAATACCATCCTAGGTTAGCCCCAATATCGAGAATAATATCTCCATCTGAGTAGGGGAGAGTTAAAAGAAATTGGGCGTGATCGGGATGCAGTGATCCTCGCTTGAAAATTTTTCGTCCCATAGCATCACGACTATCTACGTAAAAGTCGAGATTAAAAATAGTATCAGTCGCTTTTAAGAACTTTCTTCCCAGTATCCTTTTATAAAAAAAAAACTTCAGCGATTGAATAAAATATCCCATCCGTTTGAGTTTAGGAATACTAAGATAGTAGAAATTTTAGGTGTCTCCATTAATTTATAAGGTGAGCGGCCAACGCGATAATTTCCTCATTCGGCGTTTTTAAATGCATCGTATAACCGCTGCGCCTCGGCCAATGATTTTTCCAGATTTTCGTTTATTAAAACGGCATCAAATTGGTCCTGAAAAGACATTTCAAAGTTTGCTTTGAATAATCTTCGCGAAAGGCTTTCTATAGATTCAGTGCCTCGGTCGCTCAATCTTTCTTTTAGAATTTCTAGCGTAGGAACTTTTACAAAAACGGACAATGCTTTTTTGCCAAAATATTTTTTCAGATTCAACCCCCCTTTCACATCCACGTCAAAAATTACATTTTTCCCTTGCGCCCAGATGCGATCAATTTCAGATTTCAGGGTGCCATAAAAATTTCCTTCATATACTTCTTCCCATTCAATAAAATCCTGGTTGTCTATTTTCTTTTTAAATTCTTCTGGTGCGAGAAAATAATAATCTTTCCCATGGGCTTCCGTGCGGCCGCGTTTATCACGGGTGGAGGCGGAAATTGAAAAACCTAAATCTAGAATTTGTTTTAAGCAGATGTTTTACAATAGTTGTTTTCCCTGAACCGGATGGAGCAGAAAAAATAATCGCTTTACCTGCCATTTAGCGGGCGAGGTTTTGAATCACTTTGGCCTTTATACTGTCAACCAGCTCCTGCGGAGCCTGGCCAGTACATTTGTTTTTAAGAAGGTCGCGTATGGCGACTTCTAAATGATAATTTTTGTAACACGGCATGCATTCCTCCAGGTGATGCATTAAAAAGTGTTCTTTTTGTTCAGGAGAAGCCTCTCCATCGACAATTAGCTGAAGCATTTCCATGCATTCGCGCTGGTTTTCACATTCCTGCTTCATTTGGCTCTGGTCGGGATTACTCATAGGCTCAGGCATTTTTATAACCCATTTGTTTAGCGTATTCACTAAGTTTTTCTTTCAGCAGGTTGCGCGCGCGATGCAGTCGGCTTCTCACGGTTCCAATGGGAATGTCAAGAATCTTCGCCATTTCATCATACTTAAATCCTTCCAAGTCGCACAATATAATCACAGTTCTGAAGTCTACATCAAGAGCGTTAAGGGCATTTGAAATCTCATCCCCGATCATATCTTTCAGCGCCTCCACACGCAGATCGGGCGTAATTTGCCTGTCAACCTCTTCGGAGTTATAATAGCTTTCTACCTCTTGGTAATCCACCTTCGAAGGCTCTTTGCTCTTCTTCCGGTAATCATTAATAAAGCTGTTTTTCAAAATTCGGAACAGCCATGCTTTAGCATTAGTTCCTTGCTGAAACGAATCAATGAAACGATATGCTTTTAAATAGGTATCCTGAACAAGATCTTTTGAGTCATCCTGGTCAAGGGTTAGGCGATAAGCAAAGTTGTACATCGAGTTAATATGGGGCATAAACTCGTTGTTAAAGATGTTTTCTTTCTCTTTATCAGAATAGTGCTGCTTCGGTGACTCTTCAAGTTCCATGTGAGTCTAAAAATAGTAAAAACCTTAATTAGTTAATGCTAACATTAAGAACAAGAAATCTGCCAGAGTAGCTTTCTCCATAAAATTAGACAGGAAAACCTGGACTTGTAAGATACTTGTCTAGTCCATTTACGCATCGGATGGCACCCTGAGCTTCGGCATCATGCAATATTTTTTCATTTTGAGATAGCATCTGGCGAGAATTTTCGGGATGAAATAAGTGGTATGCATGACCTGCAAATTTTAAATGAAATTTTTTGATACCTCGGTTTTGCATGCGAACAACAAACTCAGAGTCCTCTCTCCCCCATCCTATAAAGTCCTCATTAAAGCCATTCACGGCTATTAAATCCTCCTTCCAAAACGACATATTGGCTCCTCTCACCCGAAATTTATTCTTATTGTAATAAGAGAATAATTTTGCGAGGAAAGTGCTTCGCACGGCGTTTTTCCTATTTGAGATCCCCTGAGTAAAAAAGTTGAACAACATCTGTTTTGTCGCCAAAACTTGGTGCGTTAAAGGTTCATTCAACAATACGCGCGAGGCTTGAATAAATTTTCCTTTCCAGGCGTAGCGTTTGTGGTCGCTAACAAAATTTTTTGATAGAATCATATCCCCATCAATCATTATAATATAGGGGTAAGAACTTTGTGCGATCGCTCTGTTTCGAATGGCTGCTAATCTGAATCCAAGGTCCTCCTGCCAGCAATGCTTTACGGGGATACTAAATTTCGGGGCAAAGATTTCAATTACGGTCTTTATTTCAGGGCCCGAGCCATCATCTGCTATAATTATTTCATCAGGTAATTCAGTTAATTTCAGAAGACTCAAAAATACTAGCTCTAAAGCATCCTTTCGTTGGTACGTTGTAATGATCAGCGTTGTCTTTAAAGAGCGATTTGCTTCTGATAGCTTAGCGTATTTGTAAAACACTCCGTTGGTGTTGGAAACAGAAATAATTAGACCTTCATAACCATCTAAAAATCCTCGCTTCAAAATGTAGCTTTTAAGAAAAGAAAAAAAGGTCTTATACATCATTTTAAACGTGGAGGATTTCTTTCTGAAGGCCATTTGTTCGGCGAAAATGTCGGAGTATTGTTGTACCTTTTTAATTAGCTGGGAAGCATTCTCGTAGGCAACATGAAGCAGGTCTCCTTTGAGATGCATCATTGTAGTGCCCTTGGCTAAGATAACATGGTCGTGAGGGTTTACCCCTCCAAATATTCCGTTTCGTCTATCCCACAACCTGATTTTCTTATCGGGATACCAAATTCCATGACGGATCCATTTGCCTGCATATTGATTGAGCCGATTCATCGTATACGCCTGACGAGGCCAGGTTTTTTTGACCTCTAAAATAGACTGCAATAGCTCTTTTGATAAATATTCATCTCCATCTATTGACAAGATATAATCGTACGAGGCTTGGGTGATGGCAAAATTTTTCTGTGCAATATGAGTGGTAAAAGAATGTTCTATAAACCTCACCCCTTTCGCTTGACAAATTGATTTCGTCTGGTCTTTCGAGAACGAATCAACTACTATAATTTCATCGGCCACGGGAAGTACAGAATCAATACACAGTGCGATATTTCTCTCCTCATTGTATGTGATTATGACCGCACTAATTTTAATCATGCCAAAACTTAAACAAAGTCGTTTTGAGTGCAAGTAAAGCAAGACTGTCATAAAACGAAAACAGGTCCCTTCTAAAAAGGACCTGTCTTTGTATTGCACCAAATAATTTATCGGCTGGCTACCACGCCAAATGACTTAACCATGTTAATAAATTCAGTACGATAACCTTCTTTATCTTCACCTTTTGAATTTTGAGCCCCTTGAACCACCTCGTCATAGGTAAAACCTTTAATGTATTCAGAATCCCTTAGCAACATTCCAAACGCAGCAACAGAGGCTGACCAACGAAAATTAGCGGAGGTTTTTGAAAGTGAATTATTGCCGTCGGTAAGCGTGTGGACAATTAATTTACTGACATCTTCATCCGGTTTTTTGTATCGGAATTTAATTGTCATAAGCTCTTTTGATTTTTCTGCTGTAGGATTTATACTGGTAGTCTGATACTTCAAGTCGTCAATTTTGAAAAATTCGCTTTCCACTCCCACAGGAATAACTTCATACAACGCTGTGACCGTATGGCCTGAACCTAAATCACCTGCATCCTTTTTGTCGTTGTTAAAATCTTCATTTTTCAGCATCCGGTTTTCGTATCCTATCAATCGGTACGCTTTTACTTTTGTGGGATTAAATTCGATTTGCAGCTTCACATCTTTGGCGATGGTGAAAAGTGTTCCTCCAAATTCGTTTACCAATACTTTTCTCGCTTCTGTAATGTTATCGATATACGCATAATTGCCATTTCCTTTGTCAGCAAGTGTTTCCATTTTAGAGTCTTTGTAGTTACCCATGCCGTAGCCTAGAACTGTTAAGAATATTCCATCCTTTCTTTTTTCTTCTATCAACCTTTCCATAGAGGCATTGCTGGATTCACCAATGTTAAAATCACCATCGGTAGCCAGGATCACGCGGTTATTTCCACCTTGTTTAAAATGTTCCTTGGCCACAGCGTACGCTAATTTAATACCAGCACCTCCGGCGGTAGATCCGCCTGCCTGCAATTGTTCCAATGCATCCAGAATTTTTCTTTTCTGATCGCCCGCAGTAGGCTCCAATACCAGACCTGCAGCGCCGGCATACACGACAATGGCAATGTGATCCTGAGGCCGGAGCTGTTCGACCAACATTTTAAATGAAGATTTAAGCAAGGGTAATTTATTAGGCTCATCCATCGAGCCGGAAACGTCAATTAAAAAAACCAAGTTGGATGGAGGCAATTTTTCAGTAGGAATGGTTTTTCCTTGTAATCCAATGTGCACTAATTTATGTTTGGTGTTCCACGGGGCCGTAGAAATTTCCGTATGGATGGCAAATGGATCATTCCCGCTGGGTTGAGCATAATCATAATCAAAATAGTTAATGAGTTCTTCAATGCGTACGGCATCTTTGGGGGGCCGCTGGCCATTGTTAATAAATCTTCTTACGTTGCTGTAAGAGGCAGCATCCACATCAATTGAAAACGTGGATAACGGATTTTTGAGCGCTTCACGAAAAATATTTTCCTCTATGGCATCGTATTCTTCTGTGTTCCACTGGGGTTGTTGATATTGTTGTTCAACATAAGCCATATCGTACATAGCCCTTGATTCCGCCGGTGCGCCCGCGGCGTCTTTTTTCAATTTTCTAATAGGTGTTGAATATCCTTTGACCACAACCTCGTTAAGTGACGTTTGATCAACATCGAGGCTTACATTGATAATAACATCGGAAACGCCAATTTTTATTTCCCTGGTTTGATATCCGACAAAAGAAAAAACAAGCGTTCCACTTTGACCTGAAGTGGTGATGCTGTATTTGCCCTGTGCGTCAGTTATCGTCCCGTTTTTTGTTCCTTTAATAAGAACATTTACTCCAGGCATAGCGCTTCCATCGTCGGAAGAAGTTACCTTACCCGTAATCGTTCGGCTTTGCGGGGGTGTAAATCCTAGCGAGATCATTAAGTAAGCAAGAATCCAGATTGACTTTTTCATACGTAAAATATTTGTTTGCTTATGAGATTCAGCAACGGGGTTGATTCCATACACTACCCCAAAATATTTTTTGCTATTTTTCAAAAATGCTTTCTTCCAACGACTATAAGACCTTATCTGATGCTGAACTCATACAACGCTACAAAACGTCCGGCGATCTCGCGTTGGTAGGCTTGTTATTCGACCGCTATATGACGTTAGTTTACGGTGTGTGTTTGAAATATCTCAAGCATCGTGAAGAAAGCCGCGATGCTGTGATGCAAATTTTTGAGAAGCTTATTGTAAGTTTAAAGGAGCACGAAATAAACCATTTTAAAAGCTGGCTCTATGCAACGTCCAGAAACCATTGTCTGATGGCTTTAAGAGCCAGAAAAGGAAAGAATTTTGAGGAAATTTCAACTTTTTTTATGGAAAATGAGTTGTCGTTACATCTTCAGGATGAGCCCGAAATAGAAACAAATCTTACTAAATTGGAGAAATGCATCGAGCATCTGGTTTCGGAGCAGAAAACCTGTGTAACGTTGTTTTACATGGACCAGAAATGTTATAAAGAGATAGTCCAGATCACTGGATTTGATGACAATAAAGTAAAAAGCTATATCCAAAACGGTAAGCGAAACCTGAAACTGTGTATGGAGGGAAATGACTGATTACAAAAACGATATTGAAAAATATTTTAAAGGTGAATTGACGCCGGCTCAAATGAATGCCTTGGAGAAAAAGGCATTGAATGACCCTTTTTTAGCTGACGCATTGGAAGGAGCGCAACAGATTCGCCCCGATGATTTATACGCTGATGTGAATCTGCTGCAAGCTTCCCTTAAAAAACGGATTAGCCAATCCAATGTTATATGGTCATGGTCTTTGCGCATAGCTGCGGGGTTATTGGTCCTGGCTGTGTCCACCTACGTTATTATTCTTTTTTCAACGCGGCAGGATTCGAAAAATCTCGCTTTGAATAAGGAAAATAAATTGGAGCCTACCCAACAAGCGGAATCCCCGGGTCCGACTTTTGATTCCTCAAAAGTTCTAAAAAAAGAAACCCTTAGCCTGCAAACTCCGGCTAGAGAAGAATTGAAAGAAGACAAAGCAAAGGCTCCATCAAACTCCGAAAAGAAACTTCGAAGTGAACCGAAGCAATCTCTTGCTGATATTGGTGTCGAAGATTCACAAACCAGCACAGCGGCGACGGGAGAAGCGGAGCAAAGTTCTCCTAAATCTGATGAAGCAATTGAGCCCATAGTTCCGGAAGAAAAAATTGTGCAGGCGGACCCGCAAGACGCACGAGTACGTAGCAGAGTGGAACTCGCCGATGAAAAAGAAAAAAAATCAGATGACACTGAAAAAGATTCAGAAGTTGAAAGAGTATCCGAGCGACGAAAATCAGCAGCTGGAGCCCCTGCCAAAACACAATCTTTTAGTGATAAAATCCACCGCCGGGTGATACGCGGAAAGGTAACATTTTCGGATGATGGCACCGGGTTGCCAGGGGTGAACGTTATTATCAAAGGGACAAATGAGGGGACGGTTACGGATGCAGCAGGCAATTATCAGATACCTGTTGATGATTCCCCACAAAGTCTTACGTTTTCGTTCATTGGATTTACAAGCAAGGAGATCGAAACAAGTTCGGATGAACTTAATGTTCAATTGGACACAGATGTATCAGAGCTTAGCGAAGTTGTAGTAGTTGGCTATGGAAGCGCCACTGATGCCTACAAACTATCTAATGATCCTCCCGTTACGGAACTGGCAACACCCGCCGGAGGCCGCAAAGTGTTTAAACAATACCTGGAAGAAAATCTTCGCTATCCTCAACAAGCTTTAAAAAATCAAGTAGAGGGTAAGGTAACTATTCAATTTACCATTGGTACCAGCGGCCAGCTATCCGATTTCAGAGTAATTCGTGGTATAGGATTCGGCTGTGATGAAGAGGTAATCCGCCTGATCAAGCAAGGTCCAAAATGGTCTCCTACGAAGAAAGACGAAGAACCTGTTCGCGACAGGGCGAAGGTTAGAATGCGATTTGCTTTACCTAAGAAGTAATATTTATAAAACCTAATGCATGTTTACCAATAGGAAGCTGGTTCTTTTAATTATTCTTCTTATTACTTTAAGCATCGCAGCTTATACCCTATTGGTACTCATTCCTTCGCGGCTCGCGCAACAAAGCTATGAGGGCGCTAAACAAATTGGTCGTGATATCGCAAAAGCGTTCCACGTTACTCCAGAAATAACGGTCAACAACACCGTTGTGCTTCAACAACAAACTCCGATCCTTGAATTGGCAACGCTATCTCAAAAATTTCAGCACCATTATGACTGGACAAACACCTGGCTGGGGAGCACAAAAAAAATTAACATTTCCGGAACGTTCGAAGCCAAGGCAGGATTCAACCTAAACCAAAAATTTTCTATTCAGATCTAATGATAACAAAGCCATTGTCACATTACCGAACCCCGAGTTACTTTCCATCGAACCTTTAAACGATGTTAAGTTTTACGATGAGCATGGCGTTTGGAATTGGGTGGATGCTAATGACCGTGCAAAAGCTATGAATGCTTTTACACGAGACGCGCGTAAATACGGCGAGCAAGCTCAGTTTGTGGAACAGGCTCAGCGGGAAATGGAGAAGAAACTAAAGGAAATTCTTGCACTGCATGAAAAAGAAGTGGAGATCCGATACTCCAAAAGAGAACATATTCCTGTGTTATAATGAGCCTTGAGCTAGGAGCCTTGAGTTGCGAGTAAGAGAATCTGGGCACACGGAATTTTACTCGCGGCTCGAAACTAGCAACTCGTAGCTTGACACGCTATACTACTTTCTTACGTATCAATTTGGCGTACGTGCGACTTACCGGAAAACTTTTTCCATTTAACATCTTAACTACCATTCCTCCGTTAAAATGTTTTTCGATTTCTTTGAGGCTGTTGATGTTAATGATCGTGCTTCGATGCACGCGTATGAATGTCTCCGGATTTAGTATTTCCTCAAGCTTTCCAATGCCGGAAGAACTTACGAACTGATCACTCTTAGTTGAAAGAATGGTATAATCTCCAGATGCTTCGAGATAAACGATTTCATCAACGGGGAGGTTAAGCAATTTTTCAGATTTCTGAACAAAGATGTGAGAATCGTAGGCTGTTTTGTTCTCGGTTTTCAGATTGCGCAGTAATTCGCCCACGTTGTTCTGTTCCAGTTTCATGCGATTAATAGCACGCTCAACTCCTAATTTGAAACGCTCCTGATCGAGCGGCTTCAATATATAATCCACTGCATTTTTTTCAAACGCTTTAATAGCATATTGATCATACGCGGTACAAAATATCACATAAGGATCGTGGGTAATTTCGTCTAGCACATCAAAACCCGTCATACCTGGCATCTGAACATCCAAGAATATTAAATCCGGTTTTAATTTGTCAATCGTTTCAACCGCATCTTTACCTTTAGAGCATTCACCTAATACTTGAATGTTAGGCATTTGCTGGAGATACTCCTGGAGTAAGTCACGGGCTAATTTTTCGTCGTCTACAATAACGCAGGTTATATTCATACAGCTTTATTTAATTCTTTTATAGGTAATGTTTCTTGAACGGCGTCTTCAAATGGAATAAAGAAACTAACCGTGTATCCCCATTCATTGGACAGGATCCGAAGCCCTGATCCCGGACCAAAAATGCTCTTTAGGCGTTTGTCTGTATTGGTAAGTCCGACGCCTCCGCTTGGATTTGCATCCATTACTTTCTTCGCTTTAGATCCCAAACCGTCATCCTTAACTTCAAAATAAATCATACTGTTAAAACGCTTAATGGTAAGTATGATCGTGCCTCCATCATCTTTAGGAGCGATACCATATTTAACTGAATTTTCCACAAGAGGCTGCAGGATCATCGGAGGTATCTTCACGCTTAAGCAGGAGAAATCTACTTGCTTTACAAACTTCATTCTCTCGCCAAAACGGACTTGTTGAATGCGTATATAATTGTCAATAAAATCAAGCTCATGAATAAGTTTTACCATTTGATCTCCATGAGAATCCAAAGCATATCTGAAAATATCAGAAAGTTGTGTAATAACTTTTCTCGCCTGCTCCTTGCTTGAACCTATAAGTGTGTTGATGGAGTTAAGGGTATTAAATAAAAAATGAGGATTAATTTGTGATTTGAGCAGGGAGATCTGCATTTCGCGATTTTTAAGTGTAAGCTCGCTTTTCTCCATCTCCTGTTTTTGTATCCCTTGAAAGTATCGGATCACATAATAAACCCCTACCGTGATAATGTACTGGTCATGGAAATGTAGCCCTTCCCAACGCAACAACCCTACCAGGTGATCTTTCCAAACATCCCATCCGATGTAACCTTCCACATAGGTCTCCAGGTAATAGGACAATGAACCCATCACAAAGAAATGAAACATAACACCTATCATATGGCCCGTTACCTGCACATATACACTGAACCTGAAAAGCCAATTAGAATAAAAGAAAATCCCGATAATTAAAATACAGAGGGCATCAAATAGATAGGACGCATGCCAAAAAATATAAGTATGAGGTCTGTTTAGTTCCCACTCAATAAAGGTTCCGACACCATAATTTAACGCATACCAAAAGCAAAGCCATAAATAGGCTCGTTTCCATATTCCCGGTATTTCTTCAAAAAATTTCAAGCTGGCAAATTGTTCATTTATATTATAGAATGAAAAGCAAAACCGATTAGAAAAGGTTAATAGCGCCAAATCTCCTTTTTGCGGCAATATCCGACACCGGAGTTAAAAAAGTTCGTCAATTAGCCATATTGAGTGTCTAACGTACTGTTATAAGCGCTTATCCTTATTTTGAAAAACAACTCATCCAATCTTAATAGGGCTTTGAAGCCATAGCCTTCACTGAATAATTATTTTCATAGACCTGTGTTTGTCTTACCGCAGACCTGCTAAAGTTTCTTTAATCCTTTTTAAAGCTTCCTTCAAATCTTTCTCCGAAGCTGCATACGAAAGACGGACACAGCTATCCTCCCCGAATGCACCACCCGGAACCAACGAAACATGTGCTTTCTCCAGCATATATAAACAGAAATCATCTCCGTTTTTAATAGTAATATTTCCATCCGATTTACCGTAATAAGAGCTTACATCCGGAAAGAAATAGAAAGCTCCCTGTGGATAGTTGGCCTTTACTCCAGGTATATCTTTCAGTAGCTGGTAAACAATCTCCCTGCGTCTGCGATACTCTTCAACCATTTTCATTGTGGGTGTAATGTCACTCGTAATTGCTGCCAGCGCAGCGCGTTGAGCAATTGAACAATTAGCAGAAGTGACCTGTCCTTGCACTTTATTACAGCCATCCGTAATCCACTTTGGTGCAGCGATGTACCCCACTCTCCAGCCAGTCATTGCAAAACCTTTTGCAAAACCATTAACGGTGATCGTACGCTCAAGCATTCCTGGAAACGACGCAATGCTTACCTGCTCGCCCGTAAAATTAATGTGTTCATAAATTTCATCGGCTATCACCAGCACGCCGGGATGTTTGAGCACCACGTTGGCTATGTCCTCTAGTTCTTTTTTTGAAAAGACGGAGCCCGTGGGATTACAGGGGGATGAGAAAATGATAGCCTTTGTTTTTTTCGTAATAGCTTTCTCCAGTTGCAGCGCTGTTACTTTAAAATCATTTTCAATTCCACCCTTAATCATAACCGGGGTACCTTCCGCCAGACGGACCAAGGCATCATAGCTTACCCAGTAAGGAGAGAACACGACGACCTCATCACCAGGGTTGATTAAGGCCAGCATCGCGTTTGCAATGGATTGTTTAGCTCCATTCGACACGACGATGTTTTCAGCTTTGTATGGAACGTTGTTTTCTTTCTGATACTTTGCCGCTAACGCTTCGCGCAAATCCTGATAGCCTGCGACGGGAGGGTAAGCGAAATACTTACCATCATCGATTGCTTTTTTAGCAGCTTCACAAATATGAGCGGGTGTTTTAAAATCAGGCTCGCCAAGGCTTAAACCAATGACATCAATACCTCTGCTTTTGAATTCACGAGCTTTGGCCGCCATAGCCAATGTTGCGGATTCTTCAATAGCTTCAATTCGATTGGAAAGTTTGTTCATGATTGTGATAAAAACGGGCCAAAGAAAATAATTAAAATCGGAAGTTGGAAGGATGACAGGGAGAGTTTGTTCGAAATTTTAAAGAATAAGCGCTAACGAGAGATAGTTACGTCCTAATTGAACAGTGTTCTTCCAAGAATACTCCTTCCCAACGTAATTTCATCAGCGTATTCGAGATCACCTCCCACGGGAATTCCCCGGGCTATTACCGTAATCTTTCCGGTCAGATCTTTAATACGTTTGTTGATGTAAAAGGCCGTAGTGTCCCCTTCCATGGTGGGGCTTAACGCGAGTATAACTTCTTTAATTTCACATTGCTCATGATTCAAGCGCGTCACCAGGGATTCAATTTTAAGATCCGAGGGGCCAACTCCATTCATGGGAGAGATCACACCTCCGATAACATGATATATTCCATTGAACTGCGAGGTGTTCTCAATCGCCATTACATCCTTAACATCCTCCACGATGCATAAAATCCTGCGATCGCGTTTATGACTCGCACAAATAAAGCAGACATCCGTATCGGATATGTTATTACAGGAAGTGCAAAACTTTATGTTCGATCTCAGTTTATTCAAAGCTTCCGTAAGTGCTAACGTATTCTCTTCTTTATTTTTTATGAGATGCAACACTAACCGCAAGGCAGTCTTTTTCCCAATGCCGGGAAGTTTGGCAACCTGGTTAACAGCGTCTTCAATAAGTTTAGAAGGATAATCCACAGGAAGTTGGAAAAAATAGTTTATAAAATACGGGCATCTATGCCGGCTTCACAAATGGATTCGCGCATGGGGCGAAGAAAATCAAATGTTCCTTTTTTTACCTGGCATTTCCCTTTATAGTGGATGATCAACGTACATTGTTCAGCTTGTTCAGGAGTGTGATTGCAGACTTTTATGAGTGTCCGGGTAACATGCTCAAACGTATTGACATCATCATTAAACACCACAAGGTCCATCAGGTCTGTTGTTTCCACAGCCTCTAAAACTTCCACTAATTCATCTTCCTGATATTTGGGTTTCATATGTTAATAAATTTAAAGCGCAAAGTTACGTAATTTCATTCTTTTGTGCGAAGCGACAAACTCAGCACAATTTGGAATTTTATATTAATTCCTGATTTTTTGCTCCCTAAATTAAAAACACATGACTCCCATTCTGGTTATAACCATTTTGACCCTCTATTTTGGGATGTTGATACTGATCTCGGTATTGACTTCAAAAGGAGCTGATACAACTACTTTTTTTACGGGAAATCGTCAATCACCTTGGTTTCTTGTGGCGTTTGGAATGATCGGCTCTTCGCTTTCCGGGCTCACATTCATTTCTGTTCCTGGCAACGTCGGGAAAATTGGGTTCGGTTATTTTCAGGTGGTGCTTGGTTATCTAGTAGGGTATTGGGTCATTATCGGTGTACTAATGCCGTTGTACTACAGACTTAATCTGGTGTCTATTTATACTTACCTGGAACAACGTTTCAGTTTTTGGTCGTATAAAACCGGCGCATTCTTTTTTCTGATCTCCCGCACCATTGGATCATCTCTTCGGCTTTACCTCGCGGCCACGGTTCTGCAGTTATTTCTTTTTGATGCATGGAATGTTCCTTTCTTCGTTACCGTAGCGACAACAATTGCGCTGATCTGGATCTATACTTTTAAAGGTGGTATCAAAACGATTGTATGGACTGATTCTTTTCAAACCTTATTTCTTAGTCACCGCAGTTTGTATTGCCGTGTGGCAGATCACAAGTCAACTTGGGAATGTCTTTGCCCGAAATGATTTCGGCAATTAAAGAAAGTAAGTATTCACACATGTTTTATTTCGACGATGTTAACTCCACTCATGTATTTCTGGAAACAATTTATTGGAGGAGCTTTTATCGCCATAACGATGACAGGCATGGATCAGGAGATCATGCAGAAAAATCTTACCTGCAAGAGCTTTAGGTGATGCTCAAAAAAATATGTTTTGGTTTAGTTTGATTCTTGTCGTTGTGAATCTTATTGTTTTTAGTACTGGGAGCCCTGCTCTATTTGTATAGCGAGATCGCATAACCTACCCATTCCTGCATGCAACGGATGAGCTATTCCCACGGCTGGCATTGGTGAACTGGGTCTTGCCGTAGGTGTTTTTTTCTTGCTGGGCATTACGGCATCATCTTATGCCAGCGCAGATTCTGCTCTGGCGGGATTGACAACTTCTTTTTGCATTGATTTTCTCAATTTCAAAAACAAAAAGGAAGAGCAACGCAAGCGTGAAAAGTTTATAGTTCATTTAGGTTTTTCCCTGCTCTTTCTCATCATCATTGTCGTCTTTAAAGAAATTAATGAACGCTCGGTCATTGATGCTGTATTAACTATTGCAGGGTATACGTATGGACCTCTGCTTGGATTTTTTTCATTTGGAATTCTTACAAAACGCCAAGTGAATGACAAGCTTGTCCCTGTCATTTGTGTGATTGCTCCAATTCTTTCGTATCTCATCAGTTTAAATTCCGAAAAATTATTGGGGGGATATAAAATCAGTCTTGAGATTTTGCTCGTAAATGGGCTAATAACGTTTGCCGGATTGTGGCTTGTCTCTAAAAAACCAGTAATTTCTCCAGCGAAAGAGCTATAAAAAGGAAAAGGTCGCCAGTGGCGACCTAAACCCGATTAAAACCAACCCCGCTACTCTTTAGAGACTCGCTAACATGGAGTGCTCTTTTATTTCTTGATGTATTTAAACTCTTGCTGTGCCTGACCTTTTACTATTCGGATGGTGTACGTGTCAAACTTTACATCACCAAAATCGATAACCATTTTTCTTTTTTGCAAACTCTGAGAAGTCACCAGTTCACCCTTTGAATTGTAAACTTCTACCCGAGCGCCCACAAATTGCTTTTCAGTTTTAAACACAAAAAGATTTTTGTGTTTCGAAGGCTTAATCGAATCAACAGCCTCTGCAGTTGATGCGTATATGCCTGAAGAAATGAACAATAAAGAGAGTAACATTAATTTTGTGATTGTCTTCATAGTCATTCTTGTGATGTCCTATGCTAACATTATGCCATGAAGTGAACCCCTAAAATTTCAATTATTTAAAGGAATGGCATTTTTCTATTATCCAATTTGGGATGGACTTGTCCTGGATCGGCTGATTATTTCACTTTTAATTCCTTGGCGGGATCCCAAAAGATTTCGCGGAAGTTTTGAATTTTATCTTTAACAACGACGACACCTTCTTTTTTCAAGCGGGACTGCATGGTGTGTGGTGTGTCAAAATGGTGCTTTCCCGTTAATAAGCCAGCGCTGTTCACAACGCGATGAGCAGGAATTTTTGGCGGGCAACCAAACATTGCCCACCCGACCATACGGGCGCTGGATTTTACACCCAGAAAATTACCAATAGCTCCATAGCTTGTTACGCGTCCCTTTGGAATTAAGCTTAACAACTTCATACACATCTTGAAAAAAACTGGTTTCAGTTTGCTTCTTTTTGTTGGGTGGCATGGTCACAAATTTTGATCTGTTAAATTTACGCTTCAACCTTTGAAAGAAACGTGAAGCACCTAATACTTGTTTTCCTGCTATTCGTTGGCCTATCAGCATACGGCCAAAATGATTCTTCTTTTGTATTTCCTGATTCAGTAGGATGGAACGTGCTCAAAGAAGACGAGCTTTTGTCATTTCAAGTTAAAACCACGCATGCCGGACTCTGTACGATTTTCCATTGAAGGCGCAGATGGATTAGATATACTCATTTGATTCCCTGGGAAATTTTAGCTGGAAACCTTCTTTTGATCTCGTTGACCGTGTCACAAAAACGAAAGAGTTTACCCTTATCTTTCAACAGGAATTGAAAGACGGAAAGCGGGAGAAAAAGGCCGTTACCTTTACAGTCATCCACGTAAATCGTCCTCCTCATGTCGAAGAGCTTCCCATATTTTACGTCAAGCAATCAAACCTGAATATATTCCAGATACCAAGGGAATATGTATATGATGCTGATGGTGATCCGCTGGTATTTAAATCCATTCCGTCGCAGATGCCGGAAGGATCAAGCCTTTCTTCGTTAGGTCAATTTACCTGGACGCCCTCGCGAACACAGTTTTCACAACTAAAAAATAATCCGCTGGTCGTTGAGTTTATTGTTCAGGATCAACCCGATAAAGCTGAGGCAACAGGAAGGCTGCGAATTGCTCAAACGCAGCAAGACCTTCCTTCTGAAATTCTCATTGTTCCCGGCGACTCATTATTTCTAATAAAAGAAGATGAGACGATTAATTTAAAAATTTATATCTCCGATCCCAACGGGGACGATAATGTACGCAGCGTTGGTTTTATATCCTTCCGATAAACGTGTACCTACCGAATCGTTAAAGGAAAATACAAACCTTCAATATGAATTTACCTGGACACCAGGCTATGAGTTTGTTGATGATACACAAACTGCCCTGACAACAGAGATGATTTTTTTTGTCCTTGATAAATCCAACAACCGGACGCAGCGCAAAGTCAAAATAAAAGTTTCGGATACGGAAAACCTGATTAAGAAAGATGCGCTTCAATTTCAGAAATACAGGAGCAATCTTGTAGAAGCGCTTTTGCTTATTCAACAGCTTGATGCCAATCAAAAAAATTTAAATCACGGATTATAAGAAAGCCAAGAAGGGTAAAAAGAACCGGTCTATTGTTAATGCTTCGTTGGGTGCTGTTACCGGATTTACCCCTGTATTTGTGGACGGGGATCAGTCAAAGGTGGTCTCAGGTATCGGAGGCACAACGGTGTTGACTCTTGGAACACTGGAAGCCACGGAAGTGATCGGCCGATCAAAAGAAAATATTTTGGAGAAAATAAAGATCGGAATAGATATCCGAAACAGAGTTCAATCTTCCGGTGACGAATTTGCGAGAAAATATGCACTGAAGTCAGCGCGCAGAACCTACGAATTCGAGAAGGACATTGAAAAATTCCGCTCTGTTTTAAATGATCAGCGTATTGTTTTGCTGGAGTTGGATGCGTATTCGAAAAATACAAGTAAAATCGATAATAAGGATATTAAAAAAGTATTTGTTGATTTTGCTGATGACTCAAAATAGAAAGTTATGCTTCGTATTTGGCGAAAAGGCAGAAAGGCATAGATTTGCACTCCCAAAATAGAGCCGTAAACACAGAGGAGTGGCAGAGCGGTCGAATGCGGCGGTCTTGAAAACCGTTGAGCCGCAAGGTTCCGGGGGTTCGAATCCCTCCTCCTCTGCTGAGTATCAATCAAAGAGAATCTAAAACCTCGAATTCGTAAAGGATTCGAGGTTTTTTCTTTTTCAGGCCACCCCAAAAGAGTCACTTTTTTCCATTCGTAAGGTGGGGATTCGGGAAACCGAAGACAGCGACAATGATCTTTCCCGAATTTAAGGCTTAAGTCACTGCTGTCCAACTAGTTCATTCATTGGACATCTTGATTTCAAGAATCTCCATGCCATAATTTTTAACTAAAACCAATTCTATTATGAGCACCGATGAGTGTATTATTCTTCATCAGAAGGAACAGAGGAAATGACGATGTTGAAGCGCCCATTTACATGCGCGTGACAATCGCGGGAGAGCGTTACGAACTAGGTACAAAAAGACTTGTACTTCCAGCAAACTGGTCGGCCGATAGCGGCCGCGTGAAGGGAAACACGTCAGCTGCAAAATCGCTGAATACATATTCTAGATTCTCTTCTTTCAAAAGCCTACAGCCATCAACGACAAATCCTGAATGAAGGCAAAGAACTCAGCATGACTTGAATTCAAAAACAGATGGCTTGGGATATCTACGGAGAAAGTAAAGATGCTGATGGAAGTTTTCGAAGAACACAATCAACAAATGAAAGCGTTGATCGGTCATCAGTTCTCTCCATTAACTTTTGAGCGCTACACTACTTCAAAAAAGCACACGCATGACTTCATGAAGTCGAAGTACAAGGTCGATGACATTGACATTAAAAAACTTAACTACGAATTCATTCACAACTATGAATTCTGGTTGAAGTCAGTACGTAAGTGCGATCACAACACTACAATTAAATACCTGTCCAACTTCAGAAAGATCGTCAACATCTGCATCAAAAGCGGATGGCTTGATCGTGATCCTTTTGTCGGATTCAAAATGACGAAGCGTGAAGTTGAAAGACCGTTCTTAACCGATGATGAACTCAATCGCATCATTGAAAAGAAATTCGTCATGCCACGCATGAGCCAGGTTCGAGACATTTTTGTTTTTTGCTGTTACACCGGTCTTGCTTACGCTGATGTCAAAAAACTAACAACCGATGAAATCACCATAGGCATTGACGGTGAAAAATGGATCTGGACAAACAGACAAAAAACAGACACAGCCAGTCGGATTCCATTG
The DNA here is from genome assembly GCA_963837415.1 of uncultured Bacteroidota bacterium. Classification (GTDB taxonomy): domain Bacteria; phylum Bacteroidota; class Bacteroidia; order Cytophagales; family Cyclobacteriaceae; genus Chryseolinea. The sequence continues at coordinate 1,686,096 of CAWING010000013.1, read as the reverse complement.
CTTCCTCCAGCACTGGAAATTATGGATCGGCACAAAGATGATCCTCAATGTTTGAATCAAGGACGAGTACTTCCCGTACTGAGCAATCAAAAGATGAACAGCTATCTGAAAGAAATCGCTGATGCGTGTGACATCAAAAAGAAAATGACGTTCCATACCGCGCGACATACGTTTGCCACAACTGTCACATTAGCCAATGACGTTCCAATGGAAACTGTAAGTAAGTTGCTGGGCCATCGAAATCTAAAGACGACACAGCATTACGGGAAGATTCTTGATTTGAAGGTGAGCCATGATATGGGAATGTTGAGGGCGAAGTTTAAGAAGCAGTCCGATAAAAATTCTCAAGAAAAGAACTTATGAAATTCCATCAGAAAAGGCCGGTTTCCCGGTCTTTTTCTATTCAAAACCTATGTTTTTTATCCTCATAGTCAGGATAAACCTGACTGTTAACCTATGAATCATAATTTACACTATCTTTCATATCGTATTAGTCAGGATAAACCTGACCATTATGCTATGAAACATAAGTTAATATCTACAGAGTCTAACCGGCTTCTCTCGTATTTCAATGACAAAAGCCAGCTCAGCTTCCGTTATGCAGAAGCTTTTAAAGCCTTGCCTAAAGCAGGTGAAAGTGCTGTAAAGGAACTGTTAAGTGATATGACGAAACGTGGTCTGCTAATGCGCTTGAAGGAAGGTGTATACTATATAATTCCGTATGAATCGGATTCAGTTTCATTCATGCCTGACTGGCATTTGATTGCTGAGCCACTCGCAGGCGATGTAGACCATTATATCGGCTACTATTCCGCATTACAAATTCACAACTTGATCACGCAGCCCTCTTTAAAGGAACAGATTGTTGTTTCCCAACAGATGCGTCCATCGACTCTGAAAGTAAAGGGTATCCCTTTCCAATTTATTTATCATAATCCAAAACATTTCTTTGGTTCAAAGAAAATCTGGATAGACAACTTCAACAAGGTGCAATGTTCCGATTTGGAAAAAACATTTATCGATTGCCTTTTTAAACCGGATTATGCCGGAGGGATTGTAGACGTCGCCAGAGCATTATATCAATCTAAAGACGTACTAAAGTATGATGTGTTGTTTTCTTATGCTGTACGCTTTAAATCTCAGGCAGTGATAAAGCGACTTGGGTTCCTACTTGAAGAGCTTGGCATTCAAAGTAAGATCATTCCAGAACTACAAAAAATGAAAACAGCATCATACGTACTGCTCGATACAAAGCTTCCGAAGTCTGGTAAACTATTAAGCCGTTGGAGCATCCAGCAAAATGTAGAAACCGACACAATCAATTTATCCATCATTACATGATTCGATCAGCCGAAATTCAAACGAAGGCAAGAGAAGCACGCGTGCGCGATCAGCAAATTGAAAAAGATTATATCCTGTCGTGGATCTTGCAGGGAATTGCAAATAGCAAAGACCTTTCGACAAAGATTGCCTTCAAAGGAGGCACAGTACTCAAAAAAGTTTATTTCGAGGAATATCGATTTTCGGAAGATCTAGATTTCACTTTACTGGAAGAGTCTACTAACGAGCAAATATTTTCATGGTTCAGAGAGATGTTTGTGTATGTACGCGAAGAAGCAAACATACCCCTTGAGATTGTTGACAATAACCAGCACGAGGACGGAGGAATCAATTTTTACATCAGTTACATCGGCCCCTTAGCCGGCATGGGAAGTAACAAAAGAATTAAGATCGACATAGCCCGGAGCGAACAGTTAGAATTTCCGCCAGTGTTACTCCCTGCCATGATAACATATTCAGATTTGACAGCCCATGAGCTGTTATGTTACCCGCTGGAGGAAATTATTGTTGAAAAGCTGCGTTCGGTAATGCAACGAATGCAAGCAAGAGATTTTTACGACATCTGGTATCTTCTGGATGTACAAGGTGTCGAGCCTGAATTCCACATCACTGAATTCAAGAATAAATGCGCTTCAAAGAATTTAAAGCCTGGCGACTTTTTCAAGAAACTGTCGGAGAGAATTCCGCAGTACAAAGCACGTTGGGAAAATTCACTGGCGGAACAAATTCATGACCTTCCGGATTTTGACAAGGTTGAAAGAGAGGTGCAGAGAGCTTTGAAAAAATTCAAGCCTTGACAACTTAGTACCGAACTGGTGAATTTAATTAAAGACCTAAAATAGATTTGTTCAGTCTCGATTTATACCAAAAGTCAAGGTCTGCTGTAGCTCTCGTATATCCATAGAAAATGACAGCAACTCCTCCAATCACCATATAATCTACCTCATGTTTGTTTAATTTAATAATGAGCAAATTGAAACAAGTGCTTCCTTCATCATATTAAGAGGAGATTTTACGCAACTCAATCCATTCAATGGACGATGATTCCTCTTTAATTGTTTCGTTGCTGGGACGAAGTTGAAGGGCAAAATCTGAAATTTTGAAAGCCAACGTAAGGCGTTCTAAAGGGGTCATAGCAATGTCCTCCTTTATTTGTTCTTCGCTCATGGCTGCTGGCGATGTGATTATTGCCTTATTCATGATCTAAATTTACAAAAATGGACAATATGAAGCAGTGATTGTCAGCTGTATCAGTGCATTATGCCAAAGTTATAACGATGGGATATACAACATTTAAGGTGATGCCTCAGTTGAAAAGTTCACCTCGTGTGAACTTTTCTAATTTCATCGGCTTATTTTGCATAGGCTCAACAATGAACAATACACCTAACGACTTCCTAGTAGGGCAGCGCTGAAGTACAAGTGATCAAGTCGAAAAGCCAATACAAGAAGTATTCTAAAATGCTTGAGGGGTTAATTAGTGCGGACGTCAAAAACAAGGAGATGAAGCATGAAATTTGAGTTGCTTACACTCCTGATCGAAAAATGGGATGAAGAAAATATCTCCTTCGATGATGTAGATCCTATAACACTTCTTCATTCACTGATGGGAGAAAGAATTTTGAAAGCCAAAAGACCTCGTAGAAATTCTTGGTGTGAGCAAGGGCCTCGTTTCAGATATTCTTAATTATGAAAAAGGACTTTCAAAAAAAATTATTCGAAGCCTCGCTAACTATTTCAAAGTTTCACAGGACGCATTTAACAGGCCGTATCCCTATCTTTTACAGTTGATTTTTTTCTGTGAAAGCTCCTGCTAATTATCCTATCAAGCCGGTTAGTGAAAACATGCTAACAATTTGTGTTGGAGATTCCATCGACCTGGATGTCAACAAAAAAGTATTTCATCTCTATCATCAGCTTTTGAAGAATCGCGATAATTCATGGCTGGATATTATTCCCGCCTATGGTACCATTAGTATTGTGTATGATGTTGTGGTAATCAGGCAACAACAATTCTCAGCCTTCGACTGGATGAAAAGTCAGATAGAAAAGGTGATGTCTGAAATCCAGGAGGAAACGATTATTCCATCACGACAAGTTCATGTCCCGGTATGTTACGATGCAGAATTTGCATGGGATGCAGATAGAATTTCAAAGGAAAAACACATTTCGTTTGAAGAGCTCATCGCGTTACATACCTCAAAGTCGTATCACATTTTCATGATCGGATTTCTTCCCGGGTTTGCGTACATGGGTCCCGTAGATCCTCGCATTGCTATACGTCGAATATCAACTCCCCGAACACGCGTGTTGGCAGGAAGTGTTGGAATAGCCGGTGAGCAAACCGGGATTTATCCTTTTAATTCTCCAGGCGGCTGGAATATTATCGGCAGAACTCCATTACCAGTTTTTGATTTGAGCGCGGCTCAACCTGTACTTTTTCAACCCGGGGATCAAGTAAAATTTGTTCCCATCACAAAAGAAGAATTCCTATCATTCGATCGATCAAAATTTAAAGTGATTGTTTCATGAGCTTGGAAGTAATCAAAGCGGGTATTGCCGATACCTTCCAGGATATTGGAAGATATGGTCATCAACATTTGGGAATTAATCCAAGTGGGGCGATGGACTTGGTTGCCATGCATGTTGCGAATGCATTGGCTAGAAATGAATTGAATGAAGCAGTATTGGAATTGTGTTTTCCTGCTTCCATTTTACTTTTTAAAAAACCCGCACTAATTGCACTAAGCGGTGCAAATTTTAATGCTGAACTAAACGGAAATCCTGTTCCAGTCAATCAATCGATCGCTGTATCAGCAGGGACTGAGTTGAAATTCACAAAAGTTGCGAAAGGTGTATTTTGTTATCTCGCTATTCACGGCGGATTCGGTTTGTCATCTTGGTTAAATAGCAACAGCACAAATCAAAAAGCGCATGCTGGCGGGTGGAATGGAAGATCTCTTCAGAAAGGCGATGTCATTGAATTCAAAAACAACGTCTCCATCATTGACAAAACCAAAATTTTTCCGTGGCGAGCCAATGTCTTTGATTTTTACAAAGACATTGAAAATATTCGAATTCTTCGTGGCCTTGAATTCCATTGGCTCCATTCATCATCGCAAGAGAAGTTGATGAAAGAATTTTTCACAATGACGCCTCTGCGTGATAGAATGGGCTATCGGTTGAAAGGCGAAGTGCTAAGCAAGCAGCATGGTGAATTAATTTCAACTTCAGCAACATTTGGTACCGTCCAACTTCTTCCCGATGGACAACTCATTATATTAATGGCCGACCATCAAACAACAGGTGGTTATCCTCGCGTGGCACAAGTTATTGCAGCGGATCGGTCGAAATTGGTTCAAGTAAATGTTGGTGAGAGGGTTTCCTTTCAGGAAGTAACTTTACAGGAAGCTGAGGATTTGCTGTTGTTGCAACGCAAAATGTTGAAGCAAATTCAGGTAACTTGTACAGTTCATTTAAAGGATTTTTTTAACCCATTAGGATGAGCATCGATGTAAACTGCGATTTGGGCGAAGGCATGCCCCACGATGTAGCGATTATACCGTTCATCAGCAGTGCAAATATTGCATGTGGTTATCATGCCGGTGACCATGATACCATGCGTTCAACGATTGAACTTTGCCTGAAACGTCAGGTGGCTGTAGGAGCACATCCTGGTTTTGATGACAAGGAAAATTTTGGAAGAACATCAGTTCAATTGGACTCTTCAGCTCTGTACGGTCTCGTATTCAAGCAACTTGATGATATCGCCAAAATCTGTAAGGAAACAGGTGCCCTTCTTCACCATGTTAAGCCTCATGGAGCTATGTACAACATGGCTGCTAAAGATCCAGGCATGAGCAATACGTTGGCGAAAGCTGTTTTTGATTTCAATCCGAAACTTATTTTCTACGGCTTAAGCGGCAGCTGCATGATCTCAGAAGCAATGAAAGTAGGATTGCACACAGCTCATGAAGTATTTGCCGACCGCACCTATCAGCCTAATGGTTTATTAACACCTCGAACAAAAGAACGGGCTTTCATTCAGAGCGAAAATGAATTATGGAGACAGGTTTTGCAGATGATACGACACCATCAAGTTGAGACTACTGACAAGACACTTTTATCAATACAAGTAGAAACTATTTGCATTCATGGCGATGGAGAGCATGCACTGCAATTTTCACGAGCTCTCCATCAAAGTTTAAAGCAAGAAAAAATTTCAATTCAGGCAATTCAGGCGAAATGAAATTTTCCACAAGACAACCGGCAATTTTAGGTGCTGCTTTCCTGATGGCAACCTCCGCTATTGGTCCGGGTTTTTTAACGCAAACTACAGTATTTACATCACAGCTTTTAACAAGCTTTGGTTTTGTAATACTGATCACCATCCTTCTTGACATTGGCGCCCAATTAAATATCTGGCGCATATTAACCATGAGTGAAATGCGAGCACAAGATTTGGCGAATAAATTGTTGCCAGGCCTTGGACATCTTTTGGCAGCTCTGATCGTACTGGGAGGGCTCGCGTTTAACATTGCAAACATGGCAGGTTGTGGACTTGGCATCAATGTCCTGACCGGGATCAACGTTGAAGCATCAGCTTTGATCAGTTGCGTGGCAGCGCTTGCGCTGTTCTGGATTAAAGAGTTTGGGAGCGCCATGGATATGTTTGCCAAAGTACTGGGCTTCATTATGATTGGCTTGACGCTTTTCGTAGCGATCAGCTCTGACCCTCCCCTGTTAGAGACAGTCCATCGAACCTTCATTCCGGAAAAAGTTGATGTGATGACGATAGTTACGTTGGTCGGAGGAACAGTAGGCGGCTACATCAGTTTTGCAGGAGCACATCGATTGCTCGATGCCGGAATCAAAGGACAGGAAAATCTTCCGCAAATTAATCGAAGTGCTGTGAGTGGCATTGTCATCACAGGAGTGATGCGCACTGTTTTGTTTTTAGCGGCATTGGGGGTTGTTGTTGACGGAGGAATTTTAGGCGATAAAAATCCAGCGGCCGCAGTATTTCAAATTGCAGCTGGAAATATTGGTTATAAGTTTTTCGGTGTGGTAATGTGGAGTGCGGCCATCACATCAGTCGTGGGTTGTGCATATACGTCTGTTTCATTTTTACGCTCACTTCCGATGATTGAAAAATATCAACGCTATGTAATTTCCCTGTTTATTATTATTTCAACACTTGGATTCTTTTACTTTGGAAATCCTGTCAAACTTTTATTAGCAGCAGGAACCATCAACGGATTTATTCTACCGATCGCACTCACTGTTATTTTAATTGCCGCACATCAGAAAAAAATTATGAGCAACTATCAACATCCACGTTGGATGCATATTGCCGGATGGTGCGTTGTGGGCGTGATGAGTTGGATGGCCGTACTTACATTTTTAAAAGTTCTATAGGGCTTCGGTTACTTACTTGAAGCAATCGACTGAAGACATGATTTCCTTTTTTTCATTGAAAATCCAGCAGGGTTCCGGGACGCTACAGAGGACGTTTATACAAATTGATTCCGCGGGACAACGAGCATCGCAAATCATTTTGATGTTTGTCATCTGCCATTCGTTGTCCTTTACGTTGTTGATGTCATAAACTTCTATGCGCTATCTTGCATTTTCTTCAAGATGCTAAAATTCTTTATCAACTTCGCAGCTAGGGTAGTGGAACTAAAAAAAGTATATGGGATATTTAAAGATGCTTTCCTTCAGCTGAAAGGTAACGAGCCCCTTATTCTCGCTAGTGCTACCGCTTTCTTCACCTTGTTTTCACTCACTCCGATCCTTGTTATTCTGGTTAATATCTTAAGCATACTTTTCAGAAATAATAAAATAACTGGAGCACTCTTTCAACCTATAGAAAAGGTATTTGGGGGAGAAACTTCCGAACAAATACGATCTATTGTTGAAAATGTTAAATCGTTTGGAGGCGCGTGGTATATAACCGTAGGAGGTTTCATTTTTCTGTTGTTCGTAGCGACCAATCTTCTAAACATCATTAAGAAGTCCATAAACCAATTGTGGCGTATCCGTAGAAGTCCTTCTAAAAAAATAAGATATAATCTAAGGGAAAGATTAATCGGCATTTTACTGATACTGTCTATAGGTTTTGTATTTACCATATCGCTTTTGCTGGATGCATCTGTAGCTTTTCTTGAAGGGTATCTGCAAGGAACTTATTCCAGGCGTTGATACCATTCTTATACGAACTGTAAATATTATTTTTTCCGTACTTGTTGTAACAGCATGGTTCACTATTCTATATAAAATTCTGCCCGATGCCATGGTGCATTGGAAGGTTGCTCTCGTTGGCGGGCTTCTTACAGCGGTGCTATTCACTATAGGAAAATGGATTCTGCGCCAGCTACTTGATTACAGTAATATGGTGACAATCTTCGGTACTTTCGCTTCCGTATTCTTTATCCTATTGTTCATCTTCTACTCATCGCTTATCTTATACTATGGCGCCGCTTTTACATACGACTATGCCAGCGAAACCAATAGGCCTATAAAGCCACGAAAGCATAGCGACAACTATGAAGTGAAAATTGTTTCATCGAAGTAGTTGGGCCATTCGGTCCGGGGCACAGGTGATCACTACAGACTACTACCTAAAATCATTGAGTCCAAACAAGGACTTTGAGATTGTTTTTGATGGCAAATACAGCCAATGCAATCCGGTGATTATCAAGTCGTCGGCATGCGACTTGATATGAAGCCAATATTGAAAACCGCGTAAAATAAAGATTGTCAGTAGCTGTTGGAGCGTTCCTGTTGATGTACAACGCATAGGCTGGGGTTACAAACTCCCCTCCTCCTCTGCAAAAATGAAAGGGGCACGCCAGCGCGTGGCTTTTCTTAGCCTTCTGAAAGTTAACGGACAGCGCACCAACCCAGTCCTACCACTCCACCACCGGGTGTAGCTCACCTTTGCTCCACAAATCTACTCGTTCCTGAGCGAGTTAACGGGATTCGCGTGAGCAGCTCTCAGCGCCTGTGTGCTTACGATCAATAATGCGAAGATTAGCGCGATGGCGCCCGTCGCAGGGAATATCCACCAGGCAATGTCCGTCCGGACGGTATAACGTTCGAGGTAATTGTTCATCGCCCACCAGGACAAAGGCGCCCAGATCACAAATGCGATGATGACCAGCAACGAAAAGTCCCTCGAGATCAGGTTAACAAGACTCGAGACCGACGCTCCAAGCACCTTGCGAATGCCGATCTCTTTTGTCCGCTGTTCTGCGGTAAAAGCCGCCAGACCAAATAATCCAAGACCGGTGATAACGATGGCGAGAATAGCAAACAGACTGGCAAGGCTGCTCGTCAGATTAATGGTCGTGAATTTTTTCTGAAACTCCACGTCTACGAACTTATACTCGAACGGATAAGCCGAACCGTATTTCTTAAAAATATCTTCAACCGTCTTCAACGAGGCCCCCAGATCGTTCGTCTTCTTCAGCCGGATCGTAATCGAACCCCACCAGTCATCGAGCACGGCGAACATGGGTTTCACTTCTTCGTAAGGCGATCCCATGAGCACATCGTCACAAACGCCAATGAGCTTGCGTTTCTTTCCCCAGAGGTCCAGTTCTGTTCCGATCGGATCTTTCAGTCCCATCAGCTTCAGGGCTGCTTTATTGATGACAATAGCTGTACTGTCGGATTTGAAGTCTTCAGAAAAATCGCGGCCTTCGATCATCTTCACTCCCATTGTTTTAGCCCAGTCGTAGTCGGTTACGATCGTTGTGAAGATCACTTTCAGCTCTTCTGGTTTGCCAGGCCAGCCAACGAAATTATTCGAGTTGACATCGGTGATCGCGCTGTTGGCACGGACCAGCGACTCTACCACGCCTGATGCACGGAGGTCGAGTTTTAAAGATTGCAGGTTGTCGTGATAAGCCTGGTTTATAGGAACTGTAATGAGGTTCTCCTGCGAATACCCGATATCGCGGCCCTTTGCGAGTTGAATCTGATTGTAGATGACAAACATGGATATGATCAGAAAAATGGAAAAGCCGAACTGCAAGGTGACAAGGGCCTTTCTCGGGAGGCTGGCACCTTTGCCGATCGTGGGTTTTCCTTTTAATACTTTTACGGGCTTGAAACCGGACAGATAAAATGCCGGATAACTTCCAGCGATAATACCGGTAACAACGATCGATCCTACAGAGAAAATCCAGAACTCCTTGCTGGTGTAGTCGATAAATAATTTCTTGTCGACAAGTGTATTATAATATGGTAACAGAAGTTGTGCCGCCAGGATGGCAACGGTGAAAGAAATAAATGTAATGATCAGCGACTCGCCGATGAATTGGAAGATCAGCTCTAATCGCCCCGAGCCAACACTTTTCCGTATACCCACTTCACGCGCTCTTCTTTCGCTTCTCGCTGTGGCCAGGTTCATGAAGTTGATGCAGGCGATCACAATGATGAATATGGCGATGACGGTGAAGAGCTGTACGTAGTCGCTCATGCCTCCCTGCTCGACGCCGTTTTCGAAATTGGAATATAATCTCCACCGCAGAAGGGGGTAAAGGAACATTTCGTGTTTAATCTCCTTGTCTTCGCCATGTTTGGCAAGCATGGCGCGAATACTGTTTTCAACCGACCCTCGGTTCTTTGCATCATTGAGTTCCACGAAGACCTGGAAGGAGTAATTACCCCAGTTGGTTGAATTGCGTTTAACCCAATCGCTGGTACTATACCAATGTTTGTATGGTAAAAGAAAATCAAACTGGAACGATGAATTGGCAGGAATGTCTTTCAGTATGCCTGCGACCTTGAGGTCGTGCTGATCGTTTACGCGAATGATCTTGCCCATAGCGTCTTCTTCTCCGAAAAACGCTTTAGCTGTAGATTCGGTGATGACGATGTTGCTGGCATCGTCGAGTACTTGTTCAGCATTGCCTGAGATTAGCGGGAACTGGAACATTTCAAGGAATTCCTCACCGACATTGAATCCCCTTTTATTCATACGTTTGTCATCCGAGGAAGCGAGGAGGTGGTTGCCACCCCAATCGGCAACGGCGCAATGCACGATGTTTGCATCGGCGGGTTTCATCGCTTCGTGGGTGGGCAAGGGTAAGGAGGTCCATGAATTGATCCGACCGTCGAAATACGCATTCACCCACACCTGATACAGCCGGTCTGATTTGGGGTGGAATTTGTCGAACGACGTTTCGTCTGCCACCCATAGAATGATGAGGATGGAGCAGGTGATACCAATGGCGAGGCCGGAAATATTAATGAAGGAGTAAAAGCCGTTTTTACGCAGGTTTCTAAAGGTGACGATCAGGTAGTTTCTGAGCATAGCTGCGGTTGGTTTTATCTAAAGGATACTCGGTTTTAAGAAAAAGTTACAGGGATGAGTTAATAATTGTAATAAAGTACAAGTCGAAGGGAGGATGGTTGCACCGTGGTGGTATAGAATTCCAGATTTCTTTCAAATCAGCACTATATTTTCAAAAATGGCTTGCTCGTGAGGCTCTTGCCGTTATTTATTATATCCAGTTTTACAGAGCGGAGTGACTGGCACGTTTTCCTATGGCCATTGGCATAATCCGCAAAAAACACTTGATGCCGTCGGGATCGCTGGATAAAATAAGAGAAGTAAGTACGAGGTATTGCCCTCGTCACCTTTGAGTACCACTTGTAGATGAAGATGGGTTCATACCTCGTCCTCTGCCAAGTACAAACCAAACAAAATCAATCAAAATATCATGATCCTTGTGGTACCAATGTGGATAAATCCGTTATCGGAATGCATGTAACCTATCCCAATAAAAGTCGTGCGGTGGACTTAGTTGGCTTTCTGTAAAAATCAGATTTTTCAGGTTTAAGCGGTTGATTTCCTAAAATTATATCGGCCGACTTTTCTGCGATCATCATAATCGGAGCATACAGATTACCATTCGTTATATACGGCATTACACTTCCATCTACTATCCTTAAACCGTCAAGGCCATGCACCCGCATGGTTAGTGGATCTACGACAGACATGTTATCCGTACCCATGCGACAAGTGCAGGATGGATGCAAGGCAGTTTCTGAATCACGTCTGACCCAATCCAGTATTTGCTCATCGGTATCAACGGCAGGTCCAGGTGAAATTTCCCCACCATTAAATTCATCCATCGCTGGCTGATTCAGGATTTTTCGGGCACAGCGGATGGCCTCCACCCACTCCCTCCGATCCTGATCTGTAGAAAGATAATTAAACCGAATGGCTGGTTTTTCCTTTGGATCCGATGACTTAATCAGGACAGATCCACGGGCATCAGAATTCATTGGGCCAACATGGACCTGATAGCCATGACCCCCTGATGGAGAACTACCATCATATCGTATAGCCACAGGCAAAAAATGAAACTGAAGGTTAGGGTAAGCAACCGTTTCATTACTTCTAATAAATCCTCCTCCCTCAAAGTGATTAGTTGCCGCAGGTCCTTTATGAAAGAACATCCACTGAAAGCCCACCCAGGGTTTGTTATACCATTTCAATGCCGGCCATACGCTTACTGGTTTTTTGCAGGCAAATTGGACATATACCTCAAGATGATCTTGTAAATTCTGCCCCACACCAGGAAGGTCGTGTAGCACCTCAACCCCTGCCGATTTCAAAATTTCAGGATTTCCTATTCCTGACAGCTGGAGAATCTGGGGAGAATTAATGGCACCTCCACAGCAAATAACCTCACCTGCTGTAACCCTGCGCAAACTATTTCCTTTCAAAAATTCTACTCCGACTGCGCGCTTCCCCGAGAAAAGAATTTTGGTTGCGAGCGCATCACAGATTACTTCAAGATTTTTTCGTTTTCCCAAAACAGGATGCAAATATGCCTTTGAGGCAGACCAACGCCTCCCATTTTTGATGTTGCGGTCGAACATTCCAAAACCTTCCTGTTGGAATCCATTGACATCTTCTGTCAGCGGATAGCCTGCTTGTTTGGCCGCATCAAAAAATGCTTTAAACAAGGGGTTGGTCGCAGGCCCGGTCTCGAGGTGCAGAGGACCAGTACCACCACGCAAGAAGTTTGCTCCGGCGGTTCTGTTTTCAGACTTTTTAAAATAAGGAAGGCAATGGGAATAATCCCATGATTCCATTCCCGGATCCTTTGCCCACTTTTCATAGTCCAATGGATTACCACGAATGAAAATCATTCCGTTAATGGAACTGGAACCACCTAACACTTTTCCACGGGCATGATACACCTGCCGGTTATTCATGAATGGCTCAGGCTCCGATTGGTATTGCCAATCATAAAATCTACTACCAATCGGATAGGTAAGAGCAGCTGGCATATGAATAAAAATATCCCACCAGGAATCTTTTCTTCCCGCTTCAATCACCAACACTTTATGGTCCGGATTTTCACTCAGTCGATTTGCCAACACACAGCCGGCAGACCCGCCTCCAATAATGATTGTGTCAAAAACTTTATCCATCTCAATAAGGAGATTCGACATCTCCTAATTCTACATAAACACTTTTTAGCTGGGTATAATGTTGAATAGCAGCAAGGCTATTCTCCCGGCCCTGACCTGATTGTTTATATCCACCAAAAGGAAGTTCAATAGGGGTTATATTATAATTATTAATCCAGCATGTACCTGCCTGTAATTGATGAATTACCCGATGGCCGCGTTTTATGTCATTCGTAAATACACCTGCCGACAGTCCGTAGGGGGTATTATTAGCCCTTTCAATCACCTCTTCTTCTGAGTCAAAGGAGAGTATAGAGAGCACTGGACCAAAAATCTCTTCTTTGCAAATTTCCATTGAATCATCGCAATCCGTAAAAATTGCCGGAGTCAGGAAATTGCCAGAAGTAATATCCCGTCCTTTGAAATCTTTTTCAGGTCTGAAGCCTCCGGTCAATAATGTTGCACCTGAAGATTTTCCTGAATCTATAAACCGGATTATTTTTTCCATGTGCGCCTTACTAATTAATGCGCCCATCTGGGTATCGGGATCTGCCGGGTCCCCCAATCTGATTTTTTCAGTTCGGTCCTTTAGCTTCATTAAAAAGGAATCAAAAATTTGACGATGCACAAATACCCGTGTACCATTCGAACAAACTTCACCTTGCGTATAAAAATTTGCCAGCATGGCTGCTGATACAGCATTATGTATATCTGCATCTTCGAAAATAATCAAGGGAGATTTTCCACCAAGTTCAAGTGTGACCTTTTTCAGTTGGGTTGCAGCACCGGTAAAGATTTTTTTACCCGTTGAAACTGAACCTGTCAATGAAATTTTTGCTATACGCGGATGATCTACTAACATACCTCCAACCCTGCCATCACCCTGAACTACATTAAACAAACCAGGCGGGGCTCCGGCTTCCATAAATGCCTTAGCCAATTCAAGTGCAGTTGCCGGGGTGAGTTCGGATGGTTTAAAGATCATTGAGTTGCCGCAAGCCAACGCTGGAGCGGCCTTCCATGCAGCAATCTGAATCGGATAGTTCCATGCACCAATTCCTGCACAAATACCTAAAGGCTCAGGACGCGTATATCCAAAAGCGTTTTTCAAATCAAAAAACTCGCCATGTATACCTGCAGCCATTCCTCCAAAATATTCCAGGGCATCTGCAGCCGAACTAACATCCACAGCCAGCGATTCCGAAATGGGCTTTCCAACATCCTGAGTTTCTAAAAAAGCAATTTTCTCCAATCTGGATCTTAAAATATGGGCTGCTTTTAATAAAACCCGACCACGTTCTGCTCCGGTTTTGGTATGCCAAATATGGAAGGCCTTTTCTGATGAATTTACAGCTGCTTCAATATCCTGATCGTTAGCCTGAAAAACTTCTCCCAATGGATTATTATTAGCTGGATTATAGTTTATCCAGGATTCTCTCGTTGAACCTGCAGTTAATGCGCCATCTATAAACTGAGAGTATACCATATTCCTTTTAAGAAATCCTTTCTCTTTCAACTGACTTATAATAATAAATCATCACACCAAGGCAAATCAAACCAGCTGTATAAATCCACGCTGCATATTGGTTATACCATTCCAAACCATAGGTTGCCGTTCGGGGCCATGACACATTAATAACCATAAACGTACTCCAGATCAAGGCCAAAATATTAACAGGTAATCCCCATTTGCCTAAATTAAATCTGGCATCCGTATCTATTCCATTCCGGGCCGATATAATCCTATTTTTCAACTGAAGTGCGACCACTATCCGGTAGGCAAGATTAGCCCAAAGTATGGCGATAGAAGTTACCAGCTCAAATACTTTTGGAAATTGAAGGTTCATCCCCAAAATAATTATTGCCCCCAATCCACAAAGCAAAGTAGCTAAAACAGGAGTTTGAGTTTTTGAGGAAACTTCCGTTAAGGATTTATAGAAGGGGATGCGTCCATCACGGCCCATGGCGAACATTAATCTTGCTGCTCCTGAATGAACTGCAAGTGTACACACGACGATGGCAAAAATAACAATACAAAGAAAAAGACTGCCCGTCGTTTCACCCAAAACTGATTTCACCAACATCGGCAACCCTCCACGTATATTTCCCAACTCCGGCATACCTAAATCCGGCGCTGCCATCAAAGCAAAAAGTAATACCAGTAATCCGGCAAATCCAGCGGCAAGAAGAGCCTGCAAGATAGCACGGGGAGCCTTTCTGCGAGGATCATGAGTTTCTTCAGCAAGTGTTCCGGCAGTATCGAATCCATAAAGAACATAAGAGGCGGTCAGAGCGGCAGCTGCCATTAAAATCGTAAGGTCGGGAAAAGACTTGAGTTCAGAGTCAACGATGACAGCTTCGATCGGAGATCTTTCTCTATTTAAAAAAAGCAGAACGATCAAAAATATAATTCCGATCAGTTCGGCAAAGACACCAATATTATTAATGACAGCCAGTAGCTTAATACCTCTGGCATTGATTATCGTACTTATAACAATGAGAATTGAACCCAGTAAAATGGCATTCAATGCAACTGATTTTGCATCAGTTGAGGTTCCAATTACCTGGAAGGAACTTGAAATCTGGGGCAGGCTAACCTGCAATGCCATGGCCACTGCAGCTATGGTGGTAATAAGACAAGCCAGATAAATCCAGCCAGTCATCCATCCAAAGAAAGGATCCCAGTAAACTTTGCCCATTGATAAACTCCGCCAGACAGAGGAAACCTCGAAGCCAGTTCCGCAAAACAGAGCGCCACCAGCAACTGACCCGTTAATACAAATGGCCATGTCCAGAAAAATGCGGGTCCGGCAACTCCATAACCCAAATGAAACATCTGAAAAAGACCCGTAAGAATAGAAATGTAGGAAAATCCTGCAGCAAAACTTGAGAAGCTACCGATGGAGCGTTTTAATTCCTGACGATAACCAAACCTGGCAAGGTCGTTACTGTCAGTACCTGGAGAATCCTTCATATTCAAATTGCAGGATATTGATTTTACATAATTAATAAAATCTAATGAACAGGTGTGCCGATTTAAATTTTTCCAGGAAATATTTTAGGTTGAATGGTTATTCAATCTAAAATTACAGCAGAATATGGCAAACTTACCTTGAATGTTTTAGTTTTAGTTGATGGATTTGACTCCGACCATAAAAAATCACCATGTCTTTAGCAGGAATTGATACAAACTTTACACTGCCTTCGCGCTATTATATAAGCAACGAAATTTTTCAGGAGGAACTTGACCGGATTTTCTACAGTCGATGGATTTATGTGGCTTGTGAAGCGGACCTTCCCAAAGCAGGCGATTACGTTGCTTTAAAAATCGGAACGCGGTCCTTTTTTTTGCAGCGGACGGAACGCGGGGAAGTGCGGGGATTTTACAATGTATGCCGACACCGCGGCCATGAGCTCGTCGCGGGGGAAAAAGGCAAATGCCGGCGACTCGTTTGTCCCTACCACAACTGGACTTACGACCTTGATGGAAAGCTCCTGCGTGCTCACGGTATGCCTACTGACTTTTCCAAGGAAAATTTCGGACTGAATCCAATAGAAGTCGCCGTGATCGGTGGCCTTATTTATGTTTGCCTTACCACGCCCGCACCGCCTGATATCGAAGAGGTGCGCACAAGACTTACTCCATACCTCGCGCCATACGAGTTGCCTAAGACCAAAGTAGCCTGCCAGAAGGATATTATTGAAGCCTGCAACTGGAAGCTAGTCATAGAAAATAATAGGGAGTGCATGCATTGCCCTACCAATCATCCTGAACTGCTGGTACCGCTTTACAGTTATGGGTTCGGCAAGGGTCTCGACAAGGATAATAACGTGCAGCCCTCGGAGCAACGCTTTCAGGAGATGCTCGAGGAAAAGGAAAGCGAATGGGAAAGCCTCGGCCTTCCTTACGAACTTCAGGAATTCCCTGATGGCTTATGGTTCCGCACAGTACGGTTGCCGTTGGCCAATCAATGTATATCTCACACGATGAAACCAGAACATGCCTGCAAAAAAACGCTCGGCACTTTAAAGCGAGCGGAGGGAAGCGGACTTTCCTTGTGGACCCATCCGAATTCGTGGAATCACTTTTTAAGTGACCACATCGTCACCTTCGCGGTCTTCCCGCTGTCGGTTGACCGTACTCTCGTGCGGACCAAGTGGCTCGTCGCAGCCGATGCAGTGGAGGGAGTTGATTATAATCTTGACGACCTGACCTGGGTGTGGACACAGACTAATGCACAGGATCAAAGTCTGGCAGAAGGTGCCTACCGCGGCATTTGCTCCGGCGGTTACATGCCGGGTCCACTCGCCGACGAGGAATACCTCGTGAAGCAGTTTCTCTCCTGGTATAGCGATCAACTCACAGGAACCCCGGCACACTGATGCCAAAGATTGTAATAATAGGAGCTGGTATCGTTGGTTGTTCATTGGCCGACGAGCTCACCGAACGTGGGTATAACGATGTAGTCGTCATTGAAAAAGGTAAGCTCTGGCAACCCGGCGGATCCACGTCGCACGCACCTGGCGTTGTTTTCCAGACCAATGGGTCCCGTACCATGGCGCAGTTCGCACGCCAGACAGTTGAAAAGCTTTATGGCCTTCGCCGCGAGGGCGAGACCTGTTTCCTCAAGGTCGGCAGCCTGGAAATTGCGACGACGCCTGAGCGCCTGGCCGACCTTCACCGCAGGGCGGGACTGGCCATTTCTGCGGGGATCAACGCGCGTGTGATACCTCCCGAGGAGGCGTTGAAGTTGCATCCGCTTCTTGTTCGAGATAAATTGCTGGGTGCATTATACGTACCCGATGATGGTATCGCCAGGGCTATACGCGCTGGCGAAGTGATGGGTGAGCGGTCCAGCAACCGCGGTGCGCGATTCGTTGCAGATTGTGAAGTTCTTGCCATCGACCAGAGCGACGGCCGCGTCACTGGTGTTCAGACAACCCAAGGATCATTTCCGGCCGATATTGTTGTTTCGTGCGCTGGAATATGGGGACCGAAAATTGGAGCGATGGTGGGGATGTCGAAGGCTATACAGCCGTTGGCGCATCAGCTTTGTTACACGGCGCCTATGCCTGAACTGGCATCTTATAAGAGTGAAGCTGAATTGCCCGTGCTCCGTCATCAGGGTTCTGACCTTTATTTCAAACAAAGAGGACAGAGTATCGCGGTTGGATGGTACGGACACCGGCCACTTCCGATGAGGGCTGAGGACATCCTTCCCTGCAAACTTGCTGAAGTAATGCCAAGCCAGATGCCATTCACTCCCGAGGAGTGGAAAGGTGCCATGGAGCGTGCGACCGAAGTCATTCCCGCACTGAAGGACAGCGAAATTGTCGAATCAATGAATGGTTTGTTCTCTTTCACCGTGGACAACTTCCCCCTGATGGGTGAATGGTCTGGGTTAAAGGGTTTCTGGGTTGCTGAGGCAGTATGGATCACCCATGCATGTGGTGTGGCACGCGCAATGGCCGAGTGGATTGTCAATGGTCATCCTGCACTGGCCGTTCATGAATGCGATGTCAACCGCTTTGAAACCCACCAGTTGGGATCACTGCATATCGAAGAACGCGGTGCGCAGAACTACGTCGAGGTGTACGACCTACTGCACCCGTTGCAGCCTATGGAGTCGCCACGTCCCCTCCGCACCACTGGTTTCTACCAGCGTCAGCAGGAGCTCGGGGGCTTCTTCCTCGAAGCTTCCGGCTATGAGCGACCCCAATGGTACGAAAGCTAACGCCGGCCTGCTCGCGCACTACAAATTTACGCAACGGGATGACTGGAGCTCGAAGTTCTGGTCGCCGATCATCGGTGCTGAAGCTTCGCGCGGTCAGGGAAGGCGTTGGCCTGTTCGATATTACGACCCTGAAACGCATCGAGATCACCGGCAAAGGCGCATTGGAGTTTCTCGAGCGATTGACAACAGGGAAACTAAAGAAGCCGGGCTCCATCACCTATTGCCTGATGCTTAACGAAAGGGCCGGCATCCTGAGTGACATCACGGTCATGCGACGTGGCGAGCGCGACTTTTTCGTCGGCGTGAACAGCAACATCGATATCAATTACCTGCAGCAGATGGCACCGGATACCGTGCATGTGCGGGACATCACTGCAGGGACCGTTGGGCTCGGGCTCTTCGGACCTAAGTCGCGGGAACTCGCCCAGTCGTTGACCAGGGATGACCTGAGCAACGAGGCACTCGGCTACTTCCGGCTAAAGAATACGTATCTCGGGCATGTACCGGTGACGTTGTGCAGGCTTTCCTACGTTGGTGAGCTGGGATATGAAATCTACACCACCGCCGACCTTGCGCTGAAACTCTGGGACACGCTGTGGCAGGCAGGAAAGAAATACGGACTCATTGCAGCCGGCCGCGGAGCATTCAACTCCATGCGCCTGGAAAAAGGATATCGCAGTTACGGGACGGACATGACCAGTGAGCACAACCCCCATGAGGCGGGGCTGTCCTTTGCGGTCCGCAAGGGTGGAGGATATAAAGGCGCTGAGGCTTTCAATGAACTGGATCCCAACGGACTGACCAGGCGTCTCGTATGTCTGGTGCTTGAGAACCCTGAGCATGTGGTTCTGGGCAAGGAGCCGGTCCTGCATCAGGGCAATGTGGTGGGTTATGTCACCAGCGCCTACTTCGGTCATACCATTGGCAAGCAACTCGCTTATGCCTGGGTGCCCGCAGAATTGAGTACGCAGGGTACAGGCCTTTCTATCCGATATTTCGACCGCGATTACCCGGCCACTGTAGGACAGGATCCGCAGTACGATCCACAGATGACACGATTGAGATCATGACGAATACACACGATAACTTGTCCCCGGGCACGATCGGACGACGGCGAGCAGCCACTCTCCCGGATCAGCCTCCACAACTGTGGAAGCAGGTGAAGCCAAAGAAAGCATATGATGCAGTCATCGTCGGTGGTGGCGGTCATGGACTTGCAACCGCATATTACCTGGCAAAAAATCACGGACTGACTAACATCGCGGTTCTGGAGAAGGGCTGGCTCGCAGGAGGCAACACGGCTCGTAATACCACCATCATCCGCTCTAATTATTTATGGGATGAATCGGCGGCGATCTACGAGCACTCACTTAAATTGTGGGAGACTCTGGAGGAAGACCTCGGCTATGAGATGTTCTTCAGCCAGCGTGGTGTGCTGACGCTTGCACATTCAGTTAGTGATGTGCGATCGAAACGCCGGAATTTTTATGCGAATGCCCTCAACGGAATCGACAGTGAGTGGCTCACTCCAGCTGAGGTAAAAAAGCTGGTGCCTATCATCAACATCAGCGAAGATGTCCGCTACCCGGTGCATGGTGCAACCTACCAGCCCCGTGGCGGAATCGCCAAGCATGATTGGGTGGCATGGGGCTATGCGAAAGCAGCGAGCGACCTTGGGGTGGATATCATCCAGGGCACCGAAGTGACGGGCTTTGACATCCGGAACAATAAGGTCCAGGGCGTACACACTTCCCAGGGCACCATCGCTGCCGGCAAGGTGGGGCTTGTGGCCGCCGGTCATTCTTCACTGCTGGCCGATCTCGCCGGATTCTCCATACCGATTCAGAGTCGTCCGTTGCAGGCGCTGGTTAGTCCATTGCTTGAACAAGTGCTCAATACTGTGGTCATGAGCGGGGCTGTCCATGTTTATGTGAGCCAGGCCCACAAGGGTGAGCTGGTGATGGGGGCAGGCACCGACGCCTTCAACTCCTACGCACAGCGCGGCGGCTTCCATGTGATCGAACACCAGCTGGCCGCTGCGGTGGAATTGTTCCCTATCTTCTCCCGGGCGCAGGTGCTGAGGACCTGGGGAGGTATCGTTGATATCGCTCCGGACGCGTCGCCCATCATCGGCCTTACTCCGGTAGAGAACCTGTTCATCAACACCGGCTGGGGAACAGGTGGTTTCAAGGCCACGCCCGGCTCGGGTTGGGTCATGGCCTACACCATGGCACACGGCACCCCGCATGAATTGAACCGGCCCTTCGCGCTCGACCGCTTTGTGACGGGACATCTCATCGACGAACATGGAGCGGCCGGGGTAGCCCACTAAAACTTATTTTATGCTTTACATTCCTTGTCCCCACTGTGGCCTGCGCAACGAAACCGAGTTCCATTACGGAGCTGAGGCCGGAGTAGCCTACCCAGATCCCAATGCGCTGACCGACAGCGAATGGGCGAAATACCTTCATATCCGTGCCAACCCCAAGGGGTGGCTTGCCGAGCGGTGGGTGCATTTCGCTGGATGTGGCCGGTGGTTCAACCTATGGCGCAATACCGTCACCCATGAGATCGGGCCGGCATACCTTCCTTTCACCACACAACCAAAAGCGCCCGGTAACATTGGGCAGGAGGGCTCGAAGGCATGAGCGAAGTATTCATTCAATTTTGATGACAAGCTCTACAACGGGCATCAGGGTGAGCCGATGGCGGCGGCCTTGCTGCGCAGCGGCCTGCTGCATATCACCAACAGCACCTATCATGGACGGCCGCGGGGTGTTATCGGATTGGGCGTTGAGGAACCGAATGCCCTCGTGCAGTTAGTATCAGGCACACAAGAATCGATGCTTCCTGCCACAACCATTGAAGTGTCTGACGGACTCGTGGCTCGCAGCCTCACCGGCATCGGTGCTCTCCCCGAAACTCCCGATGATTCTCGCTACGACAAGACCAATCGCCATGTCGATACCTTGGTCATTGGTGCCGGTCTTGCGGGACTGGAAGCGGCGGATGAGCATCTGCGTGTAGGCCGTGAGGTACTGCTTATTGACGACCAGCAGGGTCCGGGTGGATACCTCCGGCACCTGGGGCTGGAATTACCTGCTGCCATGAGAAAGGTTCTCGCCCATGAAAACCTTATCTATTTGTGCAGGTGTACCGCGGTGGGCTTGTATGACCAAAATTATGTCGTTGCCATTGAGCGACGCAGCGACCATCTTGGAAATTCGGCGCCACTAAGGCGCGCACGCATCCGCGTGTGGCATATCCGTGCCGATCAAATCGTGCTTGCGCCGGGTGCCTTTCAACGCCCGTTGATCTTCGCCAACAACGATAGGCCGGGCATTATGCTCTCGCATGCAGCCGCCACTTATGTTGCCCAGCATGGTGTGCAAATTTTCAAGCGTGCTGTGGTAGTTACTGTTGACAACCAGGGATATCGTGATGCACTTAGGCTTCACGTTGCCGGGGTAAAGGTGCAAGGGATCTATGATGCACGGGCCGGAGCCGCAGGTCCCAGTGTCGATTCAGCAAGGGCCGCGGGGATTCCGGTCCGCTTCCGCGCCACTGTTCTTGACACAGCCTCCAATGCAGAAGGGGCTTTGCACAGTGTCACAATACTGGGCCTCGACACGAAAGAAACATTTCAAACAGCTGCCGATCTGCTCGCAGTATCCGGGGGCTGGACCCCGACGGTAGATCTGGCCACCCACATCGGCATCAAACCGCAGTGGAGTGAAGAACAGGCTGCCTTCCTCGTCAGGCACGCGACTGAGCAGCTTCGTACGGTCGGCATGCTGGCCGGTGACTTCGGCGGCGACGATAGCCCATCTGTATTCTTCGGCCCGGCGCTTGATTCTGAGCAGGCCCGTTACGCGTACATAGACTTGCAGCGCGATGCAACGCTGCACGATACGCGCCGTGCAGTAGGGGCAGGGTTGAGCAGTATTGAGCACATCAAACGATACACCACCATAGGCACGGCACACGATCAGGGCAAGACCAGCGGCATGCTCACCATCGGCGCGCTATGCCAGCTGCACGGTGAGGTGCAAGACGGAAAGCCCGACCTGTCACCGGCTGATGTAGGCACGCTTTCCTTTCGGCCACCTTATGTGCCGGTGCCGTTTGCTGCACTTGCCGGACGTGAACGCGGGCTAATCTCGGATCCAATCCGGATCACCCCACTTCATCAATGGCATGTTGAAGCAGCCGCGGTATTCGAGGACGTGGGGCAATGGAAGAGGCCTTGGTATTTTCCCAAGCCCGGAGAGAGCATGGACGATGCCGTGCGGCGTGAGTGCCTGGCGGCAAGACAGGGTGTGGCGATGATGGATGCCTCCACACTTGGAAAGATAGATATCCAGGGGCCTGACGCCGCCGTTTTCCTCGACCGAATCTATACGAATATATTCTCAACATTGCCGGAAGGGCAGTGCCGTTACGGATTGATGTGCAAGGCTGACGGCATTGTCTTTGATGACGGCGTAACTACCCGGCTGGGTAAAAACCATTTCCTGATGACCACCACCACAGGAGGTGCTGCCCGGGTCCTGGCATGGCTGGAAGAGTGGCTGCAAACGGAGTGGCCCGACCTGAAGGTCTATTGCACCTCCGTGACTGAGCATATTTCGACGATAGCATTGGTAGGACCGAAAAGCAGGCAGCTCCTCCAGGAACTCGTCACAGACATTGACCTCTCAAAAGGTGCATTTCCCTTCATGCACAGCCGGGTGGCGACGATCAACGGCATACCTGTACGCATCGCGCGAATCTCCTTTTCAGGAGAGCTGGCATTCGAGATCAACGTTGCCTGGGGTCATGCCCGCCATATTTGGGAACGACTGTGGGCGCGCGGACGTCCGTATGACCTGACTGCCTATGGAACAGAGACCATGCACGTGCTGCGGGCGGAAAAGGGTTACATTATCGTCGGCCAAGACACCGACGGGACTCAAACGCCGAATGACCTCAACATGGCGTGGGTTGTCTCCAAGAAGAAGGAATTCATCGGAAAGCGCTCCTTTCAGCTGCCCTATCTGAAGGCAACCGGGCGAGCGCAGCTGGTGGGCCTGCTGCCAGAGAATCATGACGAAGTCATTCCAGAGGGAGCATACATCACTGTACTTAACGCACACCCGGACGAGCATGGCAAAACCCGCCATACCGGTTTTGTTACGAGCTCTTACTATTCGCCGACGCTTGGGCGTGCGTTCGCACTGGCACTGGTGGCCGATGGCCTGAACCGGATGGATGAAGTGGTGGCCGTGCCCGTGCCTGCCCCGATGACTATCGGGGGGAAAAAAGTGCTGCGTGCCACCATCTGTGACGCTGTATTCATCGACAAGGAGAACATCCGAAGAGACTAATTGAGACGCACACATGACCACTAGAGAAAGTCCACTGGAAGGAATGAACATGGGAACCGTCGCTACGGTGGCGATTCACGAATTGCCAGGATTGCATACCGTCGATCTTCGTGTGGCGCCCGGGACCTCAACGCAAGCCGCAGTCGCTGAAGCGCTGGGCATGGATCTGCCGCAGAAGCCAGGCCAGACCCGAGGGGGATCAATATCCGGTGGAGGTGAACCCCATGCACTGTGCCTTGCACCGGACTGGTGGCTTATTGTCGGATTCCAGGAAGCTGAGCAGAAGCTTGCGGCGTTGCTTTCGCAGAACCAGCATCATTTCAGCGCAGTTGATGTCAGCGGCCAGCGAACTACCGTTGAACTTGAAGGACCTAAGGTTCGTGAGGTGCTCGCCCACCTTTGGGATCAGGATCTCCGGGAAAAAAGTTTCCCTATTGCCAGTGTCACCCAGGGGCTCATGGCGAAGGCGCCGGTCATCGTCTGGCATATTGCTCAGTTTCGTTACCGTGTAATGGTTCGAAGTTCTTTCGCTCTGCACTTGTGGAGGGCTCTGGTGGACGCGGCGGAGGAGTGGGTGTAAGCTGGGATATTTCGTCCAACCTTAATCAGAAATAATCATACTCAGTCAATTTGGTTTACAGCCCGGTTTACAGGTTCTTGAATTTCGGATGAATTTAGGTCAGCATCATATCTCATTAAATTTCCTCGATGGAGTTCATTTCGGCTACTAAATTATCCATCCCGTGGACGCAGTTTTTACTTCTAACGTCAGCGTAGTGTATGGTAACAAGTAGGAAATGAAAAATGCCCACCGAGAGGTAAGATGTGGCAATGTAGTGTAGCCATATAGTTATCCCAACGGGATAACTGATTGCTAATCAAAATACCCTTTTTGTTTTTTGGCTGCACTGAAAGAACCAATTCGGGACCCACGCGCCGACGCGTTCAGCAAAATGAACATTTGATTAACGGCAATTTCGCCCGCGCGTTGTCTGTGGCAGAGTTGCGAAATGATTGGAATGTAATGGTCAAGGCTACACTTCTGCACTACTCTTGCGAGTTGCTTGCGGATGCAGTTAAAGGATTGCGACATGATTTAAGTTGAGATGCGATCCATTGTTGCATCTGCTGCTGACGGTAATCCTTGATATCCTTCCATCATTGCCTCATTTCCGCTCAGTTACCTGCCGAATCACGCGAAGCCAGTTTAGGCCAAGGATCTTTTTGATCCGCTGATCGCTATAATCAATCTTTTGCATCGCGATGGTTATCTGCGGATAATCGCTGATGTCTTTAATTTCGTGTGGCAGCTCAGGACCGCCATCTAAATCGGAACCAAGGGCGATGTGGTCCTCGCCAACTAATTTTACTCCGTAGTCGATCACTTTAGCAAGCTGATCTACATGCATCCAATATTCGTCAGGGATGGTTCCCCTGAAATTTAGTGGAACCTCCTTCGTCAATTCCTGATCAACGTCTTCAATGGTTTGTTTGGTAACCTGTGTGTTAAAGATCCTCGGGGTGGCAGGTTGAGGAACAGGTTGTGGCTTGATGGGATTGCTCGCTTTCTGCCACTCCCAGTATTTTGGATTGTTAAACAGGCTGCCGAAATGAACACCGATAACGCCACCTTTTGCAGCGATAGCTTTTGCGGCTTCGTCAGTAATGCAGCGTGGATGATCAACTATTTTGTGAAAGCCGCCGTGACTATAAATCACGGGGTGACGGCTGGCAGCTACCGACTGAATGATGGCGTCGTTGGAAGCGTGAGCTACATTGATAACCATGCCGAGATCATTCATTTCTTTGATCACAGCTTTTCCGTGATCGTTAATGCCGCCCCAGGTATACACGTCGTTGCAGGCATCTATGAATGCGTTGGTGGTATTGTGGGCGGTCAGCTGCATGGAGCGCAGGCCGAGTCTATACAGTGCGCGCAGCAGGTTTAGGTCGCCATAAAGATCATAACCACCTTCCAAATCCAGGAAAGCGGCGATCTTTCCGCTCTTGTTGATCCGTTGAATGTCTGAGGCGTTTAGCGCCAATTCGATAGCGTTATTATTCTTCTTTATCTGGTCGAGCGCCAGCTCCACCACCCGGAAGGTATTCTTGATCTCAAACCTTCCGGGATAATAGTGTTCGGGAGTGTAAACCGAAAAGAACATCGCATCCACACCGCCTTCTTTAGCTCTTGGGAGATCGACGTTACCATCCTGATATCGCTGGCCGATATCGGTTTTCATCAGCAGCTCGCGGGTCATTACATGCGTATGCCCGTCCATCACAAATGCTTCGCGATGCAGAGCAGGCATCGGCTTATTCTGAGGAGTTAAAGCAAGACTGTTTCCAGCGACAGGCGCGGATAACAATGATTGCATTTGAAGAACATTACCGGTTACCGGCAAAAGTGTTAAGCTCTTAATAACGTCTCTGCGTTTCATTCTTTTTAGTTGGTTCATAGTAAAAAGTTCTTTAGTCTTTAGTATTTAGTCCTTAAAATGGTTCAAGCTGAAAGTTTTGGAGTTCGTACGGACGTTAAGCCATTAGCTATCGGATCGCTGCGAATTAGGTACAATGTACTAAGGACTAAATACTGTCATTGCCTATTCTGCAAAACCCCGTATGTAAGGGGTATCCGGCGGCCGTTCCCCCTTGCTGAATTGAGCGCCTCGCGTTGACCGATAGGCAATGTTCATAAATGGCGTCTCGATGCGGCGGCCGATGGCAGCGTATTGGCCGTTCTCCCAGTTTGATTCCATATTGTACGCCACAATCCCGGTAGACAGAAGCAATCGCTCCGCATTGAATGGTTCCTTCTTGGTCACCATCATCTCGGTAATCCAATGGGGTTGGGAGTTGGAGGCGTGATACTGCGAGAAGGGACCGGGCCAGCCAAGCATCGAGATGATGGTCGGATCTTTACGCCCTTCGATCTCGCCGGCGTAGGTCCACCCTACATCTTGGGCTGAATAAACCGCCGCCTTCGTGCCGTCATTATATTCAACGATACAGACGTTTGGTTTGGTGATTTCCTGAAAGTGTCCCGGTTTGAGGTCAAAACTTGTTCGTACTGATTCAAGTAGTTTGGCCGCCCAGGGATTGCGTTCGGTCCACTTCCATGTTTCAGGACCCCGAATACATTGCACCGACTTGACGCCAGTCTCACCACCCTTGCGGCGTTCTACAAATGCCTGTAGTACGTCGACACAATGAAAAAGGGCTCCCTCATCAACAGCACCTCCTACTACGACCGATGCCTTGATGGGCGTGTCGATATCCAGTTCTATCTCGGGCTTACGGAAGTAGACAGGTATGGAGGAACCACCGGTCAAGGGAAAATTCAGCTCACGGGATTTGTCAAACATCCACTTGGCTTCGTCCCAACTGATGGAGAGGTGCTTGTCGTTAAAAACCGGCACCGAGCGTTTGCTCTCCTCAAAGACCTTGATAACCTGCTGGTAGATCCACCAGCGCGGCAACATCCACTGCCCTTTGAGATTGGTTGGATATTCCCCGTGTTCTCCGACGATGACAACGCCATCCACCGCAAATTCCTTACCTCCTAAGCGTGACGGCTTCACCTACCGTCTTGAAGATCGGAATGTTTTTCGATTTGCATATTTTCTGACCCAGTCCGCTCTCTTGAAGCTGATGTATGTAAACTGACACGACGTCCACTCGTGAAGGAGTGTGAGCCCCCTGCCACCAATAACCATCCAACAGCTTGGTGATGATCCAGTCCGCATGAGATCTTGGAGCAGCCCAGTATGTAACAAGACAGGCGATACGAGGCCTTTTTTGAGTAGGCTGTGGAGCTGCATTGGTGGCGGTGACCGTCAAAGATGCTAATGCAGCCATACCCGTTATCCCGAGCATTTCACGCCGGGTTAGGAGTGAGTTTAATTCCATGGTTTGAGTGAATGGGGAGGAATCCGCCGAGCTGGTTTGTTCATTTGGCATATGTTTAAGTTGCAGGGGTTAAGAAGATGCCGCTTGTCACTTAATGAAGTTTTCTGAGGTCTTCAAACATTTCTAAGCAGCATTCCAGAATTGATGGTTGTAAATTAACTCGTCACGATATCGAGTACAAGCATATTTACACAGTAGCAAGCTTCTTTATCCGTGACAGTTACAAACTGGTTAACGCACAATCCTAAAATGATAATCAGCAAATTTTATAAAGCTTGTCCAATCATATACCGTAAGGTTGTGCTTGCCTGCTCTATTGTGATAAGCGATGGGCGATTGAATAATAGGATTGTCTATGCCAGGTAGCTACTTTCGGAAGTGCCGACTTTAGCCCATATAATAAAAAAACCGGCTCTGCATTCTTTAAGGAAAGAAATGTTCCTTTCGGATCGGCCCACAGATCCTCCGACGCGTTGGTTGCATACACGGGTCGTGGTGCGATCAATGATATCAGCATGTGCTGATCAACAGGGAGCAGGTTTTCTTTGTTATTGAACGTTTTGTAATTGTTATTAAACCAATGTGGAAAAGCTGCATTGATGACAGCGATCCTTTCTCCAAATTGTCGGCGTGCCAATGCCGCGCCCGTATTTCCGGAACAATTCGTGACGCAAATTGCAAATCGCTCATCCTGCGCTGCGGCCCACAGCGATGCTTTACCACCACGCGAATGCCCTACCAACACAACTTTTTTTCTATCGATCAACTGATCCTTCTCGAAATAATCCATTACACGGCTAGCGCCCCAAGCCCACGCACCTATAGCTCGCATTCCGTTGTCAGCTTCCAGTTGTTCGGGATACAATTGCAGCACTCCATCCATAAATAAATCCTTATTGTCTGGCGCAAGATCATCAACATGGAATGCTGCCATGGCGTAACCAGCGTCAACAACTACTTCTGCCGGCCAGAAATCACTTTTTGTGATCCGTGCCGGATCCATATTGTCTTTGCTTCGATTGTTGATTAAAACAAAAGCGGGAACTGGCTTTGTAACATTGTTCGGAACAAACAGAACGAGGTTTATTTTCACCGACTTTCTTTGATTGAAAACTTCGATCAGAACTTCTTTCAAATGGCCCTTTCCCTCCATACTCATCTTGTTCTCGTTGACAATCGAATATCTGATGCTATCATATAACTTTGGCATTTCGCCATAAATATTATTCTCGAATAGTGTCAGGATTTCACCTCGTCTGGATCGCTCCCACTCCTTCTTGTTACGAACTAATTTGCCGGCTGTTGTTTTCAAAACATCCGGCAGCACATATTCCGGAACTTTTGTCTCATCGTAATTAGGCTGAAACTCCTGCGCTTGTAGACATGAATAACAGATTAGAAAAACGAACGCAATGATCAGTTCTTTCATATATTGTTTATCGAGTCGCCATTTTTCTTCAGTCTTTAAATAACCAGAAAATTTTTTTAAATATATATGATCAAGACCGTCGAGGCAATTGAAGCACTCAATAACCTCAATACAGAAATGCTATTTTCAAATTTCATTTGAAATCCAAATGGATAAGCGCCGAGAACCCAATATAAAATTAATGGTAGCGCGTGCATCACTCGATTGCCAGATATTTTTTGACCAAAGGGGAAGTATACCTCAGCAATGGTGGTTTAAAGTTTTCGTTCCATTTACCGTTTTGTATTATTTATTTGACTTTGAGTCAGCAATGAAACCTATCCCTGGCGCAAATTGACATGTAATGATCTGAAATGATGAAGAGGATGGAGGATTAACCCCAGCCTATACGTTGTATATCACATTTGTAAAGAATGCATTTAATTTCGGAGAGAGTGTCGGGATACGGATACTTTCGTCCAGACGTACATTTTCATGTATGCTTTTTGTTAAGGGAAGTAAAACAATGTCGGTCAATCATGAAGTCGATGAACAGAACAGCCGCATTCAGATGAGTATAGCCATCTGAAAACACGATAGCGCTTTATACTCGCCAGAGCGACCAGGTGGTTTTTACGAGACACGACTACCACCATCTTAAAGTACTTTCACTGGCCGCTGGTTTACTTTTCTCGAAGACTCATCTTTGGATCTTCTCCACTTTTACTGTCAGCGAGTCGCGTTGGTTCATAGCCATCTTAAACACGTCGTCAAGCGAACCCCTGACAACGAGGATCTTGGTTTCCAATATCGCCTCCTCTCCCGGTGACAGCGCCGCCTGGGGATCCACGTGCTGACAAGTCAACTCCGGGTTGCTCCACACGTTGCCGGTGTTACGGGTGAAACTTGCAACCACCCAGCTACCGTCTTGGGAAAGTGTGGCGATGAAAGGTGCATCGACTGCTCGCGATTTGTTATAGTACGCGATGCCGTCACGCCGTTCGACTTTCTTCGAAGGTATAGGCCAAGTGAATGATGCGAGATAACGGGCGGGCAACCATTGATTGAGTGGCATCATCAAGCGTCCCTGCGTTTCCGAAGCGAGCAGATCGAAACCACCTGCATGATGGACGTACGTCCGCTCCAATCGAACGTCGTGAAACACCGAAGTAAGCCGTGGATCGATTGGAGCCCAGATCAGATCGTAAATCATATCCGACTGGTTAGTGAGCGTGAAGTGAAAGCGAACACCATCTTCTTCGAGGGTTGCTCGCGCCAGCATATGGCCGGCGCCTGGAAAGTTTTTTTCATATTCCAGCGAGCGCTCAGACCGTCGCCAGAGCGGCCGCTCGCCGGATTGGCCTGGTTGAAAGAGGTAGAGCTGATATGCGTCAGTGCTCCCGCGCGGCCGTACAGTGACGTGCTCCGGAAAGATAATCTCAATGGCGCGATCCGAGGTCGGTTGACCTGGCAAGACAATCCGCAGCGTTGGGTAAGTGTTTTCTTCTGCCACCATGAGCTCCATGCCAACGCTGTTGCGGACAACCATATCCTGATGCCTGTCGGGACTATATACGATTTGCTCAAGGTGATCCTCAGTGACGTTGCGGTAGGTACTGTCTTGAGAATGAAACGTATTGAAACCGGGATGATACTTAACCAGGCAAAAGATGAAGACAGCACAAGCGATCCCCAAAGACAAGCCAAGGACGTTGATGAGCGTATACGCCTTGCTGCGTTTCTGGTTTATCAGGGCGATCTTGAAATAATTTTTTAGCATAGTCCCAGTGGTTTCGTATCGAAGTACAGAAGGTGGCCATCTGCAAAATTAAATCTTTCACTGTCTACGAAAAAATGCCTCCTACTCTGCCTTCAGCATGTCGACTGGATTAACAATCACTGCGTTGATGATTTGAAAGCTGGTGGTCGCCAGGGTGATCACGATGCGAGGGTACCTGCGAGAAAGAATGTACAGGGGGTGCTGTCGACACGGTAGGAAAAGCTTTGAAGCCATCCGTTCATGCTGTACCAGGCCAACGGTGAGGCAATGGACATGGAAACGGACACCAGCAGAAATAATTCCCTTGAAAGTAGGCCGACCAACGAAAGGCCTGGAGCTCTTAACACTTTTCAGATACGGATTTCTTTTTGTCGTTGCTCAGTGGTGAGTATGGTTAGCCCTTAACAAGGCATGAGATGAAGATGGCGAGGAATGCATAGGTGAAAGGAAATTTTAGGCTCAGCTCCGTAAGGATGCTTTGCAGTCCGGCTAAGGCGCTCCGTGTTTGCCCGTAAGAAATACAATAAGAAGGAATTGACCGTATGCGAACAAAAACAGTCCTTATGCGCACATACCTAAATTGATAACAAACATTTAAAGCCAATTTAAATCATTCAAGATGCGGCACATATGTTGCAAAGTTACATGCTATCAAATGACTTAATCCCTACCATGACAATCAGCTACTTAAAAATTGCATTTCGCAACCTCGTTAAAAATAGGGCTTCTTCCTTCATTAATGTCGGAGGGCTCGCAGTAGGCATGACAGTTGCCATGTTGATCGGTCTTTGGATTTGGGACGAATTATCATTTAATAAATACCATAAGAATTATGATCGCATTGCCCAGGCAATGCAGCACCAAAATTTTAATGGGGATATTCAAACAGGAAAAGCTATTCCTTTTCCTTTGGCTACCGAGCTTCGCAACTCCTATAGCAACGATTTTAAATATGTAGTGATGTCTTCATGGACTAACCTACACATATTGTCCTTCGGAGAAAAGAAGTTTTCGCAGTTAGGAAATTACATGGAGCCTGATGCGCCTGAAATGTTAACGCTGAAGATGATCGGAGGCACACGTAGAGGTTTGCAGAACTCTAGTTCAATTCTGCTTTCCCAATCGGTATCCAAGGTGCTTTTTGGAAATCTCAATCCGATAGGTAAGATGGTTAAGTTCGATGCAACCGATTTAGTCGTTACAGGAATTTATGAAGATCTCCCTTATAATAGCACGTTCAGAAACGTTTCTTTTATTGCTCCCTGGGATTTGTATTCGTCTTCAGATAAAGATGTAAAAAATGCGAAAGATGACTGGAACAATAATTCATTCCAACTCTTTGTTCAAGTTGCTGATCGAAGTAACGTATTGGAGATTTCAGCAAAAATTAAGGATGTGAAACAAAATAAACTTGGAGCGGATGCGGCAACTATAAAGCCTGAAATATTTCTGCAACCTATGAGTAGCTGGAATTTATATACAGAATTTAAAAATGGCACAAATACGGGAGGGAAAATTCAATACGTATGGATGTTTGGCATCATTGGGGTCTTCGCGCTATTACTGGCGTGCATCAATTTTATGAACTTAACCACGGCTCGTTCACAAAGAAGATCAAAGGAAGTTGGCGTACGCAAGTCCCTAGGTTGTGCTCGGGCGCAGTTAATAAATCAGTTCTTCACCGAATCCTTACTGTTGTCCTCTATTGCATTTGTATTTTCCATATTTCTATTACAACTCAGTCTTCCATTTTTCAATGAAGTAGCCGATAAAAAAGTCAACATTTTGTGGAACAATACTTTTTTCTGGTTCTTGGGAATTGGGTTCAGTGGGATTACTGGATTAATTGCAGGTAGTTATCCGGCCTTTTTTCTATCTTCATTCCTGCCTGTGAAAGTTTTACGAGGTACATTCAGAAGTGGACGTTCTGCAGCCCTTCCACGAAAAGTGTTAGTTGTTGTTCAGTTTACAGTATCAGTGATATTAATCATAGGTACTATGGTTATTTTCCGTCAGATTCAATTCGCTAAAAATCGTCCCGTAGGCTATGGCCGCGAAGGATTAATTATCATAAGGCCATACTCATTAGATTTTCATAATCATTTCGGTTCGATGAGAAATGATCTATTACAAACCGGGCTCATTTCTGAAGTAGCAGAAGGAAGCTCAATAATAACGGGGAGTAGAACCGGTGGTGGATTCGAATGGAAAGGAAAAGACCCAACGATTGCAGATGAATTTATGACATTTGGTGTATCTCACGAGTACGGCAAAACGGTAGGCTTACAGTTTACTATGGGAAGAGATTTTTCAAAAAACTTCTCCACAGATTCGTCTTGTCTGCTTTTGAACGAAGCTGCGGTAAAACATATGGGCATGAAAGAACCAATTGGTGAGGTTATTACCTGGGGTAAAAAATATACTGTTATAGGTGTTACTAAAAATATTGTCATGGGATCTCCCTATGAATTTATTAAGCCAACAATCTTCTATATTAGTGATGAACCTAATTTCTTAAACATAAAGGTTTATCCACATGCAAGTACGGGTGAAGCGTTAGCTAAAATCGAAAGTATTTGCAAAAAATATGCGCCGGCGTATCCATTCGAATACAAATTTGCAGATGAGGAATACGCTAAAAAATTTGGAGAAGAAGAGCGCATAGGTCAGCTTTCAAGCTCGTTCGCGATATTAGCGATTTTTATCAGTTGCCTTGGGTTGTTTGGTATGGCGTCATTCATGGCAGAACAGCGTACTAAAGAGATTGGTATACGTAAAATATTAGGAGCTTCTGTATTTAACTTGTGGAGTTTATTGTCAAAAGAATTTGTTTTAATGATATTTATTTCTCTGATAATAGCTACGCCAACAGCTTATTATTTTATGGATAGCTGGTTGCAAAATTTCGGATACCGCACGGGTATATCGATAGGAATTTTTGCAATGGCCAACATTGGCGCGCTGCTAATTACATTATTAACTGTAAGTTTTCAGACTTTAAAAACTGCCTTTTCTAATCCGGTTAAATCTTTGCGATCAGAATAAATCTGCACACAAAATGAACTAAATAAATTTTTATCTTTATGATAAGATTTGTAGTCAACAAAGTGGCGAGTTAACTGGTGAGTCAGTTGTGAAGCCCTGTCAAGATATTGAAATACAGTAGCGTAGCCGTTGAGTTCAAAAACCTCCTCCTCTGTTAAGTATCAATCAAAGAGAACAAAACCTCGAATTCGTAATGGATCGAGGTTTTTTATTCCATACTTGCTCGAAAAGTCATTTTTCTTCCAATTTCTAGGTGGTGATTCGGGAGCCAGCGAAGGTGGTTTTTCAACTAACGCCTGGATGGATCAGGTGCATGGAAATTTTTCTTTGGTTTCCGATTTTCAATTTGAAGAAACGTTTCGATGAGGCGAAATTAATCGAACAGGTCTTTCATCATGGTTTGTTCACAATTAGACAAAAACTGTCCGCATCCGTAGCAATGATATAAAAGAAGTGCCCGAATCAAGTCGTAATGACCTAATCGATGGGTGGCAGCCTTATTGCAAACAGATGAGGAAGAAGTTATCCCCCAACCCGTAAATACTGTTCATGTATGTTTCAGCATAACCTAATACTTATTTACAGAAGTTTCAAACGCTTCAAGAGCACGTTCATTATCAACTTGATTGGCCTTTCGACTGGCTTAGCCTCTACGCTGCTTATCTACCTGTGGGTTAACGATGAACTTCATATGGACAAGTTCCATGAAAAGGATAGCCGGCTCTATCAGGTCATGGAAAACCTGAGCGAAGACGCCGGAGGCGGTACGATGATAGAGTCATCGGGCCCTGTGGCGGACGCGCTGAAGGCTGACATGCCTGAAGTCGAGTACGCCGCCGAGCTTGCTCCCCCTACCTGGCCGCGATTTGACAGGTTTGTTCTTTCGGCAAACGAGCGTATCACAAGAGCAACCGGTCAATACGCCGGCAAAGACTACTTCAATATTTTTTCCTATAAACTTATTCAAGGACATGCAAACCGGGTGCTGGCCGATAAGAATTCAATCGTCATATCGGAGGATCTGGCGCTGAAACTTTTCAATACAAAACACGACATCGTTGGTAAAGCCATAGAATTTCAGCACGATCGCGAGTTGCTAGTATCAGGTGTCTTCGAGAATATACCCTCCTCCTCTTCAACGCACTTCGACTTTGTGCTGCCCTTTGAGATCTTCGAAGAGATTGCGCCATGGTCGCTCGAGTGGAACAGTTCCGGACCCTACATTTATGTAGTGCTTCGCGATGGAACAGATGTCAGGGCATTTAATAAAAAGATCGAGGACTTTGTCCAGAAAAAAACAAATGGCAAGATCACATCCCGCAAAATGTTCCTGGCTCCTTATTCCAGCAACTACCTGTACGGCAATTATGAAAATGGCGTGCAGTCAGGAGGTAGGATCGAGTACGTAAGGCTGTTCGCTGTCATCGCCCTGTTCATCCTCGTCATCGCCTGTATAAACTTCATGAACTTGTCGACTGCCAAGGCTGCGGCAAGGGTCAAAGAAGTTGGCGTAAAGAAGGCGCTAGGTGCTGGACGCAAACGCTTGGTCATTCAGTACATGGGCGAATCCTTGTTCATGACTTTGTTATCGTTGATAATAGCGGTTGCCATCGTCGGCCTCGTGCTGCCGCAATTCAATCTCATTACCGGCAAACAGCTCGAGCTGCGCCCGGATGTTGGACTTGTGGTATCTCTGGTAGGCGTAACACTATTTACCGGTCTGATCGCAGGCAGTTATCCGGCACTCTACCTTTCCGGATTTAACCCCGTCATTGTGTTAAAGGGAAAACTGAACAGCTCGG
The DNA here is from genome assembly GCA_963837415.1 of uncultured Bacteroidota bacterium. Classification (GTDB taxonomy): domain Bacteria; phylum Bacteroidota; class Bacteroidia; order Cytophagales; family Cyclobacteriaceae; genus Chryseolinea. The sequence goes on along the minus strand of CAWING010000013.1, from coordinate 1,650,271 downwards.
TTGGCGAAGTGTGGGTGCGCAAGGGACTAGTTGCCTTTCAGTTCACGTTGTCTATCATCTTGATCGTGTCGGTGCTCGTCTTATACAAACAGATTGAATTTGTACAACGCCAGAATCTTGGTTACAACAAAGACAATGTGATATACTTCGACGTCGAGGGACGCGTAAAGGAAACCCACGAAACATTTCTTTCGGAAGTTAAAAGAGTTCCCGGGATTCAAAGTGCAGCCAGTTCAACCCATGATATGGTCGGTCACGCTTGGTCCAGTGGAATTAACTGGGAAGGGAAGCAACCTGACCAGAACGTCCGGGTTCAAATCATGGCCGTGAATTCCGACTTCCTGGAAACGTTGGGTATGGAAATGAAAGAAGGGCGTTTCTTTTCCAGGGACTTCGCCGCGGATAGCGGCAAGATCATTTTCAACGAAGCTGCCATCGAAGCGATGGGCCTAAAAGATCCAATAGGGAAGAAGGCACAGAATTCGGAGATCATCGGAATAGTTAAGGATTTTCATTTTGAATCGTTTCATGTAGATGTACAACCTCAACTTTTCATCCAGCATCGCGGCAAGTTTGCGCCGCCGAACTTTATCATGGCCCGCATTGAGGGAGGTAGGGAAGCGGAAACCCTTGAACGCCTCGGTAAATTTTATAAGTCCTATAACCCGGGATTTCCTTTGGAATACAAATTTCTTGACGAAGACTATAAGCGGCTGTATGTATCCGAACAACGTGTGTCGACGTTATCGCGATTTTTTGCCGGTCTGGTGATCGTCATCTCGTGTCTGGGATTGTTCGGACTCGCTGCCTTTACGGCTCAAAGAAGGCTAAAGGAAATTGGCATCCGGAAAATCCTTGGGTCGAGCGACTTCGGGATCGTGCGTCTTCTCTCGAGAGATTTTACACAAATAGTGCTGCTGGCAATTGCAATTGCTTTGCCGGTCAGTTACTTCATAGCGAGAAAATGGCTTGATGAATTTGCTTACCGTATAGACCTGGAGTGGTGGTTTTTTGTTGGATCAGGCGTATTGGCACTATTGATCGCATGGTTTACAGTTGGACTGCAAACTATAAGAGCGGCAAGAGTCAATCCGACCCAGTGCATAAGAGATGAGTAATAATTCATTGTTCACAATTTCGCGCCGCATAAATTTTGAAGTGCTTTTTAGTCAGTCCACTCCAGCTCTGAATTTGGCAGACTTTTTTTATCCTTAACACTTTGTTATCTATTCGCTCTTCAGGACTTCCGCCGGGTTACCGTGGGCCGCTTTCATGGTCTGCGATCCGATCATGACGAATGCTATGGCCAAAACGGCCAGCAACCCACCAAACAACTCCGCGATGCCAATGGGGTCGTGGAAAGGAAAATTGGTAAGCACCACATTTTCGAAGAAGAGATAGGTTATGGGAAGAGCTATCAGCGCCGATATCGCAATCATAACCATGAATCCACGACTTAGTAAAAACACTAGGTTACCGGAGGTCGCACCCAATACCTTGCGTATGCTGATCTCCTTGATTCTTGTTTCGGTGGTGAAAACCACCATGCCAAGCAAGCCCAATGAAGCGATAGAGATCGCGATGAAGGATAGGAACCCGATAACTTTTATCATAGCGGATAGATCGTTGTAAGCGTCCTCGATTGAATCGTTATAAAACTGGCCCTCGAATGGATGAACGGGATCGACGCTTTTCCACACTTCCTGGATCTTTGCCATAGTTTCAATTGGGTCTTTCGTGTTAACACGCACATTCACCAGGCCGTCTCGAGCATCGGATGTGAGGAATGCGTCGGGTGTGAGGTATGTAAACACAACCGGTTTAATGTTTTCGTCTAGCTTTCCATAATGAAAGTCCCTCATCACACCCACGATCGTAAGTTTTCTATTATCCAGAAGTATCTCCTCGCCAACTGCCTTTTCCGGATCACGATTGGCTATGTTAAATTGCCTCAGTGTTTTTTCATTAACAATCACTTCACTGGTAGCATCGCGAGTTGCTGGTCTTGTGATAAAATTCTGACCCGCGATCAGCTTATAACTATGCAGGGGAATATAGTTCTCATCGACTATGTTGGTCAATACAACGGCCGAATCGCGCAAGTCTTTATATTTCATGGAGGCACCCCAGGCGTTGCCAACGCTGGTTAGGAGCCGCGACTGTGAAACCCCGGACACTTCCGGCATTGCTTTCAACTTGTTGATCAAATCGTCTGGTTTATTTTTTTGCAAACTGACGTTGAGAATGTTCTCGGTATTAAAACCGAGATCGAAAGCAAGAATGTCTTTATATTGAACGTAGCCGATTACTGTACTGGTAATGAACATCAACGTTAGGCTATATTGAACTACCACCAATGCGCGCCTGAAGCTAAGCCCTCTGAATACTTTTACCGACGACACATCTCTCAGGGCATGGATGACGTTGACTTTTGCGAAGAATAGTGCTGGTAAGAATCCGGCCATTAAACCGACCGTTATCGAGAAAGCAATAAACGTGATCGTCATCGCCATTGTTATTTCGAGCTTCACCATTTTCAGGAGCTCGGGGGCGATGCTGACGAATTGCGGACGGAGCACCAGGAAGATGCCGAAAGAAAGAATAAGAGCAACAAGCGATACGATCACCGCCTCGGCAAGGAACTGTTGACGCACCTGGCTCTTTCCTGCTCCGATCACCTTACGCAAGCCTACTTCCTTGAAACGTCGCATCGATCTGGCAACCGAAAGGTTGGTGTAGTTGAAACATGCCGACAGCATCACTACCAACGTTAATCCACCAATGATCCAGAGTACGATCTTTGGCATAACGGGGCCAACGGAATTACTCAACTCTTCGCCCAACATGATCTCGTACAATGGAAGAAGGGCGAGGTGTATCTCTGCTTCATAATCTGTTTTATTTTCCTCGGCACAGATGGCGTCGATCTGAGCCTGAATGTCGGAGGCACTTGAATTTTTCGGGAGCAATAAATAAACATAGTTCCTCTCCCAAACTCGTCCCCACTTAAGAAAATATTGGTCTTTCGCCATTTGGCTTTCGAGCGTGCTGAAAGAAACGAGCGACTCAAATTGTACATGCGAAAAGAATGGAACGTCCTTCAAGATACCGGTTACCAAGTAATTGACGTTATTGAGGGAAATGGTCTTACCGAAAGCATCCTCGGCGCCGAAAAGTTTTTTAGCCGAGGTTTCCGTTAGTACAATGGAATGAGGTTCATAGAGTGCCGTGGTCGCGTCGCCCTTCAGCATGTGGAAACTAAATATCCTCAGCATGGCGGGCTCGGCATAAAACCCGGTGATCGTTGCCACTTTGTTGTCGATCTTCGCGTCCCCGGAAAATTCACTCCGGATGATTGCGGTTTCTTCCACACCCGAAACCTTTTCCTGAATAAGCTTACCGACCTTTACAGAAGTTGACGCAAACTTGTCGCTGTATCCTCCCTTGAATTTTGCCTGTGATGTAATGCGATAGATACGGTCTCCTTTCTCGTTGAACTTGTCGTACGACAGCAGATCGTGCACGAAAGCGATCAGCAATAGGCCGACCGACATGCCAATGGCTAGTCCAACGATGTTGATTGTCGAGAACAGCTTATTACGCGTTATATTGCGCACCGATGTTTTGATGTGGCTTCCGATCATGATCCAGCTGATTAACAGGTCTACAAATTTTGGTGTGCGCACCGTATATGTTCTAAAGAACTTGAATGCATCGATAATGTAAATGAGCTTCGCACGGCGCGGACCTATCGATTCAACGTTCCGCCCGAAATATTCATTGAGGTCTCCAATTAAATCCTCCGCGAGCCCGGGCTTACAATACCACGCTACAAACCGCTGTGCCCAGGCGGGCGGATGGTGTTGCCGTTGCTTTTTCATACTACACTTTTTTCCAGGCAACCGTCGGTATCCTGTCCGACAGCCGATCGCGCATCGACTTGGAGCGGACCAATGCTGCCCTTACCGGTATCGTGAGTTGATAGAACCGTTTGCGTTTACCACCACGGGTCTTCGTTACTTCACCCAGCGGACTTTTCACAAGTCCCTTCTCCTCGAAGCGGTTGAGCACCGCATGCACCACGCCATTTCCTAAGCGGCCTGTATGATTCGAGAGTTCGTCGCATATCGCTACGCTGTATGCTGCTTCCATCAACGCAGCGCCGGTGAGCAGCACCAGTTCTTCGAATTCTCCAAAGTTTATACCCTTCATCTCTCCGATGTTAATTCCGTAAATGTATGTAAAATGGCTTATCCATCAAAAGGTGATTAAATTGTTGATAGCTGAACGAGTGGCAATGAATAAGTTTCTATTGTTTTTGCAAGCTGATCACTAACCAATTTTAGAAAAAGTTTTACGGAAGCTGCCGTAAATATTTTTGGTTTCAAACTCCTTTCTTCGTAATATATGGAAGCGTAACCATGTTGGAATCAACAATTGTTGTTTCAAATGTTTCGATTTATGTACTTCAGTATTGGACTTTATTCATCATGAAGACTCTCAAACTTTGCACACCCATTATACCTCATGCCTGGGTTGTTCTGATATACCTGACGGCAACTTTTTTGGGAGCCTGCAAAGAAGACCTCGAAGAGATAATAAAAGAGGATGGTGATGTCGTCTATATCAACGATGTGATACTTGAAGACGTCAACTATCACCAAATTAGTTACGATAAGCCGACGATCCTGATTTTCCGCAACCTTAAAAGGGCTACCAATTCGATTTACTTTCACAAGTGCGTCAATATCAAAGAAGTTCACTTTCCTAATTTGGTTTCAATTGGTGATCTGAATTCCGGTAACCCCTATTTATATTTTCACCAAAATCAGGGCTTAGAAAAGCTGAAAGCTCCTAAATTAACTACGGTGTATGGCTATCTATATTTCTGGGGAAATTCGTTACTTGATTTGTCAGCTGGAATTTGCGGGATAACGGACGTCTACCCTCGTGGCGATCCAGACGGAACGAATTGCGTTGATCCTTCTGTCCATATTGTAGGAAATGCCAATAATGATGCATGTACCTCCGTGGAGTTACATTTTTGCGACTGACAAAGGTTGCCGATTATAGAAATCTTACAGCCGTTCACTCATGCCTCAGGCCATCGACAGGGTTAGCCCGGGCGGCGTTCCAAACTACAGATGCAATGGTAAGGAACATAATGAACGTGAGGATAGATACGGGTATGAAATAGTACCACCACGGAAGCGTGATCTTTTCAGAAAATTTTTCAATGTATTGCTGGGAGAGAAAGTAGGCAACCGGTATACCTATGCATGTGGCAACAATAATCTGCTTCACCGTAGCTTCGATGAGCAGCTTGCCAATGTCACCAAGTCCGGCACCCATTATCTTCCTGATGCTGATCTCTTTTGTTTTTTCTACAACTTTGTTTGTGACCGTTCCCAATAATCCCAAACAAGCGATAACAATCGCCAGAACGGTAAAGAACGAAATTTGATGTTTGGCTATTTGTTCATTTGAATAATGGGTCCGTATCGTTTCGTCAACGAAATTCCACGTGAAGGTTTCACCGAATACGTCAGTATACATTTCCTTCAACGCCTCCAGGTCCGACGTCAACGTATTCATATCCGCTTGAACCGTAAATTTGAAAGGACGAAATCCAGTACCAAGATTATCTTTGTATGTGAGGGCAACGCCTCTGTCTCTTTCAATAGACGCTTTGAAGAATGGGCGAAACTCATAGTCGTTGATCACCCCGATGACAGTTGCTTGCTTAGCAAAATCCCTTAAGACAATTATTTTGCCCAACGCTTCTAGTGGTTCCAGTCCAAGTCTGCCTGCAAGCGCTTTACTGATGAGGATGCTATTTCTATCGACAGGGTTATCCGCACGGAAGTTTCTTCCAGCGATAAGCGATATCCCGTAGGTATCCAGATAAGATTCATCGACTCCGCCATTCGAATCAGCGCCAAACCAAACGTCATGTCCATACAAATTCAGGTTGATGCTGCTGAAAATTGCGTCACCGACGATATTGTAACTTACGGCTAAATTAGTAACTCCTTCCAATCTCTTTGCCTTGGCTTTAAAGGTCCTGACTTTTGGATCATCATATGAGGTCAGGCTTAAAGGCGCGTCGATCACGATCAACCCATGGGTATCAATGCCAATGCTTTTATCGAGGATGAATTTCAACTGTATAAATATTGCGCCCACCCACACCAACAATGTTGTTGCAATGACATATTGCCCCGTGATCAGTATCTTATTAAGGCTTCCGATCGAAGGCGAACTCTTTACACGCTTGAAGAGTTCGTACGGTTTTCTGCGACCCATTAACAGCAACGGATACAAAGCGACGCCAATGACGCCTACCGATACCGTTATCAATGTAATAAGGGTTGTGGTTACGTCGATTTCATGCAAGGAGGGGATATAAAACCTAAACCAGGTTTCAGCATGATGACGGATCAGCTGAATAAGCGTGAGCGCAATCCCAAAAGAAATAAAATTGATCAGTAATGATTCTACCGTAAACTGCATAAAGAAATCCCTGCCAACCGCGCCAACACTTTTGCGCGTGCCCAGCTCCGTTATTCTGCGCGAAATCGAATTGGCAGAGAGGTTCATGTAATTGATCCACGCAAAAATCAATACCACAAAGGACACGGTAGCCAACGCTTCAATCAATATCTTGGATTTGGACGTCATAGGGTTTTCGCGAAGATTGCCAAACGGTACTGCCTTAAGCGGCTCGACGCGCGAGTAGAGTCTGCAATGTTGACATATTTGTAAAAAATAGGCGTACATATCATCATTGCGCGCAGACAACGTTTTTTCGAATGCCGCAGCGGAGGTACCTTCCCTTAATTTCATGTAGTATAATCCAGACCATCCCCAGTAACCCTTTTCATAACGGCTGGGCCAGGAGGCAATCGATACGGCAATGTCGAATGCCAAATGAGTATTGTGAGGGAAATTCTTGAAAACACCAGTTACACGCAATGCGATGCTGTCGTTTAACTGCAGGACTTTGCCGGTTGCTTTGTCATCTCCGAAGTATTTCTTCGCTGCGCTCTCAGACAAAACCACGGTGTAAGGATCAAGCAGCGCCTTACCCGCATCACCTTCGACAAAAGGTAATCCAAAGAAGTCGAAAAAATTTCCTTCAGCCAGTACAGTTTGCGTTTCCCGATGCATTACCATCGTTTGATCGGGTTTTTTGTAGGAGAACTGCAAATGCGTTGAGAGGCCATCGATTTTCTCAAAAAAATATTCCTGCGGAACGATACAGGTCGACGCTTCAACTTCCGGAAACTCTTGCTTGATCTGATGCGCTACACCCAAGTAGCTGAACGCACCCGTGAATCCTTCCCAATTTTGCCCGTCGTCCGTCCATGTGTATTCCATGTTCAGCCTGACAATCCGATCAGCATCTTTATGGAACTGGTCAGACTTCAACTCAAATTGTGAATAGGGCCACAGCAAAAGGAAAGTGGCGAACCCAATGGAAAGCCCTGAAACATTGATCAGCGTCAGGAAGGGATTCCTGAATAAAAGTCTGAATGAGAGTTTGAGATAATTCAATAACATAAGCGGTCATGGTTGTCGTCGGGTTAGACGGACCAAAGTCATACCATTGGAAAAAGAGTCTAAACAAAGGTCGCCAGGGCAATATTGAATTTCAAGTGTATTAAAATGAAACACTAAATTGTTTCAACTTGAAACAGGTTCAGTTGAGCTTTAATGATTTTGCCGAAAACTTGTACCCTTTAGCCTGCCTAGGACTATTGCAATTTGCCCCGTGCTCCAATTTGGAACCTTCGTTTCGAACGCAGGCAAAAATTGATAGCGAGTTCGTTTGTAAATTTGAAAGTAGCCTCCTGTGCGATAAAATAAAACCACACCCCACGCACTACTCAGATTTACCCACCTACTCACTCCTCAGGCTATCTACCGGATTGGCTATTGCTGCTTTGATGGACTGCCAGCTCACCGTTGCCAGGGCCATCAAAATGACGGCTAATCCTGCCAATAGAAATACCGTTGCGCCGATTTCAATGCGATCGGCAAAATTTTGTAGCCATTGATTCGTCAGGTACCATGTAATGGGAATTCCGATCACAAAACCAATAAACACCAGTTTCAGGAAATCCTTGCTGAGCATGACCACGATCCCAGATATACTTGCTCCCAGTACCCTACGCACACCCAACTCTTTCGTGCGCTGCTCCACCGTGAATGAGGTCAACCCAAACAGACCCAGGCAGGAAATAAACAGCGCTATGACGGCGAATATGTTCACGAGTTTTCCCGTCACTTGTTCACTTCGATATCGATGCTCGAACTGCTGATCGAGAAAAGTGTACTGCAAAGGATAATCTGCATTGAATTTCTGATATACAGTCTTCAAGCTTTCGAGGGCTTGTTGTGTTTCACCGGGCTTGGTACGCACATAAAGCTGGCTGGCCCATTGAAGATGGAAACGAATAACAACGGGCTCAATAGGCGCATAGAGCGAATTCATGCTAAAGTTTTTTACCACACCAACGATCGGTCCCCTATCGCCATAGACATTCAGTATTTTGCCTACCACATCGCCACCGATCATCTTCGCTGTTTCTTCATTCACGAGATAAGCCATCGAATCCGCGAACGCCCTGGAGAAGTCGCGGCCCGCCACCAATTCCATGTGCATGGTCTTCGCGAAATCGTAATGTGTGTTAATGATGTAGAATAGTTGACTATTGTTGGGATCTTTACCCTCCCAGCCCACACTGAGTGTGTTGTTGCCGACCTCTAGCGGATTCTGTCCGGATGCGGTGACGCTGGCAACACCAGGTTGCATCAGCAGCTCTTGGGCTATCGCGTCATAACGTTCTACCAGATTGCCTTCGCGTGGCACGAACAGAAGGTTTTCGCGCTCCAGGCCCAGGTTCTTTGTACGGTTGTAATCGAGCTGCAGGTACACTACGACGGTCGAGACGATCAACAGCACCGAGAGTGCAAACTGAAAAACCACGAGCCCCTTGCGAAAGAAAACAGCGATGCCTGACCGTTGCTTAAAAGTTCCGCGCATAACAGCAACCGGTTTGAAAGAAGACAGGTACAAAGCCGGATAGCTGCCGGACAATATGCCGACCATCAGTGTGATGCCGATGATGTCCAGCAGAATTGGGCCGTTCAAGTTTCCGGGAGTAAGGTGTTTACCCGTGAGATAATTGAACGCAGGCAGCAAGCTGATAACGATCACCAGCGCTAGCAGAAAAGCTATGAACGACATCGCGACTGACTCCGTGATAAACTGCGTGATCAGCGATTTCCGGTGGGCGCCAATCACCTTGCGCACACCTATCTCGCGAGCACGTTGCGACGAACGTGCCGTGGCTAGGTTCATGAAGTTGATGCATGCGATGACGAGAATAAAAATGGCCACGGCAGTGAATATGCGCACATACTCGATGCGTCCTCCTATCAGCTTGCCGTCTCTGTAGAACGAATGCAGGTAAACGTCTTCGAAAGGTTGAAGAAAGATCTGGTGGTCGTTTTCTTCTGTATGGCGGTTAAAAATATCACTAAACTTTCGGTTGAATTCTTCCAGCGAAGTGCCTTCCTGCAACTTCGCGTAAACACTGTACGCCATGAAGTACCATTCCCCAAAGCGTTTCTCGCGCGCGAACCAATCTTCAACCGGAAGCAAGACGTCGAACTGGAGAGAGGAATTCTCCGGAACATCGCGAAGTACTCCAGTAATCGTAAACTCTTTACGGTGATCCACGGTGATGCTTCGGCCGAGTGCGTTTTCCCAATCGTCTCCGAAAATCTTTCGGGCAGTCCTTTCGGTGATCACGGCTGAGGTCATTCCCTGAAGGGCCGTCTTCGGGTTGCCGTGTATGAATGGAAATGAAAATATGCGAAAAAACGATCCGCCCGCATATCCGCCTTTTTCACGATAGTTTTTATCTCCACTTGTTGCTACGAGCTCCTGGTCCATAAAAGTGATTACGGTCTCCTCCACTTCCGGAAACTCCACAGACATTTCATCGGCAATGCCTCTGGGCAGGGAGGGCATGGTGTAGGTTTGTCCACCTGTAGTAAAATGGCGCCACGCCTGGTGGATCTGATGGCCGTTTGTGTGAAACCTGTCGTAGCTGGTTTCGTCCACGACCCATAATAAAATTAAAAAGCTGCAGGCCAATCCGATAGTTAGCCCAAGGATATTGATGCCGGAATAGACTTTCATTCTGAGAAAATTCCGGAAGGTGATGGTGAAATAGTTTCTGAACATAACCGCAGTGAAAGGTTTAGTATGATACCATGTTTTGCGTTTGAAAACAGAAGGGCGCATGTATGCCAGCACTTCCCTCCAGTACATCCTTCTGGCCGTGGCCTCTCCTTCTCGTTCCGCTCTTCTGTAATATCTTTCATGCAAGTCACCCATCACCTGTTCCAGCAGATGGGGAGCACAGAAACGTTCCACCAGCTTGTCGAGCCAACGGGGAGGGTAATTTGTAAGTTTTGACTTACTCACTTCTTAAACTATCTACTGGATTAGCCAACGCGGCTTTGATGGACTGATATCCTACCGTTACCATAGCTACTACGAAGGTAGCTGCGATGGCCAGGAGAAAAATCCCTAGTCCCAATTTCTATCCGATAAGTGAACGTCTCCAGCCAGTTGCTCATCACCCACGACGCCAGTGGGCCTGCTATTAAGAAAGCCAAGATCAACAGGCGAGTGAATTCTTTACCAAACAACCACAGGATACTTTGCACACTGGCACCCAATACTTTCCGCACGCCCACTTCCTTGGTTTTCTGTGCCGCCATGAATGATACTAATCCGTACAAGCCAAGACAGCAGATGATAATCGAAATACCGGCAGAGGCTTGGATAAGCCGGAGGATCTTGTTGTCCAGTTCATAAAACCGCGCAATCTGATCATCCAGGAATTCATATGCATAGACGTGGTTGGGAAAGGTTTTCTTCCATATCCCTTCAATAGCACCAAGAGTAGATGACAGGTTGGTGGGATTTATTTTTACGGCACAATTGGAATACCAATCATTTGCGGTGGTGATGCAAAGCGGATCAATGGTCTCATGAAAAGAGTTATTATGAAAATCCTTCACCACGCCGACAACAATGCCTTCACGGTTGTTGAGACCTATCCGCATTCTTTTTCCAATCACATTCCGGGGAGAGTGCACACCTAGCTTTTTTACCGCTGTCTCATTGAGCAAAAATTCACGGACTGTATCGGAAGGCTGCAGGTTCCGCCCTGCTATGATTTGTAAGTCAAACGTAGGAACATACTGATCATTACCTGCCTTTACGGTAATATCAAAGTCTTCGTTTTCAGTATGTGAATCGAAGCGTATGGTCACGCTTGCCCAACTCGGCGACGCCGGTGCGCGACTGCAAAAGGTTATTTTTTCTGCTCCTGCTATCCGGGAGATCTCCGAGTTAAGCGTAGCTTATTTTTGCTTTCTCCCTTTCCGGTACCGGAAACATTACGATGGCGTCTTTCGTGAAACCCATATCCGCTTGACTGGAATAACGCATCTGGGTTGCGATCACGATAGTACCAATGATAAGCAGCTGCGAAATTGCGAACTGTGTGACTACCAATCCCCTCCTCAAAGAGAAACCGCCCACGTGTTTTTGTGATAGTTTGCCTTTCAAGGCTAGCACAGGCTGAAAGCCTGCTAGAACTAAACCTGGGTAGGAACCAGAAAGAAAAATTACAGTCAGCAGCAGGATGGTTAAAAAAGTAAGCAGGTAAGCATCCTGGAAGATATTGATCTGAAGCTGGATGTCTAATAGTTGGTTCGCATAGGGCAGAGCTAGCTGTGCAAAAGCAAAACCTATAACCAGAGCCAATATCGTAATCAATGCTGTTTCCGCTATGAACTGCCAAAATAGTTGTCTGCGTTGGCCCCCCAATACCTTACGCACACCAATCTCTCTCGACCGGCTAAGAGCCTGGGCAGTGGCCAGATTGACAAAATTCACACAGGCGGTAATGATGAGAAAGACACCGATCATGGACAAGGCCCACAAGTCTTTCTTAGCTATATAACCCCCAAAATCAGGATTCAAATGTATATCTGAAATATGCTGTAGCTTGAATTGATACATTTTTGCATCCCGTTCATTGTAATACTTTTTAGCAAGCTCAGGAAAAGCTTCATCCACATCGGAAGGCATGACATTAGGTTTCAGCAGAACAAAACAATGCATACCTCCTGCTATCCCCTGACCAACTATCCCCGGCCAACCATGAATTATGATCTTTCAGGTTGCTATACGATATATAAATTTCATCCCGCCGATCTGTATTGATTGGCAAATCCTGCAGAATCCCTGTAATTCTGAAATCCCACTTATTTTCTACGCGGAAAATTTGATCGATGGGGTTCTTGATCTCCGAAAAATTTCTCGGCAATCCGCTCCGTAATGATCGCCGTATTGGGTTCGGTTAAGATGGTATTTTTATCACCTTGTATCAAAGGAAAATCCATGATATCAAAAAACTCCGGTTCCGCAAAAGCAATATTTTCTTGAAATTTCTTATTGTCTTGAGAAGAGGGGATAGAGACAAGGAAGTCCGAAGCTGTATATCATTGCTACTTTTTCGGCAAATGTATAATCATTGCTAAAGGCATTGCCCATGGGTTGTGGAACATTGGCCTCCCGACTTATTCCATCCTGGTGAAATTCAGTAGTAATCCGATAAATCCGATCCTTCTTTGAATGGAAAGTATCAAAACTCAAATGATATTTAACTAGCGTGAAGATCAGGATAGCACATGCAATTCCCAGCCCCAGGCCTAGGACATTAATCAATGAATAAGCTTTGTTTCGATAAACGTTGCGTCTGGCGATTTTGAAATAGTTACGTAACATATCAGCGATAAGGGGTTTAGCGTGATAAAATCTTTTGCGTTTGAAAACAGAAGGGCGCATGTAGGCTAACACTTCCCTCCAATACATTCTTTTGGCTTCAGCCTCTCCTTCTCGTTCCGCTCTTCTGATAATACCTTTCGTGCAAATCACCCATCACCTGTTCCAGCAGATGGGGTGCGCAGAAACGTTCCACCAGCTTGTCGAGCCAACGGGGAGGTTGTGGGTTGCGCGCTCGTGTCGACATAATCAGGTAGTCTTGATCTTAGGTAATGTACGCGGGGCAATACGACTCCACAGACTATTCCTCACGTCCCTTACTTCGTGCAGTATGCGGCTACCGGCTATGGTCACCTTAAAAATGCGTTTTCTTCTGCCGCCTCTTTCCGAGGTAGCTTCTCCCATTTGGGAGGAGACCAGCCCTTTGTTTTCAAGACGCTGGAGCGCAGCATGCACAGCTCCTGTGGTGACCGTTTTGCCGGTTTGCTGCTCGAGCTCTTCAGCGATCACCACGCTGTAGGCTTCCGGTGTGAACACTGCCACGGCCAGCAACACCAGCTCTTCAAATTCACCTAAGTCACTTCTTCTCATGAAAATGAAATGTATTTGATCCTGTTAAGTTATTACTTCTATTTCGGTATAACAAATAGATTGCCAGGAAAAGAAAATGTTTCTCCCGAAGGGAATCGGGTTTTAATAGGTTTAATAAAACTCCGTTTGTGATATTGAACAATAATGTCCGGTAAGCTAGGGTCAATCAAATAAATATCAATAGCTATTCTAATGTATCTATCTCGCCTGTATTTCATTGAACAATTTTATAAATAGGTTGATGTATTCTTTTAATTCGTCCGATCGCTCCTTAAGCCATACAAATCTCATTTCAACTTTTGTCGCTACATCACGTAGTTCAATGTGTTTGATATTTAAACCGATATCTTTTATTGCCGACTTTCCAATTATGGTTACACCAAGGCCTTCGCTGACCAGGCGTAAATTTGTAGAAGCATTGGGCGATTGAAATACTACATTCGGAGTGAATCCGTTTTTTTGAAACAGACGATATAATATTTCGTTGTAACCATGCCCATCATCTCTCGCAGGTAAAATCCAGCCCACCTTCGAAAATGCTTTTATCCCATGCGATTTAAAAGCTTCAATTTTCATTTTTTTCGGCATCACGATGACAAAGTTTTCTTTATAAAGAGTTACTTCCTCAATGCTATCCGGTGCCACAGCGTTAGGTACAATTCCAAAATCCAATTCCCGGTTTATTATTTTACTAAATATTAATCGGTTCGTGTTCTCCAACAACCCAATCTTTAAGGCAGGATACGAACTCGTTATTTTTTTTAAAAAAGGCGGTAAAATAGACTGCATCGCAGAACTAACATGCCCGATATTAATTTCACCTGCTTCTCCCCGATGGATTAAGCCTGCCCTCCTTTTCGCCTGTTCTAAATGTTCAAGTATTCTTTTCACCTCATTTCTAAAAAACGATCCTGCTGCGGTAAGTTTGATGTGTTTTTTTGTCCTGTCAAAAAGCATTGCTCCAATTTCTGATTCAAGGTTTTTTATTTGCCTGCTAAGAGCAGGTTGGGCGATGTACATGTTTTCACTTGCCCTATGAAAGTTTAATACTTCGGCAACGGCAAGGAAGTTCTTTAATTGTTCTGTTGACATTTTTTTTGATCCACTTTTGTTATCGATTGATCGAAATTAAGTATTTTTTTGCATCGATCGAATTGATTTGCTTTGTAGCCAACAACACGAAATCAATCCATTTATTTTAAAATATGAGTAAGAAAATCCTTTCCTCCGATTACTGGAATAATCTTTATAAAAGCAATGATATTGGTTGGGACATTGGGTTTCCGTCGCCTCCAATTAAGGAGTACATTGATCAGCTAAAGAACAAAGACTGGAAGATTTTGATACCTGGATGCGGAAATGCTTACGAGGCAGAGTACTTGTTAAATCAGGGCTTCACAAATGTGACACTGATAGATATCGCTCCGATGGTTACTGCTCAACTTGAACAAAGATTTGAAAAAGAGTTGGGTAAACGTGTCAACGTGGTCACTGGTGATTTCTTTAACCATGAAGGCAAGTATCAACTCATTTTAGAGCAAACTTTTTTATCTGCTCTTGACCCTTCGCTAAGAACCCGCTATGCTGAGAAAATGCGCAGCCTGTTAGTAAAAGGCGGTCAGCTTGTAGGGGTGTTGTTTAACCAACGTTTTGAAGAAGGCCCGCCATTCGGAGCCAGTGTGCAGGAATACAAAGACCTCTTCAGCAACTACTTTTCGATAAAAACAATGGAAGCATGCCGCAATTCTATTGACAGAAGAGAAGGCTCTGAGGTGTTCATAAATTTGACAGCAAGATGATTCGTATTAAGTAAAAAAAATGGAAACGTATAAACTAGATCACGATATTAAATTGTTTTGCGTAAGGGCAGAATCTTTCCCCGACGGAATAAAAGCTGCTCACGACAAGCTGATTGCAATAACCTCAGGTGATAGCAATCGAAACTATTTCGGAGTGTCCTACTTGTACGATGATAAAATACTGTACATGGCTGGCGTGCAAACTAAAGAACGCAACGAAAACCCTCCCCCTGGCTATGAAACCTTCACATTGAAAGAGGGCAATTATATCAGCGTATTCATATCGGACTTTGCGCAGCACCCCTCGTTAATTGGCAGAACATTCAAAAGGTTGCTGGATGATTCTGATATCGATCCGAATGGGTGTTGTGTTGAATGCTATTCCCGGAAGGATGCAACCCTGCAACAGCAAGCGATGTTCGTTGCATGATAAGACTTGCTGACTAGAACCTAAAAAGAATTTTATTGTGATAATAAAAGCTGGGATACAGTACGCGCAGGTGCTCAGCGAAATGGGCGCAGAAACCTTTGTTGACGCACATAAGGACAGTGCACCGGCAAAGCAGATTGGTAGGTATTTAAAAGACAAATACAGTTTACCGGCAATTACTCGGGAATTATCCGACTCAAAGAACATTTATCACATCATAAAATTTGAAAATAACATTGCAGGTTTTTCAAAGATGATGCTTAACAGGAAACATCCAGACATAGATGAACAAAATGTCGCCAAGATTGACCAACTCTACCTCCGGCATTCTTTTCAGGGTTTGAATTTGGGCGCTGAACTTTTGCAATTCAATATAGAATTATCAAAAGCGAATCACCAGGCTGGCATGTGGCTGATTGTTTGGGTTGGCAATTTAAAAGCGATCTCGTTTTATGAAAGATTCGGCTTTACGATATTATCTGACGGTGATTTTCACCTTACAGACGCTCATACAAACCGCTGTCACAATATGTTTTTAAAATATTAATAATGCTTGCTGTCCTCCTTATGAAGTAATTCATTTAAGCCCTTAGAGAAATAAATCCAACTATTTGAAGGGGTGAATTACCGTTTTTCAACGTCTTACAGTAGGTACCCATATTCAACCAGCATTTGTTCTCCGATGTAGGGGCAAATTCAAGGCCGGCTAAGTCTTGAGTCGGAAAAATTATCCCCCGTAACTTCTAAGCAAAGTTTTTAGACTTTTCAGCCTACCCCTGTTGCCCATCGACCCATAATTTTGCTCTCAGCAAACAAAGATCATTCTGTGCATATAAACCGCGGACGGCAGTGTTTGCAATTTTGTAACCTAAAATCAATTATCATGAAAACATCAAACGAAATCCATGCAGACAAGAAGCTTGGTGAAAATTTTGACAGGACGCAACAGAACAAAGACCTGGTCATGCGTGCAGTAGAAGAAATATGGAATGGGGGGAATTACAAGAACTTGAAAGAATATGTAGCCGACGATTTTGTTGCCTACGCAAGCACGCCGGAAGAAGAAATCCATGGCCCTGAAGGGGCGCGCGAATTTTTCACGCAATTGCGAAAAGCATTCCCTGACATTCATTTTACGGTAAAGGATCAATTTGCAGATAATGACAGGGTAATAACACATTGGACAGCCACGGGAACACACCGTGGCGAATTCAAGGGCATAGCTCCAACGGGTCGCAAGTTCAGCATAACATCCATAGACATCGACCGGATCGTGAATGGCAAGGTATTAGAATGCTGGTCACATATGGATGAACTGGGACTATTGCGCCAGTTGGGTGTTCTTCCGGGACGTTGACATTTGTGGGCGGGCAGGCCGAGCCTACAACCAGTTACGATGCCATCGAAGGGGCTGGGTGCTGCCCGAAAGAATAACGCGAACAGTAAGGATCTAAAGCTACGCATGATAAAGGTTGAGGTGTGTCTAAAAAACAAGAAAGCCATGGTTAAATTGTTGAAGATGTATCGTTGTGAATAAAAAGTACGGTCATTCACTTCTTAAAGAACATACTGGATTCATTCTAGCAGACTTAAGAGATTGATAACTTATAGTAACAACGGCAACTGTAACCGCCGCTAAGCCAGCCAAAACAAAAATCCAGGGTTGAATTACCACTCGATACGCAAAACCTTCCAGCCACTGATTCATAGCATACCAGGAAATGGGCGTGGCGATAAGGACTGCGACAATAATCAGTTTAATAAAATCCTTCGATAACAACTTAACAATGTTATAGACTTCCGCTCCCAATACTTTTCGAATACCGATTTCTTTTGTGCGCTGCTGCGCCGTGTAAGTAGCCAATCCAAGCAGTCCCAAACAGGCGATGAATATTGCCAAGCACGAAAAAGTTGTAAATAATTTTCTAAAGATGAAATCGGATTGGTATTGCCGATTGAAGTCTTCATCAAGAAAACTATACAGAAAGGGTCTGTGCGGTACGAGCTTACTCCAAATTGCTTTCACTTCTTCAACAGTCCTGGCCATGTCTTCGGATTTTACTTTAAGAGACAAATACCTGCTTTCATATGGCGCCAGTGGTAACGTTAATGGTTCGATGTTACGGTGCAAGGAAATGTAATTGAAATCTTTGACGACGCCGATCACTTGCCCCTCTCTTCCCCATTGACTAAATTTTTTACCAATGATATCAGCGGGATTCGTATAGCCATATTGTTTTGCAGCCGCTTCATTAATAACAAGCGCTTTGCTGGAGTCAGAAGGAAAATCCCTTGAATACGACCGTCCTGCCACCAGCTCCAAACCGAAATGTGTAATGAAGTCCATCCCTACTTGAAAAATAGGTTGCCCGTCACTTTTCATTTCTCCGTCAGGCCCTTGTATTTGTGTGCCCGCATTCGGAAAATAGCTACCTGGCACGCTCCTGGAAAAAGCTGCGGATAGAATTGCCGGGTTGGCTTCCATTTCAAACTTCAAAGCTTCAGACTTAGCATTGACGGCTCCATCGTAGTTGTAATCCAAAACGAGCATGTGTTCCTTATCAAATCCAAGATCCTTAACGAGAAGATGATTCATTTGCATATAGACAATGATGGTTCCGGCAATCAGTGCAATGGAAAGACTGAATTGAAAAACTACTAACACTTTTCTCAAATTTGCGGCACCCAGCGTTGATTTTGTAATTCCTTTTAAGACTGTCACAGCTCCAAATCCTGATAAAGCCAGCGCAGGATAAGAACCTGCCACAATGCTTATCACCAGTAAGCCAGCCAGGAAAACAGGAATAGTTTGCCAATTGACAAGATTTTGAAACACGAATACTTTACCGGTAAAACCCGCCATGCTGGGCAATGCGATGGCAACAAGAATGAACGCGACGAACATTGACAACAGGACAATAATGAAGGATTCACCCAGGAATTGAAAGATCAAACTACTGCGATAGGCGCCAATTGATTTTCGGATGCCTACTTCTTTTGCCCGCTCCATCGACCGCGCCGTGGAAAGGTTCATGAAGTTGATGATGGCAATTCCTAAAATGAATATGCCGATGATGGAGAATACATAAATATTAGGTAGACTACCCGTTTCTCCCGGCTGCCTGTCTGCGTCGGTTCGAAGATAAACATCTTTGAGTGGTTCGATTTCAATAATGTATTTTGAATCTGGTTCTCTAAGATTTCTTTTAATGAAATCGGGGATTTTTTTCTCGAAAGCTGTCCGCTCAAACTTTTCATTCACCAGGAAATAAGTATAAAAATCAACGTAACCCCACGCATCGAATACATCTGGTCTGGATTTTTTGAAGGTACTCATCGAAAGCAGAGCGTTGAACCGAAAATGCGAATTTGATGGTACGTCTTTCATGATACCTGTAACGGTATAATCACCTGCGGCAGACCTCCCCGACGACTCACTTCCCTTCAAAGATTTACCCAACGGGTCTTCATTTCCGAAATATTTTCTCGCCGTTGTTTCAGTGAGCACGATGCTGTGAGGTGCAGCTAACGCTGTCTTCGGATTGCCTTTTACCAAATCCCAACTGAATACATCGAAGACCGTGGAATCCATAAAGAAAATGCCATCCTCCTGATAAGTTTTGTCTTCGACGCTGAGTAGAATATCCGATCTCCCGGAAAACTGAACCACCTTATCGATCTCCGGAAATTCGTTATCAAGCGCGGCGGCAATTGGCGCATTGCCCCAGACCCAAAATGGATTAGGACGCCCTGTTGATCCATCTACGGATTTTGATCCATGGGTCACCCGGTAGATTCGATCGCCGTTTGCGTGATAGTTATCAAAGGATAATTCGTCCTGCACAAACATGAAAATCAAAAAGCAACAGGCAATCCCCAATGCAAGTCCAAAAATATTGATGACGGAATAGGCTTTTTTCTTGATCAGATTTCTCCAGGCAATTTTGAAATAGTTTTCTAACATGGCAAATGGAATTAGCGTTGATGTTTGTCGTATGTTTTTTAATAAGATGGGTCGGAGCAACTTGAGCATTTCCCAGATATATATTCGCTTCGCGATTTTGAGAGAATGTTGTTGAATATTATCACCGAAAGATCTCTTCCATATCACCTTCAATCTCTTCGTGGTATTCTTTTTTTACAAAGAATCTCAGGACTTTGAGCGGCCATTTCGGTGGATGGATATCGTCGGATTGAATCATATCACTCTCAACTTGTGAGCCCCGATAGCTATCGGGGTTATGGACTCCCATAAGCCTGCTCGGATCTCTTTCATCTCCGACAATACTTTGTGAGCGTAAGAAGTAGTGGTGTAAATCCGCTTGCGTTTACCGCCTCTTTTCATCGTAGCTTCTCCAAATTCGGAAATCAGGAAGCCTTTTTCTTCCATGCGTTTCAGTGCCGATTGAATGGATCCCACACTTAGCTTCTCCTTTAACCGGTCTTCCAGTTCCCGTTTGATCTCCACGCCATAGGCGTCTTTTTGAAGCGCGGCTACTGTGAGCAATACCAATTCTTCAAATTCACCGAGTTTTGTCTTCTTCATTTTCGATATTATTCGTAATTGCAGTTAATATACGTTTAGATCGCAGTAAGGTTCTGGATACTGGAAAATTAATTTCAGTATTTACTTTACAAAATATAAGGATATCAAAAATTCATTCTGTTCTGAATTTATAATTAAGTTCGTTTACATTTTTTATTTATAGACGGTTTTGATTTGCCTTTCCAAAGCAACTTATATCTATGATCGTAACCTTTGTTCATGTACACGTCAAACCGGAATTCATAGAATCGTTTATTGAAGCGACGCGGTTGAATCACGAGAATTCTGTAAAAGAGCGTGGTAACTTTCGATTTGATATACTTCAGGATACTCACGATTCCGGCAAGTTTGTATTGTATGAAGCCTATAAATCAGAGCAGGATGCTGCGGCTCACAAGGAGACTGCCCACTATTCAATATGGCGCGATACGGTTGCCCCCTGGATGGAAAAACCTCGAGAAGGTATGAGGCATACGTTATTATTTCCGGTTGTGAAATAAGTGGATGATGAAAGATTCCTTTAGCCTTGCAGCGGGCCCTCACCTGCATTTTGGATCGGGCAAAATTTCTGTTTTACCTTCCACCATAAAACTATTTGGGCCAAAAATATTGCTCATTACGAGCACGCGATTTACGTTAACAGTATATTATCAGAATCTTTTGGACGAACTTCAGAGTGAAGAAATCACGTTTGAGCATTTTGCTGTCAACGGGGAGCCAACCCCTTCCGTTGTAGATGACGCCGTTAAAAGGTTTTCGAAATTTGTTCCCGATGCTGTAATAGCCATTGGAGGCGGAAGTGTCTTGGATGCAGGTAAAGCTATTGCGGCAATGCTGCCATTAAATGAACCAGTAAAAAGCTATTTAGAAGGTGTCGGAAGGCTTCATCATCCAGGAGCGAAAGTCCCATTCATTGCAGTGCCTACTACTTCTGGTACGGGCAGCGAAGCTAGTAAAAATGCAGTGCTTTCCGAGATTGGTAAAAATGGTTATAAGAAATCCTTGCGCCATAACAACTTTGTTCCCAATGTAGCAATCCTGGATCCTGTTCTCATGGTAAGTTGCCCCAAACCTGTAACGGCGGCTAGTGGTATGGATGCATTCACGCAGTTATTAGAGTCTTATCTTTCTACTGCCGCAAATCCCGTTACAGATGCACTTGCTTATGAAGGACTAAAACGTGTGTCCGGTTCGTTACGTATGGCGTATCAGGAAGGAACAAATCTTAACGCACGAGCAGGTATGGCATTGGCATCTTACCTTTCCGGAATTACTTTAGCAAATGCGGGCCTTGGATTGGTGCACGGTTTTGCTGGCTCCATTGGAGGGTACTTTTCAATACCGCACGGGGTAATCTGTAGTTCGCTGATTGCCTCTGTAAATACGGTTACGGTTCGGAAATTGCGCTTGGAAAAAAGTAATGATGAAGCTTTAATGAAATATGCTGTTGTTGGAAAAATGTTTTCTGGTACTGAAACCGAATCAAGAGATTATTATACCGACTTTCTTTTAAGGACGATAGAATCGTGGACAGAAGAAATGAATATTCCGCGACTGCGCCAGGGCGGCGTAAGGCCAACGGATTTTGAAAAAATAGCAAAAGCCACAGATAACAAAAATAATCCCGTGGCCCTTAACCGTGAGGAGATGATAGAAGTTTTGGAAATGTCAAGTTGAACCCTCCATAAAAGAACATTAGCAACTTACGTATACAAATAACATTGTTAACCAGGACATGTCAGCCAAAATAATTTTCAATATTTGTTGCCCTTCCGCCCGAGAATTTCAGGGATTTTAAACTGGCCTGGAAATCTAGTTAAATTTATGTTTTGATTTGTCAAATATATAATCACGAACAAAGATGGGTAGGAAAAAAAATGAGCGATAAAGAATACTTTTCTCATTTGTATGAGATAGCAAGTCACCTGAATAAGGAGTTTTCCTTGCATGCTGCGTTACGAAAATCCCTGGAGAAAACAGTTGAATTGTTAAATCTCGAAACCGGATGGATCTGGCTCGTGCAACCCGATGTAAAATCGGTATACCTCGCGGCATCTTATAATTTGCCTCCTGCTTTGAGCGACTATCCTGAGCGCCTTTCAGGATGGTGTTTCTGCATCCAAAAGTATTTGTCTGACGATATTGAAAAGGCAACTAACATCAGTGAGATCGCCTGCACACGTCTTAAGAATATTACGTCAGGAACACGCGATCTTAAGTTTCATGCAACAATTCCCATAACAGTCAACGGTCAAAAGGCCGGATTATTGAATTTAGTAAGTAAAGAGACCCAGGAGTTGAACGACAAACAACTATCCATTTTAAATACGATCTGCGAACTGATGGGTATTGCCATACAAAGAACAAGAATTCAGGAATCGTATAGAATAAAATCAGACAAGGACACCGCGGTTCATGAAATCTTGAAAAGAGTGCTTCAACCGAGGATGAAAGTTCTCTTAACAAGTTTAGCGGATTCAAAGTCGCTGGCAGAACAAAAAAATATTTCAAGTACACTTCAAAGCATAGAGCAGGCGTCGGACCACGCAGCGGAATTGGATAAGCAGGTATCGCTTATTCTCCAGGAGACGTCTGAGCATCATTCCGAAAAAAGTCAAAACGAAAGCTTGCATTATCCAGGCTCACCGTTAACAACCAGAGAACTAGAAGTGCTTGCGCTCGTGAAAAAGGGTGAAACGAATAGTAAAATCGCCGATCATCTTTTTATTGCTGAACGCACCGTAAAATTTCACATCACTTCCATTTTATCCAAGCTTGATGCAAAGACACGTACAGAAGCCGTTGACACGGCGTTAAAGCGTGGCCTCATAAGCTTCTAAGACACAATATTCCAAGTTGAAGATCTGTACCATCGTACAGGTGGAATTCTATCCTATGGTACGTTCCCTACCCCCCAGATGTGCGGCATCTTTGTGTCTGTAAAATAACAAAAGCAGATCAAGATTATGACACCAAAAAAAACGGCTCTAATTACAGGAGCATCAAAAGGTTTAGGTTTTTCTTTAGCACATGCCCTGGCTCAAAAAGGATGGAACCTAGTCATTAATGCCCGTAACGCAATACAACTATTCGCAGTAAAGAAACAGCTATCGGAGTTAACGGAAGTCATCGCTATATCCGGTGACGTACGGAATGAAATACATTTGCTTCAATTCGCGGAAGCGCTAGAAACACAAAAGTGGGGTTTAGACCTTCTTGTCAATAACGCTTCCGTGTTAGGAGTTTCACCTTTGCAACCCCTTCTACAACACCCAATCGACAATGTTCATGTTGTGTTTCATACAAATGTAATCGCACCAATTTCCCTTTTACAAAAAGTAAAATCCTACTTCACTCCAGGCGCCAAAATTATAAATATAAGCAGTGATGCCGCCGCGGAAGCTTATGCAACATGGGGGGCTTACGGAGGAAGCAAAGCAGCACTGGATCATATGACTGTTATTCTGGCGAAGGAAAATCCAAACCAGTACTTCTACGCTTTCGATCCAGGTGATATGCGAACCGACATGAATCAGGATGCCTTTCCAGGTGAGGATATATCAGATCGTCCTCTTCCCTCTGAGCATGCTGCTCCGGCCATGATACAGCTCATTGAAGGTGATTTCCCCAGCGGCCGGTATACTGCCCATATACTTGAAAAACAATCCGTATGAACACCACCGCATCCACCATCGTACAGTTTAATTTGCCTGACCACCTCGCTTGTCCGAAACCGACAGAGGACCGTAATCTGGCACGGGATGAAGTGCGCCTGCTTGTTACGAAAGGTCCGGACGAAGCAGAACATGTTGAATTTAGCAACCTTGACAGCTATTTGAAAAGAGGCGACGTGCTGGTTATTAACACCTCGGCTACACGCCCGTCTGCTTTTTTTATATCACTACCGGAAGAGCGAAAAGGAGTTTTGCATTTAAGCACGCGCTTAAATGCACGCGAATGGCTGATCGAAATCAGAGAGATAAAGGGGACAAAAACAATCCGGTGGAACGAAGGAACCGAGAAGATGACGTTTTCCTTGCCGGAGGATTCTTTTATAAGATTAAAAAAGAAATTCTACAAAGATCATCGGTCGCTTGACTTATGGATCGCAGAATTCAATACAACGCATCAGCCAGAGACACTAATGACCAACCATGGCAGGCCAATAAAGTATGACAAGCTCGATGAAAATTATCCGCTAGAATATTATCAAACTCTATTTTCGTTTCACCCTGGAAGTTCGGAGATGCCTTCTGCCGGTAGAGGATTTACGCCAGCGTTAATTGAAAAGCTTTTGAACAAAGGAATTGTGTTCGCTCCGATCCTTTTACACACAGGCATATCCAGCCTGGAGGACGATGAAACGCCATATCCGGAGTATATGGAAGTAAGTCCACTTTCTGCACTGATGATCAATCACGCTAAGGATCATGGCCACCGTATAGTTGCCATAGGGACAACGGCAGTAAGAGCGATTGAAAGCGCTGTTAATCACGTCGGAAAAGTGCGATCCTATCAGGGAAATACATCCTTGTTTATTGAAGAAAATTACGATATGAAGGTAGTGGATGGCCTGCTAACAGGGTTCCATGAGCCGAGGGCATCTCATCTTCATATGCTCCAATCCCTTGCAGGTGCTGAACACATCCAATATGCCTATGAAACTGCCGTTGCAGAAAATTACTATTGGCACCAGTTTGGAGATTTGCATTTAATCTTGCCCTAGGCAAAGCGTTAGCAGTGAAAAATAGAAAGAAATCTAAACACATACGCATAAATGAAGGTAGCACTAATTATAGGGAGCGTCCGCACGGGACGGCAATCGCACAAAATTGCATATTACGTGGAAAACATCTTGCATAAGCGAAATATAGAAACAGCTGTGATCGATCTGCTTAAACAGCCATTACCCGTTTATGGGGCACTGTTGGGTTCAGGATCAGAGGAAAACATTAAGGCGCACGCAGAGCGTCTCTCCGAAGCCGATGCAATAATACTCATAACACCAGAGTACCACGGTAGCTTTTCAGGTGTATTGAAAAATACGTTAGATCATTTCTGGATTGAATTCCAGAAAAAGCCGATCGGAGTAATAGGAACTTCGATGGGAAAATTAGGAGGAATCAATGCATCCACCCAATTACAGCATGTTATACTTAGTCTCGGTGCATATCCCTTACCCGTTAAATTACTTGTTCCTGAAATTCATTTGCTCTTTGATGAATCATTCAATACACAAAATGAAAATATGATCAAGCTTACCAGTCGATTTCTGGATGAATTCCTTTGGTTTGCCGAGGCCGTATATCAAAAGAAATTGCTAAAGGAATCAAACAAACTTTCTTTAACAACAACTGACTTAAATATTTCTCTTAACACTCGCACCAAAAAGAAAGTACTATGAATAACCAAAATTTAGATTCGAATACTATTTCAGGAATACAGCAACAGAGCACCCAGAACATCAAACAAATAATAGAAAATGAAATCCTAATTCGAAGAGATGATAGTTCATCGGAAAAGGTTTTTATCCCGGATGCGGTAATTGTCACGGTACATGGCGTCCGCTTAGTAGGAGAAGCGGAACTCAGAAAATTTATTCAGCAATCGAATGAGAGCCCGCTCGCCAATGTTCGGATAAAAAATGAAGTTACTCATATATCATTCCTACGTCCAGACGTAGCCATAATAAGTGCTATTCAATTTATTCATTTGCTAGAAGGTGATAAGCTTAAGGAAGCTGGCAAAGGCACTATGACGTTCGTCATGGTAGAAGAAGATGGGAGATGGCTAATTGCTGCTGCGCAGAATACACTCATTCAAAACCTACCCTTTGAATGGAGAAAGGGGAACTGAAGTAGATACAAAATTGAATACAGCCACATCTTAATTCTGGTATGCTGTGTAGTGCTCTTGAGCACCTCAAGTTTTTTTATCATCTAACCACAAAAAACTTTTCACACCTTGGTATCACCGTGTGAATTTCACTATGTCAATTAATCAAGGCCCGTGGAAGGAACCGTCTTCGCGTAACCTAGAGCCTCGATAATTTTACCATTAGATAGGCGCATAAGGTTAACCCCACGTACCGTGTTATTTTTCTCGTTGCCCCAATAATAGCGCCAACGAATCGTTGCTCTGTCGCCAAAAACGAAAACTTCCTCCACGTCAAAGTGAGTGTTCGGGTCTGTAGCCAGGGCTTTCCAAAAGTCAAGGCACGCATCATAGCCTTCATATTTTATACCATCCGGTCCCTGAATGCTTTCCATCACGCAGTTCTCATCGATGATTCCGGGCAATTCGGCAGGATTATGGCTCTGGAAAGCGTTGTTGAATCGCTCGATAATCGAAGTGGTTTCATCGGTCAGTGTTTTCATTTTTAATGGATTTTCAAGTTTTGGTGTTACAATTGAAGAGTTTTTTTCTTGTGCAGAAGATGATAAATAGGAAAGAATAAAACGTATCGTGATGATACGTGCGGTCGTGCTTTGCTTCATGATTATCTTTTCTAAAATTCATCCCTGTATGTTACTCAAAAGTAGTTTTAGGAAAGAACAAAAAATTGATATTTTGCGACACGATGAAAATTTTAGGCAAACATCTTTATTCGTTTACAGACTACGCGATGATGCGAGGTATGACAAGAAAAGAGGTGTCATCAAAACTTATCAACGGCAACCTTGACCTGGAAGATGAGGCTACCCTGGTTTCAAAGGAGGAATTCACCGATACGGTAGGATCAATCGCCAAAACATTAAAGGAGGATTTATTAGGGTTGCACGTCGGGCAGCACCTGGATTTTAATACACTTGGTGTAATCCATAAGATTTCCCTAAAGTCGTTGACTATTCAAGAAGGTATTTTCTATTGTCAATCCTTTCTTCGCAAAACATTTCCTTATATCGTGTTCAAAAACAAGGGCCAAGGCAACAAGTTTATGATCACTATAAACCTACCCTCTTTCGCAAAGCCTGTTTCTAGGATCGTACTTGAAACGACACTTACGGTAGTAACACGAGAACTTAAACTAATGTGGGGGAAGGAAAATGACATTAAGACATTCTCGCCATTTGTAGATAATCGATATCCGAGTGGATGGCGGCTATCTGGCAACTATCGAGTTGAATGTAAAATTAACATCCTTAAATCAAGGATAAAGGATTATTCAGATTCCGGGTTGGACATCCTTATTCCTCAATATCTCAAAACGATGGAGTTGATGAAAGTTGATAAAGGCTTACGAACCAAAATTAAGGTAGCTGCTCTTAGTTTGGCATTGCCCCATCTTCCCCCCATTGAAAACGTAGCCAGTCAATTTAATTGCAATGTTCGCACGTTACAACGTATGCTTTGGCGTGAAGGAATTACTTTCCGCGAAATATTGGATGAATTAAAAATGGAACTTAGCGATATGCTAATACGTCATGCAAGATTTTCAATTACGGATATTGCGTCAATGCTGGGCTATTCCGAACCCGCAGCGTTTATTCGAACCTTTAAGAAATGGCATGGCGTGCCTCCACTTAAATTTAGGAAGCCATACATGTTGGCTAGGTGAATCGGCAGCGAGGGATGGAGTCTTTTGACAACAGCCTGTAAGTTGTGTTGTGTAAACATGCTTTGTTATCGGCATGTATTTCGGTCCATAAAAGCTACTTGAAACTATTTTTTAAAGTACGTGTAAATCTAAAAGGCGACTTACATTTCTCTCCCAACAGGATACAATAAGTAGCGGTCGTCATAATATTTTGTTTTACTGTAAAACCAGGTATATATCGCATTGGGGTCTTTTGCAAACAAAGTGTCCCGTGCTTTCGTTTCCTCAAATTCTTTTTTCAACTGAGGAGAATTCTCCAACATCTTGGTCATGGTTGGCTCCATAACGTAAGGTTCTATGTATTCTGTTAGTTGAAATATTTGATCGAAAAATCCCCAGCTTAAATAAGAGTCCATTGATTTTGGTTCTAACAACAACATGGCAAGGTCTCCCAATGGTTGGTCCGTTAAAATATAGGCGGATCCTACGGCAAACATGTTTTTACGAATTTCTACGACAGGTGTTCCGGTCACCTGCATATGTCCTTCAAATGGCAGCATGGCACCTTGTTCATTTTGAAATTTAGCATCCTGAATCCTATACATTTCAACCGTTACTTCACGAGGCTCCTTTATTATCTCCATTTTTATTCCATGCATTTTTAGTCTTTCAATAACACCATAACAAGAAGCAGAAACCCAATATGCTTTCGGACGAACGACATATTCTACGGCTTCCGTTGCTTTATAGTTGGCAATGGTCGTTGTTGTTGGATTTCCCGTCCATTCTACATAATCTGCATTGGTTATTGCAGACTTAATAACTCTGGATTCGATGGCTAAAAGATTGAGGCTATCCGGCGGGGATACTGCACCTATCTTTTGTGGTACTTTCCACTTCATGGGAATTGTTGCCGCTCTTTTCGCTCTGTCTTTTATGGTATTTTCTCTCAGTGACTGCCCTGCTGTTGCTAATAATTTCATCGTACTTTCCAATAATACATAGGTGCCCAACACCCGTTGCCTGAAAGGTTTTAAAGAATGATTTTCGACCAGGATTGAAGCCATGTGCCGCAGGCCGCCGTAAGCATCCGAAAATCTGGGTTCACCTAATAACAATACATTCCCTTCTGAAAAATCTCTGTCGTTTACAGCAAATAATAATTGCCCAGGTATATGTCCGCTGTTTATTAAATCTTTATCTACATAAGGTTTATAAGTTGTTGCTAGCCAATTGGAGATAGCCGGTGAGTAACCTTGCTGACCATGCCCGCCAAATGTAATGTCGTATTGGTAATCGGCACCATCGGTAACATGTATATCCATGTAGAGCAGCGGATTGTATTCATTCATTACTTTGATCACCGACCTTATCTCTTCTGTATCCAGCTTGGCATAATCCCTGTTTAAATTTAAATTTTGTGCGTTCGTTCTCCATCCCATATTCTGCGGGCCACGCTGATTGGGTCTGTTGTATGGTGAACTTCGCTCATGGCCATCTACATTCAGGATTGGAATGAACAATATGTTACTGCCATCCAATAAATGTTTTTTATTTCCAAAAGCAATGTCACGCAGCAACATCATGCCTGCGTCTTTGCCATCAATTTCTCCTGCGTGAATACCTGCCTGTACCAGCATGAGTGGTTTGGGGGAGTTTTTAAGTGCGGTTGCAGTTACTGCTTTTTCCGCTGAAGCGATCATCATGAAAATGTCACGACCTTCTGCGCTTTTACCAATAGAAGTCATGCTGATCAACGGCGAGGCCGCAGCCAATTTTTTAAACCAACTCATGGTTTCGTTATAATCAGGCGTGACTTCAAAACCAGATTTTTCAGTCGGAGTTATCCAAACATTATTTGGCTTAGCAATTAATAATTCGCTTTTTCCTTTCCATTCTATGGCCGGAGGCAGAATAGATTGAGCATTTGTTATTGTTAGCGTTAATACAAAAAGAGCACATACTGAAAAGGGGCATTTATATTTATTTACCATATTTTATTTGAAGTTAGCGCTTGGCTGATATTTTCTTTTTATCTCATTGCACTCAAATTTCAATTTTCAATTTTTCTATCGGATTTACAACATCCCGTAAGCCTGTTGCACACACGTGAGCATCTTTATGGTTTTGGTAAGCTATGATCTTTAAAGTGGTTGAATGTCCCTCAAATCGCCCCCGTTTTCGAGTAGCAAAGGAGTGCCTTAGCGTGTAGGTGAACGCTAATTTTTGATTTGCAACTGATTAAACCTAGCGCCGCTATCAAAATTATCTAAAGCCTGCAAAATTACCTGAGTAAAGGTACAGGAGCAGTTTAATGATCGTACTAGGGCAGCGGAATTTATGCTGCATTATCTTTTTTCAAGAATTTAGAATTGAATTTTTGCAGTCGCGGAATGAACACCACAAATTGACAGCCCCACTCACTTACATAGGAAAGTTGTTCCATAATTTCCTCTTTAAGATTCCAAGGCAAAATAATTATAAAATCGGGACAAAGCTCTTTGATCTTACTTTCGTCATATACCGGGATATGACTGCCGGGAAGAAACTTCCCTTGCTTTGACGGTGCGGCGTCGACGACGAATTGAATCAAATCATTCCCTTTTATGCCAGCGTAATTAAGCAGTGTATTTCCTTTGGCTGCTGCGCCATAGGCAATAACTTTCTTTTTTTCCTTCCTCTGTTCAAGCAGAAAACTTAACGTCTGGTATTTAATGTGATCGACTCTTTCCTGGAAATTCAGATAGTATTCAGGCGTCGTAATTCCCGCGTTGAATTCTTTCTCTACCATCGCCTTTACATTAGGCGAAATTACTTTATCCGTATCCTTTTTGTGCTTAGCAAATATTCTAAGCGAGCCACCGTGTGTTGGCGTCTCTTGTACGTCAAACATTTCCAAGGCGTGAGATTCAAAGATTTTCTTTACCGTGGTAAAGGATAGGTATGAGTAATGCTCATGATAAATTGTGTCGAACTGGCAATCCTCAACCAAACGAAGCAAGTGAGGGAATTCCATCGTTATCACTCCACTTTTACGGAGAGCAATTTTTAATCCCTCGACAAAATCGTTAATGTCAGGAACATGAGCTAATACATTATTACCAACAAGAAGGTTGCCTTTCTTCCTCTTGTTTTTGAGCTTGATTGCAAAGTCAGATCCAAAATACTCTGTGATTGTCGGAATCCCTTTCAGTACAGCGACATTCGCGGTATTATTGGTGGGCTCTATTCCTAACACGGGAATACCTTTGTTTTTGAAATGCTGTAACAAGTATCCATCGTTTGAGGCAATTTCTATTACAAATGAATTCTCATTGAACTTAAATCTCTTCACCATTTCTTCCACGTATTGCCGGGCATGTTCCACCCAGCTCTTCGAATAAGATGAAAAATAAACATACTCACTATTAAAGATATCTGTTGCTTTCTTATACTCATCAACCTGTACAAGATAGCAGTTGGTACACACGTAAATGGTCAGTGGATAGTTTGATTCCGGCTCATTGAGTTGCCGAAAGGATAAAAAATCATTTGACGGAGGGCAATTAACAAGGTCAACAAATTTTGACTCAAGCGGTTCTTTACAAAAACGACAGTTCATAGAATTTAAAATGTTAACAAGGTATGGTTGTTTGAAAAAAAATTGTGAAGAGTTGATTTACTAAGCTTCATAGCCTAATAAATATTAAGAATAGGCTTCGCCGGAGAAATTAAATTAGAAAAGTTCGGTAACGAGTAAAAAGATGTGGCTGGCTTTCGTGTAAAGAATTTAAAAAACAAAAGTTAGGTGAGTTGTGGAAACTATTAAGATTAAAATAATGACACGTTAAGTCGAGTAAAAGTACTGGCCTACTTTGCGAATCCTTCTTCGCACTTTTTTTCCTCCTGTTCCTTTAAAAGAACAGAAATATTTATTGCCCTGGGATAAACGCTATATTTTGCATGACTAACCCTATGTATTTTTTCAGTTGAAAAAACCAAGGGTATAAACAGTTGAAAAACTGTTACTAACAGTACCAATCCCATCAATGCCTTTGCTACCCTACGCATATATTGTTTGAAAATGAAGGTATACAAAATGTTTCAGCGTTTCATCAACGACATTTGAAATATTTTTTGCTGCCACCTGTTAGAATATAAGTTGTTATCAATGTACAATTGTTCGAAAAATTAGTAATGGAGATTTGTCATCTCTCTTGAAGATTCTTGTCATTAAAAAAGCTTTGAATTGCAGTTAAGCCATCTTACACAACTATTCAAGGATTAATGTGATGCGGAGTCACATCCTGCGGTACAATAATATCAACTTTGTAGAACTTTTAAGTCCAAGGTATTGGCGGTATTTTCAATTTTTGACTGAATGAACAACTTTTTGAAAGGTTTCAACGCGCTTCCAGATTGGTTGTAGCACCGGTTGGGGCAGCGTCAATCCGAGGAGGTGAGGGTATTGAAAGCTTGTTCTACTATGGTCCAAATAAAAAAGCAGAAGGTGGACGATGACCCTAGCCAACCAGCCTAAAAGAATATAATCACTACCCGTCTTGATTGTATGACAAAAAATAATGTCCTTTTGCTGAAGTAGATTCAACTATCCAAAAAAAGGCTATTGTCAGTATTAACTTATTTACAGAGCGTATAATGATTGGAATTTTTATGCATTCAATGTCCTGACTATAGCTTGCTCCCAATTATCATCCTTTAAAATCCATTCTCCTATGAATTTTTTAAACGGATTTCCAGGTCTCGGAGCATATCTAAAATTACTATTATAAGGTTTAGCGTTTTTCTTAATTTCCGTTTTTAGATTTTCTCCATCTTCCCACTCCACATCATTCAGCACATATTTAAAAATTAAATCTTTTTCCCCATTGGTTTCGAAATCAATTGTGGTGGAATAAATTACATCGTTGTCATTTCAGTCATTGCTATTCCTTTTATCCAGGTCAAAGGTTCTACACTACCTCTAATTCCTACATTTAAAGTCGAATCTTTTATTTGTAGTCTGTGTTTCTAATATCTACATTAAAAGTCAACGTAGCAACTTGGTCGGCTGGGCTTATACTTTGGAATTTTTTGCCTTACCCAAAATCCGCTTTATGGGAGTCTGTCGCCCTGGCTTATGAGGGGAGTCACCAAAAAGAAATATCCCGATTCTTTTTTTTAGAAAAACTTTGTCACTTGGGTGGTTTATCTTTTTGCTCAAATTCTTTGGGTGCTGGTAAATGATATTGCGAAACTTTTCTAGTAACAAAAAGCTGCACACTTAAAGACCCACCCTAGGCTACTCGCTGGGTACCAAGGTATCTTTTTCAACTGAGCAAGAACCTCAACTTAAATACGGTTTCTATGTCGTTGCCTAGGCTAATGGAAGATCCAAACCCATATTTTCTTCATAGAATTCTTCCTGATAGATGAAGTTAGACTCATTCCTGTGCACTATTGTATTGGCCCAAAACCCAAGAGATAATCTGACTGTGTAACCCGGTTTATCAGGTACAACAATATCTTTTATATAGAAATCAACTTCCACCTCGCCGCTGAGATGCACTTCGATTTTTTTAGTATCATTCGAAATCCAAAAATCGTCAACTTCTGGTTTTACATAACAATTGAAAATCCCGTAGTACTCGAGTTCTTACATTTTTACAATACCTTTTTGAGTAACGGAGAGTATCTGAGTAGGAATTATCCGCTTAAGTATCCTACGCAGGAAATGAAATCTTACCCATGGACACAGAAGGAACCTTTGGCCTGTTTCCAAAATTTAATTTTCCTCCTGCTAAACTTTCATTCGCTAAGATGGCGAAAAGTACGGCCTCTTTCGCATCTCCGGATATACCCAGCTCTTCCATCGGATGAAAATCAACGTTGGCGAGTAATGATTTAATCCCGTGCACCAGGAGTGGGTTATGAGCGCCTCCTCCGCTAAGGAAGATCTTTGTCCTTTTTTTAAGATTGATCGACTGTCCGATCGCATTCACAATGGTTTCAGCGCTAAAACGTGTGAGTGTTGCCAGCAGATCTTCCAAAGAAATTGACGTCGCGCCAGAACTCTCCATGGCATGCTCCACATAGTTCATATTAAAAAGTTCCGGGCCCGTTGTTTTTGGAAAGGGTAACTTAAAAAATTTATCCGCGAGCAATGCTGTTAATAGTATGTCATTTATTTTTCCTTTTTTAGCAATGTTCGAATCCTTATCGAAATGCTCGCCGGGTTTAAACTGCTGCACCGCTTGATCGATGAGGGTGTTACCAGGCCCTGTGTCCGTTACAAAAACTTTCTTTGCATCCGTTGACCCCGGTAAATATGTAAAGTTGGCGATGCCACCAATATTCAGCATAATTCTGTCTTCCCCTTTCTTTGAGAAAAGCAGGTAATCACCATAAACAGCGAGGGGCGCACCCTCACCACCTGCAGCAATATGTTTTTGGCGAAAGTCGCTGAACGTGATAATGCCTGTTTTTACCGCGACATGATCTCCATCACCAGCCTGAAAAGTGGAATCAATATGTGCTCCTGGTGTGATTGCTTGGGGCGAATGAAAGACAGTCTGGCCATGAGAGGCGATGATGTCTACATTCAATGGTTTTATTTTCCATTTTTTCAGGCAGCTTAGCACAAGCTCTCCATGAAGGTTTCCGATCCACGCATTTAATTCACAGAGCCGTTGAAAATTTACTTGCTGCTGGGCAAACACCTCGCGTATTCTTTTTTTCGTGCTTTCCGTGTAAGGCACCGTATCGA
The DNA here is from genome assembly GCA_963837415.1 of uncultured Bacteroidota bacterium. Classification (GTDB taxonomy): domain Bacteria; phylum Bacteroidota; class Bacteroidia; order Cytophagales; family Cyclobacteriaceae; genus Chryseolinea. The sequence goes on along the minus strand of CAWING010000013.1, from coordinate 1,615,746 downwards.
ACTTTAACAAGTTTATCGTAGTAGACTTTCCATATCCTGAAATTTTGCAGAGTGCTACATCGAGCCCATCAAGTGAAGTTCCAGACATAAGACCAATGATGAGTCGACTTTTCTTTAAAGCTGCTCGGGTCAGTTTTTTAATACTCGAATTCATTAGTTCAATTAATTTCTTTATTGCGTTCGAACAAAATAAAGAAAAACTTAGAAAAAGTCTGCAAAAAGAGAAAGGGGGCTGCCGGAGTTTTGCTATCTTTTTGCCGATAACTCAAAAAATACCGCAAATACCGCAAACTCTTAAACTAAATGTGCCTATGAAAATAAACGATTACCATTTCATGATCTTCGGATGCTTTAAAATTCCAAAGATGTTATTGATTACCGCTCTATTTCTTTCCCCTCAGCTGTTATTGGGACAACAGAAAACTTTTACCATAAAAGGTACTGTGAAAGATAATGTTGGCGCCGTGCCTGGCGCATCTATTCTAATAGAAGGAACTACCACGGGAACTATTACGGATAGCGATGGAAATTATGAATTCAACATTACCACAGACCAAGCTTCGACAAGGATTGTTTTCAGTTCTATTGGTTACGCCCAACAAACCGAAGAAGTTTCGTTGGGAGCGCAGGAGACAATCATACTTGATGTTATCCTGGTAGATGATATTACACAGCTCGATGAAGTTTTGGTGATTGGTTCCACGTTGCGAACCAATAAAAGGGAACTGGGCAATAGTATTTCGTCCGTCAGTTCCAAAGCATTGGAAAATTCAGGCTCAAGCAATTTATTCAGCGCGCTACAAGGTAAAGTTCCGGGCGCACAAATTACTCAAAATTCAGGGGATCCTGCTGGCGGAATTACCATTCGTTTGCGCGGCGTAAAGTCTCTCGTGGGAAATTCTGACCCTTTGTATGTGATTGATGGTGTTATCGTTAGCAATTCCACGACCAACGTGTCTCAAACTGCTTTATCGAATCAAGTGGGTGGAGGCTCTTCCCAAGTCGGAGGAGCTACTTTAGGTACGAATAGAATGGTTGATCTTAATCCCGCTGACATTGAAAGCATTAATGTTATCAACGGTGCCGCTGCAGCGGCTCAATATGGATCACGTGCATCTAATGGCGTCGTTATTATTACGACCAAAAGAGGAAAGCAGGGAGCTCCGAAGGTAACCTTCTCCACGAGCGTAAATATAAATCAACTGCGGAAAAAGGTTCCGATTACGACCTACGGAAAACAGTTCGGCTCTGCAGCTTTAAGGCTTCATCCTATTGGAACAATAAGCGCTGCACAATTTAATAGCATTGGAACAGGTGCTCCTGGCGCCTATGTCCCCACGACAGATGAATCTTTCATGCCCATCACAAGGGATGGAGCATTGGGGTACCTCCGGACAAATTTAGTGGATGTAACGCGCTATGATTATCAGGACGAAATTTTTAGGACGGGATACGGAACCGATAACAGCATTTCAGTAAGTGGCGGTACCGATAAAACGAAGTATTTCACTTCATTCTCCTATTTAAAAAATGAGGGGATCATCAAAGGAACCGATTTCACCCGTTATAATCTTCGGGTTCGTGTTGATCAGCGCCTTACCGAATGGGCTACTTTAACCGCGGGACTTTCTTACTCAAATTCTTTCTCGAACGAAAAAGCCAATGGTAATGTGTTTTATAGTCCCATCAATTCCATTAACATCACCAATAACATTTACGATATTACACAACGCGATCCCGCCGGAAAACTGTTAGCTGTTGAACCCACCCGGGTCAATCCACTCTCCACCATCGAAGACATGGAATTCACGCAAATTGTGAACCGTACCGTGAATGATTTGCAATTAAATCTTACGCCAATCAAAGGATTAGGAATCGATTGGCTTATTGGTGTGGATGCCTATACGCAAACCGGAAAAAGTTTAATTGAAGCTTATCCTTATCAAGCCTCCGCCGGTCTACCATTGGAACGGTATCCCACCGGGTATGCGGGGAGCGCCAGCAATACCGTATTTCAATTTAACAACGATGTCAACGTTACTTATGAACTGCAGCTAACGGATGATCTCAAACTAAATGCAGTAGCAGGAACAAGTTATCAGTACCAGCGCGCAGATTATCAGCGCTCGAGCGGTGAACTGTTGGCGCCCTATATTGAAACCGTAAGCGGAGCTTCAGCTACAATAGCGACAGGCTATGGGCTTGATCAGTTTGATTTAAGCGGATACTTTGGTCAGCTTACGTTCGGGTATAAAAACCTCGCATTTTTGACGGGTGCTGTGAGAAGAGACAAGTCTTCAAAATTTTCTCCCAATGAGACCAACCAAAGCTATCCAAAATTGAGCGCAAGCTTTATTCCTTCAGATTTGAGTTTTTGGGAAAATACGGTTGGCGAGAACGCCGTTAATTCTTTAAAGCTGAGAGCATCTTGGGGTCAGGCTGGTAATCTCACCGGTATAGATTCATATGCTCGTTTCTGGCAATTTAATCCTGTTGCTTATTTAGGAAAGCCGACCATCGTCCCTGGCTCGACATTGGCCAATCCAAGCGTAGCCCCTGAGCGGATGACTGAATTCGAATTTGGTGCTGACCTTGCTGTATGGAATAACAAGATCAATATCGGCGCAACTTTTTACGAGCAAAGCATAGAAGACCTCGTGGTTAACCGAGTACTGGCTGCTTCTGAAGGAGGCCTTAGCATCGTTAATAACGTGGGTGAAATGGAAAACAAGGGGATGGAGATTTCGTTTAACGTGGTTCCTATCCGCACAAGCAATTTGGCATGGGATGTTACATTTTTATACAATAGAAACAGAAACAAAATAACAGCATTAGGAAGTCCTACAGTTGCCATTAGCAACGTTACCGGTGCTCCATCTTTCCTAATTGAAGGAATGCCAGCAAGTGTATTTTATGGAACAGCCATTGCGCGGGACAACGGACAAGTGCTGTTAACCTCCGATGGATTATTGCAAAGTGAAAAGGGGACGCAAAATTCTTCGACGCCATTGCAATATGAAGCGCAGCGTAATGCAGCAGGCCAACCAACGGGGTCTAATATCCGAGCCGTGATTGGTGACCCGAATCCTGATTTTACAGGGTCGATCATGAGTAGCCTTGCTTATAAAAATTTCAATTTCAGTTTCCTCATTGATTTCGTACGGGGTGTGGACGTGTTCAATGCCGACAAGAGAACCCGCCAGGGTGTGGGTATAGGCGATTATACGGAAAAGGAAATGACAGGCGAATTGCCTCGTGGCTATATCTATGCCTTGTATAATACAGAAGAATGGAGAATCGATGATGGGGCTTTCACTAAGCTCAGGGAAGTATCCCTTTCCTATAATTTTAAGAGCCCGCTTAAAGGTATTAGCAATATTAGTCTTGGCTTGTCAGGAAGAAATTTAATTTCCTGGGATAATTACAATGGCTATGATCCGGAAACCAATGCAGGCGGGAACAACGATATTCTTCGCGGCGTAGATTTTGGTAACGTACCGATCCCACGCACCTACAAAATGCAATTGACCGTAACATTCTAATTCTAAAAGAACAAGTAACTATGAAAAAGATAATTTATATATTTTTCACAACAGTATTTCTGTTCACGTCTTGTGACAAAGAATATTTGAATCCTAGCACAGCCTCCGAGGAACAAATAATTAACGATGTAAATGGACTAATAGCCTTAGCGAATGGACTTCAATATAAATATTCTGTTAGCCGCGCTTCGCCGAACTACACCCTGCCTACCGCAAGTGGTCTATTGACTAAAGAGCTAATAACTTTAAATGCGGGAAATACAGATGAGCAACTTCTGATGCAGGCAGGTCCAAGTATACAAGGCAGTAATGGGGTGCTTACTAATCTCTGGAATCAATCCCTGCTCGTAGCTGCGAATGCAAATATTATTTTAAACAATCTGGATATCGTAGTTGATCAAGGAACAAAAGGCGGGCTTCAGGCTCATGCCGCACTTTTCAAAGCATTGGCGTTAGGAAATTTGGCAATGTTCTGGGAGCAAGCGCCTATCACAACAGAAAAAAATGCTCCATTTGTACCGCGTACCCAAGTCCTTAATGAAGCCATTTCCGTACTTGAAGCCGCTTCCGTAGAACTTGCCAAGGCTCCTTTATCACTCTCTTTTACTTCGGGAATAGTAAGCCGGATTGATGTTCCAAGCGGAATCGACTATCAGAATGCCCTGAATGCCCTTGTCGCCCGATATGCTCTGATGGTTGGCGATTATGATAAAGCAATTGCAGCCTCCGACCTCGTTGTAAAAACATCTCGTTCTGGTTTCAGGCATGATGATATTTCTCGCAACACATTGTTTGAATCCAGTTTTTCAAACCGAAATGTTACCGAGCCTCAGGATGATAAGTTCGCACTCCCGGCAGACCTACAAACTTCTCCAGCAGATAAACGCATTGCATTTTTTATTAACCCAACGGCCGGAGCCAATAAAGGCAGGGCAAGTTTTTTCACATCAAACAGTTCTACCCTGCCCATTTATCGGGTTGGTGAAATGTATCTGATCAAAGCTGAAGCTCTGGTTCGCAAATCACCGGCTAATCCCGCTGATGCAGTCGCTGAACTAAATAAGGTGATAACGAAAGTACCGGCGAGTGACCCGCTTTTAATTGGAGCAGATCTGCCTCCATACTCTGGAGGCATGACTGAACAGGAGATATTGACCGAGATTTACAAACAAAGGTGTATTGAGCTTTACCTGAGTGGCCTGCGCTTTGAGGATAGTCGAAGATTTGGAAGGCCCGAAGTTGAAAGGGGAAATCGTAATTTTATGCCTTATCCCTTTACTGAAAAAGACAACAACATCAATACTCCTCCAGATCCTGCATCTTGATACACTTGTTTAACTATGAAAGTATTTTAGACAACACAAAGCCGATTTTTTAATGTTGAAGCAAGCAAGACACGATTACATTCTAGCAGAAGTCCGGATTCGTAACCGTGTCTTGCTTACGGATATTGCAACGCACTTAAGCGTATCCGACGACACGATTCGAAGAGATCTGAAAGAATTGGACAAACTTGGCCAACTTCGAAAAGTCCATGGAGGCGCGGTGGCCAAATCTTTTTATCCTTTTACCTATCGTAAGGAAGACATCTACGATCATCCCAATAAACTTGTCATTGCAAAAAAAGCCGCTGCTTTAATTGAACCTGGTCAAGTGGTTTTAATTACAGGAGGAACTACGAATCTCGAATTGGCAACGGAACTTCCTGAAACACTTACTGCCACTTTCTTTACTCCAAGTTTGCAGGTAGCCACACAACTGGCTCAGCATGCAAATATAGAAGCTATTCTAATCGGTGGAAAAGTCTCACATGAAGCGCAAATTGCTTTAGGAGCCGATGCCATCAATACGTTGAGTCAGATCAGAGCCGACATATGTTTTTTAGGAACTGGTCATCTGGATCCTTCGCATGGTCTTTCTGAATTCGATTGGGAGGTTGTTCAATTGAAAAAAGCAATGATAAGAGCAGCAAAAAGGATAGTGTCTTTAACCCTATCGGCCAAATTAAATTCTTCTCAACGCTATCAGGTTTGTCCGATTCAATCTATTCATACACTGATCACTGAACTTCCGCCCTACAACGATGTACTTTTACCCTACAAAAAAGAAGGCCTCGAAATCATTTAATCATTTACGTAAAACTGGGTAATTTCTTATACAGGCGCTGTCTTTATTTTTTCTTTGCCCTTGACTTTTCTAAATTTCCCTTAATTCTAAACTTTACAATTTTTGCTATTAACCTTAAAGGCATGGGTTGGTCAATGGGAAATTGAATTGAACCTCTTCCTGTTTTGTAAACTGAAAATTCTTTTTCAAATGCATTATTTGCCGTCGGCACAGGATAAATCCGATATGATTTTTGAACGCTGCTAAGTAAACCAGGTTTTCATTAAGTGTGAAAGTTGACATAGCATGCTTAATTGTCTCTTTTGCGTCCGGCGCAGCTTTTTTCACAGTTGCACGAATTTGTTCCAAAATCTTTTGAATGTCCTTTGAAAAACCTGCGATATACTCATCGATGTCTTTTGGTATTGGTGTTCGGATACATTAAATAGTTTTGAAGAATAGATTCTATTTATCACTTCTGAAAATTAAAGACCCACTGTTTACCATACTTATCCCTAAGGCTATATTTGGCTGAACGTTTCTCGCTGCACAACGCAGGTGACCGAGTTCTCAATCCTTATCAGCATCATATGTTGCGGCCAGAGCGAACATGAAAAGTCCGTAGCAAATCGTCCCAATAGCAACGATAATAAAATATACATGTCCTACATCATCACCGATAAAATCAAAAGCCTTATCCGTATTTACTACATGACGGGCGTTTCCCAAAATACCAGCTTTGACGAAGAAAAAACCAGTGATGCCAAGGATGATACCGCGAGCAATATATCCGGCCCAGGCAAGAAAATGGATCATGTTTATAACACCAGGTCTGAAATGATCCATATCAACTCTTTCTTTGTAACCTTTTGTTACGCCATAAAGGAATTGTACAACAGCCGTAATCGAAACAACAGAACCAATCCCAAGGACAAACCAATTGCCCCAGCTATGCTTCAACATATTGCCTATCATCTGCCGCTCTTCTTCCGGTTGACCGTCGACTTGAATGTCGCCTGTGCCAAGTAAAACGCGAATGGCAGCATATACAATAAGCGCATCGGCGATGGTGCTTAGGGCAATACCTGTTCGCTTGGCGATGCCTTTCGCTTTCTTCCCATAGCCATACGGGTCGGTGATAGCTTCGTAGATGCGCCAAATGATATAACTTACTGTTCCCAGCAGGATGATCCAGATGATTATCTTACCAACTATAAAATCATTCAGCACGGCAAGCATGCTGCTTTCATCGGCTCCACCATCCCTGATCTTTAAAAACGAGAGAATGGCAATTACTCCAACGGCTACATAAATTATACCTGTAGCAACGCAGCCGTAGATCGGAAGGAAGTGAATAAAAATCCATTTTCTTTTGATCCTCTGCATCTACTATTACGCGTTTTGACTTAAAGACACTGCGCAGTTTACGCCAGCTTTCGAGGAAAATACAAACATTTTAGTTAATGACTACGGATTATTTTATTCAGGAGTAATTGAAGCAACCCGAATGCAGAATTGAAATGCAAACTCTGTAAAAGAAAAATCAACGCACATGAAACCTGCTTTAATGAGTGTCGTTGAATGAGGAACAGATGAATCATCCATTCTTGTGAAAAAATATTTTTGGATTTTTTACTGCTTCTTTTGATAAGTTGAGAAAAGTTAATTTATCTTTGTGTCAGCAAAAACAGAATGAACCCTGGACATAACATATCAACTAAACGCTGTCATCAGCTTTGTTATAAGCAAATGGTATGTGTATGCCCGGATAAAGATGTTATGATATAAATAAATCCACTTATTATAACACAAAGCCCCGGGCAATTTTGTCCGGGGCTTTGTGTTTTTTGTCGGTGTACCCAAGTGGTTTAAGGGATCAGTCTGCAAAACTGAAATTCGTGGGTTCGAATCCCACCACTGACTCAGATATCCAGCCGTTCCGTTATGCGGAACAACCTGCACACGTAGTGCAGGATGGCTGGGTTGCGTACAGAAGCGGATAAGAAGATTTCAACGAATGAATGGTCTTTTTTAGAATTGGCATCCGCTTCATTCTTCTAACGATTTTTTTTCCCTAGAAAAAGGCTTTTGCCTGCAAATAAATCCTTAATTAAGGGTTCTTTGGAATAGAAGTACGTGTCTCCGAGAAGGCTTGATGTTAATACCCATTTTTGTCGGCTTGAACTTTCCAACACCTTTTACTGTGCCATCGATGCTGAATCATTGCCCATAGTACCTATAAAGATAGGATTTTCACTAGCAGTGAAATCATCTTCAAATATCGAAAGGTCCTTTGCCCTAAATTTATTTAGGTAGGTTTTAACCGCGGAAGAATCGGCATTCGTCCCATTGATCATCCAGGCAGCTTCTCTTTCTTGACTACAAAGCTTGTGTCGGCAGGATATCTAAAACTGATGTTGGTAACTTTGTCATAATCTTTACTATTTCGCAAAATAAAATTTCCCATTTTAAAAAAGCAAGTTTTGACAGCACAACGTTACGGCCATGCTATACGATGGATTCTTATTCCATAGTGCTGAAGTCAAGAAAAGATCCGGCCTTAAGAATTCTACCTAGTGAACTGGTTTTGGGCAGGGTCTGGTAAAATGTTCTGAAGGCCCTTGGATCTTAGCCAACTATTAAGATCTCCGATCTCGCTTGTATGCAAATTTCGTGTAGCCTTTTGATACTCCTTGGCAAAGAGATTAGGATCGAAACTCACTTTGTCCAATATGGTTTTGTAGTAGTCAAGAAATGTGGTGTTCATGGTTAATAAATTTGTTAAACGCATTCACGATGCAACCAACTGCATTTTCGACAATCCTTATCATGTCCTGAAAGAACAGGGCGGGAATTCACCCGCCAAATTTAATCCACAGCGATTTGCCTGACAGGCTTTACTTTAGCTTCCTCTTTTTTTGGCACTGTTACGTACAAAATACCATCTTCATACTTCGCAGAAATTTTTTCGCCTTCCACTTTCGTTTCGGGAAGTGAGAAACTCCGCTGAAAGGACTGATGACTGAATTCCTTGCCGGTGAAGCCATCATTCTGATTATTTTCTTCACGCTGATCCTCTTGTTGCGAGGAAATGGTAAGAACATGGTTGGCCAATTCTACTTTGAAGTCGTCACGGTTCATACCGGGAGCCGCCACCTCAATGCTGAAGTCATTGTTAGTTTCTTTAACATTAACAGCTGGCAATGTTGTGCCTAAGTTTTTCCATGTGCCAAGTGAGGATTCCGCCCATTCCCGGGAAAGAAAATCATCAAGTAAGGAGGGATGCTGGGAAAAAGATTTCCATTGGTTCTGACTAGTGTTTTCATAATTCAATTCTCCTTTCTTTAAATTGGTTTAAAACATTGAACTATAGATTATCTAATAAGTTTGTATACAAGCCTCTTTAAATTTCGCTTATCCAATTCTATGCCTATTCGAAGAGTGAATCTTAAACCATAAATTTTGAATTTTTTAAAATAGTTGTCAATTCGATTCTTGACATTTTTTCAATTTCCTAACTGACATTTTTTCGGGTTTTAGTTATTCCCGTCAGCTTTTCAGGAATTATTACGCAATACTATGATCGCTTCGTACATGGTTTGATCTAACTTTTTTCATACGGTAAATGTTTAAGTTTAATATAGACCGCGGTCTATGAACGGGCGTTAAACAATTTTAATGAATTTTTTATGCTGATAGGAGAACTGGTAAAACGCAGTGGATTAACAAAGGACGCTATCCGATTTTATGAGAAGAAAGGACTGATTAGCCTCGATAAAGGGCAGCGCAGGGATAACAACTATAAGGAATATTCTGAATATGAATTAGAACGTTTGGTATTAATTAAGCGCATTAAAGAACTTGGCTTTACGCTTAGTGAAATTGATTCTTTTTTTAACCTCTGGTGCGCTGACGATTCGTCTTGCAATAATCTGGTATTTGTTCTTGAGGATAAAATAGCCCAGATTGATTCACGAATCAATCTTCTTACTGAATTAAGATCCAAAGTCACCGCGTCTGTTGATAAATGTAAAAACAATAATTGTGAGTTTGAGAATCTGTCCGCTGAAATCCTTTGGTAAATCGTTTTTCTTAAATTTTATTACCATTATGCAACCATCGTCTGCACACCACAGTGTTATATTGGATATGAAAGCAATAATTGCAATTGTCCGCGTATGGATAACAAATACTGCGTATGCGCAAAAAAACACACTCTAATGATATGGCCATGGAAACAAAAGAAATCGCTTGCAAATTGACGACTCCTGAACTTCAAGAAAGAAAGGCTACAGTTCTGGCTGAATTAAAATTACTCACCATCGAAAGGAAAGAAATGAAGGAAGGATATGCTTTTAGATTTGAAGGAAGTGATCAGAACCTTGATAAGCTTATTGAATTTGTGAAGACAGAACGTGCATGTTGTGATTTTTTTATCTTTAACTTGACCATAGAAGAGGGAACTGCTTGGTTAAAAATAACGGGACCTGAAGGCGCAAAAGAATTTATGGAAAATGAAATGAGGTTATAATCTAATAATGTTAGATGACCTAACCGAACTCATTTTTCTTAAATCTATAATTTTGATTGAAATTTGATCGACAAATAACAGCGCCGTTGTAACTAGATTGGACCTCCATTCATTTAATTCTTGATTTCATAATTCGCAATTTACAGATGCCGTTACAGGATTACAGCGTTGGTACTTCCCATCACTAAAAGTTACGTGAAAATTCCTGGAAGGGCTTAAAGCCGACTGATAGTAATCGGTGCTGATGAGTTGAGCGCCCGAAGCCATTGCAGCATCAAAACGTGTATAGTCGCCTGCTCTCGCCTCACGTGTATCGGCATCTGCTCTTGTGCGCACCATAAATCCAGCGCGAACCTTTTCCTTTATCTCCGCCAGTTGCGATTTGGGATCATTCATAATAAAAAAAGCTGCGTCAGAATGATCGGCCGCAACGTTCGCAAACATGGGTTTGCCTTTTAATGAAGGTTTGATGTACAGTTCCGTGATAGTTTCATTTGCGTCGAAGACAAAAAGTATTTTCCCTTTCACGGATTTTAAAGATGGCCAACCCCCAGTAGTTACCGCTTCCCGTAAAGTTGGATACTTGCCCTTCACCTGATCGGGAGTGATCAGTCTGGAAGCCGGAAATACTGATAAGATTTCGAGATCCACACTGTCGAGCACCTGCTTGGTGAACGGTAAGACCGATGTGAATCCCGGTTCTTTAACGCCTGAATCTTTGGGGTTTATTGTGATGATTAGGGGAATATGATCAGGATTTTCATCCGACCATTCTTTAATGGCTGTAAGGCATCCGATAAAAGTAAGGCAGTGACTTCTGAAATCGATATCCGGTACATGAAAGACTTTCAGGCCTCTACCCGATAGCTGGTCGAGTGTATCATAAGGAAGGGAAGCAAGACCTTTTTGCTTTAGCAATTTCAATCCAACGGGGTCGCTATACCTTCCGCCAGCCGGATCATGCAATACATCTATTTCCAATCCACGGATACCTAAATCCAATTGTTCCTTAAGAGGCAGATGCCGGTAATCCAATCCAACGTGATCGGAATCTTTCGCCAAAAGCATTTGCATGATAGGCTGTTCTATAGCCTGTTTGTAACTATTATGACTTCCTATCACTTGAATCTGGTTGAGCTTCAATTCCTCATTTTTTGGAGATGAGCAGGACCAGGAGATCGATATGAGAATTATAAAAAAGAACCGCATATAAAACTGATTTGTATTTAAAATATAGTCCAACCCCATCTTTGTTTTTATAGAATTGAAAACATGATAAGCAAAGAAAACATTATTACCATAGCTTTTCGAAGCCTAGTTTGTTCTCCACGCCCTGATGGTCTTGTCGTAGTAGGTATGATCGTCAGGGAACTCAATGTATTCAACTTTCGAATTTTTGGTTAGATAAGGGTCTAATGATTCTCCCCTTACCATTTTATCAAATAAAAAGTAGCTTCTTTTTTTTAATGTGTCAGGCGTCAGTTTCCATGTTCTGAAAGTTTCTTCATATTCAATTAGATTGCCATCTCTATCTAAAATCATTTTTCCTCCCGTAGCATGCCTTTTTTCCACAAGGCTTGGTGCAGGTTGAGACATTAAAAAAAACCGCGTATTGCCATCGATACAATATTGTTCTAACCTGCATTCACTTGCACGTTGCTGGTAATAGCCATCATACTTACTATTAAATTTTTCAACGTCACTGACGTTCTCTGGGGCTTTGGATGCATAACGAATGATCTTCATGATAACCTCATCCTTTTCGTGAGGACTAAGCATTGAATTTGGATCATAATTCTTGTCGCTGCCACATTGAAGGAAAACACTTGCTGTTAGTACAGCGAGACTCCATCTTTTCATATCCTGAATTTCATTTCATTAGAACTTAATCCCATAAAATTAAAAAAAGGTTTACCGGTGTACCGATAAACCTTTTAGATCTTACTCTATTTTAAATTAAAATGCTTTGTTCAAGGGTTGGAATTCTGTCCATCCATCTGTCCAATCTGTTGCGCCAAAGGCTCCACGATATGTAGTAGCCTCGAAGAATGTGTTGCCTGTTAGCTTTGCATCCGAAAAATTTGCGTCACTGGATAATGCCCCTGTTGTTATAGTGAAATTCGGATCGGAAGGGTAATTAGATGAATTCTGACCACCCCAGAAATGCGCTGGATTAAGTCCAAGGGAAGTATATGGATTGTCAGCGGAAGTCCATGAACCAGCGCCACTAGCCGCTGTAGGATTCATTGTCACATTGTTATTCGCTTCCCAGTAAGTACGCAAGGCCGTAGCATCACCCCCACTCAGCCCGGTTACAAAAGATGCCTCAGCATCAGATGTTGATGTTCCAGTCACCTTAATACCTGGAATTAGGATGGTATTGTAAGCTAGCTTCCCATATCCATTGCTGACAAAATTATCAAAAGTAGCCTGATCATCGAGACGAACCCCAATCCGAAATCCTGCAAATACGGAATTGAATATTGAAATTGATGTTCTTCTGCGAATATGAATAGCATTTTGATAGTTGGCGGAGATCGTGCGCGATGGACTGTTAAAATCACGCGGACCAAGAACGGTCACGTTAGAAAAAATGCCCCGTGTATACCCTGCTTCATTGAGAGGAGTTGCATTTGAATTTGCTTGATTATCGCTCTCGAAAGAATTTGAACCCGATTGATCAGCAAAAAAAGGATTTCTAACCACTAGACCAAATTGAACATTACCTCCCCAACCGAAGTCTGTATCAAAGTCATCATCCCAGGTTGAAAGTGAAACGAGATGTTTAGCACTAACACTTCCGCCGAACCATTCGAAACCATCATCACCCCCAAAAGAAACCTGAACGTGATTAATAGTGGTTCCGCTACCAACACCTCCCATGGTTAAACTATTCGTCTCATTATTTGGTGTTAATTCGATACCTGCATATTCAATTCTCACGTAGGTGAGTGTGCCCGCATTTTGATCTGCGTTTGTAGCCGGACTGGTAATGTTCCCATAAGTTTGCGTAGGTGTAATTCCTTCGATAGCAGGTAAGGCAGCTTGGTTGACCCAAGCGTCGCCAAGTATAACAATTCCACCCCAATCACCACGGTCTCTTTCGCCGGCTGCCTGGGCTGACGTAAATATCACGGGACTTGCCGCAGTTCCGTTTGCTAGCAGCTTGCCGCCAGGCTGAATGATAAGTGTTGCCTTCGTTGCTTTGTCACCTTTGATGACTGTACCCGCTGGTATTGTCAGCGTAACACCTGAAGGAATAAAAGTCTGCCCTTTCAGTAAGTAAGGTTGCCCTGCTATAAGTTCCTGCGTTGTAAGATTACCTTGCAAGGTGACTACCGGATCTCCAACAGTAAGCATATAGTTTGCAATTGCGGAAGGATAATTTTTATCGTCAATGGCCTGAAAAGAAATTACAATAGTTGAACCAATAACCGCGTTTGCAGGGACCGCATATATAAATTCCTGCTCGAAATCTTTAGAGCCGCTTATATCGTAAGACTCTACTTCGGCACCTGCTACATATACAACTAATGCTTGTCCACCATTTAGAGCCTCAACTGAAGCATTAATAGTAATTGATCCTCCTGGAATAGCTTGCCCACTTGAAGCATCTAAAGATACTGACGGAGCTGGTTCAATTTTTTCATCATCATCACAACTTTGGATAAACAAAATTGCGGAGAGCATCACCATAAAAGATAGCAGCTTAGTAATTTTTTTCATGCGCATTATATTTTGATTCATGGCCAAAATTAGCTGAGTGCTTCTTCGAAGTGGTTACTGCCGGATTAACAATTTATTATCGGAGTGTTATCATCTTCATGATTTGTTAATAAATAAAAAAGGCATGAGTTCTTCACGCCTCTTAGAAATAAAATCCAAACCCTTAATCCTGTTTCGCGAATTTATAAGAGAGTCCTAAAGAGAATTGAGTTCCTATTTTGTAGCTCTGAATTAAGGATTCAGCAGTACTGATTTTGTGATCATTATTATTGTCTTGATAAAGCCTGTATGCGGTATTAAGTGCATTCTGGATATTAAGCTTGGTTTCAAACCGTCTGTTCCAGATTTTGGCTATTTGAAAATCTAACGAGTTTCTTGGCAACTCCCACCAAGATGGAAATAACTTATCGCCGACTGAAAATATTCTTGGACCAAAAACATTATAGGCTACATTAAAAGAAAAGTCCTTCTCCTGATCATTGTAATAAAGACCGGCATTGATGATATAAGGTGACTGGCCTTGCATCGGACGATCTGATTGGTTAGTGGCTTTCGCTCCTATATCCACCATGCTTTCTATCCACGAAGCATTAACATTGAAAGATGTGTTGCGCAACAGCTTTGTAACTCCAAGACTAGCCAAAGATTTGCGAAACTCTACTTCAACACCGTAGCTATGGGCTTTCGGCGCGTTGTCATAATATAGCTGAGGATTTTCAGAAGTAATCTGAAGATAGGATTCAATTGGATTTGTGAAGTCTTTATAGAAGGCACCCACACTTACCAATTCTCCTGGGTTCGGGTACATCTCCCAGCGCAGATCAATGTTATTTATAAAGGCTGTCTTCAAGGCATTATTTCCCTCAATTGCTATTTCATACTCGAACTGATAATATAAGAATGGCGCAAGCTCCCTGAATTCGGGCCTATTAACGGTACGGGTATATGCGGCACGAATTAATGAGCGATCGCTAACATTATAAGCAAGATTCAGCATAGGTAGTGGAGCGAAGACTGTATTATCAACAGTGACAATACCAGCTTCAGTTCTACTATCAAGTTTTTGGCGATTGTACTCACCTCTAAACCCAGCGGAAATATCCAGTTTACCCAATGGATACGAGCCACCTATGTACCCCGCTGCTAAAAGATTGGAGCCTTCGTAGTGGTCTGAAGAAGTCGTTGCTTCCTCAATTGCAAATCCGTTTTTGTTGTCAATATTTTTTGCCGAAAAAATTTGATCTAAGGGCAAGCGTATAAGCTCTTCCTGTACGTCACCCGGAACACCATCAGGAAATAGGTAATTTAAGTAGCGGGCATCAAATACTCTGGTTTTATATTCACCAAAATAACCAACCTTTAAAATCGGAACCCGTTTTTCATCCTGTCCATGAAATTTCTTCTCAAAGTTAAGGCCGTGTGAGTAACCTTTGTCTTGAAGATCTGACCAGAACCGTCCTGTTTCAAACACATTTCCCGAGGACGGTAACTGCATATAGTAAGGTTCCTCTGTGCCAGCCAAAGCCTTATCCCTCAAGGTCCTGAATCTTCTATAATCAGGTTCATCGCGAGCGATTCGATTCATACCGAATACCCAATTTAATGAAGCGGTTTTCGCTGGCCCGAGCTGATGGGTACCTTCCAATTGACCCGTATAAATTGTACGACTGAGATAATGATAGGCATAATTTCTTCTATCCTTATCAGGTTGTTGATAATTATCCGTTCCGACACGTACCGTTGTTTCATGTTCCCCCAACTGCACAAACATGTTTTTAAATTCAATCTTAAAATTTTCATTGACGTCAATTAACCAATTATGAAGGGCACTCAACCTAACATCGTTGGAATAAAAATTATCGCCATATGAAAACTTGTCGGTTATAAGTTCATTTTCGAAGCCGTCATATCTCTTGAAACGACTATTATAATGTTGATAGCTGTTAGAATAAGAGAGTGTCGTAATATTTCTAAAGTTGACCCTCCCTATTCTGAAGGGTTGACTTGCAGTAAGACTTACGCCCATATCTAACGGCGCCGTTTTTGATTGATAGCCAAAATTGTTCGTTAAGGACTTACCTGCCCGCTCACGAAGGCTTGAACTTCGCTGAGAACTTTTTAATTGACGCGTGGTGGGAAAGGTTGAAGGCAAATCTCTGAACCCATCATCGAAACCCATGATATCAGAAGAACTGCCTTCCGAGGAAATGTAGTCCTTAAAAGTTGTGTTGGGCCTGTATCCTACATTAACCCCAACATTTACAAAGCGTTCATCCGTGGGTTTCTTGGTTATTATTTTTATTATTCCGCCGGCAAAATCTCCGGGAAGTTCTGCAGTTCCTGATTTATAGATTAACATTTGATCAATTGCACCTGCAGGAATTAAATCAAATGAAAAAGAACGCTTATCAATTTCCGTGCTTGGGCCAATGATGCCGTTGATCATTACTTGATTATACCGTTCCGGCACTCCGCGAACGAGAATAAAACGGTTATCCGCTATCGTTATCCCTGGAACACGTTGAGCAATCTGAGCAGCGTCACGATCCGGAAGTCTAACAATTTGTTCTGCAGAAATACCACTTACTACCAATTTGCTTTCCTTAATGGCATCGATCAAGGCAAAGTCATTATTAATCTCCCGCGTCCCGGAAATCACAACTTCCTGCAATTCTGAAACATCCTCCTTCATTTGAACTTGAATCTCGCTGATCTTGCCACTCTCCACGACCACATCCGGTATAACGTGTGCCTTATACGTAATAAAAGAAACCACCAGACTGTATGTTCCAGGCTTAACGTTAGCAATGCTAAACTTTCCGTCAACATCGGTAGCAGCACCTACTTGTGTCCCTTGAACAATAACATTAGCACCGATGATAGCTTCTTGTGTTGTAGCATCGGTTACGACACCCGTTATAGTTCCATTTTGTGCGAACCCAACAATTGTGGATGCTAGAAGACATAAAGAAAGTAGAACTCTTTGCAACATAAGTGATAATTTACTGCAAGGTCTACCTCTAATATTACCTGATGCCTACGCTTCTGTTACCAAATTGTTAAGGGACATTACGGACTAAGATTGTAGGCTAACGAGAATTAGGGCACGAGACCATTCACTTATGATTTTCAGGGCATTCCATGAAATTAGTCTTAACAATTCCTACAAGATTTTTTAATGGGGATAATTTAAGGATAACAATACGAAATTCTGCGCGTCACTAATTGCCTATTTGTTGATGGGTACTTTCGCTAGAATAGCCTTTATGATATCGAGGGTTCGTACGTTATCTGCCTCAGCCTCATAATTCAGGATGATACGGTGATTCATTACATCCTGGGCAATTTCTTTAATGTCCTCGGGTAATACATAATCTCGTCCCTCCATATAGGCCATCGCTTTTGCTGCCAGATTTAAGTTAATACTTGCCCGGGGAGAAGCTCCGAACTGGATATATTGAGCTTGATCATTCAATTTATATTCCAGTGGTTTGCGTGTGGAATAAACCAGTTCTATAATATAGCGCTCCAACGATTCCGAGATTTTTACTTTGTTGACCTGATCTCGAATAGCAAAAATATCTTCCTTGCTTAATATCGTATTTACCGTATAATCAAATTTCATATTGGAAATCCTACGCATAATTTCCATTTCCTGATTCTTGGTGGGATAGTCAACAAATACCTTCATCATAAAGCGGTCGACTTGAGCTTCCGGAAGCGGATAAGTTCCTTCCTGGTCGACGGGGTTTTGTGTAGCCATAACCAGAAATGGCCGGTCCAAATTAAAGGTTGTTTCACCAATGGTAACTTGCTTTTCCTGCATCGCTTCTAATAATGCCGATTGAACTTTGGCTGGTGAGCGGTTGATTTCATCTGCCAGAATAATATTGGCGAAGATCGGGCCCTTCTTTACTTCAAATTTTCCTTCCTTTTGATTGTATATCATCGTTCCGACAAGATCGGAGGGAAGTAAATCGGGAGTAAATTGGATCCGTTGAAAATCGAGATGTAATACCTGCGCCAGGGTACTTATCGTAAGCGTTTTAGCAAGTCCTGGAACTCCCTCCAAAAGAACGTGGCCATTGGTAAATAAACCGATCATTAAACGGTTGACCATATATTCCTGGCCCACCACGACCTTAGCTACCTCCGCATAAACCTGTTTTACCTTTTCTTTATGTTCCTCATGCTTTTCAACAGCTATAGCTTCCATGAATTTATTTCAAGTTTAAACGGTTAAAATAACGTAATTATTAGCAATTAAGGCTGAAATTTTGTGGGAAAACAATATCGATGGATAAATGGTTATGAGCAAAACATATGTAATGGGGGACATCCATGGAGCCTATCGCGCTCTAAAGCAATGTTTGGACCGATCAAACTTTGATTACAATACAGACCAGCTCATATGTTTGGGTGATGTATGCGATGGATGGCCTGACACTAAATTATGTATTGATGAGTTGCTAAAAATTAAAAACCTAATTTACATTTTTGGCAATCATGATTTGTGGACGCTTCGTTGGATGAAAACCAGAATCGTAGAAAATGCCTGGCTAACCCAAGGCGGCTCAGCTACAATTTCTTCTTACCAGCATATCATTCCCCAAACTCATATCGATTTTCTAGAACAAGCTCAACCCTATTTCATTTTAAGCAATAAACTTTTTGTCCATGCGGGCATAGATCTTCAACGCCCGTTGGAGCAGCAGGACATACGCATTTTTTCATGGGATAGAACGTTGGTTCAAAAAGCGTGGGAGCTTTTCATGAAACAAATCACTGTCAAGCTTACAAAATTTGATGAGGTTTATATTGGGCATACGCCGATACCGTTTGATCGGCCAATCCAATCATGTGAAATCTGGATGATGGATACAGGAGCTGGATGGTCTGGCGTATTATCGATGATGAATGTGGATACGAAAGAAGTATTTACCAGTGATCGTGTACCCGAGCTTTATCCAGGTGTTGAGGGGAGGATGAAAAATAGCATGATCAGTAAATACAACAACTTCAGACGCCACGTGGATTTGTAACGTATCCATTTATCAAACTTTGCACTGTTGGGGTTTCAATACTTCGCTTTACAAAAGTTTTGGCAGATTCAAAATCGGAAATTGAATTTTGCCTATCGAAAAATCCAAAGCCTACGTACGCTCCTTTCTCCACGAGTACAAGAGATTGTT
This sequence comes from uncultured Bacteroidota bacterium, assembly GCA_963837415.1. GTDB lineage: Bacteria > Bacteroidota > Bacteroidia > Cytophagales > Cyclobacteriaceae > Chryseolinea. Next base: position 1,596,649 of record CAWING010000013.1, on the reverse strand, counting down.
CCTCTATATTTCTCCCTTTGCCAATGATCGCAACAGTTTCTCCTGCAGCTTTAAAGGATTCGATAGCAATTTCGGACTCTTTCATTATATTTATTTACCTCATTCCACGCCCATACACGCACCATGGCATTCGCCCGTCTGATATTCGAAACAAAGTCCCTTTGCTAACTGTAACCCGCTGAGCTTGGGACAAAGATCAAAAGCACGTACTTTCTCCCAGAGAAAATTCCATGCATTTCCCTTAGAATTAAAGCGAATCAATGGACGTGATCCTCTTGTAACTACATTAACAGAAAACCGAAGATAACCATTGCGATCTTCATAATCAAAAATACCCCATTCTTCTATCCTGAATTTTTGAGCCTGATTGTACTTGGGCCAAAGCCGTCTAATCTCCTGCGATTCAAGAATGAGAGCTATTAATTCATTACCGGTAAGCTCATAACTGATGTGATGTATTTCATTTCTTATTTTAGACCGGCTCCATTCCCGCGCATCTCCGGTAAAATGTCCTGCAATTCTTTTTTTAATATTAATTGCTTTGCCGACATAAATTACGTTGCCACGTGCATTATGAAAATAGTACACCCCGGGCAAAGATGGAAGCCGATCAAATTCTTCTTTCGGAAAATTGGGAGGAAGAATCGTTTCGCCTGAATTGCGCTTTAATGTTTTGACGATGTAACTATCACGATCACGTCTTAATAGTTGATCGAATATTTTAACAGTTGCAGCGGCATCTCCCCCTGCGCGATGGCGATTAAAAATTTCTATCCCTAAACTTTCTGAGAGACTTCCTAAACTATAAGACCGAAGACCTGGAATTATTTTCCTGCTCAGCCGTACGGTGCACAGTTTTTTCGATTGCCAATTTATCCCTGCCTCTTCAAATTCTTTTTTCAGAAAGGAATAATCAAAATGCGCATTATGAGCTACAAAAATTTTTCCTTCCAAACGTTTAAAGATATCTTCGGCAACTTCCTTGAACGACGGGGCTTGTAGTACCATTTCGGTAGTTATACCCGTCAGACCAGTGATATAGTAAGGAATATTTCTCCCGGGATTAATTAACGTTTGAAATGTATCGGTTATCTGCATGCCATCATGAAGGTAGATGGCAACCTCCGTAATGCGATGGTTCTCTGCGTATCCACCCGTAGTTTCAATATCAACAATCGCGTACATCGGGTGTAAGTTAAAATTTGACTTGTTCACTTAAAAGCGGAACTTCAAGCAAATTTATAATGAGCCAAAAATGAATGGAATCCTACGTTTTTTACTTTCAGGAGTAGCAGTTTTGCTTACCGCCTATCTTTTGCCCGGCGTGCACGTTGAGCATTATGGTTACGCGCTTTTGGCAGCTATTGTGATCTCCGTCGCCAATGTTATTGTTAAACCCATCCTTATCATATTAACTATCCCTATAACTATTTTTACGCTTGGTCTATTTTTGCTGGTTATCAACGCGCTCATTATTCTGCTGGTAGAATATTTTGTTCCTGGCTTTGCGGTTGACGGGTTTTGGTGGGCCTTGGCTTTTAGTCTGATCCTTTCAATTTTTAACAGTATGTTTTCCGAGTTAATGCAGACTAAAGAAGAGTAGCTAGCCGCTTTCCCGGGCATTCGCCCGGGGTTACAGTTTGGAAAGTACAAGCCAACTATCCAGAATGAGAAAAAGCTATTTCAAGGAGGAGAGGGTCTTCAAATATTTTCTGATCTAATTGGTCGGGGTATGCAATAGCAAGTCAGTCCATTTATTATTGGGCTCAATCTTTATCCGTTCATTCACGATTGTCGCCAGATTATGTTCCACATCTTCAATCGCCAGCAAAGCTACTGCGCCTAATGCCTCGCTAAGGTGCTCTACTTTCGCATCAATCTTGGCCGCTAAAAAGATTACAGGAGTGTGGCGATTTATTGAGTTAGTCCGAATTGAACGGACGAGTTCAAAACCTGTGACCACAGGCAGGTCAGTGCCGCAGATAATCAGATCGAAATGTTCTATTCGAGAGGTTAGGAGCCCATCCAAACCAGATTCTGTTTGAAGCACAACGGGATTTCGTCCGCTGAGCACTGACTTAATTACATTAACGGTATTTTTCTGCCTGTGAACCACAAGAATTTTCATTGCTTTTATAGTGGTTGGTTACAACGTAAACCTCAAAGCCTTTTGATGAAGATCGCATATAGCGCCGACGTTTTTTTTATTCGACAGCTGCAGTGAGGAAGGAAAATGTACGAAAAGAATGAATGTGCGCACACAATTCAATTTCGAGGATCAATATGCCGGAATGTTGAAGAAATGGCCTGATAAACTTCTACAAAAAATAGTAGAATTATACTACTCGGGATTTAAGGGTAATTTAAATTACAACCCCAGTTTCATACGCAAATTTTACTAATCCAACGATATTATTGACGCCTACTTTTTCCATGATATTTACCCGATGATTGCGTACGGTGTTCTCGCTTAGGAACAATCGCTGGCCTATTTCTTTCATTGTCAATTCCTGACAGATGAGCAACAATATTTCTTTCTCTCGTTCAGTTAATTCTGCGTGGTGAAAATTGGGACGTTGGCCTGGTTTTCTCTCCTTAACATTTTTGCGCAAAACCGAAGCCACCAAGTCATTATGATAAAAATCTTTGTCAGCCACTCCATAGATTGCTTTCTCCAACTCATCTGGCTCCGTATTTTTTAACAGGAAAGCGTGGACTCCTAATTCCATCATGTGTAGAATAAACTTGTTGCTATCGTGCATGGTCAGGATAATAATCTTTACATCGGGATATTTTTGAATGATTTGGGTGCTCGCATCAGTTCCGTCCATAACAGGCATTTGAAGATCAACGATGACAACATCAGGAACTTCATACTTAATTAGAGTAAGGAGTTCTTTTCCATTTTCAGCATCCTTTACATCTACCACTCTTTCAAAGCTGCGAAGCAGATTTACCATAGCTTTGCGAAAGAGGGTATGATCGTCAGCGATGTAAACTTTCAATTGTTTCATAGGGAACGGTCAATGTGATCTTGCTTCCTTTTTTTACTTGGTTATCGAAATCCAATGTTGCATTCAACAAACGCGCTCTGTTAGCTATATTGTAAAGTCCCAATCCGTTCGTGCTTTGCGTATCGTTATACTTCAAACCAGCATCAAACCCAATTCCGTCATCTTCCACGATAATTTTGAATTGATCATCGGCAAATATGCTAATGTCTATGACGGTAGCCTGTGCATGCTTTATTGCGTTATTTAATAACTCCTGCACTATGCGAAAAATTTTTAGTTCTTTTTTTTGTTCAATAAATTGGACTTCACCAAGTTCATGAAAATTTACCGGCATAAGGGCAGTGGATTGAATGCGTTCGCAAATTTCTTTGATCGCCGGTACCAATCCAAATTTTTCGAGCGTTGATGGCATGAGGTCAAGACTTATCCTGCGGACAGAAGATATGGTATCATCGAGCATTTTCTTCGATTGTTCGATGTTATGTGAATCTGGAATTTGTTTTGCAATGGCAGTGAGGCCCACTCGTATGGTGGAAAGCATTCCTCCCACGCTGTCATGTAAGTCTGCTGCTAATCTCCTACGTTCGTTTTCCTGTGATTCAAGTGCTGCTTCCATCATTTTTTGTTGGAAATCCAATTCCAGTTGCTGACGCTTGAGTTGCTCCTGAATCATTCGTTTTTGATAGAAGACAACAAACAGAATAATAAATCCAGCTAATACCAGCATCACAACCGTCGCCAGGGAAAAAATAAGAGTGAATTGCGAGACACCATCTTCCATTGACGCAAAATAAAAAAAGCGAGCCGTTCATTCTCACTTTCCTTTGAGTTTCTTTATTCAATGAACTATATTTCCGCCTTCTACGGCAGGGTTTAATTGCTTCGATCTCAAAATTCGTAAATCATAATATAATCCTATCAATACGATAAAATGTTCAATAATGCTCAACATATTGTGAAAGCTCCAATAGGTGATCATATCGTTCTTTAAAACATTTACTAAATAAGAATGGAATGAAAATAAAAAAAAAGCACCGGCATGAAATATCAATAGCGCAGAATTAAACCAAAACATGGGAAGGTGATGCACGTATAGCGAAGGCAGGTCACGAATTAAAACGTAAAAGTAAAGCAGGCAATAAACGATTATAATAGCCGAATACAGAATATTTGAATATGAATTTAGCGATGTTTTTTGAATGAAAAAAAAATTAATAACGCGAACGAAAAAAAAATACCTGCTATTAAACTAAGGACTTTCGTGTTAGTAGCCTTGAAAGCATAGTTGATATACTCTTGTTAGAAGATAAAAGCTTACGATCAAATAGATGACATGAGGTGTATTTATAATAGGCCGTATTGTTCCGAATCTTGCAAAACAAAGAGAGATGATGTTGGCCAAAAAACTTATTAAAAATACTAACCCTATCAGCCGTACTATTCGATCTCTTAATTTAAACTTAACTAAGGATAAAATGGCAACAATAGCTGATAGGGCAGTTTGAATATAGGCTAACAGTAAATAGTATTTCAATTGACATTTACTATTAGATTTATTAGCTATCCACAATATGGAGGGCATGCAAAGCCCATATCAAATGCACTTACACCTCCACCTCCTGTTTAGCAGTCAGCATCATCTCGGCCAAATGAGCGACCCATCTTCTCTCGTAGGTACAAGCACTAGTTGCACGGTGTCTTTTTTAACTGCTTCATTGTTTTTCAACGCTAAAAAAAAGGTGATGCCTGTGCACCCATCTTCACTTAAAATTTTCAACAGTGCATCCCTTCCATAAAAAATTGACTTCGTGTCTTTCGCTTTGTCCTTCCGCATTTCTTTGTCATACTTTTCAATCCATGACATTGCCTCTTTCTTTAGAAACTTTGCCTCCTACATTTGATTTAAATTCATTTGCCATAGTTAATTGGGTTTAAGGTGAAACATGTGTGAAAAGTATTGAATTTTTTTTTACAAATTTTTTGCTCGCATTCTCCAGAGTATCTTTGATGGGTCCCTTAATAGGAGATACTAGCTGTTTTATCCTACATTCAAAACTTAAAAACATACTTATCGGAAGCTATGGCAACTAAGGAAAAAAAACGATGCCCTTGGTGTTTGAAGTTCGAGCAATACATCGAATATCACGATAACGAATGGGGCGTACCCGTACACGATGACCAAACCCACTTCGAATTTTTAATACTGGAAGGGGCTCAGGCAGGACTAAGCTGGTCTATGATTTTAAAAAAACGCGAGGGCTATCGAAAAGCCTTTGCAAACTTCGATCCTTTAAAGGTGAGCCGGTTTACGCAAGCACGCATTGAAAAAATTTTACAAGATCCAGGGATAGTTCGGAATAAGCTGAAGGTGAATGCTGCCGTAAACAATGCTAAACGATTTATAGAAGTCCAAAAAGCATTTGGCAGCTTCGATAAGTATATCTGGTCTTTTGTGAATAATAAGCCGATCCTAAACAAAAGGAAAACGGATAGGGAAGTTCCCGCTACAACGAAAGAGTCGGATGCACTGAGTAAGGATTTAATTAAACGAGGTTTTAAATTCGTTGGCAGTACCGTTATCTATGCGCATATGCAAGCCTGTGGATTAGTGAATGATCATTTGATCGACTGCTGGAAATACAAACACAAGAAATAGTCCACTGTCGACGGTCCACAGTAATACCGGGGATAGGTCGACTCTACTGATCCCTATTTCGAATAGCTGTGGACAGTCGACCGTGGACAGTGGACTGAAATCATTTTTTGTCCATTGAAAGGATCACGCCCTTTTTAGCAAGATAAATATTCCATACGCCCTCCACCTTGACAGCTCCATCCGGAAGTGGCGTTAGCATAGGCCTGGAGTATAGCAATGAATCATATGTTTCGGCGTCGGTGTTTGATGGGAGTTTTTGAATGTTATCCTGCGTTGAGCCAGTTTCGGCACCTAGCACATACGCTTCGATAAGTTGGTTTTCAACGTCCAACGCATTGGACCCTCCAGGTACCATCAGCCCTATTTTTACATGATATTTTTCGGCCACTGAATCAACCTTGGAAGAATCAAATTTCAACGCTTCGATCACTCGGTATATAGCGCGACCCTGCTCCAACGAAGCCGTTATTATTTCCGAATCGCTGAGTTTTACAATTTTCTGATTCTCCATCCCTTTTTGCAGCTTCTTCCGTTGTTCGTCTGACAACGATCCTCCGCATCCTAACAACGAAATTGTTAATCCGATAAAAAATATTTCTTTCATATCAACAATTGTTTTTAGTGCAAACGTACAAGTACCAAAATTCAACCATACCAGTGGGTCAACTTGTACTTGCCATCCAGTTGACAAAGGTCTCTGCCTCTTTCTAAAATTCCAAATCGGAATGATCCTGCAAAGGTGTGTCTTAACATCTTAAGACTATTGTCTTTTTATTAACTTTGTCGGTCATTTTCAATTATGATCGAGAAACTGGAGGAATTAAAGCTTCGATTTGAGGAGGTGGGTCAACTTCTTATGCAACCTGAGACGGTCAAGGACATGAAGAAGTTCTCCCAGCTTAATAAAGAATATAAAGATCTTGAGAAGATTGTTATAAAATACAATCAGTTTATGGATACCCGCAACCATCTTCAGCAAGCAAAAGACGTGTTGCAGAAGGAGAAGGACGAAGAAATGCGGGAGATGGCAAAAATGGAGATTGATGAGCTGGAGCCCAAGATTGAAAAGCTGGAGGTAGATCTGAAGGATCTTTTAATTCCCAAAGATCCGAATGACGACAAAAATGTAATGCTTGAGATTAGGGCAGGAACCGGCGGAGATGAGGCTGCTATTTTTGCAGGGGACCTTTGGCGCATGTATCAACGTTTTTGTGAACGCAAGGGCTTGAAGATGTCTGTGCTCGACGTTACAGAAGGAACAGCAGGAGGTTATAAAGAGGTGATCTGCAGTGTAAGCGGCGAGGCTGTTTATGGCCTGTTAAAATTTGAATCCGGCGTTCATCGTGTACAACGTGTGCCGGCTACAGAACAAATGGGAAGGGTGCATACTTCGGCTGCCTCTGTGGTTGTGATGCCTGAAGTAGAAGACGTCGCTATTGAAATTAATCCCGCGGATTTGGAATACCAAACGGCACGATCAAGCGGTGCTGGTGGGCAGAACGTAAACAAGGTTGAAACCAAAGTTCAGCTTACTCATAAGCCAAGTGGAATTGTTATTACCTGCCAAGTAGAACGCTCGCAGCATGCCAACCGTGAACGGGCATTACAAATGCTAAAAACAAAACTCTATGAAATAGAGCTAGAAAAACAGCAATCTGAAATAGGCGCCACCCGCAAATCCATTGTACGCACAGGTGATCGTTCCGAAAAAATAAGAACTTATAATTATCCGCAAAGCCGCGTTACCGATCACCGTATTGGTTTTACCCAACATAATCTGCCGGCCGTAATGAATGGTGATCTTGATAATTTTATTGAACAGCTTCGCATTGCCGACAGTGCTGAACGCATGATGGAGGGGGCAACACAATAAACATTCACCTGGCTAATATGAATACCAAGTTAATCGAGTGATTTTCATTATTTTTATTTTTTAGAATTACAACACTATGAAAAAAGGACTAATCGCGATTGGGATCATTGTTATTGGAGGCTTGATCCTGTATAGTTTTTTTGCAGGGCGTTATAACACCATGGTTGAACTTCAGGAGGCTATTCCTAAAGAATGGGCTCAGGTAGAAACTCAATATCAGCGCCGAGCTGATTTAATACCAAATCTGGTTAATACCGTAAAAGGTTATGCTAAGTTTGAACAAGAAACCCTGACAAGAGTAATTGAGGCCCGTGCGAGTGCTACACAGGTAAAAGTTGATCCAACCAATATTACTCCAGAAGCTTTGCAACGATTTCAACAGGCACAAAACGGAGTGAGCTCAGCCTTAGGCAGATTATTAGCTGTTGTTGAGAATTATCCGGATTTAAAAGCAAACCAAAACTTCCTGGATCTGCAGGCTCAATTAGAAGGAACAGAAAACCGGATTGCTGTTGCACGAACCCGATTCAATGAAGTAGTGCAACCTTACAATATTTACATTAAACGATTCCCGACTAACATGCTTGCAAACATGTATGGATTCAAAGAAAAGGGATATTTCGAATCCGCCGAAGGTTCAGAGAAAGCTCCTACTGTAGATTTTGGAAATTAATCATAACTCTCTGCTTGCCTAGAGAGAGCCCTGCCGTTAGGCGGGGCTTTTATTTTTTATGGGAAATCTCTATTTAATTATGTCAACAGGTCAACAATCGTTTGATTAGGAGAAGCATTAGTAGGCAAGGTATAATACCTGTCGGCAGATAGCTTGATTTTGTTGACCTCGGTACAATTAAGGTAGACAGCTTAAAAACAAAAAAGCGATACAATGCTGACATCGTATCGCTTCTTTCATATTTCTTATCCTTACAACGTTCTTTTGACTTCACGTTGCTCGTAGCTTTCAATTACATCGCCTACCTGCATATCATTGAAGCCATCGATACCAATACCGCAATCAAACCCAGTTTTTACTTCGCTTGCATCGTCCTTATGACGTTTGAGTGAACCCAGTTTACCAGCATATACAACAATACCATCGCGTATGAGTCGGATAGGATTACTGCGTTTGATGGAGCCATCTGTCACCATACAACCCGCAATTGTTCCAATCTTAGAAATTTTAAATACTTCACGCACTTCTGCATTACCAACAATTACTTCTTCCGTTTCCGGAGCAAGCATTCCTTCCATGGCTGCCTTCACATCATTGATGGCATCGTAGATGATGGAGTAGAGACGAATTTCAATTTCTTCATTTTCAGCAACACGTCTTGCCGATGCCGGAAGGTCGAACCTGGAAGCCAAGAATAATGGCATCTGAAGCTGACGCCAGCAATACATCCGATTCAGATATTTGACCAACACCTTTGTGAATAATAGCAACCTGAATTTCCTGTGTTGAAAGTTTTAACAATGAATCAGTCAATGCTTCCACTGAACCATCCACATCACCTTTCACAATAACATTCAATTGCTTAAAGTTACCGATGGCCAAGACGTCTTCCGATTTCATCCAATGTAATATGTTTCTTCGTGCGGATACTTTGCTCGCGCAAAATTTGTCCGCGTTTGGTAGCAATTTCTCTGGCTTCCCGATCTGTTTCCAGTACCATTACTTTTTCACCTGCCTGAGGTGCACCATCAAGACCCAACACAACGACGGGAGTAGACGGCCCGCTTCGGTTATCCTTTTTCCGGTGTCATCAAACATCGCTTTTACACGGCCATAATTTGCACCTGCCAAAAGAATATCTCCAATTCGCAATGTTCCGGTTTGTACCATAATGGTAGATACATAGCCTCGACCTTTATCAAGTGACGCTTCAATTACTGAACCTGTAGCTGTTCGGTTAGGATTTGCTCTTAAGATTTAATAATTCGGCTTCCAACAATACTTTTTCCAGCAAGTTTTCGATACCTTTTCCTGTCTTCGCAGAAATTTCCTGGCTTTGATATTTTCCACCCCACTCTTCAACAAGAATATTAATTTTGGAAAGTGACTCTCTGACTTTTTCAGGATTTGCCGAAGGCTTATCTACTTTATTAATCGCAATTACCAATGGAACACCTGCCACCTGCGCATGATTGATCGCTTCTTTTGTTTGCGGCATAACATCATCATCGGCCGCAACCACAATAATTGCGATATCAGTAAGTTTCGCACCACGAGCACGCATGGCTGTAAACGCCTCGTGACCTGGCGTATCAAGAAATGCAATTTTATGACCGCTCTTTGTCATTACATCATATGCACCCACGTGCTGGGTAATACCACCTGCTTCAGATGCAGTCACTTTTGTGTTTCGGATATAATCCAGCAGGGATGTTTTTCCATGATCAACGTGACCCATGATGGTAACGATTGGCGCTCGTGGTAACAAATCTTCCTCGTCGTCCATGATCTTCCTCCATATCCAGTTCTTCTTCTGCAGAAGTGAACTGAATAGCGTATCCAAATTCATCGGCAATAACTGTAATGGCTTCTGCATCCAGTCGTTGGTTGATGGAAACAAACATCCCCAGGCTAAGACAAGTTGAAATTACATCGTTTACCGAAACGTTCATCATCGAAGCCAGGTCATTCGCAGAAATAAATTCCGTTACCTTAAGTGTTTTTGATGCCTCCTGATCCTGTATCAATTGCTGCTCCTGCGCATCTGAATTAGCCTGTCGTTTCTCTCTTCTATATTTTGCACCAGTGCCTTTTTTATTTCCTCCGCTTAGTTTGGCCAGCGTTGCTCTGATCTGATCCTGAATTTCTTTTTCTGTTGGCTCCGCTTTTTGAACACGTGGAGGCTGAGGTAATCTCCCTCGCTGTGGCTGCTGCTGTGGCCTCGGGCCTTTTGGCGGTCCACCTTGCTGACCCTGGCCTGTGCTGGCCACCTGGTTGATTTTCAAAAGATGAAATGCGTTTTCGGGCCGCTTTGCTTTGTTATCTTTTTGAGTATCTGAAGATGCAACAGGCGCATCTTTCTTTTTTTCCTTTTCAACCGGAAGCTGGATTCTATCAACAACCTTTAAGCCCTGAAGTTTGTCAGCGCGGGCCTTGATCAATTCCTGCTCAGGTTGTTTTTCTGAACGGCTGGTAGGCATCTACGGCTGTTGAACTGGGTTCTACTTTTGGTTCTTCTTTTTTAGGTTCTTCCTTTTTAGTAACTTCTGCCACTGGTTCTTTCTCGTCCGATTTTTTCGGCTACTTTAACGTCTTCGGCTCTTCTTCTTTTGCTACCGGCTTTCTTTTCAAGTTCAATTTTACCGACAACTTTTATGCCTTCAAGTTTTGGCTTCTCACGTTCAACTTTTTCAAATTTGGATTCTTCTTTAGCCTTGAGATCTTTTGATCCGAGGTTTTTGATCATGATGTTGCTCTCTTCGTCCTCAACCCTTTTCTTGACAGCTTCTTTTTCCGTTTCAGATGACGTATCGGACATGTTTTACCCCAATGGAAAGACCTGAAGCCTCTAATTTTTCTGTAGCAGAAGAAGCAAATTCTTTGGACAAAAGAGCAACTTGTTCAGGCGTAAGTTTAGCATTGGGATTATTTTCCACCTCAAAACCTTTTTTCGTCAAAAACTCCAAAATGGTGTTATGGCCCACATTGAGCTTCCTCGCTGCCTGACTCAACCTGATCAATTTTTCTTCTGCCATACTCAAATATGCCTGTTTTTTAAAAACAATAAAACCCAAATCGCCTCTGAAGCAAAATTTAACGCGTTATTAACACGTTATTAACAGTAGCAATCTGGTTTCTCATTCAAATTCTTTCTTCAAAATATTTAAAACGCCTTCAACCGTCTCCTCTTCCAAGATCCGTTCTGCGCACCAACTCCTCTTTTGATAGAGCTAAGTACGCTTTTAGCCGTATCAAGTCCAATTCGATTGAGCTCATCAATCACCCAACTTTCAATTTCATCGGAAAATTCGCTTAAATCAACATCTTCTTCCGATTGACCTTCCGCCAATTCGCGGAATACGTCGATTTCATATCCAACCAACCGGCTTGCCAGTTTAATATTCAATCCACCTTTGCCAATTGCCAGCGATACCTGGTCAGGTTTAAGGTAAACTGAAACTCTTCCGTTGTCCTTGTCAATTTTTATCGAAACAATTTTTGCAGGACTTAATGCCCGTTGAATGTATAATTCAAGATTTTCAGTGTAGTTGATAACATCTATGTTCTCGTTCTGCAATTCCCGTACGATGGCATGAATCCGCGATCCTTTCATCCCCACGCATGCACCTACCGGATCAATCCGATCATCATATGATTCAACAGCAACTTTTGCACGTTCACCTGGCTCACGAACCACTTTTTTTATCGTGATCAATCCATCATAAACTTCGGGAACTTCCTGTTCAAAAAGTCTTTCAAGAAAAACAGGTGAAGTGCGTGAAAGAATAATTTTAGGATTGCCATTTACCATTTCTACTTTATGAACAATAGCCCTTACATTTTCGCCTTTCCGGTACCGGTCCTTTTGAATTTGTTCGTTGCGTGGAATTGAAACTTCGTTTCCTTCTGCATCCGTCAACAACACTTCCCGGCTCAAAACCTGATAAACTTCTCCCGCGATGATTTCACCCACGATGTCCTTATACTTTTGAAACAGGATATCTTTTTCAAGATCCTTTACTTTCTGAATAAGGTCTGCCGGGCTGTTGTTACAGCCCTGCGGCCAAAATCATCAATAAAGATCTGTTCAGAAACCTCTTCACCAACTTCAAAATCGGGTTCGATCTTATGAGCATCTGACAAGCTGATCTTATCAAAATCCCAAATGTCTTCCGAGTCGTCGTCCACAATTTCGCGGAAGCGATAAATTTCCAAATCGCCTTTGTCGGAGTTCACGATGATGTCGAATTTCTCATCTGATCCGAATTTTTTCTTAATCATGTTGCGAAAAACATCCTCCAAGAATCCGGATCATGGTGGGTCGATCAATGTTTTTCTGTTTTGCGAATTCAGCAAATGACTGAATTAATTCATGTGCATCCATGGTTATAATCTATTTGAAACTTACTAACACAAATGTTTTCTCGATTTCTGAAAATGGTAAATCTATTGTCTTAATTTCTTTTTGTTTTCCTGAACCAATTTCCTGATCTATCCTTATTATTTCCTCCGTGACTTCTATCAAGCCTTCCCTTCAAAATACTGTTTGAGGCAAAACGACTTTTAACCTTCTTCCAATATTTTTAAAATACTGTCGCTTTAACTTCAAAGGTTGATCCAGGCCTGGCGTTGAAACTTCAAGCATATAACTCTCCTCAAATAACGGCGAATCGTCTAACGTTTTTGAAAGTTCTCGGCTGAGATTTGCACAATCCTCAATTGTCATTCCTTTATCGCTATCTACTATAATCAGAACTTTTTTAAGCACCCTTGTGGCCCGACGCTTATTACGTCAACAATAAACTGACTTGGGTCAGTTAATTTTGTCGTAATTATCCTTCTGATTTCTTCAACAATTTCCATTTAAAAGTTTCTATAAACAAAAAGGGGACTACCGCCCCCTGCAAAAGAATATTTTCCAGAAACTTCGGCAAAAGTAAATCTTTTTTACTTTTCCTCAAAAACCAAACTCAATTTGTTGAATCGATTTAAATATAATGCGGAAGATTCTTCAGATAAAGCCCATAACCGCTTTTTTCCAGAGGTTTAGCCAAATCAAGCAATTGGTCTTTAGTGATAAAACCCTTGCGGAACGCTATTTCCTCTATACATCCGATTTTTAACCCCTGCCGATGCTCTATAACCTGAACAAAATTGGAAGCCTGCATGAGTGAATCAAATGTTCCTGTATCCAGCCATGCGGTACCACGGCTCATGGGAGCAACCTTTAATTTTCCGCGTTTAAGGTATTCATTGTTAACTGCAGTGATCTCCAACTCACCACGGGCGCTTGGCTTCAAGGTTTTGGAAATGGAAATGACCTCGTTGTCATAGAAGTACAATCCCGGCACCGCATAGTTTGATTTAGGATGTTTCGGCTTCTCTTCAATTGAAATAACCTTTTTATTTTCATCAAATTCAACGACACCGTAACGTTCAGGATCCAGAACATGATAGGCAAATACAACCCCTCCATCGGGATCATGATGGATTGTATGAGTTTTTGGAACCCTGATCCATGAAAAATATTGTCTCCTAAAATCAACGCAACTTTCTCTATCCCCTACAAACTCTTCCCCAATAATAAATGCCTGTGCAAGACCTTCGGGTTTAGGCTGAATGGCATAAGTAAACGAACAACCCAAATTCTTTCCATCTCCCAGCAACTTCTGGAACATCGGCATATCGTGCGGAGTGGAAATAATTAGAATTTCACGAATCCCTGCCATCATGAGCACTGACAACGGATAATAAATCATTGGCTTATCATACAACGGCATGAGTTGCTTGCTTAGGGCTAGTGTTAATGGATAAAGCCGCGTGCCTGAGCCGCCTGCAAGAATTATACCTTTCATCTAAATGTGTTTATGTGTTTAATTATTTAGGTGTTTAAGTTTCGAGCTATTCCAACTTGTCGGTATAAAGTTTGAGTGTTTTGCCAATGACAGATCATGGAGGTTTTTGTTAAGCTTTGTTTCCAATCTAACCTTAACTCGAAACTCTAAACGGTAAACTCGAAACCTAACCGTTCATCGGCCTTGATACATGGACGTATAGTATTGAAGATAGGCACCAGAGGTTACGTTCTCTAACCATTGCTGATTCGCCAAAAACCAGTCAACCGTTTTCTCTAGTCCTACTTCAAAAGTAACTTCTGGACGCCATCCTGTTTCACTAATCAATTTTGAGGCATCTATGGCATACCGCAAATCGTGCCCAGCTCTGTCTTTCACATATGTTATCAGAGAAGCGGAGGTCCCTTCTTCCTTCCCTAATTTTTTATCCATGATGTGGCATAGAAAATTTACCAGATCAATATTTTTCCACTCATTGTTTCCGCCGATATTATAAACCTCTCCTTTTTTTCCTTTATGAAATATGGCATCTATGGCTCGCGCGTGATCTTCAACATATAACCAATCGCGGATATTTTCGCCTTTTCCATAAACGGGCAGCGGTTTGTTATTTAAAATATTGTTTATCAGTAAGGGAATTAATTTTTCAGGAAAATGATAGGGACCATAATTGTTAGAGCATCGACTAATGACAGTCGGCAATCCAAAACTATTGTTGAATGCAGCTAACAAAATGATCACTGCTTGCTTTCGAAGCGGAGTAGGGTGATTTAGGGTCAATCGACGTGTCCTCGGTAAAAAATTCTCCATGCTCGGCAGAACCGTATACTTCGTCTGTAGAAATTTGATAAAAAAGCTTATCCTGAAAATTTTCGTGCCATGCTGCCTGCGCTGCGCGTAACAGGTTTAGCGTACCGATAATATTAGTTAGCGCAAACTCATTGGGATTGTGTAACGAGCGATCCACATGTGATTCTGCTGCTAAATGGATAACGCTGTTAATTTCATATTTTCTGAACGTTTCATATATAAATTCCAGATCCAGTATATCACCTTTTTCAAAGGTGTAATTGGTGGCATGTTCGACGTCTCTTAGATTTTCAAGATTGCCGGCGTACGTAAGCTTATCAAAATTTATGATGGAGTATGCCGGATATTTGTTAACAAACAAGCGTACCACATGTGATCCAATAAATCCTGCACCTCCAGTTATTAAAATGTTCCGCTTTGACATGAATAGGTTTAACGAATATACTTTTCGAAATTTTTATGATCTCGCTGATAGAGTACTTCTTGTGGTAGCGATTTAAAATACTCGTAGGTGATTTTTAATCCCTCTGACCTGGAAACTTTAGGTTCCCATCCTAAAATCTTTCTCGCCTTATCAATGTTAGGTTGCCGTCTGCTTGGGATCATCCTGAGGTAATGGTTTGTACACCACCTTCTGTTTAGTCCCTGTAAGCTTTACAATTTCTTCTGCAAAGTCCCCGATGGTTATTTCATTAGGATTGCCAATGTTCATCGGCAAATGATAGTCTGACATCAGCAGTCTAAAAATGCCATCAACTTCATCATCCACATAGCAAAATGAGCGGGTTTGTGATCCGTCCCCAAAAACAGTTAGGTCTTCGCCACGCAAAGCTTGTCCTATGAAAGCTGGCAATACTCGTCCATCATTCAGTCGCATACGCGGTCCATAGGTATTAAATATTCTAATGATCCGAGTTTCGAGATTATGATAGGTATGGTAAGCCATCGTTATAGCCTCCTGAAAGCGTTTCGCTTCATCATAAACGCCGCGGGGTCCAATGGGATTTACATTTCCATAATACTCTTCCACTTGTGGGTGTACAAGAGGATCCCCATAGACTTCAGAAGTTGACGCCACCAGGATCCGCGCTTTTTTTGCACGCGCTAGACCTAGCAAGTTATGTGTGCCTAATGAGCTTACTTTTAAAGTTTGTATAGGGATCTTCAGATAATCTATCGGGCTTGCTGGCGAAGCAAAATGAAGAATGTAATGAAGCTCGCCTGGAATATGAACAAAGGTCGAAACATCCTGATGATAAAATTCAAAATCAGAGTGCTTAAACAAATGCTCAATGTTTCGAAGATCACCTGTGATGAGGTTATCCATAGCTATTACATGAAACCCTTCTTTGATAAACCTGTCGCACAGATGGGAGCCAAGGAAGCCAGCGCCACCTGTAATTAATACGCGTTGCTTAGCCATTAATTACCTCCCTTCCAATGCTATAGTAAGAGTAGCCCAATTCTTTCATAGCTGTTAGATCATATAAATTTCTACCATCAAAAATTACTTTGTTTTTTAGGATACCTGCAAGCTTTTCAAAATCCGGAGTACGAAATTCCGGCCATTCGGTCGCAATAAAAATCGCATCAGCATCTTGAGCTGCTTCATAGGGTGTCTCGCAATATTGGATTTTACTGCCCATAACTTTTTTTACGTTCTCCATTGCTTCCGGATCGTGGACTTTAACTATGGCGCCTTCTTTCAGGAGCGTTTCAATATTATAAAGCGCGGGAGCTTCCCGAATATCATCTGTGTGTGGTTTGAAGGACAGGCCCCATACTGCAATTGTCTTCCCTTTCAAACCTCCTTTAAAATATTCTTTAATCCGCGGAATTAGCCGTGTCTTTTGATCCTCATTGACATCCATCACAGCATTCAGGATTTTGAAATCATATTTTGCATCCTTTGAGGATTTGGCGAGGGCTTGGACATCCTTTGGGAAACAGCTTCCGCCGTAACCTATGCCTGGAAACAGAAATCTTTTTCCGATCCGGCTATCAGTTCCTACTCCTTTTCGTACCGAATCCACGTCGGCTCCCAGCAATTCACATAAATTGGCAATCTCATTCATAAACGTAATTTTGGTCGCCAAAAAAGAATTGGCCGCATATTTAGTGAGTTCGGCAGACCGGTCATCCATAAAAATTATGGGGTTACCTTGTCGCACAAATGGAGCGTAAAGGGCCTCCATAACTTTACGCGCTCGAGGTGACGTGGTGCCAATTACTACCCGATCAGGCTTCATGAAATCCTCAACGGCAACACCTTCTCTTAAAAATTCAGGGTTGGACACAACATCAAAATCAACCTTTGCGTGGGTTGCAATCTTCGCTCTTACTTTTTCGGTTGTCCCCACTGGCACTGTACTCTTATCCACGAGTACGGTGTAACTTTTAAGAAGGGGACCCAAGTCTTCCGCTACTTTAAGAATGTATTTTAAATCTGCAGATCCATCTTCTCCCGGAGGAGTAGGCAAGGCTAAGAAAATTATTTTGGCGTCAGCGATGCCTTGTTCTAAGTTTGTTGTGAAGTGTAGTCTATCCTGTTTTATATTACGCTCAAATAATTGTTCCAGGCCAGGTTCATAAATGGTAATTATTCCTTGTTGAAGTTTTTTTATTTTCTCCTGATCAATGTCTACACAAGTAACGGTGTTTCCTGTTTCTGCGAAACAGGTTCCGGTAACAAGGCCAACATAACCTGTACCTATTACTGCTATCTTCATGAAATAGAATTTTAATGAACTGGCAAATTATAACTTTTATTCATTAGTAAACTGCTTAAAATGGGACGTCTAAAAAAATTGGGACACTAACACTTGTTTGTTAGTTATGTTAATTAGTCTATTTTTGGCTTCTCTTTAACACTTTCCTGTAATCGCAATCGAATGATCAATTTTTTTGAAACCGAAAATCAACACCTGATTACACAAATGGTAAGAGATTTCGGTGCTCGCGAAATCAAGCCAAACATGATGCAATGGGATGAAAGCCAGGAATTTCCCATCGCTTTATTTCAAAAAATGGGAGCATTGGGACTAATGGGTGTAATGGTTCCTGAAATCTATGGTGGAGCTGGTTTTGGATACCTGGAATATATTACTGCGCTAATGGAGATATCAAAAATTGACGGCTCCATTGGCTTATCCATGGCAGCGCATAATTCGTTGTGCACCAATCATATTTTGCAATTTGGTAACGAAGAACAAAAGAAAAAATATGTTCCCAAGCTAGCGACTGCCGAATGGATTGGGGCATGGGGCTTGACCGAACCCAACACAGGTTCCGATTCCGGTAATATGCGAACAGTTGCTCAAAAAGATGGAGATCATTTCATTATTAATGGCGCTAAAAATTTTATAACGCATGGCAAATCGGGCCATGTGGCTGTCGCTATAGTCCGTACAGGCGAGTTGGGTGATTCGAAAGGTATGTCAGCCTTTGTCATCGAAAAGGGTACCACTGGTTTTTCTTCAGGCAAAAAAGAAAATAAACTAGGTATGCGGGCGTCGGAAACAGCAGAATTGATTTTTTCCGACTGCCGGATTCATAAGTCACAAATGCTAGGCAATGAAGGGGAGGGATTTATTCAGGCCATGAAAGTTTTGGATGGGGGCCGCATTTCCATTGCTTCGTTAAGTTTAGGAATTGCGATCGGAGCGTATGAGGCTGCATTGCAATATTCCAAAGAACGTCATCAGTTCAATCAGCCCATTTCAAAATTCCAGGGAATTGCCTTTAAGTTGGCGGATATGGCCACCAAAATTGAAGCAGCAAAACTGCTTACATTTCGGGCTGGCGATTTAAAAAACAAAGGATACAATGTTCGGAAGGAATCGGCTATGGCTAAACTATATGCGTCTGAAGTGGCCGTGGAGGTGGCAACAGAAGGTGTGCAGATTTTTGGAGGTTATGGGTATACGAAAGATTTTCCCGCTGAAAAGTACTACCGCGATGCGAAACTTTGCACAATAGGCGAGGGGACGTCCGAAATCCAAAAACTGGTCATTTCGCGAGCGATTCTCAAATAAATCTTGGAAGAATTGCTTTGTTTCGCTTATATTTGCACCCCTAAATAGTAACTATGTTAATTGTCAATGTAAAGGAAAACGAATCGATTGATAAAGCATTAAAACGCTTTAAAAAGAAATTTGAAAAAACAGGAGTTTTGAAAGAGTTGCGCGCTCGTACTTCTTTTGAAAAGCCTTCTATTACCCGCAGAAGCGAGATTATTCGTGCAGCTTACCGGGAGCAACAAAAGCTTAAAGAAAGCAATTCCTAATTTAGGAACGCTTCATTTGTGGATAGATCACAGCGTTATCCACATGTTATACACATATATCCCCTTTAAGTCTTTCTTAAAGGGGATTATTTTTTTACATTGCTACTATTGACCGATGGGTTTGGCGTAGTAGCATGACAGATTCCTTCCTTAAATATCTCGAATTCGAAAAACGTGTAAGTCGTCATACGGTATTGGCTTACAAAATTGATCTTCAACAATTCGAAGACTTCATCCTTAACATTTTTCCCGAATCCAAACCAGAAACAGCTGATTACGGTTTAATCCGTTCCTGGATAATTAATCTCGTTGAAAATGGCATCGAACCTTTATCGGTAAATCGAAAAATCGCCTGTCTGCGATCGTTCTACAAATTTCTCCTTCGCCAGGAATTCATCAGTAAAGATCCCATGATGAAAATCAAAGTGCTGAAAACAAAAAAGAAACTGCCAAGTTTTATTAAGGAAGGAGAGATGATAAAAATGCTGGACCATACTTTGTTTGGTGATACTTTCCGCGATGTGCGCGACAAACTGATACTTGAATTATTTTACGCTACTGGTATTCGTCTTTCTGAGCTCATCGCGTTGAAGGAGAATCAAATTGATTTAAGCAATCGGACTTTAAAGGTTCTTGGGAAAAGAAACAAAGAAAGAATAATTCCTTTTTCCAAAAGTATCGTTTCAATCTTGAAAGAATATATGTCGATTAGAAATAAGGAAGTTGAATTGAAAGATCATGGATTTTTTTTCGTTACTGAAAAAGGTGAGCCTTGTTATCCTATGATGATTTACCGCCGCGTAAAAGAATATCTAAAAACAACTTCTTCTGAAAAAACAAGTCCTCACGTTCTACGACATACGTATGCCACACATTTGCTAAATAAAGGTGCTGAAATTAATGCTGTAAAAGATTTGCTAGGTCATAGCAGTCTTGCCGCAACGCAAGTTTACACGCACAATTCCATGGAGAAATTGAAAAAAGTTTTTGACCAGGCTCATCCAAAAGCATGAACTGTAAATGAAATAGATCACATAAAACTTAACTGCATGATAAGATAATACGTAATGAGTAGTGTAGACCAACAACGCAAACAAGTTTTTTTTAATTGTTTCACTTAAATTTTTACAACTATGAAGTTACAAGTTCATTCCATTCACTTCGATGCAGACAGTAAACTGATTACGTTTATTCAAAAGAAGCTTGATAAGTTGGAAACATTTTATGACCGGATGGTAGATGGCGAAGTCTTTCTGCGTCTAAACAATGAAGGGATTGAAAATAAAACGGTAGAAATTAAATTACGTGTCCCTGGCAATCAGCTTTTCGCTATAGAAAAAGCAAAATCTTTTGAAGCCGCAACGGATCTTGCCACGAATGCTTTACGCATGCAACTGAAAAAGTTTAAAACAAAAGTAAAAAGCGGTAGGGTATAATTTATTTTGACGTCATAAAAAAAAAGGGCTCTTTCCGAGCCCTCTTATTTTTAGTTAAGTTTAAAAGCTTTCTTCACCTGATCAACGTAGTCTAGTTTTTCCCACGGGAACAATTCTACTTTTACTTTCTTCTCGCTTTTCTTTCCTTTGTTAAAAATTTTCTCAACCATTTTAGGTTCACGGCCCATGTGACCATACGCAGCCGTCTCAGAATAAATAGGAGTTCTTAGGCTAAAACGTTGCTCAATAAAATAAGGACGCATGTCAAAAATCTTAGCCACGCGCTTTGCGATTTCTCCATCATTCTGGCCAACTTTTGCAGTGCCGTACGTGTTTACGTATAGTCCGACAGGCTGGGCGACACCAATAGCATAAGCCACCTGCACAAGCACTTCATCACAGACACCTGCAGCTACTAAATTTTTCGCTATGTGACGAGTGGCATACGCTGCAGAACGATCTACCTTAGATGGATCTTTTCCAGAAAACGCTCCACCACCATGCGCACCTTTTCCTCCATATGTATCAACAATAATTTTACGGCCTGTTAGTCCGGTATCTCCGTGAGGGCCACCAATTACAAATTTTCCGGTAGGGTTTACGTGGTATTTAATATCGTAACCAAAAAGTTTTTGAACTCGTTTTGGCAGTTTCTTTTTAATTCTTGGTATAACGATATTAATTACATCGTCTTTGATTTTGCTTAGCATGGCTGCATCCTTAGCAAAATCATCGTGTTGTGTGGAAATTACAATGGTATCGATTCGTTCAGGTTTGTTTTCGTCATTGTATTCAATGGTCACTTGGGATTTGGCATCTGGACGCAGGTAAGTCATTAACTTTCCTTCTCTTCTCAAATGCGAAAGTTCACGCAATAACAAGTGCGCGAGTTCCAAAGGTAAAGGCATGAAATTATCCGTTTCGTTTGTAGCATATCCAAACATCATACCTTGATCTCCCGCACCTTGGTCTTCCTTTTTTCGTCGTTCAACTCCCTGATTAATATCAGGAGATTGTTCGTGAATCGCGGATACAATACCGCAAGAATTCGCCTCGAACATATATTCACTTTTCGTATACCCTATTTTACGAATCACTTCACGTGCAATATCCTGCACGTCAAGATAGGCTTCGGATTTAACTTCACCCGCCAAAATCACCTGACCTGTTGTTACCAATGTCTCGCAAGCAACTTTTGAGTTAGGATCATAGGCTAAAAAATAATCGATAAGCGCATCTGAAATCTGGTCTGCAACTTTGTCGGGATGGCCCTCCGAAACGGATTCTGAAGTGAATAAATACGGCATAAGGATTTTATATTTTTTGTAATTATAGCGTAAAAAAATTGAAGGCCAAATTTAGATTGATTTAATGAAAACCAAAAAAGGTCTGCAATCGAGTTAAATGGATAAAAAGAGAAAAACGGCAGGCGCCTTTGGTAGTTCATTACGCATATTTTTCCATTTTTTAACGGGAAAAGTCCGAATGGCTTCCTCTTGACCTGTAATTTCAACTGCGATGCAAAGTGCCGTCTCGTCTTTCAAATTTTTTATGAGCAACTCTTTCAGATGATTATTCCGATAGGGAGTTTCTATAAAAATCTGGGTTTGATTGTTTTCGCGTGATTGCTTTTCTAAGGCATGAATAACTTTTGCACACTCTCTTGCTTCAATGGGCAAATAGCCATGAAAAGCAAACCGCTGGCCATTTAGCCCAGACGCCATTAGCGCCAGGAAAATTGAAGAAGGACCAACTAGGGGTATGACCTGAATTTCGTTTTCATGCGCAAATTTTGCCGCCAATGCTCCAGGATCTGCAATTCCCGGACAACCTGCTTCTGAAATAATACCCACGTTCAATCCCTGAAAAACGGGGTCAAAGAAGGTGATCAAATCTTCGCGTTTTGTTTCTTTATTGAGCACTTGAAAATTTAAAGCTTCAATGGATTCGTATATTTTTAGATCGCTTAAATATCTTCGAGCAGTTCGTATGTCCTCCGCCAAGAAATGCCTGATCCCCGGCAGGGCATTGCGAATATGGGCGGGAATAACATCATTGAAAGTATGGTGGGCTATAACATTGGGAATCAGATAAAGCTTTCCTTTGTTCATTTGAATGATACTTTCTATAGGCTAAATTTCACGGAATAAATCACTCATGGGTAAATTGCTTATTATCATTGGAATTGTTTGTATCCTCGCTGGACTTTTAATAACCTATCTTCCGAAAATTCCTTATTTAGGTAAACTTCCTGGCGACTTCACCATAGAAAAAGAAAATTTTAAACTTTATTTCCCGCTTACAACGAGTATTATAATAAGTATCATAATTTCCCTTCTTCTATTTCTGTACAATAAGCTGAAAAATTAAAATCAACTTCTCAATACATAATCAATTCCCATTCGAGGATAATTCATGCCTAAAAACAAATCTTATCCCCACTTCTTCGCCGGTGTAATGATCTGCTTGCTGGGCGCGATTTGTTTTTCCACAAAGGCCATTTTTGTGAAACTTGCCTATCGCGATACCAACGTGGATCCCGTTACACTGCTGGCATTGCGGATGATTTTCTCTCTACCTTTTTTTGTTGTATCCGCATGGTGGTCATCAAACCAAAATGAAAACGTTCGGTTTACTCCAAAACAATGGTTGGCTGTCGCTGGTGTTGGATGCCTGGGATATTACGTGAGCAGCTTGTTAGATTTCTGGGGTTTGCAATATGTAACGGCTGGTATCGAACGATTAATTCTTTTTATTTATCCTACCCTGGTGTTGTTAATATCCGCCCTTATTTTTAAGGTCAAAATTACATTCGTACAATGGCTCGCACTTATTATTACGTATGCCGGTCTGACCATCGCGTTTTGGGGTGAGATTAATTTTGATGAACACAGTGAAAATTTTTACCTGGGTGCCGTATTGATATTCACTTGCGCAGTAACCTATGCCATTTATATTGTCGGAAGCGGACGATTGATACCTACACTAGGAGCTGCTAAGTTTAATAGTTATGCCATGAGTTTTGCTTGCTTAGCCGTCATCCTTCATTTCTTAATTACAAACGATAATTCTCTATTTACATTGAACAAGGAGGTTTATACCTATAGTTTTTTAATGGCAATTATAGGTACCGTTATTCCGTCTTATCTGGTAACAGAGGGTATCAAAAGAGTAGGGTCAAACAACGCTGCAATTGTAGGAAGCATAGGACCGGTTTCTACGATTATTCAAGCGTACTTCTTTTTACAAGAGCCTATTCACTTGCTTCAGCTGGTCGGAACTGCTTTAATTTTAGTCGGCATTTTAATGATCACGAAAAAATGAGGTAGTTCTTCGTAGCATTGATTCAACCAGCTATTTTTCCTTTTAAGAGGTTAATTTTACCGGAACACGAATATTCTGTTGTCAAAATTTTCAATACGTAAAATACCGTTTTAGCTTCCCTGTTAAATTCAACGGCCATGAAATTTATACTATTTTGTTTTCTTTATGCTTTTACTCTTTCCAGTTATAGCCAACAAAAAAGTTATTCTTTTGTCTTTCTTCATAAAAAATCGGATGCCGAATCATTGCCAAAAGAGCAACTGGATAAAATTATGCAAGGCCATATGGCTAATATTGAACGCCTGGCAAAGGAAGGAAAACTTATTGTAGCAGGACCATTCGAAAATGGGGGCGGAATTTTTATTCTTAACACGACCTCGTTAGATGAGGCGGACCAATGGTTAAGCACCGACCCCGGTGTTCAGGCGAGACGATGGAATATAGAAATTCTTCCTTATACACCTCGCATTGGCTCCGTTTGTATCGCGAAAGAACCGTATGAAATGGTGACCTATCATTTCATACGGTTCAGCCCTACAGCTAAAGCTAAAAATGAAAATGTTTCGGCGCATTTGAAGCAGCATCAAGAATATATTCGCGGACTGGAAGAGGGCAACGTTATCACTGAAGGATCTTTTGAAACCGGCGGCAATATCTTAATTCTAAAAGGTGATTTGAAAAATGCAATACCAGAATCCGATCCCGGTGTTCAAGGGGGATTTTTATCAGTCGATATCAAAAAGTTATGGATAGCGAGAGGATCGTTTTGCGAAAAGTGATCCGGAATTAAATTCCAAAAAGGTTATTTAATTCCAAATCAACTTTATCAACAATAAAACTGAAATCATCGATGTTCTCTACAAAGTCAAGATGATTAGTATCAATAATTAAAAGTTTTCCATCTTTATAATTACTAATCCAATTTTCATACTGCTTGTTCAATTTCCTTAGATAATCGAGTCTGATAGAATATTCAAAATCTCTACCTCTTTTTTCAATCTGTCTTACCAACTTAGGTATGTCAGCCTTTAAGTAAATCAGCAAATCAGGAGGCTTTACAAAATTAATCATAGAACTAAAAATGTCCAGGTAACTTTGATAATCGCGGTCTGTAATATTTCCACTTTGATGAAGGTTTGCCGCGAAAATATAAGCATCTTCATAAATCGTCCGATCTTGTATGGTCGGTTTATCACTTCCGTATATGTCACTTATCTGTTTGAAGCGGCTGTTCAAAAAGTAAATCTGAACATGAAAGGCCCATTTACTCATGTCCTGATAAAAGTCACGCAAATAAGGATTGGTATCAACAGATTCATACAATGGATTCCACCCATAGTGCTTCGCGAGTTTTTCCGTCAGCGTGGTTTTTCCAGAGCCAATGTTTCCACATATGGCAATATGTTTTAACTTATTCATTAACTACGATAGCCATTTTATTTCCATCCCGAGTAACTGCTAATCGGGTAATGGTCTTTAAAGAAATAGCAGATTGAAATTTTGCTTCTTTCCAGTCGGCTGTTTTATCCGGTTCAAAGAAAAAAATTTTTTTCTCGTCACTCATAACAATCTTACCATCGATCGTCCAGGCCATATCATGCTCCTTGCCGGGTAAACTTTTGATGATCGTAGAAGCTATCCAATTTTTTGTGTCGAATTTTTTTACAAGCCACTCCTCCGATTCTGTTTTTTGAATAAAACTTATAGCAGGTTCATCTGGAATTTTATACAACGATCTTCCGATATTTTGGGCTACAATCGAATCAGCAAACGGACTAAAATTGATAACGTGTAGGGCAAAAGGTTGTGGTAAAGAGAATACAACAACCGTGGTATTGTCGGCCCAGGCATGATAACCCACTGTTAAATTATTGATCAATATAACAGGTTCGCCTCCTTCCACCGGATACTTACCTAAATTTTGTTCTCCATTCTTCCGCTGTATTATGCAGGAGATAAATTTTTTATCTGGCGTTACTTGAGGAGAATATTCGCGCTCAGATGTCTCTTTGAATTTACGCGCTTTATTTATTTCGTAGTTAAACTCCATGATATCGGTGTCTCCTTTTGCATCCGCAGACACGTAAAATAATAGGGGCAGATCCGGATGAAAAAATGGCTGATTATCGTACCCTGGATGATTGGTAATGTTTGCCGGATTGGAGAGTACCATCTCTCCATTCTCAAACGCGATGTCAACAAGATAGATCTCTGTGCCTATCTGTGCATACGATATGGAGTTGAAAAAGAGGATATTTAAAAGAACTAAACGGAAAGTTGTCTGAATTAAATCGGAGTATAAAAATCGTAATCTCACAACCATTTCTTTCTTTTAAAATACCATAAAAAAACAAGAGAAGAAAAAACCATGAGCCCGATTGCAAAAGGGTATCCGGTAATCCATTGCAGTTCTGGCATAAATTTAAAATTCATTCCGTAAATGCTTGCAATGAGCGTAGGAGGCATGAAAACAACAGTAACAACAGTAAAAATTTTGATAACTTGGTTTTGTTCAATATTCACTAAACCCAAAAAAGTATTCTGCATATATTCCAGGCGCTCTGAGATGAATTGAGAATGCTGAAGCAGCGATGCAATATCCTTCATGATGATCTTCAACCGTTCGTTTTCTATTTTGTTAAATTCTGGTATCCGGATTAATGAACTTACTACACGTTGTTTTTCAGTCGTCGTTTCGTGCAATAGCATAACGTTCTCCTGTAACTGGGCTATCCCGAGGAGAAGATCTTGCTTTAAAGATCGTTGAGCGATCATCTCTTTACTGATGAGATTTAATTTCCGGTTAATGCTTTCGATTAAATCAGCGTCGCTGTCAATATGAGTTTCCAAGATTGATAAAAAAACATCCAATCCATGTTCTTTCATTTCGGAAGACGACCGATTTAAGCTTGCGCACGGTTTCTGCAAAAATTCTAAGATCACCTTGGCGATAGGTAAATAGGATGTGCCCTTTAAGATGAAAGTGATATTCTGAACCGTTAGTTCGATATCACTTGAAACGACACCCAAATTTATTTCAATGGTCTCGTCTGTTTCTAAAAAGCGTGAACTGCTTTCAATTTCCTGAAGTTCAAGCGAGGTAAAGAATTCGATCTTATAATTTTTCTCTACAAATTCTTTTTCCTGAGGAGAGGCCGATTGTAAATCAATCCAAATAATGTTACCGATGGTTCGGATTTCATCAAATGAAATATTTTTGAATTGCGTAATTTTTCCCTGACTTGCCGTGTAAACCCGAATCATGATGCATTTAGTCGGTGCAATTTATGACCAATATTTCAAAAATTCAGCGCCTAGAGACGCTCGTGTTATGGTTAGGCACCCCGCCGTACATTTCCGAACCACGAGCCTTGCGAGCTGTTTAATAAAAAGAAAAAGACCTGTCAGGCTCTAAACCCAACAGGTCCAATTCAACCTGTAAAAGTATTTTTAGTTAACTCTCGTCGCTTTCTTCAGCCTCTCTGCTTTTTCTATTTCCTTGTCGATTATTTTTTCAATTACCTCACGCTGGCGCTCATCGATTGTTTTGTCAACTTTAGCCTGTTTTTTCATAAAGCGCAACATAGCATTCTTTTTTATCTCATAGGCAATGAAAACCGAATATTCATTTGTTTCTCGTTAAAATATTTTTCTTCTCCCATTTTGCGTAAATCGGCCATGTTGGTGTTCATTACTTGTCTTACCAGACTTTGAAATTTATCGGCAACATCAGCTGCTTTTTCATTTTCTGTTTGTCCAAGATACTGATCCGCAACCTGTTTCATCGTAGTATTTACCTGGCCTGCGAGCTGAGCCTTGGCTTCGATATCCGCCTTCCCTCTCGCGATATTGTCTTGTGAACTTACTCCTTTGCCCGTGGCACGGAAAAACCTGTTATTCGATTCATATGCATTTCCCCTGAATGGTTCTTTTACTTTTTGACCAAGCGGACTTGGCGCACAACCGATACCAGGCCACCATGCTCAAACCGATAGCAAAAGTGTTCAAGGATTTCATATTGGACTGAGGAATTAAATGCAAAGTACGAAAAATTGTGCCAGAGAAAACAGGCTTGTAACGATCATTAATTCGTCCCATTCATCTTCGCAATTACTTGCCAGCGAAACGCCCATTGCCAGTTAATGGTGAAGGTTGTTATGTTAGCACTTTTAAGTATTTGTATAAGCTCATTTTTCTTAAAGGCCCGCAGAACGGAAAGCGGCGCGTCATATTTTACCATCGCTGATTTTGAGAATGCTTGGGTAAGAAATTTGATCGAATAATAAGCCAGCCAATGACGATGAATGTCATTAATTATAAATCCTATTTTAACATTGTCTTTTAGGCGTTTGAAAAAATAGATGAGCTGGTCGTTTGTAAAATGGTGATAAAAAAGAGTCCCAATTACAATATCGAACTTTTGAGTTTGAAAATCCTTACTGAAAATATCCATTGTTTGAAATTGAATGTGAGGGTATTCATTCAGGTTTTTTTTTGCGAATGATATGGCATACGGATTTGCATCTACTCCGATGAGTTTCATTTTCAATTTTTTCTTCTTCGCCCAGGCATCAATTATTCGCAACATATCTCCTCCGCCACAACCTAAATCAACGATCGTCACCTCTTTCACTTTTGTATCTGATTCAATCATTTCAGCAATAGCATCGATAGTGATGCGATTTCCGCCCAGCCATTTGTTAATTATTTCCAGCTCGAGTAAAGTCTGGTCAAGCACCTGGCCAGCGCAACTAAGGTCATCCATGATCTCAATTTCGCTTGACCGTTGGGAAAAATCGGGCATGATTTAATCAACTTCGATTTTTAATACCATACTTTCAATTGTAAGTCCAGGACCAAAGGCAAAGCTTAAAATATATTCATCTTTATCTTCAGGCCTAAGATTTTTCATTATGCTATGCAGCACAAATAAAATGGTTGGGGATGACATATTACCATAATTTCTCAAAACGCAATAAGCTGCCTGATTTTTTTCCTTCGGGATTCCCAACTCTTTTTCAATATTTTCCAGGATTTTTTTTCCCCCGGGATGAATGGCAAAGAATCGGATATCTGAAATTTTTTTTGAAATTTTCCTAAGTAATTCTTCCGTAAGTTTAGCAATACCGCTTTTGATGATAGAGGGGACATACGTTGATAATTTCATTTCAAATCCAAGATTGCCAATAGTCCATGCCATATCATGATCGCGTTTCGTCTATCAGGGCGCTATGAAAACTTTCAGGTTTAAGTTTTATAGATTGTTTTGTTTGTGATTCCACTAATACCGCTGCAGACCCATCTGCGAATAAAGCATTCGCTAATAAATTATCTTCGGTTGGTTTTTTTTGAAAGTGCAAGCTGCAGAGTTCCGTGCAAACAATAAGCACTTTCGCATTTTTATCCTGATAGCAAAATGCATCAGCAACCTTCAATCGCATTAAAGGCGGCATAACATCCCATAAAATTGATACCGGTTCGTTGCACCGATACCGGCAAATTATATTTTTTCACCAGATCAATATCCAAGCCCGGAGCATACATGCCCGTGCAACAAACTACAATAAGGTGGGTTATCTCTTGGATATCAAAATTCGGGACATGACTTCAGCATATTATCTATTGCACTTGCACTTAACGTGAGCGCATTTTCGCGAAAGGCCAGTAACCTTTTTTCCGTAGATGGAAAAGGTTCAAAGTCTGTTGAATTAGAATAAAAGGTAAAGTCCTTTTCCAATCCATAGTCTTGCAGAACAGAATGGCGGAAATCAATTCCGCTGCCTTTAAAGATGGTGCGAAGTAATCGACTTTCGTTTTGAGTCAACCCCATAGCCCTGATCATGAAGTCGGCTATTTTCGACTGACTGAATCTATTTGGTGGATTAGCAATCCCGAGGGCGGTAATGAAGCTCATTATTTAGTTATATTTCAAAAAACTATAATTTAGTGCAAGCTGTTCAATTCCCGATGTAAATAAATTCACTAAAACATGTTCTCATCCTCGTCATGGCTTCATTTACGTATTCCTTTCTCTTATTTTTTGTTACCTGTTTTTCTATTTAGCCTTGCAATTTCCCCGAATATAAGTGAGAAGTCTATTTTTTGGACCTTTATTATCGTACATCTTTTCCTTTACCCTGCAAGCAACGGATACAATAGTTATTTCGATAAAGATGAACAAAGCATTGGAGGTTTAAAGAATCCACCACCGGTTAACAAGGGGCTGTATTATCTATCAGTTTACTTTTTGATGCTATCGCAATCGTATTGGGGTTAGTATTGATTAACGTGACCTTTGCCTTCATGCTTTTTGTTTATGGACTTGTCTCTAAAGCGTATAGTCATCCCGGGATCCGATTAAAAAAATTTCCAATTTCTAGGTTGGCTTGTGGCCGGACTTTTTCAGGGTCTTTTTACATTTGTCATGTGTTACATCGGTATCAATAACTATTCTCTGGAAAATGTTTTAAAGGCTTCCATTTTAATACCAGGTGCTTTGTGTACTATCATGCTTTGGGCCAACTATCCAATGACACAAATTTATCAGCACGAAGAAGATGCAAAGCGAGGTGATATGACCATTAGCAGGCTGCTGGGTATAAAAGGTACATTTTATTTCGTGGGTGCAACCTTTAGTATTGTGACACTTGGATTTGTTTTATATTTCAACGTCTTTTTCTCACAAAAATACGCGTGGATATTTTTATCCGCACTTTTTCCTGTTGCCGCCTATTTTTTATTCTGGTTTATCAAAGTTTCAAAAGACAAAGCAAAGGCCGACTATAGCCATACTATGGCGCTTAATTTTATTTCGGCAACTTGCTTGAATGCTTTTTTTCTTTATCTGTTTCTTGATTCAAGCCACGTTGCTCAGACTTTTCAATAGCGTTGTTTAAAAATTATCTGCTTTTCTTTTTAGCAGTTTTTCTGCCACCCTTTTTAGCGGTTTTTCTTGCTGTTTTTTTGGCCGCTTTTTTTGGAACCTTCGCTCCCTTTTTACGCGCCTCCGATAAACCGATAGCAATTGCCTGCTTTCTGCTGGTCACTTTTTTTCCACCCCTTCCGCTTCGAAGTGTACCGCGTTTTTTTTCGCGCATCACCTTCTCCACTTTTTTCTGTGCTCCTTTTGAATACTTTGCCATAGTGAATTTTTTTATTTCGCATCGGCAAATTGCATACCCATTGAGGTCATTTTATCTGACCTTTGAATTACGCTCAAATTTTGCACGTTTTAAGAATGGATTAGTAAAAACGCCTGATGAGGGTTCAAAAATTTTGCATTAGGATGTAGATAATTTTCAACAAAAAAATGCAATACTTCGATCTAACTTTCAAAATGGATCTCCATGGGTATTCTTAATAAGAACATTTGCGAGAGGCCGAACATGGATAGCGGAGTTAACAGCTATGTTCGATGCCCATGCATTCCCAAATAATTTTTGTACTTGCCGGCCTATCCATAAGCGTTTTTTAAAAAGCTTATTCCACGCCTGCGTATACTTTCGCTCTAGCTGAATTCGTGAAAAATCATTTCTAGTTACATGATCGATTACCAACTCACTTAAAATTTTAGCGGAGTGAATTGCCATTGCCATCCCATTACCACAAAGTGGAGTAATCATGCCTGCAGCATCACCAATCATTAAAATATGATTTTCAACCGGTAGTTTGGTTTCAAATGAGATTTCATTGATGGTCTCAGGTTTGTCAAAAAGAAACTTAGAATCATTAAAGATATTTTTAAGGAAAGGATTTTTAAAGAGTATAGCCTCCTCCATCTCTCTTATATTCTTGAATCTTCTTAATGTTTTCACGATGCGTGAGGTAGCATAAATTTGATTTTCCATTCTTCGACATTACTTATACCACAGTATCCACCCTGGAAATTATGAAGCGCTATTAAATCATCAGGATGATTTGTTCTAATGTGATACTTCACCCCTACATATGGAGATCTTCTTTGAATAAAATCTCTGTTGAGGTGAATATCTATTTTGGACCGTTTGCCAAAAGCTCCGATAATTAAGTCTGCTTCAAGTTGCCTCAATTGGGTTTTTATTTCAAATTTTTCGTTGCTAAATATTATTTTTTCTACTTCTTCCTTTAAATAGAATTTTACTCCCAGGGAACTTGCTTTCTCGTATAAAAAATTATCAAAAGCATAACGGCTTATCCCAAATCCACCTAAATCGAGTGGCAAGAATTTTGCTTTTACCATTTACTGATGATAATTGAAATCGCTGTATTCTGGGAGGGCTGAATACTTCAGGAAAAAGTTTGAGAGATTTAAGAAATGGAACAGTTTCGTTCGAAATGTATTCTCCACAAACACGGTGAAATGGATACATTTTTTTTTCAATCACGCTACAAGGAATATTCGCATTTCCTAATTGGATTGCAGTAAGCAGCCCTGAAATTCCTCCTCCTATGATTGCTACTCTCTTCAAGAATGGTAAATTTTTCTATAAATGAGAAAATTTAAAACGAAAAAGACCATTGGCTGAGAAATTAAGCATCGGAACAGATCTTGTTGAGTAACCTTTTACGTTAATATACTGTTTAAATCCTGGTTGGCTTATGAAAACAAGTATTCAAAATTTGGAGGGGTTAGAGTCCCTGAATGTATTACTAATTGGAAATAATCCCATGGAATTGGGAATTGTTCTGGAGAAACTTAACCAAGTACGAACTCAAAAAATCATTACGGAAATTGCATTTGATTTAAAAAGTATCCTGGAAAGACTTATTCGGTTTAATCCGAATTTTATTTTCATTGATGATAACATTGGTCGCCTGGAATTTCAGACAAACTGTAAAGCAACTTTCCAGCAATCGAAAGACAAAAGACATCCCGATTACTGTTCTGAAAAGTTCTAACTACCAAGAGGCTTTGGGAGCGTCTAGTATTTTGGATTATTTGCTGAAGCAGAATTTATCCGCCGATGCATTGTATAATACCGTGAAAAACTCTTTGAAATTCCGCAGGACCCAACTCTATCTTAACAAAGTCTATCAAAAAAGGAAAACTGAGTCATTAAAAGTAACGCATTGATTTAAATTTGATCCTGAAGTTGAATTTCTTTTTTGAGTTTTTCCCCTTTCCGGGAAATTTCAAGCTTTATCCTTCCTACCCGGTTTGCTATTAAAAAAACCATTTACACTATTCAGATCTAGATTTTTGACCGCGATGCCATTTACACTTATAATTTCATCGCCAGGTAAAATTCCGCCCTTTTGTGATGCAGATTGATCGCGTACTTCAGTTACTTCAAAAATATTTAAAGCAGAACCTTTAGCCTTAACTGTTATACCACTCAGATTGTAATAAAAATGATTTTTAAACGAAGCGTTTTTCTTTATATAAATTCTCTCTTTTGGAAAATTAAAAACAATCGTAAAGCGACTTATTACTTCCCCTCCTATCGCACCATTTCTAAAAATATTTCCCATCTTTATGCTGTCGTATAACTATTCGGATCAGGAAAATTAACAATGACATCTTCCAATGTATTTGTTCCTAATGTTAACGATTTTATTCGGCCAACTTTACCATAAATCTCACCACCGAGCCCTCTTCCAATCAGACTGCTAACTGTTTGCTTCAGGAACTTTTATTCGAGGGTCGGAGGTAGTTTCAAGCATTAAGCCATGACTAGCCCCTGAATCCATCAAGAGTTTTGCATTGATTGATGTTCCATCTTTCAATATCAATGGGGCCATGATGTACGGTTTTGTATCCTCAATAACCATCGGGATGGGCTGGAACTTACTGCGCTTGCGAAACCGGTCTGGGGTCATTAAGGTCATCATCTTTTTTTGATAGTCGATTTCAATTATGAAACGACTGAATAATTCGTAGCCCAAAATTCCATGTACATCAGTTCCCAAGTAATTTCTTAATTCAAGATAATCCTCTGCCAATACCAACATCGCATGGCCGCGTCCATTCACACCTGGCAAATCAATCGATACATTATTGGTTACATAAGCATCAACCAATTTTTCACCACCGGGCCCGGAAATAGTGTATTTGCGTGAATACGAGAGATTCAGTATGTCAGAAAAAGTTTTTTGCGTAAGAATTGTAGTGCGTACACCGGTGTCTAAAATAAACTTTAAGGGCAAAGCGTCATTCAGGACGACGGGCACCACGACAAGGTTATTGTAAATCTCAATTGGAATCTGAACTCTCTTTTTTCCATTCGCTAACGAAAACCCCAAGTTTTGAGCCGTGGACGTTAACGGCAAGAAAGCAAAGGAAACAAAATACCAGAATTCTCCAGACCATATCTAAACGCACATGTTCAAATAAAATAAATTAGAGAATGCTGAGTATTTCCATTCTGCCGGATTACTGCCATTCAGACAAATTATCAATAATCAAAAAGGGTAAATTGGAAAATACTGCTGAATTTTCAACTACTTATTATGCGCACACTAACATTCGCTCTTTACGTAAATATAACACAGGAAAGAAGGGTAAATCAAAGGATACAGGTTCAGGATTCTTAATTCGCTACAGAAGAACAGAACTCAACCTATTCAACTTCTGTTATAAACAGCAGTTTTAAAATTTATTATCGTGTTTGTTTTTGCTAACCATTTTGTTGGGGAATATCCACGGAGAAATTATGGCTAAAATAAAAAGGGCAATTACTACAAAAAAAGGCCACCACGCTGATACGTCCATAAAGTAATCTTTTTGTTGACATGTAAAAGTAGGTCATTCCCACTAATTTTAAATAAAGATTCAAAAATTGTTTTTAGCTTGTTATCCTTGTTTTTAAAGCCGAAACAAAAGCCGTGAAATGATGAAAAAATTCCTAATTGTTGCTGGGGTGGCGGTCGCAGTGCTGATAATACTAGGATTTGTAGCCAAATTTTTTGTTAAGAAACATGATAAATCACGTAGCCCTGAAGAGGAAGTCACTTTTAATGCCGAAGATCTGACAATAAACGTGTTTTATAACAGGCCCTTTAAAAAGAACAGAGAAATTTTTGGCGCGCTGGTTCCCTATGAAAAAGTATGGCGTACGGGCGCTAACGAAGCCACAACATTCCAAACAAGCAAAGACCTTCATATCGAAGGAAAAACCTTAAAAAAAGGAAAGTATACATTGTGGACTATCCCAGGTGAAGAGACCTGGGAAATTATTTTCAATTCGGAGTATGGTCAATGGGGTATAGGTTCTGATGGGGAAGCCAATCGAAATCCTGCCAAAGATGTTCTTGCCATAAAGGTCCATGCCGTACAACAGGAACGCGAGTTTGAACAGTTCACGATCTCCTTTGAAAAAGTAGGAGAAGACGCCGAAATGGTTTTAATCTGGGATAAGACTTTGGTTGCTGTTCCGTTTTCCTATTGAGTTTTAGCGCGTGCCACGGCTTTAATGGTTAACTTCCTGTTTTCAGGAAGCAATGCCGGTATGGCATTATGTAAAGTCGTTAACGTTTTACCATCCACACCCAACTTGATAAGGTACTCCATAATGCTTTTCGCTTGCGCTGCTGTGCGATCGTTATGATAAATACTCTTGACAATAATAGTATCACGTTTATAAAGTTGACCCAACGAATCAATATCATCGAACTGAGTATGAAGGGAATCAATCAAAAGTTCAGTAAGATCCGGGGCAGACCGGACAGAATCTTCAACATATCCATTCAACATCACCTGTATCTCAAAATTCAACTGAGGATTCGCCTTAATAACCCTGACTAATCTTTTCAATTCAGTTTCTGAAGAAGGTTCGAGTTGGCTTGTTTCAGCTTTAAATTGTACCATGTCCAATAGAAGCTCATCTCCTTCCGATGGTTGCTTTAATACCACATTTAGTTTTTCCCGCTGCGGAATTTTATCCGTGGTCAAATCAAATTGCTTTGTGAAATAACTTATTTTGCTTTGTTCCGGATCGACTGCCATGTCATATTTTGAACCTTCTCGTAAGTAAACAAAATAAGATGCATCACCGGCCGGTCGTCCGCTATATACCCGGTTAAGATTTGTTAGGTCCGTTAGTGTGATGTATGCTGGTACAGCTATGTTATTTTCATCCGTAATCTTCCCTTCCACTTTCATCATACCCTTTGGACGGAGCTCGTCTGGAATAAGAAATTCCACAATCTCACTATTTTTTCTAGGGCCAGGAGCCTCTTTCAAAAGATATCTTCCCAGAGCGGCAACACTTACAAATTGGTCATCATTTTCAGTGTTTACAAAATCCATCGGAATTGGATCGGACCAGGTACCTCGCTAAGTTTTGTTACGTAAAGGTCCATTCCTCCTTTTGTTGAGCCCATCTTATCGGAAGAAAATATCAATGTTTCTTTATCTGCCATGATGCGTGGCGTTTGTGAATTCCCTGTGTTTATATTGGCTGGCAATTCTTTAGGTTCGCCCCATTGACCATTAGACTTTTTCTCCGCCTGAAAAAGTTTACATCCAGATGCCTTGCTCTGATCCATTTTGTCGCAACGCATAAAATAAATCGCATTGCCATCGGGTGTTATCGAAGGGCAACCTTCATTGGTTTTGGAATTGATGGGAAGCATGAAATTCTGGGGCTCGGACCACGTATGTCCCTTGAGTTCACTGCTCATGATATCATAACCGCCAATAACCGGCGATTTTGTTGATGTGAAATACATTCTTTTCCCATCCGCGCTCAAGGCAAATCCTTTAAGGTAAATTAATCTATGATTCACATTTTTTGGAAGCGAAACCGGTTCCGACCAATCGGTCTCTCGCGCGGTATATGAAATGGTGAGGGCGCCATCTTCCCCATTATTCGAGACAAATAACAGCGCATTTCCATCGTGACTTATATAGGGCGCATAAAGACTAAAGGAAGGATGGTTAATTACGCCAGGAAGCCTTCTCGTCTTTGCTTGGGCAAACAGGAAGCCGATGCCGGAATGAAGAAGTAATAAAAGGCAAATAAGTTTTCGCATGATGTAGAGTCTTAGGCTAAATTAAATTAATTCTTTACTTTAAGAGCATCAAGTCAGATCAACGACCCCATTATTTCATATTTTCCCCGCTTGCAAATGATTTTTCGGCTTAGGGTTGTAACTTGGCTCAACTTCAAAATTCCATTTATTTCGCGAATATGATTCAGGTAATTCCTTCAATCGCCATTCGGAAAGGCAAAGTGATAAAAATGAGAAAGGGTGATCCTTCCAGCGAAAAGGCGTATGATGAAAATCCACTCGATCTTGCCAGACGCTTTGAAGATCATGGCATTGAAGTGGTGCACCTTGTCGACTTGGATGGCGCTGAAAAAGGTAGTCCTGTAAATTGGCATGTGCTTGAGGCGATCGCTGGTCACACCGACCTTAAAATAGACTTTACAGGAGGGATATCCACAGATGGCGATATTAGCAAAGCCTATGAATACGGAGCGGCTTACATTACAGCCGCCAGTATCGCGGTTACCGATCCTGAACTTTTTGCGTCATGGATCGTATCCTATGGCCGGGAAAAAATGACACTGGGAGCTGATGTTGTTGATATTAATACCAAAGAACTTTTATATCGGGGGTGGAGACAAACAACGCATCTTACATTATTTGATCATCTTGAGTATTTTTATTCCAGAGGGTTAAAGTATGTAAAATCTACCGATGTCTCCCGGGATGGAGTTTTAGAAGGCCCTGCATTTAGTTTTTACCAAGAGATCCTTCAGGCCTTTCCAGAAATTTGCGTGCTGGCAAGTGGTGGTGTTAGAGGTGTAGATGATATTAAGCGATTGAATGAAATGGGTATTTTCGCGGTAATTTTTGGTAAAGCGTATTATGAGGGTGTGTTAAAGCTTGAAGACCTTGAGCAATTCTTAATAAAAAAGCAAGTATAATTGGGTAAGCTGTCTGTTACAAAAAGATCTGATTATTAAAGAATTCTATACTTATGTTGAAGTGCTAATCTACAATATCCTGAAGTTTGTATTTCTGAAATATGTAGTAAAGAAAGTTAAATGACAATATTGAATCATCGTCTTGGGAAGGTCTTTTTACCGGTGTCTTTGCTGAGTCAGAAGGTAGAACTTTTGTAGGCCGTAAGCTCGGCTTTATAGCGACAGTATCCTTTTCTGTTGAAGTCTGCGTTTTACGAAAGGTAGGATCCAATTCGCCTGGGGTGTAGAGCATTTTTTCTTGCTCCTTATCTATTTCCAAGTCTTCTGATTCTGTTCCAGGAAAATTGGCTTCTTGTGCAAGAACAAAACCACCAGACGAGGCTATAGTCAAAAAAAAGACAAAAAGGATATCATGGATTTTAATCCTCATGTTCAAAAATGGTTTTTTAAACGCCCCAATTTTTATTCTTTGCACCTGAAAAGTACAAAATTAAACTAGTATTACTACTTTCTTTATCTGTTCAACATATTGAATTTTGCTTTAATAGGCCAATTTTATAGAATTTTGAAGTTTCCTATGGACAGAAGCATGGTTACGGGCACTATAAGCTATACGGATTTTGAAAAAGTGGACCTGCGCGCCGGTACAATTATACGTGCTGAACCCTTTCCTGAAGCTAAAAGACCCGCATATAAACTTTGGGTAGATCTCGGCGCATTAGGGGTTAAAACGTCAAGCGCCCAGATTACGATTCACTACCCATTGGATAGACTTATTGGTAAGCAGGTGATTTGTGTTGTTAATTTTGAACCTCGTAAAATTGCAAATTTTATTTCCGAAATTTTAGTAACCGGTTTTTCAGATGAGAAAAATGCAGTCGTCTTGTGTTCCCTAGACAAAAATGTACCCAATGGAGCACGCCTCTACTGATATGATTTATTTTTCTCAGCTTATTAAAATAACGGGAGGGAAGAATCTTCTTTTCAATATAGATTACCCTATCGAATCAATTTCTATTGACAGTAGAAAAGTTTCGCTGCAGAAAGAAACATTGTTCTGTGCGATCAAGGGAGAACGTCATGACGGGCATGCCTACCTCTCGACGTTGTATCATCAAGGTATCCGGCAGTTTGTAGTGGAGCAGCCTGTGTCAAACCTGGAAGACTTTCCTGATGCGAATATTCTTCAGGTTCCCAGCACCATTGAGGCCATACAAAAATTAGTAGCCTTTCATCGAAAGGCTTTTTCATATCCGGTGATTGGGATAACGGGAAGCAACGGTAAAACAATTATAAAGGAATGGCTTTTTCAAATGCTATCGAAAGATCAGTATTGTCGTAAAAAATCCAGGGAGTTATAATTCACAAGTAGGGGTACCGCTGTCGGTTTGGCAAATGCAATCCCATCATCAGATTGGTGATATTCGAAGCCGGGATCTCCAAACCTGGAGAAATGGAAAATCTGGAAAAAGTTATTCAACCTACGATCGGAATTTTTACAAATGTCGGATCAGCCCATGACGAGGGTTTTCATTAATGTCACCGAAAAAATAGAAGAAAAGCTTAAGCTTTTCAAAAACTCCGAAATCTTCATTTATTGCGCCGATCAGGAAGCTGTCAAAATCGCGATTGAAAAAACAGGTATTAAAACTTTCTCATGGGGTGTTAAAACTAATGCAGATGTAAAAATTTCACTTCAGGGCAATATCTGCTACGTATCATATGACCAGCAACATCATACAGTTCAACTACCATTTTCAGACAAGGCTTCGATAGAAAATTGTATGCATTGTCTCTCCCTTATGCTTTACCTCGGTTATTCCTTTAAAAAAATTCAGCAGGGAATTAATAGCCTGCGTTCCGTGCCCATGCGGATGGAGATGAAGGAAGGAATCAATCAGTGCTACTTAATTGACGACACCTATAACAATGACCTTGGCGGATTGGAGATCAGTATTCAATTTCTTACGCATCAAAATCAAAAGAAAAAAAAACGGTTA
This sequence comes from uncultured Bacteroidota bacterium, assembly GCA_963837415.1. Classification (GTDB taxonomy): domain Bacteria; phylum Bacteroidota; class Bacteroidia; order Cytophagales; family Cyclobacteriaceae; genus Chryseolinea. The sequence continues at coordinate 1,556,870 of CAWING010000013.1, read as the reverse complement.
ATACTTTCTGATATTTTGGAATCTGGATTAACGGATGAGCTCTTGGTTCAAAAAATACTTGATCTTCTTGAAAAGAATAACATTCCAAATTTTGTGGGTATAGGACCAGTCCTTGCAAAACATCAATCATTATTTCCGTCAACATCCATTTTTTTTAAAACGACCGAAGACTTCTTGAATCAATTTGATTTTGAATCAATTTATCAAGAAGTGATCTTAGTAAAAGGTGCCCGTACCTTCGCTTTTGAAAAAATTGTAAATAGACTTCAACGCAAAGTTCATGGAACAGTGATGGAAATCGATCTGGGCGCATTGGTACAGCAACTTGAATTTTTTCAAGTCAAGATTAAAACCAACAACCAAAATAATGGTGATGGTTAAAGCCTTTGCTTATGGAAGCGGTAGCCCTGAAGTTGCAAATGTGCTTCAATATCACAAAGTAGATTACCTCGGAGTAGCCTATGCTGACGAGGGTGTGGACTTACGAAAAAATAATATCACACTTCCGATCATGGTGATGAATCCTTCGGAAGATAGTTTTGATTCGTTGATAGCTTTTAACCTTGAGCCTGAAATTTATAATTTCAAAATCTTTCATGCTTTATTGCGGTTATTTGGAAAATAGGCCATGCACCATTCATTTGAAATTGGACACGGGCATGCATCGGCTGGGATTTGAAAAGAAAGACCTTCCCGAAGTTATTCAATTGCTTGCACTGTAATCCGGACATTCAGAGTGGCTTCTATTTTTAGTCATCTTGCCGGCGCAGATGAAGCAGATCACGATACATTTTCTAATCAGCAAGCGGAGGAATTTAAAGCGTGGGCAGATCTAATTTCAGAGTCTTTAACGTTATAAACCATCTCTATCATCTTCTGAATTCCCCTGGCATCCTTCGATTGCCTCAACTCCAATTCGATATGGTTAGACTGGGTATTGGACTATATGGGGTTGATCCTACTCGGGAAGATTTTAAGGAGTTAAAGCCAGTGGCGACATTAAAAACTATAATTTCACAAATCAAAAATATTCCCAAAGGCGAAAGTATTGGCTATGGGCGAAAAGGCATTGCGGAAAAAGACTTAAAGCTGGCAACTATTGCCATCGGATATGCGGATGGATTTAGCAGAGGACTCAGCAGTGGTGTTGGAGAAGTTTTAATTAGAGGAAATCGTGCAAAGGTAATTGGCAATGTATGCATGGATATGACGATGGTGGATGTTACGGGCATAGATGCTCAGGAGGGTGATGAAGTTATTATTTTCGGAAATGGAGTTACCGATACAGAATATGGCTTCTAAAATTAAAACCATACCATACGAAATCTTGACCAGCATTAGCGAACGCGTAAAGCGGGTATTTGTGTCCGATGGAATTTAGACACTAACCACACCCTAAGTTCTTTTTTAAGTCACGTGGCGGAATTCCGCCAAAATCAATGGGATTAGGTCCACATCTCTTTCTTCCTGAGGCAGCTTTGTTTTTGTCTATTTTCTTAGACTTTACTTTATTTTTCCTGCTCTTACTCACGGTTGACAAAATTTATCGGCCTTTAAAAGAATTCCCTGGACGTAATTATTCAAAACTAACCAATTGATTGGATAGCATAGGAACCACTTCTATATTTGCCTTGTTTAAAATTAATCTAAATAAGAGATGCCAGGGCGAGTTAAGAACGTGGCCGAAATGCGTCCAGGAGAGGTTGCCATTGTTTCTGGGTTTACAGATGAGCAATTGTCCGTTAAACTTATGGAAATGGGCTGTTTACCAGGCGCTGCAATACGGTTTAATTTTACCGCTGCTTTTGGCGATCCTATTTGCATCAGTGTTTCTGGATATGAGCTTTCCCTTCGCCTTGAGGAAGCCTCCACGATTTCAATTCTCAATTAGTAAATGGTGACTTCCAGCAAGCTTAAAATTGCTTTGGTAGGTAATCCCAACTCAGGGAAGTCTTCTCTTTTCAATTATCTTACTGGCCTCAATCAAAAAATTGGAAATTTTCCAGGGGTTACAGTTGAAAAAAAATCAGGTTTTTGTCTTTTGCCTGAAAACATCTCAGCTGAAATCATCGACTTGCCAGGTACTTACAGCATATACCCACGCAGTCTAGACGAAAAAATTGTCGCTGAGATTTTACTAGACCATCACTCTCCATCAACACCGGATAAAGTTGTTGTTATTGTAGATGCCACAAATGTCAAAAGAGGCCTTCTCTTGCTGACTCAAATTATTGACATAGGGCTTGCCAACAATCCTGGCGCTGAATATGATGGACCTGGCAGCGAAAGCCGGCATTAGTTATGACTTGAATGCACTATCAAAAAAATTGGGCATACCTGTTGTGCCCATTAATGCTCGGAATGGTGTCGGACTTGAAGAGTTAAAAAAAGTCATGGGAAATCACAAGGCCCTCCAACACATCAAATCAATGATGTTTGGAAAGAAGCTGAGAAGCCGGTGAAAGAATTACGAGCGCGGTTGGGTGTAGATAATGATTACGAAGCTTATCAATTTTTAGAGCAGCCACAATCATTGAAGTTTCTAAGTAAAGAGAAACAAAAGGTAGTTGAGGACATCCGAAAACGATATGAATTTTTTCCCGGAAAATTTCAAGGAGCGGAAACCATTCAACGGTATAGCTACATTCAGGATTTGTTAAATGAAGTTACCCTAAAAGCCTCCGATGATTCCTGGAAAAAAACTCACGACAAGATTAGATCGTATTTTACTTCACAAGGTCTGGGGTTATGTGATTTTTTTTATTGTCCTGTTCCTGATCTTTCAATCCATTTTTGCCTGGGCTAAGGTGCCCATGGACTTCATTGACAATTTATTTGCCCAGCTAAGCAGTTATTTAATTTCAGTTCTGCCTTCGGGTCCGCTGACCAATTTGATTGGCAGAAGGAGTGATTCCCGGTATTGGCGGCATCATGATTTTCATTCCACAGATTGCCATTTTATTTGCATTTATCTCCATTCTCGAAGAATCCGGATATATGGCTCGCGTTGTTTTTATGATGGACAAAGTGATGCGAAAGTTCGGACTGAATGGAAAAAGTGTAGTTCCACTTATGTCGGGTGTAGCCTGCGCGATTCCCGCTATCATGGCAACGCGAACGATTGATAACTGGAAAGAAAGAACCATCACCATTCTTGTTACACCGCTGATGAGTTGCTCTGCCCGCTTACCCGTGTTTACCATTCTTATCGCATTGATAGTACCTAATCAAAAAGCGTTGGGATTTTTTAATCTTCAAGGCCTGGCGCTTATGGGATTGTATCTGCTTGGATTTCTAGCCGCCATTGGATCAGCCTGGGTGATGAAAATTTTAATACGAATGAAAGAGCGAAGCTATCTGATCATGGAATTGCCTACCTACCGAATTCCAAAATGGTCAAATGTCGGTTATACAATCGTGGAGAAAACAAAAGCTTTTGTTCTGGAAGCCGGCAAAATAATTCTCGCCATTTCAGTGATACTTTGGGTGCTGGCGAGCTATGGGCCGGGAGATGAATTAAAAAATGCCCAAGAAACAGTTTTGGAAGAATCCAAGAATTTACGTTTGACGGAGCAAGGATTGGCCAATCGTATTGCAGCATATAAGCTTGAGCATTCTTATGCAGGAATTATAGGAAAGGCCATAGAACCCGTAATCAAACCGCTGGGCTATGATTGGAAAATTGGAATTGCCCTGATCACATCTTTTGCTGCTCGCGAAGTTTTTGTGGGAACAATGGCCACCATTTATAGCATAGGAAGTGTGAATGATTCTGATACAACCACCATACAAGAGCGTATGAAGGCGGAGATAAATCCAGAAACAGGAGGCCCGAGATTCACTCCTGCTGTTGGATTTTCACTACTGGTATTTTATACTTTTGCCATGCAATGCATGAGTACAATAGCGGTAGTATATCGGGAAACCAAAGGATGGAAGTGGCCGCTAATCCAGCTCACATACATGACTGCGCTTGCGTATATTTCTGCGTTGCTGGTATTTCAGCTTCTTTCATAATCAATCGAGGTGTATGTCTATCTTTAATTCTGTCATCTTAACCTGATGAATTAGTTAGAATGATACGGTGCCTTTTTATTATTGCAGTCATAGCAACAGTTTTTTCCTGCAAAAAAGGCCTACGGACAACAAATAAGTTTGCCGATACTGTCCTTGTTCGAATTGCCGATTTTCAAGACCGTAGATTAGGTGATAGTCTGTCATTTTATTTAGAAAATTCAAATCCATCATATCGAAGAGAAGCAGCTTTAGCCTATGCTTCCATTCAGGATTCAACTTATGCTGAATCTGTTGGGAAGTTATTGTATGATAATGATAGGGACGTCAGACAGGCAGCAGCTTTTGCTCTTGGACAAATTCTATCACGCAAGAGCGAGCAACTGCTCCACAAGTCTTGTTTGGCAGAAAAAGACGATGTTGTTCTGGCTGAAATGGTTGAAGCTTACGGTAAAGTCTCCAAGTCGTGGAAGCTTGATTTGACTTCCGATGATACAATTACACGAAGCGGTTTAGCATGGTCTTACTATAGAATGGGAATAAGGGATTTGAGTGACAAAGCTTTAACCGCCAAAGCTGCCGAATTTTTAAAATCAACCTATGATCATTCAACAAGGCTTGGCGCTTCCCATTATTTTGCTCGCGGAGCAAAAGATTTTGATCAATATCAAAATGCGATAATCCAGTCAGCGAAGTATGATATTTCTCCAGAGGTGAGAATGGCTTCTGTATTGTCTTTGAAGAAAGTTAAATCAGACTCATCGCGAGCAGCTGCAAAAGATATTTTTCGTCATGATTCTGACCACCGTGTAAGAATAAATGCGGTGCGCGTACTTCAAAACTTTTCATTCCCTCAGACAAAAGATATATTAATCGAGGCCTTGCAAGATTCATCAATAAACGTAGGTATTGCTGCCTCGGAAATAATCAAGGAGACGATAACAAAAGAATTTTGGATTGAACTCAATAGGATTGCCCGCTCAACAAAAAACTGGCGGATTCAGGCGAATCTTTATGAGGCAGCTTTAACAGTATCGGATCATAAAGAACTTGCAGAGGAAATCAGAAGCGTGTACAATAAGTCAACAAATCCGTATCAAAAAGCTTCATTGCTCATCGCATTGCAGCACTCCATCATGTCCTATGGATTTGTACAAGAGCAGCTTTTTAAAAATACGGAACCTATCATTAAAAGTTCAGCAGCTACGTCATTGCTGGCTATGAATTACAGAAAAGATTTCGATGCATCATTAAGGTCATCGTTCGCTAAGATTTATAAGGCTGCGATAATGACGGGTGACGCAGCTGTCATTGGAACCATCGCCAGCGCTCTCGCGGATTCCACGCTGAACTATAAAGTATTGATAAATGATTTTTCATTTCTCCATGAAGCCAGAAATAAACTTTCGTTGCCAAGGGATTTCGAAGCCATCGCCCCACTGGAAACGGCCATTGCCTATTTTGAGGGGAGAAAAATTTCGCCAGTAAAAAATGCTTTCAATCATGCGATACCCTGGAATAGGATTAAAAAAATTCCACATGATCAAAGAGCCATCATTAGAACTTCACAAGGAGATATTACGATACGGTTGTTTGTGGAGGAAGCCCCTGGGTCTGTTGCTAACTTTGTTACATTGGCAATGAACAAATATTATGATGGTAAATTCTTTCATCGTGTTGTACCTAACTTTGTTGTTCAGGCAGGTTGCGTTCGAGGCGATGGATGGGGAAGTGAAGCTTACTCTATACGATCTGAATTTTCACATCTGAGATATAAAAGGGGAACCATCGGCATGGCGTCAGCCGGTAAGGATACAGAAGGAACTCAATGGTTCATCACACATTCTCCAACGCCACACCTCGATGGACGTTACACGATCTTTGCAGAAGTACTGGAGGGCATGGAAGTCGTTGATGAAATTCAAGTAGGCGACAGTATTATTTCAATACAGATTATAGACGGGAGGCCTCTTTGACTTTCCCTTCGATGCACTAAATTGCGTGTAAATTTTTTGGCTTGACAAATACTTTTGGAAAGAATTATAAACTAGGCATCCTAGGTGGAGGTCAGTTAGGCCGAATGCTTATTCAATCTGGAATAGATTTTAATATCCCTTTTGCTGTTCTCGACCCGGACGATCACGCTCCTTGCTCAACGTTAGCGGAATTTTTTCATGGCAAGCTCACCGACTTTGATACCGTGATGCGGTTTGGCACATCATGCGATGTCATTACTATTGAAATTGAGAACGTAAATACAGCCGCGCTTAAACAACTCGTAAAGCAAGGAAAGAAAGTATATCCGCAGCCGGAAATAATAGAATTGATTCAGGATAAAAGAATTCAAAAAAAATTTTATCGCGACCATAACATCCCAACAGCAGAATTTCTTTTAGTCCAAGATGCAGCGGATGTTAAAAGTAAAAGCGCGTTTCTGCCTGCAGTAAACAAGCTTGGCAGAGAAGGTTATGATGGTAAAGGGGTTCAAATCATCCGAACGCCCGCTGATCTTCAAAAAGCATTTGATGCTCCGGGCCTTCTGGAAAAGTTAATTCCTTTCGAAAAGGAAATCGCTGTTATTGCTGCTCGTAATGAGCAAGGTGAGATTAGCAGCTACCCGGCGGTAGAAATGGTTTTTCATCCTGTACAAAACTTAGTCGAATATCTATTTGCGCCAGCCGACCTCCCTGAAGAAATATTGACCAAAGCAGACAGCATAGCGAAAACAATTATTCAAAAGCTTAACCTGGTCGGGTTGCTTGCTGTGGAAATGTTTGTTACCCCAGAGGGTGAGGTACTGGTAAATGAAGTTGCTCCCAGGCCCCACAATAGCGGCCATCAGACCATTGAAGCGAACGTTACATCGCAATACGAACAACATCTTCGTGCCATTCTTAACTTGCCTTTGGGCGATACCCGGTTGATAGTACCCAGCGCGATGGTCAACTTGTTAGGAGAGCCTGGATTTGAAGGATCAGCGCGGTATCAAGGAATGGACGAAGTCATGAAGCTTTCTGGAGTCCATATTCACCTCTATGGTAAGCGGTTTACAAAGCCTTTTCGAAAAATGGGACATGTAACTATTGTGGATGCCGATGTTGAGAGCTTGAAAAAGAAAGCCAATTTTGTTAAGCAAACCTTAAAAGTCATTGCATGATATGAGCAAACCTTTGATAGGAATTATTATGGGCAGTCAATCTGACCTGAAAATAATGAAAGATGCTGCTGAAGTCTTGGAAGAACTAGGCGTTCCTTATGAGCTTACTATTGTTTCAGCCCACCGCACCCCACACAGGTTAATGGATTACGCTTCAAATGCGCGAGGTCGTGGCCTCAAAGTAATTGTAGCAGGGGCAGGGGGTGCTGCTCACTTGCCGGGAATGGTAGCTGCTTTTACGAGTTTACCCGTCATAGGAGTGCCTATTAAATCATCTAATTCACTCGACGGATGGGATTCTCTCCTTTCTATACTGCAAATGCCCGCAGGTGTTCCCGTGGCAACAGTGGCATTAGACGGAGCCCGTAACGGCGGAATTCTCGCAGCCCAGATCCTGGGCACTTCCGATAGAGCACTTTCTAAAAGAATTGACCAGTTCAAAAGATCATTGAAGGTAAAAGTGGAAGCCGCAGCAAAAAAAATTGAATCTAAGGGCTGGAAAGGCATTTTATAAGAAGGTATTTTGAATTGATGTAAAATCTGTAATTTCAATTCTAGAATACCGGTTTTATGAGACCTAATGACAAAGGTTGGTTCAAGGCTTACTTAGAGTTGCGTAAGAGTGCCTTAATGGATCTTTCAAATCCAGTGACTCGGAAAACCTCCCATCCCGAGTATACACTTTACCGTTTTGTTCAACCTACAGGATTAATGTACGGGCAATCCGTTGCTTCGATGGGCATCCCTGAAATTGATCGGTGGGATGAAAAAGAAAAATTAAAAATCCTACTAGCTGAGAGCCTCATCAGCAGTTCGCTGCTCTTTTATGATAAGCCGATAAAAAATGAAGGGGATCTTTCTAATGCTATTTTGAAAACTGTAGAAAGTATTGGAAATTTTTATAACAATATTTTTCCGGAAATAGCCACATCAACGAAAACTATTTTCGGACGCAAGAAATCTGCCCTCGAGCTTGCTGAAAAGATCTTGGACAAACGGATAGAACACACCAGCAATTTTGATGGAAACTTTTGGATCTATTTTTTCCATAATAGTTTGCTATTTCTTGATGTATTCATTTTCGGCCAGTGGATTCATACCAATGCAGATCGTATCGTTGCAGATTTTTTTCGCTATGAACGTGAAGAGCTCCGTTTTTCAGTTGTAAAAGTTATTGCAGCAGCTTCTCACGCTAATAAAGAAGTAGCCCCTGAGGAACGAAGATTATACGAGTATTTCATAGAAAGCACCGATCTTGTCACAAGAAAGGAGGAAGGAAGCGTTGAAAATTTTCGAAGAAGGTTTTTCGATTGAAGACATTAATCTGCCGTCGGAAAATTCGTGGATTCTCAAGCGATTTTTTCTTGAAATTGCTATTCTAACGATCTGGGCAGACAAAAAAGTCGAACAAATTGAGCTTGACTTTTTAAAACAGTTCTGTCATTATCTAAACTTCTCTGATGAGGATCTCGAAAATAGCATGATTGCCATTGAAGGATTTATGCTGGACCATTGGGGAGAATTGGAATACCTTCAGGATAAACAAGATTATCAGCAGGTAAGCGAACAATTTATAAAACGGGTTTCGAAATTAGCGGATAAAAATAAAACGCGGTTGCTAAAAAAAATTCAAGAGAATGAAGAGGCTTCCTACCTGATGAAAAAAGCAAGTTCTAATGAACTTTCATTAGAAGAAAAAGAAAAAGTAAGACAACAGCTTATTCTTGTCCTTAAATCTATTCCTACATTCGGAATACTCTCTTTGCCACAGCAATTTTTAACATTGCCCATTTTGCTGAAGATTCTTCCCAAAAATCTTTTCGTTGAGGGAGTGAAAGAATAATCCGGGAGAATACTATTAACAAAGTAGTGATCGACACTACTATCTATTCATCATTCTCAAACTACGTCGTTACTCATTAACTTCTTCTGCCGGATTAGTCTTTCGTAGGAACAATTACAGACAAAATAATGGAAAGCGTCAGCGTAGCGATGATAACTGAAAACGAAGTATATACTCCTACGTGAATATCAAATATTTCCAATAGCATCTTTGCGCCAATGAAAAAAAGGATGATGGATAGGCCTTTTTGCAAAAGATAAAACTTATCAATAATGCCTGCTAACAAGAAAAACATTGCACGCAAACCCATGACAGCAAAAATATTTGAAGTATACACCAAAAATTCATTTTGGGTAATCGCAAATGCAGCTGGTATAGAATCGACTGCAAAAATCAGATCTGTAGTCTCAATCAAAACAATGACAAGAAACAACGGGGTGAACATTATTTTGCCATTGTGTCTCACCATAAAACTTCCTCCATGATCCTCGTGCGTGATTGGCAAGTATTTTCGGCAGAGTTTCATGATCGGATTTTTCTCAGGCTCAATTTTCTGATCCCCGTCTTCAAAATAAATTCGAATGCCCGAGTAGATTAAAAATACACCGAACACGTAGAGTATCGCAGTGAAATTTGCTGATCAAAAATCCTCCGACAAAAATGAAAATCCCTCGAAAAACAATTGCCCCAAGTATTCCCCAAAAAAGAGTTTTATGATAGTATTCTTCCTTTACCTGGAAATACTTAAGTATAAGTAGAATGACAAAAATATTATCTACTGAAAGTGCATATTCTGTTAAATAAGCTGAGAAATACTCTACAGCCCCCTGAGCCCCACTATCATCATATTTATAAATAAAAAAACCAAAAAGGGTAGAGATCAAAACCCAAAATATGGATTGGTATAAAGCTGACTTGGTGGAAATTCGATGGGCCTTCTTATGAAATATGCCTAAATCAAGAACAAGAAAAAGAACTATTATAAAAGCAAAAATCCCAAATAGAATGGTCTCCCTTTCACTCTGGTTTCTGAAAAGGGAGAATAGAAGTATGTTCACCAATGATAGCAAGGAGATTATTTCCGGTTATTCAAGCCTATAACATTAAAAAATACATCTTAAACAGCCTGTGGATTTCAAAACTACAAATATATTTTAAACCCAAAAACTTACATGGCTGATTTATACCGAAGCGCTTGCAAAAGAAACCATAGCGCGAAAAAATTATCGATTGCAACGTTCACAAATACCCTGTATTAATAAATTTACCTCGCTGGCCTGATACCCTTTTGGCAACTTTATCGCTGGGGACTTCAATATTTAAGCAATTTGTTTGACCGCAGTTTGATACATTTAAAATGAACATGATCGTGGTGATGTTCAGCCACCGTGCAGGCTTCCTTGCAAAGTGCGTATTTTAAACTTCCTTCGTCATCAAGGACCTTATGTATAAGTCCCTTGTCCAAGAAACGTTTTTAATGTTCGGTATACTGTTACACGATCAAGTGAATTATCAATTTCCTTTTCAATATCACTATGCGAGAGGGCATAATTTTTCAAGAGAAAAAGATGCAATATCTCTTCGCGGTTAGGCGTCGCACGAAGCTTAAAATCTCTTAACAATGTTCCTGAAACAGCATTCATAACCCTACTTTTTGCAGCTCTGAAAAAATTTCTCGTTTTATGATTTTAAGTTACTGCAATTGTAACGTTAAGCAAGTTACGATAAATACCATTATTTAGACTACTGAGTTCAATGTGCGAACCCATCTCTGCTAGCCTGCCGTCCTGTATAACAAAAATTCGATCAACCTTTTTAATGGTGCTGAGACGATGGGCAATAACGATAGTAGTTCGTCCCTCCATTAGCTTTTCCAGTGCTTCCTGCACTAATACTTCGGAATGCGCATCCAGTGAGCTCGTAGCCTCATCCAAAATAAGAATGGAAGGATTTTTAAGAATAGCCCTGGCTATAGCGATACGTTGGCGTTGGCCTCCAGAAAGTTTTACACCACGTTCACCGACTAAGGTCTCAAATCGATCAGGGAAACTTTCAATAAACTCCAATGCATTGGCCTGACGTGCAGCTTCTCGGATTTCATCAAAGGTCGCGTTCGGTTTTCCGTACGCGATATTTTCCCGAATAGTACCTCCAAAAAGAATTACTTCTTGAGGAACTATGCCTATATTTTTTCGATAGGCTGTTAAATTAAAATCTTTAATGGATTGATCCATCAACCTTAATCGCACCCTGGCTAACAGGATAAAAGCGCATCAGTAAGTTGATGATCGTTGATTTTCCGGAACCGCTTTGCCCAACGAGTGCTACCTTTTCGCCAGGTTCAATTCTAAAATTTAGCTCTTTAAGAACTCGAAAATCTTTTCGCGTAGGATAGGCAAAGGAAATATTCATCAAATTCAATTTTACCCTGAAGTTTAAGGGAGGGTGTGTCCAAATCTCCTGATTCATCCTTTTCTTGCAGAATTTCGAGTAACCGTTCTGACGCTCCGATGCACCGTTGAAATTGCGAGTACATGTCTCCCAGTCCACCAATCGAGATCCCGATGAAAGAAGTGTAAATAACAAAAGAAAATAATTCACCCACCGTAATTTCATTTGCCTGCACAAGTGAAGCTCCGTACCACCCTACGGCTACTATACCACCGATTAAGGCAAAGATTATAAAAGAAATAAACATTCCCCGAAACCGAGCAGTGTGAATAGCAACCCGTACCATATCTTGTAACACTGTGGCGTACCGGTTAATTTCAAACATCTCATTTGTGAAAGCTTTAACCACTGAAACAGACTGAAGTGATTCTTCCACTACAACATTTGCTTCAGCTAACTTATCCTGTGTTTTTTTGGACAGTTTCCGGATGTATTTGCCAAATACCATTGCAAGTATGACGAGAATCGGAAATGTCAGCAACATGAAGCCCGTTAGTTTTGGCGCGAGGTAAAAAATAATAATGATACCAAAAATGAGTGTTAAAAATTGGCGTAGCAATTCGGCAAGGGTAATGGAAAACATATCGGTTAGAGTACTAACATCTGAGGTGATACGGCTCATCAACTCACCTACCCTACGGTTATCAAAAAAACTTAAGGGAAGCCAAATGATTTTTTGATAAACCATCTTTCGTACATCTGCCAGGGACCGCTCACTCACAACAGAAAATGTGTAAACCCGGGTAAATGAAAAGACCCCTTGGATTAATAAAATGACCATTAGTGCCAAAGCAATTTCATTTATGGAAGAAAAATAAGGAACTGGTTTCCCACTTGCTATGTCTAAAAGCTTGCCTGCCAAATAAGGAAAAGCAAGAATGGTAGCACTAGATAAAACCAGGCATATAAAACCAATGGCGAACCAATTTTTATAGGGCAGGGCAAATTTAAAAATCGCTATTAGCTGTTTGAGACTTTTAGAGTTAAGAGGCCTTTTTTCTTCTTCCTTTAGCGCTTCCCCGCTATTTCTTTTAGCCATACACCATCAATTTTTTAGGATTATATTGACACCAATAGTGTATTGAACAGAATCGTCTAAAAACATTTTTTGGCCTCCTTTGATTGAATAGGACGTTAATATTGTTTTGTTGAAACTATCTTCAAACTCCATGGCTAAATAACGACTACTCATGTACAGCGAGTTTGCGTCATTATATTGGGCTTCAATCTTACGAATCTTATTCAAAGATTGGTGATAATAAATTCGTAAGTATTTCACAGGCAGATCTGCAGTTGTATAAAAAGACTTAATGCTCAAATTACTTTTAGCGTCTGCCTGGTTTTCGACCTTATAGGCTCCCTTGTTGATCGGTTTGTTAATTACATCCAGCTCTGAAAAAATGGCCAGCTCATTTTTCCAATCCATGGCGTTTTTCGGCACGGTCGTTGACATTTTTTCCAATCTATTTAATGTCGCTTTTTTACTCATCGTTGCTTTGTGAGCAATTAAATAGTCAACTTGAATTGCTATTAGACTATCAATATTATAAAGTCCCGCCGGTCTTATTTTTTCTGTTGAACATGACATAAAGAACATGCAAGGCAAAAAAATTGATAATAAGGCAAAAAAATTCTTTCTTAATTGCATTGCTTCATCCTTCACAAAATATTCAACAACTATAGGAAATTGTTATTTAGCATTATTTAGCAAAATAGTTCCATTCATTTGCTCCGGTATAGGTAAGACCCATTAAAGTTAGGATAGTAGGAGCAAGGTCGGCTAATGTGCCATCTTTCAATTTTCCTTTGTAATCCTGGTCCACCAGAATACAAGGTACCAAGTTAGTTGTATGCGCAGTGTTTGGAGATCCATCTTCATTGATCATCATATCCGCATTGCCATGATCTGCAATGATGATCGTTGAGTAATTGTTTCTTAGAGCTGCTTCTGTGACTTGCTGGGCACATGAGTCAACTGTTTCGCAAGCCTTTACAGCAGCTTCAAAAACTCCAGTATGGCCAACCATATCGGGATTGGCAAAATTCAAACAGATAAAATCAGATTCTTTTTTAGCTAGCTCCACTATCATTTTGTCCTTTATATCATTGGCGCTCATTTCGGGCGCCAGATCGTAAGTTGCCACTTTAGGTGAAGGACAAAGTATTCGCAGCTCGCCTGGAAATGTCTCCTCCCTTCCACCGGAAAAAAAGAATGTCACGTGAGGGTATTTTTCCGTTTCCGCAATGCGGATTTGTTTCTTGCCAGCCTTAGCCACGACCTCTCCTAACGTATTCTCAAGATTGTCTTTATTAAAAAGAATCTTGACGTTATTGAATGAATCATCGTAATTGCTAAAAGTAATGTAGTAAAGCTGTAGTTTTTTCATGCCATGTTCAGAAAAATCTTGTTGAGTAAGAACCTCTGTAATTTCTCTTCCGCGATCCGTACGAAAATTAAAACACAACACAACGTCACCTTCTTTGATAGGTCCCACGGGGAGTAACTGTTCATTCACAACGACAATAGGCTGTATAAATTCATCCGTTACATTATTGTCATAAGCTTTTTGAACTGCGCCTAAAGGATCACGTGTCTTTTCTCCAACTCCGTTTACAAGAAGATCATAGGCAAGTTTGATACGTTCCCATCTTTTATCCCGATCCATCGCATAATAACGACCGATGATGCTGGCCAATTTTCCGCCACTTGTTTTTAAAGTGATTTATTACAGCTTTCAGGTAATCAATGCCGGCTTTGGGATCGGTATCACGGCCATCCGTAAAGGCGTGAATAAAAAGATTTTTTATTCCATTATTGTTCGCGATCGTGATCAGACCTTTTAAGTGGTTTATATGGGAGTGCACTCCCCCATCTGAAAGCAATCCCATGAAATGAACACTTTTGTTGTTTTTTTTGGCGTATGCAAATGCATCCAGCAAAACTGGATTTTTATCCAATTCCTTTTCTTCGACCGCTTTGTTGACGCGAACCAGATCCTGGTAAACTACCCGGCCTGCACCAATATTCATATGGCCGACTTCCGAATTGCCCATCTGGCCTAAAGGCAATCCAACGGCTAATCCGGAAGCCTCGAGCTTACTATGCGAATATTTACTGTATAAAGAATTAATAAAGGGAGTTTTAGCTTGATCGATTGCCGATACTGCTTTATTGGTAGCGATCCCCCATCCATCCAATATCATCAGTAAAACTTTCTTATTCATGTCGTAGTAGGTTTCAAAGTATTCGCAAAGAGGCGCAAATATAATGAGGATTAAAGGAATACCGGGAGTAAGATCGCATGGATAGCGGTAATCGTTTGCAATCAAAAGCCCCTGGATCACATATTTTATTATCTTTCGACAATGGCATAATTTTAGCCTACTTATTCACCAATGAAAATGAAAAGTTATCTTTTAGCATTGCTTTTTCTTCTCTTGAACTTCCACAGTGTTTTGGTATTTGCTCAGGGTGATGTGATCGATCAGGTGAAAGAAACAATCAAGGCGGGAAGCGCCAAGGAGCTCTCCAAATACCTTAATCAAACCGTTGATGTTACCCTTGATGGAAGCGTTCAATCGTATAGCAAGGCTCAGGCTGAATTCGTTTTTCGCGACTTTTTTAGGCAGCACCCTCCTGCCAGAGTTCAGCATTATTCACCAAGGGTCATCCAAAGGAGGTCAGCCATTTGCTATCGGACAATTCAAAAGTGGAAGCGAGACATACCGTGTCTTTATGAAAATCAAAGCGATAAACAGCCAACAGCTCGTTCATGAGATTTCCTTTGCAAAGGAATAACGTTAGAAGATAAAATCTTGGCGGACTGCAAATCCTAAAAATCTGCATTCTATTTTTGCCCGATGCAGCCAGACTATATCACAGCCGAGTTTCTTCAACAATTCATTAATTCGGCACTGGCTGAAGATATTGGTGATGGAGATCATTCAACGCTTGCTGCAATTCCCTCCGAAATAAGTAAAAGGGCAAACTTTTAGTGAAGGAAGAAGGCATTCTGGCCGGTGTTACCCTGGCAGAACAGATCTTTCATTTTTATGACGCAAGCTCTGAAGGTTGATATAAAACTTACAGATGGTGCACCCAGTAAAAAAAGGTGACATTGCTTTCACAGTCGAAGGATCAGCTCAATCAATTCTTACTACGGAACGACTTGTGCTCAATTGTATGCAACGCATGAGCGCTATTGCAACAAAAACACATCATCTTGCTTCTCTGGTTAGCTAACACCCGTGCTAAACTGCTGGATACGCGCAAAACCACCCCGAATTTCCGGCTTCTTGAAAAATGGGCGGTATTAATTGGCGGAGGTTTTAATCACCGTATAGGTCTTTTTGATATGATTATGTTGAAGGACAATCATATTGATATGGCCGGCGGTATTGAGCCGGCAATCAATCGAACAAAAGATTATCTTCGCGCCAGAAATAAAAATCTGGTAATTGAAATTGAGACCCGGACGCTGAATGAGGTTAATGAGGTACTGAGAACCGGAGGGATAGACATGATCATGCTGGATAATATGGGGCTAGACACAATGAAAGAGGCCGTGAAACTCATTGGTGGCAGGTATAAAACTGAAGCGAGCGGAGGTATTACAGAAGAAACGATTCGAAGTGTTGCTGAATGTGGGGTGGATTTCATTTCCGTAGGGGCGTTAACCCATACTGTAAAGAGCCTGGATCTAAGCTTAAAGGCATTTTAATGTTAAGAGATTTAAAAAAGTAAAGTGAATTGACAAAATATGATCGTTAAGACTAAAAATTACAAACTCGATAAAAAAACGTACATCAACACGGCTCTTAAGACTATTCTTAAAAAGCAAGGATGGATAGCAGTGGTAGGTGCTTTAATAATATGCCTTGGCTATTTTATTCCGGGTGCCGCGTCTATTTGGTGGTTTATTGGTGCTTTGCTGGGTTTGGGACTGTACCTGCTCTTTTGGTGGATCCAGTTTTACGGTGTCACTCAATTAGAACAAGGCAAGATGCTTTTCGAAAAATTTTCATACGAGATCAGCAGTCAGCAAATTTTAATGAAAATAAATCCGCGCGAAGGTATGCCCTTGAAATGGGACCAGATTAAAAGTGCCTCTATCGGCAAAGATCATTTCGTATTGTTTGTAAACAAAGCTCAATTGATTTACTTGCCTTTTAAAATTTTTAATACCGAGAATGAACGGAAATTCGTTGCCAGTATCCTTAAAAATAAAGGATTGATAAAGCCCCAATAAGATCGCGATGCAGCGCCAAAGCGCCCGGCATTTTTAGCGTTCCTCATAGCAGAAGTTTATCCTTTCCTTCATTATTTGTTGATCATTGAATCCGAATAGGTATTTGGAATATGGAACGTTCTTAACTTACGGTCGTGCAAAAAGGATCTAAAATTCTCAACCCTGCTGAAGCCAGGAAAAAAATCTATCATTATTGCGCTTATCAAGAGCGGTCTCACCAGGAAGTTAAAAGCAAGCTCTATGATTTAGGTGTTCGGCCAAATGATGTAGAGGAAATCATCACGCATCTCATTGTTGAGGGTTACTTGAACGAGGAACGTTTTGCTAAAGCTTTTGCTGGTGGAAAATTCCGGTTAAAAAACTGGGGTAGAATAAAGATTGTCCAGAGACTAGAAGCTAAAGGCCTTACCCCAAATTGTATTAATGCAGGTTTAAAAGAAATCGATGAAACTGCTTACATGGAAACACTTGAAGAGTTAATCAGAAAAAAAAGGATCAATTAGATGAAGCGAATCCATTTGTGAAGCGTGAGAAGCTTGCTACGTATGTTATTCAAAAAGGGTTTGAACCCCAATTGGTCTGGAAAATAGTTCGTGAGCTGGTGACCTAGTAACTAATCTGTTGAGTAAAAGATAGACGACGAAATGAGTTTTTACGGATTTGTCACTTTTTTATGATATTTTGCGTTAAGCTTTATGTAATCATTTTATGAAATCACGATCTGACAATAAGCAAAATTGGATATCCAATAAAGTAAAGAAGAGCCGCGAGCTTGTTTATAAGTTAATTGATATTAATAAAGAGATCGATGGTGAAGGAAAAACCTTTCGGCTAGGCGAAAAGGTATATTTTGTGAGAGAACTGGGCTAAACCCGAACCAGTTGTGGCGTTTGCAGTCTCTACTCTTTTCCTCTTTCTTTTCATTCTACCCGGTATAACTTTTAAGCGGGCATACCTTTCTTCAGCATTTTCACGTAAATTAAAATTCTCAGGAATATTAGATGAAGTTTTTTGGGCGCTGTTTCCGTCCATTATCATGCACTTCTTATCCTATCTCTTAGTACTTGCCGCTGCTTCGGTTTTTTATTTTGACTTCGATTTAAGACTAACCCTTAATGCAGCGTTACTTAAGCAAGATAACGAAGCCTACGGAGACGTTTTTCTCTCATACCTTTTCTATTGCACGTTTGTGATCACGGTGTCTTTTTTTGCCGGCCATATTAGCCGTAAAATTATCCGGGTGCTTAAGTTCGATCGCAAGTTCAAGTTATTTCGTTTTACCAATGACTGGCATTATTTATTGAGCGGAGAATTCCTGGATTTTCCCGAGGTACCGGATCATCCAGAGGAAGTTAGCTTTAAATTGGTAAATGTGTTGACCAGTGTTGGTAGCCAACAAATGATTTATATAGGAGAGCTAATCCATTTTACGCTTTCAGATGAAGGCGGACTTGAAAATATTGTTTTAAAAGATGCGAAACGGAGGTTGTTGCAAGATGATCTTTCCGAAAATAGATACTATGAAATTCCAGGACGATACATCACCATTCCCTATAAAACCATTATCAACATAAACATCCGCTATTTCTACCTGGAAGAATTGACTGAAGACTATCAAGAGGAGACGTTGCTTTAGCAGTTACAAGTTTCGAGTTTAAAGTTGGGGTCGGATCGCTACTGCGAGTTTGATAAATATGACAACTCGAAACCCGAAACTAAAAACTCGAAACTAGTATTATTGTCCGACCATAAAAACGGCGTTTGCAAAGATCATCTTTCCATTTTCCCAAAAGCAACGAAAAAGAGGATTGTCGACTAAGTACACCACATTGCCTTTGCCTTTTTCTTCGACACCAAATACAAGACTATTGTTCATTTTTTTGTTGATGTGCTTGCCTGCGAAACCTTGAATCGGTTTTGCCTCTCCTTTTATCACACCGACATTCCAGCCCTTTTCTAAATAGGCAAAACGCAGTTCGTTTGTTTTTAATGTATAGTAAGGATTCCCTACACCAAAAGCCAGAGGATGTGAAGTGTCCAGTGTGATTTTATAAATGGCCCCTGAGATCACGTCCGAAATTTGCTTGCGTTCGGCATCTTCATACCGTGTTAACAATTCTTTTTCCTTCGACTGTTTTTCTTTTTTTTCAGCATCACTTCTTTCGGCCTCCGTCACGTAGGATTGTAATGCAAACCCTTTCTTTTCTGCGAATGCATTAAGACCACTGGCAATAATAATTAATTTTCCTCCATTCCGAACCCATGAAGAAATTCGATCAAGTTCGTCTTCATTCATGATTTTGTAGGATCCTTCGGGAACAATTAATACATCGTATTTATTTAATTCAACTTCTTTAAAATAATCGGTAGCAATTTGCGTGATGGGATAGTGAATTTGTTGTTCAAAAAAGTGCCAGATCTCTCCCGATGAAAGGGATGATGTCTGCTCACCAAAAAGCACAGCTATTTTAGGAGGCCTCAAATAGTTTACATCGCCAGCGCCTACATCTTTTCCCTTTTCAACAAATCCTGTGGATGAGGTGAAAAAAATTCTGCCCATTTGCTCTGCTAGTGTTCGGATGGTGTTATCAAAATCATTCACATTTTCATTGTTTCTTCTGGTGATAATAAGCGAACCAGGCTCAAAACTTTGACCATTTATGGAGAATGATTTTTCTGCTGATCGCACTTTTATTCCACTTCGCATGAGCGCAGCCAAAAATTCCACATCTCTTAGACTTTGATACTTGACGATATATGTATAGGGCTTATCAACAGTAGACAGGCTCTTGATTGATTTTATTTGAAATCCCTTGCCAATATTAATCCGCTCATTAACAGCATACGCTTTTAAGTTGTTCGCATACATCAAATTCCAGGCAGTTATATCATACGTGACAGAATCGACAAGTTTTGATTGTGGCTCAAATATCGTTGTTATGAAGCGCGACTTTGGCTGATAAATATTTACCACTAGATCATCCGTTGTAAGGTTGAAACCAGACACCGTTTGCGTCTGGTAATCAAATCCACGAATTGCTTTTCCTGCCGCCGGATGTCCGTATTTTATTTCATGAAGGTCCATCCATCGGATTATATTATTGATCTTATCGGCATTGTTATCAGCCTTAATGATATAAGTTTTATAGGGAGAAGAAGGGGTGTTAAGATTTTCTCGAAAATATTTTTCAAATTCATCAACTACCCGGCTAGCATACTGTGAGACAATTTCTATCGTAGACAAGCCAGAGGTATGATGATGGGTCAGTCTGTCTTTCAACGTCAAAGGCTCCTCTTCCTTGGTAGTAATAGTTAGTCCTCTTTCTCCACCCTGCTCATAAGTCATACCGATGGCTCCATTGTACATTGGATAAGTGTCACCATAACTCGGATAATAAAGGTCAAAAAATTCCTTTGTAAAATATAACCATCCTTTTTCATCAAAATATTTGGCGTTATTCTTTCCAATAATAGTTTGGAATTCCCGCTGCCAAGGTGAGATCACTTCGTGATAAGGTTCGGCCGCAGGTGCAAAATAATATGGACTATTATATCCCTGTTCATGAAAATCAACATGAACATGCGGCATCCATTGATTATAAATTTTAAGACGTTGTCTTGTCTCTATTTGTGTTCCCCAGGCCCAATCTCTGTTTAGGTCAAATAAATAATGATTGGATCTTCCCCTCGGCCAGGGCTCATGATGCTCTTTGGCATCCTCATTGGAGTTCGCCGGGAGATTAAAATATTGGTTATAGAAGTTTGCATAACGATCCCGCCCATCAGGATTTATGCATGGGTCCAGGATAACAACTGTATTCTTTAACCATTCCTGACTTTTTATATTGCTTGCATTAGCCAGCTCATATAAGGTTAACATGGATGCTTCTAATGAACTGGCCTCATTACCGTGTACATTATAGCTTAACCATATAATAGCTTTTTTATCGCCAACCGGTGCGCCTTCCGCTAACCCTGTCCTTCTTAAATTATTCAATCTTATCTGCTCCAGGTCCTTAAAATTTTCCGGAGAGGTAACAACGGCATATACCAAAGGTCGATGTTCATAAGTTTTTCCATACTGCTTGAGTTCTACGTTAGGCATAACCTCCGCCACGTGGTTGAAATAATCCATGACCCGATAGTGCATTGTAAACCGATCGCCTAATTCATATCCCAAAAATTCTTTTGGGCTTAGAAGCTTCTGCGCGTTTATCACATCAGCACTTAAGAGAATTAAAACGAGCAGAAAAAATTTCTTCATAATTCTAAAAGAGTTGTACGGCTAAAGTTAATTAAACAGAATCATCTCTTAACAAACGTTGCACCGTTGATTTTTATGCTTTAGATTTAAGTGACCTAACCCTTAAACCAATGAATACTAATTACGCCGGATTCTGGCTGCGCTTTGTAGCTTACATCATCGACTGCATCATTATATGGGCAGTTCAATCTTTCATCTTTGTTCCTGTTCTCGCCCTTCTCGGAATTACATTTGCTTCTGAAATGGGAAACGTGGAGAATATGTCGGAATCCGAAGCAATGGGAATGGTTGGAGGGATGATGGCAGTGGCAGGCGTTACCTGGCTTCTGACATCAGCGATTGCTATTTTGTATTGGAGTTTGATGGAGTCCTCTAAGTATCAGGCTACCGTCGGAAAACTGGCCTTAGGATTGAAAGTTACTGATGTAGACGGCAATAGTCTTGACTTTGTAAAATCGCTCGTCCGAAATGTTTGTAAAATTATCTCGGGAATGATTATGGGTATCGGCTATATCATGGCTGGTTTTACAGATAAAAAGCAAGGACTTCATGATATAATAGCCGGAACTCTTGTGGTAAAAAAATAATACCTTAAATCTAATTGCAGTTGAATATTATTTGCAGTTTTTTTTAATGTCTGCTTTTGCTTCTGCAGAGCCTAATTCTTCTGCCCTTTTAAAATCCAAGCATGCATCATACTTATTGTTCATGCTCATTTTTACCAGGGCGCGTTGATAATATGTTTCGGGATCGGTTGGATATAGCTCAATGGAAGAGGAATAGTCTTCTATTGCTCCTGCATAATCCTGTTTTTCTGTTTTGCTCAACGCTCGATTATCAAAGTACACGGGATTGGTGGCATCTAATTCGATTGCTTTGGTGTAGTCAGAAATAGCACCAGTGTGGTCGTCGAGATTATACTTAGTTACACCTCTTAGGTTATATGTTTCGGGTTCTTCGGGTTCTAATTCTATGGCTTTGTCGTAGTCTTCCAACGCCGCTTTAAAATCTTCTTTTGCACCCCTGGCTAAAGCCCTATTCTCAAACGTCTGCGCATCTTTTGAATCCAGTTTTAGAGCTTCATTGTAGTCAGCAATCGCGAGGTCGAGATTGCCTACATTATAGTGGGCTACGCCACGGTAGTTATAGAGCGTGGCATCCTTTTTCTCGAATTCAATTGCTTTTGTGTAATCATCAATTGCACTGATAAATTCTCCTAATTCTGCTTTTATAACACCACGGTTAAAATATTTATCTGCATCTGCAGGTCCCAACTCCAACGCTTTTGAGAAATCAAAATAGGCGCCTTTTAAGTCCTCGATGTTATATTTTGCTAAACCCCGATTCGTGTATGCTTTGTTAAACTTTGGATTGAATTTTATGGCCTTGTCAAAATCCTGAATTGCGCCGTCATCATCGCCCAATGCCATCTTAGCTTCTCCGCGATTGTTCCATGGGTCTGCCAACGTCGAATCAATTTCCAGGGCTGCATTAAAATCCCCTATGGCACCGTAAAAATCATTCAAGCCCATTCGCGCTAACCCCCGCAAATTAAAGGCATGTTTATTTTTGGGAGCAGCATCTATCATTTTTTTTAAATCTGTCTTTGCTCCTTCAAAATCCTTTGACTCGATTTTTGCTTTAGCTGTTTCAAGCAGTTGATCCTGGGCTTGCAAAAGGCTGCTGCTTATTAGCCATATGAATACAATCGAAAGTTTTTTCATGTTGGATTTCTTCACCAAGTTAAAAATAAATTAGGCTTGCTCAATCTTCCGGTTTTATCGCGACCGAATGTTAGCGATTTATCATTATATAAAGGCACGCAACCACTAAAGAGGATAACTATCCGCTTAGAAAAATTTTACAAGGCAGTGTCGTTATTCAAACTAACTTGAAGTGTAATTATTGCCATGAAAAAACTATTTGTCATCCCCGCATTTTTTTTCTGTATAGCTACCGTGAATGCGCAGGAAAGAGCGCTTGATATGAAGATGGAATTTGAAGAATATGATCCACCTTCCACGTTGGTTGTTCCCGAACATAAGGTGACACGGGCGAAGTTTCCGTTCGTTGATGTCCATAACCATCAATTCGGTATGCCTTCTCAAAATTTAGGTGATCTGGCAGCCGAAATGGATAAGCTAAACATGGCGGTCATGGTAAACCTCAGCGGCCGGGGCAGAGGCAGCTCGGATCATTTGCATAGGTCTTTGGAAAATGTAAAGCGATCTCAACCCAAACGTTTTATCGTCTTTACAAACCTGGATTTTGATGGCATAGACGATCCCGAATGGCAGGCACGTACAATAAAGCAACTGGAAGAGGATGTAAAAAAAGGGGCTAACGGATTAAAAATCTATAAAAGTCTTGGCATGTTCAATAAGGATAGCAAAGGCAATCGTATTCATATTGATGATGCTCGTATCGGTCCTATTTGGGAAAAATGCGGAGAGCTTGGTATTCCTGTATTGATCCATGCTGCGGATCCAAAACAATTTTGGCAACCGATTGATAAGAACAATGAGAGGTGGCTTGAATTGAAGACCCACCCTGGCCGAAGACATGATAGTGACCCGGTTTCATGGGAAACTATTATTGCTGAAGAGCATAACATTTTCAAGAACCATCCCAAGACAAAATTCATCAATGCTCATTTGGGTTGGTATGGTAGCGATCTAAAAAAGCTCGGTGAATTAATGAATCAGTTCCCTAACATGTATACTGAAATCGGAGCTGTTATTGCAGAGCTGGGGAGACAACCCAGGGCTGCTCGTGAATTTTTAACCAAATATCAGGATCGCGTAATGTTTGGCAAGGACTCATGGGTACCTGAAGAGTATGCGACTTATTTCCGTGTGCTCGAAACTGCAGACGAATATTTCCCTTATCACAAACGCTATCACGCTTTTTGGCGCATGTACGGACTGGACTTGCCCGATGATATTTTAAAAAAGATTTATTATAAGAACGCGTTGAAGGTTATACCAAATATTGACGCGAGCCGCTTTCCGAAATAGGTACGCGTTATCCATTAATCATTAATAGTAAATCCAACACTACTATTAACGGATACCAGATAACGAATAGAACTAATTCGTTTCTTGCGAAGCATCCTTTTTTACTCCCCCAAGTCTGAACCCAATACCTGTGGAGACGTAAAACGGGCGGTATTCGTAGTAAACTTTGGTAACCGGAATTGAGAATCCTGCTTGAAAAACAAAAAACATGTGGTTGTCCATCAAATTTACACGACCTATAACAGCAGGTTCAAGGAACAATTTCGGATCGTCGCTGGCAATATAAGGAGCTACGGCATCATCGCTGCTAAACTCAGTAAAGTCAACAAGCGTGATGCGTGGAACAAAAGAGACATGCATTATTTTTTTATTCAATCCGAATGCCGGCTGTATAAAGAAGCGCTCGAATTTACCGGTGGCCCGAATAGGGTCTCCAGAAGAAGAACCCGACCAAAAGTCATAGTTATCATAACTTGAGCCTTCACCCTTTCCATAACCCGCAAAAATTTCATAGCACCATTTTCCTTGATTTTCGTAATAGCCCAGACCACCTTCAAAAAATTTATGACGGTGATAGTTATCAGAATTATCTGGGTCGGGACTTTTATTATCGGCATAGGAGAAATTTCCCATGACACCAATATGATTTGAAACTGCGATGGCACCTTGCGCATCTATACCGTTACCAAACTGAATTGACCCTTGAAATTCACCTGCCTCAGTAAACATGGGTGAATTTCTTGAATTAGGAACATATACTGGTGCGCACGATGAAACGACGAGTGCAATCAGAATGAATTTCTTCATATTTGAGGGTTGATAGTAGTTAAATTTACCAAAAAATAACCTTAAATGGAGTTTAATCCCGAATTGATCGACGAGGTAATCCGAAAACGCAGATCAGTATTTCAACCGCAATATAGCGGAGAACAAGTCGACGACGCTATTGTCGATCAAATGCTCAAAAATGCTAACTGGGCGCCTACACATAAATTAACAGAACCCTGGAGATTTGTTGTCTTCACCAACGAAGGGCTGAGAAAGCTGGCTGAATTTCAGGCCGACCTTTATAAAAAAATAACCACAGCTGACAATTCTTTCAAAGAAGAACGCTATCAGAATCTCCTTACCAAGCCCATGCTATCATCGCATATTATTGCCATCGGCATGAAGCGGGATGAAAAAAAATCAGTGCCTGAAATTGAAGAAATGGGGGCCGTTTTTTGCGCTGTCCAAAACATGTATTTGACAGCGACTGCGTATGGAGTTGGCGCGTATATAAGCACAGGTGGAATTACTTATTTTGAAGAAGCAAAAAGTTTTTTTGGATTAGGTAAGGAAGACAAACTGCTTGGATTTTTTCATGTCGGAATATCAAAACAAGAACCGCCAGAAGGAAGGAGAAGGTCTATCGAAGAAAAGGTTAAATGGATAGTTAACTTTTAGCCGTCGGAATACTTGAAGAGGTAGACTCCCTCTCACCAATAAGATAAATCATCCCTTTAATTTCCTTGGAGCTTATCAGTCGGATATTATTTTTTTGAAAAGATTTACAATGATGGTTTCGCTTATGCGGAGTTTAGGATAGGCACTGACTCTTTGAATCCATTTCCCATTTTGCTTCTCATGAAGAATGTCATTCACGACAACATAGTTAGCAAGCTATTCAAGAAAGCAAGTAAGGATTTTATTTCATCGCTTTTCACGGGGAAAACCTTTCATTTTCTTTTAATTCCTTGGTCAAGTCACGAAAGGAAAAATTATTTGCCTCCTTTCTCCAAATGGATTAAAATTTTGCTGATTAAAAAATCTACCTGCTGTAAACTTTCAAGATGGGTGAGGGTGTCGCCCATGCAACCGATCACTTCAGCAGGACTACAGGATGTTCTTATAAACTCTATCATATCTTCTTCCAATAATTTCAATATCAAGAGACCCTTTTCGTCGTGTCAATTCCTTTAGCAACTGTTCGCTAAAAGTCAACTGCCTTTACAAAAAATCCCAATCGGGCAAGGGCAATAGATTGCAAGCCATGACCGGTACCTAAATCAATCGCAACTTTATTCGACGCAGGTACAATGCAAATTTCCTGGAAAAAAAATTCAGTTCATGTTGTTTCGCTTCGAAGTCCCCGATCATCCAGGAGTAAAAATTTCCTAAATGAGTGTCACAGTGATCTTTTACTTTCATTTGTAATACAGTCAAATGTTGTTCAACCAATCGCACTTCTTGAGGTGGGCTTACAAGGACAAAAACCGTCGGTTGCCTAAACGCATAAAAACTACTTTTCAACTGTAAACAAGACTTTATATCTCCTGAATCATTATCCTATTACTTTGAGCCCTTCTTTCTGGTATCGTTTTCGTAACTTCAGGAACAAAATACAGGGTTATGAAAAAACTAGGTTTATTGATGTTGGGTACTGTTTTATCGTTAACCATAGAAGCCCAAGTTACGGGAAAAATGTTTCCAGATATGGAAGCAGAAACAGTGGAGGATAAGAAAATAAAATTGCCCCAGGATGTAAAAGGGAAATATACCCTCCTGGGATTGGCCTATTCTAAAAAATCAGAAGACGACTTGAACTCTTGGTTTCAACCTGTGTTTGAAAAATACATTCAAAAAACATCTGGCCTCTTATCGGGATTTGGCTACGATGTAAATGTATACTTCGTGCCTATGTTTACGGGCATCAATGCAGCTGCAACAGGCACAGCCAAGCGCAAAGCCTTAAAAAATATCGATCCTCAATTGTTGCCCTACGTCCTGTTTTATAAGGGAGAATTAAAAACGTATAAAGAATCGCTTGAGTTTGATAAAAAAGATGTTCCTTATTTTTTTGTGCTTGATCCTACAGGTAAAATAGTTCATGCCACATTGGGTAAGTATACAGAAGATAAAATGGGTGAAATTGAAAATGTGATCGAGTGATTAAATTCCTACTGTAGAAAAGATGACGATTATATTTATCTTGGATTGTCAATCTTGTCTTAATGCATGCCCTTAGTTTAATTGCCTTAGCCCTCGCCCCAAGCGCCGCCATTGTACTATACATTTACCTCAGAGATAAGCACGAACCTGAACCACTTTGGTTGCTGGCTATCAGTTTTCTTTATGGAGGCTTGAGCATCATTATGACTTTGTTTATTACTTGGCCAGTAACAGCTTTAATCCTAATGAGGGAAAAGGATGCCGTTCATCAGTTCTTCAATGCTTTTTTTAAAGTAGCTCTTATTGAAGAGTTCAGTAAATTTTTCTTTGTGCGATTTATTCTTTTTAATAATCGAAATTTCAATGAGCCTTTTGACGGAATTGTTTATGCAGTAATGGTGAGCATGGGCTTCGCTACGGTCGAGAACATCGTGTACGTATATCAATACGGAGTCCCTACCGGAATATTGCGCATGTTTACGGCGGTTCCTGCACATGCAGCATTTGCTATTATCATGGGGTTCTTTTTAGGTAAAGCAAAATTCACCCATCGGAAAGTTTTTTACTACAGTGTAATGGCTTTGGCTGCCGCTTCACTCTTACATGGCGCATACGATTATTTCTTGTTCATTTCATTTGTGCCAGGTCTATGCCTAGTAGGAATAATTTCCCTGGCAGTAAGTTTCATTCTTTCGCGTAAGGCCGTACGACTGCATCACCAAACATCACCATAATGATAACTCCTGAAGCCCAGCCATCACCGTCTTCATAAAAGCTTAACGTTAATCGTACATCTTCCGAAATTGGCCTATTGTAAAATAAATCGTGAATTTTAAATTAAGCGTCAGTAAAAAGGCTGCGCATGAGATTGTGTAGGAACGGTAAATTACTTTATCCGTTTAAGTTGTGTGGTCTTTTTAAAATAACCTTTTTTAATCAACGAAATAAGTTTTTTAGGCGTGGGGTCAATCTGATAAAGTTTCTCACCATTTACTTCCAAAGAATCTATTTCAATTTCTTTATTAATCTCGTGAACAAATTCATAAAAGGATTTTTCGCCTGAATCCATGAACATATAAGTTAAGTCACCATTCCTTTCCTGTTTCACAATCCTCAGCAACCACTCTGGCTTTTCATTATCATTAAAGAAATAATATCCTTTATATTTTTTTAAAACAAGACTATCTCCTAATACCCCTTTCGTAGAATCGTTAGTAACATGGTATCCCTGTTTTGTAATTACCAATGTATCCTTGTTCTGTCCATTTTCTTCTATGAGCAAGTATTTACCTCTAAGCGCTTGAGGCATTTCGTGCAGAATGCGTTTCCCTTTTGGCTGAGGTTCCTTAAAGGAAATTTCCTTGCATGAACAGATTGTAAAAGTAATGACGAATGCAAAGAATAATTTGGTCATGACAAGATTGTCTGCTAAGATAACAAAGTAGAATCAATGTTTATTGAAGACGCAAAGCATCTTGAGCATCTCTCAGCAAATTATCTTGTAAAGCTTTTTCTGGATTATCTGTGGCAATCTGCATTCTCAGTGCTTTTAATCCAGTTGCTCCCGGAAGTTCTTCAAGTTCCAGCAATTCAATTTTACCTGTCAATAATTTTTTTCCCGTTAGATAGCGAAAATAGCCTTTATACTCTTCTTCGACTTTGCTCTGATTATAAACGACTGCTATTTTGCCCGGTTGGGTTAATCGCTCTCCCGTATTTTTTATATAGGCCTTATCTATCCGTTTCTTGATAATTTCATACCGAATATCATATGCTCCATCGACATCAAATTGTTTTTCATCCGCCCGAAAGCGTATGGATATGGGTTGGTCATGCACTAAAATGAGTTGTGTGATTTCAAGATCATTTTCCAGCATCGGCTTAAGCATCTCCATTTTTTGATGTGCGCCAATCATGACAAGCAACTGCCAGAGATGAAAGTTCTTGAGGTGAAACGCATCAAATGACTTATTTTTTACAAGTGAATTTCCCACGTATAAGGTAAACTCTACACCATCGGTCTTATACTTTTCGAAATAGTGAGGGAACATTTTTTGTGCCTCAACTTCCGCCTCGTCTATATGACCTCCAATGGCTTGATTGATCAGGGCCAAGCTTTTTTCAAAGGTCTTTCTTCGTTTATAAACAACCCCAAATTGAGGATCTAAGTGTGACCTATATTTAGCAATAAATTTTTGCAGCTCTTCATCATCCTCAAATTGCTGTATAAGGGTGTTGATCTCTAATTTCAAAAATTCGAGCACATCGCTCTCGTCCCCAGAAGCAAGGCCCTGATGGATCCTTTTAAGTTGGTCGTCTATTTTAAAAATGACCTCTTCAACCAATGGAAATTTTTTGAGCATGTAAATCTTTTGCAAAAGGTCTTTCGCTAGTTTTAAATTTTGCTGAAGATCCTTTTGAATAGCCATGTTTCGTTCAACAGAAGAATTACGAACATCGGCCATACCATACAGAGGATAGACATCTTTAAATACAATTTCTTCCAGAGAGGCTTTTGCATCCACTCGTCGCCTGTTCATTAAATTCAATCCAGCCTCAAAGAAACGCCACTGAACGCTGGGATGGATAGCTGTACATTCTTCCTGGATTAGAGCGCGCACTTCTGTTGCCATTTCTTCCTTCACTCTTTTTACAGCTGCCGTAAACATGGGCAGTATATTTTCCACTTTATGTGCACTTATTGAATTTAATTTGCCGGGAATTGGTGAAGCCAGCTCGAGCATCCCGATGGTTTCATCCCCATCAACAAGGGGAGCCAACAAAAGATTATTAATTCCATTAGCTAACAAAGCTTCTTCAATCTTTGATCGGTAAGGATATTCATTTAGGTTCTCAACAGTAATGTACCGTTGCTCCATCCAGCTTCTTTCATATACTGATCCGGTGTAATCATTGCATGGTGTTGCGTTCGCGGGTTGTTGTACCACACTTCGCCAACCCTCGGATGCGGCATTTGTAAGAACAAGATTATTGGCAGAATCACAATAAGCAATGCCTAGTCTAATTTCTTGAATACCAAAAAGCGAACGCAACTTGTGTTGGATGGTGGCAAAACTTTCTTCCAGTACTACGGCATTCTTCTTTAACAGATCGTACTTGATCGATGAAAGCATCTCTTGCTCTGTAACATCAACCAATCGCATCACGATGAATCCGTGGAATTCAAAATCTTCCGGACGGATATATTGCAGCCAAAGGTCTACATCGTATATTTTTTCAGTTAAAAATTTGATGATGTGTTTTTCAATAGGTTTTATTTTACCCTTGGCAATTATCTCACAGAATTGATGGTTGATTTCTACTTTATAAACTTTATCGAGCCCAGTGATTTTGCTCAGAACTGTAAAATGGATGGGTTTTTCTACTCCTATTTTTACACCATAAAATTTTTCTAGAATCATTAAACACGCCTTCACTGTTTTACCTAGTACCATACGGTTATTAGGTAAGTTCGTAGTAACGCAATCTTCAATATGATTTAAATCAAGGGTCCTGTCAAAAGCGCGCGTGCTGTACAAAGATTTAAAATGGAAGGGAAAAATGGCAGCCGACATCTCCGTTTCCTGGTTGGCAAGAGGAATTACAGCTGTCATTAAAAAATTTATCAACGTCTGATGTTTCTCAAGGACGGTTAGGTCGGATATGGGTTCTTTCAATTCAGGTGCGCTGTTGATAGAATCCAACAAGCCCTGACCAAAACCAGGCACATTTCCTTGCTGGATGCTCTTTTCCCAATATTCAATCAACAATCTAAGATTGAGTTCAGTATGGAAGGGAAATCTATTATTGTTCGTAGAAAGGTCCATAGCTAGTAATTTCAGTTATGTAACAGGTGAACGAAAGATTGAACAAGAGGTTCCAAATAATAGACGGAAGAGCTAAAATTCTAGTCTAGTCTATCAAAATTTTTGCTTGAATGTCGGTAATCCAGGCTTTCGATTTTCTGATATAAGTAGCGCATAGCCACGACATTATTGAAATGAGTCTCCTGGATGAGCATTTATTCTCTTCAACACAACAGTTGCCAAAGAAAATGGAGGTCCTGCATAATATTCACGGTTGCATTTACCATATTTGGCATTGCCTGTTTTTTTAATACAAAAATAAACATGGAATTTCATCCGGGTTGGGAAAAACTTTCATTGAATCGTGCCACCAGAAGATGGTGGACTTTCTTCATCTTCCTTCAAGCAATAGACGCAATTTTTGAAAAAAATAATCCAAGCCGGACATTAATAGGAATATAGTTATGAATGGAATTCAAATGCACCAACTTATTAAGAAACTTTATCCCATTTGTCGGAGCATTACCGGGGATGGAGTTCGTGAAAGCCTTCGTATCATCGGAGAAGAAATTCCCTTAAACGTTACGGAGTTGCCAAGCGGCACAAAAGTATTGGATTGGTCAATTCCGGAAGAATGGAACATTTCAGATGCATTTATAAAGGACAGTAAAGGCACAAAAGTTATCGATTTCAAAGAATCTAATTTGCACGTCGTTAATTATAGTGTTGCTGTTAACACGAAACTTAAACTTGAAGAGTTAAAAAAGCACCTTTTTACCCTCCCACAATACCCAGACTTAATACCATATAGGACTACCTACTACGAAAAGACCTGGGGATTTTGCATGAAGCATGCGGAATTTTTAAAACTCAAAGATGACACTTACGAAGTAGTGATCGAATCGTCTTTAGAAAAAGGATCTATGACGATTGCTGAATGTGTGACGAAAGGAAAAACAGAAAAGGAAATTATCATTTCATCACACATTTGCCATCCCTCCTTGGCAAACGATAACTTGTCTGGAATAGTAGTCGCCGTGGCTCTTGCAAAAGAGATTATGAAACGTGACACGAATTATACCTATAGATTTTTATTCATTCCAGGTACCATTGGATCAATTGCATGGCTTTCTATCAATGAAGACAACTTAAAAAAGATTAAAGGTGGGATCGTTTTAAGTGGTGTGGGCGATAGCGGAAATATTCATTACAAGAGAAGTAGACGTGGCGATAGTGTTATTGATAGGGCCTTTGCACATGTTTTAAAGGAGAAGAAAAGTAGCGATGGTATATTGGATTTTTCTCCATACGGATACGATGAAAGGCAATATTGTTCGCCTGGCTTTAATTTGCCCGTTGGCTGTTTTACGCGATCGGTTTATAGCACTTACCCGCAATATCACACATCTGCTGATGACACCACCTTTGTCGAACAACAATACCTCCAGGACTCTTTTGATACTTGCGTGTCGGCCTTTGAATTCGTTGAAAAAGAGTCTACCTATATAAATTTAAATCCTAAGGGCGAACCCCAACTCGGGAAACGAGGACTGTACCAGGCCATGAATGATCAATCCATGGACAAGAAGAAAATGCAACTTGCCTTACTTTGGATTCTTAATTTATCAGATGGGAATCACTCCCTCCTTTCAATTTCTGCAAAATCAAAAATAGAATATCCAATATTAAAAAAAGCCGCAGACTTACTTGTAGAGCATAATTTATTGAAACAGGAATAACCATGGAGGACTTGAAGAAAACGATTCTCATAACTGGTGCCGGCGGTTTCATCGGATCGCACCTGGTAAGGCGGTTGAAAGAGAGTGGAAGCGTCATCTATGCTGTTTCGCGAAATGTTCCTTCCTCTAATTATGACGCAATTCATTGGATAAAGGCAGATGTCTCAAATCTCGATGAATTAAAAGGAATTTTTGAAAAGGTTAATCCGGAAATAGTTTTTCATTTGGCGAGTCACGTAACAGGTAGTAGAGATTTAGATCAAGTACAACCTACACTTAAAAGTAATCTAATAAGTACAGTTAACTTATTAACGCTAGTTACCTTACACAAATGCAAACGTTTTGTGTCGATCGGCTCAATGGAGGAACCGCAAGTTAATAGCAGTAAGGTTCCGAATTCGCCTTATTCTGTCGCAAAGTGGGCAAGTACGGGATACTGTAGAATGTTTTACCATCTTTATAATACCCCAGTTGTAACTGCAACCTTATACATGGTGTATGGTCCTGCTCAAAAAGACACGACCAAGCTTATTCCTTATGTAACAACTACACTGTTGCGAAATACCGCGCCTAGATTATCTACCGGAAAAAGGGAAGTAGATTGGGTTTATATAGACGACGTCATAGAAGGACTTGTGCAAATAGCAATTACCCCCGGAATCGAAGGAGAAATAATTGAGATAGGGTCCGGCCAAACATCTAGCATTCGTGCAGTTGTTGAAAAACTTGTAGAAGTTATAAAACCAAGTATTTTGCCTCTCTTCAATGCACTGGAAGATCGTCCCCTGGAGCAGAGTAGAATCGCAAATATTAAGCGCAGTCAAAAACTGATTAATTGGAAGCCCCAAGTAAGCTTGGATGATGGCCTCCTTAAGACAGTTAATTGGTATAGAGAAAATAACATATCGCCCACCATTTCAAACGAAAATATAGAGGTGCTTAAGCTATAATAGTCAACTATTGAACCCATTATTTGGTTATCCTTTCAAAGAAGTCATTTCCAACTTTTGTGCATACCTTGGTGTCTATTGCTTGAAAATAGTTATGAAAATGTGTGGCAGGCATATTTCTTCCCTTTTAATGGTAATATTTTGTAGTTGTTCCCTTTCGGACAATGATCCTCGTATATCAGTTTTCTCCGCTTCCTTTGATTTTGGCGAGGCTCAGAATGGGTGGGAGGCCGATTTTACGGATTTACCCTCCACCAGGGAAGATTCGTCTTTTTATGAATTGAAATTTGCATACACAGAGCTTCCTGCAAATCTGGGGTCGCATAAATCCATTATGCTTTCGGGTAACAATCATAGCGACGACCTTTTTATGTTCATTAAAAAGAAGGTTACAGGCCTTATGCCAAACACATCCTATAATCTTGTTTTTGAGGTAGAATTAGCCTCTAATGCGCCTGAAGGCTCCGTAGGTGCTGGCGGGTCACCTGGAGAAAGTGTTTATTTGAAAGTTGGGGCAAGCGAAGTTGAACCGAAAAAAATCGTTCAAAGCGATCGGTACGTACTTAATGTAGACAAGGGTAATCAAAGCGTCGCAGGTGAAAATGCCATCAATATTGGTGATATTTCGATCCCGGCAGGTTCCACGGACTACATGCTAATTTCACGGAGCAATGCATCCTCTACAAACCAATCCTTTCTTGCTCGAAGCAATTATGATGGCGAGATCTGGCTCATCGTAGGAACGGACTCAGGCTTTGAAGGAACCACCACAGTTTATTACACTAAAGTGAATGTCGTATTTAGCGCTTCAAATTAGTAAGATTTTTCCTTTTTCTGGGTTTAGGTATTTTTCCTATTCGAGGATCTCCTTTTAGAATGAGGTTGCATGCTTTCATAACATCTTCTTCAAAGTGCTCATCATCCACGGCCAGGTTTTGCCAACCACTTTCAGCATCTCCAAACAATGAAATGGTTCTCATCGATGAAAAGACTTTTCGTAGGCTTTCATGATGGTCGTATGTTGTTGCAACCCAAACTCCATTATCATTTTCAAAATCTTCTTTTTTTCGAAGAATTAATACGATCTTATCTTGAACATAAATTGCGTGGCACCCAAACATGGGTCTAACCACAGGCCCAAGAGTGTGCAGTTCTTCCAGAACAAAATCAAATGCTATTGGCTTATTTTTCTTTACAGTTGGCTTCATTCTGACGCTAAAAACATGCTGACTTTCTTTAGAAAAGCTTAAGTTGCTGGCCTCTCTTCTTGGGTGGCTGGGCTTTCCCCATAACGGTCATGCCATCATACTTATGAGAATTTTCTCGCTCGTTAGTAAGAACATCGTTGAAAAATGGTTTTGGCAGAAATGATTTCTCAACATGCTGAGCAAGCACTGAAAGTTGTTGAATTGCTTTTTGCTTTTCAGTCAAGCCTAGCTTGGCTTTGTCAATTGAAGTTTTCAATACTTGAATTGTTTCGTCATAAACTTTTAATGGCACAGGAAAGGGATGTCCATCCTTTCCTCCGTGCGCAAAAGAGAAGCGGGCAGGGTCTATAAAACGGGATGGTGTTCCATAGATTATTTCACTTACCAACGTAAGCGACTGAATCGTGCGAGGCCCCGCTCCTTCTAACAAAAGGAGGGATTCAAAATTGGCCGGATGTGTTTCATGAGCTACCGTTAGCACCGCACCAAGCCTTTTCAGATTTACATCACTTACGGTAACTTCGTGATGGCGTGGCAGCGTTATCTTGCGAATCTCTCCCATTATTTTATCAGGAAGTTCAGTGGTCATATTCAATATGCTTTGGCGTGTAACCTCCGCGTTATGGTCCGTGAGGTTTAAGATTAGCCCTTGATTTTCACCGCACACCGCAACATGGGGTTCATCAAGAAAGGAATTTAAATGAGCAGAGTGCCAGTGATATCTTCTGGCCATACCCGAGGCATCATTTAATCCTTGTTGGACTACGGCCCATTCCCCTGTATCCGTTAAAATAAAATTGTGGAGATACAATTGAAATCCATCCTGAATGGCTGTATTGTCTATTTTAGCTGAGAGTTTACTGGAGCGAACCAATGAGTCACCATCCAGCCCGATTTGGTCGGCAATTTTCAACAATTCATTGGGCGTTTGGAGCGAGTGTTTGCCTCGTCCGCCACAGATGTAGATACCCAACTCTTTTGACATTGGATTAATCGCCCTTTTCAGAGCGCCCATCACAGATGTGGTAATTCCGGATGAGTGCCAATCCATCCCTAAAACACACCCAAATGCCTGAAACCACATGGGATCACTGAGACGTTTCAACACTTCAGATTTGCCATACTCCAACACAAGCGCTTCGATAATGGCGCCTCCTAGTTTTTTCATGCGGTCAGCGAGCCAGATGGGCACACGGCCGTAGTGAAGCGGAAGATCGGCATAACCGGAACGAGGCATAGAAATGTTTTACAGCAAGTTAGTGATACAGAACAATTTTAGCTCACAAAGAATTCGGTGCTTGCTAACTCTTTTCCATTTGCCACGATCGTCAAATGATGTTTCCCTTTGAAATGTTTTCGCGTAGTGAAATCTTTGAAAGATTGTCTTCGCTTAAAATGAAAGGGGGCAGAAGCTTCAAATGTTTTCTCTGTCACTTTGAAAATCTTTCTTGATATCTTCCCGGATAATGTTTGGTAATCAATTGCGTACTCTAGACGAAAGCTGGTGGAGCGTTTCTCCTTGTTTAAAAAAGTAAAACTAAAATCCAAGTGGTTGCCGATAGCCACTTTTCCCGATGTCTTAAGCTCGTTTATTTGCGCTTTTGCCCTTGGATTGAATCCATGTAGATCTAAAATGGCTTCATGCCCTCGTTTCAAAAGAGTACGACATCCGTGTTTTATTATCCAGTCTGTCGAAGGGCTTTTGCCTTGCCAATTCTCTGCGATCCGAAAGGCAAGTTCTGGGTGGTCTTTCGCTATGTCATTCAAATTGTTAGCAACGCTACGCCTGACATACGCTGACGAATCTTCCTTGAGATTTTCAAGAATGGGCAGGATGGGCGATGGATCTTTTTTAAATTCTGGTAATCCTATGGCCCAAGGCAACCGTGGCCTGCATCCTTCCGATGAAAGCCGTCTCACGGCAGGTTCCGGGTGTCGTGACCAGGATAACATATAACGCATAGTCTCTTCCGGATATCGGATAATGAAAGGACGAATTGCAAATTCTGCGCTTACTAACTTTGTGCTTTCTTCAATGGCTTTCATAGAGAGCGCGAAATGATCCATTCCATAAAGCTCAATATATTCAGGAAGGAATATAAACGGGTAACTTTGTTCCTTTTCCTTATTCCTTCGAAGTAAGTCGGATATAGATATAACCATTTCTATGGCCTTCGGAAAGTCAGGCGGGAGGAACTTGTGCAGGGCCCTGGTGACCTGGCGCGTTCGCTGCTTGAGCTCAAGGTCTGGCCATGCCGTATCGAAGACGCTATACACAAATTTGCGTTCCTCAAATTGAGGTATTACAGCTTTCAAGACAGGACAAAGGCGTTCGAAGAATTGGGGGTTGTACATGTACTTAAGAAGATCGCTCATACAGTTGGGTTTTCTTTTTTTGAAAATGCAAGGTCGTCCACCAAAATTGCTTCAAGAATAATCTCACGGAGTATTGTTTCATCCATTTCCTTTACCCAAGAATACCGGACAATATGCACTTGCTTTCTTCCTTCGCTTAGAAGAATACCCTGCACATTGGAAAGTAAATTAGCAAAGCAAAATCCAAAAGAAATTTTTGCATTGGTTGGTCCAAGGGGAGCGGAAGCGGGCCAGATAAAACAAACTCTTCGATGGCGTGAATAATAAGGAACTGCATAGGAAAGTTTCTCGCGAAACCGAGGCTCTACTTCAAAAAGTAATGTTCTTAGTTTCGTAACAAGAATGCGTTCATCACTCGGTCGATTAAGTATAAAGTCTTCAACACTCCCCATATAATTTAAAATTGAAAACAAAGTAATAGGGGCAAGATGACAGCATTATGTCAGGAGAAGATCCATACCGTGAAAAATTTAGGATCTAAGTATTGCAAGAAATACTAGGTTG
The DNA here is from genome assembly GCA_963837415.1 of uncultured Bacteroidota bacterium. GTDB lineage: Bacteria > Bacteroidota > Bacteroidia > Cytophagales > Cyclobacteriaceae > Chryseolinea. Next base: position 1,519,361 of record CAWING010000013.1, on the reverse strand, counting down.
GAGATTTTTTAAAATTTCGCCATCGAATCAATTAATTCTCAACTCAACTTTCATGCCTTTGATATGATTTAATAAAGCTTGTTGCCAGGTGAGATCTGCGTCCCACTTTGTTCCTAAGAATACATTTCCTGAATCAATGTGCTTGAAATAAAATTTAAACACGGGTGTATTTGAAGGGATATTTTTTAATTGCTGTTGTCCATCTGGATAGGTTACAGAAAGTAGTGCACTTTCGGATTTTGTCATATCATATCCCAGCAATTCTTTTGCAACAGACCCACGCGTATAAACAAAACACATTATATACAACTGGCCCTGCTTACGAAGTTCTTTTTCAGCAACACCGGGATCTGTTAACTTATACTTCAAAGGATAATTACTTTTAAAAATTTCTTCCAACTCATTGTCAATTGTTTCATTTCCTGTCTTGGGAATAGCCAAGGGATCAACTTTAAGATCAGTAGCATAAAATTCATTCCGCTTACCTAAAATAGGGCTAATCCTTGCGTCGGTTTCCGGTGAATCATTGATCAATAGATTCTGCTTCTTTTGTTGGTTCGCTGCCGTTCGATACAGCACCTTTAATGCTTCGGTGAGCAATCGGTTGGACACCGACCATGCTGCTTGCCCAGCTTCAATAATATTTTCTTTTCCTGTAAAGGTTGTAATAGAAAGTCTATAACCTTGGTCATCTTTTTCAATGAAGACCAGATTTGCTATTTCTCTTTTTATGAGATAATCGTTGAAAGCTTTAGTAACATCCCTGCTGGCAAAAGGCATGTCAAGTTCAAAATGGATAATAGCATCAATGCCGGCACGCTGAAAAGATAATTGGATCTCCTCCAACTCTTTGGATGTTAGTGTAAAATGATAAAATACTGCCGTACGCGTGTTTAGAAGTTTTTCTGGTAAGCCTTCCTTAAAACTTAATTGATCTACCCGAGCTTTTTCCGAAACAACCAGCTGCCCTACCAAGGGGTAATGTCCAAATAGAATTAATAAGAAGAGTAGTCTCACGTTTAACATCGATATTTTTCAGCTTGCCCTTTAATTTTATCAGAACGAAAATAAGGATTAATCATTTTCATAGCCCAATAAAAAAATCGTGTATCCACATTAATGTACTAAGTAAATAATCATCAAAATCGCAGGATCATCAATTTGAATTCGCCAAGAGCCCAGGCGATTCCATTCTGCTTTCACCTGACTATGCTGAGCCTGAAAGCATTTTTATCCAACTCCATACATTTTAGCTTTGGTCCGGTCACTTAAATATTTACCTTGTTTGCACCCAAATTAGCTAAAACACATGAAGAAATTTTGTTTGACTGTAACCTGCACGTTGATCGCTTGCTTTGCTTTTGGGCAGGCCAGCTCTAAACTTCAATCAAAAGTTGATCAGCAGGCAAAAGAAATAGAAACCAAGGTCATTGAATGGCGCAGGCACTTTCACCAATATCCGGAACTTTCCAATCGTGAAGTTAAAACGGCCGCTATAGTTGAAGAACATCTTAAAAAACTTGGAATTGAAGTGAAAACCGGGGTAGCAAAAACCGGAGTGGTGGGACTCCTCAAAACAGGTAAACCGGGGCCTGTGATAGCATTGCGCGCCGACATGGATGCCCTTCCTGTCACCGAAAGGAATTCACTACCGTTTGCGTCCAAGGAAAAGGCTGTTTTTAACGAGCAGGAGACAGGAGTCATGCATGCCTGTGGACATGACTGTCATGTGGCTATTCTAATGGCGGTAGCTGAAATTTTATCTAAAAATAGGAGTGAACTAAAGGGGACAATTAAGTTTATTTTTCAGCCCGCTGAGGAAGGACCTCCGGTGGGCGAAGAGGGCGGTGCAGGCTTGATGGTAGAAGAAGGAGTTCTTGAAAATCCGAAGGTAGATGTGATTTTTGGAATGCATATTCAATCCATCAGTCCATTAGGAAAAATTACCTATAGACCAGCCGGTATGATGGCTGCCTCCGATTGGTTCACAATCAAAGTAAAAGGAAAACAAAGCCACGGCGCAGCTCCTTGGATGGGCGTTGATCCAATCATGGTTTCAGCTCAAATTATCAATGGCCTTCAAACGATTGTTAGCCGCCAAACAGAATTGACTAAAGAGGCGGCTGTAATCAGTGTTGGCAGAATAAATGCGGGTATTCGAGAAAATATTATTCCTGAGGAGGCCGTGATGGCTGGTACCATCCGCACATTGGATAATGATATGCGGATTAAGATTCATGAGAAATTAAAATTAACGGCTACTAAAATTGCAGAAAGTGCAGGCGCAATCGCCGAAGTTACTATAGTAAACAAAACACCCATCACTTACAACGATCCAGAGCTTACAGAAAAAATGGTATCAAGTTTGGAAAAAGCTGCAGGCAAGGAAAATGTCATTCGAATAAATGCAGTAACAGGTGCAGAGGATTTTGCCTTCTTTCAGAAGAAAGTGCCTGGGCTCTTTTTCTTTGTCGGGGCTATGCCTTCAAATCAAGATCCCGCTAAAGTACCCGCCCATCACACCCCCGATTTTATGATCGACGAACAAGGCATGCTCACAGGATTAAAAGCGATGCTCAATGTAACGCTGGATTATATGAATATGCCAAAACATAATTTGCGCAAATCTCTTTGATCAGGAAGTTTCTCCATTGGTAATATTTTTCAAGTAAGTGTGCTTAGCAAAAGCTTATTTTATTGAATTGTAGTAACCCTGAAATGCTCAGGCTCCTGACAAGTCTGTATAATCTCCATATATGATTAGGCATTCCATCACTACGCTAAAGAGTTTGACGCTTTTAGGTGAAGAAATCAAGACAATAAAAATTACACAAATGAAAACAAGACGTGATTTTCTTAAAGCATCAGGTGGTTTAGCCCTTGGCGCATGGTTCCTTCCAAACCTTACCCGGGCCGGTAAAATAAAAAATGTAGGTATTCAGCTATACAGCGTCCGCAAGGAAATGTTAGCCGATGCAGTTGGCACTTTAAAGGCGTTAGCTAAAATTGGCTATAAAGAATTGGAGTCCGCCCGTAGCGCGAAAGGAAATTATTATGGTCTTCAACCCAAGGAAATCAAAAAGATTGTGCAGGATCTGGGGATGACTTTAAGAAGTGGACATGTGCATGTCGACAAAGATTGGCAACGTTCTGTAGACAGTGCGGCAGAGGCTGGTCAGAATTATTTGGTTTGTTCTTCCCTTCCTTCCGAGGGACAAACGGTAGACAATTACAAACTCGTCTCCGAAACATTTTCTAAGGCTGCCGAAGATTGTAAAAAAGCCAACCTCATATTTGGTTATCATAATCATGATTACGAGTTTGAAAAGGAAAATGGCCAAGTTTTATATGACGTGTTGTTGGAAAATACTGATCCTAACCTGGTAACTATGGAACTTGATTTGGGTTGGGTCGTAGCATCTGGTAATGATCCTATAAAGTATTTTGATAAGTATCCCGGCCGGTTTCCCTTGTGGCACTTAAAAGATATGGACCCAGCCACGAAACAAAGTACAGAATTCGGTAAAGGACAGATCAAAGTAGTCGAGATCCTCAAAAATTCTCAAAAATCGGGTGTTAAATACATTTTTGTAGAGCAAGAGGAGTATGCCAGCACCGCTCTTGAAAGTATGAAGTATGATTTTGAGTACCTCCAAAAATTGAATTATTAGTTCTTGTGATAAATTCTTTAAACAAAAATGTGCCGTCGGGAGCTGGCATTTTAGGCAACCTTTTTTCAATATGCTTCCTGAGTAATAAAAACCATCTAGTTGGTGTAAAAGGCTTTAGCAAAATAATCCAATTGCATTATCTTGTCTCTAAATATTTGCTTTCATGATTCGTTGGTGCTTGATTTTAGTTCTATTACCCGTCACGCTGCAAGCACAATCCGTCGAGGAGCTGTCAGTAGAAAAAATAATGCGTCACCCTAAATGGATTGGAACAGCTCCAAATAATATTTTTTGGGCGCCCAATAACAAAACCCTTTATTTCTACTGGAACCCTGAAGGTGCCATTTCAGATTCACTTTATTCTATAACCGTTCAAGATCAAATTCCCCGTAAAACAGGTCGTGAAGAAAGATGTAATTCACCTTCGCGGTTTGGGCGATACAACAGATCGCATACAAAAATGACCTATGAAAAAAATGGGGACATCTTTATATATGATGTTCCCTCAGGAAAGATTTCTCAACTTACCAGTACGGTTACACAGGAGTATGGTCCATATTTTTCAGGAGATGAAAGGAAAATTATTTTTACCATCGGCCATGATGCTTATAGCTGGGAGTTAGCTTCTGGAAAATTTTCGCAAATAACAAACTTTGAAAAAGGCTGTAAACCCTCTCCTGCACTTTCAGATCAGGAGAGATGGCTGAAAGAAGATCAGCTTGCTCACTTTAAAGTTTTAAAAGAAAGGACTACCAAGCATGATCTCAAAAAAAAGAATAAGAAAGCAGAACAGCCTAAAAAACCCAAGCAGATTTTTCTCGAAAATAAGATGGTGGAATTGGTTCAGGTGAGTCCGGATGAACATTACGTGATTTATGAAATTTCAAAAAATACCAATCCAAAAAATACCCTTATTCCTAACTATGTTACAACTTCAGGATTTACAGAAGATATCACTTCTCGTACCAAGGTGGGGGCTCCACTTTCCTCTAATGAAATTTATATTTATGACATTTTAGGGGACACTGTTTTTCAAGTGAAAACCGATAGCATTTCCGGAATAGCTGATGTGCCGGTATATACCAAAGATTATCCACCAAAAGGTTCAAAGGAAACTGGAGGCTCTGAATTTCGGCCTGTAAATTTTTCAACTGTAAGCTGGTCAGACGATGGCGCCCATTGTGTTGTCGTGGTACGTTCCCTGGACTTTAAAGATTGCTGGATTATGCTGCTTGATCCGGCTACTCAAAAACTTTCATTGCTAGACCGGCAACACGACGAAGCTTGGGTCGGAGGGCCTACCAGCGCAGGGTTCGGAGAACCTTCTCCTATCGGTTGGATGCGTGACAACAAACGTTTATGGTTCACATCAGAGCAATCTGGTTACTCTCATCTATACACAATTGATGTCACTACGAAGAATAAACAGGCGTTGACCCAAGGCAGTTTTGAAATACAGCAAGTAAAACTTTCGAAGGATAAAAATTATTTCTACATCATTTCGAATGAAGCAAATCCCAGTGAAAAACACCTTTATCGATTGCCGGCAAATGGCGGAAAGCTTCAGCGACTTACCTCACTGCCAGGCGCACATGAAGTAGAACTATCACCGGATGAGAAAACAATAGCGTTTCGCTATTCCTACAGCAACAAACCCTGGGAATTATTCCTGATGGAAAACAAGCCGGGGGCTAAAGCAAAACAAATTACAAACTCACTTACAGACGAATTTAAGGCTTACCCATGGCGTGACCCCGAGATAATAACTTTTAAAGCTCGGGATAATTCCGATGTTTACGGGCGCATATACAAACCTAAAAAATCCAACGGTGCGGCTGTTGTTTTTGTACATGGTGCAGGTTATTTACAGAATGCCCACAAGTGGTGGAGTTATTATTACAGGGAGTATATGTTTAACAACCTCCTTGCTGACAAGGGTTATACCGTGCTCGACATTGACTACAGAGCGAGCGCTGGCTATGGCCGGGATTGGCGTACTGGTATTTATCGACACATGGGGGGCAAAGATCTTACAGATAACATAGACGCAGCCAAGATCCTTGTAGATGAATATGGTGTGGATCCAAAACGCATTGGAATTTACGGTGGTTCATATGGCGGATTCATTACACTTATGGCCATGTTCACAGCACCGGATGTTTTTGCGGCGGGCGCGGCTTTGCGACCCGTTACTGATTGGGCTCATTATAATCATGCATACACAGGTTGCATATTAAACATGCCGTACAAGGATAGCCTCGCTTATGCAAAGAGTTCGCCGCTGTATTATGCAGAAGGATTGAAAGGAGCTCTGCTTATTTGTCATGGAATGGTTGACACAAATGTTCATTTTCAGGATGTCGTTCGTTTGTCACAACGACTTATAGAATTAGGAAAAGAAAATTGGGAACTGGCTGTTTATCCGATGGAGGATCACGGATTTATAGAACCAAGCAGTTGGACAGATGAGTACAAGCGTATTTTAAAATTGTTTGAGGAAAATCTGAAACCTAACAAAACCCTAAGAAATACTGCGGAGTGATCGCATCGTTTTTGAAAAGCGAGAAAGAATTTTTTCGTGATGCTTATGCCTGCTTCTTACAATCCATTCGCCATCTACAATAGTTCCGTAAATTTCAGAAGCGTCAGCGGTATAAAGAATCGTGGGAAGAAGGTGAGTTAATTCTGATTGACTGATCAAGGGAGAATTCGCATGAAATATTACAGCATCAAATGACTTGCCTAATTCAAAGAAATTTTTTGAAGACGAGCCCATTGCCTTGCGTCCCGAGTTAATAGCGCTGCGAAAAAGCATACTTGCACCGTCATCAAATGTGTTTCGCTTATGAGTCGTGATGCGTTGCCCATAATCAAGCCAACGGAGGTCTTCCATTAGATTTAAGCTGATGTGACTATCCGTTCCAACACACCAACTACCGTTTTGCTTTATGAAATCCGTAAGCTTGAAAATTCCATCACCCAAATTTCCTTCCGTGCCCGGGCAGAGCACTACGTTTGCTCCAGATCTCGCCAAAGCTTTCACTTCATCATCATTAAGATGTGTGCAATGGATCAAGTGAAAACGTTCGCTTACAGGAAGATTATCCAATAACCATTTTGCTGGTCGCTTGCCTAAATAACGTAAACAATCATCTACTTCTTTTTTTTGTTCGGCTACATGAAGATGAAAGGGTATTGTTGGTGGGCCAAGTTTAAAAGTTTGACTTACATCATTAGCATCGACAGCACGGAGAGAATGAACGCCAAACGCTAACGTTGAATGAGATTGGAGCCTTACAACGTTGGCAGAATCGTCGAGAAGATGAAAATAATCGTCCAGATTCTTTGAAATAAATCTGCGCTGCTGAATCGAAGCCTCTTGCCCGAAGTTACCTTTTTGATAAAAAACAGGTACAAGCGTAATTTTTATTCCTGCTACTTTTGCCGCAGAAACTAACCGCTCTCCCATTTCGGCGAGGTTAGCATACGGTTTCCCGTCTATATCATGATGCAGATAATTAAACTCAGCAACGTGTGTATACCCCTTTCGGAGCATTTCCGCATATAACATAGTGGCTACCGCCTCAACATGATCAGGAGTCATGGTAAGTGCATAACGGTACATGGCTTCACGCCAGCTCCAAAAATCATCAGTCGAACCTGATAAATGTTGTTCTGCTTTCCCTGCCATTGCAAACTGAAAAGCATGTGAGTGTGCATTTTGAAATCCTGGAAGTGCATAGCCAGGAATATCCTCAACCGAGACCGGTTCCGAAGGAATAATATTTGATAAATATTGAACAGTACCCTGATTGCTAACACCGACATACGCAGGACTCACCCAATCAGTTTGTTGTAACAGGGCTTTGAATTTAAAGTACTTCATTAAAAATTATAAGCCATTTAATTCAGAAGGCTTTCTCCTAAGCTGTTTAACGTTTGTGAAAGTAGCGATCTAATGCTTTCTGCTTTAGCCGGATCATAATACTTTTCTGATTCGTCCATATAGATCATCTTGCTCATTTCAAGCTGAAGGGCCTGCTGATTTTGCAACGGCTTTCCATATTCGCGTGTAATGAATCCGCCCATAAAGGGGTGGTTGTGGCTTAGCGAATAAGATTTAGAGCCTAATTCCCTGTAAGCTATGTCAATTAAAGTTGGAGAAGCTGAAACTCCTTCTGCATCCCCTAGAATTAAATCCGGAAATTTTTCTTTATAAATAGTGGAGACGTACTGCTTGACTGAATGACAATCCCAGAGTAACACTTTGCCAAATTCTGATTTTACATCTTCAAGAAGCTGCTGTAATTTGTGATGATACGGCCAGTAGTATTTATTTAATCTATCCTGGACCTCTGACATAGCCACTTCGTTCCTTTGATCTTTATACAGAACTTCTCCAAGAAAGGTAGTAGTGGGACAAAGATTTGTAATTATTCTTCCGTCATCATACAGTGGCTTGCTTTCGGGATCACGGTTCAAATCAATTATCCATCTGCTGTAGGTAGCCGTAATCATAGTGATTCCCATGGATGGAGCAAAATCATAAAGTTTATCCACAAACCAATCTGTATCAACAGGATTTTCAATTAACTCCTGTTTGAACTCATCTTTTAATTCCTCTGGGAAGTCGGTGCCGCAATGAGGCACACTGATTACAATAGGTATGCGGGGTGGTGTATGAATTTTTATCGTGAAAGGATTCATTGACAATACTTTGTTCCGGCAAACACAGACCTACTATCCATAAGTTAATCTCTATTTTTACGCTTCTTTTTATTTTTTTTGGGAAGCTCTTCTTGTTCTGGTGTCTGCATCTTTTGCACGGCAACATTTTTCTTTTCCAGTAAAATGGTTCTCTTCGCTTCTTCCAACTCACGATTCGATTTTTCAAAGGCCTGTTGATAGTATATACTAAGATCATCTCGATTCAACCTGTTTTTTAATTTCATGATCCGGTTAAAACTTTCATCAATTCGCTGGCTTTTGATTACCCCTTTCTTTACGAGTTCCTTAACAATAGAGTGCACTTTATCGACCGTCCGTTCATCGCTTCCTTGAATGTTATTGGAAAATGTCATGATATCGACCCCTCCATTGATCGCCAGTCTTAATAGCCTCCTCTAACCCATAGTGTTTAGTGATCGCATGCATTTGCATATCGTCAGTAAAAATCACACCATTAAACTTTAATTCTTTTCGAAGTATACTATCTAAAATATGAGCGGAAAGAGTGCCGGGGTTTCCTTGCTTATCCAATTTTCGATTGACAATATGGGAAGTCATGATGGCATCTGCATACCCCGAATCAATAAGAATCTGATACGGCTTTAACTCGCGCTCTTCCCATGTGTTGGTAACATCGGCGATACCTAGGTGAGTATCATCCTTTGAGCTGCCATGACCGGGAAAATGTTTCAAGGCGGTCAGCACGTCCATACTTATGGTGTTGTTTGATAAATTCTTTTGCAAAAACAATTACAGAATCTTCGTTCGCTGAAAATGCCCGGCCATATTTGGCGATAATAGGATTAGTTGGATTTGATGCGAGGTCTACCACCGGCCCGAAGTTGATATTTATTCCTAATCCCGCCAACGTGGAGGCTGTAGCTTGTCCATAGAAGCGAACAGAATCAAGCGTTTGCGCTTTACCCATGGCGGCGGCTGTAATGGATTTGGGAAATCCATATTTATCCTTTAACCGATTCACTCTCCCTCCTTCCTGATCAATACTGATGAAGAGAGGAATAGGTGCCGCTTGCTGATATGTCCAAATGATTTTTTTTAATGCAATAAATGAATTAGCTGGTGGAATATTTTTTTCAAAAATGATAATTGATCCTACTTTGCCTAATCGTACCTCTTGCAATACTTCCGGATCGACAGATGTTCCAGGAAATCCTATTAATATCATTTGACCGATCTTGATGTCAAGGCTATCTGGAGTTTGAGCGAGACACGGAATAACACCGATCGAAAGCACGACAAGCAACAAGTAGAATTTAATACCTTTCATAAATCGCTTTTAAAATTTTCTCCATATTTGCACGTATCTCGTTACCCGGAGATGTAAAATTGTTGTTCATAAAAGCAAAAATCAATGTTCTTCCGCTTTTTGCAACCAGGTATCCACTCAGGCAATGATTGTTACTTAACGAGCCTGTTTTTCCAAAGATATACGGTCTCTCAGCATTATACCAATTCTTAATAGTTCCTGATTTACCGCCAGCAGGTAAGATGGCAAAAAGCCGCTCGCGCGGCACCTTTCCATAAATTTTCTCCCATAATTGAACAATGGAACGCGGTGTGAAAAGATTATAGCGTGATAAACCTGAGCCATCAACCCATTGCGGTTCATCAGCTAAGTCATGTAGAAAAATTTTTTTTGCATAACGTATTGCAATTTCGGTTTGCAACGTATCACTTAGTGCTTGACTACACATAAGCAATAATTGTTCTGCAATAAAGTTGTCACTTTCCTGCATCATTACCTTATAGACACTATCAACAGGCACGCTGTATAGTGTGAGAGCAGATTTCGGCAAGGGCCTTTGAATCAATCGAACTATTTTCTTCACTGTATCGGAAAGCAGGTGAGCTGTTAACTCTGAATCGACCTTAAAAGGAACGTCAGCTTTAAATTCACGTGGTAAGAGATTAGGATGAAATAGAAATTGGTTGCTTTCAAGTCTTCTTATCACCTTGGGTTTATTTTGTTTGTCTCCTACCTGAACATAATTCCTAAAATAACGAGGTTGAATGTCTACCCTGCCATTGAATGTCTGCACGGATAGTATATTTCCATAAATCGGGAACGGTGATCGCTCAGGAGAATAGTAATCGTTGTAGTCATCCCATGCCCACCCTGGTCCAAAATTAGTTGTGTGAAAATTAGCATCGGAAAAATATAGCGGGAGGGAAGTGGATTTTAAAAAAGAGTACACTCGATTATTATCATAGACTTCTTTATATAGAAAAGATGGATCTCCCGTTCCCCAAAAAATCAAGGAATCTCCATTCTCAAAGTATCTAAGTGCTGGAATAGAATCCCCAAGAAGGGAGATACAGGCAAATAATGTAAAGATTTTAGTATTAGATGCCGGAGTAAAATAATTGCTCCCCTGATAATCATACAAAGCTTTTTTATTGTCAAGATCGTACAAAGAAAATCCAGTATGATCCTGAAATTTCTCGTCCGTTAATCTGAATGATTTATCAAGCGATCTTTTTGAAACAGGCGAACATGAGTAGCCCAAGTATGCTAGTAACAAAAGAATGCCGAGAGTCCTCATGAATTAGAAAGGAGGTAACGCTCTTTTAAAATCTTTCGATGATGGGATTCATGACCTGAAATGATATAGCCTAAATTAAGTACCGAAAGTTCCAGGTTGTTTGCATTGCCTTTTCGATCTAACATTTCAGCAGTGAAATTTGAAAATAAATCCACTGATGTTAATCGAAGTCTTTCCATTTCGTCGGCGATCTGTTTTATTGTTCGGCTATGAGCATTGGCTTCAGGCGCGTAATCATTTTCTTCAAACCCATGTAAATGCGTTTTGTCATTTCGCGCAAAACGCAAGGCCCGGTATGCCAATATTCGTTCGGCATCCATCATATGACAGAGCAGTTCTTTTATACTCCACTTGTCTTGCGCATATCGATGCTCACCTTTTTCTTCCGGTATTGATCTCACCAATTCTATTGTTTCCTTGCTTGATATTTTTAAAGCTTCCAGCACGTCATACTCTTTCACATGTTCTACATACCGTCTATGAAAAGTTGGAACGCTATTTAAATTTGGTCTTGTCATAAGCACATATTATTATGTTCAGTATTAGCGTCAAGATCAAGGGGTAAAATTTTATTCTTGTACTTAGTTACCCCGATGAAGCACCTGACGATGGCTGCATACATTTCAAAGAGCTAAAAATATTGTTCCGAATTATAGAGCTTAACTTTTTCTCTGAGATCCATTCGTATGATTAATTCAAATCAGTAAAGACTTTTTCTGCGATTGTATCGGTTACTTTTACGTTCTTGGGGCCAGCTCCATCAGACCGATCCGCCGAAATCAAAATATTTCCATACCTTTTATAATTATCCCAAGGTCTAACAAAGTTTGCGGAATCCTTATTTGCTTCATTAAAGTAGGCCCATTGTTTTACGAGGTTGTCAGCTAAATCAACAAATACATGATATTTATTTTGAGGAGTGTCTCCCACATTGTTAAATGTTAGTTGAAGAACGTTGCATTTATCACCTGTCTTGAGAGTATCTTCACCTAAATACTTTAGTGTCACTCCACTATCTTTCAGTTTAAAGGGCATTAATAACCAGTAGGTGTCGTTGATCCACATGCTTTTGGCACGCTTGAGCATTTTAGTTAAAGAATCCTTTTCAATTAGCTCCTGACCTTTAATCCAAACTTTGCCATTTAAGGTACTTAGATTTACCACGTATGTTATTGAATCCTTGATTGATTCAATTCTCACTCTTTCTTCTTTTTTATCCCAGATAAGATCTCTGCTGTCAAAGACGTTCCAGGAAATAAAACGCGTATTATTCCAGTTTTCCCATCCTCCCATCGCAGCCATTATACTATCTGCTAGTTCCACCGCGGCAGGATCCGAATTAGCCAGATCGAATCCTTCGGCAGCAGGATTTGTATTGGCGTTCGAAGTATTAGAAGATTTACTACAAGCATTAAGAATTAATACTACCGCAAAAAGTAAAAGGTAAGTTTTAGAATTCATGGCCTGTGAGTTACGGGGTGAAATTAAGAAAAATTACAACTCGTGCTGATCTTTCGATGCTTGACTCTCCCGTTGAAGTAAATTCATCGATGCCTAACAGATTCTTATTTCTCAGATAGGCAATCAACAAGCATTATAAAATGCCCCTTGATATAATTACAAAAGCTTGGTTCGGCCGTCGACCTATATAAAAATATGTATGGCGAAAGCTAAACCTACGTGTTGGGTTAACTGATTCTGCTCCAGTTCACAGCGGTTTTTCTCATGGATTCAATTTGGACACGTATTACCTCATTTTCTGGTTTATTCAGTTCAGGATCACGCTCCAAAACCTGTATCGCTTTTTCACGAGCGTGTTGAAGCAGTTTTCCATCTTTACCAAGGTCAGCTATAAGCAAGTCTAAAATTCCACTTTGTTGAGTTCCTAGTAGATCGCCTGGTCCTCGTAGATTTAAATCGGTTTCCGCGATCTCAAATCCATTATTAGTCTTCACCATGGTTTCGATACGAACTTTTGAATCAGCTCCAAGTTTATAATTTGTCATTAAGATACAGTAAGATTGCTCGGCACCTCTTCCCACACGTCCGCGCAATTGATGAAGTTGTGACAATCCGAAACGTTCCGCATTTTCAATAACCATAACAGAAGCATTTGGGATATCCACGCCTACTTCGATTACAGTAGTTGCAACCATAATTTTGGTTTCGCCCTTCGCAAACCGTTTCATTTCGTAATTTTTTACATCAGCTTTCATTTTACCATGAACTATGCTTATTGGCGTATCAGGAAAAGCGCGGGCTATACTTTCATAGCCATCCATTAAATGTTTAAGATCCAATTTTTCCGATTCTTCAATCAAGGGATAGACGCAATAAACCTGACGGCCCATCTCTATTTGATCTTGTAAGAACTTATTAACCTGCAAGCGATGTGCATCAAACTTATGAATCGTCTTTATCGGTTTCCTTCCAAAGGGCAACTGATCGATGACCGAAATTTCCAGATCGCCGTATAACGTCATGGCTAGTGTTCTTGGAATGGGTGTAGCAGTCATGACCAATACGTGTGGGTATACTTCTTTATTTTTTTGCCAAAGTTTGGACCGCTGGGCTACGCCAAACCGGTGCTGTTCATCAATAATAGACAGGCCCAGGTTTTGAAACTGTACTTCTTCCTCCAGCAAAGCATGTGTACCGATGAGGATTTTAAGATCTCCATCACGCAGGCCTTTGTGAATCAAGCTTCTTTGCGATTTTTTTGTGGATCCGGTAAGGATAGCAATTGGAATTTGCATGCTATCGGCATATGCTTTCAAATTATTAAAGTGTTGCTGCGCAAGTATTTCAGTCGGTGCCATTAGCGCACATTGAGCTTTGGCACTCAAAACTATCAGCATACAAATGAAACTAACAATTGTCTTTCCGCTGCCTACATCACCTTGTAATAGCCGATTCATCTGCTTACCGGATTTTAAATCTGCATAGATCTCTTTGATTACTTTCTTTTGTGCATCTGTAAGGGAAAAAGGCAGGTGATCCTTATAGAACGTGTTGAGCAACGATGTGTCCTGAAAAATTTGCCCTTTAAATTTGCTTTGCCTGATAAGTTTCATCTTCAGCAAGCGGAGCTGGATATAAAATAGCTCTTCAAATTTTAGACGATGCTGAGCTTTAGCCAGTAATTCCAGGCTTCTTGGTACGTGTATATTAAAAAGGGCATCCTTCTTAGAAAGCAATTTTTCCTGCATCACCATTGGTCTTGGCAATGTTTCTCGAATTTTATCTTTGGAAAGATTAAGCAACTCATTCATAAATTTTGACAGTGCTCTGCTGTCGAGGTACCTGACCCGTAACTTTTCTGTAGTGGAATAAACGGGCTGAAGAAACCCTCCTTTTTCCGTTTTATCCGTTAGAATATCAACTTCAGGGTGAGCAATGTTAAATTTATTTCCATATCGGTTCGGTTTACCGAAGACTATGTATTCCGTCCCAGGTTTTATTTTGTCGCTGATCCAATTAATCCCCTGGAACCAGACCAATTCAATTTCCCCCGTTGAATCCGCCATATGCGCTACAAGTCTCTTCTTGAAGCCAGCGCCAATTAGCTCTTTTTTTTTGATAAATCCCTTTAGCTGCACGAACTGCATTTCATCGTGAACCTCACCAATAGCATAAAACTTGGTGCGATCTTCGTAACGAAAGGGATAATGCTGAATCAAATCACCAAATGTGAAAATATTTAGCTCTTTATTAAGCAAGGCAGCTCGTTGAGGCCCAACCCCTTTAAGAAATTCAATCGATGTAGTGAAAAATCCTGCCATGAAAGACCCTCGCAGCAAACAAAATCAAAATTTATTAGCTATGCCTACGACACTCAGAAATATTTCTGTATTAACTTCGCAAGCGAGTTAAACCATAGGTTACCATTTCTGTTTAAGTGTAATAATATTGTTTAGCCCCAGTTATGAAAGTTAATTCGACAATCTATAAAGGTATTGAGTTCGTGGAGATCTCTGCCTTACCTAATGAGCAAAAGACGGGTCTTTTACAAACTGTAAACCCTGATCTACTAATTAAAATTTTAGTGGATGGAAAATTGATACCGCGCTGTATTCAATATAAAGATTATGAGCAATGGTATGATAACTCATATCTGCCGATGAACGGTTCTAAAAAAGAATCCAGCGCTGTATCTGAATTCCAGGATCGAGTCAAGGCAGATCTTCAGGTTTAGTCCCAAATCCCTTTATTTGGAAGAATTTCAAGAATATTTCCTTCAGGATCTTCAAAATAAAAGGACTCTTCGCCGCTTTTCCACACGACCTCGTCGATAATGGCTATTCCCTTAGCCTTTATCTCTTCCTTTGCGCTGGCATATTCTACGCTATCCACTTCAAATGCTACATGTTGCTTACCTCCACCAAAATGAGCTGGTGGGGTCGTTTTAGTCTTCGAGTCATCCGGGTTAAAGCACAACAACACAGAACTTCCTAGTCTGAAAAAAATATGTTTACCCAATTCATAATGAATGATTGGCAGCTGGAGTACTTCATGGTAAAATTGCTTGATACGCTCAAGATCATGAACATAAAGGCACGTTTCTTTGATCTTTATAAAATTCATGCGCACATCGATTTTTTTAAGTCTTGATATTCATTCCACATTTCTTTTAGGATTTCGGAAGCAGGTTGAATTTTTTTTATACTCGCGGACACCTGACCTATTTCCAATTCGCCTTCCTCCAAATCTCCTTCAAAAATTCCCAGCTTAGACCTTCTCACACCTAATAATTGGTCGAGCTCTTCTTTTGAAGCGCCCCGACATTCGGCTTCTTGCACGCGTTGAAAAAATTTGTTTTTAACCATACGGACCGGAGTAAGTTGCTTTAAGGTTAGCATAGTTTCTCCTTCCATCAGTTGTATAATTTTGTCTTTGAAATTTTGATGAGCTGAAGACTCTTCACTAACTGCAAATCGGCTTCCTACCTGAAAAGCCTCGCCACCCAAGACTTCAGCGGCAAGCATTGCTCTTCCAGTGCCTATTCCTCCCGCAGCTATTAATGGAATTGACACAGCATCACGAACCATGGGAAGTAGGACAAAGGTTGTCGTCTCCTCCCGACCGTTATGCCCTCCTGCCTCAAATCCCTCTGCAACTATTGCATCCGCTCCCGCTTGCTCGGCTTTCCTGGCAAACTTAACGCTGGATACCACGTGAACTACTTTGATATCTCGTTCTTTTAAATATTCTGTCCATATAGCCGGATTACCCGCTGATGTAAAAACAATTTTGACTTTTTCTTCTATTATAACATTTATGATTTTGTCAATGTGCCGGGTAGAGTAAAGGAACATTCACTCCGAAAGGGCTAGGTGTTGATGCCTTACATTTTTGAATATGCTCACGCAGGATTTCCGGATACATTGATCCCGCACCGATAAGCCCCAACCCTCCTGCGTTGCTGACAGCAGAGGCTAATTTCCAGCCACTACACCAAACCATACCTGCCTGGATAATGGGAAATTCTATATCAAAAAGTCCCGTCACTCGATTTAAATATGGCTTCATCATTCTTAAAATAGTTAATAAAGTTTCTGTTTTAGGCGATTGTATTCTAAATTCATTTAATCCTATTTTTCCGGGGCTATCAATCTAGATTTTATACGTTTAGAAGTTGTCCACAAGAATTGATTGAAAAAATTTATTGTAAGTTGTTGAATTTCAATTATTTAAAGGTCAAGCTCAAGACGATGTGGATAAGTGGGCAATTTTGTGGAATTCTTTTAGGTCTGATTTTCCTTGCTTTCTAAGTACTTGAATTCTAATGGTTTTATATAATTGTTTGCTCCATTTTCGTTTAAATCATCCAACATGTAACAGCTATATGGCAACCCTCTTTTTTCAAAATCTTAAAAAATTAACGTTCCTGGTTTTCCTGTTTTTTACTCTTCCTTCGAAGGCGCAAGAGGCTACCATCATAAAATTTAGCGGCCTTCAAAATATATTGGACACGAAGGATGAGCAAATTCAAGTCATTAACTTCTGGGCAACGTGGTGCGCTCCTTGCATAAAAGAGCTTCCGCTCCTGGAAAAATTAAGGACTCAAAAAAATCTAAACGTTAAAATTACTCTTATAAACCTTGACTATTCGGATAAAATAGCTGTAGTCAACTCGTTTATTGCGCGAAAAAAAATTCAATCCCAGGTGTTGTTACTCGATGAGATAGATTACAACTCATGGATTGATAAAGTTGATAAACAATGGAGCGGGGCAATACCGGCAACATTGGTATTTAACCCAAAAACAGGAAATAGAAAATTTCTAGAGAAGGAATTAGAAGAAGGTGAGCTAGAAGAATTAATAGCCGCCGTAAAATAAGAGGTTTAGTTAATCAATCTGTAAACAATTATTTATGAAAACGATCAAGCTTTTAGGACTCATCACTTTGGTAGCATTTATCGTGTCTGGCCGGTCCCTGAAATACGAAATTGGTGATGCCGTAGAAGATTTTAAGCTAAAGAATGTGGATGGGAAAATGGTTGCCCTGTCCGACTATAAATCGGCCAAAGGTGCAATTGTTATTTTTGACTGTAATACATGCCCTTACTCCAAAGCTTACAATGATAGGATCATTGCTCTCCACAAGAAATATGCTACGCTGGGCTTCCCGGTAATAACAATCAACGCTAATGATCCCCAAATCTCTCCAGGGGATTCATTTGAAGCTATGTCTTCCCGTGCCAAGAACAAAAACTATGATTTTCCATACCTTGTTGATGAAACTCAAGAAGTAGCACGCTCTTTTGGCGCAACAAACACACCGCATGTTTTTGTGCTTCAGCGGTCAGGTAAGGATTTTAAGGTTGCTTACATTGGTACCATCGATAACAATAGCAGGGACGAATCATCTGTTTCCAAAAAATATGTTGAGGACGCGGTTGATGCGTTACTTGGTGGACAAACGGTGGGCACTCCTAACACCAAAGCAATTGGATGTACCATAAAATGGAAAAATTCTTAATAGGTCAATTCTCTTAGTTCGAAACGAACTTTAGACCAATTATGGACCCGATCAAAAGGCTCAGGAAAAACATCCTCCAAAAAAAAGCTGGTTCGTTAAAGATGAAAATGCCTACTATGGCCGTGCCTGCTGCTCCAATTCCGGTCCATATTGCGTAGCCTGTACCTATTGGAATTGTCTGTATCGCTTTATTAAGTAAAAAGAAGCTTAACGAGATACTTATAAAAAAGCCGATAGACCATCTCCAATTGGTAAAATTGTTCGATAGTTTTAAGCACGTAGTGAAGCCTACCTCAAAGAGCCCTGCAAAAATCAAATATATCCAAGCCATACATCGTCGTATCTAATCTTATTATCCTTTTGGGAAGTCTCTCCAATTTTTTCTATTCAACCGCCATTTTCTCGTGTATGAATTAATGATTTCAAGCTAAAAAGCTAATCAAACGATGGCACGGGTGTTGCATTAACTTAGCAAAACAATTTTGCGATGAAAATGTTAGCTCTTCTTTTTTTCTTAGTTGGAAGCGTCCCTCTTATGGCTTATGATTCGGGAATAGCCGTGCAGACTGAAAAGGGTACTACCATGCACGTTTATGTGAATGGTAAATTATACAATAAACAACCTGGAAAATTTTTAAGAGTAAGAAGTACTCCCGGGCTTTTTCACTTGGAAGTAAAGGTTTTAAATCCATGGAATAAGCTATGGTATGTCGTAAAAAAAGATATCCGTGTAGATAAAGGATACGAATTTCAATACAAAATTGTGTTCGTAAACCGGTCCAAACCGGAGCTTATCGAAGTAAAAAAATATCCGATATATTCCAAGTATTTCCTAAATACAAATTTATACAATAAGCATCCCATCGCTTAACGTTAAATTTTTCTTGACCGGCTTATCAGAACAACAACTAATATTATAAAAAAGATGATAAAAACATTCCAGTGATAAAATACGCTGAATGGCCAGTGCCAATCAAAAAGCCAACCAAACAAGCCCCCAATAATTCCAAAGATAGCACCGAATACTCCGGCAATAATTCCGAACACCGCTCCAAATATCCCGGCTATTAAGCCAAAAATCCCTCCAGCAATTCCAATCCAGATCGGAAAAGTGAAAACAATTAGCAACACAATAAGTAGGGTAGAGTTAGGGCTTTTGGTCTGCATAATTTTTTTTTAGCTGATACCAAAAACCGTGCAGACGAACTCAGTGAGCGAAATTCAACCAAAAACGAAGTTTATCGCTTGAGGGCTGTTGAAAAATGAACAGTATGTTTTATAAATACGTACAAGCTCTTTATGAAAAAAGGCCAGTCCTAACCGGAGCTGACCTTTCCCGGTCTAGGTTAATAAACTATTTTAAAAAGGGTATTCTCCTTTTTCAATTGCATAATTGGCAACCTTCCTTCTTGCTTCTTTTAAATTGTAGGGATCAATTTTGGTAAATCGTTTTAATCCC
Source organism: uncultured Bacteroidota bacterium (assembly GCA_963837415.1). Taxonomy (GTDB): domain Bacteria; phylum Bacteroidota; class Bacteroidia; order Cytophagales; family Cyclobacteriaceae; genus Chryseolinea. The sequence continues at coordinate 1,499,956 of CAWING010000013.1, read as the reverse complement.
ATCAACATCAATCGAAGTTCATCCCCATCAGCAAAAGCCCCAATGGCTTCTCTGCCAAATAAAGCTGCCTTCTCAATGGCCTGATGTAAATAAATCAAGGCCATTTCTTTTTGTATGGCTGTGGCTTGTTCACCGTGTTGATCAATTAATTTCTCCACGCGCAATAGAGTGGATTCGGCAACGTAACATTCAATTAAGATATCCGCCAGGTTCATGAGTACTTCCTGTTCTTCAGAAAGTTTCATCATGTACTTTTGAACGGCGGCGCCTGCTACCATCAATCCCGCTTTCTTGAGGTTTGCCAGGGCTCGCTTCTCCTTACTGAAAACACCTTCATCATTTGTACTAAAATCAGGAATAGACAGAAGCTCTTTCTGCACAGCCATGGCGGGTGTCATTAAATCTATTGTTCCCTTCATTGCTCGCTTTACCAACATGTCAATGGTGAGCATCCTGTTTATTTCGTTCGTCCCTTCAAAAATCCGATTTATGCGAGCATCACGATAGGCCCTATCCATTGGACCTTCCGCAGAATAACCCATACCCCCATAAATTTGAACCCCCTCATCAACAACAAAATCCAATACTTCGGAGCCGTGTACTTTCAGAATAGCACATTCAATTGCAAATTCTTCTAGTGATTTTAATTTTGCTTTAGCCGGTTCGATACCTGTCGCAACAAGCGCATTATAAGCATCATCAATATTTTGGCCGGCGCGGTAACACGCTGATTCGCATGCAAAGACTTTAGTTGTCATCTCAGCGATCTTATGTTTGATAGCGCCAAAATTTGAAATGGAAGTTCCGAATTGTTTTCGCTCTTTTGCATAGTTGACGGCCAGCGATATTGTTTTTTTACAACCCCCAACCGCAGCAACGCCGAGTTTGATCCGGCCAACATTCAAAATGTTTACTGCGATCTTAAATCCATTTTCGCGCTCTGATAAAAGATTTTCAGCAGGGACTTTACAATCATTAAAAAATATCTGCCGGGTGGATGAACCTTTGATGCCCATCTTATGCTCCTCTTCATTCATGGTAATGCCGCCGAAGCTTTTTTCAACAATGAACGCGCTAAGATTTTTATCGTTTTCGATTTTTGCAAATACAATAAAGATGTCCGCAAACCCACCATTTGTGATCCACATCTTTTGGCCATTTAAAACATAGTGCTTACCATCTGAGGTTAAGAGGGCTTTTGTCTTTCCGGAGTTTGCATCAGATCCTGCATCGGGTTCTGTTAAGCAATAGGCCGCCTTCCATTCGCCCGTCGCCAGTTTAGGAAGATATTTTTTCTTTTGAGCTTCGGTTCCATAATAAACTATTGGTAATGTACCGATACCGGTATGCGCAGATAATGCTACTGCTACAGAATGACCCCCTCCAAAAACTTCGGCAACAAGCATCGTGGTGTTAAAATCCATGCCGAATCCACCATACTCAGTAGGAACTGAAGTCCCTAATAGTCCTAACTCTCCTGCCTTATCCAATAAGGACGGCATGAGCTTGGGATCCTTCATAGAATCGATTTCATCCAGCCGGTTAAGAACTTCTTTGTCGAGAAAGTCTTTGCATTGCTGTCTGATCATTTTTTGCTCCTCACTAAATTCTTCAGGAATAAAGATCTCGACTGGCTTCCGTTTCGCGGATTAGAAATTCTCCTCCTTTTATAGCCTTCTGTGATTCTGCTGATCTGCTCATGATTTTTTATATTGAGTTGTAAGAAGAACTATTCTAGTCGCCAATGCGTTTCCGTTCGTGGTCTAATTTAATAACTCATAAATTCCTGCCACACCTTGTCCCCCGCCAACGCATGCGGTAACCATTCCGTACTTCTTATTGCTCCTCCTTAACTCATTAAATAATGTAAGCGACAAGCGAGCTCCAGAGCTACCCAGCGGATGGCCAATTGCAATAGCGCCACCGTTGACATTCAATTTAAGGGGGTCGATGTTTAGTTCGCGTACAACGGCCAGTGACTGGGCCGCAAAGGCTTCGTTTAATTCAATGCGATCCAAGTCCTCTAACTTCATTCCGGCACGTTGCAAGGCTTTAGGAACAGCTGCCACTGGACCAATTCCCATAATCCTCGGATCGACTCCCGCAACGGCATAACTAAGCATTCTTGCTATCGGTTTTAAATTAAGTTGCTTTATTAATTTTTCAGACATCACCACGGCAAAGGCGGCTCCATCTGTTGTTGGAGACGAGTTTCCCGCAGTTACGGATCCACCGAGGGCAAAAACTGGTTTTAACTTGGCAAGAGCTTCAAGGTTTGTATCGGGTCGTGGGCCTTCATCGGTATCCACAATAAAGTCGCGCGATTTTTTCTTTCCGCTTTCATCAACATAAACTTCTTGTACCGTTATCGGAAGAATTTCGTCCTTAAATTTTCCTTCCTTTTGCGCTTTGATAGCTTTCATATGCGATTCGAAAGCAAATTTATCCTGATCTTCACGGGAAATTTTATATTGCTTTGAGACCTCTTCAGCCGTGAGCCCCATGCTGGTATAGTAGGAAGGGTTTTCCTTTGCGACCTTATAATTTAATGCAGTTTTCCAACCCATAACAGGTACCAGAGACATGGATTCGGTCCCACCTGCAATAATGCAGTCGGCCATACCTGCCTGTATTTTCACTGCCGCTAAATGAATTGCTTCAACACCTGACCCGCAATAACGATTGATCACCATACCGGCATTTTCCAAACCCAATGCAGTAAGCGCAATCATTCTACCCATCTGCATTCCTTGCTCAGCTTCCTGCACTGCATTGCCAACAATCAGATCATCCACCATTTTATTTTCTAAACCGGGAATTGATTTTACTAAAGCTTTTATAATCTCTGTTGCAAAATCATCAGGCCGTGTAAAACGAAATGCTCCCTTTTTTGCCCGTGTATTAGCTGTTCGCTTTGCTGCTACTATAAATGCGTCCATAATTAATTTCGTAATGGTTTTCCCCCTGTCAATATGGATTGAATTCGCTCCAACGTTTTTTTCTCACCGGTAAGTGAAACAAAGGCTTCACGTTCCAGATCCAATAAGTATTGTTCACTTACCTCTTGTGGAGAAGTTAAATCTCCACCACACATGACATTTGCTATTTTCAACGCGATTTTTTGATCGTGATCTGAGATATAATTTCCCATTCGCATTCCGTAAATGCCCGCCATGAAAAGCGCCAAGCCGGAACGCCCTTCAACCTTTATATTTTTCGCCCGCACCGGCATTGTGTACCCGGCTTCTGCTAATTCGATAACGGCTGATTTTGCATCCCTCAATTGACGATCTTTGTTGATCGAAACCCGGTCGATGCTTCGGAGTACGCCCATCTCACGGGCCTCCTCAGCCGACAGGGCAACCTTTGCGGTTGCTATGTTCATAAACGCATTTTGCAAAGCATTTAATTCCACATCGCCTTCCTGAAATGAGTCGCTGACCCGTTTTGTAAACTCTTTGGTTCCCCCACCTGCAGGGATGAGTCCTACGCCGACCTCGACCAAGCCTATGTACGTCTCAGCTGCTGCTTGTGCAATATCTGCATGCATGGTCATTTCACATCCTCCACCTAACGTTCTACCTTGGGGGCACACAACAACAGGAATTGACGAATAACGGATTCGCATGACCGATTTTTGAAATTGGCGTACCATAAAATCGATCTCGTCATATTCCTGCTCGATAGCCAACATGAAGACAAGACCGAGGTTGGCACCTAATGAAAAGTCTGCACCTTGATGGCCAATTACAAGACCTCTATAATCTTTTTCGGCCAGGTCAATAGCCCTATTCATACCTTCAATTACTGGACTCCCCAGCGTATAACTTTTACTGTGCCATCCAAAATTGATGACTCCATCTCCGAGATCCGTAATTTTAGATTCGGCATTTTTCCAGATTACTTTATCGCTCAAATTTTCGAGGATGATAAATGCCTCCTTGCCCGGAATATTTTTATAGGACTTCGAAGGAATATCATAGTACTTACGTTGACCGTTTTCGATTTTATAAAAAGATTTGCTCCCGGAAGCCACCATATCATAAACCCATTGGTTTGGCTTAGCTCCGGCGGCCTCCATAGCCTGAATACTTTTCTCAATGCCCAAAGCATCCCAGGTTTCAAAGGGTCCAATTTCCCATCCAAAACCTGCGCATACTGCATCATCTATCTTATACAGTTCATCTGTAATTTCAGGAATTCGGTACGATACATATTTGAATATCGAATAGAATGAATCGCGATAAAAATCTCCTGCCTTATCAGTGGCTGTCAAAAGAACAGGAAAGCGTTTCTTTAAATTATCAATTGACTTTGTCGTTTCAAGAGATGCAAACTTCGCTTTTGCCTTTGGCCCGTACTCTAATGTTTTAAGATCCAATGTTAAGATCTCTGTTTCTCCTTTGCTGCTCTTGCTTTTCTTATAAAATCCTTGTCCTGTTTTGTCTCCTAACCATTTTTGTTGCTCCATTTTTAGAATAACCTCTGGAACTTTGAACTTGTCGCGTTCCTCATCTTTTGGCAAAGCGTGATACAGGTTCGTAGCTACTTTTATCATAGTATCTAAGCCAACTAAATCGGTGGTTCTGAAAGTAGCGGATTTTGGTCGTCCAATTACCGGTCCGGTTAGCTTATCCACCTCGTCAATATTCAGCCCGAACTTTTGCATGGAATCCAGAACTTTCATTATGCCATACACCCCTATTCGGTTTGCAATAAATGCAGGTGTATCCTTACACAATACAGTAGTTTTACCCAAATGTAAATCCCCATAGTGCATCAAAAATTTAACCGTCTCGGGATCCGTGAATGATGTTGGAATTATTTCAAGCAAGCGGAGATATCGGGGAGGGTTAAAAAAATGAGTTCCACAGAAATTCTTTTTAAAGTCTTCACTCCGGCCCTCCGTCATTAAATGAATGGGAATACCCGAGGTATTAGATGTTATTAATGTGCCTGCCTTGCGATATTTCTCAACTTCCTCGTAAACCTTCTTTTTTATATCGAGGTTTTCAACTACTACTTCTATACTCCAATCACAATCTTGAATCTTTGGCATGTCTTCCGTGAAATTGCCAAGCGTAATTCGTGAAATAAATTTCTTGCTGTAGAGTGGACCAGGATTGGATTTAATAGACCGATCGAAGGAGGTTTGTACGATTCTATTTCTTACCGCTTTATTTTCTAAGGTCAATCCTTTGCGTTTTTCTTCCTCTGTAAGTTCATTGGGAGCGATGTCAAGGAGCATTACATGACAACCAATGTTGGCAAAATGGCAAGCAATGGCAGATCCCATTACTCCAGAACCAAGAACAGCAACTTTACGGATAGAACGTTTCATAATATTCAATTACGTATGGGTCAGTCTGTTTTGTTGGTCAACTTAGTTTTTAAACTTTGAAGGATCAAATTTTTCCGTGGTGGCCAATCGATTGACTTCGTTCATTACTTCAAAAAAGACTTTCAGTTTACTTTCAGATACTAATTCTCTTACCCTGTTATTAAACAGCAATACGGAAGCTCTTGAAAGCTCCTTTTTTCTTTTTCCTAACTCAGTAAGGTAAATTCTAACCGAACGTTTATCTACTGAATCGGGAACCCGGTAAATGAGTTTTTTTATCTCCATGGTCTTAAGCATGCGGGTGAGACTTCTTGCTTCGAGGCCCATAAGAGGAGCTATTTTTGTAGCTGGTGTTCCTTCTTCGGAATGAATATTCAATAACACAAAACCGATAGAAGTTGTAATTTCATACTTGCTTGCCTGTTGATTGTACATACGCGCAATAGCATGCCATGCCGACTTAATATTGTGATCTACAGTCTCTTCTTTACGCATAGGAGGACGAAGGTAAAAAAAATTTGTATGCATGCATACCATGAGTAGAATTTTCGTCAAAATTTAGGAGCTAAACGGTTGATTCAATGACTTTGAAAGAACTACAAAATTCCTATTCTAAGCCTGGAAAAGTTGAGTACTTAGCTATTCGCCCAGCTGGTCTTGCACCTGTAAAAGTCGTTGAAAAAGTTGAAGCTTTGAAAGATCTGGGCCTTGAAGGCGATCATTATAAAAACTCAGGTGGCAATCGACAGGTGACGTTGATTCAAGCGGAGCATTTAGATGTTATTGCTTCATTGTTAAACCTTGTTAAAATTACTCCTGAAATGACAAGGCGAAATATTGTTGTTAGAGGATTGAACTTGTTATCATTAAAGGAAAAGCAATTTAAGATTGGTGAAGCTGTCTTTAAGTATTCCGGAGAATGTCATCCCTGTTCACGAATGGAAAAAAATTTAGGAATTGGTGGGTACAATGCCATGAGAGGGCATGGCGGTATAACAGCCAAAGTTATTCGGAGTGGATCAATCAAGGTCGGTGATCAGGTCGAAATTGAAAATAAAATCCAACTGGCAGAAAAGTGATACGTCCTATTTAAACAAGTTCATGCCAGATTACCTCTCATCTAAAAGTTTGAGGGTTTTTACTTTTCAAAGTTGAAATTGCTCCATGCGAATTAGCTTGATCTTATCTTTTATTGTCTTATGCTGTCCTCAGATACAAGCCCAGAAAAAAAACGAAGCCTTTCAACTTCATCTAAAGCCTGCCTCCTCTTTAGTAAAAATTGACGGAATCATGGAAGAGGAATCCTGGCTTCAGGCAGATGTAGCTTCGGACTTTTTTATGGTCTTGCCTATGGATACAAGTATGGCAAGAGTACGGACAGAAGTACGAATGACTTATGATCAACAGAATTTATATCTCATTGCTACTTGCTTTCATCTTTTACCGGGACGGTATTTCGTCGAGTCCCTTCGCAGGGATTTTGTATTTGGGAAGAATGACAACTTTCTTCTGTTTATGGATACGTTTGATGACCAAACTAACGGATTTTCGTTCGGCGCTAATGCTGCAGGTGCGCAATGGGATGGTATGATGTATGAAGGAGGTAAAGTGGATTTGAGTTGGGACAATAAATGGACCTCGGTTGTCAAAAAGGATGACGACAAATGGGTATTTGAAGCCGCGATTCCATTTAAGTCCATTCGATACAAAAAAGGCATTACGAAATGGGGAATCAATTTTAGTCGGTTGGACTTAAAAACCACTGAAAAATCCAGCTGGGCGCCAGTGCCTCGTCAATTCCCAACGGCCTCGCTAGCCTATACAGGGATTTTGGTCTGGGATCAACCTCCACCTCAGGTAGGTTCAAATATTTCAATAATTCCTTATGCATTAGGAGGGGCATCGAAAAATTTTGAAGCCAATACCTCATCATTATATAAAAAGGAGATCGGTGTTGATGCCAAAATTGCTATAACATCGTCCTTAAATTTAGATCTTACCATCAATCCCGATTTTTCGCAAGTTGATGTTGATCGACAAGTGATCAACCTTGACCGCTTCGAAATATTATTCCCGGAAAGACGGCAGTTTTTTTTAGAGAATGGTGATCTTTTTGCCAATTTTGGCTATGCTACTATCCGTCCATTTTTCTCCAGGCGCATTGGACTAGGTACGCCCATTGAATATGGGGTCCGCTTTAGTGGTAAGCTCGATAAGAATTGGAGAATAGGCGTGATGAACATGCAGACTGGAAAGGTTTCAGAAGCCTATTTGCCTAGGCAAAACTTCGCAGTAATCGCGCTGCAACGGAGAATTTTCTCACGCTCGAACGTTGGTGTAATTTTCATCGACAAAGAATCCCTGAATTATAAACCAAATGAAGATCCTGCGATACCCGTCTATTCTAAGTATAACAGGAACCTGGGGCTGGAGTACAATTTAGCTTCCTCCAATAATTTATGGACCGGGAAGGCTTTATTTTTAAAATCTTTTAATCCAGATAAAAAAGACAAAGAAATAACTCATGCAGCAAACTTACAATACGCCAGTCGGAGGCTAACCGTAGGCTGGCAGCACGAATATGTGGGGGAAAATTACAATGCTGAAGTAGGGTATGTTCCAAGAAAAAATTTTATAAAGCTTAATCCTCAAATTGGATATCTATTTTTCCCCAAGGGAAAAACGGTTTTAAGTCACGGGCCTAAAGTTAGTTCCACATACTATTTTAATGACTCATTTCGCCAAACGGATAACGAAAGCTTTTTAACTTATACTATAACGTTTAGAAAGCAAAGTATTTTTTCAGGCTGGATAGCGCATAACTATGTAAAACTTCTTCAGCCATTTGATCCAACGAATTCAGGTCTTGATTCCCTGGAGATCGGAACAGAGCATAAATGGAATTCCTTTGGAACGGATTTCTTTTCAAAACCACAAAGTCTATTTACCTATTCATTCTCCACGCGTTATGGGGGGTATTATTCTAGATGGCACCCGGCTTAATCTAAGTGGGGAACTGGGTTACAGGTTCCAGCCATTTTTAAGTTTTGCGTTAAGCTTTAACTATAACGATATACGCTTGCCTGATCCATGGAATAAAAAAACATTTTGGTTGATCGGACCGCGCCTGGATATTACCTTGACCAACAAATTATTTTTTACAACGTTTGCGCAATACAATGAACAACAGGACAATGTAAACCTTAATACACGACTTCAGTGGCGTTATAAACCGGCTTCGGATTTATTCATTGTATATACCGATAATTATTTTCCGGATAATTTCGGTGTCAAGAATAGAGCACTTGTAGTAAAGTTTACTTATTGGTGGAATATTTAGTGGCAGAGCGTTACTAAACTGGGGTTGCTCTTGACCCACGAAATCTCCGCGGAGTAATCGATATCTTTTGCGTGCCTCAGCAGCGTACACACTACCTGGATATTTGTTAAGGAACTCGCGATAAATTTCCATCGCCTTATCTTTTTGACCCAACTGGCGCTCATAAATTTCACCTTGCAAAAAGAATGCGTCGTCAACTAAAATATCATCAGCCATACTCTTGTATGATTTTTTGAAGGAGGCCGATTGATTTTTCAAATTCACCCTGGCGCATTCTTATGTTTGCCTCAAGCCAATAGACGTCATCAAGTATACTTTGATTAGAAATACTTTTCGTTGAGTCCGCAGCTACATTCGCCGTAGATAGCGTGGCCGCTCTACCTTCTTTTAACAATTCAATTCTCTTAAGAGCCTCTTCGTTCTTATTTTGATAAAGCAATAATTCTATAGAAGCATATTGTTTTAGCGCCTCGCCTACGGAATCAAATGCAATATTTTCTTTGATCCGCATGCTAAGATCCAAAGCATCATTAGCAATTTCTCGTGTCGTGGCTTGTTTTAAAATGTCAAGATGTTCCTGAGCCAAACGGAAATCCCCTTTATAATAAGAAAGTTTGGCGTTCTTTAATTTCGCTTCATATCCAACCGGATTTTCCTTTTGAACTTTTTCCACTTGTGAGTATAGTAAGGTAGACTCCCAGGGTTCCCCCTTCAATAAATAAATATCTCCTAGATCTAGTTTGGCTTTCGACTTCAGGTGCAGTGATGTCTTTGGGTTTGCAAGAAGTCGATTTATGATCTGGACGGCTGAATCTTTCTGATCCAGGTAATTGGCAAAAAGCAAAGCCTCACTTCTTGCAGCTTCTAAAGAATTAACATTATCAGGATATTGTTTTATGAAATCTTTGTAATCATCAATAAGAATACCAACGGAGTCGGTACTGATTGGAAATGTCTTTTTTACTCTCGCTTCGCGCGTACGAATAAGTCCAAGGCGAGCTAATAGATAGGTCTGACTATTAGGAAATTCACGAATGACAAACCGATAAACTTTTAGCGCGTTATCATAATCTTCATTATCCAAAGCTACGCGTGCTACCTCCATGGATTTCTCACCTTCACGCTTGTAGCGTTTGTCGTAGGCACGAGCCTGAATAAAAGATGCATAAAAATTTTTCTGTTGCATCGTCACCCAAATCAACAAATCCGAATAAACTTCTACGTCGGGATGATCTTGTATTTTATCATACAAAAGCTTTTCCAAGCTTTCCAATTCTTCAGGTTTAGTAAGCAGTGCTTGCATTACATTTTTTACATATTGAATGTTCGCAGAACTTTGAGTGACATAACTTAAATATTCCTGTACCATTTTATCCTGGTTTCCTTTGATGCGGTAAAGCATGGCCAGCTCCAGACAAAAGAGTTGTGGATTCCCTAAAGCTTGACGACTTTCTGTTAAGGACTGAATACCGTAATCAACCAAGGAATGTGACATGAAAAAATCTGACATCATTTTAATTCGCTGCACATTATTTTTATTTTCCGATATCAGTTCTTTATAATATCTGTCGGCCTTTCCAAGGTCTCCAGATCGTACGTAGATTAATCCTAGATCTAAACTGTATTGAATATTCAGATTGTCTCTTTTTGAAAGCCTCTGCAAAAATCGCTGAGCTTCATCAAAGGCTGAAAGATCCAGAAGTAGATTAAAGTAGTTGTTATAAATGTAGGGATGATTTGCTTCCTGCTTGGACAATTCCTTGTAAAGTTCCAAGGATTTTTTTTTGTCGCCTTTAAGCAAATATTCATTCGCTAGTTGAATCTCATCCTGCTTCTGAGCGTGCACAGAAGTTCCAAAAAAAAGAATAAGAAAGGTTATCCGCATGAGGCTGGATCTTATTGTTCTTATATAATATATATTTATTATAGTAATAGTTAGTCTTGTTTAAATGTGTACTAGTTTATGAATATTATTCCGTTTAATTCATGTGGATATCTTTTTCATTTTAAGTAATTCATTTTCAATTCGTTTGAATGTTATCAACTATAACATACATGTGTGGAATTAAGTTGTGTGGAGAAAATCAATTGTTTTTGAATGTGCGTAAGTATGACTCTATCAACAACGCCATTCGCGTTGATAAGATTTAGGAATAATTTCTTAATTAGTGGAGTGTACTTTAGAGATATGCACATGTTGTCAGTAGTTTATCAACAAAGGTCCTAATTCCCAATTTGCCTTCAAATTTACAATTGGAACTTCTTTTTCATTCTTATAGAAAACGATTGGTTCAGGTTCTTCTTTTTGATAAAAGTTGCCAGGACTCCATTTTCCATCATTATTTTTATCTATTATTAAACGGATTTGATATTCTCCAGGTTTGAGATCCTCGAAAGTGATTTTTTTAGCGTCTTTTTTAGAGACTACAGTTCGGAAATCCTTCGTAAGAAGCTCGGCTATATAATGCTCCTCCTTTGTTTCGATTTGAATAATAATGACACCGGTGTCTGCAAGTTTAGAAGGTGGTAGCTTTTCTTGTGTCCGTCTGGAACTGTCGAGCTCTACGCTGATAAATGCCGATTTTCCGAGATACAGTTGGTATTCATTTGAACGAGATTTGCCGTTCGGATTCGTTTTCAAAATTTTTTCTGGCTTTGCCCCCTGAAGGGGTTCCAATGCGAGGAGATTTCTGTCGATTACCCTTTCCAGGGTGAGTTGATTATGAAGACTGTCCCAGCGGATGTCCTGGGCAGTGATTGAAACTCTTCTCATTGAATCTATTGAATAGAATATACTGTCAAAATTCAGGGCAACCACGGGTTTAGAGAAACTGATCTTTCCTCGAAGGATTCCTTTTGTGCCAATTACCTGAAACTCATCTAAAGTAAAATCAAAATTTTCTGGTTTTACATCTCGTTTAGAAAATTTCACATATAACGTTGTATCAATTGAATTTTTTATACTGTCATTTGCCGAAAATTGAATTGCCACGCTATCCTTGTCATTGAAGGTGTTATAGATTCTGATGTTAGCCATGTCTTCTCCAAAACTCGATTTGATTGTTTCGTCTTCATCAGTGAGAATTTGGTAGTCTATCAAACTTTTTGTCGTCTTAATATTAAAGTAGGTTCCATAGGGTCTTGCGCTAGTCAGCTTTAGTGGTCTGCTATCAAGTCGTATGAGGGAGAGCGTAATTTTGCTTATATTTTTTGATAGTTCAATTGGGTTAGTTAAATACCCGTAAGATTCTGTTTTGCTATCAGCAATTAGGTTTTTATTTTTATCCTCCAAACAGTAGATGTTATACGTTCCCGGTTTAAGATTGTCGAGCTTAAACTTTCCGGTCTTATCAGTTTTTGTCAGGTAGGTCGGCCGGTGCTTAAAAATGTCAAATGTGTCGCTTTGATATAGTGCTACCGTGGCGTCCTTAACTTCTTTGGCCTTTAATAGATCATAAATAGTCCCCTCAATAAAAAGAGAATCGATGTAATTCCCCGTACTAAATGCCAGCCTCAGCATTTCGGCTGGATTTTTTTCCGTTATATCTTGAATAGCCTCCCTAAAGTTTATAGAATATGTTGTACTGTCTTTTAAATTCTCATCCAGGGTAATAGTCACCTTATTTTTATTCGCTTTGATATCGACCTCTTTGCCGAGGTCTGGTGTTATTATTAACTGCTCTTTGGGATTGTTGAGAATCACCGCTTCAGAAAATGTCAATTCCATGCTTTGCCCTTTAAAATTTGTTTCACCGTGTCTCGGAAACGAGCTTACTAACGATGGCGGTATGGAGTCTTTAGGCCCCCCAGTAGGTGTAGTTTGGCGCGCGCAGGCAAGTACGAAAAGTGAATAGATGATCCAATGAAAATTTCGTTGGAGTTTCATTTTTTCGCGACGTAAATTAAGCTGGAATATTCCTTGTCCTTTTGTGCGTGAAGGTTGCTTCGAAATCCGTTGAAAATAGCGTGAACAAGACCAATGAATGTGAGCTTTCCGTTTTTACGATACTTCTCGCTTAAGAGACAAATATAGAACGCGTCTAGCCTCATCGGTAGGACCTTGATTAACTTCAGTTCATTTTTTTCCAAAAGGATTTTCATGTTTTTTTTTGAAAAGTGCCACAGATGCCGGGGCACGTCATAGCCGGCCCAATGTTGCTTGTAATTTTTTGCATCCCAACTGGTATGGTTCGGTACAGCAATAAATATTGTGCCATCGTTGGTTAATCGTGTTTTTAATTTCTGGATAGTCCTATCGAGTTCAGGTACATGCTCCAGTACATGCCATAGGGTAATAACATCATAATTTTTCTTAGAATTATCATCGAGGGAAGGTAACAGGTCCGATTTGACGTATTCAGAAGCTTTTGCTCTGGCGTTCGGGGACGGCTCGACACCAGTAATATCCCAGCCCTTTCGTTTTGATACTTTTAGAAACTCTCCTGTCCCACAGCCAAAATCTAAAATTCTTTTTGTTTTTGATGATGTGTTACTTTTAACAACTGATAATTTCCATTGGAGGGTAAAATATCTGGCTATCAAATAAATTTTATCAATAATATGCTTAGCCGAATCGATATGTGAAGTATATGATTCCGATAAATAGTATTCCCCTATTCTATCATCTGAAGGTCTTGGAGTGGTAATTAACAACTCACAGATTGTGCATTTAGTTATCATGAAATTTTCCAACGAAACGGAGTGATCTAAGCACGTGTGGAGAAGAATGGGTTCTTTCGTTTCGCAAATAGGACATATAGTGATGTCTATCATTTGCCCATATAAACGGTTAACACCGAAACATCGGCAGGTGAAACTCCACTTATTCGTGATGCCTGACCGACGGTTTCGGGCTTCATTCTTTTTAATTTTTCGCGTGCTTCTGAGGATAGGGCCTTAACCCGATCGTAGTCAAAGTCAGGGAAAATCTTAAAGTTTTCAAGGGTGCCGAGTTTTTTAACCAACAACTGCTCGCGTTCAATATAACTTTCATATTTGATATTTATCTCAGCTTGTTGCTGAACTTCAATGGAATAGTTAGTCATCAATTCCGTAAACTCCGGACTAATCCTTTTCAATTCCTCAATTCCAATTTGGGGTCGCTTTAGTAATTGAGTAACTGCTATTTTTTCTTTAAGGGTCGCCGTATTAAGACCGGCCAATCCAATGTTAATTATATCTGGATCTAGTTTCAGTTTTTTGAGCTGGATCATTAAAGAGTTAATGGCTGCTTTTTTTGAAAGCATAGTTTCATACCTTTCCTTGCTCGCCAAGCCAAGATCATATCCTAGTTCCGTAAGTCTTAGATCAGCATTATCTTGTCGCAAAAGTATTCTGTATTCGGCCCGGGACGTAAACATGCGATAAGGTTCCTGTGTACCCTTATTAACCAGATCATCTATTAACACGCCGATATAAGCATCTGATCTTTTCAGAATGAAAGGGTCTTTTTCATGTACTTTATTATGTGCATTAATTCCTGCCATGAGGCCCTGACTGGCTGCTTCCTCGTAGCCCGTAGTACCATTAATTTGACCTGCAAAGTACAGATTATCAATGAGTTGAGTCTCCAAGGTCGAGTTCAGCTGTGTTGGAGGAAAGTAATCGTATTCAATAGCGTAACCTGGTCTGAACATCCTAGCATTTTCAAAACCCGGAATTTTAGTCAATGCCTTATATTGTACGTCTTCTGGTAAAGAGGTGGAGAATCCATTAACATAAATCTCAATCGTATTCCATCCTTCAGGTTCTACGAAAATTTGATGACGCTCACGTTCTGCAAACCGGTTTATTTTATCTTCAATAGAGGGACAGTAGCGGGGACCAATTCCCTTTATCCTTCCTTGAAACATCGGGGACTTGTCGAAGCCCTTTTCCAGCTCCTGATGAACTGTCTCATTCGTGTAGGTTATCCAACAGCTGACTTGCTTTTTTAATGCGCTCGTGTTTGAATACGAGAATTTGCCCGGAGTTGGCGTCACCTTCTTGTTCCTCCATTCTAGAATAATCTAAACTCCGCCCATCAACTCGAGGTGGGGTTCCGGTCTTCATTCGGCCTGACTGAAATCCCAGTTCAATAAGTTGTTCCGTTAGTCCGTATGCAGCAGTTTCCGCGGCCCTACCTCCTCCGAAGCTTTTTTCACCCATATGAATTTTTCCATTTAAGAACGTGCCATTTGTTAACACTACAGCTTTTGCTTTGATAAGGATTCCAAGACTGGTTACGATTCCACTAACTTTTTGCCCCTCAACGATGAGCCCTTTTACCATTTCCTGCCAAAAATCTACATTCGGGTTCTTTTCTAGTGTTAGACGCCATTCTTCGGAGAATCGCATTCTATCATTCTGTGTCCGCGGACTCCACATTGCGGGTCCCTTAGATAAGTTTAACATTCTGAATTGAATCATTGATTTATCTGAAACAATCCCAGAATAACCTCCCAGGGCATCTATTTCACGCACAATTTGACCCTTTGCGACTCCTCCCATTGCCGGGTTGCAGGACATCTGTCCAATGGTATTCATATTCATGGTCACCAACAATACCGAGGAGCCCATTGACGCAGCTGCGCTTGCTGCTTCGCAACCTGCATGTCCAGCCCCGATGACTATAATATCATATTCTTTAAACATAGTTTGGCATTTGGTTCCACGTGGAACTAAAACTTACCCACAAATTCTTTCCACATTTCCACATTTGGTTTCACGTGAAACTGAAAATGATTCAAAAAGCCTTCAAAGATAGGTAAGCATCTTCTTTTTTACGCATTTCGTTTTTTCCTTGTCGACTTTTATCTGAATAACCAATAAGATGTAAGGCTCCATGAACTATGACTCGATGTAGCTCTTGTGGAAAGTCGGTTTTAAACTTTAGCGCATTTTCCCTTACCCGATCAATGCTGATGTAAATATCCCCTTGAATAAAATTATTGTCCTCACTACAATCAAATGTGATTATATCGGTGTAGGTGGGGTGCCCAAGGTATTGAATGTTAAGTTTAGCTAGGAATGGATCTGAACAAAAAATATAGTTCAATTCGCCTAACCTCCTCTTTTCCGAATTTATTACTTTTTTGATCCAGGACTTAGTATTTTGCGTGGTCCGGAGACGGAATTTGACGTCTTCATAGAAGAAATGAACGGCAGGCATTAAACATTAATGTAAAAGGATAATTCAACAACTCTTCCTTTTTCCTTAAAGTCTACTTCATCCGAGAGGTGCTTCATTAAGAAAATCCCTCTGCCTCCTAACTTTTCAATATTTTCCGGAGCGGTTGGATCGGGAAGATTTTCATAGTCAAACCCCTGACCCTCGTCTTTTACAACAAATCGAATCATGCTATCATCCAAAGAGAGGCTTAGTGAAACATTTTTAGCCTTATCCTGTGCATTCCCATGTTTGATAGCATTATTAACTGCCTCTGTTACCGCAATCATTATATTCCCGTAAATATCATCATCCAAATGAAAGCGTTCTTTTGCATTATCTATAAAGCTTTCAATCATTCGAATATTTTCCGCTATTGACGGAACCTGGATGCTGATGGTGTTCATGTACTGGCTCTGATTAGAAATTATTGGGCTCCCATCCTCTTAAAGTATTCACTTACTTCCTTCTTGTAGTAAGGGTAAAGTTTAGGAGGCACTGTTTTTAGCAATTCTACTTCTTTTTCTTTTAGTCGCAAATAATCTTCAAAAGCCTTAGGAATTTCCTTATCATATTCTTTTGCCGTTTCCCCCTTTCTTTCCTCATCCATATCTTGCTCGCGAGCTGACTTCTCGGTTTCTAATAATCGGGTAAGTATTTCCTGCTGACGTTTAATTAGCTGATCTGTTAATTGTTTGTTCACCAAGATCCATTTCTGTTTGTTCCATCTTTGAGGGAAGGTCGCCCCCAGGCATTTTTCCATCCTTCATTTTTTCCTCCATTTCTTTTAGAGCCTTTCTTATCCTTTCTTGTTCGGCAGCCATCTCAGCAAGCTCTTCAGATAATTGGCGTCCGGACTTTCCACTTCCTTTTAATTCCTGAATTTTTTGATTGAGCTGCTGTTGCATCTGACTTAAACTTGGCTTTTGTCCTTTTTTCTTGGATTTACCCATGGAAGGTTTAGCATTTGCCATCATTTGCATCATCATGTCGAAATGCTCGTCGAGCATTAAAGCAAGGTTGTTGATGGAAGTCATGGTCATTTGCATTTCACTGGAAGCTTTAGGTTTTCTTCGCTCGCGGTTCGCTTCTATTACCTTGTCTAAATGGTCGTTGAGTTCACCAACTTCCTTCGTGACTATGGAACCCATGAACGCATCCCTCTTTCCAAGAGCTAATAGACTGTCTTCCAGCACTTTAGCGTCATCCTTAAGTTTCAGTTGCTGCTGAGCAATGTTATTAAATCGGGGATCATTTTGATTAAGGTCATTAAATCCTTTCATCAAATTCTCCTGATCAAAGGAAAGCTTCACAAGGCCATGAATAATTTCCCGGAGGGCTTCGATATTCTGCATATCCATTTCCATGGACATCGAATTTTCAGCGCTCTCCATTTGCTGCTGCATTTTTTGCATCTTCTGAATTGCCTTTTGCTGGGGGCTTTTAGCTTTAGATGGACTATTTTGCTCTAACATTTCTTTACTCTCCTCCTGCTCGTTTTGAATCTCTTGAGAATTTTCTTCTGTGGGCAAATCCTCATCCTTCTGAAGCTCTTCGCCTAGTTTTTTCAACTCCTCAATTTTTTCCGCCGTCTTTTTTGACTCCTCTTTCAGGTCCTCTTGTTCTTTTGCTAATTCTTGGTTGTCGTCTGAACTTGTTTTATTTTCCTCTGAGTTTTTATTTTCCTCTGAGTTTTTGTTGTCCGATTTCTGATTCTTGTTCTGATCTTTATTTTTCTCCTTCCCCTTATTCTTCTCTAAGCTTTCAGTCTTTTCCAATAACGACTTTTGCTTTTCGATCTGTTCTTTTAAATCTTGGGCTACCTGATCGACCTTCGATTCGTATTGCAGTTGTTTAAATAATTCTAACGTGCGCTCAAGTTCTTTTTCGAGATTATTTGTGTTTTGATTTAATTTGTCCAAAAGCTTTTGAAGTTGCGACATGTCGGCGTTTTCCTTCAATAATTTCTGGAGTTCTTCGAATAACTTTTTAGTTTCTTCATCGAGAAGCTCTTCCATTAGTTTTTGAATTTGTTCTGCCTTCTGCCTTATCCGTTCATCCTGCTCGGTAAAAGCTTCCTTCTTTTGTTCCAACAATTTATTCTGTTCTTTTAACTGCTCTACCATTTGATCCAGCCCCTGCTTTTGCTGAATGATATCCTCCAACATCTTTTTGTCCTGCCAATCGAGTGTCTGCTTGCCTTTTAACTTTTGATTGGCCTGGTCAATTTGATCCTGAAGCTTGTTTGCCTTCGTCTACACTTTGATCAATTTTCTGTTGAGTTTTTGTTTGTGACTGTTTAATCTCAGCCACCAGGTTGTCCTCCGTCGGAACCAAAAAAGTGTAGTTCGCTGTCTTGGTTGATTTTCTCCCATTCACGCCATCATTATCCCATACCTCCAGATAGTATTCAAGTTGATCCCCAGGATTAAGTTTCAAAGAATCTAAAGACCAGGAGTGAAAGAAAGTTTGTTGAATCTGATTATTGGAAATCGGAATGGAAGTGGTTCGTGATAAAATTTCTTTCCTGTTTTCATCGCGGATTTTGAAATGGAGTGCAAGTTTGCTCACGCCATAATCATCTCCAATCATACCACTAAGCACAACCATTTTATATAGAACAGAATCTTTAAAATTATTAACTGCAATCTTTGGATACTGATCTTTGATGACGTCAATTTGATAAGCAATCCTCTCTTTATTTGAACTCTTCTCATTCTCTAAAATAATCTCATAATGATCTGGGTTCTGAAATGATTTCTTAAATGCAAAATGGTCACTATCAATAATTTGAAAGGGAAATTTAGAATCATTGCTTGCGAAAAGAATCGATGCGCGATTTGCATTTTCAGTTGATAACTTCCAATTTATAAGGGTGCCCTCTGGGATTTCTAAATTTCCAGCATTAAGAAGGGTTTCATTTTTTCGCTGAATGTATCGCGGAAATTGAAGATCAACATTAAATCCAGAAAGTTCAGGTCGATTGACAACAGACATATGGTATACATCTGAAAAAAATCCCGCTGCTTCTAACTGAAAATCAAATTCGCTTTGAAGATTTTCAAAAGTATAAGAAAATGAATTATCAGCTGTCCTATCAAATTTTACTCGCTGATTTCCATTAATAAGGTAAACATCCAATGGTAAAGCTTTGCCAGCCAGTGTCACCTGGAGTGTGTATGTTTCATTATAAAATCCAGTAAGAGAATTTGCGATATTAAAAGTAAAAGGAGCTTTAGGAGAATACTGTCTTGAAAAGTGAACAATGCGATCAGCGCTTTGTGTAATGATACTTTCGTTGATGATTAGAATAGAAACGATTATAATGACAGGTACCAGCAGGTATTTTATATACTTCTTATTTTCATTGAGATTTATGAAACTATCGAAAGCCACTGGCTCAAACTCTTTCGACCGCTGATCAATGCTTGCATATGTAAGAGCTGATGAGTTTCCTGAGGTCCCTAACTGAATAAGATTAAGTAATCCGTCCTTAACGTTTGGCAATGAATTACCAATAACCTTTGCACTCTGTTCCTCACTAAGACCACGATTGGCGAACCACCATTGCAAAGGATCCTTTAGAAATTTGATAACGCAAAATATAGCAATGCCAAGGAATGTTGCAAAGATTAAGAGGCGTGCCCAGGGCCCAAGCCATAAATTATATTCCAATACAGTGGCTAAGAGAAAATAGGAAAATAAAATAGACAAAGAAAGAATTGCTCCGCGAACAAAAATGTTGAGATAATACTTTTTCTTGAACGCTTTGATTTTTTTTTGTATACGATCTATTCCTGCAGCCATACCGATAATCTTTAATTATCCAAACGCAACAATGTCAGAGAAAGTTGAACTACACCAAGATAATCCCTTAATCCGATATTGGCAAAATACTCAAGCATGATAACTTGACGAGGGATGGTTTGGCGCTTTCCAGTCGAACTCCTTTTCAAAATATTCAATGACATGCATCTTCAAGAGCCGCTCCTGTTCAAGCAGGTCAAAATGCGGGAGTTTCTTAAGTATTTTCCAATGTGGCCACCCTTCCTGGTCGAGGCCTTCCAATTCATAATAACCTGAAAGGCTTAACACCTTACAAATGCCTATATGCATCAAGTCCTGCTTTTCTTCCTTGCTGAAGAATTTCCTTCCCTTTCCTAATTCTTGAACGCCAATCAGAAAGAGCACACCATTCAAATCCTTTGGTTTTTTACCAATCAAATCTTCTAAGCTGGCAACAAGAGAAGCCCATTTTCTTTCCAAATCCAGATCCCGTTTAAACATGTTGCTTAGGCTTTTTCATATCCTCAGGAGATGTCTTGCTCATTTATCCATCAGCGATTAATGTGTATATCTAATGGATTTTATTTAAATTAGAAACACCGTTAGCCACAAATATATTCCTTAATGTTGACATCAATAGCCACTGAAATTTTTCAGGATTTTGTATCCTTAATTTTTCCTAATCACTGTCTTTCCTGCAATGACTCTTTGGTAAAGGGTGAGAATTTGATTTGTACCGGTTGTATGCTTGAAATGCCGCACACAAATTATCACCTCGATTATTCAAATTCTCTTAAAAATCGGCTTTCAGGTAGAATTCAAGTAGAATACGTAATGGCACTATTCAAGTTTAGCAAAAGTGGACGGGTCCAGGGTCTATTGCACGCCTTGAAATATAAGAATCATCCAGAGCTTGCCGTGATGTTGGGAAATCTATACGGCGAAAGAATGATAGATGGGAATTTTTCCGGTGTATTTGACCTGATTATACCAGTTCCTCTTCACCCATCCCGAAAAAGGAAACGCGGTTATAATCAAAGTGCAAAATTCGCAGAGGGGCTTTCTCAAAAACTACAAATTCCGTATTCAGATGATATAATGGAAAGAACCATTAAAACAGATACTCAAACCCGTAAAAGCAAATTGAGTCGCTGGCAAAATATTAATGAAGTCTTCCGGGTTAAGAATGCAGAGGCAATCAAGTGTAAAAAAATACTATTAGTGGACGATGTTGTTACAACTGGCGCGACCCTTGAAGCCTGCGGCACCCAATTGCTTGAGCTAGGATGTGCGGCCTTGAGTATTGCTTGTATTGCCGAAGCCTAATAATAAAAAACCCCTGGATATTTTTTCCAGGGGTTTTATTTAAATTCTTCTAGAGCTCAATAGTTTGAGCCAGCACGGATCATTGCGCAACGGAAGCCAATGGTGGCTGTTGCGGAATCTTGATCCAGATATCTTCGTGTTCCTGGCGACATCCAGTATGCTACATCTTTCCATGAGCCTCCTTTATAAACACGGGCCCGATCTGTAATCAATGAAGTGAACGCTCCAGGATTCTTTTCAAAGTCACTGTTATATCCGGCATTGCTACCTGACGCAGGGTCTAAGAAACCATCTCTACGGATAGGGTTAAGATCGTCAAAATCCTGATACGACATCGGACGATAAATGTCCTGAACCCATTCGCTTACATTTCCTGCCATATTATAGAGTCCATAGTCATTGGGAGGATATTCATAGATGTACGAGGTTATAAGTGCGCCATCATTTAACCGTCCAGCGATACCTGCATAATCACCGCGTCCCCGCTTAAAGTTAGCCAGCATAAATCCCATTTGTTTTCCATATGGATTTCGTACTGCGTGGCCATCCCAAGGATAAATACGTTGATGAGTTTGTAGTTCTTCTAGCCACTGGGTTCCGATAAGGGCTTGAGCGGCATATTCCCACTCTGCCTCAGTTGGAAGACGGTAAGCAGGAACCACGATCCCCGATTCTAATGGAATTCGACCATCGCTTTCCGCATATTCCTCGCCTGCATCTTCAGCAAGTTTTATATTAACTGCACGCGTTCTCCACACCGCAAATTTGCTAGCCTGATTCCAGGTAATTCCCACAACAGGGAAGTAACGGAATCCAGGATATCTTAAATAGTGTTCCACATAAGGATCATTGAAAGCAAGCTTTCCGACCCAAACGGTTGTATCAGGCAGTGCATCTTGGTAAGCTTCCTGTGAGGAATCCTTAGCAAGATAGTGCATGTATTCCAACCAGTGTACATTCGCAATCTCAGTTTCATCCATATAGAAAGAAGCTACCGAAACTGTTCTTTCAATGTTGTCGCGATAGGACATAACATCCTCCTCGAATGAACCCATTACGGCGCGACCACCTTCAACGAATACCATGTTGGGAGCATCGGGTTGTCCTTCATACGGATTTACCATAAATCCTCCTTGATCCTCATCGTTGTACGCCAACCCAGTGGCTGTACTTACTTGACCTGGATTTTGGGCCGTTGGTTTTCCGCCCTTTCCACCAAACAAGGAACAGGCAGATAATACCACCGATCCACTAAGCACATACAAGACAACCTTGAAAGAGTACTTCATTTATTTTTGATTTTTAATAAATGCTAATTAAACGCATAATCCCATGTTTTCCAAGTTGGTGCAAGTTTTATGATCATTCAGTAATAGAATGTAACCTGGTCATTATGAACGCCAGACTTTGGCTTCTATTGTTTCGGGAATGAGTTATCCATTTTTGGGAAGATAAAATTATTATAACGCGGATTAATCAACATTTTGAACAGTTAAACCGAGTGGCACAGAATTTTGAATAGGAGGTCATAAAAGATGACCAATATGTTTACTCTTACAAAATTTCAGAGTAATGCCGTTCGAAAGGAAATGTGATGTTATTACCTTTTATGGCAATTATTTGGCCCAAAGAAATTGCGCCGATTGCAAAGTTTTCCTTTATTATACGGAGGGATTTTTCATTGAAGTATTCTACTCTCCAAAATATCAAAAGGTTTTAATGATTAATGCCTTTGATAAACCTAATCGGATTAGATCCTTATTTGGATAAGATTTCACTAGCAGATTTAATTGGTTGATCGGCCAATTTGCTTAGCAATTCAATTGCCGAATCAACTGTTTTAATCTGTTCTATGACTAGCATAGCTTTACCGGCGCTATCTTTCATTTTGAATTGACGTGGATGTTTTTGAACGAAGGATAGAATTTTTCCAAAAACTTCTGAACTGAAGTATTTATCGTTCCCTGAAATGAAATAGGCCCGCAATGTTTCATTTTTCAAAGTAAGTTTTTCGAATCCTAACACTTCTGCCAACCAACGCAAACGGACGGTATTAATAAGTTCATCAACGGAGGTTGGGAATGGACCAAAACGATCCCGTACCTCATCGGTAAATTCTTTCAGCTGGTTCTCATCCTTAATATTATCGAGTCTGGAGTATAGCTGAAGCCGTTCGCTGATATTATTTACATATCCATCGGGTATTAGAATTTCCAAATCTGTTTCAATAACACAATCCTGAACGATAAGCTTTGCTCTTTCCGCCAGCTCTTTTGAAAATAGATCTTTAAAATCAGTTTCTTTTAATTCCTGAATCGCATCATCTAAAATTTTGTGATAGGTATCAAAACCTAGGTCTGTTATAAATCCGCTTTGTTCTCCGCCCAGAAGATTTCCAGCACCGCGAATATCCAAGTCTCGCATTGCTACTTTGAATCCGTCGCCTAATTCGGAGAATTCTTCCAGGGCCGCCAGGCGTTTTCTTGAATCAGAAGTTAACATGGAAGTAGGAGGCGTTAATAAATAGCAAAATGCTTTTTTATTTGATCGTCCAACGCGCCCTCGCATTTGATGCAGGTCCGACATACCAAACATGTGAGCCTGGTTGATCATTATCGTATTGGCATTCGGAATATCAAGACCGGATTCAATAATGTTGGTGGAAATCAAAACATCATATTCGCCATCAATAAATTTCACCATGGCTTTTTCCAACTTATCTCCGTCCATCTGGCCGTGCGCGATACCGATCCTCGAATCTGGAACGAGTTTATAAATGGTATTAGCCATTGATTCAATATCGCTGACTCGGTTATGAACAAAAAAGACCTGTCCTCCCCTTCTTAATTCGTAACTGATAGCATCGCGTATAACGACCTCGTTGAAAGTATGGAGTTCTGTTGTTACGGGCTGCCTGTTGGGAGGTGGTGTAGAGATGATGCTTAAGTCGCGAGCGCCCATAAGCGAGAAATGAAGTGTACGGGGAATGGGTGTAGCAGTTAATGTTAGTACATCAACATTAACTTTTAGCTCTTTTAAACGGTCCTTTACTTTGACTCCAAATTTTTGTTCTTCATCAATTATAAGAAGCCCAAGCTCTTTGAATTTAATGTCCTTGCTTACAACCCGATGGGTTCCTATCAAAATATTAACTTTTCCTTCCTTTACATCTTCCAAGATTTGCTTAATCTCTTTATCTGTTTTAAAGCGTGAGATGGATTCTATTTTTACCGGAAAATTTGATAGCCGTTCGCTGAAAGTTCGATAGTGCTGCATTGCCAGGATTGTTGTTGGGACAAGGACAGCAACTTGCTTCCCCTCTGTTGCTGCTTTAAAAGCTGCGCGGATTGCAACCTCCGTTTTTCCAAAACCAACATCTCCACAGACCAGCCGATCCATAGGGTGTGGCTGCTCCATGTCTTTCTTCACATCTTCAGTAGCCCGAGCCTGATCAGGGGTGTCCTCATATATAAAGGAAGACTCAAGCTCGGCTTGTAAAAAGCCGTCGGGTGGATATGCATAACCCGGAGCTGACTTTCTTTTTGCATAGAGCTCAATTAATTCTTTGGCAATATCTTTTACCCGCTTCTTTGCTTTGGCTTTTTTATTCTCCCATTCTTGTGAACCAAGTTTACTAATTATCGGAGGGGCTCCATCTTTACCGGAATACTTTGAAATCTTATGCAGAGAATGTATGCTAACGTATAAGTAGATCGTCATCCTTGTAAACCAGGCGTATTGCCTCTTGCTCATGCCCGTTAACTTCTTTTTTCTCAAGGCCGGCAAACTTCGCAATTCCGTAATCAATATGCGTGACAAAATCACCCGGCTGAAGCGTTTGAAGTTCACGCAACGTCATGGCCTTGGACTTCGAAAACTTTTCCTTTGCACGATACCGATGATACCGTTCAAATATCTGGTGATCTGTATAGCAAACAACGCTAAGATTCGAATCTACAAAGCCCTGGCGCAACGAAAAATCAAGAGGCTCAAATTTTATCTGCTCGTTAATTTCCTCGAAAATTCCTTTTAATCTTTCTGTCTGCTTAGGGACATCCGCGGTTATAAAATTACTGAAGCCTTGAATCTGATGATCGTAGAGATCCTTCGCGAGCAATTCAAAATTTTTGTTGAATGATGGTTGTGAGGATGATTTAAATTCGAAAGCTTTCGATTCTAGCAAACTGAATCGACTGCCAAATTCAACGCATCCAAATCTTTCCGATTGAAAGGCGAAACCGATGCCATCATCGAATAACTTTTCCGGAGAAGATATAACTTGAGTGGCGCTTGTGATAATTATTTTATTAAAAGAAGCCTCGGCTTTCTCAAAACTTTTTTGAACCAGATCCTTAGTGAGCTGATAATCTTTAAACCACAATCGAGTATTTGGTGAAATAAATTCAAAAAATGACTGACGTTCATCCTGTATTAACTTGGATTGAATGTTAGGAATGATATTTACTTTTTCAAGTTCTTCCACGGAGAGTTGAGAACCTGGATCAAATGTCCGAATACTATCGACCTCGTCACCGAAAAGTTCTATGCGATAAGGATATTCGTAAGCAAATGAAAAAATATCAATGATACCTCCGCGAATTGCAAATTGCCCAGCCTCATAAACGAAATCCGTTTTTTCAAAATCGTAGTTATGAAGAAACTCCTCCAAAAAATTCGTATCAAGTTTTTCTTTGAGCTTGACTGAAAAAGTATTTAGAGCCAGTGACCGTTTATTGATTACTTTTTCGGCGAGTGCATCTGGATAAGTAACAATTATTTCATGGGACGTTTTGTTAGCCAACCGGTTTAGCACTTCCGTGCGCATCAGAATATTGGCATTTTCAATTTCATCAAACTCATAAGGCCGCTTATAGGATGTAGGAAAAAGGAGGATCTCACGTTCCAGTAAATTTTGAAGATCGTTTTGAAAATAAGCAGCTTCTTCTTTGTCGTGGAGTACAACAATAATATCGTGCTGATAAATTTTAAAAATGGATGCAAGAACAATAGCATCAAGGCTTCCCGAAAGGCCTTTGATTTGAATATTTTTTAGTTCGGGCGCTTTTATTCCTGCAGCTACGGTCTTAATCAAACCATCTGCTCGGTAGACGTTCAAAAAATCACTCACCCTCACTACTGATATCGTAATCTTCTCTTGAAGAGATTGAAAGGGTTCAAAGATAAGGTTGCTGGTCCCCTCTACCAAAAGAGGAGAAAAAAAATCCGTTAATTTTAAAGGGTGAAATCTGGACAGTTCTTTTTTCTAATTGCAGGTGGAATCGCGTCATTGTGTCTTTTAGTTGGCCTGTATAAGCCTTGGATCATGCTTTGGTGGGAAGAGAAGCAAAACAGGCGGAAAATCGTAAAATTATATGGGGGCATCGCATTATTCAGCTATGTGATATATTGGACTTTAAGATTAACAACTGTATGAGAATTTTACTACATGTTTAAGTTAGCCATGCTCTTCACGTTTGTTTCATGGAGTTGTTCGGGCCCTTCATCACAAGATAATAGGAGCAAACAATCCCCGACGAAAACATCAAATGATCTCCCATTGATGAGAGTCACAAAGTTGGACGGATCTCAGGTTGACATTAACGCCTTGAAAGGCAAAACAATTTTAATTTTATTTCAGCCCGAGTGTGATCATTGTCAACGTGAAGCAAAACAAATACGAGCGCATATTAACTCATTTAACGATTATTCAATTTATTTTATTTCCGCTGGACAACTATCGGCCATTGAAAAATTTGGAAATGAGTCTGCTCTTCTTAATCGTTCTAATATTCATTTTGCAGTGACAACGGTAGAGAATGTGTTAAATAATTTTGGTCCAGTGCCAACTCCATCGATGTACATTTATAGGGCTCAACAACTTGTCCGAAAATTTAATGGAGAAGTTGCTATTGAAAAAATTTTACAGGCCATTTGAGGGCAGTTGTCCAGCAACAACCAAAAACTTTTTCTTCACACCAGAAAATCCGAGTAAAAATTTATCTCCACCGTCTTTTAGCCCCGTTTTCTTTTTGAGTTCATCAACACTTAAAAAGTAATTGCGTGTGGTAATGTTCGCATAACCTTCGGGGAAAAATTCCCTTAAAGTTTTGGCATGGGCTTTAACGAGAGACTCTACTTGAAAAATCCTACCTGGAAAATTTTCAATGAGCAGGCTCGACGTGTAGAGATGGGTATTGGGATGTAATTTATAAACATTAAAAATACTTGCAATTGTTTTGAAAGCTCCACCTTTTAAAATTGAAGCATTTGGTTCATACAAATATTTCATCGGATCGGCGTATCTGATTTCTTCCTTGCGTTCACCCGAAGGTTGGAATGATAAAGAGTAATTTGTATCCCCTATGTTAGTAGCTTCAATAAGGGCTTCTGATCCGAAATTCTTTTGGCAAAAAAACAGGAGCTCTTTACATTCGCCTTCAATTGAAAGAACGACCACTTTTTTAACATACTTCAATTCTTTTATACCTTGATAGATATCAAGAAGAGGCGAAGTTTTAATCAGCAGATTCTTCGCTATTTTCCAAATCTTATCCTGAAGCAGGCCAATATCTGGGTCACATTGATTTAGAAAAAAAATTTTTCGACTGCCCTTCGACCTTCGAGACGGATCAATATAAATGAAGTCAAAGTGTATTTTAGATTTATTTAAAAACTCTTCTGCCGACGTGTTATAGTAATGAATATTAACCGCCCCAAGTTGACGGTGGTTATGTCGTGTAATTTCAAGGAGATTTTCGTTCGGTTCTACGAAATGAACTTCACGAAATACCTGACATAGATAGAAACTGTCAACACCAAAACCTCCGGTTAAATCAAGCACCACCGATTCAGATAATTTGATATTTCTGAAATCATTTTCTAGTATTTTAACTTTGTGCTGCGCTGCTCGTTCCGAGGAGGCTTGTTCTACATTAATTGAGGGGGGATAAATTATTTGAGCATTTTCGTACCAGGAAGGAAGTTTTTCTTTGGCTTTTCTCCTTCCAACAATTTGATCGACAACAATAGAGGCGGGTGCACCGAGAATGGATTTATATTTCAGGAGAAGCTTATCCGGATTATCTAATTTGTGCTCCTCAATGAAGGATTGGACTTTTGGGGAAAGTATGGAGTAGATCAGGCGAATTTTTTTAATGCTATGATTCAAAGGAAGTAAAAATTAAGAAACCGAGCACGGGATTTATACCTTGTGTGTCTTTAACTTTGGAAATGGCGAAGAAAGTTCCTTTTCTATAACTCTTAACAATGCAATTTGATTTAATTGTAATTGGTGGCGGTGCTGCAGGATTTTTTGGTGCTATTCAGGCGGCGGAGATGAAGCCAGGTTTACAGGTTTTAATTCTTGAAAAATCATCTAAACTTTTATCGAAGGTAAGAATCTCCGGAGGCGGTCGCTGCAACGTAACTCACCATTGCTATAATCCATTTGAATTAGCCCGGCATTATCCACGAGGTGAAAAATCTTTAAAGGATCCTTTTAGGTCTTTTCATGCCGAACATATGGTTAAATGGCTTGGGTCAAAAGGGGTAATTCTAAAATCAGAAAGTGATGGAAGAATGTTTCCGGTGACAAATTCTTCCGAAACGATTATTGCTTGTTTCATTTCTCAATCAGAACAGCTAAAAATAAAAATTTACCTAAGTAAGAGAGTATCGCGAATTGACAAAGGGATAAATCTATTGGATATTGTTTGTGAAGATGGAGAAGTATACAATGCAAAAAAAATTCTAATTGCTATGGGAGGAAATGCTGCAACGGCAGCCTATAACTTTATAGCTGATTTGAAGCATACCATAAAAGATCCTATTCCTTCTTTATTTACCTTCAATGATTCGGGAAAAACATTCAAAGACTTAATGGGTGTTGCTGTTCCGGCAGCTTATCTGAAGATTGTAGGTACAAAATTTTCTCAAGAGGGGGCGCTATTAGTTACGCACTGGGGATTAAGCGGACCGGCAGTAATTAAACTTTCTGCCTGGGCAGCAGAGTATCTTCACCAAGTGCATTATGAGTTTACTGTACTGGTAAGTTGGATCGGACGGGTGAAAGAAGAAGAGGTCCGGATCCAGTTGATGGATCATAAAAAATCGAAGGGCAGACAAAAAGTAATGTCCAATTCTATGTTTTCAATCCCTCACCGACTATGGCAACGCTTGTGTGAGCTGGCTGATGTTGAAGAAACAAAGACGTGGTCTGAATTGTCACTGAAAAAAGTGAACAAATTAATAGAATTCTTAATACGATGTCCCTTTGAGATTAAAGGTAAAACAACTTTTAAAGAAGAGTTTGTAACCTGCGGCGGGGTTGACTTAAGGGAAGTCGATTTAGATACCATGGAAAGCAAACTGGTAAAAAACATTTTTTTTGCGGGCGAAGTATTGAATATCGATGGTGAGACCGGAGGATTTAATTTCCAAAGCGCATGGACCACAGCTTTCATTGCTGCGAAAGCAATTACATCAAGCGAATGATTTAATGAACTGGCAATAGTTGGGATCCCGATTCAGTTACGTGTAATGTCATAACTGAGCCATGAACCCAGGCTAGGTTAGGATTTTCATGTCCGATTGGAAAATTAAAACCGATCGGATAATTTTCATCACGTGTCTTGTCTAATATAATTTCCTCTACGGTTTCGCCGAAAGGAAGTTCCGGTTCTTTGATGTCTGTCATATGACCTACGATTAGGCCGGCAAGGTTGTTGAGCTTATTGGAACGTTTCAAATGCATCAACATTCGATCAACTTTATACGTGTATTCATCCACCTCTTCAATAACCAAAATTTTACCGTGTGTATCAGGATCGCCTAAGGTTCCAATTGAATCCACAATCAACGATAAATTACCACCGATAATTTGCCCAGTAACTTTACCCAGTCTGTTTTTTTTATTGGGACTCGCGGAGAGCAACGTATTTTCTCCAACCAAACTAAGCCCTAAACTTTCTATGGATGAAACGCTCTCTGCTTTTGAAAAAAGTATGGGCATAGTAGCATGAATACTTTTTATACCCAGCTTGAAAAGCTTAAGATGGAGAGCAGTGATATCACTAAAGCCTATAATCCATTTTGGGTTTTTAT
The DNA here is from genome assembly GCA_963837415.1 of uncultured Bacteroidota bacterium. Taxonomy (GTDB): domain Bacteria; phylum Bacteroidota; class Bacteroidia; order Cytophagales; family Cyclobacteriaceae; genus Chryseolinea. The sequence continues at coordinate 1,469,914 of CAWING010000013.1, read as the reverse complement.
GTAGCGTGGAAAAATCTAAGCTATCCAAAATGCGAGTCGTTCCATAACCTCCCCGCGCGCAAGCTATAGCTTTGATATCGGGATTATCCAGCATGCTTTGAAAGTCATCGAGGCGCTGCTGATCAGAAGCCGCGAGATAAGAGTGCATATTGCTATGAATGTTTGCAGAAGTAACAACATCCATTCCCCAAGACGTGAAAATTTTTTTAGAAGTATCAATATCCTGGACACTAACTTTTCTTCCGGTCGCGGCAATTCCGATCTTATCTCCAGGATTAAGCAAGGGTGGGGTTATCATACTTTAAAAATAGCCATTTAAACAGAGGTCGGAATGTTCTGAAATAAAAAAGCCTTCCATTAAGAAGGCTTTTTTGTATGATCGTATTGGTTACTTCGGTGGAGTCGTCGGAGCAGGAGTTGTGGTAGCAGGCTTCGGAGTAATACCTAATTTTTTAAGAACAAGATCCGAAACATCCATCTTATCATCACTATATAAAATAACATCGGCGTTTCCGATCTGCTGACTAAGAATGAAGGTATAACCATTCTCTTTAGCGACAGCGGCAATTGCGTCTCCAACTTTTTTATAGATAGGCACCATTAGTTGGTTCTGCTTTGTTTGCCAAGGTAGTTTGTGCATCCTGTTGAAGCTTTTCAATATTTTGCTTGCATTTGCTGCAAGTTCTCGCTCCGTATTTGTGCGTACAGCGTCAATCATTGTATTTAGATTAGCATTATAATCAGCGAGTTTTTTTTGAAAATCCTGATACTTGGTATCAATTTGGGTTTTAAGTTGAGTTTGCAGAGACTTCAAATCCGACTCCATTTGTTTGGCCTCGGGCATTTGGTTAAATATATAACCCACATCAGCGGAACCCACTTTGGTAGTGGCGGTGCAGTTTGTGCGTGGGATACGAATGCTACCATTCCCAACACCGCAAGTAAAACAAGTTTTCTCATTACATAATTCAAATTTAGTTTTTAATCTTATCATTAGGGTCCCCAAGACCCAATTGGTCCAATACAAAATCGGTATAATCATATCTCGGATCCGTGTAAATCATCACCAATTCCCCGGCTTTATCAAACATGATCGCCAGGCTATTTTCTTTACACACTTTATCAACTGCATCCCAAACCTTGTCCTGGATTGGCTTTATTAATTCCTGTTTCTTTAAGAAAAACAAGCCCCCAAATCCAAACACTTTTTTCTGATATTCCTTCAATTCAGCTTCCTTTTTCTGAATGGCATCAGTGCGTTCTTTTTTCATCTCCTCCGTAAGCAGAACCTGTTCCGCCTGAAGGGCGCTATACATCCCTTCAATCTTTTTCGCCATTTCCTGAACTTCCTTTTCCCAGGCTTGCGAAAGTTGGCTGATCTCGTCCTGCGCCTTTTTATATTCCGGCATTTTATTCAGAATAAAATCAGTGTCAATGTATCCGAACCGCTGAGCTTTGACAAAATTCAGGCCGAAAATGAGAAAAAATATTGTAATAAAACAAATCCTCATAATTATCTGATTTGATTACCAATCGTAAAATGGAATTGAGATCCGCTTACATCTGCGGTTCCAGGAACCTTATCAAATCCATAGGCCCAATTCAAACCAATTAAGCCGAAAGCAGGCATAAATATTCTTGCCCCAACTCCGGCAGCCTTATATAGCTTAAACGGATTAAAGTCTTCATAATTGCCCCAATTATTGCCAGCTTCGGTGAATATAAAACCATAAATCGTGGCTGCATTGCCAGTTGTAACCGGATATCGCAGTTCAAGCCCAAGTTTTTCATAAACAATGCCACCCTGCTTGGGAAGTACTATTTCCGACTGAATAAGTTGGTGGTGTTATCTGATTATCCTGATATCCTCGCAATCCTATGATTTCCTTTCCTAGAACAAAAGAATTAAAACCGCCAGCGAGACCGCTTCCTCCTAACACAAAACGTTCAAAAGGTCCAATACCTGTTTTGCTCTTATTATAGGCCCCAATGAATCCAAAATGCGCTTTTGCCTCGAGTACTAATTTCTTTTTATTATCCAAGCGGCAAATATTGGCGAACATCGAACATCCATTTGTGATATTCCTGCAATTTATTTTTCTCCTCAGCAGTAGCGGTGGTATAATTCAGATTATTCCAGGAAGAGTAAGGTGGTGTTAAGGTAACGCTAAGCGAAATGCTGGAGCCTTGGGCTGGATACATTTGATTATCGACACTATTTCGAGACAACGTGGTATTAAACGTGACAGCGTAAGAAGAGCAATCTGAACAACCTAAGCCATAGTCGATATTCTTTAAGGTATAAACGGCATACCCGAGGGAATTGGTTAACGTGAAATAATTATCAGGCCATTCTAAGGCACGACCTAGCCCTACGGAAATATTATCAGCTTTTAACTTAGAGTTTAAATCATTATAACTGACAGCCCCAGCTCCTGCATAGCGGGATTGAGAATGAACGTAACTCACACTTAGTGAATGAGGTTTTCGACCGCCAAGCCAGGGTTCAGAAAATGAAAAGCTGTAGCTCTGGAAGGATCTTCCATTTGCTTGCAAGCGAAGCGACAAACGCTGACCATCGCCTCTGGGTAATGGATTCCATTCTTTAAGATTCGGAACATTGCGAAGAGAAAAGTTATTAAACGTTAATCCAAGTGTTCCGACAAATCCATAGTAACCTCCCCATCCGCCAGATAATTCAACCTGATCATTTGATTGTTCCTCCACTTGCCATTCAATGTCGACCGTACCCTTGGCTGGATTGGGAACTAAGTTTTGACCTATCTTATCGGGAGCGAAATGACCCAGCTGCGCCAAGTCGTTGCTGCGTGCGAATGATATCTGACCGTCTGAATTTCTGCCCTGGTATGGTACTTAACTCACGCCGGATAACATGATCGCTGGTCCTGTCATTTCCTGAAATGGTGACTTCATTAATGGTAGCCTGCTCGCCTTCAAAAATTCTCATCTCAACATCGATCGAGTCACCTTCAACGGCGACTTCAATGGGTGTTATACGAAAAAACAAATAACCATCATCCATGTACAGACCACTGATATCTATACCCTTCGGATTGAACTGAAGTTTTTTTTCGATCAATTCGTTGTTGTAAACATCCCCTTTGTTATCGCCAGCACAGCATTTAACTGTTTATCGGTATAGATGTAATTGCCAGTCCAGATGATATTCCGGAAATAATATTTCGGACCTTCGGATATCTTAAAATCGATATTGATAGTCCTGTCATTATGTGCATACACTGTATCCGAAAGAATTTCAGCATCGCGATAACCCTTCGTATTATAGAAATCGATCACTTTTTTCTTGTCATCCTCATATTCTGTTTTAATAAATTTTGAACCGGCGAAAAAATTCAACTTCACATTGTCGTTTACAAATTCCTTTAATTCACTTGGTCCTACTTTATAACTGGAGTCAATAAATTCTTTTGGCTTAAGATTGATGAGTTCGCTTAGAATAGCGCGATGAATTGAAAAGCGCGGCCGCTCATGCGTCTTTTTCATCTTCTTTCTCAAGCTTGGCATCAGAAATGGTATTATTTCCTTCAAAGGAGATTTGATTGAATCTTAACTTTTGATTTTGGATTGACATTTATTCTCAATCGGATTCCATCTTTATTTAATGTATCTCTTTCCTGTACAATTTTTACCTCCGTGTTAAGAAATCCTTTTTTAACAAAGTATTTTTTCACACCTGACTCTGTATTGCGCACCATGGCATCCGTTACAATTTTTCCGCGGATAAGACTAAGATCATCTTTTATGCCGCTTTCCTGAGCTTTTGAAATTCCTGTAAAATAAAATCCCGTTAGTCGGGGTCGTTCTGATAAAGTAATGTTAAGAAAAACATTTTCGCCCTCTATTTTGTCGACTTTTATGGTAACATCACCCACCAATCCATGTTTCCAGAGACTGCGTATTGCATTGGAAATAGCATCCCCTGGAATTTTGATTTTATCGCCAACCTTAAAGCCCGTGAGGGAGACCATTGCATTCTTATCCAAGACGCTAAGCCCGGTGACTTCAATACCTCCAATAGTATATTCAGCTGGATTGGTATAACTCAGGTTACTCTCAGAAGGAGTTGTTGAGCGATCCGCACGATTTCTTCGAAATTGGGCCCAGCTATCAACGGCAATACTCAAAATAATAACCAGGAATAAAACTCTCTTCATCAACTTACAGGGTTCAATTGTTCGCTTGTCTTTCCAAATCTCCGTTCACGTTGTTGATAAGACCAGATGGCTTCGTATAAATGATCTTTGCGAAAATCCGGCCAAAGTGTGGGTGTGATGTATAATTCAGTATATGCAATTTGCCAGAGCAAAAAATTGCTGACTCTTAATTCTCCACTGGTGCGAATGAGAAGCTCAGGATCTGGGATGCCGGAAGTCTGCAAATAGTTTTCAAAGAGACTTTCATTTATCTCATTAGCTTTAATTTTTCCTTGCTGAACTTCTGCAGCCAGTGCCTTAACAGCTTTTATAATCTCCCAACGCCCGCTATAACTCAACGCGAGAATTAAGTGTTAGGCCACCATTATTTTTGGTTTGATCCATAGCCCATTCCAGATTTTTCTGGCATTCGGTAGGAAGATTAGACGTTTCACCAATGGTTATCAATTTCACCTGATTCTCCATGAGTGTCTTTATCTCCTGTTTAAGAGTACTTACAAGCAACTCCATCAACCCATCAATTTCAGCCTTTGGTCTGTTCCAGTTTTCGGTTGAAAATGCATATAACGTCAAATATTTAATGCCTAATTCTCCACACCCTTCTGTGATATCTTTTACTGCCTGAACTGCATTTTTGTGACCAAAAATGCGCATAGCACCTTTTTTCTTTGCCCATCTTCCATTGCCGTCCATGATAACGGCGATATGTCTAGGCAAATTATTAAAGTCGATATGTTCCTTATAAGAAGCCACAAGGGCCCAAAATTAGTAAAAGATATCGGGATTCGTGGATAACGATTAAGTGAGGAATGAAATGATTTTTACTTGTAAGGATTAGTTGGACAAGGAATGTTGTAAAAGGTGCGAGTGAGGGTTATACCCAGGAAATAATAATTATCGTTGTCGTTGGGATTTCCATACTGATAATTTTTATCCCGCGGATCGCCGGCAGAAATATTATCGAGGTAATCAAAGAACGTCTTTCTAATACCAAATTCTAGCGATATATACCATTTAGGATTGTATATATATTTAACACCGCCGCCAAAGGGAATAGCTCCCTGTACATTGCTGTACTCAGCATTTTTTTGACCATTACCTGATATTCCAAAAAGGCCAAGCCCCGCAAAAAGATAGGGTGTAAACCTTACAAACCTTTTTGTGTCTCTCCAATTCAAAAAATGATACTCCATTACTGTGGAGGCTTCCAGCAAAAAGAGATTAAAGGACGCATTTCGATTTGCAGCAAAAGCATCAATTGGTTTTTCGCTTGCGCCAATTTTACCTGCTGTAATCGCGGCACGAAAGCTTACAACCTGGCTGAGATTGGACCGATAAAAAACGGTCGCTGCAGGTTTAGAATATTTGAAATTATAGGTTCTGACTAAGATCACCTGTGTAATTAAATGTTCCAAGGCCAAAACCCACCTCTGAACGCTGGGCTACCGAGTTAGCATGGATAAAAAATAGAAGAAGTAGAACGAAAGAGAGGTTTTTTAACTACACAATACATTATCTGAATTTAGCCCGTTGAAAAGTTTTGCCCAAAATATAAGTAAGTCTAATGGTAGTTACCATATAAGTGTCCTTATCATTTTTATTTCCTCTTTTATTATCAACATACTCTTGGCCATAACCATTCAACAATTCATATGTCTGACCGTCCCTAGCTTGAGTAGAGATCAGTGAATTAGCATTTACCACTTCATTTGATCTATAAGACATTGCTTTAGCCAACTCATTGCCACCAAAAACTCCCAGGTCAACATAATTCTGGCTTACATCATCAATGTAGTCTGTGAATAAATATCTGAATCCTAATTCCGCCGATAAATCTAATATTTCATTTATTCTGAAACGAGCACCAATTCCAAATGGTATTAGCTACTTGAAGTTTTTTGTATGGCTTAATTCCTTTGTTTACATCATCTTCTCCAAGAGTTGCATTCTGACCTTCAGTTCCCAAAGCTTGAAGATTGACCCATTGACCAGCTTCAGGCAATGCGATTTCCGTGTAAATCAGTAGCGGGAGCTAGAGCTTGCGGGTTATGTAAAAGACCAGCAGCCCCTGCAAAACCGTAGGGGGTCCATTTTACGCGACTTATATACGTTGCCATGTTTGGAAACAAATCAAAACTTGCAACGAGAGACAATTCCTTTATTCTGTTTCTGAAAGATAAATTTCGTTGATCGCGGTAAAAACCATTGTCCGTATCTGCGACGTCTGCAGATTCGCTATCCGCTCCCTTCAGAGTTCCATACATAAAGGTGCCAATAAGAGCGTATCGAGGTCCAAAGCGATGTGAAAATGAAAGTCCTACAGCAGGGCTTGTAAATGAGATATCTGTACTAAAACGGCTTGGTCTGGGAGCTAAATCTCCATAATAGTTTAAAGCATTTAATCCAATTCCTAAGGTATTATACCTTTTCTCTTTCGCAAACCACTCCTTCTTGCCCCGAAAACCTGACATTCGTTTATTGTTTTTCCTTATAGAATTCCGACTCATCTGGGCAAAGGACGATTCAGAGACAAAAGACACTAAAATGAAGGCTAAAATTATATAGACTGATTTTCTCATTTGCGTAATAAAGGATGAAGGTAAAAAAATGGCTCCTACTCCGATTATTCTTTATCAGCAAATTCCATACAAAGGTAACCAAAATGCTAGTTTCGGACATCAAGGCCCCAATTCAACTTCTGACGAAGGGTTTTGAAATAATGGGTACCTTCAAGCTGAACCAAATTGACTTTAAAATCTGCTTTTGAGACTTTTAAGTCTACAGATGAATCCACGGAAGCAACCCTCGAATCCAGGGAAGCTAAATATCGTTTGCTTCTTCCTTCAACATGAAAGGTTATTTCCGCTGCATCGGAAACTACGATGGGCCGAACAGTTAAATTATGAGGACTTACGGGAGTTATAACAAAATTTCCAGAGCGAGGGAAAATCAATGGTCCTCCGCAACTTAAGGAGTAACCTGTAGATCCCGTTGGAGTGGCAACAATAATTCCATCGGCCCAATATGAGTTTAAGAACTCTCCGTCAATATAGGTATGAATTGTTATCATAGCTGACGAATCCTTTTTTACTACAGTAAAATCATTTAGAGCAAAATTCAGAGGTCCAAAAATCTCTTTGTTTGTTTCTAATTTAAGAAGGGCTCGTTTGTCGAGAGCGTAAGCGCCTTGAAAAACCTTTTGCAACGCGCTTTCGGTCTCATCTTTACTGATAGTGGCTAGAAATCCCAATCTTCCAGTATTAATTCCTAAAATGGGGATTTCAAGCCTTCCAATATGGGTAACCGACTCAAGCAATGTTCCATCACCTCCGATGCTTAAAAAAATGTCAATATTACTGAGCGCATCTCCAGGATGATAAACGTTATACTGTTCTTTAGTCAAAGGATGTTTGAGATATTGACTAAACTTTGCCGACACAAAAAGCTCCGCTTTCTGTTGAATGAAGATTTCAAAAATACGAGCAATAAGAGGTGCTGCTACACGATTGAATTCTTTTCCATGAATAGCTACTCTCATCTGCAAAGTTTTGATTACGACCCAATATTCCAAATCTATAATAAATATAGCCAGGACGGAGAATTGGTTAACAAAAGCACTTGGAATTAAATATCTAAATAACGCAGCAACATATCAATCCGCTCCTTCTCATCCCCCATCGGTTTTGTTTCATTATAGCTGCCAATGACTTTGTATCCAAACCGCTCAAGGGTAGCAACAATGCGAGATAGGTCTAATTGGTTTATTTTCAATGTCAATCTCAGCTTAACCGGGTCCAGTGGATCTTCTTTTACAATACTGCTTAAAATCTTTGCGCGATTTTCCTCAATGAGCCGGCTTATTTCAGTTAACGAATAATCTGCATGATTCATGGATAGGACAAGGATGCCTCCTGGCAATTGAACAGCAGCTGTTTGAGCAAAGGATGTGAGCGTGTCTTGAATTGTAATCACACCGCAATAGCTCTGGTCCTGATTTAATACAGCTACCATTTGTAGTTTGTTGTTTGCCGCTATTTTCAATATATCATAAAAATGAGTATCGAGATGGACATAACAGTTTTGGCCAACCAAATCAAAGTCTTTCACCCGTTTCTCTATATCATTGGACTCCAGAATAATTTCTTCTGAAATAAAACCAAGCAATTTCTCATCCTCTATAACCGGCATATAGGCGCAACGAAACTCCTCCATCCATACGATTGCTTTGTGAGCATCATCAGTGCCTTTTAAGGGGGGAAGCATGTGGTTAATTAAGTCTTCAGCAATCATGGAAGTGTTCCGTCTATATATATATATTTGAAATCAGGTATTCATGTTATTTGAATTTTTGTTAAGCAAAAAATCTTCCACAATTTCATTGAAGGTTTGAGGATGTTCCATCATAGGTGCATGGCAGCATTTATCAATGAATTTTAATTCAGAATTAGGAATTAGCCTGTTAAACTCATGGGCCACCATAGAAGGCGTAATAGTGTCATTCAAGCCCCAAACCAATAAAGTGGGAATTTTTATTTTGGGAATTTCCTCGGCCATATTATTGCGTTGTGCGGATTTTGCGATTGCGACTATCCGTAAGACACTTCGGGATGCTTTTGGTGATTTCAAAAACTTCATCAATCAACTCCTTGGTAGCTACATCAGGATTATAAAAAGTATAAGAAACTCGTTCTTTAATGTACTGATAATTTCCCCTTTTAGGATAAGAACCTCCCATGGAATCCTCAAAGAGACCTGAACTAGCCAGTAAGAATTAATTTTTTTACTTTTGACGCATTCTTTAATGTATACATTAATGCAATATGGCCTCCTAAGCTATTTCCCATTATGATCATATCATCCAACTTTTTTTGGGAAACAAAATCTTCAACAAATTGACGAAGTCCGTCTAATCCTGCTTCCCGGATCGGCATTTCATAAATGGGAAGCATTGGAATAACCACTCTGAATTTTTTTGAAAATCCAGCCACCACCCCTTCCCAATTGCTTAAAGCTCCAAATAATCCGTGCAATAAGAATAAAACTGGTCCTTGACCCTCATCAACATATCTGAATCCATTCTCTTCTTTAACCGTAATGACCATATTTTAAATTAGCAGATAAGTAAATGAAAATAATCATAACGTAAAATGTCAGATTAAATTCGATACTAAAATACATCTCCGAACATGGGCAAAAATTCACTGATCCAGGTCGTAACTTTTGGTGCAAAATTGGCCGTCGTCGGGTACAGCCACGAATTAGTCGTCCAATGTTTAGGAAAATCCAATGTTAGGGAATCTGCAATCCACAACATAGTGCTAAGCATAAAAGTTACTCTGACGAGTCCAAGCAGTGCTCCAACCCCTTGATCGAGTTGCCCTAGAATCGATTTACCTAAGGACGCTTTAATAAGTTTTCCCAATAGATTGACAAAAATTACAATAATCACAAATACGACAGCGAATGAGAGATAAGGCAATACTTTCTCATCTACATTATACTTGCTACTAAGAAAAACCATAATTGTTCCCATCAACTTAAACCCTCCTAGTATGCCTAACATAATTGCAAAGAGTGAAAATAAGGAGACGATGAAGCCGTCTTTGTAGCCGCTGTATGCTCCAATTAAAATGATAATTCCCAAAACAATATCTATACTACTCAAGGAACCAGAAGTTTTTTTACAAGTTCAGCTATAACCTTACCATCGGCTTTACCCGAGAGCGTTTTTGTAGCACTGCCCATAACTTTTCCCATGTCTTGAGGCCCTTTCGCTTCTACCTGGCTTATGATATTTTTTAGGGCATTCACAATTTCTTCTTCGGAAAGCTGTTTAGGTAAATAACGGCTAATAACTTCGAGCTGAAAATTTTCTTTATCGGCAAGTTCTTGGCGTCCTCCCTGCTGAAAAATATCAGCCGACTCCTTACGTTGCTTGACAGCCTTTTGCAACAACTTATTTTCTGCTTCCGATGAAATTTCGCCAGTGACACCTTTATCTGTCTCAGCCAACAGTATTAGGGATTTAATACTTCGCAATGCTTCCAGCTCCTCTTTATTTTTGGCAAGCATGGCTTTTTTTATATCATTATCAATTTGTTGTTTCAGGCTCATATAGTTTTTTGGTTAGTGTAAATTTTTCGTAACGATTGTTTTAATAAATCAGTTATACTCGTAGCGAATTCCAAATCTTATTAACACCATGACAAGACTTAGTGTCAATATTAATAAAATTGCCACACTCCGAAATGCACGGGGAGGAAATAATCCGGATGTTGTAAAAGTTGCTCAAGATTGTGAGCTATTCGGCGCTCAAGGTATTACCGTACATCCACGCCAAGATGAAAGGCACATTCGTTATGCAGATGTCGTAGCATTGAAGAATGTTGTCAAAACTGAATTTAACATTGAAGGATATCCGGATGAACGCTATCTAAAAATTATTAGAGAAGTAAAACCTGCTCAAGCTACGTTGGTTCCTGATCCGCCACAGGCCGTTACTTCAAATGCCGGTTGGGATACTATTGTGAATGCCGCTTTTCTACAGGAGGTGGTTGAGGAAATAAAATCAAATGGTGTACGAGTTTCAATTTTTGTTGACCCGCTGCCTAAGATGATTGAGGCAGCCCGAAAAATAAATGCAGATCGCATAGAGCTCTATACAGAACCTTATGCCCGAGAATTTCATGTTAATATGCGAATAGCAATTAAACCATATCAGGAGAGCGCCAAAGTAGCGCATCAAATTGGATTAGGTATAAATGCAGGACACGATCTCTCGCTGGATAATCTTAATTTTTTTGCTCAAAGCATTCCTTACCTGGACGAAGTTTCAATTGGGCACGCTTTGGTTTGTGACGCCTTATATTATGGGTTAGAAAATACAATCCAGCTCTACTTAAGGAAACTAAATAGTTAGTAAATAGTAGTTGGTCTTGGGTCATAAGTTCTTGGTAAAATAAGGCTATAAACTCAAGACTAAGCACTCAAGACTATTTTCCTATCTTTGAAAGCAAACCTGTTATTGATGAACTTAAAACAGAAATTTAGCGATATTGACTTGCTACGGATCAAGGCTGCCGTAAAAGCTGCCGAAGCTAAAATTTCAGGCGAAATAGTTCCCGTTATGGTAGAGCGAAGTGACTCGTATTCGATCGCCAATTATAAAGGTAGCCTGGTTGGTGCATCACTTGCCTATGCCGTGATGATTATACTCGATCGTTACATCATCCAGGACGCTAGCCATACTCTTTTTTATGATCCGGTTTTTATTTTTCTCATTGTAATTCTGGGAGGGATATTGGGTGCTGTTCTTCCCAACTTTTCAGATCCAGTCAAGAGGCTATTAGTAGCCAGGCGGTACCAAGATCGTATAACGCGTCAGCGGGCAGAAAATGCTTTTTTGGAAGAGGAAGTATTCAACACAAAACAGCGCACGGGAATTATGATCTTCATCTCATTTTTCGAGCACGAAGTGATCGTCATGGCAGACCGGGGCATAAGCAAAGTCGTAGATCAAAAGCAATGGGACAAGATTGTTGCAGATATAGTTACCAGCATTCGCGACGGCAAAATAGTAGAAGCTTTGGAAGAAGGTATCAAACAATGTGGTGAAATTTTATTGGAGAAAGGATTTCGTAAAACGGAGGATGATGTAAATGAGTTGCGTGACGATCTTCGGGTTTGATAGATCCAGTTGCCGATCTCTTGTCCTGATAAAATGCCCATTCATTTTCATCATGAGGATTTTGATAATCTTTCCTTTTGTATTGTTTTGTACAATCGCGTATAGTCAACGCGATATTCCCGATCATGGCGGAGTATGGGTACATGATGAAGCCAATATTCTTTCTGAACAATCAAAGGCTACCCTTGAATCGATCCTACAAGCTGAACGGGACTCCACCTCTAATCAAATCGCTATTTTGATTATCCCTTCATTGAATGGAGAAGTTTTAGAAGAGTTTTCTTTGCGTGTAGCTGAGAAGTGGCAACTTGGAAAAAAGGAGAAAGACAATGGTGTGTTATTGCTTATTTCCAAAGATGATAGACTCGTGCGAATTGAAACTGGTTATGGCCTGGAAGGAGTTTTAACGGATGCTCTTTCAAGCCGCATTATCAGAAATGAGATTGCTCCTCGGTTTCGAGATGGTGATTATGATGGCGGCGTAAAAGCTGGAGTTATGTCAATCATTCAAGCTATCAAAGGTGAGTATGTTAATGATGATCCGCCTCCACAAAAACGAAATTCTAAGCGATCTCCTTTGGCAACTATTTTCATAATTATTCTCATCATTATCATTGTATCCAGGCGAAGAAGAGGTGGAGGTGGTGGACATTGGTCTTCCGGCCGAGGATGGATTGGTCCCATCGGAGGGGGTTTTGGGAGTTCTGGTGGAGGCGGCTTTGGGGGAGGGGGTAGTTTTGGTGGTGGTGGTGGTTTTGGAGGAGGAGGATCAAGCGGGTCATGGTAATTCTATCCTAAATAAATGAGCAGACGAATAGGCACTCGGAAGAAAGATCGTTCTATGAGCATAGGGCATCATACCCATATGCCACGTATTGCCTATCTTCTTCTGGCTGTTATTCTTGGTGCCTTCATCAGCTCGGTCAAAGCTCAGAAGCCGATACCGGAACTTTGGGGTCTGCACGTACACGATGAGGCCCATATAATTTCGCAAAAAACCATTGATAAACTCGAAACACAATTGGTGTCGTATGAGGATTCTACTTCAAATGAAATTGCCATTCTCATAATTACCTCTCTTGAAGGTGAGCCTTTGGAAGAGTATTCTCTTCATGTTGCTGAGAAATGGCAACTTGGAAAAGAAAAGAAAGACAACGGAGCGCTCCTTCTCGTTGTCGTAGACGAACATAAGATGCGCATCGAAACTGGCTATGGTTTGGAAGGGGTATTAACAGATGCGGTATGCAGTCGAATAATACGAAATGAAATAGCGCCCTACTTCAGGCAAAATAAGTATGATGAGGGTATAGAGGCTGGAATAAATGCAATGGTCCTAGCTATCGGTGGAGAATACAAAGCAGATGATACAGATTCGGCAACCGCTGAGCTGGGTTTAAAAGAGCGCATACTTCTGGGCCTGTTTATATTTAGCATACTTGGAATATTTACATTCATGGGATTGCTCATCCCCGGTTGTGGGGGATGGTTTTTATATGCCTTCCTAATTCCATTTTATGCAGCTTTTCCGATGGTTATATTAGGCACTTCGGAAGGACTTGCATTGCTTGGATTTTATGTAATAGGTTTTCCTATTTTAAAAGGTCTTTTGAGCAGGACGGATTGGGGTAAGCGAATGGCAAAAAAAATGGAAAAAGCAAATAGAAGCAAGGGTGGCGGTTGGTCTACTATATCAGGATGGTCAGCAGGCAGTGGAGGAGGCCGATCCTCGGGAGGATTTTCCGGAGGGGGCGGAAGTTTCGGAGGAGGAGGTAGTAGTGGTTCTTGGTAATTTGCAATAAAAAAATATATGAATATCCTTTATCGTTTTACATTGATTATCCTGATGTTCACCACGTGTACATCAAAACAAAAGACAGCAGTCACCGAAATGAAAAGACCTTTCAATGATTTTCTTGACGCTTATTACGAAGAGCGCCTAAAATTATTTCCATTAGAAGCCACGCAGATTGGCGATAACCGATACAACAATTTATTGCCAAATGACATTAGTGAAAACTTCCGAAATGAGTTGAGAGAATTTTACACGCGTTATCAATCTGAACTCGACACCCATCACCGCGATTCTCTTTCGACTCAAGAACAGGTGAGCTATGACATTTTTAAGCGCGAAATGGAAATAAATTTAAAAGGGCTGACCTTTAAAGAGCATTACATTCCTGTCCAACAATTCTGGGGAATGACCCTTACGATGCCTCAAATCGGAAGCGGAAAAAGTTATCAGCCTTTTAAAACCGTGAAAGACTATGACGACTTTTTAGCCCGAGTAGATGCGTTTGCCGTTTGGGTGGATACGGCGATCGTAAACATGAGGAAAGGTTTATCAACAGGTTATACCTATCCCAAAATTTTAATGGAACGTGTCTTACCTCAAGCAAAGGACATGATGGTGAGTGATGTAACGAAAAGTATTTTCTGGGAGCCGGTTGCCAACATGCCTGACTCGATTTCAAAGGAAGATAAAAGTCGATTAACGAACGCCTACACTGACGCTATCAACAATATAATTATCCCAAGCTATAAAAAGCTCCATGACTTCCTTCGGGATGAATATATTCCAAAGACCCGTACGTCTTCAGGATTTTCAGATATCACGGAAGGGAATGAGCTCTATCAACATCTCATTAATTTCTGGACTACAACCAATCTAAAGCCTGACGAAATATTTAAGATTGGAGAGAACGAAGTTCTTCGGATTCGCAGGGAGATGGAAAAGATAAAAGATCAGACAGGATTCAAAGGGAACCTCAAGGCTTTTTTTGAGTATGTGAATACCAATAAAAAATTTATGTCATTTAAAAGCCCCGAAGAGGTGATCGAAGGGTTTAACGCAATTCATTTGAAGATGGAACCTCAACTGAAAAAACTTTTCAACCTGGTTCCCAAGACGGGTTTTGAAGTTAGGCAAACAGAGGCCTTCCGCGCTGCCTCAAGCAGCGCCGAGTATAATCCAGGTACACCCGATGGTTCAAGACCTGGGATTTTTTATGTGCCCATAATTGATGCTCAAACTTTTAATTATACGGGAATGGAGACTTTATTTCTGCATGAAGCCATACCGGGGCATCATTATCAAATCGCATTGCAATATGAAAATGAGGAGCTCCCTCGATTCAGAAGATTTTTATGGTACGGAGCTTACGGTGAAGGATGGGCATTGTATACCGAATCCCTGGGTAAAGAGTTAGGGTTGTATACAGATCCATATCAATATTTTGGAAACCTTGGCGATGAAATCCATCGTGCGATACGGCTAGTCGTTGATGTGGGGATTCATACGAAAGGATGGACACGTGAGCAAGCCATTAAATATATGATGGATAATGAGGCTATCAATGAGCAGACCGCTACTGCGGAAATTGAGCGTTATATGGCTATTCCCGCCCAGGCGCTTTCCTATAAGATTGGCCAGCTGAAGATTCTGGAGTTAAGGAAAAAAGCTTCTGAAGCGCTGGGGGAACAATTTAACATTTCACTTTTTCATGATGAGGTATTGAAATATGGTTGCCTTCCCCTCGACATTCTGGAAAATATAATTAATGACTGGATTGAAAGGCAAAAACAAAAATATTTAACTGCGTAAATTAAGAAGGAACAGACTGTTGAATAACGTTGTCGGTCTTTTTTTCTGGTGTTATTATGTGATCTCATCTCCCTCACTTATTTTTGCCCCTTCCTTTAAACCCTCATCCATAAATGAAACGTGATAAAGCCATTTTTGATCTTATTGAGAAAGAAAAACAACGTCAGGAAGGAGGAATTGAACTGATCGCTTCCGAAAATTTTACTTCGCTGCAAGTAATGAAGGCGCAAGGCACAGTCCTTACAAATAAATATGCTGAAGGCTTGCCTGGAAAACGATATTATGGGGGATGCGAAGTGGTTGATGAAATCGAACAATTGGCAATTGATCGGGCCAAAGAACTTGTTTGGAGCAGAATGGGCGAATGTGCAACCTCATTCTGGAGCACAGGCCAATGCTGCCGTGATGCTCGCATGTTTAAAACCTGGAGATAAAATTTTGGGCTTTGATCTTTCTCACGGAGGGCACTTAACACATGGATCTCCTGTTAATTTTTCAGGTAAACTTTATCAACCAACGTTTTATGGGGTGGAAGAAGAGACAGGAACTATTGACTTTGATAAGGTGATACAAACTGCTGAAAGGGAAAAGCCAAAGATGATTATTTGTGGAGCTTCTGCTTATAGCCGGGATTGGGATTATAAAAAACTAAGAGAAGCCGCGGATAGTGTTGGTGCGCTTTTACTGGCAGATATTGCACACCCTGCTGGATTGATCGCCCGCGGTTTGCTAAGTGATCCAATGGAGTATCTGTCACATTGTAACGACTACTACACATAAGACTCTTCGTGGTCCACGCGGTGGAATGATTCTCGTTGGAAAAAACTTTGATAATCCGTGGGGCTTGAAAACACCCAAAGGAGAATTAAGAAAGATCACTTCCATTCTTGACTCAGGCGTATTTCCAGGAACTCAAGGCGGTCCTTTAGAGCATGTTATTGCTGCGAAAGCGGTTTCTTTTCTGGAAGCTTTATCCGATGAATACATGGAATACATCGTACAAGTTTCCAAGAACGCGAAAGCGATGGCACAGGCCTTTTTGGATAAAGGATATAAAATAATTTCGGGGGGTACAGATAATCATTTGATGCTAATTGATCTTCGATCCAAAAAACTTGACCGGCAAGCAAGCTGAAGAAGGCCTTATTCAGGCAGATATTACCATTAATAAAAATATGGTGCCCTTTGATTCACAATCACCCATGGTCACTTCGGGAATGCGTGTTGGCACTCCAGCAATTACAACCCGGGGGCTAAAGGAAAAAGATGTAATCAAAATTGTTGATCTTATCGATGAAGCCCTACAAAAACCGGATGACTCCAAAGCACTTAAAATCCGTGAAGAAAAAAGTAAATCGACTCATGTTAAAATTTCCCATGTATTGAATAATCTGCTACCAGGTTAATAGTTCATACCTCTAAAAAGAGAGGCGCAACCAATTAAATTATGCCATTAGACCAGGAAGAAAGTGGAGAGAAGGAAATGAGTTTCCTCGAACATCTCGAGGAATTACGATGGCATGTTATTCGGGCTTTGGTAGCTGTGATCATTTTTACGATCGGGGCTTTTGTTACTGGCGCCCTGGATATTTGAGAATATAATCTTTGCTCCAGCAAGGGTTGATTTTCCTACCTTTAAATGGCTTTGTAAGCTTGGTGACCTCGTCGGATCAGAAGGTTTGTGCGTAAAAGAAATTCCTTTCAAAGTACAAAGCCGGAACATGACAGGGCAATTTACCATGCACATTATGTCCTCTTTTATTATTGGGATTTATCATCGCCTTTCCGTACGTCGTTTGGGAAGTTTGGCGATTTATTAAAGCCGGGCTTCAAATCAAGGAACGGAAATATTCAAGAGGAGCTGTGGGATCGGTTTCAGTTTTATTTTTCCTGGGCGTTACTTTTGGATATTTTGTTATCGCCCCATGGATGGTTTATTTCCTGGCGAATTACAGCATCAGCGATATGATTGTAAATGAATTTGATATTACATCGTATGTGTCAACCGTTGTAATGCTGGTGTTGGGTTCAGGATTGCTTTTTCAATTGCCCGTGGTAATCTATTTCTTAACCAAAATTGGAATTGTTACTCCCGAATTTCTGCGCAAATACAGAAAGCATTCTATTGTTATCATATTAATTGTTGCCGCCATTGTTACGCCTCCTGACCCGCTCAGCCAAATGTTGATCACCATCCCGCTATATCTTCTTTTTGAAATTAGCATTTTAATATCAGCTTCCGTAGCTAAGCGAAAGGCACGGGAAGAAGCGGAAGAATTGCTTAACGAAGAAAAGATATCGCCATCATGATGTTCATTTCAGTGAATCAAAAACTATTCATAAATTAATAGCATGAAAATAGCCATTGGCAGCGATCACGCCGGATTTGAATACAAAGAAAGTCTGAGAACAGCGATTAGAAACAGAATACGAGTTAAAGGACTTTGGTACTTATAGTATCGATTCAGCCGATTATCCTGACTTTGCTCATCCCGTCTCTACTGCTGTAGAAAATAAAGAATTTGATTTAGGTATTTTGGTCTGCGGCAGTGCGAACGGCGTAGCCATAACAGCTAACAAACATCAGGGAATTCGGGCTGCCATTTGCTGGAATGAAGAGCTTGCATATTGGCCAGAAAGCATAACGATGCTAATATTCTTTGTATACCTGCCCGGTTTATAGACTTTGACTTAGCTGAAAAGATTGTAAACAAATTCCTCACTACAGATTTTGAGGGAGGAAGGCATGCTTCGAGGGTAAACAAAATTAGTTGTTAGCCGATTTTTTAATATAGTATATTTCTTCTCTGATATACTGTTCTCTTAAGCGCAGGAATCCGGTCAAGAAAAGGTTTAAGCACATTCTGCTTATCCCGGATGATATCCGGAGGATCGTTTGTCAGCCCGTGATAGACTTTAATCACGTTTTCATAGTACTCAGGCGAAGCAAAAATCTCTCCTGCTAAATGCCAATTGAAAAAAGGCGAAGCAAGAGTGATTGTGTTTATATACACTTAAGTCATTATCCAATACCAATACACGCTTTTCTTGCGCCATTGGTTTCTGTTCCTGAACGATGAGCCTGCTGTAATCAATTTTACCGATCACATCATACCTGGCTAAGATAGCTTATGGAGACCGTTAAAACAAATAAGACCCAGAGGCTTATTTCCGCAGACCTTTTTTTATGAATTAGCAAAAGGGAATGAGTTATAAAAAAACTAAAACTTGGAAGTAAAATGATAAAACTTTGCGGTCTTATGTCTTTTGAGAAGAAAAAGTGAAGAAAAGAAAATACCATCCAGAAGAACACGCTTTGTACCAGTTGAGTCTGATATTTTGTAAACCGCGCTTCTCGATTAAGCATGACCAACGAAGCAAAAAGGAAAAACAAAGGTATAGCCCCAAGCCACCACAAGCTTGTTGAAGAAATTAACCACGTCGTGTTCAGACTTAGGTTTGGGACGTAGTAATACTCCCACATTTCTCCAAAAGCATCTTGCAGATAAAAAATACTCATCAGCAAAAGGTGCGGGATAATAAAACCACAGATCAATAGGAAATATTTCCTTGCAGGATGGCGCGTAAAAATAATTAGTATGACCAGCGCACCAGGGAGATAGATAAATAAAGAAAATGAAAAAAGAGAAGCCAATCCTATGTAGAGGCCCAGATTAAAAATGGACTCATTTCGTTGCTCTCTGAATTCAATTTCTTTGAAAAGATTATTCAACGCTAACAGGATAAAACCAGCTCCGAGCAATTCGGGCGTTAAGCGAAAGGGTATCAAAGGAAAAGAATGAGAGAATTGAAAAAAGTAGCGATGGGATGTAGGTGTTTTCAGAAAATGCTTTTTTGTCAGCAAACATAATTCCCACAAAAGAGGCCTGAAAAAATAAAACTAAGAAAGCGATAATATGCCGGGCTAAAAGTGATTCGCCAAAAAGGATATCCATTAATCCATTGAACCAAGCTGCTAATGGGGCAGTAGAATCGACTAATTCCGTATACAGTCCATGTCCTTCATGAACTTTTTCACCTACAACTATGCTTTTTAATTCGGGATAGGTCATTTCAGGGGTATCTATAAACAGTGGGAGATAGATAATCACCAAAATAACTAAGAGGCCGAGTAAGCGGTATGGGTCGTTAATGCGAAAGTATCGTAACAATGAAAAGAGCTTTAGCCGCCCAAATTAGACCAGGTTTTTATAATTGCCAATGGTTCATTGGTAATTGTTAAATGATGAGAGATATTTGTGCTATGGCCGGATCCACCAGACAACAGAAATATTCAAAGCTTATCCAAAAAGAGCTTAGTGATATTTTTTTAAGAGATAAGCGAGGTATCCTTGAGAATGCTTTTATTACGATAGCAGATGTCCGGATGAGTCCCGACTTAGGTGTTGCTAAAGTTTATATTAGCATGCTTCTGGCAAAAGAAAAGGAAAAGATATTAGAAAATATAAACTCCCATAAGAGCGAAATTCGTAAAGCCCTGGGAAATAAAATTGGTAAACAGGTTCGGATTATTCCACAGCTGATCTTTTTTAAGGATGAGGTAGAAGAAAATGCAAGTCGGTTGGAAGATCTTATTAAAAATTTAAATATACCACCAGCCTCCAAAGGAGAGTAATAAGCAATTTTGAACCTTCCATTCTTCATCGCCGGGCGCTATCTTTTGTCCAAAAGGAAAAAGAATTTCATTAATATAATTTCTATTATATCGGTAATTGCTGTCGCTATTGTAACCGCTGCTATTATCATCGTTCTTTCTATATTCAATGGGCTGGGGGATTTAATTCACTCCCTGAACAACTCCTTCGATCCGGAAATTAAAATTGAAGCTGCCCTTGGGAAATCATTTAGGGTAAACCAACCGTTATTGAAAAAAATTGGAGCGATACCAGGGGTTGAAGTAATAACGGAGGTTATTGAAGATTATGCCGTATGCGCGGTATAATAATGCCAGTCAGGCTGTGAAGATTAAGGGAGTAAGCGACAATTTTATTAAACAAAAGAGAATTCCTGCGGAAAGTTTGATTGAGGGTGAATTAACGTTAAAAAAGAATGGTAAACCTCGTGCCTTAATAGGCTATGGGGTTCGGAATACTCTCTCTATTTCCTTAGAAGAAGATTTTCATATGTTGCAACTGTACTATGTCAAGAACATTAAGAGCGGCGTGGTAGACCCTTCAAAATTGTATACTCAGAAAGGAATTTTACCCGGTGGTGTCTTTTCCATAATCCAAAACTTCGATGAAGAATTATGTCATCGTTCCCCTAGAATTTGCCAAAGATCTTTTGAATTATGAGAACAAACGTACCTCGTTGGAGGTTAAAACTCAAGATGCTACAAAGGTTAAACAGGTAGAAGAGGCCATACAAAAAGTGTTGGGAAGCAACTTCAAGGTACTTAATCCTGAGGAGCAACACGAGGATGTTTATCGGGTTCTAAAGCTGGAAAAGTTATTTGCTTCCATTGCTGCTATCGTATTATTGGTTATTGGATCCATCAATATTTATTTCAGTCTTATGATGCTTGCTTTAGATAAGAAAAGAGATATCACCATTTTGGCGTCCATGGGTGCTGATAGTCGTCTCTTAAAGAAAATTTTTATAATGGAGGGCCTGCTCATTGCCGCTATAGGCACTGGCTTTGGTTTAATTATGGGCGCAGTAATAGTACAACTTCAACAAAACTTTAGTCTGGTTTCGTTGGGAATGCAATCCGCTGTTGTTGATGGTTACCCGGTGAAAATGGCATTTTTAGATTTTGTTTACGTATTCTTTATCATGAGCATTGTAACCATTGCTATTTCCTCCCGGCCCGCTGCATTGGCCTCCCGATTTACCGCTGTTGAAAATTTGTAAGGTCCGTGTACCAATTTTTCAAAGAAAAACATCCTTTATTAATGGATTATCCCTAATTTTCAAGTTTCCGTTCTCATCAAAACGTTGTTTTTTGGATGAAAGTCTCAGCATCACAACCGTTTCAGTTCATTTATTCGCTGTATCAACACGAATATCTCGGATTCGTTTTCGAATCCTATATCGTCCATTTGGATGAGAAAGGGAAGCTCACGTACCAACATCAGAATATTTCCCCCAAAAATGCCCGCGAATTTTCAAAAGGTCTTGATGATCGGGATTTTGAATTGATCGAGATCATGGATTCCATGGCCCAGGAATCTATCGTTAAAAAGTTCTCCGCGAAATTCATGAAGCCAGAGGAATTTTTTTCGAAGACCTACGATAAGGCTAAAGGCAGCGAATTGCTCCAGGAGCAGATTGAAGAGTATATGGAAAAGCGCCGGGCAAAGATCCTGGAAAAAATGAAAGGAAAAATTCTCTTTGAAATGGGAAATGACGGAGAACCGACATGGCGTAAGATTGAAGTGCTGGATAAGAGAGCTTCGATCCAATTTCACTTCATGCGCACGGAAGAGAATACAAATTATTATCCTACTATTTTTTATCAGGGAAAAAAAATAGACTTACCCAACTCCTCCGCCTATCTGATTTGCAAAAACCCGGCATGGATGGTGTTGAACGGAAAACTTTATGGATTTGAAAAACATGTAGATGGGAAAAAACTAATTCCATTTTTCACAAAAAAGTATGTGGTCATTCCGAAAAATGTAGAAGAAACATATTACAATAGATTTGTTGCTCCCCTCATTGCATCATTTGATGACGTAGAAGCTCGAGGCTTTGAAATAAATAAAAGTACCTACGATCCACATCCTGTACTTACTCTTTCAGAATTGCATACAACGCAAAGCTTGTCTGCGGATTCGCTTTTTGATGATAAACCGTTAACCGAAGACAACAGTGATGACACCGGTAAAAGTGATGAGGCGGGGAAAATTGTTTTTGACCTTTCGTTTAAATATGGCAAGCATCGTTTTCGTGGTGATAATATTGGTCCTGTAAGTGTAACCCTGGAGAAGCAAGGTGAAGGTTATGTTTTCCACCGGGTCACCCGGCGTACTGAGGATGAAAAAAGTTTTTTACATACATTGCAAAAGCTTGGTTTACCCATGAAGGGTTTTAGAATAGCTATTCCAAAGTCTGAAGCATTTTCCTGGCTCAATGAAAATCGCGTTAACCTATTAAATCTTGGGTTTGAAGTAAGTCAACCTGAAAGCAGAGATAAAAAATATTTTGTAGGTAAGGCTGTTATTGAAGTCGAAGTCAAAGAAAATATCGATTGGTTTGATATCCACGCAAAAATTCGTTTCGGTGAATTTGAAATTCCTTTCAAAGAACTTCGAAAATTAATCATGCGCAAGAAGGTGGAATTCAAACTGCCTAACGGGGAGATTGCTATTATTCCTGAAGCGTGGCTCACGAAATACGCGGACTTGTTTGCTCTGAGCGAAACAGATGGAGAGAATGAAAAGCCTGTGCTCCGGAAGCATCATCTTAACCTTGTAAAAGAACTGGAAGAAGGAAACTTGGCAAAAGTCCATTTGAGTGAAAAACTTCGGATCATTAAACTCATTTAGTGGAATAAAAAATTATCCTTTGCCTGAAGGTTTTAAGGGTGAATTGCGTCCATATCAACGGGCGGGCTACAACTGGTTGCGATTCCTTAATGAATACAGACTCGGAGGTTGCCTGGCGGACGACATGGGATTGGGAAAAACAGTTCAGACGTTAACTCTGCTTCAGGCGGAGAAGGACCAAGGTTCCGGAACCACGCTGCTGATAATGCCCACTTCTCTTATTTATAATTGGGAAATGGAAGCAAATAAATTCACTCCGGAGTTGAGAATTCTAAATTATACCGGCACGTTACGAAATAAAGATATTAAGCGTTTTGAGAAATACGACCTCGTACTTACTTCCTATGGAATTACACGGTTAGACGTAGAGTTGCTTCAGCAATTTTATTTTAATTATATCATCTTAGATGAATCTCAGGTAATAAAAAATCCAACCTCCAATATTGCAAAAGCGGTGCGAGAGTTGAAATCACGGCATAAGTTGGTATTAACGGGTACCCCAATTGAGAACACCACAATGGATTTATGGTCTCAGATGTCGTTCATCAATCCGGGCATTTTAGGCACTCAGACTTATTTTAGAAATGAGTTTCAGTATCCCATTGAAAAAAAGAATGACGAGTCGCGTTCAAAAAAATTGCATTCCGTGATTAAGCCTTTCATTCTCAGAAGACATAAATCGCAGGTAGCTACAGAACTTCCAGAGAAAGTGGAAAATATTCAATACTGCTCTATGTCTCCGGAGCAAGAGAAGCGTTACGAGGAAGTGAAAACACATTATCGCGAAAAGATATTTAATTTGATAGATCAGGAGGGACTTGGGAATAGTCGGTTTATGATTTTAGAGGGGTTGACTAAACTTCGACAATTGGCGAACCATCCTCGAATGGTGGAGCAAGGCTATACTGGCGATTCGGGAAAGCTGGAAGATATCACTTACATGCTTGAAAATGCCATTGCAGAAGGTCACAAGGTTTTGATTTTTAGTCAATTTGTAAAGCACCTGGAATTGGTCCGTCAGTATTTAAAGACCCACAAAATAGATTTCGCATATTTAGATGGATCAAGCACAGATCGAAAAGATCAGGTTGAACGTTTTAACAAAGATCAAAATCTGAAAGTATTCCTGATCTCCATAAAAGCAGGGGGTTTAGGTTTGAATTTAACAGAAGCAGATTATGTGTTTATTCTTGATCCTTGGTGGAATCCTGCCGTGGAGGCTCAGGCTGTTGACAGAGCGCATCGCATAGGCCAGAAGAAAAAAGTTTTCACCTATAAATTTATCACGCGCAACTCTGTTGAGGAAAAAATCCTTACCCTTCAGAAGCGGAAACTTAGACTCACTACTGAATTGATCACAACAGAGGAAAGTTTTATGAAGCAACTGACACGGGACGATATCAGCCAGATTCTGCTTTAATGAAAATAGATCGCTGCTAATTTGATTTTGATTCCAAGTGGCGCGTCTTCCATCTATTATGCGACCAAAGCCATCCGGCCGGGTCTTTCTCGATCACTTTTTCAATTTCCTGTGCATAATTTTTGAGTACTTCTGTACTCTCTTTTTGGTATGGGGGTAAGGCAAGCTCTATAATCGTTGCTTCATAATATCCGCGTTTTACTTTGCGCATAGCATAATAGAAAACAGGATACTGTGTTAACAGGGCAAGTTGATTCGGTCCATTAAAAAAAACGGTAGGCTGATTAAGAAAGGTAATAGCATATTTTTTATCATGTCCCAATCCAGGGTATTGATCTCCTACTACTGCTATGTTGCGAACTATATCTTTCCGTTTGACTATCTCACGAGCAACATTATCCCGTTTGATACCATAAGCCCCAAAGCGACTACGGCAAAGAAGGGAAAATTCATCTACGAATTCGTTGTTTACAGGCTGATAAACAAAATCCATCTGGCCGGGTAAAATGAAAGAGCCTGCAGCCAGTAGCCATTCCCAATTGAATTGATGGGAAGCTAAATTTAAAAGCGATTGACCGTTACGAATGCGTTTTGTTGACACCTCAGGATTCTTAAATACAACTCGTCTTTGAAGTTCAACTTTGCTAATTGTCAAAAGCTTGAGCATCTCGACGGCATAGTCGCTTAAGTTTTTATAAAATTCCTTTTCAATTTTTTTTAATTCGTCTGCAGACTTTGATGGAAAGGAATTTGTTAAATTTTTCCACACCAGCTTGCGCCTATATTTAATTACGTGGTAACTAACAAAGAAAAGAAAATCGGAAAGCGTATAGAGAACACGAAAGGGCAACCTGGATAAAAGCTTTACAAAAAACATACAAGACCTTGAACAAGCAAGTTAAACAAGTATTGCTACTTTTGGCGCATGAAGGATAAAGTCGTGCTTATCACCGGAGGCTCTTCTGGAATAGGAAGAGCATTGGCCGAGGAGTTTGGGTCGAATGGATCTAAAATTTTTATTACAGGAAGAAATAAAGAGCAACTGGATAAGGCTATTCATGAACTGAGAACGAGCGGAATTACGATCGAAGGGTTGGTTAGCGATGTCAGTATCGAGGCAGACAACAGAAGAATGGCTGAGGAGACGATAAAAAAATTTGGAAAAATAGATGTGCTAATTAACAATGCTGGTATTTCAATGCGGGCTCTCTTCGAGGACGTTGACCTTGACGTGATAAAAAAAGTAATGGATACTAATTTCTATGGCACGCTTTACGCCACGAAGTTTTGCTTGCCGGAAATAATAAAAAATAAAGGCTCTATTGTGGGTATATCTTCCATCGCCGGCTATCGTGGATTACCTGGCAGGGCTGGTTATTCAGCTTCTAAATTTGCACTGAATGGATTTTTAGAAGTACTCAGAACAGAATATCTACATCGGGACGTTCATGTACTTACAGCATGTCCGGGATTTACGTCATCCAACATCCGAAAAAGCGCGCTATCAAAAGATGGAACAAAACAAGGGGAATCACCCCGAAATGAAGAGGAGATGATGTCGGCTAAGGAGTGTGCACGTCATATTTATAAAGCAACAGTAAAAAGGAAGCGTTCCATCATTTTGACAACACAAGGCAGATTTGCCGTCTTTCTTAACAAGTGGCTTCCGGCGTTGGCCGATAAGGTAGTTTACAACGTGATGGCTAAGGAGGCCAATGCTCCCATAAAAAAATAAACGCCTCTAGCTTTTACTCTCTTACGTCTTGCTCATAAAAACCATTTTGGTATTGTCGGCCTTGTTGATATTCTTGTAGAATTCTGTAAGCTCCTTATAGGATTCCGCTGGATATTCACCTTTATTCATTCGGAGTTTCCGTATATAAAGAAGTTTTCCCTGATCCAGGGCGAAAGTGGCTTCGTATTCGCCAAAACGCGACTTTATTTTTGCGGACTGAGGCAGAAATTCAGGGTAGATGCCCTCCGGAAGATGATAGCGAATGGTATCGAAGTCAGTGTAAGAGGTCCGTAATACCACACTTGTTTTTCGCAATTCAAGCTTTTCAGGAATATAGGTTGAGCGGTTCATTAGGTTTGGAGTTAGAAACATTCGTTTCCCGCTTACAGTTGCAAAACGTTTTAACGTGAGGTTTGTGTTGACTATGGCCGAAGGGATAATGTCTTTCTTGTTGACCATGCTAAAACTTTCAATGTCGAATGCGGGGATATGAGTGTTCTGCTGAACCCATTTCTTCTGATCGTCATACTGCTTATTGAGAATGAAGTTCAGATTTCCATTCTCATACTGAAGACCCTTATACATTGTTTTTACTTTTGCTTTTCCATCGCCTGATGATTCGAGGAATACATCGGCTGTGCGCAATTGAGTGTTGTGATCGGCTGTATAGGCTGGTGTCTTTACAAGTTTTCCACCCTCCTCCGTAACCATTAGACCATAACGATTATCGGTGAAGCTTCCCAGATACCCAAATGGATTCGTTTGACTTGTACATTCGAGCCAAAGTGGTATCCTTGAGATTAGGAACAGCCACAATTATGTGATTAGATTGGTCATTTGGGAAAGTCGGATCTACAGCCAAAGCATCATCGCCAGCCATGATTGTGGTATAATAACCCGTAACACCAACTTCCTTTAATAGGGAGACCATATAATTAGAAAGCGCTTTGCAGTCACCATATCCTGTCTGATCTACCACTTTAGCTTCAAAAGGTTGCAGACCTCCAATACCTAATTGAATACTTACATAACGCGTTTTATTTTGGAGATATTCGTAAAGGATGCGTGATTTTTCCTCGATAGTCTTTGCATTCTTGGTCAATTCATGTATACGAATCTTTGTTGCTTCAGGCAATGTACCACGTCCCTCATTGAGCAGGGTCTGCCATTTACCGAGATCTTTCCATGAGTCCATTCTCCCGGGATAACCGTGAAATTCAAATGCTACGGGAGCCGAGCAAATATTGGGAACAACCTTATGTATGTCTGGGCTTAACTTTTCAAACTTACCCGGTTTAATATTCTCAAAGCTCCAATCAAGCGATTCCATTCCATTGATTTTTCCTGTTTTAGGCTCTTCAATTTTAAACAGCTTAAAACGTGGCTTTAAACCATTTGCATAAAGAATGGAATATTTTGTTTTTTGAATGGAGATCTCATCGTCAGTGTATAAATAAAAATCAGGAAGTGAATAGAGATATTTGGTTTCAATCTCATACTCAAATTCAACAGTATAGGGATAAGTTCCCTGAGCAAGATCTGCCGCTTTTAACCTGTTGTCACTGTATAGCGAGTAGCCATCAAATGCACTCTGATCATAAATTTCGCTTGATTTTAATTTTCTTATGATACTTCCCGAGGCATCATAGACTATTCCTTTAAAAGATTTGATAACTCTGAATTTATCATATCCAATTACCTTGCTCGCACAACCTTTTGCATTCGGGTTGAGGATGGTAATAACAATCCGGTGATACATATTTGTATTGCTCACCGAGTTTATCTTAAACGTCAATTCCTGTTCCCGAACAACGGCGTACATACCCGTCTTCATATCTTCAGGAATAGCGCTTACGGGATATTTCGGATCTTCTTTTGCCAAGACAAAAAAGCTTACAAACATGCTCATCAAGAAACACGACAATTTTTCCATGTTACTGATTTTTTTTCTTCAGTACAATTTGTTCGGCTTGCTTTGCTACAACACGGTTGTAAAACTCCCTAAGATCGGGATATTCGTCCTGAAGGAATAAACTCTTATTGATTTGAAGATTGCTGGTTATATTAATTACATCACCAACCATGACTGCATTAAAAGCATATTTTGCACTATTCCCTGGAAGCATGAATATTTGGCTTTTGGGCAACTCCTCTATGGCGTATCCTTTCGGTAATGCGATTTTTGTGACATATATTCTTTCAATTGGACTTCCAAAGTCTACAGGGTATTCTCTTTTTGCTAACTTAAAAGGATTTTCCATTTCCTGCATAGAAATGAACGGATTCAAATAGATCATCTCTCCTGAAGAAGTTGCATGATCGTTTATGACCACATCGTGTACTTCTTTAAAAGGTTCGTTGAGCTCCTTTGCATTTTTAAATTCGCTTTTGCTGATCTCCCAGGAGCGTTCACTTGCAAAATCTTTTATGTACTCGTTTTCAGCTTTTGAAAAATATTTTTTTCTGCTTTGATAAGCCGAATACCCGGACTTGTCAAGCGAAACTTTGCCTTTTATTTCTCCATTAGGATCAAATGTTAACTCCGCCGAAAAGAATGATTTCGTTTTTAATGGCGAAGTCAATTTTACCCAACGATACCCTTGCTTGGATATAACAAATCCATTACCGTTAAGGCATCGCTCAGGTAAAATTCCGGTGGGTAGAAGTTTATCCGTTGCATCGAGTAAAATTTGTTTGCCATCTATTTCTGCTAAACAGAGAACATAATTGAACTGAGTGGTTACGGCAATGGTTTCCCTGATAAATCCATGGTCACGGGTACTTATTAAGACAGGATACACTACAAGGCCGACCTTTTCAAGCATAGAAGCCAACAGCAAATTAATTTCAGCAGCGTTTCCTTTTTTGTCTTCAAGGACTTTTTTTAAAGAGACATCGATTGCTCTTGCGCTCGTTCCATCCCAGGAGATGCTTTGCTTTACAAAATTATGGATGGCGCTTAGTTTTTCCTGGCTTGTGGTTAATCCAGCCGTTAGTTCTTCGACTGTCTTTTTTAAAAATCCATTTCCGGTTACCTCCTTTCCAAAATTTTCACTTTCCGAATATTTTTTATTTATTTCTTCCCAGCTGCCCATAATCGGTTTTATAGGTTGGTCCGGGAATTTTATATAAGCCAACTCAAAATTTATTTTAGAAATGTAATCCTTGCTGGTTGTTATAAAAGGTTCAGCTTTAAAAGCTGGAACATTATGTGCCGCCCAGCGAAATCGACTTTCCTTAAAGTCAATCTTATCCTGATAGAATTCGGTGGCCCCTCCGGCCCAACCCCCAGGTCTCTCCTTTGAAGTTAATGTGATGGATGTAGGCACTTCTTTATTTTCATTCACGTCTAAACCGATGTATCCCTGCATGTATTTGTCGTAGTTATAAAATTCGGGAATGCTGGCCCTATATTCACTCCATCTTACAGGTATTGTGCTCTGGAACTCCCAATCCTGAAAATTGAAAAGGAAGTCAGAATTTACTCTATAGGAGATTTCTACGATTGACCCTTCCCTCACATTTGGCAGGGTGATTTTCATCAAGTCTACATTAGCATTAAACTTTTCTTTGAAAATGGCATCATTTTTTAATTTGGTCTCCACTATTTTATTATTTTCCAAATTGTAGGTAACTGCCTTTAATCCGGAAAACTTTTCATCGTCACCACCATCATGATATAAAGGAACCGTGAATGTTGCCCACTCGAAGCCATCTTTACGAAGGAATTTAATACGCGTCGTGCGTTCAAAAATTAGAACAAACCCTGTGTTTTGACTATAAATGATTTTCGATTCACCAAGATCGGCTAAGATAACGGCAGAGGCAGAAGAGTCCCTATCGTAAATAGTCATCTTTAGATCCTCCATGGGGATTTCACCGAATTTAATTTGTGGTTTTTGCGCTTGAGCGTAGTGGGCGAACAGGCATAGCATTAGCCTGAAAAGAAGAGACTTCATACAACTTGGTTTAAGGTTTGGTAGTTTTAAGTTAAAAGAAAATCGTGCAACTTTGTCGCTTAAAATCGTGCAACTTTATCGTTTTTATTACATCCTGGTAACCTAACTATTTGTCTCTTACCCCTTGGCTAAATCAAAAACGTCCTTTTTTTGTCAATCGTGCGGTTATGAATCTGCGAAATGGTTAGGGAAATGTCCATCGTGCGGATCGTGGAATACGTTTGTAGAAGAGGTTTTAGTGAAGGAGGAGGTCCATAAAAGTGAATGGAGGCAAGAATCGGCCAGGTTAAAGCCACTGAGAGCTAAGGCCCTTCATGAAATAGAAACGTCTCAGGAAGTTAGGTTGAATTCCATTGATGAGGAGTTAAACCGGGTATTAGGGGGAGGAATAGTACCCGGGTCGTTGGTGCTGATCGGAGGAGAACCGGGCATTGGTAAGTCCACACTTCTTTTACAGGTAGGCCTTCAGTTGAAAAATATCCGTGTTCTTTATGTTTCAGGAGAAGAAAGTGAACAGCAACTTAAGATGCGTGCTGAGCGCCTGGGTAATACTTCGGAAAATTTCTACATCCTGACAGAAACTAACACAAAGAGTATTTTCTTGTCGATAGAGGATGTCCAACCCAACCTAGTAATCATCGATTCCATTCAAACATTACAATCAAATCAGCTGGATTCAGCCCCCGGAAGTATTGGGCAAGTGAGACAATGCGCAGGCGAACTGATGAAGTTTGCAAAGGAAACAGATACACCGGTTTTTTTGATTGGCCACATTACAAAAGATGGTTTGCTAGCGGGACCGAAAGTGTTGGAACATATGGTAGATACCGTACTTCAATTCGAAGGGGATCAGCACTTGTCATATCGCATTCTTCGAACAACCAAGAATAGATTTGGATCAACATCCGAAATTGGAATTTATGAGATGCTAGGCACAGGGTTGCGGGAAGTTTCCAATCCTTCTGAGATTTTAATTTCTCAAAAGGACGGACCCATAAGCGGTGTCACGATCGGGACAACCATGGAGGGTAATAGACCATTGCTCATTGAGATTCAATCGCTGGTCAGCCCAGCGTCCTATGGAACTCCACAACGTACGCCCACGGGCTTCGATCAGAAACGGCTCAATATGCTACTGGCCGTACTCGAGAAGCGGTGCGGATTTAGGATGGGAACGCAGGACGTTTTTTTGAATATGGCGGGAGGTATCAGAGTGGAAGATCCGGCCATAGACTTAGCGGTTTGCATATCCATCATTTCTTCTATGGAAGAGCTCGCGATTTCTGATAAAATTTGCTTTGCTGCTGAAGTTGGGCTAGGCGGAGAACTTCGTGCCGTAACTAAAATAGATCAGCGGATATCGGAAGCGGAGAAGTTAGGCTTCCGCGAAATTTACATTTCCAAGTATAGTCAGAAATCAGTTGATCTGAAGAAATCTAAAATTCAGGTGAAATCATTTGGACAACTTAATGAAGTGTTTCAGGATTTATTTGGATAACTAAGATCGACGCATTTTAAGGTTGGACCTTATGACTCTTAATTTTTGCATATATGGAAAATTTCTTCACTGAAACATTTGGCATTTCAGAGAATGTATTTAGTTATTTTTTATTGCCGTTACTGATTTTCATCGCACGTATTGGCGATGTTTCAATAAATACCATTAGGATCATATATGTGTTAGCCGGAAGAAGATGGACAGCTACCTTGTTGGGATTTTTCGAGTCATTCATTTGGTTAATGGCTATCCGTCAAATATTTGAACATCTTGATAACTGGATATGCTATGTAGCCTATCCCGCTGGCTTCGCGTCTGGAATTTTTGTAGGCATGATTATAGAAGAACGGATTGCCTATGGTAAAGTGATTGTCAGAATTATTACTCGAAAAGAAGTTAAAGAGCTAATCGATTATCTTAACGCAAGACATTTTCGCTATACGCATGTAAATGCGGAAGGTCCCGATGGCCATGAAAATCTTGTGTTTACGGTTTTGGAACGTGAAAATCTCGAAGCTTTGCTTTTCAAACTAAAAGAAATTTTGCCCACGGCATTCTATACAGTTGAGAAAGTAAATCGTGCGGTAGAAATTGGAACGATCGCGGAGCAATCTACGCGATGGAGTATGGTATCCTGGTTAAGAAGTATTCGCGGTGAATAATTTAATAATTAAGGTAGTGCTAAACCTCCTCCATCATCTTTAAAATTTCATCGACATATTCGCGTGAATTGGCAAGGCGTGGGACTTTGTTTTGCCCACCAAGTTTACCTCTGCGTTTCATCCAGTTATAAAATGTTCCTTCTTCTGCGCAGTGCACTTTTGGAGCAATGAGGGCAAGATTTTGCGTGCGCTTCGCATCGTAGTCAGAATTAATTGCCCGTAGCGTTTCATCGAGAATCCGCGTGAATTCTTCGTGGTTTGAAGGCTGAACCTTAAATTCAATAATCCATTCATGCCGGCCTTTTTTCCCTTCTTTGATATAAACGGGGGCAGCCGTAAAATTATCAATCACAGCCCCAGTAAGTTCACAAGCCCTTGTAATGGCAGCCTCCGCATTTTCTACAATTACCTCTTCACCAAAAGCATTCATAAAATGCTTGGTTCTTCCCGATATTTTTATCCGATAGGGATATTTAGAAGTAAACTTAACCGTATCGCCGATATTGTATCTCCACAATCCAGAATTAGTAGAGATCACCATGGCGTAATTTTTATCAAGGTCAACCTCACTGAGCCGGATCGCCTTAGGATATTCCTTTTCCAATTCCTCGACGGGAATAAATTCATAAAATATTCCGTAGTCTAGCATGAGAAGCATCTCTTCAGAATTAGTTTGATCCTGAATTCCAAAAAAACCTTCGCTGGCGGTGTATGTTTCCCAGTACCTCATTTTATCGGAAGGTATCATGGATTGAAAAAGCATCCGATAAGGAGCGAAAGCAACAGCTCCATGAAAAAATACTTCCAGGTTAGGCCACACTTCTAGAATGTGTTGTTTTCTTTCAATATCAACCACCCGTTGAATGAGTAGCACGGTCCATGTTGGAACGCCAGCAATATTCGTTACGTTTTCTTTTGCCGTTTCGCGAGCTAATTTTTCAATTTTCTCCTCCCAATTTCCCATCAAAGCGGTCTCCAGACTTGGCGTACGAATGAATTGAGCCCATGGCGGTAAATTTTGCATAATAACAGCGGATACATCACCATAGTAAGAAGAGGCTGTTGGATCCATTTCATTAATCTGATGACTGCCACCCACCGCTAATCCTTTTCCATCAAATAATTTGGTGTCAGGATAATTATTGACATAAAGAGACAGTAGATCTTTTCCCCCTTTGAAATGGCAGTCCTCTAGCGCTTCCTGCGACACCGGAATAAATTTACTGCGCGCATTTGTAGTTCCAGATGACTTGGAAAACCATTTTATTTCGGAAGGCCATAAAATATTCTGTTCACCTTTCATCAACCGATCAATGTACGGAAATGTCTTTTCATAGGTATGGATAGGAATGCGTTGCCGGAATTGTTCATATGTGTGAATACTTGCAAAATCGTAATGCTCACCAAATTCAGTATACCTGGCTGTTTGAATTAACTTTTTGAATAACTCTTCCTGAACTTCATGCGGGTATTTTATAAAAAGCTCAATTTGATGAATGCGTTTCTGCATTACCCAAGTCAATATCGAATTGATTAACCCCATGATGCGATTATGTTAATTATCAAAAATAACAAACTTGAGCTGATTTGGATCGTTGATGCTGCGAAGATAAATGGCAGCCACTCAAATCGCCTCGGATGGATCAGGCCAGCCATCGGTGTTTTGTTGAGTGATTTTTGCCCTCCGCAATTCGAAATTCTGACCAAGATATACTTTTCGAACTTGTGGATCACTGCAAGCTCTTCTGCGGTTCCGGCCTTAAATAGTTTTCCATCAACCATTAAATAAGCCCGGTCCGTGATGGATAAAGTTTCGTCCACATTGTGATCTGTGATGAGAATCCCAATATTTTTACTTTTTAATCGGGAAACAATGGATTGAATTTCTTCGACCGCAATCGGGTCAACACCGGCAAACGGTTCATCCAGTAATACAAAATTTGGATCAACAGCTAATGCTCTTGCAATTTCCGTTCTTCTCCGTTCACCTCCCGATAATGACATTCCCAGATTCTTACGAACTTTTTGTAAACTAAATTCATCAATCAACGAATCCACTTTTTCTTTGCGCTGTTGTTTTGTAATAGGATCGCATTTCCAATACAGACATAATATTTTCTTCGACTGTAAGCTTGCGAAAAACAGATGCTTCCTGGGCCAAGTAACCAAGTCCTTTGCGTGCGCGCTGATACATTGGCAGCGGTGTAATTTCCTCTTCGTCTAAAAAGATCCGGCCTTCATTTGGTTTGATAAGACCAACTATCATGTAAAAGGAAGTTGTTTTACCTGCGCCATTGGGTCCAAGTAATCCAACGATTTCACCTTGTTGATACCTGAACAGAAACATCATTGACGACGGTTCGGGTTTTATATTTTTTCATCAAATGTTCAGCCCGCAAAATCATCGTCAATAAATTTGATGTCTTTAATTCGCAATTGAATGCTGGTAGCACCATTGAACGTATTTTCTTCAATGGTAAAAGCCATTTTAAAAAAATCACCACTTGAAAGCCTGTCATAGTGTTCCGCCATATCAAATCCGACAACCTGAAAAACATTTTCATTTTTATCCTGCTGTAGCCAAGAAACCGAACATGCTTGTCTTTAAAACTGGAAAGGGAGTTAAAAACATAAACGTTGCTTGCCTCAAATAAAGGACGTGGATTTTCGGGACCGAAGGGAGCCATTTGTTTTAAGAATATTAAAAACTTAGGAGTGATGACATCAAATTGAATAGGGATATCCATCTCGATAACTGGTGTAAGCATGGCTTCTGTAATGGTGGATGAAACAACCTGTTCAAATTTTTGCTGAAATAATTCCAGATTGTTCATGTCAAGCGTAAGGCCAGCTGCATATTTATGGCCTCCAAATTTTTCCAGCAAATCACTGCATTCGAGAATGGCGCCATATAAATCAAAACCACTCACACTTCGAGCGGAGCCTGTTATTTTGTTATTTGATTCTGTCAAGATCACGGTTGGCCGATAATATTTTTCAACACAACGAGCAGCGACTATGCCAATAACTCCTTTATGCCATGTATTTTTAAAAAGGACAGTTGATTTTGCTGAGCGTAAAATTTCATTGCTTTCAATCATGGCTAGCGCTTCACCGGTGATGTCCGAGTCAAATTGCTTGCGTATTTCATTTTTCAAATTCACCCTCTCCGCAAGCGTGTTGGCTTCTTCTTCGGTTTGGGAAACCAATAAATCCACAGCTGCCCTTGCGTGCGCCACTCGTCCTGCTGCGTTTATTCGCGGACCGAGGGTGAAGACAATACCGGAAACATCCAGTTCATTTTTTATTCCTGCTATCTCTTTAAGAGCTTTTAAACCCGGTCTTGGATTTTCATTGAGTTTTTTTAATCCGAAGTAAGCAAGCATTCGATTTTCACCTGTGATCGGAACAATATCCGAAGCTATGCTCACCGCTACCAAATCCAAATATTCATAAAGCTCATTTTCATCGCGATGCTTTTGAGCAAAACCCTGCATAAACTTAAAACCCAATCCGCATCCACTTAACTCTTGATATGGATATTCACAATCTTCCTGCTTGGGATCCAGTACAGCGACTGCGCAGGGAATGATTTCGTCCGGCAAGTGATGGTCACAAATGATAAAATCAATTCCTTTGAGATTTGCCAGTGCAACAAGTTCTGATGACTTGATCCCACAGTCTAAAGCAATGATAAGAGTATATCCATGTGTTCCGCCCATTCAATTCCCGCGAGGGAAACGCCATATCCTTCAGCATATCGGTCAGGAATATAGATCTCACAATTCGAATAAAATTTTCGCAGATAACTGTAAACAAGGGCAACCGAAGTTGTTCCGTCTACATCATAGTCGCCGTAGATGAGAATTTTTTCATTTGAGTCAATTGCTTTTTTCAGACGCGTAACGGCTTTCTCCATTCCTTTCATTAAAAAAGGATTGTGCAAATGTTCTAAGGAAGGGCGGAAAAAATCCTTCGCGCTCTTCAAAATCTGTAATTCCCCGCTGAATCAGGATTGAGCGAGAGATGTGAATTGATATTGATGGCTTTCGAGAGCTCCTCTATCTGCTGGTATGTGGGCAGTTCCTTTAATAACCATCTTTTATCCATCGTTAATTTGATTCAAATTTTAAAGTGCCATCGACACCTGTGATTCCACTTTTACCCTCAGCTCCTGGTTCTCCATTTTTTCCATTTTTCTTTCCTGGGCCTAAACCCGCGCCTCCATGATATCCTCCACGTCCCCCCGCTCCCGGATTTCCGCCATTGTTTTTTACCCAAATTTTAGTTCCGAACCATATACGAAGAGGTTGGCTTTTAGAGCTGGATAATAGCAAGTTACCTCCACGCGAGCCATTTCCACCTGGAGCACCACCACCACCATTAGCTCCATTGCCGCCATTGCAATGCAATGTCCCAGGGCTGCCCCCTCCTCCGCTTCCGCCATCTCCACCCTTCCCTCCATCGCCTCCTGAAATGTCAATTATTAACGGGCCTTTGATTGTTACTTTTTCAAGGTACAGAAAAAGATTAAGGCCAGGGCCACCATCCAGTCCTTTTGTACCGGGTCCTCCGGGGAGGCCATCACGGCAGGGACCATTGTAAGATAGGCCAGGTTTCCCCTCTCTTCCTGCCTGACCGGTTACCCCTTTACCATCTATTGAACAATAACTTCCAAAGACGGCAACTTTCGCTCGAATGAAATTATCAGATTTTAGTTTGTTTAAAACGATGTGAGAAGAATCCATCATAACTAACGTATCGGCTACTAATATATCGGATTGGTCCAACGTGTAAGTCTCATGTGATTTGATGACCAATTTACTTACTCTAACTTGTGCCAACAAAGAGCAAGGTAAAAGTAACAGATATAAAAGAACTATAAAATTGGTCATCGCAATAAAAATATCCGAGTATAAATTGTTATGAAAATATACTTAGATAGGCAACCAGCGTGCCATTTATAAATGAAGAAAGCAGCGCTATTTGCACTGCTTTTATAAAAACATGATGCAGAAATTTATTTTGAGTCGGATGCAGGTTTATCTCGCTACAACCCCTTCGAGTACATCTTTTATCTCTACACGTTGACCGTCTTGATAAGGAACGATCCAGGCATCCTTTACGCCCATTTCCCGCATATATTTTTTAAACGTGTCAGCCTCCCAATAATCACGGAATATTCCGATCGTTAATTTTTGTGGCTCATTATCTTTTGCTTCTCCTCCAAAGTTTGGATTATTATCAAAATACTTCGCTAAATTTTTATTCTTAAAAGCGCCGATCTGCACTTTGAAAACCACGCCTTTGGAAAAATCCATGGAGTTAGAAGGATTTTCTTTCAATGCAGTAAGCTCAGCATTGGCAGCAGTGAGCTGGCTGCGGGCCTGCGAAAGTTGATCTTCCAATTCAGCGATCTTAGAGTCCTTTTCGCTTATGGATGATTGCAATTGGGCATTTTTTTGATTTAATGTAGCCACCGTATTATCGGCAGCTTCTTTGTCTTCCGTAAGTTGTTTTAAGTTGGCAGGATTTTTTGCATATCGCTTTGCTTTTTTCTTCCACTCTTTCTTTTCTTTTTTAGAAAGCTGGGCAAAGCTTTGCGTTGAGGCTAGCGATCAACGCAAGACAGAAGAATACGATAATTCTTTTTTTCATTCTGAGTAAGGTTAAAAAATCAAATTAAAGGTACAAATTTTATTAATATGCTCACTATTCAAGGTTGCCTACCATTTTTTCCGGCCTTACCCAGGCGTCAAATTGTTCGGAAGTCAAGAGCCCAAGTTCAACTGCTACTTCACGCAACGTCTTATTTTCCTTGTGCGCTTTCTTGGCAATTTTAGCTGCGTTCTCGTAACCAATATGAGTGTTGAGTGCAGTTACCAACATCAATGAATTTTCCAGGTGTTTCTTAATGATCGCATGGTTTGGTTCAATGCCGGCGGCACATTTATCATTGAAAGAAACGCAAGCATCTCCGAGGAGCCTCGCCGATTGGAGTACGTTAGATGCAATGAGAGGTTTAAATACATTTAATTCAAAATGCCCCGTGGCCCCGCCTATGGAAACGGCTATATCATTGCCCATGACCTGAGCACATACCATCGTGAGTGCTTCAGGCTGAGTGGGGTTTACTTTGCCGGGCATGATCGAAGAGCCTGGTTCATTATCGGGTATTATGATTTCGCCTATTCCACATCGGGGACCAGAGCTAAGCATTCGAATATCATTACCGATTTTCATCAAGGACACTGCTGATCGCTTGAGCGCTCCGGAAAGTTCGACCATGGCATCGTGCGCTGAAAGCGCCTCAAATTTATTTGGCGCTGTTATGAAAGGATAGCCGGTTAAATCGGCAATTTTTTTTGCCACCAACACGTCATAACCCTTCGGTGCATTAAGTCCCGTTCCAACAGCAGTTCCTCCGAGCGCCAATTCGCGTACAACTTCCAACGCATTTTTGATTGCCCGCATGCTTTGATCAAGTTGCTGTACATACCCAGAAAAAGCCTGACCAAGTGTTAGCGGTGTAGCATCCATAAAATGCGTCCGTCCGGTTTTTACAATATTTTTATACGCAGTTGATTTCTGAGCCAAGGTATCACGAAGTTTCTGCATGCCCGGCAGTGTGATTTCCATCACTTGTTTGTAGGCAGCGATGTGCATTGCCGTTGGAAACGTATCATTGGATGATTGTGATTTATTAACATCATCATTTGGATGAAGAACTTTTTTTTCATCTTCAAGCTTACCACCTTGCAGTACATGAGCACGGTACGCGATCACCTCATTAACGTTCATGTTACTTTGAGTACCGGATCCAGTCTGCCAAATTACAAGTGGAAATTCTCCATCAAGTTTACCTTCTAAAATTTCGTCACAGGTTTTTTCGATCAGTCGCTTTTTTTCATCCGACAAGATGCCCAATTCATGATTTGCCTGAGCAGCTGCTTTCTTCAGATAAGCAAATGCATAAATAATTTCTTTGGGCATACTCGCCTCCGGACCTATTTTAAAATTATTGCGTGAACGTTCGGTTTGAGCACCCCAATATTTATCAGCAGGTACTTGCACTTCCCCCATAGTGTCTTTCTCAATGCGGTATTTCATATGGACATATTTGTTTTAAAATCACAGAATCGTTCAAAATTATTCAGCGCCCGACAGGTGAAGGACATTGGCAAGATGACTCCATTTGTTTTTCAATTGACGTAAAAATAAGAAAAGGAAAAAGGAAAGTTACGTGCTAAAAATTTAAGTGGGATTACTATAAAATAATTTGATAGCTATTTGGTGATAGCTTAACAGTATCTTTATATCAATATGAGGCTGGCAACCTTACCATTTAAGAAAAAGGGAGAGAAACTTTACTTTGTTGCCATTGTACCGCCTTCACCAATTTACGAAGATACCCTTGCGCAAAAGGAATATTTCAAAACCAAGTATAACAGCAAAGCTTCACTTAACTCTCCCCCGCATATTACGTTGCATATGCCGTTTCGATGGATCGAACGTGATGAGGAGGACCTTGTTTCACGTTTAAAATCATTTGCTGAGGAAAATTTACCTGTCACAATTCAGCTTCAGAATTTCTCCTCTTTTCCGCCGAAAGTTATTTTTATCAATGTAGTAATAGCTCCGGAATTGGAAACCCTTCAAAAAAATCTTCACCGTTATTTTAAGCGCGCAATTAAATCTTTTTAATGCCAATTATAAGGAGTTGCCTTTTCATCCTCATATTACGCTGGCGTTTCGGGACCTCAAAAAACCGAACTATCAAAAAGCATGGGATGAGTTTGTCTCAAAAAACTATAAGGCAACTTTTTTGGCTAATAAAGTAGCTTTACTAAAACATAGCGGCTCGGTGTGGGAAGTACATCAGGAATTTGACCTTCGTAAGAGCAACTGATTTTAAGAGGTATGGGCAAAGATGGGTGTATTTTAGTATGTCTTCTATTTGGATCTAGTTATTTAGTTCATGCGCAACACACCGAAGACTCACTTTATATTTCTTCTGATCATTTTATTTTGGATGAAATGGTTATATCTGCTAATCGTTGGGAGGAAAATATACGCGAGGTTCCGAATAAAATTTCCAAAATTAATTCTTCGCTGATACAATTTCAAAATCCGCAGACAGCCGCAGACGTGCTTGGGATTTCAAACAATGTGTTTATACAAAAAAGTCAGTTAGGTGGAGGGAGTCCGATGATTCGTGGGTTCGCTACGAGTCGAGTGTTGTTGGTGATTGACGGAGTTAGGATGAACAACGCCATTTTTAGAAGTGGAAATCTTCAAAATGTTATATCGCTGGATGCGCACTCCATTGAAAATGCCGAAGTGATTTTTGGCCCTGGTTCAGTAATCTATGGCAGCGATGCAATCGGGGGGGTCATGGATTTTCATACGCTGAGCCCACGAGTAGCAGCTTTAAAGGACCCACATTCTCTGCGAATGCCCTAGCCCGATATTCATCTGCGAATAATGAAAAAACAACTCACGCAGATTTAAATATAGGATTGAAAAAGTGGGCGTTTCGAACGAGTGTTACCTATTCTGACTACGATGACTTGCAGATGGGCTCAAGCGGTCCTGCTGAATATATCCGGCCAACGTATGTAGTACGCGAAAATAATGTGGATGTGGTTAAAACAAATAACGAACCCAATGTTCAAAAGTTTTCAGGGTACAACCAAATTAATACACTGCAGAAAGTTAGGTTTCAACCTGACTCGTTCTGGAATTTTACGTATGCATTTCAATATTCCAAAACATCAGATTGCCCTCGATATGATCGGTTGCTCTTGCAAAATGACGAAGGTTTTCCAATCAGTTCTGAATGGTACTACGGCCCTCAAAAATGGTCTATGAATTCTTTAACAGTCAACCAATCAAAACGGTCTTTTATGAGCGATCATGCACGAATGATTATTGCTTATCAGGATTATAAAGAGAGCAGGCACAATCGGAATTTAGACAACAGTCGCAGAACAAATCGTTTTGAAAGGGTAAAAGCGATTTCAGTGAATGTGGATTTTGATAAGGTGGTTACGGATAGGCTTTCATTATTTTATGGAGTAGAAATTGTAAGCAACAAGGTTGGCTCTTCTGCATACCGGAATAACATTGATAATGGCGAAATCTCGGAAGTCTCAACCCGCTATCCGAATGGGTCAGTTTGGAGAACGTATGCTGCTTATTTGAGCGCGAAGTATAAGCTGAATACGAAATGGTTGCTAAATACAAGTATACGGTTTACCAATGTTTATACACATGCGATGTTCGAAAGTGCTTTTTTCGATTTTCCGTTTTCGGAAACAACGATTCGAAAGGAGGCGTTGAATGGCAGTATTGGATTGATATTTAATCCAACAAACTTACTTAAGGTTTATGGTAATTTATCCAGCGCTTTTCGGGCCCCCAATGTAGATGATATTGGGAAAGTATTTGATTCAGCACCGGGTAATGTTGTGGTTCCTAATCCTGACTTGAAACCGGAAAAAGCTTTTGGAGTTGAGCTCGGTTCAGCCGGACAATTAGGAGACTTGATTGCATTTGATCTTGCATTATTTTATTCATCCATTAACAATGCTATTGCGAGAGGAGTAGCAACCTTTAATGGTCAGGATAGCATTGAGTATGATGGTCAATTGAGTCGGGTCCAGTCGCAGCAGAACATTAGTGAAGTGTATGTGTATGGAATTCAAATTGGAGTCAAAGGACAAATATTGAAAGAATTAATTTTCACCACTAATTTTAATTGGCAGAAAGGAAAAGAAAAGGACACGGAAACGGCACGCAACTTTTCGCCTACCCACGTCGCGCCTTTGTTTGGATCAACGCATATCGTTTATCAAAAGAACAAGATAAAAGCGGATCTATATGTGAATTATAACGGAGAGATTAACTTCGATGACCTTGCTCTCACGGAAAGAGCCGATGCACATCTTTACGCAAAAGACGATCGTGGTAATCCTTACGCTCCATCGTGGTGGACATTAAATTTTAAGGCATCATGCAGGCTATTAAAGGCTCTTACCATTGATGCCGGTATAGAAAATATTTTAGATAGGCGTTACCGCCCATATTCTTCCGGTATCTCTGCTCCCGGCAGAAATTTTATTGGCACCCTACGATTTACAATTTAACCAAGATTGGGATCTTCCACTTAAATTTCCTTGCATTCCTCCTGTATGAATTGCAAGTATAGTTTCACCACGTTGAAAGAATCCCTTTGAGATCAAATCATAAATGCCCGCCATCATCTTTGCCGTATATACAAATTCCAGTGGAATGTTATGCTTATTACTAAAAGTCTCCATGAAGCGAAGTAGTTCAGGTGTTGCTTTAGCATATCCACCAAAATGATAATCACGTATCAATTTCCAATTTGAACTTTTGGTTTCATTGCTGCATAGGCGCCTTATTTCGTTAAATAGAAACTGGCTTTCCTTTAAGACTGGAAATCCCAGTATTTTTTTTGTACTCTTAGCGCCTTCTATTAAACCTGCTAATGTTCCGCCAGTACCCACAGGACAACAGAGGTAATCATAGTCATCCAGTGTTTTTGAAAATTCGCGAACCCCCTTTACGGCCAAAAAATTGCTGCCTCCTTCCGGTATTGAATAAAAACCTTCACCTTGTATAAAATCTTGAACAATATTATTTTTTGACCGGTAGGCCTCCCGTGAAACGTAATGAAGCGTCATACCTTTAGCCTTTGCAAAAGAAAGCGTTGGGTTTAGTGGAAAAGTTTCCTCGCCTCGGATGATGCCTACGCTCTTAAGATTAAGTTCGTGAGCCGCCGCGGCCGTTGCATAGATATGATTTGAATAAGCACCACCATAACTAAGCAAGGTTTTCTTTCCCTCACGAATGGCCTCTTCCACGTTATATTTTAATTTCCACCATTTATTCCCTGAGACAAAAGGATGATTTAGATCTTCCCTTTTAATTAAAAGCCTGACACCAGCCTCTGACACGTGAGTCTCTTGAATCTCTTGAATGGGTGTTTCTGCGTAACGCAACATATTGACCTGCGAAATTTAGTGTAAAAATTCTGTAAATAATTGGTTAATGTGCCAGTTGTACACTAATATTGTTAGTATAAATACTAAAATAATTAGTTATGGATGAGGAGCAGGATGATTATTTTAAAGGCCGCGGCGCGCAAATAAAAACGGCGAATAAATTTTTAAAAGGGCAATATGTTACAGAACATGTAGAGGGACTGGATGAACCATTGCTATCTGCACCGAGCACACAAATATTTTATGAAAACGCTAAAAAAATCGTGAATAAAGTAGAGAGTCCTGACTTAAGTGGAATGTATTCACTTAACCCATATCAAGGTTGTGAGCACGGATGCATTTACTGTTATGCGAGAAATACGCATGAGTATTGGGGCTTTAGTGCGGGACTTGATTTTGAAAGTAAAATTGTCGTCAAACAAAATGCACCGGCTTTGTTAGAAAAATTTCTGATGCATCCTGATTGGCACGCTACTCCGATTATGGTGTCAGGAAATACAGACTGCTATCAGCCGTTGGAAAGGAAGCTTGAGATTACGCGAAAGCTGCTAATGACATTTGCCAAATACCGTCATCCAGTGGGGATGATTTCAAAGAATAGCCTTGTTGTTCGGGATCTGGATGTTCTTACAGATCTTGCTAAGGATAATCTCGTGCACATTCATATTTCAATAACAACATTGAATGAAGACTTACGAAGAGTCATGGAACCACGGACAGCAAGTGCAAAGAAGAGACTCCAGACTGTAGAGGCCTTAGCGAAGGCAGGTGTTCCGGTGGGAATTATGAATGCTCCTATCATTCCTGGATTAAATCACCACGAGATCCCCGCCGTATTAAAGGCAGCAGCAGATCATGGCGCATTAGGTGCTGGGATGACCATGGTGCGATTAAATGGTTCGATAGGAAAAATTTTTGAAGATTGGCTTCGCAAAAATTTCCCAGATCGTTTCGACAAAGTGTGGAATCAGATATGCGCTATGCATGGTGGTCATGTAAACGATTCAAATTTTGGCAGACGCATGACAGGCGAAGGAAATTACGCAGAAGCTGTTCATCAACTTTTTCGTAGTGCTAAGAAGAAATACTTTGAAGGACGGAGTATACCACCTCTGGATCTGACCAAGTTTAGAAAAGGTGGTAACCTAAATTTGTTTTGAGTTTCTAATCTTGTGATGGAATGGGATAGTGGAGATCTATTCGACCCTTTACGAGATCAGATATTTTCTTGTATAACTTAAAATGTAACGACTTTCAGTTATTCCTGCAGTTAAATGTGAGGATTTTTACGAATTTAAAAAGTGGATATCTTGTAATCAAAGTATTGCTCCTTTTTTCGCTAAGTATCTTACTCCTTCCTGCCCTGTACAGACGAGATTTTGCTATTGTGAAATTTTCAGGTTTCATTTCTGTTCTTTAGCAAAAAAATTCTTTTAGTTAAAAAAGTGAAATACCTTTGAGTATGTTTTTGTATAACGTAACGGTTGGTATTGATAAAGATGTCGAGCAGGAATGGCTTCAAT
This sequence comes from uncultured Bacteroidota bacterium, assembly GCA_963837415.1. Taxonomy (GTDB): domain Bacteria; phylum Bacteroidota; class Bacteroidia; order Cytophagales; family Cyclobacteriaceae; genus Chryseolinea. Next base: position 1,425,092 of record CAWING010000013.1, on the reverse strand, counting down.
GGATGAAAGCGGAACACATTCCGGATGTGATGAAAACAGGGATGTTTATTGAATTTAAAATGTATAGGGTTCTTCATGATGATGAAGCTGAGAGCGTTTCGTATAGCGTTCAATATTTTGCTAAGACCATCAACCATGTTAATTTTTATTTTGAAAAATTCGCTCCGGCCTTTCTTGAAAAGCTTCGCGCGCGATTTCAAAACAAACATGTGGCTTTTATGACCTTGTTAGAAGAAGTTTAGCATCAAATTGCAATTTTTTAAGTAAGGAATAGCTAACTTTCAATAGGCTCCATTGTTGTAGAGATGGGAATTGAAAGTGGGACTTACCATATTAATTTTATGAGCCTCCTTTTTGTGGGGTAATCTGATAGCCTCTACGCATCAGGCAAGTTTCTCTAATGCAAATAATATTAAGGTAGTAACGGAGGAGTTTTGTAATACACTAGCCTCCCAGGAAAATTACGCAACTGAAAAATTAATATACTTTACGCACGTTGGTTATATAAACCTTATCAAGCCTACACGTGGTATGAACGACTGCATCTTTTCTCTTACCTCACGCATAAGTCAGAAAAGTTCTCTTTTCTTTTCAGGGTTCTTCGGAATTAGACGTCCTTGGCTCCTGTCATAACACTTGTTATAAGAACAAGTCTTTTGCCTTCATTCTTACATTTCAGCTTAAATTTTACTAACATGAAGAACACGAGAGTAATAAATCCTTCGGAACAAATTTGTTTCATTTTGGATCACAAGATGTGCTGACAAACAATGATCAAAAAGAAGAGCGTAAAAATAAACTTGTGCCCGCTATGATACTTACGAATTGTGAACATATCCCTCTAAGCCTCTATATGCGGTTACCCAATGGGGAAACACTGGAGACAGAATCTGACATAGTAGATTATGCTGGCGATGTAGTGGTTCTAAAAGGGGGATTTCATATTCCCGTTTGGGCTATATTGGATGTTGATGTCTAATTTTATATAAGCATATTTACAAATTACACCGGTCTTTCATCTTTGGTAAGCAGGGCTTCTATTTGCTTGCTATCCAGTGTGCAATTCATCCACTCGTGCTCTATCCTGCTGCCGTATTTTTTATAGAAATTAATTGCAGGTTCATTCCAATCCAAAACCTGCCATATCATTTTCACGCACTTTTCATCAAGCGTGTGTTGCATTGTGCGCTCAAATAATAGCTTGCCTATTTTTTTTCCGCGTTCCTGTTCTGTCACAATGATGTCTTCCAGGTAAAGGCATTTGCCTTTCCAGGTCGAGTATCGCCAGTAATACAGAGAAAGACCAACGATGCCATTTTCATTTTCAGCCACAAAAAATCCGAATATAGGATTAAGTCCGAATCCATCACGTTGCATTTGTTCAACCGTATTGGTCACTTCATCCGGAGCTCTTTCATAAGTAGCAAGTTCTTTAACAAGTTTCAGTACGTCTGGTAAATCCTGGCTATGGCCCCGGCGAATAGTAACAGATGGAATCATAAAATATAGAGGAAGAGTACCCGGGGCGGGACTTGAACCCGCACAGCCATTTCTGGCCACAGGATTTTAAGTCCTGCGTGTCTACCAATTTCACCACCCGGGCATTATTAAAACTGCTCTTTACTTCAAATAACCTTCCCGATTTTCATCGGAACGTGCCTGCCAATTTCACCGCCCGACGAGGGCTTATTATCCGTTTATCCGTGATAGATAGACGTTAACAGGTGCATCTAAAAGCAAAAAGTGCGAGTTAATCTCACACTCTTTGCTCCGATTAACCACCAACGGCTTATCGGTTAATGGTCTTATGAGCGGGAAACGAGACTCGAACTCGCGACCCCGACCTTGGCAAGGTCGTGCTCTACCAACTGAGCTACTCCCGCAATTTTGGTGTGTGAGTGTGATGATTTAGGAGTGCAAATTTAAGTCTGATTACTAAATTTCCAAATCCGCTTAAGCTTATAACTCCACCGCAATGCACGAGATTTCTACATTCACGTCCTTCGGTAAACGGCTAACTTCCACGGTTTCGCGTGCAGGAGGGTTTGCTTGAAAATACTTTCCATACACTTCATTCACTTTTGGAAAGTTATTCATGTCTTTCAGGAAAATAGTGCTCTTAACCACATTCTTAAAATCCATACCCGCGGCTTTCAGAATTTCGCCTACGTTTATCATAACTTGTGTTGCTTCTTCTTCAATACTGCCGGTCAGAATATTACCGGATGATTTCTGTATAGCAATTTGTCCGCTAATAAACAGCATGTTTCCGGTTTGAATAGCCTGGCTGTATGGTCCGATAGGTGCTGGAGCATTCTCAGAATAGACTACAGTTTTTGACATTATATTACGTTTAAAATTAATTTTAGCGCTCGCCAAAAATAAACAATCGTGCATCGGATTTAGTATCTCCATGAATATTTTAGTTATAAGGTGATCAGTGTGGGCTCAGGAGTGCCAGGAAGAATTTGATTTGGGGTCATCCTGGAACGCCCTCTCAGGAATTAAGTTATTGTTAAAAAAGTGTGGGCTCAATGTTTTAGAAGTATTTTAGCACACGATAAAAAAGTTGGAACCCATTCAATCACCTGCATCGAATATAAAGACCTGGAGTAATATCCGAATTGCTCTTTATATACTCGGTGCATTCATACTCTTTTTATTTGCTCTCGATCTGATGATCTCCTCACTGCAACATATTGGAAAAAATGTTGGAGAGACAATTTTGCTTGCTACCGCAAATCCGTTCACCGGACTTTTTATAGGATTGCTTATTACGGCTATGCTGCAAAGCAGCTCCACCACAACGTCATTGGTAGTGGCTCTCGTGGCTTCCGGGTCCATAACCTTGCAAAGTGCTATCCCAATCATCATGGGCGCGAATGTTGGTACAACGATAACAAGTACCATAGTGTCACTTGGATTTATTAACAAAAAGAAAGAATTCCGAAGGGCGGTCGCGGCAGGAACTTATCACTATTTCTTTAACCTTCTTACGGTCATCCTCCTGTTTCCATTGGAGTATTACTATGGATTTCTTTCCTCCTTGTCAGAGTGGATCGCTAATTTATTCTTTACACCTTCCATCCAGCCCATCGAAAATAACGCCGCTCATTTTTGGTTTGGTTTCAGTCCGATCACCAATTTCCTAATCAATAACATCCCAAGCCCTTTTTTTCTGGCTGTGATGGGGCTAATTTTCCTCTTTGCATCCATCCTTATTTTTCGAAAGTTAATCTCAGACCTTTTGAAGGCTAAATCACCCGAAGTATTTAGCCGGTTCTTTTTCAAGAATCATTTAAAATCTTTTTCGTGGGGTTTGCTTACAACTGCGGCCATCCGCTCTAGTACAATCACCACATCTGTTGTTGTTCCGATCGTTGCTAAAAAAATCGTTACCCTCAAACAGGCTGCACCATTTATTATGGGTGCAAATATAGGCACTACGATTACGGCATTTATTGCTGCTTTATTAAATTCAAATACATCAGGGGCAATAAGCATTGCCATTGCTCATTTTTTATTCAATTTTATCGGGGTATTGTTATTCTTCCCCGTCCCTGTACTTCGGAGATTGCCACTGGAACTTGCAAGCAGTATGGGTAAGCTCACACTAAAATATCGGTTGGCTGGTTTTGTCTTTCTCCTTACCACCTTTTTCTTTTTGCCTTTCTCATTAATATACTTAAACCAGGATTCTATTCTGACATTGGATCTGAGGTACGAAAGGTTAGATTTTGATAACGTAAAATCCCAATACAGAATTATTGCAAAAACCAATACAAGAACTCAAAGTGGAGAGTGGACTAAGTATGAAGGAAATGTCAAGCGATGTTAATGCAGAGCCTTCACTTATTTATCCCGTATCCGTAAAAAATAATACTTTGTTTATAGGTAAACAAATGTTTCTATTTAATCGTCCGGGCTTTTGTTGGGATGGCGAAAATGAAATTGGGAAATTTCAATCCTGTATAGAAAAAATATTGCCTTCGATGCAGGTTTCGAACATAAGATTTGATTCTGTATACGTCTGCCGCGTGTTATACACTGATCCAATCGACTCGGTAGTGCATAAATACTATGTCAGCGCGCCTTACAAAATTTACCTCCAGCACGAAATAGTCACATCTCAAAATGAGTCAAGAATATCCGAGAAATTGGTACGTTTTGAAATCAAGTGATCTCCCAAAATTTCAAATCTTCTCTCTATATTGCACTATAAGATCCTATCATTGTGCTGAAAGATTCCATTCTTAAATTTTTAAAATTAGAAACCCTGATTGAGAATCTCACGGGTTATGTTGAAACGCGCATCGAACTTACAAAGATCGAAATCAAGGAAGATCTGGCAAAAGGCCTGGCCAAAGTAGCTGTATTTATGCTGATAGGCTCCGTACTGATTTTGTTTGTAATCCTAATAAGCGTTGCAGTTGCTTTCTTGATTGGTCAATCAGTGGGAACTTTTGGGGGTTTTACTATCGTTGCCGGTTTCTACTTATTGTTAGGATTATTGCTGTTTGCATTTAAGAATGCAATAACCGAAAAACTGCAAGAACAATTAATACAGATCATGAAGAAAAAGAAAGAGTAGTTATGGCACTATTGGAATCAAATGACCCAAAGCTTGTACTGCTGAAAAAATCAGCTCAACACAAGAAAGACCTTGAGAATGAGGTAAAGGTACTCTCCGAGAGCACTGAAAAGATAATTACAAATGCCTTGATCATCGGCGGAACCCTGGCGGTAACCTACTTTCTGGTTCGCCAATTTACCAGGACAAATCCAAGGACAAATCCAAAGCAAAAAAGGTGAAATTCGTGGCAGAAAGAGAAGGTAAAGATGAAGAGGATCCATCAGAAACTACGTCAGAACCCAGCGTGGTTTCGCAAATTGGTTCCGCTATTGCTGCACAGGCTACCGTATTCTTACTTGATCTGGCCAAAGACAAACTGGCGAATTTTGTGCAGACCCACTTTGATAAGAAAGCCGATAATACAAATGAGCGTTCTTAAAACATTGCGCGAGCGGCATCGTGATGGAAAAAAATCCATCGCCGTATTAGTTGATCCTGATAAAGTTGAAGATACATCCAGGCTCATCCAACTTATCAACCTGGCAACGGAAAATTGTGTTGACTTTTTTTTTGTCGGTGGAAGCCTGATTACAACGGCCAATCTTGGCCAGGTTGTGAAACAAATAAAAGATCATGTTACTATCCCGATCGTGTTGTTCCCCGGTAACTTTATGCAAGTTGAGCCAGCAGCGGATGCGTTGCTTTTTTTATCACTTATCTCGGGTAGAAATCCAGAGCTTTTAATAGGACAGCACGTCATTGCAGCGCCCATTCTAAAAAATACAAAACTTGAAATAATTCCTACGGGATATTTACTGATTAACTCCGGTCCGATCACATCCGTAGCATACATAAGCAACACCACACCAATTCCTGATGACAAATATTCCTTAGCGGCTTGCACTGCGATGGCTGGTGAAATGTTAGGCCTGCAATGCATTTATTTGGATGCAGGCAGCGGATGCCGAAAAAGAAATCAGTGTGAGGATGATCGCTGCTGTTCGAAAAGCTGTGAACGTGCCGCTGATCATAGGTGGAGGAATCAATACAAGTCAAAAAGCACTAAATGCTTTAGAAGCGGGAGCAGATATGATCGTTATCGGTAATGCTTTAGAGAAAAAACCAAACCTGCTCAGCGAAATCTCCGACAAAGTGTATGAATGGAATCAAAGTGTTGAAGCAAGGAAGTAAGGATCACCTTGTCGTCATGGTTTTTTGCAATCCATCCTCTTTTCATCATCCCACACTCAATGAACATAAAGGAAGGAACACCAAAATTGAATATGAAGTATAATGCTTCGCCGTTTCAGTGTTCCTTCTTCTATCAATGATTCGCTGGATGTCTGATTATACAGCTACGAATGAATTCTAAAATAGTTTTCAGAACAATTTTTCTTTGGGCGGCGTGATCCCTTTTAAACGGAGATAAACCGTTGTTTGCCCACGGTGATGAGTTTGGTGCTCAAAGACTTTGTTCATAGTAGCTTCGCGGCTAAGATCCTTGTTGAACATTTTAACCATTTCACCCATCTTTGGCTCCGTCAACGTTTTGGCGCCTGCAATAACGAAATCATAACTGGCCATTACTTCCTTGGTCACAGCATCTTTTGTTTTGTATTTATCTGATTTCTCAAGAGTGCCAAATGCTGCCGGACTTGGCTTACCTGAAGCGGCCGATGCGAAATTATAATTAGCCTCGGCCAGATGAAGCATCTGCTCGCCAAAGGTTCGCATTTCAGGTGTAGGTTTAAAGTTAATAACATCGTCAGTCGAAGCATTTAAATACTCCAGAGTATAGGCCTTCGCGCGTTCCCAGTCAGCAACCATTTGTGACATTTTATCACTTGGCCTTTCATTTCTTTCGGATACACTAAAAGATACAAGCATAGAAACCGCCGCCAATAATACAGCCGCCATCATTAGGGTCTTTGATTTTTTCATGTCTTTTGATTGTTTAAGCTTGAAGATAAAGTGTATTAATTAAAATTTTCATTTCTCGGTTATATTAATTTCATTACAATAAAAATGAATGTATTCATCATGAATTCGCTTATCTCATGAAATTATTGACCCTTTCTTTTATTTTGCTTTTAAGCTGGTTTGTCTTTAGCTGTCAGCCCGAATCAAATCAAGAACTTAACACTATGATACAAGATCCTCATTCGTTTTCAGATCCTGCCGCAGCTCTCGTAACGCATTTGAATTGGAAAGCAAAGGTCGACTTCACCACCAAAATTATTCAGGCTACAGCATCTTGGAATATCAAGTCCACCCCAAACAGTAAAGTGATTATTTTCGACACGAAAGGTTTAACCATTGAAAAAGTTACTTTGAATGATGATCAACCGGCGGCGTATAAATTGGGCGAACCGGATGCAATTTTGGGTCAAGCCCTAGCCGTGAGCATAAATCCAGAAACCAAGGTTATTAAAATCGATTATAAAACTCATCCGCAGTCAGAAGCTTTGCAGTGGCTTTCGTCACAACAAACTGCGGACAAAAGAAGCCCTTTTCTGTTTACTCAATCGGAAGCAATATTAGCACGCAGCTGGGTTCCATGTCAGGATTCGCCCAGCATGAAATTCACATACGAAGCCGAAGTAACTGTTCCAAAGGATTTACTAGCGCTCATGAGTGCTTCCAATCCACAGGAGAAAAATGCAACGGGGGTCTATCATTTCAGCATGAAGCAATTCATACCTTCTTATTTGTTGGCTTTAGCTGTGGGCGATGTGAAGTTCATTGCGATTGGCTCGCGAGGCGGTGTTTATGCTGAGCCTTCAATTGTCGATACAGCCGCGTGGGAACTGGCCGATCTGGAAAAAATGATGGATGGTGCGGAACAACTCTATGGTAGTTATCGATGGGATCGTTATGATGTCATTGTATTGCCCCCCAGTTTTCCTTTTGGTGGAATGGAAAATCCCACGGCTTACATTTGCAACGCCTACTATATTGGCCGGAGATCGATCTCTCACTTCGCTTATTGCCCATGAATTGGCGCATAGCTGGTCAGGTAATTTGGTCACCAATGCTACCTGGAATGACTTTTGGCTTAACGAAGGATTTACCGTTTATTTTGAGCATCGTATTATGGAAAAACTGTACAGTAAAGATTATTCGGAAATGTTAGCCCTGCTTGCGCTTCAAAACCTGAAGCAGACTATTACGAATATGAAAGCGGAAAATACCTATAGAGATACGAAACTAAAACTTAATCTTAAGGGAAGAAATCCCGATGATGGTGTTAGTGATATAGCCTACAACAAAGGATACTTTTTTCTCCGTTCCATCGAAGAGAAGCACGGCCGAGATAAGTTCGATAGTTTTGTAAAAGACTATTTTGATGAGAATGCCTTTAAGTCAATGGATACAGAACGGTTTATACTATATCTCAAATCGTACTATAAAACCAAATTTAGCATTCAGATAGAGGATTCCCATATTCACAACTGGATCTATTCGGAAGGCCTACCCGGCGATTGTCCACAGCCAGTATCAAGTCGTTTCGAAAAAGTAGATCAATTTTTGCAACAATGGACAGCTGCTGGAACATTGGATCCATCCAAAACCAAAGAATGGAGTACGCATGAGTGGTTACATTTTCTAAAAAACCTTCCCGATTCGCTCACACAACCTCAAATGACGACGCTTGACAAGTTCGGGCATTTTACAGCATCTGGAAATTCAGAAATACTAACTGCATGGCTAACCAAAGCAATTCGTAATAATTACAAACCTGCGTACCCTCGCCTTGAAAGTTTTCTCATCGCCACAGGTAGACGCAAATTTCTAAGCCCTTTGTATAATGAACTGGTAAAAACGGAAGAAGGTAAGAAACGTGGGCAAGAGATCTACAATAAAGCGCGTCCAAATTATCATTTTGTGGCAACCAATACTTTTGACAAACTTTTGCTTTAAAAGAGTCCACTACAATTCTCTTATATAAATTCTTTCGCATGTCGCTCTTCAAAAAAATAAAATCCACGGCCAACATTTTGCAAAGCCTGGATCTGGGAAAACTTGGCAAGCTCGCTGAGAAAGTTGATCTCAACAAAATGATCGGGCTGGTGAGCAGTATGAAAGAAGAGGATCTCCAGAAGCTCATTAAGTTTATGGAAGGCGGGAAAAAAAAGCATGAATTTCCTGAAATAGACGGCGATTTTTATGACTTACATCAAGTTTTAAACCCGTGAAGAACGCGCCATTCAGCTTCAGGTGAGGGAATTTATGCAAAAAGAGATACGTCCAATTGTAAACAACTATTGGTTGAAAGATGAGTTTCCACATCAGATTATTCCGGAACTTGCTAAACTGAATATTTGCGGGTTGACGTTTGAGGGATTTGGTTGTCCGGGAAAGTCCTCGTTACTGGAGGGGTTCATTGCTATGGAAATGGCAAGGGTTGATTGTTCCGTGTCTACATTCTTTGGTGTACAAAGTGGGTTGGCCATGGGGTCAATATATTATTGTGGGTCAGAGGAGCAAAAACAAAAATGGTTGCCTGCTATGCAAAAAATGGAATTGATTGGAGCGTTTGGACTAACGGAACCGGATGTGGGATCAGGTGTAGCCGGCGGGTTGACCTGTACCTGCAAACGAAATGGTGATTCCTGGATATTAAATGGACAAAAAAAATGGATCGGTAATGCGACATTCGCTGACATTGTTATAATCTGGGCTCGTGACCTGGGGGATGGCAATGTAAAAGGGTTTGTTGTTGAAAAAGATAATCCTGGCTTCAAAGCGGAAAAAATAAAGGGTAAAATGGCATTGCGCATTGTTCAAAATGCGCTCATAACGCTAACCGATTGTGCGGTTGCCGAAAATAATCGACTGCAAAATGCAAATTCCTTTAAGGATACGGCTAAAGTTCTGCGCATGACTAGAGCGGGGGTTGCCTGGCAAGCTGTAGGCTGTGCCAGGGGAGCTTATGAAAGTGCCTTGCGCTATACCAATGAGCGCAAACAATTTGGCCGTACAATCAGCAGCTTCCAAATGGTTCAGGACCTTTTGGTAATGATGCTAAGCAACCTTACGGCCATGCAAACGATGGTTTGTCGATTGTCCCAATTGCAAGATAAAGGAAACCTGACCGATGAGCAGGCATCCTTGGCAAAGGTATTCTGTACACTACGCACCCGGGACATTGTAAGTCATGCGCGCGAACTATTCGGTGGGAATGGTATTCTAATTGAGCATGATATTGCACGATTCGTTGCCGATGCCGAAGCCATCTATTCGTATGAAGGCACGAAGGAAATTAATACGCTCATCGTGGGCAGAGCTATTACAGGACAGAGTGCATTTGTATAAATCATCGATCAACTCAACATACTTCTTCTCTATTCAGCTCTCCATACTACGGAACAGCAAAGAATTTTATTAGCCTTGCAACCCTGAAAGAACTTTTCGTGTCTATTCAGTATGGTGTCTAAATTTATGTTTACCAAGAGAGCAGTTTTGTTAATTATCGGTATCGTTGTAGCCATTGCTATTTGCCTTTCTACCAGCCTGTTCGGAATGGGCTGAACTGATAGCCTTATTGTCAACGGTAAGGCTCACCCTTAAAATCTCACTTTGATTTCGTCCTTATAGTGAACAGGGACATTTATTGGAAATCCGTGATAGGTAAGTTTTAAAGAGCCTTCGTAGCGCACCTCAAACGTTTTCCCTCCAATCATACCCAATAAGGTATCCATAAATCCAAGTTCTTTTATGGCTAATTTTACTTCAAGAGGCACTGAAAATTCATTATTTGCAGGTATGACGGTTTTTAGTTCCTGATTCACGGAAGCAGCTTTCTTCCCATTGACAAAAATATCCACGTTAATCCTTTTTAACTTGCCACGCATGGGATTAGGGTTGTAGAAAATAGCATTTGCCTTTAACATAGGCTCCGTAGTTGCATCCACAACCACATCCTTTATTTGCCGCAGAACAATATCCTCCTTAGGTCGCTTACATCCAGGGGCGAAGAATGTTAGAAGCAGAAACAGGGATATATATTTTATCAATAAGATTTTACCTCTTACAATCCTGTTTTGATAGCTTTCCGAATGGTAATTATTCATTGATAATTCCCGGTTCATGGATTAATTGTAGTAAGTATAGACATTCTATTTCTAAATTTGTTACAGTGACATCACGTAATACTTCATTTAAAATCATACCTCAAACATAACTTTCGCGTATAGTGAATCCAATATTTGAAAGGATTGCCGATGGTCTTGCTGAAAATGGTTATGCGGTAACAGATCAATTCTTAAGCCAGGATGAAGTTAATGGAATATTAAGTCTGAAAGAATTTAAGAATGGTCTTGAGCATTTTAAAAAAGCAGGTATAGGAAAAAAACAAGATCTTCATATTAACGAAGCCGTGCGGGGGGATTATATTCATTGGATTGATAAAAATTCAGTTTCAGGCTTTTTAAAGGTTTATTTGGATCGGCTAACGGATTTAATGCAATTTCTGAATGAGAGCCTCTTTCTTAGCCTCAAAGATCACGAAGTCCACATGACCATTTATCCTGGCGGTTCCTTTTACAGAAAGCATCTCGATCAGTTCAATCGCGATGATCATCGAAAGCTTTCAGTTATCTGTTATTTGAATAACAACTGGAAAGAAAATGAAGGGGGACAACTACGTCTGTATCTTCCTGAAAAAGTAATGGATTTTTTTCCGACATCAGGAAGGATAATTTGCTTTCGAAGCGATCAGATAGAGCATGAAGTACTTCCGGCAACCAGACCCCGATTAAGTTTAACCGGATGGATACTGGATCAATATACGGAATTAAGCTATCTGTAAAAAATTAGAATCTTGACCCATGACGCTTATAAAATTGCTTTAGATTTGTAGCTTTTTATCGTCTTATAAAATTATGAAGAAGTATTTCTTAAAGCTCTATCAATATAATGCCTGGTCGAACCATCGTGTGTTAAATTGTTTAACCCGCCAAAAGGTAGACGATGAAAAAATATTAACACTTATGGGGCATATTGTAGCAGCACAGTTTCTCTGGCTCTACCGTATAAAGGGATTGGCGGCACCGGATGTAAAATTATGGGGAGATTATACGATGGAACAACTTCTCAGTATGGCAGAAGAAGCCAGTAAAAAGTGGATTGATTTTGTTGAAAGTACGGATGACTTTGACCGGGAACTTACATATAGGAATTACTTGAACGAACCTTACACCAACAATGTGGAAATGATCATGATTCATCTAGTGAATCATTCTTCCTATCACCGTGCTCAGATTGCTATGCTTTTGCGTCAACAAGGATTGGAGCCCGTCAATACAGATTTTATAACTTATGACAGAGTAATGCGTGGACAGTTGAAAGAATAGCGGCTGAAGCGAAATTCTCTATGTGCTCTGTGAGGCCGAACACAAAGCGAAGATAGCCAAGGATTATTTCGGTTGTTCCCAGATTACATCGGATTTTTGTTTATACCATTCGGAATATCTGGGCACATGAATTTTTTCCAGTTCATGTCGCTTCAATTTTAACGAAGGTGTAAGCATCCCATTCTCTACGGTCCACTCGCCTTGCATGATTACGGCTTTCTCCAATTGTTCATAGTGCTCCAATCCATTATTAACTTGCTCTAGGGTTTTGCTTAGGCTTTCCGAGACGCTTTCCCTGGATTTTGCTTTGCCAGATACTGATAAAATTATAAGTGCTATGGGTTGTGGGATTCCGATTCCAACAACGCATACCTGTTCAATATCCTTATTGCTTAACAATTTTAATTCGATAGGAGCGGGCGCTATGTACTTAGCCTTGTCAGTTTTAAATTGATCTTTTATACGCCCCGTTATTGTTAGAAATCCTTCGGTATCAATAACTCCTCTGTCTCCCGTCTTTAGAAATCCATCGGAAGTAAAAACTTCAGTTGTAGCTTGTGGGTCTTTGTAATAAGATGTCATTAACCCAGAATGCCTCACTAAAATTTCTCCATCGGCACTAAGTTTAGCTTCTATACCAGGCCACGGCCTGCCTACTGTTCCGATTCGTAATGTTCGCCCATGATCTCCATGAGAATAGCCGCAATTTTCAGTCATGCCATACACTTCATTTATAGGAATTCCAATTTTTTTAAACCACTCAAGAAGAGTAACAGGAATAGGCGCCGCGCCGCCCACAAAAAGGACCGTCTCCGAGAATCCAAGCTTTTTTCGCAATGCTTTCTTGATGAAACTGGAAACAATAGGGATAGACAAAAGTTTGTTGAATTTCGATGAAGGCAGCTTGGCGAGAATACCATCTTGAAATTTGGCAAAGATGCGAGGCACTCCGCCAAATAAATTCGGTCTTATTTCACGCAAATTTTCAGTGAATTTGTCCAGCGATTCGATAAATGACATGGAACTTCCCGAGTAGATTGCACCCATTTGTACATATGCTTTTTCGGCAATATGACTTAATGGAAGGTATGAAACGAACCGCTGTGATCCTTTGATCCTGAAATTCTTTACCAGTGACTGACCTACAAAATCAAATGCTTTAAAGGAAAGCATAACTCCCTTCGGCACCCCAGTAGTACCTGATGAATACATAATAGATGCTATCCGATCTGGATGGGGAAGGTTGAGATCCATTAGCGGTTCATGAAGAATTAGGTTGTTCCAGGATGTTCCCTCTTGAGGGCCATAAAAAGGGAAACTCACACGATCAACTATTTCCGGTATGCCTGATCGTTGTTGCTCAAAATTATCAAGCTTGCCGAGAAAAATTAATTTCGATTCGCTGTGTTCAAGAATGTATCTTACTCCCGATGCCGAAAGCGTTGGATAGATAGGCACTGACACAAAACCGGCTATTCCAATGGCCAAATCAGCCATAATCCAGTGAGCACAATTTTTTGACAAGATGGCGATGTGACTATTCTCAGGAAGATGGTAACCCAGCAACGCTCGAGCCATGCGCCGGATTTCCAAACCTGCTTCTTGATAAGTCCATGTTTCCCATTGTCCGGAAATGGGCTGGTGCAGGAACAACGCAGTAGGAGTTGTTTTCTCCCAGTATAAAAATTTTTCCAATGGAGTCATTTTGCGTTTGGGAGTCGGTTGCGAACAAGATCACCTAATCGAATAATGAAAGTCATTTTTCCAACCAGGGTGTGAGATTTAGTGGCCAAGTTAAAAAAGATTAATATGAAAAGGATCCGGATTGTAATTTTTGCTTGTCCAATTTTAGTAAGGTATTCCCGGGAAGACGTACTGGAAGATTGGAATCGTTAAAAATAATATTGCTGGGTTACGCTACCCTACTAGTTTTTACTGTGCTCCTTTGCATAATGCTCGCGTAAAATATCTTCAGCAAAATCATTTGTAAATCGCGGACAACAGAATGAATATGATTTGCATTATTTTGAGTATTGTCAAATTCAATAAGCAATGACGGACCCTGTATGCGATAGTAATGACCTTTACTAGGCTTTAAACTTCCTGCCCATGCAAAGCTTAAATTTTCGATGCCCGCTTGTTTAATTTTGTTCATGAGCGTTGTTGAAAAACCCAGCTCATAATTTTTTACATAAACATCCAGTAATGACATGAAAAGCTTTTTTTGTTGCTCATTCATATCGGCATACAATAATCCTTTGGGTTCAAGCTGCTCCGCTTTTCGTTTATTGTAAGAAAGTATGTCGGGAAAAGCAGTTTCTGATATCATCACGGTTTTTAATTGCGAACTTGATAATGAGTTTAATAAAGAGAATCCAAGAGCGGATTCATCTTTTAAAACTTGTTCCCCTTTTCTTTTCCCGGAAGGGATAACGGCAGGGTTTGAACCAAAAAAGGATGGAGTTGAAGATTGGATTTTATTGTTGACGGCAAAAAAATTCAATGAGACGTGGTGTCCTTCAAGCCGCCAACCCCATGGCTTATCTTTCGTGGGTGTTCCAAAAATGGTAAAATAATATTTAAGTGGATCCCGGTAGGTATCGTCTGATCCTCGGTTTTCCACTTCACGCAATACGTTTTCCAGCGCCATAACATCAGTTGCTTTTTTAAAACCTTGGACGCTTAGCGAAGCTTTCAATAAATTCATCGCCACAGTCAAGCTGGGGTTGGGTGAGGTCATGAAATGATAGACCATTACGATATCGCGGGACAAAATGCCAATTAAACCGTTCCTCATCATCAACTTTAAATTGGGCTTTTGCTCTTACCTCTTCACTAAGAAGCTTCAAAAAAGCATTAGCCGTACTCTCCAGGTTGTCCGTCTGGGCAATGCCACTCTGAATTCTGAGGGCTAGCACGAGTATTAAAAGAATTCTCCTCATAGATTTCATCCAATTTAACAAAATGTCAATAGTTTTTGAAGTTATTAGAGACTATTCAAATTGTAAATTCCCTGACATTTTAATTTCGCTTGCAAAATCCATCTTTCAGCTGTTCTCGTAATTTAAGACAGCCATATGAAAATAATGCCTTTACTCCTGATTCTTACAGTGACAGTTGGTCAAACTTTTGGTCAATCGGATGCGCTTAGAAAACAGCATTTTAACATAAAGAAAAACGTAGCTATTGAAGGGTACGATCCTGTAACTTATTTTGATGGCAAACCATTAAAGGGAAATCCTGAAATTAAGTTGATTTACAAAAATATCACCTATCAGTTTGCTTCAACGGCAAATCTGTCTAAGTTCAAACTCAATCCGGATAAATATGAACCAGCCTATGGGGGATGGTGTGCTTATGCTATGGGCGACACCGGAGAAAAAGTAAAAATTGACCCTGAAACCTTTAAAGTGCTGGATGGAAAGCTCTATTTATTCTATAACTTTTGGGGCAATAATACCCTGGAAGATTGGAAAAAGAATGAGAAAAAATTAAAAGAAGCGGCAGATCAAAATTGGAAGAATATTGTTAGATAAGCTTCAAAAGTCTTATTCTCGCGACAGAGGGTGTTTTATAAATGATTTCAATTAACTTAAATTGGAGCAATTTTATGTCAG
This sequence comes from uncultured Bacteroidota bacterium, assembly GCA_963837415.1. Taxonomy (GTDB): domain Bacteria; phylum Bacteroidota; class Bacteroidia; order Cytophagales; family Cyclobacteriaceae; genus Chryseolinea. The sequence goes on along the minus strand of CAWING010000013.1, from coordinate 1,409,547 downwards.
CTATGAATCTTAACGGAAGCCTGTTCTAATATCTTATCCCAACTAACGGATCTGGTAGACCAGATTCGTGAATGTGATTTCATAAAACCCGCTGAAACATTAAGTCATTCTACTATCGGTCAACATCTGCGTCACACTTTGGAATTTTTTATGTGTTTTGAACAGGGGTTTGATAAGGGACTAATCAACTACGATAAACGTGCACACGATAAACTGATTGAAAGTGATAAATTTTTAGCGCTTGCAGCAATAGGTCGTATATCCGATTTCGTAAGTCAGTTGAATGATAAACCTTTAAAATTGGAAGTTGGATATGATTTGGAGAAAGAAATTTTTTTGACCATTGATACCACAGCAACCCGCGAATTGGTGTATAATATCGAACATGCTGTTCATCATATGGCTATCATGAAAATTGGAATTAGAGAAATTGCCTCCTATATAAAACTAGCTCCTGATTTTGGAATTGCAGCCTCAACCATCCGTTATAAGGAAAATACAGTTTCTACATCCCATTAGGTCATACTTGAGGATGTTTTTTGACAAGGATGTTACTCGCAGTAATTTTTTAATTCGACTTAAAAGCTGGGAGTACTGGCCATTTGGCATTGTTCAATTTCCAGTGATTATTTATTTTTTTTGGTTGTCACTCCGGGCCAGATCACTCTTTTTTTTTCTGCCTCTAATCCCGGAATTGTTATGGGCGGAATGTTTGGTGAATCCAAATTACGATGTTTTAAAAAAAGTCCCTTCACAATACACTGCCATGACACTCTTAGTACAAGTCGCCTTGTAAAAAAGATGAAGTTCTTAAAATGTTGATAAGGAAGGATTACAACTTCCTGTCATCTTTAAGCCCGATCTGGGAGAACGTGGATTTATGGTGAAAAAGATTAAGTACAGAATTGGATATTGAACATTATCTTTCAAAGATGAAGTATAATTTTCTCGTTCAGGAACTGATAGACTTGCCGTTAGAATTTGGTGTTTTTTATTTACGATTTCCACATCGAAACTAAAGGTAAAGTTACTTCCGTGGTGATGAAGGAAATGCTTTCTGTGACCGGAGATGGTCGTTCATCCTTGCAGCAACTTATTTTAAGCAAAGACCGGGCTAAGCTTCAATGGGAAACATTAAAAGAAGTTTATCATGATCAATTGAATGAAATTATACCGCTAAACAAACCGATCGAATTGGTTTCAATCGGCAATCATTGCCTTGGAACGAAATTTTTGGATGGAAGTCATCTCATCAATGAGAGACTTTCAGCTACATTTGACCAGATCAGCAAACAAATTGAGTGGCTTTTACTTTGGTCGATTTGATTTAAGATGTGCGTCATTGGAAGATTTATATAATGGCAATTTTAAAATAGTGGAACTAAACGGATGTGGCGCAGAGCCAGCGCATATTTACCATCCTGGATATTCTCTCTTCAAAGCAATCAATGTATTGTTGAATCATTGGCGAAATATTTTTCTTGATTGCCCGTGAAAATGCCAAACGTCGGGATACTCCTACATTCCTTTTAAAGAAGCCAGAATCTATTATAAAAAATTCAAAGCAGCAACACAGTTATCATGATCGCAACTGTTAATTTTTTGCTGGGATTTTTTTTCAGTTTTGTCGGCTCAATTCCTCCTGGTACCATTAATCTTACCTTGTTCAACTTGGCCTTGAAAAAAAAATCAACATTGCCTGGCGATTTGCCATTGCGGCATCTGTGATGGAATATCCCTATGCCTGGATTGCCGTCGAATTTGCTGAAATGATCACTTCTTCACCGATTGTTGTAGAAAATATGCAGCTCATCACAGCCATTGTTATGACGCTGTTGGGAGTTTTGACGTTATGGTCAGCCAACAGGCCTTCTAAGCTCACTGCAAAATTTAATGAAAGTGGCTATATGCGAGGCATTATTCTAAGCTTTCTGAATCCGTTAGCGATTCCTTTTTGGGTAGGTACAACTGCTTATTTAAATAGTTTGAACTGGATTGATCTATCGACCGCCGTGCGGACTGCATAGTTATCTGGTTGGTATTTGTTTGGGAACGTTTGTCATGCTGCTGGTTCTGGCTTACCTTGCAAAAAAAGTAGTTTCTCAATTCCACACAAAATTCCTGGCTTGACAAAATTCCTGGAATTGCTCTCATCATACTCGGCCTCTATGCCTTTTTCCAATATTTCTTTTAGTGCATTAAATTAAAAACAATGAGCTCGCAAAGCCCGGGCTATTGCTTTGTAGCTAGAATATTAACTTGATTCTAATATACCAGGCTCTTCTCGGTCATAAACTCAGCAATCTGCACGGCATTGGTTGCAGCACCTTTGCGCAAGTTGTCCGCCACAATCCACATGTTAAGTGTATTGGCTTGCGATTCATCTCTGCGTAACCTTCCCACAAAAACTTCATCGCGATTTTGCGAATTTATAGGCATAGGATAAATATTGTTTTTAGGATCGTCCTGAACAATAACACCGGGTGCCGTAGCCAGTATCGAACGCACTTCACTTAAATTAAAATCTTCGTGAAATTCCACGTTCACGGCTTCCGAGTGACCACCAACAGAAGGTATTCTTACTGTCGTTGAGGTTACACCAATGGAATTATCACCTAAAATCTTACGTGTTTCATTCACCATTTTCATCTCTTCCTTGGTGTATCCATTGTCAAGGAATGAGTCAATATGTGGCAGCGCATTCATATCGATGGGATGTGGATAAACCTTAGGCCCTTTCACCCCTTTGCGCTCATCCATCATCTGTTGAACAGCATCCTTGCCTGTGCCGGTAACCGACTGATAGGTGGACACCACAATGCGTTTCAATTTATATTTTACATGAAGCGGAGCCAACGCCATCACCATCTGAATAGTAGAACAATTCGGATTGGCAATTATTCGATCATCTATTGTAAGCTCGTGGCCGTTGATCTCCGGAACGATAAGTTTTTTTGTGGGATCCATGCGCCATGCGGATGAATTGTCAATCACAATTGAGCCTGCCTCCGCATATTTTGGCGCCCATTCCAACGAAGTTCCACCACCCGCTGAAAAAATCGCAATATCGGCAGCAAGCTTGCAGCCTTCTTCAATACTCTTTATAGTATATTCCTTACCCTTAAATGTAATTTTTTGTCCAACTGACTTAGCTGAAGCGATTAAATAGAGGTCATCAAATGCAAAACTTCTTTCCTCCAATACTTTGAGGATCTCCTGGCCAACCAAACCTGTGGCACCTACTACTGCGAGTTTCATTTTTGTTTTATATTTAAGGATTGCAAAATTAATGTTTCCCGTTGTGCTTATGAAAAACAAGATGCAAATATGTTGGGTTTCCAACTCCGCAAACGTTTACAATCAGAGTTTTTTTCATACTTATGCCAGCTTTGTTGTCCCACAACAAATGTTAGCCCAATTCCAAGATGATTTTTCTGATAATGATTTTATAAATTCTCCCGCATGGGGTGGTATGGAAACCTTTTTTACGGTTGCCAACAATCAGCTAAAGCTTCAGGCTCCAAATGAAGATGGTGTTGCTTTTCTGTCAACATCCTCCCGCGTGATTCAGGACGCAATCTGGGAGTTCAAAATTTTCCTGGAATTCAATCCCTCTGCAAGCAATTACACGCGCGTGTATGTAATTTCTGACCAAGCTGATCTTTCAGGGCCGTTGAATGGGTATTTTGTGTTAGTTGGCGATAATAAAGACGACGTGAGCTTGTGCAGGCAAACCGGAACGACATTTTCAAAAATCATTGATGGAATGGATGGTACTCTCAACGCATCAACAGTAAATGTAAAAATTAAGGTAACGCGAGATGAAGAGGGTAAATGGCATTTGTTTTCGGATGTCGGGGCGACCAACAATTACATAGAAGAAGGAATAGCGGATGATGCAGCATTTACCAACTCGCGTTATTTTGGAGTGCTCTGCACCTATACTTCGAGCCGAGCCGATAAATTCTACTTCGATGATTTTAACGTCACTGGAAAAATTCTGGAGGACAACATACCCCCAGCCTTAGATAGTGTTGAAATAATCTCTTCTCGTCAACTCAAACTCACATTTTCGGAACCGTTGGACCATGCCATTGCAACGAAGATTGAAAATTTTTCGATCAACAATGGTATCGGCAACCCACAATCAGCAACGCTAGGGGCAGACGATAAGACTATTGAGTTACTTTTCGCCACGAACTTCTCACAAAGCACTCCTTATACTCTTACTGTTTCAGGAATAACTGATGGTAGTGGTAATAGGATAGAAACAACGAGCAAGGATTTTCTTTTCCATACACCTGTTAAAGCGAATCATAAGGACATTATCATAACGGAGATATTCGCTGATCCTTCGCCTTCAATAGGACTACCCGAATCGGAATTCGTAGAAATTTATAACCGCAGCGAAAATACCTTCAATCTAATGGGATGGCGGTTTACGGATCAAAGTTCAACCGCTATACTTCCTGATATTGTATTGCGACCGAAAGGGTATTTAATCCTTACTTCTCAAAACTCAAGTTTCGACGGAGCAGAAATGGTCCTACTTCTTTCTAACTTCCCAACCCTCAATAATGTGTCTGATGTATTGATATTGAAAGATGAAAATGGCACCACTACTGACTCTGTGAGTTACTTTGAGGACTGGTATAAAGATGAGGATAAAAATAAAGGCGGCTGGTCTTTGGAATTGATCGATCCGAATAACCTTTGCAGTGAGCATGAAAACTGGATAGCTTCGGAAAATTCCACCGGCGGAAGTCCGGGTACTCAAAATTCTGTCTTTGCTAATAAGCCAGATCTTACCGGCCCAAAACTGCTTTCAGCAATTCCTGTGACGACAACATTAATCCAATTAAAGTTTGATGAAAAGCTTGAGAAGCAATTGCCTTCAGCTGGTAATTTTACTATCACTCCGGAAATTGCTGTGAGTACTCTTTCTTTTACAAATTCCTCGCTTACTGAATTTTATCTTTTCTTGAACGGTGAAATACAGACTTCAACACCCTACACAATCAAAGTAAGCAATACTTATGATTGTTCAGGGAACTCGATTCAGCAACACTTTGCAACCACAGAATTTGGTCTAACCGAACATGCCGATAGCCTGGATATATTGATAAACGAAATACTTTTTAACCCAATGCCTACCGGTGTGGATTTTGTGGAAATTGTAAATAACTCCTCTAAGTTTATAAATCTTAAGGACTGGTCGATTGCTACTATGGAAAATGGAGTTTTAAAAAATTGGACCCCAATTCTTATTGATTTTTTATTCAGGCCAGGAAGCTACCTCGTCTTTACTGAAAGTATAGATGTTTTAAAAGGGGAATATTCTCTTTCAGATGAAAAGGCCTTTTTGAAAATGCAAGATTTACCAAGTTTCAATGATGACCAAGGATCGGTGGTTCTGATTGATAGTCATGGACATATCATAGATCTTTTAGAGTATCATAAAGATATGCATTCGGTATTTATACAAGATGAAGAAGGGGTATCTCTGGAACGCATCTCCAATCTTCCCTTTACCTCATCGCAAAATTGGAAGTCGGCTAGCTCAACAGTTGGATTTGCAACTCCTGGTTATTTAAACTCAAACTCAACAGCGTCTGTTTTTATTTCGGAGACATTAAAGGTGGAACCTGAAATTTTTAATCCGATCGGTGGATCGCCGGACTTTACTCAGATACATTATAATTTCGAACAGGGAGGATATGTTGCCAATGTAAAAATATTTGATCCACGAGGACACCTGATAAAGCAGCTTGCTAACAACGATTTACTGGGGGCAAAAGGATTCTATCGCTGGGACGGAGACCGCGACGATGGAAGTAAGGCAAGGATAGGTTATTATATGATTTGGTTTGAAATATTTGACGAACACGGAATGACCAGAAAATATCAAAGACGGGTAGCCATTGCAGCGACATTTTGAGTCAGTATTTATTTCTAAAACATCTTACAAGGTTCTTCATTCATCTTTATAGATAAAGGTCTTTGCTTCACCGTTCTTTTTGATGTATCCACGATACATTCCTTCTGTACAAAAGGTCATCGCTAAATTACCCTGACGATCTAATGCAATGACGCCATCGTCTCCGCCAAGCTTAGGTAATTTTTTCATGATAACGCTGTCCGTTGCTTCCTGTACCGTAAGATTTGCATACTCCATTAAAGCAACCACATCATGTGCTACGCTTAATCGGATAAAATATTCTCCCCAGCCCGTCGCTGACACGGCGCATGCAAAATTTTTGGCATACGTACCTGCACCTATAATAGGAGAATCCCTTACACGTCCATATTTTTTGTTGCTCATGCCACCCGTTGAAGTGCCTGCGGCTAAGTTGCCATATTGATCGAGTGCAACGCATCCCACCGTACCGAATTTTATATCTGGATTGACCGCATTTTTGCCAGTCTTTTTATCATTTCCTGTTCTTTCAATTTCCTCCATTGGTAATACCGAGTTGAATCAAAAAAATAGGAAGGTGGTACTGTATCCAGGCCCTGCTCCTTGGCAAATTGTTCTGCGCCTTTGCCAACTAGCATCACATGTTTGGACTTTGTCATAACAGCGTAGGCCGCAACAATGGGATTTCTAATCGTAGTAACCCCAGCCACCGCACCCGCCATTAGATTGTTGCCATCCATAATAGACGCATCAAGCTCATTGGTGCCTTCACTATTAAACACTGCGCCTTTACCCGCGTTGAAAGGGAGAATCCTCCATTACTTTTATTGCTGCGATAACCGCTTCTAGGCTCTTACCACCTGTCTCAAGAACAGCATAACCGCTGTCAAGTGCTTCGCGGAGCTTGGCATGATATAAAATTTCCCTTTCAGAGCTCATGTTTTCACGTGTTATTGTACCTGCCCCGCTATGAATAACCAAGGTAATTGGGCCTGGAGATCGGCTTGAAGAGGTGCTCTCTGCGTGCTTTTCCGTACACACGCCTAAAAGAAACGTTAATGTGATAGCTAAAAGAATCTTCATAACATCGGACTGATGGTAAGGAACGACATGTAATTAAGGTTAAAGCAGATATTCTTGAATTAATTGTACAATATTTTTTGTTTTCGTGGACGACCGCATAATTTTGCGCATCTTTTACCAAACGGAGTTCTACTATGGCTAAGAATAAGAAGTCATCCCCAAAGGCAGCTAAGAAATCCTCTGCCAAAGCAAAGCCTGCAAAGGCGAAAAAAGCTTCGGCTGCTAAAGCTAAAAAAGCGCCAGTAAAGAAGGGGGCTAAGAAAGCTGCTCCGAAAGCGGTTTCCAAAAAGGTTGCTCCTAAAAAGGCTGTTGTTTCCAAACCTATAGTTGCAAAAAAGGAAGCCCCTAAAAAGGCTGATATTCCTAAAAAGGTAGAGAAAATTGAAAAGCCAGCGCCCCTTCCAAAAGCTGCTGCGCCCCAAAAAATTGAAAAAACGTTGCCGGTTGCTCCGCCAAAGCCTCCGCCTCCACAACTAAGCATTTTTCCCGTGCCAAATCAAAGACCAATAGCCCATAAACAAACTAACAGCGCTTCTTCCACCGATACGAGAACTCGCTATTCAGAAGAAGAACTTAAGGAATTCGAAGCGCTTATTCACAAAAAGCTTGATAAAGCTCGTGACGAATATAGGATATTGAAAGAGACCCTTAATCGAAATAACGATGAGGGTACTGACGCCACTTCAGGTGGTAATACTAAAGTTTTAGAAGATGGTGCTGAAACAGCTGAAAAAGAAAATCTCAGCCAACTCGCAGCCCGCCAACAAAAATATATCATGAACCTTGAAAATGCCCTGGTTCGTATTAAAAATGGAACTTATGGAATTTGTTCTGTAACGGGCAAGTTGATCCCTAAGCCACGCTTAATAGCAGTGCCTCACACGACCCAATCAATTGAGGCGAAAATGATGCAGCATGATTGATCCTTACTTCTTCAGTTAAGGAAAGAATCTTTCAGGTTATCTTTATTTTAATAACACTTTGGACTTTTTACAAAACCATATCGAGGCTCTTATTTTCTGTTCCCCTTCTCCTATCCGTATAGGAGAAATTAGAGGGTGCTTATCTGAGATGTTTAATGCCGAAGTTCCTGAAGAAGATATTCTTGGTGCGATTCAACGATTGGAAGAAAAATACCAGGCAGAAGAATTCTCATTTCAGCTGTTTAAGGCTGCTGGCGGTTATCAATTTCTTACTAAGCCAGCTTACCAGGGGAGTATTGGGATCCTTCTTAAGCAACAGTCAAAGAAACGTCTTTCAACTTCTGCCATGGAAACGCTTTCTATTATAGCTTACAAACAACCTATTTCAAAAACAGAAATTGAAAACATTCGGGGTGTGAACTGCGATTATTCGGTACAAAAACTGTTGGATAAAGGTTTAATAGAAATAATGGGCAAGGCTGAAACCATAGGCCGCCCGATGCTTTATGGCACAACTCCAAAATTTATGGAGTACTTCGGTATCAACGATATTGCTGAATTGCCTACTCCTAAAGAATTCGTAGCAGAAATTAATTCTATTGGAGAGAACTTGGATCAAAAGGAGTCTGATGGCCAAGCGTAATCAAATGGGCCGATCTGGCAGCCGCTCAACTTCATCTTTCGGCTCTAACGAAGATAAAAAATCTTTTAAGGGAAAAGCAGATAAACCTGTGAAAAGTTCCGGAGGATCGGGTTCGCGCAAATCGTTTTCCAAGTCGGCAGGCGAAAATTCTTTTGGGGCAGATAAGAGATCCACCGCACCAGGAAATTCCTATCGAAAATTCGACGGAAAGCGTTCCGAGAAATCGTTAGACAAAGATCAGGGGCCGCCTTATGGAAAAAGAAAGGACTTTTCTTCCTCATCTCCAAAGAAACGTCCCTATAAAAAGGTTGATTCAAATGATTCAACAGCAAAACCCTCTTTTGATAAGCGCGCGAGTTTTTCACCAGGATCTAAAAAGCGATCCTTTGGAAAGGATCCAAAAGGGGAAAGGCCTTACAAAAAGTTTGATAGAAAAGATACGATCGAAAAGTCTTCTTTCAAGAGTGAAGGAACGTCATTGAGAAGACCGCCACCCTTGTCAACAGGATTAAGGCGTGAAAGACCTTATAAGAAATTGGACGAGCAGGCAGACTCTTCTTCACAAAAAAAATATAGCTCCGAGCGCAAAGAAACTCCATATAAAAAGCGGCCTTCAAATTTCAAGACGGACAGTCCAGGCAAAGGCAAAAGAGAAGACATCGATGCCCCAGCACACACGGGAAAAATCAGACTTAACAAGTTTATAGCCAACAGTGGTGTTTGCTCCAGGCGCGAGGCAGATGAACTCATTAAAATGGGATTAATTTCAGTTAATGGTAAAACTATTACCGAGCTTGGTTATAAAGTAAATCCAGGGGATGAAGTAAGGCACGAAAGCAAAGTGTTGCGTGCAGAAAAACCAGTGTACATTTTACTCAATAAGCCCAAAGGTTTTCTTACCACAACCAGCGATCCACAGGAGCGCAATACCGTTATGCACCTCATCGGGAACTCTGTGAAAGAGCGCGTTTACCCTGTAGGCCGTTTAGATAGGAACACAACAGGACTGCTGCTGCTAACCAACGATGGCGAGCTCGCAGGGAAACTTATGCATCCCTCGTATAATGCAAAAAAAATTTATAAAGTAGAACTTGACCGACCTTTAACTAAAGGAGATGCTCAACTTGTTCTGGAGGGCGTAAAGCTTGAAGAAGGTAGAGCAATTGTGGATGACCTTGCTATTCTTTCAGACGATAAACGAACTGTAGGGATTGAGATTCATATTGGCTGGAACCGAGTGATACGAAGAATTTTTGAAGCGTTGACTTATGAAGTAGTAAAACTGGATCGCTCTGTGTACGCGGGACTGGATAAGAAAAATCTCGGTCGAGGTGAATGGAGATTCTTAACGAAAGAAGAGTTGGTCAGGTTGAAACACTTCCAATAATTTCGCTATCTCATAAACCATTAAGCACTCTCCAATACGATTCTGAATTTACTTCCTCTGCCGAGTTCAGAATCAACAAAAATTATTCCTTTGATTTTGTTGAGCGCTTCCTTTACAATGTACAGTCCTAATCCCGTCCCATCCGTATCGTCAGATGCCCGGTAGAACATATCAAAAATCTTGGGGACACTGTCTTTAGAAATACCTCTGCCATTATCCTCTACCGCAATTTCTACAACATGCTTATTTCTCTGAAACGTAACCCTTATAAAAGGATCGGTCTGATTTAGGTTGTGATACTTTACAGCATTGGCCATCAAATTGTTCAGAATAATTTTCATCTGATTATAGTCCGATTTAAAGGTGTGGCTTGGATGCGCCTGATAATCTAAAAAGATCGCAGAAACTCCTTTATTAAATCTTATATCGGCAATCGTCTCTTCAATCAATTCCCGAAGATCCAATTCTTGAATCTTAACATCTATTTTTTTGCTTCTGGATAAATTAAGAATATCGCTTATTACCAAATCCAGTTTTTTTATACGCTCCTCTATGATATTCATGAATGTTCGCGCTTTCTCCTCTTGCAATTCTATTCTACCCAGATAGGTTAGTCCTAAAATGGAGGCTATAGGCGTTCGCAGATCATGCGACGTACTTGATAGGAAGCTGTCAAGTTCTTTATTTTCCTCGTTTAATTTTTGCCGTTCATCTTCCAGGAACCACATCACCATACTCATACCCATTAGGGAAACCAATAGAAGATCAACAGCTCCAAAGAGGTCGAGACCATCCACCTTTGTACCTAATAGATTGAGCAATTTTAAGGTGAAATTGTACAGCTGATATATGCTGAATATAATAAGTGAGCTGGTGAGAAGTTGTTGTCCAAATCCTTTGGAAAATTTTTTATTCGTCCAGACCACTATACCGGCCAGCAAAAATCCTATGCCGGTAATAACTGCTCTGCTTCCCGAACTTATCAGATAGTGGAAGAATGCTCCCGCCTGGCTGAACGCCATTATCGAGAAAAAGGCAATAGTAAACGAGACCAGAAGAATTAAACTGAATCTGCGTCGCGAGAAAGCTTTATCATAAATAAGTTCGTAGGTACCGCGGAGAATAAAAATGATCTGAAGAAAACAACTAAGCTGAGCCAATATGCTGAGTATAGCTCGTAGAAGCGAACGTTCATCAAGAAGAAAAAGGAATACAATACCAGAACTACCCATATACAACGCAAAGGCGATCCAACTGTACGACCAGGTATGCAGGAATCGCCTGCGATAAAGATTACCGAAATGCCGGAAAATAAAAAAAAAGATCAACCCGAGAATAATTTCGGATAAATAGATGTAGATGAAACGAGCTGATATTTCTGAGTAACCCATTCCTTCAAATTTTAGGAAAAATTATCATATCGAAATGAATCTCTTCATTAAATTATTAAAATTGACCTTGTTATCGGATGTAAAAATAAAAGCCTCCGTAGGAGGCTGTTTTTGAAGTGGTGATGGAGGGAATTGAACCCCCGACACAAGGATTTTCAGTCCTTTGCTCTACCAACTGAGCTACATCACCAAAAATGAGGCACAAAAGTATGTAAATTTCGATTCCATGCAAAGCGGGACTAGGATTTATAGGATTTAATGGATTATTGGATGTCTGACATCGGATAATAAGTGCCACGAATTTATTTACAAAGGAGTCGATGATTTTGGTTTTAGCTTTGCAGGATTAGATTTTAGATTTAAATCAGATTATGATTCAACAGATTGCTTTCATTATTACTCTCTGTGTAGCTATTTATTTTATACGCAAGCGGATTTTGCGCATTCGTGCCAATATCAATCTGGGTAAAGAAAAATCCATAAGTGATCGGACGGGCGAACGATTTAAAAACATGCTGTTGATGGCATTTGGCCAGAAGAAAATGTTTAAGCGTGTTACGCCGGCCATGTTACATTTCTTTATTTATGCTGGCTTTCTAATTATCAATCTCGAAGTATTGGAATTTGTTATTGATGGCATTGCAGGTACGCACCGAATCTTTGCGCCTTATTTGGGAAGTTTCTATAATGTACTCATGAATGGGTTTGAATTTCTGGCCGTGGCAGTGCTTATATCCTGTGTCATTATGTTGGTTCGCCGGAATATTCTGAAGCTAAAACGCTTTTGGTCTGCTGAGATGACTTCCTGGCCAAGATTGGATGCAAACATTATTTTGATCACGGAAATAGTGCTGATGATTGCAATCCTCACTATGAATGCCGCAGATCAAGTATTGCAAGCAAGAGATCATTGAACACTTATACCCCCACAGGTCCGCTATTTTTCAGTTCCTATTTCACGTCAACATTTCAACACGTCAACACTTCAACACTCATTCTCATCGAACGCTTCGCCTGGTGGTTTCATATTATTGGTATTTTAGGCTTTGCAGTTTATATCACCTTTTCAAAACATCTTCACATTTTCTTAGCCTTTCCCAATACGTATTTTGCTAACCTTGAACCAAAAGGTCACATGGAAAACATGCCCGTTGTGACCAACGAAGTAAAAATGATGCTGGGGCTGGCTGAGGCAAATTCTGCTACTCCGACCACCCCCGGAAGATTTGGCGCTAAAGATATAAATGACCTTACTGGAATAATCTGATGGCAGCGTATGCTTGCACCGAATGTGGCCGATGCACGTCGGAGTGTCCAGCAAATCTTACAGGCAAAAAACTTTCCCCCCGTAAAATCATGATGGATACGCGCGACAGAATGGAAGAAGTAGGTGCAAGTCTGACTGTTGGAGGAAATGGATTAAATGATGGAAAAACTTTGTTGGGCGATTACATTACCAAGGAAGAGATCAACGCCTGCACCAGCTGTAACGCGTGCGTTGAAGCTTGCCCGGTAATGATCAATCCATTGGAAATTATTCTCGAGCTAAGACGGTATGTGGCCATGGAAGAATCGGGGTCACCACCTTCCTGGAATGCCATGTTTCAAAATATTGAAACCAATTTTGCGCCTTGGAAATTTTCTCCAAGCGACCGTTTTAATTGGGCCAACGAATTTAAAAAATAGGAACATGCCTGAAACACTCTATCAGATTCCCACGATGGCCGAGTTAAAAAGTCAAGGCGAATCCCCTGAAATACTTTTTTGGGTTGGCTGTGCGGGTTCATTTGATGATCGCTACAAGCGTGTAACCAAAGCGTTTGTTAAAATCTTAAACGCGGTTAATATAAAATTCGGCGTGTTAGGCACAGAAGAAACATGCACAGGTGATCCCGCGCGTCGAGCGGGTAATGAATTCCTTTTCCAAATGCAGGCCATGAATAACATTCAGCTATTAAATGGCTATGGGATTAAAAAAATTGTTACTGCATGTCCGCATTGCTTTAATACCATTAAAAATGAATATCCTGAATTTAGGCGGAACGTATGAAGTGATACATCATTCAACATTTCTTCAGCAATTGATTGACGGATGGAAAAATTAAGATTAAAGAAGAAGGCTCTTTTAAAGGAAAAAAAATCACCTATCATGATTCTTGCTATCTGGGAAGAGCCAACGATATTTATGAAGCGCCTCGTGCTGTTCTCGAATCACTGGATGCCGATCTGGTAGAAATGAAGCGATGCCGTTCTACCGGATTATGCTGTGGCGCTGGAGGAGCACAAATGTTTAAAGAACCTGAAAAAGGATTTAAGGACATCAATGTTGAACGGACAGAAGAAGCTCTTTCGACCGGCGCTACAACCATTGCCGTAGCCTGTCCATTTTGTATGACCATGATGAGCGATGGGATCAAAGCCAAAAATCGAGAAGACGATGTTCAAGTAAAGGATTTGGCAGAACTTATTGCAGAAGCACAAGGTTAATAATCAAGGTTAATAATACAGTATAACTATAAAACATGTTTGTTCCATTCCAATCTATCCCTGACTACGCTCGCGTCTGGATTTACCAGGCGAGCCGAAAATTTAATTCTGATGAATCAAAGATAATTTCAGAGGCGCTTTCAACGTTTAGTGAGGGTTGGTTAGTGCACGGAAGCCCTATGCAGGCATCTTTCGATTTAAGATTTGATCAGTTTGTTATTCTGGCTGCAGATGAGCAATCGAATGCCGCTAGCGGTTGTTCAATTGATGATTCCGTAAGAACGCTAAGAAGTTTGGGTCAAAAATTAAATATTGATTTCTTTGACCGAACTTTAGTTGCATTTAAAAAGCAAGACGATGTTTTTACAATTCCATTACAAGATTTGAAATCAAAATTTGAAGAGGGAATTTGGAATAGCGAAACGGTTGTGTTTAATAATCTAGCTAGTACGAAGAACGAATTAAGTCAAGGCTGGCTTGTACAAGCCGGCTCCACATGGCTAAAACGTTATTTATCACATAAAACAATGGTCGGGTAGCCGGATATTTTTGTAGCTTTATTCACCTATTTTAGAAACGGTATGAGGTTGAGAATTTTAATGGTTATTGTATCCACTCTTCTTTTAGCATGTGGTACGGAAAAAAAAGCAATCAAAGCGTTTAAGCTTGGCAAGTATCAAAACTCAATTGATCTTTATAAAAAGGTCGTAGCCAAAAATCCGAATAATGGCAAGGCAAATTATTTCATAGCTGAATCTTTTCGGCAAAGCAATAGACCAAAAGAAGCGGAGACATATTATGCAAAGGCTGGTGGCCGTGGAATAGATAAAGATTCTATTCAGTTTTATTATGCTCAATCTCTGAAAGCTAACGGCAAATATGAAGAGGCTCGTCAGCAGTTGGATGAAATGATAAAAAATACGAGCAATACTGCCCTTAAGGACCGGGCTCAGGCAGAAATAAATGGGTTGGAATACCTGGCAAAGCTGAATGAAAGAACAAGCTTTTACAGGGTAAAAAACCTGGAATTGATCAATACCCCATCGAGCGAATATTCGCCCGTTTTTTTAAACAACGAATTGTATTTTACCTCCTCCCGCGGCAACGATAAAATCTACGAAGCTACGGGAACACCTTTTACGGATATTTATAAAGTAGCTAGTCGGGGAGCTATAGTAGATGTAGCCACGGTAGCACCACTCCCTCAGGGCATCAATACAGCGAGCATTAACGATGGTTGCATTACTTTTTCTCCGGATGGTAAGACCATGGTTTTTGCCAAAGGCAATTCGGGAAAAGGAAGAGCACGGATGATGTTGATCTCTATATTTCCAGATTTAGAAATGGAGTTTGGTCAGAACCCATTATGATCAATATAAACGAACCAGGTGCTTGGGATTCTTCGCCGGCATTTAGTCCGGACGGGCGCACGCTATACTTTTCTTCAAATCGTAAGGGAAGAGGAAGGGCTCAAATTAGCTATGGTGGCGACGACCTCTACGCAGCCCAGATGGATACACGCGGCAGATTTTCACGGGTCAGAAATTTAGGACCTGAGATTAATACTCCGGGTAATGAATTATTTCCATACGTAGCAGAAGATGCCAAACTGTACTTTGCCTCTGATGGCCATCCTGGCTATGGGGGATTAGACCTGTTTGTTGTGAAACGTTCGAACGGAAAAACCGCGATTGAAAATCTGGCTCAGCCTGTAAATTCTTCGGGAGATGATTTCGGAATATTTTTATTCCGGCCCGACCGAGGCTTTTTTACATCCAATCGTGAAGGAGGCAAAGGTGATGATGATATTTACACTTTTGTAAACGAAGACCCGAATCTGAAAGTAGTTAATTACTACTTGCAGGGAATAACGTACACGCAACGATAAAGAAGGTAAACGCCAGATTTTGCCGAACACAAAAGTTAATCTTTTGGATGAAAAAGGTGAAATCATGCAGGATTATGTTACGGGCGATGATGGAAAATTTTTGTTCCGGGTATATGAAAATGAAGATTATAACATGGTCGGTGAAACGGATGGTTATTTGATCAAACGGCAGCCCTATACAACAAAAGGAAAAGGTGTAGATCCCACTACCCTAAAAGATCTTCATCACAAATATTACACTCGATACAATACTGGTGCTTGATAAAATTGAGCTTAACAAGATCTTTGTACTGGATAATATTTACTACGATTTTAACAGAGCTGAAATCCGCGATGATGCGGCCAAGGAGTTGAATAAGCTTGTGCAACTCCTTATCGACAACCCTGAAATTAAAATTGAGTTAGGCTCTCATACAGATAGCGTGGATACAGATGCTTTTAATATTTTGCTTTCTCAACGAGGCTGAATCGGCGGTGCGTTACATTGTACAAAATGGAATTGCACCGGATAGGATAGTGGCCAAAGGATATGGGGAATCCAAACCTATTGCACGAAATTCGAATCCAGACGGTACTGACAATCCTGTCGGGCGCCAGAAAAACAGGCGCACCGAATTTAAGATTCTTGAAGTGGGTATCATTCCAAAATCAATTCAAAGTGAAGAACAATTGGATGAAGAAGATAAATACTTCAAGGAGGGAAATTAAGCAAGAGTGTAAAATGATTCATAAAAAAATAGCTCCTCAATATGGGAGCTATTTTTTTTCTAATAGTTTTATTTATGAGCTAAGCAGCTTTTGCCTTCTGCACGCTTTCTAAATGAATTTCTTTGTGCTTTGTAAGTCGGATGATTCTCATTTTATCGAGCAACTTAATTACAAGGTAAGTAGGATCGATTTCGTGCCAGCGGATGCCACCAAAATTAGCTCGTGAACCATTTTTATGGTGATTGTTATGATAGCTTTCACCCATCATAAGAAAGTCCACAGGTAAGAAATTTCTTGAAGTGTCACCTACTTCAAAATTTCTATATCCGTATTTATGAGCAAACCAGTTGATAATTGCACCATGAATAGGGCTCAACAAAAACTGGATAGGTAACAATAACCATAACCACCATACGTCAGCATAAGGTATAATACACCTGAAATAGACGCCAGCCCAGAAAAGCCGGGAAGGCCATGAACGCGCAAACTTATCAAACGCCTCCCACTGCGGAACTCCCTCAGTAAAACGTTTATCCGGAATCATTTTTTTATTGGCAATGTCCGAATAAATCGTTTTCGTTTTCCACATCATATTCCAAATGGTTTCATCGTATTTGGGAGAATGCGGATCATCCTCCGTATCTGCAAAAGCATGGTGCATGCGGTGCATGACCCCATAACCATAAGGACTTAAATAATTTGAACCCTGGAATATCCAGGTAAGAACAAAAACTACCTTTTCAGTGAATTTATTCATCGTAAAGGCTTTGTGGGCAGCATAGCGATGCAGGAAAAATGTTTGAAAAAACAGCGACAAATACCAGCTCGCTATAAAAAATACCAAAATGACGGTCATGATTATGATTTAGGTTATAAGTTTAACAATGATCCACAAAACCGATACCAGGTTTTACTGCAAGACAATTTGAATAGAGATTTGTGACAGATTTGGACAAAAAAATTTAAGAAATATGTCAAAATCCTGAATTAGCATTGATTTCTTAAAAGAATCGCTGGTAACATCCTTTTTAAGCTCAATAACAAGATCATGCCGCATTGCCCAAGTGACACGCCTTTCGAAAACTTTCCATAGAGCTGGGATTTGTCAGGAAATTCAAAATTTATCTTAGATGTTTCGTCCTCCAACTTCTTTTTTGCTCTGCACAAGAGCTGACGGCAATGATCTTTCTTCTTGTCTAAGGCTTCTTGCAATGCCTCATAATCAAAATCAAAAACTTCTTTCAACAAATACACGGCACGTTCCAGCGGTTCCAGCTTTGACTGCAATACCTTCATCGCTTTCGCTAATCTCCACATCGAAATCAAGGTGAGCAAAACTGGTTTCCTTAAAGCGTCCGATGAAATCAGCCAAGTTATTGTTGACTGAATAACTCCTCTTTCTTCTTTCGCAACGTATTGAGATGATTCAAGCAATTATTTTTTACCGCTTTGATCAAATAGGCCTTTGTGTTTTCAATTTTTTGAGGGCCAAGGGTAAGCCATTTTAAAAAGGTTTCTTGTACAATATCCTCTGCATCCGCCTTACAACGCACCAAATTGTAAGCGATAGCTTGTAGCATGGGCTGATAGAGAATAATGGTCTGTTCCTGATTCATTAAGCGGGTCAAAGATACGATGCATTTATTGGATTCTTTGCACCCTTAATTTACTCGTCACTTAAATACTTGTATGCTACCATACAGTCGTTTGTACCAATCGCCTATCACCTACCAGCTTCTGAAAACATTACCTTTGCTTTATTTTTTAATTTTTAGAGGTGTTAATGACACTATATTTTGTTTTTTTTGTTTGAGCTATATATGACCAATCAACCTCATACGCCCGAAGATAAGAAGCAAGCCCATCTTTGTACAGGAGATAGCTTTTGCAGGTATGCACTTGCTTCCCTTGGCAGCGCATTCTTTACGGGAGCTACTTTGTTTGATTGGATTGTATGTGGCGTGCTTTATGTAACACGTATGTTTTGGGTTACAGGAGGGTATCATCGCTATTTTGCACATAAATCGTATAAGACTTCCCGGTGGTTTCAATTCGTAATTGCTTTTATGGCGCAGACCACAGCACAGAAAGGTGCGCTATGGTGGGCAGCTCATCACCGGCATCATCATCGGCATAGTGATACTCCGGCTGATCCTCATTCCATGAAAATCTATGGATTTTGGTATTCGCACATCGGCTGGATTGTTGGACCCGATTTCAAAAAAACCGATTATAAAGTTATTGGCGATTATGCCAAATATCCTGAGTTAGTTTGGTTGAATAAACATTATCTTGTCCCTCCTACCATATCTGGCGCTGGTAGTCATGGCGTTGGGTGGAATCGTAAACGGCGGAAGCATTACCACGATGTTTACTACGGCCGGTTTCTCTTCCTTGTTTATTGGATTCTTTTTAAGCACGGTGATTTTATATCATGCTACTTTTTCCATTAACTCCATCATGCACAAATTCGGAACACAGCGATATGAATCGCATGACGAATCACGAAACAGCATCTGGCTTGCGCTGTTAACGTTAGGAGAAGGCTGGCATAATAATCATCACTACTATGAGGTGGCTGCTCGTCAGGGATTTTTCTGGTGGGAAATTGATATCACCTATTACATCCTTCGAGGCTTGGCGGCGATTGGGTTGATTTGGGATTTAAAGGAGGTCCCAAAGCATATAAAACATTCAAAAAATAAACAGGAAGCAGCAACCTTGCGCAAGGAATATGAGGCTGAAAAAGTCGATATGGTTTAGTACAAGAATGGTACCTGCGTGGGATGAGCTTTCAAATTTTAAATAATTAGCTGTAATTTCGCATCAGCTTGCTGTGTTGTAACATAATTTTATTTGTCTAATATTTCACTTCTACCTTGACCTTTCACGATTTTAATTTTGACGATAGACTTGTAGATGGATTGGATTCTATGGGTATCCGCACACCTACTCCCATTCAAGAGCAAGCCATTCCTGTCATTATGCAGCAGAAAGATTTGATCGCTTGTGCACAAACAGGTACGGGCAAAACTGCGGCATATCTTTTACCCATCCTGAATAAGATTATTCATACCGAAAAACGCCATTTAAATACGTTGATCATTGCGCCCACGCGTGAATTAGCACAACAAATTGATCAGCAAATTGAAGGATTTGGATACTATCGTTCGGAGTAAGCTCTATTTCGATTTATGGTGGGGGCGACGGGGCAACATGGGATCAACAACGAAAAGCTCTGGAAGAAGGCGCTGACATTATCATCGCGACACCGGGCAGGTTAATCGCCTTATTGGGCACGGGGAAAATAATTTTGGATCATCTTGATCACCTTGTGCTGGACGAAGCGGATCGCATGCTTGATATGGGTTTTTATGATGATATCGTTAAAATCATAAACTACCTTCCTAAGAAAAGACAAACGGTTTTGTTCTCTGCCACCATGCCACCAAAAATTCAGTGTCTTGGCCAATAAAATATTAAACCAGCCCGAAGAAATAAACATCTCTATTGCAAAACCAGCCGCTGGAATTTTACAACAGGCTTATGTCGTATTCGATGATCAGAAGGTAGCTCTGATCAAACATATTTTAAAAACATATACATGGAACAGCGTTCTTATTTTTGCTTCCACTAAAGAAAATGTGAAAAAACTGGACATCGCTTTCCAACGTGCAGGACTAGACGCTAAAGCATTTCATTCAGACCTGGATCAGCCGGAACGAGAACAAATTCTCCGCGCCTTCAAAAATAAACAGGTAAACATGATCATAGGGACCGATGTGCTCTCGCGAGGAATTGATGTCGAGGGCATCAGCCTGGTGATCAACTTTGATGTTCCGCCAGATCCGGAAGATTATGTTCATCGCGTTGGCCGAACGGCTCGTGCTGAAACTACGGGAACAGCAATCACTTTTATCAATGAAAAAGATCAACGAAAATTTTTAAGTATTGAAAATCTCATTGGAGAAACGATTGAAAAACTTCCGTTGCCATCCTCTTTAGGGGAAGGTCCGACCTATCAACCGCAGCTGAAAAGTAAAACCAATTTCCGGAAACGAAGTTTCAACAAGCCGTTCAAGAAAAATAATCACCGGAAGTGAAACAAGTTTCGAGTTTCTAGTTTTGAATTTTGAGCAAATCCCTGCCCGTTATTCAGGTTAATAAATCATTAAGCAGATTAAGAAAGCGGATGACGAAAAATTAAAAGAGTATGAAGCTATTTCTTTTTTAATATACCGATAACTTCATTTAATTTTAACAACGCCTCCACTGGACTCACGGTGTTGATATCCACTTTGCTCAACATCTCCTGAATTTCTTTAAATCGGGGGTCAGCCTCAAACAAACTCATCTGAGGTGTTGGCTTTGGTATCTCCTGAATTTTTTTCTCGCCTTCATTTTTATGTTTTTCTTTCTCCAGAAAATGAAGAATTTCATTTGCACGCAAGACGACACGATTGGGAATTCCTGCAAGTTGCGCAACATGAATTCCAAAGCTATGTTCGCTTCCGCCTTCCTTTAGTTTTCTCATGAAAATAATCCGATCTCCCACTTCTTTAACGGAAACGTTAAAATTTTTAACGCGCACCAAATCTTCCTGCAACTGATTCAATTCATGATAATGTGTAGCAAATAATGTTTTCGGCTTGAAGTCTTTGTGATTATGAAGGTACTCTACAATGGCCCAGGCAATAGACACTCCGTCGTACGTACTCGTACCTCTGCCAATTTCGTCCATCAAGATCAAGCTTCGGTCGCTGAGGTTATTGAGAATGCTCGCCGTTTCCGTCATTTCAACCATGAATGTAGATTCACCTCTTGAAAGATTGTCGGACGCTCCAACACGTGTGAATACCTTATCAACAATTCCCAAGGCAGCAGATTCGGCAGGCACAAAACTACCCATCTGGGCCATCAATACAATTAACGCAGTTTGTCGTAACAAAGCGGATTTACCAGCCATATTCGGACCAGTAATGACCAGCACTTGTTGTTTGTTGCTATCTAAAAAAATATCATTAGGCACATAGGTTTCCCCTGCTGGCAACTGCTTTTCAATAACAGGGTGGCGGCCGGATCGTATATCCAAAACAAGCGACTCATTGATCTGAGGCTTGACATAACGGTTAGCCTGGGCGACATTCGCAAAGGAGAGCAGGCAATCAAGCTGCGCCAACACCCGTGCATTTTGCTGAATTTGTGGAATGAAGTCCGTAGCATGATGAATGAGTGCATTAAAAATGCGCTGCTCAATCACGATGAGCTTGTCTTCGGCATTCAATATTTTTTCTTCGTAGACTTTTAGTTCCTCTGTTATATACCGCTCGCCATTTACCAAAGTTTGTTTTCGAATCCAGTCCGTGGGAACTTTATCTTTGTTTGCGTTGCTTACTTCAAGATAATAGCCAAAAACTTTGTTGTAAGAAATTTTTAACGAGTTGATACTGGTGCGCTCAATCTCCCTTTTTTGAATTTGAATAAGATAATCTTTCCCAGAAAAAGCGATTTTTTGCAATTCATCCAATTCAGGATTGATGCCCTCTTTAATTAGATTCCCTTGATTGCTGGCTATGGAAACATCTTCGCGAAGTTCCTTTTCAATTTTATCTACCAGAAATTCGCATAGGTGCAACTGGTCCCCAAGCTTTTTTAACTCCAAAGATTCATGCGTGCCTAGAATTTGTTTTATAGGTTGAATGTAGCGCAATGATCTTTTGAGCTGAAGCATTTCGCGCGGATTAATCCGGTTGACGGCTACTTTGGAAATCAGCCGCTCCAAGTCCGCGATATGTTTTAAAGATTCTAAAATTTTTTCTGCTAATGTCCTGTTATTAAAAAAAGTATCCACCATAAACAAACGTTCTTCTATGGCCGACTTTTCTTTTAATGGAAGGATCATCCATTTTCGCAGTTGACGTGATCCCATGGGTGTTACTGTACGATCAAGAATATCGATCAGCGGAACGCCACCATCATTTTGAGAATGTACAATTTCAAGATTGCGTATGGTAAATTTATCCAACCAAACAAATTTGTCTTCATCAATACGCGAGATAGAGGAAATGTGCGAGGTATCTTTATGCTCGGTATCTTCCAGATAATGCAGGATAGCCCCGGCAGCAATGATAGCTTCTCCATACTCGTCAATGCCGAAACCCTTTAGGGAAGCCGTTTTAAATTGATTGACTAATTTTTCATAGCTATAATCAAATCCGTAAACCCATTCATCCAATGCAAAAGTACTATAGTCATCACCGAACAAAACTTCGAAATGAGCTCGTGTTTGTTTGCTGAATATGATCTCGGAAGGAGCAAAGCCTTGAATCAATTTTAAAATATAGTTTTCGCTCCCTTGCGCAACATAAAATTCTCCCGTTGAGACATCAAGGAAAGAAACCCCATGAGTATTCTTTCCCATAAACACAGAAGCGAGGAAATTATTTTGCTTGCGCTCCAGCACATTATCGTTAAAAGACAACCCCGGAGTCACTAACTCAGTTACTCCGCGTTTCACTATTCCTTTAACGAAACGGGGGTCTTCCAACTGATCACAAATCGCTACACGATAACCTGCGCGAACAAGTCTCGGCAAGTAATTATCCAAGGCATGATGAGGAAAGCCGGCAAGCTCAATTTCTGAAGCAGATCCGCTGCCTCGTTTTGTTAAAACTATATCTAGTACTTTACTTGCCGTGACAGCATCCTGGCCAAACGTTTCATAAAAATCTCCCACGCGAAACAACAATAGGGCGCCGGGGTACTTTGCCTTGATGGCATTATACTGTTTCATTAACGGGGTTTCAACCAACGATTTTATTTCGCTCATAGTTGAGCAAAGATAAAAAACTCCGAAATCCGAGGGAGATGTTTGAAGATTTTATTCTGCTCGGTTATCCGGTATCCGTAACAGGTATCCGTGTGGATGATTGGCGCTTTTATGTGGGGTGACCAGGGCAAATCGTTAATTCGATTTCTCACAAACAATTACCCACATTTTATCACCCTTTTCTTTAACTCTATCTACAAATGATTCATGCTGAGAAATGATTTTAAATCCTTCTTGCTTTAAGTCCTTTAGCGCATAATCTATTCCAATCTCGTGTTTTTTTTCCTGCTCTTCCCGCGATAATTTTTTGCGTTCTTCCGAAATAGGCTCACAGATAACCAGCCTGCCCCCGACTTTCAGAGCGCCTTTAATGCGTTGTAGAATTTCCTGATGGGCGTCCATTTCATGATATGTGTCGACGATCAATACGGCATCTAATGCAAGGGTTGGAAGGTGAGGGTTATTCTCCTCTCCCAAAATCACACTAACATTCGCAATCTTTCGTTCCTCAAGATGATTTTTTAGTTTTTCTATTTTGTCTTTGCTGACGTCAACAGCATAAACTTTTCCATCACCATTGACAACGTTGGCCAATTTCATAGTAAAATATCCTTCGTGGCACCCTACGTCTGCCACATTGCTACCCGACCGAATATTTAATTTTTTGATGATCTCATCAGCGCGCTGCCATGTATCGCGCTGAGCCCACGCAGTTTCTTTATATATATCTTTCCAGGGTTCTTGCGGAAAGGACAGGGAATAGGCGAATGTGAATAAAAGGACAAGATTGTATTTCATTGGAGGAAGGTATCGTTAATGACTTTCCGATAATCTTGTGGGATTTTCAGGATTTGATTCTCTTTTTTAACTTGAACGCACTGAGAATGTTATTTACGGGTACCGCATATGTTTGCCAGGAAAGTTAACGATAACCATTAATTCTATTTTATACTGAATGACAAACGGCGATGTTTTATAAGCCATGAAAACATCCTCGAGAACAGGATTATAAAAGGGCCAACCGGATAACCATTAACGGATACCGCTAACCGGACTGCTAACCGATCTCATGAAGAAACTTAAACTAGAGGAATTAGGCAGGATTTCCATAGGGCAATTCAAACTGGCAGAGAAACTTCCAGCATGCATTGTGCTGGATAATATCCGAAGTCTACACAATGTAGGATCTGCTTTTCGGACCGCTGACGCTTTTCGTATTGAGAAAATTTACCTAACGGGAATAACAGGTACCCCCCCCCATCGCGAGATCCAAAAGACCGCCCTGGGAGCAACCGAGTCAGTCCCATGGGAATATATTGAAAACCCTTCGTTTATAGTCAAGAAGTTGAAGGACGATGGTTATTCTATTGTCATTGTAGAGCAAATTTCCAAAAGCATTTCGCTCCAAAAATTTGATCCGGATCCGCTCCAAAAATATTGTCTTGTATTTGGCAACGAAGTAAATGGAGTCAGTGAAGCTGTGATACAATTCGCGGATATCGCGTTGGAAATTCCACAGGAAGGAACCAAGCATTCCTTAAATATTTCCGTCTGTTTGGGAATTGTAGTTTGGGAAATTTTTAGAAAAATTATGCTGGAGGCGAAGTCTTAAACATCGTAAGGAACACGCATAAAGCCTGCAAGACAACGTACTTAAATCCCGAAGGGATGGCATTTATAACCCGCAGCGTAAGCTCGGCGTTTAAAATCGAATTCATTTTACACGTCGATTATAAAATGTAGACTGAAATGCAAATTACCACGATATGCAATTCCACATTGTCTACTGCGAGTTAAGCCATTTCAAAAATATTTTTGAAGTACTAATCACTTTCGGTTAATCCACCTTAATTTGCAGCCGATTGATAAACATTGAATACTGATCGCTATACCCAACGAGGAGTTTCAGCTTCCAAAGAAGATGTCCATCAGGCTATCAGCAAGCTTGACAAAGGACTGTTTCCAAAGGCATTCTGTAAGATCGTACCGGATTACTTTGGTCATGATAAGGATTATTGCACTGTAATGCACGCTGATGGCGCTGGAACGAAGTCATCGCTCGCCTATATCTACTGGAAAGAAACGGGTGACCTTTCTGTATGGAAAGGAATCGCGCAGGATGCTATCATTATGAACATCGATGACTTCTTTGTGTTGGAGCAACCCATAATATTTTACTTTCTTCGACCATTGGCCGCAATAAAAATCTTATTCCTCGGGGAAGTAATTTCAGCCATTATAAACGGCACTGAAGAAGTATTGGAAATGCTAAGACATCATGGCCTTGATATTATCAGCACCGGTGGAGAAACTGCTGACCTTGGTGATTTGATTCGGACTATCGTAGTGGACAGCACCGTTGTCAGCCGTATGAAGCGCGCGAATGTTATTGACAACAGCCACATCCAGGCTGGAGATGTTATTGTTGGATTAGCGTCATACGGAAAAGCATCCTATGAAGATTCGTACAACGGTGGAATGGGTAGCAATGGACTAACATCTGCGCGACATGATATTTTTAATAAAGATTACGCTTCAAAATATCCGGAATCATACGATAGAAATATTTCCGCAGAATTGGTTTATAGCGGAAAATACAAAGTTACGGATGAGGTACCTGGTGTAGATGTAAATGTGGGGAAGCTTGTGCTATCTCCAACCCGCACATATGCTCCCATCATGATCGAAATTTTTAAAAGCCTTCGTTCCCAAATTCATGGTATAGTTCATTGCAGCGGAGGAGCGCAAACCAAAGTGTTACACTTCGTGGAGAATCTTCATATTATCAAAGACAATCTCTTCGATACTCCTCCTCTTTTCAAACTGATCCAGGAACAAAGTGGAACGGATTGGAAAGAGATGTACAAAGTTTTTAATATGGGCCACCGCATGGAGCTCTATCTCGATGAAAAGTATGCGCAACAGATTATTGCTGTTTCCAAGAATTTCGAAGTAGATGCACGGATTATTGGACGAGTTGAGAGTTCTAAAAAAAGTCAGGTAACTGTAAAGACCGGTCATGGAGAATTTTTCTATTTCTGATATTAGTTGATACCAACAGATTAAGATGACGGGTGAATATGCTCATTCCTGATGTTGGATACTCTATTTTTTTTCGGTCATTAATTCGGTTAAACCATTTGGAGAAATAACGTTAATATTTCCGTTTGACTCCGTCACCGTTATTTTAGTAAACTTCCCTTGATAGTACCAAAAAAACTGATCAGAAATTGGTTGAGGATGTTCTTGGTAAGACTTTTCAATAACTGGTTTTGTTTTTTGAATAAATTTCACAAAGTCAAGCGGTCGGGCCTTGCTTATTTTACAAATATTTACGAGTCCTTTATTTGGTATGGCGATCACTGAGCCCCACTCACCTACAAGTGCAGGTGAGTTATTCGCTAAGTCCAAAGCATAACTTGCTGCATAGTCCTCGTTACCTAAGAAAATCATTTCAACATTTGCACCATCTAAGTCAAACTCTCGCGTTACTTTTTCTACTTCCATTTTGTTGATATTAGCTTGGGCAAGTTCAAAAACCTCAAGACGGTCCTTTTTCCATAAATCGAAAATCTGTTTTTGAACTGGCGTAAAGGCACCTGGTAAATCAAGCATTAATAGAGAATATGTACCGATAAGGTCGTTTTTGACCACCATGGATGATAGTCCGCCCCTTTGATTTACTGTTTCTTCCGGATAGATACGAATGCTCAAATATTTTTTTACGGTCTCAAAATCTTTAGGATCAATTTTTTTTTGCTCGTCAATTGATGCAAACATATTGTCAAAATGCTGTTTAATCACTTCGTTCCATTGTGCTTTTGCCTTTACTTCAATGCATTTTAAAATTAAATTGTCCAGGTTAAACGCCTGCATCTCCTGTCCCTTTTTGAGTTGAATTGTGCCGTCCTTCACGAAGTCTATATCGTACCTTTCAGCAACCAGGGGCACAGAAACATCTACTATTTTTTTGTAGTCCTCTTTACTTATATCGTTTTCAAGACGATCGGGAATATTGTAATTAATTTTCTGACCAAAAGATATTAGCTGCACGGTCGTGAGCAAAAAAATTAAAGTTAGACTACGCATAGCGATAAATTAATTGTAAGCGCTTTGATGGAAGGCTGATTTAATCATTTTGAGCATTACTTCAACAACTCCCTCGAAATTACCATCTTCTGAATTTCGGTAGTGCCTTCATAGATCTGGGTAATCTTCGCATCGCGCATCATCCGTTCCACATGGTATTCCTTTACATAACCATAACCGCCATGAATCTGTACCGCCTCCGTTGTAACTTCCTGGGCAATTTGCGAGGCATACAATTTTGCCATCGCGGCTGCCTTAACGAAATCTTGTTTTTGATCCTTTAGCCAGGCCGCCTGGTGAACAAGCAAACGTGCTGCATCAATTTTTGTGGCCATTTCTGCCAGCTTAAATTGTATAGCCTGATGATCGGAGAGTGTCTTGCCAAACGCTTTTCTCTCTTTGGCATATTTGAGGGCTAACTCATAGGCACCTGAAGAAATTCCCAAGGCCTGGGACGCTATTCCGATACGACCTCCATTCAACGTGCTCATGGCGAAGCTGAATCCAAACCCCTCATCCCCGATTCGATTTGCTTTGGGTACTTTAACATCGGTAAACATGAGGGAATGGGTATCCGATCCACGAATGCCCATCTTATCTTCTTTTTTGCCTACGACAAATCCAGGCATCCCTTTTTCGATGATTAGGGCGTTAATTCCTTTATGTCTTTTGACGGGATCAGTTTGGGCGATCACGATGTAAACTGTCGCGCTATTGCCATTGGTGATCCAGTTCTTTGTTCCATTTAAAAGATAATAATCACCCCGGTCTTCCGCAGTGGTTCGCTGGCTGGTAGCATCGGATCCTGCTTCGGGCTCCGACAAACAAAAAGCACCAATACCTTTCTGAGCAAGGGGTTTTAAATATTTTTCCTTTTGAAATTCATTACCATATTTTTCCAGCCCCCAGCAGACGAGTGAGTTATTAACAGACATGCAAACCGACGCAGAAGCATCCACCTTGGAAACTTCTTCCATAGCGAGTACATAAGAAATTGTATCCATGCCTCCTCCATCGTACTTCGGATCCACCATCATTCCCATAAATCCCAATTCTCCCATCTTCTTAATTTGTTCGGTAGGAAATTTCTGCTGTGTATCTCTTTCGATTACCCCGGGAAGCAATTCATTTTGTGCAAAATCCCGCGCCGCTTTTTGAACGGCTAAATGTTCTTCCGTGAGTTGAAAATTCATCCTGTAATTTATTGTTTAACCAGAGACAAAAAAAATCGGGCCTAAGGTTAACAACCATCAGGCCCGAGTAATAAGAATTCGCAGTCTGTACGTGGACAGACACGGAAGTTTAGTCTCTTCTTCCCATAAATAGGCTTATATAATAGAGCAACATAGTAATCGCACCTATGGCTGCCACCACATAGGTTAAAGCTGCCCACTTCAGTGCATCCTTCGCCATGCCATGTTCCTGTGGCGTTACAATACCCCGGCTCTCAACCCAAGCCAATGCACGTTTGCTCGCATCAAGCTCAACCGGTAAAGTAATTAATGAAAAAAGTGCAAATACACCGTAACAAGCAATAATCACCAATAAAGCAGTATCAATTGAGAATAAGCCTTTAACAGCAAAAGCTCCAAACATCATGGCCAAAAAAACCATGTTAATAACCTTCGCACTGATATTTTGAATTGGTACCAGCGCAGACCTTAACTCAAGCATACTGTAGGCTTTCGCGTGTTGAACAGCGTGTCCACACTCGTGTGCTGCAATTGCGGTTGCCGCAGCGTTACGACCAACATAAACCTCACTGCTCAGATTTACGGTTTTATTCGTTGGATTGTAGTGGTCCGTTAATTGACCTTCTACTGAAATTACTTCAACATCACGAATGCCATTATCTGCAAGCATCAAACGCGCTACATCGGCCCCTGTTAAATCTTTGGTAAGGTGTATCTGTGAGTATTTACGAAATTTGCTTTTCAGGCGAGAACTCACAATCCACCCGATAAGCATAAAAAAGACGGTGATTACAATTCCTCCTATACCCATAATTTTATTATTTATTTATCCGAAAGATGCAAGGTTTGAACCAAAAACAAAACTCTGACAAAAAGACATTAAAGGACAAGTTTAAGCGAGGAATATAATTTTTTTGACAAAAAAAATTGCTAGCGTCAAGCAACTGAATTAATGAGGAATGTAATCGCTGTAAATTTTTAATTTGAACGGTATATCCCTTAAAGAGACTTTACCAGGTTCACGTAATTATTTCCATAGGAATCCCATCCACCGATTTGATGTACACATTTTAGCGCGGCGTCCGACATTGTCTCACGTAAAGAATCATCGTCTATCAATTGCTGAAGTCTTTCCAATATAGCCTCCGAAGATCTTATCGGAACTATAAATCCCTCCTTGCCGTGGGTTATCAGATCTTCAGCACCTGAATTAGTGCTACCAATTATTGGACAGCCGCAGGCTAACGCTTCACCTTGGACCATTGCCAGACCTTCCTCCAGACTTGGTAAAACAAAAACAGTAGCGCAACTGTATATTTCTGCTAGTTTCACATTGGAAACTGCGCCTAAAAATTTAACCCCTTCTAATAGACCCCTATTGAACAGCGATTTTATTTCTGGCGATACCGGGCCAACTACGCGTAATTCTTTATTTGGATGTCTTAGCTGGTGGAAAGCATCCAGAAGATACATAAACCCTTTTCTCAAACTTACGCCGCCTACCCATAAAACAATAAATTTCGATTTGTCGGGTTCACCCTTCTTGTTAAATCGATCAAGCCTGGCGCCATAAACTACTTTGACGATTTTTTCAGCAGGGACCCCCTTACTTAAAAAGGATTTCCGAACAAATTCGGAAGGAACTGTGATTCTATCTGCTACTTCATATTCAGCTTCTTCTTTTTTAATGGATCTGGGGTCAATTTCTCGAAAAGGTATTCTCCACCGGGCATATTCATCTTTCAATACCTCGTTCTGAAATCGTATATGGGAAGATCCGCGATCACAAATATATTTACCGCCCTTCTTCTGAGCGACTTTTCCAGCACGCAATCCCGACCCTGAGAGCGCCACTAGAATGCTATTTTCTTTGATATGTCGAGCGACGAAACGATCCAGGGTTTCGGTTGCATGCCAGGACCACTCCCTGGCTAGCCAATTGAATTGCTCTAAGCCAATAAGTTCAAACATCATGAAAGGAGCTTGCAACCACGGGTAAGTCTTGATCTTTTCAACCGGAATACCTTTTTCGTCATTTAACTTAAACCGAGGATAGCCTGTATAGATTGCTTCTAACAAATTGTGCTTTTCCAACTGTCGGGCTAAATGAAAATGATGGAATCTTCCTATTGAAATTTGAGTGACCTTCATTGATAATTAGGAGGTGTATAGTTTAATATGGGTTATATCATGTGGGCATGAAATTCTTTATTATTCCGTTTTCTTGCCGCAGAAGTTAATAATAAGTTCACTCAAAAATGAAGGTTTGCAACTAAAAACAAAAGTATACCTAAGACGGTGTACCTAAAGACTTCGGATACAGCCTAAAATTTTAGAGATAGCATCGTTATAATATTAATACCAGCTTGGGGATAAAAGTAGGGTGTCCCTCCATATCCATAACCATTGGATGAATATTTAATATCAAAAATATTGTTGATTAGAACTCCCAATTCAATTCCATTGAATCCCTGGGGGTGAAGTTCGTAAGAAAGCCTCAGATCATTGATGAAGTAATCATTCAGTGTTACTTTTTCATCCTGAGTGTTGTCGAGATATTGCTTACCAACATATTTGCTTAATAAGGAAGCCTGGAAATTCTTAAATGCTTTCCAGGTAAATTGACTTCCTCCGATCCACGACGGAGAAAGAATTATCGTAGTATTTCGATTTATCGCATTATTATCTCCATCAAACACTGCATAATTTTTATTCTTATTTACGCTCCAGGTCAAGTTTGCATTCCAGCTTATTTTCTCGGATAAATTTATGGCGCCTGAAAGTTCAATTCCCGTACGGTAGCTTTTGCCTACGTTCGCACGAATAGGTGCACCGACATCGCTTATCGCTCCCGTGAGTACAAGCTGATCCGTATAATTCATCAAATAGAAATTCGTTTCAAAGCCAAATTTGGATGTAGTTTTTCTCCATCCTACTTCTAGGTTGCCGAGATGTTCGCTTTTTGGTTTTTCAATCCCATCTAAATAATCTGTCCGATTGGGCTCGCGGTTGGCAATGGCATACGAAGCATACAATAAGCTATTCGCGGCCAGTGAATAGCTTAGTCCGATTTTAGGGTTGAAAAAATCAAACTTATCATCTACTGTGTAAGCGCTTTGGTCATTATCTATTCCTGCGGTTTGATAATTCACAGAGCGATATTGCAGATCGATAAAAGAACTTAGATTATCTGTGAGGGAATAATTCCATTTCGCGTAAAAGTTAAAATCTGTTTTTTCAGATTCCCCATCATAATAAATATGACGGATCGGTGCGTTATTGGCCAACTCGGCCCAAATGATCTCGCCAAAGTGACGTGCATTGTCGTATTTGCTAAATGCGCCACCCACGGTAAGATTGGTTTTATTCCTCAAGTAATTGGCCGAAAACGTTGTTCCATAATAATCATTATCCAGCCACCTTCTCACAATCACATCGCTGGATTCAAGGGTAGTATTTCCGATCGTTACGTCGGGTAGACCAAGGTCTGCAAATGGTTCGTCTTGTTTGTATTGTTCAAAGTAACCTTTGCCATCAGTAAAGTGTAATGAAATAGTTCCATTCCAATATTCAGACAATTGTTGGGATACGTGTAATTGATAATGCTCCTGCCTGTAATCATCTACTTCGCGGTCATAAAACCGAATGATATTTCCACCGCTGTCATAGATAGCTCCTGAATAGTTGAAACGTCTGTCAATGTCCATCGTCGTTTGATCAACTCCATTCCACGCTTGATAGGTTTGCTCGTGACCGCCAAACATAATCGCTTTTACGATGGTCTTGTTTCCATAGTATCCACCGCTTAGATAATATGAATTGAGATCTGATGCCGCCCGCCTGAGGTAGCCATCGGAAGTAATTTTCGATACACGTGCATCAAATGACCATCTGTTCTTTAATAAGACCTGTACCTCCTTTAAAAGTATAACGCTGTGAGTTAAATGATCCTATGGACGCCATGGCTTCTGCATAAGGATCCCTTGTCAGGACATTTGTTTGAACACTTACCGTGGCTCCGAAGGCGCCAGCGCCATTGGTAGAGGTTCCAACACCGCGTTGTACCTGGATACTTTGAACCGATGAAGCCAGATCTGGTGTGTTTACCCAAAAAACCCCTTGCGATTCACTATCATTTAGTGCGATGCCATTTATTGTTACATTGATACGCGATGCATCGCTTCCCCTGTATGCGCAGGCCGGTATAACCAATGCCAGCCCCCGCGTCAGAAGTTGTAACCATAGAGGGAGTCCAGTTCAATATCATCGGAACATCCTGACCGAAATTCTGCTTTTGTATTGCCTCCTTTCCTACTTCCGTAAATGTTGTAGGAGTTTTATCATTTGCACGGGTAGCGTACACCACTACCTCCTCTGTCATCTGTGCTGATGGCTCCATGCTAACGTTAATTTCAACATCGCTTTGGAGTGTTACTTGTTCTTTTTTCTGTGCATAACCCAGAAATCGTACTACAACGGTATAATTACCTGCTGGTAATTCCTCAATTCTAAAAATTCCTAGCTCATCGGTCAATGCAAATTGATTGGTATCCTTCGATTACCAAGGTAGCTCCTGCTAACACTTCTTTGTTTTGCTCATCGCGAACAGTTCCTGTAATAGCAATACTTTTGCGCGTACGCGCCCATTGTCCACAGCATCGCTGCGGACAACAATAATTAATTTGAACATTTGTTTTTTAATGGTTTAAACCTGCAGCGCACAGGGGAATGCACCTGCTTACGTTTAACCTTGCCTTCCCTTCGGCCGCATTACCGGCATCAGGTTCTTTGGGTATAATCTCAGCCCGTTGTTTTATGGCACCCCTTGTCTTTTGGACATACAAAGTTATAGCTCCATTTTTTACAATGACAACTTTTTTAGGTAGTTTTTCGCAATTCGAAATAGAATGATCTAGTTGTATGGCTCAACTTGTGCGAGTTCTGAGTTGCAAAAAATTTGCACTTTTACTTTAATTCAAAATTACCTGCATGTATAAGGCGACAGTGAATAAAAAAAATTTTGAGATTATCAACCCGTGATAAGGGTTTAATGATTAATGGTTCTCCCTTGCAATGGGATCTTGTAAAAACTTTCCGAGGGGTATTTTCACATTTTAGTTGAATACTAAAAGTTACCGAGCCGAAGTAGTGAAGGCAGATCTGGCAACCAAATCATTCTTGATAAAAATAAACGGCGAAATTTATACGGTTGAACTTGAAGGACAAATTTGACATGCTTGCTGGAGAAAATGGGCATGAACAATGCTTCCGGTGGAAGAGTTAATAATATTAAAGCTCCTATGCCGGGATTGATCATCGATCTTCGAGTGAAGGACGGCGATGCGGTTATGCCAGGAGATCCATTATTAATTCTGGAAGCCATGAAAATGGAAAATATGATCAAAGCTTCCGCTGCTGGTATTGTAAAATCGGTGAAGGTAAAGAAGGGAGATAGCGTTGAAAAAAATCAGGTCTTGATTGAATTTTAATTCAGCGGACAATTCCGTTCGTTATCGCAATTTTAGGAGATACGATTTTTCAAACCTTGCTGCTTTCTGAATATATTGCGCCACTTAAAAAATTGTAAATGAAATATAAACGCATCCTATTAAAACTTAGCGGAGAAGCTCTTCAGGGATCAACTAAAAGTACCAATATTGATCCTGCTGTATTAGAACAGTATTGTGCTGAAATCCAAACGATTAAAGATGCGGGAATTGAATTGGCAATTGTTATCGGAGGCGGAAATATTTTCAGAGGAGGACAGGCTGAAGCACTGGGAATAGACCGGGTTCAGGGAGATTATATGGGCATGCTTGCAACAGTGATCAATGCTATGGCATTGCAAAGTGCCCTGGAACGCCACGGCATGTACACTCGCCTGATGTCAGGTATTAAAATGGAGCAAGTGTGCGAGCCGTTTATAAGACGCAGAGCTATTCGCCACCTTGAAAAAGGAAGGATTGTAATTTTTGGAGCTGGCATTGGAAATCCTTACTTCACTACGGATTCAACTGCCAGTTTACGTGCCGTGGAACTACAAGCTGATGTTGTACTAAAAGGAACACGGGTTGATGGCGTTTATACAAAAGATCCGGAAAAATTTCCGGATGCTGTCCGTTACAATACGGTTATCTTTTCAGGAAGCTTATGAAAAAAATCTGAATATCATGGATATGACTGCTTTTACATTGTGTATGGAAAACAAATTGCCCATCATTGTTTTCGATATGAATAAAAAAGGAAATCTTTTGAAAGTAGCGAAAGGTGAAGAAGCAGGAACATTAATCAGTTGATATTTAATATTCCTCATCAAACATTTCTCAAACATAAATTAACTTAAAATGCCATGGACGAAATTGAGTTATACCTTGATGAAGCAAAAGACCTGATGAATAAAGCTTACATGCATGTGGGGCATGAGCTTGGAAAAATCAGAGCTGGAAAAGCAAATCCATCTATGCTAGATGGTATCTATAGTTTCTTATTATGGCACAATGACTCCTTTAAATCAGGTCTCTTCCATGACCACACCTGATGCTCGAACCATTTTCATTAAACCTTGGGAGAAAGGTACTATTCCCGAAATTGAAAAAGCAATCTTAACAGCTAACCTTGGACTGAATCCACAAAATGATGGTCAGCAAGTAATCATTAACGTACCCATGTTAACGGAAGAAAGGCGGAAGCAACTTGTAAAGCAAGTGGGCCAGGAATGCGAACATGGGAGAATAAGCGTGCGCACCGCGCGTAAAGAAACCAACGAACAATTAAAATCTATTAAGGGAGTTTCGGAAGATGATTTGAAAAATGCTGAAGCCACTGTTCAGGAAATGACAAACGAATTTATTTCAAAAATTGATGCTTTGATGAAGAAGAAAGAAGTGGAGATTATGACCATTTGATGTGGCAGTTATCGGTTAATCGTTACCGTTACCGTTATCCGGATTTCAGCTTCACTGGCGACTGCGACTATTAACTATTAACGGATAACTTATAACGGCTGCGGCCTAAGTCAATTGAATTTCTTCACCTTCCTTATTCAAAAACTTATATTCCATAATAGCCATTGAAGTGTCCTTTACCATGCTTACCCATCGCTTATATTTGAAATACCAGCGCATGCGTTGAGATATAAATCCGCTGGTGAAGTAGGCATGCAAATAAGGATGAACCGCTAACACCAAATTCTTTTCATTTTGCTTTACTAAGTAGGTGCTCAATATTTTTTTCGATGAGATCTGATACCAAGAATCGAAGCGGTTATTTTACCCGTACCATTGCAGGCAGGACAAACTTCCTTCGTGGCAATGTTCATCTGAGGACGGACGCGCTCACGGGTGATCTGCATCAGACCAAACTTCGACAGCGGAAGCACCGTTGATTTGGCTTTATCATCCGCCATCTCATCTTTCATGATTTTGTAGATGAGTTTCTTATTGTCCGGATTCTTCATGTCAATGAAGTCCACGACAATAATTCCCCCCATATCGCGCAGGCGCAACTGTCGCGCAATTTCCTTTGCGGCTTCCATATTTACAGAAAGTGCCGTTGTTTCCTGATTTTCTTCGCGATTTGATTTGTTGCCGCTATTTACATCGATGACGTGAAGGGCTTCGGTGTGCTCGATGATTAGATATCCGCCTGCCTTCAAGCTTACCGTCTGTCCAAAGGCTGATTTGATTTGCCTCTCAATACCATAATGCTCAAAAATCTTTGCTTTCCCGGTGTACAAGCTTTACAATTTTTTCTTTATCGGGAGCAATGGTATGAATGAAGCTTTTTACATCTTCATAGATCTTTTTGTCGTCGACATGAACATTGTCGAACGATTCATTGAGCATATCCCGCAGTAAGGAAGATGTTTTATCCAGTTCACCGATGATCTTATCGCGAGGATTAGCGTTAACAAGCCGGGTCATTCCTTCTTCCCAGGTCTTCACCATTGAGCGAAGATCCCGATCCAGCTCTGCCACTTCTTTTCCTTCGGCCACCGTGCGAATGATCACACCAAAATTTTCAGGTTTAATTGACTGAATAAGGCGAAGCAAGCGCTTCCGCTCCTCGCCGCTTGTAATTTTTTTAGATACGCTTACAGCATTGGCAAATGGTACCAAAACCAGGTATCGCCCGGCCAGGGCTAACTCGCAGGATAATCGTGGCCCTTTTGTTGAGATCGGCTCTTTGACAATTTGAACAGGTAACAGTTGACTTTTCGACAATTGCTGGGTGATTTTCCCATGCTTGTCAATGTCTGCTTCGCCGACTGAATTTGTCTAGTTTTCCGCCGTTGATCTTTTTTGCGCGCACCAGTTTTGTAAACTTTTGCAGTGAACTGAACTGCGGACCAAGATCGAGGTAATGAAGGAAGGCATCTTTATCGTAGCCAACATCAATAAATGCTGCATTAAGTCCCTGAACAACTTTTTTAACTGTGCCAAGGTAAATATCGCCTACTGTAAACTTGCTACCTTCTTCTTCGTTATGGAATTCAACAAGCGTCTTATCTTTAAGAAGGGCTATACGACATCCGTCCTGAGTGGCACTAATTATTAGCTCATTACTCAAAACTTAAAATTTAAAATTTTTAATGATGTGTATGTTAGCTGGAAATTTCCAGCAACCTAACCGGCTAACCGATTATTTCTTCTTATGCCTGTTTTTTCTCAGACGCTTTTTACGCTTGTGCGTAGCCATTTTGTGTTTCTTCCTTTTCTTTCCACTAGGCATAATAATGTATTAATTATTTTAAATCCTTTAGATAAGAATCAACTGTAGCCTGTACAGCGGGATCCTTATCCATTTGTTTTACTTTTTCGAATTGCGCTTTGGCTTTTGCTTTATTTCCCGTGTTCATCAACGCTATGCCGAGCAAAAGCTGTCCCTGAGTATGATTCGGATTAATTTTTACCAACTCTTCCAATCGTTCAATGGCCTTATCATGTTGACCTGATTGAATGGAAAGCATTCCCATATTAAAGAGCGCCAATTCATTCTTAGGATCTGCGGCAAGAACTTCCCTTAGCATAGTAATGCCCTGCATTGGGCTGGTTGAGCTGAGGTAGGTCATAGCCAACTTTGTTTTTATATCCAGGTTATCTGGATTGGCATTCAATACCTTTTTATAAAACTCCCGCGCTTTTTCGGCCAATGCATTCTGCTTGGCCTGATCCAACGCGAAGGTATAAGCCTGGTAATACTGATCACCTGCTTTGATCCAACTTTCAGTAGTGTTAAAGAACTTCGATGCTTCCTCAGCAAACCATGCCGCGCTATCAAACTTGCCAGCAACCTGATACAGGTTTGCTAAAGAGTCGGCAAAGATAGCATTTTTTTCTTTCGACCAACGTTCGCCGATCTGCCCACGCAAGTTCCGGATGGCTACTAAAATTTCTTCCGAGGGCTTGGTATGTGCATTCAGAGGTCTGCGCAGTCGAATCCTTAGGATTTTCCTCTAACGTCGTTTCATTATCCACAACTACTTTTGGCAATAGGAATATCAACCAAATAACAATAGCACTACCAACAATTAATAGAATTCGAGTTTTGAGCATTATATAACTGTGCTGCCGCTATGCATGAGGGATGAAAGCGGATGTAAAAAGACCGTATCTGTTTCCAACGGGTTATTTTTCTTCCAATTGCTTTACCTTTTCGCTGTTCTTGATCTTGTTAACAAAAATCTTTGCGGGCTTAAAGCTAGGAACAAAATGTTCATCAATAACCAATGCTGTATTACGCGAAATGTTTCGGGCAATCTTTTTCTTTCGTTTCTTGTTGATAAAACTGCCAAAACCACGAATGTAGATGTTATTTCCATTTGACATGGAACTCTTTATAACGCTAAAGAATGCTTCTACTGATGCTGTTACATCTGCTTTATCAACCCCAGTCTTTTCGGCGATTTCATTAATTATGTCTGCTTTGGTCACTGTGTTATATTTTTAGTCAAATTAGATCGAAATTTTTACAGGAGGGCAAATTTAAATGCCGCCTTCAGAATTAAAAATGAATATTGAAAAAATCTGATAATCAGGAGGATGGACAACCGATATTTCTCTGATAAAGTCGTTGAATGGTATAAAACAAACAAACGAGATCTACCCTGGCGGGAAACAGACGACCCTTATAAAATATGGTTATCCGAAATTATCCTTCAGCAAACCCGAGTAAATCAAGGAATACCATACTACTTGAGGTTCGTTGAAAAATTTCCGACGTATGCATGCATTGGCATCGGCCACCGAGCAAGATGTGCTGCGGCTCTGGCAAGGATTGGGTTATTATACCCGGGCACGGAATTTACACAAGTGTGCCAAGGAAGTGGTCGTCATGATATAATGGAAGGTTCCCAGCCACTTTTGAAACGCTGCTAAAACTTCCGGGCATCGGAGAATACACAGCGGCAGCCATTGCCTCATTTTCGTTCAAAGAACCAGTTGCTGTTGTTGATGGGAATGTTTTTAGAGTTTTATCCCGTGTATTTGGAATTGAAAATGAAATAAATAGCCTTGAAGGCAAAAAGATCTTTATCGATTCTGGCAAATACCCTTATCAGCAAGAAGTTTCCCGATTTCCATAATCAGGCAATTATGGAATTTGGCGCGTTGCATTGTATTCCCAAAAACCCAGCTTGCTCAGATGTGTTGCTTTCAATTGAAATGCTTTGCTGCTCAGCACAATCTTCAATCAGTTTTACCTCTAAAAATAAAGTCAAAAGCCGCGCGCAAGCGTTACTTCTACTATGTTGTTATAGAAAAGGGTAAATCATTATTAATGAAAAAACGAAACGCAAAAGACATCTGGCAGGGTTTATACGATTTTTATTTGATGGAAAAGGCCCGGCCAACAAAGACAGAAAATCTATTCGCAGAAATAGCAGATGTTTTTAAGCATAATGTCACGATTGAGGACATGGAAATTTCTGGGACTTACAAACATATTCTTAGCCACCAGGTCATTCTTTCTAAATTTGTGCTGAATCAAAGTCGGAAAGTTCCGAGCGCTGAAGGATAAAAATCTAAAATTCTATACTTTCGAAAAAATATCCGACTTGCCAAAGCCCGTGCTGATTACTCGTTTTTTATCTGATTATCACTTTTATAGTTGAGGGAAGATTGGTACTTTTGCCAAGTCGTTATGTGTCACTTTAAACAATTATTATTATGTCAGGAGTAAACAAAGTTATTCTGGTAGGCCGGTTAGGCAAAGATCCAGAAGTAAGAAATCTAGACAATGGAGCTACGGTTGCAAACTTCACTGTTGCAACGTCCGAAAGCTACAAAGACAAAACCACGGGAGAGAAAAAGGAAGTTACGGAATGGCACAACATTGTGCTTTGGCGTGGACTTGCTGAGATCGCTCAAAAATACCTGCACAAAGGTGACCTGGTTTACATCGAAGGAAAACTACGCACCCGTTCCTGGGAAAAAGAAGGGGTAACTCGTTATATAACGGAAATAATTGCCGATAATATGACGATGCTATCTACCAAAGGAAGTGGTAGCGGAAGTTCAAGTTCAGGATACAGCTCGGCTGACAGCAATACGGCTGACAGTTACAGAGCTCATGCTCCTGTTGATACGAATAGTACAGACGATTTACCGTTCTGATGTTTCACCAACGTAACCCCTGAGTGAAAGAACCTCCTAGTTATAGCATATTATTAACTATTCTTTCAGGTCAGGGGTTATTTTATATATCAAGTTTTTTCGGAGTTGTTTTCCTTTTGATTTTAGCGGCCATCGTATCAGCCTCTGAAGCTGCTTATTTCTCGCTTACCTCTCAGGAGCTTGACCAATTAAGGTCTAGCAGCGATAAACGCCAAAAATTAGTGGTTAACTTACTTGGAAGACCACGCCTATTGCTTGTCTCCCTTATCGTTTTAAATACGCTTATTAAGGTGAGCATAATCACAATCTCCACATTGCTTGTGTGGGAACTTGCAGGGTCACCCTCCAGGGAATGGGTTATAACTATTGTTTTGTTTTTATCCATTTTAGTCATTGCCTTCTTAGGAGAAATCGTCCCCCGAGTTTATGGCACGAAACACAACGTTCGATTGGCACAACGCACTGCCTACACTTGGAAATTATGGGTTACACTACTAAAACCCTTTTCCATCTTTCTGATAAAAATGGGAGGCTTGTTGGAAAAAAGATTCGACAAAAATGGTGGCCAAGCCACAGCCGGGGAATTGAATCAAGCTTTAGAACTGGCAACTGAAAATACGATTACATCTGAAAATGATGCCGAATTCCTTCGCAGCATAGTGAATTTGGGTACCTTAACAGTGAGCCAGGTTATGCGACCACGAAATCAAATTTCAGCCATTAATATTGAAATAAATTTTGCAGAGCTAATCGCCTATATAAATAAGACAGGCTATGCCCGCATTCCAGTTTACCGCAAAAACGTCGATACTATTGTGGGTGTGTTGTATACAAAGGATCTTCTTCCTTTTATAGAAGAGGAAAAAAATTACAGATGGGAAAATTTGATTCGTCCAGGTTTTTTTGTTTCCGAAACCAAAAAAATCAGTTCACTCTTAAAAGATTTTCAAGAAAAGCACGTACACATGGCCATCGCTACAAATGATTCAAGAATTACCGTAGGGTTGGTAACATTGGAAGACATTGTACAAGAAATCATTGGCAATATTCAAGAAGAAGTCAATGAGAAAGTATAGTAATTCTAAAGTTTGATGAAACTATTTGGTTGTAGAATTCAACGTAAATACCCTTTGATACTTTATTTAATTAATAACGTCCTAGCTAGTTGAAGATAAATTGTCCTGAACCGCTACTTTTGCTGTAGACGCGAAATCTCCATGGGATAGCGGATGGGAATCGACTGAATGAGCAAACTTAATAAACAATTCTTCAAAAGTATCTGGCTATTCATCATAGCGGTGATGTGGCTTTTCACGGGCTGCCAGCAGGATTATTCGCCTAAACCCTTAGGATATAACCGACTATTTTTGCCCATGCCTTCTTATAAGTCTTTGCCGGATTCGCTGCCTTACATTTTTGAATATTCAGTTTACGCTAAACTGCTGGAGGATACTTCAGCTATTAGTGAGAGGTTTTGGATCGAGATCTATTATCCAGATTTAAAGGCGAATGTGCACATTACATATAAAGCAATTCAAAATCTGCGGGGGTTAAAGGAATTTTTAGATGATTCGTACACGCTCACAGCAAAGCATCAGATCAAGGCCTACGCAATTAATGAAATCATATCAAAAACACCTAGTGGAAAAACGGCGGTAATTGCTGAACTGGAGGGTGAAGTGCCAAGTCAGTTTCAATTTACGGTTACGGATTCTTCAAAAAACTTTCTTCGGGGAGCTCTCTATTTTAATACAAAGGTCGCCAACGATTCTTTAGCTCCCGCCATCGAGTACATGAAGAAGGACATTATGCATATGATCAATACCCTAGAATGGAAAAATAAATAAGAACTTCCTTCTGACGCCTTTTAGTTTCATTTAACTTTCTTCCTTAAAACATTAAATGAATCAAACTATCGGCTTGAAAGCTTCTAATTATATTTTCCAACGTCAACAAAAGGATATCGTCTCTTTAACAACGGCTCAGTATGAAAAAATATATTCTTTTCAATTTATGCGTCTTAACTCTTGCAGGTGGAAGCTGTCAGGAAACGCCATCGTCACAATCCGAAAAAATTAGCCTATATGAAACGGATTTGTTCAAGAACTATTGGTATGGTGGCAAGGCCGAAATTAATTCGTATAGTTTAAACCAATCGCGTTATGGTGAACAGCGAAAGGGGACTGCAGTTTTGATTTTTGTCACAGAAGATTTTTCTAAAAAGAAACAGGTTAAGCTAGATGATCCTTCCAAGCCAGGTAGTGACAAAGTGAATGTTTTGAAATTAAACTTTACAAAAAATTTCGTTACCGGCATTTACCCATATTCTATGATGCAGTCGGTCTTTACGCCTGTCAATCGTCGTGAATATCCGAGTACAATAAAAACGACAATGTCGTCCCAGGAATGGTGTGGTCATGTGTTCAGTCAGATGAATTTAAAGGGAAATGCTTTCGATGTAGAATCATATTCCTACTTTGAACAGGAAGGTGACGCCCATTTTTCCATAAAAAAAATTCTGATGGAAGATGAGATATGGAATATTATTCGGATTGATCATAATGCGCTTCCTACAGGTAGTTTCGAATTGATTCCCGGGTTATTTTTTACACGTCTTAGCCACATTGATTTAAAACCTCAACCGGCTACAGCGCTACGGACCGAAAAGGATTCAGTCGTAACCTATGCACTCACATTACCCGAACAACAAAGAAAATTATCGATTCAATTCGAAAAGAACTTTCCCCATAAAATCCTCGGATGGAACGAGGAGTTTAAAGAACGGGGAGTAATTCAACATACAACAGGAACTCTTGATAAAACATTGATCACAGATTATTGGACAAAAAATAAAAATGAATTTCAATATCTGAGAGATTCTCTTAATCTATCTTCACCCCGTTGAAGAGTTTTACAGTTCATTAAACCTTAGATTGATATAAGACTTTTAATTTCCATTTTATGATTAAAGAATATATTTCTAAAAATAAAGATCGCTTTCTTTCAGAATTGTTTGAATGGTTACGGATCCCCTCGATTAGTGCAGACATCAAACGCAAAGATGATATTCGCAAAGCGGCAGAGTTTCTAAAACAAAAGTTCGCAGATGCTGGGGCGGATAAAGTTGAGCTCTGTGAAACCTCCGGCAATCCTATTGTTTATGCGGAAAAAATATTAAATCCTTCCTTGCCGACAGTCCTGGTCTATGGTCATTATGATGTTCAGCCACCTGACCCACTTAATCTCTGGACCTCTCCCCCTTTTGAGCCTGTAATAATAGACGACAAAATTTATGCGCGTGGTGCGTGCGATGACAAGGGTCAAGCCTTCATGCACGTTAAAGCTTTTGAAGCGATGGTTAGGCTAAACCTTCTGTCGTGCAACATAAAATTTATGGTTGAAGGTGAAGAGGAAGTTGGATCGGATAACCTAGGATCTTTCATAAAGGAAAATAAAATAAAATTAAAGGCGGATGTTATTCTTATTTCAGACACCTCTATGCTCTCACTAGACCATCCGTCTATCACGGTGGGATTGCGTGGCATCAGCTATGTAGAAGTGGAGGTCACAGGACCCAACCGCGACTTACATTCGGGTGTGTATGGTGGGGCTGTTGCTAACCCAATTAATATTTTATGCAGCATGATAGCTTCTTTGCACGATGCTGATCGTAAAATTACCATCCCTGGCTTTTATGATAAAGTAGCGGATCTGAGTGCCTCAGAACGTGCCGCCATCAACACGGCACCTTTTGACTTAAGCAACTATAAGCGTGAATTGGATATTCATGACGTGCTAGGTGAGAAAAAATATACTACACTGGAACGCATTGGCATAAGACCAACATTGGATGCTAATGGAATATGGGGCGGTTACACGGGAGAAGGCGCAAAGACTGTATTACCTTCAAAAGCTTTCGCAAAGATCTCCATGCGTTTAGTTCCTAATCAGATAAGCACCGAAATCACGGAACTTTTTACAAAACACTTTCTCTCGATAGCGCCTAATTATGTAAAGGTCAAAGTTACTCCGCTACATGGAGGAGAGCCAGCGGTGACGTCAATCGATTCGTTTGCTTACAGGGCTGCCCGCAAAGCGTTTGAAGAGGTATTTGAACAAACACCAATTCCCATGCGCGATGGTGGGAGCATTCCGATTGTAGCGCTGTTCAAAAAAGAACTTGGGCTCGATACCGTACTGATGGGATTCGGATTTGATAGCGATGCGATCCATTCGCCAAATGAACACTTTGGTGTTAAGAATTTTGTATTAGGAATAGAAACCATTGTAGCATTTTATA
Organism: uncultured Bacteroidota bacterium; assembly: GCA_963837415.1. Taxonomy (GTDB): domain Bacteria; phylum Bacteroidota; class Bacteroidia; order Cytophagales; family Cyclobacteriaceae; genus Chryseolinea. Next base: position 1,365,097 of record CAWING010000013.1, on the reverse strand, counting down.
AGCATTACTCGAGGAAATAATACGAACCAAGTAATTCCGTTGGCGTCCTAAAAACGGCTATGCCACACTGGCTACGTGTGCGAAACATAATCCTGGAGATAAGCAAAATGAGTAGTAAGCTGCCCGTTTAAAGTTATCGTACCCCGTTCTATTATTCCTTCTGAATCCTCGATAAGCAGGGGTCTTAGTATGCGATCAATAAGATCTCGTCCAAATTCTTCAGACGAACTTCTGGGCAATTCACAGGGCAAATTATCCACGGCCATTACAGAAACAAATTTCTCGTTGCTAAATGCCGGATGAATTGAATTTGATGCGGGATCATAATCATAAATTGGATGGGGAATAGTACTCGCGCGTTGAGTGCTGGGAATGGATCCTCCGATGTCGCAGGTAATATCAGCAATGATTTTTATCCTAAAATCAGCGCCCAACATGTCTTCCCGGGCAAAAAGTACAGGCGCCTTAGGATTCCAGAAAGCCCCTGCTAATAAAATGTCAGCAACCTTGGTAAAATCTACAAAATGCGAATAGTAACGTTCAGGGTACTGGTGGAATTCCTCCCGATTAAAATGCCCTCCCTCTTTGCGCGTGTGATAATCTACGCTGCTAAGCTGAAGATAAACGGGTTCATCGAATTTGCGGTAAAGAAAATCATGAATGTTCACTTTTCGAATTCGCGCACTATCAAGCGTTTCCATTGCACCTTTGGCTACCCGCCCTGCGCCCGTGAGTAGAATTTTAACAGGAGGCAGTTTAACTTTCCTTAACTCCAGTTTTAAATCATTTACATCAAAACATTCAAATGCCCTTCGAAGGGAAAATTTTTTGTAACGTTTGCCGTATGTCCAAAGGCCGTTATAGGCTCCGACAATGCCTGCGTACCTTCCAAAAGCTACGAGACGATTACCTTGCTTATCTTTTAATGTTTCATAATCGATAAGTCGTATTTTTTTCTCGAGCGCGGCTTGTAAAAGCTTTCGGTTGTAGGGTTGTTTTTTAAGGGTATGGGAAAAGAATAAGTAAGTCGTCCCTTCAATAAGGGAAAGTATAGGAACTTCTTTTATACCCATCAGGATATCACAATTTCGAATAGTAGAGGCTACCTCAATGTCCAAAGCTTTATATTCCTCATCTTTGAAACAACGGATTTCACTCGCCTCACAATAAACTTTTACATGCGGAAACCGCTGCTCAATTTCTTCTACCTGCAGGGGGCTAAAAGCAACACGTTTGTCGGGAGGAATTTTGCCTTCGCGTATGAGACCGATCTTTATGGGTTGCATGGATGAATGTAAAGGTAGAGGAAAAGCTAAAAGCAGAAAGCAAAAAGCGGATGCTCTTTGCCTTCTTGATAGACCTTTTAGATAGATAGCGAGATGTCAGGCCCTTTCCAGTAATCCACCAAGCAGGGAGCTTCCCTCCTTACCGCTGTTCCGGCCATAAGGAGCCAAGGCCTGGACAAGTTTGCGTATGGGCATGGACTGAAGCCAGATTTTACCTGTGCCTTTAAGTGTAGCAAGGAAAATACCTTCACCACCAAAAATCATGGAGCGCAATCCTCCCGAACTTTGAACGTCAAAATCAATCTGCGATTCGAAGGCTACAACGCAGCCTGTATCTACACGCAACGTTTCATTATTTAAAGTACGCTCAATTACAGTGCCTCCAGCATGAACAAATGCTTTACCATCACCTTGCAATTTTTGTAAGATGAAACCTTCACCACCCACTAAACCTGAACCAAGCCTTTTATTAAAAGTAATTGATAACTGTGTTCCGAACGCCGCACACAGAAATCCATCTTTTTGTACAATGAGCTGATTGGAGGGACATTGGGCGAGATCAATTGGAATAACTGTTCCAGGATAAGGCGCCGAAAATCCAACTTTAGCTCTTCGATTTCCGTGATTCGTAAAATGCGTCATGAATATTGACTCACCCGTAAGAACCCGCGATCCTACAGAAAGCAGTTTATCAAAAAGACCTTGATTCGGATTTGATCCATCACCCATTTTTGCTTCAAACTGAATACCATCCTCCATGAAGAGCATAGCGCCTGCTTCAGCAATGACAGTCTCTCTTGGATCAAGTTCAACTTCTACAATTTGAATACTCTCACCTTTAATTTGATAATCTATTTCGTGTGATCGGCTCATGGTATAAATTTTAATGTATGTACTAATACGAGATATAGGATTGGCTTGTTGTGCGCGCCTTTCTGTTCCAGGCAAGAAGCAAAAAATTCCAGAACATAAGATTTGATGAACATCTTATGGACCTGATACTATCAAGAAACTTGCTAACATTAGCAAACGATAAGGTTTTTACAAATTCGGATTTTACGGGGCTTAGAATAAACGCGTTGGGCCACGAGATTTGTGCGAAAAGAAAAGAGTCTGGGATAATTCGTAAGATGAATAGAGCGGTACCAATTAATTTCATGCAAAAGGAGGACTTACGTGACTGCGGATCATATTCCACAGGGAATGTTATTTTTTTTTCTTTTTCCCTTTCTTCAATTCTTCGTAGTCCTCACGCTCTGCGAGTTTTTTATCGTCTACGTTTTTATCTAAAAACTCATTGAGCTTCTCGATGTTCATATTGGCCTTGATCTCGCCAAATTGATCTATGGTAATGTCGAGCCCTTGTAGATCTTTATGCACGCGGGGCTTCGGTTTATTTGAGGATTTCTTACCTGCTTTCGCCATAATCAAAGTTACACAACTTTTACATTCAAGGTTTTAAAGGCATAGTCAATTCTTTTTATCACTTCCTCTTTGCCGAGGATTTCCATAACAGCCATAACGTCGGGGCCGGCACCGGCACCCGTCATGGAAAGTCGAAGGGCCTGAAGAATTTTTCCTGTTGAGATGCCGAGGCTTGCAGTCACCTTTTCCAATGTTGCCTTAGCTGTTGTAGCATCAAAAGAAGGAAGGGTCACCAATTCAGTTTTATAGGAAGTAAGTACTTTCACAGCATCATCGTTCCACTTCTTACTCGCTATCCCCTCATCAAATGTTGTCGGTGCATGAAAAAGAAATTTACCCTGCTCCCAGAAATCATTGGGAAAGGTAGCCCGTTCTTTCATGATGGACACAATCTTTAAGGCCTTCTCTGTTGAGCAGGAAATGTTTTCTTTGGCTAATGAAGCGAATAAATAGCCAGCCAGCTCTTCATTGGATTTTGCACGAAGATATTGTTGATTAAACCATTGTGCTTTATGAATATCAAACTTCGCTCCCGCCTTCCCGATACGCTCCACCGAAAAAGCTTTTATCAGTTCATCCAATGAAAAAATTTCCTGCGTTGTACCAGGATTCCAACCCAGAAAGGCTAGAAAGTTGATCAAGGCTTCAGGCAAGTAACCTGCTTCGCGGAAACCGATAGCTTTTTCCTGGGTTACAGGATCTATCCAATCCAAGGGAAAAATGGGAAATCCCATCTGATCTGCATCGCGTTTGCTAAGTTTACCATCCCCCGTAGGCTTCAGCAGCAACGGCAAGTGCGCAAACTGAGGCATTTCTTTTTCCCATCCTAAGTATTTATACAGAAGGACATGAAGAGGAGCTGAGGGCAACCATTCTTCCCCTCGGATCACGTGGGAAATTTTCATTACATAGTCATCCACAACATTGGCTAAATGGTAAGTAGGCATACCATCACTCTTCATCAATACTTTATCATCAATTTGCGATGAGTGAACCATCACCCAACCCCGAATCATATCATTTAATCTTACTTCTTCTTTGCGCGGGACTTTTAAGCGAACCACATATGGCGTTTGTGCATCAAGTAGCTCTTTTAGTTCGTCTTCCTGAAGCGTAAGCGAATTGCGCATTTGCATGCGGGTAATTCCATTATACTGGGGAGACGCTACACCAGCCGCGTTCAGCCTCTCACGCATTGCATCTAGTTCTGACTCAGTGTCAAAAGCATAATAAGCAAAACCGCTATCGATAAGTTGTTGAGCGTATTGTTTATACATGGGTTTTCGTTCCGACTGACGGTACGGTGCATAAGGGCCGCCAACACTCACACCTTCATCTATCTCAATACCAACCCATGCAAGCGACTGAAGTATATAATCTTCCGCACCTGCCACATAGCGAGCTTGGTCTGTATCTTCTATGCGCAAAATCATAGTCCCCTTATGCTGCCTGGCCAGCAAAAAATTATACAATGCTGTCCTAAGACCGCCAATGTGCAGAGCACCCGTGGGACTTGGCGCAAATCGAACCCGAACTTCTCTCATCCTGTAACCATTTTGGATTGCAAATGTAAAGTGAATTTAGGATTTAGGATAAATTTTTTTGTTTGATACATTGTAGGTCATTGGGAGACTTGAATGGAGTAATAAAAACCTATTTTTGAAGAAGATGGCAGCCTAAGTTCACGATTTTGTAAACAGCGAAGATTTTTTGGACATGCATACAGAATATAATTATGATATCGTTATCGTCGGAGCCGGACCAATAGGGTTAGCGTGTGGAATAGAAGCAAAAAAAGCCGGGCTTAGTTACGTCATTATTGAAAAAGGTTGTCTGGTCAATTCACTTTATCACTATCCCCTTAACATGACTTTTTTTTCAACGTCTGAGAGATTGGAAATCGGCGAAGTACCGTTTATTTCTCATGGCCCAAAACCAAATCGCGCCGAATCGCTGGAATATTATAGAAGGGTATGTAGTGCGTGGCATCTCAATGTGAAATTGTATGAAAAAGTAGAACGCATCGATGTTGAAAATGGATTTCATAAAATCAAGACGCCAAAGGCAAACTACACGGCCAAGTCAGTAATACTTTCGTTGGGCTTTTATGATCTGCCATATCTTTTACACGTTCCCGGAGAAGACTTACCAAAAGTAAAACATTACTATGATGAGCCGCACCCTTACTTCGGTCAAAATATTATTGTTGTAGGCGCATCTAATTCTGCAGTGGATGTGGCGCTTGAAACCTTTCGCAAAGGAGCTGCAGTAACTATGGTGATTCGTGAATCCGTTATAGCAGACAGCGTGAAATATTGGGTAAAACCGGATATGGAAAACCGGTTAAAGGAGGGATCCATCAAAGCTTACTTTAATTCGGCAGTACTGGAAATCAAACCATTATCCGTCACTATTAAGACGCCTGAAGGTGTAATGGATCTGGAAAATGATTTTGTGCTAGCCATGACCGGCTACCAGCCACCTTTTGATTTTATGAAAGCATGTGGAATAAAATTTCATAACGATGAATTTCACACACCGGTGTACGACGAGAAAACTATGGAGACGAACGTGAAAAATCTTTTTCTCGCTGGCGTAGTCTGCGGGGGATTAAAAACCAATAAATGGTTCATTGAAAATTCACGAGTACATGCGGAGATGATTATTTCGCATTTGAAAAATAGAACTCTAATTAGTTCATAGCCCTATAAAGACGGTTCACGCAAAGGGCGCAGAGCCAATTCGCAAAGAGCGCAAACTTTTTTGCTTCGAACTGCGTGAAATATTTGCTTTCGATTTCTAACTAACCTCTTTTACCTGAAAGTTTTTAATATATTTTCTACTTGGTTTTTGTAAGAACCCCCAAATAAATTGACATGTACAAGTAGCGGATAGAGGTTGTAAAGATCCACACGTTTTTCATATCCGGGTTGTGGTGGAAATGCTTTGTAATAACTCCTATAGAATTCAGTCTCAAATCCTCCGAAGAGTTTTGTCATGGCTAAGTCTGCCTCCCTGTTTCCAAAATAAACAGCGGGATCAATCAGGCATGGCTCGCCTTTTTCATCTGTAATAAGATTTCCGCTCCATAGATCACCATGAAGTAAAGAAGGTTTTTCTTCCGGAAGGAGGGACGGAAGTTTTAAATAAAGAACATCAAATTTTTTTATCCATTCTGAATTTAGTTGGCTTGATTCAACCGCAAGTTTTAATTGGACATTCAGCCGTTGCTCAATAAAAAAAGTTAACCACGATGAATGTTGTTGATTGATTTGATAGAGGGAGCCGATGTAATTGTCATGATCAAGCCCGAATAATTCTCCAGAACAACGATGAAGGGAAGCAAGCCTGTTCCCGAGGTGTTGCCAGTAATTTTTGGAACGTGATTTCTGCTCTACGAATTCGAGCAGAAGAAACTGATAAGATCCTTCTTCGCCGAAGCCGATTACCTCGGGAATTTTAATGGCATTTTGCCGAAGAAGTAACTGTAGGCCTTTACTCTCAGCTTTAAACATTGCAGGAAATTTTTTGATATCATTCCATTTCAAAAAGAAATCACCGTCTGTGGTTTTTAATCTTCCACCTCGGTTAATACATCCACCACTGACAAATGAAAAATCCCGGATCGTAGTGGGGCCTTGAATTTTCAGCTGTCTCATTACACCTTGCAAAACGCTCGATGGAATATGGGAGATCATTTTTCAATTGGAAAGATTTTCTTTATTGAAAACCGGATTCAGTTTTATGCCTACATAAAAATTCCGTGGTGCAGCCGCGTTGTAATACCTGCCGCCAATTGCATTTAAATCATTGCCCAGGCTATATCGCTTATCCAGGACATTATCGACACCTCCAAATACTTCATATAAAAAATTCTTATTCAACGCAGATCGGAACCCTATTCGCCCACCTAACAAAAAATATTCGGAAGCATATTCTGTGTTGGCATCATTTAATGGCAGCGCATCAGTATAATTTGCTGTGGCATTAAAATATATCTTTTTCAACGTAACATCCAGCCCCCAGAGAGCGATGGTCGGCGCGACTCCAGTCAATTGTTTTCCCGAAAAATCATTTCCGTCTTGTTCATAGTTTTTGAATCGATAATGATTGTAGGTATAACTGCTCCACAACGTCAACGCTGTAACCACATCTGATTTTAGCATAGGTTTCCACGAAAGTGAAGCTTCAATTCCTTGTTGAGAAGTTTTTCCGGCATTTACAAAGAATTCAGCACCATCTGACGTGCGTTGTATGACTATCGTCTCATCGAGTCGAAAGTCATAGACCGAAAGATCGTACTGAAGTTGACGTTTTGCCACGCTTCCCCGCAATCCTAGTTCATAGTTGAGGCCACGTTCTGAATTTAAGTTGTTGTTATATGTTCCGGCTGATGGTCTTACTTCCGCAAGGGAGGGTGGTGAGAATCCCTGGCTTACACTTACGTATGCAGAAACTGAATTAAATTTTTTTAACAAGGCTACACGAGGAGAAATTACAGGATCGAAATTTCTTTCCTGTTGAATAGAAGGTGTAGGATAAAGCGTCGTGAATTTATATTTTAAGACATTCGTGCTTGCCCCTAACGTTAAGTAAAAATTATGAGGCAGGTCTAATTCAGTTTGCACAAAAAAGAGTAAAAGGCTCGACCTCAATTTATCATCCGTCTGAACTGTGTCTATAGCGCCAAATGTATTTCCGTAAACTGTGATAGGTGAGTTGAAGTACTGATACTCTCCGCCTAACGTAATTTTTCCTTTCAACGACTTTTCAAAAACATACTTTGTTTGTGTTCGCGCGCCAGCATTTTGCTCATCGCGCTTTTCATAATTCCGGATCGTTGGATTTTCGAACTTAGTGAGCGAACCATAAATTCCGGTTTGAGTGGACCACGCATCGTTCCACTGATATTCGTCTATGAAACCTATGTATCCGGTTTTATTTGTAACAGCTGCCTTTTGCTCAACAGCTCCTCTCGCAACGGGAGAAGCCGGCCGAGCTTGTTTTGGATTTGCGTTGTATTGCGCTTTGGTCAGACCGCCTGGAGTTTCGTAAAAAAGATCCGTATAGAAGACAGTCGCTGAAAGCGCGTGTTTCGAATTTAACCTGAAGTTTAAATCCCCATGCAACGCATCACGTCTCATGCGGGTTTGCTCTCGATATCCATCTGATTGCTGACGCGCATACTGAATCCGAATGGCTGATTTTTCCGAATGCATTTCACTTGCCAGTTGATACCGCCGGAGTCCATAGCTTCCAACGACGGTTGAAAGGTGAAGTTGATCTTTTTTAGACACCGGACTTTGCAACAATACAACACCCCCGGTACCCGCACCGTAAAGACTGCCACCCGGGCCCTTTATAATTTCCATACTTCCGACGGAATTAAAATCCAAAATATTGAGGTAAGTATTGCCGCCTCCATCCGTAAAGGGTAATCCATTCCAATAAGCTTTTACATTACGTACGCCAAATGGAGATCGGAGCAAACTTCCGCGGATGGAAAATCGGTAACTTCCAGGGGACCGTTCTTCCATGCGAACGCCGGGGATTGTATTTACAGCAGGTAGAAAAGAATTGTTGCCGAATCGTTCAAGATCTTTTTGAGTAACGAGCGCGACAGCAGCGGGCACTTCTTCTGGCGGCCGATTATAAGCATAGGCTTTTACTACTACCTCCGTAAGAATTTGAGCTGAATCATAGAGTTGAGAAGAGTTTGCATCCTGCGCCGAGACATAAGAACAGGTAAGGACAAACAGCAAGAAGATTGTAGAAATTTTTCGCATAGTTTTCACAAGGCATAAGTAGGAATTAATTCAATTGATATAAGCGATTCCTACAAAGAAGGTTGGAATTTTATTTAGACGCCTTCCGCTTGAAAAATTTATCAAGGATAAGCCACTTAATTTCGCGATCTTGCGCGATTCGAACTAAACCCTGGAATTAAGGGTTTACAAGATAGAGCAATAATGGCTCTAAAATCATTAAAAAACTACAAAATCATGGGAAGACCTCCAGTATTACCAAAGAAAAAGAAAGATGGATTTTACCTCGAATTACGCAATAAAGGCGCGAAAAGCGGCATTATCGTAATTCGCGATACAAAAGAAGCTATGATGCAAGCCGCCAGGCAATATGAAAATACCAAAGATGTAATCGTTTTAGGCGAGCATAAAAATGGTAAAAAAGTAGTAGAGGAAGGACGTAAGAAGGCAGTCGCTTAATTTCTTTCAAACTCTTCGAGTAATTTTTCAACTGTTTTAGGGGTTTCGAAAAACGCAAGCACCTTTAACAGGACCCGGTCAACTATTGTATCCGGACAAGAAGCGCCACTGGTAATCACAATTCTTACCGGATTTTTATCTGGAATGAAATGGCGTGTTGTAATCTTCTCCTTTTTGTGAAAATTGAAATGGTGAATTTCATCAGTCGACTTAATCTCATCTTCTGAATTAATAAAGTAAGTAGGAAATTTTCGTTCACATAATTCGACAATATGTGAAGTATTTGAACTGTTGTAGCCCCCAACGACAATAGCCAAGTCCGCATTTGTTTCTAACAATTTATACGTTGCATCCTGATTGTCATTCGTAGCATAACACAGCGTGTCTCGTGTATCTGCAAAATGAAATACAATATTTTTTTCATCATACTTGTCGATCATTACCTGCCGTAAATAATCTGCTATAGCTTGTGTCTCAGTAGCCAGCATCGTTGTTTGATTGACTACACCAATGCGTTGAAAATCTTTCTGGGGATCAAAGCCTTCCGTATATTTTCCTGCAAACCCAGTCAAAAAGTCTTCCTTGGATTTATTGCCCAAAATGAATTGCCCTAACAAAATTGCGTCCGTCATGTCTCGCAAAACTAAAGATGGTCCCCGTTGAGCGCTATGCGAAAAAGTAGCGCGTGTCTCCTCATGATTAGGCTTGCCGTGAATGATAATGGTATAATTTTCCATTCCCAATTTCTCGGAGCGATTCCAAACCTTTTCTACAAATGGGCACGTTGTATTGTATTTTTGAACCTCGATCTCTTTGTCTGCAGAAGCCGTTGCTCAATTTCAACCGTGGTCCCAAAAGCGGGAATAATCACAACATCATCTTTTTTTAATTCAGACCACGGGATGAACTGACGGCCATCGGTATCCATGATGAATTTAATTCCACGACTTTGCAGATCGTTGTTTACCTCCTGGTTATGAATCATCTGGCTAAGGAGGAAAACACGCTTATCAGGATTTTCTTCTATTGCCTTGTAACTTATCTCGATCGCATTCTCCACGCCATAACAAAAACCAAAATGACGAGCGATATAAAATTGAACAGGACCAAAATCTAAAAGCGTGGGAGTAAAGTCTTGCTTGCGCAGATCTTTCAGCCTGCGGAATTCTTTTATTTTTCCGGTTATGGACGACCGGTAATAGGGGGGAATTTCAAATTTTTTGATAACAGTTTTTTATCACGCTAAATGCAAAGTTAGCTATATGTGTGGAAGGAATTGAAAAGCTATCCGTTAAAGTTATTTATACCTTAACGGATAGCTTTTGACAAATCCTAAGCGGCTTTGGATAGCTCGTCTTCCTTGAACTTATTGACTCTGATCTCTTTCGTTTCGAGATCGAACCATTTTACTTCTACAAAATTGTTTTTGATGTACTTCAAAACCTCCATCACTTTTCCATCAATCTTGCTGCGAACACGTTCGCCCTTTTCTAAACAATCTCCTCATAAATTTTGTCTGAATTTACATTCTAAATGCATAGTTGAATTCCCTGGGAAAATCTTCATACGTACCCGAGAGAATAACCATGTCACCTTGTTTTTTCTTCTTTAATAATTCATTTACTTCTTTCACGGAGCTTACCTTCACATCATTCACTTTCGTGATGATAAAACCTTCGCGTATATCGGTGTATTTGGACAAGCGTCCATTGCCTAACTCTTTTACCCGAACACCGTTTTCAAGTTCAAGTTTCTTCAACACTTTTGCATCCACATCTTCGAGCACTATTCCGAGGCTAGCAAACGCATTGCGCTCTTCCGGCTTTATTGGTCCAACCTTACCATCACGGCTTTTAAGCTCAACAGGAATAATTAACTCCTTGCCTTTGCGATTAACCACCATATTTACCTTGTCACCCGGACGATGACGGCCGATGTACTCTATAAGGCCCGTGCTTGTTCTAATTGGTGTCTCATCAATTTTAACGACAACATCGCCTTCTTTAAGCCCAGCTTCTTTAGCAGAACTTTTTTCAGCAAAACCGGATACATACGCCCCTTCACTCACTTCTAGATCATATTCCTTAGCTAATTGGCTATTTACATTTCCAACTGAAACTCCGAGCCATCCACGTTGTACCGCTCCAAATTTTACAAGATCTTCAACGATTTTGCTTACAATATTAGAGGGCACTGCAAACCCATAACCTGAATATGACCCTGTTGGACTGGCAATCGCTGTATTGATACCTAAAAGTCCGCCATTGAGTTCCACCAATGCGCCCCCGCTATTGCCGGGATTAATTGCAGCATCGGTCTGAATGAAGGATTCAATTGCTGTGTTCCCTTGTTCCGAGTTTCTATTAAGAATGTTAATATTGCGTCCTTTGGCACTGATAATACCTGCGGTTACAGTTGAATTAAGGTTGAAGGGATTACCCACAGCTAAAACCCATTCGCCTATTTTTGCCTTGTCAGAATCGACAAAGGAAAGAAAAGGAAGATCCTTCTGATTAATCTTTATGACCGCGATATCTGTATCCGGATCGATTCCGATTACTTCAGCTTTATAGTCCCGGTTGTCATACAAAGTTACTTCCACCACATCCGCATCTTGCACGACGTGATTATTCGTAACAATGTATCCGTCTGCATTTATAATTACACCAGAACCCGAGCTTTGGCTAGGACCTTGCGGTCCCCGCGGGCCGAAAAACTCTCGAAAGGGATCTATATATTGTGTTTGATCTTCTCTACGGCCTGCGTCTTGGGTTGACCGTGATATGTACCACGGCCGGCATAACTTTCTCAGCCGCGGTGGTGAAATCAAGGGGTATAACTTGCCCTTTCTCATCAAGTTTATAAGCTACCTTTGAGGCCGGTACGCCGTTTAAATATTCTACTTTTACCCCTTCTTCTTTGTTATTGTCTATCCATTGAAATGTAGCAATGGTGCTAACGCTACCAAGCACCGCAGCTAAAAAAAGTGTTCCGAATCTTTTCATGTTTATAAATTTAATATCTGAGTTGAATTAGCAAAAACCAGGCAATTAGCAAGCCGGAAGAAATTTTGTCAGTTCCGAAGAAATCTCTATTCTCATTTTCCCTCCGCCTTCTGCCATAAGTACGAAATCTTTCGCATTTAGGTTCACCTTTGAAAAATAACCAGACAAAATGATTGCCACAATTTAAGAAGGGTTTTGAGCCGTGGGGTTAAGGATAAAGACATACTAAAAGGTCGAATTCGTAACAGGGAAGGGAATAAATATCCACAATAGAATTTTTAGCGACCAAGGAGAGAAGGCTAGGGTTAGTTACCCCTATTTAGGTATTATTGATTTTAGCTCCAGTTTTCTAGAGATGGCATGTGCTTAGGTATACTTGCGGGGTCAAAATGGCTACCCCTTCCGGCTGTAGATGAAAGACGAAAATTCTTTAGCGACTACACAAGTAAACACGATAATGAAGGGAATCAGCTACGCGTGTGCCTAGACTGGTGCGAAATTTCCTTCTCATTTGGCTGCTTTAACTTGCTGGCACCATTATCTGGTTCTCCCTTTCGCCAATTCTTAAAGCCTAAAGGTTATTTTTTTTAAATATTTTTGCCCTCTGAATTTCTGAACATCAAATGCAGAAGAAAGTCATTCTTAAAAAAGGGAAGGAATATTCTATAGAGCGGTTTCATCCCTGGATTTTTTCAGGGGCAATCCAAGATATGATTGGAGATCTCACCGATGGGTGTTGGGTTGAGGTCCAAAATTGTAAGAAAAAACCTCTGGGATACGGGCACTATCAAAAGGGTAGCATTGCAGTGCGGATGCTTTCTTTTGAGCAAGAACTTATGCCCGATTTTTGGGCGACAAAAATTAGAAACGCTTTACAAATACGAAACAGTGCCAGTCTTCCTTCTGATTCAATTAATGCGTTTCGTCTAATTCATGGAGAGGGTGATAGTTTACCTGGCCTGATAGTGGACTATTACAACGGTATAGCTGTCATGCAAGCTCACTCGGCTGGTATGCACGAGGATCGGATGAAGATTGCTGAAAGCCTTCAGATCATTCTAAAAACAGAACTAAAGGCCATCTATTATAAGAGTCAAACTACGTTGCCAAGGAAAAGTCAGGAAGCCCTTGCAGATGAATATTTATTTGGAATGAGCGCTGTTCCTCATCTGATACATGAAAACGGAAATAAATTTTTTGTCGATTGGGAGGAAGGTCAGAAGACAGGATTCTTTCTGGATCAGCGGGAAAATAGGGACCTATTAAGTTCCTATGCTGGCGGGAAAAACGTGCTGAATACATTTTGTTATACCGGGGGCTTTTCAATTTACGCATTGGCTGCAAAAGCGGCATTGGTTCATTCCGTTGATTCGTCTGAAAAGGCCATTGCCCTTGCCAGGAAGAACCTTGAGCTCAATGGATTCAGCGAGACGGATAATCCATGTTTTGCAGAAGATGTTTTTGAATTCTTGAAGGACAAACAAAATCAATACGATGTTATTGTCCTTGATCCTCCTGCGTTTGCCAAACACCGTGAAGCCCGCCACCAGGCAGTCAAAGGTTATCAACGTTTGAATGTCGAAGCAATGAAAATGATTAAATCAGGAGGAATTATTTTTACATTCTCGTGTTCGCAAGTGGTTGATAAAAAGCTTTTTTACGATACGGTTGTCTCTGCCGCAATTCAGGCAGGAAGGCAAATCAAAGTATTGCACCATTTGTCACAAGGTCCCGATCACCCGGTGTCAATTTTTCATCCCGAAGGGGAGTATCTTAAAGGATTGGTACTCTATGTGGAGTAATCAATTATGATTCCACGCTGACGTTGTTCGGTGTGAAATCATTTGCCAAATTTTTTTCCCCAAGGTGAAAACACGAACATAGCGAAGACTGTATTTTGAAGTGCCGTCCTTTGCAGGCTCTGGGCGGGTTACAGTAAGTATTCCAACAACAATGGCAATGTCCTTATGCAGCTCCACAAGGGTGGAATCATGTTCGCGAGAAACATAACCCTTATTCTTTTTTACACCCTCAATCCAACTTTTCTTCGAATCGATCAAACCTGTCCCGTGTGTAAACACAAAATCTTCACTGTAATGCTGCTCCAGGGTTTTGATGTCTTTTGCTACAACCGCTCTGTCAATTTTGCGATTGATGTCATCCACCAGTCTTAATGTAGTAGAGTCGATAATCGAATTTTGGGCAACGGCAAATGAAATCTGGCAGATAAAAAACAGGCTCAGTAGAGGTAGGGATTTAATGTTCATCATTGTCGTTTATCCTTAAAATACTTCCTGATTTCTTCCTCTTTTATATCCTGCCAGAAACGGGTGGAATGGATAATTTTTTTATTGGCTTTGTATAACGTCTCTGGACTGGCAGGCATACCTTTCCATGTACACGCAAAAGGATAGTCGCCACTCGCTAAATCTCCTAAGCCCAGGCCTATTGAAGCGACCAGCAGTGTAAAAAAATGATCCTCTTCCAATTCAGTCTTGCGAACATTCTTTAACGGGAGCAGTCCATTGTCTCGTAATTTCTCAAGCCCGATGCGGCCAAAAGCATACGCCCCTCCGAATATTAGTTCTCCCAGCTCGTACCCGTGATTGACCGCCTTAAATAAGAGTTTCCGGATATTCCAATAAATGATGGGGTGGCGTAAATAGTATCGCGTGAACAGTTTTGCTATGGCTACTATCAGTCCCCGTCCGCCATTCATCCATACATTGCCAAAGTCATCTCGTGAAAGGTGACCTTTAACATACCGACCTGCTAAGCCAATGGTTGGGTTATTTTTGAAAAATTCTAGAATTGGCAACTCAGGATCATGGCCGATGATCAAGGCGTCGGTGTCAAGGCGTAAGAGGGCATGAAAATCAAATTCATCTAATGCATAGCGATACACATTACACAGAGTTAGGTATAATCCCATCCCTTTGCCGTAATTCTTGTCACTTTTAAGAATTGTAACGTCGGGGAAGTACTCCATCACTTTTTCACCAATTGCAACATTGTGGGAGTCGTCTGAAAGAATAATTTTAAAACTGCTGTGGACATAATACTTTATACTGGAAATAGTATCAAGCACAAACCCGATTTTACAAATCGGGCCAACCGGTATCACTATGACCAGATCCACGAACTGTTTCACCGAATGAAGGGTTTGGTATGAATAAATTCTGTAAAAATAAAAAGAAAACTCGGCATTACTGGCTCGATTATTCAATATGCTTCAGTGTAAATACTGTAGTAGCCATCGCCGAGCATATTTAGGAGATTGGATTGATATATAACATTTTCCTGGGAATTAAAATATAAATTCCTTTGCCCATATCTGTTGGATTCTTTTCTATTTGTGAGATACTTTGCAACATGAGTAAACCTGATAAAAAACTTTTCTTGCTGGATGCTTATGCGCTGATTTACCGAGCACATTTTGCATTCACCAAAACTCCTCGTATAAATTCAAAGGGCCAGAATGTTTCAGTGCCTTTCGGTTTTACAAATACCTTGCTCGAGGTTCTGCAGAAGCAGAAACCCACCCATATTGGAATTGCCTTTGATACAACAGCTAAAACTTTTCGGGATGAAATCTTTAAGGAATATAAGGCAAATCGCCAGGAGATTCCGGAGGATATACGTTTTGGTATCCCTAAAGTGAAAGAAATTATTCGCGGTTTCAATATTCCCATTCTCGAAATGGATGGATATGAAGCTGACGATATTATCGGAACCTTCGCGAAGCAAGCCTGTACACAGGGTTTTGAAGTATACATGATGACACCTGACAAAGATTTTGGCCAGCTTGTAACCGACTGTGTATTTCTTTATAAGCCTGCCTATATGGGCAATGCTGTCGATGTAATGGGAGTAAAAGAAGTTTGTGAAAAATGGGACATTGAAAATGTTTCGCAAGTAATCGATATGCTTGGTCTGCAAGGCGACTCCTCGGATAACATTCCCGGCATTCCAGGTTTTGGGCCAAAAACAGCAGCCGTTTTACTGAAACAATATGGAACTGTTGAAAACATTGTATCGCACGCAGCCGATCTTAAGGGCAAACAAAAAGACCTTGTCACACAATATGGAGAACAAGCCATTCTCTCCAAGAAGCTAGCTACGATTATTACGGATGTACCCGTAGCGTTTGAGGAAGATAAATTAAGATACGGTGGACCTGATGCCGAAAAGCTTAAACCTATTTTCAACGAGCTCGAATTCAAATCCATCCTGGCAAGGGCTTTTGGAGAACCAAATCCGGATGCTCGACCAATGCCGCAGGGAGGACAATTGTCTATGTTTGGCCAGGCGTCAGCGACTGTGGATTCCCAAAATACCACGGAGAAAAAAAATTTTTCTTCAAAATCGGTTCAGTATCATACGATTGAGAATGTTCAACAGCTTCAGGAATTAGTAATCAGACTAAAAGATCAACGCATTATAGCAATTGATACCTGCATTGATGAAGCATCCAATTTTGATTTTCAATTGAAAGGGCTAGCCATTTCTTATCGGGAAAACGAAGCCTATTACATTCCGGTCGAATCGGGAGAGAAAGCTAATACGTTTATAAAAGAACTTCTTCCCGTTTTCCTTGATAAGAAGATCACAAAGGTTGGACACAACGTGAAAGCTACCTTGTTGGCAATGAAGAAAAATGGCGCAGAGTTTTCAGGTCCGATGTTTGACGTTATGCTGGCACATTACCTTATCGAGCCTGAAGCCTCACACGATCTTGCCATACTTTGTTCGCAATATTTAAATTATGAATTGATTCCGAATAATGACCCAAATATAAAGGATAGAATATGCGAAAGAGCGGAACAGCTTTATCAATTGCGAAATAAGTTGTATCAGGAATTGGAGCAGCGGAGGCATGTAAAATTGATGATGGATATCGAGATGCCTCTTAGTACGGTGCTCGCAACAATGGAATTCGAAGGAGTTAAAATTGATGTTTCTGCGCTTGCAAAGATGTCGGAAGAGTTACGCGTGGAGAGTGAAAGAGTGCAACGCGAAATTTTTCAGTTGGCAGGAACAGAATTTAACATTGGTTCTCCCAAACAATTGGGCGACGTGATCTTCGATAAAATGAAGTTGATGGAGAAACCAAAAAAAACAAAGTCTGGCCAATACGCAACCGGAGAAGATGTTCTGGTAGGATTGGCTTCCAAACATGAAATCGGCAGAAAGATTTTGGATTTCCGTGAGTATGAAAAACTCCGGTCCACCTACGTTGATGCCTTGCCAAGAATGATCAGCAAAACGGATGGGCGGGTCCATACCGACTACAGGCAAGCCTGGGCTGTAACCGGGCGATTAAGTTCCAACAATCCTAACTTGCAAAATATCCCTATCCGCACCGAAAAAGGAAGGTCCATTCGCAAAGCTTTTATCGCGAGAAGCGATGAATTTCGGTTCATGTCGGCAGACTATTCGCAGATCGAGTTGCGTATTGCAGCATCCTTTGCGAATGATCAAACGATGATCGAAGCCTTTCGCAATAAGCGTGACATACATACGACAACGGCAGCAAAGGTTTTTAAGGTTGAGCTGGCCAGCGTAACTCCGGATATGAGACGCAAGGCGAAGGAAGTGAACTTCGGAATTCTTTATGGAAGCACAGCTTTCGGATTGTCGCAGAATCTGGGCATCTCCCGATCGGAAGCTCAGGAAATTATTCAATCGTATTTCACGGAGTTTGCAGCTATTAAACGCTATATGGATGATTCTATAAACAATGCACGGGAAAAAGAATATGTTGAAACTCTTCTGGGAAGGAGAAGGTATTTGCGGGATATCAATTCACGCAATGTTACTACGCGTGGTTTCGCTGAACGCAATGCCATCAATGCTCCCATTCAAGGAAGCGCTGCTGACATCATAAAAATCGCGATGGTAAATATTCATCGCTGGCTGGAAAAAGAAAAACTGAAATCAAAAATGACCATGCAAGTGCATGATGAATTAGTATTTGATGTTCATAAAGATGAAGTGGATGTAGTGAAAGAGAATGTCGTTAATTTAATGAAGTATGCAGTCCATCTCGAAGTACCTATGGAAGTAGAAGTTGGCGTCGGACTAAATTGGCTGGAGGCGCACTAGAGAGTTTCGAGTTGTGAGTTTAGAGTTTCGAGTTTTGGTTAGTCCGCTTGCAGCTATATGTGGTCGAGTTTAGCTTACTCGCAGTGGAAGTCGAAGGAGATTGAAATGCGGGAAGTGCACCCGGGAGTTTCGAGTTTTTAGTTTCTGGCAGCGAATTTTCGATACGGCAACTCGAAACTTTAAACTCGAAACTCGCAACTAATTAATAGCATCCTCAAAATGAATAATCTCTGGCCGGTATCCGAGTTTTACAGACACGATATCAAAACGGATGTGGCCGAGCCAATTTGTAGAATAGATGTATTCCTCTGCGGCTTCAAAAATTTTTCTAGCTTTTTGAGCATCTACAAATTCTTCGGGTTGACCAAAGTAGGATGATGTGCGTGTTTTTACTTC
This sequence comes from uncultured Bacteroidota bacterium, assembly GCA_963837415.1. GTDB lineage: Bacteria > Bacteroidota > Bacteroidia > Cytophagales > Cyclobacteriaceae > Chryseolinea. Next base: position 1,346,656 of record CAWING010000013.1, on the reverse strand, counting down.
TACAAAAATTGTCCAGTCATCGCGCTTTATAATCAGGTCGATTTCAGCGTGTCTGTAACGGTAATTTCGGGCTACGATTTCCCAGCCCTTTTTCTTTAAAAACTCGGCCGCGAGATTTTCACCTTCGTTGCCTTTTTGGATTTTATCGCTCACAATTATATTCTAACTTTGAATCCCCAACGTACTATTATGTCTACAACGAAAAAATCTATCGAGGGTTTTACCCGGCAGTTAGCCGATGCATTGAAGATCGGACGATCCCTGGATTTAGATCGGCCTGGAAGTGACATCCGGAATATTGTTATCGCAGGAATGGGGGCTTCAGGTATTAGTGCCAATCTTGTAGAGTCCCTGACGTTTGGAAGAATACCAATTCCGATAACAGTTTGTAAAAGTTATAATATCCCTCAGTTTGTTAGCCCCCATACGTTGTTCATCGCATGTTCTTACACGGGTTACACCGAAGAAACGGTGGCCGCCTTGCACAAAGCCCTTTTGAAACGAGCTCAGGTTATTGCGGTAGCATCTACTGGAAGGCTTCTGGAAATCTGTAAAGAGTATAATTTATTTTATATCCAATTGCCATCTGTACAGGATAGCCCACGTGCTTTGCTTCCATACAACATGATAGCGTTGTTATACATTTTGTACCATACAAACTTAATCGGTGCTGCATTCATTAAAGAAACAGAGAACGCAATTGAATTTTTAGATAGTGGTGAAAAAGGCATTCAATCGGAAGCAGAGCTCATTGCAAAAAAATTGAAAGGCAAACTTCCCGTTATTTATTGTGATAGCCGATTGCAGGCAATGGCCCTTGCGTTTCCAACAGCAGTTGAATGAAAATGCAAAGCAGCTGGCTCATATCAATACTTTTCCTGAAATGAATCATAATGAACTAGCAGGCTGGCACTTTCCGGAAAATCTGATGCCCATGTTGCAGCCTATTTATTTGTATTCCGATCATGATCATGAACGCGTGGAAAAACGCATGGAGATCTGCCGGGAAATTTTTGAAAAGAAATCAAATCCTATTATTGATATCATTGGGGAAGGGGCATCGCTGCTGGAGCAATATTATTATCTCATCCATCTTACGGATTGGATTTCACTTTACCTTGCAAAAGAAAATGGCGTCGATCCAGATCCTACTGAACCCATTTCTCATGTTAAACAGGAATTGGAAAAGATTAGATAGATTATTTTTCTATTTAATGTGTTTTGAAGGATTAACTTAGTTCTCTTAAACTTTTCAGAATGAGCATATCGCGAAGAGATTTTATAAAACATGTCTCATCAGCCTCACTGGTATTATGGGGAGGTAGTGTAATAAAACTTACGCCGGCCGGCGCTGCAATTCTTCACAAAAATTCTACACTTCGTTTTGTCGTAGCTTCAGATGGGCACTACGGACAAAAGGATACAGAATTCAATTCGTTTTACGAAACACTGGTAAAACACGTTACTGATTTCCATACCAGCAATACGTTGGATTTTTGCGTCATCAATGGCGATATCATTCATGATGGGAAGGACTTTTTAGTGGACTGCGAAAAAACATCTTGATAAACTCCCCGTTAAATATTATGTCACGAAGGGCAATCATGACATGGTGAGCGATCAATATTGGAATGAAGTATGGGAAATGCCAGTAAATCACGATGTACGCATAAATGAAAATTCTTTGCTCCTTGCTACAACCTCTAATGAAAAGGGCGAATATTTAAGCCCCGATCTGACTTGGATGAAAGCAAAACTTGAAGCCCATAAAAAGCAAAAGAATGTTTTCATTTTTATCCATATACCACAAGCCAAGTGGACGAAAAATGGCATTGAGACTCCTGCATTTTTTGAATTGCTAAAGCAGTACAAAAATGTGCGGGGAGTTTTTCATGGGCATGAGCATGATCAGGATAGTGTAAGGACTGTGAGCAATCGTTCCTTATATGTTTGATTCACACTTTGGTGGAAGCTGGGGAACAACTTATAGGGGTTTCCGTGTTGTAGAGTTAGTTAAGGAAAATGCTTTTCTGACCTATATCATGAATCCCACAGAAAAAATTAATCAAGCCTCATTCTGATTTGAATCCTGTTCTTAATAAAGATATCCATGTAACTGACCTAGGCTCCATCGATTTCAAAGAAGCCTGGGATTATCAAACTGCATTATTTGAAAAAGTGCTGGCGATAAAAACAGCAAATCGATCCTTGCCCGCTCATGAGCAAAAAGCGACGGAAAATTTTCTTCTCTTTTGCCAACATCCGCATGTTTACACCTTGGGAAGAAGCGGTAAGGAAAATAATTTGTTGCTGAAATCGGAAGAGCTTTCTTCGGTGCAGGCATCCTACTATCACATTAATCGCGGTGGCGATATTACATATCATGGGCCGGGGCAACTTGTAGGGTATTTGATTATTGATCTTGAAAATTTCTTTACGGACATTCACAAGTACATGCGATTCCTGGAAGAGGCGGTAATTCAAACGCTCAAAGAATTTAATGTTGAAGCCGGCCGGATTCCCGGACTTACCGGTGTATGGATTGATGTTGAAAATAAAGCACGGAAAATTTGTGCGTTGGGAGTAAAAACAAGCAGGTGGATAACCATGCATGGATTTGCCTTAAACGTTCACACTGACTTGAGCTACTTCGATCATATTGTGCCTTGTGGTATAAACGATAAAGCAGTAACCTCTCTTCAAGAGGAATTAGGCCGCCATGTCGAAATAAAAGAGGTGCAGGAAATTTTACAAAATAAGATTACAAAGCTTTTTGAAATGAATTTGAATGTGAAGTATGATCCGTGATATTAAAATACCAGAAGTAAAAAATGTAACGCTTGCAGTGGCACGTAAGAACGCCGTCGGGGAAAGTCCGGAGTGGAAAGTTTACCTGATCAACAACAATGATTTCGCCATTGAAAATACGCTGGTGGCGAGCAAAGGATATGGAGAGAAAGATGGCGAACCTCAGCGTACATCAATCCTTCGTCATTTTTTGAATACCATTTCGCCCAACAGCGCTATGCTTATCGAGCCCATTGACCCGGCTGTTTTTCATCTGAACAATGAGTACTGGGTAAGCTATTATATCGGGTCACAGATATTTGATAAGCGATTTGTTTTTGTGCCTGATTCCATCCGAGAAGAACATCTCTCTTTTATCAAGGAACTTGAAATGGAGGGCGTTTTACATTCTTAAACGTTTTGAGCTTCTCGACAATTTCTTACTTTAGCAGCTAACCCGATGTGAAATGATTCCAGAACTTCGCGACATCTTATTTCTCGATATTGAAACTGTTGCCAGCACCCATGATTATCATTCCTTAGATGAACGAATGAAAATCCAATGGTCACGCAAAGCAAACTTTTTCAAGCGCGACAAGGAGCAAACGGATGAGGATATTTACCATGAGCGCGCGGGTATCTATGCTGAGTTCGGTAAAATTATCTGTGTCGCTGTTGGAAAATTCATTGAAACAGACTCCGGTGAGTTAGGCTTAAAAACTAAAGCTTACTATGGTGATGATGAAGCGGCCATTTTGTGCGAATTTAAAAGTATGGTAGAAAAGATGGATCCCAGCACATTAAAGTTATGCGCGCATAACGGAAAGGAATTCGACTATCCCTATTTGTGCAGGCGTTTTCTTGTAAATGGAGTAGGTCTTCCTGTGACCTTGAATATCATGGGAAAAAAGTCATGGGACGTGCAGCATCTGGATACACTCGAGATGTGGAAGTTTGGGGATTATAAACATTATACATCCCTTGATCTCCTGGCCTCTATTTTCAATATTCCGTCCAGTAAAAGTGATATAGATGGCAGTCAGGTAAATGCCGTATATCATCAACGGAAAGATTTAGTGAAGATCAAAGACTATTGCCTGCGGGATGTGGTAGTACTTGCCAACTTATACCTAAAATTAAAGTGTATAAGTACAGAAGGAAATTTGATTGTTCGTTGCGCCGAGTAGTTTTCATTTCTCCCATAATCAAAATTTATAATATAAAATCAAAATCAACCTTCCGGCCCCAATCATGTTAATAGATGGGCGGATCGGTTTACATTACAGTATGAGTAAAAACAAAAAAACAAAAAATAAGTCTGGTAAAGACATTCGAAGTCAACTGGAATCTGGATTACTAACTTTCCTGGATCAAAACCATGGAAACGCCTATTCGCTTAAGCAAATCGTTAAGAAACTAAGCCTGAAGAAAAAAGATGACATTAAAATGCTGGGCCAAATTGTGGATCAGCAAATGGAGAACGAACGAATCCAGCAGTTAAGCAATGGAAGTTATCAAAGCAATCGCAAAGAGGAAGCGTTGACAGGCGTGGTGGATCATGTGAGCTCACGGTTTGCCTATGTAAAACTGGGCAATGATCAGTCTGATGTGTATATTAAAGAAAGAGATCTCGGTTCTGCCATGGATGGAGATACAGTGCACATCGTCATTTTTCCAACGCGTCATGGCGAACATCCCGAAGGAAAGATTATCGAAGTAACAAAGCGAAACCGAAACCGTTTTGTGGGCAAGATTGAGCTATCCAAAAATTTTGCATTTGTTGTACCCGATGCCCGAAAAGTACATGGCGATTTTTTTATTTATCCCGAACAATATAAACGGAGCGAAATCAGGAGACAAAGTAATTATCGAAGTTACTTCGTGGGCCGAAAATGATCGCAAAGCCGAAGCTAAGGTGGTAGAGGTGCTTGGAAAAGCGGGTGAAAACGAGACGGAAATCCACTCCATCATGGCGGAGTTTGATTTACCGTTCAGGTTTCCTGAAAAAGTGCTCAACGAATCCCAAAAAATAGATGAAGGCATTACCGATGAAGAAATAAAAAGGCGTTGGGATTTTCGCGACGTATTAACATTCACCATTGATCCCGAGGATGCCAAGGATTTTGATGATGCCCTCTCTTTCCGAAAACTTGAAAACGGTGATTATGAAATCGGAATCCACATAGCTGATGTGACGCACTACATCGCTCCGAATTCTGTGCTCGACCAGGAGGCTTTTGATCGCGCGACTTCGGTTTACTTAGTGGATCGTACCATTCCCATGTTACCCGAAAGGTTGTCCAATGAATTGTGTTCACTGAGACCAAGAGAAGATAAGCTCACCTTTGCCGCGGTCTTTGAGATGGATGATAAAGGCAAGATCAAAAAGGAATGGTTTGGCCGGACCATCATTCACTCGGACGTCCGGTTTAGCTATGAAGAAGCCCAGGTGATTTTAGAAAAAGGACAAGGCGTGCTGGCGGAAGAGCTGCGTATATTAAACGATGTGGCTAAAAAACTTCGTAAAGAAAGATTTAATAGAGGAGCTGTGAATTTTGAAACTACGGAAGTCAAGTTCAAGCTTGATGAAAAAGGAAAGCCACTTGCCGTAATTCCGAAAGTAAGGAAAGATGCTCATAAGCTTATAGAAGAATTCATGCTGTTGGCTAATAAACAGGTAGCCACGTTTGTCTATAATTATAAAAAAGCCAAAGAAAAAAATACGTTTGTATACCGGATACATGATTTTCCTGATCCTGAAAAAGTAAAGGACTTTTCAGTTTTTGCGCGACAGTTCGGTCATAATATGAACATCGACGAAAATTCAATTTCAAGCTCGTTAAATAAATTAATGAGCGAGATTGAAGGCAAACCGGAACAAAATATTCTCGAACAACTTGCTATACGCACCATGGCGAAAGCAAAATACTCCACGGATGTCAAGGGCCACTTTGGGTTAGCGTTCAATCATTATACGCATTTCACTTCCCCCATTAGAAGGTATCCTGACATGATGGTGCACCGATTGTTGCAGCACTATTTGAACGAGAACAAACCTGTAAGCAAAGGTGAATACGAAGAGAAGATGCGTACATTCTTCCGAACGGGAAAAACGCGCTGCGGATGCAGAGCGGGCTTCGATCAAATACAAACAAGTAGAGTTCATGGCCAGCGCCGAGAACAAGGACTATGAAGGACTGATCTCGGGAGTGACGGAATGGGGAATTTATGTTGAAATAGTGGAAACGAAATGTGAAGGCATGATTCGAATGTCTGACATGACCGATGACTTTTATGAGTTTGATGAAAAAAATTATCGGCTGATAGGGCGGAAGAGCAGAAAAGTTTACACCCTGGGGGATAAGGTAAACATCCGTGTAAAGAAAACGGATATCGATAAACGATTAATCGATTTAGTATTTGCCAATGCCGGTGAAGAATCACCTTTTGAAAGTTCCAGAAACAGCAGGAGCAGTTCATCCCGGGATAGCAGATCACGTTCCAGGCGGAGATAGTGTCAAATTTTACGCAAAGGGCGCAGAGATTTCGCAAAGAGCGCAAAGTTTTTGTGCTTAAATTTTAAAGAGAAGCCACAACAAAATTTTTACCATAGATCTAATTAAGATTTAAATCTTTGCGTACTTCGGGTCTTTCCTTTGGCCCTTTGCGTGAAAATTGTACGCAAACCAATACTGAACTTTCTATGATCGAAAAATATTCCAGGCTTCTTGAACGAGAAATAAAAAAACAAAAATATGGTAAGCAGCCTGCCTCCTTGTACAAACCGATACGATATCTGATGGGACTAGGGGGCAAGCGTCTCAGGCCTATGCTCATGCTGTTATCCTATTCTCTTTATAAGCCCGATGTGAAAAGGATAATGCCCTACGCCGTTGCAGTTGAAGCTTTTCACAATTTTACACTCATGCACGATGACATTATGGATAAAGCGCCACTGCGAAGAGGACATTCTACCGTTCATGAAAAGTGGAATGTAAACACTGCGATACTTTCAGGCGATGTGATGCTGGTAAAAGTGTACGACATGTTGCTTGGTATAAATGATATCGATTTAAAAAGAGTGATAAAATCCTTTAACAAATGCGCGTCGGATGTGTGTGAGGGCCAGCAATGGGATATGGAGTTCGAAACCAGTCGGCATGTAACAGAAGGTCAGTACATCAATATGATTAAACTGAAAACCGCTGCCTTGCTAGGCTTTAGTTTAGAATTGGGGGCGATGTTGGCTGGCGCTTCTGATAGGGATTGTAACGCCCTGCGGGAATTTGGAATTAATATCGGCATTGGTTTTCAGCTAAAGGATGATTTACTCGATGCTTACGCAGATTCGAAAAAATTTGGGAAGCAGGTTGGCGGCGATATTATTGCCAATAAAAAAACGTTTCTCCTCATCAAGTCCATGGAGTTGGCCAAAGCAAGTCAACGGCAAGAGTTGGAACACTGGACCTCTACGAAAAAATTCAGCAAGGGGAAAAAGGTGAAAGCAGTAAAAACTATTTATGATTCCCTTTTGATACCTGATTTGGCTGAAAGGAAAATCAATACATATTTTAAAAAAGGGTTTTCACAGCTGGAGAATTTAAATTGTTCAGAACGGGCAAAATCAAGATTAGTGCAGTTCACCGAGTTATTAATTGCGCGCGAATCGTAGCCTTTAAAAATTTTCATAAGTTGTAACTGACAGCAATTGATCCTTCTTTTGACTTAGCTGTCTCACACTACCAACACAACCAAAATTCTTTTTTATGAGATACAAAATAGCGATATCTGTTCCCGCAATTTTATCCACTGCAGTTTTTATTTTTGGCTTATTTGATTTACTTCTTTATTCGTTGGTCATTAATAGCAGTAGAGAATTTTCTCATGAATTTATAATCAGCATAAGTTCACAGACATTAAGCATACACCTCCCTAGTTTGGTCTTATGTAGTGTTTTAATTTTTATGTTTCTAAAACGTAAAGGCGAATAGATTTTCGTAGCAGCTAAGGACTATCGCAACTTAATTCCCTTCCTTGCTTCGCATTCGAAAAATGTATCAGCCTTTTCCTCTCCTTGAGAGTTCGTGCTAAGCACTGTTTGATTTTAAAAACGTTTCTATTCTTTTCTTTTGTCTGAAGTGATGACGAAAATGCATGTCGGCGAACTGAAGCCACTCATTTGCATTAAAATAGTTTAACCCCGGATGTTTTGTTTTTCCCTTAAACGGGCTTTTTGAAATTAAAACTTCAACATTCTGAATATCCTCTTTCAACTTCATTAAACAACGCATTAGCTCCTCTTTACTATCAGGTTGTGGAGTGTCGAGGTTTGAGGGTGGTCCTTCCAGGATTTCATCCGGGAAAGCATTGTTAAGAAGCATTCGTTTGCCATCAGGTGACGCTTCTTCCATTGCATAATCATCATTTGACACACAAATTTTTATTTGTTCAATATAGTAATCGGTATTCTCAATGAGGTGCATACACACTTGTCCGAGTGACCAACTATTTGCAGAAGGTTTGGCACATAACTGGGTAAAGTCGTATTGCTCTATCTCTTTTATCCAAGTATCTATCGTATGGTTAAAATCTTTAATTAACATTCTTGAAGGATTTTATTTTGGCCGACAAAATAAAAAAAAGGAATTAATCAAATTTAATTTTTCTGGAATCACGGCCACCAATTCTTTGTGTCTATGAGGTTGAATACATTCTAGAAACCCTAAAATGTTCGTCCAATAATTTTCTTAATCTTGTTAACCGCCTTCCAGCCATTTTCAGAATTTGTCATTATTACAACTCCAAATCCGTTGTACAAACTCCCAATCATACTTGAGATATAGCCAATATTATGTCCATCATGTCCAAAGAATTCTACTCCCGTCCCTCTAATTTCATTTGTGAAGCCGAGAGCATACTGTTTTACTACTGGTTTCAGCATTAATTTAGCGATCAATAATCCAGTCAGCGCATTCAACACCTTCGAGGTAGTGTTCGATATTAAGACGTTGTGAAGAGAATTTACAATGCCCTTTAAATAGGAGCTTGGGTTGCGTGCATAAATTAAAGTTGCTTGTTCCTCCACAAGATTCTGAAGTTCAATCGGTTCACAGCTTTAAGAAGTAAGGGTATTTGATGGTCTACTGTAACAATTACTTCCTATAGTTGACTAAAGACAATTGGTGAGTTTATATTCTTCAGCCCTTATTTTATAAAGTAGATGTTGTAGGCAGCGTATCATTCATGTTTTTCTAAGAAGTCACTTATGACCTTTACGTATGCCTCCGGCTCTTCATTTATAGTCATATGTGCACTGTTTGCAAAGACAACGAACTCGGAGTTTTTAACCTGACGAGCGTACCGTTTGGTGGTTTCCGGTGTTGCGAAATCGTATCGTCCGCAGGTAAACAGAGTGGGTAGTTTGATCTCTTTTAAAATATTAGTGCGGTCAAAATTCTTTAAGTTGCCTGTGCAACCAAATTCGCCGCTGCCACACATGGTTTCAACCACCTGCATGCCGATGTTTTTAAAAGCTTCTTCTACCTCCTTGGGATAAGGGAAAACCCTGCATAAATACCTCTTATAATATTCCGTTGTTGCATCCCTGTATGCTTGAGAATTTATCGTGCCGTTCTTTTCATGAAATAAAAGCATATCTCTTACAGATGACGGTAACTCTTGTCTTAGTTTGTTTTGATCTTCTAAAAACATTCGCATGCTTATAAGCGGGCTCGCAAAAACGATACTTTTAATTCCTGTAGGATCATTTGCCATATATTCAGCTACCACCGCCGCGCCGTAAGAATTCCCAAATAAATGAATTTGGTTGAGCCTAAGTGCTTTTTTTATGGTTTCAATTTCTTTAACAGCCCTGCTTATTTTCCAAAGCGAAGTATCGTTGGGCTTATCTGATCGACCGCAGCCCAATTGATCGTAAAAGACCACAGGTCGATCAGAGGCTAATTTTTCCAATGGGCTTAAGTAATAACTTGGAGTTCCAGGACCGCCGTGGACCAATAAAAGGGGTGTTTTCTTCTTATCGGCTCCTATTATCTTATACCATATTTTTCCACCTTCAACATCAATGAACCCTTCATAGGGAATCCTGTTTTCCTGACAACCTGAAATGAAGATTAATAAGACTAAAAAGATGATTGTATAATTTTTCATTTCTTTTAGGTGGTGGAAACGTTGCCTTCAACAATCTAATATATGTATTACGCTTATCCTTACAGGTATGCGTAATTACACTTACATTCTTTTTAACTCTACCCCAACTTCTTTTTCAAAAACTCCGCCGTATAACCCTTCCCGTTCTTAACCATATCTTCAGGAGTACCTTCAAACATAATGTTACCTCCTTTTTTCTCTCCTCCCTCCGGACCTAGATCAATGATCCAGTCGGCACATTTAATAACTTCGAGGTTGTGTTCAATAATGATGACGCTGTGTCCTTCGTCAACCAGGGCGTTTATTGCTTTTAACAATTTAAAGATGTCATGGAAGTGAAGTCCTGTGGTGGGTTCGTCGAAGATAAATAGGATATGGCCTTCTGCGGAATTTTTTCCTAGAAACGAAGCGAGCTTTACGCGTTGTGCTTCACCTCCACTTAAAGAATTTGATGATTGGCCGAGCTTAACATAGCCTAAGCCGACATCATTTAAAGGAAGAATTTTTTCGTAAATGCTTTTTTTATCGCGGAAAAACGCGAGGCCTTCTTCCACAGTTAGATCAAGAATATCGGCAATATTTTTTCCGTTGTGTTCAACCTCGAGAACTTCCTGCTTAAAACGTTTACCATGACAGCTTTCGCATTTCAGGAATATATCGGCCATAAACTGCATTTCCACTTTGATCTCCCCTTCGCCCTGGCACGTCTCACAGCGTCCACCCTCCACGTTAAAGGAAAAATGGGAAGGTTTATATCCGCGCTGTTTTGCCAACGGCTGATCAGCATACAATTGCCGGATCGTGTCATAAGCTTTTACGTAGCTGATAGGATTTGACCGAGATGATTTGCCAATTGGATTCTGGTCGACAAATTCTACCTGGGTCACTTTCGAATAATCACCTTCCAGTTTATCGTACTTTCCAGGTGATTCTGCTACCGAACTGGACAGACGGCCAACAGCAGGATAAAGAATTTTTTTGATGAGTGTTGATTTACCCGAACCACTAACACCAGTTACCAACGTTAGTATTCCCAGTGGAAATTTTACGGTAAGGTTTTTCAAATTATTTTCTCTGGCTCCAAACACAGTAATGGAATCTTTCCACTTGCGCCTGTTTTTTGGAACTGGAATTTTTTCCTTGCCACTTAAATAATCTGTGGTATGCGAATTTACCAGTCCGTTTAAATCGCATATCGCTCCTTGAAATACTAACTCTCCTCCATGGGTTCCTGCTTCCGGGCCAATGTCAATGATCTGGTCCGCTGCGCGCATGACTTCTTCTTCATGTTCTACAACGATCACGGTATTGCCGAGATCGCGCAACGATTTCAAAACATCTACCATCCGGTCGGTGTCCCGGGGATGAAGACCGATACTTGGTTCATCCAATACATACATCGAACCTACTAGTGCACTTCCAAGAGAAGTTGCAAGTTTGATGCGCTGATATTCTCCCCCTGAAAGTGTAGACGTAAGACGGTTTAAGGTGAGGTAGCCAAGCCCGACTTTATCCATGTACTCCAGCCGCGATTTGATTTCGCTGAGGATACGGTCTGAAATTTTTTTGTCGTAGTCAGGAAGTTTAAGCTTGGTGAAAAATGTTCATCATGTCTTCAATCGGCATCAACACGAGATCACGTGATTGAAGTGTCTGCAATTTTTACATACTGGGCATCCTTTCGAAGTCGTGTCCCTTTGCAATCCGGGCAAATAGTTCTTCCGCGATAACGTGACAGCAACACGCGGTATTGAATTTTGATTGTCTTAGTTGCCAGGTATTTGAAAAATTCATGTAAGCCATCAAAATATTCATTGCCATTCCAGAGTAGTTCCTGCTGTGTCATTGGTTAATTCATTGTAAGGGCGATGGATGGGAAAGTCAAACTTGATCCCATTTTTCAACAGAGGTTTTTGCCATTCTCCCATAGTTTCACTTCGCCAGGGAGCAATGGCGCCTTCGTAAACAGAAAGTGATTTATCCGGAATGACCAGATCTTCATCAATGCCGATAATTTTGCCGAAGCCTTCACACGTTTGACATGCTCCAAAAGGATTGTTGAAGCTGAAAAAATTTATGGAAGGCTCAGTGAACAGCATGCCATCCAGTTCGAAGCGATCAGAAAAATTACATTTATCGTTTCCTTCAACGTAGACTGTGCAATCACCTTCTCCTTCAAAAAAAGCAGTTTGAACGGAATCCGAAAGTCGGAAAGTTGTGTCCTCATCTTCAGGATTTACGCTCGCCCGATCAATTAGGATTTCATAAACTGGGAGAGCAGATTTTATCTTTGGAAGCTACTTTTTTCGTTTTTGTGGGCGTAGGCCCGGATAGTAGTTCTTCAATGAACTTCACCTCGCCATTCATTAGAATGCGAGCATAACCTTTGCTTAACAAGAGATTTAATTCATCGTTCAGCTTTCGTCCTTTTTTTATGGTTAGAGGGCAAGCAATCATCACGCGGGTTCCAGCTGTGAACTTGTTAATAAAATCAACGACGGACGTGACCGTATCTCTTTTTACTTCCTTTCCACTGACTGGAGAATATGTTTTTCCAATTCTGGCATACAAAAGTTTGAGATAGTCATAAATTTCAGTGGTCGTGCCAACTGTCGATCTTGGATTTCGGGTATTTACCTTTTGCTCGATCGCAATCGCAGGAGAGACACCTTTGATATAGTCAACCTCCGGCTTTTCCATCCTCCTAAAAACTGGCGGGCATAAGAGCTCAAACTTTCCACGTACATGCGCTGGCCTTCAGCAAATAGTGTATCGAACGCCAGGAAGATTTTCCTGATCCGGAAAGTCCTGTTATAACGACAAGTTTATTTCGGGGAATAGCGACACTCAGATTTTTCAGGTTGTTAACCCGCGCACGTTTAATGATGATATACTCTTTTAGGATCCAATTCATCTAAAAAAGAATCCTTGGATAAAGACTGCTGAATTACCGATGCGTTCAAAATTGTTCTTTCAATTACCTTTGGGTAAACTTAACTTTTCAATTTAAAGTTTGGAGAATGAGCGATAACTTAAGGATTTACAATTGGAAAGCAGCAACACTCTAAAATTGAAGCTGATCAATGTATTTTCGTAATTCTCCCTTTGCGGTCAAAATTTCCAGCAAGATTGCGGAACAGATTTTTTTAAGGTAATGGAATGCTGACAACATAAAACCGGTATTACGTTGACCTCTTTTTACAAAAGGATTAAACTAAGTATCGAAATCAGGATCGTAGCTTGCTTCACGGCTTCCTCGTTCCTCCGCCATCGGCATCGTAATCAGCCTCGCGTATCGTCACTTCCTGCTTCAAAATCAGCTCCGGTATCAAATCCATCTTCCCCTTTCTCTAAATCTGGCTCTTCTTCTTTGGGATCTACATCATACTCTCCTGAGCTGTTTTTTGTAACAGGAACCTTTACCAGATAAATCGCTTCCTCTGTGTCAAGGGGGAAAACAAAAATCGGCTCTTTTTTTGCATTGGTGATGCGTGAGATGCTTGCCCTGATAGCCATTTGGATATTGCTGATGGATTAATTCAACTAAATCTTTAGACAGATTTTCGAGACTTTTAATAATTTTTTTCTTGCTTATAGCCATACTAATAACAGACGCTGGAATTTGGAGCAATTAGCTAAACAAATTGTATGACAGGCAAGAATTTTTTTAGTTTTTTTTGGCCGAGTACTAAAAACTTTATATCTTTTCAAACCAATTTGTTCTAATAACCCCCATACAATATCGAAAGAGACTCTACGTTACCTAAAGTGAGACAGAATGATTGACAGCAGATTAAGCGACTCCCAACTAGTGTCGCTCTATCAAAACGGTAACGATGAAGCTTTCGAAATGCTCCTACACCGACACAAATCAAGGATCTTTACAGCGATTTACCTGATCGTTAAAGACAGGTATACCGCCGAAGACCTATTGCAAGAGACCTTCGTTAAGGCCATCAACACCATTCGTGGTGGAAGGTATAACGAGGAAGGCAAGTTTTTGCCTTGGATTAGTCGCATTGCCCATAACTTGGCGATCGATAATTTCAGAAAGAACAAACGATATCCCGAAGTGGTATTGGAAGATGGTAGCAAACTTTTTAACTCGATGGATTTTGCGGATGAATCTGCCGAAGACAAACAAGTCTTCAAGGATACGCGTACAAAACTGAGAGATTATATAAAAGAGCTGCCTGTGGAGCAGAAGCAAGTGCTCATTATGAGGCACTATCTGCAGATGAGTTTTCAGGAGATCGCTGAACGCACAGATGTGAGCATTAATACGGCATTGGGAAGAATGCGGTATGCGCTCATCAATCTGCGGAAGAAGATGATCAAACACAGAGCCTATGATACAAACTTTTACCCAAACGGACTTGATCAGGTATTTATACCGCGAGACTACGGAGGAGGAGAACAGGAGGATTGACAAAGCCCTTCTTCTCGACAGTGAATTGAAAGCACTTTATAACGAGCTTTGCTCCATGAAAAGAGACATGGATGAGGCTGAGTTGAGCCATCCTCCAGCACCGTGCTTTCTATTTTGAGCTACTCCAAAACATTGCAGGAGCGGTCATGATGAAAATAAAGTTCTCCACTCTAGAAGGGTGGAGAACTTATTTTTTATAGTTCCTTGATTTCAACCTTTCGCCAACGCACTTTTACGCCTCCACCATCGTGAATTTGTAGTGCAATTTTTCCAGTAGCTGCTCCTATTTTATCATCTTTAAGCGTAATCATTTTCGTTCCGTTCAGGAATGTTTCCACTACATCACCATTCATTTTAACAACTAAGAGTATTCCATTCACCTTCCTTTAATTTACTGTCAAGCTCGGGTGCAGGTTTTATCAACCATTCCCGTCCGTAGGATTCATAAATTCCTCCAGTATTGTGGCCTTTTGGGGCAACTTCAGCTTGCCATCCGGTTATTTTTGTGCCTTCAATTGAACTGTGAAAGAATACACCACTGTTTCCGTTGGATTCCTGCTTGAACTCTACCGTCAGCTCAAAATTTTTATAATCTTTGTCAGAAGCCAGATAGCCATACTGTTTATCGGGCCCGCTTTCACAAATTAATTCTCCATTTTCTACATACCACTTTTCGGTGCCGTGCACCTTCCATCCGGTTAGATCTTTGCCATTAAAAAGCTTGACCTGGGCAACAGAAGATTTAAACATGCAGATCAGAATGATCGTCGCTAGAATTTTTCCACTCATAGTTTTTTTCCTTTAAGCTACAAAGTGGGAATTAGTAAAAAAATCCATACATGTAATTATTGATTATTATGGACTGTGAAACTTTTAAGAATCAGAATAGAATGTCGTTTAGTTAAGCTTTTTAAATTTAAATCGTGAAATTTTTAGCCGCAGAGGAATACCGAGAAAAATTACGCAGAGAAAACCGCAGAGCCTCTATAATATCCAACTCTGCGGCTCTCGAATGTATTTATCTCTGTCTTTTTCCTCTGCGGTTTAAGACTGCTTCTAAAAAAATGTGATTTAAATGTTCAGCTTAACCAAATGACATTGAATCAGGATAATAAAAATACGCAATTAAAAAACGCTTTGGCTATAGTCTGTAGACTGGCAACTATTCTTTTCTTTGCAAAGTGAAAGTTTTGATTCTTCATCAGCATTTCAATATACCTCAACGGGGAGGTGCGATTCGTTCATATTATCTCGCAAAGGCGCTCCTCCAACATCAAATACAAGCCGTTGTAATTACGGCTCATAATGCAGGTGAGTATAAAACGGAAATCGTTGAAGGTATTGAAATACATTATTTGCCGATCATTTATCATAATCATTTTGGTTTTTGGAAGCGTAGTATTTCTTTTTTGCGCTATATTCTTGGCGTGGTCCGGCTAGCAGGAAAAATACAGGGCATAAAAGTTTGTTATGCTATTTCTGTTCCATTAACCATTGGGTTAGCCGCGTTATGGATTAAAGTCCGGTACAAGATAAATTACATTTTTGAAGTAGGTGATTTATGGCCGGAGGCTCCTATTCAGATGGGCTTTGTTAAAAATTACTTTTTCAAGCAGGTGTTGTATCGCCTTGAAAAATTTATTTATTCGCAAGCTTCATCGGTGGTGGCGTTATCTTCAATGATTCAGGCCTCCGTTCATAAAAAAGTCCCGGGAAAAACGGTGCATCTTTTGCCGAATATGTCAGACACGGATTTTTATAATCCGGAACCAAAAGACCGAGGCTTAATTGAAAAGTTTCGGGTTCAGGGAAAATTTGTTGTTTCTTATATTGGCGCTGTCGGATTGGCGAATGGGTTGGATTTTTTGGTTGATTGCGCTCGTGCCAGTCAAAAAGCTGAACAGCCTTTGCACTTTTTGGTTTGTGGTGAAGGAGCTTTACTGGAATATTTCCAGCGTTCGGTGATACAGCATCAGTTAAAAAATCTGTCCTTCATTTCTTTTCAAAATCGCGATGGCGTAAAGGAGGTGATGAATGTTACGGATGCAACCTTTATCTGTTACAAACCAATTCCCATTCTTGAAACCGGATCACCTAATAAGTATTTTGATGGCCTGGCAGCGGGTAAATTGATAGTTATTAACTTCGGCGGTTGGATCAAGGAGGAGATAGAAAAGCAACATTGCGGAATTTACATCGACCCAAAATATTCCGCGACTTTTGTAAAGAAAATTGAACCATTTATAGAAGACTTCGAACGATTAAAACAATACCAGCAGGCAAGTCGCTTGCTGGCAGAGTCTACCTATTCAAGACGTATGCTAAGTGAAAAATTTGTCCAGCTTTTTAAGGAAAATGCCAGCTAAACTATTCCAAAACTTTCTCAATAATTTTTCCGGTCTTCTTGTTCTTTAAGATAACTTTTTTCGCTCCATAATGGGTTACTTCTTCCTTTACCAGGTAATTGTCTGCGTCATATTCCTGGAGGTGGCTATCTTTTAATACTCCGGTTTTTCCGCGCCAGACGTCGAGTTTTACCGGTTCCCATAATTTTGTTTTCGCGGATTTATAGGCGGCATCCAAGAACGGAGTTTACAACATAGCCGTCATAAAATGTTTCCTTTGGCTGTTTCTCTTGTTCAAGGCTTTCAAACATATCCATGAACATATGGTTGTATCCCAGTTCATTTAACTCATCCCCTACTGGAAATAGCCATCCTGTATTGCTTTCAGCTTTTTCAGAAACGTAATTCGCCGCCTTGCCTGTTGTAAACATTTCAAAACCTGTTCGTAAAAAACTGTTTATCCAAATTGTTCCTTCGGTACCCATCACTTCATCGCGCAAATCAAGGCCGCCGCGAAACGTCCAGCTTACTTCAAACTGAGCGATTGCGCCGTTTTCATATTTCACGAGCCCAATGGCATGATCTTCTGCATCAATTGGTTTTACCTGCGTGTCCGCCCAGCACATCACTTCGATTGGCTTGATGTCTTTGCCGATATAGCTTCGCGTTATTTCAACACAATGACATCCCAGGTCGAGGATACATCCACCACCCGCTTGTTCGATATCCCAAAACCAGTCGCTGTGCGGACCGGGATGGGTCTCTCGTGATTTTGCCCAAAGAATTCTTCCCAGCGCTCCGTTCTTTAACGCTTTCGTGTGCTTTGATAAATTTGGGTGTGTACACCAGATCTTCCAGATAACCGTTAAAGATTCCTGCTTTTTCAACCGCTTCCAGCATTCGCTTTGCCTCCCCGGCATTTCTTCCCAGAGGTTTTGTAGTCATTACAGCTTTTTTATGTTTGCAACATAACATGACGGCTTCTTCGTGAAGGTTGTTGGGAAGGAAATACAAACCACTTCCACTTCGGGACGGTTGATCGCTTCTTCCATATTAGTTGTCGCAAACGCTACCTTGTAATCCTTTGCAAATTTTTTAGCGCTTTCTTCTTTGCGTGAATAAATGCTGACGATTTTATCCTTGCTTCTGTAACCCTGAAGGGAGTCGGCATAAAATCGTCCGATAAAACCGGAACCTAGCATTGCTATTTTCATATGGATACTAGTTTATAGTTCATAAGTTTGATGTTAGCTGGCTTGTTGAATATTCTTTTTTTCTTTGAAGAAAAACAGGAAATAAATAAGAACAAAAAAAGCGATTACGCTGGAACATACCAGATGTTTCGCCAGTTGAATGTACTCCATTTACGGTGTAATGATCCGCTACTTCTCCGAAGAACCAGGTTCCGATGAACATCCCTAGACCATACGTTGCGAAAGTAAACAATCCCTGTGCAGCATTTTTTATTTTTTCACCTGCTTTCTTTTCGGTGTACATATATCCCGTGACAAAGAAGAAGTCATAACAAATTCCGTGAAGGATAATTCCAGCATATAACATCCATATATTCGAATCGATATTTCCATAAGCAAAACACAACATAGCGAAGTATCCAGGCAATCATTCCAAGTAATGATCATGTTTTTTACGCCGATGCTGTTGAATAGGAATGGAATGGCAAGAATAAATAGCGCTTCAGACACCTGTCCCATAGTCATCTTACCAGCGGCGTTTTCCATGCCAGCTTGATTAAGAAAAAGATTAGCTAATCCATAATAAAAGGACAATGGAATACAAACCAATATGGCAGCGATAAAAAAAATCAGGTAGGGTTTGTTTTTGAATAATACAAAGGCATCAGCACCCAAAGCATTCGAAACTGACGCGTCCGCATTTTTTCCTTTCGGCGGAGTATTGGGCAGGATAAAACTTAAAATTCCAAGAGCCAAGGAGGAGATAGCAGCCATGTGAAAGGTAAGAGCCGATTTCTCAATTTGAAGCGCAGAGATCATTAGTCCTGCAACAATCCATCCCACAGTTCCAAAAACTCGGATCCAGGGAAATTGTTTTCCAGGATCACTCATTTGGTGGAAAGCAATACTATTGGAAAGCGCAATAGTGGGCATGTATAACAAAGAATAAAGCAGAATGATCCAGTAGAATGTTCGTATTATCTCGCAATTTGGGTGGCGAAATAAAGCAAGACAGCGCCAATCAGATGAAGCACGCCCATGATTCGCTGAGCTGAAAAATAACGATCAGCTACCATTCCCACAAAGAAAGGAGAGATCATTGTTGCAATTGCTAAGGCACTGTATGCTGAGGCAGATCTGTACCCCGGATGAGTTAAGGTTCACCGACATATATGTGCTCATCGTGACATACCACGAGCCCCAGATAAAGTACTCCAGCATCATCATGAGGGAGAGTTTTGTAATATCGATTGGCTTCATATGGATACGGATTGAGGAAGAAATATACAGGGATAGAAGTCATGGATGAAACTCCAGCTGTAAAAATTATATTACTGGAGATGTGCTAGTACACATGGTAGGTTGGGAGTCTGTAACAGGTACCAAAGGAGACAGGACCAATTACCCTTACTTCTTACTTTTTAGCGGTATTACTTAGCAGTAAGGCTGCCCAGTTTTCTCGTTCATCGCGGTTTACTTCAGTGAGGTGATACTGCGCGGCCTCTTTCACGAGATCCGGGCAGTCATCGACATAGAAACCACTAAGTAAGAGCAAACCTCCCGGGGTTAAATATTTTTTATACAACTTGAGTTCCTCTAACAGAACATTTTTGTTGATGTTAGCAAGGATGATATCAAAGTATCCTTTGAAATTTAAGTCGCCTAGTTTGCCTTGCTGATGATTAATGTTCGGACAACCATTTACTTCAAGATTTTCTCTTCCATTGCTTACGCTCCATTCATCAATATCAAAAGCTTCTACTTCCTTCGCCCCTAGCTTGCATGCCATAACGGACAGGATCGCAGTTCCACATCCTGCATCCATAACCCGTTTCCCCTCGTGATCGATCGTCATCTGATTTTTTATCATCAGGTAAGTGGTTTGATGATGACCAGTTCCAAAAGACATTTTGGGAGTAATAATAAGTTCGTACGGATACTTCTGTTTCGATTTTATGGAACTCGGCTCTGATCAAACATTTGTCTTCCACAACAATAGGTTCGCAATTTTTTTCCCATTCTTCGTTCCAGTTTTGTTTTTGAATGCGGTCCTGATAAAAAAAAAGGGGTGTCTGAATGCTATATTTTTCTTTGACTTGTTGAAGTTGTTCTTTGTCATACTTTTCCATCTCAACATAGGCTTCAAATCCTTTCTCAGTTTCCATAAACGTATCAAATCCCACCTCAGCAATTTCAGCCATAAGGATTTCGGAATAGTCAGGAGTGCAGAATACTTGAAGGCGGGAATGGTACATAGTTGGTAAGGTACGATTTGCGAGGTACGAGGTACGAGGTGTCTACCGTACACCAATTAACTGAAATACTTTTTTAGTGATAGGTATTCGGTCCTCGCATACGAAAAAAACCTATTACCGATTATTATTAGAATCCTTAGTACAATTTTAACAGCAAACTAAATGGACTTCACTATCTCCGTAAACTCCCGGGATTTTAATGACGCTCCCCCTACCAATCCACCGTCTACATCCGGACAAGCAAATAATTCTTTTGCATTGGCAGCGTTTACACTTCCGCCGTATAGGATTGAAATAGATTCAGCTACGCTTGCCCGTATTTTGTTGCCAGGTGCTTGCGAATTACGGCGTGCATATCCTGAGCTTGTTGTGATGTTGCGGTCTTCCCTGTGCCAATCGCCCAGACCGGCTCATAAGCAATTATCACCTTTTGCAGGCTTGATGATTCCAAATGAAAGAGACTTTCTTCCACTTGTTTTTTTACCAAAGCTTCATGACTATTGCGTTCGCGAACGTCAAGAGGTTCTCCACAACAAAATATAGGAGTAAGGCCGTATTTTAAGGCGACATCAACTTTTTTTGCCAACAACGGGCCATTTTCACCGAAATATTGTCGGCGCTCACTATGCCCAACAATAACATAAGGTACTCCGGCTGACTTCAGCATTGCTGCTGATATCTCACCTGTATATGCTCCGGATTCGTGTTCGCTGCAATTTTGTGCGCCAATAAATATGCGGGAAGTATTTCCAAGAATATTTTTAATTGGAAGGAGATACAAAGATGGACTGCATAGAATTACAATTGTATTTCCCTTTGCTTCATCCTCTACCATGGCTTTAATTTCGGAAGCCAGCATGCTAGCTTCCTCCAGGGTTTTATTCATCTTCCAATTTCCGGCTACTATTTTTTTGCGCATTGGGTATTAATTAGTTTGATTTCAAATATAAGTAGAGAAGGAGAGTTTCGAGTTTCTAGTTTTGAGTTTTGCCCGATTTAAAGTTTGGGAGCACTCGTTAACTCGAGACCTAACTCGAAACTCGAAACCTGAAACTCGAAAACTTGCCTAGCCTGGCTTATACTTAGATTCTTTAAAAATTGTTTGAGCATTATCCAAAGCCATTAATTTTGGCAATTCTATTTCAGGATGGCTTTTTGTGTATGTATTTATGATCTGCCAACCTACCCATTGTCCAATTCGACCTGGGCATTTTTCCCCTACCTGGATCGTTGTTGGTCTTTCTCCCAAATAATCTTGCTTCACTTTTTTATTGGTCGAAAATAACACCTGGCTTTCAATAAAGCGGGCCCAGATTAAATCTTCATTTTTCTTTGAACCGTTCATTTCTTGCGGTGTATACCAGATGAAAACGCTATCGGGTACACAGGGTAACATGTGTTTAGCAAAGTAAAATGCTTTACCATATGCGACCATATCGGCTATTACGGTGTGATCGTTTACTTGATTTTTGTTGAAGCGATTGCTAATTCCATAGATCAGCATACAAGAAGGTACGATATCGTTCGGATCGTATTTGCGAAGTAAATATTCGTACATCTTCGGACGATATTTTGCGCCTCTTCCAAGGAAAAAATCCAGACTAACGATAATTAAAGAATCCGTGACGAGAAGATCAGTGTCTAATCCCGAAATAATAGTTTGAATTTTGGGAGGTGTAAAATTCGGATAATAATATTTGATGTTAGAAAAAGCTTCTTCGAATTGACTTTTAATAGTTGAAGCATCCCCAAAAATTCGTTTAGTTTCTGAAAATAAAGTATCGAAGTGGGGATTAGTGAAGCGACTATAAAGTTCATCGATGAAGACAGAGTCGCTGGGATATTCACTGCGGCGAAATATATAATCGCGAAGAGCGGGTTGTGCCGTAAACAGCTCTACAAGGTCATCTTTGGAATTGATGCTGACGAGCGAGTCTTGCAGCATTTGGAAATCCAACTCGACTCTGGAGGTGAGATCGGGTTTAAATACGCAGTCTTCCTTATCTGATTCGCATGCTGAAAGGAAGGCCAAAGCAAGAATAACAATAACAAAAAACCTTTTCATACCTACAGAATTCACGCGAAGATGGGATTTTTTTTATAAATCAAACGTGAGATTATCGACGGGATTGCTTTTGGTCAACCGCAAGCTTTTTACTTTTTCCTGAACAGTCACATGAATTAGGTTTGATTGATCTGAATATGTATCTATGATTATGTCGTTCTGAATCTGAATGGTCTTCCATTTTTTAACACTTGGCACTTCGATGTAAAAGATAAAGGCATCGCCTTCCTGTTCATTCCCAATGTAGTTTGTTTTTTGAGTTTTAGAATCCAATGAAATCTTAAAATGATCTTTTAGGTAACTAGACACAATCTCATCCCGCCTATTGGTGGATAAACTAAGAATATCCAATTCAGGTTGATTAAGTTCTCTGCGCAAAGTAGTCTCAAGATCATCAACGAATACCCGCATCATAATTTCAAGGCGTTTGTCTTTTTCATCCATTTCAATTTCTGTCACGGAAACATGCAAAGGATGGATTTCGCCGATCAACGCCATGATTCGGAAAATATAAATAAAAGAAAACGTTCCCAGCATTTATTCTTATAAGCTTGCAAGATACCTTTTCAAAAATAATACCGGACAGGATTACAAGCGATTCCTTTTTTTGTGGAAGTCCCACTTAAATAATCTGAAACCATCTTAATAAAATAATCTAGTATACTTGGGGTTTAAGGGTTACAACGGTCATGAGCGAATTTCAACTTTATTTTGGGCTAGGCAAGAGCCATATCTTGGATTATACAAACGGTTATGATCACATTATTTTTGTTGTTGCCTTGTGTGCTCTTTACCTGACCCGGGAATGGAAGCAGATATTAATTTTAGTGACTGCATTTACTATAGGACATTCTATAACACTTGGCACTATCTACCTTGCGAATCATTTCTGTAAAAGTCGAGCTGATCGAGTTTCTGATTCCCCTTACTATTTTTATTACGGCGGTTTCTAATCTTTTTAAAAATGAAAACAACTTTGCCGATCGTGTAAACATCAACTATTTTTTTGCAGGCTTCTTTGGGTTAATTCATGGCCTTGGTTTCTCCTCCTACTTGCGCGCTATCCTTGGCAAAGATGAAAATATTTTAATTCAACTTCTGGCGTTTAACCTGGGGCTGGAACTGGGCCAATTAATCATTGTCACTATTTTCATGACTGCAGCCTTCATTTTGGTGGATTTATTTGGTTTGAACCGAAGGGATTGGAAAATGGTTATTTCGTCTGCTATTGCTGGTATTGCTCTGGTTCTGATGAAAGAAAATATGTATTGGTTGGATTGAACTGTTAAGCTATTGATGAAATAGTGCCATGAAGCCATTTTTAATTATTGTACTAATTCTGATTTCGCGGATAGCAGATGGCGCAGGAGGTTCCTAAATGGGAGGGCAAGTTTGAACAACTTGGACAAATGTTGCCAACGCCCAATGAATATCGCACGGGCTCAGGAGCACCCGGATCAAAATACTGGCAACAAAAAGCTGACTATGTTATCAGTGTTGAATTAAATGAAACTGCAAACAGCATTTCCGGAACAGAAACGATTACGTATACCAATAATTCACCGGATGGATTGAAATATCTATGGCTTCAGGTTGATCAAAATATTCTTTCAAAGGAAAATACGTTGGGCAACGTTACGCACTGGTATTGTGAAAGATTCGGCGGACGCCAAAACGTATGCAGCTGAGGTTTCGGATTTTAAGGCAGGATTTACAATAAAAAGCGTTAAAGAAGCGAATGGAAAACCCTTGCCCCATACGATTAACAATACGATGATGCGGATTGATTTGCCGCAACCGCTTGCTCCAGGTGAAAAATATTCTTTTGCAGTGGAGTGGTCTTTCAATATTGTTGACCGGAGTGTTTTCGGTCAGCGCAGCGGGATGGAATTTTTTCCTGAGGATGGCAACTATATTTATACCATAGCTCAATTTTTTCCTCGCATGTGTGTGTATGATGATTATCAGGGCTGGCAGAATAAACAATTTCTTGGCAAGGGAGAATTTGCACTGCCATTTGGTGATTATAAGGTACGAATAACAACGCCCGCTGATCATATCGTGGCAGCTACTGGCACCTTGCAAAATGCAAATGAAGTATTATCGAAAATGGAATTAGATCGTTTTGAAAAAGCAAAGATCGGCGTACGACAAACCCGTTATTATAGTCACTCAAGCGGAAGCTATTCAGAAGGAAAAAACAAAATCAACGCAAAAAAAGACGTGGGAATTTCATGCTGAAAATGTTAGAGATTTTGCATTCTGCTAGCTCGCGTAAATTTATTTGGGATGCTCAGTCCGTAAAGCTTGGAAGCAAAACTCCTTTGGCTATGTCATATTATCCGAAAGAAGGGAATCCGCTGTGGGAGAAGGAAGCAACAAAAGCAGTGAAGAATACATTGGAAGTTTATTCTAAATTCACCATGGATTATCCTTATCCGGTTGCCACTTCTGTTCATACGGCAAGCATTGCAATGGAATACCCGATGATTTGTCTTAACTCATGGCAGACCCAATAAAGATGGAAACTATTCGGCTAGTACCAGACAAAGAATGATCGGTGTCATTGTGCACGAGGTTGGCCACAATTTCTTTCCCATGATCATTAACAGTGACGAACGACAGACTCCCTGGATGGATGAAGGAATTAATAGTTTTGTACAATTGCTTACGGAGCTAGAACGATATCCGGACATGAATTGGAAGCGCGGTATACCTTCGGAGATGGCACCTTATCTTAAAGGTGATAAAACATCGATGCGCCCTCTGATGACGAATGCCGAACAAATTATCAAATTGGGGAATGAGCAGTACGGGAAAGCGGCAACTGGGTTACATATCCTTCGTGAAACTATTATGGGGCCAGCTCTTTTTGATAAAGCGTTTAAAGAGTATGCAGAACGTTGGGCTTTTAAACATCCTAAGCCTGCCGATTTTTTCCGCACGATAGAAGATGCCTCCGCGGTTGACTTGGATTGGTTCTGGAAAGGATGGTTTTATACCACGGATAATTGTGATCAATCCATCGATCAGGTTAAATGGTATAAGATGCGACAGGAGCAACCCGCGGTGGAGAAAAAAGAAGCTGTAACAAAAAAGGAAGATCTGTCGGCAAAACAAAGCGACAAAAAATTTCAAGATTTTGCTAATGGACCTGAGCCTTTTAGCCTGGTGGCAACCGACCGACGGTTCAATGGTGAATTTTTCAGTAGCAGTAGATGACAAAGCGATTATGCAAAAGTTAGAAAATAAAAATATATATGAGATAAGCCTTTCCAATCAAGGTGGGTTAGTGATGCCCGTAATCATTCAGTGGACATATGCTGATGGGACGAAGGAGATAGAAAGAATTCCTGCCGAAATCTGGAGGATAAATGAAAAAAAAGTAAATAAGGTCTTTATTAAGGAAAAGGAAGTCATCAATATTGTACTTGATCCACACCAGGAGTTAACTGATATTGATTTGCAAGACAATGTTTTTCCAAGACCGAGTGGTAGTCCATCCAAGTTTGATTCCTTTAAAAAGAAAGTGAACTAACTTGAAAAGATATTCAATGAGATCCATTTATATATTTATTTTCCTTTTCCCTTTTATTCTTAAAGGCCAAACTCAGAATCAGTGGAAGGGAAAATTTGAACAATTGGGGGAAGCGCTACCCACACCAAATAGCTATCGTACGGGCTCAGGCGCGCCTGGATCAAATTATTGGCAACAACGCGCTGACTACGAAATCAAGGCTGAGGTCAATGATGATAATCAACTTCTCACCGGATCGGAAACCATAACGTATTATAACAATGCTCCGGAAGCGTTGCGATTTTTGTGGCTTCAGCTTGACCAAAATATTTTTGCGGAGCAAAGTATAACGAATCAAACTAACACGGGTGTTTTAAAAGACTCTATACCTGCGGCTTTTTTCAATACCGCGACGGGTATTATTGTTTCCGATTATAAAGGCGGTTTTACGATCAAATCTGTAAAGGATGCTGCGGGAAAAAACCTTGACTACATCATTAACAACACCATGATGCGTATAGATTTACCAAGTCCATTAAAGACAGGCGAAAAATTTATTCTGTCCATTGACTGGACTTATACTGAATCTGACAGGCAAATGTTTGACGGCCGTGGCGGATACGAGTTTTTCCCTGAGGATGGAAACTATGTTTACACTTTTGGTCAGTGGTTTCCGCGCATGTGCGTCTATGATGATTATGAAGGATGGAAAAACAAACAGTATCTTGGTCAGGGAGAATTTGCCCTGACATTTGGTAACTATCGCGTTCGCATTACGGTACCTGCGGATCATATCGTAGCAGCTACGGGAACTATTCAAAACCCGAAAGAAGTTTTATCGAAAGAACACTTGGCCCGCTACGAAAAAGCAAAGAAAACTTTTGATGCACCTGTATTTATCGTAACTGAAAAAGAGGCAATACAAAAAGAAAAAACGAAATCATTAAAGAAAGCTACCTGGGAATTTTACGCTGAAAATGTTCGCGACTTTGCTTTTGCCAGTTCGCGGAAATTTATCTGGGATGCTCAGGCTGTAAAAGTTGGAAGCAAAACTCCTCTTGCTCAATCGTTATATCCTAAGGAAGGAAATCCACTATGGGAAAGGGAATCCACCAAAGCAATTAAGAATACGCTGGAAATTTATTCAGAACGCACATTTGACTACCCCTACCCCGTTGCCAACTCCATTCACTCCGCTAATCAGGGCATGGAATATCCTATGATTTGCTTTAATGGTGAGCGGCCTAAGAAGAATGGTACATACTCGAAGGGAACATTAACAGCATTGGTGTACGTTGTCGTGCACGAAATAGGTCACAACTTTTTCCCCATGATTGTGAACTCTGATGAACGTCAATGGGCGTGGATGGACGAGGGGATAAACACATTTCTTGAAAAAGAAACCATTCGCGTTCGATACCCCGAGCTTTACGGAACACACGGTACCCCTAAAGGAATGATCCCTTTTATGCGCGGCGATAAAAGCCAGATGCGGCCGATCATGACATCTTCAGATAATATCAGACCGGGCGAACTCGCGGCTAACGCTTACGCAAAACCCTCTGCAGCTCTTACAATCCTTCGCGAAACTGTTATGGGGCCTGAACTATTTGACAAGGCTTTTCAAGAATATGCTCAACGTTGGGCCTTTAAACATCCCGGGCCTGCTGATTTTTTTCGTGCGATGGAAGATGCATCGGCGGTTGACCTTGATTGGTTTTGGCGAGGTTGGTTCTATACGACAGATCATGTAGACGTGGATATGAAGGAAGTGAAATGGTTTAGATTGCGTTCTGAAAAGATCGACCCTGAAAAGAAAAGATTGAAAGTAACGAAAGGTGATCTTGAGTTGGAAGGTCATGGGGAAGGCGCAATGAATGACTTCAGTAAAGGGCCCAAGGAATTTAGTCTCATGAATACACCTGATTATGTGTATAGTGAATTTAAAAGTCGCGTGGATGATAATGCAATCAGACAAAAGTTAGAAGGTAAAAACATTTATCAGATCAAATTCAGAAATATCGGTGGCCTGGTTACTCCGTTGGTTATTGAGTGGACTTACAAAGACGGTTCTAAAGAAATTGAAAGAATTCCCGCTGAGATTTGGAGAATCAATGAAACTGAAATTACGAAAGTCTTTATTAAAGATAAAGAGGCAGTTAATATTGTGCTTGACCCTAACTTCGAATTAGCTGATGTCGAGATGAGAAATAATGTCTTCCCTAAAAAATCATCCGTGTCACGCTTTGATCAATTTAAAAAGAATAATTAGCATCGATAAAGAAGTTACGTCATTGGCAACGACGGGATGGCTCAGCGCAATCGTGGGGCAAACCCCAGAACATGAAGGGGGCACGTTGCCGCCAGGACAGATTCATTCACCTGGTTAAGTGCTCGAAAAAAGTTTAGCGGCTTTTTCTAAGTCTACATTTCCCCCGGAAAGGATAATACCAATTCTTTTGCCATAAAATTTTTCTTTTTCTTTAAGAACAACGGCCAATGGCACAGCGGCAGAAGGTTCAATAACAATCTTTAGGCGTTCCCAAATCAGGCGCATCGCTGAAATAATTTCCTTATCAGTAGCCGTAATAATTTCTTTTACTTCTTGGCGAATGATGTTGAATGTTTTCTCTCCTAAGGAGGTAAGCAATCCATCAGCAATAGAGTTTGATTGAGAAGGTTCTATTTTTCCACTTTGCATAGAACGGAAAGCATCATCTGCTCCGGCAGGTTCAGCACCTATTACACCGGCAGCAGGTGAAAAGAATTTAGCCGCTAAAGCCGTTCCACTCAATAGACCACCTCCACCTACAGGAGTAACAATTACATGTAAATTATCAATATCCTCCACAAGCTCCTTTGCGACAGTAGCTTGCCCTTCAATGACCGCATAATTATTGAACGGATGAATTTCAGTAGCTCCTGTTTTTTCAATAACATCTTTTAATGTTGTTTCCCGAGCTTCCAGTGTGGGTTCACATAGAGAAATTTCTCCACCGTATCCAAGAACCCCACGTCTTTTAATTTCAGAGGAATTATTTGGCATTACGATATAGGATTTAATGCCCAGAATTTTGGCAGCGCGTGCCACAGCTTGTGCGTGATTACCCGATGAGTGTGTGGCAATCCCTTTTCTCCGCTCCTCAGGTGATAATAAGAGTGCGGCGTTCATCGCCCCGCGTGCTTTAAAGGCACCCATTTTTTGAAAATTCTCGCATTTAAAAAACAATTTACATCCAGCTATTTCATCAATAGTGGATGATGTCATCACAGGAGTTCGTTGAATATAATTTGTAATGCGTTGGTGCGCTTCTTCAATGGAGGATTTATCAGGGATCATAATCGTTTCAACAAGAATGAATTTCAAAAAGTGTATGAGTCCTGACTAAGCTGTCAGCCATGAGCGTTGAGCCGCGAGTGAGAACTGGAAAACTCGAAACTTTAAACCTTAAACTCGAAACTATTTACTCGCCATTTTATTATTTCTATATAGCTCCTTCCCTTTTTCATTCCACTCCACTTTAACATAGGGTTTGATTTTTCCATCAAAGGGCTCTTTAGGATAAGCAACAATTTTTTTCCTTTTTCCATTGGGATAGAATTCTGTCCAATCTCCGACCCTTTCATTCCATTGATATTCTCCTTGAACAGCAAGTTGTCCGTTTTCATGGAAAAAATAATAATAACCTTCTTTCTCTCCGTATTCGATAGGTGTCATTTCCTTCATCCGTTTCGCTCCTGCGGATCGTAATAACTTACTAAAGATTCTTTCGGCCAGCCTCGATAGTAACGATCCTTATCCACTAACGTGCTGTCGCGATTATATTTCATCCAACGCCCGTGCTTGGTTCCTTTGTAAAAAATTCCTTTCTCTAAAACGATTTGGTCCAGGCGTTTTTCATATGGACCGTGCAGCAGTACGCCTTTAGCAGGATCGAAGGTCGTCGTCTTTCTGATTTCCCGTCTTGTAAAATCGTACCAATAAATGTCGCGTACAAACGTCTGGGGCTTTTCAGATTTTTTTAAGTAATAAAAAAGTTCATAAGTGATTCGCTCGCCCTGGCCCTTTCTAGTAAAACCTTTTTTTGTTTTAACACCATAGAATACTTTTTTCTTGGGCTTTTTCTTCTTTTTGGAGCTAATAGGATCTTCTTCTTTTTTAAAATCGAGACTAGCGGGCGTATCGATAGTAAAGCGTTGTTCTTCCGGGTCGCCTTCTTGGGCAACGACAGCGGAAGTGTATGCGATCAAGCCCATCAAAAAATATAATTTCCAACGCATGCTTAAGTGTATTAACTACTGAAAAACGAAGTTACCCAAAAAATAGTATTTCAAAATATCGGCATTAGTCCTTTTGTCGAAGGAGATTTCAAAAGAGCGAAAATAAACGTCACAAAAAAAAGCGAACCTTATTCAGATTCGCTTTAAGAAAAATATAATTAAAACTTATTGAGCTGTGAGCTCGACACTTCGTTTAATAAAGTTTGTCAAATCTGATCCCGTAAGCATATTTTGTGATAAGCAGAGCCAAATCATAGGCCTGTTTGGCTAAGGTAATTTTCTGTTCCTCGCTCTCAGCCTTTAATATTTTTTGCACAATCGGGTGGTTTCCATTTATGGCAACGTTATAGTTATCCGGCATTGACCCCATGAAACCATAGCCTCCACCTCCGAGCTTTGCCATGTCTTTCATTCGACGCATAAATTCACTCATGGTAATAACCACGGGCAATTCGGCGGGAGACATGGCCTCTATTGCCAGGGTCATGTTTTTGTTATTGACCGCTTTCTCAAAAATACTTTTTACCTGCTCTTGCTCTTCTGCGCTCAACACACTTTCTGACGTTTGATCTTTGTCGATGAGCTTGTCAGAGGTTTCACTATCAACCCGTTTGATTTGAGTTTTTTCCAGTTTTTGCTCAAGGGTATTAATAAAGTGATTGTCCAGGACACCATCCAGAATCAGTACATCATATCCTTTATTCTTAGCAGCATGAACAAAGCTATCTTGTTTGCCTGCATTCGTCGCGTATATAAAAACAACGCTATCATTCTTATCCGTTTGATTGACCTTTACCTTCTCCCGATATTCATCAAGTGTAAAATACAAGCCATCCACGTTTTTCAGCAATGTAAATTCCTTTGCCCTATCATAAAATTTTTCATCGCTGATAATGCCATATTTTACGAAAATATTAATGTCATCCCATTTCTTTTCAAAATCTTTGCGATCCTTTTTAAACAATTCAGAAAGTTTATCGGCCACCTTTTTTGTGATATGCTGGCTGATCTTTTTTACGTTTGCATCGCTTTGTAAATAGCTTCGCGAAACGTTGAGCGGAATGTCAGGTGAATCCAAGACACCGTGTAACATCATTAAAAAATCAGGTACAACATCTTTCACTTCGTCTGTAATAAATACCTGCCGAGAGTAAAGCTGGATTTTATTTTTTTGTATCTCGAAATCGTTCTTCACCTTAGGGAAGTAAAGAATACCCGTAAGATTAAAGGGATAATCGACATTTAGGTGAATCCAAAACAGAGGCTCTTCCGAGAAGGGATAGAGTTCTTTGTAAAAGTTAACATAGTCTTCGTCCTTTAATTCTTTAGGTGACTTAGTCCACAAGAGGAGAAGTATTATTGATGATGCGGTCCTTGGTAAGCGGTTTGAATTTTGGTTTTCCTTCCGCATCCACACCATCTTCAACGCTTTCTTCGGTTGTTCCAAATTTTATTGCGACCGGCAAAAACTTGCAATATTTTTCTAAAATTCCTTTGATCCGGAATTCGTCCAAAAATTCCTCGGAATCTACATTGATGTGTAGTATCACATCAGTACCCCGTTCTTTCTTTGTAGTGTCAGTAAGTTCAAATTCCGTAGAGCCATCGCACTCCCAATGTGCAGCTTCGTTTTCATCGATCTTATACGATCTGGAGATGATCTCCACTTTATCGGCAACCATAAAAGATGAATAAAAGCCAAGACCAAATCTTCCAATAATATCCTTGGCATCGCCTTTATCTTTAAATTTCTCTACAAATTCGGCGGCGCCGGAAAATGCAATTTGATTAATGTATTTTTTAATTTCCTCCGCAGTCATGCCTATGCCCTTGTCGCTGACTGTAATGGTTTTTTTCTTTTTGTCGAATTTAACTTCAATCGTAAGATCACCTAGTTCGCCTGTAAATTCGCCTATGGAGGTAAGTTTCTTCAGTTTCTGCGTTGCATCTACTGCGTTGCTTACCAATTCGCGCAAGAAAATTTCATGATCGGAGTAGAGGAATTTCTTAATGATTGGAAAAATATTCTCCGTGTGGATCGAAATGTTACCTTTCTCTTTTACAGCTGCCATATTGTGTAGTTTTTCAAGTTAAAGTTAGATTTTGAGTAAATAAGTAAAAATCCCTGCGTTTGGCAGGGATTTCAAAAGTTATTCCAATTACTTAGGAAATGTCAGGTTGGCAGGGATTATCTCTTGAAAACAAAGCGGGTTATAAAGATTCCATTTCCATCTTTCTCCCCTGCGTCGCTTTCAACTCCGCTGGTAACGAAAAGCAATGCCCACCCATCCTTTGCCATCTCAGAAAGTTTAGAGGAGACCACCGCATCGTTTGAGGATATATTCTGAAAGTTAATTCCAGCAATACTATAAAAGTTAAGGAGTTTGGTTTCCTCAAAATTTTCAATTTTGATGTTTTCTCTTTTAATATCTCCTTGTTCAGATTTTTTCCCGTCAGTACGTTCTGTTGTAAGCGGCTTATAGTCTTCCGAGTTTTTGTGATCTAAGATCCGCGACCGGCCAATGCCCATCGGCACAATTGACTCGATCGTGGTTACAACACGGTATTCTTGGGCCATGACACACGTCGTTAGCGAGAGAATGGCCATACAGCCAATCAAATATTTTTTCATAGTGTTTGTTAGAGGGTTATAGGCTGCGTATACTTTATATCCAGTAAAAAAGTTGCAAAAAAAATTTATTGTGTGTGAGTGAAACCTTCAAGTGTACAATTCTTTGTACGAAGTGCTAAAAAAGCAGTAGCAAGTAAACGGTAGTTTTAAGAGGCGACAGATAAATGAATTCTTGGGGCGTTAGAACAAGGCAACCTAATGGTGCGTTGTTTTAAGGTAAGGCTTGAAAATTTGTTAATCTAAACACAAGAAATATGGAGGATAACCAAACAGTGAGCATCCGATACATTGTAAATGATGTTGATAAGTCCATTACCTTTTATAAGGAATTTTTAAATTTTGAAGTAAAAATGCACCCCGCACCCGGGTTTGCAGCTTTAACCAGAGGGAATCTTCAACTATTTCTCAATCAACCCGGTGTTGGCGGAGCAGGACAAGAGATGCCCGATGGCCAAATGCCAGCACCCGGAGGGTGGAACCGGATTCAAATTGCAACAGATGACTTAGAATCTTTTTATTCCGAGTTAAATAAAAAGGGAGCAAGATTTAGAAATGAAATTGTAAGTGGGCAAGGCGGAAAACAGGTTCTTCTTCAAGATCCTTCAGGAAACTTAGTTGAACTATTTGAACCCAAACAGCAAAACGCGTAAAACCAATTGCTGAGGTATATCACTAAAATTCCTTCACTATCTTAATCGTTCCGAATCGCGCACAAGTTTTTCATCCCGTCGGATAAAACGATTTGATAGCAGATTACAAAGAACAGCTATACCCGGAAGCCAGATCCCTAATCCATATTGGGCGCTTTGATAGGTATTTGTCATTTGAGTTGCGAAATACAAAGCCGATCCTATGGTTCCCACTAAGAAAATGGAATTGAGAGCGCCAAGCTTCATTTGAAGCATGCGATTCTTGAATTTCCCAATTTCAATAAAAGCGATTGTCGCAGAAGCGATGGTAAAAATAGCAGTAAGTGAATAAGGTAAATAGGTCGTGGCGCGCTCACCATTCTCTACAACCGTATAATGCAAAGCATACAAAAGATGTGATTTTCCGGAGCCATCCTTAAAAAACCAAATGGGAAAAAAGATGGACGTTATTAAACTTATAATTGCGATTACGAGAAATACCGTTTGGATTCTTTGCCACATAAACGTGTTGCTTTAACTTGGGGCAAAGTAACTAAAATTAAACCTTACCCTTTTATCTTTTTATAAGGTTAACGAATTTAAGAATGTTAAAATCCTTGCTGCAAACTACGGTAAAAACAAGCAGATCAAATCGTAATCCGGCGGACACTTGAATCTTCTCAATTACTCTCCTCATGCGATTCTTTTTTGAAATTGCTTACCATGGAAAAAATTATTCTGGCTGGCAAAGCCAAGCAAATGCCATTGGTATTCAATCAATCATTGAAGATGTTCTCACCAAAATATTTCGTATGGAAATAAAAATTGTGGGCAGTGGCCGAACTGATACGGGAGTTCATTGCGAGCAACAATTCTTTCATGTGGATATAAACAAAGACTTTTGATGAGACGGTGCTTATTCAGCGATTAAACTCTTTCCTTCCGAAAGATATATCTGTTCAATCGATACGTAAGGTAAGGCCTGATGCTAGTGCCAGGTACAACGCGGTAGAGCGTACTTACCAGTATAGGATCACGTCAAAAAAAAACCCCTTTCTGGAAGGATTAGCCTGGCATTTTTTTAAGACAGTCGATGTTCATACCATGAATAAGGCCTCTGCGCTGTTGCTGGGTGAGCATGATTTTGAATGTTTTAGCAAAGTAAAAACCGACGTAAATCACTTTCTTTGCGATATTAAAAAAGCTGAGTGGCGAAAAGAAGGTGATCTGCATGGAGTTTACAATTACAGCTAATCGATTTCTAAGGGGCATGGTTAGGGCCATTGTTGGAACCGTATTGGATGTTGGAACGGAAAAAATTTCCATAAAGGAATTTCAGGGAATAATTCACAGCCGGACAGAAAAAAGGCAGGTGCTAATGTGCCACCCTATGGACTATATCTTACAAAAGTAAAATATCCTTCCCATGTTTTTATAAATTGAACAACTATATACTTTGTTAACGTATAATACACATCAACAAACGGGTACCAAGTGGAGAAAGAAAAAGTAAGCAGCGGTAATATTATTGATTGGTCAGTGCTTTCGCGACTGATGAAATTTGTAATGCCTTACAAAGGGCAGGTTTGTAAGTGTTGTCGTTCTTACGATCATTCTTGGCGTTCTTGCTCCAACCCGCCCCATTCTTATTCAATACACCTTGGATAAAGATGTTGCTGCAGGTAACTATGAGGGCATGGTCAGAATGATGATCATTCTTTTAGGGCTCCTTATTTTTCATTCTATTGCCCAGTACATTCACACCTATTTGTCGGGCTGGTTAGGGCAGCAAGTCATTCGGGACATACGCACTCGGCTTTACCAACATATTATTAGTCTACGTTTAAGATTTTTTGACAAAACTCCCATCGGAAGGCTTGTTACCCGCACCATCTCGGATGTTGAAACTCTTGCAGATGTTTTCAGCGAAGGGACTTGCGGCTATGGTCGGTGATCTGCTCCAAATCATATTTATCCTGGCCTTTATGTTTTACCAGGATTGGCGACTAGCCTTGCTTAGTTTATCCACCTTACCATTGCTGTTGATCAGCACTTATATATTTAAAGAAAAAATAAAAGTTACATTTAATGATGTCCGCAACGCAGTGTCTAATCTCAATACGTTTGTACAGGAGCACATTACGGGAATGAACATTGTGCAGATTTTTGGAAGCGAAAAAAGGGAATTTGAAAAATTCAAGGAAATTAATGAAGAGCATAGGCGCGCAAATCTTCGATCAGTTCTTTACTATTCAGTATATTATCCTGTTGCCGAAATTATAGCTGCTGCCGGCATTGGCCTGCTGGTCTGGTATGGTGCAAAAGGTGTGATCAACTTTGATGAAACAGGCATTACCATAGGTAAGCTCATTGCTTTTATAATGTATATCCAAATGTTTTTCCGGCCTATACGCATGATAGCCGATCGTTATAACACCTTGCAGATGGGTATTGTAAGTTCATCACGCATATTGAACTTATTGGATTCAATGGAGGATGTCCAGAAAAATGGAACGTATAGATCAGATCATGTTAAAGGTGAAGTTAAATTTAATCACGTGTGGTTTGCCTATAATGATTCGGAATATGTTTTAAAAGACATTAACCTTGACATTAAACCTGGAGAAACCGTAGCCTTGGTGGGTGCAACTGGCGCAGGGAAATCCTCCATCATTAATTTGCTGAATCGATTTTATGAAATTAATCGAGGATCTATATTAGTAGATGGAGTCGATCTTGCAGAATACGAATTAGGCGAACTGCGGAAAAATATCGGAGTTGTCCTTCAGGATGTTTTCCTCTTTTCCGATACTATTCTAAATAATATTACACTGGGAAATCCGGATGTAACAGAAGAAATGGCATGGCATGCCGCGGACGTTGTGGGAGCTAGAAAATTTATTGAACGCCTCCCTGGAAAACTTCAATATAACGTGATGGAGCGCGGCGCAACCCTTTCCGTGGGGCAGCGGCAGTTGATCTCGTTTATCCGCGCGATGGTATACAATCCCAAAATCTTAGTGCTTGATGAAGCAACTTCTTCTGTGGACAGCGAAACCGAGGACATGATTAAGAATGCGATTGGAAAAATGATGACCGGAAGAACCTCTATTGTTATCGCGCACCGGCTGTCAACTATTCAAAAAGCAAATAAAATTATTGTTCTTGACCAAGGTGAAATTAAAGAAGTTGGCAGTCACGACGAACTGCTATTGCATGAGGGATATTATGCGCAACTGCATAAAATGCAGTATAAAGAGTTTGTTTAAAGCCTATATCGTTCGATAGACGGTTGTTCCAGGGCCAGTACAAATCAAAGGCCTATATTTGGGGCTAAATGCACTTTTATATAAAGGTTATTTTATTCATTTTTTGCCTGTTGAGTGCTGGAGATTGCTGTGGCTCAAAAAGCACGCATTTACAACGGTGGTAAAAGCATGTACACCCGTGAGCGTTACAATCACAATGCCGCACGCGTAAAAGGCGCCAAAGCCAAAACAGTTTGCCCGATTTTTGAAAGCAGCAAGTATCCGTATCAGGGAATCGGTTTTAAATTGGGCGACCCTTTTGCTATAACCTATAAATATTACGCTAATAAGAGATTTGCATTTGTAGCGGACTTCGGTAAGGCATCCAGTGGACTCTACAATAGATATTTTGCTGAAAAATTTTACGAAGAACTCGACAGAAACACTTTTGCGACAGGAGAAGATTCACTGAGATACTACACGCATAAAGTAATTTCCGATTTAATAGGCGAAGCCAAACTCCTTTATCATATCGACGCAAAAATAATCTCTCCGGGTTTACAATTTTATATTGGAGCAGGTTGGGAGTGGAAATA
Organism: uncultured Bacteroidota bacterium; assembly: GCA_963837415.1. Classification (GTDB taxonomy): domain Bacteria; phylum Bacteroidota; class Bacteroidia; order Cytophagales; family Cyclobacteriaceae; genus Chryseolinea. The sequence goes on along the minus strand of CAWING010000013.1, from coordinate 1,309,509 downwards.
GCACAAAATTGCGTTATGACTTACTTATACAGAGAAAGCGCCTCCGATCCGGATAAATTTGGAAGGATCGAACGAACACGGTTTACTATGGGACCCCAGGCGGTGGTCGGAATTGAGTATGCGTACTTTAAAATACCTATCTCAGCCTTTATGGAATTAGAATATTTTAGAGATGTTCAGGCCGATCCAGGCTGGAGCCGGGTGGAAGGTGGTGTTGGCTTGCGATATGTTTTTTGATTATTCAGATTCCTGCGTAGCCGTTACGTCGGACTGTCCTTGTTTTTCAAAAAGATCCTTGTACAAACCTTCTTTCATCAGAAGAGATTCATGCGTGCCTTCGTCAACGATAAGCCCGTCCACCAGCACAATAATTTTATTAGCAAGTTTAGCCGAAGATACACGGTGAGAAATAATAATGGTCGTCCTGCCTTCCATTATACGCTTCATGCTATTGAGAATATTGTTTTCTGTTTTGGTATCTACCGCAGAAAGAGCGTCATCTAACATGAGGATTTTTGGTTCGCGTACAACAGCCCGGGCGATAGAAACCCGTTGCTTCTGTCCACCTGAAAGTGTAATGCCACGTTCGCCTACACGCGTGGCAAAGCCCTGAGGAAAGCGCATAATATTTTCATAAACGTCTGCATCCTTCGCAGCTTGAAGTACTTTGGACTCGTCCGGATTTTTGATTCCAAATCCAATGTTGTTGAAGATCGTATCGCTAAAGAGAAAAACGTCCTGCGGAACATACCCTATCTGGCTTCGGAGCGAATTAAGATTGTAATGCGTAATTGGACACGTCGTCAATAAAAATTTCACCATCTCTTACATCATATAATCTCGAAACCAGATTTGATACAGTGCTTTTACCCGACCCCGTTGTTCCAATGATAGCTAAAGACTCACCCGGATTGATTGTAAAAGAAATATCCCGCAAAGCTTTAATGCCTGTTTCCGGATAGGTAAAGCTCACATTTCTAAATTCAACCTTGCCTTGTATTTCATTCATCAAATCTTTCTCAGATATAATGTTCGTCTCCGTTTTCAAAAACTCATTGATCCTTCTTTGTGAAACTTCGGCGCGTTGAACCAGGCTGCTGGTCCAGCCTAACGATGTCACCGGCCATGTGAGTAAGTTGACATAGATGATAAACTCCGCAATGTGACCGAAGGTCAGGTTCCCTCTGATAACTTCAGCGCTACCTGCATATACTGTTAGTATTGTGCTTAGACCAATTAGTCCCATCATCAATGGAAAGAATAGGGATTGAACTTTAGTGAGCTTGAGTGATTGTTTACGGTATTGGTCTGTTTCCAGGTCAAATCGCGCAATGGATTCATGTTCCCGATTGAAAGATTTCAGAACTCGGATTCCGCTAAAAGCTTCCTGAACAAAGGTAGAGAGCTTGGATTGGCTTTTCTGAATTTCTTCAGCGCGTTTTTCAACTTTATTGTTCACCAGAAAAATGCTGAGTGATAATAAAGGAAGTGGACTCAGGGCATACCAAGTTAGTTCCACGCTTATGTGGAACATGAGTGGGATTAACATTGCGAATAGTGTAAAAAGGGTTATTCCATACATGATTGCAGGACCAAGATACATTCGTACCCTGCCTACATCTTCAGAAATGCGATTCATTAAATCCCCTGTATTATTTCTTCTGTAAAAGCTAAGCGGGAGCACTTGGTAATGTTGAAAAATTTCATTTTTCAAATCATACTCCACATGCCTTGACATAACAATTAAAGTTTGGCGTGTAAAATATAAAAAAATGCCCCGGAGAAATGCCATTAATAAAATCAGACCTGCGTAAATCAAAATTCCAAATGCAAAGACTTTGAAAAAATTCGCCTGAAGATCAGTGCCTGAGAAAGTTTGATAAACGCGTATATTATCTACTACCAAATTGATGGAGTACCGAACAAGTTGAGCCGGAACAATTTGAAATATATTCGAAATGATGACGAATATGGTTCCAAAAACTATGTGCCACTTGTACTTGAGGAGATATTTATTGAGGTACTTTAATTCTTTCATTAGAATCTGGGCGCTAGTGTAAAACGAAATATTTTTTTAATAGTTCGTAAAAAGTTGAAGGTATAGAACGCCATTTTTCTTTCAAAAGAGAATTTTTCAAAGAATTTATGGGGCGTTGTGCAGTTAACTTTTCTTTTTGATACTATTTGGTGCAATACTAATAACTTTATAAGTCTAGAGAACGCAACGCTTGACTGTCTTAATCGAAGCACACTATCTTCCTTCTATCGCTTACTTTACGGCGATTCAGCAGGCAGATGAAATTTTACTAGAAAAGCATGAACATTTTATTAAGCAGACCTTTAGAAATCGTTGTTACATTTATACAGCAAAAGGAAAAGGTGAGTTAGTCATACCTATTACAGCAAAGCATGGAAAGGCACTCATTACTGATGTTAGATTAGATTATAGTCAAAAGTGGCTTAACAACCATTGGCGTACTCTTCAATCAGCTTATGGGAAGGCTCCGTTCTTCGAATATTATGCTGAGGATCTGCATGGTACATTGTTTAAAAAGGTCACATTTCTTTACGAACTTAATGCGTTATTGCTGTCAATGTGTCTTAAATGGCTAAAGTGGCGACATGCCAATAAAGGAAACTCAATCTTACGCGCGATCGGTTCCTGCTTCTGTTTTAGACCTTCGATCCGCTATAAACCCTAAGAAATTGGAACAATGTTACCAATTTTATTACCCCGTCATGTATAATCAAGTATTTGGAGATACGTTTGTAGAGAACTTGAGCCTGATCGATTTGATTTTTTGTGAAGGCCCGGGAGCTTCGAAAATATTCAGGCCTCCGTCCCTCAAAAATGAACAAATAGAAAGTCAGGTTGTGTTTTTTTACCAATATTAATCTTGTAGATTGGATAGCGTTGAACACACAAAAAACTTTACATTTACAATAATCATTTTATAATACTTCTATGGAAGCTAAATTTTCCAATCGGGTCAAGGAAGTTATCTCACTCAGCAGGGAAGAAGCGTTACGCCTTGGTCACGATTACATCGGCACAGAACACCTTGTCTTAGGCATGGTTCGTGAAGGCGAAGGTGTTGCAGTTGGTGTGCTTAAAAAATTGGGCGTTCCACTGGACGAACTTCGTAATGAAATAGAAAAAATATCAAAGGGAACGGCAACGCATCAGATAAAAAATCTGGCCAACATTCCCTTGACGAAAGCATCTGAAAAAGTTTTAAAAATTACTTATCTGGAAGCTAAAATTTTTAAAGCACAACTTATCGGCACTGAACACTTATTGCTTTCCATTCTTCGTGATCAGGATAATCTGGGAACTCAAATACTGAATAAGTTTGACGTAAATTATGAGACAGTTAAAGAAATGCTTGAATATCAAAATGAAGGCCCCATGGCTTCACAGGATACAGATGATCCGGATGATGATTCATCTAAAATATTTGGAGGGGCCGGATGCCGGTGCCAGGCAAGGAAAAGAAGGGTGCTGAAAAATCCCGTACCCCGGTACTGGATAATTTTGGTCGCGACTTAACCCGATTGGCTGAAGATAATAGGCTAGATCCCATTGTAGGACGTGAAAAAGAAATTGAAAGGGTCGCACAAATACTTTCCAGGAGAAAGAAAAACAATCCCATCCTTATCGGTGAGCCTGGTGTAGGTAAAACGGCGATCGCTGAAGGCCTTGCTTTGCGAATCATACAGAAAAAAGTTTCACGGGTCTTATTTGGCAAACGTGTAGTTACGCTTGATCTGGCTTCTCTTGTGGCCGGTACCAAATACCGGGGTCAATTTGAAGAACGAATGAAAGCTGTAATGAATGAGCTTGAGAAATCGCCCGATGTAATTCTTTTCATTGATGAATTGCATACCATTGTGGGTGCAGGAGGAGCTTCCGGCTCGCTGGACGCCTCTAACATGTTTAAACCGGCACTAGCCCGGGGAGAAATCCAATGCATTGGCGCCACTACGCTGGATGAGTACAGGCAGTACATTGAAAAAGATGGTGCCTTGCCAGAAGGTTCCAAATGGTATTGGTTGATTCCACTACACCCGAAGAAACGATTCAAATTCTCGATAATATCAAAGAGAAATACGAAGATCATCACCATGTGATTTATACAAAAGAAGCGATTGAAGCCTGCGTTAAACTTTCGGATCGGTATATCAGCGACCGGTATTTACCCGATAAAGCTATTGACGTGCTTGATGAGGCGGGTGCGCGCGTTCACATAAATAATATTCATGTTCCGGATGATATCGTGAAGTTCGAGGAGGCGATAGAGGAGGTTAAGAAGGAAAAGAATCGTGTTGTGAAAAGCCAGAAATATGAAGAGGCTGCACAACTTCGAGATCGGGAAAAGAAACTGATCGAGCAATTAGATATTGCAAAAACAAAGTGGGAAGAAAAAACGCGCACGGAAAAATATACCGTAACCGAAGATAACGTGGCGGATGTGGTTGGGATGATGACCGGTATACCCACCAATCGAATTGCTCAGAAAGAAAGCAACAAGCTTTTGAATATGGCTGAAGAGCTTAACGGTAAAGTTATCGGCCAGGAAGAAGCGATCAAAAAATTGACTAAGGCAATTCAGCGTACCCGGGTCGGATTGAAAGATCCGAGGAAACCAATTGGGTCTTTTATTTTCCTAGGCCCCACCGGTGTTGGTAAAACCGAACTTGCTAAAGTGCTTGCCACCTATCTCTTTGATAAAGAGGATTCCCTTATCCGCATCGACATGAGTGAATACATGGAGAAATTCTCTGTATCCCGACTTGTCGGAGCCCCTCCAGGTTATGTTGGATATGAAGAAGGTGGCCAGCTTACCGAAAAAGTAAGACGGAAACCTTATTCCGTGGTGTTGCTTGATGAAATTGAAAAAGCTCACCCGGATGTTTTCAACATCTTGTTGCAAGTACTGGACGATGGTATTCTCACGGATGGATTGGGAAGACGAGTTGATTTCAGAAACACCATTATTATCATGACATCAAATATTGGTGTTCGTGATTTGAAGGATTTTGGATCCGGAATTGGGTTTGCATCCGCCGCAAAAAAAGTGAGCGATGATGAGAACATGAAGAGCACGATTCAAAACGCATTAAAGCGCGCATTTAGTCCTGAGTTCCTCAATAGATTAGATGATCTTATCGTGTTTAATTCGTTGCAACGCGAGCATATTCATAAGATCATAGAAATTACACTTCGCAAACTCTTTGATCGCATCATTCAACTTGGATATAATGTTGAGCTTAGCGATAAGGCCAAGGATTTTCTTGCTGAAAAAGGATACGACCAACAATTTGGCGCTCGTCCATTAAATCGAGCAATTCAAAAGTATTTGGAAGATCCAGTAGCAGAGGAAATTTTAAAAGGTGAAATTGAAGAAGGTGGGACTATTTTTGCTGACTACGATGGCAAAGGATGATGTCTTGACAGTTAAAGTTAAAAAGGCGAAAGCTTCCTCGAAGGAAAAGAAGGAATAACAAAATTAAAAAAGCGGGCTTAGTCCCGCTTTTTTTGCGTTCACAAATTCAGGTTGAGCACGAGTTCAATTAGCTCCTTTTGTACATTCCAGTCTTTGGCAAGTTTTAGCATAGCTGTTGCCTCCATTTCGGTCACATACCCTTTCAAATTATTGGCCTGCCAAACCATATTTATTAACTCGATCCTTTTTTCTTTTTGGTAATCTCCAATAATATCATTTAAAAAGTCCCTGGCCCGATCAAAGGCGGTAATGTAATCCTGGGCCACAAACTCCAAAGCCCATTTATATTCATCATGGGCATTAAGCTCATTTGCAGTTTTATCGAGATCCTTTTTTTCTTGCTCGTCTAGTCCATGGTAATGGAAAATCACGGACTTCAGGAGCATGTATACTTTCTTTTCTTCCACTGATTTCATGGTCTAAGGGAAGGAAATTTACTACAATTATGTGAGCTTCTATAACGCAAGTACTTTGTAGCCTTGCGTAAGGAGTTTAAAAGGCCTCTGTGAATAAATCCGAGGCAATTTTATCAGCCAGTAACCTGCCCGATTTAGTTAACGTAAGCGTTTCATTTGTTAGTGTAGCGAATTTATTCTCGAGAAGTTTTTGTATATAATTGCTATGCCTCTGTAACAAATCATATTGGTACTCCTTACGAAGAGTTGAGAGATTTGTTCCCCATGAGGTTCTAAGCGTAGTCAAAAGACAATCATTTATCTTGTCTTCACGGGTCAAAATTTCGATTGTAGCCGGAATTTTGTCTGATTGAATGGAATTCAGGTATAGGTAGTTATTGCTGATATTATATTGCCGGCTTATGCCATTATACGAATGTGCGCTCGGGCCTACTCCCAGGTATTTTTCCCCTTTCCAATAATTGCTGTTATGTCTTGAAATGATATCCTGGTTTTGAAAAATTCGAAACTTCGTATTGGTCAAACCCTGCTTGCTCAAGTTCATCTATTAGCATCAGCAGTTCGTGCGCAGAAATGTCATTGCTTACTTCGTGAATCTTTTTCTCTGCGGCCCATCTTCCAAAAACAGTTTTTTCTTCGATTGTTAATGAGTAGGAAGAAATATGTTCGGGACCTAACGCTATTGCTTGATCGATATTTCTTTTCCATACTTTTGATTCTTGTCCCGGAATAGCAAACATTAAATCGATGCTAATGTTTTCAAAGCCCGCTGTCGCGCGCATGGTTAAAAGTTGTTATCGCCAACCTTGCATCATGAACTCGATTAAGATATTTCAAAATGGAGTCATCAAAAGATTGGATCCCAATGCTTAGTCGGTTGATCCCTAATTTTTTTAAATCTGTTAATTTTTCACTTAAAAGATCATCGGGATTAGCTTCTAAAGTTACTTCCGCCTGAGGTGCGACTTGAGAAGTTTTATATATAGCCTGCAGAATTATATCCAGTTCCCGACCTGACAGCAGAGAGGGCGTACCGCCACCAAAATAAATAGTTTTAATTTGTTCTTCTTCTAAATAATTTTTTTGGAGATCGATCTCTCTTGCGATGGTTTGGACCATCTCTAAGCGCTTATCCGTGTTAGTAGATAAAATGGAAATCGCAATAATAGCAAGCCTGCCTACAAAAGGGAATATGAATATAAATACCTGCCATTTCGAGTTACAAAATTAAATGCATTTCGGATATCAAACCAGAACTGATATTTTTGCCGAACACTTCATGAAATCCGCAATAAAAATATCACTCCTAGTTTCTCTTGTCCTGGCTACAACTTTGGTAACGGCCCAACATTTTTTTGTTGTCAAGAGATTTTCAACCGGATTGGCAAATTTACGAAGATGAACGTTATGAGCCTTTCAACATTAATGAAGGTAAAGTGAATACAATTTATTTCTGGCTAGAACCGGCAAAATTTAGCGGGAATGTGTTTCGGGTTAAAAGCAATGAACCGTATACGCTTTTTGTCAATGGGCAATTAATTGCGAGCAAAAATACGGCGTTAGATTTACCGATAGATAGCTTGCAGACAGATGTTTCATACACCGGTATTGCTGGTGGGAATCCATCAGCAAAAAATTCGGCCAGGGGGTTTACAAACCCTCGCTTTATCTTCCACACCTTCCCCTCAGGCAGCTCGAAGAATTACCTATGCGGTTTTCTTCATTCCGGGATTTTGTAATTGTGGGTATGCTGATTTTAGTAAGTGTATTGATTGTCGTTATTCAACTTAATCCGAAGTTAGCGTCAGATTATTTTTCCATTATTAAAATGTTTTTTATGCGTGAGGGTGAGGACAGTCAGATTCATTCTCGGATTACCAGTAGTATCAACATTTTGTTTTATGTGTATTGCAGTTTGATGATCGGATATTATCTCATGATCATCTTCAGATTCATTCCCTCGTATTATGTAGTAGCCTTAGCCTTTCAAAGTGATTCTTTTGGGAATGCTATGTTACTATGGATAAAATTAAGCGCTATTGTATTAATGATCATATTTTTGAAGGTTGTATTGGTTTACTGTCTCTCCATCATGTTTGGGTTAACAGAGATCGCAGGGATTCATATTTTTAATTGGATAAGACTTCTTTTGATAGTTTTCGGAGTGCTAACCCTTCTTTTATTTTTGTATTTTATTTGGCACGGGCACAATGAAACTTTCCATATCATTTTGCTTAAAATAATTTCGTGGCTTCTTGTGGGATGGATGATCCTTATCATTTTAAAATTGAGTAAACGGATGAGTCACTCCATGTTTCATTTATTTTCGTACATTTGTGCCACAGAATTGATACCCTTATTAATTACAATTAAGGTTCTTTACAACTAGCCCGAATTCGTTACGTGTAGATATGAGTGAAATTGCTACTGACAGGATGCGCAAAGTAAAGAGTATCCTAGTGACCCAAGAAGCCGCCCGCCGATACTAATTCTCCCTACCTGAAACTTGCTGAAAAATTCAATTTGAAAATTGATTTCAGGCCGTTTATTCAGGTGGAGCCAGTACCCGTGAAGGAGTTTCGAAAACAGAAAATCGATATTCTTAATCACACGGCAATCATTTTCACCAGCAGAAATGCGGTGGATCATTTTTTTCATATCTGTCATGAATTGAAAATTGAGATGCCTCCGGAAATGAAATATTTTTGCATCTCTGAGCAAACATCAAATTATCTTCAGAAGTATATTGTCATCCGCAAGCGGAAAATTTTCACCGGCCTTAAAACCGCTCAGGATCTTTTAGAGATTTTGAAAAAACATAAAAACGAAAAGTATCTTTTCCCTTGTTCTGATATTCGCAAGAATGATATACCTGATTTTTTGAAAGAGGGCGGGTACAATTATACGGAAGGAATTATTTATCACACCGTCGCAGCAAATCTGTCGGATTTGAAAGAAGTTTTTTACGATATACTTGCTTTCTTTAGCCCCTCTGGCATCAACTCATTGTTTGTTAACTTCCCAGAATTTAAACAAAATAACACACGCATTGCAGTGTTTGGACCAACGACTGCTAAGGCAGTTCGTGATGCCGGTTTGATCTTGGATATTGAAGCTCCACTTCCCAACGCACCTTCCATGACAGGAGCCCTTGAGCTTTACATAAAAAAGGCCAACGGCATTAAATAACTGCTTCATTCTATTGAATTTTAGAAAGTGACCTATTTTATTACACTTTAATTACATTTGTTGAAAGTGTCGTAAAAAAACATTTATCTTTAGCTTCTACTTTTTAATCTTGATGCTGAAAAGGACTTTTTATACGCTCTTGCTATCCCTTTTTGGAGCCGGTGTTTTTGCTCAGCAAGATCCCCTCTTCACTCAATACATGTTTAATAACTTGTATATGACTCCTGCATTTGCAGGTGTTGATGGAGTGACTAGACTCTCTGCAATTCACCGCAGTCAATGGTTAGGATATCAGTCAAGTTTTGGAGATGGAGGAGCACCTACAACGCAGATGGTTAGTTTCAACACACCAATTTATAAGTTGAGAAGTGGTGCTGGAGTTTATGTTATGAATGATCAAACTTGGTCCTCAAAATAATTTTGAAGCGCAAGCGATGTATGCATATCATCTTGGTATAAAGGAAACAAAATTGAGTTTTGGTGTTAAGCTTGGTTTATACTCGCAAACTATTAATGGAAAATATTACCGTTACATACAAGAAGGCGATCCGCTCATCGTTGAGGGTAAGGAATCTCAAGTAAGACCGGACTTAGGATTTGGAATATTTTATAGAGCAGAAAAATATTATTTAGGCGTGGGCTTTAACCATTTGTTGCGTTCTAAATTTGATTTCGGTGCGGATAGTGTGAGAGGTGCCTTAGAAAACCATATCAATTTTACAGGAGGCTATTTTTACGAAGTAAGTTTTGATCTTAAAAGTGCAATTCAGTGCGGCGGTTAGAACTGATCTTAATAAGACTCAAATTGATTTAGCAGGAATTGCATACATCAAAGATACGATGTGGGGAGGTTTAGCGTTTAGACAGTCTGAGGCGGCAAGTTTATTGCTTGGGTTATAGCCTTTTAAAGGATAAATCTTTAAAGGTGGGGACAGCGATAGATTTTATTATAAAAGATCGTGCAGCCAAAGAAAATTTTTCTTTAGAAGTAATGTTGAGTTATGACCTACCGGTCAATCCGGGCAGCGGTAAAAAAGTCGTTCGAACCCCTCGGTACAGGCACTAACCGACAATTGATTTTGGTATCACTTAGAATTTGTGGAATTTGTGAATAGTTTCTCAAAAAAAATTCGGAGAATAAAAAGTTAACTTTCAATACCAAAAAATAGCGTAGACAAACTGAGCAAAGAAGTATGAATAAAGCAGTTGTTTCTAAAATACTTTTAATTCTAGCAGGAGCTGGGGTCAGCGCTTGTGGGTTACTGGGCCTGGGAGGCAAAAAAGGCGGCGATCAAGGTGAACTTGTTGGCGTCCCGGGACGCGAAGGTTGGGTAATGACCATTCCTTACGGTATGGTTCCGATTCCATCAGGTACTTTCCATATGGGGCAGGCAGATGAAGATCCTGCATCAACGCAAATCAATTTCAACAAGCAAGTTACAATCGGTTCATTCTTTATGGATGACACCGAAATTACCAACAATGAGTATCGTCAGTTCACAAATTTTTTCCTGGTTGATAACGGAAGTATTGAAGGATTTGAAACTGTTGACGCAGAAACTTTCCGTCAAAAATATTATCCTGATACAGCAGCATGGGTAAGAGATTTTGCTCACCATATGGGCGATCCGATTCAAGACTATTATTACTGGCATCCAGGCTACGATGATTATCCTGTTGTGGGTGTTAACTGGGATGCTGCTGTATTCTTTGGGCAGTGGAGAACAGCTTATTTAAATGACTACAGAAAAAGCGTAGGTGATTTCCCGATGCCAGCTTTCCGCCTTCCTTCTGAAGCAGAATGGGAATATGCTGCGCGCGGAGGACGTGATATGGCCAAATATCCTTGGGGTAATCCGTACATCCGGAATTCAAAAGGATGTATGCTCGCTAACTTTAAACCAGGTCGCGGAAATTTCTATGACGATGGATTTGCATACTCATCTCCTGTTCAGGCTTATTTCCCAAATGACTATGGTCTGTACGATATGTCAGGGAATGTTTCAGAATGGTGTTTGGATGATTTCAATCCTGCTTCCGTACCTACAGTGTGGGATTTGAATCCTCAATATATTGATCCTAGAACAAATCCTGAAAGCGCGAAATACAATCCGCGCATTCCGCCTAAAAAGGTTGTGCGTGGTGGTTCATGGAAAGATGTTGCTTACTATCTGGAAACAGGAACACGAACATATGAATTCAAAGATTCGACCCGTGCGTATATCGGATTCCGTTGCGCGCTAACTCACTTGGGGCGTTCTTCTGGTCAGGAATTTTAATATTTTTTTAATTCTATATTTTTTTTAAATATCAAAAGGCAAAAATTTAAATCATCACTACAATGAGCAAGAAAAAAGGCGGATTTGTTGAACTTCTCTACAAAACCATAATGCCAAAAGTTTATGGTATTGGTGCGGCAGTCGTAATTATTGGTGCGTTGTTTAAAATTCTCCACTACGAGGGTGCTGACCAGATGTTATTTATCGGACTAACGACAGAAGCGATTATATTCTTTTTAAGTGCTTTTGAACCGCCTCATCAGGAGCCAGATTGGTCAAAAGTTTATCCTGAACTTGGAGAAGACTATGAAGCTCCTGCAGTTCCAACTCGCATTTCAAATAAGCCGGGTGCTTCATTAACCCAGCAATTAGACGTGTCTTTGGAAAAGGCGAAGATCGGACCAGAACTGTTGGATAGTCTAGGCAAAGGGTTGAATAATCTTGCTGAATCAGCGAAGAAGATGACGAACCTTTCAGATGCTGCTGTAGCCACCAATGACTACGCTGGCAATGTAAAGAAAGCTTCGACTCAACTTGTGGAGATGAATAAGTCGTATGATGTTGCCATTAAGGCTGTATCAAGCATGTCAGAAGCATCGAAGGATGCCGGGGAATATCATTCTCAGGTTCAAAAAGTAACAAAGAATCTGGCTGCTTTGAATTCAGTTTATGAAATGGAATTGAAAGATGCAGATAGCCATGTGAAGAACATGAATAAGTTCTATGAAAGCTTAACAGGAGCTATGAATGGATTGTCTAAAGTTGGCGATAACACAACAAAGTTTACCAACGAATTGAGTAAGCTAACGGATAATCTGACTTCGTTGAACAAGGTGTATGGCAGCATGCTCACAGCCATGAAAGGTGGCGGACAAAATGCATAATCAATAAAGGTTTCTAACGTTTAAATAAAAAATTTAACATGGCAGGTGGAAAAGAAACCCCGCGTCAGAAGATGATAGGTATGATGTACCTCGTACTTACCGCGTTGCTGGCGCTTCAGGTAAGTAATGCTGTACTCGAGAAATTTGCTATCATCAACGAAACGTTGACGGCGCTTATTGAGGATGGGAAGAAGAAAAGTGAGCAAACTTTGGCAGCTATTATAGACGAAGCTGGAAAAAGCCAGAGTCCCAACGTGGTTAGGGCTAGAGATAACGCTCAAAAAGTGAGAGATCTCACAAAAAGTACAATAGCCAGCATTGACGCATTGAAGAAGAAGATGCTTGCTACCTCCGGTACAGATGTAGTCAATGAGAACGTGATCAACGATCACAGCTCAAAAGTGGCAACCATGATGATTGACCCAAATTCCAAAGAACAAGAGGGCAAAAAATATGAAAAACTCTTGGTGGACTATGTTAAACAAGTAAGCGAACTCTCTGGCATAAAAGACTTTGATAAGCTGGCTAAACCTCCAAGGGAAATTAAGTTGTTTGCCAGTGATGAGGATCACGTTCGCAAGGACTATCTAACCTTTACCTTTGAAAATACTCCTGTTATTGCGGCACTGGCTTCTGTAACTCAGACTCAAACAGAGATCTTGGAGTATGAGGCTAGAGCATTGGATAAGCTTCGCGAGGATGCTGGAGCAGATAGAATAAGTTTCGATCAATTTGTACCCATGGTTAGAGCTAAATCGTCAGTGGTAGCTGCGGGTGCGAAATATGAAGCAGAAATGTTTTTAACAGGGTCTTCGACCGCTATAACTCCGGAATTTTATAAAGATGGCGCTAAGCTTAATATAATTGAAGATAAGACTGGCGTTAAAATGGGGAAAGTAGAATTTACTGCTTCAGGTGGCAACTATGATTCCCATGGTTTTGCCAAGAAGTCATTCAAAGCTGAGATCAAAATGAATGACAGAACTTTCACAGAAAACATCGAGTACGAGGTAGCGCAGCCCACCATCCGTGTAACAACGGGTAATGCTCCTACGCTTTACATGAATTGTGGTAATACTGTATTCATTGAAGTACCAGCGCTTGGAACCAATTATAACCCTTCATTTTCCGCTGGTGGTTCCGCAGAAATTATTAAAGGCGATAAACCGGGCAGAGTTACTATTATACCAAAACAAAGAAAAATTTCTGTGGCTGTAAGTAATGCAGGGACGTCGATCGGATCACAAGGCTTCGATGTGAAGAACGTACCCGATCCTCGTTACATCGCCTATATCGGAAATACTCCTGTTGATTTAAGGAACGGTATTCGTGCGAATCAAATTGGTGCACTTCGTTTTGCAGCCGAACCAGAATCGAATTTTAAGGAAGAAGTTCCAAAGGATGCTCGTTACAGAATCAGAAGAGCCGAAGTTATATTAGGGCGCGGGACAACGGGAGTTCAGCGTATGAATGCGACAAACGAAAATCCCGATTTACGTGCTTGGGCTAGTCAGGCGAGACCAGGTGATCGGGTTATAATTGATATTAAAGATGTTTCACGCAGAACCTATAAGGATGAAGATGAAAAAGTAGTCCCTAAAGGATCCAGCGGTATAATTCAGATTCCTATTAACTAACATGATGAAGAAGTCACTTTTCATAGTATTACTCTCCTCAGCTATCAGTGGAGCAATGGCCCAGGAGGTGCAGGACTTGGAGGTTCAGTATAACCCGAACTCACTCAATCCAATACCCCTGTACGAGCAACATTATAAAGTTCGTGTTTGGAGAACCATCGATTTGCGTGAAAAACAAAACAAAGGGTTTTTTGCCCGGAATGGTGAAATCAGCAAACTTATAATAGAAGGTGTAAAGTCGGGTGAAATAACGGATGTCTATCAAAACGATTCACTTAGCACAAAACTTTCCAAAGAGGATTTTTTGGGACGGTTAGTTTCTGAACAGGCTCAAACCTTTCAGGCCTGGACCCCGGCACAGGAGTTTTTTACTGATGATGTCGTATCGCACAACGGTAGAAATTATCGCGCGGTTCAAGACAGCAAAGGCGTTACTCCTAGTGAAGATGCTGTTGATTATTGGGCGGCAACGACACAAGGAAGCGGCTTGGAGTATTCGATAATAGATATGAGCATACTTCATTTGATGGAAGATATTATTTTTGACCGTAGAAGGTCCAGGTTGTATTATGATATTCAGGGAGTAGAAATTATTGTTCCCGGCTCCAAAACCACGACAAATATTGATTTGTCGCTTGGATGGTTCAAATATAAAGATCTTGAAAAACTGTTTAGAAATAATATACCGAAGGCAGTTTGGTTTAACAGGCAAAACACAGCTCAAAACAAGAATTTTGCCGATGCTATTTTGTTAAGATTATTCCAAGGGTCCATTTATAAGATTCAAAATCCAGATGATGAAAGTATTGATGATACCTACCGTGGTAATGGCCGGCCTTACCGGGAAGGGGTATGGGCTCGTGAGTGGACGGAAATGATGCTCATGGAGAAAGAACACAACTTGTGGGAGTTTTAATGATCTTATTTTTCTGATCGAAGAAAGGGAGGTTGTTTAACCTCCCTTTTTTATCGCTTAATGATCTCCGCTTTTTTTCTCCCGATTACGCTTTCAATTTCTTCAAGGGATGCCTCTTTGATTTTCTTTACAGACTTAAAGTGTTTAAGAAGTTTTAGCGCAGTTTTTTCGCCAATTCCCTCCAGTCCTTGTATCTCTGTTTTTATTTGACTTTTACTCCTTTTTTGTCTGTGAAAAGTTATAGCAAACCGATGTGCCTCATCGCGAATTTGTTGAAGCAGTAGCAATCCCTGGGATTTTTTATTTATGTGAAGCGGAAAAGGATCTTCAGGATAATAAATTTCCTCAAGCTTTTTTGCGATTCCAATGATTGGTATTTGGCCATAGATCTGAAGATCTTTTAAGGCCTCACACGCACTGCTTAACTGACCCTTTCCACCGTCTACGACAATGAGATCGGGAAGTTTTTCTGCTTCGTCTAAAATTCTTCTGTACCTGCGGCCTACAATTTCCTTCATGGAAGCAAAGTCATTGGGGCCTTCCACAGTTTTAATATTATAATGACGGTAACCTTTCTTCTCGGGTTTACCATTTACAAACCTTACCATAGACGCAACAGGTGTCGTTCCTTGGAAATTTGAATTATCAAAGCATTCGATAATTGCTGGGAGTTTTTTAAGTTGAAGATCTTTCTGAAGTGTGATTAATATTTCTTTTTGTTTTGACTTTTTCCCTTCGCGGAAGATCTCTTTTTCCTTTTTTAACTCCAGCGCATTTTTGATCGATAACCCCAGCAATTTTTTCTTATCGCCAATTTTAGGGAGGACATTTTCAATATCGTCTTCGGGAACTACGATCGGGATGTTAGTGAAAATTAATTTGTTGTCACTGTTCGTTTGCTCCCGGAGTTCCCATACAGAAAAGCTTAGAAGATCTTCATCAGGCTCGTCCAGTTTTTTTTTGAGCTCAACAGTTTTAGAATATATTATTGACCCCTCTTTTACTTGCAGGTAGTTTACATACGCATATTCTTCAGTGCTTGTGATCGTGAATACATCAATGTCGGTTAGATCGCGATTTACAACGAGCGATTTGGATTGAAATCGTTCGAGTGTATCTAGTTTTTCTTTGTACCGTTGGGCCCGCTCAAACTCAAGGTTGGATGAAGCTATTTTCATTCGATCAATAAAGTACTGATAAACGATATTCACATTTCCTTTAAGAATATGGCGCGCTAGCTCAATTTCTTCCAGGTACGATTTCTCATCGTATAGATTTTCACAAGGCCCCTTGCAATTTCCAAGGTGGTACTCCAGGCATACTTTAAATTTCTTTTGTTCAATATTATGTTCGCTGAGCAACAAACTGCATGTACGTATGGAATAAAGTTTTCTGGCCAGCTCCAGCACATTCTTCATCGCCACTACACTGGAATAGGGCCCAAAATATTCGCCTTGTTGGGGCAAATATTTTCGTGTATAAATAATTCTGGGGAAACGTTCCTTTAAAATACAGATATAAGGAAAGGTTTTATCGTCTTTTAAAAGGATGTTATACTTGGGCTGATTTTGCTTGATGAAATTATTTTCAAGCAACAGCGCATCGAACTCTGTATTTGAAACGGTGTAATCTATTTTAGCGATTTCAGAAACAAGCCTGAGTGTTTTTCGATTTATTCCGGAGGCTTTTGAAAAATAACTGCTTACTCTTTTTTTTATGCTCTTGGCTTTACCGATGTAAATGAGCACATCTTCACTGTTGTAGAACTTGTAAACTCCGGGTGAATCAGGTAAGCGCTGAACGACATCTTTCAGCCGATCATACATATCGACCATGTTTAAAGATTAGGATCCCAATTATCAGGCTGTTGTCCGACGGAATCTTCAGGCATCTCATAAGCTTTGCAATCCATGGTCATATCCATTCCGCCTGATGGCCTCCTGAATTGTCCCTTCTTGTAGTCAAGGGTTTTGTCGCCGTATACCTTAAGCATGTATTTTGCCCAAATAGGTCTGGCTGTGGTTGCACCCTGCCCGAGTGACCACTCCCGGTAATGAATGCTTCGTTCATCACCGCCAACCCAAGCACCCGAAACCAGATCACGCGTTACACCCATATACCAACCATCAGAGGCATTGTTCGTAGTGCCGGTCTTGCCTCCAATTTCGTTATCTGCCTTTAAGTCGTAAGGCAGGGCTGCAGAAGTTCCTCCGTGCTCCTGAACACCGCCCATCAACATATAAACCATTTTGAAAGCCGTTTGCTCGCTAATGGCCTGCTGGTATTTAGGGACAAAATTCTGAATCACATTTCCGTTTTTATCTTCAATCCGGGTGATATAAAAAGGCTCCGTATGAATACCAGAGTTAACAAAGGTGCTATAACCAGCAACAATTTCGTATAACGAAACATTGCTAACACCCAAGCATAAAGATGGTACAGCGTCCAGCTTGCTTCGAATTCCAACCCGGTGGGCAAAGTCAACCACGTTTTCTGCACCCACGCGTTGAAGAACCTGTGCGGTAATCGAGTTTTTAGATTGGGCCATTGCCTGCCGCAAGGTCAACCATTCTCCCTTTCCCCTATCACCTTCCGCATTTGGAGGTGTCCAGGTGCCTCCGGAGACCTTGAACGTTGGCGAAACATCCTGCATTTTTAAGCATGGATTAAATCCATTTTCCATCGCAGTTCCATACACAAATGGTTTGAACGCAGAACCAGGTTGACGATTGCCCTGGCGCACATGATCATACTTGAAATACTTATAATTTATACCGCCGACCCAAGCTTTTATAGCTCCCGTTGAAGCATCCATCGACATAAACCCCGCATTCAAAAAGCGCTTGTAATAATTTATTGAATCCATGGAACTGAACAAAGTATCACGCTCCCCTTTCCAGGTAAAAACGGTCATGGGTTTTTTTACGTTCAACATGATCTTGACCGAATCACTGTCCTTTCCATATTTATTCACAAGAAGTCTGTAGGCGTCTGATTGTTTAATACGTGACTCTAAAAAACCTTTCATCTCATTTCCGTCATCATCAATCCAAGGATTTTTGTTTTTCCAGTGGGCATCAAATATCTTTTGTTGAGGTGCCATGCTTTCCGCCATGGCTTCCTCCGCATAACGCTGCATGCGACTGTCAATAGTCGTGTAAATTTTCAATCCGGATTCCCGTAAATTATAACCATTTTCTTTGCACCATACCATCAAATCATTGGTAATGACAGTTCTGAAGTAAGGGCCAAGACCTACATTTTGATTCTGTATCGAATATTTGAGTTCGATTGGAAGAAGCTTGAGAGATTCGTATTCAGCGCGTGTTTTTATATACCCATGTTTATAAAGCTTAAAAAGTACTTCGTTTCGTTTTGACAACGCATTGTTTGGATTTCGTTTTGGATTGTAAAAAGAAGGAGCCTGAAGCATGCCGACCAGTACCGCGGATTCCTGTAGATTTAAACTATCTGGTTGTTTATTGAAATATGTTTCAGCAGCGACCTTAATGCCATAAGCATTGCTGCTAAAATCGCTGGTGTTAAGGTACATCGTAATGATCTCCTCTTTTGTAAAATTCTTTTCGAGGTGAGTGGAGATGATCCACTCCTTTGTTTTCTGAATAACCCGCCGTGGCCACTTACCAAGTCTGGCCAGGCTTCCGTCCAGCTCAGGATTAATGGTGTAAAGATTTTTTGCCAACTGCTGCGTGATCGTACTTCCTCCACCTTTTGCCGAAGAGTTAAAGGTAAGCATGCCATATAAAACGCGGAGATAAGCCTGAAAATCCAAACCGGAGTGGTCATAAAACCGATGGTCTTCGGATAACAAAAGAGTATTTACCAAGTGAGGTGACAACTGATCGTACGTTACCTGGCTCCGATTGAAATAAAAATACCGCCCCAGTGACACTCCATCTGCAGAAATGAGTTCAGAGGATAGATCATTTTCCGGATTTTCGATTGCTTTTAAGCTCGGCATACCACCAAACAAACCAAGCAAATCAAACCTGACCGAATAGACATACAGCGGAATCCCAATAATTAAACAAAGGAATAGGATCCAAATTGCTTTTATTGACTTTTTAAACCAATCGTGTTTGAGCAGCAGAATTCTATTGAATTTCTGCAGGGTAGTTCTTTTCGAAGAATTGGAGGTATTCATCTAAGACCTTTTGTTCTGTAAAATATATCGAAATTGTCCTTCGTAATTACAAAATTATTGAATTTATGGTTTCGTAATTCGGTAAGCGTACTCAGCTTTTCGTTGAATGTCTTTATGTATTCAAGCGCATTCGTTATGCCTGGCAAATCGGCGACCAGGGTGAGCGTATAAGTATCGCTCAAAACAAGGTTGCTGGTTTTAAGGTTCAGATCCTTGAAATAACTGGAGTTGAACTTTGCTAAAACAGTTGAAGCAGCTAAACTCATATTCTCTTCATTCCGGTAAACAATTAAAAAATAATGAGGCTCTTCTAAGGAGGGAATATATTGAACACCTTTTTTCTGCTCCTGATTTTTTTGAAAGTTTTGTGAGGCCTCAAGAAGTTTTTTGGCATACGTTCCCACCTCATCACTACTGTGCGTTTTAATAAACTCGCCCAGCATATATTGATACTTGTTAATATCTTCTGTTTCGCCGACGATAAGAATTTTAAGAAGGTCAAGGGAAGGTGAAAAGCTATTCTCACCCAGTGCGTAGGCTTCCTCAATTGTTTGAAGACTTTTGATGTAATCGCCCGCATAAAATTGTTCATAGGCAGTCTTATATAACAATTTTTGTTTCTCTACCGCCTGGCTAGATTCCTTCAGGTAATCCGGATTGATGAGAATTTTGGTAAAGGTAGAGTTGGGATGTTCATTTTTCAGTCGCGACGCGTAAACCTCCGCTTTTGCAACATCACTGTCTTTATAGATCAGGTAGAGCTTGTATAATAATTCGGGTTCGTATTCCGTTTCGGGAAATCGATCAAGTAGTTTATTATAGGAGATGATAGCATTATCTTTTTCTAACAACTTGAAGTAATAAATATCTCCAAGGTTGAAATAAGCGTCTTCAATCTTTTTTAAAGCTTCTGTTTTTTGTTCTTCTGTTCTCGGAATTTGCTTGCTGATACGTTCATATTCAGCAGCGACAGGGTCAGCGGGAGGTGCGGCTTCCTGTGGATTTTCACCGTTCGCTACAGGACCGCTTGCTTGCTCGGGATTTTGATTAGTTTCTCCAGGTGATGAAGATCGAAGCGATCTTCGCCAATTATCTTCCAAGGGAACGTTACCCCAGATACGCTTAAACTCGGATTGCCCTAAGCCCATAGCTGATGGGTTGCCAAAATACCAATCCGTTGTTTCATCCGAGCCATTATCTTCACCGGTATTGAATACATTGTTGGTATTGGATACATATTTCAATTCGGTTTGATTTTTTTCTTTTCTTTTTTCCTCCCGATCCTTCTTCCTTCGCTTTTTTTGCTTGAAGTGAGGAATCAATTTTCATACGAAGGCCTGCCGAATCGATATTGGACAAAGACAATAAGCTATCCTGCCATTTAATGGTATTAAGATTTTTCACGAACTCGTCGAGGATTTCTTGGCGGGCCTTGATCTCTGCGTATCCTTCATAATCTTTTGGAAGTGCAGTGATCGCGCTATCGTAATATGCCTGTGAGAGTTCGTATTGATGTAAAGTATCGTAATAAATTTCACCCAACCTTAGATAGGCTTCTCCATCAATTCTCCGATTGGTTCCTTCCCGAATGGACTTGTTAAAATCGGCAACAGCTTCATTGAGATTTTTTTGCTTGAACTCGAATACACCCATCTCATAAAAAATCTTATCTTTAAATTCCTTGTTCTTGTTGTCCTTTAAAAGTTTGCGAAATGATTTCCGAGCAGCGTTTACATTTTTGCTGCGCGATATTTCTGTCACCTGAGCCAGATACAACCGCGCATAAAAGTCAACTTCATATTCTGGATTGGTGGCCAAGCATTTTTTGTAGAAGTTATAGGCTTCTGATTCAAATCCCAATTTTTGATACACCTGACCGATGATAAAATAAATTCTTCCAGGCTTGTCTTTCTTCTTTAAAAGCGATGCGACCTGGGTGAGGTTCCTGACCATTTTATCATAGTCCTCCAGCTCCTGATAATAGTACGCTTTCTCGATTAGGAGATTTTTCTTATTTGTTTTATTTAGCTTTTCCTTTTGTACAAAATCTATCGCAGCCTGACCGTTATTAAATTCCTGGTGTTCTGTAAATGTGCGGACCAATTGGATTATGGCTTTATGTTTCGCATTTGGATTTTTACTTTTTGAATTCACCCATTTAAGTGTTTGCACAGCATTGCCCCAGTCTAAACTATAAAGCCGGGCTTTAGCTACGAGGATATAACAGTCATCTACCCATTTGCTATTAGGATGACGTTGTATCGCTATAGAGGCCATTTTTATTGCTTCCTGAATTTCTTTGTCGTAGCCCTTGGCCAGTGCCGTGTCCAGTTTAGGATAGAGTCTAAGAATTTTATTATAGTCGTCATTTAAACTCTCCCAAAGCGTTTTTTCGATTTTTCGAATTTCATCTTTAGCATAGAAATAACCATTGTAGTGCGCCGTCGCGTTGTGGTATGCTTTGCTTGTCCATGTGTTTCGCTCGGAGGAGCAGCCTCCTAATATGAAAAAGCAGATAAGAATGAATGTAAAAGTTAAGGGGCCTCTCAAGTTTACAATGATTTGTGATGGTTAAACGCAAAAAACCTACATCCCATATTATAATTACCTGGAATATCTAATTTTGTGCAAACAAAGCGGAATAATTTGAAACCCAAAAAGACATTATCAAGCTGGCTAACCACACGGTATCAACTTATTATCCGTAATGAAGAAAATTTTGCTGAAAAAACCAGCGTGGCTTTTACCTACTCGAAAGTAATTCTTTTTTCAGTTATCCTTTTTACTGGCCTCTTTGTCCTAAGCCTTTTCATGTCCAAAACGATCCTGGCAAAGTGGTTTGATCCGAAGCATGAACAGATGGTCTTGACTCAGCAACTTTTTGAATTAGCCCAAAAAGTGGATTCTCTAGGAGTTGAGGTAGAAAGAAAGGATCAGTTCATTGCGAACTTTCAACGGGTTTTAAGTGGGGACACCATAAACTTTAAGGATCCTCCTAGCGGTTTGCGCGGGGAGGAGCAACCCCTTTCCAGAAAAACCAGCTTGAAGGCAACCTCAAAAGACTCCGCCTTTAGGAAGGATTTCGAAAAATCGGATTTATCGCTAATCTCCCTTACTAATTCGAAGTACAGCGAATTGCAAGAAACGTTTTTCTATTCCCCTATAACGGGCTTTGTTTCCGATCAATATGATGTGAAAAAAGGTCATATGGGCGTAGACGTCGTGGCAAAAGCCAACGAACCTATCAAATGCATTGCAGATGGGACCGTAATATTTTCTGCGTGGACTCAAGATGCCGGCTATGTCATCGTTGTTCAACATAGGGGTAATTTGATTTCCACCTATAAGCACAATGCGCAACTCTTAAAAAAAGTTGGTACTTTTGTTAACGGAGGAGAAATTGTCGCTATAGTTGGCAACAGCGGAGAATTAACCAACGGACCTCATCTTCATTTTGAATTGTGGTACAATGGGAATTCATTGAACCCTGAAGAATTCGTCACTTTTTAAACTATAAGATCATGCTAACATCGAAAGAACAAAAACGAGCAGCCGATGAAATTAGTACCTCAAGCAACACCATCGGCAAAGGGACCTACCTGGAAGGTAACATCGAAACTCATGGCAACATCCGTATTGAAGGCAAAATAACCGGGAACATAAAATCAAAATCAAAAGTGGCACTGGGAGAGTCTTCTCAAGTGAACGGTAATATTCTTGCTCAAAACGCTGATATTGAAGGGGAAGTAAAGGGAAAAATTGAGATCACCGAGTTGCTTGTTTTGAAGGCAACAGCCGTTATTAATGGCGATATTGTAACAGGCAAAATGGTCGTGGAACCCGGCGCTGTATTTAATGGTACCTGTAAAATGGGTGCTGTAATAAAAGATATTAAAATCGGTGATACGAATGGGCTTACCAGAGCCATCCCCCAACAAGAAATTAAAAACATATAACAGCTACTTAAAATACAGTAGTCTTAGGCCTTCAATTGCTCGCCGCTATAGGTGTATTTGGATGGCTTGGTCACAAGCTCGATCAATATCTCGAACTTAAATATCCTGCATTTATGCTAGTGTTTGGATTCGCAGCTTTTGGCGGAATGATGTACCTGGTATACCGATCCATTAACCGCGATAATCCTTGATCCGGTTTTTCCTGACAATGATTTTCATAGCCTTGTTGATACTTGCATTGTCGTGGTTTTTCATTAACCAGCAGTGGATCAGCGAGCGTCCATCCTATTTTTTCCAAACCCTGGGATTCTTATTGTTCGGTACTTCCCTGCTTTATGTATATCTCTATAGGTTTAATAAGCCCGGATTTCTTTATTCAATTCTACCTTCTTACTATGGCCGTAAAGCTCCTTGCATACGGAGGGTACAATTTGCTTATGATCCTTGATGATAAGAATGGAGCGGCAAAAAATGTAGTTTGGTTTATGGTCGCTTATTTCATTTTTACCTGCTTTAGAGATTGGGTTTTTACATCGGAAAATATCACAGGCGAGAAGCGCTAATAGAAAGGGGCAAATTTTTTTCAAAACATTTTTTTCTGGAGCATTAATTAATACCTTTGCGCTCGTATTTAAAAACCTTGAAATTAGCCCTGAATGAGCCAATTTTTGAGTCTTCTTAAAAAAAATTTCTTCATCTTTATTGTATTCCTGCTGACAGTTCCTGTGAAGGGTTTTTCTGTTCAGGAAGGCCACGCTGCTGATGAGAAAGAATTCAATGCCAGCGAACTTATTTTGCATCACGTCATGGATGACCATGTGTGGCATTTATGGGATCATGGGGGGACAATTTATTTGCCTGTCATTGTTTATTCCGCGGAAAAGGGGTTGGATATATTTTCCTCGCGTCACTTTTACGATGAACATCATAACCTTGTAGAGTATAACGGATATAAATTAGAGCATAATCACATCTATTTAGCCGAGTCTCACAAAGCCGTTCTCGATTTTCAATCACCAAAAATGTGGCTATGCTCTTTATTAATCGCAGCTTTGTTGCTTTTGGTGTTTGTTGGCCGTGGCAAAAGGCTACGAAAAAAATAAAGGCAAAGCGCCAACGGGCATTCAATCTTTCTTTGAACCCATCATTGTTTTTGTTCGCGATGAGATCGTGAAACCCAACATCGGGCACCACTATGAAAAGTTTTTGCCGTACATGCTTACACTTTTCTTCTTTATTCTTTTTGGAAACCTTTTGGGATTATTGCCGGGCGCCGGAAATCTTACAGGAAATATAGCCGTAACGGTGACCCTGGCTGTATTAACATTTATCATCACCAACGTGAATGGCAAAAAGGATTATTGGGCGCACATTTTCTGGACTCCAGGAGTCCCGCTTCCCCTTCGAATGATCATTCTTCCGGTTGAAATTGTTGGGATTTTCACTAAACCAATTTCGTTAACGATTCGTCTTTTTGTCGCCATTACTGCGGGTCACATTGTATTGCTGAGTTTGATCTGCCTGGCCTTTATTTTTAAGAGCGTGTGGGTTGGAGCAGGATCGACCGTGATGGTATTATTTATAAGTTTGATTGAATTGTTGGTTGCCGGTATACAGGCTTATGTATTTGTGTTGTTCTCTTCGCTTTACATCGGTATGGCCATGGCAGATCATGAACATCATTAACGCAATTAAAGATATCCTTGCCGACTAGTTGGCGGCTGGGTTTGTTTCACTTAACTATTTTATATTATGCTATTTGCTATTTTATTAGACATCAGCTATGCGGTAATGGGTGCTGGCATTGGTGCTGGTCTGGCTGCAATTGGCGCTGGAATTGGTATCGGCCGCATTGGTGGCTCAGCAATGGAAGGTATGGCTCGTCAACCTGAAGCTTCTGGTAAGATTCAGGGAGCGATGCTTATCATTGCCGCTCTTATTGAGGTTGCTGCCCTCTTCGCGCTTGTAATTTGCTTGCTGATTTCACAACGCGCAGCGTAAAAAATCAAGAAACTTGCCTTAGGCAATGGGCCGGGCAAGTTTCTTTTTATTGAAACTACACCAGACATCTAACGATATGGAACTTCTTACCCCGGGCACAGGTCTTATCATTTGGCAACTTATCGTTTTTGTGCTCCTGTTTTTTCTGCTGGCAAAGCTGGCGTGGAAACCAATCATGAATTCATTAAAAGACCGAGAAAAATCTATTCAGGAAGCTCTTGATACAGCTGAAAAAGCTAGACTTGAAATGTCGAAGCTGAAAGCTGATAATGAAAATTTTCTTAAAGCAAGCCCGGGAAGAACGCGAAAAGATTTTACGGGATGCCCGTGACGCTTCAAACCGGTTGAAGGAAGAAGCCCAAGCGGAGGCTAAAAAAGCAGGCGACCGAATTATTGAAGAAGCACGTGCCGCCATCAACGCTGAAAAAGCAAATGCATTGAAAGAAGTTAAAGCGCTTGTTGCCAATTTGTCACTGGAAGTTGCAGGGAAAATTTTACGGAAAAATTTGGTCGACAATAAAGCCCAAAATGACCTTACTCAAGAGTACATTAAAGATTTAAAATTAAACTAGGCAATGGCGGACACTAAAGCTGCTTTGCGTTATGTCAAGTCGCTGCTTAATCTCGCAGTGGAAAGGGGCGTGCTTGATCAGGTACATCAGGACATGTTGTCTTTTGATAAAGTGCTTGACGAAAATCGCGGACTCCTGGTCACCTTGCGAAGTCCGATCATCAAACATTACAAAAAGAAAAATATTTTAGAAGCATTGTTTCGAGGCCGCTTTAATGATTTAACGCTGTCGTTTTTTCGAATTATCACGGAAAAAAATCGAGAAAAATTATTGCCTCTAATCGCGAAAGAATTTCACGATGCCTACAATGAGTATCAAGGAATTGGAAAGGCTTCCGTTGTGACAGCCGTTCCGTTAGACGATGAGCTACGCGAAGAAATACTCAGACGTTGCCAGAAAAGTGGTAAACAAGTCAGAGGTGGAGTTGAAAGAGGAAGTAGATCCCGATATTATTGGAGGATTTATCCTGAATTCCGGTAGTCTGCAAATAGATTCTTCCATCAAGCATAAACTGAAAATTGTTCAGTTGAATTTTAGTAAATAACGCACAACTTATAAGTATTAATATTCATAAATATGGCAGAAATAAGACCAGAAGAAGTATCCGCTATTTTAGCTGAACAATTAGCCGGAGCACGAACTCAAGCGGATTTGGAAGAGGTAGGCACCGTTTTAACGGTAGGAGATGGCGTTGCTCGTATTTATGGATTAACGAAGGCCCAAGCGGGTGAATACCTTGAGTTTGAGAATGGCCTGAAGGGCATGGTACTTAACCTCGAAGAAGATAATGTGGGTGCCGTATTGATGGGTGAGTCCAAAGGGATTCACGAAGGAGATACAGTGAGGAGAACGGGTAATATCGCGTCCATTAAAGTAGGTGATGGAATGATAGGCCGGGTCATCAATACGCTTGGAGAGCCTATCGATGGAAAAGGAGCGCTGCAAGGAGAATTGTATGAAATGCCCCTCGAACGCAAAGCGCCGGGAGTTATTTTCAGACAGCCAGTAAACGAACCGTTGCAAACTGGGATCAAGGCTATTGACGCTATGATTCCAATTGGTCGCGGTCAGCGTGAGTTGATCATCGGAGATCGGCAAACGGGTAAAACTGCTGTAGCGATAGATACTATCATTAATCAGCGCGAATTTTACGATCGCGGTCAGCCTGTGTATTGTATTTATGTGGCTATAGGACAGAAGGCCTCTACCGTAGCGAGCGTTGCCGCACAACTAGAAAGAAGTGGTGCGATGAAGTACACAGTTGTTGTAGCAGCTAATGCTTCAGATCCTGCTCCGCTTCAATACTTTGCTCCATTCACGGGTGCAGCGATCGGAGAATTTGTGCGCGACAGCGGACGCCCCGCTCTGGTTATTTACGATGATTTATCGAAACAAGCTGTGGCCTACCGTGAAGTTTGTCTTTTACTGCGCAGACCCCCCGGACGTGAAGCCTATCCGGGCGATATTTTTTACCTCCACTCCAGGTTACTCGAGCGAGCGGCAAAAATCATCAACAACGATGAGATAGCAAGAAATATGAATGACCTTCCACCTTCTATCAAGCATTTGGTTAAGGGCGGAGGTTCACTCACAGCGCTTCCAATAATCGAAACACAGGCTGGGGATGTGTCGGCCTATATTCCCACGAATGTAATTTCCATTACAGAC
The DNA here is from genome assembly GCA_963837415.1 of uncultured Bacteroidota bacterium. GTDB lineage: Bacteria > Bacteroidota > Bacteroidia > Cytophagales > Cyclobacteriaceae > Chryseolinea. Next base: position 1,282,319 of record CAWING010000013.1, on the reverse strand, counting down.
GGGCAGATATTTTTGGAATCAAATTTATTCAACTCCGGAATTCGGCCTGCCATCAACGTAGGTATTTCCGTGTCTCGTGTCGGGGGTTCGGCTCAGATCAAGTCAATGAAAAAGGTAGCCGGAACGTTGAAGCTTGATCAGGCACAGTTCCGTGAATTGGAGGCGTTCTCAAAATTTGGCTCTGACTTGGATGCAGCTACTAAACTTACTATCGACAGGGGAAGGAAAAATCAGGAGATATTAAAACAAGCTCAGTATGCTCCGGTTCCCGTGGAGGAGCAGGTTGCTATTATCCTCGCTTCCACCAGGGGCTATTTGGATAAAGTTCCTGTAGAAAAAGTGAAAGAGTTTGAAGGTGATTTCCTTTTGGTGCTCAAAGCCCAGCACCGTGCTGTACTGGATAACTTAAGGGCGGGTAAAATGGAAGATCAGGATGTCGAGGTGATTAAAAAAATCGCAAAGGAAGTAGCAAGTAACTTAGCGTAATATCTTCAACGGATGGCCAGCTTAAAAGAAGTTAAGAATAGAATCACCTCTGTTATTTCTACGCAACAGATCACCAAGGCTATGCGCATGGTTGCCGCTTCCAAGCTTAGAAGATCGCAGGAAAAAATGCATCAGATCAGACCGTATGCTGCCAAGCTTAATAATGTTGTAACTAATCTTTCGGCCTCTGTAGGTTCTGATACGGACAACGACTGGTACTCCGTTAAACGCACAGAAAATAAAATTCTTGTTGTAGCGATTACATCAGACCGTGGATTATGCGGCGCCTTTAACAGCACGGTGATCAAAGCGACTGTCCGGCTTATCCAAGAAAAATACCCCACCCAATACGCCAAAGGCAACATCACCATTTTGCCTTTCGGAAAACGATCTATGGAGTATTTCAGCAAGCGGAAATTTAACTGCGCGGATTCCTATTGGGGTATTTTCTCTCAATTGAGTTTTGAGAATGTGTCAAAGGCAGGAAATTTTATTATAGAAACTTTTAAACAAGGCGGATACGATAAAGTCGAAATTGTATACAATGAATTCAAAAATGTAGCAACGCAAATTTTAACGGTAGAACAATTTTTGCCCTTGAAAGTCGAGGCTCCCAAAAGCGGGATCTCCCCGAATTATATTTTTGAACCTGCGGGTGAGGAACTGCTTTCTGGTTTAATTCCGCAGCTTTTAAACGTACAATTGTACAGAACAGTCCTCGAATCAAATGCAGCGGAACACGCCGCCAGGATGACTGCCATGGACAAAGCTTCCGAGAATGCTGGCGAGTTGTTAAAAGAACTCAAACTTGTTTATAACCGGTCTCGTCAGGCAGCCATTACAAAAGAAATTCTGGAAATTGTAGGAGGTGCGGAAGCGCTTAAGTCAGCTTAACATATTAAGACATAAATTTGAAGTCTTCTGAAGGATTGGAAGACTTTTTTTATGCGCGGAATATTACGGTTATATCATTTCATCAACATTCTGAGTATCGATATTGTCGCCGGCGCTATCATCAGTGCTCTTTTCTTTGCGAAAATATTTCAGGTCCAGGTTCGACCGTTTGGATTAATGGCTTTAGGTCTTACCGTATGGGTCATTTATACCATTGACCATTTAAGAGATGCAAAAAAAATCAGCCATCAGGCCGCAACAAAAAGACACCGGTTTCATCAGCAATACTTTAATATCCTTTTTGTCCTCTTATGCATAACGATATTGGTGGACAGCTTCGTTATTTTTTTTATTCGACGGCAAGTTTTTGAGTGGGGATTTGTATTACTGTTCATTGTCATTTTCTATTTGATGGCGTATCGCTCGCTTCGATTTTTAAAAGAAATACTCATCGCTTCATTGTATACATGGGGCGTGCTGGTTCTTTCTATACCAGTTACCACTATAAAATTGCATCCAACACACTACTTGCTGATTACCCAGTTTGCAATAATTGCCTGGATAAATCTCGTGATGTTCGCGTGGTTTGATCAAGAGTATGATTTGCGGGACAACCAAAATTCTTTTGTTACCGTTTTTGGTAAGCGTGTTTCCTTCATCTGTCTAAACACCTTGTTCGTATTGAATTTCTTACTCGCATTTATTCAGATATTCCTGCAGGGACCGACACTTCCGGTTCTTATACTGCTGGTGATGAATACCGTTCTGTTTTTGATTTTTCTATTCAGAGGGGCTTTAGCAAAAAATGATGTGTACAGATTAATAGGAGATGCAGTATTTCTTTTCCCTATTCTTTTTCTGTTATGAGGCCCAACAGTTTCGATCGCGTGGCACCCGTTTATGATAAACTCTCCAATTTGGTTTTCGGAAGAAGTATGGCGATGGCGCAAACTTTATACCTAAGGGATATTCCAAAGGGCGCAAAGGTGTTAATACTTGGAGGGGGCACTGGATTGCTTTTGAAAGAGCTGCTTGCTATTAATTCAACATGTCTCGTATGGTATGTTGACGCATCATCCAAAATGATAGAGCTTGCAAAAAGGAGGATTCCGAAATCACTCAATTGTATTTACTTTATTCACGGAACAGAAATGTCCATTCCTTTAGACACTACATTCGATATCGTAATAACACATTTTTACCTGGACTTATTTTCAACTGCTTCATGCAACCTGGCAATCGAAAAAATCAAAACGGCCCTTCATCTTAAAAGTAAATGGCTTGTTACGGATTTTATCAATTCAACTTGGTGGCAACGGATGATGCTAACGGTTATGTATAAGTTTTTCCGTATGACTTGCGGTATCGAGGCATCTCAACTACCAGAATGGCAGCATCTCATTAAAAAAAATGGATTTGTTGAAGTCAAATCCAAACTGTACTTCGGAAAATTCATCAAAAGCTCGCTATTTGTTTTGAAAAGCAAATAGACTCGACACATATATAAATGAGAGCATCTAATAAAGACAACGTTATGAATGCCGCTTAGTGAGTAAACCTCTTTTACTGAAGCATCATTGTATCCTTGCCTAACTGATGAACTAGTTCGGCTTTTTCTTCCATAAGCTTAATGATTTTGCGAAGGTAATCGATCTCCTTTCTTGAAAGGTCAAGCTGTTTTTGGTAGTCAGAGGACTCGGATTTTAAAAGTTTAACTTTTTCATCTTCCCTTTCGTCGGGATGATCGACATAATATTGAAAGAAGTTATGATGAAGAACTTGGGAAATCTTTAATAGTAAACCGGTATCAAGATGTCTTTTCTTAAAGATGCGATACACGTTCTGACGGACAGTACCCAGTTCATCTGCAAAGTCCGTAAGCTTCATTTGGCGTTGGTCAAAAACCTCTTTGATTTTTTGCCCAATTTCTATTGGTGTCATTATTAATGAGTTAGGATAATGAAGATAGTTAAAATAAAGTTTACATTTTAGATGGTTTAAAGTCCAAATTGTAACCAATGTTTTTACAGTTCCGGAATACGTATTAAATTACATGTTAATGGCAAGTGTCAATTCCATCCCCATTAAAGCCGGAAGCATGATTAAACCCTTTTATAAGGACGAGTATGCTACTCTTGAGTTGGATGATTCCATTCCTTGCATTAGACTGACCTTGGAAGGAATTCCGCGGTATAGTGAACATTATCAATTTGTCCAACAAAAGCGCCTTCAGCTAATTCGTCAGGAAATTGTGAACTATCCCAAACTTCACATGCTCACCGATAGTCGTACAGCCGGCCCTGTTTTAGATGAAGACGTAGAATATTTTAAATCCCAGGTTATGCCTGCTATGGAGAAAATAGGTATTCGGTACCTCGCGGTAGTTATGCCTAGCAGTAAATTTACCCGCCTTGCCATCAAGGAAATGGTAGAGGAGGTGGAAGTTATGAAAGTGCGCAATTTTGAATCCATGAGAGAAGCTAGGTCATGGTTAAGAAAAATGACAAGTTTATAGCTAAGATAGAGATGCCCGAAGGGTCATTGAAATGTTAACTTGACTTCATTTCGTGCCTTTTTAATTGAAATTTCGAATTATTCAAACTAAAATCGTTTTCCGGTACCTAACGACAGACCAGACTCCCTAAAAATTGGTTAATTGACCTATTTGGGCTATCAGTTGGAGCCTCTCACATAGTTTTCGAAAAATTGTATCTTTCCGACACCCTCCCGGTAACATCATGAACCTCAATAATATTAAAAGACCTTTTCATCCCTTGTTTTCTTAGGCCTATCCAGTATCTTTCGAAGTTTACACTCATTCTTGGCCCAGTTTGAGTTAAAGGTTAGTTGCTTCTCTTCTTAGTATGCAGGATCTAATAAAGCATTTACCCGCTGTACTCTACGAGTATGTCATTCATCCAGATGGTGTAAGGCGTTTCAATTTTATAAGTGAAGCATGCGAATCCATACTAGGTATTTCCGACGAAGCTGTTATTCACGATGCAAACGTGCTGGATTCGATAGTTCACCGAGATGATATCAATAATCTGCTCGAAACATCAGCCATGTGCGAGAAGGCTCAAACAGAGTGGAGTTGGCAAGGGAGAATGTGGGTTCGAGGTAAGTTGAGATGGATGGAAATAAGATCCAATCATGAATTAAAGGCTAACGGTAGCGCTATCAGAAGAGGTATCATTCAAGATATTACGGAACGAAAAGAGGGTGTAAAGCAAAGTGAAGAGCGATATCTTGAATCCATCGAACGTTTACCCATCGGAATTGTCATTCACAAGGGAGGTAAACTTTTATTTTCTAATTCCCAGGCGAATTCCATATTGGGAGTTGAAAAAACAGAAGACCTAGTCGGGACGTATGTGATTGACTTTGTTCATCCTGAATTTCATCAGCAGATTATCAAAGGGATGAAGGAAGCTTCCATGGGGATTACTGCTGTTATGGCGGAGCAAAAATTTGTTCATAAAGATGGTAGTGTGATTTATGTTGAAACCACCACCTTTCCATTTGCCTTTCAAGGAGATCCATGCTTTCAGATAATTTTTAGAGATCTAACAAAACGAAAACAAACTGAAGAGCGAACTAAAAAGAATGAAACATTGCTTGCTCAGCTTTTTCAAAACGTGCCTATGGCTGTGGTTTTGTTAACCGATTCAGGAAAAGTAGAGCAGGTTAATAAGGGATTCGAAGAGATGTTTGGATTTAGCCTGGCAGAACTTAAGGGAAGAAGTATAAACGATTTTATAGTACCGGAAGAATTAACTCATGAAGGTGTTGATTTAAATAATCTCATTACAAATCATCGTGTAGTAAGTATTGAAACAGCGCGCAGACACCGCAATGGCAAGTTAGTAGACGTTATACTCTATGGGATGCCAGTTACGCTCGAAAATCAAACTATTGGTATTTATGGAGTGTATGTTGATATAACAGAACGCAAACGCGTTGAGGAGGAATTAAAAGTAAGAAATGGAGAGTTGGATAATTTTGTGTATAAAGTGTCACATGATTTGCGTGCGCCGCTTTCTTCGATACTAGGTTTAGTGAATCTGGCCAAACTTCCAGGAAATACGGATAACCCGATGGACTACATTGATATCATTGGGAGCAAGGTAGAGCATCTTGATCATTTTATCGGTGACGTGCTGAGCCATTCGAAAAACCTGAAAATGGAAATAAGCACAGCTAAGGTAAACTTCGATAATATTATTCAACAGACTTTTGGTGATCTCAATTACCTGGAAGGAACAAAGGAAATGAAGCGGACTGTTAAAATTGAGGGCATTGAATTTTATAGCGACCCCTGGCGTATTTCGGAAATACTAAGGAACCTGATTTCCAATGCTATTAAGTATAGGAGATTGGAAAATGTAGCTTCAGAAATAAATATTAAAATCACTACGGACCATCTTCGGGCAGAAATAATCTTTGCCGACAATGGTATTGGAATAAGTGATTCTAATTTGTCTAAAATATTTGAAATGTTTTACCGCGCAACCGAGCAATCGGATGGCTCGGGCATCGGACTGTATATCGTAAAAAATGCGGTTGAAAAATTAGGCGGTCAGATTTATGTAGCAAGCCGGGTTGGACAAGGAACAAGGTTTAATATTATATTGCCAAATCGAATAAACAGCGTAATACATAACACCACCCAGTTGGAAGTTGAGCAGTGATGAATATTCAAGAGGTTACTGCGCGTCAGCAGATAAAAGAATTCCTGGAGCTACCCGTTAAACTTTACAAAAACGCGCCCAAATGGATTCGCCCACTTGATAAGGATATTGAAACGGTTTTTGACAAAGAAAAGAATAAAACATTTCGCAACGGTGAGTGCATACGTTGGATAGCTAAAAACGAACGCAACGAAACCATTGGTCGGATAGCTGCATTCATAAATCAGAAAACAGTTAGCAAAGGCAATGATCAGCCGACAGGAGGAATGGGTTTTTTCGAGTGCATCAACGATCAAAAGGCTGCCTTTATGCTTTTTGATCAATGTAAGCAGTGGCTTCAAATTAAAGGTATGGAGGCCATGGATGGCCCCATAAATTTTGGAACCCGGGATCGATGGTGGGGATTATTAGTTGAAGGTTTTGACAGAGAACCTAATTATCAGTGCAACTATAACTTTCCGTACTATAAAGACTTTTTTGAAGCGTACGGATTTCAGGTTTACTTTTACCAGCTTACCTTTTGCCGTGCGGTTAAGGAACCAGTAACGCCACGGCTGGCAGAAAAGGCTGCCCTAACAGCCAGCGATCCGAACTATAATTTTCGATATTTGGATAAAGCTGAATTACCACGATTAGCGGAATATATTCATCAGGTCTATAATAAAGCCTGGTCGAAACGAAACGAAAATCCAGAGCTAAACTTGCAACAAGCAAAATTGTTGGTAAAGCAGATGCAACCTATTTTGGATACAAAGTTATTGTATTTTGGATTTTATAAAGGTGAACCAGTGAGCTTCTTCATCTCCTTGCCAGAACTGAATCAGATTTTTAAATATGTAAATGGTAAACTGAATTGGATCGGAAAGCTAAAATTCCTTTGGCATACCATGATGAAAACCAATCGCAAAGCGTTTGGAGTGTTATTTGGTGTTGTACCCGAACATCAGGCTAAGGGCCTTGATGGTGCCATGATTATGAAAGCCAGGCAAGTCTTGCAGGAACAGTACGATCGGTATGATGAATATGAAATGAACTGGATCGGTGACTTTCATCCAACGATGATCAATGTTGTAAAACAAGTTGGAGGTTTAGTCTGTAAGAGGCATGCTACCTATAGAAAGCTGTTTGATGAAAGCAAACCTTTTAAAAGGGCGCCTATTTTAAATTAGAATCGAGAAAAAATCAAAAGGTTTTAACAAAGTATAGATTTGTTATTGAGGGAGATGGAACATAAAATCGGAATCCTGCTAATTAACCTGGGTACACCCGACAGCCCTTCAGTTCGTGATGTGCGCTCTTACCTTTCGCAATTTCTGAATGATCCAAGAGTGATTGACTTACCCTGGTTGCTCCGAAAGATTTTAGTAAACCTGATTATCGTTCCTTTTCGAGCGCCTAAGTCAGCTAAAATTTATAAAAAGCTTTGGACGCCCAATGGATCCCCCTTGCTTTATTACAGCAAAAAAGTGAAAGATTTGTTGCAGCAGGAATTGGGGACAGAGTATGATGTTCATCTCGCTATGCGGTATAAAAATCCATCTATTCCGAATGTCATGGAGCAGATGAAAAAAACAAATTACTCACGCATTATTGTTGTTCCGCTTTTTCCTCAATATGCTTCGGCATCCACGGGATCGGCCCACGATGAAGTGATGCGCGTGTTGCGTACATGGTGGGTTATCCCCGAAGTAACCTTTATCAGTCAATATTATGATCATCCTACGTTTATTCAGAGCATTGTAGAAAGAGGACTTAAATATGATCATCAGGATTTTGATCATGTATTGTTTTCATATCACGGCTTGCCCGAGCGTCACGTCGATAAAGTATACAGCAACGGGCTATGCGCTGATCATGATTGTGAAAACGAAATTACGGACGAGAATAAATTTTGTTATAAAGCCACGTGCTTCGCAACTACCCGTTTAATAGCTGCAGCTCTAAATATTCCAAAGGAAAAATACACTGTCTGTTTTCAATCGAGGCTTGATGAGAAGTGGCTCAAGCCATTCTCCGATAAAGTAGTAAAGGAATGCGCACAGAAGGGAATGAAGAAAATTTTGGTATTCTCACCTGCCTTTACTGCCGACTGTTTGGAAACTATAATAGAAATAGGTCAGGAGTATCAGGAAATTTTTAAAGGGCATGGAGGTAATCACCTCCAGTTGGTGGAAAGTCTGAATGACCATCCGATATGGATTACTTGTTTAAAAGAAATTGTATTGGCAAATTGAATTCGATAGTCCATAGTCGATGGTCCATAGTTTATGTTCTTGCTTTTACTATTAACCCCCATCATCTTTAGTAAGCTTTACTATGGACCATGGACTATCGACTAACAATACGATGATGAAACATCAATCCCGCCTTCCCGATGTAGGCACGTCCATATTTGCTGTGATGTCAAAAATGGCACTGGACTATGGAGCCATTAATCTTTCTCAAGGCTTTCCGGATTTTTCCATCGATAAAAAGATCATCGATCTTGTAAATCGTTACATGCTGGAGGACCACAATCAATACGCTCCGATGTTGGGTATACCTGAATTGCGAAATGTAATTGCCAGCGTGATACGGGACTCATTTAATAACATTCTAAATCCCGAAACGGAGATAACGATAACTTCAGGAGCCACGGAAGGGATTTATGCCGTTATCACCGCCTTCATTGCCCCGGGCGATGAAGTGATTGTATTTGATCCTTCGTATGATTCATATAATCCAGTTATCCGATTAAATGGAGGAATCCCCATTCACATTAATTTACAGTATCCTGAGTTTTCCATCGATTGGGATTTAGTACGGACCAAAATTACAAGTCGAACTAAAATGATTGTAATTAATACACCACACAATCCCAGTGGTTCGGTGCTGGGAGAAACTGATCTCAAAGAGCTTGAATCACTTGCTTTAAAACATCATATCCTGGTATTGAGCGATGAGGTGTATGAACGATTGATCTTCGACGGCATTAGTCATCAGAGTGTGCTCACGATATCCCGGACTTTCATCTCAGAGCTTAGCAGTGTTTTCCTTTGGCAAAACGTTTCATGCTACAGGCTGGAAGGTTGGGTATGTAGCAGGCCCTGTACATCTAATGCAAGAAGTAAGAAAGACACATCAATTTATTGTTTTCAGTGTAAATACGCCGATACAATTTGCACTGGCTGAATACATGCAAGTCCCGGCGCATTATCAGTCGTTGGGAAATTTCTATCAACAAAAGCGCGACTTTTTTCTTGATCAGATAAAAGGATCTTCTTTTGAGCCTCTTAATTGCACCGGTTCGTATTTTCAAGTGCTTTCATACAAAAATATTTCCTCCAAGTCAGAGGTAGAAATGGCGGAAGAGCTTACTAAAAAATTTAAGGTAGCGGCCATTCCGGTTTCCGTTTTTTATCAGGATAAGTCCGACCATAATATCCTCCGCTTTTGCTTCGCCAAAAAGGAAGACACATTGGAAAAAGCGTGTGCTGTTTTGCGAAAGATTTAACGCCGGGTTAAATTAGCTATATAGGCTTTTTCCTCCATTTTTAGTTAGAGAATTTGCTCTTCATTCCTTTTATTTGCGGGCTAATCACTTGGCCATGCAAGACTTAAAAATCACGCTAATTCAGTCTGACCTCCATTGGGAAGACAATGAAGCCAATTTATCCATGTTTGAGGAGAAAATCTGGCAGATCAACGGTGCGACAGATGTGATTGTACTACCGGAAATGTTTACAACTGGCTTCACCATGGCAGTCTCCAGACTGGCTGAATTGATGAACATGCGGACCTTCAAATGGATGAAGCAAATGGCCGATCAAACAGGTTCATTAATATTAGGAAGCTACATTGTTACAGTTCACGATAAATATTACAACCGCCTCCTGTGGATGGAACCGGGCGGGAATTTTAAGACGTATGACAAACGGCACCTTTTCCGAATGGCCAATGAGCACAAAACATTTTCACCTGGAGAGAGCCTTTTGATTTCTACGTGGAAGGGCTGGAGGATTTGTCCTTTGATATGCTATGATTTGCGTTTTCCGGTATGGAGCAGAAATCGATGGGATGCCATCGCAAAAAGGCCATCTTATGATGTAGCGGTTTATGTGGCTAACTGGCCAACTGCACGCATTGATGCCTGGGATACTCTTTTAAAAGCGAGGGCCATTGAAAATCTGAGTTATGTTGTAGGTGTAAACCGTGTAGGACAGGACGGTAATGGAATCGAATACAATGGTCATTCGTCTGTTATTAGCCCTAAGGGAGAGATCATATTTACAAATGAAGGGGTAGAAGCAATTCGCACCCTTGAATTAAATGCTCATTCACTGGAAGCATTTCGCGATCGCTTTCCAGCGTATCAGGATGCTGATGATTTTACAATTGAATTTGAAGAGTTTGAAGAACCATCCGGCTTTATTGGCCAAAAGTAGTTTTCTTGCGAACATATCTTTCATGCTTTTAAGGCTTAAATTTTCATAAACCACGTATGTCTGCTCGTAAGATTACCCGCGCTCTGATTTCTGTTTTTTATAAGGATAAGCTTGAGCCTATAATCCACCTTTTAGGTAGTCATGGAGTTGAGTTTGTGTCTACCGGAGGCACTCAGGAATTTATCGAAAAACTTGGGTACAACGTAACACCTGTTGAAAAATTAACAGGGTATCCTTCTATTTTTGGGGGTAGAGTAAAAACACTCCATCCTGCCATCTTTGGAGGCATTCTCTACAGGCGTGATGATGCAGGTGATTTAAAGCAAGCTAAAGAATTTAATATAACCCCAATCGATCTCGTTATCGTAGATCTTTATCCATTTGAAGAGACCGTAGCGAAAGGTGACGCGGAAGAAGAGATCAGTTGAAAAGATAGATATTGGTGGCATTTCTCTGATACGTGCAGCGGCAAAAAATTTCAAGGATGTTCTGATTGTTGCTTCCCAGTAATCAATACGATGAATTGCTCTATCTGCTTCAAGCTAAAAAGTGCGCTGCTGATTTGATGGACAGAAAGAAATTTGCAGCTATGGCCTTTGATGTTACATCGCATTATGATTCGGCCATCTTCAATTATTTTAATCAGGAATTTCAAATTCCAAGTTTCAAAAAAAGTATTCAGCGCGGTAGAACACTTCGTTATGGCGAAAACCCACATCAGAAAGGAATATATTACGGGGATCTTGACGGATTGTTTGAACAACTCCATGGCAAAGAGCTATCGTACAACAACCTGGTAGATGTTGATGCCGCGAGTAAACTTGTTAAAAGAATTTAAGGACGAAACTGCCTTTGTTATCATTAAACATACAAATGCTTGCGGAGTAGCTACTGCGTCTTCTGTAAAGGAAGCTTATCTAAAAGCATTTCAAGCCGATACACATTTCTGCCTTTGGAGGTGTATTAGCGACTAACAAACCTATAGATCTTTCTGCTGCCGAAGAGATCAACAAGTTGTTTTTTGAAATACTCATTGCGCCGGCTTATTCGGATGAAGCGCTTGTCTTTACTGAAAAGCAAAAAGAACCGGATGCTTCTTCTTCAGAAAAAAGAGCTTTCGGAAACTAAGCAGTCCAAAAGCATTTTAAATGGGATGATTGAACAAGATCTGGATTTAAAAACCGATGGAAAGGAGGATCTGAAAGTGGTTACAAAAAAAGCCCCTACTTCCTCTGAAATCAACGCATTATTGTTTGCCAGTAAAATTTGCAAACATACAAAATCAAATACCATTGTTCTGGCTAATGAAGGGTCAGTTGCTGGCCAGTGGAGTAGGGCAAACATCGCGCGTTGATGCATTGAAGCAAGCCATTGAAAAAGCTGCCACGTTTGGTTTTCACTTGCAAGGATTCAGTCATGGCATCTGATGCATTTTTTCCCTTTCCAGATTGTGTTGAAATTGCCTATCAAGCATGGCATTCGCGCAGTGATTCAACCAGGTGGTTCGGTGAAGGATCAGGATTCAATAAACTTCTGTGATCAGCATGATATGTCGATGGTCTTTACAGGCATTCGACATTTTAAGCATTGATGTTTGAGTTGAAGCTTGTGCTGTAAACTCGATCAACGTCTGTTGATTACAACTGAAGCGATGCGGATGGCGAGTAAATATTCTAAGGTGCCAAAAAACTTACATTTTTGAAGTGAAAGTCGATATTTTGGTAAATTAGATGCAACTTTATGGCCCGGCTCTCTTCTAAGTTAAGCCTCAACGACAATTTTTAAACTTTAGGCAACATTAAACATTCATGGCATTTTTTGATTTCTTCACCAGCGACATCGCGATTGACCTAGGAACGGCAAATACCCTCATCATCTACAAAGACAAAATCGTGGTCGATGAACCTTCCATTATCGCTATTGATAAAGTAAATAACAAAGTGCTTGCTATCGGTCGGGAGGCCATGCAAATGCACGAAAAAACTCACGATCATATAAAAACCATTCGTCCTTTGAAGGAAGGTGTTATCGCTGACTTTCAAGCTGCGGAAATGATGATTCGTGGACTGATCAAAATGATTGATACCGGCAAACGCCTGTTTCCACCATCTTACCGAATGGTGATCTGTATTCCTTCAGGAATTACGGAAGTTGAAAAGCGTGCTGTTCGGGATTCAGCTGAGCATGCCGGAGCGAAGGAAGTTTATATGATCTATGAACCTATTGCTGCCGCCATTGGTACTGGTATCGATATCGAAGCAGCCTATTGGAAATATGATTGTCGACATTGGAGGAGGAACAACGGATATTGCTGTGATCGCTCTTTCAGGAATTGTCTGCGATCAATCCATTCGGGTTGCCGGCGATACCTTCAATCGCGATATACTTGACTACATGCGGAGGCAACACAATTTGCTTGATAGGGGAACGTTCGGCTGAACGGGTGAAGATTGAAGTGGGTTCTGCTTTAACTGAACTGGATGACGGCCCGGAGGATTATGAAATTCGCGGAAGAGATCTTAATGACGGGTATACCGAAAACGATCAAGATATCTTACTCCGAAATCGCTTTTGCTCTTGATAAATCTGTTTCGAAACTGGAAGAAGCTGTATTAAAAGCACTGGAAACTTCACCTCCTGAATTGTCAGCTGATATTTATGAGCGCGGCATCTATCTGACCGGTGGTGGTGCATTGCTGCGAGGGCTTGATAAACGCCTGGCGCTTAAAACCAAATTACCGCTTCATGTGGCAGATGATCCACTTCGCGCTGTTGTACGTGGAACGGGCCAAACGTTGAAAAATATTGCAAAATATCGTGCTGTATTGATGACGTAAGCCATGGAGAGGCTCTTTCTTTTTGTCTACCAAAACCGGGCTTTCTTTACTTTTTTAGCGCTAGAGCTTTCTTGCGCCTGGCTTATTGTAACCAATAATCAATATCAGGGCGCTAAATTTTTTAATTCCTCGAATGGAATTGTGGCGACGATGAATAATTTTTCACAAGGCGTAAGGGACTATTTTCAATTGCGCGAAGTAAATCAAATGCTGGCCGAAGAAAATGCTTCGCTAAAGCAAAGAATCACCCAGCAGCAACAATACATTGCAGCATCTGATACTACCGTTGCCGTTACAGGATTCGGTGTTGATCAATCAATATGATTTTGAAAGCGCTAAAGTGGTGAACAACCATGTCGATTTCTTCAAAAATTATATCACCATAGACAAAGGCAAAGATAAAGGTCTAAAGCCTGGAATGGCTGTAATAAGCCCGTTGGGTGCAGTTGGGAAGGTTAAGCAAGTATCAACTCATTATGCCGTAGTTACCTCGTTGTTGCATATCGATGTAATGGTGTCTGCGCGACTTGAAAAGAACAGAACATTTTGGTACTGTTCAGTGGGATGGCCGTGATCCGGATATTGTCCAATTCAAATATATCCCGCGGCATGTTAAACCATCCGTTGGCGATTCGGTAATAACATCAGGTTATGCCATCTTTCCCGATGGTATCATGATCGGCACGATCGCAGAAGTAAACCTTCGGGATGAGGCGCTCTTTTATGATTTAAAGGTGAAACTCAGTCAGGACTTTAGAAAACTTTCTTTTGTAACGATTGTGAAAAGCAGTTTGCAGCACGAACAGGATTCCTTGGAGCAGACGATTATTAATATTGAGAAATGAGCAGGATAAGTATCTTACAAATCGTTGCTTTTTTTATATATCTCTTGTATCAGGTGCTTATTCTTCAGAATGTAGTTTTGTTTCATACCGCATTTTGTTTTTTATACGTGGCTTATCTTACTCGTCTTTCCCGTTGAAACGAATCCAATGATTCTGATGGGCATTGGACTTATAATGGGATTAGCCGTAGATATGTTTTATGATAGTTTGGGGCTTCATGCTTTTGCTTGCTGTCCTGATCATGTACGTACGTAATTACTGGCTCAATAATCTGACCCCTCAGGGTGGGTATGACAGCAGTTCAGTACCTTCATTGGCATTGAATGGTTTGCAATGGTTTTTAGTGTATGCAACGCCGTTGGTTTTGCTCCATCATGCCGTCTTGTTTTTTGCTGAAGCAGGAGGATTTGGAATGTTCTGGTTTACCCTTTGGAAAATAATTACTAGCACATTTTTTACAGTGTTGGTAATTTTAATAGCGCAATTTTTGTTTCCAAGCCGAAGAGTCAGATAGATGAACATATTGTTATTCACACGTCACAGTCACTCCACTAATCTAAATAGCTCTTAAACAAAATTAACCATGAACGAAGGCAGGAAAGAAATTATTCAAATTGTATTTGTACTGGTCGGCGTCATCTTCCTGATAAAACTATTTTTTATCCAGGTACTTGATAGCCGCTATGAAGCAACTTGCCTATAGCAATGCAATTTTGGCAGAGGTAGATTATCCTGTGCGCGGATTGATAAAAGATCGCAACGGAAAATTAATTGTTTACAATACGCCTGAGTTCGATCTGAAAATTATACACAAGGAAGTTAAGAATTTTGATAGCACAAGATTTTGTGAAGTTTTTTCAAAGACACCGGAGGAACTTCGAATGTTGTTTAAAGAACTCAAAGCCAAACGAGAATATTCTGCGGTAAAACCTACTATATTTTTAACAAAGCTTTCAACGCTTGATTTTGCAAAAATTCAAGATAACATTGATGAATTTCCAGGGCTTTTATATTCAAGCCAGAAGCACCCGCGCTTACACCGTAAAGGCGGGCGCAAATGCTATTGGATATGTAAGTGAGATTTCAAAGACTAAACTGGATCGTGATAAAACCGGAATTTATAAGCAAGGAGATTATATCGGTCAAAGTGGAATTGAAGCATATTATGAAGAATTTCTGCGCGGACAACGCGGCGTGCGTTTTAAATTGCGAAATGTTGACGGCGTTGAAAAAGGATCTTTGAAAAATGGCGCGATCGATACGCTTTCTATCCCGGGTCAAGATATCACCACTACGCTTGATCTTGAATCTGCAGAAGTATGGAGAATTCCTGATGAATGGTAAAGCCGGAAGTATTATAGCCATTGAGCCATCAAGCGGAGAAATTCTTGCGATGGTATCTGGACCTTCTTATGATCCGAATTTATTAACCGGAAAAAATTACAGTTCCAACTTTGTGCTGATCAGCAATGACACCAATAAACCCCTGTTTAATCGACCGTTGATGGCTCAGTATCGTCCTGGTTCTATTTTTAAAATTGCTCAGGCAATGGTGGCGTTACAGGAAGGCGTGATTACTCCGGAAACAAGAATACGTTGTATTAGAAAAGGTATGGCCGGTGGCATTATTGGTTGCCATGGCCCGCATTCTAATGAAGACCTACGCGGTGCTATTACCAATTCATGCAATCCATATTTTCGTGAAGTTTTACGGAGAATGTTGAACAAAGGAGTTTCGAACAATCCCTTTGATGACACTCGTATTGGACTTGGAAGAGTGGACACAAGCACATCACGAAGTTTTGGATTAGGCAAACCGTTGGGTATTGATCTTGCCAAACGAAAAAGGTGGTCTGGTCCCAAGCCCGGCCTATTATGACAGAGCATATGGGGGAAGACCCTGGAAATTTTCAAATATTTATTCTATTGCTATTGGTGAAGGTGAAAACCTGGTAGTGCCCTTGCAAATGGCAAACTTTGCTGCCACAATTGCCAACAAAGGATATTACATTATTCCACATCTGGTAAAGGCAGTTGGAGATACAGGTAAACCGTTGCCCAAGTATTCTGAAAAACATTTTACTACGATTGATTCATCTTATTTCAGAATTGCTGCCGATGCCATGCAAGAGGTGGTGGAATCCGGTACGGGATCTTATCGCGGTAAACTTGCAGGATGTTGTCGTGTGTGGCAAAACCGGGTCAGTTCAAAATGAACCTCGTCCGGATCATTCCGTTTTTATTGCCTACGCGCCAAAAGTAAATCCTAAGATTGCAGTATCGGTGTATGTTGAGTTCTCGGGACAGGGAGCACGGGCAGCAGCTTCAATCGCCAGTTTGATGATTGAAAAATATTTGTATGGAGCAACGAAACGGCCGCAAATTGAAGAGTATGTATTGCGGGGAAAATTTTTGAATTGATAAGAGTACCGTGAGAAATCAGGAAATGATATCGTATAAAATGGACTGGGTAACGGTGGCGTTGTACGCCGGCATCGTATTTACTGGGGTGGCTTAATATTTATGCTGTTACCTACGATCAGTCGAATGACTATTTCCATCTTTAGCTTAGCACATAAATTCTGGGCGACAGACTCCTTTTTATTGCTGGAGCAGTCATTATCATTTTGGGAATTCTCATTATGGATATGCGCTTTTATGAGACGTTCGGCTATGTGATTTATGGATTCATTATGCTTCTACTTCTTCTTGTTCCCATTATAGGGAAAGAAGTTGGAGGTAATAAGGCCTGGCTGGGAGTTGGATCTTTTGGTGTTCAGCCATCTGAGTTCGCTAAATTTGCTACGGCGCTGGCAGTAGCCAAGTTTATGGGTTCTGTTGGATTCAGAATGGATCAGCTTCGAAATCAAATTATCATTTTTGCGATGATCGGTGATTCCCATGCTTTTGATTCTCGTTGCAAAAAGATACCGGTACCGCTTTGGTGTTTACTGTTTTTACATTCGTATTTTTCAGGGAAGGCATGTCACCTTTTATAATCATTATCGGAGTGATTGCTGCTATTATTTTCATTCTTACACTGCTGGTTAATGAATATTATCTTTTTACCGGTATTGGAATAATTTTAATTTCCGCTATTGTATTGGGGAAGAAAAAATTTAAACGGATTGCTATTCTTACGGCGGGGGCGGTGATCATCTGTGGGATAATTGTAAGTGTTGATTATGTGGTGACAAACGTACTAAAGCCACATCAGCAAAATCGTGTCAAAGCCTTGATAAATCCTGATGCCGATCCCCTGGGGTTTGGCTGGAATGTGACGCAATCAAAAATAGCGATCGGAAGCGGTGGTTTTACAGGAAAGGGATTTCTAAAAGGGACCCAAACTAAATTTGATTTTGTGCCTGAGCAAAGTACAGATTTTATCTTTTGTACCATAGGTGAAGAGCATGGTTGGGTAGGGAGTGTGTTTATTATGGGACTTTTTATTGCCTTATTGCTCAGGATAATTTTTTTAGCGGAACGACAGAAAAATAGATTTGCCAGAGTCTATGGATATTCTGTTGCATGTATTTTTTTCTTTCATTTTGCTGTTAATATCGGTATGACTGTTGGTCTCTTTCCGGTTATTGGCATTCCGCTTCCGTTTTTCAGTTATGGTGGATCGGGGTTGTGGGGATTTACCATTTTACTTTTCATATTGCTTAAACTGGATATCCACCGATCTCAGGTGCTGCAACGGATGTGATAGATACGAGTTTTAAGTTTTGGGTTTCGAGTTTGCTTTCTCTAAGCGAATCTTTTTTCGACCAGTTCCATAAATTCATGAAACTCCTCGCTCTCTCTGTCCCACGTCGAGGCATGTTCTTCTTCGATATACCTCATGGCAGCCTTTATTGTATCCTGACGGTCAAGGTGGTCTATCGCTTTGCTGAACAGCTCGAAATCGCCGTGAAAAAGAACTTTTGTAAACATGAACTTTTGATTGATTGTTAAGCTGTCTTTGATCTTAGCAATCTTGTTCAAATGCACCAGGCAACGATGTACGCAATTCTTGATTTAATCCTTCATTTATAGGAGAAAGTTTAGGTTTCTGCTGACTCGCATTGGGTTGTTGAATTGGCTTTGTGGCGTTAGCTTCAGGAAATTTAAGTTCGGGTTCTTTTGATTCTGAAGATTGTTTGGCTACATAAAATTTAGTGACGTCCAGCGCAAGAACGGCTGAAAATTTTTCGAGGTAGTTATCGACATCTTCCGGATGAAAATTTACTTCCTCTAAAATTTGGTCAAGAATAGCAAAAGCTTCGTTCCCTGAAATCTCTTGTACTCCCTTCCCCTCAAGTTTTTGAAGCAGTCGGTCTAAAGGGGCTTTATTTATCTTAAGATATTTTATCTCTTCCCGGAAAGATGTCACCTCAAGCTTATTATTCTTTCCGCTGATAATCAAAGAGAAAAAATCGTACGGGTCAAATACAACGAGTAACGTTTGGTTCACTGCTTTCTTTAAAAGCGGAGTGAAATGCACCCGATCCACAAGTATGTTGTTTGACAGTTTCTCCATCAGGTTTCCCAACGCTTCTTTCACTTCAGGGCTTTCGTAATCGAAATAGAAACTTTTTAGATTTTCAGTCTCCTCCTTCCATGTTTTAAAAAGTTCCCTCACAACAAAAAGATTTACTTGTTGCACATTGCTAAGCGATAAAATTTCCCGTCCCGTAATTTTGTCTTTTGAGGAAAAAAAACCTTCCAATACCTTCTCCGAGTAAGCATCGCCATAAAGGGCTATTAATTCAAGACTGATCTTTTCGTCCATGTAGTGAGGTTCTGAAATGGATCGTAAAGTTAATGGATATTCAATAATGTCAACAGTCCGTGCATTGACTGAGCATGTACTAAATCATCATTCTGCTACTATTTTTCTTACAGTTAGAATCAAAAGGGATGCACTTTAAATACCTTTCGTGCTTTTTCTCGTTTCATACTACACATTTGACTACTAAGTTCTAAATTTAGTCATGTTTATTGAACCACTTCTTAACGGAACACCTGCGATCAAGCGCATCGGTTGGATTGAAGTAATCTGCGGATGTATGTTTTCAGGAAAGACTGAAGAGCTTATCCGTCGGCTCAACCGGGCAATAATTGCCAAACAGAAAGTTGAGATATTCAAACCTGTTGTGGATAAACGCTATCATCATGAGCACATCGTCTCGCATAATGAAAATGCAATTCGATCTACTCCCGTGCATTTTGCCAGCGACATATTTCTTTTGGCTGGCGACTGCGATGTGGTGGGAATTGATGAAGCACAATTTTTTGATGAATCAATTGTGGAGGTTTGCAATGCTTTAGCCAACGGCGGTAAACGTGTTATCGTTGCAGGTCTTGACATGGATTACGAAGGCAACCCTTTTGGGCCAATGCCTAACTTGTTGGCGATTGCGGAATTTGTAACTAAAGTTCATGCAATTTGTGCACAAACAGGTGAGCTTGCGTCATTTTCATTTCGATTGACCGACCATGATTCTCAGGTTATGTTAGGGGAGAAAGGAGAATATGAAGCAAGAAGTCGAAGAGCCTTTATTGAAGGTATGAAGGAACGTAAGAAGTGATTCTATTAGTTTTTAAAAATTTTACTTTGGTTCAGTTGCAAAACAACAGCGTCTCTTTAACCAACCATTTTTTCTATTCCATCCTTTTTTTACTTCATACGGCCTTGGCATTCGCTCAATCTGAAATACCATTGGGATCATGGCGCGTCCACATTTCTTACAACAACATAAATAGTGTAGCGCTGAGCGATCAAAAAGTTTTTGGTGGCTCGCAAAATGGAATTATTGTCCTGGATCGATCGGACAACAGTATGACTACGTATTCGAAAATTGATGGCTTGCAAGGCTCCGAAATTACATACATCAATTATGACAAGTTAACGGATCAACTATTAATTGCGTATGCTGATGGTAAACTGGACTTAATTAAGAACAATCACATTATCGCCTTAGACCCCGCACGAAACTCTACATTAACAGGTTCTAAAAAAATTAATCACATTTCCATCCGCAATAATCTGGCTTATCTATCAGCCGACTATGGCGTGGTCATCTTCGACTTAGATCGCAGTGAAGTAAAAGAAACTTGGAGAGACATCGGTACCAATGGACAGACAATAAAAGTTTTTCAGAGCAC
The DNA here is from genome assembly GCA_963837415.1 of uncultured Bacteroidota bacterium. Classification (GTDB taxonomy): domain Bacteria; phylum Bacteroidota; class Bacteroidia; order Cytophagales; family Cyclobacteriaceae; genus Chryseolinea. Next base: position 1,261,992 of record CAWING010000013.1, on the reverse strand, counting down.
CTTCAATGGGGACAGCATTTTTTTGGCAACTGATAAAGGCGTGCTGGCTGCTGATTTAAATAAAAATTTACTCGATTTTAATTTCTGGAAGAGATTCGATACGGGGGAATTTGCACTTCCAATTGAAGCGGTCGAAGCTTTTAACGGGAAAGTATATGCCGCTATTAAAAGTGTAGGCCTATATCGCTATGAAAATGGCAATTGGGCAAAAGAAGATTTTTTGCAAAATGAACCCTTTCGATCTCTGAACGCTTCCCAGACAAATCTTTTGATCTCGTCAGACAATAAACTTTGGAAGATCTCAATTAACAATACCCTGTCGCAAATTACCGCGGACATAATTGATCAACCCAACATGGCCGTTGAGGAGCCTAATGGACAACTTTGGATTGCTGATGGTAAGAACGCAATCGTTTCAAATCCCTCCGGTGCGTTTGTCAATTATTTACCGAATGGCCCTTCCAATTCACGGGCGTTCAAATTGCATTTTAATAATAAAATAGTATATGCTTTAGGTGGTGGCTATTCTTCAACCTATACTCCTTTCAACAATGCCGGCCATATAGATAAATTTTTTAATGGCTCATGGTCGACACAAAATTCCTCCATGCCCGATCTAACTGATGTAGCTTTTGCTTCCGCTGATAACCGATTTTATCTGTCTTCTTTTGGTTATGGTGTCGAGGCGCGAAACGAAGAAGAAAGCCGCGAAATTTTTGATGAGAATAACAGCCCTCTTATAAATACTAATCCTCCTGCAAAATCTGTTCAGATAACTTCCATCGAACCCACGGAAGATGGCCTTTGGGTTGCAAACTATGGAGCTTCAAGCCCGTTGCACTTTTTAACGAATCAAGACACGTGGGAATCCTATTCTTTTCCTTACGTAGCATCCCGATATCCGTTGGAGCTGGCTGTTGATTTTTCCAATAACGTATGGATCATTCTTAATCCTTTGGAGGGAGGAGGTATTCTGGTTTTCAACAAAGAAAAAAACGCCACAGCCTATTTAACGAACATAAATGGCTCGGGGGGATTACCTAGCAAATCAGTTCGTTCCGTAGTAGTTGATCGCGATGGAATAATTTGGCTAGGTACGGACGAAGGCGTGGGTTATTTCATTGATCCTTTGGAAGTTTTTTCACCTAGCGTTAATGCTATCAGGCCTATTTTTGAAACCCGGTTTTTGTTGAGGGATGATAAAGTAACCTCTATTGCAGTGGATGCTGGTAATAGAAAGTGGATGGGTACTGAACGCGGCGTATGGTTATTTAGTCCCTCAGGAGAAAAATTGATTTATAATTTTACAACCGATAATAGTCCACTTCCCTCAAATGTGATTCTGGACATTGAAATTAACCATGAGACTGGCGAAGTATTTTTTGCAACGGATCAAGGTCTTGCATCTTTCCGTGCAGATGCTACAGAAAGCGATTTTCAATTTAACACGGTTAAAATATTTCCTAATCCAGTAACACCAGATTTTAGTGGAACTGTTGGTATAAGTGGTCTTGCAACGGATGCCATAGTTAAAATTACAGATATCGCGGGCAAATTAGTCTGGGAAAATCAGGCGAATGGAGGCACTGCGTCCTGGAATATTAAGGATTATACAGGCAAACGGGCTTCAACAGGTGTTTATTTGATTTTCAGTGCAACAACCGACGGAGTTGAAACCGTAGTGGGGAAGATTGTCATTGTTGAGTAGAGCTTCATTGCCACTACCTTCAGGTCTTGGAATAAAGAATAATAAATAACAGGCTTTAGCCAAAAACTAAGAGCAATGTGCCATACACCAAAGAGTTTGGCTAAAGCCAATACCTAAATTTTTTACAAGACTTACGATCTGAAGGTCGTGGCAATTTAACCACACAACCAAAAACTTATTTGTTAGTAGTAAAGTAATAATGCGTTTTTTATTGGAGACTCTTAGAAAGTGACTCAAATAAATGTATACTATTAATGACCATATTAATAACTTTCCTTCATGCTATACAAGACGCGGGGAATCGTTTTCAGGTTTACGAAGTATGGAGAAACTTCAATCATAGTAACTCTTTTTACAGAACTCTTTGGCTTGCAGAGTTATATGGTCAACGGTGTTAGGAGCAAATCAGGAAAAAATAAAATAGCATTGTACCAACCACTCACGTTGCTAGATTTGGTGGTGTATTATCGTGAGCATGCCAATATTAACCGCATTAAAGAAGTAAAGTGCTTATATCCATATCAAACTATCCCAACGGATATAAAAAAATCGGCGATCGCAATGTTTACTATAGAAGTAATAAATAAAACAGTAAAGGAAGAAAGTCACGCGCAGGAGCTATGTGAATTTTTAATTCAATCGTTCATCATGCTGGATCAGCGTGTGGACAAGTTCGAGAATTTTCATTTAGTTTTTCTTCTCAAACTTAGCCGCTTACTTGGATTTGGTGCCTATCATGTCAATGAAGTAATGGACGCCCGTGCAACAAGCCAGGAGAACGAACGGCTCATTGGCAAGTTATTAACGGCTAACTATACTGATTTTATAGAGATCCAGAATCATCAGCGCCGCGAGATTCTTGAATTGATGTTAAAGTTTTATGCTGACCACATTGAAAATTTAGGAGAAATGAGATCCGTAAATGTGCTGCGCGAAATTCTATAAAAGTATTTCAGGTATGTGAAAAGATACGTAGCCAAAATCAAGCGAGTCGTTTCGCCACTTCTTCCCAGTGAACAACATTCCACCAATTGGCAACATACTCATTGCGCTTATTCTGATATTTTAAGTAGTACGCGTGTTCCCAAACATCAAGGGCTAGAAGAGGAGTACCTTTCAATTCACTTGAATCCATCAACGGATTGTCCTGATTTGCAGTGGAGCCGATTTTTAATTTTCCATTATCATTTACAAGCCACGCCCAACCTGAACCAAAACGCGTCATTGCGGCTTGCGTAAATTGCTCTTTCAATTTGTCTAATGAATCAAACGAACCCTTTATAGCATCTGCTAATTTCCCCGAAGGCGTTTGAGGAGAAGCGGACGGATGCATTACAGTCCAGAAGAAATTATGATTCCAAGCACCACCTCCATTATTTCGAGCTTTTGCGGAAAGCTTGGAAGCATTTTTGAAAAATTCATCTTCGGTTGCAAATGCAATCTTTTCCGCTGCAATAGCATCATTCACATTTTTAATATAGGCAGTGTGATGCTTGTTGTAATGAATGTCCATCGTCGTAGCATCAATGGAAGGTTGAAGGGCATCATAAGAATAAGGCAAAGCTATTTGCGAAAATTGCAGAGCCATAGATGTATGTTCAAGGGACGAAATATTTTTCCCTGACGCAGCGCCTATAATAAGCGGAGAACTCATTGTTAATACGGTAGCTTTTAATGAATCTTGAATAAAATTTCTACGAGAGGTCTTCATATTGATGAATTTTTAATTGAAGTAAAATTACCTAAAAATATTTAGCTTGCGGAGTCTCTAAAAAAACACGAGCCAATGAAAGAGATATTATACGATGCTATCCCTTCGCTTGATCTCGACGATTTTTATAAGGGAAACACTACAGCGAAGCAAAAGTTTGTTGAAACACTTGGGGCTGCCTATAATAATATTGGATTTGTTGCTATACGAAACCACTTTCTCACGGATGATATGCAACATCGCCTGTACGGCGCAATAAAAAAATTTTTTGCATTGCCGGATGATGTTAAGAAAAAATACGAGCAAACTGGTATTGCTGGCCAGCGCGGATATACAGGAAAGGGAAAGGAACATGCGAAAGGAAGAAACACGGGTGATCTAAAAGAGTTTTATCATGTAGGGCAAGAACTCCCTGCAGCGGAATTGGCAAAAGAAGGGTATCCACCTAACATATGGCCTGAGGAGGTTCCGGAATTTAAATCCGCCTCATTGGATGTTTATGAGGCATTGGAAAAGACGGGATCACAAGTGTTAAGAGCTATCGCCATTTATTTGGGATTACCTGAAAAATATTTTGACGATAAAATTAAAAATGGAAATAGTATTCTAAGACCAATTCATTATTTCCCGATAGAAAATCCACATGACGTTCCGGCAGATGCCGTCCGTGCAGCGGAGCATGGAGATATTAATCTAATTACATTGTTGATGGGTGCAAGCGCTGATGGTTTGCAGGTTTTGCGGAGGGATAACAAATGGATTCCAATCACAGCTTTACCTGATCAGCTGGTTGTAAATGTGGGCGACATGCTGGAGCGGTTCACCAATAAAAAATTAAAATCTACTATTCATAGGGTAGTTAATCCTGCAATAAATTTGATGAATACACCTCGTTATTCGATTCCTTTTTTTATGCATCCGCGATCGGAGATGAGCTTAGCCGCTCTGCCGAGTTGTGTAACTTCAGAAAATCCAAAATTTTGGGAAGATATTACGGCTGGAGAATTTCTGGATCAACGACTATTGGAAATTGGTTTAAAAAAATAAAACATTGGTCCGCGATAGCCGTACCCAAGTGCCACCACCCGTGAGATATTATGTTTTCCTACGTGATATTCTTACGCTTGCCCTAACTGCCTTCGGAGGAGCTCAAGCTCATTTAGCTTATTTTAATAAATTGTTGGTGGATAAGAGAAAGTATCTAACAGAAGAGGAGCTCATGGAAATTAACTCTTTATGCCAAATACTTCCTGGACCCGCTTCCACTCAAACACTAACAGCTGTTGGATTTAAGCTTGGTGGGCCGAATCTTGCCTATCTTACGTTGCTTGTTTGGATTTTACCAGCTGTCACAGTCATGATGTGCGCCGCCATGATTATGGCTAGTATCCAGGCAAAAAATTGGTCCACCGATTTTACTCGTTTTATTCAACCTATGGCCGTGGGGTTTGTAAGCTATGGAGCTTACACCATCAGCTTAAAAACAATTCGAACCAAGACAGGTCTTGCTATTCTTATTGTTGCCGCCGTGGTCTCCTATCTGGTACAAACTCCTTTTGTGTTTCCCATTATTTTATTAGGAGCAGGTTTAGTGACTGCTTTAAAATATAAGAACCAGCCCAAGGAAGAAAAACGAAAAATAATTGTCCCATGGGCGAATTTTCTGCTATGGATTAACGTCTTGATTTTTGCTGCTATTTTAGGTGCGGCTACTAAATCACTTCCGGTAAAATTGTTCGAAAATTTCTATCGAAATGGGAGCCTCGTTTTTGGAGGAGGGCAAGTACTAGCTCCTTTGCTTTATACCGAATTTGTAGAGATTGAAAGTGATGGTGAAGAAGTGAATAAGGTATCGAAACTGAAAGCAAAGATCAAGGAAAAATATGCGCCAAAGCCACTTCACCATCCCACATCGCACGATGAGTTTCTCTCAGGATATGCTATTGCGCAAGCCCTTCCAGGACCCATTTTTTCTTTTAGCGCATACATAGGAGCTTTATCTATGCGAGATTATGGAACAGGTGGAGAAATTATTGGAGCATTGATGTCTGCCCTGGGCATTTTTTTGCCAGGTACATTTTTAATATTCTTCGTGATTCGCTTTTGGGATAGTTTAAAAAAATACCGGGCTGTTAGAGCATCTTTGGAAGGTATTACTGCTGCTAGCTCAGGTTTGGTTTTGGCCTCTGCCGTAATTTTGTTTCAGCCTCTTGAAAATACATTCTTAAATTTTGCGGCCACAATTGCGGCTTTTGCCCTGTTAACGTTTACAAAAATCCACCCTCCATTTATTATTTTAGGCGGATTGCTTTTAGGATTTATACTAAAATAAATCACTGGGAAGATACGTGTACGGTGGGTTATCTATAAAATAGTGAAGGCTAAAATTTTTCAACTTCTTGCTGATGATTATAGCACAAATTTTTCCAGGCTATTTCCTGTTTCCGTAAAAAAGAGTTAAGAATAGGGTGGGGAACACAGAATAGTTTTTAGCGGTAGGCATAATCTCAATTTTTTTCGAGTAGACATCGACGAGGAACCCTGCCTCAAATCCCGTTACCTGACTTTTAATAGTGCCTAATTCAAAATTTATGGCTGCTTTAAAATTTGCGCCCGGGACAATTTTGGATTCGCCCAAGCCTTCAAAGATTCTCCCTGTACCTGCAATTTTATCAATATGAATACTGGTGTTGTACGGTTTTCGCAGTGTGATATTACCGTTATTTTCGGGGTAATACTCAATGTAATAAGGCGCAACTACACCTAGTGTTGGGCCGACTGCAAAAACCCCTTTTATTTCAACACCCTGCTGCGGGGCTTTTTTATATAAAATTAGATCGCGTCCATATTGCAGACGAACAGCATAGAGGTAATTGGACTTTCCGTAAATAAAGTAATTGCCCGTTTGGCCTGAATTTCTCCTTACCTCTTGCGGATGTTTAACGTTCATGAGCTCTAGGCCGAAAGTTTCGAGTACACGATCGTTTAATTTGCGGGCCTTTTTGAAGACAAGCCCACCAATCAGCCCGCCAGAAGTATTTTTATTGACACCCCAGATAAACTCAGATTGATATTCGTAGCTATCTTGGGTTTGGGCAAAAATGCCTGAAACCAGAAATACTAAACAAATCGTAGGGATTAAGGACTTTTCGAGACGCTGCATTCCAATACCAATATCGGTACAATAAATTTAAAATATTAATTTCCTAACACAAATAATAACGCTAAAGTTATTCATTATGGTTTTCAATGATTGAATTTTAATAGTCGGTGAAAGTCAAGCCATTTATCTCTTACATTACGCCTGACCGTTTTAATGCACTTGATAAAGGACCGCGTCCCTCCACAAAAATTACTTAAGCCCTCTGAATAGGAAAATATCCTAACTTTTAATGGCCTCCCGAATGTGGCGATAATCTATTCCCATATGAGATCGATTATAGATGGATTTTCCCTTTTCAATAATTAGTACTTGAGGCGATTCGTGCTCTACATCAAATTCCTCAGCTATGCGGTTTGATACCTCCCGATAAGGTATTAAATCCAGGAAATATGATTTTACATCCTGCATCTCCATGGTCTTCCAGTTTCGTTCTAGACGATCTAAGGCCATTTGACTTATTGAACAACGCGAACTATACTTAAAAATGAGTATCGGGTTCTCGTTTGATTCTTCCTTGATTTGCTCTAATTGGCTTATTGTCTTTAATGTGCTCCAGTTCATAGTGTTATTCGTACCACATTCCATCTTCACCTTTATCGTAACGGGGCTTCTTCCCTTTTTCTTTTAAGTGATCAGGTTGTGTTTCCTCTTTCTTGAACAAACGCGCCCACCATAACTTAAAGTTCGTGAGAAGGTCTCTTTCATCGTCTACGTTATTTTTATTCGTCTTTATAAATTTCGTGTCAGGATGCGATTCCCTGTTTTTTTCGAAGAGTTTAAACTTCTGCATTTTTATATTGCCTTGATAAGCAGCCGACCGCGCAAACGCCTTACCTGGCTCCCGTGTCTTTAGCGCTTCTTCAGAACTGCTGGGATTTCGAATGTAATCCCAGGTCCTGCGGACACCCTTAGCATATTCGCTGGCGCTAACAGAAGATTTTGTTGGTTTTATTCCGGGCATGGATCCTTCAGCTGCATGCGGCTTTTTCGTGTATTCACGTTGCTTTAGTTTTACCTGTAATTCACTGGCTTCTGAGGACCTCTTTGAAGGTTTTAATTTCATCAGAGCGTTGTCTGCTGCATTCTCATTCTCGGCATATTTTCTCCGTTGGACTTTCACCTGAAGGCCATCAGTTTCAAAGGTGTTTTTATGGGGCCGCTTTTTCTTCGTTGATTCCTCTGCAGCACCCGGATTTTGAACATACGTCTTCTTGAATTTTTTTAATTTGATATAACCTGTAAACCGTTCACCTTGATCGCCAAAGCCAGGCTGTAATTCAAATCGTTTATTTTTCCCCGGAAACCCGCTAACTCTCCTTGCATCTTCAGGTGGTGTTTTACCAGGGATCGCGGTTTCTTTGTTGTTCCATAGCTTGCCGCTCACACTGCCGCCCCCTTTAATAGGCCGCTTCGCTTTAATATTTCCCTGAAAAAGAGCTGCTGCGGACCCCTGAGTTGGGATTCTGACTTCAATGGGCTGGCGATTATTATTCCACATTTTCCCGCTTACGCTGCCGCCGCCTTTCAAAGGTCTTTTTCTTTTAATATTTCCTTGAAATTTTTCTATTCCCACTGCTCCGATACCAGGAGTACGGGCCGGAACCGGAAATAACCCGGGACGACTTTCGCCTGCTCTCGTAGCTGTTTTGTACCATCCGGCCTTTCCCCAATAAGCGCGATCTCCAAATCGGTCTCTGTTTTTGCGTGTGGGTAAAACGGGCTGACCTTCGATGGATTTTTTGCTGGAAAAATTTCGTCCTCGAATACGTCTGCCTGCTACATCTCCTTGCCAAGCTTGCTGATTTTGTTTTGTAGCCGAACGATACCCCCCTAGGGGTTGCCCGGAATAAGGTCTATCCCCCAGGCCTTTTCTTCCTCGATAAGGTTTGAATGTTGGAGCTATGACCCCCGCACGCGGCGTTTCAAAGTTCTTTTTTCTTAATTTTCGTCCTGAGATATCGTTTAAATAAGGTTTTTCCACCTTGCGCTTGGGACGCGGAAAATTTGCATAGACATTGATGCTTTTCTTATAAATTCTTGGTTCCCGGCTTTGAAGCTTTTTAAGACGTGTTAATGTGCCGCGATTTGAACTGGCGTTTTGAGTGGACCTGGGGACCTTTGATGGATTGTTTACATATCGGCCCTCTTGTGGAAACACATTTCGCGCTCGCGCAGGCGTCTGTATTTTTTTAAGCCTTTTTAATGTGCTGCGATTTGAAACGACATCTGGAGTTGGTCGGGAAATTTTTGACGGATTGCGGGTGTACCGTCCATATTGCGGATACACATTCTTGGAGCGGGCGGGCGCCGACTTGGCCCGGATGCGGTATCCTGCAATGTCACCTCTCCAGGCATTTTGTGTGTTTTTAGGTTTAGTTCTAGAAAGGGGTCTTACTGGCCTTCCAGGCCTTTCCCCACCCCTGGCACGCCGTCGTGGCGTATAATTACTTGCTTTAGCGGCAATAGAATATTTTTTTGGAGAAACTCTCTTGCCAGGCTGTCTTTTTTGGCTTCCTTTTTTAGACGGGGTTTTAAAACGGCCTTCGCGGTTTGTAGCAGGTTTGTCACCCTTTGTATTTTGCGAAAATGCCTGTGCGGCGACTAACCATATTATTAGAATAAGGCCAAGGACCTTCAAAGCCCTGGAAAACTGATGGATTTTATTGTAGATAGGAAAGTTCAAAAAATGGTGTTATAAACCAGGCTAAGATACGCAAAATTTGCCTTTAAGAATGCATACCGGGCCATCCGTAATCAAACGCTCGACCAATGGTTTTCTTTTGCCGGGAATCAAAATTTTAGCAATTCTTCTATCCTGCCTTTGAGGCGGATTTTGGGTAGAAAATTCTGTTCCAACGTGGGTGCAAAGGGAATGGGGGTATCCAATCGCTGCTACCCGCATAACCGGAGCATCGAGATCAGTGAAAGCAATTTTCAGTTATCCATGCGCTGATTTCCGCGCCGATACCGCCTGTTAAAGTATCTTCATGAAGTATTAAAACGCGATTGGTTTTTTTCACGATGGAGGCCACTGCTTCCTTGTCCCATGGCAACAATGTTCTCAGGTCAAGGATGGCTGCATTCACGCCAGGAAGTTCCGATAGAATTTCCTTTGCCCAATGTACGCCCATCCCATATGTTATAATACACATTTGTGATCCGTCTTGAACTAGTCTGGCTTTTCCGATCTCTATTGTGTAATAGTCGTCCGGAATGCTTTCTTTTAGAGACCGGTACAATAGCTTATGCTCGAAATACATAACAGGGTTTGGGTCTTCCAATGCAGCGCATAATAAACCCTTAGCATCATAAGGATTTGAGGGATACACAATTTTTAATCCTGGGGTATGAAAAAACCAAGCTTCATTGCTTTGGGAATGAAAAGGTCCGGCAGCTGTGCCTGCACCCGTAGGCATTCGTATTACAACATCAGCGCATTGCCCCCATCGCCAGTAGGATTTTGCAAGATTATTAACGATTTGATTGAATGCCCTCTGTAACGAAATCAGCAAACTGCATTTCAACCATGGTCTTCATTCCTTTGATGGAGAGGCCTAATCCAGCGCCTACGATGGCTGATTCACAGATAGGTGTATTCCGTACCCGGTCTTTACCAAATTTTTCAACAAACCCCTCGGTGATTTTAAATACCCCCCCGTACTCAGCAATATCCTGTCCCATCAGTACGAGGTTATCAAATCGCTCCATACTTTGACATAATCCGTCTGTGATAGCGTCAATGTACCGTTTCTCGGATTTTTTTTCTGTAGCCGGAGCAACTATGTGCTGTTCAAACGGGGCATATACATCGTTCAATTCCGATGCTGTATCTGCGCTTGGATGAGTTTCTTCAAATGCAACAGCTAGCCCTTCATCAATTTCCTTTTTTACGATATTTTTCAGATTGTGAATGTACTGCTGATCAATTATGCCTTCATCCAACAAGATACCGTTCATAGTTTTCTACCGGATCTTTTTTTGCCCATTCATCCATTAATTCCTTCGGAACATATTTGGTGCCTGAAGCTTCTTCATGACCGCGCATGCGGAAGGTTCTGCACTCAAGCAACACCGGTCGTCGGTTGTTTACGAAGATCTTTAGCCAGCGCACTTACAGTATCAAAAACTTCGAGCACATTGTTGCCATCTATACTTAAGCCTTCGATGCCATATCCAATTCCTTTATCTGCAAAGCTCCTGCATCGAAATTGCTCATGACTTGGTGTTGAAAGACCATAGCCATTATTTTCAATAATAAAAATTACAGGCAGGTCCCAAACAGCAGCCACATTGATTGCTTCATGAAAATCTCCCTCGCTCGTTCCTCCATCTCCATTGAAGACAACAGTAACTTTTTGTTCACCTTTTAATTTACTGGCCAATGCAATTCCATCTGCAACACCGTTTTGTGGGCCCGAGATGCGAAATCATTCCCACGATGTGATGCTCATTTGTGCCAAAATGAAAGGAACGATCCCGTCCCTTTGGTATACCCCATCATTGTGCCTTGCCATTGGGCAAACAATCGTTTCGAAGGGTATCTCCCGGCTTGTGAATACTCCCAGGTTTCGATGCATAGGTAAAATATATTCATCCTTGTCCAGCGCAAGCGTTACGCCGACGGCAATTGCTTCCTGCCCAATTCCGCTAAACCACTTGCTTATTTTATTTTGACGAAGAAGTATTAGCATTTTTTCTTCGATCATCCTGGGTTTAAGAATGGAATCGTAAAGATTTTTAAGTGTAGTGTCGGAGTATTTTTTGCGATTGAAATTCATGTTCTGAAAAGTGCAGCAAAGTTAACCGAGTTTTTGATCTCATCCTTGAGGGATGAATCGAACGAACGTTTATCATGGAATATGAGTTTGTTTACACTTAAAAAAGAAAAGCATCGTAAAGTTTACTATTTTTGAGGCCTATGATTGCATTTAAAGAATTTGAACTTGAAAATGGTTTGCGGGTGATCGTGCACGAAGATCCGACTGTTCAAATTGCAGTGATGAATATTTTATATGATGTAGGCTCTCGTGATGAACATCCTGATAAAACCGGATTTGCCCATCTGTTTGAGCATTTAATGTTTGGGGGCTCCAAAAATATTCCGAGTTATGATGAGCCACTTCAACGCGTGGGAGGTGAAAACAATGCTTTTACAAATACCGACATCACAAATTACTATCTGACCTTGCCGGCCTCTAATATTGAAACTGGTTTTTGGCTGGAAAGCGATCGGATGATGAGTTTGTCCTTTGATCCGAAAGTATTGGAAGTGCAGCGCAAAGTGGTGATCGAAGAATTTAAACAGCGATATCTCAATCAACCCTATGGTGATGTGTGGTTAAAGCTTCGCCCTTTGGCGTATCAGGTTCATCCGTATCAGTGGGCAACGATTGGCAAAGAGATAAGCCATATTGAAAATGCCACGATGGATGATGTGAAGGCATTTTTTTTTCAAATATTATGTTCCCGACAATGCAATTCTCGTGTCGCCGGAAATGTTACGGTAGAACAGATTCAGATCCCTTTCAGAAAAATGGTTTGGGCCTATTCGTCCATGGTAAAAAAGAACGCAGCCTTCCCTTGAGCCACAACAAAAACAAAAAAGATCTTTGGATGTAAAAGCTCAAGTGCCTGCAAATGCCTTTTATAAAGCGTGGCATATGCCCGGACGATTTCACCAGGATTATTACGCTATTGATCTTGTTGAGCGACCTTCTCGGCCGGGGTCAGTCCAGTCGATTGTATCAAAAACTTGTAAAAGAAAAAGAAATCTTTACATCGATTTCCTCATTTGTCATGGGAACGATAGATCCGGGATTATTGGTTATCAGCGGACGTGTAAATGATGGGGTTCCACTAAAGCAAGCTGAAGAAGAAGTGGAAAACATTATCCAGGAGTTACGAGAGAATGCGGCTGGCGAGGACGAGCTTGGTAAAGTAAAGAACCAGGCTGAGTCCATTTTGGAATTCGGTGAAGTGGAAGTGATAAATCGCGCCATGAATCTTGCCTTTGCTAAACTTTCCGGAGATGCCAATCTGGTAAATGCAGAAGCAATAAAATTGAACAGGTAACGACGAAAGGATATTCAGCGTGTATCGAATCAGATTTTGAGAGAAGAAAATTCGAGTGTATTATATTATCATGCTCTTAAAAATTAATCTGATTGTTGTATGAAAATGCGTGTAGGCATGGGGTTCGATGTTCATGAGCTAAAGGAGGGAAGAAATTTTTACCTCGGAGGCGTTCTTCTTTCGGACGCCCAAAAGGCGCGGTGGGTCATTCCGATGCTGATGTTCTGATCCATGCTATATGCGATGCGCTCTTAGGAGCGGCCAATCTTCGAGACATCGGTTTTCACTTTTCAAATACTGACAATCGCTGGAAGGGAATGGATAGCAAATTTTTTTTAAAGGAAGTAACACGAATGGTGGAAGAAAAAGGTTGGAAGATTGGAAACGTAGATTGCACCATATGTCTTGAAATGCCGAAGGTTAACCCACATATTCTGCAAATGAAAAAAGTGCTTGCCCCCTTAATGAATATCGCCGAAGATGATGTATCCATAAAAGCCACTACCAATGAAAAATTAGGCTACATTGGAAGGGAAGAGGGAGTATGTTCTTATGCCGTCGCCTTAATACAAAAAGATTAGTGTTTTAAGAGGGAAGTGTAATCGGTAAAAGGTGGTCGGTAATCAGTTTAAACCTTGCCGGTACCGATCATAAAAGTGCTGTGAATGAAAATGAATACTCCACTCAGTCTTAAAATCATAACAACAGGAGATGGATCTCCCTCTCTATGGCGAGAGGATTTCAATGAAACGTATCACTCTATCCATGGCGCTATCCAGGAATCGCTTCACGTATTTATAAAACATGGACTGGAGTATATTATCCACAAAATATTTCAAAGTCTATTTCTATCCTTGAAATTGGCTTTGGCACTGGATTAAATGCTTTGCTTACTTTGCAGCGAGTTGAAAAACTTCAGAAAAAGATTAAATACACCACAGTCGAAGCATGGCCATTAACGGAAGAAATTTGGTCAGCATTGAGCTACTGCAAATTCTCCTGAGTTAATAAATTACTATGTTGAAATTCATAGAGCACGCTGGGATGTGGAGCATCACCTGAACGCTAAGTTTAATCTGTTAAAGCTACTTAAGACCCTTCGAGACAGTTGAGTTGCCTATCAGTGCGTATGACTTGGTTTATTATGATGCATTTGCGCCGTCTAAGCAACCCGAACTATGGGAGCTATCTGTATGTTGAAAAAATTTCAAAGGCAATGAAAACGGGGGGCATATTCGTTACCTATTCGCAAAAGGACAACTTAAGCGGGATCTTGGTAAAGTTGGATTTGAGAGTAGAAACGCTTTCAGGACCTCCCGGGAAAAAAGAAATGGTGCGAGCCATAAAACTATGATCGTTTTTTAAAAACTTGTGGAAAAATTGTGCATAACGCTAATGAATCATCCGTTGCGTTACAAAAATTTCAATCGTTTTCGCTATTATTTCAAATTTTTAAAATTGATAATTGTGCAATCGTTACCACTTTTTAATATTTAAAGCTTTGGATTTCTTTTCTAAAAAGATTCAAAAAATTCGGACAAATATGGAACTTCTGCAGAATTTCCTTCTGTTTGTTGCGTAAATTCAAAACTCCGTTCTGCCCTGGACGGAGATTTTGTTGTACTTAAACTGACCAGAACGATGAAAGAAAAAACCAGCCGTGGTTTGTATACCCCTGAACTGGAACATGATGCCTGTGGTATTGGCTTTGTAGCTAATATCAATGGCACAAAAACCAATCAAAATTTACGCGATGCCTTATCCATGCTTGAGAATATGGAGCATCGCGGAGGAAAAGGAAGCAGTCCAAAAACCGGAGATGGTGCTGGTGTTTTAATCCAACTTCCGTATGAGTTTTTTGATGAAGAATGCAACCGCTTGGGTTTTAAATTGCCTGCGGCAGGTAGTTATGGAGTGGGTATGGTATTTTTCCCCCGCGACAAAAAAGTGATGAATGCCTGTCGCGAAGTACTTCGCAAGAGTATCAAAGAGTTGGGTCTTGAACTGTTGGGATATCGTGTAGTGCCAGTGGACCATAGTGTTCCCGGCCCGGGAGCCGTTGAAGTTGAGCCCGTCATTGAACAGGTATTTGTAAGATCAAAAGATGAATCTATTACCGGCAATGCTTTTGAACGGAAACTTTTTGTATTACGGAATCACACTTCACATGTCATTGCCCGCGATGTAAAGGGCAGCAACAAAGAATTTTATATCACAAGCTTCTCTTCGAGAACAATTATTTATAAAGGTCAACTGAGAACGGAGCAGTTGCGGGAATATTTCTATGACCTTCAGGATCCCCGTTTAAAAACTGCATTGGCGTTAGTCCATTCCGATTCTCAACGAATACTTTCCCTAACTGGAAACTTGCCCAGCCTTTCCGTTATATCGCACACAATGGTGAAATCAATACCATTCGGGGCAATGTGAACAAAATGAAATCAAAGGAAGCCCTTTTTAAATCAACATTCTTTACGGATGAAGAATTAAAAATGCTTCTCCCTATCACGAGTCCCGATGGTTCAGACTCCGCTAACCTGGATGCCCTGGTGGAAATGCTGGTATTATCAGGACGCTCATTGCCTCACGTATTAATGATGTTAGTGCCTGAGGCATGGCAGGACAATAAATTGATGGATCCGCATCGCAAAGCATTCTATAAATATCATGCTTCCATGATGGAACCGTGGGATGGGCCGGCTGCCCTTGTGTTTACGGATGGATCACGTATAGGTGCCACGTTGGATCGAAATGGTCTTCGGCCATTGCGATATTGTATTACACGGTCGGGTCGGGTCATTGCAGCTTCTGAAGCGGGAGCATTGCCAATCGATCCAAAAGATGTGTTGGAAAAGGGACGCATCACGCCCGGGAAAATGCTGATGGTTGATCTGGAATTAGGCAAAGTACTGGATGATGAAAAAGTAAAACGCGCCGTATACGAAGGCAAATCATATTATAACTGGATCATTCAAAATCGTCTGAAGCTCAGGCTTGAACCGGAACAGGAATGGGTTGAAAGCAACTTTGATGAGAAGACTTTGATTCAACGTCAGAATGCGTATGGATATACTACGGAAGATGTAAAAATGCTGATTCTGCCCATGGCAGAAAAGGGATATGAGGCCATTGGCTCGATGGGTGATGATACGCCACAAGCTGTTTTATCAAAAGAAAGCCGGCATCTTTCAAATTATTTCAAACAACATTTTGCGCAAGTAAGCAATCCGCCCATCGATCCAATCCGCGAGCGATTGGTGATGTCGCTTTTTACACGTGTTGGATCCAGTTTAAATGTATTGGAAGAAACACCGGAACATACCCGGCAAATTCATATTTCACAACCTGTATTGCTGAACAGTGATCTTGAAAAATTCAAACATTTGCAAGACCAGGGTTTTGAAAGTGCTGTAATACAATGTGTCTTTAAAGCAGATGGAAAGCCCGGCCGATTGGAAGAAAGCCTTAACAGAATTTGTGCCGAAGCAGAAAAAGCTGTGCGCGCAGGAAAAAAGATTTTGATCTTATCCGATCGAAAAATAAGTAATGAATTTGCACCGATCCCTTCGCTCCTTTCTGTAGGCGCTGTTCATCAATATCTGGTAGGAAAAAGAATACGTACGCAGGCAGGTCTTGTTGTTGAAGCTGGCGATGCGTGGGAAGTGCATCATTTTGCAACCATTGTCGGATACGGAGCAAGTGCCGTAAATCCGTATCTGGCTTTGGAAACCATTCACTTCATGAACAAACATGATTTGTTCTACAAACGCCTGACGGATGAAGAAGCTTATGAAAATTATCAAAAAGCAATTGGAAGTGGTTTGCTGAAAGTAATGTCGAAAATGGGCATCAGTACGCTTCAGTCGTATCAATCTTCACAAATCTTTGAAGCGTTGGGTCTTGGCAGTGACGTAGTTGAAAAATGTTTTAAAGGCACGATCAGCCGAATTGAAGGTTTGTCCTTTGACGACGTTGCACAGGAAGTATTGGTGCGCCATCAACTTGCTTTTGAAATGGAAAGCAAAGAACTGCAGGTAGGTGGAGTTTATCAATGGAAGAGACGAGGGGAGAAGCACTTGTTCAGCCCCGAAGTAATTCACTGGCTTCAACATTCGACGAAGACAAACAATTACGAGATCTATAAAAAATATGCTCAAAACGATCAATGATCAAACACGGGATACGCTAACCTTCCGCGGATTGTTTGAATTTAAAAAACGCAATCCTATTCCCATCAACGAAGTCGAACCAGTAGAAGAAATATTTAAACGTTTTGCTACGGGTGCGATGTCTTTCGGTTCTATTTCTCACGAAGCACACAGTACCCTAGCCATTGCCATGAACCGCATCGGCGGAAAAAGCAATAGCGGAGAAGGTGGAGAAGACGAAATTCGGTTCGAAAAAAAATCAAATGGTGATTGGGAACGGTCGGCCATAAAACAAGTTGCCTCAGGCCGGTTTGGTGTAACAAGCTATTACCTTTCAAATGCGGATGAGCTGCAAATCAAAATGGCACAAGGGGCAAAACCAGGAGAAGGCGGTCAGTTGCCAGGACATAAAGTCGATGAGTGGATCGGCCGTGTTCGTCACTCCACTCCAGGGGTTGGGTTAATTTCTCCACCTCCTCATCATGATATTTACTCGATTGAAGATCTGGCTCAATTAATTTACGATTTAAAAAATGCTAATCGCCAGGCTCGCATTAATGTTAAGCTCGTATCCCAGGCTGGTGTAGGTACAGTGGCTGCTGGTGTAGCGAAAGCAAAAGCAGATGCAATTCTGATTTCGGGAGCCGATGGTGGAACAGGCGCATCTCCCATAAGTTCGCTGCGTCACGCAGGATTGCCTTGGGAACTTGGCTTGGCAGAAGCTCATCAAACATTGGTTAAAAATAATTTACGCAGTCGTGTGGTGCTCCAAACGGATGGACAAATTCGCACGGGTCGTGATATTGCAATTGCGTCGTTATTAGGAGCGGAAGAATGGGGTGTTGCAACTGCTGCCCTGGTGGTAGAAGGTTGTATTATGATGCGCAAATGTCATTTGAATACATGTCCTGTGGGAATTGCTACTCAGGATGAAGATCTGCGCAAACTCTTTACCGGCAATCCGGATCATGTGGTAAATTTCTTCACCTTCCTTGCTCAGGATTTACGTGAAGTAATGGCAGAGCTTGGTTTCCGTACCGTAAATGAAATGGTCGGCCGTTCTGACATGCTACGTGTGAGACAGGACATTGATCATTGGAAAGTTAAGAAATTAGATCTCTCACCCATCTTACTGCATGAACCAGTACGCGAGCACATCGGACTTTACAAGCAGATCGACCAGGATTTTGAGTTGGAAAAGGTTCTTGACTGGAAACTGGTTGAAGCAGCCCGTGCAGCACTTGACGAAGGAGAACCGGTTCGTGAAAAATTCATCATCCGGAATACAGATCGTACAACGGGAGCTCTACTTTCAAATGAGATATCTAAAAAATATAAAGGCAAAGGGTTGCCGGAAGACACCATTCATTTTCAATTCAAAGGTTCAGCAGGCCAAAGTTTCGCAGCATTTGTAGCTCCCGGCGTTACTTTTGAGTTAGAAGGTGAAGCAAATGATTATTTTGGAAAAGGTCTGTCGGGAGGAAAGTTGATAGTCTATCCTGACAAGGAAGCATCGTTCAAACCAGAAGATAATATCATCATCGGCAATGTTGCATTTTATGGAGCAACTTCAGGAGAAGCGTATATTCGAGGTCAGGCTGGTGAACGCTTCTGCGTACGAAATTCAGGTGTCAATGCAGTAGTCGAAGGGGTAGGCGATCATGCTTGTGAGTATATGACTGGCGGACGCGTTGTGATCCTTGGTAAAACAGGAAGAAACTTTGCAGCAGGTATGAGCGGAGGTATTGCCTATGTATTTGATCCGGAACACGCCCTTGAAAGGCTTTGCAACAAAGACATGGTTGACCTTGAAACTTTGGAGGAAGAAGATAAAGGGGAAGTTAAGTCAATGATTGAAAAACATTTTAAGTATACCGGAAGTGATCCCGCTGAGTGGATTATCGAAAACTGGAATGTGGCGTCAGAGCTTTTTGTCAAGGTAATGCCGAAAGATTACAAGCTGGTTCTAGCCAAACAAAAGGTTCGGCTACAGCCCTCTGTCAACGATGAGATCGGAATACCTGAACCTTCTAAAGTGAAAATATAGAATTAGATTTAATATTCACGTATAGCATGGGACAAATAGATGGTTTTATGAAATTTGATCGCGAGATGCCAAAATCCCGCGATATCAAAGAAAGAGTTAAGGATTACAAGGAAGTCTATACTACCACTTGATAAAGAAAAGGTTAAACAGCAAGCCTCGCGTTGCATGGATTGCGGCGTACCATTCTGCCACAACGGTTGCCCTCTGGGAAACAACATCCCTGATTTCAATGATGCTGTCTATCAAGGTAAATGGGAAGATGCTATTCGCATTTTAAGCAGCACAAATAATTTTCCAGAATTTACGGGGCGTATCTGTCCAGCTCCTTGTGAAGCAAGTTGCGTACTGAGCATCAACAATAAACCAGTTACCATTGAGTACATCGAAAAGACCATTGCCGAACAGGCCTTTGAAAAAGGATATATCAAAGCAAATCCTCCAAAAAGCCGCACCGGTAAACGGATAGCCATCGTAGGCTCTGGGCCAGCCGGATTGGCGGCAGCAGCTCAATTGAACAAAGCTGGCCATTGGGTTACAGTCTTTGAACGCAGCGACCGGATCGGAGGTCTTTTACGTTACGGCATTCCTGATTTTAAACTAGAAAAAACCGTTCTTGATCGGAGATTAAGATTAATGGAGCAGGAAGGAGTGATCTTTCGAACAAATGCTCATGTAGGGGTAAACATCAGCGCTAAACATTTGAAAGATGAGTTTGATGCCATTGTAATTTGTGGCGGAGCTTCAGCCCCAAGGGATCTTCCGATTCCGGGAAGACAACTAAAAGGAATACATTTTGCGATGGAGTATTTGACACAACAGAATAAACGAGGTGCAGGTGATCAGGTATTTTCCGGGGAAGTTTTGGCTAATGGAAAAAATGTGTTGGTAATTGGAGGTGGCGACACCGGATCAGATTGTGTAGGAACTTCAAATCGTCAGGCAGCAAAATCAACTACTCAGATCGAGCTTTTGAGCAAGCCACCGTTGAACCGAAATGAAGACCAGAATCCGTGGCCCCTATGGCCGATGGTGTTAATGACTTCCTCCTCGCAAGAGGAAGGAGTAGAGCGCCAATGGGCCATTCTAACAAAAGAATTTTTAGGAGATGCGATGGGCAGACTTACGGGGTTGAAAATTGTCGATATCACATGGGGCGTAAATGCTCAAGGCAAGATGGGCTTTGAAGAAATTCCAGGTTCAGAAAGAATAATTCCATGCGAACTTGCACTTCTTGCCATTGGATTCACTGGTGCTGAAAAAGGTGGAATGATCGATGAACTTAAAATTGAGTTAGATGAGCGAAGCAATATAAAAACTCAAAACTACAGTACTACGCAAGAAGGTATTTTTGCTGCCGGAGATATTCGCAGAGGTCAATCCCTCGTAGTATGGGCCATATCCGAAGGTAGGGAAGCAGCTCGTGCTGTAGATACCTGGCTAATGGGGAGCTCTGCCCTGGAAGCCAAAGATGAATCCTTCATTCATTTGGGACAGGAGGGATAAGCTTATTTTCTCTGCTGATTAACCTATTCCATTCGCATACTTGCGTTTTAATTTCATTACTGGAATTACTTCCCTAATTTTGCACCTTAAATTTTGTACGTGAGCAAAATAGTAAACGTGGGTATAGTGCAAATGGCTTGCACAGCCAACCCCAAGGAAAACCTTGACAAAGCCATTGCAATGATTCGCGAGGCCGCATCGAAGGGGGCACAGATTGTATGTTTGCAGGAATTGTTTCTGTCGCTTTACTTTTGTGACGTAGAAGACTATGAAAATTTTAAGTTAGCTGAATCGATCCCAGGTCCTTCAACTGAAATATTCTCCTCCTTAGCAAAAGAACTAGATATCGTCATTATTGCTTCGTTGTTTGAAAAGCGCACGAAAGGAATTTATCATAACACTACGGCTGTGCTTGATGCCGATGGTAAATACTTAGGCAAGTACCGTAAAATGCATATACCCGATGATCCGGCGTACTATGAGAAATTTTATTTCACGCCGGGCGACCTTGGATATAAAATTTTTAAAACCAAGTTTGCCACGATCGGTGTATTGATTTGTTGGGATCAATGGTATCCTGAAGGTGCTCGCATTACGTCACTCATGGGAGCGGAGATTTTATTTTATCCCACAGCCATTGGATGGGCTACCTCACAAAATGAAGAAACAAACAGTGAGCAGTTCAATGCCTGGCAAACGATCCAGCGAAGTCATTCCGTTGCAAATGGATTACATGTTGTCAGTGTGAATCGTGTTGGCTTCGAGCAACAAGGTGCCATGAAATTTTGGGGAGGCTCTTTTATATCCAATCCATTTGGTCGCATTTTGCTTCAAGGATCTCATGATAAAGAAGAAGTTAACGTATTAGCCTTAGACCTGGATAAAACAGATTCCTACAGAACACACTGGCCTTTTTTACGCGATAGAAGAATAGATTCATACCAACCGATAACAAAGCGGTTTATAGACGAAGACTGATTAACTTCTAAGGACGTTTTTTGCTCTGAGGATGATTCTATTTATTTTTTTGGAATGCATTTTGGGAGTGATTCTCTTGACGGGTCATCAGCCAGCACGCAATGTCATGATTTGAAGCAAAATAAGGAACAGTCAATTTCGTTTAAGTTTTGTCGTATACTTTTGTAAAATCATTTTTTGATCTTGAAAATTTTCCGGAAAATACTTTTTTACCTTTTTCTCACCGTTGCGGTACTTTTTCTATCGTTGACAGTTTCTGTATTTCTGTTTAAAGAAAGAATTATAAACCAGTTTATTCGTGAGGCAAATAAGAAACTAAACACTCCTGTTAAAATCGGGAAAGTGGATATTTCAATTCTTCAAAACTTTCCTCAGCTGTCGATCGTGCTTTTAGACGTTTACATTGAGGACAGTCATGACGGTCAGTATCCGCTTTTAACGGCATCGGAGGTTTCCTTTCAACTAAATCCCGTTGAAGTGTGGAGGGGGAACTATACCATTAAGGGATTGCACATCAGAGACAGCGAAACCAACTTGAAAATAAATAGCAAAGGCAAGAATAATTACACCATCTTAAAAGATACCGGTAAAAAATCAGACAACGTCAGTTCACTTACCTTTCAACTGACGAATGTCGATCTTGAAAAAACAAAAGTTCACTATGTAGACGTAACTGTAGATCAGCATCTCACCTTTTCCAGCGAAGAACTTTTAGCGTCGATCCAGTCATCAGATGATATTTATGATATTGAAGCTGAGGGTGAACTTACTACAGAAAAAATAAGAGTCAATCAAAATGAATTTATAACAGGTAAATCTTTCCAGATAAAAAGTGAACTGAGTTATGACGACTTGCAAAAAGCTATTTTTATAAAGCCTTCTACATTGGGAATACGAAATTCCTCATTCAATATTCAGGGTAGTTACCGATGGAAAGAAAAAAATATTATCGACCTGACTACGGAAGGAAAGGATACCGATATTCAGACTTTATTGTCATTCCTCAATGAGCCAGTTATCAAAAAGTTCGAGCGTTATAAAAGCAAGGGCGATGTGTATTTCACGGCCAGGCTGAAAGGTCAAATCAGCAGAAAAGTGAGCCCCTCAATCTCCATTAACTTCGGATTTAAGGATGCCACACTTTCCAACCTGGATTCTAAAGCGCAAGTAGAAGATGCGAGCATGGAAGGATCTTTTGCAAGTCCTGAAATTTTAGATATTCAAAAAGCAGTCATTGTCTTGAAAAACATTAAAGGCACATTAAATGGTGAACCCTTTACGGCCAACTTTAATCTTCATGATTTTAAAGATCCGGATGTAATTTGTTCTTTCCATGGCCGGCTTGACGCGGCATCTTTATTAAGCTTTTATCCTATTGAAAATATTAATAAAGTGTCTGGCTCAATATTGGCCAATGTCTCTTTTGACGGTAGAGTAGGTTTATTAAAGAAAAGGTCCACAGCACAACGTGTGTCCACCCAGGGAACTGTTGAACTTCAAAATATCGGACTCTCTTATGGAGAAGACAAAATTGAACTCCAGAGTCTTACCGGTAATATGCAGTTTAATAATAATGACTTGGCGTTAAGCAATGTATCAGGCAAAGTGGGTAACAGTGATTTTCGGCTCAACGGTTTTTTCAAAAACATCATTACCTTCTTGTTATTTGAAAATCAACCTATCGGAATTGAGACTGATTTAAAATCCAATTTTCTTGATGTGGATCAGCTTTTTGCTATTGGTTTTGGAACACCTGCACATGGGAAAGCGCAGCAACAGAAAAAGCAGCAATATGAATTTCGCATTTCAAAAAATATTAACCTCAATTTTAATTGTGATGTAAAAGCATTGCGCTACAGACGCTTCCATGCTTCCAACTTATCGGGTGATTTGCTGGTAAAAAATGAAATGGCAGTATCACGCAACATCAAATTTAATTCTATGGGTGGGGATATTACTTTCTCTGGAATTGTGGATGCGAAAAACAACAAAGCCATCGAGGTAGTAAGCACCTCCAAACTTAATGGCATTTATGCCGACAGCGTTTTTTATGTATTCGAAAACTTTGATCAGAATTTTATTATTGATAAACATTTAAAGGGCCAGACCTACGCCGATGTTGAGCTCGAATTCACATTAAGTCAAAACCTAAGGCTTTATCAGGAAACCCTTGTCAGCGACATCACCGCATCCCTAAAAAACGGTGAGCTAAATAATTTCGAGCCCATGAAAAAGTTAAATAAATATCTGAACGACGAGGGCTTGAGCAGGCTCCGCTTTTCCGATATCAAGAATGATATTCATATTGAAAATAAAACTATTTACATGCCTCAGATGGAAGTGCGGACGAATGTTACTTCGATCAAAGTAAGCGGTACCCATACGTTTGATCAGCATATCGATTATCGCATCATTGCGCCTCTCCGAAATAATAAAAACATTAATATGGTGGAAGCCAAGGATGCACTTCAGGAAGATGGCTCCGGTCAAAGTAAACTCTATCTGAAAATCGTTGGCACTACGGATGATTATAGAGTTGTATATGACAAAGAATCAGTAAAGAAAAAGATAAAGTCCGATCTAAAAAAAGAAGTGCAGGAATTGAAAGAGGCTTTTAAAAATAAGGGTACTAAAGAGAAGAAGGAGTTGGAATTGCAGGAGGACGAATATTTTGATTGGTGAAGGTTTAGTTTTTAGTTTCGAGTTTCTAGTTTCGAGTTTCTGGCTTCCGAACTTTCACGCGCAAAGCCCGAAACGTAAAACTCGAAACTAAGCTAACGCCTCAGTTAGAAATTCATTTAAAGGTTTCGCGGACTTCATCACTTCAAGAAGATTTTTCTGGAATTTTTTGTCTGTGATTTCGCTATCCTTAAAATTATGGGTAACCATATAACTTTTTAGTTTAAGGAATTCAATATGAGGATGATCCTTAGGGTACCCTTTAGGCATTGATTTTAACTTATCCTCATCCCAAAACTTTCCAAAATTTTTTTTGAATTTCTTTTCATTCAGGATCTTCGTTAATTTATCGCCGCTATAATCAATTTCCTGACGAATCTTTGCCAGATTTTCTGAGATTGGCAAATATAAACCAGACGCAACAAAACTTTTATGGCCAGGTTCTATCTGAAAATAGTATCCAGGAATTCCCATTCCTTTTCCCGCGGAGGAAAAGCCTGCACTTACGTTTGTTTTATACGGTGTCTTATCCTTGCTAAAACGAACGTCGCGGTAAATTCGAAAAGTGAGCTTTTTAGGATTAAGGCCCGCTAAGGTTTCATCAAACTTTATCATCTCAAGGAGCAGATCGGAAACAAATACTTCAAACTGGTCTTTAATCTCTAAGTAGCGGGGCTTATTCCTTTCAAACCATTCCCTATTGTTATTCTTTGAAAGCTTTTTTAAGAAATCCAACGTATTTTCAAAATTCATATTTAGAATGTATTAAGGGGATCATTAATTGGTTGCACTTTTTGAGTTTAATATTTTTCAGGTAACCCTGTCACCCGCAATTTTGTTTCTTGAAGAACAGGAGCTTGCGATACAGGAGTTTCCAAATAGAAATAAGCCGTTGCAGAAACGTCATCTTGCCGATAAAAATTGGTCCATCCCTCAGGAAAATTTTTGTCATCCAATGTAAGAGTTGGTGACGTCTCCAGCAGTTTTACAAATTCTTTGCCTGATACAGTAACAGGAATAAGGGTGGCTCCGTTCTTGGCGTACTCACGAACTTTATCGCGCATCTCCCCTCCTAAAATTTGGATGGACACTTTGCAGTCTTTGCTGAAGTAAACAGGGTCAGGTACATGATATCGATAAAACGCCCACTGACGATTTTTCTCATCGGCAACAAGACAACCCTGATACTGATGCGTAAATAATCCTTGTCCCCAGGCGGTACCTATGTAATCCTCAGTGCCGGTGCCGTTCAGGGTGGGGAGTTCACTGTCGCCATCAAGATAGATTTTAACTTCGCCTTCACCCCACCAACTATTTTGATATAGAGGATCAGTTATGATGCCCATATTCATTCCTAAAAATCGTCCCTTCCCTTTAATCGCTGGAAGTATTTCAAAATCCTTCCCCAGGTCAGTTTTGATCACCCGGCTCCAGTAAGCATGAAAGTAAGCAACATCTTGACTGTGCGATTTCACCTGCTGAAAAGAGATATCATAAAATAGGGTCACCGGTTTCGCGCTTTCATTTGTTAAAATAACGCGTGCCGCTTTTCGATAGGGCATTGGAATATAACAATTGAAAGAGCGACCTTCCGGATCTGAAAATAATGCATTTTCAAAGGCGACTTTACGGCCTAGTCCGACGCCGAAAAAATCACCCAAGGGAACTGAAACGGCTGGCTTTTCACTGTCATCCCAATACATTTCCAAACGCAATGATCGGAGCATGGATGGCGAGCGGTCGCTTATCGTAAGCCATATACGCTGAATAATTCCTGATCCTTTTACGTTCAGCAAGGTTTTGGTTTCCCCCGGCAAAATATTTTCAGATGGATGGCCTTTTGCTTTTTTATTTTCCGCTCCCCCCTTGCCTTTACCAGCCGAAGGATTTTCAAAGCTTGACCAGCGCGTTTCTATATCCGGAGGAACCTTATAAAGTTCCTGGGCTCTTAATTGCATACATCCTACGCAGGCAAATAAACCGATAACAACTTTAAATGGATTCATGATTTAGAATTTTAAATTAGTCTCTAGTGCCTAGCACCAATGGCTTCAAAGATATTCAACGATGGTTTCCAGTCCAATGCCCCTGGATGCCTTGACTAGAATTGTCGCATTAGTCAAGGGATTGTTTTTTAGTTCTTCAACTAAGTCTTTTTTATTTTCGAAGTACTTTGCTGATGGGAGCTCTGACAGGGCTGATTTAAACAGGCTGCCACAGAGATAAACGTTTTCAAATTTTTTTTCCTGGATTAGTTTTCCAATCAATTTATGTTCCTTTTCAGCTTCTTCTTCCAATTCAAACATGTCGCCAAGAATGAGCACTTTACCATTAGACTTCATTGCGGCTAAGTTCTCAATGGCAGCTTGCATCGAGCTAGGATTCGCATTGTAAGCATCCAGAATAATTGTATTACTTCCCTTCTTAACCATCTGAGACCGCATGTTGCCAGGTTCGTAGTTCTCAACCGCCTGGTTAGATTGTATGGAGTCAACTTTAAAATATTTTCCAATACACAACGCAGCCATGATGTTTTCAAAGTTATAAGCACCGATCAGTTTGGTTTGAACCTGATTTCCATTCTCAGCTTTTATTTTAACAAATGGATCAGCGTCGATCAATTCCCCATGATAATAGTCTTCTTTGCCAGGATAAAATACAGGGTCCTTAATTCGCTTGGCCATATTGGCTAAAATCTCATTCTGTGAATTGATAAAAACGGTACCGCCGTGATTGATAAGATGCTGGTATAATTCAGATTTAGCACGAAGGATATTTTCAAACCCGCCAAACATTCCAATGTGGGCGCGGCCGATGTTTGTTATAAATCCATGGGTAGGATTTGAAATAGAGCAGAGGAAAGCAATTTCACCAAGGTGATTAGCACCCATCTCGATCACTGCTATTTCTATGGTTTTGTCAATGGCCAATAGGGTAAGGGGTACACCAATGTGATTATTGAGGTTTCCTTTGGTAGCGTATGTTTTATATTTTTTACTCAATACCGCTTGTAGCAGTTCCTTGCTCGTTGTTTTGCCGTTGGAACCTGTTAATCCGATAACCGGAATTTTTAACTGGTTACGATGATGACGAGCCAATTTCTGTAATGTTTCCAGGACATTATTTACCATAATGCATCGGTCATCCGTTGCGTATTCGCTTTCATCCAATACGACGTAAAGCGCACCCTTTTCAAGCGCTTGTGAAGCAAAGGTATTGGCATTGAACCGGTCCCCTTTAATAGCAAAGAATATGGACCCAGGGGTAATTTGCCGGGTGTCAGTTGAAACCTGACCTGATTCTAAAAATTTGGCGTATAATTTTTCAATATCCATTTAGTCTGTTTAGCGTTTCAATACCCAGCCACTTAACGCAGACAATAGGCTATTTCACCTTGGAAAAGTATCTTGCAAGTAAGATAACAGCCGGCGTTTGGCCAACGTTAAGTATAAAGAAATAATTTTAATGTTTAAATCGCTGCGATTTTTCCTTTTGGTTCTACCCGTAAGCCTGCAAGCACAGTTTACTTATGTAGTTGATCAAACCATTCCCGTAAAGGATATGCAAGGGGATCTGCTCGCTATGCCTTGGGCAGGAGGTTTAAACGCAGCACATTATAATAGCATGGATCTGAATGGTGATGCTAAAGATGATCTGGTGCTCTTTGATCGCACGGCCGATAAGATTCTTACCTTTATTAACCAGGATGACGAATATAAATATGCACCCGAGTATGAGAATTTCTTTCCTAACGAAATAACAAATTGGCTGCTGCTGCGTGACTTCAATTGCGATGGCAAAAAAGATATTTTCACGGGAGATATCTTAGGAATAAAAGTGTATACCAACACCACAACACCAGGGGCCAACCTTGAATGGGATAAATTTTTGTTTTATAGCGGCTTTCCGGGATCAAAAAGCCCGGTGCTGCTTACGAAAGGATTCTCGGGGAAAATAAATCTTCAACTTCAGTTCGATGACCTCCCATCGATAACGGACGTGGATGGGGATGGTGACCTGGATATTTTTAACGTGCATTTTGTGGGTGAGGGAACGGTCGAATATCATAAGAATTTTAGTAAAGAACGTTACGGAACATGTGACTCGTTGGACTTTGAAAGGATAACCCAAAAGTGGGGTGATTTAGTAGAGTGTGATTGTGGGGTATTTGCTTTTAACAATGAAGAATGTGCTCCAATCGGAGGACGTACCAAGCACGCCGTTGGCAAGAGCGTGTTGATGCTTGATATCGATGGAAATTCCAGTGCAGATATGTTATTTTCGGAAGCCGATTGTACCAATTTATATGCATTAAAAAACGAGGGTACAATTGATGCGCCCGTCATAAATTCCTCGTCAACTTTTCCCAGCGTTTCGCCGGTTAACTTTCTCATATTTCCTGCTGCCTTTTACGAAGATGTGGATTTTGATGGGCAAAAGGATCTGATTTCGATACCTAACATTTTTTCAAAAACTCAAGACATATTGGGTGCTGACCTTAGTCATTCCAATTGGCTTTATAAAAATACGGGTACGAACACATCTCCCTCTTTTTCGTATGCTACCAATTCATTTTTGCAAGATCAAATGATCGATGTCGGTGATAACGCAGTGCCTGCCTTTATTGATTATGACGCTGACGGCGACTACGATATGTTCATAAGTCAAAATAATTCGGAAAATTTAGTTGCAAGAATTAAACTATATAAAAACACAGGAACAGTTTCCCATCCCGAATTTACGTTCGAGATGGATGATGTATTAGGTTTTTCAAAACTATCATTCTACAATCTTAAAATGCAATTTGCAGATATTAATCACGATGCTAAAATTGATCTCGTCTTTACGGCAACCAATTTCCAAGATGGTGTTACGCGACTTTACTTTCTCCCTAACCAAAGTAATACGGTATTGGATTTTTCAGAACAGGCAATTCAGGAAACGGGTTTTACAATTTTCGCTGCTGAAAATATTTTGGTTGTCGACGTAAATAATGATGGCTTTCAAGATCTACTAGTGGGAAAAAATAGTGGAGCATTGGAGTATTGGCGGAATGCCGGTCAAGCCGGACCTGTAACCTTTTCACGTGAAGACCCGACATATCTGAATTTAAACTCAAGCGTTCTTCGTCAGAATATTTCCGGTACCGTATCCGATTTAGATGCAGACGGAAAAGCGGATCTTGCACTCGGTGATCAGAATGGAATATTGAGTATAATAAGCAATTTTCGCGAAGCCACGGATGCAACCGGAGCATCAACAAATATCATATTTAACTCGCTGGCTACTGATTACATGTCCAAAAATTTAGGAGGCCGTATTTGGCCCGTAGCTGCAAATATTTTCAACACGAATAAGCCGGCAATTATCCTAGGAAATGTGCTTGGGGGAATTAATGTATTGATAAACGATGATGGAGAATCCCTTCCTAAAAATCCTGTTATTAGTATATTTCCAAATCCATCCCCTAAGGAAGGAACGATAAACATTAAAATAGACCGACCAGCGATCCTTCAGATTTTTACCAGCCTCGGCCAAGAAATAGCTCCGCGGGTAGCCATTCCCGCTAATGAAAATTATTCAATCGTAATACCGTATCGATCTGCTGGAATGTACATTTTACGATTTAGCATTCGCGACAAATCATTCGCGAAACGCATCGTCATTTATTAAATCGGAATGTCGTTATCAGTTATCCGGTATCAGTTATTCGTAGTCGCGATCAATAAATTCGGTACCAGACGTGCTATTTTTCCGGAATTCTATATTTACAATTTGGCATTCAAAATCAATCGCAAAACACTAACGCGATTTATCAAATACTTTCATCTTTGCACCCAAATTCGATTATCGATAACGGATAACGGATAACGGATAACCTATCACAAATGGAATACGCATTTATATTTGACATGGACGGAGTCCTTGTAGACAGCAACCCCACGCATAAAATAGCATTGAAACAATTTTGCAAGGAGCACGGGCATGATCTTACCGAACAGGATCTTCGCGAAAAGATTTATGGACGAACCAACAAGGACTGGTTGTTGAATTTGTTTGGAAATTTGGCCGAAGAGACCATCCGCCGATATGCGAATGAAAAAGAAGCGCTCTTCCGAAGCTTGTATTCAGATATCAAACCCGTGGATGGATTACTTTCATTTCTGGACAAGCTTGAATTGTTAAAAATACCCCGTGCTATTGCCACTTCAGCTCCGCGAGCCAACGTTGATTTTACTTTAGAGAAAACTAAAACAGGGCCCTATTTCAATACCATTCTTGATGATTCTTTTGTAACGGAGGGTAAGCCAAACCCGGAAATTTACCTGAAATCAGCCAAAGCGCTGGGATTTGAACCCGCGGAACTGTATCGTTTTCGAGGATTCGCTTGCAGGGGTGAGAGCTGGGAAGAATGCCGGTTGTAAAGTCGTTGGGATAACCACTACGCATACGCCCGAAGAATTGTCGGAGACTGATTTTATTATTGAAGATTTTGTGGGATTAGACCCTAAATCTCTTATTTCAAAGCTTTATTAGCCTTTAGGTTCGGTTTTATTTTTAGGATGGCGTTGGAATATTAAACTGAGGTAGCGATATTTGCAGTCCCTTTCAAAAAGGGCTTTAAAACACTACGAAGATATGGCACGAGTTTGTCAAATAACGGGGAAAAGACCTCAGGTGGGCAACAATGTTTCCCATGCTAACAATAAGACGAAGAGAAGATTTTTACCCAATCTTCAGAAAAAAGCGTTTTTTCCTTCCCGACGAGAATAAATGGATCACCCTAAAGGTGTCTACTAAGGCGAATAAAGACCATCTCAAAATATGGTATTACGGCTGTTTTGAAGAAGCCAAGGCCAATGGACACCTCGTATTGTAATAAAAAATTAAAGAATCATGGCAAAAAAAGGTAATAGGATTCAGGTGATTTTAGAGTGCACAGAGCACAAAACGACAAGCTATGCCGGGCATGAGCCGTTACATCACCACCAAAAACCGGAAAAATACAACTGAACGATTGGAGCTGAAAAAGTACAATCCGATCTTGAAAAAATATACCGTACACAAAGAAATTAAATAATTATGGCAAAGAAAGTTGTTGCTTCCCTTAAGAAAACTGACGGAAAAAGCTTTGCAAAAGTGATCCGTGCAGTGAGATCTGAAAAAACTGGTGCTTATACCTTTAAGGAAGAAATTGTACCTGCTGATCTGGTAAAGGAAATTCTTTCTAAAAAGTAATTTACTTTTAATGATTTTGAAAAGTCCCCATGAGGGACTTTTTTTGTTTTAAACCCACCCTCTTGTTATGGCGATATTCGGCAATCTTTTTTCAAAGGAAAAAAAAGAAACTCTCGACAAAGGCTTGGAAAAATCCAAAGAGAGCTTCTTTGGCAAATTAGGCAAAGCACTGGTTGGCAAATCGACAGTAGATGATGAAGTGCTGGATAATCTGGAAGAGATCTTGGTTTCTTCGGATGTGGGAGTAACGACTACGCTTAAGATCATCGAGCGTATTCAGCAACGTGTGGCACGGGATAAATATCTGGGCACATGCTGAGCTTGACAAAATTTTAAAGGAGGAAATTGCCAGCCTCCTTTCCGAAAATAATACGGATGACATTCCCGATTTTGAAACTCCGTCAGACAAAAAACCTTACGTTATTATGGTTGTTGGAGTGAATGGGGTAGGTAAAACTACAACCATTGGCAAGCTCGCTTCCCAGTTTAAGAAGAAGGGAAAGAAAGTAATACTTGGCGCTGCTGATACATTTCGCGCGGCTGCCGTCGAGCAGCTTAAACTTTGGGGCGACCGTGTAGGTGTGCCTGTTGTTTTCAAAGGGATGAATACGGATCCCTCCGCTGTAGCCTTTGATACTGTTAAGGAAGGCGTCGACCAGCACGCTGACGTCATTATTATTGATACCGCGGGGAGGCTTCATACAAAAGTCAATCTTATGGCTGAGCTGACCAAAATTAAAAGGGTGATGCAAAAAGTTATTCCGGATGCGCCTCATGAAGTTCTGCTGGTACTGGATGGGAGCACAGGGCAAAATGCTATGGTGCAGGCAACTGAATTTACCAAGGCAACCGAAGTTACGGCTCTGGCAATCACTAAACTGGATGGTACTGCAAAAGGTGGAGTTGTGATAGGGATATCAGATGAGTTCAAAATACCTGTGCGGTACATTGGCGTTGGTGAAAAAGTGGACGACTTGCAGATTTTTAATAAGGTAGAATTTGTCGATTCGTTATTTAAGAAGAATTAAAGTAATTGGTTAGGCTTCGGAGAGCTCTTATTCCTTATTAGACCTTTTAGAAGTGTACGACTTAATTTTCAAACAGCTTGTTTATTTTGTCTCTTTCAATAATGCAGGCTGTCTCTTCAAAGGTATCCGGATAAGAACCTGGTAGTTAAATCCCCAATAGGAATCTTTTTCCGTGCGACCATAACCGGGAACATCAGAAGGAATTATTTTTTCCGTGTCATCGTACTTTAATCCAAATTTGAATCGGGCAGTGTAACCCATCCAAATCATTTTCCAAATTTTTACACGTAACCCGGTAGTTAATTCAAACCAATGTGCTTTGATGCCGCTATGAGCGTAATCCTGGCTGACGAAAATACTGTCAAATGGGTTATAAGCATAAACATTTAAATTCTCAGCAAAATTTGCTTTCCCATATCGCGCACCAATGAAAAACATATTTCTTTCGGGATCTTTGACAAGAAAATTCACATCAATTCCCGCTCTCCAATAGGTTCCGTCGTTGGAATAATGCCCCGCATCACTGCTAAAAGTTCTTCCCCATGATCCATAATCCAAGACCAGGTAATACCGGTAAAAATCTACATCCGCATTCACTTCCCATCCCCTAAAATCATTTTGATATTGAGTTTTAAATAGGCTAACCAAATCTGTTCCTATACGAATTCCGGTAGGGACGTAGCTGTGAACGGAATCAGCACGCACGGAATCTGCTTTTTGCGGAAAGGCCCTAACCGAAAAGAGTAACATCAGCAATATATTAATTGACAGTGATCTCAACATTGGGGATGGTGGGAAAGTGAAGGTTTGTACCGTTAGCAGGAATGCTTGCGCTTTCAAGGTCAATGCTCTCACTTAAATTTCTAATTATCATCTGAGGCTCACATGCGTTGAAAAGCGTGACGGGAGATCTTGTATACTGAATGCTTAAAGTATCGGTTTTATTCTCATATTGAATATAAAAAGTTGATCCATCGGATTCAGTATCCACAGGTAGGTTTAATGAGCTCACCGTTGTTGGTTCTTTCAACAAATTCCCCGATAGGTGATCCGCTGTTACTCCTTTTATTAACACGCTTTGAGCGGCAGTACCTGATTTAAAAGCCACCTGAAGCAGATTCATTTTGGGGCAATCAAAGATGCGAAAATTCGGTACGTGAGGGTCCAGCAAGGTTCGCACAGGTTCTTCATTGCTGTCAAGGGCAAAGCTGATGGAATCAAAGGTATGACTGACCACGCGCAGGTCATTTACAAAAGTTTGAATGCCGCAAGCGTTGTACCGTTGTTCAGTTGTAGTATTATAGCTCACCAGTAAAGTATCCTGGACTTCACCCCTTTTAAATACCAACTCTGTTTGCGTTTTATCCAAATCTACGGGTAGGTTAATCGTTGCAGCCCTTCCGGAAAACACTTTCCCCGAAAAATCCGAAATGATAGAATCAAATTGATGACTTACCAATGTACTGGTCCGACCGCTAACAGCAACTCCATCGCTGATAGCTGATAATTGATTAAGATTAATCGTCAGGGTATCTGTTTCAGGGCACCTGTATACATCGATGTTGGGCCCTCCGGTTTTGGAAGGTGTGGCATTTACAACACGGGCTGAATCAAAATCGTGGCTGAATATCATAAGGTCCGAAAGCACAAAACGAGAGCCACAGTCCTCAGAAATAAATTGATTTTTCACGGCGTACACGAAGGATAAAAAGTTATTTTTCTTCTCACCCTGGAATACCAGAGAGTCCCGTTCCTGAAAATAATTGAGATTATAACTTACTGAAGTAACTACCCCAACTCCAGTTGGACTGGTGAGACCTTTCAAAAGAGTAGAATCTGCCTGGCCAGTGCCTATTACCCTGAATGTTATCCCAAGAACGTTGTTATTCAATTGAAAGCAATCAGGATCATCCAGGCATGATACCGTAAGAATGAGGAAAAACGCGAACCAACATAATTTTTTCATGGTTACAATTGCGGCTGTAAAGATAAGTTAACGCTCCGAAGGCCAAATTCCGTGCCCGGTTATTTTTAGTATTTTTGCAAACTTTACAGCTAAACAATTGAAGACAAGAGGGTACAAAAAGACAAAGGTTAATATCGTAACGCTGGGGTGTTCGAAAAACCTGGTGGATTCCGAGGTGCTCTTAACACAGCTTCGCGGTAATGGAATTGATGCTGTTCACGAGTCGAAAGACGGATGATGCAAGCGTTGTCGTTATAAATACCTGTGGATTTATTGACAATGCCAAGCAAGAATCCATTGATACGATTTTGCGCTATGTCGATGCAAAAGAAGAAGGCATTGTCGATAAGGTGTACGTAACGGGATGCTTATCCCAACGCTATAAAGATGATCTTGAAAAGGAAATTCCAAACGTAGACGCTTGGTTTGGAACGCGCGATCTATCGCGCATGCTGAAAGTTTTCAACGCGAATTATAAACAGGAGCTGGTTGGGGAACGGATTCTTACCAATCCAAGTCATTATGCCTATTTAAAAATTTCAGAAGGATGCGACCGCCCTTGTTCATTTTGCGCTATTCCATTGATGCGAGGTGGACATATCTCTCGCCCCATGGAAGAAATAGTGATGGAAGCTAAAAATCTGGCGAAGCAAGGCACCAAAGAATTGCTCATTATAGCTCAGGACTCAACTTACTATGGACTTGACTTATATAAAAAACGCAACCTCGCTGAGCTCCTTAAAAGGCTTTCGGATGTGGATGGCATTGAGTGGATCCGCTTGCATTATGCTTTTCCCGCTGGATTTCCAATGGATGCCTTAGATGTAATGGCAGAACGAAGTAACATTTGTAAATATCTTGGACATACCGCTTCAGCATGCATCAAGTAAGATGTTACAACTCATGCGAAGAGGGACAACACGTGAGAAGACCGAAAATTTGTTGAAAGTCGATCCGGGAAAAAGTACCTGGAATTGCCATTCGTACCACGATGATTGCCGGCCATCCAGGAGAGACTGAACAAGATTTTAAGGAGTTGTTAGATTTCGTAGAAAAATCTCGATTTGACAGACTAGGTGTTTTTACCTACTCGCATGAAGACAATACGCATTCATATACCATGGCCGATGATGTGCCTGCTGAAGTAAAACAGCAACGTTTGGAAGAGGTAATGGAACTTCAGCAAAGCATTTCATTTGATCTTAATAGACAAAAGATTGGACAAACCTTTAAAGTAATAGTGGATCGTAAAGAGGGAGGAAATTTTATCGGAAGGACGGAATCAGATTCACCTGAAGTTGACAATGAAGTGATTATAGAAAGTCAGAATGAATACCTACGAATTGGAGATTTTGTGAATGTAAAAGTGAAATCAGCATCAGACTTTGATTTAACGGGAGAAGTCACTCAGGACGCTCAAATAAATTCTCTAAACCTAATCTATTATTTGCCGTTATTCGGTCTATGGTTTTAAGAAGTACCACCAACTTTTGTGCTTGCCATGCAGCTTAATAAAATCGCTTTGGCTGATACGCATTCATTCAGTCCTTTTTTTCTGGATTATATTGAGCAAAAAGAAACTTTAATACCTTATTTCAACCGTTACCCTTCTTTAGAAAATTTTGAAGGTCAAATGGCTGAGAAATCAATCGCGTTCTCTTCCAATAATCGGGAGATTTTAGCTACAGAATTACAAAAACAATATGAAGGCCTCCTCCCTTCGAAAAGCGTCACAGAAAATATTTTCCTTTTAAAAGAGGCAAAGACCTACACTGTTACAACCGGACATCAACTAAATATTTTTACTGGACCGCTTATACTCCATTTTCAAAATTGTTACGGTAATCAACACCTGCAAAAAACTTAAGGTGCAATACCCTAACTATAATTTTGTACCCGTTTACTGGATGGCTTCGGAAGATCATGACTATGATGAAATAAAATTTTCAGACTCTATGGTAAAAAGTATATATGGGAAACAAATCAAACGGGCGCCGTTGGCAGATTTAACACGAAGGGACTAGATACGCTTGCTGACGAACTCCCCGGGGACGTTAAAATTTTCAGAGAAGGCTATTCAAAAAATAAGAAGCTTAGCGATGCCGTACGATATTATATAAATGAATTATTCGGCAATGAAGGACTTGTTGTTTTGGACCCTGATACTCGGCCACTCAAAGCGCTGTTGAGAGATGTAATACAGAAAGATATTTTTGAGAATACCAACAAGCCCCTTGTTGACTCTACAAATACTGCCTTGGAAAATCTGGGATATAAAACACAAGTTTTTTGCAGGGATGTAAACTTCTTTTATCTGGATGAAGGAGTGCGCAGCAGAATTGAAAGGCAGGATGACAAGTTTAAAGTGCTAGATACTGACCTTTCCTTTACGGCATCTGATATTCAACGGTTGATACAGGAAGAACCTGAAAAATTCAGCCCCAATGTAATTCTCAGGCCGTTATACCAGGAAATAATACTTCCGAACCTGGCTTACGTTGGAGGACCAGCCGAAATTATTTATTGGCTTCAACTAAAGGAAGTTTTCAATCGTGCAGGCACACCGTTCCCCATACTTTTACCGCGCAATTTTGGAATGGTTATGGACCACGAAATTGCACGGAAGTTCTCAAAGACAGGACTGGAGCTAAAGGATCTGTTCGAAGAAAAAAATTACCTTTTCAATCATTGGATTCTAACGCATTCTTCTCAAAGCGTTACAGTAGGCGCCGAGCGGACTGAAGTCACCAAAATTTTTGATCAGCTCCGTGAAAAGGCTTCGTCCGTAGATAAGTCTCTCGCACCTTTTGTTGCTGCTGAAGGCAAAAGAACATTAAATAGCCTGGAAAAAATAGAACGTAATTTGATTCGGGCAGAAAAGCGACTACACGCTGATAAACTGAGGCAAATAGAAGAGGTCAAAGACGCGCTGTTTCCAGAAGGGACCTTGCAGGAGCGTGTCGATAACTTTTTAAATTTTTACCAGCAAGACCCTCACTTCATCAAAAAGCTATTGGACACTTTTGATCCGTTAGATTTTCAATTTAACATTCTAGGTTATACCTCTTGATTTGTTTGAAGAAAAGTGTAAGGCCGTTATCTTTGACACATGACCACAAAGCGGAGTTACGAAAAATTTATCTTAATGAACGCCTTTCACTGAGTGATGTTGAATATGCTCAACTCAATTACGATATCAGTGAAAATTTTTTTAGCCATATCGATCTTTCAAAAATAAAAGTTCTGCATTCGTTCATCCCGATGGAAAACACAAAAGAGCCGAACACGTGGACGATCATTAATAGGATTAAAAAACAATTTCCAGATATACGGATATCGATTCCAAGAATAAATGTGCAAACCATTGAAATAGAAAATTTTTATTTCGAAGAAATAAGTCAACTGAAGACCAATCCGTGGGGGATACCTGAACCTCAACATGGAATGTCCACGAAAACCGGAGACATTGAAATGGTATTAGTACCTATGTTGGTAGCTGATCAACAAGGGCATCGCGTGGGTTATGGGAAGGGTTTTTATGATAAATTCCTTTCCACCTGTAGGCCATCATGCAAACGTGTTGGACTTTGCTTTTCGGAACCTATCCCGAGAATTAGCGATGTGACTCCCTTGGATGTTCCCTTACATTATTGTGTTACACCGATAAAAGTCCACCAATTCTAGACCGATGGCTCTTGCTGACTAAGGCAATGGAAAGAGCCCAGGCCCCAAATAATATCCCATGAATCAAGACCTACAACCTTTCGGCCTGGAAAATAAGGTTGAAGAATCTGAAGTGCCCGGTCATCATTTTCATCTCTGAAGGTAGGAACAATAACGTAGTTATTGCTGATGTAAAAATTTGCGTAAGAAGCGGGTAACCGCATATCTTCATATACTACCGGCGACGGCATGGGTAGCTCTACGATATCCAGTTGCTTGCCAGTTTCCAATCTCAGTTTTTTCAATGTCTTTAAATTTTCCCTAAGGATCAAGTAGTTTTCATCTTTGCTATTTGATTCAACCACGGTGACGACCGTTGTTTCATTTACAAAGCGTGTAAGGTCGTCGATATGTCCATCGGTATCATCTCCTATAATTCCCTCCTCAAGCCATAATATATTTTCAACACAATAATAGTTGTGCAGATACTCTTCAATTTGCTTTTGGTTAAGCTTGGGATTACGGTTTGGGTTAAGTAAGCATGACGTTGTAGTAAGCATAGTACCTCGTCCGTTGAATTCAACTGCACCTCCTTCCATTACGATTCCTGGATAAGCAACTGGAATATTGTAATGACGTGAAATCAGCGTTGGTATAACATCATCCAAGTCGAAAGGGGGATATTTTCCTCCCCACGCATTATAGCCCCAGTCAATAATAATTTTTTTCTGCTCTGCTTTGGGATTCACAAGAAATGCAGGTCCATGATCTCTGCACCATGCGTCGTTTGTAGGATGCATAAAAAATTTTATCCGACTCAAGTCGGCTGAAATTTTAGCCAGATAATTGAGCGCATTTTGTTTCATCCGTTCGTCGACTACATTTATGTTAACCTGTTCACCCTCCGCCAACAGCTTAATAAATTGAGCGTATACAGGAAAAATCGTTTTAATTTTTCCAGGCCAAGAGGCTTCCTTATGAGGCCAGCTTAACCAGGTCGC
Source organism: uncultured Bacteroidota bacterium (assembly GCA_963837415.1). Classification (GTDB taxonomy): domain Bacteria; phylum Bacteroidota; class Bacteroidia; order Cytophagales; family Cyclobacteriaceae; genus Chryseolinea. The sequence goes on along the minus strand of CAWING010000013.1, from coordinate 1,223,086 downwards.
TTCGTGTTTTGCAAATTCGGCAGGGAAATGGTATCCCAGTTCTTTGGGTGTTTTTTCAATCATGATTGGGCAAAATTAGAAAAAGCAGTTAAAGCGAGAAGCACTAAAATTGACAGAATATTCTTATGCAAGAAAATAAAAAGGCAAGGATTTCTGAAAATGAGAAAGACCTATTTTTAAATAGTCTTTTATTAAATATTAAGCTATTCTAAAAAGGATTTTTCAGTAGAACCTTTAATCGAAGGATATATAATAAACGTTTGGCCACGGGAATGGGGCTAGTCTTTTAGTTTAATTCTTTTTCTTAAGAAAATTTTGAATTTTCTTTTTCGCTTCATCTTCGAGTTGCTTTTGTACATCTTCTGCTGGCTTAGCAGTGGACGTTGTATCACCTGTTTTGGTTCCAGCGGTATCCTTGCCGCTGCTTCCCAAAATATCCTTTACCATTTTTTCAGCATCTGTTCCTTTTACAGCTTTCTCCAGGGCCTTCGCACCTTCTTCTTTTGCAGTAGCCACTACAGCATCCTTAACCTGCTCCTTTTGATCATCCATCAAAAGTTTTGGGGTGGGGTTAGTTACGGTTCCGCCTAGTCCAATGGTGATTGGTATCGTCCCATTGGGATCTGTTTTTGCTCCCGTTTTTGATGCAAGAAAACTATTTAATTGAGTGCCTAACTTTCCTGCCGGTACATCCATTTTTAATGTATAGTCAATCGACTTATCGAGGCCTGTACTTCCCGCTACGGTGGTTTTGTAATTTCCGAACTTAACATCAAAAGGTTTTACGCTTAACCTTCCATTCGTGAGGGACGCAGACATTAGAACATCTTTGAATGTTACTTGATTCGTATCATCAAGCTTTGTTAGCGACGTAATGCTGGACAATATTTTGGATTCTTTTAAAGCAGCCTGTGCAATTTTTATTAGACCTCCACCAGTGACCGTAGCAAGGTTTGGCATCATGTTGTGAAGAAGTTCACCGCTAAATTTAAAATCCGTTGAGAATTTTCCATTGACAAGCCCGGCAATGGGAGCATAAGTCTGCACGAGTGTTGATGTATTGGCAGCTTGCTGAAGGGAAACATTTTCGATTTTTAATGCGAAATCATACTTCGGATGTGCTAAACTTCTTGTGTCGTAGGTTCCGTTCACCACGAATGCGCCACCCAGCATGTTGAACCTAAGTCCATTGAGGTTGGCGATCCCCTCTCTTACAATAACATCTCCCGCGGCATTGGTCATCGTAAAATTCATGACTTTTACGGTTTTGATGGAAGACTTGAGAACAAAGTCAATATTCTTTGGAACAGAGATAACTCCGTAGGAGGCTGTGTCGGTTGTCGTGGTTTCTCCGGTATCATTCATAAATTCATTCAAATCGAGCAGCGTAGAATTAAAATTTACATTGCCTTTTATAGTATGGTTGTCGCCAAATACATAACCCAGGTAATTCAGAACGGAGCCGTTCACGTTGAAATCACTTCTACCAATTTTTCCATCCACCTTTTGTAAATCAATTTTCCTCGGGTCAAACACCATTGAAGCTTGTGACAAGGTAACTGCATAGGGTAAATCTTTCGCCGTGTATTTAAAATCAGCTAATGAGGCAGTGCCACTAGTCGGTAAACGGTCGTATCGCTCTGCCTTCACATCGGAGAACTTTCCCTTTGTCTGGATATTTGCTTTTACCTTTCCCGCAAGAGCCATTCCTTCTAAGGGAAATACTTTTGTAATCTTCTCAAGATCAACACCTCCATTTATTTTTAAATCCCATGTGTAGTCATTTAGATTCTGAAGAAGAAGATCCGCAGCAAATTTTTCCCCATCCATTAACATGGACAAATCGTTTACATTGATCACGGTCGCTTCCATTTTGCCGGTTGCATTTTTAATGGTAGAGTTGAAATGCAGGTCTTGTATAGGCAATGGAAACTTTGAAGATTTTACAAAACCATTTGCCAAAGACATAGATGCGTCAACAGCTGGGATAGTTTTTTTCAAACTATCATATATACCTTTTGCAGAAAGGTTAATGGCGTAGTTTCCTTTCATTTCCAAACCTTCCATCGGAAACATTTTACTAAGCTCAGCCAGGTTTAGTTTTGCGGCGACAGTTGCATCAACATTTGTGGGATACATCTTCGTAATACGAGCGCGTGCATCCACGGGGTTAGCACCGAAATCAAGATGCAATTTTTTAAGATCTATCACCGTGTTATCAATTTTCCCATCTTTATTATCCACTAATAAATCGAGGTTTATATTATTGACCGCAGTGGGAAGATCAGGATATTTAAACATAGCATCTTTTACCAACAGATTGAGATTAAATGCAGGCATTTGTTTTTCACTGTATGTGCCTTTTACAGCACCGCTAAAAGCCAAGTCACCCTTGGTTTCTATGTCATTAAAATTTTTGCTGTACATTCCAGGGATTATAGAAAGCAGACTTTTGAAAGAATTGTCAGGACTTTTAAATGACATATCCATCTCCATATCCTTCTCGTTCATTTTGAGCCAGCCGTCGAAGCTCATCGCAAAATCATTGACTTTTATCGCATTTTCTTTAAAGGTATATTTTGAATAATCCTCGCTAATAGTTACGGTTGCATCAATCTCGGCATGTTTATTTGTCAGGTACTCTACGCCATCAAATGCAGTAGACACGGTATCAGCAGTGGTATGTGTGTTAAGATCAAACACGTCTTGTGTAAAATCTCCGCTTCCGGAATGGTTCATACCTTTTATTTGTAAGATATAAGGCAACGTTCTATCATCGTAAGAAACATCACCATCGACAATTTCCCAATGATCAATACTAAAGGAGAAGTCCCCTGATTCATCTGTGGCTTTTGTTGTATCGGAGGAAGGTATTGCGATATCATAATTTGCCTTACCGTCTTCATTAACTTTAATATTGATGACAGGCCTTACCAAAGAAATCCCTTTTACCCGAAGTTGGTCACCGAATAGAATGTTCATCAAATTTACCTCCACTTCAAATTCTTCTGTTGCAAAAAGGATCTGTCCTTCAAAGGGTGCTCGATTTAATACACCCAGATCTTTCATTGCAGCTGTGATATTCGGAAAATGCCGGAAAAGAGAAAGGCTAAAATCATCCGCATCAAAAACTACGTCGGCATTTACCGATTTGGCTAGCTCTTTATCAATGGCTGCTTTAACATCATCTTTAAAGACAATCGGAAGAATAAATGCCGCCGCCAGAATTAATATGATTAATCCACCTAAAACTAAAAGAGTCCATTTCAATGGTTTTTTCATACTAGTGTTTTTAGACTAACATTTGAAAGGGCAAAGGTACTAAAGAGAACAAGAAATTATTAAAACGGTTACTCAGGTTAAATGCGTTAGAACCCATTTAAAGATTATTCTGACTGTTTTATTTTCTAAACGAACTTCTTATTGAGACAAGTTCAAAAAAGTTTTAGAAAAAAATCCATCAGCTTCTTTGATCTGGCTGTATACGGTGGATAAAATACTTTTACAGAAGTAAGCCCTTTGCGCTGCTTCAATACGGGCTTCTCGTTCGAGAAAGCAAGAAAGCCGTAGCGACCATGAGATTTCCCAATACCACTATGATTTACGCCACCGAAAGGAAGATTGGCATGTAGAAAATGAACTGCACTATCATTTATGCAAACACCTCCTGAACTGGTTTCGTTTAAAATCTTTTGTTGTGTTTTCCCGTTTCCAGCGAAAATATAAAGAGCAAGAGGTTTCGGTTTATCATTAATGATTGCAACCGCTTCGTCTAATGTGCTATATGTAGTGATAGGCAAAATCGGACCAAAGATTTCTTCATTCATAACTCTTGAGGCCTTGGGAACGCGGGTAAGTAATGTAGGATGAATGAATCGGGTTTTTTTGTCCACCTCTCCACCGAACGTTAGCACAGCTCCCTGCTCCAGCGCATCCTGAAGCAAGCCGTTCAATCGCACAAAATGGTTATCACTTACAATGCGGCAATAATGCACGGAGTCTTCAAACGATTCTCCATTCACAATAAATAATTTTTTTATTTGTTCGATTAACTCCTTTGTGAATTGACCGACGATTTTTTCATCCACCAGAGCATAATCCGGAGCAATACAAGTTTGTCCATTATTAACAAATTTAGCTACTGCTATCCGTTGTGCAGCATCTTGCAAATGTGCACTCTCTGTTATAATAGCAGGCGATTTTCCTCCCAACTCCAGCGTAACGGAAGCGAGATTTTCAGCCGCCGCCTTCATTACTACTTTCCCTATTGCCGGGCTTCCTGTAAAAAAAATGTGATCGAAGGGGAGTTTAAGAAGTTGTTGCGAAATTTCGGCTCCACCTTCATATAAAGAAACCACGGAGGGCTCGAATACTTCCTCTGTCATTCGTTTAATCAGCGAAGAAACATTGGGTGTAAGTTCGGAAGGTTTTAATATCACTGCATTTCCGGCTGCCAGTGCGGATACCAGGGGTCCTGCACAAAGGCTAAATGGATAATTCCAGGGAGATATTATCAAACAATTTCCGCGCGGCTCATATTGTACAAAGGACTTTGTACCCAGCATGGTTAGGGGAGCATCCACTTTTTTTGCGGCTGCCCACTCTTCCAGGTTTTCAATGGCTTCTTTTATTTCAGACAGCACATGAAAAAGCTCTATGCCATCCACCTCAACCGGGTGCTTCTTAAAGTCGTCATGCATGGCTTTGTGAATGGCCGAGCGGTTCAGGTGGATCCAATCACGAAGTTTTTTCAGCTTTTCTTTTCTGTTCCTTAGGGGCTCTATTTTAAGACTCTTCACTCTGCTCTTTTGGAGAGCAAAGGTTTTTATCATAACCGTTTCCATTGATGAGTCGACTTGGGCTTGCATAACTAAAGGTATGTGAATGTACCGATTGCGCCCAAATATTACGTCTATGTTACCAAACCATTGATTTGTGTTAACTGTTTATTAATTTTAGTAACACAAGAGTAACATTAGCTTAATATGAGGCTTTTGCCCTTTATTTTCCTTTTAATATCATCCTTTGTTTGGGGACAGGAAAATCCACGCGTTCTCAATTCGGGCGATAATCTTGAGAACTACCTTGATAGCTACTGCCAAGTTGGTGGCAATAGCAATTCACACGATTACGTTTCCAATTTCATAAAGAAGCTTGAACGAAAAGAAACTCAAAAAGAGAGCGTCGAGTTTCTTAGGATTTTATTTACAAAGACGCGTCACGCCTTTTTAAGACACTATGCCGAATATGCCTCCTTCAGCGAAACGATAGACAAAGGAAGATATAATTGTTTAACAGGAACTGCCCTCTATGCATTGTTGCTTGATCATTTTGACATCGAATACAAGATCATAGAAACTAACTACCATATTTTTTTGCTTGCATCCACAAATAAGGGTAAAGTTTTATTTGAAGCGACAGATCCTCTAAATGGTTTTGTCGACAATCAAAATGACATCGAGAATCGGATCAAGCAATACAAACGGAATAGACTTCAGGAAACGGCCGCCGACAAAAAATACTATCGGTATAATTTTGAATTATACAATGAAGTCTCCCTGGATCAGATGGAGGGGCTTTTACACTACAACATGTCAATTGTGGCTTATAACAAGCAAAATCTTCAATCTGCGGTTCATTATTTAGAGAAAGCATTAAGTCTTTACAATTCTCCCCGCATAACTGAATTTTCCGCTATTCTTTTATTGTCGGTAATGGAGAGCAAGCTTGACAAATTAACTAAAGAGAGTTGTTTAAAGAACATTCAAACCATCCGCAGGAAACAAGTTCCGGTAATGGCGAGCCGGAGTTCCGCCAATTAATTTTCGAGAATACGAAGTTCAACTCTCCTGTTTAGCCGATGAGCTTCAGGGGTATTGTCGCGTGACAGGGGCATAGATCCTCCAAACGCCTTAGTCTTCACCCTGCTTTTAGCAACACCTTTTGAGGTAAGATAATGTTTTACAGACTCTACACGAGCTTTTGACAGCTTAAGGTTTTCCTTTGAATCCCCCTGATAGTCAGTATGGCCTTCGAGTTGTATCACCATGTTGTTGTTTTCTTTCATCATGGCCACAACAACCTCAAGCTCGGAATAGGATTCCTCATTTATTTTAGATCTGCCGACGGGAAATATAACGTTATCAAGTCGCATGACATGTCCTACCTCATGCTTTTTAACTTCACCAATGGTCAACTCAATATGTTTTATGACTTTGTGTTCTTCGTTAGCTTCAGCAGGGTCCAGCATGTACTTGGCTGTAGTATACCCTGGGGCTTCAACGACAATGGAATACTTTTCATTATCGAACATGGGGAAAGAATAGGCGTTGTTATTGAGTATCCCGAGCCTGCTGCCATAAGGCAGACTTTGATAGGTAACCCGTGCACTAACGGGTTCTTTTGTGGAAGCATTTAAAATTTTTCCTTCTGCATAAATCAGGCTATCTGCCGGTTGGCAATATGTAGTCGTGGTAATGAGAAGAAATAGGATGGAAAGCTTAAAAAATTTTCTGCCCATATTGTTTAACCATTTATAGTTTCAGAATCTTGAACTCGACCCTTCGATTCTTTTCTCTGCCTTCTTTTGTGTCATTCGTTTCTATTGGTTTGGTCTCCCCGAAAAATAATACAGTTATTCGCTCTTTAGCGATGCCTTTAAGTACAAAATATTCCACGACCGTTTTTGCCCTTCTTTCAGACAATGCCATATTATATTTGTCTGGTCCTTTATTGTCGGTGTGACCCGATACTTCAATCTCCATAGTGGATTTGTCTTTAAGCATATCTACAACACGGTCTAGTTCCGGCCCGGACTCCGCTTTAAGAAGGGATTTATCAAAATCAAAGAACACATTATTAAGCACAATCGTAACGTTTGCCGCTATCGTAGAAACTTCGATCGGTGCCAGGTTAAAATCTTTTCCATCGATGATCTGATCGGACTTAATATCGCGCAGGTCTAGGTTTTGACTTTCTGAAATTTTTCCTTCAGCTTCTGCCCGTATGCCATAAAGATGTCCTGCAGGCAATCGAATTTCATATTCCCCTGCCTCCGGCTTAGACTGCGAAACACCCACACCTTTTCCATCGGGCAAGCGTTCGTATATAATCTTTGCTGTAACGGGCTGGCCAGTGACTTTGTCGACAATTTTACCCTTAACTGTTACCCATGGGTCAGGTGCCTTCACGATGGGCAACTTCACTCGAAAGATGTCTGTATTGGTTTCGCTCACACCCCGAGAGTAATATGCAAATTCGCTAGATACAGGAATATTAAAGAACAATTCTTCCAATGGCGAATTAATTTCCGGCCCGAGGTTTTCAGGGTCAGACCATTTTGTCCAGGTATCATCCAGTCGTCTGGAGACGAAAATGTCGTTGCCTCCATATCCACTAAATCCATTGGATGAGAAATACAATGTTTTATCATCCGAAGCCAAAAATGGCGCAGACTCTTCCCCGGCGGTATTTAGTAAATCACCTAAATTCACTGGCTCTGCCCATGTACTGTCGGTGCTCATAAAGGTTACATAAAGATCACGGTCACCGTGCGTGTTCTCCCGCTCCACCGACATTAACAATGTTTTACGATTATCCGCAAGAAAATAATTCGCCTTTTCAGCAAAATTATAGTCGTTAGCAATGTTCAGCGCGACAGGCTTGCTCCAAACTCCATCAACGTGGGAGCTAATGGAAACTCCAGCCAGCATCTTTCCATTTGCGAGATATTTGTTGCCCAACAGCATGATTGCTGATTTACCGTCAGGAGTAACAGACTGTATGGTGTTTACAAAATTGGGCCCCGCATTATTCAGGTTATTTCCCATATTCCGAGCGAGCTGCCAACGTCCGGCAGAATCTAATTCAGAATACCAGATATCTTCCTTATCCTGAATACCGCCGACATTTTCAGGATGATTCTGTCGGCTGAAATAAAGTGTCTTGCCATCGGGTGAAAGCAAAGGATTCAACTCTTTATATTCGCTGTTCACTTTATTATCAAGCGCTTCAATGATGATTCCTGATGCGAGCATTTGCATGGAAGGGATATCCGCAATGATGGGATAATTCGAATCGGAAATAGCGACTGCATCGATACTAAAATAGTCCGGTAAAGCAGCCCCGTCAAATTCAATTTTCACAGCGGATACCTTATATGGTGTTAGCTCAACAAATAAATTTAACATTCTTCCCTTCAGAGGTACAGCCATCGGGTTAAGGGTGTTGATGAGATATTCCTTACCCGATTCATCGTAGACGAACACCCTATAAATGGCACTTGGATTATGAGATTCGGCTATTGCAATTTGGCGAATGCTAATGGGTTCACTATAGCCTAACTTTAAAAACTCCTTTCGCTTGGGGCGATCGGGCGCCCACGCATTCGGACTTTGGCCGCCTGCCGGCAATACATTTGGCTTGCCTAATGTTTGCTTTGCAGCGTATTGTACAGGTGTTAATTCAGAGGAGAACTCGATAACTTTTGTTGCCCACTGAACTACCTGAGCTCTTGATGAAAAAGAAAATACGGTCAGTAAAATCAGAGACAATAAAAATCGCTTCATGCAGTCCTGTGTTAATCAATGTTTAAACTTAACTAAAAAATTCAAAACTTATCCGCAAATACACATCAAATGGAGTAAAAACTAGGACAAAGTAAATTTATCAAAGATGGAATGACTCTTTGAAAATTTCAAAAGGTCATTCAAGTGTGTGCTTGTTGAACAACAAAAATCCTGCATGTAATAAAATACCCAATTGGTTCTCTTTATCATCATAGTAGTTCATGCTAAGACTAACTGGACCGATTGGAGAATGATACACGAGACCGGCGGTCCCACAAAAAAATACGGACTCTAAATTATCACTTGAGATCGCATCCTGATCCGCATTTGGCCGGATGTATTCAAACGGTTTAAAAAGATATCCTTCCAGGCGAAAATCAACTTTATTTTGGATTTTAAAAACGTTTCTGATTCCTCCCCCTACATAATTAAAAGCTCTGAAGTTTTGCAAAATTAAAGTCCGGCTATCTTGCAACGGAAAAAATCCGGGCGTATTTATGATCGTGCCGTAATAATTTTGAAAGAACGGCTGATCAGAAAATACAGCTTCCAGAAAATATCCAGGCCTGAACCAACTGGAGCCAAAGTATTGTTCGGCATTCACTTTTAACCTCCACCATTGATACCGCGTCTTAGTACGGTCAGGAATTGTAGACGTACTTCCCGGTGTAAAGTATTCCTTGGTGTTAAAAAAATCCGCTGTAAAGTTGAAAGCTTTCCCCGCCGATGCGTACTGTTTACGATCTAATGTATTAGACGACAACGTTACTCCGGCTTTATAGCCCTCCAGCTCAAGGGCATCCAATTTATCCGTACTGGTAAATACTTCCCCATTTATGTAGCGATCGCTGGTGTTGTACCCTTCAAAATGAAATACCGTTTTAAATGAATGTTTGAACGGTACGCCTGCACGCAATCCATATTTTCGGTTAATTCTTCGCAGAACGGTGGGGGAGTGAGGGCCTGAAACATTTTTAAGCAGATCACCATTTTCCAGGTAATCCCAACTATCAAAGGATAAAAAAGGCTCCAAATAAAACTGATAAGGAAAATCCTTCCTTACTTTCAATAAGGCTGACTTATAAAAACTTCCCGTTTGAAAACCCGCATAAGCATGTGTCAGCGTGCGGTTAAAGTTATACAGGCTAAATCCGAGATAAATATTGCTGATTTCACGGGTAGCAATCACACCCCCAAAGTCAACCTGAAAATTTTGTTGGGGTCTTCGCTCTAACTCAAAATTGAATTTCTGCTTCTTCTCATCGAATAATATTCTCGGATAAGCATTGCTGAAATATTCTTCCGAGACCAGTTTAAAATAACCCTTCTTAACGTCTCCATAGTAAAGCTGCCCGTCTTTCTTATGGGTCTTAAATATTTTGTGAATATAGCCACGCTGTTTTGAATTAAACCGCTTGAAAGTTAACGCATCAAAAATAAAAGGCACGCTTCGATTAGTAAAAGCGTTGCGTCTATCGGACACTGAATCGCAGGTGTTACGATCGGTAATTTTTCTTTTAATTTCATCGAGCTGACGAATGGTCTGCACATAACCGCTATCGATCATACTCTTAGCCCTTCCAAAATCAAACGATGTAAAACCCCGGAGATTAGGCTGAATATAAACTCCGTTTTCAGTTATTTGCGAAGGATCCGATTTATCGAGCAACAACAGCAACAACGAATGTGAAATCAGTTTATCATCATTATCATAGGGATACTCATCGTAAATTTTACTCGACACATTTACCCCAATAATGACATCGGGCTTAAATTCCCGAGTGGCTATATCGACGGGAAAATTATTATAAACACCTCCGTCAAAAAGATATTTTCCATCCACCCGAATGGGGTTGTAAAAGAATGGAACTGTCTGTGTAGCGCGAAGTGCGTCGCTCAAGGAGCCCTTCGAAATCACAACTTCACTTTGAGTAAAAATATCGGCCGCCACTACCCGTAGGGGCACAAAGAGACTGTCGAAATTATTTTTTGAGATGGCAGATGCCTGGGCCATTTTTTCCGCCAGAGCAAAATTTAGAGACACGTCGCTGGCAATACTTGAGTTAAACCTGAAATTAAAAGTTGAATCCAATGCCAGGTTGAGTTTTAAAAATTGAGGAGTTTCATCGTTTCGATGGTAGTAATAGTTGTAACCCGTCTCAGGAAGTCCATTTATCCATCGAATGAAATGGTCGGAGAGCACCATTTGCTCGATCTGGTCAGGACTCATTCCGGAGGCATAACATCCACCTATAATTCCGCCCATGGAAGTACCAACAATGTAGTCAATGGGAATTCCATTTTCTTCAAGAGCCTTTAAGACCCCGACATGCGCCAGACCCTTTGCTGCACCACCGCTCAAGACCAATCCGACTTTTTGAGCTGCAGCCAGGGTATATGTAAATAGAAAAAATATGAGAATAATGAACCTCATCTATTAAAAGAAAGATCACAAATCTCCAACAAAAAAACGGAAAGGAAAATTACCTGATCTTCAACATCATTTTTACAATGAAGCCATTGGATCTGATTGAATAGGGAACGGAATAACTTCCAACTTTTTAGTCAGCTCCGCTTTAACACTTTCAAAAGACTCTAGATACTCTTTCTTCACGGGTTGAGACGGTGGCAACTCTACTTCGTAAAGCATCGACCTGTACTCCATTTCTCCAGAAGCGATAGCAAAGGTGTGGGCCTGTTGCCAGCCCTGTGCTTCCTACAAATCCAATGGTTTGTCCCTGACGAACTTTTGTTCCTGCGCGAACACCATCAGCTATGCGTGACATGTGAAGGTACTGCGTTGTATACGTTCCATTGTGTCTTATCTTAACGTAATTACCGTTATTGGATTTGTACTGCGCTTCTTGTACAACACCATCGCCAACGGAGCGGATTGGAGTACCTCTAGGGGCTGCAAAATCGGTTCCAAGGTGAGCTTTCCATCTCCTTTGTACGGGATGGAATCGGCTCATTGTATAACGTGAACTAATCCGAGTAAACTCAATTGGATATTTTAAAAGTGCTTTGCGCAAACTTTTTCCTTCCTCGTCAAAATAATCTACTCCTTCACCCTGATCCAAAGGGAATGCATAAGTATGGACTGCCAAAGTGTTCGAAATAAATTGCGTTAATCTGTTTGATGCCTACAGAAACGCCTTCAACCTGGGCTTCTTCATAAATAAGTTTGAACTTGTCCCCTTTTTGCAAGCGCTGAAAATCAACCTGCCAGCCGAAGATATCAACAAATCGGTTTGTGAGCTCATGTGAAATACCAAGTTCCTCGATTGTTTCAGAAAGATTAGACCGGATTTCGCCAGCGATACTTTTCTCCATAATGACAACATCCCGTTGACAAACGTCAACCCAAAGCGTGTCTTCAAAACGAAAAACAATGTAATCAACTGAGTTGGGCTCGTACACTAAAGCCTTTGCTGTTTTTAAAGAATCCTGATTGCAGATCAATGTATATTTCTTGTTGGGAGCAATTTTCCTAACGTCAAAAATATTTCGGGAGAGTTTAGATACCTGATGAATGATACTAGCGGGCACATTGTATTCCGTAAGGATATCGCCTAAACGTTCATTGCGTTTTATTTTATCTTCAATTACGGTGTAGTTATCAACGACCATACCGTACAGCAGGCTGGGTTCTTTAATTTTAATAGGTTTATTCGACAGAGAATCTATAAAGGCTTCGTGCTGTTCTAAAACGTCGACGAGATAATATCGATTTACAAGTACAACTCCTACAGTTAAAATCGCAATGACTAAAAATCCAAAAAAACGTTTCTGCATACTAAAAATTTGTTATACCCGAAGGCTTTAAAAAATCAATTATTCAAAGATAAGCAGTTTAAAAAATCTGAGGTAAGGGCCCTCAAAGCAGCTATTCACCAAAAGTGTAATATTTTAAAGTGAAAAGCAAAAATAACCTACTGATAATCAATCAAACTCAGGTAAAGCAATCGAAATTCCTTTAACTGCGAAAACCGAGGTCCTGAACCAGCTTCCCAGATTAGTCAATCTACAAAACGTTTTATGACACAACTGCTGCGGAGTAACGTGCAAATCAAGGAATAATTATAGAAATTTTTTTTATAAGTAGCGATATGAATATTCAAGAAAATAGCTTCGCGGTGGAAATTAATCCAGCATTCGATTTTGTTACCCTGTACCAATTCTTTTAAAAAATCATTTTCATAGTACCGCTTCACCCATTACAAATCAGTATAGCTCGGAGTATTTCTTTTTGCCATCCTCAAGAAAGCTTACAAACCTTTTCACATTTTTATCATAACCATAAGGGGAGACAAGCACTCGTTCATCCCTTCCCACAAGTACGTAAAAGGGCTGGGCATTATTATTTAGATTGGTGATCTGCAGGTCTGCATTTTGCTTACCCATGGTCTTTTTAACCTTATTATCGTATTGGGACGTGTACCATGCCGATTCTGGCAATTCCGTTTTGTCGTCGATATAAAGGGCCACCACGACGAAGTCATTTTGCAACCTTTCTAATACCTCTGGATCGGCCCAAACGACCGCCTCCATTTCCCGGCAGTTTGTACATCCATGGCCCGTGAAATCAATGAATAATGGCTTGTTTTGCTCACGAGCGCATGCTAATGCCTGTTTGTAGTCAAAGTAACCGTTCAAGCCATGAGGTAAGTGAAGAAAATCTGCATACTTGGGTTCATCACAAATCTCATTTCCTTTTTCACTTCTTGCCAGTGAAATCAAATCAAAGTCGTGGGTATGCAAAGGTGGTAAATATCCTGCCAAGGCTTTGAGAGGAGCTCCCCACAAACCGGGTACTAGGTAAATCACAAAGGTAAAAGTGAGGATGGCCATCATTAATCTAGGCACCGTTACTTTATCTAAAGGGCTATCGCCAGGCATTCTAATCTTTCCAAGCAAGTAAAATCCGAGGACGCCGAAAATCACGATCCAAATGGCAATGTTAATGTCCCGATCCAGCAGACCCCAATGATACGTCTGATCGGCAATACTGAAGAATTTTAAGGCAAGGGCTAACTCTAACAAGCCAAGAGTAACTTTTACCGTATTTAACCATCCACCGGATTTGGGTAAATTTTTAGCCACTCGGGGAAAAATGCAAAAAGCGTAAATGGAATGGCGAACGCAAGCGAATAAGCAAACATGCCCATGATCGGCTTTAGGATTTCTCCACCTGCCGCCAATACAAGAACATTGCCCACCAGAGGTATGGTACAGGAGAACGAAACCATGACAAGCGTGGCAGACATAAAAAATATTCCTGCAATCCCCCCCTTTTCTGCAGCCCGGTCAGCTTTGTTAATCAGTTGATGCGGAGCATTTATTTCAAAAAGGCCAAGAAAGGAAAGAGCAAATACGATGAAGATACCAAACACAAAGAGATTGGGTAGCCAATGCGTGGCCAATGCATTTAGACCCTTCCGCGCCAAACAAGAGTGCAAAAGCTGTACCCACTACGGTATAAATAAAAATGATTGAAAGTCCAAAAAATAAGGCCATCCGAATTCCTTTACTTCGAGTCTGACCATCTCTTAAAAAGAATGTCACCGTCATCGGAATCATCGGAAATACACAGGGAGTTATGAGCGAAGCAAGCCCAAGCACAAAAGCTACAATCATATAGCCCCATAAAGACTCATTATCTGCATCGGTTTTTTCCTTCAGGATGGAAGGATCAAGAATAGGTCCTGTTGTTTTTGTGGATCCTTGTTTTATTTCTGAAGTAGTTTCTGGTTTTGTAGAGTCTATGGATTGAGCAGGTGCGGCTTGATCTTTCTCTTTAGGTTTTGGATTTTCGCTTCCGGCCTTACTTCCCGTTACATTTATTTTGTCAAAGGCGAGATCCCCGGAAAACAAAACGCATTTACCTTCCACCTCTGAACATACCTGACCTTCGTAAGACCCAGTCAAATTTAAATTCGCGGAAAGAATTTTTATCTTCTGTCTAAACTCACCAGTACTGAGAAATATGCGTACATCACAATCAAAAATTTTATCGTGTTTTGCCTGATCATTTATAGCAATCAATGAACCCACCAATTCATAACTGGAATTCTTTTCTAACGTTACAGCCATCGGGATCGGCCCGCAGTCCTCATCAAAATCTAACGGAATAGATATACCAACCTTTGTCGATGGATGCTTTGAAAACCAACTCTATTTCATCGCCAACCTTTACATTTTTGACGGGTGTCTCAGCTATAAGCTTGGCTGGTTGAATAATCTGCGCCTGCACCTGAAACGTAAAAAAAAGAAAGAGTACGAACTGAATTAATCTGTATATTAAGTGCTAAATCACGAACTGCATCCAAAAAAGTTGTTCCAATTTGTAAGCAAATTTAAACATCTACTTCGACTTGCAATTTCAACAGGTCATCCAATGTTTCTCGTTCACGGATTAACTTAGCTTCTTTGTTAACAATCAAAACCTCCGCCGGGCGCAATCTCGAATTATAGTTGGAAGACATAGAGAAACAATAAGCTCCCGCATTTTTAATAGCCAGAATATCGCCTTCGCGAACTTCATGTAGTTTGCGCTCAGATCCAAACGTGTCTGTCTCACAAATGTACCCGACGATCGTGTATATTTTTTGAGAGCCTGAAGGATTCGAAACATTCACAATGTGATGGTAAGCATCATACATCATCGGCCGGATGAGGTGATTCAATCCGGAGTTCACCCCAACAAACGTTACAGACGGGGTTGGCTTTACGATGTTCGTCTTCACCAGAAATGTTCCTGACTCACTTACGATATATTTTCCGGGTTCAATCCACATTTCAAGTTTTCGTCCGTATCGCAGAGCAGAAATCATTAAATGTTTTTGAAAGTTTTAAACCCAGATCATATACATTTGTTACCATGTCCCCTTCCTTGTAAGCCACTTTAAAGCCACTTCCAAAATCGATGAATGATAGATTCGGAAAATCTCCGGCCATGCTGAAAAGTATTTCTGCCATTTTGATGAATACATCTGTCTCTGCGATCTCAGAACCGGTATGGATATGGAGCCCTTTCACCTGGACGCCATGCTTGTGGACAATTTCCATGATCTGCGGAAACTGATATATGGAAATTCCAAACTTCGAATTGCTATGACCAGTTGAAATTTTGTAGTTGCCCCCAGCCATGATGTGTGGATTGAGACGAAGTCCACAGGGATATGTGTTTTTATATTTCTCTCCAAACTTTTGAAGTGTAGATAAATTATCAATGTTGATAGCCAACCCTAAGTTCCACACCCTCCATTATCTCACTGAAGTCAACACCGCTGGGTGTAAATACGATTTCGGAAGAAGTGTAACCAGCCTTCATGGCGATGTGCGCCTCTCCCAACGATACCACTTCAATGCCCGCTCCATGTTTTCGGATCAACTTCAAAATTGAAATATTGGTAAGTGCTTTGGCAGCATACTTTACTCTGACATCCGAATCGGAAAAAGCATTCTTTAAAGTTTTAATCTGATGGGCGATTTTCTCTCCGTCATAAATGTAAAGCGGCGTTCCGAATTGGTTGCGCAAGGTCAAGTTACATTAAGCCCTTGTATAGTGTAAGCTCCGTTGTGATAATTCCATTTTAAAAATTAAAGCCGTCAAATATACCGTTCGCATTGTTTAATTCTGACTTCTGACTACTTAATTCTATATTTTTGGCCATGAAATTATTTTTCCGGGAATTAGGTGAAGGGGAGCCGATTATTATTCTTCATGGACTCTTTGGTTCTTCTGATAATTGGTTAACGCAGGCTAAGTTGTTTGCCACTCAGTATAAAGTCTATAGTTTGGATCTGCGCAATCATGGGCTTTCGCCTCATAGCGATGATTTTGACTATCCCTCCATGGTGAGCGATCTGGACGAATTTGTTGCAGAACGTCAAATTCAAAATCCGGTTGTTATGGGCCATTCAATGGGTGGAAAAGCAGCAATGAATTTTGCGCTGGCCCACTCCTGATAAAGTTTCAAAACTAATTGTTGTTGATATTTCTCCTAAGTCCTATAATTTAGAACATTATACGATCGTAGAGGGACTGAAAGCGATTCCAATCGAAACGGTCACATCACGAAATGAGGCTGATGAAATTCTTTCTCACCATGTGCCGGAATCGGATGTGCGACAATTTTTACTTAAAAATCTTCAACGTAAAAGCGCAGGTGGATTTACCTGGAAAATAAATTTACCTGTGATCGGCGAAAAGCTTTCTAACATTGGAGCGGATTTACAATTTTCCGGTCAGTTCAAAAAGCCAACACTTTTTATTCGGGGAGCAAAATCCAAATACATATCGGATTCTGATTGGAAAAGAATAACGGAAATTTTTCCAAATGCACAGCTTGAAACAATGGATACAGGGCATTGGGTGCAAGCCGAAAAGCCTAAGGAATTTTCAGAGAAAGTAATGCAATGGTTAACTAGCGTTAAAACTGCGTAATTTTGGTAATCTGTGTGAGGTAAAATGGTAATCAGTAAATCGGTAAGTGGTGATCGTACTGTATATGACAAAAAGGTAATCAGTAAGAGGTAATCCGTTTCAAACCTTTTACCTTTTACCGACCACTGATTACGGATCACCCTCGCAAAAAACGCGGGACAACAATATCCAACTAAAAAATTCTATGGAACGAAAAGCTATTCACAAGGAAGGGCCTGAACTATCACGTATAATTTCGGGAGCATGGCGCTGGAACCTGGATGAATCGAAAATCGAACAACTGATCCAGGCTTCACTTGATTCAGGCATCACGACCTTTGACCACGCTGATATTTATGGCGACCATAGCAATGAAGAAATATTTGGAAATGTTCTGAAAAAAAATCCTGGACTTCGTGAAAAGATGGAGACTGGTAACGAAGTGTGGCATAAAGTTTTCCTCGGGAAGAAGACCAAAGACCTGGGTAAAACATTACGATACATCGAAAGAACATATTCTTTGGACCGCGGATAACTCTCTAAAAATGTTCCATACGGATAGAATCGATCTATTATTAATTCATAGACCCGATCCGCTTTTAAATCCGGAAGAAGTAGCAGAAGCTTTTGGCTTATTGAAACAAAATGGGAAAGTGCTGCACTTTGGAGTTTCAAATTTTACACCGACTCAATTCGAAATGCTCCAACGTTATCTTCCGTTTCCACTGGTAACGAATCAACTTGAAATTTCTCTGACTCACCATGAACCGCTTTTTGATGGCAGCCTTGATACTCTGATGAAACATCGGGTAGGGGCGATGGCCTGGTCTCCACTTGGTGGTGGAAAATTAATAAAAGAGGGAAGTCAGGAAATGTTCAATAAAACGGCGCGATACGGAGCCACACAAACACAGCTTTCCTTGGCATGGTTGTTAAGACATCCTGCTAACATTTTTCCAGTGATAGGCACAACTAAACCTGAAAGAATAACGGAGAGCGCTAAAGCAATTGATATTCAATCTAGATATTCAGGATTGGTTCGAAATGTTGCTGGTTGTTCAAGGCAAAGAGATGCCTTAGAAGCTTCAAGTAGTCAGGCTTGTAGCTTGCCCTTCAGTCTGAATTTGTGCCTCAAGCTTAATTATAATCATTTCTCTGTGATTTCAGCCCAATCATTAATGGTTAACTAACTCAAAACCCGCAACTTGAAAGTCGAAACTCCTAACTTTTTCACTCATACTGCAACCATCTGGAGTTCATTTTTGTATACTGCTATACCACTATCGCTTTCATGACCAAACCAGCAGCAGAAAAAAAAATATTTGATACCACCGGGCACGATGTAATTGAAATTGTCGGAGCCCGCGAACATAATCTTAAAAAACATAAGTGTAAGTTTTCCGCGCAATAAACTTGTTGTTATTACAGGTATTAGCGGAAGCGGCAAATCTTCCCTTGCATTTGATACCATTTATGCAGAAGGCCAACGTCGATACATGGAAAGCTTTTCAGCTTATGCCCGTAGTTTTATGGGCAATCTGGAACGCCCCGATGTTGATAAAATTAATGGGCTTAGTCCAGTCATTTCCATTGAGCAAAAAACTACCTCGCGAAACCCGCGGTCAACGGTAGGAACTGTAACAGAAATTTACGATTTCTTGCGTTTGCTTTTCGCCAGGGCGGGCGAGGCATTCTCATACCTTACAGGCGAAAAAATGGTCCGCCAATCTGAAGACCAAATTCTGGACACACTGCTCCAACATTTTTTGGGAAAAAAACTTATTTTATTAGCCCCGATAGTAAAGGGAAGAAAGGGGCACTATCGCGAATTGTTCCAACAAATCAGGAAATCCGGTTATACAAAAGTTCGGGTGGATGGTGAGGTTCAAGATATAACTGCCAAGATGCAAGTGGACCGTTATAAAATCCACGACATTGAAATCGTAATGGATCGGATAATAGGCGACACTAAAGATCGCGCCCGCATCGGACAATCGATTAACAAATCACTAAAGGAAGGTAAAGGCGTAATGATGGTGATGGAAGAAAATGGCAAGGTCCATCATTTTTCAAAATTTTTGATGGATCCGAAAACAGGGTTAGCCTATGATGAACCAGCTCCTAATACATTTTCCTTTAATTCTCCTTACGGCGCTTGCCCGACTTGCAATGGATTAGGTGAAGTTGAAGAAATAACAAAGGAATCGGTGATCCCAGATCCAGGCTTAAGTATAAGCAGGGGAGGAATTTTGCCGCTTGGAGAGTATCGCGACATCTGGATTTTTAAAAAGATTGAAGCTATTCTTAAACGAAGCAAGCTAACATTAAGCACGCCTATCAACGACATTCCCAAGGACGTACTCAACATCCTGTTGCATGGAGATGATGAGCCAGTAGCCGTTGCGTCAGTGAAATATCCAGGAACAGAATGGAACACAAAATTTGAAGGTATCATCAGCTTTCTTGAAAAACAAAAAGAGGAAGGATCAGAAGCTATAAAAAAATGGGTCGATGATTTTACAATCACTAAAGTCTGCCCGGAATGTCATGGTGCCAGATTAAAAAAAGAATCCCTTCATTTCAAATTGGATAATACGAACATCGCCCAACTGGCTCAACTGGATATCAATGCGCTTAAGAGATGGTTTGAGGGACTGGAAGACCGGCTGAATGAAAAGCAACGGATCATTGCAACGGAAGTTCTAAAGGAAATCCGTAAACGCATCGGTTTTTTGCTTGATGTTGGATTAGACTATTTGAATCTCAATCGTCCCATCAGAACATTAAGTGGTGGTGAATCTCAACGCATCCGGCTCGCAACGCAAATTGGAACCCAGCTCGTTGGTGTATTGTATATTCTTGATGAACCAAGCATCGGGCTCCATGCGCGGGATAATGTAAAACTTATTAAGGCATTGAAAGACCTGCGTGATATCGGCAACTCCGTAATAGTAGTGGAACACGATAAGGAAATGATGCTGGAGTCTGATTACATTCTTGACATCGGTCCGGGTGCAGGGCGACATGGTGGTCATGTAGTTGCCGAAGGTGATCCATCAACTTTTTTGAAAGGCAGCAGTACAACATCGAAATACTTGAGCGGTAAGATCAGCATACCATTTTCGAAAGATCGGCGAAAAGGAAATGGCGAAAGCATCACGCTCACGAATGCGAGTGGGAACAATTTAAAAAATGTTGATTTGCAAATTCCGTTAGGAACGCTTTCCTGCATCACGGGAGTTTCCGGAAGCGGAAAATCCACGTTAATCCATGATACCCTTTTTCCTATTCTCAACAGACATTTTTACAATTCAAGACCGGAGCCCTTACCCTATAAAAAGGTTTCCGGTCTTCAGCATGTTGACAAGGTCATCGAAGTAGATCAGTCTCCGATAGGAAGGACCCCGCGTTCCAATCCAGCTACTTATACGGGAGCATTTTCAGACATACGCGATTTATTCACTCAACTTCCAGAGTCCAAGATCAGGGGTTATAAAACAGGCCGCTTTTCTTTTAATGTAAAAGGCGGACGATGTGAAACCTGCGAAGGAGCGGGCCTGAGATTAATTGAGATGGAATTTCTTCCCGATGTTTACGTGCCCTGCGAAACCTGCAAGGGAAAACGATACAATCGCGAAACGTTAGAGGTTCGCTTTAAGGGAAAGTCAATTAGCGACGTATTGGATATGACTGTTGAAGAAGCGGTCACCTACTTTGAGAATCAGCCACGCATTCTTCGAAAAATTCAAACTCTTTGTGAAGTGGGCTTGGGATACATTTCCCTGGGACAACATGCTACAACACTATCGGGAGGTGAAGCGCAACGCGTTAAGCTTGCCACAGAGCTTTCGAAAAGGGATACAGGAAAGACCTTTTATATTTTGGATGAACCCACTACAGGTTTGCACTTCCAGGATATTTCGCATTTGTTGGACGTCTTACAAAAATTAGTGAACAAGGGTAACACGGTCCTGGTGATAGAACATAACATGGATGTAATCAAATCAGCTGACTACATTATAGACCTGGGACCGGAGGGTGGAGAAAAGGGAGGAAAAATTATTGCTAAGGGAACACCGGAAGAAGTTTCAAAAAATCCTGCTAGTTATACGGGAAAATTTTTGAAAAGCGAACTGGTCGCCAGACCCTTTTAAGGGGTCCTGTGATTATTTCCAAACAAAATTAGTAACCTCAATTTGTTTTATTTTTTACTTTTTACATTTTTACCGCATTAGCAAAAGCCTTCAGCTTAATTTTTATGGATTCACGAATGCGCCAATACTTATTTGGATTAATATTCTTTGGGTTTGGTATTTACGAATTTAGGAAGAACGATCCCTTGGAGGCGTCTGTCTATCTTATAGCGGGGCTCGCTTTTGTATGTAATAACCTTATATATGAACCCAGACTTTTTAACTACAAAAAAATCTTAGTTACAATTACCTGGATTCTCATTATTGCCGCTGCCATCATATTTCTGTACGTATTGCAGTTTAAGTTCCTATAACCATCTAAATAAAATCGCCATTTCCCTTAGTTCATTTGCGTAATTTTGCCTCCAGCTTAGGCGATGGTACACAAAAACAAAATATACTGGTCGTTGCAGATTGGAGGGTGGTTGTTATATGCCGTCGTTCAAATTGTATGGAGTTATCTTGCATCAAGCAGTGTAACCCCAAGGCGCATAATTTTTCTATTATTAGAAGCTCTCTTATGCTTGATAATCACGAATGGGTTTCGAATTTTTCTTAACCGGTGGAGGTGGCTTTATTTCCCAATGCACAAATTAATTCCCAGCGTATTTTTTTCTGTTTTTGTAATGGGAGTGACGATTTACTTTTTACGAATTCCTGTAAACTTGATTTTGGGAAGATCATTTGATCCCACGATTGAATTTAACATAACTCCAGCTCTTAACATCACGCAGATACTAGGGCAATCTTCATTTTACGCGTTTTTGTTTTTTCTTTGGACTGTTTTTTATTTCACTTACCATTACTTCGAGCGGTATAATAAGTCGTTGAAATACGATGCCTCTATGATCGAGATCGAATTAAATAATTTGAAATCACAGCTCAATCCTCATTTTATTTTTAATGCGTTGAATAGCATCCGGGCATTGGTGGATGAAAACCCATCCAAATCAAAACAGGCCATTAACCAGTTGTCGAATATTTTAAGAAATTCATTGGCATCCGACAAAAAGGGATTAACCAAATTTGAAGATGAATTAAAGATTGTAAAAGACTACCTTGGGCTTGAGAGTATCCGGTTTGAGGAAAGATTAAAAACGGAATTCGATATTCATCCTGAGTCCCAAAAATTTTTAGTTCCACCTTTGATGATTCAGACGCTGGTCGAGAATGGAATTAAACACGGTATCTCAAAGCTTACACCGGGTGGGCTTATTCAATTAAAGACGTATGTAACGAACAATCATTTAAAAATTCATATCCGCAATAGCGGCCACTTACTGAATGGAGCGAAACGAAGCAAGTCTGGACTAGGCTTAAAAAATACGGTACAACGTTTGAAGCTTATTTACGGAGATGAGGCTTCTTTTCGGATTGTAAACGAAAACGATAATTTTGTATTAACTGAAATTGTAATTCCCCAAAACAACACACATGAGAGCATTAATCGTAGATGACGAGCGCTTAGCCCGTAAAGAATTGATGAAGTTACTGGAAGATCATCCTATAATCGAAGTCGTGGGTGAAGCTATGAACGCAGAAGAAGCTACCCAGATGGTCAATGAACTAAATCCTGATCTTCTGTTTTTGGATATACAAATGCCTGGAAAAACGGGCTTTCAATTATTGGAAGAATTGGATGCCGTTCCCCTGGTAGTCTTCACCACCGCTTACGATGAATTTGCGCTTAAAGCTTTTGAAGTAAATGCTTTTGATTATTTATTAAAGCCTATTCAGCCCGAGCGATTGGCTGAAGCTATTTCAAAACTTGCGGATAAAGAAAGAGCAAAAAATGCTGCGATACGCGGACCTGAAAAGAAGCTTGGTTTAACGGATCAGGTCTTTGTAAAGGATGGTGACCGTTGCTGGTTTGTCAGTCTTACTAACGTCCGTCTTTTTGAGTCAGATGGTAACTACATCAAAGTATATTTTGATAACAATCGTCCGATGATCCATAAATCATTAAATGCATTGGATGAAAAATTAGATGAACGCGCTTTCTTTAGGGCCAGCAGGAAACACATTGTAAACTTGAGTTGGGTGGAAGGCATTGAGCCTTGGTTCAACGGAGGTTTGATGGTGAAACTTCGCGGTGGCGATAAAGTGGAAGTTAGCCGCAGGCAAGCTGCGAAATTTAAAGACATGATGAGTTTGTGACTTGTCCTACAAAAAAATTATTGCCACGGGAAAGTCAGGTGGGAACACCTAACCTCACGGGTGGTTCAACAGAACGCAATTAATCTTGTTCTACAAGTTGTTCAGTTGTTGGCGGAGAGGATATCCTGCAAAATCATTAATCCAGCTTTTTTGGACAAAGGATAAGGATTGGATTTTATTCCAGGTAATCGAAGAACTTGCTCCATGGCTAGGAAGACGAAATAATTGATACAAGAAATAAAAGAGATATGGTAATAATTGCAAGGAATTTTCAATCCGAATGCTTCAAACTTGAAAAGTTGTGGACCCTATTTTTCCCATTGTAACTGTTGAAGATAATTTAATTATAAAGTACAGATTAGTTGGAAGATAGCTTTGCTGTTTCAGTTGCATTAACAAGATAACTTTTGCATAGGATAATAGGCTACTTGTTCTTCTTCTCGTGAAAAGCTCCTTTAAACTCAGGGTCTTCTTTTTTCTTCTGCCAGTCAATATCCAACGCCATCGCTTGCGCTTCGTCATACGGTGTTTTGGTTATCTCTACAACCTCGGGTAAATTTTTTACGGGAATTTTTTCACGAATCAGCTTTTCGATTTTTTCGATGTGGTATAGCTCCGCTTTAGTAACAAATGTGATTGCCTTTCCCTCCTGAAACGCTCGCCCCGTACGACCAATCCGGTGAACATAATCCTCATGGAAAATGGGTACATCAAAGTTGATAACATGCGAAACCTTTACGACATCTATGCCGCGCGCGGTAACGTCAGTTGAAACAAGTACCCGCAGCAATCCATCTTTAAATTCGTTTACGGCATTGATACGGCTGTTCTGTCCTTTATTGGAATGAATCACCTTCACCGGGCCAAGTCCTTTTCGTTCTATAAAATTAAAAACATTATTCGCCGACTTCTTTCGTTCTGGTGAAAATCATAACCCGGTTAAATTCTTTCTTATCCTGAAGAAGGTATTCCAGGAAATTAATTTTCGTTTTAAGATTGGGAATATGGTAAAGCTCCTGCTCGACTTGTTTAGCAGCAGTAGCCTGTGGGGTGACTTCAATTTTTACAGGAAACTCCAAAAATTCAGCAGACAGTTTTTCTACGCGTTCTGAAAAAGTCGCTGAGAATAAAAGATTCTGTCGCTTCCGGGGAAGTACTTCCAAAATTTTTCTCAGCTGGTGCATGAATCCCATATCCATCATGCGGTCAGCTTCATCGAGAACGAGCATTTTAATTTGCTTTGTGGAAAGTTCTCCTTTTTGATAAAGCTCAGTGAAACGGCCTGGTGTAGCTATCAGGATATCGATCCCTTGGCGGAGCATTTCTATTTGAGTTTTCGGACCTATACCGCCATAAAGCGGAAGAATCCTGAGATCTGTATATTTAGCCAACTGCCCGGCATGCTCCGCTATTTGAATTGTTAATTCTTTTGTGGGAGCCAGAATGACTGCTCTCGGCTCATCTCCTGAAGCATATTTCACTTTCATGAGAAGTAGGCAGCAGATAAGCTGCAGTCTTACCTGTTCCGGTTTGAGCAATTCCAATAATTTCCTGTCCACCTAGAATTAGCGGAATGGACTTTCTGCTGGATTTCTGTAGGAGTAGAAAATCCCAAGTCAGCAATAGCATTTAAAAGTTGCTTATTGAGATTAAAACTTTCAAAAGAAGTGATTGCTGACACGTTAGATTTTTAATTTTACAGCCGATGGAAACAAAACTGATACTCAACGCAAATATAGTCAATGAAGGTAAGGTCTTTGAGGGAGACGTTCTTATTAAAGGCAAACACATCGATGTTATTGGAAAAGATCTATCCTCGAGGGCGGCAAATACGCACTATTGATGCGCAAGGGTCAATATCTATTTCCTGGTGTAATAGATGATCAGGTGCACTTTCGCGAACCAGGATTAACACATAAAGGAAATATTCATTCGGAGTCAAGAGCAGCAGTAGCGGGTGGCGTAACCAGTTTTATGGAAATGCCAAATACTAATCCGCCTGCCTTTACGCAGGAGCTTTTGGAACAGAAATACCAGATTGCCTCCCAATCATCATTGGCAAATTATTCTTTTTTTATTGGCGCATCGAATGATAATCTGGATGAAGTAATGAAAACAGATATCTACAAGAGTATGCGGTTTAAAAATTTTTATGGGCTCGTCAACGGGCAACCTATTGGTGACAATCCAAAAACGTTGGAGGATTTTTTTTCCCGGTTTCCATCCCTTATCGCTGCGCACTGCGAAGACGAACCTACGATCCGGAAAAATTCAGCCGAATTCAAAGAACGATATGGCGAAGATGTACCTATAGAATGTCATCCGCTCAATCCGAAGTGAAGCCGCTGCTATATCTCGTCCTCATTCGCAGTGGATCTGGCAAAAAAACATGGGACACGCTTTCACGTGCTGCACATATCAACTGCCAAAGAAACTTCCCTATTCGATAATTCAATTCCTTTAGAAAAAAAGAAAATTACGGCCGAAGCGTGCATTCATCACCTATGGTTTAATGATTCGGATTATAAAAGATTAGGAACGTTGATCAAATGGAATCCTGCTATTAAAACGGCACACGATCAGCAGGAAATTTTCAAAGCCCTCCTGGACGATCGCATTGACATTATTGCTACCGATCATGCTCCCCATACCTGGGAAGAAAAACAAAACAAATATTTCAATGCGCCATCGGGGGGACCGTTGATTCAACACAGTCTGGTAGCGATGCTTGAGTTTTATCATCAAGGGAGAATTAGGTTGGAAAAGATCGTTGCAAAAAATGAGCCATAATCCCGCCATTTTATTTCAAATAAAGGAAAGAGGATTTATCCGCGAAGGCTACTTTGCCGATCTGGTTTTAGTGGACTTGAAAAGCCCTGGAAAGTTGAAAAAGAAAATATTGTTGCTAAATGTGGATGGTCACCATTTGAAAACTTATCCTTTAACTCCAGAATTAAAAAAACATTTGTTTCCGGGCACTTGGCATATGAAGAAGGCATTTTTAACGAAAATAAAACAGGGGAACGCCTTCTCTTTGACCGGAAATAATTTTTGTGAGACTAAGCTAAACAAATGATTACGTTAATCGATTTTTGTTAATTCGGAGGGGCTGTCTACCTTTGCCCTCCTACATGGTGGATGTAGTTCAGTTGGTTAGAACATCAGATTGTGATTCTGAGGGTCGTGGGTTCGAGCCCCATCATTCACCCGACTTGGCCCCGCAAAGGGCCTTTTTTATGGCCCACAACGGCCAAAACTGCCATGGAGCCCGCCTATACTTTCTTTAAGTAAAAACTTCACCAGAATCAACATTGTGCTCAAAGTATTTTTAGCCTATGTTTAGTTTATGATCGCATGGGCAGAATTTAAGAAGTTGACGTTGCAGGAGAAAATCAATTTGCTTTACGAAAAAGGCACATTTGTGATGGCCATTCGATACTATGGTTATAAGGTAAATCTTTACCTGCTCGGCAATTATTACCTGGAAGTTTTTGTAAACCATAAACATACCTTAATAGAAAAAATCGTCCCACTGGATACCATGCACTCACGGATGAAATTTTATTCAGATCAAATCAAGCTACCTGTGGATACTTTATAATTGCTCCCTCGCAATTTTGATTCTTTAAGATATCCGGGTCCTAGAATTCACAATTCAAACCAATAAAGCATTTCGTTTATCGGGAAATTTGGCATAAGTTCATCAGCCAAACCGACACATTTAGAATGAACTCCACATTGACCGCGAAAGTCAATCCGACTGTTAGCGCTGCTGTTCCTGTTTCTGAAGCCGAACGAATTACGCTACTGGATTCATTGCGTGGAATCGCGGTGTTAGGGATCCTTGTGATGAACATTCCCGGATTCGCCTTGCCTTTTGTTCAGGTAATGGATCCTTTTGTGCGAAATGAGGTTAGTGGACCAAACTTTTATACTTATTATATAATTGAATGGATGCTCGAAGGTAGTCAGCGAGCAATTTTTTCCATGTTGTTTGGAGCTGGGATGCTGTTGTTCATTAGCCGGCTTGAAAAAAAGATGGATGGTCTTATGGTTGCCGAATATTATTTCCGAAGACAATTGTGGTTGCTGGTCTTTGGACTTTTTAATGCTTATATATTATTATGGTTCTGGGATATTCTTTATCCGTATGCTCTTTTTGGAATGCTTTTATTTCCCTTCAGAAGATTGACCCCCAAAGTCTTAATTATTTCTGCGGTGGTGTGTCTTGCCATGATGACCTTGCGCGAAAACGTAGATTTTTATCGCGATAAGGCTGCTATACAGCAAGGTGAAATGGTTGCAGCGATGGATACAACAAAAGTCAAACTAACTGAAAAACAGGAAGAAGAGTTGGATGAAATGAATAGCATAAAAAAATTTAATTCTAAGAAAAGCAAAGAAGAAAGGATCAAAAAAAATATAAGAATGGTTCAAGGGGACTATTCCGAATTATATGCTGCTCATGGCGACAGAAGTTATCGGTTAGAAACCCATGGCATTTTTCATTTTCTTTTTTGGGATGTGATCTTGTTCATGTTTATTGGAATGGCGTTTTATAAAATGGGAATCATAACCGGGGATTCCCCTGTCATCGTGTATTGGTGGTTGTTCATCGTTGGTCTGGGTGTTGGACTCCCTCTTTCATATATGCGATTGGA
Source organism: uncultured Bacteroidota bacterium (assembly GCA_963837415.1). Classification (GTDB taxonomy): domain Bacteria; phylum Bacteroidota; class Bacteroidia; order Cytophagales; family Cyclobacteriaceae; genus Chryseolinea. The sequence continues at coordinate 1,195,080 of CAWING010000013.1, read as the reverse complement.
TCCAATATTAGAATATCAAAATAATTACTTTGAGATAGCCAAAAACAAACATTTTCAGTTCTATGAATTGTCCCGGGTTTTTCGTTCACTGGGTATTTTCGGATTGATTATGCTACTCTATAAATCCGGATGGTTTGGTTGGTTGGTTTCCCTGATGCGTCCAGTAGGTCAAATGGCTTTTACCAATTACCTCATGCAATCCTTCCTCTGCGGCCTGCTATTTTATGGAGCGGGATTTGGTCTGTTCGACAAGCTTCAACGGTATGAAATTTATTATGTAGTTGCTGCGGTTTGGGTTTTTCAAATCATTTTCAGTCACCTCTGGCTGCGTTATTTTAGGTTCGGTCCATTAGAATGGCTCTGGAGAAGTTTGACTTATTGGAGCAAACAGCCCATCAAAAGAAGGCAGGGAGCTTGATTCTAAATATGGAATAACCATTCGCCGTATTGCTCATCATCGGGGTTAAAGTCTTTCCGTTTGACGAATTTTTTATTTAGCACCATAGCATTTTCACACTTTTCTAACAGCAAATTTTTATAACCCTCAGAGACTCCCTTAACGCTGTAGCCTGATTTCTGCCAACATGCAATCGCCAATTTCTTTTGGTTGCTCATAAATATGCCATGAGGATAAATGAGCCGATAACCTTCTTCGCCCTTCATGCTGATGCTGCAAATACTTCGGGAATTAGCAGCTTCCCAAAGTTGTTTTGTGAGGGTTTCAAGATTATCGTACTTCGATGACATACTTTGCTTTTGGAATGAGTTTGCCGAAAGGTTTTATTGAATATCCTCTCTGCATCATAAAATCCTCAAAGGATGATCCACGAGCCTCATCAACAGATACAAGCAATCCACCACTGGTTTGTGGGTCAGCTAACACAGCTTTTTGTTGTTCTGATATCGGATTAATGTTCATTCCATAGCTATCCCAGTTCCTGGTCGTGCCACCTGGCATTGATTTTTGTTGAATGTATTGATTCAGAAAATCAAACGCCGGAATTTTATCAAACTCAATTATTGCTGAAAGGTCACTCCCTTCACACACTTCACATAAATGGCCCAGAAGTCCAAAACCTGTTACATCGGTCATCGCATTTACATAATCTAGTTTTCCATACTCACTTCCGAGTTTATTAAGTGTAAGCATCGTAGCTGTTGCCATCGTAAGATGTTCTTCTTTTACGATACCTTTTTTTTGAGCTGTAGTTATAATGCCAATTCCTAATGGCTTAGTCAGGTAAAGCAAGGATCCTTTTTTCGCAGTATTGTTTCGTTTTAAATTTTCTTTCCTCACGCTTCCTGTTACGGCCAGCCCGAATACAGGCTCAGGGCAATCAATGCTGTGGCCTCCCGCCAACGGTATGCCTGCCTCATCACATATTTTACGACTTCCATCTAAAACGCGTTTAGCTATTTCTGGAGAAATTTTACTTATAGGCCACCCCAGAATAGCGATAGCCATAAAAGGTTCACCGCCCATGGCATATACGTCACTAATTGCATTAACAGAAGCAATCGCCCCAAAAGCGAGTGGATCATCTACGATGGGCATAAAAAAATCGGTAGTACTAATGATGCATGTGTCGTTGCCGATATCAAAAACGGCTGCATCATCTTTGGATTCATTACCAACCAGGAGATGGGCAAAAGATCTTTTTGTCAAATCCGAATGTAGCATTACATCCAGAACAGCAGGAGAAATTTTACATCCGCATCCGGCTCCATGGCTGTATTGGGTTAATCGAACGGGCTCCATAAAAGTGAGTTAGAAATTCGGAGAGAGTAAATACTTTGAATAAAAGTCATCGATTACCTTCACAGCATCTTCCGGGGTGTCCACAACATTAAATAAGTGATCATCAGTTTCACTTATCATACCTTCTGTCATCAACACCTTTATCCACCAATCGACTAAACCCCGCCAGAATTTTTTTCCTACCATTACTATTGGAAACCGCCCAATCTTTTTTGTTTGTATCAACGTTAGTGCTTCGGTCAATTCATCCAGCGTTCCAAATCCTCCTGGCATAACAATAAAGCCCTGAGAATATTTCATGAACATAACCTTTCGCACAAAAAAATAGTCAAACGTTATGAGCTTATCAGGATCAATGTAAATATTCCCTTTTTGTTCGTGAGGCAGGTATATATTCAGCCCCACCGATTTACCTTTAGCTCGGTGAGCTCCGCGGTTTCCAGCTTCCATAATTCCAGATCCCCCACCCGTGATCACACCGTAGCCATGCTGTACAAGCTGAAAGGCAATCTCTTCTGCAATTTTATAATGTGGATTGGTGGGCTTAACCCGGGCGGACCCGAAAATTGTAACGCACGGACCTATCTTTGCGAGTTTTTCAAGACCCTCTACAAACTCAGACATCACCTTAAAAATCATCCAACTATTAGCCCCTTTTATTTCAGCCCAATCCTTATCCTTAAAAGCTTGCCGAATACGTTGCTCTTCTTCCAGCTCTTCTTGCGTCAATACGGTTTTAACATTTTTCTTCTTAGTTTTCATGTGTTAATAATTTTATAGAGGAGGTCCGGGATACTATCGGGCGGATGACCAAGGTTTATTATTGCTTTTAGTGAATTTTGTGAAATGCTCCTTTTTTCATAATGATAACTTGAACATAGACAACGAATATACAAGTATGAACTGGAAAACACGATACCTGCAAGTGACTCTGAATGCACTGCTTATTTCTGTATGTATGATTAATTGTAAATCAAAAGAAAATAAAGCTGCTGAAAATACATTGTCGGGAGATACAACATGGGCGTTGCTCCCATTTGTAAAAGTGGACAGCATAAATCCTATATTAACTCCAGGTGAAAATACATTCCGTTGTCCCATACTTAAACGGGAAGTAAAATGGGAGGAGAAAGATGTGTTTAATCCTGCAGCGGTAGTGCGCGAAGGGAAAGTTTATATGATTTTTCGCGCAGAGGACAAAATTGGAAAGTTTGCTGGTACTTCCAGGCTGGGCCTCGCCATAAGTGAAGATGGACTTCATTTTACCAAAATGAAGGAACCCGTATTTTTTCCTGCTAACGACAGTTTAAAAATTTTTGAATGGGAGGGAGGTGTCGAAGACCCCAGAATTGTTGAGTCGGATGACAGTATGTATTTTATGACCTACACTGCGTATGATGGTAAGGTTGCTAGACTATTGATGGCTACCTCGTCAGATTTACAGCATTGGAAAAAAAACGGTACCGTCCTTCAGGGAAAGTATAAAAATGAATGGAGTAAATCAGGAGCGATCGTAGCCCGGCAGGAAGGATCAAGGATCGTTGCCACAAAGATCAATGGAAAATACTGGATGTACTTTGGCGATACGGATTTATTTATGGCCACTTCAGAAGACCTGCTTCATTGGACACCTGTCGAAGAAAATGGAAAACTAAAATCCGTGCTCCAACCCCGCAATGGATTTTTTGACAGCCGTTTGGTAGAGAGCGGACCGTATGCTTTATTGACGAAAAACGGAATTCTTCTAATTTATAACGCCATGAATCACGACACTCAAGGAGATTCAGCCCTTCCCAAAGGAGCCTATTGCGTTGGACAAGCATTATTTGATGAAAAGGATCCGACGAAACTTAGAGGCAGACTGAAACAAAATTTTATGAAGCCAGACAAACCCTATGAGACAACCGGTCAAATAAATCAGGTATGCTTTGCTGAAGGACTAGTACACTTTAACAACCACTGGTTTTTATATTACGGCACGGCGGATTCAAAAATAGCTGTGGCGGTTTATTGAGGAGAGTGTTTAAGTGTTTTAGTGTTTTAGTGTTTTAGTGTTTTAAGTAAATTCTCAGATGCTAAACGTTCCAGTAGCAGGGGATTTAATGCCTGCGAATCTAAACACCTAGAGACTTAAACACCTAAACACACCCCTCAGCCGAGTAGGTCTTGCAACGCATCGTCTAGCTTGTTGAATTTAAATTGAAATCCAGCCCGTTGAATTTTTTGTGATGAAATTTTATTTCCCTTTAGAACAAGATCGGCCATTTCTCCCAGGTAAAGTTTCAATACAAAAGCCGGTATAGGAGGAAGTAGGATGCGTCTGTGTAAAATTTTTGCCACGACGTTAGTAAATTCTTTGTTCGTAACAGGATTCGGTGCAACTCCATTGTAAACACCTTCCATCCTATCATCTTCAACAGCTTTTATAAAAATAGAGCATAGATCATCCAGATGAATCCAACTGATATGTTGATCACCTGATCCCAAAGGAGCCCCTATAAAAAATTTTATTGGACGCATTAATTCTGTCAGCGCTCCACCTTTGTCACTCAACACAAAACCACTTCGGATTTTCACCACACGAATACCTAAAGAAGCAATCTTATCTACGGCTTTCTCCCATTCATTTACTACACCAGCCAAAAAACTTGTGCCTGGTTTTCCGCTTTCGGTGATCGTATTGTGATCGTCAATTTTATAGACGTCAACACCCGAAGCTGAAACGAATCTTTTTACCGTGTGATTTCCTTTTTTTAATTCATTATACAATAATTGAGTTGAATCGATGCGACTTTTTAATATCTCCTGCTTTCGTTCTTTGGTCCACGGCTTTTCTGCAATACCGGCACCTGCCAAATGTATTATGGCGTCAGTTGATTTCAATGCTTCCTCATCTATTTGATGCTTCGCTATGTTCCAAACAAAAGTTTTCGCTTTGCCAGAACGCTGTGTACGACTTAGATGTGCTATACGATGGCCCTTCTCATGAAGAAGTTCGGTAAGACGTGTGCCGATGAGACCGGAAGCTCCGGTGATAAGAACATTTTTGTTCACTGATGTGTATTATTAATAATTACGGAGTTCTTTCAAAGGCATCTCATTAACATAAGGCGGACTAAAAGGTTTGATGATCAAAGATTGAATTAAGCCTTTAAAAATCATTAGCCATATATTGGCCATCATTCGCAGTGGGTTTCAAGAACATTATTAAGCACCGACATCCTTCTTTGCCAGAAATTGTCTTAACATGAATTGTAAGATTCCATTGTTCCTGTAATAGTCAATTTCAACTTTGCTGTCGAGACGACAAATGACTTCAAACGTGATGGTAGTGCCGTCATCTTTTCGAGCAGAGACAAATAAATGCTGAACGGGTTTAATGGAGTCATTCAAATTGGGAATGTTAAAGATTTCTTTGCCGGTTAAGCCGAGGTTCGAATAATTTTCGCTGTCCATAAACTGGAGGGGTAATACACCCATTCCTACCAGATTGCTCCGGTGTATTCGTTCGTAACTTTCTGCGATTACTGCTTGGATACCTAAGAGGTACGTTCCCTTGGCAGCCCAGTCGCGGGACGAACCGCTTCCGTATTCCTTTCCTGCCAATACTAGCAACGGCGTTTTCGTGATTTTATATTTCATGGCTGCGTCATATACATTCAACTCTTCACCTGTCGGCAAATAGGTTGTGTAGCCCCCTTCTCTAGTCGCTAGTTTATTTTTGATACGAATATTGGCAAAGGTACCCCGGACCATAACTTCATCATTGCCTCTGCGCGAACCATACGAATTAAAATGTTCCGCAGTGATGCCGCGTTCGAGAAGGTATTTCCCAGCCGGCGATTGACTGTCGAATGAACCGGCAGGTGAAATGTGATCGGTCGTTACCGAGTCGCCAAGCATAAGGAGTACACGGGCATCATTAATCGGAAGAATAAGTGAAGGTTGCTCTGGAAGATTAACAAAGAAGGGAGCTTCTTTAACGTATGTGGATTCAGGGTCCCATTTATATGCTTTTGTTGTGGGAGCTTCAAGCTTCTGCCATTGTTCGTTCCCATCGAAAATCTCCGCGTAGTTTTTTCTATAGTGCTCCTTTTTAAGAAACTGACTGGATACGTCTTGTATTTCTTTTTCGGAAGGCCAGATATCCCGTAAATAAATTCCTTTTCCGTCTTTGTTGTAAGCGAGCGCTTCACTCTCCATGTCAATGTCCATTCTTCCCGCTATGGCATAGGCTACTACGAGCAAAGGGGACATCAGGAAATTCATTTTTACCTGTGGATGAATGCGGGCTTCAAAATTCCGGTTGCTTGATAATGCAGCACTCAGAATAATATCGTGATGGAGTACGGCGTCAGCAATAGGCTCTGGGAGAGGGCCTGAATTACCTATGCATGAAGTGCATCCAAATCCCACCACATTGAATTTCATTTGTTCCAGCTTTGCCAACAATCCGGATTCTTGCAAATAATCTGTAACAACTTTTGAACCGGGAGCGAGGCTGGTTTTTACCCAAGGTTTGACATTCACTCCCATTTCAAGAGCTTTTTTTGCCAGCAATCCAGCACCGATCATAACATACGGATTAGATGTATTTGTGCAGCTTGTGATGGCTGCAATAGCAACAGCTCCATCGCTCAAATGAATTTTTTCTCCATTGAGAACAACTTCGACTGTACGGAGATCATTATGTTCAATATCCTTAACCTGTGAAGGTTCAACATTTCCACCTTCGCCGACCCATCGATTTAACGGCCGGTCTGAAAACAGGACATACTTTCTATTATGACTTTTCTCAAGAATATCTGTAATGGTGTTTTTAGCCCTTCGAAGGAGGATTTTATCCTGGGGCCTGCTTGGTCCGGAGATCGTAGGTTCAACCGTAGACAGATCCAATTCCACCACCTGACTGTATAAAATAAGATCCTCGTTTTCACGCCAAAGAAGATTTTCTTTCGCATACCGCTCGGTAAGGATTATTACCTCTTTTGGTCTATTGGTCTTATCGAGGTATTCCAGGGTTTTGTTATCAATCGGAAAATAGGTTATGGTGCAACCAAACTCAGGTGACATATTGCCTATCGTAGCGCGGTCTGGAACAGACAAGGAATCAAGCCCCGGACCAAACACCTCAACGAATTTTCCAACTACTTTCGTTTTTCGAAGCAATTCCGTAATGGTCAACACCAAATCTGTTGCTGTACTTCCAATGGGTAGAGCTCCTATTAATTTTAAACCGATTACTTCTGGAATCGTGAAGAACTGAGGTTGACCAAGCATGGCAGCTTCTGCTTCTATACCGCCTACGCCATACGCTACAATTCCAAGTCCGTTTACCATAGGAGTGTGCGAATCCGTCCCCACCAGCGAATCCGGAAAGGCAACACCTTTACGTTCAACAATACAGGTAGAAAAATATTCAAGATTGACCTGGTGACAGATGCCCATGCCTGGAGGCACAACAGAAAAATTATCGAACGCCCGTTGCGCCCATTTTAAAAAACGATAGCGCTCGCTGTTGCGTTCGTATTCCTTTTCGACATTTAAATGATACGCATTTTCATTTCCATAATAATCAACCTGGACGGAATGATCTATTACCAGGTCAACGGGGATAAGGGGATTAATTTTAGCTGGGTTTTTACCTTTACGAGACATTTCTTCCCGTAGAGAAGCGATATCTACAATAGCCGGAACCCCTGTGAAGTCCTGCATAAGAACCCGCGCCGGCATAAAGGGAATTTCCTTTTCGGCAGGTTTAGGCTTCCAATTCAAAATTGTATTTACATGCTCTTGTGTAATGATATAGTCATCATAATTCCGGATAGCGTTTTCCAAAAGTATCCGTATGCAAAACGGTAACTGTTGAATAGCATACCCTTTATTTTTTAATGTTCTTAAACTGTAGAAAGCAAGCCTTTTATTCTCCAATTCCAATTCATCCTTGACACCTAAAAAATCCTGAGTGATCATAATATATTGTGCTACCTAATTAACTTAAAAATCATAAAAAACCATCTTTCATTTATAGCTGGCAATGAATCTGATTCATCGCTGAATCATTTGCTTTGTAGTTAGGACCAGGCTTGCTAAAATATTCATCGAGCAATTCTAGAGATTCGATTTGTGAAGTTTCGAACAATTGTTCTGGCCTACTCCCTCCTTTTATCAAATGCATTCTGACAACCTCCTTTTCGGCTGTACTGATACCACAACATTGGGGTTCACCAATTCTTTCTTTTTCATTGTACGTGAACCTTACACGCTGTTTATTTTGTATTGCATGGCAAAGGATATTTACTTTTTGTAAAACAATATCGGACATTTCCGCTTTCGGGATCTTATTCATAAAGCTCTTATTCAACTTACAAACCTTAATCCGTTTACTGATTTCCCCACAATAAGTTTTACATCCTTAATGTACAGTGACCATGCGAAAAGGTCTTCATGATTCCATTTTCCGGATTAAAAAATATATTCATATCCGCCATAACTGTTAATGTTGCAAACTTTGTCAGCATGAGCTGGCTTTCCTTCCGCACTTTTCTCTGGATTCTACCTAGCCCCTTGATTTAATGAACAGCAAACTCGTTTGTAAGGTTTATCGGTTGTTCATCTAAAAACCACGCTTCATTGGCCGTAAATACTGATATTTAAAAGATGGTTATGAAGGCATTATTCCACAGTAAAACACCGGGCCTGTTCCTAACACGTTATCGTTTTCTGTTGCCTATTCTGTTTTGGACGGGAATGGTACTCTATGATGGTCTGATTTGGGCATGATCGATGGCGTATATGGCGAAAAGTTTATTTCTTCCCTTATTGAATTGCCCCTGAAAATTTTGGCAACTTATTTCACTCTCTATGCCCTGATTGATAGGTTCCTGATGCAGAAGAAATACACCGCTTTTCTTCAATTACCCAAAGGAGAGGCATTTGCGGATCCGCGTTTATTTCATACGGATTTTCATTCACAATGAGTTGTATTTTTGCCATCAAATAAATTTTTAAGGTCTCACTTCTTAGTTAAGTTTCCTGGCAAAGGAGCAATAAAAATTTATTTAATTCTGAATTATTGGACTAAAGCACGGCATCGGTGGACACTCAATGCTTTTCATTATAGAAGGCGTTCATAGGGCGAAACCGTTGTTGGTCGGTTGACGCAGCTTATCCAAGATCAAGGATGCAATCCGATACTGAGTGTATATCATTTAATATGAATTGGGCGATTTTGGTACAAGGGCATTAATGCGGTACTCTTTTCTGGCCGAGGCACCATGTAATTTTATTCCTTTACAGCAGGTTTAGATTCTTAACTAAGCCGCAATGGGTTCCTTAATAGTCATTGCTTTCCGGCAAAAACTTTTCGTAACAGGTAATGAATGAAAAAAAAGGCGCGGTTTCTAATGCAATTTTTTTTGTACATGGTTTTGTCACTGCCTGTATTTTCGCAACAAGAAAACGAAACGGATAGCTTAATCGACAAAAACATGGCCACATGTTTTGCAAATCCTCAGGTTGTAAATTTCGCTTCGATACAACCCAGCCCCCCGGAACAAATAAAAAGTTTCTTTTCGTTGCTATTTAGTTCAGAAAGCTGGCCTCCCCGTTGGCAATGCGGTGCGTGGACACCTTTTCACGGGTGGCTCTATATAGTTTCGGATCTTGTTACGGGAATCTGCTACTTTTTGATACCGCTAATACTCTGGGCTTTCCTAAAGAGAAATAAGCAATGGAAATCGTTTCGCCTGATTATAATCTTATTTATCCTTTTTATTGTTGCTTGTGGTTCAACTCATTTTATTGACGCAGCTATATTTTGGTGGCCGGGGTATCGAGTCAGCGCGTTGTTAAGATTAATCACTGCCGTTGCTTCAACGGCAACGGTAGTCGTTTTAGTAAAAGTTGCTCCTAAAATCTTGCAATTAAAAAGCCCTGAAGTTTTGGAGAAGCTAGTTGCTGAAAGAACCTCGGAATTAAAAGAACTTAATCGACTTCTGCAGTTGGAAATAGAACAAAGAATACATGCCGAAGAGGAGCTTGCAAAAAGGGAAAAGAGATTTAGAGCTTTAATTGAACATACGTCGGATGGGATTGTGCTGAATGATGAAAAGACAACTATTTTATATCAAAGCCCTTCCGTTAATCGAATTTTGGGTTATGTTCCTGAGGAGAGAATGGGTAAGCAAGTATTAAATTACATTCATTCTGACGATAAAGAAGGTTTCCGGGAATTATATGGAAGGCTTGCCACGTGTGCAGGTCAACCCCTTCCTTTTCAATTTCGATTTAAACATAAACAAGGTTATTACATCTGGCTTGAAGGAGTCGTTACGAATCTGTTACATGATAAAGATGTAAATGGAATTGTAACAAATTATAGGGACATCTCGGAAAGAAAGGAAACTGAAGAAAAGTTACGCAAGGAGCGCTATCTATTGCGGACCCTGATAGATAATTTGCCGGATTACATTTACGTAAAGGATACTAATCTAAGGCATATTATAAACAACAAAGCCAATGTAAAACTTATCGGAGCTGCTACCGAAGAAGAAACATTAGGCAAAACTGTTCTGGACTATTTTGAGCCTTTGACAGCCATCCCGTTTATGGACGCAGATAGAAAAGTTCTTGAATCGGGCCAGCCGGTGCTTGATCTTGAAGAGAAAATAATTGGGCCCTCGAGTGAAATACGATGGCTTCTTACCTCTAAAATTCCATTGAAAGATCATGATCATTCCATTGGTCTCGTGGGAATAAGCCGTGATGTAACAGAACGTAAAAAGGCTGAGCTCGTACTGCATGAACTGAATGACTCACTTGCCACACAAGCGTCAAAGCTTGCAGCCTCGAACACCGAATTGGAGCGTTTTGCTTATGTAGCTTCCCACGACCTGCAGGAACCTCTGCGTATGGTTAGAAGTTTTCTCCAGTTATTAAAAAAGAAATATGAAGGCAGTCTGGATGATCAAGCGCATACATATATTGACTTTGCCGTAAATGGGGCAGAGCGTATGAAACAACTTATCATGGATCTTCTTGAATATTCCCGTGTAGGTCTTGCTCAGGAAAAATTTGACCAGGTCAATATGAACGAGGTTGTGCTGCATACCTTACAAATACTTCAGGAATCCATTACAGCTTCGGGGGCTACGTTCAATGTAAAAACACTGCCCACGGTAAGCGGCATAAAAACGCAATTAGGGCAGGTCATTCAGAATCTGATCATCAACGCAATGAAGTACCGTAGTGACTTATCACCTGCAATTAACCTTGAAGCCGAAGAGGGGCCTAGGCATTGGAAGTTCTCTGTAACAGATAATGGAATAGGAATTGATTCCCGCTTTTTTGATAAGATATTCATCATATTCCAAAGATTGAACAATCAAAGTGACCAAAAAGGGACTGGACTTGGCCTTGCCATTTGTAAAAAAATCGTAGAAGGACATGGGGGCAAAATATGGGTTGAATCGAAAATAGGAGAGGGAAGCACCTTTCATTTTACGATTAATAAAAGAATGTAGTGCTGGTGGTTCATGTTGTATATAATTAAAAAAGATCTTAACGCGCTCTGCTTATAATTGAATTCTATCTTCTTAATTGTGAGCGTACTATTGCGGTTAAAAAGGCAAACTTTTACAACTAAAAAGTTTGTGTATTTGCACGGTGAAAGTGGCTTTGGAAGCTAATTTTTATGCTCAATACATGTTGATGTAGCGCCAAATGCCAATCGGCAATAATAGAATTAAAAAAATGTAAATATCTCGAAGTCCGTAATGATGGCTGTAATTGTATTAATCACATCTGCTATTTTGAAATTTTTTCAAGACGCGGACAAACTATTAAACTGGTATACCTTCAAATCCTTTGATCGGAGTAAGCGCCACGGCCCAATAATTTTTTTTAGCCCGTGGCGCAATTCACATTTTACTCGAGTTAACTAATATGGCAATTCAGGACCAGAAGATACTTATTGTAGAAGATAACCCCGGAGATCTTTTCCTGGTCAAAGAGTTCTTAAAAAGAACCTCCCTGCCTCCTTTTGAAATATTTCACGCAGATAATTTACAGGTTGCAATTTCCCTGCTTAACACTCATAGTTTTAAGTTGATTCTGTTGGATTTATTTCTTTCTGACAGCGAAGGAATCAACACATTTGAAATGATATATCCCCTGTCTGCCAATGCACCGGTGATTGTACTCACCGGGTTGGTCGATGAGAAAATAACATCGGAGGCGTTGAACAAAGGCGCGCAGGATTATCTTGTAAAAGGAGAGTATGATAAAAAGTTACTAGAGAAAACGATACGTTATGCCATTGAGCGAAAACAAAATCAAGAACTTCTCAAGCGCTCGGAAGAAGAATATAAGTTGCTATTTGAAAGCAACCCTATCCCTATGTGGGCCTATGATGTTGAAACGTTGGGAATCGTCACGGTTAACGCTGCGGCTATACTATACTATGGATATTCGCGCGACGAATTTTCTAAACTCACGATAGAGGATATTATGTCCAATGACGGCATAATGGAATTACAGCAAAATCCTGGCTTGCGTAAAACCAGCGCGTGGAGACACAAAAGGAAAGATGATGCGGTTATTTTCGTTGAAATTGTTTCACATGATATTGTCTTAGGAGGTATTAAATCACGGTTAGTAGCGGCGTATGATGTTACAGAACGTACGAAAGTTGAAGGCTACTTACGCCTGTTGGAATCGGTTATTACGAATGCGAATGATGCTGTCTTGGTAACAGAGGCTGAACTCATTGATTTGCCGGGACCAAAGATAGTATATGTCAATGATGCCTTTACAACTATGACAGGGTACACGGTTGAAGAGGTAATTGGTAAGACACCACGGATGTTACAAGGGCCAAAAACAGATAAACAGGAAATTGCACGTATACGTGAATCATTACAGAAACGAGAAAGCATCGAAGTTGAAATAATCAATTACAAAAAAAATGGAGAAGAATTCTGGACCGACTTCACTATCGTTCCAGTGTGGGATAAGGAAGGTGGATTAACGCATTGGGTAGCTATTCAACGCGATGTAACAGCGCGTAAACGCCATGAGGAGATGACCCGGGAAAATCTTGAACGTCAGGTGAAGGAACGAACTCGCGAGTTAAATGAGGCATTGAGTAAGGAAAAGGAACTTGTCGAACTCAAAAGCAAATTTGTGGCCATTGCTTCGCATGAATTCAGAACGCCGCTAGCAACCATCAACTTTGCTACAGGTTATATGCGCGATTATTTGAATAAACTATCACCAGCGGAAATTGAAAAAAAATTAGAAAGTATAGAAAAGCAAGTAAGGCACATGACTTTTCTGTTGGATGATGTACTAACATTAGGGAAGAGTGAATCTGGAAAAACCAAAGTCATTGCCCGGAAAATTAATATTCACGATTTCTTCCAAAATATTGTAGAAGAAGTCTTATATAGCTCCAAGTCATCTCATTCGGTCAACTTTTCTTTTGAAAGTTCGATCAAGGAAATTGAAATCGATGAAAAGTTACTGCGGAATATCTTTATAAATCTATTGAGCAATGCAATAAAATTTTCTCCGGGGGCAACTGAGGTATTACTGGAAATAAAAACGGTTGACACTGAACTGCTCATTTCCGTGACGGACTACGGGGTTGGGATTCCAAAAAATGAATTTGATCAAATTTTTGATCCCTTTCACCGAGGGTCCAACGCCGGAGCTATTCAGGGGACGGGTCTGGGATTGTCCATTGTGAAAAAGGCAGTAGAACTTCTGGAAGGAGCTCTTGATTTCAAAAGTGAAGTGGGAAAGGGTTCCGAATTCACAGTAGGTTTTAACATTATGAAATGAGTAAAATATTACTGGTAGAAGACACCTCTTCTTTAGCGGTTGAAATTGTGGATATCCTTCGCATGGAAGATTTTGAAGTTTCAGTTGCCAAAAATGGCAAGGATGCCCTTGCGCAACTTGAGAAGGGATTGGCTGATATTATTATATCTGATTTGCTTATGCCGGAAATGGATGGATTTCAACTTATCACAGAATTAAAGAATAATAGCAGCTTCAAGAACATTCCTATTATTATTCTTTCCGCCAGAACCACCACGGATACAATTGCTAAGGTTAAACGACTTGGCGCCAATCTTTTTATTCCGAAACCTTGTGATAGTAAATACCTAGTTGCTTCTATTAAAAAAGTTTTAATTTATAACGAAACATTAAAATGATAAAGATATTTCTGGTAGACGATCATACCTTAATGCGTGATGGAATAGTTTCCATGCTTTCGGATTGTGACGACATAAACGTAGTCGGGTCAAGTCCTACAGGTGAAGAGGCCATTACGAGTGTACGAGAACTTCAACCAGACATTGTATTAATGGACATCGTGCTGAGAGGTATGTCGGGTATTGAAGCCACACGATGGATTAAGGAGCAAGATAACAATGTAAAAGTTATCCTAGTTTCAATGGAAGTTAAAAAAGAATTTCTTTCGGCAGGTATCCAGTCCGGTATTAATGGCTATTTGCCAAAAGATACTGACAAAGAAACAATGATAAAGGCAATACGCACAGTTTATTCAGGAGAACGTTATTTTACGGATGCGATTACCAAATTGGTGTTTGAAGATTTTTATGTTCACGAAAAACTTAAAAATCCGGAGACTGCAAGACTGCCTAACGATCTTACCAAGCGCGAGTATGAAGTGCTGGGATTGGTAGCGATGGGAAAAGGTAATAAAGAAGTAGCTGAATTACTTTTTATCAGTGTAAAGACTGTAGAAACGCATAAGGGACATATTTTGGAAAAATTGGGCTTGAGAAATTCAGCTGAATTAATAAAGTATGCGATTAAAAACAACATCGTGCCGGCTTAAAAGAAACTTGAAATGCATGGAAGGCGCTTGGAAATTGGTTGAAAATCACTAATCCCTTACACGAGGTTGGGACAATAAAATAATCTGGATATATTAGAAAAGGTAATGAAGTTGGCGTGTCAGTAGTTAAGAATCTTTAAAGATTACCATTCAAATAACAAACATTGGAACCTTTAGGGCCATATCAAATTCTATTCGTGGAAAGTGATTCCTCAAGCGCCGTTTTAGCAGAACGCATGCTGTCCGGATGGGGGCTCATGGTAACTGTTGCAAAGGATGGCAAGGGCGCAATCGAATTAACGAAAGCAAATACATTCGATTTGATATTGATTGATATTAAAATGCCAGGGATGGATGGTTACGAGACGGCTCGGATTATTCGAAGGCTTGGAGATCAATTTAAGAGTATACCTATAATAGGTCATACCCATTTACATTCGAATGAGGAAGAAAAGTTTGATTCTGAAAAAGACATTAATGACCTGATCTTAAAACCGTTTAATCAACCGCAGCTTTATGATAAGTTGAAAAATTATTTGGACAAAGACCGACCGAATATTGTGAAAGCTAACCTTGATCGCTGCACAGACGGCGATACAGAATTTAGACGTGAACTTGCCCAACTCCTTGCTAGCAATATGTCGGAATTGTTACTCAGCGTAGAAAAAGCCCTTAAACTTAAAGATCCAACCATCTTTGGCAGAGCGGTGCACAAAACCAAAACAACCTTAAGCATCTTGGGTGATGGTGAATTAATGGAAGAGCTTAATATTATTCAAAAGAAAATTGGAGCGGATACGCCACAGGTGGATTTGGAGCATCACCTTCAAAGGCTTAATACGAGGTGTAAGAAGACCATCAATATCCTCAACATGCTTTCAACGGAATAATTTGAGTTCAACGTGTCCGAATCAATAGGAGTTAGGACCCAGCACTGGAAAGAATTACTATAAAATTACGTTATCAGAAGCTAAGGTCCATAGTTCCCCTAAGGGTAATCCCCCATCCAATTAGCGTACGTACTTATCAGCTTTTATTCGATCTTGTTTTTCAATTTTGAGGTTTTTGAAATTTTCTAGTTTCTTGCCCGAATTGGGCCACCTAACCCCTGAGTTTGCTGATTTTAAGAAATTCAGGGATTATACCGATTCATAGGGTCTAAAAAAACACAACCTTAGCATATCAATTAAATGTCAAGGTTATGCTTTCAATGTCTCTACTCAACTCAACTCGAATCAAAGGAATTTTATTTCTTTCTTTTTTTACGCTACTGGGGTTAAACACAACTGGGGTACAAGCTCAGCACATGCGCAATTCCCAATATAGGTATATAGGCTTCGAGGCTAACTTTGGTGTGAAATCCTCACGAATCTCAAGCGATTTAGCAGCAATACATAATATGAACATAATGGAAGAGGGTGGCAGCCTCGGCTTGGTCATGGGAAATCAAATTGTAAAAGGAAGAATTCAAGCTGCGGGATTTTATTACTCTAATTCAAGCGTAAAGCACACTGTAAATTTGATCGAATCGGCTATGATTCTTAATGTTTACCCATTGAAGTTAGTAAATAAGTCAAGACAAGCCATTAATCCATACGTTTCAGGTGGTGTTGATTATACCATGCTGAAATTCTTTGGTTATTACAATAATACTGAAGCTAATAAAAACGTTAACTATAGCTCTTCCGCACCCTATTTAGGCAAGATATCAGATACACGTGGTACCATTGGCGGAGGTATTGAATGGAGATTACCCCAGGTACGCGACTTTGTTCACCTGTTTGTAGAAGCTCGCTACTCTTGGGCTATTGCACAAACTGCCGATGAGCTATTTCAGAATACAAAAGTTTCAAATTCAACCTCCATTAATATAGGAGTAAGCTTTGGATTGATCCGCTAGGGTTCAATTATCAAAATTCATCAAGCAAATGGAATGTTACGAGTCGGTAAATTGGATTGATTAAATGAACAGGATTTTACCACTGCTTGTCTTAAGCATGACAGCTACTTTCGCAAGAGCCCAGCATCTTCATTTTTCAGCCGGCGTAGAGAAGACTGCAGTTCGATGTTTATATGGAGGTGGTCTAACATTCGAAACGAAACACAAGTGGGGAGTAGGTGGATTCTATCAGACAAGCATCGCCCGCCCGCCAAAGGAAACCTTCAATTTAAAAGATGCATTCTACGGCGTCTTATTTCAAGTTCCTCTCCTTAAAACTGACAAGATAGATTTTTTTGCAACGGCCAGGTTAGGCATGGTAAACGAAAATTTCTTTGCAGCTGTGCCTGGGTTGGAAACAAGAATAAAAACATGGAGGAACTTAAGCACGGTATTCGGTATGGGCTACCGGGTAGGATATCCTGCTATTGGTCTTAAGTTATCTCATCCTCTTTTTTAAACGAATTAGTTTTAGCCAAGGTGATAGACCTATTCAATACCTCTATCTTCAAGAAGATACAATATCTCTTGCACCTACTGATCTTCATTTGAAGACCTGAGTTAGTGATCTTTTTCCAATGTAATCAACCGCAGGTTTGATCGGAGTCACTCCTAGGGTATTCCCTGATTCAATTTTCGAGTGGATATCTGCTAAATTGGAGGAACGATTTTTGTCCTCCCCTGACGGCATAAAACCTTTCTTTTCAGCATTAAAAGCCCTATACACAGCCTTTTTCTGATTTTTATTAATTCAGGGTTTGCACCGATTTATAAGAGGTAAAAAAGCTGAATCTTAGTAGCATGAATCAAATGCAAAAAGGTATAATTTCAATTGGCCGCCTCAAGAACTTATTTATGCTTATTGTGGGTTGCACGCTTTTTTCAAGCTGTGAAGAAGAGGCCGATCTTTCAAGAAATTTTGTTGTTAGAGAAGGCGAACACTACGCGAGTCCTCGGATGGTACAAACCTTACAATCCAATACCCTTGCCTTTACAGCCAAGTTTAATGAAACAGCCATTTATCATTTTGATGATGCTTCATATCAAGATTCTAAAAACAAACTTCTGGGATTCTCAGACTGCAGTTCTATGCACCATGAAAATAGCGCGCGCTTTTCGTGGCAATGGTATAATGATCAATTAGAGATATATGCTTATTGCTACGTAAATGGTTCAAGGGAAGAAAAGTTTATAGGAATAGTAAAACTTCATGAAGAAAATCGTTACCAATTGAAAGTAATAGGTAATAACTATATGTTTCAATTAAACAACCAGGAACCGGTTTACATCAAACGTGGAAATGTTTGCGACAAGGGAATATATTATATGCTTTGGCCCTACTTCGGCGGATCAATTCCTGCGCCACATGATGTACACATCGCACTTAAAATTGAATAATAATCAATGCTAATTGAGGGTATCTCTAAACTTCTGCCCTTCCTTGGAGACGAGAAAAGGATAAGGCAAAACCAAACAAGGTTTGTAGATGCCCTTAATTAACTATTTTTTCACTCGATGCATGCGTGTATTCCATAACGCTTCCTTGCGAATTGCATCGTGAATGCTCGCATTTACCTCATATCCTACCAATAACACGATCGTTATTAACTGAATCCAAATCATAAGGGCAATCAAAACCCCGATGGAACCATATACTTTATTGTAGGTACCAAAATTCGTTACGTAGTATGAAAATCCATAGGACACCGTCAGGCTAAGCAACGTGGCAAGAAAAGAGCCAACAGAGAAAAATCTCCAATTATAATGAATGGCCGGACCGAAATAATAAATGAAGGATATAGCTAAAAAGAATGCGATGAAAATAGTGATAAATCGCAAGACGAAAAGTAAGACCACGGTGAAATAGCTCATATTAATCCAGTCAAAAGCCGGAAGGTTAGCCATGATAGCCTCTAATACAAACTGACCGACAATCAATAAGATGATAGCCAGGAAGAGCACAAAGGTCATATTTATAGTAAGTCCCGTAGCAATCAATCGCGTCTTTATCTCACCCCTGTTTTCAATGGTCCTGTAACATGAATTAAATGCCCGCATAAGCGCCATCATACCATTTGTAGAGAGGTACACTGAAAAAAGGAAACCCAATGAAAGTAGTCCGCCCCGCTGATTGCTTACGATGTCCAGCACGGTAGAGGAAATAACATCAAACATAGTCGGCGGAATTTGTTGCCCCAGAAACAACATAATGCTTTCCGTGTTGATCTCCGGAAAAAACTTGGTTACATACGGGATTAATGTAAAAAGAAAGATGATTGCGGGAAAAATAGCGAGTATGAAATTAAAAGCTACTCCATTGGCACGATCCAGAATATCATCGCTTAGTAAATTCTTAAAAAAAATTTTCAGAATTTTATAAAGCGATACATTTTCATACTTCTTAAATCGCACTTTCTTCGCCCAGGTAATTAGTAACATTCCTGGATTCCATTGCAGTATAAGTCGCTTGTATTTGTATTTCATTTGAAGAAAGGCTCCAGAACTTTTTCCATTACCTGAGGTGGACGGCGGGGTTTCGCTGAATTTTTATCAACAAAAACTAACAAAGTCTCTCCACGGTGAATGAGTTTGTTTTCCTCATTAAAAATTTCGTATTCGAATTTAATTCGTATACCCGGCTTTTCACGAACAATACAGACAATCCTTAGCAATTCATCGTAACGTGCCGGCATTAAAAACTTCGATTTATTTTCAAGCACAGGCATAATTATTCCCAATTCCTCAATGGATTTATAAGTCAGTCCGAGCCGGCGAAGACTTTCTACCCGAGCGACCTCATAATACATGGCGTATACTCCATAATACACATATCCCATCTGATCAGTTTCTCCATAGCGTACTCTAACCGTTGTTTCTGAACTGTACATTAGGTCAACGTTTAAGTCGAGCCGCTTTTCGCTGCTCAATAGTGAGTGCACGTTGATAACGGATTGCGTTATTCATGTGCTCACTATAATTGTTTGTGAAGTTATGATCCCCTGAGAAATCTTCTTTCGCACACATGTAGATATAATCACTGGGCATATAATTCAAAACAGCTTCAAGGGAATGTATCTCCGGCATATTAATCGGTCCGGGAGGAAGCCCGGCAAACTTATATGTGTTATAAGGAGAATTAATCTCTTTGTGGACGTTGAAGATTCGCTTTAACGTAAAATCGCCAACGGCAAATTTTAATGTGGGATCCGCCTGAAGCGGTATTCCTTGTTTCAATCTGTTTAGGTACAGACCGGCAATTGTTGGTGCCTCATTCAAACTAATAGTTTCTGCTTGAACAATAGATGCCAGTATGGATACCTCAATTGGGGTTAGCCCTATTTTCTTGGCTTTCTCTTTGCGTTCACTATTCCAAAAATTTTCGTGCTCCTGATACATTTTTTTAACAAGCGCCACAGGAGCAACGTTGTAGTATACCTCATAGGTGTTGGGTATGAACATAACTAGAACGTTATCTTTATTTAATCCGTAATTGTTTGTCATGGCAAACTGGACTAAGGCAGCTTCAAATTCTACCGGTGTCATGGCCAGGTTCTTGGTAATTTTTTCGGCCAGCTCAGATACCACTCGGACGTTGTTAAAAGTAATGCGCACGGGCTCTTGGACACCGGATTTTAGCAACCTCAGCGCTTTCAAGTTGCTCATATTTTTTTGCAGCAGGTAACGTCCCGGTTTTATATGTTCATCATAATCCATCAGGCGGGCCAGAAAACTAAAGGATACCAGGTCTTGAATGTATTTTCCTTCATGAATTTTTTTTTGAATCTCTTTAAACGAATCGCCTTCTTCAACAATAAGTAATCGATCCTCCTGATCTACCAGGATATTAGGAGTATAAACAACCTGATAAGCGTAAAAAGTAAACGATATCCCTAAAACAGAAATTAAAAGAAAGAAAATGAGCCGCTTGTTAACCTTCATAATACATAGTGTAGAATCCAAAAGTAATAAAACGTTGGTAGTTGAACATTATCCATTCAAGGCAGATTAACATGGAATGGTTTCATATCCACACCATAACAGTAA
This sequence comes from uncultured Bacteroidota bacterium, assembly GCA_963837415.1. Lineage (GTDB taxonomy): Bacteria > Bacteroidota > Bacteroidia > Cytophagales > Cyclobacteriaceae > Chryseolinea. The sequence goes on along the minus strand of CAWING010000013.1, from coordinate 1,174,467 downwards.
CTTGACGAAGTGGTTTACCATCTATAACGTTATCCGTTATCCGTTAATCGTGGGGCGGGCTCAGAAGTGTGGAGAATGGCAACGGGTGAAGGAATAAACTAACATTGTATTACGTTGTTTACAATTACTTCCTCATTTATCATTCGTTGATCCCTGACTGCCGTAAGGCAGGGTGTTGGGTGTTCACTTCTTCTGACTGAATATGAACAGGGAACACCGAAAGACGAATAAAACGGATAACCAAGAAACGATTAACTTCTATGGCTGCTGAATTAATTAGGGTGCATCCGCTAAATCCAGAGGGAAGAAAGATCAGTCATGCCGTTGATGTGTTAAAACGGGGTGGAATTATCATTTATCCAACGGATACTATTTACGGGATAGGTTGTGACTTAATGAATCGCAAAGCCATAGAACGTCTTTGCCAGGTGATGCACATCAAACCACAAAAACTTGATCTTTCATTTATCTGCAACGATTTAAGTCATATCTCCGAATATGTAAAACATCTCGATACTCCTGTTTTTAAAATTTTGAAAAAAGCATTGCCAGGTCCTTATACATTTATTTTGGAGTCGAGCAACAAAGTGCCTCGTATTTTAAACGTGAATAAAAAAACTGTGGGCATCCGCATTCCAGATCATTCTATTCCACGCGCTATCGTGGCACTGCTTGGCAATCCATTAATTACTTCTTCCATCAAGGATGATGACGTAATAAAGGAGTATACTACCGATCCTGAAGAAATTTATGAAGACTTTAAACATTTGGTGGAACTGGTGATCGACGGCGGGCCAGGGAATAATATTCCGTCAAGTGTCATTGATTGCACGGGAGGCCAAATTGTAGTCGTAAGGCAAGGATTGGGGAACGTTGAGCAATTTGTGTAATGGAATGTGGCTAATTCATATAACTAAGTAATAAGTATTTGTCGCATTGTAAAACCTACGGGGATATTCTATTTTTGTCACGATTTAAAGCTGTTCTTTATCATGCTTAATAGAAGAAGCCTTCGGATTAAAGTGATGCAAAGCCTTTTTGCGCTCCAGCAATGCAAGGATGCGAACTATGAATTGTGCCTGGAGAAAATCACAGATACGCTCTCTCCGGATTTAAATTCGATGGAAGTACAAAACAAACCCCACCTGGCTACTCAGAAAAAACAGGCTCTACAGCTATTCAAGGATGCTTTTGCAAATGATGAGGCCCATGTTGACCATAAGGACGCTAAAATAAAAAAGACGGTAAACGAGTGCCTGCACTTTTATACAGCTCAAAATAAAAAAGACGCTGTTTTTTTTGCGAAAAATTTAGTGAGTGAGGTTGAGAAAATCTATGAACATTATCTTGCTGTTCTTTCCTTGGCAGTCGAGTTTTTAGAGTTAGCGGAGTCTGATAAAAAAGTAAGTCATAAGAATTTTGTAAACAATACATGGATCAAGGCGCTGCATGATAGCGCTCAACTGAAGAAGGAATTACAAAAATTTGGCCGACCCTGGAAAGATAAAATGGATCGGATAAGGGTATGGTTTCGTGATGTTATCCGTCAGGAAACGGAGTACCTACACTACCTGGATAAAAAGAACCCGACTCTCGAAGATCAAAAACGATTTGTGAATCATTTATTTAAGAAAGTGATCCTGGGAAAAACGGTTATTAACGAATATTTCGAGGAGGAGGTTCAACGCTGGGCAGAGGATAAAGAAATAGTAAAGGGACTGGTAGAGAAAACTGTCAAATCATTCGATCCGGGCACTAAAACACAACTTTTACTTCATACACTCTCAATCAATTGGGAGGATGACAAAGAATTTATTGAGAAACTTTTTCATACAGGTTCTCATCTGGATGAAAAGTATCAGGCTCTTATTGCAAATAACACCCGTAATTGGGAGGTTGACCGGCTTCCATTGACGGACAGGATAATTTTGGAAATGGCTATAGCTGAACTCATCGTTTTTCCAAATATACCTGTAAAAGTTTCCATCAACGAATATATTGAACTTGCAAAAAATTACAGCACGCCGAAAAGCCGTCAATTTATAAATGGAATTTTAGATGTAATTGCTAAGGAATTGAAAAATACGGGTGACGTCAAGAAAAGCGGAAGAGGCCTTATCGACAATAAGTAGGCTCAAGAAATTTGTTCGGCTAGTTTTATAAAAATGGCCAACCTGTCGTAAAAATCATGATCTGAAGGAAGGGAAAGTCTTCTGCCCTTTCATAATTTGTTAAAAATTGTTAAAATTTTGAATTTGCAGTCACACTCTAACTAATTTTAAAAGCTTATGAGCAAAAAAAGTGGAAATGCGATGATGGCGTTCCTTTTCGGAGCAGCAGCTGGAGCTATGCTGGGAATCTTATATGCCCCGAAAAAGGTACCCACACACGAGAAAAATTATCTTTCCAATTGGATAAGTACCGCAAAATGTTGGAAAATTTAATCGACGATTTTGTTTCTGGAAAGGAAACGCCGCTTACAACTGAAGCAAAATCGCAAGGCCAAAAGGTGGTGGATGAAGCAAAAAATAAAGCTGAGCGATTGCTTGAAGATGTGGATGAGTTGCTGGAACAGATTCGCGGAAAAAAAGGTTAATAAAAAAGTTAGTAGAATTGGAACATATAGGTGAAATCGTTGTGCAGGCTTACATATCCCTATAGGAGTCGGAATAATAAATGTTATGCGATTCTCTCACTAACGATTGAGAGTCCTTTGAAAAAATAAATATAAACCCATGAGACAAAATGTTTTAAAATCGATTGTTGTTTTTGGCTTGCTGATTGCGTTAGCGACAGCTTGCAAAGACCGTGACGCAGAGAAGAAAATCGCTCAATTGGAAAGCCGGCTTGCGGAACTTGAAGGTAAAAAATCACCCGGAGCAACTACCACCACCACGACCAACCCAACAACGCCCGCTGCTCCAGAAGAAAAGCCTGAAGGCCCTTGCCGGCCATGGAATTCTGCAACTATAGAACATGATTTCGGAACTATAAATGAAGGTGACGTCGTAGAGCATACTTATTCCTTTAAAAATACAGGCGCTGCACCTTTGATCATCCAAAGTGCTCAAGGTTCATGTGGGTGTACAGTTCCAGACTGGACTAAGGATCCTATACCTGTTGGAGGTACCGGTTTTGTCAAAGCCAAATTTGACAGCAATGGCAAAACGAATGCTCAGAATAAAACCGTAACGGTAACCGCAAATACATGGCCTAAGCAAACCGTCTTACGATTCAAGGCAATGGTATTGCCGAAAGCCAATGCTGCCCCTAGCGAAGGCCCGGTGAAGAAATAAAAATCATATTTTAGTTTTTTAACTCATCCCAATCCTCCGTAAGGTAGATTGGGATGTTTGTTTTAATTGAGATAACTTTGACCCCTAAAAAATTTTAAATTATGTACGCCATTTTGCTACAAGCCCAACAACCATCCAACGACATGTTTAAATATGTAATCTTTGGGGGGATCATTCTGGTGTTTTATTTCTTCATGATTCGCCCTCAGCAAAAGAAGGCAAAGGATCAAAAGAAATTCATCGAGGAAATTAAGAAAGGAGACTATGTAATAACCATTGGAGGAGCGCACGGACACGTTGCTGAACTTGAAGGTGATACCTTTATTCTTGAAGTTGAAAAGGGAGGAAGAATTCGATTTAATAAATCGGCGATCTCCCTGGAAGCCACAAAGGCTGCAAATAAAAAATAATAGATCGGTTTATTTTAGAAGCTTAATTGTTATTTTATGTAATGCGGTTTATCCAGTCCATATTTAACCTGCTTCGCTTTAACAGAAGAAATTGGAAGGCCGTAGCACTCTGCATCTTTGCAGCTACGGTCTTTTGGTTTTTTAATGCCCTGAATAAAAATTACACTACCAACATTAATCTTCCATTGGCGTTTGATTACGACCACGAAAATTATATTCCTGTAAGGCCGTTGCCTGAAATTGTGCGCTTTAACGTTACAGGCGTGGGTTGGAATTTATTTCGTAGAAGTGCAGGACTAAAAGTGCTTCCGTTGGTAGTTCCGTTGCCCCAGCCTGGCGAAGTAAAAAAAATTGTTGGGAGCACGTTACCTGGTTTAATTGCTAATCAGCCTGAAGGATTTGCAATCAATTTTGTTCTTACCGATACGCTGCATGTGGCCATTGAACCTAAAGCTAGCCGGTGGATAAGTTTAAGGGTTGATTCGCCATCAATAATTTTTAGAAAGGGATATGGTTTAGCGAGTGATATTAAAATTGTCCCCGATTCAGTTTTTATTGAAGGTCCACTGAATTTAATCAAGAGTTTATCCGAACCGGTATATCTAAAACTTTCCGAACGAAATATTGATGAAAACTTTTCGGAAGATATTGAAGTTAAATTTTTAAATGACAGAACTCATTAAACGGGACCCTCCCACCGTTTCTGTCAACTTTGAAGTAGATAATTATGTCGAAATAGTTGATTCTGTTACGTTAGAAGTGGCCAATCCCCCTAAACACGCTTGGCCGTTTATTGAAGGCAAAGAATTGGTTTGCACGATCGCAATTCCCGAATCGCATCGCAACACCTTCTCTGCGAATTCCCTGAAAGCTGTAGTGGACTTAAAGAATGTGACGAAGGGAGAAAAGAAAGTCTTGCCGATCATAGCGGGCCTTCCTCCATTTGCCCGTGTAGTAAAGCTGGATTCCGTATCCATAAAATTTTAATCAGTTCGAACATGCCTCTTCAAATTGGTATCACAGGAGGTATAGGCTCTGGTAAAAGTCTGATATGCAAAATCTTTCAGTGTCTGGGTGTGCCTGTATACGATGCCGATAGCCATGCGAAAGAATTAATGACCACCGATGGAATACTCGTATCGGAGATCAAGAAAGAATTCGGAGAATTGTCTTACAACTTGGATGGAAGCCTGAACCGTAATTATTTGAGTAGCACTGTTTTTAATGATGCAGAGCGACTCAAAACCTTAAATAAGTTGGTTCATCCTCGGGTAGGTGCAAACTATAAACAGTGGGTAGATCAGAAAAAAAATCATCCTTATGTACTGAAAGAAGCGGCCCTACTTTTTGAATCGGGCGCCAATCAATCGTTGGATAAGGTGATTGTTGTATATGCACCAGAGGAACTGCGTAATACAGCGTGTTCTAAAGCGGGATACTCATCGGACGGCAGATCAGGTCTTGGCTATTATGGAAAATCAAATGCCTGAAGAAGAAAAATTGAAGCGAGCTGATTTTACTATCCGAAATGATGAAACTGCATTGTTAATTCCCCAGGTAGTAGAACTGCATCATCGCTTTATTTCACTGCAATCGTGTTAATAGAGAACCGGATGCAGCATTAAGCTTGTTATTATAAGTCTATGAATTTCATATGTATAGATCAATTCGGATTGTTGGATTATTAATCATAAACATACTGTTGATTGCTTCTTGTAACGATAAAAAAAAGCAGCAAGCGGCTGGTGGGGGCTCGCGCCAACAAGGGCCGCTTGCTGTAGATGGGTTTGTGGTTGTCGGAAAGTTCGATTAGTGAAAATATTGAAGTCCAGGCTCGTTGCTTCCTTTTGAAGAAACTCAAATCCGCTCCGAAGTTGGAGGGCAGAATTGTGCAACTTAATATTCGGGAAGGTGCTATTGTTTCCAAAGGGACATTGATGGTTAAATTATTTGATCAGGATTTGCAGGCACAATTGAGAAAGCTGGAAGTACAATTGAAAATAAAGGAGAAGTCTGAGGAACGAAGTGGTGAACTTTTAAAGATTAACGGTATTAGTCAGCAAGACTATGACTTAAGTGCACTTGATGTTGAAAATTTAAGAGCCGATATTGAATCCACGCAAATTGCAATTTCGAAAACGGAAATCAGGGCTCCTTATGCCGGCCGGGTCGGATTGCGAAATGTCAGTCTTGGAGCTTACATTGCACCGATCGGATATTATAACCATACTTCGGCAGGTTGACAAGTTAAAGCTTGAATTTTCTATTCCTGAAAAATATGCAAAGGAAATTGCTCCGGGCTATACGGTAAGCTTTCAGGTAGATGGAGGAAAAGAGTATCATAAAGCCAAAGTAATGGCCACAGAAAACAGTGTTGATCAAAATACCCGTACCCTGAAGGTCAGGGCGTTGGTAGAAGAGGAGCATCAGGAACTTATACCTGGAGTTTTTGCGAAAGTAAATTTGCAATTGGGTAAGAACGATAAGGCTTTATTGGTTCCCACGCAAGCCATTATTCCCTCCGCAAGGGACAAACAGGTTATTGTAGTAAGAAAAGACAGCGCCTTGTATACTGTTGTGGAAACCGGTATTCGCGATTCCGCATTTGTCCACATCATGAATGGTCTTAAAGTGGGGGATACTGTTGTGACCACTGGTTTAATGGCCATTACGACCGAATTCAAAAATCAAAATTACCCGTGTAACCAGCAGAAATTGATACGATTTAACCAATAGGGTATGAATATTTCAGAACTAAGTTTGAGGCGGCCCATATTAGCGTTTGTGATGAACATCCTCATTGTGTTGTTCGGCGTTATCGGATTTAATTTTTTGGGCATCCGTGATTATCCTGCTATTGATCCACCCAATGTAAATGTTCGGACTATCTTATTCCGGAGCGAATGCAGATATCATCGAGTCGCAGATTACCGAACCGCTAGAAAAGTCAATCAACGGTATTGCTGGAATAAAAAATATTACCTCCTCTTCTAGCAACGGGGCAAGTAATATAAATATTGAATTTGAATTGGGTGTTGACCTCGAAACTGCAGCCAATGATGTTCGAGATAAAGTTTCTCAGGCGGTAAGGTCGCTTCCTCAGGATCTTACAACTCCGCCGGTTGTCTCCAAAGCAGATGCTAACGCAGACGCTATACTCTCCATGACTGTGCAAAGCAACACACGAAATTCTTTACAACTGACCGAGTATGCAACAAATAACTTGGTCGAACGATTGCAAACCATTCCCGGAGTTAGCAGCATTCAGATGTGGGGTGAAAGAAGATACGCCATGCGGATATGGCTTGATCCTGCAAAGCTCAGTGCCTATAGCCTAACTCCGCTCGATGTACAGGATGCTTTAAACAAGGAAAATGTGGAATTGCCTTCCGGGAAAATTGCTGGGAATGCAACCGAACTTACTGTTAGGACTTTTGGGAGACTTTATACAGAGGAAGATTTTGAAAATGTAATCATCAAGATCAAGTCCTCAAGGCGATATACGGCTAAAGCATGTTGGTGAGGCGGTTCTGGGACCGGAGAATGAGGAATCACAGGGACGAGAAAGCAATGTGACCATGGTAGGCTTGGCTATTGTTCCCTTGCCGGGTGCAAACTATGTAGAAATTGCCGATGAATTTTACAAGCGTTTAGAGCACATAAAAAAAGAAGTGCCAGAGGATATATCCCTAAAGATAGCGTTGGATCAAACCTTATTTATTAAACGAGCTATTTCGGAAGTAGAGGAAACTCTGCTTATTTCAATTATTCTGGTGGTTCTTATTATATATCTTTTCTTCCGTGATTTCATCATTGCTATTCGGCCTCTTATTGATATTCCGGTTTCGCTTATTGCGACTTTTTTTATCATGTATCTTGTGCGGATTTTCAATCAATGTACTTACTATGCTGGGAATTGTTTTAGCCACGGGCCTTGTCGTGGATGATGGTATTGTGGTGACCGAGAATATTTATAAGAAACTGGAGCAAGGCATGAATAAATACCAGGCCGCGAAAGAAGGATCAAAAGAAATTTTCTTTGCTGTTATCTCAACTTCCATTACCCTAGCCGTTGTTTTTCTTCCTATTCTATTTCTGCAAGGATTTGTTGGAAGATTGTTCCGGGAATTTGGCATTGTAGTGGCCGGTGCTGTACTTATATCATGTTTTGTATCATTAACATTAACTCCTGTGCTGAGTGTTAAACTGACGCGCAGTCATCATGAACATTCCTGGTTCTATCATAAAACCGAGCCATTCTTTAGCGGAATGGAAAATGGTTATCAACGATGGCTAGCGGGTTTTATGAAAGTGCGGTGGGTGTCCTTTGTCATTATTGCGCTTTGTTTTGGCTCTGCTTATTTTATAGGAACCAGTCTTCAATCTGAATTGGCACCGATGGAAGATCGAAACCAGTTCCGCTTACAGCTGTCAGCTGCTGAAGGTACTTCCTTCGATTATATGGATCAATATGTGCAAAACATGGTCGAATTTATTCAGGATTCAATTCCCGAATATAACACCGCGTTTTCTGTTACAGCGCCAGGATTTTCTGGCGGGGGTGCCGTAAATAATGGGTTTGTGCGTGTTACCTTATCTGATCCCGATGAACGTGATCGCTCACAACAGGAAATTGTGGATATGGTAAATAGGAATCTGGGAAAGTTTCCGGAGGGAAGGGCTTTTGCTATTCAAGAGCAAACTATTTCAGTAAATAGAAGAGGGGGTTTGCCGGTGCAGTTTGTTATTCAGAATAATAATTTTGAAAAACTTAAGGATGCAATACCAAAATTTTTGGAAGCCGCCAGTAGTAATCCTGTGTTACAGGGTGTTGATATTGATTTAAAATTTAATAAACCTGAATTAAAAGTTCAGATTAATCGGCTGAAAGCTGCACAGCTGGGAGTAAGCGTTCAAGATATAGCCCAGACGTTGCAGCTCGCGTATAGTAACCTTCGATTTGGATATTTTACACGCGAAGGGAAACAGTATCAGGTAATGGGTCAGGTAACACGTGTAGACCGCGATGATCCAGATGACCTTAAAAATCTTTATGTACGAACAACTTCTGGACAATTGATTTCCTTGGATAATGTAGTTACAGTTGCGGAATCCACTACACCCCCTTCTTTGTACCATTTTAATCGTTACAAATCGGCTACGGTGTCGGCGGGACTTGCCCCTGGAAAAACTGTGGGCGATGGAATAAAAGCTATGGAGGAAATAAAGTCCCAGGTGCTAGACGAGACCTTCACGACTTCTTTGACTGGTACTGCGCGCGATCTTTCAGAAAGTTCAAGCAATACATCCTTTGCCTTTATACTTGCTCTTTTATTGATTTATTTGATCCTGGCGGCTCAATTTGAAAGCTTTGTTGATCCGTTGATTATCATGTTCACAGTTCCTCTTGCAATTGCTGGGGCGATCCTTGCACTTTCGGTATTCGGACAGACGATTAACATTTTCTCCCAGATCGGTATGATTATGTTGATAGGGTTAGTTACCAAAAATGGAATTTTAATCGTAGAGTTTGCTAACAAAAAACGAGAAGAAGGTCTTTCTCGGATGGACGCGGTATTAGAAGCTTCGCGGCTCCGTCTTCGCCCGATTTTAATGACAAGCTTAGCGATGGCTTTAGGCTCGTTACCGCTGGCTTTGTCGCATTGGTGCGGCATCGACAAGCCGGCAGCCGCTGGGAATTGTCATCGTGGGCGGTATCCTGTTTTCATTGATCCTAACCTTATTTGTTATCCCCGCTATGTACTCCTACTTATCAAGGCAACGGAAACACATTGAGTTTGATGTAGAAGTTCCTCAACAAAAGGAATTGGTTTATGAAGTCTAGTGCGGGTGTATTGCTGATACTATTTTGGCTGGGTTTCGCGGCAAATGCGCAGGAAGAAATTACCGTTGACCAAGCGATAGCCCTCGCGTTAGAAAAAAATTATGACATTCAGGTTGCTAAGAATACTTCAGACGCGGCAGCAACAGATAATCGATATGCCTTTGGTGCATTTCTTCCTCAAGTAAATGCTATTGGAGCTACGGTGTGGAATAGTAGCAATCAAGAATTGAGATTTCTAGACGAATCCAGAAATAATAGCGGCAAAGCAGCGTCGAATAATGTCACAGCGTCAGCCCAGCTTACCTGGACTTTGTTTGATGGTACACGGATGTTTGCAACACGAGAACGTATAACAGCAATTGCCGCACAAGGAGAGCTTTTTGTGAAGGACCAGATGGTCAATACAATTGCTTCCGTAGCCTCCAATTACTACGATATAGTTCGCCAAAAGCAGCAGTTAAAGGCAATTGAAGAACAAATGTCTGTCAGCCAGGAACGCGTCAAACTTGCAGACCGAAAACTTCAGGTCGGAATGGGAGCGAAACCCGAGCTGCTTCAGGCCAAAGTCGATTACAATGCCCAACGCACTCAAGTGTTACAACAACAAACATTAATACGTCAACTTAAAGATCAACTTAATGCACTGGTTGGATTACAATTGCCACCGCAGTATGAGGTTTCGGATACAATCGTAATCAATCTAAATTTGCGCGAAGACGAGCTATCGAGCAACCTCGAAAATACAAATTTTGCATTGCAGGTTTCCAGAAGGGAAATTGGAATTTCGAATCTTTTGGTTAGAGAACGTAAATCCGAACTGTTACCTTTTCTGGATTTTAACGCTGCCTATAATTATTCGCGGGCAGACAATACGAGATTGCTTAACCCCTTTGGAACTTTGTACAATCAAAGTGACGGGTATAACTATGGGTTTTCAGTAAACTTTCCCATTTTAACCGGCTTTAATCAGAGGCGGCTTATCCAACAAGCCAAGATCAATGTTGGCCGACAACAAATATTGTATGAACAGCAAAAGGCAAATGTTAATGTTGGGCTAAAAAACGCATTTGTCAATTACGATAATGCAAAAAAAATATTGTTGATCGAAGAAGAAAACATTTTTTTAGCGAAAGAAAATGTTACAATCGCGCTGGAAACTTTTAAGCGTGCCGCTACAACTTTTGTCGAACTTCGTACAGCTCAGCAGAGTTTGGCCGACACCTATACCCGCCTTATCAATGCACGTTACCTCGCTAAAGTAGCGGAAATCGAATTGCTCCGTTTAAACGGAATGTTATTAAGATAGCTGCTCTTTTCTTAAATTAAATTTGCAGAGTTTATATAACGGTTAAATTGCGTTATGATTCAACAAATACGCGAAGCAGTCGACTACCTTAAGTCAATAGGAATAGAACATCCTGAAATAGGAGTTATTCTTGGAACAGGTTTGGGAAATGTATTTGTCCAGCATATTAAACACGCTGTTGTTGTTGACTATAAAGACATTCCAAATTTTCCTGCCTCTACTGTGGAGTTTCATAAAGGCAAATTAATATACGGTGATGTCGGAGGAAAGAAAATTCTGGCCATGCAGGGACGATTTCATTATTATGAAGGATACTCCATGCAGAAAGTCACATTGCCAGTCCGCGTGATGAAAGCGCTTGGTGTGAAATACCTTCTTATTTCCAATGCATCCGGTAACATGAATCTAAATTGGAAAAAGGGGAATTGATGCTGCTTGACGATCACATCAATTTACAACCTGACAATCCATTACGCGGTATCAACTACGAGGAACTTGGACCTCGTTTTCCGGATATGAGCCACCCTTATTCTAAAATGCTAAACGATAAGCTTAAGCTCATCGCAAAAGAGAAAAGTATAAAGCTGAATGTAGGGGTTTATGCATGTGTTACAGGGCCTAATCTCGAAACAAGGGCGGAGTATCGCTTCTTGCAGCGGATCGGAGCCGATGCAGTAGGAATGAGCACTGTCCCTGAAGTAATTGTTGCAAATCATGCGGGTTTACCCTGCTGTGCTGTTTCCGTGCTAACCGATGATTGTGATCCGGATAATTTAAAACCCGCAAACATTTCCGAAATAATCGAAGTGGCAGGAAAGGCAGAAAATAAGTTGACCGAACTTTATGTGGAACTTATATATTCATTGTAGCTGCGAGACTTATCAAATGTATTTTACCCTATAATTAATTCATCACTATGAATTGGTGCCGTATCTCTTTTTGGTTGTGATTTTATTTTCCTTTTCCTTAGAAAATTCCACCTTAGTTACCATCGGCAAATCTAAAACGGACTACAATGAAAATCTGTGTAGCACAGACAAGACCCGTTAAAGCGGACATTCAAAGTAATATCGATAATCACAAAAGACTAATAGATCTGGCAGTTTCCCAGGAAGCAGATTTAGTTGTTTTTCCTGAGTTATCAATAACAGGTTACGAACCGGAGCTTTCAAAACAATTGGCGACTAGTCTGGATGACAGTAGGTTTTCCGAATTCCAAAAGATTAGCAACACAAGCAACATAACCATAGGCGTAGGAGTACCAATAAAAAGCAATTCAGGTATCTGTATTAGTATGGTTCTTTTTCAGCCACACCAAACTAGACAAACGTATTCAAAAAAGTATTTACACCGTGATGAAGAAGAATTTTTTATTAGTGGACAAAGTTTAGCTGGTTTAATCGGGAACAAAACCAATATCGCACTCGCAATTTGTTATGAATTATCAGTTCCTGAACATTCGGAGAATGCATTCAAAGCTGGCGCCGAAATTTATATAGCAAGTGTCGCTAAGTCAGCCAATGGAGTTGAAAAAGCCAGTGAAAGTTTATCTCACATCGCAAAGAAATATTCAATGACGGTATTAATGTCAAATTGTATTGGACACTGCGATAACTTTGACTGCGGAGGGAAAACATCAATTTGGAATAACAAAGGCTTATTGATAGGGCAGACTAAATGACACAAATGAAGGAATACTCATTATTGACACTGATACGCAAGAGCTAATGGAAAAGACGATATAAATCCCATCTCAAACCTAGCTCAAAAAGAATAGACCTATCGTACTTGATAAAAAAGAATCTAAAAAAAATTGTGCAAACCCGCATGCAACTATATTTGCAAGCATATACTTGCGCAATAATATAACTATGGAGACAAGAAGAGATGTTTTTCAGGCGATAGCCGACCCAACTAGAAGAGAAATTATCAACCTGGTTGCTAACAAGTCTTTGAACTTAAACGCTATCGCAGAGAACTTTGATGTAAGCCGCCAGGCCATTTCGCTTCATATCAAAATTCTAATCGAATGTGGCCTCATTACTATCAGGCAAGAAGGCAGGGAAAGGTATTGCGAAGCTAAGCTGAAGAAACTTAGTGAGGTTTCAAATTGGGTTGAACAATACAAACAGTTTTGGACTGATAGTTTCAATTCGTTAGAAAAGTACCTGACTAAAATTCAACGGAAAAAATCAAATGCAAAAAAGAAATCAAATAAATAGCGAGGCAGCCCTCGTTATCATTCGTGAATTTGATGCACCGAGAGCGCTTGTCTTTAAAGCTTTTTCTGAAGCAGAGCGTTTAGCAGAATGGTGGGGGCCAGTGGGATACAAACTATCGGTAATAAGTCTCACTTTTAAACCTAAAGGTATCTTTCATTATAAAATGGAATCAAACGAGCGAGTAATGTGGGGCCGGTTTGTTTATGGACAAATTCGAAAACCCGAATTAATCGAGTTTACGCTTTCTTTTTCAGACGAAACAGGAGGTATTACACGCGCTCCATTTTTTGATCCCTGGCCTTTGGAAATTTTTAATGTAGTGACATTCGAGGAAAAAAATGGCAAGACAACAATCACTTCAAAAAGTAATCCTATAAATGCAACGGAGGAAGAAATAGCATCTTATAAAAACAATAAATCCAGTTTCAATCAAGGATTGAGAGCAACATTTGATCAATTGCAATTGTTTTTGTCAAGTAGAAAAGTCTCTGAAATCAGGTTAGGTCCTTCACCGCGTCCTTAAAAAACCAAAACAAGATCAAAAATCTTTTCAATTTGATGTCCCATTTCCGAAATCTCATTTGATATGGGGTATAATCGATCTGTAATAACATTAAACTAAAAAGAAATGGAAGAATTTATGTTGATCTTCAGACACCAGGATGGCTCGAAGGTGGCTTCTCCAGAACAAATGCAAATTTGGATGAAGCAGACAATGGACTGGATAGGCGGTATTGCAGCCCAAAATAAGTTTGTCGGAAGTAATGGCTTATATTTCGACGACAGTAAGGTTGTAAGATCAAACAAGATTGTCACCAATGGACCTTTTGGTGAAATCAAAGAAACAATTGGTGGATATATTATAGTTAAGGCAAATTCTGTCGATGAGGCGGTTGAATTTGCAAAAGACTGCCCAATTTTACAGGGAGAGGGTAATAGTGTAGAAGTACGAAAAGTTGCCAGGGGCGATGGTGTACATTAAGCCGAAAAACCCTTGCAAACAAGCGGGTTTAGCAAATTTTTACTTTTATTATCTCAATTAGAGTAAAGTCAGACTTCATTGGTAAAGAGTTGGACAATAAAGAATTAGTACCCCACTTATTTAGGACAGAGTACAGCAAAATAACGACTGTACTCTGTAAACTTTTCGGTATTGAAAAAATTGAAATAGCCGAAGATATTGCAAGTGAAACTTTTTTATCTGCGCTTGAAACGTGGACATACAAAGGCATTCCAGAAAACCCGGTAGCGTGGCTTTATTCAGTAGCAAAAAACAAAGCCAAAAATTACATTCATCGCAATCTTCTTTTTTTTGAAAAAATTGCTCCTCAATTAAAACCCTCTTCCGCTACAGTGGAAATTGAACTTGATTTGTCCGAAAAAAATATTTTGGATAGTCAATTACAAATGCTGTTTGCCATTTGTCATCCGTCGATCTCGCTTGAGGCCCAAGTCGGATTATCCCTGCGCATTCTTTGCGGCTTTGGTATCGAAGAAATTGCAGATGCTTTCCTTTCTAACAAGGAAACTATTAATAAGCGATTATTACGGGCCAAAGAAAAACTGAGAGATGAAAAAATTAAAATTGCACCTATTGTTGGCTGGCTTGAAAACTCGACGGATGTTGATGAACGATTAGCCTCGGTATTGACAACAATTTATTTGTTATTTAATGAAGGATATTATTCCGTTAGCCAAAATAATACACTGCGAAAAGATCTTTGTCTTGAAGCCATGCGCTTGTGCACAATGCTTGTTGAAAATAAGGCGACTGACAAACCGGAGGTAAATGCCTTGCTTTCACTGATGTGTTTTCACGCATCGCGATTTGAAGCCCGGATAAATAAAAATGGGGAACTCGTTTTATATGATGAGCAGGATACAAATCTTTGGAATGTTGAGCTCATCAGTAAAGGAGCATTTTTTTTGAAGTGTGCAACCAGCGGAAATAAAGTTTCAAAATACCACGTAGAAGCCGCCATTGCTTATTGGAGTACGCAGAAGGAAGATACAAAAGAGAAGTGGGAAAACATTTTACAACTCCATAATCGTTTGTTGCAAATTGAATATTCACCTTTGGCAGCCCTTAACCGGACATATGCGCTTTCAAAAGCGAATGGAAAGCAAGAGGCAATCACAGAAGCGGAAAAACTAAACCTGACCGACAATCACTTTTACTTTACGCTGCTTGGCGAACTTTACACAGATATTGACAACAAGAAAGCTAAACAGAATTTTCAAAAAGCTATTTCTTTAGCAAAGACGCAGACCGACAAGCAAACCATTCAAAAGAAAATTGCCAAGGTTGACTAAGTAGAGGAAAACTTTCTGCACATTTTTTTTCTCCCACTCGAAGCATTGCTTTTTTATATTAGTTGACAAAGGCAACTAATATTTTTATTTTTACTTATGACTCAAAAAGACATTGATGCTGTAAGAGCTTTTAATAGATTTTATACAAGGGTTATTGGGTTGCTGGATAAGCATATTTTGAATAGCCAGTACTCTTTGCCTGAAGTTCGAATTATGTTTGAATTATACCACCACAAGAGTTTGACGGCCAGTGATATTATAGACTTGATACATCTTGATAAAGGATATTTGAGCAGAATATTAAGGCGGTTTGAAAGGAAAAAGGTAGTGTCAAAAGTTCGTTCTAAGAATGATGGACGTTCCACGCGTATTTCCCTAACCCCGTCAGGGACAAACGAATTTGAAAAGTTGAACATGGCTTCTAACGAACAGATCGGCCGAATACTTTCGCTTCTCACAAAGGAAGAAACAGGGAGTCTGGTAAGACATATGAACGAAATAAAAATCATTCTTGAAAAAGTGAAATTGTAGAACAATGATTGAAGCAATGAATTTGGATGACATAAAAATCCGAACCGAATTTCGGCCCGGTGATATCGGATACGTAACTTACCTTCACGGACATTTATATCACCAGGAATATAACTATGGTATTCCTTTTGAAACCTATGTAGCTGTGGGTTTAAATGAATTTTACCAGAATTATGACCCAAGCAAAGACCGTGTTTGGGTTTGTGAGCACGGGAACAAGATTGTTGGTTTTTTACTTTTGATGCACCGGGAACAGGCGGCGCAGCTACGGTATTTCATTTTGGAACCGGCCTATCGCGGCATTGGCTTAGGTAAAAGGTTAATGGATTTGTATATGGATTATTTTAAAAAATGCAACTATGAATCCTCCTATTTATGGACCACTCATGAATTACATGCAGCTGCTCACATTTATACCAAATACGGTTTTAAATTGACGCAGGAAAAGGAATCTCAAGCTTTTGGAAAAGTACTAAAAGAACAACGCTATGATTTAGTTATGGATTAATCCAGGTGATTAGCTACCTATCAATATATTAGCGTATGATTAACTTATTTCATAGTGCCACTTAAAATAAGAATATGATAGAAAGGCATTGGAAAGGAATTGCAAAATTTGAAGAAGTGGATAATTATATAGAGCATCTTCTTAAGGATACATTTCCAAAAATAGAATTAATCGATGGATTTATTAAAGCATTTATTCTCAAAAGACCGCTGCCCGAGGGAGTGGAATTTTTAATAATTACTGTCTGGAATTCGATAGAGGCTATCCAGCAATTTGCCGGTGTTACACCTGAGAGCGCCGTTGTACCTTTAAGCGTGCAGAAAATGATGATAAGGTATGACCACCATGTTGTCCACTATGAGGTTGTCCATAGTTGAAGTTTAAGAACAGGAGTGGATGTCAGTAACTTTAAGAATATCTTCAAGAGAGTAATGGAATCCGATAATATAAACAGACGAAAGTTTATCCAATACACTTCAGCTATCGGCTGGGGCATAACAGTTTTACCTGTATTCCCATATCCTGCTTCAGCGCAAAACTTAGGTTCACAACGTGAATTACAGTGGTATAACAAACCACTGCGCATTCTGCAAACTGTGTTGAGGGAGCCGGATGCCACCAATTACGATGCCCATGCTGTTGTTGCTTACATGAAGAAATCAGGATGTAACACGCTAGTCGTGAATGGGGGCGGTATTGTAGACTTTTTCCAGAATCCCCTTCCTGCGGCTAACATTAATTCCTTCATGGGAAGCAGCGATATTCTGAAGGAAATAACAACAGCCTGCCATGCTGCTGGCATGCGTGTTATCGCGCGCATCGATTTCCGCGGGGTGGAGGAAAAAATTTATAAGCAATTTCCAGATTGGTTTAGTGTTGACCATGAACAGAAACCCAAGCAATTAACGTATACCCGCCCCCAGCTTTATGCCTCGTGTTATACTGGATATCATCGAAACGAGCACGCGATAGAATTTATAAAGTACATCATGACGAACTATAATCTTGATGGCATATGGCATAATAGCATTGGTGTTCAGGGTGCATGTTATTGCAAGCGTTGTCAGGAGTCATTTAAGGCAGCCGCAGGAGAAAATATTCCGGTGTTAGATGCTGCGCCTGCTGAAAAACTCGATCGTTACATGAGCTGGAAATCCGAAATGGCCGACAAGCATATGGAGACGATGAAAAAAACAGTTAAATCGTTTGGTGATAATAAAGTTTATACGGCTGAGGTTTTCAGTATGTTTGAAGCGGGTGCGCCTGTTAACGACGGGATTGACCTGTATAATGCACGCGATCATTTTGATTTTCTCGTCAGTGTAGCTTTCCTCACAGAAAATACCGAACACATTCACTACGCCGATCTGAATTACGCCAATACAATTATAAAATTCCTTAAGTCCATGGCGCCGGAGAAGGAAGCAATCATTTTATACGGAGGCAATGGAACATCGCACCGGTATATCATGGACCCTACAGTAGATCTTAACGTGTGGCTGTGGGAGGCCCTAGCAGCCGGCGGCAGGTTTTGGAATTGCAGTTTTACGGGATCGCATCCCGCGGCAACGTACGACAGAAGAAATGCTTTTCATCAAACAAACACGTACCAATTCGTAAAAGAGCATGAAAAATTATTGACACAACATACTTCGGTTAGCAATATTGGTGTGTACTACTCCAGGGCTACGCGTCTATCATTCAGGAATAAATCAGTCGAAGGCGATCGCTTTGAGGGTTTCATAAAAGGAATCGAAACCATATTAATAGAGAACCACATTCCTCACGATTTTATAGCAGACGATCAGGCAAGCAAAGAACGATTGCAAAAATACAAGATTATTATTTTGCCTAATGTGAGGTGCCTTTCGGATAAAGAAATTTCGTTGCTGAAGGAATATGTCGGAAATGGTGGAAACAGCATTGCAACCTACGAAACCAGCCTGTATAATAGCGATGGGTCAAAGCGACAAGATTTTGGACTGGCTGAAATTTTTGGTTGTCGTTTTACAGGAGAAAAAATAAATACGAGAAAGGATTGCTATCAATTCATTTTCGATGCCGCTCACGCCATCGTACAACCCGACAGCAAGGAAACAGAATTGTTTATTAATGCTGGGCATACACTGCTTTGCAGGCCGACAGGATCTGCAAAAAAGATTTGTACTTATGTTCCTGTAGTCCATAATCAGCCTCCTGAAAAAGCCTGGACGAATGAATGGTCGCGTGAATTTCCAACTGTGTTGGAGAATACCTATAAGAAAGGAAAGGTCATCTATTTCAGCAATCAACCCGACCTTATCAGTTTTGAGATGGGCCACCCGGATGTGAGAAACCTATTATTGCGGAGTATTAAATATTTGGCTGGTGGTTCAATACCTGTGGAAACCGACGCACCTGAAAGCGTTCATATCGGATTAACTCGTTCTGCTCCGGCTCCGGGTGAATACATATTTTCCTTAGTTAATACAACGTCAGCAGCCGTTAGGCCTCTTCGAAGTTTGCTGCCCGTGCATGATATTAACGTGAAGCTGAATCTTGAAGGGAAGTTTAGTAGTCACAAAATATTGCGATCAAACAGTGAAGCCACTATAGCGAATCGTAACGGACTTATAGAAATAAAAGTAAGCAAGCTGGAAGATTTCTTTGCAGTTCATTTAATGATGATTGTTTAATGAATTAAAAAATTACCTCCAGATACCTGCCCGTATACTGAACCTCTTTGGTAAGATGCTCAGGTATAATTTCTACGTTAAACTTACGTTGGATTGTTACATTGGTCAATCCGTTAGGAGCGCTTGGTTCTATAACTAATTTTTTCGCCTTATCATCCCATTTCATATGGGTCCACGTACCTTTTCCTTTTAAATAATCCTGGCTTATGCCATCATCTTCATACAACGTATATTCCCCATCGGCTCCGCTGTAAATTTTAAGCGTAGTCGGCCCCGTCACTATTTCATTTGAATATTGCCGCACGGGATCCAAAGGTATTATAGCGCCGGCTCGAACATAAATAGGCATCGTAGCTAAATCAACTTCACGAGAAATAGTTTGCTCACCTTTTTTCTTTTCATTTGTCCACCAATCATACCAATCTCCTGCAGGTAAATAAATATTCCAGCTTGTAGCTCCTTTCTTAAATACCGGAGCAACAAGAAGATCACGCCCCCACATGTACTGGCTGCCAATACCCCTTGCGTGCACGTCTTTTGGATAATGAAGCCACATTGAACGCATTAAAGGCAATCCGCTAGAACGGGCTTCCCATGCCAGGGTATAGATATAAGGCATTAATTGATAACGTAGTTCGTTATATTTTTTTGCTATCGGCTCAATGGAAGGATTGTTCAACTCGGATTTAAGCGGATAGCGGTTTCCTTCAAGAGGACCCAGTTCACTTAGCCCCCAGCCCCAGGGTAGGCGTGTCCACCATGTCCTTCCATGTGAACGGAAAGACGCACAAAAGGAAGCAAATTGATGCCAGCGCACGTAGAGTTCACCCGTTAATTCTTCATTTGGAAAAAATCCCCCAATATCTGAACCCCAAAAAGGAGAAATGCTTAACGAATAATTGATACCCACTGCAACCTGGGCTTCTAAGGTCTTCCAGGAAGATTCGGTATCTCCTGACCATACCCAGCCGCCCCATTTGGCAATTCCGGGATAACCGTTCCTGTGCAAACTCCAGGGACGAATATCAGGTTTAGTTGAAAGAGGACCCTCGTAGTATAACTGATGTCGTTTAATACGCTCAAAAAGATCAAACCAATCACCCTCATCTGGCCAGAAGCCATCAACACCTGTTTCTACAACAGGAATATGTTCCTTCCAATAGTTGCTGATATGAGATGCATCCAACGGCTCACCGGGGCGGGCAGGAATAGATCCCTGCAGCGTGGATAATTTATCCCTGTCCCAAGGCACTATGTGCAAAACAACCTTCACGTGACGAGTGTGCATATCAGCAATAACCGACTCAGGATTTCTTTTAAAGACCTCTGTGTTGAATTCAAATGAAGGCTGCATTTTATTCCATCCCCTTGGTGTAAAACCTGTACCTAAATAAATCACTGCATCGATTGGAATCTTTTTAATTCGAAAGCTATCGATGACACCAATCATTTGTTTATCATCCTCCAGTGTTCGGTGCGATTGCATATAACCGAGCCCCCATTTAGGCGGTAGCACTGCCGGGCCTGTTATCGCAGAAAAATCCTTCAAAAATTGCATGGGGTCATGTGCATCAAAGACAAAAAAATCAAACAGACCCGATACGATTTTATTTCTGGGGTGAATGCCTTTTCCCTGGTTTAATTGTTGATTTTTTTGAGTTTGAGGAACGCTGTCGCTTTCATTTGGTTTCCACGGAATAAATAAACCCCGGTCTTTTTTTTTCAAGTCAACCAATACCCAGGGAGTTGCTACGAAGATCCCCCATCCTGTTGTACCAATCAACAGGGCAACCGGATTTCTTGATCCGTACGCATCACTTTGCCAGCGCGGCTGCATACTATCTATTACTCCGCTGCGGTCGAACTGCACAGGCTGGGTGCGCCATGAGGTGCCACGTTGTGGCTTGGGGCCTCCTTCACCCAGGCCGAGTATAGGCTGATCATCAAGTTTGAAAGAAAGATTCCCATCATTTTCAAAAACAATATGCTGAATGTTTTGGTCCTTGTTATTTGTTATAATTAATGTTAACGGGTCAGGCCTTACTTCCACTTTAAGATTGCCAATCTGTTTTATAACAGGTATATCGAGTCTGCGAAGGCTAATAGCAGGAGTTGAATATTTTTTTTCTGCTAATGCGGGCGTATAGGGAAAATCGTCCTTAAAGCTCAGCGGCTTTAATATTACCCGAACACTATTAGCACTGGCAATACAAATATCCAACTGAGCAGGTTTATTTGCTGTAGTAATCTGCTGAGCATGGAGTTCGGAGGGTATAATGAACGCAGCTCTGATTAGAAAGACGTATCCAAAATAACGATGAAGTGACATATATATCGAAGGTATAACATTTTTGACTTTACGATTCGCAGACTATCTTGTATTACCTGTTACAGTACAATAAAAGATGAGTAAGAAAAAAGCTTTGTCCACCTTAAGTAAGTCGAAGACATACGGACTGACCCATTTGGCAATTGCTGTCCAGGATGTTGTTCGCACAAGACAGTTTTATCATGAAGTTTTCAGTATGGAGACAATGTATGATCAGGAAGGATTCATTCAAATGACAACACCGGGTTGTAATGATATTTTAGTTTTTGAAGAAAAGAAAGATGCCATGATTGGTACCACGGGTGGAATAGCTCATTTTGGCTTTCGACTTAAAGAAGCAAAAGACATTGATGGGATTGTCCAAAAAGTGATAGCAGCCGGTGGTAAAATTATTGACCGAGGTGAATTTGTTAAAGGTTCTCCTTATGTTTTTTTTAAGGATCTTGACGGGTATGAAGTAGAGGTTTGGTATGAACTTTTATCAGCGCCTGAAAAATAAATCTTCAAAGGAATGAGTTTTGAAATCCGATATTGCCAACAAGATGATTTTGATTCTGTCGTTAAACTTCTAAGACAGCTATGGCCCGATTTAATATTGGACGTGGGTGCCCTTCACGTTGTTTATAGCCAAGCAATTAGTACCGATAGACAGAAATTAATCGTAGGGATCGCTGATGAGCAGGTAGTAGGATTCTGTTCTTTGACAATAAAAAACAATCTCTGGCAAGCAGGTAATTTAGGCGTTGTTGATGAGCTCGTAGTTGATAGCAACTATCGCGGCCAAGGCATCGGGAAAAAACTAATGGCTCATATATCCAAAATTGCCCTGGAGAATAAATGTAAAAGGATTGAATTGGATTCTTCTTTTCACCGCAAGCAAGCGCATCGTTTCTACGAAAGCATTGGATTCATGTGCAGGGCGTTTTGGTTTTCAAAAGTGTTAAACAAATAAGAGGACAGATCGCTCTTCATCACCTCAATACTGCTAATCATAAGTTTTGTCAGCAAAGCAACTAACTTTGCCATTTAAAACTAAACTTCTAATTTAGTTTTTGTTCCAGAGTAAAGAACATTTTAATTGCTCACTATTCCTTATGAAAAAACCAGTTTTGATTTTTATTGCTCTGTGTATCTTTTTTTTTCCTACCCTTGCTCAACGTATTAGTTTACAGTTTGATAAATCATTTCCACAGGTTGCCTATGCAGCTGATGTGCTGAAGAAGTCGTTGTTGGAAAAAGGCTATACCCTCAATGAGGCTCAATCTGATTTCAGAATTGTGCTTAGTCTGAATAATACAAGCTTGAGTAAGGAGGCTTATACACTTCTGCCAGAAACAAAAGCAATAACAATTAGCGGCGATGGCACTGGGCTTATTTATGGCAGTCTTTCCCTCGCCGAAGATCTGCGAAATGGCATTCCCTTGGCACACGTAAGAAAAAGGAGTGAGTCACCGAAATTGGCTTTTCGAGGTATTAAGTTTGACCTCCCCTGGGATACTTATCGACATAGCTTTTCCCTTGACCAACATCAACAAACGTGTAGCGATCCTAACTATTGGAAGGATTTTCTCGACATGATGGTTGAGAACAGATTCAACACGCTTACACTATGGAATCTCCACCCCTATACGTTTATGATCAAACCAAAAAATTTTCCGGAAGCAAACCCTTGGAATGATCAGGAGATGACAGTATGGAAAAATCTGTTTGGAAATATCTTTCGAATGGCAAAGGAACGAGGCATAGACACGTATGTTATTCCGTTCAACATATTTGTTACACCAGAGTTTGCAAAAGCGCACAACGTAGCCATGGATAACCTGGATCATCATTTTTTTGTTAGGGGAGATACATCGGAAATAGTAAAACGTTATACGCGCGAATGTGTCACTCAGTTGCTTCAGGAATTTCCTGATCTTACGGGTATGGGTCTCACGCTTGGCGAGGGCATGGGCGGAATGACGCCTCAGCAACGGGAAGACTGGATGAAAGAAACCATTATCGAAGGCATGCGCCTTGCAAACCGAAAGTCAAAACTTATTCACAGAATTCCTTTTTCAAGTACAACGGGATCACTTGGACCAACGAGTATTGAAACTGAACGGTTAACCCGAAAAGGAATCGAGCAGGAAGCTGAGCTGGAATTCGTTGATGGTCCGGTGTGGGCTGATCTTAAATTTAACTGGTCACATGCCCACTCTACGCCCAAACTGATCAAAGTCCATGGTGGTAAATTGTACGGGACTTACTTTAACCCGGTGCCTACTGAATACAAAGTTATCTGGACAGCGCGAAATGAAGACTTCTTTTGCCTGCGATGGGGAGTACCCGAATTCGTGCGCCAACATGTTTCAAATAATTCCCAGGATTATGTCGGCGGTTATTTGATCGGTTCTGAAACGTATATTCCGGCAAAGGACTATTTTACAAAACCAGGTACTGAGGTAAGCTGGAAATACGCTTTTGAGCGACAATGGTTATTTTATAAAACGTGGGGAAGGGTGCTTTACAACCCACTTACGGAGGATGAATTATTTAAAGCGGAATTTATTCGGCGTTATGGAAAAGAAGCGGGTTCATTGTTTGAGGCACATTCGTTGGCAGGAAAAACACCTTTGCGTTTAGCTTCCTCATTCGATTTTACCTGGGATTTTTCGCTTTACAGCGAAGGATTTATGGCACTGAATAGAGATTTAAAAAGAGTAGAATATATTTCCGTAGATTGGCAGATCAGGCAGCCACCCACCGATCCTGATTATGTATCGGTCCTTGATTACGTTAAAATAATTTCAGCGGATGGAGCTTTCGAAAAGAATAAAATTACACCTCCTATCCTCATTAGCATGCTTGAGCGGGATTGCAATAAGGCGTTAAGCTTAATTAAAAATATTAAAACATCAAACAACCTCTCTCTTCAACAGGAAGTAGCCGATGTTGCGGTGTGGGCCAACCTGGGATTGTATTTTGCGGAAAAGTTAAGGGGTGCTGTTGCATTACAAACTTATCGTATTAAAGGGGGAGAGCAAAACAAAAACCAAGCAGTGAAGCATCTGGAAAATTCACTTCGCTTCTGGGATATAGTAATAAGTATAACACGGCCTCTATACAATGATATGCCTCTTGTTCATTTCAGCGAGCAAGATGGTAAACCGTGGAAAGAAAATGATCACCTTCGTTTTCACTGGGAATTGCTGCGACCTTATGTAGCAAAAGATATTGAAATAGCGGAAAATGCAACTGTCAATGATAAATGATGGAGAACATATCACTTTTCTGGATTTAATTCTAATTTCAAAAAAATATAACTACTACACAAAACGCAATGATATTTTTAAAATCTTGGCGCGGCCAACTGACTGCACTTCTTCTGATCACCGTGATGGTATCATGCAAAAAGACAACACCATCAGAGCCTCCGCTTATTGTCAGAGAAGATCCGGCTAAAGCGGCTTTGAAAGCAACAGAAATTCGTAAAAATACGGCAGCTCAACTTGCCGATGGTCTTACCCTCACGTTGTGGGCATCCGATTCGCTGGCGCCCGATCCGGTTGCTATGTCAATTGATGATCAGGGCAAGGTGTATCTCACCAGAACAAACAGGCAAAAGCATTCCGAATTTGATATTCGAGGCTTCCGTCACTGGATGACACCCTCAATTGCCTTTCAGTCTGTAGAAGACAGACGTGCTTTTTTACGCAGCACCTTTGCTCCCGAAAAAAGTTCTGAAAATGAATGGTTAAATGATTTAAACAACGATGGCAGTCATGATTGGCACGATCTGGCGGTGGAGAAAGATGAAATATGGCGACTCGAAGATCAATCCGGCGATGGTATGGCAGATATCTCTACCCGCATTCTAAGTGATTTTCATGAAGAAGTAACAGACGTGGCAGAGGGGATTCTGGTTCGCAAAAACGATATGTTTCTTGCGATTGCACCTGACCTTTGGCGTTTAAAAGATACGAATGGTGATGGCATCATCGATGATAAGAAGTCCATCAGTCACGGGTATGGAGTTCATGTTGGATTTTCAGGTCATGGATTAGGTGGAATAACGGAAGGGCCAGACGGAAAAATTTATTGGAAAATTGGCGATATAGGGGCGAACATAACTGCTCCCGACGGGAAAGTTCACAAGCATCCCAATGAAGGTATTCTTGTGCGATCTAATCCCGATGGAAGTGACTTCGAAGTATTTGCCACTGGTTTGCGAAACACACATGAATTTGTTTTCGATGAATATGGAAATATCATCAGTTCCGACAACGATGGGGATCATCCCGGCGAAAGTGAGCGTCTTGTATATATCGTTGAAGGTTCGGATGCAGGTTGGAGAAGCAACTGGCAATACGGAAAATATACCGATCCTAAAAACAATACTTATAAAGTATGGATGGATGAGCAGCTATACAAACCGCGTTGGAATGGACAAGCTGCCTATATTATTCCGCCTATAATTAATTTTCACAACGGTCCCACGGGTATGGTTTATAATCCCGGTACCGCGCTTGGTTCAGCGTGGAAAAATAAATTTTTTCTGGTAGAATTTGTTGGTAATCCAAGCCGGTCACACGTCTGGTCATTTAGTCTAAAACCGAAAGGCGCATCCTTTGAACTTGCGGAGGACAAAGATGTAGTCAATGGTATTCTTCCGACCGGTATCGGATTTGGTCCCGATGGAGCTTTATATGTAGCAGATTGGGTCAATGGATGGGATACAAAAAATTATGGCAGGGTGTGGAAACTG
The DNA here is from genome assembly GCA_963837415.1 of uncultured Bacteroidota bacterium. Classification (GTDB taxonomy): domain Bacteria; phylum Bacteroidota; class Bacteroidia; order Cytophagales; family Cyclobacteriaceae; genus Chryseolinea. The sequence continues at coordinate 1,148,285 of CAWING010000013.1, read as the reverse complement.
GATGTGAGTGAGGACAAAAATGATTTGAAGGATGAGCGTATCGAAACGAAGCGTCTCATACAACTGGATTATGCTGAGCAAACAGAAGCGGACCTACTCAAGTTGCTTGCGCATGCTGATATGCGCATTAGACAAAAGGCGCAGTTTGAATTGGTTCACCGCGAAAAAAAGGGATGGGAAATTTTAAAAAGTGCAACCGAAAATAAAAATACACAGCTGGCCCGTATTCATGGCATTTGGGGGATTGGGCAATTAGCTGCCAAGGATAAAACACGAGCGACACCGTTGCTTGATCTATTAAGGGATAGCGATCCAGAAATTATAGCACAAGCAGCAAAAGTGTTAGGCGATATCCGGTATAAAAAAGCCGGTGATCAACTGATCCCATTGCTGAGCAATCAAAATCCCCGGGTGCAATTTTTTGGAGCACAGGCGCTGGGCCGCTTAGAACATGTAAAGGCCGTTGAGCCGCTGCTTGCTATGCTCGAAAGAAACAACGATGAAGAGGTATACCTTCGACATGCCGCCGTCCTGGCCCTCTCGCGAATTGGGCAGGAGGCTCCTATTACAGCATTGGTGAATCATCCAAACAGAGCACTGCGGATAGCTGCTGTGTTGGTATTGCGCAGAATGCAAAACGAAAATGTGGCATTGTTTTTAAATGATAAAGATGAATTGATCGCAGCTGACGCTGCCCGAGCTATCAATGATGATGTGTCTATCGAAAAAGCTCTGCCTGCGTTAGCAGCTACTTTAAATGAGAAGAGGTTTTCCTCCGAGGCATTGCTGCGAAGGGGTATCAATGCATGCTTACGCGTGGGCGGCGAAAAGGAATTGGACCTGCTCATAGCTTTCTCCAAACGAAATGATTTGCCTTCCGCTATTCGAGCCGAAGCTTTAGCTACTATCGGTACGTGGGCAAATCCCTCTGTTCTGGACCGAGTAGACGGACGCTATCGAGGTAAAATAGAACGCGATCCTGCGCCAGTAATCAGCAAGGTTAAAAGCAACATTGGACCGTTTTTACAAAGTGGAAATGCCGACATTTTAATTGCTACGTCCACCATGCTAAGCGAATTGGAAATCAAAGACTACAATGACCAACTGGAAAAAATCATGCGACAAAACCAAACGCCTGCGGTCAGATCCGCGATGTTAATGGCGCTCCACAGGTTGAAGTACAATAATACTGAAGCGGTGATCAAAAGAGGAATGGAGGATAAAGATGGCTCCGTAAGAACTTCAGCAATTGGATTGTTAAATGAGTTAAATATAACCCGACAGAATTTACCTGGGATTGTAGAACCCATATTCAAAAACGGAACGATTCAAGAGCAGCAACAATTGTTGCGTGTGTTAGGTGAAATGCCAATGGAAAAAAGTGAACCCGTTTTAGAGAATTTGATTGACCAGCTAGCGAATAAAAAACTTCCTTCAGCCTTGACGTTAGACCTTATGGAGGCCGTCGATTCTACGCATTCAGAAAAGCTTATAAGTAAACTTGCACCGATGCGTTCAGACGGAAAAACAACGGAGGCATTTTTAGAAACTCTTTACGGAGGAGATGCAAGAAGAGGAGGAAGGTATTTTATGACAAACTCTACAGGACAATGCGTGCGCTGTCATTCCATCAGGGGCGAGGGTGGCACAGTCGGACCGTCACTGACCCACATTGGTGATGAACTGGACCGGGAAGAGTTATTACGTGCGGTTATAGAACCTAGCGCCAGACTTGCACCAGGATTTGGGTCTGTAAAACTAACACTAAAAGATAACCAGGTGATCTCCGGAATTCTAATGGAGGAATCGAAAACGGAACTGACACTTAAAACATCCGAGGCTGAACCGATGGAGGTACCTGTTTCAAGAATTGCAAAACGTGAAAATTTGCCATCCGGTATGCCGCCCATGCGAACCCTGATGTCCAAACGCGAAATCCGCGATATGATTGAGTTCCTGGCGAATTTGAAAAAGTGAATTCAGTCCACAGTCGACTGTCCACGGTCGACAGCTATGGCCATCGACTATGGACCTCCTCCGTCGACTGTCGTCAGTGGACTGTGGACTTATTTACTACTGACATAATGCTGTCAGTAAGCTCATTTTCTTTGCCTAAAAAAAGCACGGCTATGAACAACAAGGAAATCTTTATTAAAAACACCATTTCTATCAATGCATCCCCGCTGCGCGTTTGGGAAGCTTTGACAAATCCTGAGCAGACTAAGAAATATATGTTTGGCTGTGAAACCGTTTCGGATTGGAAAGTAGGAAGCCCTTTATTATGGAAAGGTTTTGATCAAGGTAAAGAAATTGTTTATGTAAAAGGTATCATCCTGGAAATTAATCCAGGCAGACGGTTGGCTTATACCGCTATTGACCCTCATTCCACTATCGAAGACATTCCTGAAAATTATCTCACCATAACGTATACACTAACCGCCGAAAATGGAAATACGATTTTTTCAGTTACGCAAGGAGATTATGGTACTGTGGCTGAAGGCGAAAGAAGATATAAAGAATCTTACAATAATGGAGAAGGTTGGAACCCCATTCTCATTGAAATAAAAAAATTAGTGGAGGCATCCTAACTTATGTGAAACCAAAGGCTCTTACGATTCTTTCCCTGCGGCTTCGATTAAACCTTTGATATATCCTATTGCAAACAGGGTCCCCAGCTCGCTGTAGCCTGGATGGTCGTTGCTATCCCCTGCTACGGTAGGCACGTGATCTTCTCGCATTGGGCCTTTGAAACCAACTTCAAAATAAGTTTTCATGGCTTTGTACATATCCGTTTTTCCTTCGTCATGGAAAGTTTCTTCAAAATTCCACCTGTCACCTTTAATATCCCGGAAGTGTACGAAGAAAATTTTCTCCCGTTTGCCAAAGTATTTAATAACCGAAGGTATGTCTTCCCCCATCGTAGCAAACGTTCCTTGACAAAGAGTAAGTCCGTTGTTTGGACTGGGATAGAGCTCAATCAGTTTTTTAAACGCGTCGGCCGTTCTCATAATGCGCGCAATGCCCCTGATCTTAGGGATCGGAGGATCATCGGGATGCAAGGCGAGTTTGATGCCATTCTTTTCCGCTTCGGGAACAACAGCTTTTAAAAAATAGTCCATGTTTTTCCACATGGTCTCTTCAGAGAATTCACCATACTCCGTAGGCGGAAGATCTTTAACTTTATCATAGTTAAATGCCGTTACCAGCGCACCACCTCGTCCTGCTCGTTCAAAATCTGTACGAGCCCAACTGATAACAGGCATCCAGTTATAGCAAATAGTGTCCAATCCGATCTTCTTCATATTTCGCATAAGCGTGATGAAGTTTTCTATTTGTTCATCTTTACCATCAACACCAAGCTTAGCCTTATCCAGTGGTGGTGTCCCTTCCAATACTCTCCATTGCAAACCTCTTTTAGCATAAGCTTCTTTTACAGCAACCAGGGCTTCATATTCCCATGGTTGGATCTCCCGCAAACCAGCCAACCCCGGATTCGATGGTGATACCGCTCCGGTAACTCCCATTTGCTTTGAGAGTTCAATTTTGCGTTCCTGCAGGCCGTAAAAATAAGCAAGGCATAATTCTATTTTTGCGTCTTTCGCGAAGGGCAAGCCATGACCACTTGCCTTCGTCAAGCCAAGTGTAGCCAATGCAGTTAAGGAAGTACTTTTCTTAATAAAATTTCTGCGTGAACTGGTCATATCGTTTTTTTTTGATGAAACAAAAAAGGTATATGGATTACCTGATTACAATTTTGAGGAGGGATTTAAGGACTTTTTTTCCAGAAGAAAATCACTGAATAGATAGCCGTCGGATCATTAAACTGTTTTTTAAAATGGCTGTAAACCTAAACACCTCCTGAAAAGTATTATACAGCGGCACGGGTGCAATCCGTATTACGTCGGGGTCTCGCCAATCCGCAGAGACTCCGGCCTTGGTAAGGGAATTAAAAACCTTTTTTCCATTTCCTTTGATAAGGAGGGAAAGCTGACAACCTCTTTCCTTTGGATTCGATGGAGTGATAATGGTAAAGTAATTTTGCAAGGGATCCATTTCTTTCAATAAGAATTCAAGATATCCTGTGAGGAGAATGCTTTTCTCTCTCAAAGCCCGCATGCCTGCCGCTCCAAAGATTTCCAATGACGCAAGATGAGCTGCGGCCTGAAGTATAGGAACATTTGAGACCTGCCACCCATCTATCCCAAGTATTGGCTTGAAACCTTTTTTCATTTCGAAGCGCTCTTTTTCATTGTGACCCCACCAGCCTGCAAACCTAGGAAGAGCAACGTTACCACTATACCTTTCGTGAATAAAAGCCCCGGCAATACCACCGGGGCCAGAGTTTAAATATTTGTAACCACACCATACAGCAAAATCAACATCATGCTTGTGTAGATTAAGACTTACGTTCCCTACGGCGTGGGCTAAATCGAAACCAACTATGGCACCCACTTTGTGACCAGCTTCTGTTATTTTTTTAATATCAAAAAATTGACCTGTGTAGTATTGAACACCACCCAAAATAATGAGGGCTAACTCACGTCCATGGTCTTCAATAGTGTTAATTATATCTTCTGTTCGTAAATTAAATTCTTCTTCACGAGGCTTTAATTCAATAAGGGTTTTTTCAGGATTAAGCCCGTGAAATTTTATTTGCGATTCAAAGGCATATTGATCAGATGGAAATGCTCCAACTTCGACTAGTATCTTGTATCGTTCGGATGTAGGTATGTAAAATGAGACCATCATCAGATGAAGATTTATCGTAAGCTGATTCATGGCAACAACTTCGGCTGGCTTTGCCCCAACAATTCCAGCTAATATTTTTTTTGAAAAATGGTGATAGTACAACCAGGGCCGTTGTGCATGTTCATGCCCTTCGACTCCTAGCTGCGCCCAGTCTTTAAGCTCTTGATTAACTAAGCTTCTTGTCTGTTTTGGCTGAAGACCGAGAGAATGGCCACTGAAATAAATCGAAGGTTTGCCGTTTAGTTTGGGCACAAAAAATTTAGACCTGTACGTACGGAGTTTGTCCGATCGATCTAACTTTTTTGCAAATTGAAGGGTATTTTTAAATTTAATCTTCACTCATAGTTGGTTTAGCGTTAGCGAGAATACCTGCCTTATTGAACATTTGGTTCCTGAAGCGGATTCTGCGTGGCTGAATTTAAAAACTTATTTACTCCTGCCAAACTATTGAAGAATGATCTGTACGTCTGCTCAGTTCCTTCACTTATTACTTGGAAATTCGAAATTCGGTGTTCCATGTTCGGCGTTCTTTCCATAATCTAATATCGTGCCCTGACGAACAGACAAAATGCTCCATTCGATAATTCAAAACCCGACAAAGTAGAAACAACTTAAAACAAAGTGAGCTGTCTGCGCAAAGCTCCTTCATGATGGAGCAACCATTCCTTATTGTCAAGACCACCACCATACCCTATGAGCTTTCCACTCTTGCCGATCACACGGTGACAGGGGATGATGATTGCAATGGGGTTTTGACCGTTAGTAAATCCTACGGCTCGAATGGACTTTATATTTCCGATACGAATTGCTTGCGCCTCATATGAAATGGTCTGGCCATAGGGAATGGTTAGCAATTCGTTCCAAACCGTCTTTTGAAATTCGGTTCCTTGTGGATTTAATTCAACAGTAAAGAATTTGCGGCCTTTATAAAAGTATTCATCCAATTCCGTTATGCATTGGTCAGTAATTGCTGTTGGTGATTCTTCCTGTTTTGAATCTTTCACAAAATTAACCTTCACGATCTTGTCTTCATCCGACTCAATCAGCAATTGTCCTACCGGAGAATTATAATAAGCTAAACCTTTCATAAACTAAAGATGCTAGTCGCTCAACGCTGCTTTACAATTCTAATCGCTCTTTCCCTATCCGTCGACCCTAGACAAATCGCGGATCAGCTTCCATCACCGTTCCACATTTTTTGCATGTGCGCAATTCCTTGGATGCATAAAACTCACGGAAGCGCGGAAGAAAATCCTTTTCAATATTATCCAAATGAAATTTGTATTCGTGCAACTTATTATTGCAGTTTTCACAATACCAGATTAATCCATCCAATACGGTTTCCTCTTCACGTTTGCATTCAATCACTAAACCAACTGTGCCGGCAGGGCGTTCAGGACGATGTGGTGTATTGGAAGGAAGTAAGAACATTTCGCCTTCGTTGATCGCAATATCCACGGGCTTGCCATCTTCCTGAATACGCACGTTAATGTTTCCTTCCAGTTGGTAGAACAATTCTTCGGTTTCATTATAATGAAAATCTTTGCGCGCATTGGGTCCTCCAACAATCATGACGATATAATCGCCAGCATCAGCATAGAGATTTTTATTACCTACTGGAGGTTTAAGCAAATCACGATTGTCGTGGATCCACTGTTTTAAATTAAAAGGTCTTCGGATAGCCATAAATTGATAACACAAAGAATGAGTATATAATTTCTATTTCTATTCAACTTCGTATCCCTTTAAGTTTCTTTTTTTGGAAGTGTAAGAGTTAAGGGCAGAGTTGAAATTATTCGTTAAAATTACTAAAGAATTTGTTTTTAACAGCAATAAGAATATGGATCTGAATTTACGTGCGAAAAGGGCAATAGTATGTGGAAGCACTCAGGGAATAGGTAAAGCAACTGCTATCGAATTAGCGTTGCTGGGGGCGGATGTTACATTAGTAGCGCGGAATGAAATAAAATTGAAATCCGTCCTCAAGGAACTGGAAACATCTTCTGGTCAGCAACATAATTATCTGGTCGCAGACTTTGATTATCCGGAGTCACTAAAAAAACAAATCGGGACTTTTGCATTAACGTCTGTTGCGCATATTCTTGTAAACAACACGGGAGGGCCGCGTGGTGGCTTGGCTATTGATGCTTCGATTGATGACTTTGTGAAAGCCTTTGCAAATCATTTGATATGCAACCAGATTTTAGTCCAAGCTTTAGTTCCGGGTATGAAAGAGCAAAAATATGGACGTATCATTAATATAATTTCCACTTCGGTAAAGACGCCCATCAAAGGTTTAGGAGTATCGAATACAATTCGCGGCGCTGTAGCCAATTGGTCTAAAACACTTTCAGTTGAACTCGGAGCATTTGGAATTACGGTTAATAATGTATTGCCAGGAGCAACCCTTACGCAGCGGCTTGAATCGGTTCTTCAGGAAAAAGCAGAAAAAACGGGAAAAAGTTTCGAAGAACTAAAACAGAAGATGATTTCAGAAATCCCAGCGGGAAGGATTTCTGAGCCACATGAGGTGGCCGCAGCTGTTGCATTTTTAGCGTCACCGGCAGCGGCTTACATTAATGGTATAAATGTTCCAGTTGATGGCGGACGAACGAAAAGTTTGTAAAACAAAATGGAGAAAATTCTGAATTACATTCATGGAGAATTGGTCGAACCTGTATCTGGGAAGTACTTAGAAAATTACGATCCGTCCATTGGAAAAGTATACAGTTTAATTCCCGATTCTGATGAGCGCGATGTAACTCAAGCCGTTCATGCCGCGACAAACTGCTTTGACCAGTGGTCTTCCCTGCCAGCAGAGAAACGTGCGATTGTTCTTCAGCGAATAGCTGATCTGATTGATAGGGACTTGCATAAATTGGCGCTCGCTGAAAGTATCGATAATGGCAAGCCTGTGAATCTTGCCAAAGCTCTTGATATTCCCAGAGCATCCGCTAACATGCGCTTCTTTGCTACAGGAGCACTTCATTTGTCCACTGATGCGCACATGACCGGAACAGAAGCGATCAACTATACAACTCGTACTCCTATTGCCGTAGCAGGATGTATTTCTCCCTGGAATTTGCCTTTGTATCTATTCACCTGGAAGATTGCCCCAGCCTTGGCGGCTGGTTGTACCGTTGTATCAAAGCCTTCCGAGCTTTCCCCGATGACCGCTTTTCTTTTTTCAAAATTGTGCACAGAAGCGGGCCTTCCGAAAGGAGTTCTAAATATTGTTCATGGCCTTGGTCCTAAGGCAGGTCAAGCTATTGTTGAACATCCTGAGATAGCTGCCATTTCCTTTACGGGTGGAACGGCGACTGGAAAGAAAATTGCATCAACGGCAGGTCCCCTGTTTAAAAAACTTTCCCTTGAATTGGGTGGCAAAAATCCAAATATCATTTTTGATGATTGTGATTTTGACCAAGCAGTTTCGATCTCAATTCAATCTGCATTTTCGAACCAAGGAGAATTTTGTTTATGCGGTTCACGGATTTTTGTTCAACAAGGATTGTATGAAAAATTCGTTGAGGAATTTGTAAAGCAAACAAAACAATTGGTAGTAGGTGATCCGCTTCACGAACAAACAAACGTAGGAGCCTTAATATCTCAAAACCACAGGGATAAGGTACTCGGATACATTGATTTGGCAAGAAAGGAAGGTGGAGAAATTCTCACAGGAGGAAATCGAATGAAGATCGTGGGACGATGCGAAGATGGATATTTTGTGGAGCCAACCGTTATTGTGGGATTGGGTCATAACTGTCGAACCAATCAGGAAGAAATATTCGGACCGGTGGTTACGATTATGCCTTTCGCTAACGAAGAAGAGGCCATACACTTTTCAAACAGCACACCCTATGGCTTATCCGCGACACTGTGGACGGAAAATTTAAAACGCGCCCATCGCGTTTCCGCAAAACTTAAGAGTGGAATAGTTTGGGTAAACTGCTGGCTCTTTCGTGATCTCAGAACTCCTTTTGGCGGAATGAAACAGTCGGGTGTGGGAAGAGAAGGTGGGTGGGAGGCGTTGAAGTTTTTTACTGAGGCGAAGAATGTTTGTATAAGATTGTGAATTCTTGTGGTCAACCTCCGATTTTATAATTCTGGTTCTCATCAACAAGCAGCCATGTATAAAATAATATGAGATAGAGTCTATTCATTCTAACCTATATTTAGGGTTTAGAAGCAGAATGTCTTTTTTTGATATCAATAATATCCTCTTCGAGTTTTTAGGCTACCAAATGAGCTACCTCGAGTTCTTCGGAACTGTTGCAGGAGGAATAGCAGTGTGGCTTTCCGCGAAAGCCAACATTTGGAGCTGGCCCATCGGTATTATCAACGTAACGCTCTTATTTTTTTTATTTTATCAGGTGCAACTTTATCCCGACATGTTTTTGCAGGTTTTCTTTTTTGTAACAAACTTAATGGGGTGGTGGCGATGGGCCCATCCAAAGGCAGGCGAGGAGGATAGAAAGAAAGAATTGAGGGTAAGCTTCATGAAAAGAAAACAATTTTTACTGATTGGCGTGATTGGATTGACAGGCACTTACTTGTTGGGAACATTTGCCAAAAATCTTCATGAATTATTTCCTACGCTTTTTACATTACCCAGCGCTTTTCCGTATGCAGACTCTTTTGTTACTGTCATGAGTATTGTAACAACTTTTTTAATGATCCAAAAAAAGGTTGAATGCTGGATCATCTGGATCATTATCGATGTAGTTGCTACTTACCTTTATTTTGTGAAGGGAATTAAATTTTTGGGATTTGAATATTTAGTTTTCTGTTTTATAGCTGCCTTTGGGCTATGGAATTGGATCCGAGAATATAAATTGAACCAATCAACACAATCAACGTAGATGAAAATACAAATCAAATCGTTTTGGCCAGCTATAATTGGATTACTAATAGCAACTGTCTTATTCTGTCTACCAGGACAGGAATTTCCAAAACAGGATTGGTTTGCTGAAATTTTTCTTGACAAGTGGATACACGTAGGGTTGTTTGCTGTGTTGGTTGCTTTATGGTGTATGCCGCTCATGCATAGGATAGACGAACTAGCCAGGTTACGCAGTCTTTTTATCTGGATTAGTGTTGGCTTTATGTTCTATGGCATTGTGATTGAGTTTATTCAGGGAAATTTTATTCCTTACCGTACATTGGGTATTGATGATATGGTAGCGGACGCCTTGGGCTGCGGGATCGGCTTTCTGTTTGTAAACAGGCAACTGAAGAATCAAAAATTTCAAAGTTAAACCGCGTTAAAAAGTTCGAGGTTTAAGGTTAACCAAAACCTTGGACTTGAAACTTTGAACCCGAAACCACATCTATGAACCGTGGCCTTGTTATTGGAAAATTTATGCCGATCCATCAGGGTCATATTGCTTTGATCAATTTTGGAGTTATGCAGTGTGATGAGATAATAGTTTCCATGAGCTACACGCCCAATGATCCCATTCCTGCCGAACTTCGTTTTTCGTGGATAAAAGAAATTTTTAAAGGTCGTTCTAACATTAGACTCGCTTTGGTGAAAGACGATTTTGATGACGAATCATTGCCGCTTCAGCAACGAACAAAAATATGGAGCGATTTCATTCGAAAGACTTATCCACCGGTTAATATGCTTTTTAGTTCTGAAGAATATGGCGAACCATTTGCAAGGAATCTCGGCGCTTATCATAAATCTTTCGATCCGCAAAGAAAGAAGCATCCGGTCTCAGCCACGCGCATTCGGGAAAAGCCATTTCAATATTGGGATTTTATTCCAGTGGAGGTTCGTCCTTACTTTGTTAAAAAGATTTGCTTCTACGGTCCTGAGAGTACAGGAAAATCAATACTGGCAGAAAAAATGGCAGAAATTTATCAGACTGAATTTGTTCCAGAAGTCGCAAGAGAATTAATTACTTCGAATGACTTCACCATCGAAGACATTATAAAAATTGGGTATGCGCAATTGGAAAGAATCAATGAGAAATCTAAAACAACAAACAAAATTCTCTTTTGCGATACCGATGCCATCACTACACAAATTTATTCTCGTCACTATCTTGGGTCGGTTCCTGAAGTGCTTTATGAATTGGAAAAAAAAGTACGGTATGATCTTTATTTCCTGATGGATATTGATGTGCCCTGGGTGGCAGATGGTCTGCGCGATTTAGGCGAACTACGGGAAACGATGTTTGAAGTTTTTAAGGAAGAACTAGTTCGAAGGAACATTTCATTCATCCTGGTACAAGGTACTTATCGAGAACGTGAAAGTAAAGTTATAAGAGAGGTGGAACGTTTACTCGCTTGAGATGGTATTCAATCCTGAAATTTTTGTCTGCAATAATTTTTTTTCTGAATTCGATGTGGTAAGCTGAAATGCTCGTTGATAACTTGAGCGCGCCTGCGCGTGATCACCCAGGTCAGAAAAAAAATCTCCCAGGGCTGCATGATATAAATAATGATGATGAAGTTCCTGTATGTTCTGAAGAGCTTGCAATCCAAGTGCAGGGGATTTTCCGTAGCCAATAGCAATCGCCTTATTTAGTTCAACAATTGGACTTGGGCTAACCTGAGATAAAACAGAATAGAGCTGGATGATTTCATTCCAATCTGTTTTTTCGAATGATCTGGCCCGTACATGACACCCTGCAATGGCTGCTTCGATATGATATTCGGAAAACTCATTCCCTTCAGCAGCCAGTTCGAGATAGTACTTTCCTTTTTCAATTAACGGCTGGCTCCAGCGTAAGCGGTTTTGATCTCTTAGGAGAATGATAGATCCGTCCGGTTGCTGACGTGCTTCTTCGCGCGAAGCCTGAAAGCACATCAATGCAAGCAATGCCTTGGCTTTTGGGGAACCGGTAACCGCATTATTTACAAGGAGCAAGCAAAGTCGCATGGCCTCCTCGCATAAATCATGGCGAATGAGCTGGTCAGGATGTGACGAGTTATATCCTTCATTGAATAACAGATAAAGGGAATGGAGCACAGCATCAAATCTTCCAGGCAGCTTCGCAGGCAGCGGGGCTTCCAGCGTTATATTCTCTTCCCTGATTTTTTCTCGTGCGCGATAAAGACGTTTCGTAATGGTTTCCTCGTTTGTTAAAAAGCTATGCGCTATTTCTGATATGCTTAAGCCGCAAAGTGTTTTTAACGTAAGCGCCAATTGGGCCTCATATGGAATAGAAGGATGGCAACACGCGAAGACCATACGCAGTTGACTATCTTCAATTTCATTATCGAGAAATAAATTGGTTATGGTGGGCGCTAAGATCCATTCTGAATTTATGGTCTTGCCGATCTCAGCATGGTGGCGATCCTGTATGCGTTGCTGACGAAGGACATCAATGGCTTTTCGTTTGGCAACTGTGTATAACCAGGCTGACGGATTTTCGGGGATGCCTTTATACTTCCAGGTTGACATCGCCTGAAGCAGCGTATCTTGTACAATATCTTCCGTAAGATCCAATGCATTAAATCCCAGCAGACGTGTTAGCACAGCGGCCATCTTTCCCGCCTCATGGCGAAAAAGATGGCCGACCAGTTGATGTACTTTATTTTCCAGCATCCATAAATTTATGGAAATCGAGAAGTAGTTTCGAGTTGCGAGTTTCGAGAGTCTACCTTCCGCCCTATCGAGACAAAAACTCGAAACTTTAAACTTTAAACTCGAAACTTATTCTTACATGTTATCAAACTTCGTAACCTCCCGAACTTCAACAATTCCATTTAACACGTAGTCAGGGCATTCTTTTGCCATCTCAACAGCTTCATTCAAATTTTTCGCCAGCACTACAAAATACCCAGCAACTACTTCTTTGCTCTCTGCAAACGGGCCATCGGTGATGACTTTTTTTGGACCCCTAACAGTTTTTCCCCCAGGATTTAAAGCCTCGCCACTCACATAGCGTTTCTCGTCTTGTAATTTTTGTACCCAGTCAAACCATTTGCCCATGTGAGCCTGTTGGGCTTCAGGTGAAAGATGACTGGGATCGCCGCCGAGAAAAATGTACATGTACTTTTCCATTGTTGTAAAGATTTTGGTGGAACATAATTTACCTTATGACGAACCAATCTCAACAGGATGGACAAGATTTTAAAAAATATTTTTTTGCAAGCATAGAATAATAAATTCATCCCCGTGTTTTGAGGAAGGAATTTAATAGTGGCACTGCCGAAATATATTCTAGACCGTTCCTGCTTTGTAACCTTTAGCTGCATAAAATGTAATAAACGCATAGCAAGGCAACGCTATCCAATAAGCCATCTGTCTATTGCTGGCATCAGCCAAGGCGCCATACACAAGCGGAAGTAATGCGCCACCAACAACGCCCATGATAAGGAGAGCTGAACCTAATTTTGTAAATCGGCCAAGATTATTAATGGCTAACGGCCAGATAGAGGGCCACATAAAAGAATTAGCAAAACTTAATAACACAACGAATCCGATCGATATCCATCCACTTGTAATCAGCGCTGCAATAATAAATACAAATCCCATCACTGCGCTTAGCATCAAAGCCATCCGTTGAGAAAGGTATTTGGGTATGATGGCAATTTGCAATAAATATCCAGCCGTCAATGCTATCAGACTGTAAATCCCAAATTTGCTTGCGGTGTTTAAATCAAAACCCTGAAATTGTCCATATAAGCCAATGGTATCAATGGCGATAACCTCTACTCCCACGTATACAAAAATGCAGAATACCCCAAGTATTAAGTGAGGGTAATCAAATACGGTTTTTGTCTTCAAATTAGATTCGCTTGTTTTAGACGTCTCTTCCTCCGGAGTAATTTCCGGCAAATGGGCTTTGAGGATTACAATGGCAAACACACCTAAAATGATCGCCATAATAATGTAAGGGACAATAACTCTCGATGCCAGTATATCTAATTCATGCGCTAGTTCGGTACCGCTTAAGGTTGCTATTTTTTCAGAGAGCGCTTGTGTATCGCTAAATAGTAATTCTACTAAAATAAAAATGCCGACCATTCCCGCCACCTTGTTACAGATACCCATAATACTGATTCGCTGTGCCGCGCTTTCAATAGGTCCCAAAATAGTGATGTAGGGATTAGTGGCTGTCTGAAGCAACGTCATCCCTGTCGCCTGAGTAAATAAACCTACAAGAAATAAAGGGTATGATCTAGCCTGGGCGGCGGGTATAAAGATCAAGGCACCAATTGCCATTACAGCCAAGCCTATAGACATGCCTTTGGCAAACCCGGTTTTGTTCAAAATGATGGAGGAGGGAATCGCCATAACAAAATAAGAAATATAAAAGGCAAGCGTAACAAAGTAAGCCTGGAAATCGGTTAGCTGACAAGCCTGTTTAAAAAAAGGTATTAAGACGCTATTGAGCCATGTTACAAATCCGAAAATAAAAAATAAGCCTCCAATGATTATCATTGGTATGACATAAGATTGGTTCCTGGTACTCATAATTAGGTTTTGATTTCGTTATGGTAGCTTTTATTTTTTTGTATTAAGCGGATCGGCTTTTCAGATATAAATTCAGTTAAAACTTTATTTTTGGGGCTTTTATAAATAACTATTTCCCAATGTTAGCATTTTTCCGAACGTTTTAACATTGTTTATTGAATATTATTCAGAATGTGTGCGCAAACAAAAGTAAAAAACACTGAGATAAACTAAACATAATGGATACTTCAAATATCAATCAAAATAAACTTACCCTGCTTGTATTAGCTGCTGGCATCGGCAGCCGGTATGGTGGAATTAAACAAATCGACGGGTTCGGACCCCATGGAGAAACCATAATGGATTATTCTTTATTTGATGCTCTTCGCGCAGGATTTACAAAAATTGTCTTCATTGTGCGGGATGAGATTTTAGATGCCGTAAAGGAAAAGTTTCTGCCCAGATTAAAAGGCAAAGTTGAAGTAGAATTTGTTATTCAATCCCTGGATAAACTTATTCCTCGTCAGTATAATAATCCTGAGCGAGTAAAGCCTTGGGGAACGGGTCATGCTATGTTATGCGCCCGCGATGTTATCCATGAACCATTTGTTGTGATTAATGCCGATGACTTTTATGGCAAAGAATCCTTTGCCGCGATTGCTGATTTTTTTGCAAAAGATACTACGGGCGAACATGCCATGGTTGGATATACCTTAAAAGATGTGCTCTCCGAGCATGGAAGTGTTTCGCGGGGTTGCGGGGAACGGGATGCAGATGGGTTTCTAAAAACCGTGGTCGAGCGAACGACGATTGTAAAAGAAAACGGGAAAATAATTTCGAAGGAAAAAGAAGGGGACAGGGAGTTGAGCCCAGATGTTCCAACGTCAATGAACTTTTGGGGATTTCATCCAACGATATTTGACTTTTCAATGAACGAGTTTGAAATTTTTTTAAAGGATAATCATACCAACATAAAGTCTGAATTCTACATACCCCTGATTGTAAATGAAATGATCAAGCAGGAGGCTGGCAAAGTGCGGATTATTTCGGGAAGCAGCAATTGGTTTGGCGTGACTTATAGAGAAGATAAAGAAGTAGTGTCGCAAAAAATTAAAGTTCTCATTGCATTTGGTGCCTACCCTGAAAAACTTTGGGGTTAAAATAATACCGCTTTTTCTGCAGCAGCCTGACGAAACTTTCTCCGGCTGAATTATGCTGTTTTACCTCTTTTTCAGTCACAATGTCTTCCGGCTACAAAAGTTTTCTAATCACTGTTAACTTCGATAAAGCTGCGAGTTTTAATCCCAATCAAGCTTTTCACCTAAATATTATAAGTTATTGGAGGCTTGTTGCAAAATAATTTCGGTTATATTTACCGCTCGAAAATCTGAACCAGCAGTCTGGTTTATTTAAGGTTTTAGCAAAACAATTGGAAAGCATCAAATGAGTCGGCGTATTACTGAATTTCCGTTGAACATACTGTCAATTATAGCTGTAGTAATGGCTGTTTCTTTCTCCAATGAGACTTGGAGCACTAAACTAGATAGATTCATAATCGAGGGTCAACTGTGTTCACATGATGCCCAGACTCCTGGCGACGGGGATGATCAAAGCAAAGAAAAAAGCACTTCTTCTGAATATAGGTTGGAAAATACACCGGTGCGTATAAATGAAAATGTAGGCAAGTGCTGCTTAAACGAACGGTATTACAGAGTGCTTCACTATTATGCGATCTGCACGCAAAGGATCAATGAGCAAATTAATTTCACCAACGGGTATATAATCAATCCCTATAAGTTTGGTTTACAACACGCCTGGAATGCTTCGATTCCAATAGTCTATAGACGTCTCCTCATTTGAGTGTTGGACGTTACTGGCTTTGCACTAGTCATGGCTAGAACAAATAAATATCTACTTTTGCGGCATAATGCATTACCCAGGAGGCAATATCACTAACGGGAAACAAAGCAAAGCGATTCAAGTCCAACGAGGCCAGAATAAGTAAGATCAGATAATAGCATTTCAAAATAATAAATGACAGCCATTTTTAGTTTCTTCAATACAATTCGGACGTGCAATAATTCACATACTTGATACATCATGATTAATATATTAGCCCTTCTGTTACAAATTACTGCTTTGCCAGAAGAATTATCAGTACCAGAAGAACTATCCATACTAGAATTAATGATGAAGGGTGGTATTGTGATGATTCCTATACTATTGCTTTGGTTTGTGGCTACATATATTTTTATTGAACGTTACCTTTATTTGCGCACGGCCGCAAAAACAAAAAAGGATTTTGTACCGAACATCAAGAGACACCTACTCGAAGGAGATATAAAAACAGCACAGTTGTATGTATCCCAAGACAACTCAGCCACTGCAGCAATTATTAGAAGCGGACTGGATTATGTGGGCAGACCGCTAAAAGAGATTGAGGCCATGATGGAATCTGCCGCAAATATTGAGTTAGGTGAGATGGAGAAAAATTTGGGTTATCTGGGAATAATAGCCGGTATCGCTCCTATGCTGGGATTTATTGGTACCATATCAGGTATTATTAATATTTTCTATAGCATCTCTCTCGCCGATAACATTAGCATTGGAATTATTGCCGGTGGCTTGTACGAAAAAATGATAACGAGCGGTATGGGCCTCTTGGTAGGTATACTCGCTTATACTGCTTATCATTTGCTGCAGCAGAGGATAAATAGATTTACTCTACAGATGCAAAGAGACGTTTTTGAATTTCTGCGTTCCATAGTAACTCCGGTCAGGTGAAGATTAAAAGACAAAAATATTTCCACGCCGAAGTAGCGACATCATCTTTGAATGATATCATGTTCTTTTTGTTGCTATTTTTTCTCATTATTTCCACCGTAACGAATCCGAACGTAATTAAAATATTGCTTCCCAAGTCGGGTGCGAGTCAGTCATTGCATAAGCAACCGGTTACCCTTACCGTTACCGAGGATAAGCGGTATTTTGTGAACAAGCAACAAATACAGCTTTCACAACTTGAAAATGTTTTGCTGGAGCGTACCAAAGATATGGCCGAACCTACAGTTGTGCTCCGGATACCACATTCGCTTTCCATACAGGATTTGGTGGACGTGATGCAGATAGGTACAAAACACAAATTAAAAATGGTGCTGGCTACCAATAAACGATAAACTTTAAGAAAGAATTAATTGTCCTGAAGGTTGAGAAAAATTTTACAGAACTCGAAGTAGAAAGCATGAGCGAATCCATTATCTATAAAAGGTTTATTAAAGCATGTTTATTATGCTGGTTCATTTTATTTTCTAAGACACATTGCTCCTCATTTGTAAAAATACCTTTACAACATAACCAGTCGGTTCCTTCAGACAGTAAAGTCAAAATCGATCAACCTGTATCCTTTACTTCATCACAGGCTGTGTATGAAATGGGGATATCCGGGTCTTTGTTACTGGCAGAAATATATATTCCGGATACAAAGCTTGAAATTCCTGTAGCCCATTGGAGACACGCATGGAGCACTTTTTTTAAGTTTAGCATCTTTTCAAATGCTCCCTGATAAACTCCTATCCAACACGGGTCTTTTAGACTTGTATAAATCAGTGTTTTTCCATGTATAAAAAAGATTAGCTCTAAATAAAATGCAAAATAAAGGATTTATCATAGCGCTTACGATCGTAATTACGCTGCTCTGTTTTTACTACCTGTCATTCACCTACGTGTCCAATTCTATTGAATCAGATGCTGAGAAATATGCGACGGATGAAAAGGGTATTATAAACCTTAACAAAAAACAAGTTTACATTGATTCTGTCTGGAATAAGCCGGTATACAATTTTTTCGGCGCAGAGTATACCTATAAACAAGTAAAAGATAATGAATTGAAATTGGGACTTGACTTGCAGGGCGGTATGCACGTGACCCTCGAAGTTTCCCCTATCGACATCATCAACGGGTTAGCCGGTAACCCAAAGGATTCAGCTTTTATTAAGAGTGTGGCACGTGCGCGCCAAGCTCAAAAAAGTAGCGATAAGGATTTTAGCACACTTTTTTTTGAAGGGTATAAAGAAATAAATCCCACAAAAAGTCTTGCATCCATTTTTACAGGTGCTTCAACACGGGGCAGGATAAAATTAAGTACTCCAGATGACGAGGTAACGCGCATCGTAGAGGAAGAAATCGAAAGCGCTATTGATAGATCGTATACAATTCTTCGAAACCGTCTTGATCAATTTGGCACTTCATCACCTAATATTCAGCGCCTCCCGAATACAGGACAAATTCAAGTTGAAATTCCAGGCGCCGATAATCCACAACGTGTTAGAAATCTCCTGCAAGGCGTGGCAAAACTTGAGTTCTGGGACGTTATCGACCCATCTACACTGAATACATCGTTGCTCGCCATCAATGATGTTCTGGTGAAGGAAGCAAAGAGCACTTCCTCTAAATCATCCGCTGATTCTACAGCAAAAGAGGAGGATCTATCTTCCTTATTAGGCGATAGCACAAAAACACAAGCGGATACCACTAAGAAAGATGCGTCAAAAGGATTGGATTCTCTACAGAATCGAAACGTTTCACCTCTTTTCTCTTTGAGTACTCCTCCGGGCGCATTCCGTTATCAGCTTAAGGATACGGCGATAATAAACGCAATTTTCCGCAAGGCAACTATACGGCCTTTGGTGCCTCGTAACATAGGGATCTATTGGGGTAAGAAAGCGGATAAAGATTATGGAGATCAGGATGCGCTACAACTATACTTCTTGGATCTGGGCAGAACCGGACAGCCTGCTCTGACAGGTGAAGTCATCGTCAATGCGCGGCAAGATCTGGATGAGCATGTACGACCAGCCGTGAGTATGACGATGAACGCAGAGGGTACACGCATATGGGCAAAAATGACGGCCAACGCTGCTAACAAAACACCAAAAGGACGCATCGCGATTGTACTTGATAATAGTGTTTACTCGGCTCCTTATGTAAATGGAGAGATTCCAAATGGGAATTCACAGATCTCTGGAAATTTTACCATAGAAGAAGCAAAGGATCTGGCGAATATTCTCCAGGCAGGTTCTCTGCCGGCGCCATGTCGTATTGTGGAGGAGGCTATCGTAGGTCCTACCCTGGGACAAGCTGCTCAGCGAGATGGTATAATATCATCTGCCTGTGGTCTTGCTTTGATTGTGATATTCATGGTCGCGTATTACGCTAAAGGTGGCTGGATAGCGAACATCGCGTTGCTTTTTAATATCTTTTTTATTCTCGGAATTTTAGCGCAACCTTCTTTTGGCACCGCGTTGACGTTGCCGGGTATCGCAGGTATTGTGCTTACCATGGGTATGGCCGTAGATGCAAACGTTCTTATATATGAAAGAATCAAGGAGGAGAGGGCCAAAGGACGTGCCTTAGTTGACGCTGTCAATACAGGATATAAACGAGCCTTTGCCGCCATATTTGATTCCAACCTGACGACGCTCATAACAGGGGTTTTTCTTTTCTTATTGGGACAGGGTCCAATAAAAGGTTTTGCGGTTACATTGATCATCGGTATTGTTACTTCTTTCTTTACCTCCATTTATATTTCCAGAGTGTTGATTGAATGGATGGTGAAACGCGTGGATCATGCTAAAATATCTTTTGAAACTCCGATTTCTAAACTTGTGGAGAAGCGACGATACTTCGACTTTATTAGTAAAAGCAGGATGGTGTATTTGGTGTCGAGTGGAATCGTCATAATTGGTTTTATATTGTTGGCGATAAATGGACTCAACCTTGGGGTTGATTTTAAAGGAGGCCGCTCGTATGTCGTTGCCTTCAATAGACCTATCGTTGCCACGGACATGAAAGTTGCGCTAAGTCAGAGTTTTGAAGAGGCAGGAACAGAAGTAAAAAATTATGGGGGTAATAATGTTATGAAAGTAACGACCTCTTACTTGATCGACGACGATTCGGAGCAAGCGGATGAAAAAGTGAAAAGTGCGCTGATTACTGGATTGGAAAAATTTAGCGGACTCAAGTATTCCGAAAGAGCAGACGGAGCCGACGCGCAATATTTTACGATATCAAGTTCCTCCAAAGTAGGGGCCACTGTGGCAGATGATATAAAGGACTCAGCCTGGCAGGCCAGCATCTTTTCCCTGATAGGCATATTTCTCTATATTCTTTTTCGGTTCCTCAAATGGCAATATAGCCTGGGGGCACTCCTGGCTACGATACACGATGCCTTGTTTGTGATTGCGGCTTTTGGTATTGCGGATGCTTTCGGCCTTTCGTTTGAGATTGACCAGATATTTGTAGCGTCAATACTGACGATTATCGGATACTCTCTAAACGACACGGTAATAATTTTTGATCGCATACGGGAGAACCTGGGCATGGGCATTTCTCACGATAGAAATAAGATTGTAAATGATTCAATCAACGAAACTTTAGCCCGAACCATTATTACATCCGGTACTACCATAATGGCCGTAATGGTATTGTTAATATTTGGTGGCGAAGTATTACGCGGATTTTCATTCGCCATGTTAATAGGAGTTGTCGTGGGTACGTATTCATCCATATTTATAGCGGCACCTGTAATTCTTGATTTCGACAAGAAACCGGCGCGTCTGGCTCCATTGAGCAAATAACAGCATGATCCCCCCAAACTCTCCTCAATATATAAAGCAAAATATTTTTGATCGGAATTTTTCAGATCCCTTCTTTTATTTTTATTTCACGTTAAAACAGGACTTATAATGACCAACAATATTTTCACCTTACTGGTAGCAGGCGTTTCATGCATGGCCCTTGTCTTCGCTTTTTCCCGTGCTCAATGGATAGGAAAACAGGATACTGGAAACGAGCGAATGCAAAAAATTGCCAAGGCCATTGCAGCAGGAGCCTTGTCGTTTCTTAAGACTGAGTATAAAGTTCTTTCCATTTTTGTGCTCCTTGTTGCTCTGCTTCTGGCAATAACTGCAAATCCAGAGTCATCTCACGCAATTATTGGAGTTTCTTTCATTTTTGGCGCATCGCTCTCAGCGCTCGCAGGTTTTATTGGGATGAGAGTAGCAACCAAAGCTAATGTTCGGTCCACAGAAGCGGCGCGTACAAGTTTTGCCAAGACATTTGCTATTTCTTTCGCTGGCGGAAGTGTAATGGGTATTACGGTGGCGGCGTTGGGCGTCCTTGGCATTACCATTCTTCTCCTTGTATTACAAAACTATTTTAATACGGATGGCTCGCAGCTCCATCGTGTATTGGAAATCATTACAGGATTTTCTCTTGGTGCCGAAAGCATAGCACTTTTTGCACGCGTGGGTGGCGGAATTTTCACCAAAGCAGCAGATGTGGGAGCTGATCTGGTAGGAAAATTAGAAGCGGGCATACCCGAAGATGATCCAAGAAACCCGGCAGTGATTGCAGACAACGTGGGTGACAATGTAGGTGATGTTGCAGGTATGGGAGCAGATTTATTTGGCTCGTATGTTAGTACCATATTGGCTACGATGGTCTTGGGCGCAACTGTGAAAGTAAATGATGGCATGGGCGGAATTACACCCGTTATTCTTCCTATCGGTATTGCCGCTGTGGGCTTAATATTTTCTGTTGTCGGAATTTTATTCGTCAAAATTTCGGAAACCGGAAATGCTCAGAAAGCGCTGAATAGGGGAAATTTTATTTCTATTATTCTCACCATTATAGCATCCTTCTTTCTCATCCAATACCTGATGCCGGATACTTTTACAATCGGGTCCGTCACGTATGCTTCAATCAATATTTTTGTGGCTATAATCATCGGTCTTGTGGTCGGATTTCTCATGAGTCTTATCACAGAATACTTTTGTTCCATAGGAAATAGTCCGGTAGATACCATCATAAAACAATCCCTCACGGGTGCGGGAACAAATATTATTACCGGTTTGGGAGTAGGAATGATGTCGACAGCATTACCAATTATAGTGCTTGCCATAGGGATTGTCGCCTCTTACGAAATTGCAGGCATCTATGGTGTGGCGATTGCTGCCTCTGGCATGATGGCCACAACAGCAATTCAACTTGCGATTGATGCCTTCGGTCCAATTGTTGATAACGCAGGAGGTATTGCTGAAATGAGCCACCTGCCCAAGGAAGTTCGTGAGAGAACAGATACTCTTGATTCAGTCGGAAATACCACGGCTGCCATAGGTAAAGGATTTGCCATTGCTTCCGCTGCACTAACTTCATTGTCGCTTTTTGCGGCTTTTATGTCTATTACTAAAATAGACGTTATTGATATTTCCAATGCCAGAGTACTTGGCGGATTGCTTGTTGGTGGAATGATACCGTATCTTTTTTCAGCCCTTGCCATGAGAGCCGTAGGAACTGCTGCCAATGCCATGGTAGCAGAGGTAAGAAGACAGTTTAAGTCGATTCCTGGCTTGCTGGAAGGAAAAGAAGGTGTTGAGCCTGACTATGAAAAGTGTGTTACTATATCCACACAAGCTGCTATCAAGCAAATGATTTTGCCAGGAGCGTTGGCGCTTCTTTCCCCGGTTATTATCGGCTTCATAGCCGGACCCGAAGTTCTGGGTGGAGCTCTGGCAGGAATTACCGTATCAGGAGTTCTATTGGCAATTTTCCAGTCTAATGCTGGAGGAGCTTGGGATAATGCAAAAAAATCGTTTGAGAAAGGAGTGGTTATTGACGGACAGAAATATTTTAAAGGCTCGGACCCTCACAAAGCCACCATTATTGGTGATACCGTAGGTGATCCTTTCAAGGATACTTCAGGACCCTCTATGAATATTCTAATTAAGCTGACTTCTATCGTTTCGCTAATCATTGCATCTATGCTTTGACAATACTTATAGTACAAAGTTACGTGCCTTGAGCTATGAGTTTAGAGTAGTTTTCTCAAAGCTCGCAACTCGCAGCTCATTGCTAAGTATTTCAGCACTTTAATTTAAAACGTAAAGCTACCTAAGCGCCAAAAGCTTTGGAATAAAATCAGCTATATAAGGTTGTATTGCTGAACTATGAGTGCCTTCAAGAGGCGTCAAGGATATGACGCTGACAGAGGCACCGTTAGCCAACAATTTATTATACGTATCAACTGAATTTTGATAAGGCACAGTGGTATCTGATTGGCCGTGATACATAAAGATCTTTACGTTAGGAGTCCAGTCTGTTAAACTATTCTCATGGAAGGCATCCAGAAGGTAATCGTAGTTTGGATCGGTATTGATATTGTCCAACACATTTTCCTGAATAAGATTGGTGATGTTGGTTATAAGTTGAGCATTGATTTCGCCAGCTCCCTTTTGACCATCAAACAGTGAAGGGATTCGGGAGGCATACGGCTCTTTGAAAAAATCGCTCAATAAATTATCATGATGGTAGGTGAGCTGATAGGCACGAGCGAGATAAGCAAGATAATGTGGATCCTCATACTCCTGAAGGTTAAATATGTGCTCTTGAATGCCTCTTACATCGTATGCTCCTGAGCCTGGAAATGATGCAATTAAATCAAATCCATCCAGTCCATTTTCTTCTATGGATTTATGAGCTGCCATAGTAGCGTAGCCTCCTTCAGAGTATCCGGCCAAAAAAAGCCTGTTATTGAACTGAATATTTTTTTGCTGCGCCAATTCACGTGCAGCCTTTAACATATCAATTACCGCGGATGCTGTTAAGCTTTCTACATAATAGGGATGTAAAATAGAGGATGAACTTCCAAAACCTAGGTAATCCGGTATGACGCCGATAAATCCCGCAGAAGCTATAGCCGCATACAGCAGCGTGTTGGGATTAGATGTTGAAAAGTTTGAAGGAGCATCTGCACGATTTGTAATGGTGCCATGTTGAAAACTTAGCATGGCAACTTCCTGGTTAGTTTTGGGAAGAGCAATCAACCCTGAAGCGCTGATTGTTGATCCTTCATAAAGGGTATTATAAGTCACTTTAAAAATTTCAATATCGTGTTGAAATTCATTGGGGTTGACACCGATCCCCGAAACTTGAGCCAGCAATTTTATTTGTTGGGCAGTTGCAGAATAAACAAATTCAGCCTGGATGAGAACCTGATCAATGTTAGACGGTGTGCTGTCGTCGCTACACGCGCTTGTGAAGACGACAAATACAATTAAGAATAGGCGAGAACCCCAGCACGAAAAATATTTCATATCGAAAATTATATAACCAACTTCATTTTTTAGGGGAAAGTTCCAGACCAATTCAGAGATGGAATTTAGCACTATCTTATTATTAAACGCCTAAATTACTTTTCTTAATACCTTTGAGGAAATAATCTTGATCAGACGAAGAACGTGGACTCGCGCTATGAAAATCATTCTTATTTAATAAAGCAGGAAGCTGCAAGGTTGAATTTTAGTTTTTGCGGAATTTCAAAAGCTGAATTTTTAGAGGACGAGGCACCTAAATTGGAGCAATGGCTGAATCGCGGTTATCAAGGTAACATGAGCTATCTCGAAAATTATTTCGACAAGCGACTAGATCCTACATTGCTTGTCCCTGGAGCAAAATCGGTGGTGAGCCTGCTATACAATTATTATCCGAAAAAAGATTTAGCCCGGGACGGGGAGTATAAAATTGCTAAGTATGCGTATGGCGAAGATTATCACGCTGTTGTTAAAGATAAGTTGAAAATATTACTTGACTATATTCGGCAGGAAATAGGCGACGTTCATGGACGAGCTTTTGTTGACTCAGCGCCTGTGATGGAACGAACTTGGGGTAAACGAGCGGGCCTAGGGTGGATCGGAAAAAATAGTTTACTGCTCAATCAGAAGATGGGAAGTTTCTTTTTTATCGCGGAGTTAATCCTGGACGTAGAATTACAACATGATCGTGCTATAAAAGATTTTTGTGGAACGTGTACGGCTTGTATGGATGCTTGCCCAACGGATGCTATAGCTGAACCTTATGTAGTAGACGGAAGTAAATGCATTTCTTATTTCACAATCGAACTAAAAGAAGAAATTCCTGCAGACGTAAAAGGTAAATTTGAAAACTGGATTTTCGGATGTGACATCTGTCAGGATGTTTGCCCCTGGAACAGTTTTTCAAAGCCACATCAAGAGGAACGCTTTGCCCCCAATTCTGAATTGGCAAATATGTCAAAGCAAGACTGGAAGGAAATTACGAATGAAGTTTTCTCGAAAGCGTTTGGGAAGTCTGCCGTAAAGAGGTCAAAATTCGAAGGTTTGAAGCGAAATATTTCATTCCTGAGCGAATGAATTTCGATATCGCCATAAGGGCTATAAAAAATAAAGCCCTCCGATTCCTCAGAGGGCTTTTTCCCATAATTTTCTAATTTTTTTAAACAGTCAAAAAGCACCGGTTTAGAATAGCTTCATGTTCATTCCCAAACCTGGTGTAACACCAGCGCTTGAGTTCGTTTACTTCTTCAGCCACTAATACTTTTATGGCTTTGCGGAGCTCTTTTTCAAAGAGAAGAGCACTAAAACTCACTTTGGTGAGCACTGTCTTCACATAATTTAGCATGGACAAACTTTTAAGTAAGATTAAAAAATAGCTTTCCTAACAACTGTTAATTTATAAAATTGTTTAATTATCCAAAAGAACATTTTGAATTTTCGTTCATCTAAATTAGAAAACGTCAATTCAACGAATTTTGCTGGATTTTTAACAAAAATTGAACCAATACGCCATACTGGGTGTATTATTTTATTTTTGCGGAGCTAGTTAGTCAATGAATTTAATATGCAAGAGATTTTTTCGATAAAGGTTTTTTTTAGCCTTTTAGTTAGTGTATGCATTTCTTCGATCGCTTTGGCTCAACAAGCGCAGATTACGCTAGGCCCTGACGAAATCGGAGAGAACCAGGCATGGACCATTACCGTAACGGTTCAGAATGACCGACTTAAAAGTTATGATAATTTTCCCGATATAAGGGGATTTCGCAAGCGGGGCCAATCTACACAATCAACAACCAATATTGTAAACGGTCAGATATCCTCTTCTCAAAGCGTTATAATGACTTATATCCCAGCGCAGCAAGGAACGATTACTATTCCTGCATTTACCATGAAAGTAAATGACAAACCGGTATCTGTTGCTGGAAAAAAGGTTAAAGTAGGTCCTGCACAACAGCAGCAAAGAGATCCTTTCAAGAATTTCTTTGACCGCAACCCAGCCGACGATTTTTTCGGTGAAGGCGATACAGAGTTTGTTGATATAAAAGAAGATGCATTTCTGGCCCTTACCACCAGCAAGGACGAAGTTTACCTCGGCGAGGGATTTAATACCACCCTTTCATTTTTTGTTTCACAGGATAATCGTGCGCCTCTCCAATTTTATGAACTCGGCAGGCAATTGGCCGAAATTCTAAAAAAAATAAAACCTACAACATGCTGGGAAGAAAATTTCAATATCGAAAATATCGAAGGTGAGAGTGTAAAAATCAATGGTCGGGATTATACTCAGTACAAGGTATATCAAGCCAGCTTTTTCCCGCTCAATACAGAACCCATCAATTTCCCCAGCATTGGACTGGAGATGATAAAATATAAAGTGGCTAAAAATCCTTCTTTCTTCGGACAAAACAGAAAAGAGGATTTCAAAAAATTCTTTTCCAAGCCTAAACGTGTTACTGTAAAAGAGCTTCCACCCCATCCTCTTAAAAACTCAGTGGCCGTTGGAGATTATAAATTAGATGAACGTATCCGAACCAAAAACCTCGAAACAGGTCAAAGCGTGGGATATAATTTTAATATTTATGGCGAAGGAAATATATCCTCCATAACGAAGCCAAATACTAAAAGCGATGGAATCTTTGAGTTTTATGAACCCAACGTGAGGCAAGATATAACCAGGCAAAATAATCGCGTTACGGGAACGAAGTCATTTGATTATTTTATGATTCCCAAGGAGCCCGGTAAATATAAATTGGGTGATTATTATCAATGGATATTTTTCAATCCTCGCTATAAAAAATATGATACTTTAAAATCTCAGCTTACGGTGACTGTAACCGGGGAGAGCAAAAAGAATGAGGCCATTCAAGCCCGAGACGTGGGTAATTTTTATGACAAAATTGAGGTAGCCGACAACACCCTAAGAGCAATGAAGGATAATCGTTGGCAGAATTGGGCTTTCAATAGTTTTATTTTGGTGATGTTAGCAGCTTCCACTTATCTTGTGCTCCGAAAATAAAAGGATTGTAGATTTTAGATTGACGATAGTTGATAGATTGTACTTACGCAATCTAGCTTCCATACCAATTGTCAATCTACAATCCACAATCTACAATCTAAATGGCTAGCTCTTACGGAACGCTTTTTAAAATCACAACATTTGGCGAATCCCACGGTCCTGCCATTGGTGTAATCATTGATGGCTGTCCCGCAGGATTGGAAATCGATGAAGCTTTTATCCAGGTTGAACTCAACCGAAGAAAACCAGGTCAGAGCAAAATAACAACACAGCGAAAGGAAGATGACACCTTTAAAATTCTTTCCGGCGTCTTTGAAGGAAAGTCTACCGGTACGCCTATTGCTTTAGTAATCGAAAATCAGGATCAGCGGAGCAAAGACTACGGCCATATAGCTGAAACATTTCGCCCCTCACACGCTGACTATACATACGAAGTCAAGTATGGCAACCGGGATTATCGGGGCGGCGGTCGTAGTTCAGCCCGGGAGACAGCTGCTCGCGTAGCCGCCGGCGCTGTTGCCAAACTTTTGTTGCAAAAAAGCAAGATTGAAATTAACGCATTTGTATCCCAGGTGGGAGAAATTGTGGCCCCCCATTATACCCAACTTGATCTTTCTAAAACGGAAGATAATATCGTGCGTTGCCCAGATGCGGATACGGCCCTAAAAATGATTGCGCTGATCGATCAGGTGAGATTGGATCGCGATACAAT
Source organism: uncultured Bacteroidota bacterium (assembly GCA_963837415.1). Classification (GTDB taxonomy): domain Bacteria; phylum Bacteroidota; class Bacteroidia; order Cytophagales; family Cyclobacteriaceae; genus Chryseolinea. Next base: position 1,120,248 of record CAWING010000013.1, on the reverse strand, counting down.
AGGCGGTGTCGTAACGTGTGTAATTAAAAATTCTCCCCTCGGACTTGGTGAACCAGTGTTCGACAAGCTTCACGCCGAATTAGGGAAAGCCATGCTAAGTATCAATGCCGTAAAAGGATTTGAATACGGTAGCGGCTTCGAGGGCGTTACACTTCGAGGTTCACAACACAATGACGAATTTTATAATGAAGGGGGAAGGATAAGGACCAAAACAAATTATTCCGGAGGAATCCAGGGCGGTATTTCGAATGGGGAAGATATTTATTTTAATGTAGCTTTTAAACCCGTTGCCACCATCATGCAGGATCAAACCAGTGTTGATAAGCAGGGAAATGAAACAACGGTAAGTGGTAAAGGAAGACACGATCCTTGTGTGTTGCCTAGGGCTGTACCTATTGTAGAAGCCATGGCAGCTTTAGTGATAGCGGACTTTTTATTGAGAAATAAAATCTCAAAGCTTTTCTGAGTATTCAAGGGGTTCTACTTAATCAAAGTTCAATTCGCCTTCAGGTTCTTTGTATTCCCCCTCCCATTTTGCAACGATGACCGTAGCCAGGCAATTGCCTATCACATTAACTGAGGTTCTAGCCATATCCATTAGCTCGTCAATGCCAAGTATCGCCATAATGGGCCAAAGTGGTAAACCAAACGACGCAGCTGTTCCCAACAGAATTACTAAGGTTGCCCGTGGTACCCCTGCCACTCCTTTGCTAGTGAGCATTAACGTGAGGACCATCAATATCTGGGAGCCAATGGATAGCTCAATGCCAGCGGCTTGCGCAACAAATACAGAAGCCAAGGCGAGGTACAATGTGCTACCATCCAAATTGAAGGTATAACCCGTCGGTAGCACGAATGAAACTACTTTGCGAGGCACTCCAAGCTTTTCCATATTTTCCATGGCTTTGGGAAGTGCAGACTCGGAACTTGTAGTGGCAAAAGCAATGGAGACAGGTTCGGAAATAGCGCGAATAAATTTTCGTATGGGAACTTTTACCAATAGGGCAATAGGTAGCAATACACCAAAAAGAAAAACAAGCAATGCGCCATACAACGTAAACAAAAGTTTCAGCAAGGACATGAGAATATCAATACCCAAATGACCCACAGTCACTGCTATCGCAGCGCCAACGCCGAAAGGGGCAAAATGCATAATGATGTTCGTAAACTTGAACATCGTTTCGGCAAGGCTTTCAGTAAAATTAAGAATCGGTCTTTTCTTTTGTTCCGACAGCAATGCCAGTGAAATGCCAAAGAGCACACTGAATACGACAATCGGCAGTACATCACCATGATAAATGGATTTCACAAAATTTTCAGGAAAGATGTGAAGAACAACATCCTCCCACCCTTGGGGTTTGGCCTCCGGTAAATCTTGCTTAAATCCCTCAGGTAAAATAATCCCTTTACCCGCTTTCGTTATATTAATAGCCACAATTCCGATTACAAGTGCAAGCGTGGTTACGATTTCAAAATAGAGGATTGATTTCCATCCCATCCTACCTACTTGTTTCAGGTTAGAATGGCCAGCAATTCCAACTACTAGGGTGGCAAAAAGAATAGGTGCGATGATGGTTTTTATAAGCCTCAAGAAAATCTTGCTTAGCACTTGAAGGTTTTGAGCAAAGTGTGGGAAGTTCAAGCCTATTTCTACGCCGATGATCATACTCACTAAAATCCATGTTGTGAGTGATTTCTTGTTGAAAGCGTACAGAATAACAAACGACCATGTTATCCATCGGGAGGCTACCAGGACTTCGTGAGGAAAGTCGATCTTAGCATAATAATGAATCAAATGAAGAACAGTGGTGATTGCCAGTAGGATGAGAATGATTTGAATAATCCTTTTTTGACTCAATTTTCGTCTATGTTAGAATGAATGTGTTGTTCTTATGAAAGCAATATAAAAAAAGTTCGGGTTTTGCTGATTCCAGCCTCAATTCGGCCTACCTTTTATGCACCCATACGATATGCGAACTTAAATTTTTTAATTTTGTTCGATACTTAAAGCAAATCACGAATTATGTTACAAGCTGTTCCGAAAAATATCCACATTTACCTGGAGTCGAATCCCAACCCCAATTCCCTCAAATTTGTAGTAAACGAGATGCTTGTTCCTGAGGGATTGAGCTTTGATTTTCCGGATCCGGAAAGCACTTCCATTTCACCACTGGCGAAAGCACTTTTTTCATTTCCTTTTATTGACCGCGTTTTTTTTGCAGGAAATTTTGTTACAGTGACAAAAAAAGAGGATGTAGAGTGGATTGAAATTCAAAACACCATTAAAGATTATATCAAGAAGTTTCTGGAAGAGGGCAAACTTGTCATTGAAATTAAGGATGACGTTGAGATCATTCCAGTGGAAGAAGAAACGGACACTATAAAGAAAATCAAAACTATTTTAGAAGAATACATTCGGCCGGCCGTAGAACAGGATGGCGGCGCTATTACCTATCATTCTTTCACGGATGGAGTAGTAAAAGTAAAATTGCAGGGTTCATGCAGCGGCTGCCCGTCTTCCATGATCACGTTAAAAGCGGGTATCGAAAATTTGTTTACCCGAATGATGCCCGGAGAGATTAAGGCCGTAGAAGCTTTGAATTAGTTTAGAATAAAAAAACATAACATAACCCGGTTGTGCCGGGTTTTTCTTTATAGCATCGCGTGTAATTGACACGTGGTTTCAGAAAATGAGCGATCGTAGAAGATTTTGGGTATTACTGGCGATCTATAGTTTTATATTGGACGTTTCGATTGCCCAGAAAAAAGAAAAGTCTGATTCGAGCGAACATTCAATTGAAATTATTAAAGTTGATACTTCGAGCAGACTTTTTGATGCTGTGAGAGACAATAAGGTATCTCAGGGGATTCTGAAAAGTCTCACGCGGAAGATCCAACCGGAAGGCATTCTAAACATCCGAAGCGAAGCTCCATTTTTACCGTATGAGGGAAAAATCATCCGCCGAATTTTAATCAAACATATTGGTTTTGAAAGAAGCATAACGGACACAAGTCACCACATTAAAAATGCGATTGTAAAAGCAGGCAATGCACTCCACAGCAACACCAAGGAATGGGTAATACGTGACCATATATTTTTTAGGGAGAATAAACCGTTGAATCCCTATACTCTGGCAGATAATGAGCGCTATATACGCGACTTGGACTTTATCGTCGATGCGCGGATTATTGTAGTACCTCTTCGCCAGCACAAAAGATTCAGTAGATGTGCGAGTAATAACGCGCGACATTTTTAGTATCGGAGGAAGCTTTAGCCCACGTGGTACATCCAAGACGAAATTTAAGATATACGATGCCAATATTTTTGGATGGGGTCAACGGTTGCAATTTGATGGTTATTATGATCGAGACCGTGATCCCAATTTTGGTTATGAAGTTTATTATCGCAAAAGCAGCCTTGGGGGCAGTCTAATCAACGTTACGGCTGTATACACGCAACTAAATACGGGAAGCAGCTATGGCAACGAAGAAGAGGAAGCATACTACCTTCGGTTAGACAGACCGCTTGTTTCGCCATACTCAAAGTTGGCAGGAGGGCTTGAATTCAGCCGCAATTGGTCTCAAAACTTTTACCAAATGGAAGATTCTATTTTCCGAACATATCGCTACAATGTGAATGATGTATGGATTGGCTATAATATTGGGGCAGAAGAAAATCATCGAGATCGTAAGTCGCCATTTTATTAGTGCGAGATTATTTCAACAACGATTTTCAGTTAGGCCAATTCAACCTCAGGATGCGGAGAATCCTGCTTTCAACAGCCGCACATATGGACTTGGAGCCTTTACTTTTTTTAAACAGGACTTTTATAAAACGCAATATGTTTATGGCTTTGGCCGTACAGAAGACGTTCCGTATGGTCAGACATTTTCGGTATTGGCGGGCTGGCAAAATTTATTAGACCTGAAGAGAGCGTATCTAGGTCTTGATGCTGAAAAATCTTTTGTTCATTCCGGTGGTAATTTTTATACCCTTTCTTTTCGGTTGGGGGCTTTTCCATACAAAGGCAAATGGGAGGATGCAACGTTGCTCCTATCGGGCAAGCTTTTTAGCAAGCTAAAACAATATAAAAAATTTTTACTTCGGCAATCAGCGAGACCTTGATTTTACTTATGTCTTTAATCAACGGACGAATACGCTATTAGACATCAACTACAATTATGGATTGGAAGGCTTCAGAGCAGATAGTGTATTGGGTACTAAGCGCCTTCATGCGAGATATGAACTCGTTCTATACTCTCCGTGGAGCATATTGGGCTTCAGGCTCGCACCGATTTTGTTCACCGATGTAGCGATAATCGCACCAAAAGATAAGACCTTGTTTTATGACAAACCCTTTATAGGGCTTGGCACTGGCGTGCGAACGCGCAATGAGAACCTGGTGTTCGGTACCATCGAATTGAAGTTCTTTTACTACCCCAGAGTAGCGGAGGATATTAGCCGATTCAAAATAAGCGTGTCAAGCAACTTGCGGATAAAATACAGCGGAAGTTTTGTACGAGCTCCATCGTTTATTATATATAATTAAAAATCAATATAAGATCAGGTGAATGCCTCTTCAAAATCCCCTAATTCTTCCGGGATTTCTGATTTTACTATATTTGATTGTCATCCTTAACCACTATGAGAAAGAGCTTTGTCCTTGTAAGCACAATTGCTGTGCTCGCTATTTTAGTATGGGCGTATTTTTGGAATTGGGCATTGCTTTCGTTTGCCGTGGTTGGACCTTTAGTCTACATGGGCGTAGTCGATATGATCCAAACCAAGCAATCCATAAAGCGCAATTTCCCGTTGGTTGGCAGATTGCGCTATGTATTTGAAGATTTTCGTCCGAAGATCCAGCAATATTTTGTTGAAGGAGATACCGATGGAGCACCGATCAACCGGAATGACCGCTCAGTTATTTATCAGCGCGCCAAGAAACAGATAGATACAACACCTTTTGGAACCCAGCTAAATGTTTACAGTGAAGGTTATGAATGGATGAGTCATTCCATTGTCCCTTTGGATTTTCATGCCGTAGAGCATCATCCTCGGGTACTGGTGGGAAACAAGGATTGTAAACAACCTTATAAAGCAAGCATTCTAAATATCTCAGCGATGAGCTTTGGTTCATTGAGTAGTCATGCCGTTGAAGCCTTAAATGCGGGCGCAAAAATTGGCGGATTCGCACACAATACCGGAGAAGGGGGATTAAGTCCCTATCATCTAAAACATGGTGGTGACATTATCTGGCAGATTGGGACGGGCTATTTTGGAGCTCGCGATGAGGAAGGAAGATTTTCTGCCGATGCATTTAGAAAAAATGCCATTCGCCCGGAAGTTAAAATGATTGAGATTAAATTGTCGCAAGGCGCTAAACCTGGACATGGTGGCATCTTACCCGCAAAGAAAAACACGCCCGAGGTCGCGGCTATCCGGTTGGTAAAGGCTGGGACAACTGTATTCTCGCCCCCCTTTCATAGTGCGTTTTCAACACCAAAAGAGATGTTGCTTTTTATACAAAAATTGCGCGAATTTTCGGAAGGCAAACCCATCGGTTTTAAATTGTGTGTTGGCAAGAAGAGCGAGTTTATTTCTATTTGCAAGGCCATGGTGGCTCTGGATATTTATCCGGACTTTATAACCGTTGATGGCGGAGAAGGTGGCACTGGCGCAGCCCCTCCCGAATTCTCTAACTTTGTGGGTATGCCCTTGATGGATGGACTTGCGTTTGTAGATAATATGCTGAAAGGTTTTGGGATTCGCCATCATATTAAAGTTGGAGCTTCGGGGAAAATTTTAACAGGTTTTCAAATAATCAGGGCTATTGCGTTGGGGGCGGATATATGCAATAGCGCCAGGGCAATGATGATGGCGATAGGTTGTATCCAAGCGTTGGAATGCAATAAAAATACATGTCCTACGGGCGTAGCAACTCAAGATAAAGCATTAGTTGATGGGTTAGTGGTAGATGATAAAAAAGTACGTGTCGCTAACTTCCATAAAAATACCATTGAAAGTTTTGTCGAACTTATGGCGGCTTCTGGTATCGACACCCCCTCTAAATTAAATCGTCATCAGATAAGCCGGAGGATCTTTATGAATGAAGTCCGCACGCTGGAAGAAATTTATCCCTCAGTACCAGTAGGGTCCATGCTTGGTAACAACGTGCCTGAACGGTACCAAATGTCTTTCGAATCAGCCAGTGCTGAAAATTTCTAGTCACCAATTAACATTTTTTTTTGCATCAACCTTTTTGACGAATTACTTCGTACAAAGCAATTCCCGCTGCAACGGAGACATTCAGCGAACCGATTTTGCCTTTTATAGGTATGCGCGCTAAATCATCGGCATTGCGCAAAAGATCATCTGAGATCCCGTCTTCTTCCGAGCCCATAATAAGCGCTATAGGCCCCGTGAGATTAAGGTCATAGATATTCCGCTCGGTCTTTTCCGTACAGGCCACTACACGAATGCCATTATCATGAAGAAGCTGCACTACTTTCTTTAAATCTTTCTCCCGGCAGATGGGCAAATGGTTCAAGGCGCCGGCGGATGTTTTCATAGCATCGCTGGTGATAGGCGCATTTCCTTTCTCAGAAATCACTATTCCTTCGATACCTGCACATTCAGCGGTGCGCACAATAGCTCCAAAATTCCGAACGTCGGTAATACGGTCGAGGATTAGAAAAAAGGGTTCCCGTCCCTCGTTGTATGCTTTAAATATAAGGTCATCAATAGAAGCGTATGCGACGGAAGAAAGTAAACAGATGACGCCCTGGTGGTTTTTGGAGGACATCCTTTTTAGTTTCTCTACGGGGACAAAGGCTATCGGTATGTTATTATTGCGGGCTACTGCTATAAGTTCCTTAACAAGATCGTTCGTCAATCCCGATTGGATCATTACTTTATCAATATTTTTTCCGGCAGCAATAGCTTCTATCACGGCTCGGGTGCCGTAGATCATATCGCTTTTTTCCATTGTAAAAAGGCGAGGTTATTCTACTAATTTATCAATGGCTTCCGCTAGTTTCCGGTCGCGTTCGGTCACAATATCGCCTGCATCGTGGGTAGAAAGCTCGAAGCTTACTTTATTCCAGGTGTTGGTCCAAGTAGGATGGTGATTCATTTTCTCAGCTATCATTGCAACCTGAGTCATGAAAGCAAATGCTTCTGGAAAGTCCTTAAATGTAAAAGTCTTCTTCATTTTATTCTTTTCCGTTGTCCATTTCATAAGCTTTTAGTTTATACTAATTACGATTTTCAAAATAGCGAATAGAACCTTGTCACGATGACAATGCTGAAAAATAAATTGATAATCAACAAGTTCGAATAACAGTTAAAGCGCCACAATTCCTTCAATCTTTGACGCTTGAATGTAAACGTCGAGTACAGCTTCTCCGGAAAGCATCATCATTTCAACCGTGACACTCTTGTAATTCCCTTGCTTCGATATTTTTTCTGCTGCCGCGTGCAATGGAAATAACTGCTTTACCTCGTCTTCTTTACCTGTGGGTACAATAAATTTAAAAACGTATAACGAAGGCCAGGTATAGTGCTGGTCAAGCTTTTCTCGGAAAGAATCGATCCAGTTCTGATCCATAATTCAAATGGCCGCTTACTAAATTTTGTGAGAATGTGTCAAAAGATAATGAGACTTAATAAAATTTGTAGCGCTCGTCTACAATATCCGCATTTTCTTTGATGGCTTCAGCAACACCCAAGCTGCTGCGGTTCGTATTGCCCTTGCTCCAATTGAGTCTTATAAGTACTATAATCGGTCAAAGCTTGGTGCAATGGTTTTATTGAGCAATTCAATAATGGCAACACCATTTTCACCTGCAGAAGGGTCCGATCGCTTCCCGTTTTCAAGAGAAAAAGCAAGGCCGACGGCCTGTGGATCAAATCCCACTGTCGGCAATGAATTGCTGCTCAATTTCAAGTCACTGCTTGTATAAACATTTGCATCCTGGCCGTAGGCCGTGGAAATTTCTTCGAGCGTACCTTTTAGTCCTTTGAGCTTTTCTGTAATTATTTTACCCTTAAGTTCATTGCGAACGGCGGGGGTAATTTCATTCTTTACTGCCTCAAGGGGTCTATATCCTTTTTTAACCTCACCGGTCATTATGGCTACTACGTTCTGATCTTGCAAGTCAAAAACCTGAGAAATCTTTCCTTCTGACGCATCACGGAATAACCATTGCACTACTTCACGGGCCTCACCCATCGTTCCAATGCGCCGGTCGCCAGCGAGAATGTTTTTCGCTTCGGAAACTGTTAGGCCTTGTTCCTTTGCTCGTTGCTCAAAGTCATCCAGATCTGAGAGGTCGCTTGCAAAAGCTTCTGCTTTGCGGAAAGCTTCGTTAAGCGTCGCATCGCTCGGGGCGACGGGGCGTTCAATCACGGCAATCTTATAGGCTGTATTATCTTTCACATCCGTTACCTCAATAATGTGGTAGCCAAACTCCGTTTCCACGATGTTGTTTAACAGGCCAGGTTTAGCGGCAGCAAAAACAGCCGTCTCAAAGGGTTTTACCATTTGGCCACTTGTAACCAGCCCAGATCACCTCCACGCGATGCGGTTCCATCAGTTCCAAATTCTCGGGCTTTAGCCCCGAAATCCGCTCCTCCCTTGATATCTTTTAAAATATTTTGCGCTTTGTCTTTTGCTTCTTTTTTGGCTGCATCACTTGTATCAGCCCATTTAATAAGGATGTGTTTTGCGCGGGCGCTGTACACTGTATCCTTAAATATTTTGGAAATTTTAACCACCTTATAAGCATTCCCCATCCAGAAAAGGCCCAAACACTTTTCCCTGGATAACGCTGTCTGGACTAATAAAAGGAGGCAATGTAGATGGCGTATATTTTGAGAATGGGTTTTGGCCATCTGAATTTGTGACTACATAAATTGAATCGTCCTGAGTAGTTCTCAATTCATTTACATCCTGCGCTAGATCTTTTCGTAAGGCTAGCGTATCCGCGGCAGAAGGAATTACTGGAATGTTGATATATTTTAAGTCCCGGCTCTCTTCGGTTTTATAACGTTCAATATTTTTATTGTAATAAGCTTTCAGGTCTTCATCGGTAACTTTAACGGCTGAGTCACTTACAGCATAATACGGAACAAACACGTATTTTATTTCAGCCACATCCGTCTGAACATGGTATTCTCGTTCGGCCTCTGCGGAGGTGATATAATTACTTTTTATCAGCAGGTTTTCATATTTAATACGCTCCCTTCCGGGCTTAAGGTCACGTTGAAAAAGTTCCCAGCGAACGCGCGCCTCTGAGCCCTGAGGCATTGTCTTTAGTTGATTGAGATATGACATGATACGCTCTCGTTCAAATTGTCCCGTCTCTTGGTTGGTAAAAGCTTGTTTTACATTCTCATCAATATTTTTACCTTGAATCATATCCCATATTTCCTCATCAGTAACTTTTATCGCAACTTTAGCGAACTCTGACTGGATCGCATATCGAGAGATGAGCAAATCCCAGGCTTGTTGACGCACGGCGGGCATTTCCCGCTCTCCGGGTTCGCGGCCTAATTGAAGAAAATAGTTCGCTTCGCGTTCGCGGATAGCGGATAGAAATTCCTCATGCGAAATTTCCCGCCCACCGATTTCACCGACAGAATTTCGGCCCCAATTTAAAATGGAAGAATTTCCGCTAAAAAGATCGCCCAATATAAATGCTGCAATCGCGACAAATACGAATACCACCACCCAGGTACCCATTTTATTGCGCAATGTTCCAATCAATGCCATAAAGTAATTTTAAAGAGCCGCAAATTTAACCCGGATTCTTTATTAGAAAAATATACATCTTAAAAAGACTTTAAGAGAGGATATAAAAGCCAAAAAACAGATTATAAAAACGCTTTCCGGGCTCAAAACAGGGTTAACGCTCCTGAGTTGCTGTTTCCAGTATAACTATAATAGTCTCAATTCGATTGTCGCGCGTAGCTTGAATCGCGAAAACAAAGGGTGCAATTGTTATTGTTTCCCCCGGGTGCGGAAAGTCCTCTGTATATGACAGGATTAGTCCCCCCAACGTTTCATATTCCCCAATAGGAAGTTGCCAATTATACTTTTCATTCAGGTAATCAATTTCGAGCCGGGCGCTTAGCAGATAGGTGGATTCATCGAGCTTTTGTTCGATCAGATCATCTTCATCATGTTCATCTTCTATTTCCCCAAAAATTTCTTCTATAACATCTTCTCTGCTGACAATTCCAGCTGTGCCGCCGAATTCATCCATGACGACAGCGAGGCTTTTATCCTCATTTATAAACCGGAGTATTAATTCATTGGCCAACGTGGTTTCAGGAATTGTAATAATGGAAGTAAGAATGTCTTCAATCTTCGTTGGCATTTTGAAGAGGGCAGCGGAGTGGCAATATCCAACAATATCATCTATGGTATTCCTGTAAATAATAATTTTAGAGTGTCCACTTTCCACAAAAGTTTGCTGCAATTTCTCCATGCTGTCAGTCATCTCGACGGCCGTAATTTCATTTCTAGGTATCATGCACTCACGAATTTTTACCGTCTTAAATTCCAACGCATTGTGCAGTATTTTTTTATCTAATTGAAGTTCGCCGTCGTCATTCTTGACATTATAAATATTTTTAAAATATTGGTTTAGGTCGGTAAGTCCGAAAAGAGGTTTTGTTTCATTATACTCTAGCTCCAGCATATGCACAATTACAAATTTGGAGAACGCCATGATTAAATAAGTAAACGGAAATAGAGCTATGAATAAAATAAAGATCGGTATCGCCAACAGGGAAAGAACTCCATTGGGGTTTATGTTACCCAACGTTTTTGGAAGAAATTGTGCAGTAAATAAAATTAATAGCGTCGATAAAATTATTTGAATGAAGATAGTGAAAAGGATATGCTGCAAAGCATGAGGTAGAATGTTGGCGGTTATCGGCAATAGCATCTGCGCCATGAAGTAACTAAAAAAAACAAGCGCCGCGCAGTAGCCGACGCGGGTAGTCCCTATTAACCAGTGAGGACGCTCTGTAAAGTAAAATATAATTTTTGCCGACAGTCTGCCGGCCTTTAAGCCTTCCCCAATCTGGAGTTTGTTTGCACTCAAGTAGGCAATTTCAACACATGAAAAGAAGAAGGAAAAAATCCAAGAGACGATGATACCTAGAAGGAGAATAGAATCCATGGCTTATTTCTTCCTCCTCAAGTTATACACAAAAAATAAGATGAGGGGTAGCATCAGAACCCAATATGCTTTTTCAAAGCCAAGCGTCATCGTTTGGTGGATGCCAATAATCAGGAATGCAATTGCAGCAGAGAGTACAAGAACATCAACGAGTTTCATGTTCTTGTAAAATTAACGAATTTTCCTTTGGGGGGTTTTGGAGGTCCCAGAGTCAAGAGATCGACAGAATAAGGAGTATTTGAACTATTAATCTCGAGTGTTTCCAGTCGCTTAGAAGAATTGTTCAAGCTTGTAACTTGCAGGACATATTTAGTAAGTGTTACGGGTTATTCCTTCACTTCGAATTCTCCCTTTGGTTTTAGGATAACATAATCAGAAAGGTCTTGCTTTGCCTCAAGGCCGATGCCATAGATGACATCCCCCTGCTGCTTGATGGTAACAAATTTACTGGTAAATATTTTTTTGGTCACAGGGTTCCAGAAAAGTTCTTCGGTGTTTAATTGCTCGTTTCTTTCCACATTTTTCACTTCAACTTTTCCCTGGCCACGCCAGTGTTTTTCCTCCTTAAAATATTTAGCATGATTAGCTCGCAACGTAGAGGCCAGCCGTCCGAATTCATTATACATTTCGACGTAAACACCTTTCGGAAATTCCATATCGCCATTTTCGAATTCATAGACAAGCTCGGCTACGATTTTTGATTTCACGCGGTCATTTTCACTATTATAAAGCTCCACATTCTCTCCTTCGCGCACGGGACCTTTATACTCAACCGGCTCTTTAAACTCCGTTTTAGTACAACTGAATGCAGCAATAATAAAAGCAATAAAAAATAATCGCGTCATGGTAAAAGAAGAAGGCCATAGCTTGTGTATGGCCTTTTTCAATTTATGGTTTAGACAAATCACCTTGCATGTTTATACTTTGGTTCCGCTAGTCAAATTTTCTTTTAATGAACCATTGATCATTGAAAGTCAGTCCAAAATATATTTTGAAGTAACTTTCCTCTAAAATATTATCATTCCTATTCCCTCGCTTTCCGAACTTGAAAGCCAAATCAATACTCGATCGTCCTGCTGGTAGCGAGAGACCAAGATTGATGCCAAGATCGTTTACCGGCTTGTTATTCGCCAAAAAAGGATAACGCTCTAAACTTAAACCGGTTCTAAACGTAATGCGTTTTAAATAACTTTCTACTGTGGTTGGATCTATGGTGTATTCACCTCCTAAAGAAAAACGCCACGCCTCACCAAGCCCCTCGTCGTCTTTATTAACACTTTTAAAAGAAGACCAATCCTGGTAGAAAAACTCAGTACCGAACATCCACTTCGCGCCTTTTCCATACGAAACACCTAGGGTGATTGAGGCAGGCAACTGTATTTTTCCATGGATCGTTGAGAACGGGTAGCGCTCTACCGTATCGCCTGAAAGAGTCATTCGGAACGTTTGCCGGTTTAATTTACTTTTCAATTTGCTGCCAAATTCGTATACGGCACCCACACTGAACCGGTGGTCATCTTTGCCGCCTAACGAATCCTGACTATAGGAAACTCCGAGTGCAAAATTAAAGTCATTGACAGTAGTTTTTTCCTCTACACTCACAAAATAAGGAATAGACCCATTTGCTGTATTGTTGAGCAGGTTTGAATAAACATTGTCTATAGGCCCAAATACATAGGTGGATTTAAGCCCTACGCTTAAAGATTTGGTTAACCTAACACCGTTCGACCAGTATAATTGTGTTAGCCCGCCTGTTCCTGCCTGGGTGGCGCCAAGGGTGTCCACCACCGCTCCATTTGAATTCTTAACATATTCCGGAAAGCTAAGATTATAACTCACATGGGTATAGGGCATCAACCCGACCGATGTGGTCCACTTATTTATTTTTATAGGAAAGGCAACAGCCAAATAACTCAAGTTACCCCCTTCATTTTTTTCATTTATTGTATCTGCTTTTATCGTGTTCGATTCATAGATTGTCCCGACTTCAAAAACGGTAAAGGCATTAAATACAAGCAAGGCGGGATTTTGATTATTAAGATACCAGAATTGAGGATGGCTTACACCCAATCCTCCCGTACCTTGATTATGAATAAGGGAATTGCCATATGAATGACCGATACCGAAGTCTGTAAAAGGAGATGGCGCTGCTTGACCCCACACCTTTGCTGCGAAAAGCACAACAGCAAGTCCCAAAAAACACGTTTTAACCACCGACATTATAAATCAAAATGCTGTTTAATCCGCTGAGCACTAGTTCAGGGAGCGCAAATATGGGCCCTTTCAATTTGTTTTCAAAAAAACGGGCATCACCGCCGCATAAAATCACCTTTAAACCCTCGAATTTTTGTTGATATCGCATTATTATTCCCTTTATTTCTTCTGTCATTCCGTTTATAATGCCGCTTTGTATGCAGGTTTCCGTGGTACTGCCGATAAGCTCTGCGTGCTCGACCACTTCGACTAACGGTAATTTTGCTGTAAATGTATTAACTGACTGAAAACGCATTTTTAATCCGGGAGAAATGCCACCTCCATAGAAATTTCCCTTGGCGTCTAGAAAGTCATATGTAATACAAGTGCCAGCATCAATAACAAGGCAGGCTGCTCCTGGAAATTTATCATGCGCACCGCATACCCCTGCAATTCTATCCACACCTAACGTATGTGGCGTAGCATAAAGGTTTTTTATTGGCAAAGGAAGGCTTGAATTCAAAATGAATTTTTTTTCTACTTGCTTGGCCCAATTCGATATTGTGACGGCGTCATGGGTTACAGAGCTAATGATGATGTTTTCAGCAGAAAAGTTTTGTAAGAAATCCTTTAATTCCTCATCGCGCTCGAATATGCGTGCCTCAATCAACTCATGAGCATCAAAAATCCCTACTTTGGCTGACGAGTTGCCGTAATCAATAACTAAATTCATTTCTGTTATCATTAAATCCTTCCGCAATTTTTTGCCTCTCACATTAGTCCAAATAAGAATGCCAAAATCAAAAGTATGGATTCGAAGAATAACATTAAAGTGATCGGACTCATGCGTGGCATGCAGCGTTCCCGTGATTGTGCATATGATATTTGTTCGTTGGTATCAATTGGCTGAGTATCTTTATTGAAATCATATGCAAAGAAATTTCCATGCTATCAATTCTGATAAAGAAATTCCCAAGTTTTATGTTCCTCGAAAAGGAACCTTTGACTCATTTTTTGTTTCATGTTTGTTGGAACATTGTGGTAATACCATCATTTTGATACTTCTCCGATAAGACATGGTAAAAACTTAGAGAAATATTGGTGTTTTCTTTTTGCGCATTCACGGGCAACCAAATTGTCTTAAGAGAATAACCGGGCCCTGAAAAAATAAGTTGTGGAGATGGTTTGGTTGGATTATAATTGAATTAAATTTTTTACGTGTACTCTAAACTCCCGGTAGCTTCGTGCTAATTTGGAATTGAAATGAAACTTCATCTATCAAAATTCGAAAATACTCGTCCCGAAATTGTATTTGAATGGAAAGACAATCAAACCGAGGCAGAAGGTTGGGTTGTAATTAATTCGTTGCGTGGAGGTGCGGCAGGAGGTGCAACTCGCATGCGCAAAGGGCTTGATAAACGAGAAGTTGAGTCCATGGCCAAAACGATGGAAGTAAGATTCACCGTTTCAGGACCCCCCATCGGAGGTGCCTATTCCGGAATTAATTTTAACCCGAACGATCCGCGAAAGGAGGGCGTGCTCCAACGATGGTATGCTGCGGTTAAGCCCCTATTAAAATACTATTATGGCACGGGGGGTGATATTAGTATAAATGAACTTGAGGAAATAATTCCGATTACTGAAAAAATTGGTGTACTACACCCTCAGGAAGGTGTATTTACCGGATACTACAGATCTTCGGAAGAGGAAAAATCAACTCGTATCCAACATTTGAGACAAGGTGTAGCGAAAGTGATTGAGGATGAGCGATACACCCCTTCGCTTGAAAAACAATTTACCATTGCACATATGTCTACTGGTTTTGGAGTAGCACAAGCTGTGAAGCTGTATTATGAAATGTGGGGCGGCGACATTAAAAAGAAACGTGCGGTAATACAGGGTTGGGGAAACGTAGGCGCCGCGGCAGGATTTTACCTTGCCCAAATGGGAGTTAAAATTGTTGGCATTGTGAGTCACGAGGGTGGATTGATAAATCAACAGGGGTTTTCTCCGGAGGAAATAAAAAATTTCGTGTCAAATCGAAATGGAAATAAGCTGGTATCCAAACAGATGCTTCCTTTTTTTATGGTGAACCAAAAAATCTGGGATCTTGAATTTGAAATTTTTGTTCCTGCGGCTACCTCCCATTTAATCATCAAAGATCAGGTCGACCGAATGATTGCCTCCAAGATTGAAGTTTTTCCCTGTGCAGCGAACGTTCCTTTTTTTGACCCCGAAATTTTTCTTGGGCCTATTGGATTGTATGCAGATGAAAAGTTTTCTGTCATTCCCGACTTTATAGCGAATTGTGGTAAGGCACGCGTAGCCACTTACTTTATGGAAAAGGAAGCACCGATGGATGATGCCTCCATTTTTAATGATATCACGACCACGATAAAACAGGCGTTACAAAAAACGCATGCGTTAAATCCATACAAAACGGGCTTAGCACAAGCTTCGTTTGAAATAGCTTTGAAGCAACTTGTATAAACAGTTTGTTGGATTTTCTTATCATCTAGTTAAATGACCCTAGTGGGCGCGTTGGCGGCTATCTGCTGGCTTCTTTAAAACAATTTTAAGCCAGATGAATCCAATCGTCCCGGCCAATAGTGAGGAAAGCAAAATAGCAATTTTGGAGGTGTCAATAATGAGAACATCATCAAATGCGAGAAGGGTAATAAATATTGACATCGTGAAACCAATCCCGCCAAGAAAGCCAACCCCCATTAGTTCTTTCCATCGGAAATCATTTGGCAATACGCATATCCTGGTTAATACGCCCAAGGCACTGAAAAGGAAAATACCCAAAGGTTTGCCAATAACCAAGCCTGCAAAAATGCCAATGCTATTTAGTCTCGCCAGTCCACTCATCCAGTCACCCTGTATGATCAGGCATGTATTTGCCAATGCGAATACCGGGAGAATAAAAAACGAAACGGGCTTGTGAAGCCAATGCTGAAGTCGATATGAAATAGTGCCTTCTGTTCCGTTCTGAAATGGAATAGCGAATGCGAGCATTACGCCGGTTATAGTGGGATGCACGCCGGAGTGAAGCATAAAATACCACATGGCTATACCTCCGATCAGATAGAGTATTAAATAAGTTACCTTAAACTGGTTTAAGGCCAACAGCAAAACAAAAATACCCAACGCAATACTTAGGTTGAAGAAAGACAAATTTGAAGTATAGAAAAAAGCTATCACCAGGATCGCACCTAGATCGTCAATTACAGCAAGTGCAGTAAGAAATATTTTTAACGACACAGGAACACGATTTCCTAACAATGAAAGAACTCCAATTGCAAAAGCAATATCCGTAGCCATTGGAATGCCTGCTCCAGATTGCGTATCCGTTCCATAATTAAAGATCTCATACAGGCCAGCAGGAATCAACATGCCACCTAATGCCGCGATGATGGGTAGCATTGAGTTTTTAAGAGTCGAGAGTTCTCCAATATAAACTTCTCGTTCCAGTTCCAACCCTATTAGTAAAAAAAAAATTGTCATCAGCCCATCATTCACCCAATGAGTAATGGTGTGACCGGCAAACACGATATTCCAAAACCTTAGATACTCTGGTTGGATAACAGAGTTGGCTAATACAAGAGAAACTAAGGTGCAGCAGATTAAGATTATACTTCCAGCCTTTTCACTTTCAAAAAAATCAGTAAACAGTCGGGTTAGTTTCATGCTGCCATAACGTTATTTAGTAAAGGTAAATCAACCGGGATGAAGAACTAATGACTACTTCAACCCAAACAAACCTTCATTCAAAACATTTAACGCTTTTTCCTTGTATTGTTTTTCCACCAGTACAGAAACATTGTTTGTGCTACCGCCGCATGAAACCATCCGGATAGGTATATCTTTAAGGGAATCGAATATTTTTTGAAGCACTCCTTTTTGTTCGGTGATCTTTTGCCCGACAATACAAATAATAGTTTGGTCTTTATCTACGTCTATGGTACCGAATTTTTTTAATTCTATTTCAATGGAAGAAAGTTGTGTGTCATTATCAATGGTTAAAGACACAGCCACTTCAGATGTAGTGATCATGTCAATAGAAGTCTTATAGTTTTCAAAAACCTCAAACACCCGGCGCAAAAATCCATAGGCCATAAGCATGCGCGATGAGCGGATATTTACCGCAGTGATACCATCTTTTGCGGCGATTGCTTTAAATGAACCGATCGTACCTTTGCTCGTGATAATGGTGCCTGGCGCTTTTTCATCCATGGTATTTTTTAAACGTACCGGCACATTATATTTCTGAGCGGGAACAATGGTAGAAGGATGTAAAATCTTTGCGCCGAAATAAGCAAGTTCAGAAGCCTCATCAAAAGTGAGTTCGGAAATGGGAATTGTTTTCTTAACAATGCGTGGATCATTATTGTGCATCCCATCAATATCCGTCCAGATTTGAATTTCTTCCGCGCGAATAGCTGCGCCGATCAGCGAGGCAGTGTAATCACTTCCACCCCTTTTTAAATTGTCAATTTCGTTTCTGTTATTTCTGCAGATGTAACCCTGCGTAATAATGATGTCTATGTTAACTAACGAATTAACTAATGGTTTTAATCGCTCAGAAATTTTCTCCAGCTCAGGTTCATCATTTTCATCAATTGACATAAAGTAAAGCGCCGGCAACAATCGTGCGCTGATCTTGCGCTCTTGCAAATGTTGGTAAAATAATTCTGTGGAGATCAGTTCTCCTTGCGCCAGCAACTCGCGATACCCTTTATTATCAAATTGGCCGGCAGCAAGCATTCTCATAAAAATGAAAAAACGCCTTACTATTTCCTGACCTATGGCTTGATAGGATTCGCTGGCATATAGTTCCTTTATAAAAGATTGATAGTGCTTTTCAAGTGCAGCTGTTTCTTCTTCCGCCTTTGCCCGCTGCCCAGCTAGGAGATGATCTCCGATGGCTACCAATGTATTCGTAGTTCCCGAGAGAGCGGAAAGGACCACAATTTTTTTCCCCGGAGTGCCTAACACCAGTTCGGCAATTTTTTTCATGCGCTCCGGTTTCCCAACCGATGTGCCTCCGAATTTTAACACTACCATAAAATTGAATTTTAAAAACGGGCAAATATAAGCAGTGATAAAAAATAATCGCTATTCTCTTCAACCTTTTACCAAACTTAAAGCAAACAGTCGTTGAATTGAATTTATGAATTTAATTAGCAGTGATATTGTATTGATATAAGGAGAGGAATTACACTTTACTTTTTTTCGTCCTCTTTTGAAAGAGGAGTGGGATCAGTTGCTTGGCTCATGTTTTTCCAACCTCTCAGTTCATAGTATTTATCTTTTGGTTCGCCAGTCCAACCATTAATACCTTTTCTTGGAAGCCATATGGCATGGATAAAGAGAACAACAAGAATCATCAAGGCTAAAAAGGCGAAGGACCACATTCTACCGAGCGTAGCAGAAATTAAAGGGATAGCCAGAACAAAAAATAAAAACTTTAAAATTTTCCTCCATTTTGGAGTCCGCTCTTCAAAGTGACTGAAAATCATACTTCCTACAGCGGTAATCGTGCTAACAATAGCCACTTCAAACCACAATGAATTAGTGTTCCACATTTAGTTGGTCGGTTAAGTCCGATAGATCGTAATCGAAGTTATCTTAATGTCAACAGATTTTAAAGCCTATTGTGGAAGTATAATTGTAATCGTAGCACCCTTATTCGGAATCCCCGAGGCTACAATTGCGCCTCCGGTATTTTTTACAATCTTCCTGCATATCGCCAATCCAATCCCGGTTCCTTCGTACTCATTTTTGTGGTGTAGCCGCTGGAATACAGCAAAAATTTTCTCCTCGAATTCTTTTTCAAAACCTATTCCATTATCTGAAAACTGAAGTTGTAAGTAGTGATTTGTCAGTCGCAAATTATATTGTGCGACATCTGCTGGCGACAGATAGCGGTGGGTGACGGTAACGACGGGCGGTACATTCTGACGAATAAACTTCAGCGAATTGCTTATCAGATTTTGAAATAGTTGCCGAATCTGGGAAGGCACCACGTAAGCAGAGGGCAGACCATCTGATGTGATCTTCGCCTTTAAGTCCTCAATTTTATATTCAAAGGTTTGTAAAACTTCATGGAGTAGCTTGTCCAGATCGAAATACTCCGTCTTCATAGTTGCGGAAATCAAAGAAAGGGACAGAAGGTCATCAATCATTTGCTGCATGCGAACGGCAGCGTTATTGATCTTATCGAGATTAAGCTGCTCCGTTTCAGTATAACTGTCTCTAATCATGGCTAGACGGTTAGCAAAAATGGATATTTTCCGAAGTGGTTCTTTAAGATCATGACTGGCTACATAAGCGAATTCTTCCAGGCTGGCATTCGATTGTTGAAGCTCATGTGTGCGCTGAACCAATACATGCTCCGCTTTTACACGTTCGGTGATATCCAGTGAAATATTGAGCACGTGCTCTACGAGGCCTTGTTGGTTGCGGTCGAAAATAGTGCCGAAGGTATGAAACCACCGGTATTCGCCATTCTCATGCTTCATGCGATATTGAAATTCAACAATAGGCTCGGTGTTGTTAACTTGCTGATTAGCCAGCTGAAGAGCCTCACTATTTCGCTCCATCAATGGAGCCAGGTCGTCCGGATGAATCAGGTTTATAAAAAAACCTACGCCCTCCTCTAACACCTGCTGAGGATCGTATTCTAGTAACTTCATTAATCCCTGATTGATAAATGAATACTTGCCGGTATTAACATTGTAAGATGCGATAATGGCGGGGATGGCATCCGCAATTTTTTGAATGAAAGTCTGGTTTTCGAATAATTGTTTTTCAATTTGCTTTTGTTCAGTTACGTCCTGCGCTGAGCCTATTAGTTGATACACGTGGCCTCGAGGATCAGTCAGAACCTCACCTCGTGAATGTAATGTTTTTACTTTTCCATCGTGGCTGATAATGCGGTGAAAAAATTCATAAGGCAATTTGGAATGCAACGACCGGGAAATAATATTCGTGAGCATGTCACGATCATCCGGGTGTACGTATTCAAGATAACGTTCATATGTTACCTCTATAGATTGCGGCTCAAGGCCATACATCCTGAAAAGTTCATCTGTCCACGTTACTTCATTTCGAACTACATCCCAGTGCCAGTTCCCTATGTGCGCTATCGTTTCTGCTTGCCGGTAAAGTTTTTCACTCTCCTGAAGCTTTTCAATTAGATTCTGTCGGTCGGTTACATCCTGGGCTGTGCCGAACATTTTATACCGTTCACCCTTTTCATTCACCATTATCCGACCTTGAGCGCGAAGGGTCTTTACCCGCTTATCGGATAGAACAATGCGATAGTAAAAATCAAAGGGCTCCAACGTTTCAAGTGCTCGTGTTATATGTGATGTAACCATCTCTCCATCATCGGGGTGATTATACGCACCGATCATGGTATTCGTGATCCCGCTGCCGGGTTCCAATTCATAAATTCGATATAGTTCATCTGACCAGGAAAGGTCGTTGGCCAGCAGATCCCAAACATAATTTCCGATGTGTGTTATGGCTTGGGCTTGTTTAAAAAGCGTTTCGCTTTCCTCCAGGCGTTGAACCTGCTCGTTGATACGGCCGTCTATAATGTTTACAAAAGCTTTAAATGTAGAAGAAGTATATTCTAAAATATACATTTCGATTTCCTTAACCAGTTCCAGAAGTTGAACAGGATCGGAGGTATACATTGGGAGAAATTTTAAGAAAGCCAGTTTACGGGAATAACCAACGAGCGTGATATCATCCACCACGACAAGATTTCGTTTTACATTGGGGAACTGATCTAATTTCCACCGCTCAATGGTTTTTTCGATATGAAGCGTGGAATTATTTTGAGATAGGTACAATAACAATTCCGATGTGCTTTTGTGTGCTAATGTTTCAATCTCAGCGTCCGTTAAAAAATTAAGTAAGGGAACCTTGAGCTCTCGCAAGAGTTGAAGTGACACTTTTAAAAATTCCTCCTGGTGATTGTCTAATAGAAAGCGCGCAAATTCTGGCAATAACTTTAAGTCTGTCTTTTGCTTTGCTTGGTCAGTAGCATCTGGCATCAGAAAACATTTTTTTATTTGATATTTTCTTAAACTTCAATCCTGAAAGTAGGAAATCAGAATGACTTTATCATGCAAGGCAAGTGCAGGTATCAAAAACCCCGACGGATGGACGACGCATGCTATAGTATGATGTTGTTTTGGATAAGGTGAAAATAGAATAGTTTCACGTCCATCACGAATTCCTAAGATTGCATCGAACCATGATGGTACTATTTCTTACAGTCTTAATTCAGTTTTTGCAATACGTGGGTTTACAAGAAGAGGCCATTGAAATCCCGTGTGATTCAAAACGCGGGTTTCAATCATTTGTAATTTTCAGATTTCGCCCTACAAAAGGTTTGAGTGAGAGTGGAGGTTAATTTTCAAACTTGACTGAGTCTCACGCGCTCCAAAATTAGCTGACACTGACAGGGCAAAGGATGAGAGCCAAAAATTGCTTATATTCAATTACTTAAGTGATCTTAAGTTATTGATTAAATTTTTCCGCCTAACTCCAATGACAATGAGAAAAGAAAATATCAAACAGAAATTATGTTTGTTGTTAACAATCTGTTTCCTCTCATGTAAGAATGATGACGAACCCCCAAACAATAATGAAATGAAGGCGACCGTCACTTTTTCTTCGGGGGAAATACTAAGGCTGGATGCAACAGGGACAAATGTGGAGATGGGGTGTTCTATATGGGGCGGAACGTTTGTGAATGGATACAGCGGTACAAATGGATCCAATGGAGTTGTCACTTTTATTGCTTTTGGTAGCACCGCTGCCGATTGTGTGCCCACGCCAGGAACCTATAGTTTTTCGTGTGAGTATAGAAAGGACAACGGAGCAAATTCTGCTATCTATTCGAACCTCCCAGTACAAAATAGAGGAACTGTAACATTTACCAGCATTAATAACCATATGGAGGGGTCATTTATTGCTACCTGCCGATGTTTTTCTTCTTCGGGTTGCGTATATGATGTAGATTCAGTAGTAGTCAGTGGAACATTTAAAGGGGATCATTTGCTAAATTGACGTCAATATCCTGTTATTCCTTTTCTCAACATGCAATTGCATCTATCGAGTCCGGACGTTGTGCTGATGGATATTAATATTCCGGGCTTATTCAGCCGTATTCTTTTTTTTAGTTTAACCGTGTCAACAACATTTGGACAAGGGAACCTAAGTCCAGAAATTCGAGGTGGAAAAAAAGTAATAGTCGATGCATATGGAGCTATTGTCAGAGGGGATGTGTCAACGAAGGACATTGCATTGGTATTTACGGGCGATCAATTTGCCGATGGAGGCTCAGTTATACAAAGTGTTTTGAATAGAAATAAAGTAAAGGCTTCATTTTTCCTAACGGGAAATTTCTATGCAACGCTAGCATTCAAAGCAATAATCAGTCAGTTGAAGCGCGATGGCCATTATATGGGAGCCCACTCGGACAAACATCTTCTTTATGCTGACTGGACTGTACGGGATAGTTTGCTTGTTACAAAAAAGGAATTCACCCGCGACCTGAAAAAAAATTATAATCGCATGGCAGCATATGGAATAAAGAAAAGAGAGGCTCCATATTTTCTGCCGCCGTATGAATGGTATAATGGATGGATTGTGAGTTGGACAGAGGCGTTACATTTACAACTTATAAATTTCTCGCCAGGAACCCGTTCGGCAGCGGATTATACATATCCGGAAATGAAGAGCTATAGATCTTCCGATGAAATCTTTGATTCAATCATGAATTATGAAGCCAAAAATCCCAATGGGCTTAATGGATTCATTCTATTAATGCACATCGGAACGGACCCGAGACGAACGGATAAGTTCTATAATAGGCTTGACGATCTAATAAATAAATTACAAGGCAATGGCTACAACTTTGTTCGAATTGATCAAATGTTAAAATGAATTGTACATTGACTTGAAATATGGCTATACTCGGAATTGACTTAGGTGGAACAAAACTGGCTGTGGCTCGGTTTTCAGAGTCAGGCAGTCTTTTGTCCAAAGACATAACTTCAATAGGAACCCGAAAGGGTTTTGAAGTTGGAAAGTTGATGGCAGACCAAGTAAAAAAACATGTTGCTTCGGAAGCATCCTCTATTAAGTCGATCGGCATCTCCGTTCCAGGAATAAGCCGGCAAAAAGCCGGAACGGTTTGGGCACCCAACATCGCAGGTTGGGAGGATTATCCTTTATTGAAAGATATTGAGCAAGTCGCTGGAACGATTCCCGTCAAC
Source organism: uncultured Bacteroidota bacterium (assembly GCA_963837415.1). Classification (GTDB taxonomy): domain Bacteria; phylum Bacteroidota; class Bacteroidia; order Cytophagales; family Cyclobacteriaceae; genus Chryseolinea. Next base: position 1,096,564 of record CAWING010000013.1, on the reverse strand, counting down.
ATTGACAGTGACCGGGCTTGTAGCATACTGGGAGAACAATGGCAAGGTAATGCTAAAGATTGCAGGCACGCGATATTTATCGCCGTGGGTACTGGCATAGGCGCAGGAATACTAGTGGATGGTAATATTCTCCGAGGCTCAAATGATATTGCCGGAGCAATTGGTTGGATGGCCCTGCCAAAACCTTTTCACAACAAATATATTCCATGTGGATGTTTTGAATTTTATGCTTCGGGTGCTGGCATTGCGAAATTTACCAGCGAAGTACTAACGTCGGACCCTACGGATTCTGTGCTGAGAACTTATTCACCAAATGAGCTAACCGCACATCATGTATTTGAGGCATTCGAACAAAAGGATCCGATTGCTTCCATCGTTATTCAAGAATGCATCGCTTATTGGGGAATGGCAGCGGCCAATCTTGTCAGTATTTTCAATCCCGAGAAAATAATTTTTGGTGGTGGCATTTTTGGTCCTGCCGTAAAATTCATAAATGAAATTCAAGCCGAAGCTGTCAAATGGGCGCAACCGATCAGCATGACACAAGTGAGCTTTGAAAGCGCTGTGCTGGGCAGTGATGCTGCAGTTTATGGAGCTGGTTTTCTTGCTTTAAAAAACATCCACCAGACCTGATCAGAGCATGCAATCAACACGACCTGTTTTTCTCTCGGCATGCCTGGGAATGTTGCTTTTCGGAATTTCCCTCATCACGTTGGGTTCAGTTGCCCCTGGACTTCAGGAAAAATTTCATCTAGATCAGCTTTCATCTGGGGCTTTATTTTCTATTCTTCCTTTCGGAATTATTGCAGGGTCGTTTCTCTTCGGACCTTTTGCGGATCGCTATGGATATAAATTAATTTTACTTCTGTCCTGTTTATTCATGTTTGCTGGGTTTCAGGGAATTGCTTATGCCCCTTCGCTCGGTCTATTAAAAGTATGCGTATTTCTTTTTGGTTTAGGGGGAGGAGCTATTAACGGAGCCACCAACGCAGTGGTGTCCGATATCAGTAAAACAAATAAAAGTGCGAACCTGAGTTTGCTTGGAATCTTTTTTGCAATTGGAGCGTTGGGGATGCCTTTCATTCTTGGAGTGCTTGAAAAAGAATTTTCATTTGAGGTAATCGTATCAGCGGTTGGTTACCTTCCCCTTATAGCAGCCATGTTGTTTACGTTCACCAGGTTCCCCGTTGCAAAACTGGCGCAAGGTGTATCGTTCTCCAGTATATTGGAATTAATGAAGGATAAGCTGTTACTTCTTATTGGATTTTTTCTTTTTTGCCAATGCAGCTTCGAAGCCATTATTAATAACTGGACCACGAGTTATCTGATGAAAAAGTCACTGCTTTCGATAAGTGAATCTTTATACGCGTTGTCACTGTATGTAACTGGCATGGCCCTTATGCGATTGATTCTGGGGAGTGCACTCAGGAAAATTTCTTCAACTGTAATACTGATGATCTCTTTTGCTTTGCTTTTTACAGGATGCCTGCTGATGCAAATTGGAACATCGTATTTTTTATTGGTAGCCGGATTGATTTCCCTGGGCGCTGGGTTGGCGGCCGGTTTTCCAGTCATGCTTGGTTTTGTCGGCGACCGCTATGCTGCCGTTTCGGGGACTGCCTTCAGCATGGTTATCTCCATAGGGCTTATCGGTAATATTTCAATAAATTATCTGATGGGCTTTCTTGCAGAACGTTACGGGATACAACATTTCACTACCATTGCATTTTCTTTGACGGGTTGTATGATCGTGTTATCTATAGGTGTGCTTAAAAACTTAAAACATAAGAACTTATAAATCAAATTTATGCTAGCGAAACAATGGCTTAACAATGCACGGGATGTAATGTCTCACATCGAAGAAACACAAATGGAGAATATACAGGCCGCAGCGAAGGCCATGGCCGATACGATTGAGGCCGGGCGATGGGTTCATACATTTGGCTGCGGACATGCCACCATACCGGTAGAAGAAATGTATCCGCGTATCGGCGGCTTCGTTGGATTCCACCCAATCATTGAACTTCCACTTACTTTTTTTACGCGCATTACGGGGGAAATGGGCGTGCATCAGTTTGTTTTTCTTGAACGTGTCGAAGGATATGGAGTTGAGATCATGAAAGGATATACCTTTGACTCGCGCGACACCATGTGGTTATTTTCGCATACCGGCATCAACAATGTGAACATAGACGTGGCGCTGGAGGCAAAGAAACGTGGAATGAAGGTTATAGCGTATGGCTCCGCCGCTGCAGCGAAAGGAAAAATATCCAGGCACTCCACCGGAAAAACAATTTTTGATGTTGCTGATATTGTCGTTGATTCATGTGCTCCGATCGTGGATGCTTCGGTCGATCTTAAAAATCATCAGGATAAAGTTGGACCGGTTTCCACTATGGCTTTTGTTACGTGCGTATGGATGACAGTTACTACGGTGGCTGAAATACTAGCCGACCGTGGGGTTAAACTTTACATTCACCCTTCACATAATGTTCCAGGCGACAGCACAGCTAAGCAACGCTTGGAGGAAGCGCTGGCAGAATATAAAAAGAGAGTGGCGGGAGTGTAGCTTTTAGCTGTCAGCTATGACTTAGAGAGCATGGAGCTAGTCGAACTTTTTAAACGTTCAGCCCGCACCTTTCTTTTTTGGTATACCCACTCTGGCCAGGTCGAACTGTCTTCTGCGTCATAAATTCGTATGTTTTGATTTTCATCGGGTATTAACAAATCTTGCGGCATGCAACGGAGAATCTGGGCAGCAGCAGCTATTCCAGAATACGTTGCTCCACCCACTCCGTGCGATAATGTGCTTGCTCCACATAAAAATAAATTCTTGATCTCGGATTTATTCCGATAGGAAAAAGGGCCTATTTGATTGAATGTTTTCTCCGTTCCATATACATTTCCATTCGTGCTGTGAATATAAAATTCATTTGTCTTAGGCGTCCCTAATTCAAGTTGCACGACATTTTGTTTAGCACCGGGAATAAATTTCTCAATACTATTCATGAATTTTTGAATGAGCCGCTCTTTGAATTTTGCGTAGGCCTCATTATGATGATCTTCTTTATTGTTGAATTCACTAAAGCTGTCATAATCAATGAATGTCACGACCTCCAGATTATGATGCCTTCCATTAAAGCTGCACGGGTCCTTAAGCGTTGTACAACTTATAAAAAGTGCTGGGAATTCGTCTCCTTCTAAAATATTGTGAGCTGTTAACTCATGGAATATGTTGTCGAGATCCGCATCTCTCAGCATCCACATATTTCCTGAATCTACACCCGCTTTTGTGACGTCGAGATCCAACGTCAGGAACAGGATTAGTGATGCGGCAGAATATTTAGTCTTTGAAAGTTTTTTAGCAAGACTGCTACTTATATTTTCTCTTCCGACAAGCTTTAAATAAGTTGTCGAAGGATCAGCGTTTGACACTATTGTTTTAGCAAATATTTCTTCGCCTTCTTGCAACTTTACCCCTAGAGCCTGGCGATTGTCAATTGTGATGCTCTTGACATGTTGCTTTGTTCTGATCTCGCCTCCATATCTTTTAAGGGTATTTGTCAGAGCCTTAACTATACCTCCACCACCACCGACAGGATAAAAGGCACCTCCAAAATAGTGATCCATTACGGCGCAATGAATAGGGAAACTTGCTCTGGATGGAGGTAGGCCATGGTCGCCACACTGAACATTTAGCACCGCCTTTAACAATGGATCTTTAATATGCCAATCGATAACTCTTTTCAAACTGAATAATCCGTACTTGCCCATATGCCGGGTCCGGAAAGGAATGGTAACATTGTCCCAAAAGCCATTCATTTTCGGAATTAATTGTATTTGATGGCTTACATTCCGAACAAGAACCAGGTATTTTTTAAGCCTCTTTTTTTCATCCGGGAAACGTTTCGATAGACTTTCATATAACGCATCAATACCGGCGGGCATATCAATTTTTTCGTTTCCAATCCAGCAATGTTCGTACCCCTTCGGATTCATTCTAAAAAATACGAGGTCATTCGCAGCGCCTAATCCTTTATATAATTCACTTGTCGATTGGCCGTCGTCAACAAGGCCTATGTAGTGTACTCCAGGACAGAACCGTTGGCCTTGAAGTTGAAAGCTATGACACCAGCCTCCGGGCACATCATGTTGTTCAAGCACCAGCACTTTCTGCCCCGCTCTTGCCAAACAAATAGCGGAAGCCAACCCACCGGCTCCTGAACCTATTATTATGGCATCAAAGTGCTCCATCCTTCCAAGTTACTTATTTAAATCTGACAACTTGCTATTTTAGGACAATGACTAACCTCACGGTTCTGTTTGAAAATAAAGTTGTCAAACGCTATGCTTGGAATAGATTATAGGGTGTTCAACTAGTTACAGAAAAATAATTATAAGAGAGGATCTTATTTGAGCACCTCTTCTGCGGAAAATTTTAGCGGTCTACTGGTTTTAATTTCCGACCGTATCATATAAACCGAAATCAAAATCCCGATGCAGGAAATAAAATGTAAAAGTGTAAGAGGCTCATTGTCTACCAGACCCCAAATTATAGCTATAACCGGTATCAGATAGGTAACGGCACTCGCAAATAGGGGTGAAGAAATAAGTATAAGTTTATTGTGAATAAGTTGGGCCAAGGCTGTACCAAAGATTCCCAATGCTAATAGAGCCAGCAATGGACCTACATTGTTTTGAGTAAAATGAAATTCGCTTCTCTGGGGAATAAAAACGAAACCAAAAGCAAGTAATCCGCACAACGATACACTAACCGAACTCATATGTTGAGCAGGAACATTTCCTAAAAAATGTTTTACCAAATTAATATTTAGTCCATACCCTATCGTCGAAAGCATGATTAGCCATACATAGGTGTTGATGGACAATCCTAAACCAGGGGAAGACATGAAGCTTAACAGTATTGAGCAAACCAATCCTAAGACTAGCCCAGTTATTTGAATTTTTGAATAAGTCTTTTTAAAAAAAATGATAGAAAACAATAAAGTAAAAGAAGGAGTCATTGCGACAAGAATTCCCGCTAGTGAACTTTGGACGTGCTGCTGTGATATACTAAACAAATAAGAAGGTATGAACATAGCTAATAGGCCAGACAACATTATGAGCGGGAATTTTTTGAGAGGTATTTTCCGAAAATGATAAAATCCCAATGGTAAAAACGTCAGACCAGCAGCTAGTAACCTAACCGTTGCAGCTTGCATGAAGCCGAAACCTTCGAGGCCTTTTTTAATGAGAATATAGCTGCTACCCCAAATAATTGATAGCGAGATGAGATAAAACCATTTTTGAATTGATAGGGTATTCATTCAAGTTTTATTTATGGGAAACCAAACTGCTTGTGGGCCCGCCAAGTTCTATTGTCTACGACGCATAAGTATTCATCATAAGCAGATTTATATGCTACTTTTCAGCAACAGTATTTGGTTTATCTTTCTCACCCACAAAAAATACCAGTAATTTGGCTGGTCTAGAGGGATGATTATTTCTGGAGCTGCTGTGTAATCCATTTGTTACTTCATAAAAGGAGTCGCCTTTTTTATACAAATAAGTTTTGCCTTCAAAAACAGATTCTATTTCGCCTTCCAATACGTAACCAAAGGTTGGGCAGGGATGGCGATGCGGTGCAGATGCGCTTTTAGGAGGAAAGTCAACAATCAACATTTTTATTTCTTTGTTCTCCAATCCGGATTTAGTTAATAATTGCTGGAGGATAACTTTAAACGTAACAGCGTCCTGGCCTACTGACGGATCTGTGTGATGCTGGGCAAATATTAGGTTCACAGAGAGTAAGCAGCTTAGACTAAGGACGAAAATTGATTTCATTGTTTTTATTTTTTAATTCAATCAGGATTGTTAATCATTTTCAGCTATCATATGGGTCGCAATCGCGATGCGGTTCCAACTGTTCGTCGTGATGATTGTAAAAATAAGTTGTGCCACCATTTGTTGGCCAAATGTTGACAGTGCATTTTCAAAGACTTCATCAGAGACACCGTGATTTGAAATCAGTGTTACTTCTTCCGTCAGCTTTAAGGCTACCTGTTCTTCTTCAGTAAAAAAAGGGGTTTTCCACCACGCGCTTAGCGCGTATAATCGCTGCTCAGTTTCGCCCAGTTTTCTCGCATCCTTTGCGTGCATATTAATACAGTAGCCGCAACCGTTGATCTGCGAAGCTCTTACTTTTATTAGTTCCTTAAGCTTCGGATCAAGCTTAAACAATTCGATTTGTTTGTCTGATGCCGACATGGCTTGATAAATCCGTGGCTCTAAATCGTTAATACTTATCCGTGATTTCATGCTGCGTGTTTAAAATTCAAAAATATTTTCTAGTAAGACATAATAAAAGTCGGTTTCTTCTGGACTACTTTTGTAGTCCAGTTTAAAGAATATAGATAGTCCAGATATGATTTCATTGAAAGAATTAATTGTGATCGATAAGAGCGCTGATACGGCTATTTATTTGCAAATCACAAATTCCATTATTAATAACATTCGCAGAGGCCAGTTAAGAAGGGGTTTGAAACTTCTTGGCTCGCGTGAACTTGCGACTTTGTTAAATGTTCATCGTAAAACCATGCTCGCTGCATATGACGAGTTGCAGGCGCAGGGCTGGATTGAAATGCTCCCACGCAAGGGCACTTTTGTAGTGCAGAACTTACCCGAAATAAAACCAAAGAAAATCAAACAGAACGAAATTCTTAAACGCTATCCCTCTCAAACTATTTTTTCTTTTGACGATGAACGAGTGATATCCTTTTCTCCATCACGCTTCAACCCTACAGCGAATCTGATGATCAACGATGGGTTTCCCGATAACCGCCTGGCACCAACAGAATTATTCCTGCGTGAGCTGAGAAGCCTCACGCGTCAACGAGCTTTTAAGAAATATTATTCTTACGGAAGTACCCAAGGCCCGGCCCCTCTTCTTGAAACCTTGAGTCCATTTTTGAACGACACTCGGGGGCTACCGATTTCATTCAATAATATATTGATAACAAAAGGAGCACAAATGGGAATCTACCTGGCAGCCAGACTCCTGGTAAGTCCCGGTGACCATGTGATCGTTGGCGAACCTGGCTATTTTGGTGCTACGCTGACACTGCAACAAGTTGGTGCAACGATCAACAGAGTTCCTGTTGATGAAAATGGAATAGACGTGGATGCTATTGAAGTGCTATGCAAAAAGAAAAAGATACGATTACTCTATGTCATTCCACATCATCATCATCCGACTACGGTAACACTAACTCCTGAAAGACGTATCCGGCTTCTTGAATTGGCCGCGAGTTATAAATTCGCCATTATTGAAGATGACTATGACTATGATTTTCATTACACCAGCTACCCCGTGATGCCCATGGCGAGCCTGGATCATCATGGCAACGTGATTTATATTGGAACATTGAGCAAGACGCTGGTCCCCGCCATCCGGATAGGGTTTATGGTGGCGCCAGAAAATTTTATACGCGCAGCTTCTGGAATGAGAAGGTGGATTGACCGCCAGGGCGATACGTTGATGGAGGTAGCATTGGCTGAATTATACAAAAATGGAACAGTGAACAGACATATTAAAAAAGTGGTAAAACTTTATCGCGAACGGAGGGATTCTTTTTGCGAACTCCTAAAAGATAAAATAGGGGACAAAATTTCGTTTAAAATTCCAGAAGGTGGAATGTCGGTTTGGACGAAATTTAATGTAGATCTAAAACGTGTGGCTGAGAAAGCCGGGGCAAAGGGATTAGCTATGAGTGATGGAGCAATCTACAATGGCCCAAACATAAATTATAATGCTAGCCGCCTCGGATTTGCTTCGTTGAATTTTAAGGAGCAAGAAAGGGCGATTGAGATCTTGTCGCGGTCTATGTAGCTACGTTGTTCCGCCAGGCAAAATTAAAGCGAATAATAGGCAATCAGTCCTTGTTTGGTTTGGCTCCTGGAAGTCTACTTTTTAGCCACGTGATTTGGCCGCGGTGATTTGACTCATGTTCACATACGTGGAACCATTTCCAATATGTATTAAGTGGTTCTTCTTTTGACCATTCAGGATCGATAGCGAGCAGCCACGCATCGTCTTTCTTTTTAAATTCATCCAACGTTTTCAGCCTGACTTCATCAATGGCGTCTAAATAATATTTCACTTCATGACCCTTTATATTTTTTCGCCCTTCATCGCCTAAACTCATAGCTGCTCCCCAAATTTTCTTCTCGGCTTCATTAAAATCCTGGCGGCCTCCAAAAGTATTTATTTGATAAAATTTTTCAGTTGCACCTAAATGTAAAATCAACGCGCCGATGGTATTCGCTTTAGGATCATGCAAGTAATCCAGTTCTGTCATCGTCAGAGACTTAACCCCATTGACTATTGTTTGTCTATTGTAGTTCAGCATTGAAACAAGCGTTCCTACTTGAGGAGAGTATCCTTCCATTGGGCCTATCACATAAACTCCGTTCTTGCTTGCCTGGGGGTTGGCGTTAGCACATTGAGCCAAAGAGTTTACTCCCGTAGCCCCAACCGTAAAGACCGTTGCAGTCTTGATGAAATTTCTTCGGGTAGTTGATGTTTTGATGATTTTCATGGATATCGTTTTTGGGTGATAGTTTCTTTCTATTTTTTGTGAGAATGAACCAATTGGTTATTTCTTTCTGGTATGTAAGGACCCAATTTAAATCTCAGATGCAAGATATATCCGATGAAAAAGGCTGATCGCTTCCTCTTTAATCTAAGCCTCCCGATCAAGTTTTCTCCGAACCTTTATTTATTTTTCACTTATTATAATGTCTCGTAACAGCTCTTCGGCCTGGGCTTTGTTCAGGCCGATTCGCATGTCTAGATGATACAACAACCTGATCAAGTCTTCGTCGAGATCAGCATATTCAGTCGTTGTGGTCCAGGCCATCTGAAATATACTTTCCGGATAACGAGGTGAATCTTTTGCTAACCCTAGTGATTGTGTCAATTCTTCCCGGAGCAAGTGTTTTTGTTCGATAAGATTGGCTCTGATTATGTCAACATACATATTGCCTTTATTTAGTTGATCCGAACCATCCCAATAAACACTAAACAGTCCCCAATTATTATTTACAAGACTGGATTGAGAGGGATAAATTTCCGCATACCGTGAACCAGAGCCAAGAAAAATATAAAAATTGGATTGCAGTGAATCTGCAACAATGCTAATATTAAATCCATCTGTGGCTAATGCGTTAATTTCGGCTGTAATGTCCTGCAGCTCATTCATTAAGTCCTGGGGTTTATTTCCCCCAACAAATATTTTCATATCGATGGCCCATTTGCGCGTGATCTGGGAGGCACCTCCAAATTCAAAACCCAAAGCAATTTCACTGAAATATTCAATGACGCTTTGATCGTAAGCAGTTAGGGGCGACGCTGGTTTATCGTCATCTGAACAAGCGGACAGCAAAGAAATGACAACACCAAAAAGTAAAAATTTCTTATACATATCTATATGAATTAGTCCTACACGCTACGCCCAACTTAATAAATTTTGCGCACATACGGGAGTGTATAATCGGATTTCGCCGCTTAAAAGGAATTCATGAGGTATAAAGAATTCTTCCGGCGGGTGGAGATATATCCTTCTATCTTTCGCGTTTAAGGCGAGCCAACGTAACTGACGGCTACTTTGGCAGCCAGCTGTTAAAATTATGGATTGTATAAATTATAGAATGGATAGGCGATTTTTCTGTCGGATACTTACTGCATTATTTATTTTTTTGTGGAGCGCAGTTGAAGTTTCAGGGCAGACTTCCGGAAAAGGAATAATAAAAGGCAAAATTTTAGATTCACTTTCTTCCGCGCCTGTAAGTTTTGCCGCGATCCGGATTTTCAGCAGCGTTGATAAAAAATTAGCCAATGGTGATATCTCAAAGGATGTTGGTGATTTTTCAATCGAGATTCCTTTCGGCCGATATTATGCAGAAATTGATTACATGGGATATAAATCCCTGAAGACAACAAACTTTGAAGTTTCCAAGGAGAGCCCGGTGTATGACTTTGGTACCATAAAACTATCGATGTCAGTACGGACATTAGATGAAGTAGTTGTTCAGGCGGAAAAAAGTACGATGGAATTATCGCTTGATAAAAAAGTATTTAACGTGGGTACAGACCTTGCCAATGCAGGCGGTTCTGCCAATGATATCCTGATGAACATTCCGTCCGTTTCTGTCGACCCTGAGGGAACTGTGAAGTTAAGGGGAAGCGACAATGTGCGGATATTGATCGATGGAAAGCCGTCCGGGTTAGTAAGTTTTAAAGGAGGAAGCGGTCTTCAACAGTTACAGGCCAGTATGATTGAACGTGTAGAGGTAATTACAAATCCATCGGCACGCTACGAAGCGGAAGGCATGGCAGGTATAATTAACATCGTATTGAAAAAGGAAAGAAATCAAGGGTTCAATGCCTCCTTTGAATTGATTACCGGACACCCTGTTAATTTCGGCGGAGCGGCCAACCTGAATTACAGGCATAAGAAAATTAATTTTTTTATTAACTACAGTATTGCCTATCGCGAACAGCCTGGTGTTGGAAAGTTATATCAGGAAGTTTATGACATAGATACAACTTTGAACGGAACTGAGCCTGTGATTTTTAGGGGAGATACGACCTTCATTCTGCAACAAAAAAACGAAGGCCGGATAAATGGTTTCAATACTAATATTCGAGGAGGATTGGATTATTACTTTGATGAAAAAAACATACTGACCGTGTCGTATTTGTATCGAAGGAGTGCTGTTACGCGCCTCACCGATATTTTGTATGAAGATTATCTTTTTGATTCTTCAAATCTTCGAAGCTTTACCACACGGAGACAAGATGAAGATGAAATTGAACCGAACTCGGAGTATTCTTTGATCTATAAAAAATCCTACGAGCAGAAAGGGCATGAGCTAACGGCAGAGGTTAAATTTCTTGATAACTGGGAAAGCTCACAGCAATTGTTCACCCAAAATCAATTCGCTTCCGATGGAGTACAAGAAAGCTCAAGACTTGAAAAGTCATTCAACGACGAATTCGAGAAGCAGTGGCTCTTTCAGTTGGACTACACTAAGCCCATTGGCAAAGAAGGTAAAGTGGAAACCGGAGTGCGGACAAGTTTCCGCAATATGGTGAATGACTATATTGTTGTAAGACAGAATGGCGAAGGCAGTTATGATACGTTGCCCGGATTGGATAACGTTTTTTTATATGATGAGAATATTCATGCGGTATATGGGATTGTAGGCAACAAGAGCAACAAGTTTTCTTACCAGGCAGGTCTGCGCGCAGAGTGGACGGATGTAAAAACGACGCTTCGAGAAACAAATAATATTAACCCTAGAAAGTATGCTAATTTATTTCCGAGCGTTCACATTACTTTGGATTTGCCTAAGGAGAATGCACTTCAATTGAGCTACAGCCGGAGAGTTAGACGTCCTTTTTATAACGATCTCAGCCCATTTATGACATTTTCCGACAGCCGGAATTTCTTTAGTGGTAATCCTGATCTTAATCCAGAATTTAGCAACGTATTTGAGATCGGACACATCAAGCATTTTGAGAATGGCTCGTTTTCTTCATCTGTATATTATCGCGATACAAAGGACAAGATAGACCGCATCAGAACGGTAGATGATGAAGGTAACTCGGTTACCATAACTGAAAATCTTTTGTCAGAAAAGGCAACCGGCGTAGAATTCACCAGTGGTTACTCGCCCTTTTCGTGGTGGAAGCTTGATTTTAATTTCAACTTATTTTACGCTGACATAGATGGGAGCAATATTTTGGAAAGCTATAAGGCAACTACGTACAGTTGGTTTGCGCGTCAAACTTCACGCTTTACATTATCTAACAATTTTGATATTCAAGTGAGGGGAAATTATGAAGCTCCTCAAAACACTGCACAGGGCAAACGCAAGTCGCTTTATTACGCAGATCTTTCGTTGAGTAAAGATGTGCTGAAAGGAAGAGGAACTATCAATTTTAATATTCTCGACATATTCAATACACGAAGAGTACGCTCGGTTTCAGAAGGAATAAACTTTTATACCGATTCAAATTTTCAAGCCAGGAGAAGGCAATTCAATCTAACTTTCAACTATAGGATCAAGCAATCAAAACAAGTCAAAAAAGTGAGTCCGGAGGAGTAAGGTATTACAATGAATTATAATACTTCACGAACTTTATGAGGTCAGCTTCCTTTTTCGCGGATATTTTTTCTTTTTTTGCGAACTGAGCCAGTTCATCCTGTTTGTCGGGAAAACTCCCGATGAAGTTTTTGAGGTTTCCAATTTTCATTGCATCACCTTTTCCGATTTTGTAAAAATATTCGTCCTGGGCTCTCGTAAATTTAGCAGGTGTGGATGCAGACTCCAGGGCCTTTGGTTCTTGCTTCTCAGTGAAATTGACTATTTTCTTTGACATTAAAATCACTTTTCCACTATCAAGCAAAGTTAAAAATCCAAATTTCAATTTCCCTTTTACCTCATGCTTCTCAACTAGAAATACATCTCCACCCAAATGCACTTTTTTAATGCGCGGTTCAGGGATCAAAGCATAGACGACATTGTTTTGCTTGAACTCTATATTATCATTGAAAATATTATATCGCAAAGGTATTCCTGCAAATTTGCTATTGAAGCTGTAAACATCTCCAGTAACAAATGTTTCATTAAGAAATGGCGAACCTTCAAATTCTTCATCAGGAAGCATACCTTGTTTTGAGAGTTCAATCAGCATATGATCACGTATATCTCTACCAGTGAAGTCCTGAGAAAAGGAGATCGAGGTTGTTAAAAATAAAATTGTGTTGAGGAGAGCGAAATTTAAGGTCATAATCCAATCTGTTTTAACAAAAATAGTAAATGCATAATAAAACACCAGGTGCTACTTCCGGCGACTGGGGTGGATGCCATTGATAAGCAATAGGCGTTTTTTATGAGACGGTTGCTGTGCGTATTTACTTTAAGTAATTGATCTATTGGAATAAGCACTAGTTCACCAATAATTTTTTGCTAATCGTTTTTTTAGAATCAGAAACCTTGAGAACATACATACCCGAACTCAGTACTTCATTTGCATAAAATAGGGTTTCTTCACCCGTAGTGCCCAGCTCGTGGATCAGCTTGCCTTGTACGTCGTAAATGCTAATTCTTGAAGAATTTTCAAATCCTGATAGCGTAATGGTTAGTCGATCTTTAACAGGAATCGGATATAATTGTAGATCTGCTATTATACCTCTTGCGTTGTCCGCTACAGCAACGATAGGTATAGTGCTGTACATATCGGGCATTTCGTCACCAAAGATCACATACGGGGAATTTTTAAACTCTATGAAGCTTTGCTTCGCTTCTTGAGTGCTGTTGCTATGCGGCACATAGGGAACTGACCAGCTTGCGTTAATCCATGTGAGTACCCAGGCTATTTTTTGTGATTTTTTTGTGGGATCATCCAGGATAACCGGGAGAATTGTATTTTTCCAGTAGGTGCTGCGCGCATTATCACCAGCAGTTGTTCCCGGGTTTGATCGATAACCTGTCTCCGAGAATACAGCAACTTTGTTGTTAGCTTGAGCATGGTCGACAATAGGAGCAAGTTGGGCGCGTATCGAAGAGTTAACTTCATACGCATCGACACCCAGCACATCAACATAATCATCTCCAGGGTAATAACCAAAATTGGTGGGTGTATTGGGCGACCAGCAAAATAAAACGCTATTGGTTCTTTCCTTTACATAATTGACCAGGAGCTTATACAATGCTATGTAGTTCGCAGGCGTTGTAGCCTGGCTTCCCCACCAGAACCATCCTCCGTTCATTTCGTGTAGGGGACGGAATACAATCGGAATTTTTTCTGTACCTACTACCAGATCGTTATTAATGATATCGATGACCTTATCTAATTCGTTGTAGTACCAGGCCCTGTCCCCATTGAGATCAGCTACGATATTGTTAACAAGGTCTTTAGTTGCTACCTGATACTCATACGTGGTGGTACCTTTTCCACTGAGGTGCCAGTCAAACGTGATGATATAACCTTGCTGATAAGCCCACTTCACTGCTTCCGTATGATAGCTTCTTTCGGTAGCATCTTTCTCCAGGTAATAATGAAAATCCGAACCCAATACAGCGGGGTGCGATCCCGTTACAGTCTTGCTGTCGGAATATTCTTTTTCCCCATGGGCGCCGCCTGAACTGAAACGAAAGGAGTTAAAAAATTCTTGCCCAAAAAAGAACTGGCTACTGTTCTGGATGTATTTGAGGTTACTGTACAGGGTCACGGTCTTTTCGCTCGCATCGGTATCGACTTGCGCTAGTACAGCACTTTTTGAAATGACCATAATAGCAGATACCATCAACAATTTAAAATGTAAAAATTTACTCATGGTAGGATGTTACAGTTTATTTAAAACTGATATTGCCATCGAAGAAACTCAGTGTAATATCCAAATCTTTTTTCTCATAACACATCAGTCGATGTGTGGTGTTTGTTAAACGTTACTACGTGTATTGTTAACATCAAAAAAAATTGACAGAAAAGGGGCAATGAATAAAATAAAAATGGCAAGAGCAGAGGGGAGGGAGCTAACGTCTTCTTAAAAATTTTTTAAAGGCTGAAGTCCTAACGTGTATTATTCTGATATACCAACAATGCCAACATACTTAGCTGTTTTATAAAAACTCGAGCATTCGGAACTTTCTCCATTTTCACATAGGCTTTCTCCATTGCAATTAAAAGGATAGCTCACAGAATCCGTGCAATGATTGTTCCATAGGAAATATTGCTGCTCATTGAATTCGTACAAAACTAAAAACGAACGACAGCCGAGTTCCTGCCCCTCATACTTGACCATATTGTATTGAAGAAGAACTTCCGCAATGCAATTTTTTGGGGTCTGGCATTCTTCCCGGCAAGCAAAGGCGAATGTCATTAAAAAAAGTACGAAAGAATATCGCATTGTTTTCATAGCCTATAATTATTCCTTAGACACATCCTAACCCTTGAAAGATGGAATAAGCATGAAGTTTTTTAATGCTTAAGAATCTGGGAGTACGAATAATACCTTCTTAAGGAAAGTAGGGATGTATCCCTGAATTCAGACTTCGTGGGATGGGTTACGAATGTCAATGCCGTTCATAAAGGCAAGTAATACCCTTATGAAAAAAATTGGCGCCGTATTTCTGTTATCATGGCTATTTCTTTTAGCGTCTGGATCTTTTTCGATACTGCCCGGAGCAACTTCAGTCACGAGATTAGCGATTGTTAATAGCAAATTATTTACACTTGACACCTTAACAGTCTACAACCCCTCGCGAATTCAATGCGACTCGGATCCGTATGTCACAGCGTCAAACGAAAGGATCAATATGGATAAGCTTCGCAAAGGATCTATTCGATGGATGGCGCTCTCCAGAAATTTGCTCAAACGTTGGGGTGGACAACTAAATTATGGAGATACTATTATGCTGCATTCCGGGGATTCTTCGATCGATGGAACGTGGATCATTCAGGATACAATGAATAAACGGTTTAAGAACCGGGGTGATTTGTTATTCGCTTCAGCATCCCGGTCAAAAGGAATGTGGACGAATGTTACCATTTCAAAACGTAGGATTGTTCAATATTCGCAGATTAAAAAAACAAACTAAGTTCGCTCTGTATTTTTCGGATCTTTGTTTGATAGATCATTTTCACGGAATTACCATTTCTTTAGCAAACTACTTCTCCGGGTTCAGCACGATCTGAACATAATTCTTCATATCGAGGTATTTAATCGCTGCATCCTTTACATCCTGAGGTGTTAATAGCGCGATACGTTTTTCGTAGCTCAGGACATTCTCCAGATCGATCCCCAATTCAACGCTTTGGAGAAGCTGACGCGCCCAGAAATTATTTTCCTTTAGATTGACTTCGTGTTGTTGTCTCCAGGTTTCCTTTACTTTGTTAAGATCTTCCAGCACGGGACCCTTTGTTTTAATTTTCTCAATTTCATCCAGCGTAGCCGTTATGATCTTATCCACATTTTCCGGCCCACAAGGCAGGGATGCAGCAAGAGAAAAATTAGCATATGGGAATTTATTCAGTGTGCCAGACATTCCGCCGCTATAAATACCGCCGAGGTCCTCGCGCAATTTTTCTATGAGTTTAATATTAAGCACTTCAATAAGGGCTTGTATTTTTAATAGCTCGGTACTCAAGAAGGGCGCCTCTCCATTCCAAAACATCCTGATGAGACTTTTTGGCTCGCTGCCCTTGTTTATCTCTCGCTTCACGCCTTTTACGGGGCGCAGTCCAACATCTTTGAAGGTTGATTTTTTAGAAGTTGATTTCAGACTCCCTAGATAGGTAGCAAGTAAAGGCTTGATGGTCGCCAGATCAAACTTACCGACTAGTACAAACGTAAAACCACTGGCATCACCAAAGCGTTCTTTGTAGATATCAACTGCGCGCTGATCGTTAATCTTTCCAAATATCTCGGACTTCGGTACGCGCGGCGCCCATGGATGATTTTTATATAAAATAGTTAACACTGAGTCCTGGAAAGTATATTGCGGATCAGACGCCATATTTTGATACATCGCCTGTTGCTTGGATACAAAGGATTTGAACAAGGCGCTGTCACGTCGTGGTTGTGTAAAATACAGGTTAGTAAGTTGCAACATGGTCTCAACATCAGCGGCGCTGCACTGACCGACTATGGATTCTGAAATGGTGCCCAGCCTGGGCGTTATGCTTGCACTTTTGCCAGCGAGAACTTTGCGCAGGTCAGTAGGTGAAAATTGGGCAATGCCCATTTGTGTTACTACTGTAGAAGCGAACTCAGCATTGAAGCGATCTTTAGGATCATACAAATATTGGCCTCCAAACCGGGAGGCAGTCATAACAATTTGATCATTCTTAAAGTCAGTTGGTTTCAGAATTACTTTTATCCCATTGCTTAGCGTAAGTTCTGTAACATCAAGCGCCTCAATTTTTTTTTCAGAGGTGATCTTACCAGCAGCAGGAGCTTTTTCGATCAGAGAGGAAGCTACCGCTGTTTCTTCATACGCAGTTATTTCAGCTTTTGCTGCATTTTCAGCAATGGCCAATAATTCCTCATTGGAGGGAATTTTGAAATCTGCTTTGTCAGGGCCCGTCAACACAACAAGTTTACTTTCCGTATCAGGCGGAATAGTTTTAACTGTATACTGATTCACCTCGTCCAACGTAATTCCATCTAAATATTGTTTGTGGTAATTGTATTCATTTTCAATTCCAGGGATGGGTTCTTTTTCTAAAAAATTCCGAACGTATTCCTGAACGATATTCGCTGATTCGGTTTTATCACGCTCATTATAGGCGCGCTCAATACTTTTCATCAACACTTTTTTGGTGCGATCCAGTTCTCCTGCAGTGAAACCAAATTTTCGGGCGCGTTCGTTTTCCTGAATGATCGCGTTGATAGCAGGTTCTACTCCCCCTTTGCCCAATACGCCAAATGAGCTATAGACCTCGTAACCCCGAACGAATTCGCCCAGATTACTTGCACCAAAAATGAATGGAGGATTTGGTTTTTGAGTAAGTTCCTGTAGCCGTTGACTTAACATCGTGGTGAATAAACGCTCTACAATAAAATCACGATAGTCGCCAACTGTAGTTTCAGCTTTCAATTTTTTGGTAGCATAATAGATTTGAACAAAATGATTGGTGGCCTCCTTATCTGTTGCTACGATGCCCTCTGATTTTTTTCTAGGCAATACTTCACTTTCCGGTCTTGGCCTTGGTTTCTCAGGGTTCTTCAGGGTTTCAAAATGCTTTTTAACCAGCTGCTCTGCGTCTGCAACTTCAATGTCACCAACTACCATTACAGCCATTAAATCAGGACGGTACCAATCTTTATAGAAACGTTTGATGGTTTCGTACTTAAAATTCTTAAGAATTTCATCCTTTCCGATCGGCAAACGATCGCCATACTTGGATCCTTCAAAAGTTTTGGAAAATAGATCTTGCTCATCCGGTCGTCAGCTCCCTTACCACGCCGCGATTCCTCTAGCACCACACCGCGCTCTTTATCTATTTCGGCGTCATCAAAGGCAACAGTGCTGGCCCAATCTTCGAGGATCTGGAATCCTTTCTCTATGTTTTCTTTCTTTTCTGTAGGTATAGGAAGAATGTACACTGTTTCATCAAAACTGGTATAGGCATTCAAATCGGCCCCGAATTTTACGCCGATGGATTGTAAAAAAGAGACCAGGTCATTTTTTTGAAAATTCTTTGACCCATTGAACGCCATGTGTTCTGTAAAATGCGCGAGCCCTAACTGATCATCATCCTCTAAGATTGAACCCGTATTTACGGCAAGACGCAATTCGACTTTTTTTGCAGGCCGCGTATTTTTCTGAATATAATAAGTAAGCCCATTCGCCAGTTTCCCAACTTTTACCCTCGGATCTACGGGCAGTTTGTCCGTAAGTTTATTTTGCGCGAATAGGGAAGCAGATAGCGTGATGAAGAATAAGGTGATTGATATGTTTCGCATTCGGTTTTTAGTTTCGAGTTTCTAGTTTCTGGTTTCGAGTTTCTGGTTTCTAATTTCTAGTTTCAAATTTCTAGTTTCAAATTTCTTGTGGCAGTGAACTCTAAACTAAAAACTCGAAACTATTTCCCGTACCAACGGGAGTTGATGACTTCCAACATTTCTCCATGCATAGCACTATTGGCTGCGCAAAGTTCGCCACCAAAAATGGCGTTATTTCCTCCCGTAAAATCAGTTACTTTTCCTCCGGCCTGCTGCACAATAAAGATCCCTGCAGCAACATCCCAAGGGTTGAGATTGTATTCGAAAAATCCTTCCAGTCTTCCGCAAGCTACATATGCGAGATCAATAGCGGCACTTCCCAGTCTTCGGATGCCATGTGATTTTTCTAGAAACTCTTTAATAATATCTAAGTATACTTCTTTCTTCTCAGAATGATAGTAAGGGAAACCTGTGGCAAGCAGACTTTGCTGAAGGTGACTTATATTTGAAACACGAATAATTTGATTGTTGCAGTAGGCATGACCTCCTTCAATAGCATGGAAACATTCCTGACGAACGATGTGGTAGATAACCCCGAGGATGATTTTAGTGCCCTTGGTTAATCCAACACTTATAGCGTAGATAGGCAAGCCATGAAGAAAATTCGTAGTGCCGTCAAGCGGATCGATGATCCAGTTGTATTCGTGATTTTGTAGATTGTGTCACCGTTCCCTCCTCGGTAATGTAACCTGCCTCCGGTAGAATTTTTTTGAAAGCAGCAACGAGTCTTCGTTCTGCCTCTTTATCAACATACGATACTAAGTTGTTGAAACCATCTTTTTGTTCTATTCGAGCATGATCGAAATTGGCGCCCTCGTGACGTATAAATTGCCCTACCTCAATACATATTTCAATGACACCTTTTTCAATTTCCTGCAAATTCATCGCGACACTTTTTTAATCTTTCCCTTTATAAGGGTGAAGATAATGATCAAGACGGAAACCCATGCACCTGCCCGAGATATTAATTCTCCATGTTGAGGATACGTTGAATTATACTTACCATCAACGGAATAGAAACTGATCGCATCGGCTTTTGTCAAAGCATTATATGTAAGGTTTAATGAGTACACCATTGGCGATACAATCAGAAAAATACCCAGGACGAGCAACAGCCAATTAATCTTTTTTTCTTTGAATAAGGCGTAATAGAATAGAAGATTGGCAATTAAAATCCACAGCGTGGCTCCTGTGTAACCCGTAAAAATATTCCAGCGTGTCCACTCCATTTTTGGAGCAAGCAAATCGGCGAGAAAAACCGGATTATTATTAATCATTAATTTCAGGAACAGATATTCCATCCCCAACATAAAAATGATCAAGGCAAATTTGTTAAAACTGTTTTGACTCCACTTTTGCATAAAGGGATAAGAGGCAAAAATGGCTGCAAGCATCGCGAAATAAATTACCCAGGAGATCACTCTGCTCTGCTGAAGACTATAGTAGAATGCGAGGGCAGTTCCGATTGCCACTAAAAACGCGAGATAAGAATCCTTTAATCCGGACGGATGATCGATTAATGCAAATATGGGTGCGAAAGCAAAGAAAATAAAAACAGGAAAGTCTCGCCACATAAAAGTGAGCAGAATTAGAATCTGTCCAATGATGAATAACTTCACCGGACTTTGTCCTAAACGGTAAAAAAAGCTCATAACGTCAATTTTGTTTTCCTCCTACTACAATTGCAATTTCACCCTTCACCTCTTTCGCTTGAAAGTGCATCAAAATTTCTTCCAGCGTGCCGTTCACAGTTTCCTCAAATAGTTTAGTAAGTTCCCGCGAAACGGAAGTTTGTCGATCAGCACCAAAATATTCTTTAAACTGCTGCAATGTTTTTATTAGCCGATAGGGTGATTCATAAAAGATCATCGTTCTTTCTTCGACAGCGAGCTGTTTTAATAGGGTCTGCCTTCCTTTCTTTTGGGGAAGAAATCCTTCGAATACAAAACGATCTGACGGAAGTCCTGATTTTATAAGGGCGGGTACAAAGGCCGTTGCGCCTGGCGGACATTCTATTTTCAATCCTGCGTGGAGACAAGCTCTTACAATTAAAAATCCAGGATCAGAAATACCGGGCGTACCAGCATCCGAGATAAGCGCCATTCTTTCACCGTGCTCCAATCGGTGGATCAAGCTCGCAAGTATTTTATGTTCATTGAAATTATGAAAGCTCTGGAGCGGTTTAGCGATTTCATAATGTTTGAGTAAAACGCCGGAAGTACGGGTATCTTCTGCGAGGATCAGATCAACATATTTCAGAATTTCTAATGCACGCAGGGTAATATCACCAAGATTACCTATAGGAGTGGCAATAATGTACAACGATGTTTGATTCGGTGACATCATAGATTAAGGCGTTACATTTCGCTCTATATCAGAATCGCGCATTCCTCCATAAGTCAATGACCTCATACCAAGTTTCCTGGAATTTTTTTTCGCGTATCAGCACAAAGTTGTCCGGATCAAACAACGTGCTTGACTTTACAAAGTCGAACGTTATCTTGTAAGAACTGTTTTTGTAAGTCCAAACCTCGCGATCACTAAACCTGTAGACCTGGTCAGGCAAACCAAAAATAATATAGATCATACCGCGATCTGTTTTCCAACCTTCCTTGTAAGAAGTAAAATATTGGTTTGCCAATTCCACTCTACGGAAATAGCTGCGCATAAAATTTCTCGCCCGCTCAGTATTTCCAGTGATTGCTAAGATCACCCTGTCAAAGGCTTTTTTATCACCCTTGGCCGATTTAACGCGGTCAAATTCTTGTTTAGTGCAAATATAGATTAATGGATCCGCGAGGCTTTCAACTTTTGCTAGATGCGGATAATCATCTTCGACACGAAAAGCAAATCCTTCTGTTGAATTCGTGTCATTTTGAACAAGGTATAATCCTGTTTCAGAGAACGTAATTGGTTGATTAGGCGGATAGGTAAAAGTAGAGTCGACCACCATGCTTCGCGCTACCCTACCCATGCCTTCCGAAAATCCAGGCACAGCAGCAGGAAAATCATCATTATAATAGGAAACTATTTTTTGCCCGCCATCACTTGCAATGGTTACCGGGATTTTTGTTATAAACCGGTTTACCACGGCCGCATCGCCAGACTTTAAATAGCCATTAACAGGATAGTTGGGTTCTATCATTTTATAAAATATCCAGGCGCGCTTAACGGTGTTGTTTAGAACTTTTGCTGTTAGAATCTGAGGTTCCTGAGAAGTAGGGATCGAGACACGTCCTTCAATTTTATGGGTGGTTACGTTTTTTGAAATATTTTCTAGGGCAACGGTGGTCCCTTCTTTCTCACTCAGGTCTTTGCGTATATCCCACTGAATTAAAAACTGATTTGCTTCCTGTGTGGTATCCCGTAAAATGAGATTAAAAAACACGGTCTGGCTGTTACCAGCTTTTACAACAAAGGCTTGAAACGTAAACGGTTCCTCGGGGTTATAAATGAAGTTATAATTTATATCCCTCAACGATTGTCCGGACGCCGAAAAGGCCACCAGCAGAATGAACACAAAGGTATATCGCATTTCAGTATGGAAATAAATAGATTTTGTAAAAGTACGAGGGATGATGAGGATAGCCATCAGCGGATGGATATTTTTTCCATAGATAACGTAGTAAATGGGTTCAGCGTATAGTTTAAAGGCGATTGATCGAACTTTCAATAATACGAAAACAAAATTCCATTTGTGGTGTTAAAATGCCCCAAATACTTTTAGGCGAATCCTAGTCAGTGCATGGAACTTTCCGGTCCAGCCATTCTGCTAGATTTAAGGTTGCCAAATGGCTCTGAAGGTCGTCGAAAATAGGTAGCGAAATAGGTAAGTATCTGAAGCAATTTCAAATTCTTATTTTTGCTGCTGATATGGCTAAAGTTTATACCACGGAAATCACCAGCGATGAAATTATTTCCGATAATCCCATTCATCAACGTCTCTTTAAAGCCTATGTAGTGGCGAAGGATTACCTACAAGGTAACGTGCTTGAAGTAGGCTGTGGAGAAGGACGTGGCGTGGGTGTGCTCATCCAGCAGGCTAAAAGCTTTACTGCGGTCGACAAGATTAATGGACTAATTGATGCCCTGAAGTTAAAGTATCCTTCAGGGAAATTTTTAACCATGAATATTCCTCCCCTGAAGGAATTGCCCGATAACGCTTTCGACACCATCGTCAGCTTTCAGGTGATTGAGCACATTCAGGACGATGTATTGTTTCTAAAGGAAATAAACAGAGTAATGAAACCGGGTGGAATTGCGTTGTTAACAACACCCAACAGGAAGATGTCTCTTTCTCGTAATCCATGGCACATTCGAGAGTATCTACCCGATGAGTTAAAAAAACTGGCCGAAAAAATTTTTACTCACGTAGAAATGAAAGGTATCACGGGCAATGGAAAAGTAATGTCCTATTATGAACAAAACAAAAAATCAGTAAGACGTATAACACGATTTGACATTTTCAATCTGCAATATCATTTACCCGCATCCATACTTCGAGTTCCATATGAAATTTTAAATCGTTGGAATAGAAATAAACTTCAATCCAACGATAGCAGCTTAGTAACCAATATTCACCATGAAGACTACATCGTAGTGAACGATGCCACGGAGGCGCTCGATTTGTTACTTGTAGTGCGGAAGTAGATAAAATACAAAGTCAGGTGGAAACACCTGACTTCACTGAAACAGTTTGACTGCACAGATATTTTCACTTTTTTGCTGCAGGGTGTTGCACACTCCACCAATTAAAAAAAGAAACTTACCTTCAATTTTAAAAATAACGGTGTGCCCGGAGTAAAATGAATTTCAGAAACTGATTCTGCCTCATCTTTCAGCCTTGATTCCGTATCAAACTGAGCTTCGTTCCAATCAACATCAAAAATATTTTCAGCGGATAACCCAATCTCAAATTTTGATTGCGTGTAATTCACTACTGCGTCTGCTAACACGTATCCTTTGGCAACAACACTTTTGTCTTCGTTTGCTGCCCGATCATGCAGGTAACGATACCTTAAACTTCCATTAAAACCATTTTTCATCCGGAAATTCAATCCCCCAATACTTGAGATGGAAGGTGCGAGAGGAATATAATCCTGACCTTCAGCCCCCCCCTTTGCTCGTGGATTTGTAAGATTAAGGTCGCCATCAATAAAGAGCCAAGGCAATACCTGATAACGCAGAGATAGGTCGATACCTGCTCGTCGAGTTTGACCGCTGGGCTCAACCACGCCTTCATCGCCTACGTACACAAACTCCTGGCTCAGGTCAAGCCGCCACAGCGCTGCATGCAGTAACAGCTGATCTGTAATTTTTGTATTCATGCCGAGGTCAATTCCATAAGCACGGGGGAGAATTTCCTTTCCGCCCTGGGCTGTTACTACACGGGCATCATTAGAATGAAATCCAAGTCCGGTGCGTAAATAGAATTGTGTTTTGGAATTAAGTTGATAATTGATATTCAACTTAGGGCTAACGATTGATTTTCCAACTGCCCGATTTGTCGTTGCCAGTTTATCATTATAGCGGAAATTAAAACGGTCAAAACGTAGCGCGGTATTAATAGACCACTTATCGGACAACGTCACTGTTTCACTTATGTATCCATAAATATTGATTTCATTCAGATTTCCCCGTTTAATGTCCTTTAAAAATTCCCTTCTTACTGTGTTTGACAGTGAAATATTATGTACATCATCCAACCTGAAACCCCCACCTATTTCCGTTGTTAATTCTTTACGCAAAATCAAACTGGAAGTGTTGTAGGTGGATTTATACCCGTAAATCATTCGCGATTCGTTTTGGTTGATTTGGTCTCCATTTACAGGATCATTCAAATAAAAAGTAAAGTTGGAGTATAGATTAAAGTCATAATGCACTCCATATACTTGTTGACTTAAATAAGCGCCATTCGAAAATTCGTGTACATGTTTGAGGTAAAGATTTGACCGGCTTGTTTCACCGCCCTCGGAATTGTCAATCGATCCTAAACGCGTGATCATTCCGTTTTCTACTGCGCGCGAAGGAATTTGACCGGAAGCATCCCAACGGCTTTTGAAAAATGATGCACCGACAGTAAGCTTATCCTCATTTTTTAATCGTGTGGAAATTTTGGATGTGATGTTAAAACGGTTGAAATCCTGGGGACTTTCAACAAATCCATTTGACCGGAAATACTCTGATGCGAGATAGCCGCTAGTCCGGGACCTTTTGGAGGAAAATAAATTCATACCGGCAACTGTTCGCAACGTACCAAACTGTCCTCCCTCAAGTTTCACAAAATTTTTCTCAAGAGAATTTTTTGTTTGAAAGTCTACGAAGCCCGCTGTGGTAAAGTCGCCTTTGTTGGCGTAGTAAGGTCCTTTATCGAAGTCAACATAGTTTATCATTTCAGGAATGACAAAATGCAGATCGGAATACCCTTGTCCGTGCGCATGAGACACCATGTTAACGGGAAGCCCATCTACTTCGAGATTGATATCTGTTCCGTGGTCTATATCGAAACCGCGAAGAAAAATTTGTTCGGCTTTACCTCCGCCAGCGTGCTGTGCAATGAAAAGGCCCGGAACCATCCTCAAAATATCTTGCGAGGTGTTGGTAGGCCTTACTTTAATATCTAACGGGGTTAATGTGTTGAGAGAATGTTCAGCACTTGCGGTCACGACAAGATCCCCTAGTTGGATATTGCCAGGTTTCATTTTAACCTCAAGTGTTGCGTTAGACTTATCTGTTACCTCAACCAGTTGGGAATATGTTGTGTATCCAATGAACGAAACAGCTAGCGTGTATTTGCCTGCGGGTATATTTCTAAGCTTAAAATTTCCGCGTTCATCGGCAATGGTGCCGCTAGCAATTTCTGTAAGCAATATATGAGCGCCAGTCAGCGCTTCGTTTTCTTCTGTTACCTTCCCACTAATTATTCCTTGTCCCTTTGCGAGAAAACAAGTCGCGAGAATATGAATTACTAAAAAAATCTTTTTCATGACGATTATGTAAATATAATGAATGTGAATATTTTTTGCGATTAAGATTTGGCAATAAGATTTCTGTACTCTTGATAAGTGTAGTCTAGACCAACTTTCGAAGAGCTAAAAAAATAGACTTCTTATATCCTAAAAGCTTAAGTCACCCTGCTAAAAGGATATAAGCATAGGAACACATCATGGAAGGGGAGGAGGTACGAAAGGAATAGAAGAGAGGGAGCTAAATTGGATAATAACTTCCGTCGGATACGGGAGTTTCATATTTATGTCTATTGAGATCGGGTCCAGAAGTTCAAAGAAAAGAAAATAGCTATGAATAGGAGAGGTTGAATCCTCATTGTGGGTGTCGGATACATTATCACGGACCACTATATGATGGTCCTCCATGTGATGATGGTGTTCATGATCATGAAAATGTACATTATTTTTAAAACTGTGGAGAAGCTCATGACCCCCCTCCATGATACCGTAGCCCATAATCGAAAGACTATGGATGATAAGTAACATATTGGCCAGAGTCCTTAAGCTCATAAATTCTGTAAAGAGGTGTTTATTTTTTTTGTGATAGAAGGGCCAAGTTCAAATTCACTACCCAAAGCTTCTTTGAGATAATGTCGCGCCTGCTCTGTATAACCATTGGCGAGAAAAATCATACCGAGGTGATAATGCGATTCGGGTTCAAAGGTTTTGTTCTGCACTTGACGTGTTGCGATATCCAACGCTTGTTTGAATTTTTTCTGGTGATAATATCCCCAGGCCAGCAGATCATATGATTGGGGAGTTGGTCGAAGGGCAATTTCTTGATGGGCGATCGCCACGCCGGCTTCAGCATCATTAAATTCTTCTGACTCAAGTGCCGAAAGATATTTATGGTACATTGTCTTATAACCAGGTTCAGTGACGAGATCTTTAAATTTTTTCAAGTGATTTAATTTTTCAACTTCAAGTCCTTCCATTTCTGCAATTTCGGCTAACATTAAATGGGCTTCCGGCATACGCTTCCGTGACGCCAGTGTGTTGATGATTGTCTTTGCATCCGTTATGTTGTGGTCATTTGAAAGGGCAATCCAAGCAATTCCTTTGAGAGCGTAGTCATCGTGCGGATTCATTTCTAAAACCTTCAGGTAGGTTTGGTACGATTGCTCAATTCTTCCCGCATGACCATACATGTCAGCTAAGTTTGTAAGGGTCCATTGAGCAAGCGAATTATTCCCCTTGATTCGTTCATAAGCATTTTCCATGCGTAAGATCGCTGTGTCAAGATGGCCCTCGTGATCTTTAACTTTGGCTTCACGGATCAGGTAAGCAAAAGATCTTTTGTTCGTGAATTGCTCCAGAATACGGTTGGCTGTGGCATAATCACCTAGTTCAAGGGAAACATCGGCGAGTATCAATAACGATGCTGCTTTTTTGTCTTTAAGCGCCAAGGCTTTCTCCGCATAATTTTTTGCCAACTGGAACTGGTGCTGTGAAATAGCATTGGCCGAAAGGCTATGATAAATTTCCACACTTCCTTCCGGATATTTTTTTAATACGACACCGTATAAACTATCCGATAACAAAATATAGCCGACTAAACCAGTAGCTTTAAAAAGCTCAGCGTGTAGGCCAGCAAGTTTCACCAGTGACGCTTCATCATCGGCTTGTGATTTCAATCTATTGCTCCAGAATTTTATTTCCTGCTGGATAGGATCATTCGATACAATCTCAATATGGGTGAGATATAATCTATAGTCATCCAGTTTGGTAACTTTCTTTTTTTGCTCTGAGCATGATACCACAGAAATCAGAATCGTAAAAAGACTTAAGAAGATTTTCATAACTGGCGTATCAATAAAATGGGCAGGTGATTTTAACTTTTTGAACTAAGCATTTCCCTCTGCGTCTTCGCGTCTTTGCGGTTTAATTCATCGCAAAGACGCAGAGTCGCAAAGAAAATTTTAATTAATGGGGCGTAGCCAAGTATGGAAACGTTGTTAGAAAACTTTTATCGTTTGAATCTAACATTATCGTCGGTCAAACCGGGATTGGACATGGCATTAGGGCCACCAAAAAGAAGAATCAATTCTACCGTGATCACGTCATCGTCTAACTTGCGTCCGGTTAATACGTTGGTGCCATCATAAAATGTAGTAGGCGCCGTAAGTGATGCAGTCAATACATCTGTTGCCAACACACTTGTAAAAGTTGTTGCATCCAGTCCAAGCAAATTTGTTGTATATCCTGGATTCAATGCCAACAATTTATCTTTAAACTTTGTGGCAAACGCTGCACCTTGCTGAGCAGGTGTCGTCGTGTTAAATACATCTTTTTCGCCTGCGGAAATGAACACTGTATTGATCGCAGGACGTGCCATTTGATCTTCCTGTTCATACATTACTGTTGGGGGTATTGCATCATCATCATCGTCATCGCAAGCTGCAAAGGTTAACACCATTCCCAGAAAAGCGACCATGGATAAGTATTTCAAAATATTTTTCATTTTTTTATTTTTTTCAGATTTTACATTTTACGATTTGAGGTTGCCCATATATTGACAGCCCCTGTTCCGAGCATGGACTTTGGAACTTCTACTACGATAGACAATACATTTGTTCCGGCGAAAGCATCCGTGCCTGGATTGTTAAAGGATGTCGCAGTACCCCCGATGATCGCTTTAAACTGATTCAAATCAAAGAAGAAAGGATCATCGCGCGGGCCGGCGTAAACTTTAATACCATTGGCTTCCACCAATTTCAGGGTTGGCACCATAAGCTGTAACGTTCGCTTCGATCGGGGTGGTCTTAAGCAACGTGCTCATTAGTCCTTTCTCAATGGGAGCAGAAGGACCATAAACTTTAACTTTGCCATTATCAAATGCGGCTTGAATAACAAGGTCCTCCATGTTGTCTTTTGTAGCTGAGTTGTCGATGTTGATCTCAATCATCACTTCTTCATCAAAAGAAGCTCCGGCAGTTGCCGATGGAGCAAGCAGTCCCTGCACATTCACTACAAACACCATATTGTTTGAGTTGGCAGGGCTTTGGAAGGCATAAACGTCAGTAATATCTGACCCGGTACCTGATACAGCAGGAGCATCAATGTGATCTGCGGCAATCAGATAGCTGGCAGCACTAGCAACCGCTGCTACGAGTGCAAGGCTGAGTGTTTTAAGGTTGAACTTTAATTTCATAAACGATTTTTTGTTTTGTTTGATGTCACTTACGAACCTGTGAATAGGATTGGATTTTTAGGGTTCAAAGTATTTCTGGTTTTAGTAGATCCGATATCACCTTTGTTTGAAGCGACCACTGACCAAAATTTTTCTATCCCAGGTTTTTTTTAATATTTTCGTACCTCAAACTTTAATTTTCATCTTAACTGCTTATAAACATATTTCGGAGGAGGCATTGGTTGCAGACTTACAGCGCAAAGATCGAAGTGCACTGGAGTATTTATACGACCATTATTCCGGAGCGCTTCTTGGGAGTAATTGCGCGTATTATTAAGAAGGAGGAACTGGCAGAAGAAGTTCTTCAGGATGTCTTCCTTAAAATATGGGACCGGATCGATTCCTACGATGCCACAAAAGGAAAGCTGTTCACCTGGATGTTAAATATTGCCCGTAACCAAGCAATTGATAAAACACGCTCAAAAGAATTCAGCAAAGGAAAAAAAACTGATGATATAGAAAACTTACGTAAGTAAAGTAGATCGCGAGGGGTATTTTGAACAAAAAGTGGATGTTATAGGTTTGCAGGAACTTTTAAAGTTATTGCCCGAAGATCAAAGGTTTGTTATAGATCAACATTATTTAAAAGGATATACTCAAGCTGAGATGTCGGAAGAATTTAACCTTCCATTGGGAACGGTTAAAACGCGCATGCGATTAGCGATGAGAGAATTAAGAAATTTGTTAAAAATAGCGTGAACGTTGAGGCTTACATATCGTCCGGAATCTTAGAAGCGTATGCGCTGGGAGAACTTTCTGCCCAAGAACGAACCGAGGTTGAAAAAAACCTAATGCAATATCCTGAGCTAAGGAAGGAGCTTGACCCAAATCGAAGAGGCACAAGAAAAACTCTTGATGAAGGCAGCGATACAACCGCGCGCGTCCGTCAAAGCTAATCTCTTTGCAGCTATTGATGCTCAAAAAACGGCCGCCAAAGTTGTGGAACTCCAACAAGAAAATACGGGTACTTCTTTCTGGAAATTTGCTGCAGCCGCTTCTATCACGGTAGCTCTAATCACTTCATACCTCGCTTATGATTATTGGAACAAGTGGAAAAGCACCGAAAGCAATCTGACGGAAGTAATTGCTCAGAATCAACGCATGGCTCAAGATTACAACAATGTAAATCAGCGCCTCGATCAGATTGAAAGTGACTTAACTATTATTAATAATCCAGCCTTCAGCAAAGTTGTCATGAAAGGCACGCCTAATGCACCCAATTCAGTGGCCTCTGTTTACTGGAATGAATCAACAAAAGAAGTGTATTTGAGCGTTCAGAACCTGAAGCAACTAGCACAGGAAAATCAATATCAACTCTGGGCTATTATCGATGGCAAACCTGTCGATGCTGGAGTATTTGACGCCAATTTTCCAGGGCTGCTGAAAATGAAAAACATCCAACCCGGAGCAGCTGCTTTTGCTGTTACAGTGGAACCCCGTGGCGGCAAGACAAGTCCTACACTGGAAACAATGCAGGTGGTGGGAAATGTTGCGAAAGGGTAACTCATCTGATCAATTTTTATTGTTTATCGCACATTTTCTTACAAGCTTAAAATAGCTTACCCTTTTCGGAGGGTAGGTTAGATTCTCGAATCCACCCCGGATTTAATAACTTTGCCTTCCATCATTTTCGATTCACTATGAGAATAACATTCCTAGTAGGATTTGTATTTCTAATTTCCCCGTTGCTTGCTCAAAAAACAGATTCACTTCTTCAGGTGCAATGGGAATCAGCATTAAAGAAATTAAAAGCAGGCGACTACAATGATGCCTCCGTCCAATTTACTCAGCTTATTAACTCCGGATTTTCGAATAAGGAAGATATATGTAAAACGCGGCGCCGCTTACTACAATCTAAAAGATTTTGAAAAAGCAAAATCCGATTTGGACGATGCTGTTAAAGCCCGCATCAATTCCGCCGAACTCTTCGAGTATCGCGGCAATACAAAGTATAACCTCAACGATTATCAAGGTGCTGCTACAGATTTGGATAAAGCGGTAAGCCTGGGCGCTAAAGAATACGAAACTTTTGTGAACCTGGGAAATGCAAAATTCAGAATGGAAAACTATCCGTGAAGCCATTGCTAATTATGATAAAGCGTTAGGGGCTGGTAAAGGAGATGCAGTGCTGTACAACAATCGAGGTAAAGCAAAATTTAACTTGCAGGATTTTAAGGGTTCCATTTCTGATTTTGATAAAGCATTGGAATTGAATGCGGGATATGACAAAGCAACTGAAAATCGGGCTGAAGCGAGATACAAAGTCCAGGATTGGAAAGGAAGTATCGCGGATTTTGAGAAACTACTATCCGCAGGGAGAAATGATGTTGAAATTCATCAGAAGGTAGGTGTAGCAAAATATACATTGGAAGATTATAAAGGAGCGGCTGAATCGCTGAATAAAGTTGTTCAGAAAAATGTGCGCGACAAGGAAATTTTTAGGATGTTGGGATTGAGTTATGCACAGCAAGGAAATTGTTCAGAAACTATTAAAAGTTTGTCGGCCGCTGTTTCAATGGGCATTAGCGACAAAGATGTTTTTAACCACCTTGGTATTTGTCAATACAAAAATAAAGAATACGCGACTTCAATCGAATCTTTGAGCAGGGCTATCAGTACTGGCATTTCGACAAACGAAGTATTTCTTTACAAAGGTAATGCTGAATTTATCCAGAAAGATTATGAAAATGCATTGAAAGATCTAGAAAAAGCAGTGTCCCTAGGCGCTAATGATGTAAATGCTTTTAAAAATCTCGGCGATATGAAATTCATAAAGAATGATTTTGCAGGAGCCATCAAAGATTACGATAACGCTGTGAAGTTAGGAGCAAACGATGCGGTGTTATTTAATAATCGCGGTAAAGCCAAATTCAATTCGAATGATATGGCAGGATCAGTTGCTGATTTTGATAAAGCGATCCAGCTAAATTCAACATATGGTAAAGCGTTGTTAAATCGGGGTACTGCCAAGTTTGCTTTGAAAGATTATGTTGGAGCAACAGACGATTTGGAAAAAACCAAAACTTCAGAAGGTGAAACTCCCGATGTCCTTAGGATGCTTGGAATTGCAAACTATCTATTAGGAAAAAAAGAACCAGCACGTAACTACCTCGATAAAGCCCTTCAGTCAGGTGTAAAGGACAGTAAGGTTTCACTTTACGCAGGATACTTGAGATACGATGCAAATGATTACAAGGGAACAATTGAAGCATTAACAACAGCGGAAACAGCTGGTGAAAAGGAAACTGATATTTATACCAAGCGCGGCAATTCTTCCTATCAGCAAAAACAATTCAATGCTGCCATCACCGATCTCGAAAAAAGTGTTCAGGCTGGAAAAGCTGATCTGGCTATTTATGAAGCCTTGAGCTTGTCGTATGTAGCTTCTCAAAAAGAAAATGAAGCATTACCTCATCTGCAAAAGGCGGCGTTATTAGGAAGTAAAAACAAAGACATTTATTATACGCTGGGAAATTCACTCTTTAAGCAAACCAATTATAAAGGTGCTATCGATGCTTATGATAAAGCAATTTCTTTGGGCGCAAATGATGAACTTATTTATAACAATCGCGGAAAGGCTAAACTTAATGCAGGCATGTTGAAGGAATCCATAGCTGATTTTGATCGTTCCATCGGTATAAAGAGTGATTATACGCCAGCATTAAAGAATCGAGGCGCGGCGCGATATCAGATCAAGGAGTATCCGAGTGTGATCGCTGACCTGGCAATTGTCGTTTCACGAAGTGAAGCAGGTGCAGAAGAATTTGCTGCTCTTGGAATCTCCAAGTACAATACGAAAGACTATCCAGGTGCTGTTGCTGATCTAACGAAAGCTGTTGATAACGCAAGCAAAGATATAAATATCTATGCAGCGCGAGGTAGTTCACTCATTGAATTAAAGGAATATGAAAAGTCGATTTCTGATTTTACTAAAGCTATCGACGGTGGATTGACGGACTCAGATCTTTTCTTGAAAAGAGGCACGGCAAAGTATATTCTTAAAGATTATAAAGGAGCACTTCCTGACTTGGATAAAGCAATAAGTTCTGGTACATCGAGTGCAGTAGCTTTTGATATGCGAGGTTATTGCAGGTATGAAAACAAAAGTTTGGATGACGCCATTAAGGATTTTAACCAGGCCATAGAAAAGGATCCCAAGCTAGCTCAGGCTTTTTTTCATCGGGGAGATGCACGATTCACCGCAAACAATTTAACGGAGGCTATACAGGATTATACTCAAGCTACAACACTGGGCTTAAAGGATCCGGTTTTGTTCAACAATCGTGGAAAGGCTTATTTCAAGCAAGAGAATTACGTATCCGCTATCTCGGATTTTAGCAACGCTATTAATAGCAGAAAAAATTACACCAGAGCATACGAAAATAGGGGCCAGGCCTACTTCATCACTAAAAAATATGAAGAGGCGATAAAGGACTTTCGAGAAGTTGAAACGCTTACTGAAAAGCCCGATCCAGAACTTTTTCGCTGGTTAGGAAACAGTTACTATAACCTTCAAAAATTTCCTCCTGCACGTGATTATTATGACAAACTTATCACCGCCGGCATAAAAGATAAAGAAGTGTTTTTTAAACGTGGTCTTATGCGATTGGAGGAAGAGGACTATGTAGGTGCGTTGAGCGATTTTGAAGATGCGGAAAAGTCAGGAGAAAAATCTGTATCTCTATACCTTAATCTCGGCCGCGCATACATAGGCATGGAAGACACCAAGGCTGCAGTAACTGCATTGAATAAAGCACTTGACATAGATCCTAAAAATGTAGATGCTCATTTTAACAGGGCTTTAGTAAAAGAAAGCCTTGAAGATTATGAAGGAGCTATGTTGGATTATAATAAAGTGATTCAATTAAATCCTGATGATGGCTTAGCCTATTACAATCGCGCTACCTGTAAATCGCAATTGGATGATTTTGGAGCAGGTGTATCAGATATGGATGAAGCGATTCGCGTCGAGCCGAAAAATGCGATGTATTATAAACAACGCGGAAATTTTTATTATCAGTTAAAAGAAAATGTTAAGGCTTGTTTTGATTGGCGCAAAGCAGTAGAGTTTGGTGACGCCAAAGCACGCTTCCAAATTGATAAATACTGCAGTAAGTAATCTCTTTTTGATTTTCCATCCATCCCGGATTGAAACTGAAACACGCGCCACACCCGTCGTTTTACCGCACACACGCATGATTTGTTAATTGGTTATATTTTTGCTTTTTCATAGCAGTACTGTACTTGTAATTTTTGAACTAAATCTTACATAAGAAAGGAGACTGCAGCATGAGAAATTTAATCGGTTACGTTGAAGTGCACCTTTGGAAAGTTGTATGGTGTAATGTGCAGTTCTTTTTGCTTTCTATCGCTTTTGGGATTTTAGTTTCAGTTGATGCATTTGCAATTGATGATGTCACTGGAAAAGTGATTGCTGTAATTGATGGAAATACCGTTGAAGTTTCCGGTGGCGATAACCAAGTACACAAAGTTTTATTGATTGGAATTGATAGTCCGGAACTTGGCCAAGAATATGGAGAGAAAGCCAAGAAATTCCTGGAGAAAATAATTTTAGAAAAGAATGTTACCGTGCAATTTAAAGGGAAAGACCGAGTGGGCAATTACCTGGCCATTGTAATGATCAATGGTAAGGTGGATGTGAGAGTAGAATTGTTAAAGGAGGGCTTAGCTTGGACATCCGAGAAAAACCCATTGGAGGATTTAGAAACATACCGGACATTGGCGCAACGTAAAGGCAGAGGGCTTTGGAAAGAGAATAGCCCGGTCCCTCCCTGGACGTATCGCAGGGAGCAAACAATGATGCAACCTAAAAGTATTTAATAATTAGTTGAGGCTGAATAAGAAACTACCACTGAAAGTCAGTAGTAGTTTTTCCCGTTTAATACCGGCTATTTTGCTTCGAGATTCACAAATTACGGGTGCGAATACAATATTTCGTAGGGTAAAATAGTTATCTTGTACAACACCATGAGAATTATAATTGCGATATTATTTATTTTAATAGTTTCTGCGTCTTTTGGACAATTGTCACGAAAACAAAGGAAAGCAGCAGAGGCCTCAGAACAAGATGGCCCTACGTCCCTGGAACCTTCCTCTCCTCAAGAAAGAAGACATTTACCAAAAGAACCTAAGAAAAGAGAATCAAAAGGGCCCACATATAATAGCGAAAAAGAATATTATGAACGTGTAGAAGCAATTGCAAAAACGCGCAGAAAAAATGAACGCATGCTCATGACTCCGCAATATTCTGATCCTTCCTACTTTGGTCATAAACGGCCACCCAAAAAACGTTCGGCAAACAAAATGAAATTTTGTAAAGAGTGTGGAATAAGGCATTAGATTAAAGATTGGAAAATTGGAAGATTGAAAAATTAAAGACAAGTCAATAAAGTTCTTTAATTTTCCAATCTTTCAATCTTCTAATTTTCCAATTTTCTAATCTTTCAATCTTCCAACTCGTGAACCTGGCTCCCTTTATCGAGCACACTAATCTCAAGCCTGATCTCAACATTTGCGATATTGACACCCTTGTCGAAGAAGCTAAGCGGACTGGCTTTCTAGCTATCTGTGTTCCTCCTTTTTGGGTAAAAAGAGCGAGCAGGGAAATAGGAAAAGAAAAAATTATTCTTGTTACCGTTGCAGGCTTCCCGATGGGTTATAATATGACCGAGACCAAACTCGATGAAATACAACGCGCGATTGACAATGGAGCCAATGAAATCGATGTAGTTTGGAATCTGAGTTCCTTTAAAACGGGCTTACCATGGACTAAAATTGAAATTGCAAAATGCAGTTCCCTGGCACATAACAATCAGAAGCTATTGAAAGTAATCGTGGAGACTGCGTATCTTTCAGATTCGGAGCTTGAAAAAGCATGTAAAATTTGTGCTGATGCGGGCGTGGATTTTGTTAAAACCTCTACAGGCTTTGCGCCGCACGGAGCTACGGTTGAACATATTGCATTGATGAAAAGGGTATTGCCAGATCATGTAGGAATTAAAGCGTCCGGAGGGATCAAAACTTATGAACAGGCAATGGCGATGATTGAGGCGGGAGCAAATCGAATTGGTACCTCAGCGGGTATTTCTATACTAACACCAACCAACCCTCATAAATAAATGGTCCTTCAATTGACAAATGTTTTTCCAACTGAAAGTAGCATTCCTGAACCGTTTAAAATTTCAGAAACGATTGAGCAACGTGAATATCTTATTAATGGTGAACTGAAGATTTGGACCGGCAGTCTTAATCCGGTACTTAGTCCGGTGTTTTTGAAACAGGGAAACGAATATAAGCAAAAAGTAATCGGGAGTACGCCGTTGTTAACTTCCAAGGAATCGCTTGAAGCATTGGATGCTGCCGTAAAAGCTTATGATCTTGGTCATGGTTTATGGCCTACCAAGAGTGTTACTGATAGAATTGAGCATGTAGAGAATTTTTTGGAATCCATGCGTTCAACACGCAATGAGGTTGTGAAGTTGTTGATGTGGGAAATTGGTAAATCGCAAAAAGATTCGGAGAGGGAATTCGACCGAACATGCGATTATATTATTGATACGATTAAAGCGTATAAAGATCTGGACCGGAATTCGGCCAAGTTAGTAGAAGAGCAAGGATTTATGGCGCAAATCCGGCGCGTGCCTTTGGGCGTATCGTTGTGCATGGGGCCTTATAACTATCCATTGAATGAGACTTTTACTACGCTTATTCCTTCCTTGATAATGGGCAATACAGTAGTTTTTAAGCCCGCAAAGTATGGTGTACTTTTGATACGTCCCTTACTGGAGTCATTTCGAAAAAGTTTTCCTCCGGGTGTAATTAACATTATTTATGGGCGGGGTAGGGAAACCGTTGGAGCCTTGATGGAAACTGGCAAGATTGATGTATTTGCATTCATTGGAACGAACAAAGGGGCTAATGATCTCAAGAGGCTTCATCCGAAGTCACACAGGCTAAAAGCGATTCTTGGGCTAGATGCAAAGAACCCCGCTATAATCCTTCCGGATGCCGATATTGATAATGCCGTAAGCGAGTGCATTATAGGTACTTTGTCTTTCAATGGCCAGCGTTGCACAGCCTTAAAAATTCTATTTGTGCACAAAAGTATTGTCGACGAATTTATAAAAAGATTTAATGCGAGCGTAAAAAAGCTGAAACCTGGAATGCCTTGGGATTCAGAAGTCGGATTAACCCCACTTCCTGAGCCTGGCAAAGTGGAATATCTAACTGCCCTTGTTGAAGATGCTAAGAGGCATGGGGCTGAGGTTGTAAATGAAAATGGCGGAGAGTATTCTCATTCGTTCTTCTATCCCGCGGTGTTGTATCCAGTAAACAAGGAGATGAAGTTATATTCCGAGGAACAGTTTGGTCCTGTGGTTCCTATTGTCCCCTTTGGCGATGATGAAGAGCCGATCAATTATGTTCTCAATTCTAATTTTGGCCAGCAGGTAAGTATTTTTGGAACGGATTCGAAAAGGGTAGCAAAACTAATGGATGCATTTGTGAACCAGGTAGGGAGAATCAATCTGAATACACAGAGTCAACGAGGACCAGATACATTTCCGTTTAACGGAAGAAAAGATTCAGCAGAAGGTACATTATCCATTGCAGATGCTTTGCGTGTCTTTTCCATTCGCACATTGGTTGCAACACGAAGTACGGATTCGAACAAACATATTCTCAGCACCATCATCCGCAATCGGGAGTCAGCTTTTTTAAGCACGGATTATATATTTTAGTTTTTTAGTACGATTTCCAGTGGCATGTGTTCCTCTGAAAATAAATTCCATACACATGAAACACCTTTCAATCCACATCACAGGGAAAGTCCAGGGCGTTTTTTTTAGAGCTTCTGCAAAAGAAAAAGCCGATGAGCTACGTATCAAAGGCCTGGCGCAGAACAATACCGATGGAAGTGTTTCTATTGAAGCGGAGGGAGAGGAAGAAACTTTACAGCGCTTTGTCAATTGGTGTAAGAAGGGACCTCGATTGTCTCGTGTGGATCGTTGTGAAATTCAAGAAGCTGTGCTAAAGCACTTTGAGGATTTTTCCATTGACTATTAAATATCGACCTTATTCAATTAGCCTAGCCGCGTGTAAGAGTGATTTTCACAATCGGCAGGTAACAATTGGCAATGAGGTATTTTGTTTTATTCACTTGGTTCTTATATCAACAGGCTACGATCATTCTTCTTAACGATGCCTTTTTGAATATCAATTTTTACTTCAAAGAATTTAGTGATAAAGGTGCTTAGTCTTAAACCAGCCATTTGAGGAGTATAGTCGTCGGGGTAGAATACAGTGAGTTCCAGAACTGCTCTTCTGAAATTATCGTGTTTGCACAAATCTCTCGTCCAGGCTTTGAAAACTTTACTCCATTGATTCTGGTACTTCACGAATTCCTCCTGACCGTCAAAAGAAAATTCCAGTTGATTGTCATAATAGTACAAATAGCGAAAAACACCGGCGAGGTTAATATAGAATTCGCTTAAGTGGTTGTGGTTGTGCGACGAATGCTCTTGAATTTTTAAGAACGTGTCATCCACAATACCCAACGGATTATTTTGCAGCAGATATTCTATTTTTACAAAATCCACTAAATAAGTCAGCAATGAATTTTCGAGGGAAAGCTGTGCCTCTTCTAGAATATAATTCTTATCGCGAGGGAAGAACTTTCGAAGCACAGGTTATCAATGTTTCACAAAAGTATAAAGAAAATGGAAATGTATTCGTTGGGATCTGGCAATAATTACATCCTCAGTCTAACGGAACATTTACATGCCGCTCAGCGTGATACGAGGATCGTACTAACGGTCCGGACTCCACGTATTTCAATCCCCGTTTTAACCCTTCTTCTTTATACAATTGAAAAGTTTCCGGATGTATAAATTCGGCTACCTCGAGGTGCATTTTGGTAGGTTGTAAATATTGACCCAATGTTAGAATGAGCAGTCCATTTGCCACCAGGTCATCCATTGCTTTATATAGTTCTTCTTTCGTTTCACCAAGTCCAAGCATAATACCAGATTTCGTCCGCATACCTGCTTCTCTGATTCTTTTGATCTGCTCTAGACTTCTTTCATACTTTGCCTGCGGACGGACCATTCGGTAAAGCCTGCCCACCGTTTCCATGTTGTGGCTTACTACTTCCTGGCCCCCCGCAATCATTCGGTAAAGAGCATCCCAATTTCCCTTCGTATCGGGTATTAAAGTTTCGATTGTGGTTTCCGGGCTGACTTTTTTAGTTTCGACAACGGTATTGTACCAGACCTCAGCGCCGCGATCTTTTAATTCATCGCGATTAACGGAAGTTATTACGGCATGTTTGACACGCATCAGCTTAATTGCTTCTGCAACCCTTTTAGGTTCATCCAGATCGTATTCAGTGGGACGGCCGGTAGCTACAGCGCAAAAGGTACAACTCCTGGTACAAATGTTCCCAAGAATCATGAAAGTGGCAGTTCCTGCACCCCAGCACTCACCCATGTTCGGACAATTTCCGCTTTCACAGATAGTATGAAGCTTATAATTATCTACGAGCTTGCGCACCCGGGCATAATCCGGACCAACAGGAAGCTTAACCCTGAGCCAATCGGGTTTTCTTTTCCGCGCTTCTTCTGGTGATGTTTGTGGAAGCTCAATCATTCTTCCTATCCGTTATCTGTTATCCGTTAATGGTTATCCGCGCTTTTGTATCGACTATTAACGGATAACCAATAACGTATAACGGCTAATTACTACCAATAAGTTCTTTGTACTGGGCAGCAGAGAGCAATCCATTAGCGCTTCCCTTTATCTCTACTTTGATCATCCACCCTTCTCCATATGGATCTGAATTCACTTTTTCCGGGCTGTTTTCTAAGGCTGGATTTACTTCTAATATCTTTCCCGTTATAGGCATAAATAAATCGGATACCGTCTTAACGGCCTCAACGGTGCCGAACACCTCGTGTTCATTAATTTCCTCACCCACCGTATTGATATCCAGGTATACGATATCGCCAAGTTCACCTTGTGCAAAATCGGTAATACCAATCAAGGCCGTTTTTCCTTCTATTTTAACCCATTCGTGATCTTTTGTGTACTTCAATCCGTCAGGAATATTCATGTTGCAGCAATTTTAGACTGCGCCAAAAATAGAGTAAAATAAGAAGATAGGAAAATTATTGTGCCAGACTAAATCTGACCTGTGCACCAAACCTTGTGGTCGCCCGTCGATATGAATTTGAAACCTGGGGCTCATTAATGGTCCGTTCAAAATAGAGTTGAATATTTAATTTTTGATTTACCACATAGCTAACGTTTGGACGTAGTTGAAAATTTATATTTCCATTTGTAATGGTATTTAGCTCAGCAATTTTACGCTGAATCGTTTTGGTATCGGATACCGTAACATTCATTCTAAACGTTACATCATTCTTCAACACAATAAGCCTTCCATCCGACTTAAATGGTAGTTTCATATTATTCTTAGTAAAACCCAGTTCGAACGAAACATCCTTGCTGTTCATCTCGGTAACCTGCGCATTTGAAATATTCAAAGAGAGGTCACGTTTGGTTTTATACTGGAAGTTCGCTGTGATCCGGCTCTTGGTACGCATGTTTACCCCGATCAGTGGAGCAAATTGTTCAGAGATTAAAACCTGGCTAATTACATAAACAGGCAAATGAGTTTCGTTTATTTTAGAACCGAAATAAGTATTGTTGTAATCTTCAATTGGCTTATTAATTTCCAGGGTAGTTCTATCGGTAAATTCCAGCGAGTTAGAATAATTGGTAACACCATACGAAGATTGGTACCCATGCGAAACCGTGATAGACTGAAACATGTTTTTGAAAAAGGGTATTTTAGTTAATCCCGTATAGTCTATACGCCAGTTCGGAAGCGGAGTTTTAGGAAAAGGAGTAAGCGGCATGGTTGCTGCATTTTTGCCCGAATAAGCTGCAATAAATGCAGGGATGAGAACATCTTGTGATGTGGAATCGTATAATCCACTTTCGTTACGAACCTGAAACCGGTTCATTAGGACATCAAGATTTTCTTCAAAGGTTTTAAAAACGTCAGATTCTGTATCTCCATTTGACTTATCGAAAGCCGTTTTAATAGAAAGGAAAGAAATACGATAGCTACCTGTGCGGCTAGGATTCAAGGAAGCGAAACCAGTTTCAGGATCCCGATTAGGAACGAATTCACCAGTTTCGTCGTATTCATCGCTGTATCTGAAAATTTCCTGATATGAATTCATTGTTTCTTTTTTTACATCAATCTGGATTTTTAAATCAGGCGATGGTTCTACATTAGCCCTCAGGTTAATAGCTTGACTTTTGCTTTGGCTAAAAGGGGTGGTCATACTTTTATTTGTAGTTAACCATCCATTTTCCAGAGAAGTAGCTTTAAATCGGATATTAGGATCTTGGTCCCCTAAAACAAATCCCCAGCCAGGCGCGCTCCAGTTTTGATCCATACCGAAAAATTTCGGTGATGGAACAAACCCGGGAAGTATAGTACCCTCGGTTAGTTGATACGTACCATTAATTCCTCTAAGGGACATTAGCAGTCTAAAAAAACCTTTGGCAATTCCAGGCACGCTTTTAACGGTGTCGGCTTTCTGTTGTACGCGAGGGTTTGTTGATGTTCGTGTGGGTTGAGGTTTGGGTGGAGTATTTAACTCCTTTAAAAACTTTATCTTATTATAAAGTTTCACCATGTCTATCCTACCAGCAAAGTTCCTGTCACGACTGTTTTGAATTACGTTTTGAAAATCGAGACTATCAGGCAAGCCAACGACAATGTTTCCTCTGTCAGGTTTATTAAATGGACCAGCCCGCCAGTTATAGTTTACCTGGTACCGGTAATCCACGCCTAGCCAATCTGTTACCGGAATTTTATCCAGCGGTAAGGTATAATTTACAGTCACGCTCTGGTCGAAATTTTTCATCCGCCCAAACTTCTTCAGGTTTCTTACAATTTCGGAGCGCACGGAATCTCCTTCACCATCGGGTTCATCGATAATGGCATTGGCTCTGGACGTGTAATCGAACGATAGATTTTTTGAGAAGTTCCAGCGAACGTTATACTGTCGATTGAAAGTGAAATATTTTAAGTAGTTCGGATCAGATATAAAATTATCATTGCGGTAAACGTTTTTACCAAACGAACGATCCAAATCCAACCGCACCCCCAGACTGTTGGGCATAAAACTAAAATTAAAGTCCTTGATCAGCTTCAACCACGGTGAGCTCAAGAGTTTCGAATCCTTAAATGGTTCTATGCCCGTAGCTTTTGGCGTGAAAGCATAAGCAACGGATCCTTTGTGCTGTTTTAACAGGGCTTCTTGGGTGGTGAAGTTGGTTCGCAAAGCTTCGCTATAGGCGTAGCTGAACGAGAAGTTTTCAATATCCCAAATATTTGATCTGGCATCTGGGTTAACCTTTACTTTCCGAACGTTGGTAAAATTCAAACTCTTTCTGGTAGTCTGATCACGAATGAGTCTGACATAGTCTTGCCTTTCATCTTCCGTATTAAAAGAGGAGAGTGCGGCGGCCAATCTTAAATCAGGATTAGCAGGATCAAACTTTGGATTGATCGTAGTATTCTCATAGCTCACGAACATAGGAATCTTAATACCCGTATTTCCAGGCAATAGTTTGTCCACGTTAATACTTGCTGAAACATCATACGCTGTAGTCTCATCTCGTGTACGCTCGAAAATTTTCGAACTGACAGCTCCAAACCCAAACGTAGTATGACGGAATGCACCGGTGACGACAGCAAAGTCAGCCAGCTTCGCGCTCAATGTTGAGCTCACTGCCCACCCTGCAGTACGATCAAAATCAGTGACTCGCAATTCATTGGCCCATATACAAACGGAATGGGGACGCTTGTCATCGGTTTTTCGGTTTCGTACTCCGATCATCAATACCTGAACGCTGCTTAAATCGGGCCTTCCAAAAATACGGATGAAATGCCTGCCTACTTGTTTGGCACTTTCGCGAGGATAAAGTTCGTTGAGTGGAAATCCTTCCCGATCGCGGGCCGCTTTTAAAGCATACAACTCCGTTAGCGCGAGGTCAATTTCATTTTCTTCTGGCCAGATATCTCTTTCAAGGGTACTGTTAGCAGGTTTGGTAATTTTTAATGGAATTTCTATCTCATAATAGTTTTGATCAAAGTCCGTTCCCATCCGTAAAAATGCGTGGAGTTCATCATCATTGGATTCGCTGTTCGCATGAAAAAACATTTTTACTTTGCCGTAATTAAAAAGATCCATGGAAAGATTTTTGTAGACAGCACGCGCATCACCATCTTCCAAATCATCAATGCATACCTGAATGGATTGCTCGTTGAGTAAACGAGAAACAGAAGATGTATTATCACGGTCACGCAATACGCCGGGAGGAATTACATAAGGAGATTTGTCTGTAGCACCAGCAGCATTCTCTTCCAGATTTACAACATTAACGGTAAAATT
Organism: uncultured Bacteroidota bacterium; assembly: GCA_963837415.1. Taxonomy (GTDB): domain Bacteria; phylum Bacteroidota; class Bacteroidia; order Cytophagales; family Cyclobacteriaceae; genus Chryseolinea. The sequence goes on along the minus strand of CAWING010000013.1, from coordinate 1,053,297 downwards.
ATCTGCGCCTGGTTCGGGTTCTTTAATTAGCGCACCCTCGCGAAGGTTATCGGTATATCTTCTCCATCGGCTTCCTACCATTCTGAAATTTGCAAACCGCATAACGACGGGATCGCGGAAACCAGTAAGAAGCATCCGGACATATTTAATAGATTTAAAACCATCAATGGTCGGAGACTTACTTTCAAACTCCCGCACCGGAATTCTGAATAAGTACCAGGTGACTGGTTCGGAAAGTCTTCCCTGATCAGTCGTTGTTATTTTATCCACGATGTATTCACTTCCAATAGCCAACTGATCAGGTTTCAAGTCCATATCGTATTCATAGTATTCTTCTAACTCCGTCAATGTATTATCTGCATTGAGATCTTCATTATCAGGAATGGTGCTGCCCGATTGAGCGATATCATCGCTGCCTGTAATGATAGGGGAGTTGCCATCCTGTCCATTCATCTCCTTATATCGCTCTAAGATTTTTGCGTCATTATTATCATATAACCCGCTAAGCCAATGCCTGAAGTTATCCGCAGATGGATCACTTTCCACGGTTGCTCGTGCAGCTGGGGTAACGGTGTTCAGATAATTCTGGAAAAATGTTACTTCCTTCTCGGTGGGCAGTCCGTCCAATCCAACATCCTGATTTGTCCTTGCCGTTGCTGAAGAATTATCAAATGCACTTATCAAGTAAGATTGCGATGATACATAGCCCCATTTATTTTGTTCTGCACCTGCATCCAATGTTCCATCGGGAGGAAGGCCATTTTCAAAAGCGTGTTTCGCATCCCGCATGACATCCTCTGAAATGCTGCCCAGCTGAAAAATTAATTTTCCACCGGTCCTATTGGGTCTCGGAGTAGTCGTTATTCCATCGTCTACATATCCATATTGTGAATTGATAAATGGATCCATCAACCAAAATTCTACATATTCGATATTGGCCTTATCAAAATCAACTTCCGTTTCTATGGCATTGGTGATACCAGCCCAATTGGCCTCAGGATTGGTAAGAAATCCATTATTATCTAAGCTAGGATTATAATTATAAGGCCCCCGTTCTCTTGGATAGTAGGCAACATCGAAAATCTGTTCAAAGAAAATACCTTGCTGAAGTTGGCGGTTGGGAAATATTTCCTGTGGCCCCACAGCCCTAACGTAATGATTTTTTAAATCCTCGGCGCTAATGTTGTCAGGTTTAAATCTTCCCACATTTCGGTAGAGTTGATTATCAATTTGATACCATGCAATTTTTGCCCGTTTGTAGCCAGCTTGTGGATCATTCATAGCCTGAGCCCCGGGACTCGGGTCGAAACGATTGTCATCGTCTTAGGGTACGGCAGCAAGTTTCCAGCCAGCAGGACTCATAAGTGAATAAGGTGTGGCCGAATTTTCAAAATCATCAATATAGGCAGTTCCTTCACCATCCACAACGTTAGAGGTACCCGGCAGTAATTGAGCAAACTCCCCTGTAAAGTTTACTGTAGACTGCTCTTTGGTTTGTAGAAAAGGGATCGCATCAACAATCTTGGTGAGCATGCGGCTCTTTTTATTGATATTAAAATCCAGTCCGTACTGTAAATTTCGTGCAGGCTCCGTACCAATTTGGTTGCGGCTTACTAAGGGACGTTCATTGTAATATAGTAATGTACCCCCTAGGTTAACATCGTCATTTAGATGGTAGTCGAAACGCGTTCCTAACAAACTTCGTGTTTGAAAAGCAAACGGATCTGACTGTTCATACTTTACTTCAATTTGTTTTCCGGAACTAAGAATTTGATCATTCAGGATCGTCACCTTTCCGAAAGTATAGTCCACTACGAAATCGGTGCCTTCATTAAGCGGCAGTCCACCTGCATAAAGCTTTACCGAACCTTGGGTGCTACACCAAATCCGGGAATTAGAATTTCCTTCGAAGAACCAGCATTGTAAAGTCCTTTAATGTAGAATTTATTTTTTGTGGCGAATAATTCAGCATCTGCCTTCGTGGTGTTATAAAGTGTATCGTACGAATATTTTTGAATGAGGAAACTTTCATTCGATTCTCCCCTGAATGCCTGTCGAAGCCATCGCTGAACGGCTTCAGGTAGGGAAAGATGATCAGCCCCGTGGTGGTATTGATGGTAATTCCTTCGATGAAGTCAAAATTACCATCGCGCTGGGGATCGTTCACAGGATTGACTCTGTCCAATCCAAGAACTTCAACAAGTTGCCGCGTTCGTACGTTCGCCCCCTCTTGCAATTGTGGGTTATCAATACCAGTTCTGTCATCTCGATAAATAATACGCAATTGAAATCCTTCGCGTGATAGCTGGTTGACATTTAAGTTGTAAATATTTTTCATCATCAAATCCCATGTGGGAATGATGCGTTTATTGGCATCACGAATCGCCACTTTACGGGGACGTAGAAGCTTTAGAAATACAATCTCATTGTCTTTGAGGTTAGCATAATCTTCAGAAAGTTCACCTACTTTATAGGGACGGCCATTGTAGGTATACTCATACGCTACGGCAAGCGCTTCATCATTTTGAAGTTTTCGTGTTAAGGTGATGTAGCCCAACTGAGGATGAACAGTATATTCCGTGGGAGAGAGTTTTCGTGCACTTGTTATTTTCTCATAATCAGTTCCATTGGCTAAGTCCTCTGCCAACAAGATGTATATCAATAGAGTCGCTGCGATTCAGGCTGGATACAAAACTAAATAAATCATTGGCGGCATTCGCGTTGGGGTAGTCCATTTCGCCTACCCTGCACATTGGTATTGTAAACCCTGTTACGCTTCTGCCAGGTCCATTAGACCCACAACATTTCGTAACGTTTGGGTATCATTATTTCGATTGAGAATATATACCTCAACACGGGTAATGTTTACGCCCGAGATGATTTGAGGAGGATTGGCAATCCAATTGGTGTAGTTATCACGGAAAAAATGTCCAAGAAAAAAGTGTCGATTCTCATCGTAGTTGGAAGCAATAATTTCGAAAGGCCGTCCCTGACCACTTCCTTGTCCGCCTGCTCCCCCAAGATTGATAGAGGCAGTCTTGCCGCGTTGAGTGGTAGCGATGGCTGTTACATCCAGTTTACCGAATTGCAATTTGGCTTTTACCCCAAAAAGATTTTGTGCTCCCTGGATAAGTGTATTGTTTAAGGGAAGACTTACGTTACCGATTTCTAGCTTTTGAAGTATGTCTTCTTTGTAGCCGGTGTACTCCACTTTCATGTTGTTTTGAAAGTCAAAAGAGTTGTTGTTATCAAAGTTGGCAGTGACCGCAAGCTTTTCGCCAATCTTTCCAACGACGCTCATGTTGATTTGCATATCAAATTCAAACCCGCCATTTCGCTGCTGACGTATAGGTATAGCGGGATTGCTGATCTTTTGAAACTCACCACCAAAATCCAGTGTAACAAATCCACGTGGGACCAACTCGACGTAACTGCCTCCAAAGATCCTATCGAGTATCGGACTGATAAAAATTTTAGGAGTAAAACCTCGGCCGCTTACAGGGCTTTCACCATCTTGGGCCCTTGCCCGCGTTTGCCAATAATTTTTTAAAATCTGCCGGTCCTGGTATTGTTTGAATTCCTCAAAAGTCATGCTTGAGGTAGGTCGGTAATTCAGATCGCCGATCTTTTCATAGATGGTATAATTCAATGCGGTATCGATCTCCACATCAAGCTTCATCTGGTTCGGATCTTTCAGATTTAAAGGTGAAGACGATGGGGTATTGGAGAAAGGATCACCATAGCGGTCAGTAGCCCGGTAGGTAGGCCGGCGGCTGGGTGTATATGGTCTGATTCGAGATTGTATCTCGCGGGACTAAGACGGGTAGAATCTGGCTGTTGAGCATACACCCCTTGGGGCATGAACAAAATGCTAAGCCATACTACAAACAACTGGCAAAGCGGGAAGAGCTACTTTATTCTTGCACGTAAAAAAAGTCAAACGTACTATGCGTTTTTGAGGGCCTGCTTAACTAAATCTTCTAAGGTAATGGTATTTCCTGATTTTTTCAGGACGGTATCAACACTTTTCTCTGCCGCTGCTTTTGGCAAGCCCAGCGTGAGCAAAGCAGATAACGCTTCATTGCGCATGGTATTGTGAGATCCAATGGAAATTGCTGGCTGAGTCTCATCCCAGCTCTCCTTTTTTAAGTTTGTCTTTTAAGTTCAATAATAACCCGTTGAGCGGTCTTACCTCCGATACCTTTGATAGATTGCAAGGATACAGCATCTTCGCGAACAATGGCAGATTTAAGTTCATTGCTGTTCATGTATGACAGCATAACGATAGCCGTGCTCGGACCAACTCCATTGACAGAAATCAGCTGCTGAAAAAGTTTTTTCTCCGCAATACTGCTGAAACCAAATAATACATGCGCATCTTCCCGGATGTTAAGATGCGTATGGAGCATCACATTTTCCTGTTCCTTTATATCGGAAAAAGTCTGCAAAGAAATATGGAGCTGATATCCTATACCCTGAACCTCAACAATAACAAAAGTCGGATCTCGCTGAACAAGTTTTCCTTTGAGGAATGCAATCATTTCAATGTCTTGCTAAAAGTTTTATACTCTCTATTACGCCAATTTTAAACGCAAAGAAAATAAAGATTTTAAAACTATGTAAAATCGATATCCGTCGTGTTGACAGATTAAACTCTGTAAAAAGAGTTTTAAGCCGGTCTACAGGTGATCGTTCTGCTCATGCAATTGGGCATCGACCACTGCAATGGCTGCCATATTTACGATTTCACGGATGGAACTTCCAAGTTGTAAAACATGAACTGGTTTTTTCATACCCAACAAAATAGGTCCGATAGCATCAGCACCACCGATTTCCATTAATAATTTATAAGCGATGTTTCCAGAGGACAAATTTGGAAAGATCAAGGTGTTTGCCCCTTCTTTTGCCAAGTGCGCTAAACGGAAATGTTTCTTGCTGAAGTTCGGTGTTTAAGGCCACATTAGCTTGAATGTCACCTTCAACTATCAAGTCTGGATTTTTTTGCTTTTGCCAAGCCTTACGGCTTCGCGGGTCTTTTCGGGAACAACTCCTTTGGATGAACCGAAATTTGAATAGGAAAGCATGGCAATTCGCGGCTCCATATCAAAAAATTTAACACCTCGGGCCGTCAGTTCAATAATCTCTGCAAGTTCCTTAGCGTCGGGATTGAGATTTACCGTTGTATCTGCAAAGAAGAATGTACCTCGTTTATTCATGATGATGTACATCCCTGCAACCCGATTTACGCCTTCAGCCGTACCGATAATTTGCAAGGAAGGTAAAATCGTTTTTGGATAATCTTTCGTTAATCCGCTGACAAGTGCATCGGCATCTCCATGTTCAACCATCATGGCGGCATAATAGTTTCGTTCGCGCATCAGCCGTAAACAATCCTGATACGTGAGACCTTTGCGCTGGCGTTTTTTATAAAGTAGTTCAGCATAACGATTAACCGTTTCATTTTCTTCACGAGGATAAATGATAGGGCAATCCTGAAGGTCGAGTTTATGTTCTTCAATCAGTTGTAATATTTCCTCTTTGTTACCCAACAAGATAGGGCGCGCAATTCCTTCATCCTTTAATATTTGAGCTGCCTTTAAGACCTTGCTGATGTGTTGCTTCAGTAAATACAACACGCTTGGGATTTTTCTTAGCACGATCGATGATGCGAGACATTAATTTTTGATCGATACCAATGCGTTTTTGCAAGTTCGTTGTGATAGGCTCCCCAATCTGTAATAGGCTTCTTGGCAATACCGGAATCCATGGCAGCCTTTGCAACGGCTGGGGAGATGGTTGTTATCAGGCGTGTGTCAAGCGGCTTTGGAATTAAATACTCTCTTCCGAATCTGATCTTATCTGTCCCATAGGCTTTTACCACCATATCCGGTACAGGTTCTTTTGCTAGTTTAGCAATGGCATGAACTGCGGCCAGTTTCATTTCCTCATTAATTTCCGTCGCGCGTACATCGAGTGCACCCCGGAAAATGTAAGGAAATCCCAAGACATTATTTACCTGATTAGGATGATCTGAGCGGCCGGTAGCCATGATAATATCGGGCCGTGTTTTCATTGCCAGGTCATAATTAATTTCGGGATTTGGATTTGCCAGGGCAAATACGATCGGATCCTTCGCCATGTTATTCAGATCCTCCGGGGTGATGGCATCGGCAACGGAAAGGCCGACAAATACATCCGCACCTTTCATCGCCTCTTGTAAGCTGGTGATCTTCCTTTCGGTAATAAATTGTGATTTGATTTCATCCAGGTTAGTGCGATCCTTATTTAATACACCTTTGCTATCGCACATGATAATATTTTCGTTGCGTGCACCCAGGGCGATGTAAAGTTTCGTGCAACTAACGGCCGCAGCACCCGCTCCATTGACAACGATTTTTACATCCTCAATTTTCTTCCCTATGATTTCTAATGCATTTAATAGGGCTGAAGAAGATATGATTGCTGTCCCATGCTGATCATCGTGCATGATGGGAATATTCATTTTTGCCCGCAATTCGGTTTCAATCTTAAAACATTCGGGGGCCTTGATATCTTCTAGGTTTATTCCTCCAAAAGTAGGTTCCAGCGATTTTACAATTTTTATAAAGGCATCTGGGTCTTCTTCGTCAATCTCAATATCGAATACATCGATGCCAGCAAATTTTTTGAAGAGGACGCCTTTTCCTTCCATCACAGGCTTAGCAGCCTCCGGACCAATATTACCCAATCCTAATACAGCAGTGCCGTTGGAGATAACCGCTACCAAATTTCCTTTTGAAGTATATTTGTAAACATCTTCTTTGTTGGCAGCAATTTCTTTGCAGGGTTCTGCTACTCCGGGAGAGTAAGCAAGCGCTAAGTCAAGCTGAGAGGTTAGTGCCTTGGTAGGCACAACTTCAATTTTGCCAGGCTGCCCTTGCATATGATAGTTGAGGGCATCTTCTCTTCTTATTTTTTTGATCGACATGTACGGTGGTTGGTTAAGGGGATAAATATAAGGGATCGGAAAAGATATTAATATTGTTGGTTAGATATAGAATCAAATACAATGATTTCTACTTCCTTTGGAAAATTTTTTAAACTTATTTCTATTAAAGAATGAAACGTTGGTTGAAAGGTTACGTGCTATATGCTGTTGTTTTCCTAATAGCCCTGCTCTTACTGTGTGACATCTATTTGATTTATCAAAATAATCGGGTTATAACATTTAATAAAAGTCAGCAGGAACAGGCCGAGAAAATTAAAATAAACACCAGTGAGGTAATGCGGGCCTTACATCTGCTTGATCTTGCTGTACGAAGTTATGCCTTTGTGAGGAATGATCATTTTAAAAACGCAATAAATTTAGCCATTAAGGATAAGAACAATGCGTTATCGCAACTCGAGGCTCCACTTAAATTCCAGAATTATCCTTTAGCAAAATTCTATAACCTACGAGATTCAATAGAATCTTATGTAGCGTTAACGCGGCAAATGATTCACTTAATTGACACGAATGACCAGGTCGCGTTTGTGAAATTATTGGAAAAGGATCCGGGTTATCACGTCTGGCTCCATTACCAGCAATTTTCCCAAGACATCAATGCTTTTGAGGATGAAATTTCCAACGGCGCCAAATTGCGATATGATCGTGCATTGAATAATACTTACATACTACAAATTATACTCTTCTTTGTGGCAGTACCTACGTTGAGTTACACAGCGCTACTATACAAATAGGGCGCTTTCAATTTCCGAACAATTACGAAAATCAGAAGAAGAGAAGGCGGCTATTTTTTTACATCAAAATCAATTACTAGAAAAGACAGTTCATGAGAGAACGCGTGAAATTCTAGCCCAAAATGAAGAGATAACCGCTCAGAATGAAGAGATCGGAATGCACAATGAAAAATTGTCGGAGGCCAAGCGTACCATTGAAAATCAAAACATCATGATACAGCTCAAAAATGATGAGCTTGCTGTCGAAGTAGAACGACAAACACAGGATTTAAAGCATGCAAACTCGGAATTGATCGAACACAATAACAGACTTGAACAATTTGCTTTTATTATATCCCACAATCTTCGTGCTCCGATGGCCCGAATTGTAGGATTGTCATCCATTCTTGACTTTACAAAAGATGTTAATGAAGTTTCTGAAATCGTAAAATTAATGATGAAATCCACGCATGATTTGGATCAAGTCATAAAAGATCTTACTGTCATTTTAGGGATTAAAAAAATGAATATTCAGGCATTGGTTGATATTCAGCTGGACGCTTTGCTGCGCACTGTGATTCACAGCCTGAAGGAAGAGATTAAAGAAACAAGAGTCGATATTTCATTTGATTTTAGTCAAATTGATTCTGTAAAATCACTCTTGCCCTATCTGGAAAGTATATTTTATAATTTAATCAGCAACGCTATTAAATACAGACATCCAGACCGACAACCTTTCATACGGATCCAATCACGTTTATCCAATGACTATGTCCAGATTGATGTTGTCGATAATGGTTTGGGTATAGATCTAGACATGCACAAAGACAATTTGTTTACCCTTTATAAGAGGTTTCATTTTCACGTGGAAGGGAAGGGCCTGGGGTTATACCTGGTAAAAACACAACTTGCGGCACTCGGAGGTAAAATAGAAATAGAAAGTAAAGAAGGAGAGGGAACGGTTTTCCGTGTTTTTATAAAGAATATAAATACGTCTTTATAATGAACTTGTCTTACAGGGCAAACTGCAAAGTGACAGAACCTTCTTCAAGAATTTTTTTTTGAAAAGAAACATCTCCTGCTATTGTCATTCAATCCACTCCTTATGAAAACCGTCACCTGAGCGGTGGTTTTGCGTGTAGGAATGTGCGAGCGAAGGATCTCCATCCGCCTGGTGTGTATTCAATTCTAAGAAAGATCATAAGTGTGCACTTTGATTGAAGGGATCTTTCGTTACGCACGGGGCCACCCACATTCCTCACTCAGGATGACTGTTCCAAAAAAGAACGCGGCGGAATATCAATAGTAGGTAGAAGGCTTTCCATCTACCAAACTGTCGAATAGAAAGATTATTTTTTAATTGAGGGTCGATCTTGAAAAATATATCGCAGGTTCGAGTTAAATCCCAATAATCAATTTTTGACCCGGCTGTATTTTAGCATTGTTGAGATTGTTCAAGCTCTTAATTTTTTCAATTGTAAGACCTTCAAATTTTTTTGATATATCCCATAGGGTATCACCTGGTTGGACGACATACGTTTTAGAACCCTTTATAGGTATTGGAGAAACGGTTGGGCCTGGGTGGCTTGAAGCCAGAACCGAATTTGAGTGGTAGCCCTTTTTCCAGATGTTTAATCGCTGGCCTACCCGAATGGTGTTGCCTCTTAAATTGTTCCATTTTCTGAGGTCATTTACCCGCACCCCGTGACGAATGGCAATTGAACCTAACACATCACCACTTCGTACTTTATAAACAATTCTATCCTTGCTATCGGTACTTCCCTCTGTTTTCTGAGCTAAAATTTCGAGTTCTTTTTTACCAATTTTTGAAGCGGAATCAAGAATAGCAACTCGGTTCAAGGTTAATAGATCCTTAGTTTCCTTGGGTAAGTAAAGTGTATACGCCTTTTTTGTTTCTGGAATAGCATTGCGCTGAATGGAAGGATTAAGCCTCTGTAAATCTTCGATGCAGGCTCCGGTTAAATTGGCAAAAGTTTCGAAATGGAGAAACTTCGAAACTTGCAGCGTGTCGTATCTGGGAAGCATTTCTTCCCCTTCATCGAAGAAATTATGCTCGTCAAGATAATTCATCGTGTAGGTGATAGCAACAAACTGAGGGACATACGAACGAGTTTCTCTTGGAAGGTTTGGGTATATCTCCCAGAACGAGCGTTTATACCCAGAGCGTCTAATAGCTCGTTTCACATTTCCTGGTCCTGTATTGTATGCAGCTAATGCAAGTTCCCAATCGTGAAACATATTGTAGAGATCCCGCAAGTATCTACAGGCAGAATCAGTTGCTTTTTCAGGATCCATTCGTTCATCAACAAACCAGTCATTGTGAAGGCCATAATATCTTCCTGTTGCAGACATAAATTGCCACAGGCCAACGGCCCGCACACGTGACACCGCACGCGGATTTAATCCCGATTCAATGATTGAAAGGTATTTTAATTCATCCGGTAAATTATATTTAGCCAGGTATTTTTCGAAGATGGGAAAGTAGAGATTTTTTCGGCGCATCATCATCCGTGTATACTCCCGATCTTTTACAGTGAAATAATTGATAAACGCGTGGATGCGCTCGTTGTAAATGAGCGGCATCTTCTTCTCAATGCAAGTTAACCTATCTCGATACAATTCCGGGCTATCTTCACCCGGGATGTATTCTAACTGACTGGGTAGAGCAAAGTAGACAAAGTCTGCGGTATCTTCTTTGAAAATCAACTCTTCTTCGGCAACAGCTACTTCGAGCGAGTCGACCACGACTGAATCAGGCTGTATCTGGCAGAATGCTGAAGCACAAAAAATAATGCACAAACAAAATGGAAGATATTTTCTCAGCATGCTCAGTTCATAAGAGAGTTTGCAAAATGTAACAGTTTCAGCTCTTCAAAATCATCCGCAATTACTTGGAGGCCGATGGGCAATCCTTGATTGTCTGTGCCACAAGGTATGGCAATAGCTGGCACGCCTGCTACATTTGCTTGAACGGAAAAAAGATCCGCTAAGTACATCTCAATTGGATTATCAGTATGTTCTCCCAGTTGAAACGCTGTCGTAGGCGTTATAGGCATTAGGATAAAGTCATATTGTTGTAAAATAGCTTTTGTCTTGTCTCGGATTAGGCGCCTTACTTTTTGAGCCTTTGTATAATAAGCATCGTAATAGCTGGCACTGAGCACAAAAGTTCCAAGTAATATGCGACGCTGCACTTCTTTACCAAAACCCTCTGACCGGCTTTTTTTATAGAGTGAGCTCAAATCACTTACCTGAGGGCTGCGATAACCATAACGTACCCCATCATATCGAGAAAGGTTTGAGCTTGCCTCTGCGGTTGCTAAAATGTAATAGGTCGGGAGTACATACTCCATGAGGGGAAAGTCGATCACCTCAACGGTATGTCCGCCTGCTTTTATGTCTTCAATTTTTGCAAGAATGCTATCCCTTATTTCTGGTTGTAGTCCAGTTGATTCGTCGATTTCCCGAACGTAGGCAATTTTATAGGCCTTATCCGTTTCGTTGCAACATTTCACTTAGAATACGAAGGAACAGGCTCTTGAGAAACTGTGCTATCATATTCATCATGTCCTGCTATTACTTCTAAAACCACAGTCACATCTTCGACAGATTTTCCGAAAATTCCAATACAATCAAATGAGGAGCCGTAGGCGACTAACCCATACCGCGAGATGCGGGAATAGGTTGGTTTCAGTCCAACAACGCCACAAAAGGCAGCCGGTTGTCGCACCGATCCTCCAGTGTCTGACCCCAAAGAGATACGGCACATATCGGCTTGAACAGCAACCGCAGAACCTCCAGATGAGCCCCCTGGGACCCGGGTATTGTCAGCATCATTTAAGACAGGGCCAAAAGCAGAGTTTTCATTGGACGAACCCATAGCAAACTCATCACAATTTTGCCGGCCTATAATGGTGGCATCCGCATCTAGCAGACGTTGAACCGCTGTCGCGTTAAATTGAGAAATAAAGCCACTCAGAATTTTACTGCTGGCTTGCAGTGGATGATCTTTATATGCCAGTACGTCTTTCAGGCCCACAACAAGGCCTGCCAGTTTACCAGCCTTACCTTCTTTGATTTTTTTATCGACTTCTGCTGCGCGCTTCAGCGCTTCATCTTCGTATACACTGAGAAAAGCATTAAGATGTGCTTTTCTCCTAATGTTTTCGAGGTGATACCGAACCAGTTCCTGAGTAGAAAGAACTCCTTGCTGCAGATCGTGCTGTATTTCGCGAAGTGTAGCGTACGTCTTCAACACTATTTACTTGTCTTCGATTTTTGCTGCGTTGTTGGCGTCTTCAACTTCTTTCTTCACATCCTTCACAGAATCTTTAAATTCACGAACACCTTTTCCAAGGCCTTTCATGAATTCAGGTATTTTTTTTGCGCCAAAAAAAACAAGAACAAAAAGACCTATGAGAAGAATTTCCTGGAAACCAACTCCTTGTAAAAACAATATTGTAGCATTCATATAATAACATTTAATTTTTAATGAAATATGCCAGCCTGCCTTAAGACAGGGAATCGCATGTTACATTCGACAATTGGGATGTAAAATACAGCATGACGATTTCACAGCACTAAATTTTCAATCGAATAACAAAAGTAAGGGTAAAAAAGCGTACCATCAAATGAAAGAAGCGGTATGTCATGACTGGGTTTCAGGTTTGATGCCAGGTTAAAAATGAGGATAAACCCCGTTCCTGAACAGTTTTACATATTTTTTAACCAAGCTTGAGGATCAAGGGCCGTCGTATTTCTAAAAATCTGGAAACGGAGCTCAGAAACGCCTTCAGTATTTGAAAATATTTTACCGATTTCCTGGTTGGTAATCACTTTTTGTCCAGTCCGAACAAATACTTCTTTTAGCCCCGCATACACCGTCAAATATTCTCCGTGTTTGATAATTACAGTGCTACCCAGTCCCTGAATAAACGCAACCCTGCGTACCTCGCCCTCAAAAATTGACTTCACTTTTTCATTTTCCTTAGTCTGAATATTAACACCGTTATTTTGTTGAACTATACCCTTCAGAACCGGGTGATTTTGGCGTCCGAATTTCTGAGAGACAAATCCCGAAGAAACCGGCCACAGAAATTTATTTCTATTCTCCTCAAATGAATTAGAAAGCGTTATTGCTTCTCCTGAATTTGCGCGGGCTGCGCGCTCCATCTCTTCTTTAATCAGATCCTCAATGAGCTTGTCTAAGCGGGCGACTGATTTTTTTGTTTCTGCGAGATCTCTCCTAAGTTTCTTCTCTTCTCTTTCCAATGATCTTACTAAGCCACTTTGCTTTTTCTTAAGATTGGTAAGATTATCATTTGCCGTAACCACTTCGTTTAACAACTTATTCTTTTCTTCGCGTCTTGCGCGAATTTCTTTTACCTGACCTGACAGTTCACCCTGCACTTTTACAATCTGGTCGGCTTGAAGTTTTCTGGTTTGACCATATTGCTCAATGTATCGCAATCTCATAATAAGCTGATCAAAGGATTTTGCGGAGAAGAGAAATGTTAAACGCGTTGTGCTATTATTAACTTTTTGGGCCGCATAAAGCATCACAATATATTCCTTCTTTAATTTCTCTAAATCATCTTCGAGAGCATTGATGATATCGTTGTTTTCCATGATTTCAGAATCCAGAACATTCACTTCGCCCTTGATCGAAGTGATAAGATTTTCCTGCACGCGAATACGCTGGTTCAAGGCGGTGAGCTCGCCAAGGGAATTTTTCTTTTTAGTGGAGGTTTCCCCAATAATTTTTTCTACTTCCTTGATTTTATTCGAGACTTTCCTGTTTCTCTTTCTGTAGCTGAGATTTTGTTTTCTGTGCAACTACAGAAAAGGTAAAAAGTAAAAAAAAAGAAAAAAATAGTATGCGTCTACCTGCGCGCATATCGTCTAGGGATGTTGAACGGAAACTTAAGCTCTTTACCACCGACTTCCGCTTTGTTATATTCAAAAATTATGGTTGTGTTTAATATGCCCGACAGTGTTTTATAAAACAAATTAATTGTTCCGTTATAGGGAAATAACTTGTCGTTCAGAGGTTGAAAATTAGAATAATTTAGGATGAGAGAATTGCTCGTATTGCTCTCTTTCATGTCCACCTTCTCAATTTTCTTGCTCGCAGAATTAATGAAATTAACAACATCGATAGTTCCGCGATTTTGCTTAAGCGTAAAAAAGGAACTCTCCTGAACAATTTCATCTTGGTCTGAGCGTGGTACGAGGAGATTGCCAAGCATCGCCGATTGAATAACGTTGAAATTGATCTCGAAATTATATCGCTTCGAAAGCTCCGCGTAATCAAAAACATAATATTCTTTATCAACGTTGCTCACGATGGTGATTGAGTCTTCATTTATCAAGGCCTTTCCGCCCTGTAGTCCGATAACGGAAAAGGTCATCCAGATAACGCTATCCTTGCGCACTCGGATATTCGCCTTTACTTCGCGTTCTTTTTTTGAATCCCGCAATATCATCCGCGCTTTTCCATGAAGATATTCAAAATCAATTTCTTCCACTTCTAGCGATGGCTTCGAAGGTGTAATTGTGACAGGACTCACTACTTTCTTGCTGCAGGAAACCGCTAGGAAAGAAAAGATTGGGAGAATAAGCCAAAGTCCTTTACTCATATATTTTTCGATTCGCTATTTTTTTATTTAGAATTTCACTATTGGCATTCAACCCACGGGCTTTCTCCCATTGCTCCACTGCTCCGTCAACATCTCCCAGTTTAAAAAGAATATCGCCATAATGTTCGAAATGCGTAGCATTTGCATTTCCGGTGCTGATAGCTCGTTCAATAACTTTTTTTGCCTCTTTATATTTTTGACGAGTGTATAACACCCATGCATGTGTATCCAGGAAAGTTGGATTATCAGGATTGTTTTTGGCTAAAACAGTGGACATTTTTTCCGCTTTCTCCAGGTTGGTTTTGCGCAATGCTAGATAATAACTGTAGTTATTCAAAGCTGAATTATTATTCGGGTTCAAGACTAAGGCCTCTTCATACGCCTTATCTGACTTTTCATATGCTTTGGTTGCATTGTAAGCATCACCTAGCATATTGCTTAGCTCACTCATGAAATTCGGATCCGAATTGGATAATTTTTTTGCCTGCTCCAAAGACGTAATCGCTTCAGGATAATGACGTTTGCGCAAATGCGCAAATCCATGAAAATAATGTAACATGCCTTGGTTGGGGAACAATTCCAACGCTTCATCCGCGTGCTTAATGACGTCATCAAACTGTTCAAGCTGAACTTCCAGGTAAAGCAAATTCTGCCAAACTTCGAAATTCACTTCACCGGATTGTATTGCTTGTGTATATTCTTTTACCGCCTCCCGATTTTTTCCCGTTGATAAATAAAGATCACCACCAATTATATGAACATTGGGATGACCAGCGCTTTCTTTTTTTAACTTTTCAAAAAGTGACAATGCGAAATTCTCTTTTTCGACATCCGAAGTTTTGTTGACCTTATTTTGATTTAACTCCGTGTTGTACGAAGCCAGTATGATTATTTTGCTGCTTATTTCTATTGAATTATCATCAAAAAGAGTTAGCAGTAACGGCCTTGCTTTTTCTTCCTGATTATTGTCGCGATACATACCGGCTAAAAGCATCTTCGCATTGCCAGCATCGGTGTTCTCTCGGGTAAATTTTTCGAGGTATTTGATGGCATCATTCCGATAGCCCTTTTGAGAAAGGATTTCGGCAAATGCCATGACGTATCGTTCTTCGCCCGGAAATGCGTTGATGAGTTTTTCCCCTTCTACAATTCCCTCTTTTATTTTTCCTTGTTCTACTAATATTCTAATCTTTTGAACCGAAGAAATTTCAGAAACGCCTAAAATGTTTTCAGCCCGATTGTAGGTTTTAATAGCATCATCGAATTTGTTAGCATATTGATACACAGCAGCAAGTTCATATAAATATTCTTCAGTGCCTTTTACCTCGTGGATTAAAGTTTCATACGCCCAAGCTGCTTTGTCGAACTTGGTCAGACTTCCATAAATATTTGCAGCCAGCAAATAGAAATATTTATTTTTCTTTTCCAGCTTCAGCGCATTTTCAATACTGAGGGAAGCCTTTAACAACTCGTCCTGCTTGTTATTACGCGATAAGACTTCTGCGATCTTGTAGTGAATTGTTGCATTATCAGGAGTGATCTCTAGAGCGCGTTGATAGTATAACAGCGCTTTGGCGTAGTCCTCGAGAATAAAGAATTTTTCGCCTTCGGTAAAATAAAATTCCGCTTCCCTTAATTTAAGACCTGAGGCGTAAACGTCACTCGGATCTTTCTTTTTCCGTTGCGCAGAAACCGGAAGCACTACTGTAAGTGTAAGCACTACGGTCAAACCAATTGCACTATATAGTTTTAATAATTTCAATGTTGTGTTATTGAATTGAAGTCGCCCAGACTTAGATCGAGGACAGATCCTTCAAAAATAATGAAATTCCCTAACATGCTGTTTTCCAGCATAGCATTGCGAATAGCTGATTCCTTCTGAATAATGGAGTTTTTTATACGGCTATCCGAAATCCGGGTATTTTCACCTATTGAAACATAGGGGCCAACCACTGAATTTTCAATCACCGCACCATCTCCAACAAAACAGGGTGGAATGATAATCGCGTTGGTAAGTTTAGCCTTTTTTGAAATAAGAGGCTGGTCTTTTATAAATTCCAGGTACCGCTGGTTGGTTTGGACGGTAACGTTCTTATTACCACAGTCCAGCCATTCAGTAACAAGTCCAGTAGTAAGCTTTGCTCCTTTTTTGCTGAAATTCTGCAAGGCAGAGGTAAATTGAAATTCGCCTTTGTCGGTAATGTTATTATCAATAAGGAATTGCATCTCTTTGGCCAGTGCCTCTCCATCTTTAAAGAAGTAAATTCCTATGATGGCAAGGTCAGACACAAAAGAAGTAGGCTTTTCTACGAGTTCTATGATTTGCCCTGATTCATTTTGGCGTACTACCCCAAACTGTGACGGATCCTCGACGCGCTGAACCCAGATGATCCCATCTTGATTTGTGTCCAGCTTGAATTCCGCCTTAAATAAAGTATCGGCAAAAGCGACTATAATTTTTCCTTTGAAAAGTTCTTTGGCAAAAAGCAATGCGTGTGAAATTCCTCTCGCCTGTTCCTGATAGTAAATTTTCCCTGTTGCCCCCACCTCCTTAGCAATAGCTTTCAAACTTTCTTCAACTTCTTTTCCAAAATTAGGATGAATGATAAATCCAACGGTATCAATTTTTTCGGGACTGACTTTGGCAATATCCTCCACAAGCCGATGAACAATGGGCTTGCCAGCAATAGGCAAGAGTGGTTTGGGAGTGGTAAGGGTATGTGGACGTAAACGCTTGCCTAGACCGGCCATTGGGATAATAATATTCATGCAATGAGAGGGTTTTAAGTGATGTTAAAACTAGGAAAAAATCAATTTGTTATGAGTCGTAAGTCCTTCTTTTCAACCAAATAAACTACGAAGATATAGGCCATAAGCACCCCGGTGTGGAAACCTGTTGCCACCCACTGATTTTCGAACGAGATGAAACTTACTGCATATACCAGTAATGTTGTTACGACTATATACCCGAACCCTTTGCCTACATTATAAGGAATAGGATAAAATTTTTGACCTAACAAATAACACATCATAGTCATAGTGAGGTAACAAATTAAGGTTGCCCAGCTGCTTCCCATATACCCAGCGATAGGAATTAAGAAATAATTTGCAACGATGGTGATAATAGCGCCTGCGACCGTTATGATTGTCGCATAGTAAGTTTTATCAGTAAGTTTGAACCACACAGAAAAATTATAGTAAACTCCATTGAATAAATAAGCCAACAAAAGAATGGGAACAATAGGAAGGCCTTGCCAATATTTACTATCACCTAGGAAATATTTTAAGACATCTAAATTAATGCTTACACCCAACAATAGGATGCAGCACACGATTACAAAATAATGATTGACTTTGGCAAAAAGCTGAGGAGATTGCTTATCTGATGCATTGGAAAAAAAGAATGGTTCCGCTGCATAACGAAAAGCCTGTATTGCCAATCCCATCAGGACAGCAAATTTGTAACACGCGCTGAAAATCCCTAAGGCATATTTGGGACTTTGGCCCGGATAATAATTTTCTGGTAACCACCAATCCAATGTCTGTCGTGAAAACATTTCATTGGTCATTCCCGCTAATCCAGTTATCATAATCGGATAAGCATAATTGAGCATGGATGAAGAAATATGTCTTTCAATAGTAGGTCGCCAGGAAATTAATGTTTTCGCGAAAAACAAAAGATAGAAAGCATTAGCTATCAGGTTGGCAAGTACTACATATCCAATTCCAACGGAAGGCTCATAGGCAATTTTAAGAAAGTACATGTTAAGCCCAATCAGTATTACAATATTCAGCACTTTGCCCATCGCGAATTGTAGGGCTTTCTTCTTAAGTCGCAAGCGCGCAAATGGGATTGCAACAACCGCATCAATAAACATGATGATAACAAACCAGATAATCAAAGTTGCCCTGTCCGGAATCTCCATCGCATTCGCAATGGGGTCAGCGCTTAGAATCAATATAACAGAGATAAAGAGGCTTAGGAGAATTACGACCGTCTGCGCGAGATTAAAAATCCGTTTTTCGTCCGCATCTAATTTTGTAGCGAAACGAAAGTAAGCTGTTTCCATTCCAAACGTAAAAAGGACATTGAACACAGCGACGTACGATAAAATTTTACTAATTATTCCGTACTCCTCGGGAAGGAAAACATCGGTATGAAGTCGAACTAATAGAAAATTTAGAAAGCGGGGCAGGATGCTTCCTAATCCGTAAAGAATAGTTTCACCTGCTAGTCTTTTAAGTTTGCCCATTCTTTAGCCGTAATCAGTCACCTGCTATTCGAAGCAGAAATCGACTATAATTCTACGAATTAACATTAACTGTTAACAAGTATTTACTTTCCAGTAAAACTGGGTTGACGTTTTTCAATAAAAGACTTAACTCCTTCCTGAAAATCTTTAGTGGTTGTACAAGCGGCAAAATTTTCTGACTCAGCCTCGTACCCTGCATTTTCAAATCCAAAACCAGCATTTACACTTTTGATGATATTCTCGACCGCAATGGGACTTTTGTTGATTATCTTATTCATGATTGAGTTAGCAAGGGCCATCAGTTCATCACGGCTGGAAACCACATGGTTTACAAGGCCAAGGGTTTTGGCGTCTTGTGCGGAAATCTGCTCCCCTGTTAGCATCAGTTCCAGGGCTTTACCTCTGCCTACCAATTGAGGCAATCGCTGTGTTCCGCCGTATCCTGGAATTATACCCAGGTTAATTTCAGGTTGACCGAATTTAGCATTTTCAGTAGCGATTCGTATGTGACAAGCCATTGCCAATTCGCAGCCTCCACCTAATGCAAACCCATTGACTGCGGCAATTACAGGTTTTGGACAATCTTCGATTTGTTTGAATAGGTCACGACCGGCTTTTGCAAATTCCAGAGCCTGGACTTGGTTTAGCAAGGCAAGCTCTTTAATATCTGCGCCGGCTACAAAAGATTTATCCCCATCACCGGTTAGAATAAGTCCCTTCGTGTCGCTGTTTTGATAAAGCTCTTGAATTATGTCCGATAGTTCGTTTAGCAATTCCGTGTTTAGGGCATTCAGCGACTTTGGCCTCGATATGATTACAGTTAAAACCTTATTGCTGTATTGAGTCTGGAAGTTTTTCATGGGATCGAACTAGATTGAATCAACGCAACTTATCCAGCTTTTTGTTCATGAAAAAGCATTTTGGTTAAAAAGGTGAGATTATGCCATTTAGCTTAAATAAGGTAAGTTCTAGGATTTTCTTCTGATAAGCAGAATGTTGCGCCATAATGTTAAAAAATTCATAGTGACGTAACCTGAGCCGGTTATTGCATTTCTGGTATCCACTACACCATCGCAGGATCTTGTTCTTACAGCTGGGTTACGAACATCCTAATAAGCAGAAACGAGACTGGATAAATTTTTTAAAATATCTTTTGTCATGGTGGGCAAATCGAATGCAGGACTCCAACCCCACTCTTTACGCGCTCTTGAGTCATCAATTGAACTCGGCCAGGAGTCTGCAATTGCTTGACGGAAATCAGGACTGTAGGTAATCTCAAACTCAGGAATATGTTTCTTTATTTCAGACGCAATTTCGGAGGGGCAAAAACTCATAGCCGAAATATTATATGCTGATCTGACATTGATTCTTTCCAAAGCTGTTTCCATCAGATTGATGGTAGCTTTTATCGCGTCATCCATGTACATCATCGGTAAATAGGTATCTGGCTTTAAAAAGCTCTCATACTTTTTATCTTTCAGAGCCTTCAAAAATATGTCCACAGCATAATCAGTTGTGCCCCCACCAGGTTGAGTTTTATAACCGATCAAACCAGGATAACGCAGGCTGCGCACATCCAAACCATGCTTTCTGTGGTACCATTCGCACCATCTTTCACCGGCTTGCTTGCTGATGCCATAAATCGTAATCGGATCCATGATGGTATCTTGTGGCGTGTTGATCTTTGGCGTTGTTGGTCCGAACACAGCAATTGAACTCGGCCAATAAACTTTTTCAATCTTCCACGAAACAGCTGCATCAAGCACGTGGATCAGACTCTCCATGTTCAAATTCCAGGCGACTTTAGGATTTTTTTCGCCGGTCGCAGAGAGTACAGCAGCCAAATGATAAAGTTGGGTAAACTTATTTTTTTGCAGCAACGAAGAAAGGCTTTTTGGTTTTAACACATCCAGGATTTCAAAATTTCCCTCCGATAAGATTCCCTCCGGCTCTTTAATGTCTGTAGCAATCACATTTTCTTTACCATAGTATTTCCAAAATTCCTGGGTCAATTCTGATCCGAGTTGACCGCCAGCCCCTATTACAAGAATTTTTTCTCTCTTCATGAAGGTTCAATAGTGGGCTAAATTACAAATTTCCGATTTGGCGAGCCTGCGTTGGAACAAGCTTTTGCTAAATTAGCCGCGTGAATTTTGAAGCCTATCTGATATCCAAAAAAATTGATTCTGCCGCTTTTGAAAAAGCAGAACCCCTGCTATGGAAAACGTGGAATGCGGAATTCGAGAGTATGCACCCCAATAGTTTTACAACTCAAAAACTTTATCTGATCAATCCGATTCGCAGAATGTTCCCTTTGAAATTGGTCAAAGCCGAAGTACGCCCAGACCCGGAGACTCCAGACTTGCAAAATACACCCATTGAAAACCCGGGCGGCAATCCACCTTCGAGTCCTAAACCATTAATTTCCAAGCCTGTTTTTAAGCCCAAACCAAAAATTTCCTGATGCATGTATAAAAGACTACAACCGGTTTTAGAGAAAAAGCTTAGTCAGATCAGTGAACTCAATCTTTTAAAAAGGGAGAGAATTATTCTTACTCCACAAGGTGCTGTTATTAAAACCAGCGATGACAAAGAGGTTATTAACTTTTGTGCAAATAATTATTTAGGGCTTTCATCCCATCCTCGCGTCATTGAAGCTGCGAAAAGGGCTATCGATACACACGGTTTCGGCATGTCATCTGTACGGTTTATCTGCGGCACGCAGGATATACATAAGGAATTGGAAAGAAAGATTTCAGAATTCTTAAAGACGGAGGATACCATTTTGTATGCGGCGGCGTTCGACGCGAATGGTGGCGTATTTGAACCATTGTTTGGTGCAGAGGATGCAATCATTTCCGATGAATTAAATCATGCTTCCATCATTGATGGGGTGAGGTTATGCAAAGCGATGCGCTACCGCTACAAGCACAATAATATGGAGGATTTGCGCCAACAACTTGATCAGGCTAAATCAGCAGGTGCCCAACAACTCATTGTAGTAACCGACGGCGCTTTCTCCATGGACGGAACGATAGCTCAGTTGGATAAAATTTGTGATCTGGCCGATCGTTACGAAGCTCTCGTGATGACGGATGAATGTCATGCTACTGGATTTATTGGAAAGACGGGGCGCGGAGTTCCGGAATATAAAGGAGTCATGGACCGCGTAGATATTATTACGGGAACATTGGGTAAAGCTTTGGGTGGAGCTTCCGGCGGATTTACCTCGGGCAGAAAAGAAATTATTGAATTGTTGAGACAACATTCTCGGCCTTATCTTTTTTCAAATACCCTTGCACCCGCCATTACTGGAGCTTCAATCGAAGTCTTCAATATTTTATCCGAAACAACGGCGTTGCGAGATAAACTCGAAAAAAATACAACATACTTTCGAAATGAAATGACTCTCGCAGGATTCGATATTAAACCTGGGGAACATCCAATTGTTCCCGTCATGCTTTATGAGGCTTCTCTGGCACAAAACTTTGCCGATAAATTATTAGAGAAAGGAATTTATGTAATCGGGTTCTTCTTCCCGGTGGTGGCCAAAGGTCAGGCAAGAATCCGTGTGCAGATTTCAGCGGCACACGATCAAAACCATTTAGAAAAAGCAGTGCAAGCGTTTACGCAAGTAGGTAAGCAGCTCGGCGTTCTTAAGTGAGTTTCGAGTTGTGGGTTTCGAGACCCGCATTTCCAAACCCGCAGGGTTACAGGCAGCTAGGCGGTCTTGGTGGGTTTCGAGTTATGCGCCCTTGAGACTCGCAACTCTAAACTATTTAATCCCAAGTTCTTTTTTTCTCTTTTGAACAATGTCTCCCATCTTCGAGGTGTCTTTTGAAAGAAGACCAAAGGCCGGATCAATATTTTGAGAAGGAAAAAAATAGATGTATCCTCTTTTACCCTTTAGTTTCAGTTTGTAAAGGTTTAAGTAAGGGATGATCTTTAACGACTTCACTTCAGGCCACTCAAAACGAATATTCCGGTCGCCCTCGGTAACAATGATTTTGTTTTTCCCGATCGCCACACGCCTCACTTTATCTGTTATGATGAGGTATGCTGTGAAGCTTATCATCCCCAATGTGAAGAACACTAACGCAATGAAAAAACTTTTGGGACCAAATTCATATTGAAAGAAAATTGTCCCGGTCACTGCCCATTGAAGAAAGCTAAAAGCAAGGAAAAAATACTTTGCGAAATAAAATTTAACAGGATTAGCCTCTACCATCTTAATTAAGTTTAAAAAATATAAAACTAAAATACGAGAAAATATGTGTTAAAGTTTCCTTATGATAAACTTTCATCACATTTCTTTATTGTGTACCATGCTGCATTACGACTGGAAAATCCTGACCTCTTGAAAATGTGTAAGGGTATTGTGGATTTCCCTTGAGCTTCCGAGTGATCTCAGGCACCTGATCGTCAATATATGATTTCAATTCATAGATGGTAACTTTTCCATCCTTCGGCGCGCCATCTGCCTCGCCTTCCAATGCTTTTATAAGAACGTACGTAAACAATCCGTGGCCTAAAGAAGAAAATTCCGTGGCAAACTGTTCACTTCCGGCTGAAGCTATTACATGAATGCCTGCGCTTCGCGATAGCTGAGCAATGGCTTTTTCTTCGCTTGCGCCTCGTGTAGCGAGCAACTCGACTGATCCACCCGATTGACACGCATCCATTATAATAAGTTGCTTCAGGGCTTTAATGTGTTTGAATTTCTCCTGAAGTAAACCAGCTTCAATTCCCTCTTTGTGAAGAGCAGAAGCGTCGTATAACCTGGAACTTTCCGTGGGTATGAAGTAAAACTGATTGTCAATCATACTCCCATGCCCGGCGTAGTAAAAGATCAATACATCTTCCTGATTTACCTTTAATGAAAGCTCATCTAATTTCGTTAAAATTTTTTGACGTGTTGCTTCCTTATCATACAATGTATGAAGTTCAACATTTTTAAAGAGTTGTGAACTTTTGTCACCCATCAGTTTGCTAAATGATTCGGCATCGGCGCGCGCAAAGTTTAGATTGAGCTTGGTGTTCTTGTACTGATTTATTCCAACGGCGAGAACATAACACGTACCGCTTTTAGCAAAATGATCAGAAAACAATTCGACCGCCTGCGGATCGGATTCAATTTTATCTTTATTGCTTGCTGTTGCCAAAAAAGTATTAATCCCGCCTAAGAGAGATACGTCATGTTTATAGATAGTAGCTTGTCCCCGGGATCTCGGAAAGGTTAGGGACTCTGCATTGAGTGGAATACTTTTTCCGTTATGGAAAAGCTTGAGATTTTCTGCGCCGTTGCCGTTGTCGATAATTCGTACATACAATTCGGCTCTTCCTGGAGCAGACGGAATGGCAGCGATCTTTAGCGTTGGTGGCGGTGAACTTTGTAGTTTGCCTTGAATACTTTTCGATTCATTCGTTCCTGAACGATTTTGGAAAATTTTAGGAAGAAGATCCGGTCTATAAAACTCATCAAAAAATTGATCGACCGAATAGGTTTTCAATCCACTAACGAAGTGAATAAACTTTCTGGCGTCCTCAGTCCCATTAAAATATCCTTCAGGATTCTTAACCATCCAATCGTGGTCACCCAAGTGAATGTGTTCAAAAAATTCCTTGCCTGTCGCTAAGTCCCAAAATTTTGTAACGCCGTCAAGGCTGTGGCTGATAAGCATCTTATTGTCGGGACTAAAGAGCAGCGACGTGACTTCAGCTCGATGTCCTTCAAAAGTTCTAGTTACTTTCGAGGTATTTATATCCCAGACTCGGATGGTTCGATCAGCTCCTGCAGAATATACAGTTTTTCCCTCAGCGCCAAAGATGGAGGCGTGCACAGCACCCTGATGACCTTTAAATTTCTTCAACATTAAGCCGCTTCCCACGTCCCAGATTCTTACGGAACCGTCCCAACTGGAACTTAGCAGGGAATTGTGATCCGTACTTAAATGAAGGGAGGATATAATGTCAGTGTGGCCAATGAAATTCCGCACTTCCTTTTTAGTATCGGTTTCCCACATCTGAAGCGAGTTGTCCAACCTGGCCGTGAATAGATAAAGGTCATTGGGATGAAAGATAATTTGATATGCCGATGTGTTTTCCCATTCAAAGTAGGTAAGCAACTTTCCCGATTCAAGATCATGGATTTTCATTGTAGCATCCCAAGACGAGGAGGCAACCTTTGTCTCATCTGCACTAAAATGAATATCAAAGATAGGTTCACGATACGTTTGAATAGTTTGGAGTGAGTCGCCGGTATCTACATTCCACAACATGATTTTACCATCTCCGCCTCCCGTGAGCAACCGTTTTCCATCTTTCGATAAATCATAGCACAGCGCCGCTTTTTTGTGGCCAACGTAATCCATCACGGATTTGCCGGTGGCTATATCCCAACGTTTTACTTTTGTTCCAAATTTTCCTTTTATCAAAGTCTTGCCATCGTTGGTTATCAATAACGAGTTTTTGAACCGTATGTATTTTGCTATTGCAGATTGCCAATAGAAATTGGGGTCATAATTCAGGCCGTCACGATCGCGTTGATTGAGATAACCTGTAAGTATTTTCTCCTTTTTATTTAGATCGAGGTTCCACGAAAAAGCCGTGTTATCATCCGAAGCGATCGCGAGAGTTTTATTGTTGAGCGCAAAAGCAATTTCATGGAATTCTCCTTTGTCTTCGGCAGATACAGCAAGCAAAGAGTCCCCATTCGATTCGTCCCAAATGACTATACCTTTTTCCGTGGAGCGTGCTAATTTTTTGCCATCTGGGCTGATGGCAAAACCCATTAAGTCATCCGTTTTTTCCTCAAATGTTTTTAGAAGTTTGAAAGAAACCAGATCATATTTTCTGACAGGACCATTCTGAGAGGCGAGGTATAAATTTTTACTATCGGGACTAAAAATGCACCGCGTGCCACAACCCCCACACCAACCTTCTTCGAACTGAAATGTTTTTAATTTCGTCCAGTCACTTGTCTGATACAAATTAACGGTGCGATTGTCTTCTCCCAAAGCAAGCAGCTTTCCGTCTGGAGAAATGGCTACGTCGACACCACTTCCCAAACCTTTATCCGCAGAAGCTGAAATTTTTTTGATCTGTTTTTTCGACATCAAATCGTACACAGTAACCGAATCACCATATCCGGAATTACCATAACCCGCTACTACGAAAAATTTCAAGTGGGGGTCTATGGCAAGATCAGTTACAATATCAGAAGTTGTAATGGTATAAATTTCTTTTCCCGTGACTACATCCCAAATGCGAATTGATTTATCGTTACTTCCTGTTATCAGGAATTTTCCATCCGATGTAAATTCAAGGCTGGTCACTGTTGCTTCATGACCTAAAAAACTACGGACCTCCCGGCCAGTGCCTACCTCCCAGAGTTTTGCCGATTTATCCTTGCTACCCGTTGCCACATAGTTGCTATCTGGGCTGATCGCCAGTGTTACTACGGCTAGTTCATGACCTTTTTGAATAACTGTTTCTAACGATTGGGAAAATAACAGGAGAGGACAAAAAAGGAACGCAAAGATAAGCCTCATGCTTTTATTTTTAACATGAAGTTAAAATAAAGATTCATGCTTTTGCGGCTGGTGACTCTGCAGATTCGGTTTCTTCGATGGAAAGGTCTTCCCATCGGGCAGGCTCATTATTATGCAGGTAGTCTAAAATTTTTTGTTCTACATGTTTAAGCTTCAATAATCTTAAATACTTACCGTTGCGGGCGAGAATTAAACGTCCGGTTTCTTCTGAAATTGCAAGCACGAGTGTATCCGTATTTTCAGACATCCCGACTGCAGCTCGGTGACGTAAACCATAGTGAGCGGGTAGATTATCGTTTTCAGTTACAGGCAACACGCAACGGGCTGCCTTAATGCGCCCTTTGTGAATAATAACAGCTCCATCGTGCAGCGGACTATTTTTGTTAAAGATGGAAAGCAGGAGGCGTTTATTAACCTCAGCATCAAGGGAATCGCCCGTTTGAGCATAAAATTTCAATTCGGTATCCCGGGAGAAAACGATAAGCGCGCCAGTCTTCGTTCCCTTTAAAGTTTTAACAGCTTCCATGACTTCCTGCACATCAAAATCGTCATGATATTCGTGGCGCCAGTTAGCAATAGTTTTAAAAATATTTTCACGAAACTCCGTACCCCTTCCAATGACCAATAAAAATTTTCTGATTTCCGGTTGAAACAATATGATCATGGCCAAAACGCCAACGCCCATAAACTGACCAAGGATGGTAGCAAGCAATTCCATCTGAGCGGCCCGCACAATCAGATATACCAGGTAAAGCGCAAGGATACCCAGGAAAATATTAACGGCAATACTTCCTCGGATGAGCTTATAAACTTGATAGAGCAAAATGCTAACCAGTGCGATGTCTATGAAATCAACCCAGCTTACTTCAAGAAATCCTATCTTAAAAAGAAAAATCATCCCTTACAAAGGTAAAGTACGATATACGATTTATGAAGTATACGATGAATATTAAAAGATAGTATTTGCTAAAGGGACTTTGTTGTAGCCAAGATTAACTTAACTGTTTCCATTGCTTCCTTGACATCATGGACCCGAAGGATGTTAGCTCCCTTAAGCAACGCAATGGTATTAAGGCAAGTAGTTCCGTTCAGAGCATGATCTGCAGTGGTTGCTAGACGTTTTCCAAATTGTTGACTTTCTCGATAAGCCTACCAGGAGGGGTTTGTTTACTATTTTGAAATATTCGAGAAGTTGAGAAGTTCAAAATTTTGTTGAGTAGTTTTTGCAAAACCAAACCCCGGATCAATTATTATATCCTTTACTCCATACGCTTGAAGTTGGTGAATCTTCTGATGAAAATAGTCGGTAATATCTTTCAGTAAATTTTCATAGGTCGCAAATTGATTCATCGTTTCAGGATTGCCTCGCATATGCATCAATATATATGGCACCTGAAGATTGGCCACCATTTCAAACATCGCTCTATCATGCTCTCCACCTGAAATATCATTGACCATTGCGGCACCCTCCTGGATGGCAGCGTAAGCCACCTGACTTCGAAATGTATCGATCGATAAAATAACTTCAGGAAATTTTTTAACAATGGTTCTAATGGCCGTTGAATACACGCTTGCTTTCTTCCTCCACACTTATTTCCTCAGCCCCGGGACGTGAGGAATACCCGCCAACATCAATGAAGGTTGCTCCCTCCTCAATCATCTTTTCAGCTTGGGTCACGATGGCTAGGTCAGAATCGTATCTGCCCCCATCGTAAAAACTATCGGGCGTTACGTTGAGAATACCCATTATATACGGGTGTGCTGAGGTTAACAGAGCCTTCCACGGATGTTTAATGTTTGATTTGTATAAAATATTTTACTTTCAGCCAAAGATTTCATGTCTGTAAGATGATGTAATTCTAATCCAAATTAAGAAGTTTGCCAGCTAAAGTATTTCCCTTGATCGAAAAAACAACCCAGGAATACAACGAAGTCATCGCCACTTGCAAGGCCCTGTTTGAAAAGAAAACGCGTGACTATGGTACGGCGTGGCGCATTTTGCGTTTACCATCAATAACCGATCAAATATTTATTAAAGCTCAACGCATAAGAAGCATCCAGGAAAAAGGAACGCAACGTGTAGACGATTCAATTAAAGATGAGTTTATCGGAATTATTAATTATTGTATTATTGCTTTAATCCAGATGCGATTGCAGAATTCCACATCCTTAGATATGACATTTGAGGAACTGGAAACTTTTTATGATGAGGCATCGAAGGACACCTTGGAATTACTGCAGAATAAAAATCACGACTACGGAGAAGCTTGGCGCGAAATGCGCATAACATCAATAACAGATATTATTTTAATGAAACTGCTTCGTGTAAAGCAAATTGAAGAACAATGAAGGAAAGACGTTAGTCAGCGAAGGTAGTAAAAGCAAACTACCAGGACATGATAAATTATGCCGTCTTCGCCTTGATAAAAATTGGAAAATTGGAAAATTAAAATTGGAAGATTAAAAAATTAAAAGATTGGAAAATTAGAAAACGGAGGTTTTGTTAAAAAGAGCCCTTAATCTTTCAATCTTCCAATTTTTCAATTTTCTAGTCCTTCAATACACGCTTATGAGAAAATACATCGATCAATTTGCCAGATTCTTTGTGGGTGGGCTTTTTATTTTTTCCGGCCTCATTAAGTTGAATGATCCTGTTGGAACAGAAATAAAACTGGAAGAGTATTTTGAGGTTTTTGGAGAAGACTTCGGTTCGTTCTTTTTAATTTTTAAACCCTTCGCGCTTGAAATTGGTATGATCCTTATCGTACTGGAAGTTGTCCTGGGCGTAGCTGTCCTGGTCTATTACCGCATGGAGATAACTACAAAAGTCCTATTGGGGTTAATTCTCTTTTTTACATTTCTCACTTTTTACTCCGCCTATTTTGACAAAGTTACGGACTGCGGGTGTTTTGGAGATGCAATCAAGCTCACACCTTGGGAATCTTTTAGTAAAGACCTCGTCTTGCTGATTTTTATATTGCATTTGTTTTGGTATCGCAAAAAGTATCAACCTCTGCTTTATACGAAGCAGGGGCATCCGGTAATTATTATAACTACCCTGATCAGTTTTGCGCTTGGGATTTATGCCGTTCTCCATTTGCCGTTTATTGATTTCAGAGCCTATCGGATTGGCAACAATATCCCAGAGCAAATGAAGCCAGAGGAACAACCTGTCTTTGAGTATACCTTTGAGAAAAAAGATGGCGAACTTGTAAAATCTGATAAGTACTTACCCGACACGTTAACGTACAAATACATTGGAGTTGAACAACTCAACGAAGAAAAAACAAAAGCCAAAATTACGGATTATGGGGTTTCAAGTGTAGAGGGTGATGATATAACTCAAAGCACTTTCGAAGGTGCTAAGTTATTGTTCATCATATACGATGCTTCGAAAGCTTCTTCAAAAAATATGGATAACATTCGAAACCTGATAAATACGGTGGAGGGTAAAGTGGAAATGATGGCATTGACTTCTTCAGGTTCAGAGCAATTTGAAACTTTCCGCCACGAGCATCAATTGGCAATACCGTATTACTTTGCGGATGCCACCGTGTTGAAAACGATCGTGAGGTCAAATCCGGGAATTACATTGTGGGTGAATGGTACTGTCAAAGGCATGTGGCATCATAATGATACACCTGAAGCTGAGGAAATCCTTTCTTTGCTAACTGAACAATAAATTTGACTCATTACAATACATTTTCTTTGACACTCTTACCATTATGAAAATATTTCTGATCGGTATGTCAGGCTCGGGCAAAACTACATTAGGGAAACAATTGGCCGAGACACTGCAAGTACCTTTTATTGATATGGATTGGGAAATTGAGAAAAGGGAAAATAAATCAATAAAAGAAATTTTCTCACAACAGGGTGAAGATTACTTCCGGCAAATAGAAGCAGAGGTGCTGAGAGAATGGGCAGGGTCGTCGCATAATTTTGTTATGGGAACAGGTGGAGGCGCCCCTTGTTTTTATCAAGGTATGGATGTGATCAACCAGTCTGGTTTGACTATTTTTTTAGATGTGCCTGTCAAGGAATTAAAGATAAGACTTGCGGCTGCAACAGATCGGCCTCTGCTAAATGCCGGAGATGAAAAAGACAGGGAAAGTAAACTAGAGGCTCTAAGAAACTCAAGACTGATTACGTATCGTCAGGCACACATCATAGTAGAAGATGCCAACTTGGAAAAGTTGCTTAAAGCCATCCATCTTAAAAAGTAAAACCAACGGTAACCATACCCATTGTGGTTTTATTTTTAATACTAACAACAGGTTCGGATCCATCATTTAATGTATAAGGGCTATAAAAACTATCCGATTTCCTGTTGATAAGGGCAAAATCGATATAGAATTTGCTGAGCCTTACGCCGGCACCTCCACTAATTGATGTTATTTTGTTGTCAGTATCACTGTTCTCAAATGTATTGCTTTGCATATTATAGCCACCGCGCAGTCTGAAAATTTTATACTTAAATTCAGCACCAATTCTATAGTTAACAGTCGATTTGTATATTGACTTTATAACGTTGTTATCGGAGGTAAACGAGATACCTTCGATATCTGAGCTATATCTGGCCTTTGCTGGATTTGTTGTTTCGACATCACCGGTAATAAACCCATACTTGGTTATAAAGGCAATACCTCCACTCAGTTTTAATGGGGTGGTTAAATTGTATTCTGAAATAACTACATCAGTTGATGCTGACTCATTGTTCAGCGTTATGTTTTCCTCGCCATCCCAATAATCATAGTTGTTCCATTGGGTACTCATCGCGGCATCATACTTCTCTGTGATCTGATAGTACGTTGGAGAAGTAAAAGAAACGCCAAGTTGGAGAAAATTAATTGGCCTTACGGTTACCCCAAGCGTTGCGTTAATTCCAGAACCACGGATATTTAAATTTTCAGCCAGTTCCAACTTATCTATAATATCCGAATCATATTGTTCTGTAAATATCTTTTGAGAATTGTAACGCAATGTGGTAAGTCCGACTCCTCCGCCAAAAAAGAAAATATCCTTATAATTACCTCCGTAAGAGAAGCTCCATTGATAGGCAGTCCCCTTTGTAGTGATCTCTTCTTGCTGATCTGATTCAATAGGAGCATCCGTGAAATACCGGTCTTCAGGCCCCGGCGGGTCAAGTATAGATCGAGGGCCAATCAAATAGTTATAATAGGCGAGGCCGGTGGGTGTATTGAATTGATAATCATCGAACTGGTCAGGAGTGTCCCCATTGGCTTGTTCCAAAAAATAATCGACAATGGATGAAATTTCGTTTCTGCCACTATACAGCGTAGAGCGGTTGAAGTCATTTACTCTGGAAAGGCTAATACCAAAGGCTCCTCCAATGTATCCTCCCGTATTCTTTTCATTCGGCAAATGAAGTACGTAACTCAATCCAGGGATGTTGAGCTTAGATGAACTTTCTTCTGCAGGACTCCCGTCAAACGTCGTGGATGTATTATAAGAGGCTAGCCCAGGGGTAAAAGTAAATTCTGAACGATTAAACATACCCAACCCCGCCGGGTTGGATAATGCAGAGCTATAGTCACCACCCAATGCAATTTGAGCTCCCCCCAAACTTTGGATACGTGCGCTTCCCGAAGGTTGCGTTCTGCTAAAAAGCAGCGCAGATTCAGCATAACTTTGTGCGACTGCTGAAGAACTTAAAGACATAACTATAACAGTGAGGGATATCCCTCCCAAAATTTTTGTAAACATACTGTTGGAATTTTTTTTGGAAACTAATCCCTAGTTCTACCCCTGCTACCTCCAGATGAAGATCCTGACCCTGATCCTGAACTTGAAGAATTGCTTCTGCTTCCTCCTCCGTCATAACTGCTCCTTGCAGGAGCTTCATATGATCGATTGTTATTGTCGTACGAACTGTTACGGTTCGCATTTCCGTTATTCCAGTTGCTATTACCACTAGAAGTACTTCGCGATGGTGAGTCTTGAGAACTCTGTGATGTCGTACTTCTCCAAGAACGATTATAGTAGTCATCTTGCCTACGAGTAGGTGACGTAGCAACTCTTCCACCGGTATTATCATTTCCAGTGCGGCCGCCATTCTGCGGAACTATGTTCGTAGAGCGCGTGCGTGAACCGGTATTCCTATTGTAATTTTCGCCTGAGACCATCGATCTACTGCTGGTAGCGCGTTTTCCGTAAACAACTCCTCGTCCGCCTTCATTGTTGTTATTAACAATAACTATAGTTGACGGATAGTAATTGTAAAAGCGTGATCCCCATCCAAAAGAATTCATATATGGATTTCCGTAATATCCGTTTCCATACCCCA
Source organism: uncultured Bacteroidota bacterium (assembly GCA_963837415.1). Classification (GTDB taxonomy): domain Bacteria; phylum Bacteroidota; class Bacteroidia; order Cytophagales; family Cyclobacteriaceae; genus Chryseolinea. The sequence continues at coordinate 1,020,830 of CAWING010000013.1, read as the reverse complement.
TGCCAAAGCCACTTCCCCAACCATAATCCCATGAATTGCCCCAATAATAACTGAAAGAACTAGACCAGCCTGAACGATAATAGGGATTACGCCATGGATTTCCCCAGCTGTCATAATAACTGCCATAGTAGGGGCTATTCCATGAATTCAATATATGGATCGTAATAATTGCCGGCGATACCCAGGGTTGCTATTCCAATTGTTAAAATTGTTGTTCCAATTATTAAAATTGCTCGCGTTGTTGTAACTGATAATTGTTTACGAAATAATCTTCATTATCGGCCTGTGCCGTTTCGGAATTTGAACGCGCAGCAAATTCGGGATTTACATTGCGTGCTGAATAACTATCTGTTGGATTGACAGGTTCGTCTTCAACTATTTCTTTTTTATTCTTTTTTATACTTGCCGTGTACGAAACCTCACTTGCTTTGGTCGCATTAAGTTTCGCACGGTCTTTAGAATTAAAATACATGTCATCATTTTCTACTCCTTGCGCTGAGGCAGCAAAAGCGAATAGAAATGAAACTAAACTTAATAACGCCACCTTGCTTTTCATATCCTTCTGGTTTAGTCTCTTTTATTGAACGTTAAATCCTTCTAAAAGTGTTGATAAAGCTACAAAATTTAAGCAGTATTTGTTCCTAGTAAAATTATATTTGCCGTTTGATTAGAAATATAAACAATAATTATACCACGCATGGGGAAAGAAATACCAACACGGAGTGAAGATTATTCTTCGTGGTACAATGAATTAGTGAAGAAAGCGGATTTGGCAGAACACTCTGATGTGCGCGGGTGTATGGTCATTAAACCCTATGGATACAGTATTTGGGAAAAGATGCAGCAGGCATTGGATAAGATGTTCAAAGATACGGGTCATGTCAATGCCTATTTTCCCCTGTTTGTGCCTAAAAGCATGTTTGAGGCAGAAGAAAAAAATGCCGAAGGTTTTGCTAAAGAATGTGCCATCGTGACACATTATCGGCTGAAAACGGATCCGCAAAATAAAGGAAAACTTATCGTGGATCCGGACGCTAAAGCTGGAGGAGGAATTAGTTGTACGTCCGACAAGTGAAGCCATCATCTGGAATACATATAAAAAATGGATTCAATCCTACCGCGACCTTCCATTGTTGATCAACCAATGGGCAAATGTGGTACGCTGGGAAATGCGAACGCGACTTTTTTTACGAACATCGGAATTTCTTTGGCAGGAAGGCCATACCGCACACGCCACAAAAGAGGAAGCCATTCATGAAACAGAGCAAATGCTGGATGTCTATGCAGATTTCGCCGAAAGCTTTATGGCTTTGCCTGTGGTGAAGGGCAGAAAATCCGAAGGCGAAAGATTTCCTGGCGCTGTTGAAACGTATTGCATCGAAGCGATGATGCAGGACGGCAAATCTCTTCAAGCCGGAACTTCACATTTTCTGGGACAAAATTTTGCGAAAGCATTTGACGTAAAATTTGCCAGCAAAGATGGCAAGCTTGATTATGTATGGGGTACTTCGTGGGGAGTGAGCACACGTTTGATGGGTGCTCTGATCATGGCTCATTCCGATGATGATGGGCTTGTTCTTCCTCCTAAGCTCGCACCAATTCATGTTGTGATCGTGCCTATTTTTAGAAGTGAAGATGAGCTAAAAAAAATTTCGGCGGCCATTGAGCCAATCATAAAAGAGCTTCGCCAGCGAGGGCTATGCGGTTAAGTTTGATAATCGAGATACTCATAAACCGGGCTTCAAATTTGCGGAATGGGAGTTAAAAGGTGTGCCTGTTCGGCTTGCCATTGGTCCACGTGATCTGGAAAATGGAACTGTAGAAGTTGCGCGCAGGGATACCAAAACAAAAGAAACCCGAAACTTGAATCAGAATCGCTCTTGAAATCCCTAAACTTTTGGAGGATATTCAGGAGAATATGTATCAAAAAGCCTTGAAATTTAGAACTGAGATGATCACCGCAGGTAAATTCATTTGAAGAATTTAAAAGAGTGCTGGATGAAAAAACGGGTTTTGTATCTGGCTCATTGGGATGGAACCATGGAAACAGAAAATGCTATAAAGGATGAAACAAAGGCTACAATAAGGTGCATTCCTTTGGATGCTAAACCGGAAGCAGGCGTTTGCATTTATTCCGGAAAACCTTCGAATAAACGCGTTTTATTTGCCAGAGCATACTAAAATTTCTGAATTTTCGGCTTCGATTGAGTATAGATTATTAAGAAAATAATCCTCACATTCGTACGTCCATCTTAAACATAAGTCTCATGTTCATGTGGATCATCATCATTTCGCTTTTGGCAATAGGCCTGGGGCTTATTATTGTGGAGCTGGTATTTATTCCCGGAACCACAGTCGTGGGATTGTTGGGCTTGATCTTCAGCATTGTAGGGATTGTAATCAGCTATAGTCACTTCGGGAATGACATCGGATTTTACATCCTTTTAGGCACTTTGATAACGACATTGGTTGGCTTTATTCTATAGTTTTCGATCCGGGGTCATGGACTCGATTCTCGCTTAAATCCTCGATTGACAGCAAGGTAAATGAAGGAATGCTTAATATTTTAAATGTCGGAGATGAGGGCACCACGCGTTCTGCCTTTACGTCCAATGGGAACGGCAGAATTTGCAAATCAAAATTATGAAGTACGGATCCACTAGGTTCTTTTGTTGATAGTGGTACCCGGGTTAAGATCATTCAAATTCAATCCAATCAAATTATCGTTGAACCAATCAATCTAATTAATATCTCTATGGAAGCTGTTCCTTTGCTTGTATTGATCTTTGGCGGGATCATCCTCTTTTTTGTATTTCTTTACTTCGTTCCGGTCAACCTATGGATCACAGCTTTGTTCTCTGGTGTAAAGGTGGGGTTGTTCGATCTGGTTTTCATGCGCATCCGGAAAGTCCCTCCGCGCATTGTTGTCGACTCTTTGATTACCGCTACGAAAGCAGGATTACAAATTTCTTCCAATGACCTGGAAACTCACTATTTGGCTGGTGGAAATGTACCCAATGTAATACGGGCTCTAATTTCGGCTGATAAAGCCAATATCAGTTTAAGTTTCAAACAAGCAACTGCTATCGATCTGGCAGGACGTGATGTATTCCAGGCTGTTCAGATTTCGGTTAACCCAAAAGTAATCACGACTCCTAAAGTAGCAGGGGTCGCTGCCGATGGCATTCAGCTGATCGCTATTGCCCGTGTAACGGTTCGAGCAAGTATAGCACAATTAGTTGGGGGCGCGGGCGAGGACACCATTCTCGCGCGTGTAGGAGAAGGTATTGTTTCGTCTATAGGTTCTGCTAAATCTCATAAAGAAGTTTTGGAAAGTCCGGATAAGATTTCGAAGCTTGTATTATCCCGTGGGTTGGACGCTGGAACGGCTTTTGAAATTCTTTCGATCGATATTGCCGATGTGGATGTGGGCGCCAATATTGGAGCGAAACTTCAAATTGATCAGGCGTCCGCGGATTTGAAGGTGGCTGAGGCACGTGCGGAGGAACGCAGGGCAATGGCCGTAGCGCTTGAACAGGAAATGAAGGCAAAGGCACAAGAGGCCAGGGCAAAAGTTATCGAAGCTGAAGCGGAGATTCCAAAATCGATTGCTTCGGCCTTTGAAAAGGGACATCTGGGAATCATGGATTACTATAAGATGCAAAATGTTCAGTCTGATACGGAGATGAGGCAAGCTATTGCAGGCTCAGGAAAGGGGACACCCGGAGCACCGAAGAAAGATTAGAATAAATAGCTCCGAGTTGCGAGCCATAAGCAAACCTATTAAATTAGTTTGATCTCGTAACTCGTAACTCCAACCTAGTTCACTACCGTGTTAGTCCATTCGGATTTCACCATACCTAAGAAGGTGGCATTGGCATTGTCGTAAGAAAGAAAATCGTAAATCAAGGGAATGGTGCTGATACCTTGTAACGTGATTGATCCATACTTTCCGTCGCGTTCGACAATAATATAACCGTTATTAAGGTCCTTGAGTTTATGGTATTTTGGATTGATTAAAATTTTCCCGTGACTATCTGCAAGGCCAAGTAATTTATTCTGTTGAATGATAATATTTCCGTGTGGCAAAATGGCAACACTTTCATAACGGGGTTGAAGAATTTGTTTACCCGTTTTGTCTATTACACCTTGTAAACCCTTTACCTTCACCACTGCAAAACCATTTTTAAAATCAGATACTTCGTCGTAGACTGGTTGAATAGCAATTCTATCATCATGACCGATGAACCCCCATCTTCCCCTGATCTTCATAGCAGCAAGCTGTTCGCTGAATGGCTGGATGTCATCGTACCGGTTTGCAATACGCAATCTTCCTTGAGAGTCTATGAAACCATATTGGCCATTTTTTTTGATGCCGCGCAGGCCCTCACTTTCAGGATAAATTTTTTCAACTAAATCCGGTTGTATTTTACGATCGATGATAGTGCCATTCATACTTATTACCCAGATCGTTCCAGACGGAAGATATTCAAGCAAATGATTTCCCCTAACCTCCAGCTTGTTTTCTGAAAAATAAATGATGTTGCTATCGAATGATTTTAAGTAGGTCGTTTTTGGTGTAAACTCCAGGAATCGGTCCTCTGCTACTAGCCGAAGTTTAGGGGATCTTGGAGATACTATCCAGGTTTCCCGTTGCGAAATAATACCATATTGACCGTGAAATTTTACCACTACGTTTTCATTGTGCTGTTGCAGGATCGAATCGTATGTGCATGAAATTATTTCCTTGCCTGAAGTATTAATAGCGCCTGAAAAAGTTCGATTTCTTACGGGAAAAAATTGACCATTATAAGGTCCAATGAATTCATACACTTTTGAAGGTATCGTATTGCCTACGGAATCCAAAAGTATCTAGTTGTCTTTTCCTCCTTGCTTTAGATTGGCAACAAAAAAGGAATTGTCTTCAATAAGGCTGGTGTATTTTGGCTCTATTATTACTGATCCGTCACTTCGTATAAGTCCGTACTTATTCTTAACCGTAAATATAGCTTTGCCCTTAGAAAACTTTTCCAGCGAGGAGATGGTCATGGTTGATATGGGCTTTAAGTTATAGTCAATCAGATTAATCGTCCCGGCAACGCTTAGCTTTAACAAATTTTTACTGATGCCGCCCACAGAATCAGCCTGAACTTTTTGCGTGAGTTTATTTTGTCCATCCAGGAACAACCAGGTCGCTGGCTGTCTTGTAAAAATCGAACCGTCATCTTTAATTTTAATTTCCCGATACTTTGGTTCTATTTTAACTGAACCGTCTCGATCAACCAGGCCCTGATATAATCCCTGATAAATAATAGCAAAGTTCTTTTTGAAAGGGGAAATGCTATCAATCGTAAAGCCTGTTATTTGTTTTCCGCTCTCGGTATATAAGGCAATCTTACTTTCAAAATTCTCAACGGCATAACGCAGGCTCCCAATGGACTTGATATTTTTAAACTGTTGTGGAATAAGCATCCTGTTTTCCATATCGATAAGTCCATACTTGTACTGATTTCCCAACTTTGTAAAAACGATTGCACGCAACGAGGATAGTCGTATGTCATCATACTGAAATGGAATTACTTCTTTACCCGACGTGCTGATAACGCCCGAAACAATTCGCAGTGATAGACTAGATTTTTTCCGGACGATCAGAAGGGATGCTTCGGCAGGCAAAATTTCCTCAAATTCAGCTTTAGTTATAAGATGGTTGCTGAGACTTATCAAGCCCCACCTCCCCTCATGTCTGTATCCTGTAACATTGTTTAATACCGAAAATTCTCCGGCGCTCCACCCTAACGCTTCATACTTAGCGGGAATCAGTACCTTTCCATCTTCACTCTTAAGGCCGACTTTTCCATTTGCTTTAAAAACGCTGTAACCTTGGGCGGCTGAAAAGATGGTTAACAACAAAAGGCAAAAAATGTAGGTCGCGCGTTTCATCTAAGAAACAAAGTTAGATCAGAAAATGGAATCAAATAATTTTTGTGAAATTTGTCCGGTGAACAGCGTAATAACAGATGTAAGATAACGATCAATAAAATAAAAAAGGAAAGTTTATGTACGTAGAACAACTATATACCAATTGCCTTGCTGAAGCTGCATATTATATTGAATCCGAAGGCGAAGCTGCCATCATCGATCCATTACGCGAAACGGAACCGTATATCGCTCTTGCTAAAAGACGAAATGCTTCTATTAAATATGTTTTCGAAACTCATTTCCACGCGGATTTTGTTTCGGGCCATATTGATCTTTCCCGAAAGGTAAATGCTCCCATTATTTATGGCCCGGAAGCCGAAACGCACTACGAAGTGTACAATGCGAAAGACGGCGAGGAGTTTACGTTAGGAAAAATAAAGATTCGTGTTCTTCACACACCTGGTCATACACCGGAATCTACTTGCTATTTGTTACTGGATGAAAGTGGTAACGAATATGCCCTATTCACAGGTGATACTTTGTTCGTGGGTGACGTGGGCAGACCTGATTTGCTAGATGGCATACTGACCAGCGAAACGTTAGCGGGCATGTTGTATGATTCTCTTAAACAAAAAATTAAAACGTTGCCTGATCACGTTCTTGTGTACCCTGCACACGGCCCTGGTTCAGCCTGCGGAAAAAATATTGGAAGCGAAACTTCCTCCACTATCGGAGAACAAAAGAAGTTCAATTACGCTTTGCAGGAGATGAGTCGTGATGCTTTCATCTTAAAAGTAACCGACGGTATTTTACCTCCGCCGCAATATTTTTTTGAAGATGCACGAATAAATAAAACGGGCTATGATCCAATTGAAGACGTAATTCGAGGAAACACAAAACCACTATCACTGGAAGAATTTAATTCGGCTGTTGATACTGGTGCCACGGTTCTTGATACACGCAAAGCAGATGATTTTGAAAAAGGGTTTATTCCAGGCTCGGTTAACATTGGTCTCAACGGTCAATTTGCTGTTTGGGTAGGCACGCTCATCGATATTCGTAAAGAGCTAGTACTTGTAACAGAACCCGGCAAAGAATCTGAAACCGTATTGCGATTAGCTAGAGTTGGTTATGAAAAAATTCTGGGCTATTTGGATGGTGGTGTTAATTCGTTTGAAGGCCCGCTACCAAAAGTGAGGTCTATTAATCCCGAAGCGATCACCACAGAAATCGCGGGTGGTGCCTCCGTGCTCGACGTGCGTAAAGCTGGCGAGTGGAGCGTCAGCCATGTAAAAGATGCTGTCTTCATGCCGCTAAATGATTTTCCTAACAACCTGGCTGCCCTTGATAAAACTGCACCTTATATTGTCCATTGTGGCGGAGGCTATCGTTCGATGACAGCCATTTCTATTATGAAGAATCTTGGCTTCGCCAATCTTATGAATGTACATGGAGGTTTTGGGGCGATTCAAAATGCAGGTATTGAAATTGTGACGGAAGAAATTATTGCCTAAGAAGTATTTTGCGTAATAAGTAGACATTGTAGATTCAATCGTCAATCTAAAATCATTTTCATTCCAGCTTCTTATGGAAGTAAAGCTCATACCCATTCAATAATTCAGGGTGAGCGATCTTCACCAGGTCTTTTAAGATGATGTCGGGGCGCAAGTATCCAAGTTCTAAAAATTCGCTTCCTCCTTTTGATCCCGCGCGCGCGTTGGAAGTGTAAACCTGTTTTTGTTGAAAGGCTTTAAACCGTGCATACCTATGATCAGCATTTTTAATCTCCTCAATCGAAGAAAATGATCCCACGCCAATCCAGAGTGCGGCGTCATGGGCTTTTTCATATACAGATTCAAAACTTAATTCAAGGAAACCGTTAGAAGAATTGTCTCCCCATAGATAGTTACAACCTGCATCTTTCAGAAGCTTCGCAGCATAATTTTGTCCCCCTGGTAAGAACCAGGCGTCGCCGTACACTATGCCACTCAATACTGCGGGTTTCAGTTTCGCATGATCTGCTAAAGCTTTCGTTTCCAGGTAGTGTTTTTCAATAACCCGAAAGACGGAATCGGCTTCTTTTTCTTTATTAAAAAAGAGCGCCATGAATTTGATCCATTCTGCCCTTCCTAAAGGATGCTTTTCCAGATATTCGGCATTTATAACTACGGGCACATTCAATTCTTCCACTTTTTTAAATTGTCCATAGTCGCTGTTCATCGTGTAACCCATTACCATGTCGGGACTAAGCATGGCAATCCGTTCCAGGTTAAGCCCTTTGTCTACACCAAGATCTTGTACTTTTCCTGCATCAACAAGTTTGCGGGCTCGTTCGGAACTGATGTAGTCCGTAGTCGGAAATCCAACAAGCTTTTCGGTTTCGTCCAAATAATCCAGCAGGGGGATATGTGTTGTAGAAGTGCAAACAATGGAAGACAAGGGAATAGAAATTACACGAACATCAGCGTTATGCTGAGGGATGGTTTCCCCTCTTTGGCACAAGCAAATATTTGTAACCCGATGTTGCACCCTGAAAAGGATAGGTTACTTCAACGAGCTTTGTATTATTTCGATAATCTACCGTAAAGCCGGCGGCATAGTGAAGAGTTGTCTCCGATGGTCTGGAGGTAGCGACATTCGATCGGCGACTTCTTTGTCTCACAACCGAAGAGCGCAAGACTTAAGATTATGACTGGGATTTTCTTCATGCGTGCAAGTTATCGGTTAATAGTTATCCGTTAATAGTTATCGTGACTCGTTAGAGATCAATGGTAAAGCACACTCTGGCCCAAACTTACGATTAACCGATAACTATTAACGGATAACGGCCCGACTTGCAAAATGCAACGGAGTGCCTTATGTTTGTTCCGGATTTATGGTTTTTCTGCTGTTACAACATCAGAAGATTAAAAGGGAATACCGGTGCGATGTTAATTTATTCCGGAGCTGTCCCCGCAACTGTAATTCACATTTGTTGCTGACTATCAAAAGCCACTGTTCCGATGATCGGGGTGGGAAGGCGTCAGCAAGTGAAAAGCCAGGAGACCTGCCGTGTGATCCAATAAATAATTTTTGACTTTCGGGTGAAGGGTCAGGGTGTTCGGAGGTTGTTAGACTTTCTTACAAATCTGGTTTTACATCTGTCGCAAATCAACTTTTATGCACTTGCGATTGAGAATCGGTTTTCTATTGGTAATAGTAGCTTTTACCACAAAGGCGCAGCAGGATTCTACCCTGTTGGAATCTGTTACCGTATATGGATTACCAGAAGAAAGCTATTTAAAAGGCTCCTCTGTTCATACGTTGGATTCTTCATTAATAACCCAGCAAGGCTCCAGTCACCTGGGAGATGTGCTGGCTATGCAGTTGCCCATTTATTTCAGGAACTATGGCAACGGCATGATCTCCGGCATTAGTCTTCGCGGAACATCGCCACACCATACAGCCGTTCTTTGGAACGGTATAAATATCAATAGTTTTTCATTAGGCCAGGCAGATTTCTCTATTCTCCCTTCAACTGCCTTTGAAGAAGTAAGAGTACATACAGGTGGTGGAGGCGCTCGCTTTGGCAGTGGTGCATTTGGTGGAACTGTACTTCTTAAGTCATCAACTTCGTTACCACCTCAACCTCTAAGCATCACACAAGATATTGGAAGCTTTGGCAAATATTTTACTTCGGTGAAGAGTTCGTGGTCTGCGGGAAGGTGGAGTATATCAAGTAAAATTTATCGTCTGCAAGCGGCAAATGATTTTCGTGTTCTTGCTACAAATGAAAGGCAACAGCATGCTGCGTTTTTGCAACAGGGAATTTTGCAAAATATATCCTACAGATGGTCATCTGCAAAGTCATTAAGCATTCACTATTGGTTTCATGATGCTGATCGTGAAGTTCAACCTCCTATTGGACAACACAATAATGAAGACGAGCAGCAGGATAGAAATCATAGACTCAGCATTCAATACAATAGCCGAAACCAATATGGTCTATTTTCGGCCAGTGGAGGATACATAAATGACGTGATTGTTTTCAACGGAAGTAGGAGTACAGTGACACGCTGGATCGGAAGTGTGAAGAATGAACGGTCACTGGCGAAAACACTCACGCTACAACTAGGCGCAGAGTGGAATCACATAAAAGGTAAAATTCAGGAGTACAAAAATGGCAAAGCGGAAGAAGATCGTTTCGATTTCACAGCATCATTTCAAAAAAATATTAAAGACCGATTATCAGTTGCGTTAAACTTGCGGCAGCCTGTTGTTACAGGTTTTGCTGCGCCCTTTCTTCCTTATTTAGGAGCTGACTATTTTATTGTCAAATCCGCGAAACAAGATTTGAGTATTCGGGGAAATATTTCGAAAAATTACCGTGTACCAACGTTAAATGAAAGGTATTGGCAAAATGCCGGAAGCACTGCGCTTTTACCTGAGACCAGTTATGCTGCTGAACTAGCATGGCACTGGAGAATTGTTCGTCTTAAAATTGATAATGCCTGGTTTACACAACGGGTGGACCAATGGATTCAATGGGTTCCGCAGGAAGATGGTCAATACATTCCGCGAAATGTAAAGCAAGTTCGGGCACAGGGTTTTGAAGTGAGATTAAGCTCGGAAGAACGTATTTCAGGAGTGATTATCACCCCGGTAATTGGCTATCAATTTATTAAATCTATTACTACGGAGGCGCCGCTGGCTGAACAATTTACAATTGGAAAGCAATTGATCTACACCCCGCATCACACAGCAATGAGTTATGTTAAGGTGAGTTGGGCAGATTATTTTTTTACCGTCGGCGCTCAGTTCAGTGGCAAGCGATATATTGATTCCTCGAATTCAGAAATTTATGCATTGCCAGTATACACGTTGTTCAATTTTTCGGGAGGAAGATCATGGATTATTAACCGCCATCAAATTGATTTCAATTTCTCAGTCAACAATATTTTTCATGTAGACTATCAACAATACTCAGGTCGTGCAATGCCTGGGCGGAATTATAATCTAAAACTCATTTATCAATTAAATAAATCAAACGAATGAAAATTAAATCTTTACTCTTGGTTTGTGCAGTTATCGTCCTGCCATGTTGTGATTCGGATAACGACCCGGTGAAGGGAGAATATCAATCCGGCGTCCTGGTTGTTAACGAAGGGGGCTTCGGGTCAAACAACGGAACGGTAACGTATTATAATCCATCCTCTCATTCACTTTCACAAAATATTTTTAAAAACGCAGGCGGACAATTTGCAGGAAACGTTCTTCAATCCATTTCAATGGACGGAGACAAAGGGTATTTAGTATTGAATGGAAGCAATACCATTGAGGTCGTAAATCATAATACCTTTCAACCCATCGCCACATTTACTGTACCTGATTTAGAGAAACCCCGCTACGTACAAGTAATCAATGGAAAAGCCTATGTTAGTGTGTGGGGAGAATATGATGCGAATTATTCTTTGATAGATTCCTATGTACTTGTAGTGGATACAGAATCCTTATCGGTAGTTGATAAAATTGATACGGACGAAGGCGTGGAAAAATTAGCGATCGTCGGCAATCGACTATTTGCTTCTAATTATAATTATGGCGCTTCCAGTACGGTAGCTGTAATAAATCCAACCGACAATACGCTGATCGATCAAATCGAATTAGCGCCAGGTCCTTCAGGAATGGTAGTTGATTCTAATAATAAACTGTGGGTTATCACAGAAGGGATAGGGAGTGATGATGGAAAACTCTTCAGAATTAATCCGTCAACATTAGCCATTGAAGATGAGATAGAACTAAACACCAAGCCCGGTATGAATCTTGGCATCACACCCGACAAGAAAAATCTCATCTATAGCAATGGGTCGTCCATTTACAAAATTTCCATCTCTGATACAGAAGCTCCAGGAGATGCATGGATTGAAGCCGCCGATGTTCAGACTTTATATGCACTTGGTGTCAATCCGGAGAATGGTGATATTTATATTGGCGATGCTGTGAATTTCACCTCTCCCGGAAAAGTATATGTATATAATGCAGATGGAACGTTTAAAGAATCATTTGAATCAGGAATTAATCCTACTCAGTTTATCTTTAAATAATGAAAAAATCGAGATCTGAAGATCAGCCACCTAAACTTTATTATATGGAAGATGGGCTCATGGTTTTCACGGAGGCTTACCATTTAAAAAGAGGTTATTGCTGCAAGAACAGATGTAGACATTGTCCGTATGAGTTCAAAAAAGAAGGTAACGATAAGTTGGAGCGGAGGTAAAGATTCTGCTTTTGCTCTTTATAAAATTGTTTTATCTCAGAACTTTGAAATCCTAAGTCTCCATACTGTTATTGATGAAGGAACAAAACGAGTAGGATTGCATGGCATACGCGAAACGTTAATTGAACAGCAAGCAGAGAGTTTAGCGTTGCCCCTTAAGAAAATCTATCTCCCGGCATCCTATACGCATGAAGCATATAAGACTTGCATGGTAAAATTTTATAGTGAATGTGCTGCATGCGGCATTGAGGGTGTAGTCTTTGGGGACATATTTTTGGAAGACCTTAAGAACTATCGAATTAGTTTGTTGAAGCCTTCTAAACTTTCTGCAATCTTTCCCTTGTGGAACATTCCCAGCCGAATGCTGATAAATGATTTTATTAATACAGGTTTTAAAACTTCAGTCTGTTCAGCAGATGTAAAATTATTTGCGGAGCATCAGCTTGGCTGTCTCATCGATCAACATTTTTTGGATAACCTTTCATCCCAAGTAGACGCCTGTGGCGAGAATGGAGAGTTCCATACCTTTGTTTTTGATGGACCTTTATTTAAAAGACCCATCCCGATCATCCGGGGCGATGTTGTAAAGAAAACGTATTCGTATCAAAAGATAGGTGAGGATGGTGAATTAGAAAAACTTGAATCTGCTTTTTGGTTTCAAGATTTGATGTGTCTTAGCAAATAATTTTATTCGTTCTTCTGAATTGCTTGATGATAAGCTTTCAATAACTTCTCTGCCGCTTGTTGTGAAGATATTTTCTGATCACCAACCTGGTCTTCTAGTTTTCTTTTTTCCTCCTGAAGATCTTCATAATGCTGGAGATCTGATTTCAGTAACTGTTGAAAATAATCATTGAATAATGCAATATTTTGTACACTTCTGTTACGATCGAAAAAGCCCGATACTGCTGTTTGTTCTTTATAGGATGAAATCATTTTCCAAACATCATCCATCCCCAGTCCCGTTTGTGCTGAAGTCGTAATTACTTTCGGGACCCATCCTGATGCAGGCGCAGGCAGGAGGTGAAGAGCTTGTTGATAAGAGGCTTGCGCAGCCATGGCATGGTTTATATTATCTCCGTCAGCTTTTGTGATAACTATGGCATGGGCCATTTCAGTGATCCCTTTTTTAATGCCTTGCAATTCATCACCAGCGCCAGCTAGCATCAGCAGTAAAAAAAAATCTACGGAGTTTTTGACACTCACTTCAGATTGACCCACGCCAACAGTTTCAATAATAATCACTTCATAACCGGCAGCCTCACAAAGCAACATCACATCGTGCGTTCTGTTGCCTATCCCTCCAAGGGTATTTCCTGCTGGGCTCGGACGAATGTAGGCTAAGTGATTTTTGGAAAGTTCTTCCATCCGTGTTTTATCACCCAGTATACTGCCTTTGGTTACTTGACTACTTGGATCCACAGTAAGAACGGCAAGTTTCTTTCCCAGACTTGTTATGTATTTGCCGAATGTTTCAATAAAGGTACTCTTCCCAACCCCCGGCACACCTGTAATTCCGATGCGTATCGACTTGCCGGTAGCCTGAACGATTTTCTCAATAAGATCTGCGCTTAATTTTCTATCCTCCTCAAGATTGCTTTCGACCAAGGTAATAGCTTGACCCAGTATCACTCGATCACCTCGCAAAATTCCTTCTGCTGAGAAGATTTAGAAGAGGCCTGGGTTTGATGGGTTGCTTCAAGTATATAGTAATGCTCGCTTAAATTTCTAAATTTACTCAACACATCCTTTATCAACATGAGAAAATTTTGGATTGATTGTGTTATCGCAACTGCCTTTGTCTTCCTTGCCATGTGGGGTATTTTTAGATTGACTCAACTCAACGTTTTTAACGCGTTTGACTCCATTGGAGAAGCCCTTGGAGATGTTGATTTAACCGACTACGTTTTTATGGGGCTACGCGATGATCCTAACGTTGATGAAAATATTGTCATTGTGAACATTGGTTATCTGTCGCGGCGGGAAATTGCTGAGCAAGTGCAAATCATTAGCAAGTATAAACCCAAAGTAATTGGTATCGACGGTTTTTTTGATTGTAGGGGTTTAAGAAGAGATACCTTTGAATGTCCAGCATTGCGCGATACGATGGGCAATTTAATGCTGAGCAATGCCATACGCGAAGCAGGCAACGTAGTACTGGTAAGCAAAGTTCTTCAGAAAGATACCTTATTGGCTGAAAACACCTATGATTCTTTAAGACGGTCGGATTCGATTTTTCTAGATTATGCTTACAGCGATGGCTATGCTAGTCTTGTAACTGAAGCAGCATTTCAAGACGACGTGAAAACTTGCAGGACCTTTAATCCTAAAATTAAAGTCAAGGACGAAATGCATTATGCTTTTTCCGTGGAGATGGCAATGGTTTACGATTCGGCTAAAACACAAAAATTTTTGGATAGGACTAACTATTCAGAAATCATTAACTATCGCGGTAATGTGTTCGATATTTTTGGTTCGACCAATTATCCTCAAATGTTTTACACAATTGATGTGGAGGACGTAATGACGGAAAATTTTGCTGGGGAAATGTTCAAAGATAAGATTGTAATCTTGGGATTTTTAGGAGGTAAACTAGGGGATCCTTCCTGGAGTGATAAATTTTATACGCCCCTTAATAAAAAATTAGCCGGTAAGGCAAATCCAGATATGTTTGGAGTGGTGGTCCATGCTAATATTGTTTCGATGATATTGAACGAGGACTTTGTAAACCAAATGGCAGAATGGCAAGAGATAATGCTTGCGATCATAATTTGTTTGCTTAATGTGGCACTATTTTCGTTAATCAATACTAACTTACCTTTGTGGTATGACGGCATAACGAAGCTGTTGCAGCTGATACAGTTACTTTTATACACGGTATTAATGGTCCTTATTTTTCATTGGTATTCCTTTAAGTTGAATATTACTTTGACCTTAGCTGCTGTCGCTTTGGTTGGCGATGTTTATGAGATTTATATGAGTGTGATTAAAAATATATATTTCAAGATTAGGGGATGGTTGTCGATTACCCCGAAGGAAACCGAAGTATTAACGCCCGTAAACACTGAGAAATCCTAATTTCGACGTTTGTTCAATCCAAAATCATGAAAACAAGAACGCTGACCCTTTTATTTGCCTTGCTTACTTCCTTTACTACTGCTCAGGATTTTGCATTTAAAGTCTTGGCTAACAAAGGAGCAAATGAAGTTAAATCAGGAAGTGACTGGCTTCCTATAAAAACAGGCGCCAGCCTAAAATCTGGAGATGAGCTTAAGATCAGCGATAATTCTTATATGGGTTTGGTGCATGCTACTGGAAAACCCTTAGAACTCAAGCAAGCCGGAAGTTACAAAGTTACTGATCTTGCAGCCAAGATGAGTGGTGGTTCTAGCGTTTTAAACAAATACACGGATTTTATTTTAAGCAGCAATTCCCCGGAAGCAAAGAAAAACAGGCTGAGCGCTACCGGAGCCGTAGACCGGGGCGACAATGCCGCTATTCAATTGATGTTGCCGCAGAACCAACATTCAGGCATCTATAACAATGTTGCCATTATCAGTTGGGCTGGAAGTAAAGTCCCGGGCCCCTATATTGTTACTATTAGAAATATGTTTGATGATGAATTAGCACAACTAGAAACTCCGGAGACCAACTTTCAAATCGATCTGGCAGATCCAAAATTTTCAAAAGAAAATGCGCTTTTGATAGAAGTAAAATCAAAGCTGATCCAAAGCAGGTGTCGAAGCAGCATCTTATAAAAAAGCTTGCGCCTGCTGAACAGGAAAATGTAAAAAAATCATTGAGTGAAATTATGGGGGAAGTATCGGAACAAACTGCATTGAATAAATTTATCCTCGCTGGATTTTACGAAGAAAATAATCTTTTCATCGATGCAATTTCAGCCTATGAAGAAGCCATTAAACTGGCTCCAGATGTTAGCTTCCTACAAAGAAGCTTACGATGACTTCTTAATAAGACACGGAATCAAGAAATAAAAAAAGATCTTATTTCAATGAATGTAAAGCGCTTTGCGGCTTTACACTATGTGTTATAGGTATATAAAATTCTCGAGATTATTCTATTTTTGTCTAATAATCCTCTCCCTGTAAATTCTTGATCATAAAATTTCCATTGGCAACAACGGTCCAAAGGAATGTGGAGGATGCAGTATGCGATTCCCTGACAAGTTCGGGTTTCTTAAAAGAATTAAAATGAATAGACATATGAAATCAGGTAGATTGGCTTTTCTCGGAATTTTGGTGATAGCCTGTGGATATTCCCAGGCTCAAGATTATGCTTTTAAGGTGCTTGTCAATAAAGGCAAGAATGAATTAAAGTCAGGAAATAACTGGCAACAATTAAAAGTAGGATTGAGTCTAAAATCTGCTGACGAGCTTAAGATTTCAGAAAATTCGTACCTCGGCCTGGTCCACGTCAGCGGCAAGGCATTGGAATTAAAACAATCGGGTAATTATAAAGTGATGGATCTGGCTGCCAAGGTTAACGGAGGGTCAAGTGTTTTAAATAAATACACCGATTTTATTCTGAGTTCAAATACGGCACCTAAGAACAGGCTGGCTGCTACCGGAGCAGTCGATAGAGGAACGGATAATATTCAGGTTTATCTTCCCAAACCAGAGCAAGCAGTAGTATATAACAATAAAGTAATTATCCAATGGGAAACTGAAAATGCTCCTGGCCCTTATGTAGTTACATTCAAAAGCATGTTTGATGATGAACTCAATAAGTTGGAGACCGCGGATAACAATATAACGATCGATCTAAATGATCATAATTTTGACAACGAGGATAATATCATTGTAGAGGTTTATTCAAAGTCCAATAAGAATAAAGTTTCCGATAAATACACGCTTAAAAAATTATCCAAAGCTGATAAAGAAAGAATTAAAACCTCTTTGAATGAAATTGCTAATCAGACCGCTGATGAAAACGCTTTGAACAAACTGGTCATCGCTGGCTTTTATGAACAAAACAACCTTCTGATTGATGCCAACACAGCCTATCAGGAAGCAATTAAATTAGCGCCTGATGTTCCTCAGTATAAGGAAGTCTATAATGATTTCTTATTGCGAAATGCTTTGAAAAAAGCTCCAAAAAAATAATGAAGATAAATTTTAGTAAAGCAAAAGCTACTCTCGCGGGTAGCTTTTGCTTTGTATTGTGGGTTTGGGTAAAAGGTTTATTATTCTATTTTTGTGCTTCCCAAAAAAATAAGACCATGAGTGTATTGGTAAATAAAAATTCCCGCGTAATCGTGCAAGGATTTACGGGTTCGGAAGGATCTTTTCATGCTGGCCAAATGATTGAATACGGAACCAATGTTGTTGGAGGCGTTACCCCAGGAAAAGGAGGAAGTGAACACTTAGGTCGTCCTGTATTTAATACGGTTAAAGAAGCGGTAGAGAAAACAGGGGCAGACGTATCCATCATCTTTGTTCCGCCCCCATTTGCTGCGGATGCTATCATGGAAGCAGTGGAAGCAGGAATTAAAGTAGTCATCACCATCACAGAAGGAATTCCAGTAAAGGATATGATGGCAGCGAAAAAATATCTACAAAATAAAGGCGTGACGCTTATCGGGCCTAATTGCCCGGGTGTCATTACGCCTGGTGAAGCGAAAGTTGGGTATTATGCCTGGATTTGTTTTTAAGAAAGGAAGAATTGGTATTGTTTCAAAATCAGGAACACTGACCTATGAAGCCGCAGATCAAATTGTAAAAGCCGGGCTTGGAATTTCAACAGCCATTGGAATTGGCGGAGATCCTATTATTGGGACGCCCACTAAGGAGGCTGTAGAATTATTAATGAATGATCCCGAAACGGATGCAATTGTAATGATCGGAGAGATTGGTGGAAACTATGAACCTGTGGCCGCCCGTTGGATCAAAGAAAAAGGAAATAAAAAACCAGTCGTGGGTTTTATAGCGGGTCAGACCGCCCCGGCAGGAAGAAGAATGGGCCACGCAGGTGCCATTATTGGCGGAGCCGAGGATACAGCTGCTGCAAAAATGAAAATCATGGAAGAATGTGGAATAACCGTGGTAGACTCTCCTGCAGAAATTGGCGAAACTATGTTACGCGTGTTAAGCGAAAGGTAAGCTTAAAAGCTTGTTTTAAATTCGTTTTCAAGGTATTCGTTAAGGCTCGTTCAATCCCCGAAGCATATTTAATTTTTCAGGAGTTTCGTCTGCATTATCGTTTTTGTAGAGAACCTCTACGAATAAATCGCTGAGCATATAGATGTAAATTTTACGCCCGCCTTTTAAACGAGTACCCAATGCAATACCTTTTTTCTTTAAATAACTGACTTGCTTTTCAAGGGAAAGTCTGCTGAAGAAAAACCTAAGTATCATAAAACACTTTTGTTGTTATGATTACTTATAGTCCAATATTAAGCCAGGCTCAAAACCTTCAAAATTCGTTGGTTTTGGCACAAATCTGCTTTCGCAAGTTCTAATTTTGGGAATGTCTTTTCAGAATTGACGTAGCTACTGGCATAGGTCAACAACCCCTTCATCTTCCTACTTCGCCAAACCATACCAGCCCATATTCTTTATAAATGCCTATTCCAATGGCTTTCCATTTCACGAGTGCTCCAGGTGCCACTATTTATTAAAAGAGGATTATGTCCGCGGCTTATTTTCCAGCCGTCTAAACCTTCCTGAGCCGAAGCACCAATTGAGCTGTAATATGCGATTTCATAACCATTTCCAGGATAACCAGCAATTTCGCGGGGTTTGATCCACATGCAGCTTGCTTGTTTGTGATCCTTGGTATAACAACAAGCTGTCCAGTTGCCTTTTCCAGACCAACTGTGCGGATTGCATTTGTTTTTCGGATCAAACTCATAATGCTCTGCTAGATCCTTAGCATGAGTTTGGGCTACCAGGGTAAGTTTAGCTGAAAATGGTATTGCTTCTAACTTTTTCGTCTTCGATATTCCATGATAAGAGTCGTAAAGTTTCATTTCCTCAGGCGTCACACAAACGTCTGTTGTGACGGGCTTTGGATCGAAACCTGTTAAGACCACAAACAAAAGAAGGATCAAGAGCAATACGATCTCATATTTAAGTATTTCTTCCATTAAACGATTATGGTATAAAAATATCTTCGATTGTTACCTTATTTTTTTAATTTGCCGCCCGCAAAAAAGAGGCATTAGCCTAGGAATGAAAAATTATAAACACTTTGTAAAATGAGCGATCAGAAAATCAGCCTGCGTAATGGTAAACTCAATGTGCCCGATAATCCAACAATTCCTTTTATAGAAGGAGACGGCACGGGGATAGACATTTGGCCAGTATCTCAGAATGTTTTTAACAAAGCAATTGAGAAGGCTTACGGAGGGAAACGCAAAATTAACTGGAAGGAAGTTTTGGCAGGTGAAAAGGCTTTTAATAAAACGGGCAATTGGCTGCCCGAAGAAACCCTGACGATTTTTAAAGAATATCTGGTCGGTATAAAAGGTCCTTTAACTACTCCGGTAGGAGGAGGCATTCGTTCTCTGAATGTTGCGCTTACGTCAGGAACTGGATTTATATGCCTGCGTGCGTCCAGTGCGTTGGTTTAAGGGAGTTCCTTCTCCAGTAAGGGAACCGCACAAAACCGAAATGGTTTTGTTTCGGGAAAATACAGAAGATATTTATGCGGGAATTGAATTTCAGGAAGGCACCGAAGAAAATAAAAAGTTCCTTCAATTTTTTAAAGAGACACTTTCCCAAAGCAGTATAAAAAAATTCGCTTTCCCGAAAGTTCAAGCATCGGTATTAAACCTGTTTCAAAGGAAGGAACGGAACGGTTAGTGCGGTCCGCATTGGATTTTGCACTCACGCATAAGAAACCGAGTCTAACATTAGTACATAAGGGTAATATCATGAAATTCACGGAAGGCAGTTTCCGCGATTGGGGATATGCGTTGGCGAAAAGTGAATTTGGAGCCGTTGATCTAGACGGCGGTCCTTGGCAGGTAATCGAGAAAGATGGTCATAAACTCATCATTAAGGATGCTATTGCAGATGCATTTCTTGCAGCAGATTTTGTTGAGACCTGATGAATATTCTGTGGTTGCAACGCTCAATCTAAACGGAGATTATATTTCCGATTCGCTGGCAGCGATTGTGGGAGGAATTGGAATTGCCCCGGGCGGAAATGTAAACTATATCACGGGCCATGCGATATTTGAAGCTACCCATGGAACAGCACCTAAATATGCCGGTCAGGATAAAGTAAATCCAGGCTCCGTAATATTATCCGGTGTTATGATGTTGGAATATATGGGATGGCTAGAAGCCAGCTAACCTGATTTATAAAGGTCTGGAAGCAGCTATCTCAAAGAAACGCGTTACTTATGACTTTCACCGGCTGATGGAAGGAGCTACATTGTTAAAATGTTCTGAATTTGGCGAAGAGATTGTAAAAAATATGTGAAGCATCAGATCATGATAGAAAATAAAGCGCTTTCTAAGCGCTTTATTTTTTTTATAGAATCCTAAAAGTTCAACATCTTAATAGCGGTAAGGGCTGCCTCTTCTCCTTTATTCCCAAATTTGCCACCCGCCCGGTCCAAGCGCTTGCTGCTGATTTAACGTAGTGAGTACACCAAATATCACTGGCTTTTTCGTTTTTAAGTCCCGCTTGCGTGATTCCGTAGGCAACAGCCTGGCAGATATAATCAAAATGGGGAGTATCTCCCTGAACGACACATCCGAGGCAAATTACTGCATCTATCTTTTTTTCTTCCGCCATCCACAACGCGCCCAAGGATAGCTCGAAACTTCCCGGCACATTTTTACGAATGATGTTTTCTTTTTTTACGCCATGAGCAATTCAGGCTCGAAACGGCGCCTTCATAAAGCGCTTCTGTTATTTCTTCATTCCATTCGGCTACCACAATGGCAAAATTCTTTTTTGAAAGATTTATTTCTGATTTTACTTTTCCTGATTTCAATGGTCCTGCCATAGGGTTACTAATTTTGTGGAGCAAGCTGAAATAAAAAAAGGGATAGAAAAAAAATCTATCCCTTGAGCTAAGTAAAATATTTTAAGAATTGGGTTTAAACGTGCCTTGAATTTCCTGGCATTTTGAAACTCTGCTGATTCCCAATATTGATTAATTATCTTGTCATATGTTTCTCTGGCCTTATCATTTTGATTCAGCTTTTCATACGCTAAAGCTTCCTTCATCAAATAGGCGGTGAAAAATATTTATTGGGTTTATAGTTTGCTGCCTTATTATAGTACTTAGCCGCATCATCGTATTTCTGTTCCTCCATATAAGTATCGCCTAATAAACTATAGGCCCTTGCCTGAATCAATAAATCATTTGAACTGAAATCTTCCAGGTAAAGTCTGGCCAATTCAAATTTACCTTGCTTCAGATAACTTACTCCTGCATAGTAGTTCGCTAGATTGGCAGCATCGGTTATTCCAAACTCGTCAATGATCTGAAGAAAACCCAGATTATTTCCATCTCCATTCAGTGCTCGATCCAGGCTGTCTGCTTCAAAATAATAGACGGCCTGAAACATTTCCTTTTGAGCTAAATCATCTTGATTGTTTTTGTAATAGTTGAAGGCAAAATATCCCCCCACTATAATTAGAATAGCTGCTGCAATACCCACTACGATCTTAGGATTTCGCTCAAGCCAATGTTCAGCGCCTTCTAATTTTTCTTTAAGGGCTTCTGGGTTTTCGAGAAGTTCGTGTTTGTGTTCTTCCTTTTTAGCCATTTTTATTTTCAATGTTATTCCCACGGAAATCCGAGGGAATCTAATTTGTTACGCTACAAAAATTTACTTCCCCGATAAGCTTCGGAGGGGGCGCAAAACTACAAATTAGATGATTCTAAACAAAGACGTTCATTAGTCCATGATAAACGGATAGTCTGATTGAACGTAAACATCTGTTAATGCTTCAGAGGGATCCGGATACTTAGACTCCTCGGCAAACTTCACGCTTTCCTCAACTTGACCTAAGATCTTTTGATCGATTGCCTCCAACTCTTTTTCAGTAGCAAACTTCTTATCCAATATTGTTTTTTTTACAACTTCGATCGGGTCACGTCGCTTTATATTGTTCGACTTCATCTTTTGTTCTGTATTTTTGAGGGTCAGACATCGAGTGGCCCTTATACCGATACGTTCTGAATTCTAACAAAGTTGGGCCCTCACCGCCGCGAGCACGTTCCGCTGCCCTGGCCACCGATCGATGAACATCTTCCGGTTTCATAGCATCAACAGGCTCTGATGGCATATCATATGCATCCGCTAAGGTATAGAGGTCAGTTACATTGGATGTTCTTTTTACCGAAGTGCCCATAGCATACCCATTGTTTTCGATTACAAAAATCACGGGCAAGTTTCCATAACATGGCCAAGTTAAGGGCTTCATGAAATGCTCCCTGACGAACAGCTCCATCACCCATATAACAAATACACAGGTTGCCGGTCTTGTTATACTTTTCTGCGAAAGCAAGGCCTGCTCCTAGAGGGATCTGAGCTCCCACAATTCCATGGCCACCAACGAATCCCACCTTCTTATCAAAGATGTGCATGGAACCGCCTTTGCCTTTGGTAGTGCCCGTTTCTTTACCATAAAGTTCAGCCATTATGGCTTTGGGATCCGTGCCCAAAGCAAGCGGATGACCATGATCCCGATACGCTGTAATCCATTTGTCACCCTTTCTTAAAGCCGATACTGCACCTGAGGCACAGGCTTCCTGTCCTATGTATAAATGACAAAAACCTTTGATCTTCTGCATCCCATAAAGCTGCCCGGCTTTTTCTTCGAATTTTCGCATTAGCTGCATGCTTTCATACCAATACATGTAGGTCTCCTTTGAGAATTCGCGTTGTTATCATTCTTTTTAGCCTCAGCCGGCTCGTTCTTCGCTTTGGTTGTCGTAGGCATATCCCTATTTTTGGATCCGAGTTGCGAAATTAATTCCCAAACGAACATTCGCCAAACTTTCATCATTATTCCTTTCATGCACCTTGAAACCCTCCATCTTATAAGTTTTAAGAACTATTCGGAGGTGAATCTCAGTTTTTCAACCAGAATCAATGTTTTAGTGGGCAAAAATGGAAGCGGTAAAACCAATTTGCTTGATGCGATCTTTTATTTAGGCTTCACAAAAAGTGCTTTTTCTCCTTCCGATCAACAATGCATTAGCCAAGGACAAAACTATTTTTTAATAAAAGGGGAATTTAGGGTGGGGTCCTATCGTCACTGAAATTGCAACTTCCGTCCAGCTCGGTTCCAAAAAAATTTTCAGAGAAGGTTCGACAGAATATCAAAAATTCAGCGAGCACATTGGAAAGTATCCCATCGTATTAATTGCACCCGACGATGTCGATCTTGGTCAGGGAAGGAAGTGAAGGGCGCAGAAAATTCTTTGATGGAATAATTTCTCAATTGGATCGAGCTATACCTGGAAAACCTCATTCAATACAATTATGCATTAAAGCAGCGAAATAGCTTAATAAAGACTGTTTTCAGAAAGAGGATCAGCAATAGATTGGCTGGCAATCGAATCCTATGATCGGATTCTTGTAGAATTAGGAGGATTAATTTTTGAAAGAAGGTTAAATTTTGCCAAAGAATTTTTACCTGTATTCCAGAAATATTATCGTTTCCTTGTAGAGGATTCTGAATATGCCGAGGTGCGCTATATGTCAGAATTAAATGAAAAGGAATTTCTGCAAGGACTGATTGGACTCGCGACAAAAGGATTTGTATTCAACAACGAACCAGTTTTGGAATTCATCGTGATGATTATGAATTTATCCTGAGAGATGGACCAATTGAAGAGATTTGGTTCTCAGGGACAGCAAAAATCTTTTGTTATTGCTATGAAACTGGCTCAGTTTGAAATTATAGAACAGCATAAAGGGTTTAAACCTATTTTACTTCTTGATGATATTTTTGATAAATTGGATGACTTCAGAATTGCCCGGTTGTTAGAACTTATAAAGACGGAATTTGGGCAAATGTTTATCACAGATGCGCGACCGGAAAGGACAATGGGTTTGATAAGTCAGATCAAGGTGCCCGCGACTATTTTCACAATTGACCACGGAAAGGTTAACTTTTATGAGCAACAATAAGAAAAATGAATTTCAATCTGTAGGCCAGGCCATCGCGACATGCTCAATACGTATCGGCTTACCAACAAATATGATGAAGCCAACATCATAGAATCGTGGGAACGACTGGTTGGAAAACCCATAGCGAGTCGTACAAGAAAAATATTCATTAAAAATAAAGTACTCTTTGTAGAGTTTGATTCCCCAACCATGCGTCATGATTTCTCGCTTCATAAAGCTGAG
This sequence comes from uncultured Bacteroidota bacterium, assembly GCA_963837415.1. Lineage (GTDB taxonomy): Bacteria > Bacteroidota > Bacteroidia > Cytophagales > Cyclobacteriaceae > Chryseolinea. The sequence goes on along the minus strand of CAWING010000013.1, from coordinate 996,308 downwards.
GTGATTGATTTATTCCGGAAAGAATTTGGCGATGGCGTTATTACGGAAATTATCGCTATGTAAGTCAGAGCTTATCCGTATAAGTCCAAATTATACACTCGAAGCTAAATAGCTGTTAATCAATAATCAGTTAAATTCTAAGTATAAGTTTTGAAAAAGTGTAAAAGCGTATAATTTTGCACTCTCTTTTTAAAAAAGCCTCCTGATACCTATCGGGAGGCTTTTCATTCGTTCTTTGGAATGTTTACTGGGGGGAATACCAAAGCGGCCAACTGGGACAGACTGTAAATCTGTTGTCTTATGACTTCATAGGTTCGAATCCTATTTCCCCCACGGATGAGTTTGAAGTTTCGAGTTGCAAGTTTAAAGTTATCACTGCTTTAAACTTTAAACTTTGAACTTTAAACTCGAAACTAAGAAATGCGGGAGTAGCTCAGTTGGTAGAGCGATAGCCTTCCAAGCTATAGGTCGCGGGTTCGAGCCTCGTCTCCCGCTCTTTTGAGCGTTATCCGTTAATGGTTAGTCGTTAGACGTATAATACACGGTTAACGATTATCGGATAACGATTAACGGCTAAGTAGGCTGTTGTAGCTCAGTGGTAGAGCACTTCCTTGGTAAGGAAGAGGTCGTGAGTTCAATCCTCATCAACAGCTCTAGATGGAGAGAATGAGGTGTGGTGTTATAACCTGTGGAACTTACAACAGCTCTGCGCACGTTGACAGAAGACTGTCTTGACTTAATAAGAGAAGGTGAAGAGTTTTAATAAAATTGGCAGGACCAACACTTACTCAAAAAAAATGCTAACGATAAATAACTAGTGATTAATAATAAGAACTAAATAACTTCTATACTTTAAATTTTAACAGGGATTTTCAAATATGGCTAAAGAAACATTCGATCGTTCTAAACCACACGTAAACATTGGTACCATCGGTCACGTTGACCACGGTAAAACCACGCTTACCGCTGCAATTACAAAAGTTCTTGCAGCAAAAGGACTTGCTTCTATGCGCGATTTCTCTTCAATCGACAATGCTCCTGAAGAAAAAGAAAGAGGTATTACTATTAATACTTCACACGTTGAGTATGCAACTGCTAAAAGACACTATGCACACGTTGATTGTCCAGGTCACGCTGACTATGTGAAAAACATGGTTACTGGTGCTGCTCAAATGGACGGTGCTATCCTCGTGGTTGCTGCTACTGATGGTCCTATGCCACAAACTCGTGAGCACATTCTTTTAGCTCGTCAGGTAGGTGTGCCTGCGCTTGTTGTTTTCATGAACAAAGTGGACATGGTTGATGATGCTGAATTGTTGGATCTCGTTGAAATGGAAATTCGTGAACTGATGACATTCTATAATTTCCCTGGTGATAATATGCCAGTGATCAGAGGTTCTGCTTTGGGTGCGCTTGAACGGAGAAGCTAAATGGGTTGAAAAAGTATGAAGAACTGATGAAAGCTGTTGATGAGCTACATTCCCATTCCTGTTCGTTTGATTGATAAGGATTTCTTGATGCCTGTTGAAGACGTATTCTCGATCACTGGTCGTGGTACTGTTGCTACTGGTCGTATTGAACGTGGTATTATCAACACTGGTGATCCGGTTCAGATCTTGGGTATGGGTGCTGAGAACCTTAACATCTACTATTACAGGTGTTGAAATGTTCCGCAAGATTCTTGACAGAGGTGAAGCTGGTGATAACGTAGGTCTTCTTGCTCCGTGGTATTGAAAAAGAGCAGATTAAGACGAGGTATGGTTATTTGTAAACCAGGTTCTGTAACTCCTCACGCTAAGTTCAAAGCTGAAGTTTACGTATTGTCAAAAGAAGAAGGTGGTCGTCATACTCCATTCTTTAACAAATACCGTCCTCAGTTTTATTTCCGTACCACTGATGTAACGGGTGAAGTAATGCTTCCTGCCGGTGTTGAAATGGTTATGCCTGGCGATAACATTTCTATCGAAGTTACAATTGATCAATAAGATCGCCATGGAAAAAGGTCTTCGTTTCGCGATCCGTGAAGGTGGTCGTACCGTAGGATCTGGTCAGGTTACTGAAATCCTTGATTAAGCTGTAAGCAAAAGCTGAAAGCAGAAAGTTGAATATATTTCGATTTCTGCTTTTTTAATTGGAACCTGATTGCAAGTCAAACAGGAACAATTCAGTTTGCGGTCAAAAACTTTAAGCTTTTTGCTTTCCGTTTTTTACTTTCTAGCTTTTTCTTCTACCTTTGCAGTCCTTTTGGGCTGAGGGTGTACGGGTGCGGCTCAAGAGGATTGAGTAATGCGCACTAAAAACGTTGAAAAAACGAACGGGTGTAGCTCAATTGGTAGAGTAGCGGTCTCCAAAACCGTTGGCTGGGAGTTCGAGTCTCTCCACCCGTGCATAGATATAAAGAATCGCAATTAAAGTTGGCCGACATCGGGATGGAATTAGAAATAATAGTTGAATGGAGAAAGTAAAAACCTATATAGCAGAGTCCTGGGATGAGATCAAGAATAAAGTTACTTGGTCTAAATACAGTGAATTGCAGGGTAGTGCTATTCTCGTGTTGGTGGCTTCTACCATCTTCGCAGTAGTTATAGGTGCTATTGATTGGGTTTTCAAGACCGGTCTTGAGTGGTTTTATAAAGAATTTTAATGCAGAAGGTAATGGGCGAACTGAAATGGTATGTTCTCAGGGTCGTCAGTGGCCAGGAAAAAAAGGTTAAATCCTATTTGGAAACTGAAATCGAGCGCTCAAAACTCACGGATTTTATTCCCCAGGTTTTGATCCCTTCTGAAAAAGTATATGAAATGAGAAATGGTAAGAAGCGTGTTCGTGAGCGCAACTTCTTTCCGGGTTATGTTCTCATTTCAGCAGATCTCTCGAATGGGGAGGCTTATCATGCCGTGAATAGTATTCCTGGCGTGATCGGTTTTCTCGGCAACAACGGTACCGGGGCTTCCAAGGATCCAGTTCCTCTTCGTCAATCAGAGGTTAACAGGATTCTCGGTAAAGTTGATGAGATTGACGAATTCGAGGAAAAACTCGATACACCATTTATTAAAGGTGAATCTGTAAAAGTAATGGATGGTCCATTCAGCGGATTTACCGGAACAGTTGAGGAAATTTTTGAAGACAAAAAGAAACTCAATGTATGGTGAAAATTTTCGGCCGGAACACTCCGGTCGAATTAAGTTATATGCAGGTTGAAAAGTTAGATTAAGATAACAATGGCGAAACAAATTATAGGTTATCTGAAATTACAGGTAAAAGGAGGTCAGGCAAATCCAGCACCTCCCATCGGGCCTGCGTTGGGTAGCAAGGGTCTTAATATCATGGACTTTTGCAAACAATTTAACGCACGTACCCAGGATAAGCAAGGTCAGATTTTGCCGGTTTTGATTACCATGTATAATGACAAGTCTTTTGATTTTGTCATCAAGACCCCTCCCGCTGCTGTGTTGATTTTAGATGCTGCTAAAAAACAAAAAGGCTCTGCTGAACCTAACCGTACAAAGGTTGGATCAATCACCTGGGATCAGGTAAAAACGATTGCAGAAACAAAAATGCCTGATTTGAATGCATTTAAAGTTGAGTCTGCTATGAAGATGGTAGCAGGTACAGCAAGAAGTTTAGGTATTACAGTTTCAGGTACTCCCCCTTGGGATAAATAATATAAAGCGATGGCGAAAATTTCTAAAAACAGAAAAGCAGTCCTTGCGAAATACAGTCCTGAAAAGGAGTATTCCCTGGAAGATGCTTCCAAAGCTTGTAAAGGAAATCACCTTTACGAAGTTTGATGCTTCTGTCGATATTGATATCCGTCTGGGTGTTGATCCTAAGAAATCTGATCAAATGGTTAGAGGAGTGGTTGCGTTGCCTCATGGTATCGGTAAAGTAGTTCGTGTGCTCGTGCTTTGCACTCCTGATAAAGTTCAGGAAGCAAAAGATGCCGGTGCCGAACATGTAGGTTTGGATGAATTCATCCAAAAAATTGAAGGTGGATGGACAGATATCGATGTGATTATCTGTACCCCTACCGTTATGGCAAAGGTTGGTAAACTGGGTAAAATACTTGGGCCCCGCGGCCTTATGCCAAATCCTAAATCAGGAACTGTTACGCTTGAAGTTGGTAAAGCCGTGAAAGAAGTAAAAGCCGGTAAAATCGACTTCAAAATTGATAAACAAGGAATCATTCATGTTAGCGTTGGAAAAGCTTCCTTCTCGGCCGATAAAATCCGGGACAATGTTGCAGAAATGATCAATGTTGTAGCGAAGCTGAAACCGGCCTCTGCAAAAGGTACTTACTTCCAAAGTATCACGTTGTCAACAACGATGAGTCCGGGTATTGCAGTTGATACAAATTCAGTTGCTGGTGTTTAAGAATTAAAGACATGACCAGAGAAGAAAAAGCAAAAATTATAGACGAGCTTTCAGCAAAGTTTGCTGACAACACTCACTTCTATATCACTGACGCATCAGGTTTTACTGTTGAACAAGTGAATAACTTTAGAAGACTGTGTTTCAAAAGCGGAGTGGAATATAGAGTATATAAAAATACTCTGATCCAAAAAGCGCTTGAGAAACAAGAAGGTGTTGATTATACTCCTTTGTTTGAGACATTGCATGGTTTCTCGGGAGTTATTTTCTCCAAAGAAGTCAGGAATACTCCTGCAAAAGTGATCCAGGAGTTTCGCAAGAAACTCGAAGGCAAACCTGTTTTAAAAGCTGCTTCGATCGACTCAGACCTTTTTATCGGGGACGAGAATCTAAACATGCTCAGTGAGCTTAAATCTAAAGAATGAGCTTATTGGCGAAGTTATTTCCCTGCTTCAATCACCTGCGAAAAATGTTCTTTCTGCGCTGCTTAGCGGAAAGAATACCAGTTGCTGGCTTGGTTAAAGCATTGGAAGAACGTGGAACTAAATAATTATTGAACAAGAATTTAATTAAACTTTACAAAAATGGCCGACATCAAAGCACTCGGAGATCAACTCGTTGAACTCACTGTTAAAGAAGTAAATGAATTAGCATCCTACCTGAAAGAAACACATGGTATTGAACCTGCGGCTGCTGCTGTTGTTGCAGGTCCTGCTGCAGGTGGTGCGGGCGGTGGTGCTGCCGCTGCTGCTGAAAAAACTAATTTCGATGTAGTATTAAAAGCTCCTGGCGCTAACAAACTTCAAATCGTTAAGTTAGTGAAAGAACTTACTGGTCTTGGCTTGAAAGAAGCTAAAGATTTAGTGGATGGAGCTCCTAAAACTATTAAAGAAGGCTTACCAAAGGACGAAGCAGAAAATCTTAAGAAGCAACTTACTGAAGCTGGTGCCGAAGTTGAGTTGAAATAACCTTCTTGAATGACGAAGGGCTCCGTCTGACATATTCGGTTAGACCCCGGGCTGTCCCGATTGCTATCGGGAGCAGCGGGGTCTATTCCTATTTGTACCCTACAAACTATATACTCACTTGTTCTCCGTCTAGGATCTTAGAACTTTAAACGTTAAAACACCTTGGCAAAGAAGACTATAAACGGTAGAATCGATTTCTCTTCAAGCGAGAGAGTCCTTGACTATCCCGATTTTCTGGATCTTCAACTCCAGTCTTTCAAAGATTTTTTACAAATCGAAACACCAGCAGAAAAAAGACAAAACGAAGGTCTTTATAAAGTTTTTGCGGAAAACTTTCCTATCAGCGATTCCCGCGAAAACTTTGTGCTGGAGTTCGTTGACTATACCATCGATCCTCCTAAATACAATGTCGACGAATGCATCGACCGGGGATTGACATTCTCTGTGCCTTTAAAAGCAAAACTTCGCCTTACCTGTAACGATGAGGATAATGAAGATTTCGAAACCATCGAACAGGAAGTTTTCCTGGGAAATATTCCGTACATGACCGAGAAAGGTTCCTTTGTTATCAATGGCGCTGAACGTGTTATTGTTTCTCAATTGCACCGTTCACCTGGTGTGTTCTTTGCGATGAGCAAGCACACCAATGGCACTAAACTTTATTCAGCCCGTATCATTCCGTTTAAAGGATCCTGGATTGAATTTGCAACCGATGTGAATGCCGTCATGTATGCTTACATCGACCGTAAGAAGAAATTCCCTGTAACCACATTGCTTCGTGCAATTGGTTATGGTTCAGATAAAGATATCCTTGACCTCTTCGGATTGTCTGAAGAAGTAGAGGCTACAAAAAGCACTTTAAAGAAAGTTGTCGGTAGAAAACTTGCAGCCCGTGTTCTTAAAACATGGACTGAAGATTTTGTGGATGAAGATACCGGTGAAGTTGTTTCTATCGACCGTAACGAAGTATTGTTGGAACGTGATCATACACTCTACTGCTGAAGATGTAGATGTGATCATCGAATCAGGTGTGAAGTCAATCATTCTACACCGCGATGATATTAACATCGCTGATTATCATATCATCTTTAATACGCTGGCAAAAGATACTTCCAACTCTGAAAAAGAAGCTGTTGAATATATCTATCGTCAATTAAGAAATACAGAAGCACCTGATGAACAAACAGCTCGTGATATTATTCAAAGTTTGTTCTTCAGCGAAAAACGTTATGATCTTGGTGAAGTAGGACGCTACAGGATCAACAAAAAACTTGGGCTTGACCTGAGTTTTGACCATCGAGTGCTTACAAAGGAAGATATCATCCTTATTGTAAAATACCTGATCGGTTTGATCAACTCCAAAGCTGTTGTCGATGATATTGATCACTTGAGCAACCGACGTGTTAGAACAGTAGGTGAACAGTTGTATTCTCAGTTTGGTGTTGGTCTGGCCCGTATGGCCAGAACCATCAAGGAAAGAATGAACGTTCGCGATAACGAAGAATTTAAACCAGTTGATTTGATCAATGCGCGTACATTTCTTCTGTGATCAACTCGTTCTTCGGAACAAATCAGCTTTCTCAGTTCATGGATCAAACCAATCCATTGGCTGAGATCACGCACAAGCGCAGAATGTCGGCACTCGGTCCAGGTGGTCTTTCACGTGAACGTGCAGGCTTTGAAGTTCGTGACGTACACTATACCCACTACGGTCGTCTGTGTACCATTGAAACTCCGGAAGGTCCAAACATCGGTTTGATCTCGTCCCTTTGCGTTCATGCAAAAGTGAACAAGATGGGCTTCATCGAAACTCCTTATCGTAAAGTTGAAAATGGAAGAGTGAAGGTGAAGGATCAGGTCATATTCCTGACTGCTGAAGAAGAAGATACGCATTACATCGCGCAGGCTAAAGTTGCACTCAAGACCAAACGGTGAGTTTGTCGATGAGAAAGTAAAAGCACGTTTTGAAGGTGACTTCCCTGTATTGAGCCGAAGGATCTTAAATATATGGATATTGCTCCGAACCAAATTGTTTCGGTTGCTGCTTCGATGATTCCATTCCTTGAGCATGATGATGCTAACCGTGCGTTGATGGGTTCGAACATGCAACGTCAGGCTGTGCCGTTGATCAGTCCTGAAGCTCCAATCGTAGGTACTGGTCTGGAAGGTCGTGTTGCGCTTGATTCACGTGCTTTGATCCTTGCAGAAGGTAATGGTACAGTTGAGTTTGTTGATGCAAAGAAGATCACTATTAAATATGAAGTTTCTGAAGAGCAACAACTTGCTAGTTTTGAAGATGATTTTAGAACATATAATCTGATTAAATTCAGAAGAACAAATCAGGATACTTGTATCAACCTTACGCCTCTTGTTAAGAAAGGTGAGAAAGTTGTAAAAGGACAGCCCTTTGCGAAGGATATGCTACTGAAAATGGAGAGCTGGCCCTTGGACGCAACCTGTTAGTGGCATACATGCCTTGGCAAGGATATAACTTTGAAGATGCGATTGTAATTTCCGAACGCGTAGTTCGCGATGATGTCTTTACTTCTATTCACATTGAAGAATTTGAATTGGAAGTTCGTGATACAAAACGCGGTGAAGAAGAATTTACTTCTGAAATTCCAAACGTCAGCGAAGAAGCTGTTAAGCACCTTGATGAAAATGGTATTATCCGGATTGGTGCAGAAGTAAGAGAAGGTGATATCCTGATCGGTAAGATCACTCCTAAAGGAGAAACTGATCCTACTCCGGAAGAAAAACTTTTGCGAGCGATCTTTGGTGATAAAGCCGGTGATGTGAAAGATGCTTCATTAAAGGCGCCTCCATCATTAAAAGGTGTGGTCATTGAAACCAAATTTTTCTCGCGCCCTAAGCGCGACAAAGATGTACGCACGAAGTCGAAGAAAGAGTTGGATGCACTGAAGAATAAGTACAGCAAACAACTTGACTGATCTCCGTGAGGAAATGATTAAGAAGCTTACGCACTTGCTGAACGGAAAAACCAGCAGCGGTGTGAAGCATAAATTTGGAGATGAACTGATTACAAAAGGTGTAAAATATCTCCAAAGGTTATTGAGAATAATCTTTTCCCTGATAAGAACATTTATCGCGATGAAAGTAATTACAATGTCCTGAAGAAGTAAATCTTATTGCTGACATCAGTCTTGAGAACTGGACAACTGATGAACATACCAATGAGTTAGTAGCTCAGACTGTAAAGAACTACTTGTTGAAACGCAACACCTATCGCAGGTGAATTCAAACGTGAACGCTTTACGCTTGAAGTAGGTGATGAACTGCCAACAGGTATTGTGCAGCTGGCAAAAGTTTATGTTGCTAAAAAACGTAAGCTGAAAGTCGGTGATAAGATGGCCGGTCGTCACGGTAACAAAGGTGTTGTTGCCAGAATTGTTCGTGAGGAAGATATGCCATTCCTTGAAGATGGAACACCAGTTGACATTTGTCTTAACCCGCTTGGTGTACCTTCACGTATGAATCTTGGACAGATTTATGAAACTGTTCTTGGCATGGGCTGGTCATAAACTGGGAAGAAAATATGCAACGCCAATTTTTGATGGAGCATCGCTTGAAGAAGTTCAGAAGGAACTTGCTGAAGCTGGCTTACCAGAATTCGGAAGAACTTATTTGTACGATGGTTTAACAGGAGATAAGTTTCGATCAGCCTGTAACAGTAGGTATGGTTTATATGCTGAAACTTGGTCACTTGGTTGATGATAAAATGCACGCACGTTCAATCGGACCATACTCACTCATTACACAACAGCCACTTGGGTGGTAAAGCGCAATTTGGTGGTCAGCGTTTTGGTGAAATGGAGGTTTGGGCAATCGAAGCATTCGGTGCATCGCATATCCTTCAGGAAATCTTAACGGTTAAATCCGATGACGTTATCGGTCGTGCAAAAGCATACGAAGCAATCGTAAAAGGTGAAAACATGCGCAAGCCAAATATTCCTGAATCATTCAACGTACTTGGTGCATGAACTCAGAGGTTTAGCTCTTGAGATTACCATGGATTAATAATTTTGATATATTGAAATGTAAGGCCGATCCTCTTAATCGGCCCTAACCTCAAAAAAAATATGTCTTTCAGAAAGAATAAAAAAATCAACAGCGACTTCTCCAAAATCACCATTAGTCTGGCTTCTCCTGAATCAATTCTGGAGAGCTCGCATGGTGAAGTAACGCAACCTGAAACTATCAACTACAGAACCTACAAGCCTGAAATGGGTGGGTTGTTTTGTGAGCGTATTTTCGGTCCTGTGAAAGATTGGGAATGTCATTGTGGAAAATATAAAAGAATCCGTTACAAAGGAATTATCTGCGACCGTTGCGGTGTTGAAGTTACGGAGAAGAAAGTACGACGCGAGCGCATGGGCCACATTGAACTGGTTGTGCCTGTTGCTCATATCTGGTATTTCCGTTCCTTGCCTAATAAAATTGGTTACCTGCTTGGTCTTGCCTACCAAAAAGCTTGATCAGATCATTTACTACGAACGTTATGTAGTTATTCAACCTGGTATGAAGGAAGAAGATGGTGTGAACAGACTTGATTTCTTAACGGAAGAAGAATATCTCGATATCATTGATAAACTTCCTAGAGAAAATCAATATGTTGGATGACAACGATCCTAAGAAATTCATTGCCAAGATGGGTGCTGATGCCTTGGAAATGTTATTGAGCACGAACTCAACTTGATCAGCTTTCTTATGATTTAAGACACCAGGCTGCAACGGATACTTCACAGCAACGTAAAGCTGAAGCTTTAAAGCGTTTGAAAGTTGTTGAAGCTTTCCGTGATGCAAGAACACGCATTGAGAATAAACCGGAGTGGATGATGATTAAAATGGTTCCTGTTATTCCTCCAGAATTGCGTCCACTTGTACCGTTGGATGGTGGTCGTTTTGCTACTTCCGATTTGAATGATCTTTACAGACGTGTTATCATCCGTAACAACCGTCTGAAAAGATTGATTGATATTAAAGCTCCTGAAGTTATTCTTCGTAATGAAAAACGTATGCTTCAGGAAGCTGTTGATTCATTATTCGATAACTCAAGAAAAGTAAATGCTGTGCGTTCCGATGGAAACCGTGCATTGAAATCATTGAGCTGATATGCTTGAAAGGTAAGCAAGGACGTTTCCGTCAAAACTTACTTGGTAAACGTGTTGATTATTCTGGCCGTTCGGTAATTGTTGTTGGTCCTGAATTGAAACTGCATGAATGCGGTCTTCCAAAAGATATGGCAGCTGAATTATTCAAGCCATTTATTATCCGTAAGCTGATTGAAAGAGGTATTGTGAAGACTGTGAAGTCGGCAAAGAAAATTGTTGACAGAAAAGATCCTGTGATCTGGGATATTTTGGAAAATGTATTGAAAGGACATCCTGTTCTTTTGAACCGTGCTCCAACACTTCACAGATTAGGTATTCAAGCATTCCAGCCTAAATTGATCGAAGGAAAAGCTATCCAGTTGCACCCTTTAGTATGTACTGCGTTTAACGCTGACTTTGACGGTGACCAGATGGCTGTTCACGTTCCACTGGGACAGGAAGCAATTCTGGAAGCATCAATGTTGATGTTGTCATCGCATAATATTTTGAACCCTGCCAACGGTGCGCCTATTACTGTTCCTTCACAGGACATGGTTTTGGGTCTTTATTATCTGACAAAAGGAAGAAAGGGAACACCTGAACATCCGATCATAGGAGAAGGCAAGAAATATTATTCTGCGGAAGAAGTAATTGTTGCTTTTAATGAAGGCAAACTTTCGAAGCATGCGATTATTAAAGTTCGTGTAAAAGTAAAAGATAAAAAGACAGGTGAGCTGACTACTAAAGATGATTGAAACTGTTGCAGGTCGTGTAATCTTCAATCAGAATGTTCCTGAAGAAGTTGGTTTTGTAGATGAACTTCTAACCAAGAAAAAACTTCAGACAATCATTGCTGATGTGTTTAAAGCATGCTGGGCAATCCAAGGCAGCGAAATTCCTGGATGATATTAAAGAACTCGGATTCCAGATGGCCTACAAAGGTGGTTTGTCGATGGGATTGAATGATGTGAAAGTTCCGGATGAGAAAGTGAAACTTGTAGCAAATGCGCAGGAAGAAGTTGATGGCGTATGGAACAACTACATGATGGGTCTTATCACAGATAACGAACGTTACAACCAGGTTATTGATATCTGGACACGTACAAATACACTTGCTTACCAATACGCTGATGAAGCAATTGGAAGAAGATCAGCAAGGTTTCAACTCGATCTATATGATGATGCACTCCGGTGCCCGTGGTTCCAGAGAGCAGATTCGTCAGTTGGGTGGTATGCGTGGTCTGATGGCAAAGCCTCAGAAGAACCTGGCTGGTTCTGTAGGATCAATTATCGAAAACCCGATCCTTTCAAACTTTAAAGAAGGATTGGATGTATTGGAGTACTTCATCTCTACTCACGGTGCGCGTAAAGGTCTTGCTGATACAGCCTAAAACTGCTGATGCTGGTTACCTGACCCGTAGGCTGGTTGACGTTGCGCAGGATCTGGTTATTACTGAAGAAGATTGCGGAACATTGCGCGGTTTGAAAGTAACGGCATTGAAAGATAATGAAGATATTGTTGAGCCATTGTCTGAAAGAATTGTTGGTCGTGTAACGGTTCATGCTATTTATGATCCTCTTACAGAAGAAATGATCTGCGAAGCCAATCAAGAAATTACAGATGAGTTGGCCAAGCAGATTGAAGACACGAATATTGAAGAAGTTGAAATCCGTTCGCTGCTTACCTGCGAATCACGTATCGGAGGTTGTGCGAAATGCTATGGAAGAAACCTGGCTAACGGCAAAATGGTACAGGCAGGTGAAGCTGTTGGTGTAATTGCAGCTCAGTCAATCGGTGAACCTGGAACACAGCTTACACTGCGTACATTCCACGTGGGGGGTACTGCTTCTAACATTGCTGTGGAAGCAAACATCAAAGCGAAATTTGCCGGTGTTGTTGAATTCGAAGGTATTCGTGTAATTGATACAACGGACCGCGATGGAAAACCAGTTCAGGTTGTGATGGGCCGTACAGGTGAAATCAGAATATTGGATAAAGAAAAGAACAGAGTGCTGATTACCAATCACGTTCCTTATGGTGCGTTCCTCAAGGTGAAAGACGGACAAAAAGTTGAGAAAGGAGATGAGTTATGTAACTGGGATCCTTACAATGCAGTAATCCTTTCAGAATTTGATGGTACGATTGAATATGAAGCGATCATTGAAGGTATTACTTTTAAGGAAGAATCTGATGAGCAAACTGGTCACCGCGAAAAAGTAATTACCGATACACGTGATAAGACTAAAAACCCTTCCATTATTGTAAAAGGTAAAGACAGACACCAAAGGATATAACATTCCTGTAGGCGCTCACTTAGCGGTTGAGGCAGGTGAAAAGATCAAAGCGGGTCAGGTAATGGCTAAGATTCCACGTACTATGGGTAAGTCCCGAGATATTACGGGTGGTCTTCCACGGGTAACTGAATTATTCGAAGCCCGTAATCCTTCTAATCCTGCTGTAGTTAGTGAGATCGATGGTGTGGTAACCTATGGTGGTATTAAGAGCGGTAATCGTGAAATATTTATCGAATCACGAGATGGTGTTCAAAAACGTTATCTAGTGCCTCTTTCGAAACACATCCTGGTTCAGGATAATGACTTTGTAAAAGCAGGTCAGCCATTGTCCGACGGATCAATTACACCTTCCGATATTCTATCCATCAAAGGTCCTACTGCTGTTCAGGAATATCTTGTAAATGAAATTCAGGAAGTATACAGGTTGCAGGGTGTGAAGATCAATGATAAGCACATCGAAGCTATTGTAAGTCAGATGATGCAGAAAGTTGAGATCATCGATCCGGGAGATACAAGCTTCCTTACCAACGAATACGTTGATAAACTTCAATTCAGGGAAGACAACGATGCGATGCTCGATAAGAAAGTGGTGATTGAAGCAGGTGATTCCCCAACGTTGAAACCAGGGCAAATTATCACGTGCGCGTGAGTTCAGAGATGAAAATTCAGTGCTGCGCAGAAAAGATCAAAAGCTGGTTGAAGTTCGTGATGCTATGCCTGCTGTTTCAAGACCTACACTTCAAGGTATTACTCAAGCTTCGTTGAAAACGGAAAGCTGGCTTTCTGCTGCTTCCTTCCAGGAAACAACTAAAGTACTTAGTGAAGCTGCTATCCGCGGTAAGACGGATTGGTTGATGGGCTTGAAGGAAAACGTGATCGTAGGTCATCTGATTCCTGCAGGTACAGGTCAGCGTAAGTATAACGACATGATCGTAACGCATAAGGATGAGTACGATGCGATAATGGCATCCAAGGAAAGAACCCGCGACCGGGAGAAAGAACTTCAGGATTAATTTTGAAAAGGTAATATCAGTACTGGGTTGGCTCTGATAGAGTCAACCCATTTTTTATAATACGTCATGGCAGAAGACAACAAAAACAAGCAGCTCAGGCTCAAAATCAAATAAATATTGAGCTTTCCGAGGAAATTGCCGAAGGCATTTACTCGAATCTGGCAATGATCGCTCATTCCAACAGTGATTTGTAATTGATTTTATCCGGCTTGATGCCGGGGGTACCGAAGGCAAAAGTAAAGTCAAGGATTGTCATTACTCCTGAACATGCAAAGCGGTTTTTGCTTGCGTTAAAGGATAATATTGAAAAATATGAAACCAGTTTCGGCGCAATAAAACGAACGGATGACATGCCAAAATTCCCTATGAATTTTGGAGGTACAGTGGGGGAAGCTTAAGGTCAACTGCTTCATATTAGTTTAGAGAACGTCAAAGGGTGCAAATTCTTAGGAAAAGGTTTTGCATCCTTTGTTTCTTATGATACCTTTGCAGTCCTAATTTTGAAAGGTTTATAAAGTTAAATATAAATGCCTACCATTCAACAACTTGTAAGAAAAGGAAGAAAGAAATTGACCTTTAAGTCAAAATCTCCCGCCCTGGATTCCTGCCCACAACGCAGGGGTGTTTGTACACGTGTGTACACGACTACGCCTAAAAAGCCTAACTCTGCCATGCGTAAAGTAGCCCGCGTTCGCCTAACCAATGGTAAAGAAGTGAATGCGTATATACCTGGAGAAGGCCATAATCTTCAGGAACACTCTATCGTATTGATAAGAGGAGGTAGGGTTAAAGATCTTCCTGGCGTTCGTTATCACATCATCCGTGGTGCGCTTGATACTGCGGGTGTTAATGGTCGTAAACAAAGCCGTTCTAAATATGGTGCTAAAAGACCAAAAGCTGGAGCAGCGGCAGCTACGGCTGCAAAAGGAGCAGCAGCTAAGAAAAAATAATCTTTAGAAGCGATGAGAAAGTCAAAACCTAAAAAAAGATACTTACTTCCTGATCCTAAATTTCAGGATACATTAGTAACCAAGTTTGTTAACTACCTGATGGAAGAGGGTAAAAAAAGTGTTGCGTACACTATTTTCTATGATGCCGTAGAGCAGGTAGAGAAAAAAACAAACGAAAATGGAATTGATGTTTGGAAACGCGCCATGAGCAATCTCACGCCTTCTGTTGAAGTAAAAAGCCGAAGAGTAGGTGGTGCGACATTCCAGGTTCCTATTGAAGTAAGACCTGAACGTAAAATCAACTTGAGTATTAAGTGGCTGATTGACTATGCCAGACTTCGCGGTGAAAAAACCATGATGGATAAATTAGCAGCAGAAATCATTGCTGCTTCCAAAGGAGAAGGTGCCGCTATCAAAAAGAAAGACGATACACACCGTATGGCAGAAGCTAACAAAGCTTTTTCACATTTCAGATTCTAATAGCATTTATAAATGGCTAGAGATTTAAGATACACCAGAAATATAGGTATTGCCGCACATATTGATGCAGGTAAGACAACGACTACCGAGCGGATTCTATACTATTCTGGGGTGAACCATAAAATAGGTGAGGTTCACGATGGTGCCGCTACCATGGACTGGATGGCGCAGGAGCAAGAAAGAGGTATAACCATTACTTCTGCTGCCACTACCGTTTATTGGAAGTATCGGAATAACGATTACCACGTCAATATTATTGATACACCTGGCCACGTCGATTTTACTGTTGAAGTAAACCGTTCATTACGGGTTTTGGATGGCTTGGTTTTTTTATTTAGCGCTGTTGATGGTGTTGAACCTCAATCAGAAACTAACTGGCGACTAGCCGATAACTATAAAGTTGCACGCATCGGATTCGTCAATAAGATGGATCGTGCTGGTTCTGATTTTTTAGGTGTTTGTAAGCAGGTAAAAGAAAAGTTGGGAAGCAAGGCCGTAGCCCTTCAATTGCCTATTGGTGCTGAAGAAAATTTCCGGGGTGTTGTTGATTTGATAAATAACCGAGGTATCATTTGGAATGAAAATGATAAAGGAATGACCTACGAGGTCATTCCCATTCCAGAGGATATGGTTGAAGAAGCAAAGGAATACCGAGAGAAACTTCTTGAGTCCGTTGCTGAATTTGATGAAACACTTTTAGAGAAAGTTCTTTGATGATCCTAATTCAATTTCTGAAGCTGAAATATTGAAAGCGCTTCGCGCTGCTACGATAAGCATGGCGATTGTGCCAATGGTTTGTGGTTCTTCTTTTAAGAATAAAGGTGTTCAAACCATGCTTGACTATGTGATGGAGCTTTTGCCCTCACCTATGGATAAGGACACTATTGTTGGAACTGATCCTGATACCAATGAAGAAGTACCAATTAAGCCTGATGAAAAAGGACCATTTGTTGGGTTAGCATTTAAGATTGCAACAGATCCCTTCGTAGGACGTCTTTGTTTTATCCGTGCTTATTCGGGTGTGCTTGAATCCGGTTCATATGTATACAATACGCGTTCTGAACAAAAGGAACGTATTTCACGTGTGTTCCAAATGCACGCCAACAAACAGAATCAAATTGAAAGATTATCAGCCGGTGATATTGGCGCAGTTGTAGGATTTCAAGGATATTAAAACGGGTGATACACTTTGTGACGAAAAACATAAAGTTGTACTTGAATCCATGGTATTCCCTGAACCTGTTATTGGTTATGCTATTGAGCCTAAAGAAACAGGCAGATGTTGATAAGCTGGGTATGGCAATTTCGAAACTGGTGGAAGAAGATCCAACACTTGCGTGTGAATACAGATCGGGAAACCGGTCAGACTATTCTGCGGGGTATGGGAGAATTGCACTTGGAAATTATCATCGACCGCTTGAAACGTGAGTTCAAAGTTGAGATCAACCAAGGTGCTCCTCAGGTTGCTTATAAAGAAGCATTGACCAAGTCTGTTGAACATAAAGAAGTTTACAAGAAACAGACGGGTGGTCGCGGTAAATTTGCCGATATACTTATTCGAAATCGGGCCACGCGATGATGGCAAAGAAGGTCTTGAGTTTGTGAATGATATCGTGGGTGGTGTTATTCCACGTGAATTTATTCCTGCATTCAAAAAGGATTCGAGCAATCTATGGTTAACGGTCCATTGGCTGGATATCCGATCGATTCAATGAAAGTGAGATTATTTCATGGATCATATCATGATGTTGACTCAGACTCATTGTCTTTTGAATTGGCAGCTCGTGTCGGCTTTAGAGAAGCGGCGAAGAAATGTGGTCCTCAGCTTTTAGAACCTATCATGAGTGTTGAAGTTCTTTCGCCTGATGAATTTACAGGTTCTGTAACCGGTGACTTGAACAGAAGAAGAGGTGTCATGAAAGGTATGGATACGCGGTCGGGTGCACAGGTTATCAAGGCAGATGTGCCTTTGTCCGAACTGTTCGGATATGTAACCGACTTAAGAACGATTACCTCAGGACGCGCATCTGCATCGTTGACATTCTCTCATTATGCTGCCGTTCCTAAAAACCTCGCTGAGAAAGTGATTGAAGAAGTAAAAGGTGCTGCATTGACGAAATAATTTTAAAGGGATTTAGACGATTTCCTTAAACAGATATGAACCAAAAAATCAGAATAAAATTAAAGTCCTACGATCACAACTTGGTTGACAAGTCATCCGAGAAAATCGTTAGAGCGGTAAAAGCAACAGGTGCTGTAGTAAGTGGTCCAATTCCATTGCCTACGGAAAAGGAAAAATTTACTGTGCTTCGTTCACCGCACGTAAACAAAAAGGCTCGTGAGCAATTTCAACTTTGTACCTACAAGCGTCTAGTTGATATCTATTCTAACAGCGCAAAAACAGTTGATGCTTTGATGAAACTCGAACTTCCCAGCGGAGTTGATGTAGAGATCAAAGTATAGATTCAACAATAAGAAAATTGAAAAGCCATTCAGTGATGAATGGCTTTTTTATTGTTGTTTAAAGTACGGTGCTGTTAGAAGATAACGAATGCAATGGCACTCTTTAGTATTAAAATTAAACCTTCCAAAGATGGTTGTATTATTTTTGACCCACCGCCACGATCATTTCGCAAGGTCCTACAAATGAACCGTTGACCTCAAACGCTCTAAGTTCCTTTTCGATTTCCTCCCAAACAGATTTTCTTTCTTCATCCGATAATCCGCTTAACATCTGATGCAAAGCTCCAAAGGATTCCTTTTCAAACTGAACACATTCTTTAGCCGATGACATAAGGACCGGTGAATCAACCAGAATAGATTTTATTTTTTTAAATCCTGCTTTTTCGTATGCGTCTTCGATTACACCGGAGGCTCCTAAACTGAATGGTCCTGGTTGTCCTGGCAATGGAGGA
Source organism: uncultured Bacteroidota bacterium (assembly GCA_963837415.1). Classification (GTDB taxonomy): domain Bacteria; phylum Bacteroidota; class Bacteroidia; order Cytophagales; family Cyclobacteriaceae; genus Chryseolinea. The sequence continues at coordinate 978,207 of CAWING010000013.1, read as the reverse complement.
GGAAGGTTTGCGCGACGGCGAATGATAGACACAGGAACTGAAAAAAACTTATTTTTATCTGCGGTTGAATACACGATCGCCGCTATGCGACCTCCTGGCTTCAATACGCGCCACATTTCTCTCAACGCTTTCTGCTGATCGGGAAAATAGATCAACCCTACACGCGAGATTACAACATCAAACATATCATTAGGTAAAGTTAGATTCTCTCCATCCATTACCTGAGTTTTAATGTTATTCAATTTTTGCTGCTTAGCCATCTCCTTTGCAAACTCCAGAATGTGGGGAGATAAATCTGTGGCTAGCACGTGCCCCGTAGGGCCAACTTTCCTTGCTGCAACAATGGATTGCTCGCCTGCTCCGGCAGCGATATCCAAAATATTTTGTCCGGCAGAAACTTCTGCCAGGTCAAGCATTTTTTCAGTTGCTTTTCCAAGCCATCGATGTATGGCTGGGCTCCAACGGTACCATGCTTCAGCCGCGGATTGCCATTGCTCAAAGGTTGTTTGTTTGTATTTGGCGGCGTCAAATTGGGGTGTTGTTAATGTTTCCATTTTCAATTGATTTTGAGGTTAATGAATTTTCTAAAATTGGCTACAATGAAAAATAGCTTAGCTGAGGTTTGTCTAATAGGTCCTCTTGTAATTTCTTATCTCCATCATAGTATTTCTCTAAGTATTAGAGGAGTAAAATTGAATCAAATGCAAAAAAAAGTCTACAACATCTATTTCAATCCATAGCACAATTGATTCATTCTAAATTTTTATCAAAAAGGATGGGAGGATAATGGTTCTTAGTCTGCCTGCACAAATTTTAGTATTTGAGCTGGTAATGAACCAAAACGCTTTTGAAAACTTTTAGCAAAATAGGAGGGACTGTTAAAACCACTTTCGAATGCTATCTCGGCAATATTTCCATATTTCTGCATTACCAGCCCGAGGGCTTTCTTTAACCTCAACTCCTGAATAAAATTATTCGGAGGATGACCTGTCAGAAATGTTATTTTTCTATACAACTGCACTCTGCTAATGCCTACAGATTTGCTCAATTTTTCTATTGTTATTACGTCATTGCTGAGCATAGGTTGAATCGTCGTCATAAACGTGTTTAGAAATCTTTCATCCGAAGGACTAAGAACTTTAAAGTTTTTTTCATTATCATCCGTTTTTGAAAACATTCCCTTGCAACGCTCCATCATGTGAGTGGAAATTGAAATTTGTCCATTTAGAGATATGTCGCATAGCCAATTGGTTAGTTGGATGGTATCGCCAAAAAACTCGTTTCGTTCAGTTACTGGTTCGCCGGAATTTATACCCAGGCGTATTTCTACTTTGTCGGTCTTCAAATCTTTAAATTTGTACTGAAGGGTCTTAGCACACTCAATAGCTTGTGAGGGTGAATTAAAAACGGCTATTATTCTTGCATTGCTGTGATTTGCCGTACGTCCCCCGAATTCTCCTGCGACTTCATTGAAAATTTCGAGTGGAAGGGTAGAATTGGATAGGGTTATAATATCGGCCATAAGAATGCTCCTGTGACCCGTATCAAATGTACCGTCTATGTTTTCTACAATATCAAATTCATTTGCGCTGGCATTTCCCATAAAAACCTTGTAGTCACCGCCCTTCAATTCAATCATATTGCATGCAATATTACCGTGAGCTTCCTGGTGCGTAGCTATGCAGGATTCTTTATCAGGGCCGTCCATAAGACAAAAGACCAGACCCGCTTCTTCATTCACCCAATACTGGATAAATCTAACGCCATACTTTTCTTGCGTCTTTAAATCAGCGATATGATTGCGTTTTATTTCTTCAATGGTCGGCTTTACGTCGTAATCAGAGGCTTTGTGTAAATCCATGAAGAGCGCCATGAAGATTGAATTTAGATTCAAATTTAATAAATGGATACAAAGGAAATCTTCCATCGTTGAAAAATTTGACCCAGGAAAAGAAGGGAAATTCTTAGAGACCTTAATTCAGGTCGGAATGGATGTCACTATATTGACGTTATAGGCGCAAGATGAAGCTCTTTATGTACTACTGCTTTAAGTAGTTTTGATAATCCTCCTCTGTATCCAGATCGAATGACCCTTTTGGAAACTCAACCGTCGCCACCTGGCCAGGAAATTGTTGAATAATTTTTTTTGCTCCTTGATCATCGCTTAAAAGAAGGAGGTTTGAAAAAAATGACCTTCCGAATAAGACCGGAACTCCGTTCGAGTTCGAGTACGAAGAAGCGATGATGGATTTTTTCGTTTGATTAAACTTTTGAATGAGCTTCTCGAGATGTTCAGCGGTAAGGGCAGGTTGATCGCACACCATAATAATTACTGCCTCAAGGTCCGAGACCTCTTGGATTAGATAATTTATTCCGGTTTTAATTGAACTTCCCATTCCCGTCTTCCAGTAATAATTGGAAATAATATGCACCGGTAATTTATCTATGATTTCGCGGTGAGCTTTCTCATTTGCTCCCAATATGACAACCACCTGATTAGAATTTACGGCTTGTGCCACTCTTACACAGCGGCAAAGCAATGGCTCGCCTTCTATCTCTAAAAGTTGTTTGGATCTCCCCATGCGACTGGATGATCCTGCTGCTAAAATAATTATGCCGATATTCATTACGGTAAAGAAAATGCCACATAACTATCCCCTGACTTCGTTCCTGACTTCCCACCGCCACACGCAATCACCACATATTGCTTTCCTTCAACTTCGTATACCGAAGGGGTTGCATAACCTGCTGCTGGCAATTCGTACTCCCAAAGAATTTTTCCACTGTCCTTATCAAAGGCCCTGAATTTTTCATCCCGACTTGCTGCAATAAAAACTAAGCCGCCCCCCGTAGCTACCGGTCCCCCGTAATTTTCCGTTCCTGTCGGCGGAAGGCCTTTTTCCTTCAACTCTTTAAATTCCCCCAATGGTACTTGCCATTTAATAGTCCCTTCATTTAGATCAATAGCATTCATTCTTCCCCAGGGCGGCTCTACGGCAGGATAACCCTCGGGTGTTAAAAAGCGGATGTAGCCCGTGTTAGAATAGATGACATCCGGATGACGCTCAAATATTCCTTGCTTCTCCTCAGCAGTTCGCTCTTGCAGATCGAGCACATAACGCGCGATAGCGTCACGTTCCTGATCCTTTAAATGTGAAAATGCCGGCATTATTCCTTTGCCCGTCAATACAAATTGTTTTAACGTTTCCTTGTTGAATTTGGTCTGCAAATCCTTCAGAGCAGGGTACACGTGACCATCTCCTCCCCGTTCTATACCGTGACACGTAGCACAATGTGTGCGATAAAGTGAAATTCCTACCCACGCATCTTCTTTCATTCGAACATCAACCATCGTGAGTATCCAGGGCATTTCATTTGAGTTCACATACAAAATTCCAGAAGGATCAAAAGACGCCCCTCCCCATTCGGCTCCACCATCAAAGCCTGGAAAAATAATTGTTCCCTCTTTGCTGGGAGGAACAAATTGGCCGGCAGATCTTAAATTTTTAAATTTCTCAGTAACATATGTTTCTATCTCAGGGGTTATTTTGTTGATCATTTCTTTTGTAAAAATCTGGCGTGCAAAAGCCGGTGGTTTAAGAGGTAGGGGTTGCGTTGGCCAACTCTCTTCACCTTCGAGGTCGGATTTAGGGACAGCGCTCTCTTTAACTGGAAACAACGGTTCCCCTGTATCTCGGTTTAATACATAAACGTGTCCGGATTTTGTTGTTTGAACTACGGCACCAATTTGTTTGCCTCCGTGAACAACAGTTGCTAATATGGGAGAAGCAGGTAGGTCCCGGTCCCACATATCATGATGAACAGTTTGAAAATGCCATTTGCGCTTACCGGTTTCGGCATCTAATGCAAGGATGCAATTGGCATACAGATTTTGTCCTTTTCTATTGCCTCCCCAAAAATCAAAAGAAGCAGAACCGGTCCCGGCAAAGACCAGCCCGCGCTCGGGGTCGACGGAAAGGCCACTCCAAGCATTGGCGCCACCAATTCTTTTCCACGCATCTTCCGGCCATGTTTCATAACCTGGTTCACCAGGATGAGGTATGGTATGAAATACCCAGGCTAATTTGCCGGTCTTAACATGGTAAGCTCTTAGATATCCAGGCGCTGAAATGGGCCCTTCATTAACCCTGGAACCCATAATGATAAGGTTCTTATAAATTACCCCAGGAGTATTTGAGCCCACCGTGAGGTTTGCAGCTCTTTCCCCAAGGCCGTCTTTTAAACTTATTCTGCCCTGAGTTCCGAAACTTTCAATTTTATTTCCTGTGCGAGCGTCTAATCCATATAAATACTGACCAAAACAATACAGTATTCTTTTATCCTCGCCCTCCTCCCAATAAGTTACCCCTCTGTTTACGCCTATGTTGCCAGTCTTATCTTCTGCTGCCTTAAATTTCCAAATCTCTTTCCCGGTGGCAGCATCTACAGCAAAGGCTTTTAATGTAGGTGATGTGCCATAAAGAACGCCATCAACGATAATGGGATTGCATTGTATTTGCGATCGATTTTTTGCTGTGTCCGCCTCACCTGATTGGTATTGCCAGGTCAATTTGAGATTAGCTACGTTTTCTTTAGTGATTTGGCTGAGAGATGAATACTGAGTGCCGGCGGAATTTCCTCCCTTCACTCTCCAGGTGGTTAACTCGGTAGTTGTTTTATTGGTTTTTGACCCACAGGCAGCTATAAGTAAATTAAGAGTTATGAAGCAAACGGGTAATAGTTTCATGACAATTTTCTTTGGGCAATGAAACTGTGAATTTCTATTCAAGAATACAAGGGAATATCAATATCGTTATGAAACGTTATTCATTGTCTTAACATTGATATCGTTAATTTTTTTTCTCAGAATGCTGGCCAACCCCTTGGCAACGCAACAAGCAGCAGCGAACATCAGAAGGGTAACTTTCATATGCTTTAAGAATTCGAAGATAGCTGCCCTTTAGAGCCGTTCCCTAAATACACTTGTTTGAAAACCTGATCACTTTTTGTATCGCGGTGGTGAATGGGTGCATTTCTATATTTCAGGAAACCGCCGGAACGGTTTACAAATTTTCCCTGAATTTCAGCAATGATAGAAATTGCAATTTCGTCAGGAGTTTCTGCTCCAATATCTAAACCAATGGGTGAATGGATGCGATGAATGTCTTCTGTTTGTAACATAATACCCTGTTCTGCAAATTCACGTTGCATTTTGTCAAAGCGTTTGCGCGGGCCAAGAATACCTATATAGGGTGTTTCTGTTTTTAACAATTTTTTTAACACATCACGATCGTATTCATAGTTGTGCGACATCAATACACAAGCCGTAAACGGTGTGATATCAAAATCACGATCAATAAAATCACGATGGCATAGCGATAGCTTGTCAGCGGTGGGAAAAAATAAAGGAGCTATGTGAGCGACACATTCATCCGTCACAAGAACATCCCACCCTACTGTTTTAGCTAACTGACTTACGGGTCTGGCGTCGAAACCACCCCCAAAAATGATAAGGGAAACGGTAGGTTGAATGACTTCTAAAAAAATTTCTGTCTCAATATCATTTAAAGTAAAACTTTTTGCTTCGGATCTTTTAGTATTGAAAAGTTGGCCAGATCTTCGCGGACTTTTGTACTTAAATCGGTATCCGAAAAATAATCCTGTATCTCACCAGTTGAATGAAATATTATTTTTTCTCCAACACCCGAAGGGGCATTAAAAATTGTAGCAAGCGCCAACGGTTCTTTCGTGGTTATGAATTGTTCAAAAAGGTTAATCGGATTATTTTTTTCGGAGATGTTAATAGGCTCGATCAGGACGTCAATTACACCGTTGCATCCCAAACCAATACCTAAATTCTGATTGCTTTCTTCCCGCGTGTCATATGTTACAGTCATTGGTTTTTTATCCATCATAACCTGTCGTGCTTTGCGCAATGCATCGCCTTCCAGGCATCCTCCACTGATAGATCCTATCCACTTCCCATCATCCGTAATAAGCATCCGCGCTCCTGGACTGCGATAAGACGATCCGCGTACTTTCACCACCGTAGCAAGAGCAGCCTTACGATTAGTGAAGTCTATTTTGCGGAATTCGGTGACAATGGTTTTAAAGTCCTTCATGAGCGTACTACTTTGTGGAAAGTTCCGTAAGCATATTTTTTACTTGCACATCTCCAAAGCCATAGATGCTTTCAGTTTTTAAAAATTCTCTAAACAGTTCATTAAAACTCGTGACACCAGATTGCATAATCGCTTTATTTTCGTACAGCCTTCACCTCACCAGGGGTTACGGCGCCGCCCTTATTTCCCCAGGAATTCCTGACATAATTGAGAACATCACTTACCTGTTCATCGGTTAAGTCGATAGCGGGCATTTCACCGTTATAAACTTTTCCGTTCACTTTCATTTCGCCAGAAGCCCCTTCCAGTATTTGTCTAATGGAGCGGTTTTTATCGGCCATTAAATAATCCGATTTGGCCACCGGCGGAAACGCGCCTTCTATTCCCTCGCCCTTCTCCATGTGACAGGTAATACATTGAGTATTGTATATTTCCGTACCACGTTCGATACTGGCTTTAAGGTCAAATTTTTGAGTTTTCTGAAAAGACATCAACGAAATTGTAATAAATAAAAAAATGGATGCAATGATGATTCCGCGCATAGTTTTGCGTTTGATTAGCAATAGGTTTTCTAAAATGATTAAACTTCCTCTAAGTTAAAAGGTAATTTTCTGATTCGCTTACCGGTTAAATCAAAAATTGCATTTGTTAGGGCAGGGGTGAATGGCGGTAATCCAGGCTCACCAACGCCTCCTGCTTTTTCATCATTTTCCATGATGTGAACTTCGATTTCCGGTGTATCTGTAATACGCACCATTTTGTAAGTGTCAAAGTTTTTCTCAACGGCTTTTCCGTCCTTAAAATGGGTTGCGTGTTTGGTCGCTGCTCCCAATGCCATAATAATACTTCCCTCCACTTGACCTTTAATTATGTCAGGATTTACATACCACCCGCAATCCATTACAGCCCAGACTTTATCGATCTGTACTTTGCCATCCTGCTTTTTGGAAACTTTCACCACCTCTCCCACGATGCTGGAAAAGCACTCTGTTATAGCCACTCCAAACCCTTCGTTTTTTTTGCGTGATTTCCATCCGCTCACTTCTTCTAATTTATTTATAAGAAGTTGATGACGCTCCTCGCCCAAATGTTGCCTTCTGAATTCCAGTGGATCCTTGCCAGCTTCAATGGCGATCTCATCCATAAAGCTTTCGTAGGCAAATCCATTCGTAGAAGAATAAACCGACCTCCACCACATTACCGGAATGGGAGAATCCAAAGGCAAATCTGAAAAACTAAAATGGGGGATGCTGTCATAATACGGCTCTAAGAACCCCTCCGTTGTGCTACCGTTGTACGAATCTTTCGAGGCTCCGGGCCATTGATGATCCATATTTTGCCCTGCCATTTTAAATTTATATCCCGAGATTCTTCCGTCTTCACTTAGACCCGCGGCGCATTGATATGTCATACCTGGTCGGAAGGGTCCAAGTAATGTATCGTCTTCCCGTGTCCATATTACCTGTACCGGACCTTTTATCTCTTTCGAAATGAAAACAGCTTCCTGCGGGTAGTCAAAAAATGCTTTTCGGCCAAATCCGCCACCTAGGAACGTCATGTTAACAACAATTTTTTCGGATGGCATACCCAGGACTTTGCTAAGGTCATCTTGTACCCAACCGGGTGCTTGGATAGGTCCCCAAATCTCAGCGGAATCTGCTTTTACATCGGCAATACAATTTAAGGGCTCCATACAGCTATGCGATTCATAAGGGGTTTCATACATGGCCTCAACTTTTTTATTCGCCTTAGTTAAGACTCCTGTAACATTTCCTTTCGTGCGATATGAAATTCCTTCTTTATTTTTTAACTCGTCATTCATCTTTGCATATAGCTGTTCCGTGCTATGATGTTCAAAACCTGTATCATCCCACTCTACTTTCAATACTTTCCGTCCCTGCAAGGCATTCCAGAAGCTATCGGCAACAACTGCTACCCCTTCCCGGACCTTCGAGAATACGTCAACCTTAACAACAAACACATGTGTTACTCCCGGGATTTTTTTAGTTTCCGTATCGTCAAAGCTTTTTACTTTTCCCACAAACCGAGGATTTCGTTCTATCACTGCATACAACATGCCAGGAAGCTTTTTGTCTATACCGAAAATTGCGGTTCCATTGGTTTTTAATGGAGCATCCTGACGTGGCAAAGGTTTACGGAGAATTTTATAGTCTTCTGTTTTCTTTAACAATACGGTTTTCGGAGGTTCAAGCTTAGACGCTTCTTCCACCAATTCTCCGTAGTGAAATTTTTTATTCGATGGTTTGTGAATAACATTTCCATTTTCAGCATAGCAGGAAGATTTGTCAACATTCCATTTTTTAGCAGCAGCTTCAATCAACATTTCACGTGCTGAGGCGCCCATACGTCCAAGGTGTTTATAGGCCGAACGAACCGTGGAACTTCCTCCGGTAATTTGGCTTCCATATTTTTTTTCATTGCCAATACCGAATACAATATCAATTTTATTCAAATCTACTTCGAGTTCTTCGGCGATCATCTGCGGGACCGATTGATAAGCTCCCTGCCCCATTTCAGCGCGATGATTCATAATGGTCACTTTTCCCGTCGGGTCAATGGATATCCAGGCATTTAACTCCACACCTAGATTGGCAGCAGCATCCGCTTTTAATACCTGCATGTCTCCTCCCCTGGCAGGTACGTATAGGCCAATCGTGAGGGCAGTTCCTGCCATGCCGGATAGCTTAATAAAATCTCTTCTCGATACTATATTTTTTGTTTCCATGAAAAATTAAATTTGATATGGGTTATTGAATATGAGAAATGACTAATGGCTCATGCCTCATATTTATTTAACGCTTGCTTTTTGACTCATAAGTTGTGCAGCCGTTTTGATGGCTTTGCGAATTCGAGGATACGTGCCGCATCTGCAGATATGACCTTGCATGGCTGTATCAATATCTTTGTCGGTAGGATTTGAATTTTTCTTTAATAGTGCTGTAGCGGCCATAATTTGACCGGATTGACAATAGCCGCATTGAGGCACTTGCTCCTGGATCCACGCTTGTTGCACAGGATGGGAGTTATCCTGGGAGATTCCTTCAATGGTTGTAATATTCTTGTTACCGGCTGCTGTTACAGGAATTGAGCATGAGCGGACCGGAACTCCATCCAAATGAACTGTACACGCTCCACATTGAGCGATACCACAACCATACTTAGTGCCGGTAAGTCCTACGACGTCGCGGATAGCCCAAAGCAGAGGCATCTTGGGATCGACCTCCACAGTATAGTTTTTGTCATTGATTTTTAATTTAACTGAAGCCATGATCTGTTGGGTTGGTAATAAGGAAAGTTACGAAATATCTAATTACAGGTTCTGGTATCAAAAGAAGGGAGGTTAATTAAAATATATATGGCCGAGAATACCATATGAACGGTGCTTTAAAGATGACAAAGAACGTTTTGTCTTGGCATAATTTTTAACGATGTTGAACATTCTTGCATAATACAAGGTTTATATATTAACTCACCGTTAACAATAACTGAATGAAATGAAAAAATTACTCGTGTTGTGCGCATTGATGGGATTTTCTGTCTACGCGATTTGTCAAACTAAACTTCAGGTTACCGTAACAAATATTAAAGGTCACAAAGGCAACATTATTGTTGGCATCTTTGATAGTAACGAAAACTTTTTGAAGAAACCTCTTGATGGAAGAATGGTACAAGCTTCTGGAGATTCAATTATCGTGGTATTTGAAAATCTTAAGCCAGGAAAGTATGCCGTAAGCGTGCTCCATGATGCCAATAAAAATAAAGATTTGGACCAAAATAAATTGGGGATTCCAAAGGAAGGGTTCGGCTTTTCAAATAATGTTACAGGAGCAATGGGCCCTCCATCATTTGAACGTGCTTTAATTGATCTAACACAAGATCAAAAATATGGATATAGACATTAAAATGAAATACATGGGAAAGGGAAAGGGGTAGCTATTCAGAAGGCAAGCTGTCACATGAAGAAAGTATTTCTGAAACCTGGTTGACCTCTATGATACCGTGCTGATGTGTCCAGGAGTTATAAATGAAAGTGGCAATTTCAGCTATCTCAAAGTCAGTTAATGTTGTGATCCCCTTCATCGCTTGATTATAACTTTTCCCATTCACGATCAACTCATCCTTCTTCCCGTATTTTATCAGACAAACAACATCTTCCATATTATTCTTCATATAATCGGATGTATCCAGCGGAGGATAAAGCTAAGCCTAGCCCAGCGCCATTTTTCTGATGACAATTGCTGCAATGTTGAAGGTAAAGTTGTTCGCCTTGAACAAAGTATTGCTTGAATTTTGGTGAGGAAGTGTCTTTGGTATCGGGTTTGCCGCAGGAGGAAAGCAAAAAGCAGAAAGCAAAAGGCTTAAAGCAGAATCCAAAAAGCAAAGGACTGCGATTTGAAACCAGGAAGGCAAAAGTAAAGAACGAACGCTTTCTAACTTTCAGCTTTTTGCTTTCAGCTTTCTGCTTTAAGCTTTCAGCTTTATTTCTCATCTTCTTTTTTCAACTTCTCAATATCTGCCAAGCAACCTGTTGACCTCTTCTTCTTTGGTGCCATCGTATTTTCCACGGATTCTTCCTTCCTTATCAATCAGTAAAAAGGCGCCGCTATGAATAAAACCATCGGGTTCGGATTTATCTTCCATTGCTGTTGCAGAAATAACTGGTTTGGGCAATCTTGTAAATCTCTTCTTTATTTCCTGTTACAAAATGCCATTTATCACTCTTTACACCAAGGCTGTTGGCAAAGTCTCGCAATAGGCCGACCGTATCATATTCGGGATCAATCGTATGTGATAGCAATAAAACATCGGGATCATTTTCAATTGCTTCATATACGCGAAGCATTTGTGTTTTCATGATTGGACAAATAGTGCGGCACGATGTAAAAAAGAAATCCGCCACATAAATTTTGTCCTTGTAAGTCTCATTCGTTATTTCAGCACTGTCCTGGTCAACAAATTTAAAGTCGGCGATGGTATGATAAACGGTGTCGGTACCCACAACTTCACGTTCTCCGAAAATTGGGAGGGCAGGGTCTTGTTTAGGGGTGCATGCGGAAAGCTGAAGGCAAAAAGCAAAAAGCAAAAAGCTAACCGCAGCGTCGATTGATCGGTGTGTATCAACTATGCGCCTAGAGTTACCTGCTGTGGACTGTTGACCATGGACTGTGGACTCCCCTTTCATTTTCTATATTTTTTATATATCCTAATTCCCATCATAATTAAAAAAGTTACTACCAGCAACCCTGCTATACCCCAGACTATACTCAGCGCATTTTTTAATACGATCAGAAAAACTATGCTAATTAAAAAAAGTGTTGCCACCTCGTTCCAGAAACGTATTTGAGTTGAAGAAAATTTCACCACGTTTTGCCTTAACTGTCGAAATAAATAATGGACTGAAATATGATAGACGTATAAAAAAAACACAAGTGTTAATTTAATATGCATAAATCCATGTTGAAGCCAACTGGGTTGGTTGATCAACATGGAAACCCAATGATGAGTGTCACAATTGCAGAAGGCCAGGTGATTCCAAACCATAGTGCTGAGGCCATCTTCGTTAACTGTTTTGTTAAAATAGATTTTTCTGGTTCGGATTTTTCGTTGGCCTCGATTATGATGAACCAATAGGCGGGGCATGTAAAACAACCCGGCAAACCACGTGACAACAAAAATAATATGGACGCTTTAAGATAAAGAAAGGTCATTCCGTAAAAGTCTATACTGCGCAGTCCGCGGGCAACAGTTTTATGTTTTTTTATTGAAGGGTGATCGTATCGTCCACAGTGACAATATGGTGGTCTAATGCAACCAGATTTTGGCCAAATAAGATTTTATTGTTCCACTTTCGATATGTCGCTAAGGTCTTTGTGGGTTCAATACCTTTTTCGGCAGTATCTTGATTTATAGTTGGAATTGCACAGCGGGCACATTGTTTCACGCCTACAAAGCGCGTGGATCCAATTGTAAAATTTCGCCATTGGTCTTCTTCATACGGATTACCGCCTGTAAAAACAAAATTAGGTCGAAACCGGTTGATGGGTAATTGTTCGTATAATCTACTATTTAAATCATCCAGGGAGCTTTGTCCGATGATTAAGAATGGGTATGCATCCGCAAGGCTAACATGCTCATCGTTCACTTTAAATGCAGGATCCACTGGCCTTGCGTTTTCTTCAGGAAAATAAACAAGTCTGCATGTTATACCGAGTAAATCAGAAAACCATTTACTATAGAAAGGATCCATTTCGTATGCCGAAACGGCATCATCCCAGATAGTTACCTGCATTGGGTTTGAAAAGGTTTTCCTTTTTAAGGACAAACTTAGAACACTTTCCAGGTATGTAACTACCAATTGATCGTTGTCGATGGATAATTTGAATAAGGCCATACGGGGATGTACGCGCTGAGTCAAAAATTTACCCTCCTCATCCACCAGCATCCACCGTCGGTCATACTGCAAGCCCTTCTCAAAAACCTTTGCAGTTAACAAACTTATTCCTCCAAGAGACTTTATTGGATATATCCAAATTTGAGTGAGCTTTAATTCAGACATGAACCTTTTGTTTCAATTTTATGCTAACTTAAAAAAGTTATCCATTAATCGTTATCCAAGACTAGCAAAACCAATTACTTGTTCATCATATTCCTATGGCAAACGTCACGGCTTTATGGTATTTTGAAAGTGTTAATCTCTACAATATTCTTTGCCCGCACAAGGTGAAGAAGATGAATGAGAAACATGATTTCATTCACTATAAACGCGACCAATTTATTTATATGCCCGATGATTCAGCTACGCATATTTATATGATTGTAGGTGGCAGGGTTAAGATTGGGCATTATCTCGAAGATGGGGCAGAGGTGTTAACAGCAATCTTAACCACGGGCGAAATTTTTGGTGAATTAGCTATGGCCGGTGAGGATAAAAGAAAAGATTTTGCCCAAGCCATGGTCGAAACCGTAATCTGTCCATTAACCATCGAGGAACTAAAAACCTTGATGTATGAAAATAAAGAATTGAGTTTTAAGATCCTTAAGCTGATCGGGCTGCGAATAATGAAGTTGGAGCGCAAACTAGAATTGTTGGTTTTTAAGGACGCTCGCACGCGGATCATTGAATTTTTAAAAGACGCAGCTGCATGGAAGGGAAAAAAAGTAGGATTTGAAACGTTGATTCAAACCAGTCTGACACATAAGGATATAGCTTCCCTTACGGGAACTTCACGCCAGACGGTCACAACGATTTTAAATGAGTTGAAAGAAAAGAATTTAATAAACTTCAATAGAAAGCAGATCCTGATCAGGGATTTGGAAAGCCTTAGATGAGTGGCAATGGCTCAATTAATGGCTCAATTAAGATGGGATCGGAATAGTAGTTAATGGAAAACGGACGAAACCAGACTCTTCAATCACATGCGATAAGCGGGATATAAGGCTTTCTTTGCCGCTCACGAGACAATCTATAAACACCAAAAGCGTAGCTAGATTCTTTTGAAAATTATCTAAAAGATTTATGCTGCTGTATGAATCCATGGCTGAATTTCTTGAATGTTCTTTATTTCAATTATGTTCATACCCAGGCTTTGTGATTTCTCCGAGATCAGAACAATATTCCGGTCAGGATCCGCAAAACCTCGGATAAAGGTCACAAGAACTTCATCATTCTTCTTTTTTATATAAAAAGGTTGTTGGCATCCTACAAAATTTAAAAGTCTTGTTCTCATTGCGTCTATACTTCTCTGCTGGTGTCTCATAATACTTAGATTAATAAGGGGCTTTGTATAAGCTCTAAGTGCATTATCGTGCCAAAGGAATTTGACCTTAAAATACCCTAAAATCCCGGGCTACTCCCGGATGTTTTCTCATAAAGGGAATGAAAAGTGTAGTTTTTAGATATAAATTAAGAATGGGACAACAGCAATAGATAAAGACCTTATATCTCAGTCATTGCATAATTTCGTAGTAAACAAGAGCCTCTCTCATTGCCAACGCGGTGAATTCAGAGGTGGAGAGCGCTTTTGTGATCAGATTTTGGAATGCCGTTTCGTTCCTAATATTATCGAATAAAGGATCGTTTCTAAATCCCCATTCAAAATCGTTTCCATGGACGATTGCACTATCCAAATATCGTAGGGCCTCTTCTTTTTCTCCTAAGAAAGATTTTGACGCTGCTAAGTCATAAAAATTGTTTGATTTTGAAACTCCAGGCCAAACTCCTATTCCTGTTTTCCCTTCGATTGTTCTTAGCTCAAGCCTTATCTCCTCCTGAAATAATTTCTTCGCTTCCGCTTTTTTACCTTTTAACCATTTTATATACCCAAGCCGGTGTCTAAAGGGAACGTGTTGAGTTTTATCTTCAAATCTACTTTCAATTTCTGGATACCTTGACCAGACCTTTTCAGCTTGGTCTAAATCCCCGTTTAAGAAATAGGCCCATGCTAAGTTATCAATCATGGTTTGCTGAGCCGGACTGATTTTTACTGCTTCTTCACTTTCTTTAAGGCTTTCTGGATATCGTTTTAGTTTTCGATAAACGAAAGCTAAACGCCAATATGAATCGAGGGCCCTGGAGTTCAGATTTTTTCCTTGCTTCAATAACTTTTCTGCAGCTTCATAATTTTCTGCCTGGAAGTTTAGCCACCCCAGGTTCCAGTAGTAATCTGGGTCTTTTTTTGAATATTTTAGAGTAAGGGCTTTCAGGAGCATTTCTGCACCCCTTTTATCTCTCACTTGCAATAACTTATACCCAAGAGCTTCCAGCACTTCCGGATCATTAGGTGCTACTTCATGCGCTTTCTGGAGATCTTCCATACTACCCTTTACATTATTAAGAAGTTGTAGCACGGAACTTCGAACAAGATAACCCTCGGGCTGCGTTGGATTGAGTTTGATCGCGGTTGACGAATTGTGTAGCGAGGAATCCCTCCAGGTACGGTAATGAATTCCATAAGTACCTAGCCAGTACCATACCTTTGCTTTTAATGCGTATGCACCTGCAAATTTAGAGTCATGGGCAATTGCTCTGTTAAGTAGTTGAAGTGTTATTTCATAATCTGCTCTTTCATCATTGGAAGAGTTGATAATTTGTCGGGCTTTCAAAAAATAATCATATGCAGTTATATTGATAGGTGCTTGTGTGTTGATATTAGTTTCTTCGGAATGTGTAAGCCTTGCTTTTAGTGCTCTCGAGATCTCAATAGCAATTTCGCTTTGTAAACTCAATATGTCCTTTATCTCCCGGTCGTAAGTTTCCGACCAAACATTCTCATCACGTGTGGCATCGATCAACTTCACCGCAATACGCACCATATTGCCCGCCTTTCGGATAGTTCCTTCCAAAATTGACTGCACTCCTAATTCTTGACCAATTTCAAAAATATTTTTTTTACTGTCTTTGTACTTGAGGGTAGAGGTTCTGGATTTAACCCTTAAGTCGGAAATCTTTACGAGGTGATTTAAAATATCTTCGGCAATACCGTCGCTAAAATAGGATTGATCTGGATCATTACTTAAGTTACTAAACGGTAGGACAGCAATAGATTTATTCAATACGTCTGAAGACATTTTTTTCTTTTGTCCCAACAAAACGAAAGTGCTCAAAGAAAGAGCAAGTACGAAGTTAATAGCAAGAAGAATCACTTCTATCTTAGGCATGTTCTGTTCATTGGGCAACCCATGAAACCATGACCGTATGATCGAGAAAGGCAAACCGCAAAGGATCAGCACGAGAGTTATATCGAATATCCATTCAGGCCAAGCGTATCGAGCTGAGAAAAAACTAATGGCCTCCAGCACACCCCAGCTACCAGCAAGGTACAGAACGAAAGTCTGGATGACTTTTCTTTCTTGTAATTTCTGATACAGCGATGATTTCATGGATTAATAGGTTTCAAACCATATAAAAAATTCATCAGCTCGTCTAGATGGTGATTAGAAATTCTATGTTCGAAAAACATCTTGTAGACCGCATTGTCGAGGACGCCGCCCCACTTAAAGATAAAATTTTTTTCATCATTCAACCATAGATTGTTTTCTGTAAGATTTAATTGCAGAAAACTTCCTTAATTAGTGGTAGTTCTACACCCTTTTACATATTTGCTTATGCGATGTTCCTTACTTTATGTCCTGGCTATTGTTATGGTTGTTGCTTGCAAACCAGACCAACAGGAAAAAGATTATTCAGACTTTACTATTAAGCGGGGGACCAATATTGCCCATTGGTTAAGTCAAAGCAAAAAGAGAGGTGAGGAGCGCGCTACATTTTTTACACAAGAAGATGTAGCTTTTATAGATTCAGCAGGCTTTGATCATATCAGGTTACCCATTGATGAAGAACAAATGTGGGACGAAGCCGGAACCCGAGATAAGGATGCATTCAAACTTCTAACGCAATGTCTAACCTGGTGCAATGATAAGGGCCTGCGCGTCGTTCTCGATTTGCATATTTTACGGTCCCATCACTTTAATGAAAAAGAAAAGCCATTGTGGACCGATCCCAAAGAGCAGGATAAATTTATTCGATTATGGAAAGATCTTTCAAAAGTCGTGCATGAATGGCCGAACGAAATGCTCGCATACGAATTTATGAATGAACCTGTCGCTGATGATGCAGAACAATGGAACAAGTTGCTGCTTCGGGTTGCCGATTCTATTCGCAGCTGGGAGCCGAATCGTGTACTTGTTATCGGATCCAACCGCTGGCAGTCCGCTAATACGTTTGACCAACTTAAAATCCCTGAAAATGACCCGAATATTTTATTGAGTTTCCATTTTTATGAACCTTTTCACCTTACCCATTATCAAGCATCGTGGACTAGATTAAAAGATTTTCAAGGGGAGGTAAATTATCCGGGGCAAATTGTTCTCAATGGCAAGTCGCCCGAAGAGCGACGAATTTATAACCGGGACACGCTTGAAAAAATGATGCAGAAACCGATACAAATGGCTGCTCGTCTTAAGCTCCCTCTTTATTGTGGAGAATTTGGAGTTATCGATAAAGCGTCCGTGGAGGATAAGAAGGCGTGGTATCGCGACATGGTGGCCATTTTTGAAAAGAATGGCGTGGCCTATGCTAATTGGAATTATAAAGCGGGGTCGTTTGGGATTGTTGATGCACAACTAAATCCTGACGAGCCAATGATTAAAATTCTTACAGGTAAGCCTGAGTGAAATTAATTATATTAAAGGCTTTCAAAGTTGTCGGGAAGGTCTTTCTGTTCATCTACATCATTTAGCGTTTTAAGTTGCCAAAATTTTAAGCCAAGTGTTTTAAAATCATGGAGAGTGCTCGGTAAGACCGTATGGGTACTCCAATTTTTATTATTGAATAACGAAGAATGAAGTTGGTTCATTCCCAATAAATAATAACCTCCATCCATGGCTGGACCTAATACGGCGTCATGAGTTTGAAGTTTATGAAATGCTTCTTCAATAATCTCGGATGTAAGCTCAAGACAATCTGTACCGATAATACAAATGGATTTGTATCCTGCATTGAATCCCACTTCGAATGAATGCATCATTTTTTCACCCAAGTCCTTTCCCGATTGCAGATACTTTTGATAGGTCTCGTTGGACCAACTATCGGCTGTATCAACATGATCAGAATAGAAAAGTGCTCTGTGGACAGGTAGCGTTTCAGTAACCTTTCGCGTATGTTTTACCAGTAAAAGATAAATAGATAAAGCTTTGACATCACCGAGTGTTGCTGCTAACCTTGTTTTTACTTTTCCAACTTCAGGGTTCCGATAGAAAATGATAAGCAACGATTGGTCTTTGAATTTTAGCATCTCAGTTCAATATACTTTCACTCCTTTTAACAACCACTGCGACCAATTTTTATTATAGGTATGAACACGGTTCGTGATCTTTCCGGAAGCATTGATCACTTTGTTTCCTTTGTTAACCCATTCGAAGATTCCACCGTATAGATTTTTAACATCTTTAAACCCCATTTTTATTAACTTTTCGCCTATTCGTTCACTTCGATAACCAACAGAACAATATACGATCAGGGTTGTGCTGCGATCAATGGTATCAAGCTTATGCGTGGTGAAATTATTATAGTTAACAAAGTAAGCGTTAGGTATGTGACTTATATTATATTCCTCGACTGCACGTATATCAAGAAGTATAAATTTCTCATTTTTTAAAATAGCTTTATTAAGTTCGCTTTCTCTAATCAACGGAACTGTATTTTTATAAAGTGATTGAAGTTTATTGTCAAAAGCTGTTTGACCTGATAAGCTCAGAGAACCAAAGCAAATTAAGAGACCGATAAGCGCTGATCTTTTTCCCATACTAATTCATACGCAAGATACCCAAGAACAGTGGCGTATTCGAAGGCAACGATCCATAAGTTTTCCTTAAATCCGACCGCACCGTAGCCAGCATAACTTAGAAAAATCATGCCTGTCCATAAAACACCAAACCGGTAATTTGTAAACACAGATAAAGCCAGTAAAGTAATAATATACCAGGGATGAAGGGTAGTAGTGAAAAGAAAATAGATGAGAAGGGACCACATCATAACGTGGAGGAAAGTCCATAGTCGATGGTCCATGGTCGATGGTTTGTCCTGATTTGTCTTTAACCATTGACTCGACGAAACCAATAAAATAAGAATCAAAGCAATAAGCCCCAGCAGCCATCCTGCAGTTTGTATTATATTGTATCCATAAAATACAAAACCCAACTCGCGCACGAGGTAATAGATGCTCGCATTGAATTCAAATTTTGTAAAGTAATATCCTAGACTGTTTTTAAAACCAAATAGGATTTCTTCATTCCATAGGGGCAAAAATAGTACGCCACATACTAACACAACAGCACCATAAAATAACGTGGCTTTCTTCCAGCCAAGTAACGGAAGGATCGCCGGCAAAAAAATTACTGGAACCAGTTTTACACAAATCGAAGCAGCGAAAGCAACAGCAGCAAGTATAATCTTGCGTTGAACCAACAAATAGCAGCTTAATAAAATGAAAAAAATCATAATCGCTTCCAGGTGAACGTTGCCTGAGAGTTCAAGGATGACAAGGGGATTGAGCGCGTATATCAATATGTTTTTCTGTGGAAAATTAAATTGATCTAATAATTTTTTAGTAATGAGGATAGAACCAACCTCAGCCAGGAAAATAGAAATCTTTAGGATCATCAAACTTCCGTAAATGGAAGATGATAGTTTGGCAGACAGCCAAAAAAGAAATTGCGCTAAGGGAGGATAGATTGTAAAATAATTTTTTGAATTAAGTTTTCGGAAAAGAGTTTCATCGATCCCCGGAATAGAAATTTGATTTTCTATATAAAAGGACGGTATATGCGAAAATGGATGATGCCCCGATGTCAGCAATCGACCATCCCATACAAAACGATAAAAATCATCTGATAAAGCAGGCACGGCAAATAAAAGAACAAGTCTAAAAAGGAGCGAGGAGTAAACCCAGAATTGTATTTGTTCTTCTTTACCTCTTAAAATTATCCAGCTATAGATAACGAAGAGCACGCTGTATGATCCTAATAGTACTAAGGTTTCATAGCGTTGTACATCATAACCGATTAACAAATAGATTATAAAAAGAATTGATAGTAAGATATATTGTATCGCCTTTTGCTTAAGCATTTGTAAGCGGCTTCACAGAGTAATAGAATACGCTACCAAACCCAATGGCTAACATCACATGAAAGAAAATGAGCACACTTATTTGTAGATAAACGCCTATGACAATTCCCGAAAGGAAATACAAGCAAAGAACTCCTTCGACCAGCGTAATAAAATTTAGACTTGGATGTACGTATACGTTGTTTTTCCATGGCTCGCCTTTGTGTGTAATATTAAATTTTGGAGTGCGAACAAATGGAGTTTTAATGCCGAGTAGTCCTTCGATGACAGCGAGTCCATTATGAAGTGATAACCCCATTGAGATCATTAAAAAACCCGGAAACAAATTCAAAAAGGTTTTAGCTGTATCCTTGTGAAATCGTTTCGTGGCCACCCAATAAAATAGCGAGATCGACATAAACCCAAAAAGGAAAATTATTCCTGTATTAAAGATCCAATTTATTTCCGGATGATTTCTCTTAATAAAAAGCATAGGAACACTGGACAGGGCTGCGATAAGTACTCCTAAAAAAACGGAACTGTTAAACAAATGGAAGAATGCGTGTATTTTATTAACGCCTGAAATATCCGAACGGAGTACTTGCCCAAAAATTTTACGAGCTGTTTCTGCGCCACCTTTATTCCACCTATACTGCTGTGCTTTAATAGCGGGCATAATTACAGGAAGTTCTCCTGGTGTTGAAACATTTTCAAGGTACTTAAATTTCCAATCCTTGAGCTGAGCCCGGTAACTTAAGTCCAGATCTTCGGTTAGTGTATCACTCGACCATCCTCCTGCATCTGCAATACATTCCTTTCTCCAAATACCACAGGTACCGTTGAAATTAATAAAACTTCCTGCGAAATTCCGGGCACTTTGCTCGATGGAAAAATGCGCATCTAAGCCAAATGCCTGAAGTTGTGTAAGGATGGAATAATCTTTATTGATATGTCCCCAGCGGGTTTGTACAGCACCTACCGAGGGTTCCGAAAAAAGGTACAATGTGTTTTCTAAAAAATCCGGAGCGGGGATAAAATCAGCATCAAAGATGGCAATGAATTCCCCCTTAGCCAATTTGAAGCCATGATCAAGCGCACCGGCTTTATAACCTGACCTTTCTTCCCGGTGAATAAGTTTAATATCGAGTTTGAGTCCGCGAAGAGATTCAATCTTCTTAAGAATAATTTCTGTTGTATCATCCGTTGAATCATCCAGGATCTGAATTTCCAGTTTTTCCTTCGGATAATCCAATCTACTTACAGCTTCGATCAATCTTTCCACCACATATTTTTCGTTGTAGATTGGTAACTGTATCGTAACCGACGGTTTAGATGTTGAATGGCTCGTTGCTGATATTGCTGATTTTTTTTTGCTTTTAATATAAAGCCAGGTAAGTTGAAGCTGGCCCATACTGAAGAGGAAAATGTAGAACAGCGAAATGCTATATAATATAATGACTAAAAGTTCCATGGTCAATAGTTCATAGTCGATAGCTATGGACTATCGACCATCAACTTTTTATAAATATTTAAATATTGTAGTAATAATCTTATATCCCGCCATAACGGTTCCTTTCAATGTTCCCGAAATTTTGGAGAATCCTATTCTTTTTCTATAACGCACAGGAACTTCAACACATTTCATTTTCTTCTTTGCAGCTTTGAGTTGCATTTCAACCGTCCAGCCATACGTTTTGTCCTGCATATCGAGTTCTAACAAAGAGGACCACCGAATTGCGCGAAAAGGTCCCAGGTCAGTAAATTTTACATTATAAAACAATTTTAAAAGTCGTGTAGCTAACAAATTACCAAAGATTTGCTGAGGCGTCATAGAGCCCTTCTCTTTATTTCCTCGTGCGCGCGACCCAATTACTAAATCAGCCCTGTTGGCTAAGATCGGACTTATAAGCTCTCTTATTTCTCCCGGATAATCCGAATAATCGGCATCTAAAAAAACCACGATATCGGGTTTAGGTTCAGTTATTTTCAGATAATCAATTCCTTTAAGACATGCTCTTCCGTAACCTGGAATAGGTTCTTTTAAAACGAATGCGCCTGCTTCATGCGCAATGCGCTCTGTGCTATCTGTCGATGCGTTGTTAACAACAATAATTTCATGCACCAGGTCTTTGGGTATTTCAGCAATAACCTGACCGACTCCATTCTCCTCGTTGAAAGCGGGAATGATAACTTTAACGATACTACTCACAAGGAATAATTAAGCCGAAATATGTATTTTATTATTTCCAATTAATATTGGTTTTCCAAATCTTCCAGCTTCATCTTTTACCTCCAGATTCAATACACCTCTGGGACAGACTGAAGAGCATATACCACAACCTACGCAAGAAGATCGGATAATATTTTGACCGCGTTGCGCATACCATCTTACATCAATCCCCATTTCACAGTACGTTGAGCAGTTGCCGCACGAGATGCATTGCCCTCCGTTGGTTGTGATTCTGAAGCGTGATTTAAAACGTTGTATTATTCCAAGATAGGCGGCGAGTGGACATCCAAACCTACACCATACACGGTTGCCCATTACGGGATAAAATCCTGTTCCAACAACTCCGGCGAATCCTGCTCCAATAAACAATCCATATACCTCACGAAGGCTGTAACTATCTACAAAAATAAACCAGGATGATTTTGTCCAATAAGTATAGAGTACTGCGGCTGTCATAACGATCGCAAACACCAGGACGCTGTGAACCATCCAACGCTCAATTTTCCATGCCTTTAATTTTTTGTTTGAAAGCTGTCTGTACGGATCACCTAACGTTTCGGCTAAGCCTCCACAGCCACATACCCAAGAACAATACCATCGCTTTCCAAAAAAATAGACAAATACCGGTACAGCGATAATAATCAAAGCAATTCCCCAGCCCAACATAAATATACCTAGAGTTCCACTTTCAATCAGTTCATTTAATCGTGAATCAAAAAAGAAACTGTAATCGAGTGGCCAGATATTTTTAAAATCAAAGTAGGGTTTGTTAAGGCGGATAAGAAATTCGGGAATTAAAAAAGCAAATGCTGTTTGAAAGAACATCACTGAAATGGTACGCAGGATCTGGTACTTGCTATGCCGGTAATGAATGATCATACGAATACCCATGACCAGAATACAGAGCGTGTATATAAATCCATAAAGAAAAAATCTTCCCGCTTCGTTTCCATTTAACATTTTGCTGATGGGGTCAACCAGGATGACCCAATTGGTCATGTATTCAGGATAGAAATAAAGTAGAATATAAAATGCGATGAGCCATGTGCCGGTAAGAATGCCAAGCCATCCTCCATTCTTCATCGCGTTAAAAAAGATGCCGTTATTGTGAATTCCTTCAGGAAGTTTGACCGTTGGTAAGATGTACAGAAGGGCTCCCAAAATGCAGAGCCCAAAAGTGAGTAAAAAGAACAGTTCAGGATCAGTTTTCACTGGACTATTGGCGGATGCTTTGGTCAGTGCATACGTTAAATCCTTTTGTGCGTATCGATCAAAACCGACTTGATTTATAATTCCATAGGTACTTATTTTTTCCGATATATTTTTTAGTTCTTCAATTAATTCTTCTTTCGTTTCAAATTTTTGTCCATCGAGCCAGTTGCCATAATCTTTAAAAGCTTTGTTTTTAAATGCGGAAGTTTCATTCGATGTTCTGAAAATGGAATCCACATTGGCAATTGAAAATGTTGTACCGTTTATAGCTGCTAATTTCTCCAGCTCCGATTCCGAAATGTTAAATTTTTCTCTTTGTTGCTTATTGATGCTATCGAAAATTGAAGAAAGTTGATGTATAAATCCTGAATTTGAATCTATCTCTCGATTTAAGATCGGGGATGCCTCTGATAAGAAAAGCTTTTGCTTTTGAGGCTCGGTTATTTTTTCCTTCACTACCTGGGGTGTGAGCGTATAGCTAGCCCAGAAAAAAGATGCGTTGAAGATAAAGAAACCCGAGATGAATAGTAAGAGACCTATAACCTTAATAAATTTCATTTGTGTTGGTTTTAATAGGTTGGTGCCGTCTCGAGTGACGGGTTTTGTTGACCGAATGATTTTATTATTTCGGGTTCGTGCCGCTGAAAAAATTCAGGGTCAAAGTTTGCCTGCTGTAAGTTCTCCATTACAAATTGAATACTTTTTCTTTCGCGAAGCCAGGTATCAAAACATTCATGCCTTAGCCGAATACCAAATGTGTTGATCCCCAGAAATTGTTTCGATTTTTTATTCCATACAAAATGCATGGCCTTTTTTTCTGAAAAATGTTCCCAATAAAACTCTTCTTCCTCAGGGTCTAGCGTATTTGAAATATTGCCGTACGTTTGATATTCGATGTCAAAAAATTTCGCAGAGTTAAACCAGGGACCGGGTTCGTATGCGGTGGGGCTTCCACAGATTGTCTGGGCTAGGACTTCGCCCATCATCCGTCCCGTATACCAAACTTGTTCTATGGGTTTCCGGCCTGGCAGATGGTAAGTGCGTTCAACACAATCACCGAGTGCATAGACATCCGGTATATTCGTCTGCAAATATTCGTTTACCAGGATACCGCGTTTTGTTTCAATACCAGAATCTTTTAGAAATTCGATATTGGGTGAGACACCAACAGTAATACCTACAAATTGACATTCAATATTTTCCCCTTTTGCTGTGATCACCGCCTTAACCTGACCACTGTCATTTGCCTGAATTTCTTTGAGCTCTGTATTTAATCTTAAGTCAACCTGGTGTGATCGAATGTGACGGCTGATAAGATTGGCTTCTTGTAAGGGAAGAATAACACTCCAGAATTCCGGCTCACGAATTAAAAATGTAACGTCTATTTTTCTAGAGAGCAACATTTCCGCCATCTCAATTCCGATCAGTCCCCCTCCTACAATTACGGCTCGCTTTATACCTTTGGAATTTTCCTCCATCAGCTGAAGATCGGGATAACTGTAAAGTCCCTGTACTCCTTTTAAATTCTGACCCGGCCATCCGAATTTATTTGAGATCGAACCGGAGGCGATTATTAAAATATCATAGCTAATCTGTTTTCCGGATTTCAGTTGAAGGTTTTTTTGGGTGCTTTCAACTTTCTCAACATAATCGAAAACCAAATCAATCTTATTTTTTTTCCAGAAAAAATCTTCATAGGGTTTTGTATGCTCATATTTCATATGCCCCATATAGACATACATCAATGCGGTGCGTGAAAAGAAATGTTCAGTCTCGGAAGAAATGATGGTAATGCGATGATTACTGCCTTTACGAATGTGGCGAGCTGCAGTTATTCCTGAAATCCCATTTCCTATGATGACAATATGCTTCATATGTTAAAAGTCAGGATCGTTCATCTATGATATTGTCTTGTGATTGACAAAACAAGGTACCAAGAAGATTTTGTTTTGTAGAGATTTACGTGAAAACATAAGAATTCAGATCGCAGCTTATGAAAACAAATTTTTCAACGCTGAAATTGTCGCGCAATACCTGTACTCAGACTGACATTTGGGCTATTACGCTCTATCGGCCGGCAGGCCGGAACGAAATTATTACTTGAACGAGAAAGAGAACTTAAAGAAGTTCTTAATTAAATGGTTTACTTAATTTCTGCAACACTGGAATGTTAACTATTATATAGTTTCTCATAATATTCCTTAACCATTCTTCCTGAATCAAAATAAGGTAATACGCCCTTCATACTTTCATTTACAATGCGTTGCCATTTGTCAGGATGATCGTAATACAACGGAATAATTTCTTTCTCCAGGAGGTCGAGCAATTTTTGAGCTTCAATTTTATCTTTTGATTCTTGTGTTAAAGAGTCATCGGCAGGATCGATAATAAATGCATTTTTTCCATGGTTGGAAAATTCAGGAACCCATCCATCGGGAATGGAGAGATTTACAGAACCGTTCATGGCGGCCGTCATTCCTGAAGTACCGGAAGCTTCATGATATAAACGAGGATTGTTAAGCCAGACATCCGATCCCTTTTTCAAATGGTCCGATAACCACAATTCGTAGCCCGTCACAACGGTGCAGTTAGGCAAATCCTTTGTTTTCCAATATATTTCATTAAATATGTTGATTGCCCCATAATCTTCCGGATATGGTTTCCCAGCCCAGATTATCTGGATAGGATAATTTTTATTTTGAGCAATCTTCAAAAACCGATCAAAGTGAAGCAGCAGTAGATTAGCGCGTTTGTATGCGGCAAACCTCCTTGCCCACACTATAGTAAGAATATCCTGATCAAATAGTTTTCCCGTCTGATTGGCTACAACACGAAAAAGTTTTCGCTTCATTTCCTTCTTTCGCTTAACAAATGTGTTGTAATCTTCGTCAGCTAACGCGTTCGCCAGCGCTGTATCCTGCCAGTATGTTTTATTCTGCGCATTTGTAATGGCAATTATTTCACAAATATTTTTGTGTTCATTCCACATTTTCCGGGCAACTTCTCCATGCAGTTGTGAAACACCGTTTGCCTTTTTGGCAAGCCTTAAAGCCGTGAGCGTATAATTTAAAACTCCGTTATCAGGATGAACGTATTCATTTACTTGAAGAGGAGTAACTCCATTGAAAAAGTTCATGCTGTTGAGCAAGGGCACACTGTGTTCTTCATTTCCCGCCTTCTCTGGGGTGTGCGTTGTAAATACAACGCGTTTTTTTACTTCGTCAATGTTTTTATACTTATCCAGTAGGTAAAAGCACATAGGCAACGCGTGGCCTTCATTCATGTGGTAAATTTCGGTTTCATGCTTTAATACATCCAGTAATTTTGCTCCACCTATGCCCAGCAGTATCGACTGAGCGATCCGTGTAGTTTCATTTGGATCATACAACCGGTGACTAATAGTTTGCGCCAGGTAATCGTTTTCTTTTATATCCGTACTCAATAAAAATAATGGAGCAGATTGGAATACTTCCGGCTTCAGCAAATAGGCTTTCACAAAAACGTTAGCTCCATGTATGGTGATGGGAAAAACAATATGCGTATCGGTTAGGAATGAATAGTCCTTGTCACGGAAGCTTACTCTTAGCGTTTGATCCTGATTACGTTCCTGATCATAATATCCTTTCTTCCAAAGAATACCAATGCCAATTAAATTTTGTTTTAATTCATAAGCGCTTCGTAAATGCGAACCTGCGAGAAAGCCTAATCCACCACTGTAAATTTTTAACGGCTGGTCAACCGCGAACTCCATGGAAAAATAAGCAACGGGCTTTGAATATTTTTTGTTGAATTTGTATGGAAAAAGTCCATTCAGGTTGATCATAGTGAGTTAATGTAAAGTTCAAACGTAATAAAAGAGAAGCAATAGAATTGTATCAAGTTTACTTGAATCTTACAAGCTTAATATGCAAACGATTGATACGACTAGGGTTGGGTTCCCTTAATCTCAGTGCAGGTACTGAAGTAACTCCTGAAGTGAATTAAATGGAACTTCACTATTCAATAACCATTGTTGATCATCCCGGTTTTGGCGAATTGTAATCGTGTGGGAGGCATTTTGTTCGCTAACGATAAAGCCATTTCGCTCCAAGGCATTTTTTGCCCATAAGTATTCATGTCCCGAGACTGAAAGATTTATACTTATGCCGCGGTAAGGTTCATGCTGAACTTTGCCTGTCTTTAAATCAAATCCTTTGAATTGAAAAATGGAATCGAAAGCTCCGTTGAGCACTAGGTCCTCCGGTATTCCAACAATTATATTTTTATTGTGGCCTGCAAGCCAGATCAGGTCTGCTGTTTGCAATGCCAAGTCCAGTTCGTGTGTAGCCACCAGGATAGCCTTATTCATTTCATGAGCAAGGTTGCGCAACAAATTCATTATCTCCAGGCGATTATTCAGATCCAGGTGGGCGGTGGGCTCATCCAATAATATAATAGGAGTATCCTGACTAATGGCCCTGGCGATCATCACCATTTGCAATTGACCATCGCTTAATTCATACAATTTTTTTTTCTTAAGATGTTCGATTCTGACAGACTCCAAACACCGCTGTATTATTTCGACATCAGCTCTATTAAGTTTTACATCCCAATTGAGATATGGATATCTACCAAATGAGACCACTTCATAGACCGTCATATTTATGGCTGTTATGCGGTCGGTCAAAACTACAGCAACGTGTTTAGGCAGCTTGAAATTCCGTTGTCCTGGTAGTGGATCAATGCTCGCAGTATCATACTCTACTTGACCTGATAACGGTTTTTGCAGACCTGCCAATGTTCTAATCAAGGTTGATTTGCCAATGCCGTTTGGACCCATGAAACAAACAAGCTCACCTGATCTTAATTTGAGATTAAGATTTTCCAACAGAGAATTCCTAACCTGATGATGAGAGTAACCTACGCTTAATGCAAGAGTCTGAACACAAGGTTTTGTGTTGGAAATTGTCATGTGTTTAATTTTTTGTTTTTAAAGGAAACACAGGGTTGCTATCGCCAGCGAAGGAATTGCATACCATATCAAGTACTTTCAGTATCGGGACGCTCGGCGATTTTTCCATATTACACAGAGACTCGTTTTGCTTTCAGTACAATCCAGATTACAACTGGCGCTCCGATTAAGGCAGTAATCGCATTTATTGGAAGTACGGATGTACTTCCGGGAAGCTGCGAGATAATATCACAGAAAAGCATAAGCCCTGCACCACTGATCATTACAGCAGGAAGGAGTACTCGGTGGTTGTGGGTTTTAATTATCAGCTTAGTTAAATGAGGTACGGCGAGACCCACGAAAGCAATGGGTCCACAAAAGGCCGTAACACTCCCCGTTAAAATAGAAGTGGAAAGAATGATGAGGAGCCTCGATTTTTTAATGTTAACACCAATACTTCCTGCATAATTATCTCCGAGTAACCACGCATTTAATGCCTTAACAGATATAAGTGCAATGAGAAAACCGATCAGCAGAATGACAGAAAGTACCCGGATTTCTTTCCAGCTTAAACTCCCCAAACTTCCAAAAGTCCATAAAAGATAAATTTGCAGATCTTCTGCTTTACTAAGGAATTGCAAAACATTAACGAGTGAAGCCGTTGCTGCGCCCATCATCAACCCGATTATTAATAGGGATGTATTGTCACCCAGCCTTTGAGCGATAATTAATACAATAAAAAAAACTGTTCCTGAGCCAAGACTCGCGGCGATAACAAGTGTCCATGGGCTAGGGACGGAAAATAACTGAAAACCTGCGGCCTGGCTCATCACAATTAACGATACCGCTAAACTTGCTCCTGAGCTAAGACCTAACACATCCGGGCCGGCTAACGCGTTTCTAAAAAGGGTTTGCATTTGCAGCCCGCCGATGGATAAAGCACTCCCGGCCAGGATACAGGTTAAAGCTTTTGTCACCCTAAAATCCCAAACAATGTCGGTCCAGGTTGCATTTGATCCTCCCTGGCCAGCAAGTATTTGAAGAATATCCTTCAAGGGGATGTTAACACTTCCCAAAGAAAGGTTAAGCATAAAAAGCAATAGCAACAAACCTAAAAGAACACTCCAACGGGCAGGATGAGTCAATTGCATAGTGGATAAGCCGAGAGGCAATGATACACGATTTTTAAAAGGAATCCGTAAGCAGGATTAGTCAATCGGAGCCAAATCCTAAAAATTTTGAAATCCAAACTTGGTAACTATGCTTTAGTTCCTATCTTTGCAGTCCTTTTTACAGAATGACCGTAAAGAGTCCTGAAAAACAGCATAAATAGGTTCAGCCATGCCTGGAATTATAGGAAAAAAAATAGGAATGACCAGCGTATTCGGACCGGAAGGCGAGAGTATCGCATGCACGGTAATCGAAGCAGGTCCTTGCGTTGTAACGCAAGTTAAGAATGAAGAAACAGATGGATACCGGGCTGTTCAACTTGCCTTTGGCGAGAAAAAAGAAAAGAACACGACCAAGGCAGCCCTTGGTCATTTTAAAAAAGCCAATACTACCCCGAAAAGAAATGTAATTGAGTTTCGCGATTTCCGCAAGGAATACGATGGACTCATAGAGCTTGGAAAAGAAATCCGGGTTCAGGATGTTTTCGTTGAAGGTGACTTTGTGGACGCGGTAGGTACTTCTAAGGGAAAAGGATTTCAAGGTGTGGTAAAGCGTCACAACTTCGCCGGTGTAGGCGGGCAGACACATGGTCAGCATAACAGGCTCCGTGCCCCGGGTTCTATGGGTAATGCATCTTTTGCATCACGTGTTCCAAAAGGCAAGCGCCTTGCTGGCCGTATGGGGAATGATCGCGTGAAGCTTTCTAACCTTAGAGTTGTTAAGATCATGCCTGAACAAAATGTAATTATAATTAGTGGCTCCGTTCCAGGTGCCAAAAATTCAACTGTAATCCTTCAGAAATAATGGAAGTAGCAGTAATAAAATCAAGTGGTGAGGCGACGACAAAGAAAGTAAATCTTTCCGATGACATCTTTGGTATTGAACCAAACGACCATGCTATCTATTTGGATGTAAAGAGCTATCTGGCAAATCAACGGCAGGGAACGCATAAATCGAAACAGCGCAATGAGATCTCCGGGTCGACGAAAAAATTAAAGAAACAGAAAGGTACTGGTGGAGCGCGGGCAGGTAGTATTAAGAATCCTCAGTTTAAAGGGGGTGGACGTGTTTTCGGTCCTCAGCCTCGTGACTACTCTTTTAAACTTAACAAGAAAGTGAAAGACCTGGCTCGCAAGTCAGCTCTTACTTATAAAGCAAAGGATAACTCCATTGCAATCCTGGAAGACTTCAATTTTGAGACTCCAAAGACGAAGGAGTTCATTTCACTTTTAAAAGCCCTTTCGCTAAGCGATAAAAAAACGCTATTCGTACTTCCCGAAACAAATAAGAATGTTGTTCTCTCCGGAAGAAATGTTCAAAACTCAAAAATTACAACAGCCGATCAAATCAATACATTCGATTTGATGAATGCTGACAACGTAATTTTTGTGGAAAGCTCCATAAGCAAGATTGAAAACTTATTAAATAGTAAAGAGTAATGAGTGTTCTGAAGAAGCCATTAGTAACAGAGAAGGTTTCTGCCTTAAATGAAAAAGGTAAATACGGTTTTATTGTTGATACCGATGCGAACAAGGTGGAAATCAAGAAACGCAGTTGAAAAACAATATGGCGTAAACGTGGAAAGTGTAAATACCATGGTGGTGATGGGTAAAAAGAAAACCCGCTATACCAAAGCTGGAGTGTTAGCAGGCCGCAAGCCAAGCTACAAAAAAGCAATTGTAACACTCGCAGCTGGTGAAGTGATCGATTTTTATAGCAACGTATAATTTTGAGCCATGGGGTTGAAGAAATTAAGACCGGTAACGCCGGGCACACGACATAGACTAGCACCTTCGTTCGATGATATTACATCTTCGACGCCCGAAAAGTCTTTGTTAACGACACTGAAAAAATCCGGTGGAAGAAATAGCAATGGACGCACTACCATGCGCTATATAGGTGGTGGCCATAAGCAAAAAGCAAGGGAAATTGATTTCAAACGCGATAAGGCAGGCGTCCCTGCTACCGTAAACTCCATTGAATACGATCCTACTCGTTCCGCCCGTGTTGCTCTTTTATTTTACGTTGACGGAACAAAAACCTATATTCTTGCGCCTGAGGGTTTAAAAGTAAACCAGCAAGTTATTTCCGGAGCTGATGTTGCCCCTGAAGTTGGAAATGCACTTCCGCTAGCGAAGATTCCGTTGGGTACAATTGTACATAATGTAGAGATGAAACCGGGAAAGGGTGGTGCTATTGCAAGAAGTGCAGGCACCTTTGTTCAGTTGCTGGCCCGTGAAGGTGGAATGGCGACATTGAAAATGCCTTCCGGTGAAATGCGGAATGTGCTTGATGTATGTATGGCTACCGTTGGAACTACATCCAACGCAGATCACATGAATGAAAGTGTGGGTAAAGCTGGCCGTACTCGTTGGAGAGGCAAGCGGCCTCGCACTCGTGCAGTAGCCATGAACCCTGTTGATCACCCGATGGGTGGTGGTGAAGGTCGCGCTTCAGGAGGTCATCCAAGATCACGTAACGGTCTTTATGCAAAAGGCAAAAAGACACGTCATCCAAAGAAATATTCAGATCGTCTAATCATAGCTAAGAGGAAAAAATAATGGGACGCTCGATAAAGAAAGGACCGTATTGTGACTTCCGAGTTCTAAAAAAAGTAGAAGCCACAGAAAAATCAGGCAAGAAGTCTGTTATTAAAACCTGGTCAAGAAGATCAACGGTTGTACCGGAAATGATCGGCCATACATTCGCAGTTCACAATGGGAATAAATTTATTCCTGTATATGTGACGGAGAACATGGTAGGCCATAAGCTAGGTGAATTTGCACCAACCCGTACATTCCGCGGCCATTCAGGTACTAAGAAAGATAACGCTAAGTAAAATGGAAGCGGTAGCGAAAAAGAAAAAAAGGTCAGTAGTAAAACGCGAAAAGCGTGATGCAGCGAAGGAAGCTTCCAAGGTGGGTCCTTCTGTAGCGAAACTGAAAAACGTTCCAACGTCTCCCCGTAAGATGAGATTGATCGCTGATTTGATCAGGGGTGAACGTGTGAACAAAGCACTTAACATTCTTAAATACGAACCGAAAGTAGGCGCCCCTAAACTGGAAAAACTATTGCTCTCTGCGATTTCTGGCTGGGAAGCAAAAAATCAGGATGTGAAACTGGAAGAGGCTGATCTTTATGTAAAAGATATTTGGGTTGATGGAGGCAGGGTTCTTAAAAGATTAAGGCCGGCTCCTCAAGGTAGGGCTCATAGAATTAGAAAGCGTTCAAACCATGTCACACTGGTGGTGGCTAGTTTGAAAGGACGCCGCGGGTGCTGAAGTTACATTACTGCAAAAGAAACGAAGGAATAAATGGGACAAAAAATTAATCCTATAGGTTTTAGATTAGGCATCATCCGCGGGTGGGATTCCAACTGGTACGGTGGTAAGACCTTCTCTGATAAATTGGTTGAAGACCAAAAAATCAGAAAATATGTGGAAGCCCGTATTCCTAAAGGCGGTATTGCTAAAGTCGTTATTGAAAGAACCTTAAAGCGCATTACGCTTACCATTCACACTGCCCGTCCGGGCGTTGTTATTGGCAAAGGCGGAAATGAAGTCGATAAAATAAAAGAAGAGTTAAAGCAGCTCACCAACAAAGATGTTCAAATAAATATTTTTGAAATCAAACGTCCTGAATTGGATTCTAAACTTGTTGGGGAATCTATTGCACAGCAAATTGAAGCCCGTATTTCGTATAAGCGTGCCATGAAACAAGCCATTGCGTCAGCTATGCGTGTAGGTGCTGAAGGAATTAAAATAAAAGTATCCGGTCGTTTGGCAGGAGCAGATATGGCCAGAGCTGAACAATATAAAGAAGGACGCATTCCATTGCATACCCTTCGTGCTGATATCGACTATGCCATTTCTGAGTCTCAAACTGTATATGGTAAAATAGGTATCAAGGTCTGGATATTCAAAGGTGAGATTTACGGCAAACGTGACCTTTCTCCGAATATTGGCATTGTAAGCAACCTCAACAAGGAGGAGGTCAGCATAAAGGTGGTGGCGGTGGTGATCGTGGAGGCGATAGAGGTGGCCGCAGAAGAGGCGGTGACGGAGGAGGAAGAGGTGGAGACAGACGCCAAGGCGGTGGTGGAGGAGGAGATAGAAGAGGCGGTGATAACCGTGGTCCAGAAGATAATTATTTTGAAAGCAAAAAAAGATAGGTAACAATGTTACAGCCTAAACGAACGAAATTCAGAAAAATGCAAAAGGGCCGTGTGAAGGGAATGGCCACAAGAGGTCATGCTATAGCATTTGGTTCATTCGGCTTGAAAGCCCTAGAAGGCGGCTGGATAACAGCGCGTCAGTTAGAAGCAGCTCGTATTGCTGTAACTCGTGCTATGAAACGTGAAGGCCAGGTATGGATCCGGATTTTCCCCGACAAACCCATTACCAGAAAACCTGCTGAAGTACGTATGGGTAAAGGTAAAGGTGCTCCTGAATATTGGGTAGCTGTTATCAAACCGGGTACGATTCTTTTTGAAGCAGGTGGAGTAAATATCGCAACGGCGAAAGAAGCTTTGCGCCTTGCGGAAGGAAAGCTGCCGATGAAAACAAAATTTACCGTTAGACGAGACTACGTAGAAACAATCAAGGCATGAAAAATTCAGACATCAAGGCTTTAAATTTAAGCTGAGCTCAATGAGAAAATTGCGCAGCGAAAAGGAGGCCCTTCGTAAGCTGCAATTTGCGCATCAGGTTTCGGCTATTGAGAATCCGATGAAATTGCGTGAAGCCCGTAAACTTGTTGCCAGACTTAAAACTGAATTGAGAGCGAAGAACATCAAAAAATAATTTCCTAATGGAAAGGAACGATAGAAAAGAAAGAGTCGGAAAAGTGGTAAGCAATAAAATGCAAAAGACCATTACAGTTACTGTTGACAGAAAAGTAAAGCATCCGATCTATGGAAAGTTTGTGAATAAAACAACGAAGTTCAAGGCACATGACGAAACCAACGCTGCCGGTATTGGAGATACTGTGCGCATCATGGAAACACGTCCGTTGAGCAAGGATAAACGTTGGAGATTAGTTGAAATTGTCGAAAAAGCAAAGTAATCATGATACGCACCGAATCCAGACTTACCGTAGCCGATAATAGCGGGGCAAAAGAAGTACTTTGCATGCACGTTCTTGGCGGAACTCATAGACGTTATGCGTCTGTTGGAGATAAGATTGTAGTGACCGTTAAGTCAGCTATGCCCACCAGCCAGGTTAAAAAAGGAACTGTTTCTAAGGCTGTTGTGGTTAGAACTACAAAAGAAGTAAGAAGAAAAGATGGATCTTATATCCGCTTTGAAGATAACGCAGCTGTACTTCTCAATGCGCAGGATGAACCTCGTGGAACCCGTATTTTCGGTCCGGTGGCTCGTGAGCTCAGAGAAAAACAGTTTATGAAAATTGTTTCACTGGCACCTGAAGTAATCTAAGCCATGGAGAAGAAAACATTCAAAACCAAAATTGCACATCCGTAAAGGAGATACCGTGACTGTTATCGCCGGTGACGATAAAGGGAAAAGCGGAAAGGTGCTTGAAATTTTGTTAGAAAAGAACCGTGCTATAGTTGAAGGAATCAATATTGTTACTAAGCATACAAAGCCTTCCGCAGGAAAACCTGAAGGAGGTTTGAAAAAGACTGAAGCTGCTCTTCACGTTAGCAATTTGAAGCTTATTGATCCTGCAAGCGGAAAACCAACCCGTGTTGGCCGCAAGCTGAATGATAAAAATAAGCTTCAGAGATATTCGAAGAAAACCGGAGAATTTATTAAATATGGCAACGCCTAGATTAAAAGATAAATATGTAAAGGAAATTGTTCCTGCTTTAAAGGAGAGATTTTCCTACAAGTCTGTTATGCAGGTTCCTAAAATTGAAAAGATCTGCATCAACAAAGGTATGGGTGTGGCGGTAACCGATAAGAAACTGATTGATGTGGCACTGGAAGAAATCACAACGATCACCGGTCAGAAATCAGTATCAACAAAATCGAAAAAAGCGATCTCTAATTTTAAGTTAAGAGAGAATATGCCTATTGGCGTTCGCGTTACACTTCGCGGAGATAAGATGTATGAATTCATGGACAGGCTGATGAATATCGCCCTTCCCCGGGTTCGCGATTTTCGTGGTGTTTCGGGTAAAGGATTTGACGGACGTGGAAATTATACCTTGGGTGTAAAGGAACAGATCATTTTTCCTGAAATCTCTATCGACAAGGTCAATAAGATCAGCGGTATGGACATCACATTTGTAACGACCGCTAAAACAGATGAAGAAAGCTATGAGCTCCTGAAAGCATTCGGGATGCCATTTGCAAATAAAAATTAAGAAAAAAACATGGCTAAATTATCAGTAATAGCAAGGCAAACGAAAAGAGAAAAGCTGGTAGCTACCTATGCAGCAAAACGTAAAGCTTTAAAGGAAGCAGGAGACTATCTCGCCCTGGATAAACTTCCCCGGAATGCTTCTCCGGTAAGACTTAAAAACCGTTGCAAGTTGACAGGTCGCCCAAGAGGTTATATGGGCAAATTTGGTGTTTGCCGTAATGTTTTCGCGAAATGGCTTCTGATGGAAAGATACCAGGCCTGACAAAGGCAAGCTGGTAAAAAAATAAAATATTGGTTGCTGAGTATCAATGTCCCCGACGCGTCTGGGGAAACCTGATAACAGTTTGGATAATTGAAATTGTTCGATATCTTTGCAGCCCGGTTTAAAAAACGCGGGCTTGCTTTTTTAATACAAAGGAGAAAAAGATGACTGATCCGATAGCAGACTACTTAACCCGGTTGCGGAACGCCATTAAGGCAAACCACCGCGTAGTTGAAATACCCGCTTCAAATCTCAAAAAGGAAATCACAAAAGTTCTTTTTGATAAGGGATATATCCTGAATTATAAGTTCCAGGATACTACCAACAGTCAAGGTGTTATCAAAATTGCGTTGAAGTATAATCCTGAAACAAGGGAATCAGCAATCACCAAACTTGAACGAATAAGTACACCCGGATTGAGGCAGTATGCCAATACAGAGTCAATGCCTCGGGTTTTGAATGGATTAGGTGTTGCGATTCTTTCAACGTCGAAGGGAGTAATAACTGACAAGGAAGCGCGGTCGCTTAATGTCGGAGGAGAAGTATTGTGTTACGTTTATTAATTAAGAAGCATGTCACGAATAGGTAAACAACCGATAACAATTCCTGCAGGGGTAACTTTCAATTTCTCGAAGGAGAACCATAAAGTATCTGTCAAAGGACCAAAGGTGAATTGCATCAGGTGATTGATCCTGACTTCACGATAAAACAGGAAGGGAACGATGTGTCCTTGTTGAACGCCCGACGGAGCAAAAACGGCATAAGTCTATGCACGGTCTTTACCGCGCATTGATTGCGAATATGGTAGAAGGTGTTTCTAAAGGATACAGACATCAATTGGAATTAGTGGTGTAGGTTATAAAGCCAACGGCGCAGTCCAATGTGTTGAACTTAGTTTAGGTTATTCTCACAATGTATTCCTGGCTGTTCCTTCTGAAATTAAAGTAAAGACGGTACAGGAAAAAGGATCGAACCCTACCATTATCCTGGAAGGAATTGACAAGCAATTGATCGGACAAGTAGCCGCTAAGTTGAAAGAGCTAAGGAAAATTGAGCCTTACAAAGGTAAGGGTATACGCTTCACAGGAGAATTTGTACGCAGAAAAGCTGGTAAGGCTGCTGCTAAATAAGTAGGGGACGCGGGATGATGCGTCTTAAAATAATCAGCATCATAGAATAAAGAATAGAATCTATGGCAGGCAAGAACAGAGAAAGAAGAGAACGTATAAAAAAAGGAGTTCGCAAAAAAATAAGCGGAACTACTGAGAAACCCAGGCTATCTGTATTCAGAAGTAACAGCGGACTTTATGTTCAGATTATTGATGACCTTAAAGCGCGTTACTATTGCTTCCGCTTCAACAAGTGAGTTGGGCGAAAAAGCAAAACTAAATCATCGCAGACTCAAAGAATGTAGGTAAGAAGATCGCTGAAAAAGCGTTGGCTTCCGGCATTGAGACAATTGTTTTTGATCGTAACGGATACTTGTATCATGGAAACATCAAAGCTTTTGCTGAAGGTGCCCGTGAGGGTGGTTTAAAATTCTAAGAAAACTGAAATATGTCAGTAAGCAATATCAGCACAGTAAAAGCAAGCGAAATCGATCTTAAAGAAAGAGTCGTTGCCATTGAGCGTGTAGCCAAGGTTGTTAAAGGTGGTCGGAGATTCAGCTTCGCTGCCATTGTCGTTGTAGGGGATGGAAATGGAGTGGTTGGTTACGGTCTGGGAAAAGCCAATGAAGTAACAGATGCAATAACCAAAGGGATCGATGATGCTAAAAAGCATCTGGTGAAAGTTCCCATTATTAAAGGCACTGTTCCGCATGAATCCATTGGTAAATTCGGTGGAGGATTTGTGTTGCTAAAACCTGCTTCTCCCGGTACTGGAGTTATTGCGGGTGGTGCTATGCGTGCTGTATTGGAAAGTGCGGGCGTTCATAATGTATTGGCAAAGTCAAAGGGTTCTTCTAATCCACACAATGTGGTTAAGGCTACTTTCAAAGCATTAACCAGTATGCGAGATGCCTTCTCCATTGCAAAAAACAGAGGAGTTTCATTGGCGAAAGTATTTAATGGTTAATCGACATGGCGAAAGTACAAATCACTCAAAAAAGAAGTACCATTAAAAGACCTGAAACGCAGATCCGTACGATACAAGCGTTGGGTCTGGGGAAGATAAATAGAACGGTTGAAGTTGAGTTAACACCTCAAATTGCTGGTATGATTTCCAAAGTGAATCATTTGATTACTGTAAAAGAACTTTAAGAATGAAGTTGCATACATTAAAACCTGCAGAGGGTTCTGTAAAAACCAATAAAAGACTTGGCCGTGGTCAGGGTTCGGGTGGTAGTACTGCAGGGCGTGGTCACAAAGGTGCTCAATCAAGATCTGGGTATTCCAAGAAATCCGGCTTTGAAGGTGGACAGATGCCGTTGCAACGCAGAATTCCTAAGTTCGGATTTAAGAATAACAACAAAGTATACTTTAAGGCCGTAAATCTGGATGTGCTGGAAGGCCTTGCCGAAAAAACAAAATCGGATTCTCTTAGCTTACAAGTACTGGTAGAAAATGGTATTGTAGGAAAGAATGATAAAGTTAAAGTGTTGGGAAGAGGTGAGTTGAAAGCGAAGGTTAATGTTGAAGCCCATGCATTTTCAGCCACGGCTACACAAGCAATTGAAAAAGTGGGTGGAAAGGCCACAACTGTGAAGTAATGAAGCGTTTCTTTCAGACCATAAAGAACATTTTTTCGATTGAAGACCTGAGAGTCAGGATCCTGAATACAATAGGATTTTTGATTATTTTCAGGTTGGGATCTTTTATTGTTCTGCCTGGTATTGATCCCAACCTCCTCGATCCGGAGAGAAACACAAGTGGTATTCTTGGTTACTTGAATAATTTCCTTGGAGGAGCGTTTAACAACGCTTCGATTTTTGCACTGGGCATCATGCCCTACATCTCTGCTTCGATCATCGTTCAGCTTTTGTCTTTTGCTGTACCCTATTTTCAGAAGCTGCAAAAAGAAGGAGATTCGGGACGGAAACGTTTAAATCAATACACCAGAGTACTCACTATATTCATTACGGTATTTCAAGGCTATAGCTATTTGAAAGGTGCTATTGATCCTGTGGTTATCATTGATCCAGGAACATTCTTTTACATCTCCTCTGTTATTATCCTGATTGCCGGAACCATGTTTTGTATGTGGTTAGGCGAACGGATTACAGATAAGGGTATCGGTAATGGTATTTCGATGTTGATCATGATCGGTATTGTTTCGCGATTACCCTTGGCATTGGTTTCGGAGGTAACGGACAAATTTCCTGGAAAAGCGATATTCTTCATCATTGAATTATTTGTTCTGTTTGGAATTGTAGTGGCGGTTATCGCACTCACACAGGCAACGCGGAGAATTCCGATTCAATATGCAAAGCAGGTTATTGGCAATAAACTTTATGGAGGTAAGCGTGATTTTATTCCATTGAAGCTGAATTCTGCCGGTGTTATGCCAATCATCTTTGCACAAGCATTGATGTTCTTCCCCGCCTTGATCGCAGGGATGTGGAGAGACAGTGATATCGGTGCGTATATGGGATCAACATTTTCAGATCCGTATTCATGGCAGTACAGCTTGTTGTTTGCCATCGATGATTTTGATTTTCACTTTCTTTTATACAGCGATTACGATCAACTCAAATGACATTGCTGATAATTTAAAGAGAAATGGTGGGTTTGTCCCCGGTGTTAAACCAGGTAAGCAAACAGCTGAATTTATAGATACTGTTTTATCAAGAATTACTTTGCCTGGCGCAATCTTTCTCGCCGCTATTGCAGTGCTTCCAGCATTTGCAGTGAAAGCGGGAGTGGGTCAGAACTTCGCTCAATTCTTTGGTGGTACTTCGCTTATTGATTTTGGTGGGGGTTGTATTGGATACACTTCAACAAATCGAAAGCTACTTGTTGATGAGGCATTATGAAGGTATGATGAAGTCAGGAAGAGTAAAAGGACGTTCTCAATTTGCTGCGGCTTAAAAGCTGAATGGTCTACTTAAAGACTGAAGAAGAACTTAACCATTATCCGTGAAGGGTCCCAGATTTTGGGAAAGGCTCACGGGGAAGTTGCCAAGCTGATAAAGCCTGGTGTAAAGACTTCTAAACTGGATAAAGTAGCGGAGGAATTTATCAGGGATCATGGGGGATCTCCATCGTTTAAAAATTACAATGGATTTCCAGCCTCGCTTTGTATCTCTGTAAATGAAGTTGTCGTGCATGGTTTCCCGGGAAACTATGAATTGCGCGAAACCGATATAATTTCGATTGATTGTGGAGTATATTATAAGGGCTATCACAGTGATTCGGCTTATACCTATCCATTGGAAGGAACTAGTGCTGAAACACTGCTGTTGCTGGATCGCACGTATGAATCTCTTTATAGGGGAATCGCGCAGGCGAAAGCAGGAAACCGGATCGGTGATGTTAGTTATGCCATTCAAAGTTATGTAGAGAGCTTTGGTTATGGAGTGGTGAGGGAGCTGGTCGGTCATGGTGTTGGAAAAAAACTTCATGAAGATCCTGAAGTTCCGAACTACGGAAAGCGGGGAAAGGGACCGAAGATAGTTGCAGGGATGGTGTTTGCGATTGAGCCCATGATCAACAGAGGAACGAAAAATGTTGTTCAGGAAAGAGATGGTTGGACAATCCGAACCTCGGATCGAAAACCTTCAGCTCATTTTGAACACATGGTGGCTGTGAAAGAGGACGAAACAGAGATATTGACAACGCACAAGTATATAGAGGAAAATTATTCATATAAGTGGCGAAACAAAAGTCAATAGAACAAGACGGTACGATTTCAGAAGCATTATCCAACGCGATGTTTCGCGTACAATTGGAAAATGGTCATGAAGTGTTGGCACA
Source organism: uncultured Bacteroidota bacterium (assembly GCA_963837415.1). Taxonomy (GTDB): domain Bacteria; phylum Bacteroidota; class Bacteroidia; order Cytophagales; family Cyclobacteriaceae; genus Chryseolinea. Next base: position 937,417 of record CAWING010000013.1, on the reverse strand, counting down.
TATTTCAGGTAAGATGAGAATGCATTACATCCGCATTTTGCCTGGCGACAGAGTTAGATTGGAAATGTCGCCTTATGATTTAACAAAAGGAAGGATTGTATTTAGATACAAGTAACAACGAAGATGAAAGTTAAAGCATCCATAAAAAAACGAAGCGCTGATTGTAAGATCATCAGACGCAATGGCAAATTGTATGTGATTAACAAAAAGAATCCAAGGTTTAAACAAAGACAAGGTTAACATACTATGGCACGTATAGCTGGTGTAGATATTCCGGATAACAAACGAGGCGAAATTAGCCTGACCTATATTTTTGGTATTGGCCGCAGGTCAGCCCAAAAAATTCTTTCGACTGCCGGTGTTAGCATCGACAAGAAAGTAAAGGAATGGAATGATGAAGAATCGAATGCAATTCGTGCTATTATCTCAGAGAAATTCAGGATTGAAGGTGCTTTGAAATCTGAAATCCAATTGAGCATCAAGCGCTTGATGGACATTGGATGTTACCGTGGTCAACGCCACAGAAAGGGATTACCCGTTCGTGGACAAACTACGAAGAATAACGCACGTACCCGGAAGGGTAAACGTAAGACTGTAGCGAATAAAAAGAAGGCAACTAAAGGTTAATAGATAAACTTTTCAAAAATGGCAACTGCTGAAAAGAGAAAAGATAAAGCAAAAAAACGCGTGTGAATGTAGAGGCCGTTGGCCATGCACACATCCGCGCTACTTTCAACAATATCATCATCTCCATGACAAATACCACCGGTCAGGTTATTTCCTGGGCATCTGCTGGTAAGATGGGATTTAAAGGTTCGAAAAAGAACACGCCGTATGCCGCGCAGGTGGCAGCTCAGGATTGCGCTAGTAAAGCTTTTGAATTTGGCTTGCGTAAGGTTGAGGTATTTGTGAAAGGACCAGGTGCAGGTAGAGAATCTGCAATCCGGACGATTCAAGGTTCAGGCATCGAAGTAACTGCTATCCGCGATGTTACTCCGTTGCCTCACAATGGTTGCCGTCCGCCAAAGAAAAGAAGAGTTTAATAATTGACGATTGATGATTGACGATTTACGATTGAAGAATCTAAATCTACAATCTAAAATTTAAAAATCTACAATAGAAATGGCACGATATACAGGCCCAAAAGTTAGAATCTCAAGACGCTTTAATGAGCCTATTATGGGCGACAATAAGGCGCTTCAGAAGAAAAACTATGCTCCAGGCCAGCATGGTCGCGGCAAGAAACGCAAGCAATCGGAGTATGCTACGCAGCTTGCTGAAAAACAAAAAGCCAAATACATCTATGGTTTGTTGGAAAGACAATTTGCAAAATTGTTTGATACAGCATCCCGTAAAAAAGGAGTTACAGGTGAAGTTCTGTTGCAATTGCTGGAATCTAGATTAGACAACACAGTTTATCGTTTGGGCATCGCCCCTACACGCAGAGCAGCTCGTCAGTTAGTTCTGCATAAACATATTTTAGTAAATGGCGATGTGGTCAATATTTCTTCTTTCACATTAAAACCAGGCGATCTGGTTGAAGTTCGCGAACGTTCCAAATCATTGGAAGTAATTACGAACAGCCTCTCTATTCAGGGAGCTAGAAAGTATAACTGGCTGGAGTGGGATAACAATGAAATGACAGGTAAACTGATAAACGTTCCACCACGTACAGATATACCCGAAAACATCAATGAACAACTTATTGTTGAATTGTATTCAAAGTAATTTTAACAGTTAATAACATCAATATGTCAATATTAGCATTTCAAATGCCAGAGAAAGTAGCGATGGAAAAGTCCGATGATTTTCACGGTCTTTTCACATTCAAACCTCTGGAAAAAGGATATGGAGTAACGATTGGTAATGCACTAAGACGAATTTTGCTGTCCTCCCTGGAGGGTTATGCGATTACAGGAATTAAAATTCCTGGCGTGCTTCACGAATTCTCCACTATAGAAGGTGTTGTGGAAGATGTAGCGGAAATCATCCTGAATCTGAAGATGGTTAGATTCAGAAAAGTTGCCGACAATTTTGATAGCAAGATCACGGTAAGCATTAAGAAACAAAAGCAATTTAAGGCTGGTGATATCGCTAAGTTTACTTCTGCTTTTGAGATCCTGAATCCGGATCATGTAATCTGTAATCTGGATGAGTCTGCGCATTTTGAAATTGAGCTGACCATTGAAAAAGGAAGAGGCTATCTTCCAGCAGAAGAAAATAAACCTTCCGAACAAGTATTTGGATTTATTCCTATCGACGCCATCTTCACGCCTATAAAAAATGTGAAGTATAGCGTTGAAAATACCCGCGTTGAACAAAAGACTGACTACGAAAAATTAGTCGTTGATATTGAAACAGATGGATCCATCCATCCTGAAAAGGCGTTGGAAGGCGCAGCTTATATTTTGATCAAACATTTTGCATTGTTCTCCGATAAGTCGATGGAACTTGAAACCGGCAAAGATGCAGAAGTGGAGCAAGTAGATGAAGAAATGCTGCACATGCGCAAGCTGTTGAAGAGCGCCTTGCATGACCTTGATCTTTCTGTACGTGCTTACAACTGCCTGAAAGCTGCTGATGTTAAAACATTGGGAGATCTGGTTCAGCTTGAAATTTCAGATATGATGAAATTCAGAAACTTCGGAAAGAAATCACTGGCAGAATTAGAACAATTAGTAGCGGAAAAGAACCTGACCTTCGGAATGGATCTTTCCAAGTATAAACTTGATGAAGACTAAGAAATCATGAGACACGGTAAGAAAATCAATCACCTTGGAAGGAAAACGGCGCACAGACAAGCGTTGCTTTCCAATATGGCTTCTTCGCTTATTCTTAATAAAAGAATTACTACTACAGTAGCGAAGGCAAAAGCATTAAGAAAATATGTAGAGCCTTGCTTACTAAAGCAAAGGATGATACTACGCATTCCAGGCGGACTGTATTCTCTTATCTTCAAAATAAAGAGTCGGTAAAGACACTGTTTGGTGAAGTAGCCTCTAAAATTTCTGATCGGCCAGGTGGTTATACGCGCATCATTAAATTAGGTGATGTCCGTGTTGGTGATAATGCAGAAATGTGCCTGATCGAGCTGGTTGACTACAATACTTTGTACACGAAGGATGGTGTTGCTAAGAAGGCTAAGACCCGCAGAAGCCGCAGAGGTGGGAAGAAAGCTGACGATGCCGCTGAGACTGAAGACAACGGAAGAAGCGCAGGTAGCTGAAACAAAGGCAGAGAAGAAAACAAAGAAGGCTCCTGAAAAAAAGGCTCCTGCCAAAAAGGCTCCTGCTAAAAAGACAAAAGAATAGTGTTTAAAAAATTCATAAATACAGGAAGGGATTGAACATTGTTCAATCCCTTTTTTTTGATTCAAACGATAACGAGATATCACAATCCGCAGTACCTTTAGGCAGTTCGAAGTATTTTAGTTAAATTCTATGCAGAAAAAAGCTTACCTACTTTTAGAAGACGGTCTCCTGATTGAAGGGATCGCCATTGGAAAAATTGGTACATCAGGAGGCGAAATATGTTTCAATACCGGTATGACGGGATATCAGGAGATCTATACCGACCCGTCCTACTACGGTCAAATCATAGTCAACACCACCGCACATATCGGAAACTATGGAGCTCTCGACGCAGAACAAGAATCTGATAAACCAAAAATTGCAGGATTAGTCGTTAATGATTTTGCCCAGGAATTCAGTCGCAAGTCGGGAAAGGAAAGTTTGCAACAATATCTTGGAGAAAACAGGCGTCGTTGGCATTGCGAATGTTGATACCCGGATGCTGGTCCGGTACATCCGAAGTAAGGGCGCTATGAATGCCATCATTTCATCGGAACTTACTCCGGAACAACTGAAAGAAGAAATAAAGAAAGTCCCCTCCATGGAAGGACTGAACTTTCTTCACAAGTAACAACGAGCAAACCTTATTTTGTTGGGGATCCCGATGCGCCGATAAAAGTTGCTGTATTAGATCTCGGAATAAAGAAAAGTATTGCTCAAAATCTGGCGAGCAGGGGTTGTTATTGCAAAGTATTTCCCGCCAAAACATCTTTTGATGAAATGGCCTCCTGGGATCCGGATGGATATTTTATTTCTAATGGCCCTGGTGATCCTGCATCGATGGATTATGCCATCGACACCGTGAAGAAAGCAGTTGATTCCACTAAACCACTTTTTGGAATTTGCCTTGGCCATCAATTGCTTGCCTTGTCAAGCGACATCTCCACTTATAAAATGCATCACGGTCATCGGGGTTTGAATCATCCCGTAAAAAATATACTAACGGGAAAAGGTGAAATGACTTCGCAGAACCATGGGTTTGCCGTGAGTGAAAAAGATATTGAAAAAAATGCAAATGTTGAAGTAACTCATGTTCACTTAAATGATAATACCATCATGGGTATCAAGTTGAAAGGAAAGAATGCCTTCTCAGTGCAGTATCATCCAGAAGCGTCTCCGGGTCCACATGATTCCCGTTATCTTTTTGATCAGTTTTTGGATATGATTCGCGCAGCAGTACCAGCGCAAGCCAACGCAGCTAACTAACCTTTTATCAATCTATAAATAAACTATTATGAGCTTAATTGAAAGCATTCATGCCAGGCAGATTCTTGACAGTCGTGGTAATCCTACAATTGAAGTTGATGTAGTAACAGAATCCGGCGCATTTGGACGTGCCGCTGTTCCCTCTGGTGCTTCAACCGGAACACATGAAGCGGTGGAGCTTCGCGATGGTGATAAGAAAATGTTTCTGGGAAAGGGTGTGCTGAAAGCAGTCGAAAATGTAAATACGAAGATCGCTGCTGAAGTTGTAGGCTTCGATGTATTTGATCAGAATTTGATCGATAAAATTATGATTGAATTAGATGGCACTCCAAATAAAGGTAAGTTAGGTGCTAATGCTATTCTGGGAACTTCTTTGGCGGTAGCAAAGGCTGGCAGCAGTGGAAGCAGGTATGCCGCTGTATCGCTATATCGGCGGAGTAAGCGCTAACACATTGCCCGTGCCGATGATGAATATTTTAAATGGAGGAAGCCACGCTGACAATGCCATAGATTTTCAGGAGTTTATGGTAATGCCAGTAGGAGCGAGTTCTTTTTCTGAAGCTTTGCAATGGGGCGCTGAAATTTTTCATACGCTGAAAAAAGTTTTACACGACAAAGGACTTTCCACGAATGTGGGAGATGAAGGAGGTTTTGCACCCAATCTTGCATCCAATGAAGAAGCAATAGAAGTAGTTTTAAAAGCCATTGAAAAAGCAGGTTATAAACCAGGCGTGGATATTTTTATTGCCCTGGATCCTGCAGCATCCGAATTCTACGATCCAAAGACGAAGGTGTATCACTTTAAGAAATCATCCGGAAAAAAATTGAAACCATTGGAGATGGCAGAGTACTGGACCAACTGGGCCAAAAAATATCCTATCATTTCTCTCGAAGACGGAATGGCTGAAGACGATTGGACGGGTTGGAAAGCCCTGACCGAAAGCATCGGAAAAAAAGTTCAGTTGGTAGGCGATGATCTTTTCGTGACAAATGTAAAACGCCTGCAGAAAGGAATTGATGACGGGGTAGCCAATGCAATTTTGATCAAGGTAAATCAGATTGGCTCACTAACAGAAACCATCGATGCTGTGAATCTTGCCAAACGCAATGCTTATAAAAGTATTATGTCTCACCGTTCCGGGGAAACAGAAGACAATACCATTGCTGATCTTGCCGTTGCCTTGAATACCGGTCAGATAAAAACAGGGTCAGCATCCAGATCAGATCGCACGGCAAAATACAATCAATTGCATACGCATTGAGGAAGAGTTAGGAGAAGTGGCCAACTTCCCGGGAAAAAATTTCTAAAAGTTTAGTTGCTATTTACGAAAGCCAGAGCAACACACTCTGGCTTTTTTCGTTCCTATACAAAATCAACTATGGGAAAGAGGTTGATAACAGATAACGTTTAACTTTTTCCTATCTTAGTATCACTTTTTTAAACTGTATGCTCAAAAAACTACCTAAACCTTTCCGGAACTTTTATTTTATTTCGATCCTGATTTTCTTTTTCTGGATGCTTCTCCTGGACTCTAACAATCTGATCGCCCGATTCCAGCTGAGCTCTAAATTGAATTCGCTAGAAAATGAAAAAGAATATTATGAGGAGAAAATCGTAGAGGTTGAAAAAGATCGCAATGAGTTGTTTGGTGATCGTGAGTCTTTAGAAAAATTTGCCCGTGAGAAATATCTGATGAAGAAAGAAACAGAAGATATTTATATAGTAGTTGAGAAATAACAAGATTATGTGTCGCATTTTAATGTGTTTTATTGGTGTGCTTTGTTCAAGTGTAGTATTTGGTCAGGGAAAAAATAACAGTTTAGAAGGAGTACCTTTCAAGGAGCGCATTGTTTTCGGAGGAGGGCTTGGTGGTCTTTCTTTTGGAAGCTATCAAGATTTTATTTCTGTTTCTCCTCTAATAGGATATAGAGTCACAGCCAAACTTATTGCCGGAACTGGATTCACCTATCGGTATACTAACTATAAAGAATTCAGTCCTTCTATTAAATTGAATGATTACGGTATAAATCCATTTTTACGTTTTACTGTTTACAAAAATATTTTTATACAAACGGAATACGAGTACTTAACCTATGAGTATCCTGTGACAAGGACAACAACCAGTCGCAGAGACTTTAATAGTGTCCTAGTGGGAGGAGGATTTGCTCAGCCTATAGGGGAAAAGGCTTCATTATATATAATGGCCTTGTATAATCTGTCCTATAAAAATCCTTCGGTTGGTAACTACTCACCGTACGATAGCCCTCTAGTTATCCGAGCCGGGATTACTATTGGTAATTTCGGGTTTTAAGAATTTCAAATTAAAACGCGAAGCAAGTTCCTTTAAATCCTCTAACACTTTAAAATTTAGGGGTATTCCTTCTTTCAATCTCAAATCTTCCATCTCGCGCTCGGGGTCTCCCGGGATTACAAGGTGGTCTTCACCCTCAATAGTTTTTGCCATGCGGAATCGGGATATCCAATTATCCATGTGATTTTTAAATTCTGCTGCGGGCCGAAAAGCGTCAATCCGCATCGCTCCAAAAAAATGACCAATACCTTCGCCTACCGGATCAGAGGGAGGTTCCAAAAATGAAACAAAAGGCGGAACCCAGGGGCCATAGTTTGCGCCCGATAAAACGGCTGAGAATATATCCACCCAGGCACCTAAACAAAATCCTTTGTGACTTCCATGCTCGCGATCACTGCCTAACGGGATTAGGGCGCCACCATTCTTTACTCCATTAGAGTCAGTGGAAGGCCTTCCACTTTTGGTTTGTACCCAACCTATCGGGGCCTCCAGATTTTTTCGTTGGAGAATCTCAAGTTTACCATTGGCTGCGGTAGTTGTGGCAAAGTCCGCTACAAAGGCGGGTTGTCTATCCGCAGGAATAGCAACTGCGATAGGATTGGTTCCCAGTAGTCGTTCGATGGAAAAGGTAGGAGCAACCAGCGGACTTGCATTGGTCATAGCCATACCAATCATATCATGTTGTAACGCCATCATAGCGTGATAACCGGCTATTCCAAAATGATTCGAATTTTTTACTGCAACCCAACCCGTTCCCGCTTGCTTAGCTTTCCCAATGGCAATCTCCATCGCTTTTGGAGCTACCACCAACCCGAGGCCACTATCGCCATCTACAACCGCTGTACTAGGCGATTCGTGAACGATTCGGATGTTAGGAGTGCTATTTACTCGTTTCTTATCCCAAAGCCGAACGTAACCAGAAAGCCGGGCAATGCCATGTGAATCAATTCCTCTTAAGTCGGCCTTTAGAAGGGCATCTGTCGCTAATATTGCGTGCTCTAGGGGACAGCCTATTTCTTTAAATATAGATAAAGCGAATTCTTTTAAGTAATCGTATCTGTAAATTGGATCGGTCATAGAGAAATAAAGATAGGATGGAATGGTATTATTGAATGTCCCGCTGTAAAGAAACACAAAAAAATATTCGTCCTCTTTATGGAAAATCAATTCGGAAAACATCTTAATAGCAACAACGATAGAAATATGAAAAAAATAAATTTTTTGATATGCCTTATTGCCTTTGTGATTCCCGCATTTCCGCAACAAGAGAAAATGGTCGAATCAAAAATCACCAATGTAACGGTCTTTTTAAATAAAGCGCAGGTAACGCGTGAAGTTAAAACACGAATTGAATCTGGTAAATCAACTCTTATTTTGCCAGGACTTACTTCACAACTTGATCACCAAAGTATTCAAGTAGCGGGAAAAGGCAATTTTGTGATTTTAGGTATTGTGAATCGGCAGAATTTTTTAGATGAAGTAAATATGCCCAAGCCTCTGCGAACGCTGAAAGATTCTATCGAATATGTGCAAAAACAAATTGTGTTTGAGCAGAGTCAAATTGAAATTTTAAATAAGGAGGAGCAGATGCTTTTGAGCAATCAAAAAATCGGAGGAACAAATCAAAATCTTACGGTGGCCGAGTTAAAAGCCATGGCAGATTTTTATCGAACGCGTCTTACGGATATTGTTTCCATGCGAATGAAACAAGATGCGAAAATAAAAAAGCTGAATGAACGCCTCGTCAAACTTCAACAACAATTCAATGAACAAAATGAATTGTATTCTCGCAACACCAGCGAGATTGTAATAAACTTATCTGCTGATGCAGCGACTGCTGTCGATCTAAATGTAAATTATGTCGTGTCCAATGCGGGATGGTATCCTGTGTACGACCTCCGTGCTATTAATACGAAAAATCCTGTGCAGTTAAGTTATAAGGCAAACGTATTTCAAGCGACAGGTGAAGAATGGAAAAATGTGAAGCTCAAGCTTTCAACGGCTAATCCAAACCTGGGAGGAATGAAACCTGAAGTTTATACTTGGTATTTGGATTTTGAAAGACCGATAAGTAAAGCCCTTGAGGGCAGAGTCCCAGGTGTTCAAGTAAGACGAAGTATGGCCCCTAAAAAATCCGATGATGCAGTCGAAGAGCAACTGGAAATGGCTCCTGCGGAATCAGCTGCTGACTTTGTTACCACGATTCAAACGTCTCTGAATACAGAATTCGATATTGCTTTACCTTATACCGTCAATTCTTCTAACAAGCCCACATTGGTTGATATCCGCAATCATGAACTCAAAGCCGATTATCAATATTCCGTCGCTCCAAAATTAGATCCTGATGCATTTCTCATGGCTAAAATTATTGGGTGGGAAGAATTCAGCTTACTTCCCGGAGAGGCAAATATTTTCTTCGAAGGAACATTTGTTGCTAAATCGTTTCTGGACCCTAACAACATTAAAGATACACTTTCAATTTCCTTAGGTCGTGATAAACGAATTGTTGTGAAACGGGAAAAAATGAAAGATTTTACCACCCGCAGAGCAATTGGAGGCAATCAGCGTGACAGTTATGCATATGAAATTTCGGTTCGGAATACAAAGAATGAACCAGTCAAAATTACGGTGGAAGATCACATTCCTGTTTCTCAAAACAGTCAGATTGAAGTAACCCCAACAGATACTGGAACTGCTAAATATAATAAGGATACTGGTAAACTAAGTTGGGAAATAAATCTTCAACCGAACGAAACGAAGAAGCTGAATTACAAATTTGAAGTGAAATATCCAAAGGATAGAATAGTAGGTGGGCTGTACTAGACTTTTAAGAAAGTACTTCGTTATAATATTTTATGTAATTGCTGATTCCGTGGATTTCGTCGTTTGAATGAGCGAGGCTAAGACACCTTCCTGAAGTGAATAGGGTGAAACCCGGATGCGATTAAACATGTGTCTTGAAAGGATATAGTGTATCAAACAGCTAGCCACTACAATCATATCCACACGCATCTCAATCATACCAGGAATTTGCATGCGCTGTTCCCGGTTCTTGCTGATCAAGTCTTGATATATCTCATAAAAGCCTACCATGGATAGTGGGGATTCTATTTCTGCGCTATTCTTTTGAATATCATTTTGAAAACAAAAGATGTCGCTTAAAGTATCAAAAGATCCTGAAGCCCCAATTAACGTAGTGGGATTATATTCCCTTAAGATTTCAAACAAAGACACCAATGATGTTTCAAAATAATGATTGAGCTTGGTGATTTCGTCTTTTGTAATGGGATCGCTTTTCTGAAATTTTTCAAGCAATCGTTGTGCGCCAATTTCAAAACTTTCCTTCCAAAAAATTTGGCCGTTGTCACAAAGTATACACTCCACACTTCCCCCACCAATATCAACAATAAGGGATTTCTTATTGTCCAGGTCCAACCCATAACGCACACCCAAATAAATGTACTCGGCTTCAACATCGCCAGAAATAATACTAGGAACAATTCCCGTGGCGCTCTTTATTCTGCTCACTATCTCATCTTTATTGGAAGCATTTCTTAGGGCACTCGTACCAAACGCGTACGTTTTTTGTACGTCTTGCTGCGATATTGTGTCCTTGAAATTATGCATTGCTCGGAGCGCCCGGTTTATTCCCTCTTCTGTGATATATCCTTGATTAATTCCACCTTGACCAATTTTGACAACTAGCCGATCACGGTGAGTGATACTATATGATCCTTTTCCATTTGCTTCGGCAATGAGCAAATGAAAGGTATTAGTACCCATATCAACTATGGCAATTTTTTTTGTCATGAATAAAGTTGTGAAGTTACAAATTTTAGAAGCTGAGCCAATAACCTTACAATGACCTGACCTTTTTCAGTTCCCGAGATAGATGCTCTTCTCGGAATGCTATTTCACTTATATTTATCCTTCAAATTATCAGGCAATGGCTAAACGAACCCATAAAGATCAGGTACTTCAAAAAAAATTTGAGGAATTAGAAAAGAAAAACGAAGAATCACTTTTAGGGGGAGGGGAGGCACGAATTCAACAACAACATGCCAAGGGGAAACTAACGGCACGTGAAAGGATTCACCTTTTGTTAGATGAGGGTTCATTTGAAGAGCTGGGTAAGTTTGTAATGCATCGCTGCAAAGATTTTGGACTCGATAAAGAATATTACTTAGGCGATGGAGTGGTGACTGGATATGGGACCGTTAATGGAAGATTGGTCTATATTTTCTCACAGGATTTTACCGTTTTTGGCGGATCGCTATCTGAAACACATGCTGAAAAGATTGTGAAAATTATGGATCTCGCCATGCAAAATGGCGCGCCTTTAATTGGACTTAACGATTCGGGTGGTGCACGCATTCAGGAGGGGGTGGTTTCTCTCGGGGGTTATGCGGATATTTTTTATCGAAATACGTTAGCCTCAGGGGTAATTCCCCAAATTTCAGCAGTCATGGGTCCATGTGCCGGCGGCGCCGTATACTCACCGGCTATAACGGATTTTATTTTTATGGTTGAGCAAACCTCATTTATGTTTGTTACTGGCCCTAACGTTGTAAAAACAGTTACACATGAAAACGTTACAGCGGAAGAATTAGGTGGCGCCTTAACACATAGTACCAAAAGTGGTGTAACGCATTTTGCCTGTGCTAATGAAGCCGAATGCATCAATCAAATAAAAAAGATACTTAGTTACATTCCTCAGAATTGTGAGGATGATGTTCCGCGTTTGCCGTACTCCTCCACGGATGAATCGCGCCCTTCGCTGAATGATATTATTCCCTCCAATCCAAATCAGCCGTATGATATGCGCGAAGTTATTGATGGGATTGTCGATTCTGGATAGTTTCTTTGAAGTGCATAAAAATTTTGCAGAAAATATTGTGGTTGGGTTTGCACGGATTGCAGGCCGAAGCATTGGCGTAGTAGGTAATCAACCAGCCTCTTTAGCCGGTGTACTTGATATTCACTCCAGCGTTAAAGGAGCCCGCTTTGTACGATTCTGCGATTGCTTCAATATTCCCTTGCTGGTGCTGGAAGATGTTCCCGGATTTCTGCCCGGAACGGACCAGGAATGGAATGCTATTATCACTAACGGCGCTAAGTTGCTGTTCGCTTTTTCTGAAGCAACCGTACCTCGGGTTACAGTCATTACGAGAAAAGCTTATGGTGGGGCATACGATGTGATGAATTCCAAGCATATTGGGGCAGATTTAAACTACGCATGGCCCTCAGCAGAAATTGCTGTTATGGGAGCAAAAGGAGCAACGGAAATTATTTTCAAGAAAGAGATTTCGGAATCATCCGATCCAGCGTCAAAGCTTAATGAAAAAGTAGATGAATACACGCGCAAATTTGCCAACCCCTATCGCGCTGCTCACCGAGGTTATATTGACGAAGTAATCTATCCTGATCAAACGCGCGAGAAACTAATACGCGCATTTCAGATGCTGGAAAATAAAGTAGCTACATTGCCCAAGAAAAAACATGGGAATATTCCCTTATAAACAATAGACTATTTATGGATAAAAAAAGCAAACAATTTCTCTACGAATATTTAAACAATGCCTCACCTACCGGATTCGAATCATCCGGACAACGCATATGGCTTGAATACATCAAACCTTATATCAGTCAACATATCGTCGATGTTTACGGAACCGTTGTGGGCGTTATTAATCCAAAAGCTTCTTATAAGGTTGTGATTGAGGCTCATGCCGATGAAATCTCATGGTTTGTAAATTATATCACGGAAGAAGGGTATATCTATGTCCGCAGAAATGGTGGCTCCGATCATCAGATTGCCCCCTCCATGCGTGTGAATATTCACACTGATAAAGGCGTGGTCAAGGGAGTATTTGGATGGCCCGCCATCCATGTGCGCGATGCAGCGCGTGAGGAACCGCCTACCCTAAAAAATATTTTCATTGATATCGGAGCGGAATCAAAAAAAGAGGTTGAGAATTTAGGGGTTCATGTGGGCTGTGTAATCACGTTTGAGGATGAATTGATGGAAATGAATAAAAAATGGTTGGTCGGGCGTGCGCTTGATAATCGAATGGGAGGTTATATGATCGCTGAAGTAGCGCGGAGGCTAACTGAGAACAAGAAGAAATTGCCGTTTGCCTTATATATCGTAAATGCCGTCCAAGAGGAGATTGGCCTTCGGGGGGCAGAAATGATCTCGCGGAGAATCAGACCAGATGTGGCCATTTGCACGGATGTGACACATGACACACAATCTCCCATGTATAATAAGAAGGAAAGCGGAAATCTGAAAAGTGGGGCCGGTCCGGTGGTTTGTTATGGGCCTGCGGTTCAAAACAACGTTCTCAAAATGGTAATTGAGACGGCCCAAAAACGGAAAATTCCGTTCCAACGGCAGGCTGTTTCAAGGTCAACAGGTACTGATACCGACTCCTTTGCCTATTCTGCGGAAGGGGTCGCTTCTGCCCTCATTTCACTCCCCTTGAAATATATGCATACCACCGTGGAAATGGTTCATAAAGAGGACGTTGAGAATGTAATTAACCTCATTTATGAGTTCATTTTACAGCTCAAAGCTGGTCACGATTTCCGCTATTTAAAGTGATTTTAAGGGGCATTTAATCTATATCAGAGGGGTGGAACCAGGGTCTTGCATGATAGTTGCAGATCCTGTTTTCGTATAATCAAATGCCCACTATTATGATGAAAAAGATTAATGTTCTCGTTGTAGCCGCCCTCTTAATTAGCGGTAACGCTGTTTTCTCAAGATAGACCCCTTCATGAGATTTATTCCATGATGGTTTTCAACTTTACCAAGTACGTACAATGGCCTGACCATGCGACCTCAGGAGAATTTATTATTGGTGTTGTGGGAAACACCGAGATGTATAATACACTGAATGGATGGTACGGAGGAAAACCACGTGGCTCGAAAACGTATATCGTTAAAAAATTTAATTCAGCGTCGGAAGTGACTGATTGTCACGTGCTTTACATCGACAATTCAAAAAGCGGTGAATTTGACAATGCAAACAATAAAGTAAAGGGTAAAGGCACATTAGTAATTACCGATAAAACTGGATTAGGTGAAAAGGGTAGCGGTATCAACTTCAAAACAGTCGATAATAAGCTGAAATTCGAGCTAAACCAAAAAGCAATTGAGGCTTCGAATCTTAAAGTTTCTGGCGCACTTTCTTCGATGGCGATATTAATATAACGGGTTGTTTGAGAAGCCTCGGGGGTTACTCCTCGGGGTCTTTTCGGCATTAAGTAGTAGATTAGTAATAGCCAAAATTTTTTAATCTATGAAAAAACCAATCTTTTTAGTGCTCTTGGCCTTAGCCTCTACGGTGGCTGCCCAGGAAAGACCACTTCATGAAATTCACGCAGCAATGCTTTTCAATTTCATTAAATATGTACAATGGCCCAATGAAGGAGAAGCCGGTGAATTTGTTGTCGGTGTGATTGGGGACGATAATGTGTTTAACACGCTTAACCAATGGTACAACGGTAAGGCGAAAGGAAGCAAAAAGTATGTTATAAAAAAGCTTTCTTCTGCTGACGAATCTTCAACTTGCCAGGTAGTGTATATTGGCAAATCGAAGAATAAAGAATTTGTCAACATCCAAAATAGCATAAGTGGAAAATCAATTTTAACCATCACAGATGGAAACGGCTTAGGGGAAAAAGGAAGTTGTATAAATTTTAAAGTTATCGATGGTAAACTAAAATTTGAATTAAACCAATCAACTGTTACCAGCGCTAATCTTAAAGTTTCGAGCCAACTAAGCAGTATGGCAATTTTGATCTAGAGGGTAAATAATAGTGACCCTAAAGATTAGAATTACAATCAGCTGCGCCAGCCTTTAAGAATAGTAAGACATACGCACGGGGTCATAGAGTTTTTACAGAGAGGGTCTTTTCTTTATGTGCTCTGTGCGTTTTTTTGATTTGAGATCTTGAAGATAAACGTACAGGGCCACGAAGTTTTTACATGAGAGGGTCTTTTCTTTGTGTGCTCTGTACGGTTTTTTTTATCATTTTTAGAAAATGACAGCCAAGTCATTTTGTGATCAGATGGGAGAAACGATCTCCTTTCATCGTCAGCCTCAACGAATCATTTCACTAGTACCTTCCCAAACAGAATTATTGGCAGACTTTGGTCTGGATGAAAATGTTATAGGAATAACAAAATTTTGTGTTCATCCCTCAGCGTGGTTAACACGTAAAGTCATTGTTGGCGGCACGAAGAAATTTCACTTTGATATTATCGAAAAACTAAATCCTGATCTCATCATTGGTAATAAGGAAGAGAATTATCAGGAAGGTATTCTAGCACTAAAGGCAAAATATCCAGTGTGGATGAGTGATATCACTACACTCCAGGGGGCCTTCTCAATGATCACTTCAATTGGTCAGCTAACAGATAAGCAACTCCAAGCAAATCAAATTACGGAGGATATCTCTCATAAATTCAATACCATAAAAAGGTATAACGGCCAGTCCGTTCTCTATCTTATATGGCGACATCCCTGGATGGCTGCTGGCACAAATACCTTCATACATTCCTTGCTAACTACAATTGGTTTAAAGAATGCAATTGATTTTAAAGAACGGTATCCGGAACTAAGTTCGGAAGAAATAAAAGAAGCAGAGCCTGATTACATCTTCCTTTCATCGGAACCATTTCCCTTTAAACATAGTCATGTCGATGAACTTCATCGTATTACTCCTAAATCAAAAATTTTGTTAGTGGATGGTGAAATGTTCTCATGGTATGGCAGTCGCCTGCTTTACGCTCCCACCTATTTTAACACGCTGGCAATTGGGTGAACTAAAAAACCAAAAGATTTCATATCGTTCCAGAAATTAGGATACGATTTTCTGACTACCTCAGGCTCTTCTATTGTCACGTCCATCAATGTTGCTAGTGGAGCGAAAGCCATGGCCATTCGATGATCTTTGTAAGTCGAAAATGACGCTGTTTTAGGCAAGTTAGTTGAAGGAATTAACGTCCATTTTTCAGCGTCTTCTACTAGATCAGCTCCAATTTTTCGCAGTTCATGTTGCAATGCTATTATCCTGTCCGTCTCCTTTATTCTCAAACTTTCTAACCCCGTAAAATATCCTTTGACATTTTTAGCGGCACAGACTACAGCTATGGTTTGAGCTAAGTCCGGACAATGTGTAAAATCCAATTGAAGCTCGCGCTTACTTTCCTTTTTTGACAATGTCAGCAAATCGTTTTCAAATAAGATTTTTACTCCTAATGAATCCATAATCTCCACGATCGCGCTATCGCCTTGTAAGGAATTATTCAAAAGTTTTGGTAGTTTGATTTCAGCGTTTTCTGCCAGGGCAGTGAATGCAAACCAATAGCTTGCGGCTGACCAATCGGATTCAACAGTAAAGGGCTCGGCTTTATAGGATTGATGAGGAATTATAACTTTATCATCCTGGACGCTGCACTGAACTCCAAAATGTTTCATTAATGAAGCGGTCATTTCAATATAAGGACGACTCCCTACTTTACCCTCAAGAATAAGTGTTAATCCACTTGGTAACATAGGCGCCACCATCATAAGAGCAGATATATATTGACTGCTAACATCACCGCGGATTCGTACGGTATTGGTTTTTTGGCCCGTAAATTTTTTTATTTCGATCGGAGGGAAGCCTTCATTTTCAAGATATTTAATCTCACCCCCTAAAAGACGCAAAGCATCAACAAGAATTCCAATGGGCCGTTCTTTCATTCTGGGCGCTCCTGTAAGAATTTTCTGCTGATTGGTCACTAAAAAATAGGCGGTGAGAAATCGCATCGTAGTGCCAGCATCCTCAACGTCGATTATCCTATCCGTTGAATTGACCAGGCGCAGCATGAGTTGAGTGTCGTTTGCATCAGAAAGATTGCGAAGGTCTGATTTTCCACCGGCCAGAGCGTTGATGATAAGCGCGCGGTTGCTGATGCTTTTTGAGGCCGGAAGCAAAGAGGCCTCACCCGACAAAACATACGTTCGTTTAATTTGAATGAATGTATCCAATGTTTAAATTTTTGGTAGGCAAATTATGCTTTGTGAAAACTTTTTTTTTAAATTCAATGAAACCTTTAAAGTAGATTCAAAGTTAGTGGATTTGTATGAACACGACAGGAAAAATTGCTATCGGGGTAAGTTTCGCATCAAGTGTCTTGCTAGCCGCATGGTTGCTTACTGGCCACAGAAAAGAGAAAACCAAAGACTTTGTGTATAAAAAAGCAGAAAGTTTGAGGAGCGTTTTAAAGTCGGACAGAATTTATAGAGACGAATCAGATACTTATTATATCTGAATCATCCGATAGAATGATAAAGCTTCCTTTACTGATTCAAGATCGATCTCGCAATCCCATTTCGCTTTTCCAATACCGTCCAGAAGAACACACAAAATTTTATTATTCTTATTTTTTTTGTCTTGCAAGGTAAGTTGCGCAATAGTATCCAGCTCTGTGCTTTCTATTCTTATTTTTCCATAAATCTTTAGAATAAAATCGCAAAGCAATTGAAAATCATCTTCGGCAATCAAATCCTGCTGTCGTGCTATAAAACTTTCTGTGATCAATCCAACAGCGATGGCTTCGCCATGCAGGATGCGGTCTCCCTTAGCCAGTAAATAACTTTCCAAAGCATGACCAATAGTATGGCCTGCATTTAAAATTTTTCTCAACCCTTTCTCCGTTGGATCCTCGGTGGTTATCCGAGCCTTAAATTCTACAGAATGTTTGAATGAGTTTTTTCCAATCCTGATCACCCAATGGTTTAGAGGAAATTTCTTTCCACATGCTTGCATCGGAGATAAGCGTATGTTTGATTACTTCCGCAAAGCCTGACTTGAGTTCCGACTGTGGCAAAGTTTCAAGAAAGTTAGAACTCACCAACGTGAGTACCGGTTTTTGAAATACACCGATGTGATTTTTAAAATGATTAAAATCAATACCCAATTTGCCACCAATACTTGCATCGACCTGAGCAAGAAGGGTTGTAGGGATCAGAATGAAATCAATTCCACGTTTATAGGTTGCCGCGCAGAATCCCCCCATATCCCCAAAACACCTCCGCCAAGTACGATCATGCACGCATGGCGATCAAGGGCTATGGTCAGTCATGTCTTGCCAGATCGTAGTACAGGTATTTAAATTTTTTTCTGCCTCTCCACTTTTTACTTTTATGGTAAAATGATTTGGCAGGGCTGTCTGTATGAGGGGATAGCAATAGCGAAAGCGTATTCTCATCAACCAATACGGCCAGGCTGCTGTATTTTTTTTGACTAAGAAATCTAATGTAGGTCTTCTTTAAGTATTGCTGGATAACAAAATGTTATCAGGGAGCATTGAGCGGCGCAAATCTTTTAGCGAAAGTTATTAAAAACCCAGTAAAGGCAATTTCCAGCTTTTCGACATTATACCGGTCGAATTACGACTATATTTAAGTCATTTTGCGTATGGATGCAATGCCCAATATTTCGTTTGAAGATACTTCAGTTGCTTTTAAATATAAATCCAATGCAGCTTTAAGGAAGGCTCATTTTATTTTTAGTCTTATTAACCATCCCTGGATTTCAACCATTGCTATCAACTTGGTGAAACTAGTCCTGATGCTTAGGCTGCCAGTGGAAGGCATTATAAAAAATACTATCTTTTATCATTTTTGTGGCGGAGAAAGTATTGAGGAAAGCGAAATAACAATCAACCTATTGGCGAAATATAAGGTTCAACACCATACTTGATTATTCGGTTGAAGGAGAAAAATCTGAATCCGGTTTTGACTCCACCCTGGAGGAAACCATTCGAACAATCGAAAAGGCACATGCTTCGAAAAATATTCCCTTTTCTGTTTTTAAAGTAACCGGGATAGCGTTCGTCAGCATTATTGGAAAAGGTTCAAAAAAAAGATTACGCTTACTGAAGCCGAGCAGCATGCCTTTCAACGCGTGGAGGAACGCGTCGATCAAATATGTGCTAAAGCCGATGTATATAAAATCCCGGTGCTTATTGACGCAGAAGAAACCTGGATTCAAGACACTATCGATTTGCTTGCCTATCACGATGATGAAGAAATACAACCAACAACAGGCAATTGTTTTTAATACTTTTCAATTATACCGAATGGCCAGCCGCGAGAAATCTTCGTGATGCTTATCATCAATGCCACCATGCAAATAATTATTTTTTAGGAGCCAAGCTAGTGCGGGGGGCTTATATGGAAAAAGAACGTGATCGAGCCGACTGCGTTAGATTATCCCAGTCCCATATTTCCGGATAAGGAAGCAACGGACAATGCCTTTAACGAAGCCTTGACTTTTTGCATTGAGCATAAACAACGCATCGCCCTCATGTGCGGATCGCACAATGAATACAGCAATCTACTATCTCACGATTCTCATGAATAAGCATAGCATGAAAAATAACGATAAACGGCATATGGTTCTCACAACTTTTAGGCATGAGCGATAACATTTCCTTTAACTTAGCCAAGTGCAGGATACAACGTAGCCAAATATGTTCCTTATGGCCCGGTTCGCGCTGTTATGCCGTATCTCTTTCAGAAGGGCAGAAGAAAATACTTCAGTTGCGGGGCAAAGCAGCCGGGAACTGACACTGATCAGAAAGGAAATCAAACGAAGGAGAGCAGTTCGTCTGCTTAAAAATGCCTAGGCCCTCAATTTCACATGCCCTCAATATTTCTGAACGATTTTTCCCTCTCCCTAATTCACGTATTTTTGCCAAAATTTTCGAAATATGCAATTGAGCGAACAGGAGATTATTCGTAGAAAGACCCTGGAGGAATTTGCTAAGCTTGGCATCAATCCCTATCCCGGCCGAACTGTTTGAGGTAAATGCTTCAGCTCATGAAATCCTGACAAATTACGAACGTCAGAAAAGCGATTATCGCCAGATCTCTATTGCGGGACGAATCATGAGCCGTCGAATCATGGGGAACGCTTCATTTGCGGAATTGCAGGATGAAACTGGACGTATCCAAATTTACATTCGCAGAGATGATCTTTGTCCTGCTGATGACAAGACGACTGTACAACACGGTCTTTAAAAAACTTCTTGATATCGGAGATATCATTGGTGTGAAGGGCTATGGCTTTACTACCCAAACCGGTGAGATTTCGATCCATGTTACAAGTCTGACGGTACTATCAAAATCATTGCGCCCCCTGCCTGTTGTCAAGGAGACGGCTGACGATCAGGGGAAAGTTACCCGCCACGATGCCTTTACCGATCCCGAACAACGCTATCGGATGAGGTATGTTGATCTGATTGTAAATCCGCAAGTACGAGATACGTTTATAAAGACGGACGCAATTGGTGAATTCCATGCGTCAATACCTGAACGCGAAAGCATACCTGGAAGTGGAAACGCCCATTTTGCAGCCCTTGTACGGAGGTGCTGCTGCGCGTCCCTTTAAAACGCATCATAACACCCTTGACATGACGTTGTATTTGCGCATTGCCAATGAGCTCTATTTGAAACGATTGATTGTAGGGGGGTTTAATGGCGTTTATGAATTCTCCAAAGATTTTCGGAATGAAGGCATGTCACGCTTTCACAATCCGGAATTTACACAGATAGAACTCTACGTTGCTTACAAAGATTACTATTGGATGATGGATCTTGTAGAAGAAATGATAGAGAAAGCAGCGCTTGATCTTCACGGAAAAACGCAAGTGAAAGTAGGTGATAAAATAATTGATTTTAAACGCCCCTGGAAGCGCTACACCATGTTCGAAGCCATTCAACATTTTACAGGTATTGATATTTCAAATATGGGTGAGGATGAGCTTAGAAGTACCTGCAAACAACTTCATGTGCCTATGGATAATACCATGGGGAAAGGAAAACTAATCGATCAGATATTTGGAGAAAAGTGTGAGCCTCATCTGATTCAACCAACATTTATTACAGATTATCCTATCGAGATGTCACCCCTGGCTAAAAAGCATCGTAGCAAGCCTGGCTTAGTGGAGCGCTTTGAGGCCATTTGCAATAGTAAAGAAATTGCCAACGCGTTTAGTGAGTTAAATGATCCTATTGATCAGCGTCAACGCTTTGAAGAACAACTTGAGTTGGGCAAGCGGGGGGATGAGGAAGCGATGACATTAGACGAAGATTTTTTGCGGGCTCTTGAATTTGGAATGCCTCCAACGGCTGGCCTGGGCATTGGAATAGATCGTCTTTCCATGATCATGACTAATTCAGCTTCCATACAGGATGTTCTTTTCTTTCCTCAAATGAAACCGGAAAATCCGGTGGCTGAACTAACGGAAAAAGATTTTGAAAGTCTGGGTGTTCGAAATGACTTGGTGCCAATCCTTCAAAAATTAGGAATTACATCCAAAGCACAATTAAAAGAGATGAAAGCCTCAAAGCTCTTTAATGATGTATGTGGATTGCGAAAAAAAATGAAACTGGAAAATGTAAAAAATCCCACTATGGAAGAAGTGGAGGGATGGCTAAAGTAGGTTCAAAGTTCCACGTTCAAGGTTTAAGGTTTTACGTAACCATGAACTGAGAACGTCAAACCTGACAACTTTTGATGACTCACAAATTATCGTAGAATGGTTTTCTACGCTCCAATTTTAAATCTTGAAGCAGTGATGACTTTACGTTTATCGTAAAGAAAAATTGCTGAAACCTTCCGAAGGGTGTCCAGTCAACGCGCATCGTCCAGCAATGTAAGTCACGCGCAATACCAATGTTGGTTTGTGTAAATTCTCCTGATTCAAAATGATAACCTGTACTGTACGTTACCTTCCATTTTTCGGAAAGTGATAACTCACCCGAGACAGTTAATCGTTTGGGTAACAGCTGGCTCTTGCCTTGACAACATGTGTATAGTTAAGGTTATAATTAACATTCATACTCCAGGGTATGTCAAAGTCAACATACGCATCCGGATTTTGGAGCAAGAATTCTTTTTCCTGCTTCGGGTAAATCTGACTTACCGATTTTTTCCCGACTGCTGGTGTTTTTATTTCTGGCTTTCGGATTAAGATTCGTGCTCATAGCCAAGGTTGCATTCGTTATGCGACCTAACTTACCACTCTTCCACGCAATTGATCCACTCTTTTTTCAACGCCATACCGCCTCCTTCAGCATTCGTATTAATAATATTATATGGATCAAGGGTAGCAGATAAATTAATGTTCAACAGGTTATCTAATATATTTGTATTTGCCGATATACTTATCGGAGCTAGTTTGAAAGAATCGGCTATGAAGTTATAACTTGAATTGAAGCGAAAGATTGTTTAGCAACATTACTTTTCTGGCTACCGAATCTTGGGGTCCTTGCACTTTCATCTCTATGTTATTACCCAATACCGAAACCGAGGGCGCTGCTATGCCCCAGGCCTGAACCTCCATAAACGAATCCCTGGTAACGATCCTGGAAAATTTCCCTTCCACTTTTGTCAGTAAAGCGTTGAAAATAATTTGGATTAGTAGAGAAATCAGGTGTGTAACTATAAGAGACTGTGGGATTAATAACATGCCGGATAGCTTTTATCCTGCTGGTTTTCTTTTTAAAGTTATAGATACCATAGATACGCGTAGTAAGCGAAGCACTAAACGAATAGTTGGCAATACGATTAAATCCCTTAATTGTATCCGTTCTTAACGAGCAATGTTGAATCGCTATTATATGCCCAATCCAACTTTTCACCGTACCATTTTTCTTCATAGCTAACGGAAGGAGATACTGTAAAATGGCGCAAGGCTTTAAAAGAAAATGAAGTTGGGATGGTGTGTCTGCATCCCTTTGCGGGCATTCTTGAAAAACAACGGTAGATTGTCCATGGTAAAAGGGGCGATGCTATCTTTCACAGCTCTTACGGGTACTCGCCCTATATTATTTGTTATGCGATTCATACGCATTCATCGTATAGGCTATCGAAAAATTATCCAGCGGGCCCGTCTTACCAGATTTACGTTGAAAAGGATAAATATTTGTCATGTTCAGACTAATATTGGGAAGCAACAAATCAACCGCCTTAGTTTGTAAATCCTGGCTGTGATTAACATTTAGCCCTAATGAAAAAGGAGAGCCGGGAAAACGTTTACTATATGAGACATTGGAGCTGAGTTTTGCCGTGATATTATTTAAGTTGGAATTGTTGTACGTGCTGCCTTGTGTTCCGTAGGACAAGAAGTTGTTTTTATTGAATGTAGCGGTTGCCGCATTGACGGAGGCGGCAAATCTTCCTGTGCCTTTTGATTGCGGGGAGTGGCTCCAGGTCAAACGGAAATCTTTTGTATAATTTGTATTTTCGATTTTATCATTCGACTCCGGGTTTTTGGAATACGCAAAGTTAACGGTGCCGTTATACCTATAACGCTTCATATAGCTTGAGTTTGCATATATCGCATGCCCACCCTTTGAATAAATATCTCCCGTTAAAGCAAGCTTTATGTATTCACTGATATCAAAAAAATATCCGCCACCTCGGAGATTGAATCCCCTTCTTCGCTCTTCACCGTAGGAGGGGAAAATAATACCGGAGGCGCTTCTCCTTGGAGAAGGAAACATGCCAAATAGAAAGCCTGCGGGCAATGGGATATCATTAAATTCGAAGTAAAATGGGCCTGCTACAATTTTATCATTCGGTATAGCTTTGGTCTTCGTGGCGCGGATCAGGAAATGGGGATGCTCCAGATTACAGGTGGTGTAGCTGTTCCGTTTGCTTAACAATTCACCTTTTTCATTTTTATACACAACATCACCATGAAGATAGGCTTCCCCCATGGTGGTGACGACTTCGCTGATCCGGGCTCGTTTAGTTTTAAAATTGTAAATAATGTCTTTGGTTTCATACAATTCAGGACCATTTTTGAAAATAGGATAACCAACCCTCTGGCCAAGTGAATCCCGTATGCCGTGTGCGGTTAAGTGTGTTATTGCCATAGTCAATGGTAATCTCTTCCGCTTCCAATTCGATTTCACCATACTTAATTTTGGCATCACCATAAAGCCAAATGAGTTTTCCATCAACACTGGCGCGTATCGAATCTCTGGCAGAATAGTTGATAGTTGTTTCAATATCCCTTTTGGGTTGAACTTTGGTGGAATCATGCAGCTTTTCGGATTGTATCGGTTGCAACAATAATGGAGTCTGGATTGATGTGAGAAGTATCAGCCTTTATCGGTAATATATCGGGAGGAGTTTTAACTTCTGATTCCACCTGCCCATAGCCAGTTGTAACAATGAAAAAAATGAGTATGAAACTTATAAAATATTGCACGCGTGCCAAGTTGAAAGAACAGTACTTTAGCTTTTAGTGAAAAATTCACAATTTTGCATAAAGTTATTGCAAATACTTTGAACATTGAACGGAACGTGAGGAATATAGGATTAACAGCGCTACTAATAGCAATAACCTTGCTAAATTCCGGCAGTACTTTTACACCTCCAGATTCTAAAGTGGATGTCGTGGTCATTGATGCAGGTCATGGAGGTCAAGATCAAGGAACACAGGGCAAATTTGTAAAGAGAAAGACTTGCTCTAGATATTGCGCTTGAAAGTTGGAAAATATATTGAAAAGTACTTACCCGGTGTAAAAGTCATCTATACCCGAAAGGATGATCGTTACTGTGCCGTTGGACGAACGTGCTGATATTGCGAATAAAAACAAAGCCGATCTTTTCATTTGTATCCATGCGAACGCCAATCCTAATACCAAGGCCTTTGGTACAGAAACATTTGTGATGGGTCTTCATAAAGATGAAGGAAATCTGGCCATGGCTAAAACGGGAAAATTCTGTTATTCTTTTGGATGAAAACTACGAGGAAAGATACGAAGGGTTCAATCCTAATAGTCCTGAATCCTATATATTATTCACCTTGACACAAAGCGCTTATCAGGAAAGCAGTTTAAAATTTGCGCAAAAGATTGAAGATCAGTTTAAAAACCGGGTTGGTCGGGTTAGTCGGGGTGTTAAACAGGCTGGATTTGTTAGTCTTATGGAGAACCACCATGCCGAGTGTATTGATCGAAACAGGTTTCTTGATCTAATTCAATGAAGAAAAATTTTTGGCCAGCGACGAAGGACAGGAATTGATCGCGTCAGGAATCTACCGAGCCTTTAAAGAGTATAAAAATGAAGTAGAATCCATAAATTAACGCAATTCTGTCCAGATTCTATGAACTCCAATCATGCACTCTGACAAAGACTAAATGAGCTTACATAGCATATATAGTCTTTAAAAACATTATTAACATGAAACTATCCAAAGAATTTAAGGTCGGCTTGTTTATGGTCGTTACCATTACCCTGTTGTACTTTGGTTTTAATTTTTTAAAAGGCATTGACTTTTTTTCTTCCACCAAAAAATATTATGCCGTATATGAGAATGTAGATAAACTAACGGAATCGAATCAGATCTTTTTAAACGGTTACGCTGTAGGCAGAGTGAGTAAAATTCAAATTCAGCAACGATTGAACCGGGTGCTGGTAGAACTAGATATCGATTCAGAAATTGTTGTAACAGATTCTTCAATTGCACTATTGAATGGTGAACTGCTGGGAGGACGGTTTATTCAATTGCTGATTGGGGAAGGAGGCGCACGGTTGGAACCTAAAGATACCCTACGATCAGACGTAGCAAAAGGAATCATGGACTTCTTTCAACAAAACGCGCAGCCTGTTGCTACGAATCTTCAAATTACATTGCAAAATCTGAATACCATTCTGGAAGGATTAGCAAGAAATACGAAACGAATCGATACAATGTTCCTTCGCTTACAAAATACACCAGCTCTACTAAACAGAACGCTTAACACTGCAAATTCTAATATTGATGACTTGGGTTCAACCTTTAGGTCCGTCGCTGGTAATCTGAATGGTACGTTGGAAGAATTAAAACCCACACTTTCGAATTTTAAAACATTGTCGGATTCATTGAAGATGATGCAACTTAATGGTACTGTTAACAAAGCACAGCAAAGTCTTAGGCAAATTGAATGAAACGCTATCACGATTGAATAAGGGTGATAATACAATGAGTAAATTAATGACAGAGGATTCACTTTATATGAATTTGAATCAATTGCTAAACTCAGTTGATTCCTTAGCTAAACATTTCAACTCCAATCCCAAACATTTTATGGCGCCCCTGGGAAAAAGTCAACGCAGAATTGAACGTGATTTAAAGAAACAAAAAGACCAACAGAAGAAAGATTAAAGGAAATCTTTCAATCTTCCAATTTTTAATCTCTCTCTCATGACCGCACGATTTAGAATTCAATAAAAATGAAGATCAGTTCAGGCAGCTAATAGATCAGCTTCAACATAAATCGAAGAAAACTAAGGTAGGGCGGTGGTGCAAAAAAAATAGAGGAGCAACATCAGAAAGGAAAACTTACAGCGCGCGAGCGCATTGACTATTTGATTGATAAGGATGCCGAATTTTTAGAGATTGGCTTGTTTGCAGGAGAAGGGATGTACAAAGAATACGGCGGTTGTCCCTCGGGAGGAGTTATTACAGGAATAGGATATATAGCAGGAAGGCAGTGCGTTATTGTTGCCAATGATGCCACTGTAAAAGCTGGCGCATGGTTTCCGATTACAGCAAAAAAAAATCTTCGTGCACAAGAAATGTCAATGGAAAACCGATTGCCTATTGTTTACCTGGTTGATAGTGCTGGTGTGTTTCTTCCTATGCAGGATGAGATTTTCCCTGACAAGGAACACTTTGGAAGACAGTTTAGAAATAATGCAAAGATGTCGGCCATGGGCATTATTCAGATCGCCGCCATTATGGGAAGTTGTGTAGCAGGCGGAGCCTATTTGCCCATTATGTCAGATGAAGCAATGATCGTTGATAAAACCGGTTCCATTTTTCTGGCCGGCTCATACTTGGTAAAGGCTGCTATCGGCGAGGATGTCGATAACGAAAAATTAGGAGGAGCAACAACACATTGTGAAATTTCAGGAGTTACAGATAATAAATTTCCGACCGACCAGGCGTGCCTTGATTACATACGTATGCTCTTCGATAAATTCGGAATTGAAGACAAGGCCGGTTTTAATCGTGCAACGAGTCAACCTCCAAAGGAAAAGCCCGAAGAGATTTTTGGGCTTTTACCTGTAGATCGGGTAAAACCGTATGACACTTTAAAAATTATAGAACGGCTCGTTGATGCTTCAGAGTTTCAAGAGTACAAAGCGTTGTTTGGAAAAACCTTGCTATGTGGCACGGCTCGAATCGACGGTTGGGCTGTGGGTATCATTGCCAACCAACGAAGTGTGGTGAAAACCAAGAAAGGCGAAATGCAGATGGGTGGTGTGATTTATTCGGATTCTGCTGATTAAGGCCGCGCGGTTTATTATGAATTGCAATCAACGAAAAATTCCACTTATTTTTCTCCAGGATGTAAGCGGATTTATGGTGGGTAGCAAAGCCGAACAGGGTGGTATCATTAAAGACGGAGCCAAGATGGTCAATGCCATGGCTAACTCTACCGTTCCGAAGTTCACGATCATCATTGGCAATTCGTATGGCGCCGGCAATTACGCGATGTGTGGAAAAGCATATGATCCACGTTTAATTTTTGCATGGCCTACTGCACAAATTGCGGTTATGAGCGGTGGATCTGCTGCCAAAACTTTGCTCCAGATCAGGGTTAGTACATTAAAAGCTCAAGGCCAAACCATAACAAAAGAAGAAGAGGAAAATTTATTGAAGGAAATTACGGATCGTTATAACGAACAGCTAAGTCCATATTATGCAGCCTCCCGTCTATGGGTTGATGGTATTATCAATCCATTAGAAACAAGGAAAGTAATTTCAATGGGAATTGAAGCAGCGAATCATGCGATCAATTGAGAAGTTTAATGTAGGAATTATTCAAACCTGAATTGAATGTGAAGCGTTCTGAGGGATATAATAGTGGTCGGAGTGGATATTTTGATGATTTTTTTTAGCTTAGCATAATTAATTTTAATAAGAGTTGAAGGAAGCAGAAATTAAAGCGCTTGTGTCCCTGCTCGATGATGAGGATGCTCAAATTGTTTCTCACGTAGAGGATAAAATTCTTTCTTTAGGAACAACAATTATTCCTTTTTTGGAACAGGAGTGGGAGAGTAATTTCAACTCTCTCGTTCAACGAAGAATTGAGGAATTAATTCATACGTTGCAATATGAACTTTTAAAGGAACGTATTAAAGAATGGTATGCAGGCGAAGATAAAGATTTGCTTACCGGTATGTGGCTGGTGGCTACTTATCAATATCCTGATCTTGAACTCATCAAATTAAAGCAAGACCTGGAGCAAATTTATTATGAGACATGGCTGGAGTTCAAACCTGATCTTTATCCCTTTGATCAGGTTAAAGTTGTCAATAGCGTTTTATTTAGTAAACTAAAGTTTGGGGCTAATACCAAAAATTTCCATTCCCCCGGAAACTCTATGATCAATGTTGTGCTGGAAACACGCAAAGGAAATCCAATAACCCTTTGCATCATCTATATGATGGTAGCCCAGAAGTTAAAGCTTCCAGTACATGGTGTAAATCTTCCGAATCTCTTTGTACTTACGTACAAAGACGAGAAGCATGCACAGTTTTATATCAATGCATTTAATAAGGGCTTGATATTCTCCAAGCAGGATATTGAAAATTATATCAATGAACTTCATCTTACGCCACAATCTTCATTCTTTGAGCCATGCTCCAACCTGGAAATAATTCGCCGGGTTTTCCGAAACCTGATTATGTCCTTTGATAAAATGGGCGAGCATACAAAAGCTGAGGAAGTCAAAGAACTACTTTTAATCATTGCCGATGGGGCCGACCTAGGCGTTTGAATATACACTCAATCGCATGCTAATGTTGTTCGTGTCTGGCTGTAAGGTATCGAGCGTTTTTGCGGAAAATTGACTATGAGGAATATAATATCTTAGCTGATTGAAAATCCCCTATGCGAATAACGTTATCACTCATTTCATCGCTATTAAGTTTAACCGTTTTTGGCCAGCAATCTTCCTCCCGCTATGAGCTGGTGAAAATGGATAAAACTGTAAATACGTTTCATCACGAAGCTGCTCCCGTTATTTCTCCTGAAGGAAATACACTTTATTTTTTTGTTCAGGATCATCCCGACAATACCATGGGCAAGGATGATACACAAGATATTTGGGTAAGCAAAAAAGATGAGACCGGTGCATGGGGACAAGCGCAACATATGGCGCTCACCGTTCAATATTCACCGGTCGAATCAGGTCTTCACGATATTTGCTGATGGAAGTTTATTTATTAAGGGAGGGAGCTCCAAGGGGAAAAAGGATTTTCAATTGTCAAAGGAAATTCTATTCGCGAATTGGAAGTAAAAGATTTTAAGTCGATGAATAAAGGACGCTTTTACGGAGCGTCTATGTCAGCCGATGGCAAACATATTATCATCTATTTCAGTGAAGTGGCAAATAGTCCAAACAGTGATTTGTACGCAAGCCACCAACAGCCTGATGGCTCATTTTCAAGACCCGAAAAATTAATATTGAGCACATCCACGGATGATGTAGGACCCTTTATTAGTCCAGATCAGAAAGCATTATATTTTGCAAGCGCACGCCAGGCCCCAGGACGTCAGGGTGGAGTTGATATATACAAGTCCGTCCGACAAGATGAAACTTGGTCGAATTGGGCGTGAACCCGTAAATATGGGAAAGCCCATTAATACCAGCGCGTTGGATTTCTATTTTACCATTGATAATGCCGGAAATGTATTTACCAGCAGGGCTAACAAAGCCTTAGATGGGGCGCAACTGGATCTATATGCTCTAGTCCCAAGAACCTTTAAGATTACCCTTGAAGGTATAGTGTACAATGAAAAAACCATGCAACCCATTGAATCAAACGTGGAGGTGCGGGTAACAGACAGGCTACCGGTCAGGCTTCGTTCGAATACTTCCGGAGAATTTGAGATAAAGCTCCCAGAAATTAAAGAATATACAGTACCAGCAAACTCAGACGGCTTTTTACCGAAGGAACAAACATTTAAAATTCCAGAATTAGTAGGGGACACGACTTTAACAATCGCCATCCTCCTTCGACCCGTAGCAAAAAAACTTTTGCTCGTCGGAAATGTCTATGATAAGAAAACCGAGAAACTGCTCCCTGCAAAATTGGATATTGCATTGAAAAATGATCGCAAGACTAAACTTAAAGTAAACGCTGACGGAGGTAAGTATGAAAAGGAAATTCCTGAACTAGGGTGGTATGTGATCACAGCTTCCACCGAAGGGTATCTAAATGCTACTGATAGCGTAGAGGCAAACGATGATGGACTATCGCCATTTTCAAGAGACCTATATCTTGTACCAATAGAGGTCGGGTTGACGGTTCGCCTTCAGAATATTTATTTTGATTTTGATAAAACAACGTTAAAGGATGAGTCTTTTACGGAGCTTAATAAAGTAGTTGATTTTCTGAAGCAAAACGAAACCGTGGAAATTGAAATTTCCGGCCACACCGACAGCAAAGGTTCGGATGATTATAATATAAATCTTTCTCAAGGTCGCTCCCAGGCGGTAGTCGATTATATTATAGGTCAGGGAATTGAAAGCTATCGTCTCAGCGCTCATGGTTATGGTGAAAACAAAGCCATTGACACCAACGAAACAGAAGCAGGCCGAGCAAATAACAGGCGGGTTGAATTTACTGTTTTGAAGAAGTAGTCTCGAATTTGTGACGCCTTCTAAATCACGGCATGGTTATTTTTCATTCAAGCTGTTAATGATATCTACAATTGGTTTATCATTAACAATAACATTGTTAAGCACCGCCTGACCGGCGCCCATGCTTACAAGGCCGTAAGCGATCTGAGAACTATCCCGCTGGGCTTGCCAATAGAGTTGTTCCGCTTGCGATGCTTTAGATTCCTCGAGGTAGAAGCGGTTAAAAGGTAACTTAAAACAGACTTTATACTCGCCATCATAGTTGGTAACATAATCCACCGTTGTTTGCAGAAAACTATCTGAATCCCCGGCGGTTCGCGAAATATTTTCGGCAATGGCAAAGCCGGCAGAGTCTGTAGTAAATGTTACAAAGACCTTCTCTCCTGCCTGCCAGTCAGTGCTGTCTGCAAATTCGATGCAATTGGCTTCGAAATTTAGCGTGATGTATTTTCCACGGAAGGGATCAGAAGGGTCAATGGGCATGGTCTTAAATTTCAAAACAGCACCTTCTTTGATAACGTTTTCACTATCATAAACCATTTTTCCTGGTATGATCCACTGCGCTAAGCACATCACCGCGAATGAAATCAGTATACTATATTTCATACCTGTCTTTTCCTTTTCTGAAGCATATAATAGTTAGCGGCAAAAAAACCAATGCCTACTCCTATAAACAACAAACCTCGTAGTACAAAACTAAAGTCAGTATCGAAGAAACGACAAACTATCAGCGCGGTAATAATAAGTAGTCCATAATTTAAAATACCCAGGTGATTGCGTTGAGCTCCATCTCGTATGGTATGAACTGCGAGGAGCAGGATAAGTAAATTAATCAGCAACTGTGACAGTCCAGGGGAATTTAATCCGATGATAAAAAGGATTATAAAAAACACAAAGGCAAATGACTTGGAATTGACACTGGCCAAAGCATGCGTGCGCAGAAGAATGAAAAGTAAAATCCCATCGATCAGTGTAAGGATGAGGGAGAC
Source organism: uncultured Bacteroidota bacterium (assembly GCA_963837415.1). Taxonomy (GTDB): domain Bacteria; phylum Bacteroidota; class Bacteroidia; order Cytophagales; family Cyclobacteriaceae; genus Chryseolinea. Next base: position 905,843 of record CAWING010000013.1, on the reverse strand, counting down.
ATAAAATTCACCAAGGGAAAAGATTTCTTTTAAGGATTCTCCAAAATGTAGCTCATTCCAATACGAATCGAAGCTAAGCATCAGCAATAACGTAATTACGCCCAGGCTACCAACCACCAGGAATGCATTTGTAAGAACTCTGTTTGTTTCAAACGCCTTCAGTTGACTCATAATGATAACTCCACTGAACAAGCTCATGTAAGCTGTCATCATTAGCTCATCGCCGTTATCAGCAAATATCCCCAGGCAAACGGTCACGGATAAAACCAGGAACCAGGAATGGAAGTAAAAGAAATTATTTTTTTGATTTTTCCGGATGAATTCCAGATAATAAAAGGGAATGCTGAGCGCCAGTAAAGTCCAATAAGCAAATGCCTGACCATAGGGATAGTTGAAGTACCCTACTTCACAGGCGTACCAGGTAATTCCCAAAATAAATAATAAAGAGGCCACAGAGGACCAAAGCACATACACAATTGGAAGGGAGAGACACATCCAAATAAACAGGAAGCCACCTAAGTCCCCCTCAATGTTATACACTTGACTAACAATTGAAATACTAATGGCTATCGCAAAGAAAAGAAAAGCGGCACTTCCTTCACGCCAGGCTCTGTCGGCGGATTTTTTAAAGAGTACCAAAGCTGCTAAACCTTGACCGATGAGCAAAGGAAGGAAACCCACCGCTAACTTGGCAGTTTTTGGCAGGGTGTCCCAGTTATGAGCAATTATGAGCACAATGCCCATACCTACCAGGAGAGATCCTAAAATCCCAAAAACGATGAACAACCTATTAGAGGATTGACTCGGTTGATTCGTGTAGTATTCTTTTATTCTTTGGCTTGTCTCTTCCGTGATAACCTGAGCCTGCACCAGGTCCGCGAGATCTTTGAGTAATTGTTTGCTCATAAGTAATGAAGAAAATCTCAATGCGATGGATCACTTCAACATGAAGATAGTAATCTTTAAATAAAAGGACTGCCCAATGTCTGAAGCAGTCCTCTTTTTTGAAAGTCCGGTCGCTTTTTAGTGCAGTGAAGACTTTCTTATTTACTTGGAAAAAGTATATGCCATTACACCGTTAGCAAAAAAAGTAGGTATAAAAAGTGTTTTGCTTTTTGGGTCATATTCAATATCGGCGGCACTCAATTTTTGATCGCGGGTATCAAGAAGTTTTTTTACTTCCCCTTTTGCATTTACATAATCCACCTCTCCATGCCAGCTTGATACCAGGTATTCATCTTTACTTAAGGGAACTACTCCATCCGCTCCTTCTGCTGTAGTGGCAACCTTAGTTAGTTTTTTATCGGCACTCAATTTATAGTTGACGCCGGTAGGAAAGGCAACAACATACATATCGCTGCCTAAAGCAAGTAGTCCATTGACGCCTTTCATTTCCGGGCTTTCGAAATACACCTGGGCTTTATTGTCTTTTATGATATGGATCTTTCCGGTGTTGGAATCAGAAACATAGACATTACCTGACTTATCAACGGTTACGTCATTCAGAAATTGAGCTCCTTCAATTTCAACGGTATTGGTTACTTTACCAGTGGTAATATCGATAACTGCGATGCGCGTAATATCGGCTACATAAAGCTTGTTATTGAAGAGGCCCATTCCTTTTGGCGCATCTATGCCGGTAGCCCATTTCAGATTTTTTATTTTACCGTCCAGTGAGACTTGAGCAATATAACCGTTGCCGTCTTTCTCATCGGGCTTGCCATCGATGCATGCTACATATAATACATTGTTTTTGGAATCCAGTAAGACAGATTCAGGAACGCGGAGCAGTGTATCTGTTTTCCATTTCAGTGTCAAGGTTTGTGCAGAAATTGAAAGCACACTCAGCGTAAAAGCAAGGGTAACTAGTCGTTTCATTTTTTAAAATTTAATAGTTCGTTAAAATAACAGGTTTGTTTCAATGAAGTTTTAAAGTACCAAAACTCAGTCGCTTTTGGCAATATACTTATACAAATAAAATCAAATATAGACGAGGCCTGTCCAATAAATTATACTACCGAGAATTTGAAGCACATTTGAACTGATCTTTTTATACTATTTTCGGGGCATTAAATCAACTCACTTATGTATACTGGCTTACTCCATACCCATTCCCTGCTTCGCTACTTCATTCTGATAGCCCTCGTTGTTGTTATCGTTAAAGCCATTGTGGGGCTGATCAATAAGCAGCCTTATGGTAAATGGGATAACAAGCTCGGTCTTTACCTGTTCATCTTTACACACTTGCAGCTGCTTATCGGCCTCATCCTATACTTTGTGAGTCCGTTTGTAAAATTTGGCCCTGATACGATGAGCGATAAAGCAACTCGATACTGGACGGTAGAACATATTTTTGCTATGCTCATTGCCGTAGTATTAATAACGCTGGCACGAACTACTTCAAAACGTATGACGATGGATGAAGCAAAGCACAAACGTATGCTCATCTTCAACTTTGTCGCTTTTGTTGTTATTATCGCAACGATTGCTATTAGCGGACGAAAGCTATTGTAGGCTTCTTCGGAATTCATTATTCGTTGATTGGTGGTCGGCGTTAATTTGAACATCGAACTACCGACAAAAGTCGGGGTAGGCAGGGAACACTCTTGCCTGACGGTAGTCAGGGAATGCAAGATGAAGAAGTTTTGGGTATTTTATTTTTTCCGGATGCTACATCCCACTGGCCTAACTTCAGGCGTCTCAATTTTCTGATTTGTTAGCAATATGTCGATAGCATCTTTTAGATAGGAACGGCGCACATCAGCTTCAACCTGCGGATTATCATCAATTGCTCCGCTATACACCACAGAAAACTTTCCTCCAGTATTTTTTAAAAGAAATACCTGGGGCGTTTTTGTGGCTCCAAACAGGGGCATAACAGTTTGAGCCTTATCAGCCAGGTATGGAACTGAAATTCCCAGTTGCTGCGCTTTTTTCATCATGGCATCAACCGATTCCCCTGGATCAAGGCCTGAGTTTATGAGAAGGACAGGCACCTTGTCCTGAAACTCCTTGGACAAAGCATTTATACGGCCGCGATAATACTCATCATACGGACAAACATTGCTGGTAAATATAATCACCAATCCCGAACAGGTGGGGTACGAATCCAGGGAAACCGGTTTCCCATTGAGAACATTCGGGAGTGAAACATTGGGTATCTGTTGAGCTTGGGTTGTTGCCGTCCCAAAAACTAATAACAAGGTAATTAGAGTTCTATTCATAGTTTAGATCGACTGGTGAAAACAACAACAAAGTTAGGATAAACGACATAGTGTAAAGGTATGACGCTTTCGACGCCAGCGGTAATAATTTTACCGATTATGTCGCCTTCATTTTCGAGTTGAAACGGATGGATGAACATGTTTTCTGCGAAAATGAGGTCTTTCTTCCCGTATAATTTTACCAGGCTTTCCTTTGCGCACCAATAAATGCAATGTTTTACAACATCGGTTCCAGCGTCCACCAGTTCCTCTGAATGATGGACTCGAGAAGCAATTCGCAGAAGCTTTTCTTTCGGTTGCTCAAGGTCGATTCCCACCGATTCAGTTTTATCCATGAGCACAGCAACAAAGGGAAAAGAGTGACTTAACGAAAGCTGATAATCATATCCTTTCGGAAACGGTTTACCATATTCATCTTTAGTAATCCCCAGGAATTTTAATTGAAGCGACTCCATTACTTTTTTTGTAACCACACGACCCGACAGCCACTCCAGTCGTTTCTGTGGATTGGTCAATGTATTTGATATAATTTCATAAGAGCTTATTTCAGACATCAAGCTTTCTTCATCTTCGATGATCTGCCATAGCGCCCAGGCACGGTCGCCTTCAACTACGATTTTTTCTAATGGCATTTGGTATGTCTCGCTTTATCATTCAATTTTGAGAAAAAATTTCAAATACTCCATATAAGTAACAAAAGTGGGGATTGCCCGAGTTTGTAAACTGGTACTACCTGCGTGATGTTCGACAAACTTTCATGCATCTTCCATTGTTCCGTATGCAGCCAAAAAAAATGTCAATTGTTCAAGTATCCAAACTTCACACATTAACGGGTCACCGCGACAGTGTCTATACCTTGGAACCGTCGCCTGAAGATGCGCTCATTTTTTCAGGATCCGGTGATGGCATGGTGGTGGCATGGAATTTAGCGGATCCTGAAACGGGCTCGCTGATTGCCAAGCTTCCGAATTCCATTTACACCATGCACTATCACGCTGTAAGTGACGCTCTTATTGTAGGACACAATTATGAGGGTATTCACCTTCTCGATTGGCAGAATAAAAATGAAATTGGTTCGTTACAACTGACACAGGCTGCCATATTTGATCTTAAGTCGCATGGTCATTATTTATTCGTAGCCACAGGAGAAGGTATGGTGCTGAAAGTGGATAGCAAGCATTTAGCCATAACACACCGAGTTCAGCTATCGGAGAAAAGCGCGCGAGCGATTGCCGTAAATGAACAACGCGGAGAAATAGCGGTTGGATATAGTGATAATTATATTCGGGTGTTTGATTTGGATCACTTAAAATTAAAACATGAATGGCAGGCACATGCTAATTCTGTATTCACTCTTCAGTACACACCGGATAAGAAATTTCTGTTGAGTGGCTCGCGAGATGCACGGCTGAAGATGTGGGACAGCTACAAATACTTATACGCAGGCTGCCGAAGTGGTGGCGCACATGTACGCCATAAATCATCTTGCATTTAGCCCGGATAATAAACATTTTGTAACTTGTAGCATGGATAAAAGCATAAAAGTATGGGATGCTGAAGCGTTGACACTTTTGAAAGTAATCGATCGTTCGCGACATGCCGGGCATGGCACGTCTGTTAATAAAGTTTTGTGGACAAAATATAAGGATCAATTACTAAGTGCGAGCGATGACCGCACCATATCGGTTTGGAATATAAATTTTGAAAAACAAGCAGTATGAGAGTAACACCTTTAGATATACGTCAGAAAACCTTTGAAAAAAATTTCAGAGGATATGAGAAAGATGAAGTCAACGCATTTTTACTTACACTATCGCAGGAGTGGGAACGCGTGCTGGATGAAAATAAGGAATGCCGGATTAAACTGGAGGCAACCGAACGTGAAGTCACCAAACTCCGCGAGGTTGAAAGCTCATTATATAAAACATTAAAAACCGCGGAGGACACGGGTGCAAATGTGATAGAGCAAGCCCGGAGAACAGCTGAGCTTCATGTAAAAGAATCGCAGTTTAAAGCTGAGGCAATGATCAACGAAGCGAAATTAAAAGCTCGCGATACAATTGAGGAATCCGATACCCGCGCCAGGGATCTCTTGGAAGAAATGGAAGAGAGGCTTAAAATTTTGGTAGAGAGTTATAAGAAAATGCAAACCCTTCGCGACGATTTATTAGCTGATCTCAAGCACCTTGGGTCGGATGTTTTGGATCGTGTAGAACGCTCGCGCATTGCGACCAAAGATTTTGACCCAGATAAGCACCTCGCTATTGCAAAGCGTGAAGCAAAACGAGCAGCCTTCCCAAATAGTATGGAGACAGAGAAAACTGTTCGATCCGACCCAAAAGATTCTGAACCTGTGTTGGAAAAAGAAATTGTACATGCAGCCTGTGCTGGCGGATAAACCAAAAAATGTGAAAAAATCTTTTTTTGATGAAATAGGATGATCGGACGAGTTGCTCTTGAGGGACTTGAATTCCATGCGTTTCATGGCGTATATCCGCATGAACGTGAATCCGGAAACTGGTTTGAAGTAGATGTCGCTGTGGAAACTGATTTTTCACTCGCGGCTACAACGGATGAACTAGTGGGAACAATAAACTATGAAACTCTTTTTAAAATTGTAAAGGAAGAAATGGAGCAACCCTCTAAATTATTAGAAACGGTTGCCGAGAAAATTGCGCATGATGTATTGGAAACTTTTCCAAATGCTATTTCAGTTGAGCTAACCATTTCGAAATTGAATCCTCCCATCGGAGGTAAGTGCAAGAAAGCTTCTGTAAGTTTGGAGAAGAGGAGGTAACGTTGTCAGTTAATGGTTCTGTTAATAGTTATCCGTCGATGGTCCGCTTGAACTCGCACTTTTAAGATTATCGGATAACGGATTATCTTTACCTGAATTTCAAACACAATGTGGGATAAATTGATTCTATGGATGCACTTATCGAGTTTATAAAAATTCTGGTGCCGGCTTCTATTGTTTTGTATGCCGCTTATTTATTAGTACGGACTTTTGTTCAAAAGGAATTGGACTTAAAAAAACTTGAGGTACGCAGTCGTAGTATAGAAACTATACTACCCAACAGGTTACAGGCGTACGAACGTATGGCGCTTTTTCTGGAACGTGTTTCCCCGCAGAATTTATTAGTGCGGCTAAATGCATCGGGTATGACATCCCGAGAATTTCACCAGTTGCTATTAAGCGAAATACGAAATGAATATAACCATAACGTGGCACAGCAGGTTTATATGAGTGAAACTGTCTGGAATTTAATCAAGAACGCAAAGGAGGATCTTATTGTTACCATTAACGATGCGTCAAGTGAAATGAAAATGGAATCAACCAGTTTGGATTTGTCGAGGAAGATATTTGAAAAATCGATTGGTAAGCAAGTTGATCCGATAGCTCACGCATTGACAGAATTGAAAAAAGAAATTCAACAAACCTTTTGATTTATATGCAGCTTAATACCTTGGACAATCGCTTTTTCCAAATTGCCTTACAAAAAGCTTCACGATTTCTGGGTAAACCTGGTCGGATAATTTTATTGCTTTCAACACTAGCCCGGAAATTACAGCAAACCAATTTTACGAAAACCGATTCGGCAATAGTTAAAGAAAAATTTTTTATATTGGGAAGATTACTTAAAGCATATTCACATGGAGAATATCGTACCATACCCTGGAAGAGTTTATTGCTAGTTGTTGCTGCTATCCTTTATTTCATCAATCCAATTGATTTGATACCTGACTTGATGCCCATCCTTGGACTTACCGATGACTTTGCGGTATTGCTGATGGTTTATAAATCCATTGGTGCCGATATTGATAAGTTCCTGACGTGGGAAAAATCGCAGACCATATCAGTACAATGAAAACAGCGTTGATCGCTGGCAGTACCGGACTCATCGGTAGTCAACTGCTTGAACTCTTACTGGCAAGCAGCAGATATGATAAAGTAGTCGCTTTAACCCGAAAGGCATTACCGGTGCATTCAAAATTGGTTCAGATCAAAATGGAGCCCGATACAATAAGCGAATTGAATCAAGAGCTTCGAGCGGACGATGTTTTCTGCTGTCTCGGAACAACAATGGCAAAGGCTGGATCAAAAGAGAATTTTTACCAAGTCGATTTTCATTACCCTTTTTTGCTCGCCAAGAGAGCGTTTACATTGGGGGCAAAGCAATATTTATTGGTTTCCTCGCTAGGTGCAAACAAGAAATCTTTGGTCTATTATAGCCGTGTAAAGGGAGAAGTGGAAGAAGCTGTTGCTTCCATTGACTTCCAGACTGTTCATATTTTCAGACCATCATTTTTGTCCGGCCCGCGTACGGAGGTACGACCGGGTGAAGAAGCTGCCAAACTTTTTTATAAAATTTTTGGATTTGTTATTCCTAGAAAATATAAAGGGCTTGAATCCATAAAAGTAGCTAAAGCTATGCTTCACTTTGCGTCCCAGGATCAGGAAGGTAAACTCATCCATGAATCCGGAGAGTTACAAAATTTTTGAAGGTCTGTCGAAATCCTGCAACGACCTTAAGGTTTTTATTAAAAAGGTTTTCAGACCGTTAAGAATGAATTTTTAGCAAGTCCGAATGCCGGGCGCTGAGGTATAAGTCGTAAGTGAAAAGCCTTCTATATTTACAGAAAGGATTTCTTTTTTCGTGTTTCACAAAGTAGGATTAACTTACCTGTCACTCTGTATATGGTTGCAGTTATTCAACGCGTATCCACTGCCTCTGTTACTATTGAAAACAATATCAAAGCCTCTATAAATAAAGGCCTTCTATGCCTCATTGGAATCGAGGAAGCAGACTCAGAGGAAGACATCCAATGGTTAGCATCAAAGCTTGTGAACCTGCGCATCTTTAATGACGCGAATGGTGTGATGAATGTAAGCGTTAAAGATGATGGTGGCGACATTATCATAGTCAGTCAGTTCACTTTACATGCAAGCACTAAAAAAGGGAACCGTCCATCGTATATTAGAGCGGCTAAACCGGAATTCGCTATACCTTTATACAAAGACTTCGTAAATGCCGTTGAAGTATGTTTGGGTAAGTCCGTTCAAACCGGAGAGTTTGGTGCTGATATGAAAGTGAACATAGTGAATGATGGACCTGTTACTATAATTATCGATACAAAAAATAAGATATGAACCGGGTTGAACTTCTCCAGGGTGATATAACAACACTTGAAGTTGATGCAATTGTGAATGCAGCGAATAGTAGCCTGACGGGAGGCGGGGGAGTTGATGGTGCCATACATCATGCAGCCGGTACTCAGTTGCTGGAGGAGTGTTTACGAATAAAGGAACGGCAGGATGGCTGCCCTACGGGTGAGGCTGTAATTACTTCAGGCGCAAATCTCAAAGCGAAATTTGTAATCCATGCTGTTGGGCCCGTGTGGACGGGTGGTAATGAAAATGAGAATGAATTGCTGGCTAGTGCTTATCGAAACAGTTTGGTATTGGCTGTTACCAATTCGGTGAAAAGTATTGCGTTCCCGAATATCAGCACTGGAATTTTTAAATTTCCCAGAAAGAAGGCTGCTGGTATTGCCATTGGCGCTGTGAAAGATTTTTTAAGCAGCGATGACACCATTCAAAAAGTAATCTTTTGCTGCTTCGATGAAGAGAATTTTAATATCTATAATGAAATCCTGAACAAACCAACAGTATAGCGTTGTAAATTTCTTGCGTTATTTCATTCAATTTCCTTATGCGTTTTTTAGCAATCATATTCTTGATTCTCTCAATTTCTGTTGCGGCGCAGAACAAATACGGATTGAACCCAACCACTTTCAACGCGTATGTTGCTAGTGCTAAGTTAAACCCTGATAAAGAATTAATTGATCTTGAGAAGTACATCCCAGGCGTTGTGTTAGACATAAGATATGCGACGACGAATAATTTTACGGGAGAAAGAATATACTCCCTTTCCAAAGCTTACGCACGAAAACCTGTTGCTGAATCTTTGAAAAAAGTGCAAGCTGATCTAAAGGCTCTGGGGTTAGGGATAAAAATTTTTGACGCCTATCGTCCTTATAAAGCGACGGTGAAGTTTTATGAAGTGTATCGCGATACAACATATGTTGCTTCGCCGTACAGAGGATCACGTCATAACCGGGGCTGCGCGCTCGATCTTACAATTATTGATATAAAGACAGGCAATGAGTTGAAGATGCCTACAGGATACGATTCCTTCTCAAAAGAAGCCTGGCCATCAACTCCGGTGAAGGATCCTCTCATCAGAAAAAATCGCGCACTCCTTATCAATGCCATGGAAAAGCACGGATTCAAAGTGAACGGCTCTGAGTGGTGGCACTTTGATTTTATTGGCTGGAAAAAATTCGAAGTATTGGATATTGATTTTGAGGAGCTTGAAAATAAGTAACCTATTCAGGGAGCGATTTAAGATAATCTAGACTTTTAGGAAGCTGCTCTTCCACACGTGAAGACTCATCTTCGATAAAATAATGTTTGATTCCGAGTTTTTTTGCTTCCTTCATAATTTCAGCGATACCTACATCGCCAGTTCCTAACACAACATTGGCTTCAAGATCCCCCTGACCATTGGTTGTGTCGGGAGTTCCTTTCTTACGATCTTTTAAATGCAAAAGCACAAAGCGAGTGGAATATTTTTTTAACAGTGCTAATGGGTCCTGCCCTGCTTGCTTGATCCAAAACACATCCAATTCAAAATGAACATAGCGTGGGTCGAGTTTTTCGACCATGTAGTCAAAAAGGGTACCGTCTTTATAGGGTTTAAATTCATAACCGTGGGGATGGTAACAAAATAACATTCCATTTCTCGCTATGATCCTTCCCGCCTCATTAAATACTTCTACGGCCTTGTCAACATCTTCAATTGAAAAATTATCGCCATCGTGGGGGATCCAAAAGCACACGATATATTTTGCACCATAAGCTCTCGCTTCTTCCGCCAGGCGTTGTGGCGTTTTCTCCAACTTTTCAAAATCACCTCCAAAACTTACAACGTTCAGTTCATTCTGCGCAAGAAGTTTCATTAAATCGGGAAATCGTAAACCATAAGTCCCTGCCATTTCCACATTTTTAAATCCCATCGCTTTAACTTTGGCCATGGTAGTTACGGCATCTTTTGCAAATTGGTCCCGAAGACTATAAAGCTGCAATCCGAATTCCTGCGCGATTACGGATTGGCTCAAAAAAAATAAAAAAAGAACCAGAATCTTGGGTTTGTCCAAACAACGCACTAACGACATAAATTGAATTTATAATAAAGGGCCAATATAGAGAAAGAGGGGCAAGAAATAGTTGTAAATAGTTTTGCCAATGGTACACCAAAAAGATTCCTCAACAATTAGCTACGAGTGATCGGTAATCGGTATAGAACAAACCGACTACCGATTGCCACTTACCGTTTACCGGCTATTTATGCGTTACAAGAATTGGCGTATTGGCCACCAGTGTCATCAAATCATCATCTACGATGTTTTTCTTTTCATCGGCAAGGGTAAGAAAATGATCATATAACTGATCCAGTTCGGATTTATTAGGTTGATAACCTAACCGCTCCAGCCTGTGTTTTAAAGCGGCACGTCCGCTTCGGGCTGTAAGAATTATTAATGAAGATGGAGCTCCAACATCTGCCGGATTGATGATCTCATAGTTTTCTGAATTCTTGAGGAATCCATCTTGATGTATTCCTGAAGAATGGGCAAAAGCATTTGCTCCGACAATTGCCTTGTTGGGCTGTACTGGCATGCGCATCATGTCTGAAACAAGAGCGCTCAACTCAAACAACATCTCGGATTTAATATTGGTGTGCATGTTCAGATCCTTATGGGTTTGAAGAATCATAGCGACTTCTTCCAGCGATGTATTGCCGGCGCGCTCACCTATACCGTTGATGGTAACTTCTGCCTGCCGCGCACCACTCATCAATCCCGCAATGGTGTTAGCTGTAGCCATTCCTAAATCGTTATGACAGTGAACTGAGATCGTGGCTTTATCGATATTCTCAACATGATCAAAAAGATATTGGATTCTTTTGCCATATAAATGAGGTAAACAATATCCGGTAGTATCAGGAACATTAACCACATCGGCACCCGCTCGAATCACCGCTTCGACTAATTGCGCTAAAAATGCGAGATCCGCGCGTCCCGCATCTTCTGCAAAAAACTCAACTTCAAGACCCTTGCTTTTTGCATAGCTTACCGCCCAGACAGCTTGTTCCAATACTTTCTCTCGCGTGCTGTTAAATTTATGTTTGATATGAATATCTGACGAACCAATGCCGGTATGGATCCGTCCGCGTTTGGCATGATGCAACGCTTCTGCCGCTACATCAATATCTTCTTTTTTCGAGCGCGTAAGAGCGCAAACCCCTGTCTTTACCGCTTTTGAAATTCCAACGACCGATAAAAAATCGCCCGGGCTGGAAATCGGAAAACCCGCTTCAATAACATCTACGCCCAATTGTTCGAGCTTGCGCGCCACCTCCACTTTTTCTTCGGTTGATAATTGACAGCCCGGTACTTGTTCGCCGTCGCGAAGGGTAGTATCGAATATTTGAATTCTATTGCTCATACTTTTTTGTTATAATCTTTTCAGAGCATGCAGCTCTATACGTGTGAATTTTATAGTGCGTTATCGATAACATTTATTTAACTAGCGACAGAAACGCTCATTCGGATCTGATTGCAAACTACATTGCCCATGACTTCTGTTCCAAGAATTTTTTCATGCACCGTTGACGCATCTGCAATATCGCGTGTTCTAAATCCTTCTTTTAAAGTTTGGCTTACAGCCTTGATCACGGCATCTGATTCTTCTTTCAAACCGAAAGAGATATCCAGCAATAACGCAGCTGAAAGGATGGATGCCAGCGGATTAGCAATTCCCTTTCCGGTGATGTCATGGGCGCTTCCATGTATGGGCTCGTACAATCCCACGGTATCTCCGATCGAAGCGGAAGCCAACATCCCCATGGAGCCGGCAATTTGTGATGCTTCATCCGTAAGAATATCGCCAAAAAGATTGCCTGTAACAACTACATCAAAGCTTCTGGGATTTTGAATAAGCTTCATCGCAGCGGCATCCACAAACATGTGTTCAACTGTTACATCGCTGTAATGTTTCGCGACTTCCTGAACCACCTCGCGCCATAGCCTGGAGCTTTCCAGTACATTGGCTTTATCGACCGAAGTTACTTTTTTACTTCTCGTCTGGGCTGCTTTAAAAGCTTTGTGTGCAATGCGTTCAACTTCATAACGCGAATAGATCATCGTATCGTATGCGGTATTATTTTCATCCTTACGACCGCGCTCCCCAAAATATACATCGCCTGTTAACTCGCGAAAGAAAAGAATATCCGCGCCTTTCAATATTTCAGGTTTGATGCTGGAAGCCCCAAGCAGTTCGTCAAAAAGTTTTATAGGACGAAGATTGGCATACAATCCCAACTCCTTCCGCATTTTTAACAGTCCCTGCTCCGGTCTTACTTTGGCGGAAGGGTCATTGTCATATTTCGGATGGCCAACCGCACCAAATAGAATGGCATCACAATTTTTAAGTTTTTTCAAGGTCTCATCGGGTAATGGATTACCGGTAGACTCTATGGCCTCATGGCCGATCAAGGCATAATCGAAAATAAATTCATGGCCGAAGCACTCAGCGATTTGTTCCAATACTTTTTTTCCGCTTTCGGTTACTTCCTTTCCAATTCCGTCTCCGGGAAGAATGATTATTTTTTTCTTCATCTTTAATGTACTAATTCAAAATGTTTGATCTCGTCGCGTAAACTCAATAAGTAATCAATATCATCGTAGCCGTTCATCATGCATGTTTTCTTGTATGGGTTGATATCAAAAGATTCTGATGAGCCATCCTCCAAAATTACTTTTTGCTGTGAGAGGTCTACTGTGATGGGGGTCTTATGGTCCTTTTCAATAAGCGCAAAAATTTTCTTTAGGAAGGACTCTGAAACTTGTACCGGAAGCAATGCATTATTCAATGCGTTGTTCTTAAAAATATCAGCGAAGAAACTCGAAATTACTACGCGAAATCCATAGTCATAAATAGACCAAGCGGCATGTTCACGACTGCTTCCACATCCAAAATTTTTTCCTGCTACTAAAATTTTCCCGATATAGGTTGGGTTGTTCAAAACAAAATCAGCCTTTTGGATTTCATCATTGTTATAACGCCAATCCCGAAAAAGATTTTCTCCAAAACCCTCTCGTGTAGTAGCTTTAAGAAAGCGTGCAGGAATGATTTGATCGGTATCAATATTATCAATTGGCAGGGGTACCGCTGTGCTTTTTAATGTTATGAATTTTTCTTTGCTCATCGGAGTTATCCGTTATCTGTTAATCGTTATCCGTGAATGGAAGGCTTATGAATTTTTAACCAATTCTCTTACGTCTGTTACTTTGCCGGTAATAGCTGCCGCCGCTGCGCTGAGTGGACTAGCTAAAAATGTCCTGGACTTTGGCCCTTGCCTTCCTTCAAAATTCCGGTTCGAAGTGCTAATACAATATTTGCCCGCTGGGATTTTGTCTTCATTCATGCCTAAACACGCTGAACATCCTGGCTGACGCAATTGAAAACCAGCTTCTTCAAAAATTTTATCCAGGCCTTCTTCACGCGCTTGTTTCTCCACCTGCTTCGAACCAGGTACAACCCAGACTTCCACATTAGATGCTTTTTGCTTTCCTTTCACCATAGAAGCAACCAATCGCAAGTCTTCAATTCGAGCATTGGTGCAACTTCCAATAAATACATAATCTATAGCTTGTCCTAGTATGGCGGCCCCAGGTTGAAGCCCCATATATTCAAGTGATTTTGAAAATGAAGGTTGTTCGCTAATGTCTTTTAATTCACTCAAGGTTGGAATGCGATCTGTTACTTTGATACCCATACCAGGATTTGTTCCGTAGGTAATCATAGGTGCGATGTCAGTAGCATCAAATTTTACCACTTCATCATAGGGTGCTCCTTCATCTGACTTTAGTTGGCGCCATTGCTCAACCATGCGATCGAAGTTCTCGCCCTGGGGTGCAAACCTTCTACCCTTGATATAGTTGAAGGTTATTTCATCGGGAGCGATGAGTCCACCTCGTGCACCCATTTCGATGCTCATGTTGCAGATTGTCATTCGCGCTTCCATGGAAAGTTTTCGGATAGCATCACCTGCATACTCAACAAAATAGCCGGTTGCTCCGCTTGCCGAAAGTTTCGAAATGATATATAAGATTATATCCTTGGCTACTACGCCTTTGCTAAGCGTACCATTGATTTCAATTTTCATGGTCTTTGGCCTGTACTGCAAAACGCATTGGGTAGCTAAAACTTGTTCTACTTCGCTGGTGCCAATGCCAAAAGAAATATTTCCAAATGCACCATGGGTGGAAGTATGACTGTCACCGCAGACGATAGTCATTCCAGGCAATGTCAATCCTAATTCTGGTCCTATAATATGAACGATTCCCTGGTAGGGATGACCCAGATCGAATAATTCAATACCAAACTCCGGACAATTTTTCCGCAATGTTTCAACCTGATGCCGTGATAATGCCTCTTTAATAGGAAGATGCTGATCAATAGTCGGTACGTTGTGATCGGCAGTGGCAGTGGTGCGCGATGGGTTGAATACTTTTACATTCCGCTTGCGCAAGCCATCAAACGCCTGCGGACTAGTTACCTCATGAATGAAATGACGGTCTATATACAATGCATCAGGGTATCCTTCGCTGCTCTTCACAACGTGGGAGTCCCATATTTTATCAAAAAGTGTTTTTCGTTGTTGCGTCATGTTTTTACTTCACCAATGTCGAATCTATACAAGTGTTAGTTTGCTCTAAGATGTCTAAACGCAAACCGCCCCGACATAGTCGGGGCGGTTTAAGTTGATTTTATTTACTCCTTATGGGAGATATTCTTAAATCTAAAATATTTTTTGGTCGTGGGGCTCTTAATGCACGAATATGTAAAAAGTTACGAGCTACATCAATAAATTGTTAATATTTTTTTATTCGAACTAACAAGTGATTGGTAGCGGAAACGTAAGAAGTCAAGAGCCACTAAACATCCATTGAATCATAAACAATAACTTTCTCCCAAAGGTGCGAGCAATTCGCAATAAACTTTTGATGGATAGGGTGATCCTGATAAGTTTTTTGACCGGCTGTATCATCAAAGAACATAAGCTCGGAAGCGCTGTAACTATTATCTACAACATCTCTTTTCTCTGTACTCGCGGGAACTCCGATATGAAGGCTGCGGATGGTTTCAATCTTTTCCAAGGTGCGCAGCCCTTCCAATAATTTAGTGAGGTCTTCTTTTGAATCACGATTTTTCAGCCAGAAAAACACGTGATGGATGAGTTGTTTTTTATCTTTTGTTTCCATAGTCGGTGTGGCGGATGCAGAGGCGCTAGTACCTAACGCAATGGCACTGGCTACGAAAGTTCTGCGGGTTTGTTTTTTCATGATTGTCATTTTAATGCGAAAAGTTAAATAATTTTTGCTGATCGTAACGATCAATTTTTAAACTTATGAACTGGAATGGCAATGAGAAGCCTTACTTGAGGATTAGCTCCAATTTGGAGAATTGAGAAGTCGAAGAGCTTTTTAGTTATGATGTTTCGAGTGAAGGCTATTTATTACTGAATTTTTTCTGAGTACCTCGGAATGAGTTTTTGAAATTGCAGGTGAATCTGTTCCGTCAATTTTTCTCCTGAATGGTTAATAATTTTCCTTCCATCTATTTCAGTGACGGGAGTTAATTCGCCCATGGTACCGCAAGCAAAGACCTCATCGGCATTATAGAATTCTGTAAGGGATAAGTTCCGTTCCTCTAGGTCGATTGAAAGCTCTTTGCAGATTTCTATTACTATACCTCGCGTTATACCATGAAGGCAGGCGTCGGCAAAAGGAGTAAATACTTTCCCAGCCTTGGTTAGAAAGAGGTTGGTGTCGTTAAGCTCTGCTACAAACCCTTGTTGGTCGAGCATGACAGCCGCATCGACGCCGGCCACGTTAGCCTGGATCTTGGCGATGATATTATTCAATAAGTTATTATGGTGGATCTTTGAGTCCAGGAACTGGGGACCATTTCTCCGCTGTGAGGATGTAATAACCCGAATACCCTTAGTATTGTCATATACCAATGGTTTCCATTCGGCTAGCACAATCAAGCAAGACCCTTCGGTATTTAGCCGGGGGTCCATTCCCGATGTTACTTTTTCTCCACGCGTAAGCGTTAACCGGATGTGCGTTTCATCCGTCATGCCATTTGCTTTCAAGGTTTCAAAAATGGCTGCCTTAACTTCCTCTTTTTTTGGAATGTGTGCAAAAGCAAGCGCATGAGCAGAAGCTTCCAAACGATCGAGGTGGCGGTCGAGGCAAAAGATACCCCCTTTATAAACACGAAGTCCCTCCCATACCGCATCCCCTCCTTGAACCGAGCTATCGAATACGGATATCTTTGCTTCATTGCGCGGCAATAAAACACCGTTGACGTGTATTTTAATATCAGCGTTTTTCGGATTAAATTTTTGTAGCATAGTAGGGAGTGTGAACATAGTACAAGCTGTTTCTTAAACGGAAAAACACAGAGGCCATGAGCCGCGTTAAATTAGTGACTATTTTAGGGTGGATCAAGGTGTTAATGAAAAAGGCAAGAGTTTTTCGTAGAAGGAATAAGCACGTTGATACAGTTCTTCCAGATGATCCGGTAAGGGGCGGTCGCTAGTCTTCTGTTTTTCAAATCCTGTTGAACGATGTACATTAGTGTACCAATAGGGGGCCCAAATGCCATCATATGACTTCGGGCCGGCTGGCCACGCCAGCATGGTTCGCTGAAACGGTATCCCTATGCGCTCACAAAGCTGTGTCAGCACTGACTCGGGATTCTTTACTAAATGCCCGGAGTCCAGCACAATAGGATCTCGCTTCTTTTTCTGTAAGCGTTGCCACAAATTGAACTGATATTCCATGCCGATATCGCGCATAACTGGTTTTTCGATAACCTGGGCATAACTCGCTATGATTTGACGTGGGTTTCGGATAAAAAAAACATTCACAACATCATCCAAAAAAGATTCATCCATAACTTCCAGGTGGTGAGACATATTCTTGATAAAAACAACCGGTTTATTCTGGATTGAGAAAATTTGCTTTGTTACCTCTTCTTCCTGGTTCGGTTGACTTCGTATGACTTCTTCCTTACCGGGGTGGTTAGCGCCACTGGTCAACAGATAGAAAGCGTAGAATGGTTCATCAAGCACCGTCGTGTCATTGCGTTGAGCGAATGAATACATCAGCGCGGTGGAAATGTTGCGTGGGCTGGAAATGAGATTAATATGGGTCATATCGAATGGGCTGCTAAATAGTGATCAAAAAAATGGCTATCAAAAAAAATGGCGAACGTAAATAAAATAAATCAAGAGATCAGAGACCAAAGTCTCTAAGAAAAATTTAAAAAGAAAAGTAGTCTTTCAAAATAAATCCACATTTCATCAAATGGTGATTTCGATTCGATTGCCTTCAGGGTCCGATATTACACTTTCATAATACCCATCACCTGTTGTTCGTGGCTCTCCCAAAATTTCAAATCCGTCTTTTCGGAGTTGTTCGGTAAGCTCATCTACCGATTCTTTACTGCCTACAGAAATGGCCAAATGGATAAGACCGGTGAATTGATTATGAAGTCATTTGTTCTTTCCAGAATTCCGGGCATCTGCATGAGTTCGAGGCGACAATTATCGTCAAGGGTTAAGAAATAAGATTGAAAATTTTTCTTTTCGTTGAAGTATTTTACTCCAGCAGTTGCCTGAAAATAGTGCGTATAAAAATCTTTTAATTTCTCTATGTCCTTAGCCCATATAGCAATATGTTCGATTTTCATTTTGTCAAATTGTTGATTCTAAATTTAGGATGGGGAAAGCGTAAGACGCAAACTTGTTCAGGATAACTTATCGATCTTGAAACAATGTACATATTGTTCCATTCCGATCTTTGGGTAATATTCCACCGCCGCAGGCGCAGCAAGGAGGATCAACGTCGTAGTCTCGATTCCTGAAATCTCATGTGTTAGTTTGATCAATTCTTTTCCGATGCCATTTTTTTGATAGGCTACATCTACAGCCAGATCAGAGAGATAGCAACAAAAGGAAAAATCACTCCACGCGCGTGAAACTCCAATTAGTAGATCGTCTGACCATGCGGTAACGAGAATATTGGCATGCGTTAACATCTTTTCAAGCCGTTCTCTGTCATGGACTGGCCTTCGCTCTGCTAATGTGGACCGTTTCAAAATATCAATAAATTGATCGACGGTAACTTTTTTATTTTGATGATATTGAACTGAAGTCATTAAGGGAGCGATTTAAAATCTTATGAAATCTGCAGAACGATCTTTCCAAACTGGTTGCCTTGTTCCATTCGGTTCATAGCTTCTTCAATTTGTTCCAATGGAAATACCTGGTCAATAACAGGTTTGATGGTCCGGCTTTCGAGAAAATCGAGCATAGATAAAAACTCATCGCGTGTGCCCATAGTGGATCCGTGAATCGAGATTTGTTTCCAAAATAAAAGTCGGGTGGAGATATTCGTAATATTTCCTGCCGTTCTTCCAAAATTGACGATCCGGCCACCGGGAAGGGCAAGCTCTATCAGTTTGGAGAATTGCTCGCCTCCTGCGCAGTCAATAATAATATCGAATCCGCCGCCCGACTCCCTTAAAGCTTTTTGTTGCCACTCGGAGTCCTTATAGTTAAAACCTTCCTGGGCACCTAACGCTTTTGCTTTGTTTATTTTTTCTTCGGAACCCGATGTGACATATACACGAGCTTTGTAAGCAACAGCAAATTGAAGTACCCATAAGGCAGCGCCACCACCCACGCCCGTGATTAATACTTTTTCCTTTGCACGTAAACGGGCTTTTGAAAAAAGCGCACGATAAGCAGTAAGTCCTGAAAGCGGAACAGCAGCTGATTCTGCAAAATTTAAGTGCTCTGGTTTTTCGAATATATATTTTTTAGAGATCACAACGTAATCGCTAAACGTGCCGTGATCGGGAAACCCCAATATCCTGAATGAATTGCCCTGGACAATTGGATTGTTCCCCCAATCCAGGCTTGGATTTATAATTACTTCTAATCCAATTAATAATGGATCAGCATCTTCTCCAACATCCTCCACGACGCCGCTGCCGTCAGATCCAAGAATGATTCCATCGGAAGAAGGAAGGCTCTGCTCTCGCCAGGTCCAAATATCCCGATGGTTTAAAGCTGCATTATGCAAGCGAACTAATACTTGGTCTTTAACAGGTTTGAACTTATTTATTCTCTGAATGACCAGCGGTTGGTCTTTGCCTTTAAAAAAAACAGCTCTCATGGGCAATAGTTGCGAGTTACGAGTTTAGGGTTTCGAGTTGGCCTGATACAAAGAGAGTGATTTAGACGGTCATTTTTTTAAAACTTTAATTCCAGGGCACGTACGTAACTCGGAAACTTTAAACCTTAAACTTTAATAACATAATTCCAATCATATACATCAGCCTCAAATCCTAAACGAATGTTATTGAGTTTTTGTTTTGCCCGCTGCTGGAAGCTTTGATCGGTTGAGTTAGGAAGATTATAATCAGTCCCTTCAATATGGATGGTAGCTATAGGGGATACTACGGCTGCGGTACCGGTACCAAAAGCCTCGGTTATGGTTCCTGCCTTAAAAGCTTCCTCAATTTCATCCACGCTTATACGCCTTTGTTCTACTGTCATCCCAAGTTCGGGCGCTAGTTTAAGAATAGAATCACGTGTGACTCCATCAAGCAGCGCGGAAGTGAGCTTGGGTGTTACCAATTTTCCATTGATGATAAACATCACATTCATCACACCGGCTTCATCGATGTATTTATGTTCCTTCGCATCAGTCCACAAAACCTGATCAAAACCTTGCTGCCGTGCCAATTGAGTTGGATAAAATGCACCCCCGTAATTACCGGAACATTTTGCAAAACCTGTTCCCCCTTCGGCAGCTCGTACAAACGTTTTTTCTACTTTCACACGTGTAGGCTTGCTGAAATAAGCTCCGGCCGGACTGGTTAAAATAATGAATTTAAAATGATCCGCAATCTTCACACCTAGTCTTGGTTCGAAAGCAAATACAAAGGGTCGGAGATATAAGGAAGCACCTTCGGTAGTAGGTATCCATGCCTGATCAGTTTCTACGATAGCGTGTAAACTTTGAATAAAAAGTTCTTCCGGGATTTCCGGCATACACATTCTTGCCAGGGATTTATTAAGGCGTTCTCCATGTTTCTTGTGGACGGAAAATACAGATATCGCCATTTTTATTTTTAAACGCTTTCATTCCTTCAAACACGGATTGGCCATAATGCAAAGAGAGCATCGCAGGCGACATCGGTATGTCTCCGAAAGGAACAATTTTTGGTGTTTGCCATTTATTATCCAGGTAATCGACCACCAACATGTGATCGGAAATATATTTTCCAAATTCAATATTGGTAAAATCGACTGTCTTTGATTCTTGATTTTAGAGTTCGCTCAAAGGCGAATGATGGACGTGTCGTGATTGTCATTTCGGTTGTAATTAAGAGGTGAATTTCATCAATATCTTTTATTTATTCTTCCCGTTTCAGGAATTTATCATGCATTCGTAGAAAAACGCTCTTGTTGGAGTAATTTTATATGGCTTCCTGAACGTCTTTTTAATTTTTTGTTTACAATGTTCAACACGTTATAGGCCAGTTCCACATCTTCTTTCTGGGTAAGCCAGTTGGAGATAGCAGCCCGAATTGCGGGAATTCCGTTATAGACTGTTGCTGTAAAAAAAACTCGACCATCATCTTTGACTGCGTCCAAAAATTTTCCAATAGTTTCTGGGGTAAGATCGTCCTGCCCGAGTGTAAAACAAACTACATTCATTCGTACAGGCGCTAATAATTTGAAATCATCGGAAGATTTAATAAGGTCACCCAAATGACGGGCTGCGTCACAATTGCGCTCTACAATTTCCTGATATCCTTCTTTGCCATAGGCCATCAATGTAAACCAGCTAGGCAAGGCTCTAAACCTGCGAGAGTTTTCCGGAGTGTAATGGAAATAGTCTGGGCTTTTTTCAGGATCTCCCAGGTAAGCTGCGCTATTTTGAAATACACGAAGCTGGATATCTTTATGACGTGTGAATTGCATCGCCGCATCATAAGGGACGTTAAGCCATTTGTGCGCATCAATGGTGATGCTATCCGCGTAGTTGATACCATGCAAATAGTGGGAATACTTTTCTGAACATGCCGCAAATCCGCCGAAGGCTGCATCTACGTGTAGCCAGAAGTTGTATTTCAACTTCAACTTACCGATTGATTCAAGGTCATCGAAGTCAACCGTATTTACTGTACCTGCATTGGCAATCACAATTTGTGGCCCACCGTTTTCTTTGAGCGCGTTCTCCAGGGAATTAATATCTACTGCTTCCCGATCTGTTAATGTATCAACCTTAATGAGAGACTTCCGTCCTATGCCCAACATCGAAAGCGATTTTATAATACTAGAGTGTGGCGTACCACTAATGATTTTTAGTGCAGAAGCACCTGCAAGACCTTCATTGCTTAAATCTATACCTTGTTGTTCTCCGACCCACTGCCTTGCCTGAGCAAGGTTTGTGAAATTGGAAAGTGTAGCGCCACTTACAAAAGACCCAAAGTATTCCTTATCTAATCCAAAAAGTTGTTTGAAGAAATGAATGGTTTGCCGTTCAATCTGCGGTGCGATTGAATCATTGCTGCCGCATGCATTTTGATCGTAAGCACTGACAAGCCAGTCACCTGCTACTGAAGCAGGAGTAGATCCCCCGGTAACAAACCCAAAATATCGGGGACCGGTGCTATTCGCTAATTTATCAGCAAAGTTTTTTTCAAAATGATCTAACACAGCTCGTGTACCTATGCCTTTTTGAGGAAGAGCAATCATGGGTATATCGGGAATAAACCTTCCAGGAGGAAGCGTTTCCTGCCTATTAAAATGCTGCTGCGCTACGTCTGCCGTATACTTTAGAATTTTATAAAACTCCTCACGATCATTTTGTAATAAAGAATTCATAGTTATTTTATTTTAAGCCGCAGTGCGAACGTGACACATGATTAGTAAATACATTCAAGGCCTTTGCCTACAGGCTGGACAGAAGCTATAACGTCTTCTTTTATTTCCGGACCAAGCAACCGCTCAATGCAATATCCCACGAGATCAATCGCCGCGAGGCAGCCCGCAGCCGTAGCGATATTCCCATGGACCACCAGGTCTTTATTCTCCACCTCAATACCAAAAGACTGCAGCTCTTTAACTACAGTGGGATAGGTTGTCGCCGTAAGCCCATTAAGCAACCCTAGGGCTGCCAGTATTAGGGAACCAGAACACATTGAGCAAATAATCTGTTTTTCAGGATTGAGATCAAAGCGGTTTAAATATTCAGGATCTTTGATCAAATTACGCGTTCCTGGACCGCTGGCAAAAAATACTACGTTGGCATTTTTGCATTCTTCGATAGTCCCTTGCATGTCAAGATTGATGCCTGCAACAGAGAGGTGTTTTTCCTCTGTACCCACTATTTTTACCTGCCAAGCTTTTTTTCTTAAACGAACCCGGTTAAATAAGTCCCAGGCCAAAAATACATCGATGTCAGTAAACTTGTCAAAGGCTACGATGGTAATTGTTTTCATATTTTAAAATTTTCTTAAGTATTTTGTTTGGAGGCCAACGCATTCTTCTTCATTTCTGAAGCGATCTGCAACGAGCCGGCATCTGTTCTTTTTTCCAACTCGTGAATAATAGACTGATGATTTTTCGCATCTCTGTTTTGAGATAGCTTGTAAGTGCCCTCAATGTTTGTAATGGTGATTTCAAAACAAACCAATCCCTGAATAGCTTTTTTTACGTATTCAGGCGACATTGATTCTAAAGAAACAGGATGCATTGACGCCGACTCATACTTCTCTACCAATTGTTTCAACGACTGGTGAAGTTTCTCTCCTTCTAATATGTTGATCTTACCGTATACATGTGCAGCAATGTAATTCCATGTAGGAACATTCTCATGATCATACCATGAAGAAGAAATGTACGCGTGAGGGCCTGTGAAGATTGCAAGCACTTCTAACCCAGCATCGAATTTTTTCCATTGTTGATTGGCCCGTGAAATATGCCCCGTAAGTTTGGTTTCATCCTGTGAAAACTCCATAGGGATATGGGTAGCCATTAGTTTATGTTCTGACTGGCTAACCAGGATCCCAAAACCGTTTTGCTTAATGAATTCTTTTATTGCAGAAAAGTCATTGTTCTGCGCATATTTAGGAACGTACATTGACAAAGAGATTAGTTTAAAGTTTTGATACTATTTCGCTGATTCTTACTAAATGATGATCATCATGCTCTGCATCAAACCAGGCAAGATCAACAGGTGTCATCCTAACTTTTAACCGAGGGTGCATGGACGCCTTTCCAAGATCGTCGGGGTTAAGTTCTTTATATCGATTGATATTTTTAATCCGGGTTTCGTGAAAATAATTTACTACATCAGCGATTGGCCACTCCTGGTAAGCCTTTGGCTCAAATACGGCTGGAGACATCGGTGAAATTCCCGAAATCATTTCAGTTATTCTCTTGTTTGCTATTTTATCCACCTCTGCCAGGTGGCCAATATTTTCCTTAACTGACCACTTATTATCCAGCCTGTGCGAAAGCGTGTCCTCCGAAATTCCTTTTACTTTCATTTCAATTCTTGCTGCAGTTCCCTCCAATCGCTCAATGTAAAACGGAAGCATGCCGGTCGGCAGACCGAATGTAAAGACGCGCTCAAACCATTGTAACTTTTGCATAGCTGGTGATTAGTTTTTTTCCTCTAATTCCGGGACAACAGCAATTGGTTTATGGAGCACGGGAAAATTTACCGAACTGGCAATGAAGCATAATTTGTGAGCATCATCATGGAGCGCATTTGCTTTTTCAATCATCCTTTTTTCTTTTACGGTGACGACAGGCTCTAATATCACTTCCGTAAAATGCCCGCCTCCTTTGCCATCCTCTTCCATTGTTCCTGTTGCATGGTCGATGTATTCTGTTACCACCACGTTGTTCAGGGCACACAAGTGGAGATATTGTAACATATGACATGTTGAAAGCGAGCTAACAAAAAAGTCCTCAGGGTTATGTTTGGTCTTATCTCCGCGAAAAACAGGATCTGATGATCCACTTATATCAGGTTTACCAGCCATGCTAATGGTGTGGGACCGTTCGTAAGCTTTATATTCGGATGTACCTTGACCACGATTACCAGTCCAGGTAGTGGTGGTCTTGTAATGGTGTAATGACATGATTAATTTAATTTCTTTTTCATGAGCAGATCTCTTTGGAGATCCGTGCCAAGCAAAAACGGATGCGATCCGAATTTTTCGAAGCCCCAATTTTCATAAAAGACCATGGCCCTGGGGTTGTACTCCCAGACGCCCAACCATACTATCTCATATCCTTGCTGGCGAGCTATGTCGAGACAAGCTTGCATTAATATCTTGCCCACTTTTTTTCCAAGGTATTCTTGTATGCAATAAATTCGTTCTATTTCAATGGCATTGGGTTCCGCTACTTCGGGAGGGTTGTTGCCCGTGCGCAGTTTTGCATATCCTGCAACTACATCCCTATCGAGGGCCATCAAAAATGTAGATGCTTTATCATCGACTTCTCTTTCTAATTGTTCGTGTGTAAAATTTTTTTCGAGGTATAGTTTCATATTAGCCTCTGTATTAAGAGTAGCGAAGGTTTCGTAGAAGGTTTTCCTTCCAATGACGCTTAAAACAGTTGCATCTTTTAATGTCGCAACCCGGATCGTGTATGGTGTTGAAATTTCAATACTGTTTTTACCTACTGACTCCATGATTACATTAATTTATTAATCAAGTTTCAATTCCATTTTAATGTTGCTGCGCTTATATGGACCATCGACCGGCACTTCTACGAAGCCAAGCTTTTTATATAATGAAACGGCTGGCACCAGCACCGTGTGCGAATAGAGGATGATCTTATCCGCACCCAGCTCCTTCGCTTTAGTTATGGCGGCTTCTCCTAAAGCTTGGCCTACTTTTAATCCACGGAATTTTCCATCCACCGCCATCTTCGTAAATTCATACGTCGTTGAGTCAACAAATTTCAAGGCTACCGTCCCAGCTATCTCTTTATTGCAAATCGCGACCAGAATTTTTCCTCCTTTGCTAATAATATATTCATCGGGATGCTGAAGCACCTCAAAATCAATAGGCTCCATCCAGAAATATTCTTCAATCCACTGGCGATTAAATTTTTCAAACCAGGGTTGATGCTCTGGTCTATACTCCATCATTTCCAGTTTTACATTTTCCATGGATTGCGATTATTTTTTTGTGTTTTCAAAAATCCTCCATCAACGATAAGCATCTTTACACCTTGTGCCGAATATGAACGATGCGCGCTTATTCCATCGGACACCTGATAACTCATACCTTTTGAAAGTTTAAAAACCCTTCCATCTGAAAGTTCTGTCGTCATTTCTCCGTCCAGACAGTAAAGGATATGACCAATTTTGCACCAGTGGTCCGCTTTATAGTTACTTGAATATTCCACTAAGCGAATTCTCAGCGTGCCATGTTGAATGGTCCTCCATTTGGCAATTCCCGTTTCTCCAACATGTTCAATTGTTGGGAGGGAATTCCAATCTGTAGTTTGAAACAATATGGGCTCCATAGTTAACATCATCTGGAAAATTGTTGTTTCCAAAATTTACTCAGCTGATATCCACGGTTCACAATGTAAATACCAGCCACGGTAATTACGATGGCAATACCAATTTTTATATTCAACTTTTCACTTAATACGATCCACCCTAAAATAACAGCCACTATCGGATTTACATAAGCGTAAAGTGATACAATGGTCATTGGAAGTTTTCTTAACACATACGAGTAACAGGCATACGCAACTATGGAACCGACAAAAGTCAGGTAAATAAGAGAATATACCGCTTCCGCAGACCAATGGATCGCACTTAGGTCATCAAATAGTAAAGCGCCCGGGATAAGCCACACCCCTCCAAAAAACATTTGCAGTCCGGCATTCAGAAATGTGTTGCCATCATTTCCCCTTTTTTTCAGCCAAACGCTCCCACCTGCCCAACTTAAGACAGCAATAAATATCAAGAAGATTCCAACCTGATATTCAAGTTTTGAAAACTCCACCAGGTGCTCGTCAAAAATCATAATGATTCCCGCCAGACCAAGTATCACTCCGGCTAGTATTGGTACCGTTGGCTTTTCTTCTTTGTTAACGCTGAGATTAATAAGAATTACCGTCATGGGCATAAGTGAACAAATAATAGCGGCTACACCGCTGGGTATGAGTACTTCTGCCCAGGCGACTAATCCGTTGCCTATTGATATCATGAAAAAACCTGCTATTGCCTGCCGTATAATGTGATTCCGGTCGGGCCAGCTCGCTTTTCCGGACAGAAGCATAAAAGCAATCAGCAGAATTCCTGCACTAAGCTGGCGGATAGTAACAAACAAAAAGGGAGGAAAGTGGAGCACAGCAATCCGCAGCACAAGGTAAGTTGTGCCCCATATTAGGCAAATTGCACCCAGTGCGATATAAGGAACAAGTAAATCTTTTTTCACCATGCTAAGGTTTGCTCTTATTTTCAATCTTTAGTAATTATTCTCATACCATCGTAACGAAAGACTTTATATGCAGGTAAATCTCGATTACGCTATTTTCAACATCGTGAGTTACTTCAAGAAAGATTCGTTTCAGATTTCCTGATGTTCCCACGAAACTTTGTAGCGAAAGAATTACAACCACTAAAATGACACCAATGAAGAGAAATACAATCTTTTTCATAACGCAGAAATTACAAGTACAAAACTTCTGATTAATACGTAAATAAAACAGTTTCAGTTTTATGATTTTGCACCAGATCAGTTTGAACTTATTCTTGTCTTTTACCTGTAATTCACAATATCGGCTAGCTAAGTATAGATCTGCAATTTAAGTGTCGTGAACTAAGATTTTTTTATCCAAGGAAGTCTCAGATGAAGCGAGATTTACCAATCAGAACAACTACGATAACTGATGTTAGAATGCGGTGGTTGCTACCCCAGGGCTACGCACACATCTATAAGTGATCTATACAATCTACAAAAATAATATACCCCATTCATTCCTCAACAAGATAAGCAGGATCGATTCGATACCGATCATATTTGGTGAGGTTGTTTTGCATGATGACTTTTTTCAATTGGCTTGTATACCACCTCTTCCGCTCGGAATAATTTTTCAGATGAGGGATAAGTTTAAAGGGATCTGATGTTTGAAGCCGAGCTTTTCGTAAATTTCTATAAGCACTATGTCGGGCCAAAACTTCGAAATAATCTGCAATAGATCCGGACATGTCATCATAAGATCGTAGGAAGATTGTTTTGTTATTACGACTGGTATATGCGGCTATCCTGTCCTCGTTCTCATCAAATGACCACACTCCAAACAGGTTACTCGCTTGAACAAAAAAACGCGATTCACCCCAACCCGTTTCTATGGCCGCTTGAGCAAGAACAACACTATTAGGCAATGTGCCCAGTCTTACCATCAGGTCTTCGAGGTTTTTAGCTTTATACGTGACCTTCATAGCCAAATAGTACGAACTGTCAGCTTTGTTCCACCTTTTCTTTTCCCGCAGCCTGTTGATTTTATTTTTCCCGGTTTGTATCTGATGTTTTGCCACTAAAATGGCTGGAAGAATGGCTGAAATGAATTTAGTTTTAGCTTCAGAGAATGGAAGATTCCCGAGCCCTTTTATGTTGGTATAAAGGAGAGGTTTTACAAGCGAGTCGTGCATCATAACAATCTGATCCAATGACTCAACCTCGACGATTTCTGATTTTACAGTGTAATTTGTATTGCCACTACATCCCGATACAGTCATTAGCAAACCGAATGCGCCTGCTAAGAAAAGAGCCTGGATAGGGAATTTCATAAACTAAAAATAGAAAGTATGACTCCTCTTTCCTGTAGAAGTTTCAACTTACGGGATGTGATGTAAGTTTTTTAAATGAACTGCAAATGTTTTCAGCCGAACTATCCCTGTTTGCAGGTATGGACTTTAAAACACTGAGACATTATTTTACATTTTTATTACATTGAGATACAATTCACTTATAGTTGGCTATCCCATTCAAGTTTGGTAATTTAATTTTAAGAAAGGGCGTAAAGACTTCCCGATCTGAATTCAAGCGATTGATGCTTACCGGCTATCTCGCTGTCATCAGTATAATGGTAGCCATTATCTATACCATACTGGATTTGACAAATAATGTATACTACGCATTTCCCGCTTATGCTATTTTATTTGTGATTCCAGCAGTTTCATTGTTGATGATACGCTTTGGGAGGTACAGGGTTGCGAAAATTAGTTTACTAGTATCCATAAACCTTGTCGTATTTTGGTCGGCTTTGACTGACCCTTTTGAAACGGGTGTGTTTTTATTTTTTATTCCTGCCGGCATCGGGTCGTTTGCAATTCTTGCTTTTCAGGACCACAAAACCGGGCTTGCAATGGCTGCCTTTACTACTTTTCTTTTTCTGCTTGCTTATTTTGGAGATATTAAGATTGTTGAAGTAACCCGGCCGTCGGATTTATACATACGGATCAGTTTTATTTTCAATTATTTTATTTCAATGATCATTTCGGTACTCGCGGTGTACTTTCTGATGAACTTAAATAAACAATCGGAAGACGAATTGATTCGCAAGGAAAATTTTGCCAACCAGAAGAATATGGAGTTGCAGCGGGTTAACGAAGCGCTTGATCGGTTTGTGTATAGCGTCTCTCACGATCTTCGTTCACCTCTCAGTTCTATTCTGGGACTGATCAACCTGGCAAACCTAACTCAAGATCCGGAGGAATTGAGTCGGATTATGAAGATGATACAGGGCCGGGTATATGCCCAGGATAATTTTATTCGTGAGATCATTGACTATTCACGCAATGCTCGAACCGAAACTGTAGCTGAACCAATTCCTATTAAACTATTGGTAGAGGAGGTTATCGATGCCCTCAAATTCGATAGTCTTGCCGATAATATAGAATTCAGAATAAAAATTCCTGAAAATAGTATTCTGATTTCAGATAAAATAAGGCTCACTGTTATCCTTAGTAATCTGATTGGTAATGCCATTAAGTATCATGACTTCAGAAAAAAAAATCCTTTTATTGAAATAGGTTACAATGCCGATCGAGGCTGTATTTTTGTTGAAGACAATGGCACCGGTGTAATGCCAGAGCACCGTGAAAAAATATTTAACATGTTCTACCGAGGATCCGACCGCGTGACAGGCAGCGGCCTCGGATTGTTTATCACAAAAGAAGCAGTCACTAAACTTGGAGGTTCCATAGAACTCAAATCGGAATATGGAGAGGGTAGCACGTTTAGTGTTACACTTCCACCACTTCGATAGAGATTCGAAGATTGAAAAATTGGAAAATTGAAAGATTGGAAGATTGAAAAATTAGGAGATTAACAGCGCTATGGACTAATCGACTATTGACCATCGACTTACTTTTTCCGATAACTTAGCGAAATACCTTCGCCACGCGAGCCAGCAATTGTGGTTTCAAAATTCTTTTGGGAGCGTACATATTCCATAAAGTCGTTGATGCCGCTAAAGTTGTTGTTCACATTGTGTGCGGTGAAACAACCACCTACTGATAATTTAGATTGAAGATCTTTAAAGTACTGCGTGTACCAAGTTTTATCGGCGTCCGAAAAAACAAAATCAAAAGGGCCACCTAATTTTTTTACGAGGTCATGCGCGTCCGCCAGTTGCGCGTCTACATAATCTGACAAACCAACTGCTTTTAAATTTTTCAATGCTTCTTTGTGTCTGCTCTCATCAATTTCAATAGTAATGAGCTTGCCTCCCGTTTTACTAAGGGCCCAGGCTATCCAAATAGTAGAGTGTCCTGTAGAGGTTCCAATTTCAAGCGCAGAAGTATACTTATGCTTAATGATCAGATCGAATAGTACTTGACCATCTTCATAGGGCACATTCAAATCATGCCACTTCGATTTATTTTGGGTGAGGAACGCCTGTACTTTTTCATCAAGTTCTTTTTGATTTCTGGCTGGCTGGCCAAAGCCTGACGAAGTAGCGAACACCAAAATAGCAACTATGGACCCGCGAATATTCATAAATAATCTCATAACAAATTTTTCCAAATGTAAGCGACTCTTGGGATTTATACATTGGAATTGTACAGGAACGGTGTTAGTGTTTACAGGTGGCGGGTTAATTTAGCTTGTAACTCGTATCCCAAAGTTTATTTCTAAATTAATAGTAGGGTCACGTGCAAATCCAGAAGGATTTTTTGAAAATGTAAGAGAATTTTAATTCATGGCTTTGATGATCAGTTCTACTATTGATTTACTACCGTTAATGATAATCATTAAATCACCTCGGAGCATTTTGCTTTAGGGGAGTCAAAATTTACGTTATATTTAATTCTATATAACAATTTATCCACGCTAACCTGTGCCCACCTCCACTCAAGTCAGATCTTTTTTTTTGATCGCGTTATCAATGCTGGTCATGTCAGGCTCGCCTCACAAGGGGAGCGATAACATTGCCCATATTGTCATAAACGCAGCTGGGTATTTACCCAATGATCAGAAAATTGCCATAGCATTTTCAATGAGACCATTAAAAGGAAATTTTGTAGTGGTGGAAAAAAGCTCGAACAAAAAAGTTTATTCGGAAAAAATCAAAGCATCAGCCGCTCCAGGTTACGGGCCTTTTAAATATTACTATGATCTTGATTTTTCTACCTTTCAAACTGAAGGAATTTATGAAATTCAGCTACCATCAGAAAAAAGTAAATCCTCACGGGTTATTATTTCACAATCGGCTTACAAATCGTATCCGGAAGATCTTTTAGGTTTTATGCGCCAGCAGCGGTGTGGGTATAATCCCTTTTTTGATGAGGCTTGTCATGAGAAAGATGGCCGGCTGATGGATGGACCGGAAGAAGATTCAACCTATATCAATGTGACAGGGGGATGGCACGATGCTGGCGATCAGCTTAAATACCTTATCACTTCCAGCAATGCTACGGCAAGGATGATTATGGCATACAAACTATTTCCAGACGCTTTTTCAGATCAGGTGAATGCACTGGGACAACCAAGTAGGAATAATACAGCGGATGTGCTAGATGAAGCGCGCTGGGGACTCGACTGGATTCACAAACTGCACTATGCTCCAGGTAAATTAATACATCAGGTCGCAGATGATCGCGATCACGTCGGCTGGAAATTTCCACACAGTGATCGCAGCAACTATGGATGGGGAAAAAATAGTTATCGCGTTGCTTACTTTGCTACCGGCAAGCCACAGGGACTTTCGAAATATAAAAGTATGGCTACTGGTATTTCAAACCTAGCCGGTCGTTCTGCTGCAGCCATGGCGTTGGGTTATCAGGTGTGGAATAAAAAATCAATGGATGAAAGCTATGCCTTAAAATGCTTGAAAGCGGCTGAAGATCTTTATACTATGGCAAAAGCAAAAGAAGGTTATCAACAAGGGAATTCATATGGCGCGCCTTACCGCTACCTGGAAGACACCTGGACAGATGATATGGAGTGGGCGGCGGCCGAACTATTTAGAGCTACGGGAAAAAACTTTTACCTGGAAGATGCCAAACATTATGCTACGATGACCGGTACCCAGTCATGGATTGAAAAAGATACATCGGCACATTATCAGTTTTATCCTTTTCTCAACATCGCTCATTATGCATTATACGACCAGGTAGATGATGGCTTTAAAAAAGTGCTTGCCGGGTATTACCGTGCGGGTATTGAAAAGACATTACAGCGCGCAAGCAAAAACGCATTTCAACACGGAGCTCCTTTCATCTGGTGCTCCAATAACCTGACTGTTGATTTGGCTTTGCAGATCATAGCCTACGAAAAAATGACAGGTGATCTACAGTATCATGCTTATATGCTAGCGTTGCGAGATTGGCTGCTGGGGCGTAATCCCTGGGGAGTAAGCATGTTCACTGGTATTCCACGTGACGGTGTGTATGCGCGGGAGGTTCATACGAGCACGTGGTCATTAACAAAGAAAGAAGTACCAGGCGGATTAGTCGATGGTCCTATCTATCAATCGATCTACAAAAATCTGCTGGGCTTAACATTAACCAAACCAGATGCTTTTGAGCAATTCCAAAATTCGTATGTGGTATATCATGATGATATCGGCGACTATTCAACCAATGAACCAACGATGGATGGCACCGCTTGTGCAATCATGCTGATGGCATATTTTGCTGCACAGTGAGCATTCTATTTTTATTAATTTCTGATCAGCCTTCAGATATACCTTTCTTTGAGTGTCTTAGCCTCGGACTTGATGTCCTTCAGAATTGCCTCTGCCATTGCTTCTGGAACTTCTGTGGAAAATAAGGCTTGCTCAAATTTTAATACATGTGAAGAATAAATTTCGTTTAAGTTGTTGGCTGAATTTGATGCCCACACGCTCCGGCACTTGATCCAATGATATTGGTGATCTCTTACGTCAAACACCATCGGACTTACACCTTCATCAGCTAAACCAGAACAATACAGGAAGACAGGAAAATCAAATAGTTCTATTCCATTCAACTCGGGAACTAAATTAGCATCAAAGAATTCATACCTTAAAAGTTTACTCTCCATGTTCGATTCCTCAAGAAGCATCTTCAATACATACAATTTGTCTTGCATCATTTGAAGCGGACTTTCGGCTTTTGAAAAATTTCCAATTGATTTCCATCGGTTTGAAGTTAGTTCAAGGTATTGAAGTGCAGTCCTACCTATTTCCAATTTGTAATCAAACAACGAATAACCTGGCACAAAATAGCCCGGATAGAAATATTGTAATCCAAGTTTTTTGCAGTAATTTATTTTCAGATAAATAAGGTATTTTCCCAGGCTACGTTTTTTGTATGCCGGATCATAAAAGCTGGCAATACCTGCTGCGCTTGTTTCTCCTAGATCAAAAAAACCGGTTGCAATTAATTTATTACTATCATAGATATTTACCTCTTGCGTGTCGAAAATATTTCCGCTGACTCTTCCAAAGAGAAGTGTGCTTAGTGAGGCAGACGCTTCAAAGGAAATGCTTTTTTTATAGGTTGCGTACAAAGCCTCCTTTTCGGGAGTTACCAGTGCCTTTTGAATTTCAATCCTGAGTCCAGTATTTCGTTTGATGAGTTTATGCCAGATCTTATCCGTTGAAAACTCAGCCAAAGACACTCGCAACCAAACTGCGCTATAAAACTGATTCTTAAAGTTCAAGAAATTAGTTGTAAAAATAGTTTGCCCCATCCTGAACCAACCTTGTTCAAGATAGAGATCAAGTTCTTCGCCTTTTAATATTTCAGGGCTATGTACTTTTGCAAACATAACAACGATCCGGACCTTGTTTTCTTGAAAAATTTAGTGTCAATATTAAATTTAATTTCTTTTTTATCGCCAGACAAAGTTACACTTTGTCTTTTACAACCTATTCAGTGTCATTTTATAAGTAAAAGATTGACGAAGAATAATTGGGTTTGGGTTTTTAACTTTAAAGTCTTAGCTTAATTCCAATCTCTTAAATTCGAACACCATGAATAAGCATTTGGTAATTTCTTTTTTCATCGTCATCTTTTTATCCGTTTCATTCTCATACAGGATTGTTCCTTCCCCAAAGCATAATCCTGCAAAGACGTTAAAGGCACTGATTATTGATGGCCAAAATAACCATGGTATCTGGCCTAAAACAACAGCGATGATGAAAAATTATCTGGAACAGACTGGTTTATTTACCGTCGATGTTGAACGCACTGCGTCCGCTTGGGTGGGCCCTCATAATGATAATGATCCTACCGTGGGCAAGGAAAAAAGACTTCAACTGCTCAGTCAATATCCTATTGCCGGAGGTAAGAAAATAACATCGGTAGATGAGCCGGTACATGATCCTAACTTTAAGCCCAATTTCGACAAGTATGATGTAGTTATATCCAATTTTGGATGGAAGGCCGCTCCCTGGCCTAAAGAGACTCAAACTGCTTTTGAAAAATATGTCAAAAATGGAGGAGGGTTTGTACTAGTACACGCAGGTGATAATTCTTTTGGTGATTGGAATGAATTCAACAAAATGATTGGGCTTGGCGCCTGGGGAGATCGAACGGAAAAAAATGGCCCTTATGTTTATTTAAATAATGCAAATGAACTTGTGCGCGATACTACCAAAGGAACGGCTGGCTCACATGGCAAGCAACATGAGTTCATAATTACAATTCGCGATCAAGCGCACCCTATTACTAAAGGTATGCCATCGCAATGGCTACATGCACAAGATGAATTGTATGACCGGCTAAGAGGACCTGCAGAAAATATGAAGATACTGGCAACGGCATATTCTGACGAGGAGAAAAATGCATCGCCCTTTTCTCCGCTTCGCGGAACCGCCCGTCACGAACCTATGATGTTCACCGTGGACTACGGCAAGGGCCATGTCTTTCAAACACCGTTAGGCCATACAGACTATTCCATGGAATGTGTTGGCTTTATAATCACATTTCAACGTGCTGCAGAATGGGCCGCTACGGGTAAAGTCACTCAAACTAAAATCCCGGATGACTTTCCTACAGCTGATAAGGTAAGTCAACGAAAGTGGGATTCTATAAAATTGAAGCAGTAATTGTTAGAAAGTATCAGTCAAAATATACTTTAGACCTCGTTTAGAATAAAACTCTAACCGAACCTGGCCATGGTTTACCTTTTTTTGTAATAATTCATAGCCTTACTACAACCATTCTTTTCTTAGCCCATCCATCTTACCCTGCAACGGGTCGAAATCCGGAATGGGAAGAGCTTGAATGTTTTTGTCCGCTTGAGGGCGTTCCCCTGGCTCACCTTTCAATAAATCCCAATCACGGCCATCCGGGTATGCACCGACCACACCAAAGTCATCGCTCGCTCCCAGATTTTTATGCCCGACGCCAGCCGGTATTACAATTATGTCACCTGCCTGTACTTTTAGTTTTTCGCCTTGTTCACCGCCCAGGTGCAAGAGGGCAGAGCCTGCGTAAATGCCTAACACTTCGTGTGAGGTGCTGTGAAAGTGGTGAAAAGGATAAATACCATTATCCCAGGAGTTGGTCCAGTTATTAGCAGCGAATTGTTTTTCTAGTAAGGATGCTTTGCCCTTGGCCGTAAAACCGTTGCGGTAAAGCAGGAGTGGATATTTGCTATTGGGGATCTTACCATCGTCTTTAAAAAGAAATTTTTCGGGTTGAACCATAGAACTAGCCATAGCTTTCTTGTTTAAGAAGGGGAATGAGGTTAAACCAATAATTGTTAAAAAATTTTTTCTGTCCATGCTTTCTTCTTTACTAACAAAAATATATATGAATGTTTTTTCCCCAAATTATTTCTGCATGACGAGATAATAATGGCATTGGAAGGTTTTAAATTTTTGATCAGCTGTGTAATAATGCGCACACTCATGTTGATTTTTTCATCAACTACTACCGTGATATAACTTTAAAAGAGCCTTTATTCTTACAAAAAAGGCGATTTAGCCATACTCCTGGTACTGATACTATTTGGTATGGTAGTTTCAGGGACTACAGGGAAACGATTGTAAACTTTAAAAATATTTATATGAAAAAATTAATCTTAACAGGATGCGCCGCTGCTCTTTTCTGTATCGGCACGATGGCACAGGTTCAAGATACCTCTTCAATCAATAATAATTTACGTCAAGGTGTAGAGCAAACTGAAGAACGTACACAAGAAGACGTGAATCGGACAGGTAATGAAATTAAGCAAGATGCCGAAAGTACAGGCGATCAAATTCAACAAAGTGCAGACAGTGCTGGTAAAGAGATCCAACAAGGTCCGGAACGTACAGGAAATGAAATCCAACAAGGTGGTGAACGGGCAAATGACAACATAAATCAGAATAGCCCTTCAACAAACGAAAGCCAGGATCAAGCTCCTGCACCCATGGGTTCTGAAAATAGCGTTGGCGCAACCGATGCCCCTCAACATGAAATTGAAGTTCTGGAAGAAAAAGAAGGTCCAAATAATTCGGTAATATATAAGTATCAAGGTGGGTTGTATTATGTGGACAAAGCTGAGGGAAAATTTGTAAAAATTGAGGAGTCTCAGTTGAAGGATGCGGAACACAAAGCAATCGTATCGGATAATAAATCCGAAAAGCAATAAGATTTACATTAGCCCTAATAAGTCTCACATTAGTCTAATGTAACTAAAGATCATAGCTAGTTGGGCTATGATCTTTTTTTGTTATTAAAAAGGAAAATCTATTTTATCCGTTATGCCCGATCCTGAAAGTTTTTTTCCTCCAACTTAAGGCGACCATAGTTAATACCGAAGCCAATATCAGAAAAGGCCATACATTAATAATTCCAATTAGAAACAGAATCAGGTTGTTCCAACCATTTTTAAAGGATTGAATAAATTTTGCAGAGAATCCAAAATCTGTAGCTATAGTTTCGTAGTAAGAAACTTTCAGTGTGCTAAAAGCAACCTGACTTTTCAAGTAATTCAATCTTCCTTCCATGGATTCGATATCAGAGCGTACCTGTCCCATTTCGTCTTCAATGGAAATCATTTCCTTAACTGTTTTTGCTAATTTTAAAAGTTCACGGTAACGGATTTCAAGTTCCTTTTTTGTTTTTAGCCTCGCCTGTACGTCGATAAATTCTTCCGTGACATCCTGTGTGTTAATATTCTTATTTTCGACCTTGCTTCCAAGACCTTCTAATTTTAAAATGAGCTGATCAAAATTATGTGCAGGTACCCGAATTTCTTGGTCGTTTTGAAGTCTCTCCTGCAAGTTATGTTGATTTTCTGATGCCGTATATGCATTTAATTCTTTACAGAGTTTATCAATCTCAATTTTAGTCTTTGCTATGTCAGTTGTTTCAAATGAAAGTGTACCATTTTTTATAAGCTTTCGCTCAAATGGGATATTTAAACTTTCCCTGCTTGGAGGAAAGTTGGCTAGAGCAAGCGTGGGAGCAGCCATTTCCGAATCCGCAGCCTCCAGGATCATCTGGTCGCTGAGGGTTTTCGACATTCTATCTCCGCAGGACGACATTATACTTACTAGGATCAAAATTTTGGTTTTCATAATTCATAGGTTAAATATCATGGAAGCTCGATTTACTTCTGCAAGCATGCCACTGGGTTCATAATTTAAGAACGAGCAAAAAGTAACTAGATCAATGATATTTTTTTATGGAGATGCCAGGACTTTCAAAATTCCATAAACGGATGGAAATAATTTTAGATATAATTTTAGGTAATATGATAAGGCCTAGCAAAGAGGACAACTTTTATTTCTGAGCCATCTAATACCTGAGTGTATTCGGGAATTAAACTGAATGTCCAGCAGGGAATGTCGACCTCTGAAGCTTCGACATTCAGCATCAATTGATCAAAGGACCATCTTTCATGTTAACACCTCTTTCTCAAACTTCTTTTCCTTCACTTCCCCATTCTCCAGGTACACATAGTAAGCGTCACTTTCTTCATTCAATGCGACTACTTTCTTTACCTCATTATCATGGAAGAGTATGGCAGCAAGGTCATCACAGGCGTAACCTGGTTTGAATTCCTTCGAGCGTATGTAAGAGTGATAAAGTGGCCGTCTTGTTTCTTCGGAATCATAATGTGGACAATGGCTGCCTTTCAAAAAGCCAAGACATTCGATCTTCGAAATCTCTTTGGGCCGGGAGTCTGTGGTGCCTTGTTCGAACCAGCACAATGATCCTGCGCTCCCACCTGCTAGAACAATTCCTTTCTCCCAGGCTTGTCTCAAAACAAGATCAACACCTTGTGCTTTCCAGATGGCGAGCATATTCAATGTATTACCTCCGCCAACAACAATCGCATCCATGCTCAATAGTACTTCTTCGAACGACTGCTTTTGCTCATAACTGGAAATGAACATGCGTTGAACAAAGCCCTCTACGCCATTCAGGTTACATTGCTCATACCAACTGTTAATGGAGTATGGATTGTCTGCACTGGCTGTCGGTAAGAAACACACGCGCGGGGTACTCTTTTCAGTAATTGATTTGATATACAGAAGAAACCGCGTGGGTAGACCTGCTCCGTAAACCAATATTTTTTTTATTGTGCTAGGTGGTTCCATATTCGAACGTGATTTGGATATAGAGGTAAAGGGAAACCAAACATGCCGGTGCTTGATATCTCAACGAATTTCTTCACTTCGTAAAGCAATAGCATTAACAAATACCAGGATACTTCTAAAAATCCAGGTCTGCAAACAGTTTCGTTGTAAAACTATTTTTTCTGGTACATCCTGGAATATTTATGAAATGTGGGAGTATGATCTTAAGCAATGATAATTTGGAAGCGCCATCTGTAAAATAAACTAGCGTAGATCTACGCCGAGAAAAACTTGTGAGGGAAAGATATTGAAAATCTTGTAAAGAATAATAACTTGATCAGGGGAATCATTTATGCTAACTACCCGCGATCAGATCCCATTTTATCATTTAAGAATTCTTTTGACTTAACACAATGAATCGAAGTAGGTAAATCTATTGAATATGAAACCGAAATTGTTATTGAGACTTTCTGTAGCTTTTATTACCATTCACTTGCTGGGACATTTTATCGGACATTTTAACTGGAAAGATTCAAAGGATAATACAACCCGAGCGGAAGTTATCCGTCAGATGACTGAATACAAATTTGATTTTATGGGAGCCAGTCGAAGCTTTGGCGAGTATTACGAAGGGTATAGTGCGCTACTGTTGATAATTTTCCTTGTGATAATATTGGTTTTGTGGCCTCTGTCTGGTTATGCAGAAAAACATCAGGAGATCGCCCGAAAACTCATCGCGCCAGTATCCCTTGGATTGATTGCTTTCGGGATTCTGGAATTCGTTTACTTCTTTCCTTTTGCCGCCAGCATGAGCATGCTTGCAGGACTAACCGCCTTTTTCTCCTTATTCACTCTAAAGCAACAGACTCCATAGTTCATTCATTGGATCCGTAATTGAAACATTGTAGAAAAGGAAAGCACAAATCTTCCAATTTTTCAATCTTCCAATCTTTCAATTCCCTCATCGCTCGTAAAAAGCAGGCGGCGCAATCCCCAGAGACCGAAGATAAACGTATCCTTGCCCACGGTGGTGAATCTCGTTGTCAATCCAGTAAAATATAATGCCGTAGATTGGCATTTCATATAAACCGAAGGCACGGTCTACTTCCTGGAGGCGGTGTGGCGGAATTAGTGGCCATAGTGTATTTAGCTGTTCAGTTGCTTCATCCCAAAGCGCAAGGACTTCCTTACTGGTTGCTGGCGCGGGCGTGTTGAAAATATGAGCAGCTTCATCACCAGAAACCCAATTGCCTGTGACGACACCCTTTATTCCGGGACCAACCATTCCGATCATTTCCATGACGAGTTCTGAAAATGGACGCATGCCTCCGATGGAGTAGCTGAAGAACTTGTCTTCCGGAAAAACTTCAATAGCTCGTCGGGTTAAGCGGCGGTGTCCTTGCCAGTGTTCTAAAAGCTGATCAGGTGTCATCACTATTGTGGTTGGCATAGTCTCACTGTTTGATTTATTGATTGTTTCCATATACTTGAAAGTTGGTAAATTGTTTACAAGTACAAAGGAAAATGACTGCACTGACAGCCTTATGTCAGGACAATTTATTTTTTCGACTTTTTTAAATTTTGTCTTTAAAAAGATGGTGGACGATAGGTGGTTCGTACCTCTCTAAACGGGTTAAAGCACATAGTTCGTCTTAGTGTCAACTATAAATTTTGACGAATCACCTGTATCTGGGCCACTTAAATACCAAATAAAACACGGAAAAGCTAACAACAAAAAAAGCCAGGCATTACCTGGCTTTTCGTTTTCAAATCTAATTTATTCTACATTCAATTTTTTCCAATACGTACTTGCCAATCTTTCTTTTCTATTTTCCCATCGCACCACTGAACTGTACCCGCATCAATAACCGTATACCCCGTACATCTGCTTTTCTTTACTTCACTTGGTTTCTCCACATTTATGAAGGATGTATAACCTACCAAGATCATCATCCACACGCCAAAAATTATAACTCTTTTCATACAGTTTAATTTAAGTGTTACTTTAAGTCAACGATTCTGCAAAGCCAGAGTTTGATACTTTGTGTTTGTTGATTCAAAATTGCACATGTAAGAATTATTAATTAATGACGTAAATCTCGGAAGTCAAAGACTTTTATTACTAAAATTTTTTTGAAGCCTTAAACGAAGTAAATTTTGAAGCATTTTACAGCAGTCCCGTTTTGGGTTTTCATTTTTTTTATTGGACTGACCACAGAAACTCAAAAAAATGACGCTTGTTAAAAAATTTCAGTAGCCAATTAAATTTTCCGGATACCTAAAATGACGCGTGTGGGTCGTAAAGTGATTAATGGATTTATTGTAGGAACTATTCCAGTCGGACTAATTTCAAAACGCTGTATCATAGCCTGCAGAAAAATAGACATTTCAGCCATCGCGAAATTATTTCCAATGCATAATCTCGGGCCAGCACCAAAAGGATAGTAAGCTTTAGTTTTTTCTTTATCTGTATTTTTTTTCGAAAATCGTTCAGGTATAAACGCAGCGGGATTTTCCCAGTGCTTGATATCCCGGTGCAATCCATAATAAAAGAGGATGATGATAGTGCCCCTAGGGAAAGTAAAATCATTATAGCGGTCATCGTTTAAAGCAACGCGGTCACTGATCCACGCTGGAGGATACAATCTCATACTTTCTTTTATGACGGATGTTAACGCATCATTCCCGACGCACTCACATAATCCAATATTTTGTGTGGATTTTTTTAATTTTTTTAACTCTTCAGCGTGAATCGATAAGAGATAGAGTGTCCAGGACAGAGCGTTGGCGGTAGTTTCATGTCCAGCGATTAATACGATAAGGATCTCATCCATGACTTGTTCTTCGTGCATGGGTTCACCGTTGTCTTCGTAACGTGCATCGAGCAGCATGTCCAACAGGTCATTGAACTTGCTGTTGCTCTTTTTTCTCTCGTGGATAATGTTGCGAATGATGTTGCGCGCCCCTTCTGCTTTTTTTAAATTTCTTTTTACTTCCCCTGAAAGATTAAACCACCAATTTTTATGTGGCTGCCGTACCTCCTTAATGACAAATTCCTGAACCTCGCTGATAAATTGACTCAACCTGCGCTGGTCTTCTAAGGGGACTTTTATATTAAATAAAGAATTAATTACGATTTCGAATGCGAGCTTGTGCATTAACGGGTAAACATCAATTTGTTCTCCAGTTGGAAAAGTATTTAGAAAATCATCAACCGTATTTTTGATGATGGCGTAAAGCGCATGTATTTTATCGACATGAAAACCTCCTTGTATTAAACGTCTCTTCTTAAGCCAATATTCTCCGTTGGAAGTGAGTAAGCCCTTCCCTAAAAATTTTCCTAACTGTTCAGTTTGGATGGCCGATTTATAGTAATTCTTGTGATTACTTCTCAATACATAATCGATGAAGCCCGGATCCTGAGTGGCGATTAATCTTTTTGTGCCTAAGTTAACAGCATACGTGCCATCGAATTTAGTCATGCTTTCTTGCATTGTTCCGATGGGATTTTTCACTTGCTTATAGGTGCGCACAAGCGATTGAAGAAAAGAATAGCCGGAAGGCATCGAATAATTTTTCATTCACGATCAGAATCAAGTCAGAATCTCACGGACTAATTTACAGTATATAAATTATACAGGTAAGAAGGATCTGGAAAGTCTTGGATCTAATAGACAGGATCAACTTATTCTGTCATAACTTCGATTATCATCTTGGCGATAATCGCATTCCCGCTATCGGAAGGATGGAGGCCGTCATAGGTCGTTCCGATCGCTTCCAACGGATAAGGGTACTCATCAGCTTCAGGGTTAAATGGGACGCCTATATAATCAGGGTATGAATAATTTTTATAAGTTCCGGTACGAGGATCTTTTAGATATTTAAACTTTACAATATTTTCAAGCGTCATACCGCTTTTATTATACAAATCAATAATCTCAAACTTTTCATGATTGCTTATTGTGATAACTGCCTCGGCAAATTGCGCAAGCGACTGTCCGTTTTTCTCTTTGTAGGAGCCGTAGGCGTTGTTTTTCATGTCTCCCATAGAGACAAAGTCGCCCCGCTGCATTGGCGTTATTAAAATTATCTGAGCATTTTTATTCAGACTTCGAAGGTTGTTAACAATGGTCCTGAAAGAACCAAAAAACGTGTTGTTACCGGTATCGTTTTTATAGTCATCAAATGTGCCCAGGGGCCTTCCATGCCACCAGTCATTGGTGCCGAGCAAAACCGAATATACATCGGCTTCGACCAAATCTAATGTTTCAATTTTTGTTGCTATATCTCCTGCCGTCCACCCGTTGTATCCTTTATTGATATACTTTATATGAGGCAATTCTTCTACCACTTTTGTCAGGTATCCTTTGGTGACCCTGTTCCCCGTTTCATCGTGGTGTTCATTTAAATAAGTAATTGAATCTCCAATTGCAATCCATATGGTTTGTTTTGTCGAACATGAACTAAGGATAAACCAAGCAGCAATCGATACTAATAATTTTTTCATTGAAAGATTCTATTTATTCAATTGGGTTCAGCATCGTCAAAAAAAATATCATTTGATCGACGATGATTAAATATATGAATAAAAGTGTTTTAAAATATGGTATTTAAATCTTCGACCAGACCCTTAACTATGGCTTTAAATTAATTTACTCAATTTCTAAAGCTATACGTTATTGTATTATCGGGTCCTTGGGTGGGTTCAATTCTTTCTACGAAAGTTTCTTTAACACGCTCGGAAAAATTGAAGTAAGGGATCCAGATGACTGCAACGAAAAAACTCCTGATCAAATCTTTATAATATTCCCTCTCTTCCGCACTTGTATAAGCGTCCGTGACATTCAAGGTTATGAGCGTGTCAAACAAGGTTACGGCAAATGTAGTGCCGTAAAAAATGGAAATCAAAAACGGCAAGGATGACCGTTTATTAAAAAAAAGTGCAATCAATAGAACACTAAAGAGCAAATAAAAAATATTGTATACATATTCAAAAAAGAAAACTGCAAATAAACCCCACTGTTCTACGCCCCAAAATGCTGACCAGGATTTTTGATCAAAAAACTCTGGGGTATTATAAATGTCATAGATGATCCGAAGTGGCGTAAACGATAATCCCAGGGCGACAAGAATAAGCCAACCTCCTATCGGTTGTCCTTCGGTAACTCCGTTGACGGGCGGCTCTGGATCGTATTTAAAGTATAGAAACCAGACAAGCGCAATTGCCGAGCAGAAAGAAACTATTCCTGTAATGATAGCGACCCAGCTTACACCAGATTCAGTTGCGACCCCACTATCATACGAGATTGTATAAGATAGCTTTTTCATGATCGCCTGATGATCTCTTACAAATGTAGAGACATCCGCTACCGGTACGTGATCATTTAATGTTCTGTAGTGGTGGTAAATGGTGAGGTTGTCGTCAAGGTAAGAAACTTCGTAGCGGTACGTGTAAGCATCACCGGCAATATCAGCTTCATCACTATCAATATTCCAGTCAGGTAATGTAGCATGAATGGTATGCTGAAATGAAGTTGGATGCGATAATCGATAAGGCGATTTGCGCTGGGAGGATTTGGAAACATTGACGAGATTTTCCAACGAAAGCGAATAGAACTCTCCGTAGTTCTGAGTTTCTTTTTCCGGATTTTTTTTCCAAAAGGAAGGGATCTTATATTTTTCTTCAACGGCCAATATATTTTCATGGCGGTCATCCTCTATTTTCAGCAATTCTTCTTCTTTAATTTCGGGATAGAGATTTCCATAGTAGGTCACGTAAGCTTTTTGGATGGACTCCAGACTGTTGCTCGCGAAATAACTTCGTTGGTTGTCAGCGTCAATCCCTTTATAAAAGGTACGAATCGTCAAAGATGCCTGCCCTTCTAAAAAATTCAATTCGAAGTTATCATCCTCATGGATTTCTCCGGTAGGCGATTCAGGTAATGTAGTCAATTGAGTCTCGCCTTCCTTTATCACTAATCCTTTGCCATAATTTGGAAAATAGATTTTTTCCAAACTCCCTCCCTGACTGGCTATGGTTGGATCGATATATATTTTTTTCTCATTGTAGCTGATCTCTACAACGCAGTGGTTAAAGGCATCAATGGATGGAAGGTTATCCGAAATATATTTTCGAGTGTTTGTACTTACCAGCATGGGATAGGCGGGGACGTCAAGATGTTGTAAAAGCATAGCCAGCAAAAGAGATTTGTCTTTACAATCACCAAAGCGTTGATCAAAGACTTTTACAGGACCATGGGGTTTATGCGAATTTAAACCGCCCTCGAATCCAAGGTATCGGATTTCATCTTGAACAAAACGTATTGCGTCATGCACCGCTTTAGTACGATCATCCCTTGTTTTCCACTTTTCTTCTATGCGGGTTTTTAACGCGTTGCGT
Organism: uncultured Bacteroidota bacterium; assembly: GCA_963837415.1. Classification (GTDB taxonomy): domain Bacteria; phylum Bacteroidota; class Bacteroidia; order Cytophagales; family Cyclobacteriaceae; genus Chryseolinea. Next base: position 860,949 of record CAWING010000013.1, on the reverse strand, counting down.
TCAGCTTCTTTCAGATCAAAATGTTTCAGCGCCCAATTGGCAACCTCTGCCCAGTTTTCAAAATCTGTGATTTGTACACTTTGATAAGGATCGTACCAGGAAGGATTATTATTGTCTTCAATAAAAGCAGGGACTTGTTCAGACGACCAAGTGTAAGAAATGGAATTGTCTTTGCCAGGTTCCTCTTGTGGCAGTGTTGCTCCATTTTTATAGTGGAAGTAAAGTTTTGTTGAGTTGGGTGCAATAATCCGCCTAATTGCCTTTTCATAAGGCAACGAATAATTGAGGTAAATGCGCTGAGAAATATGGCCGTTGTAAATGGGATTGTAACCTTTAACTGTGTAGGCATATTCAATCACATCACCAACACGAATGTCTTGTAAATTGATGATCGCAGTAAATGATCCATCATAGATATAACGGTCCATACTTTGTTCGCGCTGTATCGTGCGTATATCACTCCTCTTCAGTTGATCAATCATTTGCCCCTGGCGATGGACAATCAGTTTATGGAATATTAATTTTTGGTAGGCTGGATCAAAACTGATATTTACATCCGCCATTTCCTGAATGCCTTCGCTGGTTAGGAATTTATACGCAGTATGGGTAAATGATTCCTGTTTACTTACATGCTCTTGTTGCTCAATGAGCAAGTAATAATATCCGCCGGTATTAACGGCATTGGTTTGCGCTTCTAGCGGAGGCTCGCTTGCAGAAACCCAGGAAGACATAGGAGCAATGGTAAAATGCTGGGAACGAGCGTTGGAAACTATAAAAATAAATAAAAAAGCCAGCAGGTTCAGTAAACAACGTTTATCCATGGACCAGGTATTAGAAGTTTTAAGTTAAAGCTGATTTTTTTAACTAAAAAAACAGTATTGACTTTAAACTTACATTGTACGCTTGTTAATAGTTTGGAGTTCTTCGAAAGTAGATAGATGAGAATGCCCTTATTTTCCGATAATATTATTTTTGCTTCGCCCGATATTACCATCTCCTAAACCCTCATCTTCATCTTCGTCTGTACTGCTTGTGGCGGTTGATGGCTCTTTATCCTGTGAACCTGAAAGTTCTTCATGTTGCAAATCTTCCAAGTCGTTTATGGAATCGTCTACGGGAGAAGAATTTTGTTTTTCATCCTTATTGCTTTTTGTTTTTTTTGCTGTTTTCATATCCACATGCATTAGTGCTTATATAATAAACAAGGAACACCGATTAGGGTTATACCAACTGCGAAGTGGAAAATTATAAAAATAACTGGTTCAATTGGCTCCAGCTACTTCAAAGTAAAAGGATAGCGTTAGAATATTTTTTTGAAGCAGCATTACCATGGACTATCGACTGTTGATCATCGACTGTGTTACTTTTTCATCAACATAGGAAACATCTTTTTTATATCGGCTTCACTGGGTTGAGTGCCATATTCGCAAATTTCAAAAGCCTCTGCGTGTTGAACCTTGGTAGCGTAATCTTTGCCATACCATTTCTCGAGCGAGGTGCGTACTTCTGGTGTTATCTTAACGGTGCGGTTAGTGGTAAGCCATTTTTCACGTTGCGAAATATCTTTAGGAACTTGGTCTAAGAATCCTCCAATCCACGGTAACCATTCGTATACTTGAGATTCGTGCGCATCTAAGGCGTGGATTTTTTGATTGAATACAGTCGAAATGTCAATTGCAACATCAGGCCTGAAAGGATTGGGGCGCTGAAAGAAATCCTGAAAATATAGAAAGACCGGGTTTTTCTTTAAGGGTGGAGTATCTGGTGCTACGTTGGGAACGGCCACCATATACGCAGCATCCTGCACAAGAACACCGGTATACCTGTGATCAGGATGATAATCATTGGGTCGAGGAGCAATAACGATATCTGCATTCCATTCCCGGATCTTGCGAATGACCTGCAGCCGAGCATTAAGAGTAGGAAGCAATTCCCCATCATGGTTATCCAGAACTTCATACTCCACACCAAATCGTTTACCAGCTTCTTTAGCTTCCAATATTCTTCGTTTGGCGAGCATACCTCCTCCTATAGACTGGTGTCCTGCATCGCCGTTTGTTACGGAAACAAATTTTACAGCATAGCCCATGTTGGCAAAAAGAATGGCCGTACCTCCACCGTCCTGGTCACAATCGTCGGGGTGCGCTCCGATCATAATGATGCGGAGGGCAGGGGATTGGGCATTGGAAAAAAGGAAAAACATTATGAAGAGGAGAGAAAAAATGTAGGTTTTCATATGGGTTGGTGGTCTGGATGCGCTGTTAATTTCAATTTTGCAGCAATCGATTGAAGGAATTAGGTGTTTAAAGATTGGCAACATAAGCGATCTTCTAATCTCATCTCCCAATTTTTTTTTATTCTTATCTTAAAGATTGCAAACGTTAGCCAAAATCGGAAACCAACTTTTGTTGCTTAAGGCGTGTCTAACCGATTATACAATTTCAAAATATTAATAATTATTTGAAAAGAACAGCGTTAATTTGTGGCCGGAACGCTAAAGTGCGGCAATAACTGTTATTATTATCATGAAGGCTCATTTTTTATTTATTAGTTTATCGCTGATGTCATCACTGGCTCTTGCACAGGATGCTAGTACCACTGAAAATATTGTTCAGTATGATCCTTTGTTCTGGAAGGATAAACTAAAGCTTGATCCCTCTCAGTGCCAGAAGATAAAGGAGATCAACTCCGAATATTATGAAAGTCTTTTTACGGCCTATCGGAAAGAAAAACAAGATCGTAAGGCACTCCGGTCGATAGCCAATAAAAGCTTATTGCAAAGGAACCACGAAATCTGGGAAACATTTCATCCAAAACAACGGAAACGGTGGAAGCGGATGTGGCATGCTAGCATTTCCTCAAGGTCTACGGAGTCATAGATAAGTTCTTTATTTTCTACTGTCCTCAGTTATAGCTGAGATTGATTTCATTTTTCCCATATTTCGAAACTCTCGAAAAGTAGATTAAACCCAGTCATTCATACTTTTTGTCTACCTTTTTTTACTCCTTACCTTGCGCACGAATTGGGCAAGGAAATTGTTTAGTTCCTACTATCTAACGCATCAACATGAGAAGAATTATTTTTTTTATAGCTCTGATTGGGCTTATTCAAACCACTCACGCCCAAATCAACTTGAAGAAGCTGAAAAAAACGCTGGAAGGGGAATCCGTTACTACCGAAGAAGTTGCGCAGGGACTAAAGGAAGCATTAACCAATGGTGTTTCTAAGGGGTCAGATTTAGTTTCACAAATCGACGGATATTTTAAAAATCCGGAAATAAAAATTCCTTTTCCGCCTGAAGTAAAACAAGTTGAATCGAGACTGCGGCAGATAGGCCTTGGCAACGAAGTGGACAACTTTGTGTTGACCTTGAATCGAGGTGCAGAAGATGCAGCGAAGGAAGCGAAGCCAATTTTTATCGAGGCGGTGAAGCAAATGACGATTCAGGATGCATGGTCTATTTTAAGAGGTGAATCGGATGCTGCTACTCAATATCTAAAGCGCACTACCTCTACATTGCTTCAAGAAAAATTTAAACCCGTCATTCAGAATTCATTGAATAAAGTAAATGCGACCAAATATTACAAAGACCTCGTAACTTCGTACAACAAAATCCCATTGGTTCAAAAAGTAAACCCTGATCTGGATCAATATGCAACTGAAAAAGCGATTGAAGGATTGTTTGTTATGATCGCCAAAGAAGAAAAAAATATCAGAGCAAACCCGTTAGCCAGAACAACCGAACTGCTGAAAAAAGTTTTTGGATCTCAGAACTAAAGTTCGGAGAAGAAAATAAAGATGGTTCATGGGAACGTAAGCGTAATCTTTTTAAGGGCGGGCTTTTCCGACAGGCTTCGGTTTTTGCTGATAAAGCAACCGCCTATCTATTTCAGCTAATCAAGCCATCATTTATGGGAGTTCAAACAGTCTCGAACAATTGGATGTACTTAGTTGGGAGAGTATTTCGAGCATACCTTATGCAAGGTTCACTTGCATTTAAATGATTAGCAGCTTTTTACTCTCGGATGTTTCCAAGAAGGATGGAATCAGTTAGGAACAAATTTTCATGCATTCCAGCTTCAAGTTAACTCAGCACAAGCTCAGCAAGGGATGGCCATACCTTAGATTTTTTTTTGATTTCAATTTTAATAACATTTACAATAAGATGACCTCACTTAAACTATTATTATGCGCCATCATTCTCTCTACCATCCTTTCAAGCTGTAACAAAAACGAAACGGAGTTTGAGTTGATGAGTTCATCTCATACAAACATTGACTTTAATAATCTTATTACTGAAAGTGACACATTGAATGTATTGGGTTTTGAATACATCTACAACGGAGCGGGAGTTGGGGTAGGGGACTTTAACGGGGATGGCTTACAGGATATTTTTTTTGGAGGAAATATGGTTTCAAGCAGGCTTTATTTAAACAGAGGCAACTTTAAGTTTGAAGATGTTACCAAGCCCGCTGGCCTTGAAACCAGATTGTGGTGCACAGGCGTTGCGCTGGCGGATGTGAATCAGGATGGTCAACTGGACATCTATATCAGCACCGCGCATCCTATGGAAAATAAGCGTTCGCCCAACTTGCTTTTCATCAATAGGGGAGCCCACAAAGGAGATATCCCTACCTTCGAAGAAGTAGCGTCCAGAACGGGGTTAGCGGATTCTTCCTATTCAACACATGCCGCATTTATAGATTATGATCTGGATGGTGACCTGGATATGTACTTGGTTAACAATGCGCTTGAGAGCTACTCCCGAAATACTCCTGTAGGCCAGCGCAACGATGGAACGGGAAAAAGTTTGGATAAATTCTACAGATGTGACAGCATCGTTAATGGTTTACCTCTTTTTAAAGATGTGTCGGCCGAAGCAGGGATTTTAGCGGAAGGCTGGGGTCTTGGCGTAGTTGTTAATGATATTAATCGCGATGGATATCCGGATGTATACATTGCAAACGACTTCCTATCTAATGATCATTTGTTTATTAATAATCGAAATGGAACCTTCTCGAATCAAATTGCCAGCTATCTCAAGCACCAGGAATACAACGGTATGGGTGTTGACGCCGCTGATATAAATAACGACGGGTTAAATGATATTGTCGTTATGGACATGATGCCTGATGACAACCTACGTCAAAAGACAATGTTCCCAAACATTGGTTATGATCGTTTTTTTTTAAATCTCAGTAAGAATTACCAACCGCAATATGTACGAAACGTGTTACAGCTTAATAATGGAAACGGTACATTCAGTGATATCGGCTACCTCGCCGGCATCAACGCTACAGACTGGAGTTGGAGTTCGTTGTTTGCTGATTTCGATAACGATGGCTTCCGCGATCTGTTGGTCACCAATGGATACCGTAAAGATGTAACAAACTTAGATTTTGTAACCTATAGCCGCGAGTCATCCATGTTCGGAACAGACGAGACTCGCAAGAAAAAAGCTGTTGAGACGATAAATAAGTTGGAGGGAGTTAAGAAACCTAACTTTTTATTCAAAAATAATGGCAACCTGACATTTACTAACCAGGCTTCAGCCTGGGGGTTAGATCAACTATCCTTCTCCAATGGGGCTGCTTATGCAGACTTTGATAATGATGGCGATCTTGACATCGTGATGAACAACATTAATGACAAAGCATTCGTCTACAGAAACAGATTGAATGAAGGAAATCCATCGGAGCGGAATTTTTTACGAATCAGCTTACGGGGGGAGAACGGCAATTTGCAAGGACTAGGTGCCAAGATCTTGTTATATGCGCAGGGCGAAAGACGATTTGCAGAGCATTCCCTGCAGCGGGGGTATAAGTCAACAGTGGATCCTATAGAACATTTTGGTCTAGGAAGCATTAGCAAAATTGATTCTCTCGTCGTTACCTGGCAGAGTGGTAAGCGTCAAGTTTTAAAGAATGTCGACGTCAATCAGCTGATCAACCTGGAAGAAAAAAACGCGGTTGAATCTGAGAAACATCTAACGAATTCAAAAGCTGAAACCATTTTTAAAGAAGTTCACAAAAAATACAACGTCTTCCATAAGCCTTTCGGGGATGAAGACTTCGTTGACTTTAAACAAGGACAAGCTTTATTGCCTCAGAAGTATTCTCAACTTGGACCGGGCATTGGAGCAGGCGACATCAATGGCGACGGCCTGGAAGATTTTATCGTCGGTGCCCCCAAAGGGAAGGCAGCATCCATTTTTCTTCAACAGCCAACGGGAACCTTTAAAATAGACTCTCTTTCTGCTAAAATCCAGGAAGACATGGGCATGCTTCTCTTTGATGCAGATAACGATGGGGATCTTGATTTGTATTGCGTAAGTGGAAGTTCTGAATTTGGAAGGAATAATAAAAACTATCAGGATCGCTTGTATCGAAATTTAGGAAACGGACAATTTAAATTGGATACAACGGCATTGCCGAAAATTGAAAGTAGCGGTAGCTGTGTAATAGCACATGATTTCGATAAAGACGGAGATCTGGACCTATTTGTCGGCGGAAGGATTTTGCCGCTTCGGTATCCGGAAGCACCCGAAAGCTATTTACTGCGTAATGACAGTAAAGGAAATTTTGAAAATATTTCACCGCCCGAGCTTCAAAAAATAGGATTGGTAACTTCTGCATTGTGGACGGATTTCGATAATGACACTTGGACGGATTTGATTCTTGTCGGTGAATGGATGCCCATTACTTTCTTTAAAAATGCGAATGGAAAATTTGAAAAATTTCAACCCGAAAGCCCTAAACCTGAAAGTACTGTAGGGTGGTGGAACAGTATTGCTTCTGGTGATTTTGATAACGATGGGGATATCGATTATGTCGCCGGAAATGTGGGATTGAATTCACTTTACAAGGCGTCCGAAAAAGAACCGGTCTGTGTTTACGCGAAAGACTTCGATGAAAACGGATCATTTGATCCTGTATTATGCCGCTATGTTCAGGGAAAAGAGTACATCACACATCCACGAGAAACATTAACGGAGCAAATGGTAGGCATGCGCCGGATGCTAACGCGTTATTCGATTTATGGGAACGCTACCTTTCAACAAATCTTTCCGGATGAAAAACTAAAAGGGGCTCTCATATATAAGGGAACGTGGTTTTCCTCCGCTTATATTGAAAATCGGGGAGATGGAAACTTTGCCTTTAAAAGCTTACCGGTCGAGGCTCAAATCTCGCCTATATTTGGAATAGCAGTTACCGATTTTAATGAAGATGGAAACCTGGATTTGCTTTCGGTTGGGAATTCGTATTCAACGGAGCCCCTGACAGGATTTTATGATGCAGGAATTGGCACCTGCTTACAAGGAGATGGAAAGGGGAATTTTAGATCTATACCGGTAACTCAAAGTGGTTTTTTTGTCGACAAGGATGCAAAAGGTTTGGCAGAGATAAGTTTAAGTCATGGAAAAACCGCCTGGATCACGACAGCCAATCGGGATACCGTAAAAATATTTGAACAAACCAAACAAAAAACTTCATCGCGTATTGTAAAACTTTTGCCCGACGATGCTTTCGCGGAAATCACCCTTGCCAACGGAACAAAACGTAAACAGGAATTCAATTATGGATCTTCTTATCTGTCACAATCTTCAAGAATACTGATGATACCTCTTGATAGCAAGGAAGTTTATTTTACAACGATGAAGGGAATCAAAAGAAAATATAGCGCACAATAAAAGCAACCGCTATTCTTTCCCTGTAACACTTAAATGATGTTGGTGAGGTCCAGCTGTATTAAAATTCAGTACTTTCAACGGAATTTTTTCTATTTTAGTATTGGCTTCCTGCAATCTCAGGAATTGATTGGGTTGTATATTACGAAATACCTTTGTCTGTTGACTTGGATGCCATCGAATAGCGATTTCATCAATTACAGTAGCCTGTCCAATACCAATCTCTTTCGCCACAGGGATGCTCCAAAACCTGAGTTAACATCACGATAAACCGTCCTCACTTTATTATTTTCATGAAAAGTAATTTTAATGCGCGAGCCAACAGCGTTATTGTGATTTCGGCCGCCGAGATCACGTGTGATCCAATTGTTTTTTTGTTTTGACCAGGATTATCGGGCATCATATCGAGCGCAACAGAAGTCCTGAGATAAACGAGTCTTAGTAAACTAAAAAAATAATCCCGGATATATAACATCCGGGATTATTTAAATCGGCAACTAAATTAACTATTAATATCCAGCGTTTTGATCAGTTTGAGTAATCTTAGGGTTAGTATTGAATTCGTCCTGTGGAATTGGAAGAAGTTCATACTTGTTTGCCTGGAAGTAGCTAATTGGATCAGGGCCTGCGAGCTTACCATTTGCTCGCCAACGGAGAATATCAATATTCCTAATTTCCTCGCCACTAAGTTCAATCATCCTTTCGTGCTGAACAGCTTTTCGTATTTCTTCTTTGGTTGTTACTGGGAAGCCGGCCGCATTCATTTCGGGTGTATTGTAGTTGGGCATGCTCACACTAGGACGATTGCGGACTTGGTTCAGATAGCCGATAGCCGCTGCGGGGCTACCAACCTCGTTCTCGCATTCTGCAAGCAGCAATAATACATCGGCATATCTCCAGAGTCTGTAATTAATACCAACATTTACGTTGAACCCACCCGGATCGGTCTTATACATAATGGAATACTTTTTCCATCTAATCTTCAATTGATTTCCGTTATAGAGCGTAGTGTTATCACCAGCAATAGTTGTTAGTGTCGCAGCTCCATTGGCATAGGTATCACCCGGAAACCAGAAAGAGTCAGTAAGCCTTGGGTCATCATCCTCGAACTCCGCTATTAGCTTATCTGATGGAATTAAGTTAGCCCATCCAACGGCAGAATATTCCTGGGAACGAACCCAACTCTCTCCTCCGGTAGTATTACCTGATGCATCCCAGCCATACCCGCTATCCAGGAAGCCAACCTCAAAGATAGACTCGCTGTTGTATTCTGCCTCTTCGGTGAAATTGTCATAGAAATTGTTAACGAGGCTATAAACGCCAAGGGTCTTCACAGCCTCAAGCGCGGTTTTGGCCGCTGTATAGTCACCCTTACAAAGATTGACCTTTCCGGCTAAAGTCAATGCAGCACCTTTCGTTGCACGCCCCAAGTCAGAATCATCGTAGCTGGCCGGCAAAACCAGACTTGCGGCATTTGCATCTGCAAGGGCAAAATCAAATGTTTCAGCTTGGGTCGCTCTTGGCTCGGCATCACTGAAAGACGCAGCGAACTTGTCATAAATAGGAACTCCACCCCACAAGGCACCCAGTGTATAATAAGCAAAGCCTCTTAAGAATCTAGCCTCGGCAATATACCTGTCCAACAAAGCCTGATCGCCTGATGACACTTTGACGGCCGCTCCCTTATTGATAACAAGATTAGCCCGATGCACCATGGTGAATAGACCTTTATATACATCACTCGCCACCGCATTTGTATAGGTGTGAGAACCATTCAACAACTGAGCTCTTGGAACCTCCAATTGCGCACCCCCAGCTTTCATTTCATCTGATCTGGTATCATGAACAAAGAAGTACTCTCTTCCCACCATCCGATTTCCTTGCAACACAGCATATATTGCTGTCACCGAAGTCCCGATCTCATCTAAGGTAGTATAGAAAGCCTCATCTGTTACCTGATTAGGATTTTGGGTGTTTAACAACTCCTCATCGCATGATGTAACTATTGAAAGTACAGCAATAAATATTAATAAAACCTTTTTCATATTTCAATAAATTTAAAATCCTATTTGTACTCCACCTAAAAACGTTCTTGCCTGCGGGAACTGCCCATAATCGATGCCATTCGTTAAGAAGCGGTTGGGGTCACCAAAATTATCATTAATATTATCACTATTTCGATTACCCACTTCAGGATCATACCCTGTATAGTTAGTTACCGTCAACAGGTTTTGAGCTGTAACGTAAATCCTGAACTTTTTAATAGTTCCGTTCGCGAAGCTTAAGAGGGAAGCAGGAATTGTATAACCAATGCTTAAGTTCTTGATACGGAGGTAGGATCCATCCTCCAGGAATCGATCACTGGGTCTTGCATTTCCATTGGGATCGCCATTTACTGCCCTTGGGATGTTTGTATCTGTATTAGTAGGCGTCCATGCATCCAACACTGCAGTACCTGAATTGAACAACCTTTGCATTCCTTCAGTTATCACCCTTGTTCCGTTATAAATCTTGTTACCTTGTTGGCCTTGGATAAACATGGTAAAGTCAAAACCCTTAAACGTAGCAGCCACGTTAAAACCATAGGTGAATTTAGGCAAGAAGCTACCCAGATCCTTTGGGCCGCCCTCCTTAAATCGAATGTCGCCAGGACGGGTGTACTTATCCATATTTGTCGAACTATTATAAGCGGTCATGTTTACTGTACCATCTTCATTCATCGGGAGATTTAAACCTGCCTGAGTTGGTCTGCCCTCACTGTTAATGATCTCTCCAACGTTTTGAAAAATCCCGTCAACTTGCTCAAGGTAGAAATGCTGGATGCTTGATCCTGCCACTGTTCTCGTGAAGTTACCGGCCCCATAGTCCTGATTGCCCCCAGCGAAAAATGCAGCATTTTCACTATAAAGTGCTTTTACCTCATTCTTGATAATAGCGACATTGCCAGACAGGTTCAGCGTGAAGTTATTACTCCTCTTGGCATACCCGGCTGTAAATTCCCATCCCCAGTTCCTCATTTTTCCGATATTTTGATCCGTGCTCTGGTCTAGCCCTAAGGAGGTCGCTGGCGGAGTTCCCAAAATCAAATCATCCGTATCCTTGATGAAATACTCTGCTGACAATGTGAACTGATCATTAAACATACCCAAATCAAGTCCTATATTTTTCATTTCGGAAATTTCCCATCCGAACTCAGGATTGGGCAGCTTCTGAAAGTATGATCCCGTAGCAGCAGTATTATTGAACGGGTAAAGCGCATTCGTTAAGACAGGTGAAACGTAAGAGTATGCTTGGTTAGGTTTAGCCCCAACCTTACCATAACTTGCCCTCAATTTAAGATCGCTGATTTGGTTAATAGAGGCCATGAAAGCTTCGTCACTAATCTTCCATCCGATGGATGCTCCGGGGAAGTTACCCCATTTATGACCAGGGGCAAATCCTGAAAAGCCATCTCTTCGCATCGAAACACTTAGCAAGTATTTTCCCTTGTAATCGTAATTCACACGACCCAGGTAAGAAAGCAAAAACGTTTCATCCAGGGTACCCGCAACTTGTAGCGTATTCTGAGGCGCTCCGTTCAATTGATTTATGTCATTAGTAGGTAGGCTTCCGAAAACATTCATTCGGTTTGTCTTCTCATCTTGCCTCTCACCCACCACGACCGCATTAATTGTATGGTCACCAAATGTTTTGTCATAGCTCAGCTGATTAGAATAGTAGAGAGAATAATAGTTAGTTCTATCATCCCGTAGATTATGAGTTGTGCGGGCCTGATATCCACCGCCATCATTAAAAATTGGATCATTTTCCAAGAAACGGTTTGCTGAATAATTTACGCCAAACGTGAACTTGTATTTAAGTCCGTCAACAATATTGGCCTGCACGAATGTATTGCTCAGTATGTAGAGATTGCGATTTATTCTTTTATCCATCAAAGACAACCGAACAGGGTTGTCGGGATCGGAACCATCCACTGAAGTAGTTCCATTGAAACCGCCAAGTGCATTAGGATTATAAACGGCTATGTACGGAACTTGGCGTAGCATGTGCATGATCATTGTTCTTCCACCACTCTCCAACTGATTGTAGTTGTTGCTTTGTGTAACCTGTATATTCTCACCAACCGTAAATCGCTTGCCGATTTTTGTCTCAACGCCAAGTCGTCCATTATATCGGTCAAAAGAAGTTCCTAACATGATCCCATCTTGTTTGAACCTGCCGAATGACAAATACATCTTGGATTTTTCAGTTGAACCGGAAACAGAACCCTGAAGTTGTGAAATGGGTGCCGCGCGAAACATCTCGTCTTGCCAATCAGTTTCTGTTTGGGCAAAGGTTTGCGTTGTCCCTGCATAAATCGGAGCATTCATATTAGCGAATCGCGATGGCGGGTTGCCTCCTGCATTAGTTGCTAGTGCTGTACCATAACCAAGGTATTGATCCCGATTTAATAAATCCAGTTTGTTCCATGCACTTTGAGTTCCGGTATATGCCTCAATATCAACATGCACGCGTTGATCTTTCGATCCGCTCTTAGTAGTAATCAACACTACCCCGTTTGCAGCTCTGGATCCGTAAACAGCACTCGCAGCCGCATCCTTTAAAATTTCAACGGACTCAATATCCTTAGTATCAACGCTATTTAAATTGAAATTAGGTGCAGGAAAGCCATCCACAACATAGAGGGGATCGGCATCTTGAGTGATGGAGCCAATTCCACGTATCCTTACGATCGCGTTTGTACCAGGACCTCCATTATTTGTAACAAAAACACCTGGAACGCGGCCTTGTAAAGCAGCAGAAACGCTTGGAACAGGCAATGCTGCAATGTCTTTTGAACTGACTGAAGTGACAGCACCAGTTACAGAGCCTCGCTTTTGCGTGCCATAACCCACGACAACTACTTCTCCCAATTGCGTAATGTCAGGTACAAGGCTTACATTAATGGTGGTTTGATTACCTACGACGATTTCTTGGGAAGTATATCCAATAAAACTAATGACAAGCACTGCATTTTGGTCGTCGACGTTGAGGGTATAAATGCCATCTGAATCAGAAGTCGTACCTACTGAAGTTCCTTTGACCAGGATATTTGCTCCTGGAATAGGGCTGGCATTTTCATCTGTAATTTTGCCGGTTATAGGAATGGCTATTGAGCGATTGCCTGAAGATTCGGTTGTAGCTGCTACGGCAGGCTTCAATACGATTTCTTCTCCTACAACGACAAATTCAATTGAGGGACTAAAGAGATGATCCAATACTTCGCTTAGCCTGACCTCACTGACGGTCAGTGAAACCTTGCGCGACGATTGGATTAGCTTCGGCCTGTATGTAAAGCTTACAGGAGCCTGCTTTTCAATTTCTACCAGAATTGATTTTATCTCCATGTTGCTAACATCCAACGATATTTTGCTGTCCAGTATCCCCTGGCCATTTAGTGAGGCCGCTGAAACCAGAGTCGTTAGAATGACCATTAAAACCAATTGTGTCGCTGTTACTCTCATTATTGTTAATAGAGCATCTTGAATAGATTTAGAATTATTCATACTTTAAGAAAGTTTTTGTTTAAAAAGGCAAAAATTAAGTGGTGCATATCCGGTTTCGGATACCTCTACTAAGCCGGTGATGCTCGAAACATCATCGGCTTCATTAAATCGGGGGTTACGTAAAGTTTATCATAGGCTTTGTTGGGTTTTTGTGATCGGTCAGTTGCATCCTAATCCACTAATTACAATTTGTGTTTCCTCTACCGTGTATGTGGCACTGATAGCTTTGCAAATTATATCCAGTCTGTTATAAATTGTTCCATCGGAAATCGATGTTGTCAGGGTACAGGAGGAAAGCAATTTTTCATCGAATACAATATCTACTCCATATATCTCTTCTAGCGCTGTAAATATTTCCACCACCGAAGCTTCTTCAAATCGCATTCGTTTTATTTCTTCCACCGGTATGAGCACTTGAGGAATAGTTACCAGCATTTTCGAAACTTTATTTTCTTTGCGGTTATATACTATTTGTTGATTCGGTGTTAAAATTGTTTCGCTTGGTTTTGATTGCACTTTCGATTCGTCCTGATGTGTATAAACAGAAACTTTACCTGTCTTAACTGCTACGGTGATATGTTTATCTTCTGGCAAAGCACGAATGCTGAAGCTTGTTCCCAGTACTTTCGTTGTCACCTCATTGGTGTATACCAGGAAAGGCCTGTTGACATCGCGGGCTACGTCGAAAAATGCTTCTCCTTCCAGGTAAATTTCACGGTCCTTCTTGTCGAACGGTTCCATAAAACTGATTTTGCTACCTGGATGTAAAATGATTTCGCTGCCATCGGGCAAGCGAATGTTGCTGGGTATGGATTTTTCGTTTCTTATCAATTTCATTTCAGATTCAATGTGAGGAATAGAAACGGAAGCGACGGTATCCGATTTGGGTTCTGGTTGCAGGTAATAGAAAATAGTAACTGCAAACACGATAGAAGCCGCTACACTTATAGCAGGCCACGAAGTTAGAACGCGCTGAATATTCCGGGATTTTTTGATTTTGGTTTTTTGTATGTGCTCGTTAACATTCCGCCAATACCGACGTTTTAAGTCATCTTCTTCCAAAGAGTCCAACGATACGTTGGCTGCATTTTCTATCGAGCTGTACCATGCATCCATGAAATTTTGCTCTTCGGGTGTACAACGACCTTGACGGTATCTTTTTAAAAGTTCTTGAAATTGTTCTTGGGTCATATACCAGCAAGACAGTTAAGATGGACTTTTCCCTAAAGTATTGGAGAAGATTGCTTTTTTATAAAACGACTGCGCAAACGATTTTGCATTTCTATTTTTAATACCTAAACTTGTATACCCCTATTCCTTTGTCATTCTATTGTAACTATAGTGAAGAAAAACTTTTAGAAGCTATTCGGCAGGATGATGAAAAAGCATTCGCTGAATTATTCAATCGATATTGGCACAAGGCGCATGTGATGGCGTATTCCAAAGTCAGGCACAAGCAAGTAACCGAAGAGATCGTTCAGGATTTATTCATGACATTGTGGGACAAACGTGCTTCACTTTCAATTCACAATATTTCATCTTATATATTTACCAGCATTAAAAACAAGTCGTTGAATTATATTGAGTCGTGTATCGTAAGAAAGAAATATTGGGAATACTACAAAGCTTTCGTCCCTCAGACTGAAGAATCAACGGACAAGATTGTAGAGTACAATGAATTGATGGAGGCGATCGAGCAAGGCATGGAACACTTGCCAAAAAAAACGAAAAGAATTTTTCAACTTAGTCGCCTTGAAGGCCGCTCTGTGTCTGAAATTGCTAAACTTCTTAATCTATCAGAAAAGGCAATTGAGTATCATCTTACGAACTCCTTAAAACATCTTCGGCTTCATTTGAAAGATTCGATTGTCACGATAGCTGCTTCCACACTCTATTACTTTTACTTTTTTCAATAAGTTTCAGAATCTAACCATCTATATTTTTATTGTAAAAGAAGTGGTCAGTGCAACACTATGTCCTTTTGGTAATTTATCAACACCAAATATGGCCCTGGTATGTTGTCCCAGGTCACCTAAGACTTGAAGAAACAAGTCAGAGGCTCCGTTGGCTACTCGCGGTCCTTCGTCCCAATCTTTTTCTGCCTGGTAACATATATCTGCATGATTAAGTCCGACTATTTTGTCAAAGCCTACATGTTTATTGATCTGCGCTAAAACATTAATCGCAGCAAGTCTTGCCGCTGCATATCCGTCGTCCGTCGTTACCTCTTTACCCAGCCTTCCAAGAAAAAAGAATCTATTTTCTTTAATAGGAAACTGAATGGCAACATAAGCTATGGTACCTCGAATGTTCACAGCAACGTATGATCCACCCGGTTTTGGTGGGTCGCCCAAGGTAATACCTTGTGTTTTCAGATTGTCAAGTATTGTACTCATTTCCATTTTGCTGTTAATAGTAATTAATAATTTTCTACCTCCAAAGCATTTCTATTTTATGCCTAAAAAATTTATGGACGAATTCCACGTTATCGTATAGGGAAGGGGCTATTTTCAAAGGATAGGAATGAATCATAAAACCTTTATCTTTACTAGTAAATCCCGCTGGTTATGAAAAAAAATATACTATTAGTGGATGACGATAAGATATTCAATTTTCTAAGCGAAAAAACCATCCAATCCCTTGACCTTGCGAACGAGATAAGTTTTGCATCCAATGGCAAACAAGCCTTAGAAGTTCTGGAGCTTTATAAGAGTGGGAAAATGCAAATGCCGGATATCATCTTTCTTGATCTCGACATGCCTATCATGAACGGATATGAATTTCTTGAAGCCTTTGCGAAAATTGATATCCCAAATAAAAATTCTATAACCATCGTTGTACTAACTTCTTCCGCTGACCCACAAGACCTGGCAAAGACAAAAGAGTTGGGGATTAAATATTATTACAATAAACCGTTGTCGCGCGATGAGATCAAAAAATTAATAGCGCAAGAATTTTCGTTTAGCCTCAACTAAGAATAGTCGGTCTGATATAGTGCAAAGGCAAGAATTTTACTTCTTAAATGTAAGTAGTTCAGGTATTGACAATGGCGCACCTGCATAACAAAAAATTGAAACAAATTTCCCTGTAGTGCATTTCCATCATTATGCATAATTAAATTATTTGCTATGTTGCGCTAAGATCTTAAACTGACAAGAGCATGTCTTCCTTATTACCTAAGGCAATTTTCATTTTGATGGTGTTTCTGATGTTAACATCCTGCAATGCTCCCAAAGAGAAACCATCCGCTCTGCCTTATCAAAATCCTGAGCTAAGTATCGAGGAGCGTGTCAATGATTTGGTGGGAAGAATGACGCTCGAGGAAAAGATTAGTCAGATGATAAATCAAGCTCCTGCCATCGAGCGATTAGGGATTCCTGAATATAATTGGTGGTCCGAAGGCTTGCATGGAGTGGCTCGGGCTGGATTAGCAACGGTATTCCCTCAGGCTATCGGTTTAGGCGCTACCTGGGATCGTGATCTGATGTTCAGAGTTTCCACGGCCATTTCGGACGAAGCAAGAGCTAAGCATCATGATTTTGCCAGAAAAGGAAAACGATTTATTTATCAGGGCCTCACTTTCTGGTCTCCCAACATAAATATTTTCCGTGATCCCCGATGGGGAAGAGGTCAGGAAACGTATGGCGAAGACCCCTATCTGACAGGTAGACTAGCCGTTGAATTTATTAAAGGCCTTCAGGGCGACGACTCCGTATACTTCAAAACCATCGCGACCGTTAAGCATTTTGCTGTTCATAGCGGTCCTGAGCTTGAGCGTCATACTTTTAATGCGCTAATAGGAAATAAAGACCTGAACGAAACTTACCTGCCTCAGTTTGAAGTTGGAATCAGAGAAGGTAAGGCATATTCACTCATGTGTGCCTACAATCGATATAACGGTGAAGCTTGTTGTACAAGCGGCAAATTATTGAATGAGGTCCTTCGAAAGGATTGGGCGTTCAGTGGTTTTGTTGTTTCAGATTGTGATGGAATCGTTGATATCTATAAAAATCACAAACAAGTATCAACTCCTGCTGAGGCCGCCGCACTAGCAGTAAAATCGGGTACGGATCTGGAATGCGGAAAAGTTTATCTGAACTTAAAAGAGGCTGTTGAGAGAAATCTGATTTCCGAAAATGAAATTGATGTTTCAGTCAAAAGGCTTTTTACTGCCCGGTTCAAGTTAGGTATGTTTGATCCTCCCGAAATGGTTCGATACGCCTCTATTCCGTATGACGTCGTTGATAGTAAAAAGCACAAAGACATGGCGCTTGAAGCAGCTCAAAAATCTATTGTTCTTTTGAAAAATGAAAATAATTTATTGCCTCTTAAAAAAGACATTGGAACACTTGCGGTTATTGGCCCTAACGCAGACCAATGGTTAATGCTTCTGGGTAATTATAATGGGGTTCCCTCTAATCCAGTTACTCCCTTGAAGGGCATCAAAGAAAAATTAAAAAATACAAACGTACTCTATGCACAAGGTTGTGAACTGGCTGACGGAATGCCGACATACAAAACTATTCCTGAAGCGGTTCTATCGTCGGGAGGTGAGAAAGGGTTAAAAGGTGAATATTTTAATAACGCGGACTTCAGTGGACCAAGCCTGTTCTCTGCTTTGGATAAAAGTATAGACAAGAATTGGTCGGATAAAGCGCCCCGCAACGATATGAGTGACGATAACTTTAGTGTGCGATGGAGTGGACAGTTAATACCCGATAAAACCGCTGTTTATCAGCTGGGATTTATTAGTACTTGCAACACCCGCCTTTTTTTGGATGACAGTTTGGTGGCGAAGACTGTTTACCATTTCCGGGATGAATACGGCGATCCACGGCTAAGAAAATCTCCGGCTATGAAACTAGAAGCTGGAAAGAAATATAAAATAGTTCTCGAAGCCATCGATACGTATGCCGATGCCCAAGTGCAGTTGGTGTGGGCCAGGCCGCAGCCAGAATTGAAAAAACAGGCTCTTGAAGCTGCCAGACAAGCGGATGCGGTTGTCATGTGTATGGGGCTGACGGCGAGGATGGAAGGCGAAGAGATGGACATCGTGATTGACGGCTTTAACGCAGGCGACAGAACAAAAATAGATTTGCCTCGTCCGCAGCAAGAACTGATCAAAGAAATTCACGCTTTGGGCAAGCCTGTAATTGTCGTATTGCTTAATGGAAGTGCACTGGCAATAAATTGGGAGGAAAAAAATATTCCTGCCATTTTAGAAACATGGTACCCTGGACAAGCTGCCGGACAAGCTATTGCCGATGTACTTTTCGGTGACTACAATCCCGGCGGGAAGCTTCCTGTAACCTTCTATAAGTCCACGAACGACTTGCCTTCGTTCAAGGAATATAAGATCAGCGGGCAGACGTATCGTTATTTCAAAGGTGAACCACTCTATCCCTTCGGATTTGGATTGAGTTATACATCATTTGCGTACGATGATTTAAAAATTGAAGAGAGCCACCAGGTTGGAGACTCTATCAAGTTATCTGTGAATGTGAAAAATACTGGGGCTATGGGTGGCGATGAAGTAATCCAGGTTTATTTATCTAACTTAAATGCCCCTGTTAAGGTTCCTATCCGTTCGCTGGCTGAATTTCGAAGGATAAATTTAAAACCCAACGAATCCAGGCGAGTTAGCTTTACGCTTCCCTCGAGCGCTTTTTCCATTATTGATAACAAGGGTGAAAGAAAAGTGTTGCCAGGGCAATTTGAAATCGCCGTCGGCGGTGGTCAACCGGGAATTAAAACTGGAAAAACAGAACTGCCAGTTTTAAAAGCAAAGATTAATTTGCTTTGATCTAATTATCCGGTGAAGTTAACAACAAGGGTGCCCCCTTTCTATGATGTTAGGTTTCCACCTGATATTTACTCGTGAAGAAAAATAAGTGAAAAGTCATCCGACCTAAGAGCGTTTATTCATCTCTCAACGTCTTCACGGGATTCATAAAAGCTGTGACAATAGTTTTGTAACCAACGGTTATGGCTGCAACGGCAAACAGCGCAGTGATGCAAATTGCCAAGGTTGCAATATTTACTTGCAGGTAATATTCCCATATCGCATCCATCATTTTGTCCGTCATGAAATACCCTAATGCACCTCCGAATAGGGAAGCAACAGTAAGGATGATCAGGAATTCTGAATTGATAACACGTACAATATTTCCTGCTGATGCTCCTAACACTTTTCGAACGCCTATTTCTTTCATCCTCCTCAAAATATTCAATGAGACTAATGCAAACAATCCTGTAGCTGACATCAATGCTGCAATGACTCCCAGGAAGCCAAATATCCTGACTGCGTTGGTATTGATCATTTGGGTAGCATACATATTACCATCCGTAAATTGCCCGCTATACATTGTATTAGGAGATATTTTTTTCCAGGCTTCCTTCATGAAATCATTTACCTCTAGTAGATTTTCGGGTGAAGTGCTCACCACGATTTGTGTGTATTGTTCAGGACCCACATACCGGAGCATTACGGGAGCGGCGGCTTTCCAGAATCCATCTGTAAGAATATTACTGACTACGCCTACCACGTAAAGTTGGACACTGTCCCTCCATAATATGCGTTTACCTATTGGGTTAGATTTTAGGTTGAATTGCTTCACAAATTCTTCTGAGACCAATACAGATTCTTTCCTGTCGGTTTCCGAGTCTTTTTTGAAATCCCGTCCATCCAGGAGGGTGATGTTCATGGCCTTCAGGTAATCATCACCGATGTCAACAATTTCTACCTGATGCTCCGTGCTTGCATACTTTACAGGTTCCTTATAATATTTATCTGCGACGTGATTTTTAGAGCCAGCAATTAAATTAATATCCTTATTTAATGTCAGAGCGTTGCGATAAGCATTGAACTCATTTTCGTTGCTGACATTTGCGATGACGACGCCATTTTTTGTATAACCTAAACTATAGTCGCGCTGATACTGTGCATTACGGATGTACGCAACGCCGCAAATAATGCACAAGAGGGAAATGCTGAATTGAAAAGTTAAAAGCGTACGAGTAAACCAGTTTGTTCCACCAAACTTTATTTTTCCTTTGAGAATAGTGACAGGCTTAAATGACGTAATATAAAACGCCGGGTATATTCCCGCCAGGAGCCCCGTGAACAGGAGTAATATGATCATGAAAACAAAGAAGAAAATATTTTCCGTGTAGCTTATCACTAATTTTATTCCTGGCCATAAATTATTGTACGCAGGTACGAGGAATTCAGCCAGGAGCAATCCGGCAACTAAGGCGAAGAAGCAGAGAATAATGCTTTCGCTTAAAAACTGGAAGATCAATTGTCCGCGCACGCCACCCATTGTTTTCCGAATGCCAATTTCTTTGAGTCGTTTGCCGGAGACAGCAATGGAAGTATTTGTAAAATTAAAGCACGCCAGCAACAATAGAAATACAGCCATAATTCCAGGCCCCAGAATGGCAGAAGGAGGGAAGCCCCATCGAAGCTGTTCGCCTGCAAGCCAGCCGTCACCATAAAAATTGGCAGCAAGTGTTCTGAAATTCTGTAAGTAATATTCGCTGAGCTTAAAATCTTCCCGCGCGATATTTTGAGGCTCGATATACGCCTGAAGTTGTTTTGTTATTGCAGCTACACGTGACTCATTTTTGATCTGGATAAAGAGTGTGCTCATGCTTTTCCAGTCCGTATCAAACGATTTCATTTCAGGAGTCGTATCCCCGTAATTATCCCAAAGCGTGATCGCTTCAAAAGCAAAGCTCGAGTTGAAGGGCTGGACTACAAATACACCGCCTATCGTAAACTCTTTCAGTTTGCCATTATTTATCTGTGTGATTTGCCTGCCTAGTACCTCTTCCGTATCGAAATATTTTTTGGCAAGGTCCTCGCTAATGAAAATATGGCTCTTATCATAAAAGTCGATAAATGTTCCCGCTTTTAACCT
This sequence comes from uncultured Bacteroidota bacterium, assembly GCA_963837415.1. Taxonomy (GTDB): domain Bacteria; phylum Bacteroidota; class Bacteroidia; order Cytophagales; family Cyclobacteriaceae; genus Chryseolinea. Next base: position 839,793 of record CAWING010000013.1, on the reverse strand, counting down.
AAAGGTGAACAGATCAAAAAATGAAGAGTCAGCATACGCCACTGCAGAATTGAATACTTCATCGCCGATCCGGATGTTACTTTGCCCAGTAGTATATCGAACGACTTCATCCACATCACTGACGTTTTGCTTAACCATGCTTCCCAACGGGTTAGGTACTGTCGCAAAACGGTTTCGCTGATCCTGATAGTTTTGCCAGGATTGTACCCGGTAGATCGTTTCGGCATTGACGTGGTTTTTGTCGAAGTTCGCGCTGAAATCCCAATTGAGATAAGCAACAACGCAGCAAGCTACCGCGATACCCATCCCAAATACATTAATCAGAATGAATACTTTATTTTTAAGAAGGCTGCGAAAGGTGATGAGGATATAATTTTTAAGCATAAGCAGACCGTGTTGCAATTTATATTTGACTTAGACTCCCAACGCGCACGCGGGGTTACATATCGAAAAGTCATTGGTCGGGTAGACGTAATTAATAGCAACAGCAAACAAGTTCATCAAAAAGAAATTTCATTTGATGGAGGGACAGGAGCCTCTAAGAACTTGGAGAATTAAGTTCAATTTGACTAATAGATGGAAAGAATTTATGAGTTACAATACTTGTCAGGTCAATCAAAATTGTGTGAAGCGACTATGCAACAAGAAATGCAACAAAATGCAACAAGAGATATTCGCCAATCATGTAAACTTTTTAGCGTTAACGATGACGATGGTATAATTTGTTAGAATTAACATTTAACAGCGGCATGGTTCAACAGCGTTTTTTGGTTTTCCTAGTCAGTCTACTTATCAGCAGCGGTAGCTATGGACAGAAAATTGCCACGCTGGAAGTAGACCTTACTAGTCCTACGAATGGTTTACACGTACCAGCCAAAATTGATTTAGATGCCATTACTTTTCTTTCTGATACTGTCTTAAGTCTGGTCGAAGTACAAGGAACAAAAAGGACTCCGGTCCCATTTCAAATTGAAACCATGCAAAGCAGAAGATTGCATTGGATGGTGGACTCTGATAATGATAAGATCAAAAAACGTGTTTATGAATTGATTAAGGATAAGCCTGGCAAGAATTCTAACTTAATAGAAGCCAGGATGAAAGATGGGGCCCTTCTGATTCATACTGGCAATAAAAATTTACTTCAATATAATTTTAAGACTGTGTATCCGCCGCAAGGGATTGATACAGCCTTTAAGAGAAGTGCGTTCATCCATCCGTTGTGGACACCAAACGGAAAGGTATTAACACGTATACAAGCACCTGATCACTATCATCACTATGGGATTTGGAATCCCTGGACACACGTATTGTTTGAAGGTGATACGGTAGACTTCTGGAATATAAAAGGAAGGAAAGGTACGGTTCGTTTTGGTAAATTTGTTTCCGTAAGCAGTGGCGCAGTATATTCTGAATATCAAGCCCTTCACGAGCATGTTGCTTTTAAGAATGGTAGGGAAAAAGTCGCGCTTAATGAACTGCAAACCGTGCGTGTTTACCGTCCGGAAAATAACGCTGACAATTTTATTGTTGATATTACAATTCAGTTAAATTGTGCCAGTGTCAGCCCCTTTTTAATACTTGAATATCGTTACGCGGGACTGGGGTGGCGAGCTACTGAAAAGTGGAAGAAAGATAATAGCGAGGTGCTTACATCGGAAGGTAAGACACGAAAAGACGCGGATGGATCAATTGCCCGGTGGACTATAATTCAAGGGGCCCTGGATGCGGATTATGGAGGGGCTGTTATGATGTCATATCCTTCTAATTATAATCATCCTGAACCCTTGCGTATCTGGCCGGAAGATTCCAATGGTGGCGAAATGTTTGCCATGTTTGCCCCCACAAAAACTAAAGACTGGTTGTTAGCATCCGGTAAAACATATGTGCTCAAATACAGGTTTACGGTTTTTAGCGGCCATTTTACTAAGGAGAAAGCAGATAGTGGTTGGAAATACTATAGCACTCCACCAAAGGTTACAGTAAAGTTAAATTGATTCAACTAAATTCACGGAGTATGAAAAACAATAAAGATAAATCAGCGGTCTCAAGAAGAAAATTTCTTCAGACTTCCGTAAAAGCCACAGCGCTATCATCCTTAGCGTTCGGTATTCCTTCCTTAGTGCCCTCAAGTGTTTTTGGAAAGAATGCTCCGAGCAATCGTATCAATATCGGCGCCATCGGTACAGGGCGTATCTCACGCGGTCATGATTTACCTGGTGTATGGAAACATGATTTTGCGCAGGTAGTTGCAGTTTGCGATGTTGATACAAAACGGGCTACCGAGGGTAAAGTGCTTGTTAATGAATACTACACCAAGAGAGATGGAAAACCTTTTAATGGCGTAACGGAATACCATGACTATCGCGAGCTCATTAAGAATAAAGATATTGATGCAGTCCTGATCAGTACCCCGGATCATACGCATGCTATGATTGCCATTGCAGCAGCACGGGCTAAGAAGCATATCTACATGCAAAAGCCTGCATCGCTTACTATAGCCGAAGGAAGAATTGTGAGTGACATTGTACAGAAAAGCGGCATAAAATTTCAGATTGGTAGTCAGCAGCGTTCATCTGAACAATTCCGCTATGCAGCAGAGTTAGTTCGCAACGGTCGAATCGGTCAATTAAAAACGGTGTATGTGGGTTTGCCTGGAGATCCTTCAGGAGAGGAGGAGACAGAAATGCCAATCCCTGCAAATCTTAACTATGACATGTGGTTGGGTTCAACTCCTTATGTCTACTACACCGAAAAGCGGGTGCATCCCCAGGAAGGTTATGACAGACCCGGCTGGTTGCGTTGTGAGCAGTTTGGCGCGGGAATGATCACCGGATGGGGCTCACATCATATTGACTCTGCACACTGGGGAATGGGCATGGAAAAATCCGGACCCGTAGAAGTATGGGGTCATGCTGAATTTCCTAAGAAGGGATTGTGGGATGTACATGGAATATTTAAAACTGAGGCCCTATACGCAAATGGCGTAAAAATGGTAGTAAGCAATGAATTGCCTAATGGAATTAAGTATGAAGGCAGCGAAGGCTGGATATTCGTAACGCGGGGGAACTATCAGGCTACATCAAGTGATCCTGTTAATTCAGATGGTACAAAACCGCTCGATGCCAGCGATCCCAAGATCATTAAGTCGGTGATTGCGCCAAATGAATTTCATTTTATAGTGAGCAGAGATCATCATGGCAACTGGCTGGAAAGCATCCGCGATAATAAACAACCGATTGCTCCTGTGGAGGAAGCGCACCGTTCGTGCTCTACCTGCTTAGTTCACCACATTGTAATGAAGCTTGACCGGAAACTATATTGGGATCCTGCAAAAGAGCAATTCAAAAATGATGAGGAAGCTAACGGTATGTTGTCACGTCCGCAACGGTCACCATATGCTTTAAAATAAGAATGAGGATATTTCGTACTTTATTAATTTTCATTCCGTGATTTTCCTAAACAGACATGGAGCCTATAATATAATGCAATGAAAAAAATATTGTTTTTACTTATTTTCTCAGTTCCTTTTCTATGCTTGGGACAACATAATGTAGAGGCTTCTAAAATGTATCCCTGGAAAAGCCCTGAAAAAAAAGTGCAACAAAATGTATTGTCTGTCACATTGTTTGAGGGAGAAGCTTATGACATGAAGTATCTGCAGCTGAGTGCTAATGCACTAATGCCTTCCAATAAGAAAACCACCTTACAAGTTCCGGATGATGAAGAACAATTGCTGATAGTAAAAACGGGGACACTTGGTATTTCTTTCAAAGATTCAACCTGGTCAATTGGCGGGGGAAGTATTGCTTTGTTAATGCCTGGCGAAAAATATGCCGTGCAAAATTCGACGAAAGACTCGTGTACGTATTATGTCATGAAGTATCGCTCCAAGTTGCCAAAGGATATGGCAAGAGGAAATGCTTCCGGAGGTTCATTTGTGAAAGACTGGAACAAAATTATATTCAAACCTCATGATCGAGGAGGTGTTAGAAGCTATTTTGATCACCCCACGGCCATGGCAAAAAGATTTGAAATGCATGTCACCACCTTAAAGGAAGGTATACTGAGCCATGCCGCTCACACGCATAGTGCCGAGGAAATTGTTTTGATTATCGATAACAAAACTGAAATGCAGATTGGTGATAAATTTTATAAAGGACACAACGGGGACTTTTACTATATCGGTTCCAATATTTCTCATGCTGTGCGCAATGATGGTAGGGGCACTTGTACGTATTTTGCATTTCAATTTGAATAATTTTTTATGTTAAAGATTTCGATCTCCTTTTGTTTAGTATTATTTCTATGTATGTCCTGCGGTAATAAAACTGATCAATCTGCTTCTGGACGAGCTGTGCAGCTTGTTACATTAGATCCAGGACATTTTCATGCCGCATTGGTTCAGAAAACGCTATACGATGATGTGGACTCAACTGTGCATGTGTACGCTCCGGAAGGAAGCGATCTGACCTGGCATCTTGATAGAATCAAGTCATACAATACAAGAAGCGCCGACCCCACCAATTGGAACGAGCAGGTGTATACGGGTGAGGATTTCTTTGAAAAAATGATAGCAGAGAAAAAGGGAAATGTGGTCGTGATTTCGGGAAACAATAAGAAGAAAACAGAATACATATTGACATCCTTGCAAAATCAATTCAACGTACTCGCTGATAAACCTATGGTCATTGACAGCAAAGGATTTGAACAATTGAAGCAGGCTTTCGAGATCGCTGCAAAAAATAAATTGCTGCTTTATGATATTATGACTGAACGCTTTGAAATTACGACCATGCTACAGCGTGAATTTTCAAAGCTGCCTGAGGTTTTCGGTACATTGGAAAAGGGTTCACCTGAGAACCCGGCGATAACAAAAGAAAGCATCCATCATTTTTATAAATATGTCTCAGGAAATGTGTTAACCAGGCCGGCGTGGTTTTTGGATGCAACTCAACAAGGCGAAGGAATTGTAGATGTTATGACACACTTGGTGGACCTCGTACAGTGGGAGTGTTTTCCTGAACAAATTATTGATACAAAAGAAATTAAGGTGAATACCGCCAGACGTTGGCCGACCGATATGGGCTTATCCCAATTTAAAAAAATAACCAAGCTGAATGATTTTCCCCCGTATTTAAATAACAATATTGTTGCGGATACGCTGCTCAAAATATTTTCCAACGGTGAGATTAACTATCAGATACGCGGTGTTCACGCTAAAACTTCAGTGATCTGGAGATACAAAGCCCCTGAAGGAACGGCGGATACACACTACTCGATCATGCGGGGAAGTAAGGCTAACCTTGTTATCCGCCAGGACAAGGATGAACAATATAAACCAACGCTATACATCGAGCCCGTCGGAAAAGATTCGAATTATGAAAACATATTGAAGGAGCAACTCAAGGTGGTGGATGCACAATTTCCGGGACTTGAATTGAAACAATCAAAGAATGGATGGGAAGTGATCATTCCTGAAATTTACAAGGAGGGACACGAAGCTCATTTTGCGCGGGTGACAGAAAAATTTCTGGAATATTTAAAAGATGGGACTATGCCGGCCTGGGAAGTACCGAATATGATGGCCAAGTACTTCACTACAACGCAAGGTTTAGATGTCGCATTAAAAACCACGAAATGAAAGACCTACGAGTGATTCTGGGGCTCGTTGTCTTTTTCCACGCACAAGGTTTTGCTCAATTAAAGCCGGTAGAAATTCCCGGCTCTCATGTATACAGCATTACTTCATCCATTGTAAACCAGGAGTACGAACTCAATATACTTTTGCCTGCTCACTACGAGCGTGCTGAAAAAAAATATCCCGTTTTGTATTTAATGGATTCGCAGTGGGATTTTCCATTGTTGGAATCATTGTATGGCCAGCAGTATTACGATGGTTTTATACCTGAACTAATTGTGGTCGGTGTAACGTGGGGTGGGATCAAACCAAATGCTGATAGTTTGCGGGCGAGAGATTATACTCCGACGAGTGAAAAAAGAGCATCTCAAAGTGGCGGCGCAGGAAAATTTCTTTCTTTCCTTAAAAGCGAATTGATTCCATTTATTGATGACAATTATAAATCGGATACGACGGATAGAATACTGATGGGCTGCTCACTGGGCGGTTTGTTTACACTCTATACTCTTTTTACCGAACCGGAATTATTTCAACGTTATGTCGCGGCTAGTCCTGCGTTCAGCTGGGATAATGAGACCATTTATCAGTTTGAAAAAAAATATTTTGAAACACAGTCAACGGCACCCGCAAAACTTTACATGTGTATGGGAGGTGTGGAGCGAGGTGTATCGGGGTTTGAAAAACTGGCAGCGCATTTAAAGAAACGGAATTATAAAACGCTTCAAATCGAAACCCGCGTGCTGGACAACATTGGACATTCAGGCACGAAAGCCGAAGGTTATGCGCGAGGGCTGCAATATATTTACAAAAGACCTTCCATCACGGTTGACGCGAAAATATTGAAAAAATATGTAGGCCAATATATTTCGGACAGTCAGAATCAGATTGGAATAAAAAACGAAGGCGGTAGTCTAACATTATATTTTGATCAGAATAATAAATTCAAACTATATGCCGCTTCCGAAACAGATTTTTATTCAACGAATGAATTTTTAAATGTGACCTTTAAAAACGAGAATGAAACGATAACCGGGTTTCAACTCGACAGGTATAACTCGTCTCAGTTCGTCACTAAAGTTAAAGTAGAGCAATAAAAAAGTTGGACATTATCATGAGGACAACGACCAAACCTTTTAGCACTGCATTTATAATTTTGTCACTTGCAACGTTCTCTTATTCAGGATTAGCGCAGACACCTGATCCTAACACGATGACGAAAGAGGAGAGAGATGTTTATTTTGCCCGGCTTAGGGAAGCCTCTGTAGAAGATCATCAGAAGATGATGAGATTGCTGAATATAGATTCCATTCGGCAAGGCGCTAACGGCAATGATCCCAATGCACCGAACGCCGCTAACTACGATGAATCCAAAGCAACTCCTTTTCCGGATTTGCCTGATCCGTTGACATTGAAAAATGGAAAGAAAGTAACGTCTGCAAAAATGTGGTGGGATCAGCGAAGAGGGGAAATTGTTGAGGATTTTGATAAGGAAATTTATGGCCGTCAACCTACGTTGACACCGAAGGTAAATTGGGAAATCATTAGCTCGACCAACGAATCATATGAGGGTATAGCCGTTGTCACAAAAAAGTTAGTGGGTCACGTTGACAACTCATCTTATCCGCAGATCAGTGTAGACATACAGTTAACACTTGTTACTCCTGCCAAAGCAAAGGGCCCTGTACCGGTTGTGATGGAATTTACATTTGTGCGTCCCTCTTGGTTTCCGCCTCAAAATCTCCAGCCTGCAGGTCCGACGTGGCAGCAACAGGGGTTGGAAAAAGGGTGGGGGTTTGCGAGCATCATACCGACCAGCGTTCAGGCAGATAATGGAGCAGGATTGACACAAGGTATTATTGGATTGGTCAATAAAGGGCAGTCACGAAAACCAGATGATTGGGGGGCGTTGCGCGCCTGGGCATGGGGTGCCAGTCGTGCGTTAGACTATTTTGAAACCGATAAAGCTGTAGATGCAAAACGAGTTGGCATTGAAGGTCATTCGCGGTATGGAAAGGCGACGGCAGTGACAATGGCTTATGATTCACGCTTCGCCATTGCTTATATAAGTTCTTGCGGAGAAGGAGGTTCTAAAATCAATCGAAGGAATTATGGAGAAATTATAGAGAATGTTGCCGGTGCCGGGGAATACCATTGGATGGCCGGCAACTTTATTAAGTATGCAGGTCCTTTAAACGGTAGTGACTTACCTGTCGATGGGCATGACCTTATTGCGCTTTGTGCACCGCGTCCGGTTTTTTTAGGGACTGGTGATGAGGGAGATCAATGGGTAGATGCCAAAGGTATTTTTCTTGCGGGAGTCCATGCAGGACCAGTTTACAAGCTGCTGAAAAAAAAGGACTTAGGTACTACTGAATTTCCTCCCATAGAGACTACGTTGATTGATGGCGATATTGCTTTTAGACAACATAGTGGAGGTCATACGCCTGGACCTAATTGGCCCACATTTTTGACGTTCGCCAGTAGGTATTTTAAGTAGTCAGTATGTTATGGTATTGAAACAAGCCCGAAGGGCTTCAATGTTAATAACCCTGAGCGCAACTCCGGGAAGTTTTAAGCCAAACCCTGAAAGGGTTAAATGAACCATCGATTTGAACGATTTTTTTTTGATAGCAACCCGACACACAAGAATTTAGAATCTTGAAGTCCCCTCACATTAAATATTGTTTATTGTTCGATCCCCGTTTCTGCTTTTCGTTATCAAATACGGTACATTCAACCCCCTTGGGGTTTTGTGAATCCCATGTTTTGTAACCTCCGGTTTCACCGGAGGTTACATAGTGAAGCCCTTCGGGCTACGGTCATTGTTTTAAAATTTACATTCATTGAACTTTTGACTAATTCTCTTTGGAATAAAATTGCTTCTCAATTCAGTTTGCTGAATTCCAGTTCTTCAAATAAGCATTAGAGATTTATTCGTGATTAAAGAATTGTAAATAATACGCAGATGAAATAATTATTTAGTTGTCTTAGAAATTCTAATCGAAATTTGTAATTTCAACGGTTGCTTTTCATCTTATTTTTCTTTAACCTCAAACATAATTTTAGATTAACCAGACAAATGAATCCTGATGGGAGGTTTTGGCGTTACATCACGAAGTGACCTATGGTGGGTACGTCCACTCCTGGTCTTTATTGGCCTCTCTTCATTTATTGTGTATGCCACATGGGCGGCCTTTCAAGGTGAGCACTATGCAGTCGGTCCTTATCTTTCTCCTTTTTATTCCCCTGAAATTTTTGGCAGTTCTCCGCATAGCTGGTTTGGACCACAGCCAACATGGTGGCCAATGGTGATACCATTCTCACCTGCCATACTTATTCTGTGGGCCCCTGGAGGAATGCGCTTTACATGCTATTACTATCGCGGCGCTTATTACAAATCGTTTTGGGCCGATCCGCCTGCATGCATGGTGTCAGAGCCTCGCAAAACATACCGGGGTGAAAACTCCTTTCCTCTGATCATGCAAAATATCCATCGCTACTTTTTATACCTGGCCATTATCTTTGTTATTCTGCTGGCTTATGACGCTTATAAGGCGATGTGGTTTGCTGATCCGGTTACGGGAGAAAAAACATTTGGTATTGGAGTGGGTACTTTGGTATTGACGCTTAATGCAACGTTGCTGGGTGGATACACATTTGGATGTCATTCTTTCCGTCATTTGGTAGGAGGATTTAAAGACCGGCTTTCAAAATCACCTATTCAGAAAAAAACTTACGACTGTGTGAGTTGCCTCAACAGAAAGCATATGAACTGGGCATGGTTCAGCTTGTTTGGGGTGATGTTTGCAGATGTGTATGTACGTCTTTGTTCTATGGGCATCTGGACGGATTGGAGGATATTATAATGGCCAACTACGAAACATATAATCATGATGTGCTTGTCATCGGTTCCGGTGGCGCCGGGCTTCGCGCAGCTATTGAAGCCGCGGCTACAGGTGTTTCTGTTGCCGTAATTTGCCGATCACTGTTGGGCAAGGCGCACACAGTGATGGCTGAAGGCGGCGTGGCAGCAGCGCTGGCAAATGTAGATGACCGCGACAGCTGGAAAGTTCATTTTGCCGATACAATGCGCGGAGGACAATACCTGAATAACTTTCGCATGGCGGAATTGCATGCCAAGGAATCGCCCGCGCGCGTGAGGGAGCTGGAGGCGTGGGGGGCCGTGTTTGACAGGACCGATGATGGCAGAATTTTACAACGAAATTTTGGTGGACATAAATATCCTCGTCTTGCGCACGTAGGTGATCGGACCGGATTGGAAATGATTCGTACACTACAAGATTATACGATCCATCAAAAAATAGACATCTATCAGGAGTACACTATTATAAACCTGTTGAAAGATGGGGAAAAAATAGTAGGAGCATTTGGCTACGATCGTGAGAAAGGTCTTTTCAAAGTTTTTCAAGCAAAGGCCGTCATTATAGCTACCGGTGGGATGGGCAGGATCTATAAAATATCGAGCAACAGCTGGGATTGTACAGGCGGTGGTATTTCGTTAGCATATCATGCCGGCGCAGAACTTATCGATATGGAGTTCGTGCAGTTTCACCCCACGGGTATGGTATGGCCTCCGAGTGTGCGGGGACTTTTAATTACAGAAGGTGTTCGTGGTGAAGGAGGAGTATTGCGAAACAATAAAGGACGCCGGTTTATGTTTGACGATATCCCCGAGCTTTATAAAGGCCAAACATCCACCGACGAAGAAGAAGGTTGGAGATACACGCAAGGAGATAAAAATGCAAAACGTCCGCCCGAGTTGCTAACGCGGGATCATGTCGCCCGCTGCATCACACGAGAGATAAAAGAGGGAAGAGGATCACCCCATGGCGGAGTGTTCCTGGACATTGCCTGGATCAAAGAAAAAATTTCAAACGCCCCGGAGCATATCAAAAGAAAGCTGCCAAGTATGTATCACCAGTTTAAAGAATTGGCAGGTGTTGATATTACAAAGGAACCGATGGAAGTAGGGCCGACCACGCATTACATCATGGGTGGTGTACGGGTAGACGCAGATAGTCAGATGACAAGTATACCCGGGCTCTTTGCAGCAGGTGAATGTGCTGCGGGCCTTCACGGCGCAAATCGTTTAGGAGGCAATTCACTTTCAGACTTGCTGGTGTTTGGTCAGCGAGCCGGTGAATATGCGGCGAAGTATGCTAAAGAATCAAAGGGAGCAACGGTCAGCGAAGAACAGCTGAAGGAAATTTCAACTTGGGCGCTAGCTCCATTTACAAGGGGATCGGCTTCGGGATCTGAGAATCCGTTTCAGGTTCAAACTGACTTACAAGAAGAAATGCACAAACTTGTTGGAATTGTGCGCGTGGAAGATGAACTAAATGAAGCCCTCGGTAAGATAAAAGATTTGAGTGCTCGGGCAGATCGTGCGGGCTGTGGGGGAAACCGGGGATACAACCCTGGGTGGCATACAGCCATGGAGTTAAAGCATATGATAACGGTAGCTGAAGCTATTGCCCGCGCAGCAAGGGAACGCAAAGAAAGTCGAGGTGGACACTTCCGCGAAGATTTTCAGCAGAAGAGCGAGTCGTTTGGAAAGATTAACATCTGCATTAAAAAAGGGGCTGACGGAAATATGGAAGTAAAACATATACCGAAACAAAAAGTTCGTGAAGACCTTCAGCAAATCATAGAGGAAATGAAATAATGACAAAAGTTCTTTTCAATATATGGCGCACAAATTCAAGCGGTGGTGAATTTCAGGAGTACAAAACTGAAATTACCGAGGGCATGGTGGTACTCGATGCCATTCATCAAATTCAGGCTGAACATGCCAACGATCTGGCCGTGCGGTGGAATTGTAAAGCGGGTAAGTGTGGATCATGCTCTGCCGAAATCAATGGACATCCGAAGCTGATGTGCATGACTCGCATGAGTGACATGCCGGAAGGTAAGCCCGTCACAGTTCAGCCCTTGAAAGCTTTTCCGGTAATCAGAGACTTGGTTACGGATGTATCGATAAACTACCGGATCAAAAAGAAAATAAAAAAATTCAACCCCCGTCCGCCGGATGCACCGGACGGCACGTGGCGGATGGATCAAGGCGATATTGATCGTGTTCAGGAGTTCCGGAAATGTATTGAATGCTTTCTTTGTCAGGATGTCTGTCATGTATTGCGCGAGCATCATTTGCACGAGAAATTTATAGGGCCGAGGCACCTCGTGTATACAGCAGCGCTTGAAATGCATCCGCTGGATATAGAGGACCGCAGGGAAAATTTAAGAGCCGAAAATGGCATTGGCTTATGCAACATCACAAAATGCTGCACAACGGTTTGCCCGGAAAACATTCACATTACGGATAATGCTATAATCCCCTTGAAGGAAAGAGTTGCCGACAAGTTTTATGATCCGCTCATGAAGCTTTTCCGTATATTTAGTAAGTGAGACGTAAACTTAGCTTTGAGCCATGAGATCAGTATCACATTCCACCGACACGCCGCAGTTTGAACTTAAGCCCCTCTCAAAAGATAGCGTCGAATCCGCATTGGACAAAGCGGAGCAATATAGATTTCTAAATCAACCCCGGCTTGCGGAAAGTATTTGCCTGGATGTTTTGGACATCGATCAAGGAAATCAAAAGGCTGTCATTGCTTTGTTATTAGCGCTTACGGACCAGTTCAAAGAATCTTCCACGAAGGCCAAACGCGCCCTTGAACTCGCGAATAGCTTGAAAGATGAATACTCAAAAATTTATTACGCAGGAATTGTTCATGAACGTCAAGGCTCTGCTGCGCTTAGCTCCTCGTTGCCCGGCTCCGACTTTGATGCATACATGTGGTATCGCGAAGCCATGCAGTTTTATGAAAGAGCCAATGAAATTAATAAGGGGGAGAATGATGATCCCATTCTGCGTTGGAATACCTGTGCTCGAATTATTATGGAATATCATCTTCGCGAAAGACCATCCGACGATTATCAGCCGATGTTAGAGTGAGGTTCACACCAGCAGGAACCACTACTTTCAGTTTGCCGCGGTCCTTTTTGAAACCGTCATCCTGAGAGAAGAATATGTGCGGCACTGTGTGTAACGAAGGATGCCCTTCAATCAAAGCGCACACGTAATCTTTCTTAGAATCGAATACACACAAGTCGGATAGAGATTCTTCGCTCGCGCATTCCTACACGCAAAGGCACCGCTCAGGATGACGGTTTCAAAAGGAAGCTGATGAGTGAAGTCGGCTCAATAGCTTTCCCCAACAATTAATATTAATGCAAGTCCCTTGTTACCAGAGATCCTGAACCTCCGCGCAAAACATCAAGATCTGTTCCTAAGTGCGCTTGTTGCACATGGTCAAAATAAAATTTAACATATCCTCGTTTGGCGATAGGAGCAGGAGGCTGCCCATGCGGCTTTTCTTTTTTGTAACTCTGCTTCGCTGATATCCAGGTGCAGTTTTCTTTTTTCTACATCGAGTTCAATCATATCACCATTTTGTACCAATGCTAAGGTTCCGCCGATAGCAGACTCCGGTGATACATGTAGTATTACTGTTCCTGCTGCAGTACCACTCATTCTGCCGTCTGAAATTCGAACCATATCAAGAATACCTTTCTTTAATATTTTTTCTGGAAGGTCAACATTCCCCACTTCCGGCATTCCGGGATATCCCTTGGGGCCTACACCTTTCAATACAATAACACAGGTTTCATCGATATCAAGATTGGGGTCGTCAATACGGGCGTGGTAGTCTTCCATGGTTTCAAATACAACGGCACGTCCACGGTGTTTCATCAGCTTTGGTGATGCAGCGGACGGTTTAATGATCGAACCGTCTATACTCAGATTCCCTTTTAGTACAGCAATACCTGCTTCCTTTTGAAAAGGTTTATCCACCTCCGCAATTACCGCTGTATTATGACACGAAATGTCAGCATTATTCTCACCTATTGTCTTGCCGTTCACAGTAATCGCATCGTTGTGCAGGTATTCTTTCATTTCTTTCAAAATAACCGGCAATCCCCCCGCGTAATAAAAATCTTCCATCAGATATTTACCCGAGGGTTTCAGATTAAGCAACAATGGTATTTTACTTCCGAGCCTATCGAAGTCTTCCAGGTTCAATTCAACGCCAATTCTTCCCGCAATGGCTAAAAGGTGAATGATAAAATTTGTAGAACCACCTACTGCAGCATTTATAACAATGGCATTTTCAAATGCCTGGCGTGTAAGTATTTTAGATAGCTTTAAATCCTCTCTCACCATTTCTACAATTCTTCTTCCGGAAAGTTGCGCCAACACTTTCTTTCTGGAATCAACTGCAGGAATAGCTGCAGCACCTGGTAACGTAAGGCCTAGTGCCTCCACCATACAAGCCATCGTCGACGCAGTACCCATTGTCATGCAGTGGCCATTACTACGGGCAGCACCGATCTCCATCTCCATGATTTCCGCATCGGAAATATTTCCTACTTTTTGTCTTTCTTTTATTTCCCAATTGAATGATCCTGAGCCAACGCATTCTCCTCTGAACCTGCCGCTCAGCATAGGGCCACCGGGTACAACTATGGTAGGCAGATCAACACTGCACGCTCCCATAACCGTAGAGGGGGTTGTTTTATCACAACCGGTTAGCAACACAATTCCATCGAGTGGATTGGCGCGAATTGTTTCTTCCACATCCATGCTTGCAAGATTTCGAAAGAGCATGGTCGTGGGCCGCATGAGCGTTTCACCCAGAGAGGTTACCGGAAACTCCATAGGAAACCCCCCCGCTTCTGCGATTCCTCTTTTTACAATTTCCGCAAAATCGCGAAAGTGGCCGTTGCAGGGCGTGAGTTCTGACCATGTATTACAAATACCGATTACAGGCTTGCCTCTAAAATAATCATCTGGATAACCTTGGTTGCGCAGCCATGAGCGATGTACAAAACCCATTTTATCGGATTTACCAAACCAATCTGCGCTTCTTAATTTCATTTTTTCAGTTGACATAAGGGTCTTATTTATTTGCAATGGAAAGCATCCGTTATATTATTTAAAGTTAATTCTTTTGTCTTTCACCGTTCACCAAACGCCAAATGCCCAATGGATTATTGTCTTGTAATTCCGCAGGAAGTAATGCCGTGGGGAAATTCTGATAGCACACAGGTCGCGTAAATCGGAAAATCGCCGCCGTACCTACCGATGTTGTCCGGCTGTCGGTAGTAGCCGGGAACGGTCCACCATGAACCATCGCATGGCAAACTTCGACGCCAGTAGGATAACCGTTAATAATCAAACGACCAACTTTTTGCTCCAAGATGGCGATCAGATCCGCATATTCATTTAAATCTTTCTCTGTTGCATGAAGCGTGGCCGTAATATGTCCACTTAAATTCTTTGCAGCTTGTAACAACTCAGCTTTGCTGTTAGCTGTTATGGCTAAAGTAGACGGTCCAAAAACTTCTTCTTCCAGGGAATGGTCGTTTAAAAATGATTCGATTGAAGCATGAAGCAAATGAGCTGTACCGCGACTTCCTGATCCTTCAGTAGGTCCCTTTGCGAGAATATCCACTCCCTTTGCACTAGCCAACTTTTCAATTCCTTTTTGATAGCTCCCTTGGATGCCCGAGGTCAGCATAACACCGGCATTAATGCCTTTTATACTGGTCGACAATGCATCTTTAAATTGAGAACCATCCTCTGAGTTCTGCAGAAAAACCAACCCAGGATTAGTGCAAAATTGCCCTACACCCAACGTCACAGCAGCGGCAAGATCCTGAGCAATCTTTTCTTTTCTTTCTTTTAATGCGTCGGGAAGAATGAACACGGGATTGGTACTTCCCATTTCTGCATATACCGGTATGGGTACTGGTCTTTTGTTCGCTTCATCAAACAGCGCTTTTCCACCCCGGAAAGATCCGGTAAACCCAATCGCTGTAATGGATGGATGTTTTACGATTGCCATTCCCACGTGTGTGGATTTCCCGTTGACCATGGAAAATGTACCTTCCGGCATTCCTGACTTTTTTACAGCGCGTTGTATAGCAAGTCCAACAAGCTCGCACACTCCGGGATGCGCCGGGTGTGCTTTAAAAACCACAGGACATCCGGCGGATAAGGCAGAAACCGTATCGCCTCCTGCTACTGAAAAAGCAAATGGGAAATTGCTTGCTCCAAAAACACCAACCGGCCCGAGCGCTTTGTGCATGCTTCTGACGTCAGGCTTAGGGATTGGTTTTCGATCGGGATCAGCCCTATCTACGCGGGCATCTACCCAGGACCCTTCACGAAGAAGAGTCGCAAATAGTTTGAGTTGTCCTACTGTACGTCCACGTTCTCCTAAAAGCCTGGCTTCGGGAAGTCCTGTTTCTTCCATACACCGGGTAATCAGGATTTCCCCCAGCGCTACAATTTCGTCAGCAATAGTTTCAAGAAATGCAGCCCTATCTTTTCCACTGCTATTGCGATAGCGTTGAAAAGCCGCGGAAGCTTTTTCGATTGCATTATTTATTTCTTGTGGCGTTGCTTCATAAAAGCCAGGCTCTAGCCTCTGGCCTGTAGAAGGATTCTCTCCATGGAAAATTTCTTTGCCCTCACCTGATAGAGAATCTCCGATTATGTTCTTTCCGGTCATGGGATGTGTTTAGGTGTTTAAGTGTTTAGGTGTTTATGTATTCTTACCTTGAATGAGTGTATGTTACATGTTGAGTTATGGCTTAGGTATTTATAACTTAAACACGTAAACACCTAATCACGTAAACACTACTTATCGACGGTATTGATAAGCGTGCCGATAGGTTCGATTGTGATGATAACTTCATCGTTTTTTTGTAGTGTAAAATCATTACCTGGTACAATGCCTGTTCCTGTCATTAAAAAGCTTCCATAAGGGAAGCTGCATTCCCGATACAAAAAGCCTGCGAGCTCTTTGAAGGTTCGTTTGATCTGATTGATTCCCACGCTGCCCTCAAAGACTTTTTTATTTTCTCTACGGATCTCCACTTGAATGATGGTATTTTCAGGGAGAGGCTGCTGTGTTACATAAATGCAGGGTCCCAATGCTGCGCATCCATCATACGTTTTAGCTTGAGGAAGATACAAGGGGTTCTCTCCCTCGATGCTCCGTGAGCTCATATCATTGCCAATTGTATAACCGATAATCTTACCATTGGAAGTAATCACCAGCGTAAGTTCCGGCTCTGGCACATCCCAGGTTGAATCTTTGCGAATTCTTACTTTTCCTCCTGGCCCAACTACCCGGCCAGGCGTTGCCTTAAAAAATAATTCGGGCCGCTCTGCTTCGTATACGCGTGCATAAAAGTCGCCGCCACCTGCATTCTTGGATTCTTCCTGCCGGCCCACTTTACTTCTAAAATAGGTAACTCCACTGGCCCATACTTCCTGATTTTGTATAGGCGCTTGTAATTCTTTAAGAAGTGTTTCTCTTGATTCCGTTGAAGGCTTTAACTCCTGCGTTGCCTTGGTCACCTTTTCAAAGAGATTATCATCATTGATAAAAGTATCCCAGTTTTGATTTTCTAATAGGAACAAGGATTTATCTTTTTCGATGACAATGCGTTGTTTTATTTTGTACAGTTTCATTTATATTTTTTTAATATCACAACCTTTCAACCTGCAGAAACCAAGTCCGACATGTTTAAAGAGGTCAAAAGGATTAAAATCTCACCACTTCCCAATACGCTTTTTTTGGTTTTAATTTCTGATCGAATAGCAAGGGATAATTTTTACGGCCTCTTACAGGGAAATTGTCCAGCCAGCTGGATTTATCGGATACATTCCAAAACGTAACGCCTGTAATCACATCTTTGTATTCTCTGAAAATCTTAAAAGCCATTTTATATTGTTCAATTTGTTTGGCTTCCATTTCTGAAGTAAATACATCTGACTCCTCAGGGTTACGGTCGCGTCTTGAATGTTCAGATTGATAAACAGAAATATCCAGTTCGGTAAATTGAAGTTTTAATCCTAACGATGAAAACTTTTCAATGGATTGCCGAAGTTCCTCTTCGGTTGGACTAAATATGGACCAGTGCGCTTGCAAGCCGACACCATGGATAGGGACTTTTTTATCCAGGAGTTGTTTTAACATTTGATAAATCCGATCTCTTTTTCCCGGATTTTCAGTATTGTAATCATTGTAAAATAAAAGAGCATTTGGATCGGCTTCGTGGGCGTATTCAAAAGCTTTTGCGACAAACTCTTCTCCGCAGATTTTATACCAGGGAGAATCTCGAAAATATTTTGCATTATCATCATCAATAACTTCATTCACCACATCCCACGCGTATATTTTTCCCTTATACCGGGTTACTACAGCGGTTATGTGATCTTTTAATCGCTTTAATAGTTCATCCTTAGTTACGTCCTTACCTTGCTTATCTTTAAAAAGCCATTTGGGAGTTTGATTATGCCAGCATAAAGTGTGGCCCCGGATCTTTAGTTTATTTGATTGAGCAAAAGCGACAATAGTATCGGCATCCGCCCAGAAGTATTGGGTTTCTTCAGGATGAATGGGTCCCATCTTCATGGCATTCTCTGCTGTTACGCTCTCGAAATGTTTTAAGACAAGTTCGGCTTCAGGGCCAGTAACCGATTGCGGCCTGATGGCTACACCCATGGTAAAGTATTTTTTGTAATAATCCTTTAATCCCTTATCAGGATCTTGAGCGTTGTTTGGCTGAGATAAACAAATGAATGGCAACAGCATGAGGGTGGGCCACCAGCCAATTTTTTGAAATAATAAGGATTGGAATTTATTCGTCATGCTATTTAAAATTCGGGAAGGTAAATATAGAAGTTATTCGTTTTAGAGGTTCTTTATTACCCCTTAATCTTTAATCGACAGGGACTTTCATTTTTTTGGTGCTCCTTAACGATCAACTCATGTTTAATTCCACGATGAATATCGAAGTTGGATGCTACTGCTAAAAAGGGAAATTAACTAAATAAAAAATGGAGTTAAGTTTTCATTATTTTTGGTCCTCTTTGGGGAAATTTCGTTAGATTAAAATATTCAGCCTTGAAGTAAATAACATGGAAGCATTAATCAAAAGCGATCATAAATACATGGAAGTGGCAGATCGTATTGAAACATTAATTGAAAAAAAAGTTTTTAGAATTGGAGACAAGCTGCTTTCCGTGCGCGCGCTAAGTAAGGAGCAGGGTATAAGTTTGAGCACGGCTTTTCAAGCTTATTATTTATTGGAGAGCAAAGGTTTAGTGGAAGCCCGTCCTCAATCCGGCTATTATGTGAAATACTCTCCTGAACATATTCTTGACCTGCCGAAAGTCAGCGAACCTTCTGATGATGCGCTTCCAGTTAGCGTGGATGAGATGATCAACAGTGTCTACGTTGACTTTAATTCAAAAAGTTTGTTGAATTTTTCCATGGCAGCTCCTGCCTTTGAATTATTGCCGACGGCTAAACTAAACAAAGCTGTCATGCACGTTCTTCGTGAATCTCCGACAAGCTGCCTTCATTACGAACACATCCAAGGAAATGTAGGATTGCGAAAGCAAATTGCAAGACAGGCTTTTAATTGGGGAGGTACTCCCAGTCATGATGATATCGTCGTAACAGCTGGATGCGTGGAAGCATTATCGCTTTGTATAAAAGCCATCACCAAACCTGGTGATGCTGTAGCCCTGGAAAGCCCTACGTACTTTGCCCTTTTCCAAGTGATGGAAAGCAATGGACTAAAAGTAGTCGAGATTCCTACAGACCCTGTGTCAGGTATTGATATAGATTACCTCGCACAAGCTATTCCTAAATTTAATATCAAGGCCTGCCTGGTGGTAAACAATTTTAATAACCCATTGGGAAGTTGCATGCCCGATGAGCGTAAAAAGTATTTGGTTGAGATGTTGGCCAAGAAGGACATCCCGCTCATTGAAGACGATATCTATGGTGAGTTGTATTTTGGAAAAACCAGACCGAAAACTTGTAAAACGTACGATAAAAAAGGATTGGTTTTGCATTGTGCATCATTTTCAAAATCCCTTGCTCCAGGCTACCGGATAGGCTGGACCATACCCGGAAAATTTAAGGAAAAAGTAATTCGCCTGAAACGTATGCATACTGTTTCCACCAACACATTGGCGCAGGCGGCCGTGGCAGATTTTCTCAGCAAAGGGCGGTTTGAGCTGCATTTGCGACATCTTCGCAAAGCATTACATACACAATCCCTACGGTACATTCAGGCTGTATGCGAATATTTTCCGGAAGACACGTGTATAACAAGACCTCAAGGTGGTTTTACACTGTGGATAGAGATGAATAAAAAGATAAACGCTTATAAACTTCACAAGCGTGCATTGAAACACAATATTGGTATTGCCCCTGGCCAAATTTTTTCCTCACAAGGAAATTTTGAAAATTGTTTTCGGATTAGCTATGGCGAACCTTGGAGTCCGCGAATTGAAGAGGGACTTAAAACGCTGGGAAGATTAATGCGTGAGTGGAGATGAAATTAGTTTCGAGTTTCGAGTTTCTGGTTTCGAGTTTCTGGTTTCGACTTTGGGGGCCAGATTTGAGTTACGAAGCTCAAATTCGGATGCAACTCGCAACTCTAAACTCTAAACTCTAAACTTATGAAAAGCTATGGCATTGCACTTGTAGGTCTAGGTAGCTATGCTGAGAATCAATTGGCAAAAGCTCTGCAGCAGACAAAAAAATGTCACCTGGCAGGGATTGTAACCGGCACGCCTTTGAAAGCGGAAAAGTGGAAAAAGCAATACAACATACCGGATAAAAATATTTACAACTACCAGTCCTTTGAAAAAATTGCCGACAATAAAGACATCGATGTAGTTTATGTGGTGCTTCCTAACTCAATGCATCATGAATATGTGCTACGGGCCGCGAAAGCGGGTAAACATGTAATCTGTGAAAAACCCATGTCCCTTTCTGTGAACGAAGGACAAGAAATGATTGACGCGTGTAAGAAGGCAGGGGTGAAATTTTCTATCGGCTATCGTCTTCATTTTGAGCCATTCAACCAGGAAGCGGCAAGGGTTGGACAAAAGCAGGAGTTCGGTACCGTTAAGTTTGTAGAAACTTCTTTTGGATTTAAAGCGGAAGACCCCACACAATGGCGTTTGAAGAAAGCTTTGGCTGGCGGCGGAGCGATGATGGATGTTGGTATTTATGCCATCCAGGCCGCCCGTTATTGCACGGGCGAAGAACCCGTTGCCGTTACTGCCCAAGAGTTCAAAACTGATCCGGTAAAATTTAAAGATATTGATGAAACCATTTTCTGGCAAATGGAATTCCCCAGTGGAGCTGTTTCTAACTCCACTACTTCGTATGCTTCAGAGACCGACAGATTATTTTTGTCAGCGGAAAATGGCTGGCTGGAGCTAGGGCCTTCTTACGGCTACGGGCCCTTAGCCGGAAAAACGCACAACGGACCTTTACATCTGCCTATTGTTAACCATCAAGCTATGCAGCTGGATGACTTTGCAACCTGTCTCGCTGAAAATCGAGAGTCGAGTGTCAATGGGGAAGAAGGATTAAAGGATCTAAAAGTGATTGAAGCAATCTATAAATCCATCGCCCAGGGTGGTAAGAAAATCAAAGTGTAGCCCTATCGCTATCTGACCACCACTAGCATTTTCGGTTAATAATTTCCGCAATCGATTTATACGCGTTTATATGCAAATAAAATTACATTGGAGACCAATCCCTGTAACGTTTATTTAATTTTGTCTGTTTAATGTACAGAAGTATAATAGAGGAAATGAATATGAATTTGATACAACTTTTAGGTCTTGCGGCGGGAATGCTTACTACGATTGCCTTTCTTCCGCAGGTGCTGAAAACATGGAAGAGTCGGTCAGCTAAAGACTTGTCATTGGGTATGTTTTCGCTTTTTTGTTTAGGTGTAGCTATGTGGTTAGCGTATGGTGTGCTGGTTCAGGATATCCCTGTAATAGCGGCTAACTGTCTTACCCTGATGCTCGCTTCTACACTTCTATTTTTTAAGCTGCGTTTTAAAGAGTAATCTGACTCCACGAAGTTCTTCGATACGCGCGGTGTATGAAATAAAGCACGACCAGCTGAATAGGTATAGCACACAATAACAGGATAGGTTTTTGAGTCAATAAAAAGTGACTTACTCCTAAAATTCCGATTAAGGCTAAGCTTAGGATACTTCGCACTAAATTTCCACTCTGTGCTCGTACATCAGGTGCCATGGAGAGGGGTAGATGACGTTTGTTGATTGAGGCAAGGATCATAATCATGAGGAGATTGTTGAAAAGACCTACGGTAATATCGTCGATCACGCGAAGTCCCCAGATTGACAATATAAAAACGCTTATTACTAGATACGCAGGAAGAAAAAGTCTGACGCAGATGGCTTTCACAGTGCCCGAAAGAATTTCACCTGGCGCTTGTAAAGGAGTAGAATAATAAATCCAGCTCGCTTTAAAATCGTCGGAATAAGGAATTTCATGAAACGCCACTTGCAACACCATGAAAGCAAGGTAGAGCAGCATCAGGTGATACTGTGTATTAGGAAGGTTAGTCCACGTGATGGCAAAATCTTCGCTGCTGCGCAACATAAAAATCAATCCAAATACGGCAACGTATCCAAAAGCTGGATAAATTTTTAATTTAATTTTTCGGTCACGCCCCAAAATTTTATAGATCGCATCAAACGCACCTCGTTCGAAGGGTGTGGTTGTTACCCATCTCGCGATATAATTAAGCAGTTGATGTTCTTCTGTTTTTGTTTTTTTGACTTGCTCGCCGCTCCCCCCAAGCGTTGCAAGCTTGCGATTAAAAAGCGGCGATAGATATCTATTCACAACATAAATACCCACTATGGGTAGAATAGCAGCACTTGCTGTCAGCCCAATGTGCGCACTGTCAAACACATTAAACTCAAAAGCTTCCAATGTACCGGCCATCCAAATTGGAGGTAGTAAAAAACTCCACCATTGAATTTCAAAAACGAAGATTTTCATATCCAGCCTTTCAATTATTCGGGGAAGGATCTGATATCCTCCCATTATAGCAATGGCCATAATGATCTGGAAGTAGTTAATAATGCTCTTAAGCTTTTCTTCATTTGCAAATTGCATGATGGCCAGGTATAAGGCATTCGTAATAAAAACCGCTGTGAATATGGAGAGTATAATCAACATCCAAAAGATGAAAAACAAAAGTGCGCCGTATTGGATGACTATCACAATCGAGGGAATAATAGAAAGCCCTATGGCAAGCTGGCTTAGGTAAAGCAGAATATGAACAAGGCGCGCCACAAATAAGGTACGGCCATCCACAGGTCGGGGAAGAATAATTGTATTATCGCTGGTGTCAAGAAGGATGGAAGAAAAATCTGTGATTAAAGTCATCGAAATCATGACCATGATGTACGTGAAAAACACAATCATGGAAAGTATGAAAGACGGGATATTGTACATGGCGAGTGCTACAAACCCGCCAAAAATGCCGTAAAAAAATAGTGTCATTCCAAAGGAGTTGTTTGGCGCTTTTTTGATTCTGCGGCTGTAGGCTACCAGTTGTCGCCTGTTATCCATCGTGAGCTTTGTGGCCACAATAGCCCGAAGCTGTTCGTAGTCTACCTTCATCAGGCTGAAGGCCCACTTAAATTGATCCAAAAGTTTCAATAAGAACTTTTCCACGCCGGTTAACTTTCCAGAATATTAATAAACTGACTGGCTGCGGCTTCGTGCTCCTTGTTTCCGGTAAGATCGGTAAAGATTTTTTCGAGTGAGCTTTTGGCTTGTGTATTCAATTCATCAAACGTCCCGTTCGCTATCAACTCACCTTTGTTTATAATCATGATGCGATCTGAAATTTTTTCTACGACGTCCATCAGATGGGAACTGTAGAAAATAGTCTTGCCACCCTTTTTCAACTGAGTTAAAATTTCTTTAACAAGAATGACCGCATTAGCGTCCAGGCCGGAAAGAGGCTCATCCAAAAATAAAATGGAGGGATTATGAATCATTCCTGCAATCAGTAAAACTTTCTGGCGCATTCCTTTGGAGAAAGTCGTCATCCTTTCCGCTGCATAATTGCTAAGATCAAAAAGGTGGAGCAACTCCTTTACTTTCTTATCCACCTGGGAGCGTTCCATTTTATAGAGCTGGCCGATAAAATGTAAGTACTCCAGTGGCGTAAGTGTTTCGTATAAGGCAGCATTTTCAGGAATATATCCGATGCGTTTTTTTACTTCCAGCATTTCTCTTCGGATATCAAAGCCAAGTACTGTTGCATCTCCATCGAAGTCAGGAATGATACCGGTAAGTATTTTTATAGTCGTACTTTTTCCCGCGCCATTCGGTCCAATGTATCCTATAATCTCCCCGGTTTTAACATCGAGATTAATATTTTGCAAAACGGGAACAGTAAATGTCTTAGATAGATTATGCGTTGTGATTACAGAAACACCGGTTATCATATTGGGTATAATTGCTGCGCATGCAATAATAACCATATTGTCCGTGTGAAAAAGGTGTTATAGGCTTTATTACTTGATTGAATGCTTCCAAAGCAGAGGCGACGATTGTTTTCTTTCCACAATGCTGCTGAGATCTACAGCACTGTTAAAATCGCAGCGAATAAAATGTTCTGTTAATGTCCTTTTAACAACGGAGTAATAACGCGTGAAATTGCCCTAACTAAATCCGCGAATTTTTCAGGTTTTGTAATAAAATTTAGAGCGCCCAGACTTTGCGTTTCCTCTTTGTCCTCTTTCAACTTTGAGGTCGTTAAAATACTCACGGGTATATCGCTGAAAGCTGTTTTGTTTTTCAAATAAGCAAGCAATTGTTTTCCATTTAAACGGGGCATGTTCAGATCCAGGAAAATAAAATCAGGCCTCTGCGAAGTTTTAGATTTCAATAGGCGCAATGCTTCCTCACCATTCTCTGCAGTCATACATTCAATGGTATTATCAACCTCACCCACAGCTTCCAGAAATAATTCTATATCATCCGGATCATCATCTACAACAAGGATTAGCATACAGGAAGCGATTACAGTGAAACTTATGAGTTAATAACCTGTTAAACTTTTATATCTTTAATTCTCGGGAGAAATTAAATTCCTAGGGAGTATAAAAGTGTTGAATTTATTGTATGAATGCTAAAACTGGACAAAAAAAATTAGCCACCAATAATAGAAAACGGCGTAGCAAGCCTTTTCCCATAGTTGCTATTGGAGCTTCTGCCGGAGGGTTAGAAGCTATTACCGAACTGCTTAAGTCTTTACCGCCTGACACAGGCATGTCATACGTTTACATTCAGCATTTGGATCCTTCGAGAGAAAGCCATTTACCCACTATATTAGGAAGGGTAACAAAAATGAAAGTACTGGAGGCTAAGCACTTGGTACCCATCGAACGTAATCACTTGTATATTCTTCCGCCAAACAAAAGCATGGCGATCATCGATGGGGTTCTGACATTGAACAAAAGACAGGCGAAACCGACCATTAACATGCCTATCGATAAATTTTTTGTATCACTGGCGGAAAAACAGAAGGAAGGGGCGATTGGTGTTGTTCTATCGGGCAATGCCAATGATGGGACCTACGGATTAAAGGCAATTAAAACAGCGGGGGGTCTTACGTTTGCGCAAGATGATTCGGCCAAATTTCCGGGAATGCCTCAATCGGCTATCGGCGAAGGTGTAGTGGATATGATATTGTCACCTCAGGAAATAGGCGAAGAGTTGGGGAGGATCAGTAAAAATGGAGCCGTGCTGAGGGAAGCCATAAAATCTCAGCCGGTAAAAGAAACGCGAAAGGAAAACCTTTTGGGAATCATTCACTTGCTAAAAAAATCTACTGGGATTGATTTTGCTCACTATAAAGTGAATACTATCAGGAGGCGCATTTTACGAAGGATGTTGTTGTATAAATTTAAGACGTTTGAAGAATACACAAAATATCTTAAGCAGCATGTCAATGAAATAACCACGTTGTATCAGGACTTGTTGATCCATGTAACATCTTTTTTCAGAGATCCCGACACCATAGAGTATTTAAAAAAAACCTTATTGCCCGGTATTGTCAAAAGTAAAACATCAACGGTGCCTATACGAATCTGGGTGCCGGGCTGCTCAACAGGCGAAGAAGCCTACTCACTCGCGATTATCCTTGCGGAAATAATAGGGGACCGTGTTACTCCACCAATCCAAATCTTTGCCACGGATTTGAGTGAATTAGCGATAGCGAAAGCAAGGCTGGGGTTGTATTCGAAAAATGAACTGAGCAACGTTTCACCTAAGCGGCTGCAACAATTTTTTACTAAAATCGATGGTAGCTACCGGATTGTAAAAAGCATACGAGACCAATGCGTGTTTGCCTCCCATAATATTTTCAAAGACCCGCCATTTTCAAGACTTGATCTGATAAGCTGTTGCAATTTGTTGATCTACCTGGATGCGGCCTTGCAACGGAAGATTATGGCAACCTTTCATTATGCCCTTAACAGCAAAGGTTTTCTGGTACTCGGGAAGTCTGAAACTACTGGCGCTTCCGGACCTCTCTTTTCACAATTGGAAAGAAAATATAAGATCTATACCAAAAAAGAGGATGCAGCCACCAAAGCTAAGTTTGATTTCAATTATAAAATACCGGAGTTAGAGCTAACGGAAAATTTAAAATTGAAGCAACAGGTAAAAGGTAATCGTACAGAAACGGATTTGGAGAAATCCGTGGATAAGATTCTACTGAACAAATATGTACCTGCGAGCGTCGTGGTAAATAAAGATCTTGAAATATTACACTTCAGAGGCTCAACAGGTTTGTATTTGGAGCATTCACCCGGCAAAGCAAGTTTTAATCTATTAAAAATGGCCCGGACCGGTCTTGCCTTCGAATTACGAACCTGTGTTCATAAAGTTAATAAGTCGGGTAAACCGTTTAAAAGTTCGCCAATAGAATTTAAAAATAAAGCTACGGTTCATAGTGCCTCAATTGAGGTTTCGCCCCTTGCATCAGATGGAGAAGATAAACTTTTCCTCGTTATTTTTGAAGAACATCCGACTCCTTTTAAGGCAAACAGCAAACCTTCGTTATCACCGAATAAAAAAGTGAGGGAGCTGCAACAAGAACTTCTTATCGCAAAAGAAAATATGCGTTCTATTCTGGAGGAGCAGGAAACCGGTGTGGAAGAACTCCAATCAGCCAACGAGGAAATTGTATCCAGCAACGAAGAACTTCAAAGTATCAATGAAGAACTCGAAACTTCCAAAGAAGAAGTAGAATCCGCCAACGAGGAATTGATGACTATTAATGGGGCGCTCCAAACCAGAAATGAACAGTTGAGTGAATCATATGAATATTCACAAGCTGTCTTTGATACCATTCGTGAAGCGGTGATTGTATTGGACAAAGATTTTCGCGTAAAATCTGCAAACAAAGCTTTTTACTCGATTTTCCAGGTGGATGAAAAACAAACCGAAAGTAAGCTGATCTATGAGTTGGGAAATCGTCAATGGGATATTCATAAATTACGCCAATTGCTGGAAGAAATTGTACCTCACAACAGTCACTTTTACGGTTTTGAGATGGTGCATGTATTTCCAACTGTAGGAGAGAAGGTAATGCTGTTGAATGCCCGAAAGATAACGCAGAGTGTACCTAAGCAAGAGCTTATTCTCCTGGCCATAGAGGATATCACCAATCATAGAAAGGCGCAAAAAATACTGGTGGAGAGAGAATTGTGGTTCCGGAACATGGCGGACAACGTGCCGGTTATGATATGGCTGGCAGATGTCAAGCAATACAGAAACTTTTTTAATAAAACATGGCTTGAATATACAGGCAGTAACATCGACAGTCGAAATCAACTGAACTGGAAAAATAAAATTCATCCCGATGACCTTCAGTCGTATATTAATTTATACGACCTTAGCTTTTACGAAAAGAAACCATTTAGCATCGAGTATCGTCTCCAGCGGCATGATGGAGAATATCGATGGATTCTGGATAACGCAAAGCCAACTTTTTCGTCAACTTCCGAGTTCACTGGATTCATTGGATCATGCACGGAGATCCATACTAAAAAATTAATACATCAGGAGCTCGAAAAAACAGTAGAGCAACGTACCCATGAATTGCAGGAGATCAACAAAGAACTCGAGCGTTCGAATAGTGAATTACAACAATTCGCCTATGTCGCGAGTCATGATCTTCAGGAACCGTTGCGTAAGATCGTTACCTATTCCGACCGGTTAATGCCTTTAAAAGGTGTGCTGCCGGACAACGGAAAAAATTATTTGGATAAAATTGTTAACTCATCCAAACGCATGACACGTCTTATTGATGCGTTGCTGAATTTTTCGCGCATATCACGAGTCGATACAAAATTTGTAAGAACCAACTTGAATGAAATTGTCCGAGGTCTGCTTCCCGACTTTGATTTGATATTAAACGAAAAAGGGGCGAAGATTTTTATGGAAAATTTGCCTGTGATAGAAGCCATTCCAGTACAGATGGGACAGCTCTTCCATAACCTGATCAGTAATGCCCTGAAATTCGCCAAAGAAAATGTCCCTGCAGAGATAAAGATTTCATCCAGGCGTCTGCAGGAGGAGGAAGTCAGGCAATATAAAACGATGGATGAATCTGTGCCTTATGTTATAATAACCTTTCAGGACAATGGTATCGGATTCGACTCAGAATTTGCTGAACAGATTTTTATTATTTTTCAGCGACTGCATAGCCGACACCATTATCCTGGAACAGGAATAGGATTAGCGCTGTGCCGACGGATAGTCGCCAATCATGGTGGGTCTATGCATGCCTCATCTGCCGAAGGCCAGGGCGCAACTTTTGATATTATCCTTCCTATTAAGCAACCGTAAAGAATACGTCCTTAAAATTTTGTCGAACTTGTTACTAAGCGGTAGGGGAGTTTTATCTCATCCCGTTTGAGGACATTTTTCTACAAAAAACTTGCATAAACTGAATTCCAATCATGAAACGGCTTTGTTTTTAATAATAATGAGATGGCAAATAATTTGAGTAATGGAAGGTGAATAAAATTTAGAAAAATTATATGAAACCAAAACCTTTGGACGCCAAACTAAAACGAATCGGATCGGAATTAAGCGAGCTTCGGAAAAGAAAAGGATATGATACAATCAGAGATTTTGCCAAAGACCATAAATTGCCGGAGATACAATACTGGAGAATAGAAAAAGGTAAAACGAATCTAACACTTAAGAGTTTAACGAGACTTTTGTCTATTCATAAACTTACGTTGGAAGATTTTTTCTGCAACCTGGAGGGTAGTATGTAGATTGATTTGGTACTGTTTAGGCCGATAAGATTAATGCTCTTCACTTTCCAGGTTAACCCGTACTTCTTTCAAAATATCATTGAGTTCATTGGTAGAAAAGTGAAGCCGGTTAACCAGATCCTTTCCATCTTCTTTTAATTCTACTTGGTATTTGATCAAGTTTACAAGACCTAATATACGCGCTAACGGACTTCGGACTTTATGTGCATTGATATAAGCGTGCTGTACTAGCTTTTCATTTTGTTTTATTAATGCCTGTGTTCGGTTTTCCACCAGGTTATTTAAATTTTCATTAATTTGTTTCAGTTCTTCTTCTGATGCCAGAAGCTCCTCCCCATAGGCCTCTAGTTCTTCATTTTTATCGTGAACCTCTTTGTTGACGGCCATTAGGTGTTTGTTAAGTTCATCCAGCTTTTCTGAATTTTGTTTGAGCTCCACCTGCATTTTTGTAAGTGCTTTATAATTCAACGCATCTTGCACGGTTCGCTGGCGGAGGTTATAACTCCAAAGAGCAGAGACCAGACATACGCACGCAGCCAGCACGGCGTGAAAAAGAAACGTAGTCAAGTCCATATACTCCAATTGCGTGAAATATATTTCTTTAAATCCCGCGAACTGCAAATAGGCAAACGTTGCGTGATGGACGCATACAATGGCGATTAAGGGCAATTGTAATCTCCAGTTTTGATAAACAATAAGCACCGTGGAACTTATAAACACCCAGAAATGCATTTCAGCCATTCCGTGCATCTGATAAATATATTGTGCAGCGTAAATAGCACAAATGGCGCTCAGTACGTATTGATACGCCACTCGCTCCGGCAGGAGTTTTTTGGTGATGAAGTAAGCGAACAAACACAACCCGCCAACTCCGAAAGCTACCAACCATGTTTCATAAAAAAAAGCAATGAGGATTCCGAAAAGGAACATCAAGATCAATAGATATGTTATGATCTTATCCGCTTTGACATAGATATCCCTATATAAATCTTTAAGCTCCTTATCATTTAAAGTGTATGCGATCATGGAAGTAGTGTAAGTGTAAAGGAATCTTCAGTCTTGGAGAGGACACACCCATACGCATCCGTTGCTAACTCGTTAAAGTGTGGTGGATTTTTTTTCGCCACCAGAGAATCCAGGGCCATCTGCACGAAGTTGCTATTCTTATCCGTACAATATCTGGCCCGATTGTAATTCCCCCTGAAAAATAATTTATTATCAGTTTGAAGGATAGCGGCTTGAGGCGTGGAGTATACACCGCACGCTTTTGCAAGGGTTTCTTTGTTATCTATTAGAATAATAATATCGTCGTCAAGCATTTTTTTTGCAGATGCCATTTTCTGCTGGTCCGTAACAACAGCATAAAAATTGATTTCATCCTTGTATTTCCTTTTTAAGGAAATAAAATGTTTAAGATTGAATCGGGAGCAAGGACAATCGGGGCTAAAAAAATGAAATAATTTAGGCTTTGGTTGTGATTCTGGAATCAATGTTGAATCGAGTTCTATAACCTGAGAAGGTATTACTGCTTTATAATTTTGTGGCACCGGAGTAGGTAGTAAGTATTGAACCTCCTGGAACCAAAAAATGGTACCGATCGCTACAAAGACGATCATCAAAATAAAACTAACCGCAGCTATTCTCACGATACTTAATTTCAGAAAGCGTCATTAATACATTTAAAGTAATAAGGGAGGCCAACTATTAAGCCAATGCAGTTTTTAAGAATGGGAATTTCAAGGACGGCTTAAAATCTTTTGATTTTAAATGTTTTGGCGTTAGTGACGTCTAATAGATCTAGAGCAATGCGAAATAATCCTCCCGCAATAGGTATTATTTTCCAATAATGGGATTAAGATTTTGCCTGACTAGCCCCTTTTGGGGTTAAAAGGGTAGCAAAAGAAGAGGGATGCCTGAATTACTTCAAACATCCCAATTCAAACACAGAGAACTTTTAGCCGACTGAAACTCTAAGTTTTAGAGTGGTGCCTGACCCGTATCGCCATTTATGACAGGCCATTTACCTGGGACAGGAACGCTTACTCCTTTGTTATCACCCTTAGCTGCATCCTGACCAAAATAGTACAGAGGCCATCCCCTAAACGTAGTTTGTAATCTACCATGAACATTAATCTCACCAAAATCAGCTGCATTTATTCCGGTAGGGAGACGACCAATAGTTATATGAAAAATTGGCCATGCTGCATCGTTAGTAAAAGCGGCATTTGTAAAAGTGTTCGTGTCCTTTTTATCGTTCGTGAAAAGATAAAGCGTGCGACCGGCTGCATCTGTAAAATATCTGGTGTTACCGGTTCCTTCTGCGTAGGCGCTGGTATAATTTTTTCCGTCAAGCCCCACGAGTTGGGCGCTTGCAACCATTAAACTATAATCAGATTTAGCCAAATACCATACCGTACCGAAGCCATCACCTCCGGTCTGACCGGCGGGTTCAACAATGCCATCGTTGGTGGCTGAATAATAGTACAACGGCCTTCCTTTATACGTGCGTTGTTTCGTAGCTCCATCTCCGATGGTACCAAAATCAGCTTCATTTAAGACTCCACCTGGTGGTAGAATAAGCGCGTCAACATTAAAAATAGGCCAACGGTTAAGGCATGCGCCCGTACACGAACTTGCACCCTTCGTCTCCCGAGCAAAGAAGTATAAACTGCGCCCTTGATTGTCGGTCAGTATATTGCCGTGAGTCGCATTATTCTTTAGCATGACGGTGGGTTGTTCCAGCGCTGGCGTTGTTTGAGGGCCTGCAACAGGCCAAATTCCAGGAACAGGAACGCTAACTCCCTTATTTTCTCCAGGGTTGGTATCCTCTCCAAAATAATATAGTGGATTTCCTTTGTAAGTAAGTTGAGGATTCCCAAACACATCAATCTCTCCAAAATCAGTTGCATTAAGTGTGCTCGGTAACGCATCAATATCTACATAAAAGAGCGGCCAAACTCCATTATTACTTAAATTTGGTGTAGTGAATTTGTTAATGTTTTTAAAGTCATTAGTAAAAGTATATAAGGTTCTGCCATGTGAATCCACGAAGTATTGAGTTTCTCCAACGCCTTCCTGGTATGCACTCGTATAGTTTTTTCCGTCTTTTCCAACCAATTGGGCATTTGCCAACATGATAGAGTAATTTGGTTTTGCAACAAACCAGATAGTTCCCACGCCCTCACCATTGGTATCGCCTGCTGCATTATCACCAGAATAATAATACAAGGGCCAGCCCTTATACGTAGTCTGCGGGGCCCCATCACTACGGGTAATGGTTGCAAAGTCACCTACATCGATTCCAGTTCCGGGTTTGAGATCTGTAGCATAGTATATTGGCCAAGTAGTAAGACAACCCCCGGTGCAATTACTTTGACCAGCAACATCTTTCGTAAAAACATAAAGCGATTTTCCATTTCCATCGACCAGAATGTCGCCCAATGTGCTACTAGGTTGTAAAGTAACAATCCCAATGTTAACGGGATCATCGTCTGAACATCGAGAAAAGCCAAAAGCTAGTGATATGACAACGAGTAATTGACACGTTATTTTAAAAAGATGGTGCATAATTTTATGATTTGAGTTCGTATTTGTGAAAAGAACTGCGCGGTCCTACTATCAATTACAGGGTAAATGCGAAAACGGTTGCCTGAGGTGTAAAATAAATCGACGTGTTTTTCAATTGCGCTTTAGGTTTTCTTCCAGCCTTAACCAAAAGGATCCAATGATTATTACTGGCAAATGCGCTGAACGATATTAATTTGCAGCGCGCTTAAAATAAATTCAATCATCAGATCTTATACCTAATTTCGTTACCTATTCCATGGCCAGTACAACTACAGCATCCACAGAAAAGAGTAAATTTTCCCTGCACGAAGATTGGGCAGTTGTGGCGCTGGGGTTTGCGATCATAATACTTTCTATTGTCGGCCTTCTTATTCCTGTTCCATCGTACTCCTGGAAAAATGTTGCGGAACTGCTTGACAAAGTGCTGTCGTTAAATAATCTGTCCGCAATTGGTGCTCAATTTATATTCGTATTTATTTTTTCGATCCTCGGAGCCATGCTTACGGGCAAGCCCATAAAAAATGCAGTCCTCGTTTTTCCTGTGATCTATCTTTTAACGGCGATCGCGCTTATTCTTGCCGGTAATAGTGGAGTGAAAGCGCTAAACCTTGAAGCTGTGATTTTTAGTTTAGGAATAGGTTTGTTTATAGGCAATGTCTTTCCTATACCCGAGTGGTTCCGTTTAGCGCTTTCAACCGAATTATTTGTGAAAATAGGATTGGTGCTGCTCGGTACGGGGATTATTTTTTCCGATATCCTGACAGCTGGCTTCTTAGGCTTAGTCCAGGCGTTGGTTGTCGTTCTCAGCGTATGGTATTTTGCTTATTGGATATGTAAAAAATTCAGCGTCGACGAGGAGCTCACCATGATGATCTCAAGTGCTGTATCGATTTGTGGAGTGTCTGCGGCTATCGCCACGGCTGGTGCGATAAAAGGCGATGTAAAAAAACTTTCATATGTCATTTCGCTTGTGCTCATCACAGCCATACCCATGATGATCCTCATGCCGTACATAGCAAAGTATTTCGGGTTTTCACAAGAGGTAACGGGGGCGTGGCTGGGAGGAAGTATCGATACAACCGGTGCAGTGGTTGCATCCGGTAGCTTGGTGGGTGAGACTGCTCTAAAGATTAGTACGATCGTTAAATTTTCACAAAACGTCCTTCTGGGCCTTGCCGCTTTTGCGATCAGCATTTATTGGACCTACTCCGCTAGAAATAAAACTGACAAGCAAGTTGAAAAGCCTTCACTCGGTTTGATATGGGAACGATTTCCAAAGTTTGTGCTTGGCTTTGTTGCAGCGTCTCTCATCTTTTCATTCATGCTGAGTCCTTCAATTGTCAGTGGTGTAAAAGATAGTTTGAAAAGCATTCAAACTTTATGGTTTGTGCTCGCCTTTACGAGCATTGGCCTGGAAACAAAATTTTCTGATCTCTTTAGTTCTGCCAGCAAAAAACCGTTGTACGCATTTCTCATTGCCCAAACCTTTAATGTTTTGGTCACGCTGGTGATTGCTTATATTTTATTCGGTTAAAGAGAGTCCTTTGTGGAGGAATGATGCAATGGATTGAAATACTATAATTCTATGGGGACACAATAGTGTATCGATTAATTTTCGAATTGTATAATTCGATGCTTTTTTCATTGTGTGCTTTTCTTTAAGTTTAGATTACCATAATGATTCGAAACATTAATGAGTTTGCAAATAGATGATAGTAAATACCTTTTGCGCCAGCTTTCTGAAAGTGACCATGGGGCATTTAGCCATCTCTTTACACAACACCATCAGAAAGTTTATGCCTTCGCCTTAAAGCTTACTCATTCCGAAGCGACAGCAGAAGAAATTGTCCAGGATGTTTTTATGAAAATCTGGATTAACCGGAAGTCGCTTGCCTCGGTTGACCATTTCCAGTCTTATTTATTTACCGTCGCTCGTCACCACATTCTTAATATTCTGAAACGGCGCGCGCTGGAAGAAACCGCTAAGGCGGCTTTCGAAAGAGAATTGCCACGGTATCACGAAACAGAGGAACCGTCCTCACTGGAGGAAAGGCAGCAAATGCTTAATCAGGCTGTTGACCATCTCCCACCTCAGCAACGCGTCGTGTATAGTTTATGTCATCGGAAAGGCTTAAAGTATAAGGAGGTAGCACAGCAGTTAAACATTTCTCGGTTAACGGTAAAAGCCCACATGCAGCAGGCGCTCCGGGCCATCCGGTTACATTTCAGCAGCACGTATAGCGTTCTTATGCTGATTTTTCTTTTCCCTGCATAAGCCGACCACAACGATTACAAATTGAGCATAGTATCCGCCCCATAGCTTTTGAGAACTTTAGGCGTTGAAATCCCTAAGACGTTTAAATGATGTATTAAATAAAAAAAATCTTCCCCTGACTACTCCTTTTTTTCTCTCTGATTGTCTTAACACTATACTCAACCTAAGAGAGTAAGAAACCACCTATTAACATGAACAATGCACGGCTGAGATTTTTGTTCCAACGCTATATAGACCGTACCTGTACAGCAGCGGAGAGTCAGGAATTGATGCAAATAATCACCCGTTCTTTTCATGATCAGGAACTCAACGCGTTGCTAGAGGACGTATGGCAGACAGTTCCATCCCATCAGCCAATGTCCTCTTGGAAGGCTGAAAAAATTCTGAGTACGATTTTAACGACGCCACACCTTACGGCCGCGCCCAAAAAAACTTCCGTATTTGCCTTTAGCCGGATTGCAGCATCATTAACGTTGGTGCTTCTTACCGCCGGGATGTTATATTATTTTAATAAAACTAAAGAACTGGATGAAACACGATTGGATAAGACGGAAGTACGGGCAAAGGAACACAAGTTCATCAAACTGCAGGACGGAAGTACCGTTGTGCTGAATGAGGGCAGCACACTGAATTATCCCGCGTCATTTGACGGCAAAGCAACACGAGAGGTTGTTTTAATAGGCGAAGGTTTTTTTGACATTCAGCACGATCCTCAAAAGCCATTTATTGTACATACTGGAAATTTAAAAACTACAGTGCTTGGCACTGCTTTTAACATCAAAGCATATGAGACCGAAAAAATCATCACTGTTACCGTACGACGCGGCAAGGTAAAAGTTAGTGATGACCAGAAAGTATTCGGCGTGATCACCCCGAATCAACAGATCACCTTTGATAAAGCGCGTAAACTTGTAGCGCAACAATCGGTGGATAGCCGGAAGAACATTGCCTGGCTGGAGCACGACATATTCTTTGATGATGTTACTCTCGCCGAAGGCGCGGAACAACTTGAAGAGCGTTTTGGTGTAACCATTCTCTTCAACAATACCCGCATAAAAGCTTGCAGGTTCACAGCCACATTTGTAAAAGGTGAAAACCTTGAGCAAGTATTACAGGTAATT
This sequence comes from uncultured Bacteroidota bacterium, assembly GCA_963837415.1. GTDB lineage: Bacteria > Bacteroidota > Bacteroidia > Cytophagales > Cyclobacteriaceae > Chryseolinea. Next base: position 803,924 of record CAWING010000013.1, on the reverse strand, counting down.
TGTGAATTCAATGGTGCTACTTATAGCAAGGATGAAAAAGGAACCATCCGTATTGACGGAGAAGGATGTTAATGATTTGAGTACATAACCTAAACTGATAAATTAACCTAAACTTTTACTACTCATGAAGCGATTTTACTTCCGGATCTAAAACAATCTGAAGTTCTCACCTAGGGTGAGGAACTTCAGAAAGGCTTGTGCTATCCGACTGGCATCGGACAGCAGGCTGCTTTTAAACAATTCTCCATCATTTAAAACTTATCAAAAGTATGAATTTTTCTGTATCTCATGCAGAGGGCCGACGGTGCTTTACCCTCACAGCTGGCCTGGCGTGGCTGATCAAAGAACCTTTTATTCATCAGCTTATGCGGGTTAGTATTCTTTTCTTGGCAATCATGCTCACCAGCTTACAGATGTTGCTTGCTACATCGGGAAACGGACAGGGCATAGAATCCACAGATATCACACTTGAGTTAAAGGATGAATCACTCGAGACAGCGTTAAAGAAAATTGAACGTTTAACACCATTCCGGTTTGTTTATAGGAATAAGGAAATAAAACAGATCGACAATCTGAATCTCCCAGCAGCAAAACGCTCGGTTTCAGAAACGCTTTCACTTCTTTTGGCAAATACGGTCTTGACGTTCCGGGAAATCAATAGAAATGTTCTTATCGTTCGGAATGGGGAGGCAAAACTAAAAATTGAGGAACCTATTCTGGAAAGCCTGAGTCCGATTCAAGACCACAACGTTACGGGTAAAGTAATGGAAGAAGGTGGCAGTCCGTTACCTGGCGTGAATGTTCTTGTAAAAGGAACCCAGACCGGAACAGTCACCGATTCAGATGGAAAATATTCGTTGAATGTTCCCTCGGCATCATCCATATTGGTTTTTTCTTTTATCGGTTATACCACAGTTGAAGTGGAGGTAGCGGAAAGGAGTATTGTAGAGGTGACGCTTAAATCCGATGTAACACAATTAGGGGAAGTCGTGGTTACTTCATTTGGTATTGAACAGGCGAAGCAGTCGTTAGGGTTCTCCGCACAAACCGTTAAAGGGGAGAACATCACACAGATGCACCAGCCTAATATTGTCAACGCATTACAGGGACAAGTGGCGGGAGTTCAGATTACCAACTCAGGAGGAGCTCCTGGCATGAGTTCGCGTATTATCGTGCGGGGCATTACTTCGCTTGACCCTTCGATCAGCAATCAGCCCCTATTTGTTGTCGATGGAATTCCAATAGACAACAGCACGTATGAAATTGCAAGTGGTGGCACTGAAAATACTCCCCGTGGTCTCAGTAACCGAGCGGTAGACATCAATCCAAATGATGTAGAATCGCTCACCGTGCTAAAGGGAGCTGCTGCTTCCGCGCTGTATGGTGTAAGGGCCGCGAATGGTGCGATTATTATAACTACCAAGAAAGGCAAGGCCGGAAGAGTTCAAATTAACGCCAGCAGTACGTTGGGCTTCGACAGGATAAATAAGTATCCATCCTTTCAGGAAAAATACGGCCAGGGCTCTAACGGAACATATAATCCCGATGACATCTTCCCCGCGTGGGGAGCGCCGATTGCAGTAGGTAACCTGATCGACCCGGAATACAAATACTATGATAATCCCCGGAATGCCATGCAGACCGGTAAGTCGTGGGACAATTATCTGAGCATTTCAGGCGGCAATGAAATGGCAACTTTTTACGCGTCCGTTTCAAATACAGATCAGGAAGGGGTTATACCTTTTAGCACCTGGGCGCGCACTGTTGCAAAGCTATCGGGCACGTTGAAGTTCAATGAAAAATTCTCCGCATCTGCTTCTGTAAACTATACCAATTCGGGCGGCAACAGGGTACCGCATGATCGGCTCATGGAAAACGTCATGTATTTTCCTGTGACCCGTGATGTAACAAAATTCGAAGATGAAGATGGCCTTCAAAACTATGTTGGCCTTTCCGATAATCCCCTATACAGTGCTAAATACTGGACCTACGTCGATGATGTGGATCGTATCCTGGGAAATTTATTTTTCACCTACAAACCCCTATCCTGGTTGAGCTTGAACTACCGGGTCGGTACCGATTTTTATTCTGATTTTCGGGAAGAAATTGCCCCGGGTCCACGAGGGCCGGATGATTCGTTTCCCATTGATGCGGTCGGTTACATGGAGCAAACCCGAATCACCAGCAGGATTATAAATTCAAACTTTTTTGCGGAGTTCAATAAGAACATAACTCAAAAACTTAAAGGAACACTCAGGATTGGCCAGGAGCTTTTCCAGGAAGAAAGAAACTCATTAGTCAATAAAGGAACGGAATTTGAAATACCGCAATTTTATCAATTCAGCAATGCTAAACAGCTTAGCACGCTACAGGATTTAAGGGAACGAAGACTGATCGGTGTGTATGGTGACTTTTTATTAAACTATGATGATTTTCTTTATGTAAATATTACGGGCCGGAATGACTGGACGTCGACCTTACCCAAGGGGAACAATTCATTTTTCTATCCTTCATACAATTTAAGCTTTGTATTTAATGATAAGCTGAATCTTCCTGATCAACTCAGCTACGGGAAACTGAGAGCTTCATACGGGGAGGTTGGGAAGGATACGGAGCCGTATCTGACATCCACCGTCTATACAAGAGGTCTAGGCTTCCCAATTGACGGTACGCTGGGATACAGCCGGGATGATTTGAAAGGAAGTGCTGAACTTAAACCTGAACGGACAAGAACGATTGACCTTGGCGCAGAATTAAGGTTCCTTAACAACCGAATTGGTCTGGAATTTAGCTGGTATAAGTCAAACAGTAAGGATCAGATATTCAAGGTACCTGTATCCGAGGCAACCGGATATCCCAAGATCGTAACCAACGTGGGTGAAATTGAGAACCGTGGAATCGAACTCATTCTTTCAGGATCACCTGTACTTTCAACCGATTTTAAATGGGATATACTGGTCAACTTTACCCGGAACAGAAATAAAATAGTGGACATTGCTGAAGGGCTGGATGAATTTCCCATTGCCGAGCAATTCGGGTATTCCGGTGCCACCGTTACTATGAAATTGAAGGAAGGTGATGCTTATGGCAATATATATGGCACCAGTTTCCAACGGTATTATCCAGTAAATGAAACTCCGACCAATTTAAAATATCTTGATCACGACCGCTCACTGCTGATCGGCGCAAATGGCTTCCCGGTTAGGAACACACAACAACTCGTGTTGGGAAATGGTCAGCCCAAATGGCTGGGGGGATACGAAATACCTTTACCTATAAAGGTATTTCCCTTTCATTTTTGATCGATGCCAGGTGGGGACAGGATCAGTACGATCAGTTTCACAACTTCCTTTCCGCATTTGGTAAATTGGATTACTCCGAGAACAGAAACGATGTTGTCGTATTCAATGGCTTGTTAGTAGACGGAACCCCGAATACAAAACAAGTATTCATGGGCCAGGCTATTGGTCCTGATGGTGTGGACTATGGTCAGGGTTTTTACCGGGTATATTTCCGTAACACATCTGAAAATTTTGTCAAGGATGCATCCTTCGTTAAACTTCGCAACGTAAGCCTTTCGTATTCCTTGCCCAAGACGCTGCTGCAAAAGACGCCGTTCCAAGCCGTGAGTTTTTCCGCAACTGTCAATAACATAATTCTGTGGACACCTTGGATCAATTTCGATCCGGAATCATTCAGCAGCAGTCCGGGACCTAACGGTAACGCTAGTGGCAACACGACCGGCTTCAGCGGGCTGGGATATCCAAGTACAATGAGCACTCTCTTTTCTGTAAATCTTACCCTTTAAGATGTGGATATGAAAAATTTATTCTTCAAAATAACTGTCGTAATCTCCCTGATGCTTTTGGTATCCTGCGATGATTACCTGGATGTGAATAAGAATCCGAATAAGCCAACAGCGGTTTCAAAGGAATTATTAATGGCGCAAGCCTCTTTCAGAACGGGAGATAATATTCAGTGGGCCGGAGACATTACCTCTTACTACGTTCAATATCTCGCGTCCCCAAACGCATTTGGGTTAAAAGATACTCACGATGCACAGCCATACGATCTCGCCTGGGAAGCAATGTACAGATTGCTGAGCGATATCAGCGATATCCAGATGCTGGCTGAAGAGCAAGGCGCGAATGATTACCTGGGTGCAGCAAAAATACTGAAGGCCATCAATCTCGGGTTGGTGCTTGATCTGTGGGGAGATGTTCCCTATTCGCAGGCATTTTTTGCTGAGCAACTTAAGCCTGCTTACGACGACGATGAAGCCTTATACGATGAACTTATTTCCCTGTTGGATGAAGGAATAGAACACATTACAACGGCTGGGGCAACCACGACATTGGGCAGCGATGATTTTATTTATGGAGGCGATCTTGACCAGTGGATGAAGATGGCCTATTCCTTAAAAGCCCGTTATCTGCTGCACATGAGCAATACCTCTAAATTTAATCCAGCGGCTGTTCTTGATGCCGTTAGTCGTGGCCTTACAAGCAACGATGAAAATGCAGCTATAACCTATTCGGATATTGGTTATGATGTATACAACCCCTGGGCTAAAGTAGCGATAGATCAGGAAAACAGTATCCTGGATGGCTGGATTTCCGATCAGCTTGCTGATGCTATGAACGGTACGACTTTCGGCGTGGTCGATCCTCGCATGCCATTCATGTTCGGTGCTACGGATGAAGGGGAATTCATCGGAGTTGAGAACGGAGTCGGCAGGGGAAACGGTGTGGATATTAAAGGAGACCGCTCGACCCTCATGCGCGATACGTACTACGCCGGTAATACGTCTCCGATATTGGTCATAACCTTTTCCGAACTAAAATTTATTGAAGCAGAGGCAGCCCTGGCAAACAACAACAAAGCCGCTGCCTATCAGGCATACCTCGATGGCATAAAGGCACACATGGAAATGCTGGAGGTCGCTGGTGCGGATATAACTGCTTATATTAATAATTCCGCAGTAAGCGTAGGAGCAGCTAATATCACCCTTGCATTGATCATGAAAGAAAAATATGTCGCTTTGTTTTTGCATCCTGAAACGTGGAACGATGCCCGGAGATTTGATTATCAGTATGAAGATATGACGCTGCCTGCGAATCATAATGCAGCATTAGGAGGACAGTTCCTCAGACGCCTTATCTATCCGGACTCTGAGACGTCACGAAATATAGAGAACGTTCCTCAAGTTACTTTACTGGACCATATGTGGTGGGATCAATAAAAAATTAAATTAAGATGACTATGAAAAATATAAAAATAATTGCTGCTTCCTTATTCGGATTACTCTTCATCGCTGCATGTGATGATAATGAAATTCTTCCCGGCCATTCTACGGTGGGAACGGCCACAGCAACGATCGCAACGATAACAGCTTCCAATACGAAGCCCGCAGCAGCAACCCAATTTACCTTGACCCTGTCATTTGTTAATCCTTCTGCTGATCCGCTCAAAACAATTGTATTAAAGGCAAAGGTGGGCGGTGGAAATTATGTCGACGTTCAGACTTTTGATGAACAAGCGGGTGAAAAAGATAAGCAGGTCACTCGTGCAGTTACCTATGTTGCGCCTGCATCAGGCACGACGGTCACCTTTGATATGGTGCTGACGTCACAAAAGGATTTTCCTCAAATAAAGAGAACTTCGATTGTAGCCCAATAGGAAGTCGGTTAAAACGCGATAGATTACTTTAGCATTGCTATCAAAGAAGTTCGTGACTTGATCCTATCTCTTAGAAGGCTGCCTTGGCGGCCTTCTTTTTTATCATCATCGGTTTACTATTTACACATGAGAGCTTCCATTTTCGCTTGCTTAGGTTTCCTAGCGACATCGTTTTTCTTTTTCGCTATGGCAGAAGCACAAGAGAAATCCGATCCCTGGCTGGAGCAGTTGCTCCGCCAACAAGGGTCTCGTCAGCTGCAAAGGGTGTTGGATCATCCGGATAGCTTTCAGTACCAGGTGATCTATACCCAGATCACACGCGATAAAAACAATGTTCCCTCGTTTAAGAATTTTTATTTGCACGTGGATAAAAACCGGTACTTCTATCCGGCGTCCGCAGTAAAGTTGCCGGTAGCGCTACTGGCATTAGAGAAATTAAATACGCTGAATGTTGCCGAAGTAAATAAATACACCGCCATGCTTACCGATAGCGCATTCAGCGGACAGACGAAAGTATGGTCAGACAGTACATCAAGAAACGGCCTGCCTTCTATAGCGCACTATATCCGAAAAATATTCATAGCGAGCGATAATGACGCTTATAACCGCTTGTATGAATTTGTGGGACAGCAAACCATAAATGAGCAGCTATGGAAGAAAGGTTATGGAGATGCACGCATCACGCACCGGTTTGTAAAGCTGAGTCCTGAAGAAAACCGGTATACGAACCCGATCCGGTTTACCGATACTTCGAGGGTTATTTTTTCTCAACCTCAAATGTATAGTAGCCTAAAGGTTGACACAAGTAAAAGAATATTTGTAGGGCAAGGATATATGGACAAGGAACATCTTGTTGCAGCACCCATGGATTTTACGAAGCGCAACCGCCTTCCATTAGAAGACTTGCAGCAAGTTTTGCAATCGGTGTTGTTTCCAAGTTCTGTCCCGGCGAGGCAACGTTTTAATTTATCAAAGGAGGATGAGGAGTTGCTCTTACGGGCTATGTCAGAATATCCCTTTGAAAGTAAATTCCCGCGATACGATACCATTGAATTCTTTGATAGCTATACGAAATTCTTCTTTTTCCGTGACGGTAAGACAAAGGTTCCGTCATCTATCCGCATTTTTAACAAGGCGGGTTGGTCATACGGTTTTCTTACCGATGCCGCCTACATCGTTGACTTTGAACACAACGTGGAATTTATGCTGAGTGGCGCTATCTACGTCAATCACGATGGCATTCTGAACGATGATAAGTATGACTACGAAACGATCGGATGGCCATTTTTCCGTGCTGTAGGTAAAATTATTTACGCGTTTGAATTACAGCGCAAGAGAATATATAAACCTGACCTGACTCGCTTCCAGTTGGACTATACGGACGAATAAATTGAAGTGTTGGGGTATTGATGTGTTGATGCGTTGAAGAATGTACTGACTGAAAACCAGCTATGGAAAAAAGTCGCCAATCATTTAGAAAATGTAAAAGAATTGATTGAAATATTGTATTGTGGTATTAGTTTATAGGATATCCTCAAAGGGATTTCTGGCTACTAGATCAGATTTTAATACATACAATATGAAGACTATCGTTCCCTATTTTATTCCGAAAGCGATCAAAAGATTGCCGTTCGGGTCCGGCATGTTATTTTGTTCTCTACTCTTTACACTTTGTTCCATGAACAGTTTTTCACAATCAAAGTTAGCCGTGGGCCAAAAGGCTCCCGATTTTACCGCCACAGATCAAGACGGAAAAAAAATCAGTTTGAGTGACTATAAAGGGAAAAAAATAATTTTATACTTCTATCCCAAAGACCAGACACCTGGCTGCACACAGGAAGCTTGTAATCTTCGCGACAACATTGATGCCCTGTCTGATGGCGGTTACGAAGTATTGGGTGTAAGCACAGATGATGAAGCTTCACACAAGGAATTCAAGCAAAAGTATAGTCTTCCATTTTCCTTGGTTGCAGATACGGATAAATCCATTAATCAGAAGTACGGAGTCTGGGTGGAGAAAGAGCGCGATGGCAAGAAATTTATGGGTACGGCGCGCACTACTTTTTTAATTGATGAGAATGGTATGATCACCAGCGTCATAGATAAAGTTGACACCAAAGAACATGCTTCACAGATTTTAAAGTTTTAGTTAATTTTTAGACTTCGGATGTAGGGCAGTACGACATTCTTTCCAACTTTCAGTCGCGTCGCAGCAACATCGATCATGGTTTTCCGTGATTGTCTCAGCTATTATTTAAGCTCACTTTTATCGCTTAAATATATAAGCTATGATACATCATATAGGTTTATTCATCCACATGGTAGGTCTCATGATGATAGGTGGTGGAAGTATCGGGGCGATTCTTACTGAAAATCAGCTATGGAAAAAAGTCACCCATCATTCAGAAAATGCTAAAGAATTGATTCCTATTCTAAAGGCTGCGACATTTTTTATATTAATAGGAATGGTGATGTTCCTCGTGAGCGGGCTTGTTCTGTTATATTCGGTTAATTGGATCTTCTTAAAAAACCCGTGGTTTATTGCTAAACTAATCTGCGTTGTGCTGCTTCCGATTCGCGGGGCCTTTGTGGGAAGGCCAGCTATCGCCGTTATTGGCAAGGAACTGCAGGGAGATAACTACGACGTGCCTAACCTGTTAAGATTGAGATCAAAGCTGAAGCGTTTTCATATTATCCAGTTTATTTTGGTGGGCGTCATTATCTTTTTTGTGATTTTTAAGGTTTAAGAAATCGACTCAGACATCACCCTTTTTTATAAGTTTAGTATCTTTGCTGATTGGCAAAATAATAAACATGGTGATCGAAAAATACTCCGATTTGCTGATGTACACCGCGGCAGAATATGGCGTCCCTAAAAGTTTTTTTGAGCACGACACAGCCGGCGATAATTCCTGTATTTTCCTGGTCTCCTGCCTGAATACCGACAAAATTCTATTTGTGGAAAATTCCTTTGAGGCCCTGACAGGATACTCGTCTGAAAATTTTTTAAAAGGAGGAATGGATGTTTGGTTTCCATTGATACATCCCGAAGATTTACCCATGGTAACGGAGAAGATCGTTCGATCCCACCAGGAATTATTTAGGCCTGAGTTTAAGAAAGAACAACTGGCACCACTGATCGTGGAATATCGGTTTAAACGGCCAACTGGTGAATGGTGGAAAATAAGGGACACTAAATATCTGTTGTTCCCCGGAAATTATGTGGCTGTTGATAAGATACTAATCAAACTTGAATTAATCAGTCGAAGTGATAAACAAGAAATAGATGTCGAAGACATTTTACGAAAAGAGAAATCCTGTACGAAAATGCTGGAGTTCGCACTGGTCCATAGCAATTCGCAAACAAAACAAACGCTGACTGAACATGCTAGTCATCCAAAGTCGCGCGTTCCTTCCGCCACTCCCCAATTAACTAAAAGAGAGAAAGAAATACTGTTGCTCATTGGTGAAGGCTTGTCTACCAAAATGATCGGTGATAAATGTCACATTAGTATTAATACGGTCGAGACGCACCGAAGGCATTTGCTGGAAAAACTGCAGGTCAAAAATTCTATGGAACTTATTAAGGAAGCTTCAAAAGTATTTTGGCTCTGAAAAGTCGAAATATTCTGATTAATTTTTTTTAAATCCAACTGCCGTCTGTATTATCGATAAGGGTAATTCATACGAACACGCTTCACAGATTTCAAAGCTTTAATTATTTTTGAGTTTTCGGGATGTAGCGCAGTCCGGTAGCGTGCTTCGTTCGGGACGAAGAGGTCGCTGGTTCGAATCCAGTCATCCCGACTGCGCGGACTTATCAAACTAACTCATGATCAAGGCCTCTTTCCTTATCAAAGCCTTATTGCTTTGCTTCCTTTTATTCGGCATTGCTACTTCGCTTTTTGCTCAAACAATTTCGTTAAAAACATCCCTTGAAGATGTAAGTCACATGATCCAGGGGGATGTGGGTGTAGCGATTCTCGATCTTCAAAGCAATGACACTGTTTCACTCAATGGAGATAAGCACTTTCCTATGCAAAGTGTATTTAAGTTTCACATTGCTCTTGCGGTACTGCGCCTCGTAGATGAAAAAAAATTATCGTTGGATAAAAAATACAGGATAACGAAAGATCACTATTTCAAGACGTGGAGCGTGCTAATGCGCACATACCCGGAAGCAAACGTGGACGTAACTTTAAGGGAGTTAATCACATGGACCGTCATGAACAGCGATAACGTTGCATGCGATATACTACTCGATATTCTTGGCGGGCCAGACAAGGTCTATAAGTTCATCGGGACTGTAGGCATCACCGATATTGCGATTGTCGCTACCGAAAGAGAAATGCATAATGATTGGAATGTTCAATTTTCAAACTGGACAACTCCGCATGCAACGGTTACATTGCTGAAGTTATTCTATGATGGCAAAATCCTGACCACAGAAAGTAAAGAGTTTCTGTGGAAACTTATGGTCGATACTCCCAACGCGCCGAAACGATTGAAGGGAATGTTACCCGAAGGGACGGTTGTCGCCCGCAAGCCCGGTACGGGTGACTCAAATGGTGAAGTTTTTGGTGCGGTGAACGATGTCGGCATCTTGGTTCTTCCAAACGGGAAAAAAATCATTATTGCCGCATACGTCACGCGATCCAAGGGGGAGTTTGAAGATGTTGAAGAAGGGATTGCAAAGATGTCAAGAGTGGTTTACGATTACTTCAATAAATAGACTGAAAATGCAGAACATTAATTATTGAAAACACAAAGTAACACATCCAAAGGCTATCGGTTTAAGGGATAGGATAATTGAACATTAAGCAAACTCACTTGTTATTTTTTGTAAAATCCTTAATTATGGCGAAATCAATTATGCCGGATAAAAAACCGACTTATAAAATAGGTGATAAAGTCAGAATTGCCAACGACCTTAAATCCATTTACGAAATAGAAAGAATTTATCCTGACGGTAAATATGATCTTAAACCAATAGGCAGTGGGGCCAAATTAACTGAGGTAGAAGAGCTGCAAATGAGTTTGGTCTAGTTAGTTAGCATAGTTTGCCGAATACGGTTGATGGATCGAGAGCCATTGGTTCGATTCAGTATCTACGATCAAGACCAAATAATACTTCTTGGCATCGATTTCATTTGATCGTAAACTCCGGCAGAGATAATAGTTTTCCACCTTGCATAGCAGATTCATGCGCCAAAATTCCAACGCAGGTGATATTTGCCGATTGCCGAGCATTTGGAAAGGGCTCCTTTTTGTTGGCCAGTGAAGTAATAAATTCATGTACCAGATGCGGATGAGAACCGCCGTGGCCTGAGCCCTGTATAAACGATAAATGTTGGTTGCTATCCGCGTCATATACCCCTCCTGTTGTGAATGACTGTATTTCAGCAGGGAGAAGGTTTGCATAGTCTTTGATTTTTACTTTTTCCGGTTTTTCTCCCGTATGGATAACAGAATCTTCGTGCTCTACTAATGTCCACTCGAAGCTTTTTTTCGAACCATATACATCGAAGCTCTCGCGGTATTGTCTGGCTGTGTTGAACAAAGAGCGGGTTACTTCAGCAGCCAGGTCTGAATCTTTGAATTTGATGTGGCAGCTCTCGATCGCAAAAGGTGAACCATATTTGCTGATCAGGTTCTCATCAATCCGACCGGAACCGAAACATGAAACATACTCGGCATCTTTCTTTGCCAGTGCAACAACCGGCCCGACGCAGTGCGTTGCATAATGCATGGGAGGCAATCCTTCCCAATAGCCTGGCCAGCCGGCCATTTCCTGCTGATGCGAGGCCCGGAGGAATTGCAGTTTTCCTATTTCACCTTTCTCATACATTTCTTTGACAAATAAAAATTCCCGGCTATATACTACCGTTTCCATCATCATATACGTAAGGCCGGTTTCTTTAACAGCTTCTACTATTTGTCTGCACTCATCCACTGTGGTGGCCATAGGTACCGTGCAGGCTACATGCTTTCCTGCCTTTAATGCTTTAATGGACTGCTCTGCATGACTTTGAATAGGGGTATTGATATGCACCGCATCGATCGCAGGGTCTTTCAGCAATTCATCGTAATTGGTGTACCTTTTTTCTACACCAAAAGCATCGCCGATCTGGTTCAATTTATTTTTATCCCGCTGGCAAATTGCATACATCGATGCATGCGGATGGTGCTGATAAATTGGAATGAATTCGGCTCCGAACCCGAGGCCTATGATGGCAACATTAATTTTATTTCCCATTTGCAAAATGATTTTTATGGTTTTTGATGTGGTAATCCGTTTTTGCTGTTGGCCCAGCTTTTTAAAAACCGAAGTCCATCTGTAGCAAAGTCATCCTGATTTTCTGCCATTGGATGCCAGAAACAAACTGCGCCTGCTAGCTCTTTGTTCTCTGGTGTAAAACTTTCGATCGTAACAGCGCCTTTATATCGGATGGCTTCCAATGCCTTTTTATATTCATCCCAGCGTGTTTGTCCTGTGCCGGGCGTTCCCCGGTAATTCTCTGAAACCTGCATATGAATTAATTTGTCGCCGGCATCTCCAATGGCTTTTTCAATATCTTTTTCTTCAATATTCATGTGAAAACCATCCAACATTATTTGAGCAGCCGGATGATTTATATCGGCAATTAATCGAGATACATCAGCAACCGTATTAACCAGATCTGATTCAAATCGATTTAAAGGCTCCAGGGCAATCTGTAACCCCCGCGCCGAAGCCATCTGACAAACAACTCGTAAATTTTTTACCGCTAGATCCCATTCGATTTTCCGTTGCTCGAGCGGTACCATTCTCGCCTTTCCTACGGCCGAATACATAGGGCCTGCAAAAAATTTCGTATTCAGTTCCACACAAAAATCAAGGCAGGACTCGATATAAGAAAAACAATTTAGATGAACGGAAGCATCTGCACTTGTAAAATCTCGTGTAGGTCCAAATGCTCCGCAAATGACAGCTTCCAGGTTGTATCGCTGCAGGGCCTTCTTGACGGCTTTGATATCGATTAAGAAAGGATCCTCGACTGCGATTTCCACTACATCGAAACCCATGCTGGAAATCTTTGGAAATAAGATGTCAATAGATTGTGTAGAAAAAGGAGATGTCCATAACCACGTGCTGACACCGTATTTAATATTTAAACTCATCCTTAATGCTTTGTAATTTGGTTTGGTGGAATGATCCCTGTCTCAATTTCTGCTAATTCATTATTTAGTTACTCTTAGAATGCCGTTCATAATTCGCCAGTGGCCGGGAAATGTGCACACATAAGGGTAGTCTCCAACAGTAGCAGGCACTTTAAATGTCAACGTAAATTTTCCACCCGTATTAATCAACGGAGTTGCCTGCAAAACCTCGGACATTTTTGGTATGTATTGAATTTTTGACCCGTTTGGATCTTGTGCCAATTGGTCTGCTGCCGCTCCAACTTTTTCTAACGTTCCGGGTTTGATCAATATAAGATTGTGCTGCATAAAGTCAGGATTTTCAACTACGATCTGTATTGTTGTGCCTGCTTTTGCTGTGATCAGCTGTTGATCGTATTTCATGACATCTTTTACCACTTTGAGGACAATTACCTTGTCTACTTTCGAAACTTTGTTAACCGGAGGCGCAATACTTTCCAGCGTTTCTAATTTGGCATTTGTGAGATAACTTCGAAGGAAGAAAGTAGAATCCGGATAGTCAGCAATTTTATCGTTTCCTTTCCTCGGGTCAACGCCGACTCTAACGGGAATGGCCATCTCTTTTTTGAATAACCCTGCCGTTTTTTGTAGACCTACTTCCTGGTTATCAATAGACAGACTCATGGTTCCGTCTTTTTTCAAACCTGCTTTAAATGAAAATTTAGGGGGAAGCAATTTCGAGGTAGCAACCTCAAAAGATTTTCCTTCCTGGTTTATGCGAAAAAGCATTTTGTTATCCAGCATGTACACACCGTAGCCGTTGGCTTTATTTCCCTGGGCAACAACCAAACCTGAATAACGATCAGCAGTTGCAGGAGTACCAGCGGGAGCCGGTCTTCTTTCGATGTCACCTGAAATAAGAATTTCCTTACCGACGACGTCGGGAGTAAGGACGTCGCCTGGTGATGGCCTGCCAAAAATTCTTCTCAGTGTAGTGCTTTTCAATCTTGATCCAAACGCCAGCCGTTGTGCCAACGAAGCTTCCATGAGAGACGGATTTTCATTCAATCCCTTTTTCTTAAATGCAGCTTTAAAAGTTTCCTGATTTAATTTGCTGGCTACGGTTAACCCATGCCTTAACCATGTATCCGCTATGTTTTCTTCTTTCTCAGCCATCTCCAGCAATACATTCCCGATTGGAGCAGAAGGCTGCATATCCGTAGTTGCCAGCACAGCAGCTAATCGAACTCTTAAATCTTTATCTTCAAAAACCTTTGCTTTTTGCAACACCTGGAAGGTCGCGGCAGTTTTAGGTAACACTTGTATGGCGGCCCTGCGTACGCCAGCGGCGGGATGGCTCAATGCTTTAACAGCAACGTTTAGTGCTTCCTGGTTGGTAGCATCCAATGCTTTCAAACCGTGGATTGTCCATAGGGCATGCACAGCTGGTGCGTTGATTCCCGTTTCATCCAATTGTTCATTTTGAACGAGTTTGTATAAATCAGGTAAAATAGTTTTGTCCGATTTTTCAACCAACAACCGTTGAGCTGTAGTACGCCAAAACATATTGTCGTTAGACAGCGCGGTTGTCAAACCTGTCAGATCGTCTTTATTTAATTGAGTTGTATTTTTTTGATCATTTTTCGTATAGGCGATGCGATAGATACGGCCCCGTTCATGATCTCTTAATGGATTGATATACGCATTCCCTTTTCCATTTTCTGCAGCTAGTCCTGACGAAGCAACACTTGGTGTGGGATTATGCTGGATGATAAAATCATACCAGTCCAATACCCAAAGAGATCCATCAGGTCCAACTTCTGCCTGAATAGGTGCTGCCCACTCGTCGGCGCTCACCAACATATTCCAGCCATCCCCATCTTCTTTAAAACCGGAGCCGTTTTGATGCACGATGTTACGATGGATGAGCCGACCCGTCGGTTCTGTAACAAAGGCAATGCGGTTCCAATATTCTTTGGGGAAAGTTCTGGCGGTATACAAGCTATGACCGGCTGCTGCTGTAAAACCACCGTGCACATCGACCTGGCGAAGGTTTTTAGTAGCCACGTGCATACTATAGTGGGCATCAATTTTTTCAGTACCGGTTTCATTTATCTTTGCTTTGTCAAAATATCTTTTGGGGATGCCCAGGAAAGCGCTGTGCGTATTATTCGCCGTTGAAACAAAAACATCAAACTCTTCGGAAAAGCCTAAGCCCCATGTATTATTGGTTGTAGTTGAAATCTGTTCCAGGGTTTTACCATCAGGCGTAAATTGATATACACCATTGCCAAACGCCACGGAGTCCTTTCCTTTTTTACCATTGTAGAATCCTGAATAACCCACGACACCCCATATCGTATTGTCGAAACCATAGCGAAGATTAGACGCCTGAGCGTGGGTATCAGTTTTACCCCAACCGGTGATATGAGTCTCTTTTACATCGGCTTTGTCATCGCCATCCGTATCTTTTAAAAATAAAAATGACGGGGCCATGCTGACGATGATTCCACCATTTGCAAAAACAAAACTCGTGGGGATATTTAGCTTGTCAGCGAAAATGGTAAACTTATCCGCCTTTCCATCGCCATTGGTATCTTCCAGTATTTTGATGCGGTCATCTCCTATATCGTCGTTCTTAATTTCATTGGGATAGTCAACTGTCTCAATAACCCACAGCCTGCCTCGCTCGTCCCAATTCATATAAATCGGATTCACTACATCTGGTTCTGCGGCAAACAGTTGCAACTCAAAGCCTACTGGCACTTGAATCAGGGACATAGACTGCTGTGGTGTCAAGCCTACTTGAACTTTAGGAGCAGGATTTCGACGTTCGTAGTTGGGAACAGGCCCATCAAAATACGTTGGACTTGCTATCGAATAGGCAGCAAGATTTGCCACGGCTTTTTCTCCAACGGCCCAGAGAATTCCATTTTGAACGAGGTCTAAGAAACCTTGATTGGTAAACGTAATTTCGTCATGGCCATAAGCCGTATAAAATACCCTGCCTTGTCCATAAGGTCTTACCCACGTATAGGGTTCATGATGACTGCCTTCAACCCGTTCGGATAAGACCTGGATGTTTTTGCTGATCTTATCATGCACGTAGGTTTCATCCGTGGTTTTAAAAGAGGTGATGCCCTTCATGACCGGGTGATCAGGTTGAGTAATAACTGCGGGGAAAGAATCATACTTATGACTTTTAAACTGCCCCCCGATCATCTCAACCACCTCATCGGAATTACGAAAGCACCAAGAGGCGCAATGAAGCGGAATAAAACCCTTACCATTTCGTACAAACTCCAGCAACGCTTTTTCCTGCGGCGAGCTTATTGAATCATGGTTGGCATAAACGTATCAGCCCATCATAGTGACTCAGATTCTCTTCATTTAAATCGTCTGGCTCTGAAGTGAATGTTATATTGATTCCTTTCTTAAAATATTCTTTGGTAAAAATGTCTGCTAGCCTCTCTGAATTGTGATGCCGGTTTGTTTTATGGCCCAGAAACAAAATTTCAAGCCTGCGCGGTGCATCTGCCATTTGGTAGGTAGAGGTTGCAATAGAAATTATAGCCAGGGTAAGGATCGCAAAAAGAATCAAAAGCTTTTTCTGTTGCATAGGCTTATTAAATCGTTTGAGGAGAACGAATTTCTAGAAATTTATTTGAGTACGCTATCGGGATTTTATCCAAATTTGACTGTATTATATCATTAAATCTTTCTATTTTACGAATTGAACGCATAATTTAAGGGACTTTGAAAGCTGTTTTACATAAATCCAGTATTCCACCTTCGCAGATTTTTGTCATCCGCCATTTGGAGGAAAAGCACTTTGATCCCATGTGGCACTCACATTCCGAGTATCAGCTTTTTGTGGTGCTGGAAGGAACAGGCACTCGGTTTATAGGTGATAGCATCAAGTCCTTCCGGCCGGGAGAACTGATTTTAACGGGTCCACATCTACCACATGTATGGCGCAACGATGAAACTTATTTTGACAGGGATAGCGATTTTAAGGCAAGTGGAATCGTCATTTACCTGAATGAGAATTTTCTTGGTGATCATATTCTTGAAAAAGAAGAAATGATGCTTTTAAAAAAGCTGTTTATCAAATCGATGAGGGGATTGGAATTTTACGGACCGAAAAAACATGAGGTGATTGATCTCATGAAAGAGCTAATTCAATTGCATGGAATACCCAGTGTTATTCATTTGCTGCACATTCTTGAAATTCTGGCAGGCACGAAAGAGTATCATTATATTTCTTCTAAATCATATGATAATTCCTTTGATCAAAATGAAACGGACCGGTTGAATAAGGTTTATGAATACGCCTTTAAGAACTTTAATAAAAAAGTTTTATTGGAAGATCTCGCTGATTTATTAAACATGACCCCTACTTCCTTCAGCCGCTATTTCACGATGAAAAATAACAAATCGTTTTCAAGGTTTATTTCTGAAATAAGAATAAAACATGCCTGCAAAATGCTGACCGAAACGGATGAAGCAATTTCACAAATTTGTTATGAGTGTGGCTTTAATACGCTTTCAAATTTCAATAAACAGTTTAAAGAAATAATGTTTAAAAAGCCGACTCAATACAAAAAGGAATTTATGAGATTGTAAAGTTGTATGGAGTACTATTCGTCGTATATTAGACCTGACAGGTTTTTAAAACCTGACAGGTCTTTTTTTCAATAATCAAATTCAATAAAGTCGTTCCAATCTGGTATAAAATCTTTCGTAGCCGTAAAGATCAAGTTTGATTCCGCTAAACGGTGAGCTTCTGAAATCAGAACGCGATGCTCTTTATTCTGCCTGTAGTCATGAATTGAACTGAAGGGCCAATCAAATGGATCTTGCCCGAACTGATGTTGAACTGGGTTGTAGTGAATGTACCTCCAGGTATTCAAAAATTGCCACGGATGTATAACACACTTTCGCCGAAAGGGAGTCAGAAAAAGTTTTCCTTTCCGCTCATACATTTTATTGAAAGCCTTGGTATAAGCATTGGAAAAAGTTACTGAACTGCAATACAATTCGTCTTTCCAGCTTTAAACCTGCCAGGTTTTCGAAACCTGCCAGGTTTGCTATTACCTCCTCTTCATGTACTTGCATTAGAAAAGGAAATGATTCGGCAAAAGACAGAACGCATATGTCTTGGCGATAGGTTTTATATACTCTCCATACTTCTGAAGAAAATACCGGTAATTTTCATCACAGCGGAAAATATTATCCTCAGCATTCCCATGGTTGTAAATGTGGTAGGTTGTTGCAGGTATCATGATTAATTACAGCTAACGGTTAAAAAACCTATCAGGTTTTTAAAACCTGATAGGTTTGAATGGACGAATGAACTATTTTCTTACTACAGTTCCAAATAGTCGATGAAATCATCGGTCCGTCCAGCCAGATATTTACACCTTTAAAGAAGCTTAGCAAATTATTTTTCCTTGATTTGAAATCACTTGATTTCAAATTGTGCCGTGATCTGAGCGCGCAATTTTAATTTCCTGAAACCGATTTCCTCTTCTGCCATGTCTACTGAATCGTTTAAACCCTCAGTCTTGTACATCACATTTGCGACGCGGGGTAATGGTTGAACAGGATCGTGATCCCAATCTCTCACCATAATGGGCTTGCCAATTTCAACACCGATGGATTTAAGCAAAGTCTGCGCTTTCGTTTGGGCTGCTTGAAGTGCTTTTACCTTCAACTCTATTTTGAATTTTTCCATGTCCGTGTGATGCAGACGGGTCAAATCAATTTGATCTACTTTAACAGGCTCTATTTTTTCTAAGAACTTTTCGAGCTCAGCAGCGCTGGTAAGTTTTATTTCGTAGGATTTTTCGCGAAAAGCATCTTTATCTTTCCGGCGAATCCTGGCAAGTTTGGACCCGGCATCCGCGAGTGTTAAATTTTTTCGATCGATACCAGCAGCTTTTAATGCCTGCAGGAAATCCTGGTCCAGTTTTTCAAGCTGCACTTTACTTCTGTTCTCCTCAAACTCGCGGAGTCTTATAGAAAGAAAAATTTCATTCGGCTCGACTTCCATTTCCGCTGTGCCCGTTACTTCTATAAAATGTTCGCCTTTAAAAACTTCCTGGCCGAACGTACATAGACTGGCTATCAGAAAGAGAATAATAAGAATGTTAAATCGCATAAGTTGCTTGTTTTTTTTACTTAGACACAAAAGTCTTGCCTAAAGTTTTAAAGGGTAAAAATAATTTAAAAGGGCTGTGTCATTTCTTCCGCGCGGTATGGATATAGCTCAAGGTCTAGGTATTAAGATTCACGAAAGATGATGCAATTTGTATAGTTATAGCCCCAGGCCTAGCCCCAAGGGTCAAGCGACTCATTTTTCAGACCATTTTCGTTAAAGCCTGCGCCAGCGTGCAGCTTTTTTTATTTCTTAAAAATCTGTAAATCCTGTTGTAACCTTTACTCTACCTCGCGGTAACTAACACGAAATTGACAAAAAGCACAGATCGGATGACAGACGAAATGATTATGGAGGCCGTGAAACACGGTGATCTGCAATTGGCTTCCTTGCTTTTTGAACGGTATAACAAACGGATATATAATTTTCTGGCCCGCATGACGATGGATCGTGCCCTGGCGGAAGACCTCACACAAAATGTTTTTCTGAGGATAATTAAATACAGGAACAGTTACCGCGACGGACTCCGGTTTCAATCCTGGATTTACCAGGTAGCGCGGAATATTTTTTCGGACCATTATCAGGCAAATAAAAATAGGTTCTCTGATTTTATAGACGTGGAAAAAATAAGTAATGACATGCCAGAATCCGGAGAGAGCCAGGCGCTTGAAGAGCAGGAAAAATTGCTGGAACGCTCCATGGCCATGTTGAATGAAGAGCAGCGAGAGCTTTTAGTGCTCACCCGCTTTCAGCATATGAAGTATGAAGATGTAGCCGTGATCATGGATACAACGGTAGCAAACATAAAGGTAAAAGTGCATCGGGCGATTGCGAAATTAAGAGAGCACTATTTTGAACTGGAAAAAATATGACGGATAATGGACAGGACATGAATAACGAGAAATTAGAAACTCAGCTTATCGATTACATCGATGGAAAGTTAACCGAAACCGAAAGGCAGATGGTTGAACAGGAATTGATGCAAAATGACAAGGCTTATAAAATGTATGAGCAGTTGAAAGAAGTGATGCGTGTTATAGATAAGTCGGCAAGTCTTGAGCCATCACCAAAATTGAAGCAGGGCTTTGATCAATTTCTAAAATCAGAGATTGCGTCATCAGGTAAGGATAAGAAGGGCATTTTCTTCCAACCCGTTTTCTATCGCATTGCAGCTGCTGTAGCCTTGCTAATTCTTGGGGGAGGTATTGGTTTTTGGATAAGCAATCAAAATAACCAGCAACAAGAGATTGCAAAAATTAAAAAAGAGATGGAAGCTACGAAGCTGATGATGATGTCGCTCATCGGCAATCAGCAATCGGCAAGTCAGCGGATACAAGGCGTAAACGTGGCGCTGACTATCGAAAATGCCGACGATGAGGTGGTGAAAGCTTTGGCAAAGAGGATGAATGAAGATGCCAATACCAATGTAAGACTTGCAGCCCTTGATGCTTTGAGCAAATTCCATCAGGAGCCTTTGGTTAGAAAAATTTTGATCGACGCTCTCTCCTATCAAAAAGATCCGATGGTGCAGATTGCTTTGATACAGCTTATGGTTAAGATGAAAGAAAAAGGTGTAGTGAATGATTTAAAACGAATTGTAGCTGATGAAGGGACGATGAAGGCAGTGAAAGACGAAGCATATTCAGGACTGTTGGAACTTTCATAGGAACAAAAAAAATGGTAATCAAATTGAAATTTTAGAAAAATGAAAAACAAGAGAGTAATAGTGCTTGCGATAATATTAAGTGCTGCAAGTTGTTTGAGAGCGCAAGAATTTAAGGTGCCAAAAAACTCGGGGCGATTAGAAATTAATATTGGAAGAGTCACTGTAGAAGGGCACAACGGAAATGAAATTATTTTTTCTTCAAAAGACCATGATAAAGAAAGAGACAAAAGGGCTGAGGGATTGCGGTCTGTTAATAGTCTCGGATTGGACGATAATACGGGTCTGGGGATTAATGTTACCGACAAGGGGAATGTTGTGACTGTACAACAACTAAAAAAAACAAACTCTCCGAATATAAAGATTTTGGTGCCGAAAGGTATGATCGTTTCCTTTTCGTATGAATCACAATACGGAGGTGAGGCAAAGTTTAAAAACATGCCGAATGAAATTGAGGTTTCTGCTCAATACAACAGCATAGAGCTTGAAAATGTAACGGGACCTCTAACTGTAAAAACCATTTATGGTCACGTGGAGGCCAGCCTGGATGCAAACATGAAGGATCCGATTTCGATAGTTTCCATTTATGGGTATGTAGACGTGGCAATCCCTGTCACCACAAAGGCTAATCTTAAAATGAGTACCTCATATGGTGAGATTTTAGCGGATCCTGAATTCAAGATTGATGTAGATAAGGCAGGTGATTGGATTAAATACAGCGACAAAATCAGCGGAAAAATAAATGGAGGAGGAGTAAATATCGATCTCAATTGCAACTACGGCAAAGTTTATCTCAGGAAAAAATAAGGCTATGGATCAGATAGCACAGAGAAGAACTGATCATGAACTCAAAATCGCGACTAAAGTAAAAAGTGAATAAAAAATTAAAAAAATAATGGAAATGAAAAAGCAAGTAATAGTAATAGCATTGGGACTTTTAATGAGTGGAGTTACATATGCACAGGAGTTTAAGCTCAACAAAAGTTCAGGTACAATAGAGATCCGGGAAGTGAATAATGTTACGATTGAAGGCTATAATGGTAATGAGATAATCTTTTCTTCCAGGGACCACGACCGGGATGATGACGATCGGGCGAAAGGTTTACGGGCTATCAGCAGCATGGGAATTGAAGATAATACAGGTCTTGGGCTTTCGGTTGTTGATAAAGGAAATATCATTGAAGTACGTCAGCTCAAAAAAATGGATGGACCGGATATTAAAATTATGGTTCCTAAGAGTGTGAATATTTCATATTCCCATACATCTCCTCATGGTAGCGAGATAGAAATAAAAAACTTTGAAGGTAAGATTGAAGTATCTACTGTCCATAATGGTGTAATACTTACAAATGCAACTGGTCCTCTCAATATCAAAACGGTACATGGTGACATTGATGCATCCTTAGGAGCAACACTTAAAGATCCTGTCTCTATAGAATCTGTTCATGGTCATGTAGATGTTGCGTTACCAGTTGCAATTAAAGCAAACTTGAAGTTAAGCACTGGCTTTGGTGAGATACTGGTAGATCCCGATTTTAAAATCGAGATTGAACGGACAGATAAAATGATCAGGTACAGCGACAATGTTATAGGCAAACTTAACGGTGGTGGACTTGAAATAAATCTGTCTTCCTCTCACAATAATGTCTATTTAAGAAAGAAATAATGTTGCCTTGCTTCAAGCGGGCAAGTTGTGACCTCACCAGGTAGCTGGGAACTAAAAGCATCACTGGGAATGAGTAAGTAATATAAGTGAAGACATATACTTTGCTTTTTGAAAGTAAAATTGTTATGAAATTTTGTCACGTGTTAAAATCTAGGTTATGAAAGTTTTATTGTTATGTGTGTGTTTCAGTTTGAAGGCCTTTTCTCAAACTCCAATTAATAAAATAATTCCAGTTCAATCCGGACAAAGGATTGTGATGCACTTTGACTATCCGGAGTTGGTCCGTGTCAGCACGTGGGATAAAAATGAGATCTCTATACAGGGAAGTGTAAGTATAAATGCAGGAGAAAATGACGATGCGTTCGAGTTGATAACTTCCTCATCCGGTAACACCGTCTCAATAAAAAATGAGATCAAAAACATGAAGAATTTACCACATCGGATTACCATTGTGGAGGGTACGCAGAAGATCGTCTTTCGGAATAAAGATGAACTTCGGAAGTATATGCAGGAAAAGGGAAGAACGGATTATGATAGAATGCACTATGGATTAGAAATGGATATTCTCCTGGAGATTAAAGTGCCCCAAAATTTCGAGACACGGGTTGAGGCCGTTTATGGTATGGTCGAGATCAAAGATTTCAAGGGTCCGTTAACGGTTGACGCAACGTATGGCGGGGTAGATGTTGCAATTATTGAGAAAGCCACGGGCGAAATTACGGCCGAGACAAATCACGGAGAGATCTATACAAACCTGGATGTTAAATTCATCGGAGAAGCGTCAAAGCAAGGAGATTTTCATACGTACGTCTCGGCTAAGCCAGGAAGTGGTCCGAGCTATAATTTCGACTCTAAGTTTGGGAATGTTTACCTGCGAAAGGCTAATTGAAAGTAGGGATTATCTTTTTTTCGAACGTCTGATAAATCTTCTCACAATTAGAAAATCGGTTGTTATGAATCCCAGTATTAAAATTCCCAACCAAACAAAATCATCTGTCTCAAGCTGTTCAAATGTGGCGCTTGTAATTTTGTTGTACAGGAGTACCAAATAAGCTGCGATAAGAAGTACTGAGAACCCGAAGAATAAGAAAAATGAAATGTCCTTTAATTTGCTGGTAGTCATAGGTCTGGATTCAGATTTTATACTCAGTTCTGAGCGGCTTAGTCAAATTTAATTCTATATGGTTGAGTTTGCAACGATTGTGCGAAATCCAGGTTAGCCTGATGGTAAATTCGATAAATGTACCGAGATTAAGTTCTGCCATCGAGCATCTCCGGCTCGAATAGTTGGTAAAATACCGCTTGGGCTAAATTCTTCCAATACAAAAACAGAATCTTCAATTTCTTCTCAACCTCATTCACTGGTTGGTTAAAGAAAATTAAATAATACAGAAAGAATTTGGTTGAAGGTAAATCCAAGAACGGTATCTTATTCCACTGAATAAGATATAAATTTGGAACCGAAATGAATATATCCGAATTAAGTTTAAAGCGCCCGGTACTAGCGGTGGTGATGAACATCATCATCGTTGTTTTTGGTGTAATCGGTTATAGTTTTTTGGGTGTGCGAGATTACCCGGCTATAGATCCTCCCAACATCAGTGTACGTACTTCTTATTCCGGTGCCAATGCCGATATAATAGAATCACAGATTACAGAACCACTTGAAAAGTCCATTAATGGTATAGCCGGAATTAAAAATATTTCCTCCAATTCCAGTCCTGGCAACAGCAGCATTAATATTGAGTTTGAACTTGGTGTTGATTTAGAGGCCGCTGCCAATGATGTTCGCGATAAGGTATCTCAGGCTGCCCGGCAGCTTCCGCGAGACCTGGACTCTCCACCTGAAGTTTCGAAATCAGATGCCAGCACCGATTACATTATTTCGTTGACGGTGCAAAGCACTACGAGAAATCGACTTGAACTTACAGAATATGCTAATAATGTGTTGGTGGAAAGACTTCAGACGATACCGGGTGTCAGCAGCACACGTGTAATGGGGGAGCAGAAATATGCTATGCGAATATGGCTTGACCCCAGTCGATTAAGTGCCTATGGATTAACGTCGTTGGATGTACAACAGGCATTAAACAGACAAAATATTGAATTGCCTTCTGGTAAGATATCAGGAAATTCCACTGAGCTTACGGTACGTACATTCGGAAAACTTTTTACGGAGGAAGATTTCAACAATGTAAGGATAAGGTCCTCGCCAAATGGGACCGTCCGGTTGCGTGATATAGGGGAGGCAGTACTTGGCCCAGAAAACGAGGAGTTTGTTCTCAAGGGTAAGCTTATTCCCATGGTAGGTGTCGCCCTTAATCCTTTGCCTGGCGCCAACTATGTAGCCATTGCAGATGAATTTTATAAGCGGATGGAAAGGATCAACAAAGAAGTCCCTAAAGACATCAAACTTACTGTTGCCACGGATCAAACGGTATTTATCAAACGCGCGATCAAAGAGGTCCAGGAAACACTTCTTATTTCATTCATTCTGGTAGTGCTTATCGTCTATTTATTCTTTCGCGATTTTATTATTGCAATCCGGCCATTAATTGATATTCCTGTTTCGTTAATAGCCACCTTTTTTATTATGTACCTGTTTGGGTTTTCGATCAATGTATTGACGATGCTTGGAATTGTGCTTGCCACGGGATTAGTTGTTGATGATGGTATCGTGGTGACCGAAAACATCTACAAGAAATTGGAAGGCGGCATGAATAAATTTGATGCAGCCCGGGAAGGTTCAAAGGAAATATTTTTTGCCGTGATCGCTACTTCGATTACCCTAGCAGTTGTGTTTCTCCCGATTGTTTTTCTGCAAGGTTTTGTGGGACGGCTCTTCCGCGAATTCGGTTTTGTCGTAGCGGGTGCAGTATTGATTTCGTGCTTTGTTTCCCTCACACTTACTCCGGTGCTAAGTGTTAAGCTGACACGTGATCATCGTAAAAAATCCAGATTTTATACCGCGACAGAACGTTTTTTTATAGGGATGGAGCATGTTTACAAAAATAGCCTCGGAGGTTTTATGAAGGTTCGCCGGGTTGCCTTTTTCATTGTGATCGCATGTATGGTGGCATCTTATTTCTTAATTCGAAACCTTCCATCTGAATTAGCGCCATTGGAAGACCGGAACCAATTCAGATTGCAGATCTCTGCGCCAGAAGGAACATCTTTTACCTTCATGGAGCCCTATATTGATGGCATAACTACATTTCTATTAGACTCTATTTCGGAGGAGAGAATAATTTATTCACTAACCGGAGGATCAGGCGGCGGTATGGGGGGAGCAAACAATGGAATGGTCCGGGTTTTTCTTAATGACCCCGATGAACGCGAGCGGACACAGCAGGACGTGGTAAATATGGTAAACCGGAATCTTCCAAGGTTTTCGGCAGGCAAAGCTTTTGCAGTTCAGGAGCAAACGATCTCTACCAGCCGGAGGGCGGGACAACCCGTTCAGTTCGTGATACAGAATAATAATTTTGACAAGCTCAAAGAAGCATTGCCCAAATTCCTCAATGCAGCAAGTGATAACCCAGCGCTACAAGGGGCAGACATTGATTTGAAATTTAATAAACCAGAATTGCGTGTGATCATCAATCGGTTGAAAGCACTAGAGTTGGGTATAAGCGTCGAAGACATTTCGCAAACCTTGCAGCTTGCGTACAGCAATCTTCGGCTCGGCTATTTCACTAAAGAAGGAAGACAATATCAGGTTATCGGTCAGGTAGACAGGATTAATCGCGATGACCCAAATGATCTGCGAAGTTTATATGTAAGAACAGTATCCGGCCAGTTGGTATCGCTTGATAATGTAGTAACGGTAGAAGAATCATCAACACCGCCTTCCCTGTATCACTTCAACAGGTATAAATCGGCCACCATCTCTGCAGGCCTGGCACCAGGTAAAACTGTCAACGATGGTATAAAGGCGATGGAGGGGATAGCTTCTGAAATACTGGATGATACTTTTACGACTTCGCTGAGTGGAACATCCAGGGATTTTGCTGAAAGTTCTGGCAACACTTCATTCGCTTTTTTGCTGGCATTAGGACTTATCTATCTCGTGTTGGCGGCTCAATTTGAAAGTTTTATTGACCCGATTGTCATTATGATAACGGTACCCCTGGCTATTACGGGTGCGTTGTTGGCTTTATTTCTGTTCGGCCAAACCATTAATATCTTTTCACAGATTGGGATTATAATGCTGATTGGACTGGTCACCAAAAACGGGATCCTTATTGTAGAATTTGCCAACCAGAAAAGGGAAGAAGGCTTATCAAAAATTGAAGCAGTAATCGAAGCTTCCAGGCTCAGGCTCCGTCCTATCTTAATGACCAGTTTAGCTATGGCTTTGGGTTCACTGCCCTTAGCGCTTTCACTGGGAGCAGCCACCAGTCGCGTGTCCCTGGGTCTTGTGATTGTCGGGGGTGTGATCTTTTCCCTAATTCTTACGCTCTTTGTTATCCCTGCTATGTATTCATACCTATCTCGAACGGCGAAGCCGACAACATATCAGAAACAAGTTCCAAACTCCCAAAAAGAATTGGTATTTGAGAGATAGACGGAATGCCGAAAAGCGGCTTTTCAACAAGTGATTCCGGCTTTTTACCTTTTTTACCAAAATCTCACAAAACTCTATTGGTTTAATAGAGATATCTCATAGATTTGTATACTCTACTAATACTATAGATTAAGTACCTATGAAAAGGAAGCTTCACCACGCCGGGGTTAATATTGTAATCAAAGGAATAGTTACAGGCATCAACGGGAGGCTTAGAACGAGAGCTCCTTTTAGTATTCCCGGCAATTCCATTTTGTTCAATTAGCTGATGCAGTGGATATGCAGGCATCTAAACTTGGTGTACCGCAAGGCATGCAATCGGTATAACCAACGGTATGGCTAATCTAATCATGCCGAAATTGAATGGATAAATGCCGAGAAAAATGAATTTTAAAAAACTTAGTTGAATACTTTTGAGCTTTTGTTTTCTTACGTTAAATGATAAAGAATAGTGTAATGCCCAATGTTGATGTTAAAGAAGAAGTGAAACTTCCTCCCGTGGAAGCGTCTGTTAAAAGTATTTATTATAAAAGGCCTGTCATTGTCATGATTGTGTCGGCTTCAATATTATTAATATTGATGGCATTCTTTTTTTACTTCGATGTTATTCGCGACCAGGGTTATGAGTGGTTTAAAGATCTTGGCCCTGAATTTTTTGTTTTTATTTTAGGTGGATTTATTGCTCAAATGATTGACGGGTCTTTAGGAATGGCCTATGGGGTCAGCGCATCTACATTTTTAATGTCTTTTGGAGTACCTCCGGCTGCGGCCAGCGCAAGTATTCATACCGCTGAAATTTTTACCAGTGGCATTTCCGGTTTGACCCACCTCAAATTCCAGAACGTAAATAAAAAATTGTTTAAATCTTTGCTTATACCGGGAATAGCAGGTGCTATTGGAGGAGCGTATATTTTATCATCCTTCGAAGATTATAATTATATCATCAGGCCGATTGTCGCAACGTATACGCTGGCGCTCGGAATTATAATTATTAAGAAGGCAATGACCCATCGCAAAGAAAAAACTAAAACCAAAAACATACCTGCACTGGCGGGTTTCGGTGGGTTTATGGATTCAATTGGCGGCGGCGGTTGGGGACCAATTGTAGCCTCTACTTTGATTGCAAAAGGCAGAAGTCCCCGGTACACGATAGGGTCTGTTAACTTAGCGGAGTTTTTTGTTTCCTTAGCCAGTTCGTTAACTTTTTTTGCTACCATCGGTATTAGTTACTTTCAGATCATAGCGGGACTCATTATTGGAGGTGCCTTAGCAGCTCCCATTGCAGCTAATTTAACACGGAAACTACCTGTTAAAAAGATGTTGATTATTGTTGGAGTGGTTGTAATTCTTGTCAGCATCCGCTTGATATATAAATCTTTTGTGAGTTGAAGGGGCTAAAATTTGAGTTGGATTGAACTCGGTTGTTACAAACAGAGCAATGATGGGCTAGCTCTTCAGACCAACGATATATAACACCTTGACGTACTTAGGTCCTGATTTATTTTTTCCCTTCATTGCCGTTTTCGGCTATAAATTGATTGATTAATTCGTCTGAGTTACGTCCCTTGCGTTTTCTTTAAACAAGTCAGTCAACCTGCTGTTACCAAAGTGTACTTCGTGGAGAATGAGTATAGAGAGTAGATCGGCTGCACAACAATTTTTGCCGGTGATGGAATTCTTTTATCTTGCGCCCCTTTTATACGCACCCAGTTGGTCAAACTACTCTATAATGAGTTACAGATAATATTAAATTGATGACACTACCGAAAAAGCAACTTTACATTAAAGAATCTACTATACCCAACGCAGGCAAAGGTCTATTCACGAAAAAACCAATACCAAAAGGCACTCGCATCGTAGAATATACTGGCCGACGCACCACCTGGAAAGAAGTGAAGCATGAGGATGGTAAGAACGGTTACATCTTTTACATCAACAGAAACAATGTAATTAACGCCCTGCCCAGCAAAAAGTCATTGGCCCGATATGCAAATGATGCACGCGGTCTTGTTCGCATCAAGGGACTCCTCAATAATTCCGACTATGTGGTAGATGGGTTAAAAGCCTATATCGAATCTAAGAAAGATATACCCGCCGGGGGAGAAATTTTTGTAGACTATGGCAAAGATTATTGGAAGGTAATTCGTGAGAATATGAAGTTGTGGAGGTCGGAACACAATGGTAAACAAAAGAGAAACGGCGCCACCTCCAAATCCAAAAAGAATGGAGCTGCGCGCAAAGTTTACACCACGGCTAAACGAATGAATACCGCGCGTTAGCGAACTGCGCGTTCTAGATCAGCAAGACGCTGTGAGGCACTTGTAGCGTATTCATCAAATCCTTGTCGAGATGCTTCAGTGATATAAGCCTTTAAAAGACGGATTGAGTTGGCATTGATTTGAATTGCCTCCGCTAGAATGGTATAAGGTTTTAAACGATCCTCATTTTTCTTGCGGTAGAAATTAGCAGCAGCGATAATACCTTCTTCAAAATACGGATTGTACCTAGCCAATATTTTATAATGCTTTTCAGCACGGGTTGTATCCCCACTTGACTCTGCTATTAATGCCGTGTATAATATTTTCTCCAGCGAACGCGAACCGTCGAATGTGATGCCTTTATTAATTTGACTTGCCAGCAGACTCAGTTCTCCACGATATGCCAGCATAAGCAATTCAGTGTGAC
Organism: uncultured Bacteroidota bacterium; assembly: GCA_963837415.1. GTDB lineage: Bacteria > Bacteroidota > Bacteroidia > Cytophagales > Cyclobacteriaceae > Chryseolinea. Next base: position 774,364 of record CAWING010000013.1, on the reverse strand, counting down.
GGACATCATCATACAGTTTTTTATTGGAAAGTTCAAGCCCTGCGATGCGATTGTAATAACGGATAGCGGGCGACAATAAGTCGGCTTCATAATATTTTTTACTGAAATCTAACATTGATTGAGCTTTATAGTCAGCACTTTCGAATGTATTGATGAGCCGATTAAAAAGAATAGAATCTTTCAAGCCAATGTTATAACGGCAAAACTGATATTTCTCTGCATCGTTTAAAGTCAGCGCTTGTGCCGGCTGAAGGGTCAGAATTTTTTTAAGCTGAGAAGCAATTTGTTTTTTAGCGTCATCGGTGCCATTTGCTACTGTATCCCAGGTTATCAAAGCTTCAGCTTTTCTTCGAGCTTCTGAAAGGGCAATGGCATTATAAAATTTGGCTTCCTTGTAGGTATATGTATCGGCATAGGTAAAATAGGATGACGCTAATTCAGGGTTACCTTGTTCAAGAGCCCACAGTCCCATTATGTAATTGAACTTTCCCTGATACTGCTGGCTGATATACGCCATCTCTGCTAAAATTTCAAGAGCCTTTGCAACATTCCCGGAATGATAGTAAGCGAAAGCAAGGGAGGACTTCAATGCTTCACTGAAATCTTCGTTTAACGAGTCCGAAGCAATCTTATAAGCTTCTTGAATGAACAATGTGTCTAATGAAGTGGCATGCTTGATAATGTAATTGTTCAGCAAAGTTGCCGTATAGAGGTTGAGGTGTTTCTGTTCAAGTGGGTGAAACGTTGCAGTTAACTTCTGTTTTTGTAATGTTGATAACGCCAATGCATTACTGAGTATGCCAGGATGCGAATCAAAGAGCTTTAAAACCGAATCTATTTTTATCGGCACAAGTTCCATGGTGGCCAAGGCAAAGAAGTTTGTTTCTGCCGATGCCTTTGAAATGGAATAGTTTCGTGCTTCATTTAAAAATAGCAAGGCTGAATCTATACTGTGAATTTTGGCATAAGCAAACCCAACATTATTTTTGATGGCCCCGGATTCTGGCAAACGTTCAAGAGCAAATCGATATCGTCCTATGGCCGTTGAATTTTTATTCTCCCATAAATAAAGGTTCGCAGCGTTCGTGAGCGAATAAAGTGTAGGCCTCTTTGCATTGGCGAGTTCATAGTTATAATGAGCATCTTCAAAATTGTAGCGCAATGCTTTCAGCGTAGCTAGCGCATAATTAGAGCGGTGATTTTGAAACGCCTGAATTCTACCCTGATCATAAAATGATTCCGCATACGCTCTATTGTCAAGCAAGGTTTGCAGATCGCCTGCCGTGTTGTAAGATCCAGCCAACCCATGGGATACATATTCTCTCCAATGGGAGAAAAATACAAAGCCCAGCATGGCAATTAAACCTGCAAACCGGTATGTAAAATAGGGCATGCGGTTCGGATTATAAAGAACCTTATAGACCGGTAAGTTCCGGGCCAACATTAATATAAAGTTGGAAAAGATATACGTAAGAAAAACTATTCCATAGCCAGTTTGACTGAAGATAATAGCATCGCGAATGATTTTCAAGGATGGGTCATTGGCGTTGCCCAACAATTGTCCGATGGTGGCAAAACAGATTGCGCCCAGGGCAAGGAAGAAGTAAGCGCCGTAGGGAGCAAATGGAAAAATATTTTGATACATCGATTCTCGCTGTCGAAAACCCCAAAGACCAAACACTCCCGAAACTGTCAACAAAAGGTACAAGTTGATGTAAATAAAATTCCATTGAATCGTACCAAGCTCATGTAAACAAGTAATGATCACGTTGGCCATGTAGATGACACTGATGATCGAAAGATGTTGCAAGCTTTTTGAAGCTCCTTGGCTTGCAACGTATACAAAAGAAGCCAGGATCTCATGTGCTACCATGATGATAAACAACACACTGATGATAAGTGCTGATGTATAAGTCGTTAACGTGAGATGATAAAACGGATAGTCAACGCGGGCGAACAGAAATATGATCATTCCAATCGCTGCTGTTATTCCGGTAAATACTAGAAGAACTGTGGAAAGGGAAGTACTTGTATTAAATTGTTTGAAATAAAAGCTAGGAAGAGCGTACATTAATAAGGCGGCAATAACTGGCAAACGATTGCTAAATCCTCCGAGATCTAAAACTTCCAATCTCAAGCTTACCAGAAAGAGAATGAACAATCCCATTCCAATAAAATACCAGAACCCTTCCATCCTGGTGATGACAGTAAGGAGGATAATAGCACAAAGAACTATCACCAGTAAAAAAATGTAGGATGCCGTGGTGTTGGGTACAATTTGGCTTCCATTAAAGTATTCCAGGATCACATAACTTTCGGCAGGTACGTTCAAAATAAAAGGGCCGAGTCGGAAATCATGTACCGTGGTCTCAACGACTTTTTGCTGCTGAAGTTTTTCCCAGTGAATTACCCCATCAGCGCCCTGAAAATATCCAAACCATAAGAACAATAGGGCGAATAGGAAAATGCAGCTTATTCCATACCATATCCGGCGATTGGGATTCGGCCAGGTCCTCCAGAAGAAAAAAGGTTGCATATAGTAATAGGTATAAGAAAAAGCTGTCGCAAGTTTAAAGAAATAAACCCGGAGGCATTCCAGGTTTGAGCGTAGTTCTTGTCAAGGTACGAGGTACAAAGTACGTACCTTGTACTTCGTACCTTGATTTATTCCAATACCTTAGGGACTCTGAAATAATCGGAATCTTTGTTCGGAGCATTTTTTAGCGCACGTTCATGGCTTAAATGTTCCTCTACTACATCTTCACGGAGGACATTTATCTCGTGACTCATGGTAGTAAGCGGTTCAACATTTTCCGTGTCAACTTCCTTCAGTTTTTCTACCCACTCGACAATGGCCGTCATGTCTTTCATCATTTTCTCAGCATCTTTCTCGTCAAACTCGAGGCGTGATAAGTGAGCAATTTTATCCAGTAAAGCGCGATCAATTTTCATGTATTTATTTTATAGCTGCCCGAATCACTTTGGGTAAACGATATAATTATTTAGAAGTTCAGAATCCAAATTTTTTTTGAGTTCACTATCTATAATATGGTGTACTTTCTCTTTTAGCCCATCCAGATCTTTTAAGGTAAGCCGCGAGGTTTCTATAGGCTCATGAAAGATTACTTTGAGCGGATGCCAGCGCAGGAGAAATTCATCCGGGGGCAAAATTATCCAATTAAATGGAATGGTGACAGGTACGATAGGAATTTGTTTTTCGATAGCAATCCTGAATGGCCCGTCTTTGAATTTCGATATAACCGGTTCTTTGTCGGTCATAATACCTCCCTCCGGGAAAATAACCAGGCTTTTGCCTTCGTCAATAGCCTGACGGGATTTTTCTAAAGATGCATACCGGCTTTTCAGTTTTGAACGGTCTACCGTGATGTGAAGTTTACGAAACATAAATCCAAACAACGGCACTTTTGTCATTTCTCTTTTCCCTACAAAGATGGCATTGTGCGGTCCAAGGCCAAGCGCTGGAATATCGAGATATGAAAAATGATTAGGACAAAAAATGTATTGTTTTTTAGGATCTAATTTTGAACGATTTTCAGTTTGGAATGGGATAAAGATGAAAGTAAACATCAGTCTTGCCCACCATCGATTTAATATTCCGATAAGATGGAATTGTTTTGGAAACAAGATTGGTATGCACAGAAAGGGCAATAAAATAAAAAATAGGGTAGCAAATACGGCGACACCATAACCTGTATGTATTGCACGTAGAATTTTCATAGTTATAAAAATAGCAAAGTTACAGTCCAGAAATGAGGAAAATTAATTGTGAAAATTAATGCTGCAGGATCGGATTTTGATTAGTAATTCAAAATGCAAGAGGATTGTCGTGTTGCTATCATCCCTCTTGATGGTCTTGCCAATAATATAAATTGTTGTATATATTTTTACCTTTTACCTTTTACCTTTTACCTTTTACCTTTTACCTTTTACCTTCATTTTTCAATGGTGAGGTTGAGAATACAACGTTCACATTTTAAAATTTCGACAGCCTGATCAATGTGCAGGCTTGACTTCGCGTCGTCCATTTCTTCGTTTACTTTATTTTTAATTTCTTTCATGCGCATAGCTTCAATGCACCTTCTTACTTCTTCACGGGTTTCTAAAATCAACTCAGGTACTTCAGTAGGTTTGTCATCGTCATCCTTAGCAACCATCGTAAAATAACAAGAGTTTGTATGTTTGATTGTTCCTTGTTTGACATTTTGCGCTTCAACACGTATTCCGATTATAAGGGAAGTGCGACCAACATAATTAACAGAAGCATGAAAAGAGACAAGTTCTCCAACTTCCACAGGCTCCAGAAATTCAACCTTATCCGCCGAGACTGTAACACAATATGTGGAGGCATGTTTGCTGGCGCATACATAAGCCACCTTGTCCATCAATGAAAGTAAAATACCCCCGTGGATCTTTCCGCCAAAATTCGCATAGGAAGGGATCATTAATTCGGTGATGGTAGTTTGGGATAGTCGTACAGGTTTGGCAGCTCCGGTCATGTTAATGGTTATCCGTTATCCGTTAATCGTTAATCGTTAATCGTTAATCGTTAATCGTTAATTATTTCTTTGAGCGTAAGTTACAATTATCTGGGCATGAATAAGAGTTGATTAAAATATCATACTGAAATTTTTCAAGGTATCTTTTAACAAAATTTTCTTGGCAGCTTATTAACGAATGACCTGTTAACGGATAACGGATAACGAATAACGAATAACGAATAACGATTAACGGATAACAGCCAACCTGTTCACCAACATTCTAAAACGCATAAACATAGCAATTGCAGTAAGAGTCAAACCGATGAGGAGGCCGAGCCAAATTCCGATAGCTCCTAATCCCATGGCAAAGGCTAAGACATAGCCAAGAGGTAGGCTGACAATCCAATAACAAATAAAAATCAATACCGATGGAATCTTTACATCCTGTAATCCTCGAAGAGCCGAGGCACAAACTACTTGTGTGCCATCAGAGAGCTGGAATAAACCCGCAATAATGAGCAAGGAGGAGGCCATCGAAATGACTTCGGCGTCGTTAATATAAAGGTGAGGCAGCCAATGACGTGCAGTAATAAAAACAATAGCGCAAAAACTCATTAGGATAAGAGCCATACCCAATAGCGAATAAGCTGCAAGCTTTAGATTCCTCAGATCTTTATTTCCTAGAAAATAACTCACCCGAATGGTAGCTGCGGCAGCCAGGCCTGCAGTTGTCATATAGGTGATGGTAGCCATGTTAATAGTAATTTGATGCGCTGCTTGTGTTGTTGTTCCCAGCCATCCCATCATGACAAGGGAAAAATCGAAAGCTGCTACTTCGAAAATAAATTGTGCGCCGCTTGGGATTCCGATGTTAAGCAACTTATTAAAGAGCTTTCGTGAGTAATTACCCAATTTGAATCCGCTCCTGTATTTTTTAAAGTCGGGCGCATAATAAATATAACATGCTATCGATAACGCCATAACAATCCGCGAAGTAAAAGTTGCCCAACCCGCGCCGTTTAATCCCATGGCAGGGAAACCACCGTGACCATAGATCATCGCATAGTTAAGTCCTATGTTTAGGAAGTTAGCGAGTATGATGATCGTCATGGCAATCCGGGTATTTGATAGACCTTCTGCAAATTGTTTGAAGGTTTGAAAAATCAACATCGGGATCATTGAAGCAGTGATAATGCTGAGAAACGGAATAGCTAGGGAAACAACTTCTTTAGGTTGATTGACATAGTACAATAAATACTTGCCCACATAAACAATTCCAACGAGCACCATACTGTTTACCAGGTTAATGATCAAACCATGCCGCAAGGTTTCTATGACAGCAGAATCACTGCCTTCTCCATTTGCCGATGCAACCAGCGGAGTAATGGCATATGAAACACCCACACCAAAAAGCATAAGAACATTAAAAGCAACTAGAGCCAATCCAACGGCCGCTAAGTGCGAAGCACCCAAATGCCCTACCATTACATTGTCGGATACACCCATCGTTACATGGCCCAGATTGGTAAGCATGACAGGATATGCCAAGTGAAAATTTTCTTTTAGGTGCGCCTTGAGGGTCATGAAAAGGAGACGCTATATACCTCGTATCCGGGCGAGCATCAGCAATCCAATGATGGTCATAGAATCTTTGATTTCTCCGCGCATCACCATATCAATTGCTTCTTTCAACGGAATTTTTTTAGCTTCTAAATCGGCTTCCGTTTCCTCCAGATTACTTTCGCCATGCTCTAAATCTTCGGCTATATAAATAATTGCCTCTTCATCCGAAACCGAGTTCGAGGGATTGAATTTTAGGAGCTGCGTCCATTTTTTTGCTGTCAATCCGGTTTCTTCTTTTAGTTCACGTTTGGCAGCAACCAGGGGATATTCATGTAAGAGTCCTCCACCTTCCGGAATCTCCCATTGGAATTCATTGAGTGTGTAACGGTATTGTCCGACTAGCCATGTATTGCCCTCGTTATCAATTGGAATGATGCCGAGACCTCTATTCTTAAAATGGATTTTCCCATAAATACCTTTTCCTCCAGCGGGGTTGATCACCTGGTATTCTGTTACGTTGATCCAGCGATTATCATATTTTTCCTCACCGGAAAGGGTGGTCCAGGGATTTTTTAATTCTTCTGACATAAAGTCCTTTTGCTTTTGCAAGTTCTGATGAGGCCAAAGCTATTAAAAAATCTCGCTGGTTGCTTCAAACGGAAAGCTTAAAGCGGAAAGATTAAACTGTAGACTGATAGTAAGCGTGATGATCGTTTCACGATTTCGCGGCTTTCTGCCTTCCGCTTTAAGCTTTCTGCTTTAAACTTTAACTCGAACTAAAAACTCGCTATGTTTGCGTATGCTGCTGTCTTGTTTTTCTAAAATTTATGTCGAGGCGGGCTGTGACGAAGCCGGAAGAGGTTGCCTTGCAGGTCCTGTGGTTGCAGCTGCTGTTATTTTACCGAAACGTTACAGGCACAAAATATTAAATGATTCCAAGCAGCTTACTAAATCAGAGCGCGATACATTGCGCGTTGATATTGAACGCGATGCTCTGGCGTGGGCTGTAGCGGAAGTAGATCATGAAGAAATAGACCGGATAAATATTCTAAATGCTTCATTTAAAGCAATGCATCTTGCTGTTGACAAACTGCAGATTCGTCCTGAGCTTTTGCTGATTGATGGCAATCGCTTTAACCCGTATTGTGATATTAAGCACGAATGCATTATTAAAGGCGATGAAAAATATTTATCCATCGCTGCGGCATCCGTATTAGCAAAAACCTACCGGGATGCGATCATGATAAAATTAGCTGATGAATTTCCAGGCTATTGTTGGGAAACCAATGTAGGATATGCTACCGAAGCACATCGTGAGGGAATTCGCCAATTTGGTATTACACGGCTTCATCGTAAAACGTTTACTTTACTTCCCGATCAATTGGAATTTGATTTTACTATGCCCGTTGTTGAAGGTGTCCACTATTAAAGGAAGTAAATTTTCCATCGAATGTGTCTTATCTTTTTATCACTGAATAATCATCCGACTTATAAATTAATTGTAGCTGGCAACCGCGATGAATTCTACAATCGCAAAACAGCTCCTGCACAATTTTGGAATGATTATCCCGATGTCGTGGGGGGCCGGGACCTGGAGGCAGGAGGTACGTGGTTGGGAATGTCGAAGCATGGTAAGATCAGCATGGTCACCAACTACCGAGATCCGCAAAACATAGATCCAACTGCACCTTCGCGTGGAAAACTGGTTTTGGATTTTTTGATAGAGCCTGAAACTCCCGAAGGATATCTAAAAAAAATTTCCTCAAATGGTAAAAATTACAATGGATTTAACTTGATAGCAGGCAATCCCGACGAGCTTTGGTATTACTCTAATTATAAAAAAGGGATTGAAAAGCTTTCAAAAGGTTTCTATGGAATAAGCAACCATCTCCTTGAAACTTCTTGGCCAAAGGTGCTCCGCGGTAAAGAAAAAATAAAGCCGATTTTAACTAGCCCTCGCATTGACCCCGAGCAACTTTTTGAAATGTTGTACGATGACCAACGCGCAGGTGACGATTTGTTGCCTGATACCGGACTCACGATCGATCGGGAACGGGCGCTTTCCGCTATGTTTATTAAAACGGAAGGCTACGGTTCCCGTTGTTCAACGGTGATATTAGTTGATTACAACGATAAGGTTTTATTCTCGGAACGGGTTTACGACCCCACTACATTTAATCATACAACACAAACCTTCCGTTTTTCAATAAGATAAAGGAGAGTCATTATAATATGTAACAAGTAGTTAGAAAAAAACGTCTGGATAAAGGAATACGTATATTATGCGTTATAGAAATGATTTGCCTCCAATCATCAAAAAATGCAACCAAATCCAAGGCAGCTGGGGATAGGCAAAAAAAGGAAAATGATTTTTATAACGCATCTTGTAATTCTAGAAGTCAATTATAAACTAATAGAGAATGAAAATTATTGAGACTCACCACATTGCGAAGATCTATAAAATGGGCGCAAACATTGTAAATGCCCTTCAAGATGTTTCCATAACTATTGATAAAGGTGAGTACGTTGCATTTATGGGCCCTTCAGGTTCTGGCAAGTCCACCTTGATGAATATCATTGGATGTCTTGACTCGCCAACGTCCGGCACGTATAGTTTGAATAATCACCCTGTAAGCGAGATGACTGAAAATGAACTCGCCGAGATCCGGAATAAAGAAATAGGTTTTGTATTTCAGACCTTCAACCTTCTTCCACGCGCTTCCGCCTTGGAAAATGTCGCACTCCCTTTAATTTATGCGGGCTACAGCAAATCTGAGCGCCACGAAATGGCCATGGCTACATTGGAAAGCGTGAGCCTGGCAGATCGCTATCATCATAAACCAAACGAACTCTCCGGAGGTCAGCGTCAGCGGGTCGCGATAGCTCGCGCGCTAGTCAATGGACCCTCCATTATTCTGGCTGATGAGCCCACCGGAAACCTGGACACAAAAACTTCTTACGACATCATGAACCTGTTCCAGGAATTGCACGACAAAGGCAACACCATTATTCTGGTAACTCATGAAGACGACATAGCTCACTATGCACACCGCATCATCCGCCTCCGCGATGGATTGATCGAGTGGGATAAAAAGAATGAGAATGTGAATCGGGGGGTGCCGGTGCAGTAGCCAGTTTAGAGTTATAGTTTCGAGTTTGTAGTTTCGTCTTTCGAGTTTGATTGCTAATTTGCTATTGTAGCCTTAACGTTTCCTCAATCTTTTAGGAACCTAACTCGAAACTTTAAACTCTAAACTAGAAACTAATGAAAATCTACACCAAAACCGGTGATCAAGGTACAACATCGCTTTTTGGAGGGAAGCGTGTTTCAAAAGCAGATTTGCGCATTGATACCTATGGTACGGTAGATGAGTTAAATTCCTTTCTGGGTCTGGTTCGCGATCAGGAAGTGAATCGCAAACGAAAAGAAGTTTTAATAGAAATTCAAAATAAGCTTTTTGTTATTGGCTCCATCTTAGCGACAAAACCTGGAAATACTAAAGTTAAAATTCCCGGGTTGCAGGAAGAGGATATTATTTTCCTGGAAAAAGAAATTGACGCCATGGAAGCTGAATTATCGCCTATGCGTTTTTTTGTTTTGCCAGGAGGACATCAATCTGTTTCATTTTGCCATGTTGCGCGCACGGTTTGCCGTAGAGCTGAACGCTTAACCACCGCGTTGCACGAAGAGGAAAAAATTGAATCACTGGTTATTAAATACCTTAACCGTTTATCCGATTATCTTTTTGTTTTGAGCCGTAAGATGACACATGAGTTAGGCGCTGAAGAAATTGCGTGGAGGACAAAGAAAGAATAGAACTAATTTATATGCATTGTATACGAGGAGAAAACGCATGGAGATTTGATCCTGCGAATCAATAAAATTGGAAAAGCGAAAAGGATTTTAAGATTAATTTGATAAGGTTTAAAACTCACGTGAAGAATAGTCAACACTACCACCCATCGAGTAAGTGCAGTCTCCATCGACATTAAATCTCTTTTTTACGTCAGCAAATAGAGCGTACGCATCTTTCAGCAACGCCCTGATAACCCCCCGCGTCATCCCGAATTGCAGCGATTGTATGAAACGATTTTAGGCCACACACCCTTGATCGCAGAAATTTTCAAAAAAAAAATGCTCGCGGATATTCTTGAACGCCTCCCTTAACGCAAAACAGGAGGCGCACATAGGTCACCCTATTTATACAGATTTGATAAGAAGTACGAGAGGGCGATGAAACAAGGACTGAAAGTGGGATTGTAGTTGAATGTATTCAAGTTCTGTACACCAGTCCCCTTACTGTTTCTTATCGTTAAATGCACTCTTTACGGCAGAGACGCAAAGGCGGAGAGGAATGGCCAACATGCACAGACTCTCATATCACGCCAAGTTACGAATTGAAAAATCACCCTGGAAAGGTGAATGAACTTCGGAATACAAATTTTAAATTACTTTAAAAAAAGTAAGATGAAATTGTGGCTTTCGATCCTGATAGTTTTCGTCATTAACATCTGCACCGCACAGAACTATCTTTCTACTAACCTAACCCCTGGAACGCACAAAGTTGGCTTCAAATCTTCCATTTACTTCGACCCTGGAAGACCACCTCTCCAAGAACAACAGCCCGATTCCAGAAATGGACGCGCTGTGCACATCAGTATATGGTATCCGGCAACAATAAAAGCGGATCAGCGACCCATGAATTTCAGCACGTATGTGGATGACATTGCAAGGATGATAAACCCATCGGCCGTCACGGACTATACTAAAAAAGAGTCCCTCCGTCTAATGAGTCTTTCTCTATCACAACTGCACGGCGATACAATGGTTTTAAAACCCCATCTCCCTTCATTAGTACAATCAACCACAACAGCATACCTGAATGCAACTGCACTTGTTGGATCTTCGCCCGTTATAGTCTATCCTGAGAGTTCATACCTGAATAATATCTCGTGCGAATATCTCGCCTCTTATGGCTACATCGCAGTATCCGTTTCGCGCCATGGAACATTCACTGCAGAGTTCGAATGGCAAACCGTAAAAGGAATAGAAACCCTTGTTCAGGATTGCCAGTTCGCTCTATCCATAGTTAAAAAGGAATTCCAACTCACCAAACCAAAGGTTGCTGTGATGGGTATAGGCATGAATGCCTCCGCAGGACTCGCCTGGATGATGCGCAGTCCGGAAGTTGAGGTACTGGTAAGCCTGGAAGGTGGCATCCTAACAGCCTATGAGTATAATCTTATTCAAAAGTCACCGTATTTTGACAAGACGCGAGCCAATAAACCCATGTTGGTCATGCACTCTCCGCATGAAGCAGTAAACGCCGATCTGATCGATCAGTACAAGTATGCAGACCGTTACATGCTACACCTTCGCCAGATGAGTGAATTTTATTATCTGAATTTTGGCGTATGGGAAAAGACGATGCCTGGCATCGTCGGGCCAGCTCCCGGAAATACTAAAACCGGATTTGAATGGGCTATGAAGTACACGCTAAACTTTCTGGAATGGCACCTTAAACAAAAAGAAAGCGGCAGGATCTTCTTTGATAAATCTCCTGCACAAAACGGAGTGCCGGCTGGAGTTGTCGAATACACATTCAAACCCCGCTATGAAATTCCTCCAACGGAAGCCGAACTTGAAAACATAAAACAAACGGCTGGGTTTGCTGCTATGCTCAGCGAAGTAAAGAAACTTCAGCATAAAGACCCACAGGCAATTTCGTTTGATGTTTTTATAACAATCGCACAAAGATTAATTGGAGCAAAAGAATTTGAGTACGGCATACAATGGGCCTCTGTATTCCAGCAGAGTTATCCCGAAGCTACATCCGCTTTTACTATAGCCGGCCGTTGCTACTTAGAGTTGGGACAGAAAGACAAAGCCGGTGCGTTCTATACCTCCGCCCTGAAGCTTCTTCCCACCGATCCGAATTTTGATCCTGGTCAAAAAGAACGCATGAAAGAGCAGATCGAGAAACGATTGGAACAATTAAAGGGATAAAAGATTTCTTTCCATAACGGTTCCACCTGACGGTTTCATAAATTTGATTCTCGCTCCAAGAGTCTGGTAAAAATCACCGACTCCGCGAATTGTTTAGAATGAAACCATTAGACATTAGCAAGTATCGACTAATTAACCAGCAAATTGCTGCGACAAAATCAATCGCCAGTCCTGTGAAAAATGCGCCTGAAATAGTTGCTTGGCTTTGCGCTGTTCAGGCTCAGGAATACGCGCAGACAAAATGGGGATTGGGTTTGCGTTTACGTCATTTGAAAGACTTTGATATTGAAAAAGATTTTACGGATGGAAAGATCTTGCGCACTCATGTATTGAGACCCACCTGGCATTTTGTTACGGCAGAGGATATCCGTTGGATATTAATGTTGACAGCTCCTCGTGTGAATGCGGCAAATGCCTACATGTACCGGAAGCTGGAATTGGAAGCCAAACTTTTCAATCGCTGTAACAATATTCTCGAAAAGGTATTACGCGGAGGGAAGCAACTCACCCGCGATATGCTTAATCTGGAATTTAAAAAAAACAAAATTAAAGCCGAAGGGCATCGGTTGAGCTACATTATGATGCGCGCTGAACTCGACGGCATTATTTGTAGCGGTGCAAGACAGGGAAATCAATTTACGTATGCTTTGCTTGAAGAGCGGGTTCCATCAAGGACGTCGAAAACCCCGGACAAGGCCTTGGCCGAAATTACTAAACGCTACTTTACAAGCAGAGGTCCTGCAACGGTAAAGGATTTTTCAACTTGGTCGGGATTGACATTAACAGCGTGTAAAAATGGCATCGAATCCGTTAAATCACATTTCTTACAGGAGGTAATAGAAAATGACATCTATTATTTCCCCCCTTCCATTTCGTTGAATAAAAAAAAATTTCAGGAGATGCAATTGTTACCTATTTATGATGAATTCATAATGGGATACAAGAACAGGTCTGCTATTTTATATTTCTTTAACGGCATGGACCCCAGACCTCACTTCCGTTTCGACTGCACCATTGTTTTTGATGGGCAGATAATAGGAACATGGAAACGAACGGTCAAGCCAAAAAAAATTCAAGTTGAGTATGACTTTTTTAAACCTCCTGACCAACTTCAAAAAGTTGAATTTGAAAAAGCAGCTTTTCGTTTTAAGGAATTTTCAGAATTGGAAATAGACTTTTAAAGCAAAGATGGAACTCCTCCTCTCTACTATCCGTTAGATGCTAAGCCAAGATTAAAAGGATTATCGAACAGCTCCTTAAAAAAAAGGATTGGCATGCAATATATTTTAAATAACTTATCAAGCAGCAATTCTGACGCGTTGCAATTTCATTTTTAACCTAAAAATCAATGACAAATCAACTACCATCCCTATTTATTAAAATGGCACTTGATGCCTGGAATATTCAACTTGAGCGAACGGATAAATTACTGAATTCACTTTCTGATGAGCAATTACAGGAAGAAGTAGCACCAGGAAGAAACAGCGGTGTTTATTTGCTGGGGCATCTTGCAACTATACACGATGCTTTGTTTCCGTTATTCGGCTTAGGGGAAAAACTTTATCCCCAATTAGAAGAGGTATTCGTAAAAAACCCTGATAAGTCCGGACTTGAAAAACCCCCTGTAAAGGATTTACGAAATTATTGGAATGAAGTAAATAAAAAGCTGGCGGTACATTTTAACCAATTCACTGTTGACGAGTGGCTTCAAAAACATGCTGCGGTCAGTGATAAAGATTTTGAAAAAGAACCGCATAGAAACCGGCTAAATGTTCTTCTCAACCGGACAAGTCACCTTGCTAATCATTTAGGGCAGCTCATATTTCTAAAAAGATAATTTCTTTTAGTTTCGTTTACGCGTCGGCGTAAAAATCCGACATTTTTACTTATTACGAGAACGTTCAAATGCAGAAAAAGTTAATTGCTTTATTATTTTAATGTGAACACCGCTGCACTTAAGGAAAACCGAAAACCAATTCAAATTATGGAGGACACTTATTATACTCATGCCTTTGGGATGTGAAGGAAGGAAGGAAGGAAAGACCAGTTCATCGCCGCGTGGAATTTGGAAATGCGTTGTCAGAAATGCCGGATTCTCTCCCGTTTCGGGAACATTAATTCAAAGGTTAACGGATCCGCTGGTATTTTATTCCTTTGGTCCTTGGAAAACGTTGGACGATGTCGATGCTATGCGAAAAAATGAAAATGTTAGAAAGGCTATGTCGGACATAATAGAACATTGTCAGAAGGCAAGACCGGGTAACTATAAACAGTTTTAAAAATGGTTTTTTCGGGTAGCCGCAAGAAAGATAACGTAGACGTTCGGTTGGATGGATAGGCAAAATGATGAGAATAGCTACCTATTTTTTTTAGATCGAAAAAAGATCTATGTTCATAATGGCCTTACTCTGCGCTTTACCACATCAATATCGATACCCGCGCCCTGCATCTTTATCCCTGCTTCATCTTCAATCAGACTTTTCAGTAGCATAAGGGTTTCATCAAAGGTTGTATGTTTATCCATCATGTAACCATATCATATTCGATTTCTTCCCACGTGGAAATATCGGGATCGTTGTGCTGAAGCTGGACTTCTAATTTATCCAACGCATTAGCGACTTTGGATTCATATGTTTCTTTATTCTCAAATTCGTAGAATAGGTCATAAATTTCCTGTCCATTCGTTTCCTTCAATGCCTGACGCAGATTTTCAATAGCGCGCTTTTCATTTTCAACTTTAGCAATTTTTATTTCGGATTGCGCAATACATCCAATGCAGAAACATCTTTTGCTTCCGCTTCCACCAAGTCATGAATAACGATTATTTTAAGAAGGCGTGCGGTATCTACTTTCTGTTTTAGAAGAGGTTCTATTAATACGGCCATCAAAGCCATTCTCCAGGTATGCTCGGCCACACTCTCCTGCCTGCCGCTTGAGGTGTAGCTATGCCGCAGCTCAAACTTCAAACGTTCGTCAAGCTTCAGCACCTTTACAATAGATATAATTTGCTCTTTCATAATCTAAAGAAAGTAATAACGCAAGATGAGGTTATAGTTTTGACAGGAAATGTAGTCACCTTCCGATATTTTTATTGAGCGACCGGTTTGAGCCCTCCGACCTATACACTTTTCTGTCGTCCAGGATCTAAAATTAAATTTATTTGGCAGGTATTTGGATAATAGCACTTTTATAATTTATCTTTGTTACTAAGATAATTATTTACTAAGATATATTAAAATGCTGTGAGCAGGAAATTAAATAAGGCGAATATTCAATCTATTAACAGCCTGGGGAGACAATTCTCGGACACAACCATTTTGATGCACGAAGCCATCGCCAAAAAGGCTGGCTTATCGGGGACGGATCATAAGTATTTAGGATTTCTAGTCCAACATGGAGCGATGACAGCGGGGGACTTATCAAGACTGACAGGGCTAACGACCGGAGCAATAACTGGTGTAATAGACCGACTTGAAAAAAAGAAATTAGCAAAAAGAGAGTATGATAAAGAAGATAGAAGAAAAATTATCATCGTACCCAACACTGAAAATGCAATGAAATTGCTGGGACCTGTTTTTGCGGACTTACAAAATAAAATGGTAAACCTTATTTCAAATCTAAGCGAGAACGAAGCTGAAATAATTGAAAAATATTTACACGCCACCATTGAGGTAATGAAAGACGTAACCAATAAAATAAACAACAATAAATAGAAGTAATATGACCAATGTCACAGCAAATTACTTATCACGAGCAGAAACCTGGCTTTTTATTTCCATGCTTATTTATTTTTTAATGAACGGCGCTCAGTTATTTGAAACTGCGGTTATCGTCCC
Organism: uncultured Bacteroidota bacterium; assembly: GCA_963837415.1. GTDB lineage: Bacteria > Bacteroidota > Bacteroidia > Cytophagales > Cyclobacteriaceae > Chryseolinea. Next base: position 758,459 of record CAWING010000013.1, on the reverse strand, counting down.
AAAATGGACTGCCGCACCACCTGAGTCATTTCAAATGTTCAAAGGAAAATATGGGCTGGACTTTAAAATATTTTGGATTGTATTTCATTCCATTCACGAAATCACTTTTATTCTTGCTATCATTTTTTGTTGGAAATTGGACTCTGTCAGAAATTGGCTACTAGTATTATTCGCAATTCATTTTGCAGTACGAGTATGGACGCTGGCTTATTTTGCGCCAAACATAATTGAGTTCCAGGAAATAGCAAATACGACAGGTGGAGGTGATGGTTTGCGCGAGCGAGCAATTCAGTGGAAGAATTTAAATTACATTAGAGTAGGTTTATTCATCGCTGTATCTTTTGGTTTGATACCACTATACTTTAAATTATTTCAATTTAAATATTAATTGCTTACACAAACTGACCTAAGACTTGAACGTTAATTTTCAACGCCCGTTTCCTCCGGAATGTTGATAACAAAAATAGAACCATATCCCAAAGATGATTTTACGTCGATAGTTCCTCCCAATTTCAAAATGATCTCTTTCACAATAAATAATCCCAAACCTGATCCGTGCGATCGGTCCGTGGCACGATAATACATCTCAAATATTCTCGATTGTCTCTCTTGTTCAATACCCATTCCGTTGTCTGAAATGATGATGGTGCTCCCGGCACCATTCTGGTGGAAATCGATGTGGATATATGAATCGGGCTTTGTGAAATCAGCGTACTTTACGCTATTGCTGATCAGGTTATGAAGAACAACTTTTATGCGTTGACTGTCACTTTTTAGCGCGGATTCTTTGGCGACTGTATTTTTAAATGAAATCTTTCGTGCATCTGGCCAAAATGCAAGCTCCCGCAGCACTTCATCAACAAGGTCATGGAAGTTGAAATTTCGCGTGTGAACATCGAGGTGATAGTTCCTTGAAAATTCTACCATGCTTCTAATAACCCGGTCCAGCTTTTGAACACTGTATTCAATATGGTTGTAATACTCCAGGATCCTTTCGGGTTCTTTTTCCATACGGGCAATCTGGACCAATCCCAGTACCGATTTTAACGGCGCGCTCAGATCGTGAGAGGCACTGTAAACAAATCGATCGAGCTCGGATACGGTTTTATCAAGTTTTTGTATGGTTTCTTCCAGCTTTTTAGTTCGCTGCTCTACGAGGACCTCTAGTTGTTCGTTGATCTCTTTTAATTTATGTTCCGCCATCCTCAGGTTCTCGCGCTGCAAAGTGATCTGATCATTCTGAGCCGTAAGCTCCTCGTTTTGGGCTTGAATCTCATTGTTCTTTTCAATAATCTGTAAGGTCTGCTTGTGCAATATTTCATTTTGTGAAACTATTTCTTCAATCTTCTCTAAGAGCTCATCATTTTTATGTTTTAGCTCCCGTGTTCTTTCCTTGACCTTCTTTTTTAATTTGCGTTTTTGTCTGACGTGGTAATTAATTCGTATGCGCACAAGGGAAATAGCCAGGATAGTAAAAAGTGCTATAACCGAGATCTTAAAAACCGTAGTCTGCCACAAGGCAGGATGAATCGCTATGGTCAAAGCTTTTTCTGATGGTGTCCAGACACCATCGCTATTTGATGCCCTCACTTTTAACGTATAGGTTCCAGGCCCCACGTTGGTAAAGGTAGCTTTCCGTTCGGACCCGATGTTCTGCCAGGATTTGTTCAGCCCCTCAAGAATATAAGCATATTGATTTCGGTCAGAGAAACTATATTCCAGAATAGCGAATTCAACACCAAAGGAATTTTGGTTATAATCAAGGTCAATGCGTTCTGTTAAAATGATATTCTCCCTCAGTGTGGAAAGCGAATCGTTAACATTTCTTTCAATATTGTCAAGCCAAAAGTTGGTAAATACAATTTCAGGTAGATAAGAGCTTGTCTCAATTTTACCTGGCATGAAAGCGTCCATACCGCTTATTCCGCCGAACAGCAAGGTTCCATCCGAACATCTCAATGAGCTTTCCGGGTTGTATTGATTTCCCTGGAGCCCATCCGTGCGGTTATAGTTCGTAAAGGATTCTTCACGGGGGTCAAATTCGGAGAGCCCTTTGTTGCTGCTCAGCCAAAGATGACCGTTTTTCTGATCTTCCTTTATTGCGTAAATAACATTATTTGACAATCCTGATTTTTCATTGTACAAACGCACTGTTTGCTTATCAGGATGATATCGTATTAGTCCCAATGCATTCGTGCCTAGCCATAGCGTGCCTTCTTTGTCTTCATAGATGGAAAGTATTGTAACGTCATTTTTTATGACAGCATTATTAATATTTCTAAATGACCGCTTAACAGAATCATATAAGTTCAGACCTCCTACTTCGCGCGCCACCCAGACTCTGTCGTTGGCATCAACGTGAATAGATTTGATGTTATGTCTTTCAAGGGTCTTACTATCTCCTGAAAGATTTGGGAAATGAACAAATTGATTTTTTCGGTTATCGAAGTAACTTAATCCTCCGCTGAAAGTTCCGATCCATAGGTTACCGGACCGATCCGCTTTTAACACCATCACTTGATCGGCCAACAATCCGATGGCAGAATTCGGTTCAACGCCGTAGTGCCGGTACGTTTGAGTTGAAGTATTATACTTAAACAACCCAGATCCCCAAGTGCCGATCCATACGTTTTTTTCTCCATCCACTTCGAGACACTTTATTTTCATGACGTGATCTCTCGCTAACCGGATATCTATTTTCTTGAATTGATCTTTCCGGATATTGGATACACCACCTTCCAGGTAATTCAAACCACCGCCATCTGTGCCGACCCAAAGGTTTCCTTCAGGGTCTTCTGCAAATGCGGAAACGTTGTTATGGCTAATACTTCCCGGAGACCAGACCTTAGACCGGATAGCGTTAAATTTCAAAGCATTTTTATCGTATATATTAACTCCCCCGTAGTATGTGCCAACCCAAAGACGGTTCACTTTGTCAATATAAAATGCTTTAACAGAATTGCTAAGCAGACTGGATGACTCGAAATCGTTGTGTATGTAGTTTACAAAGTAGCAAGAGTCAAAAGGATCAGCCTCGCGGGTTAAAAAGCTAAGTCCATTATCCGTAGATATCCAGAAGTTACCTTCAGCATCTTCATTTACTCCTTCGATTTGATTAGTTCTAAGGTGACGGATATCAGGACCCGCGGTATGATGAGCCAGTCGGTGGGTTGTTTTTTCATACACATACAAACCGTCCCCCCAGGTGCTGATCCATAATCTATTTTTTGAGTCCAGTGTTAGACGTTGTGTTTGCTTTGTAACTGAGTCCTTCAATATTCTGTGGAATTTTTTGGTCAGCGGATTAAAGCGATGAATTCCACCTCCGATTATAGCGATCAGTAAAGAATGATCTTCGTCTTCGATGATATCGCTTACCCAATTTGATAATGGTTCATTTTGATTAGATATTGGAAAGTTTGTAAATGAAATTTTCTCGGGAATTGTGTTTGGGATTTTGAAGTAACTGAATCCGCCTTTCCTCAAACCAATATAGAGTGTTCCATCCGAGGTTTCACTGATGGATCGTACGAGGTTGCTACCAATGGAAGTAGTATCCATTTGGTCATTTTTGAAACAACGGAAATTGTTAGCCTTTCGGTCATACCAACATAAACCTCCGTCTAAGTTTCCGATCCACAAATTTTTTTTAGAATCTTCATAAAGACAAAAAATAAAATTGCTGGAGAGGCTTGTTGTATCATCTGCGTCATGGCGATACTCTACTAACGAGTAGCCATCGTATCGCTGCAGGCCATCTTCTGTGCCGATCCAAAAAAATCCTTGGTAATCCTGAAGAATTGCCCTGACATTTCCGTTAGCCAGCCCATCAATTGAAGTGATGTGAGTAAATTTGACGTCCTGAGCAAAAGACAAGCAATTCACGAGAAGCAACAGTCCTAGGGAAGTACTTATATATGCCATATACTCTCGCATAGACTGAACCGGTTTAGGACAATTTCTTGAGAGAGGAGTTCAAGACGCAGAAGGTACAAAAATTTCTCTATTATTTTGTCTAACAATTTTAAGTGCAAAAGGTTGCTAACCGATGCTGGTTCTGATTAGCCGTCGAGTCACGCTAGGTGAGATGACTTTTTTCTTTTTTCATGGGCTTAATCAATCGTTCACCAGAGCAGATTTACTTTATTCGAAGTTAATTAGATTGAGTTTTTTTACGTGTTCTGCTTTACGTTTACTTTCGTATTCAATTCTCATTCGCGTTATTGTTTTCTTATAGTTTAAATGTATTTGTTATATGAAATTTTTCCAAATATCAATTTGGGCAAAATAGTCTCACGATAAAGGTCGGTTTATCATGGCCCATGCAAGGCCTTCGATGGTCGCGGAAGCGACGTATCCCTGAAATCGGATTACCCGATAGGGTTAGTCCCATCGACGATTTACCCTTTACTTCATTTTCCGCACGCCTTGAATTTTGTTCGTAGGCACTTATTTATTCCTAATTCGCGAATGGGATTACATCACATCACCGCCCTCAGGGAGGAAGGAAACTGACCTAGAAAGGTTATTGTCAAGGGTCTCATAGTTCTCTTGTTTTGTACAGATAAAGCAGAATTATTTTCAAACAATAAAAAGTATGAGACAGTTGCAGCGATTAAAATCTAAAATGAATTTTCCTTATCACACCGTCCGGCGCTTTTTTTATAAAAGCAGCGTCGTGCTATCCTTACTCTTCATCACCTTCTTCCTATTACACTGTGCCAGTAAGTATGAGATTGAGCCCGTACGTCCAAAACATTCCATACATAGCATTACCCCATTGTGTGGAAGGACAGGAGATACCATCACCATTCAGGGAGTTAACTTCAGTGGAATTGCTAATGAGAACAGAGTGGCTATCAATGGAACGCGGGTTGCCGTATTTCTGGCGTCGCCGACTTTTCTAAAAGCAATTATTCCCTCCAAGACAAATAGCGGTACAGTTACCGTTGATATCAACGATGTGTCTTCTACTGGTCCTGCGTTTAATTATCTTCCTACTGGGGTCGTCTCTGTCATAAACGATGATATATCGTTGATTGGACTTACTGTCGATGCGTCAAAAAATATTTATTTGGCAGACCCTAGAAATAATGTGATCCGTAAAATAGGTCCATCCGGCGGAACAAGCAGCGTGGCAGGCGGTGGACCGGGTGGGGCAGGCGCTGGGTTTGTGGATGGTAACGGAACAAATGCCTTGTTTAGGACTCCTACCGATGTAGTCTTAGATAGTAAAGGAAATATCTACGTGTCAGACAGCGATAATAATTGCATCAGGAAGATAACCCCAGAAGGAAATGTAAGCTTATATGCCGGTGCCTATGATCCGCAGTATGGTTTTCCCTCGCCCGGATTTCAGGATGGACAGCGACTTCAAGCTCGTTTTAGTATGCCGAAAGGAATAGCGATCGATAAAGATGATAACCTTTTTGTGTGTGATGCGGGGAATGTAAGAATAAGAAAAATTTCACCTGACAACGGAAACACATTAGGAAGTGTAACCACAATAGCGGGCAACGGACAATATGGCGGGAGGAATGGGGCTGCGCCGCAGGCGATGTTTTATTTCCTGGAAGACCTTGTCGTCGATCCGGTGGGGAATATTTTTATTACCGAAGTCTCTGAAGGCCTTGCTGCTATTCGGAAAATATCTGCTGACGGAATTGTAAGCAACGTTGCCATAGGTCCCGATAATGTTTATACCGGCTGTAATGAAAACGACGTTACCAAACTTTACAGTGTGGACGGTATAGCATCGGACCCGAATGGAAATTTATATGTGTCCGTGTATGATGATAATATCTATAAAATTATCACCATCTCCCCCAATGGAGATGTCAACACGCTAGCCGGTGGAATGGCTGAAGGCAGTAGGGAAGGCGTTGGGAGTCAAGTATTTTTTCCATATGCAGGAAGGCTGGCCTTAGCCGACAATATCTTGTACGCAGGTACAGATTATAATATAGTAAAAGTGGAATTTAAGTAACACGCTACCCTTTAATCATAAAACACGTGAAAAAGCTGATCTTATTTACCCTTATCATTATAATTAGTATCCTAGGTGTCACTGCTGTTCTACAGGCGCAGGATGTGGATGTCGAAGCTATCAGCAAACAGAAACCCGTTACTTTTTCAGGGGGTGCAAGTGCAAGAGCATTATTTTACTCGGCACGAGGCATTGAGAATAGGAGAAAACCTTTTTCCTATGTTCTCACTGGATCCCCGGTGCTAACGATCTACGGCGTTACGATCCCTTTTTATTTTGTTTTCAGCGAACAGGAGCGATCGTTCCAGCAGCCTTTCAATCAATTTGGCATGAGCCCACACTATAAATGGATAACGGTGCATGCCGGCTATCGGAATATTACGTACTCACCGTACACATTGGCAGGGCATACTATGTTAGGTGGAGGCGTTGATCTACACCCTGGAATTTTCAGGTTTGGATTTATGTATGGAAGACTGAATAGAGCTACCGCTGTCGATACAACCTCCGGTTCTTTTGATCCTTATCAGTATACCCGGAGAGGGTATGCCGCTAAAATCGGGATCGGAAAGGGAAATAATAGGTTGGAACTTAGTTTAATAAAGGCCAAAGACGATAGCTTATCCGTTGGTGATGTTAGCAAACTTTCAAAGACGGTTGCTCCTGCTGAAAACGTAGCTGTCGGCGCTCATGCCGCGATGTCCTTTAAAGGATTTTTTGTTGAGGGTGATCTAGGGCTTAGTCTCTATACGAATAATATAGGATCGTCTATAGCGTTCGATTCCATTCCTGAAATTCTAACCAATACGCTCGGTAAATTCATTACCGTGAATGGCTCCAGCGAGTTTTATAGCGCCTATAATATCGCCATCGGATACCGGTATAAGGATATGGGATTAAAAATCCAGTATAAAAGAATCGACCCGGATTTTAAATCGATGGGCGCCTATTTCTTTAATAACGATGTCGAGAATATTACTATCTCTCCAACTTTTTCACTGTTTAAACGAAAGCTCCATGCAGCGGGTAGCTTGGGATTGCAGCGTGACAATCTGCAAAATCAAAAAGAGTCTACAAGCAAAAGAATAATAGGGTCAGCGAATATTTCTGCAACGATCACAGACAACCTTGGTATCGATGTGACCTATACAAATTTTTCCACCAATCAGAAGCCGGGCAGAGTATTTGTCTCCAATAGCTTCCTGATCACGCAGACCACAAAAAATATCGGCGTATCGCCCAGGTACATGATCAACAAGGCAAATATAAGCCACACTTTTCTTCTGTCCTGGAATTACATGGATCTCGTTGATTTGAATAAAACTACTGCCGTCAACAACAATCTGAATTCTACAAACCTGTTTTTTAATTACCAGGTTGTTTTGCTTCCTAAGAATCTTACCCTATATGTCAATCTGAATGGTGCAAAATTGAATATGGATGCTGGAGCAACCAGTAACCATGGAGTGACCTGTGGCGGCAGCAAAAGTTTTATGGATAATAAACTTTCCCTGGGTCTAAACTTTTCAATCATTAAATCATCGGTAATAGGCAAAAGTAGTTTACTGTTTAACGATGGGCTTCAATGTACCTATAAGGTAAGTGATCACCACAGCTTCAGTACGAATATGAATTATATCGCTAGTTACCCGGGAGCTTCAAGTTCGGAGAATCCCAGGTTTAACGAATTCAGAGGTGAGGTAGCCTATATGATTAATTTCTAAAGGTGAACCCTATACTGAAACATAGAATTAGAAAAACACACTTATTTAATTTATACAAATCATGGTCCCGTTTCAATTAAACAAAATCAGAATGGCATTCATAGCCGCGTTATGGCTATTGCTCTTTTCAATTGGTAGCCAGGCGCAAAACGATGTTATGGTTTCGGTACAGGTACTACCGCCGTATTCTACCAAGATCGATACGTATGAAAGGGATCCTAAGAAAGTTATTATTACCCTAAGGAATCAATCCCAGACGCAATCTAGTTTAAATATTCAGCTGATGGGCTCGATGATAGGGGAAAATGGAATAGTCATCCGAACAGGATCTCAATTCAGATCTCCGCAGCCAATAACATTGCTCCCGGGCGAAACTAAAATTCTGGATGCAATGGCTATCCGTGATCTGTTTAATATTGATAAACTAGAAGTAACAGGTACGGATGCGTCAGCACTTCGGTCGGCGAATGGATTACCGGAAGGAACGTACAGAATTTGCGCGAGAGCGTATGATTATTATCGCCCCACGGTTCCACTATCGGTAGATGAACCCTTCGGTTGCAGCAATCCTTTCCGGATAACAAATCTTGAACCACCTATCCTGATCAAACCCTATGTTGATGAAGTAGTAAACGCCACAAGTCCTCAGAACCTTCTTTTTACCTGGAGCTTTCCTGCGGGTGCGCCGCCCGCTACGCTTTTCACATTGAAGATCGTAGAAATATTCAATACAGAGCGCAACATCAATGATGCAATGCTTTCTTCAACGACACCGGCTTTTTTTGAACAGCGTGTTACGGGAAATGCATTCCTGTTTGGCCCGGCACAACCTACATTAATTCGGGGCCGAAAATATGCGTTCATGGTCACCGCCACTGATCCTTTTAATCAGACCGTATTCCGAAATGGTGGAAGAAGTGAAGTTAGTGCTTTTACCTACGGGGAAGCTCAAGCACCAGCAGGATTTCCAAATGTTAATGCGTTCAAAGTGAAGAACGCTGTTGGCCCAATCGTTTGTGAATGCCTCGAGGCTGTTCCCGGTGGTGGAGTCGATAATTCAAAAGCGATTGTTGGAAGCAAAGTAAAGATCGGAAAATTCGAAATGACTGTCCTTGAGGTAAAAGAAGAAGCTGGGGTTCTGGTGGGGAGAGGGAAGATCAATTTCCCGATGATCAACAGTAAGCTGATCCCCATATTAGTTGAGTTTAATAATCTGCAGGTGAATGGATCAAACCAGGCCTTAAGCGGAATAGTCAAAGCTAAAGTAAAAGAGGATGCGGATTTTATACCCAACGCCCCAGCACCGAACATTCAGTCATTGCCTTTCTCATTGGGTGACGCTCAGAAATTAGACGAATACTTTCAAGCCAATGTCAACCAACTTGTCTCCAACATCAACACCGCTATTGATAATGCCGGATTTGAAATGCCTTTAGGGCTCGATAAAAATATTGGAGGAATAGGTACTGTGATTGCCATTACCGGTGCAACGTTCACGCCGGAGCAAGCTACATTCGAAGCAGCAACCGTTGTGAATATTCCTGACGGCGCTACCAAAGTTGCATTGGGAGCAAAAAATGTGTGCATGGACAATTCGGGCTTATGCGGTCAGGGGACACTGTATCTAGCGGAGGATTTTAATATCGCTGCATTAAATATTAAGCTTAAAGGCACGGCGGCCATGTTAGTCAATCCGTTGGATTCAGGCACATACGTGGTCTTTGATAAGGATGGCTTTAAGAAATTAAGGATACAGGCAGAGTATGAGTTTCCAAAAAGCATGTTAGTAAAAAAAACGGACAAGGTTAGCCAGGTAAAAGCCACGCTTACAACGACGGCCTTATCTTGGAGCGATTGGAAAGCCAAGGTTGATATTGAACCTTTCTACCTGGCAGGTGATGCCGATTTTGGATTCTCCTTGATTGGTAGTGGCATATATGATCACTCCTCCACTTCGAACCCGGTAGGCATGCCGGTAATTCCAGCAAAAACAAATATTACCACTCCGGATTGGAATGGATTTTATCTTCCCAACCTAACTGTAGAGTTGCCGCCAATCATTCAAAAATCCAGCGGCGGTGGTCCATTAACCGCGGCCGTTAAGGATCTTATAATTGACAATCAAGGCCTCAGCGGGTCCGTGAATGCAACTAATGTTTTGGCAATCGGCGATGGGGATTTAGGCGGATGGTATTATTCGGTTGATAATATCGGCGTTAATTTTTTGAATAACTCGTTTATATCCGGCGGGATGAAGGGCAAATTAATATTGCCTATCTCGGGGGGAGATCCGGCAAATCCGAAAGGGCAGTTAGATTACACTTCTACGTTAAGCAAGCCGGCCGGATCGTTGGAATTTCAGTTTGTCATCGTACCTAAAAATGACCTGGATGTTCCGATGTGGTATTCCAAATTTACATTGGCGAAGACATCAAACATCCTGGTAACAGCCGGAGCTGGAAAATTTTACGCCGGGGCGACACTTAACGGAAGCATGGATATTATAGCGGATCTTAGTCCACTTTCGAAAATCAACTTCAGAGCAATGGAGTTCGAAGAACTAAAGGTGCAAACCATTGTCCCCTATTTTGATATTAAAAAATTTCATGCGGGGTTAGCGAGTCCTAGTAAGTCTTTATCGGGCTTTCCTATTGGCCTGAGTGAAATCAAACCTGTTATTTCAGGCGCTAACGTAGGAATCGGATTTACCATGAAAGTCTCCCTATGTGATATTGCCTTAGTACCTGAGGCGGATTTTGGTTTTGAAGTATTGGGCAAACTGGATTTTAAAGGAAAGCGTCCCGATTGGAAATATGATAAGGTCAGTTTAAAAAAATTCGGTATCAAAGGCGATTTAGGACCTGTCGCAGTTAATGGAGAAGTAAAATTTTTTGATAACGATCCCGAATTCGGAAATGGGTTGAGCGGAACGCTTGATGCAACATTCCTTTCCGGCTTTCATACTGATGCTAAGGTGCTTTTTGGCAATACGAACTTTTTTTATTGGTATGTTGATGCAAGAGTGAAGTTTCCGGTAGGTATACCGTTTTCACCACCTCCTGTTCCGTTGAGTGTATTTGGATTTGGAGGAGGAGCGTATTATCATCTTGCTCAAAAGCCTCTCCTAAATCCCAAGGATTTATACGGAGCGCCGCCGGCATTAACAAACTTGTATACGCCTAATGTGAACACTGCTGGATTCAAAGCTACCATTATATTGGGTGTAAGCGATGGATCTTCTTTCCAGGCATCAGGAACCTTTGAGTCGACGGTCAATGCAAAAACAATGGCACCTATCATGATGAAATTGCAAATAGACGCTGCGATGCTTAGTCCGTTGATGAATACTGAAAAAGCATTTATAAAAGGAACAGGAGTTATAAGTTATGATTTTGCCAACGATATTTTTGATGCGGCAGTAGGAGTGAATGTTAGTCTGGCGGGAATAATCGATGGACATGGGTTTGTGCATTTGAATGTTAATGGCGGCGCGAAGCAATGGTTTTTTAAAGTAGGAGAGCCTTCAGACCGAGTGACCCTCAGTGTACTAAGCTTCGTAAATTTTGATAGTTACTTCATGATGGGGAATAGTGGAATTCCAGGAATTCCTCCTCCACCTCCTCAAGTGTTAAATCAGATTGCGGGATATAAACCGATACGAATGCCTGGCGTAGAAACGGGAAAGGGGCTTGCCTTTGGAGCGAGCATGAGCTATGGGCCAGCCGATCTTGAGTTTCTCATATTCTACCTCCGTTTAGGCGCAGGGCTAGGTTTTGATATTTCTTTACGTGAGGTTTCTGAGGGATGCAACGGAAACACGAATCTTCCAGGCATTGATGGTTGGTATGCTAACGGCCAGATGTATATGTGGGCAGAGTTTGCGTTTGGCATAAGCGTTGACGAATGGTTTTTTACTGGCCGAGTACCGATTGCTGAACTTGAAGCCGCTGCGCTGCTCCGGGCAGGACTTCCTAACCCAAGCTGGTTTGATGGCTGGCTCCATGGGCAGTATAATATTCTTGGCGGATTAATATCAGGGCAGATGAATTTTCATGTGGAGGTGGGCGACAAATGTATTCCTGCTTCCGACCCCTTTGGAGGCATACCTTTAATTAGTGAAGTCAGCCCGGAGGGAAATGATATTTCTATTCTTGCGGATCCTCAGGTTGCGTTTAACTACCCCGTTGAATCGTCATTTGAGATCCCCACGCTAGATGACAAGGGAAATGAAATAAGCCGCACATTCCTGATCGAAATGAATCAATTTGATGTCGTTAATGAAAGCACCGGAAAGATTGTTTGCAGCAGAATGTCTAACAGAGCGTTCAAAATGTCGGAAGTAAATAAACTAGCTACGATTTATACGAATGAAGCGTTTGAACCAAAGTCAAAATACAAAATCAGAGTTAATGTTCAAGCTTTTGAAATAGTTGGTGGAAACAAAATACCCTGCAAGCATAAGGGAAAAACCGTAGAGGAGTATAAGGAAGTCGCATTTACAACTGGCGCTTGTGTGACTAAGCTTGACGCAAATTCTGTCTTGGCCACGTACCCGGTATCCAATCAACGCTACCTTTTGCAAAAAGAATCACCCACAGGATTTGTAGAATTGAGTAAAGGCATATCGTGTTTGCTTACGGATAACAAGTATGAATTGGTCGGAATTTTTACTTCTTACAAATCCCCAGGGGATTACGCTTCAACTGAAGTTCCTGTAGCGTATAATGGTAGTTCTTTAACGTTCAATATTCCTTCATTACCAAACGAGCAAATTGCTGAAGTAAAGATTGTCAAGCGGTTTAAGATGGGAATTTCATTGTTTGCGGGAGGTAATAATATTGTCCCTGCAACATCCGGAACGACAATGGCATTGTATCAGACACAAAGCAATTTTACATACGAAAAGCTAAATAAATATTTAGGGCAGTACAATTTTGTGGAGGTCAAAACAAGTGCCCTCAAGGGCGTTTCAGAATCGCTAAAAAAAGTACCCGATGTGGAGCTGTATAAATTTTATTTTAAAACCAGCAAGTTCAATACATTACCGGAGAAACTTTCTCATTCTGAAATCTCGGCAACGGCTCAAAAAACAACTTTTGGTTTGCTAGAATTATATGGAGCTGAATATGGAATGGATGAGGGTTTTGATGTGTATGATGTAAATGGTTTTACCTACAAAGCTTTTGGAGGAAGCTTCAAAATAGGGCCCCTGATCAAAGTCTCTGAATCCAGCCCTCGTAACAAATGGTCGGAGAATTATATTAGACACGATTTCTATTACAATTGGATGAAAGGTTTCTATGGCGGATTTATAGAAGAATTAAGTCCGCGGCACATACGCTCTTTCAACACTCCAATTGATGAAGCCATCGCCTTTGCTCCATCTTCCGGCCCGATCGATTTTAGATTTAATACCATAGATCCTCCATTGTCAACGAGTGAGATACGTGAGGTGGTAAGTTTTCACAATTTGAAAATGCAGGCATCAGAAATGATGACCAATCTTTCTAGCAACGGAAATAAGGGAGCGGAGAAAGTATCTAAAACTATTTATCCTAAGTATTTAATTCAAAAATGAAACGCCTAAATAAAATGAGTAAAGTATTAATCTTAGTATGGTCATTGTCATGCTTGCTAACCATGGCGACCGCCCAGATAAAATCGTTTAAACTGAAGACTGCTACATCCCTTGTCAATTCGGAAGTTATATCTCAGTCCTATACACCGATTGCGAAAAGCAGTTTAGATCCTCATGTTCCAATCAGTTCGTATTTAAAAGGCTATGATAAAAAAATATATATCAGTTATCAGATCGCTGCTGTAAACGCACTGGAGCGGAGTATAGTCCGTGGCCGAGCAAGTGATATCATGGACGGAAATCTTGTTTATTTGCTCTTTACAAAACCTGATTTGCTTGAACCGATATCAAATCTTGCAAACAATGATTTTGTGCCCTTGTCTGCCTACGCTCCCTTAACTGTAAAACTGAATTTCAGGTACAATCGGACTAAACCGTACAATGCAGAAGAATTTGCACCTGTTAACAATAGCCCGGCTATACACACTAAAAGTTTAATAATAAAAAAATAAATAGTACAATCATGATAGCGCTTCGTTTTTCAAATTTTTATCTCCTATTCTGCCTTGTTTTGTTCAGCCATCTTACGTTTGGCCAGACAAAACCTCAGGTGACAGATACGGTAAATTTTACACCCTCTATTCGTATCATTGGAAAGTACTACGGCGATTCAGTTGTATTGCGGTGGGGACCTTCCAACGCCATGCTTTGGAGAGCCTATAATAAATCCGGATACGTCATTGAACGAATGGAGATTCCGGAAAAGTTAACGCAAAAGCCATTGAGGGAAAAGTTAAACAGTACTGCTATAAAGCCCTGGACACTGGAAGAATGGAAGACAAGAGCTCATCGCAATGATAGCACCTCAGCAGTAGCTGTACAGTTGCTTTATGGAAAAACGAAGCTGCCTGTTGTAAAACCCTCCAATAGGGGGAAAGGAAGCGACGTAAACCTCAGCGATGCAATGGACCAGAAATACGATATGGAGAACAGGTATTCCATCGCGCTTTTTATAGCTGATAATTCACCATTCATTGCCAACGGCTTAGGGCTTCGGTTTGTCGATAAAAATGTTCAAAAAGGCAAAGTTTATCTCTACTCGATACATGCACTGACTGTTCCCAAGACAGTTCCATCTGATTCATCGGCAATTTTGATCAAAACGAATAAAATTGAATCACCTCCCGACATGCCCGAAATAATGTACGAAGAGTATGACCAAAAAGTAATATTTAAATGGAGCAGGACGTTTGCCAGTCAATACTTTACAGCCTATTATTATGAACGATCTGATGATGGAGGTAAGACTTTCAAAAGGCGGAATAACAGACCGTACTTGCAGCCTCAATCAGCAGACCTTCAGTCCGACGATCAAATCATACTAAACGATTCTTTGCCACAGAATTATAAAAAATATCAATACAGGATTATCGGTGTTACTCCTTTTGGTGATTTAGGAAAGCCTTCACCTCCAATGGTCGTCATAGGAAAAGATAAAACGCCACCGGCGGCAGCACAACGGATAGCGGCGACGCATCTAAAGAAGAATCATGTAAAGGTGACATGGGTGAAACCGGTAAAAGAAAAGGACTTTGCCGGATTTTTAGTCGGAAGGTCAGAATCCATGACCGGACCTTTTACTCCTTTAAATCTTAAACCGTTAGGACCTAATACTTCTGAATATACGGATACGACGGCAGTTGCCTGGGGAACAAATTACTATGTGGTCTCTGCTATTGACACAGCGAGCAATGCAGGAATTTCGATTCCAGCGTATGTTACAATGGTTGATACAATCCCTCCGGCGAAACCCCTTGGACTAATGGGAAAGATTGACACAACTGGTATTGTAAAAATACAATGGAAGTTGGGTAAAGAACGTGATCTGATGGGATATCTCATTTATATGGCCAATGCAAAGGACCATACCTTTAATCCAATAGTAAACGACTTCGTGGTAGATTCAACATTTACAGACAGTATTTCGCTGAACACCCTGACGGAAAAAATCTACTATCGATTAGTAGCTGTTGACAAAAATAAGAACCCAAGCGCGTACTCGGAGATACTGGAACTTAAAAAGCCAGATAAAATTCCGCCAGTCGCTCCTGTATTTATTAACTTTCTGGTTTCAGATACTACCGTTACACTCCGTTGGGCTCCAAGCAGCAGCGCCGATGCCGTTGGCCAAACGTTATACAAAAGGGAAGTAGGCCAGGAGTGGACTGAAGTAGCCAAATTAAATAAGGATAAAGGTGACTTCATCGATACAAAGGTTAAAAAGACAACCTGGTACGAGTATAGTCTCGTGGCGACCGATGATGATGGGCGTCGTTCGGAGAGATCATTTCCATTAAAAGTACGGGTTTATGATTCTGGTGTGCGAAAAAAGATAGACTCCTTTTCTGCCAACCTCGATCCGGATAAAAAATCAATAAGTTTAAACTGGAAATATTCAATGAAAGGAGATTACTATTTTCTTATTTACAGATCTTTCAATGGAAGTGGGTTGCAGATGTACCGGCAGGTAACTAGTGATAAAGCCTTTGTTGCCGATACGAATGTTTCAAAAGGTGTTTATGAATATGCACTCAAAGCCGTTTACAAAGATGGCGGACAATCGATGTTAAGTAATAATGTAAAAGTGGAGGTAAAATAAAAAATAGGCAGTTCGGACCACTTTAGGGTGGTCCGAACTGACCCTGTTATTTTGGAGAGTGAAAATACAAAACGTTCGCAAAGCTTTTTAACTTTATAAAGTAAATGTAAAGACCATAAAAAGATGTGAACATTAAGTTTTCTCTATGGTAAAACATCAGTATCCTAAAGCATACCTATATAGACGAGTCGTACAAAGCAAACTTTTTATTGATCACAATTTTGCTGATCCCATCAACCTTGAAAATATCGCGGACGAGGCCAATTTTTCAAAATTTCATTTTATCCGCCTTTTCAAAAAGACCTATGCAAAAACCCCTCATCAGTATTTAATAAAGGTAAGGATTGAAAAGGCTAAAGAACTTTTAAAAACAGACTGCAGCATCCAGCATGTTTGTTACGCAGTTGGTTTTGAAAGTATAAGCTCCTTCACAGAACTCTTTAAAAAGCTGATAAAATTGACACCTTCTTCCTATCAAATTCAACAACATACTATAAAAGCGGAAATAGCAAAGACCCCGCTTAAATACATTCCTAATTGTTTTGCGGAAAAAAAAGGCTGGAAAAAAGAATAGCAATTTTCGAGAAGGCCGAATACAAACCACTTGTGACTTTTACATTGTCATAAACAAAAAAATGTAAATGCAATGATCACAAAAATGAGTCACGTTAGCGTGTTTGTTCTCAATCAGGACAGCGCTTATGAATTCTATGTTAAAAAGCTTGGCTTTAAAGTTCATACGGATGCACCCATGGGGCCTGGAAAGCGCTGGTTAACGGTCTGTCCTCCGGAACAACCAGAACTTGAAATTACTTTAATGGCCATTGACGAAGGAATGATGTTTAAAAAAGAGTCAGCCAAACAAATGAGAGCTTTAGTTGAAAGCGGTACATTTGGTTTTGGG
Source organism: uncultured Bacteroidota bacterium (assembly GCA_963837415.1). GTDB lineage: Bacteria > Bacteroidota > Bacteroidia > Cytophagales > Cyclobacteriaceae > Chryseolinea. The sequence continues at coordinate 741,608 of CAWING010000013.1, read as the reverse complement.
GTCTTCGAGTGTAACGACCTTCTTGCAACCTATGAAGAACTGAAAGGAAAAGGAGTTGAATTTACAAAGGCTCCAACCAAAGAATTCTATGGTTATGAAGCTTTATTCAAAGATGATTCCGGAAACTGGTTTTCACTCGGACAAAAAAAGTAAACTGGTGTCGATGTTTCTTTTTGGAACTTTACGCGTGCACGTCGTCCAACTTGTGCGTCATTCGAAATTTTAGCGCAGAGCACGCTGAGAAAAAGCGCAGAGACCGCAGAGTTTAAATTATTCAATGCTCCGCGGTCTCTGCGTGTATTCCTCCGCGTCCCTTGCGGTAAAAAATAAATCCGCACACATTACAATATGCATTCATATAGCATTCATCTTCCTATTTGCACGGAAGATGAAGCACACCGCTGCAATCAAATTAAGGATAGCAAACCAATCTCCGTACTTTCCGTACCATGTTTTTTCATTGTGTAATGGTACGGTGCCAGTAAGTGTCACCCTTTCACCTTGAGCGCTGCTGGCTTCATGTAATAGCTTACCGCGATAATCGCTTACGGTTAGCCTTCCCTGTCTGGCTACACGTACAATACTATATCCGTTTTCCACTCCCCGAAGAATGGCCATCCTCGAATGAAGCCAGTCGTCCTGAACAAAATCCCAGGCAGGCACATACAGTACTTTTATCTCATCCGTATTATATTTCCGGATATAATTTGCAAAGTCAAGGTCTTTGCAAATTGCCACACCAGAACGAACATTGTGTAGATCGAACGTGACAGGCTTGTTCCCAGGTTTAAAGCCGTACATAATTTCACCTTCAAAAAGGTTTACCTTGTTATAATCTCCAACAATCTTTCCTTCGTCCGAAATAACAAGGCTAATATTTTCTTTGTATCCATCTCTCAAGCGCGTAAGTCCGACGACAATCGCGATCCGATTTGCTGCAGCCGTTGTAACAAACTTATTTGTAATCACCGTGTCCAATGTAGGATCCAGAATAAGAGACTTTTCGGGGAGTACGACAACTTGAGCTGTTCCAGCTTTTGCGATCCTGATCACTTCCTCAGCATACAATTCCATAAGGTGAAGTTGACCGTCGTGATCAGGCTTATCCGTTTCCTCGTGTAATGTTTCCTCCATTGACACCAGCGCAACTTTTAATTGTTCACCGGATGGACCGTTATTTATCCTGATCAATCCAAAAATAAGTACAACGCAGAGAATACACGAAGCAACAATAACTGCTGGTAACAAGATTTCTTTTTGCTGGCGAAAATACCATCCCACTGTTATCGCAGAGGGAATCAAAGTAACCAGGAAGGTAATGCCTGGAAGTCCGACGACAGAAGCTAACTGAATGATTGGAAGTACATTTGACTGGCTATAAGCAATACTCCCAGCTGTTCCATCAGATGAAAAGACAAGCATAAGATACTCGAACGACGTCCATAGGGCAGGAAAAGCAAATATGGATATCCAGCGCGGAGTCTTTAAAATTGCTTTCCGCGTTTGGATGGTGATTAGTGCGAAGACAAGTGGAAGCAACAAGGTAAATGCAATTGCTAATGGCAGTGGTACTACAGCCAGTAGATACGGCAACCAACTTAACCTTCCAATAAGAAAGGCGATGAAGGAAATAAAAAATGCATGTTTGCCTGATGAACGCAGGCAAGTTAGCAGGACGGGAATCGGCGCAATCCAAAGCAGAAACCAGTAATCGCCGGATAAATCGCAAGAGAAATACCAGCATACTCCTGAAAAAATAACAGCGCTCACCGTCTGAATTTTTTTTGATGACAATAAGCGCTTTGTGCCAGCTACCATAAGATAATCATTAGTTTATTTTACAAGGTATTCAGATTGCCAGTACTGAAATTGTAAATTTTAGACAATGCTGCTTGACTGAATTTATATCGTCTGGTGTCTTATTAGTAAACCAGCTAATGCATTGTCGTGGACGTCGAATTGTTTAGGGGTCGTGCCCGAAAAAAGTAGAAAATCTTTAATAAAATGAGATTGGTCATAATAATGGCAATCAGTGGCAACGTGCGTTAAGGATTTCTGTTGGGTGGCCATCTCCCGAAGAGCCTTGTTAAAACGCACAATCCTAGAATAGTATTTGGGAGTATAGCCTACATATCGGAGAAATGCTCTTTCAAGTCTTTTATAGTACTGACCTTTTTCCTCAAGAAGGTTTTGTATAGATATTGGTTTATCGGTGGTACGGATTGTTTCAACGGATGAATGTACCCAATCCCAATCTGTTCCCGTAGGCTTGATTACTTTGAACAGCATACTTTTCAGCATCTGTATTTTCTCCAATGTGGTTTTTGCTTCAAACAAACGCGGCTCCCATTCGATGAATGGAAATGTAAACACGGTATCAGCAGGGACCATTTGGTTCAGGAGTTCGGACGCGGAAATATCTGTAAAGGCATTTATACCTCCAGGTTTGAAACGGATTCCAAAAAGATTGACTATCCCTAGTGTTTTTGCAAAATACAGTTTGTCACGCTGACCGAGCACTTGTGTTACAATGGGTGACGGCCTGGATGGAGCCGCTGGGGTAACGAGCCATTGTAAAGGCGTTCCGAAATTAAAGACGAGTTCAATTCTTCCTCCCGGAATTAACCGCTCCATGGGGTTCTCTTTCCCCGGAGAAGAACGAAATTCCCAAAAGCATTCTATGTATTCGTTCAACAGACGACCCGGGTAATATTGGCGGTAAAAACTCATTTGCTTAAGGTTTCGCTAATAAGGAGCTGGCATCTATCGGGTATACGCAAAACTTACCATGCTGGTAACGCATTTGGATAAAACTCATCTGCCTCGCTTAAAAGCGGGTAATGAACGAGCTCGAAGAATTAATCTAACCGCGTAATGAAAAGACTATATACATGAAGGAACCTCATCTTACTGAACGGGAATGTTCTTTTTGAGCTTCTTACCCTTTGCAAGCTTTTCAGATTTTAATTTCTTTTTTGTTTGTTTGGCAAGCTCATTTTTTAACACGGATGAAAATTTTAAGACCACCTTATCAATAAGCTTTTTTATTTTCTTTGTGGGATTGATTTCAACCTGGCTGACAATATCGTTTAAGGAATCCTTTGCGAGGTTTAAAATTACTTTCTGTGTTACTTTTTTCATAGATATGGGCTTTGCATAAAGCTATAGTTAATCATCTGATATTTAAGAGGCGTAACAAAAACTTAACATATAATCCATGCTCGCGTTTTTTGATCTCCGGCATTCAGAAATGATTATGACCTAAGTGATTTCATCTTAAACCTATCCGTAGTCCGTTAAATCACGCAACGCCAAGAGAACAAAACTACATTTCAAAATTTTATTAAGTAAATTTCGACCCTATCAATCACATTATGCGGCAAAAAAAAATCCTTCTTCTCGTTTCCTTAATTCTTTTCTTACCATTTTACTCGCGCGCACAAACTGCTGACCACGTAATTAAAAAATATGTTGATTTCATTGGGGGCAAAAAGAAGTGGGAGAATGTAAAAACATTGACTACATCCGGCGAGTATAACTATGGCGGCATCATATTTCCTTTCAGTTCTTACGCGAAAGCTCCGAACCTTTACAAGTTTATAGTTCCTTTTCAAGGGAAGTACTACGCGCAGGCTTTCGACGGAAAAAAGGGATGGAAAATCGATGCGTTCAAAAATGAAACCACAGTCACTCTTCTAACAGACAAGCCTGCTCAATCCATGGCAAACGAAGCCGATATTGAATTGGAAGATGCATTTATTAATTACAAGAATAAAGGTCATCAGGCAGTGTTGGAAGGAAAAGACACGATCGATGGGAAAATTTGCAATAGAGTAAAATTTATTCGTCAGAATGGAGATATGGAAACTTATTATTTCGACGACAACACATCTGCGTTGGTTATGAAAAGTGCTCCTTCTAAGAATGTGGAATTGCAGGGAACCCTATTAAATACCACGTACAACGATTATCGTAAGGTTGACGGGATTAAAATTCCATTTAAATCTATCAGTAAATCGAATGATCAGATTATACTTGAGGTTACAGTCCAAAAAGCTGAAGTCAACGTACCAATTGATGATAGCGTATTCCAGCCTGAAAATTGAACCTGCCTAAATACGTCCCGGCGGGACGGAACATGGTTAGAAACAAGTGCAATAAAATTTAATGTAATTCTCATAGCTAGTGCAGACAACCCAATTTACGTGAACGTTATTCTGTGAAATAATTTTGTATCCCCAATGGGATTGGACTTTTATCTCAGTATACGCTACCGCTAAGTTGCCCTTGGCGGATGCTCGAAAATAGAACAGAATCAAACTTTCTTCTTATCGCAGTCATCGTGATCTTCATCGGTCAGGCAACTATGATGCTTAGTGATTAAGTTTGTAATTAGTGAGGAACTCCAGACAACTTATTTTCTTAACGCTGCTATTCTTAACGGCGCATTTTGCTCACGGGCAGAAACAGCTTGTGCTGCTAAAAAAAGAGAAAGTTATCTTGAGGCTTTATCCCGGAGACGAATTGGTATTTTCACTGAAGGAAAGTAAAGACATTAGGAAGAGTTACATTAACAACCTCTTCGACACAGCCGTCATGGTGCATCAGACCATTATTCCGTTTCAGAAAATTGACAAGCTATTTTTCAAGCGATCCAATTTTGCCAACGTAATAGGTGGACTCTTAGTAATGGGGGGAGTAGGTTATTTTGTAATCGATCAATTTAATGTGATCGTAGTGAATGGAGATAAGGCTACGTTAAATGAAAATGTGACCACTACTTCTATTGCCATGGTCGGTGTGGGCCTCCCCATGATGTTGATCAAGAAAAAATCCCAACGGCTAGGAGGCCGATATAGACTGATTACCGTTGAGGAAGGTTCTCCATTTTACAGGCGTGAGCTCGACCATTTTTAATTCTGGTCAAAAGAATGCATATATAATTATCCGGAACAAAATATTTCGTCCCTTCGGGACTTAATTTGGTCTTGTTGTTTGCCTACCGATATTGCGTCCCTACGGGACTTAAATCCTTTTCGTTATGTCAAGTAAATTTTGCGTGTAGTCCTGTAGGGACGATCGTGTGGTAGGAATTAAATTAAGGATAAAGATTAAGTCCCAGCGGGACGTCCTTATTAATTGAGAGAATTATTTCGTTTCATACAATGCCCTGCGTAGGTATGGACGTCCCTCCAGGACTTTCTTCCTTTACCTGTATTATTCTGCTACCATAGGAACCGTCCCTACGGGACTTAAATTTTGCTCGTCTTGTTCGCCTACCAATATTATGTTCCTACGGGACACAGTCCCGTGGAATAGATGGAATTTTTCACGTCCTGAAAGGAGAAGATAGGCCATGATAAATCCATTTTTCATCTGAGCCCTGTTAAGTCGAGATATTAAGTGCGCCTTGGTGCACAATCCATTGAGATGCCTGCTTTAAACACGCTCATCAACTAATGGATAGAAATAATTACTTTTGCCCAAATTATTATTCACATGACAACAGATCAATTGAAAGATTTGAAGGCTCGCGTTAGCGCCTTGAGGGGGTATCTTTGACTACGACCGTAAGACCGTTGAGGTAAAAGACGAAGAACTCATCACCCAGCAAGCTGATTTTTGGAATAAACCCAAAGAGGCTGAGGCTATCCTGAAAAATATCCGTACGAAAAAAGTATGGACCGATGCATTTGATAATGTCTCTAAGCTAATGGATGACTTAGATGTGCTGTATGAATTTCATGAAGCAGGCGATGTCGGAGAAGAAGAATTAGACCGTGAGTATGAAAAGGCGGCTAAGGCAGTAGAAGAGTTGGAGTTCAAAAAAATGCTGAGCAAAGAAGAAGACCAGCTCGGTGCCGTAATCGAAATTAACCCGGGGGCTGGAGGAACAGAAAGTCAGGATTGGGCCGAAATGCTCAACCGCATGTACATCATGTGGGGCGAAAAAAGCGGCTATAAAGTTACACAGATCGATTATCAATCCGGGGATGTAGCCGGTATTAAATCAGCCACACTTGGAGTTAGAAGGTCCTTTTGCTTATGGAAAATTGAAGGCTGAAATAGGAGTACACCGGCTGGTTCGGATTTCTCCGTTTGACTCTAATCAACGCCGGCATACTTCATTTGCTTCTGTATTTGTTTATCCTAAGGTAGATGATTCGATTGAAATTGAAATTAATCCTGCGGACGTAGAGATACAGACTTCCAGATCGGGCGGAGCGGGAGGCCAGAATGTAAACAAAGTCGAAACAAAAGTGCAACTGACGCATAAACCTACCGGTATTGTTATTGTCTGTCAGGTTGAACGGTCACAGCATGCCAATCGTGAGCGCGCCATGCAAATGTTAAAGTCAAAACTTTATCAGGTTGAAATAGAAAGACGGAATGTAGAGACGAGATAAAGTGGAGGCAGGTAAGATGAAAATTGATTTTGGTTCTCAGATCAGGAACTATGTGTTGCATCCCTACAAACTTGTAAAAGATGCGCGAACAGCTGTTGAGCGTCACGATGCGCAAAACGTTCTCGATGGCGATCTGGATGACTTCATCAAAGCTTATCTATTGGGAGCGCAGGAACAACCACAGCGGAGTTAAGTTTCGAATTTCAAGTTTCAGGTTTCGAGTTAAGTGCATAGTTCGTACTTTGTACCTCCCCGACAGGTCGGGGTAAACTGTACTTCGTACTTTTTTAAAGCTTGTCTATTTGACCCGTCCTAAAATTTACAACACACAATTCTGGCTTCTCTGCATAAGCTCACTGCTTTTTTTTGCAAGCTTCAATATGCTCATACCTGAGTTGCCGGAATACCTTACCAACTTAGGCGGCGCAAAGTATAAAGGCTTCATCATTTCCCTGTTCACGCTCACCGCTATGATCTCACGCCCATTCAGTGGAAAGCTGGCCGATACGGTTGGTAGAGTGCCGGTGATGATGGTGGGTTCCATCGTCTGCTTCGTCTGTAGCCTAATGTACCCGTTGCTTTCCTCAATCGGAGGGTTTTTAATGCTTCGGTTGGTGCATGGATTTTCAACAGGTTTTAAACCCACAGGGCAGGCTGCATACTTATCGGACATCATTCCCGCTGAACGAAGGGGCGAAGCAATGGGACTTTTAGGCACAGCCAGTTCTATAGGAATGGCCGGCGGTCCTGCTATTGGAGGGTTGTTGTCCAATCAGCTTGGCATTGATATTCTGTTTTATTGCTCTTCAGCCTTTGCCCTTGTATCCGCATTAATACTCGCAGGCATAAAAGAAACCGTAAAGGAAAAACATCCTTTCAGTCTCGGTTTATTAAAAGTAAACAGAATGGATTTATTCGAGCCGCGAGTGCTAGCCCCCTGCATTGTAATGGGTTTCTTAGGGTACTCTTACGGCACGGTCTTCACCCTTATTCCTGACTTCGGAGAATTCGTTGGAATAAAAAACAAAGGATTGCTGTTTACCTACATGACGATTGCTTCGCTGGTCGTGAGATTGATAGGTGGAAAAGCATCTGATCGATGGGGAAGAAAACCGGTATTACAGGCATGTTCCATGCTTATCATTTTTTCTATGTTAGTAATTGCTTTTGCAGAAACGCCGCTTCAGTTGATATGGGGTATTGCGTTATACGGCTTAGCGCAAGGTGCAACCTCACCAACATTATTGGCCTGGGCAACCGATCTTAGCGACGTTCACTATAAAGGAAGGGGCGTTGCATCAGTATATATCTTTATGGAGTTCGGTATCGGTTTTGGAGCCTTCGCTTCAGGTTTAATTTATGCGAATGACCCATCGCGTTTTAGTCTTTCGTTTGGGATATGTAGCGGTCTGGCATTAATTGCATGGATATATTTGTTCGCTAGACCGTCAGTTAGGAAAACATCGGCATGAAAAAATCGATGTTTTACGGTGCGCTGTTAACTATCGACATGAGGTAAATTAAAAACTGAATATGAATTAGGAATAGTAAAAAAACATAAGTACAATTCTTTCTTTGATGAGTTTCATAGTCTACAACCCCCTTATAGTTAATTAGTTAGGTGAATCTTAATTATTCGGGACATAAATTGAACTCATTATAATTCAATTAAATAATTGTTATATGTACACTTATTTAAAATTAATTTTATATTGGAGCCCGTTTATATGAAAAATGACCAGTTTGTAATAGGTGTGGATTATGGGACCGATTCGGTTCGCTCTATTTTAGTTGACGCGTCGTCCGGTGCTGAAATAGTTTCTTCCGTATTTAATTATCCCCGTTGGCGTGATGGATTATATTGCGATCCCACTAAAAATCAGTTCAGGCAACATCCACAGGATTATGTCGATGGGTTAGAGGCCACAATAAAAGGGTGTTTGCAACAGGCAGGACTTTCTGCCCGAAAGAATGTAAAAGCTATTTCGGTAGATACTACGGGCTCTACTCCGGTAGCGGTAGATAAGAGTGGAACTCCCCTTGCACTCATCCCAGCATTTGAAAACAATCCCAACGCAATGTTCGTGCTGTGGAAAGATCATACTTCCACCAAAGAAGCTGCTGAAATCAATGAGCACGCAGAGAAATTTGATATCAACTATTTGCAATTTGTTGGGGGCATCTATTCTTCGGAATGGTTTTGGGCAAAGCTACTTTTTGTCTTGCGCAACGATCGGTCAGTGCGTGATGCCTGCCATTCATGGGTAGAGCATTGTGATTGGATTCCATTTCTGTTAACAGGAGGTAGTATAGCTAGCCAGATCAAGCGCGGCGTTTGTTCCGCCGGCCATAAAGCCTTGTGGGCTTCCGAATTCGGTGGTCTCCCTCCGGATAACTTTTTTGCTTCTCTCGATCCTGTTTTAAAAGGATTTACTTCCCGTTTATTTAGTGAAACCTATACTTCCGATCAGCCTGCAGGCCGTCTAAGTAAAGGTTGGGCCGAACGCCTTGGTCTTACTACCGATGTAGTGGTAGGCATAGGAGCGTTCGATTGTCATATGGGTGCTGTTGGGGGCCAGATAGAGCCGTATCATTTGAGCAAAGTAATGGGCACCTCAACATGTGACATGATGGTAGTGCCACAAGCAGATATGAGAGACAAACTGATAAAAGGTATTTGCGGGCAGGTAGACGGTTCCATCATTCCGGGCATGATAGGACTAGAGGCGGGGCAATCTGCATTTGGCGATACCTATGCCTGGTTTAAAAATGTATTGGCGTGGCCCATTCATACGTTGTTAAAGTCTTCAACCGTAATCAGTGCAGATGTTGCTGGGAAGTTGAAAGAGGATTTGTTAGAGAACCTCCTTCCTGAACTTACCCGTCAGGCAGCAGCCATTCCGTTAGATGAAAACAATGAATTGGCGATCGACTGGTTAAATGGCCGAAGAACGCCGGATGCCAATCAGTTATTAAAAGGCGCGCTAACGGGCTTAAACCTGGGAACTGATGCGCCCCATATTTTTAAAGCATGGGTAGAGTCTACCTGCTTTGGCGCAAAAGCTATTGTAGATCGTTTTAATAGCGAAGGTGTTCCTGTCAAAGGACTGATAGGATTAGGTGGTGTTGCCCGAAAATCCCCTTACATCATGCAAGTGATGTCCGACGTGATGAACATGCCTATTCGCATCCATAAGTCCGAGCAAACTTGTGCTTTAGGGGCAGCGATGTTCGGTGCTACGGCTGCCGGATTATATGCTAAGGTTGAAGATGCAATGGAAAAAATGGGACAAGGCTTCGATCAAGAATATAAGCCCAATGCGAGAGCCGCAACAATTTACATGCAACGTTATCTGAAATATCGTGAAATTGGGCACTCCATAGAGGAGAACGTGTTACAAATGAGCCCTTCATCGTTGGTCAACCATTCATAAATCGAAAGTATGACATCATATCAAATGTATCCAGCTTTAACGGATAACAATAGATCACGGAATGGGTAGATACGATCATATTAAAGAAGCCGCATGGAAAGCAAATATGCAGTTGCCAAAATTAGGGTTGGTAATATTTACTTTCGGCAATGTTAGCGCTGCGGACCGGTCGCTGGCGCTTTTTGCAATCAAGCCAAGCGGAGTTCCATACGAAGATCTATCACCCGAAAAAATGGTGATTGTTGACTTCGATGGAAAAACCGTAGAAGGAAAACTTCGACCTTCATCTGACACAAAAACTCACGCTGTATTGTATAAGCATTGGGAAACCATTGGTGGAATTGCTCATACTCATTCCACTTTCGCAACAGCATGGGCACAGGCGCAACGTGATATTCCTATTTTCGGGACAACGCATGCTGATCATAATACGGTCGATATCCCTTGTGCGCCACCCATGAGCGATGAAATGATTAAAGGAGATTATGAATATGAAACCGGCTTTCAGATCATGAATTGCCTGAAGGAAAAAAATTTAAGCTACGAAGAAGTCGAAATGATATTGGTAGGCAACCACGCTCCTTTCACGTGGGGCAAGACAGCTGATAAGGCAGTTTACAATAGTGCCATAGTTGAAGCCGTTGCGCACATCGCGTTGCTTACAGAACAAATTAATCCAAAAGCCCCTCGGCTAAAAGATGTTCTAATAAAAAAACACTATGAACGAAAACATGGTCCGGATTCTTACTATGGCCAATAACGAAAAGACGTAAACTTAAAACCTAAACACGTCATGAAAAGTATACTTCTGTTGTTGCTTCTCCCTTTAGTCTCGCTGGCGCAGAAGGCCGACTATCCCATACAAGAGGTTCCTTTTACAAAGGTAAAATTGAATGATAACTTCTGGCTTCCCCGTATAAAAACAAATCATACCGTAACAATACCTACTTCTTTTCAGCGCTGTGAAGAAACGGGACGCGTTAAGAATTTTGAAATGGCAGCTGCGAAGAGTGGAAAATTTTGCACCATTTATCCATTTGACGATACGGATATTTATAAGACAATAGAAGGTGCATCATTTTCAATAAGCTTATTCCCAGATAAAGAACTAGAAGCCTATATCGATTCCCTAATAATTAAAATTAAAAATGCGCAGGAACCAGATGGCTATTTGTACACTGCCCGAACGATCAATCCAAACGAGCCTCACCTGTGGGCTGGGAAAGAACGCTGGGAGAAAGAAAGAGAGCTAAGTCATGAATTATATAATTCGGGTCATTTATATGAGGCCGCCGCTGCCCATTACCTGGCAACAGGAAAAAGAAACTTGCTAGACATTGCTCTAAAGAACGCGGATCTGGTGTGCAGCGTCTTTGGACATGAAAAAAAACACGTGGCCCCTGGTCACCAGGTTGTTGAAATGGGTCTTGTAAAATTATACCGTATCACCAAAAAGAAGGAATATCTCGAAACAGCCAAGTATTTTATTGAGGAGCGCGGGCACTTTAATGGCTACGACGAAAACAGCAAAGATCCCTGGAAAAGTGGAGCTTACTGGCAGGACCACAAACCTGTTATTGAACAAAGGGAAGCTGTGGGACATGCCGTGCGAGCAGGCTATTTATACGCTGCCATGGCGGATGTCGCCGCGCTTACGGGTGATAAAGAATTTTTGAAAGCCATTGATACTATATGGCAGAATGTGGTAGAGAAAAAAATTTATGTACAAGGAGGTGTGGGCGCCATAGGTGACGGAGAACGTTTTGGTGAAAACTTCGAACTGCCAAACAGCACAGCTTACAACGAAACATGTGCTGCCATCGCTAATGTGTATTGGAATCATCGCATGTTTTTATTGCATGGGGATTCGAAATACATTGATATTCTGGAGAAGTCACTTTACAATGGTCTTATATCGGGAGTGGGAATGGACGGCAAGTCTTTTTTTTACACGAACGCTATGGAAATAAAAATGGGGCTGGACCACAAGGATATGGAAGCAAGTCGCTCGGGTTGGTTTCCCTGTTCATGCTGTCCAACGAATGTCACGAGACTTATCCCATCCATCCCAGGTTACATGTATGCTCAAAAGAACAGCGATGTATATGTAAATCTTTTTGCAAATAGCACTACTACAATAGATGTAAATAAAAAATCGGTTGATCTCGCTCAACAAAATAATTATCCCTGGGATGGTAAGCTGATCTTTACCGTAACGTCAAAAACGCCTGTGGATTTTAATTTATTAATACGCATTCCAGGCTGGGCCGACAATAAGGCCATGCCTTCTTCCCTATACACTTTTATAGGAAATCCTGCTAAAAGAGTAGAAATAAAAATAAACAATAAGCCAGTAGATTTTACCATGGAAAGTGGCTACGCGAAGCTGTCTAAAAAATGGAAGAAGGGTGATGTTGTTGAAGTGAATTTACCAATGGAAGTAAGAAGAGTAGTTGCCGGTGCGCCAGTGAAAGACGATCTGGGAAAAGTTGCCTTGCAACGCGGTCCTCTTATCTATTGTGCTGAGTGGCCAGACAACAACGGGAGAGCCAGCAATTTTGTTTTACCTGCCAGCGCACAATTTTCAGCAGAGTTTAAAAAAGAGTTATTGAATGGTGTGACGGTTTTGAAAAGCGAAGCGACTGCTGTAGTCATCGATGATACCGGATCTAAAGTGTCAACGGTGCAGCAACCATTAACTGTCATTCCATATTATGCCTGGGCACACCGTGGTAAAGGTGAGATGATGATATGGTTCCCTACCAAAGTGACCAACATTGATATAATTTCAAGATAGCCTTTGCGCCTTTGCGCCTCTGCGGTTCAAATTTCCACCGCAAAGGCGCAGAGACGCGAAGAAATGCAAAATTAAGTAAGTATAAAACACAACAAGACCGATGATCGACCTGAAAAAATTAGAAGTGTGGTTCGTAACAGGGAGTCAGCATTTATACGGTGAAGAAACGCTTAAACAAGTAGCGGCCCACTCGCAGCAGATTGCCAAGGAGCTGGATGCATCATCAGTCATTCCGGTCAACGTAATTTTCAAACCCGTACTGAAAACACCCGAAGAAATATTTAAGCTCTGCCAGGAAGCAAATGCGGCTTCGAATTGTATTGGTATCGTCGCTTGGATGCATACATTCTCGCCCGCCAAGATGTGGATCGGAGGCTTAAAGATTTTACAAAAGCCGTTGCTGCATTTACATACTCAGTTCAATCGTGATATTCCATGGCCAACCATTGATATGGATTTTATGAACTTGAACCAGAGCGCGCACGGTGACCGGGAATTTGGATTCATCGCAACCAGAATGCGGTTTAACCGCAAAGTTGTCGTTGGGCATTGGCAGGATAAAAATGTGCAGGAACGCCTCAATGCGTGGATGCGCTCAGCCAGTGGGTGGCACGATTGGCAGCAAGCTAAGTTTTGTCGTTTCGGAGATAACATGCGACAAGTAGCCGTTACTGAAGGTGATAAAGTTGAAGCGGAAATAAAATTTGGTTATTCAGTGAACGGCTATGGTGTAGGAGACCTGGTGAAAGAGATTAACGCGGTGGGGGAGGCGGACCTCACCCGCCTTACAACAGAGTATGAAGAAAAATATAAGTTATCGTCTTCCTTGCGAAAAGGAGGTGAAAAGCACAATGCCCTTCGGGATGCTGCAAAGATTGAACTTGGCCTTCGCTCTTTTTTGAAGCAAGGCAACTTCAAAGGTTTTACCACCACTTTTGAAGACCTGCATGGATTAGTTCAGTTGCCCGGTATAGCTGCCCAACGCCTGATGGCGGAAGGCTACGGCTTCGGAGCAGAGGGAGATTGGAAAACAGCAGCACTGGTGCGTGCTATGAAAGTTATGGGTAGTGGGTTAAAAGGTGGTAATTCATTCATGGAGGATTACACCTACCATTTTGAGCCTTCAAATTCCATGGTACTAGGGGCGCACATGCTTGAGATCTGCGAATCTATTGCCGATGGTAAACCTTCGTGCGAAATTCATCCATTGGGAATCGGCGGCAAGGCGGATCCTGTCCGCCTGGTATTTAATTGTGCACCAGGCCAGGCGTTAAATGCCTCCGTGGTTGATATGGGTAACCGATTTAGGCTTCTGGTTAATGAAGTAGAAGCCGTTGCGCCGCAGCAGGACCTTCCTAAACTCCCGGTGGCACGGGTTTTATGGAAACCATATCCGGACATAGCCACAGCGTGCACAGCATGGATACTTGCGGGCGGCGCCCATCATACGTGCTATAGTCAGAATTTAACCTCAGAACATATGGAAGACTTTGCGTCAATGGCAGGCATCGAATATATCCTCATCGGAAGAAATACAGACCTTTATTATCTCAAAAATGAACTGAGATGGAATGAGGTCTATTACCGATGAGTATGTGCTTTCTCTTGCTGATAAAAAATAGAACCTCAACTAAGTAATAAAAAATACAAACCTATGGGCTTACTACAAACTTTGGATTGGATCGTGATTGCAGCCTATTTCTGCATCCTCCTGGGAGTTGCATGGTGGGTGGTGAAGAAAAGCAAAAAGAATGCAGCCGATTATTTTCTGGCTGGCCGTAATTTAAGCTGGTGGGTTATTGGTGCCTCTATTTTTGCCTCGAACATTGGCTCAGAACACATTGTAGGCCTGGCCGGTTCGGGCGCAAAAGATGGTGTTGCATTAGCACACTATGAATTCCATGCGTGGTGCCTTTTAGTGCTGGCATGGGTCTTCGTTCCTTTTTATGCGCGCTCACTTGTGTTCACCATGCCCGAATTTTTGGAAAAGCGTTTTTCCACCTCGTCACGGTATGTACTTTCAATTGTGTCGATCATAACCTTTATTGTTTCAAAAATTGCCGTCGGAATTTTCGCAGGTGGAGTTGTCTTCGCGACGTTGCTGCCTGAACTTCAAATAACACTTGGCGGTGTATTGATTGATAGTTTTTGGATTGGGTCAGTACTTGTGATCGTGCTCACCGGCCTATATACGATTCTTGGCGGCATGCGTGCGGTAGCCTATAACGACGCTGTACAGGTAGTGATTTTAATCTTAGGATCAACCATGTTAACGATCTATGGATTGAACACCTTAGGAGGGTGGAGTGAACTAAGAGAGCTCTGCGGTTCGGAAATGTTTAATCTCTGGAAGCCACTCACTCCGGTTGGAGTTGAAAGTTCATGGGCTCCCGTGTTAGAAAGAAATGCAACTGGACAGCTTGTAAAGCAAGCGTGGTATTTTAATGGTGAGTTCCCCTGGCTGGGTATGGCAATTTGCGCGCCGGTTATCGGTCTTTGGTATTGGTGCACAGATCAATATATTGTGCAACGCGCATTAGGCGCACCGAACGAACAAGTTGCGCGCAGAGGAAGCATCTTTGCTGCCGTGCTCAAATTATTTCCGGTTTACCTTTTTATCATCCCGGGTCTGATATGTTTCGCCCTTGCAAAAAGCGGTAAAGTTCCAGGCCTTGAAATGGTTTATGATCCTGCCACTGGAAAAGCAACATCGCACGCACAAGCTGCCTTCCCATTATTAGTTCAACATCTTTTACCACCTGGCTTGCGCGGTATTGTAGTTGCAGGATTGCTTTCGGCATTGATGGGATCTCTTGCCGGAGTCTTCAATGCATGCTCAACGTTGTTTACAATTGATATTTATGAAAAGCTGCGCCCCAAAGCGAGTCAGGCTGAAATTGTACGTATGGGTCAGATCGCAACGGTAGTCATGGTACTGATTGCTATGGCCTGGATTCCGGTCGTGAAAGGGGCAACAGGCCTTTATAACTATTTACAAGCTGTGCAGGGTTATCTTGCTCCACCGATCTTCGTGGTGTTTTTCTTTGGAGTTTTTTGGAAGCGCCTTAATGCGCAAGGCTGTTTGTGGGCAATGATCATTGGTTTTGCCGTTGGATTGTTCCGCATGCTCGTAGACACACCGATAACACTGGGTTGGACCCAGGGATATGAGGAAGGCTCATTCCTTTGGATTGTGAGTAACATTAACTTTCAGTACTTCAGCATCTTGATCACTATCATTTCAGCAATCGTGATGATTGTTGTAAGCTATATGACTGAAGAACCTGACTATAGTCAAATTAAAAATCTGACTTTCAGCACCAGGACTGACGAATATCGGTCCGCGTCGAAAGCAAGTTGGGACTGGCGTGATATTGCAGCGTCCATTTTTGTTCTGGTGGTTATCATTGGAGGTTATTTATATTTCACCGGTTGATAAATTTGATGCAACCAGTAGAAGAAGCTTATTTTGCAGATAAATTTTTATTGAAATATAACATTCGAAGCTTTTCCTATGGAGATAAGTAAGTACACAAGTCAGGACCGTATATTGGTTGCAGTAGACTGCATTATTTTTGGTTTTGATGGCAAGCAACTTCAGGCCTTGCTGATCAAACGCGGATTCGAACCCGAGAAAGGAAAGTGGTCGCTCATGGGTGGGTTCATCAATCATGATGAGAGTACCGATGAAGCAGCTGTGCGAATTCTCAATCAACTCACGGGCATGACTAACATCTACATGGAACAACTGTATTGTTTCAGCGATGTAAATCGCGATTCTGCAGGCAGAGTAATTTCAATTGCCTACTTCGCGCTCATTAACATCGACGAATACAATGAACAAATGCAATCAGAACACGAGGCACAGTGGTTTGAACTCAGCAAAACACCAGATCTAATTTTTGATCATAAGGAAATGGTCCTGAAGGCCACAGAACGGCTTCAGCAAAAGGTTGCTAATCATCCGATCGGATTTGAGCTATTACCAGGTAAGTTTACGCTGCTTCAATTGCAAAATCTATACGAAGCGATCTATGAAAGTCCCCTGGATAAGAGAAACTTCACCCGCAAAATTTTATCATTGGGAATTTTGAATAGGCTCAACGAGAAAAATAAAGTGTCGTCCAGAAAAGGCGCTTTTTATTATGTATTCGACAAAAAGAAATACAGTAAACTTCATCAGGTTGGTGTAAAGTTTATTTAGGTCTCCCCAATTTGAATCATCGCACTAGCAATTTCAATCGGTTGAAAATATCTGTTCCGGATAGGTGTTTTTTTTACACTTATTATTATCTTAGATCAAAGAACCAGAGATATTGATTTTTTTCATGCCGCTAAAAAAATTTGAAAGTTATTCAGACGAGACCCTTCTAAAACTTCTGGCAGAGGATGATATGAGAGCGTTTGAAGAGATCTATCACCGCTATTGGCCCCAACTTTATTCGCTGGGATTTAAAGGTGTCAAGACAAGAGAAGCGGCTGAAGAATTAGTACAGGATATTTTCAGCAGTTTGTGGGTAACCCGGCATACGGCAATAGCACAAAGCCTTTCTCCTTATTTGTTTTCCAGGGTGAAATATAAAGTGATCAATTACATGCGTCGGGAGATCGTGAAGAGGCGCTTCGTGAATCAGGAAATTCATTTGAATACCCAACAAGATTTGACTCCAACATCTGCTGTTCTGTTAACGCCGAACCAAGAAGTTACTTACTGCAAAAGCTAGCACCCACATTGAAAAAAAAAGTAACGCTAACACGACCTGAACCTCCCATGTCGCAAGCCACCAAGGTAGGATTCGATCGGATACCTTCATCCGCCAAAATTCAAGATTTTAATTCATTTGAAAGCCCGGAAAAACGGAAGCCCGCGTCTTTTAAAGGTACTCACGTAAAAGATTGTAATGTGCCTGTTACAATTTTTCACTTTCCTGTGGTTGTGTTGGAAGTGAAGTAGATAAAAATCATGAAACGAAAGATGAGTTTTCAGTTGAAAGAAGTATGCTTTTTTGCAGGAACATTTTATCTCCTGTTGATAATTTCTTCGTGCTCAAAAGATCCGGACGAGCAACCTATCCCCAATCCAGGCTCTCCACCTCCCCCGGAAGAAGTTCCATTTGATATTGAAAAGATTACGGACACGTATGCCTCCATAATTTCATACAATGACCGAATGAAGTGGGGCCCCTATAACACGCATGATCCTTCTATCATAAAAGAGGGCGAATATTATTATTGTTATAGTACGGACGCAGCGTATGGGGTGACAGTTCCTCCTGGAATTTTAGTCCGAAAGTCCAAAGATTTAATTGACTGGCAATTTGTAGGTTCTGTTTTTAATTCCCTTCCGGAACAAGGCTCTGATTTTATTGAAGCTAATGGAGGAACACCTTTCAATTCATTATGGGCGCCTTATATTTTGAAAGTAGGAAACGAATTCAGGCTATACTATTCGTTGTCATCTGCTAAACCCCGATTGAGTGTCATTGGATTAGCAACTTCACCAAGTCCGCTAGGACCGTGGACTGAAACAGGATTGGCAGTAGTGTCACGCGACAACAACAGCATTCAAACAAATGCGATTGACCCAACCGTTATTGTAACATCGTCGGGAGAACATTGGATGTATTATGGTTCGGCATGGGATGGAATTTATATTCTTAAATTAAATGCTACTACTGGCCTGGCAGCTACCAATGGAGATAAAGGCACCCGAATCGCACAAAGGGGATTTTACGGAAATATAATTAATGGGAATATTGAAGGGCCTGAAATTATCTTCAATGAAACGTTAAACAAGTATTTTCTTTTCATTGCATATGACTGGCTGGAAACAAAATATAATGTTCGCGTCGGTCGATCTGATTCTCCTGAAGGTCCATTTTTGGATTTCAATGGAAAAAATATGAATGAAGTGGAGGACAATCTTCCCATGATATTGGCCCCGTATAAATTTGCGAACCACGGGGGATGGCAGGGCACGTCACATCCTTCCGTCTTTGAAAACGAAGGACAATACTACATGGCACATCAGGGAAGGCCCGGCGTGGATAAATATTTTATGGTGCTCCATGTGCGTAAGATTTTCTGGACTGAAGAAGGATGGCCCGTTGTTTCGCCACAGCGATTTGCTGGCACGGAACAAACTCCAGTATTAAAGGACGAACTTGCTGGCACCTGGGAGAAAATTGCGCTTGACTACCGGGTAGTTCCTGGTTTTGCGAATGAGCAAATCTCACCTGATTTTCAGGAAGCTATTCCATTACAGCTAAATGCCGATGGAACATTTAATAACGATGCAAACAATCAGTGGACTTACGACGCGCCCTGGCTCGAATTGAATTGGAACAATACATCCCTCGATAAGGTAATTGTTGAGCGAGGACGAGATTGGGAAAATAAAAAGTCCTGTCTTGTCTTCACCGGGCTGAATAATAGCGGAATAGCCATCTGGGGAAAAAAATAGAGTTTAAAAATAATTTCATCTAGTTCAATTGATAGAACCTATAACTAAATAACTTATGCAGTTCAGACACTTGCTCACATTACCGATTGTATTTTTCTTTTGTGCTAAGCTATCAGCGCAATTATCGTCAAAACTTACTGTCCAGGTTGATAAGCCTCTTGCTGAGGTACAACCCACTATGTGGGGAATATTTTTTGAGGATATCAACTTCGCAGCAGATGGTGGTCTTTATGCTGAGTTAGTAAAGAATAGGTCTTTCGAATTTTCGCATCCCATGATGGGTTGGACGGAACAGAAATCTGACCGCTTCTCCCTTAACAAAGAATCTGGTTTTGCACACATCATTAGAGATAAAGAAGAAACATCAAGCCCACGTTTTGCCAGGATTACTGTAAATGCAGATAAAGGTTATGGATTAACCAATGAAGGATTTCGCGGAATGGGTGTTAAAAAAGATATGCAATATAATTTTTCCATTCTGGCCAAGCAGCATGAGGGTAGTAGCACGAAGCTCAGGATAGAACTGGTGGACAGTAAGGGTACCGTCTTAGGAGAAACAACGCTTACGCCTACTGGAACAACATGGAAGGAATATAAAGCAAGCTTTAAGGCGTCAGGTACAGACCCCAAAGCAAAACTTAATATTTGGTTTGAAGGTAAAGGTGCGCTTGATATTGATATGATCTCTTTGTTTCCGCAGGATACATGGAAGCAGCGATCTAAAGGATTGCGCGCAGATCTTGTTCAACTGCTTGCCGATATGAAACCCGGTTTTCTCAGGTTTCCTGGTGGTTGCATTGTAGAAGGAAGGGAATTAGCCACACGATATCAGTGGAAAAAAACCGTGGGTAAAATAGAAGACCGGGAATCGATGATTAATCGATGGAATACGGAATTCAATCACCGGCCAGCGCCTGATTATTTTCAAAGTTTTGGACTAGGATTTTTTGAATATTTTCAATTATCAGAGGATATCGGTGCTGAGCCCCTTCCTATTATTAGCTGTGGGATGGCCTGCCAGTTCAACACGGCAGAGCTGGTTCCCATGGATGAGCTCGATCCCTACATTCAGGATGCTCTTGATCTGATTGAGTTCGCCAACGGACCGGTTACGTCACAATGGGGAAAGTTGCGCGGCGAAATGGGTCATCAGGCTCCTTTTAATTTAAAGTTTATTGGCGTAGGGAATGAGCAATGGGGCCCGCAATACATCGAGCGTTATAAAGTATTTACGAAAGCAATTAAAGAGAAGTATCCCAATATCAAGATCGTATCGGGTACAGGTCCTTTCGCGGAAGGAGAACTTTTCGAATATGCCTCAAAAGAACTTAAGGAACTGAATGCTGAAATCGTTGATGAGCATTACTATAAAGATACTGAGTGGTTTTTAAAAAATTCAAATCGCTACGACAACTATGACCGGAAAGGCCCGAAAATATTTGCCGGAGAATATGCTGCGCAAAGTGTAGCAGTAGTTAGTCCGGATAACAAGAACAACTGGAAATGCGCTCTATCCGAAGCCGCTTTTATGACAGGGCTTGAGCGGAATGCCGATGTGGTGCACATGGCGTCTTATGCACCTTTGTTTGCTCATGCTGAAAATTGGCAGTGGACTCCGGATTTGATTTGGTTCGATAACCTGAGATCATATGGCACACCAAATTATTATGTTCAAAAATTATTTGCCAACCATAAGGGTACGCATGTTCTCCCTATTTTATTGGGGAAGGATAAGGTAAATGGGCAAACTGGTTTGTACGCTTCTGCCGTGTGGGACAAGAACGCAAAGGAGATTATTGTGAAAGTGGTGAATACGTCCGACAAAGTTCAATCAAGCAATCTTCAGCTTAGCGGCGCTAAAAAACTTGCCTCGAATGCAAGCATGTTAGTTCTGAAAAGCGAAAACCTGGATGGAGTGAATTCCCTGGATAATCCAACACAGATCAGTCCTGCAGAGCAGTCAATTCCTGTAAAATCTAAAAACATTAAGGTTTCCCTTCCGGCTCATTCCATGTCTGTTGTCAGAGTTAAAACTTTGTAAAATGAATCGACGTGCACAAGAAACTCGCATTTTACTAATCGGTATCGCGCTCTTTCTTAGTTGTGAGATTTTCGCGCAGGATATTCGTGTCCATGATCCGGTCATGGTAAAGCAGCAGAATACGTATTACCTGTTTTGTACCGGCATGGGTATTTCGGTTTTCTCCTCTGCTGATCTAAAAAATTGGAAAAAAGAGAAACCTGTATTCGATGCTCCACCTCCTTGGGCAGTCGAAACTATCCCGGGTTTTAAAGGCCATATTTGGGCCCCGGACATTGCTTTTCATAATGGACAATACTATCTATACTATTCTGTTTCTGCTTTTGGAAAAAATACTTCCTGTATCGGTGTTGCTACAAATAAAACGTTGGATCCAACATCATCCAACTACAAGTGGATTGATCACGGAAAGGTAATTCAATCAGTTCCTGGTCGCGATCTTTGGAACGCAATTGATCCGAATCTCGCTTTCGATGATGATCAGAAACCGTGGTTGACGTTTGGTTCGTTTTGGAGTGGAATGAAATTAGTAAGGCTGAATGAAGATTTTAAAACGATAGCGGAACCTCAGGAATGGTATACGATCTCAAAACGTCCGCGCGATTTTAAAACGGATGACTATAAAGCTGGCGAAGGATCTGTTGAAGCACCGTTTATTTTTAAGAAGAATGGTTACTACTATTTGTTTGTGTCATTTGATCATTGCTGTCGTGGGATTAAAAGTGATTACAAAGTTGTTGTTGGACGTGCTGCTAAAATTCAAGGACCGTATGTCGACAAGGATAGTGTAAAAATGGATCAAGGTGGGGGAAGTATAGTAGTTCAGGGAAATGCTGCATGGCCTGGAGCCGGACACAATTCAGCCTATACTTTTGATGGAACGGATTATCTCATCTTTCATGCGTACGATGCGGCAGACGAGGGAAAACCTAAACTGAAAATAGAGAAAATTGAATGGGATAGTAAGGGTTGGCCTACTGTTTCGATTCACTAAGTTTTTAGAAGGTTCCCGTTATTGGAACGTTTCGTCATTGGCAACGAAGTGTGGGTTTTGTGTGTAAGCGTGAAGCAATCCCCTGCTACAATGCGGAAATTCAGGAACACAGATATGCTCCCTGATTTAAGTTTCAATATTGCACCGCTACGGTGACACAACTTTCTTGATGTCTTCCGAGTTTCTTTGTGACCATTAGTTGAAAAATAAGAAGTTAATTGCGGGCTCATCTTTACTAAATCAAAGAAAGCAGTTCACGCAAAGAACGCTAAGATAGGAAACGCAAAGTCCGCAAAACGGCTATCATCATTCCCAATTTCGCATTTGGCTACCATTAATATTCATACGCCTTTACTTGCGTCGCAGCCTTTAAATACAAGTTCAGTTCTTCTAATTTTTTCTCACTACCATAAACCTCATAAGCCACCATATAATCCGTTTGATTTTTTATATCACGCGATTTGTTAAAACGCAGCTTCAATTTTTTCATTTCATTTTCTAGAGAAGTAATAAACGACTTATCACCTTCGAACGTAATTTTGTAAGACCTCGCCTGATGCGCCCGAACAACAACACGTTGGATATTCTCAAAGAGTGACAATACAATAAGGACCACAGCAGATCCAAGTAAGGCGATAAAATATTCACCAGCGCCCACAGCCATGCCGAGGGCCGCTGCAATCCAGATTGTGGTCGCGGTGGTAATACCATTTATAGTAAGACCATCTTTAAAAATCACACCTGCTCCTAAAAAGCCAATACCTGTAATAATAGTAGAAGCAATCCGGTCGGGTGACGATTCTCCAATGGAAATAGAAATCTCTGTAAAGATGGTAGACCCAAAACAAATCATGATCATCGTTCGTAATCCAGCTGCTTTGCTTCGATATTCGCGTTCAAGACCAATTGCCGTACCAATACCAAATGAGATCAATAATTGCAGCGCCGTTTCCAAATGTATTTCCATGTCTTGTGAATTAGTACTAGATCTAACAAAATAAAAAAGCGAAGGATTTATTTCCTTCGCTTTCTAATAAAATTTTCGTCTAAAACCTGCTCTATAATTTTCTCACGTGTCCACTGCCTGCGGAATGGCTATTTATTTTATTTGGATTGCCCTTATACCGTACGCTTCCACTGCCGGATATAACAGCATCTATTTCGTTTTTAACATTGATTTCAACATCCCCGGAACCAGAGATACGGACCTCGCAGCTATTTGTTTCCAGGTTTGCGGCGAGCACTTTACCTGATCCGCTGATAGAAGCTTTTACGCTGGAGGCGGACCCGCTCGCTTCAATCTTTCCTGATCCGGAAACACCAAAATCTGCATTCCCGGCAACCGCTATCGCTACGAACACTTTGCCTGAGCCGCTAACATCACTGTCGTAGTTTTTGCACTTTCCTTTCAGATCAATATTACCTGAACCGGAGACGTCAGCTTCCATATCTCCCGAAGCATCCACTTCCACTTTCATATTACCTGAGCCACTTACGTTGAGAGCAATATCGTCAGCTGTAATTTTTGTCTCACCAATCAAATCACCAGAGCCACCAACGGTTAAACCTTCAATATCTTTAACGGTGATGTAGACATTCACTTGATCATCATTAGCCCAATTCCAATCCCATTTGCCTTCCTTTCCAATGACCAGCCTGCTGCCGTCTACTTCTGTTTCTATTTCTTCCAGGATATCTTTTTTACCTTCAAGTACAACTTTTTGAGGGGAACCTTGCCGGAGGTATAGCTTGCCCGGCACGCGGAAAATAATTTTCGTAAAAGTACTTACGTTACGCGTTTCTTTAGTTTGTGCTTTCAACAGCGAGCCCACAAACAACATGAGTATGGAAAGGATAAGTACTGGCGTTTTCATATTTTCATTTAAGTTAATTTACTTATAGATAGACAAATGAACTAATGCGGGGTTGCATGGCCGCCCTTTTATTCTTCTACTTTGACGCAAATAATGACTTACTAGTTGCATGCCCCTTTACTCTTACCGAACACTTCAGGACCCTGCGGAGGGATTTTACAAGGAAAAAGGTAGCAAATTTTTGGCTTTTGCGTATCCAGTGACTACCGAAGGGGAAATAAAGGAAAGAATTGACAGGTTAAAGGCAAAATATTTTGATGCCCGCCACCATTGTTACGCATGGATGCTTGACGCAAATAAAAATCACTTCAGAGCTTTTGACGATGGAGAACCAAATCATTCAGCGGGAGATCCTATTCTTGGACAAATTCGATCGAAGGAAGTCACTAATGTATTGGTTGTGGTAGTACGGTATTTTGGAGGAGTAAAACTAGGAATGGGCGGATTGATAAGCGCGTATAAAAATGCTGCCCAGGATGTTTTGAGCAAGGCCCAAATTGTTGAAAAAGAAATAACAGAAATAATCCGGCTCACTTTTGACTACCTGGTAACATCAGAAATCATGCGATATGTAAAAGAGTTTGATCTTAAAATTACCGAACAACATTTCGAGGAAACATGCAACATGAAAATTTCTGTTCCGGTACAACAAAAGGAAAAATTTTTAGAAAAACTTAATGTTTTGAAGGAGAAAGGCAAGATGATTACTTGGGAGCTATAACTTATTATTCAAAAATGTAGAGCCAGTACAGTACGTGCCAAGCAAAATCAAGTGTATTAAGTATATTACAGCAGCCTTCTTATGAATTAAGATGAGTTCTGTTAATACAGGATGTGTATTTGCCTTTTGAATAATCAAACTTATGATTTGAAAAATGACGAAATTATTCAAGCTAACTTTTAACGGTTTTATTATTTTAATCTCCGCAAGCCTATTTTCATGCGGCGAAAAAAAGGAAACGGATTACGCGGGTTGGAAAATGGTTGGCGGTAATCCTTCTGGGAATAAATATTCTTCCCTTTCCGAAATAGACACTTCGAATGTTCAAAAATTACAAGTAGCCTGGGAGTATCATGCAGGTGACGTCGATACAGCCGCGCATTCACAAATTCAGTGCAACCCGATAATTGTTAATGGAGTGTTGTATGGCACGTCTCCAAAGTTGAAACTATTTGCCATTGACGCGGCTACAGGCATTGAAAAATGGGCGTACATTCCGTTCGATACTATTAAAGGAGATAAACGCGGACATTTTAATCTGAACAATAACCGTGGCGTTGCCTATTGGAGCGATGGCAAGGATGATCATCGGATCTTTTATACAGCAGGTCCACACCTTCATGCGGTTGATGCAACAACAGGTAAAGTGATTGAAAGCTTTGGCACAAAAGGAAAAATTGATCTTCATATCGGATTGGGCGAAGCCTTTCGAAATCTTTTCATTACCCATACCTCTGCTCCTTCGATCTACAAAGACTTGCTGTTAACCGGGACTCGGGTGTCGGAAGGTATGGATGCAGCGCCAGGCCATATCCGCGCCTTTGATGTGCGGACGGGTGAAATGAAATGGATTTTTCACACCATCCCTCAACCAGGCGAACCCGGTTATGAAACTTGGGAAGATCCGGACGCCTGGAAACTATCGGGTGGCGGAAATAATTGGATGGGAATGACCATCGATCATGATCGGGACATTGCTTTCATTCCAACCGGTTCTGCCTCGATGGATTTCTATGGTGGTAAAAGAAGAGGCTCTAATCTTTATACAGATTGTCTGCTCGCATTGGATGCCAATACTGGAAAACGCATCTGGCATTTTCAGTACATTCATCACAATACATGGGACTGGGATCCTTCATCCTATCCAGTTCTTGTAACCGTAAACCATGACGGTAAAAAAGTAGATGCTGTTGCTCAGACATCCAAAACAGGATTTGTATTTCTTTTCGATAGGGAAACTGGAAAACCCTTATTCCCGATAGTGGAGACTCCCGTTGATACAGTTACACACCTTACGGGAGAAAAACTTTGGCCTACTCAACCTATTCCACAAAAGCCTGCCCCTTTTGTTCGTCAGAGTTTCACTGAAAAAGACATCAATCCCTATTTGCCGGAAGCTGAACAGGCAGAGCTCAAAGAGCAACTGAAAAATCTGCATACGGGAAAATTATTTACACCGCAGTCAAAAGAGGGGACTATTATTTTCCCGGGGTTTGATGGCGGAGCGGAATGGGGTGGTCCTGCCATTGATCCCACCACCGGCATACTCTATGTCAATGCCAATGAAATGCCATGGATACTGAAGATGTTAGATGCGGACGAAGCCGCGAAAGTGGAAAACTACGGTCAGGCTGGGCTACGTTTGTACAAACAGCATTGCATGTCCTGTCATGGGGTGAACAGAAAAGGGGGAGGTACCTATCCTTCTCTGCTGGAAGTAAGTAAAAATTATACACCTCAAACTCTAGTGGAGTTTGTAAACACAGGACGAAGAATGATGCCCGGTTTTCAGCACTTAAGCACAGAAGAAAAAAGTGCTATCGCGGCTTTCCTGCTCGACAAGAAAGAAGAGTTGGAGAAGAAGTATGACCGCAAACTTTCACCGGAAGAAAAATTCCGAAAACTGCCTTACAATATTTCAGGATATAATAAATTTATCACTAAGGAAGGATACCCGGCAATTGCGCCACCATGGGGAACGCTTACGGCTATTGATCTGAATACCGGAAAGCACCTTTGGAAAAAAATATTAGGGGTTGATGAAAAGATGAAAGCCATGGGAGCGAAGGAGACCGGCACGGAAAACTATGGTGGACCGGTCCCAACAAAGGGGGGGTTACTTTTTATAGCGGCAACAAAGGATTCGAAATTCCGCGCTTTCAATAAAAGGACCGGGGAGCTATTGTGGGAAACCACCTTACCTGCGTCCGGATTTGCTACGCCGGCCACGTACGAAGTGGACGGCCGTCAGTTTATTGTCATTGCTTGTGGTGGTGGAAAGTTGGGAACGCGTTCGGGAGATTCTTATGTGGCTTTTGCCTTACCAAAAAAATGAAAAAAGATCAATCACGCCTCGAATTTCTTAAAATATCTATGAGCCTTGGTGGTTCTGTGATATTGAGCCCTGTATTTCAGGGATGGGCGAAAGAGGGAAAAAATGCTGCTGAAGTTCAGGTGTGCGGACATCTCTGGGTTTATGCCAGTCGCTATCCGCCAGACTGGGACTGTACGCCTATATTGGAGCAGGTTTTCCAGGATTTTAGTTATGCGGGTATTCAGGGCGTTGAAATGATGGACTCAAACCTTCATCACAGCGACATCGTACCGCGTGTAAAGGAACTCATCGAAAAATACAAAGTACCTGTAACGGGTTCATCATACTCCGGAGACATGTGGGATCGTTCACAGCATACCCGGATACTGGAAGATGTTGAGTTGGTGGTGGAACGACTGCATCAATTGAAGGGAGATATGTTTGGCATTACCGTCGGTAATGCTAAGCGGATGAAGTCAGAAGAAGAATTAGATGCGCAGGCCGACCTTCTCAAACAAATCATGAAGATCTGTGAAAAAAATAAGGTACAACCCAACATTCACAACCATACCTTTGAAGTTGAGAATAACATGCATGACCTAAAGGGAATACTGAAAAGAATCCCAGAAATAAAACTTGGCCCTGATCTAAATTGGCTGGTCAGAGGTGGTGTTGATCCCGTGTGGTTCATCAAAACGTACGGACGACAGATGGTGTATATGCACATTCGCGATCAAAAGGCGGATGGTAAGTGGACTGAAGCAGTGGGTGATGGTGTGATGGATTTTCAGGCAATAGCCAAGGCGTTAAATGAAATAAATTACGGCGGTCGCGCTGCCATTGAGCTCGCATTTGATGCACCTCCGGTAAATGAGGTCAGGGAAAGTTGGAAAAAAAGCAGGCAATATGTTAAAAACATTTTTGGATGGTAGCTATGAGTATAAAACAGGATTCTACAAATCTTAATATCAAAAGCGTGCAGCAGCGAACGTTCGATGCCATTGTGATCGGCTCAGGTATCTCCGGAGGTTGGGCTGCAAAGGAATTGTGTCAAAAAGGATTGAAGACGCTGGTCCTCGAGCGGGGCCGTAATGTTGAACATGTGAAGGATTACCCTACGGCGAACAAGCATCCCTGGGAGCTGCCACACCGGGGACAATTGTCCCGTCAGCTTCGGGAAGAAAATCCCATCGTCAGCAAATGTTATGCTTTTACGGAATCCACGGAACACTTCTTCGTAAAAGACAAGGAGCATCCCTACCAGCAAGTAAAACCGTACGACTGGATCCGGGGTTATCAGGTAGGCGGTAAGTCGTTAATGTGGGCGCGCTGGACACAACGTTGGAGCGACCTTGACTTCGAAGCAAATGCAAAGGAGGGAATTGCCGTTGACTGGCCCATCCGTTATAAAGACATCGCACCCTGGTATTCGTATGTAGAAAAATTTGTGGGCATCAGCGGCAACAAGGATGGAATACCCCACCTCCCGGATGGTGAGTTTCTTCCACCAATGGAAATGAATTGTATCGAAAAATATTTCACGGACAGCATTGAAAAAAATTACCGCGACCGGCAACTCATCATTTCCCGTACGGCAAATTTATCGGTCCCTATGCCAGGGCGTGGAGTTTGTCAATACAGGAACTTATGCGCCAGAGGTTGCCCGTATGGAGGATACTTCAGCAGCAACTCAGCCACACTACCTGCCGCGAAAGATACAGGAAACCTGACACTGAGGCCTTTCTCCGTTGTACATTCGATTATTTATGATGAGCAGAAACAAAAAGCCAAGGGCGTGCGAATCATTGATACCAATACAAAGGAGGAAACGGAATTCTACGCCAAGATAGTTTTTGTTAATGCAGGAACCTTAAACACAGCGTTGCTTTTATTTAACTCTACCTCTTCGAGGTTTCCCGATGGTTTTGGAAATGACAGCGGAGTATTGGGCCACTACCTGATGAATCATAATTATCGTGGACAGCTAGGAGGATCGTATGAGGGATTTCAGGACCAGTATTTTTCCGGACGAAGGCCCGCAGGCGTGTATATGCCACGTTACAGGAATGTGGGACAAGATGTACAGAAAACATTCAGCCGGGGATATGCTTTCGCCGCAGGCGGTTCGCGGAGATCGGGGGAAACAAATGATCTCATTGGCGCAGCACTTAAAGAAGCTCCTACTAAACCAGGCCCATGGGACTTTTGGATGACGGGAATGGGTGAGTGCTTGCCCTATGCAGAAAATAAAGTATATCTGGATAAAAGTAAAACAGATGCATGGGAAATACCACAGCTCGCCATTGACTGCACCTACAAAGAAAACGAGCTCGCTATGTTGAAAGATATTTTAGCAAGCGGCGCGGAGATGTTGGAAAAAGCCGGCTTCAAGGACATTCGTATTCACGACACAGAGCAAGCCCCCGGGCTTGACATTCATGAAATGGGAACTGCTCGTATGGGTCTGGATCAAAAGACCTCCATCCTGAATAAACACAACCAGGTATGGGCTGCAAAAAATGTTTTCATTACCGACGGTGCCTGCATGACTTCCAGTGCATGTCAGAATCCCTCGCTAACGTATATGGCGTTAACCGCACGAGCTGCCGACTTTGCTGTCAGTGAATTGAAAAGACAAAATATTTAAGCAATACAACCATGATAGAAATAGCTTTGGCTAAAAAAGTACTCCTAGTTAGTTTGGTTTTTTATTTTTCTGCAGCGTCAGCGCAAACAGAAATAAAACCCGTCCCAGTAATTTTCGATACTGATATGGGACCCGATTATGACGATGTCGGTGCCATCACCCTGTTGCATGCGTTCGCAGATAAAGGTGAAGCAAAGATTTTGGCAACCGTCGCCAGTACTAAATACGATGGTGTTGGCGCTGTGCTCAGTGTATTGAATACCTATTTTAAAAGACGGGATTTACCGATTGGTGTACCTCGTGGAGAAGCGTTGACGTTGCGTGACATTCAGCATTGGAGCGATACCTTAATTGCAAAATACCCTCATTCAATAAATAACAATGACCAAACAGTTGATGCTGTCAAATTATACAGAAGGATTCTTACCGAACAACCGGATAATAGTGTCACCATTGTTACCGTAGGATTTCTGACCAATATTTCAAACCTTCTTCAGTCGCAAAAGGATGAACACTCCCCGTTATCTGGAGCAGAACTTGTGCAGAAAAAAGTAAACAGGATGGTGTGCATGGCTGGCAAGTTTCCGTCAGGTAAGGAGTTCAATGTCGAAAGGGATGCGAAAGCTTCACGTTACACATTTGAAAATTTTAAAAAACCAATCATCTTAAGCGGTTTCGAAATAGGGGCAAATATTAAATCAGGGCTTCCATTAATACAGAACAATAAAATAAAGAATAGCCCGGTAAAGGATGTTTTCCGCATCTCAATTCCAATGGATCCACAGGATAAGGATGGAAGAATGAGCTGGGATCAGACGGCTGTACTGGTAGCGGTTCGGGGAGCTAAACCATTCTATAAATTATCATGTGGAGCGATCATCGTTAGTGAAGATGGTAGCAATACCTGGGATCCTAAGGGAAAGGGGCATTGCCGTTTAATAGAAGACCAACCTAGCTCCGTCGTTCAGAAAATAATTAACGATTTAATGATGCATCAGCCTTAGAGTTAACTGCATTCTGCCCTGTTCGCTCAGAATGGCTAAAATCCATCAGACCTTTTTGATTAGTTACGGTTTTTGCCCTTCATGAATTAACCTTTAGGGCATCCTACGTCAAACACGTCCGCTTTAGTTACGCAATTGTTTCAAATTAAGAAAGTACCCGTCAAAGGGCTAAATTGGGGTTTATTACCGGTTATAAGCCAGCTATTAAAATAAATTCCCTTCAGCTACCCAATAATTTGCACCTAAAAAAGAATAAAAGCGTTGTACTCTATAGAACAATCGATTCTGCTTACATTTACTATATGAATATTATTAGAAGCTGGCGAGAACAAAAGATTTTGCTCAAAAGGAGATTTCCCATCCTTTGCGATGAAGATTTTTTGTTTGAAGAAGGCAAAAGAGATAGTATGCTCAAAAAATTAGAAGAGAAGCTGGGCATAAGTCAACCCGAACTTGAGTTGATTTTTGCAGATATACAGCTCTCATAATATCCTGAACCGTGCTTGGACGTGTTTCAGTTTCAATTTGGAGCATACCAGATCGTCTACATCTTACTTGGCTATTTCCAAACCATCACATTACAAACTATCCCAAATACTATTAGACTGAAAAAGCTCTGAAGCTTTTTTAGTCAATGATTTCATAATCTTTTTTTATCCAGTTGCTTTAATGCTTTGACAACAGGGAAAAATTATTCTTGAATAGCTTGAATAGATAGATTTTTCAATTGCCTGATAAAGAATTACATCCAATTAATTGAAATCACGATTGGATTACATTAATTCTGATGAATTTTTGAACCGTTGCCTTTGCATTTTATGTGAAACCTCGCGAAATGCAGTAGTTTTTTTGTTTAGCGCTCGAAACTAATATCACTTTAAGATATTGGCTTTCGCAATTTTTTCAGGGTTCCCAAAAATATAGAATAATTTTTTTCTCCAGCCTTTTGCCTGTTTTACATCTCTGAAAATATTCATAAACTCATGAAAGTTAATGTGAATGGGATTGCCCTTTTTCGAAATGTTATGCGTCAGCCCATACACGACCTGTTCCTCCTCTGGCTGATAGGTTTTAAAGATGCGATCCCAAATTATAAATGTAGCACCATAATTCTTGTTTATATATTTTGGTTGCGAACCATGGTGAACCCTGTGATTTGACGGTGTCGCCAGAAAATATTCGATAAACCGCGGTAGCTTTCGAATGTACTCGGTATGAACCCAGAATTGAAATAGGATAGCGATCTGGTTAGTAACAAAAAACATAACGGGATGGAATCCCAATAAGGCAATGGGAAAAAGAAAAATGACTTTAAGATATTGGACCCAACTCAACCGGAATGAAACGGTAAGGTTATAATGCTCGCCCGAATGATGCGCGATATGCGTTGCCCACCAGAAGCGTTGCCTGTGCGAAATGTTATGCGCCCAATAACTGCAGAAATCAAAAATTATATAACAAGGAATGAACATCCACCAGTTTAAAGACATTCTCCAGGGCAATACATTGTAGATAAATATGAAAATGTAAAATAAAATGGTCTTTAATAGTACTCCTATGATAACATTTCCCAGGCCTACCAGTATGGAACCAAATGTTTCTTTCTTTTCATAATACGGCTTGCCTTGAAAATAGGAGATCAAATATTCGATAAGCACAAATAAAAACATCACAGGGGCAGCCCAGACGATAATATTGGGGGATCCATCTTGAATGTGAGTGATATCTTCTAAGCGTATTTTGTCAGCGCCGAAAAGGCCTGCGAGGAGGGTCATAAATGGAATTAAATAAGTAAGAATAGTATTAGGCATCAAGTTGAGGGCTTCAATTTAAACTAAAAAATAATAAATCTATATGTCAGCGTAGTAGCTAACCTGAAAAAGGATTTATTATAGGAAGTATAAAGGAGATTGATAAAAATGATTATCCGGTCTCAATACAACGGCCCAAAGACGAAAATATTTCAGCCGGAGTCAACGGTCTAACAGTTTCGAAGGTATATATGTTTAAAATATGTTTTTTTAGCGATAACGTGATTCCCATACGCACTCAATCCCTGGTAAACGGCGTTCTTTTCACACATAAAAATATAAATCAGCATCTGGTAACGATTTGCTGTCAGGGCTTGTTATATGTACGTCCTCTCAAATGCAGGATAACCAATTATGAAATTTAGAATACTAATTTTGATGCTTAGTTTAAGCGTGTTATCGCTTTTAACAACCTCGTTGTATGCCCAGGACCAGGAATCCATAGAAACTACACAGGTTAACGATGACCGTCTGGATAAAGAGCAAATAAAGTCACAAAAAGAGCTAGATGAAACAAAGATGGATGAAGTAAAGACTGAGCGCAGGGAGACGAAAGCAGTAGCAAAAGAAGCCCGACGCGTCGAGGAAGACGCTAGCGATGCAGCGAAAGAATCCAAAAATGCTTATAAATCCGAAAAGAAAGCTCAGAAAGCTCGTAGAAATGCTGACAAGCAAGCAAAAAAAGCTGAGGAAGCAAGAGATAAATCGGATCGAAATTAATTCTCAAGATCGCTGACCCAAGATAGATAGCCACAGCGTATACGGACTGTTTTTCTGCACAACTTTCGAAGTACCCAACTGAAATTCTGATAGAATACCTTCAAATTGAAGGATTCTATCATTCTGTTTCTTGCAGACTTAAATCGTAATGATAGTTTGGTTCGAATGCATGGATCCGCCCATCCAATTCGAATTGGATGATATGGGAGAGATCCGTAATTACGATGAGTTTGTTGCCGGATTCATCAATTAGTATCGCTCCGTTTTCTGTGACCTCGCTGACTTTCATAAAATTAGACTGCCACATTTCACCGATTAGCCTGTAACGGAGGAAAATTGGCATATTATGATCTTGGATGGTAAACAACAATCGCTTCAGTTCTAAAATTGAAATGACGCTTTTGTTTTTTTCCATTGTTGGAGTAGACACAACCATTCTTAACTTCCTATCT
Organism: uncultured Bacteroidota bacterium; assembly: GCA_963837415.1. Classification (GTDB taxonomy): domain Bacteria; phylum Bacteroidota; class Bacteroidia; order Cytophagales; family Cyclobacteriaceae; genus Chryseolinea. The sequence continues at coordinate 707,929 of CAWING010000013.1, read as the reverse complement.
TAATTGAACATCACAAACACACGAGAAAAAATCATGCCTTAGTAAATACTTACATTTTACTTATAAGATAAAGGTGTGGGGTTTGGGAAATGTGCAATTTATGCCGCGCTGAGGGAATTTTTTTCTCTCGCAGTAGGAGTTCGTATGGGTGAAGCCAGATCGGCCTATGAAATTGCTTTTTTACTTTTTTGCGATCGTGTTTTGGCCTTAAAAGCCCGCTTTTGTAAGAATGGCAGAAGATTACTGCGCGAGGCGGCGTGTATATGAAGCACAACAAAAATAGATCCGCGAAATCCTTTGTATGACTACAAATGCCCTTTAAGGCGATTACGTCCTCTGCTGTAGCTCCTACAACTACGACGTTTTGCCATTGATATAGTTTCAAGTAATATCTCTGACCATTATCTGAAGCAACGACTTTGCTTGCCTCAATATATTCACCTACTCTTAAACCGCGATATGGCAACGGTTGCTTGGTTGATAACTCACTAACTACGTTTCATTATATATTTAAATGCCCATTGCTAGGAACTGGACTTTTGGAAACTCCAATACCGTTAAACACTGTTAAATTGCTAAGCATGCCGATTTTAGCTAAATTACCCTTGCATTCCCATTTCTTTGTTAATTCCGTTGACCTAAACCGTGAAAAAAATTAAATCAGCTCGCTCTACCAGAATCAAAAAGTTACCGGTAAAAAAAGTACGTCAAAAGAGACCATCTGGAACAAAAATGCCTGAAAAGGATGTAGCTATAAAGGCTTTTCCTATCGTCGGGATTGGTGCCTCCGCAGGGGGTCTTGAAGCTTTTACAACGCTGTTACGTTACCTTGAGCCAAATCTTGGAATGGCGTATGTCCTCATCATGCATCTCTCGCCCACTCATAAAAGTTCACTAACTGAAGTCGTTCGATCTAAAACTAAGATGCAGGTCCATACGGTGGAAGACGGGATGGAACTTAAAGCAAATCATATTTTTGTAATCCCACCTAACACTTTTATGAGTGTAGTAGATGGTCATCTTAAACTGGCACCCCGAGCTCTAAGTACCATTGGTAATTTTGCTGTCGATTATTTCTTTACTGGGTTAGCATCGCTTTATAAGAATAATGCTATCGGTGTAATTTTATCGGGTACGGCAACGGATGGGACACTGGGTCTAAAAGCAATTAAGGCCGAAGGAGGAATTACTTTCGCCCAGGATAAAACAGCCGAATTTTCGGGTATGCCTCAACATGCCCAAGATTCAGGATATGTGGATTTCTTGCTGCCACCGGAAGGGATAGCAAAAGAACTTGCACGGCTGGGGAAAATACCCTATACGGTACTACCATCTGCAAAAATCGAAGCGGAGCACGGGAAGAAAATAAATCTTCACTCCGAAGAGTTAAAAAAAATATTGGCAATTGTTAAGAATAGATCGGGCATTGACTTTTTCCTCCATTACAAACAAGCCAGCATTTACAGACGTGTGGTGCGAAGAATGGTTTTAAACAAGTTTGATAAGCTTGAAGATTATTCTTCGATGCTAAAGACCAGGCCCAAAGAGGTAACGGAATTATACAACGATTTTTTAATTAACGTTACCAGTTTTTTTCGCGATCAGGATTTTTATAAAATTCTTGCGACAGAGGTATTTCCGTCCTTTGTTAAACAAGAAAAAACGAATGAACCAATACGAATTTGGGTTGCAGGGTGTTCTACTGGTGAAGAAGCGTACTCCATAGCGATTTCTTTGTTTGAGTTCTTAGAAAAAAAAGAGCTTACCATTCCCATTCAGATCTTTGCTTCGGATTTAGACGCCAACGCGATTGAAGAAGCACGAACGGGCTTTTATCCTTTGAGCGCTCTTCAGCGGGTTTCTCCAGATCGACTGAAACGTTATTTTAAAAAAGTTGAAAGCCGATATCAGATCGCCAAATTTGTGCGTGAGGTTTGTGTTTTCTCCCAACACAATCTGCTTAAAGATCCGCCTTTTTCGCGCATCAATCTCATCAGTTGTCAGAATGTATTGATCTACCTGGAAACCAATCCGCAGAAAAAAGTATTGCAAACATTTCATTATGCACTAAAACCTGCTGGGTATCTATTTTTAGGTAAGTCGGAGACTATCGGGTACTCAACCGATTTATTTGAACCGCTGGATAAAAAAATTAAACTCTATACACGTAAACAAACGAACTCAGGGCAACTTGAATTCACGATTCATTCACCAGCACATGTTTCTTTCAAGAAGGATCATGCAGATCATCATGCTGACTTGGAAAAGGATATTGGCAAACTCATGTTATCACAGTATGTATATCCAAGTGTTGTAGTAAATAGAAGCATGAAAATCGTTCAATTTTTTGGCGTTACTTCTTCCTACCTAGCCCCAGTTACCGGTAGAGCAAGTTTCAATATTTTAAAGATGATAAGGGAAGACCTTCTGATAGACCTGGGGAGTTTATTACAACAGGCTCGGTTAACGGAAAAAGCCGCAACGAAAGAAGCTATAAAGATTTATAATAATAAGATACCGCTGGAGATCACGCTGGAGGTTGTGCCTAAAAAGACAGCAGGGGATATTTTCTATCTGATTGTATTTAAGGAGTATATCACGACGATGCAGCCTTTGTCAAAGGGTAAAGGGGTAAAATCAAAAAGTCGGAATGATCAGAAAGAACGAACAATCTTAAGACTTCAGGAGGAATTAGTTCAATCACGGCTTCTGATCAAAACCACGCACGAGGAGTATGAGACGACGTATGAAGAACTGCAGGCCAACAATGAGGAGATCTTGTCCTCGAATGAAGAACTGCAAAGTGTGAATGAAGAATTAGAAAGCTCAAAAGAGGAGTTACAATCTGCGAACGAAGAACTCACTACCACGAATGATGAATTGCACAAAAGAAATATTGAGTTGAGTGAATCACAAAATGAGCTTAAGAAAGTGAATGAACAGCTTGAACAATTTGCATTTATTTCCAGCCACGATTTACAGGAGCCGTTACGGAAAATTGAAACCTTTGCGGGACTCCTCTCAGGCCCTGAATCAAATTTGAGCGACCATGCTAAAAAGTATTCCGCAAAGATAAAAAATTCAGCGAACCGCATGTCTGCGCTAATAAAGGACCTCCTCAAAGTTTCGGTTCTTGTTAAGGATTACGATAAGACTTTAACAAGCGTTAATTTAAATGAAATTTTAAAAAATGTTATTGATGATTTTGAAGTGGTCATTGAACACAAAAAAGCGAACGTTAATTATTCTCTTCTGCCTACCATTCAGGCGCAACGCGTCCAGATGAATCAGCTCTTCTATAATCTTATTGACAATGCGTTAAAATTTTCGAAAGAAAACCCTGTAATCACTATTTCATCCAGAGAAGTGACACACGAAGATTTCTTAACGTGTCCTGAATTAATGAAGGACACGCATTATGTTGCTATTAGTGTAAAGGACAATGGTATCGGATTTGATCAAAAATATTCTACCAAGATGTTTGTTCTTTTTCAACGACTTCATGATTTGACTGACATAGTGGGCACAGGGGTGGGGTTAACAATTTGTAAAAAAATTGTTGAGGACCATAACGGTTTCATTTTTGTAAACGGCAAGAAAAATGAGGGGGCCACCTTTACAATTTTTATTCCTGCCCATGCTGAAGGAAGCTAAGCGAGCTTATTTTCAAATTATTGGAGATGGCAATCTTGTAAAGTATTTTTTTTAGCAATTAGTTGATTTCCCTATTCTTCCAACTGAATATTTTAAAACAAGTAAATAAAAAGGACAGGTTCATGCCTGTCCTTTTTGTTGTTATCAATTTGTGTGGACTATTAAAATAATCGCATAATATAAAGTTACTGAGGCTTTGTAATCGCATTCTTGTCAAGAACAACCGCAGTTTGTGCTAAAGCCCTTCCATTAAGTGATGCACCTGTTTGAAAAGTAATACCGGTCATCGATAATATAACTCCTTCAATGTGAGAGGTCGTCCCAAAGGTTGCTTGACCGGCTACTTGCCAGAAGATGTTCTTTGCCAGAGCACCGCCGCTTAACGTCATCTTCATTGCAGAACTTACCGTTAGGTTGCCGGCAATTTGGAAGATCCATACATCGGTTGCACTTCCTGATAGGGTAACATGCGTGGGCATTGTAACGGTATTCGACCATTTATAGAGTCCGGGTATTAGCGTTTTGCCGCCAATATTTCCAGAACCCAATTCTGTGAAATCGGGAGAGGGACGCCCGGCGGCATCGTTGTATGCGGTAATCATATTGTTGACAGCCGTAGTCAAATTAATGGGCGTGGGATCCACCATGTTGGCTGCATATATTTTTCCAGTTACCTGTGCTGATGTTGCATATCCTGTGGCATCTGTCAGCGCAAGTCCTGTTACATAAGAAGTGGCAGCGGGACTCAAACCTAAATCTCCCGTCACAGCAGAAGTCGAACTGTTATTGATCGCTGTTTTAGCAAGAATTACATAGTTTCCTGCTGTTCCGAGCTCCACTACGGCAAGCGTTGAAGCGTTACCACCCGTGGTGAAGCTCCAAAGGGTGTTAGCAGCAAGTGCATTACCGGCCAGGTCTTTTGCCCCTGTTGTTATTGTTGCCGTATACGTTATACCGGCTGCCAAAAAGTTTGTGGGAGTAAAAGTTGCTGTTGTTCCTGAATAAGCTACCATACCGGGAACTTCCGTTGCTCCCTGCTTTAAAGTAAATGTCAAGGTAGTTAATGTTAAGGGATCCATTGCCTCACTAAAAGTCAATACAACGGCCTTGTTACGCGCAACATTGATGGCATCGGTAAGGGGATCTCTTGAACTTACTGTAGGTAACAAAATGTCTGGGGAATCACCGGTGGTGAAGGTAAAGGAGTAGTCACTTGCCAGTCCATTCCCTGCCATATCATTAACGCCAGCCATGATGGTCGCTGTATAATTTTTGTTGGGCTCCAGGTCGACTGCAGGTGCAAAAGTAGCAGTTCTCCCAATGTAGCCTACCGTACCTGAAACAGCGGTTGATCCTTGTTTTAGTGTAAAAGTAGAGGTGGTGAATGTGGTTTGGTCCATCGGTTCGTCAAAATTTGCAACGATCATACGGTTGAACGCAACTCCGGTAGCGCCGTTCTCCGGATTTGTGGATGCTACCGTAGGATGAACTCCAGGGTCATCATCATCATTGCAACCAATCATTACTACAACCAATAGCATCGCGATCATTAGAAAAATTCTGTTCAATTTCATTTTGTGGTGTTTAAATCGCGAATCGATAATTAGAAAAGAATATCAACGTGCGACTGTCCGCGGATATTCTGCGTCGTTTTTAATAGCGTGAAAAGTAGATGATTGCGCCTGAACTCAGTGAGGCCAATAGTTGAATCTAGTCATCAAGGGGTTGGAATCTGTCTGACTTCTAAAATAACCAGACAAAGGTGAGATCATTCGAGGTGTAAATGGCTACGCATTAATGGAAGAGTCTTACATGTGAAAGAGTCTTGTCTACAACACATGTTTACTCGATCGCGGCTCTATTTTATGTAAATGAATGCCTGTGATACATTGGAAAGAAGGTTTAGCCTATAACAATGGCCGTGTTTTACGATATTTGTTTAAGGAAATAGTAAAAAGAACGTTGAGTAGTTAACTAATACTGCTCTAGTTGAAATATTTATTAATAGCATCTGTCATAATGTCTTTAGTCAGAGGTTTTGTTATGTAATCAGAAACAAAATTCCAGGACCTTGCTTTTGCTTCATCATCAGGATTTTCAGAGGTTGTGAGCATAACAATTACAGCCAGGCTTTGCAATTCTTTACCCAGTTGATTGTATTCTTGAAGAAACTCCCAACCATTCATAGCAGGCATGTTAATATCCAAAAAAATCAAGTCAGGATGGGGCTTATTATTTTCTTTACGTGCTTTTAGATAAAGCAGCGCTTCAATTGCTGAATTCTTAGCTATAACAATAATTGCCAAATTAGCTTTTTTGATCTCTCTTTCGTGAAAGAAATTGTCGTCGGGGTTGTCGTCAACCAGCATGATGCATTTTGGTATTTTGTTCATGCAGTTAAATTAGGTATCGTGAAATAAAATGTGGAACCCTCCCCAAGGGTTGATTGCACCCAAATCTTTCCTTGGTGCAATTGAACGATTTTTTTGCAATTAGCAAGGCCAATTCCATTTCCTTCATATTCTTCATTCGTGTGTAAGCGTTGAAAGATATTAAATATGCGTTCGAAATGAACAGGTGCGATTCCAATTCCATTATCGCTCACCGTGAATCTCCACGTGCCAGCTATTAACCCTGAGCTGAGTTGAAGTTTAGGCGGCGTATCTTTTTTCCGGAATTTAATTGCGTTCATAATAAGATTTTGGAATAGTTGGCCGATTTCGATTTCATATATATTCAGCGAAGGCATTTCGGATACAACGATAACTGCATTTGAATTTTTTATCAAGGTTTGAAGATCTGCAATTACATGGCTGATTAATTTTTTACAGTCAACATAAGCTAGCGTTCTATGTCGGCCCAAACGCGAAAAATCCAAAAGCGTTTTAATTACCATACTCATTCTGTTGGTAGCATTATTTACAGAATGAAGATAATTCAGTGCGATATCATCTAATTGTTTCAGGTAATCTTCCTCAAACACCTGCATATAATTGGAAATTGTGCGAAGGGGTTCCTGAAGGTCATGGGAAGCGACATAAGCAAATTGCTTGAGTTCTTTGTTAGCACTATTTAGTTCCGTTGCCGCTTTTTCTTTCTCCTCGTTTTGGAACGCAAGTTCTTCGTTGGCAATGACTAGCTCAGAAGCCCTTTTTTCTTTTTCTCTGTTCTGAAATACAAGTTCTTTGTTAGCGATAATTAATTCAGCAGCTCTTTTCTCTTTTTCTTTGTTTTGAAATGCAAGTTCTTTATTAGCGACGATTAATTCAGCAGCTCGTTTTTCTTTTTCTTCGTTTTGGAAAACAAGTTCTTTGTTAGCAATGATTAATTCGGCGGCCCTTTTTTCTTTTTCTTTGTTTTGAAATGCAAGTTCTTTATTAGCGACGATTAATTCAGCAGCTCGTTTTTCTTTTTCTTCGTTTTGGAAAACAAGTTCTTTGTTAGCAATGATTAATTCGGCGGCCCTTTTTTCTTTTTCTTTGTTTTGAAATGCAAGTTCTTTGTTAGCGACGATTAATTCAGCAGCTCGTTTTTCTTTTTCTTCGTTTTGGAAAACAAGTTCTTCATTGGCAATGATTAACTCTTCGGCCCTTTTCTCTTTCTCGGTGTTTTGAAAGTGTAGTTCTTTGTTGGCAATGATTAGCTCTGCTGCCCGTTTTTCCTTCTCTTGGTTTTGAAAGAGCAGCTCTTTGTTAGCAATAATTAATTCGGCAGCCCGTTTTCCTTTTTCTATGCTCTGAAACGCGAGCTCTTTGTCAGCAACGATTAATTCAGCAGCCCTTTTTTCTTTTTCTTCGTTTTGAAAAACAAGTTCCTTGTTAGCAATGATTAACTCTTCGGCTCTTTTCTCTTTCTCTTCTTTTTGAAAGGCAAGGTCCTCTTTTTTGACAATGATCAATTCGTCCTTGGTCGTTTTTTTATCGGTGTGCTGGATCGACATAATTCTGGCCGTTGTAATGGAAGATTTCGTGTTCTTATGTTGTATGCTGGATGAAGTATTTTTTGCTGATATCTTCTATTATTTCCTGACTTAGCGGCTTAGTTATATAGTCAGAGACAACACCCCATTTCTTTGCTTTGGCTTTATCCTCAGGATGATCGGACGTGGTGAGCATGATTAGCACTTCGGGAACTTGTAATTCTTTATCCAGTTTATGGTATTCTTTAAGGAACTCCCATCCATTCATTTCAGGCATATTAATATCCAAAAAAATAAGGTCCGGATACGGTTCCTTGTTGGCTTTCATGGATCTTAAATAGGTCAACGCTTCCATTCCTGAATTCTTCGTAATAACGATAGATGCCACCTCTGATTTTTTAATCTCTCTTTCATGAAGGAAATTGTCATCCTCGTCGTCATCGATTAACATTATACACCTGATGATTTTATTCATATTGTTGAAATTTGCAGAGAAACGAGAAGACATCTGGCACCTTACGGTCGATTCTATACTGTTCAGATTCTATTAAACTACTTTGCTATAATGCCCAGTTTTTATTTTTTACTTTCATTTCTGTCGCATAGATGAATGCTCCGAGTTCCCTTGTCAAATTGTCAAGCGATTGGGCAGATTGTTTCATAAAGCCGGTCATTTGTTTTAATTCATCGGGAGAATTAATTAACGTATCAAGAATAGTTGAAACGCCAATGATACGGGCAATGGGTTGTCGTACTCTGTGAGACGTCATAAACATCATTTCCTCAAGCCAGCCGATGTATTCTTTTTGATGCTCTTCATCTGCTTTTTTTAATTCTTTGTTAGCCACGATTAGCTCCGTGGCGCGTTTTTCTTTTTCTTTGTTTTGAGTGGCAAGTTTTCTATTAGCGAGGATTAACTCATCCGAGTTTTTTCGATCTGCTAAATTCTGTTTGGACGTAGTAGTTGGATGTTTCATAACTGTAAATTTCAATGCTCATAATTTTATAATCCTTAGATCATTTCTTCATATCCACTTTTGATAATCGTAGATAACATTTTAAACCTCAAATTTGCCTTTATTGTATTGCTGGAATGTGCCGGAATAATGATGGACTGCCCAGTTTCCAGCATGCTGGCTTTATTGTCAATTACAATTTCTGCCTGACCTTCTATTACCTGTATAAAGATATCAAAAGGAGATTTTTTCTTTCCGAGTGACTCACCAGAATCAAACGAAAGTGCGCTTATAATACCCGTTGTCTTTTTTAAGATAGTTTTGATCACAATAGAATGGGGGATATATTCTAGAAATTCAGGAATAATAAAGGCTTTCGATTTTTCAAATTCTTGATTTTCCACTGGAGTGTGATTTAAATTTTAAAAAATTGCCAATGAAAAGTGATACTTGCGCCCAACGATTCTCAGAAGCGCTTTGCACGGCGAATGATTTAGTATAGTATATACGGCTGCTATATACGCCTAATATCTTTATATCATTTTGCATTGAACCAAATCCGATATGATTATTTACATATGGACCAGTCTATAAGACTTTGACGTGGTTTGCAAAGGTGAACCCTTTGCACTTTAAATAGTTACACGCTTGTGAAAAAGTGTTACATGATTCACAGGTTTTCCAGGTTACCGTCGCGCTTTTGTTTCATTTGTTTGAAAAAAGAAGGCGAAAGGCCGGTAACCTTTTTGAATTGATTGGATAAATGCGCTACACTACTATAGTGCAGCTTAGAAGAAATCTCTGAAAGATTAAGTTCGTCATATAGTAGCAATTCTTTTACCCTTTCAATTTTGTGAATAATAATGAAGTGCTGAATGGTGATACCCTTCACCTCCGAAAATAGGTTGGAGAGGTATGTATAGTCGTAATTTAGCTTTCCACTGATGTAGTCAGAAAAATTTACTTTCGGCACTTCGTCGGAATAGTGAACCATTTCCGTAATCACATTTTTTATTTTTTCAATTAAAATGCTTTTCTTATCGTCTAGCAGTTCCAATCCAGACTTGAGCAGGTTTTCTTTCAGTTCGTCATGCTGTGTTTCTGTCATGTCCTCCAGAATCTCCACCATGCCGAGGTCAACTGCCACATATTGAAGTCCAAGCTTTTTCAGCTCTTCTTTCACCAGCATTTTGCAGCGCAAGCTGACCATGTATTTGATATATAGCTTCACAACTTGTTATGTTGAATACATTAATTAATGCTTGGCTTTTAGCATTTCAGAAACTTTGATCGACAAGTAAGGTACGAATTCCCCGTACCAACGTGTCAATCATTGCTTGCTGGAAATATCATTAAAGATTGATAACGATATCAATCTCTTTCATTATAAACCAGAATTTTTATGTGTTGAATTACTTCCGCCTCACCGCAATAATTTATTCTATAACGATTTCTAACTTCTATCGGGTTCTATTAGCATCAATAAATGGGCTTTATTGACTCAGGGAAGATAAGAATATTATACATGCAACGCTAATTAGATTTGATCTTGGTGGTAGCGATCAAGCAGGCCTAGGCGACGGGAACAGACTAATGGTTGACTGCGGCAATTTCTTGCCGCTTTTATTTAATCACATTAAGGCGTGGATCGACTACAAGTACAGCGAAATTTTGAGCTGCATAAGGGATTGATATATGTATCACGAAAGATGACCCAATCGCCTTCCGTTGTAGCATGTTGACAATATCAAATGACGTTGTAATCGTAGAGTTACGATAATAGACCTGATAGAAAGCTTCGATCATTCTTATTTCGCTGGTATCAACCGATAAAGGAAGTCAGGCGCTTTTTATTTTTCAAGATCAACAGGTTGTACTTCTACGTCCCAATGGGCGACAAGTAATTCAAACCTGTGTTCCTCCTCTTTCTTTAGTTTTTCGGTATCCGGATAAAGCGTTTTTTTATAAGGTTCAGTAAGGTTAGGATCAAAGGCGGCTTGTACATTTTTGAAAACAAGCGTAATACGATAGTCCCACCTTGTTTCTTCCGATGCATGCTGACGCGGTTTTTCTGCTGTGATCGAAATAAGATCTCCTTTCTCGACAGCTTTCTTCAAAAGCGGATAATGATTTTTTTTGTAAAGGCGTATAAATTCATCTGCATAGCCCCACTTCACTTTGTAATAATTTTCAATAATGAAAGTTTCGTTGTTCTGGGCGGAGACAATAGTAATGCTGAACGTAATGACGGCAAAGAAAATAAAAGGGGATTTTTTGTTAGCCATAGTGTTTAGGTGTTTAGGCCTCAAACATACTATATAATTATTTGCGCTATAGCAGATCCAATAGATTAATGAAGGACTAGCTGACCGTAAGGAACCCTGTACTCGCTAGTAGTCAGAATGAATAACCAATTGTGCAGTAATAAAGGCCTCCGACAAAAGGGCCACCAAGAAATGAATTATAATAGTTGTTAAAGATATTTGTACCGGCTAGCTTAATACTTAGATTTTTCCATTCTGAAGTAATCTGTGCATCGACCGTCTGATAGGCTGGAACATTACCATTTACAAGGAAGGATTGCCAATAATAGTTGCTTTGCCAACGATAGGTTATCATAAAGCCAAAATTTCTAAATATTTTTTCATTCCCCAACGATAAGTTAACGATCCACTCCGGTGTATTAAATCCATCTTCAAGCCCATCATTGTTAGATTTGCGTTGAAGTTTCGCATAGGTGAGGTTGCCTAAAGCACGGAAGTGCCTCAAGAATGTGTAACGAACGCCTATGCCGGTGCCGTAATTATAGGCTGTCGTTTTTGAATTGGTCCACATCCGGTAGCGGTCCTGTTGTCTTCTGTCATTCAGAAAAAAAGCAATGGAGTCTGATAAATTTGTTTTGGGCACGTTCATTTCAACCTGGGCAATAAAATCTTTATAGCGATTGTAATAAAAGTCAACGTCAATTTGCAAGTCTTCATCAAAAAACAATCCCCTGTAGCCGATTTCAGTTGAACGTATCCGTTCAGGCTCAACATAGGTGTAGTTGTTTTTTACAAGGAGATCCTGGTTTCTAAGAATTGCCTCGGTTTTTGTCATTCCGCTTTGGTTTACGTCTTTTATGACTCCCGCCTGAAAAGCATCAATTGAATTGCGTTTATAACCGGTCTCAAAAATTCCAACTGACATAACCGGAAGTCCTCCTACCCGTTTGACACCTCCGCTGTTAACATTTGAGAATGCTTCGAATACGCTGGGAAATCGATATCCGTTTTGGAAAGAAAACCGAATGTGATGAATTTTTGTGGGCGAATAAACTGCAGTGAATCTGGGGTTCCATTTCAACGAATAGTATTCATTTTGATCCGCCCTTAGGGTTGCGCTGACTTTCAGTTTTTCACGAATGCTTTTTGAAGCCTGAATAAACCCACCTGCTTTACTATACAGAAGATTTTTGCCTGACTCTTTAGGGTTAATAAAATAGTTTCCATCCGGTACAATGATATACGTTCTATAATCAAATCCAGTCAATAATTCTATTTCTGTCGAATTTTGAAAAGAATGAAGGAGATTGGTAGTTAAATTGAACTGTCCTTCCATATGTAGCATCTTTGCTTTTACGCGCAATGCCGCACCGTAATCCCAATTATTAACATTGCCTAATTGTTCAATCAAATTGTGGAATTCGGCTGTCCTTGGTTGTGGCCTGCCTTGATCACTCGATAACCGCGCCTTTCTGTGCGCATTGGTAATTGATTCGCCGGTTTGAAATGCAGAATTGAAACTTGCCATATAATCGGAAAACCATTGATCATCCGATTTAAAACTCCTGTCAATATTCTCAGCCATGGATCGGGCATTATACGATTTGCCTGTATTCTCCATATTTAAATAGGCCCTTACCTGGACCGCTTTGGATTTAAAGGCAAGCCCATGTTGTTGCAGCAGATAATCTTCAAGCCGGAAACGGTTTGACCGCTGATAAATATTATCAAGGTTTGCAAAACGATAGGTATAAATCAATCTCTTATCGGGGGCGAAGGAATAATGAATGGCAGCATCACCTTTCAAGTTATGGATACTGTAGTCCACCACTTCCTTTTCAAAATAACCAGTTCTGGCAACCACATAATTTTTTCCATCTAGCAAAAGCGTTCTTCTGTTAGGAGATTCATTTCCGTAGGAATTAACAGGGTCAAAAGCGGGATTGTCAAATCCAAATAATCCGGTACTGCTATTTCCATTGCTATTCAGGTCATGGTTATCCTTTGCGATCCAATCGGTTCCGCTCGTATATGTTGCGTTAATCTTGAAAGCAAGTCTGTCCGCAACAACGTGAGCCCAACGAAGACTGGTTTCAGAAAATAGTTTTGCACCTCCCTCTTCGTGGATTCGATTTATGCCAGTCTTCTGTTGAAAGCGTAGTCCTTGCGTGGTAAACGGATCTTTGGTTATAAAATTGGCCAGGCCGTTTATAGCGTTCATTCCATATAAAGCAGAAGCTGTGCCTGGAATGATTTCTACTGCATCGATATCAAGATCACTGGGCCCGAGCATGTTTGCGATGGGAGCTCCCAGATGGGGAGCCTGATTATCCATTCCATCTACCAGTTGAACAAATCTGACATTTGTTGTATTTCCAAACCCTCGGGTGTTAATTACTTTAAAGCCCAGGCTAGGCACAAGCATCTGAACCCCTTTGAGATTTTCAAGAGCGTCAAAAAAGGAGGGAGCTGCCGATTGATAAATCGACCTGCCGTTGATTTTTTCAATGCTTACCGGCGACTTGCTGAGATCTTCCTCAAGTCTTGAGGCGGTTACGACAACATTGCTTAGTTGTACGGTTTTAATACTGTCGCTTTCCTGCTTCTGAGAAAACGCGGTGAGCGAAGAGATAAGGATCAGTAAACAGGGTAAAAATTTCACCATACCGATATGTCCGTTTGGATATATCGCAAATGTATTAAATTCATTTACAAGGAAGAAGCAGGGTAGTTCAACGAAGGATCAAAGCTTGAAAAGACAGGATGATCAGCAGGTTGTTACTTTCAAAATGCAATTAATTCTCGACTTTTTTCTTTTTCAAAATTGTGTTATTAACCTATTAATTCGGGCTGTTGGATAGCCATAACAGGGTGCGTTGCTCATACTTCCTTGCTGAGAGAAGAGTGGGACCATGCAGAACTAATTTTTGCATTTTTAGGGAAAAGATTGATAAAATCCCGGCGGGTTAAAGTTTATTTTTAAACGGTTTAGCCGTTTTTTGATCTATCTATTTTTAGGAGATTTTAGATCATTTACCAACCTTACTCCCTTACTACATGAAAAATAATTTCCTGTTAATACTACCCTTCGGCGAAGCTGTTCCGATCCATACAATTTTAAAATTTGCCGGTCTCATAGTTTTGATAAAAACTAATTCGTGGAGTAACATATAAAGTTCTAACGGTTAACAGGGAAGGAGGCATAGACGCTAGGTTACCTTTTTCCCTTTCTCCATAAAGAGAGCACTAAAAATAATCACAATTATGATCGCAAGAGAAAAAGCAAACGTCTTTGCAAATTGTGCGCGGCTTCAGAGTATGGCAAATAGATTATCGTTTATTATACATTGTGCTTTAAATTTTTTTATCGCACTATTTTTTTTCTTGTCTGCTCATTTCTCGTTAGCGTCAATTCCAGAGGCAGGATTTTTCTTACCCGATAATGTTCCGGAGGTAACGTTTAAATTTAAGAGATTCAAAAATCTTATCCTGTTACCCGTTACCATCAATGACACCATTAAAGTTAACCTTATACTCGACACGGGATGTCGAAACCTTTTATTATTTGGAAAGCGATTTGAGAAACTATTTAATACGGATACCAATCAAAAAATTCAGTTCTCAGGGTTAGGTCAGGGCCAACCCGTGAATGGCAAACTTTCCGTGGGCAATAGAGTTTCTATTCATGCTGTTCTTGGAGAAAAAATTCCTCTGGTGATTGTTCCCAATCAAAATCTTTTCTCTGAATATTCGAAAGTAGATGGTATTATCGGCTACGACATTTTTATCAAATTTGAAATTGAACTTGATCCGGCAAGGCAACTGATCACCTTTCGTCCAGCTGCCGTGGCAGAATTGCCGAATGAGTACACAAGAATTCCGTTGCGCATTAGCGACTGTGTGCCTTTAATTCAGTCTAAAATATTTTTTTCTGATCGTGAAGGACAGGTATGCGATCTGATGCTTGACACAGGCTCAGCATTGGGGCTGCTCGTGAAAACCACGGATCTAAAAAAATTTCCAAAGGGAGATTCAAAAAGAATCCTGGGACGTGGTCTTAATGGAGACGTAGTGGGCATTGAAACCACGGCAAAAAAGTTAATTCTAGATACGTTTGAAATTGAGTCGATAGCCGCAGGAGTAACATCCTCTGCCTGGCACAACTATGCCTCCGTCGGGATGGATATCATGAAAGACTATGCGATTGTCCTAAATTATTGTAAGGCGTATGCCGGATTCAAAAACGCACAAAAAAGGATATAGTATCGCTATTCAAACAACGTAGGGGAAATAGGAATGCCCACAGTAAAAGTACGAGGTACGAAATACGAAGTACATACCTCGTACCTTGTACCTCGTATTTCGTACCTTTTATATATGGAGCACGCTTCAAGCCATCCAACGTTTTAATTTCAAAAATGCAAGAAAGACCTCTTAACAAAGGAATGGATCTATTTTGCACCTGATCGTCTAGAAATTGATAATTTTATAATCATTTCTTATCCCAAAAAGGGTATGGGAATCTTTTCGTTTCAGTTCATGTAGACACTCCCGTTGTTGTCGATAACTGCGTTCGCAGCCAGGTAGATTTGATGTTTAGAATATCGTGAATATTGTAAATTTATATATCGTTACTAAAGCTTGTTAAATGTCATTTTCATGATTCGCCAGGTCGTCCTATTAGTTTGTGTGATTTCATTCTCTCCCCTATATGGACAGGCTCCATCGAAGCTTGACAGTCTGATAAATCTTTTGAACCATACACCGAAAGGACAAGCTAAGATTGATCTGTATGAAAAAATAGTCTGGTACCACAATGACATTACCGCTGACCTGAATCTCGCCAGGAAATATGCAGATAGCGTGAAATGGCTGGCGGATGAATTAAAAAGTGAGAAAGGTTATTTTCAAGCGGAGTATAATTATGGGCTTATAGCCCATTTTGAAGGAAATTTTTCACTCGCTCTCGAACATTTGTGGCCCTATGTAGCATACGTTAAGGCACAAGGGGACTCAGCATTATTGGCTAAGGGACTCTATCACATTGCGATGGTCAATATGAACCTGGGTAATTATGATGAGACACTGGCCATATTATATCGCATTTTGGCA
Source organism: uncultured Bacteroidota bacterium (assembly GCA_963837415.1). Classification (GTDB taxonomy): domain Bacteria; phylum Bacteroidota; class Bacteroidia; order Cytophagales; family Cyclobacteriaceae; genus Chryseolinea. Next base: position 692,024 of record CAWING010000013.1, on the reverse strand, counting down.
ATTGAAGAAAAAGCAAATAATTCTAAAAAGATTGCCAGCATATTAAACGTCATAGGAGCCACCTATAAACGAATTAATAAATTAAACGAAGCTCTTGCAGCCTATCGCCAGGCGGGTGAAATTTTTAAAGCCGCAAACCTAAAGGTTGACTATGGGATGAGCCTGCAAAATATGGGCAATATATATCTGGCCCAGAAAAGTTATGACACCGCGAAGGAAGCCTATGAAGAAGCTCTCCAAATTTTCTACGATTTTAAAAATCCTGCTTTTATTGCCACTGTGTTAGGCAATATTGGAAATCTGCACGAGGAGAAAAATGAATTTCATAACGCACTTCAGTATCATCAACGTGCACTTTCTCTCTGGAGGCAGAGTGCAAGAAAAAGATCTCTCGCCAATTGTTTGAACAACATCGGAAAGTCATACTTGAAACTTAAAAACTATAACCAGGCGGAGACTTTTTTAAATGAGGCATTGCAGGTATCTCAGGAAATTAAATCCAATGCGTTGCTACGCGAAGTCTATTTGGAAATTCATGCCCTGCACGTTGCGAAGAAGGATTTTGAAAAAGCGTATCATGCTTATTCATTGTCCAATCAATTCAAAGACAGCTTGTTTAATGAAACCAGTACAAAGCAAATCAATGAGCTACAGGCAAAATATGAAGCTGAAAAGAAAGACAAACAAATAACCGTATTGGCAAAAGAGAAGGAACTCCAGGTAAAGGAAACCGAACGGCAGGCTACATTAAATAAAGCTTTTGCAGGCGGGTTGATTTTAGTGCTCCTAGTTGGCGCCCTATTGTTTTATATATTTCGACAGCGGTCAATGCTGACGGCTAAAAATACAGAAGTGAAAGAATCGGATTTTAAGCGTCAAGCAAGCGAACTTGAGATGAAAGCGCTCCGTGCACAAATCAATCCGCATTTTCTCTTTAACTGTATGAATGCTATTAATCTTATGATCCGAAAAGGGGATAGCGAAAATGCATGCCTTTATCTTTCGAAGTTTTCAAAGTTGGTCCGGTTGATTCTTGAAAATGCAGAAGCAGCAGCTGTGACGTTGGAAAGTGAGATAGCCTTGCTGGAGTCTTATATACAACTGGAAGAATTGCGTTTTCCTGGAAAGATTAACTACAGTTTATCCGTGGACGAATCCATCGGAATTCAAAATACATACCTGCCATCTATGGTTTTACAGCCCGTCATAGAAAACGCCATCTGGCATGGTATCATACATAAGGAAAATGATGAGAAGGGTGTAATCAGAGTTGATGTCCGTCAGCAGGAGGACCGGTTGCTCTGCACGGTGGAAGATAACGGCGTAGGCAGGGATAAAGCAAGGCAGCTTCGCGATAAATCCCTCATGAACAATTCGATGGGCATGAAAATTACCGAACAGCGTTTGCGATTGCTGAGCAGGAAAAAGACAGAGGACTTTATAGAGATCATTGACTTGAAGGACTCGTTTAACCATGCGCTTGGAACGCGCGTTATACTCCATATTCCCATTGCAGAGCAATGATTAATGCCATACTTATCGATGATGAAGTAACTGGATTAGAGACGCTTCGTCTTGCCATTGAAAAATATTGTCCGGATGTTGTCATTAAAGGTACTTATAGCTCGCCTCAAAAAGGATTGGAAGGTATCAGAGAGGTTAATCCCGATTTGGTTTTCCTGGATGTACAGATGCCACAGATGTCGGGATTTGATGTACTGCAACAGGCTGCACCAGCAACCTTTGATGTGATCTTTGTTTCTGCTCACGATCAGTATGCGATAAAAGCCATCAAGTTCAGCGCCCTGGATTACCTGCTAAAACCTGTCGATGTGGATGAGCTGATACACGCAGTCAAAAAAGTTAAAGAGAGGCTAAACCACAAAACTTACTTTTATCAGTATCAATCGGTGCTGAATAATATACAATTGAGATCCGGAAAAATTGAAAAACTAGCAGTTCCTTCTCTGGAAGGCATAGATTTTTTTAATACCCAAGACATTATCTATTGTAAAGCCGATGGAAGTTATACAGCTATTATTTTAAAGAATAATCAACACGTATTAGTCTGCAAGAACCTCAAGGATTTCGAAAACATTCTGATAGACTCGGGTTTTTGCAGGGTGCATCATTCGTACCTCATCAACCTCCGACACGTGCAAAAGTATATAAAAGGAGAGGGCGGCTATGTTATCCTAACCGACAATCATCACGTCGACATTTCGCGAAGAAAAAAAGAAGAATTTCTGGCGTTGTTGGATAAACCCTAAGCGCTATTTGCGAGAAGCATTGCTTTTTCAGAAATCTTAGCGGCAATCGTGCTGTAAATCTTAACCGGGTACTGAAGTTCATCTTCCTCTTTCCAGACGTACCCATCCCAGTTTTTAAGGATTGCATTCGCCACTTATAAAGTCAAAGCTGCCAGATATGATGTGACATTACACGGCCATTTCATCCAAGCCTATTTTACCTGAGAATCATCGTCGTTTTAATCATGGAAACTTTCATAGGAAGGGATTTAAAAGATGAGCCTGGTAAGCCTGTGCTTTCGGCTTGTTCTTCGGCAGGATGCCAGACGAATTATCTTCCTACTACTTCATTATTGTCGCCTATATCCATCAATTCTTAACATTTTTTACCAATGAAGACCCCATTCAACATATTGACCCTCGGTCTTTTCTTCTTCCTTTCGTTCAGCGGGTGCAAAGAAAGTGATGATCCGGTTATCCCGGTTGGCCCTGCGCCAACCCTAACCGGATTTTCTCCAACTTCGGGTACCGTGGGCACCATCGTAACCCTCACCGGTACCAACTTTTCGACTACCATCGCCAACAATCTGGTGAAGTTCAACGGAACGGCAGCCACTATAACGGCAGCCTCGTCTACCAGTCTAACGGTCAGTGCACCTACAGGCGCCAGCACGGGCAAAATTACTGTCCAAGTCGACAACCAGGTCGCGACGTCCGCCGACGATTTTAGTTTTATCCCACCGCTAACCCTCACCAGCTTTTCCCCGACTACAGGGGCGAGTGGAACCATTGTAACCCTTACGGGAGCCAATTTTTCTACGACTGCTGCAACCAACGCGGTGAAATTTAACGGCTCAACAGCTGTTGTGACAGCGGCCACCGCCACCAGTCTAACGGTGACTGTACCGGCCGGAGCGAGTACCGGCAAAGTCACTGTGCAGGTAGGTAACCAGCTTGCCACTTCGACCAACGATTTTGTATACATACAATCAGATGATCCAGCCGTTGAAACTTTTGCCGGAAATGGCACCTTAGGTTTTGCCGATGGTACTGGCGACGTTGCCCGGTTTTACCAGCCAACAGGCGTAGCGTTGGATGCTTCGGGAAATGTATATGTGGCGGATGCAGAAAATCACAGAATCCGAAAGATCACTCCCGCAGGTACGGTGAGCACATTGGCCGGCAATGGCACGTCCGGTTTTGTAAATGGTACTGGAACGGCTGCCCAGTTTGCTTCCCCAAGAGGAGTAGCACTTGATGCCTCCGGCAATGTCTATGTGGCTGACGGAGTTAATCACTGCATCCGTAAAATTACACCCACAGGTGAAGTGACTACTCTTGCTGGCAGTGGCGCATACGGATTTGCCGATGGTGACGGCGCTGCTGCCCAGTTTTATTTTCCCAAAGGGCTGGCCGTGGATGCCTCGGGCACTGTCTATGTCGCCGATGATATTAACCACCGTATCCGGAAGATTACACCAACTGGTACGGTGAGTACATTGGCAGGTAGCACATCCGGTTCTGCCGACGGAGACGGTGTAGCTGCCCAGTTTCATAATCCAAGAGGCGTAGCGGTCGACGCTTCTGGAAATGTTTATGTAGCGGATGCAGGGAATCACCGAATTCGCAAGATTACGCCTACAGGCACCGTAAGTACGCTGGCCGGAAGCACAGTCGGTTTTGGAGAAGGGATTGGCAGTAACGCTAGATTTAGTAGCCCGGCAGGTCTCGCCGTAGATGCCTTGGGCAATGTCTATGTCGCTGACGATGAAAATGAACGAGTCCGTAAGATTACCTCCGATGGCACGGTGAGCACACTGGCGGGAGGTTTTGTACCCGGGTTTACAGATGGGGAGGGTACCGATGCTCAATTTAGATCACCCACAGGCATAGCGTTGGATGCGTCGGGAAATGTTTATGTAGCTGACAGGCATAATCATAGCATTCGTAAGATTCAATAAAATGCAAGTGATTTAACAATGAAGTTTTGAATTGGAGAAAAAATGGCACCGTAGGTGACCAGGAAAGGTGTTGCTGGTGATTTATGGCAAGTTTACAAATGCGTCGGCGAGGATGGTGCGCCATGGTGGACTCTTCATCATTTATAAAAAGCTTTGGCCTCCACAGACGTGTACCACGAATGAAAGGACGTGAATAGTTCTTTTTCAATGTCTATAAAAATGAAGACAGGCCTCTAGTCTCCGCCATGATGCTGGCTCCGAGTTGTCGAATTTATCCCAGGAGAAGCAGAGTTCCGTCTGGCGACTCCGCAAAGACAATTCTACTTCATACTGAATCAGTCATTCCACATATAACGCTGAGGGACGAATCCCAATGCTGTCAGCTCATCGATCATTGAATATTGATATTTAGCCCTATCTGAAAATTTCCTTAGTTGAAATCCAACAACGGATATCAATCGTAAATACAGGAGCTATCCAGAAATCCAATGACCATTAGATTGAAAATTGATAAACGATGAGTGCACTAAAAAAAACATTTTACAAAGATCAGTATGCCAGGTTCTCTGTTGTTGAGTCAGTTCCTTGTGTCAAGGTAAAACTATCCGGTTGCCCCCAGGGAAGTGATCATTATCAGTTTGTTCAATCTAAATTGCTTGAAACGATCCGTGATCAAATAAGTAAACATTTCAGGCTTCATCTTGTAACGGACAGTATTGAAGCTGGTTTGGTTCTGGATGAAGACAGTACATACTATAAAACGAAAATTATTCCTGCGATTGAAGAAGCTGGAATTCGTTATCATGCGATTGTACTCCCGAAAAATTTTTTCGCACGCTGGATAAAGAATCAAACGGAGATATCGCATCGTAAGTTAAAAGTAGAATATTTTGACAGCGTTTTGAACGCGTTTAAATGGCTTAGGAAACGGCAGTAAAAATTCATTTCTAACAGTTTAGCAGCAAAATTTTAAATCTTTGCTCATGTTACTTAATGTTAAACCAATAAGCACTTCTTATTCCTACGAAATTGCTCTTCATTTTTTCAACCCCTGACTCCCCTGATCCATGCTGATAATAAAACGAAGTTTCGAGGGTCTTATTATTTTTTAATCGTTTGCTTAGGCCCAGGGAAATATTAAAGGTGCCGGCATACCGCTTTATATCTGAAAAGATATGTGGTTCAGTAATGTAACCAGAACCAGAAGCAACACCATCAAGTTTATAACTATACTCTAAACTCTGTTTTGTATAGATCTGCGATGAATAACCGAGACCGACAAGTCCATGCGTTGTGGTAGAAAGCGGATAACGATATTTTAGATTGAGAGGAACCTCTATTATCCAGGAATCAATCTCTGCGGAAGTCAATGGCTCGAGGTCTTCATTGATATCAGGCAATGTTGAACTTGCTGAAGGTAGCTCGTCATCGGATATCTCATAAATACGATGAATAAATTTAGCGCCTGTCTCCAGGCTTAAGGAAGGGGACAAGATGAAATCCCCTAACAATCCGCCAGTTACGTCAATTTTCCCGGCTCCATGCCTGTAAAAGCCTTTGGAAAGTTCTAGCGTTGGGCCCAAGCGTATACCTATGCCGTGGCGGTAGTGTTTTTCCAGCTCCCGCGCGGTTTTAGCAGAGAATGATGTTTGGATGCTTTCACGCATATTCGCGGGTTTTGGAAGCGCTCGAAGGCTTTCGACTTTTTTGTCATTTGGTGTTAGCCTGAAAGAATATGACGTTGAGCTCAGCAAATCAGGCGCTGCAATTTGCCAGCTGCCGGGTAAGGATAAATCAACTCCATTTGCAAAGGTGTCCACGTTGGATGCCTTTAATGCAAAAGCTTCATTCATTCTTGCAATCGTCGACTCGAGTTGCGCGATTCGCCGGAGAACGAAATTATCTACTGGTAACGATAACTCTTTGAATTGAATGATATGCACCGTATCCGGAGGAAGGTCTCTTAAGTACTTGATTTCAGATTGAAGTCCTGCGATCTGGTCCTGTTGAGCCTGAATAACCAAATTATTCTTTTCAACTGCACCAGAGGACTGACCATTGAATAGCCAGAAACTCCAGATAATAAGAAACGTACTTATGGCCAGGCCAGAACCAATCAGCAATTCTGTTCTGTAACGGGAATAGAAAGGCGTGTAATCTAGAGTAGCCGCCCGATTACGGAAAGCTGATAGCGCTGAAGAATCGAATAGGGGATCTTCATACTCGCCAACTTTTCTTTTAATTATATCATCAAACTTATTGTCATCCATTTTTTTCTTGCTTTAATCGTTCGCCTCGTTCGTTGATCAACACCTTTTTTAATTTGTTTCGCGCTATAGCCAGATTCGATTTTGTTGTACCAACACTAATGTTGAGTTGATTGGCAATCTCTTCATGCTTATAACCCTCAATTACATAAAGATTGAACACCATGCGGTAGGAAGGGGGAAGGAGTTGAATCGCTGCAATGATCTCCTCCTCCGAAAGATGGTCAAGTACTGTCTCCGATGAGCTTTCATATTGCCCATGTGATATATCCAGGCTGTGATAATGCTTCTCATTCCTTCTGAAAGAATCAATAGCCGAATTGATCATTACTTTTCTAACCCAGCCTTTAAAAGACAAGCCAGGAGAATAGTGATCAAGCTTCGAGAATATTTTGATAAAGCCATCATTTAGTATCTCGATAGCCTCTTCTCGGGTCCTTGAATAGCGCAGGCAAATACCCATCGAGTATGCATAATACTCCTTATAAAGCCTGTCCTGGCCATTTCGATCCCCCTTTCGGCATGAATCCAGCAGTTTATATAATTCTTGCTCTTCGATACGCGAAACGTAATAATGCCATCACGGCCGGTTTTGTCAAAAGGTTGGTTGCAAAAAGAAAGTAATTTTCTAAACCCACCATTCAAGCCATTTGTCCGTGATGGCTACCTAAAGCAAATGGTATGAGCAAGATAAAAAATTTAATGTTGATGGTTGGTACAGTGTCTATTCTTGCTTCTTGTAATAATGACCCCTCGCCAAAGATCTTTGACTTGGACTACATGGCTCACGTCTACCCCGGGAATTTTGTTAATACAATCAATAACCCTTTTATGCCGCTGACGGTGGGCTCTACTTTCACGTTTACCGCTCAGACATCTGAAGGCACGGAGCGGGGCGAAGTTGAAGTGCTTCAGCAAACTAAAGTTGTAATGGGGATCACTTGCACCGTGGTCAGAGACAAAGTTTATCTTAATGATGACCCAATAGAAGATACACACGATTATTACGCACAGGATAAGGACGGAAATGTGTGGTATTTCGGTGAAGATGTCGATAATTATGTCAATGGCGTCGTTGACAATCATTATGGCTCCTGGGAGGCTGGGAAGGATGGCGCAGAGCCAGGCATCATTATGTTGGGTAACCCTGTAGTTGGATTGCAATACCGCCAGGAACATTATATCGGTGAGGCAGAAGACCAGGGTGAGGTTGCTGGAAATAACGAGTCAGTCTCGGGTGCTGCAGGATCGTTTACGGGTTGTCTTACGATCCGTGAGACTAATCCCCTGGATCCGAATTTCCTTGAATATAAATATTACGCGCGGGGAATTGGATTAGTGAAGATTGAAAAAATCGGTACTCCTGTGGAGGTAGAGGAACTTTCTGCTTATAACATAAAGTGACGTGAGTATGAATATTTACCTCACATTTACCTTGACCGCAGCGTGCCTGCTCAATTTTTTTGCAGATGGTGTTGCCCAGAAGATAACCATCAGCGGTTATATTAAAGAGACCGGATCTGAAGAAGCTTTGATCGGTGCCAATATTTATGAGACCAAGTTTCAAAAAGGTACAACCAGCAACCAGTATGGTTTTTATTCGCTCACACTTCCTGCCTCCGATACATTTAATGTCACCATCTCCTATGTAGGTTACAAGGCGGAAATGAAGAAGGTCGTTACAACAAATAACCTTCGGATGAACATTTTTCTTGTTGCTTCCAACATGTTGAGCGAAGTTGAGATCAACGCTGCGCGAAATGACGACAACGTAAATCAAGCCCAGATGGGGGTGATCGATGTGCCGATGCGTGACATCCGGAACCTGCCGGTGCTGATGGGAGAGCGCGACATTTTGAAGGTTATACAACTTTTACCTGGTGTGCAGCAAGCACAAGAAGGAACGACAGGTTTTTTTGTTAGAGGCGGTAACCTGGATCAAAATCTTGTTCAGCTGGATGAAGCCACTGTCTATAATCCAAACCATTTATTCGGACTTGTAAGCACCTTTAACATTAACTCGATTAATAATGTGCACCTCATCAAAGGAGGATTTCCTGCACAATACGGGGGAAGACTCAGCTCCATTCTGGACATAACAATGAAAGATGGCAATAAAGAAAAGTTTCAGGCGGAGGGAGGCATAGGGATTCTTTCTTCCAACCTTACTGTACAGGGTCCGTTGATTCGGAAGAAAGCATCAATCATTGTTTCAGCGCGAAGGAGCTATGTCGATCTCATTCAAAGAGCTTTTGTCGCAAACAGTACGACGCTGTATTCGTTTTATGATGTAAACGCTAAAGTGAATTTTGACCTGGGAGAAAAAGATAAATTCTACCTTAGCGCTTTTAAAGGAAGAGATAACGGCAGCTATACAGGAGTAAACAGTCTGAATTATTTTATAGGATTCGGTAACAGCACAGCCACTGTCCGGTGGAACCATCTTTTTGGAAGTAATCTTTTTGCGAATACATCATTCATACTCAATTCCTATAACCTGGGTTTAAGTACAGCGCAGGGAAATTATTACTCTCTATTCTATACGGGTATTGAAGATGTAAATGGAAAAACGGATTTCACCTGGACTATCAGCACCAGTCATGTTCTTAAATTCGGCGGCAACTATTTTTACCACACACTTTTTCCAGCTACGTTCTCAGATCAAATTCCTGGCAATGGCAATAAATTGAAATTAGATCCTGACCGAATTCAAAGAAAGCATGGTAATGAAGCTGCTGCCTATCTTAACCATGAATGGAATGTTACACAAAACATAGCTCTCAACTATGGTCTTCGCGTGCCTTATTATTTCACAAATAGTAAAACGTATACTAGGCTGGAGCCACGCGCCACGTTGAAGATAAATCTTAACAAAACAACTTCAGTAAAGGCGTCTTATACAGAGATGAACCAGTTCGTTCATGCCGTTCCTTACAGTTCAGCAAGCTTGCCCACCGATATCTGGATTACTTCCAGTACGTTAGTGAAGCCTCAAAATAGCCGTCAATACGCGATCGGAATTTTTAAAAACTTCAGTGAAAATTTATATGAGGCTAGCCTTGAAATATACCATAAGGATATGGAAAACCAGGTGCTTTTCAAGCAAGGTACACAGCTTGGCGTTCAATCCGACATTGAACAGCAACTGACTTTTGGCAAAGGTACTTCGAAGGGTGCAGAATTATTTATCCGGAAAAATGCTGGCCGACTTACAGGATGGATCAGTTATACTCTCTCGAAAACAACACAGACTTTTGCTGAGCTTAACTATGGAAAACCCTTCCCGTTTACCTATGACAGACGCCATAACCTGGCGATCGTTGGTACTTACAAGCTTAACGAGCGATGGTCCGTTAGCGGAGATTTTGTCTACCGAACAGGAACCGCCTTCACCATGCCTGCCGGACGAATTCCTGTTGCGGATGGAACATTATATGACGGGTGGTACTACGACTTTACTACACGCAACAATAACCGACAGCGGTCCTATCACAGACTGGACCTGAGCTTTTCGTATAAAAAGCAACGCATCATGTTCGGACGGAAGTATGACAGTGAATGGGTGTTTGGAGCGTATAACATCTATAGTCGGAAGAATCCCTACTTCGTATACCTGACGGTCAATTCAGCACAGGTGCCATCGGCAAAGCAAGTGTCGTTATTGCCTATTGTGCCGAGTGTCAGCTACAATTTCAAATTTTAGGAACGGTATGAATCTACTAAGAAATCCTATACTAATTATTGGCATAGTGGTAGCGTTGTCTAATTGCCAGACCGAAGTGGATTTGGCACAGCTCCCATACGATAGTCGTGTCGTCATTCAGGGTGTTGTGGAGCCTGATTCACTCCCTATCGTTTATCTAAACAGAACGGTTCCCTATTTAAGCGGTACTACTGATCCCGCCAAGCTTGCTATCAGGAATGCCATCGTTACGATCAGCGCGGAAGGAGAGATCGATCATTTAAAATTTGACAGTATGCATCTCCCGCTGGACTGCAAGTACAGTTATTTTTATAAGGGTACTATTTCAGTCAGACGAAACACAACCTATACGCTGCACATCGTCGACGGACCCAAAACTTACACAGCGACAACACGAACATCCCTTACTCCAACAACGATTGATGAGGTATCTTACACTCCTGCGTTTAAGGACCTCTATGGCGAGCACGAGGGAGTGATTACTTATTTCACAGACAACGCGAATGAGGTGAATTACTACCGATTTGAAATGACCCGGAAGGCTGACTTATCTTCAAGGGATGTTACTGGTAATAACAGAGATTTATTAGTACCCTGTCTGGAAGAAGGAGATACCATTATGTTTATCGAAATAGGCAGGTCTGTTTACAACGACAAGAATCTGCAGGGACAACAGATCAAGCTTGTTATAGAACCTGCATTAACCCATACCGTTGTGGTGGTTATCCATGTGCGCATTCAAAGTATTGACAAAGCCACCCACGATTTCTACGAACAACTCGATGGGCAGAAGATTTCACAATACAATCCCTTTGTCGAGCCGGTTTTTATAAAGGATGGTCAGTTCGGTAAAGAAGCCATCGGTTTTTTTGGAAGTATGATCAGAAGCGAGGCTGTGAGATTTGAAATGCCGTTGGACGACTAACTTCGAGTTCAAAATAGGCGCCCTAGATTGATGATTTCTTAAAAGCATCTGAAAGAGGGAGTTAATTCAGAATTAAGATGCGGATCATTCCAATTCAGAATACTGGCTTGGAGTGAAGGATGTGTGGACCCCCACTGCTTAAAGGTCAGCGATCACAGTATCGTAATCCAAAATCGTAGAAAAAAGTAAAGACAAGCGACACACACTAAAAATATTTTTATAAAATCGGGTGTGAATTATTCCAATGGAAAATTATAGATGGGCATTACCCCATGAATCTGGCGCTTGAGGTTTTTGTAGATAAGTGGAGTTTGCTGATTATCAGGGATATCATGTTTGAGGGCAAACGCTATTTCAGAGAGTTATTACAATCGGACGAAAAAATTGCGTCAAATATTCTAACGGACCGCTTGAGTATGTTGGAGCGCGAAGGAGTAATAACGAAGAATAAGGATCCTGGCCACAAGCAAAAGTATATTTATAGTCTTACTCCCGTCGGAATCGACCTCCTACCCATTATGGTTGAAATTGGCAATTGGAGTTTAAAGCACCGACCCGTGGATAAAAAGAATAAGAAGCATGCTGAAATGTTATCAAAAGGTGGGAAAGACTTGCAAAAAGAAATAAGAAAAAATTTAGCAAAAGAACATCTCGCGTCATAAGCGATCACCCAGATGAGTGAAATAATTATCATTTGTATCGCTGCATTGTTCACGTCACTTCTGACATTTTTTTCTGGTTTTGGGTTAGGAACAATTCTTACGCCGGTGTTCGCTATATTTTTTCCGATTGATCTTTCAATAGCATTAACCGGTGTAGTGCATTTTTTAAATAATTTATTTAAGCTTGCCTTAGTAGGATTCAAGGCCGACAAGACCGTTGTGATCCGATTTGGCATTCCTGCTTTCTTTGCTTCATTGGTGGGTGCCTATTTGCTACTACAGATCAGTGATTTTTCTCCAGTTTATACCTACGCGATTGGAAATAGAGAATATGCCATAACTCCAGTGAAACTCATCATTTCCATACTGCTCATTTTCTTTGCGCTGACTGAAGTAATTCCTTATTTTAAGAACGTTCAATTCGGAAGAGACAAGCTCATACTGGGCGGATTGTTAAGTGGATTTTTTGGGGGACTTTCCGGAAACCAGGGTGCTTTGCGCAGTGCCTTCCTGATTAAAAGCGGTTTAAGCAAGGAGGCCTTCATCGCTACAGGCGTTGTGGTCGCATGTATTATCGACTTCTCGCGTTTAGGTGTTTACATGACTCGCTTTTCAAGATCTGGTTTGCAGGAGAACCTTACAGTAGTCATCGCAGCAACACTATCAGCATTCGTAGGTGCGTTTCTTGGCAGTCGGTTACTAAAAAAAGTGACGTTTGAAATGGTTCAGGTCACCGTAACTGTGATGCTGGTCATCCTTTCGATAGCAATAGGCCTTGGTGTTTTATAGTATCGAAAAAGCGTATCACATTGTGTGCGAAACTACGGTTCCATTTCAAAATTATCAGTGAATTTTAATGGAAAGATGACAGGGTCGCGAGCTGAAAAAGCCGACGGTGTAGGGCCCCATTTCTTATTGCAAATGCTCTTACCCAAAGGGTCTGTTTGTTTGATTCATAGTACAAAATAGAGTTGACTCGAGTTCAGCCCCTTCCAAAAGACAAAAAAATTTCTGTAATGGAAAAGCAAGAACTTTAAGGTTCCACATCCCTCGTGATGGCGACCTTCCGTACAAGCTAATCACGGGTTAAGAAGACGGGTCGAGCAGGTGCGTATAGCTACCGCCGAGATACGATATCTGCTCGCGGCTCCGGACCACGAGAGTTGCTGAAATCTTCAACAACCGTGGAAATTCTTGGCGTGGGCGTAGTATTCGTGATCCTGGGCGGACGAAAGTCCCTTGCGAAATCTATCGGGTTCGATCGGATGAGCCCTAACTTTTTGAGGATGTAAAGAAGGCTTAGCGCTATCCACTTTTTGCATCTTTATAGATTGCAGATCGTGGCATTTTGAATGGCGAAAAATACTGTCCTGATCAAGACTATTTTGTCAATGAGAAATGTCCTATTAGGATAATTTAAACTACACCGTATTTTAGCGAAAAGTAAGTCCTGATTATTGTTGCTCGACTGACCCGATGGACACAAAAATGTGTAGGATCTGGAGGTAATAATATGGTTGGATTCAAATAATTAAAATTCACTAAACATCAATTAACGCTATGGCAAAAAAAGCGAAGAAGGCTGCAAAAAAAGCAGCACCAAAAAAGGCTGCAAAGAAAGCAGCACCTAAGAAGGCTGCAAAGAAAGCAGCACCTAAGAAGGCCGCAAAAAAGGCAGCTCCAAAAAAGAAGTCAGCAAGAAAACCTAATGCAGCATTTATGGCTGCCCTTACTCCCAGCGCTTCGCTAGGAGAAGTGGTTGGAAGCAAACCTATTCCAAGAACAGAGATCATTAAAAAGATCTGGGATTACATTAAGAAGAACGGGCTTCAAGACAAGCCAGAACAGAAGAATGATCAACGCCGATGACAAACTGAAAGTTGTTTTCGGAGGCAAAGAGCAAATCTCCATGTTTGAATTAGCGAAAATAGTAAACAATCACGTGAAGTGATTTCAACCAGAATCTTACAAAAAAACCTAGGTGCCAAGCCTAGGTTTTTTTTTCTCCATTTTTTTATGAATGTTATTTGGGTTTGAACGTTCAGTTTCGTTATCCGTTAATAGTTATCCGTGGGTCAGCGTATGGTGTGGCAGTTAATAGCCAATCACCAATTATTTCTACTAGTTACCTCTTACCTTTTACTTTTCACCTTTCACCTTTTACCATCATCAATCATACGCCAGCGTTTCCTTATTGTATTTACTCCGGTACTGTATAGGTGACAACCCCGTAATTTTTTTAAATGTTGTACGAAATGCTTTGCTATCTGTATACCCAACTTTATACATCACTTCATTTACATTTTCCCTTGATGACTCCAGGCTCATTTTTGCCGCTTCAATTTTTACACGTTGAATATATTCCACAGTTGTATTAGACGTGGCCCTCTTAAACCGGCGCTCCAGGTTTCTTCGACTGAGGGCCAGCATAGAGGCAAGTTCATCAACGGTTATTTTTTTCTGAAAATTATTTTCAATAAACACCTGAGCTTTTTTGACGGGTTCGTCTTCATGCTCTTTTTGGCCATTGAAAATAATGAAAGGAGATTGGCTTCCACGTTCAATTTCAATCTCAAATACCTTAGCGCATAATACGGCCAGATTTCGTCCAGCATATTTTTCAACCAGGTATAAAATAAGATTTAAAAAAGAGTACGCTCCTCCACTGCAATAGATACCCTTTTCATCGGTGATGATTTTGTCTGCCACCAGATTCACGTCGGGAAACATTCTCTTAAAATCGTGCGCAGCTAGCCAATGAGTTGCACATTTTTTACCTTTCAGCAAACCCGTGGAGGCCAATAGGAAGGATCCCAGGCAAAGGCTTGCCACTTCTGCCCCTGCCTTATAATGTTTGACTATCCAGGGAATAAAGTCAGAATTTAATTGTATTGCTTTTTTCGGATCACCTTTTATTGCCGGTATCACGATAAGATCAGTGTGGGTGATTTCATTTATTGTTAACTCCGGATCAACGGTGAATACCTTTTCGTAGGTTTTTGGTTCGATAGAAATTCCTACAAGCTGTACCTTAAACAAAGGCGGTTTGCGCATGCCCGCTAGAAATTCATTTACCTGATTAAATACTTTATGAGGCCCTTCAATGCTCCCCATGACGGCCTCACCTTTCGGAATCAAAATTGATATATGTTTCATGAACCAAAAATAGAGCACGAGCATGTCGCAATCAACCCCGGAGATTGCCGCATTTACACCCTGCTCATGTCCGTAATTTGTACAAAAAATTATCAATCTGGTAATACTTCCGCATCAAAACCAAATTGTTTTAATAATTCGATAATGGCGCTTGCGTTTATCGATTCGGTTCTACTCTGTACTCGTAAGATTCTGTCTTTGTCCGTAAGGTCAAAATTTATTTTATACTCGCTGGAACGCTCGCTTAATTTTTCAATCAAATCTCTGGCATGTTCTGAATCACAGACGTTGGTTTTGAAAATTTCTACCATAATAAGCTTATTGAATGTTCGTCGTGCAACTCTAGATAATGTTTTCAAGAATTTCTTGATACTTTTTTTGTAAGTCCTTTTGGTTTGCACTTTCCCTTTCTGTCTCGGGAAAAGGTTGCAATCTGCCGTTTAGTGTTTCTTCGAATTGGTCAACAAGTACGTGCGATCCCGCACGCACAGACTTTACATGCTTGTCTGTAAACCTGCTGTAGGTCAGCAAGAGGCGGCATGCCGTTGGACCAGCTGGAAATAACTCCCAGGCTGTTAACTCATCTGGCCCATCCGTGTTCTCCCATATATATATTCGAAGAGTCTTCCCGGCTCAAGACGCGTAATTCTTTCATAAGTTACAGTACGATCTTTATCCCGGAACTGAATAATCATTCTTGCTCCAACGACAAGTTCCATTTCAACGTCTATAAACCATATCGCTAATTTTTTTTGGGTTGGGATGGCATCCCATACCGTGATTGTATCCGTGAAAAAAAGCCGTTCGAAAATCACCCGGTAGCCCTCAGGTTCTTTTGATAACTCTCCTAGTTTCTGCTTTGACATAGCACAAGCACATTTCTATTTGTTATCCGGCTAATGCGTCACCGTTTGGTTACAAATATAAAGGAAACCATTCGGTTACAAAAGGCGTATTGCTGATTTTTTTACATTTTCGGTATAGATAGAACGTTCATTTACAGGGGCATTAATTGACAATGAGGATGAATAATGGTTTTATTTGCTGATAAATTGAAGATTAACAATCTGCATGATAACAAAACCAAGACACATGAAATTGCATTTACTTGTCACATTCGTTTTTATGATCGTAGCCTTCGGAAAGAGCTCCGGTCAATCTGCTGAAGCTATATTATTAAAGAATGTTTCTTTAATTGATGGTACCGGCAAACCAGCACAACACAATGTTAATATTTTATTGAGGGAGGGTAAGATATCTTCTATAGCCAAAAACATTTTTTCGAGTAATGCCAAGGTGATCGATTTGTCAGACAAAACTATTATGCCGCTGATCATGAACGTGCATGGACATCTTGGAATGGCAAAAGGAACTACGGTTGCACCCGAGAATTATAATCGTTCGCACATCATTAAAGAGTTGGAGCGTTACCAGTCATACGGAGTTGGGACAATCGTGTCCATGGGTACCGACAAGGAATTAATTTTCTCATTGCGTGATTCTTCCAGAATGGGCAAACTTCCTGGTGCCTATGTGTATACCGCGGGTTATGGTTTTCGACCCCCGCTAGGAACCCGGCCTGCGGAAACAAGCATGGAAAAAATTTATCGACCTGCTACTCCGGAAGAAGCCGTCCAAGATGTACAAGAATTGGCCCGGTTGAAACCAGACCTGGTAAAAATTTGGGTAGATGATATGGGCGGAACTGTGGAAAAAATAAAACCCGAGGTATATCGTGCTATCATTAGCGAAGCCCATAAAAATGGAATACGTGTTGCCGCTCATTTGTTTTACCTCGAAGACGCACACCTGCTTTTAGATGCGGGAGTTGATATTTTCGCGCACAGTATTCGCGATAAAGTGATTGACGACGCATTAATCGCTAAGATGAAGGCAAAAGGAATTATATACATTCCAACACTGACGCGCGATGGATACGAATTTTTTTATGGAACCACACAGCCCTGGATCAATGACCCATTCTTCAAGGCATCGCTCGAGCCTGGGGTATATGAAATGATTACCAGTGAAGCGTATAGAAAAAAAGTTGCCGATAACCCAAGGTATCAGAAAAATATAGACGCATATAAGATGGCGCTGCGCAATCTGAAAAAATTATTTGACGCGGGCATTTTGGTCACCTTGGGCACAGACTCGGGAGCGCAGCCTATAAGGGCACAAGGTTTTTCGGAACACCTGGAGTTACAATTGATGGTGGAAGCGGGGCTTACGCCATTGCAAGCCATCATGGTTGCTACACGCAATTCATCTATGGCTTTGAAGGTAAAGGACCAGGGTGTACTCGCGCCAGGAATGAAAGCGGATTTCGTCGTTCTGAATAAAAACCCACAGGAAGATATTAAAGCCACTCGCTCCATTCAGGCTGTATGGAAAAATGGTATTCAGGTTAGCAATGGGCCAGACTCGACGAAGTAGTATAAATCAAGTTCGTAAGTGCGTTGAGCATGTGACAGGTTTTCTATGATCTTGTTTTTCATAATCAAATCGGGTGGCCACGCCATAACGGCCAACTTAGGCAACGGTCCAGCAGATTACACTACCATAATGCCTGCGGCGAACCGTCCAGAATCACCTTTCCTGGCAGAGAAGAAGCAACTGTTGTTTTTCACCGTACACAGATTTGAAATTTCGATATGTGCGGATGGAATTCCAAATTCAATAAGTTGAAGTTTATTAGCCTTCCAGAGGTCGAGCTTGGCTTTTCCATTGGCATGAAAAATCATTAATTCACTTTTTTGATCAAAGGCCCGATGCACCTCGCCGATAACTTCTTCGCCCACTTCATACGATTCCTGACAAACAGAAGGCCCTATACCTGCATATAGATCTTCGCCTTTCGTACCAAAGGTAATGTGCATCCTATGCAATGTTTTCTCCAAAATCCGGGCGACGGTTCCGCGCCAGCCTGAATGAACGGCACCGACAGCATTATTTTTTTTGTCATACAAAAGAATAGGTACACAATCCGCTGACATCACAGCGACACAAATTCCTTTTTCGTCTGAGATCAAGGCATCCGTTTCCATCACTTCTTCTTTTGACGTATCTCGATTCACACGGACAATTTTTGTTTTATGCTCCTGCGATGGAAAATATAATTCCGAATGATCTATACCCATGGCTTCTGCCAGAAGTTTTCTATTGTTCCGGATCACTTCTTTATCGGGTGAACTGGAAAAGCTTAAGGAAAACTCTTTTCCAGCGGAGTGTGAGCTCCTGTCCGTGACAAAATGTTTTACGAGGGGCTGTTCTGCGATATTTTCAAATTGCCATAGATCGAGCCCATGGATCGGTATTTTCTTCATATTAATTCACGAATTCCGCTTTTACTTTCAAACGTACATTTCCTGGAAAGGTAAGTATACTTTTCAGAAGGCCACAAAAAGACACTAAGGACACCCAGAAAAGAGGAAGTAAAATAATCAAGCAAGTGGTATCAAAGTTCTTTTCTTTTTTTTGATTTAAACAAATGATTAAAACCTACGTTTAATTAAAGGGAAAGGTTCTATCTTTGTCAAATCATTTAAAAACATTTCGATGGCTAAAAAGAAAAGTATGGAAGTTGACCTCTCAACAGAGCAAAAAATAAAAGCGGCGGCCCAAAAGGTTTTTATGCAGAGGGGATATGCCGCTACGCGTACGAGGGATATTGCAGAGGAAGCCGGTATTAACCTGGCCTTGCTGAACTATTATTTTCGGAGTAAAGAGAAGCTGTTTGAATTGATTATGATGGAGAAATTGGAAAAATTTTTCGGCGCCATTGCGCCCATGTTGAATGATGCCGATGCTAGCCTCGATCAAAAAATAGTCGGTATCTCTGGCAACTATATCGGCTTGCTTACAGAAAATCCCGAGCTACCGCTCTTTATTTTAAGCGAGATCAGAAATAGCCCCGAACAATTTGTGCACAAATTGCCTGTAGCAAGACTAATTGAATCTCATTTTATAAAGCAGTTGCATGAGAAAAGACCTGATCTCCATCCCCTTCATTTTCTGATGAATTTATTGGGATTGAGTGTTTTTCCATTTATCATGAAACCGGTTTTTCATGCTTCAGGTATATTAAATGAAAAAGCTTTCGCTGCGCGCATGGAAGAGCGTAAAGCCCTTATTCCCAAATGGATAAATGCCATGTTAAAAACAAAGTAAATTTTTTTGTTACTTTTTTAAACAAATGATTAAAACATCCGTTTAACCTGCATAAGTAAAAAATTATGAAGAAGCTTTTGACCTCCTTTTGCCTGCTTTGCGCCCTGGAAATAGTATGCGCCCAAGCCCCGGCAGTCCTTACAATTGAGGAATGTTACACGCAGGCGGCACAAAATTATCCTTTAATCAAGCAGCGTGAACTCATCGCCGCGACGGAAGAATATTCGATCAGCAATGTAGTCAAAGGTAGATTCCCCACTATCACCGTCAATGGGCAACAGAGCTATCAGTCGGACGTAACGCAGGTTCCTATTCAGGACATGAATATCACGCCGCTTAGTAAAAACCAATATAAAGTATATGGTGAGATAACGGCCAACTTATATGATGGAGGAGTTATTAAAAATCAAACGCAATCACATCAAGCAGCCGCACAAATAGAAGAGCAGAAGCTGGAAGTTGAATTATACAAACTAAAAGACCGCATAAATCAGCTATTCTTTGGTGTGTTGTTGTTGGATGCCCAATTGAATCAAAATGAGTTGCTAAAAAATGATATCGAGCGAGGGATTAAGAAGGCAGAAGCTGCCATTGCGAATGGTGTATCCTTAAAGAGCAGTGCGGATGCGTTGCATGCAGAGTTGCTGAAAGCGAACCAACGTACCACCGAACTTAAGGCAACCCGGACCGCCTATTTGGAAATGGTAGGATTGCTGATCGCCAAACCTTTGAATGAGTCGATAAAATTTGAAAAACCGCAAAGCTTGAGCACAGTTCAGGAGATCAAAAGGCCTGAACTATTGCTCTACGATTATCAGCGAAAAGCCATTGATGTTCAAAACAAAATGCTTACAACACGAAATCTTCCAAAGTTTTCCGCCTTTTTCCAGGGCGGTTACGGCAGGCCGGCATTGAATATGCTGAACAATCAAGCCGATGGATACTATATCGGAGGCATTCGTCTCAACTGGACGATCTCCGGATTATACACGCACAAAAAGGAAAAAGCGCTTCTCAACATCAATCGTAGAAATATTGATTTGCAAAAAGAAACCTTCCTGTACAACACCAATATCGCTATAAAGGGCCAACAGAGAGAAGTAAATAAATTTCAGGAAGTGTTGGCCACGGATGATGAGATCATCCAACTCCGTGAAAAAATAAAAAACACCGCCACCGCGCAATTGGAAAATGGAGTGATCAACACAAATGATTACCTCCGTGAAGTAACCGCGGAGGATCAGGCGCGACAAGATAAAAATTTACATGAAATACAATTGCTAATGGCACAATACAACCTGCAAACAACAACAGGTATTTAAGGAATAAACGAATTAATCACATCACCTTTATGAAAACATCAATCTTCATCCTGACAACAGCAGTTCTTTTCAGCGCGTGTTCAACGGATAAAAATGCGTATGATGCTTCCGGAACATTCGAAGCTATCGAAACTATTGTTTCCGCGGAGGCTACTGGAACTATTCAAGAATTGAACATCGAAGAAGGTCAAACCTTGAAGAGTGGTTCAACCATTGGCTTTATCGACAGCACGCAACTCTATTTGAAAAGAAAACAACTACAGGCCCAGATCCGCGCGGTCCTGAGTAAAAAACCAAATGTTTCAGCACAGTTAGCCGCTTTGATAGAGGAACTGCAGCATGCAGAACGAGAGCAGAGGCGTATTGCTAATCTGGTGCGATCGGATGCTGCTACTCAAAAACAATTAGACGATGCTACAGCCCAAGTAGATATTATTAAGAGAAAGATTTCGGCTCAGGAATCGTCCCTGGGTATTACAACGTCAAGCCTGAGCGAGGAAACTTTGCCACTGCAAGTTCAGATTGAGCAGCTTGATGATCAATTGGCAAAGTGCAGGATCATTAATGCAGTTAATGGAACTGTTCTGACTAAATATGCTGAAGTCTATGAATCGACAACTTCCGGCAAGCCTTTGTACAAGATCGCTGATTTATCAACCGTCATTCTAAGAGCGTATATCACGGGCGATCAATTATCAAAAATAAAGCTGAATCAAAAAGTTTCGGTGCTGGTAGACGATGAAGACGGAAAATATAAAGAATATTCGGGTACGATTCATTGGATTAGCGACAAAGCAGAATTCACTCCTAAAACCATTCAGACGAAAGACGAACGCGCCAATCTTGTTTACGCTGTTAAGATCGGTGTAAAGAATGATGGATTTTTGAAAATAGGTATGTACGGTGAGGTAAAATTATGATCTATGGAAGCCGTTGCAGTACACAACATTACGAAGGTTTACGGAAAAGAAAAGACACCCGCTGTCGATAATGTTTCGTTCTCGGTTCATCAAGGAGAATTGTTTGGGTTGATCGGTCCCGATGGGGCTGGCAAGACAAGTATTTTCCGAATGCTGACTACATTACTCTTACCGGATGGTGGAAATGCAACGGTTGACGGATTCGATATTGTTAAAGATTACCGTCAGATCCGGAATACGGTAGGCTACATGCCTGGGAAATTTTCCCTTTATCCAGGACTTAACCGTCGAGGAAAATCTGAATTTTTTCGCGACCGTATTTGGAACAAGCATCGCTGAAAATTATCGCATTAATAAAAGACATCTATGTTCAGATAGAGCGGTTCAAGGACCGGAGGGCAGGAAAATTGTCAGGGGGTATGAAACAAAAGCTTGCCCTGTGTTGTGCGCTCATTCACAAGCCAACGGTATTATTTCTTGGACGAACCAACGACAGGTGTTGATCCGGTCTCCCGAAAAGAATTTTGGGAAATGCTTAAAAGGCTAAAAGCACAAGGCATCACCATCATCGTCTCCACGCCTTATATGGATGAAGCTACGATGTGCGACCGCATCGCACTGATTCAAAATGGAAAAATTTTATCCATTGATACACCTGAAAATATTGTGAGATCTTATCCCGATCCATTGTATGCTGTCAAAGGCAGATAATATGTATGGCCTGCTCAAAAAGTTGAGGTCTTATGAAAAAACCATTAACAGCTATGCATTCGGTGAATATGCCCACGCCTCTTTTCTGAGTAATACATCTGAAACCGACGTGATGAATTTTTTGCGGGATGGCGGTATACAGAACATTTCTCTTCACAAAACTGAACCTACCATTGAAGATTGCTTTATAAAACTTTTGAAAAACTAGTAACACATGAAAGAGACCGTTATAAAGACCGAAAAACTCACCAAACGATTTGGGGATTTTGTTGCCGCCAACGAGATATCGTTTGAAGTTTACAAAGGAGAAATTTTTGGCTTTCTCGGTGCAAATGGCGCTGGAAAAACAACCGCTATGCGCATGCTTTGCGGTCTATCCACTCCATCGTCGGGGAAAGCAGTTATTGCAGGTTATGACGTATACAGACAAACGGAGTTGATCAAAAAGAACATTGGCTACATGAGTCAGAAGTTTTCGTTGTATGATGACCTGACTGTTCTGGAGAACATACATTTTTTTGGTGGCATCTATGGACTTACCGACAATCAATTAAAAACTAAAAGTGAAGCGTTGATTGACCAGTTGGGTTTGCAAAAAGAAGTCAAAAAAATTAGTTGCTTCGCTTGCCGCTGGGATGGAAACAGAAATTATCTTTTTCAGTGGCCGTACTTCATGAACCTAAAATCGTATTTCTGGATGAACCAACGGGGGGAGTAGATCCTGTAACCCGCAGGCAATTCTGGGACTTGATCTATGATGCAGCCGACAAAGGCGTTACCATTTTTGTCACCACACACTACATGGATGAAGCGGAATATTGCTAATCGCATTTCCATCATGGTGGATGGAAAAATTGAAGCGCTGGATACACCCTTAAACTTGAAAAAAACTTTTCAGGCAGATTCCATGGATGAAGTATTTTATCAGTTGGCACGAGGCGCAAAACGCAGCGATTAAACATAAATCGAATGAAACAATTCATCACATTTCTTAAAAAAGAATTCGCACACGTGCTTCGCGATCGAAAGACCTTGCTGATTCTCTTCGGTATGCCCATCGTGCAAATCCTGATTTTTGGATTTGCATTGACCAATGAAGTCAAGAATTCAAAAATAGTTATTGTCGACAATGCGAAAGATATTGCGTCGCAAAAAATTATTTCAAAGATTGAGGCCAGCCGCTATTTTGAAATTGAAAAATCAATGATGAGCGCCAACCAAATTGAAGCATGCTTTTCAGGAAGGAATAATTAAAATGGCTGTTGTTTTTCCTGCCAGGCTTTAATCAATGATCTGTTGCATCAGAATAAAGCGCAGATCCAGGTCATTGCCGATGCATCCGATCCGAACACTGCCAATACGTTAACGAACTATGTCTCTGCTATTATTCAGGATTATCAAAAGGATCTTGATAAAACTACCACTATCCCGTATCGAATTGTACCCGAAACGAGGATGTTGTATAATCCCCAACTGAAAGGGCGCCCATAATTTTGTTCCGGGTGTCATCGCGTTGGTATTGATGTTGGTTTGTGTGATGATGACTGCCGTTTCCATTGTACGGGAAAAAGAAATGGGAACGATGGAGATTTTGCTTGTATCACCTTTCAAACCCATTCTGGTCATGGTTTCAAAAGCTATTCCTTACCTGATTCTTTCGCTTGTCAATGTTACTTCAATACTGCTTTTGAGTGTATTTGTTCTGGAAGTTCCGGTGAATGGAAGTGTGCTTTTGTTATTTGCGGAAAGTACATTGTTTATCATCACATGCCTGACCTTGGGTATTTTCATTTCTGTGAAAACAAATTCGCAGCAAGTGGCGATGCTTATTTCATTGATGGGCATGTTATTGCCAACGATTTTGTTCAGCGGTTTTATGTTTCCGATCGAAAATATGCCAGTGGCATTGCAGATCTTTTCCAATGTAGTTCCGGCAAAATGGTTTTACATCATTGTAAAATCCATCATGATCAAAGGGGTTGGTTTTTCAGGCATTTGGAAAGAGACTCTTATTCTTGTGTGGGATTACGCTCTTTTTATTAGTGGTGAGTTTGAAAAATTTTAAAATACGTCTGGCATGAGAACGATACGATTTTTATTGCAAAAAGAATTCCGGCAGATATTTCGCAACAAAATTATCCTCGCGATGATCCTGGTAGTGCCTGCGATTCAGTTGATGATATTACCTCTGGCTGCTGACTATGAAGTGAAGAATATCAACATTTCAATTGTAGATAATGATCATTCTTCCTATTCGCAGACAGCTGATCTCTACAATTACCGCTTCCGGATACTTTCAGACTTACCGGATATAATACTTCATTTAATGACGCCTTTCAACTCATTGAAGAAGACCAAGCCGATTTGATATTGGAAATTCCTCAAGGTTTTGAAAAAAACTTAATCCGTGAAGGAGAGCAAAAAATGTTCATTGCGGTAAATGCTATCAACGGAGTGAAAGCAAATCTGGGAGGATCTTATCTTAGCAGTATTATCAAAAATTTTAACAGCGATATCCGGCTGGACCTCACACCTGTATCACGTTTGGCCCTAAATCCAACCATTGAAATTGCTTCATCCAATTGGTTTAACAGTTCGCTGAACTACCGGGTGTTCATGGTGCCTGGGATTTTAGCGGTGCTGGTGACTATGGTCGGCGGATTTCTTTCTGCCTTAAACATTGTGAAAGAAAAAGAAGTGGGAACGATCGAACAGATCAATGTTACCCCCATAAAGAAACATCATTTCATTCTTGGAAAATTAATTCCCTTCTGGGTTTTAGGAAATGTTGTCTTTACAATCGGCTTGTCGATCTCCTGTCTGCTTTACGGAATCGAACCAGCCGGCAGCCTCTTTGTGCTGTATGGTTTCATTTCTGTTTATCTTTTAAGTGTTTTAGGATTAGGACTTTTGATCTCAACCTTTTGTGAAACGCAGCAGCAAGCCATGTTTATCATGTTCTTTTTTATGATGCTCTTTATTTTGTTGGGTGGCTTATTTACTTCCATTGACAGCATGCCTGAATGGGCAAAGATGATCTCGAGACTGAATCCGGTAAGCTATCTTATTGACGTAATGCGAATGGTAATGCTTAAAGGAAGCGGGTTGAATGATATAGCAGGACACTTAGCCATTATATCTTTGTTTGCGATTGTGTTGAACACCTGGGCTGTACTAAACTATAAAAAGACGTCGTAGATGCTGTGTTTCTAAAGATCAAATACTAAATCATGCGTATAAAAAGTTTTTTTTCTGAAGCCATTTCAAATATGAAATTGGAAGAAGTTAGAAGTGAATTTCAACGCTCTTACCTGCTCATCATTTTGTTTTCGCTTATCCTCTGCATTGCAACGATAAACTTTTTTCTCCTCCACGATACCGTAGTCAGATTCTACGGGGGTTCATCAACCTATTTTACATTGCTTGGATTTATTCTTGTGTTTTTGTCATATCAGGTTTTGACTCTCCAATACCTCAAAAAGCGGATGCGTTTGAATTTACCCACTTCCGCTAGCTATAAGATCATTCAGACGATGATCGAACTAAGTTTCCCGACCATGATCATATTTTATATGATGCATGAACAAAAGATGCTTTCCTTCATAGATTCGCCGGTGACGTTTACGTATTTTCTATTTATTATTCTGTCCATTTTACATGTCGATTTTAAGGTGAATATTTTCGCAGGTTTTTTTGCGGCAATCCAGTATACGCTGCTGACATATTATGGCTTCCATCATGTTGATTTTCCGGAACTGTACGCAACAACGACACCCGAAAACGCCCACTACATCAGAGCCGTGGTACTAGTCTTGTCTGGCGGAGCAGCCGCTTTTGTCTCCGCAGAATTAAAGAACAGAATTAAAACCATGTTTGATTTTCAGGAAAAGAAAAATGAAATGGAAACCTTATTCGGACAACAAGTGTCCAGGGAAGTATCCAGGGCCCTGATCGAAAACAAAGGTGCAACTAAAAAAAGCGAGGCAACCGTAATGTTTTTAGACGTTCGAAACTTTACAGCTTTTGCCGATACCCATACGGCTGATGAAGTAATTGACTATCAAAATAAATTATTGAGTCCTTTAATGGATATAATCAATCAGCACCAGGGAGTGGTTTTCCAAATTCTGGGCGACGGACTCATGGCCTGTTTTGGTTCACCTGGAGAAAATGTGCTTCATGCAGATATGGCATTCCAGGCCAGTCTGGAAATCATAACGCAAGTTCGAAAAGCTTCTGAGCAAAAAACAATTCCTCCTACTGTGGTTGGCATCGGACTGCATAGTGGATTGATGGTGACGGGCAATATCGGGAATGAAAACCGAAGGCAATTTTCCATCAGCGGGACACCTGTTATTGTGGCATCGAGACTTGAGCAACTAAATAAAAAGTATGGAACTCAACTTTTGATTTCCGGACAGGTATATATTCAAATTGCCAAGGGTATAAAGCAAATTTCCTACCTGGGAGAGGAACTGCTTCGTGGAATTGGAACACCTGTCGAAGTCTACAAAGTGGTGTGAATGACCATCAAGATTTTTTTAAAAACTTTCCGATGTCAATTCTAGCTCTCGTGTATTTTTTAGAACAGACGAATGATTTATAATGCTAAATACAATGAGGAAACTTACTCTTTGCGATACAGCGATGGACTCAACTGATATTTTTGTTTAAACATCGTTGCAAAGTGTTCTATGCTGTTAAAGCCGGAGGAAAAACAGACATCAGCAATGGGTATTGACGTATTCCGAAGCAACATTTCAGCATGCTTTAATCTAATGTTTAACAAATACTGATGGGGTGAATAGGATGTAAATTGCTTGAAAGTACGGCAGAAATGGAAAGGGCTTGTATTGCAATGTGTAGCTAATTCGCGCAGGGAAATATCTTCGAAAAAATTTTCATTCATATACTCCTTAGCTTTTTCAATTGTACTGATGTGATTTTTTTTTACTGAGGCAGGTAATTCAAAATCCAACGTTTTGTCTGTAATGCAACCCGTGATTTGCTGCACCAGGTCAAGTACTAGGCTATCCATTTCTAGTTTTCCTGCAATAGAGACTTTCTTCATGATCTGATGATGCACGTAATCGATCCCAGGCGAGGAATTGAGAAGAAGAGAAAGGATATTGGAGTTTGAAAAGAAAAAAGATCTCTTCAAATCATAGTCATGGGTAAACTGCTCGTAAAAAATGTTCGTAAAGTTAAAGATTGAACATTCTCCGGTTGCAGGACGAAGTTTATATTCATAGTTGGACTTCTCTACGATGATATGCCCGGTGTGCATGTCATATGTCTTTAATGACAATTCGATAAAAAAGCTTCCTTTTTTTACGAAGACAATGCAAAAGCTATCATTGTATCCTTCATTTATTTTTTTTTGCCCTTTAAAGTCAAAAGCCCAGTTTTTTATCTCATAAATCAGATGAAAAGAGGTAATTGCTTTCTATCGATTCTATAAGTTTTATTTCTGTTGGATTTTTCATGATAATCCGATTTAAGCCAAATTACGAAACCGGTGATTCTCTATGGACAAAGTCGTTGACCCCGAACCCTACTTGATCTTTTAGTTATGTACTATTTGTTATTATCTGTTCGCATTCAACTATGGTAATTTTTCTCCTTTAACGGCTTGGTGTTGGTATACATTTGCCAGCTTCCTATTTTTAGTAGCGAGTTTGCTTACCAACGCGTACGTTGCCCATTTGTATTTTGCAAGCGAATTGCCTCAAGTGCAGTGGTAATTGTCCACCCGCAATAGGCTACGATCCAAAGCCGATTTGTCCACCCGTTAATAGCAATTACCCCATCAGGCAGGGTTGATACCGGCTCACCACTTAAATCGCCACCAGCCTGAGAATAGGTTACCATAAGAATAATCATTGTTATAGCAAATAAAACAAAAGACGCCCATGTGAGATTAGCTACTAATAAAAGTTTTTTTCTTGCATAATGCCAGGGTTGTGTTCGGCCAAGATGTACGCTTATTATCATTGCTGCAATGGGAAGACTTGGAGCTCCAATCATTGCTGTCAGCCCGTGTAAGGGATGTGTTATGTCGAAAAATGCAGCGCTGAATTCGCCCACACCCGAGGCAACAAGAAACCCAAATCCGATTTTTCCCCAGCGGGTCGTTATCTGATTGCGGATAGCAAAGGCCAATGTCCAGGTGCCAATCGCCCAGGATATAAACATAAGTGATAATACTACGGAATATTGGCCGAGTGCATATTCACTCACCATTCTCCAGGACGGATCAAACTCGGCACTTAGAATATGAAGGCTCCCTAAGAAAATCAAAGCGCCAACCGAAGCTACAATGGACATACGTGCTGCGGGAACAGAAATAGTTGATGTGTCGATAGATGAAATAATATTATCCATAATTTTTGATTTAAATTATCTCTATGAACCTTTTGTATTTTTGAGTTTCAGAATATTAGCGTATCACTATTTGATTTATCCTTTCTGGAAATTGAATAACCAATGCTTACCATACTTATCGATAAGCGAACCAAATTTTGCATTCCACGGCATATCTGTTATTGGTTCTGTCACCCTGCCCCCCGCAGAAAGTTTTGAAAAGAAAGAATTTAATTCTTTTTCGTTCTCGCAATTAAGGCTAAGGTGAACTGTGTTACCCTCTATTCGATCTTCCCTGCTCAAATCAGAAGCCATAATTGTTACAGCACCGCACGTTAGGGAAGAATGCAGGATTTTGTTCTTCATTTCTGGCGGCATTTGCGCGGCCATGGCAGGTGATTCGCTTACGGTTTGGAGCGAAAGCTCACCGCCTAAACATTCTTTGTAGAACATCATTGCTTCACGACAATTGTTGTTGAAATTTAAATAAGGATTAGCTGTGCCATTTTTTTTCGATTTAGTTATTAATAGGAATTGATTGAAAGTTTTTCTGGTAATCATCAAGCTGATTAAATCAGTCGCCAGCCGATACTCCTTACCACTTCTAACCATTGCATTCCGGCATTAAAGTAGAGGATAGATATAAAAAGGATCTTAGGAAACTTGCTGAATTAGATGAGACACGGAAACGCAGCCGTTCTCCAGGCAGCTATGCGGATTAGAATTGGCAAATTTTATAGCGATGGCATTGAATCAAAGTGACCTAACTGGGTAAGAATAGGTTCCCAAAAAAAAAATAATACCATTTCTTTAACAAAATATATACTAATCAATACATTTGTTTTACAAATATCATAGAAATGAGTAAAGAATACCTCGGAGAATTTGAAGAATTAGTTCTGACTATGGTTGGCATTCTTCAGGAAGATGCGTATGGTAACGCTATCGTAAATGAAATTAAAACACGCGTTGGGAGAGATTCCAATTTAAGCGCCGTCCACGTAACACTATACCGCCTGGAGGATAAAGGCCTGATAAAATCCTATATGGGAGGTGCAACCAACGCAAGAGGAGGTAGAAGAAAAAGAATTTTCACCATCACAAATGCAGGTTTATCCATGCTCCGTGCGATGAAGGAAGCCCGTATCGATTTATGGAAACTTATTCCGCAGTTAAAATTTGTCTGATTAAAAAAAATGCGGATGGAAGACAGTAGAAATAAGGACAGATCGGGAAATCGAAATCATAATTTGAAATTTTGGTTTCAATTTCTTGCGTGGTTTTGTCCTGCGCAATTGTATGAAGGTATCGAAGGTGATGTGCTGGAGCAATTTGAAAAAGATGTTAAGGAGATAGGAGTTATAAAAGCAAAGCGCAGGTTGATGTGGAATGTTATAAGGTTTTTAAGACCTGGAATAATTTTAAGAAATAAGTTTTCACCTTTAATCAATACGATTATGATCGGAAATTATTTTAAGGTGGCTTCCCGGAATATATTGAAACGAAAACTGTATTCATTTATCAATGCTTTCGGACTAAGTATTGGAATTGCCTTTTGCCTGCTCATTTATCTTTTTATCCAGGATGAAAACAGCTTCGACCAATTTCACGTCAACAAAGAAGAGATCTACCGCATTAATAACAGGAGCATTTGATTTCATGGCATTTAAAAGAGGCGAAAAGGAGCCTTACTCAGAGACGGTACAGCAGGACGCGAAGCTTGGTGAGGCAATGGTCGAAGAACTTCCGGAGGTTCAATCCATGACGCGCTTTAGCGGTTTTGATGGACTACTAAAGTATCAAGAAAAAGTTTTCAGTGAGCGTTTGACGTGTGTTGACAGCAGTTTTTTCAAAATATTTTCATTCAAACTTCTGGCGGGTAACACGGATAAGATATTCAAAAACAAATCTGACATCGTGCTCACACCAAAAGTGGCAGAGAAATATTTTGGAAAAGAGGATCCCATCGGAAAACTAATGGTCCTTGATATTAACGGCGAAAGTACGCTTACAGTAGTAGGCGTAATTGAAGCTCCTCCCGCCAATTCCAGCATATCGTTTGAAGTGCTCATCCCCCTGGAAAAATTTCCATGGTTTCAAAACTCATGGGATAACCGCTATTATTTAACTTTCGTACAGCTTCAGCCAGGCACTAATCTCGCCTCCTTCAAAAAGAACCTTAATACATTAAATAATAAGTACAAAGGGGACAATCGGGAATTCCGTGATCGCGAAAAAATTCCGGACGAGCTCAAAATGACCGAGCTACACTTTACCAATCTCAGCGATATTCACCTGGATACAAAAATAAAATCGGAAAAATCCAGCGACCCTAAGTACGCTCTCATTCTCGGAGGAATTGCCATTCTTATCCTGGTCATTGCCTGCATCAACTATATTTCTTTGGCGCTGACAAGTTCGTCAACGCGCAAAACCGAGGTAGGAATACGAAAAGCATCAGGTGCCGTTAAAAAACAATTGGTGTTTCAATTCGGTGTGGAGTCAACAGTGCTTGCTTTTATTTCCATGATCATTGGGCTGCTCCTGGTCATTTTATTTTTGCCTTCATTCAATTCGTTTACCAATAAGGACATTGTTCTTTCATCCGCCAACTGGGTTCAGTTTATGGTTCCGGCATTCATCCTCACCGGTTTGGTTGGAATAATTGCAGGCAGTTATCCGGCATTGTATTTATCAGGATTGAAACCTGTTGATATCTTAAAAGGAAGATTCACAGCTAAGGCCAATACGTGGTTCACCAAACCACTGCTGGTAATCCAATTTTCATTATCGGCATTTTTGATCATGAGTTCTGTTGTCATGTATCAACAAATGAAATTCATTACGACAAAGGACTTAGGGTATGATCAGCATCAGGTAGTATTTATTCCAATGCAACAAGGAGGGGGGAGCAAGAATGAAAAGTTCCTGGAAAATTTTACGGCAACACTTTCAGCAGACCCTGCCGTTGTATCGGTAGCAGGCACCTCCATTGTTTTCACGCAGGGAACGATGACGATGGGGTTTCAACATAAAGGCGAAGCTAAGGTGGCTTCCGGCTATATTATTGATTCCAATTATATATCAACCCTGGGCATTCAAATATTAAAAGGAAGGAATTTTGATGTCAATAACCCTGCTGATAGAAGCGATGCTATTATCGTGAATGAAGCATTGGTTAAAGAAATGAAGTGGACAGATCCGCTGAATGAACATCTCAACTGGCGTTTGGACAAAGAGGGATTGGGATGGAGGGTGATTGGTGTTGTGAAGGACTATCACTTTTTATCGCTTGAGCGTGCTATTGATCCTGTATTCATAACTATGGATACGACGTATGGGCATTGTCAAAACATCCTGGTGAAAATTTTGCCTCATGATATCCCCTCCACGATTAAAAGGCTGGAAAAGGATTTTAAAGCGTTAGCGCCGGACAAACCATTTGAATATTCATTCCTGGATGAAAGTGTTGCACTGCAATACCAGTCTTACAGTCGATGGGTGAGTATCATGAGACTGACGACTGGCTTTGCTATCATTATCTCATGCCTGGGACTATTCGGCCTCGCAGGAATGAACGTAGTGAATCGGACAAAGGAGATTGGTATCCGCAAAGTATTGGGTGCAGGACTAAGCAACATATTTGTTTTATTGAATAAACAGTTTGTCTGGCTTTCTGTGATAGCGTTCACCCTGGCGGCTTTTCCTGCATGGTACGCTATGAATAAATGGCTGGACAGCTTTCAGTTTAAAATTCAGATGAGCTGGACACTCTTTGCGATAAGTATGACAGCAGGTCTATTGGTAGCTTTACTTACGGTAAGTTATCATACCGTCATAGCAGTGCGCGTAAACCCTGCTGAAACCTTAAAGTATGAGTAAGTCGTCAGACCACTTCATTGGTCTGACCGACTATACTCAATTAATTCATGCGTGAAACGTATACCATAGAAAAGAACGTCAGGCCTCCGCGATTTGCAATCCGGTTTCTTCGATGGTTTTGTCCTCCGAATCTTTATGAGAGTATCGAAGGGGATTTGCTTCAGCAATTTGAAAAAGATGTTGAGGAGATAGGAGCTAAGAATGCAAGGAGAAGATTGGTGTGGAGCGTAATCAAATTTTTTCGACCCGGAATAATTTTAAGAAATAACTTTTCAATTCAACTTATAAACACAGGTATGATACGCAATTATCTGATCATTGCTTTTCGAAATGTTCTGAAGAACAAAGTATTTTCTGCCATTAATATTTTTGGACTGGGCATCGGCTTAGCGGCCTGTCTGCTCATCCTTCAGTTTGTTATGTTTGAGCTGAGCTACGACAAGTTCTTTGAAAAATTCGATCGTACGTACCGTGTAACCAATGATCGATTTCAAAATGGAAAGCTCATACAGCATGGTACGATTATGTACCCGACCATTGGCCCAACGATGGCAAAAGATTTTCCGGAGATCGAAGAATATACACGGCTAATGCCCGCTGGTGACTTGAATATAAAAGCTGAGGATCGAATTTTCAGAGGAGATAATTGCCACTTTGCTGATGAGCATTTCCTTTCGGTCTTTAGTTTCCCTGTGTTAGCAGGTGAAAGATCTACGGCGCTGAAGGAACGTTATTCCATGGTGTTGACGGAAAGCACAGCAAAAAAATATTTTGAAGTTAATGATAAAAATTATTCAAAAATTATTAACAAAGTGGTGTATTGGGGCCTTGATCCACAGCCTTACAAAATAATGGCTGTATGCGGTGACGTTCCTGAAAATTCGCATATCCAGTTTCACGCACTGGTTTCATACGCAACACTAATAAGAGCAGAGGATCATGGTGCTGACGATAGCTGGACATGGTCCGACATGCGGCATTATCTTGTGTTGAAGCCTGGCGCTAATTACAAAGAGCTCGAAAGTAAATTCGATGCTTTTAGTCAACGTTATTTCAAGGGTGATAAAGTATCAGGCAGCGTGGAAAAATTTTTTCTTCAGCCGCTGAAAGAGACTCATCTGTATTCAAACTATGAATATGACATCGCTAAAACCGCGAGCGGCAAAGCGGTATGGGCAATGTTGATCGTTGCTGGTTTTATTCTGGTAATCGCATGGATCAACTATATAAATCTGACAACCTCACGTGCTCTTGAGCGGGCCAAAGAAGTTGGGTTGCGCAAAGTGATGGGTGCGTTAAAAACACAGTTAGTCAAACAATTTATTTTTGAATCAGTTTTGATCAGTGTGTTTGCTTTGGTGGTTGCTTTCATCATTGTGCAACTTTCGCAATCTTCTTTTAGCGAAATTATCGGGGGCAAACTTTCCTGGTGGAAAGTTCTTTCCAATGTTGATAGCTTGACGATTGCGATATTAATTTTCGTCATGATAGCAGGTGTGCTTCTATCGGGATTTTATCCAGCCTTTGTGTTGTCGTCTTATCAACCCATTACCGTTTTAAAAGGAAAATTCCTGCGCTCCTCACGGGGAAATTTCTTACGCAAAACCCTGGTTGTATTTCAGTTTATGGCGTCTGCCGCATTGATTACCGGAACGATCATTGTCTCCAGGCAATTGAAATACATGAATGAGGCGGATCTGGGGATCAATATTCAAAATACAGTAATTGTTCAGTCGCCGGAGCGAACTGCATGGGACTCCACATTCATTGAAAGAATGGAAAGTTATAAACATGAACTTGCTCAAATAAAAGGAGTAGCAAGCTCCACAACTTCAAATAGATTACCCGGAGATAGGTTAGGTAGAGCTTTTAACATCCGGTTGACAGAACAAGCATCATCTTCCCAGTATACCATGAGTTTTATGGGGGTGGATTATAATTTCTTCGACACGTATAGCATTCCCCTTGTCACGGGCAGGAAATTTTTATCAACCGATCACCATTTCGATTGGAACGCAATTACAAATGTTATTATGAATGTTAATGCTATTAAACTTCTGGGTATCGATAATACACGGGAAGCAATAGGAAAGACTGTTAATTTTTTCGATAAAACCTGGACTATCGTTGGGGTAGTATCCGATTTTCATCAGCAGGCACTGAAAAATCCCATGGAACCTATGCTTTTCTTTCCTACTTACAGTACAGGCGCCTCTACCTCAATCAGAATACAAAGTGATAACCTCCAAGCAAGTATCGCTGAAATTGAACTCGTATTTAAAAAAATTTTCCCTGACAATTCTTTCGAATATTTCTTTTTAGAGGATAGATTCAAAAATCAGTATCGTGACGATACCAGGTTTGGTAAGATTGTAAGCATATTCACCGTGCTGGCCATCATCATCTCTTGTCTTGGTCTCATAGGACTTTCTTCATACACCGCTGTACAACGTACCAAAGAGATAGGTATCCGCAAAGTTTTGGGAGCTTCGCTCGTTAGTATCGTTTCACTGCTGTCAGTAGATTTCTTTAAGCTAATCGTAGTGGCTACGTTAATGTCAATTCCCATAGCATACTTTGCCATGCAAAATTGGCTGGAAACCTATGCGTACAGAATTCCACTGGGGTGGATGTTATTTGCTTTACCTATCGTTATGATCTTGTTAATCGCGGCAGTCACGATGAGTTT
The DNA here is from genome assembly GCA_963837415.1 of uncultured Bacteroidota bacterium. GTDB lineage: Bacteria > Bacteroidota > Bacteroidia > Cytophagales > Cyclobacteriaceae > Chryseolinea. The sequence continues at coordinate 657,044 of CAWING010000013.1, read as the reverse complement.
TCAAATCATAAAAACTTCGATGACAAATCCGGCTGATACTCTGAAATATGAGTAAGGCTCTTCATCATACAGAGAATTTGTAAAAATAAAAAAGCCTGACGTGTCAGGCTTTTTTTTGCGTTCTTGTCTCACAAACCGTTCTGCGGCATTAATGCTCAATCACTTCTATACTCAACGTGTTATTGTTCCCTGAAGGTGGGTTTGCAAATCCCCGCGCAATAATGGTATAGAATTTACCTGATTCTAAATTAACGTCAGATATGGAAACGAGCGCATCACTGGTTCCCGCCACCTTTATCTCAAATGCAGATGCTTCTGCATTTACTTCCGTAAAATTGGAAGGCAGCTTAAAAGCCTGACCTAAAAACAACGGAGGTTCGTTTTCACCAGGTGTTACGTCAAATGCAGGAGCATCGGGCGATAGGTTAATAAATCTGACTTTAGCCTTTCCTGTAGCGGGCGCACTGGCACTGTCCCGCACTGCGAGGGCTTCTACATTTGATAAATTATTAACAATAAATACGGAATAGAAAGCGCCATCTTCAAAATTAATGGTAGTGTCCACTAAGGCATTCGCAGCATTAAAAGGATTGATTTTAAAATTGCGATCACCCGTGTAGAAATTTAGATATCCCGTATAGTCCGTAAACTCCAGCGTGTTGACAGGTCTGTCGTCAACAAAAACGTCCAACTCCGGAGCATTCGGAGATTCGTGATAAATAGAAACGTATGCAACAGGAGTTGGCTGCATAGAACCATCATCATCGTCATCAAGACAAGAAGCCAGCAACAGCACAAGGGCCACACAGCACAGTATCGATCCTAGCCTGCCCCACGAAAATTTTACAAAATTGTTTTTCATAATAATGTGGTTTTTTGATTTTATATTTTGTTAGACACATTATCCAGTGGTAAAATTCAAAAACATGCAAAAAAAAAATTTATAGTAGGAGGAATACAATTTCGGGGTTGGCTATAACGTTATTAACGTTCTGGATTCCGGTCCTCGCGTAAATATCTCTTAATCCCCCTCTTGAGGATGGTTACTTTTGGAAACCTACTGAAATAGGGAAAGTTGAAAGTTGGGCCTCACTATTTTTGGCCTGACGGAACGAGCGTCGTAGCCGCGCGTGGTGTCAATCTGATAGACCGGCGTTTCTTCATACCGAGACGCTATAATGATTTCGGTTTTTCCGGCACAGGGGCGAAACAGATTTTGTACAATAGCTGGATGGTTATTATTTTCAGACAGGTGCGATAGCAACAAGTGACTCATAAATGGAGGCCTGTGTTCCATAAATAGTCGCAGCGCCTGCATGTTTGACAAATGCCCATTATTTCCCCGGATACGATTTTTAAGAGAATAGGAATAGGGGCCTTTGTCCAGCATTTCTTCATCGTAATTAGACTCAAGGAAAGCTGCGTGGCAATATTTAAAATGGCTGATTACGTGTTTGCAAGGCGAGCCAATGTCAGTAAATATTCCGACGTTAACCTTCTCACAGGTTACCATAAAACTGTGTGGATCGCAGGCATCGTGAAATTTCGGAAAGGCCGTTATGGAGAGGCTGCCTATCGTGATGGGCTGATAAGGAAGAAACTGTTTTACAAACGACTCTTTTAATTTTAGTCTTCCTTGTTGTAATGTATTGTTGGTGATATAAACCGGAACCTTATACTTTTTTACCAGGGAACGCACTCCTTTGATATGGTCCGAATGTTCGTGTGATATAAAAATGGCTTTTACTTTAGCGGCGCTCAAGCCCAGCCGTTTCATCCGTTTGTCGGTTTCCCTGCACGAAATGCCTGCATCGACTAATACAGCTTCTTTTCGGTTGCCTATATAATAACAATTGCCATTGCTTCCTGAATTCAACGATGCGATAAACAAAGCCATAAATAATTGCGATTAAAAAATGGTCACTTTTTCTTATTTAATTCATTTCTCAGTTCATGAATCAGATCGTCTTTATCGGGTAATACAGAAGCCGAAAAGTAATAACAATCCTCCAATGCATAACCGGTGATGTTTAAGCGTTTTCCATTGACCGGCGAAATTGCTACCATATTAGTTGCTATTCTTTTCTCCATATTTTTTCGCAATAAAATAAAATTTGGATCAGCTGCTAGCTCCTTAAATTCCACCCACATATTCTTTCCCACCAAATCCCTTCCCCTTTCTCCGAGATTATTTTTTACGTAGTCGTTGACAAAGATATAATTCCAGGCAAAGTCGATTATATAAACTGAGAATTTCAACTTTTGGAACTGATCCAGAGGAAGTTCAGAAAATTTCGTATAACTGGCTATAGGAAATTTATGCATGACTAAACATAGTAAACTCTTCCATAGAAGTTCGAATTTAATCAATATTAAGAAGGGTGAGTAAAATTACGGGTTTATATATTGAAGTATTAAACGAGATGCTTTACCAGATGACATGCGCCACTAGCAACAGCATTTTCAAAAAAAATCAGGTGGGTACAGTCCTGCAGAGATGCTTTAATGTGTCGCTACAATCAATATCCGGTATCTTTATAAAATCTTTATGTCTACAAACCTTTATTTAATAAAATCCTTATAATCTAAAGTTTACTTTTGATTGCCCCAAGGCAAAAGAGAGTTGAAGACATTTTTGTTTCTAAAACCCAATGCAAAACGCCAATACTTAATAAGTATAGTACTTATATCTGCCGTAACTATTACCGGACTATCCCTTCATGGCTTGATCGGCTACAGGGTCGTAGCTTTTATGCTGCTTGTGGCGGTATCGATTCTAGCTATGTTCCTGGATATTGCGCCTGTTCTATTGGCAGCTGTATTAAGTGCTCTTAGCTGGGACTTCTTTTTTATTCCTCCTCGATTTACGTTAACGGTTGGTACGGCGGAAGACCGCCTCTTGCTCCTTATGTATTTTATCATTGCCTTAATCAATGCTGTGCTTACCAGCAAAGTCCGGCAAATGGAAAAAGAGGTTAAGTCCAAAGAGGAAAAAGAAAAAACGGTACAATTCTATAATACTTTGCTTAACTCATTATCGCATGAACTCCGAACGCCAATAACTACGATAATTGGATGTACGGATAACCTTCAATCAAACTCTCCTCGCCTCTCCGAAAAAAATAAATCGGAATTGCTTACCGAAATATCGGTCGCATCAGTCCGGCTGAATCGGCAAGTTGAAAATTTATTGAACATGTCTCGTTTGGAATCAGGTACTCTTCAGATAAAGAAAGACTGGTGTGACATTACTGATTTAATATATAAAACCTTGCAACGCCTTGAGCCCAACCTTCAAAAATACAGGATTGCGGTAGAGCTCCCCGAGCAGCTTCCGCTCTTTAAGCTCGATTTCGGATTAATGGAGCAAGTATTATACAATCTACTTGTTAACATATCACAACATACACCTGAAGATACATTAATTACCATCCAAGCGAACTTCATTGGAGGGCGGCTAGTGCTTACCATTGCAGATGATGGTAAAGGGTTTCCGAAAAACGAAATCGATAAAGTATTCGATAAATTTTATCGGTTAAAAGGATCGGCGGCGGGAGGAACTGGTCTGGGCCTATCTATTGTAAAGGGATTTGTCGAAGCCCATCAGGGGACAGTAAAATTAGAAAACCAGCAGGGAACAGGTTCAAAATTCACAATTGAAATTTATACCGAGAAATCACACGCCCCTAAACTTAAAGATGAATAACCCAAGCATATTAATTATAGATGATGAAGCCCAGATCAGAAAGCTTCTGACGATAACTCTTCAGTCAAATGATTTTAAGGTATATGAAACGTCCACAAGTAAAGATGCCTTAAATCATGTTGCCAATCATCCGCCAGACCTCATTTTGTTAGACCTTGGGTTGCCAGATGAAAATGGTCACGAGGTTTTAAAGCATTTGAGAGAATGGTTTAGCAATCCAATAATTATTATTTCGGTTCAAAGTAACGAAGAAGATATTGTGACGGCCCTTGATAATGGCGCTAGTGACTATTTGATAAAACCTTTCCGCACTGGTGAATTACTTGCGCGAATACGCTCTGCGTTACGCAAGTTTTCTCGTGAACCTAATATTCCTGTGGGACATTTTCGGGACTTATCAATTGATTTCGTAAACCGCGTTGTAAAGAAAGATAATATCCCGATTAAATTAACTGCAACAGAGTATTCTTTATTGTCACTTTTGGCAAAGAATGAAGGAAAAGTTTTAACCCACCACTATCTCTTAAATCACATATGGGGACCATCCCATCAAAATGAATCACAATACTTAAGGGTGTTTATAGCACAACTTAGAAAGAAAATAGAAAATGATCCGAACAGACCCTTCCACATCATCACGGAATCGGGTATTGGATATAGATTCATTGGAGAGGGAAATTACTAGCAAGCAGATAAAAGATTAGAATGGAGTCAGCAGGCAATAAACATCAAAAGTTATCAATTGCAGGGATATTAGTAGGCCTTGGTATTATTTATGGGGACATTGGAACCTCTCCCATATATACTCTAAAATTTATTGTTGGCGATAAATTAATAACAGAAGATCTGGTTCTCGGAGGCGTATCGTGTATTTTTTGGACCTTGACATTAATCACCACAACAAAATATATTTATCTAGCTCTGAGTGCTGACAACAAAGGTGAAGGTGGAATTTTTGCTTTGTACGCCCTAGTAAGACGATACAAGGCGGGCTGGGTAATTTATCCAGCAATAATTGGATGTTGTACGCTAATAGCCGATGGTTTTATAACTCCTGCAATCAGTGTTTCATCGGCGGTGGAAGGTCTGCGACTTATTTATCCAGAGATACCGACGACCAGTATTGTCATCGTTATTTTGCTTTGTGTGTTTATTTTTCAACAGTTTGGTTCTGCCGTTGTAGGGAGAACTTTTGGGCCAATCATGTTGCTTTGGTTCTTGATGCTGGGAATTCTTGGATCGTTAGAGTTAGGTCAAAATCCTGGAATTCTGAAAGCAATAAATCCCTATTATGGAGTTAAGCTGATTGTGGAATTCCCCAAAGGTTTCTGGTTGCTGGGAGCAGTGTTTCTTTGCACCACCGGAGCGGAGGCTCTTTATTCGGATCTGGGACATGTCGGCAGACCCAACGTGCGCGTGGGATGGATTTTTGTAAAGACATGCCTTCTCTTAAATTATTTTGGACAAGGGGCTTGGCTGTTGTCAAATCAGGAAAAACATCTGGACAATCTAATTCCATTTTTTGCAATCATGCCCCAGCAATTTTTGATTATCGGAGTAATTATCGCTACGATGGCAACGATCATAGCGAGCCAGGCTTTAATCTCGGGTACGTTTTCCTTAGTCAATGAGGCTATGAAACTTAAGCTTTGGCCTGCTACCCGGGTACGTTACCCCAGTGAGTCGCAAGGGCAAATGTATATTCCTGCTATCAATTGGATTTTAATGATTGGAAGCATTGTCGTAGTGGCAATTTTTAAAGAGTCTTCGGCGATGGAAGGTGCATATGGATTGGCGATCACGGTAAATATGCTTATGACTACTTCACTATTAGTGCACTATTTCTTTACAGTAAAAAAATCTGTTTATCGTTCAATCTTATTGGCATCAGTCTTTTACTTCCTGGAAGGCATGTTTTTAGTTTCCAATCTTGACAAATTCAAACACGGAGGATGGTTTACGTTCGCTATTGCTTTTATCTTTTTTGCAATGATGTTTATTCTTCTTAAAGCGCGAAGGCTTCGGCAACGTCACACTGAGTTCGTTGACTTAAGGCACTATGAGGCAATGATTAAGGATTTACAATCTGATATTACAGTTTCCAAAGAAGCTAGTAATCTTGTTTACCTGGCTGTAGCAGATAGCAGACGCTATATTGATTCAAACATTGTTTATTCTATTTTTAAGAAAAGACCAAAGCGTGCTGATGTATATTGGTTCATCCATATAGAGACGGTAGACAATCCTTTTACAAGCAAATATGCGGTGGACACGATCGTTCCAAAGCACTGTTTTTTCATACGAATAAAACTTGGATTTAAAACACCTCATCGTATCAATGCATTATTTAACAGAATTATCCATGAGATGGCAGACTCAGGCGAAGTGGATTTGATAAGTCCGTACCCCGCTCTTCATAAGTACAGTATGATGGCTGATTTTAAATTTATCTTGCTTCATTCCTGGGCATCGGCAGATAGTGAGATATCCACATTCGACAGATTTATTATAGCAGGTTACCGGGTGATAAAATCTTTCAGTTTGTCTACAGAAGAAATGTACGGACTTGAGGCAGCGCACATTGAAATTGAAAGAGTTCCAATACAAGTAGGACCCCTCTCGAAGGTGAAAATAAAGCGGGAACGTGATAACTAATACGGTAACAAATTTAAACATGCAATCATCCAACAGGTAGTTGGAAAGAAAAAACACTTCCTTTTCCGATCTCACTTTCAACGGTAACAGTACCCCCTTGTGCTTCGATGAATTCTTTGGAAATAGCAAGGCCTAAGCCTGTGCCTGAAACTGAACCAGGCACTTGAAAGAATTTCTCGAACAACCGGTTGAGATATTGCGCATCAATACCGGGTCCGAAATCTTTTACTGAAAAATTCACTTTGCCATTTTGCGCTTCGCATTTCAAAATCACTTTGCCATTTTCAGGACTATATCGTATTGCATTTGTAAGAAGATTGACAAGCACCCACGTAGTTTTATCTGCATCTCCCTGAACAAGGGGGGATTGCGGAGGTGCAAGGATTTCTACGTTTATATGCTTTCGCTGTGCGTGAAATTTTACAGCTTCCAAAGCAAAATTGATAATATCCGTCGAGTTATTTGTTTTGATGTCAAGTTTGATATTACCAGTTTCAACTTGTGAAAGGTCCAGCAATTCATTGGTAATTTTTGAGAGTCTCGATGTTTCTTCATTTAAGGTTTGTAAAATACTCCGCTGTTCCTCATTCAATGATCCCACCCGTGTATCCTGTAACAGCTTAATACACATTTGAACCGAGGCAATGGGTGTTTTAAGTTCATGTGAAATGGTCGCAATAAAATTGGTTTTAGCGAGGTCAAGTTCCTTATAAGGTGTTACATTCTTCAACAAAATTACCTGGCCGATATTAAGAGTCTCCTTTTCTCCTGTCGGGTTATAGCGAATGGCAATATTTTCTTTTGAGAAATAATTCTCTTTTCCATCAAGAGCGATTTTTATCAATTCCGAGTCCGTTTTAGACTGCTCGTTAGGTTTGATCAACGCTCTAAAAAGATCATTTTCTACTGCTACGTCCGGCGCATACCTTGCTATAAGCTGATTTGAAGTAAGGTTAAGCAAGACAAGCGCCTGATCATTTGCAAATACAACTTTTTTCTGTTCATCCAAGCCGATCACAGGATCCGACATCCGGTTGATGATCGTTTCTATCCTCTTCTTTTCAAATAAAATTCCTGCCAGGTTGCTATGCTCATACTCATCAAGCTTTTCGGCCATTTGGTTAAAGGCTTCTGCAAGCTCTTCAAATTCATCTTTTCTATTGAAATGAAGCCGCTCTTCATAATTTTTTTCGGCAATGGATTTTATGCTTTGAGTAAGTTGTACAATTGGATCTGCAACATAGGAAGGGAAATTCACTATAAAAGTGAAAGCAATCAGTGAAAATACAGTAACCACAATAATAACATAGGTAGATGCATTCGAAGCTGTTTCTTGAGTCACTTGATTTTTTTTAACGATGGCTTGCATATTCAGATCCTGGATGTCGAGACATGCTTTTCTTACCCGGCTGATTTGGTGTTGCTCAATTCCGTTATCTTTCAATTGCTCAAATACCTTTCGCAATTCCATGGTTGCCCGTTGTTCTCCGGGTTCGGTAACGTTCTGTTCCTGAAATTGTAAATTCCTTTCAATTGCCTTCATCGCTTTTAGGGAGTCAGTAAAAAGACTATCACAATTTTCGACGATACTTTTCGTATACTCCAGCGATTCATAATTGTCCTTTAAGATATTATCCGCATCAGCAGACAGCTGGGAAAGATAATACAGACCAATTCCTCCAATGGTGACAATGACAGCAAATAGAAAAACAACACCTAATGTTACTTTTGTCTTTATTCTCATGATAGTATTATCAAATCGATATCTGATCCTGAAAGTTTTTTCAATAACCGGCTAAAGGAATTTGTTTTAATTACTAACTGCCATAACCGCATACGCGGCAACCCGATACAAATTGTGGTAATCTGTTTTTCCTCTGCTACTTTTATAATAGAGGCCGGAATATTGTTACTTTTTATCTGTATAACCTCAGCGCCGAGTTCAGTGGCCATTTTGAAATTATTGATCAAATGACGTTGGATTGAGAGTTTGATCCTGTTAGCATCTTCAGTTCGTGTTTGTACATACAAGACATACCATTTAGAATTGTAGTAACCTGCGAGCCTTGCTGTTTTACGAATGATCATTTTTGCATTATCGGGATTGCTACTGATACAAGCCAGAAGCCGCTCATGACGGAGCCGCATGTTGATGATTACTTCTGTATCGATCTTTCGCTCCACCTGCGAAGCTACTTCCTTTAACGCAAGCTCTCTCAGCTGAAGAATTTTGTCGGATTGGAAAAAATTGCCGAGCGCGGTTTCCACCTTTGACTCATCATATATTTTTCCTTCTTTCAGACGTGCGATCAATTCATCAGCCGTGAGGTCAATGTTGACAACCTCATCTGCCATTTGCAGTAGCTTGTCTGGCACGCGTTCCGCTACCTCGATCCCAGTGATGCTGCGTACCTCTTCATTAATGCTTTCTATATGTTGAATGTTCACAGCACTGATAACATTAATGCCCGCATCCAGTATTTCAAGCACATCCTGCCACCGTTTTTCATTTTTGCTCCCGGGAATATTGGTGTGTGCCAGTTCATCAACAATAACCACCTCCGGATGAATGTTGAGTACTGCCTGGAGGTCCATTTCCTCCAGCTCTTTTCCCTTGTAAAAAAGTTTTTTGCGCGTAATGATGGGGAGGCCCTCAATAAGCGCTGCCGTTTCCTTACGCCTATGCGTTTCAATGAATCCTATTTTAACATCGATGCCATTTTTAAGAATGCTATGTGCTTCCTGCAACATTCTATATGACTTTCCCACCCCTGCACTCATACCAATATAAATCTTAAATTTTCCGCGTTTCGATTTGCGAATGAGATTAAGAAAGTGCTCGACTGATTTTTCTTTTTCTTCCATCGTTAGAAATTGACACCCGGTAATTTCATTATAAAGGTAGTATTTTGGAAATCTAAAAATCGTCCATACCGCACTTCTATAATCACGGAGCTAACGCGCTTAATTCGTCCAAAGCGATGTTCAAACGTAGAACATTTACTTTTGATGGACCTACCATTCCGATCAAAGGCTTTTCGGTATATTCCTCCACCAGCGTTTCCAATTTTTTTGCATTAACGTGTCGTATACCCGCAATACGTGGAATCTGAATTTTAGCCGCTTCAGGAGAAAGATGTGGATCTAACCCGCTGGCTGAAGCGGTAACGAGCTCTACAGGGATCTGGTCCTTATGCACAGCTGGATTGTGAACTAAGAAGGTATCGATGCGAGCCTGCACCATGGCAAGATGATCTTCATTCGAAGCGCCCTTATTTGATCCTCCTGAACCGGATGCATTATAATCTACGATGGAAGGACGTGATTGAAAATATTTGTCATCGGTGAAAGATTGACCTATTCGTGCATATCCCACCACTTTACCTTTTGCAGATACCAACTCACCTTTTCCATGGTTAGGAGAAGCCTGAGCCATCAGCCAGACAATGCCCGTATAAATTCCGGAGAAGAAGATGATGGAAAATACCGTGAGTTTTAGGGCTGAAAAAATATGTGCTTTCATAATTTTTTAACTTAAATAAACAGAGATACGATTATATCGATCAGTTTAATGCCTATGAAGGGAACGATCACACCGCCCAAGCCATAGATAAAAAGGTTTCTTCTAAGTAGTGCGCTCGCACCGATGGGTTTGTAAGCAATGCCTTTCAAGGCAATTGGTATCAGTACTGGAATTATGATCGCGTTGAAAATTACAGCCGAAAGAATAGCGCTTTCGGGGCTTGAAAGATTCATGACGTTCAAACTTTGCAAAGCAGGTATCGAAGCAATGAAAAGGGCTGGAACAATAGCAAAATATTTTGCAACATCATTGGCAATGGAAAAGGTTGTCAGGGCACCTCGCGTCATCAGCAATTGTTTCCCGATTTCAACTACTTCAATAAGTTTGGTCGGGTCGTTGTCCAGATCAACCATGTTACCTGCTTCTTTTGCGGCCTGTGTTCCACTGTTCATGGCGACTCCAACGTCAGCTTGTGCCAGGGCTGGTGCGTCGTTCGTGCCATCGCCCATCATGGCAACCAACTTACCACCGGTTTGTTCTTTGCGTATATATTCGAGCTTATCCTCGGGTTTGGCCTCAGCAATGAAATCGTCAACACCTGCTTTTTCTGCGATATATTTTGCAGTGAGCGGATTGTCACCCGTGACCATTACGGTCTTTACGCCCATCTTGCGAAGGCGTTCAAAGCGTTGGCGAATACCAGGTTTGATAATATCCTGAAGCTCAATAGCGCCAAGGACTACAAGGTTCTCAGAAACAACGAGAGGGGTACCACCATTCGCGGATATTTTGTCTATCGTTTTTATAAGTTCGATCGGAACCCTATTACCCCCTTTTTCGACAAGTTTTTTTATGGCATCATATGCGCCTTTGCGGATCATTCTGCCATCAAAATCAATACCCGATGTACGTGTCTCAGCGGAAAATTTAATGATCTTTCCTTGTGGCAGGCCATAGGTTAAATCGAATTGGCTTCCCATGGCACCAGGATGCTTATACCCTTTTGAAGCTGCCAGTTCCACGATTGATTTACCTTCTGGTGTTTGGTCGGCCAAAGAAGCAATTGTGGCACATTCAATCAGGTCGTCTTCTTTTACGCCATTCGCTGGATAAAAAGTTGTAGCCCTCCGGTTGCCTATTGTAATCGTGCCGGTTTTGTCTAATAAGATTGTATCGAGGTCGCCTGCAGTTTCAACTGCCTTACCTGATTTTGTGATCACATTTGCGCGTAGAGCTCGGTCCATTCCAGCAATACCAATAGCGGAAAGCAATCCACCGATCGTTGTAGGAATAAGGCAAACAAAAAGAGAGATAAATGCGGCAATTGAAATAGGCGTATTAGCATAATCACCAAAAGGTTTTAATGTGATACAAACAATAGTAAAGATCAGGGTGAATCCCGCCAGTAAAATATTCAAGGCAATTTCATTCGGTGTTTTCTGACGGTTTGCACCTTCTACAAGGCTGATCATCCTATCTAAAAAGCTTTCACCAGGTTGCGTTGTGACCAGTACTTTTATTTTATCTGAAAGCACTTTAGTTCCACCGGTTACCGATGATTTGTCACCACCAGCTTCACGGATCACTGGGGCCGATTCACCGGTAATAGCCGACTCATCAATGGTAGCAATCCCTTCAATGATCTCACCGTCTGATGGAATAAGGTCGCCGGTTTCACAGACAAAGACGTCCCCTTTTTTAAGTTGACTCGATGCTTTGGTCGTAATGATTCCATTATCGGCCATGACTTTCGCAGGCGTGTCCTCTCTTGTTTTACGAAGCGAATCTGCCTGAGCTTTACCACGCGCCTCGGCAATGGCTTCGGCAAAGTTTGCAAACAGTATGGTAAATAGCAGAATAAGAAAGACACCTAGGTTATAACCTAGACTTCCCTGAGTGGTATTGCCTGTGGCTACGCCAATCGTTACGATGAGCATAACAATTGTTCCAATCTCTACCGTGAACATGACAGGATTTTTAATAAGGAGCCGTGGATTCAGCTTAACAAAAGATGCCTTTAACGCAATCTTTACCAGCTCTGCGGGAAATAACGATGTATTTTGCTGACGTTTCATCTGAATTCTTGATTAGTAGATTGAAAAATGTTCTGCAATCGGGCCAAGCGTGAGTGCTGGAAAGAAAGATAGTGTCGCAATGATTATTATAACTGCCAGAATCATTATACCAAATGTGGCGGTGTCAGTTTTAAGAGTACCTGCACTCTCGGGAATAAACTTTTTTCGAGCTAATATTCCCGCTATGGCTACCGGACCGATTATAGGTAAGTATCTGCCGAAGATCAGTACAATCCCCGTTGTGATATTCCAAAACGGATTGTTATCTGTTAAACCCTCAAAACCTGAACCATTGTTGGCGGCCGATGAGGTGTATTCATACAGCATTTCAGAGAAACCGTGAAAGCCCGGATTGTTCAACCAACCCACACTGGGATCTTTTGTAATAGTATAACTTGCTAACGCGGTTGCCGCTAATATCAGCATGGGATGAAGGAGAGCGACAATCATCGCAATTTTCATTTCTTTTGCTTCTACTTTTTTACCCATGAATTCGGGAGTTCTCCCTACCATCATACCCGAGATGAATACGGCAATGATGATGAAAATATAGAAGTTGAGAATACCTGCGCCCACGCCTCCATAGAAAGCGTTGGTCATCATAGCTAACAGTTGAAACATACCCGATAGCGGCATGAAGCTGTCGTGCCAGCCATTGATTGAACCTGTAGAGATTACCGTCGTGGCGATGCTCCAATACGCGGATGCTGCTGAACCGAAACGGATTTCTTTTCCTTCCATAGCACCAGCAGTCATTTGGATTCCCATTTTTTCAATTTCAGGATTTCCTTTTAGCTCATAATAAAGGGTTGGAAGAACCAGCAGAAGAAAACCAATTGTCATCGTTCCGAAAATCATCCCCGCGAACTTTCTGCGCTTTGTATAAAATCCTAACGCGAATACCATCGCGAAGGGAATGATAGTTTGGGCGACCATTTGAACGATGTTGGTGAGATAGCTTGGATTCTCAAAAGGGTGAGCGGAGTTCGCGCCAAAATATCCACCACCATTTGTTCCAATATGTTTGATCGGAACAAAAGCAGCGAGCTGACCTCTGCTCACTTGCACCGTGTCACTCTCTATTGTTGTAATTGTATCTTTTCCTTCAAAGGTCATCGGCATGCCCTCCATAAGAAAGATTGCAGCCACTATAATACACAACGGTAAAAGTATGCGTAGGCAGCTTTTTACAAATAGGCCATAGAAGTTACCCAGTGTTTCAAGCGTTTTGGCCTGCAGACTTTTAAATATTAATGCCGCCGCCGCCATACCAGTTCCCGCGGAAACAAACTGAAAAAACATCAGACAAAATACTTGAGAGAAATAAGAAACTCCAGATTCGCCTGAATAGTGTTGCAAGTTGCAGTTTACAATAAAGCTAATCGCTGTATTGAATGCCAAGTCAGGTGTCATCGAAGGATTGCCGTCAGGATTCAATGGAAGCCATCCTTGATTCATCAGCACGAGCATGCCCCAGAAAAACCAAACCAGGTTGATCATCAACAAAGCGACAAGGTTTTCCTTCCATGTCATTTCGCGATTGGCGTCAATTCCGCTGGATTTATAAAATAACTTTTCGATTGGATTGAAAATGACATCAAGGAATGTTCTCTCACCAGCATATACGTGGGCTATATATTTTCCAAGTGGAATTGCCAGCACGACCGCCAACGAGAACATCAGTATTACTCCGAGAATTTCAGAATTCATAAGTTAGAATTTTTCAGGTTTAACAAGCACATAACACATGTATAGAAATACAAGAAGCGAAACAATGAATAATGCGATCATAGTCTTTAGATTTTTTCGAACCAGTCAATTGATTTAAAGAATAAAGCAAAGCACAACATTCCCGCGATTACTAAGATGAGTGTCATCATGACGTTCGTGTTTGATAATTTTGATAGTAAGTTTTACTTAATGAAATCAATCAGGCTAATCATATGCTATAAACTCATCCTTTTGTAGATCAATGAGTTATACAAATGCGCCAATTAACACCCTTCGGATTCCGAAGGGTGTTTTGCAGAAAGTGTATGTTGAATTTTCTAATAATGCCCTTAGCGGCTGATAAGGTCATTAGGTGCATATGTTGCCTGTAGCCCTTTCGATGTTATGGATGTAGGCAATTCCTGAAAAAGTTATTCCCTTGACTATGAACAACGAACATGAGGTTGAGCGATATAAACCGCCATGACTATACGCCGAATAAACCCTAAATAAGATTTCTTATAAACATTATAACTCTTAAACATATGTTAATTGGAATAATTTTTTTATTTATCTTTTTCATTTTAAGGTTTTCTTAAGCCATATTATTTATTCACAGATCGTAATCTTTTATTTTTTGATATAACGTAGTTACACCGATACCTAAAAGTTTTGCTGTTTGGGATTTATTCCCACCACTATATGCTAAAACTCTTTTTATATGCTTTTTTTCAATGGAGGCGAGGTCTAGTGAATTGCTGTCATCATCATAATTAAAGTCAGCCGGAAGAATGGCGATGTCTAATTCTTTATCCGCGAGAATAACACTTCTTTCGATGACGTTTTTAAGTTCGCGGATATTTCCTTTCCAGGGATGTTTTTCGAGAACTTTCAAAAATAAGTCAGTCACACGTGGTTCAGTTTTGTTAGTTTTCAGGGAGAAGTGTTTAATGAAATGTTTGACCAAAAAGGGTATATCATCTTTACGGTCGCGGAGTGAAGGGAGAGATATGGTAAATACAGAAAGTCTATAGTAAAGGTCATTTCTGAAATTTCCAACTTCAGATTCCTTCTCAAGATCACGGTTTGTTGCGGCTATAAAACGCACATTAACATGTCTGGGTTTGCTCTCACCAATACGATAAAACTCTCGTGTCTCTAAAACACGAAGTAGTTTTGCTTGTAGATCAATATTCATTTCTCCGATCTCATCCAGAAATAACGTTCCTTCATGCGCTTCTTCTATGTAACCCTTTTTTGATTTGAAAGCTCCGGTAAAGGCACCTTCAGCATGACCAAATAATTCACTTTCCAAAAGATCTTTTGGAAAAGCACTGCAATTTAACGCAACAAATGACTTGGCCTTTCTTGGACTTTCATAATGAATAGCCTGTGCAAAAACTTCCTTTCCCGTGCCAGTCTCTCCAAGCAGCAAAACAGTAGTATCTGTAGCTGAGACTTTTTGCGCAAGCTCAACACTTTGCTGGAGAAGTTTATTCTTGCCAAGAATACTTGAAAATCCAAATTTTGTCTGAAGTTTGGATTCCAGATTCTGAACCCTTTGCTGCAAAAAAGCTTTCTCGGCTGCTTTGGATATAAGAGGTAGGATTTTTTCCTGATGATGGCCTTTGGTCAAATAATCAAACGCACCATTTTTTATTGCCTTCACACCGTCCTCGATGGTTCCGTAAGCTGTAAGTACAATTATCTCAATTGCTGGAAAATCATGTTTGATTTTTGCCGTCAGGTCAACGCCATTTCCATCAGGTAATTTGACGTCGGAAATAACAACCTGAAAAGTATCTTTCGTTAATGCTTTGACGCCCTCCTTTACATTTGGAGCCTGTGAAACAGTATATCCTTCCAATTCTACAACCCGCGCTAAAAGCTTTCTAAGATTTTCTTCATCATCAATTATTAGAACGGAAGCTTTCACAATGCTTACTTTTTAAAATTATTTATTTTGCTCAGTCAAGTAATAAGGAGATCCTATGGCAAACATAAATCTTTTACAATCATGCTTTAAGTAACTTAAGATAATAGTCTTTAATAAATTAGCCATTTCTTCATTTCTAAGAGCTTCTGGCTTCAGTAGTCTTGAGCGTGAAATTGTGAATAGTAAACGGCGAACCGACGTGCTTCGCTGGTATTTGTCATTTCACATTTCACTTTTAACATTTTATTTAATAATTGGGGAAGGGTAAAAGGTGAAGGGATGAATCATGAAAAAATGTGTAACTCTCCTACGTTTGTTGAATATTTTTCCTGGTAGTATATTTTACCCCGCTGTGATTCTGGCCCACACTTGCTAAAGAGGGGTATAAATTCAGTTGTATGGATCAATAAGCAAAGGCATAGAAATTGAGCAATTCCGGCAGGGCACCACTTGAGTGGGCCGGATTAATGAGACGGTTTAATTTTTGAGTATTAAATCCACCAGAGTATGAGCCACGAGAAATTCCAATCTTGTATTGACGCATGCATTGCCTGCGCCATAATGTGTGAACACTGTGCATCTGAATGTTTAAAAGAAGAAGATGTAAAAATGATGGTTCGCTGCATCGAACTTGACCGTGAGTGTGCCTCCGTTTGCCGGTCTGCAGCTGAATTAATGTCAATAGGAGGGGCCCATGCGTCTTTGCTTTGCAGCGCGTGTTCAGCCATTTGTGATGTATGTGCACGTGAATGCGAATTGCATGATGTAGATCACTGTATAGAATGTGCAGAAGAGTGCTACGCATGCGCGGAGGAATGCAGAAAGATGGTAGAACAGCACGTTTGATCTTTGAATTTTTTTATTCCGTTCTGCGATCTTCCCTCATCAATTAATTTGCATACATGTGTGGGGCAACGGGTCATGGAAGTTTGCATTACTCGCTACGCAAGCATTTAACTGGATTAACTCCCGCGGCTCTTATAGCCTGGGAGGCAACAGTTATCCATGCAACGATCAAGGCTATCAAACCTGCAGCGACAAAATACCAAGCTTCTAATTCAACGTGAAAGGCAAATCGTTGCAACCATTGATCAAGAATAAAATAACTTACAGGCAATCCTACTATGATGGAGACCAGTACCATCTTGGTGAAGTCCCCTGAAAGCAGAAGCACAATATTAGTTGAAGAAGAACCGAGTACTTTGCGGATACCGATCTCCTTGATTCTTCGCTCAGCGGTGAATGTAGCCAGGCCAAACAGTCCAAGGCAGGAGATCAGGATAGCTATACTCGCGAAGTAACTGGAGAGTGTTGCGACACGCTGCTCCGACTCATATTGACGTGCGTACTCCTGATCCTGAAAACGATAATCGAATGCAAATCCAGGATTGAAATTTTTGTAAAATTGAGTGAGAGCCTCCAGCGTTTCAGTTTCTTTTCCGGCCTCCAACCGTACCATTATCATCCACGTATTTTTTGGGTTCAGCATGAAGAACAAAGGGTTTACGACATCGTGAAGCGACTGAAAGTGAAAATCCTTTACTACGCCAACAATCTCGCGATCAAACTCATCCCAAAACCTTACCTTTTTTCCAATTGGATCCTTAAGGTTCATTACACGGATGGCAGCTTCATTAAAAATTATTTTGGTTGTGTCCCCAGCATAAGCTTCATTATAAAATCGACCTTCTGCAAGTTCAACGCCCAAGGTTTCTAGAAGGCCATAGTTCGTCCCTACATTCTCAAAGAGGATCTTATCCTCAGGATTTTTACCTTCCCAGTTCAACCCGCTTGTATTGTTGTTGCGGCCGAGAAGACTGTGGCCGATAGTGGATGCATTCACAACGCCCGGTATTTTTTTTATTTCTTCCAGAAAAGTTTGCTGCGAAGTCGCTACTTTTCCTTCCACTGCAAATTGAATAAGGTGTTCTTTTTTATACCCCAGATTTTTTGTTTGTACAAACTGAATCTGCTTATAGATCACCAATACTGAAACGATGAGGATCACTGAAAGGAAGAATTGAAACACTACCAAACCTTTTCTTGCCCATAGCTCCCCAAGCGAGCCTTTCATTTCCCCTTTTAATACAGCGGCGGGTTTAAAACCAGAGAGATACAATGCCGGATAGCTGCCGGCAATTAGCCCAGTTAAAATAGTGATCGCAGCAAACCAGAGAAAAAGCGCGGGATCATTGAAAGTTAATTGGATCTTCTTTCCGGTGATCAGGTTAAATTGTGGAAGAAAAAGCCAGACAACAGTCCACGCCACCATAAATGAAACGAGGGCAGTGACCATGGATTCGCTGATGTATTGAAAAATAAGCGATCCCCGTTGTGCGCCGATGGATTTTTTGATTCCCACTTCTTTAGCCTTCCGCGAAGCCCGGGCTGTAGAAAGGTTCATAAAGTTGATACAGGCTATGACGAGAATAAATATGGCTATGATGGAAAATAAACGCACGTATTCAATGCGGCCACCGGATGGTTGTCCATTTTCAAAACTTCCATAAAGATAACGTTCAGAGTAGCGCTGCAAAAATAACGTCACGTTAGACTCTTTATCTTTTCCTTTTATGTAATCTTTGATCTTTGCTTCAAATGCTTTGGAGTCGGTTCCATCGCGTAAGGTAATGTAGGTAGCTGGGCCGTTATTTCCCCACTCCATTACCCATTTGTTGTTATCCTTAAACTCTTCAAACGACATCACGAAATCAAGCTGAACGGAAGAGTTTGGAGGGGTTCCTTCAAAAACGCCAGTCACCTGAAATGTTTTATCGTGTTGCACTTCAACCATTTTACCAAGAGCGTTTTCTTCTGTGCCAAACAATTTTTTAGCTAGGCCTCGTGATATCACCACGCCTAGTTTGTCCTGAAGTACCTGAGCGGCATCGCCCTGAAGAAGCGGGAAAGAAAAGATCTGAAAGAAATCTTTGCCCACATGATAACCTTCAGCTTTAACGTTATGGTCTTTTATGGAAAGGGTATATTTATTCACCCAAGTGGTTGTGGCCGCAAACTCCACCTCCGGAAATTCTTCTTTTAACGTTTCTGCTAAAATTCCCGGCGTACTAGTAGTAGTCATGATCTCGTCAGCATACCGTTGATGTTCCATCACTTCATAGAGTCGGGCATCTTTTTCATGAAACTTATTCATCTGGAATTCATCCCTTACCCATAAATAGATGAGCAGCGTACAGGCCAAACCAGTGGAAAGCCCGATCAAATTGATGAGGAAATAACCCTTAGCGCGAAGGAAATTCCGATAGATGAGGAGCAGATAGTGCTTCAGCATGACGTTGTGGTTGGAATCAATACAAAGGGTACTTGTCAAAGGGTAAGAGGTTGCATTTAATCGTATTTATATTTTAGAACGGGGGATTCCCAAGCCGAGGAGTTATTGTCTCCTGGAAGTTGTGGGGCAGGAAGTACATTTCATTCCAGAGGATGGCAATGTGTATTTACCGCCATATTCTATTGTAGAAATATTTTCCGATGGTCTTCGGACCTGCTCGAAAACACAACAGTGAAACCTGCATTAAGTAGGTGCCAGGAATCAATTCAGTTATCCGGATTGATTTTCTCTCATTAGCACATTGGTATATATTTTGGCCTAGCGTTATCAGTTCGATAAAAAGTGACATCGATATTTTACCCCTTAAAATAAAAAAATATGAAAAAAGTAGCTTTAGTATTTGTAGTGCTGTTTGCAGTACTCATGAATTCAGCATTTGCGCAGGAGCCGGGTATTATGCTAAGTAATAAACCAGGTTGGCACAAGATCGGTGAAGTGAAGGCAAATTTTAAAATGGAAAATGAATCTATCTCTGTGCTGGGCGCAGATAAATTCAAATCCATTCTTCTCAAGGTAACAGATGCTCCCATTAACATTGAGCGCGTTCAAGTATTTTATGAATCTGGAGAGATGGAAGAATTTGATGTTAAGAACGAATTGAAGCCAAATTCAGAAACGCGAAAGATTGATCTAAAAGGAACAGATAAAGAATTGAAGAAAGTGACGTTTACGTACAAAACGCTTCCAAACGCAAAGGAAGAGAAGGCTCACGTGGAATTATACGGACTTAAGTAACTCTTAACTTAAATTGTGAAAGGGTTGGGCCAAAAAGCTCAACCTTTTTTTTTTGACTTATAATTGAATACTCATGCATGACGGAGGTCAGAAGCTTCGGAGATGAACGACGATGGATAACCCCATTTCAATATTCAAATTTGACAAAAGGAGGTTATATTTCAATCTGACGTAACAAAAACACGTGGGATACTGATTAGCCCTGTGGGAAATAAGTTTGAATTGCTAATTTTAACCAAAACATACCTATCTGATGAAAACAATTGCTTCCTTCCTTGTATGCCTTATGTTAAGCAGCATAATCCTATTTGCTCAGTCCGCTGATGAAAAAGAAGTGGCCGCCGCCGTTGAGACGCTACGTAAAGCCATGATTGCGAGCGACAAACCTACGTTGGAGAAGTTGACGGCTGAAGCGCTTAGCTACGGACATTCCAATGGACTTATTGAAGATAAGGCGGCCTTCGTTGATCAGTTTGTAACGGGAAAATCAGACTTCGTAACTATTACGTTGGCCGATCAGACCATTAAAATTGCAGGTGACGCCGCCGTCGTAAGGCATCGGTTAACAGGTGATACGAATAATAATAAAGTTCCAGGTAAAGTCGATATCATTGTTTTACTTGTTTGGCAAAAGCAAAATGGCCAGTGGAAATTATTAGCAAGACAAGCAGCTAAACTTCCTCCTAAAGCATAATTCTTAACTAAGAAATCCTGTTCGACAATTGGCAGTGTGCTCTGCCAGGGTCAGGCGTCCAACCAGTAGGTACAGCAGTGGGTGTCCTTGGGCCTGGCACATCTGGATGTTGTATTTGATTGAAGTCTAAAATGTAAACGAGAGAAACGAGGATCAAAACGGTTACACCTGCTATCAAATTTGCATGGAATAGCTTTCGCCCATGCAGCGATCTGGAAATAAACATTCCTGCTATAATACCCAACACCATGCCACCCACAACATACCAGAATATCATAGTTGCTTCAACTAAGCCATTAGAAGGTGAGGTCATTCTCCCTATAAAGCCTCCTGCAATGCAGCAACAAAGGCTAAGCTGAAGCGTAAATAAAATACGTAACCACATTGATGTTATTAATGTAAACATTTTTTCTATTTAGAATTTTAATATTCCCGTGTTAAAAAAAATCTAAATCAGAAAAAAAACGTCTAACCATTCAAAATGGCCAGACGTCACTCAACACACTACGAGGTTCTTCGTGCTGTGCGCCGAAGAATAATACTTCGATATGCTGCTGTTTTCCAAGCCAGTCGAAAGAAGAGAATAACGGTGCGTGCTGCGCGCAACCCGACGATGGCTACGCATGCTGCGATAAATAAGAAAAGCGACATCAGGGAACAATGCGCAAGTGTACATCCTAAGCTTCCCTCACACGCTGCTACGGACACGTTTTGGCACATGATGCAGGTTGTTTAATATTTACAGCCGAAGAGACATCAGGTTTTCTGAAACTTTCTTTGGCTTTTGCAGCCCATTCTTTTTTTACTTTTTCAAAATCATTTAAAAACTTTTCATTCTGAAAAAGCTTGTTAACAAATTGACGAGCTAAAATTCTAGACGCCTCCGAATCAGAAGGATAATGCACTCCTATTATTTCGCGGGAATGCGCCATATCATAGGCATCCTTCAGAAATACGTCGCTGAATTCAGGGGCAAGAACTTGATAGATATAAGCGTTGATGTAGGAGTTTGCAGCGTGACCGCTGGGATAAGCGGCCCAATTTGTATTCTCAAGATTTTTTAAGGCCGGTTCAATGACGTAAGGTCTTATGCGTAAGTATTTGTATTTATACCCCCAAATAAAATAGCTCGCGTCGCGCCATACATTCGCTATGAGATCGGCTGTCAAGGGAAGGTCTTTTGGATTGAACCACGTACCTATTGAATTACCAATGAAGAAAAGATTTTTTCGGTAATCATTATAGGATGAATCTTCCGGCTTCACCCGGATGTTATAAAAAACTCCAGCCATGTAAAGACTACTTTTAATTTGTAATTCGGTACGCTGTTCTTGCAAACTTAAAAGGTAGTTCAATTCGGCTCGTGTCTGCTCGGAACTATTAGCGGGGGGTTCCGGAATTTTGAATTCCTCTAATTTAACGTCCTGCAAGTAATAGGGGATAAGATTGCGGGCTCTTTCTGCTGAAGCTTCATTGAAGGGAAATTTTTGCTTCTCTAATTCCTCGTGTGGACTTTTCGGGGCTGGACTAAATGCTTCAAGGTTTTTGTAGTGACCGCGGGTTGGAGTAAGGTCTTTGCTATAGTGTGTTTGAGCTATTAAAAAAATAGAAGGCCCCAGGACGAATGCAGTTAAGAAAAACATTTTTTTCATGACATAAGAGTTTTGTACTCCCTTGACGGAAAAGGATCAAAATTGACGCAACTAGTGTAGTAATAATTGATTTTTCACATCTTTAGCATTCCCTTTTGCAACAACACGAACTGCGGTCTTCGCACACAATTACATTTCCATAGACATCCGTCTTTATTAAATATAAAGCATCGATTTTTTCTTTTAGCATCTTACGGGCGCGCTGCACGCGCGACCTTGCGCCAGAGTAAGAGATGTTGAGCCGTTCAGCTAATTCGTATTGTGACAGATTTTCAAACTCGGTTAACTTTAATGCAAGACTGTATTTCTCAGGCAATCTGTCAAGCAGCACACGAAGGCAATGGGCCACGCAATCATTTAATTCATTTTGAGCGTTCTCCCAGTTTATATCTATCGTTTTAACTTTGCCGATGTTTTTTCTGAAATGGTCCACTACCACATTTCGGGTGATCTGATAGATCCAGGATGAAAGTTTCTTACTGTCTTTTAATTGCGGCAGGTTCGCTTGAACTTTTAAAAATACGTCCTGAACAATGTCATCCGAGATAGCTTTGTCTTTTACCTTACGATACACAAATTCTTTAAGGTCCTGTTGAAGTCTATTCCAGGTTAATAGGACATTTGTTTCGCTGTTCATTTGCGCAATTTTATATTCTGAGGTATCTATTCTGTTTTACGGCTGCCAAGCTAAATAGCATAAGAATTTCACACCTATCTTAAGAGAGACGCAAAATTTCCGAAAATGATGCAAAATGGAAAACAGTCTCAGTCAGCTCATTGAAGCATTGAGCAGCCATACGATTATCGGATGTATTTTTTAGAATTATTCTGCCTTTCAGATACAGTTTCTTTAAAATCATTTTTAAAGGCGTCATTTTTAAAATAATGGAGAAGTATTTAATTGCCGCAGCTTTTGTATGCTCAATCGATATGTAGATGAACTTGGTACGTGGGCACCCAAAGATCGGGAGTTTTATATTAACCGCGCACCGAGTCGCGCGGAAGAGGGATATGCAAATTATGATCCTTATCATTGAGTAATGATTATCCTGCATAGCAAGTCATTGGTGTTGCTCGCTCGAAAAATTCCTATCTTTTGTGAATATCGAATGTCCCTTCCTGACGGCGGTCGGATCAACGAATACCGAAGGACAAAGGATTTTCAGCGATAACCTGTGAATGAAGTTTAAATAGTATACGGGACCTGATCGTTCTGAATTTTTAAATATTCGCTAATGAAAACATTATTTTACTTAGGCTTATTTGGTCTTGCCATATTCGAAATTCTTAAAGTCTACTTCATCATGCCCATGCCAGGCAGTCAGCAAATGGAGAGTATCGATGTAGCTTATTTCCTCCATACCTATCGTTGGTATTTCAGAATAATTTTTGGTTTAATGGTAATTATTGGAAGCGTTCGAGCTTTTCAGATTAAAAGGATGTGGTTGTGGGCTCCAGCCATACCGTTAATTGCAGTTGCCTACATCGCCTTCAATTTCAATTTTAAAATGACAGCCGATCACATGTTCCTTGAACCGGAAACTTTGGCGTTTAAATTGAAAGCAGAAAATATATTGGGAGACAGTAGTTTAGTAATCGGAGTGGCTCATAACGGAGAAGCAAAAGCTTACCCGGTGAGATACATTTTATATCATCACCAGGTGCGCGATACTGTGGGGGGAAGACCTATTATGGTAACCTATTGCAATGTGTGCCGAACCGGCCGCGTTTTTGAACCTACGGTGAAGGGACAAGCTGAAAATTTCAGGCTGGTGGGTATGGATCATTTCAACGCTATGTTTGAAGACGCTTCCACCAAGAGCTGGTGGCGTCAGGCAACTGGCGAGGCTGTAGCAGGACCGCTGAAAGGAGAAGCATTACCCGAGGTTGAATCAGTTCAAGTTTCTGCGAGTAAATTCTTTTGGCTTTATCCTTTTGGTGCTGTCATGCAACCTGATAAGCCCTTCAAGAAATATTATGATTCGTTGGGGAGGTTTGAGAAGGGAAAAAGCAAAGGCAAATTGGTACGCAGAGATAGCTTATCCTGGAAAGAAAAATCATGGGTCGTTGGCATACAGCAAAAGGGAATTAGCAAAGCATACGACTGGATTGAACTGAAAGAAAAACGTGTCATCAATGATGAAATTGGAAATGTCCCGATTGTTTTGGTACTGTCAAGCGACACGATTAGCTTCTCCGCATTTCAAAGACAATCCGAAGCAGAAATTTTTTCCATCCGAAATGACACATTGCTTACGGGCAAAGCATCCTATGATTTCTCGGGGCGCAATCTAAGTCCTAACGCTAGTCCACTGAAAAGAATAATTGCTTATCAGGAATTTTGGCACAGCTGGAGAACGTTTCATCCGGGGACGGAGGTTTATAAATAAGTTGAAGCGGAAGGCTTAAAGCTAGGTACTTCTCGTCGAAAAGCATTAAATGTTCACGACTGATCTAAGAAGGTTGGTAAGTTCGATAACGAAATAATAGTGGAATCCCTAGTATCGCGTAAATTCTAAGTCGGATTTTTATAAACAATGCAACCGATTGCAATGTTTTTTTTTAATTTTTTTACTAACCTTGTATTACAGCAAAGGAATGTAATAATATGTATGCAATCGGTTTGATTTACAAAAGCTTCCAAATTCGACTTGTACATTAGAAATTGGTGATATTAATCAGCTTCAGTAGCTTGAGACCATGAGCGCCCACAAAGACATTACCATCTATGACATTGCGGAAGCATTGAAATTGTCGCCCGCAACTATTAGCAGAGGCCTTAAGGAACACCCTGCAATACGAAAGGATACCCGAAAGAAAATTCTGGAGAAGGCTAAAGAAATGGGGTACCGGCAGAATTTCTTTGCCAGCAATTTAAGGCGCAATCGCACCAACACCATCGGGGTAATTGTACCTCGACTGAATAGCTATTTTATGTCAACCGTAATTGCCGGTATGGAAAAGATTGCAAATCAAGCTGGGTATAATCTGATTATAAGTCAATCGATGGAGTCTATCGCGAAAGAAATTGTCAATGTAAAAACAATGTACAACAGCCGTGTAGATGGTTTGCTTGTGTCGTTAGCGTATACAACCGATGACAGTTCTCACTTTGATGATTTGTTGGAGAAAGGCGTGCCGCTGATTTTTTTTGACCGAGTATTTGAACATCCTCAATGCACCAGCGTTGTGATTGACAACTATAAGGCTGGATATGAAGTAACGCAGCATCTGATCGATCAAGGGTGTAAACGAATTGCGCACATAACAGCCAGCTTAAAAAGAAA
This sequence comes from uncultured Bacteroidota bacterium, assembly GCA_963837415.1. Classification (GTDB taxonomy): domain Bacteria; phylum Bacteroidota; class Bacteroidia; order Cytophagales; family Cyclobacteriaceae; genus Chryseolinea. Next base: position 631,719 of record CAWING010000013.1, on the reverse strand, counting down.
TGTATACGCCGACCGATTGAAAGGTTACAAGCAGGCCCTAAGTGATAGGGGTCTACTATACGATGAGAAATTAGTTTTTATTAATAATTTAAGTGAGCAGTCTGGTGTCGAAGTTTGCCAGGCTTTGTTAAAAATGAACCCCCGGCCGGATGGTATATTCTCGTCAAATGACGCATGTGCAGTGAGTTGCATTCGCGAATTAAAGTTGGCAGGTATAAAAATACCGCAGGATATAGCCGTTGCTGGTTTTAACAATGATCCATTGTCAAAGGTAATTGAGCCCAATCTCACCACAATAAATTACCCGGGTTATGAAATGGGTGAAGTAGCCGCATCAACATTGATCCGACGGCTAGACCTTCAGCATGGCGCAAATTTGAATACCATTGCCCTTCGGCACAAGTTAATTGTTCGCGACTCATCTTTGCGGAAATAAGCTTCGAGTTTCGGGTCTTGAGTTTCGAGTTATGTCTCGAAAGCTTGGCGGCTAGAACCTCGAAACCCAAAACTCGAAACTATTAACCTAACGAGCTTCGAATGCCCAACTCCAATCCCCGTAATTCAGCCAGTCCACGTAACCTGCCTATGGCAGTATACCCTGGATAGGTAGTTTTTCTTAAATCATCGAGCATTTGATGACCATGGTCCGGACGCATTGGAATGGATAGTTTTCTTCTTTTCATCAACAACACGATTTCTTTCACAACGGAGTACATATCTACATCACCATCCAAATGATCTGCTTCAAAAAAGTTTCCCTGATCATCCCGTTTGGTGCTGCGCAAGTGCAAAAAATGAATATGGTCGCCTAATCTTTGTACCATTCCCGCCAAGTCATTGTCCGGACGGACTCCATATGAGCCTGTGCAAAAACAAAGGCCATTTGCTGGCGAGAGAGCTGCAGCTATCAATTCTTTTGCATCTTGTTCTGTGCTAACAATTCGCGGAAGTCCTAAGATTGGAAATGGAGGATCATCCGGATGGATGGCCATTTTTAATCCAACTTCTTCGGCTACCGGAACAATTTCTTTTAAGAAGTAAAAAAGATGTTGTTTGAGCTTCGCAGCATCGATGGTTTCATATTGTTTTAAAGCAAAAAAAATTTGTTCGGGAGTGAACCGTTCATCGCTTCCCGGCAATCCCAATAAAGCATTTTTATATACCGTTTCTTTTTCGCTTTCCGTCATCGTGGCAAAACGTTTTTTTGCATTTGCAATTTCTTCTGCTGAATACGTCTTTTCAGCATTCGGCCTTTTCAAGAGAAACAAGTCGAAAGCAATGAAGGCAGCCTTTTCAAAATATAAAGCTTTGCTACCGTCCGGCATAGGGTATGTAATATCCGTGCGCATCCAATCGACGATAGGCATAAAGTTGTAGGTTACAACCTTTAGCCCGCAGCTGGCAACGTTCCGCAGGCTTTGTTTATAATTCTCAATGTATTGTTTGTAAGGCCCTGTCTGTTTTTTGATCTCTTCACTTACCGGCAAGCTTTCAATGACAGTCCATGTTAGCCCAGCGGCTTCAACTTCCGCAACCCTTTTCCTTATATCCTCAACTGGCCAAACTTGTCCAGGCTGAATGTGATGTAAAGCCGTAACTACACCTGTACAGCCGGCTTGACGGATATCCCATAAGCTCGTAGGATCATTAGGGCCATACCAACGCATTGTTTGTTCCATTACCATAGTGAAAAATTTTAAGGGGATTGGTTAGTATAGAATTAGTTAATCAAAATAATCCATAGAATTTTACTTAGGCAAATTCGCAGAAGCCATTTCAGACCAGCCATAAAACGTCCAAGAAATACAAAAGTAGCCAGGTTTAACTTTGAAGAATTATGCAACCGATTGCAATTAAATTCTAAATTTGTCAATAATCCAAAAAAGAATTTTAATGCCACCTCGTCGCATTGTTTTGCTCGCTCTTGTAACCTGTATTATGTCAACTTCCTATGCAGAGGATGGCTATAGATTATGGCTGCGATATGACCGAATTGAAGATGATGTTAAGTTCAAGGAGTACGCTTCGTTTATAAAATCTATTGTTTGTGAAAAAGAATCTCCAACTATTCAAGTTGCCAAAAATGAATTCAAACTTTCCTTGAATGGATTGTTAGGTATAAACCCGGCCTTTAACACGAGCATAAGTGAATCAGGAGCTATCGTTGTTGGGACACCTTCGAACTCACCGATAATATTATCTCTAAATCTCACCGATAAACTTAACTCGCTAGGGAATGAAGGTTTTTATATCTTATCCACCTCCATCAAAGGAAAGAAATGTATTGTGATTGCTGCAAATACGGATGTCGGAGTCCTGTATGGAACATTTCATTTCATTCGACTTCTTCAAACGCTTCAGCCTATTCAAAGTCTTTCTTTACAAAGCAAGCCTCAAATACAACATCGGCTCTTGAATCATTGGGATAATCTTGACCGGACTGTAGAACGGGGCTATGCTGGATTTTCTTTATGGGATTGGCATAAACTTCCCGACTATATCGATCCCCGGTATTATGATTATGCACGTGCTAATGCGTCGATAGGCATTAACGCAACTGTACTCACCAATGTAAATTCCAACGCACAAATATTAACAGAACCTTATTTGTACAAAGTTGAGGCGTTGGCAAATATTTTTCGACCCTATGGAATAAAAGTTTACCTCACTGCCAGGTTCAGCGCACCCGTGGAAATTGGGGGAATGTCTACTGCAGATCCTATGGAACCGTCCGTGCGAGCATGGTGGAAAAAAAAGATTGATGAGATTTACACTCATGTCCCCGATTTTGGAGGCTTTGTAGTCAAAGCCAACTCCGAAGGGCAACCCGGACCGCAAAATTATCACCGCACGCATGCTGATGGCGCCAATATGCTAGCGGAAGCGTTAGCTCCTCATAACGGTATTGTTATGTGGCGCGCATTTGTTTACGATAATAAAGTACCGGAAGACAGAGCGAAGCAGGCGTACAACGAGTTCAAACCCCTTGATGGTAAGTTTAATGATAATGTAATGGTTCAGGTGAAAAATGGTCCGGTAGATTTTCAACCTCGCGAACCGTTCCATCCGCTTTTTGGTGCTATGCCCGAGACTCCATTGACCATGGAGTTTCAACTTACCCAGGAGTATTTAGGCCAGGCTACGCATCTGGTATACGAGGCCCCATTATTTAAAGAATGTTTTGAGTCAGATACTAACGCGAAGGGTAAAGGGTCTTATGTTTATAAGGTTGTTGACGGCTCATTGGAAAGTCACTCCTTGACGGGTATAGCAGGTGTTGCAAACATAGGTACCGACCGGAATTGGTGCGGGCACCCGTTCGCACAATCAAATTGGTTTGCCTTTGGAAGGTTGGCCTGGAATACTACATTGAGTTCAGAGGATATTGCCGAGGAATGGATTCGTATGACATTTTCAAATCAAGCCGATGTGGTCAGTTCATTAAAAAAAGTAATGCTCGCTTCTCGAGAGATCACTGTTCAATATATGACTCCGCTCGGCCTGCATCACATCATGGGTTGGGATCATCACTATGGGCCTGGACCTTGGATTAAGGATAAACCAAGGGCTGACTGGACTTCGATCTACTATCACAGGGCGGATAGTTCAGGCATCGGTTTTAACCGCACCAAGACTGGAAGTAACGCCTTAGGTCAATATGCTCCCGAGGTTCAACAAAAGTATGCGTCATTGGCTAATTGTCCCGAAGAATATCTACTCTGGTTTCATCATGTGTCGTGGGATCATAAAATGAAATCAGGCCGTTCGCTTTGGGAGGAACTTTGCCATCGTTATTATAAAGGCGCTGATTCGGTGCGGTGGATGCAAAATTCGTGGAATGCGCTGGAAGGCAAGATAGATGCTGATCGTTTTTCTCAAGTAAAAAGCCTGCTCGCCCTTCAATATAAGGAGGCCGTATGGTGGCGCAATTCGTGCGTGTTGTACTTTCATACCTTCTCTAAAAAAGAAATTCCTGCAGGACTAGAAAAGCCCGATAAGCCTCTGAGCTATTATGAAACCTTACAGTTTCCTTTTGCTCCAGGCATAAGACCGAAGTGGTAATTAATTTCCAGGTATAAGATTTGTAATATATATAGCGGCTTATCCGCCTCAACGGAAATAAGGCCTTGAGGCTTTTGAAACAGACGGTTTTAAAAGCCTCTCTTTTTTTACGGGGAATATAGTGGGGAATTTTTTTCTCCAGTGAGATTTTTTTTCCAAACAGTTCCCTTGATTCTAACTGGTCTTCAATAAAGCTGCCGGTAGCTTATAATTTAAATTTTCGGTACGCTCTCACTTAACGGGAGTATTACGCAATTGGGGTTTGACGGCTTTTTTCGTTCTTTGATAAAAAGAGCTTCAAATTGTGCTGCCCCCAAAAGAAAAAGAACTTTTAGACCGGTTTAGAAAGGATGATCAATCTGCACTTAAGTTTCTCTTTGATTCGTATCATGTTTCGCTTTGCGTTTTAGCATATCGATTGGTAAAAGACCGAGAAGCGGCAAAAGACGTTGTTCAGGAGGTTTTTGTAAAGTTTTGGAAAAATCGAAAGGCCACGGACATCAACACTTCAATAGTCGCCTACTTAAAACGCGCAGTCATCAATACCTCCCTGAATCATATTGAAAAGTACCAGCATTATTCAAAAGTACAGCTAGACCAGCTCAATAAACCCCCACAAGTGCAATCAAGTGATCATGATCAGGCGTCTAATGAACTGTCGATGCTCCTGGAAGAAGCCGTCAGCAAACTTCCCGTCAGGACACGCGCTGTTTTTATACTCATCCGCAGCGAGGAAATGACATATAAAGAAGCAGCTGCTTCCCTTGATATTTCGACAAAAGCGGTAGAAAAAGAAATGATGAAGGCGCTAAAGCTACTGCGTGAAATGTTGAAGAACTTTCTCCCTGTTATCCTGATGGGTGCACCATTTATTTAAAAATAATTTCAATATAGGGGGAGGGTCGGACTAGTTAGACTGTCTTACTTCTAAAATGGATGCTATGAAGAAGACAATCAATTTCACATCAGTTCTAGGATTACCCGTGCTTTTCCTAATTCAAATGCTGTTAGCCTGCACCGAGCATGATATTTCACCTGAAACTTCAAAAGAGTATTTTCTTTTGGATGACCACACACAATTGGACTATTTGATGGAATACATCAGCACGGGTGATAACGAAACGATATGGTATTCCGATACCGTAACACTTACCGTACTCGGCGATACACTCGTTGAAGGTATCTCGTATAAGAAAATTGTGAACGAATACGGGTTCTTAGAAAAAATTGTTCGTAACGAGAGCACGCAGTACTTCGGAAGAAATCACGAGTTATACGGTGGTTTTTCAAATGAATATATGTTCCTGGATACGAAAGTTCGCGTGGATAGTTCCTGGGACTACATAAAGGACGGCGGTAATACAAAAACGGAATACGTTGTGAAAAAAGCAGGTGCTAACCTTACTGTAAATGGTGTTGAATATAAAGATGTGATTGAGTTAGATGTGAATTATTATAATAATTATACGGATGGTATCAATTTAGAATTATGGCTCTCTGCTAAGCATTACTATGCAAAAGGCATCGGAGAAATTTATGCTTACTATCCACCTACTTTGTCCGGCATGTATAATAATGTTAGAATTTCGTTGTTGCCTGTTGAGCAAAAATAAATGACTTAACTAAATGGACGAACATTTTTCAAAAATGGAAGGCACTGCAAATTTTAACCGCAGAGATTTTTTTAAACGTTCATCGCTTTTAGTAGTAGCAGTTTCTATGCCGCTACTCGATTCATGTGATGACGAAAAAACTAATTCAGTAACATGCAACACAACGAGCGATATTCTTGGACCTTATTATAAGGCTGGCTCCCCTTTTCAGGAAAATATTGTTCCTGATGGGAGTGCAATTCCTATTTTACAAATTGAAGGAAAAATTATCAGTGAATGTGCTAGTCCTATAAAAGATTCAATTATTGAAATATGGAACGCGGACGAGAATGGAGCGTATGACTCTTCCAATACATTTGCCTTCCGCGGAAGTTATAGAACACTGGATGATGGTTTTTATAAATTCAAGACGATCATTCCAGGAAGGTATCTAAACGGAAACCTATACAGGCCAAGTCATATTCATTTACGCATTACGGCTGCTAATCATAGGGAGCTGGTTTCCCAGGTTTATTTTAAAGATGACCCATTTATTGAAACGGACCCATGGGCAAGTAGTTTGGAAGCATCTCAGAGAATTTTAACCTTGACCAAAGATGCTGGCGGAGTCGATACCATTACCTTTGATATTTCCTTAAATCCTTTATAATTCATTCAGATGACGGACCGCTACGAGAACCTTATCCTTAAACTTCTTAGTGGAACGATTTCGGCCGATGAACACGCAACATTAAATGAGTGGATAAATGAATCCCAACTGAACAAAAAGTTAGCAGAAGACTTTATGCTTGTTTGGAAGCTGAGTAAGAGCAATGTTTCTACAGGTGACTTTCAAACCCCCCAGGAATGGGCTAAACTTGAAGCATCTATTAAGAAGACGGAAGTCTCCCAAGCAAAAGAAATCGAGTTATTTTCAAACACGTCCTGGCTCAAGATTGCAGCATCGATCGCTTTCTTAACGTTGTTTTCATGGTTGTTATATCTGATCGTCTTCAATCACGATACTATTTTAAAGGAGAGTCAGGATACGATGGTTCAGTTGACTTTGCCGGATGGGTCTGAGGTTTGGCTAAATCACCATAGCCGCCTCGCTTATCAGGATAATTTTAACGATGAAAACAGGATTGTAAAATTGGAAGGTGAAGCATTTTTTGAAGTAAAAAAAAATACTCGTAAGCCATTTATTATTCAGACAAGTCAGGCACAAATAGGAGTATTAGGCACTTCCTTTAATGTTCACGCATATGCTTCATCTAGCCAGACCGAGGTTTTTGTCGTTACAGGTCTTGTTAATTTTGCCAGCATAGAAAACAGTAATACTGGGATCACCCTCAAACCCGGTGAAACAGGGACATTAAGCAAAGGTAACAAGTATGTTGCTTTAAGTACTGAAAACAAAAATGCACTAGCCTGGAAAGAGAAACGTTTAAGCTTCAAAAAGACTTCCCTTCGCGATGTAGTCGAAAGTCTTGAAGAATATTTTAAAATTGATATAGAGGTGAAGAATAATGATGCTTTGCGCTGCAGATTCACCGGTTCATTCAACGAACCAACACTAGAAGAAATTATTGAAGCACTAAGAATTTCATTGGACCTCAAGATCACCAAGCAGGCCGAGGAGGATATGTATGTGATAGATGGAGATGGCTGCTAAATCAAAGAACAATGAAAAAAGTCTTTTTGCTTTTTTTGTATTTTATTCCATTTGTTGCGTGGACACAAACTGGTAGCCCGAAGAAGGTAACAATAGAGTTATCCCACATATCACTCGAAGAAGCATTAACCATTTTATCCATCAGTTATGGAGTTGAGTTTTTATATAGCGATGATATTGTGCCGACGCATGAGATCGTGAACCTTTCTATAAAGGACGAGCAATTACCTTCTGCACTTGAGAAACTTCTTAGCGCCTACAACATTGGATATAAAATTAACAACGGTCGTGTTTTATTAAGAAGATCCCCCGTCATTCTTACCCAAACTATTCGCGGTCATATTACAGACCAAATCACTAATGCAACACTGCCAGATGTGAATGTCATGGTTCGGAACAATGTTATGCAGCTGGGAAGTTCAACCGACTCTGCGGGAAGATTTAAAATTAATAATGTGCCTGTCGGTAGGGTAACCGTTTTAATAAGCTGCATGGGATACAGTACCCATATCGTTGATAATGTGTTATTAGGAACTGGAAAGGAGTTGGTATTAGAGGTGAACTTGTCGGAGACAATTATCGCGATGAGTGAAGTTGTTGTTACAGGGCAGAAGAACGAGGCTATCCCGGGAGATGGTATTGCGTTGACCAGTAGTAAAACATTCTCTGTAGAGGACACCAAGCGATACGCAGGAAGCATGGGCGACCCTGCGCGTATGGTTACTGCTTTTGCAGGTGTTACCAGTGCCAGTGATGAAAGCAATTCTTTGATTGTAAGAGGTAATTCTCCACGCGGAATGTTATGGCGTATAGAAGGGATAGAGGTGCCGAACCCAAATCACTTTACAACGGAGGGGGCTTCTGGTGGAGTTGTTAGCATATTAAGCACAAACATGATTGAAACATCTGATTTTTTAACGGGCGCTTTTCCCGCGCAATATGGAAATGCTTTGGCCGGTGTATTTGACATCAATCTCCGCAACGGGAACGATCAACAAAATGAGTATTCCGTGCAGGCGGGCCTTCTGGGTATGGAGGCGTCGGCTGAAGGTCCCTTAAGCAAAGCGCGATCATCTTCTTACCTCATCAATTACCGGTATTCTACGTTGTCGATTTTAGACAAACTTGATTTCGACCTGAATGAAGCCGGGCAATACAAGAACTATCAGGATTTATCATTTAAGGTTAATTACCCTACAGCTCATTCCGGAACGTTCTCGCTGTTTGGTATTGGCGGGAAGAGCCGGTCAGATAAAACGGATAATACACTATTTGATAAAAATATTTCAGACCTGGGTGTACTTGGGCTTACTTATCGAAGAAAAATTAATGAGACAAGTTATTTACAGGGAGCGTTGTCGATCTCGGGAACTCAGATAGCTAAAGATAATGAGATATCCGGTCTAAGCACCGGCGTGTTGAAAGTGGAGGAAAGTTATTCAAAATCATATATGCGGGCGTCTGTTTTAGCTAAGAAAAGAATAAGTACCCGTTATGTTATCGAAGGAGGAGTGATACATAGTTTGTTAGAGTACGATTTCTATTTGAGGAACAGAGATCCTGATAACCGTCCTTATCAGGAGATTATAAACTTTAGTGAACGTGCCAAAAGCTCTATAACACAAGGCTTTTTGTATGCGCGTCAATATTTTTCGCCGTCATTATTTGGGTTTTATGGTATGCATCTTCTGAGTTTCGCTCTGACAAAGGATCACTCCTGGGAACCTCGATTAGGTCTTCGTTGGCAGCCTTCAGAATTAGTTTCCTGGAGTGTTGCATTTGGGAAACACAGCCGGATTGAAAATCTTCAGTATTACCTGGCGCGGGATCATCAGATAGGTGGTAATGAAGTCCAGATCAACAAAGATCTTGGATTTACGCGTGCAAATCACTTTGTTCTGACTTACGAGCAAGCCGTATTTTCCGATCACCATATCAAATTGGAAACGTATTATCAAAAATTATACAATGCTCCTGTACAGTTGGATCCTTCTTCCCTTTATTCTTCGATAAATGAAGACACAGGATTTATAACGGATACATTGGTTAACAAAGGCGGTGGAAGAAATTATGGAATTGAAGCCTCAATTGAGAAAGCGTTCACCAACAATTTTTATTATTTATTTAATGCATCCGTTTACGAGTCAAAATTTACCATTGATCCACAGCCGGAAAGAAATACACCATACAACGGTAATTATAGTGTCCATTTTCTTGCTGGCAAAGAATTTAATATTAATCACAGACGCGATCGCTTAGGATTAAATCTCAAGGTCACAAAAGCCGGCGGAAGACCGTATGTACCTATCGACAAGGAGAAGTCCAGACAGGAAGCCCGGCCGGTATATGTGTGGGAGCAGGCCTTTAATAATAAGCTACCGGATTATTTTAGAGCTGACTTCCAGATTGTATATCGGAAAAATAATCCGCGCTATTCTATTGAATGGCGTTTGGATATTCAAAATTTCACAGATCACCGTAATGCATCGCATTATTATTTTGACGCCACCCAGGAAATAGTCAAGTTGAAAAAACAGATAGGGTTTTTGCCTTTGTTAAGTTGCAGAGTAGATTTTTAAAGGTTACTCTACGCTTGATAGCTAGGTTAATTCGAATAAAGAAGTTGCTTTCGAAGTTAGCTGTTCGTCCCTAAGGCAAATACCTTTTGGTTCAGGCACGAAAATCAATAGACTTTGCATTTAAATGTAATTCCGGGCGCGCTAGCATTTAAGTGCCTCGAGTGATTATTAAGTGAAAAATTATCCAGAAGCTGTTGTTAAAATGAAGAATTTGTGGGACAATCAACTTTCTCAATATTTCAAGTGTTCTTTATTAAAATCACCAGCTAATGCCTATAACACTTTACATTAAAAATATGGTCTGCGATCGTTGTAAAACAGCAGTTCGCAACGTGTTCGAAAACCTACACCTTCATCCTGAAAAAATTACATTGGGGGAAGTTACCCTGAAAGAAGATGTCATAAATGAAGATCAAAAAAAAGAACTGGATGCAGCTCTTATCAATCTGGGATTTGAGCGAATAGACGATCGGAAAGGAAAACTTATTGAAGCTATAAAAAACAAGGTCATACAAACGATTCATCATTCAGGTCGTATCGATTTAAAATTTAATTGGTCACACGTGCTAGCGGAGGAATTGCACTATGAATACAATTACCTGAGTCATCTGTTCTCCTCCGTAGAGGGAATTACCTTGGAGCAATACATCATCAGACAAAAAATAGAGCGGGTTAAGGAACTGCTTTTTTATGATGAATTAAATTTGAGTCAGATAGCCTACAAGTTAGGATATAGTAGTGTTGCTCACTTGTCTGCCCAGTTCAAAAAAGTGACGGGTTTAACACCTTCCGCCCTTAAAAAATCCAGAAAAATTGATCAGGCCAGGAAGCCAATTGACACCCTGTTGATGTGAGGACAAGATTCATATTCCACGGCTTATCAATTTGCAATCAGTCTACGCCGTAACAGACCTATTCTGGAGATAGTAGATGTGGAAAAAAATTCCAATTCTCCGAAGAAGTTTCTACAGATTACCCGGCTTTTTCCAAATTTGAATCCTCCCTGCAAAGGCATCATTTTTGACTTCCTGCTTATACGTTATCAGTATACAAAAAACCTGAAAAGCTATGAGAAATGAGCAGCAGAACAGGCGAGGATTCTTGAATACTTCGAATCCTGACTGGAATGAAAACGGTACCTATGCACCTGGAAATCAAAATCAAGGTCACCAGGATGATACAAACAGATCGAACGTTGATAGTAACGTAGGATACGGTACCGCCAGTGGTGATCGTTATAAAAACTATGGACCCGATCGAAATTATAATGAGCGAGGGGGTTCTTCCGAAAATCAATTTAGTCCGGATTCCGGTTTTAACAGGGGGCGATATCGTGATGAGGGGTATGACAATTACAGGGACTGGAGATCTTCTTATGGAAGTGATTATTTGAATTATGGAAGCGAAAGAGGTGGGAATGATCGCCCCAGAGATGAATATCGGAGATCAATGTATGCAGCAAGAGACTACAAAGGTAGTGGCAGAGGTTTTGGCGGGGGCAACTACGGATCGGATTATAACGGAGACCGAAGAGGTTATGGACGCGAAGAACGTGGATGGTGGGACAAAACATCAGATGAGGTAAGTTCCTGGTTTGGTAATGAGGAGGCTGAACGAAGGAGAGCTTGGGATAAACAACGTAGTGGCCAACATAAAGGTAAGGGCCCGAAGGGATATAATCGTTCAGATGAGCGCATTAAAGAGGACCTCAATGACAGGCTTAGCGATGATGTTTTTATTGACGCTACTGAGATTGAGGTGACTGTAAATAAAGGTGAAGTCACATTGATCGGAACAGTAAGGGAAAGGTTTGAAAAACGTAGGGCTGAAGATATTGCGGAAGAAGTCTCCGGTGTACGTCAGGTTGAAAACAGAATTCGAATAAGTTCACCAAGTTCACCACAATCTGCGGGACAAAATAATACCCCTTCATCAGATTTAAGCAGAGAAGGAGTCGAAGGGAGCGATCGAGGTCAGTAAAAGCGCTATAAGGGATTAAAACGCCCGGATTCCTCCGGACTTTTTTTATACTTCTTTATCCTGCTTACTCCGGCCTTGCGTTTCTCATGCGCCTGCTCGTGTTTTGCTGGCTCACGCGTTTCTTGTCGGGGCATACCCGCGTTTTTCGGATCACTTCCAACAATTCTTTTAATCAGGCAATTAATATCATGCCATACTCAGATTATGGATTTTTCGACTGGAATTAATTGTCAACAAGGCATGAATATTGGCTCATGTTTAATCAAATCATAAGACAACACCATGAAAAAACAAACTAAGAATTCCCAACAGTCACGAGCTAAGGCATCGAATGCAAAACAAGAACAAGGTAAAAATGAAGAGTTCCCTGGATATCCGTTATATCCTGCCGATGAAGACATTATGAATCAGGGGGAGCGCATTGATGTAGATGTAGATACTGCAGTTAAAAACAATGCATCAGGAAAAAATTTAAATGCGCCGCAGATTAAAGGTTTAAGTAAAGAGACTGAGGAATCCACAAATCTTACAAAAGATGACTTTCAGGCCTTAGCATCTGAAGAGCTTGAGTCAGTAGGTGATGATGAAATCTTGTTGAATCGGCCTTGGCCTGTGGATTTCGCAGGAGAGGATTTAGATGTACCGGGAAGCGAGCAAGATGATGCGCAGGAGCAAATAGGAAGTGAAGACGAGGAAAATAATTCGTATAGCATCGGTGGCGATAGGCACTCCGATTTAGAAGAGGATCCTTCCTAAATTATCGACGTTTAAGTGAGAGATTCATATAAAAGAAAATTAAATACAGGTGTACTCATGGTGTAGCTGAATTATTTACAACGACATGCCTGATGTTGGATTAACACGTCATAAAAAGTTTTAGCAAGGTCAAGGCTGAATGGTTTTGAAGGGTGTTAACAAATCATGATTAGGCAAAGAACCTAGGTAGGTGAAGACTTAGTAAGAATAAATCAGCATACAATATCTGGTGGAAGACTTAGTTATTTAATTGTGAGCTGGCAAATATGCCTTGTTTTTGAAAAAATTATATTAAACGTGCACGGAATTATTAGGAATCATGGAGGGGTTTTTTCGAAAGCGCTGGGAGATTTAAACGATGAAGTGTTTTAAGATAATTACGTTTATCTTATAGGATAATTACAAAAGTTAAAAAAGTTGTGTATAATTGGTATTAAGAATGATTGGTGTGTAAAGCATTCCAATTTTAATGGAACTGTAGATATTACTCCACAACATTATTCGAAGTACGTTGAGGCTTTTACGTTAACCATAGTGCAATATTATTTTTTTTGCATGTTTAACTTATAAGTAAAATCCCATTTATAGTTGGTATTAGAATTGACAAGAAAAATTGTTGTCGATTGGTAAATACTTGCCATTTGCTTAGCATGGAACGGTGTTGAGTATGGGTTACTGTTGTTAATGCAAATGGTTTTAGACTGCATGAATGAATGTGGTTAATGGGTTCATCTAAATGCAACTAAAAATAGCGACCTAGGCCAAACCAAATGATTTTTTACAAAAATTTGCTTTTAGTCGATGACGACGCAGACGATCACGAAATTTTTTTGGAAGCCGTTAAAGAAATTGATAGCTCCGTTCATTGTACTTGTCTTTTTGATGGAGAAGCAGCTCTGAAAAAATTAAATGGGGATGATGGTGATTTACCTGATTTGATAATTTTAGATACTAATATGCCCAAAGTAACAGGCAGACAAATTTTAACAGAGCTTAAGAACTCTTTGCACTTAAAGGACATACCTGTAATAATGTATTCAACTTTTTTTTCCGATAGGGATATTGAAGATCTAATGCAACTGGGAGCCGTACATCATTTATCCAAACCTTCAAAGTTTGAAGACTTTCGAAACTCTTTAAATGATATATTAAAAAAGAAGTGGTAGACACTTAAACATCCTGAGGCAGGGGGAGAGACACTATAAATTTTGATCCTTTATTTATCTGGCTTTGAGCGGCAATGTGCCCATTGTGTTGTTCCGCTATTTTTTTGCAAAGAGCAAGTCCGATACCGGTTCCCGTAAATTCTGCATCGTGATGCAACCTTCTAAACATTCCAAACACCTCTTCCGCATACTTTTGGTCAAACCCTATTCCATTATCTTCTACAAAGATTCGGCAGTATTTGTTAATCAGATCTTTTTTATCACGCGCGCTGATAGCGATAGTTGCATCAACTCTGATTTTAATATCTGGATGGGTATCTTTTTTGGAATATTTAAGGGCATTACCAATTAAGTTGTGAAAGAGCATGCGAATCAGTCTTGGGTTTACCCGCAGCGATGGTAATTTATCTATTGTGATCGTCGCTTGTTTCTCTCTAATCTCCTCATCAATGTCGGTGACAATTTCCTGAATGATTCCGTTCAAATCACTTTTGACAAACGCGGTTTTATCAATCGATATCCTGGAAAACGCCAGAATATCAACGATCAATGCTTGCATCCGTTCAGCTGACTTTTGAATGCGATTTATAAGTCTCACATCCTCTTGCAATACGTTTTGATATTTTTGAAAGAGCCGATCGCTAAACATCAGAATCTTTCGCAACGGTTCCTGTAAGTCGTGCGATGCCATAAAAGCAAATTGCTCGAGGTCTTTGTTCGCTGATTCCAGACTGCTGATGTTATGAATGAGTTGGCGGTTGAGTTGAATTACTTTTTCTTCCGATGCTTTTCTGATCTTTTACTTCCATTTCAAGACTTCTATTGATAGCAATCAGCTTTTGCTCCTGCTCATGCAACAATCTTGTTTTTCTATACAATTCTATTAAAACACCAACTTTTGCCCGTAATACATCCGGGTTGATCGGTTTAAATATATAATCAACGGCCCCGGTCTGATATCCCTTAAACATGTTCTCATCACCGTAATTGTTGGCCGTAATGAAAATAATAGGAATATGTTTCAGTTTCTCTCGTTCGTAAATCAGTGAAGCGGTTTCAAAGCCATTCAGATTTGGCATTTTGACATCCATGAGAATCATGGCAAAATCAAATTCATTCAATAATATCTTTAATGCTTGACGACCCGAATTCGCTTTAACAAATTTATACCCACTCGGCTGCAGGATAGTTTCGATCGAGAGTAAATTATCCTCTCGATCATCCACTAACAAAATTTTTGGGTGCATACTCCTTTATTTACAAAACCATAAACGCATCAAAGACAGCAGCTGATCAATTTTTACTGGTTTGGTTATATAGTCTGATGCTCCAGCCTCAATACATTTTAGCCGGTCACCTTTCATTGCTTTGGCAGTCACAGCAATAATAGGAAGCGTACTATTTTTGTGCTCGCGCCGATTTTTTGGGTCGTTTCATAGCCATCCATTTCCGGCATCATGATGTCCATCAACACCATTTCAATTTTTGGATTTTCATTTAATATGTTAATAGCTTCCTTACCACTTTCCGCAGTAACAACATTAATATTAAACCGTTCAAAAACTGTTGTAAGAGCAAAGAGATTCCGCACATCATCGTCTACTACCAGAATATTTTTACCTGTCAGTATATCTTCTTTGTTCCGGATGTTTTCAATAATTCTTCGCTTTTCAGGAGCCAGATTTTTATGATTGATATGCAAGTGCGATACAGTTTCTTCCAACAAATGTTCTATTGAATTCACCCCTTTAATGACAAGTGAACTCGAATTTAAATTCACATTGCTTAACTCAATCTTGTTAAAATCCTTGGCTGAATAAACGATAACAGGCGTCAATTTCTTTTTCGCCTTGCTCACTTCATGTATCAGATCGTTACCTGAAATGTCCGGTAGCGTATAATCGAGAATAATGCAATCAAACTCCTGGCTTTTTACAAGTTCCATCGCTTCTTTACCTGTCGTGGCAATAGTTACTAACAGCGAATCTTCCTGATGTATTTTTGCTATTTGTGAAGAATCAAGTTCATTGTCTTCCACCACCAGGATACTCTTCGTTTCTTTATTGCCGTAGGTAATGATATCGTTAAAAAGCTCATTAAGTAAATCGTTGTCCAGCGGCTTTAAGAGGAAGCTTCGCGCTCCGCGTTTTAAAGCAAGCATTCTGTTTTCCTCACCTGAAATAACATGAATAGGAATATGTCTGTAAGTTAAGATCATTTCGCAAGAGATCAATAACCTTCCAGCCGCTGGTTTCAGGTAATTTTACATCCAGCGTTATCGCGATCGGGGAGAAGCGGTTAATAAAATCAAATACTTCAAGATAGTTGGTAGCCACTATTGCTTTCAAACCGTACTCATGCGCTTTTTCGATCACAATTTTTCCAAAACGTAGATCGTCTTCAACTACCAATACTACTTTGTCGTCCGGCAAAATATTGGCTCCGGTCATCTCCGGTTTCATTGATCATTTCACTTACGATGTCAAGGTTCCGGTTTTCTATACCCTCGTTGGTAATACGCAGGTTACCTAACAGGTTATTAATTTCGCCTACGTCAGCGTCCAATCTGCAATTGTTGTTGTATAACCTGGATGCTTTGAGGAGCATTCTTTGGATCTATATTAGGCACATGGTCTATCGGTAGATATAAGGTAAATGTGCTACCATAACCTGCCTGGCTTTCAAGTTCAATTGTTCCGCCCAAAAGTTCCGCCAAGTCCGCGGCTGATGGAAAGGCCGAGTCCTGTTCCGCCATATTTACGGCTGGTTGATCCTTCCGCTTGCTGGAAGGCTTCGAAGATGATTAATTGTTTTTCTTGTGGTATTCCAATACCCGTATCGGTGATGGAGAAGGCAATCACCTTTTTAGCATGGTCAAGGTTTACGTTACCTGGCTTCCACGTTATGGTGAGCTTCGGATATTTTTAAATGAACTTCCCCTTTTTCCGTAAACTTAAAGGCATTCGACAATAAGTTTTTAAGGATCTGATTTAGACGCTGTATGTCCGTCTCCATCGAAGCAGGCAATGCATAATCGGTTTCAATGCGGAAGCGTAAGTTTCTTGCTTCCGATATCGGCTTGAATGTAGTTTCGACAAAGGAGGCAATTTCAGAAATACGCACCGTTGAAATGTTCGTAGAGATAAATCCGGATTCAATTTTTGAAAGATCCAGAATGTCATTGATCAGCTGAATCAAGTCATCACCGCATGAATGAATGGTTTTAGCATAGCGGATTTGTTTTTCATTAAGATTACCCTCGGCATTTTCATAAAGTTGTTGTGCCAGGATAAGCAAGCTATTCAACGGCGTTCTCAGCTCGTGCGACATGTTTGCCAGGAATTCGGATTTGTATTTAGAGGTTAGTGTTAGCTGTTCAGCTTTTTCTTCCAACGACTTTCTGGCTTCTTCCACTTCTTTATTCTTCGCCTCCACTTCATCTTTCTGTTTTACCAGCAAAAGAGCTTTATCCTGAAGTTCATCATTTGTTCTTCTCAGTTCTTCCTGCTGTGTTTTAAGCTCTCCCGCCAGAGATTGAGATTGTGCCAACAACTCTTCCGTTCTTGAATTTGTTTCGATTGTATTTAATACAATACCAATACTTTCGGTAAGCTGGCTTAGGAAGTCAAGGTGAGTTTCGCTGAATGTATCAAGGGATGCAAGTTCAATAACCGCCTTTACATCGCTTTCAAATAATACAGGAAGAATAATGAGGTTAGCAGGCTTTGCTTTACCCAGCCCTGACGTTATTTTTACATAGCCCTGAGGTACATTCTTCAATAAAATTCTTTCCTTTTCAAAAGCACACTGACCAACCAGGCCTTCACCGATTTCAAATTCTTTCGGAATATTTTTTTCTTCCTTGTAAGCGTATGCCGCGAACAATTTTAGTTTCGTATTCTGAGTTTCTTCGTCCTGCTTTAATATGTAGAATGCGCCATAATGCGCAGTTACCACCTGCGCTAGCTCGGAAAGGATGCGCTTTGTTACCGTATTCAAATCTTTTTGACCTTGAAGCATTTGAGTAAACTTCGCCAGATTGGATTTCAGCCAGTCCTGATCCTGATTTCGCAATGTAGTTTCGCGTAGATTTGTGATCATCTGATTGATTGTATCCTTCAAAGCTTCCAACTCACCTTTGGCATCCACGCGAATTGTGCGGGTCAAATCCCCTTTTGTTACGGCCGAAGCCACTTCAGATATGGAGCGTACCTGAGTTGTTAAGTTTGCAGCAAGCTGGTTTACATTTTCAGTTAAATCTTTCCAGGTACCGGAAGCTCCAGGCACACTGGCCTGACCACCCAAACGTCCTTCAACACCAACTTCGCGTGCAACCGTAGTTACTTGTTCAGCAAATACGGCAAGCGTATCGATCATTTCATTGATCGTATCAGTTAACTGGGCCAATTCACCTAAGGCATTAATGGAAAGTTTTTGTTTCAGATTTCCTTTTGCCACCGATGTTACAACTTTGGCAATACCCCGTACCTGGCCGGTGAGGTTAGATGCCATTTGGTTTACAGAGTCCGTTAAATCTTTCCACGTTCCGGCTACACCACGTACTTCGGCCTGTCCACCAAGTTTTCCTTCTGTACCTACTTCGCGCGCAACGCGCGTTACTTCAAATGCAAAGGAGTTAAGCTGTTCCACCATGGTATTGATGGTGTTTTTCAACTCCAGCATTTCACCCCGCACGTCCACGGTAATTTTCTTCGACAAGTCTCCGTTTGCAACCGCTGTTGTTACACCGGCAATATTACGCACCTGGTCAGTAAGGTTACCGGCCATCTGATTTACTGAATCCGTTAAATCTTTCCACGTTCCGGCAACACCGGGCACAAATGCCTGGCCCCCTAATTTTCCTTCTGTACCCACTTCACGGGCAACGCGTGTTACTTCAGAGGCAAAACCCCTGAGCTGATCCACCATCGTGTTCAGCGTATCTTTTAACTGCAGGATTTCCCCGCGCACATCCACTGTAATTTTTTTAGACAAGTCACCATTGGCAACAGCAATTGCAACGTCTGCAATATTTCGGATCTGGGCTGTTAGATTTCCAGCCATTTGGTTTACTGAATCGGTCAGTCCTTTCCATACACCACCAACACCTTTCACAGTTGCCTGTCCTCCGAGTTTACCTTCTGAGCCTACTTCACTGGCAACACGTGTTACTTCTGAAGCGAAAGAGTTAAGCTGATCCACCATGGTGTTAATGGTATCTTTCAATTCTAACATTTCACCTTTCACATCCACCGTGATCTTTTTCGATAAATCACCTTTCGCAACTGCCGTTGTTACCTCAGCAATATTCCGCACCTGGTTTGTCAGGTTGTCGGCCATTTTATTTACAGAGTCAGTTAAATCTTTCCACGTTCCCCCTACACCTGGTACGTCGGCTTGGCCGCCTAACTGTCCTTCAGAGCCTACTTCGCGCGCTACCCGGGTTACTTCAGAGCCAAACGAGTTAAGCTGATCCACCATGGTGTTGATCGTGTTTTTCAACTCCAGCATTTCACCTCTTACGTCCACTGCAATTTTCTTTGACAAATCTCCCTTCGCCACCGCAGTCGTTACCTCGGCAATATTCCGCACCTGGTTTGTCAGGTTTGAAGCCATTTGATTTACAGAGTCTGTAAGGTCTTTCCATGTTCCGCCAACACCTGGTACGTTGGCCTGGCCACCTAGCTGTCCTTCTGATCCTACTTCGCGCGCCACGCGTGTTACTTCCGATGAGAATGAATTTAGCTGGTCAACCGTTGTATTAATCGTATTTTTTAATTCAAGCAATTCGCCTTTCGCATCAACCGTAATTTTCTTTGACAAGTCTCCTTTCGCTATGGCGGTTGTAACACCGGCGATATTTCGTACCTGTGTAGTCAGGTTACCAGCCATCTGGTTGACAGAATCGGTCAGGTTTTTCCAAACACCACCGACATCTTTTACGGTCGCCTGGCCGCCTAGCTTCCCTTCTGTACCTACCTCCAGGGCTACCCGCGTAACTTCAGACCCGAACGAGTTAAGCTGATCCACCATGGTATTGATGGTATTTTTCAATTCAAGCATTTCACCGCGTACATCCACGGTAATCTTTTTGGATAAGTCACCGTTTGCCACCGCGGTTGTTACACCTGCTATGTTACGTACTTGCCCTGTCAGGTTAGAAGCCATTTGATTTACAGAATCTGTGAGGTCCTTCCAGATTCCACCCACGCCTTTTACCGTTGCCTGACCACCTAGCTTCCCTTCCGTTCCAACTTCCAATGCCACCCGGGTTACTTCAGAACCAAACGAGTTAAGCTGATCCACCATTGTATTGATGGTATTTTTTAATTCGAGCATTTCTCCGCGCACGTCAACGGTAATCTTTTTTGACAAGTCCCCATTTGCAACCGCGGTAGTTACACCTGCTATATTACGCACCTGGTTTGTCAGGTTACCCGCCATTTGGTTCACCGAGTCAGTTAAGTCTTTCCATGTTCCACCAACACCGGGAACGTCGGCCTGACCGCCCAGTTGTCCTTCTGATCCAACCTCCCGAGCTACACGCGTTACTTCAGAAGAGAACGAGTTAAGCTGATCCACCATGGTATTGATGGTATTTTTTAATTCAAGCAATTCACCTTTTGCATCAACCGTAATTTTCTTTGACAAGTCCCCTTTTGCCACAGCGGTTGTAACCCCTGCGATATTCCGAACCTGCGCTGTTAAGTTCCCCGCCATCTGGTTTACAGAATCCGTTAAGTTTTTCCAAACGCCGCCAACACCTTTTACAGTAGCCTGCCCACCTAATCTTCCTTCTGTACCTACTTCCAGCGCAACGCGTGTTACTTCAGAGCCGAAGGAATTAAGCTGATCCACCATGGTATTGATGGTATTTTTTAATTCAAGCATTTCACCTTTTACGTCCACCGTAATTTTTTTGGACAGATTTCCTCGCGCGATAGCGGTTGTTACTTCCGCGATGTTACGCACCTGGTTTGTCAAGTTACCTGCCATGTGGTTTACGGAATCTGTAAGATCTTTCCACACACCACCCACGCCTTTTACTTTCGCCTGTCCGCCAAGTTTACCCTCCGAACCTACCTCCCTTGCTACCCGCGTTACTTCCATGGAGAAAAGATTCAGCTGTTTCACCATATAGTTCACCTCTTTGGCGATCCGCAAAAATTCTCCTTCCAGTTTATGGTCACCAATTTCCTCTGGCATTTCCTGTGACAAATTTCCTTTTGCCACCGAACTGATAACGTGCGCAATTTCGATTGTAGGGTGTACAAGATCCGAGATCAATACATTCAATGAATTCACACCGGTGCTCCACGATCCTTTGGTGCTGGGAATTTCTATCCGTTGCGTGAGCTTTCCCTGTTTTCCAATTGTATTACCTGCACGGGTAAATTCCAGCATCATGTTTTCATTCAACGAAATGATTTCGTTAAGCGTGTCGCAGATCTTTCCGTTTAATCCTACCAGGTCTAGGGGCATACGTACTTTGAAGTTTCCATTTTTTACTTCAGTCAGCACGCCTAATAATTCCTTAAAATCCAATGAATCCGTGGGGGGCAAATAGGACTGCGGTTTCCGCACGGAATGACCATTCGGCTTTTTTAATTTTTTCTTAGTGCCATGGGTACCATTTGCTCCATTTGAAGTGATCGGAGCTTTAATTTTTGTAGGTATTGTCTTTGTTTTCATGACGGGCAGATTAGAACCTTAAAAGTAGAAAGAAAGAACGTGAGTTGCTTGAGAAATATCATAGACTTAATTGGAATACGCGGTGGACGCAAATCCCAGAGTGTCGGGTATTTAAGAAATAGAGTAATTGTAAAGAAATTAACAATATATTTCACGCTCAAATTTATTATTTGAGCCATTATTCGACCTAATGAACATTACAGCCGATATTTTACAACGACCATTCTTGTTAACATCACTGTTAGTAATGTTAAATGGCTTCCATAATCCGCATTCTTATATCTGCCCGGTATTTGTTGCCCGGTTAATTTCTAATTTCCTGAACTTTTTCAATGGCTTTCGAAGAAACCTTTTTCAAGATATACGGAAGAACAAGCTTGGTTAGCCAACCTGCTTTAGACAATAATTTTTGCCTTACCAAAAGTTCTATTCCGATGTTGGTACCTACCTGAAGCAATTTGTTATTTGGACTTTTAGTTGGAGAGGATGAGAAAAAAGAAACCACATCTGAAATCGGTTCAAATTTTTGCTTGATTGAATTAACCTCGCTATTAATAACCGATTTATAATGGACTAATTCTGCTTCCAATCTTTTTCTCTCGAGGACGAGATCCTCATAGTTGTTAATCTTGTTCATACATTTTTTTTATGATCAGGTTTCGAATGCCTGGTATCAAAACTTTTTTAGCCATTAATAGTATGACTACTAATACCACTAGATAAACTCCACCAACAATAAAAAAGCCGGCTTTCATATTGTCTAACCTCTCGCCAACCCACCATGCCGATCCCAGGCCAATGAAAAGAAGAATAAAGATTATAACAAGCAGGGTGAGCATGCTCAGGATGCCAGCAGAAGCTCCTCCGGATGTGCGTTCAATTATCCGAATTGTTATAAGGTTTCGGTAAGTTTCGATCCAATTCCCTATGGCATCAACTAATTTTTCAGATCGTATTTTTATTCTCTTCCATATTTCCGGATGAATGTTAATTGAGGTCGTTAAATTCGGCCTTGAGGTTTTGAAATTCAGTTTGTGTCTTAGCCTTAACTTGAGCGGCTACATCTCGACCTGTGTTAAGTAGCGATGAAAATTGATTAAGCCAATCCTGGGCACCATCTTTAATTTTTAATTGAAGGTCCTTACCTTTTTCAGGTGCTAAGAGCATTCCAATTGCTGCGCCTGCAACGGCTGCGGCAGCAAATCCGAGAATAACTTGAGTTGTGATTTTCATAAGATTTAGACTTTTACGGTTTTTGATTTATTTCTAATTTTTGGTAATGCGAATCGTGGTTTTTTTGCAGCAGCATTTTCTGTTTCATCTCCGAGTAAAAGTCCCCAGGCTTGTAGTTCTGGCACTTTGTCAAAAATGACTTTTAGAACTGCTAAGCCAGGGATGGCTAAAAACATACCAGGCACACCGCATAGAGCACCACCTATCAGTACCCCTACAATGGTTACCAGCGCATTAATCCTTACTTTATTACCGACTATCAAAGGCATGCCAAAATTGTTATCAATGAATTGAACAGCCGCCAGAATAAGGCCTACCCAGAGTACGTCACTAATCATTCTCAGCGCTTACTAACGTTACAACCATACAAATAATGTTGGCCATCAACATCCCCACATAAGGAATAAGATTAAGCAAGGCAGCAAGCAAGCGCAAGGAATATGGCATATTTTATACCTAATATGAGAAATCCAATTGTGTTTAAAGTAAAAACAATAGTCGTTTCAATTAATAAGCCTGTAACATACTGCTGAGCGATCGAGCCGGATTCATGTAAAACTTCCCGAACCCTGTCTTCAGAGCCGTTCTTAAAAACATTGATAAAAAATATCTTTATCGTATTTCTGTAAAACAACATTAAAAAAGTATATATCGGTAATAGAACAATATACGTCAGCATTTCCGTGAGCGACAGAAATGTAATACCCACGATCTTGGGGCCTTGCTCCTTGATGTTCTCTACAGTGTCTTTTAAATATTGATTTTGCTTGGGAACAGAGATATGAGTGCTTTCCGTCAACCAGCTTTGAAAAGATTTACTAAGCTCTGAAATTCTTTCCTTAAGGGCCGGTACATCATCTAAAAAATTTATGACTTGCCTGGAAAGTAAATAGATCACTCCGCCAATTAAAATGAACGATAGAATAAGAGGAACAAGAATGGAGAGCACTTTAGGAAACTTTTTACCCGCCAGAAAATTAGTGAAAGGCAATAGAAGCATAGCCAATAACATGGCAAACAAAATAGGAAGAACTATTCCTTTGCCATATAATAACAACAAACATAAGATAGTCAGTGAAATCAGAGTTAGACTTAATCTCTGGTAAAAGGGAGTTCGCTGCTGCTGGACCATCGTTCGATTTTATTTGGTTAATTACATTTCCGTGCCAAGTAAAAATCGGTTCTAACGGAAACTTATCAGTGGGAAAAAAAATAATGTGTGTAATTTATTCTACAATTATTCGAGATACGCTTCTACATCTAAAGGGCGATTGGAGAGATCAAGGAATTTTTTATAGCGGGAACGCTTCTTGTTCAAGTGCCTTTGCAGAAAAGGAAGATATGAAATATATAAAATTAGCCTGGAGCATTCTAAAGCAAACGGTCTTGAATTTTTTTCAGGATGATTCGTTTAGTTATGCCTCCTCCATCGCGTTCTATACGATATTTTCCTTGCCTGCGATTTTGATAATTTCGCTCTCAGTCGGATCTACCTTTTACGAGAGGGACATTGTGCAAAAAGAACTAATTAACCAGGTAGGCAGATTAGTTGGAAAAGAAAGCGCGGCTGATATAGAAGAAATTCTAATTAATGCTGCATTGGATTCAACCGGAACGATCGCTAAAATAGTTGGTATTGCCACACTCATTTTCAGTGCAACAACTGTTTTTATTTCTTTACAAACAAGCCTGAATAAAATTTGGGGGATAAAACCCAAACCAGCAAGGGGATTTGTAAAATATATTATCGACAGATTACTTTCATTAGCAATGGTTTTAAGTATGGGCTTCTTATTACTTGTTTCTCTAATATTTGACACCATTTTAATCTTTGTTCAAAATGGGCTGTCAAAGGTCTTAGCGGGATGGACGTTATATTTTGTTACAGCATTTAACATTTTCATCTCCCTGGCTATTATTACGCTGATTTTTGCGATGATGTTTAAAGTACTCCCCGATGCTAAAATAAAATGGAGAGATGTTTGGGTCGGATCTCTGGTAACTACAGCATTATTTGCCGCTGGAAAATATTTAATAGGGTTTTACCTGGGCAATAGTTCCGTAAACTCCGCCTACGGTGCCGCCGGTTCCCTCGTTATTATTTTGATTTGGGTCTACTATTCCACCGTCATATTTCTTTTTGGAGCCGAGCTTACTTCCGTATATGCCGAAAAAACAGGAAGCGAAATTACCCCCTACCATCATGCAGTAAAAGTCCAGATGATTGAAGTGGAAAAAGATCAGGAAAACGGCGGCGAGGCAGTAGTAAGCGACCAGCAAGCGAGACATGAGGAACCTCTTTCTGTGGAAATAAAAAAATAAATAGATGAAAAAAATAAAACGGATATGGGTAATTCTTGGAAGTCTCTTGCTGGTGCTAATTATTGCCAGATTGCTTTTGCCCTATTTTGTTACCCGATATGTTAATAAGGTATTGGCTGATATTCCCGGATATACAGGTTCAATTAGTGATGTTGATATTTGGTTAATCCGCGGTGCATATGTGATAGATGACCTGAAAATTTTCAAAGTCAACGGACACGATAAGGTACCATTTATCGATATCGAGGCTATTGATCTCTCCGTAGAGTGGTCCACACTTTTCAGAGGTGCTTTAGTGGGAGAAGTTATTTTTGAAAACCCAAAACTAAATTTTATAGGCGGAGATGGCGATGAAAAAAAGGAACCTGGAAATGAAACTCAAACCGGCAAAGATGTGGATTGGACAGAACCGATAAAAAAATTAATGCCTCTCCAAATCAATAGATTGGAGATGAAAAACGGATCTGTTTTCTTCTATGATTTCACAACAACACCAAAAGTTAGCATCCACTTAGACAGTCTGTATTTATTAGCTACAAATTTAAATAACGCGGATAGGCAAAAGGAAAGGCTTCCTTCTGATGTAACGATGACCGCCACTTCAATTGGGGGCGGCAAGCTCAATTTGGTCATGGGCATCAATGTTTTAAAAGAAATTCCCGATCTGGATATGAATTTTAAATTCGAGGGTATTGACATGCCTTCTTTGAATGAATTTTTTGTCGCCTATAGCAAAGTAGACATTGAAAAGGGAACCTTCAACTTGTATTCTGAATTGGCGGTCAACAACAGTGAGCTTACAGGATATGTCAAGCCCATAGCAACCAATATAAAAGTAGTTAACTGGGAAAAGGACAAAAAGAATCCATTAAATCTAATCTGGCAATCCATTGTGGGTGTCGTTGCGGAATTTTTTGAGAATCAAAAAGAGGACCAGTTCGCAACTAAGGTTCCCTTGCAAGGAAACTTGAAGGATTTAAAGTCTGGAGTTTGGCCCACGATTTGGAATGTCTTTAGAAACGCATTTGTGCAGGCGTTTGAGAAAAACACAGATAACACGATAAAATTTTCAGAAAGTAAGGAGAAGCCTAATAATGATTCTTCAAAAAGTAAAAAAGAAGAACGAAAGGAAAAAAGAAAAGAGAGACGAGAAAAGCGAGAGGAGGAAAAAAAGGAAGAGGAAAAAAACAAATGATTATGAGGCCCGAGCATACAGGAACACATCGACTTTTTACAAATCCGATACTGGAAAAATTAACACGTACCCATATTGCTGTACCTGTAACTATCTTTATAGTGTACGCTTTTGTCTTGTGTTGGTGGAGTATTAACTATACGTCGCTCACACCCGCCATAACTCTTTTTTTATTTTTTATAGGGTGGTTAGCGTTTACGTGGGTAGAATATCAGGTGCATCGACATGTTTTCCATCTTTCAACATACACGGAGTGGCGAAAGAACTTTCAGTATATGGTACATGGCGTGCACCATCATTACCCTAAAGACAAAGACCGATTGGCGATGCCCCCGCTCTTGAGCATTACGATTGCAACGCTGCTATTATTGCTATTAAAACTTGTGCTTGGTGATTATGTTTTTGCATTTCTGCCGGGGTTTCTTGTAGGGTATGCTTGCTATCTTTTAATACATTATCTGGTTCATGTGCACATACCTCCTAAAAATATATTTAAAATATTATGGCAAAACCATAGCGTTCATCACTATAAAGAAGGAGAATTATTATTTGGTGTGTCCTCCCCGTTGTGGGATTATATTTATGGGACTATGCCCAAACGCAAAAAGGCTTGAATCAAAGGGGGGATTTTTCTCCCCAAACGATTGAACGAACTCCACAATTCAAAAAAACGACTTCGTTTAGATCGCAATTTTTAAGATCTAAAGGTGGCATGTTTCTTTTAAGAGATTGCACTGGATGTATTCACCTAAATTTCACAACTATGCGCAAACCGAGAGAAAATCCAACGGAAAAGAGGCGGCGTTCTGCGGCCAACAAAGGTAATACGGAAGATTCGCAAAGAACCATTCCGGGAAAGCGAACTCCAGAATATGAAAGGCTCAATAATCGGGTTGTAAATGAAGATGAGCAACAAAAAGCAGTGAATAACAGCGAAGATAATGCGCAGTCCAGCGAAAGCCCTCGAAATGAGGACCCCTCAGATGCACAATCCTCTGGCCGCCCAGGAGCAGAAAAAAACAAATGAAGAACTAGAAACAGGAGATGACCAGAATGAAGTTAATCCCAGATCTCCAAAAGTAAACTAGCGAGAGCACGATCCAAGATGTAAATAGGGTTCAAAATATTGCGATAGAGATCCAGTGTTCAATCGCATTCTATTTCTTTTTTTTGTTTGGGCTAAGCACGCTTGCTTTAATTCCAGACAAAAGCGATTTCCACCAAAAGTTAAAGATCTGCCTTTTTCTGTCCCGCTCGAAAGCTATTGTTCCCGTCCTATTTTCGACAGGCGTCCCTTTATCTTTGTCGTTTTTAACGAGGGTATTAATTAAAAAAGACTTGATATCATTTGTAGTTGTTTTTTTATCTTTATTCAAACCCTTAATTTTTAGATCTGAATAATTTATCGTTAGCCCGCCATAGGATTCTTTATCCGTATAGTCGAAGTTAAAATTCATTTCATTTAATTTCCCCGATTCAATACTTATAAAGGCAAGGTTTTCAAGGACCGGATTTAAATGATGTAATGCCATCCCGGAAACCTTGCCCGTTGCACGATAAACTTGGTTGTCATCAATAGGTAGCAGAAAAGATGCTTTCAGAAGTCCTTTACCCATTATTCGAGTACTCGCTTCAAGTATCGCATTTTTAGGTTTATTATAGTAGATTCGGTTGCTGAGGTTCGTCAAGGTACCGTTCAGATTTTCAAACGTGACTTTGCCGCTTTGAAATCCTTCGGGGGGAAATTCTTCATACGTTATTTTCGCGTCCTTTATTTTAATCGTGTCAATCTCCACGCCGATAGGTAATTTTTTTAGAAGAGCCATGGGCAAGGGTTTGTTTTTTGTTTCCTTAAAAGGCATGCGCTTATCACGAAAAGATAACACCTCTGCCGATACTATTTCAATTGAAGAAGCAACGAACGAACTATCTTGCGATGGATTGTAAACTAAACCACTTACAACTACTTTAGGGATGAACACATTAACCCGATCCGTTTGTTTTCCTGCTTTCCCGGCAAATTTGTATTTAGGATAATTGGGGATGAGAAGAATCGAGTCGATCAATAATTTTTGGTCTAGCGTGTTGGCATATAGGGACGAAATCCGAGTGTGATATAACCCATTTTCGTGATTGATAAGAAGCTTGGTTATCGCTGCTTCTATATTTTTTAACGTATATTTCTTTATGTCTGTAATGCTTGAAGTATCGGGCGACTTAATTGATTCAAGGGTTAGGTCTACAGTTGCTGAATAATCCGTCACTGAATCCCTGACCAACTCTGCTTTTAAGTTTTTTAAGACAAGACGATCAATTGAAATTTCCTTTAAAGAAGGTTCTGACGTTGACTTACGCCGTTTAAATTTTAAGTTCCTATTATAGCGGATATTGCCATCGCTCAACGTGATGGTATGGATGTGTATATTTTTTTTAAAAACGAGTTGATAAATGCTAATTCCGTCAAGAGTAATGCTTTGAATCTTCGCGGTATGCGGAACAGCGCGTGCGCTATCACCCGAAAAATTCAAATCAAAATCTTCTATTGAAATGGATTGTGTAAAAAGATTGATATCTAAGGAAACTATTTTAGCGCCAACCGCTTTAAGACTCTCCTCAGCTTTTCGATGAGCATAGCGAGAAAGTATAATTCCTGTTAGGAATACAATTACTAATAGAATTATAACAACGAAGGCCGTTGTTTTTAAAACGCGTGTTCTAGAGAATGTCATAAAAAGGCATCTTATCCTTTTGCAAGGTAAGATGCCATATTTTTTTAAATCCTCTCCCCACGAATCAATCTAAACACAATTGCGATCACGGCAATCACTAAAAGTATATGAATGAGTGATCCTACATTGTAAACGAAAAATCCCAATGCCCAACCAATCAATAGGATTACAGCAATGGCATAAAGTAAATTGGTCATATAATTATGAATTTAGTTATGAAAGGGAAGCAAAATTTCATGCCACTCCTCATTGGTGTAATACCAGCCAATTAAACCGTTTTAAGCTGATTGTGTCTACAAAATTCCCCAAATTTCGGGGTATAAATTTCCCATCCTACCAAGCAGTTGTTTAAAAAAAGGTAATGGCCGCGATGGCATGATTTTTTCATTTTTAGAAGAAATTAAGTCGTATGCGTGATCTAGTTCTATTTATTTTTCTTATTGCAGGTACGTACTTGTGCAGTGCTGGGTTTGCAGTTGTATTGTTTAGATTATTTTTTCCAATGAAGATTAAACAGGAAGTTGAGAAAAGCACTTTGACTCTAACCTATTCCAAAAGTAAAATGCCTCTATCGTCGACTAAAAATAAATCGCATTTTGTATCTGTAAGTGGAAGAAGGTAGGGAGTAAACACTAATTCATGAGTAGGATTTTGGTTGTAGATGATGAAATTGAAATTTGCCTTCTGGTCACCCGGTATCTGAAGAAGATTGGATTTGAAGCGGCTTATGCTTTGTCGATCTCGGATGCCTTAACTAAGATTTCAATGGTTTCATTTGATCTTTTATTTGTGGATTTAAACCTAGCGGATGGATCTGGATATGACTTAATCCATACCTTGCAGGAATCTAAAGTTTCCTCCAAAATAATAATTATAAGCGCTTATGACAGTGAACACCAAAAGGCATTGCAAAAAGGTGCAACTTTGTTTATGGCAAAACCTTTTACAAAAAAGTCTATTTCCGACTCCCTAGAAAAATTGAATTTCTTGGCTAAATAACATCCAGGATCGTCCAAATTTAAATTGATATGCTAAGACTACTTATTATTGATGACGATAAAGATATTTGTTTAGTGTTGTCGAAGTTTCTAATGAAGAATAATTATGAGGTGGATGTAGCGCACAGGGGAGATGAGGGGTTAAAATTATTACGGACACACGACTATACTTTAATATTATGCGATTACCGGCTTCCCGATTTTACGGGTGTCGAAATGTTGCGCAAAATAAAATTGCTTCAACCCACTGTCGCGGTAATCATTATTACCGGTTATTCCGATGTCCGCACCGCTGTTGAAACCTTTCGCTACGGTGCGAATGACTATGTAACGAAGCCTCTATATCCTGACGAACTCCTGATGACGATAAGGGAAACAATAACTAAAAACGATAAGCGGAATTCGCTCGAATCAGCTGCCGATAACCCCCAAGAGGTTAAAAAAAATAAAAACGCCAACTCATCCCACAATAATTTTATAGTGGGCAAAAGCGTTCAGTCGCAAACAGTACAACGCTACATTGAGTTAATTGCTCCTTCGGATATGTCCGTTATTATTAATGGAGAAACCGGCACAGGAAAAGAGTTCGTTGCTCAGTCCATACATCGCTTTAGTAAGCGTGCTGACTATCCATTTGTTGCTATTGATTGTGGAGCATTGCCGAAGGAGCTGGCGGGAAGTGAATTATTTGGTCACATTAAAGGATCGTTCACGGGAGCTGTTAGTGACAAACAAGGAAGTTTTGAAGTGGCAAATGGAGGAACTATCTTTTTGGATGAAATAGGGAATCTCACTTACGAAAATCAAATAAAACTACTTCGCGTAATACAGGAGCGCAGGATAAAACGAATTGGAGCAACGAAAGATATTCCGATCGATGTTCGTATCATTGCTGCAACGAATGAAGACCTGACAAAGTCTGTAAAGGAAGGTCGATTCAGGGAAGACCTTTATCACCGGCTAAATGAATTTAAGATTCAGCTTTCTCCGCTTCGTGAACGAAAGGAGGATATTTTAATTTTTGCAAATTACTTTTTGGAAAAAGCGAATCAATCGCTTCATAAGAATGTAAAATCATTTTCTCCTGAAGTTCTAACTCAAATCACCAACTATTTTTGGTACGGTAACTTGCGTGAACTAAACAATGTTGTGAGGCGCGCTGTATTGCTAACCACCGGAGATGAAGTCCAGTCTGATAGTCTCCCGCAGGAAATCATTCAAGCCCATAGTTCCCTTATACTTCCGGGTGATTTGGCGGACGATAGTGTAGGTTTGCTGAAATCAATTGCTGGATCTGCGGAGCGACAAGCAATTATTGATGTTCTTGAAAAAGTCAACTACAATAAATCGAAGGCGGCCGAGTTGCTAAAGATCGATCGCAAAACATTATATAATAAATTAAAACTTTATAATATTCATGCATAAAAGTTATCCCGCGTGGGCGGGATAACTTACCCTCTAATCTATAACCGATCCTAGTTGCTTTTTTCGCTATTTAAATTAAGCGCCAAGTAAACCTGGGCAACTGAATTCTTAGAGTCCCCTATAATTAATTCGGCAGCATCGCTATCTGCAATTTTTGCCAGGCCATAATTATATCGGGCACCGACTTGAAAATTTCCAAAGTTCAGTCCAAATCCACCGGATAATCCATAGTCAAATGATTTAAGATGGTCTTTATCGATCTCATCGACATCATTTGATAAATCTCCGTCATATGAAATGCTTGCTCCTAATAAGTAGCTAACGTAAGGACCAACATGAATTTCGGCCGACTCCCCTAATTTAAAAACCGCTAGTACAGGCAGGTCAAGATAATTCAGATTATACTTTATTGTTTGGTCAAAAAACCTTCCGCCATATTCCGCTTTTGATCCTTTCGTAGAAAAAAGTAACTCGGGTTGTAAGGCAAAAACATCCGATGATAAAACCTGTCCGTAAAAACCTAAGTTGAATCCATATCTCGCATTTTCATCATCAACTTCATCAATATAAAGGTTGCTTACATTCAACCCACCTTTGATACCAGCACGCATCTGTGCAGACGCCATGTTGAATGACATCGCGCTGAACAAACCACTTAGTAAGAAAACCGTTAAAATTTTAAATGTTTTAGTCATAGTTTATCTGTTTTATTTACGTATGTATTGTAAATAGTGCGCCAAGTTCCTAGGTTTCGAAACAGATGTGTTTTGACAGGCAGAAGAAATTTTATCAGCTGGTTGGATAGAGTTTTTTCCACAACATTGTAGATCGCTAACCACATTATGAAGAATTTCTATATCAAATTAATGTTTTTGGTTATCGTAATGGTTCTGGTTGCAGTGAGTTTGATGACCTATCGAAACCTGAATAATTATATCGCCGAAGTAAATTTAATAACGCATTCGCGCGATGTATTTAAAACCTTGGATCAAACGTTATCCACGATTAAGGACGCTGAAATTGGACATCGGGGTTTCCAACTTACGCTAGATACCCTTTACCTTCGGCCATACCATCATTCTGTTAATACATTGCCTGGTCAGATTCGGATACTGGATAGTCTGGTTCAGAACAATGTTATACAAGTAAAAAAAGTAGACACGCTAGAAAATCTGATCAATCGCCAATTTGCTATTATAAATAGGATTCTATTAAGTAAGCGATCACAGGATTCATACATGGATCCGGAGGAACGATCTCTTATGTTAGATGGTCGAAATAATATGGATGAAATCAGAGCCGTAATACAACGAATTTCAGATGAGGAGGGAAAAATTTTTGAAACCAGATTAACAAGCGAAACTGATTTTAGAAACATTGCTCCTATTGCGTTGCTTTTTTATACGCTAATAGCATTGGCAGGAGTAGCGTTACTATTCTCTAAGGTTCTTGATGCCTTGGATAAACAAAGCCTTGCAGAGGCCCGGTTGAATGAAAATATTCTTGCGCTTAAAAGCGAAGTAGGAATTCGTGAATTTATTCAAATGACGTTGAGAAGTGTGTTGGATAATTCTTTGGATGGTATTATGGCTTTCAAGGCAATTCGTAATGAAAATAGAGAAATACAAGATTTTGAGTGGATGCTAGCGAATGCTATCGGATCAAAATCTACGGGTCGATCGGAAAAGGAACTTATTGGCAAAAAATTGCTGAAAATTTTGCCGAATAGTCAGCGAGATGGGTTGTTCGATATTTATAAAGAAGTAGTTGTTACAGGGCAGCCTAAACAATTTGAGAAATTATATCAACAAGATGACTATTTAAATGGTTGGTATAATATAACTGTCGTAAAATTGGAGGACGGTTTCGTGGCGACATTCGCTAATATTACGAACCAAAAGAAACAACGGCTGATCAGTGAGGAGCGCGGACTTTTATTAAAGGAAGCGGAAACATTAGCTAATATGGGGAGTTGGAAATGGGATGAAACGAATCAGACGCTGTTATGGTCTGACGGGCTTTACAAAATATTAGGACAGGATTCTGAGACCTTTACGCCTTCGTGGAACTCTTTTTTTGAAAATACTTATGAGGGCGATTATTCCTTGGTAGAGGATTTTCTTAAACGAATTAAGGATCGGGAGGGTTTTGGGTTGGAGTATCGAATACAAACGAATGGCACGGTTAAATACCTTTCCCTTACTTCCAAGCCAGGGATGGATGCCTCTAAGGCTGGATTTGATATACTTGGAACCGTAATTGATGTAACAAAACAGAAAATGTATGAAACGCAGTTAAAAAAGTATACTTTAGAATTACAACGTTCAAATGAGGATCTTGAACAATTTGCCTATGTAGCATCACACGATTTACAAGAGCCACTTCGTAAAATAAGAGCTTTTGGTGATCGCCTTCTTAACCGGTATAAAAAACAACTGGAAGGTCAGGGCGAAGATTATATTCAACGAATGCAATCTGCATCTATCCGAATGCAAACTCTGATAGAGGATCTACTTTCGTTTTCCCGGGTTTCGAGGAGTACTGAAATCTTTCAGCGCTTAGATATGAACTCAATCATGCAGGAAGTGGTGGAAGATTTGGATATTCAAATAAAGCGTGAAAGGGCAATAGTCAATGTGGGTCACCTGCCTGGTATTACAGCAGAAAAAATGCAGATAAAAAGACTTTTTCAAAACTTAATAAACAATGCTATAAAATTTCATAAGCCGAATCAGAGTCCACAGGTGGATGTGGATGGAAAAATTGTACGGCATAAAGAAATTCAAAGTGAACTAGGCATCTCGTTACCTGATGTAACATACGCTTGGATTATGGTTAAGGACAATGGTATAGGTTTTGAAGAAAAATACAAGGAGAAAATTTTTAATATTTTTCAACGTTTGCACGGAAGAATGGAATATGAGGGAACGGGTATCGGACTGGCCATCTGCAGAAAAATTGTAACAAACCATAAGGGATACATTACAGCTCGAAGCATTGAAAATGTCGGGTCAGAATTTATAGTTATATTACCTGTCAGTTAATTAAATGCTAGCTCCTCCTTTATCAGATGAAATTATTAAAGATAATGACACGTGAATTTGAGTTCATTTGGTTGAGGTAACATGTGAATTTGAATTTCATGAATCAAGACAATAAGCATATAAAAATAAAATTATAAAATTGGGCTTTCCTTCTATGAAGACCGCGGCTATTAAAATTTTGTTGATAGAAGATGATGAAGATGATGTGTTGCTGGTTCGCGAATATTTGGCAGAAAGCGGCAACTTTAAATTTGAACTTGAGTGGGAGCCCAAGCCCGAGCAGGCACGGTTTAAGATGGTGTTGGGCAGCCATGATGTGTTTCTTATCGACTACCGATTGGGCAGTGAAACGGGTTTAGATCTGATCAAGTTCGTTCAACAAAAAGGTGTAATCACGCCGTGTATTTTACTAACTGGTCAGGGTGATTTGAAAGTTGACTTGGATGCTACACGATTTGGTGCCGCAGATTACTTGGTTAAAACAGAATTAAACGGGTCTATACTTGAACGTAGCATCCGATATGCTCTTAGCCAAGCTAAAGTTATCCGCGAGTTAGACGAGAAAGAAAAAAGATATCGTTCGCTTTTTGAACGGTCCATCGATCCAATATTCCTGGCGAATGAGCATTTGGTATTGGTGGACGTCAATGAATCGTTTATGAAGTTCTTTAATTATTCCAAGGAAGAAGCACTTTCTCTGAAGATCAAAGATCTTTTTGCCGATGGAAATGACTACGATTATTTTTACGATACCTTAAAAGAAATTGAGCAGATACGTGATTTCGAAGTGTCGCTGTTAAATAAGGAAAGCGTAAAAAAAGGATGTCTTATCAATTGCGTTTTTATACCAGATCAACTGTCAGAATTCTGTTGTTATCAAGGCATTGTTCATGATCTGACCATGCGAAAGAAAGCAGAAAGAGATATGCTTATAGCCGAACGGCTTTCAATGACTGGTAAGATAGCCCGCACGATAGCGCATGAAGTAAGGAACCCATTAACTAACCTCACGTTAGCATTTGATCAATTGAAAGAGGAACTACCAGAGAATAACGCTGACGTCAAGCTATACAGTGAAATTATTGAAAGAAATGCGAATCGTATTGAGCAGCTTATCAGCGAAATGCTTAGTTCATCCAAACCGAGAGAATTAAATTTGGAATTAA
This sequence comes from uncultured Bacteroidota bacterium, assembly GCA_963837415.1. GTDB lineage: Bacteria > Bacteroidota > Bacteroidia > Cytophagales > Cyclobacteriaceae > Chryseolinea. Next base: position 596,105 of record CAWING010000013.1, on the reverse strand, counting down.
TTCCGATCTCCGAAATTCTGGAAGAGACACTCGCACTATCCGTTGACCGTATCAACCTCAACCAAATTAAATTGGAAAAGAATTATCCGGCAAATCTTCCGAGAATTTTACTCGATAAAGAAAAAATAAAAATTGCTTTGCTCAATATCATCATCAATGGTCTGGAAGCTATGCAGCCGGGAACAGGGGTTCTTAAAATAAGCGCTGAGGTAAAAAATGGAAATGTTGTTACGTGCATTAATGATAACGGTAAGGGTATTGCGCAAGAGGATCTTGAAAAATTATTTGACCCGTTTTATACGGATAAACCCGCAGGAATGGGACTGGGCCTCACCTCCACGAAGAATATCTTAAATAGTCATAGTGCCGAAATTGAGGTTACAAGTGCCTTAGGTGCAGGGACGACTTTTTACATATCCTTTAAATTACCAGAGTAATTTCATTTATTTACATAATAATTTCTTTTATAGCAATTGGAAACGTTATCGGAAATAAATATTTAAAATCTTAGAAACTATTTACCAAACAGGCTGTTGTTGAGGTGTCATTGATATTCGGCTTGATTTAATCATTACTTGATTTAATCGTTAATAGATAAGAATACGGAAATCGTATTTTTTTTTGATAAAACGCTTTTAGAACTACTAACTCTTGACTGCAGGTAAGTATGGAATTGGTATCAAGTTGTAAACCTTAATTTAGCACAAGTGGTAAGCATAGTTTTAGTCACATACAATAGGGCAGAACGATTGAAATTGTCTATTCAGGACATTTTAAACCAGACTTTTAAAGATTTTGAATTATTAATTTGTGATGATTGCTCCACGGATTCAACTGAAGTTATATGCCGTGATTTCCAATCCATAGATGAAAGAATAAAATATTACAGGCATTCCAGCAATCTTCAAATGCCCGCTAATTGCAACTTTGGGATTCAAAAATCAATTTACCCATATGTAGCAATATTACACGACGGAGACCGCTTTAGGGAAGATCTTATAGAACAATGGTATAAAGCAATTTCGGAGAATGAGTCGGTGGGTTTTGTGTTTAATTCAATTGGTGTAACCGATACAAATGAAAATGTTATTTTATCCTTTCAAGAATTCGAGGAGGGCGTAATTAAGAAAGACAATTTATTGAAAAATGTATACTTCCGGAGATGGCGCTTCGATTCCCCGGTATGGGGTGAAGCTATGGTAAGAAAACAACTGATCGAAGAACACGGTTTCTTAAAAAAGAAGTATGGGTTTTATGCTGATGTAGATCTCTGGATGCAATTGCTTCATTCTTACGATGCATATTATTGTGCAGATACATTGATCACAGGGCCAACAAAAACGATTCAACCGCGCTTGTTCAATGATAATATGATTAAAGCCTTTCTTTATCTCTTCAACATGCAGTTGACCCATAGAATAAAGGCGTTCGAGAATCGGCCGTTTAGGCTAACGTTCGAACTTTTGGTTTTCTGGGTACAAGGTTTTTTTAACCTGAATTATATATTGCTACTGATCGTAAAAAATTTTTCTTTTCGGTCCTTTATCCGAGCAGCCGAGTTATTAAAACGAAGTTTTCTTTTCTTAATTCCGTGGACAATTGTTCTCATTTTGTATCCGTTACTTTATCCTTTCCTTAAACTTTACAATGCAGTAAAAAAACGTCTACTTAAACAAGTAACGGTCTGGTAAGAATATTTTAGCCTGTATGTTTATCGGACCCCTCGGGAATAAGGCTAGCTATTCGGCATTATTCTTTTTGATTGGTCAGAAAATTAATCAGGATAAACGTCATAATAAATCCGGAAAATATTCCTTCGAACCATACAGCAAAGGTGGCTATGTATTCATTTAAGTATGGGCCCATTGGTTCGCTTTCGATAATCGATCTCATCAGGTTATTATCTATTTTGAGATAAAGGAACAGGAACAATACAAAGGTAGAAGTGCCAATAAATGATGAAGAAACGCCGATCGCGAGCGCGCGAAAATAATCTAGCCGATCTTCATGAGTCCGTCTATATTGCTTCAGCGAGAAGTATATACCGACTGCCAGGATAACCAAATTCAGCAGACGGAATTCAATGATATGAAGAAATCCTGCCAGGTATGCAATAAAAAAATAGACTATTAAACCTAGTGCTATAAAAGTCCCATATATTTCGGGAATGCGGTTGGGATATTGAAAGATTTTTATCGCCTTGGGCTTCATAAAAGCATTCGTTAATTGTATCCACTCAGTAGGGAATATTTTTATTTAATATATTATTTTATGAAAAAAGAAGGGCCGCGATTAAGCAGCCCCGATTTTTTCACGTACCTACGCCAGTATTACCTGGATCAGGTTTAAGGGTATTAAATCTCAGCTATTCGTTGAAGTTTAGCACCCCTCGTAAAAGAATCTAATTTATTATATAGAAAGATTGTGCCAGAGGAAAAATCAATTAATATGGTGCGGATTTGGCTATCTTCCCTGGCGAAAATTGAATTTTTTCCACAGGTGTGGAATCTTTCTCCGCGTTTAGCTTAAACGTAGCTCAAGACAGCGCTAACACAAACTCTTCCCTGGGCGGTTGGGAAAGACCCTCTTTCCAATTTACGGACAAAACATGGTGGATTGACCTTTTGAAATTTAGAAAGTTATTAGGTTTCGGTATGTATAAGTGTGCTCCAGCCTCATAGACTTGGTTGATGGCGCTGGGATGAGAAGACGTTGAAAAAATAACAACGGGAAGTGTTTTCAGTTTCTTATTTTGTTTGAGTTCTAGAAGACATTCGAAGCCATTTTTGATTGGCATATTTAAATCGAGAAAAAGCACATCCGGGAGTCGGAGTAGTTCGTTAAGTGTTTTAATAGTTTGCTCACCGTCACTTGCCATGGTGAGGTGCACTATATAGGGCAATTCCTTCAGTACTTCTTGGAAAAGCAAGCGATCATCCTCATCGTCATCTGCAACAAAAACATATTGCGTTTGAAAGTCAGGAATTTTCATAGGTCAAAAATACAAAGATTGCGAATGTTGACAATGCGCAATAGAATTATTACTCGAGTCAACGAACAAAAATTTAATAAGGTCTAGCGCGTGTATCTGATGATCATTAAAACGGATATCCGATGGCAATGTTGAAAATTAAATTTTCCTTGCGCCAGGTTTTGCTTCCAAAGTCTATGTTATCAACGACCCATGGATCATCCAACAAATAGGGTTTACGCAAAGGGAACGCCAAGTCTAGTCTCAGGACGAAAAAACTAAAATCAAAACGCAATCCAAAACCCGTTCCGACAGCCAATTCATTGAGAAATGTTTTACGATTGAATGTTGCGCCCACGCGCGTTTCCAATGTGTCCTGGCGCAAAAGCCATATATTGCCGGCATCCAAAAAAACAGCGCCTTTAAGAATTTTAATAATGTCAAAGCGGTATTCAATATTACCTTCCAACTTAAGATCTCCGCGCTGGTCAATAAATTGAGTTGCATTTTGACTGGTATCCGTCCTTACATTGTAAGTTCCCGGCCCTATTGATCGCGCAGGGAAGGCGCGAATGCTGTTTGAGCCTCCAATGGAAAATTGTTTGATGTATGGCAATGAAGTTGAATTTTTGTAGGCATATCCAGCACCTAAAATAATCCGTGTTGCAAGCTTGTTATGGATATCAAATTGCCAATAATGCCGGAAATCAATGTCCCCTTTGATGTACTGCGAATAGGGTGAGTTAAAAATCTGAAGAGGTTTCTCGCCGGTTTTATTAAGTTGCCGTTGAACAGCATAAAAAAGATTCCCCGCAACATCGGCATTGCCCTTAAAATAAAAATTGTGTGTTCTGAATTTTTTCTCCTCGAATTTTTGCACCGGGTCTTCGCTCAATTGAGTGTTTAGCGTGTATGAGTACCGTGTTCCAATAATAAATTGATCTTCAAAAGAATTAGCGAGAATAAGATTGCTATCTAATTTTTGCTGAAATTCGGGGGACTTTTTATCTGTTTTAACAAAGCTTATGTCAATAGGGTATAGCTCATGGGATTTAGCAGCAGTTTCCAGCCAATTGTATCCATAGTTGAGGTTAAAAGAATTTAGACGAAAAAATTTTACCCGATTTTGCAAGGTAACTCCAAACTTAAATATGGTTTTTGGAAGATACTCTCGCGAGTTGTAATTGATTCGGATGGGTGTTATGAACCTCGGTACAGTGAGACTTGACTCTAAACCTGCTTCGAATGAATTTAAGGGTCCACCTTGATTCTGGCTGCTTATTTGAACTTCATATGCTGTGTTCAATTTTAGTTGAAATAATTCAGCGCCTCTCAAAAAGTTACGATTGGTAAAGGTAAAAGTAAGACCGGGCCCTACGAAATTATTGGATTTCGATACGGCCTCGAATTCTGCACGAAGAGATTTTTTTTTGAGAGGAGTTAGATAAATATTGGCATTCAGGAGTGCTGAATCAGAATAGGCTTCAACGAATTTAATATTTACATATTTAAAGACACCTAACCCCATCAGGTGACTAAGCGTGAAATTCTGATCTTCGCGACTATAAATATTTCCCTTTCTTAAGTTGATGACACGGGTTATAATTTCTGGACGAAAATTATGGGCCGTGTCTATGTAATTAAACCCATCTACTACCTTGGTGTTTTTGGCAGCATCTAATGAGTCCGTTGTAAGCGTGTAGTTGGGGAAAACGTTAACGTCGTTAATTCTGGAATATTTTTTTTGCGCGAGGGGGAATACCTTTTTCCAGTTTAAGGGCCAAATGAACTTTCCGTTTTCCTACTGTAGCTATCCGCTTCGAAAATGAGATACCTATCATCAAAATAATAGAATCCTACGTTTTCCAACTCTTCTTCAATACGCTCTTGTTCAGCTTGCATACGCTCCAGATCATAGCGTTGCTTTGGTTTCAGCAAGGACGTTAGCTCAAGCTTTCTCAGTACGGACGCGTACACGCTATCTTTGGGCTGCGGATATCGAATCGTATCTAAGCGATATGGCCTCGGAAGGATAATATTGTAAATTACTTTGCTTTCTTTCTTTTTTGTTTTGACAGTGTAACTCACTTGAGATTGAAAGTACCCTTCGTTATAAAGTTGGCCATTTAAAATCTTTGCTGAGCGGTCGGGTGTTGCATCTGTGATCAAGACAGGTGGCTTACCCAGTTTGTTTTTGATGAAGGATTTTAATCCGCGTCTTTCTTTTTTAGGAGTGCCTGCAATAAAATAAAACCAAACACCAGGTCCGCATTCCCAAGATGTTCTTATTGGGTTTGGGCTGAATATATTCCTGCAGTTCTCTTCTTAAAATCTTTTTGCGACCTACCCGTTTTCCCTGCGTATCAAAATTTATTTCTGCGCCTGTGTAAAACGATTCTCCTTCTTTTAAAAATTTAGTACCAGAGCAACTTAAGATAAGACTGAATAAATCGCTAAGACACATAAAACCCTGGTCACTTTGTGCAATATTGACCATGCAAAAAGCCTGCGTAACTATTTTAATTTTCTTTTGCATTTGCCTTAAAAAGTTCGCGCAGCGTATTGTAGTCTTTTATATAAATCAAGACCGGCACCGGTTTCAATCAATTCACCGCTGATCATATCATAATTGCTATTTCGGAAGCCCGTTATTCTAAATCGCCCATCAGGTGTTAATTTATATTCCAGGGCCAGGTCTCCAATATAATCACCGACCGAATTTTGAGAAGAAGCAGCTTCTCCTTCTACCTCTACGTTGCCAGAAACTTTTACAATAAGGCGATCGTCGAGCAAACTTTTAGAAAGTCCCAGCTGAACTTGTGTTTGTCCTTCCGCACTTCCCGTAGAATAATCCTCAGAGGACTTTACATCAAACGAAAGTTCTACACCTTTAACATTTTCGGACAGGCGATTGAGTTGTTCGGAGAGCAATTTACTGACGCTCCTCCTGGCCGTGCTTGCGACATCAGACCCAGCCCGATTATCCAATGGATTATCCGAAATAAAACGTCTTAAAATAAGCAAAGCGAAAACTTGTTTGTTCAGCTCTGATTCACGCGTATTGATGTCCTTGATTCTTGCATAAACATTTCCGTTAAATTCGCCTCGCCTATTTTCCGGCATGTCAAGTTGAAAACTTATTTCCGGTGTGAGCAGTTCTCCTTTTATTAGCAGGTAAACCTGAAATGGTAATCGCCGCTTATATTGAGGATCGTCCGTTTGATTTGCCATCAATTCAATGGGAGAGGTTTCAACTTCATAGATCGCCCTGATATCCATAGTAGCATCTACTGGGCTTCCTGACCAAATTATGGTGCTTCCTTTTTCTATCAAAAATTTTCGTTTTACCAACTTGTAAAACGAAAGATCATAACTTCCTTCGGTAATTTCATACCGGCCAGACAGTACCATGTCTCCCGTTGGATCTATGTCCAGCGTGAGTGTTGAATTTCCTTTGACAGAAAGTTTATCGCCGGTTGCCGGATCAATGATGATGTTAAAAGTTTCTTTTTCATTTAATTCAATATTGGCTGAAAGGGTAATACCTTTAAAGGCAGATTTCATGGTGTCCTTAGGATTTATCGAAGCCAGGAAAGGATCCTTCTTAGCATCTCGGTCAACAAATCGAACGATCCCTTTCTGTTCTAATACGCCTTTTTCCGATTGGGGGACGACGTAGGTAAAGTTGCTGTCGTCACTTAAATTGATATCCATATCTACGACCGGTTGATTTAGGTTACCCGATATTTTTGCGTTAGTGGTTATGCCTACATTTCCATAAAACAGTTCGTTATCGTCTTCCGTAGAATTTAGAATCTGAAAATCCTTTGCCGTAAGCGCAAGATTCAGATCAAAATTTTTAAACATGGCGGTTTTAATATTTCCATTCAGTTTTGCGATATTATTTTTTCTGTCTTTGATTTCAATATTATTTAAGACAATCTCTTCACCTGTAAATGTTATTGTTTCATCTTCTAACAAAAATGTCACTGTTCACCAGCGACGGCGTGAAGGCGGCATTTTTAAAAGTCAATGTTCCCATCAATATCCGGGTGGTTTGCATTTCCTATAATTTTTACGTCGCCTTGTAATTGACCTTTGGTATTTTTAAGCTGTCCCATCGTGAGGGGCTCTATTCTTGCCAGATCTAATTTTGGAATTGAGCTAACAAAATTAATTTCAGGTGATTTGGGATCAGCTGTATAATAGCCAGCTGCTTTTAATTCGGTTCCTTCTCCTTCAATGCGTAGATCGATATTAAGAGGACCTTCAGAGGTACTACCCAACGCCAGGGAAAGATTCCCCCAGGGTTGCCTTAGAATGGTGAGATCATCAATTCGAAGATTTGTATTAAACGCACCTTTTTCAGCTACCATCATATTCAGATCACCGTTAGCCAGGCCATCGATTGGCGTTGTTCCTTCAATCAGCCTCGTAATGTTTTGCAGGTTCACGTCTTTAAAAACAATCGAAACGGTAGAGTCCTGATTGGCCCCCGTTTCAAGCGTTATTTTTTCGTTAATATTTGTGATCGAAAAATTGTGAGCTTGTATGCCCTTGGATGTAAACTGTAAGGCGTTATCAGGTGGGAGCGGTCCAGGGCGCATAGTTCAACATTACCTCATCTTCTAAAAATTGAAATTGAAATACTTTTTCCAAGCTGTGGAAGACTCCGCCCAATACATATTTTTCTTTTTGAAGTGAATCGAGGATTGTCAATTTAGTGCGAATGGAATCGTGAGCTACATTCCCCAACAATTTAAGAGCCTCAATTCGCATGGTATCCATTTGTATTTTTCGTAAGGACAACGTGTACACTAGTGATTCAGCATTAGAAGTGACGTCGAAGGTTATGGAATCGGTTCCAATGCCTGCGTATCTTATTTTTGCAAGGTTGATGCTTAGGTCAAGCCTGTCTTCTTTGCTATTAAATTCGCCTGCAATTACGCCGGGAATAAAGGGGTCAAGTTCCGGAACAAGTATTTCCGTTAAGAGATCCGTATTTTTTAGGACTAACTTAAACGTAAAATTCTGCGGTTGCGCCGGTTTTGCGTAAGAGGTATCACGCAAAGAAAAGTAGTTGTTAAAATGGCGCCTTATAACTTCCGGCAGGCTGTATAAATTGATAGTTCCGGCAAAATCTCCCTCGATAATATCGGATCGGATTGAAATTTCACTTTGACCTTCTTGATCAATAGATGCAAATAGAAGAGAGTCTACGGCATACATTTTTTCACCATTAAAAACAGCGAACTTTCGAATAGCCATTTTACCATTGATCACTTTAAAGTCGGAAGTGGCTAATTCAATGTCGAGTGTTCCTCGTGCTTTCAATGGTCTTTCAGAAAGGTTCAAGGCTTTGAAATCGGCATTTTTTAATTCAAAAACAAAATGGTATTTGGGCACCTCTTCGTTGTAATCCAGATCGCCATCTAACCTCATGTTCAAATTTTTATCTTGAAGCTCGGCGACACCTGAGAAAAAATATTTTTTTACGGTTCCATTTAGTTTAAAGTCCTTATACGTATAACCTTGATACAAGAAACTAATAATCTGCAGGTCGAGGCGCGTGTCCAATTCATCCATCTTTAGTCCTGAACCTTTGATGGATGCCTCCATCGTTATCGGGCCCATGCTTTCTTCTTTTTTTAGAAGCTTGCCTGTATGAAATTGCTTTAGTTTAACTGTGCCCTGGTATGCGGTACGTGCTGAAACCGCATCAAGTTTCAGACTGGCTGCCAGCTCAGCCGTGCCTAGGTCACTAGTAACAATACTTTTGATGGTAGGCGAATCAAAGGTGCCTTTGAAACTACCCTGTAGGTTAATCCACTGCGGCAAGTTTAATGAAGTGGGAAGTAGTGTATCCGCGAGTATGGTAGTGATGTCTTTCTTTGTCGTGTAAAATTTTTCCAATTCCATATTAAGGAATGGGTCTTTATTTAATAAATGTACGGTACCATGTGTGGTGATGTAAGTCTTCTCCAGAGTTTGTAATGTAAAGTGATGAATCCTTAGATTTTTTAGAATGCCGTCTATTTTCGTATCCAGCTTCACCGTTGCCGATGGTGGAATTTTGATGGGAAGGCTGTCTGGCAATAAAGGAATAAAATACCGGATATCTTCCCATCCAATTACCGATTGTCTGACATTGAGCTTAACAGTTGCTTCGGGATATGTTCGGCTCAGCGACTCGAGCGAAGTAAAGGCGGCTTCCGCCTCTAATATTACTTTGCTGTTAGGTGAAATAAAGGCAAAATCCCCGACCTGCATCGAATTCTCTGTAAGTGAAAATGCTCCGCGAAAAGATGTAATGGAAAAACCGCTTCTTTCCTGAAGCGAGAGATCGGTTAATACACCTCGCACAATATTCCCATGCCATTCCAGATCTTTTGCATTTGTACTTAGTTTGTTAATCCATACATGATTCGGGTCGAACGAACCGGGTGTAATAGCCTTATCAAAGTTATGGTACTGAATGCTATTGTTGGTAAGATCAAGTTCCTGAAGTGTAATATGCCAGGGAGTATCGGAAGCATTTGATTTCAAACTGTCCTTTTTTTCTTCTTCAACGGGATGATATCCAGCCATCTGATGATATGACACAAAGGTGTTGGCAAGAGCAAACTGGTCCAGGAATATTTCACGGCCTTTTAAGTTAATATCTTCTACATCCAGCGAAAGCTCCCCCAAGTTTAAACGAACAGTTTGGCCAAGATTGCGCTGGCTGTATTCCGCTTGAATATCTTTCAGATCAATTTCGTTAGCTCCGATATCAAAGGCAATAGGTTGCTGCTCCGTTGTATCCGGAACGAGAGCAACAGTATCCGGAGCTAGTTTACTTTGAATGAAGCTTGCTTTTACTCTTTCAATCTCGAGCGCATCCACTTTGATAATTGATTTCTCCAGATCAAATTCATCAAACCCCACCTCTAATGCGTCAAGGCTTAATTCCAACTCATTGCCTAACAAAGCATCATTAAATTGAATATGTATTTTTTCCAGCAAAATATCCCCAATGGAAAATTGCCAAGGGGTTTGCGTTGTATCCGGAGCTACGGTTGAGTCTCCAGCGAAGGCTTTAATTATATAATCGAAATTAAAAGAACTATCGCGTTCTGAACGACTCACGGAACCTGTAAAATTTGTAAGCTCCACATCGTTTAACTGGATGGTATGTTGCGTCAACCCCCATAGGTCTGTATTGATGGCGAGTTCACCTGCATACAACAACGTGTCGTTAGCTTGATCTTCAAGATAAAGCCCGGTAAGTACAATTTTTTTAGGAATGGAAAGGCTGATATGTTTTAACCGAACTTCCGTTCCAATCTTATCTTTCAAAAAGCTAACCGCCTTTTGAGTGAGCTTATTTTGAACGAATGGAATTTTAATAGATAAAGATATAATGATGAGCAATCCGAGGATAGAAATCAACGTCCACCCGATTATCTTCAATGCAATGATCAGAAATTTCTTGGGCTTCCACTGGAAATTCATTTGTATTAATATAAAAAATGTCCTTGTTAATCTAGACGGAAAGGACTTCTTTATTGCTTTGGCTTTTTCTGTTTCTGTAAAGAGCCTTTAACTCGTTTCTTTTTTGTTTCCAATAACTCATCTTTGTAATTGCTTTCCGCGCCGCGCGGCATATTAACATCTTCTTCACGTGATTTGTTTGTACTAGAATTTAACCTTGTAGGTGAAGCATATACAGCATTGCCGCTTTTATCTTCCTGGTTAGGATGTCGCTGTATGGGGGAAGTTCTATTTTTCATAGTTAAAAAAAATAAAAATCCCGGCCTTCTTTCAAGGACCCGGGATTTGTGTTATTTCTTTATCGTCACCTTTTAAAGATGCTAGCGCCAAATACTAGTGATAGTACAAAGAGCACTAAAAAGATAAAGAATAACACTTTAGCAATTGAAGCAGCACCTGCTGCAATACCCCCAAATCCAAAGATGGCGGCAACAATTGCAATAATAAGAAATGTGACTGTCCAGCGTAACATAAGAATTAAGTTTAATGGTTTAAAATTTAATTATAATTATATAAAGAGGATTTGCTAAGCAGCATCTTCCATAGCTACTTGTTTGAGTTCTTGCTTCAAAGAATAATGCAGAATATCCAAGCCAAGAAGCCTGAAAAATTTATCTAGTTTTCGCAACACCACAATAACTGCATTGAAGGTTTCAATCTCAGAAGCAAACAAAGGTTGTTGAGTCTTTTGTCCCTGTTGATATACACTTTCAACAATTTCATCCAAATGATTTATAGCAGTTTCTTTCTCATTGTATTTCCAATTGCTAATGAATAGACAGTTGAAACAATGAAGGCATTCGTTGATAATATTAGAAGCTTCTTCGTGTGACAAATTTTTTCGTAGCTGGGAAATCACTGCCCGAACGAGGTAAACAATTTTGCGGGTTGAAGTAAAGCCTAGTTCATTTTTAATTTCCCCGAAGAATCTGACGTGCGAGTTCTTCCATGGATAGGTAGTTTGTTGTGGATGTCATATAAAGTTTGGTTTAGTCTTTCCCCTCTACTATGTAATCTTCATACCAGACTAAAAACCGTTGTTTTCTTACGGAAATCGATATTTCATTTAGATTATTGTGGAGTATTGTCCACGACATTCAATCAAAAACTCCACAACGTGTTGTGAAAACAACATGCTAAATCATCCACATCTTTAAAGTGTTTCCGCACCCTCGTCCTATGATTGCTGTTCTTAGCCATCTTTGTGGAGATTGTTACTCGTCTAATTAGTAAAATGACACACTTCAAATAGTACGTCAGAACACTTTTTTCAGACTGGCATAATGTTTTCTCCATTAAAGGGTACGTAATAACGTATAAAAAACTAAAACTCTAAAAATTATGAATCTCACAAATGATCCCAAGAATTTGATCGGAGGCTTTATAGCAGGTGCAGCAATTGGTATCGCTGTAGGTATGTTATTAGCACCGAGTGAAGGCAAGAAGACCCGAAAAAAAATTGCTGACGGTTCTATGAAATTAAAAGATGATTTAGTAGGCACAGTTAATGAGTCTATTGAAAAGCTTAAAGACCAATTCAATGGAAAAATTGATCAGCTGGCTAAAGAAGGAAAACAAAAAGTCGACTATACCACGAAAAGATAAAAGTCTAAATTTTTTTAAAAGAATTATATAAAATTTCTCAATTTAAAATTTACGATTATGAATAAGCTCACGATTGAAGGTAACTGGAATGAAATTAAAGGAAAGCTAAAACAAAAGTATGGTGATCTGACTGACAATGATTTGACTTTTGCGGAAGGAAAAGAAGACGAATTGTACGGACGGCTGCAAAAGAAGTTAGGCAAGACGAAGGAAGAGATTAAAAGAGAGATTGAAAATATTTGATGGCTTAATTATTAGGCAAATTTGAAAAGCGCCATCAAACTGATGGCGCTATTAATATTCTATAAAGCTATTGTATGAATAAAATTATTTGGGTTGCTGCACTCGCTCAGTGGGGTTGCATTAACTAATTGTAGCCGCTCCACTGAAAATAAAGTAGATGAAGCGCAAGAAGCCATTGTCGATGATATTCGAAAAGAAAAAGCTGAAGTAGCCGAGGATCTTCGACGTTTGCGCGATGACATAAATAGTCGGTTGGATAAAGTTTCTAAAAAATTAGAAAAGGGAAATATAGAAGCGCGCGAAGACTTAACCAATGTAAAGGAACAACTAACCGAACAACGAAATAAAGTGCAAAAAGCGCTGGACGAAATCAGCAATTCCTCCGATGAAACTTGGGATGACATTCAACAAGCTTCAAGAAATACAGCCGGCGAAATAAAACTAGAGTTTCAAAAATTGGGTGAAAGAATTGATCTGGCATTAGAAAAGGATCGCGATAAAGATAAATAATCTGTCAATGAAAAATAAGCTAGTAAATCACATTGGTGCATTCACTATTTTTCTCGTCGTAGTGGGCCAGCTATTTATAGGTTGTAATGCAACTAATACCACCAAAGGCGGTGCCATTGGCGCAGGCGTGGGTGGTGCAATCGGAGGAGCAATTGGCCACCGATCAGATAATACGGTAGTAGGGGCCATTATTGGCGCAACGGTTGGCGGTGCCGCTGGAGCTTTGATAGGCAGGCGCATGGACAAGCAAGCAGAAGAACTTAAAAAAGACCTTGAAGGCGCACATGTCGAAAGAGTAGGCGAAGGAATCTTAATTACCTTTGAATCTGGTTTAGTGTTTGACCTGGAATCGTATAGGCTACGGGAAGAAACTAAGAGCAATCTAAACGACCTTGCAGGAACACTAAAAAAATACGACGACACTAATATTTTAATTGAGGGCCATACCGATAATACGGGAGAAGACGCATATAACCAAAAACTTTCTGAGAACAGAGCGGATGCTGTAGAAAATTATTTGGTTGCACAAGGGATCAATAATTCCCGCGTTACTACGAAAGGTTATGGAGAACAACAACCTCTTGATTCGAACGAAACAGAAGTAGGAAAACAAAAAAATCGCCGTGTAGAAGTGGCCATCTATGCGAATAAAGAAATGAAAAAATTAGCTAAAAAAGGACAGTTAGGAGAATAACTGTCCGCTTATTTGCAGAGGCTGTGCGTAAGTTAATCGTCATTGTGCGTACAATGTTACCTTTAAGACAGCCTTTTTCCTTGTACTGAATTTAAATGTGAAACTAAGATCGAAAGAACCTTATTGGTTGCTAAGGAGCGGAATCATTAATTCCTATCCGTCGCTACGAAAAAATATTTCCTGTGATGTATTGATCGTCGGTGGAGGGCTTGCGGGTGCTTTACTGGCTTTTCAATTTTCGGGCGAAGGATACAAAACAGTAGTGATAGACAAACGAGACATAGCAATGGGCAGTACTAGCGCTAACACGTCAATGCTACAATATGAAATTGATGAACCATTGTATTCACTTATGGATAGCGTGGGTAAAGAAGTTGCATCGGATACATATAGGGAGGGGATCAGAGCAATAAAAAAGTTGGATCAAATTGTTAAGAAGCTGAATTTTGATTGTGGATTTAAGACTAAAGAGAGCTTGCACTTTGCTCACAACAGTAAGAAAGCGGAGGAATTAATTAATGAATTTGAGTGTAGAAAAAAAATAGGTATCAACGTCAAGTGGCTCACTTCAGATCAACTAGCTTCATCGTATGGACTAGTAGGGGAGGGAGGTATTTTATCTGAAGTTGGGGCCAGCTTGAATGCTTATCAATTGACACATTCCCTTTTAGAATATTGTGTGAAAGAATTTGGACTACAAGTGTACGATCATACTGAGTTAGAAAAAATAGATTACATCAATGCCAACAATCAAGTGATGGTTGATACTTCATATTTGATAACATGTAGTCACATAGTCTATGCGACAGGATATGAAACGCATGAATTAATTTCAACGAATATTGGAAAATTGGTTAGCACTTATGCATGCATCAGTGAACCATTAGAAAATCTTCCGGGCTCACTGGCGGATACTATTTTCTGGAACACTCAAGATCCATATTTCTATTTCCGGAGTACATCGGATAATCGGATTTTGATCGGAGGGGAGGATGAAAATTTTAAGAATCCGGAAAAAAGAGATCGACACATTCAAAAAAAAGAATCAGATCTGATAATAAAGTTTAACCAGTTGGTACCAGGCATCAACCTTGTTGCCGACTTTAGTTGGGCAGGTACATTCGGTGTAACAAAAGATGCCTTACCGTACATAGGGTCTCATGCTGATTATCCCAACAGCTACTTTATGTTAGGCTATGGTGGAAATGGCATCACATTCAGTATCATGGGTATGGAGATATTGGCGGACGCAATCGCGGGAAGACCAAATAAGTTTTTGGAGTATTTCAAGTTTAATCGATAAAAAAAGAAGCGTTATGGAAAGGAGTTACATAGAGAAATTAAAAGAACTGGTGAGCCGCTCCCGCGTGGGGATGCTTGGTACACTGGAAGGAGGGACTATCAAATTCAGACCCATGTCTCATGTAGATATTGACGATGAAGGGCAGCTGTGGTTTTTTACTTCGCGCGATTCGTGGAAGGCAGAAGACATCAGAAGCAATCCGAATATTCAACTTATCTACAATAACGAAAATGATAGCATTTATATTAGTATAGAAGGCGTGGCGGATATCATTGTAGATCATCAGCGTATGAAAGAATTATTTAATCCTTTTGTAAAGGCATGGTTTCCAAAAGGTTTAAAAGATCCATCGTTAGCGCTATTGGTTGTTCGGCCGCTTGAGATCGAATATTGGTCGAACGATGACAGCAAGATCCTGACGTATATAAAAATACTCTCGGCTGCAGTTACAGGCTCTCAACCTCATGTCGGGGAGCATGGCAAGCTAACGCTAAAATAGTATGCAGAAGGCTAACCCGAAGAGAAAGCTCCGACCTCGCCAAGTGGTAAGGTCCACACAAGGCAAGGAAGCGAAAATGAAACCGGAGCCTGTGTATGAGAAGGAGAAAAAGAATCTCCGCTTAGAAGGAAAGGTGGCTATCATTAGCGGTGGAGACAGTGGCATCGGCAGGGCTGTAGCTATCGCGTATGCGAAAGAGGGAGCAGATGTATTCATTGCCTATCATAAAGATCATCGCGATGCAAAGGTTACAGCGCAACGCATAAAGGAACTGGGTGCAACATGCGTGTTGGTGCCGGGCGATATCAGTAATGAAAAGCATTGCAAAAAAATAGTATCGACTGTTTTATCTGCAAAAAACCGGATAGATATTTTAGTAAATAATGCAGCCGTGCAATTTCCACAAAAAAAATTAAGCAAAATTTCGACACGGCAACTGCTCCGCACATTTGAAGTAAATGTATTCGCGCAATTATACTTGGTCAAAGCGGCTGAAAAATTTTTACGGAAAGGTGCGTCAATAATTCACACTACTTCAGTAACGGCATATCGAGGAAGTTCTCACCTGATCGACTATTCGGCAACGAAGGGTGCTATAGTTTCTATGCTTCGTTCTTTAGCAGCCTATTTTGCTGATAAAGGAATTCGCGTCAATGGAGTAGCGCCAGGACCGGTTTGGACGCCCCTCATACCGACAACTTTCAGTCCGAAAGAAGTGGCCACCTTTGGATCAGATACGCCATTGAAACGAGCCGCGGAGCCCGTCGAGATTGCGTATTCCTATGTGTTTCTTGCAAGCGACGAGGCCTCTTATATCACGGGTCAGGTATTGCATCCTAATGGGGGTGAAATTCTAAATACGTAATGGGTACTGCGCTTCTCATCTGTAGAATATGCACCTCAGCTTCTTAGTCATTTTGTAAGCTTAATGAATGTTCTTGTGTTGGTATGTTTTTTAGTCATACACTGCTATCAACTCTAATTTATTATTAACTCTTAAAAAAAATTATATGAAAACAAAATCGCAATCCTCCAGAGGGAATGGATCTCATGCTGCAAAAGCGTCATCTTCCAAGGGAACGAGAAGCTCAAAAGAAACTCTTGAAGATATTTTTGAAGATACCTTAAAAGATATTTACTGGGCAGAAAAACATCTTGCCAAGGCGCTGGGAAAATTATCCAAAGCAGCTTACAATGAAGAACTTAAAGATGCTTTTGACACCCATCTTGAAGAAACAGAAGCGCAGATCGGAAAAGTAGAGAAATGTTTTGAGTTGCTGGGCAAAAAAGCTGTAGCAAAAAAATGTGAAGCTATGGAAGGTTTGATCAAAGAAGGTGAGGAGCAAATTGAAGAGCACGAAGAAGGTCATGCACGTGATGCTGCACTTATCGGCGCCGCTCAAAAAGTAGAACATTATGAAATTTCAGCTTATGGTACTCTTCGGACTATGGCAAATGTTTTAGGTATGACACAATGCGCAGAAATTCTAGAAGAAATTAAAGACGAGGAAGCTGAAACAGATGTTAAGCTTACTGAACTGGCAGAAAAGATTAATCAACTTGCATGTGAAGTTGATGAAGAGGAAGTTTAAAAAAACTAATCTTCATAAATTCAAGGACCACCTCATGGGTGGTCTTTTTTTTATATTCAACAGGTTTCCTCGTTGCACAAGAGATGAGTTAATATGTAGACAATTGCATCTACTACTAAGAAGATTGGGGTAGGGATTCTACAATTACTACTCTTTTTCAACGATAAAAGTGTGGATTTTCTCTTTGGCAGATTTTTAGCTCGTATTAAGATAGACACTAACCATTTTTATGAATAGCAAAATAACGGAAAGAGATAAATTCGACTCCACAGAAAAAATGCCTACGTTATCTGAGAAGATTAATAAAGCACTGGAGCAAGGATATACAGAGAATTTTAAAATATCTACTCGTGGTCTCACAGACGAAATGGGTGGCAAATATTATCCAGCATCCGAAGTTCACATTCCGAACTTTCATCGCTTTGAAGGATATTCTGATCCGCAGGATAATGCAATACTTTATTGGATAGAAACTTCGGATGGAAGAAAGGGAATTTTAGTAGATGCCTATGGGCCTTATTCCGATGTAAAAGTTTCCAATTTTATTCGAGAAGTTGAAAACATTCAAAAGACTAAAAAGTAACGGATAAAATTCATGTTCCCCGCAATAAAGTTTGTCTCCGAAAAGTTGAGTACGGCCCGGCCCAAACCGGAATTTCCTCCTGTTACATTTAACAGACTATGCTACAGTTACGTCAATAATGACTGGATTATGGTACTCTCCGCCTGTTGTACTTTGGCGACTACGGCTTTTTCACTATTGCTTTCATTCAATAATAATATTAATATTAAGTATTAAGTCTTAAAATATCGTACAGGCTGTGCATATAACCCGAACTGAGTCAGTTAAAATGCATCGGAATTATAAGCACGCTGCTGCCATTGCCAGTTTGGAGTATGTGAGCGATAGCAATCCGGGCATCAGCCGGGAAAAAAATGGATCCGGGTTCACCTACCTTTTTGACGGTTCGTCGATAAAAGATGAGGAAATAATAATCAGAATTAAGAAGCTGGTAATCCCTCCCGCATGGATTAACGTTTGGATTTGTCCTAACCCCAACGGCCACATTCAAGTTACCGGGTACGACATAAAAAATCGCAAGCAATATAAATATCATCCCAGCTGGAATGCGATTCGAAATCAAACAAAATTTCACCGGCTTTATGAATTTGGTAAAGTACTGCCCCAACTGAGAATAAAAATAGAGAAGGACATTTCTCTCGCAAATTTGTCAAAGGAAAAAGTGCTCGCTACCGTTGTCAGTCTGATGGAACGTACTTTCATAAGAATAGGAAATAGTGAATATGAAAAGCTATATGGATCCTATGGCCTTACCACACTCAAGGATGGTCACGTTGACATCAACGGTCATACCCTTAAATTTTCCTTTAAAGGGAAAAAAGGAATTTATCATTCAGTAACGTTAAAAAATAAACGTTTGGCAAGAATCGTGCAGGCGTGTAAAGACATTCCTGGCAAAGAGCTATTTCAATACTTTGATGATAATGGTGTTCGTTGCTCTATCGACTCCGGTATGATTAATAACTACATCAAAGAAGCTACAGGGAAAGATTTTTCAGCGAAGGATTTTAGGACATGGGCGGGGACTCTTTCTATCCTAAGCTCTTTCAAGGCATTAGGTAAAGCCAAGACGCAGAGCGAAGTAAAGAGAAACATTGTTTCAGCATTGGATGAAGTGAGCGCAAAATTGGGTAATACACGCACGGTTTGCAAAAAGTACTACGTTCATCCTGAGATTATCCGGTTATACGAAGAGGATAACTTGCAAAAGTACCTCAACGCCTTAGACGTAATTGAGAAGAATGACGATCACAGCGATCTGACTCTGGAAGAAAAGGTCTTAATGAAGATTCTTAAGAAATTATAAAATCTTGACACGCTCTTGCCTTGAGCGCTCATGTTAAAATCTTCTAACATGACGTGTTATACTTTGACAAATCAGGTTCGGCACAGGTTATGATTAACATTCGTGAGAACGATAGTCGTGTCTTGCTGCCAGAAAGAATTTGAGCTTAACTAAATAAATCGACATGATATTAAATGTAAACAGATGAAAACGAATGGTAAAAATTCAAAGAAACAACCTCCAAAAAAAATTCCGCATGGCAAAGCCCGCCTTTTTGATAGAATTTCAACAGTTGTCACAAGGGCAGCAGGGAGGCCAGCTGCTTCAATTTTAGCTTTTGCGACTATTATCATTTGGGCCCTCAGCGGACCTATCTTTAATTTTTCGGATACCTGGCAGTTAGTCATTAATACAGGCACCACTATTATAACATTCCTGATGGTATTTATTATTCAGCAGTCTCAAAATAAAGATACGCTGGCGTTACAATTAAAATTGAACGAACTGATTGCATGTCAGGAGTTGGCCAACAATCGCTTAATTGATATTGAAGATTTAACGGAAGACGAATTAATGGTCTTAAAAAAATTCTATATTAAATTATCTGATCTGGCTGAAAAAGAAAATGATCTGCACAGCTCCCACTCCCTCGATGAAGCAAATACTTTTCACTCCCGTAAAAAAAAACGTAAATAAGTAACCGTAGAAATACGATCCCTTAAAAAGTGTGTAGATATTTCCCCATTAATTATATTCTACTTATTCAAAGGATTTGTTTTACACTCTGTAGCCACAACGTTAACATGGCACGCAATTTCCATTATGTCACGCATAAATTGAGAATGGATGAATGAACTTTAAGAACTTTCTTCTACAAGTTGCGGAAATTTACAAATTCATCAGTCGATTTTTTAAAGAAGCATTATTTCCACCCTATGAGGGAAGGGAAATTTTGCGTCAATGTTTTTCTGTTGGGAATAAATCATTGTTCTTAATTACCTTTACTGGCTTTATTGCCGGCATAGTTTTTACCAAACAATCCAGTCCCTCCCTGTCTTCTTTCGGGGCACTATTCTTGGCTTCCTTCCCTTGTATCGCAAGCGGTAATTCGTTCCTTAGGACCATTAATAACCGGCTTGATCTGCGCTGGAAAATTAGGCTCTAATATTGGGGCAGAATTAGGGAGCATGCAGGTTTCAGAACAAATTGATGCTATGGAAGTATCAGGAACAAGACCTTTTTCTTATCTGGTGGTTACACGGGTAATTGCCACAACGCTTATGGTGCCTTTACTGGTGGTTTATACAGATGTGGTTGCGCTTATTGGGTTCATTTTTCATGGTAAACACTATTAGTAACACCAGCTTTCTTTTGTACTTCAACGATGTAGCAGAATCCATAACTTATCTGGACATATTTTCTTCCATCATAAAATCGGCGCTGTTTGGCTTCGCTATTGGCATTGTAGGATGTTTTGCAGGCTATCATTCAGAAAAGGGAACGACCGGTGTGGGTCAGGCGGCAAATATTGCAGTGGTTGTTTCTATGATCTCCATTTTTGTTTTGGATCTAGTAACGTTACAAGTCATAAACCTTTTCAGATGATGGAAACCAAAACTACTGTGGATAATCGTAGCGCCAATGTTGTCGACAATAAAGTTGTTGAAGTCCGTCATCTAAAAAAAAGCTTTGGTGAAGTCAAGGTTTTGACGGATCTAAACCTCGATTTATTTGATCGCGAAAATCTAGTTATACTGGGCAGGTCAGGAACGGGTAAGTCAGTATTAATTAAATGCATGGTCGGCCTGCTTAAACCCGACGATGGCGAGATAAATATTTTGGGTTACGATGTACCCTCGCTTAGTCCCCATGAACTAAATGAACTCCGGCAACAGGTTGGATTTTCGTTTCAGGGCAGCGCATTGTATGATTCCATGACGGTGAGAGAAAACCTTGAATTTCCGCTCAAAAGGAATCGTGGTATTTATGATCGAAGTACCTTGGAAGGACTTGTTATGGAAGCCTTGAAAGATGTAGGATTGGAAAAAGCGATTGATCAAACACCGGTAGAATTATCAGGAGGAATGAAAAAAAGGGTAGGGATTGCGCGCACTTTAATTCTGAAACCAAAGATCATGCTTTATGATGAGCCCACGGCTGGCCTAGACCCGGTAACATCAAATGAGATCAATGATTTGATCATGGAGGTAAGGGATAAGTATAATACCGCATCCATCATTATTACACACGATATTAGTTGTGCCCGCCATACTTCCGATCGCATCATTGCTTTGTTTGGCGGTTACAATAAAATAGAAGGAACATTTGAAGAATTAAAACGCAGTGATGACAAAGAATTAAAAGAATTTTTCAATTATTAAAATACGATCATGGCACAAAGTGAATATAAACAGAATATAAGGTTAGGCTTATTTGTTTTAGCTGGCATAGCTCTATTTCTTATCTCTGTATTTTATATCGGCAGCGAAAGAAATGTATTTAATAAAACATTTACGGTATCAGCAATCTTCAAAAATGTAGAAGGCCTTACCGAAGGTGACAACGTCTGGCTATCCGGAGTAAAAATCGGAACGGTGAAAAATGTAACCATTGTTTCCGAAGGACAAGTAATTGTTAGTCTTTCGTTGAAGGATAAGCAAAATGAATTTATTAAAAAGAATGCAACGGCCTTTATCGGCTCAGATGGGTTGGTGGGTAATAAAATTGTAGTGATCCGACCTGGGACTGCGAGTGAGATAATACAGGATAATGATACGATTAATTCCCTGTCACCCACAGATACTCAAGAACTTATCAATATTGCAAAAGATGTAGGATCCAATACCAAATCCTTAACCGATGATTTAAAATTGATTACTACTAGAATTAATAGCGGCCAAGGTATCGTAGGAGAACTTTTGCATGATGGAGAACTTTCGCGGGACCTACACGAGACCATAAATTCATTAAAGATTGCCAGTCAAAATACAAACCTGGCAACGGTCGATTTGAAAAAACTAGTTTCAGAAATAAATAATGGCCAAGGTCTCGTTACGAAATTGATCAAAGATTCTACCTATGCAGTTACGTTTAGTGCAGCATTGGAAAACGTCGCTCAGGCCGGAGCGAATGCCAAGGTAATGTCACAAGATCTTAAAGAGGTTGTCGCCAAATTTAATGACAAGAATAATGCAATTGGCGTTTTGCTTGCAGACAGCTCATTCGCCAATAAGTTAAGAGTGACTTTAAACAATGCTCAATCCGCGTCGGTTAAACTTAACCAGAACATGGAGGCGTTAAAGCATAATTTTTTATTTCGCGGATATTTTAAAAAACAAAAAAAGGCCGAAGAGGAAAAGAATAATTAATGGGCTATGGAGATTTTTTCAACTGAGGGTATTGTAAGTTTATTAACGCTAACCTTCCTGGAAATCGTTTTAGGTATTGATAATATTGTATTTATTTCTATAGTAAGCGGACGCTTACCTCTGAATCAACAGGGCAAAGCCAGGAACATAGGTATCATTCTTGCCTTGCTCGTACGTATACTTTTGCTATTTGGTGTTAGCTGGATTATTGGCCTGCGCGCAACCATCTTTACGATCGAGAATTTTTCACTGAGTTATAGAGACTTGATATTAATCGCGGGCGGTTTGTTTCTCCTTGCTAAAAGTACTTCTGAAATCCACGCTAAGTTGGAAGGAAAACATAAAGAAGAACGAAATGTGAAGGTGGTCACTTATAAATCTGCCATTTTTCAGATTGTGCTGCTTGATTTGGTGTTCTCTTTGGATTCCATTTTGACTGCCGTAGGCCTCGTTGAGAATCTGCTGATCATAATTATTGCCATCGTCATATCCTTAGGCGTTATGCTGATATTTTCAAATAAAATAAGCCGGTTCATTAACGACCATCCGGCCATGAAAATCCTCGCTATTTCGTTTTTACTTATGATCGGAATGCTCCTTGTTATCGAAGGGTTGCACGTACATGTGCCAAAGGGATATATCTATTTTTCTATGGCCTTTGCTCTGGGAGTAGAAGTTCTGAACATGAAAATCCGGAAGAAATCACCCTCTAAGGCACCGTAGATATCAAATTGTTTAATCGCGTGAATGGCAAATTAAATCTCCACTGGCCCTTCGAAATGCCCTCTATAGTTTTTGAATCCGCATTACAATAATTCAGAACAATTAGGTAGCCTTTTATTTCTCCATTTCTATAAGGGGTAGAGGATACGGTAATTATCAGTGCCAATGTCACGTGATTTTTCATAATGCTCCGACAAAAAAAATGTCCAAAGCATCTCTTTGGACATTGCAGTTTCACTATCGAACATTTGATGTTCGCTATTTTTTAGCAGGCTGAAGTTTCATGGTTTGGGCGAGCTTTACCGCTTCATAGGCATTCACCATGCCACCGGTAATACTTAGTTGATTAAATGGAGTTTCTTCTGCTGTGCCCGGCTTGATGACTTTAAGTCCATCAAATTTTCGGGTGGATTGATTTAGTATGTTTTTTACTTGCTCGGCTGTAAGATCAGGAAAGTAAGACCATATCAACGCTGCTACACCAGTCGCTATAGGGCATGCCATGCTTGTTCCCTGTAAATTCTCGTATTCATTATCAGGGGTGGTAGAATAAATCTCTACGCCGGGAGCAAAAAGATCAACGGTTTTCTTTCCGTAATTCGAAAACGGCGCCACAAAAGTACTGTCCTTTCCCCACGATGACGCACCAATTTCCATCCAGGTCTTGACTACTTTTTTATTCTGATAATATCGTGTTGGAAATTGTGATGTTACATCCAGATTTTTGCCGTCGTTACCTGCTGCATGCAATAGTAATACACCTTTTTGCTCGGCATATTTTACGGCTTTGTCTACGGCCTCCTTTTGAGGAGAGTAGTCTTTTCCAAAACTCATATTAATAATTTGGGCACCATTGTCAACAGCGTAAATGATTCCATTTGCAATATCCTTATCGCGCTCATCACCGTTTGGTGGAACAACTCTGATCGCCATGATCTGAACATTGTCGGCAATTCCTTTTACCCCAATATCATTTTTCCGATTAGCGCCAATAATGCCTGCAATGTGAGTACCGTGTTTAGCATCTCCTCCCGCCAAATCACTATTACCATAATTTTTTTCATTTGGATTATTGGGATCATCACCAACTATAGTTCTTGAATTGAACTCAGGATTGAGACCATACTCAACAGCTGCTTTAAAATGGTCTACACCTTCTTTTAACTCGGCAAGATAAAGTTTAAGCTCTCCTAAGAATTCATTGACTTTAACATCACCTTCTACATTTTCCAGGACTTTTTGTAAAGTCGCTTTCGCAAAAAGGACTGTGTCATTTGTTGAACTTACACTGGAAAGAGACGATTTTGAGACAGATTTCACTCCTAAATTCTCACTAACTATACTATCGCAATAGTTGAGTGTACTCAATGCATTTACATATAGGTCGTACTGCTGGCTATACTGTTCGTATTGTTCTTTATTGGAAGTTATTTCCTTTTCGTAATGGGCTTTCACTTCTTTCCAAAGCTCATATTCAGCTCGATTTTTTTTGCTGATTTTTTTTTCATCGATGGAATCATACAGCGGTTTTAAACGCACGTACTCGCGCGTCACTTCATAGGTATCATCATTAACAGATCCATCTTTTCCCCCGATGAAATTCCATCCATGAATGTCATCTATATAGCCATTCTTATCATCGTCAATTCCATTGCCTTGTATTTCATCTTCGTTCGTCCAGATAATTTCCTTAAGGTCCTCGTGATCCACATCGATTCCTGAATCAATGACGGCAACACGCACCTTTCGCGAAGGTTTGCCTTGCAATAGTGTTGCGTAGGTTTTTTCTGTGCTTGTTCCCTGTACTTTATCTGCCTCAGGATCGCGTAAAAACCAATCCCGCATAATTGCCGCGGTATCCTGTTGTTGAAATTCAGAACGATCCGCATATGCGTGTCTTACACACAAGCTAAGGAAAAGTATAACGAGGAAACTCCCTTTTTTCTCTATCATAATTAATTGTTTCGATGGAATAAAACTTTTTTAAATACAGTGATGATTTAAGCTCAGCCACCCGTCTTCTAACGGCAAATAGACGAAAATCTGACAAATGTCTGCCGATATTACGCCTGTACCCCCAAAGGCAAGTGTGAACGGCACACAGAAAGGGAGAGATCTACCTTTAATAAACAACCACCATGCAGAATTATTGTTCGGTGCACTTTTACCCTGTTTTACAGGTGCTTTTCTGATAGACTAGCACAAAAGAAAAATGACCACTCGGAATTTGTCAGATAATTATAACAAACTTTATCAAAATTCCTTTTTGCGTCGGCCATCAGGTTGTTTTGAGCATTTATAAAATAGATCTTTACCTGCCATCTCTTAACCTATGCGTACGTTTTGTCTCTGTTTACCTTTTATTATTATATGTGCTGTGAGCAGTGCTCAAGCACCAAGAATAGTTGTTAATCCACTAGGGCATTCTGCCAAGATTCATAATCTGCTCTACAGCTCAGATGGTCATCAAATTATATCTGTTTCTGAAGATAAAACAATTCGGGTATGGAACACCGAAACAGGAGAGATGGTGAAAAAATTTGAATCTCAAATAGGCGAAGGTCCGGAGGGAATGTTTTATGCCTCTGCCCTTTCTCCCAACGGTAAACTGCTGGCTGTGGCGGGCTATAAAGTAGGTTCGGAGATAGAAAATTATATCATAATCATCGATCTTGAAAAAGGAGTTCAGATCAGTACGGCGATAGGCCACTCCGATGTTATTAACAGTTTAAGTTTCAACGGTGCAGGAAATTATTTGGCAAGTGGGGGAGCCGACAATACAGTAAAAATCTGGAAAGTTGAAAGCACACAAAAACTTTCTGCTGTCGCTTCGGTTCCAATTCCTTCACCCGTTTCGTGTGTTGCATTCAACAAGCTTACCCAAGAACTTGCAGTAGCGCATGAAAGCAGTGATATACTCATATTTGGATTCGCGGGTCTGGATAAGGGCATAACTAAATTTCCACCAAAAGTATTTAAGCAGCATAAAGGCAACATCGATAAGGTTGTGTATACCGTGGATGGCTCGTACCTGGCTAGCAGTAGTTATGAAAATGAATTGATCGTGTGGAAGGCAGACGGAACTGTCGTCAAAGAATTTGATAACCTGGAGAATCCGATTAATGCCATCGCCTTTTCTGCCGATTCGAAAATTATGGTAGGCCTGGATATAACCGGAAAAGGTATGAGTTGGGGAATACCTGCGGGAAATAAATTTGCTGATTTCACAGGTCATGACAATACGGTATTTAGCGCTGCATTTGCTCCATCTCTCAAAGGCAATTATGTAGTTGCTTCAGCCGGAGGTATAAATAACGAAATCATATTATGGAATCCCATCAATGGGCTTGAAGTAAGAAAGATTAAAGGAAAAGGAAGCGCTATACAAGAATTAGCGTTCGGAACTGGTATGGAGCTTTTTATTGGCCGTGAATTTTCCAAAGATAAAAAGCCGCTTTACAAATCAAGCTTTGATTTTGAATCGCTTACGTTGAATCGTAATCCAATACAAATAAATAATCCTTTTCAAGCATTAAATAAACTTGTTTCACGCTCGGGACCCAATACGCTCGAACTTCCAAAGGGCAAAAAAATTCAAACCGATGAGAATCAGGATGGCCGCATCCTGGATTATCAAACCTTGCCCGATGGAAATGTGATTGTAGCAAGTGATTTTTCATTGAAAATGTTTGACAGAAATGGATACCTGAGCAAGGAATTTATTGGCCACTATGGAGCTGTACGTTCAATTGCCGTAAGCCCAGATGGAAGATATTTGGCCTCCGGAGGGGAAGATCAATCTATTATTTTATGGAAACTCTCAGAAACAGGGTTTGCGCCAAGTCTTCGGCAATCTTTTGAGGGTGAGGATTGGGCTTCATTTTTTAGCTCGTTATCCGTCGACTCGCTGACGAAAGAACCCACTAAAAAAGCCTGGCAGGACGTGATTGGTTTTCTAAAAAACGCAGGTAACAAAGCCTATAAAAACATCGAGGAAGTTTACAAAACGCTGGGTGAACAAGTAATCCCCTTTACCACACTTTTTGTTACGGAAGATTATGAATGGGTTTGCTGGACACCCCGAGGTTATTTTTCCTGTTCGTCTGCGGGTAGTCAATATTTTGGATGGCATGTTAACAGGGGGATCAATCACTTAGCAGACTTCTATGCTGCCGAACAATATTTTGAAATTTTATACCGCCCTGCTGAGGTAGCCAAGAGCATTGAGCAAGGAAAACGTGTGGAAGATATTTTGCGGGAATCGGGTGAACGTATTTTTGACCTCAGCAAGCTTCATCGTCCTTCTGTCGGCTTTTTTGATATCACAGTCACCACACGCGCCACTGACTTGTTAAAATACGATCAGGGAAAATTCTTCACCCATGCTCGAACAATTCCTATCACGGTAGACATATACGATGGTGGAGGTGGAATAAAGGAAGTAAACATATATCAAAACGATAAGTTGATCATTAGCGACAAAGAGGTAAAAACTTCACGAGAAGGCGAGAAACGTTCGCGAACCTATGCGGTAGAGATGGCAAACGAAACAAATGAGTTTAGGGTTAAGGTAACGAACTTTCAAAAAATTGAATCCCGTTCCGACGAATTGGTCATCGAATATGCCGGTGAAGTAATTGCTACCTCTACCCTACATGTTCTTTCTATCGGGATCAATAAATATCAAAATGCTGCTTACAATCTTAACTATGCACAACCTGATGCTTTTTCTTTTATTGAAAAATTGACCGAAAGAAGTAAATCTATTTTTAAAAGTGTGAATCGCGTTGAGATTTATGACCAAGAAGCAACAAAGGAAAACATTACCACTGGGTTTAAGGCAATAATTGCCCGGGCTAAACCTGAAGATGTTTTTATGTTTTATTACGCCGGACACGGCACGCTGGATGAAGAGAACAATGAAGAATATTATCTGGTTCCAACGGACATAACAAAGTTATACGGAGATCCCGCACAGTTGCACGCCAGGGGAATTTCCGCTACAGAGATTCGTGGATTTCTTACCCAGATTAAATCTCAAAAACAAATCGTCTTGATGGATGCGTGCCACTCCGGAGGCGCTCTCAAATCTTTAAGTACCCGTGGAGTTGCCACGGATGAAAAAGCGATGGTTCAACTAGCCCGTAGTTCAGGCGTAGTTATGATCGCTTCAAGTGGCACCAAACAACTTGCTACAGAATTTGAGGCGCTTAAACACGGTGTTTTTACCTATGCGTTGCTGGAAGCTTTGGATGGAAAAGCAGATAATGGGGACGGGAAAATTACAGTCAACGAACTAAAATTCTACATGGAGGACCGGGTTCCGGAACTTACGAAACAATACGGGGGACAGGCCCAATATCCAACAGGTTACATAACCGGGAATGATTTCCCAATCTCTGTGTTAGAAAAGTAAACTTTTTAATTTTTCCATGTTCCGTCGCAATAGTTCAATTTTGTCAGTTATAAAAATTTATAAGTCAAAATGACTTAATGCACGACCTTTTGACTGAGTAAAAATTTCTGGTATAGTGGTTGTCGCTCTTTGTTCCAAAGGAGAAATTAACATGGACAAACAATATTTGAATATACTGACTTCCGTGGATGTTTTAAATACATTGCACGGGGGCATTAGTGAACCCCAGATTTTTCTACACGAAGGGGATCATAGCCGCGAAATAAGAATCAGGGTGCCTAGCATCGCGCCTGAATCTATTCAAGTGGAAGTGAATAATAACAAACTGTTTATATACTATACGTTGAATATAAACTCGAACGGTAAGAACATACGGTTGCCCTATACACTTTATAACCAGGCTTTACCTTATTTTATCGATATAGATAAAATTCATTCAGCGGTAGAGGACGAAGCGTTAGTGGTGAAACTACCCTTTAATACACTCGCCAACGGATATCATAAAAAGATCACTAGAGAAGATTAACTTTAAAAAAGAAAAAGAGGCTGTCTCAAAAGGGCAGTCTCTTTTTTTAGGTGAGAAAAAAAAGTGAAGCAAGTCTGAGTGCTTTTTTTGGTGTTCTGTTTAACTTACGTGTGTCTCTAAAAAATAAAGTAGTATTTAAAAGCTACACACCCAACCAGGTTGTGATGCTTCCTCCCAGCCTGGAGGAACTCATTGAGAAGAACCATCCGGTTCGCATTGTAAATCAGGTAATTGACAAAATTGATGTTGATCCACTGTTGAAGAAATTCAAGGGTGGAGGCACCTCAAGCTATCATCCAAGAATGCTGCTGAAAGTCTTGGTGTATGGCTATGTGAACAATACGTATTCATCCAGACGGATTGAATCAGCTCTAAAAGAGAACATTCACTTTATGTGGCTCGCGGGTATGAATAAACCTGATCACAATACAATCAACCGCTTTCGCAGTGATCGGTTAAAAGATGTTCTGAAAACAGTATTCTCCCAGGTTGTTATGCTTCTTTCACAGGCTGGTCACTTAAGTCTAAAGGAGATCTATACCGATGGTACCAAGATGGAGGCACAGGCCAACCGCTATACTTTTGTATGGGGCAATGCCATCAAGACCAGCAAATCCAGAATTGAAGAACAGCTTAAAGAGTTGTGGGCTTATGCTGAGAAAATTGCTGCTGACGAATTGAAGGATGAGGCTCCTGAAAGCTTTGCTCCTGTAAGTGCCGATCAGGTTAAGGAAACGATCCTCAAGATTGATCAGGCTCTTGAAGGGAAGGACATTTCAAAAAAAAAGCGTCAACAGATTAATTATGCAAAGAAGCATTGGCCTGTCAACGTTGAGAAGTACGCTGAGCAAGAAAAGATTCTAGCCAAACGCAACAGCTATTCTAAAACCGATACCGATGCAACCTTCATGCGTATGAAGGAAGATCACATGAGGAATGGTCAGTTAAAGCCAGCCTACAACGTTCAACTGTCCAGCAATAATCAATTTGTTGTCAATTACAGCTTACATCAAAACCCAACAGATACCACCACGCTTAAAACTCATCTTGATGTTTTTTATTCACTCTACCAGCGTAATCCCGATACATTAATAGCAGATGCAGGATATGGATCAGAAGAGAATTACTTACTGCTGGACAAGCGTAAAATCACAGGATACGTAAAGCATAATCAATTTGACCGAGAGCAACGCAGCAAGGAAACTGACTGGTTTAAAAGTGAAAATCTGGAACACGATAAAAAGAAAGATATTGTTTACTGTCCCATCGATGAACCGATGCATAATATCGGTACGTCTATACGCGTAACGGCCAACGGGTTTAAGCAGACACTAACAAACTACCAGGCCACCAAATGCAAGGGATGCCCTGTTCGGGATGTTTGCCATAGCCAAAAAGGCAACCGAATTGTAAGCATTAATCACCGGCTGCGAAAGCTGAAAGAGCAAGCCAACATCAGGTTAAAAACTGAACAAGGTATTAAGTTCAGAAAAACACGTCCTGCCGATATTGAACCTGTCTTTGCTAATATCAAGCACAACAAAAACTTCAAGCGGTTCATGCTTAAGGGTATCAAAAAGGTGGAAATAGAGACAGGGTTACTAGCCCTGGCGCATAATCTGGGAAAACTCGCAGCCTGAGAAGCTTTACTTTATTTCCTTTATTAAAATCTCAGTTCCTAACCCCTCGAAACGAAAAAAGCCGCCTCATGACTTTTGAGACGGCTTCTTTTTCTTTTTTAAACTTTTACATGGCTCCAGTTTTCGCCAGTCTTAATCCGATGAATTTGCATGTCGGATACTTTGAATTTTTTAGCAAGGGCTTTTAGCGTTGGCTGTTTCTTTGATTTGAACAGGGCTATTTTTATTTGTTTCACTTTACCCGAAGTGAGCTTTGGTCCTTCATCCGGGTTCATTCGAACAATTACATTTGGATCCTTCAGTGCATGTCGGATTTGATCGTCATGCTTTACCCATTTTAAGTTGGACGCCTTGTTGTTTTCCTTCTTATGATCAGTGTGAATCACAAAGTTGTGATTGGCGTTAGCCTGTTTGCAAAAATATTCCGCTACGAGGCGATGGATATAATAATTCTGTCGGGTTTCCTCCCGACCGATGGTTATACTGGGATAACCTTGGGTAAGACGAGGCTTTAGAACGTAGCCTTCCTCCAGCTTGGTTTTGAAACTTACAATCCGCCCTTTATCCGAGACAGAGTAACGTTTTGTAGTGGTTCCTTTTTTTAATTTGAGCTCCTTCCAGGTTTCACCTGATAGAGTTTTTAGTTTGGTTTGTTTCGTTGTTTTAGCCATAGGTTTAAGATGTAAAGGTTCAGATTGTTATACGGTTTAGATGCTCCAATGTTTTTCGTGGTAATATGTTAACTGTAGAGACACAACTTGATCCAAGCTCATTCCCATAGCAATGTAGGTAAACCCGCGCACAAGCAGAAGCGATTGGTTAAACTCAAATCCTTCTTGGTCCATAAAAGATTAGTATCATCATGCGCAGCACAAGTCTGGGTCCGTTATAACGGGAGCAGTACTCCAGCTGTGCGCTGAAATTGCTAGGTATTATTTAACAAGTTATTATGATGAATCATAGAATCCAAGAATTGTGAATTGTTTCTGCGCCAGGATAGTAAAAGGTGTATACCTATAGGGTTATTAAGACCTTTCAACGGCCTCCATAACGTACGGATTGGTTGGTATTGGCTCGCAAATCATAGTTTTCAGCTATAAATAGGGTTAAATCTCAATGAAAGTGGCCATACCGTTGGTTAGAATTCTTTCTTAACCACCAGCAAATAATAATCTTTCTCGATAGGTAAATACCCTTGTTCATAGCAATAAAAGTACTGGGATCCGTCTTTTGTAGTATAAGTGCTGGTGTAATATGTAAAATCGAAACCCTTGATAAGAAGTTTATCACGGCTAATTTTTATTTTACCTTCGGGATTAAGCTCCATGAGAATGCGCCTATTTTTTCGCAGTGCATTATTAATATTCCTTATAAAGTTAGTTACATCACTGTTTTGCCTGTTGTTAAAAGTATTTCGGCATTGATCTGAGCAAAACCTCTTGTCTATGCGCCCGAGGATAGGGGTGCCACATTCTTCGCAATTTTTTTCTTGTTTCATTAGCATATAACGATCCGTTTACAAACGACAACAAACGAATATAGTCGAAAGTAAGCATTTAACATACGAATAAGAAATTTTTCATGCTTCACCTTTGTAACATCAATCGTAGTTAACGGATCCAAATTTTCGATTGAAATCAACGTAGTATGTTAAATTTTTAAACTTTATAATCATGACAAACTTAAAAAACAGCGTAAAATTAATCGGTCACCTGGGCAAAGATCCCGAAGTAAGGACCTTCGACAGCGGAAAAAAAATGGCTGCGTTCACTATTGCCACAACGGATTCTTACAAAAATCAGAAAGGTGAAAAAGTTCAAGATACGCAATGGCACAACTTGGTCATTTGGGGCAAGCTGGCAGATGTGGCGGGACAGTATTTAAAGAAAGGGAGTGAAATAGCTATTGAGGGCAAGCTCGTGCATAGAGCTTATGAAACATCGGCAGGTGAGAAACGCTACATAACAGAAATTAGTGTAAATGAAATGTTAATGCTGGGACGGAAGTAAATATTCGGAATAGTCAAACGGAAAAGCCTGCTCAACGAGTCGGGCTTTTTTTAGTATAAATAGTGAATCACTAATTTCTATAAACCCTTTGTGGGTCAAAGCCGTCTAAAACTACAGGACACCTTAATCATAAATTGCGTGCTCTAAGCCTGTATTTTTTAATTAGTTTTGCCCGATGAGTTTTTTATACCCCTCGTTTCTTTGGGCTTTGGTCGCCCTTTCAATACCAATCCTGATTCATTTATTTAATTTTCGAAAAACCACTCAGGTTTATTTTTCTAACAATCGGTTTCTAAAAGAAGTAAAAGATGCAACCACTGCAAAAAGAAGGTTGAAGCACTATCTTATTCTTCTATCGCGACTATTGTTTTTATTTTTTTTAATAATCACATTTTGTCAGCCTATTATTCCAGCTGTTGATCAACTGGCCAACGGCCGAAATATTATTCTCTACCTTGATAATTCTCAAAGTATGTCGGCTCAAACGGATGACAAAAGCCGGGGTATTGATGTGGCGAGATCATTTGCCCAAAGTATTGTTGAATTATTCCCACCAGATACACGCTACAAATTAATTACGAATGACTTTTCACCATCCTCTAATACTTTTAAAACCAAGCCGGAAATCATTGATCTTCTCACTCAAATAAGATTATCACCTGTAAGCCGCTCCTCAAAAGAAATACAAGATCGGATATATCAATCCAGAACGCTCCGCAGTCAAGAGGTATTCTGGATATCCGACTTGCAAAAGTCTACACAAGGCCAGATCGCTCTCTGGGACAGTACTTCCAAGTTGCATCTGGTGCCCATCCAATTCAGCACGCAATCCAATGTTTTTGTAGACACCGCTAATCTTGAAAATCCATTTGCCGCAGGAGGAGGAAAAAACATTCTTCACGTCAAAATCAGAAATGATGGTGACAAAGAGGCCGAACGACTGAATCTTAGACTCACGATAAATGATATTCAGGCAGGTACCTCCTCCGTTACTATTCCTGCCAAAGGCACAAGTGAAACGAGCTTTGACCTTTCCTCGAATCTAAAGGGCTTGAATGAAGCTAAGATATCCTTTAATGATTTCCCTGTTACCTTTGATAACGAATTTTATCTGGCACTTAATTTTACCGATAAGATCAAGGTTTTGGAAATCCGGAGTTCCGAAGATAAAACATCTGTCGAAAAAGTTTTTGGCAACAAAGAAATCTTTGATTTCACCTCCTACAGGGTAAGCAATTTTAATTATAGCTTACTTTCCCAAGCCGACTTAGTGGTTGTCAATGGACTAAATTCAATAGATGACCCGTTGTCTAATGCCCTCCGAAATTATCTTAATAATTTGGGTTCTGTCCTATTCTTTCCTGGCAATAAACCGGACGTTATAAGCTTGAAAAGATTTCTCCAATTGCCTGTTATGAATGTAACAGAACACAGTGTGCTTCAGGAACTGGATAGACCGGATTTTTCCAATCCTTTTTTTGAAAATGTCTTCGAAGAAAAATCGGTTTCAATTGCTATGCCCAAGGCGCGTAAAATATTGGATTGGGGTAATGATCGCTCAGCCATTCTTCGTTTTAAAAACGATCAACCTTTTTTATCGAGATTTGATCAGGGAGGTAAATTATATGTGCTGGCAAGCGCTTTGCAGCCCGATCAGACGGATTTTTTTAATCACGCTTTGTTTGTTCCGGTTATGTACCGAATAGCCTCCAGTAGTAAAAGGGATGAATCGAAACCTTATTATACGTTACGTGAAAGCTTTATCAGTTTGCGCGTCGATAGTTTGAGAGGTGAAGAACCCTTACGGTGGATAGGCGACGATGAAATAGTGCCAGCCCAACGAAAAGTGAATGAGCAAATTATTTTTGATTTGCCGAAGTTTTCGCTTACGAAAGGCTTCTACAAGGTAGTCGCTACACGCGATACCGTAAGTTTGCTGGCCTTTAACCTGGATAAAGCTGAGTCGCTGCTAGAGCAATACAATGCTGAAGACATGAAAAAACTCTTAGGTAGTGGTGATAATATTACAATTTTTGAAGTTGCCTCATCAGAGGCTTTCAGCAATGAAATAAAGGAACGATATTTGGGCACTCCATTATGGAAATATGCTTTGCTGTTGGCCATATTTTTTCTGTTGATGGAAATTTTACTGATACGTTTTTTAAAATGAAGATGAATGAATCTCAAGAATAAAGTTTCACCTAAATAAATAGTAATAATAATTCGACTACCATCCATGTGTCTATTAGAAACAATTATTAACACATGAAAATCTTACTTCAGGCCCCTGAAATCATTGACAGCAATTCCCCATTTCATAAAAAAGAAAAAAACGTACTCATTAGCAGCGGACGTATTGCCGAGATCGGTGACAAAAACTATGCAGCAGATCGGATAGTGAAAGCGGAAGGTATGAAATTAACCATTGGATGGTTCGATTTAGGAACGTCTATTGGCGATCCAGGCTTGGAGCATAAAGAGGATCTGGAATCCGCAGCGAGAGCAGCAGCAGCAGGCGGATTTACAGAAATAGCGATGCTCCCCAATACAGTCCCCTCCGTGCAGAGCAAAAATGAAGTAAGCTATATTACCCATGGTAATGACAATCGCCTAGTTCAAATTCATGCATTGGCATCGGTTACTAAAAATAATAAAGGCGAAGAGCTAACCGAAATGATTGACCTGCATACAGCAGGCGCCCTTGCATTTACGGATGGCCTGAAACCCATTTGGCATACGGATATCTTTCTTAAGTCACTACAATATTTACAAAAGTTTAATGGTCTACTGATTGACCATCCCGAAGACATCTGGCTCAATATGTTCGGACAAATGCATGAAGGCGTCAACAGCACTAAACTGGGGTTAAAAGGGATGCCTCGAATTGCCGAAGACATTGCTGTAGGAAAAAATCTGGAGTTGCTCGGCTATGCTGGCGGACGATTGCATTTTGCCAGAATATCTTCGGCTAAAGCTTTGGATATGGTTCGACATGCTAAAAAGAAATTGGCAGTGAGCTGTGATATAGCTGCATACCAGGCTCTCCTCGATGATAGCTTTCTTATGGATTTTGATACAAATTATAAAGTCAATCCTCCCTTAAGAGAAAAGGTTGATACGGATGCATTGATTAAAGGTTTAAAAGACGGAACGATTGATGTTCTTTGTTCAGGTCATAGCCCGCACGAAGAAGAAAGCAAGAGCCTGGAATTTGATCAGGCAGATCCTGGAATGATTAATTTGCAAACTTTTGCCGCGAATTTAGTGGCACTTTCCACCTGGATCGAATGGGATGTTTTACTTGAAAAAGTAACATTAAATCCACGCAAGCTGTTGCAGGTAGAAGTCCCCAGGATAGAAGTGGAAGCAAAAGCAAATCTTACGCTATTCGATCCGCACCGCACATGGACTTTTGACGAAAAAACGAACCTTTCTAAATCGAAAAACTCACCTTGGTTAGGTAAGGAGGTTACTGGAAAAGCAATGGCGGTGTTTAATAATGGCCGACATAAAATCGACGAATAAGTAAGCAAAGAGTCAGCAGCTCTCTCATTTTTTACTTTATGACTAAAACCTTATTAAAGGTTGCGGCACGATATGGTGTGGTGGCCGGAATACTTGCCTTTATCTTGGTGGTGGCGATGTATTATCTGGGCAAACATCCATTGATTACTTCGCCTTTTCTAGACTTTCGAATCCTGCTTTTTGGGATTTTTATTTTCTTCACATTAAAAGAATTTCGAGATTATTATCAATCCGGAGTGTTATACCTCTCGCAGGCTATGATAGGTGGACTGGCAGTAGTCCTGATCATAACTACCCTAACATCATTGTTGATATTTCTCTTTGGAAGTTGGCAGAAAGACTTTGTCGACACCTATATTGCTCAGATTATTGCATATGTAAAATCTTTCCCGCAGGAAGAGATTAACAGGATTGGAAAAGAAATTTACGAGCGTAATTTAAAAACCTTACCAACGACTAATATTTTTGAATTGGCACAAACCTATTTTATGCAGGGTATGATCATAGGTTTTCTCGTCAATATCATTTTATCGGTAATTTTAAGAAGACAACCTAAAACCTAATCTCTATGGAAGAAAATGTAACAGTCCTTACCACTACACCTCGTTCGGCGGGAGTACGCTATGGCATTATTTATGGAATCATTTCCATTGCTTATTTTCTGATATTAACAATTGCGGACATTGATATGACACAAGGTCTGGGCCGCTGGGGAGGTACTATCATTGCCATTGTGCTTGTATTTCTCGCGCACAAGTATTACAAGGAAAATGCTGATGGTTTTATGACTTATGGTCAGGGAATCGCTATTGGTTTCTGGCTGGGACTAGTTGCCTCCGCCATTTCAAGTATCTTCACCTATATTTATGTGAAATTTATCGATGAATCATTCATAACCACCATTCGTGACAAAGCCATTGAGGATATGGAAGCTAAGGGCCAGTCTGAGGAACAGATCGAAATGGCGATGAAATTTGTTAATATGTTTACCAATGCCGAAGCCCTGCTCGTCATGGGAGTCATCTTTGGGATTGGGTTAATAGTAATAATAGCATTAATTATTTCCATCTTTACGCAAAAACCACAGCCTGAAACGCGCATTTAATTGAAAATGATTCCGGAAATAACGGTCGTCATTCCGGCAAAAGACGAAGAGGAATCTCTTCCCGAACTATGCCAATGGATAAGCCGTGTGATGCAAACACACGGCTTATCTTATGAAGTCATTTTTATTGATGATGGAAGTACGGATAGCACTTGGCAGCAAATTCAAAAAATAAATGAGGTGAATCCTCATATTAAAGGAATCCGTTTTAATAGAAATTTTGGGAAGTCAGCTGCTCTTCAAACAGGATTTCGGGCAGCACAGGGAAGAGTGGTGATCACGATGGATGCCGATCTGCAGGATAGCCCGGATGAAATTCCTGCACTTTATAATATGATTATCAGCAATGGATATCATATGGTTTCGGGTTGGAAGAAGAAGCGGCATGATCCCTTATCTAAAACTATTCCTTCCAAATTTTTTAACTACATCACCCGAAAACTCTCTGGAATAAAACTTCATGACTTTAATTGCGGCCTAAAGGCATATCAGTTACCGGTTGTGAAAAATATACAAGTGTACGGTGAGATGCACCGCTACATCCCTGTGATTTTAAAATGGGCCGGCTTTACTAAGATCACGGAGAAGGTGGTTGAACATCACGAACGCAAATATGGAACTACCAAATTTGGATTGGAACGCTTTATCAATGGATTTTTGGATTTATTATCCATTACTTTCGTGAGCCGCTTTCGACAGAAACCGATGCATTTTTTTGGCTCGTGGGGAACCTTGTCTTTTCTTGTGGGATTTGTTTTTACGCTTAAACTTTTCTGGGATAAAATAGACGCGTTGTTTATTTCAAAAATTCCTATTAAACGCGACATCACAGAACAACCAATATTCTACCTGGCGCTAGTTGCTGTTGTTATCGGCGTTCAACTTTTTGTCACTGGATTTCTGGCCGAAATGTTTGCTATGCAATCGCTTACCAGGCGTGATTATCTTATTATTGATAAGGTAGGGCTCGAAGAAAAATTGTCTGGTGAACCTGTAGCGGCTTCCTATTATATGTATCCAGAAAGCAAAGTGAAATAATTCCAA
This sequence comes from uncultured Bacteroidota bacterium, assembly GCA_963837415.1. Classification (GTDB taxonomy): domain Bacteria; phylum Bacteroidota; class Bacteroidia; order Cytophagales; family Cyclobacteriaceae; genus Chryseolinea. The sequence goes on along the minus strand of CAWING010000013.1, from coordinate 557,931 downwards.
TCCCATTTGATCACGTGCCATGCGCCAATGTGGAATTAAATACAAAATCTATCACTAATTCCCTCTTCTAACTTTCATCGTGTATTTTGCAGATATGCATCAGCTTCAATTTTCTGTTATCATACCGGTTTATAATCGACCCACTGAGATCCGGGAAATTCTATCCAGTTTGGTAAATCAGACATTTAAGGATTTTGAAGTTATTATAGTGGAGGATGGATCTTCGCTTCGTTGCGAAGGAATTGTTGACGCTTTCCGGGATCGGTTAAAGTTGAAATATTTTTTTAAGCCGAACACGGGCCCGGGCCCTAGTCGTAATTTCGGCTACGCACGAGCTACCGGAAATTACTTTGTTGTCTTCGACTCAGATTGTATTGTCCCAAGCTCGTATTTTCAAGAGGTAGCAAAGTCGCTACAAGAAAATCACTGGGATGCGTGGGGCGGGCCTGACAGGGCACATAAAGACTTCTCTCTTAAACAACGCGCAATGGGATATACCATGTCCTCTTTGCTAACAACGGGGGGAATTCGTGGCGCGAAAAAGCATGTCGGTTGGTTTCAGCCGCGAAGTTTCAATATGGGTATATCGAAGAAAGTTTTTGAGTTGACAAAAGGCTTTATCTTCGACCGATTTGCCGAGGACATTGAATTTAGCATTCGCATGAAAAAGGCAGGTTTCAAGGTAGGCCTTATCTCCGAAGCTTATGTCTATCACAGACGCCGGATTAATTTCCCATCATTCTTTAAACAAGTTTATAACTTTGGAAGAGGCCGGGCGATTATCGTAAGAGCCCATCCCGAAGAAATGAAGGTTGCCCACTGGTTTCCTTCCCTTTTTTTTCTGGGCACAATTGCACTGCTATTGCTTCCAATGGTAAATTTTACAATGTTCATCATCTGCTTAACCCTATTTGTAATTTATTTGTCAGCTATCTTTGTTCATTCTTTTACAGAGAACAAAAATATTGCAGTTGCCTTCCTATCGATTCCTGCGGCTCTGTATCAATTATGGGGTTACGGACTTGGATTTTTAAAGGAAAGTTTTAGAGCAAATGCTAAAACATAGTATAATATTGATCTGTAATGGTTGTTTCCATTTAACTTTTAAATAAATTCGTTTTAATGTTTACAAGTCCCTAAAATGAATAGCAACTCTAGAGTTCTCCTCATTATAGGAATGCTCTTTTTTTCCACCTGTGTTTTTTCGCAAGATTCAAAAGAATTGACACCGGGCTATTACATTGTTGTCAGTGCATATGCCAGATCTCAGGAAAAGTTGGCAAAACAATATGTGGACGTTTTAAAGGGGAAAGGTCATAGTGCCGATTACGGATATAACTCAAGCCGAAAGTTCTATTTCGTATACCTAAAGTATTTTGATGATCTGGGAGAATCATTGCGCGGCATGAAAAGCACCCGTCAGGCAGGAACTTTTACAGACGCTTGGGTAAGGGTAGTGTCCGGTGATATTCCAGTAGCTGCCTTAAGTACTTCTGATAGTACTCTGACGAATACGCCCGCAGTTGTATCAAGTCCAACTAGGGAAGAACCCAAACCGATTCAACTAGCGACTAACGAGGATGTTTCCCAAAGCAATGAGACAGAGGTAACAGACAACCCAGAAATCATACAGTATCCCGTAATGACATTGGGGAATACAGAAGTTTTTTTAAGTCTTTTTAACGCACAGAATAATCGTATAGTGGATGGTGAAGTAGAGGTGATCGATACGGACAGGTCGAAGTTGTTGACAAAAGTGAAAGGAAATGAATATCTGGTCTTACCGAATCCAAAAAGTAATTCAGGACAACTTACGTTGATATGTGACGTATTTGGGTATCGTAAGATTCAACAAGAGATAAATTATCCCCTTCCTTTGGCGGATACAGTAAAGGAATTTATTGATTTAATGGGTACTACCTTGGTGGTTAACTTTAATTTGGTCCGCTACCATAGGGGAGATCTTGTAACGCTGTATAACGTATATTTTTTTAATGATGCAGCGTTGATGCTTCCTGAATCTAAATATGAGTTGAATAGCTTATTGCAACTTCTCAAGGAGAATCCAAAATATAGAATTCGCCTCCACGGCCATACCAATGGGAATTATCATGGTAAGATTATATCCATGGGCCCTGATAAAAATGTTTTCTCATTAACTGGCTCTAAACAAGGTGTGGGGTCAGCAATCGATTTATCCTTTGGTCGTTCTGAAGTAGTAAAAGAATATCTAATGAGCAACGGTATTGAGCCAGATAGAATTGAATTAAAAGCATGGGGAGGCCGACGTCCTATCTACGATAAGAATAGCGCAAACGCAAAGAAAAATGTTCGCGTAGTGGTTGAAATTCTGGAAGACTAAAAATATTTTCGATTGGAGCCCTGCCGGAAGCCTCAAGAGAGGCTTCTGGCTTTTTATGACGTTTCCCGTCAGCAAATAATTGAGAGGAGGAAAGAATTCATTCAAGAATATAATTATTATCTTCGAGAGACATGGAACCGGATCCCGCTCCCAAAAGCAAAGAAAATCCACAAAGGAAATCTAAAACATATTTCAGCATCGGTTGTATTTTTCTAGTGGCCATGGCTTTGTTTTGGTCAGTGGATGCATCCCTGGTGTATATTTTATTAGGGCTGGCCGTTTACTTTTTGTTCCTGGGTTTCTATCACGTGTACATCGTAAGAAATCCATCTGATCAATTTAAAAAATCTCCTCATTCAAGCAAGCAAGCGGCTGATAGTACATCGTCGGTATTCGATGAGCTAAAAAATATTCTTCAGACCGCGCCAGGTCGTCAAAATCCAACAAATCGAGGATTCGCAAAACCCACAACTCCGGAATCAAACCGAAGAGTAGTAACGTTGGTTGTCGTATCTATTTTCGCGGTCTTTTTTATTTTTTTCATTGGGAGTGTCGTCTTTAGTTCTACGAGTGAATCAGAAGATGATGCTTTAGTCTATTACCAAATCGCTGAACAAAATTATTGGGCCGAAAATTATGACTCAGCCCTTCTGAATTATAGAAAGGCATGGAAATTAAATCCGGAATATCCGGAAGCAATCCTTGGCTACGGTAATGTGCTGGCTATACGAAAGGAGATGGATTCGGCCATGATCATGTTTGACAGAGCGCTGACCCTAAATCCTGATTATAAAGAGGCCGACTACAGCAAGGCGTGGTCATATTACAACCAGGAAAAATATGATCAATCCATAAATACCCTTAAGCCATTAATTGAAAAAAATCCTGATTATTATGATGCTATGCTGTTGATGGGGGATTCATATTATTCTCAGCGTAAATATGATGAAGCCATACCATGGTACGAAAGTACTTATGAAAACGAGGGCGCGCGCAGTGCAACATTATGCCATATCATGGCTTATATCTATGACACAAAAGGTGAGTCAGGGAAGGCCATCAATCTTTACAAGGAAGCATTAAGTTACGATAGCTCTATCGTTGATATATACAAACGCCTTGGAGAACTTGTCCCCAATGAAGATGGTAATTGGTACCGTTCTCAAGTAGTGAAATTGCAGCAACAACAATAGTTCTGTAGCTCATGGGCGACAAAATAGTTAATTTTTTACAGCACGCGCTCAATGAGAGATCAATGGCTTTTATATCTAACCCCGAGCAACGTCATCAGCATTAAAAGTACTGCAACCACCCCAAGTGCTACGCGAAGTGTATGCCAATCAGCTATAAAACCTATTATTGGAGGACCAAATAGGAAGCCTGAATATCCAACCGTTGTAACCATGGCCAATCCAACACCGGACGGTAGATCTTTTGTATTGCCAGCAATGCTATAAGCGATTGGCACAATAGACGATAATCCAAGGCCAACCAAAAAGAAACCGGCAATTGAAACATAAGGAACGGGCATAGCTAACGCTATGGTTAGACCAAAAACAGCTAGTAATCCACCTGCTATGATCATCTTTTTATCACCCAATAACATTCGGGTACGATCACCGAATAACCTCCCCACTGTCATAGATGTAGCAAAGGCGGATAATCCGATTGGAGCAAGTGATTCGCTGGCTTTTGCAATATTCTGCATGTAATTCACACTCCAATCGGACATTGCTCCCTCCGCTAACATGCCGCAAAAAGTTATTATACCAATGCTTATCAAGGCTTGATTGGGCAATCTGAACAATGGACCCTCATGTCGTGTGAGCGGATCTGGTTTGTCGTGGATTAAATTTCTATTTGCCCACAGCACAGCGACAATCGAACCGCTTACAACAATAAAAAGATGGTAGCCCAGATCGTAACCGAGGTCAACGAATAAAGCACCACACCATGCTCCGAGCATCATGCCGATACTAAACAACGCATGGAAGGATGTCATGATAGGTTTTTTATAGATCTGCTCAACCATTACGGCTTGTGCATTCATCGCCACATCTAACATGCCGGTGGAAATACCCATCAAAAAATACAATGCAATTAAAGCAACGATATTGGGCATAAAGGGAATGAGAGGCACAAAGGCGCAATAACATATCGCGGCAAATATGGTGATCCTCCGGCTTCCATTTTTTATTATAGCCCACCCCGTGAAAGGCATAGCACCAACTGCACCAATGGAGGAAGAGAGCAACACGAGTCCGATCGTACCGTTGTCAGCATTATATAATTCTTGAATTCGAGGCAATCTGGATACCCAGCTTGCAAAAACAAATCCGTTGACGAAGAAGGCTATCTTAACAGCGACCCGATGGAGTAACACAAAAAGTTTTTAAGTTTCATAGCGCACCTTAATTCTACTAAGGACCATTTGGGAGGGAGGTCTAAAATAAATTTTGATGCGGAATCTGTGATTATCTAATTGTTGAATTGTTTTACGGTAAATAAACTAGTGGAACTTCCGGAGAACCCACTTTTAGTTAATCCCTCTATAATAATAATATAATCTCCAGTCAGGTCAGAAGTGTAGAACTCAAGCTGTTGCTTTCCACCCTTATCCAAATTAACCTGTGGTGCCCAGAATAATAAAGTTCGGCGGTCGGGCATCCTGCTTTCGCGTTGTTTTTGACTATCATATTGGGGAGAATAAAATATTCGTTGGAGCTGTAATCCTTCATAATCTAATGAAACACTCTTGGGATCAAGCTGAAATCCGGCGAGATCTCCCGTATAGGTTGTATAGCTTACAATCCCTGGAAATATAAGAGGCCCCAAATAATATCGACGCGTAACTACTTCGAGTTTCTTTACCCTGGTTGGATCGAATTCCATGATCTTATCTACATCAAATATTGGAATTCCATCAAGAAGAATAAGAGGGTTATCCTGAAATACACTTTTTTTAATATCATCCAGCAGCATAAAATGAAAGCGTCCGTTTCTTTTTCGAACCATAACGCCGGGAACATATTCGCGCATCACTTCTTCCATCACGGGAAACCGTGTGTAGTCGTCCAGAAAATAAGTTTCATCCGCTCTTCCATAAAATGCACTACTATCGATTTTGGAGATACTAAATTTACTGGTGTTGTCACTATAAAAAATGTCCTGCACTTGCATTGCAACGCTTCGCGATAATAAATTTTTTTCTACTTCCGGAAAAATTTCCAGGGTTGACAGCGTGCGCGAGGAAAAAGCATCTGAATACGGACTATGAATCTTTATTTGATTTGTGCTCCCTTCTTCTGAGTCACTCTGCACGATGATTTTCCGTGACCCGAAAAAGTCTCTCATTTCGTATTGGACGTCTCCGTTAGCATTGCTTCGTGCAGGATATAGCTGAATATTTTTGCCTGGCGTTGATAAGTATGTTGCAACACCTCCTACTCTTGACCCATTTATATCAAGAATTGTTCCTCGGATTAAATGCCCGCGGTATTCTGGTAAAAAAATCGGTTGCCGTTTTTTATTAAGTACTTCATTCCAGTTAAATCGCCTCCATCCATGTGTTAACATAAGATTGTCGATGGCGAGCACACCTTCCGGGCTATTGTTATTTAAATAGTAATCCGGCGATTCTACATTACCATTTAGATCGGAAGTGAGCCAAAGGTAGTTAAAGATATTTCCGTTCAGATTTCGATGAAGTGAGTCAATTTTTACTACTGCAACTGACAGGCTGCCACTTTTTTCAGTCGCCTGTTGATCATGAGCAGAGATGTTAAGCACTACTTTTCTACGGATGCCATATTCGCGTTGATTAACATTGGCTTCGATAATTAATTTTTTTGCACTCGGCTTGAAGTAGAGGCGTTCGCATTGCGGGTGAAGATTGCTATCCAATATGGTAATGTGTGAGATCCCTTCCCCCAATTCTTTTTTATTGACAACGATCGTGGCTTTCCCTGATTGAGCATAGCGCATTTCCGCAAAAGAAATGATCTGCCGGGCATGAATAAAAAAATAAATCGCAGGTGGGGATGATACGGTTGTACTTGCGGACGTTACACTCACCGCGAGCAGGTCAGAAGTGCTATCCCTTACGTCCATCACATAACCCTGATCCAAGGGAGCAGGAAGATTAAATGTTTGTGTATACCCAGTTGTGTCTGTCAGCAGGGCGCGATAAGTCTCTCCAGGTATCGGCGTAAAGGTGAAATTACCGATTCCGTATTTTAGGGGTTTGATCGTTGTTATTGTATCGTTTTGATGATTGAGTAAGAGGCCGTTAAAATTAATCCCCTTGCCGTCGGAGTTCGTTACTTGAAAACCCACTTTGCTTTTTAAGCGGTACACTAAATTTCCCCCCTCCGGGAAAAATTGGGCAGAGAATCGTTTTGCAACTTTAGGTTTTTCCAGTTCTATCTTGCGAAAAGAGTTAATAAGCGTTATAGAGGTTTGAAAGTAATAATCCGGACTCAAATTCTTCATCCAATGTGTGTATGCACGGAGATGATAGTTTCCCGAACTAATAGAAGCTGGCAAAAAGAGAGAACCACTTCCTTCACCATCTTTAAGGGAAACTTTTGTTTGTAGTACAGCCAGATTGTCTTTATCCAGAACTTCAACATAGGCCACCTTACTGATATCAAGCGGCCGATGCAATGACCCGTCCACATAATAAATTTTAAACCAAAGTGTTTCTCCGGTTAAATATAATTCCTGATCAATATGAACATAAATTTTTTCCTGCGGGAAATTAATCCGATGCTGGTCAAATTTTTTAACGATGGTATCCATCAACGAATTTTGGGCGCTTGCAAATGAACTAACGTAAATCAAAGCCAGCGTGAGAAACATATTCCGGCATAACCAAATTTTTGTAGAGTTCATTTGTACGTGCATGTCAACGAAAAGTTATTGCCGGAATTCCGGATTTGCCGATAAGGGATAATAGGTGTATAAAAATCTCAGTCATCTTTACCAAAAATCAGGTCGTATTATAACTCCTCCACCATCTCTACAATCAAGGCAAGTACTTGCTGAGCTGGTAGTATATCCAACAGTAAACGGTTGGCCGTAAGAACCAATAAGCAATACATTAGGGTGTGAGGCTACCTCACTTACTAAAATCGAATCTACGGGGCAAAATAGAGTTTGATACCGTTTCAATTCGGTAGGCAAATCTTCAAAATTAATAAACATCCTTTTTTCACTCACATTTCCCCCGCTGAAATAGCCAAGGACAGGCTCAGCAGAATCATCTGCGCTATATATATTTCCCAACACCTGGGCCGGAAGAGGATCAAATAAACCTCCTAAACCCTCCGTAGTTTTTTTTAATTGTGTCCAAAAATCATAAGCCTCCTTAGTTAAAGCTCGTTGATGAACTAAGATACTATATCTTTTGGAAATTCTTTGAGATCCTTTTTGGATGAACATCAATGGAAAATCACGAATTACATCTTCATTTAATTGGACCGAAGCGGCAATGCGAATTTCGGTTGAGGATTTGGTAATCCAACATCTACTAATATTCACGGGTTGAGGGACCACCGCGCCATTTTCTATTTTTAACGCCGCGAAATATTGAGATGTGTATTCCCAGGTTTCATCGAAGGTCCATTGATAGTACTTTGTTTTGTTAGTGTCATCATGCGTATTGGCAAAGATGATGATGCCATCAGCATCTCGGTTAAGCCCCCAAGTTATACTATCAATTTCGGGAGATGCCTTAAGGTCGACGTAATCAGAGAAATATTGTTTCTCACGATTTGTTAGAATATAAAGACGGTATTTTTTTGAAGGGTTTAGATTCATGTTTCCCAAAACATACCTTCCTTGCCCTTCTTCAATTAATGTAAAGGAAGTGCCATTTTCCTCCTCTACGCGCACGGACGCATTTAATTCTGGTACTGGAGTAACATTATCTCCTAATGGAGTAGCCTTTGATAGTTGCACTGTAGCGCTATGGTCTGTGCTATTAACAAATCCATCGACTACTAGAATATCAACCGTTTCCGTTATGGCTGGCGGATTATAAGGCTCGAGACAACTCGTTACCGCTAGTATAAGCAACGGGTAAATTAATGTCCGGCATCCTAAACGTCCATTCATAACTAAAATTTAAAATTATAAGTAATCGTAGGAATAGGTCTTCCAAAGATAGAAAGCTTATAGCCGCTGATCTTTCCATCCTTTGAAGTAAAGAACACAGAGTATGCATTTTGGCGTCCTGTTAAATTGTAGATGGCAAATGTCCATGAACTGTGGGCGAATTTTTTTATTTTATGGTTGCCTTCCACATTAATAGAAATGTCAATTCTGAAATAATCGGGAATACGAAACTGATTTCGTTCGGAATAGTAAAGCCGGGGATTTCCACCCAGTTCGTACTTCGCTAACGGTAAGGTTATTGGCCTTCCGGTGCTGTAAGTCATATTAAGCGAGAAATTAAATCTCCGACTGAATTTGTAATTACCAATGAAATTTACTGCATGTGGCTTATCGTAACTGCGGGATAATATTTGCCACTATTCACAGTTTCCGATTCGATTGTTGCTATTGGTTTTTAAAAAAGAGCGGGAATAAGTATAGCTAATCCATCCATTCAGTTTCCCTGCAGCCTTTTTAAGTAAGAACTCGACACCATAGGCTTTTCCTTCTGCATTTACAACATCTGTTTCTATGTGATGATTGAGAAGTAAAATAGCAGAATTTTTAAAATCAACTGAATTCGTCATTGTCTTGTAATACGTCTCCAGGGAAAATTCAATTAAGTTTCCTTTCAGATTTTTATAAAAGCCAACGGAATATTGATCGCCGATCTGTGGTCGGATGTTTGAATCGCTTAGTTTCCAAATATCGGTAGGAGCAATAGCAGTCGTATTGGATAACATCTGAATATATTGGCGCATGCGGTTATAACTAAACTTAACGGAAGCATTTTTGGTTAGCAGGTACCGCAGGGATAGACGTGGTTCTGCTCCATGGTAAGTGGCGATTGTTTTACCGGAGGAATATTGGATTGTATCCTGAATGGAAGACTCTTCTCTAGGCACACCTGCTGGATAGGTGTAAACATCCTTAGGTCCTAAAAATTGATAATAGGAGTATCGAATGCCTGCATAAAGTGAAACTTTTCTGAAGCTTCAAAATTTTCTCCAATGTATAGCTGCACTTTCCAAGCCTTGTTCATTCTGCAATTTATTGGGTGTAACTAAGGATTCGGCACCATGTGGCTGCATGTTGCCTGGAGACAATTTATAGTGTATTGTACCTATTCCGGCATTTATTGTGTGTTTGGATTGGGGAAATAGCTAAAGTCAAGTTTAGCATTGAGTTGACTGATGGCGAATTTCATCTTAAAGGCCTCTACAGGGTTGATGCCGCTTGAAATGGAATAGTTATAGTTACTGTACCCGCTTGTGAATACGCCGTACAATTTGTTGTTTAAAACGTGTTTCCACTTGAAGGATATATTTCGTCGCTGTAGCTGTAAAGTGTGTCGCTGTTTAGCTTGAACTTATCCTTGCTCATATAGGCCGATAAATAAATGTTATTCTTGTCATTTATTTTATGACTCAGGTTTGCATTAACGTCATAGAATGATGCCTCGCTATTTTGCAGTGCTTTTGTATTCAATCTGCCCAAGATCCAATCGGAATAAGTAGAGCGTGCTCCGATCAAAAATGAAGATTTTTCTTTGATGATTGGACCTTCGAGTGATAACCTTCCTGTAATTGGACTGATGCCACCTGATCCTGCGAATTTTTTTAAGTTTCCTTCCCGCGAACTTACGTCAAGCACGGCCGATAATCTGCCTCCATAATCAGCTGTAATCCCGCTTTTGTAAAGCTCTACATTTTTAAGTACATCAGGATTGAATGTTGAGAAGAAGCCAAACAGATGGGATGGATTATAGATGGTGGCATCATTGAAAAGTATCAAATTTTGATTGGTGGCTCCACCCCGTATCATTCAGCCCTACGGTACCTTCGCCCACGGTCTGCACCCCCGGCAAGGTAAGCACGATCTTCATAATATCTGTTTCACCTAGGGCCAGGGGCATTTGCTTCATCGTTTTGATGTCTAATTTCTCCATTCCCATTTGTAAATCGCTTACCGCGGACATCACGTTGTGATTGTATTACGACTTCTTTAAGCGGTGTCACTTCTTCGTCTAATTCAATGTTGAATTTGCCATCTGAATAAAGCATGATTTGTCTCTCGGTGCTTTTCATCCCCATACTTTTAATCTTAAGTTCATGGCGTCCCTTTGGTAATGTAATTGAGTAATAGCCGAATTGATCTGTGGCACCACCGATCATGGGGTTTTCAATAAATACAGATGCTCCAATAACGGGGGAACCACTGGCTACATCACGGACGTAACCAGCCATGGAAGCACTGCCTTGTAAATTCCCGGTTTTAGTGCCGATGGAATAGAGTTTGGTTTCTGCTAATTTTCGCTGCCTTTCTCTTTTTTCATATAGGGTATAATCAAAGTCAGCGGACTTACGACTCGGTTGGGCAACACCGGTACCGAAAAAATCATCAGGTAAATCAGCCAGTATTTTCCGTTCCTCTGTAATGTAAATATTGTGGTCAGTGTCTATCGCATAGTGAAGATTTGCCCCAACGAAAATCTGATCTAATACTTTGCCGATGGGTTGGTTATTGGCAGTGACTGCAATGGTAAGGCTATCTGTAAATCGGGGGTTAAAATAAAAATGATAAAAAGTTTTAGATTCAATGAGATTTGCAAATTCCTCGAATGTTAATCCAGTAAAATTTCCATTGATAAGCGATTCTTGTTGTGCTTTAGCAGGTTGAATAAAATTGAATAGAACCAGAACGATGACACTTCGGTAAAATGCAGGCATAGCTAATTTTTTGGTATGTCGTAAAATTCAGTAATGCTTACTATAGCTTTTTCGCGATCAGTCTTGAAACGGATATGATTTTTTCTTATAAAATCCTTTACATCCTGCTTACGGTCATCGAAAACTTGAAGTACTGAACCTTTACTCTTAACAGCGTAGAAAATTCCCTTTTTAACAATATAGTGCTGATTACCTTCCTCAAACCTGGGTATTACTTCTCCCTGATCCAATGATTCTTGGTATATTTTCCAATGCTTGGCGTAAACTTTTGATGGGCCATCATACAATTGATCATAAAATCCTTCGGAAATTTTATTCGTTTCATCTCCTTTAAGCCTGACAAATTTGTGACTTAATAGAGAAAAGCTTTGGATTTTTTCATCAAGTAATTTTATAGGATTACCCCTGTTATGTTCGATTATTACATTATCACTACTTATGTCATAAAGAAGGTCCACATTATTATAAAGTTCACCCTCATAAACTATCGATCCATTAGTCCAATCCTCTATTTTAAAATAAGGATGTTCCTCGTCGTGTGATTGATAAATGATATAATCACTTCCATTATAAAGTCTGGATTGATTTAGGAAAGCTTGTGAATAGAGTTCTATACTTTTCGTTTTAGAAAGGGCTAGAAACGCTGTGTCAACTTTGTTTTGTTGCCCATAACAAAGCGTAGGTACGCACCAGCTATAAAATGCGGACAAGAAAAGAATTACACGAACGGTATTAGGCATTTGAGGCGTATTCTAAAAAAATAAATATAATTATAAATAGCGAGCTAGTTACACCGTTAACATAAATCAAACTCATCCTATCGACTGGATAAAAAAAAAGTCCCCACATCGGGGACTTTTGCGTTACGAATTTTCTATTGGCTACTTAGCGTAAGCCACGCTTCTCATCTCGCGAATCACCGTTACTTTTACCTGACCGGGATACTGCATATCCCGTTCAATTTTTTGGGAGATGTCGAAGCTCAGTTGGCCCGCGCGCTCGTCCGTTGCTTTTTCAGCATCGACGATTACGCGCAACTCGCGGCCTGCTTGTATGGCGTAACATTTATCCACACCATCGAAGCTTAGTCCAAGCTGTTCCAATTCCTTAAGGCGCTTGATGTATTGTTCCATTACCTCGCGCCTGGCACCAGGTCGTGCTCCACTGATGGCATCACATGATTGCACGATAGGGGAAATTATACTTGTCATTTCGATCTCATCGTGATGTGCGCCTATAGCATTGCAAATCGCAGGATGCTCTTTGTATTTCTGGGCGAGTTCCATCCCCACAATTGCGTGAGGTTTTTCGAGTTCTTCGGGCCATACTTTTCCGATGTCATGCAAAAGTCCGGCACGCTTTGCCTGTTTGACATTCAGGCCCAGTTCACTCGCCATGATCGCGCACAGGTTGGCCACTTCACGAGAGTGTTGCAATAAATTTTGTCCGTAAGATGAACGGAAACGCATACGGCCTACCATTCTGAACCAGTTCAGGATGTAAGCCATGAATACCCAGGTCGATCACGGTGCGTTCGCCGATCTCCACGACTTCATCTTCAATATTCTTTGACGTTTTTGCCACGATCTCTTCAATTCGTGGCGGGGTGTATCCTTCCATCCTGCACAAGCCGGTGCAGCGAAAGCCTGGCAATTTCTCTTCGTACGGGATCAAACCCGGAAATAATGATGGCTTCAGGAGTATCATCGACAATAATTTCTACACCAGTGGCAGCTTCCAGTGCACGAATATTCCGTCCTTCACGGCCAATGATTTTACCTTTAATATCATCGCTTTCTATATTAAAGATCGACACGCAATTTTCGATGGCATGTTCTGTAGCCGTGCGTTGAATGGTTTCTATTACGATCTTTCTTTGCTTCTTTGGTCGCTGTTAATTTAGCCTGCTCCATAATATCCTTGATGTAGCTTGATGCGCGCGTTTGTGCTTCATCCTTCAGTGATGCCACTAATTGCTCGCGGGCTTCTTCTGCTGTTAGCTTGCTAATATTTTCGAGGACCTGGATTTTTTGCTGATTGAATTTATCCAGTTCTTCCTTGCGCTTTTTGGTGTGCTCAAGTTGAGCCGCTAGGTCGGTGCGGATATCGTCCAATTCACCTTCTTTTCGTTTTAGATTTTCAATTTCCTTGCTGAGTGTCTGTTCGCGTTGTTTGATCTTTTGTTCGTTGCTGATAATGAGGCTTTTTTTCTTGTTTGCTTCTTCCTCAAATTCAGTTTTCATTTTGAGAAGCTTTTCTTTAGCCTCCAGAATTCTGTCTCTTTTCAGATTCTCCGCTGCAATCTCTGCTTCTTTCAGAATGAGCTTGGCTTTCGCTGCAGGCATTCTCTTCATTTTTTTGAAGCTTTCGTTTATACAGCCATGAACCGATCAAAGGGCTCAGCACAATCGTAGCGATAATGCTGGCTACAATAGCTATGACGGTTGTTGACATAAAAAATTTAGGTTATAAACACCCCGCGGTTGCCGCCTTGGCTCAGAAGAATGAAGGAGTGAAGGCTAGAGAATAGATTGGGAAACTAAATGATTGAGTTGATTTACCTTTTCAAACACGGTTTGATCAATGACCTGGTACGTTTCATCTGCTGCCATCTTATCTATGAGGCAATCAAACGCCACCATGGCCAATAAATCTTGTTTATCATCAATCCCAAATTGTTCCCGATAAGATTTTATCTTTTCATTGATGAGTTTGCCGGCCATTCTAACCCGCTCTTCGTCCGTAAGTTTTACCTTCATAGGGTACTCACGGTCGGCTATTTTGATTTTTATAGAAAGATCCTCCATCAAATAATCTTACAGGGTTTTTCTTATCTGCTTAAATGGGCGATGCACTTGTCTATTTCACGAATGTAATCGTCCACTTTTTTCTTCAACTCCGAAACACTTCCGTCTTCCGGGTTAATACTATCCACAATTTTAGTGATTTTCAATTGATTATGAAAACCTGCGATTTGTTCGTCGCGAACTCGTACGGCAGTTTTCAGCTCCTGGTTTTCTCTTTTCAGGCTTTTCAGCTCTTCCTTCAGGTTTTTATGCTCATTGACGAGCACCAAAATTTTACGCTCCAACCCATTAAGATTGGTTTTAAGAAGTTCCTGATCCATGCAATGTTATTTACGTATAGGGGTGTAAGTGTAGCTTCCAGGCGTATGCGTTGACCTTTCTTACACTTTCCTCCTAGACTGTCATTATTTTCTAATTAAAGCTCCAAATTTTTGTTCCAATGCTGTCATCAGTCGCTCCATCGTTTTATCAATCTCTTCATCCGTCAGGGTCTTGGTCTCATTTAACAAAGTAAAACCAAGTGCATATGCTTTTTTACCCTTCGGAATATTTTCCCCTTCATAAACATCAAAAGCTATGATGTTCTTAATCAACCGCTTCTCTGCCTCCATGATCAGGTTGTGTATTTCCTCGAAGCTTATGCTGCTTGTCCAATACGAGTGACAAGTCGCGTCTTACCTCAGGGAACTTTGCAACTTCCTGAATTACTAACTTAGGGTTTGCTGACTGGAAAAGCAAGGATGTATTCAGCTCTGCGTAAAATAAATCTTGCTTCATGCCAAAATCTTTCAGCAAGGCTTGTTTTACTTTGCCAACCTTACCAATTTCTTTGGTGCCGCTTAACAATTTCGCTCCATAGTCGAAAAGCTGATCGTTTATTGTTTCCTGCTTAACATTAAACTACTCCTGATTTAATCAAGATGTGATGTACGTGCTGCGCAAGGTCATAATAGCTAACCGACTGCTTGAGATTTATGTTGCCAATTTTCAGTTTGCACGTTGCCCGTCATATACAGAGCCAACCGTTCCTCTTCGTGATACTTGTCCCTCCTTATAATATATCTTTCCGAATTCAAATAACTTTAAATCTTTTTGCTTGCGATTTATATTATAAGCACAAACTTCCAGGCCTGTGAAGAGCAATGTTTGACGAAGTATACCTTGCTCTTCACTCAGTTTATTTAATATTTCAACGGCATCCCTTTAAAATTAAGGTTGTGTTTTTGTTGATAGGTATAATTGGTTAAAGAGTTTGTCCAGATTTCAAAAAATCCATTGGAAACAAGCAGTTCTCCAATTGTTCTTTTGTATTTGTTAAGATCTTTCGGCGGGAAACGCAGCAAGGTAATCAGTGCGTGCTGTGTCGGAAAGCTCAATGTTATTAAATCCGTAAATACGAAGGATTTCTTCTACGATATCGGCTTCCTGGATAACATCAACTCGATAAGGCGGGACGGAAACTGTAAAAGATGCTTCATTTTTGTTAATAATCTGAATATCTAGGCGTTGCAAAATAGAAAAGATTTCTTCTCTGCGGAATGATCTTGCCGATTAAACGATCTATATTTTTATCTTTTACAACAATTAAACGATTTTCAATTTTTGTGGGATACACATCCACTATATCAGAGGAGATTTCTCCTCCTGCAATTTCCTTAATTAACATAGCGGCTCGTTTCAACGCATACACGGTAATGTTTGGATCCGTACCGCGTTCAAAGCGGAATGAGGCATCTGTCTTTAATTGATGATGCATGGAAGTTCTGCGAATGTACTCCGGAGAAAAATAGGCGCTTTCAAGAAAAATACTTTTTGTTTTTTCTGTTATCCCAGATTTGACCCCGCCAAAAACGCCTGCAATACACATTCCTTCCTGAGCATCGCAGATCATCAAATCGGTTGCTTTCAAAATTCTTTCTTTCTTATCAAGTGTGATAAACGTGTTCCTTCCGGAAGATGTCTTTACAATTATTTTATTGCCCGTTATTTGCTCAGCATCAAAAGCATGAAGAGGTTGCCCTAGTTCATGGCAAACAAAATTTGTAATGTCTACAATATTATTGATCGGCGTCTGCCCGATGGACAATAGTCTGTTCTTTAACCAATCTGGAGACTCTTCTACTTTCAATCCCGAAATTGTTACGCCAGAATACCGTGGACATGCCTCTGAATTTTCAACTTCAACGTCGATCTTGAGATTTTTATTTTCAATTTGAAAATTATCAACAGAAGGCAAGCTTCAGTTCTCTATTCTTTGAAGCCTTTATATCACGTGCGACTCCAACGTGTGATGCAGCATCCGCACGGTTAGGAGTTAATCCAATTTCCAGAACATAGTCTGTTTGAACATTATAAAAATGAGAAGCAGGGGTACCGTTAGGAGTGGTCGTTTTCAATACTATAATACCCTCATGGTTATCTCCTAATCCGATCTCATCTTCTGCACAGATCATTCCTTCAGATTGTTCCCCGCGGATTTTGGTGGACTTTATGGTGAAAGGTTCGCCTTTCAAGGGATGCAATGTTGTACCAGGAACAGCCACAATAACTTTTTGTCCTACTGCCACATTGGGAGCACCACATACGATCGGTAAAATCCGGTTGCTGCCTACATCGACTGTTGTTAAAGAAAGTTTATCTGCATTGGGATGTTTAGCGCATGTTAATACTTCTCCAACAACCAATCCTTGCAAGCCACCTTTTACTGTTTCATGGACTTCTAAACTTTCTACTTCAAGACCTGTTGAGGTAAGCAAATGACTAATCTCTTCAGGAGATTCCGGAATATCAATATATTCTTTAAGCCAGTTGGTTGAAATGGTCATTTCTAATTTAAGAAGGGGTCAAAAGTAAAGTTTCGCAAGGAAATAAAAATACTTTAGAGAAAGAACTTCCAAGAGTTTAAAGCCAGAATTCAAAGGTGGTTAGTTGTATTGAAAGACATATGTATTAATGGTAGGTTTTTTCCCCTGCTTTGATGGGTATTTTCAAAAGATTTTCCGATGGAGGAAGCGGGCAGGAATATTTTTCGGAATAAGCACAATAGGGATTATAAGCTTTGTTAAAATCCAATGTTACCGTGCTGCTACCGGGCAATTTTGCCAAATCGAGATATCGACCGGCTCCATATGTTTCTCCGGCGCTGGTCTCATCCCCAAACGCAAAAAAAAGTTGTCCGCGAAATTGACCCATATCAGTCACTTCCAGTATCAATAGCTTATGATGGTATCCATCGAGATCAAATTCCGCATAAGCATATTCAATATAATTTTGTTCCTTACCATCGTTTGTCGCAAGTGTAACTGTTTTTTTATTTTCAACTGGCGTTAGGTCTGCTATGATATTATATTTAGGGTCTACAGGATAATATTGAGACCTTTAAAATCTTTTGGCTGATCGGCAAACGGAGATTCGTCAGAAGTGTGCATGAACCGATCTTTTTCTTCCCGCTCTTTTTTTATTTCTTCAGCATACGCTGATTGATCACGGCTGCCTCGAAAGGAATATATTAAACTAATCAGGACGACTGCTGCCGATACCAGAAAAATTATGTTTTTAGCTTTCATTGAATAGCGGGCAATCCCAGGAATATTTTTTTATTGTTTTCTTCCCAGGCGTTGATAGTATCGCGCCGGGTATTGAACAAATTAAAAAATAAAGGAATACCATTGTCTGCTAGTTCACCAGGTGCATTTGCCAGTATACAAATTGCAATTTTGTCTTTAGGATTTACAGCTACCTCGCTTCGATAACCATTAACATATCCTCCATGATAAATTAAAGTGTCGTTAGGATAGTGGAGTATACGCCAACCCAATCCGTAAAATGAATCGCTTAATCTGTGCATCCTTCCATAATTCCTGTTCTTTGAGCGGGCTTTCACAACAGGACGTATAGAGCTGCCTCAACGTATTCTTAGTAATTACATCTTCGCGATTTCCAAGTAGTGCAATCATCCATTGTGCCATGTCGGAAATACTGGCATTGATACCTCCAGCAGGAGCTACATTATAATAAGTGTCCGTAATTTTTGCAGATACCCATCGCCTGCTCCTTTGCATGTGAGGCTTAGCAACATTTGTATTTTGCATGATACTGGCATAGTCAATGGAAGCCGTTTTCATTTTTAATGGAAGAAATACCTTTTCCTGCATTAAACTTTCGAATGATTTACCAGTAGCCGATTGAATCACGGGTCCGATAAGACTGTACGCCACGTTTTGATAACTGTAACCTTCGCCAACTTTTGAGACAAGATTAATTTTCTTTAGCCATGAAAGCATAGAATCGAGAGACGATCCCTCCTCAACCATATTTGTGTAAGCATGGTAAGGTAATCCTGTGGTATGAGACAGTACATTACGGATGCAGAGCTTCTGTGTTTCCTCCGGCGATTTTAAAGTAAAATTGGGGAAATAATCAATGACATGATCGTTCCAGGAAAAAACCCTGTCTTCCACCAGGATGCCTGTTAAGAAAGATGCAAAACATTTGGATACAGATGCAATCCGAAATACAGTGTTTACATCAATTGAATCTGAAGTGCCTGCTTGTTTTACACCATAAGGTTTTAAAAAAACAATAGTTGAATCGTGAACGACTGCTATTGCTGCTCCCGGTGTGTTTGATTCCGTTGATAAGGAACGAATTTCACTTTCATAATCGGCCAACAATTGCTGAAGGTGGGGATTGACTTTTTTTGGACGGCTTCGGCAGTGATTTCTTTTTAGGACTGATCAGCCTCATCCTTACGCATCATTACCTGCGCAAGCAAAATGGGTAAAGCAATCAATAACAAGCCGGAAATTATATATCGAGTTCTTTTCATCCGTTATCCGTTAATAGTTATCCGTAATCCGTGGGTGCGGGGACCTGGGTGTGTCTTTACGTAATTATCATTATCCGCAATTATGGGCAGCATTCACACCTCCTCGACAATTAACGGATAACGGATAACTATTAACGGATAATCTAAATTAATCCCTTCGTCGGCAAAGCTAAAATATTTTTGCCCTGCAACGATGAGATGGTCCAGAACCTGTATGTCGAGCAATTTACCAGCTTCCTTTAATTTTTTGGTAAGATCAAGGTCTGCCTGACTAGCGGTTAGATTACCAGATGGATGATTATGGGCCAGGATTATACCACTGGCTAATTCGTCTAAGGCTAATTTGAAAATAATTTTAGGATCCGCAACAGTTCCGGCCACGCCGCCCTGACTGACCTGTGCTTTTTTTATGACCCGATTAGCGCGATTAAGCAACAGTATCCAAAATTCTTCATGGGCAATGTCGAGCAAATCGGATTTTATTAAGTCATATACATCTCTAGAACCGGCTATTTTAGGCTTCTCATTTCCTTCCAATTCTTTTCTTCTGCGGCCCAATTCAATGCGGCCACGATGGTTAATGCTTTTACTTGTCCAATGCCTCGGGTTTTGATAAGATCTTTAACGGTTAATCTTGCCAATTCGTGAAGATTATTTCCTGCAGATTGCAATACTTTTTTAGCCAACTCCACAGCACTCAAGGTGGTTGTGCCTGAACCAAGCAGGATGGCAATAAGCTCGGCATCCGAGAGCGCCGATTTTCCCTTTAAAATAAGTTTTTCTCTAGGACGGTCTTCCGGTGACCAACTCTTAATGTTGAGTGCTTTTTCTTCCGAATTCATAACAGCTAACGATTTTGAAAGCTCTAAAATACGGCCTAGCAAATAAAAATACCTAATTCCCTAAAAAAATAAACCCCGCTTAGGGCGAGGTTGAATAGGAATAGAAGTTCTTTGTAAGTTTTTAGGCCAGCTTATTTACGATTTTAGTCAATTTTGACTTTTGATTGGCTGCCTTTTTCCAATGGATAATATTTTTCTTTGCCAGTTTATCGATCATCGAGGAAACCTCTTTGAGCAAGGTTTCAGCTTCGTTCTTAACTGTCGTAGTTCTTAATTTTTTTATAAAAGTACGGGTAGTTTTGCTCTGATAGCGGTTTCTTACCCTTTTTGCTTCGTTAGCCCGGATTCTTTTTTCTGCTGATTTGTGATTTGCCATATTGTGCTAAAAATAAGGATTGCAAAGGTAAAGGGATTTATGGGATTTGCAAAAGCAGGTTAAAAATCAATTCGCCTAGTATAAATAGCAATATTCAGCCATCTTAAATGATTAGGAATCCCAGGTTCCATAATTCAGTCCAAAGGTAAGGCAGTTCGTCATTGGCAACGAAGGGCTGGTATAAGCGTCGGGGTGAAGCAATTCCCAGATTAAGACTTCACACGTTGTGGCCAGGGATTGGTTCACATTACATTAATAGACAAATTCCAACGTTTCCGTTCGCGATTAGCCCCCTTCATTTTTTCAGACTTTAAGGGATGCCTAAAAATGCGCTCAGCTATTAATTTTTTCTTTTAAATTACAGGGTCGATAAGTCAATTCCCGTTAGGTGTAATTATAATTAATGAAGAAGCTTTTCTGTTTCGTTTTCTTAATCAGCATATTGCTCGTTATTTCTGGA
This sequence comes from uncultured Bacteroidota bacterium, assembly GCA_963837415.1. GTDB lineage: Bacteria > Bacteroidota > Bacteroidia > Cytophagales > Cyclobacteriaceae > Chryseolinea. The sequence goes on along the minus strand of CAWING010000013.1, from coordinate 537,371 downwards.
TGGGGATTCTTTGCTCATCAGCGTATTAACAGATTGGCGGTATTTACTCTTCCACCGGGAATGATTGGGTTTTATAAGAAAAATATTTCTTACATCACCGAAGCTTCAATTAATCCGGATAGAAGAAGGTTTTCGGTACCCGAAGAAGCTCCCCGGCATTATATAGATCTTGATCATTATGGAGACAGTTCTTTATATACTATGCCAAGGTTTTGGAATGCAGCTGTTGAAAAATATTCCGAAGATACGTTGAAGGCTTATGGTATTGTGCCCTGGCATATTAACACGATGTACTATCGTCTAAAAGATGCATTTCTAATTCGCGATCCGGAAAGAATTTTGAAGCTTTCTGCTGAGTTAGGGCATTACATTGCCGATGCGCACGTACCCTTGCATACAACGGAAAATTATAACGGTCAGCTTACTGGCCAGGAGGGTATTCATGGGTTCTGGGAGTCCAGGTTACCGGAGCTGTTCTCCGACCACTATGATTTCTTTGTGGGTAAAGCCGAATATCTTATCAATCCTCAGTTGGCAATATGGAAAGGAATTGAATCGGCCAACCTCCAAGTAAAATTTGTGTTGTCAGAAGAGAAGAAATTGGCTGAGAAATTTAGAGAAAAAAAATACTCTTTTGAAACGAAAGGAAGACAAACCGTTAAAGTCTATGCACTCGAATATTCAAAAGCATATCATAAGATTCTCGATGGCATGGTCGAACGCCAGATGCGCGCTGCTATTAAGATGATGGGTGATTTCTGGTATACCGCATGGATAGATGGGGGCCAACCTGATTTGAAATTATTAATCGATTATAAGCCTTCGGAACAAGAGCTTCAGCAAAGAAGAAAAGAAGTTGATGAATGGAAAAAGCAAGTGGTAAAAGCGCGAGATCATGAGATCCTAGAGCACTAGTTTAGATCCCACAAATCAAGGGTTCAACATCATTCATTACCGAATTGAAAACGGAGGATCTCCTATGGAATCTCAAGACTCAATCGAGGTGCAGAATTGGCGAAACTAGTAGGTACCTAACTCAGTAAATAAAAATGTAACTTTTCCTGATATTTGTAAGATCGTGTCGATAGGAGATAGTAACTCTGTTCGAAATTTATGTGTACCGTTTAGGCAAATAAATTTTTCAACATGGCGTGGAAAAGATTTTGGTTTGTGGTGGTGGCGATGAGTTCCTTCCAGCACCTTGTTGGTCAAACCGTTGTGACAGTTAACGATGCAGTCATTGAACGTAACTTCATGCCCTATGAGCTTACCTTTTATGTCGACACCACCAACAGCGTCTCGTTCTGGCAGGTATCTTCGAATAGTTTCTCCAATCGTTTTGAGTCTTTTCCATCCTATCAGAACAAAGATTTTAAAGCGGAAGCATCATACTGGATAAGACTTCCTATTCAACACACGACAAAGACAAATAGAATCTGGCTTCTGGAGTTCTATGACCAGACCATCGACTTTATCGATGCTTATATCCCACAGGAAAACGGCTCCTACCAAAACATCGCCATGGGCGATAGTCAGCCTTTTGCGAAACGGACCTTTCGGCATAAGAATTTTGAGATTGTACTCAACATGAAGTCCGATACGGTGATGTATTACTACTTCAATGTGCGGTCTCATGAATTTGCGGACATCCGTATTGCATTTCGATCGGTCGACCGCTTCGTGTATTATGCGCTGAACGAATACTTTTTATTTGGCACATTCTATGGGATGGTACTTATCATCAGCTTGTATAATTTTCTTGTGTTTCTCGCCATTCGCGAGATCAAAAATATTTACTACATCATTTACATTCTAAGTGTTGCTGCTTATGCGATGAGTTATGATGGGATCGGATTTCAATATCTGTGGCCCAATCATCCGGAGTGGAATAACTATGCCGTGGGAGTCACATTATATTCCGTGATTTTCTGGAGCCTGATTTTTACCCGCAGATTTCTGAGTACACGAGGCAAATGCTCCTGCGCTGGACAAGGCTTTGAAATGGATGATTATTGCCCGTTCTGCCTGGTTTGTAGTCGAATTTTTCTTCTTTCCACAGTTGCTAACCTATCGGAATATTGAGATCATTCCTTTGTCATTGATCTTCTATACAGCCATTAAAGTATGGAAACAAGGTTATAGGCCAGCACGGTTCTTTGTTATTGCTTACGGTGTTCTATTTACGGGTTTTTTCATCCGATCGATGGTGTATTTTAATGTCCTTCCCTTTACTACTCCGTTGCACTATAGCCTCCACATCAGCTTCGTATTGGAAATGTTGTTCCTCACTTTTGCATTGGGGGACAGAATACGGATCCTGAAAGATATGCGTGATCGAGCTTTAAAAAGGATCATTCATCCAGCATGAGGTGAACATGCAATTGAAAGACAAAGTAAATCGTGAATTGGAACAAAAAGTGCAAGAACGCACCATCGAGTTAAATGACAAAAATAGCTTATTAGAGGCAACGAATAAGAAGCTCGAACGCCAGTCATACGAGATCAACCAGATCAATTCCATCCTTGACCTCGATAACTGGAAATTGAAAAACAGTATAAAGGAAGTGCTGAACGAGCGTCTGATGGAAAAAACGATGGATTATGTGCAGTTCAAAACCTTGTATCCGGATACACTGGCTTGTTATCGATTTCTGGAGAATCTGAAATGGGCTAAAGGCTTTCATTGCCGAAAATGCAGGAATGAAAAGTATTTTGACGGAGCGCAAAAATTTTCCCGCAGATGTACACGCTGTGGATACAACGAGTCCATTACCTCCTATACCATATTTCACAGCATCAAATTTCCTATCGAAAAGGCATTTTATATTACTTATCTGACTGTTGTCGGCAACAAGGATTTTACACTGGAAACCTTAGCAGACCAATTGAAATTGCGGGTCAATACGCTCTGGGGATTTAAGCATAAGGTGGCTGAGCGAATCAACGACCTGGAGAAAAGCGGTAAAAGGCCTCGCGTATCTCCAGATGGGAAGAAGATATCTTGTTATCCGAAGGTCATTCGAAAGTTTCCCCTGCACCGTCCTTAAGGAAGAACCCTGACCGCATTCCGTTCTAATAAGCTTAGTACAACGTTTCGAGGCATGTTTTTTATGCGCAAGACTCTCCTATAGAATTCCCTTAAGTATGGTAGGAATCGTTTGAAATCAATGTTTTTTTTCTGAAAAAACTGCTTGTGGCTATATGCACATCCAATGCTTGAGTTTGAGCGCATTTTAGTGAAAATATTACATTATAAGCTTGAAAAATCCAAACTTAGATTATCGCTAAAATCAAAACGCGTATCCCTATGATTAGAAAACTACTATTTACAGTGCTGTTGCACAGTGTGTTGTGCTTTGCGGCTGCGGCCCAGGAGGAGAGGCAAGTAAGCGGAAAGGTAACTTCCCAAGAAGATGGCACTTCATTACCTGGTGTGAATGTTATTGTTCAAGGAACAACAACAGGTACCACTACGGATGCTGATGGTAACTACTCCTAAAATTATCGCCTTCAGAGAATACGTTGGTATTCTCATTTGTTGGCTTTAAGGCAATGACGGTTCAGGTCGAAGGCCGAACGACAATTGATGTAGTCCTGGAATCAGACGTTACTTCTCTGGATGAGATCGTTGTCATCGGTTATGGCTCTATGCAGGAAAAAGAGCTCACATCAGCCATTACCACGGTGAAGGGGGATGAAATTGTGAAAACGCCAACCAGTCAGGCAATGCAGTCCCTTCAGGGAAAGGTTCCGGGTGTACAGATAATTAGCAACGGAGCACCGGGGGCCAGTCCAACCGTTCGCGTAAGAGGTATGGGTTCATTCCCGGCTGAGGGAAAATCGGAGCCACTGTACGTGGTGGATGGAATGTTTTTTGACAACATCGATTTTTTAAATACTGCAGACATTGAGACAATCTCGGTCTTAAAAGATGCTTCTGCTGCTTCTATTTACGGTGTGCGGGCTGCCAATGGTGTTGTATTAATTACAACGAAGTCGGGTTCTTATAATAAGAAAACTGAAGTTGATTATAATGGATACTACGGTGTGCAGGTAGCTCAGAATGTTCTTAAAATGGCAAATGCACAGCAGTTTACCCGCTACGCACTGGCAACAGGTTCGACTGCTGACGCCTCCTTCATTAACAATGCGTTTGCACGTTACGGTCGAAGCAGGATTGATCCAGATGTGCCAAATGTAAATACAGATTGGTATGATGAAGTTCTAAGAACAGCTGCCATACAAAATCACACGGTTTCTGTAAATGGAGGAAACGAGGGTGTCAGATATTCTGTCGGTGTCAGTTATTTTGATCAGGAAGGTCTCCTGAAAGTGACAAAAAATGAGTACGAGCGTCTGAACTTCCGGACCAAAATTGATTTTAAGGCCACCGAAAGATTAACGATAGGCGGAACTGTAAACCTGAGCAATGCCACGCAATTCGTTGGCGATAATTCAGCATGGTTGAATGCATTTTTTGCTGTTCCGATTATACCTGTTTTTGACGATCAAAATACGGCTGCTACACCGCTCCGCCTTGCCAATGCCCAGAAATTGGGCTACCGGGGTCAGCAGAATCCGTTCTACAACCTGCACTATACTAATTACAGGTCAACTATTGGTAAAATTCTTGGCAATTTTTATTTCGACTATCAACTCATTCCCAATAAGCTTTCGTTCAAGATGGCTTATAACTACAATTATGAAACGGTTGCCCAGCGCAATGTGGATTTCGCATATCATAATGGAGAAACCAATGTTCAGAATGCCATTAAACGTAGAAGCGAAACATCGCTTAACCAGATCCTGGATAATACGCTCACTTATACTGAAAGTTTCGGACTTCACAACCTGACCCTGCTGGGCGGTTATTCTTACCGGAGCGAAGTAACCGAAGGCAATTTTGTGAGAGCTACCAATATTGCAACGCTGGACCCCGATAAAGAACAGACCTGGTTTATACCTACCGGACATGGACAATATGACATTGGAAGTACCGGTGACGTTGGGGGTCGTGAATTCGGTGTTTCTTATTTCGGTCGGGTAGCCTATAATTTCGATGAGCGGTATTTGCTTTACAGTACATTCAGAAGGGATGGTACCAATAAATTCAGCCAGAAGTGGGGTAACTTCCTGACGTTTGGCGCAGGCTGGGTCATTTCCGAAGAGAACTTTTTCGAGGTGCCCGCTATTAATTACTTGAAGCTTAGAGGAAGCTGGGGTCAGCTGGGTAATGATGGTGTAGCGTCGGCCGTGGGCCAACCTACTATTACTTCCGTTGCAACGGCTGTAAATGATGCACTCGTCCAGGGGATTGTCATTGATAACACGTTTGATCTGGTAGACGTTTGGGAAACGGTTGAAGAAACCAATGTGGGGCTAACATCCATTTTCTTCGATAACCGATTGACGCTGGATGTTGATTACTACATCCGCGATACCCACGATGCCGTAACTACGTTGACATTGCCTGCACAGGCCGATGTTATTCGAAGAAACGTGGCCGAGATCAGGAATTCAGGTCTCGAAGTAGCTGCAAACTGGACGGGAAGAATTTCGTCTGATCTGTCATACACCATTGGGGGCAACATTGGCACACTAAAGAATGAAGTTCTCAGCATGGGAGGACAAAGCTACCTGGATGCCGGGCAGGCCGAATTCCGGCAACGTTCCATTGTAGGTGAGTCGATCAATGCATTTTTTGGACTTGAAGTTGAAGGTGTGTATCAGAATCAAGCAGAGATTACGAATAGTTTAACAGCAGAAATGATTCAGGAAAGAGGGATCGTTCCGGGAGACTTTCATTTTAAAGATCAGAATGGAGATAAGGTTATTGATGCTACCGATCGCGTGGTACTGGGCAATATTCTTCCCTCGTTTACCTACGGATTTAACTTGGGTGTCACCTACAAAGGTTTCGAACTCACAGGCAATATCCAGGGGATGTCAGGCCATAGTATCCTGAACAGGAAAAGAGGTGAACTGATCTTCACGAACGATACAAATATCGATGCAGAATTGGCAAACAACCTGTGGACCGGGGAAGGCTCTTCTAATAAATATCCTTCCGCCGCAGGCCTCAGAAAATCCTGGAACTTAACCATGAGCGATTACTTTGTTGAGGACGGATCCTATTTCCGTATTCAGAACGTACGCCTTTCCTACCACGTGGTAGACAAAGAATTATTCGGAATTAAAGTACCCGAAACCCGGATCATCCTCACTGCAGAGCGCCCCGTTACGGTGTTTAATTACAATGGATTTAATCCAGAAGTGGGCGACTATGTAGATCGTGCAACCGGTATAACAGAGCGTGCGACTGGTGTAGATCGCCAGACCTACCCGATCCCTGCTGTATACACAGTGGGATTGAATGTTAAGTTTTAAAGGAATTATCAACAACTATAAATGATGATTATGAAATTCATTAAAATGAGCAAGAAATTGTTAGCCGTCTGCGTGATGCTGGCGACCATCACATCTTGTGATGATATGCTAAATGAGGGATTGGATAAGCAACCGCTGGTGGAGAATATCGACTACACCAAGACTGAAAACATGGCTGGTTTGTGGCTTGGCGCTTATGCGAAATTGTATGAGCTCGAATGGGAGACCTTTCCGGTATTAGCCGTAAGAGGGGACGATGTGCGTGCACAGGGAGACCAGGAACCGCTAAAGGCAACTGACGAATTCCGGTATGTTCAGGATAACTGGATGACCAACGCTGCCTGGCAAAGATTCCATGAAGATGTCTTCTCTTTTCATGGAGCACTCGAACAAATTACAAAGTATAGAGAATTCGCGTCTAACCCTGCTCTGGCCGACCAGTATATGGCTGAAATCAGAGTAATGATCGCATTTGAGCTTTATCAATTATCGCGGATGTGGGGAGCCTTGTTGATTCCAACCAGTTCTCAATCGCAGGAACTCTACAACGTTGAACTGTCAACTCCTGAAGAGGTAATGCAACATATCATTGATGAACTCGACGCGGCCATACCTGTGTTGCCGACAGTTCATCCGAATCAGAGAACGGACATACCCGGAGGTATAACAAAGCACACAGCGCTTGCCATCAGGGCGATGGCCAGCCTTGAGTTGAAAGACTATCAAGGCGCTGCAGATGCCACCGGTGAGATCATAGGCTCTAATCTTTTTTCCCTGGAACCGGATTACTACAACCTGTTCAAGAAACCGGGAAAACTGAATAAGGAAAATATTCTTGAATTACAATATTCAGATTTCAATCAGGCATCCGGAACAGAAAAAAATTACTTGAATGCATTTTTCGGACCTAATGCATGGACGCCGGTTGTTTCAGGCGCCAGCAGCGGCTGGGGTTTCTGGGAGCCTTCTCGCAAGTACATTAAATTCATGCTCGATCGCGGTGAAAAATTGAGACTTGAAACAAGTGTTCTATTTACGCTACAAGGAATTAATACTCTTGAGGACGAGTATGGCCCGTTGCCAGCTTGGATATCAAACAAGACGCGCGACGGCGACATCATTGGCAATACAAACGGTGATGATGAACCCAGAGCTATATTTTCCAGCGGTAAACACTACTTACCATCGACTCAGCTTACACCAGGGCGTGTGGATTACGGCAGTAGCAAGAATTTCATTTGTATCCGCTATGCTCAGATATTGCTAATGCACGCAGAGGCCCTGACAATGGGAGCAGCAAGCGGGGCTATGACGGCAGATGCTGCTGTCAATGCAGTCAGATCCCGGGCTGGTTTAGGAAATCTAACCGGCGTTACGATTGATGATGTTCTGGATGAAAAATTTGCCGAATTGTCTATGGAATGGGGAACCCGGTTTGAAGATCTCGTTAGACATGACAGAACAGCGGAGCTTAACGGCTCAGAGGGAGGTCAAGTATGGACGTATTCACCTGACGAACAGTATTTGCCCTATCCGCAGGCTCAGGTGGATATACTGCCACAACTTAGAGAAGCTCAACCAAACTAATTGAAACTATGAAAATTTATAAAAATATATTGGCAGGAACGATAGCCGTAATTTTTGCAGTGGCCTGCGACGACGGTTATATTGACGACATCACTGCAGTTAGCCCGGGGCCGGATCTGTCAGCCCCCGCGATAACAATGAAGTTTCCGGCAGAAGGAACGCAGATAAAAGTAGGAGAACTTGTTACCAATATTGGTATCGATTTCGAAGTCACCGATGACATCGAGCTCAAAACCATAACCGTATCAGTGGACGCTGACGAAGTTGGAACCCTCACAGAGTTCGTGGATTATCGAAAGCTTATTGTGGAAGATTTAATGTACGAAGGTCTTGAAAACGGACAGCACACGCTGACGATTACCGCTACCGACATTGACAACAAAACCACAACCTCCACGGCTACCTTTGAGAAGGCCCCACCGTATTTACCCCGATATCCTGGAGAAGTGTTTTATATGTCTTTTGATACTCAGGTCGGATTTAAAGAATTGGTGACTTTTTCAGATCCAACAATCGTGGGAACACCCGCCTTTGCCGGGCAGGGTGCAGTGGGAGGAAATGCCTATAAAGGGGCAGACAATGCTTATCTGACATTTCCGACTACTGGTTTGCAAAACGATGAGTTCAGCGCAATTTTTTGGATGAAGGTGAATAATTCCCCCGATCGGGCCGGAGTGTTAGTGATGGGGCCGCCCGATCCGGCTAATTTTCCTATAGCGAACAACCGCAAAGCTGGCTTCAGGTTTTTTAGGGAAGCTGCCGATGGAAAACAGCGGTTTAAATTAAATGTTGGTGATGGTGCAGCAGACCATTGGTTTGATGGAGGAGCAGCAGCCGATGTAGTTCCTAACACGGATGAATGGGTTAATTTTGCCTTTACGATATCAGGTACCGAGGTCGTTGTTTACATTGACGGAGAAGTTGTTTCCCAGGGAGTCTTCCCAGGAGTAAACTGGGCAGAGTGCGATATTCTTTCCATTATGTCCGGAGATCCGCGCTTCACGGAATGGGGGCACCATTCCGATAAAAGTTTTATGGACGAATTGCGCATATTCGATCAGGCCCTAACCCAGGAGGAAGTACAAACTATCATTGACGACAAGTATGAGCCTTATGATGGCGAGGTACTTTACATGACCTTTAATGGGAACTACAATGAATTTTTAACGGGAACGCCTGCAACAGTGGTGGGAACACCGGATTTTGCCGTAGGAGCAAAAGGAGCTTCTTACGCAGGAGCTGCCAGTTCTTACCTGACTTTTCCCGCAACTGGCCTGCTAGGCGATGAGTTTAGTGCTGCCTTCTGGATGAAGGTTGATAATTCGCCTGATCGTGCCGGAATTTTAGTAATAGGGCCTCCTGACCCTAACCTTCCGGCTACTCCGAATAATCGTACCTCTGGCTTCAGGTTTTTTAGGGAAGATGCCTCAGGAAAACAAAGGTTTAAATTAAACGTAGGTGATGGTGCAGCAGACCATTGGTTTGACGGTGGAGCAAATGCTGATGTTAATCCTGCCGCAGGTGAATGGGTGCATTTCGCTTTTACAATTTCAGCAAGTCACGCTGCGGTCTATATAAATGGTGAGGTGGTATCTCAAGGGGATTTTCCTGGTGTAGACTGGACTGGATGCGATATCCTCTCTATTATGTCCGGGGATCCGCGCTTCATGGAGTGGGGACATCATTCGGATGAAAGCTTGATGGATGAATTACACGTCTTCAACAAAGCACTCTCACAAGCAGAAGTGCAGACTGTAATGGAAAATTAAGTATTCTTATTCAATCAGTAGTTTGGGAGTCAACACAAATAAAGGGTCTCGGGTGATTCCGAGATCCTTATTGTTATATCGGGTTATGCATATCAGGAAAATAGTATTGCTTATTGCCCTTGCCTCTGGGTTCAGTTGTGAAAAAGAAAACACCGGCAGAGGTCCTTTAGAACTCGTGCGAGTGTTTATCGGCACCACAGAAATTAATCTCGAAGGGCCCGTCAGCGATAATTTGCCAACAGACCGAACTATTACAATTATTTTTTCATCGGCCGTGAACCAGACAGCTGCAGCAAATGCCATAACACTTACAAAGGATGGGCAACCCGTAGCAATGGATATCAGCTTCATATCTTCGGGGACCACAGCTGTTGTCCATCCTGCCGGACTTCTTGCTAGCAATACTATTTACACCGTTAGTCTGTCGGACCAATTACAGGGAACAAACGGAGAAACTTTTGTACCAAGGGAAATTAGTTTTAAAACGGCTATAGGAAGCCTGCAGATTACCTCCGTTGAAATTGGAGGTACTGACATTGAGGGTGTAAGCAGAATCATTGATGTTCCGTTGGATTTGGCAATGACCATCCATTTTTCTGCTCCTGTAAAAGAAAGTTCGCTTGGTTCTGCCAGTGAACTCGTCAGGTCCGAATGTTCCCGCATTGGTATTCTCATTTTCCAACAATAGTCAGACCGTTAGCATTACGAGTTCTGTGCCATTGAAACATTTAAGCGAATATGAGTTCGCCCTTTCGAATTCTTTAAAAGGAGCTTTGGAAGAAAACTTCTTGGGCTTCTCCACGACTTTTTATACAGCCGTTAACGAAACTCCACAGTTTCCTCTTATTTCAGATGAAGAATTACTTTCCAAGGTTCAACAACAAACTTTCAAATATTTCTGGGACTTTGCACATCCGGTTAGCGGTTTGGCGCGGGAGCGAGATACGTCAGGAGATATTGTGACAAGTGGAGGTTCAGGCTTTGGCATCATGGCTCTAGTTGTTGGCATCGAAAGAGATTTTATTCCACGATCAGATGGAGTTCAGCGGATGAATAAGATCGTTACTTTTTTGGAAAAAGCCGATCGTTTCCACGGCGCCTGGTCGCACTGGATTGACGGCAGTACGGGGGCAGTTGTTCCCTTTAGCGCAAAGGATAACGGTGGTGATCTGGTTGAGACTTCCTTCCTGGTTCAAGGTCTGCTTACCTTTCGGCAGTATTTAAATGCATCCGATACGGCCGGAAATAATCTGATCAACCGTATCACTACACTATGGGAGGAGGTAGAATGGGATTGGTATAGAAAGAACAACGAGAATGTTTTGTACTGGCATTGGTCTCCAAACTATGGATGGGAAATGAACTTTGCTATGTATGGATACTTCGAGCAGCAGATCACTTATTTCCTAGCGGCAGCTTCTCCAACGCACAGCATACCGAAAATTGTTTACTCAAATGGTTATGGAAAAAATGGGGACATCGTAAAGAACAATACCTATTATGGATATAAGCTTCCGCTAGAAAGTCCAAGTCCGTTGTTTTGGGCGCATTATTCCTACCTCGGGTTAGATCCACATTTCAGTGATGGCTACGCAAATTACTGGGAACAGAATGTGAATGCCACCTTAATAAATCGCTCGTACTGCATCGAAAATCCAAAAAATTATATAGGGTACAGTGACGATTGCTGGGGATTAACCTCAAGCGACGATCAGAATGGCTATGACGCCCATTCACCAGCCAATGATAAAGGGGTGATCACACCCACTGCGGCGCTATCCTCTTTCCCCTATACACCGGATGAGTCGATGAAAGCGCTGAAATTCTTTTACTATTCCTTAGGAGACAGGCTCTGGGGTGAATACGGATTTTATGATTCCTTCAACCTCACTGAGGGATGGACAGCTACCTCCTACCTGGCCATTGATCAGGGACCGATCATTGTCATGATCGAGAACCATCGGACGGGTTTGCTTTGGGATCTGTTCATGTCAGCCCCCGAAGTTCAACAGGGAATAACAACGCTGGGATTTACTTATTAATACTATGGTAACACGATTCTTTAGGTCACTCGCTTTTCTCCTGGTTGTCATCTCTTGTGTTACGCAAAAGCCTGCCGTAGTAAAGCAAAGCGTTGTTGCGATAAGTGATGATTCCCTTCTTACATTGGTGGAGTATAAGACCTTTCAATACTTCTGGGACGGTGCTGAGCCGACTTCAGGGGCTGCACGAGAGCGTTATCATTCCGATAATGTATATCCGGAAAATGATAAACATATTATTACTTCCGGAGGAACAGGTTTTGGTGTAATGGCCATTCTGGTAGGTATCGAAAGAGATTTCATCACACGTCAGCAAGGCTTTGAGCGGTTAAACAAGCTTGTAAACTGGTTGGAAAAAGCGGACCGATTTCATGGGGTATGGCCACATTGGCTTAATGGTGAAACCGGAAAAGTAAAACCCTTTAGTCCGAACGATGATGGAGGAGATCTTGTCGAAACCTCTTATCTTCTTCAAGGCCTTCTGTGTGTCCGTCAATATTTTAAAGATGGAAATAACGAGGAAAAAGCTTTGGCAGCAAAAATAGATAAGCTGTGGAAGGAAGTTGAATTCGACTGGCACAGGAACGGAAAAAATGTTTTGTATTGGCATTGGTCCCCTACCAAACAATGGGTAATGAATTTTGCGGTAGAGGGTTACAATGAATGCCTTATTATGTATGTTCTGGCCGCAGGATCTCCAACGCATGGAGTACCCGCTGAGGTGTATCATGAAGGATGGGCTCGTAAGGGAGGAATGCGCAATGATCCGACACATCAGCAATATGGCTATCATCTTAGCCTTCGGCATAATGGAGCCCAGCAATACGGCGGTCCGTTATTCTGGTCACATTATTCTTTTATGGGATTGGATCCCAGGAACCTTAAGGATCAGTACGCAGATTATTGGGAGCATAATAAAAATCACACGTTGATTAATCGCCAATACTGCCTTGAAAATCCAAAAAAATTCAAAGGGTATGGAGAAAATTGTTGGGGTCTCACAGCCAGTTACTCTATAAATGGGTATGCAGCACATAGCCCGGCCGAAGATCTGGGAGTTATATCGCCCACCGCTGCGTTGTCGTCTTTTCCCTATACGCCTACTGAATCGATGAAGGTGGTAAGACATCTTTATGAAGACCTTGGAAGCAAAGTATTTGGTGAATATGGATTCTACGACGCCTTTAGTGAACAATACAATTGGTATCTGCCCAGGTATCTGGCCATAGACCAGGGTCCTGCTGTGGTGATGATTGAAAATCATAGAACCGGATTGCTTTGGAATTTATTTATGTCTGCACCGGAAGTACAAGTAGCAAAAACAAAACTCGGATTTAATTAAAATATTAACCTAGTCGGAGCCGCCTTACGCATGTCTCTCCAATTTTTGGAGAGCTTGCTAAGGTTAAAGTGGTAGAGGAAATAAAACGCAATGGAATGAAAAGAATACAGCCAATACTATTAATTGTTATTTTAAGTTTAACAGCTTGTCAGCAAAAAAACAATCACGCTTCCGATCGACTTGATCACCGTGTTGACTCCGTTCTCGCCTTGATGACGCTGGAGGAAAAAGTAGGACAGCTCACATTGTTCACCAGCGATTACGATGTGACTGGCCCGACGATCCGTGAAAACTATAAGGAAGACATCAAGGCGGGTAAAGTTGGAGCGATCTTTAATGCCTTTGGTGCGGATTATACCCGCCAGCTTCAGGAGATCGCTGTAAATGAAACACGACTTCATATTCCACTGCTTTTCGGTTATGATGTAATTCATGGTCACAGAACAATTTTTCCAATACCCTTAGGAGAAGCAGCCAGTTGGGATTTAGTAGCTATGCACCAATCTGCGCGTATTTCGGCCGATGAAGCATCAGCTGAAGGTTTGCACTGGACTTTTGCACCGATGTGCGACGTAGCCCGGGACCCACGTTGGGGACGGATGGCAGAAGGTGCAGGGGAAGATACTTTCCTGGGCTCAAAGATCGCTGAAGCAAGAGTAAAAGGTATTCAGGGAGATGGAATTGGTCAATTGAATTCCGTGATGGCGTGCGTAAAACATTTTGCCGCTTATGGGGCCTCGCAGGCCGGCCGTGATTACCACACTACCGATATGTCCGATCGGGTGCTGCGTGAAATTTATCTTCCTCCCTACAAAGCAGCGGTGGATGCTGGAGCCGCTACGGTAATGACTTCGTTTAATGAACTGGATGGTATTCCTGCTACTGGAAATAAGTACCTCATGATGGAGATTCTGAGAAAAGAATGGAAATTCAGCGGATTTGTAGTTACAGATTATACGTCAATAATGGAAATGATCGCCCATGGCATCGCAGAAGATACTGCATCAGCTGCGGCATTGGCGCTGGAAGCCGGTGTTGACATGGATATGCAAGCAGGCTTTTACAATGATGCTTTACCCACCCTTGTAAAGGAAGGCAAACTAAAAGAGGCGCTAATCGATGATGCAGTTCGTAGAATTCTTAAGAAGAAATTTGAACTTGGTTTATTTGATGATCCATACCGCTACAGCAATCCCGAACGTGAGAAAGCCACCATAATGAAACCCGAATACCTTAATGCTGCTCGTGATGTTTCACGCAAATCCATTGTATTGCTGAAAAATGAAAAACAACTTTTACCATTGCCCAAGGACATAAAAAAATTGGCACTGATCGGCCCACTAGCAAACGCAAAGCGAGAAATGATAGGTTCATGGTCTGCTGCCGGAGACTGGTCAAAAGCGGTAACCTTGCTAGAGGGAATCAAGTCGGGCGTGTCGCCTTCAACACAAGTCCTTGTTGCAAAGGGTTGTAATATCAATGACGATACAACAAAATATTTCGCGCAAGCAATCAATATAGCCAAGCAAGCGGACGTAGTTATTCTTGCAGTTGGGGAAGCAGCGTTAATGACAGGCGAGGCAGCCAGCCGGGCTTCGTTAAATCTGCCCGGAGTTCAGCAAAAACTTGTTGAGGAAATTCAGAAAACGGGAAAACCTGTTGTTGTTGTGCTGATGAATGGTCGTCCCTTAACCATTGATTGGATTGACAAAAATATTCCTGCAATTCTCGAGACCTGGTACCTGGGTACGCAATCCGGTTACGCTATTGCCGATGTACTTTTTGGAAAGTACAATCCTTCTGGAAAGTTGCCCGTTACATTTCCAAGATCCGTCGGACAAATACCCATTTTTTACAGTATGAAAAATACTGGTCGACCGATGAACCTAGAAAATAAATATACTTCAAAGTACTTAGATGAGTCTAACGAACCTCTTTATCCCTTTGGATATGGACTAAGCTATACTTCGTTTACATATGGCGATATCACTCTTGATAAAAACGCAATAACTTCCGATGATTTGCTTACAATATCTTGCAACGTTACAAATACTGGATCGTATGCAGGGGAAGAAGTTGTGCAGTTATACATTCGCGATTTAGTGGGAAGCGTCACACGTCCACTTAAAGAATTAAAAGGCTTTCAAAAAATTATGCTGCAGCCTGGCGAATCAAAGAATGTGGTCTTCAATTTAAATAATAATGACATCTCTTTCTATCGAAAGGATATGACGTTTGGATCAGAACCTGGAAAATTTCAGATCTTCATCGGTGGGAATTCACGTGACCTAAAACAGGCAGAATTTCAATTGAAATAACTAACATTCATTGTAGCCTTATTCTTTTATTGGTCTTAGCTTCTTTCTAGAAAGTACCCAGTGATCTCTTCCCACTCTTGCTCCAACGAATATGCAGGCATTTCCCGATTTGCCCTGCTATACCAGTACGCAGCATTTCCCTCATCACCTTCCTTGCGATGTAAATAGGCGTGTACCCAGGCTCCTTCTTTATTATGAATATCTTGAGCAATCTCGTGTGCACGATTCCAATCGCCTTGACCATCATACCACATTGCTTGAAGGTTGTTTGATAAAGATGATGGCGGCGATGATTTAAATTCTTTCAGCGTCATAAAGCAAAGTAATGAAGTGGAATCTAATTCCAAAAAACCGAGGATAAAAGTAAAAGTAACTATCGCACTGCCGTAGAATCAGTTGTAGGTGCTGGTCTCGAAATCTGAGGCTGTTGTTCTACGAGCTCTTTAAGATTTTTCAGTCCTTGTTCATAATCTTTTCCTACTCTACTATCCGTGAACATTCCAAAAAATTTCCCCAAAAAAACATTACCTGCTCCGGTATTGCTCACATCGCTATAGTAATGATAAATAACCCGTGTGCCATTTTCCATGGGGACTAAAATAGCTTCACTAACGTATTGACCATCAAATCCTGCAAAATGCAACTCTGCCTTTACTCGTTTGGATTCTTCACTCTCCACGATCCACCGTGAACCTGTTCCGATTTCTGGAATGTAGCTTATCCAATTCATTTTTGAACCTACTCCTGAAGGGGGCCCTTCGTACGTCAGTTGAATATTCGGATCCAGTTTAGCCCATGCCCACCATTCATTAATTTTTTTTAAATCATTGAAGTAAGGAAAAACGGTTGAGGGTAAAGCATTGATTGTAACGGAGCGTTCAACATGAGTTTGAGGAGATTGCAACGTTATGACAACGAGGAGAACAACAATAATAATCCCGAGAACTATGCCAAAAATTTTTAAGGCCTTCATTGGTAATGGGGTTTGATTTGACTAATGTATAAAATTATAAGATCAGAAAACGTTGCAGATCTGTTAAAAAATGAGAAAATTAGATACACCTTATCCCTAATAGTATGAGCATAAATAATCCAAATCGCATTCCTGAAAATTATGGACTGCGAATAGCCACAACCCTAATCCTTTTTTTCTTAATTATGAAAGTTTTAGGATTTGTGCATCACGCCGAATTGAGACTGTTCAACCTGGTTATTTTAACAATAGGAATTTATCTCGGTCTGAAAAAATTCAAGCAAACCCATTCAGATCATTTGAATTACTTCAGAGGCTTGATCATGGGTGTTGCCATCGGAGGAATTGCCTCGCTGATATTTGGCGTATTTTTATTCATTTACATGAAGCTTGATACCGAGCTGATGCAATCTATTATAGAGAAAGAGCCCATGGGCAGATATCTTAATGCCTACATGGCAGCTTTCATTGTTGTACTGGAAGGATTCTTTTCAGGCTTACTGGTGACATTTGTTCTCTTGAATTGGATTTCAACGGATGAGGTAAGTGCACCGTTAGATAAAGAAGTGTAATCGTGTTTACGTTCATGTTTTACCGCACACCCACCTTTTCTCAATGTGATTTTTAAAATAATCCGTTTCATGAAAATCATCCTTGTTGCGGTTTTTTTTACTTGCGCCCGATGTGATATTGTCTCAGACGCTTTCGAATGAAGAAAGAATGTTTGTAATAGAGTTGCTCGAAGCAAATGCAGAAAAGTTTTTGTCCCATATTGAAAAGCTCAGTAATGATCAGGTGGAAGTTTAGGCCCTCTCCAGATGGGTGGTCTGTAGGAGAGGATTCAGAGCATATAACATTAGCGGAAGGACTGCTGCTTTCTATCATCGAGAAAACCCTACAGGGCCCGGCAGACGAGGAAAAAGCAAAAGTGCTGGAAGGCAAAGAAAAGCAGCTTCTGGGTTGGATTGAAAGACCGTTCTTTTGAAGCTCAGGCTCCAGAGATTATAAAGCCTTCCGGAAAATTTGCGACAAGAAAAGAATTGGCAGTGGCCTTCAAAACGGCCTGAAACAAAACAAAAAATTATGTTAAAACCACAAACGATCCGCTCAAGAATCATGTGGCACCACATCCCGCGTTTGGCGAAATAACTACGTATCAATGGCTTGTTTTAATAGCAGGGCATTTCGACAGACATGTAGCCCAATTAGAGGAGGTTAAATCAAATGGTAATTTTCCCAAGATATAGATCAAAATGAATCATGATCAATATTAGTGAACGATTTTGAAAATTTGATTATTAGTTTACTTCTACTTCAATCACAGTGTCGACCTCATCCATTTTTCCCGACGGTATTTTTAGGCTAAGACCATAATCGTTTACAGAAAATTTAATCGGAGTTTTATCCTGAAACATCTTGACGGATTTTATTTTTTTACCCAATGAAGGAATCGTCAGGGATTCATCGTGCCAATTCAGTATATGAAGATACACTTTATTTCCTTTTTGTGTTGTAACTCCCCAGTCCCTGGCGGTTAAAGGTCCGCCACGAGATCCATAAATAGTCTCTCCGTAAATCTTAAGCCATTCTCCCATTTCTGCCAGCGATGCTATATGTTCAGGTTGAATTTTTCCATTGGGCATAGGGCCCACGTTTAATAAAAAGTTTGCACCATAGCCTGCTGCTTTTACAAGGTATTGGACAAGTTCTTTTTTCGTTTTATGCTTATCATCCTTCAAGTGAAAACCCCAGGAATTGTTGATCGTTTCACACGTTTCTTTAGGTAAATCCCCAACTTTTGCACCCGCGGAAAAACCACTGGTGTTGTGCCCGGGCAAATCTTTTTCAAACATTTGAAAATCTTCCCCTTCGTAAGGAGCTTTGTGATGGTTGCTCCCTACTAATGCACCCGGTTGTAATTGATGAATGAGACCATACGTTTTCGACAATCTCCAGTCCGCATCTTTTTTATCCCACATACCATCGAACCATATCCCGCCCACGGCTCCATAATTTGTAAGCAACTCTGTAAGTTGTGCGTCCATATAATCTAGGTATTTATTCATATCACCGCTTTCCGGGCGCCCAGTCCAATCGCCTCCAGTATTACCCCTGGGAAAATAATCCGGATGATGCCAGTCAAGTTGTGAATGATAGAAGAAAAGTTTAATTCCTTCTTTTCGACATTCATCGGCTAGCATTTTTAAAATATCTTTTCCATAAGGTGTGCGCTTAACAATGTTATAGTCCGATACCTTGCTATCCCACATAGCTAAACCATCGTGATGCTTACTTGTAATGGTAATGTATTTCATACCGGCAGCCTTGGCCATTTGCACCCAAGCTTTTGGATCAAATTCGGTGGGATTAAAAAAGGATGGAATCTTCTCGTATGCCTTGATGGGTATTTGCTGTTGGTTCATGACCCACTCGCCGTCGCCTAATAGACTATAGACGCCCCAGTGGATGAACAGGCCAAACTTAGCGTCCTGAAACCATTCCCGGTTTTTGATATTTTCGGGAGTAGGTTGATATTGTTGTGCATGGGTAAAGTTAGCGTTGGACATAAAGAGAAGAGTGAAGAAGACACAGACCCAATGATTAAATGTTAACGTAGCCAAGATCTTTTTCGTTAAAGTTTTGCACCTATTCAGTTTCATTCCAGAATTTAGAATTTTGTTTCTACTAGTATCCACGATCCTTATCTTCAGTGAGTTTTAATTAAATTGCGCTTTCTGAAAAATAGTTATTCGACATGAGATACAAAAGCATAAGCAAAGAACTCTTCGTTTCAAATCGGAAAAAGTTGTTGAGAGAACTAAAGCCTAATGCGCTTGTGGTTGTCAACGCTAATGATGTTATGCCCACGAATGCAGATGGTACAATGCGTTTTCGTCAGAACAGTGATTTATTTTATTTAACCGGTGTAGATCAGGAAGAAACGATCCTTGTGCTTTGTCCTGATTTTCCCGATAAAAAAAATAGAGAGATACTTTTCTTACGCGAAACCAACGAGCACATAGCTACATGGGAAGGCCATAAACTTACCAAAGAAAAAGCCCGCGAATTGACCGGTATCGATACCATTCTTTGGGCCTCCGAATTTTGGAAGTTGTTTCATGTGATGATGGTGATGGGCGACACAGAGCATGTTTATCTGAATACAAATGATCACTACCGTGCTGAGTCAAGTGTGGTAACGCGAGAAATGCGTTTTGTGAAAGCCTGCACCGAAAAATATCCGCTTCACACCTACCAACGCCTCGCACCGATTATGCATGAATTGAGAAGCGTTAAATCGAAACTTGAAATTGAATTGATGCAACAGGCATGTAACATTACGGAGCAAGCTTTTAGACGTGTGTTGAAATTTGTAAAACCCGGGGTGAAGGAAAATGAAATAGAGGCGGAGTTTATCCATGACTTTTTAAGAAATGGTTCTCGTGGATTTGCGTATGAACCTATTGTTGCGTCGGGAAAAAATTCGTGTGTTTTGCATTACTTAAATAATGATAAGGTATGTAAGGACGGAGATGCCTTATTGCTTGATGTCGGCGCGGAGTATGCTAACTACAATGCAGACTTAACACGCACTATTCCAGTCAATGGCAGATTCTCCAAACGTCAGAAAGATGTTTACAATGCAGTATTACGAGTTCAACGTGCAGCTATGAAACTGCTGAAAGCGGGTGAGAAATATTTCGAATATCACAAAGAAGTTCAAAAGATCATGGAGCAAGAACTAATCGGTTTAAAATTGCTGGATAAAAAGGATGTTAAAATTCAAGATCCCACTAAGCCGCTTTTCACGAAGTATTTTATGCATGGCACCGGGCACCAACTTGGATTGGACGTTCATGATGTAGGCAATATGTATCACGTAATGCAAGTGGGCCAAGTGTGGACTGTAGAACCCGGAATTTATATTCGAGAGGAAGGATTAGGTGTTCGCATCGAAAACAATGTTGTAATTAAACGCGAGGGTATCCAGGACTTAATGAAAAACATACCGGTAGAGGCAGAAGAGATTGAAGAGATTATGAATACGTAGCACGAAGATGCATAGGAAAATTTTGCTCTGTATTTTTTTATTGACTTTCGTTACGCTCACTGGCGCACATGAATTCTGGCTGCAACCAAATAAGTTTTTATTTAAAACCGGAGAAAGACTTTCCCTGAGTTTTAAAATTGGAGAAAATTTTATAGGCGAATCCTGGGATTTGAAAAAAAATCGGATTGAAAAATTAGAAATTCACCAATTGTCAAAATCAGTTGATTTATCCGATAGTGTTAATGAGGGAGAAAAGGATAATCTGAACCATACGTTGAAAGAAGGAGGAACACACGTTGTTGTGATGCAAAGTAATAATGCTTTTATTGAACTCGATGGAGCGAAGTTCAACGCGTATTTAAAAGAAGATGGACTTGATGAAATTTTAGATCATCGCACGAAAACAAATACCCTCACAGCATCGTCAAAAGAATTTTATTCGCGCTACTCCAAGCTGCTGATTCAAGTGGGTGAAAAAAAAGATGACACGTACAAAAAAATAGCAGGATTTCCCGTCGAAATCGTCCCTGATAAAAACCCATATGCTTTAAAGAAGGGCGATCCGATCCGTTTTAAAATTCTTTTTGATGGAAAACCCGCCTTTGGAATAAAAGTCAAAGTATGGAACAGATTTGAAAACCGAACTACGTTGCAAAACATTTACACTGAAAAAGATGGAACGATTGAGACGCGCATCAGCAGTTCAGGACCATGGATGGTGAGCGCAGTGAAGATGGTAGCCATCAACCCAACCTGGTGCGGACTGGCAAAGTTACTGGGGTAGTTTAGTCTTTGGAATTGAATGACACAATATGGATAAAATTCATTCTGATAAGGCGCCGGACCCGGTCGGTCCTTATCCCCATGCCAGGAAAGCAGGTAATCTACTTTTTTTATCCGGGTTAGGACCGCGAAAAAAAGGATCGAAAGAAATTCCCGGAGTTACACTTGATGAAAGAGGAGATATAAAAAGTTATGACATCGAACAACAATGTCACGCTGTTTTTCAAAACGTAAAATTTGTTCTTGAAGCCTCCGGCACTTCTTGGGAGAAATTGATTGATGTTACCGTCTTTCTCACCAACATGAAAGCGGATTTTCCCGTCTTCAATAAAATCTATGGTGAATATTTTAAGGAGAACCAGCCTTGTCGTACGACCGTTGAAGTTACTGCTCTGCCAACTCCGATTGCAATTGAATTAAAGTGTATTGCTGTTCTGTAATGTGTTTAGGTGTTTGAGTGTTTACGTGTTTGTGTTCCGCGAGACCTGGAAGATTTAAAAAGTGATATTGGTTTGGATACCCAATGAGGGCTCAATTCACCTGATAAAATCAGCGAAACCATTAGCGTGTAACTAATAACGGATAACTATACCGCGAAGCTCTCACCACATCCGCAGGTGCGGGTAGCATTCGGATTGATGAATTGAAAACCTTTTCCATTCAGTCCATCAGAAAAATCAAGAGTAGTTCCAAGCAGGTACAGCAAACTTTTTTTATCGACTAAAATTTTGATGCCCTTATCTTCGAAAATCTGATCAGCGGGTTTTATTTCGTCGTCAAAGTTGAGATCATACATCAAACCTGAGCAGCCTCCGCCTCTAACAAGCACGCGAACATTGTTATAATCGATCTTCCCTTCCTCTTTGCGCAAGGCTATAATTTTTTCTTTGGCTTTCTCTGTTACGTTTATCATATAATAAATCTTAAAAATCTACGAAATGGGATTTAATACAACACTGAATACAGTTATTGTATTCATATCCCGGCCATAATATAATTTCTGCAATGCATCCAAGATATTGCCAGCCTTAAAGTAGGATGTATGCAATTCAGTACCACCTTTGGCAACCCATTGAATAGTATAGGAATTCTCCTTCTCCTTGTAGCTCTGAACATACGTCAACATCTTCGTTAGCGCATGCACCTTATCAGCCCCTGTTTCACTATGAAAAAGGAACGCTTGATTATGGCGTGGATTGATGGTAATGAGATCTAACTTTACTTTATTATCCAATGTGGTGTATTCAAACACCAGATCCGATGTACGCAACCCTAAATAGTCTTTGATTTCTTGCTGTATGCGGGCGGCTTCTACATGCATTTCACTAAGCGTCTCAATCATGATACTAAAGTTTCATTGCTTAAACTTTTGATTTAAGCAAAAAGTTTCTTCTTTGATACAAAGTTAACAAATATGGAAAAACTAGAACACATCGGCATTGCCGTTAAAAATATCGATCAAACAAATCCTCTTTTTGCTTCTTTATTAGGTCAGGAACACTACAAAATTGAACTGGTCGAGTCAGAAGGAGTACGCACTTCATTCTTTAATATTGGGGGAGTAAAAATTGAGCTTCTAGAAGCTACTAATCCTGAGTCTCCAATTGCCAAATTCATTGAAAAGAAAGGCGAAGGTATACACCATCTGGCGTTCTCTGTTTCCAATATTTCGAAAAGCATCCAATCGTATAAGAAAAAAGGATTTGAGGTTGTTAACGAAGCCCCTAAAAGGGGTGCTGACAATAAAATGATCTGCTTTTTGCACCCTAAATCAACGGCGGGCGTCTTAATCGAGTTGTGCGAAGATATCAATACCCCTTCTTCATTTCGCTAGCACTCTTGCCCCCAAACTGGATTTCATTATAATACTTTTGCTTTTTTTTACCCTTAGCAGTTTTATAGTATGGTTTTGGCGTATGGCATGCGCTCATGATTATGAAGATCAGTACTAGCCCAACATATTTTGTCATATTCTATTCTTAGACAGATACATAAGTACATCGAATTTACCAGGTAAATCGCTCTTATTCATTCATAATCTTACTTTTGCAGGATGAACGGTTTCTTCGAACGGTAAAGAGGCCGGAATCTTAAGGTTATGAAAGAAAGCAGATCAGAAATTAGTCAATTAGGTGAATTTGGCCTTATCGACCGTATTCGTGAAAAATTCACGCTAACAAATAACACGTCCCTTGTGGGAATAGGTGATGACGCAGCCGTGATTGATGCAGGCGATGATTGTGTGTTGCTTTCCACCGACATGCTGGTGGAAGGCATTCATTTCGATCTGTCGTATGTTCCTATTCATCACCTGGGCTACAAAGCTGGTAGCCGTGAATGTTTCGGATATCGCGGCAATGAATGGTAGAGCCGAACAAATTACCGTAAGCCTGGCTTTGAGCAATCGTTTTTCGGTAGAAGCCATTGATGCGTTATATGCCGGCATAAAATCAGCGTGCGAAAATTATAAAGTCGATTTAGTGGGCGGCGACACAACTACATCACCGTCCGGATTGATCATCTCAGTTGCGGTCTTGGGTCGAATTAAGAAAGAAAAAATTGCGTATCGCAACGGCGCGAAAATAAATGACATCGTTTGCGTCACTGGCGATTTAGGCGCAGCTTTTACGGGGTTGCAGGTATTGGAACGGGAGAAGCAAGTCTATCTTACAAATCCTGCAATGCAACCTGATTTGGAAAAATATGAATACCTCGTAGGCAGGCAGCTAAAACCGGAAGCCAGAACAGATATTATTTTTGATTTGGATGAAGCCGGTGTAAAGCCCACGGCCATGATAGATATTTCGGATGGCCTGGCATCTGAACTTTTACATATTTCTAAAAATTCGGGTGTTGGAGTAAGAGTTTATGAAGATAAGATTCCCATTGATAACGTAGCCTTCGAAACGGCTATTGAGTTTAAACTCGATCCAATAACGTGTGCCTTAAATGGCGGAGAAGATTACGAATTGCTCTTTACGATTAACCAATCGGATCAGGAAAAAATTAAGAATCATCCTGACATTCATTTCATAGGCTACGTACACGATCGAAAAGATCAAAACGTCCTGATAACAAAGCAAGGTAATGTTGTAGCAATTCAGGCTCAGGGTTGGGACCATTTTAAAGCGTAAAGCAGAAAGCTTAATGCTCAAGGCTAGAATACAAGCCAGTTTTAAAAATTTAGTGACGAAAGTAAAACTTAGAATTACTAAGCTTTGCTTTAAGCTTTCTGCTTTAAGCTTTTCGCTCTAAGCTAATCCTCCGGAAAAGGAATAAAAACAAAATTCGTAAACTGAGGATCGATCACAAACAGGCAGCAAAATTCATCGGGGTCTTTATAAGCCTTTTCGAAATCTTCTATTTTATCTTTGGCAACAAGCTCACGCTGAACAAATTCATTCAAAAAGGATGCATAGTAATACCATGCCGTTCCATTTACATGAGGACTAAGAAGTAGCTGGCCTATCGGCTGTTCATTTTTGCAAATCGGAAATATGGGATAGTCAAAACCACCTTTGCGTATTTGATATGAAGCTTCTTTTAAAGTATCAGATACCTTAACAAAGTCTTCTGAGATTGTACCCAGGTATTTTCCGCTTAACTCCGGATCGTTTTGCATAGATGATGATTGAGGCCGCTAAAATAATAACTTAAAGTCAGGGGCAATGACCCAAAGTAGAATTACCTATTTTGGTCTCTTTAAGCAAAATTCTTGAAACGAGGATGGTTCTATATCAAAAAGGCAAACGACGAAAATCCAATCTATCGCCCGAAGCATTAAAGGATACGGCAAGGTTGGTATTTAGATTAAATAATTTTTTTCAGACTGATTTTAATTATTATGATTTAAGAATGTTGCAGCATGTAATTTTAATTCGGCAAAAAAGGAGTTGAACTCACGCCTGAATTCACTGTAGAATTCTTCGAGCTCGTAAATAGACTCTTCCATTTTCGATTCATATCGCGTCCGCCTTGCCACCCCTGCTAGCGCTTGCTCAATGCCTTGCAACGTTCCATAATTCACCAACCAGTTATCTCTTATCATGTAAGGCAGCATTCTTTTAACCTCATCGGGCAATACGGATCTATGGCTTTCAACAATTCGGTATGTTTTACTGGCAAAATCCGGTAAAAGAATTGAATGATAATTATTCCAGTATTTCGACAGGAAGTGGTCGTAAAAAATATCCACTATGACACCTGAATAATGCCGGTACTTTGAACGCAGTTTTAATTTACTCTCATGCACAATAGGATGCCGATCGGTAAACACATCAATTATCCGGTGAAGTTCAATACCTCTCGCAATACCCGGCTCAAACTGATCGCGAAAATTTTTTCCTTTCACAAAATCACCAATGAAGTTTCCAATCATAATTTTGGGGTCATCATCGGATAAATAAATATGAGCCAGGAAGTTCATGCTCTGTAAAGTTATTGGTTATTTGCTATTAAGTTATTAGGTTGAAGAAGCTTCGCATTTGGTGCTGATACCTTCACAACAACGGATTGTATAAACATAAAAAGACATGCCTGCAATTACTCAGTTAAAATTGCTTATCAGTCTTGCCCAGATTGATGGTAAAGTTGCCGAACGTGAACGTAATTATATTATGAATATCGCTAAAGCCAATGATCTAAACCCTGATCAAATTACTCCACTATTTGATCAACGGCACGAACTGATTGTCCCTACGGATTTAACCGACGATCAAAAATTTGACTATCTGTTTAGCCTGGTGCAGCTAATGAAAATTGATGAACGTATGTATAAAGAAGAAATGATGTTTTGTTCTAAAATTGCTGAAAACCTGGGATATGAAAATCAGGTCATGTTCGAGCTTTTGCTTCATGTAAAGGCAGGCGTTATGGAAAAGGATGAGATCATAAACTTAAAGGAGATTACACAAAAACATCTTAAGAAATCATAAAAGCTTAAAGCTCAAAGCTTTTTGCTTTCGGCTTTTTTGCTTTCAGCCCAAATCCTAAAAACTCCGCGTCGCGATACAACTCCTACCGCATGAAACATTCCTTACTCATTTTTTTAGCCATTAGCTTTTCCACAGCGCAGGCGCAAAAAACCGTGATACATTGTGGCTACTTAATTGACAGCAAGATCAATGATGTTCAGCCTCAGATGACGATTATCGTCGAGGGCAACAAAATCGCCTCTGTAATTAAAGGATTCTCTAAGCAGGGAGAAATGGATACGCTGATCGATCTAAGCAAGAAAACAGTGATGCCCGGATTGATCGATATGCACGTTCATTTGGAAGGTGAGACGAGCAAGGACCAGGCGTTGCAACGCTTTACATTAAATGAAGCTGACATTGCTTTCCGCTCCACTGTGTTTGCAAAAAAGACATTGATGGCGGGGTTCACAACGGTTCGCGACCTGGGCGGAACGGGAGTTAATACTGCCTTAAGAAATGCGATTAATCAGGGATTGGTAGTAGGTCCACGAATTTTTTCGGCAGGCAAATCCATTGCAACAACCGGAGGTCATGCGGATCCAACAAATAGTTATCGGAAGGATTTAATGGGAGACCCTGGTCCAAGGGAAGGTGTAATCAATTCTCCGGAAGATGCTCGCAAAGCTGTTCGTCAACGCTATAAAGATGGATCCGATCTGATCAAGATTACGGCAACAGGAGGGGTACTCAGTCTCGCAAAAGATGGATCTGGTCCGCAGTTTACCATGGAGGAATTGAAAGCAATCATTGAAACAGCCAAGGATTACGGAATGCACACGGCCGCGCACGCGCATGGAGCTGAAGGAATGAAACGTGCGGTCTTAGCAGGTATCACAACCATCGAGCACGGCACATTAATGACCGAAGAAATCATGGATTTGATGAAACAAAAAGGAACATTTTATGTGCCCACAATTACGGCAGGAAAATTTGTAGCGGAGCAAGCTAAAGTATCCGGGATATTATCACCCGCTCGTTGTGCCTAAAGCTTTAGCCATTGGGCCTCAAATTCAGCTGACTTATAATAAAGCCTATAAGAGAGGTGTTAAAATTGCTTTCGGAACGGACGCGGGTGTCTATTTCCACGGCGATAATGCTAAAGAATTTGCCTTCATGGTTGAGGGCGGAATGCCCCCGATGGAGGCCATTAAGTGCGCAACCGTGGTTAATGCTGGTATTTTAGGAATGTCTGATAAAATTGGAACGATTGAGGCGGGTAAACTGGCAGACATCATTGCAACGGATGAAAATCCCTTGCAAAATATTCGGGCGATGGAGAAGGTAACGTTTGTGATGAAAGAAGGCGTTGTGTTTAAACAGTAGCGAATTGAATTATGCTCCGAAAACCCTGGCTAAGTAAACATCCTTCCCTATAATCAAGCAATAATTCCTACTTTTGCAGTCTTAAAAAATGGCCGTACCAGTAAGACCGAAGCAGGGCCAGAATTAAATTAACATCGGTTTTACGCTATTGATAAAAGAGGAGAGGATGGAAAACATTCGTAATTTTTGCATTATAGCCCATATCGACCACGGTAAAAGTACGTTGGCTGACAGACTTTTAGAGTTTACCGGAACCTTAAATGAGCGCCAGATGGAAGCCCAGGTCCTGGATAACATGGATCTGGAAAGAGAAAAAGGGATCACTATTAAATCACACGCCATCCAGATGAATTATAAACTGGATGGAAAAGAGTATATCCTGAACTTAATTGATACACCGGGCCATGTGGATTTTTCATACGAAGTTTCCCGCTCCATTGCTGCCTGTGAAGGAGCGCTGCTGATCGTAGATGCCAGCCAGGGAATTGAAGCACAAACCATTTCAAATTTATACCTGGCCTTAGAGCATGATCTTGAGATTATTCCGGTGCTGAATAAGATCGATTTGCCACATGCCATGCCGGACGAAGTGACGGATGAAATTGTTGAGCTGGTCGGATGCAAACGCGAAGATGTAATCCGAGCAAGCGCAAAAGAGGGAATAGGTATTGAAGAAATTCTGCGAGCTGTAGTAGACCGCATAAAACCGCCTAAGGGAGATCCGAAGGCACCGCTGCAGGCAATGATCTTCGATTCCGTTTATAATTCTTTCCGGGGTATTGAAATTTATTTCCGTGTTTTCAATGGCACTATCAAAAAAGGAGAAAAAATTAAGTTTGTTAATGCAGATAAAGAATACAATGTCGATGAGATTGGTATTCTTAAACTAGAAAAGAAACCTAAAGACAAAATCAGCGCGGGAAATGTAGGCTATCTTATCTCCGGAATCAAAGTAGCCAGTGAAGTTCATGTGGGTGACACCATTACGAATGCCTTAAATCCGGGCGAAGCATTAAAAGGATTTGAGAAGGTAAAACCAATGGTTTTTGCAGGTATTTATCCGGTGGATACCACTGAGTTTGAGGAGCTTCGTTCTTCGATGGAAAAACTTCAGCTCAACGATGCCTCCCTGGTGTGGGAATTGGAGACATCAGCTGCTCTTGGCTTTGGTTTCCGATGTGGATTCCTGGGCATGCTGCACATGGAGATTGTCCAGGAAAGACTTGAACGCGAATTCGACATGACGGTAATCACCACTGTACCGTCTGTTCAATTCCAGGCATTTTTAACGGACGGTTCGCAGATATTTATTAATGCTCCTTCCGAGATGCCCGATCCTACCCGAATGAAACATATTGAAGAACCCTATATTAAGGCACAGATCATTACTAAATCAGAATATATCGGCCCGATCATTGGCTTATGTATGGATAAGCGAGGCGTTATAAAAAATCAAACTTACCTCACCACCGATCGTGTGGAGATGTCTTTTGAAATGCCCCTGTCAGAAATTGTATTTGATTTTTTTGATAAACTAAAATCCATTTCACGCGGATATGCGTCACTTGATTATCATCTGATTGGATTTCGCGAGTCAGACATGGTGAAGCTTGATATTATGTTGAATGGTGAAAAGGTTGACGCATTAAGTGCCATTGTTCATCGCGCCAAGTCGCAAGAGTGGGGAAGAAAATTATGCGAAAAATTGAAAGAGCTTGATTCCGCGGCAAATGTTTGAGATCGCCATTCAGGCGGCTATCGGTCAAAAAATCGTGGCGCGCGAAAATATTAGTGCCATTCGGAAGAATGTATTAGCGAAATGTTATGGCGGTGATATTTCACGAAAACGCAAGCTCCTGGAGAAACAAAAGAAAGGAAAGAAACGCATGCGTCAGGTGGGAAATGTAGAAATACCGCAGGAAGCTTTTATGGCGGTTTTGAAAATTGATTAAATTAAGATCCGTTATAAACTAAATTAAATGCCGTTATGGAAAGAAATTATGATGAAGTGATTTCCGAGATGTTAATCCAGCTAGCTCAGATTGAACAAAGCCTAGTGAAGGAGAACACCAGAATGGAAGCATTCGACAAGCGTATGGAGATGACCATTAAAAGAATGGTGAAAGCTGAATCGCGTCTCGAAGGATCCGAAAATCGGATGGAACTTTTTGATCAAAAACTGAAACGTTCTTTGGAAGATCAAAGAGAATTTAGTGCGATGCAGTCTAAAATGAACGAGTATTTTCTGGATTATATTAAAAATAGTAGTCAAACGTAATAAGCTTTGGCAAAGGTCAGAAGCACAAAGAGTTCCAGTGTACTCAAAAGCGCCGAGGCTAAGCTGGAAAAAAAGAAGAAGGAGTTGCTTCTGGTTAAAGCAAAACACAAGAAGGTGGCCGGAGAGTTTATAGAGTTATGGGTTAAAGTACGAAGAATGAAGAAACAAATTAATTCAACATTGATTTAGGATGACAGCAGTACAAACCACATATACACTCATTGACGGAAAGAAGGTCTCAACGGATATTAAGACCGAGATATCGGAGAAGGTATTGGAACGCAAGCAGCAGAACAAAAAAGTTCCTCACTTGGCTATCATTTTGGTTGGCGACGATGGCGCAAGCCAAACGTATGTTGATAATAAAGTTAAAGCCTGCAAAAGTGTGGGTTTTCACTACACCATGATGCGCTTTGCCGATACCATCAGCGAAGAACGGTTGATGAAACACATTGATCACGTAAATAACGATGATGATGTAGATGGTTTTATTGTGCAACTTCCATTGCCTCCTCACATTTCAGTTGAGAATATTACAGAAAAGATCCGTTCCGATAAAGATGTAGACGGTTTTACAAATCATAATTTTGGAAGCATTATTTCCAAGCACCGGCTGCTGATGCCTGCTACTCCTTACGGCGTAATGGAGTTATTGCGCAGGTATAACATAACCACGGAAGGTAAACACGCTGTCGTAATTGGAGCCAGCCGCATTGCAGGCGCCCCTTTAAGTATGATGTTAACCGAACAGGGACGTGCAACGGTTACGATATGTCACAAATACACACAGGACCTTGCAAGCTATACACGTACAGCTGATATTCTTTTATCTGCCGTTGGTAAACCCGGACTTGTAACGGCTGACATGGTCAAAGAGGGTGCGGTTGTTATTGACATCGGCACAACACGTGTTGAGGGAAGTGAGTATCCAAAGGGATGGACAATAAAGGGAGACGTGGATTTTAAAACAGTAGCGCCTAAAACATCATTTATAACACCCGTACCCGGTGGCGTTGGCCCGATGACAATTGCATCGTTGCTGCTGAATACGCTGCGCGCTACGGAGTTACGGAACCCGTAAAAAGATTCAAGCTACAAGCCTTAATCTACAAGTTGGAGATAACGCTTGTCTAGCAGCCTGAAAGCTCAGAAAGAGGAAGGAGTAGATATATGGTTGAGGTTAAAGATAAAATTTCTGCGTACGTACTTCCGCTCATGGAAGATTTTTACACCATTCAGGGTGAAGGATTTTATCAAGGGCATGCTGCCTATTTTATTCGATTGGGTGGATGCGATATTGGATGTGTTTGGTGTGATGTGAAAGAATCATGGGATGCCTCCGCACATCCGTTGTTGAGTGTCGAAGAAATGTGCGCGAGAGCAAAATCAAGTGGAAGTGAAATTGTAGTTGTTACGGGTGGGGAGCCCGTTATGTATGACTTAGCTGTTCTTACGGCGACCTTGAAACATGCTGGATTGCGAACCCACATTGAAACTTCAGGCGCTTATCGACTTACAGGAACTTGGGATTGGATATGTTTTTCACCTAAAAAATTTAAAATTCCGGATTCGTCCATTTTCAAACAAGCCAATGAACTGAAAATTATCGTTTACAATAAAAGTGATTTTTCCTGGGCCGAAGAATTTGCCGAAAAGGTAAAACCTTCTTGTCATCTTTTTCTTCAACCTGAGTGGTCGAAGGAAAAAGAAATGCTTTCTTTTATAATTGATTATATAAAAGCAAATCCCAGATGGCGGATATCGCTGCAGACGCATAAGTATATGGATATACCGTGAAGGGTAATCGGTAATTGGTAAGAGGTAATCGTGAACGTAAAAAAAAGTTATCAGCATGCGTATTGGACCGATTACTGTTTACCGCTTACTGTTTACCGATTTCTAACTAGCACCAGATCGGAATGACGCTGACTGAATTTGTAGAAACCATGAACCTATGGGGACAAAACAAAGTCCCTTTTTTATTTATCGTGGATTTTGAGATGAAAAATCCATTGATAATAAAGTTAAATGATATTAATCCGAATGAGATTCTTTACTTCATCAATGGGGTTACAAATACAAACAACAAAGCATCTTTCGAAAATGTAAAAATTGAAAAATTTCCTGAGGGAATTTCGGGCTATGAAAAGAAGTTCGCAAAGGTGACATCGCATTTGGCATATGGCGATACATTTTTAACCAACCTGACTATTTCAACGCAAATTAGACTTGACCGTTCGTTACGGGAGGTTTTCTTTCAAAGTGCAGCAAAGTATAAGTTGCTATTCAAAGATCAATTTTTAGTATTTTCGCCGGAGATTTTTGTTCAGATAAAGGAAGGAAAAATATATTCGTTTCCTATGAAAGGCACGATTGATACTTCCGTTTTACACGCAAAGGAGAAAATTTTAACAGATAAAAAAGAGCTAGCAGAACATGTTACCATCGTCGATTTAATTCGAAATGATATTAGCCAGGTAGCAACAAACGTTAGAGTATCCCGTTTTCGTTATGTCGAAGAAGTCCGGACGGAATCAAAAAATTTATTTCAGGTGAGTTCCGAAATTGTCGGTCAATTGGACGAAATGTATAGAATTAAATTGGGTGATATCTTATTGAAATTATTGCCTGCCGGCTCCGTTAGCGGAGCGCCTAAGCCAAAAACATTGGAAATTATTAAAACGGTTGAAGGTGAAAATCGAGGATATTACACGGGAGTATTTGGTTATTTCAATGGTGAGAACTTGGATAGCGGCGTGATGATCCGTTTTATTGAAAATAGAGAGGGGAATTACATTTACCGAAGTGGGGGTGGAATAACTACACAGAGCGTTGTTGAATTAGAATATCAGGAAGCTATTGATAAAGTTTATGTCCCTGTTACTTGAATCCATAAAATTATTGGATGGTGAATTTCACAACTTGTTTTATCACGAACAACGGATGAACCGCTCACTTAAAATTTTGTGCGGAGCTCAGGGATATACCGACCTGGAAGAATTTTTGCAAAATATTGATCACCCAAAGCAAGGATTATATAAATGCAGAATAGTGTACGATGATGTTTCCCGAGAGATCGAGTTTGTTCCCTATCAATATAAATCGATAACGAGCCTTCGTATAATCGAGCACGACAGGATATCGTATGAATTTAAATATGTGGATAGAAAAACATTAAATCGCCTGTTCGAACTCCGCAAAAATTGTGACGATATTCTTATTGTCAAGCGTGGCTTAGTGACCGATTCCTCGTATTCCAATCTTGTATTTAAAAAAGATAAATACTGGTACACGCCATGGTCTGCTTTGCTGAAGGGAACTATGCGGGCCAAACTTTTAGAACGTGATTTGATTATTGAAGAAGAAATTCGCATAGACGACATAAAAACTTTTCAATCCTTCAAGCCAATCAATGCTATGTTAGAATTTGATGCTGCTGAAATTGATGTATCCAACATTGTTATTTAGTTTTAGGAAATGATTCGCATAACCAATTTATTTCTCTTCGTACTTATTTCGTTTTCAGCATTCTCACAAACCGGGCTCAGCACGAAATCAAAAAAAGCAATAGAGCTATACACCCTCGCAGATAATTTTAGGGTGCGTGGTCAGTTCGAGCAGGCGCTGGAATTATTGGATCAGGCTATCGCTAAAGACAAAAACTTTGTGGAGGCATATTATCGAAGAGGGCTTACCTATTTCTCCATGAAGCAATATGAAAAATCATTGGAAAATTATGAAAAGGGACTCAGCTTGACATCGGATTTGCGAAAACAAAAAGTATTTTGGTATGATTTGGGTGAGGTGTATTTGTTATCCGGTGAATATGTCAAGGCGATGAAAGTGCTTAGCGCTTTTGTTAATAATGAAACGCAGAACAAGCAAAAGATCAGTCGGGCCACTTCGCTGTTTAGGAGCGCGGAATTTGCCATAAAAAATCAATCTAAAACGAATTTCAAACGACGACCCCTCAGCGATACTGTCAATCGATTTGTGATGCAATATTTTCCTGTGCTCACGGCAGATCAGAGCCAGTTGATTTTTACGCGCAGAGTTGGTGATGGGCCCAATGACGACGAGGACCTGGTTGTAAGCAAAAAAAATGATCAGGGAAAATGGTCCTTTCCAGAGTCCATTTCAAAATTTATTAACACTCAACTCAACGAAGGAACTTGCGCCATTTCAGCCGATGGGCGCCGGCTTATATTTACCTCATGCGTTGGCCGCGATGGCATCGGAAGCTGTGACCTTTATGAAACCAAAAAAGTAGGAGAAATATGGACCACCCCAAAAAACTTAGGCAGGAATGTTAACACCAATGAATGGGAATCCCAACCTTCTCTATCAGCGGATGGAAGGACGCTTTACTTTGTTTCTGACCGGCGGTCGGGAATGGGCCGAAGGGATATTTGGATATCAACATTGGATGAAACCGGTCTATGGACAAAGGCAGTAAATGCTGGGAGTAAAATTAATTCGGAGTTTGATGAGATATCTCCTTTTATTCATGTCAACGATCTGTCCTTATATTTTGCTTCCAATGGCCTGCCGGGTTTTGGCGGGTACGATATTTTTTACAGCGAAAAAGATTCCTCACGCTGGGGTACACCCAAAAATATCGGCGACCTCATCAATGATCATGAAGACCAGTTTTCTCTCTTTATAACCGCCGACGGCAAAAAGGGATATTATTCTTATGAAGAAACATTACCCTCCGGGTTATCCAGAAGTAAAATTTTTGAGGTGGAAATTCCGGCCGAAAGTCAAATCAAATTTCGAAGCAACTATGTAAAAGGAATTATTAGAGATAAGATTAGTCACACACCGTTGGAGGCAAGGATTGAGCTTATCAATATCGAAAAGAATGAGATGGTGTCCTTGGTTGATTCCGATTCCCTGACCGGCGAATATTTAATGGTACTAACACAGGGCGCAGAGTATGCCTTGTATGTTAATAAAAAAGCATACTTATTTAAAAGCTTGAACTTCAACTATTCGGAAATTAGCAATTTTGAACCTATTGAAATAAATATTGATCTGGAAAAAGCCGCCGTGGGTTCAATGGCAATTCTAAACAATATCTTTTTTGATTTGGATAAATATGATTTGAAAGCAAAATCGATCCCCGAGCTTCAAAAGATTATTCGCTTTATGAAAGAAAATCCTCAGGTCCGCGTCGAAGTGGGCGGTCACACAGATGATACAGGTCAAACCGAGTATAATAAACAATTATCCGAAAAAAGAGCGTTGTCTGTATACACCTACCTCGTTGAAAAAGGCATTGAAAAAAACAGGCTTGTGACCCTCGGCTACGGTTCAGCTAGGCCAATTGCCAGCAACGAATCAGAAGAGGGAAGGCAGCAAAATCGAAGAATCGAATTCAGAATCATAAAATAGATCCATTTTTCTTCGAAATCGATTGTATAACCCTAAACGGGGTATTTTTCCAGCATCTTTCTACTAATTTTTGTGGTAAACGGCTTCCTACAATTAACATTTTGTTATAAGTTTGGAGCGTTATTAATTATTCATTAACCTAAAATAACGTATGAGGAAAATTCTACTATTATGCTTAACAGCGGTGCTTGCGTTCGCGTATAGCGAATCGGGAGCACAGAATCGAACAGTCAGCGGGACGGTTTCTTCGGCTGAAGATGCATCTGTCCTTCCCGGAGTAAACGTTGTGCTCAAAGGCACTGCAACTGGTACTGTCACAGATGCTGGAGGAAAGTACACACTGTCTGTTCCGTCAGAAGGCGGTACACTTGTTTTCACGTTTATCGGTTTGGTGTCTCAAGAAATTGAGATTGGCACGCGAAGTACTGTAGATATTCAAATGGCAGAGGAGATCCAGCAACTTTCTGAAGTTGTTGTAACTGCAATCGGTATCGAGCGTTCGGAAAAAACGCTAGGCTATTCGGCCACAAAAGTGGATTCACGAGCGATCACCCAAGGAAGGTCGTTTTCCGCTATGAATTCCTTACAAGGAAAGATTGCTGGGGTAAATATTTCGACTTCATCAGGTGCGCCAGGCGCCTCCACAAAAGTTATCATTCGCGGTTATTCTTCGTTGAGCGGAAACAACAGCCCCCTGTATGTTGTAGATGGTGTTCCTATTAACAATGCCGCTAACATCTTTTACGATGAAAGTAATGCAATTCAAAGAACACAGGATTTTGGAAATAGAGCCAATGATATCAATCCCGATGACATTGAATCAATTTCTGTTCTGAAGGGTGCTTCTGCTACAGCCCTGTATGGATCGAGGGCTGCCAGTGGCGTCATCATGATCACTACAAAAAAAGGAACTGCAAATGACGTTCGCGTTGATATCTCCAGTTCTGCGACTGTAAGCTCGCCTTTGCGTACGCCTGAATTTCAAAACACCTTCGGACAAGGCTGGAGCGGTCACTTTGCATTTGAAGAAAACGGAAGCTGGGGACCAAAAATGGATGGCAAAGACAGGCTCTGGGGAAATATCGTGGACAACTCTCAACAAATTAAACCCTTTTCCCCTCAGTATAATAATCTCAAGGATTTCTACGAGACAGGAACATCATATGTAAATACCGTTTCATTGAGTGGCGGGACTGATAAAGCAACGTACTACCTATCCTATGGAAATACAAACGAAGATGGCATAATTCCTACTGATGCAGATTCCTATAAGAGACATTCCTTCTCATTGAGGGGCTCGACAACAGGTAAAAAGATCAACACTTCAGCATCGATCAATTTTGTGCATAAGGATGCTAAGGTTGTAACTACAGGACAGGGTGGAGAAGGTACTACCGTATTCCAGGAAATCATTCAGGTTCCGCGTGATATTAGCATTGTTGATTCAAAGGATATTACTAATAAATTCAACAACCTCGACAACTTCTATACGCAATATGCGCAGAACCCCTACTATCCAATTTTTAAAAACGGCAATGACTTTAATGAAGACCGTGTCTACGGAAATTTAAACTTTACGTATAATTTTACCAATTGGCTTAATGCCACATTAAGAGTGGGCGGCGATATTGCAAATGCGCAGGTTCACGATTGGGTCGACAAAGCCATCATAAACGATGGAACACCCAACGCTTCGGCTAATGACATACCCGGAAGAATTGATAACAGATCAAGGTATTCAAGAGATTTAAACTCGGATTTTATAGTATCAAGCAATAATAAGCTTGGAGAAAACTTTAGAATTAGCTCGCTTGTCGGATTTAATGTCAATGACCGCTATTCAGATAACTTAAGTGTATTTGTACGTGACCTGGATATTCCAGGATACTTCCATATCAAGAACAGTTCTCAGCCTCCAACAACTAACCGCACTGAAGTCCATCGGCGGTTGCTAGGGCTTTACGGACAAGCGGAAATTGCATTCAAGGAATATTTATACTTTACGGTTCTTGCGCGTAATGATTGGTCGTCTACGCTGCCTCCTGATAATAATACGTTCTTTTATCCAGGCGCCAATTTAAGCCTTGTGTTTACTGACGCGTTGGCAATGCAAAGCAATGTCCTCTCTTTTGGTAAAGTTCGCGTGGGTTACGGTAAAACGGGTAATGATGCGCCACCCTATAGCATATTCCCGGTATTTGTTGCTGGTAATGCCGACTTACCTTTTGGCGATATAACCTTTCCCGTCAATGGCGAAAACGCCTTCGAAGTGGGAAACACCATTGGTAATTTAAATTTAAAGCCGGAAATCACCACCGAATTCGAAGTTGGTGCAGATTTAAGATTCTTTAACGACCGCGTCCGTTTGGATGCTGCTTATTATAATAAAAATACAGATGGCCAGATCATGGCGGTACCGTTGCCAACGTCAGCCGGATATACATCGCAGATACGCAACTTTGGTAAGGTCAAGAATGAGGGTGTAGAGGTATTATTAAATATTAATCCACTTCGATTAGAGAACGGGCTTAACTGGGATATCTCATTAAACTTCACAAAAAATGAGACGACTCTTGTGAGCCTCGATGGTGGTCTTGAAAGAACGGATCTGACAGGTCTTGGAAATTTTTTCGTGGGTGCATATGACGTTGATTTCGTTGCTTACCCTGGTCAAAAACTTGGCCTTTTCGAAGGTCCTCGGATTGCAAAAGATCCCCAGGGAAGAACCATTGTTAACGCAGCGAACGGATTGCCTCAAGTTGATCTGGACAATCCGGAAGTTTTAGGCTCTTACCAGCCAGACTTTATCACAGGGATATCAAACAGGATTTCTTATAAAGGTCTTTCACTCTCCTTTACATTTGATTGGAGAAAAGGAGGATTGATGTATTCCTATACGAAGAGATTAATGGACTTTGTGGGTAATACAACAAATTCGACGTACAACGATAGAAATCCCTTCATTGTTCCGAATTCAGTAGTTGAAGTTGAAGACAATGATGGCAATATAGGCTATGAGGAAAACACCACGGCGGTTGATATGACAAATCAGGCGTCCTATTGGGGAACAGGTCCTTATATCGACAGAAACTTTGTTCTTGACCGGAGCTACGTGAAGCTTAGAGAAGTTGTTATATCATACCAACTTCCACAGAGCTTGATCAGCAAGCTCCGCTTGAGACACCTCGAAGTGAGCTTGGTAGGCAGAAACCTTTTCTTATGGACGCCTAAAGAAAATAATATCATAGACCCTGAGTTGTCAACCTATGGTAATGATCTTGCGGGTGAGTTCGGTGAGTTTGCTTCCGGGCCAACCGTAAGAAATTATGGTATAAGCTTAAGAGCAGGATTCTAAAATGACTAACTGATTTAGAAATGAAAAAATTAAAATATTTACCCCTTCTTCTCACAGTGGTATTCTTAATTTCTTGTGAGCAAAGTTTGGAAGAATTAAATATAGACCCCAGCAACCCAGCGAAAGTTAGTCCGGAACTGGCATTTCCGGCTGGAACGGTGTCGGTTGCCAGCATTATCGGTGGCCGGTTCGCAATAATTGGTGGTATTTGGTCTCAGTATTACACACAAAACAATGCTTCCAATCAATACAAGGATATTGATGCGTTCTATTATACACCTGCAGATTTCGCGGCGACCTGGCAAGAAATGTATGCTGGTGGCCTAAATGATTTACAATATGTACGCAGGGAAGCGGCCCGAACCAAAAACTGGAACTTTTATCTGATGGCCACAACCATG
This sequence comes from uncultured Bacteroidota bacterium, assembly GCA_963837415.1. Taxonomy (GTDB): domain Bacteria; phylum Bacteroidota; class Bacteroidia; order Cytophagales; family Cyclobacteriaceae; genus Chryseolinea. Next base: position 498,389 of record CAWING010000013.1, on the reverse strand, counting down.
CAGGTTTATGGATTCCATGTGTTCACAGATGTTTTTGGTGATATTCCCTTTTCTCAAGCGCTGAAAGGTGATCAGGGAATTAGCGAGCCAGCCTATGAGTCTAGCGAGTCAATCTACGATTCTTTAATTACCAGGTTGGACTTGGCACTTTCCAAAGATTTTCAAGCTTCTACGAATACGCAGGCTGGTGGTGCTGACTTTGTTTTCGGTGGTGACGTAGAAAAATGGATTCAATTTGCGAATACGCTCAAGCTTAAAATTTATTTGAGATATGCAGAAAAAAATCCGTCAAAGGCTCAGGCGGGGATTCAGGCTTTATACAGCGCGGGCACACCATTCCTATCGGAAGATGCAGCGTTGGATGTATTTGCAGATGCTGCCGCCCAAAGCAATCCTTTTCACGAGCAGGATAAAAGACAGCTGAATACAACACAAAACCTTAAGGCAAGCAGAACATTATTTGACTTGCTTGACGGGAGCGGTGATCAGCGTTTACAAGAAATTTATAATGAGGCTGAAGCTGGGGGATATAAAGCGATGGACCAAGGAAACTTTAATGCAACGTCGACTGCCCTTCCTCCACTGACTATCTCTACTGCAAAGGCAGATGCAACAGATGCTGTCTATCTTATTTCCGAAGCTGAGAGCTATTTCTTACAAGCTGAAGCAGTACAACGGGGATGGGGAACTGGCGACGCAGCCGCTTTATATGCAATGGGTGTGACCAGTTCGTTTGAGCAAACGGGCAATGGCGCTGATGCTGCAGCTTTTTTGGCTGGAGAATATGATTTCGATACATACTTTGGTGGTGGACTCGCGGCAATCCTAATGCAAAAATGGATTGCTTTAGCTGGTACTCAGCAAGGTATGGAGGCATTCTTGGAGAGAATGCGTACTGGATATCCACAAGAAAGCCCTGTATACTCTTCTGACCCAAGCTGGGAACCCGGCTTTGTTGTGTACCCCAAAGAAGGCACAACGCAAGGTCGGTTTGCTAGAAGGTTGTTCTTGCCGGATACAGAGACTTCCAGAAATCCAAATGCTCCAGACCAGGCAAATCTTTGGGATCCGATGTGGTGGCATAAATAAGTTAACGTTTACTATACATTTTAAAATGAATCAAGATGAAACTTAATAGATATAAAATAGTAGTAATTGTGGCCCTGGTAGCGTTGGCGAGTTGCGAACGTGACTTGGATACTGAGGGCCTTTCCCGGATTACATATTATCCCGTTTTTAAGATGGAAGGCGAACAATGGAATACCATCGCTGTTGGACAATCATTTAGTGATCCAGGAATGAAGGCTACCGAAGGAGATCAGGAGATTGAAGTTGAGGTATCAGGAGATGTTGTAAATGTTAACACTCCCGGCGTTTACACGATACAGTACACCGCTACAAATAAGGATGACTTCTCAGTTACCGAATACAGGTATGTTGGTGTGGTAGATCCTGCGGCTGCCGCTATTGACTTGACGGGCAAATACAAAAGAAATGCGGGTGCGCTCGGCGTTTCAACGGTCACCAAATTGGCTCCGGGTTTTTATTATGCAGACAACGTCGGTGGCGTTGCTGCTCCTGGAATAGGGGTTTACTTCTACCATTATGAAGGCAATAAGCTGGGCGTACCGCTGCAGTCGGTGGGCGGATCCCCCTTCTATTGTACCGATGCGACTGTCGTGGTGGGCGTGCAGTATAGTTGGGTTGTTATTAACCCCGGATATGGCCCTGCGCTTCGCGTTTTCGTAAAACAGTAACCCATTTAAGACATTTGGACTATGAAAAATATACAGAAATTTTTATTGATAATTATATTAGGCGTCTTCGTAATGGCTTGTGAGGAAGACCTAGCGCCAGGTGGAACCAAAGTACAAGACATGGCTGGCGAATGGTGGGTAAGGTACGAAGTAGAAACCACCCCGGGAGTGTTTGAGGACATTGGAGGAGGTTATTATAAAATGATGACCTATAATACAGCGAGCGACACGGAAGAGATATGGGTCGATGACTTAGCACATTTTTGGGAATATAAAGTAAAGGTGCCCGTTAATCTAACATCAAAAACTTTTGCTGTTACAACTGCTCCTAATGCCGCTTATGAAAGCACCGTTACTATTGAAAATGGAGTTGTTGTTACTGGCGGTGGTACTTCTGTCAGCGGTGTTCAAACAGATAGCATCCATTTCGTGGCATCTTTTGATGATGATAGCCCAGCCTTTGGAACTAAATACAGAGTTTCCGGTCATCGTAGAACTGGTTTCCTGGAAGATGAATTGGAATAAGTAAGATAAATGAAACAAAGTAAAAAGCTGTCAGTATAACTACTGACAGCTTTTTATTTACAACATTATGAAAACGTATATACTCCTCGTTGCTATTGCTTTCCCTTTGGGGGTTTCTTCTCAGGCTATACGGCAGGTAACCGATCCTGTGGTTAATAATCAATTTGGATATCTTACGCAAATACCTCCTAAGCCCGCAGGTGTTGTGGGCTCTGTTTACTTAAATGAAAATTGGAACGAGACGACGCTAAATCTAAAAAAGGGAATAGCGGGGGTCAGTCAGTTGATTGGCATCAACGTGAAGCTGGATTTAAAAACCAACGGATTTGAATTGCTAACAGAAAAAGATATTAAAGTGTTAACGGGCGCTAATGTTGAAAGCTTTGTCTGGATGAATGATTTGCCAAACGAGGAAATGTACATCAATTGTGATCAATTTTTCTTCGAGGGCACTAAATTGATAGGTTTTGGCCGACTGATTCATAAGGGTGACAAATTAACTTTAATCCAGCATGTATACGTTGACCTTATTCAGGCAGATTATAACGTGGCCCTTGACGTGGGAAGCAAGAATCATAAATACATAAAGCGAGATAAGTTATACTTGGTTAAGGATGATCAGATGATTCCGGTTAACAAACAATCCATCTCCAACACCATGTCAGACAAAGGCGCGCAAATAAAAAAATATATAAAGGAATACCATCTTAATATAAAGCAGGAGGGAGACATTGCTAAACTTGTGGAATATTATAACTCGATCTAGCCCTCTAAATAGCCACTGTCTTTTTTTGACCTTAGTTTGATATGAACAATCTTCCCCGAGCAGCTTGTAAATGTTCTAAAGTTTCATGTTCAACTAGGTAAAGTAACTAAGGGGAACCTGGTTATATTTGCAAGATAATTATGAGACATGCTCTACGTTTCTCGCAAAGAACATTTTAACGCAGCACATAAACTGTATAATCCAGCTTGGTCCAGAGAAAAAAATGTCGAGGTTTTTGGCCCATGTGCGAACGAGAACTGGCATGGACACAACTTTGACTTGATTGTTACTATAAAAGGAATTCCCGATCCGGAGTCTGGCTTTGTGGTAGACCTAAAAAAATTAAGTACGCTCATTCGGGAGCAAGTGACAGAAAAACTCGATCATAAAAACCTTAACATTGACGTTGATTTTATGGAAGGCAAATTAGCAAGCTGTGAAAATCTGATCGTAGAAATATGGAGAATTCTACAGACACATCTACCTTCCATAACGTCCAACGGTAAACTCTATAGTCTCCGACTTTATGAAACTCCTCGTAATTACGTCGAGTACTTTGGAGAATAATTTCAAATATTCGTATTTCGTCTCTGTGCTTCGGAGATTCTTTCTAATCCATTAATGACAATCTGTAAAAACTGCGACACAAATTTTGAAGGTAATTACTGCCCTCAATGCGGGCAGTCTGCGACCGTGCATCGGTATACAATTCGTCATATATTTCATGAGTTTTTCCACGCTTTTACCCACACGGACAAAAGCTATTTGTACTATTAAAAAAAATACTACTTACACCCGGATATTTAGCCATTGATCTCTTTGAGGGAAGGCGCAAGAAATATTTTAATGTCTTTACAGGCTTCCTTATCATAGGAACAATCTTTGTTTTGGTGGAGCGTTGGACAGATTACTATGAGGGTCTGCAGATCCAGAAAATACGGGCACCTAGACTTTTCGTGGACGCTTTTGAATTTCTTACTGAATATAATAAAGCAACACTGTTATTATTTATTCCGATTACCACTTTTTTAACATGGATATTATTTAGAAAACAACGGTATAACCTAGCCGAACATTTAATCTATAACACCATCATCATGAGTGGAGAAGCAATGGTCTACGCATTTATATTTATGCCAGCCTTCGGTATTGTTGAGCATAGTTTCAAGGCAAATAATAATATAATACAGTTCGTTGTTGTGGTTTACCGGATTGTTGGCAACCGCCAGGTTTTTAAGGAAAAATGGATTTTGGTCATTCTTAAAACCATATTAATGAAGTTCCTGCAAATTTTATTGATTTGGTTGCTGGTCATGGCGGGTATATTTATATATAGAAATTTGCTAACTCTAATTGCACCTGAAACTCACTGAAATGCCGATAACTGTGCAGGATGCTTTGCAGAATAATTTCAATTCCTCGTACTTCGTCCCTCGTATTTCGTACTTACTCTATGCGCTATTATATTGTTGCTGGTGAACGTTCAGGTGATTTACATGCAAGCAACCTAGCTAAGGCGCTAAAGGTGCTTGACCCTGAAGCAAAATTCCGCGGCTTTGGCGGTGAATTCATGGAAGGTGCTGGAGTAGACCTGGCTGTTCATTACAGCGACATGGCCTTTATGGGGCTGGCCGAGTTGTTCACCAATATGAATAAGATCAGGAAGTATATCCGCCTGTGCAAGGACGACATTCTGGCACATAAGCCGGACGTTATAATCCTGATTGACTACGGAGGTTTTAATTTACAAATAGCAAGGTTCGGAAAGAAAAAGGGTTTTAAAATTTTCTATTACATTCCTCCTAAATACTGGGCATGGTATCCAAACCGTGCATTGTGGCTGAAACCTTATGTTGATCGGCTTTTTGTTATCCTTCCATTTGAAAAAGAATTTTTTAAAAGATTTAACTGGGAATCAGACTATGTTGGTAATCCGGTACTGGATGCTGTAAAAGCTCATGCTGCGGGTAGTCAGCAGAATCGGCGAGTACAAAAGGATACGCCGCGTGTTGCACTGTTACCTGGCAGCAGAAAGCAGGAACTGAAACGGATCATTCCATTAATGGCGAAAGTAGTCCGGAAATTTCCTGATCATCAGTTTTCCATAGCAGCCGTTAATAATCTCGATCAATCCTTATACCGCGAGCTGACAGAATTCCAAAATGTTAAATTGATTTTCGAAGATACCTATAACCTTCTTCTTACTTCGTCGGCGGCTATCGTTACTTCTGGAACAGCGACACTGGAGACAGCGCTCTTTAGAGTTCCGCAGATCGTAGTCTACAAAGCAAGTGGCGTTACTTATTTATTGGTAAAGCGCCTGGTCAAAGTAACATTCATTTCGTTGGTAAACTTGATTGCAGGCAAGGAGGTGGTTAAGGAGATGATCCAATCCGAGGCTAACCCGGAAAATATATCCCAGGAACTCACCAAAATATTAAAAGATATTCCCTATCGGCAAAAAATGTTAGAAGCATACGATGAGATCATTAAAATCCTTGATACAGGGTCAGCTTCCGAGAACACAGCGAGGTTAATGGTAAAATATCTTCAGGAAGAAATCGTCAATGTAAAATCGTAAATCTAAAATCAAGCGACTTTCAACTTACTATACTGCGATTTATTAAACTTCTCTTCCGCATAGGCGCGGTTAATGATAAGTCTGTCGGTATTTTTTTCAGAAGGTAATTCAAACATGGCATCATTAATCACAGCCTCACAAATACTGCGTAGACCACGAGCGCCCAGTTTAAATTCCATTGCTTTTTCAACGATAAAATCAATCGCTCCATCTTTGAATTCCAATTCAATACCTTCCATGTCAAACAATTTTTTGTATTGTTTCATCAAGGCGTTTTTGGGTTCAGTAAGAATTTTGCGCAAGGCAGTCCGGTCCAGCGGATTTAAATAAGAAACAACCGGCAACCGGCCGATCAATTCCGGTATAAGGCCAAAGCTTTTAAGGTCCTGTGCTGTTATAAATTGCAGGAGGTTGTCCTTATCCATATTTCCAGGATGTTGGCCTTCATGTCCTGCCACAAATCCAAGGGGACGAGTATTTAGATCGATTCGCTATAAAGCGTGTAATACCTTCAAATGCACCACCGCAGATAAATAAAATATTTTCTGTATTAACGGTGATCATTTTTTGATCGGGATGTTTTCTTCCACCCTGTGGGGGCACGTTAACAGCTGTTCCTTCCAATAATTTCAATAGGGCTTGTTGGACGCCTTCTCCGCTAACATCACGGGTAATGGATGGATTATCAGACTTGCGGGCTATCTTATCAATTTCATCAATGTAAACAATACCTCGTTCAGCAGCCTCTACGTTATAGTCTGCTGCTTGAAGCAAGCGGGTTAAAATGCTTTCCACATCTTCACCAACATATCCTGCTTCGGTTAAAACCGTAGCATCGGCAATACAAAATGGAACTTGAAGGAGTTTAGCTAATGTACGGGCCAGGTAAGTTTTTCCGGTACCTGTTTCACCGGCCATAATGATGTTCGATTTTTCGATGAGAACGTCATTGTCGAGCTTGCGCTGCATCAATCGTTTAAAGTGATTATAAACGGCCACAGCCATGATCTTTTTTGCCTCATCCTGACCGATTACGTATTCGTCTAGAAACTTTTTGATTTCCAGGGGTTTGATCAATTTAAAATTCGGCGACAAGCCCGCTTCATTTTTGCTTTTTTTCTCCTCTCCTAAGATCTGATTAGCCTGGGTGACACATTTATCGCAAATGTGAGCGTGTATACCTGAAATCATCAGGTCTACATCCTTTTTACTTCTTCCGCAAAATGAACAGGTGACTTCAGCCATAATGTCAGTTAGTTAATTACCACAATAGACCCTCAAAGATAATCATTTTTAATGTCCTTATGACGTAAACGAGGTGAAGTTAGTTTTTCTTGCGTTCCAAAACCTCGTCAATCAAGCCATATGCTTTAGCTTCAGATGCCCTCATCCAGTAATCCCGGTCTGAATCCTTCTCAATTTTTGCATATTCCATGCCGCTGTGTTTGGACAATATAGTATATAGATCTTTTTTAACCTCCAACGTTTGTTTCAGGGAAATTTCCATATCTGACGCCTGTCCCTGCATGCCACTCATAGGTTGGTGTATCATAATGCGGGAATGGGGCAATCCTGACCTCTTTTTGGCAGCACCTGCAGTTAAGAGCACTGCTCCCATGGAAGCGGCCAATCCTGTACAAATGGTCGCTACATCCGGATTTACGTACTGCATCGTGTCATAAATGCCCAAACCTGCATAAACAGAACCACCTGGACTATTGATATACATAATAATATCTCTTTTCGGGATCGGACGATTCTAAGAACAAAAGTTGTGCGGTGATGAGATTGGCTATTTGGTCGTCAATGCCCATTCCTAAAAAGATAATCCGGTCAGAGATAAGACGGGTAAACACATCGATGGCACGGAAATTTCCAGGGCGTTCCTCGATAACATACTGAGTCATATTTTCGATTTTCTGAGCATAGCTATCGATGGTATTACCGCTCATTCCCAGGTGATGTACGGCATACTTTCTGAATTCGTTATTATTGTTCATAATTTAAAGTTTACGTCTATTTGGATTGGTTATTATAATTGTACTGAGGGTTCGGTGAACAATCATAGCTATCATTAGCTAAAATTCCAACCTTAAAACCCCGATTAAATGAAAATGGTTTTACCTGAGAGCATCGAATAAAACTGTAGTCGTTCTTCTCCTGATTTTATTCTATCGAAATATTTTGCTACAAGCTTCAAGCCTGTAAGCCGTAGGCATTGCCGTGGTCTGTCGACCGCGGACCGTCGACAATTTCAATGCTTATGCTCCTGAACAATTTTTTTAAACTCTTCTACCGTGACTTTTTTTTCCTGAACGGTTATTTTTTCACGAATAAGCTTTAGAATTTTTTCTGCGCGAAGCTGGTTGTACAGCTTCATAAAGTTCTGACCATTTTCATTCTGAAGATAATTGTCTGCAATTCCATCCAGCTTATCGCTGATCTGTTCAGCAAAGGCCTGGCCGCCAAATTGAGCGATTATTAAATCTTTAGCCTTAGCCCGCACTTCATCGGCCTCAACAGTAATTTTATTGTCTTCGGCAATTCGGTTTTTTACCAGGTCCCATTTCAAACCTCGTTTATAATGATCAAATTCCTTTTCAAGGACGTCGTCTGTCACTTCACCTTTGCTGCTTGTCTTTAACCAAGTTTTAAGAAAATTGTCGGGAAGATTTATGGAAGTATTTTCAACAAAATAATCTTCAATATGATGTTCAAAAAAATGGTCTGATTCCCGCTTGTAATTTTCGCCAATAGTTTCTTTTACTTTTGCGATAAATTCATCTTCAGTTTTAACAGCATCTTTGCCAAACACGCGATCAAATAATTCCTGATTTACTTCGGCTGGTTCTGTTCGGCTGATCGTATTTATTTTAAAAATATATTTTCCCTTAGCGTTCTTCGCTTCTTCTGGCGATATGACCAAGAAGTTGCGCTGTAAGTGTTTCATCCGCAAATAATTTGCTGATTTCAAATTCCACCTCATCTTCTTTTTTCAATCCGACAAATTTCTTTTGCTCTTTTTTCAACACATTTTCAATGCCGATAGAAGACATGCTCGCGTTTAAAATCAGGGTCCGCCGATCGAAGGTCGCCAAACAAATTATCCCCTGCCTCGCTGCTCTCGGGATAGCTGACTTTGCCAAATCTTTTTTTCAGGTCATCAACCGTTTCGTCAATCATTTTTTGTCAACTTCGATAGGATACGATTTTACTTTGACCTTTGGGGAAAGCTCATATTTGAAATCATCAACCATTCCTATCTCATAATCAAATTCAAAGTTTTTCTGAGTATCCCAGTCAATGGTCATTGCCTTTTCCTGATCGGGAAGGGGTTCGCCTAAAATTTTAAGATTATTTTCTTTTATATAGTCCGATAGTTTGTGCGAAAGCAAGATGATTGATTTCTTCTACAAGAATAGACTTGCCAAACATTTTTTTGATGACACCGGTAGGGACCTTGCCCTGACGAAAACCTTTGATGTTGGCCTTTCGAGCATAATCCTTAACTTTTTCTTCAACGTGGGGTTGATAATCACCTTCGGTTACTATAATTTTAATTAAACCTTCAGTGTTGTTTTTTTTGTTCAGTGTTATTTCCAAAGCTTAAACATTTGTTGTTTTATCAAATAAACCAAGAACCCTCAAAGCCCGCGACAATACGGACATCGAGGGTTCGATGGTGCGGATGGAGGGACTCGAACCCCCACGCCTTTCGGCACCAGATCCTAAGTCTGGCACGGCTACCAATTACGCCACATCCGCATATGACCTCTGTGCTAAGATGAGAGTAATGGTCGACCCTAAGTCTGTCCCGACAAGCTCGGGGCACCAAATTACGCCCACATCCGCAAAAGGAGGGGGCAAATTTATAGATAATTCAGAAATAAGAAATAGTTTAAGATTGTTATAAGAAAAAAGGCATTTTTAACCTAAAAGAGAACTTTTTAGATAAGCTTAACGCTAAGTTAATAGATGGTAATAGATACCGAGCAGGAGAAAAGAGAAATTATTAGTAGATACAGAAGATTGCTGCGCAAGGCCAAACCCATACTTAAAGATGGCGACGCAAAACTCATAAAAAAAGCATTTACCATTTCATTGGAAGCGCATAAGGACATGCGCAGGAAATCCGGTGAACCATTTATTTTTCATCCATTAGCAGTTGCCGAAATTTGTGTCGAAGAAATCGGTTTAGGTACCACTTCTATCATATCTGCTCTAATGCACGATGTGGTTGAAGATACCGACATCGAGTTGGCTGACATCGAGCGGATGTTCGGCAAAAAAATCGCCCGGATCATCGATGGACTCACTAAAATTCGGGTGTATTTGAATACGGCACTTCGCAGCAGGCGGAGAATTTCCGGAAAATGCTCTTCACGCTTTCCGAAGATGTCAGAGTCATCCTGATCAAGCTGGCTGATCGGCTGCACAACATGCGGACGCTTGATAGCATGCCTCGCAATAAACAATTGAAAGTAGCCAATGAAACGATCTACTTATATGCGCCTCTTGCGCACCGCCTCGGACTGAATGCATTTAAGACAGAATTGGAGGATCTATATCTCCGGTTTACGGATCGAAGCTGTTTATGATTCCATTGCCCAGAATATCGATGCCACAAAAGCTGTACGCACGAAGTTTATCAAAGCAGTTCATGGTGCCCATCAAAGATGAACTTGATAAACTAAAGATCGACTATGAAATCATTGGACGGCCCAAATCAATTTATTCGATATGGAATAAAATGCGCAAGCAGAATATTCCTTTTGAAGAAGTTTTTGATCTTTTTGCCATCCGTATTATTATTGATACCTCTATTGATCACGAGAAAGCCCTTTGCTGGCAAGTCTATTCCATTGTAACGGACTATTATACACCCAACCCAAATCGCTTGCGGGATTGGATAAGTACGCCAAAGTCAAATGGATACGAATCGCTTCATACTACGGTCATGGCAAAAAATGGTCAGTGGGTGGAAGTGCAGATCCGAAGCAAACGGATGGATGAAATTGCGGAGAAAGGTTATGCTGCGCACTGGAAGTATAAGGACAGCAACACCACTGCTGAATCTAATCTTGAAAAATGGCTGGCGCGCGTTCGCGATCTGCTGGAGCAAAACAATCACTCAGCGCTCGACTTTGTCGATGATTTCAAAGGAAATCTTTTTAGTGAAGAGGTTTTTGTCTTTACGCCGAAGGGTGAATTAAAAACGTTGCCCTATGGATGCACCGCACTGGACTTTGCTTTTGATATCCACACGCAGGTCGGATCCAAATGCATTGGGGCTAAGGTCAATAACAAGCTCGTTCCCATCAATTATGTATTGAAGAATGGAGATCAGATTGAAATCCTGACCTCTCAAAAGCAAAAGCCACATGAAGATTGGCTGCGTTTTGTAGTAAGCTCCAAGGCTAAGGCCAGGATCAAGGATGAGCTAAAGGAAGACAAGAAAAAGACTAGCGGAGGACGGGAAGGAAATTGTGATTCGAAAATTACGTCAGGGAAAGGAAGAGCCGACGCCCCAGCTAATGGAACAAATGCGCGAATACTTTAAAATGTCCGCGAATTTTGATCTTTATTACCGGGTAGGCAAAGGATTTATCACTTCTGCCGATATCAAAAAATTTCTTGAAAATAAACCCCAGCCATTCGAAGACCCGACCGATACTCTTCATCCCGAGGTTAAAGCTGTCGATGCAGAAATAGGTAAAATTAAGGGGCGGTATAACGATATCCTGTTGATTGGTGAGGATATGGATGTCGTAGATTACAAATTGGCGAAATGTTGTACGCCAATTCCCGGAGATGATGTATTTGGATTTGTATCGGTGAACGAAGGAATCAAAATTCATCGAACAAATTGCCCAAATGCCCCTGAGCTGCTTTCTCATCATGGAAATCGGGTAGTCAAAGCAAAATGGACTTCGCAACATGAGGTTGCTTTTCTTACCGGATTGAAAATACGGGGAACCGATCGTGTCGGGCTTATCAACGATGTCACTAAAATCATTTCAGAAGAGCTGAAGGTAAACATGAGTTCCATGTCTATTCATACAGATTCTGGTATTTTTGAAGGAGAAATTATGCTCTATGTGAATGATACACGGCATTTGGAGCAGATGATTGAAAAACTCAGAAGTGTCGAAGGCGTCGTAAAAGCAAGTCGCTTCGATTCCAAGGAATAAATTCTATAAATTATTTTATCCTGTTATCTTTGCGCGTTAATTCGAATGGCAGTCAATCCTAAGATATACGAAGAAGTAAAAAAAATCTTCACAGCTTATCTGGAAAACAAGGAGCTGAGAAAAACCCCGGAACGTTATGCGATCCTGGAAGAGATCTATTCAAGAGATGGTCATTTCGATGTGGAGTCCCTATATATCAGCATGAAGAACAAAAACTATCGGGTTAGCCGTGCTACAGTTTACAATACCTTGGATTTATTGGTTGAATGCGATCTCGTAAGCAAACATCAGTTTGGTAAAAATCTGGCGCAATACGAAAAATCGTACGGATATAAACAGCACGATCACCTTGATTTGTACAGAGTGTCACAAGGTTGTAGAATTTTGCGATCCACGGATTCAAAATATTCAAAATACCGTAGAAGAAATTCTGCATTTTAATGTGATGCATCATTCTCTGATCCTATATGCTTCATGCACGAAGCTCAATTGCGAAAATAAGCACTTCAAATGAATCAATAACATGGTCTTCAATCACGAAATAAAAAATAATATACTTGTCATTCAGCTCTCTGGTGATTTGATTGGAGAAAATAATGGTGCAGCGGTGATTGAGGTAGTTTCAGACGCTCTTCAACAAAAGATAAGGACGTGCATCGTAGATATTTCTGGTTTGCGATATATTAACAGTAGTGGCATCGGTATGTTGATTACAATTCTCACAAAGTTCAGGAATAAGGGCGGTGAAGTATATTTAATGAAGCCTTCGGAAAGTGTACAAAAGCTTTTGGTTATCACCAAGCTTAACGCGATTTTTCATATCATACAATCAGAGGGCGAAATTTCAAAATAGTTAATCAAAAAATCAGGAATGTCTAAGGTAGATGTATTGCTGGGTCTTCAATGGGGTGATGAAGGCAAAGGTAAAATTGTGGATGTACTTGCACCAAAATACGATGTCGTTGCGCGATTTCAAGGTGGCCCTAACGCAGGTCATACATTGGAGTTTGATGGCATTAAACATGTATTGCATCAGATACCCTCTGGTATTTTTCGTGAGAAGACAAAAAATATTATCGGCAATGGTGTGGTGCTGGATCCCATTGTTTTTAAAACAGAAATTGAAAAACTCCAAAAGTATAATCTTAATGTTCATTCCAATCTTTTTATTTCCAAAAAGGCTACCATAATACTTCCCACGCACCGTCTACTGGACGAGGCATATGAAAAAGCAAAGGGCGAAAACAAAATAGGATCTACGCTAAAAGGTATCGGACCTGCCTATCAGGATAAAGTTGGACGACAGGGAATTCGAGTTGGGGATATTCTATCAGATCGTTTTAAAGATAACTTTAATAAGCTGACTCAAATTCATTTTAAAATCTTGAAGGAGTATAACATCACCTATAACTGGAGTGAACTGGAGGTGCAGTTTTTAGATGCGGTTACTTTTTTGAAAGGCTTCCAGCTTATCGAAAGTGAATATGTATTGAATCAAGAGTTAAATGCAGGATCAACAATTTTGGCAGAGGGTGCGCAGGGCGCTCTGTTGGATATTGATTTTGGAAG
>CAWING010000013.1:0-480000 GCA_963837415.1 uncultured Bacteroidota bacterium | reverse complement strand
AGTGAGTCATGGCTAAGGAACTAGGCAAATTAACCCTGTAACTTCGGGAAAAGGGGTGCCTCGCCCTGTAGCAATACAGAGCAGGTCGCAGAGAAATGGCCCAGGCGACTGTTTAACAAAAACACATGGCTTTGCGAAATCGAAAGATGAAGTATAAGGCCTGACACCTGCCCGGTGCTGGAAGGTTAAGGGGGGATGTTAGTGAGGGTAACCTTGCGAAGCATTGAACTGAAGCCCCAGTAAACGGCGGCCGTAACTATAACGGTCCTAAGGTAGCGAAATTCCTTGTCGGGTAAGTTCCGACCTGCACGAATGGTGTAACGATCTGGGCACTGTCTCAGCCATGAGCTCGGTGAAATTGTAGTCACGGTGAAGATGCCGTGTACCCGTCACGGGACGGAAAGACCCCATGCACCTTTACTATAGCTTCGCATTGACATTGGGTAGATGATGTGTAGGATAGGCGGGAGGCGATGATCCTGGGGCGCTAGCCTTAGGGGAGTCAACGGTGAAATACCGCCCTTTATTTATCTGATGTCTAATCCCAACAAAATTGGGAGACAGTGCGTGGTGGGTAGTTTGACTGGGGTGGTCGCCTCCGAAAGTGTATCGGAGGCTTTCAAAGGTATGCTCAGTACGCTTGGTAACCGTACGTGGAGTGCAATAGCATAAGCATGCTTGACTGTGAGACAGACAAGTCGATCAGGGTCGAAAGACGGATATAGTGATCCGGTGGTTCTGCATGGAAGGGCCATCGCTCAAAGGATAAAAGGTACGCTGGGGATAACAGGCTGATCTCCCCCAAGAGCTCACATCGACGGGGAGGTTTGGCACCTCGATGTCGGCTCGTCACATCCTGGGGCTGGAGAAGGTCCCAAGGGTTAGGCTGTTCGCCTATTAAAGTGGCACGCGAGCTGGGTTCAGAACGTCGTGAGACAGTTCGGTCCCTATCTGTGATGGGCGTAGGAAGTTTGAGAGGCTCTGACCTTAGTACGAGAGGACCGGGTTGGACCAACCGCTGGTGTACCGGTTGTGGCGTCAGCTGCATCGCCGGGTAGCTACGTTGGGAGTGGATAAGCGCTGAAAGCATCTAAGCGCGAAACCCACCTCAAGATGAGACTTCCATAAAGGGACGTCAGAGACTATGACGTTGATAGGCTGCAGGTGTAAAGGCAGAAATGTCAAAGCTGAGCAGTACTAATTACCCGAACGCTTCAGATAAAGAAACAATTTTATCAATAAAGAACGAACCACCTGTGTGCTCGCTGCAATACTTTTGAGCTTATACACTGCTCTTTCATCAATACATGTCAACGATATTGAAAAGGGTCGACAGTCCACAGACTACAGACCACAGCAATGCATCAGCTAGCTGTGACCGTGGTCAGTGGACCGTGGACTAACTAAAGATCTTAAGGTGACTATAGCGGTGGGGATCACCTCTTCCCATTCCGAACAGAGCAGTTAAGCCCACCAGCGCTGATGGTACTAGGATAAAACCCGGGAGAGTAAGTCGTTGCCTATCTTTTATTATAAAAGCCCCCGAGTAATCAGGGGCTTTTTTTGTTTTGTAGGATTCTAAAAAAAGTCAACAGTCCACTGACCACAGTCCACAGCCGAGTAGCAGCAACTGTGGACCGTGGACTGCTTAAGCTCACAGCAAATATCATTCTGTTGGTGCTTAATTTTTTGACGCTTATCTTCGGCCCTTAATTCAGAAAAGTATCAGTGAAAAGACTTCCAATTTTTATAACTCTTGGAGTAATCATTGTAATTGGAGGATATTTACTCTACGATTATTTAGGTAAGAAAAATAAGTTCAACGCCTGGGACTTAGTGCCTTCTGAAACAATTCTAGTATATGAAGGCGGGCCGTGCGAATCTTGCCGGGATCAGCTTAAAAATTCAAGTGTCTTAGATATTGTTAAAGAAGCAATTTTCTCTTCGGAGCAGGATTCGTTGCAGCACCTAACTGATTTTGTTTTATCTCAAGTTGAGCTGGGGACATTAATCTCTCTTCATGTAACACGCAAGGATGATTTTGATTTTATTTTTTATGCCCCTGTCAGACCACAATTGGAACAACAATTCAGTAATGTACTGGAAAAGTTGAGAAAGGCTAAGAATGTTGTTATTTCCGAACGGGAATACAGCGGCGTAAAAATCCAGGAGCTATCTCAGAATAAAAGGACTTTTTCGTGGATTAAGATTGAAAATGTTTGGGTGAGCAGCTTTACGCCCATTCTGATTGAAGACGTCATCAGAATGTATATGTCAGGGGGAACAAGCTATAAAGACAAACTCGGCAGCATATATCAATTGCCCCGGGTAAAAAATGATGGGGGAAATATTTATGTCAGTCTTAAAAATTTCGCAGAATGGTTTTCTCTTTTCATAAATGAAGCTCCTTCACCGTTAATAGAACACTTTGGGCAATCAGCCTTGCTGGATGTTAAGGTGAGCAACGATAACAATTTTGTATTGAATGGATTTTGTGTGGATAGCGTAGCACATTCAAATTATATTCTCTCTGCATTTAAAAATCAGGTTCCTGTACCATTCGGTCTTAAGCAATTTGTCTCTAATAGAGCTTTAATGGTGGTGAGTTATGGAATCAGCAATGGAGCAAATTTTCATCTTGATTTACAATCCTTCAATCAACGAAATACAGCATTGCGCGATACCCTGGCGCAACTTTCAAAATCTCTTAAAGTCGATTTTCAAAAACTGACCGCCAATCTCTCCGGTGAACTGGGAGTATGCTGGATGGAAGCCAAGGGACAGAGTACCTCAAAGATTTTAATTATCAATTCATCGCGCGGTATTGATAATTGGCTTAAAACTTTTAATGCGCTGTCTCAGAAAGTAAGCCTTGATACAATTTTTTACGAAAAGTATTCGGACTATGAAATCCGTGAACTGCCATTATACCGATTTCCTGAAAAAATCTTTTGGCCGTTAGTGTCAGGTTTTAAAACGAGTTACTATGCTAGCCAGGGTAATACAATTTTTATCGGGGAAGATCTTGAAGAACTTAAACGTTACCTGGAAGATATTGATAGAGAAGACACGTGGGGAAAATCGGTTGCTCAGAATCATTACCTCGAATCGACATTACTTGAATCGAATGTAAGTCTCTTTATTAACACGCCCAGAATCTGGAATGTGTTAGAAAATTCCCTTCGGCCGCGGTGGAAAAATTTCAGCAAGGAAAATCGCCCTTTGCTGAGATCGCTGGGTATGGGTGCTGCTCAGTTTAGTCATTTAAATGATAGCTACTACACAAATGTTTCATGGGCCTATAAATCAACTGATCCATCCCGAAAGCCTGAAGTTGCTACCACAGAAAAACTTATTACCAATTTTAGTCATTCCATTGCCAGGTTTGGCCTTGTCAAAAGTCATGTGAATAAGAATGATGAAATTTTGGTGCAGGATTCTGCAATGAATTTCAGTCTGGTATCCGAAGAAGGAAAAATATTATGGAAGATACCTGTGGAAGGATTGATATCGGATGAGGTAATACAAATCGACTATTATAATAATGAAAAGCTTCAGTACTTCTTTACAACGCCAGGGGCACTGCATGTTGTTGATCGGTTAGGTAAATATATCAGTCCTTTTCCAGTAAAGATCCCTGAACGAGAGATTGAATTCGTTAGCCTTGTGGATTATGATCATAGTAAAAAGTATCGATTTTTTGTCACAGGTAAATCGGGAAAAATATGGATGTACGATAAGGATGGAACCAATTTGGAAGGCTGGCAGCCCAAAGACATAGGTGGAAGTTTGTTTGCACCTCCCAGGCATTATCGCATACGTGGAAAAGATTATATCATTGCCATTCGGGAGGATGGAAATGTTTTCTTGATGAACCGGAGAGCAGAAGTACTAAAGAAATTTCCTCTTAACCTCAACGCCAGGCCTGCTGGAGATTATTACTTGGAGACAGGCCCTACAAGGGAGTCTACCTATTTTGTGTTGGTTTCACGCGAGGGATTTAGAATAAAATTCAACCTTGACGGAAAAATCCACAGCCGTGAGACGTTGGTAAAAAATGCGGTTGATGCTCATTTTAGCCTGATACCAGAGAAAGATTATAAATCTTATTTGATCCTCCGTCAAGAGACCAAGCAACTAACACTGTTTGATGAAAAATTAAAACAAATTGTGGGAACTGATTTAATAGGAAAAGATGCTCGTACTCATTTCGATGACTTTGGCGGTGGTAAAATTTATATTTCGATCACGGATTCCAGCCAGGACTTATCCTTTGTGTTTGATGGTCAGGGTAAACTTATAACGGTGGTTCCTTTTGACAGTTACTCAATTGCACTAAGACCAATGGACTTGGATAAAGTTAAAGTTTATACCATTTTTGAAAATGCACTTACGATTCAGCCTCTTCAATCCTCCAATGATTAAAGGTTTTCAAATTTTATTCTGAATATTCAGGAAGTCTTCAATACAATCGTAAATTTTTTTTAGCTGGTTTTCCTGAATGACATAGGGAGGAAGTATATAGATAACATTCCCCAGCGGACGCAATAAAATATTCCGTTCTAAAAAAAATGAGTAAATCGTTTTTCTTATTTCATGAAAGTAAGAACTGCCTTCCTGGGTTTTTAACTCGATAGCCAGAATCGTCCCTAGATTTCTGATGGCTTCTACACAATGAAGTCCCTCTATTTTTTTCTTGAAATCAGCATGTTGATCGCCAATTCTTTTGATCTGTCGTTGACAATTTTCTTTCATCAGCAATTCAAAGCTTGCGTTGGCTGCAGCGCAGGCAATAGGGTTGGCGGTGTATGAATGACCGTGAAAAAAAGTCTTTTCCTGATCAGGGGAAGAAAAAGCTGCGACAATTTTTTCGCAGCAGCTTGTAACTCCTAATGGAACTGTGCCGCCTGTAATTCCTTTTGAAATCGCGACGATGTCTGGTTTGTTAGTCAGATAGTCGGAGGCAAACATTTTCCCTGTTCTGCCAAAACCAGTAAACACTTCATCGGCAATACACACCACATCGTTTTTCTGAGCTTCTTGTATCAATGCATCCAGCAGCGTGGAAGAATACATACGCATGCCCGAGGCTGCCTGAACAAGGGGTTCAAAAATAAAACAGCCCACATCGTTGCTGCGAAGCAGATCCGTAAATTGGTGGAGAATGATTTCTTCATTCTGTGGGGTTGGGAAATCAATATGCTCTACACCAAACAAATAGGAAGAAAATGGTGCCGAAAATGCACCCCTTTCCCCCACCGCCATCGAACCGAAGGTATCACCGTGGTAAGCTCCACCAAGCGCGATAACCTTTTTCTTAGAAGTAATGCCTTGATTGTACCAAAATTGAAATGCCATTTTCAAAGCCACTTCCACTGCTGTACTTCCATTATCAGAAAAAAAAATCTTTACCTGGTTTTGAGGTAATATGGTGAGAAGATTTTTGGAGAGTTGAATAGCGGGTTCATGTGTAAATCCAGCAAAAATAACGTGCTCCAATTTTTTTGCTTGATCAGCAACTGATTTGGCAATGTGCGGATTAGAATGTCCGTGCAGGTTGACCCACCACGAAGAAACTGCATCCATAATTTTTCTGCCATCGTCGGAATAAATATAAATACCTTCGGCCCTGGTTACGAGTATGGGATCATCACCACTTACCAATGATGTAAATGGATGCCAAATATTTTTTCGATCTAGGTCGTGAAGATTATCCATCCCATTTTTCATTCAATATTTTCGCATACTTCTCAACGACTTGCTCATTGATGGACTCCTCTTGTTCCAGGTTTAATAGGCAGCGTAGGTTAGTATGATGAAGAATGATGCGCTCGCTTTCCACATTTCGTAATCCGTTGAAAATAATTCCTTTGACACTTACATTTCGATGTCTTAAGGCTTCATAGGAAAGCAACGTGTGATTTATACTTCCCAGATAAAGGTTGGAGACCAGAATAACCTGTGCCTGAAATTTGACAGCGAGATCGATGACAAAATCATGATTGTTAATCGGGACAAGGCATCCGCCCGCACCTTCTATGATCAGATGTTTTTTGCTTAAAGGAATTTTAAAGTCATCTAGTGTAATCGTTATGTTTTCTATTGCAGCGGCCGCGTGCGGAGAGGCAGCTGTTTTAAACGAGTGAGTCTCAGGGTGAATGGTTGAGTTACTGTTGCCGAGTAGATGCTTCACAGTTTCCGAATCGTTTGGAAGGCCGGCTTGTATCGGTTTCCAATAATCAGCCTGAAGTGCTTTGCATAAAATGGCGGCAACTAAAGTTTTTCCACTATCCGTATCAATGGCCGTAACAAAATAATTCATTCAATGTGCTTGGGCGACCCAATAAGTGTTCTACAGTTTTTTTAATTCGCTTGTAAGTTTAACGATTTCCTCGGGTGTATTAAAAGTATGAAGACAAATCCTCAATCGTTCGGATCCGACCGGAACTGTAGGAGATACTATTGGCCTAATATCAAAGCCTTGTAGTTGCAATGACAATGAGGCCTGCTTTACAGTATCATTCCCTGAAAAAATGATCGTTTGTATTGCCCGCTGGCTCCGCATACGATTTTCGATTTCCTCTATGTTATCCAAAAAAAGTTTGATATTTTGATTTAGGGCAGATTGAAGAATGATGTTCTCTTTTAAATAGTCGAACGCACAATCAATGGAAATTATACTGTGCGGAGTCAAAGCGGTGGTATAGATAAATGGCCTTGCGAAATTAATTAAGTATTGAATCAGTTTTTCTGAGCCGACGATACAGGCTCCGTGAATACCCATAGCTTTTCCAAAGGTATAAAGTCTTATGTTGATTTCATTTTCCAATCCTAACGAAGTTGCCAGACCACTGCCTTCAGCGCCTTCAATTCCGGTGCTATGGGCTTCATCCAAAATAAGCGATGCTTCATATTTATTAGTCAGCGCAGTTAATTCGCGCAGGGGAGATTCATCTCCATCCATGGAGTAAATGGATTCTACAGCGATGAAAATTTTTCCACTGGCTCTTTTTATTTTCGATTCAAGGTCATGCAAATCATTATGTCTGAAACTAAATCGTTTAGCCAAACTCAATCTGGTTCCATCTTTAATAGACGCATGGACAAGTTCATCAAACAATATGGTATCGCCTTTTTGAGGAATTGAGGAAAACACAGCCAGGTTGGCGGTATATCCTGAATTCAAAATTAACGCGGATTCAGCCTTAAAAATGGAAGCTAGCTTTCGCTCTAATTCCTCCGTAAATGATGAATTACCGGAAAGTAATCGTGACCCTGTGGCTCCGTTCTTTTTTAGATCTAAAGAGGTGACTCTTTCGTTGATCAGGTCAAATAATTTTTCAGAACGAGTCAGCCCTAAATAATCATTAGAACAAAAGTCAGCTAACCCAAGGGTGGTTTTAAACTCTCTGAAAAGATTTTTCTTCTTTCGAAGAAGTAACATTTGATCGAGCCATGTATCCAGCTTCACAGTTGTTGGATTTATTTTCCGCGCGCTTTCTCTAACATATCCCACATTTCGTTCGGAATCAATTCAAGGTGACTGAATTCTCCACCATTTCGTAACCACTCGCCACCATCGATGGTAATAACTTCACCATTGATATAAGCTGAGTAATCCGACATCAAATATGCGGCAAGGTTAGCCAATTCATGGTGTTTGCCAACACGTTTTAAAGGCACACGTTCTGCAGGATCAAATTTTCTTGCCAAATCTCCTGGTAATAATCTGCTCCACGCTCCCTCGGTGGGAAAGGGTCCCGGTGCAATGGCATTGCTTCGAATATTATATTTCGCCCACTCCACGGCTAAAGACCTCGTTAACGCTAGCACACCGGCTTTACTACACGCGGAAGGTACAACATAGCCCGATCCGGTCCAGGCATACGTAGTAACAATATTTAAAAATGTTCCTCCTTGTTTTTTTGAAATCCAATTCTTACCTGCCGCAAGGGTTGTATAATACGTTCCCTTTAGTACGATATCCACAACAATATCGAAGGCCCTATGGGAAAGTCTTTCTGTAGGGCTAATAAAATTTCCAGCAGCATTATTAACGATCCCATGAACTTGCCCAAATTCGCTTTCAGCTTGTTTAATTACTTTTTCAACTTCTTCGTACTTACGTACATCGCAAGCGAGGGGAATTACCTTTCCACCTTTTTCGTTTACCATTTCGGCGGCGGTATTTTGTAAAACGTCGAGCTTGCGACTCGTGATAATCAGATTAGCACCTAATTCCAGGAAATATTTTCCCATCGATTTACCTAACCCCGTGCCTCCCCCGGTGATGATAATGGTTTTATCTTTCAGGCTTCCCGGTTTTAACATGCCTTCCATAGTGAATATTTAAGGTAGGTAGTAAAGATAATCGAAAACACTATGCGGTTTGCAGGATACGGTCGATGATAAAATTCGGTGCTCTTATTGGGTACCCCTTGAAATCGGTAAACGTATAACGAATTCACTGCCTTTGCCTTTTTCTGAAATCAACTCGATACTTCCCTTCATACGGTCAATCAACGTTTTCACAATGGCTAATCCTAAACCATTTGAAGATTCGCCTGCTGTTGGTTGCGAACTGAGTTTTTTAAATTTTTGAAAAAGATCGCGTTTATCTTTTTCGGAGAAGCCCTGGCCTTGATCTTTAATAGAGATCCAAAGGTGGTTATTGGATTTCCCTGCGGAGACATCTATAGTGGATTCCTTATTTGAGAATTTGATAGCATTCGTGAGCAGGTTGTCTACGATGCGGCTTAGATAGTCTGCATCCAAACAAACTTCTTCGCTTTCAATACGCGTTATATGAAGGTGAATCTTCTTTGCTTCAGCAACATGTTGAAATGCACTTACTTTTTTAAGCAGAAATCCACTGATATCAAATGATGTATAATTCGGCAACACGTTTTCTTCAAGCATATGAACATCGAGAAGATCTTTGATTAAATAAAGGCCCGCTTGTGTAGCCTCTTTGGTCATCGATACATATCTTTTTTGATCTCCGGTCAAACCTCCTTCCAATTCCATAAGATCAGCAACTCCTTTTATGGTATTCATAGGTGATTTAAGATCGTGTGCGACAATACTCATCAAGGTGTCCTTTTCATGATTGAGATCGGAGAGTTGTTGATTGCGCCTGGATAACTTTTCATTTTGCTCTATAATTTCGCGGCGCTGATTTTGAATAAATTGATTTTGTTGCTCTAACGTTTCATTAATTTCTCTGCGTTTTCTGCTGCTTTGCCATTGAATGAAACCCAATAAACTTACGAATCCAATGATGATAATGAGGATGATGTTTTGAAGTTTTTGTTGTTGTACTGTAATAGCTGTTTTTGCCTGGTTAACTTTTAGCAATTCATTTTCCCTTTCTTTTCTTCCAATCTCAATTTCAAATTGAAGACGTTCTACTTGTCGCGCAAGGTCAAGGTCTTTGATCGAATCTCTTAGGATCAGATATTGATTTAAATTTTCAAGTTCCGAACCCTTGTTCTTTTCCTTCTCTGAAAGTTTCCACAGGAAATAGTGGGCCTTCATTTTGGCAGCGAGATCTTTGGTAGAAGAAGAGAGTGCCAGGACCTGTGTAAAATATTTTCTTGCTTCGCGCAGTGCATTTTTTTGTGACTGGATCTGGCCAAGTACGAGATAAGCCTGTGGCAACATTCTGACGTTATTCTTTGCTTTAATTACACGAAGCCCTTCCATACAAATAGCCTCCGCCTCATCCAGCAATCCGGTACGCAAATAGTTTTCTGCAATGAAAGTTTTGATCTCGGCCAGGTTAATTTCATCGTTAATTACGTGGCCGGCAGAATCAGCAAGGAGCAAGTATTTCAATGCCTTGTCAGGCAGGTTATTTTCCTGATACAGTCTTCCCGTTTGCAAATAAGCCGACATAATATCGCGCGTGTTGCCCAATGAAAGTCTTAGCTTATTGGCCTTCAAATAGTTATTTTCAGACTTGATGTAGTCGCGTTGGATTTTATACAAATTCGCCAGACTTTGGTAGGTATAAGCCAGCCCTGTTGAATCAGTGATATCTTCAAAAATGGAAAGCGCTTTGATAAAATAAGCATAAGATCTTGCCAGCATTCCTTGCTCAAAGAATAACCTCCCCAGGTTATTATTGGAATGCGCGATCTGAAGTGAATCATTTTGCGTTGTTGAAATTTTTAAGGCTTCTTCAAAATGTTCAAAAGCCGAAAGACGGTTACCCTTATAATTCAAAGCTACACCCATAAAATTGATGGGCTCAGCCATTGATTTAGAAAGATTTAAACTATGCCCTAACGTATTGGCTTGTTTGGCAAAGTGAATCGTGCTGTCCGGATATGCCCATCGGTATTCCCATGCCAGATCATTTAAAAGCTCAAATCTTTTTTGGCCTTGGGAAATTTTAAGGTGGTGTTTTATGCTATCAATTAGCTGGAGATTTTGAGCAAAAGCGGGCAGCGTACAAACCAAAAAAAGCAATAAGATGAAGGTATTTTTCGTCACAAAGGAAGCTTTTATACAATTTGCTTGAGCAAGCTTTAGTAAAATTTACGGTAAGATACGAACTAATCAATCTCCTCAAAATTGAGATCGCGGCCATAGGTTTCGTCAATAAGCCGCATGGCTATAAAGGCAACGATGATGGATACGATTCCAATGATCAAGGCGCCGTAGATAAGACCCACTTCGGTTCTCAAAAACTGGAATGCTAAAGTTAATGGCACAACCGTTCCGCGTATAAAATTCGGTACGGTGGTAGCAGCGGTAGATCTAAGATTAGTTCCAAATTGCTCGGCTGCTACGGTAACAAACAAAGCCCAATAGCCTGCACCTACCCCTAAACAAAAGCATACAAAATAGAAAAACCCGGATGACTTGAAGGGGATAAACAGATAGAAGAAAATGAAGAATAGAGTGATCAGCATAAAAATCCGTAACACCTTTTTCCTGGAACCGATTAACTGGCTGATAACCCCACTCCCTAGATCTCCAACGGCCAGTCCTACATAACCGAACATAACAGCATCGCCTGCAACAATAGTACCCTTGATCCCAAGCACTTTAGCAAACTCTGGGGAAAACGTAATAAGAATGCCGATGACGTACCATAAAGGCAACCCAATAAAGATGCATCCCATAAATTTCAGAAAGCGGGATCGCTTGGTAAAAAGCTGAAAGAAATTTCCACGTTGGACTTCCTTTTCTTTGGTTTTTAAGAACATCCCGGATTCGAAAACACTTATACGGGTAATTAAAAGCAATAATCCCAATCCTCCACCAATGAAGTAAGAGACATGCCAATCAAACATTTTAGAAACGAAGTTTGCAACCACAGCACCCGTGACCCCTACGGTCGCAATAATTGTAGTTCCATAACCCCGTAAATTGGATGGAAGAATTTCAGACACGAGCGTAATTCCAGCACCTAGCTCACCGGCTAGTCCAATGCCCGCAATAAAACGAAGCCACGCATATTGGTCCACTGTAGTGACGAAACCATTAGCGATGTTGGCAAGAGAATATAGCAGAATGGAACCGAAAAGGACTGAAAGCCGTCCCAACTTATCTCCCATGACACCCCAAATCAGTCCACCGATCAGAAGCCCGGTCATTTGAGTACGAAGGAGAAATTCCCCTTGCGCAAGCAGATCACTTTCAGGAATACCCAGTGCAATAAGACTTGGTCTTCGCACGATACTGAAAAGTAATAGATCATAGATGTCAACAAAGTAACCCAGTGCTGCAACAATTACAGGGAGACTGAAGAGCAGTTTAAGATTTTTCTTATCCATTCTGGAATTTGGCTCCTAAAATAGAAAAACTCTGAAGTTTATCCGTCAATCCGTTAAATAGTAGTTTTTATCTCGTCACGAAACTTGAAGGAATTTCTATTTAAATTTTTTGTAGGGCTTGCTCTAAATCTTCCAGGAGATCTTCAACATCTTCTACACCAACGCTCAGCCGCATCAACGAATCGACTATTCCATTTTTCACCCTTTCTTCTTTGGGGACACTGGCATGGGTCATCGAAGCAGGATGATTAATGAGTGACTCAACTCCTCCTAATGATTCAGCTAAGGAAAAGAGACCAACGCTTTCCATTAGGAGTGTGGCTTTTTCGAGGCTATCATCTTTTAAAGTAAAGGAAAGCATTCCCCCAAAATCCTTCATTTGCGCCTTTGCAACTTCATGGTTAGGGTGATCCTCAAAACCAGGCCAATAAATTTTTCCGACTTTTGGATGATGCTTCAAATACTCGGCGATTTTTCGTCCGTTGAAACAATGCCGTTCCATCCGGAGGTGAAGTGTTTTTATCCCGCGAAGGACGAGGAATGAATCTTGCGGCCCGGGAACCGCACCACATGAGTTCATTATAAAAGATAGATCCTGATACAGCTTTTCATCGTTCATCACGAGCGCCCCCATGATGACATCCGAGTGTCCCCCTAAGTATTTTGTTACGGAGTGCATTGAAATATCGGCCCCAAGGTCTAGCGGATTTTGTAAATAGGGAGAAGCAAAAGTATTGTCGACGGCCACCAGAATATTTTTCCCTTCAACTAAATCAGCGCAGGCCTTAATATCAACGATGCTCATCAACGGATTCGCCGGTGTTTCGAGCCAGAGAAGTTTTGTCCGGGCATTGAGCAAGCGCTCGATGTTGGAAATTTTGGTGAGATCTATAAAATGAAATTTGATTCCAAACTTTTCAAAAACGCGTCTGAACATGCGGTACGATCCCCCGTATAAATCAGTCCCTGTAATAACTTCGTCGCCGGGACTGAGTAATTTAATTACAGCATCCGTGGCCCCCATTCCGGATGAAAAACAAATACCGTATGTTCCGTTTTCTAATGCAGCAATGCTTTTTTGAAGTGCATTGCGTGTAGGGTTGGCTCCCCGTGCGTAGGCGTACCCTTTATGTTTAGATGGTGACTCCTGAACATAGGTAGAAGTTTGATAGATGGGCGTCATAATGGCGCCAGTAAGAGGATCGGGCTCAACGCCACCGTGCACAGCTTTAGTTCCGAATTTCATACGCGATTATTCAAAACGCAATATTACCAATTCGAGAGCAGTTATCCGTTATTCGTTAATAGTTATCGTTATAGTTATCCGTTAATCGTTATCCGTTAATCGTTATCGTTAATCGTTATCCGTTAATCGTATATTCCAAATGTATGCTTTGTCTGCGATTTGATTCGTAGATGACGGATAACGGATAACGGATAACTATCTCCCCTTCCAATAAGACCGGATAACATTCTTCCAGTCGTTGCCGCTTTTTAGGTAAAGCGCCGTATTGATGAGCATTTTATCTTCGGGCAACGAATCTTCTTGGCTTTCCAATGAATGGATTATGAAGTCGTACAATTTTTTTCGGAATGCAGGATCTTCATTCGATGGCAAGGATTTTAAGTCTTCGACAGGGTTTGAAACTTCTTCAGGGGCTACTGAAACGGAAGCCTCTACATCCGCTTGTGATTCATCTTTGATTAAAGTATCGGGGGTAACCAACGTAGCTGCCTGCTGCTTAAGAAACTCATCGAGGTCCTCCAGTGTATTTTTTTTCTTGCTCATACCAGGTTGTTCAGTATAGACTGCGCTACCGGCAAATATTCTTTTTCTGCTTCCAGCGTACTGAAATTTACGAAAAGATTTTTCTGAGGAACAATGACGGGCAAAATTGTGGCATTGAGATTTTTTAAACTTTCCCGTACCGTGGATAGGTTCGTGGAATTGTGAATGCGGTTAGGAAGAATAAGAATTTTAAGGCTCGGATTAAGCTGCCGTGCAGGCGCAAGGTCGGTTACGGTTTGATAGGTAACAAGTAAATCATTTTGTGTCAGGCTTGTTGGAACAATGACCATATCACTTACGAGGCAAAGCTTTTTCATTCCTTCATCTGTAGTTTTCCCCGCACTATCTATGATAATAATTTCTTCCTTGCGCTCCTCTTTGATTTTTGAAAGTTCATCGCCGACACTATTATCTTGTGATCCTAAAATTTCAAATCCGTTCTTGCTTTCTTTTGATTTGAAGAGCTCCATTTTACGGAGCGTGTTTAATGTATAGTTCGCATCTGTTTCAATTAACAAAACGCCTTTGCCCATTTGATTCAGAGTGGTAGCAAGATTTATGGCATTCGTGGTTTTACCAGTTCCACCCTTACGGCTGATAAAGGATATGATTTTAGGCATATTAAAAAATGGAACCGGATGCTTTAAGCACTTTCGTATGAAGAAATTTTGTTATGTCTAAAGCGAACGACTCATATCAAATTTTTCCAGATAATCTGCTGCACGTCTAACCATACTTCCTCCCAATGCTCCATCAACAACGCGATGATCGTATGAGTGCGATAAAAACATTTTATGACGGATGGCAATCACATCTCCATAAGGCATCTCCATGACAGCTGGTTTCTTTTGGATCGCTCCAAACGCAATGATTCCCACCTGAGGCTGCACAATGATAGGCGTGCCCATAACGTTGCCGAATGAACCGACATTTGAAATGGTGAAGGTTCCTCCTGATAATTCATCCGGTTTGAGTTTGTTATCGCGCGCACGTTTAGCCAGGTCATTCACAACTTTAGCCAAACCAGCAAGGCTATATTGATCTGCGTTTTTAATAACAGGAACGATCAGATTCCCGGAAGGCAACGCAACGGCCATACCAATATTGATTTCTTTCTTCTTAATAATTTTATCGCCATCAACCTGAATGTTAATCATGGGAAAATCCTTGATGGCATTCACCACGGCCTCAATAAAAAAAGGCGTAAAGGTAAGCGGATCACCGCCGCGCTTTTGAAATTCGTTCTTTACTTTATTTCTCCAGAAAATGATGTTGGATACATCCGCTTCAACAAAGGAAGTAACATGCGGAGCGATCCGTTTGGACTCCACCATGCGATCTGCTATCATCTTACGCATCCGATCCATCTCGATGATCTCATCACCGGAACTTAGCGATGCCGATACTTTTGGTGGCGTTGAAGTTACAGATATACCGTGGTGAACCTGCTGGGTGGTGGAGCCTAACTTGCGGCTTTCAACATAGTTAAGTATATCTTTTTTTGTAATACGGCCTTCTGCTCCGGAGCCCTCAATAGTTTCCAATTCAGCAACGGTAATATTTTCTTCTTTCGCTATATTCTTTACTAGCGGAGAAAAGAACTTCGAGCTCGATTTGAAATCCTCCGGCAAATGATTTTTTCCATTTGTATGTGATGTTGCAAGCTCCCGGGCAATTGGAGCTAGGACTGGAGCAACTTCTGGAGAGGAAGGGGTATCGTCTGCTGAATCTGATTCGGTTAGCGCATTAGCTTCAACGGTAAGGACCGCTATTGGCTTACCCACTTGCACTACTTCACCAGTTTGTGCTAGAATCTCTTTTAATATTCCCGCATGCGTGGAGGGTATCTCCGTGTCTACTTTGTCGGTCGCTACTTCCAATAGGGATTCATCTTGTTCAATTTTATCACCTGGTTTTTTTAACCACGATAAAATGGTGGCTTCCATAATGCTTTCGCCCAATTTAGGCATAATGAGTTCTACAAGCGCCATAGGAATTTATTTTCAACATGTAAAGTTAATATTTTTAATACGCCGCGCTAACGATGTAAAAAGCGACAAATGCATTCCCTGGCTTAATGCACCATTGGAAGGAACAAGGCTGGGAAATTCCAATTGGATAGGTTAGCAATCCATTAATACGCGTGCATCGAAATGGAATAATACTTCCTTATTAACCTAAGAATTATCTTTTTCCTTGTTCCTTTAAATTTTGGAAAAGTATTATATCTTGAGGAGTAATAATAAGCTGCTATAGAATTTTTCCTTGGAATTTTTAATGGTTGTCCTTGTATAAATAGTTTTAAAATAAGTCACCTGGCCCTATGGAATAGGGGTGACTCCCATCGGATAGAATTGAATTTATGAACATGTTAAAAGAGCATTTGAGAAAGCTGGTCATCTCTAGTCTAATGGTTATGATCAAGCGTTCTTTTCTGCTGGCTTCATTCTTTGTATCGGTGACATTGAGCTCACAGGCTCAAACCCTGGAAAACATTAGGACGTCTTATAATGGAGAAAAAGTGATCATCACGTATGACCTCAATTATCCAGAGATCACGCAAAAATTCAACCTGACACTTTACAGTTCATATGATAACTACATTAAACCCGTAACAGGTGTGTCGGGTAGTATTAATGGTGTGGCACCTGGAAAAGGGCTACGCATTGTGTGGGATGCGAAAAGCGTACTGCCCGCCGACTTCGATAAAGAAGTCACCTTCAGGCTTAAGGCCGCACCGGCTCTCAAACTAACCATCAATCCATTGGAACACGCTGCTTATCGGCGTGGAAAAAATATAAATGTAGGATGGGCTGGAGGAAGCCCAAATGATAAGGTGAACATTGAGCTGGTTCAAAAAAATATCGTTTACAAACTTCTTGCAGAAAATGAGGACAACGATCAAGCATTCGTTGGGAAAATACCGAAAAAGTTGAAAATAGGTAAGGACTACATTGTTCGCCTAAAAAATGCAAAAGACACATTGGAGGTTTCGAATAGTCAGCCCTTTACGCTAAAGACGCGTATACCGTTATTGTTAAAGGCTCTTCCCGTTGTGGCCGCAGGCGTGATTATTCTTTTGACTAGACCTAAAGACAACGATGATGTTTTGCCAGGGCCCCCGGTTGATCCATAGTGTATGAAGATTTACAGAAAAGTGCTAAAAAATGCTGCGCTGTTTTCCGGAGTTTTATTTCTGGAACTTTGCCTTGCACCCGAGTTATTTGGCCAATTGACCATGACCAAAACGTTATCCAATGCCCGTCATTCCTCGGCGGCTACATCTGTCGGTACCAAAGTTTTTTTTGCAGGTGGAACTAACGTTCAAGGGAGTCTTAGTACGATCGATATTTACGACAACAGTACAGGTACATGGATTAACCCTCAGCCAGCGCTACAAGGTGGGGCACGTTATGACCTGGCTGCTGCCTCTGTTGGGACTAAAGCTTTTTTTGCGGGCGGGTATACTGGATCCGCATACTCGGATGTCGTTGATATATACGACGACAACAACCAATCGTGGACAACACATAACATGGAAGGGGGTGCACGTAGTGCATTGGCTGCTGCGTCTGCCGGGAATAAAGTTTTTTTTGCAGGCGGGAAAACAGCTTCCGGCTTTTCCAGCGCGGTCGACATTTACGACATTGACACTAATACTTGGACACGAAGTGATCTCCCGAGCGGGGCTCGGCATAATTTAGCTGCTACCGCTGTTGGCACTAAAGTCTTTTTTGCTGGAGGAGCAAGCGGTTCTGGTGTAACCAATGCTGTGGATATTTATGATACCAGTACAAATACCTGGATCCCCTCCACCAGTCTCCCTGGGGGTGCGCGACAAATGCTGGCTGCAACGTATGTAGGCACGAAAGTTTTTTTTGCAGGGGGTCTTACGGTTTCTGGGGGTTCAAATGTTGTTGATATTTATGACATCAGTACGGGGAACTGGACGAACGCTAATCTTCAGGGCGGTGCGCGTTTTGATTTTTGTGCCACATCTGCGGGTACTAAAGTTTTTTTTGCAGGCGGACAAATTTCCGGGGGACCTACCTCGGCAGCGGTTGATATTTACGACAACAGTACCAATACCTGGAGTGGGGGTACACTCTCCGCTCCACGAAATAGCGCAGCAGCTACCTCGCTTGGAACAAAAGCCTTTTTTGGGGGAGGTTACCAGAACAATGATATTCGTGTTGTAAATATTGTTGATATCTATTTCCCCCTTCCTAAAATCACCGATGAGAGTTTTATTTCCCTGCTAAACAAAAGTGATGAGAATCTAAAAGTTAGTATTACCGTAGATAATAGTTCAACGATAACTACTGTTAACTTTAAAAGCCGCGGCATAAGCGAAACTGCCGCATCATTAAAAAGTACTCCAATCACCGCCAGTGAAAATGTTTATGAAAAAACATTTTCTGTTTCTGACCTGACTGATCCGATTGGCATGCTTTATTACTTTGAGGTCATTGACCAGGCAGGGCGAGTAGTTCCGAGCAGTAAAAAGACAGCTCATAATTATTATCCCGCAAACTCAAATGAGCAAGTAATTCCATCGCTTAAAGCTGGTAAAACAGCTGATAGCTATCAGCTTATCGCTGTGCCGTTAGAATTAAAAAATAAAGATGTGCCATCGGTATTTTCTGCTTTATACTCGCTTTCGAACAAATACGATAATACCAAATGGCGTTTGTTTGATTATGGTCCGATAGCCGATGACAGGAAAAATCGCGAGTATCCGGCCTTTTCTGAAATTGAAACGGGGAAGGGCTATTGGTTGATCACACGCGATGCCGCAATAATCAATCCTGGTGAGGGTTCCACCGTGCTGGCTGACGATGACTCTCCTGCAGAAATCCACTTGTCAGTAGGTCATAATTTGATTGGTAACCCTTACAACTTCAGAATATCCTGGACTGAAGTACTAAGCTTTAATGGCGTCTCATCCGGAGTTGATCCTCTCCTAAGCGTGTTTAATACTGGGACGGTTCTCGAACAGAGCGCAACCCTTGATCGATACCGGGGAGCATTTGTTCATAGTGATAATGCGATTGTTTTAGAAATTCCGGTTACACGAAACACTACTCTCGGTCGGATAGGATCTTCACAGGAAGTTGACCTGACCAGTGAAGACTGGCAACTTCCACTCACCCTGACGGACGGGGTTTTGACCAACAACCTGGGGGGTATTGGAATGAATATTCAAGCAACGCTGGAAGGAAAAGATAAATTTGACGGCCTCAATGTTCCGATGCTGGAAGGAATTGGAATGTTCCAAATGGAGTTCCCCCATCCTGAAGTATTTGCTGATTTTTGTAGAGAAGTTGTTCCTACCGCCAACTCTTATGTATGGGACTTTGCCATACAAAGAGGATCTGACAAACCGTTGGAGCTACGCTGGGATAACGAAACAATAAAGGATAGTGACAATGAATTGTTTTTATTTGATCCGTCGGCTCAGGTGATGAAGGACATGAAGACGAATAACTCGTACATACTCCCTTCGTCAACGGGGGAGCTGCAGGTATTATTTGGGAACCATGATCATATCAATCAAAAGATGGATGAATTGCTTCCATTGTTTAGCAGTCCCTATCCCAATCCAGCAGAAGAACAGGTAACAATTCCTTTTAGAATTCCTACAACGACAGACAAGATGGAAGTAAGCATAAAAATTCATGATGTGTTTGGCCGGCCCGTGACTACGTTGACAGAACGCATATTCCAAAAAGGAAGCCATGAGGTTGTTTGGAATCCGCAGTGCGAAGCAGGTCTTTATCTAATTCACCTACAGGCCGGGGACCGGGAAAGTAAATGGGTAAAAGTTCAAGTGAAATAAGTTTTAGCAAAAGATATGTTATGAAAAATAAATTGAAGGAAACTATAGCTCTTTTGTTTTTTCTACTATCGGTGTATTCCTACGCCCAGGAGTTTGAGGCCAGCAGTAAACCTCTCCGGATAAATTTCACAACAAAAGATGTCCATGCTCCAGATGTATTCCTTGTATATAAAAACCGGGGAGTGATCAATGCCAAAGGAAAAGTCGAAGTGGAAATACGAGTTTTTGATGTATCCGGCATTAGCCACGTAGTTATTAATAGCGAGGAAAGAATGGAGGAGGAACCTATGGATTCGGTTAAATTCGACGGTGAGTTTGTCGCGGATGAAGAGGTTTTAGTTATTGCCCGAGATAACTTTAACAATGTCAATCAAAGGACTTTTATCATTAAAGGACAGGATGCAGATGTATCAGCGAACACTAAATCGAAGAGGAAGTATTATGCTCTGTTAATAGGTGTCAATGATTATGCAGATGAGAAGATAGAATCCTTGGATGACCCTATTAAAGATGCCAGTTTATTGAAAGAGGTTATAACGAAAAAATACACCTTTGAAGAAGAGGACATCACCTTCCTTAAAAATCCCACGTTCGAAGAAATTATTGTGGAATTTGATATATTGAGCCGCAAAATCACACCCGAAGATTTTTTATTAATATTTTATGCGGGCCATGGAGTCTTTGATGAAAAAACGAATATTGGATATTGGCTTCCGTCGGATGCTTCTGAAAAGAATAAAGCGAAATGGTTTCGAAATAGTACGTTGGTGGAAAACATTGGGGCCATTAATTCCAAGCATACACTCTTGATTGCCGATGCCTGTTTTAGCGGAGGGATTTTTAAGACCCGAACGTCCAACAATAATGCCAGCGTGGATATCAGTAATATGATGAAGTATCCCAGTCGCAAAGCAATTACCAGTGGTTCCTTAACCAAAGTTCCCGATAAAAGTATTTTTATGAAATACCTATTGAAGTCGCTGGAGGAAAATCCGAATAAATATTTTCCTTCAGAGGAATTATATGACGAGGTCAGGCGAGCGATGAAAAGCAACTCAACGACCAAGCCACTGTTTGGGGAGATCCAGAATGCGGGTGATGAAGGCGGTAATTTTGTTTTGATACAAAGAAACTAATGCTGTCAGAATTTCGCGCTAACCATGGACTATCGACCATCGACTATGGACTTTCTACTTTTACCCCACCCGGCATACTCAATCGCATCAAATTCAGCATTGCAAATGAAGCCAGCTTGATGTTGATCATTCTGTCTTTTGAAAGCTGCAGCTTTCGGGTTACGGTTTGATGTTTGTCGGAATAAGCAATCCACACTGTGCCTACAGGTTTTTCAGGCGTTGCTCCTCCAGGCCCTGCAACTCCACTTGTTGCTACACCAATATCCGTATTAAATTTGGCGCGTATTAGAGTTGCCATTTCACGAATAGTTTCTTCACTTACCGCACCATGTTGCTCCAGCGTTTCCGGTTTTACACCGAGCTGACCCATTTTGATTTCATAGGCGTAAGGAATTATACTTCCTAAAAAATAAGCTGAACTTCCAGGTACACTGGTAACGAGGTGCGAGAGATAACCGCCTGTACAACTTTCAGCAACAGCGAGGGTTAATTTTTTTTCTGTAAGTATCCGCCCAATCACCACTTCCAGCGGATCATCACCGTATCCATAGACAAATTGTCCAATGCGTTGGTGTAATTTTTTAACTAGCTCATCCGCTTCTTCTTTCAATGACTCGAGAGAATTACCTGTACTGGTGAGCCGAAGTTTAACTTCACCCAAGCCTGGCAAATAAGCAAGCTTAATATGGGGTGGTAATGAATTCTCCCAATCTGCAATCTTCTCAGAAAGAAAAGATTCGCCAATTCCTGCAGTCCTTATAATTTGATGATGGATGATTGGTGTTTTAAAAGTTTGTTTAAGCTTTGGTATGATAATATCGGTCATCATACATTTCATTTCATGCGGAACACCAGGCATGGATACAAAAACTTTTCCGTTGCGCTCAAACCACATTCCAGCAGCCGTGCCCATTTTGTTGGTAATTTTTTCACAACATTCTGGAAGCGCTGCCTGCTGCCGGTTGATTTCCGTTAACTCCCTGCCCCGGCTTTTAAAAAACTCTGTAACTTCTGCCAGCGCTTCGTCATGTATTTTCAAGGGACTGTCAAAATATCTTGCCAAGCATGGCTTAGTCAGGTCATCACTGGTTGGGCCAAGGCCTCCCGTTATCAATGTAATATGGGCACGTTTTTCAGCTTCTGAGAATGCATTAAGAATTTCACTTTCCCGGTCGCCCACAGAAGTCTTTCGAATTACCTGTATACCAGCATCGCTCAATCCGGTACTCATCCACTGCGAATTGGTGTCTACTATTTGTCCGTAAAGGATCTCATCTCCAATGGTAAGGAGCTCAGCAGTTATCATTGTCATCTTCAAGTATAAAAAATTTTATCGGTCATCCAAC
Organism: uncultured Bacteroidota bacterium; assembly: GCA_963837415.1. Taxonomy (GTDB): domain Bacteria; phylum Bacteroidota; class Bacteroidia; order Cytophagales; family Cyclobacteriaceae; genus Chryseolinea. The sequence goes on along the minus strand of CAWING010000013.1, from coordinate 458,104 downwards.
GTTATGCTAGGCACTTTGGTCTTACTCCTTGAATGCCCCAAATTATGAAAGCAACAAAATTAACCGAGAAGACTAGAATATCCTGTAAATTTTTCTGGCTGATCTACATCGCAGTGATGTTTGCATCGTGTGATGTATTGGAATCCGATCCTGATGTTCTGGAACCTGACGTCGACCTTACGGGAAAGGAAGTCTTTGTCTTAGCCAATAGTGCGTCTTTTATTGACCTTAACTCCAGGTTACAAACAAATGTACCTGCCCGTGTCGCAGTTACCTCGGAGCCACGTCACGGTAAGCTCACCGATCTTGGAAAAGGAATATTACAATATTCACCTTCAGTAGGAAATTCCAGGGCCCGAGATGGTTTTGAATTTACAGTGTACACCGCCAGCAATGAGATCATCAAACGGGATAGTGTCATTATTATTATCGAAAATGATTCTACGAAGCTTCCTTGTAATATTTATCCCTTGCCAGATTATGTATATGGAGTGAAAACAGCACCCGTCTTGATTGAAGTGATGGCAAACGATGTAATTTGTGCAGATAGCGTGATTCTTTCAGTATATAAACCTGTAAATTCCTTTCCTCCCTATTACGGCACTGCAGCGGCACTGGATAAAGTGATCAAATATACTCCCGGTTCCCAATTTGAAGGTGTCGATAAGATCATGTATAAAATCACCGCCGCTAGCGATACATCACGGATTGCCTATGGGATTGTCTATATAACAGGGGATTCATCGTGTTCTTTCAGGCTAACAAATGATCTGTATGTTTATAACGAGGACGCTGTTGACAGTTTACTCACACTCCCGGTTTTTACAAATGATTCCTTGTGTCAGTCGATTAATGAGTACCAGGTAAATGTAAAATTACAACCTGTCTATGGTCAAGTTTCGGCAGCGTCAAATGGATTTCATTATAAGGTGCCTGCTTCTGTTACTTTTCCTTTTACAGATTTCTTTATGTACGAAGTATGTATTGATGCCACGTGCAAAGTAGCGCGGGTTGATGTAATGCTAAAAAAGGATTCTGTAATAGCGTGTACCTTGAAAGCGATATCCGACTCTGTAAATATTGTTTATTCCGACTCCCTTCATCATTATTTTGATGTGCTGAAGAATGACTCCTTATGCGGAAATTTGAAAAACCTTGAAATCACAAAAGCACCCGTGTACGGTACAGCCACTGTTAGCATCCAACGGATTTTCTATCAACGAGATCCTCAACAGAAAAAGGACGATACGTTGGAATATGAGATTTGTAACAATGTTGGATGCAGCAAGGCCACAGTCTTAATTAAACAAACGAAATAAAGATCAATGAAGAAGTCTTTGCCCGAGAGCGAAGACCTTCGGTTTACATGCGGAACTACTACGATATTTTCGAACAATGTAAAAAAGGGGATGCGAAGGCTCAGCGCATCCTCTATGATCTTTTTAAGGGAAAGCTGATGGGACTGTGCAGACGTTATACTCAAAGCAGGGAGGAGGCTCAGGATATATTACAAGAAGCATTCATCCGGATCTTTACGCACTTCCACCAGCTCAAATCATCCGACAAATTGGAGAGCTGGATGAAATCAATTGCTGTACGCACCGCTATCAATTATTATCACAAAGGCAAGGGCAGAGCGCTCATGTTCTCAAACGTGGAGGAATTGGTAAATGAAAAAGCAGCCGATGAAACACCGCTCCAGGGTTTTACAGATGAACACTTGATTGGTGTTATCAACTCACTGCCTGATGGCTGCCGGATTGTATTTAATTTATTTGCCATTGAGGGATATAGTCATTCAGAAATTGCTGAAATGCTTCAAATTTCAGAGGGTACCTCACGGTCCCAATTTTATCATGCTAAGTATTTGCTGAAAGAGAAATTGAAATGTCAGAATATGACTCGCTACTATGAAAAATTCTCCTGATCATAACCAATTCAATGAATTGGAGAAACGACTTCAAGAATACACGGAACAACCCGACGACCTGGTATGGAAGAATATTGACAAAGCTCTGCGTCCTAATCGTGTACCTCCCTGGTTTACCTGGGTGGATGGCATCACTTCAGTGACAGCCATAGTATTGGTCTCTCTATTGGTTAGCGCTGGACCAAGCTACAATGATGCTGCTTCACCAGGGTTAGTGCTGAATTCACCTGGTAATGAATCCGATAGTAAAAGGAATGAATCATATTCTCAGCGTTCTCAACCGGATGAACCCAATGAGACAAATTCTACAACACGTGTTGAGCAATCAGACCAGTATTTTTCTGTGCAAGGAGCAAATTTTTCTAACATCAACAGGAATGATAAGAAGGTCCATCCAGCTGAATGGAAGAAAAATGGTGAGATGAATATTGTTCCGGATACGGCAGCTTTACTTTCAAACACATCAAAAGAAAGTATTGATTTCGACGCAGGTAAAGATGGAACAGATAGCATTTTTTCTCCGTCATTGAAAGTTGACGTCGACTCATCACGCAATAAATACAGTTCTCCTAAAGCTTTAAGTCGCTTGCCCAAGCGAGGTTTTGCGTTTTACATGTTGGTTACACCACAACTTTCATTTCAACGGATAATGCCTGTGGATGACGACGGAATTGTAATTAATAAATTTTATAACCAGTCTGTTCTTGCTGCTGAACGATTTGGTTTAAGTATAGATGCGGGAATACAAGGCAGAATCACCAAGCGATTAGAATATTACGGTGGTATTTCAGTTTACAGGCAACGCTTAACATTGAAGTATGAATATCAATCGCAAGATCACATCAGTCTTGAATCGTCAGGTGAATTGGATTATGTGATAACGCCGGAAACCAGTATGGGACTAGTTAGCTATGAGATGTTAAATGTTGGTGCAAATGCAGGAGTACTTTATTATTTACGAGGGAATAAATTAACACATAAAATTGGTGGCGGTCTATCGTACCAACACGGTTTAAAAAAGAGCTCAGGCGAGCTGTATGACAATTCCGAATCGAACTATCTGTTTTACCAGGTATTTTATCGGAATGAAGCAAGGCTTAGTGCCAGACTGAAGCTTTTTGTTCAGCCGACTTTTAGCCATTCTATTTATACAAATGAAAAATTGGACGCGCCTTTTAATTTAAAACCTTACCGCGCAGGACTTGGCTTTGGAATACTGTATGATTTCTAGTGTGGTGGTGAAAAGCTACAAGCCATAAGCTGCAAGCGACAAGCTAAAAGCTGCGAGTAAAAGACTCAATTACTACTACTACTTAACCACAAAAGTTCCTCGTGGATCGCAGCTAAAGACTCGTAGCTTGAAGCTTGTCGCTTGTAGCTTGAAGCTCCTTTTCCTACCTTAGACTCACTATCCAGGTATGAAAAAAGTCCTTTTCGCATTGTGTATTTCTATTTTATCCGGATGCACGAGCACGCAGGTAAATCAAACATTAGGAGAAGTCAATAAAGCACTTGAGCTTGAGCAGCCCCTTACAACGACAGATGTTGCGGAGGGATTGAGAGAAGCATTGATCAAAGGAATTTCTTCCGGTTCTGATCTGGCTTCTCAGTTGGATGGTTATTTTAAAAACCCTGAAATCAAAATTCCATTTCCTCCAGAGGTAAAGAAGGTAGAGGATAAGCTTCGACAGCTTGGATTAGGGGGCGAAGTAGATCGGTTTATCGTAACGCTCAACCGGGGAGCTGAAGATGCTGCCAAGGAAGCGAAGCCAATTTTTATTAGCGCGATACGCTCTATGACCATTCAGGATGCCTGGGGAATTTTAAAAGGACAGCCGGATGCGGCGACACAATATTTGAAGCGCACTACTTCCGCTCAGCTAAAGGAGAAATTCAAACCGGTTATTCAGAGCGCCTTGAACAAAGTGAATGCAACAAAGTATTATGGGGATATTGTAAACACATACAATCAAATTCCATTCGTACAGGATGTTAATCCGGATTTAAATGAATACGCTACCATTAAAGCCATGGAAGGACTGTTCGTTTTGATCGCGAAAGAAGAAAAGAGCATCCGCGAAAACCCGGCAGCCCGAACTACCGACCTTCTGAAAAGGGTTTTCAGAGCCCAGAATTAATCAGGAGTTTCACATTTATTCAATATTCATATCTTTGCGACCGCTTATTTTCAATGCCTGCTGATAGCAGGCAGAGATCGGGCTATTATAATGTAAATAAAAAGCAAAAGAATTTTCGGCCCCGTAGTTCAATGGATAGAATAGGAGTTTCCTAAACTTTTGATGCAGGTTCGATTCCTGTCGGGGCTACTAAATGTCACTGAATATCAGATTGTTAAGTGACATTTGTGGCAAATTGGTGGCAATTAGGAATGGAGCAAAATTCCGACCGGCTACCGGAGTTAAAATACTATCTAAGCACCTTACAAAAAACGGAACAATTTCATCAGGCCATCCTAGTCTTGATGAAGATTTAAAAAGAATCAAAGAAGTTCAGGAGAGGTTGGAGGACCTAGTGATTTCCTATAAGGAGAAGTACGGGGAAAAACCCCCGGTAGAATGGCTGGAAAAAGAATTTGAAAAACCAACTGAACAAATTAGAACTGATCTTCAAGATCTTCTTTGTCATTGGGATAATTACATCGAAGAAAAACAGCAAACGGTTCGCAGCAAAAAAACAGTTGACAGGATCAATAACGTCAGGTATACCCTTCTCAGTTTTAAACAATCAAAAAATTATAATCTTACTTTTAACCAGCTTGATCAACGGTTCTTCAACGATTTGATAGGATACATGATTAAGGAGCATAAACATTTTCGTAATAAACATCAGCGCGACCTGACATCCGGAAATATTCCAGTTGTTGGACTGAACAATGATACAACGATCAAGAGGTTAAAGGACTTTACTGAATACCTTAAATATTGCATCGTTGAAAAGGATGTTAATATTAACCTGGAAAAAATTAAGAAATATATTAAGCTGGCAAAGCTGAGGCAGGAAGTTCGACCGCTAAGCAAATCTCAAAAATGGGAGATAACACTTACTCCAGATGAAATACAATTTGCGGTAAATCTACACCACTTCGAACCTGATTATTGGAAATCACTCACCGAAAATCAAAAAAAATACTTGGATGTATTTCTCTTCATGTGTCTCCAAGGGACGGCACCAATTGACACGAAAGACGTTGGGAAATCGGATATAAAAAATGGTAAGATCATTAAGGATCGAAGTAAGTCTGGAACTGAATTCAAAGTGGAACTTGATCCAATTGCAGAGGATATATTGGTGCGTTATGACTATGAATTGAATTTTACAGAACAAACCCTTAATGACGAATTGAAAAGAATGTTTGTTACGATTTTTGAATTATATAGAAAACATTATGAAGAAAAAAATGACGAGCCTTATCAAATAATCTACACTAAAAAAATTAAGAAGGGCGATCAGGAATTTTTAAAAATTCAACACAAAGGATTATTTATCGAATTAATGTCTGGACGGCGATCCTTTTTGACAAATCTGGCTGAAAAAGCAAGTGAGCTTGGAATAAAGGAGGCAATGGATAAGGCAGGCCATGTGCTGATTTCAACAACACTTGGGTATATTCACCAGAGGCAACAAGTTAAAAAAGCTTAACCAATAAGCCATTTTCATTTCTCAGGGCAGTATTGCTCGTAGAAGTTTGAGCACCCCCGGAGACGCTATTAAGAAATGTTTGAAATTCAAATCCACCTGATGAATTTCAATCAACACGTTCAAAGAGCTACGATCTAATTAGATGCGCGTAAGTAAAAATACTTTTCCGCTTGGCCTATAAGAGTCAAATGGTTGGGCTGAATCGGATTCTCGCTTAAAAATTCTTCCCATGCCCGCCATTCCCCTAGGTTTTTATCATCGATCCGGTCATCAAAAAAACAATAGTAGTATCGTTTATTAACACTTTGCAAAACTCCAATGCTTGCTTTGTAGAACTATATATATCACAATCAATCATTATGACCCTTGCATTGCGCATTTGATAATTGTTGAAGCAATGTCGGTGTTAATGTATCAGAGAACCAATCCCTTTATTAAGAATGTGCTCTTTCCAGTCGACAGCTCTTTGATTAAGGTATTGTTTTGTTTCCTGAATAGAACTAGCAAAGTCTCGCGGTTTCCACTTACCATTATCTTCGTTAGCTGCGCCATCAGGCATCCCTTCGAAAGAATCAAAACCAAAAATCCGAATCCTGTCCAGTTTTAGTTCCTGTAAAACTTTATGCATAATGCTTAGTGACGTCCCATGAGAAACGCCAAACTCAAAATAATCGCCCAGATTTTCGACGCCTACTTTCTCAGAAAGAAATTTTAAGGCATCTTTATACTTCGGCTTGAGTTCCTCTTCGAGGACAAATGGGTTAAAAATATGCTTGTTTGTAAATTAGCATTACTACTCAAGTGCCTTCGTTTTTATCTTAAATACACGGGACGGTTTAATAGGTTCAGTCCATTCGAATCCTGAGAAATGTTATGTTTGCGTCAAGGGTCGATCCAGGGAAAATCTGATAGTCGAGGTGGACCATCAAAGAGAAGGATTACCCGAATTAATCCTCTTCTTTCAGATTCGCGCAGGCGCTGAAGGACCTCAATGATTTTCATTTTTTGATGGTCAATAACGCAAACAGTACGGCAAATCGCAGTGGATTATACCCTACGATGGAGGATAGATTTTTGTCGCATTTTGCGAACTTGCCCTATATTTTTACAGACGTGTATGGTCAAGTTATTTTTATTTTGTCTGCTGACATGCATCAATGAGTGTGTATCTCAAACGCCAGGTGTTCGCAATGCGCATGGCATGACTTACGATCCAACTCTCCCAGGCATTCTTCTTTTCGGAGGGGCCGATGCTCACAAAGTTTGTGACGACACCTGGATCTACAGCAACGATCAATGGACAAAACTCAACATAACGGGACCACCTGCGCGTACTTTTCCAGCAATGGTATACACAGATGATGGGATCATTTTGTTTGGTGGAAACAGCGTTTTATTCGGTGGTCCTTCAAATCCTGTCCATTTATACGGTGATACCTGGAAATTCAGTAATGGAGTCTGGGAAAAGGTGCACACCTCTCATTCTCCGGATGGCAGATCAGACATGAGCATGGCTTACGACCCTAAACAAAAAAAGGTTGTTCTATTTGGTGGTTACAAATACTTGGAGGATGGTAAAACAAGAATACGACTAAATGACACATGGGAGTTCAAGGGGAAAGATTGGGTGAGAAAGGAAGGCACTGGTCCAACTTCCCGAAGCGGTGCCGTTATGGTTTATCACGAAACTTTGAACAAAGTTATTTTACTAGGTGGTAATCCTGTTTTGCAAAATCAGCTTGATTATAATGGACCCATTTGGGCATGGGATGGAATAGGTTGGAGCAAATTAAATGCTCCCGATTCTTTAGTGTTCAACACCAGCGCAGCCTACAATACAGATGAAGATTATATTCTCCGTTTTGGTGGATGGGATGGAAAAAAGCGAATAAAGGATACCAAGGTTTTTCAAAATGGTCTGTGGTCTAAACTTTCTCCCGTCGACTCCCCTCAGGCAAGAAATCACTCCGCTCTGATTTACGATAGTTTCAAAAAAGCATTTTTTCTTTATGGAGGTCACGATGGCGATCACGTTTTTGGGGACCTATGGTCATTTAAGAATTTATCCTGGACACTCATTCAAGATGAAGTTCCGAAGCGGCGTTTAGATAATGACCATTAACTGGGAAAGCAGCGTCTGACCATCGCTACTACCTAAAACTTCATACGATTTTAAAAAAAGGAAGAAAAGTTTTAGCAGTTATAAATCTGCCTAAAGATTGCTGATTTGTTTAAGGTAGATTTAGACAGTCTCACTAGGAAGGAGACGGCGGCACAAAGTAGGATAGCGAGACAACTTAATCTTAAGCAATAAGCATTTTCTCCTGTCCTTTTGGTCCCATTGTGGTCCTCTCATTGAAGGGAGCAATTTAATTTCGCGCACCAAATCTTTTGAGAAAACTTTAATGAAGTGGAATGAGGACGAACGAACGATGCTTGGTGAAGGACACAGGAGCTTCCCTCGCTTAATCTACCTCAGCGAAATATTTCATGGCAAGAGTTTGCCTGTCAACGATAAATTCTTTCGCTTTAGGATCGCTTGTATCAAGTTCTTTCAGATACCATCGATCGGAGCCGTCGTTTAACTTCAATCCTGCTTCGAACTCACGACCAGAAGCAATTTCCCGGAGTATCATACCAGTCTTAATTATTATTTCAGATGTAATAGGTTTGAACATAAAATCAAAACACTTTTCAATTATAAAAGTTCTGTGCTATTTGAATTCATATTCCTCATGCGCTTTCCCCATCTATGCTTGCCCTTCTCCCTTCAGTTTGGCAACCTGGACGTCGAAAAAGATAATTAACGATGGACAAAATGAGAAAAAAAATCGCTGACATTAGTGTGAAGCGTATTAAAAAACATCCGCTTATATTTTCAAATTTTATACACTAACCCTTTTTGAAAAAGCTTAAAAACTCTTATTCGACTTTTCGAAAATTTACTCATGCTCTCCACATAAGAATTAAATTCTGGCGCTAACCTACTTCGGGTGGCAAATGCAAAGTCTTGTCAAAAGACTACGGCATAAAATTCAATGAGCCTTCGGCATCGTGTTCTTTTCAAATTTATTCCGTTTCCTTTTGACAAGCCTGCCACCCTACCTTTGAGGCGCACCATAATTTAATTCTTATGATTATGGAAATCACAAATGAAAAAACATTTTATTCGAAGTAGCAGAGATTCAGCTATCGTACAAGTCAAAAGTTAAGGCTTCTTTACGTCCGAAGATTTCGAGATCAAAAGACGTTGAAGATGTTCTAAGACAATACTGGAATGAAGACACGCTCGAACTTCATGAACAATTTAAAATCTTATTACTGAACCGTACTCATAGAGTTATTGGAATTTATGAAGTTTCGTCGGGTGGCCTTTCCGGTACAGTTGCTGATCCTAAACTAATTTTTGGATGTGCGCTTAAAGCTGCAGCCAGTGGAATTATACTTGCACATAATCATCCATCAGGTGCTTTACAACCTAGTCAGGCAGATATTGAGTTAACGAAGAAACTTAACCATGCCGGAAAACTTTTAGAGATTCAAGTTTTAGATCACATCATCTTAACCAGCGAAGCATATTATTCTTTCGCTGATGAAGGGCTTTTATAGTCCTTCATTATTATTCGTTATTAAATGTTACCCTTTTTGTCAAGGCTTTGGCGGAAAAAGTAAAACTTTCTAGTTGAACACTCCCCAAATTGACGAAGGCTTGCGCACGTATGACGTGGTGGTTTGCAATTTTACGCGCCGGATATGAGCCAAACTAATTTACTCTTCTATTCAAGCGCGTTAACTTCGCCACAGTAAAAAGTTTTTGTCCGGCATAATTAACTTCTGATTATATTCGTCCTTACCTCTATATTACAACCACAATGAAATCCGAAGACCTGAAGGTAATCCAAGAGCCACTTAAAAAAAGCTATAGAACGAATCCGGATGCTGCCTTAATAACACTAAAGGCCTCATCAAAAACGAGTGAGGGTATAACCTGTAAACTTGAAACCGGAAGAAATATGATCGAAGCCGGTTTACATCCTGCTACTGGCGGTGATGGATTATCCGTTTGTTCAGGAGATATGCTTCTCGAATCGTTGGCCGCGTGCGCGGGAGTAACACTTAAGGCTGTAGCTACGGCCATCGATTTTGATTTGCAAGAAGAATTATACAAGTGGAGGGTGACCTTGATTTTCGCGGGACGTTAGCAGTGGACAAAAACACACCTGTTGGTTTTAAAGACATCCGGCTAAATTTTACGATCAAAACAAATGAGCAAAAGAACGAATTGACTCCCTGGTTAAATTAACAGAAAGGTATTGCGTGGTACTTCAAACTCTTTCAAAAGCAAACCATGTGAGTTTGAGTGTTGCCTGATGAAGCAGTTCTAAAATTATGGAGATTTAACAATGAGGCCCAACAAAATGTGGTGACCTTCCCATTAAACATTATTCAGAGCAAATCGTCAGCGCAATTTTAAGATCTCGGGTTGCTTCACAGAAGAACACGAGACGTCATTTTATATCGCGCAAAACTTTTTGTTTTGCAGTTTAAAAAAGCCGCATGAAGAATTAAGTAAATTATGGAGATCCTTTTCTTGGCGATCATAAACCATGAAGTCCGTCTCATCTAGTTCAATTCCGCTTTCCCGAAAAGAACAGAAAACTCCTCGCACCAGACCAGTGTAAATTTATATTGCTCAAGATCCGGCATCCCTGTAACTTCGTAGGACTGCTTGCCGGTCGTTGATTTGAGCGGACCGAGATTTATGTATTGAGAGGCGTTTTCGTCTATGCTTAAGTAGACTTTCAAATCCGGTCCATTTTGTGATGAAAAAGGATCGAGAGTGACTACTTTCTTTGCCGCATCATCATAAATCTTAACAGTGCCGCTTACAGAATGACCGACACCAGTCAGGGTACCTTGTTTAACCAGTGTAGCCTGCCCCGGTTCAAAATTGTCATCTATGGGTGCCGTTGGCGTATTGTTCTCATCTTCGCTGCACGAAAAAGAGACCATCATCACAAATAGGAATAGCAGATTTTTCATACGATTATAGTTTATAAGAAACACCAGCGCTAAACATTAAGGATTTATTTCGAAACCGGTCATTGGGCTCCGGAACTTGTTGTACTTCCGAGTCAGTGGTAAACTCTGTGAAGAGAAATTGAACGCCAACTATTATCCCGAATTCATCGTTCAATAAATACCTGGCAAAGAGCTCTGAATTGAGACTTCCTTTATCATTGTCACTGATCAATAATAAATTGAATGCAGTCGGGCTTGCTGATTCCCTTGAGCCTTGCATTCCGTTGATGTAATTTCCATTTACGCTTTTTCCGAAAGTGAATCCAATAGCATCAATATTAAATCGAAGCATGAACTTATCAGACAGATTATATCCTAGCGTTAAGGCAAGATTAAAAGAATTTAATTGTGAGGTTTTTATCAGCAAGGTGTCCATGTTAGCCTCAATGTTCTCCTTAAAAAGAACACCTGGTCCACTACTTCCCGAGGTGAGTTTGGCAGGCGCTGTTGTGTAATACTGATTTTTTCCTAGATAAGATGTTAACCTCCCTGCAAATCCTACAGCAATTTTTTTTCTCAATCCCAGGCCCCAATCATAATTAAATGAGAATGCCAGGGTTCCTTCAGAATCTCCAATGCCAAGATTGAGGTCAACAAATTTATTTGTTGCCGATTGGGCCTGCGCGGGAACGCTATAGCGAATGAAATAGACAAGACAAGTAAAAAGAAATATGTACTTCAATCTGATCATGTTGACAAATTTAGGCTTGTAATTTCTAAGATTAGGTCGCCCCCATGACAATGCTTTCAATGTCAAATTTAATTTAAGAGGCTAATCATGTGTGCATGATCAGCCTCTTAAAACGCTTCTGATCAACTTCACTAAACCTTATTGCATAGTAGCAACAACTGGACAGTTAACTGTTGCTCCGAGATTTGTACTGGTTACAGATTGGGCGGTAGACAAATCGCCTACATCATCGAACTCAGCATTGTCATAAGCATTTACCAACCAGAGCGGTGAGTAACCGGCGCTGGAGGGTATAGTAGCGACAACGTTATGAGTCAGCATTGTACCGGACTCAACTTTAAACCCTGAGGGTGGACCACCGCCAGCTTCATCGGCATTAATATTAAAACAAACATAAATCGGAGAGATAGGTACATTTCCTCCTGAAACCATAATGGGCTTTTCTTCGAACGTGAAATAGACGACAATTTTTTCCTTGTACCATCCTTGCATCAGTTCTGCTGACCCTCCGCCTAATCTTTTTATGGCTGTTGATCCTTCCGGAACGACAGGACAATTGACAATGTCAGTGGTTGCTGCCACAGAATAACCTCTGGCCTGAATTTCGGCAAAGCTTGCAACCTCATTGGCTTGATAATTTGCTGGCACGGTGACTTTATTAACTAACCAAAAATCATTGTATCCGGCCTCACCTGGCAGTGCATCAATAATATTGAGTTGACCAGGTACAGGCGTCGTCGATCCTTCTTTAAAAAGAACATAGATCGGAGCGGGACTAACAGGTTGTACATCAAAATTGTAGTACTCAACATTTTGACCCTCCGGGCCCTTGCCTTTTGTTATGAATGGAGCCTGATCAAAATTAATGGCCGTATTAGCAGCAGGCAGACCGTTGGTGGCACTGCGCACCATTAAATGACCTGCTGCTGCGCTAAATCTGTCGACAGAAACTTTTTCCGCTGTGTTTACATCATGAATGTTGACAGAGTTATCATCATCGTCGCAGGATTCCAAACCGGCAAGCGCCAGCATTACAAATAGATATGATTTCAGATTTTTCATAGGAATTAAATTTATCCTATGCAAGTTCCATTTCATTTGTCACGGAAATGTCACGAAAAGATGAAAGTTTACAATTAGGTCATTCTATAAAGTGAAGATGTAAAAGTATTTCATACAAAAGCAAAACTAATTCTTAAGAGCGTTGTTACCGTTGCGATTTCTACGTTAACCCCGACTTCTAGACAGGCGCTAATTGGAAGCTAACGGTAGATTAAATGAGAAGATCGTACTGCCCAGTTGTTCGCTTTGAACTTTTATATCAGTTTGGTGTATCTCTAAAATATTCTTAACTATTGCCAAACCCAATCCGGAGCCGCGGTTTGATTTATTGCTTTCCACTTTATAGTACCGGTCAAAAATTTTTGGCAATTCTTCTGAGGCAATGCCGGTGCCGGTATTCATCACACTCACATTGACGTGTTTATTTTGCTCTTCCATTTTGATCTTGACTTTTCCTTTCTCTGGTGTGTAGTTTAGCGCATTGTCGATAAGATTCTGGAGCGCTCTTTCAATTAATGCAATATCTGCGCATACTACAGGCACTTTGGAGGCCAATTCTGTTTCAAACTCGATATTTTTTTCCTGCGCCAGTAACGTGTATTTGCGACTAAGGTCTTGCAAAAGATCAAACATAAAAAACGGTTCCATTTTCGGTTTGATCTGCCTCGATTCAAGCTTCGAAAGTTCAAATAGGTCAGCCATCAACCGCTTTAAACGCTCGGTACTCTTGATGATCGTTTGCAGATATTCCTGCTGTTTTTGAGCATCCAGTGAGTCATGCTTCATGATTAGCGTCTCAACATAGCCATGTATAATAGAGATAGGCGTACGTATGTCGTGTGAGATATTAGCAATTAAATCTCTCCGGAGTTTGTCTACTTCCTTAAGTTCATCCATGTTCCGCAGAATGGTGTCCGCCATTTTATTTACCGTAACGGATAACTCGGCAAGTTCACCTTTCGAGTGGATCGGTATCCTTGACTTCAAATCTCCATCGCTAAATTTTCTTACTGTTTGAATAATATCCCGAAGGGATTTCATCAGCAACCAAAGTACTAAAATACTGATAACAAAAGCGGCAACTAACGTAACGATAAACGATTGGACGCCGATTTTTAACAGGTAACTCTCTTGAAGAGCTGTGGCAACATTTTCAGATTCTTCGCTGGCAAGGATCATGTATACATATCCGAGGTGCTTGTCATTCTTTTCATGAACAGCAGTTGCGGAAAAAATTTTTGATTTTCCTGGGTTTCGCGGATCATCCCCGTAAATCAGTGACTTGCCTTTTTCTTCCAGAAATGTTAGGATCGGCTCAATTGAAACATATTTAAGCTTTACTTTTTTGTCGAGCACAACAAAAGATAAGATTTTACCTTGCGGGTCAAGTAAATACACTTCCAGACTGGGATTAACAGCCATCATGGAGTGCATGATCTTTCCAAGTGCATCTTCATTCACTTTACCGTCTACAAACGGGTTCACCTCCAGGAGCATATGCGAGGCTACATGAGCGTTTAATCTCTGTGTGGTTTCGTCAGAGTATCTTTTTGCCATCGATATAGTAATTACCGTGTAACTAATACCAAGGAGCATAAGGATCAAAAAGAACAGAATGGAGATCCTCCAAAAAAGGCTCTCTCTTACGCGTGTGAAAAATTGTTTGTTCGACATGACTATGACATTGATATTTTTTCCGTCGTCAGTTCATCATTAAACCTGTAACCCACTCCCCACGTGGTGAGGATAAAGCGTGGTTTTGAAAAGTCCGATTCAATTTTCGATCGCAGGCGGTTGATGTGAGAGTTTACCGTATGCTCATGGCCCGAAAATTCGTAACCCCAGACTAGATTAAGCAAATCTTCCCTGCTATAACTTTTACCCGGGTGCAACGCCAGGAGTACCAGCAGGTCATATTCCTTGGGAGTGAGTTCAACACGGTTGCCGTCCACGATCACTTTGCGTTTATCTTGCTCTATCATGAGGCTTTCTATACGGAGAAAATTACCGGCAGGATTTTCAGCCGCTTTCTCATGAATTGTCTGCCTTCGGAAAATTGCTTTAACGCGGGCAACAAATTCACGTATACTGAATGGCTTTGTCAGATAATCGTCGGCGCCAATTTCGAGCCCAAGAACTTTATCAATTTCTTCTGATTTAGCGGTAAGCATTAAAATCGGCGTTATTATCTCCTGAGCCCTGAGTTTTTTGCATACCTCAAGTCCGTCCATTCCCGGAAGCATGATATCCAGGATGATCAGATCAAAATTCTCCTCAATCGCCTTTGCCAATCCTGTTTCTCCGTTTGTGCAATGTTTTACTTGGCAAACGAGGTCATTGAGGTGTATGGAGATCAGCTCGGCAATATCTCGGTCGTCTTCTATAATCAGAACCTGTCGCACGGCGTTGTGTTTCAGGTAAACTACATGAAAAAGTATCACGAATTTGTCACGGCCATTACAATTAGTCTAAAAGGAAGATCATAGGTTAAGCGGAATGTATATCCCTTAAAAGATGTCTCTCTGTTTCAATCATATCAAGAGTTTTGTTTCCCAACACCCTAATCCAGAATTGCAGCCAGCAAATATGTTGTTGGCAGAGTTGACCTAATAGCGGATTTGAAATCACTGTCAAATGGGTTGGTTCTAAAGCTTGAATTGACCAATGCGAATTTTCCTGGGTGAAAAAACTAGTAAAAGCAGATACAAATTGATCTTTGGAATGAACCGCGATCACATATTCCTTGCTACCTTTTCTGATGATGGAATGCAATCGCCCTGACTCTATAAAGGCAATTTTGTTACATATTGCATCGCTGGCTACAAAATAATCACCCTTTGCCATTGACATTTGAGACACAGCGTTATGGAAAAAATCGGCTTCCTCTGCCGGGATATTTATGTCTGGAAATAATGCTCTTATCCGCATCCGAATTTTAGGCTGGTTTGCATTGCTGGAGGACTAAACTATTCAGATTTGAATTGCTAATTTGTCACTGGCGCTACAAAATATGTTTGAGATTGCCAATGATGTTTAATATTTCATTGGTTTTTTTCGTATTCAATGAAAAATCGGGATGAGATTTGAAAATCTCAGAAGTTGAATACAATGCTTCCATTTCTGTTTTTGAATCAGCAATTGTTTCTGCGGAAGCAAAATTTAATTGGTCCTTATTTATTCTACCGTTAGCGATAGCAAAATTAATACGCTTGTCGCAACGGCAGAAATTTGCTTTATTGGTTAACCCGCAATAAGAATGCATGAAATGCTTTAAGGCCCCCCGGGCTTGGGATAAGCGCTTGCGAAAATTTAAGGGAGTAATTCCCAGTATCTCTGCTGCCTCATTACTATTTAATTCAAACACTTCGCCAAGAATATATACGACACGCAGTGGACGTTTTAAGCATATAAGCATTCCAAGGGTGCATCCAATTTTTACTTCTTCTCCCAGAAGATTACGGTCCGGAAGGTCATAGGACGGGGATTGCAGCCCATTGATCAGATCCTCTCCAAAAGCTGAAAAGTTAAGGCGCCGCTCTAGAAGATTTTTTTTCAAGTTAAGAAGGTGATTGACTGCAACTCGATAAACCCAAGTGCTAAATTTGCTTTTGCCTTCAAACTTGCCAAGGTTCGTGATTACCTTTACCAAAATTTCCTGCGTTGCATCTTCCGCATCTTCTCTTGACCAAAGAAAACGTAATGAAAGGTTAAAGATGTTTTTCTGAATATCTTTTACAAGAAGTTCAAGTGATTGTTTATCACCACTAAGTATATTTTTAATGAGTTGATCCATTTGCTCAAATTTATGCATGGGTCCCAAAATCCCTGAGACACGTTGCCAGGTTACCAGTTGTTCAGAAACTTTTCAAGGTTCTTTAATTCATTTGCGAGGAGCTTTTTTTGCGACTCCAGCGTACCCTCCACCTGCTCCACGGGAACAGGCGGAGCAAGCAGAATAAAGGAATACAATACATTGCCGTTCGGAAGTTCAGTGAGTCGTGAAAAGGCTTTACCGATAGTTCCATCAGGCATTTTCATGTGCCAATCAATAGTTCCAGATTCACTTATAACGGTGGTTAAACCAATTTTAAGGTCACCGGCGGGGGTTACAAGCAAGGCTGATTTTTTATCCGCTTGTTTGAAGGCCGACGTCCATTTGGGCAGGTTTTCAGGATTTGAAATAAAGCTAAAAGCAGCTTTATAGCCAGTCAGTAGTTCAACAGACTGAACATCAAATGTTTTTGTTGTTTTTTGCATTGTGCTTTAATTTAGTATACCCTTTAGACAAGGAAATCAACAAAGTGTGAAAACTTTTTACAGGTAAATTGTCTAGGAGAATTTAAAATGCCCTTCAAAGAACATAGTGTCGGATGTTGGAATCGTTCATGCATTAACGCGTTTGAAACTTTGTTGAAATTCGCTTCCTTGTAAATGTCATGTCGGTACGAGGAATGCTTTTTTATTCTCTAACTCCTATTCTGACGTCATCTTGGCTGTGGGAATTTTTGGCAAAAAGGTGACTCCAATTGCAGCCCATCTTCTTGAAGCGCTAATTATCAATTCCTTATTGTCAAATAGGATCGAATTATTTAGATCCACCTGTTAGGAGTTACTAAAATGTTACGAATCTCGCAAGAATGTACATAAATCGTATATTTATGACAGATAACGTATAAAAGTTGAAAGATCATTCAAACAATAAAAAATATCTGAAAATCCTTGAGACAGGCCGCGATTTGTTCTGGAAACATGGTTTTAAGCGGGTTTCTATTGAAGAAATATGCCTGAAAGCAGAGGCGAGTAAAATGACCTTCTATCGGTTCTTTCCAAATAAAATCGAGTTGGCGAAAGCCGTTTTTGACCAGGTAGCGAACGAAGGATTGCAAAAGTTCAAAAATATTCTAACTGAAGACTCTACTTCTTCAGAAAAGATCAGAAAAATAATGCTCATGAAAATGGATGGTACCCATAACATCAGCAAGGAATTTTTGCAGGATTTTTACAATGACCGGGAATTGGGATTAAAAGAATATATCGAGGATAAGACAAGACAATCCTGGAACGAAATACTAAATGATTTTAAGCAAGCGCAGGAGAAGGGATGGTTTCGAAGCGACATGAAACCAGAGTTCCTTTTTTATTTTTCTCAAAAAATGGGAGAACTATTGGTAGATGAAAATTTATTGAAACTGTACCGCACGCCACAAGAGCTGATTTTAGAATTGACGAACTTTTTCGCGTACGGTATTTCACCAAGAGATCCAATAACATGAAGTTCTGCTTCTTCTTCATATTGGTCTTTAATTTCACTCATGCTTTAACAAGTCTTGCTCAGGATACGCTCAAAGGTAAAGGCAGCGACACATTGCTTTTCAGCGGACAACTATCTGCCTGGGTAAATTACAATCACAGCAATGATTTATCATTGTGGTTGGGTGGCAGGTACATTCCTCAATTAAATTACAGCCACAGATTAAGAAACGGAAAATTAATTGATTTCGAACTATCCGCGAATGTGACTGGGAGTGCCGGTTTTCACCTTTTCGATTCTAGCGCTACCGATGGAAGAATAAGGCCTTACCGTGCATGGGCTCGTTATTCAACAAATCAATTTGAATTAAGAGTGGGTCTGCAAAAAATAAACTTCGGCTCCGCTTCCATATTACGTCCGCTCATGTGGTTTGAACTCGTTGACCCGCGTGATCCGCTGCGAATCACCACGGGCGTTTGGGGACTTTTAGGAAGATATTATTTTCTTGATAATTCAACGATTTGGTTATGGGGACTATATGGGAATGATGATCCAAAAACCTGGGAGATCGGCAAGACAAGTCAAAGGTATCCGGAATTTGGCGGAAGATTTCAAACTCCAGTGCCAAGGGGTGAAGCAGGCATTTCGTTCCATCATCGCCTGGTAGACACCCGTGGCCTTGATGCTTCAATCCCCGCTTACGCCAGCGTAGCTGAAAACAGATTAGCATTAGATGGAAAATGGGATGTAGGCGTAGGGTTGTGGTTTGAAGGGGTGTGGATAAATAAAAGTAGAGAGCTAGGAGTTTCAACCAATCAAGTTATTTTGAACGGAGGTACCGATTATACGTTTGGTGTAGGCAACGGGTTAAATATCATTTTTGAGCAATTGGTGATTTCCAATGACAAAAATGCCTTTGACTTCTCTGAACCTATATTCTTTTCGGCTTTATCACTTTCTTATCCCGTCGGTTTGTTCGACAATGTAAGTGCAATAGTCTATTACAACTGGGCCACGGATCAATCCTATAACCTGGTTAACTGGAAAAAGCAATTCAATAAACTCTACGTATACTTAATCGCTTATTGGAATCCGGAAGTATATAATCTGCCGCAGCAACAAAATACAGGGAATTTATTTTCCGGCAGGGGTATTCAAGTTATGGTGGTATTTAATCATTAAAAAAGTATGGAAGATTCTTCGATCATCAAAATTGATAGACTATCCAAACGTTTTCCGGTAGGGAGCGGTACGTTTACAGCCTTGCATGAAGTGACCCTTTCATTTGGTAAAGGTGAATTCACCGGGCTGGTAGGACCAAGTGGCTCGGGAAAGACCACTTTGTTAAATATCATCGGCTCACTCGATAACCCCTCAGAGGGCAGTGTTGTCGTTATGGGGCAATCAGTCTCAAGTCTGACTCACAAAGAGTCTGCAAAACTGCGGAACTACCACATCGGTTTCATTTTTCAAACTTATAATTTATTACCCGTTTATACTGTGTTTGAGAATGTAGAGTTTGCGTTGCTGCTCCAAAAACAATCCATAACCCAGCGAAAAAAAGCTGTAATGGAGGCGCTTGAGTGGGTAGGGCTTACCGATAAGGCAAGATCAAAACCAGCACAGCTTTCCGGGGGAGAATCCCAGCGTGTATCGATCGCACGTGCTATCGTTAAGCGTCCTCAAATTGTTCTGGCAGATGAACCTTCAGCAAACCTTGACGCAAAGAATTCTCATCATATTGTCCAGACAATGAAAAAGCTGAATAAGGAACTGCAGACTACTTTCATTTTTTCTACACACGATGAAAAAGTAATGCAGTATCTCGACAGGATCATCTCGTTGAAGGACGGAATAGTTGAAAGAGAGGAATCCGTTCTCATCGCTAAAACCTGACCGTTATGTTAGCAATCCAATTAGCATTTAAAAATTTGTTTGGAGCTGGCTTACGCACATGGCTCAACGTAGCGGTCCTTTCCTTCTCCTTTGTGGTGATCGTTTTTTACAACGGTATGCTTGACGGCTGGAATATGCAGGCGATCCGTGACACCCGAAATTGGGAGATTGCCAGTGGTCAGCTCTGGCATCCACTTTATGATCGATACGATCCGTTCACGCTTCAGGATGCACATGCTCCGGCTTCCGGAAAAATTCAAGAATTAGTGGAGCATGAGGCGCTAACACCAATACTCATTACACAGGCATCAGCTTATCCGGCAGGCAGGATGATCAATATTGTCCTTAAAGGAATAGACCGTAACCAAAAAATTCTAAAGCTTCCTACTCAGCTGTTTATAGAAGATACCAGTGACATTCCAGCGATCATAGGGAAACGAATGGCGACAACAACGCGGTTGAAAAAAGGAGATCATGTGCTCGTACGCTGGCGCGATAAAAACGGAACGTTTGACGCCCGCGAAATTGTGGTAGCAGGTATATTTGATTCGAATGTTCCTACCGTTGATAATGGACAGTTTTGGATACCGTTAGACAGGCTGCAGGAAATGACTGGGATGACTGATGAAGCAACACTTCTTGTCTCACGAGCACCATTGAAAGCTGAAACCATCGATAGTTGGGTTTATAAAGACGAGAAATTTCTACTGAAAGAATTTAATGAAATTATACAGCAGAAAAAAGGGAGCAGTAAAATCATTTATGGATTGCTCCTCGCCATAGCCTTGCTCGCTATTTTTGATACGCAGGTATTGTCAATTTTCAGGCGGCAAAAAGAAATTGGGACGTACATAGCATTGGGAATGACGCGCAGTGAGGTGGTGAAAATATTCACTGTTGAAGGAAGCGCGCATAGCCTCTTGGCTCTTGCGCTCGGTGCCTTATATGGAATTCCTTTTCTTGCTTATCTTCAAAAGAATGGAATCCCGATACCGAAATCTGCAGACGATGCCGGAATTGCCATTTCCGAAAGTATCATTCCCCTCTACAGTGTAGGAATGATCTTATCAACCATACTGCTTGTTGTCATCTCATCCACGGTCGTCAGCTATTTTCCAGCAAGGAGAATAGCAAAAATGAAACCTACTGATGCATTAAAAGGGAAAATACAATGATCAGATTTTTGTTAAAAGGAATATTGAATGATAAAAGCAGGAGCGTGCTGCCCATTATCGTTGTAAGCATCGGAGTTACTCTTACGGTTTTACTGAATTGCTGGTTAAAGGGAGCGATGGGCGAATCTATCGTGATGAACGCTAATTTTAGCACAGGCCACGTAAAAATAGTGACCCGGGCTTATGCAGAAGAGTCTGAACAAATGCCCAACGACCTGGCCATACTAGGCGTTGATTCGCTGGTACAACAAATAAAATCAACGTTTCCTGCTCTGGATTGGGTAAAACGAATTCGTTTTGCAGGATTAATTGACTTTCCGGATGAAAACGGTGAGACACGCGCCCAAGGACCCGTAGTTGGATGGGCCATTGATCTGTTATCACAGGGCTCGAAGGAACCAGCCCGTTTTAACATCAACGAGTCTTTAGTGAGCGGTAATTCTCCACGCAAACAGGGCGAAGCGTTGATCAGCTACAATTTAGCAGAGAAGTTCGGCGTAAAACCCGGAGATCAATTTACGCTGTTTGGAATAACCATGGATGGTGGGATGGCATTTAAAAACTTTACAATTTCCGGCACAGTACGTTTTGGTTCAACGGTTCTGGACCGTGGTGCTGTTATTGTAGACATTATGGATGCTCAACAAGCATTGGCTATGGAAGATGCAGCAGGTGAAGTGCTTGGGTATTTCAGCAGCGAACAATATGACAACGCAAAGGCTACATCAATAGCTAATTCGTTTAATGCAGGCCATAATGTTCACCAGACAGATGAGTTTGCTCCGACCATGCTTAGATTGACAGACCAGGGAGGTATGGCAGAATATTTGGAGTATTCGAGTAAGATGAGTGGTATTATGGTATTC
Source organism: uncultured Bacteroidota bacterium (assembly GCA_963837415.1). GTDB lineage: Bacteria > Bacteroidota > Bacteroidia > Cytophagales > Cyclobacteriaceae > Chryseolinea. The sequence continues at coordinate 436,491 of CAWING010000013.1, read as the reverse complement.
CTCTTTGTTCTTGCCATGTCGGTCGTACTTTGGAACGCCGGTTTGTTAGGTGGCCTTCGGCGTTATAAAGAATTTGGTGTCCGCCTAGCACTAGGTGAGGAGAAAAAGCATTTGTATACCACGTTGATTTATGAAGGAATATTGATCGGTGCAATCGGCTCTATAACAGGAACCGCACTCGGCCTGGGGATTTCATATTACTTACAAGTTGTAGGCATTGATATCAGCGGTTCAATGCAAAATTCATCGCTGATGATGCCATCGGTCGTAAGAGCTGCAATAACACCTACTGCCTTTTATATCGGTTTTATTCCCGGCCTTTTCTCAATGGTGCTGGGCAATGCATTATCCGGAATCGGGATCTATAAACGGAAAACGGCGCAACTGTTCAAAGAATTGGAAGTGTAGACGATGAAATTATTGTGAAAGAGTTAAGTAAAAAATACAAGGTTCAATTTGTTTTAAACGCTAATATTTTGAATGAAAACTAAAATGATTTTAATATGTGTCCTTCTGGCATCGGCGGTGACAGCACAAGATGCCAAAGATATTCTTGAAAAAGTAGATCAAAATATGTCTTCCAAAAACAGAGTGTTCGAATCGACCATGACGATTCATGGAAAGCGAAGCAGCCGAACAATAGCCTCTAAGACATCGTCGGTTGGAAATGAAAAGTCCTTTACTGAGTACATGTCCCCTGCAAATGAAAAAGGCACGAAGATGTTGAAATTAAAGAATCAACTATGGATATACTCGCCATCTACTGACCGTACGATACAGATTTCCGGACATTTACTAAGGCAGTCCGTAATGGGATCTGATCTTTCATACGAAGACATGATGGAAGATCGAAAACTCACAGAGGTCTATACGGCAAAAGTAATTCATGAGGAAAAAATTGAAGACCGTGCCACTTGGCTGCTTGAACTTACAGCAAAAGTGGAGAATGTTGCCTACTACACACAAAAAATGTGGATTGATACGGAACGATACATCCCTCTAAAACAGGAGATGTACGCGAAGAGTGGCCAACTTCTTAAACGTACAGAATTAAAAGAGGCAAAAAAAATAGAAAACAGGTGGTTCCCAACTTTAATTACATACAAGGACATGCTGAAGGATGGAAAAGGAACAGAATTTAGAATGACGGATATAAAATTCAATCAACAGATTCCTGATTTCCTTTTTACAAAGGCTGCATTGAAACAGTAGCGCTACATAATATTTAGGCAGTATTTGATCACGAAACCATCATGGACAGAAAGCTCAGCGGAACCCATAATCTTAAAAGAAAAACAATGCTGATTCTAACCGCTGTCGTTGCAGTAGTTGTGTTGTCAATAGTGATAACTATTTTATGGAAAGACAAACCATCAATAAAGAGACCACAGGAACCTACAAAGCCATTCGCTTACTACATCGAAGATGTGACGTTCCGAAATTTGCAGGCCCACATTACTCTAGCTGGAACGTTAACCCTACCGACCAAAGAGGGAAACTATCCAGCTGTCATCCTCATTACAGGAAGTGGACCTCAAAATAGAGATGAAGAGATGTTAGGGCACAAGCCCTTCCTGGTAATTTCAGACCATTTGACCAAAAACGGAATCGCAGTTTTGAGATATGATGACAGAGGCTTTGGCCAATCAACAGGTGACTTTAAATCAGGAACTTCCGGTGACTTTGCTACTGATGTGGAAAGTGCTATCTCTTACCTCAAAACGAGAAAGGAAATAAATAGAAACAAAATTGGTTTGGTGGGTCATAGTGATGGAGCGATGATTGCTCCAATGGTAGCGGCAAAATCTCAAGATGTTGCCTTTGTCGTTTTGCTGGCGGGCCTGGGATTCAAGGACGCAAATTGTTAATAGCCCGACAGGAATTGATGACAAGAGGGATGGGGCTGTCTGAGGAGACAAAAAAGAGCAATGAAAAAATATTCAAAATAGTTTCAGAATCCAATGACCCTCAAACCTTAAAAGATGATTTAACCCAATTTGCAAAGGAAAATTTAGAAAGTATTCCGATCCCCCCTAGATTACCACCGGGTATGACAAAAGAGGAATTCGTGGCTGCTCAAATTGATGAACTTACATCTCCCTGGTTTACCTTTTTTTTAAATTATGATCCAGTTCCTGCTTTAGAAAAAATAACATGTCCAGTACTGGCGCTAAACGGGGAGAAAGATGTACAAGTACCGTCTCAAGAAAATCTAACAGCAATAAGCAATGCACTAAAAAAGGGAGGAAATGACAACGTTACTATAAAAGAGTTTGCGAATTTAAACCATTTGTTTCAGGAATGTAAAACCTGCTCGTTAAATGAGTATGCAACTATAGACCAAACGTTTTCACCAATAGCATTGGCGGAAATATCAGACTGGATATTGAAACAATTAAAATAACCGAGCAACTGAAATTACTGCAACGCAACCGTAGCCATATCCTGATTTTTATTATGAACAAGTTTCTCTAGGATGTACTAATGCAATAAATCATCAGGATACGATGTTGTGGCTATCCAATAGAAAGAAAAGTCAAGAGATGTGGAGATAATCAGGACGAAATCAATTTGTAAATCCTTCGGGACGACGGTTGCTCTGGATGACGTTTCAATACACATAAATCAGGGCGAGATATATGGCTTCCTTGGACTTAACGGTGCTGGTAAGACAACCTTAATAAGAACTTTATTAGGAATGATTAAACCCACCAGCGGCGAGACGCATATTGTTGGGAAACCGTTAACAGCAAATTTTAATGGCTGGAATGATTTAGGTTATTTGGTCGAGATGCCGTATTCTTATCCGAATCTTTCCGTCACTGAAAATCTAAAAGTATAGTATCATTTACGGCAACTGAAAAATCGAATGGTAATTTCCGGGATTATAAATAAGCTTAAGCTGACCCGTTATGCTAATATCAAATCAAAACATCTCTCGCTTGGAAACCAGCAACGATTAGGGCTTGCCAAAGCATTAATGCACCAACCCAAACTTCTGATTTTAGATGAACCGATCAATGGTCTGGATCCTGAAGGAATTGTAGAAGTGAGGAGTTGTTAAAAGAATTCGTTCACCATGGCTCTACCGTTTTTCTTTCTAGCCATAATTTGGGTGAAATTTCTAAGATTGCCAGTCGAATAGGGATTATTGACCAAGGCAAATTAATTAAGGAATTGACTGTTGAGGAACTTAATCATAGAATTCTCAAAGCTGTCCTAATCAAGACAAATGATAATGAGCGCGCAATAACGCACTTAAAAAATGCAAACTACAATGTGGCTCTTGGCGAAAACAATGAAATAGAAATTAAGGATGAAAACGCTATTTCCCATCCAGAATATATTGCTGACCTAATTGTTGGACACGGATTGTCCCTTCAGCAACTGTATGTATATACTGAAGATTTAGAGAAGTTTTTTTTAAGAACGATAAGAGCTTAAACATGCATGAACAATTAGAAGCGGTGAAAGCGGAACTCATTAAATGTCAATATGCCAATATCATTTGGATAACTTTTATTGCTTTTGGATTGGCACCTCTGATGGGTGGTGTGTTTATGCTTATTATAAGTGCTCCCGATGCTATGGCTATTGCAGGCCCGTTAAAAGCGAAATCCGAAATGATGAATTTTACAGCTGATTTGAAATCCTATCTTGGAATTCTTACGCAATCGGTCGGAGTCGGTGGCGTATTGGTCTTCGGCTTTGTAGCCAGTTGGATATTTGGTCGAGAATATTCTGAGGGGACGGCAAAGGATTTGCTGGCACTACCGACTTCACGAGCAAAAATCATAAACGCTAAATTTTTAATTTATGGAATCTAGAGTTTCGCATTGGTACTTTCAAACTTATTAATTGGCTTGTTAATAGGCATCCTGTTACACATTTCTGGATGGTCAAACATTACTGTTTCTAGCGATTTGGGCAATTACTTTTTCACAACTGTATTAACGGTGCTTCTTGGAACACCGATTGCTTTCTTCGCCATTTGGGGGCAGGGTTATTTAGCCCCATTAGGTTTCATCTCGTTGGCGCTAGTATTTTCGCAGATAATCGCTGCTACCGGACATGGATATTATTTTCCCTGGGCTATACCAGGACTCTTCAGTGGCGCAGGAGGTGAATACAAAAGTCAACTTAATTTGTATAGCTATTGTATTTTGATAGCAACAAGCTTAACGGGCTACATTGCAACGCTGCTGTATTGGAAGTTTGCTGATCAAACGCGTTAACTTTTCAAGCAAATGGCAAAAAGAGTGTAAACTGCTGAGTGTTGCCATAGGAGTATTCTTCCGCCAACTTTCAAATACACATGCATAAGTGAGCTTTAGTGCTGCGCAACTTTTTTAATAATTTCAACGCATCGATTCAGCTCCTTGAATTTCAGAAATGTTCGACTGCATGGAACAACAACGACGACTATAACAATTTTACCGTTGTATACCGGATACTTTTTTAAGAATCTTTCGATGCCTTTAAGGCGATTAATCATTCCGTCGGTGTAGTCAAGGCTACCTACAGACATTAGAATTTTTTTTCCAGCTACATCATTCCGTATTTTATTTTTAATGCTAATTACCTCAGGCAAATTCATTGCCTCGTGAAATTTATTGAAATCAATTCCTGCTGGAAAGACGTCTACTTTGAAATTTCCAAATTAAGTGCGTGCAAAATAATTATGTTCGCTCAAGTTATGCCTAATGCTGTAGGTGAGGCATTTATTGCCCTTGGAGCATTTGATTTTTTTCAGAAGCCCGTCGTTAGGTCATCCTATAAAACAATGATAAAAATGATTTTTGATAAGACACCTGAATTGGCCCGGATTCACAAATAGCATTAGGTCTATGTTTACTACTAGTCCGAAGATGTGACTTTTCCGAAATACCGGGGCTAACATTGCCGGTATTGGACTTCGTCAACGGAGAAGATACTCGCAGATCCATAAATTCAAGGCATTCAAAATGGCGCTTGGATTTTTTGTAGTAGAGTTAATTTTCAGGCCGCTAAAATACGAATAGACAAAAAATGCGGCAAAGTTTAAATGAAAATTCAAAAAGAAGTGCAGCAAGAACTGAGGTCAGCGTTGATCTAGTGAAATGAACGGAAATCCAGGGAAGAAAGAATACTTGTCCACCGCCGGGTGTAAATTTGAAGTATCATATAGAGGATTACAAAACACTTTTCCAGTTAAGACAAGTATGCCGTCTTTGTGAGAATTTATGGAACCGTTAAAAGTTTGTTTAAGAATTCGTAACACTTTTTTGATTCGTGGCGTTTGTTGAAACCCGTCGCGTGGTTTTAACATCGAAATCAGGGATTTGACACCTTCCATTTACTGATATTGATAATAATCAATTTGTCGAGCGCGGCACATTTAGCCCATGCGTTTTAGGTATGGACTCGTCGCCTTCTGTCGTAGGGGTCTTTTTTTTTATTAATTCACGATCAAGGTGCGCTAAACTTTCAAAAGAAAGGTCATGCACATCTGCAGCTTCATCCTTGTGTAACATCAGACCGACCGTCATAATAATTCCCGTAAATAAAATAGTGTACAGAAGTATGCCACTGCTGAACGAATCCTGAAGATATTTTGCCGGTATTCCAAAGAAAAGCAGTATGGTTATCAATCCGCGGGGTGCGATGAATAACTCTGTGAGAATATCTTTTAAAAAGAGCCTGAGGAATATAAATCTAACAATATAGAGAGCAGCGACAATACTTAAACTTATGATCGCCGTTTCTACATTGAATAAGGATTGCAAATCAAGTGTGATTCCAAAAACCACGAAGAAAAAGGTACGTACTACAAATGCTGATTCAAGTGTCACCAGGTGAAACTCCTTATTAATTCCTTTTAAAATATCGCCGTCAATAAATTTTTTGAGCTTCCTTGAAAAGAACAATTCATAGTTACTAAGTATCAGGCCGAAGACCAGGATTACAATTAACGATGAAAGATGGAATATTTTGCCGATGGAGTAGAGCATGATAAGAATTGAAATAAGTAAAAACAGGCGCGCGTTGTTTCGGATGCGCTGGAAAATCAGGACCAACAGATAGCTCAATATGACAGACAAAAATATGGTAATAGCTACATTTCCTGCCACCTCCATAATCGTTGACGTCGTCGTGGCATTTTCATTGGCGTCGATGACAAAATAAAAAAGCATGATACCTAAAATATCTGAGAACGTGCTTTCGTAAATCATAAATTCCTTTTTATGCTCGGGTAATTGTTTCACGCTTGGAATAATAATAGCACTACTCATTACGGAAAGAGGAATAGCATATACCATTGAAGTATAAAAGTTAAACTTAAGGAAATGCATTATAATGAATGAGATGGCAACACATGATCCAGCAAGAGCAAGCAATGCTACGGCAAAGGCTTTCACGACCAATGCTCTTTTCTTCATCGTCAGCCTTAGATCGAGGGCAGCCTCCAGCACAATCATAATAAGTCCGACAATTCCGAGAAGTTCCAGCAAGTCCATCACACGGGGACTTACATTCAGATCCAATTTCCGGAGCAGAAATTGAAATCCGATTCCCAAAATAATCAAGAGCAGAACACTCGGCACTTTAGTCAATTTGGAAATCCAGCCAAAGGAATAGGATACAATAATTACTCCGCAAATGATAAGAATATCGTAATATGCATTTTGGGTGATCATAACTATTTGCCTCAAAAAGAATTATTATAGTAAACTTAATCCAATGTCGCTAAATGTGTAACGGTGCAGGCTCCCAATTTTCTTCTTCGGTTTAAATTTAAAGAAGTGAACCAATGACAAAAGTACATAAATTCGGAACCTTCGGCGGAGTTTTTACCCCTTCTATTCTTACTATTTTAGGTGTAATCATGTACATGCGATTGCCTATGATCATTGGAGAAGCAGGATTGTGGGTTACATTAGGCATCATTCTACTGGCGCATCTCATATCTGTGACAACCGGCCTCAGTATTTCGTCCATTGCGACGGATAAAAAAGTAGAGGCAGGTGGAACTTACTATATGATTTCACGAAGTCTTGGCTTGCCGATAGGTGGAACGTTAGGGCTGGCGTTATTTACAGGGCTTTCGCTGAGTGTTAGCCTATACCTGATCGGATTTTCTGAAAGCTTCTTGTCTTACCTGGGGTATGAAGTGACAACTAACGCTATTCGCATCGCCGGGACAATCGTACTGATTGCTGTTACAACAATAACAATTATCAGCACCTCCCTCGCCATTAAAGCCCAATACTTCATTATGGCGACAATTGTTCTCTCCTTGATTTCCATATTTATGGGAGACCACGAGTTTGGACCACCTGCTAGTCTATCCGTTGATCATTCTTCCTCCAACCTTATTCCTTTTATGGTTTTGTTTGGTATCTTCTTTCCCGCAGTCACAGGTTTTGAGGCTGGAGTATCGATGTCGGGAGACTTAAAAGATCCGAAAAGATCCATTCCATTCGGATCAATCATGGCTATTATCGTCGGATTGGTTATTTACCTGGGGTTGGCTGTATTCTTCGCTTCAACCGTTGATGGGGAAATGCTTTCAAAAGACCCTCAGGTGTTACTAAAAATATCGTGGCTTCCCGGTTTGGTTATTGCTGGGATTTGGGGGGCAACGCTTTCGTCGGCATTGGGTAGTATTTTAGGCGCACCGCGTATCTTGCAGGCCACCGCCGTAGACAAAATTACGCCACGCTTTTTTGCAAGAGGGGTTGGTCTATCCAATGAACCACGCAATGCATTAATACTTACATTTCTTATTGCAGAAACAGGAATTTTGATCGGTGACCTTAACGTCATCGCACGCGTAGTTTCTATCTTTTTTATTACCACGTATGGTTTTATTAATCTTAGCTGCGCCTTTGAAACCTGGACCAGTGCAGACTTCCGCCCCACATTTAAAACACCTGGCTGGATAAGCTTGCTGGGTGCGGCGGCGTGTTTCATCGTAATGATTGAGCTCGATTTTGTAGCGACGCTTGGGGCCTCCGTTATTTTAGGCCTGTTATATTTCTTCCTTAAAAGAAAAGAGCTTTCATTGCAATCCGGTGATGCATGGAGTGGAGTCTGGTCGTCCCTGGCAAAAGCTTCTTTATTCCGCCTAACGGGTGCAACGGAACATACCCGAAATTGGAGGCCTAATATTCTGATGTTTAACGGGGCCGATAAAGCGCGCCCATTCATGCTAAATTTTGGAAACGCCATAAGTGGTAAGCTCGGGCTGCTATCATCCTTTGAACTGGTGCAGGCTGATAGTACAAAACTTACCAGGCTTGAACGACACAAAGAACCATCCGATACGCACGAAAAAATATTTCATCATACCTACTTGTGTGAGGATATCTATTCCGGCATAGATGAGATCATCAGGGTATACGGATTCCCGGGTGTGGAACCCAACACGGTCTTAATGGGATGGACCAATAAAGCGGAGAACAAAGAGAAATTCATTACTCTGATGAAACGTATTCAGGAGTATAATTTCAATTCACTATTTCTCTACCACAATGACGTTAGGATCTTAAATACCAATCCGTCTATTGATATCTGGTGGAGCGGGCGAGGAAGTAACCTTTCGCTGGCGCTGAATATTTTGAGACACCTTACCACTTCCGATTTGTGGAGAAGGTCCTCCATCAGGATATGCACTATCCTTAATAGCCCTGATGATAACGACAAGGTCGAACGGTTTATTCGAAGTATTTTAACTGAGTCAAGGACTACCGCAAGAATTAAAATTATTGACAACTACCTTACTCTTCAACACGAACAGGATATTATTGGACGGGAATCTGTTGGCACCGATCTGACAATTGTTGGCATGCAGGATAGCACCAATGGCAGTTTGGAAACCACCTTCTGGAACGTTGAGAATATTTGCAAGCATCTAGGAAGTGCGTTATTTATCCACGCGTCGGATGCATTTGAGGAGTATAATGTCATTGAATCGACCACATCAGTCGCAACCTTAAAAAGCACAGAATGGGTCTTGCCTGATTTGGAAAAATCGAAATATTCTGAAATCGAAATCGATATTGAGAAAATAGATGACCATGGTAAGGAACTTGTGTTAGCACTTTACAATAAAGTTTTTAAACCTTGTTTTCAACTGGACGATGAGCTTTATGGTAAGATTACGTCCCTTGCGCAGGACACAGCGCTTACAATCCGAAAAGTCACTACCTCTGAGCCGTCTCTGTGGGAGGCAGCGATTGAAAACGCCCGTAAACATTTTTTAAAGCAAGCCAATGAGTTTGTAGCCTATTCATTAGAACGTTCAACAGAAGATCAGGCAACGTCAATAAACGAGGGAATGGTTTGGTACCTACAACAAATAGAAGCGGACGTTAACCGGTTTCCAAAATCAAAATACATCCGCCATGAAAGAAAGGAATTTGCACTTCAAAAATCCGATGGTGTTGTATTGCGATGGTTCAAGGTAAAGCAAAAAGTGCTACATCCCTTTTCTCATAAACCGATTCCCTTGAAAATCACATTCAGGAACGGAGCATCGTATTTTTTCAGGGATACACGTTATTACTTTCTTACCCTGATTATGGATGATGTGGACAGGATATTATCAGCATCGCGCGAAAGACTGGGCAGCTATTTGACCTGGGCAGATGAATCATTCCATTCTGCAATGACTGGGCCGCAGGAACAATCTGCCGTGAGCGACTTTGCAAAACAGATAGTAGAGAGAGCACAGCGGCACCTCATACCGCATCAAGATTCAAAGTCGCGATGCCAGGGGAGGTTGCAGGTGGAATACCGAAAGAATGTAATTTTTTTCATGCACCAGTTAGAGCGCTTAGATTTTAACCGGATGATTCGAAAGAAAAGAAGAACGCAGAAATTTTATCTTAAAAAGAAAAAACTTCTGATGAATTTTTCGACGGAGTGGCAGGACAAGGCGGTTCTCGATCTTAATTCGCTCAAGACCAACATCATGATACGACAATATTATGGCGTTGCCAGTGTGGAGATAGATCGATTTCGGATACGAGTCGCTCAGTTTTTTGACAATCAACAATATAAAATTAAGAATGTAAAGGAAACACTATCAAAAATATCAGTATCCAAGGAAGGTGATTCAAAACAACCGATCCTACCGGAGCTAAATGCGGATTTCAATTACTTGGCTGAATCCGTACAGGAAATGTCTGAAAAATTGCTGCTGTTGGCGGGGGATATTGCTGAAGAAATTACCATTAAGGTTCCTGATAATAAAGAAGATAAAATAGTTAGGCTTCCACTACAGGCTATGCTCAAACACCTTGTTGAAACGACCCTATCAGCACCCTTTGAAACTAAACTTGGCGCTGTTTTGAAAGAAGTAAAAAGAATAAGTTTTATTATCACAGATCGGGCCAAGCTTGCCATATTCAATGTTTTCAATTTGAAAAAAGAAGAAGCGCATGGCCTTCGTGAGGAAGAAGTAAAAACCGCACTGGTTTCCATACACGAAGAATCGGAAGCTCTAAACCAAATCGCGGATTCAATCACTAAAGATATTGCTGAACATACAAACCGGTTGAAAAATAGGCTTAATATTCATGAACTTGCCGGTATGTCAAGTGACTTTTCGCAGGTATTACGCCTGCAAAAAACCAGGCAGTTTCAAAGCAAAGTGAGTCAATGGATATATGGTATCGCGGATGTATTTAACAGGGCCTTTATTTCAGCGCTTTATTCCCGAGCCAAGGGAATTCTTCTTGCACGGCAACTATCGTCGGAAATTCAATCGATATCCGTCAATGAACGGATCGTTGACCAAGTACTCCGCATAACACCGAAACCTGAAATATTGCTGGAACTCCCACACTATTACGTTTCATTGTTTAACAGACGGTCAAGTATTGGCGATAATTTTTGGATCCCGAGAGCTGTCGAGGAAAATGAGCTAGAGAAAATTTATCAACGTTATCGTACAAACGGAAAAGGAATGATCTTGGTATTAAGTGAACCGAACGCAGGAAAGTCTACTTTGTGCAAACACTTTGCCTTGCAAAAAGCAGACTTGTACACTTCCTATCATATTTTTCCTCCGGAAGATGGGTCGATAGACATTTCGGTTATGGAGGAAGTGCTACGAAAAGCAACCGGCATTCAAGGGGATTCAGCGTTATTGTTCAGCATGCTGCCACAAAACAGTATGATCATTCTGCACGATCTGGAATTATGGTGGGAACGCTCTGAACCCCATGGCCTGGACGTGATCCGGCATGTTAAATGGATGGTGGAAGCAATTCTCTGATAGATATCTGTTCGTCGTCAACACCACACCTTTTTCTTATTCCATTATTAATACAGCGGAGCCCTTGGATATCCACTGTGCGGGAGTAGTGCGGTGCCTGCCATTCAATTCCTTCGAACTAAAACAATTGATATTGACCAGACATAATTCCAGTGGCCTGTCATTGGATTTTATTTCAAATACTGAAGGTGTTTCAAATGAGATTAAAATTGCCCGGGTGTTCAACAGACTTTTTGCATACTCAAATGGAAATCCGGGTGCTGCCATGAACGCATGGTTGGCAGGCATACAGGATTATTCGGATAAAGTGATTAAATGGAAAAAGCCATCTCTTCAAGATGAGGGCTTGATAAGAGAAATGCCCGAAGTTTGGGGGCATTTTTGTTTTCAACTGCTTATTCACAACCGTATGAGTGTGGACAAAATGGAACGCTGCCTGCAGATAGAACGAGAGCAAATAGTCGAGATCACCCGAATTATGGAGCGTTTGTATCTTATCACGCAATACACAACGTCAGTCTACACGCTAAACTCCAACATGGAACTATTGTTGGTTGCTTATTGTAAAGAAAAAGAGTGGGTATGATCAACACATTTTATCTTATAGTCACAGTAGCGTTAATGCTGGCATTTTTCAGGATAGCCAGACTTCTCGGAGTGCGTAACAGAATCGTGCAAAAAATTACACCGGTGTTAACGATACTCGAACTTTTATTGTGGACGATTATTATTTTCTGGTCAGCGAGCATATTCTTATCCTCCCGTTCATACTATCCGATCCTCGTTATTACCTTGGCCGTTCTTTTTACTTTGCTGCTAACCTGGTTTTATCTGAAAGATATTGTCGCCGGTTATATATTCCGAGTGCGTCATAATCCGGTCAAAGGACAGATCCTTACGTGTGAGACTGTTCATGGTAGTGTCAGAATATTAGGACTTTCACAGCTCACGGTAGAAACAGATGAAGGCCAATGGCTGCGTATTCCTTATTCTTCTGTGGTAAACCGTAGTCTTTCCCTTCAATCACCCCGACAAATCGTACCTGGGGAAACAACCCTTGAGCTGAGCGTACATAGATGGGATAATCCCGGTAAATTGGAGAAGATGCTTAAAAAAGTATTGGCTCAGTCACCCTGGTGTATTGCCTCCAAGCCAATCAATATCCAATTTATACCGGAGGAGAATAAGGTAAAGATCTCATTTTTCCTACTCGATTATGTGTATGTCCAACAAGTGAAGGATAGACTGGCAAGTTCGCTACGGGAGATTAATAAAGGCGGCTGACTTCTTTATGTAACTGATGGTTTCTCTTGATTAAAATGCCACAGCGTTTTTCATTCTTCCAATTCAGAATCGCTTTCTGGCACTAGCGTATTTTTGGTTGACAAACTGCTGACTCTTTTCGCGATACTACAGCATAGAATTAAAGGGAAACTTGGTAACTGTGTTATTTTGAAATCATTTCCATGAGCGGGTCAACATCACCGGAATATCTAGCGCTCGTTCAACCGTGCGATATCTGCGCATACCACAGGCACTTTGGAGGTCAATTCTGTTTCAAACTCGATATTTTTTTTCCTTACCGGTAACTCGTAGTTGCGACGTTATTGCAAAAGCTCAAACATTAAACGATCCATTTTCGGTTTGATCTGCCTGGAAGAATTAGATGCGAAAATTTTAATCAAGATTTGGACTTTCTGCGTAAATGATATTAAAGCAGCTATTGCAAGTAACGAATATCGTAGACGGCTAAAAGAATTTAAAAACATATTAAATCGAGATTAAACCCTGACAATCGGCACAAATATTGAAAGAATCATTTGAAAATAATTTAAAAGCTAAAACATAAAAACATGAGCGATGAAACATTGCAAGCCTGTATTGACGCATGTGTATCATGTGCTATAGAGTGTGAACATTGTGCAACAGAATGTCTGCGTGAAGAAGATGTTAACATAATGGCGCGTTGTATCGAACTCGACCGTCAATGCGCTTCCGTCTGCAGATCCGTGGCTGAGTTAATGTCTATCGGAGGGGATTATTCCTCATTACTTTGCAATGCCTGTGCGGAAGTATGTGATGCATGTGCTGAAGAATGTGAAAAATACGAAGCAACGCAATGCCAACATTGTGCGCAAGAGTGCCGTTCTTGTGCTGAAGAATGTCGAAATATGGCAACCGAACATGTATAGTACCTCGACTGCAGTTTTCTGGGAGGAGACAATTAAAATATCTTCGAAAAAAGAATAATAGCTATGAAAAATTCTCAAAAAGCACTCGACGAATTTAAAGAATTTGCAGAACAAAAATTAGTAAATCATAGGGAAGAGCTTGAGACAACCTATCAAAATCGGAAAGTTGACAAAAATGATCTTCGGCACGCTTACCTAAGCCATCAACAAATTCTCGAGATGGAACTTTTAGATAAAATTGATGAGCTATTAACAAATGAAACTGCTTATTTGGGACCATCCCTTAGCGATATTAAAGATGATTATGTTAATAAGTTAAAGCACGAAGGTATTTCTTAGTCGAATCGTAATGAAGTTTGTGCATACTATAAGGCTTTTGTTATCGCGTGCGTCATGCTATGTAGAGTATATAGTGAAGCGCCATTGAACAGCAAATGAATGCTTTTGATTGTGATGATATGTTGTCGAGCCGATCAATATGATAGAGAATAATATTTGATTGTTTGTAAAAGAACAATTTGAAACAGTGTAGTTTTTAGTTGGAATGAAAGGCCACGAATTTGTGGCCTTTTATCTTTAAACAGGTTTGCCTTAAAAGATTAAATCGGTATTAAATTGAGATTAAACTTAACTACAACTGGTCGATCTCAACTTCTTTGAGGCGATATTTAGTAAAATAATGGAAGGTTTTTTTTGATTTCTATGCTATGAGTGCCAGCGCTGCGAAAATAATGGTTTTTAATAATGTACTTTCGGGGAAAATAAAGATTATTTCTTGTAACGGGCGTGTAGTATGTTCGATAGACACGGTGGAATCAGATAAATCTTATCAACGACTTAAAAATTCACTTGTTCTTTTGAAACTTATCGAAAGATTAAAAAGGCGTCAGGATATTTTAATTGCAGCAAAGAAAAAAATTATTCAAATCCAGATCGATTCAACCATTCATGGTTAATGCCTAAAAACAGCCCTGCAGCAGTTGATAATAATTAAGGTCATTCATTGGGATTAACAAGAAACACCACTAATGGAGAAGGTTTTGAAAATTTTGTTGATAGAGGACGATGAACTTGATCAGATTGAGTTTAAGAGAGCTCTTGATAAAAAAGGTATTCTATATAAACTGAAAATCGTCAAGAACGGGGAGGAGGGATTGCATTATTTACGAACAGATAACCATAATGCCTTTAAAGGTAGACCAGATATGATTATCTTGGATGTAAACACGCCCAAAATGAATGGTATTGAATTTCTCAAAAGCTTCAGAGAAAATGGAAAATGGGATAGTATCAAAGTTTTTGTCTTAGCAAATTCGGAGCAAGAAAAAAAGCACTTTTCAACAATGAGAGTATCAGGTTTTATTGCAAAACCTTTGAACTTTAATAGTCCTTCTAAGGATACTATGTCTTTTTTGATTGATATGATGAACTTATAATAGGACTGAGCCTAACTCTGCGAAATTCCTTTCATAAATTAGCCTCGCAGGGAAGTATGGACTCTGGGTGACTCCGGAGATGCTGTTCTATTTCAGTACCCATTTAGTGGTGGGGCATTTGTAGTCAAAATTTTAAAATAAATCTTCGTCTGTTTTATTATCCCTGTGCGGCAAAGAAAATTAATATGAAAGTCCTTTTAATAGAAGATGAGCAGCAAGTATCGAATTTTATAAAACAAGGATTGGAAGAACAATCATTTGAAGTAGATGTGGCTTTTGATGGTCATATTGGCAAAAGACTTGCCTTAAATACTGATTATAACGTTATTCTTCTCGATGTTATTATTCCCGGTATTAATGGCTTTGATCTATGCAAAATAATTAAGGGCAATAGGCCAGAGGTCCCCATATTGATACTAACGACACTGGGAATGACAGAAGACAAAGTAAGTGGATTTGGTGCCGGTGCAGATGATTATCTTTTAAAGCCATTTGAATTTGTTGAATTGATTGCCCGCATAAATGCATTAGCGCGACGATCCGGATCGAACAAAATGGATCATGGCAATGTATTGCGCTACAAGGACCTGCAATTAGACATTGCAAAGAAGGTTGCCATCCGTTCAGGAAAATCCATTAAACTATCGGCAAAGGAGTTTTCCCTGCTTGAATATTTTTTAAAAAATAAAGAGCGCGTTCTTTCCAAACCAGAACTAGCCGAAAAGGTTTGGGATCTTAAATTTGACCCTGGAACTAATGTTGTTGAAGTATATATAAACATGCTCAGAAACAAAATCGATCGTGATTTTGAACCCAAGCTTCTACAAACAAGAATTGGGCTAGGATATGTTTTAGTAAATGAACAATGAAGATCCGGACCAAACTCGCTCTCAATTTTTTTGTTCTTGTAATCGTTGTTGTCTCTGCAGTATCCTTTTCCATTTATTTTTTGTCCGCCAATTATCGGCAGGTTGATTTTTACCGTCGGCTTAAGAACAGAGCAATAAATACCGCTTTTGTCCTCATTCAGATTAAGCAAATTGACGCAGAACTATTAAAAAAAATGGAGCAGGAAAATCCCGCAAGTTTGCCCAATCAATTTGTTAAGATATATGACATAGACAAAAGAGAACTGTATAGTTCAGATATCGATGGAATAATGCCATCTGATAGTTCGTTTCTCAACCAAGTTCGCCAAGAAGGGGAGATCAGTCTCGTAAAAAATAATTACGAAATCTTAGCTTTTTATTTTAAAGGAAGAAACGAAAATTTGTTGATCGTCGCAGGTGCTAAGGACGTCAATGGCCTTGACGCATTAGAAAATTTAAGAAATATTATCTTTATCACTTTCTCGATTAGCTTAATCATAGTTTCTGTTTTCGGTTGGTTTTTTTCCGGGCGTGCCTTAAAGCCCATATCGAAAATTGTAAAGGAAGTAGATAGTATTAATGCGGCTAGTTTGGATCAACGGTTGAATGAGGGAAATAGAAAAGACGAACTGAGTAAGCTCGCCCAAACATTCAACAGAATGTTGTCAAGAATAGAAGCGGCTTTTCTAGCTCAAAAGAATTTTATAGCTAATGCGTCACACGAATTAAAGACGCCGTTTACAGTAATGGCAGGAGAAATAGAAGTGACTCTGCTTCATAATCGGGACAATCAGTATTATGTTAAAATTCTTCGATCTGTCCTCGACGGAATAAAAAGATTTAATAAACTTTCAACCCAATTATTACTATTAGCCCAAACAAGTGCCGAATTACCTCAAAAAAGGTTTACCGTACTTCGGGTTGATGATTTTCTGTGGGACGCAAAAAAGGAGTTGGAGGAATTACACAAAGACTACATAATAGAAATACTTTTTGATTTACACCTTACACATGATCTGCTGACGATAAAGGGCGATGAACTTTTGTTAAAAGTGCTTATAATGAACTTGATGGACAACGGCTGTAAATATTCCGACAATAATAGGGTCCAGGTAACTTTAACAACACTACCGGGCGATATTATTTCAATTGAATTTTTAAACGATGGCGATGGTATTCAACCACATGATTTGCAAAAGATCTTTGATCCTTTCTATAGAGGGAAGCATAATAGAAAAATAAGCGGGTTCGGCGTTGGCTTATCATTGGCTGATAAAATTGGCAAGCTACACGAAGGAAAAATTTTGGTGGAATCCACACCCGGACAAGTAACTCGATTTACAATAATATTACCTGTTCATATCTAACGAGTATTGCAGACGTATTTTTAATGCCGATTTAATTATATCGGCTTATATCTTTTCGGTTTCTATGGTTACATATGTAATCCATTAAAATGAACAATGAGTCAACGTTGCTAACTATTAAATCATTTAGGATAAGCTTAAGAGACTCAGTTCGAAGGATGATTTGTAAACGTCAATTTTGAAATTTTATATGAACGGCTATTTCAATAATATTTGCTTATTAATAAATAATAACCCATCAGATCAAGAGATATTTGGAAGAGCGTTAAATGATTGTCTCTCCCGAAACTTTTTATTGCATTGCCACAAATTGTCAAGCGGCTCTGGAAATGATAACTATTGACCATTTTAAACCAGACATAATCTTTGTGGAATTAGACATGCCGGGTATGGATGGTGTTCCTGTTTCGGTCCCACCACCTCTCTAATGTTAATTGTTTAATAATAAATCTATTGTTAAAATATTTGTTTCGGGCTGCCTTCACGATATCGACTTTAGAAGCAAATGTTTTTTCATACTCCGGTCTAATAAAATTTCTTTTTTCGAATGACTGACTAAAAGCAATTCCTGAAAACAGGATCATGACAAAGACTGGCATAACAGTTTTCATAATGGTTGGGTTTTATTTAAGGGAAGTTAATAAAAGTCTTTTCGAACCACCTTCACGAGATAAAAAGGGAAATTATCAATTGTCGACATTAGGTGGGGACGTTGGCAGCACCTTTCTTTACGAAGAAGTAATGGTAACAAGTAATAAAGGTTTTGATTTATTTTGGCTCATGTTTTTAATCTGTTTTGGGTGTGTGCCCCTGCAACAACAGATTTCTGAAAGTGAGGATGCGCAAATAGAAGGCTTTGTTGGGCCACTTATTATCGATGAGGAGAAATTCGTTCACATTGCGTCATTAAATGTTTACGATAGGTTGAATGTCATGATCAGCTTCTCCCTTCCAATAACAACATCACATACGAAAGCACATTTGACGGGAAACTGGTTTACATTCGGAATTGTAAGTGCCTGAATGATATTAATATTATCCAAGATAAGCTTGTTGTCATTCATTCCTTTGGAGGTGGTGAGAGTGATTGGGAGAGTACGAAATTGCTATGGAATGGTAGTCGTTATCAAAATTTAAAAGGTGACTACATTGTAGATCTCATTTTGTTTTCAGATAAAGTAGATATGCGTAGGAAAGGAATACGGGAGAAAAAGATTCTGGACATTGCGGCTTTGCAGGTGAAAGAAGTAAATTTATCTGGATTAATCTGTGGGTTATGATCGTTTGATAAGGTATGCCTATTAGTCATGCCATTTTAAGAAGGTATTTAGGTTTTCGTATCGCGAAGTTTGACAAGTCCATATGACAACGTGTTGTCTTAATGGAAGCCGCTAACCCAAAGTTATAGGTACTCTAAAAGTGTGAAAGTAATCAACCTCTAAAGTAATCTTTCTCTTCCATGAAAGACAGCCGCATAATTTTTCTTTCCTCCATTCTAATACTACTGACATTTTTCGCGTGCAAACAAATTTCGCCACAGCCCGGAGAGTCGTATTTGTCGCTCGCCGACGATGGCGCATGGTGCTGGTTTTCCGATCCTCGTGCCGTATACTTCCATGGAAAATACCTAAGAACCTATGCGGGATGGATCGATCAAAAGGGAAATGTAATGGTAGGCCTTTATGACCACGATAGCAAAACGATCGAAACAAACATCGTGCACAAAGAGCTTGAAGTAGATGACCATGACAATCCCGGCTTGTTCCTTGACAATGACGGAAGATTGTGGTTGACTTATTCCAAACACAGCGGTGATCGTATATATTTTGTCAAAGCAAAAAATGCAGAAGACATCGCGACATGGGAACCCACACGCAGCCTGCAGTTGAATGATACCGTGACGTATTCTGAAAGCAGTAACACATATACCTATACCAACCTTTGCCAGCTGGCTGATGAGCGAAACACCTTATACCTTTTCTGGCGCGGCGCGGATTACAAACCGAACTTTTCAACGTCAACAGATAATGGTGAAACCTGGTCGCCAGGAAAAATTCTTATTCTGCCTGAAAGGCTCTACAGAGACAGACGCCCTTATGTAAAAGTCGCTTCCAACAACAAGGATGTCATTCATTTTGCTTTTACCGATGGCCATCCAAACAGAGAGCCTTCGAACTCCATTTACTACGCCAGGTACCGCGATGGCTACCTGTACAAAGCAAGCGGAGAAAAGATAAAGGCATGGACAGATTTGCCCGCAGAACCGCGTGAGACGGATGTTGTGTACGATGCAACGACAACAAATGAAAAAGCATGGATCTGGGATGTGGCCGAAGACGGGCAAGGTGATCCGGTGATCGTCTATTCGCGATTCCCGAATGATTCCACGCACTCCTATTATTACGCCGTGTGGGATCAAGGCAAATGGATTAACCACAAACTTTTGAATTCCGGGCGATGGTTTCCGCAGACACCGCCAGGAGCTATAGAAAGGGAGCCAAACTATTCCGGAGGAATTGTTCTCGATCACGAGGATGCGTCGACGGTCTATCTGTCGCGTAAGAAGAACGGAAAATTTGAAATTGAAAAATGGACTACGTCAGATAAAGGACAACACTGGGATGTTACGGACATCACCACCAATTCGAAGTTTGATAATGTACGTCCTTTCGTGATCCGGAATCATCCGATGGAAGGCTCACCTGCGGTCCTGTGGATGAATGTTAAAAAGTACATTCATTATACAAATTATGAGACTGCTGTTATGATGGATGTGTATCCTTGAACTGCATGTCTTGAATAGGTTCAATTTTGGTAACTTCAAGCGCTCCATTAATTGTAAATTGGAAACTACTTTTTTTTGCGAAAAGAAAATAATAACAGGAAATGAACAAACTACTGTCGGGCTCTACACTCATTCTCTTAGGGATTATCGTGTTGTTAATCTGTAACAGGACAACAAAGACTCAGAGAGAAAAGACGATATTTCAAAAGCCTTATCTGAAAAATCTCGGAATTTGGTGAGTTATTTTATTAGGTAATTGAACGATTTGTTTGAGTGGCTTCTGATTCTTTATATCTCGCTATCGTGATATTACTTTTCGCATCGCTTCAATAAATTGCTGTTGATGCGTTGCTAACGCAAAGTGACCCGCATCCTCAAGAATAACTAATTGTTTTTTTGGTGCATTTACCTTTTCAAAATATCGGATAACTGGCTCCGTGGGTGTAAATAGATCCTCGCGCCCCTGGATTACATAATACGGAACTTTAAACACCAGCGCGGATGTAGAAAGATTTTCCTGTACCTGAAACTGCAAGAGCACACGGCCCGACAAAATCATGCCACCTTCAATGTCTTCAAATTCATGTTTTGGAAATTTTTCAAAAACCCCTCGCAAACCTTCAAGCCACGAAGCATCTGAGTTGTTAAGATATTTTCTCAATGGTTTTGTAAAGCTAAAATACTGCTTCGTGTTCAACGGGTCTGGCGTGCCAATTTTTGTAAGTTCACTCAACGCTTTCTCATCATTAGTCATTGTTGCTTTGCTTTTGAGAAAATCGAATTGCCATTGAACAGATTCGGCCCAGCTCGCAATCTGTCCGGTGCCAACACAGGCCAAAAAGAGATCTGCCCGTTTTGTTACCATCTCTGTGGCGATCGCTGTTCCCAGCGAATGTCCTAAAACAATAATCCCTTTTCTCTTGAAACGATTCTTTAAATATTCTGCAAGCTCAATGCCGTCATTCACCAACTGGCTCAACGTTAAGTTCGGAGTTTGTTCCTTGTATTTTCCGTACGTTTTACCTGACCCCCTCTGATCCCACTGCGCCAGGATAAAATCCTTTTCATAAGCTGCATAAACATCAACCAACGGTGACTGCACATCCCCTGGACCTCCATGCAGCAGAAGCAGGACTGGAGCTTCACTATTGTCTCCACGAATAGTAACCCATTGTTCCAGTCCGCCCAGTTTAATAAAACGAGCGTCCTCTATCCTCGTATGCTGAGAGTTTTTGGTCTGGCTCACGGAAGTGTAACTATTACCAAGCAGCAGCATAGTCACTACGATGGTATTAGCAATGCTTGCCAGGTTAACCAAAGGAACTAGTCTGATTTTCAAGGAGGGTCTAAAAATAAGCCTGCGACAGTCTGCTTGCATTACAACAGTTTTAAGATGAGACTCTCAGCTTTTAAAAAAGTTACGCAGATTGCCGGGAATTATTCTGGTCGTTGCTCTGTAATTTTGTCAGATCCCTCGAACAACTGAGTGATATCCCCTCAATTTATCTAACCTCCAAAAATCCAGAATCGCGTTAAATCGTAAACAAGAAAAATTCGATATTCGATTCGTAAACCGGAATTTGCATGACTCAACCCGAAGCAATAGGACTGATCGAAAAAGGTATTCCAAAATTGGACTCATCGCGATGGATGGATCTAGGCGCAGGAAAAGGTGTCTTTACAAAAGCATTGGCTGTGGTGCTCGGTGCCAGTTCAACGGTTTACGCAGTAGATAAACAAAGTGAAGCTCTGGGAAAAATAAAAGATCAATCCAATCACGCTAACATCATTCGATTACAACTTGATTTTGTTACAGACGATATACCTATTAAACAATTGGATGGAATACTCTTAGCAAATTCATTTCACTACGTAAAAGAAAAACATGTTTTGATCAGCAAGCTAAAAAAAATCCTTAAGCCAGACGGAAGACTTATCTTCATTGAGTATGATACATCGACACCAAATACATGGATACCTTATCCCATAACTTTCACATCGTTACACGCGCTCATGCAAGAGATGGAATTTTCTTCCGTAATAAAATTAAAGGAGCGACCTTCTATTTTTAACAGGGCTACGATGTACTCAGCAATGGTGACGGCCCAAACGAAATGAATGCTTTAGTTTGTTTCACATACTTATTCATATAGGACTCTTTACTGTATTCATGCGCAGGCCGTGCGTTGGTGGTAAAGGTGAATTGGCTAAACTTGTGAATTTAAGGACGCCTGTATAAATTAAATTCCATGAGGGTTTACGAATGGCAACTATAAGGTTTAGTTGCTTCTTTAATAAAGGAGTCTTGGTCGTAATGATTATTTTTACCCCATGCATTCTTTTCAAATTATTGACTATGAAGATGAGTATGTTGATGTTTTCAGGGCGCTGAATTCCGAGTGGCTTGAACTTTATAACCTTATGGAATCCTATGATCGTGAGATTTTAGATGATCCGCGCAAAACGATTTTGGAAAAGGGTGGGGTAATTTACCTGGCCAAAGTGGATGGACTAATTGTCGGATCATGCGCGTTAATTAAAGAATCGGACAGAGTCTATGAATTAGCTAAGATGGCTGTGGCGAAAGAATATCGTAAAATGGGTATCAGCAGATTGTTGTTGGAAAGATGCATTGATAAAGCTAAAGAATTGCAGGCGACTAAGATCACGTTATTCTCCAATCATCAATTAAAGGCAGCGTTGGGGTTATATGAAAAATATAAGTTTCAATACGTGCCATTAGAACACTCGCCCTTTCTGACAGCTGATATTAAAATGCAGCTCATTCTTTAATAGTAGTACTTTCAGAACGAATAATTTATTTTCGCCACCTCAATATTTTCTTTTTAATTCACAAAATCCACCCCTATCAGGGTTAATCCTGAGAGCTCGGTGTTTTCCTGATTTTTTGAAATCAGGTTACTCCTGATTTTCCGTGGTTTGCACATCCGTAGCTTTAGTGGAATTATAGGACCGATCTATGGCTGGCAATAGTACGCATCGCATGAAGTTTCCCGAGGCTGGAATTATCAAAATCATTGTCCGGTCGATTTTTCTTTCCGCTTCCTTACCCGATGTGAAAAAGGTAATACTTGCTGCCTGTATTTTATTTATTTATTCAGCTTCTCAGGGCCAGAGCCGGAAACATGCTTCCAATTTCTCCATCTTCCAGCAATACTATAACCCTGCCTTTACGGGATTTAAGGGTTCGGTGATCAAATCATATTATCGAAATCAATGGGCAGGATTTGATGGAGCGCCTAAAACAATTTTTATTTCCGGAGAAGTAAATCTGTCTGACTACCTCAAAAAAAATGAACTGATAATAAGCGATGATGCCGTTGTTAGTAAAGGAATTCAACATGCCATCGGATTATCGGTTCTGAATGATACCTTCGGACCATTTGTTGAGACACAGATTTTTGCAAGCTATAAATCGCTTGTCAACCTTACCCGGAAAGTTCGCTTACAAACAGGAGCGACGGTTGCCTATCACGCACAGACATTGGACGGAAGTAAACTAACCTCCGAGGAAGCCACCGATCCCCACCTGTATCATTACATGAACCACACAAGCCGCTCGGGCAGATTGGATTTTAATATTGGTGTGGCGTTAAGCGGCCAGGATTTTTATGCAGGATATGCCATGCAGAATATCCGTGGGGGATTAGGTGAAAGCAAGAAAGACTTTTTCAGAAATAATAGTAAGATGCATTACATCGTACAAGGTGGTTATAGAAGATCTGTTTCAGACAAAGTGGGCATTGTATTTAATGGATTGTTTCGTTTTGATAGCCAATTGAAAGAAACTATTGAGGGACAAGTAAAAGGTGTTTTTTACAACGCCGCATGGTTGGGAATGGGCTATAGAAATTTACTGGCTTATTCTCTGAATATTGGCTTCCGCATGAAGCAACTTCAAATTGGATATGCGTACGAAATTCCTGTAGGGGATGCACACATGACGGGAAGCGGAACGAATGAAATCATGGCGACTTATGATCTCCAAAAAATCATTTATCCAAGACTCACTCGCCAAATGTCGATTTGGTAAATTTTTATGAAGCCCAATAGAAAACGCTCCTTCGAAGTTGATGTTATACAGATCATCATTTTCATTTTTTATTGTGCTTTGTCCATTAGCCTTATTTGGGCACTTAGCATCGTCTTTAGTTAAAGCTCAGCGGATGAAAGGACATCAATTACAATCCTCCACAACAATTTTTGGTTCTATCACCGTTCTTCCAGCTTTCTTCTCAGAAGCGATATAAAACTTCCTGGCTTGATCTGCTTCGTTTTTAGAATCAAAATAGTCTGAAGTCAATACATCATACTTTTCGTCAGCTACTTGTAGTCTATACGCTGCTTCTGTTTCCCCCAAGTCACATATAGGATCTCCGCGCTTATCGATTTGAAATCCGAACACCGGTGAAACATAAAATTTGGTAGCTTCTTTGTTCCTCACCATCATAAAGCCGTACTGTTGTTTTGCCGGCTTGTTGGCAGATTGTGCAAGGGTAACCTGAATTGATAAAGTGATTAATAGAAATATGGTGCAGAATAAATTTTTCATAACAAAAGCGTTTAGATAAGCCATTATATTTTAATTGGAGGAAAATAATTCACTACAGTAAGCTACCAGTCGCATCAGGTCCTTTTCTTTTTTAAAGTCAATGTTGTTTTCTCTAATGTAAGCGCTAACGGTAGCCTTTCTTTGAGGGACGAGTTTGAGAAGAGAAAATTCATTAGCAGGATACATTTGATTGTTTTGATCTATAAAGAAATACTTGGTTGCTTTTAGGAACACGCGGTCGAAGTCAACTGTATAGTTACTTCGGGAATTTTTATTATTAATTTCACTGGGTACATTTCGGGCTGTCAATGCGTCATTTGAGGCAAAGTTTGCTCTTTTCATTTTTAACACTTTGTTAACTCCTAAGGAAATGTTCGAGTTTATGAGAACCTCAACATAACCTTCATAAAAATTATGGTAAAACATATGGCCGTCTATGTTTACAGTTGTGATATCGATCGCATTTTTAATTTTTACTGTATCGCCTTTTTTATTGATCATATCCATTTCTCCAGTAAAAAAATTATAGTTCAACCCCGGCTGATAATCTTGGGTAGATCCATCCCTGAAAGTAACTTTAGCTTCTTGAAACGCAGGGAATTGATAAATGCTATCAGACCATGCTTTTGAAATATTTGTTCCCGCTCGAACATTCAAAAATTCAGGCGAATTGTATTCAGAAGGTTGTTGTAGCTGATTGCAAAAATTTACAAGGTTTACCAGGTCTTTCTCGCTGTTGAAGTCAATAGAATTTTGTTGGAGATATTCATTGATGTCTTCTTTATGAGAAGGAAATAACTTCAAAATAAAAGGCTTTATCGCTTTATAAAGCTTATTTTTTTCATCAATAAAAAAATAGGTATCTGTTTTCCTATAGTAGCGGTCATAGACTGAAGGACGACCACGAATATCCACACCCACTGAACCTTCGATGCTCCCGGAGACATAATCCATTTTTTCTGTCCTCAGAATAGTCCACACACCAAGTGCAACGGGTGCTTGCAAAAGTATTTCAATGTAACCCTTCCGTGTATCATAGAAAAAAATATGACCTCCAACATCAATCAATTTTAGTTCTTTGGATGGTACGATCTGAACAGTATCACCCTTTTCATTTATAAGATCCATTTGTCCGAAATAGAGATTATAGTTTAGTCTAATCATCTTATCCGGAGAAAATCCTGTAAAAAAAGTAACACGTCCATATTGGAAGTCAGGGAATCGATATATGCTATCGGTATCCCACCAGGTAGCTTTTGTCACGTCTGTATGCGCGCGTAATTTGAATAGGGGAGCAGCTTGAGAATAAACCTCCTCAGAATAAAGCATGCTAATCAGTAAAGTTGAAATTATTCCTAACAACCATGCCGTATATTTTTTCATTCTATGCGAATTTCTTCCTGAACGATGTAAAAGCTAAATATATGTTAACGCTAAATTGAATTAACAAACTCATGGAATATGATCTACCACCCTGTTATTTTTTCATGATTTTACAACTTCCAATGCTCTTATCGCTTGATATTCGAACGATATAATATCCTGTCTTTAGATTTCCAAGGCTGATTTGCATGGGATCAGCACCGGAAGATTTTACTTTATATTCATAAACCGACTGCCCTACGGAATTAATAATTTCCACTTTACCCTCTCTGATCATTCTATCCTTCATCTGAAAAGAAACTTCATCGACAAAGGGATTTGGGTAACAACTTATCGATGTCTTGCTTTTTGCTTCATCCAAAACAGCTGTAATAACATCATCCCCGATCTCCCGCTCCCCCGTAGCAAAATAAACCGGCCATTTGGCAGATGTGAACAGCGGCTCTGCTGTAGCACTGGATGATACTTTATCATTGTTTAAGAGAATGGTATTGATTTTGTAATCTGTCGTACCTTCCATCGCAGTAAATGCAATGTGTGAATCATTTTTATTGTACGATGGCCAGCCCAAGGAATTATTTTCTGCAATGACATTCACGTCATTTGTTTCAATATTACACCCCAGTATGGCATACTCTTCTGTTCCTTCATCCACGTAGTCAAACGCAATGATGTTCGGTGAATTTTTTGCAAAGCATGGATTCCCGATGCTTACTCCATCCGGAAGACTGGAAAAAAGCTTTTCAATTGTTCCGTCCGCAAAATCTTTTGTAGCCGTATCCCATACGTGTATAAAATTGACATCCCAGTACTCAATGTCTGTTCCTTCCGTATTATCAATGCGGTTAAAGCAATCGTATACCAAAAATTCACCTGTGTAATCCCACTCTAAGGCATCCGCATAGACCGGCCCAGCAGAGTTAACACCTTCAGTATACGTCGGATTATACAATTCAAATTCTCCCCATTGTTTCGATTCAAAATCATACACGTAAATAATAGGTTCTTGTGCTGAAGTGACGGCCGCTATTTTTGTGCCTCCTTTCGATATCACAACGTTAGACCAAATTTGTTCATCTTGTAAAACGCTTTCATCCGGAATTGTGCCTGGCGCCGTTTTAATCACATGGATCGTATTATCCGCAGCTACAAAAACAGCTAAATCACCTTTGTCGGTAATGCTTGGCCTACTAATAAAATTTGTTGCAGAAAGTGCTTCCGCTGTCTTATCTGAGGCCACGCGGTACAGTGTGTTCGGATCAGAGACATCCGTGTCATACACCAGCATAAATTCGGTTCCTGGATTGCCGGGTAAAGTTTCTGTATAATCACCGCCCTGCCCGGTTGAAATGCCAACGGCATCAAAAGCAACGCCGGCTTGAGTTACTTCATTGGATGAGGTGCCATACAAATCACCTGCAGCCTTGATTACGGCTAGCCGCAGATCAATAAACTTGGATGACTTGGTAAGGTAATCGTCCAGTGCTTTATAAAAAACGGCTGCAGCTTTGTCGCGCGTAATGGCTTCGGCATATTTATAAAAGGCGTGGTTAGGGATACCGCTATTGATGTGCACTCCGCCGTTATCTTCGGCACCCGTATAGGCTTCAGTGACGTGCTTGGGTTGATATCCTTGGTGAGCTAGACTAGTGCCGCCGTTGTGAGGATCAGACATCGAACGCATTGCACCGGAAGGAAATGCAGCTAATTTCACTACATCTTCAGCCAGTAGCCAGTCAGCGGGGTCCATCATTGAACCAAATATATCGGCCATCGATTCATTTATAGCACCGGACTCACCTTGGTATTCCAGATTAGCGGTATTTTGAACTACGCCATGCGTCAACTCATGACCCGCAACATCCATGGCTCCAGCCAGAGGTTTAAAGGAAGTATTGCCATTTCCATAACACATTACTTTACCATTCCAAAAGGCATTATCAAGGGCCGCACCTTGTTCATCTGGTACATTGACAATGGAAATGATCGTACCACCTTCTCCATCTATTGAATTGCGATTATGCTTAGCTTTGAAATATTCAAACGCTGCCCCTGCATTGAAGTGCGCTGATAATCCTTTCGTTTGTGTAGTTGTACCCCATGCGTTGTTTGTTGATGTTGTATGCTGTATGGATTGATTATCTCCAAAGGTATTGTTCATATCAATTGTTAATATGCCACCGATTGGTTCATCGGGAAGTGTCGAGCCGACAGTCTTATACATGGACCTTGAAATATCTACCATGTAGTACGTTGCTCCCTTTTGATAGGTATTTATGGTGCGAGAAACACCATTTAGATCTGGTCCGGTAGCCGTGCGAGGTCCGTCTGCAAAACAGATACTTTTAAAACGATGAAGAACGGATCCGGTAGAAGCGTCAACGAAATACTCCCAGCGTTCTTGAATCGTCGGGCAATACACGATATGATAAGCAAGCACGTGTGTTTTAATGAGCCCCTTATCCTGATAAACACAAAGCGTAGCTTTTGGCTGTTCATGCTGAACCAGTCGTTTCTCGAAAATGGTTAGCGGACGTAAGACCGTTCCCTTTCTTAAGTGCGTCCTCACTTTTTCCACCGCGAGTTGTTCAGAGAAAGCTGGAATTGGATTTATATTTTCAACAATCTTATAATAGGTACCGTTAAAAGATTCACTTTCTCCGAAGGCATTCAAATGCACTATCACTTCTCCACCATAAACAGGAATTCCTTTATACCGCTGGCTCAGGCGCACGTGTGTTCTATTGGTATTATCTGTCTGGATGCGCTGTATAGTAAAATCTGTGTCCGATTTTTCGAGTTGAAGAAGTCGCTTAAGTTCCAGCAAATAATCGTACGTTGCTGTATGAACATCTTTCCTGACCCCTAAACGTGAAATGTTATGATCGCGTAACGAAGTGATAAAGGAAGGAAGTCCTGTTTCGGGTGAATAAAATATTTTTTGTGGTTGTTGAAGCGATTGTGGGAAAGTTAGCCGCTGTTGATTGATTGGGCTCGATGAAGTTGAACTGCGGCCGGCAGCACCTTGAAAGGAAGAACCCTTGATATGAACAGCTCCCAGTGAGGCTGTATTAGCTACAGTATTCTTTTTTTTCTTTGCATCAAAAGCGCTTTGTGCATGTAGGCCAATAGTTAAAATGCAAAAGTATAAAATTAGATATACATTTTTCATAGAAGATGATTTAATGATTATTTACCCTCATTCGGCGTAAATTTTACTTTTGTCAATGCGGTATTTATTTTTTGATACAATTTTTTTGCATCCTCGGGAACAGCATGGTTAGTATCTCCCCAGGTTATCTTACGGTCGGTTTCTTTTTCGTGTAGCACTATGGAAGAGTATAAATTGCCGGGATGATTGAAATCAGGGAACGATTTCATCAAGGCTCTTGCGCGCTTGAAATACCTTTTGACAGCGCACTTTTTAAGTTTACTTTCCTCCGTGTAGCTAATTTCCGCCAACCCGCTTCCTTTGAGGACCTTTCCATCCAAATTGATCTTATACGCAATCGCAGCGCCAGTAAATCCTCCACCGTTTATGATGAGCAGGTAACGCTCTTGAGCATAACTTGCATGAACAAGAACTATAAAAAACAAGCTAATAGAAAGGAATTTCATGGGACGGCTTCTAAGGTACAATCAAATTACGAATTTGCCTTAAAAAGAATCCATACCTTAAGCAGGATATTAATTTGTAATTGTCATTGATGCGGAGATTAGCATGATGCTTAAATAGTATTACCCATCCCGCAGTCGCATCCTTTCCTAAAAAAAAGACAAAAGGGTTAAGCTACGCTACACTTAAAAGATTTTTTTACAAAACACCGGCAGTTTTTACAAACTTCGGAGCGACTCTGTTTTTGGAAATCTGCTCATAGGAATATGCAATAGCAAGGAGTTCAGCTTCACCAAATGCTTTTCCAATAAATGAAAGCCCGATCGGTAACTCGAACACTGTACCCATGGGCAACGTAATAGAAGGATAACCGGCAATTGCCGCTGGCGAATATGTTCCATAGCCCGTAAAAAAATCACCGTTGATCATATCGATACACCACGAGGGTCCGTTGGCCGGCCCACAGATCGCATCCAATGAATGTTGCTTAAAGAGGCTGTCAATTACTCCTCGTGTTGTCAATAATTTAGTTAAGGACGTCTTGTAGTCCTTGCTATCAACCCCTGCGAGTGCTTGTGAAGCTTCTAAAATTTCCTGTTTAAAGAATGGCATTGCCTTCGCCTCATTTTCTTTATTAAAACGAATTACATCTTCCAGTGATTTGACTTTTGCATTGGCTTGCGCCAGGTAACGGTTCAGCCCATCTTTAAATTCAAATTTCAAAATATCGAATTCTACTTTGCCGGCTTCCCGGGTTTTGCCTATGAGTTCGACTTCAATAATTTCTGCTCCGGCGTTCCTCATCTGTTCCAAAGCCTTTGTCAGCAAAGCATCAATTCCTTCATGCACTTTAAGAAAAGATTTCTCAACACCAATCCGTTTTCCTTTTAAGGCTTCAGGATTTAGAAATTGTGTATAGTCTTTATGCGATTTTCCTTTGATCGCAACGGTGGCACTATCCTTTTCATCTAGACCGGTAAGGGCCCCGAGAAGAATGGCTGCATCTTTTACGGTCCGCGCCATAGGCCCCGCGGTATCTTGCGTAGCAGAAATGGGAATTATGCCGCTTCGGCTCCAGAGACCAACGGTAGGTTTTATTCCTACGATGCCATTGATAGATGACGGACAAGCGATCGATCCGTTTGTTTCTGTTCCGATGGCTATCGCACAAAGATTGGCAGCCACTGCGGAACCCGATCCTGAACTCGAACCACAAGGATTACGATCCAGCACGTAGGGATTTTTTGTTTGCCCGCCTCTACTGCTCCAGCCGCTGGATGATCGTTCGGAACGGAAATTGGCCCACTCGCTTAAATTGGTTTTACCAAGCAATATCGCACCGGCGTTTCTTAGTTGGCTGACAATGAATGCATCCTTCGCAGCTATATTGCCTTCTAGTGCCAGTGACCCCGCCGTTGTCATCATTTTATCTGCTGTATCAATATTGTCCTTGATCAAAACAGGGATGCCGTGCAACGGGCCTCTCGTCTTTCCCCTTTTTCTTTCCTCATCCATGCCATCTGCAATGGATAATGCATCGGGGTTTAGCTCGATGACGGAATTGAGAGTCGGACCACTAGCATCGATTGCTTCAATGCGTTTTAAATACATTTCAGTTATCGCACGCGACGTCAACTCTCCGGATTGCATCTTCTGTTGAAGACCTTCCACTGTGATTTCATTCAAGGCAAATGACTTCTCCGGATTTTCTGCGACGATCAGCGGGGTCTTTTTTTTAGTTTCCCGAGTGCATGCATTACTCGCCAATACTGTTAAGGAGATTCCCGTCAGCGAACTGCTTTTTAAAAAATTTCTTCGATTCATTAGATCTAGGTTAGGTCATTAAATACAGGCAGTAAGGTTACTTCCATGTTCGAAATTCGACATTCCTTGTTCGACATTTAAATACATGAATATCGAATATCGATCAACGAATTTCGAATAACGAAGGAATAATCTCTTTCAATAATTTAATTTGACTAATAACGGCTAACCGACAACTTTCCCTTAAGCTCCTTCGCTGCCTCCGTGTACCCGCCATCTGATCCATCTACAAAATGGATGTGTTTCGAATTCAGGTTTTCAACGTAGCATGTCATTACGCTCTCTTTGCTGATATGATGGCCGTAGACTAATGCACCTTCCTTTTCCCGTGCGGATAAATAATCCAGGAATTGTTTGCGTTTTTCTGGTTTGCCCGAGATAATCGTATTAATCCGTCCATCTATGGTGAGAGTATCGGCATTCGCAATGAGTTGGGAAAGATATTCCCTTCCTCTTAGGTTCCCAACCTTCAGATTAAACTTGAAATAGAAGAGGCCTAAAAAAGTTTCAAAGAATGTGCTCAGGTAATAATTGATTTTCCATCGGCCATACTTGACTAGCATTTCTTTCTCTATTTTCTGCAAGCTCAATAACAACCTTAGGCGGTCTAATGACAATGGGCTTCTGTTTTCCAGGCTTCCATAGATTTCATCGATTTTCATTAACACCTTGTGAAATACTTCCGCCTGTTTTGCTTGATCCCTGGTTTCGATCAGATAACAAACAATCTCATTTTCTTCAATCGGTGGTTTTACCTTATCCCATCGGCACTCGAGTCCATTCATGTTTAGCGCGGGTGCGCTGATTATTTCCACGCGACTGCTGCGTGTCGTGCGTTTGATTTGTTGTTCGGCAACCTTCAAACCATCACCAATAATTACGGCCTTGTGGAAACCTTGACCCAATTGTACTTTGGCAATTTTTAAAGTAGCGCCCACCGCTAAAATATTTTTTAGGGAAAGGCTGCCGATATGCATCGCGAGCCCAAAGTTTTTTATCGAGTTTTCATTGTGAGCTAACAGTCCGGTTAACACATCTTCCACGAGCTGCTCAGGAACCACGAGGGCTCCGCCATCGCCGCTAAAGAAAAAAGGGATTTCGATATCCTTTTCCTTGGCAATATTCAGTGCTGCAATCAGGCTTCCAGCGGCCACAAGATTAACGTCATTGTGTTTGCCAGCAGCTACCGCAGCCGTTGAATTTTGTACATCTGCGATAATGACAGACCAGTCGGAGGGAACATCCAAAAAATTAAGGTCCTGAAAAACTTCAGCTATAGGAAGATTCAGCGCTTTAATATCCCGATAGAAATTCAGGCCTGCCAAGTGCTTCGGTTTAGATATTAAATATAATATAATTTATGAAGGCCTATAACAATCGTTAATCAAGGAAATTCCTGGAGAGGTAATCAGATACGTAGATTTAGACAAGACATCGTTTAAGAAAATAAGATGGGAATTGATGGCTCACGTTTAAAACGTACTCCAAAATAAAAAAATTGGATTGGAACGATATGCTCCAATCCCGATTAGGGCCAACAAACTTTCACAAAGCGTGAGACACGGTCTTATCTATTGTAATTATTCAGGGTCGTTATAGAGTTTATTCCGTACGCAACGAATCAACAGGATTACTCAATGCAGCTTTTATGGCCTCAAACCCAATGGTAAGTATCGAAATACCAAGGGAAGTAACGCCTGCAACGATGAAAATGACGGCATCTATTTCAACCTTATAAACAAAGTTTTGCAGCCATGCATCCATCGCATAGTATCCGAGAGGGATAGCGAAAATAAACGCGATACCAATAAGCTTGATGAAATCCATGGACAAAATACGGACGATGTTTTGTACAGAAGCTCCGAACACTTTACGAATACCGATCTCTTTCACTCTGCGTTCCGCCATGAAAATAGAAAGTCCATATAGTCCAAGGCAGGATATGACAATGGCCATGATGGTAAATACGGTGATAACAGCGAAGACACGTTGGTCGGCGTCGTACTGATGTTTAATATTATCGGTGAGCATGGAATGTTCAAAGACCGTGTTGGGTAGGAGCTCCTTCCAAATTTTTTCGACGCTGGACAAAGTGCTCTCATAGGCTGCGGCATTCACCGAAATGCATAATGCACTATAGTCAGCGTAAGAAGGCATGTTGAATATCATAGGAGAAACTGGCCGGTGCATGGAAAACTGATGGAAATCTTCCACCACACCTATAATTTGAAATGTCATGTGTTGACCCATTAATATAACATGAAGCTTTGTTCCAATGGCTTTATCAGGATTAATATCATTGATCTTCAAGGCGGATCGGTTTACAAGAATATTGGTTAAAGGAGCGCCAAATCTTACAGTATCCGTTTCTTTATTAAAATCTCTGCCCTGCAAAATATTTATTCCGAGCGTCTTAAAGTAATTTTCATCCACGCAAACCCAATAATGAACATTTGCATTTTCCGCGGAAGATCCCTCAGGATAGAGAGGTAGGTTGCGTATGGTTGGCGTCGCTGGTAAAGCGGAGGCTGCCGAGACTTCTGTGACTCCCGCCAATTGTTTATACCGGTCTTTTAAATTTTGATAAGCATATTTTGCCTCGAGCGTTGGCAATGGTATTGCGAGTTTATATTCCGGGTTAAAACCCAATGGCATTTGCTGCACAAAGTCGATCTGTTTACGGATGATCAAAATTGCAGAGATGAGAGAAATTGAAATTATGAATTGAAAAACGACCAGACTTTTCCGCAGCAGGCTGGAAGAATTACCAGCTAAACGCTTTTCTTTCAAAACCCGGGCGGGCTGGAATGCAGAAAGAAAAAAGGCTGGATAGCTTCCTGCAATAAATCCCGTGAGCAAAGAAACTCCCAGCAAAGCGGCGGTTACGTATCCTATATTTTGAAAGCTTATGGAAAGATTTTTCTGTGTGAATAAATTGAACACAGGCAATGATACTTGAACGAACACAGCAGATAGGATCATGGCGATCGTCGTAATGGTTAAGGATTCACCTAGAAATTGCTTTATTAACACACCACGGTTCGCGCCCAATGATTTCCGAACACCTACTTCACCGGCGCGCTGAAAGGCTTTGGCTGTGGTAAGGTTAATAAAATTGATGCAAGCAATTAATAAAATGAAAATGCAAATAGAGCTCATGATATAAATAGAAGTAATGTTACCACTTGTACCAATGTCCGTTACGGCTGTCTCGGTTGAAAACTCTTGTGCTGAATACAGGTGCATTTCTTTTAAGGGTTGAAGACCTGGGACCGTAGTAAATCCCATTGCCTTTAGTTCCTTGGCGCCATACGTATCCATAATCTTTGGAAGCTTGGCGTTAAGATTAGCGAAAGAAACGCCTGGCTTTAGCTTAACAAAAGAGTAAATGAAGGTTTGGGTCCACTCATTAATGCCGTCAATGGTTTTGCCCCAACCTTTGTTGTTCATCCCCATATAAAAATCCGCATCCAATTGGGAAGGGTTGATATAGGGTTTGAGCACACCTGTAACGCGAAATGTATCGGTTATGCCTCCGCTTTTGATGATAAGGATGTGATCGAGGGCCGATTGATTATTAAAAAGCTTCTTCGCTACAGTATGCGATAAAACTACTGCCGATGGACCATCCAACGCTGTAGTACCATCACCCTGAGCAAACTCATATGAAAACAGATCGAAAAAAGTTGAGTCTACCACATATCCTCTATTTTCATAAAATCCTTTATCCTCATAGAGTATGTAATGACGTTGCACATCCGGTGGAGATGCCACACGCGTAGCGATCTGTATCTCAGGAAATTCACGCAGGAAGGCTGGCGCCGTAGGAGGAGCAGTGCAAGGTATTGTGGCGCTGCCTTTATCAGTAGTAAATGTAGTTGTAATGCGATAAATGTTAGTGTAATCATCAAAATGTCTCTCAAAGCTGAATTCATGTCTGATAAACAAGGCCAAAAGAATACAACAGGTAATGCCAATGGACAGTCCAAGAATGTTGATAAGAGAAAAAACTTTATGTTTAAGAAGATTTCGGAGGGCAAGGATGAAATAGTTGCGTAGCATAGTCTGAGGATTTGGAAATTACAGTGCTTCCAATTAAGATGCCACAACCGGAATAAATTCTCAATGACTTAAAAAATGGGTTTTAACTTATTATATTAAAAATTTATGGACGAGTTCGAACTATTTCGTTCGAACTCGGGCAGTGTTATTAAGCATTATTCATTATCATTCAATATGTCTCAACCACAATACTTTACCTTTCCAGATTCGTACTTACGTGATTTCTCCACCCAAGTGTTCATCCATTTTGGTGTGCCAGAAAAAGAGGCTCAACAAGCTTCAGCTGTTTTATCCAAAGCCGATCTTAGAGGAATCGATTCTCATGGTGTTGCGCGGCTGCGTACATATGTAGACATGTTTAAGATCGGCAGAATAAATCCAAAACCAAATATTAAAATCGTTCGCGAAAAGAAGAGTATTGCCACCGTTGACGGCGATAGCGGATTAGGTCTCGTAGTAGGTCCGAAGGCTAATGAGATAGCCATGGAAAAAGCTGCTCAATTCGGTTCCGGATGGATAAGTGTTTGCAATACGAATCACTACGGAATTGCCTCTTATTATTCGCTGAAGGCACTGGAGCGCGATATGATCGGATGGTCTATGACCAATTCATCCAGGATAGTGGTACCGTTGTGGGGTGCTGAACGAAGACTAGGTACAAACCCGATCGCCATTGCTTTTCCAGGTTTTAAAAATCCTCCCATTGTTATTGATCTCGCAACAAGCGTTGTAGCCTTTGGCAAAGTAGAGATCGCTAAGCGAGCCGGAAAACCAATACCCGAAGGATGGATCATCGATAAAGATGGAAACAACACAACGCGGCCTGAAGATGTTTACAGTGGAGGAGTATTACCGTTAGGCGCAACACGTGAGATGGGAGGCCATAAAGGATATTGCCTCTCAGCTATGGTCGACATTTTATGCTGTGTTTTGAGCGGCGCCAATTGGGGACCGTTTGCGCCTCCGTTTGCTATTTTCGAAGAAGCACCCAAAGAGAGTGTGGGAAAAGGTATCGGTCATTTCTTTGGCGCGATGGAAATTGACGGCTTTGAAGATGTAGAAGTTTTTAAAAAACGGATCGATCATTGGATTGAAGTATTTCGAAAAACAAAACCGATTCCAGGACACGATGCAGTTCTCATACCGGGTGATCCGGAGCACGATGCTGAGAAATTGCGAACGAAGGAAGGCATACCCGTTATTCAAGCTGTTGTCGATGATTTGAAAGGCATAGCTAAAGAAACCGGGATATCGTTTAAAGTGGACGAATAATCTGATAGAAGGCTGCTGAATAGAGGTCTTTCCGGGCTTCAAGTATAGATTGTAAAATGGTTTTTACACTATTTTCCGCCGCGATACCTTAAACTACGTAAATGTTAAATCAGCATTACTATGCTGTCCCATACGCTCTCCTAGAATACCAATAGTTTAGTACCGTGATTTCATTTTAGGAGAAAACCAGCTTTTTGGTAGGTGATTTACCCCACTTCAATTCTACAAACTTCAACATTTCAAATCCAAAACGCGCACGCAGACACACTTCGTGATTTCATTGATATTTGAAAATTGTTTTTTTAAGTTGTATGGACTAATCAACTAATGTCAATGCAAAAACTATTTTACCTAATCGCGCTTCTCCTGCTGACAGGATGTTCGAAAAAGAAAGAACAGGTCTCAATGCCTGATATTATACCCAGACCGGTTTCTTTAGCTACCGGTAACGACTATGTGCAATGGGATAAATCGGTCGCCATTATAGCTAAATCAGCTGACGAAAAAAATGTTGGCGGCCTTCTTGCGGAGCTTCTCAAAACAAAAAACATCGATGCTGCTGTTGCTGAATTTTCGGATGATGAAGACCAGATTACGTTATACACCGTTGAAGACAGCACATTAGGAAAAGAAGGATATAAACTTACGGCCGATGAAAAAGGGGTGAGCATACACGCCACCAGTGGTGCAGGATTATTTTACGGAGCACAGACACTCATGCAAGCTATTTCCGGAAATGGTAAGGAAGTTCCTTTCGTTTCGATAACCGATTATCCTCGCTTTGTTTACAGGGGATTGCATTTAGACGTTGGACGTCACATGTTTCCTCCGGAGTTCATCAAGAAGTACATCGATCTGTTGGCTAAACACAAGTACAATCGCTTTCACTGGCACCTCACCGAAGACCAGGGATGGCGCATTGAAATCAAAAAATATCCTAAGCTCCAGGAGATGGGTGCCTACCGTAAAGAAACGGTGATCGGTCATGCCCGCACGGCCGACCGGGGCAATCCCAAAAATTTTGACGGCAAACGTTACGGTGGTTTTTATACACAAGATCAAATCAGAGATATCGTAAAGTATGCAACTGAGCGTTACGTAACTATCATTCCGGAAATAGAATTACCGGGACACGCACTTGCGGCCCTCTCAGCCTATCCAAATCTTGGGTGTACTGGAGGCCCATACGAGGCGGCCACAACGTGGGGCGTATTTGATGACGTTTTCTGCGCAGGCAAAGACGAAACTTTCGAATTTCTTCAAGGTGTTTTAGATGAAGTTGCCGAACTTTTTCCCGGTCAGTATATTCACGTCGGTGGCGACGAATGCCCGAAAACACGCTGGCAGAAATGTCCACATTGCAAGAAGCGGATGAAGACAGAGAAACTAAAGAACACACACGAACTGCAAAGCTATTTTATACAACGCATTGAAAAATACGTGAACAGCAAAGACAGACGAATCATTGGCTGGGATGAAATCCTGGAAGGTGGTCTTGCACCTAACGCAACCGTTATGAGCTGGCGGGGTGAAGAAGGTGGTATTGCTGCTGCGAAGCAAAACCACGATGTGATCATGACGCCTGGCGACTGGTGTTATTTTGATCATTATCAGGACACCAGCAAAACGGAGCCCTTGGCTATTGGCAATTTTACTCCCGTAAGCCAGGTCTATTCGTACGAACCTGTTCCTTCCCAACTTACTCCGGAAGAAGCAAAACACGTTCTTGGCGCACAAGCCAACGTATGGACTGAATACATACCAACAAGTGACCACGCAGAGTACATGGTTTATCCACGCGCCTGTGCGATGGCAGAAGTAATCTGGTCTCCAAAAGAAAGTCGCGATTACAATGATTTTCTAAAACGCATGGCCACCCACTTGAAACGTTTAGATGAGTGGAAAGTCAACTATGCGAAACATATTCAGAAAGACATCGATAGTTTAACGGTCGCTCAGAAATAGCAGGCTGAAAAAAAGAGAGGTTTCGTCATTGTGAACTGACGCGTGGGAACGCGTCTAGTGTGAAGCAATCCCAGACTGCAATCGCGCATATTATCTTGGGGATGCATTCCTGCCGCAGCCAAGGCTTCACGCCAGTTAATTTTTTCCCTTTGTTGCCAATGACGGTCTATCTTAATTGATGTTACAAAATTTTCCTAAGCAAAGAATCCAAGAGCTTGACATGCTATTTTCACTTTTTGTTTACCTTAGACATTCGTTCGTCAATGCGATCATCATTAACCCGTTATTGATTCAATGCCTTCTCTTATTCCCGGTTACGAATACGACATTTTTATCAGCTACCGTCATAAAGACAATAAATATGATGGGTGGGTCACAACTTTTGTGGAAAATCTCCGAAGGGAACTTGAGTCAACTTTCAAGGATGAAATTTCCATTTACTTCGACGAAAATCCGCACGATGGGCTGCACGAAAATCATGATGTAGACGATTCCCTGCGCGATAAGGTTCGGGCCCTGATATTCATTCCGGTGCTCTCCAGAACTTACTGTGATGAAAACAGCTTTGCATGGCGAAAGGAATTTCTGGCTTTTCGGGATTTTGTCTTAACCGATCCATTGGGATTTAAGATAAAATTAGCTAATGCTAATGTTACCAGCCGGGTACTTCCCATTCGTATACACGACCTCGACCCGGAAGACGTTCAGCTCTTTGAGAAAGAGACAAGATCGGTCCTCAGACCGATCGATTTCATTTTCAAATCCTCGGGTGTAAATCGCCCTTTGGAGCCCCATGATGACCGGAAGGAAAATCAAAATCACACCTACTATTACCGCGATCAGATTAACAAGGTGGCAATGGCCGTGAAAGAGATTATGATGGCGGTCAGGCTATCATCGTTACAACCCGCGCGGTCAGAGGTAAGCCATAAAGCCAGCCCATCACCGGTTAGAGTTTCAAGGAAGAAGTATGCGTTCCCGCTGTTCATCATTGCATTGCTGGCGCTGATTGGTTATGGTGCAATGGCTGTACTAAGTTCGAAAAAGAGCGAAAAAATCGGGCCTGCGGTCACCGACATTGACCGGTCCATCGCCGTTCTTCCTTTTACCAACATGAGTGCTGATAAAGAACAAGAGTACTTCAGCGACGGACTGAGCGAAGAAGTGCTCAACGTGCTGGCTAAGGTTCCTGATATGAAGGTTATCTCACGAACTTCCGCATTTTCGTTTAAGGGAAAGAAAGAGGATATACGGGTGATCGGTGAAAAACTCGGAGTAGCTTATCTGCTGGAAGGGAGTGTGAGAAAGGCGTCAGATAAGATCAGGATCACTGCCCAGCTGATCAAAGCC
Organism: uncultured Bacteroidota bacterium; assembly: GCA_963837415.1. Lineage (GTDB taxonomy): Bacteria > Bacteroidota > Bacteroidia > Cytophagales > Cyclobacteriaceae > Chryseolinea. Next base: position 396,534 of record CAWING010000013.1, on the reverse strand, counting down.
AGCGATGGCTCGCATCTTTGGAGCGAAACATTTGATCGCAGTATGGATGACGTCTTTAAAGTCCAGGATGAGATCGCCAGTGCAGTTGTTGCCGCGCTGAAACTAAAGTTGCTGGGCAGCAACCAGGCTGCACCAAGAGAGAGCGATCCTGAGGTTTATAATCTCTGGATGCAGAGTCGTTATTACGTGAGGAAATTCACAAGTGAAAGCCGGAAAAAAGGATTTGAATTTGCGCAGCTTGCCGTCAATAAAGATTCAACAGATGCAAGAGCGTGGGCACAGCTCTCGGACTGCTACAGGCGAAATTCAAACTTGTATACAGACCATGATGATGTGAACAAAACACTTGAAATGGCTTTAAAGGCAGCAGAAAAGGCGATCAGCCTCGACACGTATCTGGCGGACGGCTATATGGCCAAAGCGACGGTCTTAAATGATATTTGGGAAATTAGCGAAGCTCTGAAATATGGTCAGAAAGCCCTGGATCTTGACTCTAGCTCAAGCACACTTACATTTATGGCACACCAACTCCTTTGTCTGGGTGATTTCACCAAGGCGAAAATATTATCAAACAAAGCCATATCAAGAGATCCGTTATATGCTTCAGCCCACAGCCATCTCTCGTTAGCGTTCATGCAGGAAGGCAATTATCGATTGGCAATTGAGGCTAGCAAAAAGGCAATTGAACTTCAATCAGGTGTCGGCATACATAGGCTAGTAGAGGCCGAGCTGTTGGATAATAATCCCAAGGCAGCATTAGGTCTGGTACCACGCATTGAAGATGAATACTGGAAAGAATATTTTTTAATAGTAGCGCTATGGGGCGACGGCCAACATCAGGCGTCTAAAGCGGAGCTCAGGAAATTCGAAATGAAATATAAAGAAGTAGGCCCGTGCCAGATCGCGGAAATCTATAGCTGGTATGGAGAGTACGATAAAACGTTCGAATGGCTTGAACAAGCTTTTAAGTACAGGGATCCGGGCTTACTTCAGATCAAGTTCGCTCCCTTCATGAAGCCTCTTTGGAAAGATCCACGATACCATGCTGTACTCAAGCGATTAAATTTGCCTGTAGATTAAAGCAGCACAGTCAAATCATAAATCAAAACCTCCAAGCGTAACGATGGGCCTTTATGCCGCCGAACCTGCATGTCTGGGAAATGTTTATAAAACCAGAAGAACTTAAAATTCTCCTTTCCAAAAATAGTTTTGATTGGAGAGAACACACCGGAACCCAACCCAACGTATCTACTCCGAAAATGCTAAACTTCCTAAGAAAAAGAGCTAAGAAAGAATGGACCTATGCTGACCTGGGAAAAAATTTGAGGTTGATAGAGAGCAACGATATGAGCATTTTATATATGGGCTATGCCATTAAAAAATAATTCCTGCTGTCAAAAGCAGATGCTCTGGATCGAACCTTTTAACCCAGCTTGTTTTTCTCAGGAGAACCAGCAGCCAGAAATGCAGAAGGGGTTTTCCCAAACTGCTTTTGAAAACATTTGGTAAAGTAGGACGGATCATTGAACCCGACCTGAAAAGCAACCTCTGCGATATTTCCCGCTGAATGCGTGAATAGTTCAAAAGCTCTTTTCATGCGCATGATACGGATGAAATCTCCGGTTGATTGGTCGGTAAGCGCTTTGAGTTTACGATGCAGCTGCGTTCGGCTCATCCCTGCTTCTTTGCAGAAAGCTTCCACCCCAAAATTCGAATCCGCCATGTGCTCCTCCATGATCTGCATAACGTGCTGCAGTAATTTCTCATCCTTGGATGTGATATCAATAGAGGCAGGCTGCAATGTAATCTCCCGGCTAAATCGCTCCCTTAACTTCTTGCGTCCTTCAATCAGGTTTTTGATACGCACCAAAAGTTCAGCGGCTTCAAAGGGTTTGATAATGTAATCGTCGGCACCTGTTTCCAGTCCCTCTATCTTACTTTCTCCGCTTGCCTTGGCGGTGAGCAGAATCACGGGAATATGATCCGTTTTTTTATCTTCCTTCAACTTACGGCAGAGTTCCACCCCATCCATTTTAGGCATCATTACGTCACTCAGGATTAGGTCTGGTATAATTTCAACGGCCAGGCTATATCCTTCTTCTCCATCGATGGCCTCCATAACCTTATAATCGGGATGGAGGTTTTCTCGGATAAAAAGACGTATGTCTGCATTGTCTTCTACGATTAGTACCAAAGGAGTGCCTTCTGTTACAGTCTCAGATAAATCGTCAGTTTCGTGTGGTGCATCATCGTTGAATGGTGTAATGCTTTGTTGACCATTGTCCAACCTATGTTCAACAATGGTTAACTCCTCAAAATCTGCGACCAGCAACGGTAGACGTACCGTGAAGCAAGCACCTTCTCCTGGCTGGCTCTCTACCATTACTTCTCCTTCATGAAGTTCCACCAGTTCCCTCACCAGCGATAATCCTATACCACTCCCTTCCTGTTCTCTTGTGTGGGAAGTATCGGTCTGGTAAAAACGATCAAATATTCTCGGAAGCTGATCTTTTGATATACCTATACCGTTATCCTGGACCTTCAGTTCCAACATACTTACTTTTGATGATTGGCCAGCTTTTCTGAAACGGGTTGGAATGGATTGTTCTTCTGCCGGGTGCAACCGCGCTGTCACCGTGATCTTTCCACCTTTTGGTGTAAACTTGAAAGCGTTGGACAGCAGATTGGTGATGATCTTTTCCAGTTTGTCGGCATCAAAATAAACTACAGGATTATCGGTAGGATATTGAAAATGGTACTGAATATGTCGCCGTTCAGCAAGGGAAGTAAAAGAAAGTACAATGGCTTTGAGAAAAGAAATAATAGCCGACGGTTTGACGTCCAGTTTTAAGTTTCCTGCTTCCAGTTTGGATAAATCCAGTAATTGATTAATCAAGTGCAGCAGGCGCTGGGCATTGCGTTGCATCATCTTGAAGACCGACTTATCCTCGCTTTCTACAGAAGTACGGGAAAGAAACTTTTCCAATGGACCCAGGATCAAGGTAAGCGGAGTTCTGAATTCATGCGATATGTTGGCAAAGAATCGGGATTTGAGATGATCTATCTCGTGCATCTTCTCCGCTTCCAATTGCTTGAGTTTCAAATCGCTTTTGAGCCTTTCGCGTGAAACCGAATAGTGGATCAGGCCAAACAACACGCTGATGCCCAACAAGAAATACAAACCATAAGCCCACCAGGTCTTCCACCACGGCGGATAGATAACTATTTTAATGGACGTTCCCGCCTCACTCCAAACATGGTTATCGATGGATGCTTTCACTCGGAAAGTATAGCTACCTGGGCTTAAATCAGTATAGTGGCCAAACCGTCGTTCTCCGCTATAGACCCAGTCGGCGTCTACTCCCTGCAACTGATATGCGTACCGAGTTTTCTCTGGTGAGCTGTAATTGATGGCCGTAAAATCAAAGGAGAGAAAATTTTCCTGGTAGGGCAATTCAATATTTTCATCTGCTGAATAATTTTTATCTAACGGTAGGAGTACTGGTTTTTCCCGCACCTTTAGACTAGTGACGTAAACGGGCAACGTATTCGTAGTTTCTTTGATGCTATCCGGATGGAAGATGACGAGTCCATTCATGGTACCCAAAAAAAGTTTCCCACTATGGCGGCTGATACTTCCTGTGATGAAAAAATTATCGGGCAGGCCATCGCTTTCAAAAAAATTCCGACAGGTGTGCGTAGTCGTATTGAACCGGCAAAGTCCCTGGCCAGTGCCAAGCCAAAGATTTCCTCGTTCGTCACCGATGATGCTGTTCACACGGTTGCTGGGCAGGCCTTCACGGGTTGTAAAGTATGTGAAAACGTCAGTGCGCGGGTCCAACCGGTTCAGGCCCCCCTCAGCAGAGCCAACCCAGATGATCCCTTCCCGATCTTCGTAGAGAGAGAGTGCAAATAGATCGTTTATATGCCCTTCCGGTGCCGTGACTTTCGTGTAGCTGGTAAACTTACCTGTTGTGGGGTCGAGGCGGATCAATCCCGCCGCAAATCCCGCGACCCACACCTCACCAGACCGGCTCACGAGCAGTGCATACAACCAAGTTCCTTTCAAGGGGAAATAAGTGAATGTTTCCGTTATGGGATCAAACGAGGCAATCTCCCCTGTATCACCGCCCAGCCATATTGTTCCAGAGTGGCCCATCGCCAGCACGCGGACAGCAATCTTTGAATCATAACGGGTAAACCGACCTGTCTTACGGTCCAGAAGGTAAAGTCCTTTATCTGTATCCGACCCGACCCACAATCGACCTTCCTGGTCTTCCACAAGGGGCCATTGCATACTTTCGACAGTGCCACGTGAATCGTCAGGGTCCACGGTGACCGGCGTCAGGTGTTGAGTCGTACGGTCAAACTTGCATAAACCTTTTGCAAAATTCCCGACCCAAAGGGCGCCCTGATTATCTTCCAGAATGTTGTGGATAATATTTTCTTTGCGGGGAGAGGAAGCGGGAGTCGCCTGGTAGATGTAGAACGGACTGGCATGCATAGAAGCTTTACATACCCCACTACTCGTGCCGACCCATAGGTTGCCTAACCTGTCCTCGAATGCGGTAAAAACTGCCAGGCTATTTGGACCACCTGCTCGCAATTCTGCTGAGCCGTAATTGACGACTTGGTTGGTTCTTGGATTAATCCGTTGCAAGCCTTTGGTGGTAGCTAACCACAGGTAATCGGCAGTGATGCAAATTTCAATGATAATCTCATGGATAAGCCCACCAGGATTGTAAGCCACAAATCGACCTGGCGTCCGGGTATCCATCCGGAACAAGCCATTCCCCCAGGTACCCACCCACACGAATCCTGCCTTATCGATGTAAACCGACATCGGAAGGGCTGGATTGGGGACGCCCTCCGGAGTCACTATTGGAAAAAAGGCAAACTTTCCTGTTGGTGGGTGAAACCGGCAGAGACCTTCATAATTAACAGCCCACAAACAACCGGAATCATCTTGCTGAAAGTTGCCAATACCAATGTATTTATCATTGGGAGAAGGGTACAAGCCAAACTGCTGAGTGGCTGGATCAAAACGGGCAATACCGCTGGCCGTTCCCAGCCACAAGATTCCTTGCTGATCTTCAAAAATGGTTGCGATTGATAGTGCAGAATCTGGTCGGTGCATGGTGGCTTTTCCTGTTCGTTTGTCCACCTGAAGCAGGCCGAGAGCGGATGCTGCCCAAAGGCGTCCCTTCCTATCCTCATGTATGGTCTTTATAAGATTGGTCGGAAGGCTATGCACAGGGTCGTTGGGATCGTGTTGGAAGACGATAGCAGTATGACCATCAAATCGATACAATCCCCCTCCATCTATAGCAAACCACATAAAGCCTTCCTGGTCCTGCAGGATTTTATCTACGGAACCTTTAGGAAGACCACGCTGCTCAGAAAAATTCTCAAAGTGTAGGTTGTCAGGTTGCGCATAACTTATCCCAGTCATACCGAAGAGCAGCATCGAACTTGTGATCCATGCTAAAGAAAAAGTTTTCATAGGCTTATATAGCAGTGAGTCAAATTAATCAGGCAATCACACTTGCCGGTAAAATTTACTTAAGTTCGATCGTCCAATGTCCGTAAAGCCGACGCTCAGGCTAAATGGAAAGAGATCAGCGACTGCGCTTATAAAACGCAGTCTATTGCCTCATCCTTCGTTGCACGCCGCGACGCACTCTAAATTTTGTCTGATGCGTAGTATGAAAAAGGTAACGAATTTTTCAGCACAAAGCCATCAAAACCTGGAGCTACCTCGACTATGATAGTTTAGATGGAGTGTCTATATTTTTTTTTCAACTCCCTTCACCTTAAAAGCCTGCGCAGAAGTAACCGTTTGACTCAGCGCGGATAGGGTGATCTGGTAATCACCTTGCGCTAAATTCAAGGGTACACGTACCGTTATTTTTCCCCGCTGAACCTGCAAAACCTCAGAATTTATACCACTGAAGGTGACCTTGTTTTCGGATATGGAGCCACCAAAATTTTCTCCAAAAATGGTCACTACTATTCCAGCTGCGCCCGACTCGGGATAAAAGGAATTTATGGATTGGCACCCGGGCATGCTCAGAATCCATCACGTTGATAAAAGGAGGGTTAACGTAATCTTCTTCACAACCAGTTAATGAAAGTGTGGCGATGGCTAAAACGAAAATGAGTTGCTTTTTCATAATGCTTCATGTTTAAAGTTTTGAGATAAAGACAAACTTTGTTTGATGAAGTAAAATTGGAGAACAGAGGAATGGGCCAGCTAACAAGGCTGTGCTCATTGTTGGTAGATTGGTATCGGTCGCAAGAAGCAAAACATGGAGGGCAAAAATTCACGGGTAATTTTATTCCAGGATCGGGTAATAGGGTGCCAACAGACGCAAAACTGCCTAACAATTACACCTCTCTCAAAATAGAAGAATTATAAACCATTGGAGTTTCCCTTAAAACCGATCTTATTCACAAGGATGCCCACTTTTTCTCCCTGCGCCAATCCTACCTCAGCAGAAACACCGTAATGAATACCGCCTAAAATACGGGACCATGCTGCCTCTACTGCATAAGCCTTAAGATTTTTGTATGTCCTGGCTCCGTATAAATTCTCGTGCGTCCGGTCCACAAATGAATAGTTGTTACCAAAGATGCTTTCCAAAACTACGGAAGAAGCTCTTCCTAATACAGCATGCGCAGAAGGGTATTCAGGATGTGCTGGTGTTCCTATGACCGTATTCCAGGTAGCATGCCCCAATACATTTCGGATATATGAAACAGGACGGATTAAATTATAAGTATACTTGGCTTTAAAAACGCATATGATGGCTTCATTTAAAGCAATGCCGTGTTTTGCATATGTAATCGCTGCTTCGTCCAGTTTAAATTTATTTTTCTCAATTAGCTGAGTGGCTATGTTCGTATAGTGGGCGGGAGTTCCATAATTTCCAGGGAGATCGGCCCAATGTTTAACAATCTTAATATAGTCGTCAGTAAGTGAAAGAGAAATCGTGTAGACTTCATTCACCATTTTATAAAACTCAGATTCAGGGTTTTCAGAATAAATCGGTGGCGCAGGTGGCATGGTTGAAATAGCGCTATTGGAAACGAAGGAACGATTATCTCCCAATAAGGTCTTATGGGTTTGGAAAAAGCTGGCGGCGTAGGGATCCATGAGCCAGGTCCTGTCGGTGGAACATAGGTGTCACTTGTTGCTTTCAAATATGCTTCGTGTCCACCATCGGTTTTTGACCACTCAAAAATATGTTTTGCTATTTTTCTTCCATACTCTGCTGACTCGCTAACAATTTGGGTGGATTCATCTTGAAATTGTGTATTGAAAACGGATTCCAATGAATCAATAGTTGACTTATTAGCATCTGATGTGCTGGCAAATAAATTTTTAAGAATAAAGGCCATAGCCGCATTGGCACTTGCAGACCAATGAATTTTCTGCTGATTCGGAATTGCATTAATATTCATACCAATCCGTGGAGAAGCTACGGAATGGTATGAAGGCATTCCTTTTACCACAGACTCATATAGGGTAAGCCCTGAATAAGCAAAAGAACGGCTTGCGACTAAAGGATCAAATCCCGGTGTTGTTTTGATAAGCTTTTGTTGAAGATTAATCCATTTGATAGCAACATCGGATGGATATTTTCTGGTAAGGTTAAGCTTGTTGACTTCTCCATCCAGGAATGTGTGGGAAATCTTCGCAGCCGTTGAAAAAACAGGTTAAGAAAATCAGAATAAATGTTTTCATACAGATAATTTTTTTTTGGTTGAAGGATAGAAGGAGGTTAAAATGAGAATGAGTTGTTTTCATAATGCTTTTTTGCTTTAATGTTTGAGATAAAGACAACCTTTGTCTTATGCCGTAAAATTGTCGAGTAGATAAGCAGGCGGGCTAATGAAGCTGTCCCCATTGCTGGTAGATTGGTAACACCCAGCGAGGAGAAGAAAAAAACAGAGAAAAATCAAAAGTAATTTTATAACAACGTCTGGTAACGGGATAACATCAGGGACAATCCGGTGAATGATTGCGAACCATCGATTGAAAAATTCTGATTTTAATGAATTGCTCGAAATTGATTTACCTGATGCGTACAGAGATTGACAGATAGCTGCCATATCTTTTGGCTGAGCCGTGATCCATGATCTATTTATTGCAGCAAGCAATATGATTTCCCTTACCTACTGCGGTGTTGGATAGAACTATCAGACTAGCCAGTATGATCATCTATAAGGATAAAGTTGGGCCTGCAAATAGTCCGCTTCCGAACAAGTGCGCCCATACTTGAACAACATATTTCTTTAGATCTTGCTAAAAGGCTTGAGAACAGCGGTTTTGTTATTGGTCTGAATTTGGAATATTCATTTTGTTAGCTACAGCTCCTGTAGTTGATTTTTAATCTTTACAAACCGGCCAATGTTATTTAACTACCTCAAAATTGCATTCCGGTACCTGGTTCAAAAACAGGAACATTTACCAATATTTCCTGACTTGCCCCATAGATTTATTTATCGAAGAAAAATGAAAGCGACATGTTAAAGAATTATCTTAAAACTTCCCTCCGAAATTTAATTCGTCACAAAGGATATGCCTTCATTAATATTTTCGGACTTACAATAGGGTTGGCCACCAGCATTTTTATTTTCTTGTGGGTGCTCGATGAAATATCGTACGACCAGTTTCACGTAAAATCCGACCGGATTTTCAGGGTAATGATCAACGACGTTCATCCGAATGGTAAAATAGAAACCTATTCGGCAACTCCGATGCTGCTGGCGGATGTCCTTAAGACTGAACTGCCAGAGATAGATGAGGTTGCGCAATTAAGCTGGGGTACGGACATGCTTTTAAAACATGGCGAAAAATCGTTCAACGAATCAGGCTTTTATTCCGATCCCACATTGTTTTCTGTATTTAGTTTTCCTATCACAAAAGGGGATGCATCCAAACCTTTACCCGATGTAAAATCGATTGCTATTTCGGAAAGGCTGGCAAAGAAATTTTTCGACAAACAAGATCCTATCGGGAAAATTTTTCAAGTGAACCATGCTTACGATCTCATGGTAACAAGCGTTTTTAGAGATATTCCTAAAAACTCTACACTTCAGTTTGACTTTATTATTTCATTCGACCTTTGGAAAACTGAAAATCCATGGGCCGCCCAAAACTGGGGAACTGGCGGCATGCAAACCTTAGTGACCTTGAACAGCGGAGCTCACCTTGAAACCGCGAATGAAAAATTAAAAGGCGTGATCAAAAAGAATTGTGAAGACTGTACTAAAAATCCTTTTTTATTTCAGTATTCAAAATCGCGGCTTCATAACGAATTTGAAAACGGAAAAAGTACTGGTGGTCAAATCGACCTGGTAATATTGTTCAGCCTTGTAGCTGGAATCGTGCTTACTATGGCGTGCATAAATTTTATGAACCTTGCTGCAGCGCGGTCTGGTACCCGCAGTCGTGAAGTAGGCGTGCGAAAAGTAATCGGAGCACAACGGTCAGGGTTAATCGTGCAGTTTATAAGTGAGTCTCTTTTATTATCTTTTTCCGCGCTTCTATTTGCTTTAGTCGCTGTCGAACTACTCTTACCTTTCTTTAATGCAGTGTCCAATAAATCGGTGCGCCTGGATTTTGGTGATCCCCTATTCGTTTCAGGTACGTTGCTCATTACATTGGTTTGTGGCCTTCTTGCGGGAAGTTATCCTGCATTTTTTCTCTCTTCTTTTAAACCAGCCGCTGTACTAAAAGGGAATGCTCAATCATTCCTTTCAGGTAGTGGCCTCCGTAAAACGCTAGTAGGGATACAATTTACGACTTCCATGATTTTGATTATTGGAAGCATCGTAATCCATAATCAGATCATTTTTATAAACAATAAAAACCTGGGCTTTGATAAGGAAAATGTAATCGTTATTGATCAACATGAAGGTATTCTAAAAAATCAATCGGCATTTAAAAATGAGCTGTTGCAATTCCCGTCTGTAAAAAGCATTGGTTTTGGAGGGAATAACATATTTACAATACCGATCACCACGACAGATCCAAAATGGCCTGGTAAATCTGAAAATTCTTCGATCTCATTTAAGATCATGCGCTGCGATCAAGGTTTAATACCGACGATGAATATCCGGTTACTCGCCGGAAGAAACTTTACAGACTTAAATAAACAAGACGCTTCCAATTATATTATCAATACAAAGGCGATGGAGGTTATGGGTTTAGGTCTTGATAATGTCATTGGTGCAGATCTTGAAATGTGGAATGGTAAGGGAAAAATTATTGGGGTGACTAACGACTTTAACAATGGCAATCTTCGTGAAGGTATCCAGCCGCTTATTTTTCTTTACTCAACAGACATCGGATGGCATTATTTTATTAAAGTCGACGGAAAAACAAAAACCAGTGAGACACTTGCGCACATAAAAAAAACATTAAAAAAATATGATCCTGATTATCCGTTTCACTATGAATTCCTGGATGAGGTTTTTGACAGAGAATATTCAGCCGAAGCAACTATTGGAAAGCTTTCTTTAAGCTTCACCACCGTTGCCGTTCTTATTTCCTGCCTGGGTTTGTTTGGACTCGCGTCATTTACCGCTGAACGCAGAATAAAAGAATTGGGGATACGTAAAGTGATGGGTGCATCCGCGATCAACCTGATTATTATGCTATGCAGTGATTTCAGCAAGCTTGTAACAATCGGAATAATCATTGGATGTCCTGTCGCATGGTATTTAGCTACGGACTATCTCTCAAGTTATGCATTTCACTACGAGCTGAATAAATGGATATTTGTAATCACGGGAGCAACAGTTCTCTTCATTGCTTTGATGACTGTAGTCTATCAGGCTGCGAGAGCTGCAATGGCTAATCCGGTAAACTCTTTAAGAAACGACTAAACATCAACTACTAATAATGATCCGCAATTATCTGAAAATCGCAATACGAAATCTGTTCCGGAATAAATTTTATGCCCTCACCAACATCGTGGGACTTGCGCTGGGCTTAGCCTGTGTATTTCTCATTCTGCAATTTCTCAAACACGAGATCAGCTATGACCGTTTTCACAAGGATGCGGAGAATATTTATCGGGTGAGCTGGGAGGATGAGAACCCTCAAACCCGAACGCCCCACCCCTTGGCACAAGCTCTGGTCCAGGACTTTCCTGAAGTAGAAAGTGCAGTAAGTCTTACACCGCTTTGGGGAGGAGGGCTCACCCGCGAAACGTATTCGATCCGTAATCTGGAAAAAGACATTCGTTATGAGGAGTCCAATATCATTGCCGTTGACACTACGTTCTGGGATGTATTCACTTTTCCGTTGATCAAAGGAAATCAGAAAACAGCATTAAAAAATTCCGGTGGAATACTCCTTTCTGCATCGATGGCAAAAAAATATTTTGGTGATGAAGATCCTATGGGAAAGCAGTTGGCGGTGAATGAGGAGACCCAGCTGATTGAAGTGGTCGGTGTATTTGAAGATGTTCCAGAAGCCTCTCACATTCATTTTGATTTCCTAATCTCATACGTTGGGGAAAAAGCGGGTGAGGATCCCGAAAGTCAATATTATACCTGGAATGATTTCGGGCACTATAATTATATCCGCCTTAAACCCGGTGCTGACCCAAAACAGCTTGAAGCCAAACTTACAGGTTGGTTAAGAAAATATGTGGATGTTTCCGACGAAGATTTTCGCTCAATCACTGAAAATAATTTTGGATTGCGTCTTCAAAGGATAACCGATATTCACCTGCATTCCCACCTGCGTTGGGAACTGGAGCCCAATGGGTATATCGCTTACGTATATATGATGACTGCTGCGGCGCTGCTCATCCTTATTATTGCCTGTGTCAACTTTATCAACCTGACCACGGCGCAATCAGCTGAACGCGCGAAGGAAATTGGAATAAGAAAATCATTAGGTGCATTCCGCAGCCAGCTTGCTCTTCAGTTCACGGGTGAGTCACTGGTCGTTAGCGCCATCGCCACGATGCTGGCCATGATCTTCATTCAGCTCGCGCTACCCTTCTTTGCCGTAGTCACGGGGCGAAAACTGGAAATGGACTATTTCTTTTTCGTCCTGATATTGGGGGGATTGGGTTTGATCACCGGCATTATAGCGGGCGCTTTTCCTTCCCTCTACCTGGCCTCGGTTAAGCCTAGCCTAATCCTGAAAGGAAAATTTTTGCAAAACCCACGCGGCATTAGTTTTCGACAGGCCTTCACCATATTACAGTTTTTTGCTTCGATGACGCTCATCACCAGCAGCACCATCATTTACAGTCAACTAAATTTTATTCAAAACAAAGAACTTGGTTTCAGCAAGGAAGAGGTGGTCGTGATCCCGGTAAAGAACAGGGAAGCAATTAATCCGAAATTAGAAGAATTGCGCAGTGAGCTGTTAAAGATACCCGGTGTTAAATCTGTTTCCGCCGCTTCAAACATTCCTGGAAGATCATTCAACCAGAATCCTGTATTCCCGACAAGCGATCCACAACTTCGCATAGCAGCCTCCGAGGAACTGATAGATTATGATTTTTTCAACGTACTGGGTATTGAACTTTTGGATGGTAGGACATTTTCGAAAGAAAATCCTGCAGACCGAGATGCCTTTATCATCAACGAAACAGCCGCCAAAAATCTGTATCCCGATGGAGCTGTCGGAAAAAGATTCACTTGGGATTTTGATGAAGCGCTCATCGAGGGGACAGTGATCGGGGTAGTGAAAGACTTTCACTTTGAGTCGCTGCATCAGCCTGTAAAGCCACTCCTTTTCCGGCTCATGCCCTGGTATAATTATGTATTAGTAAAACTGAACACGGAGGATTTTCCGAACACCTTGAAATCCGTTGAAGGTACCTGGAAGAAATTTGATAATCGTTTTGCATTTGAGTTCTCCTTCCTCTCCAATCAGTTGAACCAACAATACGCCCTGGAAGAAAATATGGCCGCAGTCCTTTCAGCATTTTCGTTGATCGCCGTCGCCATCGCAAGTTTCGGTTTGCTTGGTATTGCTGCGCTTACGTTCAGGCAAAAGACAAAGGAAGTAAGCATCCGGAAAGTATTGGGTGCAACTATGGCCGGATTGATGGTGCTGCTGATAAAAGATTTCACGCGTATTGTTGTGATCGCCATTGTTTTGGCTACGCCGTTGGTCTGGTGGGTGATGAGCCTATGGCTGCAGAATTTTACATTTCGTGTCGAGATCAATCCATCTATATTTGCAGCCTCAGGAATGGTGCTCATACTAGTTGCCTGGGGAACGCTGAGCGTGCTGACGTGGAAAGTTGCCCATGTAAATCCTGCGGAAACATTGAAGACTGAATAGGTATTTTTTTAATGATTCACCTTTATTTTAAGATGGTGAAAACTTTTGATTCTAGCTATCTATCAATGGCCACGAGCTATAGGTGGATTAAAGTAATGAAGTTTATTTGGCTTTAGCCCAATAAAAATTATATAAGATAATTTATCAAAGATATAGTCCGGATTCATCGGAGCTAATTTTTTGTCCACAGAAAACAGAAAACCATTTTTTTTTGATTTACCTGAATTAGGGACAAGAGTATGAGCAATAATTTGGCTAAGCCATTTTCATTAATCATATCCGTATCCGCCGCGACCTGTCGGCGTGGCAATTAATGAATTTGTAATTACCTTCTTACCTTTCAACACCCCTAATTAGTTATTAATTTTTTCTTGCCAGGGCAATAATGTCCTTGCCTTCTACCACTTTCTTTTCGTATCCATGGTTGACACAATGAATCATCGCCAGACCAATCTCTTCCAATGTACAAAAGCCATTAGGATATAACGATCTTCCAATAGGATGAAGCCAACCAATATATCTATAAAATTTCAGCGCATTTTTTAACCCTTTTGTAGGTTTGATGAATCCGGGGCGAAAAGCAAAGACCTGTTTGAAAGGTAATTTCATCAAATCATTTTCTGTTTTTCCTTTTACTCTGGCCCACATGGATCTGCCTTTTTCACTGCTATCTGTTCCAGCTCCGGAAACATAACAAAAAGTCATACTGCTATTGAGTTTGATTAACGTTTTGGCTACATGCAATGCAAGGGTGTAAGTTAATTTGTAGTAGGCGTCGTGTTTTAATCCAATGGATGAAACTCCTAAACAAAAGAAGCAGGCATCATAACCACCCAATTGACCTGCAATAGAAGAGAAGTCAAAAAAATTCTGGTGTATAATTTCCTTCAACTTTGGATGCGTAACGCCACAGCCTTTTCTGTTGATTACTAGAACTGCTTCTACCTGGGGGTGGTGCAAGCATTCGTGCATTACACCTTCACCAATCATTCCTGTTGTTCCGGTAATTATCGCCCTTATTTTTCCGCTTGCCTTCATGACTTTTTAAGTATAGTGGGTTATTAATATAGCGCTAATGATTCTTTGGTTCACTTCGTCGTTGGATTAATATACCACATTGAAATCAAAGCGAAATTCGGGGGTCTAAATTAAATTTGTTTGAAGACCCAATGTGTTATTAGGAGAACGACTCGGTCAGAATGGGTCACTTTTACAGAAAAGAGCGACGAGGTTATGCTCGCTGCGATTCGCTCATGTAAAACCATATGAGCCAAGAAGTAATTTTTGCTAAATTCAGCACGAAAGCAGACTACTCTAAACTATACCTTATGTCAAAACCTATCAACCGTAGCGAATTCATTCGCCGAGCGTCCCTTGCGGGCAGCAGTTTCATGCTATCTTCTTCCCTCGCTTCCGGAGCTGACTTCTTTAAAGGCGCACCCAATACCAAAGTATTGCTGGGCGTCATGGGCACGAACAGCCGCGGAATGTTTTTAGCGAAAGGGTTTGCTAAACTACCCAACGTTGAAGTCGCGTACATCTGCGATCCAGATTCAACCGTATTGGCAAAAACAATAAATGAATTAGCGACTCTCACTGGAAAGAGACCAGTTGGTTTTACAGACATCCGCAAGATGCTGGAAAAAAAAGATTTTGATGGCCTCGCTATTGCTGCCCCTGATCATTGGCACACACCTGCGGCGATTATGGCGCTTCAAGCTGGGAAACATGTGTATGTTGAAAAACCTTGCAGTCATAATCCTCATGAAGGTGAGATGTTGGTGGAAGCAACCAATAAATACAAACGTTTTGTGCAGATGGGAAGCCAGCGAAGAACCTTTAGCAATGTAAAAGACATGGTCGCTAAAATGCAAAAATGGTGTGATTGGCCGTGTATATTTTGCCAGAGGATGGTATGTCAATAACCGTAAATCAATCGGCAAGGGCACGGTAATACCCGTGCCTCAAAATCTGAATTACGATTTGTGGCAAGGTCCTGCACCACGCCGCGAATATCGCAGCAACCTGATTCACTACAACTGGCATTGGTTCTGGCATTGGGGAACGGGGGAAGCCTTAAACAACGGTACGCATGAGCTCGATGTAATGCGATGGGGATTGGGCGTTGATTATCCCACAAAAGTAGTTTCGGCTGGAGGGCGTTTCCATTTTCAGGATGATTGGGAAACCCCGGATACACAAACAATAACATATAACTTTCCCAACAACACAGGGTGTACCTGGGAGGGACGCAGTTGCAACGGTTATGAGTCGGAAGGCAGCGGTCGTGGTGTAATATTTTATGGGGAGAAGGGTACGGTCGTCTATCCAGGAGCAAACAGTTATAAAATTTTTGACAACGATAAGAATGCCCTGATCGAGGAAGTAAAAGATAATACACCTTTTGATGCCACCAATAAAGTAAGTCCGTTCGAAACATTAGACACCCTGCATCTGGTAAATTTTGTGGAGGCCATACGGGAAAATGAAAAAATAAATGCGCCCATTTTAGAAGGACATAAATCTACATTACTACCCCAACTTGGCAACATTGCATTCCGCGTAGGGCGGACGTTAACCTGTGACGCTTCCAACGGCCATATCTTAAATGACAAAGAAGCTATGGGTCTCTGGGCTCGTGAATACGAAAAGGGTTGGAATATAAACGTTTAGCTTTTCAAACATTCAAACTACGAACTTTAAACTCGAAACCTTAAACAAATGAAATTCATCACCACACTCCTCGCCGTCATCGTCCTAACTCCACTCGCTTTAGCGCAGCCTTTTGGAAAAACATTGAAAGAAACTCCAGGAATTGTTTCCTACACATACCGGAATAGTTTTCAAAAGGATGTTGTTGCTACATTAGATACCATTAAGAGGCTAGGTATTACGAATATTGAATTCTCCAATTTGTTCGGCAAGACGGCCAAAGAATTACGAAGTTTATTGGATGAAAGAGGTATGCGATGCACTTCATTTGGGGTAGGTTATGCTGATTTGGTAAACAAGACTGATGAAGTAGGAGAGAACGCAAAAACGTTAGGAGCCTCTTATGTCCGAGTAGCCTGGATCCCTCATGATGATGCACCATTCTCGATTGAGACAATAAAGAAAGCTGCCGCAGATTTTAACGCTGCCGGAAAAATTTTAAAGGAAAAGTATAGCTTAACCTTTTGTTATCACAATCATGGATATGAATTCGTCCCTTACGAGAAAGGAACATTATTCGATTACCTAGCCGCCAATACCAACCCCGACTTTGTAAGTTTTGAGCTGGATGTTTTATGGGCTTTTCTTCCTGGCGCCGATCCTGCGGAACTGATAAAAAAGTATGGTCCGAGATTTAAGCTCATGCATGTAAAGGATGTGCGCAAAGGTGTAAAGGGCGACGCGAGCGGGAAAATATCCACGGAAAGCAATGTCGCTTTAGGAACAGGCCAGATTGATATTGCTGGTGTAATAAAGGCAGCTAAAAAATCGGCCATTCAATACTATTATATTGAAGATGAAAGCAACGCAGTGAAGACACAAGTTCCCCTAAGCTTAATCTACCTTAAAAGTTTGTAATACGTCTTAGCGCCTCTACGTCTTCGCGGTTTAATATTTACCGCAAAGGCGCAGACCGCGGAGAAAAGCCAATTTAAAAGAAGGGCATTAAGTAACATTGATCACCCTTTTTTGTTAAGGTTAGATGGATTTGACAACCCAAATTATCTGGCTTTTCATTTTAGCAATTCCTATTGCCTGTATTGCGTGGACCGTAACGCACGAGGAAGTTTTCCGCGAGCCAAGGGAGTATTGCATCGAAAGATCTGAGACTTGTAAGACAATTGCGGCAAGAAAATTTTTCTATCTTTTTACCTGCGAGTACTGTTTCAGTCATTATGTTACTCTTTTTATATTGTTCATTACCCGGTATAAGTTACTAATGAACAACTGGAGCGGTTATCTCCTGGCGGGTTTTGCACTCGTTTGGATCGCGAATTTGTATATGAGCCTATACGCTTTCCTAAAGGTTGATATTAAAAAGGAAAGAATCATTACGCAGAAGGAGGAGGAGAAACTGAAGTAACTTCTTACGACTCGCTGAGATTTATCCGTTGTCATGAGCAGCCTGAAGATTAAGGAGCAAGTAAATTTTGCAACCTATAGGTTGTTTTATATTACCTCGACGCGAATTCTTTTAATACTCCTTACTTAAAAAAATAAATTGACTGTCGGCGTTAGAAAGTGAAGGGAACGTTAAATTCCGTTTTTAATATTCATGAGGTCAATCATAAGGTTGAATGAATCCATCGAGGAAGGATTATTTAACTTTAACGGTTTCACAATGTAACCGGATACGCCTAGTTCCTTGGCTGCCTTGCGGTCGACTTTTTCATCGGATGTGGTAATGATAAAACATTTCAAATCCTTCCAATTCTCCATTTTTCGTACCGAAGTTAAAAATTCAAGACCATTCATCTTAGGCATGTTGATGTCGATGAGTGCGATGTCGGGGATTGAGTCAAAAGATTTCTCTTTGTCATTTAAAATCTGAAGCGCATCCTCTCCATTTTTCGCAACGACCATGTTGTTTAGAATATTCATTTTATCAAGTGTACGCTTTACATCGATAACGTCAAGGTTGTCATCTTCAACCAGTAAAATGTTTACAACTTTGTCCATATTAATTTATTTAGGCCACGTGAACGAGAAAATTGACCCTCTTCCGCATCTGAAGTAATACGTAATTTTTTGATTTCTGTCGTCCAGAATTTTTTTTACAATAGCTAAGCCTACCCCTGTGCTTTCTACCTGATCCCGTTCCTGAAGGGTCTGGAAAATTACAAAAATTTTATTATGATAATTTTTTCCAATGCCAGGACCGTCGTCTTCAACAAAAAATTCGTAGTGCATGAGATGGTCCTGATGATAAATTTTAACTAATCCCATTTTCTTTATCATGATGTTTGACCGCATTGCCAATCAAATTGGAAAAGATCTGAAGGAGCGGAACCTTTTCAGTGTATAGTTTCGGCAGTTTGGCATTGACAATTAATTTAAGGCTTGACTTCATCATTAAGGGTTCAGCTATTTCATCGATTAATTGATCTAAAGAAACTTCCTCTTTTTCCTGTGTTTCTTTGCCTACCCGGGCGTAAGAAAGTATGCCGCGGATTAAATTTTCAGCGCGTAGAACCCGACCTTTAATGATTTGGATGTATTCATTCAGCTTCGGAGAAATTTCCGTCGCATGGTCTTCTTCTATCCACGAGGCAACATTATCGATCCCGCGCAAAGGTGCCTTCAGATCGTGTGACACGATATGCGCAAATTGATCAAGCTCCTGATTCTTTCTTTTTAAGAGTGTGATATTTTCTTTCAGCATCATGCGCCATATTATTTAATGAGCGGGCAAGATTACTCAGCTCATCTTTGCCCGATTCTTTCGTGTGTACTTCGTAATTTCCTTTGGCAATTTCATTTGCCATTTTTACCATCAACACAATGCGTGTTGATATTCGATATGCTAAAAATATGGAGATTATCGATCCTGCGATTATGGATAATGAGGTAAGGTAAAAGGAAATGTTTCGCGTGCGTTGAACGGATTGGTCGAGAACCTGGGTCCGAATGTCGCGGCTGTTGTATTCATTGTTAATGAATTCTCTGATTTTTTCTTGCAGTTGTCTGTTAAGATATCGTTCGGATCCCCTGTTGATATTTTCGCGGTATAATTTATTAAAACTCACCAGGCTGCTATCTGAATTGCCAGCCAATTTTTTTGCGCTGATCAAAGGTGTTGAGAAAGTTTCCAACCACTGACGATTTATGGTGCGGATCTCTCTAAGCAATTTAGTTTGATCGACTATCGGGAATAAGCGAGGATAGTTCAGATAATATGGTTTCATTTTCGGTCTTGGCCGAATCATACGCCTGAATAAAATAATTTTCACCCGTGAATAAATAGCCCCTTAGCCCGCTGATCATATTAAGAATATTTCGCTGGAAGCGGTTGCTACTCCGGATGATAGTGGTCGATTTTTCGACCCACTCAGAATTTTCGCGAACTTTTTCAGATTGTTTAAAATTGATGTAAGTTGTGATGGAGAAAAGCAACAGGATAAAGAGGAAGCTAAAAAAAATGAAATATGAAATTTTCATAGATTCAGTTTACGGCTTCAGAGCAATTTTAAAATGCAATGTATTGGAGAGATGTCGATTTTCAAGAACCTTCGTCACAAAATGGCCCCGTCTAAGTATTCATTGGAGTTCTCCCGTATCGGGTATTCATTGTTCTAAGCCATTTTGACCCTGTTTACCTGCCCCACAAGTATCTAAAAGACTTTTCTAGGGGTTTACACGTTTTTTCTTACATAGGCGTTTAGTCAGGGGTAGGTCTCATAGTTTATTTACTCATTATTTCCGAATTTCAAGGTTTTAAATTCTGTGAATAGAATTAAGGTATACGCACTCATTTCTTTTGTTTTTTCGGCCCTTTTGGTAGCGGCTCAAAAGAAAGCGGACACATCCGAGACCTCTCAGCTTTCCTGATAGCGTACGTGTTATTTTAGAAAATACCCGTAACGCTGATGCTGGAGTTGTGGGTGCAAGTTTTGTCAACGCCTGGAGCAATTTGCGCGTCGATCAACAGGTCGTTATTCAAAAGCAGGTATGGCTAGGATGAAAAGAAAAAAATTTCCCCTGCGCCCTCATCTCGTTAACTACTTCGGAGCTATTGCCAATGCTGTAATCAATGAAAAGGCAGATGCTTCCAAGATCTCCGATTTTATCCGTGTTGCCGGTTTAGTGATTGATTCGGAACCGACGCCAAAAGCGCTGAACTTTTTTAAGGTTAGCAATACTTTTTTTCAATATCACGCACTGAATTATGAAAAAGCATTTCGGCTTGTATACTAAGGACGACAACTATGTATTTGATTACATTTCCCCTGCGCCAACCATAGACCTGAACGATACGACGTCTGCTCCCCTAACAGAAGAGGTCAGCATCATCGAGGCACCGCCGGCGGATAATATTAGTGACCCCCTTTCAGATACGACCTATATGGAATCTCCTTTATGGATGAATCCTGCGCCCCCACCTATTATTGAAGGGCCGGTTATACGTTTTTCACGTGTTACACTTAATCTGGTTACAGCATATGATTCTGTGTTTATAAAAAATACAACGGGTGTTCTTTCACTGCGATCCAATGTATTTGTTGGTGAAGAGGGCATCATTTGATTGGTCACCTGCACATTTAAGTCCCGACAGTGTTTTTTGTAACATCGTGACGTATAATTTTAATCGTCACTAAACCAGAATTTAAGTCCGATCTGGTGAAGTTGAATTACATTGGGAAGACCCCTGGTTTCATTCCGGGGTTATTAGAGTATAAATCCCAGTCACGAAAGGATTCCGTGCCGTCCACCTATCCCAGGTTTAAGTCATTTCAAAATTCAATACGCATTCAGGGAATAGGGGATGAAAATGTAAAATACACAGGTGGATTTTCATTGATTGGCAGAAAAGTTTCCAGCGCATCGGCATCGGGAGCACTTGCAAAAATTGAAGTGTCGCATCAGGGGGAGAAAAAATTTGTAGCCCGTTCATCAGATTTTCAATTCACCGACTCAACCATTGTTTCTTTAAGAACCAAAGTCAATATCATCCAAGGAAAGGACTCGATAACCCATCCTTTGGTAAGGATGAAATATTCCTTTGGCGACAGTACGCAAAAATTATTGCTGAAAAAAGATAAGGGGGCTATGAAGCATTCACCATATTCTTCAACATTCTTCAATGTAGATTTTGCCTCGGATGTAATTCAATGGGATATGTATTCGGATAGTCTTAATCTTCTTACCGATGGCGGTCGCAATACTGTACCTCTCATTATCGAATCGATTGACTTTTATGATCCTGAAGATTTTAGATTGCTGAAAGGGGAGGGCTTTAGTTTTCATCCGTTAGCGTTGGTCGCCAACTATTGTCTGAAAAATAATGTCAGTGAATTTTATTCCGGAGATCTTGCCGCATTTTCAGGAAAAAAAATGCAAGATATTAAAGCGGCCGATCGAATTTCTGAATGAAAAAGGTTTGATCGTTTATTATGCGAGCACCGATGTGGTGCGAGTAAAAGAAAAGGCAATTTTAGTTTTTAAAGCTTTTAAAGGTGAGATGGACTATGATAATCTCAAAATTCATTCTGTTATCGATAGTTTCCCCAACGCCACTCTTAACTTTCAGAAAGGTTACATGGTCGTGCGCGGTGTTGAAGAATTTAAAGTGAGCGATTCGCTGAACGTGCGCATCACGCCGGATAGTAGTATAATAACGCTTCTTCATAATCGCGATATCAAGTTTGACGGAACAATTACGGCAGGAAATTTCGAGATCAGCGGGAAAGGATTCACGCTGAAATACGATAGCTTTTTCATTAAACTTACCCACATCGATTCCATCAATTTCTTCGTCACAGAAACCAATGCCAAAGGTCAAAGCATGCGAAGAAAAATAAATAATTCCATGGTGAGCGCCGACTCTACTGCGGCAGCTGTAGGAGGGCTGGGTGACCAATCCAAGTCGGGTACATTATACATTAGCAGAGGGAATAATAAATCCGGAAAGAGAAAAATACCGGATTTTCCACGGCTCGATGCCGCGTCTGGAGGTGCTATCTACTTTGATCGAGAGGAAGTTTTAGGAGGTGTGTATGACAGGTCCATGTTTTTTGTGGTGCCTGCTTTTAAGCTTGATAGTTTGAATAATGCAGACCCGGCTTCGATAAATTTTGAAGGCACGTTTGTGTCCAGTGGAATGTTTCCATCATTTAAAGAAAAGCTTCACACTCAGCCCGACAAATCATTGGGATTTGAGCATAAAATTCCGAGTTCAGGATATCAACTTTACGAAGGCGATGGAAGAATGAAGGGCAATCTGACGATGAACAACCGTGGGTTGCGTGGGACCGGAACTATTAATCTAAGGTCTGCCTCGGTAACTGCAAATGATTTTGTCTTTTATCCAGACTCAGTAACAGCGAAGGGCACTGATGCTAAAATTGACGGAAAGCAATTTGGTGATGTCTCGTTTCCGCAAGCTTCCCTGATTGACTTTGAAATGAAGTGGTTTCCAAAAAACGATCAGATGAAAATTAAGAATGTGAAAGCTCCATTTAGTTTTTACGATTCGTCTGCTCAGATGCAGGGAACAGTTATTGTTTCAAAGACCGGTGTAACAGGTGCAGGAAAATTGGAAACGCGAGGCACAGAATTGATATCGCGAAATTTAAGTTTTAATGGGAAGGATTTCGGAGCAAGACGTGCAAGATTTAGAGTAAAGTCAGCTGATCCGAAAAAACCGCTTCTCCTTGGCAATGACGTAAGATTGAAATTTGATCTGGAAAAAAATTACGCGGATATAAGCCCGGAAGTAGAAGGAGAAGCGGCCATTGACTTTCCATTTGCTCAATTTAAAACATCCATTCCTAAAATGCGGTGGGATCTTGCAGCTCAGAAAATTCATATGAGCAAAGACCCGGGTGTTCCTCTGGAAAATTCTTATTTCTACACTACCCGTAAGGATTTAGATTCGCTGAATTTTAATGCTGAAAAGGCGGAGTATGACTTGAAGACTCAGGAATTGAAGGTGAGTGGCATTCCTTATATCATTGTTGCTGACGCAAAGATTACTCCTGAAAATAATGAGGTGTTGATCCTGGAAAATGCGAAGATCGGCACGTTAAAAAATACTACCATTGTTTTGGATACCCTGAATGGATATCACCGCCTGACTGAAGGTGTTGTCGATATTATCTCACGAAAAGAATTTTCAGGACACGCGACCTATCAGTACGTAAATTTTCTAAGAGACACGTTTGCCATTAAAATGACTGATTTTCACCTCGAACCAATTGTAGAGGAAGAGGAAACAAAGCGACCGTCGCGTAGAAAATCTTCTGCAGCCAAAATGCAAACTGTAGCTACCGGCGCTGTATCGGACAAAGAAAATCTGGTGTTGGGTGCGGGCATGTTTTACAAAGGAGATATGATTATGTATGCTACCCGGCCCGCGTTGCAACTGACTGGGTACGTAAAACTTGATATTAAAAAGATCGAAAATTATAATAGCTGGATTCATTATAGCCAAACAGGGGATGAAACCGATGTGCTTATTGACTTCAATACCGCTACGACAGAAGAAGGTAAAGACGTAAATGCGGGATTGCATGTCAGTTCAGCAGACAACGATCTTTATTTTACTTTTTTGAATGATAAAAAATCGGAGGATGATGAAGATTTTTTTGAGCCGAGCGGTATTCTTTATTATGATACTACCACACATGAATTTAAAATTGAAGATGTAGAGAAGGCACGAGGAAATAAGCTCTCTGGCAAAGTTTTCGCTTACAAAGATGAGGCCATGCAAGTCAGGTTTGAAGGGCCGGTAAATCTGTTTAAAGGAGGCAAAGATTTTAATGTTACCGCTTCCGCCATAGGACAGGGCAACATGGCAACAAATGAAGTAAAAATGAACTCATTCCTGATGGTAGATTCCAACGTACCCTTGCAGGCTTTTGATATCATGGCAAAACAACTTCAGGATGTAATTAAGAATGAAGGCGCCGATGAAGGGTTAGGTGATCAGACAGAGCTTCTTTACAAGATTGCAGATTTTTTAGGTGAGCGCGTCGTAAAAGATTATGAACAACGCAGCTTGCAAGGGTATGTTTCCCTTAGCACCCTACCGCCGTTGGTAAAGCCACTCGTTTTTTCCAATGTAAATTTGAAATGGTCTCCAAAACATAAAGCCTTTTATAATGAAGGGAAATTAGGAATGTCAAATATTGGGCGCAATGACATTAACGGTGGTTTTGAAGGCTTTATGGAGATTAAGAAAAGTGAAGACGGCGGCCCCGTTTTCCATGTGTTTATAAAAGCGTCTCCTGAAGCCTGGTACTATTTTGGGTTGGAGGATAATCGCCTTCTAGTTCAGTCATCGAACTCAGAGTTTAACACCCTTATTTCAAAAAAGACCAATAGTGGTAAAGCGAAGGTAGGAGAGGTCGCCTTCATACCGGGTACTGATGATGAAACGCTTTCGTTCATTAACCGATTTAGAAGAGATTATTATGAAATTGATGTTCCTTATGACCTCAACGAAGGAGCGGCGCCAGCACGAACGGAAGCACCCGGTGAAGAAATACAAAGGATTCCAGAGCAGGTAGAGACACCGCGTCAAGACGATGAAACACCACGCGTGGACGATAAGACGGTGCCTCAGAATGATGAGGTATCACCTCCGGACGATAAAACTCCACCACAAGAGAATAAAACTCCGGTCAAAGAAAAGAAGACCAGATCCAAAGAGAAGAAATCCAGAGAGAAGAAGGTCTTACCTCAAGACGAGAATGTTTCACCACCGGAAACTAAACCTCCACAAGATGAGGGAGAGAAAAAGGAAGAGGAAGAAGACGATGGTTTCTGATGTATAAACCTGGGTGGCTATTGCTTAGTTATGTACCTCGTATATTGCAGGATGTTGCAAATTAATTCATCGCTACACTAGAATCTCTATTGATTGCCTTGGGTAAACAGTCTGGTTAGAAAGAGATTATTGGGATTCAAATATTCTGAACCGAGCGCTTTCCATACAAAATAACTTCCCCTTTTAAGAACAATAAATCCACATTCTTGCAAAAGTTTCTTCTGATACTGGAGCTCTGGGTTTGTATCAAAACAGAAAACACGAATAACGCTTACCTTTTTTCTCATAAGATCAGCGATGTAGCGAATGACTATTTTTTTAAGTTCGGCTGTAGTTTCGCTCGCAAAAATAATTTGTTCGAAATAGCCCAAATCCGGTTGCCTGAAGTTTACCATTACGTCAGCTATTAATAAAGTTCCGTTGTAGAATTGATAGTTTTCGTAGAAATTGTTAAACGGATTTTTAGTTATTCTCCAGGCCATGTATTCCTCCGTCATATGGAGATAATATAAAGTAGAGTCATGAAATGATGCTTTCATCAAATCTACTTTAGTCTGGATAGAGATATTTTTGACAACGATGTTCTTAAGTGCAACTTCAGATTTTCTAAAAGCAGTCATCCAGGAAAGTAATGCCAGCCCTGCAATCTTCAACTTGTCGGCGAATCGATTTTGTGGATTTAGTTTAGATAGATAAGAATACGCTTGAGTAGGTTTAAAAACCATCAAGGCCTGATGCGATTGAAAAGGGATTTCAAACCCTATTCGTTCAAAGGCTTTTTTTGCGGGTGTGAACCCCCAGATGTATTTTACTCCAGCCTTTTTGCATTCCTCGAATAAAAGATCATACATCCTCTCAAATATTTTTTGGCCCCGGTAGGCCGGATCCACTAAAGTATCTTCGGATTTTGCTGTAAGCTGGACGTCACCTTTTGCATTTGTCAACTCAATTGGAATGGCACATTGAATCCCAACTATTTTTGTAAGCTGCGCAACGCTGTCATCCACTGCAATCACATATATCGCTTTGCCACAAGGTCCCTCCAAAAACTCCCACTGAAAGTTTTTTATAGGCCGGTTAACCTTATAAATGGAGTTAAAAAAATTATTGGCTAGGCCTATTTCAGTTTGCTGCAGTAATCGTATTTGGATAGCCATTATGCGATGGAATATTTTTTTACAATTTCTTGCTGTGTAATTGTACTGAAATTATTGTCCTTAATATAGGACAGAATCTTTTTGTATAACCTGAGGTAGCCCTTGAATTTATAGTTTGTAAAAAAATTATTGTGCCAGAGAATAGCGAGCACGCAGTTCTCCTTATTTCTTTCAAAAAAATCAAAAATATCTTTTTCAGCCTCTATTACAGAATATTTTTTGTATTGAAAATAGGTTCTGTCCATTACGTGCAGCGGAACTTCTACAAACGAAAAAGGTTTTCTGATTTTGAAATTATAAGGATTAAATGGCAAGCCATAGCTATTGCGAAAACCGATTTCCTCAGCAAAACCCAGAGAGGCATCGATCCTAAGCCCGGACTCATCGATGTCATGATATGCTTGCGGTAAATTGAATTTTAAATAATGGTAGCGATTGGAGAAAGGTTGTTTACCAAATTTTTTGAATTCATGTTCGAAAGGCTCCGATGAAATGCTCTTATGAATTCCATTTTCAAATCCATTTTGTTCAACGCTATTAAATTGTTTTTTAATGGTAGTTGAATGAAACGAATAATCAGCGTTCTTTTCACGCCGATTTATTTTGCCTTTGTTAACAATCCAAAAGAACATTGACTTACAATCATACTCACTTTCAATTTTCATGATTTTATCCATGTTCAACCAATCCGGTTTGGAAATAGCCACATTGAAGAGCATTTTAAGAAAATGGTCAATGCGACCTTTTTTAATAACGCTGAATCCGTCTTCCAAAATGGCTCCGTTGACCATGTCAATATCGTGCGTGAGAAAGAATCTAGTTTTTTCTTTAGGAGGAGAAAATCCAAAAGCTTTTGACATCTCATCAAAACAATGCTGAACGATATTCTCTTTTGAATTCTTGAATTTATGTTGATAACTATTGGTGAACTTAAAACGATTTAATTCATCGCGATCCGTGTCATGATATTCTTGAAGAGAGTTTATCATATAAAACGCTGTAGCCAGATAATCAGGTTGTCCCGTTTTACCTTCAATAAGACATTTATCTTGGAAAAACGGACCATCGGAAGGAATATGGAACTGGGTCGCTTTGAACACATTAGCTTGAGCTTCTCCGCCAACAGTTATCGCATCATCAGGGGAGTTTGAAAAATTAATGACCGATCCATTGTTGGATGACCAGATCTTTAGCACATAGGATATTTCTGGCTGGAATTTTTCTAAACCTTTATGAATATAAAATTTAATCATATCAGGACCTTTGAACACGTGGATTTAAATCAAAAATATCAATAATATGATTGCTTGTTAGTTGATTGCGAAGTATCCTGTAGTATCATATTGAATATAAATCCATCGCATGTTAGGAATTTTGTTCAATAAATGGTGCATCACTTTTGGTTCTGATGAAAGTCAACTAAATTGAGTAGAAAACTCCAATGGGAACGCATACAGAAAGCCTTGGCTTGGACAATTAGGCTCCAAGAACATTCTCATGACTGTAAACTGAAATGTCAAATTTTTTCCATTATTTCTCCACACGTACGGTACCACCTCATTCGATTTATACTTTAAATACTTGAATGTATGGAAGCAGTTTTCTTTATTCTTGGACTATGCATTTTCCTTCTTTTAATCAATGTAAAAAATTCAATTTCATCTAAGTTTCGTGCGCTTCAGGAAAAGATTGACGCGTTATCTGCGGAATTAAAAAAAGTACGTCAATATCCCTCACAGCCTACAGAGAAGAAATCGCTTCTAGAGGATGAAATCATTTCAAGTGTTATTAAAACCGCCGACCCCTTAATCGTTAAAGAGAAAGCAGAGGAAAAAATTCCGGAGATTAAGAAAGAGGACCTTAAGAAGAAAGAAGAGACGATAGTATATCCACAGGTAATATCGCCGCCTTCAAATCAAAATAGACCACCCATTCAAAAGGTTCCCGCACCTCGTAAGCCTGGCTTCTTTGAAAGAAATCCGGACCTGGAGAAATTTATAGGTGAAAATCTAGCTAACAAAATTGGAATTGGAATTTTGGTGTTAGGCATAGGTTTCTTTGTAAAATACGCTATTGATCAGGATTGGATTAACCCTATAGGCCGCGTTTTTATAGGAATAATATGTGGAGGCGCATTACTGGGTGTGGCCCATAAACTGCGTAAGACTTTCATCGCTTTTAGTTCGGTGCTTGTTGGCGGAGGCATAGCTGTTTTATACCTCACCATTGCCATAGCATTTCATGAATATAATTTATTTAGTCAAACAGCTGCGTTTATATTAATGGTGATAATTACCGGCTTTGCCGTTGTTTTATCTCTAGGATATAACCGGATAGAGTTAGCGATCCTGTCGATCTTAGGTGGCTTTGCTTCTCCTTTTATGGTAAGCTCGGGGGAAGGCAATTATGTTATTCTCTTCACTTACATTTTTATACTGGATGTAGGGATGTTGGTTTTGGCTTACTATAAGAAATGGAACCTGGTCAACATCATATCGTACGCTTTTACTGTTTTGCTCTTTGGGGTGTGGTTGGGAGGAGTGTACAATGGTGAGGATCTTTCAATGCTGTGGGGCGCCATTACCTTTGCAACACTTTTTTACCTGGTTTTTTTTGGCATGAACATCATCAACAATTTGAAAGAGGGTGCAGCATTCAAGGCTGTTGACATAACCTTGCTGTTAAGCAATACTTTCTTTTACTATGCGGCAGGTATGGCGATATTAAATAATGTACACGGCGATAACTACAAAGGTCTATTTACAGCTGCCTTAGCGGTCTTCAATTTTCTCTTTGCGTACACGCTGCATAAAAACGCGCGAACGGATAGGAATTTAGTTTTTCTTTTAATTGGATTAGTCTTGACGTTTATTAGTTTGGCTGCTCCCATCCAACTGGAAGGAAATTACATTACACTTTTCTGGTCTGCCGAAGCTGTTCTTCTTTTATGGCTTTCTCAAAAATCTGGGATACGGTTGATGAAGCTTGCTTCTGTTGTTATTACCGTATTGGTGATCATTAGTTTACTAATGGATTGGTCACAACTTTACCATGGGAATGAGGAAATATCGTTGCGGATAATTTTTAACAAGGCCTATATAACAAGTCTCTTTGCCATTGCTTCATTGGGCGGTACATTTTATCTACTAAAAAATGAGAAGTCAGAACAGATTGAACAGATTCAATTGTATAAAATAGTGCTTACGGTAGTAGGAATAGTTATCCTATACATGTCGCAATTGCTTGAACTTCAATATCAATTGGTTGCATATGGCTTCGACTATGGTACTCAAAATATCATCATTGGAAGTTACAATATGTTGTTCATGGTAGGTTTAGTGCGGGTATCTTCAAAACTTCTTCTTCCACAGCGGCTAAAAAATGCGCTTGCGTTTACCGGGATAGTGGCGATGTTATCCTACATGTTGTTTTATCACAGTCAGATTATAATAACACGCAACGATTATTTAAATGCTTTAAGCTCGTCTACGGGATTTGTTTTTCATTATATATTACTCGGTTTTTTATTGGTTGTGGCCTGGTTGAGCTTAAAGAAAATACAGACTCTGAAAGACTTTAATACAAAGACACATAATCTTTATTCTTGGTTTTATGTTTTTTTCTTTGTCTTCATGGCGAGCGCTGAACTGGACCATATCGTTGTAGTATCAGGTTACTCCGCCGATAATTCGATGGACCATATTCTAACACAAAATCATAAAATTGGATATCCCATATTGTGGGGTATCACTTCTTTTGGTTTAATTGCCATAGGGTTGAAGAAAAAAATAAAACATCTCCGCGTTATCTCCTTGAGCCTCTTTCTCGTCACCTTGCTAAAACTGTTTCTTGTTGACATCAAAGGAATTTCAGAGGGTGGTAAAATAGCTGCATTTATTTCTCTTGGAATGCTCTTGCTAGTTGTCTCTTTTATGTACCAACGATTAAAAAAACTTTTATTAGCCGATCCGCCTGTATCGGATTCCGTGAAACATCCAAAGGAGATATGAAATCTACCGCGGCGCTGATCCTGATCATTTTTTGCTGGTCAAAAACTTCAAGCCAGTCGTTCGAAGCAGAAGCCACTATTCCCGGCGTTGAAGCCGATGGTTTTTACAGGATATTCATTTCGCCTGCAATAAATGTGTATTTGAATAATGATTTTTCCGACATTCGGATTTATGATCAGCGAAACCAGGAAGTTCCTTATTTACTTCAGAACGGATATACAATGAATTATCCTGGTCACATCTATGAATTTGAAATAGTAGGAAATGAACACAACCCTGCATGCTGCACATTGATTATGCTGCGTAATTCAAGTCTGAATCCTATTAATGGTATCACTTTAGTGGTTAAAAATCCTACCATTGCAAAAAATGCCATTGTGTTAGGAAGCGATGATCGGCAACAATGGACTACGTTGAAGGATGCGTCTAGTTTACAGGCGAGCGACTTGTATGAAGGAACCTCGGAAATTAAAATTGCTGATTTGCCTTCAAGCAATTGTGAATTCTATTTTATCCGCCTGAATGAGGCCTCGGCTACCCCATCGAATGTTATAAGAGCGGAATTCTATGGAAAGCAAACTGAAATTGTGCCCCGTAAAATAATAACTTCAGAAAATGCCTCGAAAAAGACGACGTACGTGCATTTGCTTTTTGATACAGTACAATTCGTTGATAAGCTTTCGATAAAAATAACTGAGCCCAAGTTTTATCAGAGAAAGACAACACTTTCCGCAAGGCGAATAGGAAAGAAAGGGAAACAATCTGGCGATTATAACCTCATTCAACATTTTGAATTGACAACGAATCCCACCACCAACCTTGAGTTTCCAGAAATAAGAACTCAGGAACTTTTACTCGTAATTGAGAACGAAGACAATCCCCCGCTTACGATTTCTACCGTAAAATCATTTCAAGCAAATAGGTACCTGACCGCCTGGTTAAAGCAAAACGATCAATATATAATTAAGTTTGGTCAGCCAGAATTGAAGGCCGCTGTCTATGATCTTCCTTTTTTTAAGGATAGTATTCCGAACGAAGTAAAAGTGTTAGAAGCAGGTAAAATAAAAATAAAAAAGACCCCGAAAGACGGATTTCAAACTTTCTTTACAACCAGGACTATTATCTGGATTGCCATAGTTGTCGTGATTTTGCTATTGGGTTTTATGTCTGCAAGGCTCATTCGAGAATCCGCCAAAGCGAAAGCTTAAGATCAGTATTATTCTATTGCTGTTGCAGTAGAATAAATGAGAAGCTTTTACTCATATATTGATTAATTATGAGAACAGTCTTTAGCTGGGCAGGCTGTTTTTCCTTTTGAACTTTTACGATTTCAGGCACTTCTTGCTTTTTCAAAATAGACGCCGCGAGCCACAAAGCAAATGATGTAGCGCTGCAATACTCACCGCACAAATGTTTAAAACGCACCTGAAGGGTGTCATTAAAAAATAAGCTGACCAGAGAAGCCATGACTGCGTCGTGATCCACGTCGCCACTTGATCCATCTACGATAACATCTATATCACGGAAATCTATATCGTTCTCATTAAAAAAAGTTGACAGCTCATTTTTCAATTCATCCTGTTCAGGTTTATAGAGCACGCGCATATCTTTTACAGAGCACCATGAGGATTGAGAAGGCTTGCCTGAAATAAGGAAGAACGCTGCACCTTCCCCTTGTATTGATCCCTTCGTATTTGTCTGAAAAAGTAAAAGGTTATTGATGTATTCAGTTTTAAAGTGGGTTAATCGTAAGCTGGCATTGTATTGCACTTCGGCAGCTTCATCATATGCGCCGACAAGAAAATTACCAGACGCATTATCATTTAACTGCATCATGGCATCCGTTAGTGCGTTTTCGAAAGCATACCCCTTGCTAACATACGTGTTGTTATAGCCCATGCATTTTATTGTCAACGCTACTAACCCCGCCAATGCATTAGATGTACCTTGCATAAAGTAGGTAGGTGTCAGCTGAGTTTCGTTCTGTTGCAAAAGTTCTGTCAGAAATTTAGCGGTCTCTTCAAGGAATCCATATCCTGTTGCAGTAATAATGCCATTGGGCATCTCCACCCGCGCATCCCGAAGACATATTGTTGCAGCCGTTAGTCCAATGCGCAACGTACGACTCAGCCTGCGCATTTGGATGGGATTGATATAGGCCCTAAAATCTGGAGTGATACACGTTAAAACATTTTTGTTGTATTCTGTAATGTCAGAAAGAAAAGCATCGCTCCCGGTTTTTTGAGGCGAAATGATTCCTACTCCATTAATAAAATATGTTGTCTTTTCTCCCATAGCCTATGCCGATGCTAAAAGTAATGAGGATGTATTGCCTCCAAATCCAAAGGAGTTTGAGAGCACATTTCTTAATGTAACTTTTTGCTTTAGTTCTTTTACGGGTTCTATCCCCAGTTCAGGCATGACATTCTTAAAATTTAAGTTAGGCCAGATAATAGACTGCTTAATAGCCAGTAAACAATACACTGCCTCAATACTTCCAGCCGCAGCCAGTGTATGACCGGTATAAGGTTTAGTTGAACTGAAAAAAGGGATGTGTTCACCAAATAGCCGTTTTATTCCCAGGCCTTCAGAAAGATCGTTATTTTCAGTAGCGGTACCGTGAGAGTTGATATAATCAACTTCATTGGGCCGTAGCCCCGCAGAGGATAACGCGAGCGTCATCGCATTTAAAGCGCCGTCACCCTCAGGAGAAGAAGCTGTTAGATGAAACGCATCGTTTGCATTTCCATATCCTTTAAGTTCAGCTATGGGTTTTCTGCCCCTACGATTAACCTCTGGTTCTGATTCTAGCACAAGGTAGGCCGCACCTTCTCCAAGATTAAGGCCGTTCCGCGTACTGTCAAACGGGCGACAGTGTTCCTTGTCCAGGATCATAAGCGTGTTAAAGCCATTGACCGTAAACTTAGATAAGGCTTCGCAGCCCCCACAAATAACACGATTAAGTTTGTTGTTCTTTATTAATTGTGCGCCGTGCATCAGAGAGTTTGCCGACGAAGAGCATGCTGTGCTGATTGTACCAAGATATTTTTTTATTCCTACTCGGTCGGCTATCCTTTCGCAGTGCTCTCCGGAGGTAGCGGTATCCGTAAATCGTACGAAATCACCTTGAAGCAGAGGATCCATTAATTCATAATAGTATTTTTCAAACTCCCGGATTCCGCCTGTCGTGGTGCCAGAAATCAATCCGGATGAATGAATTTCATCTGTTGAAAGACCGGCACTATCAATTGCTTCTTGCAATGAAATCAAGCCTAACAGCGCGGTGCGTGTAAAGCCTTCATGAGGTGGTACTCCTGCGAATTCAAATAACTCTTTGTCGTGAATTTTAATTTCGCAAGCTGTTAATGAATTTCTGTGGACCGTATCAAGAACGTCGAGTTTTTCAAATCCGTGCTTCCTCTGCACTAGAGCTTGAAAATTTTCTTCTGCGTTCTTACCAATGGATGTGATGATGCCGAAACCTGTGATAAACACACGTCTGCTCATACCTGGGGTCTGTTCTTTGCGATGTATTCGGCCATCGTGCGAATATTTTGAAACACGTGTCTGCCTTCTTTCGGATCTTTCAATTTAATACCATAATTTCTATCCAGCAGCACGACCAATTCTAACGAGTCTATTGAATCAAGGCCAAGGCCCTCTCCAAACAAGGGTGTATTTTCATCAAAACCTTTCGGAAGCATATCCTCCAGATTTAATTGTTTGATAAGTTCTTCCCGAAGTTCTACGATAAGTTCATCTACGGTTTGATTCATGGTTTAGCGTTTAAATTGCGCATTACACAACTGTTCTCGATTTATGAATAATGACACTGGCAACTAACGCTACCAGAGCAAAACCCATTAATCGTAAAACATTTGGTAAAATAGCGGGTATCGAGGCCTGTCGTAAAAATAGATCATTAAAAGATTCTAATCCCCAACTCATGGGAGAAAATCGGCTGATGGCTTGTAAAATTTCCGGCATAACATAAACGGGCACCCAAACTCCTCCGATAGCGGAAAGAATAACGACCGAAACTGAACCGAACGCAAGCGCTTGTTGAGGAGTCCGGAAGTAGACTCCAATTAAAACCCCATATCCTGTTGCGGCCATTGCTACAGAACATGCAGTGATGAGAATGCCAATAGGATTACTTCCCAGGGTGAGCTCGGTAAGTCCGAGCAGTGGCATAATATAAATGCCAACAGCAATCATCAGTAAAAACTGAAGAAGGCAAATCATAAAATAGAATGCAAACTTACCAAAGATAACGGGCCACTGCGAGCCTGAGATCAATCGAAGCCGAAGCATGCTACCTTCTTCTCGTTCTTTGATGAAATTTCCCGCCAGTGGATATAGAATAAAGAACATAGCAAACATGGTCCAGGCCGGCACGTTGTGTTGAACGGAGTTAAGCATAAGACCTTGATATTTATTTTCGGAGGCAAACCGGTGGTTAACGCGCATGATCTTGGATAAATCAAAAGCGATCTTTGGAGTTTCTGATTTTCCCTCGCTTAACTGTTGTTGAAGCTCGTCAAGTACCCATTCGGTTTGGACGTTGGCCGCAATTTTTTCAACCGAGCCGGATAGGGCTTGTTTGTAATTTGCTTTTATAGCAGGATCAAAAAATATTTTAATATCAATAACCGGAAGTTCAGCGGAATCGACTTCCGCCGGAAATCCAAAGTTGGAAAATACCTGCGCGATCAATTGCTTGGTTTTACGTCTTAGATTTTCGCTGGCATGTGGAGGTAAAACAATGTGCAGCTTTAAATTTTCCCGCCTGAACGAGTTTTTTAGCTTCAATTGTATCATCTTTTCATACCAGAATCACATTGGGAGAAGCTTTAAAAGCTTTCATCACTTTTGCGCTTAATGAATCACGATCCTGATCTATTAATAAAACTTCCAGTTTTAATTCCTGATAGTCACGGAAAGGAGCGTCTTGCACCAGCGCCATCACGATGACTAAAGCCAACGGCATGATAAAGATCAAAGCCACTCCACCTGGATCGCGAACGAGTAGTAAGAATTCCTTGTATATCGTTGCGAAAACTTTCAATCTCGAATATTTTTACCTGTCAATTTTAGAAATACCTGTTCAAGATTTTTGCAATCATCATGTGTCTTCATGATCGGATGTACACGTGCCTTCTGTAATTAATTTTCCCTCATCAATGATGCACAGATGAGAGCAGATTCGTTCAGCTTCTTCCAACACATGAGAAGAGTATATGATTGTGGTACCTTCCGATTTAAGATCAGTTAAAAAGTCGAGGATCATGTTGCGAGATTGAACATCTACGCCGGCCGTAGGTTCATCCAAGATTATAAGCTTGGGTTGATGAAGCAATGCGGCAATGAGGTTTAACCGCTTTTTCATTCCTCCGGAAAATGTCTGGACGATTTTTTTTCTCTTTTCAGTCAAGCCGAAAATGTGTAGATATTTTTTGATTTGAGCACGAATTATCGATGCCTTCATGCCATACATCCGGCCAAAATAAAATAGATTTTCATATGCGGTGAGGGTTGGAAATAAGGCTATCTCCTGAGGGGCTACACCGATGCGCTTGCGTATGTCGACCCCGTGCTCCATGATATCCAATCCAAACATAGCAATAGATCCAGCGTCCGGACGCATGAGTCCGCAAAGCATCATAACCGTAGTTGATTTACCAGCACCATTCGGACCGAGCAAACCAAACACAGATCCTTCCTGTATCTCAAAAGTTAAATTTGAAACAGCTCGTTTGGGAGAGTGAGGATACTGCTTCGTGAGCCCATCTAATCGAACTGCGCATGTGCTCATTTTGACTTGCTCACTTCATACAGTTCTTGAAAAATCTCGTGCTCGCGTTGAGCACATGCTTCTAACATGTCGCCGAGTTCTGCAAAAGTTTTTGTATCCGATTTTCGGTTCTTACAAATCCGTCCTGCATAGTAAGCGAAATCGCGAAGCTGATCTCCACTTTTTGTGAGCTGTCTGGAAAGATTAAAAAGTTTTTCATTTTGAAGTTTAGTGCTGGCCTGGTCCAGAAAGGCTGCGTATATAAAACGAAATCCCGCGCCTCCGGTACCAATTTCTTCCTGCATCCGGATAAGGTTACCCAGCCATAAAATAGCTTTGCGATCGCCGATGCGTTCCGGCCAATACCTCAACCGTTTGGAAAGGTATTTCATTCCTTTGGATCCTACCAATGGCATGGGTATTCGGGTCATATGATCGCTGGTTTGTTTGATACCTTTCCACAAGGCTTTTTCAAGACTATAGTCACTTGGGATTTTTACAGGATAATACATTCGGCCACTGGGTTCTGGCATTCCTTTCGCAAACCTCGCGCGAACAAGATCTTCGTATGAAATTTCTGTCGTGTATTCCATTACCGGATCACTCACCAGGTATTTGCCATTTTCTTTTCCAAAAACAATAATGTTATGCGCATTGAAATGGAAACGATAGGCGGCAGGTAAATAGTTAAGATAGAAAACTGAAGTAAGCATGCCTACAGGTTGACCCTTCTCAAGCATTTTGTCCAGCGCAAGCATCGCTTACGCGGGATTTGAAAATTTTTTAGTTTCTATTTTTATTCCGATGCGTTCAGAAAATCGTTTAAAAATTTGCCCTGGCCATATGCGATAGGCTGCTACAGGAATACCATTTACCTTAATAAAAGGCAAGTATGAAAAAAACAAACCCGATCCAATTCCAAATACCATGGGCTCGTCAAATTCCATTCCATGAAATCGCAATAGATTGGAAACCACTCCACTTTCGCAGTGGGCAGATTGCTTATGCGTAAAATTAACGATCATGTTTCTTTGAGTCGTTCTATATCGGTAAGTTCTTCTACTGATATGCGGAAGGTGTACGCGTATTTCTCCAATCTTTGTCGTGAAAGTTTTTTAAAGAAAAATGGGATGCAATGTAATCGTACCATGAAACTAAATGTAGAAGCATAGCTTGCCACCAGCGAAGGAGTCATAATATTTTTTTTAATGTAATACAGTAAGTGGACTGGCTTTACCTTCAAGCACTTTTTTGCGGGCATCTTCAACTTCATCATTCACGACTTCCCAGGCTTGTTGCATAGCAACAGTTTCGGGTTCCCACCCAATGCTGTTCACTTTTACATAGTGGCCTTTATCATCCGTAGCATAGTAAAGCTTGGCTAATTTACCCTCGTTGAGATTTTCCTGATCTTGTGGTACCTGATCCTTTTCCATATCGGTTGTCCGTTAATCGGTTTTAATGAAGGTTCAGTCGTCAGATCACTCAAATTCAGACGACAGTTATTTTAAAGATCTATTCGTAAAATTAAACTCATCTACCAATATTAACAGGGCTATTAAACTACGGTTAATAAGACATACGCCATAATTGAAACGGGCACTTTCCGGAATCATCAACAACAACTGATCGTCTTTCTTTAGCTTTCCGGAATTGAAATAATTCCTCCAACATCAAGTAAGGTGAAGCCGCACCCACGTTTCCTACCCAGGATAAGGTTAGTAAACCATTTCGAAATAGGAATATCCAATCCTAAGCGAATCATTTCTTTGTCGATCCGCGAAGCAAAATATTGGGATGAAAGATGAGGGAGCAAGTAAGTTATTTTTTCAGGTATCAAACTTTTTAGAATCTGCGAGATTTTTTAGCAATCTCGCCCCCTTTTTTAACTATAAAATCTCCTAGTAGTTTAGTGTCTTGTTTTATAGCAAATACAGATTCGCCAGTCCAGACGTCCTGATCCAGATCACTCCATCCAATAAATTCACCGGCAGCATCTTTAATGGCGCCCGCATACATGCAGGCAGGAAGTTCATGCGCAAAAGAGCGTTGCTCAACCCATTCAATCTTTAACGATAATCCCGTTGGATTAGGCATGTCTTGTAATAATGCGGCACCGGCACCATCTGAAAGCATGAAGCGCAAAAAATCCTTTTCGAAAGCGATGATCCCATCGCCTTCTAGTTGAGCTACTTTTGCACCTTCTTCCTTAAAATATTTGGCCAGCATCCAAATTGAAAATCTTTCGGAGCCAGTACAGACAGCGTTGGATGCCGTTCCGGACAACACAGACAAGATAACCAAATTTGAGCGCTTGTATTCCGGCGCTGCAAGCACCTGTCGTAGAATTGATTTCGACCGAATGTCCACCCAGGGCACCGTGCACCATGGCAGCATGTGCTGGTAAAAGCTGATCAGGGGTTGTCGTACCACACGACAACACTTCAATATCCTCAAGTCCGAAGTTGTTGTCAAAAAGTTTTTCTACTGCTAACTTTGTTAGATTCCGTATTGGTATGTGTCGGATTCCCCTGTTTATCGGATGCATAATACCGGGTTTTTATCTGGTTATTTCGCAAAATAAGTGGCTTTGCCTTTGAAGCCTGATCGTTGATCCTCCCCAAAATATTCTCCATCTCCTCATTCGATACGGGATCGTTGGGTAGGAAACTTCGCTAATTTTGTGATGTAAACACTCCTATTCATTCTCTGCTATAAGTTTGGGCCAGTTTGGGGCCTTTTTGGTTTAGGCAATTTGAGCTCGAAATTAGTTTTTTCCTTTAAGAATTAAAACAATTAAACCCATTTCGGACACCAGCGATTAACGTGTTAATACACCTTGTAATGCATGTTACTGTATAGATCGTTATGTAACAACGTGGGGTTACAAAAAATTTCGTAAGGGCAATCGTTTTTCAAGATTAAGTCACTTTAATTTTGGCGTAACGTATTCTGCTTATAATATTCGACATCTTGGATTAGTTGTTTTCGATTTACAGCAAGTAAAATTCTTGAAACAATCCATAATAACGGCGACAAAAAAAAGATAGCCGTAGGAAGCAAGTACATAAATATATAAACCCTGATTTTTCGTTGCCGTCGAATGTACAGGTCCGCCGGAGGCTATAAATTTGGACCATACTGAAAAAGCTTTTTGCCCGCGTCGTTCCAGTAACACTAGATTTGGTTTTATATCGATAGCACCTGTTTGGTTTAATTTGGATTGCAGGTTTTCATAACTCATTTTTATCAAGCGCCTGATTAATTAAATCTCCATATTTTTGGGCATGCTCAACGTCGTGTTCTGAGACTCCTGCTGCGGGAAAAAACCAAAATGGGTTTTTGTCACCGGTGAACATCCACCGGAGAATAGTGATAAGACTGGTAAGGTTCGGCGATCTGTCAATAAGTGCAATATGACCAACCAGTTTGGCATTGCGCGTCCTTTATTCTTCTTTTTACTTTCTCCTGCGCGCCTAACCACATGTTTCGGCATCCCAGCACGGTCACGATAGGCTTGTTTGATAAAATCTTTTTGCCTTCCTCACTTTGGAGAAATGAACTTACAGGACGGGAAGGGGTAAGGAACCAGGGCTGATAACCTAGAATTATCAGATCGTATCCATTATTGCCTTTTCGGATAATACTTTTCAGTGACTGAGGTTTCTGATGAAATGTCTCAGGGAAAGCGTTGAAGAAATTGATATGAGCTCCAGGGAAATGGGAAATTTTTCCGCGGGTTGAATCTCTTCAAAATGTATGGTATGGCCTGCGTTGATGAGAGGCCTTGCCAGTGATTGAAGAATAGATAACAGCTGACCTGATTGAGTATAATAGAGAATGAGGATTCTTTTCATTGAAGCTTTACGAGTGTGAGGCGCAAAGTAAAAGTTTTTTTATGGCATTCATTTTTAAGCGGCGCGGATGTGTACTATAATTTTCAGCGATACAATTTTCTAATGGTTGGTCTCTAGGTGCCAGACTTCTACCCACTTTCCTGCAATCGATTTTCTACGTATTTAAATCCATTTCGGTAATAATTTTACGTATTTATACGTATTAATATGATCTGTTTACTTACTTTTAATACGTAAAAAACATTGCTATCCCTATGTTAAACCAGTCTTAATGAAAGCCACGAGAATCGATCTACTTGATTTTAAATCAGTCCCAATGCGGACATTCCACATTACCTGGATCACCTTTTTTCTTTGTTTTTTCGGATGGTTTGGTATCGCGCCTTTAATGCCGGTGGTTCGGGAAGATCTCGGACTGACCAAAGGACAAATTGGTAACATTATTATTGCCTCCGTGGCCATCACCATTTTTGCCCGGCTTTTTTTTGGTTGGCTATGCGATAGGATCGGTCCCCGAATTTCGTATACCATTTTGCTTATTGTCGGCTCTATTCCTGTCATGTGCATCGGATTCAGCAATAGCTATGAAACCTTCTTGCTGTTTCGGCTGGCCATTGGCGTGATCGGAGCCTCTTTTGTTATTACGCAGTATCACACTTCGGTGATGTTCGCGTCCAATGTAGTGGGTACGGCGAATGCGACGGCCGCGGGATGGGGAAATATGGGCGGAGGTGTTACGCTTATGGTTATGCCACTAGTATTTGCAGCTTTCATTGGGATCGGCTATCTCAATGAAGAAGCTTGGCGATACAGCATGGTGATTCCAGGGGTAGCGTTGTTTATCATGGGTATCATCTACTATTTCTTTACACAAGATACTCCGGAAGGAAATGTAAGAGACTTACGAAAAACAAATCCAGATTCAGAGCAAAGTCAAATGATTCGAAGGGAAGTTTTTTAAGCGCCTGCAGAGACTATCGGGTGTGGGTTTTATTTCTTGCTTATGGAGCTTGTTTCGGTATAGAAATTACGATCGACAATATCGCTACACTTTATTTTGTCGACAACTTCCATCTTGGACTGAAGGAAGCGGGGATTATCGCCGGAACGTTTGGTATGATGAATATTTTCGCCCGTGCCCTGGGTGGAATTTTTGGCGACAAGGCGGGAAAAAAATGGGGCTTGAAAGGAAGAATATTAATACTCGGAGTTTTTCTTTTGCTGGAGGGTCTCGGCATCATGCTCTTTTCAACCATGGATACGCTTCCATGGGCGATTGCCACCATGCTATTGTTTGCCTTATTCCTTAAAATGTCGAATGGCGCAACGTACTCGGTAGTGCCTTTCATCAATCAAAAAGCGATGGGCGCAGTTTCAGGCATTGTGGGCGCTGGAGGAAATGTTGGCGCTGTTCTCGCCGGATTTCTTTTTGCCTCAGAAACCATCTCCTATCGTGAAAGCCTTTTACCATAGGCATTGCTGTTACGCTGGTGTCGTTCATTTCGCTTGCATTAAGTCTTTCTAAGAAAATCAAATCCGGATTCAATTCAAGCTAGCGTTGAGTCGGAAATCGCTACTCAAAAACCTGTATTAGAAGAAGCTATCGCCTAAATCTAACTCATGAACCTAAATCTAACGGACGAAGATAGATAAAAGAAGTCAACCTCAGGGAAAGTTACCAGGTAACGAACCCCACAAAAAAAGTCCCCTTTCAGAACTACGAATTCTTCCAGGGGACAAGCATTTAGTTGTAACACTAAACATCAAAAATATGGATAAGAAAACTTACTCACCAATTTTAGCCTTTCTTTTTTGCTTGTGCCTGACGAGCCAGCTTCAGGCACAATTCACTGTTTCCGGCCAGATCAGAACACGAACTGAACTACGTGACGGTCAAGGTACTCCCTCCGTTCAGGATACAGTTCCAGCCATTTTTACTTCTCAACGAACCCGGCTTAATTTCGGATACGCTGCACATCGCTTTAAGATTTATGCTTCCTTACAGGATGTCAGAGTATGGGGCCAGGATGCTTCATCTATCAACCGTATCACCACCGATGCCTTTGATGGATTTATGGTCCACGAAGCATGGGGCGAAATCAGTCTGGTTGATACCGGAAAAGTCGTTAAAAATTTTACGGTAAAAATAGGTCGTCAGGAATTAGTGTATGACGATGTACGACTGCTGGGAAATCTTGACTGGTTCAGCAGGCGCGAAGACACGATGCAGCCCTGCTCAAATTTGATCACAACGGTTGGACTGCACACTTGGGTGTTGCCTACAATCAAAATGCCGAGCGGAAATCAAATCATATTTATAATGGTACACCGACGGGATATGCAGCGAGCACCAATGGTATGAGCTGCGCTCTATAAGTCAATGCAATTTTTATACGTAGCTAAAAAATTCCATTTTGGAAGTGCATCCCTTCTCGCTTTCAAAGATGATTTCAGCAAATTCCATTTTGCTGAGACAGATGTTGAAAAAAAGACTCCGATTTATGAGAAGGGCGCCTGGAGCCGGGTTACCGTAGGAGGTCATCTGGTCGGAACTGCTTTCAGAAAACTTGCCTTTACAGCCAGCGCCTTTTATCAGGGAGGAAAGTATCGTGAAGGAACTTCTCTGGATGAATATCTCCTCTCATTGTCCACGATGTATTCAGTGGGTAGAAAATTTAGCTTCGGGCCCGGCGCTGATATTACTTCAGGTAATAATGGATCTGATCCTACCAAAAGATTTCAGCGCTTTGATCCATTATATGGTACGCCCCATAAATTCTGGGGTTATATGGACTACTTCTATGTAGCCGATGGCTTTGGACCCAATGGCTTAGTCGATATTATACTTGAAAGCTAAATACAAACCAAAAGATAACATTACGCTTTCTCTCGACGCCCATCGGTTCGCACTTCCAACTGCTGTAATAAATGAAGTGGGAGCAGAACTCGATAAAGCCTTGGGCACGGAACTCGATTTTGTATTCAACTATGGCTTGACCAAAGTGATCAACATAGAAGGTGGATACTCCACTATGTTTTCGACATCCACGCTACTATCATCCAAGGTAAAAAATGTAAAAAATGCGGACACATTTTCGAGTTGGGCTTACCTGATGATTTCTATCAAACCTGAATTTATTTTTAAGTAACCTAAACGAATTTGATCATGAAAAGGATAACACATTTTATAAAAGCGGCTTTCTCCTGGATAGTGCTCCCAATGGTTTTAATGATACTTACATCTGCTGCTCCGTTAGTCGACAACGTAAGCGAGAAAAAAGTAATTCGGCTTGGATTTATTCCGCTTACAGATTGCGCACCTATCGTTATGGCCAAAGAACTGGGCTTGTTTGAAAAATACGGTGTGAATGTGGAGGTATCTAAAGAGGCGTCCTGGGCTAACGTCAGGGATAAAATTTTAACAGGAGAACTGGATGGCGCGCATTGTCTTTTTAGCATGCCTTTTTCAGTTTATACCGGAATAGGAGGGAAGGAAGGATCGGAAATGAAGGTAGCCTTAATACTTAACAACAATGGTCAGGCGATTACTTTATCTAAAGATTTTTGCGGAAAGGTAGGATTTAAGCAAACCAACAAAGTGGCTTCGGTGGTGGCTGCCAAATTGAAAGCTGACAAGGAAGTTACTTTTGCCATGACATTTCCCGGCGGCACCCACGATATCTGGTTGCGTTACTGGCTAGCCGCAGCGAACGTGAGCCAGAAGACTTCAAAGATCATCACCATTCCTCCCCCTCAAATGGTGGCAAACATGAAAGTAGGTAACATGGACGGTTATTGTGTAGGCGAACCGTGGAATGGAGTAGCCGTTAAACAAGGCATCGGTTTTACCGAAATTTCTACGCAGGACATCTGGAAGCATCACCCTGAAAAAGCATTGGTGGTAAACAAAAAATTTAGCGAAGACAGGCGTGAAGATTTGAAGGCAGTCATGAAAGCAGTGCTGGAAGCCTGTAAATGGTTGGACAATCGTGCGAACAGAAAGAAAGCGGCGGAGATTATCGGCAAACCTCCATATGTAAATGCTCCCGCAGATGTAATTGAAGCCCGGCTTATGGGTGATTACAATCTGGGATGCGATCAAGGTACAGAAATCTACACGGACGATTATATGCTATTTCATCGCAATGGCGAAACGAATATTCCAAGGAAATCACATGCGATCTGGTTCATGGCTCAATACATGCGATTTGATTACCTCAAAGAGGCTCCCGACTACAAAGCCATCGCCGATAAACTTATCCTTCAGGATTTATATAAGGAAGTGGCCACCAGCATGAAAATCAAAATACCGGAAGACGATATGAAACCGTTTACCCTTGATCTTGACAAAGCGAAGTTTGATCCGAATAATCCAGCAGAGTATTTGAAACAAGTAAACAGTATTAATCAATAGAGTTACCGTTAACCTCTTCAATTGAGATGTGCTTAACGTAAAACATATAGTATGAAAAGAGCAATTGCCATGACAACGTCTATGACCAGCGAGTTGATGAAAGGGAGCGAGGCTTCTTCATCGCCAAGAATGCAAAACGCCTTAAAAAAAATAGGATCCGTATTGATTAGTTTTTCTTATAATCTTCTTGGGTTAGTTGTATTGATAAGTATTTGGTATTTGGTGAGCCTGATTACGAAAGGAGAGCTTCCCGGCCCAGTGGCTACATCCCTAGTGTTTTGGGAACTGATAAGTGACCCCTTTTATGACTATGGACCAAACGAGAAGGGAATAGCGTTGCAATTATTCAGCTCTCTGAGTCGTGTATTTACAGGTTTTTTGCTAGGTTCTTTGATTGCAATACCCATAGGGTTGTTGATGGGATCAAACGCTTTTTGCAAAAAGGTTTTTTATCCCATAGTTCAGATTCTAAAACCTGTCTCTCCTCTTGCCTGGTTTCCTATTGGCCTCGTGGCGTTTCAGTCGGCAAGCGATGCTACCATTTTTATTATTGTAATCACCTCGCTATGGCCCACACTTAATCAACACCGCCTTTGGCGTCGCTTCTATTCCCGATGACCATAAAAATGTATCAAAGGCTTTTGGTTTTTCGAGATGGAAATATCTTACCAAGGTCTTGATCCCGTTTAGTTTACCGCACATTATC
The DNA here is from genome assembly GCA_963837415.1 of uncultured Bacteroidota bacterium. Classification (GTDB taxonomy): domain Bacteria; phylum Bacteroidota; class Bacteroidia; order Cytophagales; family Cyclobacteriaceae; genus Chryseolinea. Next base: position 351,793 of record CAWING010000013.1, on the reverse strand, counting down.
ACAGGCCTGCGTCTAAGTATTGGCGTTGCGTGGTTGGTGATTGTAGCAGGTGAAATGCTCTCGGGTGGAACTGGGCATCGGTTTTTTTGTGTGGGATAGCTGGAATGCGTTAAGTCTTGAAAGAGTCATCTCAGCCATCGTGATCATTGGATTAGTTGGGCTGCTCCTCGATAGAGGATTCGCATATATGGAAAAAAAAGTAACCTATTCAATCTAACTGAAACTGTATGAGCTATCTGAAAATTGAAAATATGGAAATTGCTTTCAATACAATGAAAGGAAAATTTGTGGCCGTGAATGATATCAACCTTGAAGTTGAGAAAGGTCAAATCATCTCAATCATCGGCCATTCGGGTTGCGGAAAGTCAACGATCATGAATGCGGTGGGAGGAATGGTTTTCCCCACGAAAGGGAAGGTTGTACTAAACGGTAAAGAAATAAAAGGTCCTGGCCCTGACCGTGGAATTGTCTTTCAAAACTATTCCTTACTTCCATGGCTTACCGTGTATCAGAATATCTTTCAGGCTGTAGATGCGGCGTTGAAAAATAAAAGCAAAGCAGAGAAGCACGAGCTATCTGAGAAATACCTGAAGATGGTAAATCTCTGGGACCATCGGGAAAAATATCCCAAACAAATCTCAGGAGGTATGAAACAACGCGTGGCGATAGCCAGGGCGTTTGCCATCGATCCGGAAGTTCTTTTATTGGATGAACCTTTCGGCGCATTGGATGCCTTAACCAAAGCTTCCCTTCATATCGAGTTATTAAAATTATGGAATCTCACGCATCGTTCTAAAACTATTATAATGGTGACTCATGATATTGAAGAGGCTGTTTTTCTCTCGGATCGTATTGTCGTAATGAACAACGGTCCGGCTGCGACTATCCGCGAGATTGAAGAAGTTAACCTACCCCGACCGCGTAATAAAAAAGAAACGGTGAACCTACCCGAATACAAAGTGATTCGAGAGCGCCTATTAAGTTTGTTGATTGAGAAGGTGGCTTTAGAAGAATCAGAATTTTATAAAGAGGAAAAGGCTGCGTAGCTATGCTCCGACCTTCTTCGGAGAAGAGCACTGAACGGCGCTATCTGAATTGAGTGAGGGTGAAAATGTGTTTATGTAACAATTTATACAGTGGTAATGAAAAAAGAAGGGAGCTTTAAAACAACATGTTCGTATTGTGGCGTGGGCTGTGGCATCGTAGTAAAGAAAGACAGAAAAAACAACCTTGTCATCGAAGGTGATAAAGATCACCCTGCAAATAAAGGCATGCTCTGCTCCAAGGGTATGAATCTTCATTACGCTATGCAGGATACCCGTGATCGGCTGTTATATCCCGAAATGCGATGGAGCAGGAACCATCCCTATCAACGTGTTACCTGGGATGCGGCCATGAAGAGAAGCGCCGCCGTTTTTAAATCTATCATTGATAATTATGGTCCCGATGCAGTTGGTTTTTACGTATCAGGCCAGTGTTTGACTGAAGAATATTATATAGCAAACAAACTCGTGAAGGGTTTTATTGGCACCAATAATATTGACACGAACTCACGGCTTTGCATGAGCAGTGCAGTAGCGGGATATGCGAATATGTTAGGAGAAGATGCTGTGCCTGTTTCTTATGATGATATCGAGCTGGCCGATTGCTTCTTGATTGCCGGCGCTAACCCAGCCTGGTGTCATCCTGTTTTGTTTAGACGGGTTGAAGAGCGTAAGCAAAATAATCCGGAGGTTAAAATCATTGTTGTAGATCCTAGAAAAACGCAAAGTTGTTCTATTGCTGATCTGCATTTACAAATCACTCCTGGTTCAGATATTTATGTGTACAACGCAATTGCGCGTATACTTATTGAAAATGGTGAAGTCGATTATGATTTTATTTCCAAACACACGGAAGAATTCGAAAAGTACCGTGACTCTGTTTTTAAATTTACGGTTGAGGAAGCAGCTCAGCAATGTGATATTACAGTAGATGAGATTCAGCTAGCCGCTAGCTACATAGCTTCTTCCACGGGATTTCTTACATTGTGGGCTATGGGGCTGAATCAAAGTGTCATTGGGGTAAAGAAAAATTTTGCCCTCATAAGTCTCAACCTTATTACCGGTCAAATCGGGAAACCCGGATCTGGTCCATTTTCTCTAACGGGTCAGCCAAACGCCATGGGCGGAAGGGAAGTGGGAGGGTTGGCCACGATGCTTGCCGCTCACCGCAGCATTAGCAACGAACAACACAGAAAAGAAGTAGCTGATTTTTGGGGTGCACCAGCGATTTCGGACAAACCAGGTCTGACGGCCACGCAAATGATCGAAGCATTGGAGCGGGGAGAATTGAAAGCGGTATGGATTGTGTGTACAAATCCAATGGTAAGCTTACCTGATTCAAGGCGCGCAGCGGCTGCGTTGAAGAAAGCAAAATTTGTTGTTGTTCAGGAAATTTCACGCAGGTCTGATACCCTGGAATTTGCAGATGTAGTTCTTCCGGCGGCCGGGCATTTTGAAAAGGAAGGAACGATGACGAACTCTGATAGAAGGATAAGCCACCTAAGCAAAGTAGTTAATCCTCCGGGTGAGGCGCTACCAGACAGCGAAATATTGTGCAGGTTTGCCCGGGCCATGGGTTTTGAAGGATTCAATTATAACACGCCCGCTGAAATTTATGCAGAACATTGCAGGCTCACACAAAATACAAATATTGATATCAGTGGACTTTCTTATGACAGACTAAAATCAGAGGGGACATTTCAGTGGCCGGTTCCCGCGTCAGATCATCCAGGCACAAAAAGATTATTCACCGATCATTTATTTTATACTCCTTCAAAAAAAGCAAGATTTTTTCCGTTGGACAATCCGGAAAATCTTTCTGAGCCCGTCAGTAAAAAATTTCCGCTGATTCTGACTACAGGTCGCATTCGTGATCAGTGGCATACGATGACGAAGACTGGGAAAGTAAACAAACTTCGTCAGCACATCGATAAGCCCTTTGTGGAGATACACCCACAAGATGCATTTATTCGCAACATCAAGGACAGTGATGTCGTAACCATTGAAAATGATCGTGGTGAAGTGCGGGTTCGTGCTAAAGTTACTGAGGACATCAAGAAAGGCGTCATCTTTTTGCCTATGCATTGGGGAAAAATTTTGAACCAGGATCATGCCCGGGCAAACAATCTTACCAGCACGTTGGTGGATCCGATTTCCAAAGAACCTGATTTTAAATTTTCAGCGGCTGAGGTAAGAAAACATAAGAAGGCCGTCGAAAAGATTATTATTGCCGGTGCGGGTGCTGCGTCATACCGGTTTTTATGTACCTACCGCTCCCTTAATGACACGGACGAAATACAGGTTTTTTCGAAAGAGAAATATCCATTCTATAATCGCGTACTGCTTCCCGAATATGTAAACAATAAGTTGTCCTGGGATAAGCTGCAGAAGTTTCAGGCAGGAGAATTTGAAGCGTTGAATGTCAAACTAAATCTTGAAACTGAAATTGTTGAGATCAACCGCGCGGAAAGGTATATTGTCGATAAGCAGGGACAGCGGCATACCTATGATAAGCTCATTTTAGCTACAGGCACGCGAGCGCACATTCCAAAAGATGCTCCTGTTAACTTACCTGGGATATTCACCATGCGCACACGCCACGATGCGGATACACTTAAGAACTTTTTGGAACCAAAAGGTCATGTCCTTATTATTGGTGGAGGACTCCTGGGATTGGAATTGGCAGCCTCCCTAAGCGATATTGACATTAACGTTTCGATACTGCAGCTAGGCAGCAGGTTGATGGAACGCCAGATCGATAATCTAGCAGGCGAACTTTTAATAGACTTTATCGAAGAAAAAAATATTACTGTATACATGAACGATCAGGTGCAGGCGGTTGAACCTGCGCATCAGAAAGGAAAACTCCAAGCCCGTTTGCGAAGTGGAAAGATTTTACAGGCTGATGCTGTGGTCTATGCAGTAGGAACGCGGCCTAATATTGAATTTGCTCTCGAAGCAGGACTGGAATCTGCGCAGGGAATTACTGTAAATGATTATATGCAAACGAGCGACCCCGATATATTTGCGATCGGCGAAATTGCCGAACATCAAGGCAGGATGATGGGCATCACAGTGGCTGCGGAAAAACAAGCTGATGTCCTAGCCAACTTTATCTTGGGAGATTTGCAAAGCCTTTACGACGGCGCCGTGTCGATGAACATTTTGAAATTATCTGGTCTCGATCTTTGTTCCATAGGCATCCCGGATGTACCTGTAAATTCCGAGGGTTACGATGAGATATTATTCATCGACAGGTCGTTACGGTATTATAAAAAGTGTATTATTAAAGACGATCGGTTAGTTGGCGCGATTCTGATTGGAGACAAAAGTGAATTTGCTGAATTCAAAGCACTCATTGAAAATAAAATCGAATTGTCGGAAAGAAGAATGCAGTTACTTCGTTCCGGTAAAAAAGCTGAACCTGTCGTAGGTAAATTGGTGTGTTCTTGCAATCAGGTAGGCGAAGGAAATTTAATTAAACTCATGGAAGAAGGATCTCATACACTTAACGCGCTTTGCCAACGCTCTGGCGCGGGACTGGGGTGCGGGAGTTGTAAGCCTGAAATTCAGCAGATTATGAGAGACAGTTTAGTAAAAGTTTGATTCGTGGAAAAGCTTAAAGCTAAAAGCAGAAAGCTTTTGCCTGCGGCTGGAAATTTCTGCCTCAAATAAGATGAGTTAATTAAATATAAACCCGATTTTGCTTTAAGCTTTCCGCTTTCCGCTTTAAGCTTTTCAACATGGAAACAAAAAAGAAGAGTGATCTGATCAGAGCGTTTGTGAAGGGGGGCTTTTTATCTCCGGCCGACTTGCTGAAGATTATGGAGTTGTCCAAAAATCTAGGCAATAAATATGTGCTGTTTGGTTCTCGCCAGGATATTATGTTTCCTACCCAAGGTGCTGACGAGAAGTCACTCGAAAAAGCGTTTCGTGCCATTAATATCGAATATGAGGTTGGTAGCGATCAATCGATCTATCAAAATATTGTGAGCTCTTATGCCGCCGTAAATGTTGTGGAGACGACTAACTGGGTTAAGGAAGATACTTACAACGTCGTGATCGATGGATTTGAATACATGCCGAGGCTAAAGATTAACATTGTAGATCCCGTCCAAGGCCTTGTCCCCTTGTTCACAGGGGAGCTGAACTTTATCGCATCCAAAGAAGAAAATTATTGGTACCTCTACATTCGTGATCCCCGAAAGGGACAGGTCATTGAGAGTTGGCCGCGGCTTATATATGGCCAGGATATACCCAAGATCACGCGCGAACTAGAAAAAATATTTCTTGAGCTTTTGCCATTCACCGCGGAAGAACTTCATATGGTTCTCAAGAATAACTATGTGAGAATTAACTATAAACCGATTCAGGAACAATTAAAATTTTCAGAGACCCCGTTCCCTTACTATGAGGGCCTCAATGCCATGCTCAATAACCAATATTGGCTGGGACTTTATTGGCGAAACAATCAGTACGATATAGATTTCATGACGGCTGCGTGTCGGTTATGTCAAGAGACCAATATCAGCAAGATCAATATCATACCCTGGAAAGCTTTTATCATAAAAGGTATAAAGGCATCTGACCGGATACGTTGGGAAAAACTGATGGGAAAATTTGGTATCAACGAACGACATTCTTCGCTTGAATTGAACTGGCACCTTCCGGTGATGGATCGTGAAGCGCTTGAATTAAAAAAGTTCCTGGTAAGGGAACTCGATCAGCAGGATATCAGTACACATGGATTGACATTCACCATTAAAACTGGCCGTGATATGTTTTTATTCACGGCCATCGTAATTGAGAAGAGCGCACAAATCGGGTCCACACCTGGAGAGAACTACAACATTTTATACGCAAAGAATTTCAATCCAAACAATGTCGTTCATCACACGTATGCAAGGGGCGTAAAAAAAGAGATGATTCCCTCGTTGCTTATTGAATTAAGTAAATTGTATTTCAGGCAACTTAATCCTGAGAAGGAACATACGAGCGAGGTAAAGAAGGATGTTCATGTTAATGGTTACATAACAAGTTATCAATGCAGCAATTGCTTAACGATATATGACAAGCAATACGGTGATCCCACTTCAGGTATACCCGCTGGTATCGCCTTCGAGGATTTACCCGACTCGTATAAATGTCACGTATGCGATAGTATAAAAAAGTATTTCTTACCTATAAAGGATTATTAGAGGTTCGCAATCTCTGCTCTTCTTTTGAATTAGAATTTAATGGCCCTGTGAATAGCATCTTCAAAACAAACTTTTTCATGTTTCCCAGAAACACCAAACCCGTCGACTAAAATAATTACTTTACCAACACCTGTAATGTACTTCGTGAAGACTGCTCCAGGAGTACGCCATCTTTTTTTCGATAGGTTTCAAAGGTGGCTTCATCGTAATTTTTTACTGTAATTAGGGTAAGGCCTGTATTGTAAAACACTTCAAAATGTTGCTGAAGTTTTTCGATCAGCGTGGATACTTTACTCTCCCAAAAGTCAACGCAAAACGATAGCGAGATGGCCGAATTTTGCATCAAATTGAGACGAATATCAAGTTCGGAAAGGGCATGGAATATGATGCTTAACTGCTGTTCAGAGATGAAAGTGTAGTCTGTAACTTTACATGAAATGAGGCACTGATTATCTTTAAATATGATGAGAGGAGGCAAATTTATCACCGTACATTCATGAATTTTTGTTCCAGGTAATGAGGGGTCGGTAAAATTTTTTACATATAACGGTATCCGCTTGTTGGCCAACGGTTTTATAGTTTTCGGATGAATAACCGACGCGCCATAATAGGTCATTTCTGCGGCCTCTTTAAAAGGAAGCTCTTCAAAAACGACTGCCGTCGATAATCGTTTAGGGTCAGCATTCATAACACCCGGAACGTCTTTCCAGATTACAACTGATTTAGCATTTAGACAGGACGCAAAAATAGCAGCCGTAAAATCGGAGCCCTCCCGGCCTAACGTTGTCGTGAGCCCATTCTCTGTCTTGCCAATAAATCCCTGGGTAATGATGATATTTTTTTTAAGGATGGGACCTAAGGTTTCGGTCCGAGACGAAGTTTCAGGCCAGTCTACTTTACCTTCTCTAAAATTTTTATCCGTGCAAATTGAAGTTCTGGCATCGTGCCAGCAACAAGATTCGATTTTTGTTTTTAAATACTGATAAACAATAATGGAGGAAATCAACTCACCTTTCGAAACCACCTGATCATAAACCTGGTCGGAAGACGCTTGCTGGTTCAGCTCATATTCAAGGTCATTGAAAATTTTTTCTACCTCAAGTTGAACCGACACTGTTTCTGTAAATAGATCATCGATGATTTGTTGATGATAGTTTCTGAGAATCTGCAATTGTGATTGAAGCTCCTGTTTGTTCTTCCGCACAGAAAGTAATTTCTCCAAGGCATTCGTTATTTTCCCCATAGCAGAGACCACTACCAGGAGATTATCCGATGCATAAGAAAGGATGATGGAAGCAACCTGCCGAACTCCATCGGCATTTTTAAGCGATGCACCGCCAAATTTGAAAACCTTCATCTATATTTATTGTACTTAATCGTTAGCAGAGTAGCTTTACTACAATTTCAAAAGCATGCAAAGATCAATCAATAAAGCTAATGCAGCAAGTATTGAGTCTTCAAGGATTGCGCATTCAATCGGGTTTACTTTAGATCGTTTCATTAAAAACAATCAGGACCAATTTCAATATGCCAGCGGCGAGCTTTCGCAGCTGCTGCGCGATATTGCGTTGGCTTCTAAAGTGGTAAACCGGGAAGTAAATAAAGCCGGGCTGATTGATATTATGGGAGCTATGGGCACCCAAAATATGGCGGGTGATAACCAGCAAAAGTTAGATGTACTGGCGAACATCAGGTTCACACGTGCCCTTGCAAAAGGTGGAGAGGTCTGCGCTTTAATCTCGGAAGAATCAGACTCGTTTGTCGATTTGAATAATGATGGGAAGTATGTCATTGCCATCGACCCGCTGGATGGATCTTCCAACATTGATGTAAATGTTTCCATTGGAACAATCTTCTCGATTTACAGGAGGAAAACGAAAGCAGGAACACCTATTCAGTCCATTGACGTTTTACAAAAAGGCGCTGAACAGGTAGCAGCTGGATATGTGTTATATGGATCCTCCACTATGATGGTGTACACAACGGGTCATGGAGTGAATGGATTTACCTATGAGCCTTCACTCGGGGAATATTTTTTGTCGCATCCCGATCTAAAAATGCCAGAGGACGGAAAGACATATTCCGTCAATGAAGGCTCGGCCAACTCTTTTTCTCAACCGGTGAAAGAGTACATTCAATATTGTAAGGATAGTAATTATACGGCACGTTACATTGGTTCTCTGGTCGCAGACTTTCATCGTAATATGCTCAAGGGAGGAATTTATATTTACCCTGCCACAGCCAAAGATCCGAATGGCAAACTAAGGTTGATGTATGAATGTAATGCCCTCGCATTCATTGCTGAGCAGGCTGGTGGAAAAGCGTCAGATGGCAATATTCGTATACTTGATATCGAATTGAAAGACCTTCATCAGCGAACAGCATTTTATGTTGGTTCAAAAAACATGGTAACAAAGGCACAGAGCTTCAAATAACGAGTGTTAAGTTAAGTTCACCTTGGTGGTTAATTCAAAATTCAAAATTCCCAATTTATAATTCCACTACTCCTTCTCCTCTTTCGTTTTTGATTCTGAATTTTCCGTTAGTAGTTCAGGAACATACTTTGCAAGAGTTTCATACCATCGCACCAATTTTTTTATATCGGAGACGTATACACGATTTTCATCATATTCCGGAAGAACTGCTTTCATAAATGATTTCAATTCACTGGAATCTGAATTACCATCAACACCAAGATCATTTCCGAAATCAGAGTGAATTTTTTTTAATATTTCCTCCAGGGCAACCGTTCCTTCTTTTGTAGTGGTATAGATCGATATTTCATGTAACAGCGATAGCCGGTGGTTCGTGGTTGCCACGAGTTTCGTTTTTGATTCATCGAGTGTTTCCAGTATCACGCCTGCCTTTGTAGGTGCTATTACTTTAAAAAGTCCTCCTTTGCCGGAAATGGATGCTATTTCAGCTAAAGTCATATGCAATTGTTTTGATTAGGCGGGCAAAGCTAAAGCAAATGCGCGCAAAAGTCCAACATATCATTTCGAGTATTGTAATATCAAAAAGTTAATTCTTCTTTCTGGATTCGTTCAGAACATCTTCAATTGTAGCTAAGACTTCTTCTTTGCCATTTTTCCTTTCCGCAGATGTTAAGATGATCGTCGGCAATTCTTCCCATTGCGACAATAATTTGTTTTTGTATAGCTTCACATTTTTTTCAAGCTCATTGCGTTTTAATTTATCAATCTTAGTGAAGAGCAACGCAAGCGGAATATCCTTGCCTCCTGCCCATTGAATAAAATCCAGGTCAATTGCCTGAGGCGATAGACGTGAATCTATCAGTATGAACAAGCAGGATAAATTTTCACGTTTCAGTATATAGTTCTCAATCATTTTACCAAATCCGGCCCGTGTGCTCTTATTAACGCTCGCGTATCCATAGCCCGGCAGATCAACAAGATACCAAGAAGCGTTAATAAGAAAGTGATTTATCGTTTGGGTCTTGCCTGGAGTTACAGAAGTCTTCGCGAGCTTCTTTGAATTTGTCAACATATTGATAAGGGAAGATTTACCAACGTTAGACCTTCCGATAAAAGCAAACTCAGGTTTGTCAGGCGCGGGACACTTTGAGACGTCGGCATAGCTGCTAATAAATTCTGCAGTAGTTATCTTCATGTTAAAGTAATGATTGAAGGCCAAAATACTAAGAATGTAAGAATCGTGTGCCTTATGAATGATTTTTAATACATCAAAGTCCCCGCTTTTTCCTACCTTGGCCTTATATTCAGTATATTTTTAGTATATAATATTGTTAAAATTTTTTAAACACAATGAACAGTATCCAAAGAGTACTGATTTTTTCAACTTTATTATTGCCCTTTTTTAACCCCGTTTACAGTCAGCAAGATCCTAAGGAGATAGCCAGGCAATACATGGAGCAGGCTGAATTGATTATGGCTGAGACCAAGGCTATGGATGATGCCCGTGAACTTATGGTTACTGCTGCCGATCAGGATACCACCTTCATCAAAGCTAACTACGAAGCTGGACGCATGCATTTAGTAACCGTTGGGAAAGACCGAGCGGTAAAATATTTTATGCGCGTGTACAGACAAGATCCTGCCTACCGGTTTGATATTGAATATTTAATCGGACGAAGTTATCAATATGGCGAAGATTTCGATAAAGCCTTACAGTATTATAATCTATACAAACAAAAACTTGCCAGCAAAGCCAATTATCAAGGCAAAGACAAAGTTGACCTGGCTACAGTAGATCGGGCCATTTTCGAATGTCAAAATGGAAAAGAATTTGTATCGTCGCCTGGCGATTTTTCCATCGTCAATATAGGCCGTGAGATCAACTCTGAATTTGAAGATTATGCACCTGTGCTTAATGAAAATGAAGACGAAATTGTTTTCACCACAAGAAGGAGGGAAGACAACTTAAACGAAAACGTGTTTGAAGACAATAAGCCTTATGAAGATATTTTTACGGCAAAAAAGACTGGAGGGGCGTGGTCCTTTGCCAAAAATATGGGACCTATCGTCAACACTCCGTACCATGAGTCTAGCGTAGCGTTATCAGCCGATGGTAATATGCTTTTTATTTTCAACGATGAGGGTGGCGGTGATATTTTTTATAGCGAGCGTCAGCCAACCGGAGAATTTGCCGCAAAGATCCCATTGCCCGGTATTATTAACTCAAGCTTTGAGGAAAAATCAATTTCTATTTCAAAAGATGAAAAGACATTGTATTTCTCCAGTAACCGGCCGGGTGGTTTTGGAGGGTTGGATATTTATCGCGCTACAAAGGATTCAAAGGGAGAGTGGACGAATGTTAAGAATCTTGGTCCAAACATTAATACAGAAATGGATGAAGATGGCTTATTCATAGATTATGATGATGTCACGCTTTTTTTTAGTAGTAAAGGACGTAAAGGTATGGGAGGGTATGATGTTTTTAAAGCCACATACAATCCCAAGGCTAATGAGTGGAGCGAGCCTGTAAATTTGGGGTATCCGATCAATACACCGGATGATGATATTTACTTCGTTATTACCAAAGACGCCAAGCGCGCTTATTATTCTTCCGTTCGCGAAGATGGTATGGGATATACCGACATTTACATGATTACCATACCAGAGGGACTTAAGAACATCGAGCCGGTTGTAGCTAAGCCGCCCGTTGAAACTCCTCCAGTGGATACAGCGGTCGTAACGACACCGGTAGTGACTGAACCTATAGTGACTCCTAAACCACCAACAAAGGGTGAACTGCAACCTTTGAGGTATGTTGTTAGTGTAGTCGATGCCGCTGATCAAACCACTCCCCTTCCTGCTAAGGTTAAATTAGTGGGTGCAAGGGATAATGTTATTGTAGCCTTCATACCTCAGGGGGATGGTGTATTTGAATTCGTCATTAAAAATCCCAAACCAAAGGACTACCGTTTGTCTGTCGAAAGCGATGGATATGTATTTCAAAATATCAACGTGAAACTTGAAGGGGCTTCCACCCAAGAAAAAACAATTAACCGCACGGTAGCCATGCGCAAACTTTTAGTGGGCGTTTCTTCTATTTTAAGAAACATTTATTTTGACTTTGACAAAGCAACATTCAAAACTGCGTCATATACAGAACTTAATAAATTGGAGGCGATGTTAGTCCAGAATCAAAACATGATAGTGGAGATTGCAGGCCATACAGACGCTGTCGGTACAAAAGCTTATAATAAATACCTCTCCCTAAAGCGTGCTCAAGCTGTTAAGGATTATCTCACCAAAAAGGGAATCAATACACGCCGTGTAACTGCCGTAGGCTTTGGCAAATCCAAGCCGTTAGCCAGCAATGATGATGAACACGGCGGACGCGAACTAAACAGACGTGTCGAGTTCAAAGTATTAAAAAATTAATTTCAGTTTCATAGAATTGTATGCAATATCCTTTGGGTGAGGGCACCTGCATGCCAATTTCTTTTCTAAGGGCAAACCCCTTAACTTCGGGTTTGTTTTATCTGGTAACCAAGCAACAATGGATGTAGTCCCCTACAAAGAAGAAGCCCTTTCCAAAAAAGATCAGGTAGCAAAAATGTTTAATAACATAAGCCACCGCTATGATTTTTTAAATCAACTTTTAAGCCTGGGCATCGATAAAATCTGGCGGAGGAAAGCAATTGGCGTATTACGGCCGTTACATCCGCAACAAATTCTCGATGTTGCCACAGGGACTGGAGAATTTGCATTACAAGCCCTAGAATTAAATCCTCAAAAAATTGTGGGGATTGACATCGCGGAAGGTATGCTGGACATTGGACGAAAAAAAATAAAAGCTCGAAATCTCGGTTCCAGAATTGAATTAATTCAGGGTGATTCAGAAAATTTGCCCTTTGAAGAAAATAAATTCGATGCTGTCACCGTTGCTTTTGGTGTGCGGAACTTCGAAAATCTTAAACGCGGTTTACAAGAAATTTTTCGTGTATTGAAACCTGGTGGAATGGTGGTTGTGCTTGAATTCTCCAAGCCGGCCAAATTTCCGTTCAAACAGGTTTACAATTTCTATTTTAAGTTTATTTTGCCGAAGATAGGTTCAATTATATCGCATGATAAGGCGGCCTATACCTATTTACCGAAGTCCGTCGAGGCCTTTCCCGATGGCGAAGATTTTCTTCGCATCTTGAATCATGTAGGATTTAAAAATACTCAATGCAGCTCACTTACATTTGGAATAAGCTCAATCTACATCGGTACAAAGTAATTGCTCTTGTAGCATTCATGATCGGCGCCTTGCAGAGTGAGGGGCAAAAATTACGCTGGGTTGAAAAAAATAATCCAAACTACGATAATAAGAAGTTAACCTATGGCTTTCTCATAGGGATTCATTCATCTGCTTTTCAAATTAAATATTCTGATCGTTTCGTAACGCGTGACTTGGATACTGTGTCGGCAGTCTTGCCGAGTTGGTCTCAAGGATTTTCGTTGGGCTTCATCGTGAATTATCGACTCACGGACTTCTTAGATCTTCGCCTTACTCCTGAAGTAGCATTCTATGAAAATAGAATTCGCTATCAATTTACGAACGATCCGCCAATCGACGAGTCAGTTGAAAATACGATTGTTGAATTTCCCTTATTACTGAAATACAAATCAGAGCGAAGAGGGAACATCAGAATGTATATGATTGGCGGTGTAAAACCAGGAATCGAAGCATCCGGAAAAAAGAACATTGACCAAACCAAGCCTAGTTTAGAAGTGAAGGGAACTCATTTAAATCTGGAAGCGGGTTTTGGATTTGATTTATACTATCCCTTGTTCAAGTTCTCGCCTGAGATCAGGTTTTCGCGGGGAATTGTTGATGTCCTTGACAATAGATCAAATGAATTCGGTCAGCCATTACAACGCGTAAACACAAACACCATCACGATTTACCTTCTGTTTCAATAACTATGTACTTTCGTATTCAATTTAATTTTCCGATAACATGAGCGGTCGAATTGTATTTTTAACAGGCGCAACATCAGGTATAGGGGAAGCTACAGCGAGGTTGCTGGCGAAACATAATTTCAATCTTATTTTGTGTGGAAGAAGAAAGGATCGCCTTGAAAAATTGAAGGATGAACTTTCTTCAGTTACAAAAGTGACAACCCTTTCATTCGACGTTCGGGATAGCGAAGAAGTTCGGGAGGCCATTCATTCGCTTCCTGCAAAATGGAGTGCCATAGATGTGCTGATAAATAATGCTGGAAATGCACACGGGTTTGATCCTATTCAAAATGGAAGCCTGGAGGATTGGGATGCTATGATGGACATTAACGTAAAAGGGTTGCTGTATGTATCTCGCGAGATAATTCCGGGAATGACCGAACGAAAATCCGGTCATATTATTAACATCGGCTCTATTGCCGGAAAGGAAGTTTACCCAGGAGGAAACGTTTATTGCGCCAGTAAGTTTGCTGTAAACGCTCTGACAAAAGGCATACGCTTAGATCTGAACCCATTTGGAATTAAAGTTACCGCCATAAATCCCGGGTTAGTTGAAACCGAATTTTCCTTGGTCCGATTTAAAGGTAATGCTGAAAAATCTTCAAGTGTATATAGAGGAATAGATCCGTTAAAAGGTGACGATATTGCTAATATAATCTTATTTACTCTGACGTGTGCGCCTCACGTTGTGTTAGCGGATATCACTGTTTTTCCTGTTGCTCAAGCTAGCAGCACCATGGTAAAAAGAAATAATTCCTAATTCGAAAAAAATAGTAAAACAAAAGGCCCTAAATACGGCCAATAAATTTTATTGGGAATAAATCAATTTAACGTTTGAATCCTAACGCGCTGCCTCCACAATACGTGGTCGAGCCATCGAATGTATACTGGATGTAGTAGATACCGGTCGTGTTGCAGGGATAAGCAATAGCTGCGATGTATTGTCCATTTACTTTGCTCGTAGCTACCTTATTTCGATTGGAATCGTAAAGACTTACTATAATACCATCTGTAGGCTGAGCGGCAGCACAAATGTTTATCATGTATTGCGTTCCTTTTGTGAATACATAAGAATATTCAACATAGTCTTTTCCGCCTTTTTCAATTTTATAGCTCTTCAAAAAGTTGAAGCCTGTAGATAATTTAGGAATACACAAGTTGCTTAGGGACTCAGAATTGCATTGCCCTATTACATCTAAAGTACTTAGAACGAAAACAGATAGAACAATGATAATTAACTTTTTCATAGGCTCCTTTTATCTTAGCTTATTATCTTATTTCTAATACTTGTGGTGAGGGCTTTAATATTAGCAATATCCTCGGGAGTTATCTGAATGGTACTGGAGCTGTTGTCCTTGATCACCATAACGCCATCAACTATTTCGAAAGTCGACTCACTGTAGGTGTAGGTGATGTTTACTTTATCGTATAACTGTTTTAGCTCCTCCATGTCGGTCAACAATGATGCCATATTTTGATCTGAATCTTTGTAAAAGGAGAGTAAAAGCATAATGTTTTCAAGGATAATTTTTTGCTCACCAATAGTCTCCTGCAACTCTTTGTTCGTTGGATTGGCAGCTGCTACTTCGCATAAAATGTTCAGGGCTTCTACCCATCCACCAGTTAAAAAGAGCACACTCAAGTTAGAGCGATTTTGAGATTGCAGATAATGGTTAATGCTATTAAAATTTTGTGTTGTAATGAGCAAGAGAGAATCTAGGTTTTTGCTGTTTGTAGCTAATCTGCCTATCGTTTCAATATCAAAAAATTGGCCGATGCTCAGTCCATCGGCGAGTGTCTTTATGGACGCCATATATTTAACGCCATCCTGGTTTTGTTCATAAATATTGGTATATCCAAGATCAGTTCCATATACGCCAAGGTTAAGCGCTTTTTTGTAGTTGCTGTTGTATTTCGAAATGTTGTCGGGGGAATTGAGGTAGCTGACGTTGTATTTCTTACCAGACTCTTTTAACAGTACAGAGATTTCTAACGGGCTCGGAATTCGCTGAAGAATATCTCCAATAACGCCTTCTGAAATGGAAGGGCCTTCGGCTTTAGCCGAGTCCACGCCCTCCAGAAAAGCTTGCTCATCCGTTTTTTTCTCGGATCCACAGGCTGTAAAGAGCGTTAGGATAAGCCCAATGATTACAATTCTCATAGGTATAAAATTATTGGTTTGTAAAGTTAAAAATTCAGCATAACTGACCAAAAAGTTACTTGGATGCTTTATCTTTTTTCAAAGGGTTCATTCCCGACCATCTCAATTTTCCAGGCATACGCTCAAAGGAGTTGATGAGTTTCTGCAGCAATTCAAAATATAAGGTGATATACAACAAAACGGTCATCAACCATATTACCAGATTATTGAACAGGAAGGTACTCACCGAGGTGCCAAACAAATTCTTTTGGGGGGCGAAAAAATGAGCGCGGTAGTCCAAAGCACCTTTGGGTTTTGGATCGACAAAAATTGGATTGATCTGCTGATACAATTTTCCTTCAAATTCAATAAGGCGTTCTTTCTCTGAAACGTTCTTTACCAGGTCAGCGAGGCTTTCATTGTAGTAGCGGTTTTTTATTTCGTTCAGTTGATAGTCACTGTCTTTTTCATTTTCCATTTTAAAGATAATGGCTTCGCGTGTAGCCACCGCTCTATTGTATACATCCTGATAGAACTTACGGTACCCTAAAAGAAAATCTTCCAGTTTTTTGTTAAACTCAGGTGTAAATTTTTCCATGGTCCATTCGGTTTCCAAATCTTTTTCAAGCCCTTTTTTAAAAAAATCCTCCCGCAGGCTCGCTTGAATGAATAGCAATGTCTTTCTTTACTATTTGTTGAATGGAAGTCGCTTTTCTCACCTCTGTTATCAGCAATGTATTTTCGTTTTTTATCCAATTCATTGACCAGGAATGAAGCGCGGAAATCGGCCTGACTTTCAATTTTATCAAACTGATAAAAGGGCTTTTCAAATTTGTTATTTTTGAACTGATCCACCACCAATGCCTCATAGGCCCAACGTGAGGCCATCAAATCGGCTATGACCGGTACCTTTCCTTTTGTACTGATTATGCTATTGAGTTTGTCAAAATTGAACAGAAGACCGCTCAAAATCATCTGAGGTATAAGCAACAGGGGAATCATAACGTATACGGTAACCGCCGAATTGAAAGCCGAAGAAATATTTAACCCCAAAACACTGGCGAAACAGGACGTTGTAAACAATACAAACCAAAAGGGAAAAAGCATTGCCCATTCAATCTCCAATATGATCATTCCGATGACTACAAATGAAAATGTTTGAATTGCCGACAATACAAACAATATCGTAAGCTTGGACATCAAGTAGCTGTTCCAGCTTAAATTAAGGAAAGATTCTCTCTTCAGTATTTTTCTGTCACGTATTATTTCTTCTGCACTTACGGTTAGTCCCATGAATAAAGCCACGATGATGCTCATCAGTAAAAATGGCGGGAAGTTCTCATTGAACCGGAACATATACTCCTGGCCGCCGGGAGCGCTATTATATTTTATGATAACAGCCAGTATAATGGCCAGAAGAGGAGCCTCAAGCAAATTGATCAGAAGATATTGTTTGTTGCTCAACTTGGATAAGCGTATCCCGGATGGTGAAGATGACGGTTTGCTTGACTTTGTTTGGAAGACTAAGCGATTGTGGTGGTTCTTCTTTGACATCCTCAACACGTGACACTTTAAAGCGACTCTTATATAGTTCGTACCATTGAGGAGGTGTTATTTTTCGTTTGCTTGTAGGCTGTCCGTATTCATCTACAACTTTAGCTTCGATAATATTAAAGATCTGTTCAGGATTTACATTTCCGCATGTTTCACATTGGCCTCGGTTGCTATCCACCTGATGGGTTGACTTTTTAAAATAAGTGATCGCTTCAACAGGATGCCCATAATATGCCGGGATAACCACCTGTATCCATAATAATCATCTTATCAAACATCTTGTAAATGTCGGAAGAGGGTTGATGGATGACGACAAAGATCAATTTTCCCTTAAGGGAAAGTTCCTTCAGTAAGTCGATTACGTTTTCTGAATCTCTCGATGATAGTCCAGACGTTGGTTCATCTAAGAATAAAATCGCAGGTTCACGTATTAGCTCCAGTGCGATGTTAAGACGTTTGCGCTGTCCACCGCTAATCGTTTTATCTAACGGGTTACCCACTCGCAGATCTTTGCGTTGGTCCAAACCCAGGTTTTCCAACACCTCCATAACCCGCTTATGGATTTGTTCCTCCGTAAATGAAGCAAAACACAGTTTCGCATTATAGTATAGGTTTTGATATACCGTTAATTCTTCAATTAGTAAGTCATCCTGCGAAACGTACCCGATAACACCATGTATTTTATCTTTCTGTGTATTGATATCGAACCCATTCACTAAAATTTGTCCTTGCGTGGGCTTTACAAGACCGGCCATTACATTGAGCAATGTAGTTTTCCCTGCACCACTTGCCCCCATGATTCCAATTAGTTTTCCGGGTCCTTCCGAAATCATCACATTCCGCAGGCCAATTCCCCCATTCCGGAATTTGAGTTCATCTATTATGACATTAAAAGAAAGTTTGGCGGTTTTTAATTCTTCATTGAAGTTTGCCACCAGGTCGCTGTAGTAAAGCGCATCGCCCGCCTGTGTCTTTATTGTGCTGCCATGTGAAAACAGATATACTCTGTTCGGCTGCATGGGAAAACCATTCAATGCGTTCGACTCTTCACCTAAGTATTTGGTAAAATACATGTCAACGCTTTGCACACGCATGAAGATCAGATTTCCTTCAATGTGACCATGGACGTGTTTATAAACTTTAGTTTCCGTTGGCTCCTCTTCTTTGTCCAGAACGAGGATATCTACATAATTAAGTGATTGTGCGTCTTCTGAGATAACAAAGCTTTCTATGAGGTGGTATTCATATTGACCGATATTAAACACGGAGGAGGCTGTATTGATAATTTCCATCCGCTGAGATGAGAAATTTTTATCAGTGCCAACTAGTTCAAGCAATTTGATTAATACAACTACCTTTTGTTTCTGCGTTAACGTCTTGTTGATCTTTTTACAAATGCCCAGGGTCTTTACGGAATCCCTAACTGAGGTGAGTTTCGATTTGCCTTCATCTTCTTTGCCATATTCTGAAAACTGATCGTACAGTTCGAGATATTCTTTGATTGAATCCCGGTCAAGTTCAGTTTGAAAAAAGTTTATTACAAACTGCCTTTCCCGTTCTGTAACACCCCCATCCTGTTTGGTGATAATTGCAAAAAGTTGGGTGAGGGCTTTGAGTATTTCTTCACTCATAAGAGGAATGTGATTTTATTAAATATTTAAAAAAAATATCGGTTACCGGCCAATAGAAATCGTTATCTGAAATCTAAAAAAATGGCCAGTAACCGATTATTTTTGAGGACTGAAATCAGTACGTTTTAAACTCGAATGGAATCTCAACCAGCTCGGAAAATTCCTGGCCAGCTTCTTCCATATCTTCATCATCTTCATGGAAATACCACTGGATTTTCATGGCTTTAATGTCTTCCAGCGAGGAGAGTACATCAAGGATCAGTTTTGAAGATGCCGTATTAAAATACTCGAGTTTAAATACGAAATCGGTATGTGCATTCGGATCTTTACCATACTTCTCGATCCACTCGAGTACTGGCCGGTAGAATTCAGCAGAATCTTCCGGCAGCGAACGGCCTGAGATTTCAAAAATTCCATTCTTCTTATCGAGAATTATTTTTGGTGTATCTTCAGTTCCTTCAAGATTTAAAATTTCCATGGTATAAATCAATTTTAATTTTATCAATATCAATTATTCAGTTTCGCGTGGCACGTTTACTTTCAAGCAGAAAAAACAGTATTCAGGAGACATCTCAGGGAATTCAAACTCAAGCTTTCCTCCTGACTTTCTTGCCATGTCCACGAACCCTAAACCTGCTCCACCTTTGTCGGAGATCGTTGTATTTTTAATAATCTCCTTATAGAGTTCCTTCAAACCATCCTTGTCGAGCGCATTGATTTGATCAAGCTTTTTATTAAGCCTTGGAATGTTGGACTTGCGCACGGGATTGCCGGACATTATACTATAGCGATTCGTTTCTTTGCCGATAAGAAAAATGGCAGCATGGCTGCGCATCTCACCATCGATTAGTTCATCGCTATGTTTGACAATATTTTGCAACGCCTCGACCATCACATTAAACACCTTGCGTTTAATACTAGAATCTTCACCTGAAGAATCAAGGTTTCGCTCTGCCATGGAGAGAATGGATTTGGTGCTCTCTTGGGTAAAATCACCCTGATACACCAGAATCAAGTTCTGCGACATCATGGTTCGGTGCAGGTCATAAATAAAATTCATGTGTCAGAAGATTAAATTAATAAGTTTGAGGTTCACTAAGATATACGTTTTATTATTAAAACCTGCCTGCCATAAAACTCAGGATGGTTGGTTAACGTTAAAATTTAATACCGATCAATAATACGTCATCGGTTTGCTTTGTTGCGCCGCGCCACTCTTCCCACTCCTTATCGAAAATGTGCATGGCGTCCTGCATATTCATCTGGTGTACTTGCTCAATGATTTCACGTACTCGCCTTGGCCCAAACTTTCGTCCTTCTATTCCTCCGAACTGGTCAGGGAATCCGTCCGAGCTAAAGTAAATTGAATCTCCTTTTTCCAATTTAATCTTCGTATTGGTAAAGTTAGTCTGGTTCTTAAAAATACCGCCACCTATTGGGAATTTATTTCCCTTTACTTCATCCATCACATTATTCTTTATGATGTACAGCGGCCTGTGCGCACCCGCATATTCTACTTCTCGCTTAGTCACATTTATCTTGCACAGGGCAATGTCCATACCATCTTTGGTGGTGGAGTCTTCATCTTGACGTAGGGTAGTAGTTACTCCTTCATCCAGCATATCCAGGATCTTACCTGGCTCGGTAATCTTTCGGCTCCGTACAATATCATTTAAGAGGAAGTATCCAATCAAGGATAACAATGCTCCTGGTACACCATGACCTGTACAGTCAACAGCAGCAATAAAAATTTCATCTTTCATTTGAACAAACCAAGGGAAATCACCGCTCACCACATCGCGTGGTTTATATAAGATGAATGAATCCGGCAAGGCTTTTCTGATCACCCTGCTGTTAGGCAAAATTGCATTTTGAATTCGCTTAGCATAGTTAATACTTTCCGTAATCTTTTTGTTCTTATTCTGAATTTCTAGCTCAATCATCTTACGTTCGGTGATATCGTGTGATACCACTAAGACAGATTCCAGCTTATTCAACTCGTCAAATTCCGGAATGGCATTTACCTGCATAATGCGGGTACCCATCGTAGAAGGGAAATTCATTTCGGCAGACGCCTTTTCGTTGGTTGCATTTACAGATTCTACAACTTTCAACCAGCCCTCTAATACCGCTGTATCAAGTTCGTGTTTCCTTTACTTTTCTGTTCAGGAAGAAGGCAGGTTTTTGGCCCGTATATTCTTCAATAATGGGGTTAATATAAGAGATTGATTCTCCTTCTAAACGTGTAATAAGGTCAAGGGAATTTTCAGAGAGCGCCTGCATTTTACTTCTCATGCGCTGTTCTTGCTCTGCTCTCCTTCGTTCTGTGATGTCACGCGAGTTGAGAATAAAACCGTGTATGGCCTGATTAGACATACAGTTTGTGCCAGTGGACTCAATCCAAATAAAGGTTCCATCCTTTGCACGGTATTCATATTGAACCGTTACTTTTTCGTCGGGATTGGCTTTCATTTTTACGAAAAGATCTTTGAAGATGCCACGCGCATCAGGATGTACTTTGTCGATATCACTTTTGCCGATCATTTCTTTCTGACCGTATCCTAATATCGATTCTACTGAAGGCGAAATGTAACGTATGCTTTCATCTTCTTCATAAATGGTAATAACTTCAGAAGCATTTTCCAAGCAGAAGCTGCATTCGTTTTTGAGTGCGATTTACCTCCTCAATCTGTTCTTCAAGTTTCTGGTTGGAGCGCTTAAGTTCTTCCTGAGTAGCCTGCATTTCTTCTGCATTTTGACGAAGAACTTCCTGCTTCTCTTTTAATTCATTACTCATCTCCTGGGATTCTCCCAGGAGCTTACGAGTGCGTTCATTTACTTTTATGTTGAAAATAGTACGGGCCAGAATCAACGAAAGTTCCTGTACAAATTTTACCTGTGAAGGATCAAACTTACGGAAGCCTGCAAACTCCAGCACACCGTAAACTTCTTCATTGGTAATTAGAGGTACAATAAGGATACATTTTGGACGCTGATCACCCAGAATACCGGAGGTGATAGTTATATACTCATCGGGAATTTCCGTGCGAAGGACAATATCTTTTTCCGCTGCAGCCTGTCCTACTAAACCTTCCGCAAATTTGAATTTGAGCTTTTAAATATTTTTTGCGCGTGTATGCATAACTCGCCCGCATTTCTATAACAGGAGGAAGTTGGGCATTGTCGTCGTTTACGATGTAAAATGCTCCTTGGATCGCTCCAATTTTATCCAGAATAAATTTGATCACATCTTCACCAAGCGCGTCGATAGAATCGTGCATTCTAAGAATCTCGCTTATTTCAGCTACACCCCGCACAATCCAGTTCCGTTCCTTATCGACGCGCTCGTTCTCGATAAGATTATTTCGCATATTGATCAAGGACATTCCCAGTATGTCGTTTTCACTGGCTGGCTTATATGCTGTATCATATTTGCCCTCTCCGATACGTTGCGCGAAATCAGCACTACCCTTTAGGGTTTTTACTAACTCATCTACCTTCGTGCTCATCTGACCAAATTCATCGCGGCTTTTATGTTCAGAAGCTTCAGGTAATATGCCTTGTGCTACCATGCCTAACGTATTGCGCATGCTGTACAACGGCTGTGTGAATGAACGAGCAAATATCATGGCGGCTAATGTTGCTAAGGCTATCAGACACAAACCTGCATAAAGGAATGTATTGACTAATTCGTTGGCCTGGCCATCTGCTTCAGCTAAATCAATTTTTGCAATAAGGGCAAGGTTCGGCCGCTCTATTTTCCGCGAGGTCTGCAAGACGGTAGAACCTCTGTAATCTTCACTTTTACCAGTAACCTTGGTACCTTCAAATACAGGTGCAAAGGCCTGAACAAACTTGTCTTTAGGGTCTCGCAGCTGAATGGCAGCAGTTGTGTCATTGCGCAATGGACTAACCAATTCAACTTTTTTAGAAATTGCATCCTGACGTGCTAAGATAACTTCACCACTTTCTCCTAGACCGTAATAGTTTTTGAGAATTTTATAAGCTGGATTCAAATCCAACTTGATAAGAATCAGGTGTTGGTTTCCATTTGTATCAGTTATAACTCCAGCGGCGTGGGTGTAATAATTCTTCTTGATCTTGTCGCGTAGAATACGAGAGAAATAAGTTCCGTTTTTTGCCCGGTCAAAAGTAACACCATCGGGATCGATAAAATTACCTTTGACTTCAGGATCTGTTGAAACAGTAACGGCGCCTGTGCCTGAGGTTATGATAATGTCGGCAACTTCGAGTATTAATTTCTGTTGATTTAAATAATCAGCGAGCGATAAATTTGTTGAATCACTCTCCGCTGGGTCAGGCATAGCGGTACCGCCCCCAATGGAAGGCATCATCATATCCATCCCCCCGCTACCACCTTCTGCTAAACTGGCTTTGAGTTTTTCTGAGGCTTGTAAAATTTGAATGGCTCGGTCGGCCCTTTCAAAATAAGCATTAAAATAAGCGGTTTGATTGTCGGCAATAACTCCCAGGTTCGTGGCAAATTTTTCCTGATTTGTTTTAAGGTGGTAATCATAGCTGAAGAAGCTTATAGCCACTACAACAATAAGCGAGAGCACCAGAATTAAAATGGTGAATTTGGTACTGATATTAATGCTTTTTATCATATGCTGTTGACGCTAGATTGTTTGGCAGAAATCTTATCGGCAATAAGCTGAGCTGATTCCTCTGTAAATTTGCGCTGGTCTTCGCTTATAGGAACGAATGATGCAATCTCCATCACACCAAACACTTCTTCGCCTTCCTTGATAGGTACAATCAGTAAATATTTTGGCGATGCGCTTCCAAGTCCTGAAACGATTTTGATATAGCCCTCGGGAACATCATCAACGTATAACGACTGTCCTCCCGCGGCCGCTTGTCCGATTAAGCCTTCTCCGAATTCATAACTTATAATGGTGCTTTCTCCAATATTTAAAGCATATCCTCCTTGCAGCTCTACCGTGCGCTTTCCGTCTTTTTCAGTTGTTGTATAAATAGCACCCTGTCCGGCTTCAAGTTGTTTGCAAACCGTATTTAACCCGGCATCTAAAATATCTTTTTGATCTTTTGCCTGACTTAAATTCGAAGTTAAGTTTGCCAGACTTATAGTAGATTTCCCTTGCTCAGTCTCTTGCTGTGTTGTTGTAGAAGCATCGATGGCACGATCGCGATAAATAACCACTTCTTGCTTGAATCGCAAAGCCAGGACGAGGGCCAGTGCACCTAGCAAAAACGTAATGGCTATCATTAAATATACATTCAGGAATTCCCCCTGGTAGCCGTGTGCCAATCGCAAGCTACTGGGAAGCGAGTATATTACGTAAAGTGATACAGCCATGCCGAGAATAAAAAATATTGCTAAAGCAAGGCTTACCTTATAATGGTTTTTGAATATGCTAATCATCGGTATTGATTGTCTAGTTCTTTTAAAAACTGTACTATTTGTTCAATCTTTAGTACGTGATCAATTTTTGTAGCGGCTAAGGCGGCTACGCGGCATTGTGTCAATCATACATTCAGTAGGTTCCTGGACGATCGTAAGTCCGCCGCGATCATGAATATATTTCATACCCAAGGCACCATCTTTGTTAGCACCGGAAAGCAAAATGCCTACGAGCTTTTCCTTGTAGGCAAAAGCACATGTACCCAAGCGTTATGTCAATAGCTGGACGTGAATTATTTATCATTTCTTCCGTTGAAAGTGCAAAATGGTTCCCAAGTTCAACCGACATGTGGTAATTGGCCGGAGCCAGATACACATTTCCTTTTTTAATTGTCTCTTTGTCATTCGGTTCTGTTACCTGTACAACACTTTTTATCGAAAGCGCTTCAACGAAACCATTCCGCACATGCTTAAGCCGATGCAAGCACATGATGATTGGTAACGGAAAGCCCTTCGGCAATTGCGCCAGGATTTTAACTACACCCTGGAAGCTGCCTGCTGACCCACCGATAACAACGGCTTTATAGCTGTTACTTAGGCTGAATTTTTTCATTCGTCAAAAGACAACTTACTAATCTTTTATTTTCTTGTAAATCTTCTCTTCGTTGTTCACCACGATAAAGCGGTTGGCATAATCGCACCAGATCAACGACTCTTTCGAGCCAATGGCCAGGTACCCATATTTAAATAAGCTTTCGTGGAATTTTTTCAGTACTTCATTTTGCAATGCCTGGTTGAAATAAATCATCACATTCCTACACAGTATCAAATCAAATTTGTTAAATACATCACCCAATACCAGGTCATGCCTGCGGAAAGAAACATTCATAAGAAGTTCTTTGGGAAACACAGCCATTCCGTTTTCTTCGCGGTAATAATCTTTAAAAGAACCTGTACCCTGAAAGCGGATATAGTTCTTTTCATTTAACTCCATATTTTTAATGGGATAAATCCCAGACTTTGCCCTTTCTAAAATGTTTACGTCAAGGTCAGTGGCAATCATTGTTACATCGTGCAGTATTCCCATCTCCTTCAGCATAATGCACATGGACAACACTTCTTCTCCGGAAGAACAGCCGGCATGCCATATTTTAAATTGTTTGTGGTTTAGCATGATGGCAGGAATAATTTCTTCGCGCATGATCCGCCAGAAGCTTGGATCACGGAACATTTCAGTTACGTTAACGGTGAGCTCATCTAAGAACTCATTGATAAAGGGAGGATTGTCGTTTAATTTTTTTAGAAGCGTATCAACGGAAAGTTTTTTTAATTCCATGATTCGGAGTACACGTCTTTTAAAAGAAGACATAGCATAATTCCGAAAATCATAATGATATTTCTGATAAATGAACTCTGAAATCCGTTTAAGGTCATTAATGTCTATATCCAACATGTTACGTCTTTTAAAGAAATCAAAATTAGGTTCTTCCTAAAACTTGGCTGGCGAATATAGAAGAGAAACCTTACATGCGTTCTAATAAGGCCGTAAGCTTGGTTTTTTGAAAAACAGAATTGGCTTGTATATACTAATCTTCCTGAAAAAGTCGCTTATTCTTTTTTCTACACCTATTATGGTAGAGGCAAAAGGTTAAGTGTAAGATAAACACATTGAATAACCTCAAAATTTTTCTAGTGACCCGCCTTTCGATTTAGCTCTTCCTGGGTAATTTTTATTGCTTCAAGATTTATTTTAAAGGTTTTCTCCATTTCCTCGGCGACCAGCCAATCGTCAGCTCTTAGGGATTTTTGTGCCAGCTGACCTGTGAGTTCCTCAATTTTTGATCGCAGTTCCTGCTCCATTTTATTCGCCCTGTCTCTTATGATCTCCAGGTCTGAATCTTTTACGTTCATTTCCAATTCTTTAATACGCACCAGATAAGCTTGTTCTTTGCGGCCAACCTCTTCCTGTGTGGCTTGAAGTTCTTCCATATTCTGGCGCATTTCTTCTTCTTGCGCGCGCATTTCTTCTGTTTGCTGCTGGAATTGCTCGATTAACTGGCGATTCTTTTGAGCTGCTTTAACTGACCCTAAGGTTGCCGCAATGGATTCACCCAACTTTTCAACAAATGCTATTTCGTGCTCTTCGTATTCATTGAAGGAGGCCAACTCAATAATTCCATAAGCCTCCCGATCCACTTTTAAAGGAAAAAGCAATAGCGATTTTGGACTGGCATCGCCTAGTCCAGACGTTATGCGAATGTATTCATCAGGTATATTGGTGAGATGCGTTGTCTCTTTTTCTAAAAATGTTTGGCCTAAAATGCCTTCTCCCAATTTAACTTTTCGCTGTTCAAATTTTTTAATATCAAAGGCAAAAAGTGAAATTAATTCGAGGTACTTATTGGCTGGATCATCATCATTTAAAATATACAATGCGCCTTGGTTAGAATTAGTGTACTGTACCAGCGCTGACGTAATAGAATCACCTAAGGAGATAAGGTTATCATTAGACGATCGCATGATCTCTACAAATTTTGTGATTCCTTCATTAGCCCATTGACGTTTGGCTTCATCTTCATTCATTGCTTTTAACTTCTTCTGCATCTGGATAAGCGAATCGGCCAATT
The DNA here is from genome assembly GCA_963837415.1 of uncultured Bacteroidota bacterium. Lineage (GTDB taxonomy): Bacteria > Bacteroidota > Bacteroidia > Cytophagales > Cyclobacteriaceae > Chryseolinea. The sequence continues at coordinate 324,781 of CAWING010000013.1, read as the reverse complement.
TGTTTTTGCCCGGTGTATACAGAAGATCCAGAGTTTCCCTGTAATCCATATCTAATTTTCCTTCACCAATCGCGACAACAAAATCTGTCGCATCTTTAAGATTTTCAATTATTTCGTTAATCTCGTGGGTAACTTCGCCGATTTCATTGGTATTGACCTCCTGCGTGTGCACGTGGTCGACGACGTTCGTTTTTAAGTGCCGCAGCGGTTGAACTACAAGCTTGTAAAATGAGTACAGCAAAAGAACAAGTACAATGGAGTCAAAGACGATAAAAAGGATAAACCAATTTAAGATCGCTTGTTGTTTTTCTTTTACCTCTTCTTCCAAATCGGAGACAAGTCTATTAAACCAATCCGACAGGGAAAGCCACCGGGCCTCATGGATGATTTTGGGCGGCTCAAATGAGGTATTGATTTTTTCGTGAGCGATTGTTTCGGTTGCCAAAGAGTCAACTGCAATAGGCAAGCTCGGTGTATTGTACATTATAATGCCAGTAACCACGGCTTTATAATTTTCCCATTGCTCACGAAGATTATCGAAAGTTATTCTTGGTAAACGCGATAAAGGCTTAATGAATAACTTTGTATCATCAATCCGACCACCTTCAGCTAGGGTCTTCAACTGATGATCTTGCTTATCAATCTGGCTTGATATAGGGCTTGACAGATCTTTATTTCCGGCAGTATACCATTGAATTTGGAGAGCTATTTGATGACCGGCTATCTGAATGCCCCGGACAAAGTCTATCTTTCTTTCGGCTTCTTCTAACGAACGGATATGATAGCGTATTCCAAAATATTCAGCAACAAAAATAAGAATCATTAAGAATAGGACGTAAATACTCAGTTGCTTTAAGGATCTACTTCGCAAAAAATTCATAATTCCAAATAAGGTAAAATAAGCTGAAAGGCAAAAAGTAGATTAAAAAGTCACGAGTGGGGTGTTGTATGTTTTAAGGTGGAACTCACAAAAACTCAGGCTAGGAAGCACACAGCTTAAAATTATCTTCCCTGTAAGCTGACATTGCTAAAGCAAAAAGGAAGGAGCGACTCAGCCGATGGAGCCTTCACCCAATGATGATCTTGATTTTGCATTACCACTTCAAAATATTGATGTTGGCGTTGTTCAAATTCTAACATCACCTGGCGGCAAGGGCCACAGCTTGTCGCAGGCGATAGTGAACTGTGGTTTCCTAGTCTGGCCACCACAACCATTTTTTTTATTTTTTTATCTGGATATTGTGAGGCCTTGGCAAAGAGCGCCACGCGCTCTGCGCACATTCCCGAGGGATAGGCAGCATTTTCCTGATTCGTTCCGGTTATGATAGTTCCATCGCTCAAAAGCACTGCCGCCGCTACAGCAAATTTTGAATAGGGCGCATAGGCATATTGCAGAGCGTCTTTTGCTTTTTCCATCAAGGATTTTGATTCCTCATCTAATTCTTTGTGGTCCTTTATGATTGTAAAGTTGTTCATAGAATGTGAATGTAAGGAAAGATAGATAAAGTTGTCGGTTATCAGTTAATCGTTATCCGTTGTCAGTTAATTGTTACCGGAGTGTGTGATAGGCTGTTATATCTTTGGCGATTATCTTTACATTATTTGATTATGAGATCACACCTTTTCACGATTAAAGGATAACAATTAACGGATAACGACCATCATGAAAACCATATTAGTACTCGGTGCTGGCAGGTCTTCTTCTTCATTGATAAACTACTTACTGAACAAAGCATCAGCTTACAACTGGCATATTGTTGTTGGTGATTTTTCTGAACACACTGCGCTTCAAAAAATTGGCTCCTCAAAGTATGGAAGGGCTATACGGTTCGATATTCACGATGAAGCACGAAGCAAAAAAGTAATTGAGGAAGCAGATGTAGTTATCTCTTTAATGCCAGCCCATCTTCATCCCTTAGTGGCGAGACTTTGTATTGTATTGAAGAAACACTTTTTAAATGCCAGCTATATTTCGGATGAAATTAAATCACTTCACGCTGAGGCACTGGCAAATAATTTGCTTTTCTTAAATGAATGCGGCCTTGATCCTGGAATTGACCACATGAGTGCCATGCAAGTAATTAATAAAATAAAAAACGCAGGTGGCACGCTTACCTCATTTGAATCTTTTACAGGAGGTTTGATCGCTCCGGAAACCGATCCCGAAAATCCGTGGCGTTATAAATTTACCTGGAACCCCCGCAACGTTGTAATGGCAGGACAAGGAACGGCGAAGTTTTTGGTTGAAGGCCAATATAAATACATTCCGTACCAGCAACTTTTTAAACGAACTACTAAGGTAACTGTTGCAGGTACTCTTTATGAGGGTTATCCGAATCGTGACTCGTTGAAATATTTAACGACGTATGGGCTACATGGCATAAAGACAATCGTACGTGGTACACTGCGCAACGCAGGATATTGCAGTGCATGGAATGTGCTCGTTCAGTTAGGGTGCTGCGATGACACATATCCCATGGAAGGTGTCGATCAAATGACCCATCGTGATTTTATCGATTCGTTCCTTGCGTATAATTTTTCGTCACCCCTGGAAGAGAAGTTGTGTTTTACTTTTGGCCTTGCCCCGGAGGGAGGCGAAATGCATCGACTGCGTTGGAGTGGTTTATTTTCGTCAGAAAAAATTGGATTGGAGAATGGGACTCCTGCACAAATACTCGAGCATATTTTAAATAAAAAATGGAAACTCGCGCCGGGCGACAAAGATTTTATTGTCATGTGGCACAAATTTGGGTATGAATGGAAAGGAGTATCAAAACAAATCCAGTCGCATCTTACGGTTGAAGGCGAGAGTGAAGTAGAAACTGCTATGGCTAAAACCGTTGGCCTGCCTTTGGGAATAGCAGCCAAACTTTTGCTAGAAGGAAAAATAAAAAAGAGGGGTGTAGCAATTCCTGTGGAAAAGGAAATTTATGATCCCGTTTTGGAAGAGCTGAGCAGGTTAGGAATTCGTGTTGTTGAAAATGAAGTTTAGAATCAATTCAAGCAAAGCGGAGTGTAATTTTATTTTGACTCCCGGGAGAAATGATGTTGTGCGAACAAGAAAGTTATATGCAATGCTTCATAACTCGAGGCTCGAGTTATTTTTGTTATCCTCATACCACTTATCGATTAACAAAGGATAACTTCCGGCGGCCCTTACGGCCAGGTAATCGCATCGCTCATTTTCAACATGACCTGCATGACCTCTGACCCAAATAAATTTAGGCTTATATTTCTGATGCAGGGGTATGTATCGTTGCCAAAGATCGGCATTCGCTTTCTTTGCAAAATTTTTTTTCTGCCATCCCCAGATCCAACCTTTTTCGATCGCATCGACCACATATTTTGAGTCGGAATAAATCGTAACGGGAATACCTTCTTTTTTTATGGCCTCGAGTCCCTTGATTACGGCGAGCAATTCCATCCGGTTGTTCGTCGTAAGCCGAAACCCTTCTGAAATTTCCTTAACAGCATCTTTGAACTTTAATATTGTGCCATAGCCACCAGGCCCAGGGTTGCCTTGTGCTGCACCGTCGGTGAAAATTTTGATCATCCAGGGAAAACGTTTGTTTTAAAAATCTTTACTCCGATAGCAAGCAGTATGACTCCAAAAACTCTTCTTAGCACCGCGAAGCCTGACTTGCCGATAACTCGTTCCAACCAGGATGAAGAGCGCAAAACGATATAAATAAAAACAAGATTCAAAAGAATTCCGATCAGGATGTTAAGTTCCTCATATACCACCCGAAGGGAAATAATAGTGGTAAGTGTACCAGCCCCTGCTATCAATGGAAATGCCAGAGGAACTATGGAACCCGATCCCCGCGCATCGGGATCATCTTTAATTAACGTGATACCCAGGATCATTTCCATGGCTACAATGAAAATAACGATGGCCCCCGCCACGGCAAAGGAGGCCACATCCAATCCAAAAAGATTAAGAATGGATTGGCCCAGAAACAAAAAGCCCACCATGAGGACAGCCGATATGATGGTAGCGCGTTCTGCTTGAATTTTCCCTTCGCGCTTCCGGATTGTGATAACAAAGGGGATCGATCCCAGAATATCGATTACCGAAAAAAGAATGAGGGTAACCGAAAAAATTTCCTTGAAATCGAGCATGGCTCAAAACTAAATAAAAATGCCGGACTTACGTCCGGCATTAGGTGTTATCTAATCTTAACTATTATTTCAGATTAAGCGGGATGCCAACAGTAAATTGTAAAACATTGTTTTTTACTTTGCCGTCTTCGAACAAGCTAGATAAACCTAACCCATAGCGAAGATCAATCATTACCTTTTCAGCTATAATTACACCACCGCCAAGTTGTAAACCGAAGTCAGTTTTCTTTTCGATGTAGACTACCTCATCATCGTCTCCGTCGCCAAACTTAACATCAACTTCTGCGCTAATTGGGCCCTCTGACGCTTTAAGTTTACCTCCTAATCCTAACCCAAGAGAAGGTCCGGCATTAACATAAAATTTAGTAGCTTCTCCAAAAGTAGCCTTTATTAGTACGGGTACTTCAAGGTAATTGAGTGTCATTTTTGCGCTTTCACCATCTTCCTCAGCCTTCGTTCCCTTCTGAACGAAGTTTAATTCAGGCTGTACTGAAATGGGTCCATCCCCTACGGGTAAATTGAATCCTAGTCCCAGGGTAAAACCGAGATTGAATTTGGCGTCTTCGACATCCTCCCCACCAAATTTAGAAAGTGTAACACCGGCTTTTGGGATCAGTGCCTGAGAAAAAGTAAAGCTCGCAATCAGGACAAATGCACCAGTAAAAAATAATCTATTCATGATTTTTTTGGTTAATTGTGCGGTAATGATAGGCAAGAAAATAAATCGAAAAATAAGGGTGTAATGAAAATTACTTAACCCTCGTTCAGTTTGATGAAAGTCGCCTTTTTTAAATCTGACTTGTGTAAGATTTAAAATAAAAATGCATGAAATTTGTATCTGCTATACTTTCAACGGATAGCCTACTCAAAATAGGCTTAGTGTTGCAAATCCAGGTTAGCAGGAGTCGTGAGAGCTTACTATTAAAATGTTTTGAGAAAGTGCATTAGGGTTTCAATCTCCTTGTCTTTAATGGCGGGAAAGTTTGCTATCCGGAAGGAGGAAGGCTTCCAGTTTCCATAGCCTTCCCCTAGTAACAGCCGCTTCCGTTTAGCTTCCATTTTAATCTTTTGGACTAGCTCCGGTGTAGACGTGACAGTAATAACCGTATAGGATTGCACGTCTTTTTTTGTGACTAAATGTTTTAGATTGACGGCGCTTGTAAAGAATTCAAACCACCTTTCATAGCGCGCTACTACCTTCCCGTGGACTTCTCCGATCGATGCACTTTGTTCTAAAACACGCATTAACAAATAAATGCCTAATACATTGGGCGTACATGATGTTTGCCATTTAGCCATCATTTCCGACATGAACGTGAGACTATTATAATGATTTTTTTCAGCAACTGCCTCCGAACGTTGAAGCGCTTGAGGTGAACAAATAAGCAAGCCAAGTCCTGCTGGCAAGCCAAAACATTTTTGAACTGAGGCAAACCAAATATCAGCCGTTTTAAAATCGAGCTGGATACCCGCCATCGAAGAAGTCGCGTCAATTGCTACGAGATAGGAGGGATTGGTTTTTTTTATTGCCTTAATGATTGAGCCGGCCACTTGAGTGCCGTTCGACGTTTCATTTTGAGTGATGCAAATAATGCCTTCCCGTTGTTCAAGGATTAATTTTTTCGGATCGAGCTTTTCATTCAAATCAAAGGGAAGGGGAAAGGCCATGGGATGAAGACGTTTAGTGTAATCAAACCACTTTTGCCCAAATGCCCCGTTGTAAAGATGATAACTCTTTTCTGTGATCAGTGATTGTGCGATAATTTCCCAGCACTCCGTAGCGGAGGTCGTGAAAAAAACAGTGTAATCTTTAGGAATATTGAGTTTATGTTTTAGAAGCTCAATGGTCTTTTCAGACATTTTTACAAACTCATCGCTGCGGTGATTGATGCTCATGATGCCCAGCTTGAACGCATCTTTTACATAAGCTGGAATCTCATCGTGCACACGGGAAGGGCCGGGATAGAAGGAAATCATTTGATTAGATTGAATCGAAAAATACAAACAAATATAGTTGTTAAATTTTTTTATTGTGTGATAAAAGAAGGTCAATAATTTGCATTTTACCACTCATATAATCCTTCGCTGTGTCACCCCTCCGGGGTTCCCATAATTTTATTGTTTTTATTCTATAATAATGTCACCCCCTTCGGGGTTATATAATTTTTATATGCCTTATTCCATAATAATGTTAGCCCTGGAGCTCATTGGGGAGGTGCACTCCTTCAGGATCTTAATTTTTAAATTGTCATAGCAAACAAGTGGAAGCGGTTTAAAACCCGGAGCGCTAATATTGGAACGTTTTTAAAACCCTGACCTCAAATTGAATTGTTAATTGTTTCGGTCGACCCTTATATGTAATTTATTTACTTCGGATATAAATCCCGAAGGGATGGCATTATTATAGCAAGCAAAGTTAACGAGTGTATGAACCCCAAAGGGGTGACACAGCATTTGGAATATTTTTAAAAACCAGACAGGACTGTATCTGTAAATTGATCAATCAATCCAATCAAAGAGGTATTTCTCATCATATTGGATCTCAAATTTCCTTAGAAACTCAATATATTCTTCCCGAAATGTTTTGCGCTGATGATTCTGTTCTTGATTTAGAATATATTTATACACGGTATCTATTTGTGAATGAGCGTATGAAAATGCCCCATAACCCTCTTGCCAAGAAAATTTTCCGGGCACGAATTTTCTTTCATTAATAAAATTGGTCGAATTATTTTTGACGTCTCGTACCAAATCCGAAATAGCCATTGATGGTTTAAGTCCAATGAACGCATGAATATGATCGGGCATGCCATTTACAATAATTGGCTTTTGCTCTTTATTCCTGATGATGCCAGCGATGTATTTCATCAGGTCATCTTTCCATTCTTTACGAATTAAATTTTCCCTGTCCTTACAGCAAAGACAACTTGAATATAGAGTTGTGAAAATGTTCCAGCCATCGGTTTATATTTAAAATGTTACAACGGTTTTACTAGTCAGTCCGATCCCTACAATGCCTCACTCAATCAATCATTTTTGTGAATTCTTAAAATAGCTTAGCGCCATCGGATATCCTTCTAATCCAAATCCTGTTATCAGTCCGATGCACTTCGACGTAATCAGACTTTTATGGCGAAATTCTTCGCGGCCGTATACATTGGAAATGTGTACTTCAATAACGGGCGTTTTAATTCCAGCTATAGCATCGTGAAGAGCTACCGAGGTATGAGTATAAGCTCCAGCATTTAGAATAACTCCATCAAACGAAAAACCTATTTCATGCAATTTGTTGACAAGCTCACCTTCGACGTTCGACTGGTAATAATGCAATTGCACAGTGGGAAATCGTTTCTTCAATGTCTCAAAGAAATTTTCAAATGATTCGCTTCCATAGATAGAAGTTTCACGCTTACCCAGCAGGTTAAGGTTCGGACCATTGATGATTTGTATCTTCATCTTTATTCAGCTTTTGTAGCTTCGTTGCCTTTGTTCAGTATCCAACTTTTCACGCCCTGCTTGACTACGGATAGATCTATGTAATCATCTTGGCAAGTGAACATTCAATGCATAGTCATTTATGGGAGCAAGTTAATAAAAACTTAAAGCCATCAAGACATCGCTGCTTATTCTTGTTTTTTAAAATCAGTAAGGGTTACTTCGTGGTATGTGGGAGTTGCATATCAAACACTTTTCTAACTATCTCAAGCTGGAGCGTTCACTTTCCGGTAATTCCATCGAGGCCTATATACATGATGTTGAGATGTTGCATCAGTTTACCAAAATGAAACATCCGCAGGTGAATCCGATGAAAGTTACCTCCAAGCACCTTCAGGGATTTCTTCAATATGTCAATGAATTGGGTATGAGCGCTCATAGCCAGGCCAGGATACTTTCCGGTATAAAAGGCTTTTATAAATATTTATTATTTGAAGAATTAATAGAAAAAGACCCTACCGCACTTATTGAAGGTCCTAAGCTGGGAAGAAAATTACCAGATACCTTGAGTTACGTGGAGATTGAAAAATTATTGCTGGCTATCGATCAATCTAAACCGGAAGGAGGGCGCAACCGGGCTATGCTTGAAGTTCTTTACAGCTCCGGCTTACGTGTGAGTGAATTAGTAGAGCTAAAACTCAATAGCGTTTATAATGACATTGGTTTTCTCAGAGTGATCGGAAAAGGGAACAAAGAGCGTCTGGTGCCTATCGGACGCGATGCCATGAAGTACCTTAAGATTTACACGAACGAAATCCGAGGTAAACCTCCTCTCAAGATTCCGCAAAAGGGTTTTGAATCATATGTCTTCTTAAATCGCAATGGAAGGAAACTTAGTCGCGAAATGATCTTTATGATCATAAAAGACCTGGCCTTGCAGGTGGGGTTGAATAAAAGTATCAGTCCGCACACCTTCCGGCATTCTTTTGCTACACATTTAATTGAAGGTGGTGCTGACCTCCGCGCTGTGCAGGAGATGTTAGGACATGAATCTATCACCACCACGGAAATTTATACACACCTAGACCGCGACTACTTACGGCAAGTAATACAGGAGTTTCATCCCAGGAGTTAGTTCAGAAAGTTGATTAAAAATCGGAATGCAGGAACGGAACGTTTACACTTTCGTACAAAAACGGAATTTTCAAACATCTGCTATAGCAAATTACTCTGAATAGAATATATCTTTGACGAATGTATAAATTGGTAATTCGTCCGCTACTTTTCTTGATCGATGCGGAAAAAGTTCACCACTTCATTTTTAATATTCTTAAACTTCTCAGCCGGATTCCAGGCACCAAGGTTCTATTCAAATCTATATTTTATGTTGAGGATAAGAGACTTGAGAAAGAACTTTTTGGTATCAAATTTAAAAATCCGGTTGGGCTAGCTGCTGGTTTTGATAAAGATGCGAAACTTATCGATGAACTGGCTTCTCTTGGCTTTGGATTTATCGAAATCGGAACATTGACTCCGCTACCTCAATCCGGTAATGAGAAACCCAGATTATTCCGGCTGCCGAACGATCAGGCATTAATAAATCGGATGGGGTTTAATAATAATGGTGTCATGGCCGCCATACAACGATTGAAAATGCGCAAAGCGAATGTGATTATCGGTGGAAATATTGGAAAAAATAAAGCTACTCCAAACGAAAAAGCGCTGAACGATTACGCTATTTGTTTTGAAGCACTCTTTAATTATGTAGATTATTTTGTGCTGAATATAAGTTCACCTAATACACCGGGTCTTCGCGACTTGCAGGATAAGGAACCGCTGCGAAAACTTCTTTTGTATATAAAACAACTCAACTCATTGAAGCTTGTTTCCAAACCCATATTGCTAAAGATCGCACCTGATCTGGAGCAAACTCAGCTAGAGGATATCATTGAAATTCTGAACGAAACAAAAATCGATGGAGTAGTGGCCACTAATACTACAATTTCGAGAGAAGATCTCATTACAAGCCGAAGCATAGTGGAAGCAGCCGGAAGTGGAGGGTTGAGCGGTGGACCACTAACACAAAAGTCTACAGAAGTGATTCGTTATCTCCGCCAAAAACTTGGCCCAGGCTTTCCCATAATTGGTGTTGGAGGGATTATGACCACGGAAGATGCGCTCGACAAATTAAACGCTGGAGCAGATTTGATCCAACTTTATTCAGGCTTTATCTATGAGGGACCCGGCTTCATAAAGCGAATTAATAAAGCCATTCTAAAATCTAAAATCTAAAATCTAAAATCTAAAATCTAAAATTACGTCCACCTATTTCTTATCAAAATAAAGCGTAGCCTTTAAAGTTCCATCAATCTCAATGCCCGTATCTGGATCTTCATACGTGCCATCCTTTTCATAGTACAATATCAATTTGGTTTCGGTCAACGTCTCAATAGTGTAATCTCCGGAAAGGTCAACGAAACTAGTATTGAAGTCTATTGAAGTTGTGAGCTTGTCGCCCGATTGAGACCAGGTTCCTGAGCTGGGGGTACCATTAGTCGTAACGGTAACCGTCCCGCCTTGTTTAAATTCAAGTGTAGGATCAAATGTAACATCTTCTTCCTCAAAGCCAGTTGGAACGCCAAAAACAAGGACTTCACCTTCTGCTCTTGTCCCTTGCCAGGAACCTTCAATAGAAGCCAGTTTTTCCTCCTCATCACATCCCGAGATTCCTAAAAGGAAGGCAGAACATAAAACAGAGAAAAGAATATTTACTTTCATAATTAATTTATATAGCTTGAAGTTACGGTCGATTTTCATAGGAAAAACACCCGAATTGTTCAAATGTTCTTACCCTCGGTAAGTGAAGCAGGATGGATGATAAGTGGTATCGATCTAAGTAAATGTTTACTAATAATTCAATGGGATTTGGCTGTAAGCATTTTTAACTTTACTCCGCAAGCCTGAAGGCTTAGGGTTTCAACAACATCAGTCTTTGTGCAATATGTGATATACCTAAGATTATAAAACCTCTATGAAAAGTTTAAAAACCATCATCCCAATTTTTCTTTTTTTGATTTGCGCTATCGGTTTATGGTCATGGAGAAAAATGGAAGCCCCGAAAATCACTATTTATAACCCGGCCGTAACCTCTCCAATTACCATGTGCGGCTCGTTTCCCTTAGAATGGAGCGATACGATTCCACTGCCACCTGCTAAAATTCTAAGCGGGTTAGGTAACCTTCATTATCCAGTTACAACCAGTTCACTTAAAGCCCAGGAATTTTTTGAACAAGGCCTTCGTCTCATATATGCTTTCAATCATTGGGAAGCAATCCATGCTTTTAAGGAAGCGACCAAGTTAGATCCGGACTGTGCCATGGCATATTGGGGCTTAGCGCTCGCCTTTGGTCCAAATCTGAACGACTGGAATCCAAAAGATCGTGAACGGATGGCATTGGAAGCGATTCAAAAAGCACAAACCAAAAAAGAGAGGATATCGCAGAGTGAAAAAGATTTTATAGATGCGCTCGCTGCCCGGTATGACGGCAAGGCTTACGAAAATCGTGACTCCTTGAATCGTGCCTACGCGAGCGCTATGAAGAAGCTGGCTCAGCAATATCCGGCGGATCCTGAAATTCAAACATTTTGCGCAGATGCAATCATGAACACCATGCCTTGGGATTATTGGCTAAAAGACGGTTCACCCAAACCTGAAACAGCGGACGCAAAAGCAATATTAGAAAATGTGTTAACAAAATTTCCCAATCATCCGGGTGCCCACCACCTCTATATTCACTTAGTAGAGGCTTCACCAACACCTGAACTTGGTTTGAAGAGTGCTCAATTATTAGAAACAGCGATGCCTGGTGCCGGACATATTGTTCACATGCCCGCTCACATTTATGTACGGGTCGGGCAATACACTAAATCCATTGAATCCAACCAGGCAGCGGTCAAGGTAGATGAACAGTACCTTTCCTATTCAGGTAATCAGGGCATGTACCGGTTAATGTACTATCCTCATAATGTGGACTTCATCAGCTTCAGCTCGTATATGGAGGGCAGAAGTAATTTGGGAATTCAAACAGCGTTGAAGCTGGCTTACAAAGGCAGTTTCAGCAAGACGTCTGTTCCAGGTTTTTCGCAGTACCTGACCGTTGAGCCCATGATTGCATACACTCGATTTGGAAAATGGAATGATATTCTTGCCTTGCCGGACCCAGGAAATGATATTCTCTATGCACAAGTTATGTGGCGCTTCTCCAGAGGGATGGCATTCATCCGCTCAGGTTATACAGGAGAGGCAAATGTTGAATTGGCTAAACTGGATTCACTTAATAAACTTGACACATTAAAATCCATATATATTTCATTTAATCCCGTATCCAGTTCTTCTCAAATTGCTTCAAGTCTTTTGCGTGGAGAAATTCTCATGAAAGAGAAAAAATTTGACGAAGCCGTTAAGGCATTTGAAAATGCTGTTCAAACCGAAGATTCACTCCGCTACAATGAGCCTCCCGATTGGAAGATTCCAACACGGCATTTTCTTGGGGCAGCTTTATTGGATGGAGGCAAATTTGCAGAAGCTGAAAAAGTTTATTTGGAGGATCTGAAAATAAATCGCGAAAATGGTTGGTCGCTTACCGGTTTACAGCAATGTTATTTAAAACAAGGGAAAAAGTCAGACGTTACAGCTACGGCAAAACGTTTCGGCAAAGCCTGGAAGAATGCGGATGTGGCGATAACTTCTTCGAGGCTTTAAGTTTTGAGTTTAAAGTTTCGAGTTGCTAGCCGCCGCGCTGTGCGGCCTGAAACTCGAAACTTTAAACCAGCAACTCGAAACCACTGCCCTGCCAGATCCAGCAAAAACACAACCTTCTGTACCGTTTCATTGTATATCTTAACCGGCCTGTAGTTCCACCGTGGCCGTTTCCATATTGGGTGTAGGGTAAATTTTATCGTTGTCGGTTTCATTTCGCGAAGTTTTGCACCTCGCAGAAGTTGAATTTATTTTTAAGTGAACTGAAATTGAGAAATTTATCGTGTGAGTCAGTTGACTCATATTTTTTTATCAGGAAGAACCGTTGTAGAATGTACGAGAGCATTGGGTATGATGGCAGTTTTATTTAGTTTTGCCGCATTGAGGGATTAAATGGCACAAAACACATACAAGTCAAATACATTTAAAAAGCCGGAGAAGGAAAAGAAGGGTAAGTCGTCCTCCAAATCCAAATTCAATTTTGGTTTCATTCGTGATCCCCGCATCAAATTAGCATTTGGATTTTTTTTGCTGATAGGCGGAATTTATTTATTTCTGGCTTTGCTCTCTTATTTGTTCACCTGGCGGGCTGATGAAAGCGTAGTAAAGGCGCTTAGCGATTCATCTTTATTAGAGTCTGGTCAGGAAGCAGAAAACTGGTTGGGACTTTATGGCGCAGTTATTTCACATTATATCATTTTCAGATGGTTTGGAATCGCTGCTTTTTTTCTTCCTCCCTTATTATTCGTTATCGGTTTTAAAATCGTTTTCAACCGCGAGTTGTTACGGATTTTCTCCTTTACCATTTTTTCTATCTTTTCGGGGTTGTGGTTAGCCTCCTTGTTAGGATATATGACCATGATCAACGAAGGCACGAGTGAATGGAGTTTTTTGGGAGGCGGACTTGGCTATAATCTCGCCGTATTAAGCGATGGACTGTTTGGATGGGGAACCTTTTTAATTTTGATCCTTTCTCTTTTCGTCTTCATCATTTTTTACTTCAATGTTACAGCTATTCCACTTTTTGTCGAAGATCCAAAGCCAATGGGTAATGATGCCATTCTTGAAACGAGAAGGAGATGATGATCCGTTGTTCACGACTTACACGGATGATAAAGATAATTGGCCCGATCAACTGGAGCCTGAAGTGAATGAAGTGAAGGTTAAATCTCAGATGGTGCTGAAAACCATTCCAGAGCCAGTTAAGCCGGTACAGGAAATAAAACTTGAAGTACAAAAACAAGAACCTGTTCAGAAAGAGAAGTCAAACCGGACCCTGTATTTACGATCGAAGAAAATCTGGAAACCGATAAACTCGCGGAGCAATTGGTAGAAGAGCAAGGCCTTTATGATCCAACGCTGGATCTCAGCGGTTACAAATTTCCTCCCCTTGAGTTGCTGAATGAATACGATGTGGGTAAAGCGGGCGTCACGCAGGATGAACTGAATCAAAATAAAGATCGCATTGTCGCCACGCTGGTTAATTTCAAGATTGGGATTCAAAGTATTAAAGCCACTATCGGTCCTACTGTAACCTTGTATGAAATAGTACCGGATGCAGGTATCAAAATCTCAAGGATTAAAAATCTGGAAGATGATATTGCCCTTAGTTTATCGGCGTTGGGGATACGTATCATCGCGCCCATTCCAGGTAAGGGTACTATTGGTATTGAAGTGCCAAATAAAAATCGGGAAATGGTGAGTATCCGTTCCGTGTTTGCCACGCAAGCTTTTGCAAAAACCGACAAAGAACTACCCATTGCCTTAGGAAAAACAATTTCGAACGAAGTAATGGTGATCGACCTGGCAAAAATGCCGCACTTATTGGTAGCCGGGGCAACAGGTCAAGGTAAATCCGTAGGATTAAATGTTATCCTCACCTCTTTAATATATAAGCGACATCCATCCCAGCTTAAATTTGTCTTGGTAGATCCGAAGAAAGTCGAGATGTCTTTGTACAGCAAACTGGAAAGGCATTATCTGGCCAAACTCCCGAATAGTGAAGAAGCCATCATTACCGATACCCGCAAAGTTGTTCACACGCTCAACTCACTTTGCATTGAAATGGAAAATCGGTATGAGATCTTAAAAGATGCAGGAGCCAGAAACTTAAAAGAATATAACGCAAAGTTTGTTTCGCGTAAACTCAATCCAAAAGAAGGTCATCGCTTTCTTCCATACATTGTTTTGGTAATTGATGAGCTTGGCTGATTTGATGATGACTGCCGGCAAAGAAGTAGAAACACCTATTGCCCGATTGGCGCAGCTTGCCCGGGCCATTGGTATTCACCTTGTTGTGGCAACACAACGGCCTTCCGTGAATGTTATTACGGGTGTTATTAAAGCAAACTTCCCGGCGCGTTTATCATTTCGGGTCACCTCCAAAGTGGATTCCCGGACGATCCTGGATACAGGTGGGGCCGATCAGTTAGTAGGACAAGGGGATATGCTACTTTCTTCCGGTTCAGATATTATCCGGCTTCAATGTCCTTTTGTTGATACACCTGAAATCGAAAAAATTTGTGATTTTATTGGTTCACAGCGGGGTTACGACTCCGCGTATATGTTGCCAGAATATGAGGGAGATGATGAAACGGGACCATCAAGTGTTGATTTATCTGATCGCGACGCTCTTTTCGAAGAAGCAGCCAAACTTATTGTAGCTGCATCAGCAGGGAAGTACGTCGCTCATTCAGCGGAAATTGAAATTAGGATATAACAGGGCTGGAAGATTGATCGATCAGCTCGAAGCGGCGGGCATTGTAGGTCCTTTTGAAGGTAGTAAGGCGCGGGAAGTGCTGATAAAGGATGAACTGAGTTTGGAACAATTATTGACTGGATTGAGAGAAAAACACAGTCAGTTTTAATTTTTCGCCTATTTTTAAGTTACTTACCTAAATGAAAAATTTAATATTAGCATTTTTTACCTTGGTTGTGGCCATTACAGCTTCTGCTCAATACGATCCTAAAGCATTGGAAATTCTGGAAGCGATGAGTAAAAAATATAAATCTATACCCGCCTATGAAACCAACTTCTCCTATACACTTACCAACGATGTAGAAAAGGTAAATGAAGAATTTAAAGGTAAGCTTACGGTAAAAGGTGATAAATTCCGTATGGTTCTGCCGGAGCAGGAAGTAATAAATAACGGCGCGACTATCTGGACGTACTTACCAGATGCCAAAGAAGTTAACATTGACAACTACGATCCAAAATTCTGACGATATAAACCCTTTCAAAATATACGAGATCTATAAGAAAAACTTCAAATATCTTTACCTCCAGGAAAAAACAGAAGGCGGAGTGTTATGCGAGGAAATCGATCTCGTACCAGAGAAAAAAGATGCCCAGTATTTCAAGATCAAAATGTTTATTAGCAAAAAGGAAAAAACGTTCAAGGTTTTACGATGTTCGACAAAGGTGGTAACCGTTACAAATACAGCATTACAAATTTGTTCCCAACTCAAAGGTAGAAGATACATTCTTTTCATTCGATCCTAAGAAATATCCCGGTGTTGAAATCATTGATTTACGATGAAGCCGGTGCCCGTTATTCGTTAGTAGTTATCCGTTAATAGTGAATGTAAAACGGACAGCAGCAAACGATTAACGATTAACGGATAACAGATACCGAATGCGCCGAGCTGAGCTCTTCGAAAAGATAAAAAAGAAAAACTCCTGTCTTTGCATCGGGTTAGACCCTGATCTTTTAAAAATTCCTAAACATCTTCTTACTTCCAACGATCCTGTTTTTGAATTCAACAAACAGATTATCGATGCTACCCATAGTTATTGTGTAGCCTATAAACCGAACATTGCATTTTATGAAGCCCTGGGTCCTAAGGGCTGGGAGAGTCTTCAAAAGACGCTGGCTTACATTCCCAAGGAGATCTTTACCATTGCAGACGCCAAGCGAGGAGATATTGGCAACACTTCAGCGTTGTACGCTAAGGCATTTTTTGAGCAAATGAATTTTGATTCAATTACAGTTGCACCCTATATGGGGGAAGATTCCATAAAACCATTTCTTTACAAAGACAAATGGGTAATCCTCTTGGCTCATACCTCCAATCCGGGGAGCAATGATTTTCAGATAATTGAGTCGGCGTTGACGGGAAGAAAATTGTATGAAGAAGTAATTTTAAAATCACAACAGTGGGCCCATCCAGACCAGCTTATGTATGTGGTAGGGGCTACACATGGTGATCAAATCGCAAACATCCGGGCCCTTGCACCAGAGTATTTTTTTCTTGTACCTGGAATTGGAGCCCAAGGTGGTGACCTTGAATCAATAATGAAGCATGGAATGAACCCCCAATGTGGTCTTCTTATAAACTCTGCGCGCGCAATAATTTATGCTTCAGATGGCAAAGACTTTGCCAAGAGCGCGGAGATCGAAGCAAGAAATATTAAGAATAGAATGGAGGGTTACTTAAATGCTTGACCAATTCATACCAGATGAAATGGTTAGAGAAAATTTTTCTATATATTTTTACCCATTGGCTTTTTGAAATTGCCAGATTAGAACGCACCGGTTACGCGCCAAAAAATGAGAAGATCGAATTAACTTTTCTGTGGCGCGTTTCTGTATCTATAATTCAAATCGCTGGGTTGAAACCCAGCGCTACCAATAGGAAGCCCCGCTGGGACTAATACCAGCTTGACATTATGAAATAATATTGGGCCTTACGCAAGCAACAAAAAAGGAAAGGCGCTAACAGATCAAGTTTTCAAGATTATTCCGCTCCTAAATTTTATTCTGAACTTTTTAGTTAGACAGCGACACGCGACTTGCTCGCGAAACTGGGTTTCAACTTACGATCCACGTGATTGTTAAGGCGTGCATCTGTTTTTAAGGCATAAGGCGTGCCACAGATGAGTTACACTTAGTTTTACTCATGACGTCAAGCATCGCTTCAAAGATTTATTCCACCCCCTTACGAGATGGAATATTCAAACAGCAGGCGCGAAGAAATTGGTACTAAAAACTAAATCCCCTTCCCAGAATTTTTTACTCGTGCTTTCTAGCTGGCCCAACTATTGACACAACTACCCTCCTTTTCGAGGGTCGGTTTTTCTCCTTTCACCAATTATCAAGCGAACAGGGCCCCAATATTTCCTCAACCGCTTATAATATTGAGACAGAAACCCAATTCGCGAAGAGATTGGTGCCAAAACTAAATTTCTTCTAGAATTCCATTCGTACTTTCAAGCTGGCCAAACCTGTTGACATCCTACCAACCTCGCTTGCGAGGATGGTCTTTCGCCTAGGAGGCTCCCGAGGTGCCTCAGATAAACCACACCAAGGTTAGAATCTATCACGGCACGCAAAGCAGCGAGCTTCATACTGCTCGTTTCAGTCCACCTCTAATATTTAATTATTGACAGTTGATTTTACATTTACAAAATCGTAAATAGTAGAACCGTTAACTGTTAAATTTTATACCGATGTCTGAAGCCTTTCTCCATTATCTATGGCAATTCCAGTATTTTGATAAAAATGAGTTGCAAACTATTACTGGTGAGCCCATTCAAATTTTTAATCCTGGCCACCGAAATTCTCACGCCGGACCTGATTTTAGTAATGCGCGCATGAAAATCGGTGATGTAGAATGGGTGGGAAGTGCTGAAATTCACGTCCAGGCTTCGGGTTGGACAGAACACCGACATGATCAGGATCCTGCCTATGAAAATGTAGTTTTACACGTGGTTTGGAAAAATGACAGAGTCATTAGACGAAATGATGGATCTTTGTTACCGACGCTGGAATTGATGAATAGGATAAGTGAACAATTTTTTCTTGACTATCAAAGACTTATTAACAGTCCAGAAAAGATACCATGCTCACCGTTTCTGCCCCACGTAAAAGAAATCATCAGACTTTCCATGATGGATAAGGCGCTGCTAACTCGATTGGAATCAAAATCAAAACAAGTATCCCTAATACTTCGTAAAAATCACAACGATTGGCAGGAAACATGCTATCAATTATTAGCGCGAAATTTTGGCTTCAAGATCAACGCTGAACCTTTTCAGCAATTGGCTCAGCTTCTTCCCTATAGAGTCTTGCGTAAACATGCTGATAAACTTTTACATCTTGAAGCTTTGCTTTTTGGTCAGGCTGGATTTTTAGAAGATGATTTGGAGGATGAATATTATAAGCTCTTGAAAAGAGAGTATAATCTGTTGAGGCAGAAATATAAATTATCGGATAGAAGATTGAATAAAGCTCAATGGAAATTTCTTCGATTAAGGCCTGCTAATTTTCCCACTATAAGACTCGCTCAATTTGCTTCTTTACTTTATCAACGGACATCGCTCTTTTCAACCGTGTTGGAAATGGACGATTTTCCAACGTTGGTATCTGCCTTCTCCATTGAACAATCTGAGTATTGGACAAACCATTACATGTTTTTTAAAAAAGCTAAAGATAATGTGAGCTTCATCGGAGACTCAAGTATTTCAAATATCATTATAAACACGGTAGTCCCTCTGCTGGTAGCCTATGGAAAATCAAAAGATGAGCAGGTCTATATTGATCGCGCAATTACTATTTTGCAGCAAGCTCCTAGTGAGTCAAACGCTATTATCATGCAATGGAAAACATTGGGACTAAAAAGTAAAACAGCGTTTGACTCTCAGGCATTGATTGAGTTACAAAATAATTACTGTTCTAAACGAAGATGTTTAGATTGTAACATTGGTGCATCTTTAATTAATTCCCGCCATCAATGAAATTAGTATTTATTGTTTTTAACATTCTTCTTTTACTTTTCACTTCTTATTGGATTTGGAGCCGTGAAAAATCATCGCTCCGAAAATTTTTTTGGCCAACGTTCCTCCTAAAAATAGGAGCCGGAATTTGCGTTGGCTTGGTTTATACCTACTACTATACTGTTGGAGATACCTTTAATTATTTTGAAGACGGTGTAAAGCTTGCCCATTTGGCCCGAGCAGATTTTGGATCCTATCTTTCATTTCTTTGGTCAGGAGATGAGGCCAATCCAATCTGGTCCTCGCTTCTTTTTCAGCAACCTCGTGCTATGTTCATGGCTAAGATTACCAGTATTTTTTGTCTGTTAACCTATGATAACTATTGGATCATCTCGCTTTATTTTTCTTCAATAGGTTTTGCTTGTGCCTGGTGGTTGGTTAAAAAAATTAGTGCCCTGCATCCCTCTGCTAAGAGACCCGCCATATTAAGTTTTCTTTTTTTCCCGTCCGTTGTGTTTTGGAGCTCAGGATTAATTAAGGAAAGTCTGGCCCTTGCTGCATTATTTTTTCTTTCATCCATTTTTTTGAAAACCTGGAAGAAAGAAACTCCGAATGTTGTTGAATGGCTCCTCACGTTACTATCGTTGTGGCTTGTTTGGAGCTTGAAGTATTACTACCTCGCTGTCTTTCTGCCCGTTGCAGTGACTACATTGGCAGTCAGGTTTTTACTGTCGCGATTTGGACTTAAGAGCCTGTTTCAAAAGATCGTGTTGTGGTGCTTCGTATTTTTTATTCCCCTTGTTCTTGTAAGTCTTCTGCATCCAAATTTTTATCCACATCGCTTTATGAATGTAATCGTGTCAAGCCATTACGAGTTCAAGGCCATTTCGAATCCTGAAGATTTGATTCATTATAATTCACTTAAACCAACACCCCTCAACATCGTTCAAAATATGCCGTTGGCACTTTTTTCAGGAATGTTCCGACCTTTTATAACTGAGGCTCGAAGTTTATTTCAATTTTTTATAGCAATTGAGAATTTAATGCTTCTCATCCTTTTCCTGTTTTCACTTACTGGTCTAAAGAAATTGCCGCACGCCAGATATAATATGATCTTATTCTCAATGATCGTGTACACAATTCTGTTGTGTGTTTTTCTTGCGCTTTCTGCCCCCAACTTCGGAACGCTTTCCCGGTATCGGGTTGGTTTTTTGCCTTACTTTGTATTTCTATTAGGCATTGAAAATCCTGTGATCGCTAAATTAGCGGGTTCATGTACAAAGATCCTTCAGCGCCTTGTTCGGTAGTGTATCGAATTCTAACTTTGCTGCTTGACTGAAGGAAGGAATGGAAAATCCGGTAATCATTTTAGGCGCTAATTATCTGGGCCGTCAGGCGAAAGAGATTCTTGAGAACAACGGAAACGTTGTGTATGGCTTTCTCGACGACAATAAAAAACTTCATAATACCGAAATCGATAACGCATCTGTTCTGGGGAGCACGGATGATGAAACCTTTTTAAAACTCATCGGAAAGAAATGCGAGGTTTTTGTAGCGTTGGATGAAAATAAGTTGCGCAAAAATATAGTGAGCATGTTAAATGATGTTTACAAAGCTCAACCTGTAAACGTGATTCCGCAGTCTGTAAATATACCGGCATCAACGGACATGGGTCATGGTAATTTTATTGATCAAGGCGTTAAATTCGGTCCGGGATCAAGCATTGGAAATCACTGTATCATTCAAACTAATGCCATTATCAGCACGGAAACTAAGCTGGGAGATTTTGTTCAGATTGGATCCGGAAGTATAATAAATCCCGGTACTGAAATTGAAGACGAAGTTTTTATCGGATCGGGTGTAACTATAGTAGGAGGTATAACAATTGGCAAAGGTGCCCGGGTTGGTGCCGGTTCTGTCGTAGTGGCTCCGGTTAAGGCGGAGGAAACTGTTTTTGGAAACCCTGCTCAAAAAATAAGCACATAAATTGAAATCAGTTATTGACCTTCTGAGATTTTTGATACGCGCGCATAATATCAAAGGAGCGCATTGACATGCCTCGCATTTCTGAAACAGATCTTATTCTGAATAAAGATGGAAGCGTCTATCATCTTAGTCTACTCCCTCGGCACATCAGCGACACCATTATTACAGTAGGCGACCCAGATCGGGTTGCACATGTGAGCAAGTATTTCGATAAAATAGAAGTCAAAATCAGCAAGCGTGAATTTATCACGCACGTGGGAACCTTAAGAGGTAAGAAGCTAACTGTTATCAGTACGGGAATGGGTACGGATAATATAGAAATTTTTTTTACGGAGGTAGACGCTCTGGTAAATGTTGATCTTAAAACGCGAATTCCGAAAACTCGTAAAAAGAAATTAAAGATTATTCGTATCGGTACCTCTGGTTCCTTACAGCAAGAAGTACCGCTGAATGCTCACCTGGTCACCGAGTACGCCGTCGGATTGGACAACCTGATGCATTTCTACAATCTCGAAATGGATGCGTTTGAAGAGATGACTGCAAAAGATATTCAGCACAAAACCAATGTTCCCTTTGCGCCTTATGTCATCAAAGGATCGACTATATTAAAAAAACAAATAGGTTTTGATATGATTATTGGAAATACCCTTACCGCCCCAGGTTTTTATGCCCCGCAGGGACGCTCTGTACGATTACCGGTAAAATATCCCGAACTGGTGAAAAGCTTAACCAATTACCATGGCAAAGAAAAGGATTTCAGCCTTACGAACTTTGAAATGGAGACTGCGGGATACTACGCGCTAGCCAGAATGTTAAACCATGAAGCCCTAAGTGTAAACGCGATCATCGCCGACCGCATAAAAAATAAATTTTCAAAAAATCCCAACGAAGTGATCGATGGTCTTATTAGAAAGGTCTTGGAACGTGTTTAGGTGTGTAAGTGTTTGTGTGTTTAGGTTATGCCCTAATACGGAAGAAGTTATCTGATCAAAGGTCTACACCATTAATTAAATATCGTTGAGTTTCAAGAGCCACAAACTGAATCGATATCCAACTTAAACACCCAAACACCAAAATACCTAAACACTCTCCTAAGCATTCACCGAACTATCCATCCGCATGATATGCTTTCCTGCGATAAAGGGTTCGTTGTTATAAAATCCTGAAAGGATACGATGAGCGATTTGCTCGATAATTAATTCGTCATCTGATTTTCCTTCTTTTCCTTGCCAGAAAATGCGATTTCTGTGTCGCTTCATATCTTCCACGTACCCTTTTGCCCGATTATATTGCTCATCAGTGAACGTAATCGTAAAGCAGGTTTTAACTTTTTGTGTCTCCATAGCGTGTAAAAATTTGCAATAGTTATGCCATTTAGATTTGTAGAATAATTATACAGAAAAAGTTGTGAATTCGGCAATAGTTTGACCGGGGGCGGGCAAAAGTGTTCGCGCTCGAAACATTAATTTTGAGGTTTATGCACAAAGATGGGGTCGGAATCATACTTTTAGAACAAATCAAGAAGTCACCATTACTCATGAGAAATTGTACCATTTTCAAACTATCGAACGGCATCCGTGTAGTGCATCAATATATCCCTACCACCAATATTGTGCATTGCGGAATTATTCTGGGAATAGGGAGCCGCGATGAAAATGTGAGTAACCAGGGGATAGCTCACTTCTGGGAACATATGGCTTTTAAAGGAACGAAGAAGCGCACATCTCTCGATATTATAAAAAGTCTGGATTCTGTAGGAGGAGAATTAAACGCCTTTACGGATAAGGAGAAAATTGTATTTTATGCTTCCGTTCGCGATCAATATTTCGAACGTGCCGTCGATGTGCTCACCGATATCACTTTTCAATCGACGTTTCCTGAAAAAGAATTAGAAAAGGAAAGAGGCGTTATTCTTGAGGAGATGGCCATGTATTTCGATAATCCCGATGACGCATTACAAGATGAACTTGAAGCTTTGATTTTTAAAGCCCATTCTCTTGGAATGAATATACTGGGCAACGAACAAACGGTACGGTCTTTCAAGAAAAGAGATTTTGTTTCTTTTTTTAAAGATCATGCGGATAGCAGAAAAATCGTCTTTAGCTGCGTTGGTAATATTTTGTTGGAGCAAGTCGAACAAATCGCAAAAGTTTATTTGGAACGCAAACCTCACTTTAATTCTACTGTTAAGCGCAAAAAATTTACCTCATATAAGCAACGCGAAGCAATATTACAGCGAGGTGTTAAACAAACTCGATGTGCCTTCGGGCGGGATGCCTATCCGTTGCTCAGCCAAAACCGTATTCCTTTTTTTCTATTAACCAATATTCTCGGGGGACCGGGAATGAATTCTCGCCTGAGTTTATCTGTTCGAGAAAGGCATGGACTGGTGTATGCAATTGATGCTCAATACCAGGCTTTTGCAGACACGGGGCTGTTTGCTATTTATTTCGGAACAGAGCCCAAACAAGTAGGAAAGTGTATGGTATTAGTACGGAGAGAATTGGATAGACTTTCTAATACACCTTTGAGTTCACGCGAACTGGCGTCTGCGAAAGAACAGATCAAAGGACAGCTCGCTATGTCAGAAGAAAACAATCAAGGTCTTATGATCATGATGGGCCGCGCAGTCATTGATCTTGATCGCGTACCTCTTTTAGAAGAAGTGTATGAAAAAATTAGCGCGGTTGATGCATCCTTGCTTCAACGTATTGCTTGCGAAATGTTTGATGAAAACAAATTGAGTTCGCTCATCATTGAACCCAAACATCAATTGTAAACCTGGAGCCATTTACTTTATTTAGTGCGATTAACTACTATGCGAAATAGCATCATACTGATTCTATTAAATCGCCGTTATAGTCACAGATCATTTTAAATAGTCGCACTAAATGGAAATCATTAATGAAGATCTTCAGCAGTATGCTGAACAACATACGACAGATGAAAGTGATTTGTTAAAAAATATCAACCGTGATACGCATGCCAATGTCATGCACCCGCGCATGTTGTCGGGACACCTTCAGGGCAGGGTATTAGCTATGATCAGTCATATGATTAAGCCGCGCCGGATATTGGAAATAGGAACTTATACGGGGTACTCAGCTCTATGTCTCGCGGAAGGCCTGGCGAATGAGGGCAAACTCATAACTATTGATATCAACGAAGAGCTCGAACAAAAAGTGAGAGCACACTTTGCTCAATGGCAGGATAAGATTGAATACAAAATTGGTAATGCCGTACAGATAATTCCAACCTTAAACGACGTTTTCGATTTGGTTTTTATTGATGCTGATAAAAGTAACTACACTACGTATTTCGACCTTATTATTGGTAAAATACGGCCTGGTGGTTTTATTCTGGCGGATAATGTTTTGTGGAGCGGCAAGGTATTAGACAAAAATCCCGATACGGATACACGTGCGATTATTGCATTTAATAAGAAGATTCAAGGTGATTCACGGGTTGAAAACGTACTTCTCCCGATTCGTGATGGGATTATGATGATAAGAAAACTATCTTTGTAGAACTTTTTAAACTATGAGAATATTTTTTGTCTTTTTAATTGCGGTCGGTACCGCAAATGCTCAAGTTCCTCAGGTACCTCATAAAATGCAGTTCGCCGGAATGACGCTGACGATCCGCGATGATGCCCGAAGGGAAATTCAAAAAGATGTGAATGCATTGACACAGTCCCCCAGGCATCACAATATAAAAGTCGAACGTGCAAAAACTTATTTTCCAATCATTGAAAAAGTATTCGAAGAAGAGCGCGTTCCGGATGACTTTAAATATTTAGTGCTTCAGGAAAGTGCTTTGATCGCCGATGCTGTTTCTGTTTCCAATGCGGTGGGATTTTGGCAGTTCAAAGATTACACGGCGGTTGAAATGGGTCTGCGCGTGGACAAAGAAATTGACGAACGACTCAATATCGTTTCATCATCTCGCGCGGCCGCCCGTTACATAAAGAAAAACAATTTTTATTTTAACAACTGGATCTTTGCGCTGCAAGCTTACCAGATGGGCGCTGGTGGGGCTATGAAAACTCTTTCAAAAAATCTCAGCGGCGCGAGGCACATGGA
This sequence comes from uncultured Bacteroidota bacterium, assembly GCA_963837415.1. Taxonomy (GTDB): domain Bacteria; phylum Bacteroidota; class Bacteroidia; order Cytophagales; family Cyclobacteriaceae; genus Chryseolinea. The sequence continues at coordinate 299,682 of CAWING010000013.1, read as the reverse complement.
AATCACCAGCTCCACGTATTGGTATGTCAAAAAATATATCGCGCATAAAGTTGCTTTCGAGGAGGCCGTAAAGGGAGAAGGGCAAGTCCGGGTTGTCGCTTATGAGAATCATAGTAAAAAAATGCTAAACGATATTGCGCAGGAGGTTTCAGTCAATGAAGATGAGTTAAAACTGTACAACAAATGGGCTAAGGCAGGACGAATTCCAGATGACCGTGCTTATACTGTAATTATACCTTTGCCCGGTGATGGTAAAGATTTTAAGCTTCCAGAAACCGTAATTGCTTCAAAAGTGGAGCCCCAAGTTGAGGCTAAACCTGCATTCGTTCGTGCCGATCGAATTGAAATAAATGGGATCCAAGCTATTAAAGCTGGAGCCGGGGAAACTGCAGCAAGACTTGCGAGCCGTGCAAGCGTAACACTTTCTAATTTTCTTACCTGGAATGACATTTCAACAGGAACTCCAATTCAGGCCGATCAATATTATTTATTGGGAAAAAAAAGGTCGCGGGCCAGCGAGGCATATCATCATGTTGCATCGGGTGAAACACTTTGGCAAATCAGCCAGAAGTATGGTGTACAGATGAAAAAGTTAAGAAGATACAACCGGATGGGAACTGATCACGAAATAAGGCCCGGGATCACCTTATGGCTTGCGTCCCGGAAGCCAAAGGATTCAAACGAAGAGATGGATTCAAACGAAACTATAGAGGTGAGTAACAATGAAACTTTTGCCTGGACGTCGGATGTCAATAAGCCTGGAGCTACCCCGTTGGAGGAGCCTACACCGCCGTCTGAAAAGCAAACTTCTCCTGTTTTATCTTCTGTTAGTGGTGGTCGTACTGAAAATGCAGTTGATTCTGTTAAAAATGCGGATGATTTATCTCAAACCTTACAACCAAAAAGCACGGTAGACATGTTGCCCGACTCCGTAGAGAGAAAAATAGAGACTGTTGTTCTTCCAATAAAATATAAGGAACATATGGTTCGCGAAGGAGAGACCCTTTACGGAATAGCTCATACATATAATATGGGTGTCATGGATCTTGTAACTTTGAATAATCTTAATCTCCAGGACGGCATTAGACCTGGACAGGTTCTTAAGCTTTCTGAAAGTCAGCCTGTTGGAGTTGAAACAGCTCGGAGTAAGGAAATTGAACATGAAGTCAAAACAACTGACACTTTGTATAGTATTGCCCGGAAATATGGTGTGACAATCAAAGAGCTCATGGAATGGAATAATAAAGATGATTTCTCCCTCTCCATAGGTGAAAAGCTTAGAATACAGGGCAAGTAGCCAGGATTTTTTATAGCCTTTTTGAACTATTTATTACCTGACTTGGGGAATTTTGTTTGCATTGCACTGTATATGGCAAAAAAGGATATTTTTGTGGTTAGGCTAAATTGTGATTATTATTGATGCAAACTGATACCAAGACCATTGACTTAGTGATGCTTGTTGATGATAACGACACTGATAATTTTATTAGCAAGCGTATCATTGAGATTACCAAGTTCGCAAAACGCGTTGAAGTAAAGGGTTCTGGAAAAGCTGCTTTGGATTACTTACGTGAAAACCAGGATAGCGCTGAAAATCTTCCCAGCCTCATCTTTCTGGATATTAATATGCCTATCGTTGATGGATTTGTATTCTTATACGAGTTTGAGAAATTCAACGAAATAGTTAGAAACAAGTGCAAAGTTATTATTCTCTCAAGCTCAGATAACAAAAGAGATATCGACAAAATCGTAAATAACAATCACGTTATAAAATTCATCACCAAGCCGCTCACCGAAGTAGCATTAGACGAAATCAAGCTAAACAATATCTGATTTTTCATTGTTTTGTATTCTCATACAAATCAAGCTTATGAAAATGATGATTACCCGGCTCGTTGTACTGATTGTGATGTTGTGTTTCAGTTCTTTTATTCAGGCACAGGTCGTAAAACCAGATACAACTTCGTCCTGGAAAAAAAAATTAGTCTTTAATTTGAATGTGAATCAAGCTGCTTTTTCATCCAACTGGAAAGCTGGCGGGATTAATTCCATCGGAATAAATGGATTGTTCAATTACACGGCGAATTACAGCAAAGACCGTAATAGCTGGGACAATCAAATTGACTTGCTCTATGGCTTTGTCAATAACTCAGGGCAGGGCTATCGAAAAACGGTAGACCGTATTTATCTCGATACCAAATACGGGTATAAATTAACCGATCACTGGGGACTTTTTTCATCGTTAAATTTTTTGACCCAATTTGCGAGAGGTTACACCTACGAAAAAGACGTTAATGGCGTGGAGCAGGCAGTCGCTATCTCTGATTTTTTAGCACCGGCCTTTGTTACCTTTGCATTAGGGTTTGAATATCATCCGGTGGATTATTTTAAAGTACGGATTTCACCTTTCGCACCCAGGTTGACCATTGTCAGGGATCCCGAACGGTTTATTCCTTCCGTTGATCCGGTTGCGCCTTATGGTGTTGTGCCTCCCGATGAAACTCGGTATGAATGGCTGGCTTTTCAACTGACAGCAGAATTTGATAAAGACATTGCTCCGAATTTGAATTTAAAATGGCGCTACCTCATGTTTGCCAACTATGAAACGTTGGAATTTAAAACCATTGACCATCGTCTTGAGGCCATGCTGAATGCAAAGGTAAACCGGTTTATCACGGTTGGATTAGGGGGCATTTTGTTATATGATTATGATCAGGATTCCGGCGCTCAAATAAGTCAGGTTTTTAATCTGGGTTTTGCCTACTCATTCCAAAACTATGAGGAGCCTAAAAAGTAAAAACTTGAATCTGGTTATTGCACCAAAATTTTAACGGAGTTTGCAATTCAAATACGCTCTATTTGTTCTATTTAAAATTCTTCATTACCACTTTCTTTCTGTAGGCTTTAAATAAAGTCAACTAAGGGTCAAAGTCTCCAAGAACCTTCTATTTGTAGCCTGAAAGTTTCTTTTTGTTCTTGCCATAATTTTAAATTGCACAGAAAACATAAGCAATGTCCAAAGAAAAATTTATTGCCTCTATTAACAAGTCTTATACCACAGCGGCACCTTCTATTTATTTGGGCGCAGGAATTTTGGCTAATGAAATTATACCAGAGGCAAAAGTAAACCTGCCTTTGCGCATGATGAATCGCCATGGATTAATAACGGGAGCGACCGGGTCTGGAAAAACAAGAACTTTACAACTAATCGCTGAACAGCTTTCTATCGCAGGTGTACCTGTTTTTATGCCCGACATGAAAGGTGATCTTTCCGGAATCGCGAAAGAAGGTGAACTCAACGAGAAAATAAAAGAAAGAGCAACAGTGCTTGGAATCAATTATACTCCCGCTGGTTTCCCCGTCGAACTCTATTCCCTAAGCGGAAAGCTGGGTGCTCCGATGCGCGCAACTGTAACAGAATTCGGGCCTGCCCTGCTGAGTAAAATTCTCGAGCTAAATGATACTCAAGGTGGAGTGCTTAATATCCTTTTTAAATATGCGGATGATAAAAATCTCCCTATCGTCGACTTCGATGACTTGAAAAAAGTTTTAAACTATTTAACAGAAGGACCAGGAGCAGCTGAGATAAAAAGCGACTATGGAAAAATTTCTTCAGCAACTTCTTCCACCATTTTAAGGAAAATAGTTTCCCTGGAGCAACAGGGCGTCAACCACATTTTTGGAGAACCATCGTTTGATATCAACGATTTTTTTGATAAAGTAGATGGCAGAGGAGTAATCAGTATTTTAAATGTATCCGATATTCAAAGTCAACCTGCTATCTTTTCAACCTTCATGCTCGCTTTGCTAGCGGAACTTTATTTGCGTTTGCCGGAAGCGGGCGACCTGGATAAGCCAAAGTTAATTTTCTTTCTGGATGAAGCTCATCTCTTATTCAAGGATGCTCCCAAAGCATTCCTGGATCAGATCGATCAGGTTATACGATTGATCCGATCCAAGGGTGTTGGTATTTTTTTCTGTACGCAACTTACGCAGGATATTCCTCCAGTTGTTCTAGCACAATTAGGGAATCGTGTGCATCATGTCATCCGCGCGTTCACACCGAACGATGTTAAGGCATTGAAAGAGACCGTAAAGACCTTTCCAAATTCGGAATTTTATGAAATGGAAAAGCAATTTACGCAACTAGGAACGGGTCAGGCATTTATTACCGTATTAAATGAAAAGGGAATCCCTACCGAAACCGTTGTAACGCATTTGGCGCCACCCGCATCCGAGATGAGTCCGCTTAGCAAGGACGAATACGATCAGTTGTTGAAAGGGTCAGATCTAAATCGGAAATATATGGATGCAGTCAATTCTCAAAGCGCATTTGAGATGCTTGAAAGACGTATAAAAGAACAGGACGAGGAACAAGAACAAAAGTCTTCTCCTCGGACTGATACGCCGTCTAGAAAAGAAAAATCCACCTTCGATGAGGTTTTGTCATCCCCTGTAGCCAAGCAGGTGGGCCGGGAGTTGATACGCGGTGTATTTGGTGTCTTGTTTGGAAAAACACCACGAAGGACAACCACTCGAAGGAGGGGTGGGTTTTTCTAGGTGTTACTCTTTAAAAATTTCCGGAAGCGTATATCGAACTTTCACGCAAGAGAAATAAATTTTTGTTAGATTCTCCAATCCTCCCAGAACCACGCGATGCTCTGGCTTCGAATTTTAGATGAAATTTTGTTTCTTCCAACGTGTATATTTCTCGATGTTTAGAATAAAATTTCGCGGATAAATGGTTGAGAACAGGGCTAAAACGGCGCAATTTTTTTGATCTTTTTAGGCGAGTAATTAGTTGATAATCAACACGTTAATTAATAAAAATTTTCTCTTAAACCTATCAAATTGTTGAAAACATTCCATACCTTGACGACGATTAGAACTCGCTTAATGGAAGAAGAAATAATTTAGGAGACGCTCTCTCAAGCGTGAATTTTTTCTTCATAAACCCCGCCCGATAGTACACTATTAATTTTTTGTGAAATGATCGCGGAAGGGATTGGGATTTTCCGAACAGGAATAATAAGCTTTATTTTAGTATGCTGGACTATTACGGTTTTTGCGCAACCAAAGAATCCGGATGATTCCGAATTGCTTGATGCACGGACCTGGAATTTTTCAAAGCGATTTCCGCTCAAGGGCGCTTGGAATTTCTCTGAAAACAAATTCATCTCACCTGATTCGCTAAAGCAAGGGAATTTAAATTCTATATTTTTTCCTTCGCTTTGGAATGACAATCGGGCGGATGGAAAAGGAATAGGGTATGCCACCTATACTTTAAAAGTCCTGTTGCCAGATTCTCTTAAAATGTTGGCTCTTGAAATCCCTCAGCTTTACAGCAGCTATAAACTTTGGGTTGGAGGAAATTTAATTGCGTCAGCCGGTACCGTTGGAATAAAAAAAGAAACGGTAGTGCCTCAATGGATATATAATACCGTCACTTTCAGCAATCACGTTGATACACTACAGTTTGTATTGCAGGTCGCAAATTTTCATCACTATAAAGGTGGAGCGAAAGACCCAATTTATCTGGGTACACCCGATCGCATCAATTCTCATTTTGCCTGGGCTCTCGGAAGCAATTTAGTGGGGGCCGGCATATTAATGCTTGAGGGCTTTTTCTTTTTGTTTTTCTACGGGAAAAGAAAGAAGCCTGTCATTCTCTATTTTGCTTTGCTCTGCTTAACCTGGTCGCTGCGTTCATTGTTCTCCAATCTTTACCCTGTGACTTTGATGTGGCCTGACATGAATTGGCAATCGCTGATAAAAATTGAATACCTCACTATATACCTGACAGCAATATGGGCTGCGCTATTTTTCCATTCTCTTTTTAGAGATATCAGCAATGTGGTTTTTACTTACCTGCCTATCGCACTGAATCTATTTTTTATTATGTTTACTTTATTCACACCCGCTGTAATTTTTTCGCGATGGGTATCTGTCTACCTGGGAGTCGCAGCCCTTGTTATACTATATGGTGCAACGATGATTATACGCGCGTCAATTGTTGAACGTGCAGGCTCGTGGTTTTTGATGCTCAGCCTATGGGTTGGGGTGCTCATTTTTAGTTATGACATCGCGGCTTATCAAGGCTTGTTTCCTTATAATGTGGTTTGGTTGAATGTTGGATATGTGACTATATTCATTCTAACAACGATAGCGTTATTATTTCATTTGGGTATATTTAAAAACAATGCTATTACTAAAAAGTCACTTACCTATAGAGACCTATTCCCGTCCAATAGAAAATAAAGGATAACAAAAAAGGATTAGAAATCAGTATCAAGACCCAAACGTTCTTTCAACTCTCTCAACACAGGATTTTTCTCTACCAGATATTCAAATTTATCACGAGGTGTATAGAGCATTTTTTTTTCGTCGCTTTCTTTTAGTTCTCCGGAAACCGTTATGGTACTATTTTTTAAGTTCTCCCGTAAGTACGAAGTTAAGTCACTTTTAAAATTGTTTAGCAAAGCCTCCTGAACAGTGCTTAACAATAGAATTACGATCTGGCTGTTACGGATTTCGAATGGCTGTGTTAACAACTGATATTCTGCCTGAAATCTTTTACGCTGTTCTGCAAAATCTTTCCATATCAAACCTAATTGTTCCGGTGTAAAAGGTTCCACTATTTCCTCTTTCGTCTCTACGAGTATAGACGCTTGGTCGCTCGATATTTTTCCTTTAAGAAGATCGGTAAGCTTTAATGTTGTTTTAGAGGAAGTCTTAAAAATTGCCTTTTCAGCGCTGGTCGGTTTTGAAATTTCAGGCGAGCTTAGTAAAAGGTCTTCCTGAATAGGATGGCCATTTTCTTTTTTTTGATTTAATACCGGTGGTCTGATTGAATTTGGTTCTTCAGCTGTGTCAGCGTTTACATTACTTTTTTTTTTAATACCTCCGACTGTTGGTCTAGGGCCGGCAGGTTGATCACTGCTCCGACATTTGCCATTTTCATCAGGGCAAGTTCCACAACGAGCCGTTGATTTTTACTGGTTTTGTAATTGATGTCACATTGAGTGGCCAGATTCAGCCACGTGAGGAGGAGTGAAGGAGAGGCTGATTGTGCCTGCTGAGCATATTTTTTCTTTACGCTTTCGGGAACCTCCATCAAGTTGGTGGTCCGTGCATCCTGAGAGACCAAGAGGTTGCGCATGTGTTCGCTTAACCCTACAATAAAATTATGTCCATCGAAACCCTTCCTCAAGATTTCATCAAACAGCACGAGGGGCTGAGTGTGATTTTGGCTGAGCAGAGCATCCACAATCTCGAAATAATAATCGTAGTCGAGAATGTGTAAGTTGCTGAGCGTTGATTTAAACGTAACACCTTTGCCTGCGGCGTATGTTACCATCAAATCGAAAATGGACAGTGCATCACGCAAAGCGCCGTCCGCTTTCTGTGAGATGAGGTGCAGCGCTTCATCCTCAACGGGAATGCCTTCACGCACAGCGATCTTCTTCAAATGATTGCTGATGTCGCTGATTTGAATCCGATTGAAATCAAAGATCTGGCACCGTGAAAGAATTGTAGGAATTACTTTATGTTTTTCGGTGGTAGCCAAAATAAAGATGGCATACGACGGGGGTTCTTCCAGTGTTTTCAGAAATGCATTGAACGCCGAATTTGAAAGCATGTGAACTTCGTCGATGATATAAACTTTATATTTTCCAAACTGCGGCGGATACCGAACTTGCTCAATTAGGTTCCTTATGTCCTCAACCGAATTGTTGGAAGCTGCATCCAATTCAAAGATGTTCAGGGAATTTGTTTCCGCTCTTTCCTCGAAACCATTGATGAGTCTGGCAACGATTCGCGCGCACGTCGTTTTTCCCACGCCACGCGGACCGCAAAATAAAAGTGCTTGTGCCAGCTTATTATTTTCGATGGCATTTTTGAGCGTAGTCGTAATATGCTCCTGGCCAACCACTTCATCAAACCCCAAAGGCCTGTATTTCCGTGCAGAGACAACAAAATTTTCCATCGGCCCGCAAGATATGCGTTGAGTTTAAAGTTTGAAAGTTTAGAGTTTAAAGTTTCAGGTATTTCTTTTAATGATCAAGAATCGTATGAGTCTTTGTTAAAAAGTATTTTTAATTGATAGATATACGATGTAGCATCGTATATTAGCGAAAATTAAACGGATGAAGGTCACCGCATTATTACCAGATGATATTATTCAGGAAGTTAAAAAACTAAGTGGGGGAAAAAACGTCACAGAAAGTATTTTAATTGCCCTACAGGAATACATAGCGCAACAGCGAATTCGAAAATCAATTCAAAAAGTAAAAGAGAAACCACTTCAGTTTCGCGAGGGTTTTTCAGCTGAGAAAGTTCGTTCTCTAAATCGTGAGTCTTGATTATAGCTGATACTTCGGTTTGGGTAGATTTCTTCAAAAAAACCGATGCTTCAATTGACGTCCGGATGACTGAATATCTTAAAGGCCGGGTTGTTTATGGTCTTAGTGCGGTGTTTGGAGAGCTTCTCCAAGGTGTTCGCGATGACCGCGAAGAGAAAATAATCTTGTCCTACTGGAAAAGCCTTCCTCGTCTTGAGGAACGGAATCTTTTTATCGATGCGGGTAAGATGTCTTATCAATATAAACTTTATTCAAAAGGCGTTGGCTTAATTGATTGCTATATTCTTGCTGCTGCGAAACTTTATCAATTAGAAATCTGGTCTCTTGATAATAAGCTGCTACAGGCATACAAGATTGTACGATAAAAAACCGAAACTTTTTTCCCACTATATTTGTCTCCCTAATACTAAATTGTACCAGCAAACAGATTCTTGTCTGCTGAGGTATAGTGTTATTTAAAATATGGGGCCGACCGGTTTTGACAGGATGTGTGATAACGTGTGTAAGCATGCAGGCTCATGGGATGAGAGCCTTAAAAGATAGTTCCAAATTATACTTGGCGAGTCTAACTACGCCATGGCTGCTTAATCTGACTTAACGTTAGATTACGCCTCGTCCCGATAAGATCGGGAAAGCCATCATCGCTCAGCACTGTTGTTTTGCAGGTGCTGGATAGCGGTGTCGTTATGCAGAACTGCTCCGCGTGATGTTGCTAAGCGCGGTTAAGACCAGCAACTACGGAGAAGCTTAGGCTGTTGCCTGCCTTGTTTCTCCCGACAATCCAAAGTCAACTAAGCATGTAGAAAGTACGGTATTAACTTCTCTGGACGAGAGTTCGATTCTCTCCGGCTCCACTATTATCAATTCAAATCGAACCAAACCCTTAAAATCGTAAATGATTTTAAGGGTTTTTGTTTTTAAGCCCCCTTAAATCTTCCATCTAAGCTCATCCTTCAGGTGAGTCATTCGGTGAGTCCAATCTAAATTTCAAAATGACTCACCAGCTTCCTCCTAACATATTGATTTATACATACCTACTAGGTAACAAGCTGGGAAAGAAGCTCCCTGAAAATAACCATATTTAAAAATTTCTGGTGAGTCAAAATTAGAAACCATGCCAAACACATATGGCGTCATAGCCACTTTAAGAAAAAAGGAAAGGAAAAAATTCCAATCGTGCATTGATTATGCTTAGGATCACAGTTAACGGTCAACGTGCAGAAATCTCTGTTAAAAGAAAGGTAGACCTGGAACGCTGGGATTCTAACGCGAATCGAATAAGAGGTACTAAAGAAGATGCCAAGGAAGTCAATTCATTAATTGATTTGCTGACACTAATGCTTAATAAAATTTACAGCAAACTGGTTGAAAATGAGGAGACGATTACTGCCAGGAAAGTCAAAGACATTTATCTTGGTAAGGATGTAAAGAAAAAAAGTTTGCTGGAAGTCTTTGCACTTCACAATGAAATGATGCGCAGTAGAGTAGGTGTAGATTTTTCAAGATCAACCTTTACGCAATACAGCACGACCTACGACCACATCATTCAGTTTTTAAAACAGGATTACAATTTGAATGATAGCATGTTAAAGGATATTCCATATTCATTCATCACCGACTTCGAACACTTTCTAAAAGTTACGCGCAAATGCAATCATAACAGTTCACAGAAGTACATTCGGGTTGGAGTTGGAGTTAGGTTCGATCAAAAGACATACTCCATTCTGAAAGAACTGGTTCAACAAACAAATTGCCATTCAGTTGGAGAATTAATTCGTAGGATCATTGTAAAAAATAAAATTCGATTTTATTCCATCGATACTACTGTGGACATTCCAATGCTTGAGATAATAAAGATCAAAGAGGAGTTGAATGCTATTGGAGAAATATTAATCAGATAACTCATGAATTCCATACAGCTGATTCGGCTACGAAAAAGTTATTCATTGCATTGAAGGTGAATGAGAAATACCAGCAGGTGACGGATAAAGTTAATCCACTATTTGCGATGATAGCTGAACTAGGTGGAAAGTGGCTAAGTCCGGACAGGCTTAAAATGACCAAAGTTGAAATTAAGCTCGAGAACGACTAGAGGTAAAGTATCCCATTATCATTTTAATTTGTAAATTAGAAGTACACACTTGTTTTTAAGTGGGACAAAAGCAGGACGCATTGTTTTCGTAAACTCTTAAACCTGTGTATTGAAAAATATGCTTAATCAATTTCTATTACAATGGATTTGTTATGCTGAGCAAGTCATGAAATTATCCCGCTTTATTCTTGCCATTTTTTTTTCAAAAAAGTTGTCGGCAATGACGGTTTGGAATTAGTTGTCTGACAAGCTTGTGAGCTAAACCAAAATATTGGTAGACCTTTGAGTGTTTTAAAACGAAACATCGTACCGTTTCAATTCGGGTCATTCTATTAAGGGCGCCTTGGGAAACCGTTTTTTTTGGGACGCCAAGGCAGTTGATTTCATTGGTACGGTGTTTGGCATAGGTGCAAAAGATTTCTGCGTATAATTTAACTTTCTATTTGTGAACCTTATGCTCGTTAACCACCTCAAACTATCTATTCGACTGATGATCCGTAGTCCGTTCTTTACTTTTGTCAAAGTGAGCGGACTTGCTATCGGCTTAGCCATGTTCTTTATTCTGTGGCAGTACACACAAAGTGAACTGAGGAGTGATCAGCAATGGAAAGATGCAGATCAAATTTATCGCTTTGGTGCGATTACCAGATGGACTGACGACAAATCGAAATGGGACGAAAGTTATTTTGCCACCAATATCCCTTCCCTTGTTGCTCAAATTGTTCCGCAATACCCTGAAATAACTGAAGTGACCCGCATTTTGTCGCAGCAAAATGTAAATGGCGGATCACTAGAAAATTCCTGCGTGACCGATCATGGTCCCAATCTTTTTTTGTCTGTTCAAAATGGAATGGAAAAGAAAGTCTTCAGAGAAAACAGACTGGCGTATGGTGATCCAAACCTCTTTACGTTTTTTGGGCTCCCATTAATTGAAGGTCAGCCCAAGTCAGTCCTCAGCCTGGCTGGTTCAATAGCATTGTCAGAAAAGTTGGCTGTAAAATATTTTGGATCGACACAAGCGATTGGTAAGACAATACTCATCAATGATAAAATTTCGTTAACTGTAACTGGTGTCTTTAAAGATCTTCCAAGCAATACTCATCTTTCGTTCGATGCGGTGGTGTCAAGCGAAGGAATCAAGAACGGGTACAATAAGGTAGCTCATGAAGTACACACTCCGGTACACTATGTAAAAATAAACGCAGGCGTTGATATTCAGACGTTGTCTAAGAGGATCAATACTGAAATGCATCAACAAATAAAGTACGCATATTGGGGCAATAGCGAGTATGGTGACGCTGAAACATTCTTGCAGCCACTTCATGAAATGCCCTTTCAAAGTTACATCGTGGATTATTATAATACGAGGTCTGCATTAGTTCTAACAATCCTTCAAGTGACAGCAATTGCCATCCTGTTTTTGGCATGGATCAATTATATAAACTTGGCAAGCGCGGCCAACTTGAAACGAATGAAGGAAGTGGCTACCCGAAGAATGATGGGAGCGAGAGTTTCAGAACTCATCACTCAATTTGTTCTTGAAGCGTTCACGACGAACCTTTTTGCGCTTTGTCTTGCCTTGACCCTGGTTCAGTTACTGAAGTCGCCTATGGAGTCGTTTTTTGGATTTTATGTCGTTTCCTGGACGGTTTTGTTACAATCTACTTTTTGGATATTGATCGCGGCGTTTGTAGGTGGCATATTCATTACTGGAGTATACCCTGCCTGGTTTGTCATGGGTCATAGCTCGAGCGGGCTTTTTGGAAGGATTTCCCGTCAACAAGGGACATACAATACGGTGTTCACAACCCTTCAATACAGCATCGCGATCATAATTACTGTGTTTGCTTTTACCATTAAAGGACAATTGAATTTTATTTTGAAGCACGATATCGGCCTAAAAAAAGAAGAGGTGCTTGTGGTTGACCTTCCATTAGAGAGGCGGCCTGACTTCAATGTTGGCCTTAGCAACTTCCTCGGCAAGGTCAGAGAAACCCGCCCATCATTAAGTCGAGCCGCTGCCGGCGACGGTGAAATTCTTATCGGTTTGGCTCGGCCTGGAATTGGTGGAGGAGCTGGAGTAGTTGGTGATGGCGGCGTAGACGAAAATTTTATTGGGGTATATCAAATCAAAATTCTCGAAGGAAGAAATTTTCTTGCCGACAATCCAGCAGACAGCACCTCAATTCTGATAAGCGACATTACCTCGAAGCGTGTTGGATTTGCAACCCCCCGGGACGCGCTTGGCAGCAAAGTGATGGCGTCAGTGAATAACGAAGTTGTTGAAGTAACAGTGGCGGGCGTATATCGTGATTATAATACTTTACCCCTTCTTAATACAGGATTCTATCAATCAAAGGGAACCGCCTTAACGTACAAAGATTATTTATTTTCCGATCACCTCTGGTCGGATCCTCAAAAAGTTTCCTTTCGTGTATTAAGTCAGGACTTTGAGGAATCATTGGCGAAAATTGAGTCAGCGTATCACGACTCTTTTTCTGATCCTCTTTTCAATTGGTATTTTTTAGATGATGTGATCAATGGAAGATACCAGCAGCACATATTGGCAAGCAACCAGATTACATTGTTCTGTTTTCTGGCTGTTAGCATCGCCTGTCTCGGATTGCTGGGTATGATGATGCACAAAGTAAATAATAAAGTGAAAGAAATTGGCGTACGGAAAATCCTGGGAGCTCAACTACATGAGATCGCGCAGGTATTGTTAAACACAAGCATCAAACAAATATTCGTAGCCGCGGCAATCGGCATTCCAATAGCGTCCTACCTAACTCAGGAATACCTCCAAAGATTTTCGGAACGATTGGATTTGCAGTGGTGGCACTTGATATTACCAGTGATCATTTTAATTGCGATTATGTTTTCGACGATTGTCACGGTAATATGGAAAGCTGCCAAAAGCAATCCCGTGGATGCGTTGAGATATGAATAATAAACCTATATTTTTAATGGCTAATCACTACGCAGGAATTAAATGTTGCAACATTTTGTGAGATGGTATGAAAAATTTAGGTATGCCGCGCAATATCCAGATTTCGCAGGGTGGATTGAATTTTACTATCCCTAATCTGAGGATGAACCCATCATGTATCGTTGCAATGCCTATCCAGGCAGAATGGAAACAGAAGCCCGAACATTCAATCCATATACGTTGGAAGAAGCCGGTAAGGATAGTCCGTTTGCTTACGCAGTTTTAGATGCGAATTACTCCATACAAGTAGGCGAAATCAGTGGACGGCCAACTAAGGTGCTGTTTTTTTTGCAAGCCTGATTGCTGCAGTTTACCGATCACGGGATTTTGTATCTGGTTTTTGCAGTTTGATGTGACTGGCCGACTTCAAATATTACACAGGTATAAGCCAATATTTTTTTAAGTTTGTTGAGACATTTTGAAATCGGTTCGCTATTCGGTGCGTTAGAAAAATGATCGCTTCTAGTTTATTAAATATCAACCCATTACAAACAGAGTTCGATTCTCTCCGGCTCCACTGAACTTTCGATTCAAATCGAACTAAACCCTTAAGATCGTGATGATTCTTAAGGGTTTTTGTTTTTAAACCGCCGTAAATCTTCCATTGGTTATCAAAGTTCAGGTGCCTGATTCGGTTCCTCCTTGTCAATCTTTTGATAGGGGACCTATCCATCTCAATCACTTGATTAACACTCCGCACTTGGTCACAAGGTAATTATTGAAAATAATAATGGGACTAGGATAAAAATAGCATTTGTACATGACCCCAGGTATTAAACGCCCAACACATTAGCTGCAGCCCTTATTCTGCTTAAAAATTTCACCATGCCGAAAGCTTTATTTATTTACCAAAGGAGGCACAGGTGCATTTCAATTTTAAATTCATTGCAGGAAAGCTGCGGACAGTTAATTTGTTACTGCACTGCCTACAGGATTTTTCTTATTTGAATATCGTTCGAACGGTTACTTCTCGGTATTTAAAGATTTCTTCCAATTGTTTCTTGACGAATAGTTGATGAGTTATGTTGCCGAGAACGGATAAAGGCATCGCATATTTTACCCTGTCAAGCATTTTAGTATGCCCATTAATTTTTTCAAAGGAATGAAAATGATGCCACAAAGCGTAAGGTCCTTTTAACTGTATATCAGTAAAATTGACTAGCGGTTGTACATCTTTTATTTCAGTAACCCATTTTAATGGAAGATTTAAAATTGGCCTTACGATGTATTCGATAATCATTCCGTTGAAAATGGTTTCTGCATCCGGACATTTTACAATTTGAAAACCCATATAATCAGGGGTAATACGTTGTAAGTTTTTCGGGTTGGAGAAAAACGCCCACACTTGTTCCAATGGAGCTTTGACCGTTATTTCAGTTCTTAATTCGTATATTTTCATTACTAAAATATGAAATCTTCCTTTCCAGGAAATAATGGTAAATCAATAAGTTTATTAAAATCATCACCATACCATAAAAGATGTCTTCTAACGGAATAGTGAGAATTCTAAAACCCATAAACTCCTTCTCATTATACCAAACCACAGGTTGATCAATACCTGTTCCGGTTAAAATGCCATTAACGATTGAAAATGGTAGTAGCAAAAGGGAGTAAATGATATAAAATTTGTCGAGCCATTTTATTTCGAATGCATATTTTGCCATGCACAACACAATCGACAGAATTAGGAATGTAGATGCGGTATAAGCCTTATTATAGTTTACGATAGCGATGAAAAGAAAGATTACAATTAGAATTGGTGTTATGTAATTTTCAGAATTGTCCAAAAAAGTTTTTCTAAAGAAGAGCGCCACGCAGTGGAATGTAAACAGGCAGGCATATGGAATACAAAAGAAAAACAATACTTCTTCAACCGGCAGATTTGAAATTTTTATTCCCGTCAAATATTGTTCATTAAAGCCCCAAATACCGAGGCCTGTAAAATAAATATCCCAGGAAATAAAACAAATACCAGTTATGCAAGCAGCGGGGAAGAAAGCGTGCCAAGTTTTGTAAAAATTCAGTTTAGTATGAAATGAAAAAATAAAGGGAATTACGATCGTGAAAAAATTGACGAGCAGATAAGTGTACTTCATTTTAATTTATTTTCCGGGGATGCCATGAAATATTTAAACGGAACCCAAAGCATGCCGAAGCACTCGCCATTTTCTTTATTAAAATGTTTATGGTGCACTTTATGTGCCCTCCGAATTGCCTTCAGGTAGCGGTTATCGGTTTTTCTGAATATCCTAAAGCGTTGGTGTATAAAAACGTCGTGCACAAGAAAGTAAGCCACGCCATATAATGTAATTCCTACGCCGATAGAAAGTGTAGCCGAACTTTTGTATAGAACTCCTAATGCTAGACAAATAATTCCGGGAATTGCAAAGATCAAAAAGAAAAAATCATTTCGTTCAAAAAAACTTTCATGATCCTTTAAGTGATGGTCTCTATGTAAAGTCCATAAAACTTGGTGCATAATATATTTGTGAGTAAGCCAGGCGATGGCTTCCATTCCCATAAACGTTCCCATAGAAATTAGAACATGTATTATCATTAGTATAATATATTTTGACGGTTATGAGCAGTTATATTTCATAAAGCATTTAGCTTATATCGGATTAAAGAGTCACACATTAACCCAAATTTTTGAAGATTGGATATCCGGATTCGTTCCAAGAAAACTCTGTCTGCGCTCGTTCTTTTTATTTTGTTAAATAACTGTCTATAATAAACATAGGCAAGATAAACACCGCTTCTCGCTGCGACGGGCAATTGTTTAATCCCGATAATGGCTTCAGCAAAGTCTTTCTCAATATCTCTTTCTATAATTCTCTTTTCAGTATTGGAAAATTCAGTTAAATTAATATCAGGAAAGTATGTGCGGTCAAGCGTTTTGTAATCAGCCTGGACGTCCCTCAAAAAATTCACTTTTTGAAATGCAGAGCCTAATTTCATTGCAGGTATTTTTAAATGTTCATACTCTTCTTTATTTCCAGCAGTAAATACCTGAAGGCACATTAGGCCAACCGCCTGAGCAGATCCTAAAATATATTCATCATACATTTCTGAAGTATACTTATTTTGTTCTAAATCCATCTCCATACTTTTTAAGAACAGTTCAATAAGACGATGCTCTATTTGATATTCATTGACAACTTTTTGAAAGGAATTCAAAACCGGATTTAAACTGATCTTTTGATCAATTGATTCAAAGCAATCTTGTTTGAATTTGTCAAGTAGATATTTTTTATCGTAATCATGAAAGCTATCAACAATTTCGTCGGCCAGACGCACGAAGCCATAAATCGAGTAGATCGGATTGCGCATTTCTTTGCTTAATAAGTAAATTGCCAGGGAGAAACTGGTGCTATAGCGCTGTGTCGTAATTTTACTGCACTCTTCGGATAATACATCAAATGTCTGTTTCATATTCAACTATTGAAATGCTTAATGACTTGTTGGGCGGCTACATTTCCGGAGATTATTGATGGAGGTACACCCGGTCCGGGAACTGTAAGCTGTCCTGCATAAAAAAGATTTTTCAGCTTTTTATTTCTGACAGAAGGCTTGAGGTTGGCGGTTTGCTTAAGTGTATTGGCTAATCCGTATGCATTACCTTTGTATGCGTTATAATCAACTTTAAAGTCGTTTATGCAATAGCTTTTTTTGTAATCCAATTTATCTGTGATACTTTCTCCTACATACGCCTCTATACGAGGCATTATCATTTCAAAGCAGTGTTCACGTAGCGCTGAATTATCTTCCAAACCTGGCGCAAGCGGCATTAGAATAAATATATTTTCGTGTCCGCTTGGAGAAACCGTTGTATCAGATATAGAAGGGCAACATACATAGAATAAGGGTTGCGATGGCCATTGTGGATCCTTGTAAATTTGATGAGCGTGTTTTTTAAGATCGGCATCAAAGAACAGGTTATGATGCTTCAGCCGTGGAATTTTTTTTGTTACCCCTAAATAAAAAATTAGACATGATGGAGCCAAAATCCTATTGGTCCAGTAAGTTTCGGAATAGTTTCTATAAAGGGGTTCTAATATTTTCTCTTCGACGTGATGGTAATCAGCAGAAGCAACAACGGCATCGTATTCTTTACAGTTTTTAGAAGTTTTTACCCTTCCAATATTCATATTGCCATATTCAAACCGAATAACCGGTTCATTCAGGTGAAATTTGACATTTTGTTTTTCACATACCTTTTTCATCGCTTGGATCACACTATCAAAGCCACCTTCCGGATACCATGTTCCCAGCTTTAATCCGGCATAATTCATTAAGCTGTATAATGCTGGTGTCTCTTCGGGCGTAGCGCCAAGAAAGAGTACTGGAAATTCCATGAGAGCAATTAACTTCCGGTGTTTAAAGTATTTTTTTACGTGGGTGGTAAATGAGGTAAATACTTGCAACTTAAACGCACCTTTAACAAGGTCCAAGTCCATTAATTCTAAAAGTGATAGGCCTGGTTTATATACCAGTTTTTCAATACCGACCTTATATTTAAAAGATGCATCTTTCAGAAACGTTTTTAATGTATTGCTACTTCCAGTTTCTATATTTTCAAATACATCGCAAAGGGCTTCGAAATCAGCAGGAACATCCACGACATCATCCTGCCCGAAAATCACGGAAAAAGATGGGTCTAACTGTTTCAATTTGTAAAAATCGCTTGCTTTATATCCAAAATCTTTAAAGAATCGGTCAAACACATCGGGCATCCAATACCAGCTCGGACCCATATCAAACACATAACCATTGTCGGTTTTTAATTGCCTGGCCCTTCCGCCAATCGTTTCATTTTTTTCGTATACGTCTGTGATAAATCCTTCCTTTGATAAGTAAGCAGCGGCGCTGAGCCCGGCAAATCCCGATCCCATGACAGCAACACGTTTGGTTTGGTGGCTAGTCATTTTGCGTGCTTGTTTTTTGAATCGCAGCCTCGAACTCTTCCACGGTTTTTAACCGGTTGATCGATGGATCGAATTTCAGCTCATTTATCAATTTAGAGTTGCCGGAAAAATTTATTGATACATTCTTAAAGTTATCCCGAAGTGTTTGCAAATATTCTTCTGCCTCATCAACAGGACGTATCCGTATGAAAAAAAATAGCAGATATTCTATATGCTGATGTTGCATCACCTCGTGTATGGATTCAAATGGAACATTAGCGCCCAGATAAATAATACGCTGATTCCTTATCCGTAAAAGATAGTGTGCGAAAAGCAACCCAATATCGTGGCTCTCATCTTCTGGAAGGAACAATAGCCAGGTAGGGTTGATGCTACTAGGGCTTGCAGCGATATTGTTAATTTCTGTAAACAATTTCTGACGGATCAAGCCGGAGAGGAAATGTTCTTGAGCAGGGCAGATACTATCCTGGCACCACATTAATCCAACTCTTACCAGCAACGGATAAATGATTCGCTTATAGGTTGTTTTGACTCCGAAAAGTTCTATGCATTCTGACAAAATTTTGTCAATAGTAAACTCATCGTAGCCGAGAGCATAGTGTATAAGTTGTGAGATGAAATATTCTATCTGTTCATCGTCCGATCTGGTTTTATAGATTTCGCTCTCAAGCAGTTTATGAATTTCATTGTTAGTCAGCTTACAAATCATTGAAATTTTCAAGCCGGCATGACTCAAACTCACAATGTTGAGCAACCTTTTTAGCTGATCATCATTGTAATATCGCGTATTCCCCTCCGAGCGGATGGGCTGAAGCGCGTTATAACGCTTTTCCCACATTCTGATGGTTTGTGGTTGAATTCCGGAAAATTTCTGAAGATCGGAAATGGAAAAAATCATTACTTTTGTTTATATTTTTTTATAAATATATGAACAAATGTAATAGAAAATTACCAAAACCAAGTATTTAAGCAAAAAATCAATCGATTTAATGGATTTTAGCAAACGCAGAACGGTTACCGCCGCCCGGGCTTACGCCAGAACACGCACATTCCATTCAATCATCCAGCTGGGCGCTACGCTTGTCAGTGTACAGCCTTTCCTGGAAGCAGATCGGTAGCAAAAACAGTAAAGGCCATATTCGTTAGTGTTGTAAAAAAGAAACACGTTTGGGCCAGCGACGAATGCCAGTGAATACCGGCACGGTAAAAATCTGGGCCGTGCCAAGGCACTTTTAGTTCTTTCGCATGAACTTGGTCATGTAAAATATCAGGTACCGAACCTTGCTAGTTACGTGCAATTCCACAGGAAGAATTACCCGACTGTTACAAGCGAATTCGATATAATTGGGCATCGCGGCGACGATCCCAGTAGTATGGTTGCCGTGGAATATCAAAAGAGATATTGCGAAAATTTCTCAAGGTGCCTTAAAGAAACCGATGCCAAATTTGAGACACCCATGGCTATCCTGGCTAATATTATGCGAGCAATGGGCAAGGAGAGAGCTGCCGGCAATTCCATTGTCAGTTTTGATCCGAAATAATACCGATATTCAGGGAGGAGTTAATTGGTAATATCTTCTTTGTCGACGAAAAAAAATAAAATTGAAGTTTTTCCGTCGATGGTTTGTCTACGGTCAAGGTGGTTTTGTCTTTATTCGCTACCTTGGTTAAGCAACACCTCACCTCCCCCCTTGAGCACCAATGACACCTTATTCAGCTGTCCTCTATTTTATTATCATTTAATTCTTTCATTTACTCGTCCGTTAGGACCCATTTCCAGCAGAAATTATTACTGAAAGGATCCATGCGTTGATAAATTAGTGTTTGAACTCGGCGACTATCGCTATGCGGAAGACTCGGCCTCCGTTATCTTCTATCTTCTATCAATTGACTTACTCACTCATTTCTCAAACTTTCCACCGGATTCACCAAGGCAGTTTTTACACATTGAAAGCTGACAGTTGCCACGGCGATCACAATTGTGCTCAGTCCGGCGATTATGGGTGCCCAGGCTGGTATACTCCCCCGGTAGGCAAATGTCTGCAGCCATTCTTCCATCGCCAGCCACGCCAACGGAATGGCTATCAGGATTGCGATGAGAACCGGTTTAATAAAATCAAGCGAAAGTGTAGTCATAAGGTTGGCCATTGTAGCACCTAGTATCTTCCGGATGCTCATCTCCTTGCTGCGTTGTTCAGTCGTGTAAGCCGACAATCCGAACAGTCCGAGGCAGGCGATGATAATCGCCAGACAGGCGAAGATCATAAAGAGGTTCTCCATTCTTAGTTCGGTCTTGTAGATCGTCTCAAAGTCACGATCCATAAATGAGTAATCGAGTTCCTGATCCGGCATCAGTTCTTTCCACCGACCTTTCACTTGGCCTAGTACGGACGGAAGTCTGCCTGCTTCCACCCTCAAGTTCAATGAAGCTGACCAATCGTAGCCCATGATCATCACCAGAGGCGTTATATTTTCACGCAAAGAATTGAAATTGAAATCTTTTACGATTCCGATAACATTGTAATTTTTAGCACTCACCGCGTTCCCGACATGAATTACCTCATTCAAAGGAGCCTTGGAAAGGCCTAGCATTTTTGCCGCTGTCTCATTAACAATAATGGCCGACGAGTCCGTCGCAAGTTGTTCTGAGAAATTTCGTCCTGCCACCAGCTTCATCCCCATCGTCGGAATATAATCCGCGTCCACCAGCCAGTATTCGCTTAAAAGCGCACCTTTTCCGGGGACAGAAATACTGTTAGACCTTCGCGAACTATTTGTTGGGAGATATCCGGACAAAGAAGCGCTCTTCACACCGGATAGTGCTTTTACCTGTTCCTTCAGTGTGCCCGGATTTTCAAGCACACTGACATACTTTATGCTCATCATTTGCTCACGGTCAAAGCCAACGTCTTTGGTCAGGATGTATGAAAGTTGATTGTAGATTACGAATGTACCAATGATGAGGAACGTGGAGGTTGAAAACTGGAAGACCACGAGAATACTTCTAAGTCTGCTACCTTTAAAACCCGTCGATAATTTTCCTTTAAGAACGTGGATAGGCTGAAAGCGCGAAAGAAATAAAGCAGGGTAAAAGCCTGCCAGTATCCCTACCGTAAAAGCGAGGCCTGCCAATACGGGGACTATCCACCTGAGTTCTCCCATGGTAATCATGATGCTTTTGCCGGCGATTTGATTAAAAACCGGCAGCAGCAGCCACCCAAGAATGCAGGCGGCAATGATGGAAAATAACGTAGTCAAAATGGATTCCGTCAGGAACTGCGCGATGAGGGTTCTGCGAAGAGATCCGAGTACCTTGCGCACGCCGACTTCGCGCGCCCGGTTGGCGGAACGCGCCGTCGACAGGTTCATGAAATTGATGCAGGCGAGAGATAGGATGAATAAAGCAACCGCCGAAAAAATGTAGACATACCGGATGTCGCCATTACCTTCCAACTCTCTTTGCATGTTAGAATGAAGGTGGATATCATTGAGGGCAGTGAGCTCGATGCGGATATAGTTACCACCCATTTCAAATTTATCCATATCCATGTTGTTACTAAGGTGTTTCCGAAGGAAGGGAGGAAATTTCCCTTCAAGCTCATTTTCATTCGCTCCGGGTTTTAACAACAGGTAGGTGTGAAAAGTAAATTGATTGAAGTTTGTGTTCTTCGCGGAGGCATTGGAGGCCAGTGAAAGAAAGAAGTCAGCGTGAAAGTGGGACTGCGAAGATATATCTTTGATCACGGCGCCGACCACAAGCAGGGTTGTATCATCGACCTGGGCGATCGTGTTTCCGATTACATCCGTACTGTTAAAATACCTTTTCGCTGCCGATTCGGTAATGACAATCCCATGCGGGGTTGTCAATGCAGAAGCTGGGTCTCCATGGATCGCCGACAGAGTGAAGATATTAAAGACCTCTGGATCGGCGTAGAACACGTTGTCTTCCTTCAGGATGTCGCCGTCTTTTCTAAAGCGAACATTCCGCAAGGGCATGAGGCGCCCTGCATTTTCAACTTCCGGAAAGTTGTTTAACAGCGCTTCACTCAGAGGCGGAGCCGCCACAGCAAATGAATTGATAGCATCATTGTATTTCAATTCAGTGTTCACTCTGAATATTCGGTCGTGATATATATTGTACCGATCGTATCTTATCTCATCGATGACATAAAGGCTGACCATGAGAAAAGATGTGAGTCCTAGGATGAGCCCTGCCATGTTCAGGACGCTTATGCTTTTGTTTTTCCAAAGGCTGCGGAAGGCCGAGGTAAAGAAGTTCTTAAACATAATGATAACTAATTATTTAGTTATCGAATGTATAAAGAAATCCAGAGGAAACAATAGCAAGCGCGCGTTACCAACGACGGTTGGAGGATAGTGGCGGGAGCCTAATACCGATTCTTGTTTTTTCACGCAGCGTTTGATAAGCAGAAAAGCAATTGTAAAAATCATGGAAAGATTTTCGCCGCTTAAATAATGGAAATCTCGCACATCGACTATATAAATTCTTGGGACCTTCATTTTGTTGACTGCTGATAAGATTGTGTAACCATTGCAGATTTGCACTAAAAATTGAACCTTTGATCTCTCTCTAACTTCGCCAAAAAAAGAAATGCAAAACAGGGGATTACTTTTTATTCCTGACATAAGCGGATTTACTCAATTTGTAAATGAAGTCGAAATTGAGCACAGCCGTTTCATTATTCAGCAATTATTGGAAATATTGATCAACGCCAATGACCTCGGGCTCGAGATCTCAGAAATTGAAGGGGATGCCATTCTTTTTTACAAATTTGGTGAACCACAAAAACTGGAGTCCCTATATCAGCAGGTGGAGAAAATGTTCCTGGCATTTCACGAATATTTAATTGCTTATGATCATCGTAAAATATGTCAATGCAAGGCGTGTGTATCCGCTATCAGTCTTTCCCTAAAGATTATCACACACTATGGCGAATTCACTCCGCTCAACGTACAAAAATTCAATAAGCTGATTGGAAAAGATGTCATCGTTGCGCACCAACTTCTGAAAAATGATATCGGACAACATGAGTACTGGTTGGTGACAAAAAATTTGTTGCAGGACAAGCAGCCAGCCCAGCTTGCGCAATGGATGCATTGGGACAGCAGTGCCAAACAAACTGGGAGTGGTGACATAAGTTTTCGTTATACTCAGCTGGGTCCGCTGAAAAATAAGATCCCAAGACCGTCGACCCACGAGGAAACCGCGAATAAGATAAAAATGTTATCTGTTTCGAGAGATTATGAGATCGATGTAAAAACCTTATGTTACACCGTTGTGCATTTTGAATTTCGTCATCTTTGGTATGGGGGGATAAAAGCGATAGATGAGGTGGAGCATTTTTTACCTGGAATAGGCAGTCGTCACAGGCATGTGCTTGAGAATGGAAAAATAGAAATGATGTATATCAGCAGTTTTTTGTACAACCCGGAAGGAAAAACCATCTTCAGTGAAACGAACCAAAAAGACAAAAGCTCTATTTACTTTATCGCAGAAAAGACGGGTGAATATAGCAGCAGGCTTACTCTCGAGATATACTTTCGACCAAGCATCATAAAGCAGGCTTTATTTAACCGACTTGAAAAAAAGAAAAAAGAGCAGGAGCTTCGGCTATCCCTCCAACGTCTTGACAAGGTAGTGAAAGAAATGGTTGTTCCGCTTGAGTTCTGAGAGATACAATTTTAGTCAGTTCAAGTTGTTTGAGGAAGCGTCACCTGTATAACCCTGCAGGGTCAACACAACGCTGCAATGACAAATAAGAGTAGTGGTAGATTTTTTATAAATCAACCGTTACGCGATATAGCACAACCTATATTCAGACACTTTTATATTTTTGAAATCTGTTAAAAAGTGATTGCTTCAAATGATTGTTCATATAGCCAATGACCAAAATCGTTAGGATGATTTATATTATTACCTAATAGCGATGACTGATCTTTTCTTTCAAGAACTATCTTCCATGTATCGTAAACATCAACATATGCACAATTAGATTCTAATGCGGCCTCTTTGGTTGCTTCCGCATAACGTTCCATAGAATGACTTCCATAATGCCAATCATCATTTGGTGGACATGACGAATATAGTATCACTTCAGCCTTTTTCCTTTCTTTTATCATACCAACGAGTTTTACAAGGTTCTTTTTATATCGCTCTGGGGTATTACCTCCTACTGATTGAACATTATGATCGTTCATACCCCATCCAACAAGAACAAGATCAGGAGATGTCTTTCCTATGTAATCGTCCCACCATTCAACGCCTTGTGTAGAAGTGTAACCAGGTATTGAAACATCTTCTATTTTTAAGTTTGCCTTTGGAAAAATTCTTTTCAAATAGTTTCCCCATCTATATTGAAATCGAAGGTCTGTAGACGAAGCCTCTCCACCAGCGGTAATGCTATTACCATATGAAACGACAGTAACAGGTACACCCATCTCAAGCTTTTTTCGAAAATTCACTAAATATTTGCTTTGGTCATTAGGTATTGTCAATTCTTGACCATTTTTCGTTGCATAATCTATCCAAACAAAATAAGTATGATTAGAATAATTTGAATATTGTGAATGGTCGAAGTCTTTCTTACCATAAAGTGGATTCTCAGAATAATCAGGTATACTTGAGGTCACTGTTCTTTTAATCTCACCATATCGGTAATCAACAGTATAGTCAATGCCTTCACTATATACCTTGCCCATTGAATCATTTGGCAAATATGTACTGCGTACTATTACACTTTTACTGTTAATTGAATCAAAACATAATTTTCCAGGTATTGTTGAAGCTAAAACAAGGCTTTCTCCCTGAATATTCATTGGTTTCCTAATGTGAATATTCCTTGGTTTCTTACTAATAGAATCATCTTTCTTACACCCTTCCGTCAATAATAAAATAATCATCAATACTGAATAGAAAAATATTATTTTTCTATTCAGTATCTTTTCAATTAACATCGTTAAATTTTTGAAAAATTTCATTTCGTATTCTATTATCAATTTATCTTTCAATTTAAAATGTATATAATTTATAAGCTTAGGTCTCAACTCATACTTGAGCATAACGGTTCGGGTATTGCGAATTGAGGGACTTAAAAGCACAAAAATTTAACACAGCACAAATGTACAAAAAAGGGACTGACGTTTAATTTACCACGTCAGCCCCCATTACGGCAATACCTTGTTAGCAGCTGCTTTTTCGATTTTCTGTTTCGCGTCTGTAGTTACTCTGATAAAGGTTTGATGAAACTCCAATGCGTCTGAACAATTTTCCATTGTCCATTTGGTTCAAGCCTGTACACTTCGGTACAGTTCCACTTAATTACTTTGTTGCCTTCGTAAGAATGCAGATTAAATGTCAATACCGCCATATCATTCGTGGTGGTAACTTTTGGATTAAGCATATCGTATTTGGAAACAATTTGTCCTTTTATGGGTTCGTAATATTGTTTCAATTTTTCAATTCCGTCTAATCGCTGTTCGGTAAAAGGGTCAAAGTAGGTTACGTCATCGGCTGAAATGTCAAGATAACCGCTTGGGTTGCCCTGGTTCCACTTTTCCAATGCTCCTTTTTCCAGAGCAATAATTGTTTTGGAAATGTTTGTGCTGGTTGATTGCGAAAAAGTCATTTTTGAAGTAAATAAGAATGTTAAAATAATCAGCTGTTTCATTCTGCAAAGTTAGATTTCGTCATTGCAGATTTAGGAATGAAAATCAGGGAAAAAATGATGCTTTTCAGGGATTTTGTTGTTTTCGGAAATTCGATGGAGTGATACGGGTGTGTTCCCTGAATGTTTTTGCAAAATAGGCAGTGTTCTCATAATGCAAATGGTCAGCAATTTGGTCAATGCTCATACCGGTATATCGCAACAATCTTTTTGCTTCTAAAATGGTTTTGTTCAAAATGTATTTTTTTGCATTTATACCGTAATGCTCTTTGACGAGACTATTCAAATGTCCGCTTGTAATACACAACTGTTTGGCGTAATAATTAACATTTCTGTTTTGAGAACAGTTTGTTTCGACCAACCGAGTAAATTGGTCAATATACCTGTTCATTGTTCCAGTGTCAGAAAAGGGATAAACTGCAACATATTTTCTGTTAAGAAAAATCAGCGTTTGGTACAGCAAGGCTCGCAGAATGTGCTTGTCGTTGTTTTTGAAAGATATTATCTCGGCTTTGATGTCTTGCAATAAGTTTGTCAGCTTCAGAAAGTCGTCAGATGTTAATTCCAAAACAGGCGGTGTGTCGTACAGATTGAAATAGGACAAGTCTTTTATAAACTGTGTGTCGTTGAAGAATGAACTCAAAAATTCGTCTTCAAAAATCAGTACATAACCTTTTGGTGTAAGGCTTGCGTTCCATTTCCGAATTTGTCCCGGTGAGGAAAAGAACACATTATCCTGTTTAAGTTCTTGTTCGTGTTCGTCAATGGTAAAAGTTCCGTTTCCGTCTGTAATGACAGTAATATCGTAATAAGACAAGCGCTGTATTGGCGATAGTTTTATGTATTTGTCCAAATCTTCCAGATGAATCAGGTCAATGAGTAATTCTTCGCCATATTTTGTCCTGAAAAAATCGTATTGTGTAATCATCTCTTTCTTGTCTAATGTTCCAACGTTTGTGGTGTGACCTTAAAGTAGTGGCTAACGATTGTATATAAAGCTAAACAACAAATCACTATCAGCCCACGCTAAATAAATTTACTTGCAGACAAGATGACTTCAAAATGAACCAGCATATGATTTATATACCTTTGTTAGGCAGTGTTTCGTTCAGTCGGTTGACGGTTTCTACTCCTTTTTTATTTCGTACCACAATTCGATCATGCCGTTTTTATAAGCTGTGACGTCTTTCAAGTTCAACGACTGTTCTTGTCCTATGTGGTCAAAAAATAATGTCCCGTCACCCAAAATAATAGGCAAAACCGATACTCTTATATCGTCTGTCAATTTTAAACGAATGAAATCCTTGGCAAGCATTGCACCTCCTACAAGCCAAACATTCTTGTAGTTTGGTTTTAGTCGTTCGTTCACAAGTTTATTCAGATCACCGGAATAAAATTCAATGTTCTGCCTGTCATTTGGTAGGTTTCTGCTGGTTACGACAATTGTCGGCTTGTCTCCATATGCCCACCCATAAGATTTTGAAAGCTCCAAAGCGTGTTCGTATGTCCGAGACCCCATTACATAGCAATCTATTGTCTTTAGAAATTCTTCCGGGTCTTGTCCTGAAACACCTTTCTCGTAGTTGCTTGATGTCTCAAACCACGAAACGCTATTGTCTTTTTTGGCAATTATACCGTCAAGACTTGAAACCATATGTATCGTTAGTCTAAATTTGTCAGGTGTCATTTGGTTTATTACATATTGTATTATTGTCCTGACGTTTGCCTTGAAGGCGTTTGCCTCGCCAAAATAAAAATAACCATTAAAAGGCAAATGAATTATGGTTCCCAGGCAATAATTCTCTCTAGCAAATTGAGATTAAAAAAGAGATATTATGGAAACGGAACAAACCAATTTCGCCAGTCTTCAACTGTATGTTGGATTAGATGTTCACAGGAAACGGTCGAGTGTGAGTATCTTTACAACTTCGGCTCATCATCGAAGGTTTAGCCGCCCCTCATCTTAAGCACTCAAAATCTATTTGGATAAACATTTTAATGGTGCATTAGCAAAGTGCGTGTCTACTTGCTTGATATTGCTACCATCGGAAAAAAGTGGTCTGAGGATACACCAATCTCTGCCCAGCGTAATCGCTCATGACTTCCCCAGTGGGTTGGATCGAATTCTCGGACTTGTACATTGTATAAATCGTGGAACAATTTCTATCTGATTTTAAGCACGATTGAATGCCTGCCTTCCGCACCCGAAGTTGATGTATAGCTTGCCGTTAAAACGCATATTCCATCACGATCAACTGGGGGTTTGTCGATAATTCGAAAAACACCTTCCAGACCAGGATAGACCCAACGGTATGGATGGTCGCCGGCTTCTAAAATGTACTTTGCGATCTGATTGCACTGCTCTTCTGTAAAATCCGCATGAGCAGGCATTTGCTGATCTCCCCATACACCCAGTGAACCATTTAGAATGTGATTGCTAAGATTCTTAATGGTGCTCTCATTTGTTTCATATCGCGCCGCTATTTCCTGAAAAGAAGGACCCGTCATACGGCTCTTGTGTGCATGACAGCCAAAACACGTTGACTTCTTCATTAGTGAAAGTCCTTTCTCCTCTCTCTTTTCAATTATTTTTTTTATGTCTTCGTCTTTATTACCTGGCAAATATTCCAATGTCAACAAACATTCTTGCGCAGGTATTTCTCCGTATTTCGATTCTCCATCTTTTGGATCGGATACATTGATAGAATACCTCACCTGTTCTTCCCAGGAGTAACTTCTTTTTTCGTCTGGTTCTAAAATTTTTACCTGCGGCGCTGCCGCCTGAACGTTCTCGAGCTGTGAACGAAAGTTCTCCCATGACGAAAAGAAAAAGAAGAGAATAATTGAATAAATGACTTTCATAACTTCGAAGCACGTCAGATTTATGGCTACCTCAACTCTCCTCAATTTCAAGGGCGACACGATTGGCAGAATTGGTCGCGGCCTCCATGCCCCAGCTTCTGTTGTCCGTATGCCCGCCTGCGAAATGAATTCTACCATGAGGGGTCATCACGTGAGGCCAATATTTTGACAGTGCTCCCAATTCCGAAAAACCAAACCTTTCACAGCCTGATGCGTAAGGGCCCTTTGACCAATCCATCACCAGGTTTTGCTCGATGGTGATATTTGATTTTTTTCCTGGATAAAACTCTTTGAAAGCTTCCAGTGTGCGAAGGGGATTTGTTCCCCCAGGTGCTTTCGCCATGAGACAAACACGGTGCGTATCTATTTCTTCAGCGACCTGCCATATCGTTGTCAGCGCCGGATGATTGTAGGTTAAATTAACATTGGGGAGATTGTCGTCCAGCCAAAACGCTGACTTGGCCTGGAACACGATTCGTGCGGATTTTACAAAAGCTACATTGTCAAAAATAAAGCGTTTTTCTGGTGGCAATTCCGGCGTAAAAGAAATATTTCTCAATGCAGTTGTTCGGAGACAACTTGCAAAAAAATCGGCAGATAGTGTTTTCTGCTCACCGGCTTCAGTATAATTTACGGTAACTCCGCTGTTGGAGTGTTTGACTGCTACTATTTGACAGTCTAGCGTTACGCGCGATCCCAGGCGACGGCCAAACTCGTTCGTCATTACCTGGTTTCCACCTTTCAATCTAAAGAGTTCATATTCTCTGTCGTACCCACGTTTATGCATGATATAGGCTTGCCAGACAGCATATAATGCAGATGATTTCTCTCCGCCCAACTCGTCGAGCGCTGCTGAAGATGCACCTGCTTTTTTATAGATCTCGTCAACACTCACTTTTTCCAAATGATCATAACCAATGCCAAATGGCTGGTATTCATTTGTGAATTTTTCAAAATAGGGACTTAAATAGAAGTGTTGTAATTGCATAGACGGATTTTCGGAGAGGAATTTTGATTCCCGTTTATTAAATCCTCCAAGCTCCTTTGCCCGTTGTGCACGCCTTTCCTGTTGAATTTCAATAGTTGTCCACTTGCCGTCCGTCCATGTTAACCTCTTTTCACGATGATGATAGGGGAGCACCGGCAGCTTAAATTCGTCAACATACTTCCAGTAATTTTCATATCCAGGCCGGGTAAAATTTTCGGCGCCAAAATCGGCGTATAGCCCATCAGCGAGCCCATCGTGTACCGTAAGAACAGTGCCTCCATATCGGCCTGATGCCTCCAGTACAATCACCTCATGACCTTTTTTCATCAGCTCATACGCACAGCAAAGACCGCTAAGGCCGCCTCCTCCAACAATGACCTTTTTTGTCGCGCCGATTCTTTTTCCTGTCCAATCATTTTCTTTTGGCTGCGCTCCGGGATGCTCCGTGTCTGCTGTTGCATCCATCAATAGCATTGTTCCTAGGCCTCCAAAAATAGTTTTTTTTATAAAATCCCTTCGTTCAAGATTTGCCATGACTGGTACTTTATAGTTTGAAAGGAGTTGCATTAAGCAACTAATCAGTCCTTAGATTTTTGTTTTTTGTTTCAGTTTTCATCCAACGCCGCTAACTTCACTACTATCCTGATTTATATGTTTTTACGAATGACCAGTGCTCCATCATTTTCAGTTTTTTGATGACATGCCCATTTCACTTTATAACGTCGATCTTTTACTTCGATCTCAGCGTACAGCTTAACGCCTTCCACAATTGTTCCTTTTGGGAAGAGAAATAAAGCCTGTCGTACTTTTCCAGGTCGTGGATATCCGGGATCTAAACTTCCCTCGCTGATTTTTTGACCATTGCTATTTATCACAGAAATACGAAGAGCCCCAGGTACTCCAGCCACACCGTCGTTGACAAGACCGAGAACAAGTCCGGGATGTCCTTCTTTTTCAAATGACCAGACCCATGACGGCCGTATTCGATATCCAATGGTAAGGGAGAGATCGTCGATGGCATGGGGATATTGTTCGTAGTACTTTAGCAGTCGCTCGGCTTGTATCCTATGCCAATTCCATAATGAAAAGTAGTTTGGCCCAACGTCCTTGGCATGCGCAATGATATTGTCAGACCGCGTTACGCCCTCCGAGATTCTTAAGCTCTCTGGAGTTCCATCGGAAATACCATTTTCAACAAGCGCTCCGATCCAATCCGGCCTGTTGCTTAGACTTTCAATCTGCATATTTTCTATAAAGATTGTGTCGGTACGAAGCCAATTGTGAGTCCTTATTGTTCTGTCGACAATTTCGGAATTGCCTACATAACTATAATCGGGCTGCGTATTTGTAAGCAATGGCGTGTTTTTCCAATGGGTACATTGCAAATCGAATATGTCAATAAAAGTTTTTTCAGCCGTGGGGTAGTCAGGGAATGGGTTTTTGTCCGGGAATGGCCACGTGTGACCTTCGCCCCAAAATCCATACATATAGGTATCCATAAATTCAACTTGGGGATGTCCGTTGTATAGATCGGCAAGCATTCCATCCATTTCTTTTAAGGCGTTTATAAAAGCTGGATGATGGTAATGTGGGGCGTATAAAACTTTGCCCCGAATTCCAATTTCCTCCGTTGTGCCGAATTTGTATAAGGGCACCTTGTCCAAAAGAAAGTCAGGCATAGATTGCTGTTCTATGTCAGGGCTCATCAGTTGAATCCGAAAACCGATGCGCTTGTTGTACTGCTTCGCCAGATCAAATGCGATTTGCCAATGCTTGCAAAAATCAAGCTTGCCTGGTTTACTTTGAATGTCTCTCCAATCAACACGCAAGTAAAGAACATCGCCGAGGGACAAGGAGACGAGCTTTTCAAGCGATTTCTCTAAGGGTTCCTTTTCATTTTTAGCCGGGCCGACTTCGTCGCACAGGTAGGTTGTCATGCCCATTCCGTAGTTTGATACACGCGCTTTCGATGGTGTGGTGGCCATGATAACGTCTGCCCCAGGCAAAACTTCTTCAGGTTTGTACGAGGGAAATGGCCCTTGATTTAGACGGTCGGTGATTTTAGGCCCCTTTCCAAAATCATGGCCGTCCCAATTATGGGCTGGAACAAATGCGTTGGCTTTGCCTGAGAAGGCGTGCGTGGCTGCTATGGAAGCAATCGCGCCCTTATGGAAAAAATCTCTGCGTTTCATTTCAAACGTTATTTAATTATTTCCTTTCCCTACTAAGGAAAACCAGCCTTACCCAAATATGTCCCAAACTGATTTAAACTTACAAAATCTTTTTATTTCACAAAATGTAAGGATAATGCAAATATTAAAATAGTATTTAAGCGGGTCTATACTTTTATAATATTGCCTATTTTTTAGTTTAAATTTTCGAAACGTTTATTTGTCTGAATTAACCTGCTATGGAAAGGAGGTTTGCGAATACAAGAAAGATTCAATAAAAATTCTAAACCTACAAACGCACAAGAAGGATTACGGCGTCAGGATAGACCGACTGAAAAAATAGAGAAGCATAGCGGATGGAAACTACATGCAACGACAAAGTCTGAAGTCCAGAATGCCGACATCATACTTATGAAGAGATAGTTGTTTCGTAGAGAGAGAGTCAAAACTATCGTGAACCAACGAGGCAGACTATACAATGATCAAATCTATATCTGCATCCAGTAATCTTTTTTTATCGTCAGGTTTTATACCGCTATCGGTGACCACTCTATCGATTTCTTTTAAGGAACAGATAAACGCAAAACTTCTTTTGCTGAATTTACTGGAATCTGTGAGGAGTATCACCTCTTTGGATATCTCTATCATGATTTCATTCAATCGCGCTTCTTCTACATTGGGTGTATAAATCCCATTCCTAGTATCAAACCCATCAACGCCCAGAAAAGCTTTGTCAACGTTGAAATTTCGCAAGCTCCTTTCGGCTTGAGGCCCTACCAGTGACAATGAATTTTTTCGGAGGTATCCTCCGGGGATGATTACGTTAATATTAGGACGGTTTACCAGCTGATTGGCGATGTTCATGGCGTTGGTGATTATAGTAAGATCCTGAAATTCAGGTAGATTTCTTACCATTTCGGCTGTTGTGGATCCTGAATCAATAATAAAAGTGTCAGACTCAGATACCATTTCAGCGGCTTTTTTACCAATCCTCGATTTTTCTTGGAAATTGATTTTGTTCTTATCGGCCAAGCGTTGATCGATTGCAACGCCCGTCTCGAGTTTCATCGCTCCGCCACGCGCCCGCAATAGCATGCTTTTCTGTTCGAGCTGGTCTAGGTCGTTCCGGATTGTAACTTCGCTAACGCCAAACTTCGCACTTAATACTTCTACAAACACTTCCCCTTTTTCAGAGAGCATTTGGAGGATTTCTTTTCTTCTGGATACTGTGGAGTCTTGGTTGCGTGACATGCGATGTCTAGATAAGGATAAACAAGAGTCAAATAAGGCATAAATATATGTAGAGGCTTTTAAATGCCGGAAATCTTTACCTCTTGAAAAAGAAAGATTAACCTAGAAAAAAAGTAATGAAACGAAAGTATTAATATTTATTTTTTGATATTTTTGAATTATTAGAAGCTCCTCTATGACTCATTTCGGATACACAAATGCTGAATTAATTCAAAAAGGTGCACTTCATACGGCCAGGGAAATCTCGCAGCAGCCTGCATTGTGGAAAAAGATATATGAGCAGGTGGAAAGACAAAAAAATGATATTCTTGCTTTCTTTAA
This sequence comes from uncultured Bacteroidota bacterium, assembly GCA_963837415.1. Lineage (GTDB taxonomy): Bacteria > Bacteroidota > Bacteroidia > Cytophagales > Cyclobacteriaceae > Chryseolinea. The sequence goes on along the minus strand of CAWING010000013.1, from coordinate 266,035 downwards.
GGCAACCAAATCGATACAAAGGATAATCCTTACCGGTGCGGGTACCAGCGCTTTTATAGGAGTATCACTGAAGGGTTGTTTTCTTAGAAATCGCGGAATCGTTGCAGAAGCGATTTCATCCACTGACATTGTTTCCCACCCAAAAGATTATTTTCATCCGGATATCCCAACGTTGCTTGTCTCCTTTGCTCGTTCGGGCAACAGCCCGGAAAGTTCGGCTGCGGTATCTTTTGCCGATGAAATTTGTAAGACATGTTATCATCTCATCATCACCTGCAACGCAGAAGGTTCACTGGCACGTCACAAATCAAAAAATGAAAAATATGTCATTCATCTTCCAGAAGAAGCGAACGACCAAAGTCTTGCTATGACAAGCAGCTATACCGGAATGCTTTTGGTCGGTAAACTATTGTCGGACATAGATCATCTCTCTCAGGCCGTCGAAAGCATCAACATCATATCCTCCTATGCGGAGAATGCCATAAATTATATCGCGCCGGAATTCAAGCGTCTCGCAACTCTTGATTTCAAACGTGCAGTCTTTTTGGGCGCCGGACCTTTTTTCGGTACAGCCATGGAATCCCATCTTAAATTGCAGGAGCTTACTGATGGACGTGTCGTTTGTAAAAATGATTCGTATCTCGGACTTCGTCATGGACCAAAGGCGGTTATTGATAACACCACACTTGTAGCTTATCTTTTTTCCAACAACCCCTATGCCTTACAATATGAAAAGGATTTGGTTGGAGCCATGAAAAAAGGCAAAAAACCTTTCTATGAACTGGGTATTTCAGAGACAGCCATCAATGGGGTTAAGCTGGATTTTAATTTCACTTTTTCCGATAACGGCACTAAAGTGGAGGAAGATTATTTAGCCATTGCGAGTGTTGTACCGTCTCAGATATTGTCGTTTTTTAAGTCCCTACAGCTAGGGTTGAAACCAGACACTCCATCAACAACGGGAGCTATAACGCGTGTAGTGGAAGGCGTTCATATTTATTCCATGGCCTAACCACTTGTATCTATGAATCGAAGCTTACGTGCACAGGCTGCAAGTCAAAATCTCTCTCTAATGGAATATCTTCTTCGGAAGATCGAGGTACTGAGAAATGAAACCGGCATTCCGCGAACTATTTTGGCAGCTTGTCCTAATTCAGCCGCTGTTATCACAGCTTCATTACGCGCTGCGAAACGAAATAACGCGCCCATTAAGTTTGCGGCGACGTTGAATCAAGTTGACTTGGATGGAGGGTATACAGGCTTAACACAAAAACAATTTGTTCAGATCATCCGGCAGGAGGCAAAAGCAATTCATTTTACAGGACCAGTTATTATTGCTATTGATCATGGTGGCCCCTGGCTTAAAGATTTGCATACCAGAGAACGATGGACCTACGAGGATTCCATGAATGCTGTAAGAAAATCTTTTGAGGCTGCCATTGAAGCTGGTTATGACTTGATTCATGTTGATCCCACGATTGATATTACTCTTCGAAAAGGAGAGACTATCAACATCGATGTTGTGGCGGAACGCACGGTTGATCTGATCGTCAGCACGGAGAACTTTCGCAGGGGTGGAAACTTTTCCAGAATAGCTTATGAAGTGGGCACCGAAGAAGTTCATGGTGGATTAGCCGACATGAAGGTCTTTAACAGATTTTTGAGTTTATTGAACGAGGGCCTCAAAAAAAATAATCTGGCCGACATTTGGCCCTGTTTCATTGTAGGTAAAGTCGGTACCGATTTACATACAACTACATTTGACCCAGTAGTTGCACGCAAACTAGTAGCGGCTGCTTCGGCCTTTGGAAGTGTTATAAAAGGACACTATTCAGATAACGTTGTAAACCCCGAAGCTTATCCTTCATCAGGGATGGGGGGCGCTAACGTTGGCCCTGAATTTACAGAATGTGAATATGATGCCCTCATGGAGTTATACGATCTGGAGTCTACGTTTGTCATGAAAGGAATCATCGCCAAACCTTCAGGGCTAAAAAATATTCTATGGAGTGCCGTGATCGCTTCTCAACGCTGGAAGAAATGGCTGCACGAAGGCGAGTCATCTGATGACTTTTTTCTTCAGTCAAAGGAGCGGCAGACGTGGCTCGTTAAAACCGGCTGCCGATACATATGGGAAAACCCCGAAGTGCAGGCTGCACGCAACCGGCTTTACCGAAATCTTGAACTTAACAATGTGAAAGCGGAAGAAATTGTCCTGTCTTCCATTGAGAAAGCGATGGACAAATATTTCCACAAGTTCAATCTGGTGGATTTAAATCAGATTCTTGTCGAAGCAGAAATGAATGTAGCGTGACGTGACTAACTCCATATGGAAATTATGGAAAAAACATTTCGTCTGTTGTAAATCTTATTGTAGAAAACTCCGTATCGTAACATCCTACTTATTATGAAGACTAATCCACTACTGCTAACACTCCTTTGCGTATCGATATCGTTAAATATCTGTATAGCGCAGTCAACTCCCGACGAACTATTACTTAAGAATTATCGTCCACAATCAATTTATAAAATTCCGGTAACGAAAAACAGGAAGATATCTTCACCGATTATCGACCTGCATTCCCATGCCTATGCAGAAACCGAAAAGGAATTGGAAGCTTGGGTTGCTACGTTGCGCGCGTTAAAGATCGAGAAGACTATTATTCTATCGAAGTCAACGGGCGCTAAATTTGATTCCATTTATCAAGTCTATTCCAAGTACGGAAGTCTTTTTGAGGTCTGGTGTGGTTTTGATTATACAGGTTACGGAACATCGGCATGGCCTGAAGCGGGAATAAAAGAACTTGAACGTTGCTACAAAAAGGGTGCGAGAGGTATTGGAGAGTTAGGCGACAAAGGATATGGTGAGATGTACTCCCATCCAACAAAGATTAAAGGCATTCACATCGATGATCCCAAATTAAAACCACTGCTTAAAAAATGCGGCGAACTAAAAATGCCGATCAGCATTCATGTGTCAGAACCGGAGTGGATGTATCACAAAATGGATTCTACCAATGATGGATTGATGAATGCATTTAAATGGCGGATCGATAGTACGGCGAGTGGCATTTTAGGTCATAACGCGCTGGTGAAAACGCTTGAGAATGCCGCTCGTGACAATCCCGGAACAACGTTTATTGCCTGTCACTTTGCAAATTGTGAAGCCGACCTGTCGAGGATCGGAAGGTTGCTAAAAAAATATCCTAATCTCTACGCAGACATTTCGGCCAGATTTGGTGAGACAACACCTATACCAAGGTATATGAAGAAATTCTATCAGGAGCACGCCACTAAACTTGTGTATGGAACAGACATGGGCATGGACGAAGATATGTATAAAGGTACGTTCCGTATTCTCGAATCGGCCGACGAACACTTTTATCAAAGATTCAGTTATCACTGGCCTTGTCATGGGTTTGATCTTGATGAGAAAACGCTAAACCGCGTGTACTACCAAAATGCGTTGCAAATACTTAAACGGTAATATCCATGCGAATAATTAGCTTGTCTATCGTCGTCGTTTTTTTTCTGGCCTCCTGCGGCAAGAAGAATACCGTGCTTCAACATGGAAACCTGGTACTGAATTTTGACAATCACCTGCATAGCCTGGTAGCAACAACAGAAGCGACGGAGAAACCTCTGGCGTCTGTCTTCACACCGTCCGAGTATCTTATGAGCGGTGACTTTGCCGCACGGGATTTTGAGTTGACAGAGATTAATTCCAATGATCATCAAGACGCATTAGGCAAGGGGAAAAAATGGAAAATCAGCGGGCATTTCCAGGATGATGTTCGTTCCATTGACAAAATTATCGAGGTAAAATTGTATGACCAATTTCCTGATCAGGCGTTTTACAAAGTTTTTTATATCAATAAATCTGCGCGCGATCTAAATGTAACGAGTTGGGTAAATCATCATTATAAAATTCAGCCTCAAGGTGATACGATACCATTTTGGTCTTTCCAGGGTGAATCCACTGGAGAACGAAGCGATTGGATACTTCCCATTCGCGGCGGATTTTTTCAACGTAATTTTATGGGAATGAATGATAGCGACTATGGTGGAGGGATTCCTGTGACGGATATTTGGCGCCCAGACTACGGTATTGCTATTGGCCATGCTGAAGTTGTTCCAAAATTGGTTTCGCTTCCCGTAAAGGTCGATTCCTATGACCAAACCGCCGACATAAGCATTCGGTGGGACTATGACACACCTTATGTTTTGAAAGAGGGCGACACGTTGGCGACCTTAGAAACGTTTGTTACAGTACACAAAGGTGACTGCTTCGTACCGTTAAAACAATTTGGCGAAGTACTTCGCGCCAAAGGTTTAAAATTTGCTGAGCCTGAGGAAGAAGCGTTTGAGTCATCATGGTGTGCGTGGGGATATATGCGCAACTTCACCATTGATGAAATACGAGGTACGCTTCCGAAAGTAAAAGAGCTTGGAATAAAGTGGGTTACTATTGATGATGGATATCAACAAGCTGAGGGAGATTGGCAGGTGAACAATAAAACATTTCCGAAGGGCGACGCCCAGATGCGAGCACTCGTTGATGAAATTCATGCGCAGGGTTTCAAGGTAATGATATGGTGGGCTCCATTGGCAGCAGATCCCGGAAGTAAAACGCTAATCGGCAATCCAGATTTAAAATTAGTGACTGATGAAGGAGCGCCTCAATATATAACATGGTGGGATTCTTACTACATGTCGCCTGCATACGCGAAGACGTTAGACCACACGAAAGAAGTATTGTCGCTATTTTTTAAAACATATAATGTCGATGGAATAAAGATGGACGGCCAGCATCTGAATGCCGTTGCGCCTGATTATAACGACCGCCACAACCTTACTCGACCTGAGGAATCAGTTGAGGCCTTACCGGAATTCTTTAAGATGATATATGAGGAATCAAATCGACTTAAGCCTCACGCCGTAATTCAAAATTGCCCATGCGGTACCTGCATGTCTGTATACAATATGCCATATATGAATCAGGCTGTGGCTTCCGATCCGTTAGATAGCTGGCAAATCAGATTAAAGGGAAAAACTTACAAGGCGATTTTTGACAAGGGTGCCTATTTTGGAGATCACGTTGAGTTGAGTGATGAACGCGACGACTTTGCAACGTCGTTCGGAATTGGAGCAGTGTTGGGAACTAAATTTACATGGCCGAAGGATAACCCAACCGTTAGGGAGAAAAACTTATTGACGGCGGAACGGGAAGCCGTTTGGAAAAAATGGTTTACACTGTATGATCAAAAGATGCTTTCAAAAGAACAATACCTTGGAGATCTCTATGATATCGGCTATGATATTCCTGAAACTCACGTGGTTCAAAAAGGCGATACGCTACACTATGCCTTCTATAATAAATCCTGGAATGGCAAGATCGAACTCCGGGGTCTGACGGCAGATAAGTACAAAGTCCGTGACTATGTCAATGGTGTGGATTTAGGCGAAGTCACGAAAGGAGATCCTCAGCTAATCACTAAATTTGAAAATAGTCTGTTGATAGAGGCATATCCGGTAAAGTAACGACCACGCTCTGTGAACAAAATTATTTTTGCGCGAGGTTTGCTTTTGCTGTGGATGATCTGGGATGGAATCAGGAAAGTAATCTTTTAGAAGTTGGGCTGAGACAAATTTGATAGCATCCTTGATTTAATATCGGTAGTTTGTTTTGATTAACGGTAACTTTATTAGGGAGCAGGATTGATGCTGACTTGCCGCGCACTGCCGTTGACGTCAAAAATCTTGACCAAAACAGCATCATGTGGAATGGGCAATTGCCTGGAGGATTGCGAGAGATAGGTTGATCCGTAGTAAAATTCTTGCTTGTAAATCGTTCCGTTTTTTCTCTTGATCAAAGCGGAGACATCGTCTTTTTGAACAGCGATAATTTTCTGAGTTCGTGTAATGGAATAGGCTTCCATCTCATGAGAATTATTTCCAATAAGTACCAGGTTGGATCCATTTTTACCTGTCAGCAGAGCCATTCCTTTCGCGTCGTAGTCGGCGTAAAAACCGCTGGCTTCGGGTGTAACCGGTTTGAAGTTTCCCTGTCCATCCCCTTGTAGATATAGTCCTACGGAGGCGTCACAATACCCATTGGAGATTTCAGTTGAATACGAATTTCCTACGGCTAATACATCCAGAAATCCATCCTGATTAAAGTCACTTGATACCATTCCGTACACGGGCGCAAATTGTATCTCTACAGGCAACGCTCTTATGTTAAAATTTCCATTTCCAATATTCTCCAGGTAACTCGTCTCAAAACGTTCGCTACAAGTGATGTAAGCTCCCTCCAACTCCGATGGCAAAAATGATTCTTCAAATGTGACACTTGCATAATCTTGATACTTCTTAAAACGTTGCCGCATGACACTGATCTGGCTGATCAATTCATCACGCGCATGAACTAAATATTTGTTGCCCTGCAAATAATATGTCATGAGTGGATCGAGTGATCCGTTCTTGTCATAGTCCTTTGCATAAATGCAAAGGGGCTCATTCGTTGTTCCTTTATACCGGGTATTCAACCCAAGGTTGCCCGCGATGTAGTCCATATCGCCATCCTGGTCATAGTCCCCGGCAGTTAAACTATTCCACCATCCGTTAGTGTGAGAAAGCGAGGTGTTTTCGATTTTTTCGAAGTTCTTCCCACCATTGTTTTTAAAGTAAGTGATTGGCATGAATTCGCCAACGATTAAAAGATCAGTCCAGTTATCGTCATCAACGTCAGTCCATAATGCAGATGTCACCAATCCAAGTTTTGTCAGGCCCGGTGATAGCTGACTTGTGACATCGGTAAAACGACAGGTCTTTTGGTCTGAGTCATTTCGAAGAATATAACTGTCTGCTGGAAGGGGATATGTCCCGGGAACAATTCTACCCCCAATAAAAAGGTCAAGGTCACCATCCCTATCATAATCGGAAGCTATTACGCAGGAACCACTTTGCCGAATGTCAGGGATTGCGTCTGGTGAGCTCGTAAATTTTCCGTTTCCCTCATTGATGTAGAAGTGATCGACGTAGGCTGCCGACTTATCTTTTTCTTCTGTTCCACCGCTGACAACATACAGATCATCATCACCGTCGTTGTCGGCATCAAAAAACAGAACACCCATATCATCAGCGTGGCTATCCCCTTCATTGAACTGACTTCTTGTAAATTTTCCATCTCGCTGCTGAATAAATAAAGCCCCCGGCTGCTGTGCAGCGCCACCGATATAATAATCTTCGAGCCCATCGCTATTTACATCGCTCACGGCGATGCCGGGACCATTCCGGGAATGCATCTGCGGAAGTAATGTTTGCACCTTGAAATCGACGAACGTATTTTCGACATGCGTAAAATCAATGTTGGTTTTTTCGTTTGCGGAAGCAAACAATATTTCGTTTTCTTTTTCTTTTCGCGAATGTTGTCTTGCGTTTTTATAATCTAAATTCAGGAGTTGGTTGCTCTTTATGTTTTTCAGTTGTTGACGTTTGCCATCTGGCCAAATCACTTCAAGCGAATCGATCGCACGAATGGAATCTATCCCGATGTGGAGTATTCCATCTACGGTTGACTCAAATCCACGGCTGAGAAAATGTTCAAAGAACTGCTTTTGCGAATCATGATATATTGTTACACATGCCCCGATACCGTCGCGATTCATTTGACTTCCGCTAAATTTTATTCGCAGATAGTTTCGTGAATGTATTTTATCACTATTGTTTTTGTACACGTACGCTTCAGCATTCATGTTATTTACCACAAGATCAAGGTCGCCGTCGTTGTCGAGATCGGCATATGCTGCACCATGTGAAAAACCTATTTCATTTAATCCCCAGTTTTTCGGACCGATCAGCAAATGAAAGCTTGCCATCGTTTTCAAAAACATAATTGCGAAGCGCTGCACCTTCCAGGGCCTTGATAGCTGATAATTTTTTATCCGATTTTGATTGAACTGTTCCTAAAGGTGTGTTGTAAATATTCTGGTAGGTGATGTAATCCATGTTTCCCAGATCGCGAAGGAAACCATTTGTTACAAATAGATCTTTGTCGCCATCGTTATCAAAATCTGCCAGCAGGGAACTCCAACTCCAGTCAGTGCTGCTAACACCCGCCAGAAACGAAATCTCACTAAAATGATTGTTCCCTCGATTTAGCTGAAGTGTGTTGCGGCTAAACTGTGGTTCATATCCCATGCGTAGCGACAATTGAAACTTGTCGTAACCAGTAGGAGGGATGATGAGCTTCTGTCGCAGGTTGTCTTCGGGTCGCATATCCAACTCCACCACATCGACGAGTCCGTCGTTATTGATATCCGCGATTTCATTTCCCATACCAGCGAAACTGGTATGCTTGAAGTATGTGCCCGCCTTGTTGGTAAACGTTCCATCCTTGTTATTTATGTAAAGAATGTCATTGCCGACAAAGTCATTGGAAATGTAAATGTCTGGCCATTGATCTTGATTGATATCGGTGATAGCTAATCCGAGGCTATAACCTTCCACCAGTATTCCGGCTGCATCAGATACGTCGGTAAATGTGTTGTCACCATTATTTCGGTAAAGAATATCCGTACTTTCACTTTCGCCTTTCAGTTTTCTCGGCTGGATATGATTTACTTTATTCTCATGGGAGGCCGGGTTCGTAATAATGAAAAGGTCGAGATCATCATCGCGGTCATAGTCAAAAAAAGAGGCATGTATACACAATCTTTTCTCTGCAATACCAAATGTTTCGGCGGACTCAGTAAATGTGTTGTTGTGATTATTGAGGAATAACAGATTCTTTTTATTTGGTGAACTGCCCGAAACACAAACATAAATATCGAGCCAGCCGTCTTGGTTTACGTCAGCCATCACTACACCCGTCGCCCAACTATCGTTGTTTAATCCTGCGGACTCTGTGATGTCCTCGAATTTAAAGTCCCCTTTGTTTACATACAGTTTGCTTTCTACGTCGTTGCCACTAAAAAACAAATCAACCAGACCATCGTTGTTGATGTCTCCTGCTGCCACACCGGCACCTGTATAAATATTCATATAGGTATTGACATTCATTTCTTCCGTCTCATCGATGAAATTATTGAAATGAATATTAGAATGATTGGAGGGTACGAGAGAAAATAAGTGTTCGTCACTTTGTTTGCAGGAAACCAGTACAAGGAACGCAAAGACAATAGGTGCAAATGCAAAGTACTGTTTCAGCATATTTATTTCGTACGAGCCATTAAATGCATGGTAGCATTCCTGAAGATAATTCCTAATCAGGGCATATTTTTTTTCTAAAACAAACAGCGAAGGATTAACCCTTCGCTGCATGTGGTAACTCCCTTATTGAATGGCAAATGTTAATACCCGGTGTTCTGCTTGATTTCACCAGGAGTTCCCTTCGTTCTATCAATTTCGCTTTGTGGTATAGGGTACACAGCAAATTTGTCATCCCAATTGCCGCCAAATATTGTAGCACCCAGATCCCAACGACGGATGTCAAACCATCGGTGGCCTTCGAAGCAAAGTTCGACGCGCTTTTCTTTCTGAAGGTCTGCCATGGTTGCAATCCCTGCAAGATCTGGAAGTCCTGCGCGATCGCGTATATCATTGATTTGAGTGGTAGCCTCCGCCGCTCTTCCTTTTGCAAGGAGGGCCTCAGCATATAATAGTTTCAATTCAGCAAACCTGAACATGCGTTCGTTGTTAAAATTACCCTGATTATTTCCCGAGAAGTCACCTGCTGCTACATTCCGCTTGCCGCCATATTTTTTAACAACGTAACCCGTAGACGACCAACCTGGATCAAATTCTTTCTCCACCACGCCGCTATTCCACACATAATATGTATCGCCCGCCTGATAGATAAATGATGACAGCCGAGCGTCACCAGGTTCAAAGGTACTCACCAGGTCCTCAGTGGGTGTCCACCAGCCGTTTTTTCCGCCATCACCTTCTGAGGTTGTAAATCCGCCAGCGTCCCAATACATGGAGCGGCCTGTACCTTGGGAGGCTTTAAAACTTTCAGAATGGGTGTCGTCAAATACCCAAACGTTATCGTCCGAATGGGGGCCTCCGAACTGGATCTCAAAGATTGATTCTTTATTATTTTCGTTATCAAAAGCAAAAACATCCTCCAGGTCCTGGCTGGGATTATCCGTGTCTATCAGACCATATTGGCCTGAAGCGCCTACCCCATTTGCAATAACATCTTCAAATGCTGTGATCGCGGCATCCATATCATTTTTCCAAATATTGACTTTACCTGTAAATGCCTTTGCTGCCCACTTGGTGGCGCGGCCTGTATTGGCATCATCCCAGGCGGCTGGTAGATTATTAAACGCAACATCAAAATCGTCGAGGATCTGAGCAAACAAGGCATCCTTTGTTGCATTCGGAACAGAAAGATTGTCGAGGCTTTTAAAAGTTGCTAGTACCAAGGGCGGTGTACCCCACAATTTCAACGCTTCAAAGTGAAACCACGCGCGAAGGAACTTGGCTTCGCCCTCGTACAATTTTTTCTCTTCACCTGTGAGGTCGTTCTCCATTCCAAGATGCTCGAGCACCAAATTACAGCGGAATATTCCTTCGTAAATTTGCGTATAGGCTGCGGCGTAAGGGATATCGCTGGCGCGAATGTTAAGATTGTTGGCATCCCTCGAAATATTGTCGGATGATGGCTCAGCATTTACGTCATCTGTTACAACCTCGGTAATCTTCCAGTACTCCGCCGCCTCACCCAAGGTTTCGGTACTGGTTCCCCAAAAGTCCTGGATCGAAGAATACGCGGCGAACATTCCGCCATCAAATTCCGCCGCTGTTTTGTAGTATTGATCAGCTGTCAATTTATCAAGTGGCACCAGGTCCAGATTGTTACATGAGTTGAACATCAGAAAGCCAACCACCATGCATATTGTTTTTTTCATAGTTTATCTTTTAAATAGCCGACGATTAAAATGTTACTTGCCATCCGAATTGTATAATTCGCGGTTGTGGAGAGCTACCGCCGTCCTGTCCATTCGACAAAGGCGTTTCGCCTTTTTGGAAGCTTTGACCCCGTGTAACTTCCGGATCGAAACCTTTATAGTCGGTAAAGGTATAGAGGTTTTGCGCGGCGACGTAAATACGGAACTTGCTTATCAGTCCTTTTGTCCAATCAGTCAAGCGGCCCGCAGGAATGGAGTATCCGATCTGTAGATTTCGAATACGCATGAAACCGGCATTTTCAATCCAACGGTCTGAATACCGGTTGTTTTGATTGTCGTCATCTGGTGTCAGTCGCGGCATGGTGTTGCTTGTGCCATCGCCGGTCCAGTGGCTAAGTGTAGAGGTAAGGAAGTTTTGTGCTCCTCGAAGATCTTCCAGCGAAGAACGACTTTCGTTATATACTTTTTGACCGCTCACGCCTTGCAGCAAGAAAGAAAAGTCGAAATTCATCCACGAAGCGCCTCCGTCGATTCCGTAATAGAATTTCGGAATAGGACTTCCAAGATTCGTTCTGTCCTCTGCATCTACCCTACCGTCTCCATTCACGTCGACGAATCTAATATCTCCGGGAACACGTTCACCGGAGATATTGTCAGGTACGGCAGCATCGATTTCGGCCTGATTTTGAAAAATACCATCGGTCTTATAGCCGTAAAAACTTCCGATTGGTTCACCGACTACGGTTCGATGTGATTGGGCTCCGTTAATGCCTGAGATAATTTGAGGAATGTTACCTAAGTCAAGAACTTCATTGTGAATGGTAGTGATATTTCCCCCTACATTGTATCTCAGTTTTCCAAGTGTACTATTATAGCTGACTGCAAGTTCAATTCCTCTGTTCACCATTTTACCAATGTTTGCATCGGTAGGCAGGAAGAACCCGGAAGTGTAGGGCAAGGGTTGACCCAGGAGAATATCATGTGTCGTTTTCTTATAATAGTCAAAAGTAACATTGATTTTGCCTGCGAAAAAGCTGATGTCAGCCCCTATGTCGATCTGGGTTGAGGTTTCCCACTTTACATTCGGGTTTGCAAAATTTATTGGGGCTGGACCGCGCACCACACTCTGCAGGCCTGTACCGACCACGTAAAAAATAGAGGGTTGCAGGGTGGTAAGGTATGCAAAATTTGTTCCTGTGAATTGATTGCCGGATTGTCCCCAGCTTGCTCTGATTTTAAAATCCTCCAGAAAATTGTTTTTGGGAAAAAATGATTCTTGACTTATCCTCCAACCTACTGAAAATGAAGGGAAGGCTTGTGACCGGTTTTCTTTTGAAAACCTTGACGAATAATCCTGACGAACGTTAAAAGTGAAGAGATACTTGTCATCAAATCCATAATTTATTCTACCCAAATAACCCCGTAAGGCCCATTGGTCAGCTTCATTGGCTCCCCCGACCTGAACGCCTGTTGAAGCAAATTTAATCGCGGGATTAAAGAGGTCATTTCCTTGCAACCTTACCTTATCGTATCTGAAATTCGTTTCTTCATGTCCTGCCAATATTGTTAAATTATGCTTACCAAAGGTTTTAATATACGTTAAGGTTTGATTAAAATTCGTTGTCAATTCTATTGGCCTCTCCTGTACAAGAAGCGAAGTTGTTGGAGAACCATTAAGACCCATTGGACCTGTGTAGTATGATCCGTCACCAACGTTATAATCTATCCCTTCTGAAATTCTGTATTTAAGACCTTTTACAATATCAAGTTCGCCATAGATATTAGCCAGGAGTTTTCTGCTCAAAACTTCTGTGTCCGCAAAATCAGGATCTGTGCGCATTACGTAGTTTTGGCTGCCTCCTTGTTCGCCGCGCGTTTCAGCGTTTTCAGGATTATAGCCCCTTAGGACCGTTGGGATTATAGACTTGAAAAAAAGGTTGATTCGCTGCAGCGTTGGCCGCTGCAAATATGGCATCTTCCGACTGAATATTTCTTTGCTGTAGAACTGATCAACATTGACTCGCCAATCTTAATACGTTCCCCAATTTTAATATCCGAGTTTGCCTTTAACGAGTAACGTTCAAATCCCTGACCTAACTCAAGTCCCTCCTGATCCATATACCCTACACCAACAAAATAATTCGCGACGGCATTTCCACCAGTTATCCCGAGATTGTGACTGTGAACTTTAGAGGTCCGAAATACCTGATCTTGCCAATCGACTGTAGGTAAAGAAGCAAATTGACTAAAGTCCCTGCCGAGTTGATTTTGAATGTCGATATACTGTGCTGTGTTTAATACGTCCAATTTTTTCCAGGGTGTTCCGAAGCCAAGGTAACCGTCATAGGTCAGTTGCGCTTTGCCATCCTTTCCCCTTTTGGTTGTTACTATAATTACACCGTTAGCGGCACGTGCTCCATAGATAGCGGCTGCAGATGCGTCCTTTAAAACATCAATGGATTCAATATCTGTTGGATTTATTCCGGCCAAGGGATTGGACTCGGTTGTAGAAGAGGTGTTGACCGTAATATTAGTTGTCTGCACGATGGGAACTCCGTCGATTACCCACAACGGAGAGTTTACACCTGCGGTACCAACCCCGCGTATACGAACATCAATGGGCGCTCCAGGATCGCCGCTTCGATTTGTAATTTGCACACCTGCCATGCGTCCCGCAAGCAACTGATCGGCACTTGTAATTGCCTTCGATCCGATGTCAATATCAGAAGCGCGTATTGAACCAACCGCACCAGTCAGATCAACTTTACGCTGTGTTCCGTATCCTACAACAACAACTTCTTCCAACGAAGTGATGTCACCTGCCAGACTAACATTCAAGGTAGTCTGGTCAGTGACCTGTATTTCCTGTGTTTTATAGCCAATAAAACTGAACAGTAAGAATAACGGTTCATTACTTTGAGCGATGGAAAGCTTATACTCACCATTGCCGTCGGAAGAAGTGCCTTGAGTTTTTCCTTTTACAAGAATAGAAACCCCCGGTAAAGCATCGCCGGTTTCTGCGTCAGTTACTTTTCCATTGATCGTTTTTTCCTGACCAAGTGAAACCAGTGAAATCAATAGGAGCGGTATACAAAATTTCAATTTTAGGGTAGAATTTATCATAGTGGTATTTCGTTTTGCCCAACCAAATATAAAAGATAAAACAACAAAACGAAATCAAAACAATAAGAATAAATAGTATTCGTAATCACTTATACTTTCGGTTAATTTTTAAATAGTTTAATGATCACAAAGTCCTAAAAGATAGGGTAAGCCACAGGACGTTTTACTTGTTTTTTGCCTGGTTTATGCTGTTTTTAGCGTGTCAAACAACCTACTTTTCAAATCAAAAAAAGGTTAGCACGCCGAAGAATTGGGAAGGGACATTTCACCCTGAAGGTGTACATTCATCAAAATTTCATTTTTAAAAACCGGGTGGCGAGCGATGTTTTTTTCACCTCAGCCGAAAAAGCGATATGATTTCATTTAAGAAATGGAAACGTGCCGTTACCAATGAATTGATCTGTGAAGAGCAAAAAAAATTATTTTATAAGTATGAGACACCTGAATCAAGCTGATTATTAGGATACATTTCAGTGGCTGCAAAAATTGATTTTGAAAAAAAGCAGTTCCGCTGTTGCTTATTTCCGACCTGCATCAGCTACTGGAGAAACTTGCAATGTCTTCGGGTAAAGAGAGCTTTCTGGTTTTCAAAAACAATAAGTACATCATCCACGTGGTATCCAAGCTGGAATTTTCTAAAAAGAATTTCAAAATTTAAGACTATCAGGTTTCCTATTGTGATTTACTATTGAAAAGACATATAGCGTCTCTACGTTCATAAAAAATAACGGCACCAGCCCTAAGCGTGCACTAAAAAAAGCCGTCTCTTACTTTTGAGACGGCTTTGTTCTTCCGGTAACATTTTGGTGATTCCAACACGAGCGGTTTCCGATGATTCGAGGGAGCACTAAGCAGGCACTCCACTAGTATTTATTTTGCGAAAAGTGAATGGTATTGCTAACAAACCACTTTTGATGTCTACTCGACTACAATTTTCTTAATCAAAGAAAGCAAGGGTCCCGCCTTTAAAAAGTAAATGCCTGACGGTAACCTGTTGGCAAAGAATATTTCCTGAACAACCTTTCCATCATTACCCACTACAGAATCTTGATACACCTGCTGACCTTGCATGTTTAGTATTACTAAGCGAAATTCTTCGCCTGGAGACACTCCCTTTATTTCAATGGTCAATTCACTACCATTTCCAGGCACAGGATAAACGTCAAGTTTCTTTTGTTGAACCCCGTCAAAATCAATCATAACCGGTTTGAAATAAGTTACCGTCCCATCAAAATCAGTTTGCTTTAATCTGTAGTACGATTTCCCAAGGATTGGATTAGCGTCCACTGTATGGTATACATTCGATTCTGTCGTAGTCCCAGCTCCTTCTAAGCGGCTCACTTCCTGGAAATTCTCGAAGTCTGTAGTTTTCTCAACGATATAAAAATTGTTATTCAACTCTTGTGCAGAACTCCAGTCAATTTCTACTTCATCTTTCTTTAACGCGGCCTTGAAATAAAGGAGGTCAATCGGAAGGATGACATTATTTCCGGATAATGCCCAGGGTGAAAATACATTGACTGCTGGAACGGTGACAGAGTATATTGTAGGATTTGTTTGACTCGCTAATGGAATATCCCATTTTGTCGTAGTACTATTCCAACGCTGAGCTTTCAATGCACTGATCGTTCCTACTTCAGCAGGGGTTGCAACAAACGTTATGGTAGCTATAGGGTTAGTAGTATACGTATTCAATGTTATAAACCAAAAACGGTCTGCTACAGCTGCGCTTTTATCCACACCAC
This sequence comes from uncultured Bacteroidota bacterium, assembly GCA_963837415.1. Lineage (GTDB taxonomy): Bacteria > Bacteroidota > Bacteroidia > Cytophagales > Cyclobacteriaceae > Chryseolinea. Next base: position 250,248 of record CAWING010000013.1, on the reverse strand, counting down.
TGATATTGTTAACGTTGGTTACACCAGTAGGATAAGGCAAATTATTAGCTGGAGTCGCATACGTCAGCACGGAAACGGTTCCCGCGCCAACACCTGCCGTTGTTACATTGAATGTGAAAGGTATGTAATCCGAGGCAGCGCTTGTTTTGCCAAAAGGAAAAATATGCGATCCCATGGTTGTACCAACAGTCCACCTTACCTGGCCATACGGCGCAACGGTGCTTTCACTTCTAATAAAACCATTTGTCCTTGCAATAGCAGTTGTGCTACCGTTGCTGATAGTTAATGTTCTTCCATTTAAATCTAGTCCCCCGGCGGTTAGGGTTAATACGTTGGCAACAATTGCATCGCAACCACTGAGTTGAGCATTCAGGGAAGCTTTGTTTATGATAAGGTTATGAAATGTTTCGGCACCCAGCGGTACCGTTGATATTACCTGCGCTAAAGTGCCATCCAATGTTACTGATCCGGTTCGTTCCACAAACGGGTTCGCATTGGAGCTTGTGACAGACCAATTTCCCGCCAGCGTCACAGCAAATGGCGTAGCGGTAACATCCATTTGTGCCGTACCTGATATGACTAAGTTCCCATTTACATCCAAGGCTCCGCCTAACGTTTTCAGACCCGATCCAGACAAGGTTAAATTAGAATATCCCCCCGTAGGTACTAAAAGAGTTTGAGCACCAGCCGCATTATAGTTAAAGAGATTCGTGCCGGTATTGCAAAACAGACGAGCATTGGGTCCTGCACCACCAAAATTCCAGGTGCTTCCATTGAGATTATTAAAGAAACTTCCGGCAGCAACGTTGCTAAAGTTTCCGGATTGTGTAATGGTTCCGCTGTTATCCAGGGTAAAATTTAAATTTGCTGTATTAATCAATCCAACGTTAAAGGTACCCGCAGAAGAATTGGTAAATTTGGTGCCAACTGCACCTGCACCAACTACAAGGCTCCCGACCGTCAAACTTCGACTATTAATAAAAGCCGTATTCGGGGAAGCACTAAAATTTAGTTGATCGACTACAGTGAAACCCCCAGCAACATTCAGCGTAATAGTTCGACCGCTTCCGCTAGAAATCCGGAAGTCATCTCCAACGGACACGGATCCATTTCCTGTAAAGCTGATGTTTGATCCAGGGTTTGCAGTTATTATCGCCGTGGACAATGTGCCGTCTACAACCACCGAATACGCATAGGCGCCATATAAAATAGATGAGGTCGTTTGACCATTCATACTCATAACTCCTCCCAGGGCGATATTGATCGTTCCGCCACGTTCCATAGTTAAGATAGAATTCGAAGTATATCTTAATGTACTGGCATTTTGCACGCTAATGCCAGCTGTCCTGGCTGCGGCGTTAATGCTTACGGTTCTGGAGTTGCCAATTATTACGCGTGAATCTTCATCGGGGGTACAACCGCACGACCCTCCACTAAAGCCCGTGGTCGACCAAGTGGCGGGACTAGTCCAATCACCGGTTTGACGGGAGTAAAGAATTCTTAAACTTGACATTGTCACATCATCAAACCCAAGCGCTCTCGGGAAACCCCCATTGGTACCTGCCGTAGTCTCTCTAAGTCTAATGATTACCTGAAGCGTTGTCCCAGAAACAATGGCACTGGCGGCTGACGCAATCTGAAGTCCATCGGCACCTAACAATTCTCCAAATTGAACTTCGGGCCCTCCATTTAATTTATAGTAACATCGAATATAATCGGTAGAAAAAGTAAAATAAGAATATAGGGTAACCTCAACCGCAATTTCCGTCGACGCAGAAATGTTCACTACTTCTGAGGACCAAACACCTTCTGTTCCAGTATCATTTACCATGAAGAGTTCATAACCGGCAGCTGGAGTTTGTTTAGAAAAAATGGCAGCACCAGGAGGAACCGTTGTTGTCCACTTGGTCGCACCGTTATCAATCGTGGATCCATTAGGCAATCCATTAAATGTTTCCTGCCATACCTGGGATATACCGAAAAACGGTATAAACGAAAGCGCTATTGAAACATAGGCGGCGCAAATAAAAGGAGTTCGATTTAATGATTTTTTCATTAGTATCCAGCTAGCCAAAATGAGTCCAATGGGAAATAACCTTTAATTGAGACCATTTAAGGGGATTAAGAAACGAATATGTCTCATTTCAGGATTTTTATTACCACAGTAATGAATGAGCGAATTCACCTACTTTACAATACGGAAGATTGATCGCCATTTTTCTATCAAATACATTCAGTTCATGATAAATTGTTAACCCAATTCCCACTTGTAATTTTTCACCTGGGTTTCCCTAAAGTCAGTGTGACGGCCTGTTCAAGAGAGTAAAGAAAAAAGTAGCTTCATACTTAGAAATTTCCGTACTGCATCTTTGGCGTGATAACTAGTGCATAGGAGACGTTCGAATAAATTCAATTGAAAGGGTCCAGTTTTATAGCTTTATTCCATCAAGATTTCACGAGATTCATTTTGAGTTTACTTCGCATAGAGCTATAATTAGGCGATTTGTTTGGTATCGCCTGACAAAAACGACGGACTTTCTATGTTTCTAATGCAAAGTCTTGGATTGTAAATACAACTTGCTTTGAAGCCAAACAATTTGCTCAGCATACGAATTAGTATTCTGGGCGCCACAATATTTGATTGCAATTTTTTCAAAATATAAACTCTAACCCTAAAAAATTTATGGCACAAAACAGAGGCGTTGCGTACGTTAAGCCGGGTGTGGTGGAAGTACAAAATATTGATTATCCAAAACTAAGCATCGGGGCGCGCAAGTGCGATCATGGTGTTATCCTGAAAGTAGTATCCACCAATATCTGCGGAAGCGATCAGCACATGGTAAGAGGCAGGACTACGGCTCCGACGGGCTTGATATTAGGACACGAAATTACAGGAGAAGTAATTGAGGTTGGTAGAGATGTAGAATTTATACGCAAGGGTGATATTGTTTCTGTTCCGTTTAACATTGCTTGCGGCAGGTGTAGAAATTGTAAAGAAGGTAAAACAGGCATCTGCCTTGCCGTTAACCCTGCACGTCCTGGAGCGGCTTATGGTTATGTGGATATGGGTGGTTGGGTCGGAGGTCAGGCAGAGTATGTAATGGTGCCCTACGCTGATTTTAATCTCCTGAAATTTCCGGATAAAGATCAGGCATTGGCAAAGATCAAGGACTTAACCCTTTTGTCTGACATATTCCCTACTGGCTACCATGGTGCAGTTACTGCTGGAGTAGGGCCTGGCTCGATTGTATATGTAGCTGGTGCCGGCCCCGTTGGCCTAGCATGTGCTGCGTCCTGCCATTTATTGGGAGCAGCTTGCGTTATTGTCGGCGACATGATTCCGGAAAGATTAGCCCAAGCCAAAAGCTTTGGTTGTGAAGTAATTGATCTTCGAAAAGATGCTTTGCTCCCAGATCAAATTGCAGCCATTATCGGAGCGCCGGAAGTGGATGCCGCTATTGACTGCGTTGGATTTGAAGCACGTGGTCATGGTCATAATTGCGGACACGAACATCCTGCAACCGTATTGAATTCTGTCATGGATGTAACCCGGGCTGGTGGCGCCATCGGTATTCCGGGTTTATATGTTACCGGTGATCCAGGCGCTGTTGATGACGCTGCAAAAATTGGAATGCTTCAGATCAGAATAGGATTGGGCTGGGCGAAGTCGCATTCATTCTTTACAGGTCAGTGTCCTGTTATGAAGTATCACCGGCAATTGATGCAAGCCATTTTGTATGACAAAATACAAATCGCAAAGGCAGTTAATGTTGATGTCATCCGCCTGGACGACGCACCCAAAGGTTACAAGGATTTTGATAAAGGTGCTGCCAAGAAATTTGTGCTTGATCCGCATGGCATGATCCCAGCATAACCCTTGTGGGCTTGCGGTGTTTTCTTAATTTTTAACATTAACAAATGTCCCAGACTTCGTGCTTATTCATTTGCCAGATGATTTAGATTGAAGCCTGGGATTTTTTACAAATGACACCTGCTACAAAATACATCAACGGCCGTCCTGAAAAAACCTTTGAGATGTTGGCTCAGGAGAATGCCCTTCAGATTAAAGTAAACGGAAGGGCTTATTCCATCACCATGTGTTCGCCATCCAATAACATGATACTTGCTATTGGCTTACTATACACGGAAGGTATTCTTCGAAAAACATCCGACATTATTAGTATGACGGAAGAACGCGATGAACAAAATAAGCAAGTACTTTCAGTAAATGTAAATGTTCATACTGAAGCATTGGAAGGAAAAAATTTATGGAACCGGTCCATCGCTTCCAGTGCATCGTGCGGTGTATGTGGCAAAACAGAAATTCATGACATTTATCACAAGAGTCCGACCCTGGAGACCACAGAAAAGTTGGACATCACCTGCGTTCCGGAGCTATTGAAGGAAATGCGTTCACGTCAATCAACATTTGATGAAACAGGAGGTACACACAGTGCTGCCTTGTTTAGCATAAACGGCACGTTGCTATCCGTGCAGGAAGACATTGGCAGGCATAACGCGGTTGATAAAACCATTGGAGAGTTATTTCTTTCCAGCACTCTTGACGAAGGCAGACATACTCGCTGTAAGCGGGAGAGTCTCTTATGAAATAGTTTCAAAATGTGCGATGGCAAACATTCCATTTTTGTTGGCCGTATCGGCACCCTCGTCAATGGCGGTGGAGGTATGCAATGAAAAAGGCATTACGCTCATTGCCTTTTGCAGGGAAAACAGAGCCACGGTTTACACAAATCAACAGCATGTAATTTCACCAAGATCATTGCAAAGTAGTAGGGCTTATGAGGCAAAGGCATGAAATCAAACAAATCTTCCCAACCCGGTCCTGCAGCAGGTCTTGAAGCGTTGGCATCGAGCTTAAAACATATTTTACACGAGCGCGCGATGAAGCCTGGTGTTAAGGCGTTGCTAAGAATGAATAAGCCGGGAGGTTTTGATTGTCCGGGATGTGCCTGGCCGGATCCAAAAAATTATTCCGTCACTGAGTTTTGCGAAAACGGTGTAAAAGCTATCGCCGCCGAGACTACAGGCAAAAGAATAACAAAGGAATTTTTTGAAAAACATACCGTTACTGACTTGCTGCAAAAAGACGGATACTGGCTTGAGCAACAGGGGCGCCTCACAGAACCCATGCGCTACAATCCGAAAACCGATAAATATGAACGAGTTACCTGGGAGCAAGCATTTTATACCATTGGTCAAGAAATTCAGAGGATGGAGCATCCGGATGAAGCCGTATTTTATACTTCCGGACGCACCAGTAATGAAGCTGCTTTTCTCTATCAGCTTTTTGGAAGAGAACTTGGCACTAACAATTTCCCTGACTGCTCCAACATGTGTCATGAATCATCAGGCGTTGCCATGACCGAAGCAATAGGCGTTGGGAAGGGTACTGTATCGTTAGATGATTTTGAAGAAGCTGAAGCTATTTTTATTTTCGGACAAAACCCCGGCACAAACCATCCCCGCATGCTTACCATGTTAGAACGTGCAAGGAAAAGAGGCTGTCAGATTTTATCCTTCAATCCTTTAAGAGAAAAAGGACTTGAAAGTTTTGTCCATCCACAGCACATACTGCAGACATTGTTAAATAAAGGCAGTGCTATATCCACACATTATTATCAACCCGTAATAGGAGGAGACTTTGCCGTATTAAAAGGATTATTGAAAGCTGTATTCGAAGCATCTGAAAAAAATCCTTACCAATTGGATCATGGTTTTATTGCTGCGCATACCGTTGGCGTTGAGGAATTAAAAGCGGATATAGCGCAAACCTTATGGGGGGACATTGTCCAACAATCCGGATTGACGCAGGAACAAATTTTAGAGGCAGCTGAGGTTTATCTGCGTTCCTCTAAAACAATTGTGTGTTGGGCAATGGGACTTACACAAAGCAAGCATGCCGTTATCACCATTCAGCAAATTGTGAACTTACTTTTATTAAAAGGAAATATTGGTAAGCCGGGTGCAGGGCTGTGCCCCGTGCGCGGACATAGCAATGTGCAAGGTGATCGTACGATGGGTATTGTTGAAAATCCATCAGAGTTTTTTTTGGATGCTTTAGAAAATGTATTTGATTTTGTCGCTCCGCGACAGCACGGTTACAATACAGTGGATGCGATCCGCGCGATGAATGCCCATAAAGTAAAAGTATTTATCGGTATGGGTGGAAATTTCGTGTCGGCTACCCCCGACACATCGTTTACCGAAGATGCTATTAAGAAATGCGAGCTTACAGCTTACATTAGCACAAAACTTAACAGAAGTCATCTGGTAACTGGACATCAAGCATTTATTCTTCCCTGCTTAGGAAGAACAGAAATTGATCTTCAAAATAAAATTCCTCAAAAGGTTACTGTAGAAGATTCCATGTCCATGGTGCATACGTCAGAAGGAATTAACAAGCCTGCGTCCGAACATTTATTGTCCGAACCTTCTATTGTCGCGTGCATGGCCATCGCCTCTTTACCAAATACAAAAATAGATTGGGCAGGACTGGTGAGCGATTATGATCGTATCCGGGACAAAATTGAAAGCGTGCTTCCTGCCTTTGAAAACTTTAATGAACGACTAAAACACCCAGGAGGATTTTATCTGGGAAATGCAGCCCGTGAAAAAAGATGGGGTACATCCACTGGCAAGGCGAATTTTATAACGGCTCCGTTGCCGATACTTTCTCTGAAGCCAGGCCAATTAAGATTAATGACCATCCGTTCTCATGATCAGTACAACACTACCATTTACGGAATGGACGACCGCTATCGTGGTGTAAAAGGAGAACGGAAAGTTATTTTTCTGAATGAGTCGGATATGAGAAAGAAAAATATTGTAAGCGGAGATGTCCTGAACATCTTCAGCCTCGCATCAGATGGTATCCGCAGGACGGCAAAGGGATTTAAAGCAATTCCGTACAATATTCCAGAAGGGTGTGCAGGTGCTTATTTTCCTGAAGCCAATGTGTTGGTGCCGCTCAACTCTGTAGCGGATAAAAGCCATACACCAACATCGAAATTTATTGAAATTGAAATTGAACGGATGGTCGTCAAGTAATTGATGACTAAAAAGATTTCCTGGTCAAAGGTTAATTTCCGATACACCGCTGGCGATAAAATGCATGCGATCCTCTGCTTGAGTGGAACCGCTTTGAGTGTGGGATAGTGTGGTGGCCTGAAATAAAAAGATTCTAGTTTGAAAATAAAAGCTTGTCTTCCCCGAGACTGCGGTTGTTGGTGGGTCCGGCGCGCATGACCCTCGCTCAACACCAAAAACGGCGGGAAATAAGAGCTTCATTTGATTAAAATAAGACATTTGCGGTAACGGCTTCAACCATTCATCATTTTATCTTATAGTTTTTCTCCTGACTTGCATCGCCGCTGCCGCTGTAGACTGTTACTTTGGGATAAGGATACAACGGTCTCGTTGCTATGACTTTACCTTGTGACACCTTTGAGCTGATAAGGCGCTCCGGCGCTTTGTTATCTTCCACCCACGCTTGGATCACTCTCTCCCAATCCACATTGTCGCAGCCAGCGCCCCCGCCGCAATGCAAGACGCCGGGAAGCAGATAGAGCCGGACATTTGAAGGAAGGTCCTTATCTTTTTGCATAGCCGCCTCGTAGTGTTCAATGGTGGAGTAGGCGGATATAGATGGATCATTCCAGCCATGATATATGATCATTTTACCTTTGTTCTTCTTGAACTCACTGTAGTCTGTTTGCGTCGCGTCGAGAAATGAAGCGGCGAAACGTGTATCCCTGGAGTAATTTTTGAAATCGTAACGAGTATAGTCCCACGTGTCATCATTGAACACGAGGTATTTGTACATGTTCGTGCCGACTAAAAAGCTAAGACTCGGCCCCCGCGTTCCGGCGATCCACGCGTCCCATTCCATTTCCGCCTCAAGTCCCACCGGAAAGCCAGGGTAAATGACCTTTCCGTCGAGCACCAACGGTTCGTATACTGCCTTGAGTACCGCAAGTTGCTCTTTTGTAAAGCAATTGGCGCCTGCTTTGTTATTCGCGCACGGTGGCAGCTTTGATATGTCGAATTTGCAGTCACGAGGATCGTTAATGATCTTGTCGTTCAGGCCATCAAGGTTGTCACATTGTTTCATTGTATGTTCCTGTAACAATTTTAGGTTATCGGGTGTCAGCACCGATGCCATGGATTTTGGATCTGGGTAATTCTTCTGACTGACATGGATAAATTTTGCTCCGATCGCGGGCCAGCTGTAAGCAGGCGCCCCTGCTACTATCCCGTTGAAGTCCTGTGGGTATAGCTGCGCTTCCACCATAGCCTGTCCTCCTCCGCGGGAGCAACCCAGAAAATAAGAGTAAGCCGGTTCTTTACAATAGAATGCGTTTATAACAGCCTTTGATATGACAGCGGTCCGGTGAATGGCAAGCCTCCCGAAGTTGATCTGCCTTTCCATATTATTAAGGGCCCACTCGGCAGCAAATGGCGGGCCGGAATGACCAGTATCGGTTCCTGCTGTCGCATATCCGTCATTAACGCGATCTCTGAAACCATTATGAATGGCACCAACGAATCCTCCTCCGCCGGACATCAGAAACCTTTCATTCCATTGGTGCGGCAGAAGGATTTCGAAATTGATCTCAGTGCTAATTCTTCCGGTCACCCTGCAAAATGGTTTGGTGATAACAGCGGTAGGAAGCCACGGTTCCGGAACGCGGATTGAGTCACTCCTTTTTGACTCGACACTAAGTATTGTAACATCAGGAAGTTTAAGGTCTTTCAACTTTTCGCAAGGAACACAAGGGGCCTGGCCTATTGCATAAAAGGAAAATGACAATAGCAGCAAAGAGATTAATGCCGTGGGCGTTTTCATAAGTTTAGGTTAAGTGATGCGGATGAAATTAATTCCCCTTGAATTTAATTAATTCGCTTGCAAAATCCGACCGCATCAATACTTTAGTGCATTGGGCATCAGCAAATATTGCCGATGAATCAAGATCATTTCTTTCCTTGTATCGTCAACACTTGTAAACAAAAGATTCAAATGCATCTCTGAATATGAAAACACCTCTTACAGTTCTGATCTTTACCTTGACAATCGCAACTTCCTGTAATGACAGTTCGCGTACTCGCAACTTAGGATCTATAGACAGTTTGCATTACGAATTGGTTGATGTGAAAATCAATGACTCTTTTTGGAGTCCTAAGCTTCAACTGTGGCAAACAAAAACCGTTAATGATGTCTTTGATAAGTTCGAAGGGAAATACCGGCCTCAGGGGCAATGGCTTGAAAAAGATTTCAAAGTTTTGGGAACAACAAGAGATGCCTTTCTGAACTTTGACCTTGTCGCTGAAGGAAAGCGAGCTATAGGCAAACATCACGGTCCGCCCTGGTATGATGGATTGATTTACGAAACAATTCGAGGCGCGGCAGATCTCCTATCGATTTATCCGAATGCCGAGCTCCAGAGCAGAATCGATGGTTATATTGATCGCATTGAAAAAGCACAGGCGTCTGAACCAGATGGATACATAAATACATACACTCAACTTATGGAGCCCGATCATCGATGGGGCTTCAACGGAGGGATGCTTCGTTGGCAGCATGACGTGTATAACGCTGGTATGCTCGTTGAATCAGGAGTGCACTATTACCAAGCTACAGGAAAAACAAAACTACTTAACGTAGCTGTAAAGATGGCAAATTACATGTATACGGACATGGGTCCATACCCTAAGAAAAATGTTGTTCCTGCCCATTCCGGTCCTGAGGAGGCATTAATCAAACTCTATCATTTGTTTAAGCATGAACCAGGATTAAAGAAGCAAATGGATGTTGAGGTTAATGAAAAGAATTACTATGAATTGGTTCAATTCTGGATCGAAGGTCGGGGAAAGCATGTCGGTTTGCCCGAATGGAATGCGTGGGGAAATGAAAAATCGGAAAAATGGATCAGGGATGTCAACTATGACGATCCAAAGTTTGGACAACACCGACGTCCTTCCTGGGGTGACTACGCACAAGATTCTATTCCTGTATTGCAACAAAAAACTATTGTGGGACACGCTGTTCGTGCCACGTTGCTGGCAACAGGCGTCGCGACCGCTGCCTTAGAAAAGAAAGATCAACGTTATATCAATGCCGCCAGCAGTCTTTGGGACAACATGGTTGGAAGACGAATGTTCATCACTGGCGGGGTAGGCGCAATCGCAAACGATGAGAAATTCGGCGATGATTACTATTTACCCAATGATGCATATCTCGAAACCTGTGCAGCTGTCGGAGCGGGTTTTTTTAGTCAGCGAATGAATGAATTGACAGGTAAGGGCAAATATATGGATGAACTTGAACGGGTTTTGTACAATGGTGTTCTAACCGGAATCTCACTTGAAGGGGACAACTATACTTACCAAAATCCTCTGATTTCGGATGAGCATCATAGATGGGAATGGCATGACTGCCCTTGTTGTCCACCCATGTTTCTAAAGATTATGGGGGCAATTCCGGATTTCATTTACGCCGTGTCTAGCAATGGAATTTTGGTAAATCTATTTATTGGTAGTGAAGCTGAAATTAAGGTAGGTAATAACAAGGTCACCCTTCAACAAGTCACAAATTACCCATGGGACGGAAATATTAAGATTAATGTTGATCCCGAGCGGGAGGGTAAATTCGAAATTAAAGTTAGAATACCGGGTTGGGCAACAGGGGTCGAAAATCCTTTTGGGTTGTATCAGTCAAAAATTAAGGAAAAGCCAACATTGACGGTAAATGGATCTCCGACGGATGAAATTGCAATTGATGGATACATCTCGATCAACCGCAGCTGGGCAAAAGGCGATAAGATTGAACTAAGTCTTCCAATGCAACCTCGTTTGGTGTATGCAAATGACAAAGTTTATAGTTTGAAAAATATGGCCGCAGTAGCTTCCGGGCCATTAGTGTATTGCTTTGAAAATAGCATGAATGGCGAATTTGATCGATTGGAAATAGATCCAAACACGCTTGGTGATTTGAAATATCAATCCGATCTATTGAATGGAGTGAACACAATAACGGGCCACGCGAATTCAGGTAGCAATTATAAGGCAATACCTTATTATGCTGTTGGAAACGTTAAGCCGGGGGATCGTTATAGGGTTTGGATACCTGTCCGCCATAAAAGCCAGTAAAAGGTTTTACCAATAATGGCTCGGAACTCGTACTTCAATGACTTAAATTGTCAATCAACGTCAGCGTGAAACGTCACAGTCCTTCCCTAATACATTATAGTTTTTAAGAAAATCCATTCTTCAAGGACCTTAAACTTCTGCAAAACGAGGGCTATGGTCACTAAAAGTTACTCAGTTGAAAGAATCAAAAAACAATCAGAATCAGAATTACGACGCTAAGATCAGACAACAATGACCCGACATGTATTCATACTTCTTTCCATCATATTAGTTTGTTTTGGATGTGGTCCGAAATTTTCTCACGAAGTGAGCCCCAATGACACAACGATGTTGCGCATTGAATATGACACTGTAGCAGAAGCACTATCTGTCTTCCGTAGTGATGAGAAAAAACCGATTCTTACCGAGAATGCAAAAAAAGGGTTCCGTCCATATATACATCCCATCGTTGCACCTGATGGAAAAGGAGTTTTGACAGAATATAGTCCAGGCCATCACAAGCATCAAACGGGTTTATATTGGGGATTCACCCGGGTGAATGGACGCGACTATTTTCACCATCCCGATGATGGTTACTGGAAGCGCGTTTCCGCTGATATTATTGAAGGAGAGGGTAAGGTCGTCAAATGGCAAACAGTTTATGACCTGCTTGCCGAAGATGGTTCTACCGTATTGACCGAGACACAAACCTGGTCGCTGACGGAGATAAAGGGGAAATATTTTCTGGACCTGGAGTGGAAAGGTGAGGCTAAAACGGACGTTACGATTGGTAAGTACGACTACGGAGGATTGTTTCTGCGCATGCCATGGCGTGAGGGAATTTCAGGGGAAGTAATTAATGCTGCCCGTCAGCGCAACGAAAAGGCTGAGGGACAACGTGCGATGTGGGTGGATGTCGGCATGCAGGTAGAGGGTCGCGACGATCTTGCGCACATTGCCATGTTCGACCATATGGATAATGAACGATTTCCACAACCATGGCGTGTAGACGGGCAACTGGGGATCGGTCCAGCATTGGCGCGCCTGGGGGATTGGAAAATTCCAAAAGGCAAGACGGAGACACTACAATATCGAATGGTTATTTACGGCGGTGTGCTGAACGATGTAGAGATGATCAAAGCCTGGGAAACATACGTGGGTGACTCAACATATGCTACGGCATCTCTTTGGGATCTTGCCAGAGATGAAGGTCGTACCGCTAAATTCCTGACACCGGAAGATGCGGTTAAAAGTATGACCCTTCCGGAGGGGTTCAGAGCAAATGTCTGGGCGTCCGAACCTATGATGACGCAGCCAATGGCTTTTTGTTGGGACGATCGCGGACGCCTGTGGATCGCGGAGAACAAGGATTATGAATCACGGGGTGACGGATTTTCCAACTCCGGAAAAAGTCGCATTCTCATCTTAGAAGATACCGACCGCGATGGCGTAGCTGACTCACGTAAAGTTTTCCTGGAGGGAATTGCTTTTCCCGCGGCCATCGCCGTTGGTTTTGACGGTCTCTTTCTGGGGGCACCACCCAATCTTCTCTTCGTTCCGGATCGAAATAAAGATGACAAAGCCGATATGAACGAACTTGAAATCAGGCTCAGCGGGTGGGGAATAAGAGATCGCCATGAAACCTTGAACAGTTTGCACTGGGGACCCGATGGATGGTTATACGGGTGCCAGGGATTTGCCACGCCGTCCAAAATTAAATTAGCCAAGGGCAAAGGCCGTATCTATAAACACAATGATCCATTTCCGAAAGATATACTGGAAGGTGAAGGCGTGGAGATCAATGGCGGAGTTTGGAGGTACCATCCTGTTAAAGACAAATTCGAAGTGGTCGCGCATGGCTTTAGCAACCCATGGGGTATCGATTATGATGCAAAAGGACAAATGTTTATCAGCGCTTGTGTAATTCCTCACTTGTGGCATGTGATACCAGGGGGGTTGTACCATAGGCAGGGCGGACAACATTATAATCCATACGTGTACAACGATATCAAGACCATCGCAGACCATCGTCATCGTTCTGCGCATGGTGGATTGAGGGTTTATTTGTCAGATGCGTTTCCCGCTTCTCAATATGGACGTCTCTTCATGGCCAATATTCATGAACATGCTGTATTGTCTGATGTTGTTGAAAGAAAAGGCTCTGGTTTTATAGCACGTCATGGTGAGGATTTTGCGATGGCAAACAATGCTCAGTGGGTAGGCTTCAGTATGGAAGTTGGGCCCGATGGTGCACTATACGTATTAGACTGGCATGATGCCGACATCTGTGGTGCCGATGTACTTAACCAGGAAACAGGTCGCATCTTCCGCATTAGTCCCAAAACATCCTTTGCCAAAAATTTTGAAGGGCGTTACAGCGACCTGACAACATTGACGGATGCACAGTTGGTGGAATTACAGTCCAGCAAAAGCAACTGGCACGCTAGTCGCGCACGTGTTGTCCTGCAGGGGCGCGCGGCGAGGGGAAAACTTCAAAGTGATACACACGACCGCCTTAGATCAATATTTCAGCAAAATGATGACGACGATTTGCGCCTGCGTGCCATGTGGTCTCTTCATGTAACGGGTGGTTTTACTGAAGCCCAATTGCTAAAGGCGCTTGGCGACAAAGACGAGTATGTCCGCGCATGGGCGGTACAATTGATTTGTGAAGAGAAATCGCCATCAGCCGCAGCAATGCAGGAGTTCAATCGCATGGCTGCCAAAGATCCATCAGCCGTTGTGCGGGTGTATCTTGCATCCGCGCTTCAGCGAATCAACTTCGATGACCGGTGGAGCATAGCGCAGTCGTTGGTGGCACACGCCGAAGATGAGCAGGATCACAACCTGCCTAAAATGATATGGTATGGTGTCGAACCATTGGTGGCAAAAAATGCGGAACGCGCGCTTGGGCTCACTTCGGAATGTAAAATACCCATGATTACGCGATACATCGCGCGCAGGTCTGTGGATGCAAATGCAATTCAGGCCCTCATTGCCCACCTTGGCAAAAAACCGGGATCAACTGCGATCCTGTTAGAAGGTATGCTGGATGGGCTCGAAGGAAGAAAAGATATTGTAACACCGAAGAACTGGGAAGCAATCTATGCTACGCTAAGATCATCCGAGGACGACAAGGTTAAGCAGCTTGCCCTGTCCATTGCACAGCAATTTGGAGATACTGAAGCGGCACGCCAATTCATGGCAACGGTGAAGGACAACGTTATACCTATTGAACAAAGAGTGAGAGCGCTTAAGTCACTGGCCGGAAAACAACGGGTCGAGCTTCTCCATGAACTGCCCTCGTTGTTTAATGATCCTAAACTCCGCATAGAAGCTATTCGCGCTACTGCCGAATACGATCAGGAGGACCTCGGAAAATTGCTGATTGAAAAGTACTCCGGTTTTAGCGCTTCTGAAAAGCTCGAGGCTGTGCAGACACTAGCTTCGCGACCAGGTTATGGATGGATGTTGACCCGTGCATTGCAAAGTAACGCTATTCCAAAGTCCGATGTGCCGATTTACGCTGCGCGACAACTTCTTCGGGTAGTAGGCAGCGGATTTCTGGAAGTTTGGGGCGCGCCATTGGATGAATTGAGCAACGATCAGCGCGTCGCATACAGTAAGTACAAAAAACTGCTTACCGAAGAGGCGGTTGCAAATGCCAGTGCAGTCAACGGCCGCGCGCTCTTCAGTCGTACCTGCGGCCCGTGTCACAAAATGTATAATGAAGGAGGTACCCTCGGTCCGGACATTACCGGCTCAAACCGGGCGAATGTAGATTATCTTCTAAGCAATGTACTCACGCCGAGTGCCGAGATCCAGGATGATTATAAGATGGTAGTTGTTACATCGAGAGATGGACGCACCTATGTTGGAAACATCGTGGCGGAAAATGAACGGCAGATAACTTTAAGAGTCGTGGGTCAGGATGCGATTGTGATCAACAAGTCGGACATACAATCACGGGAAGCAACTGATACATCGATGATGCCCCAAGGTTTGTTTAGTACATTAAAGGATTCGGAAGTGCTGGACCTGGTGGCCTACTTGCGGACGAGCTCGCAGGTAAAGCATCCCAAAGACCAATCATTACCCTAGAGAATTTTAAGAACGCTTACTTATGTTGACTCTTTATAGCCACGTCCTTAAAAAGGCTGTGGATTGAGAATTCTTCATTTGGTTTTGTCTTAAGTCGTTAACGAAATTTGTGCGTCTGGCGCGCAGATTACATTGCTTTACATGTTGGAATGGGAGGGAAGTTCCCATTTTATGCCCGAAAAGGGTTATTGCCATACCGTCTTAGATGTCCTTTCTTTATGCCAGAATTCGCGGTGTTTGTTATTTAAAATTTACTCGATTGTTAGTGACCAAAAAGGCTGCAGATTCTAAAAAATTGCTAAATTCATCATTGATCATAAGTAAGCGATGTATATTATTTTGAAGCAATTTGTTAGCCAATTCTTAATAAATGGCCGCCGCCACGAAAAAATCACCCACGGCATAGTATTAAAATATTTATCCGTAAAATTCAGTGAAAAGGCTTCCATTAAAACCGGAGTATTGGCTTTAAACTTTTCCTTTGACAGAAGTGAACTAAAATTTGCTCCTACGGCAATTTTGGCTATCACTAAAATTTCTGAACGTGTTTTGGACACTAGTCCCTTTGTCGAAAATCACTTTCGCAAGGTTGCTTACTTTTCCTCGGCAAGGGAGGCAAAAGATTATAGAAGAATTGAAAAAGCGTAAATTTTATTTTCGCAATTAATAATGAAAATAGAATCTATTATAATTGACACGGAACGTTCTTCATCTTCTTTGTTGAAGAAGTTTCTTCATTCCAATTTCCCAGAAATATCTATTAATGGGGAAGGGTCAGACTATTTTGAAGCAACAAAGCTGATAAAGACTGTTCATCCTAAACTTATTTTTTCTGGTATTGACATAATTAGCAGATTAAAAAATACATCCATCCTGGATCCTTGTGAATTTGTTTGTTTGTCAAATCATACTGAAGACGCTATTTCTGCTATCCGGCAGGATGCTTGCGGATTTATTTTGAAACCGATTAATGTCCATGATGTTGTCATATCGGTAGGAAGTGCCATCCGGAAACTTGCTGAAAGGCCGTTGTTCAAGCAAGATAGCCTAAGTTTCGCTTCTGAGATGTCCATATTGCCTCATACGAAATTAATAGGTATACCTACCATGGAGGGTATTGAATTTTTTTATGCTCATGAGATCATTCGTTGTGAAGGATTGCAGAAATGTACTCGGATTGTATCTACTCGGAAAAATAATATGGTCAGTGCGTACAACATTGGCGAATTCCGAAAACTATTGGAGTCATATGGATTCTTTTCCTGTCATAAATCTCACTTAATCAATCTCATGCACGTCAATAAATATACTCGGGAAGGTTTTGTTTTTCTCACCGATAATGCCGCGGTTCCACTGGCGCGACGCAAGCGCACGGAGTTTCTTCAAAATCTGAAACACCTCTAATCCTCACCGATAGTTCCCGTTATGTGCCGTTAGTTCCTTGTTGGGACTTCGAGGTCAGATGATCCTTGACCCCAAAAAAAAGTCACACTAACATTATTACTATAATTAGACGCAATAGTTTGTGATCACGGATATTGTTCTCACGGCGGAAAAGTTAAAAAATGAACCATTGGATTATGACGATCTGAATACAGATGTCATTGTTCAGTTTGATAATGGCGATAAGTATATCGCAACTTTTTTCTCCCACAAGAGCTTGGTGGACATGTTTGAAATGGATATGAAGTCAGGCGATTTTTATCTGGATCAGTATTACAATATTTTGAATATGGTCCTCGTAAGAGATTTCAATAACGGAGATCTTCATGCTATCATCGAGAATATGATAGCCGAAGGAGATTTTCAATTGATATTTAAAAAGATTTAAAAGGCGCATTCATCTTCAATTTTCGTACTTAATGTGATTAAGGTGGCGAAGCCATGAGCTGTAAAAAAAAATTGTTTGCAATTTAATTTTCGTGCCATGATAATTTCCCAAACAAACTGGTATGCAGCTTACACACTGCCGAAGTTTGAAAAAAGAGCTTACTCGGAGCTTGTCAGGAAAAAAGTAGAGGTATATTTACCCATTCAGAAAGTGTTCAAGCAATGGAGTGATCGCGTAAAGAAGTTAGACGTACCGTTGTTTCCTAACTACATTTTTGTTAAAAGCACGGAATTCGATGTAAAGAGTGCAATCCGAACAAAAGGAATTTTAAGATTTGTTTCCTTCGAAGGCAAACCGGCGGTAATTGCGGACCGCGATATTGCGGCCATTAAAAAGCTGGAAGGTGAAAACCCCGAAGTTGAGCAAAACCTGGTGGAAGGATCGAGTGTGCGGATAATCAGAGGACCGCTGGCCGGCTTCGAAGGAAAATTATTTTCCAAAAAAGGAAAAGTTAGATTTGCTGTTCATGTCGAGAGCCTCGGCCACTCATTATCGCTAGAAGTTCCGGCTTTTTACCTTGAGCAGATTTGAAAGCACTCCCATTATCAATTTACAAGATTCGAGGTTCTTTTGGCCAGTGTAGGTAGGGCACGACGCGAGTGATCCGAAATCAATAGAGCCTTTGATTGCAGTGACATTTTTCATCCACTCTTCTCACGAAGTCATTGCCAATGTTACGATACTTAAATTGACGTCATCAGAAGAATTAACATTTAAATACTGATTTATTATGCCAGTACAACCTACATACCCGGGTGTTTACTTAGAAGAGATACCCAGTGGCGTCCGTACCATAACCGGAGTAGCTACTTCGATCACAGCATTTATCGGCAGAGCATTAAAAGGTAAATTGGATGAACCAGTTACGATAACAAGCTTTGGTGATTATGAGCGCCACTACGGTGGACTATGGGTGGACAGCACAATGAGCTATGCTGTTCAAGATTTCTATCAAAATGGCGGGAACATAGCAATTATTATTCGTGTTTATAGGCAAGATGCTGACGTCAGCCCGCCAAGTGATGGTATTGCAGGTCTTATATTGCCAACCGATTCCGCCAGTCCCTCGGGAAACCCGTTGGCCCTGCATGCAATTAGTCCCGGTAAGTGGGGAAACAACCTGTTTGTTTCAGTAGACTATAAAACAAAAGATCCCACAGCACCAGCGGAATCGCCACCACCCGAACAAACAACTTTTAATCTCATTGTATATGAAAAAAGTGAGAACAGTTTCACAAAGGTGGAAGAGTATCTCAACGTTTCTTTTGATGAGGAGGATATCCGATTTTTGCCGCGCTTACTTGAACAACGTTCTGACAGGATCAGTATTGGAAAAAATGCGGATGGTTCATGGGCTATTCCTGATGAAATACCTGCGGAGACACTAAAAGATGCAAACGGTAATCCTACTGTCCAGGCCACGGGCGGCTCAGACGGAGAGCCGTTGGAAGATGACCAATATAAAGGAGATGAAAATGATAAAACCGGAATGTATGCTTTAAGGAAAGCGGATCTTTTTAACCTTTTGTGCATACCCCCTCCTGTGAGAGGGGCCAATACTTCACCTGCTATCTATTCAAAAGCAGTTGAGCTCTGTGTTGAAAAAAGAGCGATGTTAATAGTTGACTCTCCAATTGAATGGGGGAGTTCCGCTTCGAGAGCTGTATCAAACCCAATAGATAATTTGAGTTCACTTCTGATATCAGGGACGAGTGCACGCAACGCCGCTCTGTATTATCCATTAATTCAAAAGGGGGATCCATTAAGAGATAATCAGTTGGATACATTTGTTCCCTGCGGAGCAATAGCCGGTATAATGGCAAAGACAGATACGAATCGCGGAGTATGGAAAGCACCTGCAGGAAATGACGCAGCCTTAAGTGGAGTATCTGCTTTGCAAATAAATCTAAATGATCTTGAGAATGGCCAATTAAATCGATTAGGCATCAATTGCCTGAGATCATTTCCACTTACTGGTCGTATAGTGTGGGGTGCACGCACGTTGAGAGGAGCTGATCAACTTGCTGATGAATGGAAATATATTCCGGTTCGTCGCACTGCATTATTTATCGAAGAAACTCTTTATAGAGCAACGCAATGGGTAGTGTTTGAACCTAATGATGAACCGCTGTGGGCCCAAATACGATTAAATATTGGTGCATTCATGCATGACCTTTTCAGGCAAGGTGCATTCCAGGGCAGAACGCCAAGAGAAGCTTACCTGGTAAAATGTGATAAAGAGACAACAACACAAAATGATATCAATGCGGGAATCGTGAATATCCTTGTTGGTTTTGCTCCATTAAAGCCTGCTGAATTTGTAATTATTAAGATTCAGCAATTAGCAGGTCAAATCGAATCATAAATTAAAATCATTATGTTATGGCACAATTTACAGTTAATGCAACACGCTTCGATCCGTACAAGAATTTCAAATTTCGTGTAAAGTGGGACGGCAAATATGTAGCAGGTGTAAGTAAAGTGGGAGGGCTTAAAAAAACTACAGAAGTCGTTAAACATCGTGAAGGTGGTGACCCAAGCAGCAGTAGGAAATCACCAGGTCGTACCGAATTTGAAGCAGTTACTCTTGAACGAGGTGTTACACACGACCAGGAATTTGAAAAATGGGCAAATAAAGTATGGAATTTTGGTTCCGGACTTGGCCTTGAGGTTTCATTGAAGGACTTCCGTAAAGACATCATCATCGAATTGTACAATGAAGCGGGACAAAAAGTAATTGCTTATAAACTTTATCGATGCTGGGTTTCAGAATTCCAGGCTATGCCCGATCTCGATGCAAATGCAAATGCAGTAGCGATTCAACATATCAAGCTTGAGAATGAAGGATGGGAAAGAGATTATGAAGTTGTTGAACCAGCTGAGCCTACGTTTACAGAACCACAATAATAGCTTTGAGACCTTTAACTGCGACTGAACTTTTGCAAGTTTGGGAAAGAAGCTTGAATCAAACCATTCTTGAAAAGACATTTAATCTTTTAGCAACAGCATGCTCTGCTGCGGATACCAAGGATATTGGTCATCTTAGTATTGGAGAAAGAGATGCACGACTATTACAATTACGTGAATGGACATTTGGTTCGCGATTGCAGAATATGATCAAATGCCCTCAGTGCAATGAGGTCATAGAATGGCAAAGCGATACTAATAAATTGTATTTGCAGCCAATACCTCCGGACTTATCTGTAAGAACATTTGAGATGGAGAAAGATTCTATTCATATCCGTTTCAGATTGCCTGATAGCCATGACGTTTTAAACGCCGCTACAAATAAGGAAGGAAATAAAACAATACTTCAAAATTGTATACTGGAAATTAGCAGCAAGAACGGAACGCCGGATGTTCGTGAATTGACTGAAGAAATCTGGATGACTTTGAATGATCGAATGGCCAAAGAAGATCCGCAGGCAAACATCAGTATAAGTTTAGATTGTCCTTCCTGTTTCTATAGATGGGAGGCAGTATTTGATATTGTTAGTTTTTTCTGGGCCGAAATTAATAACTGGGCGACACGAATCTTGCAAGAAGTTTACCTACTTGCGCGGGCTTTTGGGTGGTCTGAAAAGGATATTCTAAACATGAGTTCACGCCGCAGGCAACTGTACATTCAAATGATCGGCAAGTGAGTGGATTTATTGATTCCATCGTTACCCGTTTTAACGGAGCAGACAATATTATAAGCCCACGTTTGCCCGGTAAATTTGAATCTTCTTATAACGATGAATCTAACTTGCCTGAAAAAACTGGAACTCCTGTAACGCCTAATGACCGGACCTCTGCTCTGACGGTTCATGATGGTGACACACAACCTTCACTTAACAATGGATCAAGGCTCTTCAATACTATTACAAGTAGTGGAAGCAATGACCAAGAAAAAGATTTTCCATTTTTGAATGATCGCCACAAGTCAATAATTAATACAGGCGACGATCATGAACAGTATGGTCAAAAAGGATCAATTCAAAAGGAAAATCTTTTCAACATGGTTATTCGACCTTCTCAAAAAGCTGAAAATAGCAATGGTGACTTTTACGCTGGAACCGAAATTCAACAACCCATTAAAAATGATCCGCGCATTAACAATGTCGATACTGTAATGTTTCCTAATTCCGTAGCGCGTTTAGTGGAAAAAGAAAAACAACACAACAGAATTGATAAGCCTGTAATTCCGCAGATTGTAGCAGAGCAGCATAGAGAGGATAACACAAATATTGCGGACCCGCATCTCGAAGAAAACGATAAATACAACAGAGCACCCCTTATCAAAATATCCATTGGTAAAATTGAGGTGAGGGCAACACCGGTAACAAATGTTACAAAGTCTAAAGACCATTCAGCGCAAAAGCCAAAAATGTCCCTGGAGGAGTATTTACAAAAGAGAAATAAAGGGCAATGAGCACATCCCTTCGCATTGCATCGGTCACGTATGTTTTAAAAGACCTGCTGAATAATGGTTTGATAGATCATGACGTAACTGGGGCGGTAGGCGAAACTGTCACTGTAACAGCGTTGCCCCCGGATAGAGTCATTCCTTCAAACGGTAACGAGCAAAGCCAGCTTAATTTATTTATGTACCAGGCAACTCCTAACCAGGGCTGGCGAAATGTTGATCAGCCGGCATTCAGCAGCCGTGGTGAAAGAATTGCAAGTCCTCCGTTAGCCATCGATCTTCATTATTTATTGACTGCTTACGGTTCAGCGGAATTGCATACCGATATTTTGTTGGGATATGGAATGCAACTCCTGCATGAAACTCCCGTGCTAGACCGAGAATCCATTGCCAGGTCATTGGCGCCTCCTTCAGATGCAGGAGACGGGCTGATCAGTTCCTTGCGGCTGCTTTCTACCTCACGACTTGCCGAACAGGCAGAAATGATAACGATCACGCCTGAATCATTAAGTGCAGAAGATATCTCCAAATTATGGGCGGCGTTCGGAACAAAATATCGACCAACAGCTGCCTATAAAATTACCGTTGTACTCATCGAAAGCGGAAAACTTTCAAAACCTGCGTTGCCAGTGCGAGGCAGAAAAATTTATGTTGCTCCTTTCAGAGCTCCACAAATTGAAACGATAGCATCTCAATCTGCGGCTGGTCAGCCAATAGTTGTAAATCAAAAAATATTTAATGGTTACCGCCTTATACTTCAGGGTAAATATTTTACAAATCAATTGGTCCAGGTAATGGTAAATGGGGAGGAGATAACAGGCAGTGCAAGTGAACTTACTATTGACGAAACACAAATAGGATTTAAGCTTGCAAATTTAAAGGCGGGCAGACAAGAGGTACAGATCATTCATCTATCTTTAATGGGAAGTCCGCCGGCGCCACATAAAGGAGTTGCGTCCAGGTCTGAAACTTTCACCATATCACCCCTCATTATTGGCCACCCGTCTATCGAGGATGTAGAAGTATCAGGTAGCGGATTGATATCAGGAACAGTCAAATTGAAAGCAGATCCAAAAGTTGAACCTGGTCAAAAGGTTATTTTGTTACTGAATGAGATCGTTACGTCAGGGACTTCCAAGTCTTATAGTTTTCAAATGAGCGCTGCAATTTTTGGAAGCCCGCCGACTTCAACTGATGATATCCGCATTGAAATAACCAGTGTTAAGGGCGGAAGATATCTTGTAAGGATACAGGTAGATGGAGCCGATAGCCCCTTACTATCAGATGCATCAGGTGTTTTTGTTTCACCGGCCTTAGACATTCCATGAGCACTGAAAAAAAATTGCGGAATGACTGGAGTACTGCCAACCAGCAATACCTGGTAGGTATTTTAAATGTTATAAAAACTCAATTGGAGTGGTATAAAAAATCCATATCTGGTCAGCAGGAAAAGCAAGAACCACCCGAATATTTTTTAAGAATAGAAGAATTAAGGGAGGAAATAGGAGATATGGTGGCGCCTCCTGCCATTGATCAACTCGTCAATGTACTAGGGTTGTCAGCATTTGAAAGAGATATAGTGTTGCTTTGTGCAGGCGTTGAACTTGATTCGTCCTTCGCAGATCTGGTTCAATCAATACAGGGTGATTCTTCCATGCTTCCTTCCTTTAGTCTTGCCTTAGCGGGAATACCCGAATCACACTGGGGAGCTATCGCACCTGGAGGCCCGCTTCGTTATTGGCGATTAATAGAAATCAATAAGACGCAACTGATGACAAGAAGTCCATTGCGAATTGATGAGCATATTCTTCATTATCTCGCAGGCATAAGCGAATTGCACGAAAAGCTAAAAGAAGTTGTCAATAGAGTAAATGGATCCGAGCATCTTCTTCCATCACAACTTAAATTAGCCGATGAGATATTCAATGTATTTTATGAAAAAGAAAAAAAATATTCTTCGTTACCCGTTATACAACTGCAGGGCGCTGACAATTCAGACAAGCTAAATATAGCAGCAAATGTGAGTTCAAGATTGGGTTTCGAACTTTACGCCATTGCTGCCAATGTGATGTCGGGCAATCAACATGATCTCTATGAGTTGACCAGGCTATGGAATCGTGAAGCTGCATTAAATGGATATGCACTTTTCCTCGATTGTGAGAATTTTGATTCTTCAGACAGGTCAAAAACTTTACTGCTCAATAATTTTGTTGAGAACGTTTACGGGCTTGTGATCATTAGCGGAAACTGGTCGCCACAATTGAAGAAGCCAAAATTTGTTTTTGATGTGGCGAAACCTGCGCCTTCAGAACAATTGATCATTTGGAAAAAAATATTGCGTGTGACGAATAATAATGAGCAGTTTGAAAACCTGGTGTCACAGTTTAATCTTAGCGCAAACACAATTGCAAAAATTGGCGAAGAAATTTTTTATACATCGGCCAATGTTTTTTCAGAAAATGAAAATAAAAATCTTGATGAGAAAAAACTATGGCAGTTATGTTGTGATTACTCCCGGCCGCAAATAGATGAGCTTGCAGAACGGATAGAACCGTTGGCTGATTGGAGCGATATTGTATTGCCGGACGAACAGAAAACGATGCTTAAGGCGATAGCCTCTCAGATAAAGGACAGGAATAAAGTGTATGAAAAATGGGGTTTTGCAAAAAAAGTAGCAAGAGGGCTTGGCATTAGTGTGCTGTTTGCTGGTGAAAGCGGAACTGGTAAAACCATGGCGGCGGAAGTATTGGCCAATGATCTTCATCTGGATCTTTACAAGATCGATCTGAGTAAAGTAGTAAATAAATATATAGGTGAAACAGAAAAGAATCTAAAAAAAATATTTGATGCAGCAGAAGATGGTGGCGCTATTTTGTTGTTTGATGAGGCCGATGCCCTATTTGGAAAACGCAGCGAAGTAAAGGACAGCCATGATCGTTATAGCAATATTGAAGTCAGTTATTTGCTCCAGCGAATGGAAGCATATCGTGGGCTCGCTATTTTAACAACCAATATGAGAAGCGCCTTGGATAAGGCTTTTCTCCGCCGGATAAGATTTGTAATACAATTCCCATTTCCTGATGCTGAACTAAGAACGGAGATTTGGAAAAAGATTTTTCCGCAGGGAGTTAAACACAAACTCGACCTTGAAAAACTATCAAGACTTAGTGTGCCTGGCGGTAGCATCAGGAATATTGCTTTAAATGCTGCATTCTTTGCTGCTAATGCTGGCGATGAGATTTTGATGTCACATGTTTCCCGCGCCGCGAAAGCTGAATATGATAAATTGGAAAAATCATTTAGCAGTAGTGAACTAAGGGGATAGTATGCATCCGAATATCGAATTATACATCGATGAACTTGTTTTGCATGGTTTTTCCATTCATGATCGCTACGCAATTTCTGAGGCTGTGCAAAGTGAATTGACGAGATTGTTTATTGAGCAGGGAATTCCTTCTTCATTTTCAGAAGGGAAAAATATTTCATTATTGAGGGCAGGTACATTTAGTTTTCAACAGCATTCCACCGACACAGTTGTAGGAAATAATATTGCAAGTTCGGTTTATAAAGTATTTACAAATGACAAGTAGAACTGTAGCAAAAAATATTTCCGCGAAGAATGAAGCAGCTCCTTTGTTGTTCCACCATCAGGAGGAGACAAATGCATTGGACAGATCAACGAATGACTTATCATATTCTTCATCCAATTTAGTTAAGTACAGTTATTGTAACTCAAATATCAAGAACACCATTAATTCTGGTACTCCGGTAATCCAACCAAAGCTTGAAATCAATCAGCCGGGGGACAAATATGAACAGGAAGCTGACGCAATGAGTGATAAAGTCATGAGAATGCAAGAATCTTCAGAAAGTGAAGTAAGTTCTGGTGCAGATATTATTCAACGTAAATGTGCTCACTGCGAAGAGGAAGAAAAAAAGAAGAAGATGGTGCAGCGCAAAAAAAATTCCGGCGAAGAAATTCATGCAGGTAATGATCTATCGGGTTACGTAAATCGACTTGGAGGTTCAGGAACGCAATTATCTAAAGAACAAAAAAAGTTCTTTGAACCAAGATTTGGTTATGATTTTTCAAAAGTGAGAATTCATACCGGTGAGGCAGCTACCAATTCTGCCGCAAGTATCAATGCGCATGCATACACATACGTTAATAATATAGTTTTTGGAGCTGGTCAGTATCAACCCACATCTGAAAGAGGAAAAAGACTGCTTGCACATGAGTTAACGCATGTAATGCAACAACATGGCGCATCCAATATAGGTTCAGCGCCTAGTAAAATTCAGCGTGATGTTGGAGTCCATAATTCACCCCAACGTCCAGGCATTCCTTTGGAAAAATGGAGTACTGATGTAGAAGCTTCTTATCGAAAAGCAGGCCTGCAGAAAGAAGCTGATGTGGTACGCTTCTGTAGAGAAGCGGGAATTTGCCAAAAGGTCTTGACAGAAAAAGAAGCTTGGATTATGTATGGAGCAGGGCGCACAGCTGCGGGGTTGGATAAAGCGAAAGGAGGCGCTGGCATTGCAGCAGCCGGTGTTGTTGCGACTGCACCGCTGTTAAATCCAGGTGGCATAGGTGGCGCTGCTGCAAATACTGCACTTGAGCAGGCAGCCCTCCGTTGGGGGACTGCTGAGGTTATTACTGGAGGTGCGGGTGTTGCTGAAGGTGGAACGGCTGCGGCTGCAGGAGGTTCAATTGCCATTGCAGCACCTGTGGCAGTGGCGGTCGTAATAGTAGTATCCGTTGCTTCATTAATAGCATGGGGTAGTTTCCAGGCAGAATTGCAAAGACAGGGATATACCATTTTACCAAATATCCTTGGCGTATGTATTGGCAACTGTCATCGACCAACAGTTCCTACTACTAAACCTCCATCAATTCCATCTGATCCAAGAACAACTTGGACAAATCCAAGTCCGCTAGACTATCAAAAATTAAGGGATTGGGTAGACACTTTGCCGCCAACCGAACCAGGTAAATTCCCTATACCCAAACCAAAACCAAAGAAAGATGAAGAAGAAAAAGGTAAATGTAATTATGAATGGGTTGAGCCTAAATTTGGCAGATACCCCTGTCATTCAGATTTTGCAAAAACATTCAGTGGTACACGTTTAGAATTTAGAATTACAGACCCAAACGGAATATTTGTAGATTTTGATGCTGTTAGAGATAAAATAGTTTATGAGGTTAAAACGGGATACAACTGGATACTCAACAGGAACTTAAGCCCCAAAATGCAAAAACGTAAAGCAGAAGTAATTAATCGTTTTCAGGAACAGGCAGCATGGCAGATGTTTGTTGCCACAAAATGTGGTTATGAGTTAGAATGGTTTTTTAACTCAAAAGCTGTTGCAGATTTTTTTCAATCACTGCTTGAACCAGCTGTAAAGTGCAAGACTTACGACTGTGATAAGGACAGCGATCACACTTGGTAGCAAACTATATTATGTCTTCCTTCCCCAGCTCTCCCCATATCATCAAAGGCGGTATTGTTCTTATCAATCCCGAATCATCGGCTATTGAAAAGATCATAACGCTGCAATATAATCCTGATACATTGACAAGATCGTTGCAGGTAAAAGGTGTGGGTGGTGATTCAGGTAATCGTTCAGAAGCATTAAGACTTACGGGCCCTCCGGTGGAAACGCTGAAGATAGAAGCTGAGATCGATGCAACGGATCAAATGGAAGTTGCAGAATCTGTAACAAGACAAGTAGGTATACAACCACAGTTAGCAATACTTGAAACAATTGTTTATCCGAGAAGCTCCCGTCTCATTGCAAATAATAGTTTGGCGCAAGCCGGCACTCTGGAAATATCACCGAACGAATCTTCACTCACATTATTTATTTGGAACAAGAATAGAATTATACCGGTGCGCATCACTGAATTTTCTATTACCGAAGAAGCATTTGATGTTAACCTCAATCCATTAAGAGCAAAAGTGAGTTTGGGCTTACGCGTATTAAGTATTGATGATCTCGGATTTTCACATAAAGGCGGTAGTTTATTTATGACTTACCAGCAAAATAAAGAACGTCTTGCAGGCATGTTCAAACCAGGCAGTCTAGGCGACCTCGGTATAAATTCAATTCCATGATAGATGCAACAAAACTTTCGCAACAGCAGGATATATCGAAACTGTTGCAACAACTGGGAGCTGCTCCAAGCTATTTTTCCTTGTCGAGCCGTTACAGAGAAGTTGGTATAACGACACTGAAGAATAACAAGGAAGAAACAATAATTTATTTGCGCCGGAGATTTTTACCAAAGACAGAAAATTTTTTTGTGGTGCAGGAGCATACTGTTAAAGAAGGAGACAGGCTCGATAATATTACACACCAATATCTTGGTGATCCCGAACGTTTCTGGCAAATATGTGATGCAAATGATACCCTCATTCCAGATGAATTAACTGAAAATCCCGGTGGCAAAATAAGAATAACACTCCCCGAAGGAATACCAGGAAGTAATGCTTAAAGGAATTTATCTCACGTTGATGATAGGGCCTGCGGTGCCGATAGTGGCTCCGCAGATAGTTGTTGATGCGCTTACAAGCGTACAGGTTACAAACAGCAAAGACAGGAATGGATTCCAGATCGTACTAAGCGTTGACAAGAATTCTTCGTTGCTTACTACGATGCTTCCAGCCGGTTATTTTGATCCTATCATTACCCGCATTATCATCATTGCTACAGTGAATGGATTTCCCAATGTATTAATGGACGGGTTTGTAACCAATCATGAATTGTCTCCATCAAATGAAGCAGGTAAATCAACGCTCACCATAACAGGTGAAGATATAAGTCTTGCAATGGACCTCCTGCAGATCGTTATTCCTTTTCCCCAAATGCCAGATGTAGCAAAAGTATATTTCTTGCTTGCTCCTTTCGCAGCACTAGGAGTCATCCCTGTTGTCATACCACCTATAATAGATATACCGAAAAGCATTACTTCAGGATGGGAAACAGGCATAAACCAAACACACAGAGAATATATAAAGACACTTGCAAGTGGATGCGGTTATACTTTTTTTATACAATCGGGCCCGGCACCAGGAGTGAACCTTGCCTACTTCGGTCCTGATATGAACTTACCAATTCCGCAACCCGCATTATCTATCAATATGGATGCACATTCAAATGTTGAGTCCCTTAGTTTTTCATTAAATGGATTAGCAAAAAAGATCCGTGTGTTTACAATCCTTGACCCCATTACTCGCAAAATACCAATACCTGTCCCGTTGCCAAATGTAAATATGTTTAAACCGCCAATGGGCATAAGACCTACGCCACCTGCAAAAATCGAATTTGCAAATAACGGAGCTAAGCTCACGCCTGACGTAGCAGCAAAAGAAATTCTTGGATTCCTGATGAAGGATTCACCTGCAACCACTGCAAATGGGTCATTGGATGTCTTACGATACAATGGGATATTAAGACCAAGAATGATGGTTGGAGTAAGAGGAGCGGGCATTGCATACGATGGTATGTATTATGTTGACAGCGTTACTCACAATATAAAGCCAGGCGAGTATAAACAAAGTTTTACTTTATCGCGAGATGGATTAATATCAAATACACCAAGAGTTTTAGTATGAGTGAAGGAAGATACTATGGCAAATACAGGGCGACAGTTATCAATAATGTTGATCCGGAAATGAGAGGACGTTTAATGCTGATGATACCTGACGTTTTAAATTTGATCCCCTCCACTTGGGCTGAAGCATGTATTCCACTTGCAGGACCAACCGGGCCTCCCATGGGATTTTTTATTGTACCACCAATCGGCGCAGGTGTGTGGGTAGAATTTGAAAATGGTAATCCTGACTATCCGGTTTGGGTTGGATGCAGATGGGGAAGTGCTTCTGATATACCTCCATTAGCAAGAGCAGGTTTGCCGGTTTCACCAAATATTGTAATACAAAGTTTAGGTCAGCATTCAATAATGATCAGCGATCTTCCGGGACCTACAGGTGGCATTATGTTAAAGAGCATGACCGGCGCTTCCATTATAGTTAACGATACGGGTATCTACATACAGAATGGAAAAGGGGCCAGCATTACGATGGTTGGTCCATCAGTAAATATCAACAACGGAGCAATATCAATTATATAAAAATGCCAGGCTTTTTATTACATGTCGGGGCCACTGTTTTATGTGCTCATGGCGGGCAAGCGCAACCCACATCACCAAATCCAAGAGTTCTTGTAAGCGGGCAACCTATAGTAATGCAGCCGGCACCTTATGCAATTGCCGGATGTCCTTTCAATGTATCTGGTTCTCCCGTTCCCTGCGTAACTGCTCAATGGCTCACAGCTGCAACACGCATTACTTCAAATGGTATGCCTGTATTATTGATTGATAGCCAGGCTACTTGTATTCCCAATGCTACCCCATTAATGATAACTGTTACACAGACACGCGTAACAGGAATATAATATTATATGAATATCAAGTTTCCGTTTCAGTTTGATCAAAAAGGTCGTACTGCGGCGTCAGATGAAGATGGGCATATCATCGACATGATCGAACAAGTTCTGTTCACATCACCCGGAGAAAGAGTGAATAGGCCAACGTTTGGCAGTGGATTGATGCAATTGGTATTTCAGCCTAATAGTGACGAGATGGCTGCAGCGGTTCAGTTTTTGGTACAGGGGTCGCTGCAACAATGGTTGGGAAATCTTATTGAAGTGCATAATGTAGAAGTTCAAAATCCTGATTCATCAATACTCATAAAAGTTGTTTACACTGTTCGTCGTACGCAAGAAAATAAAATTGCCGAGTTCAAAAGAAGTTTTAAATGAGCAATAGGTTCTTTTGTAAGAATAGAAATCGTTTGAAAATTATCATTGAGAAAAAAATACTCAATGGCATCGATTATCTTGAAGTGGTTTCAACAGATCAAAGGACGCTGAAGGTTTTCTTTGCGTTCAATCTTCCTGGTGAACCAGGTACTATTCCTGTCACTTCGCCTCCCCTTGCACCTCTTACGAAAGATAACATCGTTGTCGACGGTGGGGTTCGTATAAAAAATATTAAGGTCGAAAATATATCGACAACCGGTAATGTACTGAAGGTAAAAGTTGACCAGGCTGGAGATTTTTCAACGTACACTTTAAGAGTTGTGAACTCTTCTACTACGCATGATCCTCCCGCGGGTTTTGACATCCTCTTATCATCAATCGACTTTTCTTTTAAAATAAATTGTCCAACCGAATTTGATTGTAAGTCTGAAACAAATTGTCCTCCTGAAAATTTTGATGAGCCGGACATAGATTACCTCGCAAAAGATTATTCCAGTTTTAAAAGATTGATGATCGATCGCATGAGTACGATCATGCCGAACTGGAAAGAGAGGAATGCAGCTGATCTCCAGGTTGCACTTGTCGAATTACTCGCTTATGTCGGTGATCACCTTAGCTATTACCAGGATGCGGTAGCTACTGAAGCTTATCTTGGAACTGCGAGACGGCGCATTTCATTGAAACGTCATGCGAGGTTGCTGGATTATTTTGTTCATGATGGATGCAATGCGCGGGCCTGGGTACATATTGAAGTAGAAAAGAATGGAGGTGCTGACGGCGCCAATATCAAACAAGGAACGGCATTATTAACAAATGATGACAAAGACCAAGTGATGGTTTCTGAAAACGAAATGATAAGGCTAGTTAATGAAAGAGGTGCCGTTGTTTTTGAAACTATGCATGACCTGAAATTATTTTCAGAGCACAACCAAATTTCATTTTATGCATGGGGAAACAGTGACTGCTGCCTGCCGAAAGGCAGTACGCAGGCTACATTAATAATAGATACAGCACTATTTCTTGAGCCAGGTGACGCTTTAGTGTTTGAAGAAATTCGTGATCCTTCAAGCGGAGAGCAAACTGAGGCTGATCCAACTCATCGTCATGCCGTAAGATTAAAAAGTGCAACAACAGGGGAAGATGAGTTAACTGGAACAAAGATCTTAAATATAGAATGGGATGAAGAAGATGCCCTGCCATTTGCTTTATGCCTTACAAGTACAGTGGATGGTAAAGGGCACCTGGAAATAAGTGTGGCCCATGGCAATATTGTTTTGGCGGACCAGGGAAAAACAGAACGATCGAAGGAACTGCAGCTTGCAGAAAAAAAATATTTAAAGCTCCCTCAAAGAAATATTATTTCAGTAGCGGAATACGAGCATGATCTTGAAAAAGACAGAGCGGCCGTATTAACCCTTAAACAGGATGTGCGGGAAGCATTGCCGTACGTTACATTAAAAGAAGGAAATGAAACATGGATCCCTCGCAAAGATCTTCTCGCGAGTGACCGGTTTGCTGCGGAGTTTGTTGTAGAAACTGGACAGAATGGGTTATCCTATTTGCGGTTTGGTGATGATACATTGGGAAAAAAACCTCAAAGCGATACAAAATTCACAGCCACATATCGTATAGGGAATGGAAAAGCAGGAAACGTAGGTGCATCCGCTATAAGTACAATTGTGTGGAAGAACGAAGGGATTACTACAGTAAAGAATCTATTGCCAGCAACAGGAGGGACAGACGCAGAAACAATGGAAGAAGTACGGCAGTATGCACCACAGGCATTTCGCACACAGCAAAGGGCTATAACGGAATCAGATTACGTAGAGAAAACAGAGCTTCATGCTGAAGTTCAGAAAGCTGCTGCAAAATTCTACTGGACGGGCAGTTGGTATACAGTGTATATTATTATTGACAGAAAGGGTGGAAAAGATATTGACGAAGAATTTAAAACTGATATACGAAACCATCTCGAACAGTATAGAATGGCGGGCTATGACCTTGAGATAAGACAACCTAAACTTGTCCCCCTTTCAATAATATTAAATGTATGTGTGCTGACAAGCTACTTCCGTGCTGATATCAGACAATCGTTATTAAAACTCTTCAGTAATTATGAACTCGGAGATGGCACGAAAGGATTTTTCCACCCCGATAATTTTACTTTTGGTCAGCCGGTTTACCTCAGCGCTATCTATGAAAAGGCGATGACAGTACAGGGAGTTGCCTCTGTAGAAATAAAAGAATTCAAACGATGGACAAAAAACGCCAATAAAGAAAAGGAAGAGGGTTTGCTAAAGGTTTCAGAACTGGAAATTGTGCGCTTAGATAACGATCGTAATTTTCCAGAGAATGGTAAAATTGATTTTATAATGTTTGGAGGACTATGAGTGACGACAATAACAATCTCAGCACTTGCGGTTGCTGCGAAGGCAATGAACAGCTTACTCCTGAAGTAGTGTACAATTCTCCCGGGTTATCAGCGCTTCATTTCCGTGTCGGTACTCACTATAGTTTTAAAGAATCGATGCTGACGGCGCTGGCAAAGTGGACAGCAACAAGAAAACTTACAACAAGGGATGATGATGATTTTGCTATTGCAAGTCTAGATGCATGGGCAACGGTGCTGGATGTTCTTAGTTTTTACCAGGAACGAATCATCAACGAAGGTTATTTGCGAACAGCTGCCGAAAGATTATCAGTGGTAGAATTAGCTCAGCATATTAATTATAAACCTAAACCGGGAGTAGCTGCCAGCACGAATCTCGCATTTAGCATGAATGAAGCTCCTGGTGCTCCGCCAAAAGCTGTCATCCCTGTAGGCACAAAAGTGCAAAGCATCCCAGAGCAGGACCAACTGCCGCAGATATTTGAAACAATCGAAGAGATAGAAGCAAGAGTTGAATGGAATAATATTAAGCTATTGCCAAAGGAGAAAAAGATACCGGTATATGGCGATAAGGAAATTTTTTTGAAAGGAATAAATACAGGCTTGCAGCCTGGTGATGCAATACTCATGATTGGCAAAGAGAGAAAAGATGATCAGACGAATGAGAACTGGGATTTTCGTCGGGTAAAAGAAATAATAACTGATAACAATCGGGGATTTACAAAAGTCACATGGGACAGGGGACTAGGTAAAACAAGTCATGGAAAAAAAGTATTGCCAGCAGCTCTTGATTTCCGTGTATACGCTATGAAGCAAAAGGCTTTCTTATTCGGATATAATGCTCCTGATTTCAGAGCAATGGCTGAGATTGTGAAAGATTCATTCAATCCTACAACAACAGAACCAAATAACAATACTGATTGGTTAGGTTTTACAGTAAACCAAATAGCGGGTGCCGACGAAACTATTTACCTGGACGCTATATATTCTAAGATTATTAAAGGCAATTGGCTTGTGCTTGCTAAAAGTGATTATCAAGAAGTGTATAAGGTCGATGATGCCTTCGAGTCAGCAAAAAACGATTTTACACTTACCTCTAAAACAACAGTGGCAAAATTAAAAGGTGAGAACTTGAAGACGCAGTTCGATTCACATGTTCGTGATGCAGTTGTTTTTGCACAAAGCGAAGAATTTGAAATCGCAGAAAAACCAATAACAGAAGCTCCGGCTGACAATATTATTCAGTTAGAAAAAATACTTGTCGACATCCCTGTGAAAAAAGTGATCATCATTTCAGGCAAACAAAGGCGTTTGATGATTTCGCCGACAAAAGAAAAATTAATACTCAAATCTCCAGACGGAGAACACAAAGAACTATCACCAGGCGACTTGTTGATCATTACCGAGATTCCGGATATAAATCAGAACACCGTGTTTACCTTAAAAGATAGTACCGGTTTTACAGGTACCATTTCGCTTAATAAAGATCAATGGGAATTTGCTGATGTCCTTAAAACCGATGAGTTGTTGAGTGAGGTACATACAATAAAGGAGGTCATCATTGACAATTACTCAACAACGTTGACTCTGGAAAACAATCTTGCTAATTATTATGACCGGGAATCAGTGACCGTCTATGCCAATATTGCAAAGTCAACCCACGGAGAAACGAAGGAAGAAACTTTAGGAAGTGGAAATGGTTCGCTTGTATTTCAAAAATTTGAATTAAAGCAAAAGCCATTGACCTATGTTTCCGCGGCATCTGCTTCTGGCATTGCAACAACTCTTGAAATAAGAGTCAATGATATTTTGTGGAAGGAAGTGACATCGTTTTATGGTGTATCGCCAAAAGAAAAAGTGTATACAGTCGATATCAACGATGAGGGAAAAGTTACAGTGCAATTTGGCGATGGAATTACCGGTACCCGTCTTCCAACGGGAACTGAAAATATAAAAGCAAAGTATCGTGTGGGGATCGGAACCGATGGCATGTTA
Organism: uncultured Bacteroidota bacterium; assembly: GCA_963837415.1. Classification (GTDB taxonomy): domain Bacteria; phylum Bacteroidota; class Bacteroidia; order Cytophagales; family Cyclobacteriaceae; genus Chryseolinea. The sequence continues at coordinate 215,496 of CAWING010000013.1, read as the reverse complement.
AAAGCATCGTCGCTGACGATGTTGATGACTCCGCAATTAGGTGTAAACAAAGTAGACAATCCGTTGCCAACATCAGGTGCTGAGGATAAGGAAACGATTGACAGCGCAAAAAAAAATGTGCCTTTTACAGTACTTACACTTGACAGGATCGTTTCAGTAAAAGACTTTGAAGATTTTGCCAGCGCTTTTGCAGGTATAAGCAAAGCACGGGCTGACTTGATCTGGAATGGTGAACAGCAGTCAGTGTTTATTACCATTGCATCGGCAGATACAACAGTGATCGATAAAGAATCAGACCTGTATGAAAATCTCTTGGCGGCCATCAAATCATCAGGTAAATTTTATAGAGCCATTTACTTGGAAAATTATGAACAGATTCTTTTTTCAGTCGACGCGAAAGTAAAGATCGATTCTGCCTACTTGTTTGAAAATGTGCAAAAGGCTATTGAAGATGAACTCAAAGAAAAGTTTTCATTTGACGCAAGAAATTTTGGCCAGGATGTCACCCCGGCGGAAGTGATCACAGCGATACAGCAAGTTGAGGGAGTCGTGTATGTCGATCTCGAACTATTGGATGGGCACAAACCATTTGAACAAGGCACACACTATCGCATATCATCAGAGATTGCACGCCGGTCAGGGGCAGATATTCTTCCTGCGCAGCTCTTGATCATTGATCCAAGTAAAATATCGATTTCACAAGTTCTCACATGAGCTTTGAATCTAAAAATATTTACGAACTATTACCTGCCATTTATCGCATTCGTGATGATGAGCAAGGAAAGCCTTTGGAAGCTTTTATCAGCATTATTGCTGAGCAGGCTGTTATAGTTCAGAAAAATATTGATGGGCTGTACGATAATTGGTTTATCGAAACATGCCAGGAATGGGTGGTTCCTTATATTGGCGATCTGCTCGGTGTTCGTGGATTGAACCCAATCGGTGATACTGCGGGTATTAGTCAAAGAGCTTATGTTGCAAACACAATTGGTTATCGGAGAAGAAAAGGTATTGCGCCAGTATTAGAACAATTAACACTTGATGTAACCGGCTGGCGCGCTCATGTAGTAGAGTTCTTTGAATTATTGCAAACATCGCAATACATGAATCACATCCGGCTGCATCGACCACTAACTCCTGATCTGCGCAGGATGGACGAGCTCGATCGTATCAACACTGCATTCGATACGGTTGCCCATTCCACAGATGTAAGACATATTTCATCCGGAAGAGGAAAGTATAATATTTCTAACATAGGGATATTTACATGGAGATTGCAAAGCTATCCATTGACCAGATGTGATGCAATCAGGCATGAATGTATGCCTGGTTCATTTGCTTCGCCGCCTTTATCCCCTCCATCATCTCCGCCATCACCTTTATATGTTTTTACTTTTAATCCAACAGGTAAAAAGACACAGTTATTCAACCGGCCGCAAACAGAAACAGCTATCACACATATATCAACAGAAATAAATGTCCCCGGTTTGTTGAGACGACGAATACTTTTTGATGAGCTGGAAGCATTGAGGTCGACATTCGAAAACGGATCTACCCGTGTATATAATTTCTTCGAGAAGAGTTCGGAAGATGAATATATTTTTGAGATCATACGCCTGGACAAAGATGATAATGAAGAGAAAATTCTTCCGGAAGAAATACAGATATGTAATCTCGAGCACTGTTGCACGCCACCTGTTAATATTGATTTCAAAGAAATGAAGGAAGATGGAAGCTTTGTGATCAGAAAGATCAAAGCATTGGCTGATCCTGTTACGGGAAAATTCATGTTTACTGAACAAGATCCGGATGCAAGAGCAATCGTAGGTTACTCTTATGGCTTTAGTGGCGATATTGGCGGTGGCCCCTATAATAGGGAGGATTCTATATCCAAAAATTTTTTCAAAACGAAGGAAACAGATCAAATATGGCAGGTGGGAGTAAGCAAAACAATAAAGACTGTACATGGAGAAAAAATTTACAAAACCATTAATGAAGCTATTGCTGAATGGCATACAAAACCTGCAGGCACAGTTGGAGTAATTACCATCCTCGATAGCAGGACCTATGAAGAGGATCTGGATATTGTCATAGAAGAAAAAAGTAAGCTACTGATCGTGGCAGCTGATTGGCCAATAAGAAAAGATATTGTTGATGGATCAGATATAAGAAATCCCGGAGATCTTTTAGCCGAAGATATTCGTCCATTCATTCAGGGAAGCATCGCCATTACAGGCCATGGTAATGTGGATGCACAAGACACCTGTGGTGAAATAACGCTCAACGGCATGTTGATAGCAGGCAAAGTGTCAATCTTAGAAGGACAGCTTGGAGCATTTAATTTAATACACAGCACGATAATACCTGAAAGCGGAGGACTTGAAGTTGGCGCTGGAGTTTCAAATACGCAATCAAACCAATGGCTTATTATTGATATTGAAAGAAGCATTTCCGGGCCTCTCGATCTTCATAATACTGCTGCTCTTAAATTGATCATAAAGGACAGTATACAGGATAAAAAGAAAAAAGAAGTTTCTGATCATGCTATTAATGCTGTAAATACTCCCGGGGTATTAAGTTGTGTTACCTTATTTGGAAAAACTGAGATTAAAACCCTGGAAGCAACAAATTGTATTTTTGATGATATCGTAATAGTGAAACGAAGACAGGAAGGCTGTGTACGCTTCAGCTTTGTACCAACAGATTCTAAGGCACCTCGTTTATACCGTTGCCAGCCAAACCTTGAGATTAGCAATACAATTGCAGAGGAAACAGAAAAAAAGGGTTCGGCTCTTTCACCTTCCGCAAAAAATAAAATAGAAAGTGAGATTGAGGAGTGGCTTGTTCCCTCATTCACATCGGTCATTTATGATCATTATGCTTATGCGCAACTTAGCGCCAGGTGCCCTGTACCAATAAATAGTGGAGCAGATAATGGTTCTGAAATGGGAGCATTCAATTATCTAAAACAGCCGCAACGAAAGGCCAATTTACAAATCGCTTTGAACGAGTACTTACCACTCGGTCTTGAAGCGGGAATTATGTATGTAACCTGATTTACTTTCTCAGTATTTATCTCAATAAAAATTTAAACAAATAAACGGGGATTTATGAAAGGAGATTTTTCAAAAGATTCTTTTCATCCTGAAAAACATTTTCACGATGTCTTGATGCAACAGGGCAGGGTATTGCTTGATGCCGAATGGAATGAACAGGCTTCGATAAATGCCTATCGCACTGAAACGGGTGTAAGAGATATAGTTGGTAAAAGCGGGACGCCGTTTGACGAAACAAACCCTGAAGGTAGTTTTCAAATTTTACCTGCAAATGGAAATGCCGATGTAACTATTACAAAAGGACATTATTACGTTGACGGAATTTTATGCGAAAATGAACATGACGTATTGTTTGTTAACCAGCCTGATCTAAATGCGGAAGCGTTACCGACATCCAATGCTAATGGCGATGGAGACTATCTTTTTTATTTGAATGTATGGAAGCGTCACATAACAGTTTTGGAAGACCCGGCTATAAGGGAAGTCGCATTAGGTGGGCCTGATACCACGACAAGGGTAAAAACTATCTGGCAGGTGAAATGGAAAGGTCCGGCAGCTGTTAATTGTGCCAATGCCTTAGATGCACAGATCACTGCTGACCCAACGGGTAAGCTATTGGCAAAATCCAAGCCCGCTCAAAGCAAAAGTGATCCCTGCGGGTTAGCAGAAAGTGGTGGCTACACAAGGTTGGAAAATCAATTGTACCGGGTAGAAATACATACGGGAGCAGCAAACCGGGCAAGTTCAACATTTAAGTGGTCAAGAGATAATGGTATTGTCGCTGTAAAATGGGAATCGCAGGATAGCGCAGATAAAGATAAATTAGTAGTGAGCACTATAGGCCGTGACGAGATCTTAAGTTTCAAAGAAGGCGATTGGATCGAATTAATAGATGACAGGACAGATTTATTAGGAAAACCAGGTGTGTTGGTTGAACTGGCAAAGGTTGAAGGCAATACGCTGATCATTGATCCCAGTACAATAAAGGATCCTGATAATTCCGGAGCAACATCTGTAAGCATACTAAACCGCACAAACCCAAGAATACGACGCTGGGATTCGACAGCTGATATAAAATTGAATACGGCAACATGGATTGGCCTTGAAGATGGTATTGAAGTTAAATTTGAGGAGGGAACTTTCAGAACGGGTGATTATTGGCTTATACCTGCCCGCACTGCTATTGCGGATATCGAGTGGCCATTTACACAATCGCAATTGCCATTCGGCGTAAAACATCATTACGCATTACTAGGGATTTTAAAGCTAACAGCTGGTGTATGGTCCGTTGTCAGCGATTGTCGTTCGCTCTTTCCTCCGTTAACAGATCTAATTTCCCTGTTCTATGTAAGCGGTGATGGACAAGAAGCAATGCCCGGAAATGCTCTGCCCCAACCGTTGGTTGTCGGCGTTTCCAATGGGCAATGGCCGGTGGAAAATGCAAGTGTAAAATTTACTTTGGTCACCGCAGGCGTAGGAAGTATTACACCTAATGGAATTGTAATTACAAATAACCTGGGACTCGCTTCTTGCAGCTGGACATTAGGCGGAGCCGGCACACCGTCAAGTCAACAAGTAAAAGCCGAGCTTCTTGATGCTGCAGGTAGCCCGATGCATTTGCCGGTAGTATTTACAGCCAATCAAAGTATTGCAAGTCAGGTCTTATACGATGGTAATGGATGCCAGGATCTTGATATAGGATTTCCCGGAACTGTTGAACAGGCAATTACCGCTTTGTGCATGCAGAAGAACGGCAAAAGAAAATGTTCAGTTACTATCGGCGAAGGAGGCGACTTTAAGTCGTGGGAAGAAGCAGTCGAAAAACTTCAAAAAGAAGAAGATATTTGTATTTGTTTTTTGGCGGGTTCTCATAAAATCGGCGAAAGTACTTTGGGACTGCAGGAAACAACAAAAACCATTAAAATATCGGGATGCGGAGCGACTCTTTTATTATTTGGCAAGGAATTTAAATTGAGAGCTGAAAAAATCATCCTACAAGGATTAAATATTGAATCAGGTGATTTTAACATTGATGTGCGAATCTTTTTGACAGCACATTGGTTACATGCTGAGAATTGCAGATTTTTTTTCCACGCAAAGGAAATATATCATTCGAAGCCATTTGTTTTGGTCGAAGCTTACTTCACTGAATCAATTATGACAAATGCCGACATCAATCTGGTAAATAACATTTTTGAAACTGATAAAGCATTTTCCCGTACAGCTTTGGGATTGGGTGAGAGAGTGCAGGGTTCGCTTAAAAACAATCGCTTTGAAGGTGATGTAATGCTGATGTATAACGAGAAAATAGAGTTTACAGATCTTGATTGGGCAAAGTTTCTAACCGATCATGGGCATTTACCCAATAAACAGGCGGTTGAGGGAAGCTTGTTAAATACACTAGAATTTCTTACAGATAACGCTGCTCTGCATATTACCGGAAATACGATGGGGCGAGCAAGGACAAATGCTAATGTTATTATGAGGAATTTCGAAAATATTTTAAACAACAAACAGATGGATAAATTTCAACCTGCTTATAGAAATATCGTTGTTGCTGAAAATATCTTTGAAAGTGTGATAGGAAGTTTTGTAGCAGAGTTGGTTACTTTGAGCGATAATCACTTTATCAACAAAGAGAGAAATGTCCTGGTTGTTTTTGCAATAGGGTTTCGGGGAATTTTTAGTGGAAATATGGATTACGTATTCATGGATCAAACTACTGGGGGTATAATTGAAACACTATTCAACGGAAAGATTGATAACAGTAATCTGATTGAGATTCGGTAGATATCGGTGTCTATTAGAAATATTACTAATATTCTATCTGGTTAAAAATGTTAGACATTCCTGATTGTCCCCTGGTTTCTTGTATAATGCCCACCTTCAACAGGCGGGCATTTGTGCCTCATGCTATCCGTTATTTTCTCAGGCAGGATTATGAAAATAAAGAGCTTGTTATTGTAGATGACGGTTCGGACTGCATTGAAGACCTTGTCCCGGATAATAGTCAGATCCGATACATACGACTCTCAAAGAAGATGACGTTGGGTGAAAAACGCAATTATTGTGTTCGTGAAAGTCGCGGTGAGCTTGTCATGCATTGGGATGACGACGATTGGATGGCGCCCTATCGGATTAGCTACCAGTTAGGGGAGTTGATAAAGAACGGGGTTGAAATTTGTGGTCTTCAGCAAATGTTTTTTTTTGAAATTGAAACTGCAAATTGTTGGTTGTATAAATATCCAACCAATGCAAAGCCATGGCTTGCCGGTGGTTCTTTGTTGTATACAAAAAATTTTTGGGAGAAAGCACCTTTCCCTGACATGCAAGTCGCATCCGATACACAATTTATCTTTTCAAGAAAATTAGAATCCTTTCTTGCGCTTTCTAATCATCATTTTTATGTTGCTGCAATTCATCACAACAATACAAGCTCTAAAAAGACCGGATCAAATCTTTGGTATCCTATAGACATTTCTAACATTAAGAAGGTAGTGGGCGATGATTGGCCGATCTATTCAAAGGACAACAAGAAAACGGCGTCAGATGAAAGCTCGCAGTCGAACAACGGGCTCGTTAAGGAAAACGCAGTGTCCGCTTGTTTGCTTTCTTACAAAAGAGTCCGGAACATTCAGAAAATTGTTGATAGTATTCAAGGTTATCCATTCATAGATGAAATTCTTATTTGGAATAATAATTTGCATGAACGTCTTGATATCAAGGGTGATAAAGTAAAAATTATCAATTCCAGGGAGAACACAATCTGCTACGGAAGATTCCTTTGTGCAAAGGAAGCCCGAAATGAAATAGTATACTTTCAGGACGATGATGTGATTGTTGAAAATGTTCGTGAACTATATCACGAATTTTTAAAGGATCCTTCACGTATCACGCATAGGCTATCGACCAATCACTATAAAATACGAGATAAGTACAAATTTTCTTCGGGCAACATAGCATTTCTGGGCTGGGGCGCTTTTATCAAAAAATCATGGATATCGGTCTTAGACGATTACTTGAAGAAAAACCAGGATGATTATTTGTTTCGGCGGGAAGCGGATAAAGTTTTTACTCTTATTTTAAGAAGACAAAACAATACCTTGCCTGCGGGCATCCGAATTCTTGAAAATGATAGTACTCCCGGCATTGCGCTGTACCTTGAAACGCAACATCATTTCTACGCGGCTCAGGCCATCCGGAAAGCGCTCGAATTTAATAGAACTTCAATGACTTTTTTTCCTGTAACATGGAACGTTGTGATAACGTGCATGAACTATGGGCATTACCTTGAAGAAGCAGTGCGTTCAGTGCTTTTGAATCATGCTGATTATATAATAACCATTGTGGATGATTGTTCGTCGGATCAGACAGAAGCCTTGTGTAAGAATCTTGTTCAGCAATTTCCATTTATTCACTACTTAAGGAATGAAAAAAGAATGGGTACGGGATTTACCAGGAATCGAGGTGTTGCCTTTAGGGAAAGTTTATTTGTCGTTTTACTGGACGCTGATGATAAGATCGGCGCTGAATACCTTTTTGAAGCAGAAAAAATATTACGGAAAGGGTACGATGTGGTAAATCCTGATGCTATTCTTTTTGGTGATGTAAATAGCAGATGGCCGGTACCCGAAACAGTCACATTATCCATGCAACTGGAACGAAACCATGTACATTGCTGCTCGGCTTTTCGAAGGAGTTACTGGGGACAGGTCGAAGGAATTGATGAGAAAATGTTTGCTTGGGAAGATTACGACTTTTGGCTGAGGCTGGCTGAGGTAGGGGCCCGAATTAAAAAGATAAATGGAAATCATTTTTATTACCGCATACACGCGCCTAGCAGATCAACTACAGAGAAAGAAAACCATGAAAAACTGCAATTGCATATCCGGGAAAAAAATAAGCATCTTTTTCAAAACCGGTGAATGTGCTATCAAAAGCCAGGCGGTGTCTGTTGATTAAGTAACAGTCTGAAGTCATTTGATGCAAAAATATTTCACTAGTTATGTCAATTGCGGCTGGTCGTATTAAATCATCTTTAGTGGAGCAAGACACTGGCAAAGTCGCCACTGCGCTGAAAAGTGAAGATATTGGGAGTGCGCCAACCTCATTTTTTAACCATAATTTCAACCAAATTTCTGTTTATCCAAGGCAAAATCCCCTGCTTCAAACAAAGTTAAAAATTAATACTCCGGGAGATCGATATGAACAGGAAGCCGATGCAGTATCGGAGAAAATAATGCAGTCGTCTCAAACAGGAACGATACAGAGGATGACTTCGCCACCTGTTATTCTGCGCAAATGCTCCAAGTGTGAAGAAGAGGAAGAACAAAGCAAAGTACTTCATCGCAAGGAATCAAATTCCAATTCGGTACAAGCTTCTCACGCGGTTACGCAAACTTTAGAATCTGCGGGAGCACCGTTGAATACGCGCGACCGAACTTTCATGGAGAAACGTTTTGGTTTTGATTTCAGCAAGATTCGTGTCCATAACGATGGGCTTGCACATCAATCTGCCAACGATATTCACGCCCTGGCTTACACGCATCAGCATCATATTGTCTTTGGTGCAGGAAGATATCAACCGAATACTGATGAGGGAAAGAGACTGCTTGCTCACGAATTGACCCATACGATTCAACAAAGGCCTGGAGATCGAGTCGCGCGTCAGGAAGATAAGGACGAGGATGAAAAAGAGAAGCAGGAAGAGCCTGTGAAAGCAGACAAGGGTGGTGATTCTGTTGAAGTCAACCCTGAAGCCAAAACAACTGATGAACCTTCGACTTCGACAACAGATGCTGCGGCCCCTACAACTCCCCAACTAGGGCACGCTGCGGCTCCTGCAGGCGTCGCTTCTTGTCCTGATGCGCCTGCGAAGAAGACGCCGAACATTTCATGTGACACATCTTCGACGACACTTCCGCCTAAAGAAAAAGCGGTATTACCTGCTCCGCCTTCGGGTCCGTTTGGTGGAAGCGCAGAACGTGCAAAGTTTGCTAAGGAACTTGCGCAATGTAGAGCTGAACGAGAGGTTAAAGCCGAGATAGAAAAACGTTATAAAAAAGATGTTGCGGCAGCAAAGAAGGAAACTATCGCGGAAAATAAAGAGGAGCTCAAGCAAGCCAGGGAGGCTATGAAAGGTCTGGACCGCAAAGATAAGGAGGCGATTAGGGAGGCAAAAGAGGAAATAAAATCTCTCAAAAAGTCCGGCGCACAAAGACTGAAGGATGTGCCCTCACAAGTTACAAAGCAGGATGTAACCGAAGTAACTGATGAACTTGCTTTGAAATATCAGCAGTATTACGAAAAAGATTATGCTGATACCATAGATAAAGCATTTTTGAGATTTGGTGACGATTGGATGAAGACAATGCAACGGAGACTTGAGGCTGCCCGTAAAAAAATCACAAAAGCCAAAAACGCCAAGCCAAAAAGAGTACGTAAAGGTGAAACTCCTCCGCCGTCGAAGACGCCCGAGGAAATTGAAGCGGAGATAGTGTCAGAAATGAATGAGAAAAGATGCGAGCAGCAGCGATGGGTAGCTGAAAAGATCGAAGTTATTAATTTCGCTTGGGGAGTTGGACGAAGAGAGCAGGTAGACTTTCTCACGCTTCGTCAAAAGGTGGCCCGCCTGAAGGATTTTAAACCTAGTTATCAAGTACCAGAAAGTGATAGAGTCGACCTTCCGGAGAAGGTTCAGCCGAAAGAGAAGGCCAGAAAAGGAGTTGCTCCAGAACTTGCTGATTTCATGACAGCATTAGCCGATGATCCAAATACGCCAAAGTTTACAGCTAGTAACCGCGCGGGTCATGGTGGAGGCGACTGGAAGGGTAAGGGCTTCTCAGCAGATATTTATATTAGCGCACCCCTCGATGCCCGAGGTTTTTGGGAGCATTCAGTTGCTGTGAAGTTTCTCTTGGCTCTGGACGAAAAGGCGAAAAAATTTGGTGCGCGGTGGAGAGTCTTGTATGATGATTTGAAGGTAGCAAAGGAGGTCAACTCGATAACGGGATCGCAGAATGTAATTTTTCAGGGTGTTAGTTCCGGTGACAGGCTAAACTGGCATGGACCTGCTGGTTTAATCCTGCATTTCCATTTAGATTTGGAGATCCCTAAGAAATCAGCGCCCTCTGTTACCCCCTGAAATATTGCACAGCTCAGGAGAATAGTTCGCCAGTATAGTGTAAGAACCCACTAACTTAAAAATGAGCAAACCTGTTTTGGAAAGAATAAAACCAGGGAAAGAAATTCTACGAATATCTTAGGTACCTGTTCCAGAAAACTCCTTTTTGACAGGATCCATCCGGGCGTGATTGTTCCTGCTAGGGATGAAATATTCGAAACGATCGAGGCCAATTCAAATAACGAAGGATCCAATAATGAATGCCTCATCGCGAAGGCTGGCACTCATTTATCACTAACCTCCGTTTACCGCTCATTCCCATTCCAGATGTCGTGCGTTGTCAACCATGAACCGTCATCCTGCCGCTGGAGGATGTTGATATATTTTGCTGTTGATACAAGGGTATCACCCCCGTTATGGGGAACGAGCTTCACCTTGGCATAACCCACACCATAGGCGACGTTTCCCGAAACTTTTACTTCCTCATAGCCGCTCTCAAGAAAGGTCCTGTATTGATCAAAGATACCCTGATAATATCCGCGCACGGCTTCCCTTCCCGACATCGATTTCATATCCGGAGCCATGAGGATCCCGGTTTCTGTAAATGCGGTCGCTATATCATTGGCATTGCCCTCGTTGAATGCTTTTGCACGTGTGGCACTGAGAGCTTTAATCTCAGAAATATCACTACCATCGTCCCGTACGCCCCGCTTATCGCAGCAAGCCAAGCCGATTAGAGAGAGCACCATAGCGACAATAAGTAGTTTCTGCATCGATGTGATTGGGGTTCGTTCGGAACGCTGCCGTTTAGTGAATTGATTGCAGGAAATTGAAAGGTCAATGGTAGTATCCGGCTAATCACGAACAAATTGAACAGCGATTATAACAGCATGAAAGAAAAATAAGCAATGCCGCAAAAACCACTATCCCGCTACACGTTCCAGCCCTTCCGGTACGTCCTTCCCACAAACTGATTGGCCTCTTCCATATTGGTGATCTTCATGTTCTCCCCATCCCACAACAACTTCTTGCGACCATAATAATCCATCTGATCTTTGCCGTTTTCCTTTCTCAGCATGTAGCTGCGTATGGCCAGGTTACCCATCAGCACGGTTTCGGTCATCGGCCCTGCGTAGTCGAACGAGGATGTCAAGGCCTTATGCTCTTTGCTATCAAAGCCGGCTTTACAAGCATCGACCCATTTCCGTTGATGTCCGTATTCGGGCTCACCGTTCGGGTCGGTTTCCGGAGCGGATTCAGTAGTGCCATCCTTGAGGTAAAGCTTTGGCATCAGGGGCGAGCTGTCGTTGATGTTGGTGGATATCAGACCCTTTTCACCGATAATGAGAACTCCGTTGGCGCTATTGCTCCCCCCGATGTCGTGGTCAGCGGGAACAATCTCCGGATGTGATGGCCGGATACCTCCATCGCTCCACGTCATTTCTATGGGAGCCTGACTTTTATCGGTAGCGGCAAAATGGATCGTAATGAACGACGAAGGCGGACATCCTTCGGGATGATAATCCGCTGTCCACATTTGCGAATATACAGAGCTCACGCTGCATTCTGCGTCGGTAGGATATTTCAGTCCAAGCGTGCGAAACGGAATGTCAATAAGGTGACAACCCACGTCACCCAAAGCTCCGGTCCCATAATCCCACCAACCACGCCAGTTGAACGGATGAAGATTAGGGGTATACGGTTTGAGCTCGGCGGGACCGAGCCAAAGATCCCAATACAAGTCCTTGGGCTTTTTACTTTCGTCGGGCGCCGGCATCGCAAAACCCTGCGGCCAAACTGGGCGGTTAGTCCAAATCTGCACTTTTGAAATTTTACCCAGCTTTCCCGAATCGACCCAGCCCTGTACCTTTCACAATAGCGGATTCGATGCACCCTGGTTCCCCATCTGGCTAACGATCTTTTTCTGCCGCGCCATCTGGGTGAGGATGCGTGCCTCCCGGATGTTGTGCGTCATAGGTTTTTGGACATACACGTGTTTGCCGCGCTCCATGGCATAAACTGCTGCTGGAGCGTGCACGTGATCGGGTGTGGAAATTGTTACTGCGTCGATATCCTTTTCCTGGTCGAGCATCACGCGGTAGTCGTTGTACTTCTTTGCTTTCGGAAAGTTCTCGACCGAACGTTTCGCCGAGCCTGAAAAATCAACGTCACACAACGCAAGCACTTTTTCGCGTCCTTTTACGGAAGAGTTCATTATGTCGCTGGTGCCCTTTCCTCCCGCTCCGATCGCGGCAAGAACAAGTTGATCACTAGGCGCGGTAAAACCAACGCCTCCGAGTACGTGCCTGGGCACAATAAAGACCGAGGAGGCAATCACACTTTGTTTGATAAATTTTCTCCGTGAAGAGTCAGTTTTCATTTTGTTGGGGATTTTCATTGCAGGACATTATCGGTAACACAAAGAATTTATTTCCGGAATATAGAAAATTAAAAAATAGAAATCCATTTCCATAAAACGTTGTTTAACAAAAGACTTAAGTCAACTCCCTGGATTCTACCGTCGCGTGGTTCTCATCTCCAAACAGAATGTCTGGAGTTTTAGAATATCGATGGGCACAAGTGAATTTTCTAACGTACCAAATGCTTTGAATTGCACACAACGATTTGCCTATGCACAATTGTGGGGTTTAAAGCGTTTATCTGTCGAATGTTAAAACGTGTTTTAAAATTGCTTCCGTAAACGTTGTTCCAATTTATACTTTAAAATTCCCTTATACCATAGTACTTCCTACTTAGATGCAATTTCAAAATTGAATTTATCATTCGTCTTAGGTGAAATCACTTTAAAATTAATCCTGTAAATTGTATCTCCCCACTTCTGAATAATGCCCTGGTCTTCCATTGTAGTCAGCGCTATCTTCTCCACAACAGCCTCCATCTGTTTGGCGTTATACCGAATAACAAAATCATGGGATTTTTCTTCTTTTCCCTTATAATGAATTATCAATTCTCCGGTGTTTGTTATCTCGGAAGGATAACACGTCATAATATGCTGGGTCAGTTCATTACCCTGCTTCAGGTTGATCACATCTGTTACCTGAACATTTTTCCCACGGTTTAAACGGATCGTTCTTTCCCAGGTATTGATTGCCGCATCTTCAGGATATGCTTTTCCAATATCCACGTACGAATTGCGCGTATGACTTTGCTGATTTATGCAAAACCTTGCTTGCTTTAAACTGCTTTCCCGGCAATTGTGTTTTCCCGTTTACTGTGGGTGTATTGTGATAATCAGAACGATTATACCAGATATCATATCGCTTATCACTAAATGTTTTACGAGTATAAGTACCTCTTCCAACATCGATGAGAAGAGGTTTCCCATCATAATACACCACATAGTTTCCAATATCGTTATGGTTGTGGCTTTCGTCATTATGGCCGCCTTTAGCAGCTAGATAAAATCCTTTGGTAGTACCTTCCTGATCTCGGGCGGCCATGACCTGCAAATCCGGGAGCCAGACATCTTTTGGCAAGGGCAGGCCTTGTTCGGCTCTTTCGATATTCATCCTGGATAAACAACGCATATAACTTTCTGAAAAAATGGAAATTGCCTGTTAAAATATCTTCCTGCTGGCGGTAATAGGCTCCGAATTTCATCATCGCGGGATCGTTAATATCCTTACCATAACGGTATATCATATTGGCAGACATTTTAGGTTGTGGATCCGCATCGGCAAAATTCAAAAAGTAGGAATCACTTATCTGCGCGCGATAAATAAACTTACCCATGTTTCTTATTTTCTCATCTTCATATACATATTGAAAAGCATTATTGGTAGCATGATTTAACATGGAAATATTATCATACAAGGACGCAGCGGCAGCTCCCCAATAACTAGGTCCTTCGTCACAACCCCCATCCTGCGGGTAAGGATTAAGAAATTCATCCAGCACCTTTAGTATTTTAAATGTCATATCCGCGCGTTGCTGATCATTCCTTTCCAGAAGCAAGACTGTATTTAGCCAATTCGAGCAGATCCAGGGATTCCAGTTATTAGGTGCTCGGCCATTTTGATTCGTGGTCATCCAGCCATGGGGTTTTGTCATCAAAGGCTTAAACAGTCGGTTATTAGTTTCATAATAAATCCTTTTCCGGATCTGCGGTGAGACTGCATCCAGCTTGTCGCCGAGAAAATAATCCACCCAGGCGAGGTATGTACCGGTTTCGGCAGCAAATAAATCTACAAATGGATCAGAAACATCCATTAATCCGGCATAATCTTTTGACTTGGGCAAATGCGCAGGAACTCCCCAGAAAGATTCTTCACAAATAGACCAGACACCATCGATGATGGCATCCAAAAACCGTGCCTTTGTTTTCATGCACCTCTGCCAGTAATAATATTCCTAATACGCCGCGCTTCTTAAAGCTGAGCGACTGGTATTCATTGCGGTCACCGGTTCTTTCAATGAGAAGGGATTTTGTGGCGGGTATATAAGGCCAATCATAATTCAAATACGATTCAGCCTGCTTCAGGATGGAGTTCAACATCTTCTGATCGGCTTTCGCCCACGTTGCTCTATCGCCAGGTTTTGGGAACGGTACCCATGCAGCCTGTGGAATTAGAATTTTCTTCCATTCATCGGCGGTAAATTTTCCACTTAGGATATTTTGTTGCTGCGCTGATAGTGGAAAGCAGAGAAAAATGAAAAGTAACTGTACGGGAAGTTTCGTTTTCATGATGTATAATTTTTTGATTCTATAGAATATCTTTTTACAAAAATGAGCTGATCCGTTAAAAAAGCGTTATGCGGTAACCATCATTCCAACAGGAAAAATGGTTAGTAAACTATAAGGGATTATTTCTCAGCCAATAGCCGTACAGATAGCTGCCTTCTTTTTCGGGAAACAGGTAAGCCGGCATACGAATTTCAATTCGTTTCAAACCCTTTATGTTTCTGTCGAGTTCCAATGGAGGAGGGTCCAGCGAAATTATTGAAACATCGAGGTAGGATGCGAGAGATTTTCCAATTTTAACTGCTTACCTCCCTGTCTTAGAATAGCGCCCCCCTTAACAATCTGCACCTCGGCAACAGTTATGAGTTGCCAAGTAATATTTTGAGTGGAATCTGAAAGCTGAAATTTATCTTCAATTAAAATAGAGCGGTTGTTTTCTTTTAAAAATCTCCGGGTTGCACCTTTTAAGAGGCCGCCAAAGACATCTGACATATCAATGGTAGCCTCGGGTTTTTCACCGCCTTTGTAATCAGAGATGGAGGCAAATCCATTGTTGACATGCAAGGTATTATTGATCGGTGAGAGTACTATGGCCATAATTATTTTTTGTGAGTAAAGTCCACCGTTGACAGTCCTGACAATTAGCCCAACAGGTTAAACCCTGTTTTTTCAATTTCATGATAATCCTGGTTTCCCGGATCAACTACCCAACGTATGCCATCGAGTTCAAAAATAAATGAACCAGCATCCATATTTCCATGACTGACAGTGGCACGCCCGCCTTTGCCACCAAAGTAATATTGTCTTGGATCATCTGTGTCACCTCTGAATATTATGACGGGATTTTCTCCGTCACCTTTCCAGGCCAAGGGAAACTTTGTTTCAGCTTTCACCTCAAACTGAGATAACCAAACCAACCCTGAGCCTGCCAGCCGCGGAAGTTTTCCCATGTCAGTTGGTGATTGTAAAAACTTATCGCGCTCAAGATAAAGCGGATTGCCCGTTTGTTTGGCAAACCAGGCGAGGGTGATATCTCCCGTTGTGCCTCCCGTGTCGCCACAATCAGCAAAATTATAGTACCATCCGGATGGAGCAACGCTAAGTAATCTGAAGTCAGCACTTTCTATAAAAGCTGGATATTTGGCAATGCCAAAATCAGTTCCGAAAGCACTTTCAAGCATGGATGAAGTAATAACGGAAAAACTGGTACCATAGCCCCAATAAGTAGCTCCTTCAGGATAGAGTCCATCGGGGCCATACTGTCTCAACGCATTGGGCATGCCATTCAATGAGCGGCTGATTGTTTTGGCTGCCAGTTCAGGATCCTTATCGGCAATCACGATGGATGCCGCGATCATTCCCGCCATTGCAAACCTGATTCCAGTTGTTGGTTCCATTCACCCATCCCGAGTATTCCATTTTGAGGATAACTCGGTTTTATTCCCTTTTCTATCAACGAAGTTTTTGCCAGATCAACAGTGGTTTTTGGCAATGCCTCTCCAACCCAATCCACAGCAATTGCCACTGCCAACGACATTTCCGCCACGTCGAGATAATGTGAAGGATTCCAGTCAGAAAAATTGCATACTGCCTTTACTTCATCATCGATGCGTTTTAAAACAGCTGGATCTTTTTCAATGCGGTAAACCATAGAAAGGATATTCATCCTGTATAACATTTCACGTGATACGGCCAATAATCTACGACCTTCCATTTGCCGCGTTAGCAACGGCGCTTGTTGTATTTGTTCGGCATTGAGTTTTATAGCAGCGTAATAATTTTTCACAACGGCATCGGACTTGATTTTCGTTTTCAGATTTTTTTCGATGGTGGGTGTGAGGACCAACCTCGGATGTGATTTTCGCAAGTTTGTTTTCAGGTATTTTACCGATACCGGATTTTGAAGTTTAACAGTATCGTCGAATGGCGGACCCAGCCTGACGCCCTGATGAAATTGCAAGGAGTTTTGCGGGCATTAGTGATTCCCACAATAAAACATAAGGTGATCAGAAAAGTAAGTTTTGATTTCATGCGTTAGTAATTTTATTGGACACGTGGAATGGTCAGATTCAATATTGCGGTGTTGGTCGGTTCTTTAACCATTTCAAGCGGAGTTTATATTCAGGTAGAGATAGGGTTAGTGTCCAAATAAAACAATAGCCACTTCGTGATTTTACGGAAAAAAGACAAACAGCCCCAACGAAGCAACTGGGACTGTCTGTTTTTTGATCAGTGGTTATCGATAAATATGTTTTTAGATAGCATTATTCTTCACCACCCGGGATTTTGCCCCAGTGCCGGATTTTGGGATATAGCACTGGTGGGTATAGGCCACAGGTAATGCTTGCCTTCATCAAATACCGGATTTGCATAGTCCGTTCCCTTATAAATATCCAGGTATTCTATGCCATCAACCGTGGATGACTGTATTGTAACTTCACCCTTAGGATCAAATCGGGCTTTGTTTGCGGCATCCCAACGAATACCATAAGCCTTATCTTCAAGCTTTTTTCCCTGTTTCCAGCGCCTTAAGTCGTCGTAACGGAAACCTTCCATAAACAACTCGATTCTACGTTCACGGCGAATTTCTACAATCAATGCTGAAACTCCTTCATTTGCATGCAGTGGATCCATTGGTACAGCAAGTGTCAAATGTGGCATGGCCACTCGGTCACGAAGCAAATTGATACTTATATCCAGATCGGCTTGCGTAATATCACCCAGCTCTGCCTTTGCTTCTGCATAATTCAGTAATGCTTCACCGAATCTCAGGATAATTGCAGGAGTAGTGGATACGTTGTAAGTAGCGTATGCGGCATTATTCTCGTAAACTTTAATGATATGATACCCGGTAGCTATTTTGTTTCCGGGACCCGTCATGCCCTGAATTCGTGGATATCTGGTCACACCAAAGTCATGATTTCCATACCTGTAAATAGCCTGATCATCCGGATGAAGAATGGTTTGCCTTAACCTTGGGTCGCGATTTTCCCAAATATTTTCGTACACTTCATCCCCCAGATACAATGGTGAAAGTGAGATGGGTAAACCATCCGTGCACAGATAGGCTTCCACCGCGCTTTTAGTAGCCCCACCGTTATAATCCTTGTGATAACTTTGCACATGGTTGGTAAAAATACCCAATTGATATCTTCTCCAATACAGAACTTCCGGATTTCCAGTAAGATCTGTCATCCTATGAATAGCATTGTAGTCTGAATTTGGATCTCCAGTGGAGTAAAGTGAATAAGGACCATTTTCCATTAACTCCTGGGCAGCATCAGCCGCTTCCTGCAACCATATTTCGGGACTGGTCCCTCCATGGTATTTCCGCCAGGTTCCTTCGAACAAACAAACCCTGCTTTTAATCAGCAATGCACACCACCGGTTTAACCTTCCCGGCGCATTTCCGTCGCCCCAGTTGTCCGGAATATTTTCTGTGGCAAAGGTCAGGTCTTCCAATACTTTTTCCATAACAAACTCCCTGTCATCCCGCTCACCATACAATATATCCTCATCATCAATAGTTAACTCCCGATCGACCCATTGTACGTCTCCATATTTCGATACTTTATCCGCGTAGAACCAACCGCGTAGCAAGCGTGCTTCGCCGATGTATTTATTTCTAATTTCTTCAGAGACCTTAACCTTAGGATAGTTATCCATTCCGACATTGATCGCCCGTAAAAAATTCCAGCCTTCGTAACCAAACCAATCGGCATTTTCTGGAACAGGGTGTTTTCCAGCGCGCACCCGTTGAAAAAAATCAGCCTTGAATGGCGTGGACCAGTGTTATCTGAAAATCCATCCAGAATACCATATTCCTCTTGCCTGGCTATCAAATCCTTCATCATGACCCATCAGAATGGGAACGTTGTCCTCGAATCTTGCCAAATGGTACAAATTGTTATTGTAGACCCTTAAGTCGTTTTCTGTATTCCAGAAAGTTTCGTTACTGATTGCTATCCAGCGGAGTTCTTTCAAGGAAATCGTCGTTGCAGCTAATCGAGCACATTGTGGCAACTAATACTAAAATTATTTTTATATGATTTTTCATTTCGTTTTCTTTTTTTGTTTTCTAGAATGAAATTCTCACACCTAAAGAGTAGCTACGCTGTTTGTAGTACTCTTGCGTCAACGTAGGCCTCACCTCCGGATCAAGCGGCTTCCGCATTTTTGTACCTTCCCACATATTCATTCCGGCAAAATAGATTTGCGCGCTGGTCATTCCCACTTTGTCCGTTATTGCGACTGGAAGATTATAGGCTAACGTTAGGTTTCTCAAGCGGATGTACGCGCCATTCTGTACATAGCGGCTCTGGGGCTGAACATTTTGTTTGGTATTGGTCGAGATGTGCGGTGCAGGGAAATATGCGCCACGGTTATCTTCACTCCAGGTATCAGTGATATAATAGTTCTCCACATGACCTGCATTGAACGGATAGAATGCAACCCAATTGTCGTTTGGCGGCCAGAAGTCATATTTCAGCACGCCCTGGAAAAAGATACTCAATGTGAAATTTTTCCATCCTATGTTTCCTGTAATTCCAAAATTACCTCGGGGCGTTTCATAGGCAATAATTTTTTGATCTCCGGGATTTTCCAATGTATTATCACCCCTTGAGATGACTCCATCACCATTGAGGTCTGCATATCGAATATCACCAGGTCTCCAGTTGGCGCCCAATTGAGATTGGTCAGCGGCTTGCGCTATCTCATCCTGTGATTGGAAGATACCCTGCGTGACAAATCCCCATCTTTCACCAATCGTCTGACCGACATAATATTCCGTATTGACATCGCTAGGGTTAGGAAGCGCTCCAGTCGGATTATCATATTTGGTTATTTTAGTTTTGTTGTCTGACAAAGCAAGTGTCACACTATAATTCCAATTCTCGTTTATCATCGACTGCCAGGTTGCCGCAAGTTCCCAACCTTTGGTCCTTAAGTCGGCTGCATTTTGTTTAGGTGCATCCGTACCCAAAATAGAAGGGTATACAACCTCCGTTAGCATGTCTTTGGTGTCCCTGGAATACACATCAAAGGAAACATCCAGCTTATTACCAAGTAAGGAAAAGTCAAGGCCAATATTTGTGGTGGAAACCTTTTCCCATGTTAATGTGGGGCTTACCAGGCCTGCTGGTGAGACATAAGGAATACGGCTACCTGGACTCATCATGTAGGGCGAGTTACCGGATTCCATCGTTGGAATATAGGGATAGTATATTGGTATCGGGTTCGGTGAGGGTGGTATCGTTTGCTCAAACAATAATTGGTTCCCCAGTTCGCCATAGGATGCACGGAGTTTCAGGTTATCCAGCCAGCCTTTGGTGTCAGCCATGAATTTTTCATTTGAAATTCTCCATCCTACCGAGAATGAAGGGAAAAAGCCAAATCGATCTTCCTTTGGGAACCTGGACGTTCCGTCGTACCGCCCATTCGCTTCCAATAGATATCGCTCTTTATAGATATAATTTACTCGGTAAAATGCTCCCCTCAAGGCAGTATGTTCTTTCCCTCCGTAAGTTTCCTGGCTGCCTGTGGTGGTGTTCAGATCAGGAATAGATGGAGTAATTAGTCCGTAGGCCTGTGCTCTGATATATTGAAATCGTCCCCATTCCTGGTTAAAGCCAATCATTGCTTTGATAAAATGACCGTTGTCTTTATCTATCGTGTAATCCGCAAAGGTATTCAAGACATAATACTGATCGTTGTTCGACTGGTTATTTATCCAATCGTTTCCACTAAATCCGTTATTTATCAATAAACCTGCTGCCAGATCCTGATTCGCGATAACATCAATCTTACTTTGTACATCCTGAAAATCCCTATACCTGAAGTTGGCTGAAAATTCTCCTCTGATATTTAATCCTTTTAAGGGTGTGAGGGTTGCTCCTTGGGTAAGCACAAGTATCATTTCGGGTCCAAGTTTGACGTCCGCCATCTTCCAGGTAAGGCAGGAAGTTGACATTGCCAAAATACATCCCGATGTACTGTTCAAAATCTGCACGGTCACCGGGTTGCAAATAATAAGGAAGATCCGGGAATTGGATTGGGTTCATTGGATCTACCCGGGCAGATGTGTTGATATTTACATCCCAGTTGTAAAAGTGGGGCTTATCACTTTTTTCTGTAGTTAACAACGCCTTGCTATCTGCACTCAACCAATCTTTAATTTTAAAATCGCCCTTGAGCAACACATTGTATCTTTTGAAGTTTTCATTTTTTGCCTTGTTTTTGAGATAACCGTCCTTGCTCAGATAACCAAACGAAACATAAAAGGATGATTTTTCCGTTGCACCCGAAATACTCATATCGTATTTCTGTTGTGGGGCAAAATCTGTAATCAACCTGTCCACGTAATTGTTGTTGCCATAAAAACGGAGGTCTCCATTATAAACTTTCCAGGCGTTTTCAAAGGTTGGATTCTCGCTCCAGGCTTTGGTTCCATCTATCATATCCTGGTCGAAAGCCGGAGCCCCGTTGGTACGGATATTGGCAGCATTTCTAGCCAGTACAAACTGATAAGGATCTGTAACAGGATCTATTAAGAATATGGGTTTTGATAATGCATATTCCGACCCAAATGAAATATTGATTTTATCCCCTTTTCCCTTTTTAGTGGTGACGAGTATCACGCCAAAAGCCGCCCTCGCACCATACACGGCTGCATGCAGATGCATCTTTCAATACGCTTATACTTTCAATATCATTGGGATTAATCCTGTTTAAATCCATCGGGACATTATCAACAAGCACCAAGCGGCTGGCCACCATTGATGGATTCAAAGCCCCGGACATTAAACATCAATAGTTTCGGAAGGGTCTCCATTTCTAATGTTTACGTTAAGGTTAGGAACAATGCCTTGCAATCCTTCACCTACATTTGCAATGGGTCGGTTTTTCAGAGCCTCGCCATTTGTAACACCAACTGCACCGGTGAGATTAACCTTTTCCTGGGTACCATATCCAACTACTACTACTTCCTGCAATGCGGTGACATCAGCCTGCAAGTTGACTGAGAGGTCGGTCTGAGTGCCCACCCGGGTTTCCATTGTTTTGTAACCGA
The DNA here is from genome assembly GCA_963837415.1 of uncultured Bacteroidota bacterium. Taxonomy (GTDB): domain Bacteria; phylum Bacteroidota; class Bacteroidia; order Cytophagales; family Cyclobacteriaceae; genus Chryseolinea. Next base: position 193,546 of record CAWING010000013.1, on the reverse strand, counting down.
TAAAAGAGAAAACCAAGACACTGTTTTCTTCCTGTACAATAATTGAAAACCGGCCGGAACGCATCAGTAGTCGTACCGTTGGTAGTACCTTTCTCAATGACGTTGACGCCCGGTAAAGGTTGGCCGTCTTGATCTAGAACTTTCCCGGATATCGTAATGACCAATCTTTCGCTGACGGTAACATTATCTTCAGGAACCATTTCCGGCGTTGGCTTCAGTATAACTTCTTCATTCTCATCCATAGCCAAGAATGAGATAGTCGGACTGAAAAGCTGACCAAGTACATCCTCCAATCTGGCATCCGTCACCTTAAAGGATATTTTTTTTGACGCTTTAATGAGGTTAGGCCGGTAAGTAAATACAACCGATGCCTGCTTCTGTATTTCGGCTAAAATCAACTTAACCTCCGTATTACGAACATTGATTGAAACTTTCCTGTCCATTATACCCTGCCCGTTTAAGGAGGCCGCAGATACCAATGATGAAAGTACGGCCATTATCAAAGTCTGGGTTAATGTTATTCTCATAAGGACAATGAAAGCATCTTGAATAGATCGGTGATTATTCATACTTTTAAAAGTTTTTGTTGTGAAAAGCGAAAACTAATTTGTCTGCTCCCGACAGGTCGAGGCAGCGAAGACAAAAGCCGGTGGTGTTTCCAGCATCACTGGCTTCTTTTTTTGGGATTATGTAGAATTTTTCATAGACATTAAATTAAGTTGAGACTGAATCTTATCTAATACATTTTAGTTTTACACCCTGCACCGCCGATTACGATCCGATCTTCCTGCACGGTATAACTGGTACCGATCACATTGCAAATGATATTGAGTCTGCTGTAAATGTCATCATTGGAAATAACCGTCGTCAAATGGCAGGATGAAAATATTGCTTCGTCAAATTCAATGTCGACACCGTACGCTTTTTCAAGGGCCTTAAATATTTCTGTAACTGGGGCTTCTTCAAAGTGCATCCGCCTGACCTCTTCTTCAGGGATAATTACCTGAGGCTTTTTTACAAGCATTTTTGAGATTTCTTTTTCCTTTTTATCGTACACAATTTGCTGATTGGGTGTTAAGATGATCTCAGCCGTCAAAAACTTTTTTTCTTTTTCACGATTTGTGTAGACGAACACTTTTCCGGTCTTCACCACTACCGTTATTTTCTGTTCATGCTTAATGGCCTTGACGATAAAGCTTGTACCCAATACCTTTGTTGTCACCTCATTGGCGAATACAAGGAAGGGAAGGGCTGCATTATGCGCTACTTCAAAAAATGCTTCTCCTTCGAGATAAACCTCTCTTTCCGTTGTATTAAATACCGATGAAAATTTTAGCTCGCCTTCCGGCTCCAGGGATACTCTGCTGCTATCCGGTAAAACAATTACCTGAGACGTTTGCGTGGTATTCGTGATATGTTTCCAGGAAACAGATGTTTCCTTTTTATTTGTCGTCCCATTGTCATCCTCGGAATAGTCGATAATAAAGAAATAGGAAACGATCGTTATGAGAATTGACGCAGCTATCCCCACGGAATACCAGGGTACCAACTTTTTCAGTTTACCCTTCCTGGAATTTTTTACGTGAGCATAAATGGTTGACCGGTAAAGATGCTCCAATTCAAACTCATCAGGAATATTTCGATAAACACCCGTTCCCATGGATGCATACCATGCATCAATCAGTTTTTTTTCTTCTGGCGTGGCGTCTCCCTGTCGGTATTTTCTTAAAACATTGAGGAAATCATTTTGTTCCATAATATAGAATGACAGGTAACGGAGGTTTTTGTCTCAATCAGAAATAAAATATTAACGGCGATTTCGGAATCGATTTATTGACTTTTCAAAGTTCCTCCGCTAACTTAGAAAGCTTAGAAAATTGTAAGTCGAAACCTAGACCCTGCTGTGTGCTCTCTTATTCTACTCATAAGGACCAGGACTTGCTGGATGCTATCCGACATGACGATGAAGGAGCTTTTTCGGAGCTTTTTAAACGTTATGGGAGGAAGGTTTATAAGTTGGCATATTGCCGGGTCCGTTCCAGAGAAGCAGCAGAAGAAATCGTTCAGAATTTATTTATTTCTCTTTGGGATAAGCGAACTACACTTTCTATAAACAATATTTCTTCTTATTTCTACGCCGCCGTCAAGCACAAGGCTCTGAACATTCTTGAGTCCCGGATCGTGCACAAAAAGTATTGGGATTATTACAAGAATTTTATTCCTCACCAGGAGAATTTAACGGAGAGGACGGTTGAATTCAATGACTTGATGGAGGCCATAGAAGAAAGAATGGAATACCTTCCTGAAAAATCAAAAAAAGTATTTACGTTAAACCGCCTGGAAGGTCATTCAATCACTGAGATTGCCAACACGCTTAACCTTTCTGAAAAAACTATTCGATACCATCTTACCCGTTCTTTAAAGGAACTTCGTCTTCATTTGAAGGACTTTATCCTTTCATTAGGGATTTGGTTTAGCTTGCTCTTTTAACACTTTTGTTTTTTGTTTTTACTGATGGATCGTATCAACCACATTGATAAAAACCGCGGGACGTTGCTGATCGATCAAAAATATTCTTTGAGAAAGACTAATTCTGCCCATTTTGTTTCAACCCGAAGTGATTGCTACATTAACATCTTGCTTTTGATGACCATTAGTTTTTCCCGGGTCATCTCGTGCATGGTGTAAGGGATTCCGCCCAACCCTTCCCCCGAGGCATCCCTTCCGCCGAAGGGCATCCAATCCACTCTAAAAGCAGTATGATCGTTTACCATGACAGCCGTGGCATTGAGCTTTTGCACGGTATCGAGAGCAACTTCAAGGTTCTGGGTGAACACCGCTGCTTGAAAATGGTAGTCCAACCTGTTAGCTTCCTGTATCGCTTCGTTTCTGTCGCGATACGGATAAACACAAACTACGGGTCCAAAGATTTCGTCAGTCGAGACTTTAGCATCCTGTGGCGGATTCCATAAAACGGTAGGGGCATAACACGTATCAGAAATTTTTTTTCCACCGCAGAGAATCTTTGCGCCACCTGCTTCAGCTTCTTTGACCCAGGTCTCTACCCTCGTGACTTCTTTTGTTGAAATCAACGGTCCAACTTCTGTATTTTTATCCAACGGATCGCCTACCATCAATTTTTTTGCTGCAGTTGCAACGCCGTCAGCAAGGGCTTGTGCGATCGTCTCGTGCGCAAAGACTTTTTGTACGGATACGCATACCTGCCCTGCGTGGTAAAATCCACCTTTAACCAGCGCGGGGATCATTTCTTTGAAATCAGCATCCGGTTCTACGATTACTGGGGCGGCTCCTCCATGCTCCAGGGCACAACGAGTACCGGGCGCCAGTTTTGATTTCAGTGACCAACCTACTTTAGCCGAGCCAATAAATGAAAGGTAATTGACACGTTTGTCGGTGACCAGTACCTCCGCTATTTCATTGTCAATAATCATGACCTGAACCCATTCCTTCGGAACACCCGCTCTGTATAAGATATCAACAAACATCAAACAGCTTAAGGGTGTCGTCGAGGCCGGCTTTACAATCACGGGGCAGCCAGACGCAAAAGCTGTTACGGTTTGATGTACAATCAGGTTTAGGGGGTGGTTGAAAGCAGAGATCGATACAACCACGCCAATCGGTTCTCGTGTCGTGAAAGCAATTCTGTTGGACGATGCCTCTGTGAGTCCCATAGGAATTTGTTGTCCAGTGAGTCTTCCGATTTCTTCAGCTGCAAGCTTAACACCATTGATGGCTCGAATCACTTCAACCTTTGAATCCTGGTATGGCTTACCCCCTTCCTGCGCCGCCGTATTCGTAAGGTTTTCGATATCGGCTTCCATGAATTCCTGAACCTTCTTCAGGATGGAGATTTTTTTATGCGCCGGAATCCATCGCCTTCGATCCAGGAACAAATCATAGGCAATCTTCAACGCCGATTCTGCTTCCTTTTCGCCTGACATCGGGATTTCTTTGATCAGCTTCCGGTCGAATGGGGAATATACTTTCAATGTTTCATTTGCGATCATAATTTCTCGGTTTGCTCTTTTAATAAGACATTCAAAATGGCATGGTTGAGAGAATAGTCAATTGGAAGATCAATGATGTGTACCGCTTTCGTTTTCAAACAATGATCCAATATCTTTTGGAAATCAGCATCATTTTCCGGTCGGTGTCCTTTCGCACCATAACTATCAGCGTACCTGACAAAATCAGGGTTGTTATAATCGAGACCGAAATCATCAAAGCCCATATCTAACTGTTTCCATTTGATCATTCCATAGCCCGCGTCGTTGAGAATTATAACGGTGAGGTGCAGTCCCAACCGGACTGCAGTTTCAACTTCCTGGGAGTTCATCATAAATCCGCCATCACCGCAGACTGCCACGACTTTTTTGTCAGGATACAATAAATTGACAGTCATCGCCGAAGGAAGTCCTGCACCCATGGACGCCAAAGCATTATCAAGGATCAGCGTATTAGGCTCATGACAGATATAATTTCTCGCAAACCATATTTTGTATATACCATTGTCTAAGGTGATGATGTCACCTGAAGTAAGTTTTTGTCTTAGGATATAGATGAGGCGTTGGGGGAGCATAGGAAATCGCTCGTCTTGAAAATAGGTGGAGAGATGCCTGTCTACTTCTTTCTTTACCTTTTCGAAGAATCCAAAATTCCAGCTTTTCTGTTTTTTTATAATTTCTGAAAGCCTGAACATGGTGCTCGTGATGTCACCCACAACATTTAATTGAGGGAAGTAAACCGGATCTACTTCTGCGGGCGAAAAGTTGATATGGATCACTTTTTTTCCTCCCTCCTTCATGAAGAAAGGAGGTTTCTCAACAACGTCGTGACCCACATTGATGATCAGGTCTGCTGCGTCAATGGCGACATGAACAAAATCATTTTTGGAAAGTGCTGCCGTACCGAGGTACTGTGGATGCCGCTCATCGATCACGCCTTTTCCCATCTGCGTTGTGAAAAAGAAAAGGCCGGTGACGTCGACAAACTTGCTTAGGGCATCGCAGGTAACCTTCCTATTCGCGCCTGCTCCAATCAGCAATAAAGGCAACTTTGATTCCTGAATTAATTTGACAGCCTCATGAATGACAGTATCAACTGCCCCGGGGCTCCGGTGCCCAACCACTTCAAAAATACCGGGCTCGCATTCTTCCTGGGCGATGTCTTCCGGAAGTTCCAGGTGTACAGCGCCGGGCTTTTCCTGAATCGCCAACCGAAAAGCCTCTCTTACTTGCGATGCCATGTTGTTCGCGTTCACAATTTGTTTGGTGTACTTTGTGACGGACTTCATCATGTCAACTACATCGATGATTTGAAAACGGGCCTGTTTGCTTTTCTTAATAGGCTTCTGACCGGTAATCATCAGCATGGGCATACCACCCAGCTGCGCATAGGCTGCCGGTGTCATTAGGTTGGTGGCGCCCGGACCAAGGGTTGAGAGGCAAACGCCAGGTTGTCCAGTCAATCTTCCATAGGTGGCAGCCATAAATCCGGCACCTTGTTCATGCCTGTTGAGAATAAGCTTAATGGAAGAAGTTTTTAAGGACTGGAGCAGATCAAGATTTTCTTCCCCGGGTAAAGCAAAAATATATTTGACGCCCTCATTTTCCAGGGCCTTAACAAAGAGGTCGGATGCTTTCATATCATATTGTTAGATAGATTGACAAATTCAATGTAGCTTTTTAACCTGATCGAATTTGAGCCATCTATTTTTTTTATAACTGTAAAAAATACACTTTTGTTTTTATAAAAGGTTTTGCCCGTGCGTTTCAAAAAAAAAATGTATCCACTTTTGAAAAGGAAATTTATAGTTACAAAAAAGTATGATCAAGAAAATAATATTCTTTTGCTGCAGTATGCTAGTTATTGCAGGCTCAAGTATGGCACAGGAGCAAGCGTCTGCTGTTATACCCCAACCCGCAGTTTTTGATCCCAAAAGCCCTCCGATCCATGATCCCGTAATGGCGAAAGATGGTGACACGTATTATGTTTACGGTACTGGTCCCGGTGTCAGCACGCTTTATTCAAAAGATCTAAAAACCTGGCAAAAGGGCAATCCAGTTTTCGACAAGGATCCCGAATGGGTAAAGGAAGCGTTGCCTGATTTTAAGGGAGACATTTGGGCTCCCGATATTATTTTCTATCAGGGTAAATATAATTTGTTTTACGCATGCAATGCAAAGCCAGGTAAGCCACACGCGGCAATTGGTCATGCATCAACGCCCACCCTTAATCCAAAAAGCCCAAATTATAAATGGACCGATCATGGTAAAATAGTACAGTCAGTGTTGAACCGGGATATGTGGCAAGCGATTGATCCCAATGTAATCGTTGATGAACAGGGAACTCCGTGGTTCATCTTCGGCTCGTTCTGGGATGGTATCAAAGCAGTTAAAATGACGGATGATATGATGAAACTAAAATGGCCTGAAGAATGGCATTCCATATCCCGCCGCCCTAGCACACAAAAAATGTATAACTATGGCTTGGAAGACAGTCAAACAGAAGGAGCCTTTCTGTACAAGCATGGCGATTACTATTATCAATTCGTTTCTTTTGATATGTGCTGCCGGGGCGTAAAAAGCAATTATCACATTGTAGTAGGCAGATCGAAATCTGTAACGGGCCCTTATGTCGATCGAGCAGGATTTTCCATGATGGATGGAGGTGGAACGGTTGTAGCCATTGGCGATGGTAAAAAATGGGCGGCCTTAGGACACAACTCAGTCTATAAGATCGACGGTAAAGAATATCTTTTTGCACATGGCTATTCCATAGCGGATAATGGAATTTCACAACTTATTGTTACAGAACTGAAATGGGATAGCGAAGAATGGCCAATAGTTGAATTGAAATAAGACCGAAAACCTATGGTCTTCAAGCCACATGGATTATCTATTCCATTTTTCATCAAAGATAGTCGTGGAATTCCGGATCAAAGAATTCAAAATACTTCAGAACCAAGTGCAACGGTTTGGCTGGATGATATTGGTAATGATATTGAGAAATTGAAGATTATATTTTTAGAATGATTTTAAAAAACCGGACACGTGTTGTGCGCAGGTTTCCAGAGCTGTTATTTACAATGCTTAATTTTTAATTTATAGGTTCGCCTTCCGAATCGTAAATTTCTTCAATTGTCTTACTCAGGTTTTCAATTTTTGCGAGCGAAGACTCTCGGTGAACGGCAGCGTGAAGTTGCTTTGTCGGTGGAGCAGCGGTCAACATATAGAGAAACTGGACGTATTTGACGATGTGTCCAGTTTTTATTAAAATATGGACATGTTGCTTGTTTATGTCCAATTTATAGGTGTAATTTTGCGTTATGTTCATATTTTTTAAAAAAATGGACATGATATGGCGAAATACGATAGAAATCACCCTTTTAACGATCTACCCAACCTTCAGGCCTCGAAAGAAGTTGATAATGATTCTGAAATATTGAAAAAGCTTGTCAAGGCCTCACGCGCTTTATCTTCTGTTAACAGCAATGTTCTAAGACTTCCCAATCCCGAGATGCTTGTGAATACGATCGGTTTACAGGAGGCCAAAACATCAACGGCCATCGAGAATATCTTTACAACAGAAGATGAATTGTATAAAGCCATTTCAGACACGGCTGGGAAAGACAAAAGTAATCCTGCTACAAAAGAAGTACTTCGTTACCGCGAGGCACTTTGGAACGGATATCAAACCTTGGAGGAACAACAAGTCATAAATCTGAATTTGATCACAAAAATTTTTCAACAGATTAAAGATACAAAGGGAGGCTTGCGTCCTCCTCAGTCCATGGTTGTGATAAAACGTGGAGATAGTGAATTAAAGCCGGGTGAGGTAATTTATACACCTCCCCGGGGAGAAAATATCATAGAAAAGTTAATGGATAATTTGATAGAATATCTTAACAACGATGTGGAGTATTCTACTGACCCCTTGTTAAAAATGTGCATTGCGCATTATCAGTTCGAAGCCATACATCCATTCCACGATGGAAATGGAAGGACAGGGCGAATTCTGAACCTCTTGTATTTAGTGAATAAAAAACTCCTTTCCCGCCCCGTGCTCTACTTGTCAAAGTATATCATCCTGAACAAAGATGAATACTATTACAACCTTGCGGGAGTTACGCAACGTGCATCCTGGAAGAATTGGATCATGTATATGCTAGATGCAGTTGAGAGTACCTCTTTATTAACAAATGATTTGATCAATCAAATTGTAAAACAAATGGAGGTTACGTTGGAGCATGGCAGAAAACATATTAAATGGTACAATAAAGATGTTAATGAAGCACTTTTTAGTCAGCCCTATAGCCGTCCAAAAATAATTGGTGAAGTATTGAAAAAATCATCCAGAACGACCATTACGAAATACATGGATGAATTAGTAAACGCGAAAATTCTAACACCAAAAAAAGACGGCAAAGAAATTTATTATTTGAATGACGATCTGATTCGAATCCTGGAAAGATAGCTTGCTCCGGTAATTACGGAATATAATTTTTTTTCAATTATTGAGACATTCCCGACGCCATGCTACTACTTTCACACCGGCTGAAAAATGAGCCAAGTCCGGTTTTCTATTAAGCAAGATATTTCCGATTTTATAGTCGGTCTTTAAATCTAAAATTTTAACCTCATTCAAATCCCAGGATTTATGATGAGTCTCGTACCTGAAAACCTTTTCATCTTTGCTAAGGTACAAGCAATAGCGTTCAGTGAGCCAGTTGTCTAACGCTGATTTATTAATTATTCTTTCACCAATAATAAAATTTGTATTGAGCTGGAAACCTTTTTGTGTGTTGGTTGAAACATACTTGCGGGAGGTGTCTTTTGTTTGAAACTGAATACTTGCTTTTGTGTAAGGTAGTCCTGACAATAATCGTGCTACGTAGCAAGAGATTTGTTTTTCAGCTTCAATATTTAAAAAGTAAACACCGCTTTTATTATCATGAGTAACGTAGGTTCTAATGTTAATCTCATGAAAGTCCGAGATTATTGAAACAGATGGAAGGTTTCTCGGCCGGATCCGCTCCATAGTAAATGCCACTAGGGAGATCCAACCTTCCCCATTGAATGTGTCAAGGGAAATGTCTTTGGGAATGAGTTTAGTTAACGCATCGGTTGATACTTTCCAGTGAAGAAATAAAGCGTTATTCCATTCTTGATAGTAATTCCATGGACCTATCGGAAGATTCCAAGGCCTATGAGAAATAGTGTTAATTAGCTCGTCAATTCCTTTCATTCCTAAACCTACTCTTGCTCTATCAACTGCCGACTTAAGATAGTTAAGAAGAATGACTTGCAAGTGGAATCATTCCAACAAAGAAGCGCATGATATTTTCTCAACCGATCCATTGGCTAACGTTTCCAATACCTACATATTTAGTTATCTTGTAAAGCCCTCAATAACAGAATCTTTATGAAACTTATTGTCAGCTACTGCGCAATTCTCGTATTACTTATTGCGTGTCAAAAACCATCCAGCGAAGACCTGTCTCCCTCCGTTGTTCAATCTATTCATCGCAGGGTTGACAAAGGAATAAATCCGAGTATTGTAGTGGGTATTATTGATATCAAGGGACCACGCTATTACAGCTTCGGTAAAAAAAGCCTCACTGGCTCAGCAGCCGATGAACATACCATCTATGAGATCGGATCCATCTCTAAGGTTTTTACCGGAATACTATTAGCCCGCCAAGATGAAGCCGGTAAACTTCACATTGATGATCCAGCGCAAAAATATTTGCCGTCTACTGCTCGGGTTCCGAAACGTAATGGAAAAGAGATCACGCTCGGTCACCTTTCGGATCATACATCGGGACTGCCCCGAATGCCTGATAACTTTTCTCCCAAAGATTTCACAAATCCTTACGCGGATTACACCGTCGACCAGATGTACGCGTTTCTTTCAGGATATGTGCTATCGCGTGATATTGGTTCTGAGTATGAATATTCAAATTTCGCACAAGGCCTCTTAGGACATATTCTCGCCTCGAATGCCGGTATGTCTTACGAAGAACTAATGATCAGCACCATTGCCGAGCCATTGGAAATGAGAGAAACTAAAATCATATTCGATGACAACATGAAAAAGAATCTGGCTATTGGACATAGTGCAGGTAAGGAAGTTTCTTCTTGGGACATACCTACCTTAGCAGGCGCAGGTGGTATTCGAAGTTCTGTTCACGACATGTTGAAATTTTTAGCGGCCAATATTGGATTAACTCAAACCCGCCTCAAGTCGGCGATGGATAAGTCTCACCTGGTACGTCATCTTCAGGCTGGAGAGGCACGTGTAGGACTAGGGTGGCACGTTGTCAAAGGAAAGCTTGGTGACGTGATCTGTCACAGTGGAGGGACAGGTGGATACAGAACTTTTGCCGGATTTGTGAAAGATATACAGAAAGGCGTTGTTGTTTTCACCAATTCAACGGAAGGTGCTGATGATATAGGTTTTAAGTTGTTGAATCCGGGTTCTATGTTGAATCCCGTGAAGGCCTCGATCGTACCAGAATTCAGGAAGGTGTTGGATTCATTGGGTGTCGATGCAGCCGTCGCACATTACAAAGCTATCAAGAAAGACAAGGAAGATGTATACGATTTTTCTGAAATTGTATTAAATACCCTGGGTTACTCGTATACCAAAACAAACTTACCAGCGGCGCTCGCCATATTTAAACTAAATGTGGAACTGTATCCCGATTCTTATAGTGTTTATGAAAATTATGGAAATGCGCTCCTCGAAAATGGTAGTGAGTCGCTTGCTGTCGATAATTATAAGAAGTCGTTGGCTATAAATCCCGCGAATACTACTGCTTTAAGTGCGTTGGAGAAACTTGGTGTAAAATGGGAACCACCAATTGTTCATGTCCCTGAAGAAACCTTAGAAGCATACACTGGAACGTATACGATCCATAAAGGGCTCGATCTTACCGTGACCCGCGAAGCAAACCAACTCTATGGTCAGGCGACCGGAAATCCAAAAGTCGAGCTCTTTGCAAAATCCAACAGTGAATTTTTTGTAAAGGTTGTGAATGCACAAGTCACATTTGATAAAGACGACAGAACACTGACATTATATCAATCCGGACAAGTGATGAAGGGAAAGAAGGTAAAGTGATACTACTTAAGCCGCGCAGATTATTTATCAATTGCTAACAACTCTTTGTCTGTTAAGTAATACTTATCCATAAAGTCTTTTTCCTGCTCGTAGAAGGCTTTGCAAGTGGGGTCATATCGAACGAAATAGGCGTATTGATAAATCTGGCTTCCAAGTCCGTGATACATTGGCATGAGGTCAGTCGATCGTTCGTGTGTTGCACGGAATTCATCGTCTCGCAAATACTTCAGCCCCCATTTACCGAACGCGAAGATGTTTAACTCGTGGTAGTAAACCACATGTCCCAATTCGTGCGCCAAAATTCCGACTTGCGCATCAAACGGAAGGGAGCGAAGGAGTATAGGGTCAAAAAAAGAATTTTGGGCGTCGTTGAGTAAAATGAGATACCGCCTGTTCTGCCGTGAGCCAAACAGCGAGCCGATAGCCACCGTAGATTCCATTGGCGCACCATCGGGTGTAAGTATCATGTCAATATTCACATCCTTTAACTGTGGAAAGGCCGAATAAGCAATGGCTGCCGCTATCTCAAATCCTTCCGGAAGGCCTTTATTCCCACCGATGATTGCTTTTAAGCTATCGAGGTTGTAGCTCCGGTTTGCGAGGGTATCTTCAAACACGTAGGTTTCAACGCTGGGCTTTTTTTGTTTCGGATCTACATGCTGCAAAGCTATTGTGCCAGCGAGCAGTAAAACAAACGAGAGTATGATTAAACCGATTTGCCCTAACCGTTTCATGAATTGTTATTGCTTAAATCCAGACGCGTTACTTTTATGAAGTAAATAAATTTATTCGTGGATACAAATCGTAGCAATGGTCTCCCGCCCTTGAAAAATCCGAACACATTTCCTTTTTACAAAAAAATGGATATACGCCTTGACAAAAGTTCAGCTTACAATGCGTTTAATTTTCTTTAACCATTACCCAAACTATTCTGGGAATACTTGCCGATGTAAAAGAAATTTTTTGTTCATTTCTTCGATTGCTTTTTTTATTCAAGTTTAATTGCATCAACGGGATTCATTCTGCTTGCTTTTAATGATGAATACGCCGCCGATAAAATAACTAGTAGTAGCAGAATTAATATTACAGTCGAGAAAACAATAATACTTGGTTCTATTCGGTAAGCAAATCCATCAAGCCATTGTTCTGTCAGCCAAAATGAAATAGGCAAACCAACGAAACTGGCAATCATTGCAATTTTCAGAAAGTAACCTATGTGCAGAAACGCAATCTGTTCGACGGTTGCACCTAAGACCTTTCGAATACCAAACTCTTTCATTCTTTTCATGGACTGGAACATGGAAAGTGAAAAAATTCCGAAGCATGAAATTAATAAGACAATCCAGGTTCCAAGTTGTAATGCACTTAACGCCTTATTTTCCTCCCGATATTGGTTGTCGTATATTTCTTCCATTGACCTAAAGTCCATAAGGTAGCCTGGCAGAACTTTCTCGTACGTAGATTTTATGGAGGCTATCGATTTTTTAAATTCACCCTTTACTTTGATATTGAGAGACATGCCCGGAAATTCGTCGAATGGCAAGCGAATAACCAGAGGCTCAATTTTGTTGTGAAGCGACCGCGTATTAAAGTCTGCTGATAAACCTACAACAGTTCCTTCCCATTTTTCACCGGTTGTCTCTCCATAGCCGAAGCTAATACGTTTACCAATAGGGTCATCCCAGCCAAATTCCCGCGCGGCCGTTTCGTTTACAATAAAGGCTGACTTTGGGTCCGTTAAGTTTTTGATGTCAAATCCCCGGCCTGCTAAAATCTCGATGTCCATGGTCTTGAAGAATTCATAATCAATAAATATTTCATTTAGCAGAAGTTGTTTCATCGTGCCTCCAATTTCAACTTTGTACCAGTCCTTCAAATAAGGAACGCCTGTTACGAGATAGTATGAATACGACACCTCCTCAACTCCTACCGAGGATTTCAATTCATTTTTAAGTACTTCAGCTTTTTCAGGCGGATACTCATCAGGCATTATCAATGTAACAATATTCGTGCGGTCAAACCCAAGGTCTTTAGTCTCGACAAAGTCAATCTGGTAGTACACGACCAGGGTAACTGAAATGCATATCATGGATACTACAAATTGTGTCAGCAAAAGAACCTTTCCCATGGATAAATCTCTTCCAAATATTATTTCTTTCTTCAGGTCTTTAATGGGACTGTTGATGGACAGCTTAATAGCCGAGTAAGCAGTTGAAAAGATGACAATAAAAAGAACGGTTACTGCCACCATAAATATGACGAGAGGGTTGAACAACATCCAAAAGTTCAGGTTTGGGTCAAGGAATGTTGACACCTGAGGAAATATCATGTAGAGAATTACAATGCTTATTAGTAACGCCGCTGAACAATAGAACAATGACTCTATGGTTACCTGAAATGCAATTTGCTTCTTGCGTGCGCCCAATATTTTTCGAATACCTGTTTCTTTGCTTCGGTTATGAAAGTCGGCAATCGAAAGATTGATGTAATTGATGCAGGCAATCATTAAGAGGAAAAAACCCAGCAAGGAAAAGACGTACACATAGAACTCATTGCCTTTCTTAAGAAATTCCATTTTAAAACCAGGGCTTATGTAAATTTCATCTATCGGTTGAAGGAATACACTAAATCGCTTCTCCTGCCCGTCGTCGTGTTTTGCAATATTTCTTTTTATCAGCGCTTGCATTTTTTTTTGAAACAGATCAGAATCTGTTTGAGGATATAATCGCAGGTAAAGGAAAACGGAACCATCCCACGAAATCTCCCAGTTGCGGTTCATTGGTTCCGAATTTTCAAAGGCGTTAAAAGGCATGATGGCATAAATCGGCATATGGGTATTGGCCGGCAAATCCTCAACGATGCCCGTTACTTCAAGTGTTCTGTTATTTTTCTCAGGAAAAGAAATTAGTTTCCCTATGGGATCTTCATTTCCAAATATTTGTTTGGCCGCAGATAATGTTAATACAATTGTGGCAGGTCTGTCGATAGCGTGTTTTCCACCCTTAATAAATTTGAAGGTCAAAACATCAAAGATGGAATTGTCAGCGGAAACAAATCCACCGGTTCGCATTAAATTCTCCTTATGCCTGATGAGCATCCCTTCTGCCTCGCTTATTCGAGTAAAGCTGAATACCTCCGGCAGTTCAGCTTTTAACGAGGGACCAATAGCCGAAGGAACCATGGCATACTTCTCTAACGTTCCATCTTCGTCCCTAATTGAATTCACTCTATAAATGGATGCGTAGTCCTCGTGGTATTTGTCGAATGATAGTTGATAAGTAATGTAAATCGTAATGATCAAAAAACTAAGCAGTGCCATTGTAAGGCCACCCAATTTAAAAACGAAATTCACTTTGCTTTTCGAAAAGTGACGATAAGTCGTTTTTACATAGTTTTTAAACATAGCGGTAATGTATTTCATTTTAAAGGTAACCAAATCTTATTGGCTGCATCTGCGCTCAGGAACTTTACATGTCATGGTCTAATATCAATTGACAGTCAAATTCCTTGTTCCATATTCTGATCGTGGAATCGGTATCGCCAAACTGGTCGAAGGGGGGAGCCATAGTCTCTCTGTCGATTGATCGAAATTTTGAAATTATGCACCATTGAAATTATCGTTGAGTAATTTTTTAACAGCATATTGTCTTCAGCCGTAGTACAGAGTTCGATTTGCCTTCCCATACTTTTTCTAAAGGAAACACAAAAGTGAATCGAGAGCAAATTAAGGTCAGTGATGCAAATTGTTAAACATCAGCCTTTGCAATATATTTAGGTGTATAATTGTTTGCATGAAATCATTTATCATAGTTGCGATATTCCTCATTTTCCACACCGGGTATAATAAGTGGGAAAACGAACACAAGAATGCTCAAAATTTAACGCTGCGTCACGATCAAAGCGCCGAGACTATTTCTGTATTTCGAAACGGCAACGAGCTGTTGTTAACACAAAACGTAAAATCTAAAATTCGACCGTATATACATCCGATTATAGCCCCTGATGGGAATGGAGTGCTTACGGAATTTAGTCCTGCTCATCATAAGCATCAAACCGGACTTTATTGGGGATTGAAAAAAGTGAATGGCCGGGATTATTTTATGAACTGGCAAGGAGATTACTGGCGCAGGATTTCGGCTCGTGCAATAGAAGCAAACGGCCCAAAGGTAAAATGGCAGATGGCTTACGATTTGCTCGACGAGAAGGGCGGTGCAATCCTTACGGAAACCCAAACATGGTCTATGCATGAGACCGATGGAAAATTTTTCCTTGACCTTGAATGGCGTGGGGAAGCAAAAACGGATGTAACGCTGGAAAAATTTTATGTTGGCGGTTTGTTTCTTCGCATGCCATGGCGTGAAGGCATTGATGGTGAAGTAATCAATGCTGATGGAAAAAGAAATAGCGAAGCGGAAGGGCAACGTGCCAATTGGAACGATATCGGAATCCAGATCGATGGGCGCGAAGACAAGGCGCATATCGCCATTCTGGATCATCCGGATAACGCTGGACTTTCCCATAGCCTGGCGGGTAGATAACGAACTGGGTATTGGGCCTTCACGACAAATTCTGGGAGATTGGAGTATCCAAAAAGGTAAAACTGAAGTGATTCGGTACAGGTTAATCATTTACACCGGAGAGTTTAACCATGATGCCATTACCCGCTTATGGAAAGAGTATACAGGTGGTTGATGAGCCTGTCATATCTTAATGATGGAATTTCATCGGCCTGTGCTTATTATACAAATATTACCCAAATGAAATCTTTCACCTTTTACGTGTTGTTTTTCGTGGCTTTACTGAGTCTTTCCTGCCAGAAAAGCACGCCGCAGGGACCTTCCAAAAATGAGACTATCGATAAGTATGATAACTATACCAGCTGGGCGATCTATCGCGGCGATAAAAAGTCCAATCAATATTCGGAGTTGGCGCAGATCAATGCAGCCAATGTAAGCAAACTTAAGCCGGTCTGGGAATATCACACCGGAGATCCCAACGGACCATCCATGTATTCTAATGCGATCATCGTTGAAGGCCTTATGTATTTCACAACGCCCAGGTTGGATGCAATTGCATTGAATGCCGTAACTGGAGAGCAAGTCTGGAAGTTTGAATCCGCGCAATACAATGAGGATAAAAAGATTTTTCGCGGCCGTAGCCGGGGTGTAACGTATTGGGAAGGGGCCTGAAGGCAAACGCATTTTTCATTTCGTGAATGATAAAGTCTATGCACTGGATGCAAAGTCGGGCGCAATGATCAAATCGTTTGGCGAGGGAGGTTTTATCGATTTACGGAAGAATTTGGGAATGGACCCCGTCAACGCTTCCATTGAAGTCACAACGCCTGGGATAGTATACAGAAACTTCCTGATCGTGACTTCCCGTGTACCGGAAGAGTATAATTCAACACCGGGACATGTGCGTGCATTTGACGCCGTGACGGGAGAATTCAAATGGATCTTTCATACCATACCACAAAAGGGTGAGTTTGGATACGATACCTGGAAGTTTATAGATGGAGAGATCTACGGGGGAGCTAACCCCTGGGGCGGATTTTCAGTCGACGAAAAAAGAGGCTGGGTCTTCTTTGCAACAGGGTCGCCCGCAAATGACTTTTATGGTGGGTTCCGGAAGGGGACAAACTTGTTTGGCAATTGTGTTGTGGCCCTGGATGCTGCAACCGGTGAACGCAAGTGGCATTACCAGACGGTGCACCACGATATCTGGGATTATGATAATCCGGCAGCACCTATCCTGGTTACGATACAATCTGCTGGTTCATCCAGGGATGCCGTTGTACAGCTGACAAAGATGGGACTTACCTTCGTATTGGACCGTGATACAGGAAAGCCGTTGTTCCCGGTGCAAGAAATTCCAGTTCCCGCGTCGACGGTGCCGGGGGAGGAAGCCTGGCCTACGCAGCCATTTCCTTTAAAGCCTCCTCCGCTTGTACGATTATCCCTGGACGAGGCGGATCTTACCAATGTTACTCCTGAATCCCGCGCTTCTGCTTTGGCACAGTTTCGAAAGTATGAAACTGGTTTTATTTACACTCCCCCTTCATTGCAAGGCACTATTACCACACCAAGTCATCAGGGAGGAGTGGAATGGGGTGGCGCTTCATTCGATCCTTCTCTCAATGTTCTGTACGTGAATGCCAATGAAGCTCCCTCTGTCAATACGCTTCGGATGTTTTACGATATGGACAAGACTACGACGCCAGTTGAACATGGCGCGCTGATATATAAGAAAAACTGTACGTCTTGTCATGGGTTGGAGAGACAGGGAAATCCTCCGCTCTATCCTGCGCTTATCAACCTGAAGAAAACAGACGAACAAATCGAAGCTACATTGCGCCAGGGATCAGGTATAATGCCTGCATTCACGCAGCTTTCGGATAAAGAGGTAAATGCCCTCGTTGCATTTTTGAGAAGTGAGAATGGAACCATTCAGCGTGGCGATACTGCAGGCGCTCGTACCCGCTATTCCGTTGAGATACCTTTTTTTCTGGACCTCTATGGAGCGCCGGCCATTTCACCTCCATGGGGTACGCTGAATGCCGTCGATCTGAATACGGGTTCCATCGTATGGAAGGTTCCTCTTGGTGAATATCCAGAGATGGTTGAGAAAGGCATCCGGCACACGGGAGCAAAAAACTTCGGAGGACCTGTTGCGACCGCAGGAGGTATCGTATTTATCGCAGCCACCCCTGACGAAAAGATCCGTGCGTTTGATACCCATTCAGGCAATGTGTTATGGGAGTATAAGTTGCCAGCCGGAGGCTACGCAACTCCTAGCATATACGTAATTGATGGAAAGCAATATGTGGTCATTGCAGCTGGGGGAGGAGGGAAAAACGCAACTAAATATGGAGATTCAATAATTGCTTTCGCACTTCCTTCTGAAGAAGACCAGGCCCCGGCAGCAAATAAAGCGGTGGATAGTGGATGGATTGATCTCTTTGATGGCCTTACCTTAAACGGCTGGGTACATCTCAACGGATCACATAGATATACCGTTGAGGATGGCGCTATTGTGGGGAGAACCGTTGCAGGAAGTCGTAATTCTTTTCTTTGCACACAAAAGGAGTTTGGCGATTTTGAACTCGAGTTGGAGGTCATGATCGATAGTGTAACAAACTCGGGAATACAAATCCGATCCAAGGTAAGACCGTTCACTGAAGGCGAAGGGTATGACCTTAGAGCTGGCAGGGTAAATGGACCGCAGGTGGAAATGCAAAGAAATCATCGGAAGGGGACTCCGACGACAGGGCTTATTTACGGTGAAGCGTTGGGGACGGGCTGGCTTTCTTCGGAGGAAAAAATACAAAATGGCCATCATTATCTGCATAATGACGGCTGGAATAAAATGAGGATTGTTGCAAAAGGTTCGCGTATACAAACCTGGGTAAATGGGCATCCGGTGGAGGACCTAGTGAATGACGAAGTCTATAAGACGCATCCACGCGGATTTATCGGCTTACAAATGCACGGCATGGACAGCGGGGGATTGTTCACGATGCGATGGAAAAATATTCAGGATCAGGCCACTTCCATAAAGCTCGTTCTGATTTTTCTATTTCTGTTTACTCCATGCCGAATAAACTTTTTTCATTGTCTCTATCTTCTGCTCATCTTCTGCTACAGAAGTTACTGGTGAACATCATCACGCCTGTTGCCTGGGCTCCTGATCCATATTGCTAAGACCTTTTCAAATTCGCTCGCTGAAATAATTTTTGGATCATTATAAGCCTGTACGATTGGCCAAACTTTTGGAAACATACCCGCCTTAATATTTAACCGGTTACAGAACCATTGTATATTCTCTTTCACCCATTCCGGACTTTTTCCCATCCGTCCATGATAAACCATGGGCGAAAAAACATCTACAATTTTTCTTAACGAATCATAGTCAAGCCCGAGGTTTCGGCGTCGTGCGCCATTGAAATCATCATCGTCCCACGGACAATGGTACACTCCTAATAACGCACCTGGCTTTTCCTCGTTTATGATTTTTCTGAAATCCCGTACCCATCCCGCAATAACTGAACATCTCCAATTTCGCCAGGCAGTATCATGATTTTCAAGAATCCATTCCGCTTTTTTTGATGTGTTTCCTTCCGGCACGTTGATGCCTGAAGCTGATTGGAAATCAGTAAGACAATGTTCACAAAAACAGGTCTCAGGAAGAATTGGCTCCGGATCTTCAAACTGCGCATGCCAGTGCAGGTAATCCATCCATATTCCGTCCAGGTTAAATTTTCGCAAAAGCTTTCTTAGCTCATTCATTCTATACTGCCGGAATCCCGGTTCTGTGGGACATACACCCATAAACCATGTGGCGGGCTCTACTTTGTTTCCATTTTTGTCAATAGCCCATGCCTCTGTGTGTTCCTCCACGTAATTTTTGCCATTGAGTGTTGCAAACTCTGCAAACACCTTGAGGCCTTCATCCTTCGCGCGTTTCATCATGCTTTCATTGATCGAGCCATCATGAATAAAGATCGCATTCACACCGAGTTCGTCCAGCCTGAGATTTTTTTTCCAGAAGGGTTCAGGACTTCCATAAATCCCACGGATTTCAATTTTTTTTGAAACCACGGGATGAATATTCCTTTTGTTGCTGACAACAAAAGCGGTGAATAGCACTAAGCTAGTTAGCAGAACAATGAAAGCGATGCGCATATTGATTACTTACTACACAAGATAGGCAACAAAAATAAAAGGTCCGAACAATGTTATAGTTCGTACCTTTATTTCATGTCCAATTTGTCAGGCGTTTTCCAATGTCCTAATGTCTAACTTTTTCATTTTCATATAGGCCTGCATAACGCGTTGAGCTTTGTCGGGATTACTTAAAAGTTTCGGCAAAACTGTTGGTACAATTTGCCAGGAAACTCCGAACTTGTCTTTAAGCTTATTCCAATGGTAATCAATTTCTTCTTGTGTGTCGCAGTCCACAACAAACGAAACGGCTTCATTGAATTTGAATTGGGTTCCGGCATTTAACCCCATAAACTTTTTGCCGTTTAGTTCAAACGTTACAACCATTTTATTGTCGGCTGTAATTTTTGAGTTTTTGAAAATTCCGCAGTAAAACTTTGCAGCTGCTTGGGCTTGACCATCAAACCACAAGCAAGGATAAATCTGATTTGTCATGATGTTTTCGGTTTTAAAATTTCTATTGCAAAGGAAACTGATACAGTCCTCGGAATAGAACAAAACCGACAATTTCATTCACTATCTGGCTCTCCGAATTTCAGATATTGGTTTGGTGTATAACCAATTAGGCCACGTAATGTTGAGGATATTACTATGAAATCTTTTCCCTCTTCCTAGAATGACTTGCATAGTCGTATAGTGTTAGTATGAAGGGAAAAATGGTAAACACCGACCAGATAGCAACGTGCCTTGGGAGTATCTGGTAGTGGAAATTTAAAACAAAAATTGTCCCAGTAAAAAGAACACAAAAAAAAGAATGTAGCGTGCTTACTTGTCTTTCTGAATACCGTTTTATATGGTCGCTTTTTAGTTCTTTTATATCATGAAAATATTGTTTATTGAAAAATGTGCCTTTTCCTGGTAAGAAACCCACTAGCATTAAAAAATTTTGAACAATGTAAATAATTGAAATACCTAAAAGAAAATACTGGAGTCCGATGTATAGTCCGTGAGTTATGTCTGCTGTGTTTTCTATTTGCTCGTTTTGGTAAACTCCATAAATGTTATCAGAGGCGAAAAGCATCATTATTATGGAACTCCAAATACTCAACGTCAGCCTGCTTGTGCTTGATAAAATTGCATGGGTAAAAGCATGAAATACTGAATAAAAAGAAAATACGAGTCCGATAATCATTAGGGATTTTAAAAACAAGTTGTCTGTATCAATGAAGCCGTAGTCGATAACCCAGTAAACTACTGCCATTGATTGAAGTAAAGTAATCCCTTCTGACAGCTTAGGTATTACTTTGTCACCATGAAATGCAATTGAAGAAATAGCAAAGATTATGATGAACCAATAAGGCCACATCTCAATATGACTTTCAAAATTGTAGTTATGTTCGTTCTTGCCGGGAAAAAATGCCAGAAAGCTAAAAACAAAAGACGCAAAAGCAATTATCAAAACTGTCTGCCACTTATCAGAAAGTCTTTTACCTTCAAAAATGACACCTGCAACTAATGCTAAAATGCTGATGGGAATTAGTCGTCTTTCAGATGTCTGCATGCGAAAGCCAACATAAATGGTCAATGCAAGAACTAGTACTCCAATTACAATCACGTACGGCTTTATGCCAAAACGTTTGCTTGACTTTGATGTCTTTTTTGTCGTCAATTTGTTCTTGTTGGTGTCGGCCTCGATTCTTACGGCTCCACGACTAAGCATTCATTTTTCTTAGATATTCTAGGCAAATAATTCCATTTCAGCTACTCCTTTTCCATCGGGCGTTGTATAAAACGGTCTTTTTTCGATTACATAATTGGTATCTTCCGGAATGCCTAAAGCATGATACAACGTCTGGTGTATCTGATCAATTTTAATTGGCTTTTCTATGGTTTTACACGGGCGTTCATCCGATGTTTTTCCGTATGCAAAACCCTGTTTAATGCCTCCGCCAAACATTAATATGGAACATCCGTCTGTGAAGTGGCGATGCATACCATAGTGTTTGATTTCCTGAATAACATCGGGCTGGTCCACCTGTTCCTTGACTGTTGCTCCGGGCCGGCCTTCCACCATCATATCGCGGCTGAACTCACTGGCTAAAATAACAAGGGTTCTATCCAAATGTCCGGTTTGTTTCAGGTCTTTGATCAGCTGGGCCACAGGACCATCGATTTGTTTTTTCATGTCCATTAACCGTGTATACCCATTTTCGTGAGTATCCCAACCCTTAAAGGGTTCGTATTCCGTTGTTACACTAATGAATCTTGCACCTTGTTCTGTAAGTCTTCGGGCCAAGAGGCAACCTAATCCAAATCGTCCGGTGTTGTATTTATCATAACTTTCTTTTGGCTCCTTGCTCAGGTCAAAAGCTTTTGCTTCAGGAGAATTCAGCAACATGTAAGCTTGTTCCATCGAACGTTTCAGCGATTCTTTTTGATACTCACTTCCGTATTCATTGAAGGGACTCTTATTTATAAGTTCATTGTAAAGTTGATTTCGCTTTTCAAAGCGCTCATAGCTCATTCCTACCGGAGGCTTTACACTTTCCAGACCTGTGCTGGGATCCGGAATAAAGAATGGGCCAAATTCGTTTCCCAAAAAACCTGCGGTATGAAAAGCTTTCAATTCCTCGGCTTCTCCGACGGTAAATCGTTGACCGATATCAATAAATGCTGGGATCACCGGATTTTTAGGCCCCAATTCTTTGGCAATCCATGAACCGATATGGGGAGCGGCTACGGTTTGAGGAGGTTCATAACAGGTATGCCAATGATATTGATGTCTTGAATGCAGAATATGGCCGAGATCGGCAGCCACATACGAACGGATAATTGTACCCAGGTTCATCACACTTCCTATCGACTTGAAGGCCTTCGGAAAAATGAATTCCATCTAACGCTGTGGGTACTGATTTAAAAGTGCTCAACACGCTGTTGGCTTGCATTCCCTTTTCGAACGGCGTATATTTTTTCGGATCAAAAGTATCCGTATGAGCCATTCCTCCTGCCATCCAGAGCAGGATCACCGTATCGGCCTTTGATTGAATTTTGTTTTTGCTGCAAGAACTCAAGAGACCAGACGCGGGCATTCCTGCCGCCAAAGCAGCAATCGTGGCTGCGCTGGTTTTTTGCAAAAATTCTCTCCGGTTCAAGTTTCTATTCATACATATATCTCTATCAGACCTTATCTAAAATTACTTTCGACTAATAAATTAATTGAAATTCAGGTAGAAGCATAACCGCCCACAGGAAATCTTCCACGGCACCATCATCTGGTGATGAGCCAAGCATATTCAAAGCAACTTTCATTTCATCCGGTTCAGGTTCGCGGCCCAAAGCTTTTTTATAAACCGACTGAATAATTTCCTGGCTCGTCTTGCACTGTTCCTTCCATTTTTTAGCGCCTGATTCCAAAGCCGTGTTAAACCGATTACCATTGGTAAGTTCCAGCGCCTGCAAAAGATTGGCCTGGGATGCTCTTCCCGTTAAAACATTCTCACGGTTAGGCCGGCCTAAAGCAGTTAAAAAGCCATCATTTTTTACCAGTGAAGCTCTCGCATACGGCGACGGTTTTAACTGGTTTAGAATTTTTGAAAGGATTAAATATTTTAAGGGTATCATGATAAACGGGGTGAAATAATAGAACTGACCGCATCTGCAAATTGCTCGGCCGATAACCTCCGGCGATGCATGCCTTTAAAAGTATAGTCTTCCGCAATAAGCTTCTCTTCACTTTTGATTTCTACCGAGGGCATTTGATATGTTTTGGAAGTTGTGATTGTAAAAATCAATTTCTTAAGATCATTTTTATTTTCCACAAAATCCGAAGCCAGCCAGTCCAGTAAATCCTGGCTCCAGGGAACATTATCCATGAGGTCCACAGGTGCGACAATTCCCCTGCCCATTAACTGAGACCATATTCTATTCACGATGGTGCGATAAAGCCTTCCGTTTTTCGGGGCAGTAAGATATTCGGCCAGTTGTTTTAATTTCTTATCAACGGTTGCGGTACTGTCTATCGTTCCTAACTCAGAGAAAATAATGCCTGTACCCGCCATTAGCTCCCGTAGGCACATCGCATCGGTTTATTTCAAGCGCTGAATCCGAAAATATATTGGCAAAAGCGTAGGCTTCTTTTAGTGTCCAATCACTGACAAAGCTATCATGGCAGGAAGCGCATTTCAGGTTTAATCCCAGGAATACCTGAGAAATATTTTGTGCAGCCTGCATTTCAACGCGCTGACTGGCGTTTACGGTGCCCCTCCATTCTATTCCCCTGATAAAACCTTCGGATCTTTTATCGGGGCTGATCAGTTCCTTCACAAAAACATCATAAGGCTTGTTCGTTTTAAGAGATTCGTATAGCCAATCCGTTATTGAAAAGCGGCCCTCCGTAATGTATCCGGTTCCGGAATAATCATTTCGCAGCGCATCATTCCAGAACGTCAACCAATGTTGGGCATAATCATCATTCCGCTCGAAGCAATTCCCTCACCAATCGCGGCACGTTTATCGGGATCATTGTCTTTTACAAACGCATCTACTTTTTCAGGAGGTGGCAGCAATCCAATAATATCCAGGTAGACCCTTCTTATATAGATCCTATCATCTACCAGCGCAGGCCAGGCGATCTTTTTTTCTTTAAAATAAGCATTGACAAATCGATCAACCGGATTTTTTAATCCTGCTTGTTCCTGAGGTAAGGCAGGCATGCGGGGTTTCAGTTCTGCAACCCTGTAAACACTTTTTTCCTCAGCGTTTTCAGGCCAGGGCGCTCCCATTTTAATCCATAATTTCAAGGTGGCAATTTCTTTTTCGCTTAAAGTTTTGCCTTTGGGAGGCATCGATTCTTCATCTTCTCTGGGTAATTGCAACCTCCGGATCATTTCACTTTCTTCCGGATGGCCGGGGCTGATCACATCGCCTGATTCTCCTCCTTTCATTACAAATACTTTTTTATCGAGACGGAGCTCACCTTTCATTTTTTCTGAACTGTGGCATTTATAACAGTTATGGGCAAAGATTGATCTCACCTCCAGATTAAGATCTGCAATTTGATTTACCTTCAACGCCGGAGTTCCATCGCTACTGAATTGTGTGATATCAAAGTCAGAATTCCTGGGTGCGTTGTTCCACGGCAACACACTGGTGAAAAAATCAGAGCCATGAGTAAGGGAGGCACCATAGTGACCGGCGACCGTTACACCCAAAACGGTAAAGATGAGAACTGCCCGGTAGGGTTTAAGAAGATGCCCTTTGTTGTGCCTGATGATAAGCCGGTGCAGCGTCACCGTTGCTGCTGATAGTATAGCTGTTGCAATTCCTGACCATTGATGAATCGCGAGAGCACTGCCGCTGTATTGATCCTGCGTTTTCAGCAGCAACCCAAATATTACCGCGGCAACAGCGCTCAAGGGCACCAATTATCAAAAGTAAGTTTATCGCCGAACGTAATTCCTGATTTTTTTTATTTAAAGTGAAGAGCTCCAGCACCAAAGCGATAACCAATAACCCAATGGGAAAATGAACTACCAGCGGATGCAGGCGGCCTAGAAATTGCCAGAGCCAGAAATTGGTCACCAGCAAGTTTTCAGGTACGAATAAAAATAGCACACTCATGATATAAATCCTTTAAACCGAAGAACAGAAGATAGCACGCCCAAAAAAGAGATTCATCGTATTTTGTGCTCATACTGGAAAAATTATCTCAGTAGTGCATACTGCTGTTACGGCTGTGGTGCAAATTTCGCCCTTGATTACGTAATAGTCAAACAATTAATCCGAATGAGAAGGTGCTGTGCTTTGGATTGTTATGGCTAGGGCAAGTTAATGAAAGCCCGGTTGCGGTTAATTCAACATTCACTTTTTAGGCAAGTCCACACGCCTCTCATAGTTTTGAAGCCGGCTAGGACATCTTTTATTAATTTTTTTATCTGCGTTTTGCGCAATTGATTTCTTTTGTAGAGAAAGAGACGTTCTATTCCGATGATCTCTTCGACATTACGTATCCTGGCATACTCCTTGCCGGTGCATCGTTCTTTATACTTTGGCGGCAGGTAGTTTTATGGTTATCTACAATCTTTCCTTAATTCCATTAAGTCCGTTCAGTACCCCCTTGAAGTAGTTTCCATTATTAAACTCGGGGGTTATCATTTTAATCACATCGCGACATTCTTTGTCGGTTAAGTGCTTCATTGCTTCTTCACTTGTAGAAATTATTACTTGCTTTTTGTTAAAGCTTAAAGCCATCAATACGCCCCCCTTTTCTACATTGCGTCCCATGCTCCAATCATCTCTTTTTTTCTTTGCAAATTCCTCAATTGACCCTTGAGGGTAATAGTCATCAATTGTCACAATAAATAAATTAACGTTTTTTTGATCCGATAATTCAAGCGAAAAATTCTTTAATGCATCAATTTGTTCTTTTGTGAATTTGCCCTCCAAGTCAACCACTCTATTTGCACTTATTGGAAAAACTCCTAACGTATAATTAGGACAACTCCGCATCAGTTCCCTGCTTAATTTGTAGTAATATCTATAAGCCTCTTGTGCTTTGTTATTGTTTCCGGTTTCAATAATCGATGATGAGCTAAAATATTTTATTGTCTGGCTTTCAATAATCTTGAACTGGCTATTTGCATTCTTGTTTTTCGCCTTCTTGATCAATTCACAAGTCTCTTGTACAAAAGGAGAGTCCTGCCCGTAAACTCGCATTGTCACTAGCAAGATGATTAGTAAATTTAAAAGTCTGCACATATTTTTTCTATGGTAAACAACAACTAATGTATCAGTAGTAGCAGACATAAACAAAATTCATATTCAAACATCCTCTTATTCAACTAGCAAAATTCTCCTTACAATCCTTACAATAGTGTTTATTTTTAATGTTGCCCATTGGGATAGCAAACATCAAGGAAAACAGGATCAGCAATCGGTCACCTAATCTTTTCTTTCCTCCCATACCAT
The DNA here is from genome assembly GCA_963837415.1 of uncultured Bacteroidota bacterium. GTDB lineage: Bacteria > Bacteroidota > Bacteroidia > Cytophagales > Cyclobacteriaceae > Chryseolinea. The sequence goes on along the minus strand of CAWING010000013.1, from coordinate 166,772 downwards.
ACCCGAGATTTGAAGATCCACAATGAGGACACGTTAAGATTTGTTTTTCATTTTCTTTGACAATCAGAATATCTTTTGCCTTATCATAATCAGCCTCACTTACCATTATTTGAATTCCATGACCTAAGACTCCATTCAAATGGGGCAACAGGGTAGTGATTTTTCATTTGTCGTAAATGATTCTATACCCTCCATCTCCAATCTTTGCTGGAGTAACATTGCATCGATCGAGTCACTGACTGTTGTTAATCTTATCATTATCGGCTTGTCAGTTCATAATCGGTTATTGTATTTCAGCTAATGATACCACATTACGTTTCCTTGTTAGCAGGTGTATAATGGTCCACGTAATAAGATAAGTAACACCACATAGTGTAAATAATATATTGTAACCGCCGGAAAGGTTACCTAAGGCTTTATACGAATCCAGTAAATAACCCACTAAGACAGGAAAGAAAATTCCACCAATGGCTCCGGCCATTCCACCGATGCCTACTACTGAGCTAACTGTTTGTTTAGGGAACATGTCAGACGCAGTAGTAAAGACGTTTGTGGCCCACGCTTGGTGTGCCGCTACGGCCAAACTGATAAGTCCAACAGCAACCCAAACGTTGGTTACATATTGGGCAAGTATGATTGAAAGTTCCAGAATGGCAATAATGAACAAAACGGTTTTCCTCGCCTTCAGGGGTTGCATGCCGCTCTTTATAAGACGCGACGAAAAATAACCACCGGCAATACTCCCAACGGTGGTGGCGGAGTAAATGATCATTAGCTCGAGGCTTGGCCGCTTTAAATCCAGATTAAAAGTGGATGAGAAATAGGAGGGAAGCCAGAATAGGAAAAACCAATAAATTGGATCTATTAAAAACTTGCCAAAAACAAATGCCCAGGTTTGCGGGAATGTAAAGAGCCGTATCCACTTTGTAGGTTTTGAATTTATTTCTTCATCTGCACGAATGTCATCCTCCTCGGTTATCAAGGAATATTCTTCTTTAGATAAGTACTTTTGTTTGCGGGGAATTTCATAAAGCCAAAGCCAGAGTATCAACCATACAAATCCAAGGGCACCCGTTATAAGAAACACCTGCCGCCAACCATAAGAATTCAGTATCCATGGCGTTAGGATCAAGGCCATGACAACGCCGATACTGGTTCCTGAATTAAATAGTCCAGCAGCCAGGGCACGTTCTTTTTTAGGAAACCATTCCGCTACTGTTTTCATGGCGGCTGGAAAGTTCCCAGCTTCGCCTAATCCTAACCCAATCCGAACTACACAAAAACCAATAACACTATTAGCCGCCGCATGAAGCATTCCCATTAAACTCCAAATGATAACCGATAAAGAGTAACCGATTTTTGTTCCCACTCTATCAATCAGCCTTCCAAATAGCAAAAGCCCAATGGCGTAAGCTGCGGTGAACGCAACGACAATCCTGGCAAAATCCGATTCTGACCACTCAAATTCTATTTCAAGTATGGGTTTGAGAAGCCCAATGATTTGGCGGTCGATATAATTAATCGTTGTTGCCATGAAAAGAAGGGCAACAATTATCCAACGGTAGTTTTGAGTCTTGAAGTCCATTAGTCAGTCTTTGGAGTGCAGATTGTAGATTTTAAATTAGTAGGTCAATTATCAATCTACAATCGTCATTCTAAATCTACAATCATTTCATTTAAAGAAAATCAGGAAAACCAGACGACACCTTCACCACTCATTCCAGATTTCTTGCTTAATTTCCCCCCCGTTATTCAGCTGGTATTTATCCTGGAAAGGTTTAACTCATTAGTTGTCTTGTGTATATTTTGCGAGGTATTTACGCATCCGAAGCAAACCTAACGTTGTTATCTTAATTTGAATCTCTCACCTTATTAGCTTAGTAACAAGCAATAATAGATTAAACCCTAACCTTATTACCTTATTCTAAATGCTATGAAAGTAGAATACAACAACCTATTCACGCATTTCATTTTCGTAATAATTAATCGCTCACCCATCATTAAAGAAATAAACCGGGTAAGGATTGAGAAATATGACAGGTATTGTGAATAATAATGAGTCAAATTATATGCTATACATGCGAATCCTGACCATGTTCATTTTCTTGTTTCACGCTCTCCTAAATTATCTGAAAAAGTCTTTGCAACGTTAGTTTCAGAAAGCACTGGACGATTTATAAATGAAAACAAGCTTTCCAAAGGGCAATTTGAGTGGCAACAATCTGCATCTGCTTTTTCAGTATCAAAATCCGATGTTGCCAAAGTTTGTAAATACATATTCAATCAAGCGGAACATCATAAAAAAGTTAGTTTTGCAGAGGAATACGAGTCTTTCATCAGATTTTATCAAAAAGGTCTACGTTGGCAAAATAAGGTAATAAGGTAGAGGTGCAGGATGGCCTATATAGTTACTAAGCTAATAAGGTTAGCTAGAGCTAAATGAAAATTAGTTGGAGCTAAATGAAAATAGGAACTGCGTATTAAAACTTTGAAAATTATCGATTCAGATCTAACAAGATTTCGTCTACAGCTATTCGCCAGTAAGTTGGTTGACAATGTTCCTAGGGTCCTTGCAGGCCCCATCTACAATCGTCAATCTGCAATCTACAATAGCCCCTTACCAATCAACTACGGAACCATCGTTCGCGTCGTAGGTCTCCGGATTTTTCCAGTCGTGATTGATCTTGTCGGCTAACTTGTTATCGTCTAGCTCAACTCCGAGCCCGGGACCGGCAGGGGTCAGTACAGTTCCATCTTTCTGTAAGACAAAAGGCGTTTTCAGATATCCATCGCCGAGAGATACCTGCTCCTGAACAAGGAAATTTGGAATACTCGCTGCCAATTGTAACCCTGAGGCTAGTGAAATTGGCCCCATGGGATTGTGTGGTGCAATGACAGCGTAGTAGGCTTCCGCCATACCGGCAATTAATCTTCCCTCTGTTATTCCGCCGGCATGACATAGATCCGGTTGTAGGATGGTTGCTGCACCTTTTTCGAGGATTTCACGGAATCCCCACTTAGTAAAGATTCTTTCACCCGTTGCGATCGGCAAATGCGTACCCCGTGCAATGTCCACCAGTACATCCACATTTTGGGGCTGACATGGCTCCTCGATAAACATCGGTTGATAGGGCTCCAGCTCTTTGATAAGAATCTTTGATGTCTGCGGCGGGATTGCGCCGTGAAAATCAATGCCGATGTCTACACTGTCACCGGCTGCTTCGCGCAACGATGCAAAATTTTCCACGGCGTATTTAATAAACTTTGGATTTTCGACCGCTCGCGCGGGATTTACGTGCGCAACACCTGTTTTAATTACATTATATCCTTCCTGTACGCGTTGCTTCATTTGTTCTGCATTTGCAGCCCGCCCGTAAATACGAACACGGTCTCTCGTTGGCCCGCCGAAAAGTTCATAAACAGGGATGTTCAACAGCTTTCCTTTGATATCCCACAAAGCCTGATCAATTCCACTTAACGCACTTGTTAATATCGGCCCCCCCTTATAAAATGCGTGCCGATAAATGGCCTGCCAGTGATGAACAACCAGCCGCGGATCCTTGCCAAGCAGGTAAGGCTCAATCTCCTTTATCGCAGTTTGGATAGTAAGCGCTCTTCCCTCTAACAGCGGTTCACCTAATCCAATTACCCCTGCATCGGTATGGACTTTCAAAAAAATCCATCGCGGTTTTACCAGAAAGGTTTCAAGTTTGGTTATTTTGACTTTCGTCTTATCGCGTGCTTCCAAGTTGGACGCGTGCGATGTAAACGGTATGGTCATCGAACCTGCGAGAGCCAAGAAGGATTGAATAGCCGAACGCCTTGATAGTCTACTTTTTGTCCGTGGTGTTGTCATGGTTTGATTATTTAGAGCTTCTTCATTTTGAATTTCACATGCAAGTTATCCTTCCAACAATTGGTTCAGCAAATTGCCGTAGCGGATTATATGTTGCATTGGTCTTCGAAGATGTTAATAAATTGATTTATCACCAAGCTCTAAACTGCAGATGGCCCCATGCTGCTCTTTTATTTTGTCATCGAGTAACAAATAATCTGAAAAATTTTAGGTCTTGACTATCAACACCGTAATGTGATGTTGCCAGGTGTACAAAAGAAAAAAATATGTTTGAAACCAAACTGACGTGCCTACACCGCTGTAACGTTCACGTATACTTTTGTCGGCTTTTTTGTCCGTTTAACTTTTTAAATATTTACACGGAATATTTTTTGGCAAATAGTCAATTCCGTATCCCTGCTTCAGTAATGTTGTTACAACTTTTGATATGATTATTTCGTCTCTGTGCATTTGCGGTAAAAGTCCCATCATCGCATAGCTAATAGGGTTTACAGATGGAATCAGTGTTTCCCAATCGTAGCCCTTGCCCCAAATAAGTCCGGCAACAGTTATTTTCAAGTCTGCTGAATTGTCAAGAAAATAGTTGAGCATGTCAATTGAGTGATTGTTATTTTGGTTTACCGTATGAAAAATTGGTGTCTGCCCGCCAAATCCATGCTCGTCAACCCCGGCCAATGCATTTATGTCGAGGCCATGTTTAACGAGGACCTCGGCACATGAAAGATGATTAAATTCAGCGCAAATGTGCAAAAGAGTTGCTTCGTAAAATGGCGTATATGCACATCGCAATGTATATTTTTTTGAAATTGATTTGGGGTTATCAGTTAATTGATCATCAAGTGATTTTGCGTCGTCTGACAGCACGCTTAAAAGAATTTTGTCTTCAAAATCAAGGCCGTGCTCTACGAACGCCTTTACGCAATCTTTAAATCTTGGGGTTCTTGTATATTCACTTGTCAGCTCGTAAATAAGTGGCTCCCCATTAAAGTGTTCGTTCGGATTTACGCCATTTGAAAAACATTCCTTTATGCCTCTTACTGAATGTAATTCTATTTGAACTGCAATTTTATTTAGCTTGTCCATTTGTAATGGTTCTTTATTATTATTGGCTTTCCTCTGTTAGTTGGAAGCTAAACCTAGCGTCTGTCCTGCGGCTTGTCAACAACGATCATATTATGATCGTATGTTTTAGAAACCACTTCATCGTTAATTGTCACCACCACTCGCATCTCCGCCGTCACCGTCATGGAAATTAGCGTTACCGTCTCCCCAGATACCTATTCCGCTTTCATAAAATCCTCCCTTACTTTTTGATTTTTTGAATTTACTTGAACCATGCGTCGGCTTGGTTAACGTTTTTAAGATCATCATCCAGAAAAACGGTATTAGCCATATAAGTATATTATGAAATATTATCTGATTGTTCGTAAAGTAAGTGCCGGTTTTGCTAAATTTTATAGCAAAATTTAATGTATAAAAAAAGTAGATCAGAAATATGACAGCGATGAAAATGGTCATTCTCTTTTGAATTCTTTTTAAACAGGTCGCTCCAACGGTTGGTATATCAGTCGTATAAAGCTTAGGTGCAACTTTATTATCAGCCATTATTGAATAAAGTTAATTGCAGAAAAGGAGATAACAAAATGAACTCACATAAAGAAGTATATCTGTGTTAGCTGGCACTTGTCCATTCGTTACTTCAGTATTTCCTTACAAATGAACTCGGTCTACTGTGGCCACAGATGAGCAGCGCGATAAAATAGGATGGTTCGTTTTGGTCAGCCGATGCACCCATACGTAGCTGCCTGTTCGACGTGTTCTTCAGGATGCGATGCACCACAAAGAAAACTGAAATTCGTCGTGATTTGTAATTCGGTACGACTCATCTATTATTTTTTTCCAAAAAAAAATTCACCACGCAATTCACGTACCACCATCCCAAGCCTGAAGGGCTTCAACAATAATAGTCAGTGGCGCAACCGGTGAATAGCGATACCAGCACAACCAACCCGGCGGGGTTGAATGATTGCAGTCAATAAATAAATTGTAGGGACATCAATTGAACCGCGTTACATTCAACCCTTCCAGGGTTGGGTAACTCGCAAAAATTATCTACCCCGAGTTTACACTCGGGGCTATTGTTATTCAACCCTTATCAGGGTTGCTCATGTTTAAGGATAAAATTTTCTGCATGTTTTTTTAAATCCATTCGGAATTATCTCAGACGACATGGACTAAGACATTCGTCTTTCACCATCAGGTTTATCCAACGCGATTTAATTTCTTGAGCGACTTTACAGCATATTTTTTAAGCTTCACAGAACATGCTGCCAGCATGGGTGTAATTACTTTTACTTGTAAAACAAATTGTATCAGACTTAAAAAATTAATGGTATGAAAATTTCAAATATAAGGGCTGCTTTAGGGCGCTTCGAATTTATTGACGTTGAAAAAAACGTAAGACTTCATGTAAGCGATCTCGGTGAAGGTAGCCCCGTTGTATTGATACATGGTTGGCCACTCAGCGATGCGATGTATGAATATCAATATGCAGCCTTGATTAAAAATGGTTATCGGGCTATTGGTATTACATTGAGGGGGTTTGGTCAATCAGACAAGCCATATGGAAAATACAACTATGATGTTTTTGCCGCGGATATTAAAGTTGTTCTGGAGGAACTGCGGATAGACAATGCTGTTATGGGTGGTTTTTCGTTTGGAGGTGCGACAGTTATCCGTTTTGCTTCAAAATACAATAATGAACACATCAGCAAATTGGCCCTCTTTGGAGCAGCTGCGCCGTGCGAAGTTCGCAAAGATGATTTTCCTTATGGGCTTCCAATCGAAATTCTAAATAGTTTGATTGAACTAAATTCTGCAAATCGCCTGCAGCTGATAGAAGAATTTGGGAAGTTGTTCGCAGCATCAGAAACAGCGTTACCAAAAAACATTTCGGACTGGCTTGCAAGAATTCAAATTCAGTCATCTCAATACGCAATGGAGCAGGGACTCTATATGATCAGGGATTCAGATCTCAGGGCTGATCTCGAGAAAATAACAATTCCCACTGCTATTTTCCACGGAAAACACGATAAGCTATGCCCATTTGAGCTGGCAGAACAATTGCATAAGGGAATTGCGAATTCAAAACTAATTGTGTTTGAAAACAGCGGGCACGCGTTATTTCTGGAAGAACGACTGAAATTCAATGAAGAGCTAATCAAATTTATTAAGCATATATCTGTTGCAAAGGATTTCAAAACAATGGCCACAAAGGAACCTGTCGTCTGAAGGGAAAGGAGCAGACACAAATATTCCAACTAAAGGCGGGGAAAATGCGTAACTTTCTTCCTAGGCTGGGGAACATGTTCAACTTGTTAGAATTTGTAAGCGGTAACAGCATTTTTAAACAATTTAAGGTAAACGATCTTCTTTTCCTGGAATACAAATGCGTAGCAGATCAATCTGCCGTACAAGTATGGTCAAAGTATAATTATTTTTTGTATGTGGTGCGCGGCAAGAAAACGTGGCAAAGCTCTCGGGCAAAATATTGTATTCGGGAAGGGGAGGCGATCTTTGTAAAAAAAGGAGCAAACATTATTCACCAGTTTTTTGAGGAGGGTTTTTGTTCGTTGATGATTTTCGTTCCAGATGACTTTATCAGAAATGTAATTAAAGAGAATACCGCCTCTATTACAAAATCGACAGCAGAAAACACAGATTCGGTTAGCTATCTGCACTTAGATGAGGTGCTGTCAGCTTATTTTCCTTCAGTACTATCTTACTTTGCGAAAGAGGAACCACCTCCCGGAAATTTATTGGAGATAAAATTCAAAGAGTTAATTCTTGATCTCTTGCTATCGAACCACAACGATTCTCTTTGCACTTATTTTAAATCATTGTGCGACAAAAGCAAAACCTCTATAAGGGAGATTATGCAATCTAATTTCATTTACAACATGAAACTGGAAGAATTTGCATATCTGAGTGGTAGAAGCGTTACGTCATTCAAAAGAGATTTCATCAACACATTTAATTGCACGCCGGGAAAATGGCTTCTGAAACGACGACTGGAGCATGCAAAATATCTTTTAGAAGTAACTGATAAAAATATCAATGAACTGGTGTTTGATACCGGTTTCGAAAACGCTTCTCATTTCATTCGGGTTTTTAAGCAGGCCTATGGCCTCGCTCCACTACAATTTAGAAAATCGATTATCGAGCATAGTCAGCCCGACACTGCTATTACAAAACCGCTATAAGCAAAGAATATGGTACTTCTATTTGAATAATTTTTGGGTAAAAAAATGTAACACGTTCAAGGCTACATTGCCAGCGATGGTTAATGATGTTAGTTGTCAAAAATATTTACTTTCTCAATGGATGTTTTTTCAAATAGGTCAGGTTTCTCCAAACCCATTCCAAGGGGCCAAACTGGTAATATCTCAGCCAAATCGGACTTAGAATTAATTGAATAATCCAAATGGAGAATACAACATATAACAGTTCATGCCGTTGAAGTTTTCCGAACAGTCCAAATCCAACGCCAGTAAAAACGAGCATCGCAAAAACAGAGTGCATCACATAATTAGTCAATGACATTTTGCCGACTGCGGCAAGACCGCTTTTTAGCCAATTCAATATAGGTGATTTGCAAAAAAGCATAATGAGCGCAATATGTCCCATGGCGACCGCGGCTCTTCCTAAACCATAGGTTAAGCTTGATTTAGAAAATCCCAGCAGTGAAAAACCGCTTGTCATTATTAATTTGGTTTCGTAATAATTGACAACTAACCCAATACCGTATCCGAATAAGGCCATGAGCCCATAAAAGCGGTAGGACCTTTTTGCAGAAAGAACATTCATTTTATAAAGTGCAATGCCCAGGAGCATCATGCTCAACACGTCCCATAAATCGTATCGGTAAGGGAACATTTCATTATAATGCTGGTTGATGGGCGCAAGAAAAGCGACCACATCAAAATATCCCTTGCGCATGTTGGTATTATATTCTTCAACACCTGCCGGCGATCTTTCCCATTCTCTTTTTTGCCACTTTTGGTCTGCTTCTTGAAGCTCTTTTGATAGTTCTTTTCCTTCCGACTTGTTGCGTTGTAAAAGTGCTACTTGTTCAACAAACTTCACGTCTTTTCTATAGTCCGAGTAGTTCCATAATGTACCTAGGGAAAATAAAAATAGAGCAATAAGTATTAATTTTTTTGGAGCCATATTTCTAAAAGGGAATACTAAAAATCCCATGAGCGCGTAGTTGTATAAAATTTCGCCATCCCACAATAATAAATAGCCATGAATCAATCCAAAAACCAGCAGCCAGGTGAGTCTTCTAAAATAGATATTGGCACCGTTTATACCTGCACCTTTTTTTTCAAGACCATCCAGAAGTATAAACATACCAACCCCAAATAAAAGAGAAAACAAGGCCCTCATAGTTCCCTCAAAAAGCATTTCGGTAGTGATCCAGGTGTACAGATCTAATCCCGAGGCACCGCCGGAAACTGTAGGGTCACTGTACGCTCCGGCAAGTCCCATGCCGTTGATGTTCATTAATAGAATCCCAAATAATACAATGCCCCTCATAATGTCCAAGGATTGAATTCGGTCTGATAGTTTTAAGGGAGTGAAAGAGGTGCTTGTTGTTGTGGCGGTCATAATTAGTTTGGACAGTTGGTTACTGCGATTTTGTATTTACAGTTTTTTGTTTGTGCTTCGTTACTATGACCGACAACCATTAGGACATAAAATTACCAGCCGTTGATGAATAAATGATTTCACAATAATTGCATAGGCACTGTCGCTCTCAACTCAGCATATTGTATCACGTTTGAATAGATGTTGTTCCGGTGGTCTTTGAAATGCGGTATTGTCCCAGTAACCGAACGTTATTGAAAGATAATACTTTGACGTATACTAAATCCCGGCAATGACTTATAATTTTAGTAGGGCATAGCTCGAAGTCACTCCGATAGCGGACGAATGAATTCTTGTACACGTTTCCAAAAATTTTTGTCAGCCCAAAATCCATGAATCCCTTCTTCATAAAAGAAAGAAGTAATGGTTTTTCCATTCGCTGCCGTACTATCCACTAGTCTCCGTGCGAATTCTGCGGGGACAAACGGATCGTTTTTGTCGTGATGGAGTTGTACAACGGGCAATTCTTTAATAAAATAGGTTGGAGAACTGGATATAAACTTTTTCCTCGCTTCGCTTTCTGTGATTTTGCCCGTTAATAGATCATTAAAAAACAGTAATTTAAACTGGTCTGGATATAATAAATACAGGGCTTTCATGTCGGTTGGGGCGGCAACAACAATTGTTTTTTTTATTCGCTTATCCCTCGAGGAAGCCAATAAAGCTACAGTTCCGCCTCTGCTTCCTCCATAAATCGCTATGCGGCTTTCGTCTGCCTGACTAAATGTTGTGAGGGTAACATTTAAAAATGCTAAGGCGTCAGTTGTTGCTCCGTCAAAGGCATCACCAACATTCCCGTCAGACTGATATTTATTATTACCAATTATTAGTTGTTGCCCACGAAATGATGGGATTGCCACGATAAACTTATTATCGAAACCTTCTCCCAGAAAGCTTGGGAACTGGACTGCATTGTGATTGAAAGCCTGACTAATATCGAATTCAGTGTGCATTCCATCCCCACCCGTTGCAAAGACAATTACCGGCAATTTTTTAATGTCACCGCGATCGGGGATGATTACAGCTCCATAGTGATTACTACCTTCTACGTTATGAGAAAGTATGTATAATCTGTTTGTGTTAGAAAGTATGATTGAATCGTGAACGACCACACCTTTGGGAGATAAGTCTTGCTTTCGGACATCAAAAAGAACTTCTTTTATTTCTTGATGAGAAGGGTCGATCAGAACTTTTCTCAACAGGTTTTCTTCATCCTTGCTTTGTGGGGTTTGCCCGACGCATGTAAAGGAGGAAAAGGCACATAGAATAATCATCAATGTTTTCATATTTAGTTGTTTGGGTTAAAAATTTGCTCCAAACAACTGAATGAAGCAGTTGAAAGCGTTCCAATATGAGGGATGGAACTTATTCCAGGGTATTATTTAGTCTTCCTTTCTGAAATCCAGTGGGCGTGACTCCCGTAACCTGTTTGAAGACTCTATTAAACGTAGTCTTTGAATTGAACCCCGACTCCAACGCTATTCCTAATAGGGTGAGATGTTTATAGGCTGGATCGTTTAATTTATTTTTAACTTCCTCTATTCGGTAGCGGTTTACAAAGTCATAAAAGTTGTTATCCAAGTGGCTATTCAAAATGAACGAAATTAAATTTGGATCAGCTTTCAGATGCAAAGCAAATTCCCTAAGGCTTAAGTTTTCATTCAAATATATTTTTTCTACAGCCATGACTTGGGTTATTCTTGCGACGTGATCCTGTACCTCTTTTTGAGTCAGTTTGCTGAAATTTTTATTCTCTGCTTTTTCCTCGTTCTCTTTTAAAAAAATAAGATTCGCACGCCCAAAGCCTTCCAGTCCTATCCAAAGGGTCAGGTAGGTTAAAATAAGCATAAGAAAATAAAGCATGAGAACAATGCCAAGGTATAGGAGCTGAAATCTGAAAAACAATAAAAACGTAGCCACAAATGGAACCCAGACGATCCATAGCAAACGATAATAAACAATCAATTTCTTTAGCCATATAAGGGTTACCTCTTTCAGGTTAGAGAAGTTTTTCAATACCCAGACTTCGTGGTTGTTAATAAACCTAAGGGACAGGCGCAAATAATAAAAAATCGAACCCGCTGTCCAAATGTATACCACTGGTGTCACATAAAAATACAGTGGTGTATTGTAAATGAGCTGACTGCTCCGGATGCTGTGGGTTATCATAATTAATTGCAGCCCGACTTCTACCAGTACCGGAATAAAATGTTTGACGCTTAGGTTTGAAATATTGAAGCCTGTATCAGTGAGCGCCCTCGTATAAAAAAATATCAGCGGGCCGGTAGCCGTCAAGTATGAAAAGGGTAGCCATAAGAAATAAGGGTATAAATTATCAAGATTGGTATCCAACACCATTAGATAGGTAAGGTGGGCATTGACAACTATTATCGTTATGGATAAGAGCTTATTTGCAAGAGGTCTGTCCTTTTGTGTGAAAAACAGAATTCCTGCCAGTATGAAATTTTGCAACAACCCGGAAATGATGAGAAAATTGATCGGGTTTAAATTGAAATACATTTCTTCGCTATCGGATTATCAACTTTTGATGGGTAGCTTATTGTAGTCAATCCATTTTTTGATTACTGAAATGAATCTTTTCAAATGGTCTTCATTTAAGAATACGTTAGACCAGTTATCAAACCTGTCGCATTGTATCCCCAGGTAAAATAGCCAGATACTTACGCCGAGTAAGGGAATAATTCTTTCTTCCTCGCTGCTTATTTTTTTAATTGATTCATATCCTTTGATAAAACTTTCCAATTTCTGTTCATATGAATCTTCGCTTTCGCGTGTATTGTAAAGTTGAACAAGATAATAGGCAATATCATGACAAAGCCATCCATTCCCACAGAAATCAAAATCGAAAATGGTTATTTCATCCTCTCCATTAATATGCATATTGTCAAACCAAATGTCGAGGTGTATAGCTCCGTATCTTACGTCATCATTTTTTACTTTTTTATATTCCTCAATCAGGTATTTCGTCGTTGTTTCCACAAAAAGCATGTCGAGAGAACTATTACAAAAAAATGATTTAGATCTATTAAAAGAATCCATTAGTAAAGTCTGTGCAGCGTACGTAACTCTTTGTAAATGAAAATTCTCAGTCACCTTGTGCATTTTAGCCATTGCCTGGCCAATATTGAAACTGGTTCGCTCCGTAAATTGACTCCTTTTCTTCCCTTGGGCAAAGGAGAATAAAACGCCAAATCTATTTCCTTCTGGAGCATTTAATTCTTGAACGAAGTTATTATTTTGGTCCGCGATAGGGTAAGCAACAGGAATGTTGTTCGCTTTTAGGTGATTAAGTAATCTCACTTCTTCTACTATCTCTAATTTTGTCCGCCAATTCACCGTATATACCCGGAATACAAATTTCGAATTGTCAGTGCTGATAAAATACAAATGATTAATTCCAGTCCTAAATAATTTGCAAGTGGTAGATGGACCCAGTCCATATGCATTTTGAAGAAATTGTCCGAGATAGTCGGCTGATAAAGTTGATTCGGTAACGGGAATTTTTTCTTTAATCATTTTTAGTACTTCAGTTTTTTTATGAGCGTGACGCTAATAATCAGTGCGAATACTGAAAGTATAGCTACTCATAGCGAAGATTTTTTAAAGGGTTAACGGATGCTGCTCTCCATGCATGCAGGCTTGTTGTAATAAAAGTCAGCAGGAGCGTGAACACTAATGAAAAAACAAACATAGAATAGTTGATATCTGTGCGAAAAGCAAAATTTTCAAGCCATCGGCTTACAATATACCATGATAGAATAAAAGCAGGGATGGCGGCTACGAGCGCAAGCAAAAGAAAATCAGCTGCGATAAGGAAAACAATATTTTTTAGAGTGGCTCCGAATACTTTACGAATACCAATTTCCTTAACTCGCTGGCTTGCGAGATAAGATGCCAAACCAAACAATCCGAGGAAGGCTATAAAAATAGTTAGCAGGGCCAATAAGAAGAAAACTTTACCCCTGATTTGATCTCCTTTATAGCCGTCCTGAAGTGCATCCTCCATAAAGCGGTAGGCAAAAGGTGAATCGGGAAATACGTGTGTCCAGGATTCTTCTATATATTTCAGGCCGGATGGAATGTCACTAGCGATTTTGATGAAGAGCTTGTTGGATGTTTTGAGTACATACATTTGAGGTCCGATCGCGGCATGGAGGGAACTTTGATGAAAGTCTTTAACCACGCCAACAATGACAAAAAACTTTGGATTTCCCTTTCCGCCAAACCGTACTTTATCGCCTAAAGGTTCTTTTAATCCAAAAGCCCTGACCAATGTTTCGTTCACAATAACGGCTGCGGTGTCACTCGGAAAATCAGGTAAGAAATTTCTTCCAGAAAGAACTTGAATGTTCATAGTGGGAAGAAAATCATAATCGAATTGTCCCCAGTAAACAAATTTTTGATCTTGCTCAGAAGAACCATCTATTGCGATTGGCCTTCTTCCCATATCATCAATTCCTGGTGTAAAGTTGGACGTTCCTGTCGCTTTGATGGAGGTATTCTGTAGTAACGTGTTTTTCAAAACCAAATATTGCCTAGGATCTTGATCCTGGCCTGGCATGGTAAGGTTAACAACGTGTTCTTTGTCGAAGCCCAGGTCTTTCTTACGGAGGTACTGCAACTGATCGTAGATCATTCCCGTGCTGATAAGAACAAAAGTAACAATGGCAAGCTGCACCGAGACCAGAATTTTTCGCAACGGTGCTTTCCGGACGATCTTGTCCTTCATAGCTTTTACCGGCTCAATGGAAGCCAGGAAAAAAGCAGGATAACATCCACCCAAAATACCCAGCAATATTACGATAGCCGGTATTCCCAGTACTAGTTGCGGCGTCCATAGCTGCCTTATGCTGAGGTTTAAACTCAATATCTCATTGAGCGGACGTATCCCCACCATGACTATGCCGAGTGCGAGCACTACAGCCATCAACGTTAGAGCTATTGATTCCCCCAGGAATTGATAAATCAGCTGTTGTTGCTGCGAGCCCATGACTTTGCGCATAGCAATTTCAAGTGCTCTTCGGCTTGCCTGTGCTGTAGCAAGGTTGACATAACTGATTCCGGAAATAAGCAACAACAAAAGTCCCACTGCGCTGAAAATATAAACGTAAGTGAATCCTCCTGTGGACTCCATATGAATTTTTGTTATTGGGGTAAGTCTGTGACTTGCACTCACAAGAACGGGGTCGCGGACAGGGTCAAGATATTTAGTATATATCTCAGGAAGTTTAGAGGTTAAGGTTTCAGCGTTGGTTTGTGGATGGAGAAGCAGATAGGTAAATACATTGAATTGATTGAAATAATATTTTTCCAAAACCGGATCCGTTTGTGAGGAAATCAACGCATCTGCGAACAGATGCACATTTTTTGGCATGTCGCGATAGACACCGGTTATGATAAAGGAATATTGTGATTCAACATCTGGTTGCTCATGAACTAACGTTGTTTTCAAAATTTTTCCCATCGCATCTTCATTGCCGAAGATTCTTTTGGCTAAGCTTTCAGAGATGACGATTTTGTCTGGTCCTTGCAGCGCATTTTTTGGATCCCCGCTGATGAAGTCGAAAGAGAATACGTCAAACACGGTGGGATCGGCAGCATACACTTCGTCTTCTTCCAGCACATTTTCATCATACTGAAATTTTACATTTTCAGAAATCCAAAATTGGTATAGCCTGGTGTAGGCTTCTATTCCAGGATATTCTTGCTTTATTGTTGGCGCGAGGAGGGCTGGCGTAGAATTCCAGTTAACATCGATCGTTTTTTCATGCGTTTTGATCGCGCGGGTTGTTACTCGATAGATACGGCTGGCATTCGAATGAAACCGATCGTAGGCGAGCTCAAAGTGAAGATACAGCAGAATCAACAACGTCCCGGCTATGCCAATGGAGAGACAGGATAAATTTAATGCAGTGTGCACGGGCTTCCTGAGGACATTTCGCTGCATTACTTTTAGGTAGTTCTTTATCATGCGTTTAAAAATTAGCTACCTTCTTTTTTTTAATAGTTCCGTAAAGATTGCTCCTGATTAAAATATCCTGCAAATAAAATTATTCATTATGCCTTTTGTGTCAAAGTTAATCGCAAATCATCTTTAGCCTGTGAACCCTATTTGTGCATTATTTATTCTTTGCTATACGAGCAAATTTCAATTGTGCTGCATAAGAGCGACTAGATTTTATCATTGATATCGCTTGGCAATAGCACAAACTCTTGTTGCGGGCAGTGGAATTTCTGTAAAAGTTGTTGTAACTAGTTTGTATACTTTAAAACCTTTAACCCTTCGTGCAACTCCAGGAAAGACTTATCGTTCGGGAAGTCCCACAGTTTAATCCTGCACTTAACGTCTCCATTGGTTACTATTTCAAACTTGACTTGATTAGCGCCGATACCACCTTCAAATGAATTGTCACCTTTGTAAACCATGCCCTCCATATATTGGCCATTCATTTTCAGAAAAAGTAAATCATCCTCTCTGTTGAATTCGGCCATTCCATTTTTCAATTGATAAAGTCCCGTAATTTTTTTGTATCCCGTATCGTCCAGCAAAAATGGTTTTCCCATGGTGATATCAAAGTTTACTACGTTTTCATTGGAGGATTTTTTTCTGATTTCCAAAATCCGACCGATCGATTGAGGTGAATTTGCTGACGCATCTTTTTCTATGTGAGGATCTCCTTTAAAATAAATTTGCGTTATCAAGTCTTGATGGTCGTCGCTTGAAACTCTCAAATGAATATGTGCGGGTCTCCAACCTTCACCATCTTTATAGGGCACAGGAACAATTGTTTTAAAAGAATACTTACCTTCCCTATCTGTCCTTAAAGCACCGCGATATAAATATTCATCAGAGGCATTGTCGTAGTGCTCGTGTTCGTCACACTGCCAAGCTTCTATTAAGGCATTAGCCATTGGTGTTTTTCCATTTGCTTGATAGATAGTCCCGTTTAAGTACAGAACCTGACCTGTTGAACCGGGAGGTATGATGTTACTGCGAATTGGTGAGCCAGGTCGATAAAATGGCCCTAAGATGTCAGTCGTCGTTATGGTATCACCTTCAAAACTTTTGCCATTCCAGTGAATTGCGCCAAAGGTTGTAATACTGAAAGCGGTCAAAAAAGTAGAGTTTTTAATAAAGGTTCTGCGTTCCATTAAAATTGAGTTTAATATCGTGAATTGGCTATGGTGGAAGATACTTCTAATTTGAATGAAGTCAACCAACATCAACCTTGATAATTTGGCGCAGTCTGTCCATGGAACTCTACTGTTTATAATAAGTTATTTGCTGAATTTTAGAATTACAAAGTGAACCCGCATATTATTATACACAAGTTGGTGTCGGTGTGGCGCTCACTACCTTGATGTGAGTCTTGCCTTATCTCAACTCACTAAACCAATCTCTATCACAGGTCGCGCGGTGGGAAAGGATGTAAAGGAGATTTGTCACCTACAAACCAGATGTGTCCAAACGGGTCAGTAAATCCTCCTTGTATATGAATACCCCACGGTCCTTCGTGATTCTTAATGTTGTCAAAATTTCCATTTGCACCTGCTTGCACGGCACGATCGATAAATGTGTCGGGGTCATCAGAGAATACTTCTATTCTTGTAGATGTAATACCAAGCTTAACAGGACTTTCCCATCCATTATTTGCAGGTTCGGCCAGAAAAAAAGGCAGCGCCAGCAATCTCCAAACCTGCAACCGATCCCAGATTCCAAAGCTCTTTAGCACCCAGCGCTTTTTTATACCAAGAGATTGCTGCGGGTGTATCCAAAGCTGCTAACATTACTGAAATTGTTAGTTGTTTGTTCCCTGTTGCCATTTCATTTCGGATTTGTCGTACATTATTTATTTCCTAACATCCAGTTTATTTCCGCTTTTATTGTTACTTCTAGTCATCATCTGTCTTTATAAAAGAGACTTTTAAGTTTTCATAGTTAGGGTAATCATCTTTCTTCATTACAAAGTCGATTGATATACCACAAACTCCTATTGCGTCGTGAGTTTCGTGAATGGGAATAGCCTTGTCTATATATAGAATGTCATTTTCTATTTTTGCATGCATGTTTTCAATGACAGGCATATCACAACAGGCGCCTTTAAAATACATTTTGTAAGCAACCTTGAACCTGTCTACTTCAGTCCATCTTCCAATTTTTGCGTTGTCGTATTCAGATTCTATAAAGTAATAATCCATTGACTGTGCGAATAAGATATTAGTTAAAAAATAAAATTTTAAAATTAATTCGACCATATTAAGATCCGTTGATCACCCTTTTAATGTCACGTAAATAGTTTGCAGTTCATTTTACAGCCATTTGACTTTTCTCTTTGTCAACGGTTAGTATCATTTGTAATAACACGTTAGCTCCATTGGTCATGTCCACCGTTTTTGTGAATTCGTTGGGTGAATGACTAATGCCACCTACACTAGGCACAAAGATCATGGCCATTGGTGCGATCAACGACATATTTTGTGAATCATGAATAGCACCACTTTGCATAAACTTTGTTGTGAGACCTAAGCTTTTGGCAGACGCATTTATTTTTTCTTGAAGTGGTTGATTAGCCAAGGCGGGTTTTATGGTAAACTGTGGCTGAAAATTAATTTTAGTTTTAGAATCAGAAGCGATCGTTTCAGCTCGTTTTTGAATTTCACCAAATAACATTTCAACTTTTTCGGTCGCCAAATCCCGAATTTCCAGACTCAATGTAACCTTCGCCGGAATTACGTTACTCGCACCGGGAAGTACTGCGATTTTACCAACCGTGCCTACCTGCTTGCCCGGTAAACTATTGATGACTTCATTTACTGCAATCACAAACCTGGACGCGGCGAGCAATGCATCCTTTCGCATGTTCATAGGCGTGGACCCTGCATGGTTGGAAAACCCTTCAATGGTTACATCCCAATCCATCATTCCAACAATACCTTCGACTACACCGATCTGAAGATTTTCATTTTCCAAAATGCCGCCTTGTTCAATATGCAATTCCAAAAATGCATGGAGGTCTCCCTTTTTTCTGAGACATGATTGAATGTTGTCTGGATCTCCGCCAATGGCTCTGATACCTTCTGCCATCGTCAATCCACTTTGGCTTATCTTTTTTAATCCATCTGCTGTAAGGAGACCTGCCAAGGCCTTACTACCAACAGTGCCGCCCTCTTCATTGGCAAAAATGATTACTTCCAACGGATGGTCAGTGACTATTTTATTTTCGTTCAGCACTTCAATCACTTCCAATGCACTAGTTGAGCCCAACGTGCCATCGTAGTTGCCACCATCCGGCACCATGTCAATATGCGAACCGAAGGCGATCGGTTTCAAGGATTGATTTTTTCCTTTTCGTTTGCCGGTGATATTGCCACCCGCGTCAATCGAAACCTCAAGGCCAGCTTTTTTCATGAGCTCCATAAACCAGGCGCGCCCTTCGATGTCGCCTTTCGTAAAGGCAACTCGATAGCCGTGGCCATTATCGTCCCTTCCAAATTTGGCTAACTCCATAATGCGACTTTCAATACGTTGTCCGTTTACCCGAAGAGTTTTGTTGTCAGCTATACGCTTACCACTCCACTGGATGGCGCCAAGAAAACTTACACTCAAGGCTGTTAAAGATGATTTTTTTATAAAGGTTCTTCGCCGCATCACGGTTGGGTTTATATTAATCTGTAAGGATAAAGTCCTATTATTTGCTCGAATGTTATCAAAGCGTTTTTCGCGAACGCACTTGCATCCAGTAATTTACTCATCTGTCAGATCATAAGTTTGCCTCAGCACCTGCAAAATATTTCGATTAGCCTGGATGTAATCATTCATTTGCAAGGTGCGGCTAGATACGAGCATCCCTTTGTAAAACATAATCATGTTTGTTACTGTGCCTCTGTCGAAGGAAGGCAGATTTAAAATATCTGCATGGATGATGGTATCGCTTTCCTGATACCGGCTTATCAAATCCATATTATACGCGTTTTCATTTGGTTTTCGCAAATTATTGATCCAGTTAAAATCATAATGTAGCATAATGAATGGCTTAATTGGATTTGCAAAAAACTGATATTCCTGTTCATTCCTATAACGGACGTTGTTGATTGTAACACTTAGATCGCCGAGCAATTTTTGGAGTGTTGGGTTTTTAAAGTACCGGAGAGAACCCGAGCTTTTCAGTTGGCTGAGAACACCGTCTTTAGGTTCAAAAGTATAACTGTTTATCAGGTAAAAAACGGTCGTGTAAGCCGGGTAGAATGATCTGGGCAAATTGGTCAGTGAACTATCTTTTATATAGCTGTTTAAGTAGTCACAGTCTTTCTCTTTGGAGAGTCTTGCATTTACCTTTCTGGTAAACTCAATTGAATCTGCAAAGAGCTCGGCGTACAATTCTTTAGCGTATTCTTTTTCACGCTCGCGATCCTCCCTTGTTTCTCTGATGTTTTCTGCTAAAAAACCCAGGAACACGGCAAGAAAGAGCATAAAGAATTCGAGTAGGTATGCTGGCCATTTCTTTTTTTGTGTTTCCGGGTTGGAGCTAATAAGCGTGGTATCATTAGGGATGATTTCTTCCGAGGACTTTTCGGATCGACCCGGGGTCTGAAGGTCTGACATGAATTTGTTTCGTTTGGGTGTTCGGCGAAGTATAAAGGTGGGGTTCCTGGGGCTGAAATCCTACGGTTTGGTTATGGCTGCTACTAAGAATTACGAGTACACGCCCGTTGTTGCCGTCACAGTTTTCTCCCTTGAACCAAGATTGATGCCTTTATGGATTGTTCTTTCAGGTGCAGAAATTTCTTTCGTTCTTCATCTTGTTTGAAGTTTTCAAAATCCTGCTCCGTGTCAAACTCTACAAAATGTATTTCGTAAGGTTTGTCTATATGATGCTCGATGAAAGAATTATCATTTGGTCTGACTCTTAGTAAAAGCCGGCCGTTGTACTTTGAAATTATTGGAATTGCGATGTCCTCAAATTGATTGAAGGTTTTTTCTTGTCCGGCGATAATGTAAATGAGCTGCGTTATAAAAATCATAGTGTAAATTATTGGATGCGTACCTAACGAAGATGTAATGCTTATTCCAAGACATGAATCGTCGTCAAAATAAACTTACCTAAAATGCAACATTTACTTTCTGTTGCTCAATAAAGTTAACTGGTTAAGCCCTCATTTTTTAAAGCTGCTGTTGTGTGCTGTACTCCATTGCTATTTTGCTAATTGTGCCTTCAGACCGTCTATGTCAACAACTTCCCACTCTTCTATTATCTTGTTGTTTACAAGCCGAAAGAAGAACATTTGTTTGAAGCGAACTTTCTTTTGAGCAACTGGAAGACCAAACATCTCGCTCTTTGCAGTACCGTTAACGGTTGAATTTACTGCAACCATGTCTCCTTCGACAAGTGTATTGTCAATTGTATAGTGAATGTCAGGTATGGCTGTATAAATGAATCTTAACATGGAAACATGCGAACTATCCTGACTGCTGCGAACATCTGTTCCGTTCATTTGGTGCCAAATGTAGTCCCGGGAAAAGAACTCTTCCATTCGGTTCAGCTTTTGAGTATTGATAACCTCGTCAAAATACCTGGTTATTGTTTTCTTATTAGCATTCTGTAAAGACGCATGTTGTCCAAAAGAAGGTAAATGCCAAGAGAAAAAAAGTATTATAGTGATAACCCTGAAAGACAAAATACCATAGTTTTTTACCATACCACTTCGTTATCGATCCGTAAGAATTAAAGTTAATAGCAGAATAAGTGATAATGAAACGAATCCGCATATGATTTATATATTCTGTTATGCACATGTGCCGCAGTTCTCCGGTACTTAACCACACGGGTGGCAAAGCTTGGGTTGTGTGATTGTTTATTTCTTTAACCTCTTGAGCATATTGATGGAACTTAAATTTGCAGAGTCAAGTTCTAGTGCCTTTTCATAACATTTTATTGCAGTAGCAATATCTCCCGCATTATAATAAGCTTCACCTAAGCTGTCAAATGCATTTGACGATTTAGGATACTCAATTGTATTAAGCTTAAAAATCTCAATCGCATCCTTGATCTTTTTCTCATTCAATAGCCGATAGCCTAATGAATTTAATTGAGCCTCGCTAAAGTCATAGTTCCGAAAATCTTTGCTTTTTAATGAGTCATAAAAGGCTATGCCTTTTTCTACGCCTTCTTTGCTTATTTGGTCATATAATTTATCAACAATTGGCATCTTCGGTAAGGTATATGGCTTTTCATGAAAAATATTGATAATTGCATCGTTGATTTCTATTCTTTTGCTATCTCCCGCGGTTAATATAATGACAGCGATTTTTTCGGATAGCCTTCTTCCTATAAATGCCCTATATGCCTCGGCATTACCAGTATGCCAAATAAATTTGTCACCATCTTTCGTCACAATATTCCATCCAAAGCCATAAGTTGAAGTACCTTCTTTTACCGGAAACGGAGTAAAGTCTTCATCAAGTGTTGATTGCTGAACTAACTTTTCCGTATAAAATGACTCTTCCCATTTTAATAAATCATCAACCGTCGACTGTACGCCGGCCATGCCATCATTTGTCCTTCAGTGAATTGTTTTTCATTTCGAGCGGATTAGAATTTTTTCACTCAAAAAATCGCTGAAATTTTTCTCCATTATCCTTTTCACGACAGAGGCAAGCAATAGATACCCAGTGTTGCTATATTGATATTTTTGTCCAGGTTCGCGAAAATTTGATTTTAACTTCGCTAATGTTTTCAATGCTTTGGCGTTGGTCAGTCGAGGATTATCAATTCCCAAATCCCCCACATCCGGAATACCCGAAGTATGCGTAAGCAAATGTCTGATTG
Organism: uncultured Bacteroidota bacterium; assembly: GCA_963837415.1. Classification (GTDB taxonomy): domain Bacteria; phylum Bacteroidota; class Bacteroidia; order Cytophagales; family Cyclobacteriaceae; genus Chryseolinea. Next base: position 144,359 of record CAWING010000013.1, on the reverse strand, counting down.
TAATGCCATTCGAAAATTCTCCAGCGCAGGAAGATACTTAGTGATATGGTCGTCATACGTTAGTTTGCCCTGTTCAGCAAGCATCATGACCGTCATTGCAGTAAAGCCTTTTGACAATGAAGCGATGTTGCTTCGCGTTGTTGGAGTAAATTTTTGGTTCGTATAGGTCTCTCCGAAAGCGCTTCGGTATATGAGTTTTCCCGATGCAGATACAATTATAGCTCCATTGAATTGTCCCCGCCCATTTAGAGCCGTCATTAAACTATCTATTCGTTTGGTTGCATCGATAGTTTGCGAATAAGCGTTTACCAACCAAAAAACACCGATCAGCAAGAGATGATTCTTTTGCGATATGATATATTCATAAAAAGACCTTTTGAGGATATTCGGAATCAAACGCTGAACGATGATAGCATTTTATCCGAGCAGGAATCCAATATTAGTGCCATGCTATATTTAGAGTGAAAATTTAATAAAGAGCACTTTATCGCGCCTTCCTTGTTCATCTTTGGAGAAATCTTGTTCGAATCCGATCAGATGGCTGTTACTTCAAATATTAATAATAGAATGGATTCAATTCAGTTCCATTGTTTTATTCGTGCGGTGGAAAATCGCTCTTTTGCTTTCGGGGTGGAATATGCGGCAAGATAAACGTGTAACGTTCGCATATAAAGCGTGCCGGCAGACCAAATTAATAATTAATCGTCAAATTCTGCAGGCATGATTTATATGCCTTTGTTGTGGGCTGCCCGTTTTTAGTGTCCTTCTAGACTTGAGCTTATTGAACTCTCACCAATCTTTTTTCCATTTTTAAAGAAAAGTATTTTGTTGTCCAATGAATTTACGGCGATACTATCTCCTGTGCCAGCCAGTTGTCCAGACGTAACTATGAAGTTTGCTGCTCCATGTTTGTTTCCAAATAAATCTAAGTCTGTCATGGTAAATTAAATGGTCGTTAAGACTGTCCTCTCTGTAGTAATTGAATTTTTTAACAACTGATGGCGTACAATAAACTCGGCCAAACCCATAATGTTGTTCAAGAATAAATCCGGTGTCAATTGGTGCTGAAAAGTCATATTCTAAATTTTCAACGTACCATTTCTTTTCTTTATTTTGTTCCTTCTCTTTTCCCTTTCTCCATTTAATAACAAAAACAAAAGTCAATGTCATTATTAAAATTGTCGTGATTAATCCAATCACATGTCCCTTATTCTTAAAGTCAAATGTTGTCATTAGTTTATCCAGAAGGTTGCCACAACGATATTGGTATGATGAGTATGCGTTTTTAAACCACATCCACAATCAACCGTTGCTGAACAGTTAAGTGTAGAAGCTAAGAATACAAAATGAGACATTATATGCATTATACTAGTGTTGTAGACCGTACCTATCCCCGCCTTTTAATAATAATTTGTTGTCCATCTTGCGTCACCACGTTGCCGAACGAAATTAAGAAAACAAAACTTCAAATCTACACATCACTCAAGCTGGCATAAACATTTTGTTGTGCGTAGTGCAATTACACCACTCTTTAAAGTTTAATCCACCTGAGTCTTATTTTCAGTCCAGCAATACTTTCACGAGCTGTTAAAATTAATGTGTCGCCCTTAAAGTCGAAGTCTCGTGTTAAAGATGTTCCAAAATGTCTAGGTTCTGTTGCTGAAAGTCGGTTATGCTCAATAGTTGTCTCCGCGAGGTTGTAGTTTGCGAAATAAACGAAGTTTGATTGGTAAAATTTGGCTAGTTCTTTTAAGTTGTCATGATTTAAACTATCAATATTTTTATTTGAATCAAAGTCCTTATATCCTTTTGGAGTTAGGTGTACTCCCATGTGTCCATGTCCGTCATAAAGTATGTAGCCATTCCAACCAATCCGTGTTGAATCATCAGTCCACTTATTTGCTAAGCTGTCAAACGATTCAAATTTGTCAAGTCTCCACATGCCTTGAAGCTCATTGTCGGCTTGCTGTGTCTTTGTGCTGCAACTGTAAAGGATCGAGAGCGTAAGTAGTACAAGAATTAGTTTTATGTCTCTCATTTATTAGTTGGGTGAACTGTCCAATTGCATTACGCACAACGTTTATGTTTATGACGGCTTGGGTTTTCGAAGTGCGTCTCTGTCCCACGTTGCTGAACGAAATTAAGAAAACAAAACTTCAAATCTACGCATCACCCCAAGCGGGCATAAACATTTTGTTATAGGGCGTTTTTCTCTATTGTCAATTGTGTCAGTCCACATACTTGTCTTAGTTGGCGAAGAACCGCTCATAAAGCCAGTAAATTAAATAACCAATTGCAATTATTCTCACGACAATACTAAATGCTGAATTCTTTACTTGTCCTTTTTCGAGGGTCAATGGAAGTAGGTGTTGATTTGTCCATTCCGGATTTAGTTGCATTCCAAATTGAAAGTTTCTGTCGTCCGCTGTTCGTACTTTCAAAACTTGTCCACCGCCAAACAAAGAATTGATTTTTAATAACTGAGCTGTTGAGATTGTGTCAAGTGGAATGGTCCATTTGCCGCAAATAATTTTCTTCTCTGTCAACATAACAACTGCTCTCTGTGAAGTAACCCAGTCAAGTCCACGCTGAATATCTTGATTCGTAGTTGTCACAATACCTTTACTTGCGTCTGCCGCTAAAACCTTTTCATTCGGGTTCTCAAGTTCAAACTTTTGTCTTGCTCGTCCAGTCCCATAAATTATGTCAACAAATCCTTTTAGTAGTTGATTTATCATTATCGTTGTGTCGTCTTAAAATGCCCTATAACGTTTATGTATGAGACGTTGTGGGTTTAAGATTAGTAAATTGTCCCACGATACCAAACGTTGCATGAAAGATAAAACTAAAAACTTAAACCGAACCCCACAATGGCACATACATTTTTGTTGGCGGCTGGCCCCTTCACCAATTGTTCATCGTCTTCTTACTGTCCTTGTGCTCGGTTCAATGTCGTTTGCAAGTCAACTTTGTCCCCGTTGACTTTAATAAGAATTATTTCGTGTTGATTCTCTGGTGTCAAGATGACTTCCTTGTCAAGAATGGTTGATACGTCAATCATGAACTTGATTAGTTTTTCATGGTCGTCAATTGAATTAAATTCACTTGGGTCAATGTCATTCTCTAGTTCATTGTCGTCAAAGAAGTGAGCGTTAATTTGAACTTTGTCTATGAACACCTTACCTGTTGAACTTTGGTCGTGATTTCCATCCCAATACTCTTCGATTGTCGCAAAATCAATTTTCTCCTCGTCTTTGTTTGTCTTAGTGTTAAACCAATCTACTTTGTAATTGTCGTTTACATAGTTAACCCATTTTTTCCAGTCAGACGCGTTGGTCTCACGTACATAAATGTCGCGCCACGAACCGTCCCGGTAGTAAATTTTATTTTTTAATTCAGTCCAGTCCATTGTAAATCATCAATTAGCGTTTAACCGTCACGGGGCTTGCCTTCAACAAAAAAGTGTTTTATGCGAAATCCAAACAAAACGTAAACCGATCTTTTCTACCTTTGACAATGGATTCTAGAATGCTATCCAATGTAACCTGCATTGCTATGACACAAGAATTTTCACTGTTGATATCTAAATCAATTCCTTCTCCTCCAACCTCAACTTAATTTTTTTGTGATTATCCCAGAACCTAGTTTCAATATCATGCTTTAATTTTTTGAATTCAGGAAGATCTTTGATCTGATCGCATATAGGATCCTTATCATAAAATAAAATAACCCAATACTGATAGTTGTCTTCTTTTGAAAATAACGTCAGATGCTCGATCGCTTTTTGGTTATCACCCTGCCAGGCGTGATACATCGACAGGCCCAGATGTTTATAGATCGACCGGTCATTGTCGGCGTAGAGCTTGAAGCTTTTAACATATTCCTCCGATTTCTCTTTAAGACCGACTTTCGATAAAACTATTCCGATAGTTAAGTTTTCATGCCTGTAGACATCTAATTTCCGGGTCTCCCTCATCTTAATGAATTTTTTATAATACATATAGGCGCCTTCATAGTCTCTCAGGTGATAACTGACCTTTCCGATGTCCTGAAGGATGTCTATCCGGGTAGTGTCTTTTTTGAACTCTTGAATAAGAAGTTCCCTTGTTCGGTTGAGATTTCCATACTTGGCATAAACAATAAAAGCCCTGACATATCGCGAATAAGGGTTTTTGGGATTATACTCCAACGATTTGTCGATGTACTTCAGCGACACATCGACAAACCCGCTTTGCACCAACGCATTGCCCAGACGCAAGTAGATGTAACTCGTATTGATGGAATCATTTGAACCGATATCAAGTCTTACTCCTTTCAGCGAATACTCCAGGTACTTCGCGGTATTGGGAATATAGTTAGCATAGAAATCGGAAAGAAAGCCTAATCACCACAGTGGAATTAGGATTGTATTCCAATGCTTTTTCGAGGTAGGGAACAGCCTGTTCGTATTCCTTTTTGTGCATGTAGAACATAGCTTTCGCCATCAGATTTTCCGCCTGCTTTGGGTCATATAACAAAGCCTTATCCGCATAACTCCCGATCTCGGTCGTATACTTTTTGTCCGCTTTGAAAATATCGAGATAATAATAAGCAATCGCCGCACCGGCATAAGCAAGGGCAAATTCGTTATCACGTTCTATGGCCTTTTTAAAAAATGTAATCGCTTTCTCCAGGTCATCGACTGCCATAATGCAAAAACTCCTTGCCTTTTAGAAACAGATCATAAGCCACCAGGTCATCGGTAGGATTTTTTTCAATTCTCTTTTCCTCATCAGGTGTGATAATAACCTGAATCTCTTCCGCAATGTCTTTGGCTATCTCCTGTTGCAGTTCAAAAATATCTTTGGCCTCTCTTCTGTATTGCCGGGCCCACAGGTGTTTGTCACTTGCCGCTTCGATCAATTGAATATTCAATAAGATCCGGTCACCGATCTTCTGGCCGCTTCCTTCAACAAAATAATTTACGTTTAATTCCTTCGCCATTTCAGGAATCGACTTGGAGGTATTCCGGTACTTTTCAGAAGATGTCCTGCTAATCACTTTTAGATCTCTCATTTGTTGAAGGTTAGTGAGCGTAGCCTCCATCAATCCGTTGATTAAATAAACGTTGGTAGAATCGTTGCTTTCGTTTTTAAAGGGTAATACGGCAATTGATTTTTCAAACGGAAGAGCTTGTGAGGAAGGCAACGAATAATAAGTAAATAACCCTACTGTCAAAATCACAATAAATCCCACTGACCCGAGGATAATGAACTTCCGTTTTCGGTGTGATGGATTAAGCGGAACTGGGCTTGGGTCTGCCTCATCCCTTTTTCCCACCTCTCCGGGTGGATATCCATAATATTCGCGGAAGCATTTAATAAAATAGGATGTACTGCTAAAACCCACCTGGTGCGATACTTCAGAAACATTTAAAGAGGACTTTCGCAACAGTTCCATACTGCGTTTCAGTCGTACCTGGCTGATCAACTGACTTACCGATAGTTTGGTAATCTTTTTCACCTTTCGCAACAGGTTTGACCGGCTCATGTTCATTTCATCGGCCAGTTCAGACACCCCAAACTGCTCGTTGGATATGTTCTTCTCAACGATGGCGGTGATTTGGCTTAAAAAATCATTTTCGATGGTACTGGAATCCGGCATGCGTTTATGGTAGTATAGAAATCAATCGATTTTAAAAAAATTATCAGGCTTTTCCGCACTCACTGAATTTCCCTTTTCACGGTCTGTTAAGCAACCCTTTTAAAACAATCTACTCTTTGCGTCATAATTTATATCGATGCGCCATAATTTATACTGTTTCGCTCAAACTTGATGGTTTTATCCGCAAAGCTGTTTAGCCCCACCTCCAGGGTCACCCGTTCTTTACAGCATCGAAAATTTAACCTTTTAACCATCAACATCATGAAAACACAAAACATCAATTCTCTAAAAGTAGCTACTAAAGTTACTTTTTTGGCGACTCTATTAATTATAGCCTCCTGCAAAAGCAAGGACGACTCCGCACAAAAGAATGATACAACATTGGTTTCACTAAAAACCAACGTGAAGCCTCCTCAAATAGATATCCATACAGCGGTCGTGACAGGAAACCTTGAGGCACTCAAACAACATATAGCCGCAGGCACCAACCTGAATGAAAAAGATCCCTTCGGTGGATCAAGTCCCTTGATTAGCGCATCGTTATTTGGTAAGACTGAGGAAGCGAAGGTACTTGATCGACGCTGGAGCCGATCTAAACTTCCAAAATAATGATGGATCAACTGCACTCCTTACCGCGGCATTTTTTTGCCGTCCTGAAATCGTAAAGATCTTATTGGACAAGGGTGCTGACAAAACGATCAAAAACAAGTACGGTGCAACAGCTTATGAATCGGTGTCAACTCCTTTCAGTGACGTCAAGAACACCTATGATATGATGGGCAAGATGCTTGGCCCAATGGGACTGAAGCTTGACTACGCATACATCGAAAAAACACGGCCTGAGATTGCAGCGATGCTGAAATAATCCATTGACCCATAACCAAAAGAAAAATGTCAACATTAAACAGAAGATACGATATCGATTGGGTAAGAGTGATTGCTATCGGCTTGCTCTTACTCTATCATGTCGCCATTGGCTTTCAACCATGGGGGATCATGATTCAGATTTATTGCAAATGAAAACACATGGGTGTCGTTGTGGAGACCCATGACGATGTTGAATGTGTGGAGAATACCCTTGTTGTTTTTTGTATCCGGAATGGGAGTTTACTTTGCCATCCAGAATAGAAACTGGAAACAGCTGTTGCTCGAGCGTGCTGGCAGGATCCTGGTCCCATTTGTGGTCGGGATTTTCCTAATCGTTCCTATCCACGTATACCTTTGGCAACACCACTATCACTTTGATCTGACTTATAGTCCCAACCCCGGCCATTTATGGTTTCTGGGCAACATCTTTGTTTATGTAGTAGCACTGTCACCGATTTTCTTTTATTTAAAAAGAAATCAAGGCGGAAAAATAGTACACGGCATAAAATGGCTGTTGAGCAATCCGTTGGGATTAGTTCCGGTCATGGCTGCTTTTGTTGCCGAGGCATTGCTGGTTGACCCAAGGCCATATGAATTGTACGCCATGACGTGGCACGGATTTTTCCTGGGGCTGTTAGCGTTTTTGTTCGGCTTTTGCTTTGTTGTGAGTGGCTCAACTTTTTGGGAGATGATTCTGAAATGGAGATGGATGTTTCTTTCTGCTGCCGTTATACTTTTTACGATTCGTATAACTCAATTCCAACAGTTTGCGCCGAATTACCTGTTGTCGATCGAGTCTAATTGCTGGATCATTTCGGTTTTTGCATTTGCTTATAAGTACCTTAATCATCCCAGCAAAGCGTTAAGCTATTTAAGCGAGGCCGCCTATCCGGTTTATATTATTCACATGATATTTCTTTACTTAGGATCTATACTGATATTCCCGCTGGATATTGCAGCGCCAATTCAATTCATTTTAGTTTTGGTGTTTACGGGTATCGGGTGTTTTACCTTGTATGAATTGATCATTCGAAGAGTGAACATCATCAGGCCTCTGTTTGGGTTGAAAATGAAAAGACACGAAGTAAAGGTATTATAATAGCCGCTCGGATTGCGGATTCATATTGCTTAGGGCATCCGTTAGACACCGGGCGGAACTTACAATGAGCTTTTAAAACAGCCTGGCATGATTATATGGAAACGGCATAAACTTTTCAGTACTTTTGATGATTATGGCGAAATCGGTATCAGCAAAGATGGGCATTAAAGAAGGTGCGCGCGCTATTTTCATCAACGCACCTGCAGGTGTTATAAAAGCCATAGATCCGCCGAACCTGGAAGTTGCTACAAACCTTCGGGGCAATTTTGATTACATTCACTTTTTTGCAACTAGCCAGGCGGAGCTTCAGAAGAAATTTTCAACGTTGAAGAGCCATTTAAAACCCACGGGAATGCTTTGGATCTCATGGCCAAAAGCAGGACAGCTGGGAACTGATCTCACCTTAACCGAAGTAATTAAAATAGGATATGATTACGGTCTTGTTGAAAGCAAAACACTGAGCGTAGATCGCACCTGGTCAGCATTGAAGTTTACGTATCCTAAAAAGGGAAAGGTTTATAATAACAGTTACGGAAAGCTTAAAAAGTAGGATCCACAAGTCGCCGAACCTCAGCGAGAATCAATTGTATTTCTCCGAACGTTGTTTCATTCTCGAACCAGATTCATATTATACGTTATTTGAACCTGAAACCCAACATTATTTTCCTGTTGAGCACCATTTGACTTGATAAGCATCTGGTAAAAAAAGCCTCCCTGGGTAGTCAGGTTTTTATTGAATTGATAACCTAAACCTGCAAATATTCTATTTTGATCGGGTTCATGAAATTTTATTTTTTTGCCCCAGCTTAGAAAAGCTTCATCGTAAAAACTGAGAAAATAAGTTTTCGGCTTTATAGTAACTTCATTTAGTGGAATTTGTGACATGAATCTGTATCGAATCCGGTTTTGACGATTATCATAACCTTCATACATTATTGTTCCTTCATCCGTTAAAGTGTGAACTTGTATGAATCTTTGCTCCAGCCGAAGACGATGATCAAACCTTATTCTACCAATAAAATGTTTGTAAGTGACCTGCTGCCAAGAACGATGCTCATTATTTTCAAATGTTGATGGTTGCTTTCCATACTTAAAATTCCAGGTATATACATAGCCCAACGGTACGATGGCGAAGTCTTTGAATTTTATTTCCAATGCAGTTCTTGCCTGATACTGCAATGGATCCAGATCTTGCGCGTACCTGAATTGTCCTTCAACAAGAATCGACAATTTTTTACTGATTTGAAGATTCGAAGTGATGGCAAACCACTCGATGGAATTATTAACTATTTTACGGTTGCTGGGTTGAGCGGATACTGCACAGAATGACAACAAAAATAGGAAGGTAACAGGAAAAATGCTCCATTTCATGGTTATGAGTTCCGTTGATTTTGTGGGAATTAATTAGCCCGATTTTTATGGCAATGCGCAATTTAACAATGAGTTAATATTATCTTAATATAATCTTAACATTCTTCTCTGAAATTAATAAGTCTTGGCTTAATCCCTGATTGACACCACGTAGTGATACATTTTTTTAGTTTATCATCCTTAACTGCACTCCAGAGTGGCACAAGGAAAAGGACGAAACAACAACCACCCAGATTAAATGGGGTGTACAGGACTAGATCCATAACCTTGTCGAAGGATTTGGAGAACCACTTGGCACAGAACCATAAAATATGCCTTGTTAATCCGGGGACTTGAAAATGAACCGGAATATTGCTGGTACTTTTGATGCTTAACCAGATAATTTTGTTGCATTCAATCATCGACCTATAGAGAAGGAAATGAAAGGGCGCCCCACAGCCAGTGGATGGTTTTTTTAGCCTTAGGCTTACACGTCGAAAAGAACAACTGCTCCTATTTAGGAATAACACCAGCATAATTTCTTAATGTACCTTAAGAATTGTTTGTTCCTCCGGACTATAAATTGCATTCTAAAATTAGAGATATGTTGATACTTATTGCAGGCCCGTACCGAGGGGGTACAAATGACAATCCGGAATTGATGCAACAAAATCTGGAAAAACTTGAATCTGTTTCATTGCCTATTTTTAGGTTAGGACACATTCCCATGATAGGTGAATGGGTGGCTCTGCCACTGGTTCATCTTGCCGGCTCCAAAAAACCCGGTGATGAATTATGGAATGAAATTCAATACCCTGTCGCACACCGACTTCTGGAAAAATGTGATGCCGTCCTTCGCCTTGAGGGTGCATCAAAAGGTGCGGATGAAGACGTAAGAATTGCCAAGGAAAAAGGCCTAGCTATTTACTACCGTCTGGAAGATATACCAGAGGTGGAATGGGCTGAGAGGAAAGTCAAACAATAAGAACAGTGTGATTTTTGATGGATGGGAATGATCGTAGAAAAGCGAGCAAGCTTCATACTGCATTTTTTTTTGGTGTATTCTGATGCAAAAAGTCTGAGCTCATAATCAGCCGATTTTTTTAACCAAATAAGTGACATCGATTGGGTTTTCTGGGCCATTACAATCCCTGAACTTTAGAAAAATTGGCACGCAAACCTGAACCTCGCCAAAATCAATCTTTCGTTTATGAAACGAAGAATGAGCTCTAGTTAATTGATCTGATTGGTCAACCGATGAGCGCCAAAATCAAGCTGCATCATCCATTTTTTCATAAAGCACGTTAACCGTAAAATATTCATCATTATGTCCAAAATAATCCTTGTTTTTTTCGCTGTATGTGTTGGTATCGGAAATGCGTCAGCGCAGCAATACATTATTGATAGTTTGAAGAAAGAACTTCAACTATATCCCAAAGCGGATACAGATCGGGTAAATTTATTAAATGAGATTAGCTATCAAAATATTGGTATCAACTATTATCACGCTCAGCAGTATGGAGATCACGCCTTGGAATTGAGTGAACGCTTATCGTTTAAAAAGGGAATTGCGATAGCTAAAAATCGCTTAGCCCTTTGTTATTGGATCCTGGGCGATGGGAAATTAGCGCTTGAACAAGCACTAGGTGCCATTGCGATAGCAGAAAAGGAAAAGCTGAGTTATATCCTGGCAGAAACTTACCGCCTTTTAAGCGTTACGTACACGGATCAACTTGAGCTGCAAAAAGCTGAACTTTATGCTAACAAAGCGGAGGAACTATGCTTGCTGACTAAGAACTGGGATGTGTTGCCTAGAGTTTACGTTGCGTCAGGATTAATTCAAGTCGCACTAAAAAAATACGATAGCGCTTTATCGCTTTTTAACAAAAGCTTGTCAATTGCAAAAGATCATAACAATGCTTATTACCTGCCGGTCATATATACCAACATCGGAGCGACTTATGGGCTTAAGAAAAATTCAAGTTCCGCGGAATTAGAATATTATTATAAGGCATTGAAACTTTCTAGAGAAATGGAAAACAAGTATGCCGAGGCAAGAGTGTTATCAAAATTGGGAAGCGCATTTGCGAAAGAAAAGAAATATGCCGAAGCAGAAAAATACCTGCAGGAATCCCAGCAAATATCTCACGCTATTGGGTTAAAGATGGTCGTAAAGGATAACCTTATGCATTTAATGAATTTGAAAATTCAGCAAGGTAATTCTAATGAAGCGTACCGGTACATGAAGGACTATCATGGTCTTAAAGACAGTCTGTCGAATGAAAAAAAGATCCGGCAAATTGTAGAGCTTGAAACACACTATGAAATAGATAAAAAACAAAAAGCCATTGCACTCTTGGAGCAGGAGAAGCGAATTCAACGCATTTGGCGCGATGCGTTATTGGCCGGATTCATAGGAATCGGAATTGCTTCTTTTATTATTTATCGCCTGTTACAGTTACGCGCACAAAGAGCAAAGGAACTCCTGAAGGTTCAAAAAACACTGAATGATAAATTAAAGGAGACCGATCTTTTAAAATCGAGATTTTTTGCAAACATCTCACATGAATTTCGCACACCGCTTTCCCTTATTGCGGCGCCGATTGAGGAAAAACTTTCTTCCTCTTCCCTTTCAGTCCATGATAAAAAAACATTTCAACTGGTAAAACGCAATACGAATCGTTTGCTTACCCTGGTGACTCAGTTGTTAGACCTTTCAAAATTGGAAGTAGGAAAGATGCAACTTCATATTCGTCAAGGGGACCTGAATGAATTTCTAAGAATATTGATAGCCACTTTTGACTCATTGGCCGAGAGCAAGAAAATATATTTCTCAAAAAACATTCATATCACTACGGCTGAAACATGGTATGATGCCGACAAGCTGGAGAAAATTATCAACAACCTTTTATTCAACGCTTTCAAGTTTACCCCGGCAGGAGGTGCGGTGACGCTATCTATTTATTCCGACAAACAGTCAAACGAAATTCAAATTAGAATCTCGGATACAGGAAAAGGTATACCAAAGGAAGACTTGGAACATGTTTTTTCACCTTTCTATCAGTCAAAGAATACGGCTGATGATGGACAGCTTGGTACCGGATTGGGTCTTTCGCTTGTCAAAGAACTTGTAGACCTTTATGGAGGCACCATCGATTTAGTAAGTTTTGAAAACAAAGGGACGACGGTAACGCTAAGCGTGCCTATTAGCAAAGAGCGGTTTCCTGTTGATGCTTTTACAGCCGAAAATCATTTGTCGCAAGAGAATGGTAGTTTATATAAAGAAAACAAACATATTGAAATTAAGGGCGAATTTGATAGCGACGAAATTCACGCTGAAACCGTTCTCATTGTAGAAGATAATGCCGATTTGCGAAATTTTCTTTCTTCTTCCCTCAGGAGCCAATTTCAAACAATCATGGCCAAAGATGGTGAGGAAGGTTTTCGTTTAGCAACCGAAAAAGTCCCGGATTTGATTATCTCGGATGTCATGATGCCGAAACTAAACGGCATTGAATTGACGGCAAAATTAAAAGCAGACGAACGGACCAGCCATATACCTCTTGTCCTTCTCACCGCTAGGGTGGACTTTGAATCTCGCATGGAAAGCTTAACCCTGGGTGTCGATGATTATTTGGCCAAACCATTTTCTACAGCAGAGCTGCGTGTGAGGATTATCAACTTAATTGAACAAAGAAAAAAACTAGCTGAAAGATTCAGAAAAGGAATAGCCGAATTACCAAAGCCAACGATCGAAGCCTCATTGGATGAGAAATTCGTTCACCGCGCTAAAACAATTGTCGAAGCGAATATGAGCGATTATAATTTTAGCGTTGAGAAGATGGCGGAGGAAATACATCTAAGCCGAACCCAGCTTTTCCGGAAACTTAAGGCAGTTACAGGCCTTGCCCCCAACGAGTTTATCAACAACATTCGTCTTCAAAAAGCCGCTAAGCTCATTCGCGCAAAAGCGGATACCCTTAGTCAAATTAGTTACTCCGTTGGTTTTAATGACCAATCCTACTTTGCAAAACGATTTCGAAAAAAATTCGGGACATCACCAAGCGAGTATAGCAACAACGCGCAGTAAAAATTATCCTTTCGGGTGAAGTGATAAATGCGAAGCTGAATAATATTCTCCTCGCAATTTCCAGCAATGAACTTAGACGTCGCGTCTAAACTTGTTTTTATAATTATACTCTAGTTGGTTACAGTGAGCATACAGGAATGTTGCATCAAAATTACCTGGGGTTGCATCAAAAATATGCCGTCCTCATCGCATCACACCAATAATTTTGCGAAAAAACCAAATGAAACAAATGCTATTAAATCAAAAACCCGTAAAAAAGTTAGTTGATTTTATCAATTCCGCGAGAGAAATAAAAGCATTTATAAGCTGGCTTAGGAATTTTAAAAACGATGATTTCAACTGGTACTAAAGTTATCTTTTTGTTTGACCTATCCTAAATTTTCTTAGTCCGAGACTGGTATCAAAATTTCAGTAAACCTTTACTTATGGCAGAACAAATTCGTTATCCTCAGCTGCTAATTTTTTTTACCTGTCTGGTTAATATCATTTTTGGTATCCAGGCATTTTCGCAAGATGATTTAAGCCGGATCATGGTTCGTTCAACCTTAGCTGGAGGTGTGGTGTATATGCTGGATTCCGAGAACGGCGATGGTGGTGGGAATGTAGCCGCTTCTATTGGGCCGGATGGAATTCTTTTGGTGGATGATATGTATAAGGCCACAGCGGGTAAATTACAAGAGGCCCTCAAAAAAATAGCCGACAAAGATGTCCGTATTGTAATCAATACTCATTTTCATAGTGATCATATGGAGGGCAATATTATTTTGTCCCCGTCGGCAATCATTATTGCTCATGAAAATCTTCGTAAAAGAATCAGCGGAAGCGCAGAGCGGCACTGGGCGTCGCCGGAAGCCCGCCCTCATGTAACGATCACCGAAAAACTAACACTTCATTTCAACGGGGAAGAAATTCTTGTATTCCATCTCCCGAACGGCCATACCGACAATGACGTTTTTGTCTATTTTACTAAGTCCAAGGTGATTCATATGGGTGATACCTTCTTTCACGGGATGTTTCCGGCTGTCTATAAAGAAGGGGGTGGCAATATTTTACAGCTAATCACCAACTTGGAAAAAGTACTGAACGATCTGCCGCCTGACGTAAAAATTATTCCAGGCCATGGAGCACTTGCTACAAAAACAGACTTGTTCAACGCTGTAGCTATGCTTAAAGAAACAACGGCGATTGTAAATACTGCGATTAAATCAGGTAAATCGTTAAAACAATTGCAAGAGCAACACGTGCTATCAAAGTATAACAACCTCGGCGATGGGGGAGCCCAAACCACAGCCAAATACCTTGGGATGCTTTATAATTTACTATCTGAATAGGGGGGAAAGGTATTTTTTCATCATCGGCAGAATTAGAACGAGTAAATGGAAGGGTAGATGGTTGTGGGTGAAAATTTTCTATTTGCTCGGGTCAACATGATTTCCATTAGAATAAATTCTTAGGAGCCGAGAAATTTTTGTTTACTCCCACTTATTTCATCGTTCATTCGAAGGAACTTTTTATGTTCTGTTCCGACATCGTTTAGAGTGAACCAAAAGTACCAGTGTTTTCAACTAGTGTTATAGCATGCCACTGAATCCTCTTGTAGTTTTGGTTGAGGTTATTTAAACATGAAAACTTATTTGAATGCCGTTCCAAAACTCTTAAAGGCGTTGAGGGTTCTGTTAGTCGCGTTGTTGTTATTTAATATGATTTTCATTGCCTGTCAGAAAACAGAAGATCCCGGACCACTACCAACAATTACTTCGTTTACTCCCGCTTCAGACAAAGTGGGGGCCACTATTATAATCTCAGGGACAAATTTTGCTGCTAACGGTGTGGATATTGGCGTATTTTTCGGCCTTTCTCCGGCAACCGTCATTACTTCCACAGAAACACAAATTACTGCTGAAGTTCCCCCTGGGGCAACCACCGGCAAAATAGTTGTTACAAGGAATGGACTTTCAGCGAGATCAGCTACTGACTTTGTGGTCATCTCGCCTCCAACGTTGCTTACCTTCAAACCGATTTCGGGTTCAACAGGAGATATAGTCATTATCGAAGGAGCTAATTTCAGTGCAAATGCAAATAATAATTTGGTTCTGTTTAATGGCATTCCTGCACTCGTGAAGGAAGCGACGACAACTCAGCTTATCGTTACTGTTCCTTCTGACGTTGCGACTGGCCCAATTTCGGTGATCGTTGATGGGTTGAGGGTAAACTCTATCGCGGATTTTACCATTTTACGTCCACCGACCATCATATCTTCTCCCACGCGCGGCTTACCAGGAGAAATTCTTACAATCACGGGAAGCGGTTTCCAGCCTTCGAACGCAGCATCATATTCTGTAAAGGTTCATGAAGAAAGCGCGACCATCACGGAAGTAACCGAAACGCAACTAAAATTCATTGTTCCATTAACGGCATCAACGGGTGATTTAGATGTTACGTTGGGAAGCGCGAACTTCAACCTTGGAAATTTTGAGGTTTTGAAAGATATTCCCAGAAATGGACTAGTTGCCTTCTTTCCTTTTAGAGGAAACGCAAACAGTGAACGCTTGAACGGAAACGAATTTAATGGCGATGTTAATGGTCCCGTGCTTAGCGCTGATCGTTTTGGAAATGCGAATAGTAGTTACTCCTTTGATGGTGTTGATGATTTTATTTCCATTGAAAATCATCCTGCATTGCAAATAGCGCCAGACATAACGTTGGGGGCATGGGTAAAAGTAGCTGGAGCCCCGCGCACGATCAATGTCTTGTCTAAGATTGGTAAGGATGGTAATGACGAGTATCATGGTTATACTTTTCATTGCTATACAGCTGCGTTTGAGGTTTCGTATTTGCATGGCTTGGTGTTGAGTGGCACCACTGGTGGCATCCTTACCAAAGGCGACTGGTCTCCCGAAGAGTGGACGTTTCTTGCTGTAAGCCAGCAGGGAGATCAGGTTAAAATATATCAGAATAATATCAAAATTGCTGAAGCTACCGGACAGCGGTCATTGGCAAACATTGATATTTCATTGGGGGATTTGTTGATTGGTAAAGGAATTATCGTAGAAGATTTTTTCAGTGGATCAATAGACGACGTTTTTATTTACAACAGGGCCTTATCGGAAACTGAAATCACCCAGCTATTTCAACAAACAGTAACAAAGTATCAGTCAAACTAATACTTAGTGGAGCCCCGGAGGTTCTACCACCTATTATTTAGCAGTAACCCGTTCTATTTTTCCAACCAGAAATATATAGGAGCAAGCTCCGACTAGACCCAACGTGCCTATAAACACCAGCGCCGGTTTAAAATTTCCTCCGCTTGCCAGAAATCCAATGACGATGGGAACAACGATCGAAGCTAAGTTGCCCATAAAATTAAATATACCTCCCGTCAATCCGATTAAATGTTTGGGCGATAGCAGCGAAACAAATACCCAGGAAATTAATGCCATACCGGCGCCAAAAAAAGCGAGTGACATAAAGGAAATTATGAGCGCAGTTTCGTCCACATAATTAGCACCTACGATGCTTCCCGATAAAATCAATCCAAAAATAATGGGAGTCTTACGCGCCATGCTTACCGATCTTCCTTTGCTGATTAAGTAATCGGAAAGAAATCCGGATAAGAGTAATCCTGCACATGCCGACAAGAAAGGTATCGAGGCGAGGTAGCCGCTTTTTAAAAAATTTAGACCGCGGTATTGAACTAAATACGTTGGAAACCAGGTAAGAAAAAACCAAAGAGTGGCATTGACACAGAATTGTCCGATGTAAACTCCCCATAGCGTACGACTGCTAAATACTTGCTTCCAGTCATCCCATCGCCAGGCAGGAGTTTTCTCGGAGGCAGCCTTTTTTTTAAATACGCCGCCACCTTTTTCTATATAGTCCAGTTCAGCCTGATTAACCCGCGCGTGGTCAAGCGGGTCGCGATAGAAAATATACCATACCAATCCCCAGACTAAACCGACTGCCCCTGTTACAAAAAATAGCCCTCTCCAACCGGCATAAAATTGAAGCGCTACCAAGACGGGTGTTAAAAATGCAAGTCCGATAAACTGGCCTGAAACATATAACGCGATGGCTGATGCTCTTTCATGTTCTGGAAACCAGCTGGTAACAATACGATTGTTGATGGGATAGGAGGGTGCTTCGAAAGCGCCTGTGGCCAGTCGAAAAGCAAACAAGCTCGCAAATCCTTTTACAAACCCTTGTGCCATTGTGGCTAACGACCAGGTCACCAGACAGACCGTGTATAAAACTCGTGGGCCAATTCGATCGGCGACCAATCCTCCAGGAATTTGCAAAGCCGCATAGGTCCAACCAAAAGCTGAAAAAATTAATCCCAACTGAACCGACGACAACTTCAATTCTTCCCCTAGGCCAGCGGCAGCAACAGAAAGATTACTCCGGTCCAGGTAATTAATTACCACATTTACAAATACGAGGGCTAGCATTCCGTAGCGTACCCGTGTTTTTTTGGTGGTGTCGTTTAATTGTTCCATGGTTATAAATTGAAGGAGTTGAAGTTGGTTTGGCCAATCATATTTTTTATCGTTAAATCTTTTTTGAATGCAAGTTATCTTGCTGTCCAGCCCCCATCAACAGTAAGCATCGATCCGACCATATAGCTAGCAGCATCGCTAGCGAGAAAAATAGCTGCACCTTGAATCTCCTGTAATTTCCCCCATCGGCTAAGCGCTGTTGCGCCTACGATAAATTTTTTTCCTTCCTCCGTTTCTGCAATAGGCAAATTCATTTCAGTCAAAAAAGGCCCCGGACAAAGTGCATTAACATTGATATTAAAAGGCGCTAACTCCAGGCCAAGCGCCCGGGTCATCTGCACGACGGCTCCTTTACTGGAAGCATAGGGTGTGCGGTTCGCCAGGCCCACCAATCCCAGCGTACTTGCCAAATTAATAATTTTGCCACTTCCATTTTTTTTCATGAAGGGAATTACAGCGCGTGAGCAAAGCCAGGTTCCCGTTACATTGACATGCATTACCTTAGCAAAATCTTCGGGTGTAATTTCATCGATTGGTCCGCGAATGTTAATGCCGGCACTATTGATAAGAATGTCAATTTGACCAAAAGTTTCAATGGCTGCTTTTACCATTGCTTCGGTTTGTTGTAGGTCACTGATATCGGCGCTGAATGAGATTGCTTTTATTCCATAGTCAGTGGTCAGGTCCTTAGCGGCTTGAATACCTTCTTCTGCATTTCGATTTACCAACATAATTTTTGCCCCTGCGGATGCCAGTCCAGCAGCCATCGCCAACCCTAATCCTTTTGATCCCCCTGTAACCAGCGCGACTTTTCCACTCAGATCAAATTGTTTAATTCCCGGAAGTTTTTCTCTACTCATAACCATTTTAATCTTTCTAATTTTTCATCTATTCCAATCTTCCAATTTTCTAATCTTCTAATCTTCCAATCCTACCAATCCTCTCATCCTACTAATCCTAGTTTATCTTTACTGTACTTCAAACACTGGAGTATATTTTCTTCTTCTACTGCAAGCCGCTCTTCGGCGCTCAGCTGTGAAACTCTTGGAAGCGCTGATTCATATTTGTTTTGTTTTACCATGCGAAGGGTTCGTGCAAGCTCACTGCCGGGTACGCCGTCAAAAACTTTCCAATAGTCATTTTTTAAACACGGTATTTCCAAGGGATCACGCGTGATCATTTCCAGGTTGAAAGTAACGGCTGGGTTATGCTTCTTGCATAAGGCAACAATTTTTGGAAGGTCCAATATACCTTTACCCAAAGGAACTTCGGATAAAAGAAAGCCATCTGCGTATTCTTCGACACCCATGTCCTTAACGTGCGTGCTGAAAATATAAGGCACCAGCGTTTCGATAACTTCCATTGGATCTTCAATCAGGGAAATACTATTTCCAAAATCCAACGTTACACCTATCCACTCACTATTTAGCTGTTTCAGCGCACTTGCTAATTCAGGCGCTCTCCAGTCTTTATGATTTTCCACCGCCAATTTTACTTTATGCTTTCGAAGCACTGGGTCTGCCAGCTGTAACGAAGCCATGGCTTTTTTTTTGAATTCCTGAACCTCTTCGGGCGAGTGAAATACTTCATATCGCCGTCCTCCGGATGTTACTGTTCGTAAAATTACCGCACCTGCTTCCTTCGCATTGATCACTTCTCTGCTCAAACCTTGAAACGTCTTCAGCGTTACTTGGCACTCCGATTGATCCTTCAAGATAAAGGCCCAGCTTCTCCCTTCTGTCGCGTAATTTTTTTGCAAAGTCTGCTGTCCAATCCCTGACCACCACCTGTATGCCACCTGCACCGATTTGATGGCAATGTTCAAGGAGGTCGATTGCATTTGAAAAGCCTGGATACTTTTGACTTGCTACCTTGGAATTCCAACGGCTTCCATAAGAATGAACGACTACGCCCATTGGCGTTTCTTTTAAAAAGTCAGGTACTTTCAGAAAGGGTAGAGCCATAGCTCCGATTCCTTTTGAAGTAGTTTCGTATAAAAATTCTCGCCGGTCCATCTAGGTAATGATTTAGTTGGTTTGTCTATAAGTATTTCACGCAAAGACCGCAGATTTTTGCGTCCTTTGCGGTTTGTCTTGGCGTTCTTTGCGTGAACCTGACTTTTAGAAGTACTATTATTTAACATGAATAATTATAGTTTATTTTTCTTCAGCAGGTTTCGTTTTCGTTATGTGCTTGTTAAGTTCTGCGGCTGTCCATGGCATCACCCTTCCTTGTGATGTAACTCTGGTTGTGCCTACGGTACGCCTGCTCACGGGACCTCCGGCATTACCCCACTCATTTCGAATATAAGTTAAAATAGAAGAAATAGAAGCATCATCCATCGTCGAGTGAGCTGGCATAACCGGCAGAATTTCAGGTGCATCATAAAGTTTTCCATTTACCTCAATCGGTCCTTCTATTCCATGTAAAAGGATAAGCGCTAATCTCTTTTCATCTCCCAATACCCAATCGGATCCTATCAGTGGAGGAGCAAACCGATTCATGACCTTTTCCATCTGAACCATGGCATCCCGCACAGGTTGTGAGATAGAGCTGCCTTCCTGAAACAAATTGCTGTTGTTCATTTTCATTTAATGGATTCTTCCGTTGCACGCGGCTTGTATCTGCAACATGACCAGGCCACTCAAACATGGAGGCTAAGGTGTGAAGTTGTTCATTCGTACTATCAGGCGCAGTTAAAATTCGTGGAGCAGATTTAAGGCGGATGGGTTTCATTTTATTTTTTCCCTGAATCGAAATTCCTGTCAGCACCGCCTTGTCCTTCCATCCAAGAGAATTTTTATTTACATCTAACATCGATAAAAGAGAACCTAATTCTTCTGGCGCTCTTTTTCGAACGATGGACGTTGTGAGCATTTCAAGAAAAATTTCCTTGGCGGGATCCTGGCTTTGCCAGGAAGGTGATTTCCACAAGTGTTTCCAAAAAAGCAAATTCCTGATCTTGAAGCTGCTCAACACAGCATCACGGATTAATGCGGATGTGTCATACCGTTCTGCAATACCAGCTAAGAGCTGATGAGCTACCTTTGCATCCAGTGCACGGGATGTAAGAGATATTTGAAGCGCTTGTTCAATGGGCGCCTTTTTCCATAAGCCGAGAAGCTTTTGTCCAAGTTTGCTGCGAATATTTTTGTTCTCTTTTGCAATGGGTTCGAGCAATCGAACTGCCGTAGCGCTCACAAGCGTATTTTGATCTTGAAGGAGTTGGAAAAGCAAGCCTGGGTGAGATAACCCTAATCCTTCCAAAGTCCATAACGCATGGAAACGACCGAGCGCGTTATCGCCTTTTAATGCCAGCTCTTCCAGCGTTTTGCGTACACTTTTATCCCCCCGCTCAACGAGTAACCGTTGGGCTACATCACGGTGCCATCCGTCGGGGTGGGATAAGGAAAGGATCAATTCTTCTAGAGGAGCTTTCGAAAGTGCCTTGGGTTTTGAGGGAGTCCAATTCTCCGGGACGATTCTCCAGATACGTCCGCGGTTTATGGGTTTAACCAACTTGCGTGTAATAGTTTGCTCACGCAAATACGGAGTTACATACAAGCCATGTTGCACAAGGCCCCGGTACATATCGGCTACATAGAGAGCACCATCAGGACCGGTTGCCAGATGAACAGGACGGAATCTTTCATCCGTTGAAGCCAGAAATTCTTTACCGGGAGTGGGATCATGCGCCTTCAGCAGAAGCCCCTTCTCTTCAACAATATTACGCTTGATCAGATTTCCGGATGGTTCACACACAAAGACATTCCCATAATATTCCTTTGGTAAGGCTGTGCCCCTATAAAAAAGTGGAGAGCAAGCCGCCGTGAATTCCAGTAGACGACCTTCCTTGTCCAGCGTTCCCGGTATGTAGCCTCTATTAACGGCGGGGTTAGGTCGAATTGGATAAATGCGTCTGTCAATCGTTAGTCCATGATCTATACCAGTCGTTGGTGTATGATTCTTATTCCCGGAGAGATAATTTGGGGGCACGAGGTCTGCATGCAGTTGCGACCAATTGTAATTGTAATATAACCTGCCTTCGTCATCGTGGCTGATACCCCATTGTCCGCGAAATTCGGTACTATCGCGCAGCCACTTTCCATTCGTAAGATGATAACGGAAACGTGACTTGGCATTATAATACCAGTTGTCCATATTCCGCCAGAGTCCATTACCGGAGTGTTCCGGACTTGGACCCCCTGCATAAGCGGAATCTAACAATGTTTTAGTGTCTGCCTGAAGATCGCCATCCAGGTCTTGGGTTAACCATAATGTTTCGTTCTCCACGACTAACGCACCACCTGGAACCAGGGCAAGCGCGCGGGGCATAATCAGACTGTCGATGTAAATTTTGCTGACATCCATTCGCCCATCACCGTCGGTATCTTCCAGGATGGATACGCGTCCCACACGTTCCTTCTCGCCTTTTCCATCAATGTCGGGCATAAACCCACGCATCTCCACAACCCATAGCCTACCGTCTGGATCAAAAGTAATGATAACAGGGTCCTGAACCATTGGCTCAGAAGCAACCAGTTGAATCTGTAACCCGTCAGAAAGTTCAAACGAAGCTAATTCATCTGCAGGAGTTCGTTCGGGAGAGGGTCCCTCTTCTTCATTGATTGCTGGGTTTTTGGTACAGCTTAAGGACCATAAACCAATGCCCAAACACGCAACAATAAAAAAAGCCATTGACCCTGAACGATGTCTGAACGTTCCGAATGAATTTCTATAATTTTTCAAAACCGACTTTATACGTTGTTAGGATCCGGATGTACCCACGGTTGGCGGTAAGGGCGTTGAAGAAGCGCATTAGCTTCCGGATCACCTACAATTTGCCGCTTCTTCGGATCGTACACGATGGGACGTCCAGTCTTCATGGATAAATTAGCAAGGATGCAGCTAGCCGTGGAGATGTGTCCTTCTTCAATGTCAGCAACCGGACGACTTCCTTTTTCGATAGCAGCCAGGAAGTCAAGCATGTGCAATCTTGTAGCAGGCGCTGCATTTAATTCAATACGTTCTTCCGTAAGATCTTCGGGATATTTTTCCTTTTCATAAATGACATCTTTATGAATCTTCAAACCATCCTTTTCAACCGGGGTAAAATCATATTGCATGGTGCTCGCCAATAAAGTTCCTTTATCCCCGTAAAGTGTAAAAGACCAAGGATAGTCCGGGTTATCGGGAGTGCCCCAGGTACGATGCTGCCAAACGCAATTGAGCTCAGGATATTCGAAGATAGCGGCCTGCGTATCCGCAATATTTGATTTAGCTTCCTTCTGCACATAAATTCCACCGTTAGACGTTATGCGTGTAGGCCAGCCGAGTTTTAACATCCACCGGACGGTATCAAACATATGGACACACATATCACCGGTAATGCCATTGCCGTATTCCATAAAAGCGCGCCACCACCGTATATGTGGGATGCCATCATAGGGACGCAAGGGTGCAGGACCAGTCCACATTTCGTAATCCAAAAAATCAGGTACGGGTTCAACAGGGGGATTAGAGCCGTTTCGCATGTGCAAATAACAGCACATTTCAACATGCGATACTTTACCTAGCAGTCCTGCATCCACAATATTCTTTTTGGCTTCTATAAGATGAGGTGTGCTTTTCCGCTGCGTACCAACCTGAACGACGCGATTATATTTGCGGGCAGCTGCAACCATGGCTTCGCCTTCCATAACATCAACGCTGATCGGCTTCTGCACGTAAACATGTGCCCCTGCCTTGACCGCGTCAATAGTTTGTAGCGCATGCCAGTGATCCGGAGTTCCGATTACCACGATGTCCAATTTATTTTCCGAAAGCATTTTTCGATAGTCACCATAGAGTTTAGGTTTCTTTCCTGACTTTTGACGTTTGCTCACCAATTCTCCAGCTGCAGTCAGCACATTTTTGTCTACATCACAGAGGGCAATGACTTCCACAGGGGCTACCTGAATAAGTCGGAACAAATCACTCTTGCCATACCAGCCCGTTCCTATCAATGCTACACGGAGTGTTTTTCCTTGATTAATAATGTCCATACCGTGGGCGCCAAAAGCAGAAAGTGCGAGTGAAGCCGAGGCAGCGCCTTTAAGAAAATGTCTTCGATTAAAATTCTCCATTTGATTAAGATTGAGGTTTATAATTGATGTGTGATTTCACATGCAATCGAACTAAATTAGAGGTAATAAACTTCATGGGCAACTTTCACTCAAATTGTTGTATAAATTTCGGGCCGTTAAATATTTCTGAGGAAAATGAAGGTTACAGCAGGTGAAATGTGTACATGAAATATCTGAAGCTACAAAAATAATTGCGTTAATAAATTCAGAAAGACAGACAAAATTGGCTCTCCTTGATATTGACAGAAGCTTTTCGGTTAACTACTGTTTTTTCTTTATGATTATGTGTAAAACGAGTCGCTCTGCGGCCCTCACCTCATAAAAAAATTAATGATTAGCATACCAAGTAATAAGCCGACTGTCCATATCGCCTTGCTCTTGAGGGTTTTTTCATTTAATATCAGAATCATCAATGTTGTTATATTGCCACTAATAAACACCAGTACTATAATGTACCAGAATGAAAGGTCGTCCTCACCTAAGAAATTCTTCAGCGCCCTTTGTAATCCGTAAAATGGAATAAGGAAATAGCAAACCATTAATGCTATCTCCAAAAACTTATTATCAAATTTTTTGTCTTTCGATTCATTCATTAGTCTGTATTCACATTCTGTAACCTGTAAAAATTGGTGTAGCGCGGGCCAACGGCAATCATTAGCAAGTAAATAAATAATATCACGATGTCCGACAATGCAAAATCAATTAGTTTTATTTTCAATTTATAATGGGCGGAAGATGTGACGCTTATCGTCTGGCAATACGGATCCGCCGCGGAATCCAAAAACTGTAACCGATAGGAGGGATAGTGTAACAAGTCTGTTGTCCCCAGGTGTTTTCGGGATGTAGCGAAGGACTAAGTTCGATTTGCCGTGAGGGCTAACTGTTTTTTTATTTACTTTTAAACTAATCCTAATTTAAGTTTATGATCGGGGTAATGAGATTCATCTGTATCCTCAATTTTCTTCTATTGCTCGATGTTGACAACGGTTATGCGCAACCCCATACTTCCAAACCCCGGACGATTGTAACTACCGATGGAGAAGTAGACGACCAGGATTCCTTTATCAGGCTTTTATTATACGCCAATGAATTTGATATTGTCGGACTGGTCTACAGCAGTTCGCAATGGCATTATTCCGGAGATGGTAAAGGAACAACCTTTACTTCAAAAATGGCCATGACGGAAAAACGATACGGGAAGAGAACAGAACTTCGCTGGCCTGGAACAGACTGGATGCAAGATTTCATTGACAAATATGCATTGGTATATAATAATCTATCGAAACATGCTTCAGGTTATCCTTCACCTGAGCATCTGAAAGGCATGATCAAAGTCGGTAACATTGAGTTTGAAGGTGAAATGCAAAAAGATACGGAGGGATCAAACCACATAAAACAATTGCTGCTTGATGATAGCCAGGATCCAATCTATTTGCAGATTTGGGGCGGAACCAACACGGTGGCCAGGGCTTTAAAATCAATTGAAGACCAGTATAAAAATTCTTCTCAGTGGAGCGAAATAAAGCAGAAGGTCTCCAATAAAGCCATTATTTATGCCGTGCTGGATCAGGACGAAACCTACAAACAATATGTTGAGCCCAATTGGCCTTCGATACGGGTACTATACAACGCAAATCAGTTTTGGAACTTTGCTTATCCATGGCCTCGCGTAGTTCCTTCCCAACTGCAATCGTACCTGAGCGGTCCGTGGTTCAAAAAACACATCAAGTTTAATCACGGGCCGTTACTCGAATCCTATTTCCTCTGGGGTGATGGCACTACGATTCAGAATGATCCGGAACATACCCAGGGTGACATACTGGAATTGACTAAGAATAGCATGACTCAATACGACTTTATTTCAGAAGGAGACTCCCCCGCATTTTTTCATCTGATCGATGTGGGGTTAGACAATTTGCAAGATGCATCTTATGGGGGCTGGGGAGGACGAATGGTCAAATCCGAAAGCAACCCATATCGTTGGGAAGACGGAGATCACGTTACGGATTTTAATCCCTTTACGCGAAAGAATGATCGGGCGTATCCTCAAACGCGCTGGATTGATGTTTTGCAAAATGATTTTGCCGCTCGGGCCGATTGGTGCGTGATGACTTTTGATGAAGCAAATCATCCACCCGTAGTATCTCTGGATGTAAAGGAAATTAAAGTCCAACCGCGGGAGAAAGTAAATTTACGTGCAACAGGTACCGACCCGGATGGCGATAGCATCCAATATAAATGGTGGCAGTATTTTGAAGTCGATTCTTACGAAGGAAAAGTTTCTATAAATGATGCGAGCAAAAATAAGGCTTCGTTTATGGTTCCTTCAAATGTAAAATCAGGCGATACCATTCATCTTATTTTAGAAGCAAGTGATTCAGGTATTCCAAAATTAACGCGGTATCAGCGAATGATTGTAACAGTAAAATAGTTTGTGGTGAAACTACACGATAAGCAATACATCTCATGCCTTGCTGGAGTTTTCGTTTTCAGGAAGCTCCCATCCCACGCCGTTGTTGCGTGTTGTGCGCCGGCAAGCGCGGTGGCTCATCAACAATCGTACACACTTGGATAACAGGATTCGAAGATACGCTCGAGATCAATTGAAATGTATAATACAAAGTCTGGTATTCAGCTTCGCAGCGTTGTCGGTGAACCTACCCAAAAGCTTGCCCGCAACACTAACAATGGTGTAGAACAACAACGTCAAAGGTCACGCTTCCTTAAATATATTGACCTATCGAAGCAAGATTCCTCCAACTGACAAAAGGAAATTTGAATTGTGGAAAATAAATGAATGATTGCAGATGTAATTCAGAAACGTTATTCTTATTTCATGGCAAATGAACCGTCAGTTTCTAAAATCAAATGTGCTTCAGCTATATTCGTTTTCCGATAAAGATTTGTTTGATTAAATTTTAATCTTTTATTTTTAACTATGCCTGACTTTCAGATTAAGAAAACTCAAAAAGCGTATGATGTCTGCATCGTAGGCTCCGGGGCCGGTGGAGGAATGGCCGCCCTTGTCCTGGCCAATGCAGGGATTAAAGTAGTTCTTTTAGAAGCTGGTCCTTTATATGATCCTGCGAAAAATGTTACACAACTAAAATGGCCTTGGGAATCGCCGAGAAGAGGGGCGAGCACACCACTAAGGCAAAATGGTGATTTTGATGCAGCGTATGGTGGATGGGACATAGAGGGTGAGCCTTATACACACAAAGATGATACAAAGTTCGATTGGTTCCGTTCACGCATGGTAGGCGGGCGCACCAATCACTGGGGACGAATTTCCCTTCGATTTGGACCAAAGGATTTCAAGCGGAAAAGCATTGATGGTTTGGGCGATGATTGGCCCATCGCCTATGAAGATGTCGCACCTTTCTATGATAAAGTGGATCAGCTCATTGGTGTGTTCGGCTCGAAAGAAAATCTTCCTAATGATCCCGACAGCATTTTCCTGCCACCTCCGAAGCCGCGGTTGCACGAGATCTTCATCACAAATGCAGGTAAAGCATTAAATATCCCCGTTATTCCATCCCGCTTATCGATTCTCACGAAGCCTATTAATAAAGACAGAGGGGCTTGCTTCTATTGCCGTCAATGCAATAGGGGGTGTACTGTTTATGCTGATTTTTCTGCCTCGTCGGTGTTGGTCAAACCAGCTATTGCAACAGGTAATGTGGACATCATTCCGAACGCTATGGCGCGTGAAGTATTAACTAATAGTGAGGGCAAAGCAACGGGAGTTTCTTTCGTCAACAAGGACGATATGCAGGAGTATAGCGTCACGGCAAAAATTGTCATGCTGGCCGCCAGCACGTGCGAATCATCACGCCTGTTGTTAAATTCAAAATCGTCCCGGTATTCCAACGGACTGGCTAACTCAAGTGGAGTCGTTGGCAAATATTTGCATGACTCTACAGGTGCATCGATGGGTGGCATTCTTCCTCACCTTGTGGGCCGGAAGCGTTACAACGAGGATGGCGTAGGAGGCATGCACGTATATACTCCGTGGTGGCTCGATAATAAAAAACTGGACTTTCCACGCGGTTACCATATTGAGTACGGTGGTGGAATGAATATGCCCGGATATGGCTTCGGGTTTGGTATGCACAATACAAATGGAAAATACCCGGGTCGTGATGGCAAACAAAAAGATGCGGGTGGATATGGCGCTTCACTGAAAGATGATTATCGCTATTTCTATGGAGCTACAATTGGTATGTCCGGGCGGGGAGAAGCTGTAGCCCGTGAAGACAATTACTGTGATATCGATCCTAATACGGTGGATAAGTATGGTATTCCTGTTTTACGCTTTCATTATAAGTGGAGTGAGTATGAAGTGAAACAAGCCAGGCATATGAAAGAAACATTCAGGGAGATCATTCATAAAATGGGAGGAGTGGTTACATCGGGGTCGAAAGATGGACCCGAAAATGACTATGGACTCTTAGCGCCAGGTCGAATCATTCACGAGGTGGGTACAACCCGCATGGGCAACGATCCAAAAAAATCTGTATTGAACAAATTCAGTCAGGCCCATGATTGTAATAACTTGTTTGTGGTTGATGGTGGCCCTTTTGTATCGCAGGCGGACAAAAATCCGACGTGGACGATTCTTGCGCTCTCTATGAGAACATCCGAGTATATAATTGATCAGCTTAAAAAACAAAACATATAAGGATTAATCACAAAGGGTAATCGAGCAGAGATGTAGTACAACTAGATTGTGATTCATTCCTTGGATTAAACTTTATTTAATCTTTTGGTTTTCTCACGATCACTCGCGAATCCAAACTATCCGAGTGGATATACTGCATATCTTCTTTCTGAGCGTACACTTCGAGACCGTCTTGTTTTAAGAGAACTTTATTTTTAAAATCAGAGGGCTGATTGAGGAGTTCATTCAAAACTTTTTCCTGATCCGGCCTTATGTCGGTGCTGCTATGCTTTTGATGGTTATGGAATACGGCAGCAAAGAGTTCCTTTAACGGGCGTTCTATAATATTATTCATAACTATAAAACTCACAACGAGTTTAAAAGTTATTAGGTGCAATTAGAATACTTATTAGTTTTTTTGGATATTCATAGGCGGTTTCCACAACAATCCCACCCGCGGGATAGCCGAAATTCCATCTGAAAATGAATTATTTAATCCGGGCGAGTGCTTTAGAAACTAATGGACATAGAGGATAACGTAATAAAAGCAGGATTCTTGCCCCATCTGCTATTTTCAAAGTTCGCCATTGCGATCGTCACATTATTATTTTTCCATTTAGATCTCTGTGCGCAAGAAAAGAAAATAAGTAAAACGCGTTTTGTTGCTGGACTTTCCGGGCCTGAACTTTTACATGTGGGTTTGACGTATCGGATAGCCAATGTCAGCCAGGTTGGCTTCAGCGTGGGAGCAGGTCCTTCAATGGGGATGATATGGACTTCGATAAACTTAGAGCACAGATTGTATTTCGGAAAAAACCGGGAAAATACAAATCAAAAAACGTGGTTTTTTCGTCAAGGAACAACGTTCTTTCCTTCTGCAAAATCATCGCAGCAATTCACATTGAATTTAACGGTAGGAAAAGACTTTCACTTTAAGAATATCAATAACGGTATAACTATTGACGCGGGTGTATTCTATTTGCCAGAAAGTGAAAGATCATCTATTATTCTTGTGAGGTCGTTAAATCTTTGGCCCGCCTTGAGGTTTGAATTCTTTTTTTCTTTATAAAGTTATGTTAATTAATAGAGAAGCAGCTAATGGATTAAGGTAATTAACACTTTAGCAGGAGGAACTTACTGCTGGCAGCTGCGAAAGCTCGATCTCGATAAAGTTATAAAATTTATACTGTAGTGGTTAATTCATCCTGGGGAACAAGCTTTAAAGCTTTAGGTGCATTGGGTCTGATGTCGTATTTAATTACTCCATTGTCATTGTGAACCTTGGTAACAATCCAAACCGTTTCGGAATCGTCACTTAACATCACCTTATCGCCAACCTCGAAGGTGGGTTTAGTTGGATCGCTCTCTATGTGCATAATCTTAGCCTTTATATAGACAGAACAACCTAAGTTTTGAAAGGTTATAGAATTGACGAGAATTAAGTAGGAATGCGGAGGATAAGTCTTCTATAATCAGGAATCAACGGCAACTGATTTGCGCTTCATTTCTTCTTGTGTTGCTTCCATCTCTTCCAAGTTCTGACGTAGTTCTTCTTCCTGAGAACGGAGTTGTTCGGCCTGGGTACGCAACTGCTCCATCACTGTTTTGTTCTTTTCATTATTTTGCGCCGTAGCAATTGCTGAAGCAATGAATTCCCCTGCTTTTTCAAGAAAAGAAATCTGGTAAGGATGATAGTCCTTAAAGGTCGCGATTTCAATAACAGCATGAACTGCATCGTTGTATTTTAACGGGACTATGACGATACATGCTGGTGTAGCATCACCTAAACCTGAGGTAATTGACGTATAGCCCTTGGGTAGATTTTTTATGAGAACCGTCTGTGCTTCCAGAAAGGTTTGACCAATCAGTCCTTCACCGGGATATATTTTCCTAGTGACATGTTTTTTTCTGTCAAAAGCATAACATGCTGCCAAATTTAAGTATGATTTTTCATCATCTTCCTGAACTATAAAGAGACTGCCTTGTTGTGCGTTCAGGTACTTGACAAGGTAAATGAGCGCCTTCATTGTAAGGTCCTGAAGATCGTGTTGATACTTTCGGATGATCTCGGAAAAATCGGATAATCCTTCTGTCGTCCATATTCTCTTGCGATCTTCTTCTTTTACTTTATTCATCTCATCGCGCATATACATAAGTCGCCCGGCAAGCGTATTCGCGTTTGAGGAGATATTTTTTTCATCCAATCCATCCCATTTCGCTGCATAGTTACCAGCGGAGATTTCATTTACGAAAGCGGAGGCTTTTTGCAGATTTTGAATGGATTTTTCAAGAATTACTTTTGCATCCTTGTTATTCGACGCGTCATCGTATAAATATTTCTTGTTGTTTTTTTCAAGATCAAGCAGCAACGAAATTCTTCTCTTTTCATCTTTCGCTAATGTTGACAATACCAATATCAACGTGGGTAAGCCGATGAGTACCAAAAGAAATTGAATAACCCTGTTGCGAAATACAGCTTGAGCATAACGTTCTTGTGAATCGGCATTAATGGAAGCTTCGTAAGCCTTTACCTCTATGGCAAAAGGGGTGTAAACATCCCAGAATAATCTCCCTTCATCCTTACCCAAGAGATCAATATACTGTGCATCCTCGTTGTTCGACAAATAGAGAACCATCTTTTCAAACATTTTTGTGTACAGGTCCAATCCATGTTTTACCTCCGGATAGTTCTTGGGATTTGAAAATCCCTGAGCGGCAAAAAGGCTATCGAGTGTTTTAAAAACTTCTTTGTTTCGCAGATTGGCCATCTTAACTGTCCAAAACAAGTACTCCGGTTTTCGAATTAAGGCATATCCTCTGGAACTGATGTCCATCAGCTGAATGTTCTGATAAACCCGGTCGACTTCTACAAGCACAACATTGGATTGCTCTTTCAGGGTCAGGGCATTTTGAATGACCTGTTGATTGTACGATGACAAAGCTGCTCCCGTCAGAATCAAAACGATTACCGTCCAGATTGCAACTCGAATGAGGTTTCTCTTTAAAAAATCTTTTATCCTGTTCATTAAACTAGCGCCCTGCCTCGAAATTAAATCAATTCTGAAAAGAGAGCATTCAGTTTTGATCTTCATTCAAATTCACGTACCATTAATCATCATTAATAACATTTTTTAAGCGCTGTGAAATGGTTTAACTCCCTGTGAATGCTGCCCTTCTGAGCGCATTATACCTGTTGCTTTTGAGTTTTGTCACGAACAAACCTGCGCGTTTTGCAATGTTTGTGCATTGACTGAAACGGTTACGTTATTCGGATATGCGATGCGCCTGATTATGGTTTCTGGAAGGTTACCTATTTCAAATTAAAATGCAGGGTTATAGATGGGCTGATGCCTAAATACCTTGATTTCAGTTGTATTTGATGCACGAAATTAGCAGTACAATTTTACGTTCATCTACTACAAAAATTCTTATTTCTACCTAAAGAATATACTTACCTTTTACCTCCCAGCCGTATTCATTCATCGGAAAAGGACGGCAACGACCAAACCTATTTTTCAAGCATTTTTAACTTAACGAGGCAGTATTTTTTATGAAATCAATAATGAGAAACTTATCCCTGGCAATTTGTGGGTTTGTTTTTTTAATGTCTTGTAGCCCGGATGATGAAGCAATTAATCCTCTTCTCGGTACTTGGACACTCAAGGCTTTAACAACTTCAAATTGCAAAGATCAAAGTCAAAATATTACTATAAACTATGTCTGTGATAATGTTGACTGTAATAAATATATGTTTAACGCGGATGGAACCTTAAAAGTTGAACAACGTGCGAACGGATCAACAACGACAACGGAAGGCATGTATACCATTTCGAACCAAACCGAAATTACCAATATAAAAGAACCCCCATCTAACGTTAGAGCTTTTGCATATAACGTTAGTGGATCAACGCTTTACCTTATAGAGATCTTCCCCCCTCTCTCCGGAAAGTGCAGCACTACGACTGTGCTAAGCAGATAAGAAGGCGGCGCCTATCAATAAGCTGTGCGTGCCTAACTCTTTGCTTTGTTATGTGGTGTGGGTAGACGCAACAATGAACCGGGACTTCCACAAATAATATCATTGACCTAAAAGGGTTATTAACCTTGAGACAATGAAGCACTAGTTTCACTCTTCAAAATAAACCATTGCCATGAATCTGTTTAGTATTCCTCCCCAGGCATTCGTAACTCCTTCGCGATAGCGCTTTTTACCGTTGTTTTATTTCATGCTGTTCCGGTATGATCATCGCGTAAATGAGTTGAGGTCTTACCTAGGGAGTGCTGACCTATTTATTTACACTTATCCCGGTACTTTTTGTTGGTCTTTCGCATGCTTGTCATTAACTAGCAACCCTGCTGCTTAAATAACAAGACTGATTTAACGATTGAAGAATAGCCGTCCCAAAAAAGCCAAGGATGATCAACAATTATAAAATAGAAAATACCATTCTTACGGATTTAGAATTCATCTATGACCTGTTTGATCACGCTGTCCGGTATCAGGTAGAGAAAGGTCTTCCGGCTTGGAAAGGCTTCGACAAAAACGCTTTGGTGACGGACGTTGAAAATAAGAATCAGTATAAGGTGATACGTGATTCACAGATAGGAATCGTATTCAGTGTTTGTTATGCTGATAAAGTTATATGGCGGCATAGGGAAAAAGGCGACGCCGTGTACCTTCACAGAATTGCTGTTAATCCGGCTTTTAAAGGACAAAAACTTTTTGCTCTCATTTTAGACTGGACATTCGAGCATGCAAAACAAAAAGGACTTAACTTCATTCGCATGGATACGTGGGCTGACAACCGTGCCTTAATCGAGTATTATAAAAGCTTCGGCTTTAGTTTTATAGAAAACTTCACAACACCAGATAGTTTAGAATTACCCTCTCACAACAGAAATCTTCCAATAGCGCTTTTGGAAATAAAACTGTAGTCGGGCGGAAGCATAGTCTTATAAGCGGCGCACGTCTCAGTGATTATTTGTCTAACCGATCCGTTGCAAAAGATGAGGATTTAACCTTGGGATGTTTCTGGTCCAAACTTTTTACCTCCATTACTTGAGGCTGCAATCCATCATCCATAATTCGTCCCCACCATATTTTACCCCAAATCCGTTCATGAAGGTAGAATAACGCAATTTTTGTAAACAATTCAAACCCTCCAATGGTAACTGCGTCCAACGGGACCCCTGTTATCAGATAAGCGAGTAACATAGTATCCATCGTTCCCACGACTCTCCAGGTTATCCCTTTAACAACGCTTCTTCCGTGAGTCGGTCCTTTTCCGTGAATTCGTCCCCAGGGAATTTTATCCCATACCCGCTCATGCAGATAGTATAAAAATACTTTCGTTATAATTTCTGTAAAGCCAATCTTTAATGAATCTGCAATATTGCCCGTGACAATAAACGATAACACAATGGTATCAAGGGTGCCTAGGGCTCTCCAACTCACACCTTTAACAAGACTTCTTGGATGGGAATCTCTCACAGTCTAATAAAATTTAGGGGCGCAATATACAACACACTATCCTATCAGTAGGTTTCAATTTTGTTATTACCTGAAAATGAATTTATGGACGTGGTGCAAACGTTAGCACCCTGCTAATTCAACGAGCCGTTGTCTTCGTTGGGTTGTTCAGCAACAAAAATGCTTGCGTGTCCGCGCTTGTTTGGTGAAGCACACCAACAAACGCGAAGCGGAATTTACCCGACACGGCTCCGCGCATTGAGTTCGAAACGTGATTTAGAATCTTGGATAATAGGTTGTCTGTAAATCATCAAATTGGACGCACTATCCTGTTGGTAGTCCCGAGTTCTTAACTCGGGGTTAACAATTCTACATCCGTCCGTGTCGACTGGGCCCTTAAAGTGAAATGCGGATTTTCTCCCGACACGGATGCACGCGTTGTGTCCGAAGCATGATACCTTGGATAAAAGAGCTCTCATAGGAATCACAAAGCAGAATTTTCCCATCCATTGTGACATGTGACGCGTGTAATGCTTAACGTGTCTGCGCTTGTTGGTGAAGAACACCAACAAGAGCGGAGGCGGAAGTGTCGGCCCTTCGCCCGAAATTCCACGCGGTATCCCGGAGGGATATCCTGTTAATAGCCCCGAGTTTTAACTCGGGGTTAACGATTCTACGTCCGTTCGTGTCGACTGCGCCCTTAAAGTGAAATGCGGATTTTCCCCCGACACGAATGCACGCATTGTGTCCGAAGCATGATACCTTGGATAAAAAAGCTCTCAAAGGAATCACAAAGCAGATTTTCTGATCCATTGTGACATGTGACGCGTGTAATGCTTGACGTGTCTGCGCTTGTTGGTGAAGAACACCAACAAGAGCGGAGGGGGAAGTGTCGGCCCTTCGCCCGAAATTCCACGCGGTATCCCGGAGGGATATCCTGTTAATAGCCCCGAGTTTTAACTCGGGGTTAACAATTCTACGTCCGTTCGTGTCGACTGCGCCCTTGAAGTGAAATGCGAATTTTCCCCCGACCGAAGCATGATACCTTGGATAAAAGAGCTCTCATAGGAATCACAAAGCAGAATTTTTTGATCCATTGTGACATGTGACGCGTGTAATGCTTGACGTGTCTGCGCTTGTTGGTGAAGAACACCAACAAGGGCGGAGGGCGGACTCGTCAGCTCTTCACCCGAAATTCCACGCGGTATCCCGGAAGGGATATCCTGTTAATAGCCCCGAGTTTTAACTCGGGGTTAACGATTCTACGTCCGTTCGTGTCGACTGCGCCCTTGAAGTGAAATGCGAATTTTCCCCCGACCGAAGCATGATACCTTGGATAAAAGAGCTCTCATAGGAATCACAAAGCAGAATTTTTTGATCCATTGTGACATGTGACGCGTGTAATGCTTGACGTGTCTGCGCTTGTTGGTGAAGAACACCAACACGAGCGGAGGCGGAAATGTTGGCCCTTCGCCCGAAATTCCACGCGGTACCCGGAGGGATATTCTGTTAATAGCCCCGAGTTTTAACTCGGGTTTAACGATTCTACGTCCGTTCGTGTCGACTGCGCCCTTAAAGTGAAATGCGGATTTTCCCCCGACCGAAGCATGATACCTTGGATAAAAGAGCTCTCATAGGAATCACAAAGCAGAATTTTTTGATCCATTGTGACATGTGACGCGTGTAATGCTTGACGTGTCTGCGCTTGTTGGTGAAGAACACCAACAAGGGCGGAGGGCGGACTCGTCAGCTCTTCACCCGAAATTCCACGCGGTATCCCGGAAGGGATATCCTGTTAATAGCCCCGAGTTTCAACTCGGGGTTAACAATTCTACATCCGTCCGTGTCGCCTGGGCCCTTAAAGTGAAATGCAGATTTTCTCCCGACACGAATGCACGCATTGTGTCCGAAGCATGATACCTTGGATAAAAGAGCTCTCATAGGAATCACAAAAGCAGAATTTTGTGATCCATTGTGACATGTGACGCCTTGACGTGTCTGCGCTTGTTGGTGAAGAACACCAACAAGGGCGGAGGGCGGACTCGTCAGCTCTTCACCCGAAATTCCACGCGGTATCCCGGAGGGATATCCTGTTAATAGCCCCGAGTTTCAACTCGGGGTTAACAATTCTACATCCGTCCGTGTCGACTGGGCCCTTAAAGTGAAATGCGGATTTTCTCCCGACACGGATGCACGCGTTGTGTCCGAAGCATGATACCTTGGATAAAAGAGCTCTCATAGGAATCACAAAAGCAGAATTTTGTGATCCATTGTGACATGTGACGCCTTGACGTGTCTGCGCTTGTTGGTGAAGAACACCAACAAGGGCGGAGGGCGGACTCGTCAGCTCTTCACCCGAAATTCCACGCGGTATCCCGGAGGGATATCCTGTTAATAGCCCCGAGTTTAACTCGGGGTTAACGATTCTACGTCCGTTCGTGTCGACTGCGCCCTTGAAGTGAAATGCGAATTTTCCTCCGACACGGCCGCACTCATTGAGCTCGAAGCATGATCAAGCTAGTTGCTGCAGATAACATAGGTTGACTAGAGAATATGCTATACTTACTCGATTTCGGACATCCTATTCCGAATCCGTTCATGTGTTAGATTAAAAAGTCAATTGTAAATCCTGTTTTGGCTTATCGTTTTCATGGCACCCATTTAGTATACTATATTGAAGACGCCTAACTCTATGCACAGTAACTACCTGAAAATTGCTTTAAGAAACATTCTTCGCCACAGATCTTCTTCCTTTATTAACATCGTCGGGTTATCAACGGGTATTACCTGTTGCATCGTGATGCTGATATTTGTTCGCTATGAATTAAGCTTTGATTCCTTCCATGCGCAGGCCGATAAAACGTATCGTGTGGTTCAGCATACCAAATTTCAGGATGAGATGTCCTACTGGAATACAACAGCCTACCCGTTAGCTGAGGCATTACGAAATGACTTTTCAGAATTCTCAACGGTGACTCAGACCAGTGGTCCGATGAGTCAGCATTTTAGCGTAGGGGAGAAGAACAACGAAGTACGGCGTTATGAAGTTAAAAATGTACTTTATGCCGATGCGTTTTATGCTTCCGTATTTGACCTTACCTGGATCGCCGGCGATCCAAAGTCAGCTTTCAACAATCGAAATGCGATCATCCTGACGCAAAGCCTTGCAAAAAAACTCTTTGGAGATGAATCTGATAATCCGGAAGCGATCCTGGGAAAGACTATGCAGTTCGAAAACAAAGAGCTTCTTACAGTAACGGCAATCATCAAAGATGCTCCGGGCAATATCAATTTGCAGTATGACGCGTTCATGACGTATGAATTTTACAAACAAACCAATCCATATCAATCCGGAAACTGGTCAGGCAATTATCAGGGAACCACGTTCGTCGTTTTATCAGATCCTTCGCAGGCAAAGAGCTATAGAAAAAAAGATCTCCGGATGGAAAAAGAAATACCTGAAACCCGAAGACGACCATCGCATCTCCTACTTCCTCCAGCCCTTGAAAGAAATACATAATGAAACACAGTATGGAAGTAGTCCTGGCAGCTACACGATGCCCAGCCGGATCATCCAGGCAGCTACGGCCGTTGCTTTGTTTATCCTCATAATCGCCTCCGCGAATTTTGTAAACCTGGCTACGGCTCAGGCTGCTGTGCGGGCGAAAGAAGTAGGGGTGAGAAAAGTGCTGGGCGGAACACGCCTTAACCTTATCGGGCAATTTGCAGGAGAAAATTTAGTATTGATTATGTTAACCTTGTTGATCTCCATCGGACTTGCGCAAATATCCCTGACTCAGTTGAATTCATTTTTGGCTATCCTGAATCTTCACCTCGCATTTCAACCCATGGATGCACTGATCGTACTCTTAACGGGCGCCCTGGTGATCATACTGGCGGCGATATACCCTTCGGTTGTCATGGCATCCTTTAAACCTGCGGACGCATTAAAAAGTAAACCCGGGTTTCAATTCTCAAAAGGACAGCTGTTGAGGAAGGCGTTGATCACCTTTCAATTTTCCATCGTTCAGTTTTTTATCATCGCGACGATCATTGTTGCAACGCAGATGGATTATTTCCTGAACATGGATCACGGATTTACAGCTGAGGCGATCATTACAACACCTGCACCGGAATTTGAAAAGCTGGACGTATTTCGCGAGCGGCTAAAACAAAACGGAGATATTGTAGATGTGACCTTTGGCTCCGGTCCGCCGATCGTTGTGAATGACCTCATGTATGGAGCAGACTTCCGAACGCCGGGTCAATCGGAAGAAGAGGCACAAAAGTGTGAAATGAAAATAGGGGATCTCAATTATCTTGATTTTTATAATTTGAAGTTAATCGCGGGACGCAACTTTACGGCGATCAAAAATCCGTACGATGAGTTTATTGTCAACGAGAAACTGGTGCGGGCCATGGGATGGCAGCCTGAAGAAGCCCTGGGAAAAGTGCTAAGCATTAATGGATTTGATGCCACGGTGGTTGGTGTTATAAAGGATTTTCACAACACCTCGCTGCAGGAAGAAATTAGTCCATGCGCCATTATGAATTGGATGTACATTCAGGAGGTGGCCTTCGTCAAAATACAGCCGAAAGCAAACCTTAGCGCCAGCCTGGCGCACATCGAAAAAACATGGAAAGAGACTTTCACCGGATAAGGTATATAGCTATTCCTTTCTGGATGAATTAATAGAAAAGAATTATGCCGTTGAGAACTTGGTCTTTCAGGGTTTCACTTTATTTTCAGTGCTAGCCATTCTTATTGGATGCCTTGGTTTATTCGGGCTCATGTCTTTTATGACCTTGAAAAAAACCAAAGAGATAGGAATACGAAAAGTGCTGGGTGCAACTGTAACGCAGATCGTTGCACTATTCTCAAAAGAATTTGTAGGACTGATCGCTATTGCCTTTTGTATCGCAGCGCCAATGGCTTATTACATCATTGATGGATGGCTTCAGAGTTTTGTTTACCGAATTCCATTGTCTGCATGGATGTTTGTTTCAGGTGGGGTGCTCGCGTTGATTATTGCTATGGCGACGGTGAGTTATCAATCTGTTAAAGCTGGGTTGGCTAATCCAGTGGATTCTTTGAGGAATGAGTAGTGAGAGGCGCTGTCCTTCTTTGTTTATCGCTGCTTCTTTTTAAATTGGTAAAAGTTCTATTCGGACGTTTTATCGAACCAAGTGGATTAAAATAATTTAACTGTTAACATTCAAGATTGACATGTAACTATGCCATTAACCCTGACATTTTTGAATAGATGGGAATAACTATGATTAACTGAAACGGTTCACTTCCCTTTTTCTCTTGCTTCTATGTCTTTCACCCCCTGTTGGCGCAAAATGAATGTGGTCAGGATGTCGGTACGCTGTCGCAGGTGTTGCTGTTTTAGGGTTGATATTTTTCTTTTATTTCAGGAAGGGTTATGATTATTTCCTTCATTTCATGAAGTGGAAATAAAAATCTACATCCCTTAGACCGGTCTCCTAAATTTCTAGGCTTCGAGGTACACACTCTCACCAACAGTCTGAGAGGCTAGCTTTGATTGGTTCAGGGTGTGTGTGCAGTTTCTGTTATCCACGTGTGTAGGTTTGTTGGTGAAGAACACACAACAAAGGCGGCGTGAATAGTACGCAACAGGTACACTAACGTCGGCAAAACCTGCACTAAAGTAATGCCACCACTTTCCCCGTCCGCACAGACTCATCACAGGCAAACGCAATCCGCAAACTATTAACCGCATCCTGCATATGATCAGTCAAGTCCATATTTTCCCGTATAGCTTTTAGAAAATACCGCTGCTCACGGTTACACAACTCCTGATGATCGGGTTCGTCTTCCAGATTTATCCACGTATCTTCTTTCACGAACTCATTATTTTTGTCCAGGTCTGCGTGATGAAACCGCAGCGATTCCGTTTTAGTGTGCGACTCAACCGAATCTGATTTGCCCTTTCCACCGGCATCTTTTGCAACGATCGATACGCAACCCTTCGGACCTATTACGTCTTTCACAAAAAAAGCGGTTTCACTGATCATCGGTCCCCATCCGGCTTCATACCATCCTACAGACCCATCTTCAAAACGAATTTGCAACTGACCATAATTGTAATTTCCCGCAGGGATTTCTTCTGTGAGCCGTGCTCCAATGGCAGTCACCTGCAGGGGTTTGCTTCGCGTCATCTGGCACATCACATCAATATAATGCACACCACAATCAACAATGGGACTTAAACTGTTCATCAGACTACGATGAACATTCCACATGCGTCCATGACTTTGCTGGTTGAGATTCATGCGCATGACGAGAGGCTTTCCCAGTTCGCGGGATAATTGTATAAAACGCTCCCAGGAAGGATGGTGCCTCAAAATATAACCCACCACTAATTTCTTCTTTGCTTTTATCGCTGCTGCGACTACACGCTCGGCACCTTGAACAGAATCAGCCACGGGTTTTTCAATGAACACATGACATCCTTTCTCAAATGCTTTGATGGCAAAACTTTCATGCGTATCCGGATACGTAGATATGCAAACGGCATCCGGTTGAGTTTGCTGAAGTGCTTCATCGTAGCCGCTGAATAAGGGGAAGCCACCACCCAGCTTTTCATTTAAAACTTCCTTGCTTTTCCCTGTGGAAACAATACCACAAATTTGGAAACCACCAATGGTGTGATATGCGGTAGCATGAGAAGCACCCATATTTCCGCAACCCACCACCAGTACGCGGAACGATTTTATTGTAGTCATAAAATTGAAATTATAAAAAGCGCATTGTTATGATCATGTAACCAAGGATCTCCCTTGCAAATTCGTTCAAGTTGATTGTAAACGCCGCTACACCGTACGAGCTAGTATCACAATGGGAACAGCTTCACAATAGTGTAACCAAACTGAGCATCAATATAATATAAATCAGTGATGACCTATAGATTAAATCAGAATAGCGGTGAACCTAGCTGAAATTTGGCAACTGGTGCAATACTTTATTTATATATTGGACGTTGATCAAGAGGTGTAATAATAGTGATGATCCCGTGGTCAATCCACCCGCAGGAAATCAAAGTTGCTTATTGGAAAAGGTTCTAACATTTACGTTAAGCCATATCGTAACAAGAAATGATTTAGGGTTACCCACGAAGATCGATTTTATATATGCTGGTACACCCAATTATGAAAGTTCCTGCACCCCTGGAATATGATGGAGCAAACAGGCTGATCAAGATGGGATTTGAAGACATGTTCTATACCTATGAATATGATGCCAATAACAGAGTGATAGCAGAAAAATTTGATCCTCAACCAAATTCCCCTCTCCCTTATATACATGATACTGAACGAATCTTTACATATAATGATGAAGGGTATTTAGATAGCGCCTACTATCAATCCGATATTTATGAGCGATATGAATATGATACGGAGGGAAATCTGACAAAAAGATTTGTAAAATATGCCGGGCAGCCTGAGTTTTTAATAAATGAATACCTCGTATTCGACGATAAAAAAAATCCCTATTTTGAGTTTTCATTTTCTTTCAATGTTCTCCTTACGCAATCAGGGGTAGAGGCAATCGTTACTTCATATAACTCGGTAAGAAGAAAGAATAATGCACTTCAATCGAAAACGCATTCTTCTGATGGCACATTTACCGCCCATAGTGCATCTTTCAACTACAATGATTCCGGTTATCCAATTTCGGTAAAAGGCACTAACACCGTTTATACTTACCAATGCGAATAATGGGCTGCTGACACTGGATGTTTTGTTCATTTTCATCTGCAACTAGTTTTTTTGGTATTGCTCGGCGCCCGATTAAAATTCAGAATAGGTGTGTCGGGCCAGCTTTGTATTTCAAATGAAGCTTGTAGTCGACACGGTTGCGTGTGTTATGTTATCCCGGAGTTAAAACTCCGGGCTACCAATAGGATGCCCCGCTGGGGCAAGTTCTCTCTTCTCTTATTTGTGAGATTATGCACGTGCCTACCTCCAACACCGCGACTCGCGATTTGAATGACTTCTATCTGACCTATTAAAATTCAGAATAGGTGT
This sequence comes from uncultured Bacteroidota bacterium, assembly GCA_963837415.1. GTDB lineage: Bacteria > Bacteroidota > Bacteroidia > Cytophagales > Cyclobacteriaceae > Chryseolinea. Next base: position 102,507 of record CAWING010000013.1, on the reverse strand, counting down.
GTCGGGCCAGCTTTGTATTTCAAATGAAGCTTGTAGTCGACACGGTTGCGTGTGTTATGTTATCCCGGAGTTAAAACTCCGGGCTACAATAGGATGCCCCGCTGGGGCAAGTTCTCTCTTCTCTTATTTGTGAGATTATGCACGTGCCTACCTCCAACACCGCGACTCGCGATTTGAATGACTTCTATCTGACCTATTAAAATTCAGAATAGGTGTGTGGGGCCAGCATTATATCTCAAATGAAGCTAGTAGTCGACACCGTTGTGTGCGTTATGTTACCCCGGAGTTAAAACTCCGGGCTACCGATAGGATGCCCCGCTGGGGAAATTGTCTTTTCCATGGTTCGTGAACTACGTAGTGTCTGCGTGCAAACTAAGGAACGGCCAATGATTGATAGCGCGTCTCCCGCCTGATTAAAATTCCTAGCGGGCGTGTCGCATCGTATTTCCATTTCAAATGACGTGTGTAGTCGACACGATTGCTTGTGTTAAATTAATCCGGAGTTAAACTCCGGGCTACCAATAGGATGCCCCGCTGGGGGCAAGCTCTCTCTCTCTCTCTTCTCTTATTTGTGAGATTATGCACGTGCCTACCTCCAACACCGCGACTCGCGATTTGAATGACTTCTATCTGACCTATTAAAATTCAGGTTAGGTGTGTGGGGCCAGCATTATATTTCAAATGAAGCTAGTAGTCGACACGGTTGTGTACGTTATGTTACCCGGAGTTAAAATTCCGGGATACAATAGGATGCCCCGCTGGGGCGAGTTCTCTCTTCTCTTATTGTGAGACTATGCACGTGCCTACCTGCAAAACCGCGACTCGCGATTTGAATGACTTCTATCTGACCTATTAAAATTCAGAATAGGTGCGTCGGACATAATTTCCCAGCTCGAGGCAAAATGGATGGACGACACTTGTTGCATTGAAAATTTAAAAAAAGATAAACCGTTGTTTGTAAAATTTAAAGAATCACTAACTTTAGTGATCAACGCTTCTTAAGGAGCGCTCTTAACGTAAGGCTTATTAACTGTTAGCACAAATATTAAATTTTCCACTATCAATCAAATTCATTATGAAAAAAGTAATCTTCATGATATCAATTATCATGATCTCACTAAGTTCTGCTTTCGGGCAAGGAGATGGTTCTTATAAAGTCACCTTAAAAAAAATGCTTGAGGCAGCTGGCACGGAAGGATCTTTTAAAATGGCAGTAACACAGATGATCGGAATGTTTAAGCAACAAAAGACGAACGTGCCGGATAGCATTTGGACTGATTTTGAAAAGGAATTTTCAAAAACCTCAATGGACAATCTTACCGAGATGTTGTCTCCAGTCTATCAAAAGCATATGACAGAAAACGATCTGAAGAAAATCATCGAATTTTATCAAACTCCGGTTGGAAAAAAATACGCTGAAAAAACTCCGCTGATTATGCAAGAATCCATGCAAGTGGGTCAACAATGGGGTATGGAAATGGGTCAGAAATTTCAGGAAAAGCTCAAAGAAAAAGGATATTGAAATATGCTTTTACTCTTCTTTTAATAAAAGATTTTGCATCCCCATCAGTATCTGATGGGGAGCAAAATCTATCAGCTTAATTGCTGAGTCAGCAATTTTTCCGATCGTGACTATGATCGCCTGCACTTTCAATTTTCTCAGCTATTTTTATCCATACACCTGCTTTCGCTTCACCGCGAGCACCGTCGGGCATGATCATCGTAATATGGTGTGTACCTGGAACCAGATCAGACTTCACCAACTGATTGCCTGTTCCTAAGTGGCCCTGAATATTGGAATGCCAGGAAACCTCATCGAAACTGCAAGGATCATGATCAGGTGAATATCCACCGCCAAGAAATGTTATGGAAGTTCCCGCCTGGAAAATTTCCCCTTCGTGCGGAGAATACAGGTACGCTTTTCTCGGTTTGATGGGTACGTCAAACGGCTCCGTTTGTGCAGCCGCTTTATGTAATCCGGAAGCAATTACCTCAAGACGGCATGCATTACCTCCGGGCAACAAATCAAGATTTACGAGATGGCTTGAATTCGTAATGCCTGCGGCAATGGCTTGCCACGTCTCCCCGTTATCATTCGAGTAGCGGATTATAGCGGGTTGATCACTATTTTCGGAACTGATGTCCCATTTCAGATGCATCATGTCTCCATTGCGTTGAACCCGACGTAGGTCATCCAATTTAATTTTTGTTTTTTTCTTCTCTGGCTTAATGGTATGAATGACTTCACCATTCCGGACAACTGAAAACCCGGTAAGCTTTTCTGACCAAGGTATTATTTCATGATAGTCAACAAACGGGCCGTCCATATCCTGGTATGGATTGTGACGGTGACAACGATGACTCCTCAATATTTCGCCATTAACACCATGAATGTCTAACATGATAGAATCGGTAACCGGGGTACTGTTATGTGCGTTAACACGATCCACGATATACGATGGCAACAGCTCAACTTTACCATCTCTGTAAACCCGGAAATTTGCAACCAGTACCACGATAATACTGAGTACAATATCGCCGGTACCCTTGGATGCCGTCAACGCATTTAACATACGTTGATAATGGTAGGGAGATATCCATGTATTCGTGGGAAAGGGTACATCTGCGGCATCAAAATAAGTCATCAGGTCAAATGAATTGGAGGGATCGAACAACGTCATCCTGCTGGTATTCAATCCACATTCTCCTATGCTTCCATAGGGAAAAGTGCCTTCTCTGTATTTTGGATAATTTGTTTCATATGGACCAGCGGCGCTTCCATCGTTCAAATGATTTAAATACATAGCATGCCCCAACTCATGGGATAGGGCTCGTGTATCGTCCTTAGCGGCAATGGCGACCCCTGGCGTGCCTATGCCTCGTTGGTTACTGGAAATTTGTCCGGCAAGATTTGCAGGCAATAGTCCAACATAAAATGCACGAATCGTAGAAGCATTGCGAAGGTTTGTGATGAAGGTAAGAAGGCTATCCCATCCACTCCACTTTTGGCCGCTTTGAATTTGCATGTCATCACCCCACGTTGTAACTGTACAGGGCCCAAAGTCAAATCCATGTATGGGAAACATCGGAAGAAAACGGCTCAGTGTTGCTGGAAGGTCTGTACCCAACGGTGCGGCCAAATTAAAATTTGGACCAGCATAATTTACCATAACACCACATACGCGTAAGGGAGGGACATCGCGAAACGTGGCATAAAATGTTTCAACAGTACTACTATATCTCATGGGAGTGCCATCGGCGTAAATTCCGACAGACGTTAAGCTGTTGAAATCAGAGTCAAATGCTCTAACCTGGAATGTCCGGTTACCATGACAAAAGGCCGCTGGTATTCTAAAGTTTAATGTATCATTGATATTAGACCGCCTGATAAGGCTTCGATCCTTCGTTCGAATCGGTCCGTTTAATGGTGCAAATTCCTGCCCGGCAAAACGTATACGGCCAGTAACAAAAGCCGGAACATATTCGGCCATTCCAGGCCTTTCGTCTATATATACCCTGATGATTAAATCTTTATTAGCAATGAGCGGAACGGAATTGTCGTTTCCAGCACCACTACTTTGCGAATCAAAATTGAAAAACTGTGTAGACTGAGTCAGCTCGGCATCCGCTATTCTGATACCGGGTGGCAAACGATATTTTCCTGTAATGGTATCTTTGATCTTCTCAATTTCATCCTGGTATATCACCTCATCAGGTAGTCCCGGCGGAATTACGGGTTCACCTCCAGGGCCAAATGATAATTCTTTTAGCTCCTGATTGATATGATCATTAAGGCGTTTAGCGAGTTGAATTTTCTTAACCAGCTCCGCGGGAAGTTGTGGTATATCATACTCACCTACAAAATTCTCACCACGGTGTACAGGGACCGGCTCCTCGACCGGGTGTATACCATTTTTTCCGTTGTTGTCTGCAGTTTTCATACCATTTAATTGTTAACTGAAAAAAATTATTTTGTATGAATGTGCAATGGGCGTTGTCCCATATGCAGGTCATTCAATTACAGGTGCAAAAATAAAAGCTGATTGAAGGCATGTCAATCACCTATTCGGGTAATCCTTTTGAATTAAAATTTCAGAGGAATAGATTCAAAAAAGACCATTCATCCCTTAGCCTTAATGATTTTAGGGATTTTTCTTCGCACGCGGAGTGGCTATGCGCAACTTCAACGGCGAGTACATGATTATTTGACATTTCTCTCACCAGATTAAAATTCAGAATGAGCGTGTCGGATTCAGGTTTGCATTTCAAATGAAACTTGTAGTCGACACGTTTTGCGTGTGTGATTATAACCCGGAGTTATAACTCCGGGCTATTGACAGGATGCTCCGCTGGAGCATTCTGTAAACGGCTTGGTTTTTTTTTGAAGATTCCAACAAATTAAGCATGTGTTTTTGCGTTTTTTAGCCTGATTAAAAATTCCCAATGAGTGTGTTGGAAGATTGGAAAATTAGGAAAATTTCGGGATTTTTCCTGCGCATAGGATAGAGTTACCATACAATCTTACAATTTTCCAATTTTCTGAGACTTTTATTCCCCACAATGTAGATTCGCTCTCCACGGATGATCGCAGTAATCTTTTGAGTAAAGTATCAAATTGAGAATGAAGGCTGGTATCCCGTTAACTGGTTTTATCATTGCACATAGTCATTGGAATCACTAGCGGAAACTAAGCTAGGATATCCGGTTATCGGATGAATTTTCACTTCTCATGGCATAGTTATTGGCCCGGTAAAGAAAATACCAGCCTAAAAATGTCTGGTCCGATGAAAACAAAATTTTAAACATAAATAAGTCATGAAGAGAACTGTAGTAATGTTTCTAATGACATTGGCTGTTATGTGCTACACAAAGATGTATGCGCAAAAACCCGCAGTCGTGTCAAGCAATGAGCCGGGGTGGCAACATATAGGCCAGACTTCCGCAAGTTTTAAAATGCAGAATGAATCCATCGAAGTTTTAGGAGCGGATGAGTTCACAGCTATTAAGCTGAAGGTTACTGAAGCGCCCTTACATATAGAGCGCTTACAGGTGTTTTATGAATCAGGTGATATGGAGGAAATTGATGTTCGCAGCGAACTCAGCCCTAACGCAGAAACCAGGGTCATTACGTTGAAGCATCCGGACAGAGATATAAATAAAGTTGCTTTTACCTATAAGACCGCTACCAACTCCAAAGGAGAAAAAGCTGACGTTGCACTTTACGGACTAAAAACAGGTCAACCCGCTGGATCAGATTCTTATCGTGTTGAGAAGAGCGAGATGAAGAAGGACGTTCAGGAAGCCAAGGAAGATGTAAGGAGGGATGCTAATGAAGCTGCTGAAGAAGTAAAAGAAGAAACACAATCAGCAGGCGATAAAATTTCCGAAGGTGTCAATGATGCGGCCGCCGCTATTAAAGATCAAAAAGTAAAAGATAAAGTTGGCCCTGGTGGAGAGACCGTTTATATAAATGAGGAAGCCAAATATTATTACGTTAACAATCAAGGCGATAAAGTATTCATCACCAAACTTCAACTGAAGGATAAACCCGATAATAGATAGTTAGATATTATTAATCGGTATTATCTTAAAATTTTCAATTGAAAGTAAATACTGAGAAGAGAAGCACCCGAATCAGGGTGCTTTCTTTTTATCCGCGTTGTAGTCATTAAAATCCAAGTTTTCTGTAATGCGCGTACCATCCTTTTTGAATCGATCCATAAAAGATTGAATTCGCTTCCGGGCTACATTCAAATCGGTATTGTTGAGATTAATGTTTAATAAGTCTATAAACCAGGGAGCTTTCACCGGGTCAAGTACATAGGTGTGGGCAATCTCGCGCGAGATGGGAAGCGTGGTGGTTTTGGAATCGTCGTGCACATCCTTATTTTTTGCGTTGAGAAGTTTTTTGTATTCTTCTTCCAACAATCTTTTAAACAACGCTGAATCAAAAACATCACCGGCCTTTATTCCAGTTTCAGAATCGTCTTCCGTGAGCGTCGCTCCTTTGTGGACCCACTCCCAAAGAATGCTCAACCGGATTTCACCTGTAGCCATGTCTTCCATCAGATACAAAATATCATCATTGCCAAAAAAATCCGCAGGCTTCAAGGCGGCCGCCTGCATTCCCTGTAAAAAAGCATTTCCATACTGCAGGGCCACACTCAACAGATTGCGTGCACCACGAATGGTAGTGGCTGCGGGCTCGAGCAAAATCAGTCCGTCAGCATCCTGCTCGTTGTATGTCAAGCGGAGGGAATTTTCTTCCCAGTTGATTTAGTGCTCCTGCTTTTTCCCATACCGGTCTTACAATATTCACCATCTTCCAGTGCGCTACCCATTTTCCACTTGCTCCATCCCGCTGCTCGCGTTCGGCACCCGCAACAGCTTTTGTCATGCTCGCAGAAACTCCCTCCTTCGATCCGACCGGTATGTTTGGCTCCATGCCTCCTTGCCAGAGGGCATAATTGCCATTGACATCTGGCGTATTTACGGCTCGCCTTACGCGGTCCTCATAGTTGCGCATATATCCATAGGTCATGGTGATCCCTTCAATATTGGGATTGATAAATCTTTTATCCCACGACATCGCATCAGACACGCTGTTGATGTAATCCCAACGGCCGGTATTAAATCCGACAAAATGTTTTCCAAGTGCCGCCCGGATTTCCATCAGCTGGTACGTTGCTTCAAGCTGTTCTACCAGTACATAAACTTTAATCGTTCCTGTGTCTAATCCAATCTGCGTTTCCAGCGCGGTCAGCATGTCATTCCAAAGCGCTGCTTCTTCGGCTGTCTGGATTTTGGGCAGATACAAAACGATGGACGAACCCGCCTTTTGCAGCGCTTTATAATTGTTTACTACGTACAAGGTCAGGTCTACAATAGAAGCTGCCATCGCCACACCATGTTCATCGCGGATGTGACGATCATCCAGATGAAGTCCCCGAGCACGGAATATTTTTGTTGTAAAATTTAATTGTTCTTTCCAATCGCTGATAATGTCACGACCCAGGAAATCCCTTCGCCCAGCTGTTCATCTCGCCTGCTACCTTTTCGGCAACTTTCATAAACAGCGGATCTTTGTGAATAGCCAGTTTAAGGTTACGCTGGTTGTCAAGAGACATGGCATTAATTTGTCCGAGGGCATCTTCTCCATCAAACATCCATCCATCAGCGCCAGACAAGTAACGCATAGGCTACATTTCGGATGCTGCTTTCAACCAGGGCATTGGGTTTTGCCGCAGGGCCGGTCCCTTGTATCCATTGCCTTTGCAGATCGTGTGGGATGACTGCGCCTTCAAACTTCCCTTCGCGGGCATCTTTCACTTTAATGGTTGTTCGTGGAATAAAACTTTCCGGATCGGAAAATTCAATTCTCTGTTTCCGTTGCTGGCGCTCGGCCCTTCGCTTAAGACGAGCAGCCATGACCGCTTTTATCTCCTTGTTGAAGTGAGAAAGTGAAGAAAGCAAAGAGAGAACTTCAAGGGTATAGACATCGCTGTAAACTTCTTTTAGGTTGCCTCGGATCTTGATTTTAGAACTCATGGGGGTGATTGGAAGATTGGAAGAAAAATTGGAAAATTTAAAGATTGGAAGATTAGGTTTCGATGTAAATCATTCTTTCAGAATCAGTTGCCACTAGCTTTTAGCTAGTGGTTTAAAGTTAATATAAGTCATTTGGGCTTTAGCCCCTTAAGAATTATAAAATGAGATCTTATGAGAGGTACAATTTGGCTAAAGCCCAGTTTTCCTCATCAAAAAATCCATCCCGACAGGTCGGGATGGCAATTGATAAACCATGGTATAATCATATCATTTTTTCTTATTCGCTAATAGAACTGTTCCAACAATTAAAATCAATGCTACGGCCAAGATCATCAAATACATAAACCCAGTTGATGTATCGGCCACTGTTGCAGCACCAGCTCCTTTTTGATAGACCGGAATAATCCAGGGGATAACGTATGCCTGCATCATCGTCAATAAACAGATCACGAATAGCATGATGAAGCTGTGCTTGACGGTGAAGCGGAATAGTTCAGACTCCTTTCCAATCAAACCTACCGCCGCAGCTCCAATGGCGATGGATTGAGGTGATATCATTTTGCCTGTAACACCCCCCGATGCATTTGCACTCACCGTTACAACCGGATCGACACCGATCGCTTCCGCGGATGTAGATTGAAGTTTACAGAAGAACGCATTAGAGGAGGTATCGGAACCTGTGAGAAATACCCCCAGCCATCCCAGTATCGGCGAAAAAAATGGAAACAATGCACCGGTACCGGCCAGCGCCATAGCCATGGTGATGGACATGCCCGAATTATTGGCGACAAATGCAAAGCCTACAACGGAGGCTATAGTGATAATGGAGAATCTTAATTGACGAAGGGTAGACCAGAATATCCTGATTCCCTGTTGATAGGTCATGCCTATCAAGGGAATGGAAATGACCGCTGCAAATAACACAGCCGTGCCTGGGGCCGATAGGTAATTGAATTCAAATGCCTTGATCACGAGCGGACTGCCGTCAGCCTTCAGGATGGCGTCGGTCAAACCGGGAATTCAAACTTAAAATAACCAATAGAATTCAACGCTGCTTTCACGGGTTCAAGTCCCCATGCAACAATGATCATGGTCATGATGATAAACGGTGACCATGCCCTGAACACTTGACCATTGGAATATTTCAAGACCGTGTCAATGGTTTGTTGTGGTTCCTCGCGAAACCGCCATATGGACGACGGGCTTCCAGTATTTCAGCAGTACCATCAGGCAAAAAATAGATGCAATACCAGCCAACACATCCGGCAGCATGGGTCCCAGATAGTTCGCTGCGAGCCACTGAAAAAAGGCAAACGATATTCCGGAGACTAATAATGGCCGGCAACACTTCCATTGACTTTTTCATTCCCGACATGAGTAGCGACGAGGTACAACGGCACAACTATCGATAAAATCGGCAACGTTCTTCCCACCATTTGCGAAATTGCCATATCAGGAATATCTGAAATCCGTGATGCCATCAGGATAGGGGTCCCCACCGAACCAAAGGCAACGGGCGCGGTATTTGCAATCAGGCAGATGCCCGCTGCGTATAACGGATTAAATCCTAGTCCGACGAGCATGGCCGCGGATATGGCTACAGGTGCGCCGAAACCGGCAGCTCCTTCCAGGAAAGCGCCGAATGAAAATGCAATCAACAATGCCTGAACCTCCTGTCAGGGGTCATGGACGCCATAAAGTTTTTGATGATTTCGAACTGGCCGCTTTCAACTGTTAATGTTGAAAAGGAAAACGGCGCTAATGATAATCCAGCAAATCGGAAACAATCCGTATATCGCCCCGTGGAAGACCGATAAGCAGCGCAAGATTTGCCGGCATTCCATATACAATAACGGCTAATAAAATGGCAAGCAAGACGGTCAATAAACTGGCCAGGTAGCCTTTCATCTTTTTGAACAAAGCCCAAAATATGAAGATGATGGGGAGCGCAGCGACCAGTGCGGATAAGGCAATGTTGCCGAAGGGATCAATGAGTTGCGTCCATTGCATATTTGCTGATTCTTAGGTTCTACGTTTCAGTGTAAGCATCATAATTTACCGCAGAGGCGCGGAGCGCAGAGTTTTTTTCGCGAACCTTCTTTTCACTCCTTTGCGGCGTTGCGTCTCTGCGGTTTAAATTCTTTTTTTCAAATAAGCTTACGATTTCGCCCGCACGACTTCAACCCAATGCTTTGGTTTCACGCCGGTAAAATGCTCGATCTGGTGACGACAACTGAATCCATTGGCCACGATCGTCGTACCTTCCTTCATCGATCTTACAGCAGGAAATAAAACCGACTCTCCTATTTTTTGCGATATCTCGTAATGCTCTTTCTCATAACCAAAGGACCCTGCCATCCCGCAACAGCCCGATGGAATCTCTGAAACATTTACCGAAGTCTCTGCGAAGATAGTCTTCATTCCTTTCGTGCCATACAGTGACTTCTGATGACAATGTCCATGAATCATAACGGACGCCGCCAGGGATTCAAACGCCTTGTTGAGATTTCCCACCTCCACTTCATTTGCCAGAAATTCGTCGATCATCATTACTTTTCCCTTCAATTGTGAGGTCAACGTTTCATCGTTGAGCAGATCTGGCAAATCATCATTCAATGCAGATGCGCAGCTGGGCTCACAAACTACGATGGTCAGACCCTGGTCGAGGTATTTCTTCAGGCCTGCAACTGTCTTTGCACCTTCTTTTTTTGCGTCGCGCAAAAAGCCGTGCGATATTTTAGGTCGCTGACAACATCCGACATTTGCCAGGATCACTTCATAGCCGCATGAGTTTAACAATTGCACCGCCGAAACTCCGATCCGGGGCTCATGAAAATTTAAATAGGTGTCTGCAAAAAGAACAACTTTCCTTTGAGTAGTCACTGCCTGGTTGTTACTGTGCCTGGCAAACCATTTGTAAAATGGCTCATCGGTATACCGGGGCAGCGTTCTTCGACGATCAAATCCGGCCAGATTATCCATAACAGCGCGGAATAATTTTGTTTCCTGTAATGAGTTCACCATACCGGCCAGGCTACCGGAAAGGAATGAAGCCATTTTTGAAGAATCACGTATGAGCTTGTCACGAAACGAAATTCCATGTTCATCATAATACATTTGCGCTACATCGCTTTTCATCTTGGCCATGTCAACGTTGCTGGGACATTCCGATTTACATGCTTTACAAGAGATACAAAGGTCCATCACTTCGTGAAGACGCTTGCTGCTCAGGCCGTTTTTACCCAATTGTCCTGACATCGCTAATCGAAGGGCGTTGGCTCGTCCGCGGGTAGAATGTTCTTCGTCCCGCGTGGCCTTGAAACTGGGGCACATCGTACCACCCAACATTTTTCGGCATTCGCCAACGCCGGTACACATGTGAACGGATTCCCGGAAACTGTTTTCCTGCTTGTACAAAAATTCCGTTTTGACTTCCTCGTCGGCGTACCCGGTGCCATATCGGAGGTTTTGATCCATAGGCTCCGAGTTGACGATCTTTCCCGGGTTCATCACGTTGTCTGGATCGAACAATCGTTTCACTTCCCTGAAGGCGTTATACAACTGAGTGCCGAAGAATTTTTCATTGTATGCACTTCTGACTAATCCGTCACCATGTTCGCCACTCCATGATCCACCATACTTCATCACCAGCTCAAATGTTTCATCGGTGATCTTCTTCAAATTCTCGATATCCTCCTGTTGACGAAGGTCCAGCAACGGCTGAACGTGAATAACACCAACACTCGCGTGGGCGTACATCGACACTTCCGTATGGTGCTTTGCACAGATCTTCAGGACCTGGTCTATGTATTCAGGTAAAAACTCAACGGGTATGGCAGAGTCCTCGATAAAGCTCAGCGCTTTCTTTTCACTCTTGATGCCCATCATAAGTCCTAATCCCTTCTTGCGCAGAAGCCATACATCGTCGTATTCTCTGCCCTCCGGGAAGAGGGGATAGGCATATCCAAAACCTACGCTTTTCAATTCTTCCACCATCAGGTTAGGACGTTGCAAAACGTCTTCGACGTTGTTGCCGTAGAATTCCACAATTAAAATAGCGGCTGGATCGTCCTGGATAAAATGACAATGCTGTTTGGTAGTGAGATTTTCAGCGCTAAGCCTCAACACAGTACGATCGATAATCTCGACGGCGGATGGTTTATATTTCAACATCGGCTGTACGGCTCTGATCGCCTCCAATAATTCCGCAAAATGAACCACGACAACCGATTTGAATTCTGGCAGCGGGTCGAGGCTAAGTTTTAATTCCAAGCTGATCGACAAGGTCCCTTCACTTCCTGTAATTAACTTCGCCAGGTTCCAACGGTCGGTGTAAACAAACTCATCCAGATTATAGCCGCCTACTCTGCGCATGACCTTGGGAAATCGCTTCCTGATCTCTTCTTTGTTTTGTTGAATGATCTTATGAAAAGCCTTGTAGATTCCTCCCTCTCTGTCGTTTTGATTTGCCTTTTGATTAAATTCTTCAGCCGAGTATTCCTTTAGTAATAGTTCTTCTCCATCCGCCAGCAACACTTTTGCTTCCAGGATATGGTCGACCGTTTTACCGAAGAGGATACTTTTTGTACCGGAAGAATTGTTGCCTACCATGCCGCCAATGTTTGCCCTGTTGGCAGTGGCTGGGTCAGGAGAAAAATGCAGTTTATGCTTTGCCATCACCACGTTAAGCTCATCACGAACCAAGCCTGGCTGGACTCGCACCCACCTTTCCTTTTCATTGAATTCCAGGATCTTGTTCATGTACTTGGAGAAATCAATGACCAGCGCTTCACCAACCGTTTGACCGGCAAGGCTTGTACCCCCGCCCCTCGGAAGGATTTTAACTCCATGTTCTCTGGCAATTTTGAGAGCGGCCTTCACGTCCGCGTCATCCTTCGGCAGGACAATAGCCAGCGGCATGATTTGGTAAAAACTGGCATCGGTGGAATACATACCGAGGGAAAAGTCATCGGAGAGCACGTCTCCTTTGAGGTCTCTCCGTAATTGGTCAACAAGCGTTCGCGTGGCGGTCTGCTCCTGTACTAATGGATCATTCATTTGGGAAAAGATAGGGACAAATGATCGAACAGGCAACGACTATATGATGGTGCAGTCCCTGGTTATGGATTTCAATAGCCGGGGGAAAAAAAATTCCGGGTTGAGTTTAGACGGGTTTCGTTACAATTAAATCACTTCTAACAAACTAAGCTTTCTATAAGAGTTCGTATTTAAGCGTATTATTATGAACGTACTACCTTCAATAGACAAACATCTTGTCGCTCTCAATCGCTAATTTTAATAGCACGGTGGGCATGGCAAACTCAACGGGTTTTCCTTGAATGTCTGCATCGGTAACTCCACGTGCCTTGCTTGACATGCCGGACAAATAAAATTTTCCGCCACCTTTTGTAATGGCGTCAAAATGTTCGCGAAGTTTTCCTGTGCCGAGACCGGTTAGATTGTCGAGTATCTGATCGCGGAGCAGAGGCACGGCATCTCCAGCCAAAAAAAGACTTACGGTATGACCTTCATCTATAGCAGTCTTTGCCATTAAAAAAGCAAGCGTTGCTACCGTTGGATTTTCCGCCCCCTGAGTAATGTGGAAAAGAATTTTTATTTTCTTAGGAGGTGTTTGGGCAATAGATTGTCCTATGGCCAATAAAAAGCAAAGTGTGATTAAACAATTTTTCATCGTGTTAGAATTTAGTTTTTAACAAGGGTTTACTGTTTTAAGAAGGATTTAATGTTTTCAACTTGTGTCTGGTGCCTGTTCAAATGAAACCGCAGAAATTGCATGCGCTGTAAAACATTCAGCGGACCTGAAATAGGATGTGGATGGATAATTTTTTCCAAATCATAACCAACAAGCGCATTGCCAAGCGCTTCCAGTAAAGGCTGACAGTTATTCAGGGACATAATCCAAAACTCAATCGGACCACCCCATTTTGGCCTGGCTGTTTCGGGAGCCTTTTCTTTGGGCTGCCAGGTATTCTCAATAATTTTTTCTATCGATAAACCGTGATGAATGCATTCTCCTTTCCAAATAAGTTGGTTGTTTTTTATTCCTTCAAGCGCTTTCCACATACCGTTTATTCCCCCCAGCTCTGCCCAAACCATGTGCTCAACATGGTCAACAATAGACCATGCTTCATTCGATGATTTGTATTGTGCTTGTTCTGGTGTAGGGCCTGATACCGCATCGATGAACTGTTGACGGGCAACGGCCACCTTCCGAATTAATTCTGTGAGGGTTTCCATCCTTAATGACGATTGGAAAAAAGTTGAGATACTCCTTCCCTGATAAGAGCATATCCTTTGTTTGCTTTTAAAATTTTCCCAAACTTGAGGATTTCCTTTTGAAGGTCAGGTTCTGGAAAAGACTTTAACTTTTTAAATATATCAACTGATATTTCCATTGAGTCAGGGTGTTTTTATTGGTTTGATTGCCTTATATATTGTTGTCGTTATTGTCAATATTAAAATACCGCTAATTATGGTCAGGTACCAATAAGTCAATAAAAATTCAGAAATTTCTTCCGTCTGGCTTGCCTCATTATAGCTATAGAATCCTGAATCCTTTACGTAGCCATAAAGCCAGCTTGAATATCCTAGTAAATCATAAAGAACTGTTGCCAAAATCAATGTTAATATCACGTTAACAAATCTTTTATTTGATTTCCAATAAAGTCCCCTTATTAAATAGATGCTTAATAATAATGTTAACCAGATCAGGATTAGGAAATATGTTTTTGGAAAAATGTAATAGGTGTCGTGCACTTGTAAGTCTAGAAGTCTTCCGTTGAATAGTTTGTCATTGAATAAAATATATCCAATTATCAGCGTAGTTAGAGTTGCTCCAAGTATCCAAAATGATTCTTTAATTACTCGTGTTTTTTTCATGACCTAATGAATATCGCCCCACTATTCCCTTAAAGCGTATGCGGTTTAAAAGCACTTCCTCTCAACCGCGTTGGTGCCGTCAGTTTAAATTCTTTAGAAGCTGATCTGTTTTAACCACTGTCGCAAATTCAATATTTAAACTCGCTATTGCAGTATCGTGAATGATTTCGGCCGTATAAGCTCGGCCATCAAATCCTTTTTTATTAAAAGTTGCTGTAGCATCATAAACTATGAATGTATCATAGCCAAAGTTTGCAGCCATTCTTGTTGTAGTTGAAACACAGTGGTCAGTCGTCAATCCGACAATTACAATTTTTTTGATATTAGAATTGTCGAGTTGCTGTTTAAGATCGGTTCCAATAAAAGCACTATTCACACTCTTTTTTATTATTGGCTCATTGTCAATTGGTTTTACAACTTCCTGAAAATCATTTCCTGGATTTCCTTCCCTAAGTCTTGAATTCGGATTCGTCGAGCAATGTTTAATGTGAAAACGAGGCAAACCGTTTTGTCGCCAGAACCTTAATAGTTTTCCTGCATTAATTTCAGCATCAGTATTATTCCTTTGTCCTCCCCAATATTCGATGTCATCAAATCCTTTTTGAATATCAATTAATATGAGTGCCGGTTTATCGTGTTTTGTAATGTTCATATAATTCTATTGAAGCTTTAGCTCTTGACAATTTTAGACCATCGCTCGTCTCTTTCCGTAGAAGAATCTTCTTCAATGCGGTGGCAACTGTCCACACATAGCCAGCTGGATCTATAATCCTGGCCGTGCGGTCTCCCCAAAATTGATTCTGTACGGGAATAAGAATTCGCGCGCCGGACGTTCTACTACGTCGTCCACGTTTTCTACATACACAAAGATTACTACGGAAGAGCTTCCGTCGGGCAACGGGGCACGGCTTGCAAGAGTAGGCCACTCGGCTTCGATAATAATCATCGTATCGTTAATTGTCAGAAAGGCATGTGCAACTACACCATCAGAACCCGGTCTACTTCCTAAGTCTATTGCTCCGAATGTAGCATTGCACACATTAATTTCGGCCGGCACGTCACGACATATCAGCATGGGTATCACGACTGAAGAGTTAGTTGGTATGCTCATGATACTGTAGGTTTAAATGTCTTTTGAGTCAAGTATCTATTAAATGAATTCATCAACTGCAAGCCGAAACATTATTCCGATTTTAAACTATTCACCGGGTTTGCCATAGCTGCTTTGATCGCCTGGAAGCTTACAGTTACGAAAGCAATCAGTACTGCTCCTGTTGCGGCACTGACAAACATCCACCAGTGAATATCGATGCGATATTCAAAACTCCGAAGCCATTCGTTCATGATGTAATATGCTAGTGGCGATGATAGTATTATTGAAACGACGACCAGTTTCATAAAATCCTTGGATAAGAGGGCTACCATTTGCGGTGCGTTTGCCCCTAAAACTTTTCTGATACCTACTTCTTTTGTACGTTGTTCAGCGGTGAAAATTACCAATCCTAATAATCCCAGGCACGAAATAAAGATCGCCAGAAAAGCAAAATATCTGGAGAGCTGCTTAACTACTTGTTCGCTTCTATATAAAAAGCCGTATTCTTCATCAGCGAACTGATGTGCAAATACGAAATCCGGATTTATTTTTTGGTGTAGCTCCTCCAGTCCCGCTAGAGCGAGTTGTGTTTTTGCAGGGTCGGTGCGAATAAGCGCGAAACCCGAAAGTTTGTCCGTTTTTAGCCTTAATACCAGTGGGGCTATAGGCACATGAAGGGAATTGAAATGAAAATCTTTTACAACCCCAATGATAGTCCCTTTTACTCCCCAAAATGTTAACGGCATCCCGATAGGATCCTTATATCCGATAATTCTTAATGCCGTTTCGTTAATAATGTAATTGGACGAATCAGCAAGTTCTTCTGAAAAATCACGACCGTAAAGCAAGGATGCCTGCATGGTTCTAACGTAATCATATCCGACTGCCGCTTCCGTAAAGGTAGGTCTGGCATCAGCCGCCTTACCTTCCCATTTCACGTCGGCTGTCGAATTTTCTAATTCAACCGGCCGTTGGGACATATAGCTTATATCAAGAATTCCCTGCTTTTGCAATGCCTCATTTTTGAATGTCATAAAGTTTGAAGCAATCTTTCCGGTAAGTGCTACGTAAATGAGATTGTTTTTTTGGTAGCCCAGATTTTTATTCTGAATAAAATCCACCTGACTTGAAATCACAATCATCCCTACAATGAAAATCATCGATAGGGAAAATTGAAATACCACTAACCCTTTGCGAAAAAAAATCGAAGAAGAACTGATTTTAAAATTGTTCTTTAAAACGGATATAGGTTTAAAGGATGACAATAAAAGCGCAGGATAACTCCCGGAAATAGTCCCTGTGATCAATGTTAATGCAGCTATACCTATCCAAAACCTGGTATTGGTAACGGGTGAAAGTATATTTTTCCCTGTGAGTAAATTAAATTGGGGTAAGAGAATTTGCAGCAGAAGCGTGGCCGTCAAAATAGCGATCGCTGTAAAAAGAAAAGCTTCCATCATAAACTGGGTTATCAAAGCCGTTTTCATGGCGCCATTTACTTTTCTAACACCGATTTCCTTAGCCCTTTTTATTGAACGAGCCGTGCTTAAATTCATAAAATTGATACAGGCGATCAACAAGATGAAAATGGCGACCAGCCTGAAAAGCTGGACATATTCTATTCTTCCGCCCGACACATAACCATTCTTAAAATTACTGTGAAGGTATTTGTCTCCGAAAGGTTGAAGACCAAGTTCAAGACGGTTAAGGCCAGAATATTCCGTTGTATAGTTTTTAAGGAAATGCTGAATTTTAGGACTTAGGGACTCCGCATTGACATGCGCACGCAGCCTGATGTAAGTAGTTGGACCACTATTGTTGAAGTCTTTCACCCAGCGATGTCTTTCAACAAACAAATCCCAGTTGATCATGTATTCAAATTTTTCAGAGACATTGTCGTTGAGATCTTCAAATACTGCTGTTACTTTAAGCTCCTTGTAATTTTCAAATGTTATTGATTTGTCCATTGCCAATTCGGGGCTCCCAAATAAAGTGGCTGCCATTTTCCTTGAAATGGCTATACTTTCCGGAAACTTTAAAGCATCTTGTTTCGTGCCCAGCAATAAGGTATATGAGAATATTTTAAAGAAATCAGGCCCGCCAAAATTGCCTGGTACCTTTATTTTTTTGTCGCCAACAGCAAAGGTGTGATAACCATTCCACGCAGAGTTGGATGCATATTCAACTTCAGGAAGTACTTTCTTCAGTTCCTCGCCCAGTAGCCCTGGCGTGTCATAACCTCCATACGTGATTTCACCACCTGAATATTCGCGACTAGTGACAATGTAGATCCGGTCGCCATTTTCATGAAAGGCGTCTATAGCATATTCGTCCAGCACCCATAAGGCAATCAAGATGCTGCATGTCAAGCCAAGGGACAAGCCTGAGATGTTTATTAAGGAGAAGACTTTGTTCTTGGCAAGATTCCGCAAACTGGCTTTTAAATAATTTTTAAACATAGTGCATCGTTTTTTAGGCCAGGCGGATCCTAACCTCAATAAGGACATCAAACTCCTATGAAAGTTGCACATTTATAGGCATTGTTCACAATGTAGCCTTGATCTTACACGTTTGCGTGTTCAGTGCGTCGATTTTAAAGATTGCTGAAATGTTGGGGCGTCGTCTAATTTATAAACGGGTTCTACACTTGACTGGCATCATTCGTATCGCAGCGCTTTAACTGGATTCATAATAATTGTTCTTAGTGAATATGCCGTTATTAATACACTGATGACAATCAATATCGCTAAATGAACAACGAGGAAAGTATAAAACGGAAGTTCGATTCTATATTGAAAGCTGCTAAGCCAGTTGGTTAAAAAATAGTAGGCGAGCACGCAGGCCAGAACTCCTCCAACAATAAACTCCCATAAAAAGTCCTTTAAGAACAGCAAAATAAGATTCATGGGCGTGGCTCCATGAACTCTCCGGATACCAATTTCCTTGATGCGCCTGGCCAGGCTGATCGACATAAAGGCAACCATACCCGACATGGTAACAATAATCGTTAGCAGGCTGGCCACCTTTGATGATTTATAGATTCGATTCTCCACCGCGTAAAACTGACTTACTTTATCTTCCATAAAAACATAGTCAAAGGGTGCTTCGGGAAATATCTCAATCCACTTCTTTCTTAAGCTAGCTATCGCACTAGCCTTATCGGAGGCATTCAGCCTTAGCGAAAGGTAACGATACGTCGATCGGTCCCGGATGTGAATTAGGGATAGGGGGGTAACAGATTCGAACAATGAATAAAAATGAAAATTCTTAACGACTCCTATTACTGTGAGTGACTTTTGATTTTCATCGAAAACAATTTGATTACCAATGGCGGATTGTGGAGTCCACCCAAAATTTCTCGCAGCTTCTTCATTCAGGACTACCCGATTACTTTCATAACTTCCTTTCGTATCGTGGAAAAAATTGCCGGCAATAAGTTTTAACCCAAAAGTTTGCGCAAAATATTCATCCACCTCCAACAAGGGCATATCAACTTCTCTTCTTTCATCGCTATGGAAATTATAGCGACTCCCGGCATTCCCGTCAGGAACTTCATAAGAAATACTTGCGCTAATGATGTTACCGTCATTTAAAAGGTCCGATCTGACAGCCTCTAATTTCAATACCCCTTTTTCGTTCCATGCCCGAGGAACAGAGGTAATTACCAATACTCCCTGTTTATTATAACCAAGATCAAAGTCTTGAATAAATTTTAATTGTTTCGCGATAATGACGGCGGAAATAACCACAAACGAGGCTACTGTTATCTGAAAACATAATAAGGATTTACGAATGAATTTACCCTCACCGAATGCGGGCAGTTTTCCTCTCACGGCATGTACTATTCTAAAGTTAGATAACCTGAATGCCGGGTACAAACCTGCCAGGCACCCCGTTATAACAGAGAGGATCAGGATCCAAAAGAAAACGGCAACATTGAATTCGTGAATAGCCATCAGCGGTTTATCAAGAACGTCTTGAAATGCCGGGCGCAATAGAACATATAGAACGAAAGCCAATAACATAGACATCAACGAAATGATGATGCTTTCAGTCAGGAATTGCGAAATCAGTTGCTGCCTCACACCGCCAAAAAGTTTTCTCAAACCAATCTCTCTCAGACGATAGGACGAACTCGAGATCATGATGCTTATGAAATTCGCTATTACCAACAGCAATATAAATAGGGCAACGGTAGATAGAGTGCGAACCATTTTAAGGATTTTGCCATCTCCCCATTGTAAGTAATAATCTCCTAACGGTTTCAATTCAGAAACCAGGCTCTTTCTAAATTCCAGGGGAGCATTCGAAGAAATGACTTGCTTCATAGGAACATGCAGGTCACTAGGTTCGATGCCGTTCGCTAATTTAACAATGCTAACCATGTATTTAAACGACCAGTCCTTATCCGCATCGCCCATAAAATATTTGATGCTATTCATGGACAAAAATATTTCATTGGACGACGGATTCCCTGCGAAGTTGACTACAGAGTTGGAAGGCATGTCTTTGAATACGCCTGTGATCTGGCAATCAACCTGCTTACCAGCATTTGTCTGAATGGTCAAAGTCTCACCAATGACATCCGATCGCCCATAATATTTTTGCGCCATGGATTCGGTCAACACAATGCCATCATTTTCAAAGATCGATTTTGGATTTCCATAGAGTAGTGCAAAACCGAACATGGTAATTAAGGAAGAATCTCCTATCTGTACCTGTTCTTTAAATATTTTGCCATGGGTAGAAGTTATAATGGTACTGGCGAGCGTATATCGATAACAGTCTTCTATCAGTACGGGAAACTGGTCTTTAAGTGTGAAAGCAAGTGGTCCAAGCGTTGTATAGTACACACCTAAATTTTCGGGAGACCACCGGCTATGGATCACATAGGTTCTCTCTACATCTTTAATGCTTTTATTTACATTTATTTCGCCTACAACATATCCTCCAATTAATAAGATAATTGCAATGCCTAGAGACAGTCCTACAATATTAATAATTGAATGAAGCTTACCATTCCAGATGCACCTTAGTCCAATTTTTAAATAGTTAATTAACATGCGTCCGATTAATTGGTCGTCTATTAGTTATTCACGTTCTAAAAACCTGAAGTGAATAAATATAATCATTTCTTAACTTTTCAAAAAGCCGACACGGGGGCAAAAGTGATTAACGAATAGTCCACTTCTCTCCGAGCTTCAGGATGGCGTAGGGCTGGCCATACTTTACAGCTTCCCTGGCGAAATCGTCAGGATAGGCAGTGTTGAAAGCAAAAAGATCGTAGTGATGGGGGATGACCCACCGTGCATTTATCTCGCGGCCTAGGCGCGCCGCTTCCTCGCTGTTTAGGTTTCCAGCGACTCCCCGCGATGGATCGTTGCCATTGATAGGAAGAAATGCAACATCAACGGCAAATGGTTTTAGGCGTTCAACCATGCCATCGTACCACAGCGTATCACCACTGTGATAAATTTTCCACTTTCCAAACTGAACGACAAATCCCATAAACTTCGAACGCCCCTTTTCATCGCGCTCGATGGTGTTGTGGGCTGCAGGAACGCCATGGAAGGTAAACCCTTTCAATGCAGTTTTTTCACCATCATTTAATCCTATTGGAAAATCAGTTTTGCAGTTCACTCGTTCAGCAATAAAATTCCGGTTTGCTTCTCCTATTATAAAAGCAACTTCGGAATTTGACTTCAAAATGGGGATAAGCGTTTCGCCATCCAGGTGATCGGTGTGGTTATGGCTGGAGGTAACAATATCAATGCAATCCAGGAGACTGGGCTCAATCACCAGTTCGCTCAGCCGCACATGAGGTTTGTGGGTAGCAGCATATTTTTTTGTCAGCGAATCGGAGAGGTAAGGATCAAGTAAAAGACATTTGCCGTTCCACTGAATAAGGAATCCACTTTGACCGAGCCACCACACATCAAATGAATCAGCCGAGCCGGTCTCCTTTGCTTTCCGGATCTGCTGTTGCAATTCTTTCCCCTTGTACACTGGCTGAATTAACGGGACGGCCATTGGATTTTAGATTTACGATTGTAGATTTTAGATTTAGAACCTTCACTTAGCTTTTAGTTTTCTGCTTTCAACTTTAAGCTTTAAGCTTTAGCTACAGGCTCTCGCGTACCAGCTTTGCACCCTTCACCATATTGACCATCTTTTGCCGTGAAGCCCAGCGTGCAGTTTGGCTGAGGCCGCAATCGGGAGCAACAGCTAATTTTTCTGCAGGCACGTAGGCTAAGCATCTTTTTATTCGGGTGACCACATCGTCCACGGTTTCGATGTAATAATTTTTGACATCGATGATACCAACGGCCACATCCATTTTATCAGAAAACTCTTTCAGCAATTCCACTTCTGCAAATTCCCGGTTAGCCATTTCGACGTGAACTTCATCTACCTTCAAGTCAAGAAAGTCGGGAAGCATGGGCGAAATGCTTCGATAACCAACGGGTCTTCCTTTGAAGTTTCCGAAGCACAAATGGGTTGATAGGCGACACTTGCCATAAATACCCGCCACCGTTCGATTGAAAATATCGACGAAACGTTTTGTGTCTTCCTTGTAGGCGTAGCAGCTCATAGAGGGTTCATCTACGGTGATCTCCTTGCAGCCAGCGGCTACAAGATCTTCCAGCTCTTTTTTGATGATTGGCAGAAGAGCTTCTGTTATGGCATAACGGTCTTTGTATTTGTCGTTCGGAAGAAGCCTTCCACTTAGGGTGTACGGACCAGGCACACTGGCTTTTAACGAAGGGCCTGCAGGCGCTAATTTTTTCAGGCGCTGGAATTCTTTGACAGTACCGAGACCGTTAGGGGCAGCAAGCGTGTCTACAATTGAATTCTTTCCGCGCTGGTCGTGTGCTGCCGGTCCCCATTTACGAAGTTCGTCCGTATTTTCCCTGATGCCTTTGATGTATCCGTAAAATGAAAGATTGAAATCCAGTCGTGTCTGCTCGCCATCCGTGATTACATCGAGCCCTGCGCTGACCTGGTCATGAATGGCCGCGACCACAGCATCTTCAATCATTTCTTCTTTGTCGGCATTGCCGAATTCGTGAAGGTTCTTCACGGCAAACTCAAGCCATCCTGGAAAAGGGTAGCTTCCGATAACTGTGGTTCGTATGGGAACTGGTTGCATGTTGATAGAATTAAACTGAAATTATTTTTTTCCAATGTTTTCGTAAAGTCTGGCGAGTCGGTGCGCATGTTCATCGTATGCGCTCTCAAACAGTTCAGCAGCACGTTGCTCGCCGGTGACCACGGCTGCAGTGAGAACTTTAGGCGGTTGACCTGCTTCAGTGAGCAATTTTGCCACTTCTGCCTTTATGGAGTTGATGATGAGAATTCCACCAACAGATGAACCCGGCGAGACGGGTGTTTCCAGTCCCTGGATGTGCACCATAGCATCACCGGCCGGGGCGCCCGTATCCAATATCAGGTCAGCAAAATCACTAAGCTTTTTTCCGTCGGGGCGTTTGCTTTGGCTCTTTTCTGAATGCTCTTTGGTGAGAATAGCAACCACCTTAATTTTTCTCTGCTGAAATAGTTCCGCCATTTCTACGGGAACAATGTTACATCCACTTGAAGAAACCACTACAGCGCAATCCTGCGGAGAAACATCAAAGTTGCGCAGGATACGGCCGGCAAAGCCTGGAATATTTTCCAGGAACATAGCTTGACGCTGACCATTTGCTCCAACTACGGGATTGTGGAAGGTAAGTGATAGCTCAACAATCGGATTGAACCCGGGAAATGATCCATAGCGCGGCCACATTTCTTCGATGAGAATACGACTATGGCCACTGGCAAACATATGTACCATTCTTCCCGCCAATATGGTTTTCGAAAACCACTGGGCTGCCTTCACTATCAGTGCTTCCTGTTTAGAAACAACATCTGCGATATGCGCGCATTTTTTAAGATAATCCTGTGTAGGAGTCATTTCATTTTTTTGTTTTGGATAAAGCAAATCCTGCTGCGCCGATCGCACCAGCCAGATCCGAAAACCGAGCCAGCTTCAGATCGGTTTTTTTTCCTCCCGGCCTCCACTCATAGAGATCAAGAAAGTTTTGCAAGGGTTTCATCAATGCATCGTTGGCTTGTGCAATTCCACCTCCTATAATCACCGCCTCCGGTGAAAGAATATTGATCGCGGAAGCAATGGAGATCGCTAATTTACGTACAGAGGATAGCCATAGCCATGTGGCGAATGTATCGCCATGGTTGTATGCTTCGATAAGCTGAAAGGTCGTGGTGAACTTTCCGTGAGATCGCTGTTCAATGGTCAGGTTGCCGATAGCATCTTCAATGCTTCCTGGCATGTTGGTGACATCGAGCGAGTGTGTGTTTGACTCAATAGTGCAATGTCCAAGATGGCCGGCCATCTGCGATAGACCCTGATATAGTTTGCCGTTAATAAGAATTCCTCCGCCCACTCCGGTACCCAACGTCAGCAGAATAGCGTGCTGTAATCCTCTTAGCCGACCCAAAGGATGCTTCGGCTGTTAATGCAGAGTGTGCATCATTAAGGACAAAAACTTTTCCTCCCGTGAAATCGGACCAATTAAAATTTTCAAGCCCCGGAAGCCTGCCCGGCATAAAAGAAATACAGGTGTTTTCGATATCCGCTAATCCAGGAGCACAAAGCCCGACGGCGGCTATAGACGATTTCTTTTTATAATCGCTGATCAGTGTGCGAATCGTTTGCTTCCAGTGCTTATCATCCTGTTCATGAGTTTCCTTTCGATTCTCACCGAGTACCTCGCCTTCTTCATCAACGATAACCGTTTTAATGTTTGTACATCCCAGGTCAATTCCAATAGCAATTCGTTTCATCATAGTTATTCGCGTTGGCCCTCCGAAATGCTCCATCCACCGTCAACAGAAAGGATCTGGCCCGTGGTAAATTTAGAATAGTCTGACATAAAGTAAACAGCGGCTCCATCCAGGTCGGAAGATTTGCCGATCCTGCCGCCATCCAGCGGTTGTTTTGTTTTGATGAAGGATAAAATTTTATCATCGTTGGCGGCGCGTTGTGCCATTGGAGTTTCGACAAGCGCCGGGGCCAGGAGGTTTATGCGGATATTGTGCTCGGCATAATAAGCAGCTATGGATTTGGTAAAACCGATTACTGCTGATTTTGCGGCCGCATAAGCATGAGTGACAAAATATTGGGGCGAAGGAGAGTAACCCAGTACCGAACCCATATTCAAAATTGTTCCGGGGGTTTTTCTTTGTAAAAAATTTCTTACCGCTGCCTGATTAGATAACATCAGGGAGGTAAGATTGAGATTGAGCGTTTGTTCCCAGCCGTCTTTAGAAAGCTCATGGAGCGGACCATCACCGAACTTTCTTCCGCTTCCACCTGCCACATGATATAAACCGTCAAAACTTCCGAATTGCTGCATGCAGCTTTTAATAGCGCGTTCAGCGGTACCGTCATGGGAGGCATCACCGGTCTCGACAATGGCTGTCTTTAGAAGAGAAGATGCTTTTTCCACGCTTTCAGGATTTCTACCGATCGCCACCACACGAGCCCCATGGTCGATAAACGCCTGCGCTGCAGAAAGACCAATACCGGTTGTACCTCCGATGATAACAATGCATTTGTGCTGAAGCCAGGGGTTTTGCATGCGTTTGAGTACGTGTTTAAAAATAAAGAACCGCTCGGTTCTTTTCACAGCAAATTAACCGGAAATTATTTATGTTATGAAAGTAATTGATCGGTTACGGCCTTTGCCCTGTGCATGCGGCTTAAGACCACTTTATTGTTAACCGTTATTGAAAGAGTTATTTGCAGATGGGTAGGTAAGAAAATAAACGCATTTGATTGATATACTGAGCCAGCGACTGCAACCTATACATTATTCATTCTGTTTCCCCCAAATTCCCAGTCCACTTTTTTTTGCAGACATTTCCGCTGCTCGTATTTCTTTTAGAAATTTATCGTAGGTCGATTTGTCAACATAGACGGTCACATTTGGCTTATCCAGTTCTTTATACATTCCCCTTTCCTCTTTCGTCATTTCGTCCCAGGTCTTCGGTCTGTGCATCGTTTCTTCTGGAAAGCTTCCGCTTCTAATCAGGTAATTGTTGAGGGTATCTTTCTTGTCAACAATCCAACAGTATGTCAATTTGGATTTTCTATTTGCAATCCTTGCTGGTTCTAGGGATGCAACGGGAATTATTGCCGCATCTGGATGCCCTTGAATCCAAGTTTTAATTAAGTTGTCAGAATCATCCGATCGTGTGGTACCGATGTAATCATTACCAAGAAGAACAAAAACATTGGTGCTATCGATGTGGGGGAAACCAAAAATTGATCTAAACCTAAGATCACTCACGTTAACCGGTTCGATTGCGTCCTTTGTTTGTCCTTTACAAAATGTAAGAGCCAAGAGAATCACAACTGTTAAAAATAGTCTTTTCATTTGTCAAAAGTTTTCTTGTTGCTAGCGTTTGGTCTACCGTTTATGCCGCTTAAAGCAGTGCGTATCCATTGTTGGTAAATAAAGTTAATTGCAGAATTTTTGATAAACAAAATTGTATTGGCAAAATTTGGTGGCGTTCATATCGTTCTGGTTTTACCATAACTATATGTAGTAGTTAGCTCTGTTTATTTTATTCATACTTAATACTGTCCACTGGGTTTGCCTTTGCAGCATTCATGGTTTGAAAACTTATAGTTGCTAAAGTCAAGAGGGTAATAATAACAATGGGTACTACAAATAGCGAAACGTCGATTGGCATTTGATAAGCGTATCGCTCAAGCCAAATTTTCAAACCTTGATAAGCAAAAGGAATTCCTATAATTCCACCAATCAGAACGAGTTTGACAAAATCCCGTGATAAAAGAACTACCACATTGGAAACAGAAGCTCCAAACACTTTTCTTATACCGATTTCCTTTGTCCTTCGGTTAACAGAATAAAGGGATAACCCAAATAAACCTAAACAAGAAATAATAATGGCTAATATAGTTAATCCTCCGATAACAGCTTCCACTTGTTGCTCTGAGGCGTATTGGCGTTCAAACTGATCGTCCAAAAAGTAATATCTAAATGCATTTGCCGTGTATGAGCCCTTCCATTTTGCTTCAATCTTTGAAATTGTTTCAGCTATGTTTTCACTTCCAATTTTTATTGCATAACTGGGATTTCTCGGATAACCTTGCATGTAAAGAATGGGTTGTAATGGATATTGGAGTGAACGGAAATGATAGTTCTTAACTACTCCAATTACCTCAAATTTTCGACTGCCAATAAAAATCAATTTATTCAACGCCTGAGCATTCTCAAACCCAAACAGTTTACAAGCTTCCTCATTCATTAGCATTGCTTTTCGATCACCTTCAATTACCGGATTAAAGTTTCGACCGGTGATTAGTGTCAACCCAAAAACATCAAGAAATTCTGTTCCAATACTAATAATGCGGCTACTATACCGGTAGTGGGCATTTTCTTCTCCTACCGTGATATCTGCACGATGCCAATCAATCTCTGATCCCGGAAAGCTCGATGCGTAGGTAACGCCTTTCACTGTCGGCAGTTGAAGTATCTCATTTTTAAGCGACTCAAATTTCTCGACTGTGGTCCCATCAGTTAGCAAAGGCTCTTCGATGATAAGAGTTTGGTCCAAAGAAATTCCAAGATGCTGACCGCGCATGAAAGTAATTTGTCTTTCAATCGCGAGAATAGCAGTTATCAAAATCACGGAAATTGATAATTGGACAATAACCAATGCCTTGCGTAGCGTTGAGCGGTCGGCAAATTCATGGATCTTTCCCTTCACGGATTGTAGGGGTTTAAAGGAAGAAAGAAATAGGGCAGGATAGAAGCCCGAAAAGAATGTTCCGATAAATAGGGAAATCAATATGAGAACCAAAGCCGATGGCTCAGATAGAAATGTTCTTGAGGCAGGGATTTGAAAATAATGAACTAGCAGTGGCCAACTGACAACAAATAATAATAATGCACATGAAAATGAAATGAAATTAAAGAAAAAAGATTCTGTCAAAAGTTGAATGATAAGTTGGGTTCTACTCGCCCCTACAAGTTTACGAACTCCAACCTCTTTCATCCTTTCAAAAAATCGGGCTGTCGAAAGGTTAACGTAATTAAACCATGCCAATAAAAGAATAACTCCACCGAGGATTACAAAAAAATTGACCATCGTACCTCTGCCACTTCCATCCAACGCATGCAACCGTATCTCCGTTAATGGTTCGAGTAAATACCTGTCACCTGTATCGTCGTGATGATATTGTTTTACGATTTTAGCCAGACCATCTTTAAGACTCAGCGGATGTATACCTTGTTGAAGTAGTGCATAGGTAGCGACATTACTCCATGCCCAATTTTCATTCCAAGTCTGTTCGTTTTCTGGGGGTAGTATAAAATCAAAATGCTGATGTGAGTTTGCAGGTATATCGCTGAACACACCTTGAATTTGGAAGGGTTTTATTTCGATGTTATTTCCAGTAAACCCTACCTCTAAAATCTTTCCCAATACATTGGTCTCACCAAAATATTTTAGGGCAATGGACTCTGATATAACAATTGATTGAGGATCGTTAAGAACCTTAAATCTGTCGCCTCTGGTTATATCTAGTCCTAAAATATTTATGATTGATGGGTCTGCAAATACAATTTCAGTTTCCAGATTTTTTATCTGGTGTTCCTTGCACGTAACCACGCCTTTCGTTTTAGAACTCAGCCGGCCAATTGACTCAATCCCGGGAATTGTTTGCTTCATGGCATAGGCCAATCCTGAAACCGTTCCAGCAGAAATACTGGTAAATACTCCATTGCTTGTGTTATACAAATTCACGCGATACGTCCGGTAAGCATTCATATTAAACCGCTCAAAACTCCACTCGAACCAAACAAATTGAGCAACAAACAAGCAAACTGTAATACCTGCTATAAGTCCCGTTAGATTGATGAGCGAGAAAACTTTATTTCTTGTCAATTGACGAAAGGTGATTCTTACGTGATAGCGAAACATATTTCTTTATACTTTGAACGTCACTTTATGTTTTTAAATTATTCAGCCAAAGGTTTTTGTTTTTTTCTATTAATTAAATTGAATCTATGGCCCATTACTGACACCGGAATTCAGCGATAGCCATGTTCTTATTGAGACTTTTTGCTAACATTATCTGCAAATTAAAACCAAAGTCATTATTAAACACTCTTCACCATTTAATACATATCTATGCTTCACAGTTACATCGACCTCCATTGCCATCCGAGCATGAAACCCTACGGGAAAAGCTTTAGCACCGAACCCGGTAAGAACAGCCAGAACAGAAGAGCGAAAAATAGCATCTGGTTTTATGATTCCCCTAACTTTTTTGAGAAAGTCATTCAATTGTTATGCGGCGTTTGCAAATTCACACAGGCAGATTGTACGTCTCTTGCCCATGGAAATGTTCGCATTGTTTGTGCATCACTTTACCCAATTGAAAAAGGTTTCTTTCGAAATGATCTTGGTACTGGTCTGATCAGCGACCTGGCCGCTTCTTTTGCAACAAGCCTGGGTGACGCACGGGTAGACTTCATTCAGAATATTAAAAATTATTTCGAAGACCTGGTCCGGGAATATAATTACTATGTCCAGGGTGAAGGTAAAACAACAGCAACTGATAGCGGTAGATTCAAGTATGTTTTAGCCAAAGATTTTGGAACGATCGAAGAGCATTTAGCATCGGATGAAAAAACAATCGTTATCGTTTTTACCATCGAAGGCCTTCATGTCTTGCATACTGATTTAGAAAATCCGAATGTGAATGTGGCGCTGGAAAATGTCAAGGCAATAAAGAAATGGGCTCACGTTCCTTTTTTTGTTACGTTCGCGCATCATTTCAATAACCACTTCTGTGGTCATGCCAGAAGTTTGTTCGATATCATCGGCAGTAAAACGAATCAGTCCGATAATATGAATGCCTCTTTTTCTGAAATGGGCAAAAAGGTATTAAAGGAAGTGTTAAGCAAAGAAAACGGAAAACGGATCTACATTGATATTAAGCACATGAGCGCCTTGGCGCGCAGGGAATACATCCGGATGGTAACTGATCCAGAGGGAGAATATGCCGGAGAAGAAATTCCCGTCATTATCAGTCATGGCGCCGCTAACGGATTGCGGTCGATGGATGAAAAAGTTGTGGATATCATTGAGACAGGCAGCACGTTTATGAGCGAGGATATCAACTTCTATGACGAGGAAATTATTGCCGTTGCAAAATCCAAAGGGATCATCGGACTGCAACTGGACGAGCGGAGAATTGCTGACAAAGAGGCGATCAAAAGATTAAAAAATTCCGCATGGATCAGTAAAATCAGGCACTATCGATCATCGCTGCTCTGGAATCAGATCCAGCATATTGCCGAGGTCTTAGACAAGCAAAATCTTTTTGCATGGGATTGTATCGCCATTGGAAGTGACTTCGATGGAATGATCGATCCACTAAACGGCTACCTCACACAGGAAACCATTGTTCACCTGGAAGAATATATCGAACGGCACGCTTTCAACTATATGGAGGGGAGAGGTCTCGGCTCGCTGAAACCTTTTAACAGGATAGGCTCAGATGAAATCGTTCAACGAATCTTTCATTCCAACGCAATGACGTTGATGCGAAAATTTTATAGGTAGTAGATTCCAGCCCATTTTAGACAGATCACATAAATAAGTACTTTTAATTGGTAAGTATTTACCTGCCATATTTTATAGCTTGTGCGTTGACTGAAGGTTCAGTCTCTTTGAAAGATGAAATCAGCGAAAAATTGCGTATGTCTACCACTTACCCATGTACTTAATTACCTTTATTTCAATATGGGTATATACTTGCCGACAAAAAGCAAAACCTAATTAGCTTCGTGAAAGAGTGATAGTGTTCTTGTATACTTTATTCTTGAAAATGTCTTCGCTTATAATGTTATTGATAAAATACTGCGAAACGGAAATGGAAAACTATAAAAAGGAATAATTTAGAAAAACATTTATGAACCTCATTCAGGTATTGGAGCGGGCGAAATCGTACCCGAAAAAAGTGTTTGCCGAACTCGAAGATGAGACGATTACATACGGTAATTTATTATCCTGCGTAGATAAGTTAAGTTTAATTTTTCACGGTCTAAACTTAAAGGAAAACGACAAGATCGTATTGTCGACAAACGATAAGCGGAGCCTGGCTGAAATTACAATCGCGGCCTATAGGTTTGGGTTGACGGTAATATTATTAGACCCCAATGCAAAAGCAGACAGGATACATTCGATAGTAGACTCAGCGCGGCCTGATGCGTTTTTCATTGATAGCGTGTTGAAGGAGGGTTGGCGTTTGAAAGAAGGAAATATCATCGAAATCAAAAAAGCCACGGAGGAGAAGAAGAGCCTGTTCAAAAATATTTTTTCGAAAAATAACGCGGGGAAAGAAGAGCGGGAGACATTCGATCGTACTTATCCAGCCTGCCTTAAAGCCTTAGAAGATCTAAACCCAAAATATCCTAAAACAATTGATCCCTCTTGCATTGCCTACATGATGTACACATCGGGATCCACTTCCGATCCTAAAGGCGTAGTTATTTCTCACAAAAATTTGTTTTCGCATTTAGAGACGCTCAAGAACGTTTATGGATTTGACAATGATGTGAAGATCCTCAATGTGCTCAATTTATATCATACCGATGGGATCAATCAGGGACCTCTATTATCGCTTTATAGTGGTGGTACCTGGGTTAGCCCATTTAAGTTGGACACCTCCCGGCTCGATCTGATTTATTATGCTATTTATAAATATAAAATAACCCATCTTTTTGTCGTACCTACAATGCTTTCATTCTTTGAAAAGTACCACGAAAATTTTGAGGATAGTTTTCAAACTCCAGATTTTAAGTTTGCTGTTTCGGTGGCAGCACTACTGGAAGAGAGATTGTGGAATTCGGTTTCATCTATATTTAAGATTCAGATCGTTAATATTTATGGTTTGACTGAAACCGTTACGGGTAGTATTTATTGCGGACCCAGTGCAGGGACATTTAAAATAGGCACAATTGGCAAGCCTGTTGATTGCAGCATTAAAATAATAAATGAGGATGGACAAGAAGTTCGCAAGGGTGAAAAGGGTGAGCTCCTATTAAAGGGAGATCATATCATGGTAGGATACTTCAACAATCCTGAAGCTACAGAAAAGGTTTTAATCGATGGCTGGTTTTATTCCGGCGATATCGTCCGGGAGGATGAAGAGGGTTTTGTTAAAATCGTTGGAAGAAAAAAAAGTATGATCAATTCCGGCGGGTTTAGAGTTCAGCCGGAAGAGGTAGAAGAGATTATCCTCAAACTAAATGACGTCGATGAATGCAAGGTGATTGGGTTACACGACCCCATTTTAACAGAAAAGATGATAGCTTGCATAAAACCAAAAGAGGATGTCGTATTAAATGATTTAATCCTTTATAAGTTTTTGAGAGAAAACTTAGAACCCGAAAAAGTACCACAACAAGTCTATTTTATTGATGTATTCCCGCGCGGGATAAGCGGCAAGATCCAGGTTGAAGAACTAAAAAAAATAATCTCTCAAAAACAAGTAGTATCCCTAAGTAAAAGCGAGGGTACACTTGATACGGTTATTAAAAATGCGGCTGACATTTTCAAGGTGGATCATAAGGACATAAACGAGCTAAGTTCATCCCGTACCTTTCCCGGATGGGATTCTTTAAATCATTTAGCGCTGATAACCAGGCTTGAACAGGTATTTAATATTAAATTTTCAACGTCGGACATAATGGTAATGACCTCGATACATTCTATTCAGAACGTCATAAATAAAAAACTAAAGTAATGTATGAGGATGCTCCCCCTTTAAAGGTCTGGGCTTATTCTGCCCTAGCGGTTGTCAGTCTCCTTTTTTTGTTCCTTTCGTTCACGTACTCAGGGTACGGACCCTATGCGAGGGTGTTAAAAAAATCCAAGCGAAGTTTAGAGGCTGCCTTAATTAAAAACAATACCAGGGATACCACGGCAATATCAGTTGTGATTCTGGGGTCTTCTTTAACGGAGCGCGCACTTTTAGATGCTGAGGACATTGAAGCCAGTATATTCGAGCAAACAAAAAAAAGGACTAACGTTTTGCGGGTGGCTATATACTTTATGAATATGGACCTTGCAGAACGCATCGATTTCTTTGGATACATCAATAGATACCCCCCACAATACTTATTCATTGAGAATTTCGGTATGAATTTGGACGATGACCATGAGAGCATGTTGCTTCCCCCACCCATAGACGCAACGTTACTGTATCTAAGAAATCAACTTAGAAGCTTAATTGGTTTAGCTTCTCACGAAAATTATTATACAAAGTGGTATACCTTCGACAGCAAACCATCACCGGATCATGATTTTTATACGGATAAATTTGATAGCGCCACCTTTAAATCGTTACAGGTAAAACAGTGCGTGGTTCGGAAAATTTCCCAAAATGAAGTTGCTAACAGTGCGTATGAGGCATTATCGAAAAAGAACACTAAAATAGTTTTCCTGGACATGCCTCAATCTGATAAACTCCAGACTAATTTTTTAGACAAAAGTTCTACTGCTGAATTAAACAAGTTGCTGGAGTATTACCGGCAACAGTATAACATTGATTATTGGCAGTACCCAGGTGTTCTGAATGATTCATGTTTTATGGATGGTATTCATTTAAACTATAAAGGCGCAATGAAATATCGGGAATGGCTTGCTTCTAAATTCGCTTCAATAAAATGACATGGAGTTATTGCTAGAGGTATTTTTGTTTTCCATACCAATGGTACTGTTATCGTGGACCTTACCCAAAAGGTATGTATTGTTGTCGCAGATAATTATTACAGGCATATTTATTTTCTATAAATCACCTCTCTCTTTTTGCATCCTTACAGCTATTTCTTTTGGAAATTATTATCTACTTCATCGTGCAAATTTAAAAAGCTCCCTTAAAATCACGATAGGCCTAACTCTATTAATATTACTTATCGCATCGGCAAAGATTTTGTTTACCATTCATGACCACTGGATAATACCCTTGGGAATGTCGTATTATATTTTTAGGAATATTCACTATTCGATTGAGAGCTATCATGGAAGAATTCAAAATGAAAACCTCTTATTTTATTTGGCCTATAATTTTTTTCTGCCCGTTATTGTTATTGGCCCGATTAACCGATATCCGGAATTCGTCAGGGACCTGCAAAGGAGACGTATGAATAGTGAATATTTTTCTTTAGGACTTCAGCGTATTTTATTTGGTGTATCAAAAATTGTAATTATTGGAAACTACGTGCTCACGTCAAAGGCGATGTCTTTCATTGGTAATTTAGGCGAAAATAACCTTTGGCTTAAAACGTATCTGGAAATCGTAGCATTCGTCCTGAATGCCTATTTTCAATTTGCCGGCTATTCTGATATTGCGATCGGTCTTTCACTACTCCTTGGCTATCGCATAATGGAAAACTTTAATTACCCTTTTTTTGCAACCAATATGCAAGAGTTTTGGTCGAAATACCATATGTCACTTTCTTCTTTCTGCCGAGATTATATTTACACACCCATCGCTTCTTATTATAGAAAGCCACTGCTGGGTATCGTCGGTACGATGATCATAATCGGACTTTGGCATGAAATATCACTTCCATTTTTGATATGGGGAGTAATGCAGGCCGGCGGGATTTATCTGGCCTTTCTTTTTAGAAATAGTTCGACCTCCATGATCAGAAAAAACCTCGGAAGAATATTCGTATTCAATTTCTTTTGCTTAAGCTGTGTCGTTATTGACTACGAACCGTTCGGAAAAGCCTGGGAAGTATATAAAATTTTATTTTTTATTAATTAGCTATGTACAGGGTCCTAACTACATATTTTCCTAAAAGTGTTGCAAACATCATCATTGCGTTGTGGTATCTTTTTTTATTTATAATGAATGTGTACTGTGGCATCAGCGCAACGCAGGGAGCGTTCCAATATGTTGGTTGGTGAAACGAGGGAAATTATTTTGGCGGTTGGCTTCGAGGTTATCGCAGTAGGTTATCTAGGACAACATTCTTCAATGTCGCTTCTACTTTACAGGATATCACTCCGGGACACATTCGGCAAATTTCGTGATTCACCGACTATTGTCTATAAAGTTTAAGCCTTACTGGGAGTGAAATTCTAACTTGAATCGTTCAGCTGTAAGCCATTATTCTCCTTAGCTTCTAGTGTGAGGAACCTTTACTAATCAGGAGACGGATGAGCAACCTACGCTTGATTTCATTTCTGATACGTTATTTTCTATTCCGCTGAAAGTGTATTCCGATTAGTTACTTCCACAAGGGTAAATTTGTTTCTGTACTCTCTCGGTGTTAGGCGGGTATTGGATTTAAACAGCCGCTGAAATGAACTGATGTCCTGGTATCCAACATCCCAGGTAATTTCGGAAAATGTCTTGCTTGTTGTTTCCAGGTAGCGCTTGGCATTTTCGATTCGGATGCGTTGCAAATATTCAAGGGGAGTATCGCCTGTAGCTTTCTTGAATCGCCTGATCAGTGTGCGCTTGCCCAAGGCTGACTCGCGCAATAATAATTCCAGCGTAAAGGTTTTTTCATAGTTCACTTCAATCCACTCTTGCACGTTTTTAATCGCTTCGTCGCCGTGGTTTTTTGGTGAACTGAAAATCAAATACGGAGTTTGTAATTTTCTTCCGGAGTCAATCAGAAAAATTTTGGAGCAATACGATGCAATCTCGATAGAACCAAACTTAGACACTATATAAAGTGCCAGGTTCGCGTAAGCCGTAACGCCTGCTGCCGAAATAACATCTCCTTCATCTACCACAATCTTTTCTGGTTTTAGGCGGATATCCGGGTAACGGTTTTCAAAAAAATCTTTCAAGCTCCAATGGGTAGTTGCACTTTTGCCAGCCAGCACACCGGCCTCTGCCAGCATTAAATTTCCATTGCAAGCGGCTGCTACTTTCACTCCTTTCTTGTGTTGGTTTCGAAGCCAAGCTATTGTATTTTGTTCCCTCGAAATTATTTCAATGGGGTCTGCGAGAAACCCAGGTACATAGATAAGATCAAAAGAAGGTTTGGATTGAATGGAAGCACTTGGGACCACGGGGTAACCTGTAAAACTTTCTACAGGCTTGCCGTTTTCTGTCACTAAGTTGATTTCAAACAATGCTTTTTTCTTGCCGTGCACTTGTTTATTGGCCAGCGATAAAATATCGGCCATGCCAACGATCATGGAGGCCGTGCAATCTTTATAAGCGACAATTCCGATTTTCATAGCAACAAAAGTGGTTCGATACAAACGAGCCTTAAATGAGTAAGTTTTTTTTGAGCGCAAAATAGAAAACTGACGGATACTCCCCTAATGCTGAAGCAACCGTCAGAATATTAACTGGTTTAAAACATACCGTTATCGTGCGCTAATTTTTCAGGCACCTCCTGTAATACATCCCAGTGTTCGACAACTTTTTCGTTTTCCACCCGGAAAAGATCAAAGAAAGCTGTGTGCTTGCCGCCAAATTTTCCTTCCGAAAATACAAGAACAAAATTTCCTTCACCGAGTACACGATGAATTTTTTCAATTTGAATGGCAATACCTTGCTTTTGCAATGCTTCCACTCCCCTCACTAATCCCGCTACGGTGTTATCTATAAATGGATTGTGCTGAATAATGTCAGGATGATAGTACGCTAATATCTTATCGAACTGGCCGCCAATTAAAATAGTTTCCACAAACGACTTCACCAGTGCTTTATTTTTTTCAGTGTTTAGCTTGTCGGTTATAACGGTTTCACCATCTACCATGCTATGTCCGTTGGCCGTTTTTTCCGGATGGTCCATTACGCCGCTCCAATGTTCAGCAGCCAGTCCCTCCTGGAACCTGAAAATTTCAATCATGGCTTTTCGGTTGGGCCAATATACATCGTGGTGCAGCACAACAAACTCTTTATCTTCAAAGGTTCGTATGTTGTTGATTTTTGGAGCCGGAATTTCCTGGCGCTCAATTTTAGATAAGAGCCCAAGCAGTCCCTTTCTTCCATCGGGGACAACCGGGGTATGCTGAACGTAATCTTCGCGCACCAATTGATTGATGGCATTGTAGTCGGTGAATTGAACCGCCTTATTTACGGCGGCCGATTTTTCTTTGTTGTTCATTTTCTGTTTGTTTTTGTTTTGACTTTTTGATGGAACATAAATAAGGCTCACGGTCACTGTGAGCAGGATTGCGACTGATCTTATCTTTATCATAGTGTTACTGTTTTTTTATACAAGATTAGCCGCGAAAGGCTCCTTCCAGAATTGGCATTCGAGACATTAACTATGCGGTTTTGGACAGGGTGAGTTTAACCAGTCGCGAGTTTACCGTAGAATAGAGCACGTAGTCAAATACAGTATTTGACCAAGTTTCAATATTTAGTTTTAACTTTTATGGGGGGAAGGATTTATACCTTCTTTGGGGTGGCTGATTTAGCGGCAAGTAAATTTATTCAGGCGCAGACTTACGTCTACTCAGTCCATAGCATTTTTAATTGTGTTTGAATATCAAAAAAATTCTTATTCTGGCTGTTATTTTTGATACGTTGTTGTGTGCTGTGATTTTTATTTTTCGAATTCTCGTCTCAAAAAGTAATTGCGAAGTGAGGCACCGAATATTGATTCAGCAACGACTGGTAAATTTATTGGTCAGCCGTACATTTCTAATAATAAAACTTCGGCCAAGCGGGCATAAACTTTTGTTTGCACCATGTGCTATTGTTTACATCTTTGTCTACTAGTCAGTCTATCGCGATCTTAAGAAAAATGTCAACCAACTCAACTGGTCTGCTGAAAAATGGTGAATGGCTAGTCGGTAATTTATATACTTTTTTACAGGGCGTATCAGTATACATTTTCTGTTGAATAAACGGTGTGACCGCACGGTCTTCTGTACATTCGATATAAAATCGTGGCACGCGACCGAAATTATCCTCAGTTAGCTTCAAGGAGGCGATTCCAGTAACGAATGGTTCATGGCTTAATAGGACTTTAGCCAATTCAGTGATGTAGTCTTCACAATCATGATATAATCCTTCTTTGTAAATGTCACTGCCTAACGTCGTACTATTAGTGTCGTCGTACTTTGTTATATATGGTTTTAACACGCCTTGCGTGTCTTGCATGGAGTACTCACGTTGAGTTTTTTCACTGGGGATCAGGTAGGCTGCCAGGTAAACTAACTTTTCAATTTTATCAGGTCTGTATTCAGCTACCTGGGAAATCATAATTCCATTTTTACTGTGTCCCACCAAAATTACTTTACCTTCAATGCTGTCGATGAGATCACAAATTTTTGCTACGACCATTTCCATCGTTACGTTTTAATAGGAGTTTTATCTCGTCCCATACCAGGTAAGTCAATAGCAAAGACTTTATGCCCGCTCTTTTCTAATAGCGGTGTTACTTTATGCCAGTTCCATGCGCTGTGCCATGAACCATGAATAAGAATAAAAGTTTTCGTTTCCATCTGTTCGAGTGTTGATTGGTTAATTGTTTTTTTCATCTACTTGAACAAAAGTAAATGGCACACCCAGAGCGTAAAACCCGAAACTTGCGATGTTCAAAATTTGGGACATCTATTTGACGACAGCCCTGCGCCCACCAACAAAAGGTATTGCATGAATTCAATCGCCCTTCAGTTTGTACCAGGCATTCAAAAGCCGACGAAAAGTAGATAACGCGAAATATATTACAACGAAGGTTTCGCTGAGGCTTTGATAGGAATATAAAAACATGCCTTGCCTAGTGTAGCTGTACCGGCGCGATTTAAACGATATCGACAACGGGGTACGCGCCAAAGCGTCGCCTGAAAATGTGTTACTAGAGGGGCACACCTGCCGTGCAGGATAAACATTGATTTGCGAATGCATCATACTCATCAAAACCAGCGCCAGGCTTTCCAAATAAGGTGATGATGCGGTCGATGCGTATCTGTGCTCCAGTATCTAAGGTAACGAACATTCCTTTTCCCGCTATGTCATCCAACCTCAGCAATCTTCCGCTCGCTTCTTCTATCATTTTGCTATCACTCCAGAAAAAAATTTTCCCTGTTGTCTCCTGTGTGATCTGATCTTCGATGATCTCCCTAAATTCATAGGCAACTGGCGTGTATGTGGTATCCATATATAAACTGTGCTACAATAATAGAACCGATTCTTGACGAAAAGAATTCATCCCTCGCTTTGTATCGTCGTTTCGGCGAAGGCAGTCAAAACGAATGACATCAAAGCAATATTTTATTGTTGAGACTAAAATTGGGGTTCGACAAAGCTAACGCACTCTAACGCAAAAGTTAGTGTCCTAGGCGTTGTGGAGATGTTGTTTCCACTTGTATCCAAATAAGGTGTGCGAAAGCATGATTGACATCACGAGTTTGTTTTCTATTCGTCGTGAGAATGTTTCAAAGGTTTGAAAATTTCCCAATGATGTCCAAATGGATCTAGAATGCGGCCAAGACGATAACCGTAGTCTTGGTCAGCTACAGGATAAACCTCTTTTGCTCCCGCTGATATAGCTTGTCTTGCTACTGCATCCGGATTGCCAACCTGTAGCCCCATTCGTATCGTTGTTCCTCCGAGAGTCTCCGGACTAAAATTGCCATATTGGGGAGCTTCATCGGCAAGAATGAAATGGCAATCTCCTATTGCAATTTCCGCAACCACATCTCCACCGGGACTAACATTGCGCATCAATTCAATAGCGTCAAACGCTTTTTTGTAAAACTCGATCGCTGCTATGCCATTTCTAACCGATAGCGTGGGTAAAAAAGTAATCTGGTCAATGGTGGCAGTATCTTCTTTCATAAATTTTTATTGAATTTTATTGAATTTTAAAGATAAATGAATAACGCGATACTTGATCCTGCAATCTGGAATTTTCACGAATACGATCCCGCCTTGTACGCTACATTACAATGTCAACGGGTCCGGCTTTTCGTTCGATAAGAGTGCCGGAAAAATTTGTCATTAATTCGTTGGCACTTTTACTTTCACCTTGATGGTTTTTGTCAAAGAGTCAACAAGTTGAATTACTTGTTCTAATGTGTCCGCATCAACAATTTTGCCGTCTTTTACTTTTGTTTTTACGAATGAAATTAGGAGCTGAGAACTTTCTGGAATGTCGGATTCA
The DNA here is from genome assembly GCA_963837415.1 of uncultured Bacteroidota bacterium. Classification (GTDB taxonomy): domain Bacteria; phylum Bacteroidota; class Bacteroidia; order Cytophagales; family Cyclobacteriaceae; genus Chryseolinea. The sequence goes on along the minus strand of CAWING010000013.1, from coordinate 62,766 downwards.
ATTATTTTTAAAGTTTCCATTAAAGACAAATGTCCTTTCTGTCCACTAGAAGATGCCGTAATTAAAGCAACAGGTTTATGTGAAAATTCCATAGACGAAACTGTCCAGTCAATCGCGTTCTTCAAAGTTCCAGGTACTCCCATGGCATACTCTGGTGTACAAATTAAAATTCCATCGGCCTCGTTAAGATGCTTGCGAAAGTCTGCAACGAATTTTGGTGGGTTGTCCGTGTCAAGATCAGGGTTAAAATGCGGAATGTCCGAAAGTCCCTGAAATATGGAGATGTCAAGTTTGTCAGCATAAAGATCTTTGATCGTATTTATCAAGGTCAGATTAGTCGAACGGTGTCTCGTGCTTCCTGAAATCGCAATTATTTTTTTTCGGTCTGCCATGATAAGTTGTCTTGTTCGTTACATTTTTGCTTCAAGTAAGTTTGGTGTCGTGTGATGGTGTCGTCATTGCCTGACCGCTTAACTGCTAAATTATTCTTTCTTATCCTTCAAAAATTCGTCTGTAAAATGGGCTTTCTGCTTCGGCTTTGCGAACTTATCTGAGTTGTATGTTTTTGAATTTCCTTTTGGAATGGATAACGAAGTCCACCCGTTTTCACACAACATTTTACCGATGAATACGATTTGTCCAATGTGATATGGATAGTGAGCGAGCTGTCGGTTTATTGCTTCTATTACAGTATGCCCTTGATTTCTGATGTAGATAATTTTTACCAGGTCATTTGTTGTTAAAGAATTTAATGCATTGATGAGACAAGTCCATCCTTCGTTCCATCTGTCTAAAAGTTCCTGTCGACTTGATATGTCGTTTTCAAATTCAGCGTCTCTGTTTCTCCATTCTTTTTCTCCGTCTGTCGTTAAGAAGTCAGTCCAACGTGAGAGCATATTTCCAGAAAGATGTTTCACGATTGTCGCAATACTGTTACTGTCTTCGTTGTATTGCCAAAAAAGTTTATCATCCGTCAGTTGAGAAAAAGTCTTGTCACCGAGCATTTTGTAATATTCAAACTGCTTTATCGCACTTTGTATATAGTCATAGGTCATATTGTTGTTTTTGGGTTTCGTCCAACATAATTTACCGCAAAGATTATTATAAATTGTAGACGGCCTAAGTTCTTTCTATCAAGCACTGGGAATAAAGTTACTTGTAGAATTTCTCATAGCAAAGAACCCGAATGTGACTTATATATTGTCAGTGATAGTGATTTGTATCTCTGTTGCTGGGATTATTTGCAGTCCTCATTCGTTTTGCAAGACTGTCCCTCGGTAACTATGAGATTTGACTTTTCTTTTTCTTGTTTCCATTCAGCAAATACCTTTTCTAAAGTTTCTAAAAATACGTTGCTTTCTTGCGAACCTGTAACTCTCGTTTTTCCGTCAAATATATAAGAAGGAACACTGGTAATACCTATCTGTTTGCCTTCGTAAATGTCTTGCTGAACTTCGTCTGCGTATTGGTTGCTTTGTAAAGCGTTTTTTACTTCGATTGGGTCTAATCCTATTTCCTCTCCTAATTGCATAAGCGTTGGTATGTCGTCAATATTTTTGCCTTCGGTAAAATAAGCCCTAAACAAACGTTCTTCTGCTTTGTCCTGCAAATGGTTCTGTTTGGCCAAATGCGAAAATTGATGCGCACTGAAAGAATTTGTGGGAATGGCCTTGTGAAAATTATATTCTAATCCAACCAGCCTGGCCATGTCCGCGACGTGGTCACAAGTACGTATGGATTGCTCCAGACTTATGCCTTTAAATTTGGCCAAAAACTGATGCATATTTTTAGTTGGTTCAGTTTTAAAGCCAGGTACTAATTCGAAACTTTTCCAAACCACTTCAATGTTCGTTGCGTCTTTAAATTGAAACAAAGCATTTTCAAATTTTCGTTTACCAATGTAGCAAAAAGGACACGTCACATCGCTCCAGATTTCTACTGTCATTTTATTCGGGCTCATTTGTCGATTGTTTAATCATTGTTTTGTTAAACAATGCAAACGTATATACATTTACTATCCATTTTATAGCGCTATCCGTTTGGATAGTGCTATCCTTTGGGATAGTAATGTAAAGTACAATGGAAAAGATAAAGAAGAACCCCGATCCGTGTGACTGTGGAAAGTTCATATTGTCAGTACGGGACGCATTGGATGTTTTAAATGGGAGATGGAAACTACCTGTTCTTGTCTCATTAAGATTTGGGAAAAAACGGTTTAAGGAGATTTCAAAAGAAATTAATGGAATTACTGACAAGATGCTTTCAAAAGAACTGAAAGAATTAGAAGTAAATCAACTCATCACAAGAACTGTTTATGACAGCTTTCCCCCAACGGTAGAATATGCCATTACAGAGCATGGCTTGTCGCTTGACACGGTTATTTTGTCTCTAAGAAATTGGGGCGATGTGCACAGGAAAAAGATTATTGGAAAGTAGCGGCGCTGTACCGGTTGTCAAATATTCTGAATAATGTCTTTCCAACGCTTTTCACTATAAAATTTTTCAAATTCTTTTTTACGAATTAATTTTTTCTTTGTCAATCCATCTCTGTAATACAATAGGGTCAGGAAATCCAACGAAATGCTTCGGTACTGCTCTTCATTCGTGATATTGTAAATTTTGGCGAACAATACAGCCGCATCGTAGTTTTGTAAATTCGTCATACCACCTAATACAGTTGAAGCGTTATTATAATAATCGTACACTTTTTGGAATTGCTTTAATTTATAAAATACCTGAGCACTGTCGATAAGCCCTTGAGTATATTTCAAATCTGATAAATCATTTTTTCGAGCCTGTTCATCAGTGATATTCCTGTATTTAAATCCATAGGTTAAGGAATAAATTCTTAAGGGTAAAAGTCCAATTAAACTTCGCCTGTTATCTACAAGATTTTCTTTTAAAATTGGCCTGAAGCCAGAAGCTTTTCCGTTTTCGGTCCAAATCACTTGTGTTCCGTAAAGTTGCTTGTAGTTAAGATTGCACTGTACTCTGTCATAGAGAAAAGCATAGTTCTCCATATCAATTTCTTTTGTGCCAACAAAACTCTCCATTTTCGACAATGCGAATTTTTGAAATTTTACATCCTGGTCGCTATGTTGAACGATTAGCCAAAAATTATTCTCACCATCTTTTCCAATTTCAGAAATTTTAGGCCATCCATATTTTTTTATAATTTCTTTTGCTTCATTCAAGTTTTTTAAATCGGATAAATTTATTTGCTGATTTAATAATTGAATTTCATTTTGATCGCTTGTTTGAATTTTTTTGACTCTGATTTTTTGGTCGTTAAGCGTCATGAGGTTAATCCGCCTGCGTAATTCGGGAAATTTTAAAGTTTGCTGATATTGCTTCTCTTTAGTAAAAGCCTTTTGTTCAATCTGCTTCCATTCATCAGGAAACGTTTTTTTTAGATTATCAAAATAGGGGTCAAAGGACAAAAAATCAGCTTCCGTCCAGCCATTTTCCAATGCAAATTCTAAATGATAAAATGCTTTATCGGTATCGTTATTTAAAGAGTATACACCTGCGGCTTTATATGCATTTAGTGCGTCAGGCTTGTGGATTTCAAATGCTTTTTCAAAAGAAATAATCGCATTTTTATAATCCTTTTGCAGATGAAACAACCCGGCTTCGGCGATCAGTGCCTGATACGTGCTGTCAATTTGAGCATTTAATTTAATGCAAAATAAGAAGACTATGAGATAAAGTGTAATGCGTTTCATCGAATTGGTTTCTTAAAGAATATACAACGATGTGTCGTTTTTTTGAAGCATGTCTTTTTCCGATCCAATGAAATAAGATTAGTAATTGCTCTTAAAGGCGTATCATCACCAGCCACAGATTGCGTGCGTCTAATTAATTGTTATCACTCCATCTTTTATTATAAAACTAAATAGTCGTGAAGTATCGACTTCCTTTTTATTTAGTTTCCCCGCTTTCCAGATTCCTAAAGTTTTAAAAACGTCTTCAATTTGTTTATCCAATTCTGGTGTCTTAGTCTTATTGTCCATTTCACATTTAACTACTTCACCTTTACAATTAATAACCAATGCAACCATCCCCTTGTCATTGTAAGTTGTGCTGTCTTTTAAAAATTGAATTTCCTTATTGAGCCGTTCAGCAATTTGTTCTTTTGTCATAGGAGAAACTGCCGGTATCTGTCCTTTTAGAGAGGGGAGTAGGGCATATACCTCATTCTTATTGCAAAGTCCCGGGATAGGTTCTTTTACTTCCATCCTGGCTACAAATTGAGCTGATGTTGTTATCTGAATTGTAACGACTAACAAAGTAAAAAAAATTTGTTTCATAATTATTAGTGAGTTATTAAGACGCAACGGCCATTTCTGGCTTTTTTTGATTTTCAATTTATCTCATTGCAATTAGGACACTTAAAGGTGTTTTGTATCGCTTCTCCTGCCTTTACCTCCAATTCGGCTCCGACCTGTCAGCAAATGGTTCTTTTGCGTTCGGATCAGTTCCAAATCTCAAAATATGTCCATCAGGATCTTCAACTTGCATTTCATAAGCCCACGAAAAAAAAAATTTGTCGGCGGAAGTTTAATGGCCACACCTTTTGACTTTAATGTTTGATGCAAAGAAAATATGTCTCCGTCAAAACCAACCCAAATCCATGTGCCTGGTGAGCCTTGCCCGCGTTTGCTTAAATAAAGCCCGGTATTGTCGCGGTTAATACTTGTAAAATTGTCATCACCCCATTCAGCATTTTTGAAACCAAGTATGTCAACGTAAAATTCTAAACTTCGAGACATGTCTTTCACATACAGAATAGGAGTGATATTCTCAACACGGAAATTTAACGTATCCTTGCCAGGCATTTCGTATACTTTTGAGCTTGTTCAGAGTAGAGGCTGAGTGAATAAGAAGTAAATTTAGTCAATTTCGTAATTAACTTTCACTCTGTCCTAAGGCTATCCACCGGGTTAGCCAGTGCTACTTTGATGGACTGAAAACTGATGGTGACCACAGAAATGATAACGGAAAGCGCAATTGCCAGGACGAAGATCCACGGACTTAGATTGATCTTGTATGCAAAGGAGTTCAGCCAATCGGACATGAAGTACCCTGTTAACGGTGCGGCTACCATGAACGCAATCAGCACCAGGAATATAAACTCTTTGCAAAAAAGTACCAGAATGTCGTGCACGGAAGCGCCCAGCACTTTTCGAATACCTACTTCCTTGGTGCGCTGCACAGCCATAAAGGAGATGAGGCCGTATAATCCCAACGAACTGATAAAGATGGCTATTCCTGAGAAAATCTTCGTGATAGCGGAAAGCCGTTCTTCCTGTGCATACTGACGCGCTACGTTTTCTTCAAAGATGCGAAGCTCAAAAATATTGTCGGGGAAGAATGAACGATACGCACTTTCTATTTTTTGAGTGACGGCTTTCAGATTGTTAGTCTGGAGTTTGACTCCCGCACTTCGGTACTCAGCTTTATTGCACATCATGGCCAGCGGTTCAATTTGTTTCTGTAAAGGCATGAAATGAAAATCTTTCACTACGCCAACAATGGGCAGAGAAGCGCCCCGCCTCGTGATGGTTTTTCCCAATCCTTCTTCCGGGTTTTGAATTCCAAATTTTTTCAGAAACGTTTCGTTCACCACGTACTCACGGGTAGTGTCGCTCATTTGGTAAAGGCGACCGGCCACAAGTTGGAGATTGTAGGTTTCAACGTATTCTACATCTGCGTACTTCACGTTTACTTCGAAGGGTGCCTGTTCGGCCGAGTTGTTGAATCGAAACCCTACCGCGCGGTTGCTTTCCGCAAGGGGAGCGCCAAAGCCGAATGCTACATTTTTTACTTCGGGCTCTTCTAATAGTTTATTGCGGAAGGATTCAATTCTCATTTGATTTAAACTGTCGGTGGGAACAGGAAATAAAATGATGGATTCCTTATCGAATCCCAAAGGCGCACTATGGAAAAAATCCAGTTGCTGGAATACAATGAGTGTAGCAATGACCAGAACCTGTGCGATGGCAAATTGAACAACTACGAGTCCTTTTCTTAATGATATTCCGCCAACGGTCTGATTGCTGACTTTGCTTTTCAACGCTTGCATGGGCTTAAATGCACCCAGCACTCGCGCAGGGTAAAACCCGGAGAAGGCAGTTATCGCGATGATGACCACACCGAGGAATAAACTTGTTTGAAGCGGAGCTACGGCACGAAAAGATGACGGAAAGTTCAGGAGCAGCCGTACGGATGGAAGCGTAACCTGCGTTAGCAAGATTGCCAGCAGCGAAGCAACAACCACGATTAAACAGGTCTCTCCAAAAAATTGTGCTGACAACTGCCGCCGGTTGCTGCCTAAAACTTTTCGAACGCCCACTTCTTTCGATCTCTTCATTACCTGTGCGATCGCCAGGTTTACAAAATTGATGGAGGCCGTGATGATCAATAATATTCCGATCATGCCAAGCGACAACAAAGTAGTTCGGCTGACTGTGCGGTTATTAAAGTTCCCATAGCGTGAATCGAAGTGAATATCTTTTAAGGGTTGAAGGGTGTAATGATCGAGCACGTTGCGCTCAATGGGATGATGCTTCTTTTCAAATGCGGGCATAAGGCTTTGTATCTGCGCTGCAGAAGTGTGCTCATCCAGTAAAATGTAGCATTGTCTTCTGGCGCTAATACTTCCCCAGGACGCAGCTTCTTGTCCTCGTGTTTTAAAGGAGATAACAACTTTTAGTGGGAAGTCGCTTGCCGCTGGGATATTTTTGAGGATACCAGTTATCTTTAAAATATTCGTATTCCTGTATTCAATCGATTTGCCGATTGCATTTTTCCAATCTCCGAAATATTTTTCTGCTGTTTCCTGTGTAAGAACAACCGTGTTGGGTTCTGTCAGTGCATCGGGCGATCCATGGAGCCATCCAAAATCGAAAATGTTGAAGAATTGTGGCTCTGCAAAGAAGACCCCTAGCTCTTCATTGAACTTAAGTTCGTTCTTTTGCGCGTCTAATAAATCGATCTGGCTTCCGGGCATGCTAAAGATGGTTGCCACTTGTTCGAGTTGCGGAAAATCCAGTCGTACAGCGTCAGGAAGGGGTGCCGGTACTCCCGGTCCGTAGTCCATTCCGTCAGGATAATTAACCTCGTTTGTAACCCTATAAATTCGGTCCCTGTTTGTGTGATAACCATCAAAGCTTAACTCGTATTGTATAATATAGAATAGAAGCAGGCAGGCGGCGATACTAACCGCGAGCCCAACTATATTAATGATTGAGTATTCTTTGTTCCGGAAGAGACTTCGGCAGGCGGTTAACAGGTAACTCTTGAACATAGCAAAAAGGTTTTGGTCATCATTGGCGGGCCAACTTGCGTGCCAGATTTGAAGTCGCTGATGTTACAGGTGTTTACAATGAGTGGTTATTGGGTCGTGTTCGCGCGTGGATTACTTTGTGCGAATGCGGGCAAGTTTCGAATTCAGGCTAGTCTAGTAAAATGAACTTCAAGATATGGTACGTGTGATTTTATTATGGAAGAGCATGAAAGATGGCGTGGATTGTCGAGAACTCACTTGCCAAAATGAAAGACAAGAGCGAAAACAATTTCAACTATTTTCTTAACTAATGTCTTGACCAAAAACCAGTTCGTAGCCATTGTTGTCAAGGATTGAAAAGTCTCGCATTAAATATTCTCTGTTGTCAATTGAAGATTTAATGGTTGCCTTGTCCTTTACTGATTCCCAAAGTTTATCAACTTGGTCTGTTACGATAAAAATGCTTCCTGTCAAAACGGGTTTTGTAAAGAATTCATCCTTGTCATTGGGGTCTCTACATTGTTCAGGTTCATCTTGTGGAATAACAAACATTATTTCAATATTCTCTCTTGTCAGCGATGCGAAATTCGGAAAATTACTTTTGCTTTTAAACTTTAAAACGGTCTCATAAAACGAAATCGTTTCTTTCAAATTTTTTGTCCACAGAATGGGGCTTAATTTATGAAGTTTCATTTTAACATTTAATTATGGTTGACAGTGATTACTACTTTTCCTTTGTGAGCTCCTTTGCCAAAAAGTCTGAATGCGTTAGGAACCTCATCTAATTTGTAGGGGCCATCGATCACAGGTTTGACTTTACCGGCTTCGAAAAGCTCGCTCATATATGCTAAATCCTTGTTAGCCTTCAGTGCAACGATACCTATTTTTTTTTTACTGATCATCGAAATCCACGGCCCCAACATCAAAGCTTGGAGAAGCCGAATTATGGAACCGCCAACGGTTACATAAATTCCGTTAGGACGCAGTGGGCGGATGTAATCGAGTATCGACCGATTCGTTTTTACATCAAGAATCAAGTCATAGTGCTGTCCATTCTTAGTGAAATCTTCCCGTGTATAATCAATGACATGATCAAAGCCCATGGAACGCAACAGTTCCAATTTCCCTGAGCTGTCAACACCAGTAATTTCAACTCCATATAATTTGGCAATCTGAATCGCAAAGGTACCCACACCACCACCCGCTCCATTAATCAAAAGCTTTTGTCCTGATTTAATTTTCCCTTTATCACGAAGACCCTGTACAGCCAGCATGGCCGCTTGCGGTATCGCGGCTGCTTCTTCAAAGGTCATGCTGGCCGGCTTGAGAGCTAAGGCATTTTCAGGAGCGCAGACATATTCAGCGAAGCCTCCCCAACGGCCGCTTAGGTCCCCGAACACTTCATCCCCTGGACGAAACTTCTTCACTTTTTTGCCAACCGCTTCAACTCGCCCTGCTATGTCAGAGCCAAGTATTTTTATTTTCGGTTTACGAAAACCATTTAGCAGTCGATTGACGAAATCGCCTTCAAGGAGTCCCAAGTCCCAGTCATTCAGGGATACCGCGTAGACTTTGATCAAGACTTCATCGTCCTTTTGAATAGGTTTGTCTATCTCTTTTAACTCAAGAACATCAGGTGTTCCGTATTTTGTGTAGACAATCGCTTTCATTTTTATATTTTGCTATCTGTCGATTGCATTTCGATTTTATTTGACACCAATTGTCTTCCTGAGAATATTAATTTAGACAGTGTTACCATCTCGATGTCTGAGGAGCCAGTCTTTAAAAATCACGCCGTTAGTGTCGGTGGTTGTCGAATACCGAGAAGCCAGCTCTAATTTCGTCAGTCGTTCCCAAATTTTTTAAAAGATCAGCTCGGTTAAGTAAAAATTTTGATGCCTGTATTATAATCGGAGATCATTCAAATGCGCTCAGACGGAAATATCAAAAAGAATAAGCGACAAAGAAATGAAATACCCTGTTTTTTACTGTGGGAAATTCGAGCCCTGGATATGGCTCATATACGTCTTTAAAAATATCAGAAACTCCCAGGTTGTAGCGAGCTCCCATATTAACCTGGCGTGCAACATTGGCACCGATACCTATTACGAATGACAAATCCACTTTATTCATAAATTTTTTTAGATCGTCATTTACGGTTTGTGTAGTGATCCTTCCTTTCTCGCGCGCAGACAGTAAAACCCCAACTTGCATACCGGTCTGTACCGTAATCGTTTTGCCAAATTCCAACAATAGCGGAATGTTTAAGTAATTCAGTGTGGTTGTAGTCTCGCCGGCATCCACGCCTGTGTTATACGTATATTTATCTTTTTGGCCTTGGCTTGAATAGAAGATTTCCGGGCGGAAAAATGCATTTTTTCCGATCGGAGCTTTGAAAAAAAATCCGGCGCTCAACCCAAATCTGAATTGAGATTCACTATTAATGGATGCACTCAGGATAGACATATTGGCCCCGCCTTTGATGCCAAACTGAACTTTGCCTTCTTGGCCGCTGTAATCATGGTACCTGACATTGGCTAAACTTTTCTCCAGGGCAGCCAATTGCACAACGAAAGGAATGGTACTATCATACGTTAAATCGACCTGCTGAATATTATTTGAATTTTGATAAGAGCAACGTACGACCTCCTCGTTGTTCAACAGATAAGCCCAAGAATTGGTATCAATATTTTTCCACTTGAAGTGGGCTATTCCTGAGATGATATCGTTTGTGTTGAATGCACCCAGAAATACCGTTGCAATAGTCGCTCCGGCAGCATCTAGAATTTTCTGTATCAATCCAACCTTGCTTTCATTTACTACAAATAAATAAACGTCTCCATTTACACTAACACGTCGCTCCTTAAGATTATTTTTTGATTTTTTATAGTTGCCAAAAATGATTTGATATGCGTCGCTTTTGAACTGTCTGGTGGAATCATTCAATCTGGTGTACTCAAAAGACTGATGTTGTTGTGCTGTTGCAAGGGTTGCAAATAGCATCAATACGAGTGGTGATAAAATTTTCATTTTGAGATATCTGGTTAATAGCCTACCATCTTTGTCCACGAGGTTGATCCTAACAAGGCGGTCTATTTCGCGTCGATAATATTAATTATTTGTCTAACTGCGTCTCTATGTCCATTAAACATATTGTCTTTGGTAAACACAGTCAATTTGACATCGACATCTACTCCTTTGACTTCATGCATTTCTCCCTCCGGCGTTACATACTTTTCATTTGATATCGTTAAATAATAGTCACCAATGGTTTTACCAAGCATGTCTGAAATAATCCCAAGTGTATGTGTACCGACTACGGTGACGTTGGGGAGAGCTTTCATTTGCATAACGAAACTTTCCGCTGCACTTCTGCTTATGTCGGTCGTTAACACATACACAGGTTTAGTAAAATTATATGCTGCCGAAGGAATAACACTAAATTCTGAAGCCTTGTGAAAAACGCCGTTGTGAAAGCTATACTTGGTAAATGCCTTAAAAGGTTTATCGGTGAAATAACCGGCAAATGTCAACCCCGCAGCATCGTAACCTCCGAAGTTGAAACTCACATCGACAATAATCGCCTTTTTGGTTTGAAAGGCATTCATAATGTTGGACATATAATAATTCAACGTGTCAATATGTAGTTTTCGTGGTAATTGATCTGATGCAAATCCGGTTAACGAATGAATATGGATATATCCAATATCAGGAGTAACATCCCCCCATTCAATTTTCCCATTGGCAACTTTTTTGCCTTTGTCATGCAGTAGGTCATGTGAAATATTATCATAGTTAGTTTTAAAAAACTGACTTATGTAGTCATTGAAGTTCTTTACTGAGTTCTGTTGATTGAAAACCTCTCCGAGCAATAAGGCCGTTGGTACACCGCTGTATTGTTTCGTTTTACCATCTGCTGAAATGATTTTTGTGTGCTGATCTTTTGTAAGCGTCACTATTTCTCCAAGCAAATTGAATAGATCATCTTTGGTAGTTTGAGAAGAAATCTTTGGTTTATAATTCTTATAGATTTGATCCCAGTCCAAATTTCGTTCTTTGGCAAAGGCGTAATTCTCTTTTAATGTCAACCAGAACAACTCAAAAAGAAACTGCGGATCTTTTTGTTGTATATCCGTCAGGGGGGAACAATTATCGGGTAATTTATTGAGCTTATAGAACTTTTTCTCCGCTTGTAACTCTTTTGTCTTTTCTCCAAAGTCCTGAAGATAAATTGATAAGGTGTCCTTTGTCCGGTTAAGTAAGAATTTAGAAGAGCTATTTAATAAACCTGTCACGTGATCATTCTTTTCCTTGTAACAGTATTTGCTGGTATAGCTGTAAAGGGTAATTCCCCTGTCATCAGTCGCCAGGAGATAACCATCGCCTATCGATTTCCAAAATCCTTTAATTTCAATATTTACTTGTGAGCCCGAATTACCTTTCGTTATTGTTGGGTAAAGAATTTGAGCTTTACAACTTACTCCTAAAAGAAGAATCGTTGTTAGTCCGAATAATCTATACATAGAAATGTTTTAATGTCCGCGCGCCATAGTGCTTAAGATTTGTTATTGTTCCACGATGCTGACCAAATTAGTTGTTTACTCTTAAATGGCAACACATCACTCTTGCAAGGCATGCGCATATTCTGGCGGTTTGTGATTTTTAACTGATCTTAAAATTTGACAACTATTTTATAGGCGTTCGTTAAATTTTTACCATAAGTCCATCAAGACTTCCTTTGTTAATCCAGACTTCCATTGCTTTAGAGTCTATCTTTTTCTCACGTTCTTTAGTTAGTATCTTATAAGTTTCGACGGTGATTAAAAATTTAAACTTATCAGCTTCAATTTCGATAAGCCTGGTGTCGTAAATTCTATCAACTAAGGCATTATCGTCATCCAGAATCTCTAAATATTGATCATCAAAAGAACCATGATCCACGTATATATTTCGTTTTTCAGTAACCCTAAGTTGCCTTTCGTTGAGTGTTATGGTTGTGGTATCCTCCGGAGTCACGTATGATCTTACCCGCTTTGATGATGTGTTCCGTTCGGAGCTATGATGTCGAAAATCAATTTTTACCGATTTTCCGATGTGCGAAGTTTCAATAGAGTCAACTTCTATGTATCCTATATTCCAACTCCCTTGACAAAAGGCGAAAAAACTTAGTTGACTCATAAGTAATATGAAGAGTATACTTCTCATTCGATATAAACGCGTATGCGGCTTACAATCAATCCTGATTACGCCGCTGTTCAAAAACCCAATCAAGCAAATCAGGTGTCGCCATTACTTGCTTTGAGATAATGTGACCCTCCTCGGGATACTCTGTATACTTGGGATCTCCTCCCGCATTTTTCATAGCTTCGATCATCTCCCGGGAGAGGTGCACGGGAACGTTTCTATCCTTCGCTCCATGGAACGCCCACACCGGTATATTGGCAATAGTGGCAGCGAGGGTAGGGTTACCCCCACCACAGATGGGCACTGCTGCCGCAAACAGTTGAGGATGCATGGTGATGAAATGCCACGAGCCATAGCCACCAAGTGACTCACCCATAACGTAGCGTCTTGTTTCATCGATAGCAAACTCTTTCTCTAATTCCGTCATAGCCTCGAACACGATGGAATCAACAACGGGCCAATTTTCAATCCCTCCCCAACTGGAGGCTGGCGGGCACTGCGGCACAAAAACAAAAGCGGGATACCTTTCCCTGTTCTGATACGCTGACAAAAGTTGAGCGGTCCATGATCCTTCTACTTGTATGAGGTTGTCTGTGCCGCGGCCTCCGCCTCCGTGAAGGCACACGGCCAGCGGATATTTTTTGGTGGAGTCATAATTCAATGGTGTGAGCAAGCGATACCGCAATGTATCACCCTTGCTGTTCACATAGGTTCGTGCATCAAAGGGCTTGGCCAGCTTTAGCGCATTCTCCGTTCCCCGGTTGATCCAATTTAATAGCCAGTATTTTTCAGTGAATAGTTTTCCTCCTATGGATGCGGCTGCAACAATAGCAATAAGGCCCACAATTCCCCATGCAGTTTCCATAGCTGGTTGGCGAGTGGCTTCTGGATTTTCTGTCTTCAATGTTTTTAACTCGCTAAGAAAATTCAATATGTACGGAATGGGAATTAAACTACCGACAAATGAAAGCCATTGTACAATTTTTTCTGTCGTCTCAAACCTGAGCGCGTCCTGAGAGGTCACGCTCCAAGTAAATACTGCCGCCAACATGAGTTTGAGTAAGAGAAAGGAAAGGCCTGCCGTCTTTAACCAGCGTCGTTTGCCAGACGCTGAAAATGCCAGACTTCCGCCATAAACGATTCCCGTTACCATGGTGGCTACAAAAGCAGGGATATAATAATTCCTTAATACACCGCCCATCAATATGTTGTAAATGACGATGCAAAAACAAATGGTTGCGAGTATATCAATGAGTCCGGTATAAAAAGTCAACCTGTACGTCTTGTGATGATAATAGCGCAATAGGAATGATGCAGTTATAAACGTAACAGCGCTTCCCACAAGGAACCATGTTGGATAAGATTCCAGTCCAAATGTTTGAGCGCCCAGCTGGAAACGCACCATACTCTCGAAAAAAGCAAGGACTGTGAGAATCCCCGCGAAGAAGATGGATAGAACGTAAAAGCTGCGATTGATTGAGAAGAAGTTCATGTTATGTGGTGTTAGCGACTGTACCTTTCACTTCACTATTTTTACGATTGCGGCTTTCGAAATAGGCCATGTCACACGAAGTCGAAACTAAAGTAGTAAAACCAAACCTTATTTTCACTTTCATTCGCAGTTCGACAAACTGCATTAATTTTTCAAAGGGTATATTGTATTGGTTTGGGGGAGAAAAATCAAACAAGTTCACTACAAACTTAAACCGAGCCCTGCCATTCGTTATGACTGTGTTGGGCGTCCGTTATTTTTTTCTCGCCATCTTAACAATTTTAATGAATGTCAGTAGTCCCAATACTACCTATAACAACGGATACAGCAAGATAATAAAGTCATAATGGTGCCGCCCGTTAATTTCAAAACTAGTCTTCTTTGTCAAGCTAGCCTCACCTATTATTTCCTCATGGTCAGCAGTCCTGATAAAGTACGTGATTTTGACTTTAGTTTCTTCTTCGTCCGGATACTCAAACCAATTTGTTATTCCAATTCTTTGCCTGCCTGGGCAAATCTCTATTTTTTCGCTCTTTAATAAACTCTCTTCTTTAATATTACCTGACGAGTCAAACTCCAATTCACTTAAGTCCTCAATTCTTGTTCGGGTTCTTTTTAGTTCAGTGTCTTGGCCGTCCTTTATTTGAAAAATAGAAATTGACAAGCTGTCAACTGTGAAGCAATTCTCAGTTTCAAAATATGTCGCGGAACCGATTATTTGTTTTCCTGGCTAATGAAGTGCTCAGATTCAATGGACAATGTATTTGTTAAGGCCAGATGATTTTTGCCGTCAGTGCTTGAATTAGCCTGCGTGATCCTTGTCGTCCAATCACCTTTCGTTGTTATTATATAAATCTGCGACAACGCTATTAGAATAATTAGTATTAATATTTTGTCTTTGATAAATCTCATTTAAAAATAATATTGCTCCAACGTTGGTGTATGTTACGTTTCGGGGAGGGTAAATGAAGGAGGACGACTGATTTTCCCGACGACTCCGAAATTGCGCCCGCACATGACCGAACGGATTTTAAAAACTAAACCACAAAATTTTAAACAATCCAGCAATGGCACATACATCTTGTTGTCGGCGGCCGATATGTTTTACTTAACACGAGTGTATGTGAGGTTTAAATCTTGTTCCCATGTTGTGCCGTTTTCTGATATCTCTCCTTTGCTGATAATGGTATCGCCATTGTCCGTGAATGTAAAGGTATATCGTTGTGAAAATTCAGGGGCACTTCTCCACCATTTCAAAACATTGTCCCTAAATACTACTTCACATTTTCGTGAAACTTTTCGCTCATCAAAGTAGAGCATAAAATATTCGTCTTTAGAATTGTCACTGCCGAAAATGGCAATACCGGTAGGAATTTTTCCTTCATTATTTTTTGAATGCATAACCAGGAATGCTCCTCCCTCCAGCCAATTAAAGGAAGTGTGTCCGTGAAGTGTAATACCAGGAAGTTTAGGATGCGTTCCGATGGTTTTCCATTCACCAATTAATACACTAAAGGACTTAAGTGCAGGATTGGGTATAGCGGCGTCGTTGTTAGCTATTTTCATATTATGTCAATTTTACATTACTTTTTATTTGTGTTAGCTTGATAAATTCTTTTACTTAAATGGCCTAGTCTTCTCTTGGGTTTGCGGTGCCGAAGGATACCGCTGATTATTAACAACCATTGTTTTTGCAAAGACATTTTTCGAATGCCCCCACTTTTTACCAGTTGGCCTCTTTATTTTCTATATAAGTGGTTGTCAGATTGAATGTTCATCTGTCCGGTCTTCGGTCCATCTTACCATGGGTGCTGTTACCGGTAAATCTCTACATCGAGCGTCAGGTGTCCACCGAGATTTTTACTAATGATTCTCATCAAGTCGAAAGTCTAATGTCGCTTGCATTGTTTTCGATTCTTGAATACAAGTCTTGGCATTACTTTACGCGCGACACAGTTATATCATATGGAGCATTGACCACCTTGTCAGCACCCCGGTTCGGCCGCCAGCCACCTGAAAAGCTGTTGCCGTCACGAGAAAACTTGCCGTGGAACGTGGCGTTCATTCGGCCGGATTTGATTGATATGGTCAGCTTACCGCCTTTGACATCCCATTTGTAAGGCCATGGGTCGGGAGCCATGTTTGAATATACATAGGAGGAAAAAGTTTTGGTCCTCGGATTATAGCCGATAATCTCACGGCTTTTGATCGTCGTGCCGGCGTAATCCATCTTCATATCCTGCTGTAAGAAAAAGCTCGTGCCCTTAGTGCCATGCAGCCACTTGAACGTGGTCGTGCCTGTGATGCTGTCTTCGTTTGAGCCGAGCGGGCGGCCCTTCATGCTCCAACTACCGACCAACCGGTTCAGGCGCTTAAGCGCAGGATCTGGCTTGGGCGTATTTTGATCTTGTGGTTTGCTATTGTCTGCCATAAGTGGGTTGTTAGTTAGTTACCCCGTCGTTGTCCGCGTTGCCGAACCAAGTTTGGTGGAAAAACTTTCACCTTAAAGTATCCACGCCATGGCTTGTGCATGATTGTTGGCGGTAGTTTTTAATAACTCAATTGAAGCTCTAAAGTTTAGTTTGATTTCTCCTTTGTTTTAAATTCGGCAAATCCTTTCACCATCCCCTGAACACATTCGCATGGTGTAGGCCCGCCTTCCCAAATGCCTTCACAAGCTTTTTCAACTAATTCGGCCCGGTTCTGTTTTACCCATTCTTTTGCTTCATAATACACGTTAAGGTCGTTTGAGGAAGTCTGTACAGAACGAATTTGTCCATTGCGTATTGATAAGTGAAACGTGTCGGTAACATTGAAATTGATATCGAGTGCTCCCATCAGATCATCTTTTACGGTGACGGGGAATAGTACAAGAGAATCATTTTTTTCAATATAATTATCCCGCTTAACTATTTCGTAGTTCCCACATTCAGCCCATTTTTGATAATATAATATGCTGGGCTGGGATTCCTTGGCAAGGGATAGCATGGACTCTAGGGAGTCTCGATTGAATGAATAGAAGGCATCAACAAATTCGTTTGCGACAACAACATTGCTATCTTGATCAGGAGCTTCACTGGGAGAGGCATTTTTGCAGCCGCCTAATAGCATAAGAGACATGTAAATAATTTGCTCTATTTTCATAATTCGATTTAAGTCATTGATTATGTACTTCGTTGGCAGTAGTGCCTCAGTCTACGCTCATATTTATTACTTTCTATTTGCAACAAATTAATTCCAATGTTCTTTATCTCCTTATTTTCGTGCTTTAATAATTTTTTAAGGGTTACCATTGCTGAATAACAATGCCTAGCTGTTTGTCCATCAATGCAAATTCTTTTGCTCCCCATGGACGAGGGGTGATTTTACTAAGATTGGGTGCAGAAACTCGGGATGTGATGAGCTTATTTTTTTGTATACTTCATCAATATTATTCGTCACAAGTCTAAATTCAGGATTATGTTCCTTTGCTAATTCCTCATTTTCAAAAAGATTTATACGTAGCCCGTCCCTTTCGATCACACAAAATGGATTATCCGATCTCAATTCATCGTGTTCAATATTAAATTCAAGACAATCGATAAACAGTTTTAATGCATAGTTTAGATCTCTTGTGAAACAAAATAGCTTTACCTACTTATTAATGAATGAATGGGCTTTTCCGGGAAGTCGTGTATATATAATCTAACTTCGACAATCTTACCGCCCTTGAACGTAAACTGCTCGCACAACAAAATGCTGTCATTCGTATGAGCAATGCCCGCTTTAATTATGGCAAATACAACGTCTGCTTCAGCATATACATTAATGAGCTCAAATCTTGAAAAATCATAGAATTTCCGTACTTCGGGATAGAATTTTTCATAGGCGTTTATTCCTTTGTAAACACCACCAAATGGCAAACTGGACGGCTCATAAACGACCATCGAGTCACTTGCTTTATCAGGATAATCTTCTAATTTTTTTTTCTCTCCAATCATCTCTAAAATAAATGCCTTATTTGCTTTTGTATCCTCCATATATTTTTTTGTTTGTAATTGACAACTACTAGCCATCGTAACTACTAAAAATAAAAGCTGGTATTTACTCGCCGCAGACCCCTTTCTTTTCTTTGGTATTTCTTGATACATAAAGAGTTTTGAATTATAAAAATAACTATTATATAGTCATTGCTTGTGTACGTTGTTGTTGATAGTTACGTTGCCGACGAAACTTAAATGCACCAACTTCAAGAACTACTATACAGCATATGGTTTATAGACATTGTTAGCAGTAGTTTTTTCCTATTCATATTTCACAATCAACTTCGGGATTAAATCTTTCGTGGTTACGCCCTCATAGGGACAGTCAATAACTATAACTGCATCAAATCCCTTTGATTCTTTTTTTTCATTTTCATTGAAAATAATAACCCCTCTTCTGCGTGCCCTTTAAAAACAGGCTTAAATAGCTCAAAAAATTCCTTTTTTGATAATAGTCCGTTTCCCTTTGTGTTTGAGTTCTTAGTGCAAGAGAAAAAGGCAACTTTCTTGTCTTTAAAGTCAAATCCATTTTTAGTATCCCTTACTCCAGACTTTTTTGTCTCATAGGGTGTAAAAAATAGGCTATCTAAAACTGTGATTTCGTATTGGTTCAATTCTGGCCTGGAATCCACTCCGCAACTTTCCAAGATGCTCACTTGTCCACAACATAGATGACAAATCAGATAAACTGGAAGAAAGATTATTGCACTTTTTGTTCCCACTGTTAAACCAATTACTGGCAACGGATATGTATGCCGTTGCAGCGTCAAAGCTATAGAATACATTAACTCGAAGTCTTGCAAATTTACTTTTTTATGATACACTTTCAATTTAGACAGCGCGATAACGCTTACATTGTGTTGTAGGCTGTACTCGATCAAAACTTCTTTCTGGCTTTGTATAAGTTATTGGGCTTATCAGATTCAATGACAATACCAATTGACTTATTATCTATTTTGTATTTCTTTCTCAAATCTCTTTGACCAATGACACGTAGGCCTTTGAAGATCGAATCGTCAATTAGTGCTAAATCTCCCTCGAAGTTTTTCTGCAAAACTCTGTCGTTTAAGATATATTGAATTCCATCGTCCTGGGCAGAACTTGGAACAGCTTGTGTGTACTCTTTAGATTTTGAGCAAAAGTATTTCCAATAACGAACCTTAGCGAAGCCCTTTGTTTCAATGTAGATTACGCCATCCTTGTCATCTTCTCCCATCAACTCTAAGGCGTCTTTATCTTTATAAACATTTACTATTGCTATTTCTGATGGATCGTATTTCATCATTTCTGACTGTTCTACGTAAACACTGTCAATAAAATAGACCGGATCGCTACCTATCTTCTTAATCATTTTTTTTGGGCTTTGGCTGAATCCGATCGCAGGGATCAGAAGAAAACATAAGCATAAAAAAAACCTATTCATAGTCTGTGTAAATTCTTGTTTGTATGCTTGCAACGTTTGGTAGGCCGTTCCGTTCCGCCGCCAA
Organism: uncultured Bacteroidota bacterium; assembly: GCA_963837415.1. Classification (GTDB taxonomy): domain Bacteria; phylum Bacteroidota; class Bacteroidia; order Cytophagales; family Cyclobacteriaceae; genus Chryseolinea. Next base: position 43,293 of record CAWING010000013.1, on the reverse strand, counting down.
CTAAGCCAGAATTTTAAATTCTTCTAAAATCGTCCACCGTTCACCATTTTTCTGCTCAATTAAACTAACCTTGCCAAATAACAATTTAGTTGGCAGTTCATATTTCTTTATTCTACAAAATATGTCGTCAGTACAAGTCGAATTTCGTGGGTGCATTAATGTAACGTGTGGTTGGTGTTGTCTCGGAATGTCACTTATTCCCTTTAAAATTTCCGTTCTCAGCTCTTGAAATTGGTTGTTATCTCTCGAAGCAGGAAGCCAAACACCTTTACCGTTCTCAAATCTGTCAACCGTGTCAAATTTAATTATTAGTGGCTGGTCGAACTTTATAGACTTAATATTCTCAAGTACTCTTTCTATAGGAGTGATTTCATCTTCTCTACAAAGAGTCGCATGTGCTGAAATTAATTCGTACTGAGCTGGATTGAATTTCCTTCTTATTTCTTCAATCATCCCGATGTGGTCCTGGATGAACAGCGTTAAGTGTCGTCTTGTTTGAGGTTCTTGAGAAATTCCCACTGTGATTTTTTGTCTATGTCCGAATGGAATGTCTTTATGTCTATGTCATTGTTGCCCACGGAGCCATTTTGGCTTGCCGCTAACGCTAGCATATAAGCAGTGGTGGGTTTTCGAAGGCGAATCTGCCCACCGTTACCTGAGCGTTATACGAAGATAAATATTTAAACACTTGCCATACACCCACCATTGATTATATATTGTTGTAGCGTGTAGTTTTTACACTCACTTTGTCGGGGTTGGGCATTTTTTTTAAACATAAAGTTCATTGTCATCCATTCAGCTATATAATTAGAGCGTTTGTGTGCAGAGGTTTTCAACGTAGGCAATTACGTCAAAATGGTTTTTCAGATTTATTTCCCCAAACTGAGTAGTCTCTTGTGGTCTTGACCCAATCGAACGGAATCCAGCAGGTTGGTTTAGAATATCCATGTCACTTATGTTTCTAATGTCCAGCAAGTAATTTTTAAACTTACTTTTTGAAAAGTAATACTCGTATGTCCCAACGAAGGAAGGATGAACTTCATAATGTTTCTCTGGTCCGCATGCTGAATATGAACCTTTGTTATAGGTGACCCCGAATGTTAATATTTATTTTGTCCGCTAAATTTTCTAACAATAGCATTGACAGCCAATTGCCAATCAAACGGGGCCACGTCTAAGAGGCCTCATAGAAGATTTTCGAGGCAAACAAGAAGATCGTTGCCATCCGGGTCTTCAATTCGAAGCACGTCATACCCCCACCACGACTTCTGTGTCGTAATGGAACGCTCCTCAACTTCCTTAAGCAGCTGATCGACCCCCTTGGATGACAACTCGAGGAAGACACGACCACGATCATCGCGAGTAGCGTCTTCATACAGAATAATCTCGCAGCCTCCGCGATCGACCTGGCACACTGTGCCCTTTCCGTCTGCTTCGTGCCATTTCTTCTTGAATCCGAGCTTGCCAACATAGAACCCGATGGCGCGCTGGATGTCTGAGACAAAAAACACGGGACGCATATACCACGTGTGATCGATCTCCTTTTTGATAGATTGTTCCATAATGCTCTACTTTTATTTCACTTCCTGGGTTTTACAAATTCGTCTGCAGATTTAATCATTTGTCAACTGAATTGTCCCGCGCGGCATTGTTAATAACGTTTGTGTTTTCGCAGTGGCGAGCCTTCGAAGCTGGTAATGTCGCACGCAACCAAACGTTGAACGAAGATAAAAACTTAGACCTTACACTTCACCCACTATTCAGAAACATTGTGTTAGCGGCTGCTTTCAATTCTCTTCAATTGTCAGAATTATGTTAATGCATATTCAACAATTGCTCTCGAATGAATTTTTGTCGTGTCAAATATAGGTATTGAAAAGTCCTCTTGGCTAATTAACATCGGAATTTCTGTACAACCCAATATTATACCTTGTGCACCACGTCCAACCAAGTCTTTCACAATTGAAATATAATTCTGCTTTGTGTCCAGATTAATTATCCCTCTACCTAATTCTTCCTTCACTGTATATTGCACATAGTCCCTTGTCTCTTGTTTCTCAGGTACTAAAACATTCAACTATTTTCTTCAAGTTTTTTTCTATAAAACTCCATTTCCATTGTAAATTTTGTTCCCAATAGTCCCACTTTTACCAGTCCATGTTGTTTAACAGCTTTTGCTGTTTCCGTTACTATATGAATAATTGGTAATTTTATTTTGTCTTCAAGATCGTCAGCAAAAAGATGTGCTGTGTTAGCACACAAAACTATGGCATCAACACCACTTCTTTTCAAACTATGGCAAGCGTTAAGTAAAAGTTCAAATGAATTCTCCCAACTTCTTTCTTGAACATCTCCGAAATTCAATGAATAAATTATACATTCTGAAAAATTTAGTCCGCCTAACCTTTTATTAATTCCTTCATTTATGAACTTGTAATAGTCCATTGTTGACACCCAACTTATTCCTCCTACAAGTCCAATTATTTTTCATTTTTTTACTCATATTATTTTTAGTTGTCTGAGGTTGCACTAACGTTTATGTATAAGAAGTGTCACTAAGCAAAACTAAAGAAATGTTCCTCCTTATCCGCGCTGTCACCCGCGCAACTGCCCACGAGAAAAAATTGTCGAGCCTAAACGGTCTGCTCTCATTTAGTTAATTTATATCCTAAGTAACTACCGAGAAATTTTGCTCCATTGGCAAGAATAAAAATTAAAGTAAAACTTGACCATTGAACTGTCCCCAATAATAACACCACGATGTCCAACAATACATAAATGAGGGGAAAAAGAACTATTAATTTGAATAAATTATGATATTCTTGTTTCTTCCAATGTCTTGCGATAAGAAAGAAAATAATGAACCCAAAAATACCTGAAATAAAAGGTGCAGAAAATTTAGCGTGTGCTTCATAAACACTAACCTCTTGTCCGGGATTTACGACATAAGAATACAGTGTAACTTCAAGGATTGAAATAATAACTAACATTATCATAGTCAGTATTGCCAATCCAATTAATTTTAAAACGACATATTTTATCATCTGAGAAAGAGTTATCCGATGGAAAAAAGTTGATGTCTGCCATACTAAACTTATGATTTTTCAACAAAAATTTTTAAAGTCAATTAAGTATTTCATTGAATTGTTTTTTAAACATACCAGGCATTAGAAAGCCAATACATTTCATTAAGCCTTTGAAATTCCTGGTCAGATACATTAGGCTACCTTTTGAGTAATGTCCTAAGTTTTTGAAGTTGCGGTTTTCTGTCCTGGGGATAGGTCAAGGTATGAAGCTATATTATTCGCTTTGTCCTATTTCATATTGCGCTATTTTTTAGATTCAATAAATTTCTAATTCTTTGCCACTCTCGATGAATTTCATTTTGCTTGAGCTTCCTTTTTGCCAACCGAGCAGTCCAAGTGTTCGATTGAAACAAACCCCGAAAGCCAGTGTTTCAAATGGTCTGGATTCATAAAATGTTCCACACCTTCTTAAACAGGGGTGTTCACTGTAACTGTAACTTTGGTTGATTTAGGATTTTAAAGTTTATGATGGCATGATGGCAAAAATGTGAAGGTTAAGAAGGTAAATCGCCTCAACTTACAAATTGAGACCAGATAAGTCGTAGAATTTAGTATCAATCGACGGTATCAAAAGAATAATTCTTTGAAATCATTACTTAAGGCTTGGAAATGGAAAATTTTTCCTTGAACTCTGAAGGTGTAAGGTCAGTGACGTTTTTGAAAACACGGTTAAAAGTTGCTTTGCTATTGAACCCTACTTCAAAGGCAATTGCAAGGATTTTATAGTTGCGGGCGTCTTCGATGAGTAATTTTTTGGCTTCTTCCACTCTGTATTTATTTATAAAATCATAGAAGTTGACCGAAAATTCCTTATTGATTAGTTGCGAAAGTTGGTAATACGGAACAGAAAGGGAATCCGCCAATTCTGAAAGTTTAAGGTCGCTTTTTAGATATGGTTTGTTTGTTTCCATGTAGTTCAACAACTTTTCTTTCAGTTCAGGGAATTTGTTTCCATTTTTTGGTGGAGCGATGTTATTTTCAAATGATTCCGTTGCTTCAATTTCTTTTGTGCCTTTGAAGATTTCAGGATGACTGATGGCCACATATCCGATTGAATAAAGTGAAAAAGAAGTGATAAATAACATAGTGTAATCAATCTGAATCTGAAATGAGTTAGCAAACGTCAGCACCCCAACCAGCACTAAATACAACAAGAGATAAATAGAAAAGTAAAAACTAAATGACCTCAGCCAGTCAAGTTTCTTTACCGCAAAAACGTCAGACGAAATTCTTTTTAAGTCTTCTTCTCTTTTGCTAATGAACTTATGTGAAACTAAAACATAGGCGACTGTTTGAAAAACGTGAGCCGCCATAAAAACAAGTTGTCCTGTCGGTATTTTTAATGTACCGTTTGACGATAGTCCCTGTACGTAAAGTATTTTTTCCGATGCGGGCATCAGGTAAAATGGAAGCATCAGCAGTAATACCATTACCGAGGGTATAAAATGCGAAAGTGTTTTGAATGATGTGTGATAGTCTTTGTCAAGTAGATAGCGGCAATAGAAAAAGTAAAGCGGTCCCATGCAAAAAAGCAGGGGATAGGTAATTGCTGTAATTGAGGGATACTTTAATGTAATTTCCGAAATCCCAGCGGCATACTCTAATAAGTGCAATGAAACTACTGCCAGCAAAAAGGCAAGCCATTTGTTTGCGTCTCGGTTTTCAATTTTTGTAAACAGATAAAAGGACAGAAAAAGTCCTTGTGCTGCCCCTAACAGGATGATAACTGACCAGATGTTAAAGGATATGTCTGTCATTTATTTTTGCCCAAGTTAATGTTTTGTCGTGCCGTCCTTCAATGTACGCTGACGTTAGTATAGGTGCAGTTTAAATTTATTTTAGAAATTGCGCCTGTACCATGTTATCTGCTGGGCTCTCCTTCCTGAATATTCCCTGTTCAAAAGCTATTCCCCCTGAGTTGTATAAGAAAGCTTTAGTTGCAATTTGTCTTTAGTAACTTTTAAGGTCGCGAATGGCTATGTTGCGTTGGCCATACCAATTCTTGCTCCTCCTGTTTCTTGTATGTCTGTCATTTTTTGTAAATGCGCTACAACGCTTGGCTTAGCGCGTCCCAGCACACCAAAATAACAAATTAATCGTCAAACGTGGCGGCATGGAAGCCTTTGTTAACGGCTACTCTTCTTTCTGTTAGTAGGATTGTCGTAGTTTAGTTTTCTTTTTTAAATCTAAAGTCGCACTTGTTTGCACCGTATGCAATTGTCCCTGTTCGTATAAGTTTGAGTCCGGCTAAACCAGAAGTTATTGCGTCAACTTCACAAAGTATAGTCGCATATTTTTGATAATTGTGCTTCTTAAATAATTTGCAAATTCCACATTCCAAAATGTCAATACCGTAACCTAATCCGTATGTTTCCTGTTTGTCGGTAATAACGTTTGCTTTAAATCCGTCAGCATTTGAGTTTACGCTAATTCTTTTGTGAAATGATTTTATTATAATTCGGCCAAACAAAGTGTTCGTCAGTTTAGGTAAAAGTCGTTTAAAAAATTCTTGGACTTTGTTTTTTGGCTTTACATATTCTGTTACTATTTCAAGACATATTTTTCTTATGGTCTCAAACGTTTCACCTTGCTCGTCCAATGTTTTAATAAGTGCTAAAAAGTAGGAACTAAAGTCAAGTCGTCTGTCTAAAGGATTGGTTGAAGTTTTGGCAAAGGTCGTGTCGGTTGAGGTATTTTTATAGTGTTTGTCGGTGTTGGCGATAACTATGTCAAACTCCTCTGGATAATTGTTCTTAAGAGAGTTAATAAAATATTTTCTATAATCGTCCATTTATCGCTTGTCTGTTGTTGTTTGTGTCGGGTTGGGAGATTTGCCGCTGACGCTTGTGCATAAACAGTGGCGGGAATTCGAGCCCGCCACTGTCCACGAAACCAAAACGTATTTTGAAAAACTATACTACAAATTTACCTGAATCCCGCCATTGATTATGCACGTTGTTGTGGGCTGGGTGTAAAACTACTTTTTAATTTTACTTTGTAATTCCCTCATTTGCATTTCTTGTCCTTTTACTACATTATCAACCTGCTCTTTAGTCCAGTCTTCAGGATTTGTCTTGACATAAGCCATATTAAATTTCAGTGTTTCAATGGCCTCAGTATATCTTTTTCCCATTAATAAAATATCGACCTTGAGTGAGTAATACCAAGAACTAGGTTTGATGTCTATTGCTCGATTTACCAAGGCCAATCCAGTCTCTAAATCTCGACCGAGGAAGTAGTAATACTCTGCCCCCATTGCTAGCAATTGTGGATCTTTAATTTTCCCTGATAACAATCGATCATTAACCATTTTCGCAATCTTTTTATCAGTTTCGGTTTTTATTACAAAATTTACGCGAGTTTTCTCCCACGAAATATTTAATTCCGCATTGTCCGGTACCACATCAATGTCTATGGTAAATGATTCATAATACCTGCCTGTTACTTCTGCTTTTGCTTTAAAGCGAATTATATCTTTTCTTTCATCGTATCCGCCTGTCCCATACAACGTTGTGTCGCTATTCAAAATCACTGTCCAGTTTAGAAGATCCGGAATACTAAACAAGGAGTACGTTCCAGCGTGAATTAACTTATTATCGATCAACACATCCCCATCAAATTTGATCGTTGTACAGTTACCGGCCCCTGTCCGCCACAATTCGTTATAAGGCACCAGTTCCCCGAAAATCTTTCGACCTCTCGCTGCAGGCCTTTCATATATGACAGAGATTGTAACAGCTCCAACTTTTTGATGAATGATCCCTTGCGGACTTAATGCGGGAAAAACTTGAGCTATCAAGTCAAACCTTATTAGCATCAATGTCACTACTAATAAATTTCTCATCAATTTTTTTTACTTGATTAAATGCGTTTAATTTTTACATCTTGCCCAGAACGCTCGCATATAAGGCTGCCGGCAGTCCAAATTAATAATTAATCATCAAACTCTGCCGGCATGATTTATATGCACTGTTGGGCGCTATGGCTACTTCAATCTCATTTCGTGTCGTCAATGATTATTGGTGATGGACAACACTCAGTCCTCTCAGTTTTTAGCTTTTCTTTTAATTTTTCCTTGTCCCACTTAAAGTTCTCATACCAAACTGTCTCGTACAACAAGTTGTAAGCAGAAAGATTAAGTCCCACTTTTGTCAAGTAGGTAAAATTGTCGGTTGCTTCTGCTTCATTGTCTGGTTGCTTAAACTTAATTCTTAAAATGTTATAAATGGTGTCGTTTGTTAGTCGGTCGTTAAACGTCACTTTATGTTTATTTATCAATTCGTCTTTTACTTCTCTAAGAACCGCGTAAACTGTCGTGGCATTTTGCTCTGCTTTTCGTCTGTTCCAAAATTCCCTGTAATATTTTGGTGATGTGTCTGCTTGGGGATATGTCAAGATTAAACTGTCAATCAATGTTGCACATGGTTTACTAATGTAACTCCAAATCATGCAAGGATTTGATGTAAAATCGTCCTCGGAGAATATTTTTTTGTAACCATACTTTTTTAATGTCTCATGAAGTGTCCGAATATTTTCAGGTTTCCTGATCCATGTATCCAAGGTATAGTTTTCGTTTGCCGGATCATAAAAACTAAATCTTTTCTCAATGTAGAATGACGTGTCAATCGACTCGGTTGGTGGCCGACACGAAATAAGAATTAAAAGTCCTAGGGTAATTAGTTGTCTCATTTGTCCTGCGGCTATTGCGCCCAACGATTAATATATAAAGCGTACGCGGTTTATAACCCTCATTGCTTTCAACTGTTGATGAAAAAGTTGGTTGCAGAATTGAAGCTAACAAAATAAGCTCCGCATATGATTTATATATTCTGTTGGCTGTAGTTTATTTTTTTGTGTCAGCTTCAAAAATATACTTTAGTCCGTCATATAAGCTTGGGAAAGGCACGTGCGGATAATTGTTATAGGTTACATATTTATATTGTACGCTGTCGCCCAGTTTGGCCTTTATTTTTTCAGAAAATTCAAGCATCTGTTTATGTACGCCATGATCTTTATCATAATTGTCAATTAAAGAATTACTCATAAAAATTTTCTTGCCTTTGTACAGGTTTGGTTGTTGAAAGGCTTTATCGGTTAATGTAGTGAAATAGTCATTCATATCCCGCAGCCAACCTGCACTGCGACCAAGGTAACTTTCAAATAATTGCGGCTTTGTGAGCAACGCATATAAAGTAAACAAGCCACTGAGTGATTTGCCACATAATATGCGTTGTTGATTCGTACGGTACTTTTTGTCGATTTGGGGAATGAGCTCATCACCAATAAAAGAAAGAAACTGTTCTGCACCTGCAATAGGTACGGTATATTGCTTTGTACTGAGGGGCATCATATCTCTGTCCCGGTCAGTGTTGCCAATGGCTACCACTATCATTTTAGGAATATTTTCATCCGAACCTAATTTATTCATGGCTGAAACTGTCTCGAGAAGACTACTATTATTGCCATCTAAAAGATATAAAACCGGATACAATTTTTTTGAAGTATCATACTCATCAGGCAAGCGAATAATGATTTTTCTATTTTCTTTTAGTATCGTAGATTGAATACTGTCTGCGAATCCCAATTTTACATTGATGTCTTGACCATAAACTATTCCTGTCTTTAACAAACTAAAGAGAATAGAAATACCAAGATAAAATTTCGAAATGATCTTCATTTTCAAGTCCCTATCCACACACTACTTACTCATACTGTTCGCTAACGCTCTACATGCATTCAACTTTGAATAAATTGGTTTGTATCCACCGGGAGAAGCAGATGATGCGGTCGGTTGGCTTGAGAAGAAAACTATGACCATATTGGCTGAACGGTTAATGTAAATCACCTGACCGTGTATGCCCATTCCACAATACTCACCTTTGATTTCGTCCATAATCCACCAGAAATTCTTGTAGCCCACCCACGGCATCCCAACTTTTACATAATAATCATTTCTGGCAAACCGATCTTTATCTTCTTTAGTCAGCTTCAGAGTTTCATCCACCCAATTCGCAGGAATAATTTGTTTGCCTCCAATACTTCCTCTATTGAGTATCAAATTGCCAAACAAAATAGCATCACGTAAAGTGGTATTAAAGCCAGCCGTGGCAACGCCCATATAAGCCCTGTCAACATTGAGATATGCATCATGTTCTGCACCTATTTTTGCCCATACGTTTTCACGGATGAAGTCGGCATAAGACTTACCCGAAATTCTTGAAATCAGCCAGCCCGCAACGTCGGCATTGGATGAGTTGTATTCAAACTTATAGCCAGGTCTTATCTCTTTATCAATGGTAGCTTTCTTAGCGAGAAAATCATAAGTGCCTAATACCTCGGCATTTTTAACATCCGGTTCTTTGGCAGGGGAATAGAAGAAATTCATAGCACTGGCATAATACTTCCAAAAGAACGAAGACGAATCGACATAATCTTCATGGAAGCCCAAGCCAGTTGACATATTCAATACGTCTTGAATGGTGGACCGCTCGTAGGCACTACCTTTTAATTCGGGAACGTATAGTGCAGGTGAAGCTGATAAATCAATTTTTTTTTGTTCGACTAAAATGCCGATAGCTGAACTGGTCATTGATTTGGTTATTGAAAACCAGATGTGCTGATAATCACGGCTTAAGCCATTCCAATAATTCTCATACAATACCGAATTGTTTTTAGTAACAATTACACCATCAGCATAAAAATCTTTAAAGATATTTTCAAATGTGGAAGCTTTACCGTCAGTATCTACCGTTGGAAAGTGGGCGATAGTCTTGTCTGGCAATTCGTTAAAAGAATGCACACTTCCCGAGCGGGGCACCATAATTACATGTAATGGAGCACCTATGTTCCTAAAACTCCATCGGTTAAATGGATACGTTCTGTAGTTCTCAAAAGTTACTTGACTCTCCCGAGAAGGTGGAAAGCCATCCATAACTTTTGTTTGACTATTTCCTTGAGTTGTTTGAGAAATTGATTCATCAACGCTGATTAAAAATATGAGGATAATAAATATGTTTTTCACGTCATTTAATTTTTTGATTTTGAAGGTTATTGTCCAAGTCTTTTTGTTGGCACACCTTGCTTAATACGTCTAATCGTCATTATAATGAAGCCACCCAATAGCTGCCAATGTATGGCTATAAGGTGTGCCGCCAGGCCAAATTAATAATTGATCATCTTACAAGATCATGTATGGAGTTTTTAATAAGTGAGCTGTCATTAGTCTCGAATAGTCTTTCCTCGTGATTTCAGATTGTATAGTCATCGATTAACTTTTTTAAATGAGGTTGCGCACGTTTGTGCATAGCAGTGGCGGGAATAAGATACGCATCACTGTCCCATGAAACCAAACGTATTTTGAAAAATAAGGCTACACAATTACACTAAGCCCCGCCATTGATTATGCACCTTGTTAGCGGTAGTGCATTACTTTGTCATAAAGATGTTTTAATTGAGTGTCACCAAAACCATAAATACTTTCTCTGTTCCAAAACTCTTTAAACACTTTATGAAAGTCGGTAGAAACATTTTTTATAATGTCTTCAATAACTTTTTCAGGTCTTCCTTTTGTCCCATCTTTTGGAAAACGGTCAACATGAGCTTTAACTACTTCTTGCAGATATGGAAAAGCAGAAGATTGATTTTTTGCAAGACGAATTAATTCTTCAAAGTTATTGTCTTTATAGGCTGTCCATAATTCTTGTCCTAATTGTAAGTCAGCATCACTTAAAAGAATTCTATCAGCAAAACAAACTTGAAGCTCACTTGAATTTGCCGGTCCAAATCCATTCCAAAAATGTTTATTGTTCCTGTCTAAATAAGAAGTATAAACAGCATAAACTTTTTTCTTTACTGACAAACTATTAATGATTGAAATAACAAACCACATATTAACCTGGCAGAATAAGTCATACTCAAACCAAAGATTGAATTCGGAATTGTCAGGCGCATTCATTATTTTTTCAAATTCTCTTACAACCTTATCGTGATACTCAGCTTCTGTTAATCCCATGTACTTAGCTCTTGATTGCCAAAAGTCATGCAGGTTATTGCCTGATAAGTCTCCATCTATAAGTCCTTCTCTAACAACGATTATGTCTCCTTCAATTTTAGTGTCAGGAAAACTGTAAGCAAGAGAATCTCCGTTTAAAATATTGTAAATCATGATTGTGATGTTTTTTTTGCATTACCGCTACCGTTTATCTATGAAACGTATGCGTATAGACGCCTACATTTTTGTCCTAAATTGCTGACCAAATTTAACAGCACAAACTTTAGGAAGGTACAATACAGCATATGTTTTATAGCTGTTGTTAGCATTTCGTGACGGTTAATCCAAGTCCAAAACAATTTTCAAGTTTTCTCTAACCCTATCAGCCGTATTGCTGTCCACTGCCCCAATTCTTTTTAAAAGTCGTTTGTTGTCAATCGCTCTAACTTGTTCAATCATTATGTCACAGTCCTCTTTGGGCCCGAACTTTGATTTTTTTAAATGAACTCTTAATATCTCGGAATCGGGCTTTACGTTTGTCGTTATTAGGCAAACGATAGTCGATGGATGCTCCTTATTTAGTAAGTCTGTCTGAACTACGATAACGGATCTGATTTTTCCTGTTTCCGTTCCCATTCTCGGATTTAAGTCAGCAATCCAAATTTCAAATTGCTTAATCCTCATCGTTCATTTTTTCAAACTCAGCTAGGACTTTCAACGAGTCCTTGGAAACCATTTTAGATTCTTTGCTCAACTGTTTCGAAAGAAGTTTCCGCTTATGAAGTCGGTTGTAGAATTCGATAGCCTCATTGATATACCGGTTCCTGTTTTTTTTAACCTGTGTCACGATTTTCTCAGTCTCGCGAAAAATGTCGTCCGCAAGTTTTAATGATAGATTTTTCATAGAATTACCCTTTTGTCCAAGGTATATACTTTTTAGATATACTCCAAATTGTGTGCGACTTAGTTCAGTTAGGCCGTGTCATTTCACAAGGCCTCACAAAAGTTTTGATCTCTTGTAAGAAACTTGTAAGTCAATTTGGCAAATTCAATTTGTCGATGTATGCACTGAACTCCGCATTGAGAGGTTTGTTTATGAACCCGGGATTTTTTTCCACATGTGCTTTGATGATCATCTCTTTAGCCTCTTCCTCCTTGCCCATTGCATAAGCCACGAGGCCTAAGTTGAAAGGCGCTATATATTCATTCGCCTTTCGGCTATTTAATTCAGCGTATAACTTAACAGCCTTTTCTTTCTCGCCAGCATCCATAAACAATTTGCAAAGTTTTGCTACCAGGTTTTGATGCCTGCCTGTTACCACCAATCCGTTTTCTAACGTCGCAATGGCCTCCGATTTTCTATTCAATGTCCACAAGCAAAGTGCTCTCCAATCAATTAGCAACACCGAAGTTTTGCTTATCTCCAAGCCTTTTTCGACATACTCCAGTGCCTCTTTTCCAGCAGGCCATCGTGGGGGTTTTTGTCGAAGTAAATTGTTAGGGAATCTTTTACAGTAGCTGCTAATTCTTCTTCCAAGGCGTTTACAAAATCCGTTACCCATCCACTCCGGTTATCGTTGTGGCGATAAGAGATGAAGATGTCGTATTCAAAATCTGGAACTAAACTTGGCATGGTCAAAAATAGCAATTAACATGATGTATTCTAAAATTAGTAGCCTGTTGCAATCCCAATTTGATTCACACTTGATCGTGGTAGTGCGGATTTGGCTCTTGCCATAGCTTGGGTGTCGGGTGGGTTTGAGCCGCTATGGCATGTGCCAAATGTGTGGGGCAAGTCGAAGCACAATCTTCTTAAAAATGCGAAGGGTGGCTGATTTTTTTAGTCTGTCCCACCTTTTAATTCTTTCACAGTCCAAGTGGTCTCGAAGCCATTCACTTGTCTTTGTGGGAAATCATTAGTAGAGCGTCACTCGTTAGTTGAATTTTTTGTCAGGCCACATTGCCGCTAACAAAAAAGTGTTTTATGCGAAATCCAAGTAAAAAAATAAGCCTTTAAAAGTAGATTAGCAATGGAATAGGGCATTTTGATTTTGTAGATGCGTTCATGGATTTCGTATAAAATATCGTTGAACGATTCCGTCCTGTTTTCTATGGGCATTCTTTCCTGTTCCTTAGAGGTGCCATCTTGAGCTAACTAAAGGCATACGACCTTTCCGAGCATTCTATATTTAACAGCAGACCTAAACTCATTCATGTTACCTTAGTTTAAGCGCACTTCTTCCGTTATGGATTTTTCCATTCTGATTGACTAAATTTCTATTTCAAAGAACAACTTTTAAGCTTTATCTATGAGTCTTCTGGTACCTCAGAGCTCTGGATAGGAATCATAATTCCTTGTTTACAGACAGAACATTTAATAAGATCTCTTCCTGTTATCAGCTGTAACACCTCTGGCATGGGAAGCCCTTCATATTGCGATATGCCTGGGGCAGCTCCAAGTAAAGCAAAGCATTCAGCCATGCTTGTTTTGGAGTGTACTGCTGCAAATATTCCATAGTTGCGGATCTTATAATAACCACATGGTAATATGTGTTGAAGAAAACGTCTGATAAAACAAAGTACACCCAGCTCCATAATCTTCTGTCGATTATCCCGGTAGTCTTTCCACCGAAATCGAACAACGTTATTGCACATTGACAGAAGCCTGTTATTACTAATGGCAACTCGGTGGGTATATCTTCCAAGATAATTAATCACCTGACCAGCACCCTTGAAAGTTTTCTTAATGTGAACATTCCATAGCTTACAGTAAATCATTTCTTTAAACTTTTCTAAATCACCATACAGCAAGAAATCTCTGGTCGGAATAATCAGCAAATGCTTGTTAATTGCTTGTTGCAACAGCTCAAAAAATTTTGCTCTGAAAATTTTTGATATCGCCTGAATGGGTACAAAGAATTTCTTAGGGGCATTTATCCATTCCTGCCCATCCGGATCGATTCCTCCTGCAGGGACCAAGGTATGTATATGCGGATGGTAATTTAAAGATTGACCCCACGTATGCAGTACTGAGACATTGCCACTTTGCGCACCCAGAAAAGCGGGATTACAAGCTGTCTTTTGAATGGCATAAGAGGATGCTTTAAACAACATGTCATAACATACTCGTTGATTAATATAAAAAAGTCCATTCAGAAACTCAGGAACTGTAAAGACAATATGAAAGTATCTTGTAGGCAGTAAGCGGTGCTTCAGTTTATCCACCCAAATAAGTTGCTTTATATATTGACACTTCGGACAATGCCTGTTACGGCAGGAGTTGTAGCTGATCTTTTCATACCCACAGCTATCGCATACAGACCGATGTGAACCTAACGCAGCCGTACGACAATGCATAATTGCATTGTATGCCTTACGCTGGCTTGAACACAATTTGTGCTTACCTTCATATGCATGGGCGTACTGTTTGAAAACAGTAGCCAGCTCTAAACCATTATCTCTGGAATTTTCCATAAGCTAATGCTTAAAGGTTATCAAAAGGACTACTCACATCTTTAGGATCAAAGCAACTCAAGTGAAGATAAACCGTAGTAGTACGCAGAGAATGGTGACCCAGTAAATGCTGAATCATTCGAAGATTTGTTCCTTGCTCAAGTAAATGCGTAGCAAAGGAATGTCGTAAACTATGAAACGATACTGCCTTCGTTATACCCGCTTTTAGGGCCGCATCCGTGAAAACTTTTTGAATCGTTCTAAGACTTATTGGCTCTGAGGAAATACGACCTTCAAACAAATAGTTCTTGGGACGAAATTTTTGATAGTAGGTTCGAAGTACTTCCAGGGTTTTTACAGAGAGTATAGTAAAGCGATCCTTCCTGCCTTTTCCACTACGAACACATATCTGCATTCGATCGCTATCGATATCCTTTGGCTTAAGCATGCGTACTTCACTAATTCTTAATCCCGAAGAGTAAGCAGTGGCAAAGATGGCGTTATGCTTTAGGTTTTTTATTCCCGCGAAAAATACAGTGAGCTCTTGTTTAGAAAATACAACAGGAAGTTTTTTATCCCTACGCGGTCTTTTGATTTTAAGAGGTTCCCAAGGACGATGTAGAACATCAACAAAAAGAATCCTAACAGCACTGATAATCTGATTGAGGGTAGAAGTCGATTCTTGCTTCTCCGTTACGCAATAGTGTAGATACGATTTAACCTGATCTATACTTAAAAGATCAGGAGAACACTTGTAATAAAGTGACAACCTACCCAAACAGTGAATGTAACTTCGAATGGAACGTGCCGAATAATTTCGGATCTGCATCTCCTGCAACATCTGTTGCCTCAGCGTTTTTTTTCCATAGTCATAAAATTTAAAGTTTATGACTTGAAGTTATCAAAACTATAAAAGATGAAGATCAACGGAGATTTACGAAAACTACCGAAGGTTTTGTTCAACCTTTGTGTTAATGACGTTGTGTTGCTAAAAATAATAAACGGCAGACCGATAACACAATGGCATAAACACTTTGTTGTGGGTAGTAGGTTAAAATTCTCTAAACTCATTTTCTGTCCCGTATTTTATTTTATCAACTACAAATTCTGTCGCAGTCGAGCAGTCAGTGTCGTTCTTTTTGTCTTTAATGTATCCAATTAACATGAAAGTCTCAAGATATTCACCTGCTTGTCCTTTTTGCCACATTAGAGTTTTGTCATTTACAAAGTCAATCAGTGTTCCCTGAGTCAAAAAATTTGTCGTTGGTGCAATGTCTTTGTCAATTAGGAATTTAAAGTTTGGGTTGTCAGCGCTTTTAACTTTCATGTCGATGTTGTCGTCACCACAGGCATATTGCATGTAGAATGCAACAATAGTTATTTCGTCTTTTGTTCTTTTTCCAATTAGTCCAAATGAGGCGATTGTTGTCAAAATAACCATAACTCCAAGTGTAATTTTTGTCTTCATTTGTCCTTTAACCTATTACCCACGACGGTCAGTATATAAAGCGTATGCGGTTTAAGCGCAGACACCTATCAATAAATTTAGCTGCAGAAATGATGTTAACAAAATTAACCCGCATATGATTTATATACCGTGTTGTGCGGTCGTTTGCACCATTTACAAATCGAAGTCAAAGAAATAACTTTTCCCATTTTCTTTGTCATACCAGTAGTATTTAAAATATCGATCACCATTAGTCCAGCTGTATTTCTGGAGTTTCGCAATTTTTTCCTTATTCCACCAATTAAACTCGTGCTGGATGGAGAATCCGTTGTCGGTATTAGCCGTGTCGGGTTTTAGACCATTAGCCTCAATGATTTTAAGCGACGTGGTCGAATCGCAGTCAAAAGAGAACATATAGTCAGCGTCTATTCCGATCGCGTCGTCAAAGCAGTAAATGTTCTTTACGTCAGGAGTGATCTAGACTTTTAAAAAATCTTCAAATCGCCTTTTATTGTTTTCTGTGTCCGGTTTGTCATGGTCAAATGGCGGAAATATTTTATCAACCACTCTCCCAGCTTGTTTCGCAATCTCTTCCTTTGTTTCTGTTTTGACTTTGTCAGTAACCTGTTCTGTCTTCCGTTTTACTCTTTCACAGGCTAGCAGTCCGAAGGTCAAAGCGAAAATGGTCAGTATTTTTATTAGTGATATCATCCATTAAATGCTGCCAACGTTTATGTTTATGACGGCTTGGGTTTTCGAAGCCCGTCTCTGTCCCACGTTGCCGAACGAAATTAAGAAAACAAAACTGCAAATTTACACTTCACCCCAAGCTGGCATAAACATTTTGTTAGCGGTTCGTTGTTTTCTCCGCGTCTTCATTTGTCGACTTAATATTTACTTTTTCTTTTATTAAAAAGTCCTTTACAGATGTCCACTTTATGTTTGAATATCTGTCGTTGTCATATTTTTGGAAAATAATTCTACCTTCCATCATATCTCTCATATATTGCATTCCTTGCCAAGCAGGATAAAGTTCTTTTTTTGACGGTGAAAAAATTCGTGTTAATGTGATGACAACATTTAGAAGGCGGATGCCTCCTGGTCTAAATAATTTATATTTTTCAGTGGTAAGTTCAGTAAGCAAGTTCACAAAGTCGTTACAAGAAAGTCTGTCACCAGCAATTCTTAAAAATCTTGGTGTGTTGTCGTCAATGGCTGCTTCGGCTGTGAAATCCGCAACGTTATAAGTAGTTGTAAATTCTATGATTTGATTTGGATTGCCCCAACAAAGAATGCGTTTTTGTTTGAACATAATCAAAGGCATATCTGTAGTTAATAAATCCATAAAAGGACCGTTAAATATAGTTGTTGCTTTGATAGCAGTTGTTTCAAGATATCTGTGGAACTCTCTTCTGAAATCCAAATTTCTATTTTGACCTTCTTTTAAGTTCGTAAAATCACTTGAATAGTCGCTTGGTATAAAGCGTGGAACATTTGCTTCAATTGCAGCATCTAAAAAAATACGCTGAGCATCAATAATAGTTTTCCTTAAACCTGATAAAGCAGATACGAGGCAATGTGCACCAATGCAATATTTTGAAATATCGGATTTATTGCTCGTGTCTACCTGAAAAACTTTGACATTTTTTTTCTCTAAGTCTTTTATTTTTTTCAGGTCAGTTTCTAGACGGACAATTGCTCTCACTTCTGCTCCTTTATCTAATAAGGCAGTTATAATTTTACCACCTAGATTTCCTGTCGCCCCTGCTATTACTATTATTTTTTTCATTATGCTCTTTAGTCTTTAATATTTAGCTTGGGTGTCGTCCGTTACAATGACCGCCAACGTTTATGTATAAGCCGTTGCGGTTTAAGATTTCCAAATTGTCCCATGTTACAAAAACATTTTAAGTTGATAACACTAACAACTTAAAGCTAACCGGCAATGGATTATACATTTTGTTGCGGGCTGGCCGCTTTGCAGTTCATTTTTTCAAGTCGAAAGAAGTAATATTACTTTGTCACCCACCATATTTTAAAAATCTTTCCCCGCTGTATGTTTTATTTCGATTTGTAACGACTGTCTTAGTCCCTCCATTCGCCAATAACTCAAAATTTACTTTGGAAAATCCTATTCCGCCCTCAAAGGTATTGTTGCCAATGTACTTGAAGCTCGCCCGTAATTGCCCATTCCACTTCATAAATAGTAAATCATCGTTTTTGATGAACTCGACAGTGATATCATCATTCATCTTGTAAAGTCCAGTGATTCTACTGTACACTTTCTCATCAAGTGGAAAGTCCTTATTCATCACAACGTCAAAGGTTACAGTATTTTGGCCTGACGAATTTTGGACTATATTTAAAATTCTGTTCACGGAATTTGGTGACGAAGCCCAAGGGTCTGTATCTATGTATTTGCTGTCTTTAAAATATATTTGGGTAATTAAGTCCTGCTGGTCGGCAACGGAAACCCTCATGTGTATGTGAGCTGGACGCCAAGATTTTTCGTCATCGGGTGTAGCTTTATAGGGGACTGGAATAATAGTTTTAAAATTATACTTTCCATTTTTCCCCGTCCTTAAGGCTCCGCGAAGTAAATAATTGTCTGAGGAATTGTCGTAATTTTCATTCTCATCACATTGCCAAATTTCCACTAGGGCATTGTCCAATGGTGTCTTTCCATCTTCCTTAAATATTGTTCCTGCTAAATTCATATGAGTCCCTTTTGAATTTAGTGGAATAATGTCACTCCTCATCGGTGCACCTGGCCTATAAAAGGGTCCCAGAATATCAGTTGTCGTTGTATTGTCACCAATAAAACTTTTTCCATTCCATTGTATCACGCCAAAAGCACTTATGCTCAAAGCTGTCATGGATGAATTTTTAATAAACGTTCTTCTTTTCATGTTTAGTGTAAGCCTAGAGGATGTAAATGTTTTGTCGCCATGATTGAATCTACGTAAGTCTGTCCATAGTTAACGGTAGACTGTCCCGCGGCTTGCCCACAATCTTTGGCTATAAAACGTATGCGTCTAAATACCTACATCTTTGTCCCACGTCGCTGACGAAATTTAATAGCACACACTTTAAGAACCTATGATAAAGCATATGTATTATAGCTGTTGTTGCATGCTGTTGGGTTGTGTCAGTCAATGGTCAACGGATCTTTCATCGTCATACCGTATTTAAAATTAAAGTCCATTGCTTTGGTAAAGAAAACCAACTACGTCTATTTGTAAATCTTGCCTCTCACCTTTATCTCCGTTAATTGTCTGTGGTTGAAAAACTTCTCCACCGTAATAAATTTTGTCTTTATGATGGTTATTGCTGTCTTGGTCTTCCTGATAACCTAGTTAAGTGCATACTTTCTATTTGTTTTTCTTCAGGGGCATCCATGCCGGTGTTGCTTCTTCATACTGATTATCGGTTAGTACCCGTACATCCGAACCATCAGCATGCATCACACTTATTTCACCATAAGGCTGAGGGTTGTAAGGGTGTAATGCTGATTCGTCTTTGAAACCGGTTCTGCCACTGCTGAAAGCGATCCATTTGCCATCGGGCGACCATACACTATGAGCATCGTTGCCAGGATCTGTTGTCAATCTTTTTAAATCGGTTGCATCAGGCTTAATAGTATAAATGTCATAGTTGCCATCCCTTTTACCGGTAAATGCTATCAGGTCTCCATTGGGCGACCAGACTGGAAAATTATCATGGCTATTAGTTGTCAGGTTTATAATTTTTTTTGTCGCCACATCAACAATAAACAAACCTTTAACGCTATCAGTTGCTCCTCGGTAAACAATTTTTTTCCCATCGGGCGACCAAGAAGGGAAACCATAATTACCTTTTCCATCAGTAAGAACTTCTAAATGGGTTCCATCACTATCCATAATGGCAATGTCACCAATGGCAGCACCCTGAAGGCTTTGAAAATAGCTGCCATAGCCAAAAGCAATTTTATCTCCTTGTGCCGACAATACCGGAGCTAATGCACTTTTTATTGAATCGCCAAACAAGATAGAGCGGTTAGTGCCGTCTGTATTCATCTTCATTATTTGATTATGATGAATGCCCGCAGTTTTATTGTTGCAGATAAGGTAGGTACCCGACGGTGCGTAGCAAGGAAATACACCGGAGCGAATCAATTGAAATTGCGGATCACGGCTGTACAATTTATAATAGGGCGGCCATCCGGAATTTACTTCGCGATGAAAAAGCATTTTGTTGCCATCAGGTGACCATGATGGGCTTTCAAAATTACCTTTCAATTTTGTTTTACCATTTGTAAATAGAATACCGGGGTTTTCTCCCCAGGTTACATACGCCATGCTGCCATCGGCAAACCACCTTGGATAAATTTTTTCACCCGCATCTTTTGTAATGGTTTGCTTTGTGTTGTCGGAAACATTGATGACGGAAAGCTGTGTAGTTGCGTTTACTTTCATCACCGTATTCATATTGCGCACCTGTTGTAAAGCAGCTTCATAAAATACTATTTGCTTGCCATCAGGCGACCAACAGGGACTGCCGGCATAGGCATCCAGTTGTGTTCTTCTTTTTATCGCTGACCCATCAACGCGAACGGTATAGATTTCAGTAGAATGCCATATGGTAAATACTCGCATTGGATTTTTGGAATCACGGTCTGTTGAGAAAGCAATCCATTCACCGTCAGGAGACCAGGAAGGACGAAAATCACCAGCCATATGGTTCGTGATGTTCGTAATTTTCTTAGTTGCGATCTCTAATATATAGATATCAGCTTGCCCATTCCTGGCCGAAACAAATGCAATTTTTTTATCATCGGGTGAGAAAACAGCCTGATCCTCAAACGATGGACTATTGGTTAATTGTTCCAATCCTGAGCCATCAGAATGTACACGATAAATATCTGCTGAACCATTTCGCTCTGATGTGAAGACTATCCATTTACCATTATGCGAAAATGAAGCATTGTAATCATTGGCAGGGTTCGGAAGTAAGGGTGTGGCATGAGTGCCATCTGAATCCGCGATGAAAATATCATCGTTCAAAGGACCAAAACTGGCGAAAGCTATTTGATAGTTTGGTTCTGGAGGATAATTCTCCGGACTGATGTTATTAGAAAACCAGGTAAAAGGAAGTAGTGGTATAAAAAGTGTTAAGATACCTGACGTGAGGAAATGATATTTTGTCATAGTTTGAGTATTTTAATACTAATAATCGGGGCTATAAAAACTCTCCTTATACAGATCGCATTTCGCTTACGCTGTTCAGTCAGAGGGCAAGGCTTCATAATGTCTTGGCATTTATAACGTCCAGACCGGAACTAAAGGCCGATTGAAAATATAAAGCACAAGTTAAATCAATAAAGGTCAAGTAGCATCATGTCTACCGAAACTAACATCCGTTTGGCCGTCAAAATTTTCCTTGTCTCACCATTTATAAATTTCCTTGCCAAGGTGCAGGAATGGACACAATTTTGGACTGTGGCGATCAATTATCAAGAAGTCCTTTCTTTTTTTAATAGTATTCGAACCAAACACTTCTCGACCTCGAATACTTGTCTCCGAAGTAATAGTGTAGACGTGACCTTTCGATTTTTATCAACCGAAACTTTATCGTCAACCACTTCACTGTCCACAGAGCTGACCCAATAGCATGCAACCTTTATGTATAAGCCGTGGCGCTGATCAAAAATAAAAAAAATATTCTCCTTAGCAGCGCCATGGATTATACATTTTGTTGTGGGGCGTTTTCTAGTTCAATCCTTTACAGTAGCCGTAATAAAAATTTACAACGTAGTTCAAACTATCATTCTCCTGTCGGATTGTTGTCAATAACTCACTGTTATTGTCCATCAATATTTTATCACCAAATCTGCTTGGCCGGTCAGACTTGTAGTCTAGAAATAAAGTGTCCCCAACTTGTTTGTATGTCCCAGTATAATAGTTGTCAGCGAAGAACACACCTGTCCAATGAAGCTCAAATCTGTTCCCTTCCCTAAGTTTAAAGGTCGCCTGATTTTGCGTCCCTTCGTAACAAGCCCTGAAAATCACTTTTCCATAGACTTTGTCTTCAACGTCAAATGATAGCGTATTGAAAAATATGAAACACAAACAGACTCCAATCACAATTGCCGGCAGCAAATGATTCACCTTAAATGTTTTTCTGTTTTTTATCAACCAGATTATTTCCTTAATCAGTTTGATTATCAACCAGACCAATCCCACTACGATCAATAGGCCGATCAAAGGGATCCAAAGTCCACCTGGGTATCTTGTCCAGATTGGGTCGGTATAAATCAAGAGCAACAATGTAAAGGAGACGAGTCCGATTGAAACAAGCTTTTTAGTCACCGTCTCCGTTTGTTTTTTATTTTAGTCCTTCGTTGTAAGTTCTACTCTGTCCGAAAACAATGCCCCACAACGCTTGGCTATAAGGCGTGCCGCCAGACCAAAATTGATAATTAACTCTGGCGGCATGACTTATAGGTTGTGTTAGCAGCTTGCGGCTACACGCTCTTTAATTGTCGGGCCGAATGATGGACTCGGACTATTCCAAGGAAGTCCGGATGGACTTTGTAAATAATCCGATAGTTACCTTCTATTAATTCTCGCAGTGAGTCAGTATTGAATTCAGGAACTATTCGTCCGGATTGCGGATTAGTCTCAAGCTGGTCGACTCTTGAAATTACTTTTTCAATAAATCGGTCCGCGTAAACTTTTGAGTCCTTCGAAATATAGTCATGAATTGATCTCAAATCTTCTACAGCAAACTCGGTCCATATAATCTTCACCATTTCTTAGCCGTCGCCTTTAACTGTTCATGTGAGACAGTCTTACCCTTGTCAATTTGCTCTAGTCCTTTTTCTACCTTTTCTACAAAAACAAGTCGCTCGATAAGCTCCTCCAATTCAAATTCTTGAGGAAACTCCTTCATTGTCTCAATTGCCTTATCTCGTTTCATGATTCCAAAATTTTCTCTCAATTTACAAAAATTTTACAACAGCGGATCGCTTGCTGCTAACGCCGATATATAAAGCGTATGCGGTTAAAAAGCGCATCGCGGTCAGCCGTTGCTGAATAAATTTACTTGCAGAATAGATGGTATCAAAATGAACCCGCATATGATTTATATATGCTGTTGTGTGCAGTTATTCAAGCACCAAACACTGCCACAGTTTTAAATTCATCCAAATTGTCAACCCTAAATTGTTGAGCACGAAACGAGGCTCGAGACTCTAGCTTCAGTTATACAAGTGTGTAGATTTGTTGGCGAAGAACACCTCAGAGGCTCGAAATGCTACACGTTGAGACCTATACCTTGATTAACTATCTCTTTCTCTTTCTTTGACAACTTTTCGTTTTTCATTTCTTTTAAGGTCAAAAAGACTTCTTTAACGTCATAATATTTCCATGCGTGATTGCAATGCTGTCTCATTAATCTTTTCTTCACGTTATTTTCCATTATCCAAAAATCGATATTGAGTGGGCTAGAGCCTTTTGTATAGGATCGAGAAAGGGTCACTTCCAAGTTTGTTAATTCGACAGAGAATTTCATAGGGCGATCAAAGTCTAATAATTCAATTCGTAAAATATCGCGTTCCATTTCAATCTTTGTAATTGTCTTTCGTTCCCTGGCATATTCTGATGATACTCTTGCAAAGAATGTGAATCCAAAAAGAAATATAATAATACCGACTATGAAAATATCATAACCACTTTCAATTGTTTCTTCGGTTAATGCAAGAGTAATTATCCCTGCCAAAATCAAGAGGGAAATGATAGCTAGGTCAGGCTTTAGAAACCGTCGGATAAATTTTATCGGTTTTTTCTCTATGATGTCGTGTTCCATACAGATCGCCGCTAACAGCTTATATACTTATCGGAACACCAGGAAAGGCGAAAAGCGTCCATGTCATTAGTGAGTTAGTACTTATCTTAAATTTGAGTAATTGCGCACAACAAAAAAGTGTTTTATGCGAAATCCAAGTAAAAAAATAAGCCTTTAAAAGTAGATTAGCAATGGAATAGGGCATTTTGATTTTGTAGATGCGTTCATGGATTTCGTATAAAATATCGTTGAACGATTCCGTCCTGTTTTCTATGGGCATTCTTTCCTGTTCCTTAGAGGTGCCATCTTGAGCTAACTAAAGGCATACGACCTTTCCGAGCATTCTATATTTAACAGCAGACCTAAACTCATTCATGTTACCTTAGTTTAAGCGCACTTCTTCCGTTATGGATTTTTCCATTCGGGTTGACTAAATTTCTATTTCAAAGAACAACTTTTAAGCTTTATCTATGAGTCTTCTGGTACCTCAGAGCTCTGGATAGGAATCATAATTCCTTGTTTACAGACAGAACATTTAATAAGATCTCTTCCTGTTATCAGCTGTAACACCTCTGGCATGGGAAGCCCTTCATATTGCGATATGCCTGGGGCACAGCTCCAAGTAAAGCAAAGCATTCAGCCATGCTTGTTTTGGAGTGTACTGCTGCAAATATTCCATAGTTGCGGATCTTATAATAACCACATGGTAATATGTGTTGAAGAAAACGTCTGATAAAACAAAGTACACCCAGCTCCATAATCTTCTGTCGATTATCCCGGTAGTCTTTCCACCGAAATCGAACAACGTGGTTGCCCATGAAGAGAAGTCTATTATTACTAATAGCAACCCGGTGGGTATACTTTCCCAAATAACTAATCACTTGACCTGCGCCCTTAAAGGTTTTCTTAATATGTACATTCCATAGCTTTACCATACGCCGTTTCTTTAAGCTTTTTTAAATCACCATACAACAAAGAATCTTTCTGAGGAATAAGCAGGATCTGTTTAGTAAATGCTTGATCCAACAGTTCAAAAAATTTTGCTCTGAATATTTTTGATAGTGCTTGAAGAGGCACGAAGAATTTCTTGGGGGCATTTATCCATTCCTGCCCATCCGGATCGATTCCTCCTGCAGGGACCAAGGTATGTATATGCGGATGGTAATTTAAAGATTGACCCCACGTATGCAGTACTGAGACATTGCCACTTTGCGCACCCAGAAAAGCGGGATTACAAGCTGTCTTTTGAATGGCATAAGAGGATGCTTTAAACAACATGTCATAACATACTCGTTGATTAATATAAAAAAGTCCATTCAGAAACTCAGGAACTGTAAAGACAATATGAAAGTATCTTGTAGGCAGTAAGCAGTGCTTCAGTTTATCCACCCAAATAAGTTGCTTTATATATTGACACTTCGGACAATGCCTGTTACGGCAGGAGTTGTAGCTGATCTTTTCATACCCACAGCTATCGCATACAGACCGATGTGAACCTAACGCAGCCGTACGACAATGCATAATTGCATTGTATGCCTTACGCTGGCTTGAACACAATTTGTGCTTACCTTCATATGCATGGGCGTACTGTTTGAAAACAGTAGCCAGCTCTAAACCATTATCTCTGGAATTTTCCATAAGCTAATGCTTAAAGGTTATCAAAAGGACTACTCACATCTTTAGGATCAAAGCAACTCAAGTGAAGATAAACCGTAGTAGTACGCAGAGAATGGTGACCCAGTAAATGCTGAATCATTCGAAGATTTGTTCCTTGCTCAAGTAAATGCGTAGCAAAGGAATGTCGTAAACTATGAAACGATACTGCCTTCGTTATACCCGCTTTTAGGGCCGCATCCGTGAAAACTTTTTGAATCGTTCTAAGACTTATTGGCTCTGAGGAAATACGACCTTCAAACAAATAGTTCTTGGGACGAAATTTTTGATAGTAGGTTCGAAGTACTTCCAGGGTTTTTACAGAGAGTATAGTAAAGCGATCCTTCCTGCCTTTTCCACTACGAACACATATCTGCATTCGATCGCTATCGATATCCTTTGGCTTAAGCATGCGTACTTCACTAATTCTTAATCCCGAAGAGTAAGCAGTGGCAAAGATGGCGTTATGCTTTAGGTTTTTTATTCCCGCGAAAAATACAGTGAGCTCTTGTTTAGAAAATACAACAGGAAGTTTTTTATCCCTACGCGGTCTTTTGATTTTAAGAGGTTCCCAAGGACGATGTAGAACATCAACAAAAAGAATCCTAACAGCACTGATAATCTGATTGAGGGTAGAAGTCGATTCTTGCTTCTCCGTTACGCAATAGTGTAGATAAGAACCTACAATACAGCATATGTTTTATATACATTGTTGTGTGCCTGTGCCTTCGTCTCCCACTTTTTCATAGAACCACTTTCCAGAAATAATTCTTAGAAGTGCTGTCCTTGTCAAGGAAGCTAAATTGGTTAAAGTAAAATTTTCTCACTTCTCTACGTAAGCTTTCTTTGTCGTGATAGCTACCACCAAAACGGTATCTCACATCTGTCAACTGCCAAAAAACACTGTCTCTCTTGTCCGCCCCTAAATAGTCCGGGTCTAAATCATTCCCTAAGTTATTTGGTTCAAATTTTTTTATATAAGAAACGAAAATCTTGTCACCTGTTTGCGAATATATTATTGTGTCAATAAGTCCATACGAAACATCTGGTCCTCCGTATTCTCTATTTCTCAATGCAATCATTGAGTCAATGGCTAATTTAATATTTACGCTGTCAAAGAGGTATTGTTCTCTGCCTACAGGTAGGTCATACTTTACTGATAGGTCTGGTGTTCGGTTGTAATGGATTTGATCAATTGTCCCGCGAATTGCCGTAATGGTCAATGGAAGTCCAACAAGCAAAAATATGATTGTGTCCCAATGCTGTTTATAGTTTTTAATATTAAACAACAAAACTGTCAGGGAAGCTAAAAATAGTACGATGGAACTATAAACTAGCGCATCGAAAAAGTCGTAAAGTCCGCTTCCACCTTGTCCAGTAAACATTCTGAAAAATGAATACAACAGTCCAATGATTAGAACTGAAATTAAAAACTTACTTGATCTTTTCATTCGTTCATTTTGAAATAGCTGTGATCATTAATTTTAATCCTTTTCTACTTTGTCCAATATGACTTTACAAGAGTTTATTACTCGATTCGAGGACAATAAGTATGATCACACGGTCCAACCGTAAATCCCTCAACTCTACCTTCTTTCGTCACATTAAAATACATATCTCCATCTCCACTAAGCGGTCCCGGTATTCTAAATTTAGTATTTGTAAGAGGCACTATTAGTATTTTCCTTTTGGCAACCGATGATTTTACATATAAATTCTTATCATCATATGTTACCTCCATAATTTCGTCATTTGAATATTTATACCTGCCGACATAGCTTTTTAGAATTTTCGCATCAACAGCAGGACTACCTCTGTCCCTAGATTTGGATAGGAACCAATCATAAAGTTGCTGATTTTGATAAGTATTCGTCCAGGAGTCGTGGTCAGCATCTGGATATAAGGTAAACTTCACATCTGATCCAAATTCTTTGAGCCGTTGAACTAAACGTTCAGATTCTTCATACGGTACTGCCGTATCTTTTGCACCATGAAAAGCCCAAACCGGTACATCTCGCATTATACAAATACGGTCTATATTTCCGCCTCCACAAATCGGTGCTATAGCTGCAAATCTTTCTGGTGCTACCTGTGCTAGATTCCAAGTTGCAAAGCCTCCCATGCTTAATCCTGTGACATAGATTCTATTTTTATCAATAGGTAAGGTTGCTTCGATATGATCCAGAAGAGTAATTAAATTTTGCGTGTCCCACTCCCTGCCTTCCGGGCACTGTGGGGATACAACAACAAAGGGAAAATTACTTTTGTTGTCTAAGAATGAGGGTGGGCCTTTCCTTTTTAAACTATTCAAATCATCACCTCGCTCGTCACCTCCATGAAGAAAGAGTAGTAACGGGTATGATCCACTACTAGGTAGACTTTTAGGAACGTACAACAAGTAGTGGGTGTATAAAACCATGCTTTTCTCTTGTTGCTGAGCTATTGATATAGAAGCACTAAGTAAAAATGTCAATATTAAAATAGTATGTATTGTTCTCATAATGGGTATTGCTGCCAACGTTTGTGCATAAGCAGTGGCGGGAATTCGAAGCCCATTACTGTCCCACGAAACCAAACGCAATTTGAAAAACTAAACTACAAATTTACGCTAAATCCCGCCATTGATTATGCATTTTGTTATGCACATGTGCCGCTGTCAATCGTACCTAAGCAGCACGGATGCCAAAGCTTTGATATGTGGGGTGAAGTCGCGCGGCTTTGGCATTGGTGCTGCGATTCGAAGGGTTCAAATTTAAAACGCTGTCCAATATATCCAGCGAATAAGCAATTCGTTATTCATTTTTCAAATGATCAATTGGACTCGACCCCGCAGCTTTTATTGTTTGAATTCCTGAAACAAGAATCACCATTAAAGCAACAATGAACAACGGAATAAAAACCAGCAATGGTGTAAATTCAATCTTAGTAGGATAATTGTCGAGCCACTCCTTTGTGAAATAATAAATCAGAGGAGTGGCTAACCCGAATGAAATCAAAATCAGTCTCATATTTGTCCGAGTGAGTAGGAATATCAATCCAAATATGGAAGCTCCAAGTACTTTCCTAATACTTATTTCTTTTAGTCTTGTATTCATTTCAAAGAGTGTCATACCAAGAACGCCTAAGCAAGCTATCAGAATTGCTGTGCCTGCAAAAAGTGCAAATACTCTTTGAAACTGAACTTCACTTTTGAATTGTCTGTCGTAGTACTCGTTAAGGAAAAAATATTCGAAAGACCGATCGGGGAAACTAGCTTTCCAAATCTTCTCTATTTGTTTCAGCGCCTCATTTGGGTTACTTCCTGCACTCAAGCCAATTGAATAGAAAACCTGCTGGTACGTAGCATAATTATGAAATAGAATTGTTGGTAAAACTTCCCTTTTAGATGCTTCGTGGTGATAATCTTTGATTACTCCAACAATTTTGCATTTAATGAAGTCATCAAATGGCTGGAAATAGACCTTTTGATTTACTGCCTCCGCTGGTGACTTAAAACCCAGTTGATAGATTGCCCTTTCGTTTAAAATCACAGACGACCAATTTTCAGTTTCCCATGGTGATTCTCCATTAAATTGGGCGGGTATTGAAAATGTCTGCCCTTCCAATAGATCTATATTGTAGGTTGAGATGAAATCGGAACTTACAAACATTGTCTTATATACCGTTGCATCATAAGGGTCTCCAAGGTTTCGCTTGATCAAATTCACATAGCTAAAACCAATTTCGGTTCCCGGAATTGCGGATGAACTAGCAACTGATCTAATGGCCGGATATTGCAATAGTCTATTTCCCATAGCTTCAAATTCACCATGTTTGGCCGTCAATTCTTGATTTGAATAAGCTGTCGGATTTCTTATTGCAATAACAGTTTCTAATTCAACTCCTTTGTCAAGCAATTTCATAAAATCGAGTTGCTTGTCTACTGTCAATAAACATGCAATTAAAACAATAGATGCCGTAAACTGTGTTACCACTAATGCCTGTCTAATCTTACTTCCGGATTTGTTCTCACTGATTTTTCCTTTTATTGCGAGAACCGGATTAAACTTTAATAAAAATATTGCTGGATAAATTCCAATCATAAATGATCCTAATAGAAAAAAAACGGTTGCAATACTCCATGCAGTCAAGTCCCATGCCGTAATGTGATGAACAGGAATATTTATCAGAATTGAGTAATAAGGCAATGCGTATATGATTATTAATGCAGAAAATATGAGAGCGCCTATCGTTAAAAGAATATACTCCGATAAGAATTGTATAATGAGGTTGCTCTTCCCTGAGCCAATAATCCGTCTGATTCCGAATGCCTTAATCCGCAGTACAAATCTGGATGTTTCAAGATTTACATAGTTGATCCATGCAATAAGAAGAATTATAAGTCCTATCCCTCCGAGTACATACAATAACGATCTATTTCCATTTGCTTCGAGATCGTCCAGACACTTCGATGATAAATGAATATTTGTAATGGGCTGAAGATACACTTTGGTGTCCTTGACTAAGATGTTTTCAGGTTGAAGCGCCTTTAGTAGAGCATTCAATTTAGCTTCAATCAAATCAGGCTGCACATCCTTTGAGAAAGTCACATAAGTTGAAAGTCTACCTTCTCCCCACAATTCGACATCAGATTCCGGCCAACTGTCGTGAATATGTTCGATGATTGAGACATGGAAGTGCGAGTTTGAAGGAATGTCTTTAAAAACTCCGCGCACGGTGTAATTTGAGCCGTCAGTATGATCATCGACACGGTCTAATGTCTGTCCTATTGGATTTTCACTTCCGAATATTTTTCTTGCAAGACTCTCCGAAAGTATCAGACTGTTAGGTTCTTTTAAAACTGTTTTAGGATCACCCTTTGAAAGGAGTGTTGGAAAGACATTGAAAAAAGAGGAGTCAGAATTGAACCAACCACCTGATTCATTATAAATAACCCCGTTGTGTCGAAATAGGAAACCTGTATTAGCTGGGGTTTTATAAAATCCAGTAACATCTTTTACCTCTGGAAAATTATCTTTTAAAAGTTTCCTAACTCCGGGAAATGTCTTAGCTGATGTTTCTACCAGCTCTCCATTTGAATGTCTCTTTAGTCCAACACGATAGATGTCATCACCGTTTTTGTGAAATCGGTCAAAGCTCATTTCAAAGCTTATATAGAGGGTTATGAGAGCAAACGCAGAAATACCAACTGACAGTCCAAGAATATTAATCAGCGCGAATAGCTTACTTCTTTTTAGATGTCGGAATGCGATTTTGAAATTATTGCCTATCATACTCTGCAGTTTTTGTGTCACTTGTACTTTGTCCAACGTCCGAGCGGTGAAAAAATTGGCGCTTTTGCTTGCTTTGGTGTCGCGGTGGAATGTGCGGCAAGCAAATGTGCCTATGCGGGTGGCCACTACTCTGTCCCGCGGCATTGTGATAGATATCGTTTGTGCATAAGCAGTGGCGGGAATTCGAAGCGCTTCACTGTCCCACGAAACCAAACGTATTTTGAAAAACTAAACTACAAATTTACACTGAACCCCGCCATTGATTATGCATTTTGTTGGCAGTAGTAGGGCTTCTCCTTACTTTATTCAAAGCCGTGTCTTTCGTCCACGTTTTTAACGCTCAAGATTTCATTTTTCCTTTGTGAATAAAACATTTTCCCCTCCTTGTTTAAGAGTCATCTCGTTCTTGTCAGGGTTGAACTCGATTATAATTCCAGCAGGGTCAAATTTGAACTTGTCCATTTCTGTTGCGTCAAGAGGAAAGGGCTGTTGTCCGGTTGCCTGAGCCATCATCGTTGTAGCGTTCTTTGTTATTGTAATTTTTAATGGGATTTGAGTGCTCGAATAAACACCTAAGTATTTGTCCAAGTCTTCAGTTTTTAAATTGAATGTTGGTATCGAATACGGTTTGTTAAAATAAATACTTAACACTCCGATCAGGATATTATTCATCGGATATACCTGCCCGTTAGTACAATACGCTACCGCTAAACTGTCTTCAGAAAAATAAGCCAGAGTAGACGCAAAACCATCGATCCCTCCGTTATGTCCATAAGCACTCTTCTCGTAAAAAGGAATTTGAAACATTCCCATTCCGAATCCGTCTGTCATCGTTTTCATTTGCGATAGGCTGCTATTGGAAACTAATTTCAAGGAGAATAGTGACTCAATAAATTTAGTCAGATCAGCTGGCGTTGAAACAATGGCGCCAGCAGCGCCTGGAATACTCATATCTGTTTCCGGACCCTGTTCCCAGCCATTTAAAAAGCGATAGGAAAAACTCTCATTCTTTTTAGTGTCGGTCTTTGCTCCCACGTAAGTAGTGGAAAGACCAATTTTTGAAGTGATTCTAGTACTCAAATTTTTCGAATAAGACTGTTTAGAAATTTTCTGTATGATGTAGCCTAAAACAACGTAGTTCGAATTGCTATAGGAAAATTTCTCATTAGGTTTAAAATCTACAGGGCTTTTAGAGATGATCGCAAGCATCTCATCTTGTGTTTTCGGGTGTGTCTCCCAGGTTACATATTCGGGATCGTCCGTAAAATTGCGAAGCCCGCTCCTGTGATTAAGCAGGTTCCTGATTGTGATTTTGCTGGCGTTTGGAAGTTGCGGAAAGAATTTATCTACTGTCGTGGTTAGGCTTAGTTTTCCGTTTTCGATAAGCTGAAAAATCATTGTAGCAGTAAACATTTTGGTGATTGAACCAATCCGATATTTCGTTTGATTGGTTGCTGAAAGCTTCTCGTTGGATGCAATGTAGCTATACCCAATCGCTCTGCTGTAAACTACGACTCCCTTCCTGGAAATTGTCAAACTACCCATTGCGTTGTTTTTTTCAGCAAGTATGTCCATCAAACTGTCAAGCTTAGGTTTGTTAAAGCTTTGGGAAAAAATTGTCCCGAAGGAAAGCCCGATAAGTAGGCTGGTTGTAAGGATTCTAGCTTTCATTATTTGTTTGATTCTGGGTTAGTGGCCGTTGTCGGGTTAGATTTCTAAAAAGGATGAAATACTTGAATGGCGTGCTTTGGCTTTAGCCATCAGATCATCAGGTAAAAAGCGTAAGATAGCATTATCCGATGCTCTTTTATTTCGTCAAGAGAGACAGCAGTTGTATCCAAAACATAGAGATAATGAGAAAGGACAGGAGATTACCGAAGGCTTGGCCGCTTATACAGCAACTAAACTTGTAGCTACTTCAGATAAAGAGGCTATTACAGCGACTCTTGATTTGCTTGACAACATCGAAAATACAGCACTAGCCTCTAGTTTCATTCGTACATTCGCTTATTTTTCAGGACCAGCTTATGGTCTTTTGCTCGACCATGCCAGTAACGATTGGCGACAACGTATAAAAGGGTCTGATGATTTGGCTGCTTTTGCCGCCCAAGCTTATAAAATTCATCCCTCAAAAGATGTTTCAAAATCTGTTTTCAAATACAATGGTAATGCAATTATGGCATCTGAGCGTCAAAGAGAAAAAGACAGGCAAGAGAAAATTGAAAATTTACGAAAAGCATTTGTGGACAATCCTGTTCTAATTTTTCCAGGAGGAAGCCATAGTTATGACACCCGGGGTGCAATCGTAGTTCCCGGAGAAGGCACTATTTACTTTGGGCCTTTCAAAGCGAGTGGTCCGTGGGGTTCCCTGGATGCAACCAAGGGTGTACTCGTATCCAGTGATGGAAGTAAAAGAAGATTAGCTGCACCAATACGAATTGATGAAAAGACCTTTAAGGGCGATGGATGGACTTTAATTGTAGGAGATGGTTGGACGGTTAAGGAAAGTATACCGCAAGGCAAATATGAGGTAGTAATGAAGGAATAGACCAACCAGACAAATTTAAAAGGGACTTGAGAAGATTAGAAACGGAGATCCATAAGGCGCGGACGAAGGCGCACTGGCTACAACAAAGTGCATAATCAATGGCGGGGTTCAGTGTAAATTTGTAGTTTAGTTTTTCAAAATACGTTTGGTGTCGTGGGACAGTGAAGCGCTTCGAATTCCCGCCACTGCTTATGCACAAACGTTGTAGCACATTTTACTTTAGACAGATGGGACCAAAGAGTATCATTTATGCAATTTGCTTTTTGACTATTCTGACATCATGCCAAAAACGTGAGATTGTGGAACAGAGATACAGACCAGAGGCTGTGGAGCTGAATAATAAAGCTGTAGAAATATTAATGATGTATCCTGACAGCGCATTAGACCTGCTGGATAAGGCAATAGAATTGGATACCTCGTACTATCTGCCCCACTCTAACAAAATACAGATTTATCGAAGTCAAAAGGATTATGAAAATGCCATCAGGGAAACCAATGAAATAATTCAAATTAGACCTGAAATGGGAGAGTCTTACGTTATGTTGGGAATGCTGTATGATAAGACCGACCAGAATGAAAAGAGTGAAGCTCAGTATTCAAAAGCGATAGAAATCTTTGAAAAGAGAATAGCTGAAGGTGACAAGAATGAATCTTCCAATAGACTAAGTCTAGCAATTGCATTAATTCTATCTGGACAAGATTATGAGGGGCAAGGGGAACTTGAGAGACTAGTTTCAGATTATCCGGATGAAAGGTTGTACTCTGTGTACGTAGGCATGACAAAAGAGAAGTTATTGAATGAAATTCTGGGCAAGTAAAACGTGCTACAACAAAAGCTATAAAACATATGCTGTATTGTAGGTTCTTAAAGTGCGTGCTATTAAATTTCGGTAGCAACGTGGGACAAAGACGCAGGTATTTACACGCATACGTCTTATAGCTAAACGTTGTAGGTAAGGCGGTCGGACAAAACACGAGAAAATGAGTTAAATGGAGATTTTAATAAAAATCATATCGTTCTCATTAATTATAGCATTAATCGTCTCGCCAATTACAATCCTAATTGGATTGAAAAGACTTAAGATTAAAAAATACATTTTCCTAACATATCTTACCCTCGGAATAGTTATTACAGACTGGAAGGATATTGAAAAAATGATTGCATACAAGGTTGACTTAATAGGATTTGATGAAGTGTGTATCGACATACATACTAGAGATAAGAATATCCTTACGTTGACAGAGGAGTTTGATGGTTATGAAGAGTTTGTTAGACGGACTAAGGACATTTTTGAATCAATTCCAAAAGACTGGGAATTAAGAATTATCAAACCTCCTTTTGAAAGAAATGAAATTACCTTAATTGATAAACTCTAATGGTAGTAGGACAAATTCAATGCGTTTGAGAACTAACTGTATCGACAGAGCTGGGCAAATTTTGATTTTTTGCATTTGGATAGAGAAAAGACTGGTAGACTTAATTGTCTTAAAAAATCGCCCTCGACTTATTGCTAAAGTGAACAACTCATCTTCAACTGTTAAACTTCCATACACATTTGTGCAGGAGAGGACAAAATTGTGGGAGAGGGACTTTGCTGTGATTAAGGATAAATTCATTGAGGTCTTTAATCCACCTAAAAGTTGGAAGGATAACTTAGAGGGAATTTATGATTGGAGGAATCTCATTGGTCATTCGCATATTTCTCTTTACAGGGACTACATTCTTTACAGACCAAGCGGAAAGCGAAGAAAGAAAAATAGATTAATAAAAAATCATATAACGGATCGGAAAAAGAATGCATCAAGACCATTACAATTGACAATAAAGTTTAGTAATGATGAGAAGTACTTTTCAATGTTAAGAGTGATTGAGGAGTTTGACCAAGTATATTTAAAAAGTGTTGCAGACAATTTGGGACTTAATTACGAGAAAATACGATAGTAGTAGTGAGTGGAGTGCGTGCACTGGCGCTAACACAAGCTATAAAACATGTGCTGTAGTGTAGGTAATTTAAAAGGGTGCAAGTAACTTCACTCAATATCGTAAGACAATGAAATAGATTTTAAACGCACACGTTTTATAGCTAAGCGTTAGCAGGCATTTAGTGTACGAAGACAAGTTTATGAAGACAGTTATTTATTTGGTTTCACTGGCGATCTTGTTTGCAAGCTGCAGGGAGCAGAGTGAAGCGTCATCTTCTGACAGGGTTTTAGTTGACACCATTTACTTCGGAGATTTCATCTGGAGACAAAATGCTGAGAGTAAAAGGTTCACCGTTATGTTTGACAATGGTCGGGATCGTGAAAAGCCTATCTTTAAACTTAATGAAGAGAATTTGTTGAGAATTGGTGTTAAACGATTGACTGAATATGAAATATACCCCTCAGAGATTGTTGGAGCCGAAATTGTTAAGGTGGACACTTCTTTTAATCTATTTTTAGTTACCCCAAGAGACACCAGTTTCAGTTTTGTAGTTAATCAGTATTATCCAAAAGGACGAGTAATCCGATGCGACAGAAACTGGAATATTGAGGCCAATGACTACGATGAACAATTGACACCACAAAATGGATTCAGACGTGTGACGCATTTTGAATGGGACGTGCGTTAAACGCCTGCTAACAAAATGTTTATGCCAGCTTGGGGCTCAGTGTGGGTTTGAAGTTTTGTTTTCTTAATTTCGTTCAGCAAGGTGGGACAGTGACGTACTTCGAAAACCCAAGCCGTCAAACATAAACGTTATGCTACATTGAAGTTTAGCTGTTGATATCCAAATGTGCAGCGGACGTTACTTACCTATTTTTTCAGAGAGCATGAACTTTAACGCTCATTGCCGTCATACCGAAAGTATTTACTTATTCAATGCCAGGCACGGAGCAAAAGGCTAATGCGAAGTCACTTATTCAGCGAGGCCGTTCTAATCACCGAACTTGAAAGTACGAAGTCCCCTATTCAGCTTTTTGGTAGTTACTTATTCAACTTTTGGCGCGCATGAACTTTACGGTTCATCGCCAGCTCATAGTCAGTATTTGTAAAATGCCAAGCACGGAGGAAAAGGCTATTGTGCATTTACTTAATTCACAATGCCGCTCTATTCCCTGGAACCTGAAAAATGTGAAGGGGTTTACACGAAAAAAAACGCCGCATAACAGTATGTATGTCGCATAGTGGCCTTTGCAAATTGAAAATACGAGGCGATTTAATTAGTTTGCAGTGCTTCGCTTGTGTATGATTTTAGCTCGGCCACTACGCCACATACACGAGCGTTGGCGGTAATTTGGTAATCGACACCCAGACTTGACGAATGACAGATAAACGACAGAAATTCATAGAGATATTTTTAAAGTCCTTGGGGGTGAAAACCATCCACTGGACTGACCGGAACGAAAATTCAATCTTCGGGACAGCTATTTACGACTTGACTGACTTAAATGAACGACAGGACTTTGTTTGGCATATGAATGAAAACAAAATGCCGGCCGACAAAGTATTAAATTTGCTGACTTACTTGACAGACAATAAACTATTGGACATCGACAAAATTAAAGTACCAGTAACTGATATTGAGATTCCCAATTGCGACCAAGAAGAAAAAGAAAAACTATTTGACGAGCTTTTCAGAGTGAAGGTTAACATGATAGACAATGGACAAGAGACTGACTATTATTACATTCATGACTGAACGAAACTATGAGAATCACTATTACATTTTTCTTGGCGGCCTGTATACTAGGTCTGACATATTGGGCTTGGACATTGACGCCTTCTAGGATTGAGTATGATCCTTTGTTTGGTGGCAGACCACAGTACGAGGACATTAAGAAAATCATGAACTCGACAGACATAGAATTTTTGAGACAAGAGGCAATTGGTGTGAAGTTTGATGAAAAGGCTATTGAACGTGACAGAACTACGGTTAAGGCCATGAACATCTTAGGAGTTACATTTCTCTTGGCCATTGCCGTTCAAATTCTGCTCTTTCTTGAAATTGCCGCGCGTGGAAAAAACTACCGCCAACAACAGCTATAATACATATGCTCTATTGTAGGTTCTTTAAGTGTGTACCATTAATTTCGCCAGCAACGCAGGACAAAGATGAAGGTATTTACACGCATACGTCCTATAGCTAAGCGTTGGCTGTAATGCTGACAGCCCAAAACTCATTCTCGTAATTGTTACTAAGCACAGGGAAGCCGAAAACTGAATAGAGTAGGCAAATTTTTAAAAAATGAAAAATGAAAAATGAAAAAATTAATGCTCTGTCTTCATTTATTTGCAGTAATTCTAGTAATAAATAACGGTCCGCTCCTTGCCCAAACGAAAAATGACACGCTTCAAATAAAAGAAACTGTACTAAACTATCTCGAAGGTTTGGAAACCAATAATCCTGTCCGGGTTGAAAAAGCCATGCACCCTGATTTGGCAAAACGAACAATCGAGAAAAATAAAGAGGGAAAGGAGTACCTGTCAAATATGACAGCTGCCAGTTTGATAGGCTACGCCAAAGACTTTGACTTTACCCTGTTCTATAAAAAAGGCATTGACCCCAAGGAACCTTTAAAAGTTGAAACCATCATTTATGATATTTCCGATGGTATTGCTATGGTAAAGGCAGCACAGAACAAGTTTGAATTTTTTGATTACATCCAACTGGGAAAAATAAATGATGAATGGAAGATTGTAAATATCCTTTGGGCATGGACGGGGAATACTAATAAATGGATGAATAAACAGTAATGGTACTTGAATGAAATCCTATTATACACCCCAATCTAATTAATGCATGATATCATAAATAAAGATACTGCTGACCTAAGTTTTTTATTTAAAACATTAAATGGAATAAGCACTACAGCCAACAAAGTGCATAATCAATGGCGGGTTCAGTGTAAATTTGTAGTTTAGTTTTTCAAATTACGTTTGGTTTCGTGGGACAGTGACGTGCTTCGAATTCCCCCGCCACTGCTTATGCACGGGACGTTGTGGCCAATTAGCCAAAAGGATCGACAATGCTTTGTAAAGAGAATGATTCTGTCGATAAAAATATAGAAAGCATTTAGCTTTTCAGCGGGGAATTTGCAACACGGGGACTCGATTTATTACTGATATCAATTTGGTGAACTCGTTGACATATACAATATCAAAATAGCTATCAATCAGATTCAATGAATCGTAGAAACTTTCTAAAAAATTCCACTGCTGCAACCACAGGCCTTTTGCTACCAATTGGTTTAACTGCATCTGACGAAAAAGCAAAAAAGAAAGTGATTGTCCTTGGTGCAGGCCTTGCTGGTTTAACAGCAGCGTGGGAACTGGTACAAGCCGGCCACGAAGTGATCGTGGTTGAAGCGAGAAATCGATCTGGTGGTCGTGTGCTAACACTACGCGAAGGTTTCACTTCAGGATTGACGGCCGAGGCCGGTGGTATGAGTTTCAATGATAATTATTTTAACCTTTTTCGTTACGTTAAGCTTTTCAATATTCCATATGAATCACTGAGCGCCCCTGTTATACGAAACCAGGGTGGAAGTACGGTCTATCACCTGCGTGGCAAGCGAATTGTTCCAGTTAACGGAGAAATAGATTGGCCATATGATCTCAAACCGGAGGAGCGTGAGGGTAGTCTCACGGACAGGTACGTCCAGCCCTTACTTAACGGCGTGAAGGATACTGCCATTTCAGATTCACTGTATGACTGGGCTCGTTCAATTGACAACAAAACATTGTCTCAGCTTATCGCAGAAAGAGGTGCCTCTGCCGGGGCACAAGAGATTATTCGGGTGACTACCTGGTATTCCGACCGCGAAGGACGGGCCTCTGCTGCCTGGAATTTATTACCAGTATTACAGGGAGCGGGAAGTAAAAATGTTTACAGCTTCCCGGGCGGAGTTGACAATTTATCGATAGCATTTACAGTCAGATTAGGAGAACGGATTCGATTTGGTGCTGAAGTGGTGAGCATAAAAAATAATTCCAACAGCGTAGAAGTAAGAGTTAACATAGCTGGCAAGCAGGAAAGCATTAATGCAGATCGCGTCGTCTGCACTATTCCTTTCTCAGTATTGAAAAACATAAATATCTCGCCTTCTTTGTCAGGCCCAAAAAAAGAGATAATTGCTGGTCTGTATTATGCGCCGACAACCCGCGTTTTCCTGGAAGTAAAACAACGGTTTTGGGAAAGTGTTGGAGAGAGTGGTTCAGCCATGACAGATTTAACCATCGGGCAAGTACAGAAACACCCTATGATCAAAACAGGAAGAGAAGGGAGTAGGGCCATTCTTGAAGGTCATGCACGTGGGCAGGATGCAATCCAACTTGACAAGATGTCGAATGACAAAAGGTTAAAATTCGCACTTGAACAAATGAACAAAGTTCACCCTAATGTTTTTGACTACTATGAGGGAGGTACTTCAAAAAGCTGGCAGCTTGATCCTTATTCACGTGGAGCATACTCGTTATTTCTTCCTGGCCAAATTACATCATGGCTGCCTGAAATCATCCGTCCTGAAGGTCGTATACATTTTGCGGGAGAACATACTTCTATATACTCCGCCAGCATGGAGGGTGCGATTGAATCAGGTGCTCGTGCTGCAAATGAGATCAACGAAGTGTAAGAGATATTTTGATTCAACATCGATCAAGTAGCAGCTGTGGCCTATTAACATGATGCTTTGGTTCAGGAATTTTGAGTTAAGTTTAGGTAACAGTAGATAATACGCAGACTTAAAACCAGACAACAGAAAGAAGTAAAAAACAACCGAATATAACAGACGAAATAAACTGGCCACAACATCGTATTGGCAATAGTGTGGCTGACTGTTGTAAATTCAACATTTGTAATTCTATTGAGCATTTGTACAAATGTTGGGCTGACGTTTTTCAAATGCCACACCATCGCCAATACGTAAACCGTTGTGGCCAATTATTTTTAAGACAATGGGTTCCGGGACTAATATGTTTAGCAAACAGACAGGAAAGACAAGTTAACTGGACCTCACTCACCGTTATGAACGTAAATAAGACAATCGCCGAAATATGAAAAAGTGGATTTTAATCGCAGTTGTAAGCCTATTCGCCGTCGCCGTTGCAAGATTAGTAATTACAACAACTAATGCCGTTGACACCGACGTTCATAATTACATCAAAGGCCTTAACTATAAATTAACAGCAAGAGTGGACTCTGCTGTTGTGACCAATGAGTCCAAGGGAGTGGGATTTTTGTTTTGCTCGGTGACGTCTGGCAGTTTTGATCCATCAGTTGAAAATGTCCTTGCGGCACAACTTAAACAACACAAGCGTCTGCGTGTTATGTTTCCCACCGGCAACGGGTTCAAGGTATTTCTTGGTGGAATAAAGAAGTTTGCTCCCTCTGACAGTGTGATTGTTGATTCAGACATTGATCGGTTCGCCGTATTTCGCGGTAGTGAGGCGATATGGGAATCGAAGGTTAGCAACACGACCGTTGGTAAAGTGTCATTTGCATTTTGGATTCCCGATTGAGTGTCGTAATAGCTTTGGACGCTAATATGAAGAAAAACTACCATCTGGTCGGCAGAATTATAAGGCGATACCCTTTATATTTGGTGTGGACAAAAAACAACTGGCCACAACACCATGTATGCCCATAGCGCGTGACTCTTGAAAGTATGTAGATAAAAGCTAAATTTGATAAGACTTAGGATTTTGTATTTCACAACATTGGCGCTACTGAGCATACATAAACGTTATGCTACATTGAAGTTTAGCTGTTGATATCCAAATGTGCAGCGGACGTTACTTACCTATTTTTTCAGAGAGCATGAACTTTAACGCTCATTGCCGTCATACCGAAAGTATTTACTTATTCAATGCCAGGCACGGAGCAAAAGGCTAATGCGAAGTCACTTATTCAGCGAGGCCGTTCTAATCACCGAACTTGAAAGTACGAAGTCCCCTATTCAGCTTTTTGGTAGTTACTTATTCAACTTTTGGCGCGCATGAACTTTACGGTTCATCGCCAGCTCATAGTCAGTATTTGTAAAATGCCAAGCACGGAGGAAAAGGCTATTGTGCATTTACTTAATTCACAATGCCGCTCTATTCCCTGGAACCTGAAAAATGTGAAGGGGTT
The DNA here is from genome assembly GCA_963837415.1 of uncultured Bacteroidota bacterium. Lineage (GTDB taxonomy): Bacteria > Bacteroidota > Bacteroidia > Cytophagales > Cyclobacteriaceae > Chryseolinea. The sequence goes on along the minus strand of CAWING010000013.1, from coordinate 1,908 downwards.
TACACGAAAAAAAACGCCGCATAACAGTATGTATGTCGCATAGTGGCCTCTGCAAATTGAAAATACGAGGCGATTTAATTAGTTTGCAGTGCTTCGCTTGTGTATGATTTTAGCTCGGCCACTACGCCACATACACGAGCGTTGAACAAAACCTTCGGTAGTTTTGTAAGTCTCCGTTGATCTTTCTTTTTTATAGTTTTGATAACTTCAAGTCATAAACTTTAAATTTTATGACTATGGAAAAAAAACGCTAAGGCAACAGATGTTGCAGGAGATGCAGATCCGAAATTATTCGGCACGTTCCATTCGAAGTTACATTCACTGTTTGGGTAGGTTGTCACTTTATTACAAGTGTTCTCCTGATCTTTTAAGTATAGATCAGGTTAAATCGTATCTACACTATTGCGTAACAGAGAAGCAAGAATCGACTTCTACCCTCAATCAGATTATCAGTGCTGTTAGGATTCTTTTTGTTGATGTTCTACATCGTCCTTGGGAACCTCTTAAAATCAAAAGACCGCGTAGGGATAAAAAACTTCCTGTTGTATTTTCTAAACAAGAGCTCACTGTATTTTTCGCGGGAATAAAAAACCTAAAGCATAACGCCATCTTTGCCACTGCTTACTCTTCGGGATTAAGAATTAGTGAAGTACGCATGCTTAAGCCAAAGGATATCGATAGCGATCGAATGCAGATATGTGTTCGTAGTGGAAAAGGCAGGAAGGATCGCTTTACTATACTCTCTGTAAAAACCCTGGAAGTACTTCGAACCTACTATCAAAAATTTCGTCCCAAGAACTATTTGTTTGAAGGTCGTATTTCCTCAGAGCCAGTAAGTCTTAGAACGATTCAAAAAGTTTTCACGGATGCGGCCCTAAAAGCGGGTATAACGAAGGCAGTATCGTTTCATAGTTTACGACATTCCTTTGCTACGCATTTACTTGAGCAAGGAACAAATCTTCGAATGATTCAGCATTTACTGGGTCACCATTCTCTGCGTACTACTACGGTTTATCTTCACTTGAGTTGCTTTGATCCTAAAGATGTGAGTAGTCCTTTTGATAACCTTTAAGCATTAGCTTATGGGAAATTCCAGAGATAATGGTTTAGAGCTGGCTACTGTTTTAAACATACGCCCATGCATATGAAGGTAAGCACAAATTGTGTTCAAGCCAGCGTAAGGCATACAATGCAATTATGCATTGTCGTACGGCTGCGTTAGGTTCACATCGGTCTGTATGCGATAGCTGTGGGTATGAAAAGATCAGCTACAACTCCTGCCGTAACAGGCATTGTCCGAAGTGTCAATATATAAAGCAACTTATTTGGGTGGATAAACTGAAGCACCGCTTACTGCCTACAAGATACTTTCATCTATCTTCTTTACAGTTCCTGAGTTTCTGAATGGACTTTTTTATATTAATCAACGAGTATGTTATGACATGTTGTTTAAAGCATCCTCTTATGCCATTCAAAAGACAGCTTGTAATCCCGCTTTTCTGGGTGCGCAAAGTGGCAATGTCTCAGTACTGCATACGTGGGGTCAATCTTTAAATTACCATCCGCATATACATACCTTGGTCCCTGCAGGAGGAATCGATCCGGATGGGCAGGAATGGATAAATGCCCCTAAGAAATTCTTTGTACCCATTCAGGCGATATCAAAAATTTTCAGAGCAAAATTTTTTGAGCTGTTGCAACAAGCAATTAACCAAGCATTTGCTGATTATTCCGGACCAGAGATTTCTTGCTGTATGGTGATTTAGAAAAGTTTAAAGAAATGATTTACTGTAAGCTATGGAATGTTCACATTAAGAAAACTTTCAAGGGTGCTGGTCAGGTGATTAATTATCTTGGAAGATATACCCACCGAGTTGCCATTAGTAATAACAGGCTTCTGTCAATGTG
>CAWING010000012.1:0-831192 GCA_963837415.1 uncultured Bacteroidota bacterium | reverse complement strand
CTAAAATCTACATTGCAGTCATATATTTCACATTGAAATAATGATGAATTTAGATGATATTGTACCAAACCTAATTTTTATGAAACCTACATTACTGATCGTTCTTAGTTTGCTCTCTTTTTGTGTAGCTGCCCAAAATCAAGCATCAACAGCACCTGCCATTGTCGCATACGGAACCCCAATCACATTGGAAGCTGCAAAAAAAATTGCAAGTGCGGCCGAGGCATTCGCTGTCGGCAAGCAGTGGACAGTTGCCATCGCTATTGTTGATATCGGTGGTAATCTTGTGCTGTTGGAAAAATTAGACAATACACAAATAGCATCCATCGATATTGCTTTCGGTAAAGCCAAGACCGCGAATAATTTTAAACGCTCGACAAAAGCGATGGAGGATGCAGTAGTGGGTGGAGGGGCAGGATTGCGACTTCTGGCTCTTCCAGGCGTATTTCCCCTCGAGGGCGGTGACGTGATTTTATCCAATGGAAAAATAATCGGTGCCATAGGGGTTTCGGGAATGCAATCGGCGCAAGATGGTGAAGTGGTTAAGGCGGCTTTAGCAGCATTTAAATAATTTTATTTTTAATAACGAGAACAGGAACTGAATCTCTGCAATAAGCAGGATTCATCTCATGTTTAAATGCTAAAATTATTTCGAACTTTCTTCAACTGCGGACGTCTGCCTGGGGCGTTCTCCGCTTGTCGGCGTTGAAATGAACAGAAAATTGCTTAATGCTTAATGTTGCGCATACTTTTCATCCAACAGGCAAATTAACTAAACAAAAGACTAGACTTTTTTCGTGACTACTGCCATTCCTTGCATTCTATAGTCAGAATCAATCCATCTGAGTATGGCACAACTCGTACAACCTTCAGGCAATAGGACACACTTAACTCTCCCCACAAAAAAATGCTTCGTATCACTTCAGCTTCATAATCAGGGATGGATCTAAAGGATATCTTCCAAAAGATTTGCCATAAACCGCCACACCACCATCATCAATTGTTTTAATTTGAACAACCAACTTTCCTTGTTGAGCCGCACGTTTTAATTGACTTTTAGATACTGGAACTTTCGTCAAATAACCATACGAGCCTGCCTCTCTAAGCTTCCGATCTTTTAACTGGTGATGCCATGACAAAACACCACGGTGGTCGGCTGGATCATCTCGTAAAACCGTCGTGAGCGCGGTTTCGCCATTCAGTGAAATACTAACTTTTGAAGGATGTAGTGTTTCATCCGTCATTGGATAGGAGTTAGGGTTCCCGCTGGGCGATGCCTTTGCACCCAACATAAAATTTACATCCGTTCTCTCTTGCTTAAGGTCTTTTACAAATAATTCTTTCGCAGAAATTTCAACGAGAAAGTAAGCCTCTTTAACAGCGCTCAAATCCATCTTACTATCCAGCGGAAATGTATACTCAAAGTATCCGTTGTTTCCAACCCCGTTCACTTTTAATCCATCCAGAACACTCCATTGCTTGGTACTAAAGGTTGCGTTGGAAAAGGCATTAGGTGTTACTGTTAGGACTTCAGTCTTTGGTAATTTAGCATTCGATTGTATTTCAAAATGCATGAAGTTCCGGTGCAACACGGTTCCTTTCAGATCTTCAAGTTGTACCGTGAGCAATGCCAGTCCGCTTTGATCCGGTAGTGCAATGGGTAATGTATTTAGTTCTTTTTGCATGTAGGGAACATAGTCGACCATCTGATTTCCTTGTGAGATTGACTTGGTTTCTGCAATAGAATTGGTGAGCGTTAGTTGGTAAGAAAGTTTAAGCTGTTTTCCATAGTCCGCGTCGGTCATCGACGATATGTACAACGGGACATCTACCTTTTCTCCCCCGTTTACAGTTTTGCAAATCTCATTTCCGGTCGACAAATAAACGGCAGCGTGGAAGTCGTTAACCTTCATGCCAGGCATAATCTCCTCAATACCCGTAAACTTATTAGTTCGATCAAAACGCCAGTATCCGTTCCACTCATTGATCACATCGTGGTGTTCGGTATAAAGCCAGCCAGCGACTTCCGGGTATTTTCTGAAGGAGTTCATCATCCGGTGGTAATCCCAACTCCAATCCACATCGCCTGTGCTGCCTTCGTAACCCCACACATTTCCACATTCTGAATTAATCTTGGGCTGTTTTCCTTGCTTAAAACCTTCTTCGAACTGGAACTGGCTGCCTTCAGAAGAACTGTCCGTTAGTTTTTTCAGATGATCGTCCCATTCCCATCCCGGCAGGTAATCATGGAAAGAATTGATATCGGTTTGAGTATGTCCGGCCCCGCAGCAAATGGAATTATCTTCGGCCAACCGGGTAGGGTCCAACGATTTGGCTAGGTAATACATGGACGCCACCCACTGTTGCGTCTCCGGTAAATACTGAGCTACTTTTTTCCCACCTTCTTCTTTGTTGGTGCGCAGTCCCCATGTCTCGTTAAAAATTGTCCAGGTGAATATCGAAGGGTGATTGAAGTCCCGTTTAATCATTTCGCGGAGCGTCTCTTCTGCTTCATATTGCATTTTTGCATCTGGCTCGCCCCAACTATTAGGTAGGTCGGCCATCACCAATACTCCAAGTTTATCAGCCCAATATAATTTTCTGGGGATTTCGACTTTTATATGGGGTCGAATGCCATTTAAGCCGATCGATTTGGCGAGCTCTACTTCTTTTTTCATGAAGGCATCACTCGGAAACGTATAATATCCATCCGGGTGATAAGATTGATCGAGTGTAAGTTGAAGATAAACCGGTTTATTATTTAAGGCTACATACGGAAAATCTGTGCCGGGCAAATTTACAATTGAGATCTTGCGCATGCCGAAGTACGTCTTCACCACATCATCATTCAGTTTTATTTCGGCTTCATACAAGTAAGGATCTAGCGGCGACCAAAGTCGTGGTTGAGGTATGGGCACTACCATACTGATTTTATTTTTGCCTTTCGGAACAGTGATCTCTTGAGAAAGGGGCGCAGTCGGAGTTTTTATGGAAAGCGCAAGCTTCAGGTCAGCGGCAGCCTCTTCCGGAAGATAAATTGTGACGGTGGTATTTGCGTGATCGATATCCGGATTAAAATGAACCGCATCGATGAATTCCTTTCCCCTGGCTTCAACATAGACTGTTTGCCAGATGCCCCTTGCATTTCCGTATCCTTGTTTTCCATACAATGTAAAATCCCTTCGCTTATCATCGGCCCGAATTACGAGCTTCTGCGGCTGTCCATACGTAAGATAGGGTGTAAGCTCAAAAGAAAATGGCGTATATCCACCCTGATGTTTTCCTAGTAAATGACCATCCAGCCAAACGGTTGTTTCCCAATCAGAGGCACCGATCGTGAGAAATGTGCGCTTGCTCTTCCACTCCGGATTTATTGTTATTTCCCGTTGATACCAGCCGATATCCGCTTTGTCTTTCACCCCTGACAGCGGTGAGCCCCACGGAAAAGGAACGACAATGCGATGCGTAAAAGAACTTTTTCCGTCACTCCATTTTTTCTGCACGCCTTGATCGAGGGAATCAAATTCAAATTGCCAGGGTCCGTTCAAATTTTGCCACAACCCTCGCTCAAAATCCGGCCTCGGATGCTCCGCCAATGGAATAGGTTGGGAAATGAGCAAAGTTGAACTAGCTACCAAAAAGAAGAACAGCGCATTCAGTTTTTTCATAAAGACAAGATAGTATTTTAAATAAATTAATACGGCCGGCCCATTTCGCGAACCATGGAACTCGCCTAATCTAAACCATTACCTAAAATTTGTAATATTTTTTTAGTAAAGATCGCGCCTCGGTTACCTTTTCTTAACAGCTGGAGCGTATCACTTAGTAAGATCACACACTCATGCCAAAACGCTAATGACGCAAAAATTTTCGAGCCTAACCAGACAAATCGGTGTAAAACTCTCGTGTAATTTTTTTCTGCGATCGCTGCATTTAGAAACTTGTTTATCTGTACAACACAGCACACACCCATTTTAAATTCTAAAAAAAACTTTGAGATCAAAACAGATTAATCTGAAACTTTACCCAATTTCACCTAAAATTTTTCAATCTGATTTTCAATTTAATTCAAAGTAACAAAAATGGAAACGGAGATTTTTGAAAACGTTGATCAGTACATCCGCAATCTTGTCGGCGCCGAAGATGAGGTTTTGCGCAATACCGACAAATCGATTAAGGACGCCAACATTCCGCCTATTAGTGTATCTGCTAACCAGGGCAAATTTCTTCAGGTGCTTGCCAAAACCTGTAATGCAAAAAAAATTCTAGAGATCGGTACACTTGCCGGGTACAGCACCATTTGGATGGCGCGTGCACTTCCAAAAAATGGTAAGCTTATTTCCCTGGAGTTTGATCCCGTACACGCCCGCGTCGCGAAAAAAAATATAAAGAATGCCGGATTGAGCGCTGTAGTAGATATCAGAATTGGAAAGGCTATTGATCTTCTGCCACAGATCGAAGCAAACAAAGAAGGTCCTTTCGACATGATTTTTATCGATGCAGACAAACCTCCATACACAGAATATTTTCAATGGTCCTTGAAGTTGTCGCGCCCCGGTACAGTGATTGTTGCTGACAATGTAATTCGCGACGGCCAGGTATTGGACCCGCACTCAACCGATGAAATGGTGGTAGGCGCACAAAGGTTCAATGCCTTTCTTGGAAGCTCATCCGCTGTAACCGCGACCATTATTCAAACCGTTGGGTCAAAAATGCATGATGGCATGGCGGTGGCTGTCGTAAATTAATTGGTGGAAGTTCAGAGCGAATTCAGAAATTTTTAAAATGCGAGGGTGAATCCAAAGGGCTCTTTCCAGCTATCATTCCCCTTTTTTCGCTTGGTAAAGCATTGTTTAAAAGAAAGTTGGCTTATTTTACTATTAAATTAAACTTTCAATTGGCCATGTGGTCTAAGGACAAATATCATAAAACATAGCCTTATGAAATTAAACATCAAATTTTCAATCGTACTGCTTTCTGCCATGACTTCCGGGATTGCCTTCGCGCAAAGTGTTCCGGATTCAACAGGGCTACCGGGAGATAATTTCAGCTTGGAAGGTGCTCTTGAGCTTTTTAAGAAATCAGAGTCACCCGAAGCGTTTGAGAAGATGCTGAATGCGGAAGAAAATAAAGTTAATAACCTCGACCTGAATGGCGATGGCGAGATAGATTATATCAAAGTGATTGATAAGCAAGAAGACGATGTTCATGCTTTTGTTTTACAGGCTGCGGTATCTGAAACTGAAAATCAGGACGTCGCCGTGATTGAAGTTGAAAAGGCGGGCAATGAGAATGCTACACTGCAGATCGTTGGGGATGAAGATATTTATGGCGAGCAAACCATTGTTGAGCCTTTGGAAGAAGCAAAATCCAACGCGGGCACACAAGCTAAGAACGTAACTGTAAATGTCTACAGATGGCCTGCGGTTCGATACGTATATGGTCCTTCCTACAGCGTATGGGTTTCACCCTGGGGGTGGCGCGCGCGGCCTGCATGGTGGCATCCGTGGAGGCCCATTCGGTATCACGCATTCTATCCGTATCATCACCCATACCGACACCGTTATGCTATTGTGCATACGCATCGTACCGTGCATGCTCATAGGATCTATACTCCGGTTCGTACGACCTCGGTTACCGTACGAACTCGGCACCAGGAACCTGTGAAACATTACCGGACATCACGCGTTACGCAAACTACAAAAGTAGCTGGTCCTCGTGGCAACGTAAAAGCTATACGAAAAACCACTACGGTCAAAGGAAAAGGAGGAAGCAAGAAAGCGAAGTCCACGAAACGTACAGTGCGTTCAAGGAACTAGAAATTGTGTTGTCTGGTTCGAATCAATAATTTCTTATAAAGCCCAGGCCGATTAGGATTCTCAAATGTCCGTAATTCGCCTGGCTTTTTAGTATATGACATATTAGTTGTAAAACATCAATCTGTTGACATTGACCAACAAATATCCTGAATTCATTATTTTTGAACCGGTAGAAATTAAGTTTCCTGCGTCAACGTGTATAAAGCAATAATTTTTCTTCTATTCTTATTATCAGCAGCAGCAGCGGTTTTTTCGCAGGATCAGCAAAGTTTGCCTCGACGGTATATTGCGTTTACGTTTGATGATCTGCCTTCGACACAGGGAAATCCTTCTTACGTTATAGAAAACTTAACGTTAACCCTGAAAAAGTACGGCGTGCCTTCCATAGGCTTCGTAAATGAAAGCAAGCTCTATACAGACGACAAACCAGATCCGGCAAAAATTGCTTTAATGGAGAAGTGGCTGGATACTGGATTGGAATTGGGAAATCATAGTTACTCCCACATTTATATTGATCAGGTAAAACTGTCAGAGTACGAAACGGATATTTTAAAGGGAGAAAAAATTACAAAACAACTTCTTTTAAAGAGAGGCCATAAACTCAGGTATTACAGGCATACTCAATTACGAACGGGTCCAACGCCTGAAGCGAAAAAAGAACTTGAAAAGTTCTTAAGAGAAAACGGGTATACAGTCGCCCCTGTTACCATGGATAATAACGATTATGTTTTTGCTAGTATCTATGCAAAGGCTAAAGCTAAGAACGATACTTCCATGTTACATTTCATACGAACGGAATTCCTCAACTATATGGAAACGATTAGCGAGCATTTCGAAAATCTTTCTAGGGAATTTCTGGGCTACGAGGTAAAGCAAACTTTACTCCTGCACGCGAGTGAACTTAATGCTGACCACCTTCCGGGGTTGATTGAAATGTTTAAAAAAAGAAATTATGAATTTATATCCCTGGAAGAAGCGCTAAAAGATCCCGCCTACCAATTGGAAGAAGCTCAATCCAAAAAAGGAATTTCCTGGCTCCATCGGTGGATGTTGGCTAAGGGAATTGCTATTAAACAGGAACCGTTTGAATCAAAAAAAATTAGTGAGCTATTCAAAATGTACAAATAGTAATAGTCGTTTCTGACTAAAAAAGCTTTCCGGCTCAACGCATTTATCGAAGCTCTAAACTTAAAGAAAGCTTCATCCAGCAGTTATTACTGTCGCAAAATCCCCGGAAAAATGGCGGGATTGCACCCAGCCACCCAACAATTAGGTTTTATTTTTGTAATCTATGTATCACTTAAAACGCACGCATGGTACTTCAAAATAAATGCCGTTATCTATGGCGCAGGTGGTTCGCTTGGGGGAGCAGTCGCTCGCGCATTTGCTGCGGCAGGCGCTAGAGTATTTCTTTCCGGAAGAAGTTCGAATACAGTTGAGAAAGTTGCGAAACATATTCTCACCTCCGGCGGTAAAGTCGAAGTTGCTGAAGTGGATGCATTGGACGAGCATGCAACAAACAACTATCTCAATGAGATTGTAAAAAAAGCGGGTACGGATATTTCTTTCAACGCTATCGGACTGCAGGATACACAAGACATTCCATTAGTTGATATGAAACTGGATGATTTTATGCGTTTGATCACAATCGCCATGGAAACACAATTTTTGACGGCAACTGCCTCCGGAAGAATTATGATGAAGCAAAGATCCGGTTAATTCTTTCTTTAACAGCGACGCCTGGCGGTATCGGATATCCTAAAGTAGGCGGCTTCGGACCGGCGTGCTGTGCGATAGAAGGTTTTTCAAGAAACCTGGCCTCCGAGCTAGGAACGTACGGAGTTCGGGTAGTCAACATCCGCTCTGCCGGATCACCGGATTCACGGCCTTTTATTGAAGCCTTAGCTAACGGTGGGGAAGAGGTAAAAGAATTTTTAGCCAAGCTTGAAGAAGATACGATGCTAAAAAAACTTCCTTTGATGGCGGACATCGCAAATGTAGCGAGTTTCTTGCCTCCGACTTAGCGGGGAAAATAACCGGTGTTACCATTGATGTAACCTGCGGCACTACGACAGGATTAAACTATAAAGTGCCTTCAATACCTTTCAGATAATTAAAGGTTAATACATAGACGCATGGAATGGTGTTTTAGTATTTTTTAGGATGAAAAATAAAAGCATTACTGCCAATCATCTAACCGTTCTCGCTGAATATGAATGGAAGTAGTTATTGAGAATGTATGTTGTGAACGCTCCAGAATTCTTTTAAGATTCCTAAACTTATTTCAAGGTCTTTACCCAACATCTTGCCCATGTCCATAAATAGAAGATTAGATTCATACCCAAACTTTCCGGGACGTATTCAAAAAGATAACGGGTATGTCCCGCGTTGATTATAGAGATAAATGTAACAAAGGAAACTACTTCATGATTGTTTAACCGCTGCTGGTCTATTAATGGTTTAATGATTCACTAGCTTCAAAGATCCATCGCTGTACCGTTGGCCTACATCGGGGTACTTATTGATAATTGTTTCAATATTTTCCAGGTCATCCGAGCTTAATTCGATGTCTACAGCCAGAACATTTTCTTCCAGGTATTTTCTTTGTTTTGTTCCTGGGATCGGAATAATATCATCGCCTTGCGCTAACACCCAGGCAAGCGCTAGTTGTGATGGAGTACAATTCTTGTCTTTTGCCAGCGCTGCAAAATCATTAACAAGCCGTTTATTATTTTGCCAATGTTCATCATCAAAACGGGGTAATGTTCTGCGGAAATCATCTAGCGCCAATTGATCTTTATCCGTTACAGTCGCGGTTACCAATCCCCTTGCCAATGGGCTATATGGAATAAAGGTGATACCGAGATCACGAACCGTATCTAGGATACCACTTTCAGGGTCACGGGTTAAAAGTGAATATTCTGTTTGCAATGCAGCAATAGGATGTATGGCATGTGCTTTACGAATCGATATGACAGAAGCTTCCGACAAACCCAGGTAACGAACCTTGCCTTCTTTTACCAGATCAGCCATTGCCCCAACCGTATCTTCAATCGGTACCTTGGGATCTACACGGTGAGCATAATATAAATCGATGGTGTCGACTTTCAGTAGTTTCAAACTTTTCTCTGCTGCTTCTTTCACATAGGTGGGCGATCCATCTATATAGGTAGCAGGCGTTCCACTATAACCCGAACTATATCCCTCGCGTTTTCGAAATCCAAATTTTGTTGCTATAAATATTTTGTCACGATTAGGAACCAATACAGTTGATATCAGCTCTTCATTATGGCCCCACCCATACATATCGGCAGTATCCCAAAAATTAACACCAAGTTCCAATGCCCTGTGGAGGGTAGCAATGGATTCCTTATCATTCCGCGGGCCATAAGCATAGCTCATGCCCATACAGCCAAGTCCAATGGCTGATAATTTTTCTTCCGTGTTAGCAAGGTTTCTGTACTTCATAATTTCACGTTTATCGATGTTAAAAAGCAGACGATGATATGACCGATCTTTTTATATCTGAAATATGATACGATCTAAGTTTGCAACGTAAAAACAATTGACATGTTCACAAAACAGATGATAGCGATTGAAATTTAACGATTCTTAGTAAGGTGCGGGAAAGCATTCTATGAACAATAAGGTTACATCATTAACCATCCCACAAGTCCATCTTTTGTTCTTACATACTGAAAGCTTTCAAAATTAGCTAACACTTCAACAGGTGTGGCGGATTCCAGGTGTGCCAGAGGAGCAGCTTCTAAATTAGTTTCCGACAACAGAACGGTAGCTCGTTTTAAACGCGTTCGCTTTCCTTTTTGAATGGCAGCGATCTTTTGTTTGGAGACGAAACCCTGCTTTTCATTAGGAAGAAGAACGCGATACCAGGTGTCGCTTTGTGCGATTACCTTGAGATAAGTATTTTTTTTCAATGTTGCTGTGCTAAGATGCTTTTCTCCCGGACCTGTTCTTAAGGGGATACTTTTCGCAGTGACTTTGAAATCTGGTTGGCTGAAGGTAGTATCCCATGGCAGCGCATTAACAGTAGTTTCGAGTGTTCGAATGTAATGGACGGGATCGATACTTTTACTTTGATAAATTCCAAAGTGAAGGTGAGACGGAGTATATCGGGCGTTACCTGTATTTCCTACTGTACCCAAAATATCACCTTTGTTTACTTTTGTTCCTGCTTTCACGGCATGAGAATCCAAATGAGCAAAGTAATAGGAGTGACGTCGTTTTATATCCTGCATCCATACAACTTTTCCACCTAGCGCGCTCGTTCCCACCCGTGAAACGTACCCTGCAGTTGGGGCAACGACAGGGGTCCCTTTTTTGGCAAAAATATCAACACCCTCATGCTTGCGTTTTCCTCCATCGCGCGAATCTCCATAAAAGCTTCCAATCGACTTATTGGTGGCTCCGGATACCGGATTTATCAGCACAGGTGTAAGCGATATGCTGATGGTATAGTAAGCAGTAACAAGCAATTCTGGTTGTATACGAATTAGGCATTGCGACTGATCCGTGTCGAATTCATAAGTGAGGTTGAACGTTGAATCACCATGCGCAAGAGGATTCCATTCATTCTCTTTCCAGCCAAATAGGTCAAGAAAAAAACGCGCATTTTTCTTTGCTACCATAGCTCCGGTAACCGTAAGGACCTGGCCTTCTCTGGCCTCAAATCGGTACGACCGCGCACCGGGCTCGCTGGCGTTAAAATAACCAGATTCGGAAAATGGTAAGGAAACAATAATAGAATCTTTGAGAGCATTTTCACCTGCGCGGATCCATGTTTGAGCCATTACGGTCTCATCAAGTTCCGCTTGTTCCAATGACTGGATATATTTCTTGTACGGTGGCGATTTGATCAGGGGACTATCAAAGGGATTAATGCCATTACATCCGTAAAGGAGCAGGCAAACGGAAATTCCGAAGAGAATTTTTTTTTCCATGGGGGAAGAACGCTCATAATCTCTTTTTAGTTTGTAGGTATACCTTTTCTATTGCGCCTTTGGTCGATCGATTCGGACTTTTTGTAAAATGGAGATTTATTGAAAATAAAATCCTTGATTTATTTACGCAGCTATTACTTGTGATTTTATGTTTACCGAATCGTTTTGTTACTTTAATGATCTCAAGCCTAAAAGGCAATTAATCTTAAAAACTATGGTTGTTCTTTGCATTGATGATGATCCGGATGACACCGATATCTTCCGTGAGGCGCTTATGGAAGTTAATCCGGAAGCGCAATGTCTGGTCGCCAATGATGGACTAAACGCCTTGAAAATTCTCCGAGCTGAACCATTACCTGATGTTATATTCTTGGATATTAATATGCCGCGAATGAGCGGGAGGGAGGTGCTTGTGCAGATCAAGAAAAGTTATAAGTGGAGCCAAATCCCCATTATAATTTACTCTACAACGATCATTCCACGCGATGCCGATGATTATCGTAAACTGGGTGCTCACGATTTTGTAAGGAAGCACGCCAAGTTTAAGGATTTATGTAATGCTTTACAGGTTATATTGAAAAAATTGGGAGGTCCCGTAAATCAATAAGTTATTCCTGATGATAATGAGATCATTAGGAATAACATTTTAAATGACCTGTGGTAAAAGCTCATCTTCCTTTCTGAAAGGAATAATTGTCCGCAGCCTCTCATCCCGCAAGAAAAGCCGGACCCAGACAATAGGAATAGGATACAGAGGTACTCAGGATTCTCCCTGTCCAAAGCGCTGCGTGCGACTGTGTTTTGGGGTTGATGAAGTTTGATAGTTTCCATAAAAATTGTTTTTTGGTTTCTTTAATTGTTATTGTTGATACAAATCTACTGGCGATAACATAGAACGAAGGTGGGTAAATACGACAATCTGAAGGGCCAATTCCGACATACAAAATTGATCCGAACTAACTGATTGTTGATTAAGAAATTTCCGATAGAGCAGAGTTTCTGACGAGATAATATTTGTATTACTAGAAAATTCGCGTTCCTCCTTTAAGCCAATACCAATGTAAACCTGAACGCATGTTCGACAGGCTGATCATTGATGAAAATAATTTCTGAATGAGTGGAAGAGGCGATCAAAAGTATCATTACCTAATTTGCTTTTTTTAGGAACTGATAAAAGAAAAGGTGCAAAGAGAAGAGGTAAATTCTCATCATTTTTGTTTTTTGATGTCACGCTTCCGTCGATTTAATTTCCCTTTCTATAGAATAGAAAATACTTTCTGTCTAATACTTTTCAGACGCATTAATCCTGGCCTGACATCTGTAGTCTAATGGTGAAACAAAAAGATATGAAAAAATATATTATGGTATTTGGGTTGCTGATTGTAAGCACAATCATTTTTGCCCAGGGGAAAGTGGATCACACAGAACGCGCTGCGAAGCAGGCTGATAGAATGAAGACGGCATTGGAATTAGACGATGTTCAACACAAGGGTATAAAAGCGATTAATGAGGAGTACGATAGTAAATGGTTTCAAATGCGGAGTGATTCCAGCCTGTCGACCGATGCCAGGAAACAAAAAATGAAAGCATTGCATAGTGAAAAGAACACTGCGATTAAAAAGGTGCTAACTGAAGAGCAAAACACCAAATGGGCTTCGCTTCGGAAAGCAAAAGAACACCGGCATAGAGCTGATGCGAAAAAATCGCAGGGAGATCATGCATTGAGAATGCAGAAACACCTTTCGCTCACGGAGGAACAAACTTCGAAGATGAAAGCCATAGATAAGGAATTTGGCGAAAAATTTCAGGCAATAAGAAAAGAAAGCACAACAGCCAGAGCCGATTCGCGGGAAAAGATGAAACAACTTCGCGGCGAATATCATGCAAAAACAAAAACAATATTAACGCAGGAGCAATTTCAAAAGTGGGAAGCTCAGAAAGCGGAACGGAAAAAAAAGAATTGAAAGTTGAGATGAAGAATATAAACCTGCTGGATCAACTCCGGCAGGTTTATTTACTTTAGAGATAGTTATTTCATTTCTACACCATATTCACGCAAGGAATTCACAAAGTGTTCAACTACATGAGCTGGCGGTGGGCCTTCGGGTATCGGCAGGGGATTTCCTTCGGGCGCAGGTGCGCTATTGTCCCAGAACCATTGATCCAAACCGGCAGGACTGATCAACATCAATACTTCTGCTTTTTCGCTAAGAATTTCAAATTTATGCTGTAGGTCTTTGGGTAAATAAACATATTCCCCTTCCGTTACCGTGAGGATATCTTCTCCTACGGTGTACTTGATGCTTCCTTTTAAAATAAAATACGACTCATCTTCGCGCGAATGGGTGTGTGCCGGCGGCTCTGCACCGCGATATACGATGATTTTTATTAATGAATGCCGACCTTCCGTTTCATGCCCCATACTTAAAAAGTGAAAAACTGCCCCGGGAATGGCGCGGGTATTTTCTGAGTTGGCGCTGCTCTTAAAACCTTTTAATAATTCCATTGATGTTTTCATTATGATTTGATTTAGTCAGTTTAACTGACTATATTTACGCAGAGTCTAAAATTAAGTTACAAGGTTGTGAAAGAAAAATACAAAAATACCGGGGCTTATTTACGTCAACTATACGATGCCCTGGTTGCTCATCTACATCAGCGGCTTTCTGAAGAAGGCTACCCTGAAATTACTCCGTCGCATGGTTTGGTTTTCCAATACCTTAATGAAGATGGCTCAAGGATCACAGCGTTAGCTACGCAGGTTGGAATTACCAAGCAATCGATGAGTGCTTTGGTCTATCAATTGGAAGAGTATGGCTATTTAAAAAGAAAGCTGGATCCAGCTGATGCGCGCGCCGTGCTTTTCATTTTAACATCAAAAGGACAAACTTTAAAAAGTAAAGCGCAACAGATCAATTATCAATTTGAAAAAAGATGGGAACAACGTTTAGGAGGACCACTCTATCAAAAGTTCAGAGATATGTTAAAGGATTTATCGGAATGATATAGTAGTTTTGAGTATTGACAATTTTAAAAGCAGGCTTGATGAGGGATAAAAGTTGTATGAAAATGTTTATTGACAAATATCAACACGAATTGGCTATGACCTTTGTCGGCTAGTTGAGACTAGTGGGGAATTCTTAAGGTACCCGTACTTTTTTTCCTTTAGTCAATAGTTGATGAATTACTTTTTTAATATTCCTAAGTAATGATTCTTCCGTTTTAAGATAATTTAAATATTTGATAATATCCTTTTTGCGGGAGGCGGTCAGTGTATTAAAATCGTGAAGCAGATTCTTGTCCTTGAGTTGTTTTAAAAGTAAATCGGGAGCGGTGTATTTTTTTTCAACTCCTTCTTTATCCTGCTTCAGGTAAAACTGTGCTCTTTTACCAACTTCAGCATTTCCACCCTTAAGCATTGATAGATTGACAAACAACCTATACGGAGCGTTTTTTACGGGCACTAATGATTTTTCGAATTCGAAGTCGTTGATCTTTCCTTTTACCCGTATAAAACCTTTTGCGGGTGTCATAGACTTTGTTATAGATACAGGTACATCCACACAGGGATTGATACCCGTTTTGTAAATTATAGCGTTGAACTTTGATTTCATTTTCAAAAGATGAATTTCTTAGTGGCCATTACTTTTATTTTTAGTTTGTTTAACTTCTTATCGGCAGTATGTACCTAGTAATTTGAGGTATCTTGCTATATTCAAAAGAACAAAAACAAGAATCCAGTATGTCTTGAATTCAATAATTTTAAATCAAACCCCAAGATCCCGCACTATTAACTATTTGTACCAACGAGGCGAAATATAATCTTATCCGTTAAAAAAATAGTTTAGTGATGGATTGAATATTGACACTCAAAATTATGGCATTACCCGTCATTGTAATCGGTAGCTCAAATACCGATATGGTTGTTAAGACTGAAAAATTACCCATGCCCGGAGAAACCGTGATGGGTGGAACATTTCTTATGAATCCAGGCGGAAAGGGAGCAAATCAGGCGGTTAGCGCCGCGCGGTTAGGCAGCAAAGTTATTTTCATTGCCAAGGTGGGAGATGATTTATTTGGCAGACAGGCTCTTCAACAATTTCAGCGCGAAAATATAGACACCTCTTTCATAACGATGGACAGCGATCATCCATCCGGTGTAGCGTTGATCGGTGTCGATGCCCACGGGGAGAATAGTATCATTGTAGCGCCAGGGTCCAATAGCTATTTGAATACACAAATCGTCGAACAAGCCTTGGAATCAATCCGTGAACCTGCCATAATTTTAATGCAATTGGAGATACCTATCCAAATTGTTGAGTTTGCCATTGAAAAAGGATACGCTAAAGGCTGTCAAGTTATTCTCAATCCGGCACCTGTTCGCGCTCTTGATAAAAAAGCGTTGAAGTATCTCCATATCATTACGCCCAACAAATCTGAAGCTGAATTGCTTACAGGAATCCGGATTACTGACCTCTTAACCGCGGAGCAGGCAGCCCTTCAGTTGCATCAGTTCGGAGTGCCTAATGTAGTGATTACACTCGGCCCACGGGGCGCCTATTTGCACACAAAATCCGTCGCAAAACTTATCCCGGCACCACCGGTTACGGCTGTCGACACAACCGCAGCGGGAGACTGTTTTAGTGGAGCGCTTGCTGTGGCATTATCCGAAGGGTTTGAAATTGATAAAGCTGTAAGTTTTGCGTGTAAGGCTGCTTCCATTTCTGTCACTCGAATGGGCGCTCAATCATCATTACCTTATCGAAACGAAGTGAGTGAAATTACATTGCAATATCTTAATAATTCATAACCTGATCTCCACCATATTATGTTTATTGTACAAAATTATTCCGTAGCAGTTTTCTTTTGTGTGATCACGATGATCTGCTGGGGTTCATGGGCAAATACGCAGAAATTATCTGCTGGTTCCTGGCGTTTTGAATTGTTTTACTGGGACTATGTAATTGGTATTGTTCTATTTTCTCTCCTGCTTGCTCTTACTTTTGGAAGCATTGGCGAACAGGGCCGTTCCTTTATTAATGACTTTCTTCAAGCGGATCGCAAAAACATTTTTTCTGCATTTATAGGCGGGGTTATTTTTAATGCTGCGAATATTTTGCTAGTCGCAGCAATTGCCATCGCAGGCATGTCAGTTGCATTTCCGGTAGGAATTGGACTGGCCCTTGTAATCGGCGTAATTGTAAATTATGTCAGCGTGCCGGTGGGCAATGTGTTTTTACTTTTTGGGGGCGTGACCTTTATCGTGATAGCCATTTTATTGAATTCGGGTGCTTATCGCAGAATGATGTCAGGGCATACGGAAATTTCTACGAAAGGACTTTTATTGTCCATCGTAAGTGGTGCAATGATGGGTCTGTTTTATAAATATGTCGCAGCCTCCATGTTCCAGGACTTTACCGTACCAGAGTCAGGAAAATTAAGTCCATATACAGCAGTATTCATTTTTTCAATTGGCATTTTAGCAAGCAATGTAGTATTTAATTCATTGTTGATGCGGTATCCATTTACGGGCTGGCCAGTTTCATATTCGGATTATTTCAGAGGGTCATTTCGCAGCCACCTAACTGGAATTCTGGGCGGATCTATCTGGTGCCTGGGAATGTCTTTTAATATCATTGCATCTGGAAAAGCAGGGCCGGCCATTTCTTACGGCCTGGGTCAAGGCGCTACAGTAGTCGCAGCGTTGTGGGGGATTTATATTTGGAAGGAATTCAGAGGAGCTCCAAAAGGTACGGATCTCATTCTTAAAATTATGTTGTTATGTTTTGCCATTGGATTGATCTTAATCATCCTTTCTAGATAGAGCCAATTAATATTCATGACTTCATTAAGCCCCTCACATTCCATCTTCGCTAAACTCTGTTAGATCTTCATGGAAAATTTAAACTTGCCAATAAAATAGGCGGTCGAATCGAAAATTTGGTTTTAACTTGAGGCCAAATTGCCCTTTATGTCCAACAGAAATCCAGCGTTAGGTTTCATCTTTATCACATTATTGATTGACGTGATTGGGTTCGGGATCATTATTCCTGTTATACCCAACCTGCTCAGCGGGCTTATGCATGTCAGTATTCCCGAGGCTGCAGCGTACGGAGGTTGGCTAGTGGCTTCTTTTTCGGTGATGCAATTTATTTTCTCTCCCTTGCTGGGTAATCTGAGCGATCAATATGGACGCAGACCCGTTTTACTTATTTCGTTGTTTGGATTTGGTCTTGATTACATCCTTTTGGCGTTAGCGCCTACCATTAGTTGGTTATTTGTTGGAAGAATTCTCGCCGGAATCATGGGTGCAAGTTTTACCACCGCAGCAGCCTACATTGCAGATGTTAGCCCACCGGAGAAACGTGCGCAAAATTTCGGATTGATCGGGGCAGCGTTTGGCTTAGGTTTTATCATTGGTCCGGCGCTAGGGGGACTTTTAGCGAAGTACGGATTACGAGCCCCTTTCATCGCGGCTGCTATTCTCACTTTCATCAACTGGTTGTACGGATATTTTATATTACCGGAATCGCTGAAGCCAGAAAACCGAAGAAAGTTTGATTGGAAGCGAGCTAACCCATTGGGCTCGCTGAGATTTTTTCTCCGCTACAAAGTTATATTAGGTCTCGTCGCTTCTATCGTCCTGATTTATGTTGCAGGCCACGCGGTTCAGAGTACCTGGTCATACTACACCATCGAAAAGTATCACTGGGATGAAGACATGGTTGGCTATTCACTCGGCTTTGTTGGATTAATGGTTGCAATTGTTCAAGGGTGGTTGATCCGGTATATCATTCCCAAACTTGGTCAGGAGCGCAGTGTTTATGTGGGACTTGTACTATACGCTATCGGATTTCTGTTATTCGGCCTGGCGACGAAGGGTTGGATGATGTTTGCTTTTCTTGTCCCTTACTGTTTGGGTGGAATTGCTGGCCCCTCGTTACAGGGTATTATGTCGACACAGGTTCCAGCCAACCAGCAAGGGGAGCTACAAGGTGCGTTAACAAGTCTGGTCAGCCTTACCTCCATTCTCGGCCCGCTGCTAATGACGTGGTTGTTCTATTATTTTTCGAAGCCTGGATCTGAAATTTATTTTCCGGGAGCAGCTATGATTGCAGGGGCTGTCTTAACTATAATCAGTGCTTTCCTGGCTCGGTTGAGTTTGAAGAAAAATGGTGTAAGAAGTTCAAATACCTAAGACAGTTTTCAGCCTAAGATATCCGCTTTTACTCAAGGGGATTTTGACTCCATTTTTAAGCAGCGCAATGTGTGTGTCTTTCTCCAGGGGTTCAATCTTGGTAAGCTGCTGCAATGCCAGTATATAGGAACGATGTACCCGGACAAATTGTGAAGCATTTAAATTTTGTTCGAAAAAGCTCATGGTTTTCTTTTTTAGGAACATTTCTTTTTGCGTAAAGATCTTTACGTAATCATCGTATGCTTCGATATACAGGATATCGTGAACAGGAATGATTTTGATGTTGCTCCCTTCTTTTACTACGATCCGATTTCGTTCTTCAGGCTTTCGGATTTCTTCATTCAGCAAAACCGTGTGCGTTGGCTTAACCTGTGCCTGACTATTTTGCTGTAACCACTTTTGAAGGGCTTTATCAAAACGATCCTTGCTAAAAGGTTTTAATAAGTAATCAATGGCATGTGATTCGAAGGCTTTAATGGCATACTCATCAAATGCGGTTGTAAAAATCACTGCGGGAGGTTGTTCAATAAGTTCCAGCATTTCAAAACCGTTGATCTTTGGCATCTGAATGTCAAGGAAGATCAAGTCGGGTTTATGCTGGGCGATAGCTTTAACACCTTCAAATCCATCGCCGCAGGCTTGTACGATTTCAAATTGCGGGTAGGCTTGCAGATATTCTGTTACGATGCTGCGTGCCAGGGGTTCATCATCAATAAGTATAACCTTGATCATGCCGGTTGGGGAATTTTAAGCTCCGTTGTAAAAATGTTTTCATTTTGTTTTGTCGATAATAAGTCGCTTCTCCCGTAAAGTAAATACAGCCTGCGGTGCACGGAATTTAATCCAAATCCTGTACCTGGTTTAGGCTGGGATGTTTCCGGATCAAATGGGTTTTGAATTCGGATGCACAGATGATTTTCTGCTGCCTTCGCTTCCAGTCGAATCGTGATCTCGCCAATGGTATCATACAAACCGAATTTTATGGCGTTCTCCACCAGCGGTTGTAATAATAAAGACGGCAATAGCATTTTATTGGTTTGGTCGTCATGTTCAACTTCTGTTTTTAACCGATGACCAAAACGCACTTTCTCAATTTCGAGATAGAGTTGCAAATGTTTTAGTTCTTCTTCCAGGTTTACATATTGCTGGTCATCTTTTTTTATGGTTCCACGTAAAAAATCGGAAAGCTCCTGGATCATTTTTCGCGCTTCATCCGGTTTTGTGCCAATGAGCGCGCTTATCGAATTTAAGCTATTGAACAAAAAGTGAGGCTGAAGTTGCTGTCTTAATTTCGATAACTCAGCCTCGCGGGCGAGCTTTTCCATATTTACCTTTCTACTTTCAATTTCCTGCTGCTCACGCAAGTAAAACCACATCCAGCTTATGACTGTAATAATACTTATCATTAACCAGGAGAACAGTCCGCGGACAATCATGGATTTTTCCAGGAATTCGGCGTACCCAATTTCTTCACTCAGTAATTGCAGTGCTACCCAGCGTATGAGAAAAACGCAAGTAACGGCGAGACCAATGCTCCACGCAAGATGCAGGACTTTTCGAGGATGATAAAAACGCATGCTTGAAATCATCACGTATCCTGCCATTGCAAGTATGATGTTGGTAACTGATGCATCCTTTATGGCTGTGTCCAAGTCTAAGACACCGGTATTATACAATACCAGTGTCTGAAGGACAATCCAGATGATCCACCATGCCAGGTAGATCACCGTGAAGTAACCCATTGAAAAATTGCGGACAGTTAAAGTTTGCATGAATTAATAAAAGAGGCTTGAGTTCTTTCGAAGTGCAATGGCTTTCCGATGGACAAAGTTAATATACGACGTTGCTTCTTCTGTTTCATGGATACGGGAATATAATTCGGTGCCATCTTCCAGATTACGAATCGGTATGATTTCTGAAACATTAACAAATTCCCATTTTACTTCTTTCATTTTGTCGTTATAAAAAGTGTCCTCTTCACGAAGGCCTATAGTACGTGCTTTTAAGAAAGCTTCTTCTTTACTTTCAGCTGTAACCAATCTTAATTGTTCATCGAACTGATGGGAACTGTGATCGGCCGCGATATTGAATACTATTTTAGTGATGTACCAGTTCATAAGAAATGCTTGAAGGATAATTAAAACGATATACATACTTTAAAAACTTCTCAAATCGATTCCACCGAAGATGCACGTACCTTTTAATATCAGCACCTTAGTCGGGTCTACAACGCTGCCATTTATCTGACGTTTGTCCTCAAGCGCTCCAAAAACGCACACGAGTTCATTGGTTTGTATTTTCCAGTGTGGAGGGACTATAATTTTTGTTCCGCCAAACAGTTGAACAATTTCAATTACGGCAGTGCCTGTGACATCGGCTTGCGTCAGGTTTATTTCCACGCCACCTAAGACGCAAACGCTTTCGCCACCTTTAAAATCTTTGGAAATAATCTGCTTTTTATCACTGCCAAATATCATGACCGATTCAAAAGAATTATCTGACAAGGCATCACCAAAAGGTTCTTTGCGTTTATTCAACATCCTCCATTCTCCAGAATGCCGCCCTCGCGGGCGAAAAATCATAAAGAGGCCTACGCTGATTATAATGATCGGCCAGACATATTCTCTGATCATAATATCTGGTGCAATGCGTTCGATCAGAAACACGGCGCCTATGACTACCGGTATCATCCATCCTGGATTTCGGAAAGAATGGCGCGCGCCTACAAATACGCCAATTGCAATAAGCATCATCGGCCAGGAAAAGAACCAATACGGAAATTCTACTCCTACTTGTCTGGCTAACAGGAGAACGCCTACGACGACAATGATCAAACCGGCTAGCGCCTGTCCGCGATTAAAAGAACCATTTGTTCTACCTGATTCAAGATCTTTATTGTTATTGTCTTGCAGTTCCATACTACTTGTTTGTTTATGATTCAAATAACGGGAGAGTAATCGGCTCCGGACATAGCAAATAGGCCGGTAATAGCGTGTAGTAGGTGAATGGAGGAAACCAGGCGGTGAATTTGGCCTCAAGCTTCAAGGTACAAGCTACAAGCGTAGAGCGTAATCTTTGCAGCTTGTAGCTTGTGGCTTAAAGCTCATTTTAAGGTAAGCGTTATACCCTGTGCTACTCTAAACTACACCAGATTTTCCTTTACCGCTTTATTAACCATATCGATGGCATTATTTACACCTAACTTTTTCATAATATTAAAGCGATGTGTTTCTATGGTGCGCACACTTTTACCGAAGGACTCGGAAATTTGTTTATTATGTTGTCCGTCTATGACCATGCGCAGAATTTCCTTTTCCCTTCTCGTCAGACTATAAGGATCTTCTACGGGCGCAGTCCGGGTTGGAAGTTTGGTATTCAGCAGGCGATTGGCTAACACGTTGGACACCGCCCCACTGAAATATTTATTACCGCTATGAATTTGTTTTAATGCTTTCACAAATTCGTTTTTGTCAGTGTCTTTCAATAAATATCCATACGCTCCCGAATCCAATGCCTGCAGTACATATTCCTCGGAGTCGTGCATGGAGAGAATTACAGCTTTTGTATTCGGAGCGTACTCATCTAGTTTGGCAGCAGCTTCAAGGCCCGTCATTTCGGGCATTCGGATGTCAAGGATAAGTATATTTGGTTTTAATTCACTCGCCACCTGCAAGGCTTCTGTTCCATTGCTAGCTTCGCCCACCACATTGATTTCCGTATCCGATTCAAGCATAGCTCTAATCCCTTTGCGCACCAGCACATGGTCATCGGCTAATACTATGCTTATTTTTTCCATTGTATTTGCAAGCTTTTAATCTACCAGTACTGCACTTCGCATTGGGACAGTCAACATCACCGTTGTGCCCTTACCAGGATCTGAAACAATCTCCAGATGACCATTCACATATTCCGTCCGTTCATACATATTGAAAAAACCGCGACCTGATTCAATGTTCACACTTCGGCCTTCCACAATCTTCGGATCAAACCCTATTCCGGCATCTTTAACAATGATAGTCAAATCATTTTCAGTCTGACGCAAAAATACTTCGATGACTTCTGCCTCAGAATATTTAATGGCGTTATTAATGGCCTCTTGAATGATCCGGAAAATATTGTTTTCAATTTTTTGCGGAAGCCGGTATAACTCGCCTTCAGTTTTATAAATTAATTTAATATCGATAAGCTTTCCTATTTCCTGGATAAAAACATTCAGTGCAGCCTGTAAGCCATAATCACCCAATACCGTAGGCTTTAGATTAAAAGTTACTTTCCGCACCTCTTTTATGATTTGCTTAATGAGCAGGTCGACCTCTGAGATTTTGATTTGTGCCTTCTCACTTTCCTTTAAATTAATGGATTCAATCTGAAATTTCAGCGAAGTTAACATTTGCCCGATACCATCGTGAATATCCATGGCAATGCGTTTGCGCTCCTCTTCCTGACCTTCCAGAATAAGTACAGAGCGAAATTTTTGCTGGTTAATTTTCTTTTCAATTTCCGCTCTGCTTTTAACATTCATATTGCGCTCAGCCAATTTGCGGACGGTCAGGTCTGTACCTAAAATGAGTAGTTCTTCAATGTCCTGTTGTTCATTATATACCGGTGTGACTGTCATATCAATCCAGCAATCTCCGCCTTTAGCATCCCGGAAATATACTTCTCCTTGCCAATGATTGCCTTCGGATACGGTATCTACAACTTCGTCCATCCAGTCGCCTGGATTTTCCATTCCTTCAAAAAGTTGAGAGAGAGGCATGCCGGTTATGTTGATTTCTTTCTTGTTTAATTCCTCAAATAGATCCGTGACAAATACAATGTTGCCTCCTTTGTCAGCCTTTGCCAAAAGACGCGGATTTTCTACAGGGAGATTAATGTTTGAGATCTGCTCATAAGACTTCTCAAGCGAAGCATATAAGGCTCCAATTTCTTTGCTAAGCTGCTTGGCATTTTTTTCTGAAATGATTAACTGATTGACAGTCTTGTTAACTTGTTTTGTGGTAGGACGGAATACGAATAAGATTTCCAGAACAATCACCACGATAGAAATGAGACAGCAACACATACTCAAGGTTGCTTAATGTCGCTACTTTCTCCCGGGCTTCAGCATCGTATTGAAAAACGATGTGATCCATTTTTTCGAGAAATACCGTCTCGTTGTCGAGAAGCGTTTTTATCGTTCGTTGCAGCTCGGTGTTATCTGAAAGATTTCCTTTTTTATATGCAATAATGTGACTAGCGCTGTTATACACGTTAATAAAATAGGGCTCCAGGTCTTTGAACATGCTGATTACCTTTTCACTGTTCGAGCCGGGAAGGTGTAAAGCTTCGTTTCCCTGTTGTAATCCATAGTGCCCGGTTTTCCATTGTTCCAATAACTTTTCAAGAGTTTGAATTTTGTCGGGAAAATGTCTGTGTTCAATGTCCGCATAGAGCAGGAGTGACATTTTTACAATCCATTGACTTTTATAACGCTGTGTACCCGCAAGATTAACCACACGGGAATCGCTGATTTGATTTTGAAGGTGATCCTGGATGAGAATTTGGCCCACAATGGATACGGTTGCAATAACACTAAGCGCAAAGATGTACCAAACGCCTAGTTTGCTAAAACGGTTGAAGGTTAATTTACTCTCAGGATTAAAATCTAAAGTCATGTGACGGGAAAATAGTTTAAAGTTGCGAGTTTAAGGTTTAAAGTTGTTCGATAAAAAATTGTATGCTAACCTTTCATCTTTTAGATACTAGATGAAGGTAAATTTAAGCGAAACTCGAAACTTTAAACCCGAAACTAACTCGTGGAGTCCAGAAATTCTGCGGTAAAGCCAATGTGAACATATCCGTTTTCTATGCGCACAGGATAAACGGCTATAGCACATTCTTCTGCATTGAGACATTCGCCTGTCTTCAATGAAAAAGTTTTTTTATGGAAAGGGCATGCTATTTTAGGCTGGCCATTATGCGATCCGATCATACCCCGCGATAAAACCATTTGCATTTTGTGAGGGCACATATTCTGACAAGCATACCACTCGTTTCTACGGCTAAAGTTGAACACGGCAATTTGCAAGTCCTTATATTTTATACAGGCGCCCCCATTTTCAGGAAAGTCCATCACTCGCGCGGCCTTGAACCAAACTTTGATGTTGTTATGCGTAGCAGACAGGTTATTTTCAAGATCCATAATAAAGGAAGACGTTATATCATTTGAACTTGTCGTTGATGCTTCATTTTTCATAGTGAAAAGTTTATTGGTATTCGCGCTGCTACTTTTTGTTCCAATCAGCAGGGATTTTTTGATTTCTCATATCGACAAAGGAAAGGCTCGAATCAGGTTCTTCATCGTTTATGAAATGCTTATAACGAGCTCTTAATTCCGGACTTTCAACAACCTTCTTCCATTCACAATGGTAATTTGCAATGAGGTCTTTCATCTCTGCTTCCAATTCTTCACCAATCCCCAGGGAGTCGTTCACAATAACGTCGCGTAAGTACGCAAGACCTCCTTCCATTTTGTTAAGCCATGTTGCAGTACGGGTTAATGGATCTCCGGTTTTGATGTAGAACATAAGGAAGCGATCAATCAATTTTATACAGGTTTCAGTGTCAACATCATTTACGAGTAACTTGGCATGTTGTGGTCGCGCCCCGCCATTTCCACACACATATAGATTCCATCCTTTTTCAGTGGCAATAATTCCGAAGTCTTTGGATTGTGCTTCGGCACACTCCCGAATGCATCCTGATACAGCGCCCTTTAATTTGTGGGGTGCACGTAATCCTTTATATCGGTCCTCGACGAAGATGGCAAATGAAACCGAATCCTGAACTCCGAAGCGGCACCACGTCGAGCCTACACAACTTTTTATGGTACGCAATGCCTTTCCATAGGCATGGCCACTTTCAAAACCTTCAACAATTAATTCTTCCCATATTTCCGGAAGCTGATCCACACGCGCTCCAAACATATCAATACGTTGACCTCCTGTGATTTTAGTATAGAGGCCGTATTTCTGTGCAATCCTTCCGATAGCCATGAGCTTCGCAGGTGTTATTTCTCCGCCTGCAATCCGGGGAACTACGGAGTACGTTCCGCCTCGTTGTATGTTTGCCAGGTAGCGGTCATTGGTATCCTGAATAGTAGCTTGCTCAGCAATAAGCTCATTCCAGATACTGGCAAGCAAAGAAGCGACTGCAGGTTTACAAATTTCGCATCCATCTCCTTTGCCAACGGAATTCAACAACGCATCATAACTCTTAACACCTTTTACTTTAATGATATCGTAAAGCTCCTGCCGTGAATAATCGAAGTGTTCACACAGTGCCTTTTTTATCTTATGCCCTAACGATTCGAGTGTAACCTTTAAGATGTCATTTACCATTGGGGTACAACCACCGCACCCTGTACATGCTTTGGTAATTTTTTTCAAATCATCAACAGTCTTTGCTCCTTGATCGGTAATTTGACAAACTAATGCGCCTTTCGAGACATTCTCACACGAACAAATCTGGGCTGTATCAGGAAGACTTTTAACCCCGGCTCCTTCAGGCTCATTCTTTCCCCCTGACCCTATGATGAGTGATTCAGGTTGTCCGGGTAGTGGCATTTTATTTACCACCATTTGATGAAACATATTGTACTGGCTGGCGTCTCCGATCAGAATTCCGCCTAATAAATATTTGCCGTCTTCAGAAATATTAATGCGTTTATATACACCGTTGCGTTTATCTTGATACGCAATGGGAATGCTCCCTGTAGTTTCTCCAAAAGGGTCGCCAAAGCTGCCTACATCTACACCAATCAACTTCAGTTTGGTTGACATATCATAACCGGTAAATTGTTTTGATACCTCTCCGGCAATTTGTTTAGCAACGATATCGGCCATCTCGTACCCCGGGGCTACTAAACCGTATACCATGTTATTATGAACAGCTACTTCGCCAATGGCAAAAATACGTTCATCATTTGTGCGAAGCAGATCATCTACTAACACGCCGCCACGCGGATGGACTTTTAAATTAGTTGCTTTTGCCAGTTCATCGCGAGGTCGAATACCTGCTGAAATAACCAGCATTTCAATCGCCAACGAACTTCCATCTGTAAAATCAAGACCTTCTAATTTTCCATTGCCTGCAATCTTTTTGGTATTCTTATTTGTATGGATAGTAATGCCTAGTTGCGTAAGCTTATGAGCAAGTACAGATGAGCCTGCCTCGTCTATCTGCCGTGGCATCAAGCGGGAGGCAAATTCAACTACATGTGTCTTAAGCCCTAGATCAAGCAAGGCTTTTGCTGCTTCTAATCCCAGCAAGCCTCCTCCTAATACAGCGGCATTTTTTATCTTCTTACCATAATCGATAATTTGATTCAGGTCTTCAATGGTTCGATAGACAAAAACTCCATGGCGCTCCACACCTTCTACTACTGGCACAAAAGCGCTGGAGCCAGTAGCCAGAACGAGATAATCATAATGATCTACCTTGCCGGCATGAGTTCGGATTGTTTTGTTCTCTCTATTAATTTCCGTTACAAGTTCGCTTGTATGCAGTTGAACATTATTCTCCGCATACCACGAAACGGGAGCCATCAAAAGATCATCGGCGGATGACCCGGTGAAATAGCTGCTTAAATGAACCCTGTCGTATGCCGGTCTTGGTTCTTCGCCGTATACAGTAATTTCATGCTCTTTTGATCGAATGCGAAGTTTTTCGCAGAACTTATATCCGACCATACCATTTCCAACTACGATAACCCGGCTCATTGCAAACGATTTAAGTAACAAATGCACAATATTTAAGTAATAATACGTATTTATCTATTAATTAGCAGCATATTAATACGTATAATTACGTATAAAACTTTAAAATGATCATGAAAACGATTTCGCCGAGATTATTAATCGTGGGAGCCGGACCCGGTGACCCGGAGTTAATTACAGTGAAAGGACTTGCAGCCATCCAGCGTGCAGATGTTATCCTTTACGATGCGCTGGCCTCGCCTGAATTATTAGCGTACGCTCCAAACCGTTGCAAAAAAATTTATGTAGGAAAGCGAAGGGAGAAGAAAGAATTTTCACAAGAGGAAATTAATCAACTCATTGTCTTTTATGCAGTCAGGTATGGATGTGTGGTTAGACTAAAGGGAGGAGATCCATATGTTTTTGGTCGTGGACATGAAGAGATGGAGTATGCCAAGCAACGAGGTATATCGGTAGAGGTTATTTCAGGTATATCGAGCGCCTTAGCGGGCCCAGCTGCAGCAGGGATTCCGTTGACAAAACGAGGAGTAAATGAAAGTTTCTGGGTGGTAACAGCTACGTTATCTTCGGGAGAAATGTCAACGGATCTGACGTTAGCCGCACAATCTTCAGCTACTGTTATAATTCTTATGGGAGTAGTGCATTTGCAAAAAATTGCTGACCTCTTTCAACGACTACGTTCTCCAAATGAGCCAATGGCTCTCATTCAAGAAGCTACTTTGGCTGGGCAAAAGGTTATCATAGGAACTGCAGCTGATATTTTCGGACGTGCCATAGAAAATGAAATCACTTCACCAGCGATAATTGTCATTGGCAAAGTTGTCAATGAATATGAGATTACAAATCTTCTCATGCAATCCCATAGTCGAGTCATTGCTGAGATTGATTAGCTTTATAACGAAATCATTCAATTCCTTTTTATGTCTCCGAGCGACCGTTTCGAAAAAGCAATTACCACCTTTGATGCTTATAATCTTAATGATCCGCATCTGGAAGAGTTTGAAGGTAGCATGGTATCGAAAGAACTGCTCTATGCACAACGGATGAGCCAGAGGCTGAATGTTTTTTTTCCGAACGCTCCAGAATACTTAAAACTCGCTGTCCATTGCCAGCATATAGGCCGGTGGGAGATACCGAGGGAATCATATCCCATGGATAAAAAAGGTTATTTGCAGTGGCGCAATGTCTTGAAATCACATCACGCTAAACTTGCCGAACAGATATTGAACAGTTGCCGGTATGATGCTGATACAATTGAAAAAGTAAAATTCCTACTTCTAAAAAAAGAATTGCAGCACAATCCCGACACAAAGATTCTTGAAGATGTGGTATGTCTTGTGTTTATAGAATACTACCTGGAGGATTTTGCCGAAAAACATGAGCCAAAAAAGGTGATTGATATTCTTCAGAAGACCTTAAAAAAAATGTCGCCCAGAGCCATTGAAGAAGCCGCTAAGATTCCGGTCTCCGAGAGGGTAAAAGTATTGATACGTGAAGCGCTGGAGGGAAAGAAGTAGATGAATAAGCAAACGGTAATCAGTAACCGGTAATCGGTTGGTAGCACTGTCATCTGCGATGGGACATACCGGCCACTGAATACTGATTACCGATTACCAATTTACTGGTTAACAGTTAAGAGTGTTGTAAAATAGTTTCCTGGATATGCTTTAGAAAATTCTCCGTGGAGCGATCCAGGATTTCATATACTTCCTGAAAATTTTTCTCACCTCCATAATACGGATCTGGCACGTCTTTACCTTTTCCAATCGTGTCAAACTCACGCATGAGCTTTACTTTATCCGCATGCGACTTGTCTTTCAGCAAACGCAAAATATTTTGATAATTGTTTTTATCCATAGCGAGAATAAAGTCAAAGTCATCCAAATCATTTGATGTGAATTGGCGTACACAATGTTCAAGCTTTATCCCATTTTTCTCGGCGTTAGCAAGGGTTCTGGAATCAGGAGAATCACCGATATGGTAATTTGCTGTTCCACACGAATCGACTTCAAAAATGTTTTCGAGATTCTTTTTTTTCAGTTTGTCTTTAAAAATGCCCTCGGCCAGGGGAGACCTGCAAATGTTGCCCAAGCATACAAACAGCACTTTTATTTTATTCATAGTGACCTGATCTGCAATGATTTAAATAATTTATGACCGCAAAAATAAGGCCTAAGGGTTACGTAATAAAAGGTTTTTGCATTTATGTAGCATAAGCATACTTTTTATAAGTCTGCCTTTTGATTGAAAAGCCTACCTCTTTGCTCAGGAGGGGGCTTTTCTCTTTTAAATGGAAGTAATGATTTCAATCAAAGAATAACACCAGAATACAAAGGAAAGTAGAAATGAATTTCTACTTTCCTTAAGCAAAAAATTATCGGACGGCAACGCCTAGTCCAACGCTCAGAGTATTGTATTCCTGTAACGAGTAGTCACCATTTAAATAAATGGGACCAAATTTGAACCGGAAACCGGCAGTAACTTTAAAACTTTTGTTTTTAAATCCGAGGGAAAACGGATCTTTGACGGCTGCAGAAGTACCATTGGGACCAGGAACAACATACCCGCCTTTAAGATCTGATGTCGTCTTGATAGTATTGAAACCTATTCCTCCATAAAAGGTGACGACTGAGACTTTTTTAGAAATTAATGCTTGAATAAGCCAAGCCTTCATATGATAATTTAAAATCTGTGGGTTCGTGTCTCCTGTAGGGCGATCGATGGAACCTCCTGTTAGATCTGTTGACCCCTTGATATTCGTAAACGCAACGAGCATCGATAAGTCAAATGGCATAGTCTTAATTCCAGGAATGTGTTGTTTTACATCATGCAGTACACCAAAACCCAACAGTTTAACTTTAGAAGAACCAGCATTGACCTCCGGCATCCATCGGATTTTTAAATCTGTATTCTTGTAAATGCCAATACCTAATTGGGCAGTTGGCGACAAAACGCCGCTAACTTTAAAATTCTTTTTAAAGTCTAGCCCTTCAGGGCCATTGAATGAGACGCCATCAGGCGTGCCGTTGTTATCCCAATCAACAGTGTAAGTAGTTGGCTCCTTAGGACCAATAATTGTAGGGGCCCTTCCTGAAACTGGACTGCTCAAATCCACTACTTGAAGGTTTAAATCCCGAGGATCAAAATAATTTTTAGAGGTAGGTATGAATACAGCATTCAAAGAAACGCCGAAATCAAATCCTAATGAATTATGGGCTTTGGCAGTATGATACCATCCACCGTTGAAGCCGTATGAAAGTCCCTCGATCATTGGATTGAGGTAAGCTTGCATCAACTTGGAAGCATCGCTCTGACCCGCCTTTAAAAAGTCTACAATGTCATCTTCGTTTTGAGCATGGGACCAAAATGGAACCGACACAAGAAGAACCAGAAGAATTCTTTTCATACAAAAAGAACGGACAGGTTGTGATGCCATTAGTTTGGATTTGACGGTTTAAAGTACGGGCTTTTCGAACTTTCCAAGTGCGCAAATTCGGTGAAAATATTACAGAGTTGCTTTAAAACAACATGTATACAATTTCCTTTTAAGGAATAAACGAATGGAGTTTATCCCTTATTTTGATCATAATAACATCTATTCTTACGATGATACAGGGAATTGGGGGACAAATGAATACTTACAAGGCCGCCCGAATTTTAAAGTTAAAAACCGAGAAACCAGGTGCCCCAAGGCATAAACATTACCTTGAAATGCACGGTTTGGGTTGTACTTTTGCCGTTGGATGATATTACTTTATAATACTGGACTATTTTTTTTACGCTTGGGTTTCAACATCGCCGCTCTTTTTCATGTCAAGGCCAAAGCCTTTATTAATGGCAGAAAAAATATCTTTCAAAAATTACGAGTCGCATTTCAACAACATCAAGGTCAGTTGGTGTGGGTGCATTGTGCTTCGCTAGGGGAATTTGAACAGGGAAGACCTGTTATTGAATTGCTAAAGAAAGAAAACCCTGAAGTAAAAGTTTTGCTCACGTTTTTTTCACCTTCTGGTTATGAAGTTCGGAAAAACTACAATCACGCCGATTATGTATTTTATTTGCCCTGGGATACAGCTGACAACGCCAGGCAATTTATTTCAATCACCAACCCAACCGTTGCTATTTTTGTAAAGTATGAATTTTGGTACCATTATACCCGGTCATTAAAGCGCAAAAATATTCCACTGCTTTCGATCTCGTCGATATTTAGACCGGATCAACTGTTCTTTAAGACCTATGGGAGTTTCTACAGAAATATTTTAAAAAACTTCACCTATTTTTTTGTGCAAAATGAAACGTCACTAACCATACTGCGGTCGATTGGAATTCAAAATTGTATAGTTGGAGGAGATACGCGATTCGACAGAGTTTATACCATAGTTAATGAAGGGAGTGAAATTCCGATAGCAAAGAAATTTAAAGCAGGTCAAAAAACGTTTGTTGTTGGAAGTTGCTGGCCCGAAGACCTGAAGGTATTGGCTCCTTTTATCAATGAAAATAAAACAAAATTTATTATAGCTCCCCACGAGATTTCAGAAGCTTTTCTTCTTGAGATTGAACGATCACTCCAGGTGAAGTCCATTCGTTACTCAGCCACGAGCGACAAGCCACTCGATGATTATCAAGTATTAATTATTGACAATATTGGTATGTTGTCACGACTCTACCGTTATGGGGAGTTTGCTTTTATAGGCGGAGCTTTTGGAAAGGGTCTTCACAATATTTTAGAAGCAGCTTGCTATGGAATACCCATTTTTTTTGGAGATATGAATTATGAAAAATTTCAGGAGGCGCTAGATTTGATTAACCGAGGTGGCGCTTTTGACGTGGCGGATCATATTGATCTGAGAGAAAAATATGAGATGGTGAATGTTCCGGAAAATTTCTTATTGGCCTGTGAAGTGACCCGCACGTACATTATTGAAAATTTAGGTGCCACGGAAAAGATCGTCCGGTATTGCCATAAACTTCTGAAATGATGGAAGGAATTGTCATGCGCTCAACGGGATCGTTTTATGATGTGCTCGGGATTGATGGAATTAAATATAATTGCAGGGTTCGCGGTAAGATAAGATTAGAAGGTATCAAAGAATCTAACCCGATAGCAGTAGGCGATCATGTCTTAATGGAACTGGAGCAAGATGTGGGTTCCATTACAGAAATACTTCCCCGTCGTAATCACATGCTAAGACAGTCGGTAAAAAAAACCGGCCATGCTCAGGTATTGGCTGCCAATATTGATCAGCTGTTAATTGTTGTAACTCTCGCTTTTCCAAGAACATCGCTGGGATTTATTGATCGGTGTCTGGTGAGTGCCGAAGCGTTTCGAATTCCCCAGGTAATTGTCTTTAATAAAAAAGATCTGCTGGATGAGGAAGGACTTCAGTCTCTTAACGAGCTAATCACATTATATACTGACATTGGTATTACATGCTTTTCTGTTTCCGCATTGTACGATGATCCTTCTGCGATTCTTAAAATACTTCGGCAGAAAATTACTTTAGTTGCGGGCCATTCAGGTGTGGGAAAATCAACCTTACTGAATAAGATTTCACCGCTAATCACTCAAAGCATGGGTGACGTTTCGGAATTCTCTGAAAAAGGTAAACATACTACAACCTTTGCTGAAATGTTTTCCGTCGATCAAAATACTTTCGTGATTGATACCCCGGGTGTAAAAGAATGGGGTCTTGTGGATATGAATCAGCAAGAAATTTCAGATTACTTTCCGGAAATGCGCGACCTTCGATTGGAATGTAAATTTGAATCCCGATGCATTCACATCAATGAACCTAAGTGCGCCATTCTGGACGCAGTTAAAACAGGGGCAATTAAATTAAGCCGTTACGAGAATTATGTAAGCATGGTGATGGGAGAGGATAACAGGAAGTGATGTTACGTTGCAGCGATGTTTTTAATGCACTTAGAGACCGTCATTGCTTCACTCTACCGCGCAAATTCCCGCGCTTCTGTTCGCAATGACGCTAACCCTTCATTTGGCAAAATGATTCTAACTATGATAATGAAGGGATTTATTCTTAACCCAAAGAAAAAAATATTTAATGCCTAAAAAAATGTCCAATGTTCTTACGCTTTGCCTGCCCTCATATTGGATCCTGCGTGTTAATGCATCTCGTTCTGCTCTGGTCTGATTCAATGTCAAAATTTTCGCGCAAACGCTGTAAGTAGAATTACCCTGTTTATTGAAAATTTTAAACTGACGATGTGATAAGGAGTTTTTTAACTTTCTTTTCTTAACAGAAGCTTCGGCTTCGTAGTGATATTTGAAGTGACGGGAAGAACGTATCCAAAAATCAAAATCCTCATACCTCAGTGTTTCATCATATCCCTCCAATTTTTCAATAACCTCTCTTCGAAACATCATAGAAGGCGAGCAAACAAAATAAAATTCAATCAGGTCTTTATACACGTTACCCTGAGGTATTAACTGATGTGGAAATTTCTCCGAGTGAAAATATAAACGTGTGCCCTGCTCGTTAATCCATTCGGCATCACCAAAGATCACACCATATTCATCGTCTAGGTCCTGAAATACTTTTATTCCTCTTTCCAAACGATTGGGGTAGAGCACATCATCGGCAGCCAGATCAATGATGAAATCACCAGTACTCAATTTCAAGGCGGTATTAAACGCTTTGCAGACGCCTTGATTTTTATCGAGTTTAATAAACGCAACCTGAGGATGCTTACGTATAATGTTTTCAATTACTTGAACGCTTCCATCAGAGCTTCCATCGTCGACTACAATTAGTTCATAATTTTTATAGGTTTGATTGAGTACGGATTCCATACTCTCCTTCACATAGGGCTGATGATTAAAGCATAAGCAGATAACAGAGACTTTTGGGAACGTGGAATTCAAAGTAGTTTTTCAAAAGTTAATTTATGCGAATCAAAGCTTCCAAATGATTTTTTAAATTCATAGAGGCCTTTGTTGAGAACACCTCTATCTGTTGATAACCCCAGATCTAATAAATGAATACCATGCGCACCGCAAAAATCATGAATTCCATTGATCAACACAGTTACCGGACTGGCTGATCGATAAGCAATGCTGTCTCCAATATAAAAGGCGTATAGAATTTCCGAATTAATTTTAATGGACACGGAAGCGGCGATCATTTTAGTTTTGTCAAATACTCCGAACAATAAATATTCTTCGGGAAAAAGAATAAACATGTCTTTAAGCTCCTTCATGGTCATGGTAACGGGGTAATCTTTATTTTTTCTGCTCTCCACAATCAAAGAATAACCTTCTTCCAAAAAATCTAAAGTTACCTGGCGAAAGCTATATCTTAATGATTTAGCTTTTCTAATTCTTCTTTTTTTATGTGTGTCCAAATCCATTTCACCAGCAGAAACATGAAGTACCTGGGTTATGTCTTCATATTTAACATAGAAGCCAGTGACTAATAATACGTTTTGAATTAAGGAACTGTGATTTGGGGAATAAATATCAGGAAAGGATCGAATTGTCAGATTGATAATATCATTAGCGATTGCCCATTCCTGAATTTTTTCAACAAGGGAAATTAAATCTGATCTCGTAACGGCTGGCCCTAAAATGAAACTGCCAAAAGGTGCCTTATTCAAACTAATTAAAGAATCGCCAATGTTTGAAAAATAAATTTTAGCGGAGGGACCGTCAAAGGGAATGGCGGTGGTTTCAGCATTTCTGAAA
Source organism: uncultured Bacteroidota bacterium (assembly GCA_963837415.1). Lineage (GTDB taxonomy): Bacteria > Bacteroidota > Bacteroidia > Cytophagales > Cyclobacteriaceae > Chryseolinea. Next base: position 796,753 of record CAWING010000012.1, on the reverse strand, counting down.
ATAAAGGCGTGGCGATGAAACAAAAAAGATGGAGAAGGGCTATCCACAGAATATAATTACACCGTTAACTTTTTGAACTCTTCAAAATTTTTTATAACAATATCGTTTTTAAAAATATTGGAGGCTGCAACCGCCGCAAGCGTTCCTTGATGAAATTTTAGTTTTATCCAATACAATCTTGGATAGTACAATACTTCTCCAGGATCTTTTAAATGAAATTCATATTGTTCCCCTTTTACACTTTCAATCACGACATCAATCATTCCTGAAAGGCAAATAATTACTCGATCCGAATTTATATGGGCGTGATTTCCGCGCTGCGCAACTCCGTCAACACCATAAATCCAATACAGCTGTTTAACGTCAAAGGGTAATGTTCCATCTACCTCCATAAACGAAAGCGTACCTGATTTGCTGTTTACTTTTGGTACAGTTATTAGGTGAGGTTTTAGGTTCATGAATCAATATGGAATTCCGAGGCGTCTATAGATAAAATGCATTAACCATGCTGGCCCAATCAACAAGAACTGGACATCTTTTAGGAAGGAAGGTTTTTTCCCTTCTACTTTATGACCATAGAACTGTCCCACCCAAGCGACAATAAAAATAATCAAACTCACAGACCATAGTGGAGTACTTGTAAATTGACCTATAGCGTTAACCATAATAAGGCATAAAACGCTGAATAGCATCATACCAATACTCAAAGGTATAGAAAGTGAAACATAATAAATCAAAGCTAGTATAAGGCCAACGGCTGCCCAGTTCGCATATGGATTGCCATTCCCTAAAACGGATTGCACAGCGTGAGACGGAATTGACGCGACTAATCCGACAATGCTAAAAAAAATTAGTGGCACGCAAATCCAGTGAATAGCCTTGTTGGTTTCATTCCTGTGGCTTTCACCATATTCCTCGAAAAGTTTGTCAATTTTGCGCATAGGAATAAATTTTTGGTTTAGAATTTAATTGCTCTTCGAACAACGTGCATATTAAAGGTAAAGAATTGCACCAGTATTCTAAAGCATCAACGCATATTGAAAAGATCAAGCTTAGCTGCCGTAATTCTATTATTAAGTTGGATTGCTGACCCTTTCCATTATCAGCTCGGGTTTGGCTAGACGTCGAAATCCAAACTTCTCATAAAGCCCATGCGCGTCGTTAGTTCCCAAGCCCCATCTTTGTAGTCCCTGCAATTCAGGATGATTCATGATCTCTGTCATTAAAAATTTGCTTAACCCTTTTTTTCGATGCTCTTCGAGTATAAACAAATCCATGATCCATGCAAAAACAGCAAAGTCTGAAACGACCCTTGCAAATCCCACCTGCAGATCATTATCCGTATAAACTCCAAAGCACAACGAGTTCTTTATTGATTTTTCAATTGTTTTAGTGCTCCTTCCTTTTGCCCAATAAGACTTAGTATTTAGAAAATTATCGATGACCGTTAAATTTAATTTTGATTTGTCAGTTGAAATGAAATATTCATTGATCATGGTACTTATTATTTTAGGCCAGCCCACAGGTTGAGTTACCAATTTGCTTTTAAGTTTTAGTCCTTACACGCTTCCATTCTTTTATTTGCCAATGTACTTTGCCGGTTGTCAAATGTTTACCTTGTGCATCTAAAATTTTTATTGCACAAACTACGACAACAGCCTCTTGAGATTTTAGTGGTTCAAGGATATTTTGTTGAAGCCATTCTGGTGAAATTGAAAAGTGCGCAGTCGCGTCCATTTTTCCTTGATAGTGATATTCCATTTCTAACCGCTGCATAATTATTCTATACTTGTCGAAGCCAAGCTTAGAGATTAATAGTAACCCTGTACCGTATTCAGAAAGTGTAGCCAACGCGCAGGCATGTAATCCGCGAATGTGATTCAAATTTTTATGCTTATAGGGGATTATAAGGTGAATGTGATAGTCGCCAAAGTCAAGGATCCGGAAACCGTGTGGTTTATTAAAGGGTATCATTCGCGCGAGTCCGAAGTTTAACAGCCACAAATGAAACTTTGAATGTTTGGCTCGCTCGATAAATGTTGCTGAGATCATAAAGCTGTGTTGTTTCTTCGGAAGTTAAACAGAAAAAATAGTTTCCTTTAATAACTTGTACCCATTCTCGAACTATAGAATATGAAAAAAATAATCGTGCTCGGTGCTGGATTAGTGGGGAAGGCCATGGCTATCGATCTGGCAAAAAAATATGATGTCACTTCGGTGGATCTAAATGGTGACGCATTAAAGTCCGTTAAAGAGCATGGCATCAAAACTGAACAGGCGGATTTCACTGATCAAAACTTGTTAACGTCCCTTATTGAACCATTTGATATAGTAGTAGGTGCAGTTCCGGGTTTTCTGGGCTTTCAAACTGTACGAGCTGTTATTGAAGCAGGAAAGAATATGGTAGATATTTCTTTTTTTCCAGAGGATCCTTTTGAATTAGATGAATTGGCTAGGCGAAAAAATGTCACCGTGGTAATGGATTGTGGTGTGGCACCTGGAATGGGCAATATTATTTTGGGGTATCACAACAAGCGGATGAACATTGACCACTATGAATGTCTTGTAGGTGGCTTACCTCTTGTGCGTGAGTGGCCTTACGAATATAAAGCGGTATTTTCTCCGATCGATGTAATTGAGGAATATATACGCCCTGCACGTTATGTTCAAAATGGAAAAGTAATTATTAAAGAAGCCCTTTCGGATCCTGAGCTTATTTATTTTGATGGCGTGGGAACACTAGAGTCCTGGAATTCCGATGGCCTGCGTTCCCTTATAAAGACAATGCCAAATATTCCTAACATGATTGAGAAGACCTTGCGTTATCCTGGATGCATTGAATACTTAAGAGTACTGCGTGAATCAGGATTTTTCTCGTATGATGAAATTGAAGTAAAGGGTGTTAAGATCAGGCCGATAGATTTAACGGCAAAACTTTTGTTTCCCAAGTGGAAATTAAAGCCTGGTGAAGAGGAGTTTACGGTTATGAGAATACGAATGAAGAGGAAATGAAAATGGATCAGGAAAAAACGTATCAGTACGATTTGCTCGACAGGACAAACAAACTGACTGACACTTTATCCATGGCAAGGACCACCGGCTATACGTGTACCGCTGCCGTTAACCTGGTATTGGACGGTAAGTTTGCGAACAAAGGAATTTCTCCGCCTGAATTTTTAGGAGTTGACGAAAGCTAACTTTCAGTTCATATTAAACTACCTGAAAGAACGTGGTGTTACTTACCAGGTTTCGTTCGGTTAGATGTTATCCGTTAAATGTTATCCGTTAATCGTTGTCAGCTGATAGGATCGGATAACGATTGACTGATAACGGATAACGATTCTATCGCGCTAGTTTACTCTTCCAATAACCATAGCAGAAGTAAAGCACAAGACCAAACGCCATCCATCCAAAAAATACGATCCAACTGCTGGTAGGGATTTCGATCATTAAATAGAGGCAACAAATCATACCTAGAACGGGGATCAGGGATAATTTTTTTAAGAATGAAAACACGGTGATCACAGCAAATACTAAAACGAATAGGACAAATAGATATTTGCTGTTGTGTATCCCTAGAAAGATTCATTATTGAATCTCCAAGGCGTTCCCGGAAGCTATATAAGAAAATTAAGAATAAACCGAGAACGATCCATTGTCCATTGATGTACGGCAGGTTAAATTTTTTTGTTGGTGACTTTTCTTTTTTCGGCAAGAGCAAAACACCACCGCATACCAGCACAAACGCAAACAATGTTCCGATACTGGTTAAATCAGTCATGATCGTGCTCTCAACAAAAAGGGAAGGTATGGCAACAATAACTCCAGTTACAATGGTAGAAAATCCGGGAGTTTGAAATCTTGGATGAATCTTCCCAAAACGTTTAGGCATCAATCCATCGCGGCTCATGCTCATCCAGATTCGGGGTTGTCCGATCTGGAATACAAGTAAAACGCTTGTAGCGGCTATAACCGCGCTTATTGAAATGAAAAATCCTACTTTGCCCAACTGGATTTTTTCAAATACAAAGGCTAACGGGTCGGCAACATTATTGAACTCGCTATAATTTACCATACCTGTGATCACCAACGTAACCACTACATAGATAAGGGTGCAGATGATGAGGGAGTATATCATTCCACGCGGAAGATCACGTTGCGGGTTGGAACATTCTTCTGCCGTTGTGGAAATGGCATCAAAACCGATATAGGCAAAAAACACAGCGGATACTCCTTTTAAAACACCCGTAAAACCATTTGGCATAAGGGGTGTCCAATTGTCGGTGTCTATATAGAAGACGCCAATGCATACGAGAATAGCAAGCACCACAAGTTTCAACCCCACCATAAAATTGGCGCTGCTTCGGCTTTCTTTTATGCCGATGTAAGCAAGCATCGTAACGAGGACAATAATAATAAAAGCAGGGAGGTTACAAATAAATCGATAACCACCAATGACAGGAGCTTCAGTCCAGGTTAGGCCCGCTGTCGGAGCGCCTGCTGACTGAGCGGAGACAAAAGCTTTGTGTGCCGTAGTAGGATCGGTTGCAAGCCAGACGGGTAAGTGCAAGCCAATACCTTCTAATAAATTTACAAAGTAACTGCTCCATGAGATGGATACCACAACGTTGCCAATACCATATTCCAGAATAAGAGCCCATCCGATAATCCATGCTACCAGTTCCCCAAAAGTTACATAGGAGTATGTGTAAGCACTCCCGGCCACCGGTACCCGGGAGGCAAATTCAGCATAACATAAGGCGGTAAATCCGCAGGTAACAGCAGTAATAAGGAATAAAAAAACGACCCCGGGGCCACCATTGTAGGCAGCCTGACCAATGGTGGAAAATATGCCGGCACCGATAACGGCTGCTATACCCATCGACGTCAAATCCCGCACTCCTAAGATTTTTTTAAGCCCCGTACCCCCATGCCCATCATCGAGTCCTTGCTTTGAGTCTTCAAGAATTGTAGAAAGAGTTTTCTTTCTAAATAGCGAATTCAACATTCAATTGGATTTGTGTGCCTGAAAATAGTTATTTTTTTGAGTTAAATTAAGGCTCGAATGGTCGACTATTTTTTAAACACAGGTACATACCTGATTTTTTAATGCATTTATCCAACGAACTGCAACCGATCTCCATCACCAGCGAGGAATTAAATCTTCTTCCACTTAAAGCCTTCGAAGGAAAAGTGCAGATGATAACCGAAGCTGACAAATTAGCCAAAGTAAAACTTGAAATTGAAAAACATGAAATAGTGGGTTTTGATACGGAAACCCGTCCAAGCTTTAAGAGAGGCCAGATTTTTAAAGTAGCCTTGCTTCAGTTGGCAGTGCCAAACAAAGTTTTTCTCGTCAGGCTTCATCAGACCGGGCTTCCCAAGGAGATCATTTCTATTTTTGAAAACACTGACATTATCAAAGCAGGTGTGGCTATACACGATGATATCAAATCCCTGCAAAAATTACATAATTTTAAACCTTCATCTTTTGTTGAGTTGGCCACAATGGCTAAAACCTGCGGCCTGCAAGTGGAGAGTGTAAAGAAGCTTGCGGGACTTTTACTTGGCATTCGAATTTCTAAAAGCGCGCAAACTTCGAATTGGGAAGCCCCCACATTAACTGAAAAACAAATTGACTACGCAGCGACAGATGCCTGGGTGTGCCTTGAAATTTATTCGAAGCTTTTGAAGGTTAAAAATTTCCAGTCTGCGTTAAAATCGGTTGAAGAGAATCCTCCGTCGGAGAATATCTAAACAAGAAGAAAATTTTGCTGTTGAAGCGTTCAGTCCAAATGGACTATCCATAAATCTCGTTTAGCACTCCGGCCAGACGGATACCTGCCTGCAATAAACGATGGCGGACGATGTGAAAATATAGATAGGAGTATTTATAACCTAACTTTCCATTACCATAGTTATATACCTGATTGCGATACCCCATACTCTCGCTTGTCCAATCGAATACTGAACTTTTTTGCCACATTAAAATTTCCGTTTCAGTGGGGTTTGCCAATGATTCCGCAAGCTCAGTATAGCTAAGTTTAGTATCATCGATCATATCGCTGTCCCATACTCGATGAAGATTACTGTCGTTGCGAAACCACATTACTTTAATATCATTTCCACCTCTGTCATTTCCGAATCCAACGTGCAGAGGTTGATGAATATCACCTACCAAATGGATAAGCATTTTAAGATGCTCCGTCTCTTCCAACGCGTTTAATTTTTTTGATTTTAATTTACTTACAATCCTCTCTATCGTTTGGATGATATCTCCATTTGGATTTTTTTCACTCACCTGGTAAGTTTTTCCTTCGGGTATCGTTACCCAATGCCAATCACTTGTATGATCGTACGAGGAATCAGACCGTATTTCATCCATCCATGTGCTCGCCATTGCCAACGATTGACCGCTAAGAATCCGCGCAACTTCTTTTCTTGCTTTTTTGTTTAAATGTTTGTCAGCGATCCAACCTGTTGCACGGTGACCTGTAGGACCCCAGGCAAAAGTGATCACGGCAACAAGAATTAAAAGCTTGGTTAATATTAATTTTTTCATAATCTGTTAACGGCAAGTTCTTTATTTTTCCACAAACTGAAATTATCCTGCCATTAATTTAAATTTATATCTTTAGTAAAAGGGCTAATATGACCCAAACGGTTAAACTATCTGCATTTCTGGTAGCCAATCAACTCGATATCAAAGGCATCAAGGCTTTCCTGGATATTAAACCGCTAGCGGATTCTTCTTCGGAAATTTTTTATGAATTCGGCCCGGAGAAATTTCAGTACTTTTTCAATTTCGGCGTGATTGTTTTTGCTGGTTATTCAGAAGATGAAATGAAATGGGCTGTTAAAGCTGTTCAGGCATATCAAAGGAACCCTTTTCCGACGTGGCTTCGCGATGATCATGAAATTTGCGTCAAAGAAGGCAGCGACATGATTTTTAATTTCGATGAATTGATTCTGAACAAACTGGATGGAAAAGTAATCAGGATAGCGATGTTTAATCTGGGTCAGTCGGTCGCTTTAGATCACTATCACGCTGTTACTGAAAATCTGTTGACGGAACTTAAAAGTTTTGCTAACCAATTGGAGTTAACTGGCAAACTAAAAATAAGCCGGAAAAATATGATGCGCTTTTTAGGCCGCGCGTTGAATACCCAAAATGAAATAGCTGAAAATATTTACATCTTTGATGCTCCTGATCAGGTATGGGACGATGAGTACCTCGACAAATTGTACCAAGGACTCATGAAGCACTTTGATTTACGTGTGCGCTTTAGCGAAATTGAATACACCTTAAAGATCATTAACGACAATCTTTCCATCTTCCGGGAAATTATCAATCAACGGGAAAGTAGTTTGTTGGAGTTAATCATTATCGTTTTAATTTTGGTGGAAATTGTTGATCTATTCATTACTAAACTTTTAAACTAATAATGAATGCGGCTGGAAAGGAGGAGTTTTGCCTGGCATGAAGAAAGAGCTTGCCTTGGATTTTGACATCCAGGCGCAACCTGATGATGTAACATGTGGGCCAACTTGTCTTCAGGCGTTGTATAGCTATTATGGTGATGTGGTTCCCCTCAAGGAAGTAATACAGGAAGTGAAGCAATTGAAATTTGGAGGTACCTTGGCAGTGATGCTTGGCAACCATGCTTTGAAACGGGGGTACAAAGCCCATATTTATACTTATAATCTTAATGTGTTTGATCCTACGTGGTTTAAGTATTCCTCAAAAAAAATGATTCAGTTTCTTCGGGAGCAGATGGAGTTTAAACACAAGCGGAGAAAACTAAAAGTTGCTTCTCAGGCCTATATTAAGTTTCTTCAATCAGGGGGTGAAGTTCGCAATATTGAATTGGACGAAGCTCTTATTAAAACATATTTAAAACAATCTATTCCAATACTCACTGGGTTGAGTGCTACGTACTTGTACGGAACTGCGCGTGAAATTCCGCAGTTTGATATTTATGATAGTATAAAAGGAGAACCTGCCGGTCACTTTGTGGTTATCACAGGTTTTGATGAAGATAAGAATTGTGCCTATATCACCGATCCCAATGAACCTAATCCGTTTGGGCAAGGCAAGGTATATAGCGTAAGTTTTGCGCGGCTTATTAATAGCATTATGTTGGGCATCGTTACATATGATGCAAATTTGTTGATCATCGAACCAAAAGAAAAAAAGGCCCATGCCAAAACTCATCATAGTTGAGAATCCTGACCATTGGCAATTCAACCTGGAGGATGTAGAAGTAATCACACCTTCAAGATATATTTCGGGTGAAGCCTATCAGGAAACAAAAGGTGTAAAAGTAATTAACCTCTGTAAGTCATTTCAATATCAAAGCATTGGGTATTACGTGTCGTTATTAGCGGAAGCCCGCAAGCATAAAGTACTACCTGGAATTTCAACGATCCAGGATCTGCGTTTTCCTTCCATCTTGCGCGAAGATTTCCAGGACTTTGATGACCTCATTCAGAACTCCTTTAAAAATGTAGTACACGATAAAGTTGAGTTTGATGTTTACTTTGGTATCACGCAGGAAGAAAATCTAAATAAACTGGCAAAGCAACTTTTCTCAATATATTCCGGCTCCATCTTTGAGTGTTACGTTTACAAAACGAAGTAAGTGGGTATTGCAAAGTATAAAACCTTTAAGCGTTGGGGAAGTCCCGCAGGAAGAGATGGACCTTCTTCGAACGGCGGCTGAAAAATACCTGCAGCGAAAACGTGAGGTAAGGCCCGACAAAAAGAAATACGATCTCGCTATTTTGGTAGACCCGAATGATCCCAACCCTCCTTCAGATGAGAAGGCTCTTCAAAAATTCATAAAGGCTGGTGACCAGGCGGGTTTCTATGTTGAATTAATAACTAAGGATGATTTTGATGAGTTGATCCAGTACGATGCGCTATTTATTCGCGAAACTACTTTTGTTAATCATCATACTTTTCGATTTGCAAAGAAAGCACAATCACTGGGTATGGTCGTCATTGATGATCCCGATTCTATTCTAAAATGCACGAACAAGATCTACCTGAATGAACTGCTAACCTCCAACAAAATACTTACGCCGGTATCATACGTGATCAGCAAGGACAACTATAAAAATCTGCCGAAGAAGCTGGCCTATCCATTCATTCTTAAACAACCTGACGGAGCTTTTAGCAAAGGCGTCTTCAAAATTAAAGATGATGAAGAATATAAGCAGGCTTGTAGTACGATGTTTCAAAAATCAGAGTTGCTGATAGCTCAGGAATTCTTGCCAACCGCCTTTGATTGGCGTGTAGGCATTCTGGATGGAGAGCCACTATTTGTTTGTAAATATTTTATGGCATCTGAACATTGGCAAATTGTAAACTGGAGTTCGGAGAAACAAGCAACAGGAGGGTGCAGTTGAATGTGTTGCGTTTTATCAGGCACCGGCTGAGTTGATATCCACTGCGTTGGAAGCTACTGCATTAATCGGCCGGGGTCTTTATGGTGTGGACATGAAAGAAGTAGATGGTAAATTCTATGTTATTGAAATCAACGACAATCCAAATATTGATGCGGGTATCGAAGATAAGATCATGAAGGATAAATTGTATTCGGTGATCATGGAAGTATTTTTAAATAAAATCAAAGCTGACAAATAATGACTCAACCTCCTCGCATTCATTTGTTTCAGGGATATGGCATAGAGCTTGAATATATGCTTGTTGACCGCGATACCTTGAAAATCAAACCGATCACGGATGAACTGTTGAAACACGAATTAGGAAATTACGGAAGTGATTTTGAAAATGGAATGGTTACCTGGTCTAATGAACTTGTTCTGCATGTAGTGGAGCTTAAGTCAACAAAGCCTGAGAGTGATTTCACTGTGCTTAGAAAATAAGTTCTTCGGAGAATGTAAAACGGATAAATTCCATTCTTTCAACATGGAATGCCATGCTGATGCCGACGGCGGCGCATCCCTTTATGGATCCGATGAGGGAAACAAAAATCTGGCCGCATGAAAATAATGAGGTATATACCATTTACAATAAGATCTTTGATTGCCGGGGCCATGGCTGGTCAAACCTGCAGAGCACACACCTCAATCTTCCATTTTATGATGATGAAGAGTTTGCAAAATTGCATGCAGCGATTCGATTGGTGTTACCTATCCTTCCTGCATTGTGCGCAAGTTCACCGATTCTGGATGGCAAATTAACGGGATCGCTGGATACACGGTTAAAATTTTATAAAACAAATCAGGCTAAAATTCCTTCCATTACGGGAAAGGTAATTCCGGAAGCAGTTTTTTCAAAACGTAATTATCTGAATACCATTTACGAAAAGATCAAAACATGACATTGCCCCTTATGATCCGAATGAAGAACTCAATGCGATCTGGGTAAACTCCCGTGGTGCCATCCCCCGCTTTGATCGCGGCTCTATCGAAATCAGAATTATGGATATCCAGGAGTGCCCGGCCGCTGATCTTGCGGCTGTTAACGCTGGTGATTGAAACCATTAAAGCATTTACTGGAAATTTATTTATAAGCCTGGAGTCCCAGATGAAATGGAAAACAGAAGTGCTCGCGCAGATTTGGATCAAACCATTACCCACGCACAAGACGCAGTATTGGATAATGCTGAATATTTAGCTTTATTCGGTTTTCCCGGAGAGGAAGGCTACCAGCCAGTGAGTTGTGGCAACATATTTTACAACGACTATTAAGAGCGAAAGATAGTCCACTTGAAAATATACGAAGAATTAAATGTAATTCTAAAGAAAGGTACGCTTGCGTATCGGATTGTTCAAGCTATCGGTACAGATCATTCGAATGAAAATATTATCCGAGTGTATACCGAAACTATGCAGACTGTTTATCACAAAATAAAATGTTTTTGAGTTAAGAGTTATCTCATTAAAGTACGAATCCATTTAAAATAATCATGAATTTTATCGTTACCTGCGAGCATGCTGGAAATCAAGTACCCGAATGTTATAGTCACATCTTTACCGAATTAACAGATGTATTGGAATCGCATCGCGGCTGGGATCCGGGTGCGCTGGAAATTGCACGGTTTCTAGCCACAGAATTCAATGCCCCGTTGTTTATTTGTGAAATGACGCGCCTATTAATTGAACCAAATCGGTCTTTGCACAGTCATCAACTTTATTCCGAGTATTCCCGAAGATCCTTTTTGAAACAGATCACGATCTTATTCTTCAACAGTACTATTTTCCGCATCGAAATGGAGTTGAGGAACTTATATCAAAAGTGTCAAAGCCAATTTTACATCTTTCCATTCACTCCTTTACGCCCGTTTTAAATGGGCAGGTAAGAGCCGTTGATGTAGGTCTTCTATTTGATCCTGAACGAAAAAGTGAAACTGAATTTTGTAAAAAACTGCTTCGATGGACTTGGAGCAAGAACTGCCTTCATTAAGCATAAAATTCAAATGAACCCTATAAAGGAACTGATGATGGATTTACTACCTACCTTCGTACAAAATTCGCCGACCAAGAATACTTAGGGATTGAAATAGAAGTGAATCAAAAATACATTGGTACAGAGAAATGGGAGTTGATTTCGATGGGACTAAAAGAAGTTTGTTTGATGCCTTATCCGAATCCTTTTCCTAAGAAAGGTGCGAACGAGCGTAGAACTATTGCTGTATCCATGCAATTCATTCAATAAGCTCTTTAGTTTATCCAAATGATTTCCGTAAAGTTTTTTCAGATACCAGCGGGCAAACCAAGTGCTGATAAAGAAAAACAATGCCGCCATGAACCAGTAGATAAATAATCGATTGTCCGGGTTCGGGATAGAAAATTCGATGTACTTATCTGTTCCTCTTTCCAAGGCGCCGAACAATAATCCCAGGAAAAAATAAACTGGATATAAAATGGCGTAGCTGTTTTTGTAAAATTTCAAATAGCCTGTAAGATTTTCGTAATCAGTAGCGAAATGGTGTCGTGAAGGTTTTCATTGTACACTGCGAAAGCGATTTAGCAATGTTAATTTTTTTATGTAGTATAAAGTATAGACCAGGCACATCAATAAAAGAGAAATCGAAGTCCATTTTAACGCACCGGTTTCTAACGTGAATAGCATAGATCAGCAATGCAATACTGACAGCAACTGTAAAAATAAGCTCGACCCATACGTTGCGTTTTAACTTGTCGATGATGGAAATGCTTCTTCCTTTCAGCATCAACGCAATTTCCTGCTTCGTCCTTTGGTTGAAATTCCGGCTCGTTATTTTTCCAAATACTTTTTAAGTCTTCCAATTCCATTTTATGGACACATAAGTTTTTTTAAGTTTTTCTCTGAATCCGGTTCATTCGCACACGTACGTTGTTCTGCGTTATACCAATGGTTTCGGCAATTTCTTCATATGGAATTTCTTCCAAAGCCATCATAATCATTGCGCGTTCTATTTCCGATAACTGGCGGATCGCCCACTGAAGTTTTTGAAAATTTTCTTCATGATCGTCACCGCCACGCTCTGAAATATTCAAATGTAATTCTCGTAGATCTTCCGTTTTTACCATGACGTGTTTGTTTTCTAAATCCGGAGATCGCAGTGTTCAAAGCAATACGATACATCCATGTAGATATTTTTGCCTCCCCTCTAAATGATGAAAATGATTTCCACAACTGAAGCACAATTTCCTGAAACAGATCATTGCGAACTTCCGGATCATTTTCGTACATGATACAGACCTTATGGATTAACCCCTGATGTTCATTGATTAGGCTAATGAATTTTTTTTCTTCCGCTACCGCCAAGGGGAAATGTCTTTAGAATGAGTCGAAGGTAAAGAAAGAAAATTACAGTCCGCGTTATTAACGCGCCTGGAAATGCGGCTGTATTAAAAAAAGTGTATAGATTACATTTTTAACTAATAAAATCTAAATTGGCCGCTTAATATTAAATTTTCAATCGTATGAAAAAGTTTGTACAAATTTTATGTATTGTCGCTCTGTTATCTTCACTACCGTCGGACAAAATCAATTGATCTTAAATGCCGATTTAGGTAAGGAAAAAATCAACAAACACATCTATGGTCATTTTGCCGAACACCTAGGCCGCTGTATTTATGGGGGTTTTTACGTAGGAGAAAGCAACACAAAAATTAAACATACGAATGGCGTACGCAATGATGTTGTAGATGCGTCTGAAAAAATTAAAAATACCCAACCTTCGCTGGCCAGGTGGTTGTTTTGCCGATACGTATCACTGGAAAGATGGTATCGGGCCAAAAGATAAACGTCCTACAATCGTGAATCGGTGGTGGGGAGGTGTAACTGAGGACAACAGTTTTGGAACACACAATTTTTTGAACATGTGTGAATTCATTGGAACAGAGCCTTACCTATCGGGTAATGTTGGGAGTGGAACTGTCCAGGAGTTTATTGATTGGGTTCAATACACAACATTTGATGGAATTAGTCCAATGTCGGATCTGCGTAAGCAAAACGGAAGAGACACGCCTTGGAAGGTCAAGTATTGGGGGATTGGAAATGAGGCCTGGGGATGTGGTGGAAATATGCGTCCTGAATATTATGTAGATGTCTATCGGCAATATGCCACATTTCTGTCAGCGTTGGAAAAATGATGAGAAGATTTTCCGAATAGCTTCCGGGGCAAGTTCATCCGATTACAAATGGACTGAAGTTTTAATGCGCGACATTCCTCATCAAATGCTTGAAGGGGTTGCCTTGCATCATTATTCTGTCATTGATTGGGATAAGAAAGGACCGTCCACAACCTTTACAGAAGAACAATACTTTACAACGATGAAGCGCGCTATGCTTATGGAGGAGCTGGTGCAAAATCATTCTATTATTATGGACAAATATGACCCTTCAAAGAAGGTCGCTCTCGTCGTCGATGAATGGGGAGGTTGGTATGACGTTGAACCTGGAACAAATCCTGGTTTTCTTTACCAGCAAAATACCATGCGAGATGCAATGATTGCAGGGGTTACTTTAAATGTATTTCACAATCATTGTGACCGGGTGAGAATGGCAAATTTGGCTCAAACCATAAACGTTTTGCAGGCGGTCATTTTAACGGATGAAGAAAAGCTATTGTTGACGCCTACCTATCACGTTATGGAAATGTTCAACGTTCATCAAGATGCTACCATGCTTCCATTATCCATAAAGTCTAATGATTATGTCTTTAATAATGAAAAGCTAAAAGCTATATCGGGCTCAGCTTCAAAGGACGCTAGTGGTTTGATACATATTTCTCTGGTAAACATCGATGCGAAAAAAGAGCAGGAGATCACACTTGAAATTCGAGGAGCCAAGTTGAACAGTGTTACCGGTAGGATTTTATCCTCTCCAAAGCTCCAGGATCACAATACATTTGACACGCTTGACAAAATTAAACCCTTGGTATTTAAGGGAGTAGCACTGAATGGAAATGTCTTAAAAGCAAAACTTCCCCCTTTTTCTGTAATTGTATTGGAACTCAAATAACATTTTGAAACAAAAACTGTTTGGGGACGCCATTCGTTTTGCAATTGATTGTTCAATTTTCCTATGATTTGGTGTAATGTAAAGTTAAAAAAGCCACAATTCAGCCCCCATAGCACGCATTCGCGGAAACGTTTCCGGAATATATTTTGCGAAATGGTTTGAAATATTTACATTCGAGACTGCATACCTCAAAAAATGGCAATTTTGATGTTTGCAGATCAATCTATACCAATTATATAAACCCAAACTTATGATTATGAAAAAACTCTACAAGAGGTTGAGTTTAGCATTAGCATGTATGCTAATGCTTTCTGTTACAGTACTAGCCCAAGACCGCCAGGTCTCAGGTACTGTAATAGATGAAAGCGGAACAGGAATGCCTGGAGTAAACGTACTGGTAAAAGGTACACCTCAGGGTACTGTCACAGATTCGGATGGCGTATTTAATCTTTCAGTACCTGCGGGCGCCACGCTGGTAGTTACTTTTGTTGGTTATAAGACAACGGAAGTCGCAGTGGGAGAGCAAACCAAAATTAGTATCTCGTTAGAGCCGGATATTAGTTCATTGGATGAAGTAGTTGTAACGGGATATGGTTTTGATAAGCGTAGAGAGCTGACAGGTTCAGTTTCTACCGTTAAAACGAGGGATTTAACTGTGGCTCCTTCTGGTAACGTTGAACAAATGTTACAAGGCCGGGTTCCTGGAGTAACTGTTATTACGAACGGTCAGCCTGGTACTACCAGTCAGATCCGCGTTCGGGGCTTTGGAGCTTTTAGCGGTAACCAGCCTTTATATATCGTTGATGGGGTCCCAACGGACAACGTGAATTTCCTTAACCCTGATGATATTGAAACGACAACCGTTTTGAAAGATGCGGCAGCAGCTTCAATATATGGAGCAAGAGCAGCAGCGGGGGTAATTGTTTATACAACCAGAAAAGGTAAAAGGGATCAGAAATTAAACGTAACATACGATGGTTTATTTGGATTCACGGATCCTGGCAGTGGTCAGGACATGATGAATCCTACGGATTTTGCAGATTGGACCTTTCGTGCTCAACGAAACACAGCATTTTCAAATGGAACTGACCCGCAAGCCCAAATTGTAGCTTTCAACCATCCTCAATTTGGAATAGGTGCCAACCCGGTAATTCCCGATTATTTATCAGTAGGAGGCGTTGCCGGTGTTTCAGGTAATGTTGACTTAGCGGCTGAAAGGTTAAAATATAACGTTGATCCTCGTAACGGATCCATATATCAGGTCACCGCTGCAAACAAACAGGGGACAGATTGGTATGATGAGATTACGAGAACTGCGCCTATCCAAAGACAAACACTTGGCTTCAGTGGTGCCGGAGAAAATAGCCGATTTTATATTGGACTCAGCGCGCAAGATCAGAAAGGTATTCTTTTGGCCAATAGCTTCAAACGATACGTATTGCGAGCAAATTCTGAATTTGATGTATTAAAGAACTTAAGAATTGGAGAGAATATTCAGGCGACTTATCGATCCGTGTTAGGTATCAACCAAGGTACCGATGCAAACGGTAACCCCGATGGCGGCCAGGGAGTTTCTGCTCAGGAGAATGATGTTTTGCAAGCATTCCGGATGCCTTCGATAATTCCGGTATATGATGTGTTTGGAGGTTATGCAGGCACGGCCGCCAAAGGATTTAACAATCCAAGAAATCCGGTTGCCAACCAGCATGGAGCTCGAAATAATGGAGCTTTTGAAACTGCTGCCTTTGGTAATGTTTATTTAGAGTTTGATCCCATACCAGGTTTAACATTGCGTACGAGTATTGGAGGAAATTACGCGAGTTATTTTACCAAAGGTTATAATCGTTGGCAATATGAGAACTCTGAAAATAACTCGGCATTTGGTTTTAACCAAAATCAGGGGTATTCGTTTTCATGGGTATTCACAAATACGGCCACCTATAAGAAAGTCTTTGGAAAACATTCAGCAGAAGTGTTGATTGGACAGGAAGCTTTGAACAACGGTGCTGGCTGGAATTACAGTCAATCCGGTTTAAATCCATTCTCATGGGATCCTGATTATGTTAACATGTCAAATCAGGACTCTAGAAACCCTCCAAACAGCAGTCAATTTTTAGGTGTTAATTTTTCGTCTTTGTTTGGGCAGGTTAAGTATACATTCAACGAGAAATATATCATAAGCGGCGTAATACGAAGAGATGGATCTTCGCGGTTCGGACCTAATAATCGTTACGGCGTATTCCCAGCGGTGTCAGCGGCATGGCGGATTTCTGCAGAAAATTTTATGCAAAACCTGTCATTTGTCAGCGATCTGAAGATTCGTGGTGGTTGGGGGGAAATGGGTAACTCGAATAACGTCGATCCCAGGAACCAGTACTTCTTGCAAGGTGGAGATGTGGCGAACTCGTCTTATGATATCGGCGGAACAAATAATAAAGCAACGACCGGTTTTTACCGTACCCGTATTGGAAATCTGGATGCGAAATGGGAAACCAGCGTTACCAGCAATATTGGTATCGACGGACAATTCTTTGACGGAAAATTGGATGTGATCATTGATTTCTGGAAGAAGGATACGAAAGATTTGTTGCTAGCAGTGCCAATTACGGCGACAGCAGGATATAATGCAGCTGCGCCAGCTGTAAACATCGGTACCATGCTGAATCAGGGTATAGACATGTCGATAGGTAGCAAGGGTAATTTCACTCGCGACTTAGGATATGAGTTAACCTTAAACGGAAGCTGGTTGAAAAATGAGATTACTGGTTTAGCCCCAGGTCTTACTTACCTCACAACGGTAAATCCTGGTTTCAGAGGTATCCAACCCATCCGTAATCAAATAGGAAAATCTATCTCTTCGTTCTATGGTTATCAGGTAATTGGGCTTTTCCAAAGCAATGAAGAAGTTACTGCTGCACCTGAGCAACCTGGGAAAGGCGTCGGTAGATTCAGATATCAAGATTTAAATGGCGATAATATCATTAATGATGCCGATAGAACTTATTTAGGAAGTCCGGTACCTAAGTTTACCGGTGGATTTAACTTTATCTTGCGTTATAAAGGTTTTGATCTGGAAGGATATATTTATACTTCTTTAGGAAACAAAATTTTCAATGTTTCAAAATGGTTCACGGATTTCTATCCATCATTTCAAGGTGCTGCCATTAGTGAACGCGTGAAAGGATCATGGAGTCCGGAAAATCCGGGAGCATCCATTCCAATTTTTGAAAGCGCTTCAAACTTCAGTACGAATACCCAGTCAAGTTCATTCTATGTTGAAAATGGATCTTATCTGCGCTTTCAAAACGTGACGTTAGGATATAATTTACCAACAGCCATGTTGAACCGATTTAGCATGACTAAACTTCGTGTCTTCATTTCCACAAACAATGTTTTCACCATTTCAGGATATGATGGATTGGATCCTTCTGTGGGTGGTTCTGCTGATACCAATTTTGGTATTGACGTAGGAAATTATCCTATTACAAGAAGCTTTACGGCAGGTATTAACCTTGGATTTTAATCGAATTACTTAAGAAATGATTATGAAATACATTATAAAAAGAACATTTAAAAGTAAGGTAATGTGGTCTGTTTTCCTGACCCTGTCCCTTATGTATTCTTGCTCCGACAGTTTTCTGGATGTTCCGGCACCCGGGGCGTTGAATTCGCAATTGCTGTCAACCGGACCTGGTATTGAAGCAGCGCTCCTTTCTGTTTATTCTCAGGTAAATGGACGCGGCAATCGAATGGGAAGCCCTTCTAATTGGGTATGGGGAAGTATTCGTGGAGGTGAAGCTAATAAAGGTACAGACCCTGGAGACTTCTCAGACATCAATCCTATCCAACGGTATGAAGCGCTTCCTTCACAACCCGTTATCAATGACAAATATAACGCAAACTTTGAAGGTGTTGCCCGCGCAAATAATACGTTACGCCTGACGGCTTTGGCTCCTGGAGTGACTTCTGCTCAGCAAGCTCAGAAACTCCATGTGGAAGCTCAAGCAAAGTTTTTAAGGGGTCATTTTTACTTTGAACTAGCTCGCGGATTTGATAAGGTTCCCTATGTCGATGAAACAATTGATGTTCCCGGATCGGGAGCTCTTAATACGGGTATTGAAAAAATAAAAAACGATGCCTCATTGTGGCCAAAAATAGAGGCCGATATGATGTTTGCTTACACCAATCTTCCTGAAACTCAAGCTCAGGCGGGAAGAGTAAACAAATGGGCCGCTGCTTCTTACCTGGCTAAAATTTACATGTATCAGGGAAAGTATGCGGATGCAAAAGCTTTGTTTGATTTGATTATTCCTGCTGCGTATGGCGGAACGGGTACTGGAAAAACATCGAATGGAAAACCCTACGGACTAGTTCCTAAATATGCCGACATTTTCAGGGCATCTAATGACAACCACGAAGAGTCGGTATGGGCTTATCAGGCTGCTTCTAATACAGGTAGCGTAAATAACGCGAATCCGGAATTTGACCTTAACTGGCCATACAACACTGGTGCAGATGGACCTGGTAATTGCTGCAGCTTCTTCCAACCTACCTTTGAAATGGGTAATTCTTTCCGTACAGCGGCAGGTCTACCTCTGTTAGATGATGGTACTGGCGCTTATGATCCCGCTTATAATTTACCAGCGAATGAATTGAAAACGGATATGGGCTTGGAATCCAAAGACCCCTTTACGCCTGATGCAAATCCACTTGATCCACGTATTGATCATTCAATAGGCCGTAGAGGTATCCCTTACCTTGATTGGCAGGATTTCCCAGGCAAAGCCTGGATACGTAATCAACCGAATGCTGGCCCTTATCAAACTAAAAAATACGCGTATTATAAGACAGATAAAGGAGGCTTGCAGGACAACACTTCATGGACCCCTGGGTATACGGCCATTAACTATACCATAATCCGTTTTGGGGATGTGTTGCTTATGGCAGCCGAAGCAGAGTATGAAGTTGGTAGTCCAGAAAAAGCAAGGGAATATGTAAATTATATTCGCACGAGAGCGGCTAACCCTGATGGTTTTGTAATGAAAGGTGCTGTACCTGCCGCTAACTATGTAATAGCAACCTATGCTGGACCTTGGGCGAAAGATGCAGCGACGCTTGAAAGAATCAGATTTGAGCGCAAGCTTGAGCTTTCAGGTGAAGGTCATCGCTTCTATGACTTAGCGCGTTGGAGTGGTGTGTATGGAGCTACAACATCTACGCCTGACTACGTTGAGAAAGTGCTTACTTCATATCTGACATATGAGTCTCCTAAGTTACCGTCAGGTGCTTTTGCTGGAACCTCATTTACAGCGACTGATAGATTCCTTCCTCTTCCTCAAGGTCAGATTGACTTGTTAGGACCGGATATTCTTAAACAGAATCCTGGATTTTAATTAATTTATTTTTCTGATATTTAAATAAGGCCAATGTAAATTGGCCTTATTTTTTTTACCCACATGCAACACAACAGATTCTTCAACCAAGTCTTCTTGGCCCTTATTTTTATATTGATGGCCCAGTGTAAAAAAGATCCTCAAACCCTTTTTGAATTGAAGGACCCGGATGAAACTGGAATTCATTTTTCAAATGCAATCCTGGAAACAGATAGCTTCAACATATTATCGTACGAGTATATTTATAACGGAGGCGGAGTCGCTATTGCAGATTTTAATAACGACGGGTTGCAAGATATTTTTTTCACGGGTAATCAGGTGCCTAATACACTTTACCTGAATCAGGGAAATTTTTCTTTTAAGGATATTACCACCATCGCTAATGTAAATGTTGCCGGTCGATGGAATTCCGGCGTAGCTGTCGTTGATATCAACAACGATGGTTGGATGGATCTATACGTTTGCGCTACCACCAATCCGAATCCTGAAGAAAGAAGGAATATGCTATTTGTTAACCAGGGACTGGGCACATCAAAAGAACCGGTGTTTAAGGAAATGGCCGCCGATTATAAAATTGACTTTAACGGTCATAGTATAATGGCAGCCTTTTTTGATTATGACCGAGATGGTGACTTAGACCTTTACATTTTGGTGAATCAGAAACTTGACAACGTACCAACAAACTATAGAACAAGAATCACAGACGGATCTGCGGACAACAATGATCGCCTGTTCCGGAATGAAAGTAACGGAACGTTTACCGACGTAACAATGGAAGCTGGTATAACGCACGAAGGTTTCGGCTTAGGTCTCGCGATCGCAGATTTGAATATGGATGGTTGGCCGGATATCTATGTATCGAACGATTATCTTTCAAATGATATACTTTATATCAATAAGAAAAACGGAACATTTCAAAATAGTATTGCTACAGATCTGAGCCATCAAAGCCAGTTTTCAATGGGCAATGACGCAGCCGATATTAATAACGATGCCATGCCGGATATTATAACACTCGACATGTTACCGGAAATAAATGCCCGAAAGAAAACTACGATTAATAATAAGAGCTATTTGACCTATATCAACAATGAGAAATACGGGTATGAACACCAGTACGTCCGCAATATGATTCATCTTAACAACGGCCTTAATCAGGGAATTAAATTCAGCGAGATCGGACAGCTTTCAGGTATATATCAAACAGAATGGAGCTGGTCTCCATTATTTGCCGATTTTGATAATGATGGAAACAAAGATCTTATTATAACCAATGGTTTCCCGAAAGATATAACCGATAAGGATTTTGCCAACTATCGTGCGGATGTCGGTAACGTTGCAGGTCATCGTTTGTTGATCGACTCGATTCCTGTAATTAAAATTCCAAATTACGCGTTTCAGAATAATGGAGATCTCTCTTTCAGCGATAAGACAAAGCAATGGGGATTAGATAAGCCATCTTTTTCTAATGGAGCTGCATTTGCAGATTTCGATAATGATGGTGATTTGGATTATGTCGTCAATAATATTAATGACAAAGCATTTGTCTATGAAAATACGTTGTATCAGGGTTCGCGTAACAAAGAAAAAGAACAAAATAACTTTCTGCGAATCAAATTAAAAGGTAATGCCAACAACCGTCAGGCGTTAGGAACAAAAATTATTCTTTACTACGATTCAGGGAAGGTACAATACATTGAGGAATCTGTTTATCGGGGATTCTTATCTTCTGTTGAAGGTGTGATTCATTTTGGCCTAAGAAATATTTCTGTTGTTGATTCTGTGGTTGTTCAATGGCCAGATGGGAAAATTGACGGCTTGCAAAATGTAAATGCAAATCAGGTATTGACAATAGAATACAAACAAAGCAATGAAAAAAAATTACAGACAGAGAGGCCTGTAAACAAAGGGACATTTTTTGCAAGGGCAAACACGAAATTAAACGTATCGTTTAAGCATGCGGAAGATGATAAAATAGATTTTAATCTACAGCGCACGTTGCCTCATAAGTTTACTCAGTCCGGCCCTGGACTTTGTGTAGGAGATATTAACAATGATGGTTTGGAAGATTTTATTATTGGCGGCTCGACTCTTTACAATGCTTCCGTCTACAAGCAAAAAACGGATGGCACATTTTCATTGGCAGAAAAAATAAGAAAAGACGAAAAAAAGATTCATGAGGATGAGGGCCTATTGTTATTTGATGCCGATAATGACGGTGACCTTGATCTGTATATCGTAAGCGGCAGCATTGAATCGCAGGAAAAAAGTGTATACCAGGATAGGCTTTACTTGAATGATGGAAAAGGAAACTTTTCATTGAATTCAAGCGCACTTCCTGAAATTAAAAGCAGTGGCTCGTGCGTTCGCGCCGCTGATTTTGATAGTGACGGCGATCTCGATTTATTTATCGGAGGAAGAGTGGTTCCCGGAAGCTATCCTTATCCCGCGGAAAGTTATGTGTTGCGAAATGACAAAGGAAAATTTTCCAACGTTACAGCCGATGTTTGTTCCGAACTCAATGCCCTGGGTATGGTCACTGATGCCATTTGGACTGACTTCGACCAGGATAGCAAATTGGATTTAGTAATTGTCGGGGAATTTATGCCTATCACATTTTTTCGGAATGAGGGTGGTAAGTTGAACCGACTTAGTTCTTCGGGTATCGATCAACTTAAGGGATGGTGGAATAGCATAGTGGGAGGCGACTTCGATAACGATGGTGATGTCGATTATATCGCAGGTAACCTTGGGTTGAATAATAATTTCCAGGTAAAAAATGATTTACCATTAAAAATTTACGCTAAGGATTTTGATGGAAATGGAAGCGTTGATCCGGTGCTAGCTTGCTATATGCGGGAGTCGATGGATTCTGATGTTAAAAAGTTATTTCCAATTCATTTCTGGGATGAATTAAATTCTCAAAGCCCAAAGTTCAGAAATAAATACTCCCGTTACAAACAATACAGCAAGGCGACGATCGATCAGGTCCTTACACCAGAGGATTTAAAGGAGGCTTTGATACTGGAAGCAAACTATATGGAATCAAGCTTTATAGAAAACCTGGGTGGAGGAAAATTTTCGATAAAGCCGTTGCCAATACTAGCACAAGTTGCGCCTATTAATGGGCTGGTTACAACGGATATCAATGATGACGGAAATCTCGATGCCATTCTGGTTGGCAATGACTATGGTAATGAAGTTTTTGCTGGACGGTACGACGCGTTGACCGGATTGGTGCTGCTTGGAGATGGAAAAAATTCCTTTGAAGCAATGCCTTCTTCTGAGAGCGGTTTTTATGTACAAGGGGATGCCAAGGCCTTGGTTAAACTCCATGGTGCTCAAGGTAAGGAATTCATTATCGTCTCTCAAAACAAAGATAGCCTCCATATTTTTGAAAGAGAATCTTTGGCTCCAAGCGAAGTGCTAAACATACAACCTTTAGAAACCTGGGCTGAATTGATTTATTCAAATGAAAGAAAAGACAGAATAGAATTTTATTATGGCTCAGGGTACTTGTCTCAGTCTTCAAGAAGATTGAGTATCCCTAAAGGAGTGAGTGAAATTGTCATTTATGACTCTAAGGGTAATTCACGCAAGGTTGCACCGGCAAAAAATTCCAATCCATAGTTTATCCACATTACGTGTGCGTCATTTGTACCAATATCTAAAATAAGAAGGCTAAGTCTAGGGGAAAGATCTATAGTTGAAAATTACTTTCCTTGATTTTTTTCCGATTGGCTTTCGACATTGAAGAGACTATTCAACAGTTCAGAAAGCGATTCGGCATCTCCTCTCTTGCAGGCAGCTTTGAGTTGAAGCACAGGGTACTTCAATATTTTTTGCATCAATGAACGACTCATTTCCTCAAGCCGTTGTGCTTCCTCAGGTTTTGCATTTTTGATAAAGCGCGCAATCTCTTCTTTACGGATTTGCTCCAACGTATTTTTTAATTTCTGAATAGTGGGAGAAATGATCATCTCTTTTGACCAATCTTCAAATTCAAGTATTGCTTCTTCTATGATAGCTTGTACAGCAGGTACAGCTGCTCTGCGCTTCTCAACAGCTTCATTCGTTTTCTCACGGATATCATCCAAATTGTACAGGATCGCTCCAGGTATTTCTTCAACCGTGAAATCTATGCTCCGTGGTATCGATAAATCTATAAAATACTTATGTGAGAAAATCTTGATATCTTTTAATAACTCTAATGTAATGAGAGGCTGACTGCCAGAAACAGAACTTACGATAATATGCGCTTTTTCAATTTCTGGTAAAAGATCTTCAATGCCTCCAAATCTAAAATCATATTTCTGTGCCAGTTTCTCAGCCTTCTCCTGAGTACGATTCAAAACAGTTACATCTTTCAGGCGCGAATGAGCAAGATTCAAACAGAAATCTTGTCCTATTTCACCCACACCGACAACAAGAACTTTTGGAGATAGAATATCGGATGTCAGATCTTCGGCTAGTTCCTTCGCTGCATATGAAATGGAGGCAGCTCCATCTCTGAAGGCAGTTTCTTGCACGACACGTTTAGTGGCAAAGAAAATAGTATGAAGAAGTCTGTGAAGAAAGGGGCCAGCCATATTTTCATCGGCACTCCATTGATACGCATTTTTGACTTGCCCTGAAATCTGCAGGTCTCCCATAACCTGAGCATCAAGACCCATGGCCACACTAAACAAGTGCTGCACGGCTTCCTCGCCTGCGTAATGAGAGAAATGTTCTCCAAATTCAACTTCTATATTTTTAATTAGGGAAAGACCTTTAAAAATAATAGCCGAGTAATCCTGTTCAGCCAAATAATATATTTCAGTCCGATTACAGGTAGACACTATCAGTAGGTCGGTGGCAACGGTGTAGTCTTTTATAAAGTGAAGGAGCTTTTTAGCTGCTTCTTCATTCAATGACACCTGCTCGCGGATGACCACCGGAGCGGTTTTATACGTGAGAACTAATGCTTTAAAATTCTGTGTCATGGGGAATTACAAAAATAAAGCCTGGAGTAAATCTAAAGGTGTTAAAAGTCAATAAATTATCAATTTAGAATGGATATAAATAACAAACTTTAATCGCCTTGACCTAACTACGGGAAAGAGGCGATTTAAGTTCGCTAGGCGATCATTTTCCAACAATGTCGGTTTGCAAAGGCCCGAGAATTGCCAGTAAGTCGTTTTTTTCTTTTTCCGGCACATTGTAAAAATCCAGAGCAGCAACGACGTCACCTACCAGAGCATTAAATTCAGCTACCGTAATGTTCATGCCCGTATGTGCCGCCACCATAGTTTTTCCTTTGTACTGGCAAGGTCCACCAGCGCCCGCACAAATCTGATCGATGAGGTTATTACGCAGCAATTGGAGCTGTGCTGGATTTGCAACAGTACCTGCGAAACGGCCATTGATCATGATGTCAGAGGCCACGTTTGTCAAAAATTTGTCCGTTACTACTGAAATAGCTTCAATTCCTGTATGCCGGGGGTAGTACTTACCTTTTTTTCCAATAAAGATGCTTCCGTTGAATTCATTTCCCCTTCAAATTGAAGGAGACAAGGTGTACGCGTTTTAGTTTTTCAGTGACCGACAAGTGCCTGACATTGGCATAGCCAGGCAAACCCGCAAAAACGGCCCCGAGAATTAGTGCAATGATTTTGATTGTTTTCATAGGTGTTTTTTTCACATGCGAAAAGCTGCGTTCACTTGGATTTCAAAAAAAAATGCGACTTTAGAAGATCCGTTGGCTGTTATGATTTGGATTAAACATTGGATTAAGGATTTCTTTGGATTTTCACGCGCACAGGTGAATGGTTTTATCGTCTTGCTACCTCTCGTTACATTTTTCATATTTTCAGAGTCCCTTTGGCATTGGTGGATCAGTCGCCGAGAAATAGACTATAAGGCAGACCAGGCAAGGTTGGATAGTTTGGTTGCCTCGTGGAATATAGAAAAGAGTAAAGACGAAGAATCTGCTACCGAACGCCCTAAAAAGCCCGAATTTTTTGTTTTTGACCCGAATAGATCCTCACCTAGCGACTTTATAGCCTTAGGGTTTTCTCAAAATCTCATATCCCGGATCATTCATTATCGGGAGAAGGGAGGAAAATTTCGGATTAAGACGGATCTGTTGAAAATTTATGGCTTCGATTCTACGTTTTATCATCAATTACGCCCATTTGTCTCTTTACCAGAAAAGACCCAAAAAGTTGAATGGAAAGAAAAGTTTCAGAAGAAAGACGTTTTAACCAAAAAAGTGCCCCTTGAAAAGTTTGATTTAAATCAAGCCGACACATCGCAGTTAAAAAAAATTAATGGTATTGGCGAGAAACTTTCCGTACGAATTATAAAATATCGCGATATACTGGGAGGATTTGTTACAATGAGTCAGCTGAAAGAAGTATATGGCTTAGATTCGTTGGTGGTCAATCGGTTGAGCAGGGATGCGTTTTTAGATAAAGACTTTCAACCAGTCAGGATTAATATTAATACGGCAGAGGAGAAACAACTTTCCGCGCATCCTTATTTAATTAAGGTAGCCCGAGCTATTATAGCCTATCGATTTCAGCATGGAAAATTCAAAACATTGGAAGATATTCGGCACGTGGGCTCATTGGATGAAACTACTATAAAAAAAATCACACCATATTTGAAAGTGAGTGATGAATTATGAATGCATGGAAGTAGAATGGGCCACTTTAAAAATTCACTATCTTATTATTTGAATGCCAGATCCATCTAAAAATATTCTTCAGACTTATTTACGAAGACTCACCAACCTTTCGGGCAATAATAGGTCGTTGCTACTGCTACGTCTGCATGCCGAACAATTAATTGATCTTCACAAGCTAAGCTTTTTGAATGGGGAAAAGCCATTCGAAATTATCAATGCTCTTATTGCTAACCGAAGTAAAAAACTTTGCCAGGTGTTGGATAGCCGCCTCGAAGCCAACAACGAGGAAAGTAAAAAGCTCAAGAAACTGCAACGGATCGACCACTTTATTTTCGAAGAACAGGGTTCAAATGATTTACATGTTGGATGGCCTTTTGTGAGAGGGAAATTTTCAGATGGCACTTCGGTGAGATGCCCACTGCTCTTTTTTCCTGTAACGCTTGTTCAGGAGGGCTCCCATTGGATATTACAGCCCAGGGAGGATGCAGGAATCACTTTTAACAAATCTTTTTTGCTGGCATTCGCTTTTTACAATCAAGTAAAACTTGAAGAAGATTTACTGGATAATAACTTCGAAGATTTTGATAAAGACAGCACCGTTTTCCGGACGCAACTTTATCAATCACTGGAGGGAAAAATAGAAATAAATTTTAATCCTGAAAATTTTAGAGATGAACTCACTCCTTTTCAGGAATATAAAAAGGATGAGTTTGAGGAGGGACAACGCAATGGTGAACTTAAACTTTATCCTGAAGCAGTACTAGGAATTTTCCCGCAAACGGGATCTCAGCTCGTACCCGATTATTTACAATTGATCGAAAATAATTCCTTTCATGATTTAGAGACATTCTTCCAGAAGAAGAACATTATCCCCGGGAACATACCGAATATTCAAAGTTCAAATTTGAATCATACAATAAAGGAAGAAAAGATCTTTGCTCCGTTTGAGCTGGATGCCTATCAGGAAAATGCGATCAAAGCAATCAAAAGCGGTTATTCTATTGTGGTGCAGGGGCCTCCGGGAACCGGCAAGTCTCAGCTTATATGCAATTTAATAGCGGATGCCATCGCAGCAGGAAAGAAAGCATTGCTGGTGTGTCAGAAACGCGCCGCGCTTGATGTTGTGCATGCCCGGTTAACGGAAATTGGCCTCGCAGATTTTCTTGGCCTTGTCCACGATTTCCGAAACGATAGAAAGGAAATTTTCTCAAGGGTTTCTTATCAAGTAGACCGCGTAGAGGAATATCGAACGCTTAACCGTAGCGTTGATGTTATTCAAACCGAACGAAAGTTTTACCAGCTATGCCGGCGGATAGATCAGATTATTGAGGAATTGGAGGAATTTAAGGAAGCATTGTTCGATGATATTGAATGTGGACTATCAGTCAAAGAATTGTATCTCACATCCGATCTTCAAGCTCCTGCTATCAATATAAAACAAGAATATCAATACTTCACTTTTTCCACGTTAAATGATTTTTTGCGAAAACAAAAAATGTACGTACAGTATGCATCTAAGTTTGATGGACAGGACTATGTCTGGCGCGACCGAAAGTCATTTGCATTTTTTCAGCCCTCCGATGAAAAGGAAATAGAAAAAATTCTTTCATACATCCCACGATACCAACACAAAATAGCTGAAGCGGTTGAGAAAGAAATTGGGACCAGGGTTAATCTTCAGGATTGTGAGTCCTTGTCGCTAAAAGAGGACGATATTTTGGGGATGATCAGCGTGTTAAAGGATGATGATACATTTCGATTTTTCCAGGCTATGTGGGATGAAAATGATGACGAAACCAGTTTGCTTTGGCTCTCTAACGTAGAGCGCGTTTGTCTGAATTGTTTCGTTGGCGAAAATCCGGAGGTTACTTTGCCAAGCAATGAATTGGGAGTTTTTCAGGAAGCGTTGCAACATCGTATGGATGCCAGTACGAATTTGTTCCGTTGGATCTTGTGGGAAATTTTTTCAAAAGAAAAAACACTGGTGAAACGCGTACTGATAGCCAATGGCCTTGCCTATAATAAAATTGGCTTAGCCGTATTGGAGCAACGTATTGACAATAGGCTGAACCTGGAGCATCACTTGACAGGTCTTAAAAAAAAGATGTGGCTTACAGATCTTCCGGCAGATTATCAAAAGGGCTCTATGCAGGCGTGGTTTGAAAAACAAAAATTAGCTACCCGGGCCAAATTAATTTTTAATACGTTGCGGGAAGTCAAGGATTCCATACACCTTCAAAAATATTCACGGACGGAATTTATTTCATTGATGCGAAGATTGCTCTTCATCGTTAATGACATTCCGGCAAAAAAATTGGAATGGCTAAAGTACCTTACCCGGTATCAGATCAGTCAGCTTATTTTTGACCCATCACTTGAAAAAGAATTTATCAGAACGTTGAAGAAAGACTTTGATAACCTGGCTGAATATGACAAGTTAAAAGAGGATATCACCTTTCACGAGAAAGAGGTTTTTGCCAAGCTCTTTGATCATTTGGAAGAGTGGAACTCGGAAAAAATGGAAATATTATTCCAAAATAGTCTGCGGCTTTCCTGGATCGACCATATTGAAACCAAGTATCCGATTCTTCGATCAGTTTCCTCCATGAAAATGGAAACCTTACAAAGCGAACTTCAGCAGCTAGTGGCGGAGAAGCAAGATCTTTGCAAAGAAATTTTGTTGGTACGCGCGCGGGAATTTGTTTACGAAAGATTGGAATATAACCGACTGAATAACCTCGTAACTTACCGGGACTTGCAGCATCAAGTATCCAAAAGGAAAAAACTTTGGCCCCTTCGTAAATTAATTGCTGAATTCAGCAAAGAATTATTCCAGCTCATCCCCTGCTGGATGACATCGCCAGAGTCCGTATCCGCAATCTTTCCGATGACGGAGCTGTTTGATATCGTGATATTTGACGAAGCATCACAATGTTTTTCGGAACGGGGCATACCGGCCATGTACCGCGGAAAACAAATATTAATCGCTGGCGATGATAAACAGCTGCGACCATCAGAATTATATCAGACACGCTGGGATGAAGAAACTGAAAACCCGGACATTGAAGTAGAATCTTTATTAGAATTATCGAAGCGTTATCTTTCCTCCATACATCTTCAAGGCCATTATCGTAGTCAAACAATAGAGTTGATTGATTTCTCCAATGAATTTTTTTACGATGGCAGGCTTCAGTTATTACCACATCGGGATGCCCTCAATGAGGCTGAGCCAGCCATTGAATATTGCAAAGTGGATGGTCTTTGGGAAAATCATACCAATGGGTTGGAAGCGGCTACCATTGTGGAAAAAGTATTTCAAATACTTCAAAAGCATCCTGAAAAAGCGATAGGTGTAGTTACTTTTAATGCGCCTCAACAAATGCTGGTAATGGATCTGTTAGAGGCAGAGTCAATCCGATCCGGGAAAGTTATTCCTCCTTCTCTAATGGTAAAGAACATTGAAAATGTTCAGGGCGATGAAAAGGATATCATCATATTCTCTATTGGCTACGCGCCTGACAAAAAAGGCAAGCTGAGTATGAATTTGGAAGTCTCAATGCAGCAGGTGGAGAGAACCGGTTAAATGTTGCCGTGACCCGTGCCCGTGAAAAAATAATCCTGGTTACCAGCATTTGGCCTGAGCAACTGAAGACACAAGGCCTTAAAAATGCGGGGCCAAAACTTCTTCGTAAATACCTGCAGTATGCTAAGGATGTGGATCAGGGTAAGTACAAGCCTCATACCAGACCTGATTTTGCCAAAAGTAAAGATTGGTATTTGAGTACCCGCATTAAACAATGGGGTGAGGACCGACTCACTGAATTCAGTTTTCAAACTGAATGCCATGCCATTTTCGGATGTTGGCGTATTGCGTGACGATCAACACTTAGGTATTATACTTGACAGATGACCTCCGGTATTTTTCAAGTCTATCATCAAAGCATGCTCACGCCTATATACCCGCTGTACTTACTCAAAAGAATTGGAAGTACAGGATGATTTACAGCAGAAATTTTTGGAAGGATCGGGAAAAGATGGAGCAGGAATTAATATTCTTTATCGGTTCGAGGGTGGCTGACTAAAGGCTTCGAAGCTGATGTTCCAGGCTACTCGCTTGATTTAAATTTGAAGCAAGTCGTGCGCACTTGATCTATAGGAGAGAGTTAGAAGGGATAAATTACTTTGGGAGAACGATATTTTATAGCCTGAACTTCTCCGTTGATTTTTCCATTGTGGGTGGATAGTAACAGTGTAAAATTGAATCGACTTTTTCCTGACCATCGGCAACGCGCTTGACCTTCTCTTGAATTCTTTTGTCTAAAATTTGAAATAGGGGCTGATCAACTTTAACCAAATCAGGAAAAGAATTTAATAAATTCTCATCCCAAATATCATAGTACCGAAGCAGGTCATCCGGATATACGATGGTTCGATCCGTTCCCTCTTCGGGTAAAACTTCAAAAGGCTCTTGGATGTTCAGGTATCCATAATCATCCGTAAGTTCTTCCCCTGGATAAATATCCCGGATGGCAATTTCAAACTCGTAGGCTGTAGTGAGGCAATTGGATTTTGAACTGTGATTTACAAACCTGGCGTTGTCCCAGCATAGGATGTGATTTCCTTCTGAGTTCCGATAGGTGTACTTATCGAGTACTTGCTGATAGAGCGGATCCAATTTTCCAACTTCATCTGGCGTAAATATCCTATCGAGTTTGTCAAGGGCCCAGGTAATAGTTCCTTTTGGAATGAGTTTGGTGGCCACGACACCATAACCAATTTGATCATTGATGAACTGAAGTTCGGTATCAGGATGGATCATATGTAAAACTCGGAATAAATTTGTTGAAAATAAAAAAAGAAAACATTATTCAATACTAAGAGTTTTGGACATTTATTTTACATCATAAGTTCAATCTATTCGATTATCTAAATTCCAGAATCTCTCACTCATGATTGCACTGCCACCCGATGTACACAATTATTGCAGGGGCAAAAGTACCGAGGGTCTTATTAAAAAGAAAATCCTGCACAAAAAAAGAAGCCGGACATTTCTGCCCGACTTCAAACTACAACCAGACGCCCTGAAAGAAAATATCAGCGACCGTTCACGGTGGCGTATTCCGGAACAGTTTTTACAGTCTTAATAATTCTTGCGGCAACCTTGTATGGATCGGCCGATGAGTTGGGCCTTCTGTCTTCTAACCATCCCTTCCAGTCGTTCTCTACAGTTGCAATCGGGATGCGTATAGAAGCACCGCGATCTGAAACACCATATGAAAATTTGTCTATCGACTGAGTTTCATGTTTTCCAGTCAACCTAAGTGATTATCGGCACCATAGACGGCAATATGTTCTTTTATATAGGGGGCAAAGGATTGGCAGACGTTGTCGTAAACTTCCTTTGACCCACACGTCCGCAGCAGATCGTTGGAGAAATTGGCATGCATACCTGATCCATTCCAGTCTGTAGCTCCCAGTGGTTTGCAATGCCAGTTAATTGCTACACCATATTTTTCAGCGGTCCGCTCAAGAAGGTAACGAGCAATCCAGACCTGATCGCCTGCTGCTTTGGCGCCTTTGGCAAATATTTGGAATTCCCATTGACCGGTAGCAACTTCAGAATTTATACCCTCTACATTAATCCCTGCTTCAAGACAGAAGTCAAGATGTTCCTCTACGATCTCACGACCAAAAGCATTCTTAGCTCCAACGGAACAATAGTAAGGACCTTGAGGACCAGGATAACCACTAGCAGGAAAGCCCAGAGGTTTGTCGGTTTCAGGATTCCATAGAAAATATTCTTGTTCAAAGCCGAACCAGAATTCGTTGTCATCATCCTCTATGGTAGCTCTTCCGTTAGAAGGATGAGCCGTGCCATCGGGACTCAAAACTTCGCACATCACCAGGTAAGCATTCTTTCTGCCTGGATCAGGGAAAAGTGCTACAGGTTGTAGTAGGCAATCCGACGCATGGCCAGTAGCCTGCTCGGTTGAGCTTCCGTCGAAAGACCACCCCGGACAGCCATCCAAGGTGCCATCAAAGTTTCTGACAATTTTAGTTTTGCTACGCAGGCTCTGTGTAGGCTTGTATCCATCGAGCCAGATGTATTCAAGTTTTGTTTTAGACATGGTATTAGATGTTTAAAGTTCTGTTAAAATTTATAGACTGCTGCAAGATTTAAAGAAGGCATAAGATCTTTAGTAGGTCCTAAGTCGATATCGTCTGTATCCTTGTAAAAAGAATCCTCAGAAGTTTTGTCAATTCTGATCTCAGGAATAAATGTAAAACCTCCTACTTTATAGTTACCAGATAGTGTAGCTGCGATCACATTTCCATCCCCGGCATCATCCAATCCAATAATGCCTAAGTGACCTTTCATGATTGAGAAATACTCCGCTCTGAAGCCTAAGGAAAAACTTTCAGACAGTGTCAATTTTGGATACACGGCTACGCCGAAGAAAGAAGTCGCGTCGTTTCCAGCATCTTGTACACCTGTTGCTGTAACCACCTCGCCTTCTGCTGTGGTTTGGTAGGAAGTATTAACTCCGAGATAGAAGGTTTCGCCTAAATTATATCCTAAAGTTAAGTCAGCCTGAAACAGTGTTCCGGCAGAAGAACTTCCAATGCCATCAACATCTTCATCTAATTTACCATCCTGATCACCATACAGGAAATTTAACCAGACACCACCCGCATCACTGGTCTTACCGATTTGTGCTCCGAGCGTATAGGTATTGACCGGATTAAATTCAACAATATCCGTGGGATTCATGATAGCTAACTTTCCAACAACTCCACCCCCAAAGTCGAAATCAGCACGAAGACCTGTGTGATTGAAAGGTCCCCAAGAGAATAGATAAGAAGTTGAATAATGAAAATTAATCGCCGGAGAAATCACTTCATAGCCTAGGAAAGTATTGAACTGACCCATATTGAAGGTTACTCCATCAGATAATTTATAGTAAGCAAACATTTGGTTTATAATTGCTTGTCCGGAGGCTGTGCCAAATACCGCTGCCTGGCCTCTTGGGCCGAATACTACATCTGCTACAAAACCAACTTTCTCTCCCTGGTAAGCCGCTATAAGATTAACCATACCAAGAGAAAACCCTTTCAGGTCAGCGAACGACGTAGAAGGCGCATAAGATCCGTAGGCCCCGTCGTCCGAATCGTAAGGATAATAATTTTGCAGTCCGAAGGAACTACGAAAATAGGTATCTATAGATCCTGATAAGGTAAAAGTTTTAGTGGAGTCCTGACTAAAAGCTGATGATGAAAGTAGTAGTGCTGTAAAAAGACTAAAACATATTTTTATAGTTTTCATATTTTGTTTAAGGATTTTAGTAAACGATTCGCTAGAATAATCCCGGGGAATAGTCTCTACCGGGATGCTTAATGTGCCTTGGATCAAAGTTGATCTCATGTTGCCATCTTTGTTTTCACATCAAGCTTTGTGAAAGGACAACCATTTAGTACTTACGGTCCAGCGAGTACTATTTTTGTGGTAGACTTCATCATAGCTGAGTTTAGGTTGGTGTTGAGTAGGTGTGTTGGGAAAGACTAATTTTAAAAAAGGCCCCGAAGTTGTCGGGGCCTTTTTATTAGACTACTTCTTCTTTAAAGAGCTGAAGTCAGCAGGGAACAAATTCTCGCCGTGTTGGCTGTAATCTGAACCTACTTTCTTTTCTTCCGCAGTTACATTTAAACGTGTGATCAGGTCAACAACTTTTAAAATGATCATTGATCCTCCAAATGTGTATGCAACTACGATAACAAGTGCTTTCAAGTGAACGATGAACAGAGCAGTTTCACCAAAGAATAAACCATTCCCCGTTGTGTTGGCACCATTTACAGCTGTGTTGGCAAGTAATGCAGTCATGATCATACCAACAGCTCCACCCACTCCGTGGCAAGGGAATACATCCAACGTATCTTCCAGTGAAGTTTTAGATTTCCAGTGTACGACTACATTGCTGATAATGGCAGCGAAAGTTCCGATGAACAAGCTTGATGGAACGGTAACAAATCCGGCAGCAGGAGTTATTGCTACCAGTCCTACTACGGAACCGATACAAAAGCCAACGGCAGAAGGCTTTTTACCCCGGGCAGCATCGAAAAGAATCCAGGCAAGACCAGCCGCTGCAGCAGCGGTATTAGTAGTAGCAAAAGCAGAAGCAGCTAACGTGCCTGCGCCAACAGCGCTACCTGCATTAAATCCGAACCATCCGAACCAAAGAAGACCAGTGCCCAAGAGAACGAATGGAATATTTGCGGGAGAGATAACCGATTTCTTTTCAGATTTATTTCTTAAGTATATAGAAGCTGCTAACGCTGCAAAACCTGCAGACATGTGAACTACGGTACCGCCGGCAAAATCCAATACACCCCATTTAAATAGGAAGCCATCAGGATGCCATGTCCAGTGGGCAAGGGGCGCATAGATTAATAAAGAGAAAAGCACCAGGAAGAAAATGTAGGACCTAAATCTGATACGTTCTGCAAATGTTCCTGTAATTAATGCTGGTGTTATGATGGCAAACTTTAACTGGAAGAAGGCAAACAGTACCAATGGAATAGTTGGTGCGAGAGACCAAGGCTTGCCATCAAGAACGTTTTGGAACATAAAGAATGAAGCAGGATTTCCGATAACACCACCAATGTCATCCCCGAAGGCAAGGCTGAATCCAACAACGATCCATAAAACACTGATCACGCCCATAGCTATAAAGCTTTGAAGCATGGTTGAGATGATATTCTTCGTATCAATCATACCACCATAGAAATAGGCTAAGCCCGGTGTCATAAGTAATACTAGGGCTGTTGCAGCGAGCATCCAGGCTGTGTCGCCGGAGTTGATACCCTCGGTTACGATTTGACCTGGCACCCCAGGCATGAATACTGCCAGGATGCTAATAGCCAGGAGCAGTACAAGAAAGACAATTGATTTTTTCATCGTGGTTGTAGTTTTTTAATGATATAGGGTAAAAATTCACTCATTGTTATTAATAACGAGCTAAATATTTTAACAATAGGGTAAAAAACGAACCACTTTTGAAAAAAAATTCTAGAAATCGTGTTCGGTAGGGTCAAATTTTAACCGAAAACGTGAAAAAATTACAATATTTTTAAAAAACTGGCGATGACAAAATGTTATTTCGTTAAAAGACTAAGGAGTTTTAATTTATTTGGTGTGTTCAGCAGAATTTGGCTAAGCTACAGGGCTGACCGCACTTCGGAACGAAGCAGTATCATAATGAATAATTAATCTTTCGATAGCATTTGATGACGGCTTAAAAAAAATTTGCGTCTAAGGATATCGTTGGTGTGTTTCACAACGCAGAGTTGTGTAATGCATTCTAGGAGCTGAATCATTGGTGATTGAAGTTTGCTTTTTGAATTAATTAACCAGGAAGCCTTACTTACCAATCCACCCTAAATGTGTATGCTTAAAATTGCCGGCATACTTCAAACCGTAACCTAAAACTCTATCAAATGAGCTATGGCCAAATAGAAGAAGTCCCACAAATGCCAGCTCTGTCAAAGGGATGTACATTCCCGCAAGATATAGCGTAATAGCCAAACCTTTATGATGAAACACGTTGTAGGTAATCGATCCGACCCGCGTGTTAATGGCGTAGCCTAACATGCTGATATCGGGAGTAAGAAAGAGTGCCCAGTACAACCAAGCTGCGTAAGGAAGTTGATAGCTAAGGTAAATAGCAAGACCAAATTGCATGGCCTCTTCCATGCGAAGAATATTTCTCATTTGATTAGTATGGTTATGTCAAGAGGGAATTCTGGTTCATGGATACTAATTAACCATATATTTTCTCCACCACCATTGAAAAACAATAAGTCCCCAAATCCGAGCGTGTATATCGTGAGGATTGGAAGAAAAAAGTTGTCGTTTCAGTTTATCAATTTCACGATATTCAAATACACCCTGGTCGGCAATGAATTTTTCTGACAGTAAATCGTCGGTGATGAGAGATTTCATTTCGTTTCTAAACCATTTCAATAACGGGACTTCAAAACCTTTCTTCGGGCGATGATATATTCGTTTGGGAAGCATATCCCGAAAAGCATCCTTGACAATTCTCTTACGGACTGAACCTTTGATCTTATACTCCGCAGGGAGACTAAAAATAAAATTAACAAATTCATAATCCAGGAACGGTACACGAACCTCCAGCCCATTGGCCATGCTCATGAGATCTACTTTCGTGAGCATATCATTCGGAAGAACCAGATTCATATCTGCAAAAAGAATGTCATTCAAATTTTCCTTTTCAGGAAGAGTTTGTAAAATAGTTTTCCTTCTCGGGAAAAAATCTTTTAGCCACATGTTAATGCGCAATTCAGGAAGAAACATTTTAAGCGTTTCATCTTTGGTGGCATATCCGGCCCATTGCCAGTATCTGTCTTTTGAAGAAAGATTTTTTCCCTCACTAAATCTGGTCAGCTGTCTTACTTTATTGGAGAAGATACCATTGCGGGATTGAGGCAATATCTTCCATAATGGATTAAACGTGCTAACTAAATTTTCTTTCCATCCTTTGTTGATAATTCGGTTAAACGCGGCATGTTTATTATACCCAGCTAACATCTCATCAGCGCCATCACCAGATAGGGCTACGGTTGCATGCTTTCGGGTTTCTTTACTCAATATGTAAACTGCAATGGCTGATGAATCGGCAAAGGGTTCGTCAAAATAATCAAGAATAGAATTTATATGTGTATAGAGATCATTATTGGTGAGGGAGAATACAGTATGCTTTGTCTTAAAATGTTTCGCGACCAGCCGTGCATACTTTGTCTCATCAAAGAATTTTTCATCTTTAAAACCAATTGAAAAAGTATGGAGATCTGGTTTGTGTCTGCTGGCCAAACCGGTAACGATGGATGAATCAATTCCTCCGCTTAGAAAAGCCCCTAGAGGAACGTCAGCTACCAGTCTGCGCTGTACGGATGCCTCCAGCAATTGCTTCACTTTGTCTTTGGCCTGTTCATACGTAATTTTATTATTCGC
This sequence comes from uncultured Bacteroidota bacterium, assembly GCA_963837415.1. Lineage (GTDB taxonomy): Bacteria > Bacteroidota > Bacteroidia > Cytophagales > Cyclobacteriaceae > Chryseolinea. Next base: position 759,182 of record CAWING010000012.1, on the reverse strand, counting down.
CGCTGCTTCCCGGTCGTATGGTATTTGGTAATAAGATTGAATCTCCATCTTTTGCCTGCCAACTTTCATATAATGTCCAGGCAAAAGCTTTTTCACATTTGTAAAGATTGTATCGGGTGAGGGTATGTAATTCAGTTGCAGATAAGTATAGAGCGAACTGTAGTCCAGACTTTTTTCAATGCCATATTGAAGCATAGCCTTCATCTCGGACGCAAACAAGAATTTGTCTTCATCAAAAAGGTAGAGCAAAGGTTTAATGCCGTAGCGATCGCGCGCTAAAAAAAAAGTTTCTTCAGCCTTGTCATAAATACAAAAGGAGAAAAAGCCATTGAGCTTGTTCAGGCAAGTTTCTTTTTCGAGCATGTACAGTTTTAAGAGAACCTCTGTATCGGAGTGAGAGAAAAACTTGGTTCCCTTAGTTTCGAGGTATTTTTTTAACTCGATATAATTAAATATCTCCCCATTAAAAACGATACAATATCTTTTGGTTTCGTCCCACATCGGCTGATTCGCAACCGACGAAGTATCAATAATGGAAAGTCGGCGGTGCCCTAATCCAATCCATTCATTGACATAAATGTCCTGAAAATCGGGACCTCGTTTTTGCAATGCCATGGTCGCATTGGTGACTTGGATCTTGTTGAATTTCCCAACGAGGTTAAATGCAAACATACCGGTGATTCCACACATAAGACCCTTTGATAGTTTAAAGGGAAAGTTAGAAAGTTTGTGTCAGCATTGTATATTGAAAATCTTCTTAACGTATTTCTGGATGAAGAAAGAACAAATTGACAGGTTAGAATTTAAAAGAAGTGCCCGGGAACTAACATTAGGCGTCGAAATGGAGCTCCAGGTATTGGATGGTGATACCCTGTTACTAACGCCCAGGGCAGCTGAAATTATTGAATTATGTGCGGATGAAAAGATAGTCCATGAATTTTTTCAAAGCACATTGGAAATTGTCTCTGGCATTTGCCAAACCATTCATGAAGTGGAGGCAGACTTAAAGCCCTCTATTGCTAAAGCATCGTTAAAAGCAAGTGAATTAAATCTTCGGCTTGGATCAACCGGTACGCACCCAATTGCTGATTATCGTGAGCGTTTAATAACTCCCGCGCAACGTTATCATGAGTTGATTGACCGTAACCAATGGCTTATCCGGAGAATGGCTGTTTATGGAATGCACGTTCATATTGGCATGCCATCCGGTAATGCCTGTATTCGTTACAACTATTTCTTTATGCATTTTCTGCCTCACATTCTTGCTTTATCGGGAAGTTCACCTTTCTGGCAAGGAATGGACACTGGGCTTTCGTCGTGTCGTCCGACGATGTATGAGTCTCTACCTACCGCAGGAATGCCATATCTGGCAAAGAATTGGGCCGGATTCCAAAAGTTGTATTCCTTTCTTTTAAAATCAAAAGCGATTAATAGTATGAAGGATTTGTGGTGGGATATTCGACCCAGTCCCATACATGGCACGTTGGAGCTCCGCTTTTGTGATGAGCCAGCAACGCTTAAAGAAGCCTTAGGAATTGTAGCTTTTGTTCATGCATTGGCGCATTGGTTTCGGGATCACGAGGAGGAGTGGAGTCATTCCCATACAGCCTTGAAACGCTGGATAATCAGAGAGAACAAATGGAGAGCAATTCGTTATGGATTGCGAGCCGAAATTGTGTCCGCTCAAAATGGCAAGACCAAGTTCTTGCATCGGGATATACAGGATTGGATTAAGATCGTTGAGCCCTATACAAAAGAATTAAATTACGGTGAGCACATGGGCATTGTAACAGAAATTATCGAAAAGGGAAATAGTTCTGAACGACAGTGCAAGATTTTTAAATCCTCACAAGATTTGGTCGCTGTAGTACGGAACAACGTAGATGAATTTGAATTAGACGAGCCTCATTGGAAGTGAGGACGGCTTGGCTTACTTTTTTTTTAAGCGTTCTTTGATATCGTTGAAATACCACACTTTACCGAATGCCCCAATTCCAACTATTTTTTCTTTGCCGCGCACTTTTACTTTCGTGATGGAAAAGATTTTATAGTCATCTACTGAAATGGACTTTTCTCTCACTTTTACCGGTAAATCCTGAATGGCATCTTTCAAACTTTGTCGATGGGCAGATTCCTTTGGGTTTGTAAAAAAAGCAAGGGCGCCAAGAATCAGCACAATGATGAGAACCCACTTGATGACGGCTTTGAAAATCTTGAACACGACGAATAAAATGACGATAGCGATTCCAGCTATAATGAGCAGTTCCATTTTTTATGATCATTTATATTCCAAAAGTAAACCCAAAAAGCTAGAAAAGTATAGCATACCTTTCACCACATTATATTCAGGGCGTTATACGCTCGAACCAATTCGGGAAGATCGTTATATTTTATTTTTTCGTTCACCTTGACAAACTGATTTAAATGCTTTGTATGCTACGTGAATAGTCCGCCAGATATCAAATCATTTGCGCCAGTTATCAATTGAAGCTATCGTCTGAGGCTCAATTTTCTAGCTTCGTCACAGTGACATCGATGAGGCACCGCACATTAAATTGGTGTGTGTTCGAGCCAATATTATACTTAACTATGAATAAATTATTCGCAGTATCAACTTTAGATCCAGTCCTCATCAGAGAAGAATTTGCCCTCCTTAACCAGAAAATAAACGGACATTCCCTTGTTTACTTTGACAATGCAGCGACAACGCAAAAGCCAAACCGTGTTATCCATGCTTTGATAGACTACTATCAGTGCTACAACGCAAACATCCACCGGGGCGTTCATACACTGGCTGAAAAGGCGACGCAAGCTTTTGAACAGACGCGTGAAACCGCCAGGACTTTCATTCGTGCAAAGCACGTCGAAGAGATTGTATTTGTCCGTGGGGTTACTGAAGCTATCAACCTCGTGGCCTCTTCGTATGGCCAGTCCTTTATAAATGAAGGAGATGAGATAATTATATCGGCCCTTGAACATCACTCCAACATTGTTCCCTGGCAATGGGTATGTGAAAAGAAGAAAGCAAAGCTCAGCATTATTCCGATTAATGATCAGGGAGAAATAGAGATGGATGAATTTAGAAGGCTACTTTCAGCGCGCACTAAACTCTTAGCAGTCAATCATGCTTCCAATAGCCTTGGTACCCTTAATCCTGTGAAGGAAATGATTCGACTCGCACATGCTAGGGGCGCCGTTGTGCTCGTTGACGGTGCCCAAACCTGTGGACATCTTGACATCGACGTTCAAGATCTTGATTGTGATTTTTATTGCCTTTCGGCACACAAGATGTATGGCCCAACGGGCGCTGGTGTGTTGTATGGTAGGAAAGAGCTTCTTGAAAAGATGCCTCCTTACCAGGGAGGAGGCGAAATGATCAGGGAAGTAACATTTACAAAAACCACTTACAATGACCTTCCCTATAAATTTGAAGCAGGTACGCCAAGCATCGCAGATGTTATCGCATTTCGACACGCTATGGAATTTATTTTGGAATTGGGAAGAGAAAATATAGCAGGACATGAACAAGAGTTGCTACTATATGCTTCCGGGAAAGTAGCGGCATTGCCCTACGTTAAGATAATTGGAAATGCCAAGGAAAAAGTAGGAGTACTTTCCTTTGTTGTCGATGATATTCACCCGTTTGACATCGGCCAGATGTTGGATGCAAGAGGAATTGCTGTGCGAACCGGTCACCATTGTACTCAACCTCTTATGGAGCGCCTGAGGATCAATGGAACAGTGAGAGCTTCTTTTGCGGTATACAATACTGTAGCTGAAATAAATGAATTGGTGAATGGATTGACGAGAATTATTAATTTTTTAAAACGATAGCAGTGTCCATCAATCAAATTCAGGATGAAGTGATAATCGAATTCTCCAGGTTGAATGGAGATCTTGAATCGGTCTTATTTTATATCGTTGCCTTGGGTCAGGTTTTACCGTGTATGCCGGAAGAATATAAAACGGATGGAAACATTATTAAAGGTTGTCATTCTAAAGTATGGCTTTCGGCCAGGATGGAAAGCAATAAAGTATATTATTACGCTGATAGTGATACCATTATTTCCAAGGGACTGGTCAGTCTACTTCTTCGAATCTTCAATGGCCAGCATCCGGGTGACATTCTGAAAGCGAATTTGTATTTCATCCAAAGAAATCACCTGGAGCGCTTCATAGGGACCAAACGTTCAAATGGATTTGCGGCAATGCTCGAGCAGATGAAATTTTTGGCCTCAGACAAGTAGCCGATCCCATCCCAAAAGTAAGGTTTTTGGGGAAAGCCACTTGGCTCAAAAAATCTTTCCAGGATTCAAGATCCCATTCGGATCAAAGACTTTTTTTATTCCGCGCATGAGCGTAAGGTTAGCTTCGCGCATAGCAATAGGCATATATGGTTTTTTTGCGATTCCTATCCCATGTTCACCAGAGAGAGTTCCACCCAGGCTTACTGTTAATTTAAAAATTTCTTCAATACCATCGATTACTTTTGTATTCCAATCCTCATCACACATTCCTTCTTTTAAAATATTAATGTGAAGGTTCCCATCACCCAAATGGCCAAAGCAAATTGCCCTGAACCCATGCCGTTTTCCAATCTGCTTAATGCCTGAAACAAGAGCTGGTAAATTACTACGCGGTACAACAACATCTTCGGCTCGAGTGAGGCAAAGGGCGCTTACGGCATTACCTATGTTTTCGCGCAAGCTCCATAGCTCCGCTTTTTGAGCTGCCGTGTCAGCAAACAACACTTCTCCACAGTGAAATTTTTCCACAACATGCATTACTTGTTCGGCATCTCGCATTAACACCTCATCATCGTTTCCGTCCAACTCACATAATAAATAAGCATTCATATTTTCCGGAAAAATGGTGGTAACTTTTAATCCCAAAATTTTTTCGCAATAATCAATTGTTAGCGTAACCGCATCCCGTTCCAAGAACTCCATTCCCGAGGGCGTTACACCAGCTTTGAAAATTTCAGCAATTGCCGTGCAAGCTTCATCACTATTAACGAATGGAATTAGCAACAGAACATCTCTTGTTGGAAGTCCTCTTAATTTAAAAACGATCTTGGTGATGATTCCCAAGGTGCCTTCGCTACCACACATTAATTGGGTAAGGTTATAGCCCGTAGAATTTTTCAGAACGTTGGCTCCCGTCCAGATGATGTCGCCTGTTGGCAAAACAACTTCCAGGTTAAGCACATAGTCACGGGTTACTCCGTATTTAACTGCTTTGGGACCACCACTATTTTCAGAGACGTTTCCACCAATAAAACATGTACCCCGGCTGGCCGGATCAGGTGGATAGAACAATCTTTTTTCTTTTACAGCGTTTTGAAATACCTGGGTTATAACGCCAGGCTCAACGGTGGCTTGAAGATTTAACTCATCTATATTGAGAATTTTATTGAAACGCTCCATGGAGATTACAACTCCTTTTTGGATAGGAAGAGAGCCTCCACTAAGGCCAGTTCCTCCACCCCTTGGTGTAACTGGAATGATATGGCGATGGCAGAGTTTCATTATCTGGCTGATTTCTTCTGCTGATCCAGGTTTAAGTACTACGTCTGGCAAAAATGAGAAGTCTTCCGTCTCATCGTGTGAATAATGGTAACGTTTTTCAAGGTCTATGATACTATTTTCTTTTCCAACAATGGCCTCAAATTGGCTTAAGATGTCGGATGATACTTCTGCAAATGCCATGAATCAATTATATTTGAATACTTATTTTTTAACCTTTTTGAGTAATGCAATTTTTTAAACTCAAACTTAATCAAAAGCTTTTTCTTGCCTCCGTCTTGGGAGCAGCACTTTTATTTTCATGTGCATCTAATAAGCCGACGAGCGCAAGAGAGCTTAAAGCTGACAAAGTAGTGTCAGCTGCGCGCACCTTTATAGGCACACCTTATAAGTATGGTGGTACAACACGATCTGGCATGGATTGCTCAGGGCTGCTCATCAATTCCTTCCGCGCGGTCGACGTTAGCCTGCCGCGAAGTTCCGAAGCTCAGAGTAAGGTCGGTACTGAAATAAAAGTCAATGAATTAGAACCCGGAGACCTCGTGTTTTTTGCTACTGGAAAAAAGAAAAAGGTCATCACGCATGTGGGGTTGGTTACAGATGTAAAATCCAAAGACAATGTAAAATTCATTCATGCTTCTAGTTCTTTAGGTGTGGTGGAAACCAACCTTTTCGCAGAATATTATCAGAAGCGCTTCCGCGGCGCAAGGAGGATTATCGACTAGTGTTGAAGTGTTGGAGTTCGAGGTGTTGGAGTTGGAACTAAGAGTTTAATTGTAAATTTGATTTGGCAATTTGATATCTCGGGACATCAATATCAAACCCACAATACACACTTTCACACGGAAACTTCAACACTTCGAACTCCAACACCTCAACACTGCAAATGAAAACACGCAGGGATTTTCTAAAGCTTACAACCTTAGGCGGACTGTTGCCTGTATCAAACTTAATCGCGGGGACCTGCGTTGCAACAAAACCAATCGTAATTTCTACCTGGAACTTCGGGCTGCAGGCTAATGTGGAGGCTTGGAAAATTTTATCCCAAGGAGGAAAGGCATTGGACGCCGTGGAAGCCGGTGCAAAAGTACCTGAGGGTGATCCTAAAGTGACTTCTGTGGGCTTCGGAGGATTACCCGATCGCGATGGCCATGTAACCTTGGATGCTTGTATTATGGATGAAAATGGAAGATGCGGGTCTGTCGCATTTCTTGAGCATATTGTGCACCCCATATCCGTGGCACGTATGGTGATGGAAAAAACTCCTCATGTTATGTTGGTAGGAGAGGGCGCATTGCAGTTTGCGTTGGCAAATGGTTTTAAAAAGGAAAAGCTGCTAACCAAGGAATCAGAAAGGGCATGGAAAGAATGGACAAAATCATCGGAGTATAAACCCATCATCAATATTGAAAATCATGACACGATTGGCATTGTGGCGTTAGATATGAACGGGAATTTATCCGGAGCCTGTACGACAAGCGGGTTAGCTTATAAAATGCGAGGCAGGGTGGGCGATTCACCCATTATTGGAGCAGGGTTATATGTCGATAATGAAATTGGCGCTGCAACCGCCACGGGTGTCGGCGAAGAAGTAATAAAAATTGTTGGCTGCCATCTGGTAGTGGAATTGATGCGACAGGGTAATTCTCCGGAAGACGCCTGCAGGCTTGCCGTTGAACGTATTTTGAAAAAAAATCCTGAGGGAGCCAAACAAGTTCAAGTTGGATTTTTAGCGCTCAATAAGAATGGAGACTATGGCGCATATTGTTTACAAAAAGGCTTCAACTATGCCATCTATGACAATGCCGGCAACAGGTTGATCGATTCGAAGAGTAAGTTGTAAGCTTAAAGTAGAAAGCAAAAAGCTTAAAGCTTAATTGCGTATAACTTTTAAACCTTATTAAATTGCAAAACGAAAATAACTATTCACCAGCTTTCTGCTTTAAGCTTTAAGCTTTTTGCTTTCCGCTCCCAAAATGAAAATAGAGATCGTAGTATATAACATTGAGTCTGCGTTAAAGGCCCAGGAAGGCGGTGCAGATCGTATTGAACTGTGCGACAACCCAGGTGAAGGTGGTACTACACCGTCGTATGGAACGATAGAGCTTGTCCGGCAAAATGTAAGCATGGATGTGTATGTAATGATAAGACCACGAGGTGGGGATTTTTGTTATTCCAGCTACGAGTTCCATTCCATGAAGCGTGATATTTCGCAATGTCAGAAATTAAGCGTCGATGGTGTCGTATTTGGAATTCTCAATCCGGATGGCACCCTTGATAAGAAGCGATGCAAGGAATTAATTGCTCAAGCTCGCCCTTTAAAGATTACATGTCACCGGGCTTTTGATATGACAAATGACCCGTTTCAAACCTTAGAAGATTGCATTGAAGTCGGCTTCGACAGAATTCTTACTTCTGGTCAACGGGCGGTGGTTAGTGACGGTGCTTCCCTTGTTGGAGAACTAAATAAAAAGGCAAACGGAAGAATTTCTATCATGCCAGGTGCAGGCGTAAATGAGAATACCATAAAGGATATTATTTCTAAATCGGGCGCGACCGAGATTCATTTTTCAGCAACCGCATTCAGGAGCAGTCCAATGACTTTCAAAAACGCTAGCATTGCAGGAATGGGTTCGGAAGAAGGATCAGAATTTAAACTTAGAACCGTTGACCCAGAACGCGTAAAAAAAATCCGTGTCCTGGCAGAAAATGCATGAATGACTTTACTGTTTCTTTTTGCTCCGAAAGGGTTTAATAAAAAAATAGAGGAAATCGCTTTCCTCTATTTTAACCGAAATAAACCTAAATCTTCTACTTTGCGCGTGTGCCAGTAATCGGAAACGCACCAAACTGTCCTACTGTCATATCACCATTCAATACATCTCCTGATATAACTGCCTTTACATTAACAGGCATTTTGTTTCCACCCTGACCGTTGACCTCATACGCAAAGGTCAACTCATTTCCATTCAGAGAAACTGTGGATAGCGTTGTAGTTGAATTGAAACGGTTGTTTGTAATAGATCCTGTATAGTCATTTCCTTCTTTCTTAATAAGTAGAGTTCCTCCACCTGCTTGTGGGGACTCAACGGAGTATGTCCATGTGCCTTCAGCATTTACAACCGCTAGGGAATCAACAGGAGGTGTTTTTGCATTGATACCTGCCTTTTGAGGAGTCCTACCTCCAGCGCCTTGGGGAGAAAAGCCTCCACCGTTACGCGCGGGTTGTGGTTGACCCCCTGCATCGTTAATTCCTCCTCCATCGCCACCATCCTTCATGTCATCGTTGTTAATAGTTTTGTTGCGTTTAGGCCGGCCGTCGACATTCATCTTACCTATACGATAGCTAATATTAACGCGAAAGCCCATGTTGTGTAACACATTTAAGCTTTTTTGCTGGAAGGTGGGAGAATTTGATTCACCCCGAATTTTAAAGGAAGGAGTAAAAAAGTTCTCTGCTCCAAAGCCTATGCTCCCCCTTTTTTCATTGAATTCTTTCCTCACACCCAAACTATAAATTCCAAAACCACCTTGCGTCCCCTGCAATTGGACCTGTCTGCCACGGAAGAAACTAAAGAACTGTAAGCCCCAACCTTTTTGTAAATCGTAACTTCCAAAAATACGTCCGCTTACTACCCAACCTTCATTGCGCGAATTAATGTTATTATCCAGAACCGCATAATAGAAATCGGAACCCCCATTAAGTGAAAGTTTGCCCATGTTAACATTAGCAAAAACGCTTAGGCCGTAGGCATTCTCAGTGCCGATATTTTCATAGGTTGTTAGAATTTTGCCATCTTCCTGGGGAATTCTGACACGCTGTATTGACCCCGTTGTATTTCGAACAAAGGAAGTAAAGTTTAAAGACGAACCTTTTATGTACGCATTGTACGATAATTCATAGTTATTGGTGTACTCAGGATCAAGTTCAGGATTTCCCTCAGAGATATCGATCTCATTTGAATTTTGTCTGTTCGGATTTAAAAATTGAATGGATGGTCGTTGAATACGTCGATTGTATGCAACTTTAATCATATTCCCTGCTTTTAATTTCTTAGAGAGATTTACACTGGGAACAAACACTCCATAAGAAGGGATTTCAATATTGCTTTCAGTTTTAGTGAAAGCTTCAATGGTAGTGTATTCATACCTAGACCCTGCTTTAATACTATATCCATTCTTCAGGGATAATGTATAAGCAAGATATCCGGCCAGGACATTCTGATCATAATTAAGATTATTGAAATATTGTGAGTTTTCGACAGGTTCATACTGTCCATCACCGGTGTCTTCAAACCGCGAAAAATCGCTAAACACTTTGCGCATGATGTCTTTGCCACCCAATTCAATTATTTGCGTTGAACCAATTGGAGTTTGGAAGTCTGCCTGAATTGCCATTTCCTGATTGTAACTATCATTAAGATTTTTAAAAGAATTTGAGGAAAATGGGCCAACTTCTTCCAACAATCTGTTTTCAAAGTCATTATTCCGATTATTCTTACTATAAAGTGCAAGCAAACTGAATTCCTTTTGGGGTTTTTCGTAGAGATGGGTGTACGTTAAATTTACATCTACCGTATTGGACATATCCTTAGTAACCACGTTTTGCAGCGTGCTTCTCATAAAAAGATCGTCTTCAAAGTATTCCGTAAAAAGATTATCCTGGTAATTTTTATTGTTCCTTGCACCAAAACGCACGGATGCCGCCAACGAATTTTTCTTATCGATATCATAATCCCAACCCAGCGTATAATTACCGAATAGCCCATTGCTTCGGGTATCGGCATTTTGAAAATTAAAGTATTCTATGTTAGCCGCTGTATCCCGGGTTAACTGACTGTTATCGAAACTTCCATTAACATTATAATTAGCCCGACCCCAGCCGCCGAGAGAAAATCCCATCTTGCCGGTTCGGTAGTTTCCATTAAGACCAAGGTTTGAGCCACGATTACCGATGCCTGAATTAATATTTAAAGTTGCTCCTTGAAGTGTATTTTTTTTCGTAATGATGTTGATAATTCCTCCGGTTCCTTCTGCATCATATTTAGCGGAGGGTGACGTGATTACTTCTACACTCTTGATCTCATCTGCTGGAATTTGCTTTAAGGCATCGGCCACGCTGCTGGCCATTATTGTAGAAGGTTTGTTGTTAATCAACACTTTTATGTTTTGACTACCGCGTAATGTAACATTACCCTCTAAGTCAACGGAGAGCATAGGCACTCTTTTTAAAACATCAGTAGCATCACCCCCTTTGGTGGTAATGTCATTTTCTGCATTGTAAATCGTACGGTCTACTCTTTCCTCGATAAGCTGTTTTTGGCCTTCCACCACAACTTCATTTAATACCTTGGCGCTGCCACCTAGTTTGATCACCCCTAAATTAACTTCGTCCCTTTTATCTTCGACCGTTATCCCTTCAACATTTTGTGTTTCGTAACCAATAAAGGAAATGGCAATGGTATACGTGCCTGGTGGAACTTTCGTGATCACAAATTTACCTTTGTCATCACACACCGCTCCATTAATTGGTTTTTGTGTTGTTGGATCTAATAAAGCTACATTTGCAAATTCAACCGGTTGATTCGTTTCGGCATCCAATACAGATCCTATGATTTTCCCGTTTCCTTTCGGATTATCTTCATTTGATTGGGCCATTATACCGGACACGACGCCTACAAATAAAAGCAGAACTAGAAGTTTTTTCATTTTGACTTTAAACGTTTAACTATGGGATTTTGGTCAACAGAGCTAGATTCATTTAACTGCAAATAATATTTTTTAGTTGTCATCCGAGAGAACAATTAGACCATCGGGCCATTCGGTTCGACCAATCCGGAAAGTATTCGACTAACCCGCAAGGTAGATCATATCTCAGGGTTTGGTCGATCAAATTTTGCAAACGGTCGAAAAGTCATCGGAAGTCCTTTTCGATCATCTTGGAAGGACTACCTTTAACAGGTAAATTTTCCCTATGCCAGCATTCTTTCACCGAAACCGTGTGGTCTTGTTGCATCTTTCATTCTGGTGTGTATACTTATCTTTCAATTTGTATCAAATAAGTTTTTTCCAGCGTGAGCGTGGGATCGATTGGGGCAGGTTGCTTACCTCTGCCGCTATTCAACTCGTGTTCACGATGCTTATCGCATACCTGAATTACTTTTATACTTGGCCGCGTTTTCTTAGTTCAAAAAATCTGTGGCGATACGTCGCTGAGTTTTCAATTCCTTTCGCCCTGTTGATCACGGCACGGGTACACCTTCAGCGATACCTCATGGATGGCTATACGAGAAACGCGGAATACTTTTATTCCAGTTTCTTTATTGTACAGATCACAGCAATTACGCTATTCATTGTTCTATTCGTAGGGATGCTTCGATTTGCTGTTGATTGGTTTGAATTTGAAGCCCGTAAAAAGGAAGTTGAAAACGAGAGACTTATCGCGGAGCTCAACTTTTTAAAGGCACAAATCAACCCGCATTTTCTGTTCAATACACTTAATAATTTATATTATCTGGCATATACCAAATCTGAGAATACCACAGAAGTTATTGCTAAGTTATCCCAAATGATGCGGTATATGATTTATGACTCAAATCATCCGCGCGTTTTACTCAGTAAAGAAATTGAGTATATGCAAAGCTACATTAGTTTGGAAAGGCTTCGGCTCAATAATCAGATTCCGATTCAGATTAAAATAGAAGGTAATTGTGAAAATATATGGATTGCACCGTTGATTTTTATTACTTTTCTGGAGAATGCATTCAAGCATGGCGTGAGCAACAACAACCCAGCGGCGTGGGTAGACATTCATATACAGATCAAGGACAACGAATGTATCTATACCGTAAAGAATAGCAAGGGCACAAGTACAGGTATAGAGAAGTCAGGGATCGGATTGCAAAATGTGGAAAGACGATTGGAACTAAGCTATCCGGACCAATACAAGATTAAAGTAGAAGAGACTCCGGAAGTATATTTCGTGCAACTTAATCTTACTTTAAGTTGAAATGATCATGTACAAAGTTCATTCCTGGGCATGACAAATAATTTGCCATTGCATGTGTCCACTAGAGAACTATAATAACACATGAAACTGAATTGCATCATTGTTGAAGATGAACCACTTGCGCGGAACCTTATGGTGGAATATGTTAAGAAAGTACCTTCGCTGAATTTGATTGAAGCTTGTTCAAGTCCTCTTGCAGCATTGGAAGTATTGCGTAAGAATCCGATTGACCTCCTATTTTTAGATGTACAGATGCCCGAGCTAACGGGTATCTCACTGCTTAAAGTACTACACAAAAAACCGCTTGTTATCTTAACCACAGCTTACTCGGAGTATGCCCTGGAAGGCTATGAGTTTGATGTTGTAGACTATTTGTTGAAACCTATTACGATTGAAAGGTTTCTGCGTGCTGTAGATAAAGCAGTTCAGCGGCTAGAGTCAAAGAAACCTCCGGAAGTTGCGGAAAAAATATCCCCTGCTATTGAACAACCTTTTGTGTTTGTAAAAGATGGAACGAAGCTGGTAAAAATTGTTTTCGATGACATTTTATACATGGAGGGTTTGAAAGATTACGTCACGATTCATTTAAAACACCAAAAAATTGTAAGCCTACAGCGGCTTAAAACATTGGAAGACCAATTACCCCCTGATAAGTTTATTCGCATCCACAATTCCTTTATCGTGGCATTACACGCTATTGACGTGGTGCATAAGAATAACGTGCAAATAAAGGATGCGTCATTGCCCATTGGCGAAACGTACAAAAAATCTTTCCGGGAATTTATCGAGCGCAATCGCATGCAGTAAGTTGGTAAGCGGTAATCGGTAATCGGTGATACCGAATACTGATTACCGAAACACCGATTACCATTCCAACGTGGAGCATATCGGAGTCGAACCGATGACCTTCACACTGCCAGCGTGACGCTCTAGCCAGCTGAGCTAATGCCCCAAATAAGGTGGGCAAATATAAAATCAATTGAAAGATTAAGTCAATTGAAAGATTAAATAATTGGAAGATTGGAATATTAAGGCCTCAATATTCCAATCCATGGCTCCTCCAATTTCCCAATCTTCCAATTTTCTAATCTATTTTACCTTACCTTTGCGGCTTACTTAATAAATTAATGAAATCTTTTGAAGCCTTGGGTCTATCCAAGGGATTAGTCGAGTCGGTCCTGCAAATCGGCTTTGAAACACCCACTCCAATACAAGAAAAGGCTATTCCTATCTTGCTGAAAGGTAAATGTGACTTTGTTGGATTGGCTCAAACGGGCACGGGTAAAACCGCTGCTTTTGGATTGCCCTTGTTAGAACTTATCGATGATAAGAGCCGTCACACCCAGGCCCTGGTACTTGCTCCGACCCGGGAGCTCGGTTTGCAAATCACAAGCGACCTCGAAAATTTTACGGAGAAATTCAAAGCTTTCAATATTGTTGCTGTTTACGGCGGGTCGAGTATCAGCGAGCAGATCAGAAAAGTAAAGCGCGGAGCACAAATTATTGTTGCAACCCCTGGACGATTGATCGATCTCATTGATCGCAAGGCCATCAATTTAAGTACTGTCCAATACGTTGTACTGGATGAAGCTGATGAAATGTTAAATATGGGATTCAAGGAAGATATCGATAAGATTCTTTCGTATACTCCCGAGGAAAAAAACACATGGCTCTTTTCGGCTACGATGCCCCGTGAGGTAAAGGCCATTACCAAAAATTACATGAGCAATCCTCATGAACTTACCATAGGTGATCAAAACGTTGGCAACGTTAACATCGAGCATCATTATGTAATGGTGCAGGAAAAGGACAAATATCTTGCCTTGAAAAGAATATTAGACGACAACCCAGAAATTTTTGGTTTGATATTTTGTCGTACACGGATTGACACGCAGCGCATAGCCGAAATGTTAATGAAGGATGGCTACAATGCGGACGCATTACACGGCGATCTCACTCAGCAGCAACGCGATCGTGTTATGCTGAAGTTTCGACAACGCTCATTACAAATCCTGGTAGCTACGGATGTTGCTGCCCGTGGTATTGATGTTGAAGATATCAGCCATGTCATTCACATGAACATGCCAGATGAAATGGAATTTTATACTCATCGGAGCGGGCGCACTGCCCGGGCGGGGAAAAAAGGTATTTCGATTGCGATGATCTCTCGAAGAGAATTAGGACGGGTAAAGCAACTTGAAAAATCATTAAAAGCGCCATTTAAGAGAATGATGGTTCCGACAGGAGGTCAAGTTTGTCAGAAGCAACTGCTGGCTTTGATGCACAAAGTGCGCGAGGTAAAAGTGAACGACGCAGAGATCAGTGAATTTTTGCCTGCTGTATACGAAGAACTCAAAGACCTCACCAAACAGGAATTGATTAAGCGGTTCGCTTCGATTGAGTTTAATAGGTTTTTAGATTATTACCGGAATGCACCAGATTTAAACCAGGATGATAGGAGGTCAAGTGACGGTGACGGTGATCGATATATAACAGGCAGTCGCTTTTTTATTAACCTGGGCAAGATGGACGGATTGGATGCTGGCGATATGCTAGCTTTCATTGATGATGTGAGCGCTGTAGACAAAAAGTTTATTGGTAAAATGGAACTGAAAGGTGCTTATTCATTTTTTGAAGTTGAAAAGGACAAAGC
This sequence comes from uncultured Bacteroidota bacterium, assembly GCA_963837415.1. GTDB lineage: Bacteria > Bacteroidota > Bacteroidia > Cytophagales > Cyclobacteriaceae > Chryseolinea. The sequence continues at coordinate 743,995 of CAWING010000012.1, read as the reverse complement.
AGAAGCTATCCTCAACGGGTTTAAAGGAATTGAGTACAAAGGCCGGCAGGTCCGCGTTGAAGTCACCGATCGCAGAGGTCCAAGTTCCCGTAGTGAATCGTCAGGAAGGGATTTTAAAAGAGGAAGATCGTCTGGCAGCGCTTTTAAAAGTCCAAGGACCTCTGATAGCAAAAGAAGAAGGTTCTAACACAGTAAATCGCCAACCTACATTCTCCGAAGAATTTGTGCCCTTGTTCTTTAACTGCCGTTTCCAGCAAGCCACTCCTCCACTTATCGCATTAGCATCTGCTATAAGCAACAAGCAGAAATCAACCGATGATGAATGCAGGATTCAAGTTACTTAACTTCCGATGGAACAATACTAAAGTTAAGTAACTCCGTGTGACGAATAACAGAGATGTCTACCATCGTCAAAATTTCTTTTTTCAATAATTCTCTAAAAAGTTCGTGAGCGCTACTTACAGGGTGTCCATTAAAATTAATAATAATATCCCCTTCCTGAAGTTGTGAACGCGATGCAGGAGATTCTGATTCCATCCTGGTTATGAACAACCCTGTCTTGTTAGGCAAATTAAAATGATGTTTGACCTTTGAATTAATATTTACTTCCTGAATCATCACACCTATATATGCCTTAAACACCTTCCCGGTTTGTATCAATTGTTGCGCAATTTCTTTTGCAGTGTTGATACCGACCGAAAAGCTTAAACCCTGGGCGCCTTGGATCATAGCCGTATTTACACCTATTACATCGCCATCCGTATTTATCATTGGTCCGCCTGAATTACCTGGATTTAATGCGGCATCAGTCTGGATAACATTATCAACTAATTTACCTGATTGGGTCTGTAACGTTCTTCCCAATGCGCTTACTACACCCGTGGTAACCGTATGCTGATATCCGTAAGGATTACCAATAGCAATTACAAACTGTCCGATTTGAAGTTGAGATGCATCGCCTAATTTAGTAACTGAATACCCCTCTGTATATATTTTTAAAATCGCTAAGTCAGTATCCGGATCCTCGCCGATAATAAATCCCTCAATCTCATTTTCATTGAGCAAACTAACCATAATCTTTTCGGCGCCATGAACTACGTGGCTGTTTGTGAACACAAACCCATCCGACGAGAAAATAAACCCAGAGCCTGATCCTGCGGGTCTAAGTTTTCCTTTTATGGTTTTGAACACGTTTATTTTAACAACCGCATTTTTTGTTTTTTCTACGGCGTCTATAATCATTTTAGAGAAAGCGTCCATAAAGTTTTTTTAAACTATAGTCAAATTTTTACCCATTTTATTGTATGGCAATTTTGTCGCGTTATTTTAAAAATGCGCTAGTCAGTATGGCGCGAAAATGAAATCAGATCTAATTTTTCAAGTCTTATTGTCTGAATTCTTGTTCAATTCGTGAGGGATGGGGTTGAATTTGCCTGATAATCTTGACTCTTGTGGCTTCTAATATTTCAGAATAAAATTATTTTTTATATCTTAAACCTCAATTATAAGATGACATTGTTTGAGATGTAACCTGAAATAATTTTGTACCCATGGATTATCAAAAATTGGTTGATAATGACAACACTTGGATTTTGGTATATAAGCGATATTTAGATCAATATACTCAACAACAGGGTCAACAGAAACCATTTGCCAATGGCTTAATCAATCCTGGCAGTCCCGTCGACAGCAAAAGGTTCATTAAAGAATCGCACCAAGTCTTATTTAACAATGCGTTTAATGCAATGGAAGCAAAACGGCCAGTACAAAATATTTATAAACGGCCGATATAATGATCCTTATATTGTGGACAAGTGATTTTTTTTAGTTTTGGAATTATGGCAAACCTCGTAGTCAAGGACTGAGTATTTTAATCATATCGGGCTAATTCTTGGCCTTAGACAGACTTCAACCTCTATTTGAAGGCTGCATGAAATTCTATACCCTTTTTTATATCATTTAATTCAACCCTGGAATGCTCGGAGCATTATATCCTATTTTGAAAATATTTAGGTTTGATATCCTATATAGGATTACTATAAAGAGATTTCTGCCTAAAAAAATGATCAAATGGGTTCGCACCCAATCTTTAAAATATGACCCTCCTCCTCTTGTAACAGTTCGCGAACTTCAGCCTAAGTATAAAAAAGCCTGCGAATTTTTAACGAACCAGATAGGCGCCCAAAATATTGGTGATTACTTGGAATTTGGAGTTTGCTATGGGACATCATTGAATTGTATGTTTCAAACACTAAAAGAGATGAAATTAGCCCATGTCAGGCTATTCGGGTTTGATTCATTTGAAGGGTTGCCGGCCATTGCTGCGATTGATATTGAGAACGAATTGCAGCCTGGTGAATTTGCAAGCAGTATAGAGTTTACTTCTCAGCGTCTCACGGACAGCGGAATAGATTGGGCCGGACGATTTTAATAAAGGGCTGGTATTCCCATACGCTAACGGATTGGCTTATCGATAAGCACGCGATAAAAAAAGCAAGTCTGATTATGATAGATTGTGACCTTTACTCTTCTGCAAAAGAATCGTTGAATTTTTGCATTCCTTTAATAAAGGATACAAGCATCATCTTTTTTGATGATTGGAGTCAGGATCAATACATAGGCGAAAAAAAAGCATTTGATGAATTCTTAAGAGAGAATCCTCATTTTAAGGCTGAACAATTCGATACCTACAAGCATAATAATCTTCCATATGGAAGAATTTTCTCGATTACAAATACACGCGGGTTAAATAACTAGAAAACCCTTATGTCGAATATTATCAAAGAACCTATCTTCTAATAATTAAAATAAAATAATAATGCAATCTAAATTAACAACTCCTGTTCTCTTCTTGGTTTTCAATCGGCCTTCTACAACTCAAGTTGTTTTCGAGGCTATTCGAAAAGCAAAACCCACCAAGCTATACATTGCAGCTGATGGTCCCAGAAAAGGTAAGGCTGGTGAGTTGGAGAAATGTATGGAAGTAAGAGCTATTGCTACAAGCATAGATTGGGAATGTGAAGTGAAAAAATTGTTCCGGGAAGAAAATCTTGGGTGTGGGAAAGGGGTATCAAGTGCTATAACATGGTTTTTCGAAAATGAACCGGAGGGAATTATTCTTGAAGATGATTGTGTGCCCAATTCAAGTTTCTTTCCTTATTGTGCTGAACTCCTGGAGCGTTATCGAAATGATCAAAGAGTAATGGAGATCAGCGGAAATACGATCAGACCGGAGAAGTTTAATCAAGGAAAATTTTCCTATTCTTTCTCTAATCATAATGGTATCTGGGGCTGGGCCTCATGGCGGAGAGCCTGGGATTTATATGATTATGAGATGACAAAGTATAAAGAAATAAAAGAGAAGGGATATCTCACCAAAACGTATAACTCAATTTTTGAAGAGAATTATTTCAATTGGGTTTTTGAGCGCACGTATTTATTCCCCCACATTACCTGGGATTATCAATGGGAATTTGTTAAAAGAATTAATTCCGCACTCACCATTATGCCGCAGAAAAATATGGTAATAAATATAGGGTTTGGAGCCGATGCTACCAGCACAACAAAATCAAATACACCCTCGGGCAATTTGAAGTCTGAAGCATTAAGTTTTCCGCTTAAGCATCCACCATTTATGATGGTCGATGCTGAGGCAGATAAGCAAGCGTTTATAAACCATATGACATCGTTCCGCTCCAGAATTAAATCTTACATAAAAGACTTTTTACCGCCCGGTGTTCAGGATAAAATATTCAGAACTTCATTGCAACGATTCATTGAATCACAAGAAAAAGATCAAACTGTTATAAAGAAGTTAAAAGAAAAAAGTTCGTTGAAAATTTTCTCCTGGATTAATATGATACACTGGTTCGCCGAGTTTGAAATTGATGTGGAGCTGCTCGCGATGGCAATGATTTGATGGTTTAGTGCAGTTCGGGAAGTTTGAATTTTTTCTATCAAAAAGCTCAGTTTTAACTGAGTGCGTTTAGCGTTTCGGATGATTTTTTATCAGAATTAAATAATTTACAGTAATAAAAATTACATTCGCACAAGTTTTTCGAGTCTCACTCAAAGAACAATTCGGGGCGTAGCGCAGCCCGGTTAGCGCACCACGTTAGGGACGTGGGGGTCGGATGTTCGAATCATCTCGCCCCGACTTTGCAAAACCTCCTTTCATAGGGGGTTTTTCTTTTTAAGACAGTTATTGGCAAAAAGTTAAAACAAAGTTGTCACAATCCACCCTTAGATGATTACTTCTTCTTCTTCTTTTCTTTTAAGGAGCTAAAAAACTTGGCCCAATTAAAAACATTCAGGAAGGGATTTGTAACAGGTTGGAATCTGCTATTCGCCGAATTAGCCCATTGGTCCAGATAGTAGCGTTGATTTTGATAGCCATCCATAGGTGTTGTTTTAAGCATTAGTGCCATTAGCTCCTCATTAAAATTCCGTTTATCAATACCGGTCTCATCCAACGGCATATTCATGGCTAATACAGCTTGCTTAAAGACTTCTTCGGTAGGAAATGGAACAATAACTACTTCTTGCAGAATACGTGGTATCCTGCACCATGGTCACGATTATCGTTTGGTATTCGGGCCAGTCCGGTGGTACAGTAAGAGTTTGACGACCATATCCAACCGACTAATAACAATCTCATCTCCTTCAAGCACAGGCATAGAAAAAAAGCCCATACCATTCGTAGTGGTTCCTCGGCCAGCTTTAGGAACGTAAACGTGAACTCCAGGTATCGGAGCGCCTGAAACGCTATCTTCCTCCAGCACGACCCCCGAAAGCTGTATAACTCTCTTCTTTTGTTGGGCCTTCCCGGGTATTATAGCAAAGCATAGGATCAAAAGTAAACCCGCTACGAATACTATTCTCTTCACATTCCGTTTTGTACTAGCTCGTGCTATCATGGATTTCAAATATAAGGAGAAGCGCGAAAAGCGCCTAATTTCTATACCTTTGGGCGCAACACATAAGATGCCAAATGCGACTTAAAAGTTTCAACCTTACGCTGGGAGCGCAAATTTTCAAAGCATGCGCAGATGAGTCACGATTGCGCATTTTAGGACTTATTGTGATGAATGGAGAAATGTGTATTTCCGACCTCGAAAAAATCCTCGATTTTACACAGGCTAAAACATCCAGACATCTAATTTATCTGAAAAATTCGGGCATTCTTAGCGCACGTCGTTATAATCATTGGGTATTCTATCAAATTAAAGATAGCGTAGGGGATATCATTCAGCAAGTATTTCAGTTTCTGCGCAGGGATGCCCAATTGTTAAATGATCAAAAAATCTATCAAACTTTATTTACAAATAGGGAGTTAGCAGTAAATAAGCTTCAAATTCAGGAATGGCAAAGAGTAAAATGAGCATGAATAACAGTGTTGGATCAAGCACCAAAAAAGTACAGTTGCATTTTTTTTGATTTGGATCATACGCTTGTGGGATTATGAAGCTAACTCGCGCGAAACTTTGGTCGAAATTTACAATCAATATGACCTGAAATCAAAAGGCATTGAAACGTGTGAAAGCTTTGCGGCACAATTTAAAATAGTTAACACGACTCTTTGGGATTTATATGATCAGGGGATCAATCACCAGTGACAGTAATACGCAAAGAACGCTTTAAACAAATCCTTCAGGCGTTTCATGCTTATGAGGAAAAGTTATGCATGGATATCTCCCATGATTACGTAACTCAGTCTCCTCAGAAAGGGCAGCTCATGCCTTATGCAATTGAGATCCTTGATTACCTGGCCGCAACCTACAGACTAAGTGTAATAACCAACGGTTTTGAAGAAATTCAACATCTCAAATTACGTTCAAGCAAGTTGCTTCCCTACTTTGATCATGTGATTACGTCGCAGCGTGCTGGATGCAGAAAGCCATCGTGTGAAATTTTTAATTTTGCGCTAAATACCAATGGTATTAAGCATCATGAGGCAATCATGGTTGGCGATAATTTGATCACGGATATAGGAGGAGCAAGCAATGCGTATATAGATACCATTTTCTTTAATCCTGAAAAAAACAGGCACGATAGTTTTATCGTGCATGAAATCAATTGTCTCTCCGAGCTGCGCGGGATTCTTTGACTTCATTTCAGCAAGAATAGACTAATACTTTAAACCCTTTTTAAAACATTCTTTATGGCAAATGGATTTTTCAATGTTCCTTTTCCGAAAAATGAGCCGGTATTAAATTATGCACCCGGCAGTAAAGAACGGATTGCTTTAAAGAAAGCCCTTGAGGAGGCGCGCTCGCAGCAAGTAGACATACCCATGTATATTGGCAGTGAGGAAGTTCGAACCGGAAATAAAAAAAGGTTGTCACCTCCTCATGATCATAAGTACACATTAGGATACTTTCACGAAGGCGATGAGACGCACGTAACCCAAGCTATCGATGCGGCTTTGGCTGCAAAACCGTTATGGACCAATCTTGCGTGGGAGAATCGCGCGAGTATCTTTTTAAAAGCGGCAGACTTGCTTGCAGGTCCTTATCGGTATAAAATTAACGCAACCACTATGCTTGGTCAATCTAAAAATGCATACCAGGCGGAAATTGATAGTGCTTGCGAGTTAATTGATTTTCTTCGCTTCAATGTGCACTTCATGACGCAGATTTACAACGAGCAACCCATCTCTTCTACCGGAGTTTGGAACAGAATGGAATATCGTCCATTGGAAGGTTTTACTTTTGCACTAACGCCTTTCAACTTTACTGCAATTGCTGGCAACCTTCCAACAAGCATGGCGCTGATGGGCAACACCGTGGTTTGGAAACCTGCCAACACTCAAATTTTTTCGGCTCAGGTAATCATGCAGGTTTTGAAAGAAGCGGGCTTACCAGACGGCGTTATTAATTTAATATACGCAGATGGGCCAACCGTTGGTGAAGTAATCTTTAATCACCGAGATTTTGCAGGCCTTCATTTCACCGGAAGTACAGGCGTTTTTCAAAACATGTGGAAAACCATCGGACAAAATATTCAAAAGTATAAATCCTATCCAAGAATAGTGGGTGAAACGGGGGGAAAGGATTTTGTCATGGTACATAAAAGCGCTAATGCGAAAGAAGTTTCAACGGCTATTGCAAGAGGTGCTTTTGAATTTCAGGGGCAAAAATGCTCCGCAGCCTCGCGGTGTTATGTTCCCTCTAACTTGTGGGAGGAAGTTAAAAAATACCTGCTTGAAGATTTGCAAAGTTTCAAAATAGGCAGCCACCGAAGATTTTGGAAATTTTATTAATGCTGTTATCGATGAAAAAGCATTTGACACGATTACAGGCTACATTGAAAACGCGAGGAAAAATCCCCTAAATGAGATCATTGCTGGGGGAAAATATGATAAATCAAATGGATATTTCATTGAACCTACTGTCATCGTTTCAAAGGATCCTTTGTCTGTTACCATGTGTGAAGAAATTTTTGGTCCTGTGCTTACAGTTTACATTTACCATGAAGAAAATTTTGAAGAAACATTAGAACTGGTCGACAGTACATCTCCCTATGCGCTTACAGGTTCGATTTTTTCGAAAGATCGTTTTGCCATCGAGCTGGCAACTCAAAAACTTTCTAACGCTGCGGGTAATTTTTATATTAATGATAAACCTACAGGAGCTGTGGTTGGCCAGCAACCGTTCGGCGGAGCACGAGGGTCGGGAACAAATGATAAAGCAGGAGCGAAAGTAAATCTTCTCCGTTGGGTTTCCTTGCGCACGATTAAAGAAACATTCGTAACACCCACAGATTATCGCTATCCATTTCTGGAAAAAGAATGACGCAAGGTACGAAGTACGAAATACGAAATGCGAAGTACACTACCTCGTAACTCGTATCTCGTACCTTATTGATGGTGCATAGCTAAATAGTCATACCTAGGCTGCTGATTCCCGATACCAACTTACTTTTCTGGAGAAATACATGAGCAGGCTAATGATCAGGAATAGTCCGAGGCTTCCTAACAAAAGTGAAAAATCCTGTTGTAGAATAATGATAAAGATAAAGGTGTAGAATATAATAAGCAGCAATGAAAAAAGAATAGAAAGCTTTTTATGCTGCAGAAATGTTGTTGCGTAGAGACTTATCAAGATCACAGTGGCTATAGAGGAAAGTATATAAGCGAGATTGTAGCCAACATGTTCCGAGAAACTAAGGAGCAAGTGTATAGTAAATGATCAATGCTGCGCCAATAAGTATATATTGGAACGGATGGATGCGCACTTTCTGGGTGATCTCTACAAGGAATAATGCAATAAACGTGAGAAGGATAATCAGTACGCTGTATTTTGATGTACGCATACTCTTTTGATATTGATCGACGGGTATTAATAATTTGACGCCAAAGTCTGCTCCACTGAGTTCTTGATTGGTACCCGTCCATTGCTGTGAAAAAGGGCGGTTGAAATGAAGGACTTTCCAGGATGCAGCAAATCTACCCTCAGCTATTTCCCGGGTTGCTGGAAGAAATTCGCCATCAAAACTTGGATCTGCCCATGGTCCTTCAAGTTTTACCGAAGTTGTTTTTCCCGTGGGGACAAAATCCAACCGGCGACTACCTTTTAAATTTAGTTTGATGTTGACATTCCCCTTGAAATGCTTCGGCATTTTCCCAATCAAGTTTGGTTACAATCCCCGTGCTGGAAACGGTTTGTTTTTCTTCATATCCATACTGGGAATTTATTTCTTTATGATCGCTTTTCACGGACACACCGATGTTGTTGGATGGCTCGGCTGTAAATGGTTTTTCTGCTACCATAAAAGTCGGGTTGTCGCTAATGCCTCCGCAAGTCGGCTATGCCAAAGATCATATAGGCCCCATTCCAAACGATCATGTCTTCCGGTATCGAGAGACTTTTAAAATCCGGTTTACTAAATGTGCAATTAATCTGAAGGGTCGATTCATAAACTACGGCATCAAAAATTCCACGATGTAATATTTCAGGATTTACAGTTCCCTTAATGTCAAGTTCTTCGGGAAGGAAAAAAGCTTTTTCAATATGTTCCTTAATTTCCTTACCATCTTTTCCGTGGTCGATTACTTCCTGATGGCGGTAAGGAATCACCAGCATAGGGCCTGAGACAATTTGACTACTGGACCATTTATCCGACACTTCTTGTATTACCTGGCCGGCCCGTTGCTGCCGTTCCATGATCATATCCTGAATCCAACTGGAAGGTATCAAGAGAATGATGATGAGAAAACCGATGGAAAGGAGTTTGATCATAATGGATTCCTGGATCCATTTGTTTAATCGTTCAAAAATGTTCGAAGGTTGTGTCAGTGCGTCCATAAAAATTGATATTAAGTTTGTTATTGAAATAATGATTGAGTTACTAGGTCTACGTTTTCAATGTCATGGCTCGGATTCTCCTGTGGTATTTCTGTTTTATGATGACCCACTTTTGATAATATAGATTCCAGCACGGGAAGCATGTTATTGAGATTACGGGTCTTGATGATAAAATTCCAGAGCGGCTCAAATTTTTTCCAGCCTCCACTATAGAGAAAATGCTTCAGCATGTGTTTGATGGAATCGTGCTTTACACTCGATCGTATGATGTTGCTCCAGGTATAGAATTCGTTGTATGCCCAGTGATAACCCTGTTCCAGTTCGTCGGATGAAATACCTTTTGTTTGATACACAACATGACGGGTATCATATAAGTCCCAATTCATTGTCAGGATGCGTCCTTGTAGATGCATATCGGTGTAAAGCTTTGTTCCAGGGTAAGGCGTCAGAATATGATAGGTAGAGGTTGTAATTGAATTTTCAATACCCCACTCCACCGTTCGCTTGAATACATCCTTCTTGTCTTCATCGAGACCGAATACAAAACTGCCGTTGATCATGATTCCCAGGTCATGAAGGCGCCTGACAGCTTTTTTGTAGTCCTTTTGCAGATTTTGCTTTTTGTTGCTTTGCCGAAGGTTTTCCGGAGAGAATGTTTCAAAGCCCACAAACAAACTTCGCATTCCCACGGCTGCTGCCTTTTCAATCAGATTTCCACGAAGTATAGAATCAATAGTAGCGGCTGACTGAAATACCCGATTCATTCCTTTCATACCTTCGAACAAGGCATCTGCAAATTTTACATTACCGAGGAGGTGATCATCCAGAAAGTAAAGATGCCTTCCGGGCAATCGTTCTATTTCAGCTAAGGCGTCATCTACAACCTGGGTGTAGAATGATTTTCCACCTTCGAAAAAAGCATCCTTATAACAAAATGTACAATGATGCGGACACCCCCTAGTCACAACGATAGAATTGGGTACCAGGTACAAATGTCTTTTGATTAAGTCTCTCCGGATAGGGAGTATACCTGCCAACGATCTTATTGACGATGAATACCTTTTTTTAGGCCTTCCGACTTTAAGGTCTTTTAAAAACTGAGGAAAAGTTTTTTCTCCGGGTCCGAGAAAAATTGAGTCAGCATGTTTTTCTGCTTCATCAGGCAATGAGGTCACATGAAGTCCTCCCAGTATTACATAGGCACCTTGGTGTCGATAATGATCAGCAAATGAATAGGCCCGGTAAGCATTTGTAATGTAAACCTGGATGATCACCAGGTCAGGCGCATCATTGAGATTCACATTTTCGACATGTTGATCTACTAAGTCAATCTCGTCTTCTAGTGATAAGTAAGCAGCTAATGTCGCCAATCCAAGGGGAGGGAATAATGAATATTTTATAGGCCTCCAAAAAGGACTTTCTGCTTCTGTCAGGGCCGGGAGGATCATCTTAACTTTCATATGTTATATTCAAAAGTACTTTTAATTTCAAAGTAAACAGGTAAAAAAAAATTATTTTTGTTGCTTCACTACCGCTTCAAGTGCATCCAAGTGTTTTTTAAAAGCGTTGCGTCCCCGCTCTGTGATTTTATATTTTGTATTTGGTTTCCGGTCAATAAATGATTTGGATACCGAAATATATTTTTCGCGTTCAAGCGCTTTAATGTGAGACGCGAGATTGCCGTCCGTAATGGATAATATTTCCTTTAGGGCATTAAATTCGTACCCATCATTAGCGATTAATACAGACATTATCTGTAGTCTTATCCGATGTTCCAAAACCTTGTCTAAATTTTCGAACGGATTCTTCACTTATCGTACTTGTTATACATAATTCCTCCATAGATAATATGGAGAACACCAAACCCAATAGCCCAGAAGATCAAACCATAACCTGGGAGCATGGCCGAAACCAATCCAAGAATTATTTCTGAGAAACCGAGGTAACGAATTTCATCAAAAGTATTGGAGCTGCCTTGAATGAGGGCAAGCCCATAAAAAATAAGACTGGCTGGAGCTGCTAACTCGAAGTGTCCCGTGTACAGCATAATCAAAATAAAAATGCCTCCCGACACCAATGGCATGGCCAGTTTTACCAAGAGACTTCGAGTGGTCGAGTCCCAAAGTTTTAAGCCATATTTCTTAGCTTTTCGATTGGATAGCCAAAGGCCAGTGGCAATTGAAGCTACTAGGACCACTGCGGCAATAAGTAGTAATTTAAATAAGATGTCAGGTTCGTTGACAGAATAAATTCTAAAACGAAACGGAGAAACTGGATAATGGACAAGGAAATAGGCGGCCACAGCACCACATAAAGCATACAATCCCGCCAGCATTCCCGATAATCCACTCAATGAAATAAATTTGGCTGAACGCTCCATGATGGTTCGGATGGAGGCGATATCTTTTTCATACTCCGGAATTTCTTTCATCTAAAAGTACTTTGAATTACAAAGTTATTATACGGTTTGAGCTTTCCAAGGTTTTATAATTAAAACAAGGTTTTTACTTTGAACCAGGATTCCGTAAAATTCCCTGCTCTAACATAATAGAAGAAAATTTGGAAATTTTAGGTGCAAGTCCTTAATATTGCACTCCTTTTAAGAGAATTCCTCCTTAGCTCAGCTGGTTAGAGCATCTGACTGTTAATCAGAGGGTCCTTGGTTCAAGTCCAAGAGGAGGAGCTTATAGTGGAAAATAGCCCGTTTCGGGCTTTTTTCATTTATAGGAATGCGTTAGGTAATTGACGAGGATTTCCGGATTGGTTTATGGGGATCCGATCGCGTTAAAATAATAGTGAGAAAAAATCTATATGCGGTGAACAAGCTTCTTTGCTAAACGAAGGGCTTGTCGAACGTCAGATTCAGTTGGTTCCAGTTTGAGATCAAAATCTATAGAGCTATTCATCCAAAAAATAAGAACAGAAAGTTCTGGTGCTGACCAGTAGTCATCGTTCTTGTTCCAATTTGTAATTAATCCGTATTCAGGATCTCCGAATGGCACTCTATAATAGTGTGTAACGGGCAAATCAAAACCCAACTGCTTTGCTAGTCTTGAGGTTTCGAATGATACTTTTTCTTGTGATGTATACATAACGTTGGTTTTTAAGGTGTGGCTGGTAGGGATTATTTCGGTACGGTTTGTCTTGTATTCTGATAAGGATCGTTTGATCATTCCGTTGTCTAATTCTTGAGAGAGGTCTTCATCATAATGTAATGATGGTTTAGTGGCCATTTATTCTATCGCCAACCAACATGAGCGACCAATAACAGTTTGTTTTTGTACATTTTGAATTACACTAACTGCTAATATAGCCGATGAAACAGCAATAACCAATGACGAATAACATGAACTAACGGAATGTGCCTTAGATGTAAGATTTATGAATAATGTAAAGAAATTTGCACATCAGCCTGTCTGTTGTTCTTTTTGTTTTCGGCAGGAGTAAAGAACTTGAGTCAACATCGAAGCCAATGTGATGGTAGCTCTTTAGGACACCCGTGTTCTTATACTGCCAATTACCGTGATAACGAGCCTTCCAATTGATTTAAAGTTATGTTCCCAAAATTAAAGTCAGACCGGTTATTTACTGGCATGATTATTTTGATGCAATAACTGATGATAATTATGATCCGATAATTTTAGAGTGTATTCCCGAAGAACAACCCTCGAGCTAGGGTAAAGTCGCCTTCAATGAATTCGCGACGATAAACAATTGTAAAATTAGGACTAGAGCCGAGAAATGGCCCACTCGGTATTCTGATAAGAAATAGAAATTCCAAATTTCTCAAGCTCCCATGCGATGTACCTTTCGCCACATTGCCTATCATTAATTACATTATAGCGACGATGTTTTGAAACGAAAAGACTCTGTGCGGTTGAAATGATGTTTTAAGGGCGCAACACGATTCATACTGCGATTTTATATTTTTCCACTGTGTGAAAGCGTAAATTTGAATTTTATTTTCAATGAGAGTTTTACTCGTAATTTCTAATCCATTTCCAGGAAGGTCGTACTATAGGCTCAAGCAAACTGACTTTGATGGAACGACAACTTATTCTGAAGTAAAATTAATGCTCATCGAAGAGTCAGAAAAAGCGCTAGTGCTTTCACCCAATCCGAATGACGGTAAAAAGTTCGACGTCACCTGGGGAAACTCACCGTTTGTTTTGACTTCTGTTAAAGTGATAAACCAGCAGAGAAAAATCGTACGCACCCCTCAAGTTTATAAGAAAAATCTCAACCGATACTCGATTAGAATGCAGCAAACATTGACGGCGGGTTTGTATTTTGTCCGACTTCATTATGACGGTAAAGACGAGTTCCTCAAGCTGATCGTCCAGTAGTGACATTTGCAGTCTTTGATCCGACCGTTACATTATAAAATTTTCAACACTACTGTACAGCTGATAGACCTCAATCAGACGGGCAATTCCAGGAATAATCAATAGGTGAATTACCCCTTATTTTTTGAAGTGTTTGCCGTTCGCTGATAGCTGTTAACGAAGCAACCTTAACGGCTTATTATAACCATTGCAACAATTACTCTACGGCAACCCCATTATTTTTTAAAACTTTACTGAAGAATAAAAGATGATAGGGCAATGAGTTTTGCCAGTATTCCCAAGTGTGTGCTCCTGGTCTTTCTGCATAGTCATGGGGAGTATTATTATAAAGTAATCGTCTATGTAATTCTCTGTTTACTTCAACAAGGAAATCATCCACGCCGCAATCCATGATGATAGGCAGCCCATTTTTTTTTATGGTTTCCGTCATATTAACAATGGAATTTTTGACAAATACCTCGTTTGAGACATCCGATGTACCTAACAATTTTTCAAACCGGTCTTTGAGCGATTTTGTAAAATCTTCATTGATCTTAAATTTCGTATAGTTCATATCCATTGCCCCACTCATAGTTCCTGCAGCCCCAAATATATCCGGGTGTCTGCTGGACAAGTACATTGCACCGTGTCCCCCCATGGAAAGACCTGTAATAACTCTGCCTTTGTTACTGCGTACAGTGCGGTAGGTATTATCTATTTTTTGAATGACCTCCTTGGTGATGTAGGTTTCAAATTTACTATTCGGGTCAAAGGTACTATCCAAATACCAGCCAAAAGTTTCCCCCTCAGGCATTACAATAATGATATTGTATCGGTCTGCTAAGTTTTTAACCAACATTTTGTCTGGAGTTAACTTTAGCCAATCACTGAAATGTCCTGAACCGCCATGCAAAAGATACAAAACGGGATAGATCTTCTTATTATTTGAGTAAGTCGATGGAAGGACTACGGCAGCTTTATAGGTTTTATGCATGACTGCACTCGGTATGTCCAGACTATCTACTGAAGCCGCATTGGAATAAAAGAAGGAGATACTAAAAAAGGATAAAATAATTATCCGAAACTTTTTCGATAGCATAAGATTTGAAATTTATAAATAATTACTGGATAGGAGTTAAGATACAAAATGAACCCATATGATTTTAATGCCGATCACAACTCAACGAGCAATCAGAAATTTTCCCTAGAGTTTCATAAGCCCTTTGAGCTTCAAAAGGAGTGTTTGAACAATTAATAGTTAAGGTTGATCTGCAAAGTTCCAACATTCGGGATATGGTAGTTTGGTGAAACATTGGAAGGATTTAAAGCAGTCATCGACTTAAATATAAGTTGTCGAATTGCGTCAATATGTCTTAAAATAGTATCATTCTTACCCAACTCAAGACACAATGGCTTAAAAACCATTAAAAAACCTCTCCGGCACATTTTTTCATGTAGAGGTCTGCAAAAACAAAAAAATAAAAATTATGAGTATCGTTCGTTATAGCAACGCTAATGATTTCGTACCGACATCATTCAGCAATTTGATCGATCGTTTCTTTAGCGATTCGTTGGCCCGCACGGGTGGTTCTGCGTACTCCTTTGTTCCTAAGGTTGATATCCTTGAGACCGACAAAGCTTATGAGATCCATGTATCAATTCCCGGAGTAAACAAGGATGATTTTAAGATTGATCTGAATGACAATCACCTCACCATAAGTGGCGAGCGTAAGTTTACAAAGGAGAAAAAAGAAAACAATTTTTATGTTGTGGAAACGCAATATGGAAATTTCAATCGCTCCTTCGCTCTTCCTGAAAATGTTGACGCAAGCAAAATAAATGCAGCGTATAACAATGGCATCTTGGAAATCACAGTGCCCAAGGATGAGAAAAAAATATTGAAAACTTCCATCAAAGTGAGTTAAGTAGAGGGTTAGATTAATGGATAGGCGTCCCAACTTGTCGGGGCGCTTTTTTTTTAACTTCTAAAATTCAACGTTTGGTGTGCGGCGCTCCATCTGTTAAGGAGGATGCACTAGAAGATGTATTAGATGAGTCGAACGCCGAATGTCGAACAACAGAAAGTCTGCATTCTTAGAAAAGGTCCCCAATATCTAACTAATAACTGATAACGATTAACGGATAAACAATAACTATTGGCGATTAACTAAACAATGTAACCTGCCAATCGGTTTTAAAAAGGCATTTGGGTATCCGCCCACAGAAAATCACAGATAACTGGAAATACCTGGGATTTTTTTTTGAAAAGAAACGTTAACTTTCACAATGCAGATCTTTACTTAGGTTAGCTATGAAGCGCTCCATTTTAATCCTAGTCGTTGCTTTTGCCGCCTGCATTGGCGGGGTTCTTGGCTCTGTTGTTACCTTCAAGTTCCTTGACCTTTATACATCAGCTTATCAATCCATCGAAAGCCGTCAGAAATCTATCTTAACAGGTTATTCTCCTGACACCTCCTATCAGGTTCCCGAGCAATTAAATTTCTTAGCGACAGCAAAAAAAGTTACAACTGGAGTAGTACATATACGAACGTCATACGGTCCTGGTGACTTTAGTGTAAATCCATTGGAATTTTATTTGGAGTCACCTTCAAGGTCTTCGGGTTCTGGCGTTATCATTTCGGATGATGGTTATATTGTTACCAACAATCACGTGATCGAAGATGCCAGCAACATTGAAGTTGTAATGAATAACAATCAACGTTTTTATGCCAAGCTTATCGGGTCAGATCCAACCACCGATTTGGCATTATTAAAAATTCGCGCTAAAAATTTGCCTTTTGTAAAATACGGTGACTCTGATAAGATCACACCCGGCGAATGGGTGCTCGCTGTCGGCAATCCATTTGATCTAAATTCAACAGTTACGGCTGGAATAGTAAGTGCTAAAGCCCGGAACATCGGCATTTTACGAGATCGTAATAATTTAGAGGTAGAGGCTTTCATTCAAACAGATGCTGCTGTTAACCCGGGAAACAGTGGCGGTGCGTTGGTTAACTTGAAAGGCGAACTTATCGGCATCAATTCGGCAATAGCCACTTCCTCGGGAAGTTATCAGGGATATTCGTTTGCTATTCCTGTAAGCCTGGTAAAAAAGGTAATGGATGATTTGTTGGAACTTGGACAAGTGCAACGTGGGATGTTGGGCATTCAAATCACCGATGTCAACGCTACAATTGCAGAAGATCTAAAACTACAGGTAAGTCAGGGTGTTTTAATAAACCGTGTTAATATCGGAAGTGCAGCCGAACAGTCAGGATTATTGCAGGGCGATGTGATTATTGGTATCAATGGACATCGCATTAGCTCTGTTTCGGAGTTACAGGAATGGGTGGCGCGAAACAGGCCGGGTAAAGAAATTGATGTAAGCTATTTAAGAGATGGCCTTCAACTTGAAGTCAAAGCCCGATTACGGAACAACGAAGGCAATGAAAAGGTAGAGAAAAAAGCGGTAAAGTATGATTTGAATGGTGTTGAGTTTGAAGACGTGCCCTATAAAGAACTTGCCGGACTTCAGTTGGAAGGCGGGGTACGGGTCAAAGGCGTTGTTTCAAATAAATGGAGAGAAGCAGGGATAAAAAAAGGTTTCCTTATAACCTATATTGACAAAATTCCGGTAGACAATGTAGAAGATCTTAATCGCATTCTTGATTTCAAAAAAGGCGGCATTCTCATCGAAGGATTTTATTCCGACGGGAAAAAAGGTACGTTCGGTGTCGAATGGTAATTCTTACTTAGAACTTTCCAGCTGAAAATTCACAGTTCGAAGCTTGTAACCGTTTCATACTTACGGTAAAGTAATCACTCAAATCCATAACGAGTATAATTTTTTTAGCTTTGACATTATTCAGGATTACATATGAAGAATTTTGGCATTAAAGAAGCGCTCTCAACGTTAGGGATCCGAAGAGTAAATCCTGGCGCATCTACAGGAGAAAAATGGTATAAGTCAAATGGAACAATCATAGCATCTTACTCTCCGGTTGATGGCAAGTTAATTGGTTCCGTTTATTCAACGGATGAAAAAACCTTCAACAAAATAGTTGTAAAATCTCAAGAGGCTTTTAAGGAATGGAGGACGTGGCCTGCACCTAAACGTGGCGAGGTAGTGCGGCAGATAGGAGAGGCCCTCCGGAGTTACAAGGAACCTTTGGGAAAATTGGTTTCCTATGAAATGGGCAAGTCTTATCAGGAGGGATTAGGTGAAGTCCAGGAGATGATAGACATCTGTGATTTTGCAGTAGGCCTGTCGCGTCAGCTTCATGGACTAACTATGCATTCGGAGCGACCGGAGCACCGTATGTATGAGCAGTGGCATCCGATAGGTGCTGTCGGTATCATTACAGCGTTTAATTTTCCCGTAGCAGTATGGGCATGGAATACCATGCTTGCGTGGATATGTGGAGATGTATGTATTTGGAAACCTTCCGAAAAAACTCCATTGTGCAGTATCGCTTGCCAAATGATAGCCGGTGAAATTTTTAAGAGGAACGGCGTGCCTGAGGGTGTTTCTTGTGTTGTTAACGGAGATTATACCATTGGGCAACTAATGGCACAGCATGAAGGTATCCCTTTAATCTCGGCTACAGGTTCTGTGCGTATGGGCAAAGCCGTTGCAAAGACTGTCAGCGAACGACTGGGCCGGACGCTGCTGGAACTTGGTGGAAATAATGCCGTTGTGATTACTGAACATGCCAACCTGGATATGGCAATAAGGGGTGCGTTGTTTGGTGCAGTGGGAACCGCTGGCCAACGCTGTACATCAACAAGGAGGTTGATTGTTCAGGAAAGTATTTATGAAGAAATTAAGGACCGGCTAAAGAAGGCTTATTCACAATTGAATATAGGTAATCCACTCGATACCAATAATCATGTAGGACCGCTCATCGATAAACAAGCTGTTAAAGCGTACGAACAAGCCTTAAGGAAAGTAAAAAATGAAGGAGGGAAGTTTGTTGTAAAAGGTGAAATTGTACAGGGTAAAGGTTATGAATCGGGTTGTTATGTTAAGCCAGCGATCGCAGAAGTGGAAAATGAATTTGAAATTGTTCAACAAGAAACATTTGCACCCATACTTTATCTAATTAAGTACAAAACTGTTGAAGAAGCCATAGAGAAACAAAATGGAGTGAAGCAAGGCCTTTCTTCTGCTATTATGACCAGCAACATGCAGGAGATGGAGAAGTTTTTATCAAGTGCAGGGTCAGATTGTGGAATTGCCAATGTGAATTTGGGTACGTCGGGTGCTGAGATTGGAGGTGCGTTTGGAGGAGAAAAAGAAACAGGAGGGGGTCGTGAATCAGGATCAGATGCCTGGAAGGTTTATATGCGCCGGCAAACTAACACCATTAACTATGGTAATAACCTTCCTTTGGCGCAAGGGATAAAATTTGACATTTAGCAAAGTTTGCAATTCAGGATCAAAGGCTTATTTTTATACAGCATTCACTTTAAACAAAACTATGGCCGCAAAGAAATATCATACCGTTATGCTCATTGATGATAATGAGATCGACAACCTTATCAATCAGAAAATGATTGAAGCGGCTTCCATTGCTGAAAACATCTATACCCATACGGGCGCTAAAAGTGCTATTGAATTTCTGAGGAACATGGAGAAACTAGAAGTCGCCGAAAAAGTTTTACCGGATGTGATTTTCCTCGACATCGATATGCCCCTGATGGATGGATTTCAGTTTCTGGATGAGTTTGAAAAACTGACTAACGTTGCAAAGAAGAAATGTAAGATTGTGATGCTTACCTCTTCGATCAACCCGCAGGATTTTAACCGTTCAAAGAAATACGAAAATGTGCGGCTCTTCCTCAACAAACCGCTGTCTCACGATAGTATCGTCAAACTGGAGATTTAGAAATCAGTTAACAGTTCTACAAATTTCTCATCTAACTTGATAAGTTTGGTAGGTGCAAAATAGCTGACCGTAATTGTGCTTAGACGAGGTATTACGGCGTTGATTTTTTTTGCTTTTTCTTTCTTCGCTTCGCTTGTGGCTATTTTTAGTATTTTAAGAAAGAGCTGGATGTTCTCACAACTATCTTTTTCTGACAATCTGATCTGCCGCTGAATGCTGTTAGAGAGCTGATTGAACAATTCAAAATCACGCATCAGTGTGTACTGAAGAGCCAGCAACGATTTAATTTCCAATTGTGCGTAGGGATACTTCTTCAGACTTACTTCATTCAGCAACCCATTGATCAGTTTGGCTGCCTCTTCAAATTTCCCTATGTAATAACACGAAATGGCGCGGTAGACTATGTAGATAATATGCTTCGGTATGTCTTGCATATCGATTTCATAGTCTAGAAAGATGGCTTCATTTTCCGGATATAACTCGGCTTCTGTGCCAGTCCTCAAATGACGCTCAATTTTGGAGATCAAAAATTGCGTTGGAAAGGTAAAGGTCGAGTAGTTCACCAACAAGTTCCCGCAAGCATCATTTACCTCTTCAAAATATTTTTCGGCCTGCCTGTAAACTTTGTAGTGATTATAATATTCTAGCTTTAAAAACTCAAACACCAGGTTCATGTGATAATAAATAGAATCCAGGTGATAGCTCTCAAATATCTTCTGAACTTTGTCAAAAATATCTTCCATCGACTCTCCATCCTGATGCATATTGTCATCAACTTCTACAAAGAGCCTATGGAAAATATACATACAGCTTTGATAGACGTATAGTCGGTGCGACTCATAGAGTTTGGCCACGTTTTGCATTTCTTTCATCAGCAAGCTGAGCCCTAAGCGCTCAACTTCGCCTCCATTCAACATGAAATCACCATACTTCTTAAAATAATCCGCCAATAGATCTTCGGCTTTATCAACCGCTAACATATAGGCCACATGCCTGTTATAAAGCTGTGAGTATTGAAAATAGTCCGGCGAATTGATGTTGAGTTTTTTAAGAGACTTGTAAATAACCGTTAGCTCGTTGGCAAGGTCGTAGTCAAGAAGTTCTTTCTCCAGCTTCTTTAAAGTGGCCACGGAAATAGCTTTCTTCTTGGTGAACAGTACTTCATTGATGTTGGCTACTTTGCGCAGGACATCGGTTCGCGGACTCTCCAGTTGTCCCATCAGATACTCTTCAATCTTTAGGTTCAGCCTTGATCGAAGAGTATAATAGGCATTAGCATTGACATCAAGCTCAGTCATGATCTTATTGTCCGAAAGCTGACGCTCGCGAAGCGATTTTAGCAGGTAGGCAGACTTCTCAGCATTGCTTTCAATGAGAGAATCATAAATTGCTTTGAAGTCTTTTTCGGAAAGTTGTTTGATGATATTCTTAAGCTTTGCCATGCGGAACAATTTAACAATTGTGAAAATTTACAAAATTTATTACATGATACAACAGCCGTAACCTGAGTTAAGGCTAAATCTTAATTTGAAGTTTGATAGTTTTATACTCACGAGATGAAATGTTTCCTGTTAGTTTTAAAGATAGTAATGCTTTGTGGCGCGCTGATCTTCCATCTTACCGTGGCTGGCCAGTCACCTTCAGAACTCGCCTTAAAAAAAATCCAAAAACAAAAATGGCAACGTGCAAATGCCCTGCTGATTAAAGCCTTGACCAAAGATAGCCTCAACGTTACGGCAAAATATGTATTAGCACAATATTTTTTTTCAGAAGGCAATCCGGCCTTCCATTTGGATTCTGCCCGTCATTATGCCCAGAGTGCTCTAAATGACTTTCAAAATACAACTTTAAAACAGCGCGACCGGTTAAAGCGATTTCCCATGGATTTGATACGGCTCATTCGGCTTTGGGAAAAAATTGATAGTGCCGCCTTTGATCGCGCTAAGACATTGAGTACGGAGAATGCTCTTGGACATTTTATACTCTATTTTCCACTTTCATCAAAAATTAAACTGGCCACTGAGATGAGGGATAGTATTGCTTTCGCAGAAGCGGTCAAGGCCAATTTATATCAGGCTTTTCAGAATTTCCTAAATAAATACCCCGAGGCACGACAACTTGGAAGTGCCAAGGAAAAATATGGCAAACTGCTTTTTGCTGAGAAAACTTCGGCTCAAACGCTGGCAAGTTACGAAACCTTTTTGATAGAATATCCGGATACACCTTTTCGCGCGGTAGTTGAGCAAACCGTATTCGAATACCGGACAGCCTCAGGAGAGACTAAAACATTTGTTGACTTTGTGAAGGACTATCCTCATAGCGCAAGTGCGAAAAAGGCCAAAAATATTTTGTTTCACCTAATTCCTGAAAGTGATCGTGAGCTTGAATGGCCTGAAAATTTCCTTGACGATTCTCTGATGACCGTAATAAATAGGGAGCGAGGATATCTGGTTCCGTTTCTGAGAAATGGAAAATTTGGTTTTATGGACGAGCGCGGCCAAGAGGTCATTCAGGCTGAAGCCGATACAATAAATCTTTTGTATCAGTGTGGTAACATTGATGAGGATGTTATTTCGCTGCTTGATAAAATTGTTTCGAATAACGGCACGGTAATTTTGAAGGAAAAAATTGCTACTATTAATGATCTTGGTTTTGGCTTTTTGCTTGTCGAAGGTGAGGGCTGCCGGTCACTTATCCATAAAACGGGATTTCGAATCGCAGGATGTATCGATGATGCGAAAATTTTAAATGGAAAGTTGGTCGCGCTGTTGAAAGGTAAACAATGGTCTGTATGGACATTGACCGGCAGGTTATTGAAGCAAGATTTGGAGGATGTGTTTTGCATCAAAGACGTTATTGTAGTAAAAAGGAATGCGAAGTTCAAGCCGCTTACGGTTCTGGAAATTTCTGTGCTGCCTGCTCAGCCTGAACTGAATGGGAATGAGAATGAGTTTGATGAAGTCAAACCTTGGGCAAATGACCTAATTTTTGTAAGGAATGGAGATACCTCGGGTTTGATGGATCAATCATTAAATTTTTATGTTGGACTAGAGAACCATGTACTCAATCCAGCATTTTTTGGAGTGATATCTGCTTCATCTTCTGGCTTGTTCATCTTTAGTTCGACAGGACAGAAATCAAACGTACTTCGGCAGGTGATAGCGAATGATCCATGGGTGGCAGCAAAATTGGATTCTTCCTGGAGGTTATATAATCCAAAGAGTTTCCAATATTTAAGTCCTGAATACGATACTATAATTTTCACTGGCCCATTTGCAATAGGTCATAAAAAAGATAGCATCAGAATTTACTTTTCAAAGCATTATTCTCAGCAGTGGCTTCAATCTCCTACTGTGGAGTTCATACCGGGACAAGATTCATCCGTTTTTCTAGTGGTTGAACAAGGCGATAAAAAAAATGTCTATGATCGAAATGGGCAACTGCTTTTTGCTACGAAGTATGATAAAATTCAATATGCGGGCAATGATCTTTTCATCGTACACAAAAAAGAAAAAAAAGGATTAATTACGAATGAAGGTAAACTTTTGCTTCCCGTAGAATATGACGCTATAGGGACTATCCACCAGGGTGTGGTTTCATTATTAAGATCCTTGAAATTTGGATTGTTTGATTGCGAAAAAAGGAAACTTATCAAACCGGTTTACAATAAAAATATCGCACCTTATAATAGCCATGTGATAACCGCCCACAAAGATGGATTGTATGGCTTTATTGGATGGGACAATAACCCATTAAGCAAGTTTGAATTTAGTGATGTTCAGTATTGGAATGATACAACTGCGCTTGTGAAGAAAAATTCCAAATGGATGATTTATGAGATAAAAACTAAAAAAATTCTTTTGGATAGAATAAAAGATTTCAAAATAATTCGGGAGACTCCTGTGGAAAAACTCGCCGTCATCCATCAGGACGAAAACTATGGAGCATTGCACAATCAAAAAGGAACAATTATTCCAGTCTCATTTAGTGATGTCATCAATGTTGGTTCGGTGGAAGAGCCGATGTATTTTACGGAAAAGCATATCGTAGAAGCCTCTGTTTTTGTCGTCATTTATTACAATAGCAAAGGGGAAATGCTTCGCAAAGAAGTTTATGATCAGGAAGATTATGACAAAATTTACTGTCATAGTAATTAGTGTTTGTCTGATTGAGCTGGTGCTTCCTTTTATTGCTCCCTTGAAAGCGGAGACAAGTATGAAGACCAGTGGTTTGCTATTACCAGAAAAGAGGGTTATCTACCGTTGGAAATAAAATAATAAATCATTCACCAGTGGTTAATTTTTAACTGATCTTAATTCCTAAATTGTTGCTTGAAATTGTAAGTATGATATCCAGATATGTAGGTTTGATCTTCATTCTTATAAGCTATCATAACATAGCTCAGCAACGTACTCCAGTAGAAAAAAAGCCAAAGCTGGTTGTTGGTATTATCGTAGACCAGATGCGTCAGGAGTATCTGTACCGCTTCTATGATAAGTTTGGGAAAGGTGGTTTCAGGAAGCTGATGAATGATGGCTTTATGTTAAAAAATGCCCATTATAATTATACACCTACCATAACCGGCCCCGGTCATGCTTCCGTTTATACGGGTACGACACCCGCCGTTCATGGCATCATAGGAAACGAATTTTACGATAAGAAAAGTAAGAAGTTCGTGAATTGTGTGGAAGATACCTTGTACCGGCCCGTGGGGAACGATGGGGCTAACGGTCGGCTGTCTCCTTGGCGTCTGTTATCGTCCACGGTTACAGACGAATTGAAGTTATTTACACAAAAACGTGCAAAGGTAATTGGCATTTCCATTAAAGATCGCGGCGCTATATTACCTGCCGGACATTTGGCTGATGCAGCATATTGGTACGATTCAAAATCGGGTAAGTTCATTTCAAGTACGTACTATATGACTAAGCTACCAGACTGGTTAGTAAAATTCAATGGGCAAAATTTGGCCGATAAATTTTTGTCACAAGAATGGCAAACATTGTTACCCATTGAACAATACACCGAAAGTGGCCCGGACGATTCTCCGTATGAAAGCAAATTTACTGGTCAAGACCGTTCTACTTTTCCCTATAAGCTATCTCAGTTAAGAGCGAAAAACGGTAATTTTGGTCTACTAACGTCCACCCCATTTGGCAATGATTATTTAACTCATATGGCAAATGCCACCCTGATTGGTGAACAAATGGGCAAGGATGAAATAACAGATTTTTTATGCGTTTCGTATTCAGCAACGGATGCTGTAGGACACGCGAAGGGTCCCAATGCGATTGAAGTCGAAGATACGTATCTTCGACTTGACCGAAGCATTGAAAATCTCTTACAGAAATTAGATCTTGAAGTGGGCAGCGGCAATTATTTAATATTCCTCACCGCTGATCATGCAGTAGCGGAGGTGCCACAATACTTGAAAGACAATAAAATTCCATCTGGATATTTCAGCGATGACAAGTTAAAATCAAAACTTGACGAATTCTTGTCGTCCTATTATCCTGGTAAATCCTTTATTGAGAATATAAGCAATCAACAAATTTTTCTCAATCAGGAAGCCTTCAACCGTGATCCAAGAGCTTCGGGCATGGATATGTTTATTGTTACCGAGCTCATCGGTAAGTACCTGATGACAATGAATGGAATAGCCAATTATTATACAGAAGCCACTTTGCGCCAGGGAAATTATAGCGAAGGCGGAAGCAAGGGAAGCATCATACGTGGTTATCACGCGAAACGCTCAGGGGATATCGTATATATTCTAGAACCGGGTTGGACTGAGTCAGGGTCCACCCAAGGAACAACGCATGGGTCACACTATACCTACGACACGCATATACCTGCATTGTTTTATGGTTATGGTATTAAAAAAGGTTCATCTGTTCAATATCACTG
Organism: uncultured Bacteroidota bacterium; assembly: GCA_963837415.1. Lineage (GTDB taxonomy): Bacteria > Bacteroidota > Bacteroidia > Cytophagales > Cyclobacteriaceae > Chryseolinea. The sequence goes on along the minus strand of CAWING010000012.1, from coordinate 718,570 downwards.
TATCACGGATATAGCCCCGACCATTTCGTCGCTATTGAATATTAAATTTCCCAGCGGAAGTACAGGCCAGCCGATAAAAGAGATTTTTGAATATTAACGTATTGATAACATAAGGGCAATGCTGTAATTGTAGATTTTACACAGGAGATTTTTAATAGGCCCCAGCTATCTGAAACGCATCGTATGCATAATATTTGATACTTAGTCGTTTACTTAATGAAATCATTGTATCTTTAAGATTGGAGCCCACCAAAAAAGTGTGAACGTGACATCTGACCACCACACTTATCTCAACGTGTCAGATATGTACACGGCTAAAAGTAATGTACAGGTATCGGCTGATAAATAAGTCCGCTGGCTATAAGACAGAAGCATGAAAGTGTATTTCGAAAAAAAAGTATTGTGGGGATTTTTTGTTGCTTTAAGTATACTCGCCGTATTAGGCATCTATTCCTATAAAAACAGCCAGGATGCAATGACCACTAGTCAACGGGTTTCCCATACTAACGAAGTGCTTTATCATATTGAAAGATTACATTCAAATCATCTAGAAATTGAAGCGGAATTGATGCGTTATACCATTAACGCAGATCCCGCATTTGAGCATTTTTTCCAAACCGCCGTTATTTCCGCCAGAGAGCATTTTACTACACTGTTAAATCTTACTAAAGACAATTTAAGGCAACAAGCAAATCTCGATAGCATTCAACTGTTAGGTAGTAAAAAAGTTGAATTAATATACAACGTGGTAGGTGCCCGGAAACATTCCATGGACTCCGTGAGGAAATTGATTCCGTCGCCTTATAATAAAAAATTGCTAAAGGGAATTGAGAAGGGGATAGAAGCGATGCAACAGGAAGAGAAAAGATTATTGGATCACCGTATGGAGGCAAATCAGCAGGAGAGTGAAAAATTTAACACTACTTTCATCATACTGCTGATCGTGACCGGAGTTTTAATAATTGTTCTATTCTTAACTATCAATGCTACGTTGCGGGCTCAACTGCAAGCTGAAGAAGGGTTGAAAGTTGCCTCCGAAGAGATTAGGGATCTTTATAACAATGCTCCGTGCGGCTATCATTCAATAGATCCTAATGGAATTATTGTGGAAATGAATAAAACGTGGCTAGAATGGATAGGTTATGAAAGAGAAGAAGTTATTCACAAATTGAAATTCTCCGAGTTACTTACTCCCAAAAGCCAGGAATTTTACCAGAATAACTTTTCATTGTTAAAGTCACAAGGCTTTGTTCGTAATCTGGAATTTGAAGTTGTTCGTAAAAATTCTGATATCCTTTTGATTATTCTTAATTCTACAGCCATTAACGATGATAATGGAAATTTCACAAAAAGCAGATCGACTGTATTTGATATCACAGCACGCCAAAAAGCGGAACAAAAAGTTATAGAAACGAATAAAGAGCTGGAAGCTTTTACCTATTCAGTCTCCCATGATTTGCGAGCACCATTGCGGTCTATTGACGGATACTCCAAAATATTGCAGGAAGATTACGGATTCCATATGGATGCAGAGGCCAACAGGCTCATTGAGATCATACGGAGAAATGCCCGCAGGATGGGACAACTAATTGATGACTTATTAAACTTTTCGCGCTTAGGAAGAAAGGACCTTACCTTAAGCCCGGTCCACATGAATTCTTTGATAGACCATATCAGGTACGAATTAATGGTGACAGAACAAGAAAGGGAGATTCAGTTTACTGTGCATCCTTTGGACACGGTTGAGGCAGACGCAAATATGATTAGGCAAGTTTGGATTAATTTGATTTCAAATGCTCTGAAATATTCACGACTTCAGCGCATAGCAAAAATTGAAATTGGTAGTAATAAGATGGATACTCATATTGTTTATTATATCCGCGACAACGGAGTTGGCTTCGACATGAAATACGTTGACAAACTTTTTGGTGTTTTCCAGCGTCTGCACAAAGTTGAAGAATTTGATGGGACAGGAGTAGGTCTGGCTTTGGCTCACCGTATTGTTAATAGGCATGGAGGCAAAATATGGGCCGAGGCGAGGGTTAACGAGGGAGCTACATTTTTCTTTATTCTTCCTACGCTAAATTTAAATTAACTGATAATGAACAAATTGGCAGTCGAAGTCCTTTTAATAGAAGACAATCCGGATGATGCCGAGCTTACGATCCGCGTTTTAAAGAAACACAACCTGGCTAATAACTTGGTGCACTTACACGATGGGGAAGAGGCATTGGATTTTTTGTTTGGAGACGGCAACAACAATATTCCGAAACTCATTTTACTCGATTTGAAAATGCCTAAAGTAGATGGAATAGAAGTGTTGCGAAAAATAAAAGGGGATGATCAAAAAAAAACCATACCTGTGGTGATTCTTACTTCATCCAAGGAAGAGCGTGATGTAGTGGAATCGTATCAACTGGGGGTTAATGCTTACGTTGTAAAGCCCGTTGAATTTGAAAAATTTGTGGAAGCCGTAGCCCAATTAGGATTATTTTGGTTAATCCTAAACCAGTCCCCAACCTGATCCAAAAGAATAACACGTTAAACTATAAATAAAATGAATAAGCCGTTGAAAATTTTAGTACTGGAGGATGTGGAGGACGATGTTGGGCTGATTGAAAGGGAACTGCGCAAAGGAGGCCTGAATTTTGAAACAAACAGAGTAGACAACAGACCTGAATTTATTGAAGCGTTACGGGTGTATCAAGCTGATGTTATTCTTTCCGACCACAGCCTGCCTCAATTTAATTCGTTTGAAGCGTTAAAGCTATGCAGACGCACAGGAATTACCATTCCCTTTATTCTTGTCACCGGATCAGTATCTGAGGAATTTGCTGTTACCTGTTTGAAAGAAGGTGCTGATGATTACGTATTGAAGTCTAACCTTATCCGGCTGCCAAATGCCATCGTCAATTCTTTGAAGCAAAAGCAACTGGAGAGTGAGCGTAAACAATCTGATAAAGCACTCCGGGAACAAAATGATGAATTGGTAAAAATTAACAAAGAGCTTGACAGCTTTGTGTATAGCGTATCTCATAATTTGCGCGCTCCTCTGATGTCGGTGCTGGGCTTATTAAACCTGGCAAAAATGAGCGATGGAAAAAATGCGGACTTAGAGCAGTATTTTGAAATGATGGAACATAGCATTCTAAAGCTGGATGAAACACTAAAAGAAATACTTGACTATTCCAGAAATGCCCGCAAAGAGTTAGAATTTCAACAGTTGGATATAAAAGCTATTGTAAATGATAGTATCTCGCGGTTACAATATATGGAAGGGGCGGAAAAGATCTTAAAAACAATTGACATCATAGAACAAAGCCCGTTATATTGTGACGCGTACAGGCTACTCGTTATTTTTAATAACTTGCTTTCTAACTCCATCAAGTATCGTGACCCGCTGAAGGAACAATGTTTTGTTCACTTTTATATTACAATCACTAAAGAAACCTTAACTATACGATTTCAAGACAATGGAATTGGAATAGTGCCTGGTTTGCTTCCTAAAATTTTTAATATGTTTTACCGGGCTACTGAACGAAGTGAAGGGGCGGGGTTGGGACTCTATATTGTTAGAGAAACAGTGCAAAAATTGGGAGGGTCAATTGATGTTCAATCCGAACTGGGCGTCGGTACGAGCTTTGAAGTACAAATTCCGAATGGAAGTCCGTTAGCTGCAGAACTTCAGCAGTAAGAATGTAAATGCGTTTTACGCCAAAAATATTGACTTACCAAAAATTATTTCTACCTGGTTGACGCTGGCAGCCAAACATCGTACTTGCATTTTACTCATTTTACTTATATTCAAAGCTTAATCATGAATTCATGAATGAAGCTAAGTTCAAACCTGTCCTCGGGTTATGGGATGCTACAATGATCGTAGCGGGCTCAATGATAGGTTCAGGTATATTTATTGTAAGCGCAGATATAGTCCGCAATGTAGGAAGTCCCGGCTGGCTTATTTTTGTATGGCTTATTACCGGTATTATGACCATTATAGCGGCCGTTAGTTACGGTGAGTTGAGTGGGATGTTTCCAAAAGCCGGCGGACAATATGTTTACCTCAAGGAAGCGTATAATCCATTGGTGGCATTTTTATATGGTTGGAGTCTGTTTGCGGTGATACAAACGGCCACCATTGCAGCGGTTGGTGTTGCCTTTGCTCGGTTCTCAGCTTATATTTTTCCTGGGATGAGCGAAAATAATAAACTGCTAGATCTTGGGTTCATACAAATTTCGGCGGCGCAGATTTCAGCAATTATTCTGATTATTTTTCTTACCTATATTAATACTAAGGGAATTAAAGAGGGTAAAATTATCCAAACTTCCTTTACAGTTTCAAAATTGTTGGCACTATTCGGTCTTATTCTTTTCGGTTTTCTGGTGACTCAAAGTTTCTGGGATGAGAATTGGCGAATAGGTTTTAAAGCTATGCAGGATTTTGGAATTAACGGGGCAGGAAAAGAGCCATCGGGTTGGAAGGAAATTGGAGGAATTACATTATTAGGTGCGATAGCTGCTGCTATGACTGGTTCCGTGTTTAGCAGTGATGCCTGGAATAATGTGACGTTTATTGCCGGTGAAATTAAAAACCCGAAGCGTAACATAGGGCTCAGTCTTTTTCTGGGTACACTCCTGGTAACAATTTTATACATTACTACTAATCTGATGTACCTTAATGTACTTCCCCTTGATGGAATAGCCTTCCCTCAGGAGGACCGCTTAGCAATTTCTGCAGCAAATCAGGTCTTTGGTGATAATGGCAAATATTTGATCGCCGTGCTCATTATGATTTCTACATTCGGATGCAATAATGGTCTTATACTGGCAGGCGCAAGAGTGTATTATACAATGGCCCAGGACAATCTTTTTTTCAGGAAGGCAGGCGAGTTAAATAAAAATTCCGTTCCTCAATGGTCTTTATGGGCTCAATGTGTCGTGGCTTCTATCCTATGTTTAAGTGGTGGATATGGAAACTTGCTTGATATGATTTCTTTTGTAGTTGTCATTTTCTATACGCTTACAATTGCAGGAATATTTATCCTGCGAAGAAAAAAACCAGATGCTGAACGTCCATATAAGGCCTTCGGATATCCTGTTCTTCCATTTATCTACATCGTGATGGGGATAACTTTTTGTACGTTGCTCATCATTTATAAACCCGGATTTACCTGGCCTGGCCTTATCATTACACTCATCGGTATTCCACTCTATTACCTGGCCGTGCAACAGAAAAAATCCACTGGGAATTGATGTAAGCCCATAGGTTTGTGTCCATGGACCATCGACTATCGACGATCAGTGCAACTGGGAGGCTAGTATTTGCAGCCCCTCTTCAAATGAATGAGGTTCGTAACCGAGCTCCTTTCGAGCTTTCTCTATAATGAATCCGGTCTTCAGTGGCCTTCGTGCCGGCTGTATAAACTGAGTTGAATCTGTTTCCTTAATTAAGGATTTATCCAGGTTAAAAAATTCAGCCGTGCGAATCGCTATGTTATAAGCTGATAAATAATCTTTGCCAGAAATGTTAAAAATCCCATTCGTCTTTTTTTCCGCCGCTAAGTAACAGCCCATAGCCAGATCCTCCGCAAGTGTCGGTGTTCGCCACTGATCATTTACAACTTGAATGGTCTTCCCTTGCTCAAGACTTTTCTTTACCCACAATACAATATTAGACCGGCTCATATCCTGGGTTACTCCAAAGACTAACACGGTGCGAATAATACTCCATGAGATATCGCTTTTAAGGATTAATTTTTCTCCTTCAAGCTTGCTTGCGCCGTAATAATTTACCGGATTTGGTACCGCAGTTTCATCCAGTAATTCTTTACTTCCATCAAAAATGAAATCCGTTGAAACATGAATAAAGTGCGCATTATTTTTTCTTGAGGCCCTGATCAGGTTTCCGACGGCAGACACATTTGCTTTCCAGCACGCTTCGCGTTGAGTTTCACATTGATCTACCTGGGTCATTGCGGCCGTATTAATAATCACATCGGGCTTAGACCGTTCTATGACCTTGTCTACGGCTTCACCATCGGTAATATCGAGCAGCTGAAAATCGCCTTGCTTTATAGGTAAAGCAGAAGGTCGGGATGCGGTTGCGATCAGTTGAATCGTGTTATTTTTTTCTATCAGTTCAGTAAGCTTTTGTCCTAGCAAACCGTTAGACCCTGTAACTAGAATTTTCATGAAATTTAGAAACGCAAAGTATACTATTAGCAATATTTATTTTTCAGGATACTCATACCCATACAATTTTTTAATCTTCCTTTTCGGCATCTCCTCAATCGTCACGATCATGCGCACATCTTCCAGCGGCCTGTCGCTTCCGTCTTTTGCTACCGTTGCAATTTTATCAAGTACATCCAGTCCCTTTATCAGTCGGCCGAATACCGTATACTCCCCATCAAGGGCAGGAGCTCCTCCAACGGTTGTATAGGTTTTAAGTTTTTCTCCTGAAACTTCCTTTTCTGTAATAATACCTGTGGCTTTTTCTGCGCGTGGTTTTAACTGCAAAGCATAGTCCTGAGTCCCTTTCATATTTCCAGATCTGTACAAGGATATCATAGAATCATAGGCTGGCTTGTTAGCCGGATTTTGAAAAAATTCCTGCAAAGCCTGGTTCAGCTTAATTTGATCAATTTTCAGTTCTTCTTCGGTCATTTTGGTTCCGTGTACAATGTAAAACTGGCTTCCGTTTGAGGCCTTACCAGGATTTTGGGCATTTGCTAAACGTGCTGCTGACAGCGCGCCCTTCTCATGAAAGAGTGTTGGATTAACCTCGGCATCGATTGTATATCCTGGGCCACCTCTTCCCAACTGTTCCCCTGGCCGCGCTTTTTTGGAGTCCGGATCACCCCCCTGAATCATGAACCCTGCTATGGTCCGATGAAATAAAGTGCTGTCAAAAAAATGTTGCCTGGCAAGTTTTATAAAATTCTCTTTGTGCTTTGGTGTTTCATCGTACAAGACTGCAATCATATCTCCCTGACTTGTTTTTATTGTCACTACAAAGTCTTTGTCTTGAGCGCAGCCTGTTATAATGAATAGGCATATTGAAAAAATAACGGAAATTCTTTTCATACTTGAAAATTGAGGTGAAAGATAATGATCCTTTTCGGAATGTCCAGTGGTGATCTTGCTCTGAAAGTCAGGTTCAAATTTGGTTTCTGATGGTTTTCAGGATTTCGGCGCCTCCACGTATGAGCACTTCGCGCGCAACGGATTCCCCTAACTCTTTTACGTCTTCTACAGGCCCGCTTCGTTTAACTTTAATAACCTGCGCTCCATCTAACGATATGATGCCGCCTTTCAACGTTATGAGAGCCCCCTCCAAATGGGCATAGCCAAATACAGGAATGCTGCAACCCCCTTGTATAGTTTTTAGAAAAGCACGTTCAGCACGAATACACGCTTCTGTTTCCTTGTGATTCACCCAACGCTCAATAATTTCTTTTTTGCTGAAACTCAATTTCTTGTGACATTGTATAGCCAGACTACCCTGCCCAACGGATGGAACAAAATAGCTGGTTTCAATTTTTTCTACGATCAAGTTATCATAGCCCATCCGATGTACTCCTGCGTAAGCCAGCAGAAGTGCATCACAATCACCAGCCTGAAGTTTGTTCAACCGGGTTTGTAAATTTCCGCGAATGTTAACGGGTTCAACTGTTGGATAAAAATGCTTTAGAAAAGCAACACGTCGGGTTGAGGAAGTTCCAACTTTAATTTTATTTCCGTTGAAACTAATATTCTTGTTTGGACTGAGCAGGACATCATTGGCTAGTTCTCTCTCCGTGAAGCCAATGAGTTCTAGTTCATCGTGAAGTTCAGAAGAGAGATCTTTCGCACTATGCACGGCAATGTCTATTGTTCCATCTAAAAGTTTTTCTTCAATTTCTTCCGTAAATACTCCTTTGCTGCCAATTTTGGCGATGCTGACATCCAAAATTTTGTCTCCCCGTGTTTCAATAGGAACAATTTCAGTTTGATAACTCGATGGATTGATCAGGCTTGCAACGTGTGCGGCTTGCCACAGTGCAAGTTTGCTTCCTCGGGTACCTATGCGAAAGATTTTATTCATCTGTTTAAATTTAAACCCATTTTTTTCTAGTGATGATGTGTCAATTAATCTCAGGCAGCAAAACAGCACCGATCCGGCTTGTTAATTGGACGAATGTAATCCCTCTTTATGAAGACACAGTGCATGGCAACTTCATGGATTGAGTATTTTGGAAAGTTTCAAAGACAGGTCCAGAAAAATCATTTTAGGACTGCCATTTCGTTCCAGATGGTAGCTGGCGTCGCTCATCAAAGTGAAGGATCTATCAATTTTTTCTACATTCATCACTTTGCTGAAGTCCGTTACAAATTTCAGTTCCTCCCCGTGCAAACGGTTCATGTTATTTGCTCCGGATAGTGAAAGCAGGGTTTCGCGCAGTACATTCATGCCGTATGTCATTAGGCTTTTCTGGCTAAGTTTATCGAGCGCATGATAACTTTCCGAGAGACCTACCAACGTTGCATAACTCTTTTTAAAGCATGCTCGCATCCATTCTATGAAGCGAGAAGAGTTGTCATCCTCTTCGCTGTCTATCAGCTTTAATGCGAGATTCATATTCCCTTCCGCCAGGTGTGCAATCTTTCTGGACCTTCCAGGATCTACTTTATGTAGTATGAGTTGATTTTCAATTTCTATATCTTGTAATAAGGGTACGGAAATGATCTGGGTTCGTGAGATGATGGTGGGAAGAAGTTTATCGGCGGCATTCGTTACTAAAATAAAATAGGTGTAGGCAGACGGTTCTTCCAAAATTTTTAATATTCCATTAGCCGCGGATGGGTGCATCAATTCAGGTTGCCAGATAATCATCACCTTGTAAGGACTTTCGAAAGGTTTAAGAGAGAGCGTTTTTATGATCTCGCGACTTTCTTCGCGAGAAATTAGTGCTTGCTTGTCCTCCCCTCCATAATAGCTGCTCCAGTCATCCAGGTTGCCAAAAGGATGTTCCAACAGAAATGATCGCCACGATTTTGTTATTTCTGCCTTAAATCGTTCTTCATCCTTGTCACCTTTAACATTGGATAGAGGAAAAACAAAATGGGTATCGGGATGTATAAATTTTAAATTTTTTGAGCACGCCGCACATATTCCACACGCATCATCATCTCCACGATTCTCGCAATGGAGATATGTAGCATAGGCGATGGCTAAGGGCAAATTAAGAGCCCCTTCTGTTCCGACAAAAAGTTGTGCGTGTGCGGTATGGTTATTCTTAACGGCTTCGGTCAGAAGTTTTTTTGTATCGGCTAAGCCCGGTATCTTTTTAAACAGCACAGTTGTTTCTTTGTGTTTTTCTTAATTCATTATATTTATTGGACCAGGTTCCTCTTATGCTCCCAACTTCTGGACGCAGCTGTCATTTCGAAAACGTGCAAGAGAATATTTTTATCGTCGTCATGCAATTCTATATTTCTGCGTTCCATCACACGACCGACGGTTTCAATAGCTTTGTGGATTTGATATGTGGTGAAGCCCTTTGATCCTCCCCAGGCAAAGGAGGGCACATGGTTGGGAGGAAGCCCTGCACCAAAAATATTAGCACAGACATCTACTACGGTGCCGGTATTAAACATGGTATTTATTCCGGTTTTGGTATGATCTCCCATCATTAATCCGCAGAATTGTAAACCTGTGTTTTTGAATGTATTTTCTGTATGGTTCCAAAGTTTTACCGTCTCATAATTGTTTTTGAGGTTTGAGGTATTTGTACCTGCGCCCAGATTGCACCACTCGCCCAGCACTGAGTTTCCCAAATAACCATCATGAGATTTATTGCTATTGCCGAAGACAACGGAATTGCTTACCTCTCCTCCAACTTTAGAATATGGGCCGACCGTTGTATCACCTCTTATTTTTGCCCCCATGTTTATTTGAGCGCCTTCACCGAGAGCAAAAGATCCGCGGACGACTACACCTTCCTGCACAATACTATTTTGACCAAGATAGATAGGACCGCTTTCAGCGTTCAATACTGCTGCCCGAATGAAAACTCCTTCTTCAACAAAAATATTTTCCTGGCCATATAAAACAGTATGCTTGTCTTCGATGACAGCCGATTTTCTTCCCGATGTAATCAATTTGAAATCGAGCTTGAGTTGATTGGCATTCTCCTTAAATATTTTCCAGGTGTGGTTTATTAAGGTGAATGGATTTTTATACTCGATCGTATTTTTAGTGCTCATGGGCGCCTCAGGGTTGCGGGCTGCGATAAGCAATGCATCTTTTACCAAATAATATCCAACGGGAAGCGCTTTTATAGAATCAATAAGTTGATCGTCTGGACAGAGCGCACCGTTAATAAGCAAATTATCAGATGTAGAAACTACCGGGAATTTCTTTTGGAGATAGGTTTCCGTTTTAAAAGAAACTTTGGCCGCCAACCGTTTTTCCCATTTTTCAGCGATAGTCAGAATGCCCACACGCATAACTGAAACGGGACGTGTAAATGTAAAGGGAAGTAAGGCCAGTCGTAAGCTAGGGTCATCAAACAAAATAACATTCATTCCTCAAAAATAACCTCAGATTGATAAGGAAGAAGAGATTGGATTGATAAATTATGATTCTTGTTTATTTAAGGGCAATAAAAAGCCCTCGTTTCCGAAGGCTTCTGTTCTCCACGAAAAGAAGAAGAATTATGCTTTCTTCTGGTATTTGTTCTTGAATTTTTCTACCCGGCCAGCAGTATCCATAAACATTTTTTTGCCGGTGAAAAACGGGTGCGAAGCTGAGCTTACCTCCACTTTAATAATAGGATATTCTTTCCCGTCCTCCCATTTTGCTGTTTCTTTTGTATTTGAAGTAGAACGGCTTAAAAACTTAGTATCACTTGAAGTATCCCAAAAGATTACTTCTCTATATTCCGGATGAATGCCCTTTTTCATATCGATTCTTGCGTTTTTCTTTTAAAGGACTGCAAAGATAAGTACCAAAAACAGATATCCAAGGGCTGATTTCTCTAAAATTTCGCGAAGAATCGTCCTAACGTCAGGCGCGTTAACCCGGTGGTGTTAATCTGGTTTGCTATTCAGCGCCGCTGTAGAATGGGTAAATATGGGGGTATAGCCGCGCGGTTGAACTTAAGCGCAAAGTCTGCTTCCAGAAGGTTAATTACGCGAATAGAAATTTTGAAATGCCTTGTGGTCTTCCTCCCAAACGTAGTCAAAGCCCAGTTATAGTCACGGATTCTTTATCATCAATAATATAAGGCATGTGAATTCATGGGCATGAAGAGCCATTTTCTTCGTTTCTACGCTGCTCTTCCGGTTGGTCTGTAAGAAATGAGGTCATTTAAATCAAATTCCTAAATTGGTATGATTAATTTAGCGGACTGGAATAGCCAATAAAAGCTCATCTATGCGATAAAAGTCTGCCATTCTTCCGAAAAGCTGTCGAATCTCGTACGCAAAATATTACACATGAAATTAAGACTGTTAACTACTTTTTTTTGCAGTTTCCCCCTTATCCTTTTGGCTCAAAGCAATTACGCCCCGCTGAATGAAGACTACTACCACTGGATCGATCGCTATGAGATAAAGTCCGGCAAAATTATGCCTCAGATTTTTAGCGCGGTAAAACCATATAAGCGTTCAGCAATTGTGGCTTTTGTAGACACACTTTTTAAGGAAGGTATTTTTTCTTCACGGACCGACCTGTTTAATGCCGAATACCTTCGTAACGACAGTTGGGAATGGGCTCGTCCAGAAACAGATAATAGTAGAAAACCCATTCTGAAAAGGTTCTATAAAAAGAAATCTGATCTGTACCATGTCGATGAAGAAGCATTCGATTTGCACGTCAATCCTGTCCTTTATTTGGGGACTGCCAACGATTCGCGAAGAGATGACATGCTTTTTATAAATACGCGTGGAGTAGAGGTACGGGGCATGGTTGATAAGAAGGTTGGATTCTATAGTTACTTAACCGATAATCAGGCTGTTTTGCCTTCCTATGTTTGGGAGGAGATGGCGCTTAATCCCGTCATCCCTCACGAGGGTTTCTGGAAAGAATATAAAAACGGAAAGGGCGTGGATTTTCTTCAGGCCCGCGGTTACGTAACCTTTGAAGCGACTAAGCATATCAACTTGCAATTTGGGCATGACCGTTTTTTCATCGGTAATGGATACCGCTCACTGATCTTTTCAGATTTTTCTCCGCCCGCGTGGTTCATCAAAGGAAATGTAAATGTGTGGAAGATAAACTACCTTTTTTTAGTAAACCAGATGACCGCCGATGTAACGGGTGGGCTCGGGGGTCTCAGGGATACCAAAGGAGGTTATCCAAATAAATTTACGGCCTTGCATCATCTAAGCATCAATATTGGCAAAAAATTAAATATCGGTGTGTTTGAATCTGTCGTATTCAGCGCGGATGATTCCACAGGTACAGATCACTTCCGATTAGATTATTTAAATCCGATTATTTTTTATCGCGCTATCGAACAGCAAAATGGAAGCACTGATAATGTCTTGCTTGGTCTCGATTTCAAATGGAATGCAGCCAGAAAAATTTCATTCTACGGGCAGGTTTTACTCGATGAATTTGTGATTGATAACATTCGCGATGGCAATGGCTGGTGGGCCAATAAATTTGGCTTGCAGGGAGGGGCTAAATATATAGATGCGTTTGGTTTACCCAATCTTGATTTACAAGGAGAAATAAATGTAGTGCGGCCTTACACTTACTCACATACCACGAACTATGGAAATTATTCGAGTTACAAGCAATCCCTAGCGCACCCTTTAGGCGCCAACCTCACTGAATTTGTTGGCATTCTTCGTTATCAGCCTTTACCCCGGCTAAATATTGTTGGTAAACTTGTGATAACTGAAATAGGAAGAGATTCAACAGGAGTGAATTGGGGAAGCGATATTCTAAAAAGTAGCAATTCACGACAACAGGAGTATAACAACAATATTGGACAGGGTATTTCCAATAATATTTTATTTGGAAGTTTGTCGATCTCCTGGCAACTTAAGCATAATCTTTTTATTGACGCTAATATTGTGGTTCGGAAAAGTGAAAGCGACCTGCAGTTATACAATAATAATACGACTATAAGTTCATTAGCTTTGCGCTGGAATATTCCGAAACGACTTTATGAATTTTAATGAAGACCTACTTTCGTATTTTACGCTACTCGCCTAACCTTGTTCCGAGATTAATACAGTTCCTTGTTTTCTCTGTGTTTGGAATTATTTTTAGCGTTACGAGCATAGGTATAATCGTTCCTATGTTTGATATGCTGTATTCAAATAAGGACGCAATACAAGAACTGCCTTTGCTTCCTAAGTTTTCATTGTCCATAAATTATTTCGTAGATACTTTTAATTATTATTTTCTGCTTATTATAAGGGATTATGGGGCAACGAATGCGCTATTCTTTATTTGTATTTCCGTCATCATTAGCATTACATTAACAAACATATTCCGATACATAGAACGCATGATAGCATCACGCGTTAAAGTGGATGTTGTTAAAAATTTGCGCATGCACATTTTCAACAATGTCTCACAACTTCATATTGGATATTTTAATGATCAACGAAAAGGTGATCTTATCTCAAGATTTACGAATGACGTCGCAGAAGTTGAAAACGCTGTGGTCAACAGTCTGAAGTTTGTCATGAAAGAACCGATTACGATTATCGTTTATTTTGGTGTATTGTTTTTTATTTCCGTAAAGCTTACGCTTTTCACATTAATGGTATTGCCAATTACCGGGGGAATTTTGGCAGAGCTTATCAAGAGGCTAAAGAAAAGAGCATTTCAAAGCCAGGAATCCTTGGGACGAATTGTAAATATTCTGGATGAAACATTTAGTGGAATGAGGATCATCAATGCCTTCAACGCACGTAACTTTATATTAGAAAAGATTGATGAAGAAACCAGTTATCATCGAAAGGTTAACTTATCCATAGCGAGGAAAAATGAATTGGCTTCACCGGTGTCTGAATTTATCGGTGTGATGATCGTTGCAGGCATCTTATATTTTGGCGGATCTTTGGTTTTAAGTGAAAATTCCAGCCTTTCACCGGGAGAATTTATTGCTTTTTTAGCCCTGTTTGCTCAGCTTATTCAGCCTGCAAAGAACTTTTCGAATGGCATTACATCCGTCCAGAAAGGAACCGTATCGGCGCAACGCATATTTGATGTTATCGATACCGAGCCTTTGATTAAGAATAAATTAAACCCACTGCTTCTCCAGGAATTTAAAAAAGATATAGAATTTAGGAATGTAAGCTTTGCATATGACCGTGAGTCCGTATTGAACAATATAAATCTCACTATTAATAAAGGCAAAACCATTGCATTGGTAGGTCCGTCCGGTGGAGGTAAATCAACACTTGCAGATTTAGTCCCAAGGTTTTATGATCCCAGCGAGGGCGAAGTTCTGCTGGATGGCATTTCTCTTCGAGATTATGATATTGAATCGTTACGAAAACAAATAGGTGTAGTAACGCAGGAATCAATTCTGTTTAATGACACTATCTTCAACAACATAGCGTTTGGCATGGAGAATGTAAAAGAAGAAGATGTCATTCGGGCAGCGAAAGTTGCTAACGCACACGAGTTCATAGTTCAAACTGAAAACGGATATCAAACCACGATTGGTGAACGAGGTTCAAAACTTTCCGGAGGCCAGAGGCAACGCCTGAGCATAGCACGCGCCGTATTAAAAAATCCGCCTATTTTGATTTTAGATGAAGCCACCTCAGCGCTGGATTCAGAATCAGAAAGATTGGTGCAGGACGCCATAAATAATTTGATGAAAAATCGGACTTCCATTATTATTGCTCATCGACTAAGCACTATTCAGCATGCCGATGAGATTATCGTGATTCAGCAGGGCCAGATTATTGAACGGGGAAAGCACAATATTCTGATCGAAGAAAATGGATTATATAAGAAGTTGATGGAAATACAGAAACTGTAAGCGTTGGTCATTAAGCACGCATCGCGCAAGTACGGTTAACAGATAACCATTACAGGATAACCGAATAACATAACAAATTTTCGTTACCTTTAAACTTACACAAAAGCATTAACAGCCGCGCATGAAAAAGAATAGGCTTATCTTTTATGCAATCTTTGCAGGTTTTAACCTGGCGTCGTTTATCTTCACCATTATTCTCGAGAATAATACCGCAATGTTGTTTAGTATGGTTCAATACGTTCCATGGTTTAAATATGGAGCACTGTTAGGTTTAATTTTAGTTATAATAGACGTTATCTGGTCATGGATTATCAATCGCGATTCACAAAAAGAAAAGGCAGCTCTTTCGCACGAGCTGAACACCCTGAAGGCAAAACTTTTCGATCTTCAAGAGGCCGCTTCCAAGGAAATCAATATTCCGAAAACCCCTACGAAGAATTAATCTATAATTCGGTTTGCCATGGTAGCTAAAACCTATGGCGGAGCCGTCCATGGCGTTGATGCGAGAACGATCATGGTGGAGGTTAGTGTCGGTCAAGGCACTAAGTTTTTTATGAGTGGCTTACCCGATAGCGCTGTAAAAGAAAGCCAGCACAGGGTGGAATCTGCCCTTAAAAGTTCAAGGTTTTTTATGCCTCGTAATAAAACGGTCGTAAACCTCGCTCCGGCAGATATCAGGAAGGAAGGTTCTGCCTATGACTTATCCATTGCGGTTTGTGTATTAAAAGCCTCTGGACAAATCACGACTGAAAAATTAGAGCAATACATTATAATGGGTGAATTAACGTTAGATGGAACGTTGCGCCCGATTAAAGGAGTTTTGCCGATCGCCATTCAGGCAAAGCGGGAAAATTTCAAGGGATTTATTCTGCCTGCAGACAACGCAAAAGAGGCAGCCATTGTCGATGGCTTGGGAGTGTTTCCAGTAACCACCTTGCGTGAAGCTGTAGATTTTCTGGACGAAAAAATTGCCATCGACTCTGTTCACGTAGACTCGCGGGACGTCTTCGCTTCCAAACTAAATTATTACGATACTGACTTTAAAGATGTCCAAGGGCAGGAGAATATTAAACGTGCCCTGGAGATTGCTGCTGCTGGAGGGCATAACGTTATTATGATCGGTCCACCCGGGGCGGGCAAAACGATGTTGGCAAAACGACTTCCCACTATCCTTCCTCCGTTGACATTGAATGAGGCGTTGGAGACAACAAAAATCCATTCTGTTGCCGGCAGGATTCAGCGAGATTCTGCATTAATTACCACCCGTCCTTTTCGTGCTCCCCATCATACTATTTCAGATGTTGCACTAGTTGGAGGCGGAGGCAACCCACAGCCTGGTGAAATTTCATTAGCTAACAACGGTGTCTTATTCCTGGACGAGCTACCGGAGTTTAAGCGAACAGTACTTGAAGTGATGCGTCAGCCTATGGAAGAACGGAGGGTAACCATTTCACGTGCAAAAATCTCAATTGAGTATCCTGCAAACTTTATGCTGATCGCCAGCATGAACCCGTGCCCTTGCGGATATTATAACCATCCTGAAAAAGATTGTGTCTGTGGTCCGGGTATAGTTCAACGTTACCTCAGTAGAATCAGCGGACCTCTATTAGACAGAATTGATTTGCATGTTGAAGTTGTGCCCGTAAGCTTTGACGAAATGACGGCCAATAGAAAAACAGAAAATAGTTTTCAGATTCGTGAGCGCGTAGTGCTTGCACGGGAAATACAGGCTGCACGTTTTAAAGAACAGAAAAGTGTTTATTGCAATGCTATGATGGCTTCAAACCAGGTAAAAGAAATCTGTGCCATCAATGATGCAGGAAGGGCTTTGTTAAAAACTGCCATGGAAAGGCTCGGTCTTTCCGCTCGCGCGTATGATAGAATTTTAAAAGTTTCACGTACGGTGGCCGATCTTGCTAAATCAGTTGAAATAAAGGCTGAGCATTTAGCAGAAGCAATTCAGTATAGAAGTTTAGATCGAGATGGCTGGGCTGGATAAAACACAGCAATTAATTATATTTTTACGACAATGAGTAAAAAATTAATGATACCGGATGAGGTAGTGATGAATAAGATCTACTTGATCAGAGGACAGAAGGTAATGTTGGATGGATTTAGCAGAGTTATATCGAGTTGAAACCAAACAACTTAAAAGAGCAGTAAGAAGAAACGGTGTTCGGTTCCCCGATGATTTTATGTTTGCGTTGCGCAAGAAGGAGTTGGATAACTTGAGGCGCCAAATTGGTACCTCAAGTTGGGGTGGTGTTCGTTATACGCCTATGGCGTTTACAGAACAAGGAGTTGCTATGCTGTCCAGTATTTTAAATAGCGAACGTGCTGTATTGGTTAACATTCATATCATTCGAGTATTTACCCGTATGCGGCAGATGTTGCTAACCCACAAAGATGTGTTGTTAAAGTTGGAGCAACTGGAAAGAAGGATGATTCAGCATGATGATGACATAAAACTTATTTTTGATTACCTGAAAGAATTGCTAAACCCTAAGAGATCACCCATGAGGAAGATTGGGTTCAAGCATACAAAAGAAGATTAAGGATATAAATCTTGAGGTTGCAAATTGGCACCTCAAGTGGGGGTGATACAAGATTGCTGGAGTAATATGTCTGCGTAGGCACAAGTCACGCGCATGCCATCGCTCGATCCTAAGACTTGCGCCAGTGCGGGGAACAAGGAGTCGCTATGCTATCAAGTGTATTGAATAGTGAACGGGCTATACTGGTTAATATTCATATCATAAGAGTATTCACCCGCATGAAGGAAAGGGTGCTAACGTATAAGGATGTGTTGCTGAAGTTGGTGCAACTGTAAAGAAAAGAAAGCCAAAAGCTTAGAAATAAAACTCATCTTTGACTATCTGAAAGAATTATTAAACCCATGCAGAAGATTGGCTTTAAAGTACAAGAAAGAAGATTAAGCGAATAGATGCATTTGGTGATGAGATATTGATGGTGAGTGTCCAGGTTTGATTTCTTATCTAATTAAATGATAAATTAGTTTGTTGATCTTCATTTTTAAAGTAATGATTAGATTTAAATTTATTGCCCCCATTGTCCTACTAGTCAGTTGTTCAGTTCCTGAGCAACGATCCGTCGACCCATCTGATTTTTATAAATCATCCCTCTTTCAGGACGTTCAGCTGAAAGCAGTCTTCAAGGATTCCAAGACGTTTGTTGATTGCAAGCCAAAGCGTGATCTGGGCGAGATTGTTGAAAATTATCAAGATCTTAAAGAACAATCTGATTTCGATCTTATAGAATTTGTTAACCTGAATTTCGATTTACCTGTAAGACCGAAAACTTCATTTACCGCGGACACTGCCCTTGTGATGGAAGAACATCTCACGATGTTATGGCCCGTACTCACCCGGAAGGCTGATCAGATTGAACCGCGATCATCACTAATCCCATTGCCTTATGACTATGTGGTGCCAGGAGGACGTTTCTCTGAAATATATTATTGGGATAGTTACTTTACTATTCTAGGACTGAAAGCGCAAAAGCGATATGATCTCATCGAGAATATGGTGAAGAATTTTGCGCATCTAATAAATACTTTCGGATTTATTCCCAACGGAAATCGGAATTATTATTTAACACGTTCTCAACCGCCATTCTTTTCGCTGATCGTAAAAGAGCTAGAGGAATACGATTCACTGGCGGCCGATCATTACCTCGATGCCATGGTTAAAGAATATAAGTTCTGGATGAATGGAATTGATTCGGTAAAAAATCCTGGTGATGCTGTTGCCCATGTGGTGATGATGAATAATGGTAGCATCCTGAATCGTTATTGGGATAAAGGAGATTCTCCACGACCCGAGGCTTATAAGGAAGATTATGCGCTCGCACAAAAACAAAAAGGGGATGAAAAAAGGATGTATCGCGATATCCGTTCGGCGGCAGAATCAGGGTGGGATTTTAGCAGTCGTTGGTTTAGAGATGGCAAGTCACTTGAAACCATTCATACAACCGATATCATTCCCATTGACCTCAATTGTCTTATAGCGCATCTTGAAAGAATGATTGCAAAAGGCTATTCCCTTCGGGGAAATATGAAAGAAGCGACTGCGTATACAAAGCGCTCAGATAACCGAAGAAGAGCGCTGCTCTCATTTTGCTGGGATCCGGAAGCAAACTTTTTTATGGATTATGATTTTGTAGATAATAGGAGGACCGGAATTAAGTCACTCGCGGGTGTATTTCCGCTTTTCTTTGAGATGACGCCAAAAAATATTGCCGAGAAAGTTTCTCTTACAATTCAAAAGGAATTTCTGCAACAGTGTGGACTGATAACAACATTGGTTGATACCGACCAGCAATGGGATGCCCCCAATGGATGGGCTCCTCTTCAATGGATGTCCTATAAAGGACTGAAAAACTATCAGATCGATAAACTTGCTAATGAGATCCGCGCACGCTGGATGCGCCAGAATATTCGGGTGTATGAAGCTACTGGTAAAATGATGGAGAAGTACAATGTAATGGATAGTACGTTACTAGGAGGTGGTGGGGAGTACCCTAATCAGGATGGATTCGGCTGGACGAACGGTGTCGCCTTAGCATTTTTAAAAGAACGTGCCTATCGATTGGAAGGCAGGTAACAGCTGGCCTCTGCTATACTGTTTCTTCGTACTCTGATGCGCTATTCTTGGTGTGGGGTTGCAGGTTGCGTACACAACTCAAATTTACCTTTTATTTTTTTTAACGGCAGTGCCTAGAAGCAACATAATACAAATCTTACTTTCTGTTATTACAGAGCTAGGTTACTAGGCAACAGCCACCAATGTTAAGAAAGACTTACCTTTTTTCTCAAAGTAACTCCAGCCATATGTCGTTAATTCAATTTTTATATTTCCGCTCTGGTGCATTATATTAACCAGTCTGAGCTTTTCTAATTGATAAATTATGTCGAGGGCAATGGAATATTCTTCTATTTTATTTTAAAAAATTTCCATGAGACTTCTTCTTCCGCCCCCATTAACCAATGCCCCGATTAGGCTTTTTAATTTATTGCGGATAATACAGGATTAACTTCTTCAATTCCCTCAACGGTGATTCTACAGGCCACCAGATTATTTTGATAAATCCACTGCTCTCTGATCCATTTTTTATCCACAAGATAATTACTTACTCTTTTAGGATCAGTTTTATATAAATCGGTTACACAGTTAATGGAGTAAAGTACAGTTGGGCCTTTTAAATACTCCTGAAACAGGTAACGCAATATAGCTTTTGAAACTTTTTCCATTAACATGATTATTACTTCATCAGCAACTATAATATAACATATTTAGGTTGAACTAAAAAGTAAATGTTACTCCATGATTAATGAGAATGTTTGCTTAAAAACCAAAAAAAATACAATCCCAGAATAAATGTGAAATCAATAGTAATAAGCCATCAAAATATCATCCAGGAAGACGTCTTCACTTTTGAGGTGAATATATTTCTTTAGTATTCCCTCACTTTCAAAGCCAGCTTTTGTATAAAGATGAACTGCCCTTTCGTTGATGACAGAAACACCTAGTTCCATACGAAGAAAGCCTTTTTCTCTGCCGTGTAAAATAACCTGTTGTAACATTTGGTGACCGTAGCCTTTGCCTGAAAAGGAAGGATGAATAGCGACTCCACCCAGCACTGCAATATGAGAACAACGATGCGTCAATGGTCTTAGTTTAAACATGCCCGTCAAAATACCTTCTACTTCAAATACATATAAAATATCCTGTAACAAAAGGTCATTGAATATTGGTTTAAATTGCTCGGCGCTCATTACTTCATAGAATAAAAATCGGTTTACCTGTGGATGCATGGTAAGATGATAAACAAAATCAAAGTCATGCTGTATCGCTTTTCTAATCACGGTGTTCTTTTTCTTGAGTCTAAGTTGCCTTCATATTTCCACAAAATATAAAAAGAAGACTGCAATAGGCTTGACCCCTGATGGTTTCTTAAGATTGGTTAGAGTCAGGCATAGAAGCTCAAGCCTCATGCTATTTTTGTTGAATATCTCATTGACAAGAATCTCGTCACCCGGGATAAATATTGTTGCGAATCAAATAATCAATATACCTAGAAGCACTTTTGAAATTTTGGGCGTGGGGGAGTCCGTTGTCGTCTATCGTCCGCGTATGAACAAAAATTTGCGTATTTGAACAGGTATAAATTCAAAGTTTCGTTAGGAGGGCGTTATGCTTCCTTTATAACCGGTATGGAAATTGTCTGTCCTCTTCTGCATTCCTAGTCCGGGTTCAACCATTTATCATAGGGTTTAGGTAGTTTGGTTGAACCCTTTTTTCTTTTTTTTTCCACTGATAGCTTACAACTGTTTCTGACTAATATGCATGTGTACACATAATCTCGCCTTTCAAAAGACTATTGAGATTTCTTTTTATGAATAGCAAATAGCTTTAACTATCAGAAGCGTATAATAAATGTAGTGCCTTTGTCAATTTCACTCTCCGCGGTAATTGTGCCACCCAAGGCTTCGACCTGTGTTTTGACAAGGAACAGTCCCACACCTCTGGCATCCTGGTGGACGTGAAAAGTTTTATGAAGTCCAAAAAGTTTACTTCCGTATTTTGCAAGATCAATGCCTAGGCCGTTGTCCTGAACCCTCAATTCAATACCTGTGTCTTGGGTAGTTGTAATGACCTGGATTTCAGGTTTCCGCTTCGGCGATGAATATTTCAAAGCATTGCTTAACAGATTTTGAAAAATACTTTCGAGGTACGGTTTGGAATAAAATATCTTTGGCGCATCATTAAAGTCAAATGTGATCGAAGCTCCCCGTTGAATCAATTCACCTTCCAACGATTGAATAACCTTGTCGAAAATTTCTTTAAATCGTATCTCTATACGAACAATATCAGTGTCGGTCTTTACCTTGAGGGTTTCCATAAGTTCATTCATGGTTTCGCCAAGGTTATTAGATACAATTTTTATTTTTTCAAAAATCTGTTGGTACTCGCCTAAACTGCTACTCGAACTAAGTAGGCTGATGAGAGCTTTAATATTTCCAACTGGAGAGCGCAAATTGTGAGAAATGATATGGGCAAACTCATCTAATTGTTTATTTTGTTCCTGCAACTGTACAGCCAGGATTTCCAGGCTTTGTTTAGAACGGAGAAGTTCTTCCTCCGATTTCTTACGTTCTGTAATATCAATTGCTGAAGAATACATGAGTTGATTTTTAACATCCGTGGCGGAACTCCAAAGAAGCCACCGGTACGATCCGTCCTTACAGCGATATCTGTTCTCAAAATGATGGAGATCGTTTCCTTCGGTAATAAATTTAGTAACCTCTATGGTAGATGATTTATCATCCGGATGGATGAATTCGACAAATGGTTTGGCTTTTAGTTCATTGTCAGTCCAGCCCAACAGTTGTTCCCACGCTGGACTTAATTTTTTGAAGTATCCATCGTAACCCGTGATCGCATTCAGGTTTACTACTGTATTGAATAACCTGTAGTTCTCCTTGGCAACTTTTAAAAGTTCTTTCTCGGCGTTTTTTTGAGCCGTAATATCAATAATAAACCCTTCGATCGTTATGCCAGCTTCATCGCGGTATAGTATCATACCCTCTTCTTTCACCGAACGCCATAAGTTCGACTTATTTCGAAGCCGGTATTCTATATTAAAATTTCTTTTGTTTGAAACTGCGTGTTCTATCTCCATACGGATTCTTTCACGATCCTTCGGGTGATAAAGGTCGCTGAAATTCATTTTTCCGGATAGAAATTCGTAAGCAGGATAACCCGTAAGTTCTTCAACTCTGGAATTGAGATAGATCATGGAATAAGCCGCATCATTTTTCCGGAGGTATATAACCCCTGGGATGTTTTCAGTTAATGACCTGAACTTCTGTTCGCTCTTTATCAGGTTGGATTCGGCCTCTTTTCTACTTGTAATATCCTCGATTCGGATAGTTAACCGGTTAGTGGGTTTACCGTTCTCATGTATTATTGCATACTTGGCGCTGAACCAGCGGTTGGAACCGGAAATGATTGATTTGTAATCATAACTTTGGGTGGTCCCAGTGTCCATTACCTTCATGCGTATGGCTTCAAACGGTTCTGCAAACTCCTCGCCTAACATTTCACTCAGGGTTTTGCCGACAATTTTTGAACGCGGCACGAAAAGATCCTCGTCATTTTTAGCCCATACGTTCAAGTATCGTCCTTCATTGTCAATTTCAAAAACAATATCATCCAGGGAACTTACTAAAGCGTTTAAATGCGCTTCTGTTGTTCTTATTTCCTGCTGTATACGATTCTGTTCCGTAATATCGGTTGCGATACCCGCATAACCGATAAGCTTATCGTTTTCATCCCATAAGCCTACTATAGAGAGTAGTACAAGAAACCGCGAACCATCCTTTCGTATATATGTCCACTCATCCCTATCCGCGTTTTTCGTTATTTGGGCCCTGAAGGAAAGAGCTTCAAAATTTGGTTCAACTTCTACGCCTAACTCCGTTGACAATTCGCTGGCACGTTCAATCAATTCGATGCTATCATGCAATACAACAAGCGTTGTTTTACCCACCATCTCATCGGAAGTATACCCTAAAAGATTTTCGGCTGCCTTATTAAAGCTGGTAATAACGCCTTTGGTATCAGTAGAAATTATAGAAAGCTCTGTGGTATTTATGATTATTTCTTGCAGGCGATAGGCTTCTGCCATTGCATTTAACAAATTTTCATCCGGTACGTGTCTTTTTTGTAATGGACTCTTATCCATTGCTTTCGAAATAGCCTCGATCATAAATTTATGAAATTGAAGTATGGATGACGGATAATCATATAAAAATAATTATAGCCTTGGTTTTACGTTGAAACCCCGTTGGCGCTTTGCCTCGAAGATAACTACGGCGGCTGCGGTAGAAACATTCATCGAGTCTATTTTGCCCTGCATGGGGATAATGATATTTTGACTAGAATTCTCGACCCATTTCTCGGATAAACCTAATGATTCTGTACCCATAATGATAGCAGACGGTTTAGTAAAGTCAACCTCATAATAAGGATCAGCGGCGTTGAGGTATGTACACAAAATATTGATGTTATTTTGGTTTAGCCATTGAATTGTTTCTTCTGAGGTGGAAGACGCAATCTGCTTAGTAAAAACGCATCCAACACTGGATCGGATTACGTTCCGATTGTAAAAATCGACGAGTGGATTGCACATAATCACAGCATCGATTCCGGCAGCATCCGCAGTCCTTAACATAGCACCCAGATTACCAGGTTTTTCGACTGCCTCTAACACCAGCAATAGAGGGTTCCCGCTTAACCGTAAATCCTTCAAGCTATGTTGTTTTTGTTCCGCCAATGCAATAACTCCTCCGGTGCTTTCGCGATAGGCAATTATATTAAATACACTCTGTTCAACAGGTATTAACAGTTGATCATGTTTTACAATCGTTAGCAATTCTTTCACTGTAATTATCTCAGGACAAAAAAACACACTGTTCATTTTGTAATTATTCTCAACGGCTAGCCTGAGTTCTTTTGTTCCTTCAATAACGAAAAGATTTTGGTTTTTTCGTTCACGAGCCTTTTCCAGCGCCAGAATGTTTTTGACCTTAGGATTCTGGGAACTGGTGATGATGGGGTGCATTAGGTTAAAGGTTCGTAGTTTAAGGTTCTTGGTTAGAAGTTTTAAGTCAAAGGTAGAAGAAACTTAGGTTTGAAGTTAATCCCAGAACATTGAACTTAGAACCTTTAGCCTTAAACTTGAAACCTTAAACGTTAACCTTGAACGTGAAACTACTCACCCCGTCCTGGATAGACTACGAGCTAATTGACTCAGGTAATTTTGAGAAACTTGAACGTTTCGGGGAATACATTCTCATTCGGCCCGAGCCTCAAGCACTTTGGAAAAAGTCCCTAGAGGAATTGGAGTGGAAGAAGATGGCCCATGCTAAATTTGTGCGCGAACAAACGGATAAATTTCGGTTCACGGATGACGTAAAAGGAGGGTGGTCAAAAAATCCAACCATGCCAGAAAGCTGGAACATTCACTATCAATATAATGCAATGCATTTCACATTTCGACTCGCGCTAACGGGGTTTGGTCATGTGGGAATTTTTCCAGAGCAGGGAAGTAATTGGAATTTTATATATGATATCATTACAAGTTGGAAGATAAAACAATCGCGGGTGCTTAACCTTTTCGCCTATACCGGAGCCGCTTCTGTAGTTGCCCGGGCAGCAGGTGCAGAAGTATTTCATTGTGATGCTTCACGGCCTGGATTAAATTGGGCCACACATAATATGCAGCTTAACAAACTACAGGATATTCGTTGGGTATATGAAGATGTTTTTAAGTTTGTTAAACGCGAGGTGAAGCGAGGGAATAAGTATAATGGTATCATTATGGACCCACCACCTTACGGACGTGGACCAGAAGGGGAGAAGTGGACATTGCCTGAACAATTAGAGGAACTTATTTACATGAGCAGCCTGTTGCTGGAAAAGCAAAATTGTTTTTTTATTCTCAGCATGTATGCTATTGGACTTTCACCCATTGTCGGATTAAACATTGCTAAAACTTATTTCAAATTCGATGACGCTGAATACGGAGAGTTCCTTTTAAAATCCCGGCAAGACAAGGATTTGCCGATGGGGACTTTTTTTAGATTCAGCATGTAATTGAGTAAGTCTACGGGTCGATGGTCGATAGTCCATGGTTTGGTCGACAGTCAATGGACCACGGTCCACAGAACTAGAAACTTAGAAACCAGCAACTCACTTAAACACCTAAACACTTTACACGCCTTCAACACCTGGACTCATTGCAAACTTAGCGATCGATGGTGTACCCGATTTAATTATAGAAGTTCTTTCGTCGGCCGAACACGGCCTTGTTATAAAACGAAGCTGTATGAAAAATTCGGAGTTCAGGAATATCGAATAATAACGCCCGAAACAAAAGAAATGGTAAGTTTCAATTTGAAAGACAGAAGTTATATCGAATTAGGTCGTTATAAGGGCAAAATTCATTCTGTTTTTACTCAGCAATACCATATGCGAATTCTGATCCCACTTGCCAAATTGCTAAACCTTTATTCGGGTTGAGCATTAGCCGATTAAAAACTCTATCTTTGCGCCTCAATTGAAAAATAAAAGGGGATTTTGAGCATTTATGGAAGTTAGTAAGATTAGGAACATTGCGATTATTGCCCACGTAGATCACGGAAAAACAACGTTAGTGGATAAACTGCTCATGGCAGGCAAGCTGTTTAAAGACCACGAAACGCCTGGCGAGTTGATTATGGATAGCAACGATCTGGAGCGTGAGAGAGGCATTACCATTTTAGCAAAGAATGTGTCTGTACGATATAAAGACTATAAGATCAACGTGATCGATACACCCGGACACAGCGATTTTGGCGGTGAAGTAGAACGTGTATTGAATATGGCTGATGGCTGCTTGCTGCTTGTAGATGCTTTTGAAGGCCCGATGCCTCAAACACGATTTGTGCTTCAAAAAGCCTTGCAATTAGGTCTTAAACCGATCGTGGTGATTAACAAGGTCGATAAGAAGAATTGCACACCGGACGAAGTTCATGAGCAGGTTTTTGAATTAATGTATCAGTTGGATGCGACAGAAGACCAATTGAACTTCCCGACATTTTACGGCTCCGCCAAGCAAGGCTGGATGAGCACGGATTGGAAGACCCCTACAACAGATATAATCCCTCTGTTAGATGGTATAATTAAGTATATACCTGTGCCTGCTGTAGAGGAAGGGTCCACTCAAATGTTGATAACATCGTTAGAATATTCTTCGTACATAGGCCGCGTTGCAATCGGTCGCATGCACAGAGGAACTATAAAAGCGGGGCAACAGATTGCGCTAGTAAAGCGTGAAACAAAGGCCATTGTTAAATCGCGCATCAAAGATCTATATGTTTTTGAGGGCTTTGAAAAATTAAAATTAGAAGAAGTAAAAGCCGGTGAAATTTGTGCATTAGTTGGTTTGGAAGGTTTTGAAATAGGGGATACCGTTGCTGATCCGGAAATGCCCGAAGGCATGAAAACCATTTCGATCGATGAGCCTACCATGAGCATGCTTTTTACGATTAACAACTCTCCATTTTATGGTAAAGAAGGAAAGCTTGTCACCTCTCGGCACATCAAAGAAAGGCTGGATAAGGAATTAGAAAAAAATCTTGCTTTGAGGGTTGGAGATACCGGATCGGCTGACAGCTTCATGGTTTTCGGTCGTGGCGTACTTCATTTGTCTGTATTGATTGAGACCATGCGGAGGGAAGGATATGAATTACAAATAGGGCAACCCCAGGTAATTTTTAAAGACATAGATGGTGTGAAAAGCGAACCAATGGAGGAGTTGACAATCGACCTTCCGGAGTCTGACGCAGGTAAGGCTATAGAAACCGTATCCCAGCGAAAAGGAGAAATGTTAAACATGGATCCTAAAGGCGATCGGATGATTTTGAAGTTCATGATTCCATCACGCGGTATTATCGGTCTGCGAAATTACTTATTAAACGTTACTGCAGGAGAGGCTATTGTTACTCACAGGTTTAAGGAATACCAGCCTTACCGTGGTGAAATTCCGGGACGTATTAGCGGCTCATTGATAGTAATGGAGCAAGGCGAAGCGATAGCTTACAGCTTGCATAATCTCCAGGATCGCGGTAAATTTTTTATCAGTGATGGGGATCCTGTTTATGAAGGACAAGTTATTGGAGAACACAGCCGGGGAGGCGATTTAGTAGTTAATATTACAAAAACAAAGAAGCTTACGAATATGCGCGCAAGTGGCTCCGATGAAAAGATGAGAATAGCACCGCCAATTAAATTCTCGTTGGAGGAAGCTCTTGAGTACATTCAGTCGGATGAATATGTGGAGGTAACGCCTAAATCGATTCGATTACGAAAAATTTATCTGAACGAAAACGAGCGAAAACGCTATAATAAATAAATGCAATAAGAAGTCACCTTATACTTCAACATGCAAAAACTCTCACCACCGGGTAAAAAGACTGGACTCATCTTCGTTATGTTGATGAGTTCTTTTTTTGCCTTTGCACAAGCAGACTCCGATAAAAATAAAGCAGTTGAAATTGAAGCCGATACCCTGCTGGCGAGGCAGAATTATGCGGGCGCGTTGGAATTATTTAATTTGATAATTCAAAAATCCACGCCCGACACCGAAGCGGAATATATGCTTTATTATAAACGCGCCGTCTGCTATTATGGATTGCAAAATTTCACTGAAGCACTAAAGGATATCAATACCTACATTGAAAAATACCCGCAGGAGCAGGCGAAACTTTTAAGAGCCTACATCAACCAGGAACTAGGAGATTTTGAGACCCAACTTGCCGATCTCAATGAACTTCTTGCAATGAATCCTGATAATCCCGAACTTCTCCAATGGCGGGTTTCTGTTTTAATGGAATCAGAAAAGTATCCAGAAGCTCGGAGGGATATTCACAAGCTCCTCGGCTATCAATCCAGTCCAGAATTGAAATTGTATTTAGGCCTGTCATATTATTATCAGAGCAATCCGGATAGTGCCTTAATCATTTTCGATGATGTAATCAAGGAGGATCCTAAATTTGGTCAGGCTTATCTTTATGCTGCATCGCTTTGTTTGGATGAAGAGGTCTATGAGCTTGCGCTTCCTTACATTAACAAGGGGTTGCAGGCTGAGCCTTCAAATATGACTCTGTTATTTTACAAGGGTATCGCGCTGGCGGAAACAAATCAAGTAAAAGAAGGATGTCGATGTCTCACGAAGGCTTTCAATGGTGGCATTGATGAGGTGGCTGATTATCTTAAAGAATATTGCTACAGTGCCAAATAGTGGTTGGATTAAACGGTTAGCTTTCCTAAGTGAATATTTAAAAATCGACATTATAGTAATCACACTTGTTAATATATTAGCATTGGATTGAAACCTTATAATATCCGGCTACTATGGACAAGATTCTAATTCCGTGCGATTTTTCGGACCAAGCTACTAGCGCATTCCGGTTAGCAATTGATATTGCCCATGTTTCTAATGGAGAAATTAGTTTATTAAACGTTATTGAATTACCCATAATGCACGACGACGTGCTTACACCAATGCCATCTTTCGATGAGACATTGTTCAAAGAATTAAGTGAACGTGCTGAAACAAAATTTGCAGAATTAAAGCAGGTATATGCTAAAGAGCATATACCGATAAAGACAAAAATTGAATTTGGCCCTATCGTTCCCAGTATTCTTGATTATCTTAAAGAACAGGGTTCAACTATAATTGTCATGGGGACAAAAGGTGTTAGTGGACTGCAGGAAGTTTTGATTGGATCAACCGCTGAAAAAATCGTGCGCAATGCCTCTTGTCCCGTTATGGTCGTCAAGAAGTACAGCAAGTTTGAAAGCCTTAAAAATATTGTGTTTCCGAATTCCATGGAAGGAGGCCAGGAAGATTTGTTAATGCATATTAAGGAATTGCAGCACGTATTAAAAGCAACACTACATATGGTTTGGATAGATACCTCCGGAAAAGCAGATGACCATACCGCTGTAAAGAATCGGCTGGAAGAATTTGCTAGGCGTTTCATGCTGAAAAACTATACCGTAAATGTGTTTAATGCAAAGGATAAGGAGTCAGGTGTAATTGATTTTACACATAAGATTAAAGCAGACATGATTGCTATGGGCACCCATGCCCGTAAAGGATTGAGCCACCTTTTAAGACGAAGCGTAACCGAGGACGTTGTCAATCATGTTGATTGCCCTATCTGGACATACGCTATTAAGAATAGTCGGTAAGAGGTCATCACTGAGTGCTTAACTCCCTTTACGCATGACGTTTAGAGCTTCACTTATGTTTACCATTGTCTTTTTTGAATTTGGAAGTTGACTATTGAGACAACTTTTTCGACTTACGCGACCAATTACCTTTCACCGACTACCTTTATCAATTCCTCACATATTCCTTCTATACTGACCGCCAACTTCAAACAACGCCTTCGTTATCTGTCCGAGGGAACATACTTTGGAGGCTTCCATCAATTCTGAAAAAATATTTTTGTTTTCAATGGCGGCGAGCTGAACACGTCCTAGTTTCTTAGCCGAATTTTCACCCTGGAATGAATGCAGTTTATTTAGCATTTTAATTTGATACTCTTTTTCTTCTGGTGTAGCACGAATAACTTCCTGAGGTAATATGGTAGGAGAACCTTTCGAACTTAAAAATGTATTGACGCCTATGATGGGAAATTCCCCAGTATGTTTAAGCGTTTCATAATACAGGCTTTCCTCCTGGATCTTCCCTCGCTGATACATCGTTTCCATGGCGCCCAGTACACCTCCGCGCTCTGTAATGCGGTCAAATTCCGAAAGCACTGCCTCTTCTACGAGGTCTGTTAATTCTTCAATGATAAAAGATCCTTGCAATGGATTTTCATTTTTTGCTAAGCCCAAGCTCTTTGTTGATGATCAGTTGTATGGCCATAGCTCGCCGAACGGATTCTTCCGTAGGTGTCGTGATGGCTTCATCATAGGCATTTGTATGAAGTGAATTGCAATTATCGTAGATAGCGTACAGTGCCTGCAAGGTTGTTCGAATATCATTAAAATCAATTTCCTGTGCGTGCAGTGAGCGCCCTGACGTCTGGATGTGATACTTCAGCATTTGCGCACGGTCATTTGCTTTGTATTTATTTTTTAAAGCTTTGGACCAGATCCTTCTGGCCACGCGTCCTATTACGGAATACTCAGGATCAATTCCATTGGAAAAGAAGAAAGAAAGGTTGGGAGCAAACTCGTTGATGTTCATTCCACGGCTCAGGTAATATTCTACGTAGGTAAATCCATTCGCTAGGGTAAAAGCAAGTTGCGTAATCGGATTTGCGCCCGCTTCAGCAATATGATATCCAGAAATCGAAACGGAATAAAAGTTGCGCACATTCCAGTCAATAAAATATTGTTGCACATCGCCCATCAGCCGCAAGGCAAACTCAGTGGAGAAGATACACGTATTTTGTGCCTGGTCTTCCTTTAAAATATCTGCCTGAACTGTTCCACGCACTTGCGATAGCGTGTCCTTCTTTATCTTTTCATACACCTCGGCTGGTAGCACCTGATCTCCTGTAACGCCTAACAACATTAGTCCCAGTCCATCATTTCCTTTTGGAAGAGGCCCTTGATAGGAGGGATAAAGTTCTGAGCGACTTCCATAAATTTCATCGATCTTTTTTCTCACGCTATCCGTTAGACCATTTTTGTGAATGATATAATCTCACATTGCTGATCGATGGCGGCATTCATAAAATAGGCCAACAACATCGGCGCCGGACCATTGATGGTCATTGACACTGAGGTTTTCGGGTCGACAAGGTTAAAACCACTATACAATTTTTTTGCGTCGTCGAGGCAACAAATGCTTACGCCAGCATTGCCAATCTTTCCATAAATATCAGGACGGTAATCGGGATCATGTCCATATAAGGTCACAGAATCAAAGGCCGTAGATAATCGCTTAGCGGGCATAGTCAGACTCACATAGTGAAATCTTCTGTTGGTCCGTTCGGGTCCCCCTTCTCCGGCAAACATGCGGGTTGGATCTTCCCCTTCTCTTTTGAATGGATAGATTCCTGCTGTATAAGGAAATTCTCCTGGAATATTTTCCTGTAAAATCCAGCGAAGCAAATCGCCCCAGCTTCTATATCGGGGAAGGGAGACTTTGGGAACCTGAGTGTGTGAGAGGGATTCCGTATGTGTTTGAATGGCAATCTCCTTATTTCGTACTTTAAATTTAAAGAGCGGCTCCTTATATCGTTTTACTTTGTCGGGCCAGCTTTCAATGAGATTCCAATTTTTTGGATCAAGATTCAGTTTTAGTTTAGCGGCTTCATCCTCTAATTCTTTTTTAAGAGAAGGGTTTTCCACGGAAGTTTCTACGTGCTCAATAGTTGTATGGATGGCATACAATCGTTCTGCAATTTCAGATTGTTCATTTACCCACTGATCGTAGGTTCGGTTCGTCTCTGAAATTTCGCTGAGGTACCGGGTGCGTGCCGGAGGGATCACAAAAATTTTCTCAGACATCTCGTGTGCCATCTGAAATGTGGAATTGAGATCCACGCCTGTCTTTGTTTTCAGAACACTTATAAGGTGATGATAAAGCTGATTTGTTCCAGGATCATTGAATTGAGAAGCGATAGTTCCGAACACAGGCATGTCGTCGGGTTTCTTGTTCCATTGCTGATGACTGCGTTGCACTTGTTTTTTTACATCGCGCAATGCATCTAACGAACCACGTTTATCAAATTTATTGAAAGCAATAATATCTGCAAAATCAAGCATATCTATTTTCTCCAACTGCGTAGCAGCACCGTATTCCGGAGTCATTACGTAAAGTGATACGTTGCTGTGCTCCAGTATTTCCGTATCACTTTGCCCGATACCGGAAGTCTCCAAAATAATGATATCATAATTTGCGGCCTTTAACACTTGTACCGCTTCTTTCACATACACCGAAAGCGCAAGATTACTTTGCCGGGTAGCCAGTGAACGCATGAACACGCGAGAATTGTTGATCGCATTCATCCGGATACGATCACCCAAAAGTGCACCTCCCGTTTTTCGTTTGGAAGGATCCACAGAGATCAGTCCAATAGTTTTATCTTTAAAATCAACCAAAAATCTTCGGACGATTTCATCCACCATAGAAGATTTGCCGGCACCCCCTGTACCTGTTATTCCAAGAACGGGCGCCGATGATTGATCAGCCAGCGTTTTTATTTTCTTAAAGACATCCTGATGCTGTGAATGAAAATTTTCAGCCGCGGAAATAAGGCGTGCAATAGCCAACGGATTTTTTGATGTTAGTTGTTCAATTTCATCCGTAAGTTGATCACCAAGTGGGAAATCACTTTTTTCCACCAGATCATTGATCATTCCTTGTAAACCCATTGCCCGGCCATCATCCGGTGAATAAATCCGGGTGATTCCATATTGCGTTAAGGCTTTGATTTCTTCGGGCAAGATCACACCACCACCGCCCCCAAAGATTTTAATATGACCAGCACCTTTCTCCGCTAACAGGTCATACATGTATTTGAAGTATTCATTGTGCCCCCCCTGATAGCTTGTCATAGCAATAGCCTGGGCATCCTCCTGAATAGCTGTGTTTACTACTTCTTCTACGCTTCGATCATGACCCAAATGAATTACTTCTACGCCTGTTGATTGAATTATTCTGCGCATGATATTGATGGCAGCATCGTGCCCATCAAAAAGGCTGGCAGCGGTAACGATGCGTACTTTGTTTTTTGTCTTATAAGGTTCCGGTGGCAGATGACCAGCCAGGTTTGGTTTTTTTTCTGCAGACACTGCACTACTTGTGGGAGTACTCATGCACTAACTCGTGTTTACCTCAAAAATACTGATAAATCCATTACCCGTTGGCCGTTCGCTTTTAATGGGGGAATCTTATTAGGAACTATTCAATGATTAATAGACAACAATTAACCCATTAACAGTTAACAGCTATCTTGCAACAACTATGACGTTCAAAAAGCTACTGCGTTTTATTTTGATCTCAATGGCCGTAGTTATTGGCCTGTTGATAATCTTTCTGGCTATTAGCGTTGCGCCAGCAGATCGAACCGTCGGCTATGAAAATTTATTGGATATCATGAACAACCGGATTAATGCAATAGATCGCAAACCGGATACTCCTACAAATGGTTTCTCTGTCGGTTTTGCCAAAGAGAATTTAACGCCATCTCATTCTGTTCCCGGGGCTGGGAAGCGTGGAGGAAAACATTTTTTGTCTGTTCATGATTCTATTTATGTACGCACGATGGTTATCGGCAATGGGGTAAGGCGCGTGGCGATTGTGAGTGCCGACCTTATTATAATACCCCCTACAGTCACTACGTTGCTGGACAAGGAGCTTAGGGATATTGATTTTACGCTAGATAACACTTATGTGGGCGCTACCCATACTCACAGTAGCATTGGCGGCTGGGGAAAAGGTGTTACTTCCTTATTGTATGGCTCATATGATGATTCCATTGTTCGCTTTATAGCGGATAAAATTAAAGTTAGCATTGCTCGCGCAGCGCAGAACATGCTTCCCTCCAAACTGAAATCTGGTTCAATTTCTATTCCTGCGGGTGTTTACAACAGAGTGACAGATAGCGGTCCAGTTGACCCGTTGTTGAGGGTAATAGAAGTGCATCGGAGCGACAGCAGCAAATTATTATTGATGAGTTATACGGCGCACGCCACCTGCTTATCTTCGCGTGACTTACAACTTTCCCGTGATTATCCAGGTAAACTGGTAGATATTGTGGAAGCTGGTGGGTATACATTCAGTATGTTTTTAGCAGGTGCCGTAGGGAGCCATGGAGCAAATGCACCAGAATCAGATTGGAACTGTGTTGAATGGATGGCAGAAGAAATCGCCGAAAAATTTTTAGCTCACAAGGATCATCTCAGAGAAGTGAAGGGCGCTATATTAGAAATGCGACGTGTTCCACTGGCGCTGAATGAGCCTCAGCCTAAAATCTTGCATGACTGGAGGCTTCGTCCCTGGCTGTTTCGTGCAGCGTTTGGAGAATATTCAACATTTATTTCAGCGCTTAAAATTGGTGACGTCGTTATGTTAAGTACTCCATGCGATTTTTCAGGTGAATTTAATGCTGCTTTGGATTCACTGGGGGCCAGCATAAATGTTTTTCCTATCGTCACCAGCTTTAACGGAGCGTACATTGGTTATGTAACGCCTACTAAATATTACGATGTCGATCACTATGAAACACAACTCATGAACTGGTATGGCCCAGG
The DNA here is from genome assembly GCA_963837415.1 of uncultured Bacteroidota bacterium. Lineage (GTDB taxonomy): Bacteria > Bacteroidota > Bacteroidia > Cytophagales > Cyclobacteriaceae > Chryseolinea. The sequence goes on along the minus strand of CAWING010000012.1, from coordinate 683,721 downwards.
CAACGGTGAGTACGTGAAAGAATGCCTTGAAAAACTGATGTTGAGTGTTGTTGAAGAGTAGGTTCTAAGTCTTGGATTAATCCTAACGCCAAAAGCCGCAAACTAAATTATTTTACGGCCATAGCTCAATGCCAGTCAAACAGTCACGGTCCGTCCCTTTCTGCGCTTAGTTATTTTAGGGATGTATAAAGGACTTGACAGCTCTCACAAAAAAAACTTCGCCTCTTGTTCACTCCTGTATATTTTTTGACAACAGCTTGTTTACAACGAGGGCATTTTTTCTTCGTGTAAATCAGCCAATTCTTTTTGAGCATGAAGATTTTCTTCCACCTGTAAAAATCAAAGCTGTAAGCGCGTGCCTCGTTGATAAGTTCAGTTAGTTTTCGAGGAGATAATGCGTTAACTAATGTCTCAGGGTGTACGCGGATACGATAGAGAACTTCATTTTTTATAATATTACCTACCCCGGTAAAAATATTTTGATCAAGCAAAATATCGCTTACGCTTGCTGCCGGATGTTTTTTGATCTTCTTACGAGCTTTGGCTGCACTCCAGGCATCATTCATTACGTCGGATGACCAATCATATAAAATATCTAAAGATTCTTCGAGTTTAAGAACAGAGCACGTATAAAAATTCAGCTCTCCTTTATCGAACTGCAACTGCAATCTGGGTTTAGCGTCTTTCCGCTCGTTTATGCGATAGCTGCCGAACATAAGAAAATGAATGCGAATGGAAAATTTTTTGAATACGATAATAAAATGCTTGCCCCAGCTTTTAAAATCGATGATCTTTTGACTAATAAGCTCTTCAGGATTTATCCTGATGGTTGTACCGGTAGCATGAATAATTTTTTTCCCTTTGAATGACTTAAGGGCTTCTTTCAGAATCACCAATGAAGGACCTTCCATGTAACAAGGGGTTAACAAATTCTAAACCGTAACTGTTTGCATCGAAGTGTGTCTTAAACTTGTTTGAATATCGGTTAACAAATAAATAAATGCGAACCTTCGTACTTTTGAGTGCTTAATTTCCACGCTATGAAGAATATTTTACCCATAATCACCTGTTTATTTTTGAACCTTTTAGCGTGTCAGCAGAAAGAAACGACAACGGAAGCCCCAGAGTCACAAGATTCCGATTCCCACAGATTCAAGTTTAAGTGGGAAGCGATTGCAAATAAAATTGTAGCTCAGGCGAGTCCTCAGCCAGGCGAAAAAATTTTGCTAGTGGCGAAGCCCGGGGAATTCGATTCGCTCATACTTTACTTGAAAAAAAAGATTGATGCTGCTAAAGGTCAATACTTAGGTACAATCAGCGTCAACTCGGAGGCGCCTGAAGCTTGGAATACCGAATTCACCCGTGTGGCTGCCAGCAAATCGGGTAAAGCCTTGGCAGAGCATTTTAGAACCGTCGACCTTGGTATTATGCTGCCTGGAGCCGACACAACGCATGTACCCTACGCAGCCATGCAGGAAGTCTTGCGCAATGGCAACGGTCGTACCATACACTTTCATTGGGCCGGAGCATATCAACTAAATGGCTCACTGCTGGCACGAACAGAATTTGTAGATGAATTGTATCAAACAGCCTTCCTTGGAACAGACTACACAAAGCTAGCTCAGCACCTTATTAAATTTGAAGATGCTGCGCGCAATAGCACAATTCGCATCACTACTCCTTTAGGTAGCGATATTCAATTTATTATAGGAGACAGGCCCGTAACAAAGCAAGATGGAAATGCTTCCAGAGCCCGAAGCGATTCTGCTCGAAATTTTATTGATCGTGAAGTCGAGCTTCCAGCCGGAGCTATTCGTGTTGCTCCAATCGAAAAGAGTGTGAATGGTGTGATTGTTTTTCCGGATACTCAATGGAATGGAACAACAGTAAAAGGACTGACCATGCAATTTAAAGAGGGTAAAGTAATAAATGTGAAGGCGGCAGAGGGTCTTGATGCAGTAAAATCAGAACAAAAAAAAGCGGGACCATCTGCTTCGTCTTTTAGAGAATTAGCTGTTGGATTTAATCCCCAGTTAGCTATTCCACAAATAGGGCCTCAGTGGATTCCCTATTATGGTTATGGTGCCGGCGTGATACGCCTGTCATTGGGAGATAATTCAGAGTTGGGAGGTAATGTTCGAGGAAAATATGTGCGATGGAATTTTTTTATTGACGCAACATTGCGGATTGGCGATGAAGTTTGGATACGGGACGGTCGGGTTGTGCAGGCTTTTTGAGTAAGAGTTGATCGTTATCCGTTAATAGTTATCCGTTAGTCGTCTGGCTGGATGTTTTCAGCTTGTCGGGAGATAGAGTAAAATATTTGCAAGAGCAACGCCATTGACGAATAACGATTAACTGATAACGGATAACTTTATTTACTTTTCTTCTTATACATTACTCCTAAAACAAGCATGGTGATGTTGAGGACCATGGAAAAAATATTGGTTGCGATAATGGGGAGATCGTCGCGAAGAATCCCATAGTAAGTCCACAAACTCAATCCACACAATAAAACGATCAGGTAAAAGATTGATATGTCCTTCGACTTTTTTTCTTTGATAAGCTTGATTATCTGAGGTAACAGCGAAATGGCAGTGAAGATTCCGGCTGTTATACCAACAATTTCAATAAATCTATTTTCATCCATATGCCCGGCATGTGTAAAAATTATGCCACTAAGTGCATATCGACGATAAAAGAGGGAACTTTAAAGAGAGTGAGAGAGAATTTAACGACTTCCTTTGGTCTTGAAATGGTTAAAGATGTCGATAGTGAATCCTATTGTAGTACATGCTCCAATGAAAATAAAAAAAGGCCCCCATGAATAATTCGCAACCAAACCATCGGCCCCGATATAAAGTATGGCAACAATTGATATGAATGCGAGGCCGAAAACTTTCAGATTTTTCATAGGGAAATTGGTTGGGAACGGGTTTCGAGCTACAATGTTAAGGAACATGAAAGACTTAATCCCCGTAGATTTAAGTTAGAACTTACATGGCCGCGCAAGGTAATTTTGACCCCACGACGATTGTTTTGTGTTCAAACAAATTCATTTGGCACACATTTATATAAAGCAGAGCTATGGGATTAGTTGAATATAAAAAGAAACGGTCTTTTAAGAAGACGCCTGAGCCAGTCGGAGGAAAAGCATCCGGTGATCAGTTACAGTTTGTCATTCAGAAACACGATGCCTCCCGGCTTCACTATGATTTCCGGCTGGAGCTAAAGGGTGTTTTAAAGAGTTGGGCAGTACCCAAGGGACCTTCTTTGAACCCTGCGGAAAAACGGTTGGCCATGCTGGTCGAAGACCACCCATTTGATTACAAAAACTTCGAGGGAATTATTCCTGAAGGAAACTACGGAGCAGGAACGGTAATCATTTGGGATGAAGGAACATACGAACCCATTGAAGATGTTGGGGGCAAGGCTACACAGGAAAAGCTTTTGCTAAAGGCTTTCCATGCTGGCTCCGTGAAAATAAGAATGCACGGTAAAAAACTCAAAGGCGAATTTGCTTTGGTGAGAACTCGGGGCAGGGGAGATAATTCCTGGCTGTTGATCAAACATCGCGACAAATATGCCATTGAAACTGACATTCGGGAAAAGGAGAAATCGGTGATTTCAGGTAAAACCATTGAGCAATTGGCGAAAGATAAAAAAGCGAATCACTGGATAAGCAATCGTTCGGCAGCGAAAAATCCCGGTATTGCTTCTTCCAAGAAGTCTTCAAAGGGAAAGACCGCAGGTCGCCGGCTTAAATCCAGCGCTAAGAAGCAGATCGATGTTAAAGATATTCTTAAGCCGATATCCAAAAAAGTAAAATCAAAAATACTGCAGGACGTAAAGCCAATGTTAGCCACCCTGGTAGATAAACCTTTTGATGAGAAGGGCTGGTCATACGAAGTAAAATGGGATGGGTTCCGAACACTAAGTTATCTCAACAAAGGTGTTGTCGAAATACGGTCCCGAAACAATAAAGATTTCAACAAAAAATTCTATCCGATATACAATGCGTTAGTGGACTGGCCCATCAATGCGGTCGTTGATGGAGAAATAACGGTGTTAAATGAAAAAGGCGCCCCAGATTTTAATGCATTGCAGGAATGGCGAAGTGAAGCAGACGGGCAGCTCATTTATTATTTGTTCGATGTCCTGTGGTTGGATGGATATGACCTTACAAATGTATCATTGAAAGAACGCAGAGACATATTACAAAAGATTATTCCCACCGGTGATATTATTCGCATAAGCGAAAACTTTGCATCGACAGGAACAGCGTTTTTTGAGCAAGCCGATAAGTTAGGATTGGAAGGCATTATAGCAAAGAAAAATGATAGCATATACTTACTTGATGTGCGTTCCAAAGAATGGCTTAAGATCAAAACGGCGAAGCAACAGGAAGCTATTATCGGTGGCTATACGCGAAATGAGAAAACATCCAAGAAATTCAGCGCTTTGTTGCTTGGTGTATATCAAAATGATGAGTTTGTCTCTATCGGTCCTGTTGGCACTGGGTTTACATCAAAGATGCAAACCGAATTGCTCGACAAATTAAAACCGCTTGAAATATCAAAATGTCCTTTTAAAGAAGTTCCTGACTACAATAAACCTTCGCGCTTCAGGCCCAACCCTCCAAAAGCAGAAGTCATATGGGTAAAGCCGAAATTGGTGGTTGAAGTTACCTATCGAGCTGTTACCAATGATGGCTCGATGCGTCATCCTTCGTTTAAAGGTTTGCGCGAAGATAAAAAGGCCAAAGATGTAGTTTGGGAAAATCCCGTACATACCCGCGATATTGTTTCAGAGGGAAGCAACACCGCTGACAAGAAAATTATTAAACCTCCCAAAAAAAGCGAACGACAAACGCTATTAAATCCAAATGATGAAACTCAGGTACGAAATATCGGAGGCCACGAACTGAAGTTCACCAATCTCAGTAAAATATTCTGGCCGGATGAGCAAATCTCGAAACGTGACATGCTAAATTATTATTACCAGGTTGTTCCTTATATGCTTCCCTACATGAAAGACCGGCCTCAGACACTCAATCGTTTTCCCAATGGTATCAAGGGACCTAGCTTTTACCAAAAAGATGTAACAGACAAAGTACCGTCATGGATTGAAAAACATAAATATTTTAGTGAAGGCGATGACCGACAGAAAAATTTTCTGGTTTGTACGGATGAAGCCAGCCTATTATATATTGCGTCGTTGGGCTGTATTGAAATGAATCCCTGGAGTAGTCGGACACAAAGTCCCGATCACCCTGACTGGTGTATTATCGATCTGGATCCTGATAAGAAACAGACTTTCGATCAGGTTATTGAGGCGGCTCAAGTTACGAGGCAAGTGCTCGAATCTATAGGTGTGACCTCATGTTGTAAGAGCTCCGGTTCAACGGGTCTGCATATTTATATTCCGTTGGGCGCTAAGTATACCTATGAAGATTCTAAGGAATTTGCACGTGCCGTAGTAACAGCGGTCCAGCGTCAGCTTCCCGACTTTACCAGTCTTGAGCGAAAAATAGCCGATAGAAAGGGTAAGATGTATCTCGATTTTCTCCAAAACCGGCCACAGGCTACAGTAGCAGCGCCCTATTCATTAAGACCAAAACCAGGGGCTTCCTTATCCATGCCATTACATTGGGATGAAGTAAAAAAAGGCCTGAAGATTCTTGATTTTAATATTCGGAATGCCATTCCTAGGCTAAGAGAGCAAGGTGACATTTTTACCAGCGTTTTAGGTAAAGGAATAAACATCGAGAAAGCACTTAAGGAATTAGGGAACCTTTAGCTTCATTTGTGCCTCACTTCTCAGCTTTGGGTAAATTATTCCACACTATAACGATGTAGTTATGCTAAAGGAAGCTATTTAATTATTTTAAAGAGGGCATATAGATTGTAATTCTGATAATGCGTCTATCTTTATTCATATGGTCATTTTAAAACGCTCTCTTTTAATTTTCTTCGGAGGAATTTTATTGGTCATCGCCGGCTGGAGCGGGCTTCAAGTTTATAATCTTTCGGAGGAGCGGGCAGAAATAAAGAAAGATTATAGCGTTCTTAATAATATCACATTTGGGTTGTTATCCGTCAATGCATGGCGTGATCACATGGTAAGGGTAGTGACCAATCGTATTGATGATTTTGAATTTACCCCGGAACAGGAGAAAGCATTGAAGTATGAGGTTTCGCAGGTGTTGCACGCTGTTATCAATAAGGCGGATAGTTTAGTAGACAGGAAACAGAAAACGTTGGGAGGGAAGCTGAAAAAGTTTGCTGTAAAAACATTAGTAAATGAGGATAAGATTCATGCAAAAGTCCCTGAATTTGCTGAAACTATTGTTGATGAGCTTAAAAAGCCGAAGAATAAGGAAAAGCTAAAGTTCGTGGTGCAAAGTAAGCTGAAGGAATTTGGTACCATCACTTATGACAGCACCAATGATATTAGCCGCAGCGAAAGTATTTTGGCGGAATATGATGCCGCCGACGTTCCTACATTTAACACAAATAGTGCCTTGTTGCTGGATGGGTTGCAACAACGGGCATACTTTTTTACCTACCTGATCATTGGTATTATGATTTTATTTTTAATAATGTGGTGGCTTCTGCGAAATCAGAAGGTGCTTTACACGCCTTTTTTTGTACTCTCTGTCCTGTTAACCTTTGTTGTTCTTTTTGTTGGTCTTACTTCACCCATGATCGAAATAGATGCGCGTATAAAAGAAATGAGTTTTTTATTAATTGGGGAACAGATTTCATTTCATGATCAGGTAATATTTTTCCAAAGCAAAAGTATCGTGGATGTCGTCCGCATTTTAATGGAAACAGGGAAATTTGATTCAGCTGCTGTGGGCGCTCTTATTCTCATATTCAGTATTATTTTTCCAATTGGAAAATTGTTAGCGACTAAACTTTATTTACTGGGAAATGAAAAATGGAGAAACAATAAAGTGATCCAATTTTTTGCCTTCAAGTCCGGTAAGTGGAGCATGGCTGACGTAAATGTGGTAGCAATCTTCATGGCATATATTGGATTTAAAGGAATTCTGGACAGCCAGCTTGCTAACTTAAACATGAAAACAGACTCGCTGGCAAGCATATCCACCAACGAAACTTCTTTGCAGCCTGGCTTCATGCTATTTTTAGCGTTCGTGTTGTTTAGTTTGATACTATCTGTAATTCTGCAAAAGATAACTTCAATTGAAATTCAAAAAGTACCGTTAAAAGACAAGCAATTGCAACCTAGTTATAAGGCCAAGCTTGCTTAATCAGAATTGCTGTCCAGAAATACAATTGCGCTTTCTCTCTTTTGATATTTTTCTCATGCTCTTTTGAGATAATTTTTTTTGGGTTATTTTACGTCCTGCCAACTAAAACCAAACCCTTCTACCATGAAAAAGGCACTCAAGATCGTGCTCTACCTCTTGCTGTTACTAGTAGTTCTAGCAGGTGTTTTTTTAATCTATATTAAAACTGCTCTTCCTAATGTCGGCGAAGCCGAAAACCTTACGATCGACGTTACTCCTGAGCGTATAGAACGCGGACGTTACTTGGCTAATACAGTGACAGTTTGTATGGATTGCCATTCTATTCGTGATTGGTCGAAATTTTCCGGGCCGCTCACGCAAGGTACTTTAGGAAAAGGTGGCGATAGATTCGATCAGACCATTGGCGTGCCCGGCGTATTTTATGCGAAGAATATCACGCCGGTCGGAATCAAGCGTTATACAGATGGAGAACTTTTGCGGGTTATAACTACCGGTGTAACTAAAGAAGGGAGAGCCATGTTCCCGCTGATGCCTTACCGCAACTACGGACGAATGGATAAGGAAGATATTTTCGACATTATTGCATACATAAGAAGCCTTAGTCCAATTGAAAATGTTGTGCCAGAATCTAAAGCGGATTTTCCAATGAATTTTATCATCAATACCATCCCGAAAGAAGCGGATTTTCAATCCAAGCCAGATGCAACGGATCAACTAGCTTACGGAGCATATTTGATAAATGCTTCGGGGTGTGGCGAATGTCATACACCTGTAAACAAGGGACAAATTATTCCCGAGCTTTTCCTTAGCGGGGGCCGCGATTTTCAATTTCCGGATGGTGCGATAGTGCGATCTGCAAATATAACCTCAGATCCGGAAACGGGAATAGGAAAGTGGACAAAGGAGCAATTCATAGCTCGCTTTAAAGCGTATGCCGATTCCGCTTACACACTTCCCTCAGTACGACCGGGAGAATTTAATTCAATCATGCCCTGGACAATGTACAGTCAGATGAAAGAGAGTGATCTTGGCGCCCTTTATACCTTTTTGCATACTGTAAAACCTATCCCCAATAAAGTAACCAAATTTTCTCCTGCGCCCTCGAAATAGACTTGCACTGCTTGAATGAAAGCCGACCGCGCTTTTGACGCGACAAGCATATGTTCGTCTCTTCGTGCTGTCTGGAAAGGTTGACGCTTTTAGAAAAGAAAAACGACTACGATATAAATTATGAACAGATGAAAGCCTATGTAATTGTTGATGTCAAAATCACTGATCCGACACGATATGAGGAGTATAAAAAATTAACGCCGCCATCGTTAGAACCATTTCAAGGAAAATTTATCGTCCGAGGTGGCTCAAATGAAACTATGGAGGGCGACTGGCAACCCGGACGCATAATAGTGTTGGAATTTCCCTCCATGCAAAAAGCCAGGGACTGGTGGTCATCTGCAGGATACGCTCCCGCTAAAGCTCTCCGTCAGGCGATTTCGAAAACAAAAATGATCTTAGTCGAAGGAATATTGCCATAGGGTATCTCAAATCTTTTTTCAATGCTTCTGTAACAATTCAAGAAGCTTGCGATCCAGCTTTTGTCCATGCCAATCTTCATAAGCAACATCGGTACGTCCCGAATTAAGGATGCCAAAGTCACCGACGAATTCCCATAGCGCAAATCCTATTTTGTTTTCGCTAAGAATGCCGAGCACATCATTAAACCAGGCGAGGAATACTTCATGTGGTGTTTTATTCCAGCAACCACATTCACCACAATGAACGCCAACGCCTTGGTTAGCAAGTGCAATCCACGGTTTATATTGTTCTTCAAGAATCGCCTTGCTTAAGTACCTGTCTCCAACCTGGCCTGGCCACTTCGGTTCTGGTAAGCTTTCAGGATCTTTATTGGCCCACGGCGCTTTGTAATGTGAAATAATCCCTGGATTATATCCGCGACAACTTTGTGCAATATCTAAATCTATGATTTCAGGAATTACCGAATTGCCAACGTCGTTTCCGTCGGCAATGATAATGTGATTTTTATTTTCTTTGCGAATGGCTTCCGCTGCCGCTTTAGCCACTTTGCGATATAAGTCTCCTGGAACCGTACTGCGTTTTGAATGCTGGTCATTCATATCCTCACGCATACTTGGTTCGTTCACCAAGTCAAAACTTATTTTTTTTCGCGAGACATCTTTATAACGCTTGGCCCACATGTTCCAATGAAAACAAAAAGCATCTAGCGCTTCCTGGTCTGTCCACAAATTATAAGGTTCATGAAACCCTGCATTAATGCAATATCCAGGTGCCCGGTGAAGGTTAAGGCTCACATGCATATCATATTTATGTGCCATTCTCACCAGTATATCAATGCGATTGACTGCTTGCTCATCGAGTTTATATACGTCTTCGGGAGTGATGTTTTTACTTCGGTCAATATCGAGGTAAAAGGGGTAAGCCATCGGAATTCTCACAAAATCGAATCCCCAATCTTGCATCCATCGAAAATGATCTTCCGTTGTGCCTCGTCTTGATTTTGCAGGGTCCGGCGAGAAAAAATCCAACAAATTAAATCCCCTCCATTGAGGAATTTTACTTCGTTTGCGCATGGCCAAAGCCTCTGGACCTGCCAAGCTTAAAGAAGTAGCAGCTATGCCTGTAGTTGCAATAAAGGCTCTTCTATTCATCAGTTTTTCAATCAAGTTAAAATAATTTATTTTTTGGATGGGTTAGCGGCCGGACTCACTTCATACTTCGCTATCTTATTCTTTATTGTGATATTACAGCTATTTGTAATTTATTTGATGGGGTATTTTATCAATGGTAAATTCCGCAAAAGGATGAGTTAAATAATCTTCTAAGAGTAGGATATGAACATCATGTTGGAGAACAATCATTTAAAAGTGCAAATAAATACGACAGGTGCTGAACTGAATAGTATCGTTAACAAGCAAACCGAATTGGAGTACATGTGGAGTGGTGATCCTGAATTTTGGGCCAAAACATCGCCTGTTCTATTTCCCATAGTGGGCACATTAAAAAAAGATAAGTACCTGTATAATGGAAAGGCGTATTCATTATCCCGACATGGATTTGCGCGTGACGCCATATTTGAAATAATAGAGAAAAAAGACGATCTGGCCATTTTTTCTTTCTCGAGTAGCACAACATCTCTTGAAAAATACCCTTTTAAATTCGTGCTTCGGTTGGAATATAAAATAGTGGAAGAGTATCTGGAAGTTTCGTATCATGTAAAAAACAACGGCGACAGTAAAATGTATTTCTCTGTCGGAGGTCATCCAGCTTTTACGGTTCCGCTAACAAGTGATTCGACGTACGAAGATTATTACTTAGAATTTAATGCTGTGGAAAACGCCGGACGTTGGCCGATTAGTTCTGAGGGACTTATAAAAGAGCAACCGGTACCCTTTCTCAGAAATACTTCCATCCTGAAATTAAACAGAACGCTATTCAACGAGGACGCTTTGGTATTTAAAAATTTGAAGTCGGATAAAATTTCACTTAAGTCTCAAGCACACGACCACGGACTTGACTTTTATTTCGAAGGATTTCCATACCTGGGAATATGGGCTGCAAAAAATGCTGATTTTGTATGTATCGAACCTTGGTGCGGTATTGCTGACTCAGTATTCCATGACCAGCAACTCACTACAAAGCAAGGAATTGTTCAGATCCAACCTGATGAATTGTGGACACGCACATGGAAGGTTAGATTTTATTAAGGGTTCGATCATGTTTGAACTTTAAAAACACGATGATAACTACACTTGATCAAATGCTTGGAATAGATCATCCCATCATCGTCGCTCCCATGTTTTTAATTTCAAATACAAAAATGACAATAGCAGCCCTAGAAGAAGGCGTAACAGCTGCCATCCCTGCTTTAAATTTTCGCACCGATGTTGAATTGAGAAAGGCCATTGAAGAAATTCGTGTTTTTTCATCAAAACCTTTTGGAGTGAATCTGATTGTAAATAAATCAAACCCTAAATATAAAGGTCAGCTTAAAACATTGCTCGAATTGAAAGTGGATTACGTTATCACGTCGCTAGGCAATCCAAAGGAAGTAATTGAAAAGTGCCGGCCGCTGGGAATAAAAGTTTTCTGTGATGTTGTAGATTTGAAATACGCTAAGAAAGTAGAGCAACTTGGTGCCGACGCAGTAATTGCAGTCAACGCAAGAGCCGGTGGCCATTGTGGAAATATGCAACCGAAAGAGCTTATTACTTTGTTAAAAGAAAATTGCACATTACCAATCATATCTGCCGGCGGCATTGGGACCGGACAAGATTTAAAACAAATCATGAAGTGGGGAGCAGCGGGAGTCTCCATCGGGACGATATTCATCGCGTGCAAGGAATCAGACATCTCACCGGAATATAAGCAAGCCATGATCGACTATGGAGAAAAAGATATTGTTCTTACCACCAAGTTATCCGGCTCGCACCTGACTGTCATTAACACACCGTATGTGAAACAACTGGGAACGAAGGCCAGTTGGTTGGAGTGGATCTTACTGCATAATAAGACCTTAAAAAAATATGCTAAGATGATTATAGCGTTGCAAGGTATGAAGCAAGTGGAGAAAGCTGCCTTTAGCGCGACTTATAAGACAGTCTGGTGCGCTGGGCCGGCGATCGAGCATGTAAAGGGTATTCTACCTTTACGTGAAATTGTACGAACTTTGATAAAAGAATATAAGCAAGCTAAGACCCTGGCATGAAAGCAGCTTCACTCAACGAAATAAAAAAAGAACTGATCGAACTTGATTCTAAAACTGTTCAGGACCTTTGCTTGAGGTTAGCCAAATACAAAAAGGAAAACAAAGAGCTGCTCACCTATTTACTATTCGAGGCACACGACGAAGCAGGTTACGTTGAAAGTGTGAAAGTGGAGATGGATGCGCTGTTTCATACACTGCCTACAGGCAATGTGTATTACATAAAAAAGAGTCTGCGGAAAATTTTGCGCGTGATTAACAAACAGATTAAATACTCCGGAAATAAACAATCCGAAGCGGAATTACGGCTTTACTTTTGTAAGAAAATAAAAGAAGCAGGTGTTCCGTTGCGTTCGAGCACCGTACTTTACAATTTGAATGAACTTCAACTAAAAAAAATTAACACTGTGCTATCGCAATTGCCCGAAGATCTGCAATACGATTATCAGCATGAGATTGAATCCCTAACCTGACGAGCCTTTCGATATTATTCAAAAATTCTATAACTCATAATTTGTTTAAAGAAATTGCCGATGGAAGGAGGATACAGGATGACGCAGAAAATAAAACCAAACAGGGCACCGTAAAGGTGTGCATCGTGGTTGATATTATCATTTGATTTTCTTCCTTGATAATAAGAATAAATAATATAGGCGGTACCTAAAATAAAGCCGGGTAAGCATAAAATGATGATGCATATTTTATTCAAAGGCAGAAAGACAATGGAAGCAAAAATTACGGCCGCAACGCCACCCGAGGCGCCTAATGAATTATAGCCCGGATTGTTTTTATGTTTGTAATAACTTGGAAGATCAGATACAACAATGGCCAACAGATACAAAGCTATAAAATAGATAATGCCCCAATCTCCAAATATTACTCCAAAAACTGTTTCTATAGTGGTACCAAAAAAATAAAATGAAAACATGTTCAGTATCAAATGCATATGGTCTTTGTGAATAAAACCCGATGTTATAAATCGATAGTATTGTCTTTGGGTTCTTATCTTGTATGGATTCATCATGAATTCACCAAGCATGTTCGGCCTGTTAAAAGCCAACATGCTTACAAGAACAGTAACACCAATTATGATATAAGTAATGAACACGTTTAACTTAATTTAACCACAGCAAGGTTATACATTATTTTCTTTTGATTGCTTACTTATGAGGGACTTTAAAAAATATTATATCATCCCTGCTCAACCGGAAGAACTTTACCTGGCTTTAACTACGCCTTCAACCATACAGCTTTGGTCGGGAGAACCAGCTGAAATGACTACCGAGCCCGGTACAGAATTTTCCATGTGGGATGGAAGTATAGCGGGTATGAATGTAGAATTTGAAAGCGGTAAAAAAATTGTTCAGCAATGGTACTTTGGTGAACAGGAGGAAAAATCTATTGTGACCATAAAATTACACCCCCACGTTCAAGGTACCTCTGTTGAACTTAAGCATACCAACATCCCTGATGATGCCTACGAAGACATTGTAGATGGATGGAATAATGTTTACTTCGCTTCGCTCCAGGATTTTTACACCTGATGCACGCCTGGAGATTGTGTAAAAAGGTCTACATCTTGATGAGCTCAGAGACACTTGCCCTCCAATTATTCAAGAATTCTTTATTAAAATAGACCGCTTAAATGATCTAATAGCATGCGACAGCTTTGTCTGTTTTCTGGCCCATTTTTGAATGTCATGAACCATATTAAATGTTCATCATCATGGCAACCGAAAACGAAAATTCTTCATCTTTTCAAGAGATAGCAAAATGGGCCGCGATTGGAGCAGGTACATTTTTGATTGCGAATACAATTTATAAAGCTTTAACGCACTATGACCTGAATGGTAAAGTGGTGCTTGTTACAGGTGGTTCCCGGGGCTTAGGGCTGGTGCTGGCCAGACAACTTGCTATCAAAGGTGCACGATTGGCAATATGTGCCCGAACTTCTGAGCAGCTGGGGCAGGCGCATATTGAACTAGAAAGTATGGGCGCCGAAGTCATCTCTATGACAGTAGATGTAACGGATGAGCATCAAGTTCAAGCCATGATCCGCGACATCATCGAACATTACGGAAGGCTGGATGTGCTGGTTAACAATGCTGGAATAATACAGATAGGTCCTCAAGAAGCAATGGGGATAAATGAGTATGAAAAAGCCATGAAAGCAAATTTCTGGTCTGCTCTATATACGATGTTAGCTGTAATACCTTATTTTAAAAAGCAAGGACGCGGCCGAATTGTTAATGTTACTTCTATTGGAGGAAAGATTGCAGTGCCACACTTACTTCCCTATACGGCAAGCAAATTTGCGTTGGTAGGTTTATCCGAAGGGATGCACGCTGAATTGAAGAAAGATAATATTGAAGTGCTAACGGTAGTACCAAACCTGATGCGTACAGGCAGTCCGAGGAATGCGACGGTGAGGGGCGATCATGAAGCTGAATATGCATGGTTTAAATTGGCTGATTCGTCTCCAATAATTTCTCAATCTGCAGAAACGGCAGCGCAAGGTATAATTCACGCTATCGAACAAGGGGAATCTGAAGCCATTCTTTCCACTACAGCCAAGGTTGCCACTATACTGCAGGGTTTAGCGCCAGGGTGGATGAATTTATTGATGAGTCTTGCGAACAAACTCTTACCGGAAAATGTAGCTAACGGACAAGAAAGCAAAAAGGGATATGATAGTGAATCCGAAATTACACTTGGCTCTATCGGGGCCAGAAGTGATCGGGCGGCATTACAAAATAATCAATTCTAATCATTACGTCCAACCGAGTTACAATCTAACCTTAGCGTAAATAAAATACTATTCAAGAAATATGTTATGGAAACTTAAATTTAAGACCACAAGACGCTACGGGGCGTTCAACTTTAGAATCTTTTTAACTACGCGATACTCCCGTTGCTTTACAATAATGATATAGATGCCTGCTCTAAAATAGTCTATCGTTAACGTTGAGTTCTTAGAGGACGTTTCAGACAACATTTTTTTTCCTAAATGGTCAATGATTGTTACCTGAAATTCCCCAGGAATATTGGTGGCAACATGAAGGATACCCGCAGTAGGATTTGGAGAGATCTCAATTTTAAATTTTTCTTTGAATGATACTCCGGTAACAATATTGCATTTCGTATTATCCGCAATAGGAATTATGCCTGTGTTTCCTCCGGAGCATATATTACAGGCATCCAATGAAGCTGACCCATTAAATGTGCCGCTGCAATCATACTTAGCATCAACAAACTTTGATAATAATCGAATGTAATTGAGTTGATATCCATTGCTGTTTTCTGTTACAGACCAGGAATTCAGCGGCCATGAGGTGTTGAAGTCTTTATACGATTTCTGATTGGGCTGCCCTTCCGGCGGAGTCAGTGATTCCGAATTGCAGATGGCATTGCTGTCCCCACAACCGGCCGGACAGCAACCGTCCCGTGCATATGTTGGATTGGGACCTCCTGTTAAAAAACCAGGAGCAGGACCGTATGTTGATACGCCAACACGATCCCATTTGGGGCTACCATTTCCAAACCACGTATGATAAAATTCATTCACCGTATTATCTCCTCCGTACCCATACATATTGGACAGGTATACCATATTAAATGGATTCACACCATGCAGGTAATGAATATATCCCTCAGCAGCAAATTTTGCATCTTCTTCTTTTGAAGGATCTACATTATAGGTGATCATGTCTGAGTACATAAGCCCCTGACTCGCCTTAGTTGAATTACTTCCCCAGGTATAGTCTTTAATGTAGGCCAAGTAAGGATCTTTATCATTGTAGAAAGCTGTAAAATTATCAACGCCGTTCATTGCATTTTTATAAGTTGATAAAATATCATTAACAACCGCCTCCGTAGCACCTGCAAGCGTCGTGTAATACAGGAGAATTTCCTGGTTTGCAGTTTCAAAAGGATATGCATAGCTCCACGCTTTAAGATGAACATCATCATAATTCGCATCAAAAAATTCTTTATACTTAGCCTCACCCGTAATATCCAATAAAAAACACGCGGCTTCCAACTTTGCCATGGCTCTTCCATAATCATCTGTTTCCTGCTGGCCTGCACCCAGGCCACCCGTGCCTGAACCGCTGTCATTATTGCTAAACAACACGGAGGGGTTGGCCGTAGCCCAAGTCCAAGCTTTGATAGCGCGTTCTTTCAGTTGATTTGAAAATTCTTTCATTCCCCGCGACCCGTAAACCTTTGAAGCGATTGCAAAAGCCGCAGCTGTATTAAGCGTAGCGGAAGTACTGGGAGTCCCATAAAGACTTTGCCCGCTAGCGCTAGACGGCGGACTTGCATGCGATAGTCCTACAATGCTAAGAACACTTCCATTCTCTTTCTGCATGCGCAATA
This sequence comes from uncultured Bacteroidota bacterium, assembly GCA_963837415.1. Classification (GTDB taxonomy): domain Bacteria; phylum Bacteroidota; class Bacteroidia; order Cytophagales; family Cyclobacteriaceae; genus Chryseolinea. The sequence goes on along the minus strand of CAWING010000012.1, from coordinate 667,330 downwards.
GAAAATCTACTCCCCATTTAGCTTCGTCTAATAAGTCCGGCATGCCATTGCCAGATTCAGGAAGATTATAGTTATCGCCCCAGGCTCCCGGTGTTTCCAGGTAAGCCCTCATAAAATCAACGACATAATTTGCGGTCCAATTGGTATACTTATTATAATCGCCAGCATCATACCATCCGCCTTGCACATCAACTTCGGTGGATGCATTGGTCTTGTCGTTATAGACGCGGGCGTTTTTATCCTGAAGGCTCCCTAGATGACTCGCTCCATCGGCCCAACCAGCCTCAGCGAATTGAGCTTTTTTTTCAAATCCAGCTCGCTGATAATAAAATGTACGGACAGCATGCTTTAGAATTTGCGCATACACATCTTCCCCTATTTCAAAGTCATAAGAGCGCACATTTCTTTCAACATCTACAATATAATAAGCTCCAGGAGTGGTGAGAGAGGAAAAATCAAACCACCAGACTTTATCCCCGGAGGAGGGATCTTCCGAACCATTATTCCAGGACATTGGGCTTGAGGAAAGCACGGAAATTCCTGTGCTTTTATTTACCACTGTATAGGTATTTCCTGGACTAAAAGAGTCAGCAGCATCATACCCTGTCTGCGGGTCTCTGATAACTGCTATCTTTTTGGAAGTCGGTAAATATCCAAATTGATCGATGGTAATGAATTTTGACAACGATTGACCTACGACGTGTTCGATTGAAGCGCTGAAAATGACGATAACTACACATCGTAAAATCACGTACTTATCGCAGCTCATACCGTAGTTTTTTCAAAGCGAATACTTCTACTAATGTACGTACGTTTTCTGGCAATACGTTAGAAATTAATTAGAGAGAACCAACCGATTAAAGCTGTCTTTTAGAAATTTTATTTTCTAAGATGAGATCCATACTGTTAAAGTATTAATTATCGCCATCGATACATCACATTGGGTGCACTGGGGGAATATCTCTTCGTTTATTTAATCCTAACGCGTGATACCGTCTATGTAAATTAATCACACCTCGCTAAACCTCTGGTGTATCCGCGCATGTGTTCAGCCCTTCTTGCGTCGATGGTGAATTTCAAGGAAGCATATTTGGAGCGTGACGTTAAATTTAACAATGTATTGAGACCATTCAGTCTGATATTTCTTTACTAGGAATTTTCGCTAGTGTAATCGACCGTGAGAAATAATTAAAAAATAAATTACTTTTAATAATAATCTTATCAGACTATTTTACCTGGCCCAACCCTACTCTATGTTTGATTTACAAAATAAAAAATTAGCTTTTTTTCTCGCTGGGATTTTGTGCGTGGCTGCATGTTCCTCTGAGAAGAAAAATGAAAGAGCTACCATAGGATCAGAAATAGAAAAATCCATTAAATCGGAACTCCTTAACAAATGGTATCCTGCCGCGATGGATAAGGAATACGGTGGCTACCTCAGCACCTTTACATTTGATTTTAAGCCTACAGGTGAGCAGAACAAGATGATAGTCTCCCAAGCCAGGCACGTTTGGACAAGCTCAAAGGCTTCGGAACTTTATCCTGAAAATCCAGATTATAAAAAATGCGCCGAACATGGCTTCCGCTTTTTGAGGGACGTCATGTGGGACAAAACCTATGGCGGATTTCATACATTGGTGGACCGTCAGGGAAATGTCAAGAGTAATCCAAACGAGGAAAAAACTGCGTATGGAAATGCATTTGCGATCTATGCACTAGCTGCTTATTACCATGCTTTCCGTGATACAAGCGCATTTAAACTTGCACAGAACGGATTTATGTGGCTGGAGAAACACAGTCATGATCCGGCGCTCAAAGGTTATTTTCAGCACATGAAAAAAGATGGTACCGTGATAAAAAGGGATGACCATGTAACGTCGACACAAGACATCGGATATAAAGATCAAAACAGTTCCATCCATCTGCTTGAGGCGTTCACAGAACTTTATCAGGTATGGCCGGATAGTTTGGTAGGTGACAGAGTAAAGGAAATGCTGCTTTTAATTCGCGATACGATTGTAAATGATAAGGGTTCTTTGGTTCTGTTTCTCCAGCCGGACTGGACACCAGTTTCGTTTCGAGATTCGGCTGAATCTGTTGTTCTGAAACATCGTAACCTGGATCACGTGTCTTTTGGTCATGATGTAGAAACGGCGTACCTGATGATGGAGGCTTCACACGCCGTTGGAATAAAAGACGATGCGCGTACACTCGCCGTTGGGAAGAAAATGGTAGATCATGCACTTGAAAATGGTTGGGATAATGAAGTTGGCGGGTTTTACGATGAAGGTTATTATTTTAAAGATAAGCCCGGAATATCCATAATCAGGGATACTAAAAACTGGTGGGCGCAGGCGGAGGGGTTAAACACCCTTTTGATAATGGCTGATCTGTATCCGGACGATGACCATCAGTATTTTGAAAAATTTAAAATGATGTGGAATTATGTAAACACCAACTTGATCGATCATGAGCATGGTGAGTGGTTTCAAGGAGGGCTGGACAAAGAACCGCAGCAAAAAACAGCATTAAAAGGCCATATCTGGAAAGCATCTTATCATCAGTTTCGTTCCTTGGCCAACTGTGCTCAAAGGTTAAAGTCTGGGGAGACTCATTAATTAAGTGTTGAAGTGTTTAGGTGTTTTAGTGTTTAAGACATTAAATTTGAAATGGGTTTAGCTCGAAACCTAAAACTCGAAACTCGAACCTTTTAACTTTAATCATGTCAGGCTATAAAACGACAATTAAAGACCCACCTGTTAAAAGTAAACCCGAGGTGGATGATAAAATTCTCTCGTCCATAGAACCATCTACAATTGAAGATTCCTACGTATACGTGCATTGCTCTTTCGATAATGTTTGGAAGGATGCGCTGATTCGAATTTGGAAGACTACCTTTTTGGTAGATCGCTCATCGGGAGTCAAGGCGTCCTTAGTTCATGTGGAAAATATTTCTATTGCTCCCCTTTGGACCGTCATACCAGACAATAGCGTACACCATTTTATTCTTATCTTTTCTTCCTTGCCAAAATCCTGTAAGCAGTTTGATTTGATCGAAGAAATTGCTCAGCCCGGAGGTTTTTATATTAAAAACATTCAGCGAAACGGACGTGACGTTTATCACGTAACCATCAATTAGAATAAGAATAACGCCTATGGAGCAGCTATGAAATACGTCTCCCTTCTGCTTCTCTTACTTAACCTTAGCTGCAGCACAAGTCCTGGCCGACTAAAAAAATTGGAAAAACACGGCATACCTTACCAAAGCCGTGGCACGCCGGTGACAATTTCTATTGGAGCCGAAAAAAAAATTTCAGTACAATACCTGGGTTGCGGTGGGCTATATATCTTAAAGGATGGAAATGGGATTATGATCGATCCATTCTTCTCCAATCAAAAGTTAATGCGACTGGTATCTTCTGTGTTGGGCAAGGATCATGGGAGACGTAAATTGTTTTCTGATCCTAAAATGATCACGACGGGACTGAATTCCATGGCAAATTCTTCAGGCGATCTCGGAAACGTTAAAGCTATTTTAACTGCGCATAGCCACTACGATCATATGATGGATGTGCCTGCTATTTTTGAGAGGTTGTCTAACCAGCCAATCGTGTTTGCCAACCAATCAGGTTTTAATACGTGCCGTAATGTGATTGATGTAAATAAAATGGTGGTGCTTGAAAATCACATGACCACACAAGATTTTAGTCGCCCTCCTATTGAGCTGGAAATTTCAAAAGGAAAAATTCACATTTATCCCATTCTTGCTGAACATAACCCACATTTCAAAAATATTAAATTCTTTAGCGGCAGCAGAATGGAACCCGTTAGCTACTTTACTGATCCCTACGGGAAAACAAGCGGAAATGACTGGCTTGAAGGAAAAACGTTTTCTTTTTTGATAGACTATATTGATGTAAACGGCTCCGTCGAATTTCGAATTTTTGTTCAATCCTCTTCTTGCAACCCTCCAGCTGGCGTTCCGCCACCTCAACTATTGAAAAGTAAAAGCGTGGACATCGCATTTCTGGGTGTAGCATCGTATCACTTTTCACCTGATTATCCCTGTTCTTTGCTCAAGACAATTAATCCTAAGGAAGTTGCCTGGATTCACTGGGAAGATTTTTACAGAAGATACACTAAGAAGCCAAAAATTATTCGCGGTACTGACGTGATAAAATTCTTTGAGATACCTTGCGTTAGTCCGTATAAGCCCAAGGCTCTTATCCCATGGCCAGGTACGACGTTTGACATTACCTATTGACGGAAATAGTTTAGAGTTGCGAGTTTGGAGTTTAAAGTTGTCCGATGAAAAATCGTACACTAATCTTTATCTCAGATAATAAATTTTTATTAAGCGCAACTCGAAACTTTAAACTCTAACTGCTTAGAATCCCAAGCCCAGTTGGTTTTCATCTTTCTTCCTCGTACTTTTTATTTTGCCGGGCGTGATGGATACAACTTCGCTATTCCTGATATACAATAAGTACCCCTCAACATCGATAAAATTCATTTTTCTCAAAATTTCAGTGTAGGCCAGGACTTGTCGCTGATCTGACTTCATCGGCTCGCCCGTTTTGAAGTCTACGATTATCGCTTTTTTATCTTTGATCATGAGCCTGTCAATTCGATTCTCTGTTCCTTCGGGTAATAGTATGGGCACCTCTGTGCGCACATCCCAGTCTGGCGTGAACCAAGCGGCTACTTGAGGTATGTTTAGTATGTCTTGTAATTGCTTTAATAGAGCGGGTTTTTCTTCGTGATTGATAAATCCTTCCAATACAATGCGATCCAATGCTTCCGGAATTTCATGCGCATATTTAATCCGTGATAGTATAGTATGAAGATGAATACCAAAATTTATTTTTTCATATTTTTCGTCTGCCTCCGAGCTAAAATACGTTTTCGCTGATTGCCGGATTACAAGCTTGTCGCGCCAACGAGATGACGCATATGTTTTCAAGCTCACGGAGTCTGATGTGGATTCAACCTGGGATTTTTCAACAGTAAGCCACGAACCAATATTATACTCTTGCTCTGCTGCATTCCAGTTTGCCGCAAGAGAAGACTGCGTAATACTTGTGTAAAGCAAACTCGCTGAGCTTTTCTTTGCATTTCTGACTGTTGGGTGGGGAGCCATCACGATCATTCCTTTTTCAGCCCGGGTAAGGGCTACATATAAAAGATTTAAATTATCGAGGTAACTTCGCGTATGTTCCATTTGATAAAAGTCATCAAAGAATGTTTTCTCCAACGTGCTGGAATATTTTACAGGCAAAAACCCTGCATCATGGAACGGAAACTTAGTTGAGTTAACCCAAAGGTTGGGGGCTTTAAACGGATCGTGATCCAGGTTCCAAAAGCAAAAAGGAATGATAACATATTTAAACTGCAGCCCTTTCGATTTGTGAACCGTTAGAATTTGAACAGCATCTACTTCCCCCGACACCTGTACGGAATGCTTGTGCTTGTTGTTCTCCCACCATTCGAGAAAGGCACCCAGGTCATTTCGCTCACGGCTATAAAAATCAAGAACCAGACTTTGAAAAGCCTGTAAGTAAGGAAGTTCTCCAAATTGCTCCCCCAGATTAAAAATTTCGATTAATGTTTCAGTGAGCTCGAAAAGAGGAAGTTTTTTGAGGGAAGATTTTTCTTTAGCAAACAAAGGCGGTAGATTGTTCTCAAAAAATACCTGATTGGCTACTGCAAATACTTCAGTAATGGGCCTGGTTGGTTCATATAGTCTTGCAAATTCGTAACCGAGTTGCGCGCGCGAGATTACATCATCCGGATTTAATAAATATCGCATAGCTCCCAACAAAAGATTTACTGAGGAAGCGCCATCAATGCGTAGGGACTCATTCGAGACAACGTCATATTGACAACCGGGCTTGGCATGTTCGGAATTTTTATACTGAAGCAGATGGGCTACTATTTGCTGGCCTTCTTCATTCCTTCGGACGAGAATTGCAATATCTTTTAACGGGATACCTATACTTTGCAATTTCTCAAGGTATATTGGAAGGTGATCGAGCGCATGTTCCTTCCACGGGAGGTCTTCCTGATCTTCCAAAAACTTAACACGTATAAAACCTTCTTCCTCTCTAAAAATTTGTTGATTTACGTCGTGATAAGCCTCCGTGGAAATTGGATGACCTGTTTCCAAAGCAATGATCGAAGATGCGTTTTCAAATACAATGTTGTTAAAATTCACAATTGCAGTGGAACTTCTGAAATTGCTGTTTAATGTTTTTATGTCTGTGCGATTCTGTCCGATGTGATTTTCAACATCCTGTTGCAATAATTTTAAGTCACCTCCCCGCCATCGATAGATGGCCTGTTTAACATCCCCAACAACGAAACTGGCATATCCCTGATCCATGCTATTGACAAGCAGGGGCAGAAAGTTTTTCCACTGCATAGCCGACGTATCCTGGAACTCATCGATGAGATAATTTTTATAAAAGGAGCCTACTTTTTCATAAATAAAAGGTGTGTCGCTATCCTGAATCACTCCATTCAGAAATTTGGGAGCATCGGCTAATAACATCAGGTTGTTTTCGTCCTTATATTCCTTAAGCTTTCGCGAAATATCAGCGACCAATCCAAAGACGTATAAATTTTGGAGGACTACTTCAGCGCTTAAGGCCCCGGCAAAATGTTTATCATACAAGTCGACCAGGTGCTGAATGATTGGAATAAGTTTCGCGCGGGCGATGGCGATGATGCTGGCGGAATTGCGACTGGTTTTGCTGGGCCAGTTCTCAGCCACAGTAAAGTAATTTCGAATACGGTCGGTGGGTGGTTTGAATTCCTTAATATTTTTTTGATTGGCAAATGTTTCCAGGAAAGAAAACAATCCTGAATTCTGACCCCAACTAATATCAGAAATATTCCACCCTTGCGATTGAATAATATAAAGACCTTCTTTAGCGGGTTGCTCAATAGGATTTAAAAATTTGTTTTTTTGCTCCCATAATTTACTGCGAAGAAGTTTAAAAAAATTTCTATCGCTGGTTCGTTCAGTGACTTCTTCCTCAATATCCTTAAATTCTTCCCTGAAAATTTCTTTGGCAAATTCAATCAGGCTATACCGGACATCCCATGCACGCTCATTTTCCAGATTCTCCTTTGCAAACTCTACTACCCATTCGGTCAGTTCCTTATTGTTTCCTAATTCATCAATGAGGTTGTCAATTACCTCTTCGAGTACGTTGTCTTGTTCGACTTCCAATCTGTAATCGCCCATGAGACCTGCCTCACGCGTAAATGATCGGATCACTTTTTGAAAAAAAGCATCAATCGTGCTAATGGAAAATTGAGTGTATTGATGTAGTATAGCAGACTGTATAGCCTGAGCATACTGACGGAAAGTTGGATCATCCAATCCTAGCTCTTTTTTTAACTCATCGGCAAGCTCGTTTGGTGTGCTCTTGGCAAACTCATCCAGATACACAAGGATACGGTCCTTCATCTCCTGTGTCGCTTTATTGGTAAACGTTACAGCGAGAATGTGTTTAAAATAATCCGCACGAAAGCGCAACGCCAACGTTAGGTACTCTTTTGCCAACGTCCGTGTTTTTCCAGATCCTGCGGAAGAGCGATAAATTTGAAAAAGCTTACTCAGAGATTGTGATTTTACTTACTTATTTAAACGACTACGAATTTTAAAATTGTAACAAATAAAATACATCTCCTTCAGGACTCAACTTAAATAGATCAGAATTTCATAACTTGAAGGGATTGACCTATGCGAAAGCTCTATTTTTTATATCCTAAGATTGTTTACTCTTTTCCTGTTCAACTTTTACTGAACAATTTCCAGCGTAATCTTATATTAATGTTGTGCTGGATTATTTTATTTGCTATGGTAAGCGGCAGTTTTGGCAAATACCTGGGTATACCTTACCTCTTTCTTGACCCTGAATATCTCCATAAAGTAAACTTCCGAAGTTTTTTTATTATAGGTATGGTATCCGCAGGATTTACCACCGCTTTCCACATTACCTGCTACATTACAGATGGTCACCGTTTTACCTTCATAGGTTCTATGAGTAAGCCCTTCACTAAATTTGTGATTAACAACAGCGTGATCCCTGTCGCTTTTTTAATTACCTATATCTACCAGATTATTAAATTTCAAATTAGTAACGAATACTCCACTAGAGCCGACCTGGCTTGGAACTTAGGAGGGATGATTGCCGGCTATTTTTTTATGACGAGCCTTTTCTCTATTTACTTTTGGTTTACTCATAAAGATATTTTTAGATATGTAGTCTGCCGCATCGATGAAAAAATCAAAAGCAATGTGAGAGCTACTCGCGCGAATGTCATGAAAAAACTAGACATTGCTCGAAAAAAGCAAATTCGTGTTGATAATTACCTGGATTATGATTTCAAATTTAAGCACGTAAAGGACACCACATTTTATAACAAGGCTACTATTCTTCAGGTATTTGATCAAAACCATTTTAACCTGGTGATCATTGAAATATTCATTTTCGCTCTTGTATTGGTGCTTGGTATATTTAAAGATCATCCTGCTTTTCAGCTTCCAGCAGCCTCTTCTTTTATAATTTTTCTAACCATTTTCGTAATGCTCTCAGGCGCATTCTCATATTGGTTTGGTGGATGGGCTGCAACGGTGGCACTCATTTTATTTTTAGTGATAAATTATCTTGCAGGAGAAGACTATCTCACCAAACGATATGAAGCTTTCGGATTAGACTATCAAGGGCCACCCGCTGAATATTCCGTTAAGGCACTTATAGCGTTAAATGATTCTGCCCATATTGAACGCGACCGTCAAGGCAGCTTTGTCATGCTTGAAAACTGGAAAAAGAAATTTCCGGACGACAAAAAACCAAAAATGATTTTTCTATGCGCCAGCGGCGGAGGTAAACGTGCTGCATTGTGGACATTAACGGCCCTTCAAACTGCAGACAGCCTTACAGAGGGAAAATTGATGGAAAACAGCATCTTAATTACAGGTGCTTCAGGAGGATTGATTGGAGCAAGTTACTTTCGTGAATTAAAACTTCGAGAGCGATTCGGCGAGAAAGTTCATCCGTATTCCAGTAGACATCGGGAATTGATTTCAACGGACAATCTTAACCCGCTTATTTTTAGTCTAATGGCTAACGACTTGTTTGTCAACTTTTCAAAATTTAAATACAATGGCATCTACTATCATAAGGACCGGGGTTATACATTTGAAGAACAGCTAAACCTGATTACTGCGCACATGATGGATAAGCCTATCCGTGCTTATGATAGCGTTGAACTGCAAGCCATTATTCCGATGATGATTCTTTCCCCGACTATTGTGAATGATGGCCGTAAACTTTACATCGCAGCGCGGCCGGTTTCATTCATGAATTATGACATTAACAGTTTTCCTGATTATGCACTCCCGAAACTGAGTGGCGTGGATTTTATTTCCCTGTTTGAACATCAGGGGGGAAATAACTTGCGCTTTCTTTCGGCTCTTCGAATGAGCGCGTCTTTTCCTTATATAACACCGAATACATCCTTGCCCAGCGAACCATCTCTTAAAATTATGGATGCTGGTATCTCAGATAATTTTGGTTTGACGGATGCGGTTCGATTTGTGTATGCCTATAAAGATTGGATCGCTGAGAATACATCAGGAATAGTTTTCCTTTCCATTCGCGATTCACCTAAACTAGGGAGCATTGCAGATAAGATAAATCAAAACATAGTAGATGATTTTACTCAGCCCATCAGCAATGTTTATAATAACTTTGAAAATTTTCAGGACATAAACAGCGACATGTTAATCAGTCATGCGAAGTCCTGGCTTAAGGCGGATATTGATCGAATTGATATTCAGTATGAACAGGAGAGTTATGTAACGATACTTCAGGAAATGGACAGCCTTCGCATGAATAATGCCCGGGCTTCACTAAGCTGGCGTTTAACTTCGCGGGAAAAGTACAGCATCATCACTTCGATAAACTCCAAAGAGAACCAGGAGGAATTGAACAAGTTGCGTGAGCTTTTGGAGGATTAAGTGTTGAAGTGTTGAAGTTAAGGTTCAGAGGCTTCATTCCTATACACGTAACTATACCTATCCTTTCCTTCCCGCATACTTCGTACCTCGTCTCTCGTACCTTGACAATTTGTATTCGGCAGGTTGGCACCTATCTTTGCCGATTCTATGTCTTCAATCCAACAATTACAGCGGACGCTTGAGCTGATTAAACTCGAACGGCAAGCTGATCTTGATTATTACCGCCAGAAAGTTTTGTTGCGCTCGCTACATCAGCGTACGCAGGAAGGAACAACCTGGTATCCTGTTCGCCTGAAGCGCGATTACATCGGCACCGGTGAACGACTAATTGTTGAATTAGATCGTACAAGTCATTTGGATCAGCCACATGCTTTTCAAAGTGGAAAGTCGGTAAGTTTATTTTCTAATGCGTCAGGAAAACCGGAAAGGGATCATGTTAATGGTGTTATCAACTACGTCAGGGATAATACAATGGTGATAACATTAAACGTGGATGAATTACCCGATTGGATTGGCGAAAGTCTCTTGGGTGTCGATGTGATGTTCGATGAAATGAGCTATCGGGAAATGGAATATTCATTGAAGGAAGTAATGAAGGCTGATGATAATCGTGTAGCTGAGCTGCGTGAAATTTTACTAGGCCAACATAAAGCTGGGGTAAAATATAAATCAAATAATAAACTACAACCTTCTTTCGCGTTGAATCAAAGTCAACAGGCGGCTCTTGCTAAAATTATTTCAGCTCCTGATGTAGGATTTATTCATGGGCCTCCGGGAACAGGCAAGACAACTACATTAGTTCAGGCTATTATCCATACCGTTAATGACGAAAAGCAGGTGCTGGTGTGTGCCCCGAGCAACGCGGCGGTAGATTTACTAGTAGATAAATTAAGTGAACAAGGACTAAATGTAATCCGGTTGGGCCACCCTGCAAGAGTCACCGAACAAACCCTCAGCAAAACCCTTGATGCACGTATAGCAGAACATCCGAGCTACCGTGAATTGCGCGTGTTGCGAAAGAAAATGGAGCAATTGAAAAGCAAAGCGTTCAAATATAAACGTGACTATGGTTATCATGAACGACAAGAGCGGAAACTTCTAATACAGGAATCGAAGGCATTGAAAGCTGATGCTGACTTGCTGGAGTTTTACATTGTGAATGATCTGCTGCAAACGGCTCAAGCCATTTGCTGTACACTGGTAGGAAGTTCACATCCGGTCTTGCGCGGGAAAAAATTCCAGACGGCATTCATCGATGAAGCTGCTCAGGCGCTTGAACCTGCCAGCTGGATTCCCATCTTACGGACGCAACGTGTAATCTTTGCTGGCGATCATCAGCAATTGCCTCCCACTATTAAGTCGAATGAAGCCGCCAAGCTAGGGTTGGCTAAAACACTTTTTGAAAAAGGTATTGAGCGTCAACCTGAAATGTCTGCTATGCTGAAAGTGCAATATAGAATGCACGAGGACATTATGAAGTTCTCCTCTGCGTACTTTTACAAAGATGAACTTGTTGCCCACGATTCAGTAAAGGCGGAACTATTAGAATCAAACGAAAGCCCTGTTGATTTTATTGATACCGCGGGGTGTGGTTACACCGAAGCTCAGGATGCGGAAACATTGAGCCGCTTTAACGAAGAGGAAGCCCGACTACTCCTAAGCCAGGTGGAAACATTGGTCGAAAAAATAGGAGTTGATGCATGGTTGGATAAGAATATTTCGATGGGAATAATAACCCCTTATCGTGCCCAGGTAGACTATCTTCATAAACTCGCTGAAGCTTCAAGTATACTTGAACCGTTGCACAGGCTTATTGCCATTAACACAGTAGATGCATTTCAGGGGCAAGAACGGGATGTCATTGCGATAAGCTTTGTGCGCAGCAACGATAAAAGTGAAGTAGGATTTTTGGGAGATATCAGACGAACAAATGTAGCAATGACCCGCGCGAAAAAAAAACTGATCATGATCGGCGATAGTGCTACACTGGGTTCACATCCTTTCTACCTTGAGTTAATTGAATATGTACAAAAAGGAGGGTTTTATAGAAGTGCGTTTGAGATTGGAATTTGAAGTTAAGATTAAATAAATGATGAATTTTCATGGAAATGCCAGGTACTTCTGAAATGCTACTGCCTCAGGAAACTAATGAATATGGCTCTGCAATGACCTTTGCTGATCAAGTGCTTTCATTTTATAAAAATCTTGAAATTAGTTCCATCCTTCCCGAAGGCGTAGTGATTTTGAATCCCTATCGCGAGCATGAATCATTTTTCCTCTGTCAACAGTTTTATAAAAAATTCTATCACGATGTGAATAAGCGAACGCTAATTCTCGGCATAAATCCCGGCCGGCATGGAGGTGGTATAACTGGCATTCCCTTTACTGATCCCATAAAATTAGACGCGCTTTGCAACATCCCGAATACAATGAATAAAAAAGCTGAACTCTCAGCCGATTTTATTTATACCATGATTGAAGGTTTCGGAGGGCTGCAAAAATTTTACGATAAATTTTATTTCAGTGCCGTCAGCCCATTAGGTTTTACTATGAACAACAAGAATTTAAATTATTATGATAGTAAAGAATTACAAGCGAGCTTGAAGGACTTTATCATAGGATCTTTAACGAAGCAACTATCTTTTGGTATTAACAGAGCCGTTTGTTATTGCCTGGGTGAGGGCCAAAATTTTAACTACTTAAGTCGCTTGAACGATGAGCTGCAATTTTTTGAAAAGATTGTACCTCTTGCTCATCCTCGTTTTATCATGCAGTACCGCCGGAAAAAAATGATGGAGTATGTAAACGACTATGTCACAACATTTTTGAATGAGTGAGGCGGTTAACTTGAGACTCGAAACTAGAAACTAGAAACTCGAAACTAGAAACTTCTCCTCTTCACACCCCTTACCGCTTCTGCTGTCCATGGGTCTTCGGGCCAATGATGTCTGGGGTAACGCATGCGCAACTCTTTGCGAACTTCATGGTAGGCAGTTTGCCAAAAACTTTTTAGGTCTTGTGTTACCTGTACGGGTTTGTAACCAGGAGAAAGTAAATGTAACATGACTTTCGTTTTGCCTTCATTAATGGATGGTGTCTCCAATAGTCCAAACATCTCCTGTAGTCGTACTTCTATAGTTGGTGTATCTCCAGCGGGAGAATAATTAATTTTGATCATTGAACCACTGGGCACAGCCAATCGACTTGGCGCTAGCTGATCCAAGCGGGTGTTTAAATTCCATGGTAGCAGGCTTGTAATAATCTTGTCAACATCCAATCGCTGAAAGTCTGATCGCTTGTAGACATCATTAAGAAAGGGAGAGAGCCAGTGATCTGCGGTGTGTAATAAATTTTCATCGCTTACATCCGGCCACTCTTCATCGGGTCGCCAGGCTCGAAGACTCATAACACGTGCCTGCCATTCTTTGTGGTCGTCATTCCATGGAAGAAGTTTTAACCCTTCATTTTGAAATGCTTTGATGAGAATACCAACTTTTAATTCATTGGATATGTTTAGCAAAGGCTTACTGGACAATACGACATTACCTATTCGTTTTTCAGTCATAGAGGTGATCATGCCTTTATCGCTGTCCCATAATATTGTGTCCTTTTCTACCGCCCGATGCTTTAGATCATTTTCGAGTATAGGTGCGGCCATAAAAACCTTTCCTTCACCAGACCCGCTATCCAACTGGGCGATGGCTAGCCAGGTGTTACGGATAAGGGCATCGTGATCAGGAAGCTTGACCACCCGCCCATGAATAAGTTTGTAACGTGTACCATGCTTCTCAAGCTGACGGGCGATGCGTTCTGGATAAGCTTCGGCGATAAGTCGTCCCACATCAGAATCAACCGGTATTGAATTATCAACCTGAACTCTAAAATTTTTTCTCCAAGATGAAGCAAGCCGCTCAATCCGCTCCAAAAGGTTTCGTTCAACATTGACACGCTCTCCTTTGCGCCATTTACGCAAGACCTCAATCCGAACCGACAAATCGGCACCGGCTTCTTTATTTAGAGGATCACGTTCTTCCAGTACGGCCGCGATGTCAGCGGCAAGCGTAAGCAAGGTATCTGTTTGTGAAATTGTTCTACGCTTTTCCTGTTCATTAAAATTACCAATGTCCATTGCTGCTGCTTCAAGCAACATATGGGCTAGGCGTGGATGAGTTGGCAATCGAAGCATTTCTCTGCCACGGGCAGTGATCTTATTTTCCTGCAAAGCGCCTAACTGGAGTAGTAATTCTCTGGCTTGGTTTACTGCTCCTGCCGGAGGTGATGTTATCCACGAAAGTTCACCAAGATCTTCGATTCCCCAGTTTGCTAATTCAAGTATTAGCGGAGCCAGGTCTGCTTCCAATATCTCGGGCTGCCGCGTCGGTTGCAAATTATGATGGGCCGCCTCGGCCCATAAACGGTAACACACTCCGGGTCCAAGGCGTCCAGCCCTTCCGGCTCTTTGGTCCGCGGCATCTTTCGTGACGCGTATTGTTTCTAAGCGGGTAAGCCCACTGCGCGGATCAAAACGAGGGATGCGGGAGTGACCGCTATCAACTACCGTGGTGATGCCTTCAATGGTCAGGGAAGTTTCCGCTATGGATGTTGCTAAGACCACTTTGCGTCTACCTTCACTGTTGGGTGTAATAGCTTCCTGTTGTTTATTAAAAGATAAGTCTCCATAAAGGGGATGAATATTTACCCCGAGATTTTCGGCTTCAAGCATTTCCGCTACGCGGTGAATATCACCAACACCCGGTAGAAAAGTAAGAATATCTCCCTGTTGCTCCTGAATGGCTTTTCGAATGATGCGCGCAGTTGAGGTAGAGATATGCGTATCCTTTTCTACTGAGATATACCGCATCGATACGGGAAACTGTTTGCCAGAGGCAGTAATGATGGGTGCATTGTTGAGTTGTGCAGAAAGTTTTTCACCATCCAGCGTTGCAGACATTATTAGAATACGCAAATCATTCCGCAGCACCTGCTGGACCTGCAAACATAAGGCGAGTGCTAAATCTGCTTGAAGACTTCGCTCGTGAAATTCATCAAAGATCACAAGTCCTACTTCGGCCAGGGTATTGTCAGATTGCATCATTCGGGTAAGAATGCCTTCGGTAACCACCTCACAACGTGTTGTTTTGCTAAGGGCATTCTCAAAACGAACCCTATATCCGATCGTCTCTCCAACTTCTTCTTTTAAAAGTTTTGCCATGCGGGTGGCGACTGATCGGGCAGCCAGTTTGCGAGGCTCCAGCATGACCATCTTTTTACCGAGAAGCCATGGTTCATCTAGCAACAGCAAGGGGAGTATAGTACTTTTTCCGGCGCCTGGAGGAGCCTGCAAAATAATAATGGGGTGTAGTTCTAGTTGTTGGGTGAGCTCAGGAACAATTTTTTGTATCGGATATGTCGTGGACATATCGCAAAATAGGTATTAAGGATTCTTCAAAAAAAAATTATTCGTAAAGGATTGTAAGGGATCTTCGGAGAGCTACAACGGTTAATTCAATTTGGTGATTTGTGCTCTTCCAAAAATTAGTCCCTTGTTAACGTTGGCATTACCATTATAGGAGACCTGGGACTCGCCAAACGCATTTACTTTGAGATTATCCTGTGTATTGAGTTTTATTTTACTTTCTCCGAAGATAGTGGCGGTAGCTGAAAAGCTTTTCAGGTCTTGCGTATCGATCTTATTATCGCCAAAAAGTTTATACTTCTGGTATTCGGCCTTTCCACCCTTTATTTTCAGATCATTGTCACCATAGAGACTTGTTCTCAAATATTCTGTCTTAAGAGAAACTAAGTTAATGTCATTTTCACCATAAGCCTTTAGTGTGAAGCGCTCTGCCTTTAAAGGGCCATTGCATGTCAGCTCCTGATTGCCTCGGATTTCAAGATGTTCAAGTTCTTTATACGTTACATAAGCTGTTACGGAAGCATCCTGGTAAACGCTTCTTTTTTCATGAGAACTTACACGATAGGTTTTTTCGGTTACCCTGGCTTCGTCCAGGTAAACCCTGAGAGTGTGTCCATGAACTTCAATATTGATTTTATCTTCATCCACGTTGGAATAGGTCAATCGGATGTTTTCTTGATCACCTTGTTCCAGGATCAGGTTGATCTTTGGAGAAACTATTACCTTATTAAAGGACTTTAAGTCTTTTGAAATTTCCTGAGCCAGCGAAAGTTGCATGACACTAATGAGTAGCAAAATGGAGAGGAGGGTGCTTTGAAGGATCTTCATATATTTTTTAAGTAGTTAAAGTTAGGACAACTTATTGGGCTTAGACCCCTACGTCCCCCTATTTTTTTATTTTTTAATCTTATAATACTTACATGACTCTGTCTTCTAACGTAAGGTTGTAGCATAGCTATGCATTTTGTCCCATATATTTTTTAAAGCCCCAAAGTATTATTCTTCGAAAACGAATGCATCAAAATTAAAAAACAAAAATCTTCCCAACTTTCAGGGAGCAAGTTGGTCATATACCTGTATGGTATAGATGTCTCGAGTAATCCGTCCAGTGTGAGTGAGATGAGTAGCTAGGAATCAATATCGTCCATGGAACTTAGTTGAAACACAGGTTATTCGGTTCGTAAAGCATCAGCAGGATTGCTTAACGCTGCTTTCAAAGCCTGAATGCTAATGGTTAGTAACGCAATTAAAATTGATGCTATGCCGGCCAATAGAAAAACACCCGCGCCGATCTTGATACTGTATTGAAAATCTTGCAACCATTTCTCCATCACAACGTAGGCCACTGCACTGGCCAATACAAAGGAAATGAGGATAAGGATTATGAATTCAAACGATAGTTTATAAAATATGGTAGCGTTGCTGGCGCCCAGTACTTTTCGAATCCCGATTTCTTTTTTGCGTTGCTCTGCCGTAAATGCCGAGAGAGCAAATAATCCCAATCCAGCAATAACGAGGGCCAGAATGGTGAAATGAGTAAACATGCTGGCAAAGGCACGTTCGTTTCGATAAAGATTGGCAAACTGCTCATCCAGGAAAGCATACTCAAAGGTTGTTCCAGGGTTCACTTTCTTCCAGGTATTCTCTACAAAAGCCAGGGTTGCACTCATATCAGCCGCCTTTACTTTAATAGACAACGCGCCATTGTCTTTATTGTAAAGCATAAACATAGGCTCGAGCTTGTGACGAATGGTAGCAAAGTGAAAATCCTTGACGACTCCAATCACGGTGTACGCTGTCAGGTCGGTTGGATTTGGTCCGGATTGAATACTTATCTTTTTACCAACTGGGTCATTCCACTTTAACAGGCGAACCATTTCCTCGTTGATGATCATTGAAAGCGAGTCAGCAAAGTCAAGTGAAAAATTCCTTCCGTAAACAATTTTCATATCCATGGTAGGAATAAAATTTTCATCCGCTGCCATAATGCTTGTAATAATGTTGGTCTCGCCATTGGACCCCTCTGGAAAAATGTTAGTTCGTCCTAATTGTTGTCCGATACGCGTTGATGACGTGCCTGCGGAAATGATATTTTCATTGCGCATGAGCTCTGTTTTTAATGTGGAAGCCCTCGATACAGCATCACCATTTTGCTGAATAGAAATCAGCTGTTCCCTATTATAACCAAGGTCCTTACTGTAAATAAAACGCATCTGCTGGTACACAATTCCCGTTCCAACCATTAAAGAGATCGATATTGAAAATTGGACAACAACCAACGCTTTGCGTAGACACACTCCGCGAGTTGAATTTTTGAATGATCCTTTTAATACAAGTATGGGCTTAAACGATGATAGAATGAACGCTGGATAAAGACCAGCTAATACTCCTACCAGTAATACAAGACCACCAATCACCAATAGACTTTGTGGTTGTAATAACAACATAACATCAGCGAATCGCTGATACGTACTATTCAACAGCGGAACAGCAGCGAAGACAATACCCACTGAAATTAACGCAGCAATGAATGTAACGATGATGGATTCGATTAGATGTTGCCCGATGAGCTGGTAACGTACGGCGCCTATCACTTTTCTCATACCAACTTCCTTCGCACGACCCGCCGCCTTTGCTGTTACCAGATTCATAAAGTTTACAACGGCCAGGATCAGTATCAAAATGGCAATGGTAGAGAGCACGTATATGTTTAAGATGTCAGATTTATTTGCATTTGTTTCAAATAAAATCTCCTTAGATTTCAAATGAACATCTTTTAAGGACTGAACTACTGGAGTAAAAAATTCATAGGCGTTATTCTTTTTGCTAATTGCCTGAAGTTTGAGATTGAGTTCCGCTGCGTTGACAGGTTTATCAAGCAGTAGATAAGAGAAGGTGAAAATTCCCTGCCACGTGTCCAGGGCCTGGCGTAAACCATCTTCATTTTTTCCAGGCACTAAGGAGTGGAGAAGATCAAACTGAAGGTGAGAATTTTTTGGTAGGTCTGCCAATACAGCTGTTACGTTTAAATCCGTAGTTCTGTTCAGCTTAATCGTTTTGCCAACGGGATTTTCATCTCCAAAAATTTTCTTTGCTAAGGTTTGAGTAATGGCGATGGATCCAGGGTTATCGAGGACACCTTTTTTCTCACCTTCAATTATGTTGAAATCAAACACCTCAAATACAGACGGATCAACCCGGAATGCTGCCTCACATTTAAGCACGTTTTCATTGTAGCTCAGATCATACCGGCCTCCTCCGGTAAACCGGACGCTTTCAATAACTTCAGGTAGTTCTTCTTTTGCTGCTGGAGCAAGACGAGGTTGAGTAACACCAACGAGTTTACTGCTCACGCCTTCCGCACTGTCAATGGTGAGCAGCCTTACAATACGATTATACTTTTGATGAACGGTATCGTACGACAGATCTTCCTGTATGTAGAGGTAGATCATTATACTTGCGGCGAGCCCAAAAGAAAGGCCTATGATTTTTATAAAGGAATATCCTTTTTGAGTCATCAGGTTCCTCAAACCGGTTATGAAATAACTTTTAAGCACTGTATGTGGAGTTTGCACAATGTTGTCAATTCCGATGCCACGCTGAGAAAATTAAAAATTGAATTTATTTGGACGATGACTAAATAGAGAGTGAACGAAGACGAGCAGATTCGTCCGTATCCGATCATTTGTTTAGGCTTAAGTTCCATTTGATTTTATCGAAGTGATACCCCTGCTGGTGGGAGGGAAGGATTTTAAAAAAATGGAAGAGGAAGGTCAAGCGGATTAATCGTATCAAGACCGGGTTAATAATTATTACAGGATTATTTTATTATCATGCTCTTGTCTTAGCGTGCGCGTGGTCTTCAAATTCAGGTGCTCGTTTGAAGGCGTCTTTTTTAATTTTGAGAGTCGCTCGGTTGATTTCCATATACTTTAATTCGCTTGAAATATTAGAAGTTAACAGTGCTTGTTTATTTATACTTCCGGTAATCACAAAAGCACTGGCACTTATTGCAATACCTTGAAAGGTACTTGTCCACTCATATACATCTTGCGGATTGGCTATAATTCTCGGGAGATGCAAAAGGACCACCCAAAGAAAAATCATTATTCCGAGCAGCGTCGGGATCCATCGTACGGTTTTTCGGAATAGAATGGAAAGTCCGCTAGTGATTAATGCAATTCCCGTGAAGTAAGCCCAAAAATAATTTCCCGGAATCCACGAAGGGACCATAGATGCAATAAAGTCAACGTAGATCAGATGTTGCAAACCAAAAATAAACATCGCGATACCATAAAAAAATCTTCCAACCCCAATGATCCTGTAAAGGAACGGCTCAAAAATAAGTTGAAGCTTACCTCTATCGCTGGATAGGCCTTCTCGATATGAACCTGCTATAACAAACGCACCTCCACACATAGCCATTGCCATGGAGGTGAAATTCCATTCAGCAGGGTCCGTCCAATGCTCAACTAAAACTGGAAGGTGTCGGAACAGGATCCAGCTAAGAATTAATAGTCCCAGGGAAGTTGCGGGTACACGCGGGTTATTGCTAACCATTATTCCAAGACTTAACGTGATCAGACCCATTCGGAATAAGCATCCAATGAATATAAAGACCATTGTAATTTCAGAATCAGCACTGGGGCTTTTGGTCAAGTAGTTATCCAGAATGAAATGCTGAAAGCCAAAAGAGGCAACGGAAACAGCAAAGAAAAATCTGCTAAGATTAATAATACTCATTTATTCCTGATGGTTGTACAATCGGGAGGAAGGTAAAAAATGGTATTACCAGATGGGATTCAGGGGATGTACAAGTGAGTACAAGTTAAAACAAGGCTGAGCAATTTTATACAATTGATTTTTGGTGAACTATGTTAGGAGGCAGAGGATGATATCGGGTTTTACCGCGGGGTAATTTGTTAATACTCGATGCGAGTACTCTGTATTACATGATCCTTTTACGCCACTGAGCAACGTCGGAGACTTAGCCGATCTTACTCTAATCGGTAGCAGAACAATAGAATTGTATTAGCGTTCATTTTAAAAAACGAAAGAATATTACTTTCGTTTCGATGCTTCAAGCACAAACTCCGGGACCTTTGCCCCACTATAACTGAAAGTTTTTCCAAGTTCCGCCGCCCACCTTGATAACCATGTTACGCCCACCTTCCCGTCGAAAGTATCGGGCCGTGCGTAGGCGGGATCTTTCATTGCTTCATCTATGGAAATGAAAACATACCCGCGATCCTGCATGACCTTTGCTATCTCATGAAAGATATCGGCGTTGATAAGATTGGCATGAACCATCAGGATCTGCTTGATTTCACGTCCGAATAATTCGGTTGATTGTTTTTCAGCTGCTTCCCATCGATCTAAGGTGTAGGGTATATAGGCGTCGCGAATCCGGTGGGCCAACAGCGTATCACCTTTCCGAAGGGCAGCTTCGTAGGCGCCGGAAAAAGTATAATCCTGATACGTGATTGTATTGGGAGCAACTAAATAATTATGCGATTTCAGGAATACATCGAGTTCCTTGCGGATCTGAAGACTATCTCCGGCTGAAAGATAAGGATGACGATAGAACCTGTAAGGTAATCCCGCCTTTTGTGCCAACGGCCTGGTGACACGCTCTCCTTGCAATATTTCATTTTTATAATCTTCGAAAGAAAGCTCATTGATATTTTTGTGGGAATAACCGTGGTTGCCCAGCTCGAAGCCGGCTTCCAGCCATTTTTGTAACAGCGCTACCTGGGCAGGATCAACAGTTCCATCCAGTTCAAGTTTTTTTTCATTCACTACGGCGAGAATGGGCATTTTGTATTTTTTTAAAGTGGCGATCAGCTTTTCTGTGATCTCCATTCTTTCAGTGTCATTTTTACACTGGCAAACTACGGGAAGATCGTCAAATGTGATTGCTACATACCGCTTCGTCGCGTGCTGGCCGAAGGAAGTTTGCGGTAAAATAATCAGATGAAAAAAGAAAGAAAGGAACAAAAGAACTTGGATCCTCTTCTTTAAAATAGTTTGTGGCCTCATGTAGTACGGAATATTATTCTCTAACGTACAATTTTCGGAATCAAAAGGCAATGATATCGAATCCCGAAGGATCGCATAGCTTATTGATGGTAGATGTTTTTTCCGTTGCCAAATAGGAATCAATGTGATTGCAATGCGAAGGCCATTATTGATCCTGCCGGATTTTCCTTGTCGCCGGCAACAGAAATAGCAACATACTGCTTTCCATTGCTATAATATGTGGAGGGCGTCGCATTGGCCACGGCAGGAAGTGTGGTCTCCCAAAGCAACTCTCCATTGTCTTTGTCGTACGCACGGAATTTTTTGTCGTGGGTGCCTCCGATAAATAACAACCCTCCGGCAGTAATTATAGGGCCGCCATAACCTTCAGCGCCCGTTTCGGGTGCGCCTTTTTCTCTAAGCTCTGGAATATTTCCGATCGTGATTTTCCAGGCGTACTCCCCGGTGTTCAGGTTTATCGCATTAAGAGATCCCCACGGTGGTTTGAGGGCGGGCCTGCCTTCGATATCATTAAAATGACTGAAGGCTGTCAGGTTCAGGTAAACTGATGCTGTATCCTTTTCTCCTGTAGCATTTTTATCGGCAGCCGATTGTCTGTTCGTATGTACTTCAAACAGATCGGCTTCTTTACGGGAAACTCTGTTTCCTGTGATCTCAAATAAATAGGCGATTACGGCTTCTTCGTTCCCGTTTAAAATGCTGGCAAAGGCAGGCATCCTTCCACTTCCTTCTTTAATTTTTTTTAGCGCAGTTTCCTTTGACATTTTTTCTTCTAAACCTCGCAACGATGGGTATACAGGTCCATCTCCATTTCTGTCCCGGCCATGGCAACCCGCACAATGTTTCATGTAAATAGCTTTGCCCTGGTTAAAGGGGGATTGCCTCTTAAAATTTTTCTCGGGCTCTACCTTTTCTAAGTGATCAAGCTCCGGAGTGTCGCTAGCCTTTACATAAAAAACGTTCGTCGAAGGGTCAAATGCGCCGCCACCCCAATTCGAGCCTCCCCGTGTTCCAGGAATCATTAGTGTGCCTTTAAAATCCGGGGGAGTAAACAATCCCTCGTAGCGCAAGGATCTGAACTTTTTTAACAGCGAATCATGAGCAACTGGTGAAAAGTTCGTGAGGTCATTTTCGGTCATGTGTTGTCGGGAGTACGGCGCTGGTTTTGAAGGAAAAGGTTGGGTAGGCCAAGCTTGTTCACCCGGTACATAGGAAGGAGGTACTTTTCTTTCTTCAACAGGGAATAAGGGTTGACCCGTCTCACGGTCCAGCAGAAAGAGAAACCCCGTCTTTGTCGTTTGTGCCACTGCGTCAATTTTTTTTCCATCTCTTCCAATGGTGACTAGATTAGGAGGAGCAGGCAAATCGTAGTCCCACAAGTCATGATGAACAGTTTGAAAATGCCATTTGTAATGGCCCGTTTTTGCATCCAGTGCAACTATACTGTTGCCATAAAGATTTTGCCCGAGACGGTCGCCTCCATAAAAATCATATGAAGGAGATCCTAAGGCGAGAAAGACCATGCCTCTCTTTTCATCGAGGCTCATACCTGCCCAATCATTAACACCACCAACATACTTCCAGGCATCTTTTGGCCAGGTCTCATATCCTGGTTCGCCGGGATGAGGAATCGTATGGAAAGTCCATTCCAATTTTCCGCTTCGAATGTTATATGCACGGATGTATCCAGGCTCTGCTCCATACAACTCTGAAACCTCCGCCCCCAGAATCAAGAGGTCTTCAAATACTATTCCGGGCGAAGTTGGGATGACCGAGATCTTCGTAGGATCTCCCCGTAATCCAACGTTCATGCTCACCTTTCCATTTGTGCCGAAAGATTGTATTAATTGTCCTGTCACGGCATTCTGTGCAAAAAGATTATCACCCGCCGTATAGAGTATCCTTTTATCATCGCCATCTTCCCAATAGGTAACACCTCTGTATACGCCTCCTCCTTCGCCACCGTCGAACGGATCGAATGACCAAATCTTTTCGCCCGTATTTGCATCAATTGCATACAACCGATGTCTTGCAGAAGTAGCGTACATAACACCATCTATGATAATGGGGTTACACTCACTGTTCATCGGTCTGGAATTCTTTCGCGCATCATTGGGCTTGAACGTCCAGGCTAGCTGTAGCTCGCTTACATTTTTTTTATTAATCCGATCCAGCTTCGAATAACTCGTGCTTTTAGCGTCAGCCTTATAAACACTCCAGGTTCTGGCTTTATTGTCGGGTTGGCAACTCAGTAAAGAAACGAATACAATACCATAGTAAATCCGAGAGAATGCCCTTGTAAGAAAATTCATTAAAAGAAAAATGTTATACAAAATAAGGACTACTCTTTCCCGATGGTTTGGTTGATGGCCTTAAGAAGAGAGCGGTCATCATTTAAATCCTGGGATATTTCCCAGATCATAACGCCGGCCATTTTTTCCTTCTGGGCAAATTGGGTTTTCATTTTGATCGTGTTGATTCCATTGTAATACACAGAATCATAAGTGTCACCATTAGGATCCGCACCAGCGTTGACAAGATCTTTATAATGGGTGAGTTTACCACGAGGTTTTCCGTAGAAGGGAAGACCTAGCACTGCTTTTTGTGGCGGAAGTCCGCGTTGCTTGATCCAATAATTAACCGATTTTTCAGCGAGGCTGTAAGGTGAATGGGGAATAGGCTGACCTTTATCATCATCATAGGTCATCAGGTTGAGCCAGTCAACAATACCAAATATTTCTTTCTTCGTTCCCTCGCCTTGATTGCCGTAGTGCACGACAGCAGCAGTAAGTTTTTTATTTTTTGCGTGGAGAGAATCCGCAAGTTGTTTCATCAGCAAAACGTTATCTTCCGCTGAGCGGTTTTCGATATCAGGATACTCCCAATCCATATCGACGCCATCCAGATTAAATCTTCTCACCAGCTCCATAACATTGGTGACAAAATAATTCCGCTCTTCCGGCGATGCGGCTAATCTATGAAAACGACTGTCGTCTCCCGGCGCGTCGCCGACACTCCATCCACCAATGGAAATAAATACTTTCACATTATTTTGATGTGCCTTTTTTACAAGGCCAACCAATTTGTCCCAGTTTCTCAGAGCATCGAGGCCGCCTCCATTTTTGGCAGGGATGGCGAAAGAAAAATTGATATGGGTAAGCCGGTGAAAAGGAATAGCTGTAGTATCAACATTTCGTCCCTGCAGATATCCGATGACCATAAAGTCAGACGGTTTAGAAGTCTTTTTTGTGTTACGTGATTGCTGACATATACCGATCGCGGGCAAAAGTAAAAGAAGAACAATACCGAAATTTTTCATAGTGCTATACCATTATTGGAGATTAAGATACCGCAAATTCTTTTCATTTTATTACCTGTTGAAGAGGTTTACACGAGTGGCGCATTGGATACATGTGTCGCTGCTATCGGACTTTTGGGTAGAGATAAGTGTTAAACCCACCATTATTAATGTTGGTGAACGGATAAAATTAAAATCAATAAGCGTTGACTAACATTTTACCGATCGCCTTCTGAGAACGGATAGGAGTATTTAAATTTTCGACGACATCAATTGGAACATTGTTACATTGAGCGTCAATGGTTACCGCCTGACTATTATCTCTTAGTTGAATGTTGACCATGCTTATTAATTCAGATTTTAGCTTGGCGTCGTAAAGGGGAAAACAGACTTCAATCCTCCTATAAATATTGCGGTTCATCCAATCTGCGGAACCGAGGTATACTTCGGGATCGTTGTTATTATGGAAAATGAAAACACGTCCATGTTCGAGATACCGGTCAATAATTCGCATGACAGTTATGTTTTTGCTCATTCCTTTTATCCCCGGGATCAGGCAACAAATGCTTCTAACGATCAGAGAAATTTTGACACCAGCGTTAGACGCCTCGTATAATTTGGATATCAGGACGGCGTCTTCGAGGTTGTTAAACTTAATGGTGATGGATGCTGCCAACCCTTTTTTAGAGTTGAGGATCTCTCTTTCAATTAAGTGTATGAACCGTTGTTGTAAATTGAACTGACCTACTAACAAATGTTTAAAGACAAGCTTATCCTGAATAATGTTCTTTTTCCTTTTTTTCAAAACGCGAAATAGTTTTTCCGCCTCCTTAAGCATAGTGCTGTGAGAGGTCATAAGAATATGGTCTGTATAGAAACGCGCTGTGCTTTCATTAAAATTTCCTGTGGCAAAAAGACCAAGCAAATCTGTCTTTTTTCCATTTCTTCTTTTAATTAAGGCCAGCTTTGCATGAACTTTTAACGCCGGAATGCTTTCAATGATTTGCACTCCGGATGCTTTCATTTTCTTAGACCATTTAATATTGTTAGCCTCATCGAACCTGGCCTTGAGTTCAACAAAAACAATTACTTTTTTACCGTTTTTTGAGGCGCTGATCAACGCGTTGACAATGCGGGAGTCATTGGCTACTCGATATAATGTTACATAGATGACCTCCACAGATGGGTCAATCGCGGCCTCATTAAAAAAACGCAATACCGTTTCGTAGGTATGATAAGGAGGATGAAGTAAAATATCTCGTTTCTTTATTTCCTGAAATAATGAATCATGGGTGACCTTGAAATTGATTGGTGGCCACGTTTCATAGTGAAATTTTAAATCCTTCAGGGGCAGGTTAGCTAAGTCTTTCAGATTGTGATACGTTCCACCTTGAATAAAATTGGCCCCTTTCAGATTCAATTCATGTTTCATCAGTTCCAATGTCTCCGTTGAAATTCCTGGTTCATACAAAAACCGTGTGGCAAGACCCCTGTCACGTTGACTGATTTTCTTTTCAATTTTTTTTGCAAGGTTACCTGTGAATTCATCTTCTAAATCCAGTTCCGCATCCCGGGTGATCTTAAAACTATGACATCCACGAATTTTTTGATCAGCAAATATTTTATGCAGATTTAGTTTTACAATGTCATCTAAGAAAACGATGTATTGAATGCCGTTTTGTAAAATCGAATAAAATCTGGGTACAGTATCGGAGGGGATATTAACAATATAAAACTGTTTTCCTTTCTTATTTGAAATTGTGGTAACAGCAAAATATAACTTATTATTCTCAGGAAAGAATTGAGAATGTTTTGAAACATTAGTCACATGAATAAAGCTGGCAACCGTATGAATAAAATAATTTTTTAGCGATTCAATAATCGTTTCAGGAAGTGGTTCATTGTATACAAGGTGAATACCATGACGTTTTAATTCGGGTAGAATCTGATGTTCTATAATTCCGCCAAAATATTTTTGTTGCTGAAGAATTTTATCGCTTATCGTCGGCAGTAGCTTGGTGAATTCAGTTCCAGTTTCATTGGCAATGCCATTCAAAGCCATGAGAGCAAGCATGCGTACTCTGTAAAATTCATCCAGGTTTGAGGAATAAATAGCAAGAAATTTGATTCGTTCCATTAGCGGGGCTGTATCGCGTTGGGCTTCACTTAGCACTCTTTCGTTAAAGGAAAGCCAACTGATATCACGATTAAAAAATATGTCGTCAGAACCAGCTGCTGGTTTTAGTTTCTGTTTCATTCTATTATCATAATGATTGAAGTAGGATCCTTAAGCCTCCGCATTTTCTTTTTCAAGAAGGTCTATTATTGGGCCGAGCATATAACGAAATACATTCTTGTAGTGGAGGAAATCATTGCTCATTGCTTCGGTGTTTAGTTTATCCATAGGAAACAAGTCACTTCTTAGAAAGAGCGGTACTCAAGGTAACGGAATCATAAACAAAAGAGAATAGTTTTCTGTAATCATTGCAAAAATTTTATTGAGATAAGATCGTTGGAAAGGTATGATTGCTTCTCTATTTTTTTAAATACATAGAGCACATTTGTCGCAATAGGTGGAGAGTCTACAGGCGGAAATGACAGGTATTCTCACAGTAAGATCGCACGAGTGCAATGGATGCAATTAAAGAATTCTTTCGCCCTTATCAAGTCTTGAAATACTATGCGCTACCATAAATTATAAAATGGGCCAATAAAACGTAGATAGGAGTATACCTCATTGCGTGGAAGACGAATTAGGTTAGAAAAAAATAAGGTATAAGATCAACAAGAAAAGTATGTATTTTGAGATATAGTAAAGCGTCTTGTTATATTCCTTTAGTTTTTTGCCTACTAGCCGGAATTGATAAACATATCCGAAAATTTTGTTAAGCCCGCCGGTCCTGTCGCTGGGCAGGTTGGGGGATTCAGCTGAAGCCAAAATAAGCCAGCCAAAAAATCGATTTAGCACAATTCCCACTTTTGATTTCATGGGCCGCTCAACATCGCAGAAAAATATGAGCCTGTCTTTATCTGTTTTGTTTTCCGCATAGTGGATAAACGTTTCATCAAACAAAACATCTTCGCCGTCCCGCCAGGAATATGCCTGGCCATCGACGACGATTTTACAATCATCTGAGTTTGGCGTGATTAACCCGAGGTGGTAGCGCAATGACCCTGCATAAGGATCGCGATGCACAGGCAAGTAGCTTCCTGCCGGAAGTACAACAAACATGGCGGCTTTAACGTCAGGCATCGATTTTAGCAATTCAATAGTTTTAGGACAATACTCCAGTGCAGACGGATGAAAATTGTTATACCATTTCAGATAGAATCTTTTCCATCCTCTCCTGAAAAAAGAATTAAATCCAATATCATTATACTTTTCTGAGCCCCTAATAAGCTTGCTCGTTTCCAGTGAAAGTGCTTCGCTTTTAATTGTTTCCCAGTTATCCCGGATCTCACCTAACGTAGGGATCACGTCTAGCGGCAAATAAGGAGTTTTCGGGACGGAGGAAAAAGCGTACATCATGGCGTTGATGGGGGCCATGAAGGTAGAGTGATCAAATAATTGCCTGAAAAACGAGTACCTGACTTTCCCCCGAAAATGAATATAGAGGGTGGCGGCAATTAAAAATAAAACCAGGGAAATTTTTAGGATAAAAGCTATAGTAAAAGTCATAAGACGGAGGTCAATAGTTAAAAGTTCTACGTTTTAACTTTCATTAGGTTTCCAAAAAAGTAATGAATTTCCGTTTTGTGGCGACGAAATGAAATTCAATATGGGATTACCAAAAAATTAATTTAACTGCGATCGGTTTCGATTGTCGGATGACTGTGAACCTCTTTACTTCTACGTCAACTATTGAATTTTTAATTCTATCAAAAACTTTAGGATATTTTTTTTGGTTATCCGACATTTCCTTATGAGGAAGAAGCAATTAACTTAGTAAAATGGTTTTTATGTCAACATTTTTATTGCCCTTTCTTGAGGTCCTTATAAAATAATTCTCCAATTTTTTGAATATCAAAAGATAGCCCTTCCCTTGAATTTGCTAAGAAAGCAACAACTAAATCATCATCAGGATATAGGATTAGATAAGCGCTCCCTTCAAGTAGGTCGCCTGCATGAAACCAAATTCTGTGTCCATTTTTATCTTTCTCAAGATTCCAACCTATTCCATAATTCGTTGCTTTTTTGTCCGTTGTATATTGTGTTTCAAATAACTGTTTTTTTAAGGTTGTGTCTAAGTAGTTCCCATATAATAACTCATTTCCAAATTTCACCAGGTCATCCGTTGTCGAGACCAGTCCGCCTGATGGATATTTATAACTTAAATCATATGCTTCTGCTTCTTCGCCATTTGCCAAATAGAACTTACTCTTATTGATCATTAAACTGTCGGCAATGTCCCCATAGGTTTGCACCATGGACAATGGTTTCCAGATGTTATTGTACATGTAGTCCAGGTAATTTTGTCCGGATGCACCTTCGATAATAGCCCCAATGAGATTCCAACCATAAGAAGAATAGAGATATTGAGAACCGGGCTGGAATAGCAGCGAATCATTTTTAAAAATTGAAAGGGCGTTGTTAACACTTGTATAGTGTTCTTTTCGAATCAACTCACTTAAGTTATCTTTTTGATAATGTCTAATCCCTGCTAGATGTCCCGAAACTTGTCTTATGTTGACCGTAAATTTTTTTTCAGGATAGGAGGACACGTATCTTTGGACAGGAACATCTAAGTCCAGCTTGTTTTCAGAAACCAATTTAACAAGCGCTGCAGAAGTCAAGGACTTTGAAACACTGCCAATCCTGAATCGTGTTTGCGTGTTTACAGGCTGATCATTTTCAATATCCGAATAGCCAAACCCTCTGGACAATACCGTTTTCCCCTTTAAACTTACGCTAAGTTGCATTCCATTAACAGCGTATTCATCTAAAAAGTCTTCGCAGTATCGAGTTGCTTCACAAACAGGTATTTGATCTTGGCAAGGTCTTGTTTCGGTCAATACTTTGGAATTAGCAGAAATTGTTTTTAGTGAAGGCTGGTTACTCACCAGAAGTCTGGCAGTAAGGATAGTGGCGGCTCTTTTCCATTCACCAAAACTATTGTTCCGATAATAACATTGATAGTTATCCAAAGAAAATTTTATTGGGGATACTCCGAAAGAAGTGCCTGCAATAAAGTTGTACCAATTATAGTAAAGCACCTTTTCCCCCCTTACAACCATTGTGTCAAGAGTGACTTTCTCAGGGTTTAACTTCTTATATCGCTTATATTGATCTAATAAAGCGAGGCGATCTTTGTCTTCGAGAATCCATTCAAAGGCTAAGAAAAAAGATTGTCTATCGATCTTAATATTGAATGCCGAAAGATCGAAGGTAAGCCAACCTGATTTTATACGGGAATTAACGACTATACTTTCATTAAATAAATCTTTACCTGGCAACTTAGAAATGGTATCCATTTCAAGAATTCTAACACGCACTTTAAATTCATCGAATGTATTAACGGAAATTCGTAAAAGTGCTTTTTCAATGTATACAGGGAAAGTTAAATCGGGGTGATGAGCTGGGTATTTGTTCTCAATTAACAGAGCCATAGCTGACCCAGCTGCCACAGAGTCTGCGTAAATATTACCTCCCTTACTATATTTGTTACCAAGCCAAAAAGTCTTTCTTTTTTCCTTAGAGGCTGTAACAATTACTTCTTCCAGTGTGGTTATTTTCTCTGAAAGGAAAAGAGTGAATTGTTTGTTTTCTTTTATTAAATGAATTGGAATTCTTTTTTTTCGATAACCGAGGGCGGAGAATACCAGCGTATCATTCAATCGTGCATGAGGAATTTGAATGGAAAAACTACCATCTTCGTTTGATATAGTTCCTACGTTCGAATTTATAATTCCAATATTGGCAAAGGGGATGGGCTTTTTGTTCTGTTGTCCGAGGATAGTACCCTGTATTATTTTCTGTCCTGAGGCTGGGCTGATTGTCCAAAGAAATAGAAATTGTACTAGCACAAATTTTCTCATCTCGATTATCAGCTAGTCACGACTTGAAATTTCAATTTGGCTTCGCTTGCACATCAAATAAATTGCTTAAAACAAATTGGCCTACTTGTTTTCCTTGGAGCACACCTTGCTCACAGGCGTCCCGGAAATGGATGCCTCCGTATAACCGGGAGACAGCTGCTTCATCGGAGGCCTGGTAAAATGATTTAAATTGACGGGCAGGTAGCCCAAAGTAGATTTCAGAAGTATCGAGAAAATTGAAATTGTCGCCTAGAAGATAGGTCAACACTACGGCAACAGAAGAAGAGGCGACGCTATGTCCGCTGGTGTATTCTGGAAACGGAGGGGTCTGAAGAAGCGGGCGCCAGGCGGGATCAACCAAGGTATTAATAGCCGCTTCAGGTCGGATTCGATCGCTGTCATATTTTTCATTCCAGCAGCTGATAAAAGCATCATGCAACGTAATGGCTACCAAGGTATGGACTAAAATAGCCGAATCAAGTGATATGTTGGCCTTCTTGCACGCTATGCCAGCTATTCCCATCCAGTGACCTCCGGGAGAAATTTTTTTCAGACCGATGGCCATGTGCCCGGAATAAGTCACAGCGAAGGGATTGCAATCCCAGAAGCTGGCAATTTCCTTTTGTTCTTTTGTCAACGTATTACCCATGGCGTATACCTCGATCATTTGCTTGTAAAATGAACTCGTAGAATCTTTGCTGAACTTTGCCGGAGGCTGTGGAGCAAACTGGGCCGCTGAATCGAGGAAGAATGAGCGTACTGTTTTCCATTGGGGTTCGATAGCGCCCATGTATTCGGGTGGAGTAGGGTACCAATGACCCTCTTCTTTATTCGGCTTATAGCGGTTGTACGCGCTTAGCTTGTTGTAATCATCCGCCCTTGCGTAAGCCACAACTTGTTTTGCTATTTCTTCCGAATAGGCTATCTGCTCTTTAAGGTCGACATCAGCCAGCTTTTTCTTTTTCTTAAAGTAAGCAACCAGATTTTTTTGCTTCTCCTCTAGCAAATATCCCGACGGCATGATCTGGCGGCCCACTTGAAGCATGGTATAATTTGTACAGAAGGAAAGATTAAATTTTTTAGGTATGGCAGGCCGCTTTATTCCTGGGTTAACATTTAATTTTTCATCGATGTTAGGTAATCGTCCCGCTGCATGATGTGTTACTTCATAGGCACCCAGCAGGGCATAAGCATAGAAGCGGCTTGCTGCCGGTGGATTGGCGACATCATGAAGCATTACTTCCGACAAATTGAATACGTGATCAGCCAGCATTTGCAGCTCTTGCTGATTTTGTGATGGCCGCTGAGCAAATGTGGCGACGCTTATAAAAAGCAATAAATTGATCAATACCTTTCGCGCGCTCATCATCGATTCAATTTATATGCTTTAATTCCAACATTGTTAATGCCAATCAATAAATACGATTCACCATGAATGTTGATCATTTGCAATGACTTTGCATCACCTGTAATACTTAACCCCGATTGTGGTTGAGGTACGTACGTAAAATTTCCTTTTCCGTCACCCTCAAATAATTGACCGAAGCTGGCGTCGATTACCCCCACTCTGATGCGTATCGAAGTTTGATTACCTCCGACAACTAAATCCATATTTCCATCTTTATTATAGTCAACGGGAGTCATTGCATATATAGGCGAAAACTGCGCTGTATGTGGAAGTTCATGTACAACAAATTTATTCTCTTTGTTTTCCAGGTAGATGCTTTCCAATATTGTTGCTTTTAAAATTTTAGCATCTTTAAGATCATTGACTGAAAAAATATCGTTAAGCTGCGCGTTTGAATAGGATGCATAATCTGTGAACTTCGCGCGCATACTGTACATCTGGTCCAGAAGCTCATCCCTGGACGGAAAAGGATAGGACTTACCCTGAATGTAATGATTTAGAATGGGATCTACGGACCCGTTGTTATCGAAGTCTTTGTAAACAAGTGTAAGAGGTTCATTTGGGCTTGCCCTTAGTTGTGTATTAAGACCTAAGTTACCTACAATTAGATCCTGATCTCCATCTTTATCAAAATCATAAACAACCATTTTAGTCCACAATCCTGTCAGCTCGTTATCAAATATTTTTTCAGTGGCACGATCCAATGATTTGCCCTGATTATTCAGAAAAACTTCAATTGGCATAAATTCCCCAATGACGATAAGGTCCTCCCATCCGTCACCATTTATGTCCACCCAATTCGCATCGGAAACCATGCCAATGCGTGACAATTCGGGAGATTTTGATGCCGTTATATTTTCAAATCGGCCACCGTTGTTTGAAAGAAGAAAACTTTCTGGCGTTACCGGGTATCTACCTGGAATTACTCTTCCTCCTATAAATAGATCCAGGTCTCCATCGTGATCAAAATCCGTGGCTGTAACACATGATTTGCTCGCCGACATATCAGGTATGGCATCCGTTGCAAGCGTGAATTTACCTGTTCCATCGTTTATATACATCCTGTCCTTTAAAGCTTTATCCTTCGCTTCATAGTCATTATAACCTCCGCTGACAATGTACAGGTCAAGATCACCATCGCTATCCGAATCAAAGAAGAGCGCATCTGCATCGGTACACATTTTATTGAAAGTATTCGAAGTAGTCTCTGAAAAGGTTCCTTCTTTATTCTGTAAAAAGATTTTTCCAGGATTGCCTTGTGCTCCTCCCACAAAGACATCCACTAAACCATCTTTGTTAACATCACCCGTAGTCATAACGGGCCCACAGGTAGTTAACATCGTCATCAGTAAAGGCTGCCTCTTAAAATCATTAAAGCCTTCCTCAACATGCGTATAATTTAGAGCGGGATCTACTTTGGAGAATATGGGTTGAAGGAGAGTTTTCGTCCCTTCATTATTTTCTGTTGAAACAGTCTCTTCAGAAACTTTTAAAATCTGGTTGGCTGTAATATCCCGAATAATCAACTCGCCGCCAGACATCCAGGTAATTTTGATCGAGTCTACTTTGTCAAGCTTGCCTAAACCAACGTGAATTTTGTCAGTTACCGAAGATTGAAATCCTCGCGAAGGTATTTTTTCAATATATTGAACGTTGCCTTGTGTGTAAAACCTGATCTTAGCACCGACAGCTTTTGAATTTTTTCCTGCGCCAGTAAGTGAGAGTTGTAAATAGTTGCTCTCCGGGCGTTGCTCCCTGGAAAGATTTTTATGTATTGATGCTGTAGCGTTCTCATGATTGATGACGATGTCAAGGTCTCCATCGTTATCCAGATCAGTGTAAGCAGCGCCATTCGAAAAATTAAGATCTTCAAATCCCCAGTCCATACTTTTGTCGGTGAAAGTAAGGTCACCATTATTTTTGTACATATAGTTATGCAATGGCGTTGAGGTCATGGTGCTCACCAATTGAAATGTGTCAGCCTTTTCCTTGGCCTTTCCCTTTTCGAAATAATAGTCTCCTTTATACTTCAGAAAGTCGCGGTTGGTATAGTCTCGATAGTAACCATTTGAAACGAAAAGGTCCTTCCAGCCATCGTTGTCATAATCGGCAAATAACGGGGCCCAGCTCCAATCTGTTTTCGAAATACCGGCAAATTGTCCAATCTCACTATAGGTTCCATCGCCGTTGTTAAGATGGAGCATATTGCGCATGTTTTGGAAATAAAATCCATTTAATACCATCAATGAATATTGCTCATAGTTTTCCGGGCCGTATAATAACTTTTGGCGTTTATTGTCTTCCGGCAGCATGTCCACCGTAAAAAGATCAGGCCATTCATCGTTGTTGATATCACTTACATCGCATCCCATTGAAAAATACGATATGTGTTGCATGTAATCAGTCATGCGATCAGTGAACGTACCGTTGTGATTGTTGATATACAAATAATCCGGCTCTACGTAATCATTGGATACATACATATCAAGCCATCCATCCTTATTGATATCGGCTACGGTAATCCCAAGGCCGAACCCTAATGGATTACCTTTAATTCCCGCGTCTCTACTAACATCGATAAAACGCCCGTTATCATTTCTGAACAATTTATCACCAGCATAGGGGTCCCTTGTTTCCTTAGCTTTCGCAAATTGAAACTCGCGTATAACAACTACGTTATGATTTAGCAAAAACATATCGAGGTCGCCATCGCGATCCATATCAAAAAAAGAAGCATGGGTAGTGTAGCCAGGATCATTCAATCCAAATTCCTTTGCTTTGTCGGTAAAAGTTAAATTGCCATTGTTTATGAAGAGCTTGTTCCTCCTTTTTTCAGGATCACCTTTGCCAGAGTAACAAACATAAATGTCCAGGAATCCATCGCCGTTTACGTCAGCCATTGTGACACCTGTTTTCCAGCCATCGTTACAAGCAACGCCTGCGGCTTTAGTAATATCATTGAACTTAAAATTACCTTGGTTGAGATAAAGTTTGTTGGCCCCCATGTTTGCGGTAAAGTAGATATCATCAAGGCCATCATTGTTAATATCGCCAACTGCCGATCCTCCACCATTGTAAAAATATTCGTACGTCAGTACATTGGAGGTCGGGGTTTCTTTCAGAATGTTTTTAAAGGTTATTCCTGTTTTAGACGCTGGCAATTGATCGAACAAGGGTACCTGTTGAGCAACTAAAACATTCTCTTGAAAAATAAGAGATACGATTAAAAATAGTGCCCTGCTTTTCATTCTTAAATCAAATCAAAAAAATAGGGTAAACCATCAGCTAATTGAAACTTCGGTTTAGCCGGGGGTTTAGCGGTATGCCTCAACGTCAAAAAGACCTTACAATTCATGCTTCTGCCGAATGTGGAATATCAAATGGTCAATCAAAATATAAGCTGTATGTAGTCCATATTTTCACCTCGTAATTTGCAAAGTTTTATTTAAATGACCTACCAATGAAACAACCTGAAGTTCTCGTTTTTGCATTAATACTTGTGAATGCGACAATCTTGGTTGCACAGCCAGAAATTGTGAATATCAGACAACGGCAGGATTCGGTAGGAATCTATGAAAAGTTCGAAATCGATCTGACGCTGAAATCAAAGTTTGTCAATCCTTTCGATCCCGACGAAATTGATATAATCGCAACATTTAAATCTCCATCAGGGAAGGAATGGAAAATCCCCGGCTTTTATAATTATTCAGCGGGAATGTATTGGAAGGTAAGGTTTTCGCCGCAAGAACTCGGTGAATACCAATATTCAGTAAGCGTCAAAGATAAGACTGGTCAGGTTACAGGTGAAACGAAATCTTTTAAGGCTATCAAGTCTTTGCGAAAAGGACCTTTACAGATGGCATCAAACAAGCGGTATCTTCAGCATACAGATGGTTCAACGTTCTTCGGTGTCGGATTTTGGTACAATGATAATTATGCAGGCTATAACAGCGGCAGAGTTACTCCGGAAAACCTGGACGAGTTAAAAACACTCGGTGTGAATTTTATCAGCACCTATATAACGCCGTTGGAAACAATAGGCAGTGGGCTCGGTCGGTATGATCAGAACATTTGTGGTAGGTTAGATCAATTAATAGAGTTACTGGAAGAACGCGATATGTTGTTGAGTTTGAACCTGTGGTTTCATTCATACCTTTCTGAAACGGTATGGGGAGGAGGAAATATTAGATGGTATACAAACCCCTATCAGCAGATCTGCGAAGCGAAAGATTTTTACCGAAGCGAACAATCGTGGAAATATCAGGAGAAACTCTATCGGTATTTTATTGCCCGGTGGGGATATAGCAGCTCGCTGGCTATGTGGTTTGTTGTTGATGAGGTAAATGGAACAGATGGCTGGGTGTCGGGTGATAGCCTGGGCGCCGCCAAATGGGCCGGTCAGGTACACTCATATTTCAAAAAAAATGATCCCTATAATCATCTTACTACTGGGACTAGGAGTGGTGGCATAAAGGAGTATTGGCGCGAAGGGTATGAGATATTCGATATAGCGGGTCGCGAAATATACGAAGCGCAAGGTTTTCCAATAACAAAAAGTGCGGGCCTGGATTCGGCGGATGTACATCCACTTGAACACAGTTATACAAATTATGCCAATCAGATAAGTAAACTTTGGAATGGTTATGAAAAGCCAGTCATCATAGGAGAGACAGGGTGGGATCATACTTTTTATGAACCTGGTATGCCAGGTTATCTCGCTCTCTATCATAATACGCTATGGGTGACGTTAGCTACAGGATCAGCAATGAGTCCTTTTTGGTGGGCATATTCGGGAAGGTTAAATGATCACATTGTAAGCGGGCAACTCACTACTTATAGGAAATTTACGGATCACATACCATTCGCCAAGCTTACAGGATTGACTCCGATTCAATTGACTATTCCGGATGGTCATGGATATGCAATCAAAAGCAATGAAATGATATTTGGTTGGGTTGTTAATCCTAAAACAGATGTTGCCGGAGATTCAATCCAAATTACTTCCCTCAAGCCTGGAAAATTTAAGGTAAGACTTTATCACACCTGGAGAGGAGAATTCATTCAGGAAAAAGAGTTGGAAAATTCATCAGGGACTGTAACCATAAAGTTTCCATACTTGCACACGACAGGATCGCACGCAAATTACATCGGGTCCGATATTGCTTTTATTTTGGAACCTATCACACCCGTACCACCTAAAACAGCCCGCGCAAAAAAAGGCGCGAAAAAGTGAAGTTAAATTCAATTCGAACCGCTTTGCTCTGGCTGCAGAATAACCGATTTTATAATTTCACTAAATAATTACTCAACAAAAGTTAAATGAATTACGCTTGCTATGCTGTCGCGATGAAACTCTTGCCTTTTCGTTATCGACGGGTCGTCAGGATATTTTTTCTTTTGGTGATAATAGATGTTGGAGGTATTTACAATGGATTTAATCTTCAGGCACAAAAATCCTGGTCGGTTAGTTATAAGGGTATGGGTACTTTTTCTTCCCCGCGTGTAGCAGACCTTACGGGAGACGGTATTGGAGATATTATTTTCGGTGCAGGAAGGGAAGAATTTCAGGCTTGTGATTCGGCGGTTATTGCAGTGGATGGCCTCAATGGAAAAATGCTTTGGCATGTTAGCGCGAAGGATCAGATTTTCGGATCTCCATCTCTAAAGGATTTGAACGGTGACGGAGTGGATGATGTGATTATTAATGGACGTTCTGCAGAGTTAGTAGCGATCGATGGTAAAAGGGGAAAAGTAATATGGAGGTTCGATAAAAAGACAGACAGGCAAAAGTGGTATGCGTTTTACAATTCCCAATTTATTAAAGACCAGAACAATGATGGATTGGAAGACATTCTCACCTCAAATGGAGGGAATGTTTGGGCGGCCCCTCACGAAACAAAAAATAGGCCTGCCGGTCAGTTGCTTGTGATCAGCGCGAAAGACGGCAAGCTGATTGCAAAAGCAAGCTCGCCTGACAAATGTGAAATCTATATGTCTGTTTCCGCTATACCCACGACTGATGGCAAGGATTACAAAGTAATCTTTGGAACGGGTGGTGAGACCGTTGGAGGCCACTTATACGTTACAACTCTTTCGGCTGTTTTAAGAGGCGATATAACAAATGCTACCTTGTTAGATACCAGTTCGAAGAATGGTTATGTTGCTCCTGCAGTTTGGGTGGATATCACAGGAGACAATATTCCCGATGTAGTAGCCAATGCAGTGGAAGGCAAGTTGGTCGCTTTTGATGGTAAATCATACAATTCCCTTTGGTCGGTGAAAGTGCCGAATACAGAAGCTTATAGTTCTATTGCACCTGGATATTTCACGGCCGATACGATTCCTGACTTTTTTGTTTCTTATGCTGTCGGAGTATGGCCAAACCTGGAGTGGAGCAGGCAGGTAATGGTTAACGGAGCTACGGGAAAAACAGAGTATGTTGATTCACTTGGATTTTATCAGACGAGCACGCCCGTCGTTATCGACATCGATGGTGATGGGAGGGACGAAGCCTTGTTAAGTGTTAACATTCATATTTATGATGAACTAAATAGGAAGACGCTCAACAACATGCTCGTTAGTCTGGATTTTAAAACTAAAGAAGTAAATCAAATTGCAAACACAAATAAAGGGGGCAACATTTCCACCACACCCTGGATCGGGGATCTGGACAATGATGGATTGTTGGACATCGTATATTGCCACGGCACGAACTTAAGAAAGTCATATACATTTGACGGGATGCAGGTGCATCGGATCGCTACAGAAATTCCGATCCGAAAAAAAATTGCGTGGGGCTCGTATATGGGAAGTAATTATGATGGAGTATTTCAGAGGAAATAATTCATGGTGGGAAACGTGAATTGAAAAATAGCATTACCCGATAAAATTTTAGAAATCATTAAATGAAAAACACAAGCTTACCTCTTTACCTTCTTCTGCTCATTGTTTTTTTGTCGTGCAACACAGATAAAAAGGAAACCAAAAACAGTAAGCTGTTTTCTAAAGATAATCTGGTGGCCTGGTGCGTTGTCCCCTTTGACAGTGTAGAACGAACTCCGGCGGAAAGAGCGATTATGTTGAATGATTTGGGATTTAAGCATTTTGCCTATGACTGGAGACTAAAACACCTTCCCACTTTTCCGGATGAAATTAAATCCCTTAAAAAACATGATATCGATCTTAAGTCTGTCTGGTTATGGGTGGATACCGATTCAGGGAAAATATTCGACGATGCAAATGAACAGCTTTTCGATATCATCAAACAAAATAATGTTAAGACGGACTTTTGGCTAGGGTTCGGCAACAAACATTTCGATGGACTTTCCGATGAAGAAAAGCTTACAAAGGCGGTTGCGTCTATTTCTTATATCCAGGAGCGCGCCAAAGAATTAGGTTGTACACTAAGTTTATATAATCACGGCGATTGGTTTGGCGAACCTGTAAATCAAATCCGCATCATTGAAAAAATGGGAGCAAAAGATATTGGCATCGTTTATAATTTCCATCATGCTCACTTGCAAGTAAAGGAATTTCCGGAATTACTTTCAAAAATGTTGCCTTACTTAAAAACCGTAAACCTGAATGGAATGAAAGTAGGGGGCCCTAAAATTCTCACACTAGGGCAAGGCGATGAAGAATTAGGAATGCTAAAGATTTTAAAGGAATCGGGCTATGAAGGTTCCCTCGGTATTATCTGTCATATTGAAACTGAAGATGCAAAGGTTGTTTTGGAGAGGAACATTAATGGCTTAAAATCATTGCTAAAAACCATGGGTGATGAAGAGGCCTTAGCTACTTATAAATAATTATTAATAAACCCTATCGAATTAAGATGCAGTAGTATTAATCCCCTCCTTCCCAAGGAGGGGATGTTCAGCCTTTGGCTGAACGGGGGTGGTTACTCTAAATTTATTTCATTAACAATGTATGTCTCCATTTCTAGTTGAAGAGGTACACGTCCACGTCTTTTTGCTTCAAAAAAACATCTCAATTTATAGTATTTCGACATATCCGTCCGTTCCATTCACCCGGATTCGCTGTCCGTCTTTGATCAGTTTGGTAGCATTTTCTACTCCGACAACTGCTGGTAAGCCATATTCACGTGCGATAACTGCTCCATGAGTCATCAGTCCACCAACTTCGGTGACCAGCCCTTTTATAGATACAAACAATGGTGTCCAGCTAGGGTCAGTGAAGGGGGTGACTAATATATCTCCATCTTCCATGTCAGCACCTTCCATGTTTATGATCACACGTGCCCGTCCCTCTACAACTCCGGAAGAAACTGCCAGACCTACAATAGCTTCGGATGGGAGATTTTCCCTGTTGTACTTACCTGTGATGATTTCACCATCAGAGGTCATAACACGTGGAGGCGTTAGTTTTTCATATAATCTAAAATCTTCTTTTCGTTTATTGATGACCTGGTAATCCAGTTTATTGGTGCGTACAACTTCACGAAGTTCTTCAAAACTGAGATAGTAAATATCTTCCTTTTCATGAATGACGTTGGCCTGTACCAGTTGTTCGGCTTCTTTCAGCAAAGCCTTTTTATAAACGAAGTAGTGATTCACCATGCCGTATTTTGGATATTCACGATAACCTGCGTAATTCCGGACCAAGTCGATCATTCGTTTTGTTTCTTTGGCTTTTTGTTCCCCATTTGGCAATTGCTTCAATCGATCTAATAACTCTTTTTCTTTTTTCAAAGCTTCCTGCAAACCCTGCTCAAATTTCCGATGGCCAGCATTAGGGTCGAAGGTTTTGATATTACTGAGAATTAGTGGAACAAGTGTAGTTGGTTTTTCGCTCCAACGGGTTTTAGTGATATCGATTTCTCCGCTACATCGCATTCCGTATTTATTGAGATAAGCATCAATAGCGTCCCGGGTTTCCTGTCCGCCATCAAAATTAACTAGGTCATCCAAAAAGTTATCATCATTTATCCCGACGCGTCGGGATAAATAATTTATTACTGCGGGATAAGGGCGTATCACATCCGCGACATCCAATAATGCCAGGCCCATTTCCGAAGTAATATTGTTTGGTACAGATTGAGAAAGCGTGTCTGCTGCATTCTTTTCACCTAACCATTCGTACATTTTTTCATTGATCCATGATGCAGCATTCATACCAGTAAAAATCACACCGAAACTCTCTGGTACATGTAAGGTCTTATTCAATTGCCGGATATCTTTCAGGATAAAATCAAACAGATCAGATCCTGATTTCGTTTGGATGTTTTGTTTTAACGCTTCTATCGCTGTTTGACTATTCCTAATCAGATCAGATACGATGGTGGGATCGTAATCGTTTAGTGCTTGATAATTCGGAGGCGGCACAGCTGGATTGCTTTTACCCTGATTATCATCCGGTAACGATTTTATAAAACCTTCCCGTGCTATGATGTTTGTAAGTGCATCTTTTACGAGCGGATCGAATTTTCCCAGGGTATCTATTACCGTTTTTCTGCCGCCAGGTGAAGCAAGCATAGGTGTAACATCAACAAATAATCTTCCACCGGCTATACGCATAGTTGCAGGGGTCGTTAACAGCCAAAAAGACAATCCCAATGGCTTCATGGCATCAGTCATCATTTGTGCATGACCGACAGATAGATAGACGTGATTTTCCTGATCGTTCGCTTCAGGAATCGGGTATAAAGTGGTAATTGGGCGACTTTGGACAATATAAAACGTATCATCAACCAAACACCATTCGATGTCCTGGGGACTGCCGAAATGTTCTTCTATCTTTCTGCCTATGCGCTCAAGCTGTAATATTTGCTCACCCGTCAGCGCTTGCTTATTCTGCATCTCAGACTCAATCTCCTGTTCTTTCGTACCGCCATCTTTTAAGGCGTATATAGCCAGTTTCTTAGTGGATATCTTCTTATCGATAATCTTGCCGTTGCTCACTTTGTAGTTATCAGCATTCACCAGTCCGGAGACCATGGCCTCACCAAGTCCGAAGCTGGCATCAATGGATAATACTTTCCTAGTAGACGTGACGGGATCGGCAGTAAACAAAATTCCTGCCGCCTGCGGGAAGACCATCTTCTGAACAACCACAGCGAGGTGGACTTTACGGTGGTCGAAGCCGTTTTGAAGGCGATAAATTACTGCCCTCTCGGTAAATAGCGATGCCCAACATTTGCTGATATACTTTAGGATTGCTTCCTTTCCGATAATGTTCAAATATGTATCCTGTTGTCCAGCAAAGGATGCCGTCGGCAGGTCTTCCGCCGTAGCACTGGACCGCACAGCAAAGGCATCTTTTTCACCAAACTGTGTGAGATAATCCGCAATCTCTTCTGCTATATCCTTAGAAATGGGTATTCTTTCGATTGCCCTACGGATTTTTGCACTGATTTCGCTGATAGTTTTCCTTTCTTCTGGTTTAAGACGCGTTAATTCATTCAGCAAGCGGGTAAGCTCCTGATTATTTTCGGTTATTTTTTTATACGCTTCGGTGGTAACGCAAAAACCCTCAGGCACCCGTATTCCCTTGATTCTGGACAGTTCGCCCAGATTAGCGCCCTTGCCTCCTACAATCGTAAACTTTGATCTGTCGATCTGCTGAAACCAAAGCACAGTTGTGTTCATATTTTTTCCTCGTTTTATCGATACAAAATTTCGCGAAGAACCCGCAAATACTATTCCTTCTTTGCTATCTAAATTTAGTTTTGATAGCAGGGCACGAAAATATGTAGTCGATATTTCGATTCGGATCTTCACCCTTCAGTGTCATTTGGCATGTCATGTCAAGAGTATAAAAGTATCAAGAAGTCCATGGAAGCATTTAGAGAAAACGATAAGACAATTATTATAGCTAAGACTATTCAACCCACTTCGGGGTTGTGCTAGGAAGTACTTTCCTGCCCTGAGTTGCACTCAGGAATATTCACTTTAAAGCCCTTCAGGCTATATTCAGAGCACTGTATTTCATCCCCTCCTTTCCAAGGAGGGGAAG
Organism: uncultured Bacteroidota bacterium; assembly: GCA_963837415.1. Taxonomy (GTDB): domain Bacteria; phylum Bacteroidota; class Bacteroidia; order Cytophagales; family Cyclobacteriaceae; genus Chryseolinea. Next base: position 624,126 of record CAWING010000012.1, on the reverse strand, counting down.
TTCAGCCGAAGGCTGAACGGGGCTGGTTATTTTCTAAATTCACTCCTCCTTGCAACTTCAATATCCCGTTCAACCTCAGGCAAATATTTTTTCCACGAAAAATTATCTACATCAGGATTGTCTTCTCTGATGTTGCTTTTAAAATAAGGAACTTCATAATAGTTCTTTTCCGTTATCGCTGAAATTTCTTTCCAGGTTTCCAGGCAGCTCTGCAAAAGCTGTATGGCTTTTTCTTTATCTATTGATTTCCCATGTTGCCTGAATAGATGCAGCGAAATGCCCGCCCTTAATTTGTTCGCAAAATAACGGCTCAATAAGGCCCAGGTTTGAATATCGTCCAGTTCCTGTGTGTATTCAGTATTGAATTTTGTGCCTGATTTTTTTAAAGATTGAAGAAGAAGTTCAGAACTGTCTGCATTGGAAGTCAGTTCTTGAGCAAGTGTAATAGGATCAATTTTATCCGCAGGAATCTTTTTAATTTCTGAAATATATCCAACGTAATCTTTAATAGAGATATAGCTGGGGTCAAGCGTTTTATGATCGATAAGTTCATCAATGGAAATGAATAACGATTCACCATCATCCGATCCGTAATCACCCGCAGGAAGGCGAGGTGACATAAAGCCTTCTGAATACAACGTATAATCCCAGGTCGACGCGTAAAAAGATGCCAGGCGCAAAGGCACGCGGCTGACTAACCGGTACGAATTGAGCAATTTCTTTCCTTCACCAAATGGATATTTTTTGTCAAACGCGGCCTCAAAAATTTTATCTGGTGTAGCACGATCATATAACAACCTTCCCCACAACATATAAAATAGCCATTGTCGCTCAAAGGCATACTGCCAGGTCTTTCCTATTTCTGTTTTGGTAAAATAATCGAATGCTGGAATGTATCCTTCGGAACCGATATGGTACCCGTTAACATAGCTTTTGGCATTTGTTTCAATATGCCTGCGTATAAAATCCGGTTCACCCCAACGAAGAATCCAAAAATCTTCATTGCGCACCATCCATTGTATTTTATAATTTTTTGGTTCGGGGTACCAGAAGCCTTTATCTATGGCTCCAGTTGTGTTATCGTGAGTGAGGGCAAGCTGGGGAGTTGAATGCCCATGCGACCAATTGAATTTCACCTCGACAAGCACGGGATCACGCAATTTGGCTTCGTCAATAACTCTTCTCATTTCAACAGGTGAACCGGATAAAACTGCGCGATGCATGAATTTTACTTTGCGGTCGGCTTGACTCATGCCTTTCACAAAAGTTGACGCAATCCAGTCCTCGCGTTGAGCCGCGGTCATCTGGTTCATCCAGTCTGCGAGAGTCACACCTATTCCTGCTAAATCTTGATATTCATTAATCGTTTGACGAACCGATTCCCGTGTGTAATCGATCGTTACTGCGGAGGTATCATTTAATTCGGGGACATGGTGCTTTTCCGCAAAACCTTTTGGTACAACGATATTCCAATTGACGATGTATACGTCGATACCTCTATCCTTCCCCATGCGAAATAAATTTTTCCAGAATCCTTTCCAGTCTTCCATTTCTTCCTGAGAAAAAGGGTTTGCTTCCGGGTACTTATCCAATTTTACCAGATACGGAAAGGGATGCATATTGTATAATGCCAAGACATTAAAGCGATTCTCCAACATCATATTTAAAAAGGTTTCCCAGAACTTCAGATCCCTGCACGTGCTCAAATGGTAATCCATGCTTTTACTTTCCCGGTAAGGCTCCCATGGCAAATTGAATTTGATTGTTCTAACTTCGAAAGTGGGATTGACCAGCGAAGAAGTAATTTTATTCAAATCTTTTTTTATGGCAAGCTCTTCAGCTAAAGCGAATAATCCATACCTGGCTCCGGAAGGATCAATTGCATGAATTGTTATTATCCTGCCTTTTTTTTCAATCTGATAACCTTCAGCTTTATTATTTTTATTTTGCGCAATGACGACTTTAAGCGTGTAGCCGGAGCTTGAATTTTTTTGCTCATCAACTATTACGTAACCATTTTGATAGAGTGCATTTTTTAGTTTGTCAATACCTAGTTCAATCCCCCGTACATTCTTCGGATAATCAAGATTGACCTGAGCGCTTAAAAGGTGCGTGATTAACAAAAAAGAGGATAGGCTAATTATCTTTATCATTTAGTGATCGTTCTTGAGTTGATTAATTTACTTCAATTGATTTAACATTTTACTCAATTAAATATAAAGTATCATTAGAAGATTAGCCATGTAATGTCATACCAATACCGGTCATGGATCAAAAACTCTTGCGGATCGCGATTGTTCCTGGAAGCCGTTCAACAGGTCAACTATCTAAGATGCTATCCAACTTATGCCCAAAAACAGGGTTTACCAGTTAAAGCAAATGATTGTCGAAACGTCAGGGTTATTTGTTTAATCCTACTGATTTTATCTCTGTTCTCCTCTTGAATAAACTTTCCTTGAATTAAGCGGTTATTTTTTTACATTTCCTTATGCATGTTCACCTCTTAATTTTAATCAAACAGCCATGAAAAAAAATTACCTCCTTACTATGCTCGTTTTGGCCGGAGCATTCATTTTTGCCAGCACTGACAGGCACACGAGTGTGCGCGAAGGCTTTGTAAATGGAACACCGGAGATCAAGTCGATCAGTGCTATAACCTTTGGATCCGATGGTATTTTGTTCATTGGTGACTCCAAAAGTGCATCTGTTTTTGCAATCGACACAAAAGATAATACAAAGGTGGAGAAAGCTTCTCCGGCTGAGGTAAAGCAATTCGATCAAAAAGTTGCGGCTGCATTAGGAACCGAAGTTAAGAATATATCCATTGAGGACATGGTTGTAAATCCTCTTTCTAAGAATATATATTTTGCTGTAAAGCTCAATGATGGAACCCCTGCTTTAATAAAAGTGGCGGACAATAAAATTCAAGCCGTGAGTTTGAAAGATGTAAGCTTCTCTACCGTGGCATTGGCAAACGCTCCTGCTGAAGATGCTAAGGATCAGCGTGGAAGGCCAACACGCCCATTAGCCATTTCGGATATTGGTTTTTATGACGGAAAACTTATGGTGAGCGGACTTTCCAATCAGGAATTCAGCTCAACTTTCCGGAGCATTCCTTTTCCTTTTACCAAAAAACAAGATCAATCCTCGCTGGAAATTTATCACGCAGCTCACAAGAAGTTTGAGACATATGCACCTATCCGCACATTTACAGCGTCTGAGATCAATGGTAAAAAATATTTAATCGCCAGCTTTACCTGCACTCCGCTTGTTCTTTTTCCATTGGATGAACTGAAACCGGGAACCCATGTGAAAGGAAGAACGATCGCTGAAATGGGTGCTGGCAATTCTCCCCTCGATATGATCACTATGAATAAAGGTGGCGAATCATTTTTATTGATGTCAAATTCAAGCCGGCCAGTATTTAAAGTTAAGTATAAAACAATTGAAGAGTTTCAGGGATCGTTAACCTCTCCTGTAGAAGAAAGCTTTGGAACCGCGGGAGTTCATTTCGTTTCACTGCCCATGGTAAATGTATTGCAGCTGGATAAATTGGACGAAACACAGATGGTAATGCTGCAAAGAAAAAATAATGGCGATCTCGATTTATTGACGCCAGGCGACTGGATGTTGTAAGCCATTAAGAAAACAAGCTGATCCGGAGGTTGATGAAACATACTATTCAAACTGTCCGGATCAGCTTTCTTATTCCTTTCTTCCTTTTTTGTATTTTTCTTGTCTGTGTTAAATGCCGCCGGGCAGAAGGCCCTCCATCAGTATCTGTCATTTCAGAAAATGATAAAGCGGTTGGTCTTATGATTCGCGGAGTACGAATAGAAAAAATTGATCTTTCGAGGAGGCTTGAAATACAACTCATTCAACCGAAGGTTCGAACATCTGTTTTAGGCGAGTTTAAAATGTACGACGCTGAGGTAGTTTTTGAGCCGCTTGTACCCTTTACACGAGGGTTGCGATATCAGGTATTATTGGATGGTGCCCCGCTCGCTGAAATAGAAATTCCCAAAGGCGAATTTGCCAGGCCTGAATTGCTTTCAATTTATCCTACTCAGGATACGCTACCTGAAAATTTATTAAAGATGTACTTTCATTTTTCCCAAGCCATGGTTGAGGGAAGATCCTTACCGAATATTGCGTTGGTTATGAATGGTCGTGATACGATGAAAGGTACATTTCTTGATCTCAAGCCCGAGCTCTGGAATGCTGATGGGACTGTACTTACCTTGTGGCTCGATCCGGGAAGAATAAAAAGAGATCTGATCCCCAACAAGACGCTAGGCGCTCCGCTTCATGCGCAACAGAAGTATACGTTGCATGTGACTGATTCGTGGAATAGTAGAAATGATTTGCCTCTGATAAAAGGGTACGCAAAAACTTTTGTTGCCACATCCCGTGATAATAATTCACCAGATCTAACCCAATGGACAATCATAGCGCCTCTTTCAGAAACAAAGCAACCACTCGAAATACAATTTCATGAATCATTGGACTATTACCTTTTGAATGAAGGTCTTAAGGTTGCTGACTCAACGGGTGGTTTCGTAACCGGGTCTGGTCAAATTAGTAATGAAGAGAAAACTTTTAAGTTTTATCCAGACAACCCTTGGGATAGGGGAGACTATACCTTACAGATCGAATCGAGGCTTGAAGATTTGGCAGGAAATAATCTTAACCGTCCATTCGATCGCGAAGTAGAAAGTAAAACTCCGAAAAAGGATTTGGAAATTTTTGCTAAGGAGTTTCAAATACGATAGGAAAAGGAGCATTCTGCCAGAAACCTAATTTATTCTCTACTATAGCTGCAGCAAAATCTGATTAAAAAATCGTCATCTCGGCTGTACGTGTAAGTGTGGATTTGCTTTAATGGTTCGTCAAGAAGGATGTGTGGGAAGACAACACTATTAAACGAAAAACCTATTTAGAATTTGAAATCCAGGAATACAAAAACTTACGCATCTTTGTAATACATTATCAGGTATATTCAATGCATAAGAAATTAATGATTGACCTTTCGGTTAAGCTATCTACTTTATCCTTAATGATTTTAATAGTTATTAATAGTTGTAGCAAGAGAAAAAGTGAATTAGTATGGGATAATAATCTTTCTATTATAGGTTCACAATCGTCACCTCGTGCCTCCGACTTAAACAATGATGGAGTACTCGACATCGTGATGGGTGCTGGCACAAATGAATATCAGAAAAGCAGTCAAGGTATTTTAGCACTTGATGGAAAAACAGGTGAATTGGTGTGGCAACAACAGGCACCTGATCAGGTATACGGAGCTGCTACATTTTATGATATTACCGGTGATGGCATCAAAGATGTTTTTATTGGCGGAAGGTCACCTCATTTTAAAGCACTTAACGGTAAGACTGGAGAAATAATATGGGAGTATCGATATACCTATGAGAACGATTCTATTTTAAAGCATGCACGGTTTAATTTTAACAATAGCGTACTTGTACCTGATCAAAACGGCGATGGGTTACTTGACTTGCTGACTGTAAATGGAGGAAATTCGAAAGCTGATCCGAATTCTGAGGTAAATCGTTTTCCGGGAGTTTTGATGTTATTTGATAGCAAGACTGGTAACGTCATTGCATCGGATACAATGCCCGACGGGAAAGAATCATATATGTCTCCGTTATGTTTTGTTCAGCCTGGTGAAAAAGAGTATACCATTATTTTTGGGACGGGAGGCGAAACCATTTCCGGCCATTTATACCAGGCAAAACTTTCAGATTTATTGCAAAAAAGACTATCGAATGCTACTATAATCGCTACCGAACATGGCCATGGATTTATTGCGCCACCGGTGCTTGCCGATATATCGATGGATAATTATTATGATGTTGTTGCTATATCGCACGGTAGTACTGCCTTTGCCATAGATGGGAAAACTCAAAAGCAGCTTTGGAAAAGCCCGTTGGAAAATACAGAGTCGAGCAACAGTTTTGCTGTCGGCTATTTTACCGACGATAAGGTTCCCGACTTTTTTACTTTCGTTAGCAAGGGACAATGGCCTAACAGCACGGGCACGCTGCAGGTAATGTTGGATGGTAAAAACGGCGAAGTCGCATACCGTGATTCCATGGGATGCACTGGATTTTCGTCCCCTGTAATTTATGATTTAGATGATGACGGTTTCGATGAGGCGATCATAAGCATTAATGAATTTGACTGCTCATTTGGCTTTGCCGGTAAGTCTCCCGCGGATATAGAGAATAAATTGATAGCAATTGATTTCAAAGACCATTCCTTTCAGGTGGTCGATCAGACTAGGGGATTTAAAAATATTTTTTCCACTCCATGGATTGGCGACCTGGACGACGACGGCTATATCGATATCATTCATTGCCAATATTACCACCGCGGAGACCTGCTGTCTTTTTTAGGAATGCGGGTGAAACGGATTGATACTCCTATTAAGGTCAACAAAAATGTTGCGTGGGGCGCCTACATGGGCTCAAATGGCGATGGCAAGTTTAATCCTTAAAACAATTACCGTATGATTTAGGCAGATGAACAGAGAACAATTGTGAGGACCCTTGAGGTGCATCCGTAACAAGAGAATTTCCGGCCGGGCATGCAGTTTGCAGAATTCTAAAATAGAAAGGCCCTTGAGTTTTCTCAAGGGCCTTTTGTGTTTTTCGAGACAAGTAGACTAAATTACTTTACGTCCCACCATACCTTTGTTACAGGTTCATCAGGTAGTGTTGCACCAGCAGAATAGTTACCGCCGTTTACAGCTATTTCCTGATTAGGATAACGCAATTTGCGAGGGATCTGACCTCCTGTGACATTTCCTGGGTAATTAACAGGAGTCAGCGTTGGATATTGGGTTCGTCTCCAATCTGCCCAAGCTTCCCACCAGTTCAGGAATTTACTTACCCAAAGTTGAGTGCCAATAGCTTTTAACCTGTCAGCTTCAGCAGCGGGAAAAGGACGTGCGGCTAGATATGCATCAACCTTTGCATTATCTACCGCGAACGTTGCATCGAAAGGGGTATACATTTGCATGGCTGCTCTTACACCATTTTCATAGTGTGTCTGAGCAGTTCCAGCGGCAACTCCGCCGATATTCCTTACTGCAGCCTCTGCCAAAAGAAACTCGGCTTCAGCATAGTTCATCAGCAAATAGGGATCGTCATCTTGAATAAATTTTGTGTTCAGTTGCGAAAAATTCAAACGAACATTGACATCGGGTTGTCCCAACAGCGCATTTACCATTCCCTGATCTAAGCCATTCGGAAGACCGCGTTGAGCCAATGGATCTACGTTAGGGGTTGGAGAACCATACCCTTCGGAGAAAATCATTAACCTGGGGTCATCATCGGAAACATCTCCTGTGAGCGGTCCTTTTAGTTCATCAATTAAGGTTTTACTTAATGTTGTAGGTTGTCCACCATCGCCAGAGGCAAAAGCTCTTGAAATACCGTTTTGGTTCGTCCACTCGCTAGGGCCAAGGCTCATCGTCACCCAGGCGTTGTCTGCATTGCTTGCAAACACCCCACCGGCAACCGCCTTAGTTACATACGTGTTGGCCATGGCTGCATCAACGTTTGACACCCTCATCGCCAATCTCAGCATGAGAGAGTAACCAAACTTTTTCCATTTGGCAATGTCGCCAATATAGAAGAGATCCGCCGTACGGAAAGCCTGATCCTCCCGGCTTGTTGCTACTAAAGGCCTGAGAGCAGTCAACGCTTCGTCAAGTTCTTTTAGTAGATCCGTGTAAATAACCTGTTGGTTATCATACGTTGGAAGGAACTTTAGTTCTCTTATACCCTTTAAAGCATCTGAATATGGAATGTTCCCATAGTAATCCGTTAACCGGTGAAAATTGAAAACACGAAGAATTCGTGCAGCATTTCTCAGGACATCCTTTTCTTCGTCAAATCCGCCAGGAGCAGTCTGAAAAAGAATTTCGGATAGATTTTTCAATTGATCTCCGTAAATAAATTCCCAGGGTGCATTGTAAGATTCTACGTTGTCGAAGTATTTATCACCAGGTGAAATTCCACCCGATGCAGTTGACAGCTGTTGAATTGCGTAGGCGCAGAATCCAATGTTTGTACGCCAGTCAATGTAGCGGTTATCACCTGCGGATCCACCGGCAGCAGAACCTAACTGTGCTGCTGTAAAAAGGAATTCCATCGGTACTTCATTGAGTGCCTGCGGATTTATGTTCCGATCATGTAATTCGTCTGTATCACACGCGGCCATGGGCATTCCCAGGGCGAGTGTTAGCAGAATTATCTTATTTATAACTTTCATGTTATTCATTTTTAATTATTAGAAAGTAACATTCAAATTGAATCCATACGTGCGTGTGGACGGGAAACCAAAATATTCCAATCCTTGAGCTCCGGCATTAGCCGAATAGTTAGATTCCGGATCAACATTTTCAATGTCCTTAAACAGTATCGCCAGGTTTCTTCCCACAAAGGAGATTGACAGGTTCTGGAATGGAGTCTTGTTAAGAATTGATCTTGGGAAGTTATAACCAATCGTCAGTTGTCTCAGTTTGATGAAAGAAGCATCATATAAGAACATATCAGAAATTGCTGTTGCCTCGCCGCCTACGTTGTTCCAGTAAACACGTGCTTGGTCTGCCGTAAGGTCGCGATCGATTTCGGTGTATTCAGGAGCACTCGATGTTCCTGTATTTACAACACCAGTCACATGCAACGGAGTTTCTCCGTCCCTTCCGATGAGTGATTTCTGGTGAAGTCCCCATTGAACCAAACGGTTATTGCTACCGGAGAAGATATCACCGCCAAACTTGAAGTCAACCAGGAAGCTTAAGTTAATTCCCTTGTAAGTGAAAGAGTTGTTCAAACCACCAGTCCAGTCAGGAAGACCGTTACCAATAGGTACGTAGTTGCTCGATGCAACTGCGCGACCGTCAGTTTGGAAGATAAGATTTCCATTGGGATCTCTTTGCTGAACACGTCCGGTAATAGTTCCGAAAGGTTGGCCAACGATATGTTTGATGAACACGTTTCTTGTTCTGGGTTCCTCAAGGGTAAGCTCGGTTACACCTGGAATCAGATTAAGAACTTTGTTTACATTTTTAGCAAGATTCAACGACACATCCCATGTCAGCGGACCTTGAACAGGTGTTCCTGTCAACAGAATTTCGACGCCGCGGTTCTGCAATTCACCTACGTTAACATCCGTTGTCAAAAATCCCGAAGCTCTGGAAATAGTAGCCCTTAGGATATCGTCCGTTGTCTTTTGCGCGTAATATGTGAAATCAAGTCCAACCCTGTTATTAAAGAAACGCACGTCAAAGCCTACTTCAACTTCGGTGGAAGTCGCTGGTATTAATTCCGGGTTTGGAATGTTTCCATTATTTCCTCCGGCAGATGAGAAAGTTGCCATTGTATGCGGAGTTAATGTGCCGGCTGTGCCCAGTGAAGGATGCGAATTTCCGTTTAGTGAATATGTCACATTTACATCATAAGGATTGATGTTAGCCAGACCCACCTGTGCCCAGGACGCTCTCAGTTTACCGAAACTTAACCATGACGGCAATGAGGATAAAGCATCAGAGAACACAAAGCTCGCTCCAACGGAAGGGTAAAAGACATTGTTTTGAGCGTCAGGATTTAATACAGAGAACCAATCTTGCCTTCCGGTAGTAGTTAAGAATAAGTAATTGTTAAAACTGATTTCAGCAGAATAAAATAACGAGTTGATTTGACTGGAATTAAATCCATAGGTGAAATTTCGTTGATTGGCGTTATTAATAAAAGGCTGGAAGGGCACATTGAATCCATTGCCGTTGGCTACAACTCTTTCGGCGCTTCTGATCATCTTATTTCCACCAACGAATACATTCACATTGAATTTGTCAAAGTCTTTATTCGCGCCCAGCATCCAGTCCATATTGGTTTCCCGGACCCGGTCTTCTCCTTCGTCTAAGGCTCCACCAAGTTGATATCCTACACCTTCAGGCACCAGCCTTTGGTTCCTTCTTGTGTAGTAGTCCATCCCGATGCGACCAGTGGCGTATAACCAACTGGTGATATCATAACGAAGCTGCCCTGAAGTGATTATCCGATCCTTTTTATCGCTGTTGATATGTTGGTGAGCTGCCCACCAGGGATTTTGGCCCCAGTTGTTAGCTGCAGGTAAAAGCTCTTGTCCCGCAAATTTTGCTGCTCCACCTTGGCCATACACCAATAGGTAAGCAGGATCGACGCCTACGGGAATAGCACCCAGTTTGTTTGGATCACCTCTCAAATCATCAACGTTGATGTTTGGAGGTCTTACCCATATAGACTGAACCGCGTTGCCCGGTGAATCTGAAACCGTAGGACGGTTTTTAGCATATTCGTGAGAGTAAATTACTTTGGCATCCACAGTAAGTTTATTTCCAAGCTTAGCGTTGGTTGAGAAGCTAACGTTGGTTCTGTCATAACCTGAATTCGGAACGACACTTGAGCTTCGCAAGTCTGAAACGCCGAAACGGAAAGTTTGCTTTTCGCCACCGCCCGTTAGCGCTACACTGTTAGTCCATGCGTTACCTGTTTGATAGAAGCGATCCCAGTTGTCGCCAGCATAGCTATAAGGCCTGGTAACCCCATCAATACCAATGGTTGGACTACCATCCAGCGCAGGACCCCAAGAAGATCCACCCCAGTTGAAAGCCTCTTGCACCGTCGTTGGCTTTACTGCAACTCCGTTTTGATAAACCCCAGCACCGTATTTTTGCTGCAGATCACTGAAGTTCATAACATTCTCCATAACATAATTGCTGCTGAATTCAACACCAATCCCCTGTCTGGCTTTTCCTCTTTTCGTTACGATATTGATTACACCATTACCACCTCTGGAACCATAGAGCGCGGCGGCATTAGCACCTTTCAATACGGTTATAGATTCTATATCATCGGGATTTATACTGGAAAGAGCGTCACCTTGATCTTGCCCTCCCCATAGACCAGCCTGCCCATTGCTGGACCCATACAAACTAGTCTGACTGCTCCCATTGTCCATGGGAACACCATCGACAACATAAAGAGGTTGTCCCTGGCCACCGAGTGTTTTATTTCCACGGATGACCACGCGAGATGATCCCGCAGGTCCGGAAGCAACTTTGCTCACATTTACACCGGCTACTCTGCCGACCAGTGCATTTCCAATGTTGTTCTCTCTTGCTTTAGTAAAGTTTTCGCCTGAAACGTTGGTAATAGAAGAAGAAAGCGCCTTTGTGCTCCTTTCAATTCCCAGCGCAGTTACGACAACTTCACTTAATTCACGGATATCCTCAGTCATCGCAGCATCTACGGTAGTACGAGTTCCTGCATCAACTTCCTGAGTAGCGTACCCAATAAATGAGAAGACAAGGATAGTTGATCCTCCATCTACGGATATACTATAGCGGCCATTAGCATCGGAAGTTGTACCTACTGATGTGCCTTTTACGATTATGTTTACTCCTGGCATTCCTTGCCCATTGGAGTCTGAAACAGTCCCAGATACAGTTCTTTGCTGAGCGAAAGCGCCTATGCTGCTCATGGCAAAAAACAATATCAAGGTTAAGATTTGGTATTGTTGTTTCATATTATGGTTAGGGTTTAATAATAATTTTAATAGAAATGCATCTCCAATGGGCAGCCTGGACCCATTGAGATAATTTTAGTTGGCTATCTCTTCATAATGGGGATGGTTTGAATTGAATTAGGGAATGTGCAATCGAATGTAGAAAAAATTTTCGAAATAGTAGAATTCTACTATTTCGTTTATTTAAATGGTTTGCTGGTAGGAAATACGTTGTTGACGCACACACACACCAATTCGACTCTTATACTTTTAGGTATGAGCCGTCCCTAAAAGAGGTAGGCATGTCGTTTTTTGCTAAAGTGTTGATTTAAACGTAGCTCAATCACGCTCCCGTTTAATTTTTACTTTTGCCATTGGGCCGACTTGGATCGGTACTTTTTCAATTTCAAGATTGGCGGCCTCAATCCCGTATAGTTCTTCAGTTGATAAACTATGTGCTTTTAAGAGACGATAACCCTGAATAATAACCCTGTCAAAGCTAGAGATCTCACTATCGGAAGACGCCCAGGAATGGATGATCACAAATTTAAAATCACCCATCATACTGTATTTATGCAACGATGGATAAGGACTGATTAGATCGATTTCCCCAGAATCTGCCATTTCATGGATTATCTTGTTAAAAAGGAGGTTAACGCGGTGATCAGTTTTAAATCCTAAACGCATTCGAATAAAAAAACACCGTTTAGGTATAATAGTGTCAATAGAATATTTGCTGGTGAACGGACTATCTACTGTGTCGACATGAAGGAACCAATATATGTCTGCACGCTTTGGCCGTTTTTTAAAAATGGAGTAAATAATGTTCGAATCAATATAGCGTTTGCTATCAGCTACAGCCAAATATACCAGGTTAGTGGCCTCTTTAGGTATCGTGGTATCGGCTTGCAAATCTTGAATCATACCGACATAGTGTTTCAAGTCAACAAATTCTGTATGCTGTTCTCGCAGCCTCCGGGCGCGGAGAAGGATATACATCATCAAAAGAAAAAATGCGGCGATGCAAAAGCTGAACCACCCTCCGTGACTGAATTTGCTCAGATTTGAAATAAGGAATGCCCCTTCTATGGAAAAGAATAGAATGGCCATGCCAATAGCCCTAACGGTAGATTTTCGAGAAATTGCAAAATAGAAAACCAGCAGCGAAGTCGTCATGAGCATATCAAACGTAATGGCTAGTCCATATGCTCCTTGCATCCGCGTTGTTTCTTTAAAAATTAAAACAACGACGATGCAACCCATCATCAAAATCCAGTTAATTGCAGGGATGTAGATCTGACCCTTTACCTGGCTAGGATAGCGTACACGGGTAGCCGGCCATAATTTTAATTTCATGGCTTCATTCACCAGCGTAAATGTTCCGGAAATCAGGGCCTGGCTGGCGATAATAGTAGCCATTGTGGCCAGGATAATGCCAAAGATCAAAAGGCTCTCAGGGATAATTTCAAAGAAGGGTATTTTACCATCCAGTGTAGTTCCTTTATGCTCCAACAACCAAGCGCCCTGTCCAAAATAACTTATTAACAATGCCACTTTTACAAAGGCCCAACTGATCCGTATGTTGCCTTTGCCGACATGCCCCAAGTCAGAGTACATCGCTTCTGCTCCCGTGGTACATAAAAAAACAGCTCCGAGAATCCAGAAACCCCCTGGATATTTAACCAGCAGATTGAAGGCATATACAGGATTTACGGCCCTTAAAACATCTGGATTTTTAATGAGTTGTATAAACCCAATAATGCTGATGAATAAAAACCAGCAGAGCATTACAGGACCGAATGTTCTACCTACTACACCACTACCAAATTGTTGAAAGATAAATAGAGCAACCAGAATTAATATAACAATGGTTATAATGGTGTTTAGGGATACCGGATGAATAAGGCGTAAACCTTCGATAGCCGAGGTCACGCTGATAGCTGGAGTTATGAAACCATCCGAAATCAGTGTGGCACAACCGATAATTGCTGGGTATATAACCCACTTCGCTTTATACCTTCTGACCAATGCATAGAGTGCAAAAATTCCACCTTCACCGCGGTTATCAGCATTTAAAGCGAAGTAAACGTATTTAATGGTGGTGATGAGTGAGAGGGTCCAGAATACGCAAGAGAGACCTCCAAAAATTATTTCCTCTGTGATAATATGTTCTCCTACGATAAATCTGAAAGTGTAAATGGGCGAGGTTCCAATATCTCCATATATGATTCCCAGTGTAACCAGAACGCCGGCAGCAGATATTGGAGTGAGGTGCCTATCGTTGGATGTAGCCATTTTATTGAATGCCGTCTTTTGGACGGGCAATTATCAACCGGTTACTTTTATCATAGGAAAAATAACTCCACAGCCAAGTAAGCAAAACAAAGAACTTATTTCTAAATCCAATAAGCGAAATCAAATGAACAAACATCCAGATAAACCAGGCAACAAAACCTTGTACCTTAAAAGCTTTTAAATCAACGACAGCCCGATTTCTTCCCACCGTAGCCATGGAGCCCTGGTGTTTATATCGAAACGGTTTCATCTGCTTTTTACGAATGAGCCGTTTAATATTTTCGGCAACCAATCTCCCTTGCTGCATAGCGGGTGGAGCCACTTGCGGATGGCCATTGGAAAAGGACGGATCTGCTTCCATAATCGCGGCATCACCTATTGCAAAAATATTTTCATATCCCTTCACTCGATTAAATTCATCTACTTGAATTCTCCCACCGCGACCAATTGATTCAGCTTTTATTCCTGCGATTGGCTGACCCTTCACTCCGGCGGCCCAGATGAGATTTCTCGTTATTAACTTCTCGTTGGAATTAAATACGACTTCATATCCATCGTAGGATTTCACGGCGCAATTTAAATGAACTTGTACACCCATATCTTGAAGATATTGCAGTGCCTTCTTCGACGCAATGTCAGACATTCCGTTGAGGAGCCGCGGCGTAGCCTCTATCAAATGGATCTCCATATTCCTCAGTTCCAATTCTTTATAGTCTGTAGGAAATACATGTATCTTTAATTCGGATAAAGCGCCTGCCAGTTCAACACCAGTAGGTCCGCCACCCACAATAACCACATCGATGAGACTCTCCATCAACTCCTGATCATCGGTTAGCAACGCAGTTTCAAAATTTCGAATTGTGATATTTCTCAATTTAATGGCATCAATAATACTCTTCATGGACATACGCATTCTGCTGCACATCGTTCATGCCATAAAAATTAGTAGTCGCTCCGTTAGCGATTACCAAGTAATCATACTCTATACCGCCAATGGAAGTCTCAATATAGTTTTCTTCAGGCTTGATATGAGTTACCTCACCCAACCGAAAAAAGAAGTCCTCCTGTTTTCCGAAAAGCTTACGGAAAGGAAAAACAATAGAACTTGTTTCAAGCGCCGACGTAGCAACCTGATAGAGCAAAGGTTGAAAACAATGATGATTATATTTATCGAAGAGTACCGTTTGAGCCTTAAACCCATTTAGTCCCTTGGCTACTTCTAAGCCGCCGAAACCTCCACCGATGACAATGATTCGAGGTTTGCCCAGGTCAGCGATACGGGTTCGCGTGGTAATTAATTTGGGCATGAATGAATAAGAAGATCTTTCAAAACAGGTGCAAATTTAACTTCCTTTGTATAAACCCAAAAAGAAAACCACATAATGTTATGAATGTTCATCTGGCCGGAATAATAGCTAGTCATCGTTGAAAAAAAAATATTTTGCCCTGCGAAACCTTATTAACACCGAAATCAACCGTATTTTTGTTTATTAACTAAATCAACTCCCTATGATCACAAAACTTGTTTTTGTTATACCTGTAGCTATCCTGATAGCCGGTTGTGGCGCGAATGAAAAAGAAATGTTACGGACGAAAGTAGATTCTTTACAACTCGAATTGGAAACGAGTCAAAAAATGGCGGAAACCTTAACGGAAGTAGGAACCATGATGGACTCTATTGATGCAAGCCGTCAACTTCTCAGGGTAAATATGGTAGAGGGGACAACCTTCGCTGACTATAAAAACAGGATGAAGGACATCAATGGCTATGTGAAAGACACCCAAAAGAAAATTGATGAAATGGAAAAAGCGTTGAAGGATTCCAATTCAAATTCGAATGCGTTTTCCAAGACCATTAAAAAGTTGAGAGCCGACCTACAATCCAAATCTCAGGAAATTGCTGCATTACAGGAGCAAGTCGAGAAATACAGAAATGAAAATCAGAATCTGATTACCACGGTAGGTATGCAGGAGGCAGAGCTTACCGATAAACAATCACAAATTGAAACTAAAACTCAGGAGCTGGCCCTGATCGAAGCTCGCGTGCAGGAGATAATGATTCAAAGTAAGATGAGCGAGGCGGATGCTTATTATGCGCGTGCGCAGGCAGTGGAGGAAGCTGCCAATCGTACTAAACTTGCCCCACGTAAAAAGAAAGAAACATTAAGGGAAGCTGTTGAACTCTATAAAAAGGCCTTATCGTTGGGTAAAAATGAAGCCCAGGATAACATTGCAGCACTTGAAAAGAAACTCTAAAAATACACTAACAAAGAGCCCCATTTACCTAAGGGGCTTTTCTATGTCTAATTGGTTCGATGCCATTAACCTGAAGCAAAATTAAAAAGATTGTAGAGCGAGAATTTTGTGGTGCATGGCTCTAATTCTAATCAAGCAGAATATAAAAGCAAAAACCATATATTGTTGTAACTATAACCTTCACCGGCGGAACTCTTTGTACAAGAAACAGGAAAAAAAATATAGGAGGTAGCCTTCAGTTTCTTGCTACCTTTGCTTATAGTAAATTCTTATGGCTCTTGATGTTATAGTAACTTTTCTTCTGGTTTTACTGAATGGTTTTTTTGTAGCTGCGGAGTTTGCTATTGTTAAAGTTAGATCTTCTCAAATAGCGCTGGAAAGGGGCAACCTCTCAAAACGTGCAGCCGAAAATGTGATCAATAATCTTGACGGCTACCTCGCTGCTACTCAATTAGGAATAACATTAGCAAGCCTTGGGTTAGGATGGGTGGGGGAGGATGTGATGACAAGAATTATTCTTAATCTAATGGGCGTCCTGGGACTTTCCATAAGCGCAACCGTCGCACATAACATTGCTTTACCTCTTGCTTTCGCAGTATTGACCATTATGCATATTGTATTTGGCGAGCTTGCTCCAAAATCATTAGCAATTCGTTATCCCACGGCCACTACACTGAAGCTCTCCATTCCGCTACGGATATTCTACACGGTATTTAAGCCGTTCATCTGGCTTCTTAATGGATTTGCAAATGTCATCTTAAAACTCCTAGGCGTTAAACCCATTAGTGAACAAGAAATCCATTCAGAGGAAGAATTAAGATTAATCATTGCAGAAAGCGAAGAAGGAGGAGCTATCGAGCCAGGTGAGCGGGAGTTAATCCAAAACGTATTTGATTTTGATGATCGTATTGTAAGGCAAGTTATGGTTCCTCGTGTAAAGATCAGCGGACTTAAGGCCGACCTGACTATTCCGGACACAATGGAGATAATTTTAAAGGAAGGATATTCACGCTATCCTGTTTTTGAAAATTCGCTCGATGAAATTATAGGCATCGTTCACGCCAAAGATGTTATTACAGCGCACTTTCAACGCACGGGTAAGGGACTTCGAGATGTTATGCGTCTAGCCCATTTTATTCCAGAGACAAAACCCATTGATGCATTGCTTCGGGAATTTCAAAGAAGGAAAACCCAAATGGCGATTGTTGTAAGCGAGTTCGGTGGAACGATCGGTATCGTAACGTTGGAAGATATTTTAGAAGAGCTTGTCGGCGAGATTCAGGATGAGCATGATCATGAACAGCAAATCGTTACCCTGCTTGATAAACAGGTGTATCAAATCGTGGCTCAGTCCTCAATTCATGACATCAATAAATTTATTGAGGTACCATTCCCGGAATCGGAAGACTATGAGACGTTATCAGGCATGATAACATTCCATAGACCTTACATTAAGGAAGGAGATGCCTTTTCACTGAATGGGTATAAATTTAAGATTCTAAAAGTGAATAAGACCTTGCCCGAACTTGTAGAGGCAAGATTGGAAAGTGAAGTACCAATGGACTAAAACCATTTTTTTCGTTTAAAAAATAGCAACATACCTATGACAATGAAGAGCATTACACCCCATACTCCAAAGTAGCCACCACGCCATTTCAATTCGGGCATAAAATCAAAATTCATTCCATAAACTCCGACAATAAAGGTAAGAGGCATAAAGATCGTAGAGATTACAGTCAGCACTTTCATCACTTCGTTCATGCGGGTGTTCATAGCGTTAATATGAATGTCGAGCAAGCTGGAGGTTAAATCTTTGTAAGTATCTAGCGAATCAATGAGATGGGCCACGTGATCATAGACATCAGCAAAATAACGTATCGTTTCGTCACAAATAAATACCGATTCACCTTTTATAATTTTACCCAGCGCCTCTCTCAACGGATAAAGAGCCTTGCGCAAATAAATCAATTCTTTTTTCAGGGATTGAATTTTGTGAAAGGTCTCGTTGGTTGGGTTTTCATATACATTGTCTTCTGTTTCCTCGATCAGGTCACCAATTCTGTCAAGAACGTTATAATAATTATCGACAATGATATCGATGAGTCTGTATAAAAGATAGTCGGCTTGTTTTTTTCTGACTTTCCCCTGATCAAGGCGTATTCTTTCTCGAAATCCATCGAACAAATCACCTTCCTTTTCCTGAAAGGAGATTAGAAAATTTTGACCCAGCACAAAACTTATTTGTTCGTAATCAATACTCGTATCATCTATTCGATAAAGCATCTTTAACGTGAAGAAGAAATAGTCGTCAAATTCTTCCGCTTTTGGACGCTGATCATTCAATACGTCTTCTATTAACAATGTGTGGAGTGAAAAATGTGCTTGAAGGGTTTCAATAGTTTCCAGGCTGCTGAGACCGTCAAGGTTAATCCAGTTTACTTGATCGGGCTGAAGTTTTTGAAGTAGAACTTCCGGTTTGAGGTCGTCAAACCTGCTATACGCCTCCCGGTTATACGAGATCAATTCCAGAATAACCTTAGGAGCGTCAGGAGGTAAAATTTTTTTCTTGGTCATGGACTAGGGAATGGCTTTCAGAGGAATTTCGAATTGAGGGCCTAATTAATGGATTATTAACATCATTTTTTTTAAAATTATCAAATTATGATTAGCTAACTACGGAGCGTAACAGTTCCTTCTCATCTTCGTTTTGGTTCCTACACTAAAATATCAAAACACTTCAACACATTAAAATCAATGCGTATTATTGCGCCGCATGCCTTTACGCTTGGAAGATATAAAAGCTCCGATTGCCCGTGAGATGGAAGAGTTCGAACCCAAATTCCGAGCTTCAATGAAAAGCAATGTTCTCTTGTTGGATAAAATCATGAATTACATCGTAAAGCGCAAAGGTAAGCAGATGCGGCCGATGTTCGTTTTTTTATCCGCCGGGGTGTGTGGGAAAATTAATGAATCCACATTTCGAGGAGCATCCCTTATCGAACTACTTCATACAGCGGCACTGGTTCACGACGATGTGGTAGATGAAGCTAATTATCGAAGGGGCTACTTTTCTGTTAATGCGTTATGGAAAAATAAGGTTGCTGTGCTAGTGGGTGACTTCCTGCTTACGCGTGGTTTGATGCTGTCTGTCGAAAACAAGGACTTTAATTTATTGAGTATTGTTACTGATGCTGTTCGCGAGATGAGCGAAGGGGAACTATTGCAAATTGAGAAGTCCAGGCGTTTGGATATTACAGAGGATATTTATTACGAAATTATCAGGCAGAAAACAGCTTCTTTGATCGCTTCTTGTTGTGCTGTGGGTGCAAGTTCAGCAGAAGCTGGCAGTGGGATAGTTGAGACCATGCGAGAGTTCGGTGAAAAAATTGGAATGGCGTTTCAAATAAAGGATGATTTATTTGATTATGGCGAACTGGAGATAGGTAAACCCGTTGGTATAGATATCAAAGAAAAAAAGATGACTCTTCCACTGATCTATGCGCTGTCGAAGACTGGCTGGGGGGAGAAAAGAAGGATCATCGGAATTGTGAAGAACGAAAGCGAAAAACCCAAGAAAGTTAAAGAGGTGATTGAATTTGTAAAAAAATCAGGAGGGATTGAATATGCGATAGACTCCATGAATAAATATCACAAAGAGGCGATGATGTTACTCAAAGATTTTCCAGAAAGCGCATATAAAAAATCGCTTATACAGCTTGTTCAGTTTACAATTGAAAGAAGCAACTAAGAGCGTAAAGCTTAAATCAGAGCTACTGGGGTCCATTTCACCTTGCCTTCGAATAGCCATAAAATCAAAAAGCCGTACCCCCCGGCACGGCTTTAACCTAAACCTAAACCTATATAAAAAACCAGCTTTCTGTTTTAAGCTTTAAAACTAGCGTAAAACTATCTTCGACCTTCCAGCTTCCAGAACGGCGTAATCCTTTAGGGTTTGATAAGTTTGAGGATCAAGAGCTACCAGTGCTGGTCCAGAATTTTCCGGATTGAAAGCCCCTTCATTTGCCCACCACTTCCTCGCATTTTCACGGGCGGAATTTTTGTCTATTTGTTCAAAGAGATTAATGCAGGAGTCCGACACCATCCAGGGTTTGTCAACACTGCTGTACTTTTCAAAAATCATGTGGCGCATTTGAGTGCCTGAAGCCTGATTCTTAAAATGTGATACCGTATACGACATTGTCTCGGGCTCGGTCATGATCATGTCCCAATATTTCCTGGAGGCTATTACCTGAGCTGTAGTCAGCATAAATCCAAATCCCTCCTCTATCGATTCTTTTGTAATCGGGCACTTTGCCTTGAGCACCGTTTTTTTCTTTTTGCCCAGAAGTTTATCAAGAAATGCCATAGCTAAAAAATTTAAGGTTATCGGGTATTGTCTTCAATAGATACTCCATAGTACATGAATAGTTGCATCTTAGACTCCTAAATATTAAAAAATGTTACAAAAGGCCATTTTCAGCGAAATTTGGGCCTCATCCTCAACCCTAATCAGTATATCATCCGTTGGTCTATTGCAAATCTAGGTTTGCTTCGTCGGTTTGCAGGCGAAAAACGGCAATCTGTTAAACTTATTATTTGTCGAATATCAAATTTACTAATTACAACGTCACCGACTACTATTGCAAAAAAAACTAAGATTTAGTTGCTGTTTTCGTTTTCCCTTGCAGTTTATCTTTTTGAAATTTTTCGTATTGCGTTAAAAATTCTTCAAGTTTTTCAGTGGGTATTTTTTTGCCAATGATTTTTTTCTTGCTGTCAAGTACGTAAAGAGATGGAGTAGTAATGGCATCGTACAGGTTCTGGTATGGTCCCACGTAGGTTCTTGGACCATTTACCGTTATCCAATTCATATTCATTTCCTTTATATAGTCTCTCATTTTAACCATTGATGAATCAGCACTTACTGCATAAACTTCCATATCAAATTTTTTCTTGTTGTATAATGATACGAGTTTGGGAGTCTCTGTCTTACAGTGACCACAATCAGGATCAAAGATGAATAATACGGTGTATTTGTTTTTTATATCATACATCGAGCGGGGTTTGAAATTAGTATCCTGCATAATGAGGTTTGGCCCTGTCTTTCCCACCAAGCTTTTGCGCAACCTATCTGCATGTTCCTTTAAATTTTTGTTCATCTTATCATTGACCCAAAAATTCATTTCTCCTGTTGCAAAGTATTTGTCGTAAAGATTTACAAACACTTCATCTAGCCCCATAATTTCGGGTTGTTGATACTTCGATAGGCAGGTCCAAACAGCATACTTATAGGTTTCCTGATTTTTCTTTGCTTTGGCTATAATTTTTTCAGCTGCTTTTGTAATTGTATCAGGATTTTGCACATACAGCTTGTCGAGGAACTCATTTATTTTGTCTCGATAAATAGGTTTGGGCATCTGCAGAAATGCATCGTCGGCCAGATCAATGTTGTCGAAAAAATGCTCCCGATACCATTTTAGCCGAAATGTACTATCAACGGTTCCATCCATTCTTTTAGGGGGATCGGGTATGATTATATTTTGATTTGATTTAATAATTCTCGCTGTTAGTGTGGTGGGATGTTTTAAAAACAGTTCGGTTTGGTAAGCGATAACCCTATCGTTTATTTTTGAAAACGCATTTCGAGCCTCCTTCTTTTTATCTTCTGCCAGGGTGCTATCCTGAATTATTTTCACATAGGGTGCTGCCTCTTTATGCCGCTCCATGTTAAAAATCATATTTTCAAAGAAGAGTTTATTATCCTCATCTCCTGTAACGGTCATATTCTTAACATATTCGCTTCGATCTGTTGTCATAGTAAACCGTTGATCATTACCGATCACCACATCGAATTGTTTGTTTTTACCAAGTACCAAAAAATATACACCTTGGCGTAAGGTCTTTTTTCCCTCGAAAGCAAATTCACCATTGCTGTTTACCTGGGCAGTATCCTTCAGGTAGGTAGCTTCACCGTAGGAGTGACCCAGATGAATAACAGTATCTTTGAGTCCCGTTATTTTAAATTGAATGAGGTATCCGGGCTGGGCAATACAAAACGTAGAAAGCAAGAGACATAAAGTAAAAAATAAGTAACGCATATGTTTTTTTCTAAAGCTTCGCGGGTTGACAACTTTTGGCAAAGTTGGGTAATTTTTGTTTTACTTCAACGGCAATTAATCGCCCAAAGTGTCCGTTCGTAAACGCATGTTGTATTTAAGTTAAAGTTTTTACATAAAATTTCGGGTTTTCACTAGCAAAGCTCTAAACTTGACCTTCTAAAATTTACATTGGAACATGTCGCTGCAGCTAAAAAATTTAACGAAGATTTACGGCAAACAAAAAGCGGTTAAAAACATTTCTTTCAATATAAAGGAAGGCGAAATCGTTGGGTTTCTCGGACCTAACGGTGCAGGTAAATCAACGACGATGAAAATTGTCACTTGCTTTCTTCCACCCACGGAAGGCGAAGCTTGGGTTGGAGGTTTTAATGTGGTTGAAAAACCCATGGAAGTTAAACAAATCACCGGCTATTTGCCGGAGCATAATCCACTCTATCTTGACCTTTACACGCATGAATACCTGAGTTTTATAGGTAAGCTCTATGGATTGCGTGGAGAAAAACTTAAACACCGCGTGAGGGAGATCGTGGATCTTTGTGGATTAGGCGCTGAGCAGAATAAAAAAATTGAAGAACTTTCGAAGGGATACCGCCAGCGCGTAGGACTAGCCCAGGCTTTGATACACGATCCCAAAATTCTAATTCTGGATGAACCAACCTCTGGGTTAGATCCTAATCAGCTCGTAGAGATCCGGAAACTAATCAAGATGATAAGCCAACAAAAGACTGTCATATTCTCTACACATATAATGCAGGAAGTGCAAGCGTTATGTGATAGAGTTATTGTAATTAACAAGGGTGAAATTGTCGCGGACGATAAACTTGAGAATATTTTGCGGACACACGGCGATTCCGTAGTCATTATAGTTCAATTTGAAAGAGATGTCACCCTTGAACAACTAAAATTACTACAAGGTGTAACGGAAGTTCACGAATTGGAACGATTTAAATTCAAAGTTATATCGGATGGGACGCTAGATCTGCGCCCTGAAATATTCAGATTTGCGGCAGAAAATAACTTATCTCTTATAGGTCTGAAAAAAGAAGACAATACCTTAGAGAATATTTTTCGCGAGTTAACCTTGCCTACAACTGCGTCGGAGGAAGAAGTTTAAATTTGCAAACGGTCTGTAAAAAAATGAAATCCTGTGAATAGAACTTCGAAATCTTTAAAGCGCTGCAAACCCTTGGAGGAAGCCAATTCTCAATCCTATAATCGTACTTCCCCGACAAATCGGGGCAAGCTGTCCTTCGCACCTCGTACTTATTAATATGCTTCACGTATTTTCCAAAGAATTCAACAGCTTTTTAAACTCACTTATCGCCTATATAGTCATTGGAGTTTTTTTGACTGTTATAGGACTTTTGATGTGGGTTTTTCCTGATACATCCGTGCTGGAATATGGCTATGCCGATATGGATACATTATTTTTGCTAGCCCCTTATGTATTTATTTTTTTAGTGCCTGCAATAACGATGAGGAGTTTTGCAGAAGAGAAGAAGGCGGGCACGATAGAACTATTGTTAACTAAACCGCTTAGCGACTGGGATATAATTATTGGAAAGTTTTTGGCGAATTTTTTTCTGGTTTTATTTGCCCTGTTTCCTACGGTCCTGTATTACTATTCAATATATATTTTAGGAAATCCCAGCGGAAACATCGACACTGCAGGAGTGATAGGCTCATACATAGGGCTGGCGTTTTTAGCGGGTGTATTTTGCGCTATTGGATTATTCGCCTCTAGCATTACACCAAATCAAATCGTCGCCTTTATCCTCGCCGCATTTTTATGCTTTCTTGCGTTCTTGGGCTTCGACTCTGTCTCATCCTTAAATGTTTGGGTAACGAATGCTTTGCTGATAAAACAACTTGGCATACTTTATCACTACGAAACCATGCGTAAAGGTTTGCTCGATACGCGTGATATTGTTTACTTTTTAAGCATTATTTTCCTGATGTTATCCATTACTAAATTAATCTTAGGCAGCAGACAATGGTAAAGTGGAAAAGCCGGAAGCTCGGGGATATCTTAACATTTGTCAATGGATTCGTTCTCCTGGCGCTCATCAATCTTTTGGTTTCAAGACAGTTTTATCGCATCGATCTTACAGAAGAAAAGCGCTATAGTGTAAAAGAGGAAACGCTTCAGATACTTCGGAATCTTGATGATAATTTGCATGTAGAAGTTTTTTTGGAAGGAAATTTAAATGCTAGCTTTCAACGCTTTCAAAAGGCGATTTTAGAAACCTTGGAAGAATTCAGGATCTATTCAGATAATAAAATTAGCTATTCAATATCCGATCCTGCTGTTGCCATGAGTACAACGGCGCGCAATGAATTTATGGCCGATCTTTCAGCTAAAGGCATTCAACCGACAAACATTATTGATACCCGGGATGGTCAACGTGAAGAAAAAATAGTTTTTCCGGGAGTGGTAGTAGCTTACGAAGGTTTTGAAACCGGAGTAATGCTACTGAAAGGAAATAAGGCAGGTACACCGGAAGAAGAAATTAATCAATCCATAGAAGGAATTGAATACGAACTTATCAGTGCTATTTACAAAATGGTAAATATCGAAAGGAAGCAAGTCGGTTATGTTTTAGGGCATGGGGAGTTGGATTCTTTGAACACCTTCAGCTTAAGAAACCTTCTATTGGAAATATATGATGTAAATAATTTAACTCTTTCTTTAACCGATGACCTTAAACGATATGCTGCATTGATTATAGCGAAGCCAACCAGATCCTTTTCTGAACTGGATAAATACAAGTTGGACCAGTACATCATGCAGGGAGGTAAAGTACTTTTTCTGATTGACAAGGTAGGTGCGTCCATGGACAGTGTTTCCCGGGATGATTACTTTGCTACCCCTTACAATCTTAACCTCGACGATCAGCTTTTTAGATACGGCGTTCGACTAAATCCCAATCTTGTTCAAGACAGGCGATCAGGAATGTATCCGGTAATTACAAGTCAGGCAGGAGGGAAGCCAAGGATGCAGTTGATGGAATGGCCATTCTTCCCGCTCATTGGACAATTTGCAAATCATCCAATAACACGAAATCTGGACGCTGTTTTGATTAAATTTTGCAGCAGCATAGATACCGTTAAAGCCGACAACATAAGAAAAACGCCATTGCTGATGACGTCACAATATTCAAGGACAATTACCGCCCCGGTTCATATTAATGTAAACGAGTTAAGAAAAAATCTGAGGGATACCGATTACTCCACTCGTTTTATACCAGTAGGTTTTTTATTGGAAGGTAGGTTTACATCATTATATAAAAACCGGTTCGCTCCTGAAGGTGCATCTAAATCCGAAACCCTTGATGAAAGCAAAACCACGAAACTGGTAGTTGTTTCAGATGGAGACATCGCACGTAACGATGCGAACCCTCGTACTAATCAGCCTTTGCCCTTAGGCTTCGATCCCTTAACAAATACGACTTTTGCTAACCGTGACTTTTTGCTTAATACGCTAGCGTATCTGACCGATGAGAATGGATTAATTCAGGCGCGCAATAAAGAAGTGAAAATCCGGCCTCTCGATAAGGTTCAAATAAAAGGGAACCGAATGAAATGGCAATTGATAAACCTGGCGCTGCCTCTTATTTTGTTAATTTCCTATGGTATCCTAAAAATGTTTTTACGGAAAAGAAGGTTTGCTAAATTCTAACATGCAGGAAAAGAAAAATAAACGGCTAGCCATTCTCTTCCTCGTGTTATGTTGCACGACCGCCATAGTGTATTGGGTTTACCAAAAGGATGGTACTATTGAGATCGATAAAAATACATTTAAAGATTACGACCTTAAAAGTATCGATCAGGTTGTTCTTGAATCTGGAGAGGACCGGGTGGAATTAAAATTCAATGGATCCAAATGGGAGGTTAATAACCAGTTCGAGGCAGATCCTGCAATGATTGAAGTGTTGTTTGCCACCCTTCAGCAAGCTGAACCTAAAAGACCTCTGGCTGCTTCCATGCAGGATTCAACAAGCCGTGCTCTCAAGCTCAATGGCATTAAAGTTTCCCTGATAGCTTCAGGAATAACGAAATCCATATTTTACGCCGGGGGAAATGCACTAAAGACGCAAGCCTTTTTTTGCGAAGCAGACGGAAGTGGAAAATCATACCTGGTAACTATTCCAGGGTATCGGGTGTATGTATCCGGGATATTTGAATTGGCGGAAAAGGATTGGAAAAATAAATACGTATTTAGTTTTAACTGGCGCAATTTTCAACACCTGGAATCCCGCTTCCCGCAAAAACCTGCCGATGATTTTGAAGTTGCCTTACAAGATAATTTTTTTGCGGTAAAGGGTTTGGAGGAGCTAGACACAGCAAAACTCAATGATTTTCTCGATGATGTTTCTCTCCTTACAGTAGATGAATATGTCGATAAGGGTATTTTTACTAATAATCTGGGTAAACCCGCCCCCGTTCATGTGATAACAGTGAAGGACGTTGCCCAACGGATCTATACATTGGAACTGTACTCTCCATCTGAAAAAGGTAAGCAGGTGCCCGGTTTAATAAATGGCGTTCAGGGGGCTTTTTTTAAGCCCGGTAAGATCCAGAAGGTTGTTAAGCGAAAAGCTTTTTTTGAGAAATAAATCACGTGGAAAGGCCTTAGCTTGAGAGTTTTACTTGCTCATTTTATTATTCGGTTTTCTTTATAACTTTACCACGCTTAGAAAATCAACCACTTTTTCACGAATGAAGTTTATAGTCAACTCTGCTTACCTGCTTAAGCAATTATCTCATATTAATGGCGTCATAACTACCAATCCTGTCGTTCCTATTTTAGAGAACTTCCTTTTCGAACTGGAAAAAGGTGGGCTTACTGTTACCGCGTCAGACCTTCAGACTTCCATGATCACTGACCTTCAAGTTGAATCGAAGGAGAAAGGGAGCATCGCAGTACCTGCGCGCATTTTATTAGATACACTTAAAAATCTTCCGGAGCAGCCTGTAACGTTTTCGATTGATGAATCTACGTACAGCATTGAAATTATCTCAGATAATGGCCGTTATAAATTATCTGGAGAAAATGCTACTGATTTTCCCAAGGTTCCTTCTGTGTCCAATGACTTCACCGCAGAAATTTCTACTGAAGTTTTAGCTCGTGCGATTAACAATACCATTTTTGCTACAAGCAACGATGAGCTTCGGCCTGCCATGACCGGCGTGTTCGTAAACTTAGGGGAAAAGAATTCTACTTTTGTCGCTACGGACGGTCACCGTTTGGTTCGTTACAGAAGATCTGATGTAAAATCCTCGAATGGAAATTCCATCATTATACCTCGCAAAGCTTTAAATCTTTTAAAAGCAACACTGCCTTCTGAGAACACTGAAGTAAGCCTCAACTTTAACATGTCAAATGCCTACTTCAAGTTCGGTAATATAAAAATGATTTGCCGCCTTATCGATGAACGTTTTCCGGACTACGACAATGTTATCCCTACGCAGAATAACATTCAAATGATGATTGAGCGAAGTGATTTATTAGGGGCATTGAAACGTATTTCTATATACGCTAATAAAACCACACATCAGGTAAGGTTAAAAATAACAGGTAGTGAACTGCAAATCTCCGCTGAGGACTTAGATTTTTCCAATGAAGCAAACGAAAGGCTTTCCTGTGAGCACGACGGAGAAGATATTGAAATAGGATTCAATGCTAAATTTTTGATCGAGATGCTCACCAATATGGATTCGACTAAAATCAAACTGACGATGTCTGCTCCAAATAAAGCAGGTGTAATCTTACCCGCTGAAAAGGATAACAGTGAAGACATTCTGATGCTGGTGATGCCTGTTATGTTAAACCAGTACGTCTAGCCTTACCAATAGGTTCTCGCAGGTTAGGTCAAAGTAGCATCATAGCATAGTGAACAGCTGTCTCACATGGAAATTTACAGCCTATCAGAATTTTACTCATAGGCTTATTGCTCCTCTTTTTCCTATTTCAATAACTTCCATATTTTCAATTTTATTTTGATTTACTTCAAATCGTACCAGCGTTTTTATAGGATGAAATCCCTGATTTCCTGCAGCACCTGGATTTACATAAAGCATGTTGCTAAAATTAGGATCGCGTTTGACTCTTAGAATATGGGAGTGTCCGCAAATAAAAAGATCAGGAGTTTTGTGCTTTAAAATTTTTTTTACCCTTTCATTATAGTTTGGAGGTATACCACCAATGTGTGTCATCCAAATGTTAACTTCTTCGCATGTGAAAAACAAATCTTCAGGATATCTTTCCCGTAAGTTTTTATCATCAATATTTCCAAAAATTGCGCGCAAAGGTTTAAACTTTTCCAACGCATCTGCAACGGTTGAATTCCCGATGTCACCGGCATGCCATAGTTCATCGCAATACTTAAAGTGATCAAAAACTTTTGGATCAAGATAGCCATGAGTATCGGATAGCAGTCCTATTTTTAGCATATTACGATTGTAGATTGGGTACGATTAAATTGGAAATTGAATCAAATCTAAAATCGTCAAGCTAAAATCTGAAATTACTATGGCTAAAACTAAAATTGGTGTTCTTGGATCTGGTCAGGTAGGCCAAGTTCTGGCAAGCGGATTTCTAAAACATGGTTATGAAGTAATGGTTGGAAGCCGCGACACGAAAAAGCTTAGTAGTTGGCAAAGTAAAA
This sequence comes from uncultured Bacteroidota bacterium, assembly GCA_963837415.1. GTDB lineage: Bacteria > Bacteroidota > Bacteroidia > Cytophagales > Cyclobacteriaceae > Chryseolinea. The sequence continues at coordinate 595,214 of CAWING010000012.1, read as the reverse complement.
ACGTGGATGCGAAGCTTGGAAGTTTTGAAGAAGCTTCAAAGTTCGCCGACATTGCAGTGCTCGCTGTAAAAGGGAATGGTGCAGAAGCCTTAGTAAAATCTATTGCGTCGAATCTAAAAGGTAAAACCATTCTCGACACGACCAATCCAATATCCGAAGCTCCGCCAGAAAACGGAGTGCTGAAATATTTTACGACGTTAGAATATTCATTGATGGAAAGACTACAGAAATTGGCACCCGAGGCCAACTTTGTTAAAGCTTTTAATAGCGTCGGAAATGCGCAGATGGTAAATCCCTCTCTGCCTGGAGGAAAACCCACCATGTTTATCTGCGGCAATAATGACGCTTCTAAGGAGGAAACTTCTCACATTTTAGATCTATTCGGATGGGAAATTGCCGATATGGGTAAAGCCGAAGCTGCCCGCGCAATTGAACCGTTGTGTATACTTTGGTGTATTCCGGGATTTCTTAACAATCAGTGGTCACACGCCTTTAAGTTGTTGACACCTTAACCCAAGGTTACGCTTGTTCCTTAAAGGGAATAGATAGGGATCTCTAATCTCTAAACCAGTTTATGCGACATCTTTTAATAGCGTTCCCATTCCTTTGTCTACATTTTATAAGTTATGCTCAGGGTAATGGTTTTCCGTATGGTCAAGCTACTTATCGTGAATTGGATATTAAGAATTACGATAAAGATACGGCTGCAGTGGCCCTTATATTAGATGAATTTGGAGAAGCCTACGTGGACAACGACAATGATAACAACCTTATTTTTGAATATCATACCAAGATTAAAATTTTAAAAAAAGGGGGCCTATCACAGGCTAATTTTCAAATTTTCTTAAGAAAAAACGATAGCCGCATTGAAAAAATTTTAACCGTAAAAGCCTCTTCGTTTAACGTAGAAAACGGCTCCATACGGGAAATGAAATTGGATTCAAAAAATATCTTTTCTGAAGATATTAATAAGAATTATAACGCAAAGAAATTTGCAATACCCAACGTTCAGGTTGGTAGTGTCATTGAAGTATTTTACAAACTGGAATCTCCTTTTTTCTATAATTTTCGGTCCTGGGAATTTCAGTGCGATATCCCAAAAATCAACAGTGAATTTTGGTGTCTGATCCCCGCCAATTATGTCTACAACATTTCATTACGAGGGTTTCAAACTTTATCAAAAAATGAAAGTTCGATTGTTAAGGACTGCTTTTCTGGTGGTCGGGCAGATTGTACACGTTTGAAATACGGAATGAAAAATATTCCTGCCTTTCAAGAGGAAGAATTTATGACAGCAAAATCAAATTTTCTATCGGTGTTAAATTTTGAATTATCTGAAATAAAATATTTTGATGGACGAACGAATAAGATTACTAAAGAATGGAAAGATGCAGACGAGGAAATGCGAAGAAGTGTTGATTTTGGATTACAAATAAAACGAGGAAAAGACATCGTAGATAATCAGGTAGAGCAAATAATTATTGGCGAAACCAATGAGTTGCTAAAGGCACAAAAAATTTACGATTTTATAAAAGGTTGGTACCGCTGGAATGATGTGTATGGCAAGTATAGCGAGTTTGGGATTAAAAAAGCTTTTGAATCTAAAACAGGAAACGTTGGGGATATTAATTTATCGCTTATTGCTGCTTTAAAGTTTGCGAATCTCAACGTAGAGCCAATGCTGTTATCCACACGTGATAACGGCCTGGCCACTGAACTCTATCCTGTGCTAAGTGAATTTAATTATGTAGTTGCTAAGCTTAATATTAATGACAAAGTTTATTTGCTGGACGCTACTGACGATTTCCATCCCTTTGGTTTAATCCCTGTTCGCTGCCTCAATGGAAAAGGACGGGTGCTCGGCGATAAGGAATCGTATTGGTACGATATAAAACCTTCCGATAAAGAAAAGACGCTATCTGTCATCACTCTCGTCTTGGGTAAAGATGGTCTAATACGAGGATCCATTCAATATTCTTATTTAGGCTACGATGCTGTACTGGAACGAAAGAAGATAAACAAGTTCCGCAGTCAGCAGGAATATATAGACCATGTGGCCAATAGCCTGAATAGTGTAACTATTAAAAAATTTCAAATCGAAAATTCCGAAGACCTGAAAAAACCAGTCGTTGTAAAACTGGAGGTTGAAATTGAAGGTTATGATTCGCTCAATAGTAATAATTTTTTGTTCAATCCCTTTTTTATTGAGCCCTTGAAAACAAATAGCTTTAGATCTTCCGAGCGTCTATATCCTGTGGATTTCGGAGCGCCCCGGGAAAAAATAATGATCTTTAGTCTTGAGTATCCGTCAGAGTACGAAATAGACGGAATACCTCCCAAGGTCGGTTTAACTCTTCCTCAAAACGGAGGACGTTACATATTTGAAATTCAAAATGCGGCAAATAAGCTTACAGTGAATAACTCTTTGCTAATTGCAAAACCAGTGTTTACGTCAAATGAATATCATTTTGTGAAGGAATTATTTAATAGGGTTATAGCCGTCCAGCAGACAGAGTTGGTTTTCAAGAAGAGAAAATAAAAATTACTACCTTTAATCGCTTAACGAGGACTTTTGTCGATTTAATAGGGGTGTTGAAACAGTTAAACTTTAACTGTGTTTACCTTGAACAGTAGTTTTAAGCTTGTTTTACCAAAAAATAATTGAGATATGAGAATGCTATTTGTTCTGTTGGTTTGGTTGTTGGCTTTTCAAGTTTCCTTTTCTCAATCTGATCCGGAAACCCTGCAAGAGAACCCTTCCTTGCGAGAACGGTTTTTGTACATGAAGGGGAAATCTCAGTCTTACGGTGCTTATAAAGTTGTTAAGGAGTCTGTACTTGACGGGGTTTGGAAAATTGCACAGGATACGATCGCAGCAAAAGAGGCTGCATTTCAAGTGGCTCAACAAAATATCAACAAACTAAAAGGAGAACTGAACCAGTCCATCCAAGGGCTGAAGGCAAAAGAAAAGTCCATGGAAGAGATTCAACACGCCAGTACCCACATCAATGTTCTGGGCATCGAGTTTAACAAAGGGACTTTTATCACAACAGTTGCCGTCATTATCGCAGGATTGCTGGTAATGTTAGGGCTGGTGATAGGAAGAATGAAATTGCAAAGCAATTCTTTGAGCGAGCGAAACCTTGCCGTGGGTGCTTTAACGCATGAGTTTGAGGAGTACAAACAACGGGCAATGGAAAGACAAACGAAACTATCACGCGAGCTCCAGGATGAACGGAATAAACTTCACTCCAGAAATCCGTAATACATAATAGGTTCGTGTCTATCACCTAAATTGCCATTTTAGAATGGGATGGAGGAAGTGTACTACTTTCTTTTTCTAAATCTGCCACACTCCCATCAGGATAAGAATTTTTTATAGATCAATACATATCCAAGGTAGATTTCAACCCCGCTATTTTTGCTAGGAGACCACCTCCCGGGCCCCTCCAACAAATTTATAGAAAGCTTACCTTTAACCTTGTAACCTTTCTTAAAAGCCTAAGTTTCCCCTTTTGAAAACTTTATCGCCCCATTTGGAAGCACTGACTGATAATGCCTTGATGATCAAGGTTAGAGATGGCCATCTGGACACACTAGGCTTGTTATTCGCACGCTATAAGAAGCCGTTGTTTGGCTTCTTCTATGGGATGAATAAAGATTCGGATCTGAGTGAAGATTTAGTGCAAAACGTTTTTTACCGGATCTTGAAATACCGTTATCTTTTTCGAGGGGAGGGTGACTTCAAAACATGGATGTTTCATATCGCGCGCAATGTGAATCACGACAATTTCCGAAAAAACAAGATTCGCCTAAAAGATTCAATAGAAAATTGGCAAGACAGGCTAGGATCGGAAGATAACAGAGCGACTGAATTTCAAAGAGATGACGAGCTAAATCTTTTGTCTATGGCCTTAGACAAATTATCGGAGGATAAAAGAGAAATACTCTTGCTTAGTAAGTTTCAGGAAAAAAAATATAAGGAGATCGGTGAAATTATGGGGTGTTCGGAGGGTGCAGTGAAAGTAAAAGTTTTCAGGGCAATGCAGGAATTAAAGGCTGTATATACGCAATTGGAAAAACACGTGTAATTATGGAGGCGGAAAAAATTCAAGGATTACTTTATAAGTATAACTCAGGTGGAGCAACTCCAGATGACTTGAAAGAAATCGAGAATCTGATCGAGCACGGAGGAATTAAGCTGGAAGACTTAGAAGGATTTGAAAAGTTAGAAAACCAACTTTTTAAATTGGAGACTCCAGTTCCCTCGCTTGACCTGGATGACAAATTCCATCAGATGTTGAAGATGGAGAAGAATAAGGACAAAATATTCAACTGGAAAAGCTTTTTTTCCTGGCCTGAATTTGCCCCCCGTTTGGCTTTTGCATCCATAACGTTGCTCCTGGGTCTAGCAATAGGTTACGTCTTAAGGTCTCCAACGAAAAAAGACGAACAGATCGTCTATCTGGGAAGAGAAATTAGCGACCTCAAAGAGATGATGATGTTGTCGTTACTGGAGAAGGAATCGGCAACCGACCGGTTGAAAGCAGTTAATCTCACTCACGAAATGGATCAGGCTAGTCAAAAGGTAACAGATGCCTTGCTAAAGACCCTCAATAATGACGAGAACGTGAGTGTTCGTCTGGCGGCGCTGGATGCATTGAGGGCATATAGTAAAGACAGTCGCGTGCGTGAGTTGCTGGTTCGATCCATCGCTGAGCAGAAGTCGCCCCTAGTACAGGTAGCCCTTGCAGAACTTATGGCAGAATTGCAGGAGAAGGGTGCGGTTAAAGAACTTAAGAAAATTCTGGAGGATGGTGAAACCCCATCCGATATCAAAAAGAAAATTCAGGAAAGTATTCAGGTAATCTAACATCGAGTTGGAATTTAAAATCATTAAAACGATGAGACAAAAATTAGTATTAATGTTTGTCATGGGTATTACAACGCTGCTTAACGCCCAGACGCATACAGAAAAAATTGTAAAGGAATTTACCTTCGAAAAGAAAAGCGTCGATAACGCTTTGATGATCGCGAACGTAAATGGAGATATTAAAGTACAGGCTTACGAGGGAGATAAAATTCTGGTTGAGGTCACTAAAAATATAAATGCAAAAACTCCAGAACGTCTTGAAAAAGGGAAAGCGGAAATTCAACTTGGCGTAATCGATCTTGCCGACACCATTATCCTTTATATAGATGGTCTATGCACGACGTTCGAAAAAAACACCAGACGCCCTCGAAAGCATTCGAGTACGGACAAAGACTGGGGTTATTCATGGATGAACAATTGTCAGAACTGTAATGAAAGTTATGGCTATAGCATGGACTTTACAGTCAAAATCCCTTCTTCATTAAACTTATCTGTCAGTACCATTAATGATGGTGATATCGTAGTTGAAAATGTAAAAGGGGTGGTCTCTGCCAATAATATAAATGGGAGCATTCGGCTTCAGAATCTTATGCGAGAAGCTCACGCAAGTACAATCAACGGAGATGTAGACGTGGAGTACGCACAAAACCCTCAGCGTGATTGCCGATTTTATTCCCTGAACGGCGACATCAACGCATTGTTTCAGAAAGGGCTTGCTGCAAGCATGAGTTTTGAAAGTTTCAACGGCAGCTTTTATACTAACATCGATCGGCTTGAACCTCTTCCCGCCCTGGTAGAAAAAAAGAATCATGATCAAGGAATGAAATATAAAATAAATGGCAACCGATTTAAAATCGGATCGGGTGGTGCTTACTTGGATTTTGAGACCTTCAATGGAAATGTTTACCTGAAGGAAAAAATAAATTGACTGCCTGGTATTGAAATCGTGAATAGAAAAGATCACAACAAAAAAAAATAATTTTTAAAGCATTATACAATCATGAAAAAGTACGTTCTAATTATTGCTACTCCCTTAATCACCCTTGTGTTATTTCTTACTTCTTTCACAACTTTTAGTCAAACCGAAAGTGAGTTTTCAGTCCCATTGAGTGAGCCTGGGAAACGGGGGAAATTGAAGGCTCATATCAATTATGGGTCAGTAACCGTAAAAGGCACTGCGCGGAAAGATATACTCGTGAGATATTCCGCGGCCCAGGATGACGGCGATGAAAAAGGTAAAACCAAAGATGGTCTTAAGAGGATCGGAGGAGGAGGTATGGATCTGGAAGTAGTTGAAAATGGCAACACAATAACGGTGCACTCAGGGTCGTGGAATAATAAACTTAACCTGGAGATTGAGTTACCTGCCAATATGGATCTTGAGGCAAAGACTCACAACGATGGCAATTTGGTGGCCGAAAACATTCAAGGTTCAATTGAACTCACCAATCACAACGGAGAAATCACGGCCCTCAATATTTCTGGTTCGGTGGTAGCAACAACCTATAACGGAGAGATCGAAGTTACTTTTAATAAAGTGACTGAAGGTACACCGATGTCATTTACGACGTACAACGGCGATATAAACGTCACATTCCCCTCAGCCCTAAAGGCGTCGCTGAAAATGAAAACTGAACAGGGAGACATATATTCTGATTTTGACGTAAATTTTAAAGAGGCCGGCCCCGTCCAGAAGAAAGATGTAAAAGCAGGAGTTTATAAAGTAGTTATTGACGAATGGAAGCGTGGTGATATTAATGGTGGCGGACCCGAAATAACGCTGAAGAATTATAACGGTGATATTTTCGTGAGGAAAAATAAAGCATCATCAGGAAATTAGGTGCCAGTGTTGGTTTCGCTGGCGTGTTTTTCGTCAGCGAAATTATCCTGTAAATCAAAATTATCATTCTCGGAAGATGTCGAACTCAACTCTCCGGTTTAGCTTCCGTTCACTTTCTGATTTTTCCTCGGTAATCGGTTTTGCACTTCCATATCCATGTGCTTCAATTCTAGCGGCCTCGATTTTAAACTCATAAATTAAATATGCTTTAATGGCATCGGCACGTGCTTGGGATAGACGGAGGTTGGAGTCTTCATTTCCTTGAGAGTCGGTATGACCTGAAATATTGAGTTTAAATTTAGGATGATCAATGAGAAAGTTGGCGAGTTTGTCCAAATCTTTACGCATGACCGGAAGTATATCCGCCTTGCCGTTTTCGAACTCCAAGGACTCAAAAGCGATTTTACTTTCAATGGGTTCAGCCTCACGGTTCATTTCCATATCGCCATCCATAAAGAATAATTCCTCAATACGGAAAAAATCATCTCCTTGGATGATCAGCAAATAATTACGTTTGTTTATAAGATCGAAATCAAAAGATCCATCTTCACGGAGAAATTTGGGAGCTACCTCCACCCCTTTGTCCAAGTCAATAATGGATACGATCCCCTTAAAGGGTTTCTTAGTTTCAGAATTTAGTAGCGATCCTTGTATGTGCGCTATAGCCTCGGGTTGCGCTTCCATTGGCACGGGAAAGGAATGCAGATCAAGATTATTGATATCCTCTTCAGGAGACCTGGCGTAATAGAGGTAATCAGATTGTGAATCGATAGTAAAATAATATTCACTACCCACACCGTTAACGAGAGGTCCGATATTTTTCGGTTCATTCCATGTCTGGGCTCCCTGATAAACTTTATAGATGTCAAAATCTCCAAACGTCAATGGTTGTCCATTTGAACTGAAGTACAATACATTAAATTTGTGATGAAAAAATGGACTTACCTCAGCTCCCCGTGTGTTGATGATCGGCCCCAAGTTCAACGCCTTTTGCCAAGCTCCGGTAGCGTCTCGGACAGAATAGTAAATGTCGGAATATCCAAAACCGCCTATCCGATCGGAAGCAAAGAATAGTGTATCTCCGGAGTGGGAAAGAGAAGGATGCGAATCCCAGCCGTGCGTATTTATGCGTGGGCCCAAATTGCGTATGTCTCCCCAGGTACTGTCGGTCCTAAGATCCGCAACGAATAAATCGCAGCTTCCGTAGGAATCGGGCGAATTGCATCGTGCAAAATAAAGTTGTCTGCCATCATTGCTTAAGCAGGCCGAACCTTCGTTATAACGTGAATTTATATTTTTAAACTCCTCAGCAAATCCCCAGGAGCGGTCTACCCTTAATGAATAAAACAAATCTTCGTTATAGGTTTTATTGAGCGGGTCGGTATGAGGGTTGCGTTTGGAAGTGAACAATAATACGTTGTCTACATTTCCAATAGTTGCACCATAATCAGCTTTGTCTGAATTAATAGCTTCTCCCATGTTTAACAACACGCCCTGTGGAGGTTTCAATGTATCAATTTCCTTTCGGTAAGCTACGAGCTCATAATATTGCGCCAAGGGTACATATAAGTCTTTCTCATTTTTTGTAAGGCTGTCAAACTCGTTTCTGACTTTCTTTCCGTCAATAGATTGAGGCGAATGTTTAAGCACCAGTTTATATAGCAGTACAGCTTCTCCTGGCGGGCCCAGCTTTTGAGAAAGTCTGGCTAAATCCCAAAGAAGGTGGATATCCCTGGAAAAATTTTGAGGGCCGAAATTTTTGACATACGATTTCAGCTCGATATATTCTTGTTCAAAATCACCCGCAGGACCTAACACTTTGATTCTTTCCAACTTCGCTTCGTCGCGATAATACTTGATTTTATTTATGTTGGGAAAAACAAAAATGTCAGATTGACTGAAACTTGTCAGGCTATCATTAAGCTGCACTACTCCACCTTTTTTAAATTTTTTTGTTGGCTTTTGAGCCATTGAGGGAGCGTGAACTAAGAGCCAAAAGGCCACGATAAAGATTAAAAAATAGGTTTTCACCGAACCTTTTTTGGTAAAAATAATGCCAAGTGGATAAAGTTGATACTATTTTGTTTCTTTTACAACTCTCTTGGCACTACTATTGTCTTTAGCACGACTGATGCACTTCTAAAACGTTCTAAGGAAGGTTGTGTCAATCTGACACGTAGAATATGTTTGAAACAAAACCAATACAGCTCATCCAGGAAGACTCGGAGGATCTAATTCAACTGATTAATCCGGAGCAGGATTCCGATTTAAAGCCTGAGGATTTACCGGGTGAACTTTCTATACTCCCGATTAAAAATACAGTGCTGTTTCCTGGTGTCGTTATTCCCATAACTGTAGGACGGCAAAAATCAATCAAATTGGTAAAGAAAGCCTACCAGGGTAATCGTATCATTGGTGTTGTTGCCCAAAAGAATCCAATGGCTGAAGAACCAACGCTTGAGGATTTATACAGAACAGGTACCGTTGCCCGTATCATAAAAATGCTGGTGCTACCGGATGGAAATACCACCATCATCATCCAGGGAAAAAATCGATTCTCTATAAAAGAATTTGTGCAGGAAGAGCCTTATCTCACCGCACAGGTGGAGCTTCAGGCCGAGCCAATGATAAATGCGAATAGCAAAGAAGCAAAAGCATTGGTACAATCACTGAAAGATGCGGCGACAAAAATTTTAAAACTAAATCCTGAAATTCCGATAGAGGCTCAGGTTGCATTGGATAATATTTCCAGCATGTCGTTCCTGGTTAATTTTCTTTCTTCCAATTTAAATGTAGAAGTATCTGATAAGCAAAAAATTCTGGAAACACAGAATATTATCGATCGCAGTACACTGCTCTTGCAGTATATGCTGAAAGATATTCAGATGCTGGAAATTAAGCACGAAATACAACGGAAGGTCCATACGGATATTGACCAGCAGCAACGCGATTATTTTCTGCGGCAGCAGATAAAAGTTTTACAGGATGAACTCGGTTTTGATGGACCAGATAAAGAGGTGGAGAAACTTCGTAAACGGAGTGAAGGTAAAAAATGGCCCAAACCTGTTGCTGTGCATTTCAGCAAGGAGCTGGACAAACTACTGAGAATTAATCCGATGGCTGCTGAATATCCAGTGGCAATGAACTACGTGGAATTCATGCTGGATTTGCCATGGAATGAATATACGAATGATGATTTTGATCTTAAGCGGGCTAAAAAAATATTGGATCATGATCATTTTGGCCTCACAAAAGTGAAAACCAGGATACTGGAATATCTGGCTGTGCTCAAGCTAAAAAAAGATATGAAAGGACCGATCCTCTGTCTTTACGGCCCGCCAGGTGTCGGTAAAACCTCATTAGGAAAGTCTATCGCAAAAGCGCTTCAACGCAAGTATGTTCGCATGTCACTGGGCGGGGTTCATGATGAGGCTGAAATTAGAGGTCACCGGAAAACCTATGTGGGTGCCATGCCCGGAAAAATTTTACAGAATATTAAAAAATCCCAGTCTTCCAATCCTGTTTTTATACTGGATGAGATTGATAAAATTAAATCCGATTTTCGGGGCGATCCTTCATCGGCTATGTTAGAAGTGCTCGATCCGGAACAAAATAATTCCTTTGGCGACAACTATTTGGAGGTGGATTACGATTTATCGAAAGTCCTTTTCATAGCTACCGCCAATTCCCTTGATACAATACATCCAGCGTTACGCGATAGAATGGAGATCATCGAAGTGACAGGCTACACGCTGGAGGAAAAAGTTGAAATTGCTGTAAAACATCTTGTGCCTAAACAACTCAAAGAACACGGGTTAAAAGCCTCACAAATTAAAATTACAAAAGCAGCTATTGCCAAGTTGATCGATAGCTATACACGTGAGTCTGGAGTTAGAAACCTTGAACGTAAAATTGGATCCCTTGTTCGAAGCATTGCAAAATCAATAGCATTGGAAGAACCATTTGACAAGATGGTTACGGAGGAGACAGTTCGTAAAGTTTTGGGTGCTGAAATTTTCGATGAGGAACTTTATCAGGGAAATGATATAGCCGGAGTTGTTACAGGTCTTGCGTGGACTCAAGTAGGGGGTGAAATTCTATTTGTAGAATCTAGCCTGAGCAGGGGAAAGGGCGCGCTTACAATATCGGGCCAATTGGGAGACGTAATGAAGGAGTCTGCTATGGCTGCGTTATCTTACCTGAAGTCGGATGCTGAATCACTTGGAATAGACCACCGGGTTTTTCAGCAGTACGATTTACATATTCACGTTCCTGCAGGAGCTGTTCCAAAGGATGGTCCTTCGGCTGGCATAACCATGTTCACTTCGCTGGCTTCGATTTACACGCAACGTAAAATAAAAGCCAACGTAGCTATGACGGGAGAAATTACACTGCGCGGAAAGGTGTTGCCCGTAGGTGGTATCAAGGAAAAAATTCTGGCAGCGAAACGTAGCGGAATAAAAGAAATAATCCTGAGCGCTAAAAACAAGCGTGATATTGATGAAATTGAAAAGCATTATATCAAAGGATTGACCTTTCATTATGTAGATTCAGTTGATGGGGTGTTAAAGGTTGCATTGATGAAGGACAAAGTAAAACAACAAATGAAGTTTACATTTTCAGAAATCAAAGCATCAGCCTGATATAAGTTAAGCTCGCCTGACAATAGCAGTAAGTATATTTGAATTAATTTGCAGGCTCTTTATGATGAATAAATTATTCATTTGCCTGCTTTGTATAATCCCGGCTACTGTTTTTGCCCAGCTTGGAGGTAAGAAATCCTTTGAGTTTCTGAATGTTCCAAACAATGCGCGCTTAGCCGCTTTAGGTGGAGTTAACGTTTCCCTGGCAGACCGTGATGTTAATTTTGCAACATCTAATCCTGTTTTGCTTAGTGATACACTTTCAGGTTTTGCATCAGCGAGCTATCAATTTTACGTCGCCGATGTTGGACAGACTTTGGTTTCATATGCACACCAGTTTAAAAATATTGGGTCTTTGGCATTTGGAGCGCAGCATCTTAGCTATGGGAAAATAAAAGGTTATGATGCCACAGGAGTTGAGCTGGGAGATTATAAATCAAGTGAAACGGCACTTTTTATAAGCAAAAGCCATCAGGTGTCAAATTTTCGAATGGGTGCCACCATTAAAATGGCATTTTCATCTCTTGCGGGATACAGAGCCAGTGCAATAATGATGGATGTAGGTGGATTATTTATTCATCCGCATCATTATTTCACCGTGGGATTGACAATTAAAAATATGGGCATTGTTTTATCTGAATATACATCAACAAGTGGTTCTCAGCTGCCTTTTGATGTCCGATTAGGCATTACTATAAAACCAGAACATATGCCCTTGCGTTTCTCTTTAACAGCATATAATCTGGCCAACGCATATGGTTCATATTATAACCCTGATAATAGCATAGATGAGCCCGGAACCGTGAATAAAATATTAAGACATGTAAATCTTGGCGTAGAAGTGCTGGCACATCGAAATGTGAATCTGATGATCGGTTATAATTATCTTGTTCATCAGGAATTGAAACTGGAAAATACAGGAGGGATTGCCGGTATATCATTCGGATTTTCTGCCCGTGTACGATCCGTAGAATTTTTATTTAGTCGAAGTGCGTATGTAGTAGGCCAGGCAGGTTATGCCTTTACAATTTCAAAGAACATAGAAGACATATTATCCAGATAAAAAACTTATGATCCATTCCAAATATTTAACCCCGCAACAAATCGTTGAAGAACTTGATAAATATATTATCGGTCAGTACGAGGCAAAAAGAAATGTAGCCATTGCTTTAAGAAATCGCTGGCGCAGGATGCATGTAAAATCTGAGATTCAAAATGAAATTATTCCAAATAACATTCTCATGATTGGCGCGACGGGAGTCGGTAAAACGGAAATTGCAAGGAGACTCGCTAAAATAGCAGATGCACCCTTTGTAAAAGTCGAGGCTTCAAAATTTACAGAAGTTGGTTATGTAGGGCGGGATGTAGAAAGCATGGTGCGTGATTTAGTAGAGCAATCTGTCACTTTGGTAAAAGCAAGTAAAAAAGAGGCTGTCAGGGAGAAAGCGGCTCAGGCCGTCGAGGATATTATCCTTGATGCTTTAATTCCTCCGTTGCGTCAACAACCTGCAAGAAATACCGGATTCTCGTCAACACCGGAGCCCAACACTCAGGGAATTCCCGAAGGAGATATGGAGCTAAATGAAAAAACGCGCAATCATTTCCGGGAAAAAATCAGGAGAGGCGAAATGGAGGACCGGAAAATAGAGATAAATATAAAAGGTGGTAATGGCGCAAATGTAGGAATGGTCGGTGCAGGCATGATGGACGAAGTTTCGATGATGAATCTGCAAGAAATGATCAATGGTATGTTGCCGAAGAAAAGTAAGAAACGAAAGGTAACGGTAGCGGAGGCCCGGAAAATTTTATTGGAAGAAGAAGCTTCTAAACTTATCGATATGGATGAGGTGAAAGAGGAAGCTATCCGGAGGGCCGAAGAGGCCGGAATTATTTTCATTGATGAGATCGATAAGATTGCATCGGGAAGTAGCAAAAAAGGTGGTGGTGGTCCGGATGTAAGCCGTGAGGGCGTGCAGCGGGACTTGCTTCCAATCGTAGAAGGAAGTTCGGTGAATACAAAGTACGGAGTAATAAAAACGGATCACGTATTATTTGTGGCTGCGGGAGCTTTCCATATTTCCAAACCATCTGATCTCATCCCTGAGTTACAGGGTAGGTTTCCTATTCGTGTTGAGTTGGATAATCTTACAAAAGAAGATTTTATAAGAATATTAAAAGAGCCAAAGAATGCATTGACCAAACAATACTCGGCCCTTTTCGAGGCTGAAGATGTAGAAGTGGTTTTTACCGACGACGCCGTTGAAGAAATCGCAAGTACGGCCTTTGCCATTAATGCCGAGTTAGAAAATATTGGCGCCCGAAGGCTTCACACTGTAATGAGCAAGTTATTAAATGAGTTCCTTTTTGACGTACCTGACAAGATAGCACAACATACCCGAATAGAAATTGACGCAGAAATGGTAAAATCCAGACTTCAAGGTCTAATTAAGAATAGAGACTTGAGTGAATACATACTTTAGTTTCTAGTTTCGAGTTTAAAGTTGAGAGTTGTGACTGCTTGATCATTCGAAACTTTAAACTCGAAACTCTTAACTTACTTGTCATCTCTTTTAGGATAATCGAAGAATAACATTTTCCCTCGACCCCACGAGACTTCTTTCCAGGATTCAATTGGAAGAGCAAAGGCCACAACCCCACAGGTAGGTATATTGTCAATACTACCTTCTTCATCCATGAGGGTATTAACAAAATCAGTCAATCCGGGATTATGTCCATATATAAAAACAGTATCGTGTTTGTTATTCAGGTTCTGAACTACGGATAATACAGTTTCTTCATCAGCATGGTATAGCTCGCGATTAACTTTAATCTTATCTTTCGGATAATTCAGAATTTTAGCAATCCTCTTTGCGGTGGAGAGGGCACGTTTGGCTGTGCTGCTTAGCATTTGATCCGGATAAATATTTTTTTCTTTCAACCGCGTGCCCATACGAGGCGCATCTCGTTTACCACGGTCGTTTAATCCTCTTTCAAAATCCTGCTGGTCAGGATTTGCCCAACTGGATTTAGCGTGGCGTATAATATAAAGAGTTTTCATAGATTGAAGTTAGTAAGCCTATCTTGCAGATAGATACTAAGATGGTGATTAAAATTTAAAATGGATGGTGATCAATCGTGATTAAATATAATTCCAAAAATCTTAAAATCTTATCTTAACGGCCCCATGTCGAACGCAAAAAAAATGAGAAGGAAGATAAGGTATACAATTGTATACCGATTTGTGCAGTTTTTGATCTTCCTGTCTAATCTCATGCCGCGAACTATGTGGCTAAGATTCTGCGGCGTTTTAGGAAGGGCAGCCTATTTATTCGCGGCTCAAACGCGCAAACTTGTTATAAAGAATCTGTCTTATGCCTTCGAAGGAAAAACTGAAAAGGATGTAAAAACATTAGCAGCAAATATGTTTGAAATGTTGGGAAAAAATACCGGAGAGATGCTTCGGGCGACTCGCGTAAGAACATTGGCCGACCTTGAAAATTTTCTAGTTACGCACGGATTAGAAAATTATGAGAATGCGATTAAAAAGGGCAAAGGTGTTATTTTTTTAACCTGCCACCTTGGTGCGTTCGATTTACAGGTAAGCAACATGGCTTTGCGCGGTCTCAACCCAAACATTATTGGAACCCCATTAAAGGATGAGCGTTTAAATGAATTGCTTTGGGATTATCGCAATATGCATGGAGCTATTGCTATTCAAAGAGGAAAGGAAACTTTTCGGTTGATCAAAGTCCTAAAGTCCGGCGGCTCCGTTGCTTTATTGATTGATCAAGATACGAAAGTAAAAAGCAGGTTTGTAAATTTCTTTGGGAAGCCCGCTGCTACTCCCGTAGGCGCTACTGTACTCGCAATGAAAACAGGCGCAGCCATCGTTCCAACGTATGTTTATCTGGGCAAAGATTGGAAACAACATATGCACATTTTACCTGAAATACCGATTACAATAACGGGTGAGGAGGAGGCAGATATAGTGTCCAATACGCAGGTACTCACCCATTTTATAGAAGATGTCATACGGCAGCATCCGGAGCAATGGGTATGGATGCATGAGCGATGGAAGACAAAGCCGGGAGAGGAAGTAGTGTAACCGTTAATCGTTATCCGTTAATGGTTAATCCACATTCTCAAGGACGATTCACGGATAGTATTAACGGCGCTGACTTACCTTTTAAATATAAAATAAACGGCCAGCACTAAAAAAATAAATCCGATTAGGTGATTCAGGCGAAAGGTTTCGGTCTTAAAAAAGACAATTGAAAAAACAACAAAGACAACAAGTGTTATTACTTCCTGGACAACTTTCAATTCCACCAGAGAAAAAGGCCCTCCATAATTTTTAAATCCCAATCTATTGGCAGGAACCCTGTAAGAGATATTCAAAAAAAGCAATGCCCCAACTAATGAGAATAACAGCAAGGAGCGGTAAGCTCTGGCCCCACTTAAATTCCTTGAATTTAAGATGTCCATACCAGGCAAACGTCATGAAGGCGTTAGATAGAATTAAAAGGATTATTGTATAAAGACCACGCATATTGTGAATCTATTCATAAATATTTTTTGCGATCACCTATTTTTAGAATTTCGATTAAAGATTCGCGCGGATTGATACTATAAATTACACGGTAATCACCAATTCTAATTCTAAATTGATTTGTAAAACCTTTTAGTTTTTTGAAGCCTGATGGAAATGGGTTATTTGCCAACCCAACAATTTTTGGTCTTAGCATGAGAATGGCCGTTAATGGCAATTTTTCTATTCCTTTTCAGCTGATTTTTTTATTTTGATTTGATACGCCACGTTTTGATTTAGCTTTAATAATTCGGGTAACGGTCTTTTCAAAATCAACACTTGGCTCGTGGGAGCGGGCTGCCGCTTGAAGGCTATCGAGAAAATCTTCTATGGCCTCGCCGTATTGTTTTAAGTCAATAACAACAGCGGTTTTTTTACCCTTCTGATCCGTGAGATAATTAATTCCTTTCATTCCAGTAAAGTTAATCACCATCCTTCTCAAACTCAATTAGGTTATACGTTATCCGTTAATAGTTATTCGTGAGAAAGGTGGTAGTAAACACACTCACACCCCGAATAAGGAATGACGATTACCTGACAACACTCCTCAATCACTTCACCAACTTCTTATACCTAATCCTATGCGGCTGGTCATCACCCAGGCGTTTCTTTTTATTCTCTTCATACTCACTGAAACCCCCTTCATACCAAAACACTTGAGAATCTCCTTCGAAGGCTAGAATGTGCGTGCAGACTCTATCAAGAAACCAGCGATCGTGAGAGATGATCACGGCACAACCTCCAAAATTCTCAAGCGCTTCTTCTAATGCCCTCAAGGTATTTATATCTAGATCGTTAGTAGGCTCATCCAGGAGCAATAAGTTTCCTCCCTGCTTCAAGGCAATTGCCAGGTGAACGCGATTGCGCATACCACCCGAAAGTTCCTTAACCTTTTTTTGTTGATCATTTCCGTTGAAGTTGAATTTACCAACATACATTCTTGAGTTGATTTGTTTTCCACCTAATTCCATCAGCTCATTACCGTTGGAAATGGCCTGCCATACGGTCTCCTCTGATTTTAAGTCATCATGCTCCTGATCGACATAGGCTATTTGTACAGTTTCACCTACCTGAAATGTGCCGGCATCGGGTTTTTCTTTGCCGATTATCATTTTAAAAAGGGTGGTCTTACCCGCTCCGTTAGGACCGATGATGCCAACAATTCCCGCAGGAGGAAGAGAAAATGTTAAGTTTTCATACAACAGTTTATCGCCATAAGCTTTGGAAACACCATTAGCTTCTATAACCTTATTCCCTAATCGTGGCCCAGGCGGGATAAATAATTCCAACTTTTCTTCTTTATCACGCGTTTCCTGACTTAATAATTTTTCGTAGGCGCTTAGTCGCGCTTTTCCTTTGGCTTGCCGGCCTTTCGGATTCATGCGCACCCATTCTAATTCGCGTGCCAGCGCTTTTTGCCGTTTAGACTCAGTTTTCTCTTCCTGTGCTAAACGTTTTGATTTTTGTTCCAACCATGAGGAATAATTTCCTTTCCACGGAATCCCTTCGCCCCGATCTAACTCAAGGATCCACCCAGCTACATTGTCGAGGAAATAGCGGTCGTGAGTAACCGCGATGACTGTCCCTTTGTATTGTTTTAAATGTTGTTCAAGCCAATACACTGACTCAGCATCTAAATGGTTAGTAGGCTCATCAAGTAACAAAACGTCAGGTTCTTGCAATAGGAGGCGACACAATGCAACTCGTCTTTTTTCACCACCCGACAAGTACTCAATTCTGGCTTCCGGCGGAGGACACCTCAAGGCATCCATGGCGCGCTCCAGCTTGTTGTCGAGTTCCCAGGCATTTGCAGCATCCAGCTTTTCCTGAATCTCACCTTGCTTTGTGATGAGTTTATCCATTGCATCGGGATCATCCATAATGGCCGGATCCCCAAACTTTTCATTGATAGTTTCAAATTCTTTTAAAAGGCCCACAACATATTTAACACCCTCCTCCACGATCTCTTTAACTGTTTTGGTGTTGTCCAGCTGTGGTTCCTGCTCCAATAAACCAACCGAAAAACTGAGATCAGACACAACTTCGCCCTGAAACTCTTTGTCTATGCCAGCGATTATTCTTAGCAAAGATGATTTACCCGATCCATTCAAACCTAGCACCCCTATTTTTGCTCCATAGAAAAAAGAGAGGTAAATGTTTTTTAGAACTTGTTTACTTGGCGGGTAAATCTTATTGACTCCTGCCATGGAGAAGATAATTTTTTCGTCAGCCATTTTTATTTTTATGAGTTGATGTGATCGATCAGGGATATGACGAATAACCAGCTAGATTAAAATCCAAACGTAGATTATCCCACATCCAACCGAAATTAGGCCGCAAATATGGCAAAAATTCTCTCGCACGTGTAACCTTGCAGGGCTTAAAGCAGTTACATTTTGCCCGAAATTCAGATTTAAAAAATCCAACTTTTGGCATCTGATAAACGAACAGGAAAATAAAGTTTGTTTTGATTAATTAAATTCTATTTTTGCGAAAATTAAAGGAGGACTTAAATTATGTATTGGACCCTCGAACTTGCCTCTTATTTGGAAGATGCGCCATGGCCTGCTACAAAGGATGAGCTGATTGATTATTCCATTCGGTCAGGTGCGCCCTTGGAAGTGGTAGAAAACCTCCAGGAACTTGAAGATGACGGTCAACCGTATGAAAGCATTGAGGAAATATGGCCGGATTATCCTACTAAAGAGGATTTCTTCTTTAATGAGGATGAGTATTAAAATGTAATTCAAGTAAATGTTATAAAAGGCCGGTTTTAGCCGGCTTTTTATTTTAGGCGATTAAATTTTGTCTTGCTTTCAACAAGGCCTCAGCAACAATTAAATCTTCTGCTGTCGTAATTTTTATGTTTTCATAACTGCCTTCAAAAAGGGAAATGGCATGGCCGGACCGTTCCGCTACGCTGGCATCATCAGTCAAACTTGCGTCTTCTCTCATTTCATAGGCTTTCTTGATAATTGAAACCATAAATGTCTGAGGAGTTTGAATCAATCTGAATCTTGAACGATCAGCTGCCTTTGTGGTATCTTGATCGGTGACGCGTATGGATTCTTTTAGCCGTACGGCCGCTATGGCAGTTTGATGAACAGCCGCAAGTTGGAAAGATGCTCCGATGATATTTTCGCTTACCAACGGACGGACACCATCATGAATAGCCACTAGACCATCACCATCAATTTTATCCAGACCTTTTTTAACAGATTGAAAGCGGGTTTCCCCTCCGCTCTGAAGAATAATGTCGTTGGTAAAATTGTGTTGTTTGCACAGCGAATGCCATGTATCAAAATCGTCTTCGGCTAACACAACGACTATAGAAATTTTTTTTGAGTATCGGTAAAAAGCAAGAATAGTATGCATTAGCACAGGAAGCCCATTCAATTCTAAAAACTGTTTAGGGATTTTGCTTTTAATGCGTGTTCCCTTTCCACCTGCCACGATAACGGCATATTCTTTAGAATTCATAGATTTACTAAAATACTCAAAACAATGATTGTGCTGAGGTTTCTTTTGATCGCATTTAATGTTGCTGTCGTTACATTCCTGATTTATCGGATGTTGATCGTAGCAAAGCAACCCATGGAAAAATCAAAGAAGATTCTGATTGTAACCGGGGGAATTATGCTCTTGTTGGCTCCGGTGGGAATGTTTATCGGAATTTTTGCTCCAACCCTTCAGTATTTTCTGATCTATCCCGTGGCCATCTCCCTTTTTCTTTACCTCACAAAGCAGCTTTAGGTCCGTGGTCCGTTAATCGCTATCCGTTAATTGTGAATACGTGCTATTTTTTAAAACTCACAACCAAATACGAATACCGATTAATTTTTAGAGGGGTTCCAAACCCAATTCCCTGCCTGCGTCTAACGGATAACTATTAACGGATAACAGATAACGGTCACTAAATAATCAACATAGCGTCACCATAAGTAAGGAACTTATACTTCTCCTTCTTAGCTAAAGTATAAGCCTCCATCGCCAAGTCATAGCCTGCAAAAGCAGAGGCCATCATCAACAAGGTGGACTCAGGCATATGGAAGTTGGTCACCATCGCATTGCAGATCTTAAAATCGTAGGGAGGGAAAATGAATTTATCAGTCCAGCCTTCGCGCGCCTTTAATCTATTGTTTGCCGACACTGCCGATTCCAATGCACGCATAGTGGTAGTCCCAATAGCGCATACTCGATTCTTATTTTCAAGAGCCCGGTTCACAATGGCCACGGCCTCATCTCCAACGATAAAATTCTCCGAATCCATTTTGTGTTTGGTCAGATCCTCAACATCAACAGGTCTGAATGTGCCCAGTCCAATATGGAGTGTTATAAATGCCATCTCCACACCTTTAATCTGAAGACGCTTCAACAATTGACGTGTATAGTGAAGGCCCGCCGTAGGAGCGGAGACAGCGCCTTTGTTTTTAGCAAAAATGGTTTGAAATCGCTCTTTGTCCTCTGCTTTGACTTTCCGTTTTATATACTTCGGAAGCGGAGTTTCGCCCAAAGTTTCCACAACTTTATCGAAAGCCGTTGAATCACCATCAAATAAAAACCGGATTGTTCGTCCACGCGAAGTAGTGTTATCGATTACTTCTGCAACCAGGTCGCCGTTGCCAAAGTAAAGTTTGTTTCCTACTCTGATTTTCCGGGCGGGATCAACCAACACATCCCACAAATGCATCTCAGCATTAAGCTCACGAAGTAAAAAAACTTCAATCTTCGCCCCTGTTTTTTCTTTACGTCCATACAGGCGGGCTGGAAATACCATGGTATCGTTACCTACCATGACATCGCCATCTCCAAAATAATTGACAATATCTTTGAAGATTTTATGTTCCATCTTCCCAGTGTCCTTATGAATGACCATCAACCGCGATTCGTCCCGATTCTCTGCTGGATCAAGCGCAATTAAATTGTGCGGAAGGTCAAATTTGAATTCTGATAACTTCATATTCGTTTGTGCAAAAGATGCCCAATAAAGGCTAAATTTTTAAGAGGTTGCAAAAATAAGGCAATATTTGACTTTTGCGACAAAACACTTGAGGTTTTTAAATACTGTAACAAAAAGTCCATTTTTAAGTCTTTTGAAAGTAATTTCATTCAGAAACTATCGACTAACCTGGCTAACCGTTATCCGTTAATAGGTAATTGTTACCGATTAATCATGGAGAGGGTGTGAGCTTTAGATGTATCACTATTAAACGATTAACCATTAACAGATAACAGATAACTGATAACTGATAACTGATAACGATTAACTATCCTCATGAAGACTTTAAGTCAGATTTACGAGAGTTTCCGCTTTGCCTGGAAAGCATTAAAATCAAATGTACTTCGTACCATATTATCATTACTTGGGGTAACCGTTGGAATTTTCGCAATCATTTCCGTATTGACAATCGTTGATTCGCTTGAAAAGAATATCAAAGACAGTCTTAATTTTTTAGGCACCGGAGTAATCTACATTGAAAAGTGGCCCTTTACCGCTGATAATGATGGTGAATACCGTTGGTGGGATTTTTGGCAACGTCCTAATGCATCGTATAATGAATATAAATTTTTAAAAGCTAATTTGAATAATGAAAATGGCATTACCATTTTTGCAGGCAAGGGAAATTCAACTGTTAAGCGTGACAACAATAGTATCGGACAAATTCGGTTAATGGGGGGAGCGAGGGTTATGATGTGGTATTTGAGGTAAATGTTGAACAAGGAAGATATTTTACAGGCGAAGAGGTAGAAGCTGGCAGAAATGTTGCGCTCATTGGACACGAAGTTGCCCAGGCTCTGTTCCCTAACGGGGAAGATCCGATTGGGAAAACAATAAAGATCAAAAATCTGAAGTACGTTGTGATTGGCGTCATAAAGAAGGAGGGTCAAAGTTTTATGGGAACACCCAGCAACGATTACAATACGGTAATCCCTTACCAATCATTCAGAAGATTATTTCAAACGGGAACAGGACAGCCCAATGAACTTACTTCACGTATCGGTGTGAAGGGGAATGAAGTTGATGTTGGTTTGGTTGAATTGGAAAATGAAGTAAGGGGCATGCTTAGGGTAAGGCGCGGTTTGCGACCTACCGAAAAAGATAACTTTGTACTTAACCGACCTGAAGCAATTGCGAATGTGATTAGTGGAGCTTTCGATGTTGTCGGATTGGCAGGTTGGATAATCGGCGGTTTTTCCATTTTAGTCGGAGGCTTTGGTATAGCCAACATCATGTTTGTATCCGTAAAAGAAAGGACCAGCATTATCGGCTTACAGAAATCAGTGGGTGCAAAAAATTACTTTATTTTATTTCAATTCTTATTTGAAGCAATTTTCTTAAGTCTTATCGGAGGGTTGGCAGGATTGTTTCTTGTTTACTTGATAACCTTTATTCCGATGGGAAGCCTTGTGGTAACGCTTACTGTAAAGAATATTGTACTGGGGTTGGGTGTGTCTTCTGTAATTGGATTGGTTTCAGGAATTGTACCTGCTGCGCTAGCGGCCCGCCTGGATCCGGTAATCGCTATCCGTGCCTGATTAAATTGAATATTTAATTGCATACTATTTCCCTTGTAACCAAGCGGAAATTGGAGTCGTTATTTAACTAACGGGTAGCCTAGATACAAAGAGAAAGCCTCCTGAAAATATCCTTAAGTAGGTGGAGATAAGCGCGATTTGGCAAGGCTACGCATTGATTTATAAAAAATTAAAAAAGAAGTATTGAGGTCTGAATAACAATGTGATACACTGGCCTCAACACTTTAACGAGGTCACACTTTTTCTTCCAAAACCTTTTTCCCTTCGTCACTTGAAATTTTCTCTTTTATTTTTTTCTCAAGCTCGTCCATTAACTCCGGATTATCTTCAATAAGTTGTTTTACCGCGTCACGTCCCTGACCCAATTTGTTGCCTCCATAAGAAAACCAAGAGCCGGCTTTCTGAACAACATTTAATTCCACCCCTAAGTCGACGATTTCACCAGCTTTGGAAATACCTCGTCCATACATGATGTCGAATTCTACCACTTTAAAAGGAGGTGCTACTTTATTTTTTACAACCTTCACTTTTACACGGTTCCCGGTAATATCATCGGCAGCTTCTTTTATCTGACCGATCCTTCGAATGTCTAATCGAACAGATGCATAAAATTTTAATGCATTTCCACCAGTCGTCGTTTCGGGGTTACCGAACATGATACCGATCTTTTCGCGAAGCTGATTGATAAAGACGCATGCACATCCAGTCTTGTTGATGGTGCCAGTAAGCTTTCTCAAAGCTTGTGACATGAGCCGCGCTTGTAGTCCCATTTTACTCTCACCCATTTCACCTTCGAGCTCAGCTTTAGGGACCAGAGCAGCAACGGAGTCGATTACAATAATATCAATGGCTCCGGAGCGAATTAAATGATCTGCAATTTCAAGGGCTTGTTCCCCATTATCAGGTTGAGAGATTAATAGATTTTCGGTATCAATTCCTAACTTTTCCGCATAGGCTTTATCAAAAGCATGTTCAGCATCAATAAATGCAGCGAGGCCACCTTTCTTTTGTGCTTCGGCAATACAATGCATAGTCAATGTTGTTTTTCCGGAAGATTCAGGCCCATAAATTTCGGTAACTCTTCCACGTGGAATGCCTCCGATGCCTAAGGCAATGTCTAGCCCTAGCGAACCTGTTGAAATGGCGGGTACGTCCATTACCTTTTCATCACTGAGTTTCATTACGGTTCCTTTGCCGTAGGTTTTTTCAAGTTTATCAAGTGTTAACTGAAGAGCTTTCAGTTTTTCTTTAGCATCGCTCATATCTATTATTCATGTTTATGTTACAAATTCAAAAAAATCGATTGAAAGAATAAGGGATAGGATGGTAATTATTTTAAAACCTAAAGCTTACTGTCAACGGATTATGAGGTTGAAATTACTACTTCACTCCTAAAATAAAAACTAGATACACACAGATAATCACAGCCAAAATCCGAGTTATTGCTTTATTGCTTTAGCTTATATTACCTAAATAAATTGCATTCAATGAGTTGACTTTTGTAATTGCGAAATGACAACTAGTGTCAAAGCATTTATATTGCAACTTTTATTTCATTCAATTTTCTCTAAAATGAATTCAGTAAGACTTTCTTTCACACTTGATGGAGTCGTTTTAGGGTTCAAAAAAGTTCCTTGTCTAAGTCTATGAGGATAGGCGTTCGTAAAATATTCAAAAGGATTTTATGGGGACTCCTTGCTATCCTTATCGCACTGATAATAATCTATTGGGAGTTGGTCACCTATGGCCTGCAGCAGGGTTATGGTCAGCTTAACATTATTTGGAACGCTAAATCAGTAGAGGAATATTTAAAGGATCCAACATTTCCAGACTCTCTTAAGGCAAGACTCGAGCTTATTACAGAGATCAGAAAATTTGCTATTGATTCCCTCGGACTAAAGGACACTGAAAATTATAAAACACTCTACGACCAAAAAGGGAAAGAAGTTATGTGGGTAGTGTTGGCGAGTGAACCATTTCAATTAAAACCCAAGGAGTGGAGGTTTCCGATTCTGGGATCAGTTCCCTACAAAGGTTTTTTTAAGAAGGAGCGAGCGGTAAGGCTGAAGCAGGCGCTTGAAAAAGAAGGATGGGATGTTATCATTCGTAATCCGGGGGGATGGTCAACATTAGGATGGTTTACGGATCCAATCCTGAGTAAGATGTTGATGCGTAGTGAAGGTGATCTTGCCAATCTTATTATTCATGAGATGTCGCATGCAACGATCTTTGTAAAGGATAGTGTCGAGTTTAATGAAAACCTGTCCACTTTTATTGGAGACCGGGGTGCAGAGCAGTTTCTTATCTTTAAATATGGCGAAACGTCGAAAGAGTACCGGAATTATCTACAAGAGGACGAAGACTACCTGAAGTTTGTTAACCATATGTTACGCGGGGCGGGCAAGTTGGATAGCTTGTATGCAAATATGAACGATGAAGACCCCGTTAGTAGAAAACGATTACTAAAGGAAGGTCTGATTCGCAAGGTGGTTGGATCGTTGGACACATTATCACTGGCTCTAACAAAAAAACCGTCTTCGCGATTCAAAGAAAAACTGCCCAACAATGCCTACTTTATGAACTTCCGGCAATATCAGGCTAAGCAGACTATCTTTATAGAGGAATGGAAAACCAGGTTTGATAGTAATTTGAAGGTCTACATCAGCTATCTAAGCAATAAGTATCCTTTCCTTTAATCCATACCAAAGTGATTGAAAATGTTGAGTAAGAATTTAGTTTAATGATGGTTTAACTTTTTCAATCTATTAAGGAATTGTTAATAAAGCATTGTACATTTTTAAAACCCTGTTTTCTACCTATTTTTGACCAAATAGTTTATCTATGGGAAACAGGCAGATGCACAAAGTGCTTGTCGTTGATGATGAAGAACCGATCCTGGAACTTCTGAAATACAACCTCGAAAAGAACGGGTATGAAGTAAAAACCGCGCTTGATGGTGCGAAGGCGGTAGACATTGCAAAAAAATTCGTGCCTGACCTTGTGCTCCTCGATATCATGATGCCGAAAATGGATGGAGTAGAAACTTGCAGACTCCTTCGGGATTTGCCAGAGTTGCAAAAAATGTTTGTCGTATTTCTTACCGCCCGCTCGGAAGAATATTCTGAAGTAGCGGCTTTTGATATTGGAGCCGATGACTATATCACGAAGCCAATTAAGCCTCGCGCTCTCATGAGCAGAATAAGCGCCCTCTTCAGAAGGGATTCAAAAAAATCATCTCCCTCAAGTATTATAACGATTGGTGATCTTACTATTGATAGAACGAGCTATACTATAAAGGTAAACGGCAAAGAAATAAACCTTCCTAAAAAAGAATTTGAGTTGCTCTACTTTTTAGCCCAGAATCCAAACAAAGTATTTAGCCGCGAAGATTTACTCCAAAATATATGGGGCTCAGATGTATATGTGCTGGCAAGAACAGTTGACGTACATATTCGGAAAGTTCGTGAGAAGATTGGCGATGATTATATTACTACTGTAAAGGGAGTAGGATACAAGTTCGCCCAGAATTAGTTATCCGTTAATAGTTAATCGCGAGTTGATCTATACTAGGCATTCCACAACATGGGTAACCCAATAACTTTAACCGATAACGGATTACGATTAACGGATAACTGCTACGGATAACTATCTTAGTGCATGGTTTACAGTTCACGGGGATTGGCCCTTTTGCTTGCGGTATGTATCGCACTTATCACTTCCCTGTTCTTATCTCTTTTCAAAAGTGTAGATTTAAGCGCACTGCTCGTAGCTTTTATAATAAGCTTTTCTGTTTCCTACCTTCTCATCTTTGTGGTCTTGGAATTTCTCATATTCAGGGAGATCAACAAGATCTATAAATTAATGGACAAGCTGAAGAAAAAAGAGCTCTCCAAAATTGACAGACAAAAATCAGCAGCGCTCAATCCTTTAAAAACCATAAATGAAGAAATTTACTCCTTTGCAGATCTGAAGCAAAAAGAAATTGATGAATTAAGAAAGCTCGAAGCCTTTCGAAAGGAATTTATTGCCGACGTTTCTCACGAGCTTAAAACGCCCATCTTTGCTGCACAAGGATTTGTTCATACCCTATTGGACGGCGCAGTTAACGATAAGACCGTACGCACAAAATTTTTAAAAAAAGCAGCTAAGAGCCTGGATGGATTGGATGTGTTAGTACAGGATTTGCTTACGCTGTCGCATATTGAAACGGGTCAGATCAAAATGCATTTCGAAATCATCGACTTGTATAAATTAACAGAAGAAGTTTTTGAGCAGTTTGAAGGGAAGGCCGATAAAAAAGATGTAACCTTGCGCATTGAGAGCGACACGCAAAAAGTTTTTGTTTATGCCGATTGGCAACGCATCAACCAGGTTATGACAAACCTTATCTCCAACGCAATCAAACATTCTTACGATGACTCTGAAGTCGTTGTGACATTTGACGTAAGTAAAAAAAGCATTGTTACATCGATACGAGATTTTGGTGAGGGAATTCCCCAGGATCACCAAGCCCGGATTTTTGAACGGTTTTACAGGGTAGATAAGAGCCGAAGCCGCGAAAAAGGGGGTACAGGTTTGGGCCTGGCTATTGTGAAGCATATTCTCGATGGCCATAATACAAAGCCGGAAGTTGAAAGTACACCGGGAAAAGGTTCTATTTTTAGTTTTCGACTGCCCCGTGTTAAACCTGAAAGTGGCGATTCACAGGAAACAAGTAAGACTGAAAAGCATTGAAACATTCCAAGATAAAGTTTGAAGACATTGTTCTGTTCGAAGACGAAGACTACGTGCTGGTTAATAAGCCACCTTTTTTATCCACACTGGAGGATCGAAATGAAAAAGTTAACCTTCTGCGCTTAGCCAGAACGTATATAGCGGATGCCCAGGTATGCCACCGGCTCGATAAAGATACCTCAGGTGTATTGGCGATCGCTAAGAATCCGGAAGCCTACCGCCATTTAAGCATACAATTTGAAAAGCGACAGGTTGTTAAATTATATCACGCCGTTATTGATGGCGTGCACCAGTTTGAAGAAACGCTTGTTGACCAACCCATCTTAAAACAAGACGATGGAATAGCAAAAATCAGCAAGCGTGAAGGCAAACCAGCACAGACTTATTTCACCTCTGTAAAATCATATCGTCATCACACCCTTATTGCATGTAAGCCAGTAACAGGTCGAATGCATCAAATCAGATTGCATCTTTCGGTTTTAGGTGCTCCTATCACGGGCGATGAACTTTACGGTGGTAAGCCATTTTTTTTATCACACGTAAAAAGAAATTTCAATTTAAAGAAAGAGACAGAAGAACAACCCTTAATGAAGCGCATGGCGTTGCATGCATTTTCCCTTGAGTTCAAAAATAGATCAGATGATGTCCAAATCGTGGAAGCACCTTATCCGAAGGATATGGAAGTGTTGATAAAACAATTGGAGATTAACAATTGAAAGTACGAGGTACAAATGACGAGGTACGAAGGGCAAAACTGGATGGTGTGTCCTCCAACACTTAGAACTTCTCCGAAGGAGTCCGGAGTCCGTCGGACAACGCTCCAACACTTCTAAAAACACTATCTTTATGCATGCACTACCGCGAAATCCATCCCCCTTCAACTCTTAGCGGCATAGTTCGATTTTTCTGGATCCTGGAATATAATGGCGCATTGGGGAAACCTGTTCAATATAAGTTGTTAGCAGAAGGTTTTCCAGGGCTCATTTTCTTTTTTAACAGTCAGTATGGAGCAATTAATGGACAGACTACGGAACACAAAGAATTTAGTATACCGGGCAAATTCAAAATGATGGGTGTGTACCTGCATCCGTATGCGTTGTCATTGCTTTTTAATCTTCCGGCTAAGGAATTAATTCATCGGCAGGTAACCATGGATACGTTAGGGGGTGAAGCACTTAAGGAACTTCAGGAACGTTTATTTGAGGCACCAACCGATGAGCAGAGAATTAGTGTTGTGATTAGTTTTCTGCATGATAAATTAAAAAGAGCAACAACTACTCACGGAAGATTTCAGGCATGTGTTCAATATGTAATTAGTCAAGGAGGAAACGTAGAGCTTGATACACTATCGCAGTTGGCGGGAATTTCAAACCGGCAATTGGAACGAAGGTTTAAGGAAGAAGCAGGTTTTTCACCCAAGCTCTTTTCGCGACTCATGCGATTTCAAGCTTCCTTGCGCTTGGCAAGAACGAATACGGAAAATACAATGACTGATCTGGCTTACGCAGCAGGTTATTTCGATCAATCTCATTTTATCCGCGAGTTTAAAGAGTTCTCGGGCATTTCTCCAAAACAATACTTTAGACTTTCGACACAGAACGTAGCCGATAATTTTATACAACTTCCTTACTAGTCAAAATTTTCTTGAGTCGTAATCTGTGTCTGTAGAACACAAAGCAGTTCAAAGTCGCAAACACATTGATTTATTCGTTTCTCAGACTATCCGTCGGATTCTGAACAGCAGCGCTGAACGCACGATGCGCCACCGTAAGCAATGCAATGAACAGAGATGCCAGCAGCGTGACCAGGAAAATCTCCAGGCCAGGCGTTACGCGCTCAGGGAGCTCCATGAGCATAGCAATTCCCACTACATGAGCCAGCGGTGCTGCGCCTACAAAGGCGATCACGATGAGTACGGCTGATTCTTTGGTAAACATCATCATTATGTTCGGCACGGTGGCGCCGAATACTTTGCGGATGCCGATCTCTTTGGTACGCTGCACGGCCATAAACGATACCAGTCCGAACAGCCCCAGGCAGCCAATAAAGATAGCCAGAAAAGAGGCTGCGCCCAGGAAGGTGAAGATAGTATTAAAGAAACCATATGCGCGGTCCAGCTTGTCATCCATGAACTGATATTTGCAAAGGAAGCCTGGATATGCTACACGCCATGCTTTCTCTACTGCAGCTATGGTTTCGGTTATGTGGTCGGTTGAAATACGCATAGCCACACCGCTAAACTTTGTCGGATCATACTGAACCATCACCGGGTCTACGCGGTTGCTCATGGTTTGCGTATAAAAATCACGGATTACGCCGCGAATCATTACTTCGTGATCATTCACAGTGTACATTACGCCGATCGCTTCCTGTGGATTTATTATCCCGAGCGTTTTCATCAGGGCTTCATTCACCACCACTTCAACAGATGCCTGCTCTACGGATAAATTTCTGCCGGCAATCAGTTTCATACCATAGGTGTGGATGAATGATGTATCACCATAATTGATAAATCCGGCATGCTTGCTTTGCTCCTTTTCCTTGTTGTAAAACTCCACGGGGTTGCCGCCGCCGGGTAAATCGTATGAAAATGTATAGCTGATCATTCCAGGCACGTTCTTCAGTTCATTGCCGAGGCGCGCATGCTGCTGCGCTTCATTGCCGCGTAGATAAGGGAATAACACTACGGCTTTGGGATTATAGCTAATGGGACGGTTCCTGAAATGGCTGATCTGGTTGAGCATGATAATCGTGACCAGGATGAGTATCTGTGCACCGGCGAACTGTACCACTATCAATACTTTTCTCAATGAAAAACCTTTTGATCTTCCGTTGCTGTGATGTGACCGCAGGGCCAGCATGGGCCTGTACCCAGATAAAATAATGGCAGGATAAAAACCTGCAAGTACACTTATCACCACAGTAATAACTGCAATGAACACGAGTGTGACAGGTTCCCACAACACGTCAAGCTGCAGATAACCACCAAATTGTTCGCTCAGCAGCGCCATCCCGATTTTCGCCAGCCCTATACCAACGATCACAGCCAGGAGCGTGATCACAAAGGCTTCTGTCATAAACTGTCCCACTAGTTGCTTACGACTGCTGCCGATGGTTTTGCGGATGCCCACTTCCCTGGCGCGCCGCAGCGACTGCGCGGTAGCTAGGTTCACAAAGTTGATGCATGCAATAAATGCAATCATTCCCGCCACGATAGATAAGATCACCATGACTGGCACAGGGAAATCATATGTAAAGCTGGA
Source organism: uncultured Bacteroidota bacterium (assembly GCA_963837415.1). Classification (GTDB taxonomy): domain Bacteria; phylum Bacteroidota; class Bacteroidia; order Cytophagales; family Cyclobacteriaceae; genus Chryseolinea. The sequence goes on along the minus strand of CAWING010000012.1, from coordinate 564,736 downwards.
GTAATCGTAATTGCGGTCGTGGTTGTCGTTAAGGGCCATCAGGAAGAAGGTGGACTTTTTTGCCAATTCAGGGTTCAGGTGCTTGTCCATGATCCTGCGGAGCTGAGCATACACCTGTTCCTTTTGCGTGTTCTCTTTAAACACCACGTAAGTTGCTCCCCCACCCAGATTCTCCCAATTATCCGTACTTCCTGGAATAAATTCTGGTAGTGTGGGATACGAAATGAGTATGCTGTATGGGTGATCTGTATTAGTTGGAGGGTTGCGTACAATGCCCGATACAGTAAGTGTTAGTTTATTCTCCAGCATAAACGTGCTGCCTAACGCATGGGCTATTCCTCCCAGGAATTTCTCTGCAAAAACATCTGTCACCACGGCCGTATTAGGAGCAGTTAACGCGTGTTGTGGGTTGCCCGCGATCCACGCGACGTCAAACACATCCATATAGTGCTGGTCGACAAAGAACGCATACTTACCCTCGAACAGGTTTTCGTCTTTGGAGAACTGGTAAACTTGCAAACAGTACACACCTGTAACTGCCTCCAGCCCCGTGACCTCGCTTCGAATAGCTTCCGCCAGCGGCGTATAATTGTTGCCATAAAACTCCCATCCCTCATCTGTTGCCCGTTCCAGGTTTACCCGATAAATGCGCTCTGCTTTGCTGTGATAGTCATCAAACGACGTCTCATACTTAACGATCACAAAAATGACCAAACAACAAGCAATGCCTAGAGCCAGACCCAAAACATTAATGATGGAGTACAACCTGTTCTTTTTAAGATTTCTGATAGCTGCTATTAAAAAACTTCGAACCATAGCAATTGTAATTTAGGATGAATGGAAATAATATTTGTCCTTCCTTTTTTACTCTCGTGTGCCAGCCATGAGCTTCAGCCGGCTTGAATATTGATTCATTAATTAAGGAAATTTAGATTAAATAATTTTAAAATATACCCTGCAACAGGATTGCCAGGATGTCAAATGAATTCGAGGGGTGTTTGATTAAGTCATCTATGCACTGTTGCGACCAGATTGCTGTGCCAGGAATTATTGTGAACGGTCATGTCGTATTTATCCAATCTCGCTTTCTTCTTTTCATCCACTTTTAAGTCATTAAACTTTAAAAGCTATGGAAAAGAAAACGTTGCAAAACCCGGCACCACGAGGATACTCCCGTGTTTGTCCGTACCTGATGGTAAATGAAATTGAGAATCTCCTTGATTTTCTCAGCGAAGTATTTGACGCTGAAATCACGGAAAAACTTTCGTCAGCTGATGGCTCTATCCGTCACGCAGAAATCGTCTTGACGATTCAGTCATTATTATAGGAAAGGCCCAACCTGGGTATCCCGATCAAAGTATGGTATACATTTTTGTTCATAACGCCAATGCCGTTTTTAAGCGAGCTCTTGAACGAGGTGCACTCGTTATAATGGAACCTGGCGACCGATTTTATGGTTATCGCGAAGGTGGCTTCAAAGACCCCTCAGGCCATCAATGTGGATTGCACAGGTTCTTGAAGAATTGTCCAAGGAGGAGATGAAAGCGAGGTCTGCTAAATTTTAAACTTTGCTATCAAGCGGGAGAAAAATTTGAGCGCGGTTGCTTAGCATAATGTAAAAAGCTCGTTTTACGGCTTGATTTGAGGATTTCAAGAAACTTCGTCATCTGACAAAATTGTAAAAGCAGCTTGCATTTCCCGGGGCGGCAATTTACCTTTGTGTCCCTTTTTGAAAGGGGGTAGGTATTTAATTTGATTTATATCATAAAAAATGGATCACAATAGCTATAAAACAAGCTACGCCAATAAGGCCACCGTCGAGAAAGGTTGGTTTGTCGTGGATGCAAATTCACAGGTTTTAGGTCGTGTAGCGAGCCAAGTAGCCCGTATTATTCGTGGCAAACACAAAACAAGCTACAGTCCTCACGTGGATTGCGGTGACAATGTTATTGTTATAAACGCAGAGAAAGTTAGAATGACAGGTAAGAAATGGACTGACAGGGTTATTTTTACCCATTCGGGTTATCCAGGTGGCCAGCGTGAGCACACTCCTACACTCATTCGTTCTAAACACCCCGAGCGCCTTGTCGAACATGCAGTTCGCGGCATGCTTCCTAAAAACAGATTGGGTAGTGAACTCTTCAGAAGTCTGCATGTGTATGCGGGAACTGAACATCCCCACGTAGCACAACAACCTAAAGAATTAAAATTCTGAACATGCAGATTACAAATACAATTGGAAGACGAAAAACATCAATTGCCAGAGTATATGTGAAACCTGGTAAAGGAGATATAATAATAAATGACCGGGAGCTAAAAGAATATTTTCTTTCTGAGATTCACCAAACCCTGGCGAAGCAAGCGTTAGCTGCTTTGAAATTGGAAAGCAGTTACGATGTAACTGTAAACGTTGAAGGTGGCGGCGTAACGGGACAAGCGGAAGCTGTGCGTTTAGGGATTGCCCGTGCACTTGTTGAAATCAATGCTGAAAACAAACCAGTGCTAAGAAAAGAAGGTTTCATGACCCGTGATTCGCGTATGGTAGAACGTAAGAAACCAGGACGTAGAAAAGCAAGAAGGAAATTTCAGTTTAGCAAGCGATAGAATAATACGTAAAAAATAGAATGGCTGAAAAATTAACATATCAGGAATTATTGGATGCGGGGGTTCACTTTGGTCACCTTACCCGTAAGTGGAATCCAAAGATGGCAGAGTTCATCTTTATGGAAAACAATGGTATCCACATCATTGACCTGAATAAGACCTTAACGCAGCTGGACGAAGCTACTTTTGCGCTGAAGAACATTGTTCGCTCGGGTCGCAAAATCATGTTCGTAGCTACTAAAAAACAGGCTAAAGATATCGTTACGGAGGAGGCAAAGCGGTTGAACATGCCTTTTGTAACCGAGCGCTGGCTAGGAGGTATGCTTACCAACTTTGCTACGATCAGAAAGTCATTGAAGAAACTCGCGCAAATTGATAAGTTAATAAAGGACGATGCCTTCAACAACCTTGCAAAGCGCGAGCGTTTAATGGTCACTCGCGAGAAAGCTAAACTTGAAAAATTGCTCGGTGGTATTGCTGATCTTAACAGGTTGCCCGCCGCTCTTTTTGTAATTGATGTAAAGCGCGAACATATCGCTGTGACCGAAGCACAAAAATTAAATATACCGGTATTTGCGTTGGTAGACACCAACTCGGATCCTTCCGGAGTTGACTTCCCCGTGCCGGCTAATGATGATGCTTTTAAATCTATTTCAATACTGACTAAATATATAGCCAAGGTAATTGAAGAATCATTGATGGAGCGCAAGAAAGACAAAGAAGATGCAGCTCACAAGAAAGATGAAGACGAAAAAAGAAGAGTTGACGAACCGGTAGAAGAAGCAAAGTAATATTAACAATAGAAAGTTTTAATCGTCCTGCCGCTTTGCAAATTCTTAAGCTGGTAGGACGGTTTATTTTAGGCCAAGTGTAAATTCTAAATCAAAATAACTATGTCAGCTATTTCAGCACAAGATGTAAATAAACTCCGGCAAATGACGGGTGCCGGTATGATGGATTGTAAAAAAGCACTCACCGAAGCAGAAGGAGATTTTGAAAAAGCCATTGAGATCTTAAGAAAAAAAGGACAGAAAGTTTCTGCTTCCCGTTCGGACAGAGACGCAAAAGAAGGCTCAGTGTTTATCAAGGTAAGCGATGATAAAAAAGAAGCTGTTCTTATTGCGCTTAATTGTGAAACTGATTTTGTAGCTAAGAATGAGGAGTTTCAATCATTAGGCAAACTTATAGCCGAAACTGCTTTCAGCAATAAGCCCGCTGATAAAGAAGCATTGCTGAATCTAAATGCAGGATCCCTTACCTTAAATGATAAGATTGTTGAATTGGTTGGTAAGATTGGCGAAAAAATAGAAGTGAGTGAATACATTCACATGAAAGGTGAAACTGTGGTCCCCTATATCCACGTTGGATCAAAACTTGGTGTTTTAGTTTCATTAAAAGGTATAAATGGTAAGGACGTCACTGAAGCCGGTAAAGATGTAGGGATGCAAATTGCAGCGATGAATCCTGTTGCTGTTGATGAGAAGTCTGTCGATAGAAGTATCATAGACAAAGAATTGGAGATTGCCAAGGCGCAAATTCTGGCTGAAGGAAAGCCGGCAAACATGGTGGAGAAAATTGCTCAAGGCAAGCTTAACAAGTTTTTTAAAGAAAGCACCTTATTGCATCAGGCATTTGTAAAGGATAATTCCAAAACTGTAGCGCAATACCTGGACAGTGTTTCAAAAGGATTAACTGTTGCCGAATTTAAGCGAGTCACTATCGGTTAACAAGTTCCTTTTAATCAACATGTCCTACGGCTACAAGCTCCAAGCAGCAAGCTGCAAGCCTTTCATTGAATCGAACAACTTGCAGCTTAAAGCTTGAGGCTTGAAGCATTCAAAATCAAGGACCATTAAACACAAAGTCAGGCATCGAACCTGGCTTTTCTTTTTTTCGTTTTGCAGTTACTGAATAAATTTAAGATCCCATGTTTAAGTCCATACACCCTTTTGATCAATCCCTTGTTGGTGAGTTTCCATTGATAGGCCCTGCTGAAGTACATGAAAAACTTAACATAGCATCCAACGCATTTAGAGATTGGAAAAAAACTTCGTATGCACATCGAAGCGCATTGATGCTGAAGGCAGCAGCAATCATTCGTCAAAATAAAGAGGAATATGCTCGAACGATTACCTTAGAAATGGGTAAGCTTTTGTCCGAAGCACGGGCAGAGGTTGAGAAAAGCGCTACCGCCTGTGAGTTTTTTGCTCAACATGCTGAGCAGTTCCTGGACGATCAACATATTACTACGGAAGCTCGTAAAAGCATCATCGCATTCCAACCAGTTGGCGCCGTGTTAGCGATTATGCCTTGGAATTTTCCCTTTTGGCAAGTATTCAGATTTGCCGCTCCAGCTCTTATGGCAGGTAATGTTGGCTTGCTAAAACATGCTCCCAATGTTACAACGTGCTCCTTACAGATTGAAAAAATTTTTCTGGAAGCAGGTTTTCCTCAAGGTGCTTTTCAGAGTTTGGTTATCGATGTGAACCTCGTGGAGGATATCATATCTTCGAACATAGTACAAGGTGTGGCACTCACGGGAAGCGAACTCGCAGGTTCACAAGTTGCTTCCATTGCGGGTAAAAACATTAAGAAAACGGTGCTTGAACTTGGCGGAAGCGATGCCTTTATTGTCTTATCTGATGCTGATCTGGATCGAACTGTAAAAATTGCAACACAGTCGCGTATGCAAAATGTCGGTCAGTCATGCATTGCTGCTAAACGATTTATTGTTCTCGACGATATAAAGAAAGAATTCGTAGCTCGGTTTGAAGAAAGTATCAAAGCGTTAATACAAGGTGACCCGTTCGACGAAAAAACAACGCTTGGTCCGCTTGCCCGCCTTGATCTTGCCGAAAAAATTGAAGTACAACTAAAAAAATCTGTGGAGAAAGGTGCAAAACTTCTATGCGGCGGCAAGAGAGATGGCTGCAATTTTCAAGCGGCTTTACTAGATAACGTTCAACCTGGAATGCCGGCTTTTGATGAAGAAACTTTTGGTCCTTTGGCGGCGGTAATAGGAGCCAAAAATGAAGAGGACGCGATTGGTCTGGCAAATCAAACACGGTATGGCTTGGGTGCTACGGTCTGGACGCAGGATTTAAAAAAAGGCGAACGGATAGCTCGGGAAATAGATTCGGGCTCAGTTTTAATTAATTCATTAATGCGATCTGATGTTAGATTACCTTTCGGTGGGGTAAAAAAATCAGGGTACGGTCGGGAATTATCTGAATTTGGTATCAGGGAATTTGTGAACATTAAAACCATTTCGATATCCCAGACAGATAAAATTTAATTGTTGCCGAAAGGCGTAGGGGTTTAACCTAATTCAATTGTCTTTAGCGAAACAACAATTAAATTTATGTTGAGACGCTTAAAAATCCCTGCAAGATTTTTTTTTATCGTTCTATCCTCCATTCTAACTTCCTGTTGGCGAGAGGATCCCGGACCTTTGCAAGAAACACGGAAGGAATTTCCCATCGTTGATTTCGATCGCCTGGAAATGGGAAGCTTCTTTAATATCGTGGTGGAACAAGCAAATACATTTAGTGTACAAATCAGGGGTGACCGAAGAAATATTGATGATCTGGATGTATATAAAACAGGAAATACACTCATCGTTAAGTTTGACGACAATGCTAACCGGCACCACGATACCTATGTAACCATTACGATGCCCCGATTAAAGGGGGTAAATTTTTCAGGTGCGAGTGTTTCCAGAATCACCGGTTTTGAAAGTGAGGAAAATCTTAATTTTTACCTTTCCGGTTCTTCCGTTTCTCAGCTTGATGCTGACTATGATGCAATAGACCTCGTGGTGGCTGGTGCGTCGAGTCTTGTACTTCATGGTTCAGGCGATGCATTAAATGCTGAAGTTTCCGGTGCATCCGCTCTTAAAGCTTTCGATTATCCGGTAAGAGAAGCAACTATTAATGTGTCGGGCTCCAGCGAAGGAAAAGTTGCAGTAACGGATGAACTAAACGCTACTGTAAGTGGTGCAAGTTCAGTTTTATACCGTGGTAACCCCACAGTGATATCAGATATTTCAGGAGCAAGTACGGTGCAGAAGGATTAAATTTTTTTGAAACTTTTTAATAAGATAGGAGCCGATGAGGTTCCCTTTTTTATAGTTTCTAAAAATAATAGACATTCTCGAAAATAATCTAAACTTTATTGCACCTTTATCGTAAGCATTAATTTACGCGCATTCTTTAACGCCTATGATTCTCATATTTTAAGTTTGGTACGTCCAAGCATCTTTTCTAAACTTCAATTCTGAAGTTTCTTTTTCTTTCTATTCATCTTTAAATCGTTATTGAATGTCAGGTTTAACTAAACTCATTTCATTTATTCGTCTTTTTAAGCAAGCTGTAAAGGGCGATTCTCAGGATTATACTTCAGGTAGTATTGATAAAGCTATAATCCTTTTATCGATTCCAATGATCTTCGAAATGAGCATGGAAGCATTGTTTGCTGTAGTCGATGTCTATTTTGTAAGTCGTTTGCATGACAATGATGCAGTTGCTACCATTGGGCTAACAGAATCCGTCCTTACTTTAATATATTCTCTGGCCATGGGACTAAGCATGGGTGCCACGGCTATGGTAGCCCGACGGGTTGGTGAGAAAGATCTAAAAGGGGCGCAAGTTGCCGCAGTCCAAGCGATCTACATAGGGTTAGGGTTGTCATTTGTTATCACCTTGGTTGGTATTTTCTTTTCTGATGATATCCTGCGCGTTATGGGCGCTAGTGAACAATCGATCGAAAAAAATTCAGGATATACCCGTTGGATGTTTATCGGTAATCTGAGCATCATGCTTTTATTCCTTATCAATGGAATTTTTCGTGGAGCAGGAGATGCATTTATCGCGATGCGGGCACTCATCATTGCGAATTTGATGAATATTATTTTAGACCCGATCTTCATTTTTGGCGTCGGCCCAATCCCTGCTTTTGGTGTAGAGGGAGCAGGAATTGCCACGAACATAGGAAGAGGAATCGGGGTTTTATTTCAACTGTATCATCTATTCAGAGGAAGAGGTTTGATTAAGCTCCATTCCGCGAATATTGGAATTAAATGGAACATCATCGGTCGTTTGGTGAAGGTTTCAGCTGGGGGAACAAGCCAGTTTTTAATAGGCTCTGCCAGTTGGATATTTCTGGTGCGCATCATGTCTGAGTTTGGAAGCGCGGCTGTAGCAGGATATACAATTGCTATTCGCGTAATCGTTTTTGCTATTCTTCCCGCCTGGGGTATGGCGAATGCTGCAGCTACGCTAGTTGGTCAGAATTTAGGTGCTGGGCATCCCGAACGCGCAGAAAAATCCGTATGGCGGGCTGCCTTTTTTAACATGATTTTTTTAGCCATTGTCACCTGTGTGTTTTTTATTTTCGCACGTCCAATCCTTGAGCTCTTTACTTCAGATAAAAATGTATTGGAAAATGGCATTCAATGTTTGCAGATTGTTTCGCTTGGCTATATTTTCTATGCGTATGGTATGGTAGTTAACCAGTCCTTTAATGGGGCAGGAGATACTCGTACGCCTACGATAATAAGTTTTTTTGGTTTTTGGATTTTCCAGATTCCGTTGGCTTATGCTTTAGCCATTGGGTTCAAGGCAGGAACCACCGGAGTGTTCTCTGCAATTCCTATTGCTGAATCACTGATGGCTGTTGTAGCTGTCTTGATTTTCAGACAAGGTAAATGGAAGTTGATAAAAATTTGAGTGCGTAACCGATGGAGTAGGCCATCGGTTACAGCTATTCGGTTGGAGGATTTTCAGGATCTCTTTTCCTGAAGGCAGCTTTGAAGGCATTTGCGAATTCATCGCTTGCTTTTTTAAGACTTTCCTCAACTTCCTTCCAGCGATCTTTGTTTTCTGATTCTTTTTTTAAAGTTTCGGCGGTTGATTTAAGTTCTTCATACTTTTCCCGAAATTCTTTCTGAAGCTTTTCCGCTGCCTCATTTAATTCAGACATGAATCCGTCGACCTTCTTGCCAAAGTTTTTAAACTTTTTCTCGTTCTTTCCTTCGTTATTTGTTTCCATGCTTGTTTATTTTTCCGTCAATTTACGATCTGGCTATACTTTCAGAAAGTTTAAAAGAAGTTTTGTATAAAGTTTAACAAACTTTTGCCTACTTAGTTACCCAAATATGACTGATCACGAAAATAATCTCGATCATATTCAACGCCTGTTAGAGAGTAAATCCACGGCAAAACAAGCGGCTTATAAGCACATTGTAGCTGCTTTCGAAGAACTTGCCAAAGAAGCTCAGCGCATGACAACGGAATTGATCAAGAAAACGCACGTTACAGATGATGATGTTACCGTTCATTTCAAATTTACCAGTGAGCAGGAATTTGAAGTAAAACTTGCAGGCGACTTGCTGATCTTCGTTCTTCACACCAATGTCGTTACGTTTGATGAAACACACGACGTGATGAAGGATCCATATATCAAAGAGAATGCCGTCAACCGCTATTTTGGTCAGATCATGATTTACAATTTTATGGCTGACTCAGTAAAATTTGGCAGAATCAACGACCCTGGTTATCTCGTTGCCCGGCTGTTGATCAATCACGAAAACAAATTTCTTGTTGAAGGCCAGGGTGGATTGAAAGAGAGGTTCAATAAAATATCCGAAAACTCGATTACCTTAAGTGATCTCAATACCATAGTTCAACATGCGCTCATGATCGCTATCGACAATGATTTAATTGCTCCACCGTTCCCTGAAGTGCGCTCTGTAACGCTGCATCAAAAAATGGAACGCGCCCAAGAGTTGGGTGCAGGCCAAAAGATTGGGTTTAAACTGGGATATCAAAATAAGCTGGAAGGCTAAGTTGTACAGCCCGTTCAATTATCTATTTTTGAGAGAATCAACCAAGTATATAAAAACCGTGAAGCGACTACAAAGATTTTTATTCATAACATCTATCGTTCTCCTGATTTCAACTTGTGCATCACATCATTCCACCAAGCATAAGAAATTAAAACCTGGAAAACCGATTCCCTGTCCTCAAAAAGATTGCTGATGAATCTTCGTAAAATTGTAGTTGCTATTGACGGCTATTCAGCTTGCGGAAAAAGCAGTACAGCAAAAATGGTGGCGAATAATCTTGGTTATAAATATATAGACTCGGGAGCCATGTATCGCGCCGTTACATTATATTTTATGGAACATCACGTTGCCTTGACTAATCCGAAGGAAATATCAAGAGCCCTTCACGAAATCACTATTTCATTTAAGGTTAATTCAAAAAAAGTAACTGAAACCTATCTCAATGGTCTTAATGTAGAAAAGGCTATACGGAGCATGCGAGTATCAGAACGCGTAAGCGTGGTAAGTGCCATTAAAGAAGTCAGGGCCTCCATGGTGGATCAGCAACGAAAAATGGGCAAGGAAAAAGCAGTTGTAATGGACGGACGCGATATCGGCACAGTGGTATTTCCGCAAGCTGAATTGAAACTCTTTATGACAGCGGATTTGCTGGTACGCGCTTTTCGACGTCAAAGGGAATTGCTTGACCATGACCGCTTAGTCGATCTGGATGATGTAATAAGTAATATCGTGCAACGCGATAAAATCGACACCACCCGCGCTGAAAGCCCATTGAGGCAAGCGGAAGATGCGATACCCATTGACACTACTCATATCACACTTGAGGAACAGGTTGAGGAAGTAATACGACTAGCATTAGCCAAGATGATTGGAACCTCTTAAGTTAATAGGAGCCAAATTTGTATTTACGACATGTATTTGGTTTTTTGAATTGACATCAATTGCTTGCCTTTCCGTTGTTTCATCTCGAGCGAACTTGAAGAATATCCAAAAACACTTCTCGGATTAGATATTACTGTATTAACGAGTTTACATTCTCGGCTTTTTCTCATCATAAAAAGGAAAAAAAGAACGAAAATACCCAAAAGGAAAGTAATTTTAATTAAAGTTATGGACAGCACATTAAAACGAATCATTCGTTATTTTTTTAGTGGAACTCTTTTTATCGTTCCTTTGGTAGCCACCGCTTATTTCATCTACGTATCTTTCAGCTGGCTGGACAAGCTTCTGAATCTTCCCTATACGGGATTGGGATTTGCTATCATACTTTTTGCCATTACAGGATTTGGATACCTGACAACCAACTTCGCTTTTCAAACCTTTTCGAACTGGTTTGACCGAGGCATGAATAAAATACCTTTTGTGAAACTAATTTATTCTTCCTTAAAAGATTTGCTGAATGCTTTTGTTGGAGAAAAGAAAAAATTTAATAAACCGGTGCTAGTAGAAGTTAATAAAGAAAATAAATTATACCAGATTGGTTTCATAACACAAGATGATCTCTCGGAACTTGGATTGAAAGATATGGTATCCGTATACTTACCTCATTCCTATGCTTTTTCTGGATTGCATTATATTATTCCCAGGGATCGCATTACTCCTTTAGACGTTTCGGGTCCCGCGGCGATGAAATATATTGTCTCCGGTGGAGTTAGTGGATTTGATGAATAATTTCTAACGAATTCAGCTGATGACTCCAGATCCAATTAATTCTTCCCCATCATACCAAGCAGCAAACTGACCAGGGGTTATACTTTTCTGCGGCGTGTCAAAAATAATGTAAAGCCCTTCTGAACGTTGACTCAATAAGCAAGTCACAAGACGTTGGCGATAGCGTACGCGCGCTGAGTATTTTTTTGATTCACCTACTGTTAATTTCAAATCTTCGCGGATCCAATGCTCATCACCTTTAGGGATAAACAATCCCTTGCGATATAAACCCGGATGATCGTCGCCCATTCCGGTGTAAATAATATTTTCTTTCGTATCAGTACCAATGATAAATAGAGGTTTCTCATTCCCACCGAGGTTTAACCCTTTGCGTTGTCCGATGGTATAATAGTGGGCGCCTTTGTGCTCACCAATTATTTCCCCTTGTTCCGGTGCCAGATCATAACGTGAAGAAATATTTTTCAGATCTGTTGAATCGAAACCATTTTTGAAAATTGGGGAATCAAATGGGATCTCGATCACTTTCCCTTTTTTAGTTTCGAGGCGTTGTTGCAAAAAATCGGGCAAATGTACTTTGCCTACAAAACATAACCCTTGTGAATCTTTTTTATCCGCGGTGACCAAATTTTGTTGCCTGGCGATTTCCCTAACCTCAGGCTTCAGCAATTCGCCGATGGGAAATATAGATTTTGACAACTGACTTTGTGTAAGCTGACATAAAAAATAACTCTGGTCTTTGTTAGCATCTTTTCCGCTGAGCAATCGATAAATTATCTTTCCATCTTTTTCTATTTCCGCTTTGCGCGTATAATGGCCGGTAGCAACATAGTCGGCGCCGATCTTTATTGCTGTGTTCAGAAAAATATCAAACTTGATTTCCCGGTTGCAAAGTATATCAGGATTTGGAGTTCGACCTTGTTGATATTCAGCAAACATGTAGTCTACAATTCGTTCTTTGTACTCTTTGCTTAGGTCGATCGCTTGAAAGGGTATTCCCAAATGTTGCGCCACGATCATGGCATCGTTGCTATCATCAAGCCAGGGACATTCTTTGCTAATTGTCACCGAGTCATCGTGCCAGTTCTTCATGAACATACCGATAACCTCATAACCCTCCTTTTTTAAGAGATAAGCAGCTACACTGGAATCGACGCCTCCGGATAAACCTACCACCACGCGTTTCCCTTTTACCTTTGACACAGGTTCTTCATTTTTACCTACGGCCGCTTGATTTTGAGGCTCCATGATTTAAATGCGATGGATTAATCAGATACACAATCTAGTTTAACGCTACCTTCTCAGCTAAAAGTTCATTTATAGTTTCGTTAAACTCCTGTTTGAATTGTTCGTAGTACTCGCCAGTGCTTGGCCCTGAAAAACCAGTATGTATCTTTTTTACTTTTCCATCTTTGCCGATAAAAATTGATGTTGGAAAAGCCATCACCTTATTTAGCATAGGTAAAGTTTCAGATGCTTTTACATTCGTACCGGCGATCACAACATCATAAGGGATTTCGATTTTATCAATCATTTTTTTAACTTGGGTACTGGCATAGGTAAAATCATCTTTGCGCTCGTATGCCAGGCCAATAATTTCAACACCTCTATCTTTATTTTCCCTATACCAAGGTACTAAGAAGTTTGTTTCATCCATGCAGTTGGGGCACCACGTTCCCGTAAGTTGGAGTACCACCACTTTATTTTTGTACTTATCGTCGGTAAGGCTGATCTTATTTCCATTTACATCGGGAAAGCTAAAAGAAACCCGATCATATCCTGGTTTAAGATAGGTAAGTTTTTCAGCGTCGGGCATTGTCGGATTATCATTTTTGCTTGCGATCCACGATTGCATCAGGGTTTTACCTGAATAATATTTTCCTGAAAGAGTTCCGTCTAGTAGTTTGGTAGCCGTAAACAAGTAAGCATAATTGCCATCAAATGTGCTCAGTTGCAAGGTACTATTAGCGACATTTCCTTGTAAATATCTATGATCGCCAATAGGTGTCAGAAAGGTGCCCGTAACGCTATCACCCTCTTGATGAAAAATTGCAACGGCAGGTGTAGTGTCTCCTTCATGGATAAATTTCACTTCATATTTACCGCTGAAGTCGGGCACCTCAAGCTGGTTTGCACTTTTTACAAAACGATAGGCTTGACCGTATACCGCCCGAAATGGAAGCCTGTAATCCGTTGCATAGTTTTTAATGAAAAGTCCTTCCAGCGTATCACCTTTAATTCGTGCTTTAAAATTCGCGTCAAACACGTGCAGTACAATGTCAATGGAATCGCCTGTAATTGTTACTTCGTCCAGCAATAATCGTTCATCCGCATTTCTCAAATAGATGTTGATGTCTTTTGAATTGACTTTTTTAACTTCAAAATTAAAAGGCAATTCCCTGCCTTGAATTTCTACAGTCGCACGCCATATACCGGGTTTGAGATCCGCGGAAGTTTCCTTTTCAAAAAAACAGCCTGCTAGTAGGATGCAAAAAAAGATGGCAATGCAAGCTTGTCTCATATTGAAGTTTTTCTGAACGACAGAACACAAAAATGCGGGAAATCATTTACAATTCAGGAGAATGACTCCGGAACATTCATTAAAGGGCTGGGCCCACCTATTGCAACCGTTTACGGTTAAGGTTTATGGTCAGTATAAGACATTCAGAGATCAATTTGAATTTTGATATTAAATCAGTATTCTTCCTGTCATGTTTGACGAGTTAAAAGTATTGGAGCTGGCGTCGGTATTGGCAGGACCAAGTGTAGGTCAATTTTTTGCTGAACTTGGGGCAGAAGTAATAAAAATAGAGAATGCTCTTACTGGAGGCGATGTGACCAGGAGTTGGAAAGCGGCCGGTGAGCAAACCGATGATCGCTCTGCGTATTTCTGCTCCGTGAATTGGGGCAAGAAATCCGTTGCGCTGGATCTTAATCTTGAGAATGAACGAAAGATTGTTCACGCATTAGCTCGAAAAGCTGACATTGTTATTGCGAGCTACAAGCCAGGCGATGCGGAGAAACTTGGCGTTGATTATGAAACATTGTCAACTCTGAATCCAAAATTGATCTATGGCCAAATTACCGGATATGGAAACGATAACCCTCGCGTTGGCTACGATGCCATCATACAAGCTGAAGCTGGATTTATTTCAATGAACGGGGAACCTGGAGGCCAATCATTGAAAATGCCAGTTGCTTTGATGGATATACTTGCAGGTCATCATTTAAAAGAGGCAATTCTATTGGCGTTATGGAAGCGGGAACGAACCGGTAAAGGCGATTGCGTTGAGGTGTCTCTAATTCAGGCTGCCGTCTCTTCCCTGGCAAATCAGGCTACGAATTGGCTGGTCGCCGATAAACTTCCGACGAAGCAAGGTTCTTCGCATCCGAACATAGCGCCATATGGTGACGTTTTTCAGACCAAAGATAAAAAAGAAGTATTGTTGGCTATAGGCAGCGACAGGCAGTTCCAGGATTTATGCTCGTTGCTTGAAATCGGGTCTCTGGGAACGGACGAGAAATTTAGGACCAATGCATCACGCGTTGAGATGAGACTTGAGCTTAACTCAGTATTACAATCGCGCATCGGACAATATTTGTCGGATGAATTGTTGGCGGAAATTCATCGTGCAAAGGTTCCAGCGGGTCTAATTCAAAATGTTCAGCAAGTATTTGAGATGCCTGAGGCTAGGGAGTTGATAATTGAAAGTGAAGGAATAAGGGGCATACTAAATTTTGCAGCGAAAGCGACTAGTTGGCTCACCCCTACGGGAAAATCAAAACCACTTTTGAAGCCGCCACATCTGGGCGAGCATACTGAAGAATATTTCAGAGCTTTAGAATAAGTGTAACTTAAAAGAATCACCACTGAAACACAGTGGCGATTGAGTTGAATTTCTCTACTCTTGTTTGAGTTGAAACTTAATTGGTAATGTCATTCTCACGGATACAGCTCTATGATTCTGCATGCCAGGCGTCCACGACTTCATTAACGAGATCACACGGGCAGCTTCTTTGTCGCATTCAGGACTGATACCTCTCACAACATTGACGTCTGTAACTTTTCCATCTTTGTCTACAACAAAAGCCACAAACACGGTACCCTCTGTTTCCATACGGATTGCCCTCAAAGGATAATTAATTTTTCTTTGAAGAAATTTCATCATCTCCTTCAGTCCTCCTTCATACTGAGGCATTACCTCAGCAAAATCTACAATTCCAGTTTCGACAATTACGGGCTGGGATAAAATATCCGGTCCGGGTGTGTTAGGTAAAATTCCATCGCCAATTCCTGGTTCCACCATGGAGGCATTTATCGCGTCATTTGTTGGAAGTTCTGTTTCAACTGTTTCAGTTGTTACTTGGGGAGCTAGGTTGGCGTTTACGGCCAGGGGAGGCGTTACCGGCTGCGCAGGAGGTGGGACTTCAAGTGAGGGAGGTTGAGAAAATTCGACAACAGGAAGTTCAGGCAAAAGTTTGGAAAGCGGACCGGCTTCCTTAGTCTCTGTTTGTGATAAAAAGTTAGGAAGAACAATCAACAAGCATGCTGCTGCAACACTGAGTCCAACCCCGTTGATCATATTTTGCGAGTAAGATTTTCTTACACGATAAGCTCCGTACTCTTTGTTTTTGTTTTCAAACACAAGATCGTCCCATGTGTCGGAGACTCCAATTTCAGTTTTCATAAGCATTAGGATTTAGGTTGGACAATGATTTATCTCTAGAATCCGTAGGCTCAAGGAAGGTCACATCTTCGAACTTTTTCTTCGGGCACCTTCGAACCACCTGGCTCTTCTGTCAACTGACTATTTGAAAGTTATGTCGACCGTGAAAGCATTTTAACTCATGTTTTGGTAAATAATGGGGATAAAATGTAAAAAAGTGGATGAAAGTGGTTGAAAGTGGTTCAAAATTATATAAGTTTGCTTTTACGAGTTAGAGACAACCACTACGTCTATGACCTTTTTCACCGGAAAATATGAGAGCAAATTAGATCCTAAAGGAAGGCTCGTTCTTCCTGCGCGGATTAAAAGCCAGTTGCCTGAAGAGGGAAACAACGAGCTTATCATCCGAAGAGGGTTTGAACCATGCCTTATTATTTATCCGCAACTGGAGTTCAAAAAAGTACTCTCAAAAGTTTCTGGTCTTAGTGAGTTTAATGAAGAGTATCGTCAGCTGCAGCTTAACTTTTTTTCCAGTGTTGCTTCCGTTGAGTTGGATTTAAATGGCCGATTTCTAATTCAGAAAAATATGCTCGCCTATGCTCAGCTTGAGAAAGATGTGGTATTGATCGGTATGGGTAACAAAGTAGTTGTCTGGAATCCTACTGTGTATGAGAAGCACTTGATTACGGACCAACGTGAGTTTTCAAAACTGGCAGAAAAGCACCTTAATGAATAATTAAGTTACGAGTTATGAGTTGTGAGCTATGAGTTGATAACTATGTATGAAAAATTATAAAAAATTGAAAGTATGGCAAAAGGGAATAGAAATCGTAGTGGCGGCGTACAAATTAGCAAAACAGCTTCCTGATGAAGAAAAATATGGGTTGCGAAGTCAAATAACAAGATGTGCAGTTTCGATACCGTCAAATATTGCAGAAGGCAGTGCTAAGACTAGTAGGAAGGATTATAAAAATTATCTCGAAACCTCACTTTGATCGACACATGAATTGGAGACTCAGGTTTTAATTATTGAATTATTAAGGTTTGGTAATTCGGATTTAATTGGAACACTTCTAAAACACATTGACGAAGAGCAAAAGATGTTACAAAGTTTCATCAAAGCTGTTGAAAAATCGTGACTCAAAGCTCCGAGCTCGAATCTCGAAACTATCATCAGCCTGTGATGCTGAACGAATGTATTGAAGCGTTAGAGATTCAGGCCGGGAGGTACTTATGTGGATGCAACGTTTGGAGGAGGAGGGCATAGTTTAAAAATTCTTGAGAACCTGAAAGACGGACGACTGCTGGCTTTCGATCAGGATGAGGATGCTAAGAGGGAAGCAGAAAAAATCAAGAATCGTTCTTTTACATTTTGTCAGACCAATTTCATGTACATGAAACGGTACTTGAAGTTGCATGGTATTACTGAGGTTAACGGCATTCTAGCGGATCTAGGTATTTCATCGCACCAGATTGATTCTCCGGAACGTGGTTTCTCCACGCGATTTGATGGCCCGTTGGATATGCGCATGGATAAAGACGATACCGCTTACGGCAGCTAGGATATTGAATGAATACAGTGAAGAGCAACTCCATAAAATCTTTGGCATGTATGGTGAATTGAAGAATGCAAAAACTGCTGCCAGATTGATGACTCAACAAAGAAAGGTAAAAACTTTTGCGAGAACAGAGGATTAAAAGCAACGCTTCAACCTATCGCTCCCAGAGGTAAGGAGAATAAATATTTCGCCCAGGTGTTTCAAGCGCTTCGCATAGAAGTCAATGAAGAAATGAAAGCTCTTGAAGATTTTTTGCACCAATGTGGCGAAGTGTATTATGAGAGACGGAAGGTTGGTGGTGATGTCGTACCATTCGCTTGAAGATAGAATGGTAAAGAACTACATCAACAAAGGCAAAGTATTTGGCGAAGTAGAGAAAGATTTTTTTGGTAATGAGATCAAACCTTTTAAAGCTGTGAATCGAAAACCGATAGAAGCGACAGAAGAGGAGATAGCAAAAAATACCAGAGCGCGAAGCGCCAAGTTGCGCATAGCGGACAAGATATAGCCGTTATCAGTTATCCGTTAATGGTAATACAAATACAAATGAACGGATAACGATAACGGATAACTGATAACGATAACGGATAACTGATACAAGTCATGACAGAGAACAAGTTTAAACTCAAAACGAAAACCAAAAATAGCAAAGGCTTTACCCGCAGCCATTTTTTCAGGCATTGAGAAAAGATTGAAGCTTGAAAATTATTTTGAAGAAGGTTTCCCGGTGAAGTATCTGCCTAAAATTCTCTTTGTTATGGTGGTGGGATTAATATACATCAGCAATACACACTACGGCGAAAAGACCGTGCGCAAGATCAATAGCATCCAGGCTGAAGTGGAAGACCTTCGAGCTGACTATACCACGTTAAAATCAGATCTCATGTTTGCAAGCAAACAGTCTGAGGTAGCAAAAAAAGTAAAAGCCCTTGAATTGAAAGAAAGTTTAACCCCCCCTTATAAAATAGAAGTAGAAGGAAGGTGAATATTAAAAAATCCATATTACTCAGAGTTCGGGTCGCATTTTTGTTTGCGGTTCTTTTTGCTGTCGCAATAGTTGTTAAGATAGCGCATATTCAATTTGTTGAGGGAGATAAATGGGCAGCAATGGGCGAACGTATTTCGTTTGACTACAAAACGAGTAAAAGCGACGCGAGGTAATATTTATTCTGACAATGGAAGCCTGCTAGCTACTTCGTTGCCTTTTTATAAAGTAGCTTTTGATGCTACACTTCCCAAAGACGATATCTTTAAACAGGGTGTGGATTCCCTCGCGCTTAACCTGTCAAAATTTTTTAAAGACAAATCGAAAACCGACTATAAACGAATCCTCCTTGATGCGCGGAGTGCTGGTAAACAATATATCATTCTTAATCGCAAGCAAATTGATTATCAGGATAAAAAGATAATGATGACTTGGCCGATTTTCCGTGAAGGCAGGTTCCGTGGCGGATCGATATTTGAAAAGGTAGATGTGCGCTATCGCCCGTTTTCCAACTTAAGTCGCAGAACAATCGGATTTGTAAACGAGAATGAAAAAGGTGTTGGACTTGAGTACAGTTTCAATAAGCAGCTAGGCGGGCAAGACGGGTACGCTTATTATCAGAAAATTTCTGGCGGCGTTTGGAAACCCATATTTGATGCAAACAATGTCAAGGCTGTTAATGGTCTTGATGTTCAAACCACATTGGATATTAACCTTCAGGATGTCGCAGAAACTGCTTTGTATAAAGCGATGACGCAACACGATGCTGAGGACGGACTTATTGCCGTGATGGAAGTCAAGACAGGTGCCATCAAAGCCATTTCAAATTTGAGCTCTGACGGTCATGGTAATTTTCATGAGAAATTCAATTTTGCGGCTGGACAGTTATTTGAGCCAGGGTCAACATTTAAACTAGTTACGATGATTGCCCTACTGGAAGATAGCCCGGTAGAACTAAGCGATAGCATCGATACTGGAAATGGTGAATTTGATTTCTATAATAAAACGGTACGCGATCATGAGGAAGGTGGGTATGGGAGTGTTATCGGTTCAAGAAGCTTTTGAGCGTTCATCAAATGTGGCCATGGCGAAGCTGGTCGATAAACATTTCGGCTTGCGGCCTCAGAAGTTTGTTGATTATATCGATCGATTAAAGTTATCCCAACCGTTAGGGCTTCAGATTGTTGGCGAGCCTATTCCAAAAATCAAACGACCAGGTCAAAAGGGATGGAGCGGTATCAGTCTGCCATGGATGGCTTATGGTTACGGTTTCGAAATTACTCCATTGCATACATTGGCGTTGTATAATGCGGTTGCCAATGATGGTGAAATGATCAAACCTGTATTTGTTCAGATCGGTAAAACGCGCTGATGAGGAAGAAGATATTTTTACAACGGAGGTAATCAATAAAAAAATCTGCTCCACTAAAACCCTTGAAAAGCTTAAGTTACTATTGGAGGGTGTAGTTGAAAATGGAACCGCAAAGAATATCAAGGGTACACATTATCGAATTGCTGGAAAAACAGGTACCGCTCAAATTTTGGATAAGGGACGATATACAAAAAAGTATATCACATCTTTTGTGGGATATTTTCCGGCTCATGACCCTAAGTATAGCGCTATCGTGCTCATTAAAAATCCACGCGGATGGTACCAATATGGCAGTAGTGTTGCTGCGCCAGTCTTTAAAGAGATGGCTGATAATATATATGCCCGCGACATTAATCTTCATCAGCCCATGGATGTTAAAAAATTTGCTGTGCAGGGTGTCTTCCCTGTCATTCGCGCGGGTAATCAGCACGAACTGACCATGGTATGTAACGAGCTGGGTATATCAAATCATTCCCAGACAGAAGAAGAATGGGTTCGATCTTCGCATGTTGGAGGTGGCGGTGTGAAATGGAAAAAAAGTATAACGGGTAAAGATATAGTTCCCGATGTTCTGGGGATGACATTTCGTGATGCAATCTATTTGCTTGAGAATTCAGGATTGAGAGTTTCCTATGAGGGCAAAGGCAGAGTGTTAAAACAATCATTGTATCCAGGCAGACGAGCCGAAAAAGGAAGTAGGATTTTTATAAGACTAGGATAATCAACAAACCAGCGACCGCATAAAGAGTAAACCAATTTGCCCGAATTAAAAGACATATTATACAAAGTATCCCTTACGTCAAGCTATGGTGACATGAGTTTGGAGATCAAGGGCATTTGTTTTGATTCACGCAGCGTAAAGCCCGGCTTTTTATTTGTTGCTGTCAAAGGAACGCAATCAGACGGTCACGAGTACATTTTAAAAGCGATTGAAGCAGGTGCCGCTGCCGTTGTGTGTGAAAAGTTACCCGGCATAGTTCCAGACAACATAAATTTCGTTACTGTAAAAAACAGTAATCAGGCATTGGGTATTATTGCCTCTAACTTTTTTGCAAATCCTTCTGAAAAGCTCAAGCTAACCGGAGTGACCGGTACAAATGGTAAAACAACAGTAGCCACCTTGCTGTACAAGCTTTTCGGAGTCTTAGGTCATCGGCCTGGGTTGATATCTACTGTCGAAAATCGAATTGTTGATAAGACCATACCCTCTACGCATACAACACCGGATCCTGTTCAGCTAAATGAATTACTAAATCGGATGGTAGAAAGTGGTTGTACTCACGTGTTCATGGAAGTAAGCTCTCACGCTATCGACCAAGACCGGATTGCGGGATTAAAATTCGCTGGTGGCATTTTCACTAATATAACACACGATCACCTGGATTATCATAAAACATTTGAGAACTACATTAAAGCCAAGAAAAAATTTTTTGATGAACTAGGTAACGACGCATTTGCCCTCGTTAATGCAGATGACAAAAGAGGTATGGTAATGATGCAGAATACCAAAGCTACAAAGTATTCTTTTGGACTTAAGAAGATCGTTGATTTTAAGGCGAAGATCATTACAAATTCTATCGAAGGTCTCGAACTTGAAATTGTAGGCAAAAATGTTTGGTTTAAGTTAATCGGTGATTTTAATGCGTACAACCTCTTGGCTGTATACGGCGCCTCGGTTTTACTAGGAGAAGATTCGGAAGAAGTTCTGGTTCAGCTATCGGCGTTAAAAGGAGCGGTTGGAAGATTTGAATTGGTGCTCCCCGGATCAAAGATTATTGCCATTGTAGACTATGCCCACACGCCTGACGCATTGAAAAATGTATTGGAAACCATTTCGCACGTTTCGGTCAGGAAATGAACAGGTAATTACTGTGGTCGGTTGTGGTGGAAACCGGGACAGAACGAAACGACCTCTTATGGCTTCCATTGCCTGCCGTCTGAGTGATAAGGTTGTACTGACTTCAGACAATCCGCGCGATGAAAATCCGATGGAGATCATTAAAGAAATGCAAGCTGGGATTATGCCAACCGAAGTGCGTAAAACGTTGGTCATGGCTGACCGTGAAGAAGCAATCAAAACTGCATGCATGATGGCCAAAGAAAAAGATATCATTCTCATTGCAGGTAAAGGCCATGAGACCTATCAGGAAATAAAGGGAGTGAAATATCCTTTTGACGATAGGGAAGTAGTGGAAAGAATGTTAAACCTGATGAGCAACTAAACGATGCTGTATTACCTTTTTGATTATCTCAACAAGTTAGACATCCCAGGTGCAGGTGTATTCCAATACATTTCATTCAGAGCGGGTATGGCAGCGTTTCTCTCGTTGCTCATCACCATTACATTTGGTAAGAATCTTATAAACATATTGAGAAAAAAACAAGTAGGGGAAGACATCCGCGATCTGGGACTTGATGGGCAGATTCAAAAGAAAGGTACACCCACCATGGGAGGAATAATAATCATCACTGCTATTTTGATTCCCACACTTTTATTAGCCAAGCTCGACAACATATATGTGATCCTGCTCATTGTAGCAACATGTTGGCTGGGTCTCATTGGATTTCTAGATGATTATATCAAAGTATTTAAAAAGAATAAGAAGGGCCTGGCTGGACGCTTTAAAATTGTTGGACAGATTGGCCTGGGGTTGATCGTCGGACTTACACTTTATTTTAATACAGACGTGGTAGTACGTGAAGTGGATCCGTCAGCCCCAAGCTCGGCTATCATAGAGAACCCCCAGAATGATGAGGAAAGCCGTGAAGGATATAAAGACGTCAAGTCAACAAAGACCACCGTGCCGTTTCTTAAGAACAACGAGTTTGACTACAGTAGTTTAGTTCCTTTTGTGCCCTCGGAGTATACGTGGATCGTATATGTAATCGTTGTTATTTTAATTATCACAGCCGTTTCAAATGGTGCAAATATCACGGATGGTATAGACGGCCTTGCTGCAGGTACGTCTGGAATTATCGGAATTACGATCGCCATTCTGGCGTACTTGTCTGGTCGGGTCGACTTTAGTAGCTACCTCAACGTTATGTATATACCCAATTTGGGCGAATTGGTAATCTTCTGTACTGCATTTGTGGGGGCTTGCCTGGGATTTTTATGGTACAACGCTTATCCTGCTCAAGTCTTTATGGGTGATACAGGAAGCTTAACACTCGGGGGTGTCATTTCGGTATTGGCTTTGGCCGTGCGAAAAGAACTCATAATACCTATTCTTTGTGGCATTTTTTTAGTCGAAAATCTGTCAGTAATTCTTCAGGTATCCTATTTTAAATACACCAAGAAAAAATACGGTGCTGGGCGAAGAATTCTTTTAATGGCCCCGCTGCATCATCATTATCAGAAAAAAAATATTCACGAAGCAAAGATTGTAACACGTTTTTGGATCGTTGGAATTTTACTGGCAATAATATCCTTGGCAACATTAAAACTTAGATGAGCGAAAGAGTAGCCATATTAGGAGCAGGTGAAAGTGGAACAGGCGCAGCCTTGCTGGCGAAAGCCAAGGGTTTTGATGTTTTTGTTTCCGATCAGGGCCCAATAAAGGATAACTATAAAAGTGAACTTCAACTTCAAAATATTCCGTTCGAAGAAAATCAGCATTCAGAAGATAAAATTTTATCGGCTTCGCTCATCATTAAAAGCCCTGGCATTCCTTTAAAAGCAGATATTATTAAGAAGATCAAAACAGCGGGGCTTTCGATTATCGATGAAATAGAATTTGCTTCGCTGCATACAGATGGAAAAATCATAGCCATTACTGGAACTAACGGTAAGACTACCACAACGCTGTTGACTTATCATTTAATGAAGGAGTCAGGCTTCCGTGTAGCTCTTGCGGGTAACGTTGGATTTAGTATGGCTCGCCAGGTGGCGAAGGAAAAGCACGATTGGTATGTTTTGGAGATGAGCAGTTTTCAACTCGATTGCATCAAAACGTTTAAACCCGAAATTGGCGTTTTGTTGAATATCACTCCAGATCATCTCGATCGATATGAGTATTCTCTCGACAATTATGTCAACTCAAAATTTCAGCTGATTCAGAATATGGGTCCGGAGCAGCATTTTATTTATTATGTTAATGATCCGATAATTGAACGTGAAGTAAACAGGCGGACCCTTATCCCCAATCAAATTCCTGTTTCACTGGTTCCATCATCTAAAGCACCTGTTCATTTTGATGGAGAGAAAATGAATTTCCGTTTAAACGAAGCTTTCAGAATAGCTCAGTCTGAAACAACGCTGAAAGGTCCGCACAATCTGATCAATACGATGGCCGCAGTATCCGCTGCGTTTATCGCTGGCGCCTCCCTGGGTTCAATTAAGTCTGGATTAAAGACTTTTAAAAATGCACCACACCGCCTTGAATCCGTGGCAACAATTAAAGGTGTTGAGTTTGTCAATGATTCAAAAGCTACCAATGTAGACTCCGTTGTGTACGGGTTGGGCAGTTATGATAAGCCGTTGATTTGGATTGCGGGTGGTGTGGACAAGGGTAATGATTATAATATTATCAAGGATGAAGTAAAGAAGAAAGTAAAAGTATTGATCTGCTTAGGCAAAGATAATGCTAAGCTGAAAAAAGCTTTTGGAGAGATAGTAAAACAAATCTTTGAAACACAAAGTGTAACAGAGCTCGTGCAGATCGCGCTGAAGGTAGCTCAAGCCGGGGATGTAGTCTTGCTCTCTCCTGCCTGTGCAAGTTTTGATCTTTTTAAAAATTATGAAGATCGTGGTGATCAATTTAGAAAAGCAGTACTGGATTTAAAAAAAGAAGTGGAGGACGCAGACAGTATGAAAAACGTTAAAACGTGGGCGGATAAAAATTTACAAGGGGATCGAGTGATCTGGGCGGTTGTGTTTGCGCTATCTCTCATTAGTATTCTGGTAGTCTATAGCTCCATAGGCACGCTGGCATATAAGCGCACGGAAAGTCCCGGAAAGCTTTCTGATAAAACATACGCTGACCGTTTTTATCGGGATAGCAGCTATGTGGTTTGCTCACAGAGTGGACTATCGCTATTATTCAAAGCTCTCGAAATTTGCATTGTGGATTTGTATTCCACTGTTGATATACACGTTTACGAACGGTGTCACGATCAATGAAGCCGCGCGCTGGATCCAAGTACCCATCATTGGCTCTTTTCAACCGTCTGACTTTGCAAGCCTTGCCCTGATTGTCAACATCGCCAGTATGATGTCAAAACGCCAACAAAATATTGATGATGTAAAAGAATCGCTGATTCCAATTCTATTTTGGTGCGGCACGATATGCGCGTTGATTGGATTGACAAATGTCTCGACGGCGGTGTTACTTTTTTGTACGTGTATGCTGTTAATGTTTATTGGCCGTGTTCCGGTAAGATATCTTAGGCATGCTGATTTTTGTTGGCCTGTTGGCTGGAGCAGTTGCTTTACGATTTGGAGATCGCTGGGAAACAGTTAAAAGCCGCGTTACTGCATTTGTTGAAGGAAAGGAGCTTCCCTTTCAGGCGAAACATGGAAGAATCGCAGTAGCTACGGCCGGAATTTTTGGTAAGGGTCCTGGTAATAGCGACCAACGGAATATTCTTCCTCATCCCTATTCCGATTTTATTTATGCTATTGTCATTGAGGAGTATGGGATTATTGGAGGTGTCATCGTACTGATGCTATACCTGATACTTCTTCATCGTGGTATGAAAGCATCATACAATAGTGACAGGGCATTTGGGGGATTGCTTTCCGCCGGATTGAGTTTCGACTTGGTGTGTCAGGCGCTTGGTAAATATGGGTGTAGTAGTTGGATTGGGCCCGATCACGGGGCAGCCTTTACCCTTAGTATCTATGGGAGGTACATCCATGGTGTTTACCGGCTTGGCTATTGGCATAATCCTCAGCGTCAGTCGGGGTGACCGAGGTGAGGATTGGGAATCGAAAACAAAAGATGGTGGAAGAGAAAATAGAAGCCTAGCTACGGCAAAAGCTGTATAAGAAAATGAGTACGGCACAACCATATCGTTTGATCATTAGCGGTGGAGGCACAGGGGGTCACATTTTCCCTGCTATTGCTATTGCGAATGAATTCCGTGGACGGTATCCCGATTCAGAGATTTTATTTGTTGGCGCCGAGGGAAGGATGGAAATGACACGGGTGCCGGAAGCTGGTTATAAAATTATTGGATTATGGATCAGCGGTTTGCAACGAAGGTTTACGTTATCAAATCTATTATTTCCCTTAAAACTTATTGTGAGCTACTTCCGTGCCCGACGGCTTATTAAAAAATTCAAGCCGCATGCAGTCATCGGGACCGGTGGTTATGCCAGTGGCCCGATTATGATAGCGGCAACGCACTATAGAATTCCTACGGTTATTCAGGAGCAAAATTCTTTTGCTGGTTTAGCCAATAAACAAGTCGCTGAAAAGGCCAGTAAGGTATGCGTTGCTTATGAAGGAATGGAGAAATATTTTCCCGCTGATAAAATTGTGGTGACCGGTAATCCTGTACGCAAAGATATTTTGAGCATCGACTTAAAACGCGACAAAGCTTTAGCTCACTTTGCATTTAGTCCGCAATACAAAACAATACTTATAATTGGAGGCAGTCAGGGCGCACGTACCATTAACGAAAGCGTTATCAATGGAATTGATAAGTTAATCGAGGCCCAGGTACAGGTCCTTTGGCAAACGGGTAAAGGATATTACGAAGCCTATAAAATGCGATTGGCAAAATATGACTTGCGAAAAATCCGTGTTCAGGATTTTATGCGCGAAATGGATCTGGCCTATGCGGCCGCTGATATAATCATTTCACGTTCCGGGGCATTGACTGTTTCTGAAATTTGCATTGCTAAGAAACCAGCTGTATTAGTGCCATCCCCAAACGTAGCAGAGGATCATCAAACAAAAAATGCAAAAGCGCTTACCGACAAAGATGCGGCCCTGATGGTAACAGATAAAGAAGCAAATTCAACTTTAATAGATGTAGCACTCAAATTGATTTTTGATAAACATCGTTCAGCAAAACTTAAAGAAAACATAGCAAGACTGGCTAAGCCAGATGCAACAATTGAAATCGTAAATGAAATTGAAAAACTGCTTCCGGGAAAATCTGAAATAAGCAATTTACCTGCAGGCAAACAATCTGATCTTTATAAACAACAGAATCAGCAGGATGCTGGAACTTTTCAAGCGGTGTTAATAAAAAGATAGAGATAACAGGAACCAGTGAAATTAGAAGATTACCATAATATTTATTTTTTAGGTATCGGAGGTATCGGTATGAGCGCATTGGGCGTTGGTTCTTGAAGAAAGGATTGAGCGTGTCGGGTTATGACCGTACATCCACTACGTTGACAGATGAATTGAGCAAAGAAGGAATGCGTATTCATTTTGAAGACAGCGTGGACCAAATTCCAAGAGAGGTCAAGGAACAAAAAGCAGAGACTTTAGTAATTTTTACTCCCGCTATACCTCAAATCATTCAGAGTATAATTACCTGAAGGATAATGGATATACAATTCTTAAACGGTCCGAAGTTCTTGGGCTTGATAACCACGCGATTATAAAACGGTTGCTGTTGCAGGTACACATGGAAAGACTACAACGTCCTCCATGATCGCCCATATTCTAAAAGTTGCCGGGAAGGATATGGTAGGATTTTTAGGAGGTATTACAACAAATTATAATTCCAATTTGGTAATGCATGGAGAAGTAAATGACAGCACCATCGTTGTTGTAGAAGCGGACGAATTCGATCGTTCCTTCCTGCGCTTATTTCCGCAAATAGCGATAGTTACCTCCGCTGATGCTGATCACCTTGATATTTATGGTGATCATGACAGTCTTATCGAATCATTCAAAGATTTTATTAAGCAAATCAATAGCGGTGGATCTCTTATTATTCACGAGTCTATTGCAGAATTACTATCAAGTAATATAGGCCATGTAAATAAAAATACTTACAGCATGAGCCGGGGACAATTTTTTGCCGGCAACATTATTGCTAAAGGTGGATTTTTTGAGTTCAACCTTCAAGGCTTTAATAAAGTTGAACATGTTAAGCTTGGAGTTCCCGGATTTCACAATATCGAGAATGCAGTTGCAGCTTCGATCGCGGCAAGTCTTTGTGGTGTATCTACTCAGGTAATAAAAAAGGCCCTTGAATCTTTTACAGGAGTGAAAAGGAGGTTCGAATATATCATAAAAACAAAGAGAATTGTGTATGTAGATGACTACGCGCACCATCCCACGGAGATCGAATCATTTTTAAAGTCCATGAAATCGTTGTATCCAGGACGTAAGCTTACTGTCATTTTCCAGCCCCATTTATTTACTCGCACCCGCGATTTTGCGGATGGGTTTTCAAAAAGCTTAAGCCTCGCTGATGAATTATTTCTCATGGATATTTATCCGGCACGTGAGCTTCCGATACCTGGAGTGGATTCTGATTTGATATTTAAGGATATAACAAGCCCTGTAAAGATACGGTGTGGAAAAAATGATTTGATGGAAAAACTGGACCTCAGTGGACGTAGACGTGCTTGTAACGGTAGGGGCAGGCGATATTGATACTTTTGTGGACCCTATAAAAAAAATGCTAATAAGTAAATATGAAATTTAAGTTTAACCTGAAGCGAGAGCTAAAGATTGTCGCTGCGGTGCTTATTATCGTAGGAATCATCGCGTTTTCAGAACGAAAGCAAAATAACGTATCGATAAAGGATATCACGATTAAAATAGATAACAGACAGGAAAATCATTTTTTGGACGAGGCAGATATTATTGGTCTGATGCAGCTTAACAAAGAGAATTTAACGGGAACAAGTATCGATCGTATTAATCTGAAGGGAATTGAGAAAAAAATTAAACGAGAACCTTTTGTTAAAAATGCAGACTTGTACAGCGACTTGAAAGGCAATCTGGTTGTGAGGGCGGAGTTACGAAGGCCAATCGCACGTATCGTTCGAAACGATGGGCCTGACGGATATATCGCAGAGGATGGAACAGTGATGCCGGTTTCTGAAAAATTTACATCCCGTGTCATTCTTGTTAGCGGGCAATATGTTTCGCAGTTGATCCAACGAGATAATATGAATGAAAAGGAAGAGACACGGAAAATATTGGATCTTATAAAGACCATCCGCGAAAATGGCTTTTGGAATGCACAAATAGCTCAATTAGACATCGACAATAAAGCTCGTGTGACAATTTTTCCTCAGGTAGGCGACGAACGAATTGAATTTGGAAAGCCGGATGACGTAGAGACCAAATTTAAAAAATTGATGATTTTCTATAAAGAAATTCTTCCACGCAAAGGATGGAATAGATATAAACGGGTGAATTTGGAATATGCAGGACAAATCGTAACCGAATAAAAAAATAAAAAAACAACCACTATAACTCTTTACAACCATGGAACAGGAAAAAATTGTAGTCGGACTTGACATCGGCACAACGAAAATATGTGTGATAGTCGGCCGTAAAAATGAATTTGGCAAACTCGAAGTGCTAGGAATGGGTAAGGCTGAATCAGAGGGTGTTGTGAAAGGAATAGTTTTCAATATCGATAAAACAGTATATGCGATAGAGAAAGCTATACGCGAAGCTAGCGATCAGGCAGGCATTGATATCGCGGTAGTGAATGTCGGAATTGCGGGCCAGCATATACGAAGCTTTATCCAGCATGGGGGTATAACGCGTTCTTCCAAAGAAGATGAAATTACAATTGACGACGTAGAACGTCTCACTCAGGACATGTACCGCATGGTTGTTCCCCCTGGCAGTCAAATCATACATGTCATGCCTCAGGATTACATGGTTGATTATGAAGATGGTATAAAAGAACCCGTAGGAATGTCTGGCGTAAGGCTAGAAGCTGATTTTCATATCATAACGGCACAAACAAATGCTATAAATAATATAAACAAATGTATACGCAGAGGTGGGCTGGAAATCCAAGACCTAATTCTTGAGCCGTTGGCCTCTAGCCTTGCCGTGCTGAATGATGAAGAGAAAGAGGCTGGAGTTTGTCTCATCGATATCGGAGGAGGAACGACGGACATTGCAATATTCTATGATAACATCATTCGCCATACAGCGGTGATACCGTTCGGCGGTAATATTGTCACGAATGATATTAAGCAAGGGCTTATGGTGCTCCCTCAGCAAGCGGAGCAATTAAAAACACGTTTTGGAAAAGCTATCGCGGAAGAAGCAAGTCCAAACGAAATCGTTTCAATTCCGGGTATCCGGAACCGGGCTGCAAAAGAGATATCTGTAAAAAATCTTTCCAATATCATACAAGCAAGAATGGAAGAAGTTATAGAAATGGCGCATGCCGAAATCATCAGTTCAGGATTTGAGAATCGACTGGCGGGTGGCATCGTGATTACCGGTGGAGGTGCTCAGTTGAGCAATCTCAAACAATTAGTTGAATACATGACCGGTATGGATACACGTATCGGTTACCCGAATGAACACCTTGGCAAAAGCAAAATTGAATCGGTAAAAAGTCCGATGTATGCAACCGCTGTCGGCCTGGTACTTTCAGGTTTTCGCTCTCTTGATGAAAGAGAAGATCGTTATAAAGAAGCTCGCGAAGTAGTAAAAGCTACAAAAGGGAAAAAGCATATCGGGGCCTCCAGGAATTTTTTCAACGATATTTTGAATAAGACCAAAAGTTTGTTGATCGATGATCTGGATGGAAAGAACGAGTACTGAAATGGAATCTTTAAAATCTAATTTTAACAACCACTTAAAAAAATAACCATGTTTGAAACAGGATCCTACAAATTTGAGATCCCCAAAATTAACAACCTGCAGTCCATCATCAAAGTGATTGGAGTAGGAGGGGGAGGAAGCAACGCCGTGAACCATATGTATAAACAAGGCATTAAAGATGTTGAGTTTATTGTATGTAACACGGATAACCAGGCACTCAGCAATAGTCCGGTGCCTCATAAGCTTCAAATCGGTGCAAACCTTACAGAGGGACTTGGCTGTGGTGCTAACCCTGAAGTTGGTAAAAATGCAGCGCTTGAAAGCAAGGAGCAAATTCGTGAATTACTTATCGGTACAAAAATGCTTTTTGTAACGGCTGGTATGGGCGGCGGAACTGGAACCGGTGCTGCCCCTGTAATCGCGAAAATTGCTAAAGATATGGACATCCTTACAGTGGGAATTGTCACAGCGCCATTTTCTTTTGAAGGAAGGAAAAAGATGGGCCAGGCCGATCTGGGTCTAGAGGCCCTTCGCCAGAATTGTGATACCGTCATTGTCATTCTAAATGATAAGCTGAGGGAAATTTTTGGAAATCTTTCTATTGGTCAGGCTTTTGCTCAGGCTGATAACATATTAACAACTGCGGCAAAAGGCATTGCTGAAATTATTACGTTGGCAGGTTATGTGAATGTGGATTTTCAGGATGTCCGAACTGTAATGCATAATGCGGGTGCCGCCGTAATGGGGTCAGCAGAAACGCGCAGTGAAAATCGCGCTAAAAAAGCCGCTGAAGGTGCCCTTGCATCGCCGCTTCTTGACAACCGCGATATTATGGGAGCGAAGCGAATTCTGCTGTCAATCATATCGGGAGAAGAAGCAGAGTTGCAAATGGATGAACTTTCAGAAATCACCCAATATATCCAGGATCAGGCGGGCGAAGATGCTGAGATGATTTTTGGACATGGCGTAGACCCCGATCTCGGCGACCGGATTCGTGTTACTGTTATTGCTACCGGGTTTCAAAGTGAGTCGAAAATGCGTTTTAAAGAACAAGAGAAGAAAGTGCATGACCTCGACCGTTCTCAAGGATGGTTATTTAGTCCGGATAATTCTGTCAATGAAAACAATGACCTTGAGGTCAGAAAAAAGACTGACGTCAAACCAGAAGTTACAGAAGAAAAACCGCTTGAGCGTGAGCTAGTATTCACAGGTCCATTTAACAAAGTAGAAGAACCTGCAAAGGATGAAGACGAAGGCGAAGATAGCCTCCTTAACGATGATGATTTCGATGGTGTAACGGAGCAGTATAGTGATCAGGTTGTGAGTGATGAAGGCATGATGGAGTTACGTTCTACCAAACAACGTTTGCAGCAACAAGCCAAGGAAAGGCAAGAGAAAATAAAACAAACCAGGAAGCAAGAAATGACGAAAGAAGAATTTAATGAAAAATGGGCGCTTCCTGCCTATCTCAGAAGAGGTGTATCAATGCAAGATGTTCCACATTCTTCTCAACCCTTTATTTCCAAATACAATTTAAATGACGATAACAATATATTGGGCAACAATAAATTTTTGCACGATAACGTGGACTAAGAAAATTATGAGGCTAATATCGGGGTCCCATAATTTGTAAAGGCATGGCATTATAGCGTGACTGGTGTTTACTCCATTCGTAGTGGTTGTTGGTGGTAAATATTTTTTGCCGGCGCTGGAATGCCAATTTTTAAACTGATGTTGCGCTCATTTTTTGTTTGCAATAAGCTAAGCAAATAGCGCAGGTAGTAGAATGCCGGACGTTAACCCCGTTCGGCATTTGCTTTTCTGGGACCTTATCATTAATCCTATGTTCCATTGAATTTTTTCCGATCGCTCAAGGTTAACAATTGGTTAGTTACTTTACAATTTGTTTCTTCGTTGAAGAACGGGACATTATAAGCTATTCATGAAATCTTTTCTTGGTGAGCTCGCCACTGTCATTTATGAAAAATATCGCTCTTTTGAAGGGCTTACTATTGTATTTCCAAATCGCAGAGCCATACTCTACTTTAGAAAGCATTTAAGTGCATTGTTAAGCAAGCCTGCATTTGCTCCGAAATTGGTTTCGATCGAAGACTACTTTTTAAATTTATCTAATCTTAAAGTTCCCGATAAGCTGGAATTAGTCCATCGTTTATATACAGTTTACAACGAGGCTGTATTAAACAGCTCCTCATCAAAAACAATGGAGCCTGAACCCTTCCATCAGTTTTATTTTTGGGGAGATATGCTTTTGAGAGATTTTGATGAAGCTGATAAATATTTGGTAAATACTGGTCAGCTCTTTAAAGACCTTAGCTATCAAAAAGAACTAGACGCTAGCTTTGACTATCTCACGGAAGAACAGCGAAATTTTCTCCGGAACTTCTGGGGTACTTTTGATGAGAACATGACTGAAAACAAAAGAAAATTTCTGAATGTCTGGAATAAGCTTCACCTACTTTACGAAACGTTTAAACATAAACTTCGCGAAGATGGATTAGCATTTGAAGGGATGTTGCAACGCGAAGTTTCTGAAAATATGGAGGACATTTTGAAAGATGTAATAAACACCAGGCAAGTTGTGTTTGCGGGTTTTAACGCACTCACCAAAGCCGAAGAAAAAGTTATAACATATCACGTCCATCATGGCCTTGCAGAGGTTTATTGGGACTTGGATGAGTATTATGTAAATAATAATGAGCAGGAAGCGGGTAAATTTTTTCGCGAATATCAAAATCATCCAATTTTAGGCAAAACATTTCCGAAAGACATACCATCAAATTTAGTGACTGGTTTTCAAAAGTCGGCTACTCCTAACATTTCAGGTAAGAATTCTTCTACTACAAAATCCATCAGAATCTTCGGGGCAGCCCAACCCGTAAGCCAGACCAAGTTGTTGGCACAGGTATTAAAAGAAGAATTGGACAAAGGCAATGACCCGGAGGATACGCTAATCGTTTTACCTGACGAAAATCTATTATTACCCGTGCTACATAGCGTTTCAGGAAGTGTAGAAAAACTGAACGTAACGATGGGTTTTCCAATCAGTGCTACTCCAGTTTTTAATTTAGTGGAGATGCTGGTTGAAATGCAGATCAATCGTAAAGCAACGGACTTTAATCATCGGCAGGTATTGGCCCTTTTGGGTCATCCCTATTTGGTAGCCGCGGATGCTGGGATTGCGAACGCAAAACGCAAAGAAATATTAAGCCATAATTGGGTGCATATTCCAATGAGCTACTTGGCCTCTGAGACACCTTTACACCGCATTATATTTAAGCCTATAGAGGACAATGTGCTATCCTACCTGCGCTCTATTATTACGGAAATTGGTACTCTTAAATCTATAACTGACTTTGACAAGGAGTACATACTTCATTTTATAAAACTTCTAAATCGAATCCAGGAAATTACTGGAATCGTGGTGGTTGACGCGAGCCAAAATTTAAACTTCGCGAGTAAACAATCGGTGAAGGCGTTTCACACCTCATTGAAAGCATTTCTTCGTTTATTCAGGCAACTGGTCCAAGCGCATAAAATTCCTTTCAGTGGAGAACCCCTTAAAGGATTACAGATCATGGGCGTTCTTGAAACGCGTAATCTGGATTTTAAAAATGTTTATATTCTTTCTTTAAACGAGGGTTCGTTTCCATCTTTTGGCAATAAAAGCACGTACATTCCCTTTAGCATTCGCAAAGCTTACGGTCTGCCTACAGTTGAATATCAGGATGCCACGTATGCCTATCTCTTTTATCGAATGATCCAACGCGCCGAGAACATTTTTTTATTTTATAATACCGAAACAGATGTATTAGGTCAGGGTGAAAGCAGCAGGTATTTGAAACAGCTGATTTACGAAAGCGGAATAAAAATGGAAAGGAAAATTTTGCATAATCCTGTACAGCCAAATTTGGTAAATCCAATCGTTATTTCGAAGGATAGCAACGTTATCGATTCACTGATCAAACTCAGCGAAGGTAACGCCAGATTTAAGGGGATTTCTCCTTCCGCGCTGAATACATACATCGAATGCCGGCTCCGATTTTATTTGCGCCACATAGCAAAAATAAAAGAACCTGATGAGGTTGAAGAGGATCTTGACGCCCGGGTTCTTGGAAATTTTTTGCATGCTGTTATGGAACTTTTTTACAGACGAATTCAGGATAGAAAGAAAAATAGCAGTATTGACGTAGAAGATTTTAAGGATGCGGAGCTTATAATTGATCAACTCATTGATGAAGTTTTTATTAATGCTTATCAACTTGAACCCGGTAGCCAAGTTGTTTATGAGGGTCAACGTTTAGTTGTGCGGGAAGTTGTAAAACGTTTTGCACACCGCATCCTGGAGATGGACAAGGCATATGCTCCTTTTAGCATAGAAGTACTGGAGCAAGGAGGACTCTCGTATTCAGTATCGATCAATCAATATCCAGGCACGACCGTTCTCAGTGGAAAAATTGATCGCGTGGATCGCAAAGGTGATTTGGTTCGTGTAATCGATTATAAAACGGGTAAGGATAAACTCGATTTCGAAAGTATTGCATCACTTTTTAGTCGCGATGGAAAAAGAAACAAAGCTGCATTTCAAACACTGCTTTATGCTTTGTTGTATAAATCTAATGCGAATGACACCACGCATAAAATTGTGCCAGGCCTGATCAACCGTATGAACTTGTTTGATAAAGATTTTAAGTTCGGCTTGAAAGTCGGAAAAAATTTTGTTGAGGATGTTGACCCTTTGTTACCTGAATTTGATCACTACTTGAAATTACTACTTGAGGAACTTTATGATCCGAAAATACCCTTTGATCAAACCACAGATGTTGAATTGTGCAGATATTGTTCTTATCAAGCAATATGTTATCGATAACTAGCCTTGAAAGCGTCTGTGCATGAGGTTGTGCGTAATGGATGTTGATTTGTTTAACCCCGAACCTCTATCATTTTTTGAAGTGCCAGGTATTCATCGCGCAGCTTTGCTGCTTCCATAAACTCTAACTCCTTGGCAGCTTTCTCCATCGCCTTGCGAGTTCGTTCAGACATTTTGATAAGTTCATCCTTTGTGAGATAGGCCACTACCGGGTCTGCAGCTAACGAAGCTTCTTCGCTCTCCACATAATAATTTTTAGTAGACCTTTTTGAATCTGCTACCTTGGTCTGTCCAAGTATTGATTCCTTTGATCGTATAATCGTTTTGGGTACAATTCCATTGGCAAGGTTATAATCAATTTGAATTTGCCGTCTTCGGTTTGTTTCGTCAATGGCCATCTGCATGGACTCTGTAGTACTATCAGCATACATAATCACACGGCCATTTTCATTGCGTGCGGCCCGGCCGATCGTCTGAACCAAAGAGCGTTGATTCCGTAAAAAACCTTCTTTGTCTGCGTCAAGAATAGCAACAAGTGAAACCTCGGGAAGATCAAGTCCTTCGCGCAGTAAATTGACACCCACTAAAACATCGAAAATTCCTAGCCGCAGTTCACGCAGTATTTCTACGCGATCGAGGGTAGCTACCTCAGAATGAATGTAGCGGCATTTAACACCTACCCGGTCCATGTATTTAGTAAGCTCTTCGGCCATGCGTTTAGTTAGCGTTGTAACCAATACGCGTTCATTTTTCTTCACGCGTTCGTCGACTTCTTCTAATAAATCATCAATTTGATTTTTGCTGGGACGTACATCTATTTCCGGATCAAGTAATCCAGTAGGACGGATAATTTGTTCCACCACCACACCTTCTGATTTTCGAAGCTCATATTCTGATGGCGTAGCGCTTACATAGATAACTTGATTGAGCATAGTTTCAAACTCATTAAAAGTAAGAGGTCTGTTATCCAATGCCGAGGGAAGTCTGAAACCGTAATCCACTAAATTTACTTTGCGTGAACGATCGCCTCCCCACATGGCTCTTACCTGAGGAACCGTTACGTGACTCTCATCTACGACTAAAAGAAAGTCGTCGGGAAAATAATCTATTAAACAGAAGGGCCGATCACCCGGTTTTCTCCGATCAAAGTAGCGCGAGTAATTTTCGACACCAGGGCAATATCCTAACTCACGCATCATCTCTAAGTCAAACTCCGTCCGCTCTTTTAGGCGTTTTGCTTCCAGGTGTCTAAGCTCAACTTCAAACATGCCGACTTGCGCCACCATGTCATCTTGAATTTCTCTAATGGCTTGATGTAGGGTATCCTTACCGGTAACAAAAAGATTTGCAGGGAATATGGTAACAACTTCTTCATTGGATATTTTTTTTCCGCTATACGGATCGATGCGTTGAATGGATTCAATCTCATCACCCCAAAAATAAATGCGCACTGCATAATCAGCATAAGCTAAGAATACATCTACGGTATCTCCTTTAACCCGAAACGTGCCTCGTTTAAAATCCAGCTCGGTTCGATTGTATAGTATATCTACCAAAGCAAAAAGTAATTTATTCCGGGCAACGATTTCCCCTACTTTAAGTTTGATTACATTCTTTCCAAATTCATCTGGATTACCTATACCATAAATACACGAAACGGAAGCGACCACTACAATATCTCTCCGTCCGGTAAGCAGCGAAGAGGTAGCACTCAGGCGAAGTTTTTCGATTTCCTCATTTATTGAAAGATCCTTTTCGATGTAAAGCCCCGACGAAGGTATGAATGCTTCAGGTTGATAATAATCGTAATAAGAAATAAAATATTCAACTGCATTTTCCGGAAAAAACTGTTTAAACTCGCCATAAAGCTGAGCTGCTAATGTTTTGTTATGACTCAGCACGAGAGTAGGCCTGTTCGTGCGAGCAATGACATTGGCCATGGTAAACGTTTTGCCTGATCCTGTAACACCCAAAAGCGTTTGATGAGGTTCACCGTCTACTACGCCGTTAGTGAGCTGCCGTATTGCCTCGGGCTGATCTCCTGTAGGTTCGTAAACACTTGTAAGCTTAAAATCCATAGGTGGAAGTTAATTGTTATCCGTTATTAGTTAATCGAGCAGGAGTAGAAATAGTTTGACTCAAAAATAAAAATAAATACTTCTTAAGAATTATTTCTAATAACGGATAACGGATAACTAATCCATCAGTTATTCCAAATTAACCAGGACTTTTCGGCCTGTACGTGTAACATTTCCAGACCATTTTTAATGGTGGCTCCACGCATTTCCGCTTTTTGCAGGAGCATCGTTCGTGCGGGATTGTAGATGAGATCGTACACAAAATGATCTGGTCCAATATTTTCAAAATCGATCGACGGCATTGTTTCCGTATTAGGACTCATCCCAAGTGGGGTGGTGTTTATTATTAATAGTGACTCACTTACTATTTTGGAATTCTTATCGAGTTGCTGATAGCTTAGAATACCTTTTTTACCTTCGCGCGAAACCAGGTTAAATTCTATTTTTAATTTTTTCAACGCTTCCTGTACTGCTTTTGAAGATCCACCAGTGCCTAGAATAAGTGCCTTTAGTTTTTTTCCTTTAGGTAACCATTTACCAATGGTTTCATAAAAAGCCTCGGAGTCCGTGTTGAAACCTTTGAGTTTGCCGTCTTTAATTTTGATAACATTTACAGCACCTATTTTTTTCGCAAAACCATCCACCTCATCAAGGTATTTAAGCACTTGTTCTTTGTAAGGTATAGTAACATTAAGACCTGTCAGACCTTTGGTATCTTTAAGAAGAAGTTCAATATCCGTTATACTTTCCAATGGGAATAATTCATAATGATAATCGCGAAGTCCTTCGCGAAAAAATTTTTCATCAAAATATGCTTTTGAGAATGAATGACTAACGGTGGCACCAATTAGTCCGAATATCTTTTCCATGTTCAGATTTTTGTTTTAATCCTTGAACCAATCTTTTCTATTAA
The DNA here is from genome assembly GCA_963837415.1 of uncultured Bacteroidota bacterium. Taxonomy (GTDB): domain Bacteria; phylum Bacteroidota; class Bacteroidia; order Cytophagales; family Cyclobacteriaceae; genus Chryseolinea. Next base: position 526,440 of record CAWING010000012.1, on the reverse strand, counting down.
AATCACAATAAAAACCCCAAGCGCCATCATTAGAATCGCTTGAAATACTTGAGGGTCTTTACCGGTTGTTGCGAAATAATTCCAAGGCAAAATACTTTTATTATATGCCGGGATTTGACCTCCCTTTGGATTGGTAACATATTCAATCACTTCCCTCCATGGCCATACTTTATTTAGCAAACCTAGCATAAAACCAGAGAGTAAAGCTACGGTAGCGCTATGATAGTTACCTAATATATAGCTTAAAAATCTCGAGAAACCTAAGAGTCCTAAGAAATATCCCCCTATGAAGACGAAAATCTCAGGAATATTGAATTCTAAAACGCTAGAAGTGACATATTGATACTGACCGATAAGTATTAAAATAAAGGCAAATGATATCCCAGGGATAAGAATAATGCATCCTGCAAGCACGCCAGCAAAGAATATCAACCATAATGTTCTGGGCGTCTGCACAGGAGGGAGAAATGTGAGGGCATAGGCGATTAAAACTGCGATGACAAAACAAATTATCCCACTCGAATCCCATTTCTTAATCTCCTCACGCATCGCAAGAGGTGCTGCCATTAGAATAAGGCTAAAAAGGAATGATCCAATTAAGATTGGATTAAATTTTAAAACGTATATAATCAATCGAGAAAAAGAGAGCAAACTGGTGATGAAGCCAGCAGCAATTGTTAAGAGGAAATTTCCATTGATATGTTTCCAGAAATCAGCAATCTTAAATTTTGAAAGAAGTTTCAGGGCAGTGCCGTCGATGGACTTGATGGAATAAACGAGTTCCTCGTAAACGCCTGTGAGAAAAGCTGCCGTACTACCTGATACTCCCGGTATAACTTCAGCAGCTCCCATACATATACCTTTGACGTACAAGAAAATATAGTCTTGTCTTTTTCTCAAAATGCCATGTTCTTAATCACTCTCAAATGGAGGTGCAGTGTTTGTCTTTTTTCTTTCAATACCAAGAAAATGCAAAAAGGTATCGCCTCGCAAGCCGAGTCGAATGGTTTCCAGGGGAATAACTTCTTCAGGCGAAATATTTCCCAGATTTACATTTGCCCCAAGCAATTTAACAAACCAAACTTGCTGGGCTTTCTGAGGAGCTTCCCAGATAATTTTTTCAAATGGGATCTTTGTTAAAATTTCCTGAACCAGACCCGACCTTACTTCTCCAGTATGATCTGAATAAACCTACGTTTCCTCCTTCACGTGCTTCTCCAATTACTTTCCAAGCGCCTGCATCAAGTTCTTTTTGCATGAGTTCAATCCATTGATAAGGAGGAATAATTTTTTCTGCATCTTTGGAGCCAACTTCTGAAAGTACAGTTACTTGTTCTGAAAGTTTTATAATATAGTCACACTTCTTATCGTGGTCAATATCCATTGACCCGTCGGATACTTCAGCGAATGACATTTCGTATTTATCTAGAAGTTTACGATAATCATCAAACTGATTTCGGATTACAAAAGCCTCGAAAAGTGTACCTCCAAAATAAACGGGGATACCTGCTTCCTTGTATACTTTTAATTTATCCTTAAGGTTAGGAGTAACAAACGATGTGGCCCATCCTAATTTTACAATATCAACATGATCAGCAGAAATGCTAGCAAAATCTTCGGCTTCGCGAATACTCAGGCCTTTATCCATGGCCATAGTAAAGCCATATTGTCTGGGCTTGGTAGTACGCTCAGGCAGGTTGCTTAGATCGTAGTTCATTAAGTATTTTCTTTTCTAAACTGTTCGATGATTTTATACAAAGCCTTTTGAGTTTCGATTTTCGGAAAAAAATCAAACAATGCAGTATGACCATCAAAGTCTAAAATTAAAGCATTTTCTAGATAATTAAAGGCTTCCTTAAACTGACCAGCTTCTATGAGGTATACCGTCATGCGGTATAAAAATTCAGCATCATTTGGAATTTCTTCAAATCCCAATGTTAACGTATCTATTGCTTTGGTATAATCGCCCTGTTCGTAAAATATAAAAGACCAATTGAGCCAGATCTCTTTGTCTGCAGGATCCAGTTTACTAGCTTCTTCATATGCATCAATGCTTGAAATAGTATTTCCTACTTTAAATTCTGCATGCGCAACTGACTTCCAGTATTCTGCATTTTCCGTATTGATTTTTAACGCTTTATTATAAAAATGCAGAGCCTGATACCACTTTTCCTGCTTTTCAAGACAAGCACCGGCGCCAAACCACGCTTCATCATAAAGTGTATCGAGCTTGGTAGCTTTCTGAAAATATTTTAAGCCAAGTTCGTATTGCTCCAGGCTCTCATAAGCAGCCCCCAAGGCAACAATATACTTCGGGACTCGGACCTTCAATCTCTACTGTCTTTCTGAAAGCATCCAATGCTTTCGTGTATTCGCCCATGTTCATATAGGTATTTCCTGTATTGAAATGAGCAGAGGCAAAGGACTCATCTATCGTGATCGCATAGTCATATGCCTGAAGGGCTTCCTGAAATTTTTCAAGTTTATTGTAAACTATTCCAAGGTTATACCAAGCCGCTGTTGAATAGGGATCTTCGTCAATAAATTTTTGATAATATTCGATACTGCTTTCCAACTGACCGGTTAAGTCCAGGCAAAATGCTAATTCGTACAATGAACCATCGTGATTGATATTTACCTCAATCGATTTCTTGTAAGCATCGATTGCGCTTTGATAATCTTCCATACTTTGGTGCGCGAGGCCTATGCTATAGTATACTTCATCTTTGTCATCTGCTAGTACCAACGCTTGTTCATAATTTTGAATCGCTTCAGCATGATTTCCCTGCAATGAAAGTATGGATCCTTTTGTCAGAAAAATTTCAGGATCATTCGGTTGAAGAGCATGAGCCTGATCCAGCAAATCCAATGCCTGGCTATACTCTTCCAGATTCGATAAAATCTGCGCCTTGATCGTAATTAATTCTATTGAAAAAGGATATTGGCTTATCGCTTGATTTACGGCTTGAAGTGCTTTATTATGCTTACCACGAAACATGTAATGCTCGATGATTTGTTCATAAGCATCCAAATCAAAAAATTCTGCTTTCTTTTTTCTAAGATGGTCTTCAAATCTTTTTATCAACTCGTTGCCTTCTTCTCTTTTGCGATATTCTTTCGACATGGACTAAAAAGGTTTTCCTAAAATAGGTAAATCTGGGGTAAAGCTAAGGCCTTTAAGGTTATTTTTTAGAATTCATTTTTTTATTATAATAATTGCAGCACCATACTAAGGTGTTATCAATACGTTTGGAATTCAAAATTTAGGATATTTCTAATTTTTTTATTATCGTATTGAAAATGAGATCCAGCCAATCGAGCTGTTTCGCGAGTTATAAGAGGCTCGGACCGGGTAAACCAACTTCTGAATGTTTCGATGGGCGCAGCAAATTTTAAAATATTTTTTGTCAGTCTTAGAAAGGGCGGTTTCGAATTAAATAGCTGTGCTGTTTTTTCGAAAAAATCTTTATACGTAATATCTCCGGCGCTGACAATAAAGCGTTCACCTTGGTGATTGAGTTCAAGCAATTGGTAGACACAGGAAGCAACATCACGAACATCGACGTAGTTTAAATGCGCATCGATGTAAAATGGCTTTTGTTGGCCAATATATTTAAACAGCTGTGCACTGCTGCGATTCCAATCTGCCGAAGCCAAAATAACGGATGGATTGAGTATAACTGTATTCAAGCCTTCCTCTTGTCCACGGAAGACTTCTAATTCGGCTCGATATTTTGAGTTGGCATATACACTGTTAATTGGATTATCAACCCATTTATTATCCTCTTTGAATGAGTGTCTGTCTTTTGGCTACCTAATGCTGCAACCGAACTTATATGGACTAAACGTTTTATATTTTGCTGAAGACAAGCATTTACAACGTTTCGGGTACCATGAGCATTTATCTCCATTACCTCTTTTGCTCTATAAGGATTGAATGAAACAATGGCAGCAGCATGAATTACATGGGTGCAACCCTCCAATGCTTCATTGATAAGGAGAGGATTCAAAATATCTGCGTTACGCCACTGAATTTTTTCAGCAACATCATCCAGCAATGAAGTATCGCTGTCCTTCGCGTTTGATAGCAATAAAAGGAGATTTTTTCTTCAATGAGCTTTCGGACAATAAAACTTCCGAGAAGACCATTTGCACCGGTAATAGCTATCATATTCTTCCAGGTTAGATTTGTACCCGAAACGTACGCGCTAAATTCGTGAATGTCAAAGTGAATTATTAAGTAATGGTAAGCGCCAGCGCCTTTCTGAAAATATTTCATCTGCTGGGCTTCTTCTACCAGTTTGACGTGTTGGAAATGATGGCAATCGCTACCTAACAAATGAACCCAGCCTTTGTCAATTAATTTATGGGCTGTAGTTTGAACAATTTTAGAATAATAACCAGTGATGGAACTAATATTTATCTGGAAGAGTACTCCCCGGTCAAGTAAGTCTTTCGCTTTCTCCATATTGTTTTGAATATAAGCATATCGCTCAGGGTGAGCTAAGATAGGCTTATAGCCTTTTGTAGTAGCCAGAAAAATAAAATCTTTCATATTAAAAGGCTCATTCAAAAAATTGGTTTCAAAAAGCAGATAGTTTTTTCCAAACGTCAAGCATCCGCTGATTTTCATCTACCATTTTAAAAACCTGTTCATCCAGATAATATTCCGCGGCAGCCTGAATCTCTACTTCTACTTGTTGATTTTTTAAATAAGTTTGAAGTTTTGCCAATCGGGCCAATATTCTTTCAGCGGTATTTCTAAACGTATCACTCATTACGTGAGGAGAGGTTATCAGCTTTCGGTATCCAATTTTTTGAAAATGTAAAATAATATCTTCCGACTCTTCATACGTTTGCACACCATCATCCAGACCTGGAAGAAGATGGGAGTGAATGTCAACTGCCAATGCGTTGACATTTTTATTCGATTCTTTTTTTGACCAATTAAACACTATACTTTAATAAATTTTTTTAACCAATTTTTGTTTCGCGGTTCTTCATAATAGCCATATCCATACCGCTGTTCTCCAGTAGACGGCAATGCATTCAGCACGGTGGTAATATTAGAAAATTTATTGATGTTTATAATACGCTGCAGATTATATACAAATGTTTTCCGGGAGTAATCTGCTCTAAAGATGTAAATGGAAATATCGGCATGTTTCATTGCCATTATACCGTCTGTTACAAGTCCCACGGGGGGTGTATCTAAAATAATATAATCGTAGGCCTTTTTAAGTTCTTCTAACAACCCCTTAAATTCCCCATTTGATAAAAGTTCAGATGGATTTGGAGGATGAGGGCCTGAAGGGATGTAATCAAAATTTGCAACGCCTGTCCTTGCCAGACATTCTATCCATGAATTTTTTCCGATCAATATCGTACTAATTCCCTTTGAGTTATCATCAATTTCGGTCGGTAAATTTATCTTTGGCTTTCGCATATCCAGGTCAAGTAAGATAACTTTTTTATTCGATACAGCCATTACAGCTCCCAGGTTCATCGCTATAAAGGATTTACCTTCCCCAGAAACAGTTGACGAAACTGCAATAATTTTTTTTGTGGAGCGTACATTGAAAAAATCCAGATTTGTACGCAAGCGTTTTGATCGATTCACTTACCATTGATTTAGGATGATCAACCACATGTAGTCCGATATCTGTAGCATAACGAGAAGAAGGAACAACACCTAGTACGGGCACATTCGTAATTTTTTCAATTTCGGTCAGGCCGGAAATTCTATTATTGAGAAGGTAAAGTATTCCGATAAAGAATAGATTCAACACGATGCTCAAAACAAAGCCTATGCCCGCAATCATTATTTTATTTGGAGAGATGGGTGAGCTTGGAAAAGTGGCAGGCGATAGAATTTTGAAATCTTGAATGCTACCTGCCTGAGCAATTTCAAATTCCGATTTAGATTGCATTAAGGATAAATAGAACTGTTCGTATAACTTATAAAAGCGTAAATTTTTTGAAAACTGTGTGCTCTTATCGGGAATACCCGCAAACTCTGCTTCCAATCTTTGTTTTCTTTTGGTTGCGTCCTCAAGATTTTTGATTCCGTTGTTTTTTAATTCTGTAAGTTGATTTAATGATTTTTCTTTGAGGGCCTCAACTTCTTTCTGTTTTTGCCGGTATGTAAATGTAATTTCGCTGTGAGATAGTTTAAGTCTATCTAGTTCCACGTTAAGCAACTTCTAATGTTTCCAGATTTTTGGATACCGTGGCGGGTAGAAATTGCCGTTGGGAAAGTGAAATAAATAATTTTTCGCCTTTTAAACTCGTCATTAAATCGTCGAGGTTATGCACTTTTGTTGTTAGCTCATAACGCTGTGAGTCAATTCTATTAATAGCTGCCACTGTTTTCTTCAGATCATCATCCAGGTTATTCGTTTTATTTTGAAGTGTAAAATTTTCAAAATAATTTTCATAATCTTCCATTTGATTTTCAATCGCTACCAATTCATTTGAGACCCAATCTATTTTTTGCTTATTGGCAAGATTTTTTTGCTCGTTACTGTATTGAAGGTATAGCGTATCTATTTTATTAAGAACATCCTGGGCTTTAAATGGATTATGATCTTTAAATGAGATACGCACTGTATTGGCATTAAAATTCAATGGCTCAGCCGTTAGGTTAGTAAGCAAATAGTCCAATAACAGATCCCTGCTATTGATGATGAAGAAATAACCCAGTTCATCACCTTTGGAAAAGCTCTCATTTTTCGTGATTATAAGATTCACTCCAAGGATGGAGAGCGCTGTATTATATTTGCCCGTTACCTCCTCGCTCCTTGTCTCCAATTGTTCAGGGTGAATCCATTGGAATTATTTTCTTCGAAATATAGCGGTATGTTGTACAGATTTTTAGCGTGGGGAGCCATAGCTCACGTGAAAAGGAAGACTTTGATAAAGCTCTTCGTTTAATACGCGACCGATGCTATAATAGCTGACATCTAGCTTCGAGGAATCTAATACACGGCTTAAAAAAAGTCGCGACTGAATAATTTCTATTTCACCGGATATTAAATTGAGGTTTTGGTCTTCGATAGCACTCTTTATTCCGAATTCCGTTGCTTCCTGTTTGACATCCAGTTTCAATTCGGAGGAAGATTCATATAAGATTTTTTGTATATCGAATGAAAAGGTAAGCGGTAAAGTTTATTACAAAAAAAATAATAACAATCCACATCCAATTATTGCGAAAGGCAATTTTAAGTTTATTAAAATCGATGCCTTCCGCTGGTGGTGTTCTGAACGTGTATGTGTTTATGATTTTCCACAATGTTATGGTAGACCAATAATAACGACAATTAAAGTTGTCAACAGTTGTTATAATACTAAGAATTGGACCGTAGTCCCTGAGACCTTCAATTAATGGTTTTCGAATGGGTTCCACGTAGACAATATCGCCAGATTGAATAGGAATATTGTTTTTAACGTAACCCTCAAAGGTGCTAAGATCGGCGACGATATACCTGGTCACCCCGTAGCACGCGATATTCTGTGATTTGGCATCATTGTTTAATCCCTTTGCCAAAGCAATACCTCCACCAGGCGCATGTTTTCATTCGTCGAGCGGGATTACTTGGCCACCAGGCGCACCTAAAATAATCACGCGCTTATTAGTGTATTTAAGAACCACATAAGCATCTTCATAGAATTTGGAATAAGCTTGCTGCAAAACTTCTTCAGCCTGACGTATGGTAAGGCCTTCCAATTTTATTTCACCAATCATTGGAAATTTGGCCACCCCATTGGCATCAATAAAATACGTGGGCTTGGATAATGGCGCATTTTGAGTGCCTTGGCCAGATCCAGCTCGAAACTCAGGATCGATAATTTTTTCTCCTTTATTAGTAAAAACTTCAACTTCTAAATAATCATTTTTTTGAATGGTGTAATTTTTTTCACGGTATCCACTTGTTGTTTTAAGGCAAGGTCTTCAGGAACCTTGAACATAATATTTTGCTTATATGAACCGCAGGAAAAAATGAACAGACCCGAGAAAAAATAAATTATTCCGTTAAGAAAAAGTCTATTTTTACGTTTTAAAAAAATTTTTCACTGCTGTGAAATTACTGAATTTCCAAGTAAATCAGCCAAGCTTGGCAATTCTGAATCCTTTTGGGATAAAACTGGATTTTCAACTCTCCAATCAATATTTAATTCGGGGTCATCCCATCGAATACCTGTTTCAGATTCTCGATTGTAAATATTGGAACATTTATAAAAAAATATGGAATCCTCCAATGCGGCGAAACCATGCGCGAATCCTTCTGGAATCAAAAGCATATTACGCTTTTTGCTTTCCAAAGGACAGTAGTATACTTGTTTGAAAGTTTCTGACGTTTTACGAAGGTCTACTACAACATCTAGAACTTTACCCGAAATGACAGTAACCAATTTAGCCTGAGCATATGGAGGTAGTTGGAGATGAAGCCCTCGGACAACTCCTTTCTTTGAAAAGGATTGATTTTCCTGAACAAAAGAGTAATTAATATTGTGTTTCTTAAAAGTTTGTTCCTTGTAGAATTCGTAAAACCATCCTCTGTCATCTTCAAAAACGTTGGGAATAATTTCTACCAAGCCTTCAAAGCCCGTGGTGTTTACTTGCATGTGTCTTTTTGTTCTGTTAAGAGGCTTGCTTTAATTCAACTAACGCTGCAAGATACTTATTTATCACAAGAGATTCATCATACTCAGCCTCCATCTTAGCTCTTCCGTTTGCACCAAACAGTTTGAGCTTCTCATCATCCAACCGGCTCATATGCGCCATTTTATCGGCTAGATCATCGGCGTCCTTAAGCCTGCACAAAAGGCCATTAAAATCGTGCTCAACTACGTTATTACAACCGGGCACATCTGTCGCTATAATTGGTTTAGAAGAACTGGCGGCTTCCAGTAACGTTCTCGGAGTTCCCTCGCGGTAAGATGGTAACACAACGCAATCTGCATTTTTAATAAATTCCCGAACATCATTCGTTGTACCCAAATATTCTATTGTACCCGAATTAATCCATTCCGCTATTACATCAACTCTAATACCACGTTTATGCAACGGATCCATCGCTCCCAGCACCTGGAAATGAGCATCCACTCCCTTAGATCTCAGCTTTTTAACAGCTTCAATGAATTCGAGCACTCCTTTGTCGGTTATTAATCTTGAAATTAATAAGAAATGTGAATTGCTCATTTCGTTTAAATGAGCTAGGCTGGAATTTTGTAAGATCAATACCAGAACCAGGTAGTGTATCGACAGCGTTGGCAGGGACTAATTTCTTATCAACAAAAAGCTTTTGATCTTCAGGGTTCTGGAAAAATACTTTGTTTGCAAATCGAAAACTGATTTTATATAGAAAAATTGCAATGGCAGAAACTAAATTGTCTTTCAAAAAGACCGTTCCCAATCCGCAAACATTATTTATGACAGGAATTCCCAACAATGCGGCGGCGATGGTACCATATACGTTTGGCTTAATGGTATAGTGCAGAATTACATCGGGTTTAACCTTGCGGTAGATCATAAACAGCTCTAGGATAAGTGCAGAATCTTTTACTGGATTTGCTCCGCGACTATCCATCTTAACTTTATGATGCATACAGCCAGCCTCCCTGATCATAGGCGTGTAGCTATCCTCTGGCGCTATGGTATGGACCTCATATCCCTGCTTCAGCAAACTTTGAATAAAATTCATCCGGAAATTATAAATATTCCAGGATGTGTTAAGGACAATCGCAATTCTCATGGGCTCTGTTGAGAACTATCTGGAATCCTTATCCGACAATGAGTCGGAATATCAGATAATCTTCAGTTTTCTCTGGTTTAGATACAATAAATGGTCTAAAAAGTAACTCTCTAAAAACATTAAAAAAATATCCGTTATGTTTGAAAAAAATTTGTACTTAAAAGAGAAAAACGGATAATGGTAGAGCAATATAACAAAGCTATTTTGATTGCACTGGGCAAGTCCTCGCAATACAGTAGAAACCCAAGAGCATCTAGATGAGCTTTCTTTCCTTGCGGAGACAGCTGGCATCCATACCATTCAACAATTCACTCAAAACCTTACACACCCTGACTCTCGTTTTTTTGTGGGAAAAGGCAAGCTTTCAGAGGTACGCGAATTTTTACTTGCCAATAAAGTCACCAATGTAATTTTTGATGATGATTTAACACCTTCCCAGCTGAGAAACCTGGAAAAGGAATTCAATCCCAAGGATTCAGAAAATGCAAAAGTAAGAATCTACGACAGAAGTTTGCTTATACTGGATATCTTCTTATGGCGTGCTCAAACGGCGCAAGCCAAAACCCAAGTGGAACTGGCCCGCAATCAATATTTGTTACCCCGTCTGACCCGAATGTGGACCCACCTTGAACGGCAGCGCGGCGGTACAGGAACTCGCGGAGGAGCGGGCGAACGTGAGATAGAAACCGACCGACGAAACATTCGGAACCAGATCGATATTTTAAAAGAAAAATTAAAGAAAATCGAAAAACAACGTTATACTCAACGGAAGTCTAGAGGTAACGTTGTTCGTGTAGCGCTGGTCGGTTACACGAACGTCGGGAAATCTACTTTGATGAACTTGCTTTCGGGGTCCGGTGTGCTTGCCGAAAATAAACTCTTTGCAACGGTAGATGCTACGGTTCGGAAGGTAACTTTTGGTAACATTCCGTTTTTGTTATCAGACACAGTCGGATTTATACGCAAGTTACCTCATCACTTAATTGAGTCTTTTAAATCTACGTTGGATGAAGTTCGTGAGGCTGACTTATTACTTCACGTTGTCGATCTGGCCCATCCGTTCCACGACAATCAGATCGAAGTTGTTACAAAAACACTAGAAGAAATTGGAGCTGCCAATATTCCTACCATATTGATTTTGAATAAAATCGATTTGTACCGAAAGCAAGGTCATGACATCAACATGGAAGAAATGAAAGGTTATTACCGGCAAATGGGGTTTGAACAAGTTGTTTTTATTTCCGCCACTACCAATGAAAATATCCTTGCGTTAAAACAACTGCTCTTTGAAGAGGTAAAGAAAAAGCATTTACAGCTCTATCCAAATTTTTTGAAGGATGGATATGAATTTTCTCCATGGCCTATGGAGTAGTAATCAGTACTTTGAGTACTTTGGGCTTCAAGCTAGAGGCTATAAGCTTCAAGGCGATTTAACGTACTCTAAAGCTAGTTGCTCTCAGATCCAAGGATATTTAGCTTACTCTATCCCTTGCCGCTTGATGCCTTCTATTAAAGCACGACTCCATACGCCAAAAACGGTATCGATACACGTTCTATCTAACCGAATTTAATCAAGCCCGATCATCATAAATGCTCCCCAAAAAATGGGATCAGGGTAATCCGCTCTCAATTCTTTTTTCGCATCAATAAAGCTTTGCCGAAGGTTAGCTGAATTAAGCCACTTTTGATAAAAGATCAACATAAGTTTTTGGGTAGCCTCGTCATCGACTTTAAACATGCTCATGATCAATACTTTTGCTCCGGCAACCAGGAAGGCCCGTCTGCAAGCCATATACTCCTTCACCGGCTTCTAAGTCCCCGAGGCCGGTTTCACATGCGCTAAGGACTACCAGATCGGTTTTATCAAGATTAAGACTCATGGCTTCATACGCCGTAAGAATGCCATTTTCCATATTGTAATTATATTCTGTTTTATCCATTAAATCCCCGGCTCCCTTTAGCAATAACCCCGTTCGCATCAGAGGATTTTGATTGAGCGAAGCCTCACTTCCTTGAAGTTCGTCTTGTAAAGTCACCTGGGCCGTTGGTTTGTAAAACCCGTGTGTTGCAATGTGAAAAATTTTGGGACTGTTTATCTCTTTTACATTTTCTTCAGAAGCAGAGTTTTCAACAAATTCAGCGGTAACCCATCCTTTTTGCTTGAGCATAAATTGCAGCTGATTTACTTCTTTTTCTGTTCCCGGTAACGAAGCCACTGCATTTTCAGCAGAAGCTGTAAGATAGAATGTGGGATTACCGAACATCGAAGCTGTATTCTCAGGCAAACTTAATTTGGATGAGATTTTTCTCAAATACATGTCTTTGGAATTGCTTACCAATACAATATTGGCATTGTCTATAACGTACTTGCCATCCGGCGTTGGTATAGCCTCAAGGTTAATCTGATTATAGATACCGTCCGCTGATAAGTAAATGGTCGACGCCTGTCCAATTTCCTCCTGTATAGGTTTCCAGAAAATAGCATAAGAAATTTCATCTGGAACTCTTCCCGTGATGGCATTCCGATAAAATTTGAAATAACGGGTTTCCATTTTTTTGCCATCTTTTAAGAATACAGCCTTTGGCTTTGATACATTCGGTTTTAAGTAAAGGGCGGCATAGATTACCGAATCGGTAAAGTCATGATTGAAGTATCGGTACCGCACCATTTCTATGGCAACCTCATTCGGTTTTAATGACTTTCTAACATCATCAAAAGTGATGCGCTTGGTTTCAAAATTCTGGCCGAAAAGTTCTGATTTCTGGCTGAGATCTTTTTCCAAACGTTCAACTTCTTGTTGTAAACCGACAGGTTCAATATTATTTTCAATGAGTTGGTCAGGGCTCATAGAGAGTGCCACCGTTAACATTTCTTTCTTTTGCAACCAGGTGTTATACAGCAATTTGAGGTCTGCATCGGTACTATTTAAAATTCGCTCGCGGATTTTAATAGATGAACTTAGCAGCAGTGCCTTTGTTAACAACTGGTAATTGTACACTTTTCCGGAAAGGTCTTTGAAATCATCCAGGTTGCCAAAGGCCAGGGTATTGTAGAATTCAAAATCACTTTTAATGGTGTTCCAATATTTTGCTTTTTCACGTTCGCTTAAAGCGGGAAAAAATTGTTTTATAAAATTCTCATAGTTATTCAAAGACTCTTCAATTAATCGCTTTGAACGCTTGTAGTCTTTCTGCATGTAGTGAACTTTGCTCAACTTGGAAAGCACCTTTACATATTCTGGATGGGAAATACTGAAGAATTTTTCATACAGGTTTTTAGACTGATTGTAAAGCTCTTCCGCCTTCTTATAATTTTTTAGCTGGTAATACACATCGCCTGTTAGTGTATAGATGCTGGCCGCATTGATGTTATTCTTAGTGCCAGTCTTTGCCCGCCAGATAGTTTCTGCTATCGTTAGTGAATTAAAGGCGACATCGAACTTTTTTTCTGAAATATAGACAACAGCAACATGTTTTAACACTTCTGCATATTGAGGATTGTCCTTCCCCAACTTGTTCGCGACGATATCGCGTGATTCAAGCATAAGTTTTTCAACTTCAGTTCGATTGTCGCCCTTGTAAAATTTGATAAGTGCAAATTGGGCCAGCGATTTTGCCACTTCGATGTGATTTCGTCCGAACTGTTTTTCCTGGCTGGTAATAGCATTGGTAACGTTCGTTTGAGCTTTATCGTAGTCCCCCAAAGAATAGTAGATGTCGCTTAGCAGCTTTTGAGTGGGAGCCGTTTTTGTAGAGATATTCCCGTAAATACTGACGGCAATTTGATTAGCACGCATGGCGGTACGTTCAGATTCAGTGTAGTCACCCCGTGCTAATAATATCCGGCCCTTATTGACGAGAGGTTCTATTAGCCTAAGCGAATTTTTTCCATATAATTTTTCATATTCAGGTATTTGTATCGCAAGAAGGTTGTCTGCATCTGAATAACGGCCGAGCTGGATAAATAACGAGGTAAGCTCTTCGGCAGCTGAAAGGTCGCTTCCAATGACGACATCGGCCTTTTCAATCAGTCTTCCCGAACGGTTAAGGTTATCTTGAGCTTCATCGAACAGACCTTTAATACCAAAAAGTTTTGCCTGAGTTTCTATCGCATGCACATAATCATCAATGCGTTTGTCATCTTTCCTATACTCTTCCAGGATCTTTAAAGCTTTATTAATGTTCTGTTCAGCTCTTTCATATTGACCCAGTTTAATTTGAAGCTGAGCTATGCGGTCGAGTTCCATTCCGTATTCAGGATCCTTATCGCTGAATTTTGACCGGGCTATATCGGAAGCCTTGTCTAACGTAGTGGAAGCTAACGCATATCTATCTGTGAATTCATATAAAGTGGCAAGGTGGTTAAGGATATCTAAATGATCTTTTTGCCAAGGACCAATTTCTTTTGAAACCATTTTTGTATAACTCTCTTCGAAAATTTTTTCAGCTGCTTCGATCTTGTTGGTGTAATCAAGGTAATAGTTTGCTAACAATATTCGGGAAAGATGATATTCAGGGGAGGTTTCACCATATAACTCTTTCCTGATCTCTGTTGTTTGTGTTAAATACTTTTCAGCGCTTTCATATTTTTTTTGTTTCTGCGATACATCGTGCAAAAAGTTAAGGATGCGTTCTGTAGTCCTGTAATTCCTGGGAAGGGTTTCAGAATTAACAATAGCCAAGGCATCTTTCTCCAGGTCTCCTGGTCTTATCACGCTCCAGTTTAGAATCGAATTCAACCGCTTGTAGGTTGATGCGAACCAGACTTGATTTCGGAAAATATTTATCAATTACCTTTTCATATTCCTGTTTTAAATTAAGATATCGGTTGCGATCATTGGCTTCTAATAGCTGATGCAGATAGGCCAGATACACATCATGAGCAAGCGTATTGGTAGGATTAGCCCTTTTCTTCAAATCACTTAAGATATTGTCAAATTGCAACTCTCTTTCACGATCTTCATTCCCATTATCTACCAGCATTTTAGCATACAGGAAATTGTTTTGCACCAGGGTAAGCGTTGTTTCTCCCATAAACCGCTGGTTTTTTCTAATCCAAGTTTGGGCAGCTTTAAAAGCTGAATCTGCTGAAATTAAATTTCCTTTTTTGCCAAAAGCATTTGCAACTAAAGTCAGCAATTTGGCATAGTCACTGAACCGGGGTGCCAATTCTTCGTAAGGTACCCGCTGAGTCTTTATGGCAGCACCCGCTACGTGTGTTTCCTTTTCTACCGCCCTCGCCGCAAAATAGCTTTCCATGCTGAGGAGGAGGGCGATCGCTTCATTGCTAAATCCCTGACCGGTCATGGCTTCTGCCTCAACTAAAGACATGCGTCCTTTTAAAAGGTCGGATAATTGATTTGTCTTCGTAAGCAGTTCTTTTGCTTGATCAAGATAGACTCTGCTAAGGCGATAGTTTCCATAGGCGTTGTATATATCCGCGACATCCATTAACGTAGAAGCATAATTTGTACTGTTGTCTCCGAATATGCTGCTGCTGCTGAGCAAAGCATTGCTCAAGGTCTTATCGAAATCTTTTAAGACCCCGGAGGCCAAGTTGATCCGCGCCTCACGTATGTAAAGACTTGGTACGTAGCTATTTTTTTGCCCCATTTTCCCCATGATTGATTTCCTTACTTTATCAAGGGCACTGCTGGCTTTAGGAAAATTTCCTTCCAGGTAATAATTGTCTACTTTTTTTAGACTTTTGTCAAATTTCTTGTTTTGTGAAAATGAAGAATAACTAAAAATGATAAGCAGCAATAACAAGAGCGGCCTGGTGATCTTCATGGCTCTGAGGTTTAAAATTTAGATTTACTAATCTAATAAATTCGGATGGATTAATTCAGTTTGCTGAAGAATGGTAAATGTGATGATTGTGAATTCTCTCTTATTATTTTGCAACGAGGTTGATTCGACGCGAAGTTTCATTGCTGCATTAATTTTCGCAAAATTTCCTTGGCAGCCTCCGTAATCACTGTTCCTGGTCCGAATATAAAGGCTACGCCTTGCCGGTATAAAAAATCATAGTCTTGAGGAGGAATAACACCACCGGCCACCACTAAAATATCCTGCCGGTTAATTTTTTTAAGCGACTGGATTAGTTCAGGTATCAAAGTTTTGTGTCCCCCCGCTAAGCTCGATATGCCCACGATGTGAACATCATTTTCAGCTGACTGCATGGCAACTTCATCGGGTGTTTGAAATAAGGGACCTATATCAACGTCGAAGCCGAGATCTGCAAAACCTGTTGCAATAACTTTTGCTCCCCGGTCATGGCCATCCTGCCCGACCTTCGCTACCAGAATTCGAGGCCGTCTACCATCGAGCTCAGCAAAGTGATCCGAAAGTTTTCGTATTTCCTCTATTTCCTTTTGGTCTTTCATTTCTCGGGAATATACACCTGAAATGGATTGGATAGTAGCCTTGTATCGGCCAAAGACTATTTCCAAAGCATTTGAAATTTCTCCTAAAGTAGCTCGCTTTCGCGCCGCCTCGATAGCGAGTTCAAGAAGATTTTTTTTTCGATCCTTCGCGTGAGCGGTTAATGCTTGCAGCGCACGCTCGACTTCCAATTGGTTTCGGTCGGTCTTAAGTTGTCTCAGACGTTCGATCTGTTCATTTCTGACGGCTGTATTATCCACTTCTAAAATTTCAAAGTCAGTCTTCTCGGATGTCCGATAATTATTTACTCCAACAATTACATCTTGTCCTGAATCTATCCTGGCTTGTTTGGCGGCGGCGGCTTGCTCAATACGCATTTTTGGAACTCCGCTTTCAATCGCTTTTGTCATCCCTCCAAGTTGCTCTACCTCTTGAATTAGTGACCATGCTTTTTCGGCAAGTTGTCCTGTGAGATTTTCCAGGTAATGTGAACCACCCAAAGGATCAACAATCTTCGTTACGCCTGTTCGCTGTTCCAGATAAAGTTGCGTATTCCGCGCAATGCCTGCCGAGAAATCTGTAGGTAAAGCAATAGCCTCATCAAGGGAATTCGTATGAAGGGATTGTGTTCCACCTAATACGGCAGCGAGGGCTTCAATACAGGTTCGCGTAACGTTGTTGTATGGATCTTGAGCGGTAAGACTCCAGCCTGACGTTTGACAATGAGCTCGCAAGGCCATCGATTTTATATTTTTTGGATGGAATTGTTTAACAATTTGAGACCAAAGCAAACGTGCTGCGCGCATTTTAGCCACCTCCATAAAAAAATTCATACCGATGCCCCAGAAAAAAGAAAGCCGGGGAGCAAAATCGTCAATAGCAATTCCAGCTTTTAAGCCTTCACGTATATAAGATAATCCGTCAGCCAACGTATAGGCTAGCTCTAAATCTGCAGGGGCTCCCGCTTCATGCATGTGATAACCGCTGATACTAATGGAATTAAATTTGGGCATGTGCCTGGAAGTGTATTCAAAGATGTCGGCGACAATGCGCATCGAGTCGTCCGGTGGGTAGATGTACGTGTTGCGCACCATGAATTCTTTCAGAATATCGTTTTGAATGGTGCCGCTTAATTGCTGGGGTTTTACTCCTTGTTCCTCTGCAGCCACAATGTAAAATGCCAGGATGGGAATTACAGCGCCGTTCATTGTCATGGAAACTGACATTTTATCCAAGGGAATCTGGTCAAAGAGAATTTTCATGTCTAACACCGAATCGATTGCCACTCCAGCTTTACCTACATCACCGGCAACGCGTGGATGGTCGGAGTCATACCCGCGATGCGTAGGTAGATCAAAGGCAACAGAAAGACCTCGTTGACCCGCCGCTAGATTTCTCCGGTAAAATGCATTGGATTCTTTTGCTGTCGAAAAACCTGCATACTGTCTTATGGTCCAAGGTTTAGCTGTATACATTGTAGCATAAGGACCCCGTAGATAAGGAGGTATACCTGCTGTAAAGTCCAGGTTCAAATTCAGATTATCTTCTGCCGTATAGAAATTTTTTATTTCAATTTTTTCAGGGCTAATCCAGGAGATTTTCTTTTTTACGTCTGAAGCAGCCGGAGAAAATTGATTAAAATTTATTTTAGAAAAATCGGGCTTCATGATCGACACTTTGTTTTGGAACTCTTTCCAGGCAGCTTGCGAAAATTCATTCACCATGTTTTCTATTGCGTAAGCACCGGCAACTGCGTTACACACTTTATCGATGTGTGATTCTTCTTTGAAAATGTTAGAAACATAAAGAGCTACATCAGTTCATCATCACATTGCTTTCGTCTTCGGCATCCAGCGTTAAGGAATTACAGCCACCAAGTACAGATGCCAGGGCACCTGTTGTGCTTTTTAATCATATTTCCATGTGGTTGAAATTCTTCAGACGTCCAATTTTCCGAATGTGTATGAAGATGTAGATCATCCGGCTTATAATTACTTAATTCAAATGCTTGCGATAATTGATACCAGAGCAATCGAAGTGCTTTGAGCTTTGCAATGGTCACAAAAAAATTCTCCTCACAAAAAAGCGATAAACTAATATTTCCAAAAGCAACTTCTTTTTCAATTCCCCGCTGAGTTAGATAGTCCATTGAAAATACTCCCTGTTCAAGTGCTCTTGAAATTTCTTGAACGGGAGACGAAGGAGGAATAACAAAACCTAAGCAGTGAAATTTTTTTAAAGAAGATAATGCTTGAGTACATGCTTCTGCATTTTCAGGAGATTGCCACCAGAATATCGAGCCTGTCAAAATTGAAGGATCATAAGTTTGTTGGGCTGCGTACATTGAGATTTTTGTTCGCAATCTTCTGTACGGGCAATGCTAAAAATGAAATGTTACAGTAGGGCCATTCAATCTTTTCAAGTAATTGCTTGATATTAACATCACTAATGCCAGTGACATCAAATAAAACTCCATCAGCCCCTGATGTTAAATACCGTAATGCTTGCGCGTTAGCCGTTTTTTCATCTGAAACCGAAACCTTTGGTAAATTTTGCCACCCTCCGGCCTCGGAGTGAGGTAAGTTGCTATAGGGAACTTGATGCTGTTTTAAATAGTCAAGGTTTTTTAGATCCGATTGATCGTAATACGGAAAAAAATTCAGACTGTCAATTGTCCATGTTAAATTTTCCAGGGGGTTTTTTCCATTCAGCTCTTGCGATGCGATGCGAAGCCAGTCCTCTTTGTTCGATTTTGGAAAAGATTCATTTAAAATGGTATGAATTGACGTTCTGGCATCTATTAAAAAAAAATTCTATTCAATTTTAATCAAGTTTTACCAACTGCTTGCGTTTTAATTTTAAAATTTCACGTATGCATTTTTTTTTCTAAAAAATCAAAGACCGTCTTACTTGTTTTCTTTACCTCTTTTTTTACATCTTTGTCTCCCTTTCTCAACAAGACCTTTAAATTCAAAAATAAGATTAAGAGATCAATGGAAGTTAGCTGCGGAACAGTATGGAATGATTGTCTGGAAGTAATTCGTGAGAATGTAGGGGAGGAGAACTTTAATACCTGGTTTAAACCAATCAGCCCCATTACGTGTTGAGGGTGATGTTCTTACCATACAAGTACCTTCTCAGTTTTTTTACGAATGGCTTGAAGATAATTATGTTCCTGTTCTGAAGCGTGCAATTCACACGGTGCTTGGCCCTGACAGGCCGTCTTGAATATTCTGTTGTTGTCGACAGTGGTAATCAGCAAACACCCGCTGTGTCGGTTAATTATCCAGTAAATGGCGCGGGTAATAGAAGAAGCGGTGTAGGCAGCGGAACTTTCGGTTCTGATGAGTATTCTCCTTTTTCTCTGAAAGCAATAAATCCTCAAACCATTAATTCGAGGCTTAATACTGCGTATAGCTTTGATAATTTTGTCGAAGGGGATTGTAATCGCCTTGCGCGATCTGCAGGAGTAGCAGTGGCGAAAAAACCAGGTGTAACCTCTTTTAATCCATTCATGCTATATGGGGGAGTAGGCGTCGGTAAAACACATCTTGTGCAAGCGATCGGTAATGAGATCAAAAATAACATGCCGAATAAAGTGGTGTTATATGTTGATCAAAGCGATTTTACAAATCAGTTTCTCAACGCACTTCAAAATCACAAGCTTCAGGATTTTCAAAATTTTTATCAGCAAGTTGACCTTCTGATATTGGACGACGTTCAATTCTTGGCAGGCCGTGAAAAAACTCAGGAAATGTTTTTCCATATTTTCAATCAGCTGCATCAATCCGGAAAGCAGATCATCATGACCAGCGATTGTCCTCCTCGCGATATGAAAGGTTTTCAGGAAAGATTGCTTTCTCGTTTTAAATGGGGACTCACTGCCGATTTACAAGAACCTGATTTTGAAACTAAGCTTGCTATCATCAATAGAAAAATGTTGGCGGATGGCATTCAAATTCCAACTGAAGTTTCCGAATACCTCGCGTATAGTGTTGACACAAACCTTCGGGATATGGAAGGTGTGCTCAATTCACTGATCTTTCATGCCACGCTTCTTAAAAAAGAAATCGATCTTGAATTAGCAAAAGAAGTTCTTAAAAATATCATTAAAGAAATTCAGTCAGATGTAAGTGTTGATTTTATTCAAAAGACAGTTGCAGAATCTTTTAAAGTTGATCTGGATGCCATGAAAGGCAAAGTAAAAAAACGTGAGATCGTTATTCCACGACAAGTAGCGATGTATTTCTGCAAGCGTTACACGCAACTTACCTTGGCTCTTATAGGGGAAAATTTTGGAGGACGCGATCACAGCACTGTGATCCATGCCCTTGAATCCGTTGAAGACATGATGAAGACCGATGCCAACTTCAAAGCTACCGTAGACGATCTTGGTAAGAAGCTTAAGATGCGGGTGAGCTAAGCTAGTTCGAGTTTTCAGTTTCGAGTTTCGAGATACGCTTACGGCTTGTGCTCAGTAATTCATTGGCGTCTCGAAACTCTAAACTCGCAACTCGAAACTGCTTCACCGCACCACAAACGGAATCTCTACCTGCTGTTTCGAACTGTTGATCCCATATAAATAGCCTCTTCCTTTAAATTTTCCAAAAAAGTTTACGATTTCTTCTGGCTCTTTTACACGTTCGCGATTGATGGCGATGATGGTAAAATTCTCCGGAACGCCAATTTTCTTCAAAATACTGGTTTCCTTAATCCTGAAAACTTTTACACCATATTGGGTTGCTTCTAGTTGCGCGCCTATGACTGCATTGTTATAAATATTTCTTTTTATAATTTCTGTTGTCCATTTAAATTTACCATTGTAAGTGGTGCTGTTGACGATTTTACCATCTCGTAAGATATGATAACGGTGATTTTGTCACCCGGGTAGTGATAACTTAATTCTTCTTCAAAAGCACTTTGAGTATTTACTTCAGTTGAATTTATTTTTATAATAATATCCCCTGGCTTTAAACCCGCATTCATGGCAGGCCCATCTCTTTCAATACTTTCCAGCAATACGCCATTAAAATTTTTAACATTGGTATTGAGATCATATTTCTTTGCATTCTCATAGTTGTACTCTACGACCGATCCTCCGACAAAGCTTTGCTGTACAATACCATACTTTCGCAGATCTTCAAAGACTTTTCTGGCAATGTCTACGGGAACAGCAAAAGCATAGCCGGTGTAAGAACCAGTCCTGCTTAAAATAGCCGAATTTATTCCTACCAATTCACCACTTTTATTCACCAATGCTCCTCCTGAATTTCCTGGATTGATGGCAGCATCGGTTTGAATAAATGATTCAATTGGAAATTTATCTTCCAAAATTCCAATTCGCCTTCCCTTTGCGCTAACAATACCTGCCGTTACCGTCGAAGCCAATGAAAATGGATTTCCTACTGCGATTACCCATTCTCCTACCTGAACATTTTTTGAGCTGCCAAGCGTTATTGCGGGCAACCCCGTTTCATTTATTTTAATGACGGCCAGATCGGTCGAAGGATTTGTTCCGATCAATTCAGCCGGATAAATTCGTTTGTTGTAGGTGACTTCAATACGTTCTGCTGATTCAATTACGTGATTGTTGGTAACGATGTAACCATCCGCAGAAAAAATTACTCCTGAACCACTGCTTACCTGTGTTCTCCCTCCGGTAGACCCTTCACCAAAAAACCAATCCCAATAGGTTATCGAAGCGCCTTGCGAAATACTATTAATAAATACTACACTTTGCGTGGCTTTTGAGGCTGCTTCACTGAAATCTACGGCCGCAAGATTAGGTGGAGGATGATGCTGCGTTTGTACTTGGAGCTGCTGGTACCGTAATGTCTTCTGAATTGTAATTTACGAGACTGAACTGCAGTTTCTTGTTCAAATTTTTGAGAGATGGCTTTAATAAAATAATGGTAAAAAGTATAAGCTCCAGCAAAGCCGGCAATAAATCCGATTCAGATTCAATTAATTTTCTAATGTTAAGTTTCATAAGGATGCATTAACTTAAAAAGTTTAACAGCGTCAGGTTTGAGATGCAGCATTCAAGACTTTAACTCGAAAAGTTTTATAGCTAGTTCTAAAACGCAGCTAAAACTAAGAAGTTTTAATGGGCTCTTCCAATTGCTCAATTTTCTTAGTTTTGCATGTTATGGGTATTCGTTCTGTGCTGGCAAAACCTTTTGCTTCCTACATCGCTTCGGAAACCAGGAATGGTCTTTGGAACCTTTCCGGTATCAGGAACCATATTTTTAAAGATTTAATTCAAGAAGGAAAATCAACCATTTTTGGACGTGATCATGATTTTGAGTCAATTAAAAATTATGATGACTTTAAAAAAAACGTGCCGATCAGAGATTATGAAGAGCTGAAACCGTATATTCAACAGGTACTGGAAGGCAAACCGAATGTCCTATGGAAAGGCAAACCAGAATACCTTGCTAAAACTTCCGGCACTACTTCCGGTACCAAATATATTCCCATCACAAAAGATTCTATTCCTAATCATATTCAACAGCGCGAGAAATGCATTGCTAAGTTATGTTCATGAAACCGGTAATGCTTCTTTCTTGGATGGAGGACTTGATTTTTCTTTCCGGAAGCCCGGAATTGAGTGACGAAGGCCGGAATAAAAACGGGAAGACTTTCAGGCATTGTTAATCATCATGTGCCACAATATCTACGGTCCAATCAAAAACCTATTATACAACACGAACTGTATTGAAGATTGGGAGGAGAAGCTGGAAAAAATTATCGATGAAACGCTTCATTCGAACATGACGTTGATTTCCGGAATTCCTCCGTGGGCACAAATGTATTTCGATCGGATTCAAGCGCGGACCGGAAAAAAAATTAAAGATGTGTTTCCAAATTTTTCACTATTTGTATATGGTGGTGTAAACTTTGAACCTTATCGGGCAAAATTATTTGACTCCGATTGGAAAACCCGTTGATTCTATTGAAACCTATCCGGCTTCAGAAGGTTTTATTGCCTATCAGGATTCGCAGGTAGAGCCATGGGTTGCTTATTGTTGGTTAACAGTGGAATATTTTTTGAATTTATTCCAGCAGAAGAATATTTTGATAAAAATCCGAAGCAGGCTTAACCTCGAAGATGTTGAATTAAATAAAAATTATGCATTGATCATTAATAGCAATGCAGGATTGTGGGGATATTCCATTGGAGATACTGTGAAATTTATTTCTAAAAATCCATATCGCCTGCTTGTTACCGGAAGAATCAAACATTTTATTTCCGCCTTTGGAGAACATGTGATTGGTGAGGAGGTAGAAAAGGCAATGAAGTTCACGATGGAAAAATTTCCCGAAGTAGATTTAGTCGAATTTACGGTTGCGCCGCAAGTAACTCCAGAGGAAGGTTAGCCGCATCACGAATGGTTTATTGAATTTGCAAACCCTCCCCGGGATTTGGAGGCCTTTTCAATGGAATTGGATAATCAATTGCGTAAACTCAATGTTTACTATGATGACTTGATCAAAGGCAATATTTTGCGAAAACTTCGGATTCAAAACATGCGTCAGAAGCGCATTTATAGAATATATGAAATCGTTGGGAAAATTGGGAGGACAAAATAAAGTTCCGCGACTTTCCAATGACAGAAAAATTGCCGATGAATTGATTAATTTTGAAACATGATCGATGTGTTGGGAAAAAGTCATTCACAAAACTGGTCCCATATACCAATAATGAAATCATTGAAATTTACATCGGCCATTTTTATCATAAATAGAAGTTAATTATAACGGAATCATTGGAGGTAACGCTTCTGAAAATAATATTGAACACATAAACGAAATCCGAGATTTTGAAGAAACGCATTGCCATTTTAGGATCCACCGGCTCTATCGGAAAGCAAGCCCTTCGAAGTTATCGCGGCTCATCCGGAAGCTTTCGAAGTAGAAGTGCTCACAGCGCAAAACAATGCGAGCCTTTTGGTTGAACAAGCAAAACGATTTAAGCCTAATGCTGTAGTCATTACGAATGAAGCTCACTATCCCTTTGTTAAGGAGCAATTGAGCATCCGAAGATATAAAAGTATATGCAGGCGAAAATGCATTGAGTTCAATAGTGCAGATGGACACTATCGATCTTGTGCTAACGGCACTGGTAGGCTATTGCGGCTTAAAACCAACTATTAAAGCTATTGAAGCCGGGAAAAACATTGCGCTTGCAAACAAAGAAACATTGGTAGTGGCGGGTGAATTGGTGACGCGTTCGGCGCGGCAAAAAGGCGTTAATATTTATCCTGTTGATTCCGAGCATTCGGCCATTTTTCAATGTCTCGTGGGAGAATTTCACAATAAGATTGAAAAGATTATCCTGACTGCATCGGGAGGCCCTTTTCGGGGTAAGAAATTGGAAGAATTAAAAAATGTTACAAAAGCGCAAGCGCTGAAACATCCCAATTGGAATATGGGAGCAAAAGTTACCATCGATTCAGCCTCCCTGATGAACAAAGGACTTGAGGTAATTGAAGCAAAATGGCTATTTGGATTAAAACCACAGCAAGTAGAGGTAATTGTTCATCCCCAGTCCATCATTCATTCGTTTGTTCAGTTTGAAGATGGGTCCATTAAAGCGCAACTTGGCCTTCCCGACATGCGTTTACCTATTCAATTTGCCATGACCTATCCGGAACGTCTTAAATCAGATTTTCCACGGTTTAACGTTACAGATTATCCTGCTATTAACCTTTGAGAAGCCCGATACAGAAACTTTTCGTAATCTTGCGCTGGCTTTTGAGGCACTGAACAGCGGTGGAAACATGCCATGCGTGTTAAATGCTGCAAATGAAGTAGCTGTGGCGGAATTTTTAAGTGATAGAATTGGTTTCCTTGAAATGTCAGTGTTAGTGGAACAATGTCTTGAAAAAATGGATTATATAAAGACTCCTACCTACGAGGACTACGTATATACGGATAAGGAAACACGGATCAAGGCATTTGAAATGATTGGCAGCAGCAATCGTTATCCGTTATCCGTTAATAGCAAAGACATATAAAATTGAAGAACAACAATTAACTAATAACGAATAACGATTAACAGAACAAAGAAATGGATTGGATGATAATGTTAGCTCAGCTCTTACTGAGTTTGTCTTTTTTAGTAGCAGTTCATGAAATGGGCCATTTGCTGGCAGCGAAATATTTTGGAATGCGAGTCGAGCAATTTTCAATCGGCTTTCCTCCAAAAATCTGGTCTTTTAAAAAAGGTGAAACTGAGTATGCCATCAGTGCTATTCCGTTAGGTGGATATGTTAAAATCTCAGGGATGATTGATGAATCACTGGATACCGAGGCGATGAAACTACCTCCACAGCCCTGGGAGTTTCGGGCGAAACCGGCATGGCAACGCTTAATTGTTATGCTCGGAGGTATTGTGGTGAACGTTATCGTGGGGATAATGATTTTTATAGGTATTACGTATGTCTATGGAGATAGCTATATCTTAAAAGATGAGATCAACAATAATGGAGGATTTCATGTAGGACCCGTTGGAGAAAGTATCGGATTGAAAACCGGAGACAAGATCGTTAAAGTCAATGGCCAGGACTTTGAGTACTACCAGGATATTTTAAAGCCTGAAACTTTATTAAGCACAAATGGAAGTTATACTGTAGAACGGGATGGTAAATTAATAGAGATTCCTATTCCTGCAGATTTTATTCAAAAATTTAACAAGAAGACCGGCCTTTCAAGTTTTCTATTTCCCCGTACGCCACCCGTTGTTGGTGAAATTGTAGAAGGCCACCTTGCGCAAAAAATTCTCAAACCAGGTGATAGGATCTTGGAAATCAACGGGAACCCAATTGTTTACTACGATGAAGTTACAACACAAATAAAGGCAATGAAAGCTGACTCTCTATCGCCGAAGTCAGATTCACTTTTGTTGAAAATTTCACGAAACGCGGAAATCCTAACCTTCACGGAATATTTTAAAGGTCAAAATAGCATTGGATTCTATGGTGCTCCAATACCTCAGGATTTTTTGGATAAGGCTGAACGAAAAATCACTTACGGATTTTTGGAATCAATACCTAGAGGGACAGAGCGAGCATTTTCTACCTTGGCTGTTCAAGTAAAAGCATTCGGAAGAGTTATTTCGGGAGCCTTGTCTCCTAAAGAATCGTTATCAGGTCCTATCGGAATTATGCAGGCTTTTGGAAATGAGTGGGATTGGTCCAGATTCTGGTCGCTAACGGGTGTACTTTCCTTAGTGCTGGCCTTTATGAATTTATTACCCATCCCCGCACTGGATGGCGGCCATGTTATGTTCTTAAGCTATGAGATTATTTCGAGGAGAAAACCTTCGGATAAGTTTTTAGAAAATGCACAAAAGGTAGGGATGGTTTTCTTACTTGCGTTCATGGTATTCATTTTCGCTAATGATATTATCAAGCTGTTTTAATAACCTATAGCAGAAAACAATTAAAGGACCAAGAAATGGATTGGATGATAATGTTAGCTCAGCTTTTACTGAGCCTTTCTTTTTTGGTAGCCGTGCATGAAATGGGCCATTTGCTGGCAGCGAAGCATTTTGGAATGCGTGTGGAGCAATTTTCAATAGGGTTTCCTCCAAAAATATGGTCTTTTAAAAAAGGTGAAACTGAATATGCAATAAGTGCTATCCCGTTGGGGGGCTATGTTAAAATCTCAGGGATGATCGATGAATCGCTCGACGCAGGAGCGATGAAATTACCACCTCAGCCTTGGGAGTTTCGAGCAAAACCAGCCTGGCAACGATTAATTGTGATGTTGGGTGGTATTGTTGTTAATGTGATCGTTGGTATAATGATTTTCATAGGTATTACCTACGTCTATGGAGATCGTTATATTTTAAAAGATGAAATCAACAAGAGCGGAGGATTTCTTGTTGGTCCGATAGGGGAAAGCATTGGCTTGAAAACTGGCGACAAAATTGTAAAAGTCAATGGCCAGGATTTCAAATACTACCAGGACATCTTAAAGCCTGAAATATTAATAAGCACAAATGGAAGTTATACTGTAGAGCGCGATGGAAAATTAATTGAGATTGCTATCCCGGCCGATTTTATGCAAAATTTCAACGCGAAGACAATTGCCGGAAGTTTTCTATTGCCCCGTTTCCCTCCGGTAATTGGTGAGATTGAAGAAGGAACTATCGCAAAAAAAATTCTAAAGTCTGGAGATAAAATTCTGGAGATTAACGGTATGCCTATTCAATACCACGATGAAATTATCCCGCTAGTAAAGGCTATAAAAGCTGAATCGGTTTTTCCTAAATCAGATTCAATTTTGCTGAAGGTATCACGAGGAGATGAAATCCTTATTTTCAAAGAATATTTCAAAGATCAAAAAAGCATTGGATTCTATGCTGCACCAATGTCTCGGGAATTTTTTGAAAGGGCTGAGAAAAAAATCACGTATGGTTTTTTGGAGTCTATCCCGATTGGAACAGAACGGGGTTTTACAACATTGGCAGTTAACGTAAAAGGTTTCGGAATGGTCTTCACAGGTGCATTATCGGCGAAGGAAATGATAGCAGGTCCCATCGGGATTATGCAGATGTTTGGAAATGAGTGGGATTGGTTCAGATTCTGGTCACTTACTGGAGTGCTTTCTTTGGCATTGGCTTTTATGAATTTGCTGCCTATTCCTGCCTTAGATGGGGGCCATGTTATGTTTTTAAGCTACGAGATCATTTCAAGAAGAAAACCTTCGGATAAGTTTTTAGAAAACGCACAAAAAGTAGGGATGGTTTTCTTGCTTGCATTAATGGTATTCGTTTTCTCTAATGACATTATCAGGCTGCTTTGACGAGCTAAGTTTTAATGAGCGGGAAACGAGGCTCGAACTCGCGACCCTCAGCTTGGGAAGCTGATGCTCTACCAACTGAGCTACTCCCGCTAATTCAGAATGATCAAAAGATAAATAAATTAAACAACAATATTATTTGCCTGTATTTAATTTTTCAATCTGTTCTAATGAGGTTTTAACTCCGTTAATCATTCCGTCAACTTGAGCGAGGTCCCGACCCCATAAATATTCATTGGATAAAACTTTCTCAACTATTGTTTTGATGTCCGTTCCTTGCCAGGCAGTCTTAAAAAAATCTAAAACCTCGGCTGAATCATTTAAAGGAATAACATTTCCCTGCCATTCACCTTTGTAAAATCTGATAAGCGCTGCAAAAGAATAAATAAGATGTTCCGGTAGTTTGCCCGTTCTCTTTTTATACTCCAGCACAGAAGGCAATACCCTCACTTTAAATTTTGAAATTGAATTTAGGGCTATGCTTAGTAACTCATGTTTAATGAATGGATTTTGAAAACGTTCAATTACATCGTTCGCAAATTGTGTTAGCTCGTCCTCGGGTAAATCTAGAGTGGGTATAATTTCATTAAAAATAACCTTGCGTATATAAGGGCCGATGGATTGATCCTCGATAGATTGCCTTACAGTTCTTAATCCCATCAGGTAGGCTACGGGTACAAGAGCCGTGTGTGCTCCATTCAATATTCTGACTTTACGCGTGCGATAGGGTGTTAGATCGTCTACAAATTTTACCTGCAACCCTGCCACCTGAACGGGGATATACTCTTGAATGGATGGGGAGCCTTCAATAACCCACAGATGAAAAGGCTCTCCTTCGACCACTAAATTATCTTCGTATCCAATTGAGTGTTGGACTTCATGAATCGTTTCCCTGGGAAATCCAGGCACAATACGATCGACCAGTGTATTGCAGAAGATCGTATGATGGTCAATCCATTGCTCGAACTCCACGGGAAGCTTCCAAAGCTTAGCGTAAAGCAGAATTATTTCTTTCAAGGTAGTACCATTCTTTTCAATAAGCTCGCAGGGAAGTATGATTAGCCTTTTGTCAACGTCGCCTTTGAAAAATTTGAATCGTTGAAACAAAAGCTGGGCAAGTTTACCTGGAAAACTTTCGGCCAACACACTAGGATTTGAATCAGATGCAGCGAAAGCTATTCCTGCCTCTGTTGTATTCGAGACAATAAATTTAAGATCTGGATTTTCGGCTGCGTGCAGAAAACTTTCAAAATCCTCGTATGGATTTATCACTCGTGATAAACTTGTAATAAGTCTTATTTCTGAAAAAATATCACCGTGTTGTATGCCCTTTAGGACGACATGATAGAGTCCTTCCTGCTCATTTAGGATTTGGGCCATACCCTGGCGCAGTGGCTGAATAATTTCTACGGCTCCATTAAAGTCAGTTTTTTCATTTAGAATATCCACGATCCAATCCACAAACGCGCGCAGGAAGTTACCTTCTCCAAACTGAATTATTTTTATAGGGGGTATCTGTTTATGCGAAGAAGATTGGCGATTAAGTTTTTTAAGCATACTAAAAGCTTCTATTTCTTCCGGAGGGAAGACTGCCTAATAATCAATTCAGGTTTGAGTACAACTTTTTGTGGGATGAATTTCTTTTCATCATCTGTGATTTCTTCTAAAAATATTTCAGCCGCCGCGTTGCCCATTCTCACGCTATGCTGTTCGACAGTGGAGAGTGCGGGTTCAGAGAAGGAAGTAAAAGGTTCATTGCTGAATCCTACCAGCGCGATCTCCTGCGGAACTTTTATTCCCCTTTCCTTGAGCACTTGCAAAGCTCCCATTATTCCGTATGCGCTGGCCGAAAAAATCCCATCTGGCAGTTGAGGAAATGATAACAACTTCAACATGCTGTTGCGTCCATCCTCCAGCTGTAAATTGCTTTCTACTATAAGAGACTCATCATAAACAAGGCCATTCGCCAGCAGGGCCTCTCTATATCCCCGAAGTCGTTCTCTGTAAATACTGATCTTGAGCGTATTGGTAAAGTGCCCAATTCTTTTGCATCCTTGTTGAATCAGGTGTTCAGTAGCTTTGTACGCGCCTAGATAATCATCACTAACGATCTGGCTTACCTCTAAGTCGTCGTTTGAGCGGTCAAAAAGGATTACGGGAATCCCTTTTTCTTTAACTTTTAAAAAATGTTCAAAATCATTGGTCTCTTTTGCATGAGAGGCAAGGATCCCATCCACCCGGGCATTTAAAAGGGCTTCAACAGTGGCTACTTCCTTTTCATAATTGTCATGCGTTTGGCAGATCATCACATTGTAGCGGGCTGAATTTGCAATTTCTTCAATACCGCGGACTATAGAAGCAAAAAAATTCCGATCCACCGTGGGAACGATTATTCCAATGATATTGCTTTTGCCATTTCGCAACGCTGCGGCAATATGATTGGGCTGATAATTTAATTTTATCGCGGTTCTTTGAACTGCTTTTTTAGTAGCCTCGCTGATGCGGGGATGGTCGTTGAGCGCACGCGAAACGGTAGATGCTGTAATATTTAGCTTCCGCGCGATATCGTGTATGGTATTTTTTTTCTTCATATAAATTCAAACAGGATACGAAGATTACAATAGGTTCACTTTTTTCAATGGATGATTGTATCGCAGGTAAAAATCAATATTACTTTATTTGCGTTGGGCTTACAGCATCCATATCACCATAGTCTAAATTTTCGCCCGCCATTCCCCAGACAAAGGAATAGTTGCTGGTGCCGGCTCCGCTGTGAATTGACCAGGGTGGAGAGATGACGGCCTGGTTATTCTTTACAAACAAATGCCTTGTTTCCTGAGGTTCCCCTATAAAGTGGCACACGACGTGTTCATCAGGGAGATCAAAATAGAAATAGGCTTCCATACGTCTATCATGCACATGCGGGGGCATAGTATTCCAAACGCTGCCTATTTTTAATTCCGTCAAACCCATTTGTAATTGGCATGTCTCCAACATGCTATTTACAATTAACTTTCTTATCGTTCGCTGATTTGAAGTTTCCAAAGAACCCAATTCTACCGTATCGGCCTGCTGGAGTGTTATTAATTTCGTGGGATAAGTGGCGTGAGCTGGAGCCGAATTTAAATAAAACAATGAGGTTTCAGTTTCTCGCGAGGAGAAGATTATTTCTTTCGAACCCCTTCCAATATAAAGGGCATCTTTATTGTCTAACAAATATTCCTTACCATCAACACGAACAGAACCTTTTGCACCCACATTTATAATTCCCATTTCCCGTCGTTGCAGAAAAAAGTCCGCTTTGAGGAAATCATAGGTTTTCAGGGCTATTGCATCAGATGTAGTTTTTATTCCCCCGGCGATCAATCTATCATAATGTGAATAAACAAGGCTGACTTGATTGTCTTCAAAAATATTTTCTATCAGAAAAGCTTTCCTAAGCTGATCGGAATCAAACGTCTTGAATTCATTGGGATGAATAGCGTAGCGTTTATCGATCATAGAAAGTGCGTAATCGTTTGCGCAATATAGTTGAATTTAATATTCTTTATAATTAAGATACATAAACGGGGCTTCAGCCAGTTAATGAAACTCTTTGAATTACAATGTCATTAATGGGATTTCCAAAGAAATATCAAGGATTTTTTGACACTTTGAAAATAACTTCATAAAATGCAATCGATTGCATTTTTTTACCAATTAATCCATTCTTAAAAGTTATAATTTGCCTGGAACAGCTTCAGACCCAATCGCTGCATTACGTTTACGGACGCAGTTGTTTAATTTAATAAGTGCACAAAATATGATGCTTGGAGTAACTATAGCCGCACTAGTGTTCGCGTCATTTTCAGTGGTAAACTGTCAGGCCCAAAAGAAATCATGGGGAGAGCGGATGGCGGAGACCATTATGAAAGCCTATCCGGATTCAATTGTGGTCAAAAAAGCTGGAGAATTATTGACTTCTCGCCCGACTAGATGGGATTATGAACAAGGTGTTGTACTCAAGGGATTCGATCTACTCTGGAAGCAAACGGGCAATCGGGTTTACTTCAATTACATGAAGAAGATACTCGATCACTTTGTTCAATCCGATGGTGGCATTCGAACCTATGAGCTCGTGGAATACAACCTCGATCATATTACACCCGGTCGAATTCTCTTGCCGCTGTTCAAGGAAACCAAAGAAGAGAAATATAAAAAAGCAGCTGAGCTTTTGCATGAGCAGTTGATGTGGCAACCGCGCACGAAGGAAGGTGGCTTCTGGCATAAGCATCGATATCCGTATCAAATGTGGCTTGATGGACTTTACATGGCTGGTCCGTTTTCCGCCGAGTATGCAGCCATGTTTAATCAAGCCAGCGATTTTAATGATGTGATTGATCAGTTTGTATGGATGGAGAATCATGTTCGCGACAGTAAAACAGGATTGTTATACCATGCCTGGGATGAAAGCAAGAAACAACGGTGGGCCAATGCGGTAACTGGACAATCTCCCGGGTTTTGGGGAAGGGCGATGGGCTGGTATGCAATGGGATTAGTAGATGCGTTGGATTATATTCCTGGGAATCATCCACGAAAAAAAGAGCTTGTGTCAATTTTACAGCGTCTTGCAACGGCATTAAAAAGCTATCAGGATCCGGGTTCTGGCGTCTGGTACTTGGTGATCGATAAAGCGTCCGAAAAAGGAAACTACCTGGAAGCCTCAGCAAGCACCATGTTTGTCTATGCGTTTGCTAAAGGGTCTCGTCTAGGATATCTCGACAAAAGTTTCAGTTCTATAGCGAAGAAAGGATTTGATGGTATCCTGCAAAATTTTATCGAAACTGATGCGCAAGGCTTAGTCCATCTTACAAAAATAGTCAGCGTGGGTGGACTTGGTGGAAATCCGTACCGGGATGGAAGCTTTGAATATTATATCAGCGAGCCTCAACGCGTAGACGATCTAAAAGGTGTAGGTCCCTTCATCCAAGCAAGCATTGAAATAGAATTGATGTCAAAATAGAAATATAATGACCGTAATAAAAAAGAACGTTTTAATTGTTATCCTGCTTCTTTCAGGACATGCATTTGCTCAAACCCTCGAAAAAGATTTTCCCGAATCGTTTCAAGCGCAGGTTACAAATCCACTTAAGGTTTCGCGCGAAAATATATTGATCAACATATCCCCTGAAGAAATAAAGAGGGTTGTTAAGAATTTTAATGAAAAGGCATTTCTTGTTATTTCTGGAGGAAAGGAAATACCTAGCCAATACAACCGGTTAGATCGCGATAACGCCGGAATTGTTTTCATATTGGATAAACTAGAGGCTTCCGCGTCCCGCGAAATAATAGTCAGGTTTCATCCGACCCTTTCTGTTGAGCGAGGTTATCCCAAGCGTACACAAGCTGAACTTTCGCATAAGACTGGTGGAGAGTGGAAGAATCGGGAATACGTGGCGGGTACTTTCAAAAATGTAGACTACTTGCGTGTTCCAGCGGAGCATAAGGATCACTCGTGGTTCATTCGGTATGAAGGACCGGGATGGGAATCGGATAAAGTAGGTTACCGTTTTTACCTCGACCAGCGTAATGCTACGGATGTTTTCGGAAAGAAAACACGTGAAGTTGTTCTGCAACAAATTGGTCTGGATGGTTTCGATTCTTATCACAATCCTCAGTCGTGGGGAATGGACGTGATGAAAGTAGGCAAATCATTGGGTGTCGGATCAATTGGTTCATTTGTAAATGGAGTCGTTACCCGGGTTGAGAAAACAGATAGCGTGAATTGCAGGATCACTGAAAACGGTAATGTCTTCTCCTCCATACTTACTAATTATTTTGGATGGCAGGTCGGCAATCAAAAGTATAATGTCAGATCGAGCTTATCTATTCACGCCGGGACTCGACTAACGCATGAAGTACTTGATGTAACGGGTAACCCCGATAACATAGCAACAGGAATTGTAAAAGATAAAACCGGAAAACTATTCGCCGACAAAGGCGATGGGCGGCATTGGGCATACTTTGCAACGTATGGAAAGCAAAGTCTGAACGGAGATGAGTTAGGCCTTTGTGTACTTTTCAAACCTTCAGCTGTCATCGACTTTACCGAAGATGAATTCAGCCATATTGTGAAACTGAGACCTGCACAGGGTAAGCTCGACTATTATTTTCTGGCCGCCTGGATAGGGGAACCGGGAGGAATTCAAGACGAGAAAGCATTTTTAGAATATGTGAATTCCGTGGCAGTGGAACTTTCAAATCACGTTAAAGTGAAAGTTTTCCTTCCAAGATGACGCAGTAACTATACTTAATTAGCAAAACAGTTGTGCTGGATTCTGACATTCGGCACCTTAGCAATATAAATTTAATTGTATGGCGGTGTTAAAGGTTGATGATACGCATCCCACGATGGTAAAAGAAGGTGTTCAGCGCAGGCTGATTCATGCGGAAAAATTAATGATGGTAGTAATCGATTTCAACAATGGACCTTGGAAAGAACCCGATCCGCCACATAACCATGTGCATGAACAAACAACATATGTTGTAGAAGGAGAGATTATATTTTTTTGTGAAGGGGAGCCTGAGCAACGACTAAAACCAGGTGATATGTTCTGTGTTCCTGCCGGTAAACAACACACAATACAGTTGTTAACAAAAACAGCGAAGCTGATCGATAGCTTCACTCCACTACGGGA
Organism: uncultured Bacteroidota bacterium; assembly: GCA_963837415.1. Classification (GTDB taxonomy): domain Bacteria; phylum Bacteroidota; class Bacteroidia; order Cytophagales; family Cyclobacteriaceae; genus Chryseolinea. Next base: position 491,813 of record CAWING010000012.1, on the reverse strand, counting down.
AGAATTTTTGAGCTGATTATTACGTTAACATCCATTAAATTAAAAATGAATCAAGAGTTAAAAGAATTATTTGATAAGGATCAATATGAGTGTTTGAATCAACCGCCTGATAATACTCCTGAACTTACCCTATTGCGGGCACGAAATAAAAACCGAAGAGATAGAGTTAAATTTATTCTGGAAGCAAATGATCAGCTTTCAGGGGAAGATTATTTTTATGCATGTATAATATTCATACATGGAGATTGCCCACAAGACTTTTGGGAGGCATATAATTTTGGTCTAAAAAGTATTGATTTAAATTATAATGCGGCAAAGCGATTCGCTGCTTCTGCTTATGACCGATGGCTGATGTATCAGGGAAAACCTCAAAAATTCGGATCACAATATGTACCGGATGGAGTAAGATTAAGAGTATGGGATGTTGATCCGGAAACGACTGACAAAGAAAGAGCCGAATGGGACTTGCCCTCGCTTGAAAAATTATATGAGACTGCAAATGAAGCCTCTAAAAAATATGATATGTCGACTATATCAATGGAGACTAAACCTCAATGGCTAGAGAACGCAGTAAAAAGGTGGAATTCTGAAAAATGAAAAATAGGAGGCTCATTTTTACAACGAAACTCCCCGCTTCCACGGAATAAAATCATCCTGGTTCAAGTCGACAGCCTTCGCAGTAATTCTTCCACTGGCTACATCGATGACGAAATCCAGGATTTCTTCACCCACTTGCTCGATCGTTTTTTCCCCGGAAATAATGGCGCCGGTGTTGAAGTCGATAATGTCTGGCATTTTCTGGGCAAGCTTTGTATTCGTTGAAAGTTTTATCACTTGTGACACGGGATTTCCCGTGGGTGTGCCAAGGCCTGTGGTGAACAAAATAATTTGAGCGCCTGAACCTGTCGTTCCCGTCGTACTTTCGACATCATTGCCAGGCGTGCATAATAAATTTAGTCCAGGTCTTTTAATATATTCAGCGTATTGCAGTACATCCGCCACGGGGGCAGTGCCACCTTTCTTTGCCGCACCTGCTGATTTTATAGCGTCCGTAATAAGTCCATCCTTGATATTTCCCGGAGAGGGATTCATGTCAAACCCTGACCCTACTGCTTCCGCAGCGCTGGAGTATGTACGCATGAGTTTTATAAACAACTCTCCAGCTTCATCTCTCTCGCACCGGTTTATCAGTTCCTGCTCAACGCCACACAACTCAGGAAATTCTGAAAGTATGGTACTTCCGCCCAATGCGACTAATAGATCCGAAGTGTGGCCAATGGCGGGATTCGCTGAAATTCCGGAAAAGCCATCCGATCCTCCGCACTTTAGTCCCACAACTAATTTGCTTAACGGCGCCGGTTTACGCTCGATTTTATTTGCTTCAATTAAACCCAGAAAAGTCTTTTGAATAGCTTGAGTCAGTAATTCCTGTTCCGTTCCTGATTGTTGCTGATCTAAAATAATCACCGGCTTGAGACCCGATGGATCTAGCATCTTGAGTTTTTCTTGCAGCGTTTTTATTTCTGCATTCTGGCATCCCAGGCTCAAGATGGTAGCTCCAGCAACATTTGGATTGTGAATATATCCCGCGATGAGCTTACATAGTGTCTGAGAGTCCTGCCGGGTGCCACCACACCCACCCTGATGTGTTAAGAATTTAATTCCATCTATATTTTTGAAAGTGCGGGAATATCCGTTTGAGGTTGCAGGTTGAAAGGAGACGGAAGAAATTGTATCAACTTTACCTTGCTGGTAAAGTTTTACCAATTGATGTACATATGTTTTATAGGCATCTGGTTTGCTAAAACCTAATTCATCCATAAAGGCGTCCCTCAATGCTTCTACGTTCCTATTCTCGCAAAAAACCAGGGGGACAATAAGCCAGTAGTTTGCCGTTCCTACTTGTCCATCTGCGCGGTGATATCCCTGAAATGTTTTGTTTTTGAATTTTGAAATATTGGGAGGCGTCCATTGATACGTTTTAGTCCTTCCCGAATAAGGTGCTGCCTTATGTTTGAGATTATGGGTACCAATAACACCACCCGCCTTAATGGGTTGGATAGCTTTACCCACGACTGTGCCATACATAAAAACTTCTTCTTCCGGTTGAAGGGCCTTCTGGGTAAATTTATGTTTAGCAGGGATATCATCTGCTAACGTCAGAGATTCGCCATTCAGAACCAGGTTTTCTCCCGCTTTTAAATCGGTTAGGGCAACATAAACATTATCGGCCGGATGAATTTTTAAAAATTTAGTTGACATACATATAAAACTGTTATATTGCGCAATCGATTGCGCAACTTATATTTTAATTTTACTAATTTGAAATTACAAATTTTAGACAAAGGCAATTTCACACAAAGAATGTCATTCACCAAGCAGGATCTGATATTTCAAATGAAGCAAATTGGTGTAGTGCCGGTTTTTTATCATCCGGACGTAGACGTTTTATTAAATGTAGTAGATCTTTCTTACCGCTGCGGCCTACGCGTGTTTGAGTTTATGCATCAGCGCGATAACAAGGGACCGCGTCTCTTTAATTATATAAGTGAACGCGTGCATGCTTATCCGGGAATAATTTTGGGTGCGGGCACAGTGCTGGATGCCCAGATGACGGAGCGTTATATCCAAGTAGGAGCGCATTTTATTGCATCACCTTTTTTAAGACCAGAAATGGCAGAAGTATGCCATCAACAGGGAGCACTATGGATGCCTGGTTGCACGACAATCACCGATATTGAACGCGCCAAGTCCCTTGGTGCAAGTGTAATTGGTATTTTACCCGGCAACATTCTGGGTTCTGATTTTATTTTATCCGTGAAACGCGAGCATCCCGATCTTGAGTTCATACCCTCTGGCATCACTGACCTAAATGAAATAGCCCTTGCTAAGTGGTTCGAAGCTGGTTCGTTATGTGTAAAATTAAGCTCTCCTCTTTTTCCTAAAGAGGCCATCGCATTAAAAGATTGGGGGTTGATTGAAAAAGTTATATTTGCCCACTTGAAAAATATTGCAAAAATAAAATCCACTGTTAAATCTGTTAATCCTCATTAGATTTCTGAATGAATCCTATTAAAACAGCATTGCTTTCTTACGGTATGTCGGGTGAAATTTTTCATGCTCCGCTGCTGGCCGTAGATCCGGGATTTGCTCTTACCTCCGTGGTTCAACGAAATTCTGATAAGGCGAAACAGCGTTACCCAAATTTAAAAATTGCCAGACATGCAAATGAAGTTATAGAAGATCCTTCCATAGAGCTCGTTATTGTCAATACGCCGAACGAATCGCACCATCAATTTGCCATGCAAGCTTTGGAAGCTGGTAAACACGTAATTGTCGAAAAACCTTTTACAGTAACTGTTCAAGAAGCTGATAAACTAATTGCGCTGGCTAAGAAAAAGAATAAACTGCTTACCGTATTTCAGAACAGACGTTGGGATGGAGATTTTATGACAATACAAAAAGTCGTGGATAAACATCTGGTAGGTAACATTGCAGAGTTCGAACTGCACTATGATCGATATCGGAATTATATTGAAGCCAATACGTGGAAGGAAGAACAAGGACCCGGATCCGGAATTCTTTTTAATCTAGGTTCTCATATGTTAGACCAGGTGGTGGTATTATTTGGAATGCCACTCGAAGTCGATGCACGCATCGGTATCCAACGGCCCAATGGAAAAGTAGAGGACTTCTATGATATCCGAATGCAGTATAAAGATTATCATGCTATCGTTAAGTCAAGCTACTTAGTTCGCGAGTCCACGCCTCGCTATATTTTACATGGAACGAATGGATCATTTATAAAGTATGGAATCGACCCTCAAGAACAAGCATTGAAGGACGGAAAAATTCCAGGCACTCCCGGATGGGGCTCCGAAGAAAAAGAACTGTGGGGTAAACTGAATACGACAATAGAGGACTTGCATGTTGAAGGATTGGTCGAAACAATTCATGGGAATTATACACTATTTTATAAAAATGTCTATGATAGTATTCGGAACGGGAGCCCGTTAATGGTTAACCCTGAGGAATCTAAAAATGTAATCAGGCTTATTGAAGCTTGTTATGAAAGTAATCGTGGCCGCAAGGCTGTTAAAATTTAAATTTTACTTCGCTATGTCATATTTGAATTCACTTTTTAGTTTGGATAATAAAGTTGCCGTTATTACCGGAGGCACGGGCGTTTTAGGAAGTTCCATGGTCAAAGCTTTAAGTAAGGCGGGAGCGAAAGTAGTGATCCTGGGAAGAAGAAAAGATGTAGCGGATGAACTGGCAAAAGAAATACAGAAGTTGGGTGGCGAAGCTATTGGTGTTTCGGCCGATGTATTAAATCATCAGCAACTGCGTGAAGCTAAGAAAGTCATACTGGATAAATTTGGCACAATCAATATATTGGTAAATGGTGCCGGTGGAAATATGCCGGGTGCCACGATTCCTACTGATAAAACTTTTTTGGATTTAAAGATCGAGGATTTCCAGAAAGTTGTAGAGTTAAATCTCACCGGGACGGTCTTGCCATCGCAAATTTTAACTGAGCCCATAATGGCTTCTAAAAATGGTTGTATCATTAACATATCCTCTATGGCTGCCTATCGTCCAATAACCAGGGTGGTGGGATATTCAGCTGCAAAGGCCGCCATCAGTAACTTCACGCAATGGCTGGCAGTCGAGATGGCAAAAAAATTTGGTGAAGGTATTCGTGTTAACGCTATCGCACCTGGATTTTTTATAACTGAACAAAATAGAGCTCTTCTGACAACTCCTGACGGTGGCTTGACGGATAGAGGGAAATCTGTTATTAATAGTACTCCATTCGGCAGATTCGGCCTGGCCGATGAGTTGTCAAGCACACTCATTTGGTTGTGTTCGGATGGAGCCAAGTTTGTGTCGGGTGTAGTCGTACCGGTAGATGGAGGATTCAGTGCTTTTGGAGGTGTTTAAAGTTAAGTGATTTCAACATACATCGTACATAGAGTTATCATTTACGCATGAAGAAAAGAGTAGTGACATTTGGTGAAATCATGATGCGGCTCTCAACACCGGGATTCGCCAGGTTTACGCAAGTGGAAAGCTTTAATGTACTGTACGCAGGCTCTGAAGCCAATGTCGCTGCCTCCTTAAGTCACTTCGGAATTTCAGCAGCGCATGTTACGCGTTTCCCTAACAATGATCTTGGCCAAGCCGCAGTTGAAATGCTTCAGCGCAACGGTGTGGACACTCAATATATTGTTTATGGGGAAGAAAGGATGGGCGTATACTTTTTAGAGAATGGAGCCATTCACCGTGCTTCCCGAATCGTGTATGATCGATTTAACTCCGCCTTTGCTCACATCAAACCTGGGATGGTCGATTGGGATGACATTTTGAAGGATGCCTCGTGGTTTCATTGGACGGGTATTACACCCGCTATCTCACAAGGCGCCGCCAATGTTTGCCATGAAGCAATTCAAACAGCAAGGAAAAATGGGATCACCATTTCCGGAGATATCAATTACCGGAGAAATTTATGGCAATACGGAAAGACCGCTCGTGAAATAATGCCTGCATTAATTGAATCAACTGATGTTATTGTGGCAGGTATTGCAGACATGGAGAATTGTGTTGGAATTTCGGGTAAAACATTTGAAAGTTCATGCGCTTCTTTTAAAAAGGAATATCCCAATACAAAGAAGATTTTTACGACAGAACGTGAGTCAATCAGTTCGTCACACAATAAATTGAAGGGTTTGTTGTGGAATGGAAAACAATTGTTCCAGTCGCGTGAATATGATCTTACACATATTGTCGACCGGGTAGGGGCCGGAGATGCTTTTATGGCTGGATTGATTTATGGGATGATCAACAAAAAAGATGATCAATCCACCATTGAATTTGGTACCGCAGCGGGCGCATTCAAACATACAATCGAGGGTGATGTGAATGTAGCCTCGGCAGATGAAATAGAAGCGTTGGTCAAAGGTGAAAATATCGGTAAACTTTTACGATAAAACATGAGGTTTACAAATCAACAGATAATTGCACGAACGAAGGAGCTGGGATTAGTACCACTCTTCACACACGATAATGTAGCGATCTCCCAACAGGTAATAGAAGCAGCCTATCGCGGTGGGGTAAGAGTGTTTGAATTTACAAATCGCAGAAAGAATTCATTTGAAGTATTTGTGGCGATGTTGGATTACTGCAAAAAATTTCCCGACCTCATGTTGGGGATAGGAACGGTAATGGATGGAACAACGACAAAAAAATTTATTGATGCTGGAGCGCACTTTATTATTTCTCCCATACTGAAATTAGAAATGGCAGAAGTGTGTCACGCCCACAATATTCTATGGATACCAGGATGTGCTACACTCACTGAAATAGTAACAGCAAAGGAACATGGGGCCGAAGTTATCAAAGTTTTTCCAGGATCGGTGTTAGGTCCTGCCTTCGTTTCTTCCATCATGCCTGTAGTACCTGATCTTCAGCTGATGATCACCGGTGGGGTAGAACCTAATGAAAAAAATTTAACTGCCTGGTTTAAGGCAGGCGCCATGAGTGTGGGTATGGGCTCTCAACTATTCACGAAGGAAATATTAGAAAAGCAGGATTGGGCCTCACTCGAAAAAAGCGTTTCCGACATACTTCAAACCATTAAAAAGGTAAGAAATGGATGACCGGTTAATTTGCTGAATAGAATGACAACTAACCCCATAATAGTGGAGAACATCAACACCTTAAATCAGGCAATTGGAAAATACCGATGGACCATCTGCGCCCTCGTTTTTTTTGCCACTACGGTTAACTACATCGACCGCCAGGTTATTAGTTTATTAAAATCTGATTTAACGGCAGAATTTAATTGGAACGATGGTGATTACGCAGATATCGAAATAGCATTTAAGGTAGCCTACGCGTTGGGTATGTTATTCTCCGGTCGTATAATCGATAAGATCGGTACAAAATTGGGATACTTCCTGGCGACCTTTTTATGGAGTCTGGCGGCTGTTGGTCATGCTTTAGTCAGCAGTACATTGGGATTTATCGTTGCCCGAAGTGCCTTAGGGATTACGGAATCCGCGAACTTTCCTGCTGCAATTAAAACAGTGGCCGAATGGTTTCCGAAAAAAGAACGGGCGCTTGCTACAGGTATTTTTAATTCGGGTACAAATATTGGAGCTGTAGCCGCTCCATTAACCGTACCTTTTATTACGGAATCGTGGGGTTGGAAATGGGCCTTTATCATAACCGGCTCCATCGGTTTTATATGGGTTGTTTTGTGGTTGATGTATTATGAAGTTCCCGCTAAGCATAAAAAACTTTTAAAACCTGAATTTGATTACATCCATGGGGATGCGGAAGATATAGCAGATGAAGCCAAAAAGGATGAGAAAGTATCCTGGATCAGACTACTAGGATTTAAACAAACATGGGCGTTTGTCATGGGAAAATTTTTAACCGATCCCATCTGGTGGTTTTATTTGTTTTGGCTTCCCGATTTTTTGCAAAGCCAGTATGGAATTAAAGGAACGGACTTAGCGATTCCGGTTGCAACGGTGTATATCCTCTCCACCATTGGAAGTGTGGGGGGAGGTTGGCTTCCTATGTACTTTATCAAGAATAATTGGGCAGCTTTTAGAGCGCGGAAAACTTCCATGTTGATTTATGCTTTTATGGTAACACCAATCGTCTTTGCTCAGATCATGGGAGAAGCAAGTATGTGGCTGGCGGTTTTAGTCATTGGGTTAGCTGCGTCAGCTCATCAGGCCTGGAGTGCTAACATTTTCACCACAGTTTCAGATATGTTTCCAAAAAAAGCAGTCGGATCGATTACGGGCATTGGAGGAATGTTTGGCTCATTAGGGGGGATTTTTCTTTCATTGTTTGTTCAGAAAAGTTTGTTCGTGCACTACCGTTCTATTGGGCAGATTGAAACAGCTTACTATATCATGTTTATAATTTGCGGATCTGCTTACCTGCTGGCTTGGCTAACATTACACATCTTAGCGCCAAGAATAGAGCGCGTAAAGTTGTAAGATTATACCCAACATAGTAACTTTTGAATGAGCCATTGTCCGGGGATTTTTCTAATTTTCCATAGGAAAAGAGTTAAGCCTTGGGGTAGATGAAAAATATAAAAGTATTTTGTGGAGTACTGCTTTCTCTTTGTTGTGCGCTATCTGTACAATCACAAACTGAGCAGTATAAATTTTCCCACGTTGATGTCAACGGGGGACTTTCGCACAATCAGATAAAATGCTTTCTTAAGGATAGCAAAGGATTTATGTGGTTTGGCACGATCTCAGGCCTAAACCGGTTCGACGGTTATACCATTAAAGTGTTCAGGAACATTCCGAGTGATCCGGCATCGATTAACAATAGCGATATCAATAGTTTGTTTGAGGATCCGGATGGAAAGATCTGGGTTTCCACCTGGACAGGTGTTGATGTTTACGATCCGGAAACAGAAACATTCAATCATAATCCGAATACATACCTAAGAAAATTATTAATACCCGATGGTACCATTTCAGCGATAAAAAAAGACAGAAAAGGGAATTATTGGTTTATACACGCCTCTCAGGGTTTGTTCAGATATAGTCTTTCGGACAAAAAAACAATCGCGTTATACTACAATCCGTTAGACACAGCTTCATTGGCCTCCAATCAGATCTCTTCAATCGCGGAAGACCAGCAGGGTAATATTTGGATTCTTCACAAAAATGGAGTGTTTGAAAAATTGGATGGCAATACACTTAAAGTGACGTATCGAAATCATTACCTGAACAAACTTTACGGTAAACAAGTATTTGATTATCGCCTTATTGTGGATGCCGATGGGGATGTGTGGCTATTTGTAGCAGATAGCAATAAGGGCATATTTTATTTTAATGCGGCTAAGAAATTAATGACTCATATAAGTAGGACTTCTTCAGAAGTAAAACTTAATTCAGATATAGTAAGAGGGATTGAGCAAGACAATAAGGGAAAGATTTGGGTAGCTACCGATCATGGCGGTATAAACCTCATTGATAAAAAAGACCTTAGCATAAATTATCTTCTGAACGACGTTGATGACAGCAAAAGCTTGAGTCACAATAGCATCAATGCCTTATATAAAGACGATGAAGGAATAATATGGATTGGGACTTTTAAGAAAGGGATTTCCTATTTCCATGAAAATATAATCCGCTTCCCATTATTCAGGCATCAAGCTTCAGACCCATCCAGTTTACCTTTTAATGATATAAACAGTATTGTTGAAGATAAGCAAGGGAATTTATGGATCGGAACAAATGGAGGAGGACTGCTGTATTTTGATCGGGGAAAAAATAAATTTTCTCAGTTCATACACGACCCTAAGAACCCAAAGAGCTTGAGCAACAATGTAATCGTTAGCCTTTTTTTAGACAGCAACGATAAATTATGGATTGGAACTTATTACGGTGGATTGAATTGCTTCGACGGAAAAACGTTCACCCAGTACAAACATGATCAGGAAAATTCGAAAAGTATTTCTGACGATAGTGTTTGGGAAATTTTTGAAGATTCCAATAAAAATTTATGGATTGGTACGCTAACCCAAGGAGTAGACGTCTTTAGTCGTGAACGGCAGGAATTTTCTCACTACCGGCTCGGAGAACCTAACTCCATTCATTCAAATTACATAACTGCTTTTATGGAAGATAGCCAAGGTAATATTTGGATCGGTACAGGTTATGGTATAGATGTCCTGGTAAAACAATCTAACCGGTTCATTCATTATCTCAATGAGGTTGGCAATCCTAAAAGTTTAAATAACAATAGCATTCTTTCCCTGATTGAAGACAGTCGCGGTTTAATTTGGATTGGTACACACGGCGGCCTAAATCTGTTTGATAAGACAACAAGTGCGTTTAAGTCGTTTACGGAAGAAGATGGATTGTTGCATAATTCAATCCTTACGTTGACTGAAAGCGATGATGGGAGTTTGTGGGCAAGCACCCCACATGGAGTTTCAAACATCGATATAACGTATAAGCCTGAAACACGTGATATCTCGGTGGAGTTTAAAAATTACGATGAGTCAGATGGTTTACAGGGCCGGCAGTTTAATGAAAATGCAAATCTTAAGACATCAACAGGAGAGATTGTTTTAGGAGGAACAAATGGTTTTAATATTTTTCATCCCGAGAAAATTAAAATCAATAATATCAAACCCCGTGTTAAGCTTTCCGATTTTCAGATCTTTAATAAAAGTGTGGGTGTTGGGGGAAAGATCGATAACAGAATAATACTAACAAAATCCATTACAGAAACTGAAGAAATTATTCTGAAATACAATGACAATGTTTTTTCGATTGAGTTTGTTGCATTAAATTATTTTCATCCTGAAAAAAGTGAATACAAGTATATCCTCGAAGGTTTTAATAAAGATTGGTTAACCACCAATGGGGATCAACGAAAAGTTACTTATACCAATCTTGATCCAGGATCCTATACATTTCATGTGCAAGCTTCTAATAGCGACGGGATTTGGAATGAAGACGGAGCTAAATTGAAAATTACCGTTTTGCCACCTTTTTGGAAATCAGGAATAGCATCTATTGTTTACATAGCGCTCATTCTCGGGGCTTTATTGCTGTCCAGGCAGATGATATTAGCCAGGGAAAGAATGAAATACAAAATTGAAAAAGAGAGACAGGAGGCTCATCAACTCCATGAATTGGATATGATGAAAATAAAATTTATTACGAATGTAAGTCACGAATTCCGCACACCCCTTACGTTGATCATCACTCCGTTGGAAAAAATGCTAAAGGGCACAACGGACCAAGAGCAAAAGAAACAGTATTTAATGATTCATCGGAATGCGCGGAGATTGTTAAACCTGGTCAATCAACTTTTGGATTTTAGAAGGTTAGAAGTTCAGGAAGTGAAACTTAATCAATCCGAGGGGGATATTGTAACATTTGTAAAGGAAGCTGTTCATTCCTTTACAGACCTTTCCGAAAAAAAACATATTGCGTTCTCCTTTCAATCCGATATAGATTCTTTGGAGACTATGTTCGATAAGGATAAGCTGGAAAAGATTTTGTTTAACCTTCTTTCTAATGCTTTTAAGTTCACACCGACACAGGGCAAGGTAGAAGTAAGTATGAATTTGCTGGAAAAATCAGAGGAGTCCACAAAATGGATTGCTATTCGAGTAAAAGATTCGGGCATAGGAATTCCGTTGGAAAAGCAGGATAAAATATTTGAACGGTTTTTTCAAAATGACCTTCCCGAAAGTATGGTTAACCAGGGCAGTGGCATTGGTTTGTCCATTTCCAAAGAATTTGTAAAACTTCATGGGGGAGTAATTACGGTTGAGAGCGAGGTTAATGTAGGGAGTTGCTTTACAGTTTTACTTCCTGTTGTTGAGATCAACGGCCAGGTTTCGAAACGTGAAGAAGAAGAGATTGAGTTATTAAAAAATGTTGGTGATCCGTTGAACCTTAATGGGCAGTCTGCACATAAAAAGCCGATACTTCTGCTGGTCGAAGACAACGAGGATTTTCGCAATTACCTAAGAGATAATTTAAATTCCACTTACCAGATCATTGAAGCAAGCACTGGAAAAGAGGGATTGCTTCAAGCTCTTAAATACCTTCCGGATTTAATTGTTTCGGATATCATGATGCCGGAGATGAATGGTATTGAGATGTGTAAAAAAATTAAAAGCAATCCTGCTATTTCGCATACTCCAATCATTCTTCTCACGGCCCGCACGAACGAAGAACAAAAGATGGAAGGTTTCGAAATTGGTGCGGACGACTATATCACAAAACCTTTCAATTTTGAAATTCTTCAATCACGCATTAAAAACCTTATCCACCAGCGGGAAATTTTTCACAAAGATTTCAGAAGACAAATTGAAGTAAAAGCGACTGACATTAAAATAACATCAATGGATGAAAAGCTCATCCAGAATGCAATTAAATTTGTAGAGGATAATATTTCGGATGCCGACTTTTCTGTTGAAGATCTGAGTCACGAATTAGGTATGAGCCGTGTACACTTGTATAAAAAATTATTGGCGCTAACGGGAAAGGCACCACTGGAATTTATTCGCACCATACGCCTTCAGCGTTCAGCCCAATTTTTGGAAAGGAGCCAATTGACCATTTCTGAAGTTGCCTATAAAGTTGGATTTAACAGTCCGAAGTATTTCGCAAAATACTTTAAAGAGGAATTTGGTATGCTTCCCTCCGCCTACATTCAATCTAAAAAGAAAGAACCTTCAACTCCACCTGCGGATCTTAACTAAGAATTGGGCAGCAAAAATTTTTAGGAAGGTTTTTAATCAAAAGAAGTAACATTTTAGACCCACATTCTAACGATTTAATAACCATAAGGTGACAGGTGAAATTGTAGTTTTGAGCGATCGCTAGTATGCATCTCATGGCCGTTAATAAAAAAAATAAGCTTTCTAAACTTTTGCTCTTCATCGAAATCGTGCTTTATATCACCATTGCATGTGGAATGGCCTATGCCATAATAAACTAATTCAATCTCTTATCAGAAAAATTTCAAATCATTCATGTCCCGGTATTTTTTGCTCATACCTTAAAATTTCTATGGGCAAATGGAAATTGAAACCCTCTATTTTTTAGCATCTTCCAGTGTAGCTAAACTCCGGATACAATCCTGCCAAATTACTTGGAACTGAACCTTTTGGAAATTTGGTCGGCTTCAGGTTAACATTCAGAACAGGATTTTGAAACAATCCAGCCCCCTTCGTTAACGCACTAATAAGCACACCGTAACAATTTCATACCCTCGAAATGAGTTTTAGGGGGCAAATTTGGGAGCCATACTTTGCAATCGTTTTCCATGCTATATTAAAGCAAACGATTTCTCAGTAAAGACACGAAATTTTAATAAACCTAAATCCAATCAAAGTATGAGGAAAATCTACTATAGCTTATTTAGATCAGCCTCCGTTTTTTTGTTTCTACTAATAGCCTTTGCTTCCTATTCCCAGGAGAAGAAAGTTATTACGGGGGCAATCTCGGATCCTGGTGGTAACCCGATGCCGGGTGTTAACATACTTTTAAAAGGAACAGCCATAGGCACGGCATCAGATGCAGAAGGAAAATTTTCCATCGAGGCAGCCTCTACGGATATTCTGGTTATATCCTTCATTGGATACAAGAGCCAGGAATTCGCCGTTGGAACGCAATCTAGCTTCAACGTAACATTGGTGGAGGATCAGAAAACGCTTCAGGAAGTTGTTGTGGTTGGTTATGGAGAGATGCGAAAAGCAGACATTACTGCCGCTCAGACTTCTATTTCTTCAGAAGACATCAATCGCACCATAAATACTTCGATTGAACAAGCCATCCAGGGAAGGGCTGCTGGTGTTTACGTAACACAAAATACGGGTGCGCCGGGCGGTGGTATCTCTGTAAATATTCGTGGCATTAACTCCATTAATGGAAGCAATGAACCACTGTATGTTGTTGACGGAGTCCAGATACAGGGATCTATTTCAGCTGGCGGGATTAACACCTTGGCATCTTTGAATCCTGCAGACATTGAAGATATGCAGATTCTCCAGGGACCTAATGCAACAGCTATTTATGGTTCCAGGGGAACGAACGGTGTTGTTCTCATTACTACAAAGCGTGGCAAATCCGGAGAGGTTAAAATTTCCTACGATTATACCTACAGCCTGCAAACAGATCCAAAACGGTTGGAGGTAATGAACCTACAACAATATGCTCAAATGGATCTTGAATACAAGGCTATTGCGGGGGGAGAACCACGTGAGGAATTTCTTGATCCTTCCATCTTAGGTAAGGGCACTGATTGGCAGAAGGAGCTGTTCCTAAACGCCGCCATGCATAAGCACCAAATAAGCTTTAGTGGTGGTAGCGAGAATACCACATTTTATCTTTCAGGAGAGCGCATGAAGCAGGATGGAGTTGCATTAGGTTCTGGCTTTGATCGTAGTTCTATCCGGTTGAATTTGGACAATAAACCTCGTAAGTGGCTCTCACTTGGTGCGAATCTTAATTTTTCGCAAACCGACACTCGATTGTCTACCACGCAGTCGAACATTATTGTCAACGCCATACAAATGGCACCAAATATCTCAGTGAAAAATCTGGATGGCACATATGGCGGAGGTAACATTAGTAATAGTGGTGCCGAACAATTTTTGCCACCAAATCCTATTGGTTTAGCTACGCTGACGACTAACGATTTCACACAAAGAAGATTTTTGGGTGGACTTAATATGGACGTTACAATCCTACCGGGTTTGAACTTGAAAACGAGTGTTAATACAGATGTTGGGTTTACAAATTCTACCTATTTTCTTCCAACCTATAAGTTTGGTTATCAAGAAAACGCCGTAGCTGTTCTGACCAACAACCATAATTTCAATACCTATTGGCAATGGAACCAAACGTTGCAGTACCAAAAACAATTTGGAAAGCATCACCTCAACGTCATGGCTACCCATGAGTCCCAGGAATCCACCTTTAAAAATTTAATGGCGGAGCGGAGAGGATTTACAACCAATGATGTAATTGATATTCAGGCTGGAGATGCAAATTTGGATAATACCGGAGGAGGTCACGGCGATTGGGCGATGGAGTCATATCTCGGAAGAATAAACTACAATTTTTCTGAACGCTACATTGTTACAGGTGCATTCCGGGCTGACGGTTCTGTAAATTTTGGAGCGAACAACCGATGGGGATACTTCCCCTCTGTTTCAGCAGCTTGGATTGTTTCCCAGGAGTCATTTTTTAACGTACCATTTATCAGTGATCTGAGGTTGCGTTATGAAATTGGTTTAACAGGAGCCCAAGGTAGCAGTGGTGCTATATACGGTACACTAACCGCCGGGCCATCAGCGTGGGGTACCAGCTTTATTCCGAACAAGTATCCAAATCCTGATTTTAAATGGGAAGAAACCAAGACCAATAATTTTGGTTTGAACTTAGGCTTATTCGAAAATCGAATTCAATTCGAGGCGGATTACTACATCAAGAGCACGGATAATTTGATTCTTCAAAGTTCACTTCCGTGGTACATGGGCACCAATGGCAATGGTTCTGTAGCACCTCCTTTCGTAAATATTGGCTCACTGGAAAACAAAGGATGGAGCTTTGCAATAAATACCACCAACGTAAATAGCGGTGCGTTTAAATGGGAGTCCAGTCTCAACCTTTCACAATTTAAAACCGAAATCAAATCATTAACGACAGGTCAAAGTCAAATTGATAAAATAAACTGGTGGATGAGTAACTGGACGCAACGTACTGTTGTAGGAGAAGCACCTTGGTTATTCTATGGATATATCGAAGAGGGAATATTTCAAAGCGTAGAGGAGCTTGAAAGCAGCGCGTTGCCAGCGGATAATAATGGTGTAGAATTTCCGATTGCTGAAAACAGCATATGGGTTGGCGATGTAAAGTATAAAGATGTGAATGGTGATGGTATTATTAATGGAAATGACCAGACCTTTATTGGTAATCCATGGCCAAAATGGTTTGCAGGATTTAACAATAGCTTTTCGTATAAAGGAATTAATGTGAACATATTAATTACCAGCAGTTATGGTAATGATGTCTATAACTATATACGTAAGGAAAACAGCAATCCAAACAACATTAATCTCGGACGTAACATGTTCCTCACAGCATTTGACTATGCTAAACTTGCTACCGATGATGAGGGTAAAGCATACTTACTAAATCCAGAAACGAATGTTGCCAGAATGTCGGGGGGAAATAAGAATAATAACTATGACCGCCACACCGATAAATTTGTAGAAGATGGTTCTTACGTAAGAGTCAAAAATATCTCTGTTACTTATAACCTTCCAAATTCCCTGGTCTCAAAGCAGAAATACATTAAGAACGTAAGATTGGGTGCCAGCGTGCAAAATGCATTTACAATAACCGGATTTTCTGGCTATGATCCTGAGGTGGGTTCATATGTTGGCCCAAATGCAAACGCAGCGAATGCTGCTCTTGGTGTTGACTACGGTCGCTATCCGCTAACCCCGGTGTACTCTCTGAATGTGGGTATTGATTTTTAATTTCCTTTAATTCAAAAAAATGAAAAAGAATAATATTTTAATGGCACTCCTAGCGCTTGCTGTGTTTTCAGGATGCTCGGATACATTTCTTGAAAGGCCGCCAAAAGATTCCCTTGTCGATGCAAATTTCTATAAAACCAATGACCAGGTTTTAGCTGGTACGGCTGCTCTGTACAGTGCAGTATGGAAAGACTACATCGACCAGGCTAATTTCAAACTAGGCGACTTTCGGGGTGGTACAACGTTTCGCGCATGGGGCGACCGTGATCACGTCTTGTTTAATACTACGGAGGTTTCAGCAGATAACTCAGCTGCCTATCGTGCATTTTATGTGGTTGTTGGACAGGCTAACATGGCCATTCAGAATATCAATACCTATGCTGGGGCAGATGTTACCGCAGCGGTTAAAAATCATGCGATCGCTGAAGCTCGCTTTATGAGAGCTACCGCATACACACATCTCGTATCGAATTATGGAGCGGTGCCCATTATTGAAAATAACCTCGACCACCTTAATGACCCGTATATAAAGCGTAATACCGTTGAAAGTGTTTGGGAATTTATAACCCGTGATTTCGAATTTGCAGCCGCAAATTTAAGCGAGGTTGCTATCCAGCCGGGAAGAATAACCAGATGGTCTGCTGAAGGTATGCTCGCAAGAACGTATTTGACAAGGGCAGGAGTAGAATCAGCAGGGGGCACCCGCAAGCAGGAATTTCTTGATAAGGCAAGGGACTATGCTGAGAGTGTAATTACGAGCAGTGGAAAATCTTTATTGCCTGCGTATTCTGATTTATTCCTCTATTCATCGGGTTACAAATACGATAACAATAACGAATCACTATTTGAGCTGCAGTGGGTGTTTACACCAGACTATGCTTACGCCAACACCATGGTATCACAGATTACCTATAGTAATGAGATTGCCGCCAACAGTGATGGATGGGGAGGCGATATTAGTGCAACCTGGTGGATGCTCAGCTTATACGATGGATTGATCCTTGACGGTGGTACTACACCTGGTCGCACAGAAGATGAGAGGCTAAAATCTACTTATATGTTACCAGGTTCTGTTTATCCGGAAATTACTCAAAAAACGGTCGTTGATGGAGAAACAGTTGAACAGGACCTGACATTTCCCACTCCTGGTAACGATGCTGACAACAGCTATATCAGCATTAAGAAATACGTTGTGGGTGGATCAAAGGATACCGGAGGTGAGGCCGATAGACAGCGATATCCCAACAATACATATATGCTAAGGTTGGCCGAAATATACCTGATCTATGCCGAAGCGGTGTTAGGTAATAATGGGTCAACAAGCGATGGCAAAGCTCTTGCATATTTTAATGCCGTGCATGAACGAGCAGGCCTTCCCACATTTATTGCTCCTTTAACCTGGGATGATATTTTTAAAGAGCGTGTTAAAGAATTTGCCATGGAAAGTATGCTATGGTATGACTTAGTGAGATTACACTACTATAATCCTGACAAGGCCTATCAAATTATAAATGAACAGGATCGAGGTTTATTCTTGACCCGTCCTAATCAGACGCCTAATCCTACGCGGTGGACTTTTACTAAGACATCCTGGTTCGCGGATAGATTTGCCGTTGCAAATTCCGGTAACTTCTTGTTGCCGTTACCAGCGTCTGAAGTAAGTCAGGCGCCTTCCCTTAAAGAAGAACCTGTGCCTTATGATTTTGGTAATTGATATACGTACAGAACTAAAGAACGAAGATTTATGAAATTAATGTATAAATATCTGCTACTCCTGTCCGTTGCTGTTGCTTCCGCAGGAATATTTTCAAGCTGTGATGATGATGATGATGAGGGAGGTCAACCCATAATCAGGTACATTAGACTAACTGACCCGGCAGCTGCTGATTCTCTCATTATAGCAGCTGGTCAAGGACAGATGATCGCCATCATTGGACAAAATTTAGGAGGTGTTCGTGAGCTTTGGATTAATGACCAAGAAGCAGCTTTAACGCCCACGCTGATTACGAACACAAGCATCATTACGAGTGTACCAGAAGAGTTGCCCGAAGTGGTTACCCATAAAATGACGCTGTATTTTTCAGATGGCAAAGTTCTTGAATATCCATTCATACTTGCAGTTAGCAGACCCGAAATTATTTCCATGGCTTCAGAATTTGTTGATGCTGGCGATGTTGCTACCATCAACGGAAATTACCTATACGCACCGTTAACAGTAACATTTACGGGTGGAGCTCTAGGTGAAATTGTAAGCGTAGAAGAAGATGGTACTGCTATTGAGGTGGCCGTACCCGATGACGCACAGCCAGGGCCAATCACGATCACCACAAATTTTGGACAAACTGAGTCATCGCTTCACTTCCGCGATAATAGAGCCTTTTTGAATTATGATAACTTGACCGCAAGTGGAAGTTGGCGCTCTGGTACCACGGCTGCTACCGATGGTATTGATGGCAACTATTTGGTTCTGAAAGGAAAGTTAGGCCCTAATGAGCGAACGGAGGATTACCCTGGTGGAGGCTATGTTTCAGAATTCTGGGCGAAAGTAAATGGTCGCCCTGAAGGGAACTTATTACCTGGCAAACCTGAGGACTATGTGATGAAATTTGAAATCAATGCAGTGGAATGGTATGGCTCATACCTCAACATTTGTTTTGCTCCGTGGGGTCATGAAAATAGCAATCAGGAATATTGGTCGAACGATCTCAACGCTCGTGCTTATTGGGGGCCATGGGATGCTAAAGATTCTGACTATGCAACGAATGGTTGGATTACTGCGATAATTCCAATGACGGATTTTGCATACCAAGTAGGTACACCGAGTGGTGTTGTTACTTATACGCCAATGGTGTTCAAACCTGAAGTTACCGGAAGTTTATCCTTTTGGTTAATTGGCTCACCGAAAGCAAAATCTACGCCGGTCGAATTGCATATCGATAATGTTCGGATTGTTCCTAAATAGATTCTATTCAAGAAAAAATGAGTCAATACATTAAAACGAAATACTATGTTCTTCATATATAAAAAAATGATGGTTATGCTTCCCATTCGCTTGTTGGTGCTGACCATTTTCCTTAGCGCTTGCGATTCGGATGATGATGGTAACATTACTACAAAGCTGGAGAGCTTTGGACCCTCGCCTAACTTAAGAGGTGGTCAGTTGGTGTTCATTGGCAATAACCTCGATCAGGTTACAACCATAATACTACCGGGTAATGTAGAGGTCACTGATTTTGTTTCTAAAACGAAAGAGGCAATAGTTATTGTAATTCCTCGCGAAACAGCTGTGGAAGGAAAAGTAGTTTTGAAGACCCCTACAGCGGATATTGAAACCATATCTATGTTAGGAATTGCTGAGCCTATCGCTATCACGGCAATAGAACCAACTTCAGTTCTACCCGGTGGTGAACTGACAATTACGGGAACGTATTTGAATCTTATCAAAGAAGTTATTTTCGAAACCAGCAAGTCGGTAACAGAGTTTGAAAGTCAATCTGAAAATGAAATAGTACTCATTGTTCCTGAAGATGCTCGAACAGGTATCGTGGTTTTTTCAAACGGTAAAGAAAGTCCGATATTGGTGAAATCGGAAAACCCGCTAACGGTTATTGCTCCTTCTATCACAGCGATGACTCCATTGAATATTAAAGCTGGGGCAGTGTTAACAATAACAGGCGAGAATCTTGATTTAGCAAAAAGTGTAACATTTGCCGGTGGTGCCAGTGTAACAACTTTCGAGAGTCAAACTGAAACTGAAATTACAGTTTCAGCTCCTTCCAATGCTCAAGATGGAAAAATTGTTCTCCGACCGTTATCCAATGTAGAAGTTGCTAGTAGTGAAAGTATAACGATGGCCGTACCCGCCATCACAGGGATGACACCAAATCCTGCCAAGACGGGAAGCAACGTTGTTATTACAGGTACGAACTTGGACTTAGTAAACAAGGTTGTTTTCGGAGGCGAGAAGACTGGAACGCTTGAAGCTGGAGGTACTGCAACGCAGCTTACAGTGAAAGTACCAGCGGATGCAACGGAAGATGAGATTACAGTAAGTACTGCATCGAACAAAAGCGTTTCAAGTAGCGATGTTCTAGCGTTGGTTAAGCCTGCTATTATGAACTTTACACCAACTACTGTACAAACTATTAACAGTCCAAGCGTTACCATCAATGGCACAAACCTTGACATTGTTTCAAAGATAATTTTTGAAGGTGGGTGGGAGGCCTCGGTAACGGGTGCCACGGCTACTCAAATTGAAATAGTAGTAGTTCCAGGTAGCGTTACAGGTCCTTTTACTCTTGTAACTACTAATGGAGATGAAATTGTTTCATCCACTCCACTGACAATAGTACCAAACGTTCCAAACATTACGGGCATGCCGGCAGATGCATACATTGGCGCTCTTCTTTCAATCACGGGAACAAACATGAATGTAGCAAGCGACGTCATCTTTCCTGGAGATGTTAAGGCGACAGTCTTTGGCACAAAAAGTCCAACGCTATTAGAGGTTGTAGTTCCGGATGGAGCAACTCTCGGAAATGGAAAAATTAAGTTTGTTACAACTAAAAATGAGATCTATGAATCGCCTCAAACTAACGTTAAACGCTTAGGTGTCGAGCCAGTTCAGGATCAAAATTTAGTGTTCTTTAATTTTAACGGCACAGGAGCAAAAGACAGTTGGTGGGGAGCCGTTAGTCTTGTGAACGACGCGAATTCAATAGACGGTTCTAGTTATGGAAGAATCAACAACACGTACAATGGCTGGACAGATTTATTCTGGAGAAATAGCAAAAATAATTTTCCTGGAGATGCAATAGGAACTGACGTTGCAAACTATGTGATGAAATTCGACATCAAAGTTGTAGCGCCAATTACGGGCGGAAATATAAAGTTTAGATTGGATGGAGGATCCAATGGTGATTTTTGGTTTTTGTTAGGCCCGGCTGGTCCGAGTGGTGCAAATGTTCCGGTTACCGTAGGGTGGACCACCATGACGGTTCCTATTTCTGCCTTTAAAGACAATAATGGATGGGGTAGTAACAGTCCCACGGATTTATCAAAAATTACGGGGGGATTTGGCGCGGCGTTTGACAACGGATCTTCTGCGGTGAACATTATGATTGACAATGTTAGGTTCCATAAGACCAATTAATTGATCTTATTTTGAATTGATTTTAAGGCCTGGCGTTTCAACCAGGCCTTTAATTTTAAAAAATTTTCGAAACTTGTTCTAATCATTAACAGGTATCGCCTAAATCGTATATGAGCCGGCATAATTTTTTATATTCTGCATTTATCTTTGTTACCATCACGGCCCTGCTCACGTCTTGCACTCATCGGCAAGACACCCACTTTTCAAAATTAGACCCCACAGATACAGGTATAGATTTTATTAACGAAAACCATGAGACAGAGAAAAGTAATATTCTGTCATATGAATATTTTTATAATGGCGGTGGTGTAGCGCTCGGAGATATTAACAACGATGGATTAACGGATATTTATTTTACCTCCAATGTGTTTGGCAACAAGCTCTATCTCAATAAAGGCAACTTTGAGTTTGAAGACATTACACAACGGTCTGGCACTGCTTGTGACGTGGGTTGGAAAACCGGTGTTACCATGGTGGATATCAACACGGATGGTTTATTAGATATTTATGTTTGCCGGTCGGCCAGTCCGGATAAAGAAAGAAGACGAAATATTCTGCTGATCAACAACGGCAATTTAACCTTTACGGATCAGGCAAAGAAATATGGTTTGGATGATACGTCATATTCTACTCAAGCAGCATTTTTTGATTACGACCGCGATAACGACCTCGATGTATTGTTGTTAAATCATTCCTTGCTGGAGATTTCAAATGTGTTCAACATCACCGTTAAAAATTCAGACACGCGTTTTGCGGAAGTAGGCAATAAATTGCTTCGAAATGATAACGGTCATTTTACCGACATCAGTGATACCACAGGTGTGTATGGTTCAGCGTTCAACTATGGCTTAGGGATAAGTATCTCAGATATCAACAATGATGGCTGGCCCGACATCTATGCGGGTTGTGACTATACAGGGCGTGATAAATTATTGTTCAATGATCATGGCAAATTCTTCCATGACGTAACAGATAGACTCAGCCATATTTCCAAATTCACCATGGGGACTGACATTGCGGACATTGACGGCGATGGAAACATGGACATTCTGACGCTGGATATGCTGCCCGAGGATAACTACCGCCAAAAACAATTGATGGGTGCTGACCGGTATGATGTATTCAATACAATGGTGAAAAGTGGTTTGCATTCGCAGTACATGCGCAACATGCTTCATCTGAATAATGGCAACGGCACATTCAGCGAGATTGGTCAATTGGCAGGTATCTCCAATACAGACTGGAGTTGGAGTGCTTTAATTCAAGACTTTGACAACGATGGGATACAAGATGTTTTTATTTCCAACGGATTCAAGCGAGACTTAACCAATAATGATTTTGCCAAATTTCAGGTAGCCTCGCAAATGGAAGAGGTGCGAAAACGAGGCGAAAAAATGAGCGCACTTGAAATGATCAACAAGTTTGAAGAGAATAAACTCCCTAACTATATATTTAAAGGAAATGGTGATTTAACGTTTACAGATGTAACACACACCTGGGGTTTCTTTGAACCATCCATAACCAACGGTGTGGCTTACGGCGATCTGGATAATGATGGCGACTCCGATATTGTAACCAACAACATGAATGAAAATGCTGGCATTTATAGAAATAATGCCGAGCAGTTGGATAACAATTATGTAGCACTGAAGTTGGAAGGTAATAATGAAAAATTTGCCATCGGGGCAAGGGCTACCGTTTTTGCTGCCGGTAAATTGTGGGTAAAGGAAATTTTTACGGTAAGAGGTTTTCAGTCATCCGTTGATTACAAACTACATGTTGGATTGGGTAAAATTCAGCATATAGATTCCTTGCAGGTTCGCTGGCCATCTGGTAAAACTTCTGTTATGCATAACGTGAGTATCAACAAACTGAATGTGATAAAAGAAAACGAAGCGGATGAATCTTCCCTGGAAACAGTAAAGAGCACCTTCCTTGTCGCGGTTGATAATATCGCATTCACCCACAAAGAAAATCAGTTTAGTGACTTTGATATCCAGCGCTTGCTGCCTCGCTCGTATTCCACGGAAGGACCGGCAATGGCCAGCACTGACCTGAATAAGGATGGTCTGGATGACATGTTTGTCGGTGGGGCTAAGGGTCAAGCATCCATGTTATACGTCCAGAATAAAAACAAAGGCTTTGATGAGAAACAACAAAAGGCATTCGACATATTGAGTGACAGCGACGTAGTTGATGCAATTTTTTTTGACATGGATAAAGATGGGGATGACGACCTTTATGTAGTAACCGGTGGTTATGAGTTTGAACCTGCTGATAAAGCCTTGTATGATTTCCTCTTTGAGAATAAAGGTAACGGTGATTTTGTATTGAAAGGCATGCCAGCTATTGCATCGAGTGGTTCGTGTGTTCGGCCCTCAGATATTGATCTGGATGGCGATCTTGATTTATTCGTTGGTAGTAGAATCGTTCCCGGCCGTTATCCCGAAACTCCTGAGAGTTATATTCTTGTAAATGATGGTAAAGGTAATTTTTTAATGGACGAGTCGGCATCCGAACCAATTGGGCGTATTGGAATGGTGAGTGATGCGCGCTGGGCTGATCTCAATAAGGATGGTTACACTGATTTAGTTATCGTTGGCGAATGGATGCCCGTTAAAGTTTTTATTAATAAAAAGGGACAGTTAGAAGATCGATCTGCGGAGTATGTACCAGCGTACACAGAAGGTTTGTGGAATTGTATTCAGCCATCTGATTTTGATGGCGATGGTGATGTGGATTTTATTGCTGGGAATGTTGGCTCTAATAACCAGATGAAACCAACAAATGACAAACCTGTATCTCTCTATTTTGCAGACTACGACAATAATGGTTCGATCGACCCCATTATTGATTACTATATTAAAAATGCTAGCTATCCATATCCCTCCAGGGATGAATTGATTGAGCAATTGCCTTCTTTTAGAAAAAGATTTACAGATTATAAATCATATTCAACTGCTAAAATTGATGACCTCCTTTCTGCCGATGAGTTAAAGAAGTCGCAGGTTTTAAAGGCTTACCTGTTAAAATCCTGTTTTATACGCAATGATTCAGGAAAGTTCAGTTTGATTCCCTTGCCAAACGAATTTCAGGTTGCTCCCATTTTTGCAATCCTTAACATCGATATAGATCTCGATGGCCGACTTGATATTATCACAGCAGGAAATTTAAGCGGTACTCGTTCAAGAACCGGAAAGTTAAGCGGTAACTGTGGCGTCGTGGGATTGAATGATGGCAAGGGGCAATTTAATGCGATTGAAGCAAACTGATAGTGGATTATCACTTACTGGTGACGTCAGGCAGATACTTCCGTTGAATGAGTTTCTGGTATTCGGAATCAACAATGAAAAGGTGCTCGTGTATCAGAAGAGTAAGCCTCCAACATCTTGCGACTAATTAAAAAGGCATTTGCATAAGGTGGCAGAATAGGAATGATAAATTTTGGAAATATGAGGAAACAGTATGTAGTGTGGTTGAGGACTAGCAGCGTTTTTGCGATCTCCAGTATTTTATTTCTTATCTCCTGCGGAGGAGATGATGGAGAGCCTGAGCCAAAGCCCGAACCAGAGCCAGAAGTTACAACCATAACCATTGATCCTTCTTCCGTGAAACAAGAGATGATTGGTTTCGGCGGCGCACTAACCTGGTATAGCGACTGGATAACGTCCAATAACAAAAAAGAAGAGATTGCTGATCTGATATTCAGCGACCTGGGCATTGATATAATCCGCTTTAAAAACTGGTACTACCCGGACGACTATCCCACTACTACATCAACGGATGTCATGACCGATGATTTCGCCAGGCAAAGTTGGGTTGCAACCAATGAGCTTTACCAACTCGCAAAAGACCGGAATCCCGATGTGAAAATTCTCCTCAGTTCATGGGGTCCACCGAAGGGCCTCAAAAGTAATAACAGCTCGCGTGAGGGTACATTGAAAAAAGACGGCGCAAATTTCATGTACGATGCCTACGCTGATTACTGGGAAGATGTGCTGGACAACGTTCCGTTTGATCCGGATTACATCAGTATTCAGAATGAACCTACGTATGTAAATTCCGGATGGACCACCTGTCAATGGGCCGCCAGTGAAACAGCATCTCTGCCCGACTATCATGTTGCTTTTGACAAAGTGTATGATAAAATAAAAAACAGAGCGTATGTACCGGTGATGATCGGACCGGAGTCACAGGATGTTCCAACGTTTTCTGCATTTGCGAACATTCTCAAAAACAAGGCTCATTGCGGGATGTATGCCTTCCATCCATACAACATTAATTCAGGAACCTCCGGCGCCCAGGTTGTTGCTTCGTTACAAACCATAGGTTCCTTTAATACCAAGCCCAATATCATGACAGAATTTTCCGATAACCTGGATTGGTATAATACAGCATTGTTCATTCACCGCTCACTGGTATATGCAAACTCCTCCGGTTACATCTACTGGAAGTTAGGTTGGAGCACCCCATCATCGGGAACAAATGCAGGGATGATCAGTGTGGGCCAAAACGCAACTTCACCGTATGTAGTTACGCCGTTCTATTACCTTATCAAACATTTTTCAAAACACATAGATTCGGGTTATCACCGGGTTGAGACCACATCATCCAATGCGTCGGTATACACGGCTGCGTTTATCAGTCCGGATAATTCAACGATTACGCTGGTTATCATTAACGATGGTACGTTGGAGGAAGATATAAAATTGACGGTCACAAGTAAAATAGCAACGGGCATAAATGCTTTTCAAAGCACATCCGGAACGTATTATAAAACCGTTGACATCAACTCACCGGCTGATGCTATTACCCTTCCTTCAAAATCAATAACCACCATTGTAGTGAATATTTAAATTTTAAACGATACTCCCGTGCACTTTTCATCAATTGAATTTTCGGTCATGTTTTTTGTTAGAATAAAATTTTATACAACGATATCAGTTATGAAACAGTATTTACTCATTGTCGTTTTTGCTTTTTTAACAGTGGGTTCTTCCTTCGCTCAGGAAACTCAGGGTTTTTTTCTCGATGACTTTGAACTGAAGTCAATTGAAAATCCTTCATTTGATGAAATTGATAAACCTTCGAAAGCACCAACGGCAACGGTTGACGTCAATTTCACCGATGTGATTACACCTGTTTCCAAGTATCTATTTGGAAACAATGCGAATATCTATATGTCGCAGATGGTTGATCAGCCCGTGCTGATCAACAACATCAAAACCTTATCACCCAATCTTCTTCGATTTCCCGGCGGAAACCTCAGCAGCGTGTATTTCTGGAATGCAGCTACGAAAGACGATCTCCCAGCAGATGTTCCCGAATTTCTTTTGGACGCCGCAGGAGTTGCTAGTGATCCATATCCATATTGGTATGGCGGAAATACAGCAAGCTGGACGATGTCGCTTGATAATTATTACGAGATGCTGGAGATGACTTCAAGCATTGGAATGATAACGGTAAATTATCCCTATGGCCGTTACAGTAAAGCGGCGGATCCGGTTGCAGCTGCGGCTCACCTCGCTGCGGACTGGGTGCGATATGATAATGGCCGGACAAAATTCTGGGAGATCGGAAATGAGTGCAACGGAACCTGGCAGGCAGGATATAGAATAAAGACATCCGACAATATGGATGGACAACCTGAAATTATTACCGGCGCCCTGTATGGAGAGCATTTTAAAGTATTTACTGATTCTATGCGCGCAGCAGCTGCTGAGATAGGAGCAACGATCTACATCGGAGCTCAACTGCTTCAGGAACCTCCGGCAAGCTGGTGGAACCAGACAGATAAGAACTGGAATACAGGAGTATTTCAAAAAGCTGCCGATGACCCTGACTTTTATATCGTTCATAGTTACTATACGCCTTATGCCACCAATTCTAGTGCGGCTGATATCCTGGCCACAGCATCAACTGTAACGACGGATATGATGAACTACATTACTTCTTCAATGTCAATTGCAAGTGTAACTAACAAACCAGTAGCGCTTACCGAATGGAATATTTTTGCCGAAGGCTCCAAGCAACAAGTGTCTTTTGTCAATGCGATGCATGCTGCAATCGTATTGGGCGAGCTGATCAGAAATAAATACGGCCAGGCAACACGATGGGACCTTGCAAATGGGTATGGCGGAGGAAATGATCATGGCATGTTCAGCCAGGGTGATGAACCGGATAATGCTGTCAAATGGACTCCGCGCCCGGCGTTTTATTCCATGTATTATTTCCAAAAATATTTTGGTGATCACATGGTGGGCTCAACGGTAACTGGAAGCGGCGATGTTTTGGGGTACGCGTCAAAGTTTGAATCCGGTCAATCTGGAATTGTCGTGATCAACAAAGGAACGAGTGAACAAACGGCGAGCATTAATATTCAGAATTTTGGATATGGAGACCGGTATTTTGTATATACACTCACGGGAGGAACAGACAATGGCGAGTTTTCGAGAAAGGTTTTTGTTAATGGTCATGGTCCTACGCTGGCATCGGGAGGACCTTCAAACGTAGAGACGATCAAAGCCAACGGTATGCAGATAAGTAACGGAGTCAAGATAACAGCGCCGCCGAGATCGATCAGTTATGTATTAATAGAGAATGGAGAGAACGTGATCACCAGTGCCGAGTCTGATCTGGAAGCCAATATAGTTGTTTATCCTAACCCTTCTTCAGGTTCGTTTCATGTTGTACTTCCAGCCGGAGGACGTTCGCGTATACGGTTGACTGACATCAATGGAAAAAATATTTTTGAGACTGAATTGGATAGAGGACAGACTTCAGTGAACGTCAAAGCCAATTCAATTTCCGGAATATTTATCCTGCGCATTGAAAGGGATGGTAAATTGTATCATAAGAAAGTTGAATTAAAATAATGAGCCATATAGAATCTGGTGAGATTATCTAATAGTTCATTTGTTCCTCCATAGAAAAAATTAATATTTTAATCAGTAATTCAATTATACCATCTTCTGGATAAAATTGAAGCCATATGATTTATATTAGAAGGCACGAATGAGCTCGCTCAAGCCAAGTAATTTTGCATAATTTTTTGAGCCAACTTGGATTTTATTTATAAAATTGTGAAGCACTAAACCCAAACGCTATGAAAAAAAATATCTATCGTTTAATTACCCTCTTGTTATTGGCTCCCATGTTTTCCCTCGCTCAGGAAAACCTTACAGATGAGGCAATCATTAAATTGTACGACGGTCTGCGCGTAGCAGATGTTTCCGATGGTATGGACATGGTTGGACTTCGCGATGCGGGACTAATGGATCAGCGCATTGAAGCATTATGGAAGGATACAGAGAACATGAGCCACTTGCTTGTTGGGATTGCTGTAACTGCGCGATACATTCCAACCAATCGGATCATAAAGAATCCGATGCCTAAAGAGGAATTTCAAAAATGGGAAGGCGAATGGTATGGCAAATATTCAACCGAGCCTTATGTCCAATTTTTAAAGCCTGGTTCTGTTGTAGTCCTGGATGTAGAGGGAGATGGAGATACAGGATCCGTGGGATCTAATAATTCTTTAGCTTGGGTAAGCAAAGGTGCAAGAGGCATTATTTCCAGCGGCGGCATTCGGGATACGGATGAAATCATAAAGCAGAAAATACCCGTCTACCTGGATCATAAGAATCGTGGTCGTGGCATCCGGCCAGGAAGAAATGAAATTGAATCAGTCAACAAACCCGTCACGATAGGAGGTGTACTAATCCGTCCCGGAGATGTAATCGTAGCAGATGGGGACGGTGTGGTCGTTGTTCCCCGCGAACACGCAAAAAAAGTTGCCGAATTTGCTCTCGAAATTCTTAACAAGGACAAACAAGCCCGCAAAGCACTTTATCAGAAGCTAGGCATGCCGTTGGATAAGACTGTTGAAATAAAAAATTGACTTTAGTAACACAATCAAAAATATTTTTTTCTGCACGTATTTTCCAGACACTAACCTCTTAAATTTTAAATGTCAACAGCCCCTGTTCAATTTTTAAAAATTCCCGTTCCAGTCATGGAATCTGAATTTAAACGTATCCTTCTTAACTATGGCTTCTCTGAAGATAAGGCTAACACATGCGCTCATATTTTTACGATTAATAGTTTAGAAGGCGTTTATACCCATGGGGTAAATCGATTCGCAAAATTCATTAAGTATGTTTCAGATGGATATACAAAACCAGAGAAGGAACCTGTTTGTATTCATCGGGCTGGAGCTATTGAACAATGGAATGGTCAATTAGGCCCCGGACCACTTAATGCTTTGGTTTGCACAGACCGCGCAATGGAAATTGCGCGGGAACAGGGGATGGGTTGTGTAGCACTCGCCAACACCAACCACTGGATGCGGGGCGGGACTTATGGATGGAGAGCGGCTAAGCAAGGATATGTATTCATCGGCTGGACGAACACAATTAAGAATATGCCGGCGTGGGGTGGGATAGATGCCAAGCTGGGGAATAATCCATTGGTTATTGCAATTCCATATCAGCAGGAAGCCATCGTATTGGATATGGCGATGTCACAATTTTCGTATGGGGCCCTCGATTTGCATCATTTAAAAAATCAGCAACTTCCAGTGCCAGGTGGGTTTGACAAGAATGGTGTACTTACGACTGATCCAGGCGCTATTCGGGAATCGGAACGAACATTGCCCATCGGCTATTGGAAAGGTGCTGGCCTCTCCCTCCTGCTGGACATACTTGCAGCTATGCTGTCGGGTGGCTTCCCCGTTGCTGAGATATCAAAGCAAAATGTGGAGAACAATTTGTCACAGGTGTTTATTGTCATCAATATTTCACAGTTGAAAAATTTCAGTACCATTCCAACCCTCATCCATCAGATCATCGAGGATTATCACCAATCTATTCCGGACAAAAATTCTAAGATTCTTTATCCGGGAGAAAGGGTTCTCGCTGTTAGAGAGGAGAACAGTAAGCAAGGCATACCTGTAATCAAAAAAGTATGGGATGAAATTTTGGCGCTCTAGTTTTAGCGCTGGTAGCCGTCGAATAATAAAGAACGGCCAGGGCCAAAATATCAAGTCCTTCCTCCTGCAACGCTATTCTGACATCACCGAAATGGCATCATTTCGGGTTCTTTTGAATCTGTTTTATTGAAGTAAAGCAAAAGAGAAGGAACTAGATCCTATTGAGGGGCCCGTAAGGATTCCTCCATACATCTATCCTAACTCATGCGGCGAATATAGCCCTTATTCTCCGCACAATCTGCGGAGAATGTTTGTCTTTTCGGCGAAAAATACCTTAATTTCCGCACAATCTGCGGAGAATGAGCAAATACATCCACTTATTAAAAGAATGGTCAACTTTCAAATGGGAAGATGATAAACTTATGCTGCCACTGTCATCCGTGAGGCATAAGCAGGGAAAGTTATTGGGCAAACTTGAAGGTTTAGGCTTTCATCTAAGAGAAGAAGCTACACTAAAAACGCTGACCCAGGATGTGATCAAGTCAAGTGAAATAGAAGGTGAGAAATTACCTGCCGATCAGGTACGATCCTCAATAGCCAGAAGATTAGGGATGGACATTGCAAGAGAAGTAACTGTTAGTCGAAATGTCGAAGGCGTTGTGGAAATGATGATGGATGCTACTCAAAAATATGATCAGATTCTTACAGATGATCGCCTATTTGGATGGCATGCCGCACTATTCCCAACTGGAAGAAGTGGAATACACAAAATCCAGGTAGGTGTCTGGAGAGATGATATAAGGGGACCTATGCAGGTCGTTTCCGGGACAATAGGAAAAGAACATGTTCACTACGAAGCTCCTGAGGCATCAAGACTGGATGGTGAAATGCAAAAGTTTCTTGAATGGTTTAATCGACCAGCAACCACGGATCTGGTTTTAAAAGCTGCGATCGCGCATTTGTGGTTTGTTACCATACACCCTTTTGATGATGGCAACGGCCGTATAGCCAGGGCGATATCAGATATGCAGCTGGCACGAGCAGATGGTAGCAGGCAACGTTTCTATAGCATGTCTGCACAAATCCAGAAAGAACGCAATGCTTATTATGAAATTCTGGAAAAAACCCAAAAAGAAACCTTAGATATAACGAAATGGCTTTTGTGGTTTATTGCGTGTCTTGACAAAGCAATCTCTTTGTCAGAAGAAAATTTATCGGCTGTAATCCAAAAAGCGAAGTTCTGGGAAAATCACCAAGGGGCCGTGCAGAATGAAAGGCAAAGAAAAATGCTGAATAAGTTAATGGATAATTTTGAAGGGAAACTGACATCATCCAAGTGGGCAAAGATCGCTAAGTGTTCTACTGACACGGCTCTGAGAGATATACAGGATCTTATTGCCAAAGGCATTTTGGAAAAAGAACAGGGCGGAGGAAGGAGTACGAGTTATAAAGTGAAAAACTGATAGTTAAATCTAGCACAATAGGGTATAACGTTTCAGTAGTGAATTCCTTCGTGCACTGGAATTACAACCTTCACTCATAGCGCAACGTTTTTGCAGGATTGCTCATGGCCGCTTTAATGGTTTGTGAGCTCACAGTGATTAATGCGATAAAAATAGCAGTAATAGCAGCAAGAAGGTAGACGAGCACATCCATTTCGATGTGATACGCAAATGTATCCAGCCACTTGCTCATAAAATACCAGGCCATTGGCCACGCTATTAAGTTAGCGACGACGATAAGCATGATAATCTCCTTAGAAAGTAATCCAAGTATATTGGGGACGGAGGCTCCTAACACTTTGCGTATTCCAATTTCTTTTACGCGCTGCATGGTGTTAAACGTTGCCAGCCCAAAAAGCCCTAAGCTTGCAATAAAGATCGCTAGTCCGGCAAAGGTTGTAAACAGTTGACTTTGTTTTTGTTCTCCTTCATAAAGATTCCGGTATTTTTCACTCAGGAATTGGTAATCGAAAGGTCTTGCCGGCAAAAATGTTTTCCAGATTTTTTCGAGGTGAGCTAGGCCGTTTTGGATTTCCTCCCCGGTAATTTTTATAGATAATGCATTGTAGTTGTCATCCCGCTGCAAAAATATCATGGGCGTAATTTCCTGGTGTAAGGATTCGAAATGAAAATCTTTGACAATGCCAATCAATTTACCTTTCACGTCGGCATACTGAAATTCCTTATCGAGATATTCTTCCGGATTTTTCCAGCCAATACCTTTAGCCGCAGATTCATTTATAACAAACGCCAACGAATCATCGGTGGGTATGTCTTTTGAAAATTCCCTTCCTGATGAAACGGGTATCCCATACGTATCAAAGAATTCAGAATCCGTTGAAATTGATTTTAAATTCATGCTTACGCTAACTAGGCTATCACCTTTCAGTACACGAGGTTCTCCGTACGAGTCAAGCAATCTACCAGTTGGTATTCTGGATGACCGTGCAACATTTTTTATGGACGCAGCTTTTATAAGTTCGTTGTAGAATGTCTCATAGCTGGGCGCTAGCTCGGAGTAATAGGGCAATGTTACTACCTGGTCTTTATCATATCCCAGGCTTCGTGAATTCAGGTAATCCAGTTGTCTGAATATAATAAGTGTTGCAATTATTAACACAATTGAAATTGCGAATTGAGATACCACCAGTGCTTTGCGTATCAAACTTTTGCCATGCGCCATACCTTGTTGTCCTTTAAGCGTCAAGGCTGGTTTAAAAGAAGAAATTACGAAGGCCGGATAAATACCGGCAAGCACGCCGATAATAAAGGCAAATAAGATGAGGCCCGCTGTCAACGGCCAATTGTTCAGCAAATTGAGGGATAAGGCTTTGCTTGTAAATGCATTCAACAATCCCAAGCTACCATAGGATATAAGCAGGGCTAAAGCAAGCGACAAGAATGCAGTCAGTACAGATTCACTTAAGTACTGTTTAATAAGCTGAGTTCTGAAGGCTCCCACAACTTTTCGCAACCCAACTTCTTTGGCGCGTTTTGTCGCTTGGGCTGTTGAAAGATTAATAAAATTAAAACACGCAATGAGTATGATGAAAAGACCAATTAATGTCATCATGTAAACATTTGTAATATTCCCATTCGCTTCGATCTCATCATCCAGATGGGAATGCAAATGAATATCAGTTACCTTCTGAACATACAACGTTGTTGACTTTGACGCTATCCAATCGGCAGCAACTCCCCAATTGGCGCGTGCGTAGTTTCCGAAATGTTTGTCCAGAAAAGAAGGAAGACTGCTCTCTAATTTTTTTGGATCTGCGCCTTCTTGCAATAGCAAATAAGTCCCAAAAGAATTATTACCCCAATTTGATTCCAGGCCAGCCCTGCCATAGATTTTCTCGTTTTCTAAGGTGATAAAAGATACCAGGAATTCCGGATGCCAATGTGCTTGTAATGGGAAGTCTTTATATACTCCTGCTACTTCTATATCAAAAGCATTGTTCACCCGTAATCTTTTACCGATGATATTCTCACTATTGAAATAACGTTTCGCAGCTTTTTCTGAAAGCATCACAGTAAAAGGCCGTGTCAGGGATTTAATGGGATCTCCGGACTTTATTTCAATATCGAATATTTTGAAAATGTCGGGCTCTGCTAAAAATACTTCCTGTTCTGTATTGGCCATTTTTAACTGACCATTTTCCTCCAGCCCCACAACAAGGCTAGAGTTAAGGGTGCGGGCCAAGGTTTCTATTTCTCCAAAATCATTTTTAAGCAGCGGACCAATAGGAGGAGCTACATTGGCGAGATGGAGGCTCACCTCACCCTCGGGTGAATGAAAGCTTCTGGTTACTCGATAAATTCGGTCCGCCTTTGCATGGTATTTTTCGTAGCTGATTTCATCTGTAATAAATAAATAGACAAGTATTGCACACGCCATGGCTAACGCAAGACCTGAAATATTAATAAAGGCTGTAAGCTTATTCCGGAAGATAGAACGGAAGGCGACTTTAAGGTAATTGCGGATCATAGAAATCTTAATTAGAACTGGACTTGAAAAATTTCATCTATACAAAGATCGTGCACTACGAAAAAGGTTGCTTCTGAAACGTTATCAATAAGAAAAAATTACAACAACTGTTCACCAGCGTTCAGGTGTATGTACGAAAAAAACTGTTTTGACCTCATGTCGAGACTACTCATTCCTCAAAGCTATCCCTACTTTTCGCTGGACATTCCTATATCGAACACAGCAAGAGAAGACCTGCGGGCGAGTTGATCCGCAAAACGGGCTCGTAACGCCAGAGAAAATCAAAGGCGCTGTGGGCTACAATATTTTATGGGCATTGGTAAAGATAACTTTACCCACCCGAATGAGGTCTTCTGATAAGTTTGATACATTGGAAGCTCGTGCGCTTTCGCAAGGTGTTGAATATTATTTTGCTATTGAAGCGTTTAATGAAACTCGGCGAGGTTGTTATGTTAAGTTATAAATTAGAGTTAGAGTCTGTTAAGGAATTTTAAGAGATTGAGACTAGGAATATTTTTGATCTCTTAAATTTTTTTCATACGATCTCCGATTCGAATTTCTCCCGCTTTTATTACCTGAGCATAGACGCCACGCAGGCGGAGTTCTTTTGCATCTTTTGTGCTTACAAATTTTAACGCATCGATGCCATAACGGTCTCTGAAATTCATGCATCCCGTATGAGGGACATCGGTGATCTCAAGTTGGGCTGAACCAATGGAAAGTTTTTGCCCTGGTTTTAAATTTTTTGTGCTTAAATCCAAATCAACAATAAGATTATCGCCAGCTAAAGGCCAACGCTCTTTTGAAGTAGCAAGTAAGTCAAGACAACGGCTATTCATAATCGTAATTTGAACAGCGGGATCCGGGCTTCCATCCGGCAACAACTTCCAGCAGCCTTTTGACCAGTGATCGCCCTCTACGCCCTGCTCAGGCGTAAGTTTAGAATACCATTGAACAGCCCTTTCTTTTTTAGCAGGACGAACCACGATCATATAAAGCATACCATTATCGGTGGGTGAGCTTTCTATATTTTCAAGTCCGGCTTCGAGGGTGTCAAGGGATCTATGTTCTATCATATTTTCTCGGGAAAGCAGGCTTCTGCGGAAACCACCCGTAAAATAAAAAAAAATCACATTACTACCATTGTAAAAGTTCTCTTACGAGAGAGTTATATCTCTGTCTTTGCATGTTGAAATAAGTAATCCATCTGCGAGTGGCATTCATCGACAATCAAAGTATTTGATAGATTAATATGTTAAGAGTATCGCCAGAATAAACCCGCTGAGCTACTTCACAATTTTTGAATCAACAGGAACATTAGCTTCAATAAAATTATTCACCAAATATTAATGTTATGAAAAACACCTTTACACTTTTCATGGTGGCTTGTATTTTAATTTATTCAGGCTGCGACGAAGGTGATCACTTACCACAAGCAAAAAAATATTCTGCCGATGTAGCCATTGCTTGGATTAACCTCCAACAAAAGTTAATAAAAAAGACTCCGGGTTTCAGCCCTGGGGTTTCTGGACGTTCGTTCGCTTATTCTGGTTTAACGCTGTATGAATCGATTGTACCTGGAATGCGGGGATATCGCTCAGTGATTGGATTAATTGGTGGACCAGTTACCGCCATCCCGTCTAATAGCAAATTCTTTCATTGGCCATCGAGTGCCAATTCGGCTATGGCACACATTATAAAGAATTTATTCGCCAGCACCTCTCCGGCAAATATGACTACTATTGATTCGTTAGAAGCTGCCTTGAATTTACAGTTTGAAGCGGAAGTAAAAAATGTTGAAATTTTACAAGGCTCCGCAGATTTTGGGCGCCTCGTTGCGGACAATATTTTCGAATGGTCGAAGACGGATGGTGGACATGAGGGCTATAAGCCTCAACCCAATACATACGTTCCACCAGCAGGTCCCGGGTTATGGATTCCTACACCTCCCGCATTTGCAAATGCAGCTGTACCTAACATGGGTAACTATCGGACCTTTGCGCCTGGAGTGACCAATCAGACACAACCTAGTTCTTATCCAATCCCTCCGTACTCACAAGATCCTGGCTCTGATTTTTACAAAATGGTCAATGAGGTCTATACCATTTCTCAGTCTTTGACCAATGAAGATATCTTAACTGTAAAGACTTGGGGTGATATACCTGGCAATTATAATGGTAGTGGACATTTTACTAACATGGCAACACAGTTAATAATTTTAAAACACCTGAAACTAGATGAAGCTGCATTGGTGTATGCAAAACATGGCATTGCAATAAATGATGCAGGGATCTCTTGTTTTAAAACTAAGTATCAATATAACTTGATCAGACCCATTTCCTACATAAGGAATGTAATGGGATATAGTACTTGGAATACCGTTATCCCTACACCTCCACATCCTGAGTTTAGCTCTGCTCATGCTGTTGTGGGCCGGGCCTCATCCGTTGTTTTAGAAAGCATCTTCGGAAAAAAATGTTCATTCACGGATAAGACGCATGAGGCGCTTTATGGCTCGAGAACCTATAATACGTTGGAGGATTACGCCAAGGAAGGTGCCTGGTCCCGAGTATTAGGCGGTATCCATTACAACCCTTCGGCCATTGCTGGACTGGAGCAGGGAGAAAAAGTGGGGACTTTGGTGAATAAGATACCTTTTAAATCAGGTAAAGATTAGCAAAAGAAACTGGAAGTGGCTCTAATAAAGTGAGGTGTTGGTTAGGGGTTAAGCGAACTTTAAAAGAGCCTGCTTTGTCGGTTGCAAAGTATATCTGCAAAAATAGCTCTTAGGATAATTTCAGGGTTTTTTCAACCTCGTGTTTATACATCCTGCTACTAGGAAATTCGTTCTTGGCAATTTCATTCTTGCACTTCGATCTTAAGTATCAAAGTGCAAGAATAAAAATACTATTTTCTACCAACTTCAATTAACTTATCAATATCATTATTAATAGAAAGTATTAACAAACTCGTTGCCGTACAAAAAACAGGGCTTGTAATGCAATGATGTCCATTCCAGCTCCCATCGTTGTTTTGAATATGAAGCATACGTCCGCTAATGTTGTCATACCACTTTTCCCACGAACTATCTTTTCCGATGATCATACTCTCACCGGTTTGAAGGTAACTTAAGAATTCCTCTCCGCCATTGCTTCCGAAGCCATCCATTACATCTTCTCGTTGAGCCTGTACTTTTGCAGATTGATAGACTTCATAAGCTGTCGAATATTTCAAGGCATCATCTTTATCAAAGCCTATCTTTTGAAGATTCTCAACTGTCACTGGAGCATTCTGAGCAAGATTGCCGGACTTCTTAGCTTTGGAAACTTCTTCTTCTACTCTCCGAGCTTCCTTTGCACTTGCTCTCGCGGAACCGGAAACGGAATACAACATTATGCCTGCTCCTGTTTCAGTTTTAACATCTCCTGTTTTAGCATCATAGTTATTTTTTTGAGCATCGCGTGATCGCTCCAATGCTTTTGAATCTACAGAAGCACCTTTTGTTTGAGCTGATTCAAGTGCATTGGTAGCAAAGGAAGATTGAAGTACACCGGCCCATCCTGCACCGGCCATATTTCCGTTGCTATCTTGAGCTCGTTGAATTTTTGAAACGCAGGTGTTCAGGTTTTTTTGCACCCGGGATTTTAAGGCAGTATCGTGACTCACATAATCCAGAACGTTTGAGAAAAACTGTGCTGTAAGAATAACATCGATATTTTCTCCTAGTTTGGTTTGAATTTGTGTACCTGTTATATCCGTAATGTTATAACTGGCGATTTGAGAATTCTCAGTGGCCTGCATAAGATAGTGTAAGGATTGCCTCAATTGAGCGGAATATTTTCCCTCCGTTAACGTAGTCCCGCTTCGCAATAACGCCATGGATACCATGGCTGTCGTCGCCGGATCCGCGGCTACTGCGTGTGGGTCAGTGATATCTTGCCGACTATGGCTTCCAGCTCCCCATCCGCCATTTTGATTTTGAGCCCGCACAATCCAGGAGAGGCCCCGGTCAATTGAAAGTTGAACTTTTTCAGGCGTTTTATAGACAGAATTTAATTCTGAAGATTCTTCTCCCATAACCGTCCGGAAGACACAACCCTTGGGAGGTACAAATGGTCTCGCCTTTCTCTTAGAGTCTTCCAGCCTTTGAACTGTGAATCCAAACAATAAAACGGTGCTTACTGCCACCAATGTCAGAATCGAAAATTTCCATGTTTTCATAGCAAAGTATTTTATTATGCTACTAGGATGTCGCAGGTGATAATAATCCATAAAAAAAATCTTTATTTTTTTTCAGAGGCTTAAATCCAATAACTAAGATATATTTAGCCATTCAGGTTAGCTTGGGCGCAATTTTATTTGGAAATGGCATTCATTATCTTTCTGCCATATTAATCTCGTATATGGTATCCAGACGCGTTATCAAAATAAGCTTTCCAATCTTATTGCTTATCGGTATTTATTTTTTGGGTTCTAAACCGGATAGACCCGTTTATGACAAAGCAATGCCGAATGTCCCCATGCGCGCAATTGACTTAGAAAAGTATGTCTCGGATAAGGAAGCAGAACATAAAATTAAACCCAACAATGAAGCGCGCATCCTATGGAATGATAGTAGCAAACAAAAGACGGATTATGCTATTGTGTATTTGCACGGTTTTTCCGCCAGTCAAATGGAGGGAGATCCATTGCATCGCCGATTTGCAAAAGAGTTTGGAGCCAACTTGTATTTACCGCGATTAGCAGATCACGGTATCGATACAACGGAGGCCCTGTTGCAGTTTACAGCAGACCGAGCGTGGGAAAGCGCTAAAGAAGGTCTAGCAATAGGAAAAAAACTGGGTGATAAAGTTATTTTAATGAGTACCTCAACTGGCGGGACACTCGCTTTGATGCTTGCAGCAGAATACCCCGAAGATGTATTTGCGGTAATCAATTTATCGCCCAACATTGCTATTAACGATGGA
Source organism: uncultured Bacteroidota bacterium (assembly GCA_963837415.1). Lineage (GTDB taxonomy): Bacteria > Bacteroidota > Bacteroidia > Cytophagales > Cyclobacteriaceae > Chryseolinea. The sequence continues at coordinate 452,715 of CAWING010000012.1, read as the reverse complement.
TCTGCTTTTTTATTGAACGATCCATGGGGATTGCAGATCGCACGTCTGGTCATGGGAGGAGAATATCGGGTAACCGACGCTAATGAAGAACATGCTCGTTTTTGGAATAAAAAGTACCGATTGGAAGCGCTCACGCAATTGGAAGAACTTCTGGAAACATCCATGACAAAAGAGTTATTTGCAAAGGTAAAACAACCTTCCCTTACACTTTACTATTATAAAAATGAAGAAGAACAAGATCCACAAGTAAAAGTAAGCGCCATGTTGGAGATGAATGAAGAACTTGGCACTCCAACAGATCTAAAAATTACTAAAGCAATGCCGGATGCAGCGGCACATGTTTTAGGATCTTCGTTGACATCCAAAGATGTGGAAGGAGTTTACCGGGAAATCGAAAAATTTGCTATTCATAAATTGAAAATGAAGAAAGTAAATTCTTCTGCAAATTAGAGCTGACGGTTTTGTTTTATATAAATCTATTTGTGTCTTCAGTGATTTAAATGTTGAATCGCTTTTTGCAGATCATCCGGAGTATCAATACCGATGGTTTCGGTTAATGTTTCGGCAACAGTTATTTTGAAGCCATTCTCCAACCACCGGAGTTGTTCCAGGGATTCTGTCCTTTCGAGTGAAGAGACGGAAAGCTTTGTTATTCGTTCCAAGACGTCATCCCGATAAGCATACATTCCAATGTGTTTATAAAATTTGTGTTCTCTTAGCCACTCTCCTTGCGGTTTATTGCGCACATAAGGAATTGGAGAACGACTAAAATAAAGGGCTTCCATGGTTTTGCTGAGAACGACCTTAACTATATTCGGATTAACCAGTTGTTCTTCAGTTTCCAAAGGTTTTACTAATGTTGCAATTTCAGTAACTCCATCAAGTTTACCGGCTAACAAATCAATTTGAGAGGGTTGTATAAACGGTTCATCGCCCTGAATATTAATGACGTAGTCATATTTTTTACGTTGTAACGCTAATGCCTCGCGGCACCGGTCTGTGCCACTTACGTGTTCTGGTTTTGTCATGCACACGGCCCCACCAAATTTTTTCACATGATCATAAATCTCCCGGTGATCAGTAGCGACCACTACCTCATTGAGTGCGCTCGATTGCAGAGCTTGTTCGTATACCCGTTGAATCATTGATTTTCCCTTAATAAGGGCCAATGATTTTGCGGGGAAACGGGTTGAAGCGTACCGAGAAGGAATTATCCCAATTATTTTCATCTGTTCAAATTAAAATATATAGGCTTGATTTACTTTTGGTAAGCGTCAAAACTTTTCCAATGAGTTCTTATTAATGCCCTACACCAGCAAATAATGATGAAAAAGACTATCAAATTTACTCCAAAGAATTCCCTTCATTGCACTGTAATCTGTTTCACTTGGACGCTTGATCCTGTCACACTGATAACTTCTACGGAGGAGCCTTTGTCAATATATTCGCCACGTGTGTAACCGTCATAAAGAGTACCCTCAATTAATATTTTGCCACTCGGTCGAAGTACCGTTTGCGTGATTCCCCTTTTACCTGTTAATACTTCCGCATGAAAGTTGGCGGTATAGCCTCGCGAGCTTTCCTGCGTATCGGTTAAGGCAATACGTTTGTAAAATTTTGTGCCTGGCAACTGAGAGCCGCCGACAAAAAATACGATCATGGCTCCTAATAAACCAGCCAAGGCAGCAGCGAGTGCACCTAAAATATCATTCATGCGCACGAATTCAAAATCAAAGGCTTCGTTGTTAATCATGATCAGCACCAGAGAGCCTACCACCATAATAATTCCTCCGATGCCAGCGATGCCGAATCCGGGTAACACGAATATCTCTACTGCGATAAGACCCAGGCCCACGAAAAAAGCTATAATTTCCCAATTTTGAGCCAAGCCATTTAGATAGTAAGGAACGAGGTAGAGTATCAATGCTACTAAGGCAGCAAGGCCGGCAAACCCCATTCCAGGTGTCTGCATTTCAAAATAGATTCCTCCGAGAATAATCAGAATGAGAACGCCACTTATAAATGGGTTTAAAAAGAAACTAATAATTCGGTCTGGCGAACTCAACTCAAATCGGTCAATCTCATAATTGGTAATTTTATTTTTCTTCAGGATTTCTTCAATCGATTCGACTTTGCCTTCACAATAGCCATGTCGTATAGCCTCCGAGGTAGAGAAAGTAATCACCTGCCCTGCTTTTTTTATACTATCCAATTCCACTTGTTCGTCAACCATCCCTTCCGCAATGGCTGGATTCCGTTTATTTTCTTCAGCTGTTGAGCGCATAATTGAACGCATATACGATTGGTATTTGTCCGGTGCTTTCGCCCCGCTTCCATCCACCACGGTTGCAGCCCCGATACTAGCTCCTGGCGACATGTAAATGCTGTCACATGCAATGGATATTAGGGCGCCGGCGGATGCGGCATCCGCATTTATAAATACCCATACGGGTTTTTTAAAACTCATTATTTTATCAACAATATCCTTTGCATCCGTGAGAACTCCACCATAGGTATCCATTTCAACTATTACAATGTCGGCATTTGTTTTTTCGGCATGGTCGAGTGCAAGCTCGACATAGCGTGTCATGCGAGGATCAATTTCATTTTTGATCTCCATTACCATGACATTACTTTTTTGCGCTAATGCAGTAAATGCAAGCAATAAAAAGATGACAAGGGCCAGCGATTTTTTTGAGGTATTCATAATACTATTGGTCATGAATCATTCCTTAGATAATCTTAAACATTGAAAATTCCTGACTTACTTTACATAAAATTAACCTTTAAACCGGTTGTCGCGCAGTATCGTATTTAACTTTTCCCACGTTTTTGAGGGTGTCATCTGGAACACCGTAGTAGCCGCTGCAAAGGATGTTATCATACTGGAAGTACGCCACAGCGACCAAAAGCAAGTGCGATTTTCTGCTTTAAATTATGTTACTCAGGAGTTTTTATGGAAAGATAAAACATTTGATGAACCCTGGTGGATTAGCCTCAGCGCAGTTTCCGACAGTATTATTCTTTTTACAATCTACATAGACACAAGTAACCCCGACAAAAAAAGCACGTTGGCCTATGACCTTTTTGACTGTAAGCTTATTTGGTGGAACAATGATTTTTCAGTTACCTCAGTTTCGAATTTCCAGGTATTTGGCATTTCTTCAAAGTTCGGAACTCGCAATGTTGTGCTTGATCTGCATACCGGTAAAGAAGTTGAATCTCCAACCTCTGCGTATGAAAAAACGCAAGATGTTATCCGACCTCATCAATACCTCGCCGACAATTCGTATTTTGCAACAGTCAAAACATTTTTTAGCCAAAAATTCAATTTATTGCCGATTACAGCGTTGGAATACCTGGAGTATGAGTCGATGATTTTTATTTCCTGCTATTTACAGGAAGATGAACTGACGAATTACTTGATTGTCATTTCTGGTGAAGGCGAATTATTGATGAAAGAAAAATTAGATGGACATCTAAAAGGAATTGGGCTGGATACTTTTTTCATTTTATCCGGTTGCGTATTTTTCGTAAAGAATAAAGTAGAGCTGGTTAGTTACAAGATTTTATGATTACTGAATTAATTTTTACGGGTGTTTTATTTTTTAATACCCATCAGGCACACAGGGATTCGATAGGAACTGAAACTATTAATGGCAAGGTCTTCGTTATCCACAGCGTTGGCGAGAAGGAAACTTTGTATGCGATATCCAGGCGATATGGCACTACCGTTGAAAGTATTCTTCAATATAATCCAACGGCCGATGCTGGATTGGAGATTGGCCAAATTTTAAAAGTTCCTTATACCCCTAAGAAAGTTGTTCGCGCAAGTGAAAGCGGCCTCCATACGGTAGCGGCTAAAGAAACAATGTTTTCTATTTCAAAAATGTATGGCATTACCGTTGATGAGATAAAACAATGGAATAATCTTACTGATAACGCGTTGTCAATCGGGCAACAGATCGTCGTAAAAAAAGCAAGTTCACCTTCGGTTGCCACCACACCAAGTGCTCCTGTTAATAAAAAGGGCGTTCATACAGTGGGGTCGAAGGAGACCATGTTTTCCATTAGCCGGCAATATGGAATTACGGTACAACAGTTAAAGGATTGGAACAAATTGGAGGGAAATGAAATTAGTATTGGACAGGAGCTGGTGGTTGCCCAGCCACAAGGTGAGACAAAGCAAAATGATCCGGTAGTTCAAAGCACGCCTTCTGTGCAGAACAATCCGCCCGTAGTTCAAAGTCCACCACCCGTAGTAACGGAGACGAAAAAGGATCCTCAACCCGGACAGACTACGGCCTCAAAACCGGAAGCAAGGGAACAGACTATCCGCATTTCTGAATCCGTTAAAAACAGTGATGAAGTTTTACAAACCGGGCTGGCGGAATTAATTGAAGGTACCAGCGGAAATCGCAAATACCTTGCCCTTCACAGAACTGCTCCGGTTGGTACAATTATGAAAGTCAGGAATGAGATGAACAACCGCGAAGTGTTTGTAAGGGTAATGGGTAAACTTCCCGATACTTCAATGACAGACAAGCTTGTAATAAAAATCTCTAAATCTGCTTATGATAGGTTAGGGGCAATCGATCCGCGTTTCCGAGTGGAGGTCACGTACTACAAATAGGAACAGAACTTTTATTTGGTTCTGACATAGAAATTTTTGATGTTACCTTTTCCGGTATCTCTTTTATCCACTTCAAATTGCTTGAGACTTTTTAGGAGAAGAACGAGTTTGGTGAAGCCATAATTCCTTGCGTCAAAGTTCGGCTGCTTTTTAAGTAAAAGATTTCCGAGGTCGCCCAAAAATGCCCAACCGCTTTCATCCGCCAGGTCGTTGATGCTGTCACTAATTAATTTTACCAGGTTTCTATTGATTGCGCCAAAGGGTTGTTTTCCATCGGGTTCACCATTTGTACGTGTTACTTTGGGTCTGGCTTTGGATGAAGGATCCTCTTCTGTCGATTTATCGAACGCAAGTATTTCAATGTAAATAAATTTGTCGCAAGCGGAAATGAAGGCCGTCGGTGTTTTCTTTTCGCCAAAACCAAATACTTTCATTCCTGCTTCTCTTAGCCGCGTTGCAAGTCGTGTAAAATCACTGTCACTCGAAACAATACAAAAGCCATCCACTCGACCCGAGTACAAAATATCCATTGCATCAATGATCATGGCTGAATCTGTAGCGTTCTTTCCGGTCGTATAGCTGTATTGATGGATTGGAGTAATTGCAGATTCCAACAACACCGTTTTCCATCCTGAAACAGTAGGTTTAGTCCAGTCGGCGTAGATTCTTTTGAACGTGGGATTGCCGTATTTGGCAATTTCTTCCAGCATACCCTTCACGTTTGAGTAGGGTACGTTGTCTGCATCGATCAGCACAGCAAGCCTTAGATCTTTTGCTATTTCCATATCCTGATTACTATTATCGGGAGGTATATTTGATCTTATTATGGATGATGCCATGAGATACTATTGACGCGTTCGGATTGAAGTTTCTTAGAGTAATTTTTACTAACATCTCGTTAATTAGAATTGTTTAGATCTCGCAAGTGTAAAGCTCTACGTTGTAACAAGAATCGAATTTAGGCAAATTTAAATAGAGATAATCCGGAGCAGTGTTAATCAAGATCATCACCGTTATTTATTCGGCTGGAGTTGAAGCCTGTGTTGCGCTCTATTTTGAGTCTCCAACTATTTGAGAGATGGGCATTGCTCTGCCGTTGTATTAGAATGAGGAAGTTAGCGACATCGGATGACCCAGGTTCGTCCTCAATCTTCATACGTCATCTGGAACAGTGGTTTCATTTCCAGGGAGTCGGTAAGACTGAACTCTTTCAGATAATATTTATTGGATTCCAGGAAGGCATTATACTTCGTGGTTATGGCATCGTATTCTGCCCTATAATTATTCACCCTTTGATCTGCTATCCTTATATTTTCTACTAGTCTTTGAAGCGCCGCGCTATAGGCAAATTCTGTTTTTGACTCGGCCAGGCTGATTAATTCCGATACCAATAGGTTTGAAGCAAAGTCATATTCTTCAATTAAATCTTCATCCGCCATTGACGTCCGGTTATACCGCAGCTGCGACAGATGATCGAGTTGCTCCTCGTATACATTCAGTTGGTAGCTGTTTTGGGGTGCGGTAATCATGAGTTCATGCAATAGATCATGCATGGCCTTTATCTTTTGGTTATCATCATTGATCATGATGTTCCAGGATTGTAGCATGCTGTCCTGCAAGTACAAATACAAGTCTGTAAGCGAGTCAGCCCTGGTAAAAGTAGTTTGATCGGCATCTGTATTTTTCCCGCAATTCATTACCAAAACTCCTAGACAAGAAAAAAATATACCCGAAAGCCTTATTCTCATGATTTTCATTGACTTTGGTGGATACGGCTTAATGGACTAAATGTTATTGGGTTTTCAGGCAATTTGTAATACATGTAGGATTTTTAACATTTTACCCCTAAGAATGCAACTTACGTCGTAGCCATTATTTATAAAGAATGTCGAATGACCCTGGAATGATTTGGTTTAAGTGATGTTTCAGGTGTTTTACATAGTCCTCAGCTAACCATTTCAAGGAATGGAGGTTCGGCGTTTCTTTGCCAGAATTGCATTGATTATTATAAAAGGCAACAGGCATAGTTTTCAAAATATCACAAATGCGTTCGTTTAGTAAAATCCAAAGCTGGATCACATGCTCTTTGTTTGCTGATTTATAGTTGTTTGCATTGACCCATAGATCCTGTTCATATAGGATCCTGGGAGGTGATGACTCATATTGTCCGCATATAAATCGTCGAAGATTATTCTGAGCGGAATCTATTAAATGACCGAGCACCTCAATTTTGCTCCATTTAGCGGGAAGCGGCTTTGCATGGAACTCCTGATCTGGAATAGACCCGATTTTTTTGCCGTAGTCTTGGACAATCGCCCTCAGCTCCTGTACTATTATCTGCATAGCATATTTATGTTGTAGAAGTAAAAACTATCATTTTGAAAATTGCGTTCTTATTTTATGAGTTTGAAATATTTGGATTTTTTGTGGGCGTTGGATTTGCTTTATCGATACTACCCCAAGTACCATTCAAACGAACTTTTGATTTTAGCGGATGACATTTTTAAATGGATTAATAATGAATTGCCGGAGGACAGTAGCTCGCTACTTTATTTAAAAAGCTGTTTTAATTCGCCTTATGACGCTTTCACAGCCGTTTGGAAAGAGATTTTATTGCTCGCCGGGCCATTTTCAAGACAGAATTGATTGTCGAACTCTTAGATCAAGGATTCTTTTTCAAACCATTCACCAGCATATCAGCAAGCTGAAAACCAAGTGCTGAAGGATCGATCGCGGAGTCTGGGTCATACCACATGGGCATCCAGTTTAGGGATGAGAATAAGGTCATTACGGCCAATTTCTTATCTATTGTACTTTTGAATTCGCCGGTACGGACTCCTTCTTCCAAAATGGTTTTGAAGCGATTTATATAATTGATTCGTAATAAGAGAAAATCACGAAGGTAAGGCTCGCTAAGGTGCCGGTGCTCATTCATAAAGACAGCTGACGCTGTAAGATCTTTCGCCATTACCTGAATATGCCCAATGATGCCATTGCGAAGTTTTTCACTCGCTGGAGCGTTTTGTTTTTCAACCTCATCCAGTGACTTTCTAAATTCGGTAGCCATGTCAAAGCAAAGACTCCGTAAGATTTCTTCCTTGGATTTAATGTGCGAATAAAGACTGGCAGCCTCAATACCCAGTAGCTGTGCAAGATCGCGCATAGAAGCGGCTGCATACCCCTTATCCTTGAAAAGCTCTGCTGCCTTTCGTATTACTTGTTCTTTCCGTGACAAATTTCCTATTGCTTCTGACATACTCATTAAGTATTAAAGTTAGAAAATAATCCATTAACGAGCAGCGAAATTTAAAACATAGATAAAACTACGTCAAATCAAAAATTGAAGTAAAGCGCGTTAATTCAAAGATGCTTTTACAAACACACGTTAGGTAAACCGATTTAAAATCCAATCATAGTGGATTTAATTAATAGGTCGGAGCACCCAAGAGTAAATCTCTGTAAAGTGCTCGTCGTTATCGGGACTTTATTGAAACAAAAAAAACCCCTGTCTGTGTCAGGAGGTCAATGAGGTTCTTGTATAATTTATCAAAAGATCACACCGAAACTAAAGGCATTCAGTTTTGGGCCTTTGCCTTCGGCAAAAAGTTCGTTGAGGTCATAGTTAAAGAATAAATCGGTAGAGCGATAACCTATTTGAAGGCGCATCCCATATCGGAAATTATTGAGATAGAAATTATCGCGTTCCTTATCTTTTTCTCTGTGGCTGTCTTCCTTGTAAACGATTTTTGAATGGCTGGAAATTCTGTAACCAACATAGGGGCCTAAACCTATGCGGAACGAATTATTGTAGCCATCCCACATCCGAGTCTTTCGGCTGTGACCCCCAAAGTCGATGATGGGGACTAAGGATGCGTGAACATAAGAAGCCGTGAGCTTGCTCTTTCTAAAATTTACATCGCGTATATCTTCAACAAACTGAATTCCCGTATTGTCTTTTACAATTTGGATATTGTCTTTTTGAAATTTGAAATTGTACCAGCTCAAGCCTACTCCCCATTCGATGAATAATTTTGAGCCAAGTCTTGTGCGCTGAATGGATGATGCAGCCAGATACCAGGATCCCCATGGCCTAACGGAATATAATGCGTTGTCGTTATCGGGAAAACTTCCATCAGCCAGATAGTTGTTGGTTCCCAAATCGAAGTTAAAAGACTGCCAGGTGCGGCCCCAGCGGTTGCCATGAATATGATCCTTCCAGTTATAATTAACATCATTATCGTCGTCATCATCGTCATTCCTGCGGTCACGCCAATCATTGTCATTATTTTCATCGTCATCACTGTCGTCAGCGGCAACTACCTGATTGGTTTCAGTAGAATCGCGCTTAGCCAGGGAGGTGGTATCATTTTTTTCCAGTTTTAATAAGACATCCTGAAAAAGTTGCTGAAAATCATAATGTTTTAATATTTCCAGGTCGTTGCGATCTTTTATAGTAAAGATTACCCTGCTCGTTTTTGCCAATTCTACAATGACCGTATCGCTCGCTTGCTGCGCATTGGCCATTGTAACGCATACAATTAATATTATAAATAATAAAATTATGGATAATAAAAATTTCCTAATCATAAAGTTTACTTGTTTTGTCCATGTTTTTCATTCTTGAAATTCAGCGCGAGAATTTCATTTTTTTTCTCTCTTAAATCGCCAAATGGATCCTGATTACTTTTCAAGTCATTGGCTTTTTTCAAGAGCTTTTTAAAAGCAGATGACTTCTTTCCATCTGAAGTTGCATGTGCTAATGTATTTTTGTCTAAATATTCATTGGTTTCATCAACGCTGAATTTCAGTGTTATACGTTGTGCCTTGGAAACTGGCTCGACTTTGTGCTCTGTTTGAGCAACGGTAGGTATAGACGAGTCGATAACCTTGTTAATCTCGTCACTAGTTGTTTCCTGGGGCTCAACAGGAACCGTTACCTTTTTTTCTGAATCACGCGCAATATTTATGTTTTGACTCCTGTCTTTTTTACCTGGAGTTTCTTTTCTTAATGGGGTTACTTCAGGTGTGGAGCCCTTGTCATTTTTCAATTCGTGATTTGGCAAATCCTGAGCTTGCTGAGTTTTGTTTTTCTTTATTTCAGGTGATGACGGCTGACTTTTTACTGATGTTTGGGCCATGGGTTGCTTTGGGTTTTCAACCTTATGATGCCACAGCAAGTACCCCAAAGTACCTAACAACAGGAGTGAGGCGGCGGCCGCCATTTTCCACCATCCGTAGATATTTTTATTTTTTTTTAAATTCAATTCAATTCTATCCCATGCCCCGGTTGGAGCTGGCTTTTGATAGTTTTCTAATTTTTCGCGAAAGAAATTATCAGGTTGTTGATTCATCGTTGCTAAATTTTTTATTCGGCGTCCATTCTTGATCTTTCAATACTTTTTGAAGATGCGTACGTGCACGGCTGAGTTGGGACTTGGAAGTATTTTCACTTATGCCTAGGTATTCGGCTATTTCTTTGTGTGAGTACCCGTCGATAGCGTACATATTAAATACGATCCGGTATCCCGTCGGGAGTTCACTAACTATCTTCAGCAGATCTTCCGCTTCCAGATGGTCGCTAAGATTTTTATAATTTGGCTCAACTTCAGCTTGCTCCAGTTCAGTTTCCAGGTATACGGAACGGTTTCGACGCAAATATGTCAGAGCCTCATTAACAACAATTCTCCTTATCCATCCTTCAAAACTTCCCTCGTGCTTGAACTGCTCCATCTTTTCAAAAATTTTCATAAAGGAAGTCACGAGGACATCCTCAGCCTGCATTGAATCTTTTATATACCGGTAACAAAGTCCGTACATTTTAGACGAATAGGTCTCATAAAGAAGCTTCTGGGCATGGTGTTCACCCCTGAGGCATCCTTTGATCAATTCATCTTCCTTTGCCCGGTAAATTTTTAATTGCATTTAAAACGTTTCAGCCTTAAGATGCTAATTTAACGGATAGGGTTGCTTGGTAAGTGGAGGAAAACGCAGAAATAGTCTGCGTTTGTAAAGTCCATAGTCCATGGTCCATAGTTAATTCAACGGTATTTCTGGCTATGGACTATTGACCATGGACTTTTGCTGTGGTCCGTGGACCTATGACAACAAACGGCTAGCAATGAAGGCGATAATCAGCAATAAGAAGATAATCATATTAGGCTAGAAGGTTAATCTCGTTTAATGACTTCAGGATTTCCACGATAATCGATGTCACTTGCCATTCCTTCATCCATTTCAATGCTATTACTTACGTTGACTTTAGCAGAGGATGCACCGTTGGCTTCAATCACCGCATCTTGGGCATTCAGATTATAAGCCCTTAGCTTCGAAGCAAATTGAAGTTCAGCATCGAGATTGTTCACCTGGCCAGAAAGTTCTGCCTCTGATTTGCCTGTAAGGTGGATCACTAAGCTGTGAGCGTTCAAACTTCCCCGGACCTTTACGGGTCCCCGAAGATCAATCTCCATATCATCCGAGGTGAATTCCTCAAACCGGATTGAGCCATAACCTTCCGCTTCAATTTTTTCCAGGTTGGGCATGGTTATGTTAATTCTGATCTCATCGCCATTAACAATGTCTTTATCCCAGTCAAATTTCCCTTTACCTCCTTCGTATTCCACGACAAGCGTTTCACCCGAACGGAAGATCTTGTATTTTTTTTTCTCATCGTCGGATCCAAGTAGCTCGACAGCATATTCATCACCCGATTTTATGTTTATATCAAATATTCCGCGAATATCCAGCTCATCGAAATTGCTTAATCCAAATTGATCATTGGTATCATCGTCGTCATCACCTGTTTCAGATTTAGGACACGTTTGACAGGTGATTCCTTTTTCAGTCATGATCCACGTATTTCCTTCTAAGTCATCGTAATCAATATATTGTGAGATAAAGCGACTGGACGCTTCATCCAGCACGAACGGATAATTATAGGGAATATAAAGTATCATATTTACTCGTTGTGCCCGAAACACGGCATCGTCTTTAAATTGAATGTTTGAATCGAAGACGAAAACTGAATCCTGCACCTCGACATTATAATCCACCATCCGTGCATTTTCAATGGCCTGCTGCCTGGTGGTACCCTGCGCTTCAAAAGTTCGAACCAATTTAAACGTGGTGCCATTATACCCCTTCAGGGTAAGCGAAGCAGCATCATAGTCGTCCATTCCTACTTCATTGATTTTAAAAACTGCCGTTTTGCCGTTGAGGTTATAATATTCATCAACCTTATATTCACCTTCCTCTTTAAATGAATAAACAATTTTCGGAATGCTCACGCTTAGCATGGCTACACTCACAAAGAATAATACGAACATGGTCCACCCTACCGTAGGGTTGAATACATATTTTCTTGCTATCACTGAAGCGCCCAGTATCATTATAAATATCGCAGGTATAATAGCAGCTATGAATGCAGCAAATATGAGCCATCCCGAGAAACTATTCGCGAAGACTTCCAGGGGCAAACTCATTTCTTTATAATGAACCCACGGCCAGGAAAAAGCTGCTCCCGAGAAGAGTCCTACGAAAACTCCCGAGGTTACCACGGCCGCAAACATCAGCGCTAAGCCAAGAAGAATTACAATGATCCCGATCGCAACACGAAGTATTTCAACTAGGGGTACTAGTATTTTACCGAGTACCGTTAATAAAATTCCTATTATCCGAAAGGGGAGCAGTAGGATTTTAGTAGCTGTACTTTCTTCCTTGGTGCCGTCTACATTAAGGTTTTTTTTTATGTTGGATTCGATGTTGGAAAGTGTAACAGGTTCTCCCTGCATCTCCATCCTGTCAGTAAGGCTCTTAGCTTCGGGTAAGGCAATCCAGAGAACAACGTAGATGACAAAACCCACTCCAAAAAAGATTGTAAAGATCACAAAAAGCAACCGTACAACAACAAGATCAATTCCAAAGAAGGCAGCTATGCCACCCGATACTCCACCGATGACTTTGTGTTCTGTATCCCGAAACATTTTCTTTCCTACTTCCGGTTCTTCCAGATCATGGGAGCCAGGAACTACGATCCACATAACGATATAAACAAGAATTGTAATTCCGTAAGCAAACGCGGTCAAAGCAAAGAGTAACCTCATCCAAATAGGATCTACATTAAAATAATTTGCAATGCCTGAACAAACGCCACCTAAAATCTTTCGTTTTTCATCTCGTAAAAGTTGTTTCGGAGCGGCATGTGTTTTTTGCTCCGTGCCCGAGGATGTATTCGAGGACTGGTCCTTTGCTGTGGCGGAAGGTTGTGCGCCTAAGGGTTCCGTTTGTGCAAATTCTTGCTCCTCTGCAGCCTTAAAATCGCTGACACTTCCCATTGTTGTAATAAGGCTGTTGACATCTTCCGCTGTAATTACCTGCTTGCCTTCGTTTAATTTGGACAAGAAGATTTCAGCAACACGGCTTTCAATGTCAGCAAGGATTTCGCTGCTATCCTCAAAGGATGCAAAATATTTATTGATGGAATCAAGGTATTTCCTCAGGTTTTCATATCCATCTTCTTCTATATGGAAGATAATCCCGCTTATATTAATGCTTATATTTTTTTTCATAACGCTGTAAGTCGTGTATTAAACATTGGGTTTTGTGGTGATCATTTGGGTAGAGTGTACAAGCTCATCCCACGTTTCGGTAAGGCTTCCCAGAAATTTACTGCCCTTATCCGTAAGTTTATAATACTTACGCGGAGGTCCGGATTTGGACTCTACCCATTTGTATTCTAAAAGCCCGGCATTTTTCAGGCGGGTTAACAAGGGATAAAGTGTGCCTTCAACGACAATTATTCTCGCTGCAGTAAGCTCATCCAGCATATCGGAGGCATAAACTTCACCTCGCGAAATAATGTGAAGGATGCAGTATTCCAATATTCCCTTTCTCATCTGTACTTGTGTATTTTCAACGTTCATACATCACTTTTAATCAATTCTAGATGTATATACGTGAAAGTACTATGCATGGCCAAGTACTTGGTGAAAAAATTTTAAAGTTGCCATTTTGGCGTTAAAAACCATGATTTTCGATCTTTCAAGTCCCACTCCGAAAGACTTTCCTTTTTTGATAGCACTTTTCAAACCTCTGGTGTGCCGTTCCCGAAACCTATAGAACATAAAAAAGGAATGAAGTAGCGCCTGTAAGTTTAAGTGCATTTTGCAAACCCTTCCCTGATGGTCATTTGATTACTTTTATCCCCAGCATGTATTTACCGAACAAGTAGTTAGTCCTTCGATGAGAGCAGCCTTTCTGGTATTATTTTCCTTTCTTTTAATTGTAAAATCGTTAGCCCAGGTTGGTAATGAATGGATAGATTACAATCAGTCCTATTATAAAATACCTGTAGCCAAAGAAGGGATTTATAAAATCAGTTATACTGATCTACAGGCCGCAGGTTTTCCAGTAGGAACTGTGGATCCAAAACAAATACAACTTTTTCACAGAGGCATTGAGCAAGGAATTTTTGTGGAAGGAGAAACTGATTCACAATTTGATCCCACCGATTTTATTGAATTTTATGGCCAGAAAAATGACGGAACTTTAGATGCTGAATTGTATAAACCTTCAAGCGCACAACTTCACAAATACTATAATCTATATAGCGATACCACAAGTTATTTTTTAACAGTCGGCCCTGCCGGAGGAAAGCGCATATCTTCTTACTATGAAGATAATGTGAACAACCTTCCCGCGGAGCCTTACCACACCGATGAAAAACTGCTGGTGCTCAACAATGAGTATTCTCCAGGAATCGATTATGGCGAAATTCTGAATAGCTTTTTTGATATTGGAGAAGGATGGGTAAGTGGAAAAATATTTCAAACTCAATCTGTTGATTATACAATAAATGATGTAGTCCAAGGTGCACCTTATGGATTACCTGAAGTTGAAATACTATTAGTGGGACGAGGTCCAATGTCTCATCAGGTAGAAATTTATGCTGGATCAAGTCCGCGTTTGTTAACAACCGTTTTAGTTTCAGGATTTCAACCGAATAAGCTTTTCTTGCCGATCCAGTGGAGTGATATTGGAGGGGATGGAAAACTTATTATTCGCATAAAAGTCAATGGCGTAGGAGGCCAACCTGCGAGAGTCAGTGTATCGTATTTGAAATTACGATATCGCGCAGCGTTTAGATGCCGCAGGAGCCATTGATAAAACTTTTATCCTGCCAGCGAATTCAGAAGGAAAATCGTATGTCGAGATTGAAAATCCAGGGGCGGGCCTTCGGCTATTTGATATTACAGATGCGGCGAACGTGACCAGAATAGACGGCACGTTAACCACGACATTAAATGCCATCGTGCCTTCGACTTCTGTCCCCAGAAAAATTTTTGCATCAAATACGACTATAACACCTTCCATCAAACCCATAGCCTTCAGGCAAATTATTCCTTCGCAACATGATTACATTATAATTGGACATCCCCTGCTGCGCGCACCCGCATTGGGATATAGCGATCCAATTAAAGCTTATGGGGAATATCGGGCATCTGCCGAAGGTGGAAGCTTCGATACGCTCATTGTTAATATTCAGCAGCTATACGATCAATTTAATTACGGTGAACCTTCGCCGTTAGCGATTTATCATTTTCTCAAATTTCTGACAAATACAAGTCAGCCAAAATATTTGCTACTGGTTGGTAAAGGACTTGAAGTATACTACAAGTATTTCAGAAACCCGGCAGGATTTACCCAATTTAAAGATCTGATCCCTCCATCGGGATATCCTGGTTCGGATATGGCATATTCGACAGGCCTCGCCGGAACCCAGTATGAGCCGGCAATTCCAACGGGTAGGATACCCGCTACGAAACCAGAAGAAGTTGCCGCATATCTCGATAAAGTAAAGGAAATGGAAGCCCTTCCTTTTAACAGTTTATGGCGGAAAAATATCCTGCATCTAAGTGGAGGCAGGGAAGAAGGCGAACCGGAATTATTGCAAGCTTATCTAAAAGATCTTCAGGGCCTTGCAGAAGATTTTCATTTGGGTGGAAAAGTTTCGGCGCTGGCAAAGTATTCCAAAGAGATTCAGGTTGTAAATGTGTCCAAACAAGTTAATGATGGAGTAAACCTGATAACATTTTTTGGCCACTCATCTGCTACGAATCTTGACTTTGATATAGGTTATGTTAGCAATCACGTGATGGGGTATAATAACAAGGGAAAATATCCTACGCTGCTTATGAACGGTTGCAATGTCGGAGCTTACTTTTTGACTTATACTACCTTTGGCGAAGATTGGGTGTTGGCCCGGGATAAAGGAGCCACCGCATTTATTGCCCATGGTTCGTATGGATTTACGCATTTGCTTAAACGATATTCCGATTACTTCTATCCGTAGGATACCAGGATTCTACTTGTATATATCAAAGGAATCGGAGACATACAAAAAGAGGCTGCCAGAAGATATATGTCAACAACGTCGGATTCTCCTCCGAATACAACTCAGGTTCAGCAGATGATATTATTAGGTGATCCGGCTGTTCGATTATTTGGTGCACCCAAGGCAGATCTTGAAATCAATGATGACAATGTTTCAATCGTATCGCTGGACGGACAACCTATAACTGCGTTGACCGAGTCTTTTGCGTTGAAACTTATTGTTCGAAATTTCGGACAAGCTAAACCGGATACTTCGCGTATTGAAGTTGTTCGGACGTTGAATGATAATTCAACTATAGTTTACGATTCACTTTACCCGGTTACCAAATACAGCGATACATTGGTTTTTATTATTAAAAAAGGAAGGGAACAAGGATTTGGAAACAACTCTTTCCGCATAACGATTGACCCAGACAATGTTGTGGCAGAATTGAATAAAGAGAATAATACAGCAACGAAAGGGTTTGCTATTCCCTTGAACGGAACTAAAAATTTGTATCCTGTAAATTATGGTCTTGTAAATTCTTTGCAGGTCAGCCTTTCCTTTCAGACGACCGACCTACTAGCAGGAGAACGTGATTTTATGGTGGAGCTTGATACTACCAATACTTTCGATAGTCCGTTCAAAAAACAATTTGCCATAAAAGGGAAAGTATTGGGTCGACTAACCACACAACTACTTGCCGCCGACACACTCGCTTATTATTGGCGGACAAAATTGGCAGACCCACTACCGGGAGAAAGCATCAAGTGGAGTCAAAGTTCTTTCACTTATATTGACAATGGTCCGGAGGGTTGGGCTCAAGTCCATTTTCCGCAGTACCTGGAGAGTGAAACAATCGGATTGGTTAAAGACGCCACATCAAGAAGATTTAATTTCAAGGAAACGGTAACGGATGTAGAAATTAACACCTTCGGTTCAAATCATCCGTCTATCAACACCGATGTGAGTATCAAGATTAACAATGAGGAGTTTAATCTTACCCAGCAGGGTTTTATTTGCCGTGATAATTCCATTAACCTGATTGCCTTCGATAAAAATTCCGCTGTTCCATATATAGGCGTACAATTTAAATGGTATAATCGGGCCAATCGTGCATGCGGTCGCGAACCTTGGGTGATCAATAATTATGTGCCTGGCGATATGGTGACAGGAGACAATTTCGATATGATTCAATTTGTCAATAATGTCCAGGAAGGTGACTCGGTAGTTTTGTTTAATATTGGTGATGCTCAATACAGCGCCTGGCCAATGGCTGCTAAAATAAAATTGGGCGAACTGGGAATTTCGATCGCTCAAATCGATGGATTGTTACCGGGAGAACCCATCGTAATATTTGCCCGTAAAGGATTAGCTCCAGGCGGAGCAACAATTTTCAGAACGTCATCTGCTCCCAGTGATGCGCAAGAACTACATGTTAATAAAACAATTACGGGTCGGTATTCTGCTGGATCAATGAATTCAGGGCTGATTGGCCCGGCCTTGAACTGGCAATCGCTCACCATGCGCAGTTCAGAAGTTGAATCG
Source organism: uncultured Bacteroidota bacterium (assembly GCA_963837415.1). Taxonomy (GTDB): domain Bacteria; phylum Bacteroidota; class Bacteroidia; order Cytophagales; family Cyclobacteriaceae; genus Chryseolinea. The sequence goes on along the minus strand of CAWING010000012.1, from coordinate 435,166 downwards.
GTTGACGCAGTTAATTTTGATGTTGTCGGAGTCAAACTAAATGGTGATGAGGAACTTTTATTTTCGGATCTGATAGCAGGTCAGGATTTGAATACAATTGATGCAAATGCATTTCCTTACCTTAAAATCGTTTTTAAAGTTAGGGATGATCTGAATCTTACAGCGAGTCAACTTAAAAATTGGATCGTAGCATACACACCCGTTGCAGAAGGTCTCTTGATGTTTAACGGGACGGTCGAGCAGCAAGTTCTTAATCGAGGGAGAAACGTGGAGAGGCGAATATGGTTTTGTAAACATCACCGACAAAACATTTTCTGATTCGTTGACCATGCGAGTATGAAGTCTTTAATCAAACTTACCGCACGTCCGAGCAGGACCAGGTTAAAATAAAAGCACCTCTTCCGGGTGATACAACCAACTTTTACATTGACGTAAAAACGATCAATAAAGGTGGAATAAACGATGTAAATGTTTTCGTAAATCCGAAAATCATTCCTGAGCAATATTACGATAACAATGTGCTTCAATTACTTGAACATCTTGATGTAAAAGAAGAAACGATGAGCCCTGTGCTCGATGTTTCCATCGATGGCCACTATATTATAAATGGAGATTTCGTTTCTTCGAATCCTTTTATTCTTATAAAAGTTTGGGACGAAAATAAGTACATCCTAAAAACGGATACAACAGGAATGAGGGTTTACCTGTCATATCCATGTGATGCGGAGGTATGTGATCCCACCGCTATCTTACTTACCGATGAAGAGTTAAAGTGGTATCCGGCGACGGAGTCTTCGCCCTTTAGAATTGAATTCAGACCTACTAATTTGTCGAATGGAGAATACACATTGCGTGTTGAAGCAGAAGATGCCCGTAAGAACAGCAGTGGAAGTTTGCCTTATGAAGTGCAATTTGTTATAAACGATCAAACGAGCGTTAGTATTGGCGATCCATTTCCAAACCCATTCAATAATCAGGTTTATTTTAAGATCATACTAAGTGGAAATGATTTACCCGATGCATTTGAAATGCAAGTGGTGAACGTAAATGGAAAACGGGTAAGTTATTTTGGAGATGATGGGGCCTCAACTTTTCGAATTGGCACAAACGAGCTAGTATGGAATGGTACAGATATGAATGGCAATGTGTTATCGAATGGAGTCTATATTTATAAAATGATCCTGAATATTAATAATCAGCGGGTAGAACGAATCGGTAAGGTGGTATTATTAAGGACTCCCTAATTCAGCGAACAGCCAATGTTATTTATAATTGTCTGAATAAAGTGTGATCTTATTAAGATCAACCTTCGTGATGTGATTAACTCGCAGAGGGTCGATGGGTGTCCAATGCTTTACATAATAAACTTCGACAGCCTTTCCTGAAAGCTCATTTTGCAATTCTTGGAAGCTAAGGCTCTGGTCCAGATTCTCTTGGATGTAATAAAACCGGTCATCATCTTTCAATTTGAACACAACGTCTTTAGTACGTGTTTCCAAAACCTCTTCAATAGTCCCGTAGGTTCTTAGGGTATTGTCTAAGGATGCTTCCGGAATAGGCCTGAAAATAATAGCCAACGTAATCATTAGAAGGAAGAAAATGCTCCCGACAACTATTTTTTTACTTTGCATTTTACTACGGAATTTAACGATGTTCAAAGATAAATAACCAACCGAATAGCATAACGTTCATTTATCCGATTCATTACAACTTTCGTTAGTAAAATATTTTTAAGTCTTTTGACAAAAACCTTGCCTTTTACCAAACTTTATCGTTTAATTTTGCATTTAGTATCAAAACCAAAAAAACAAACTGAATGACTTTCCTCTAACGTTCAACCTTAAACGACAGAAAAGAAATTGAAAACATTGTTCACCATCATCTCAGCGGCTATTGCTGCTTACCACTCCAAAAGAACTATTCAGTTCTATACCATTGCCTGTACGGTGACCAGGCGACCCCGCCCCACGCGCTTCGTGCGTATCTGATACCTCCATCGCACGTATACTGAAAGACGTGATGTCCAGGACATTGCGCTTTTGTGCTTCTAGCACAGTTGTTTTAAATCTTTCACAATACCTATTTAAAAACATTGGAAAATCATAAACTCATTGTCAGACTAGCTACGTCTGACGATACACATTACGCCGAAACCATCACTAACGAGATGGAAGAATCGGCCAAAGCGCGAGGCACTGGAATAGCCAAGCGGTCACCAGCCTACATTGAACAAAAAATGAGGGAAGGAAAGGCTGTTATTGCCACTACGCCGGATGGTACCTGGGTTGGATTCTGTTACATCGAAGCCTGGGAGCATGAAAAATATGTAGCCAACTCAGGCCTGATTGTAGCACCCGCTTTTCGTAAAACAGGCGTAGCTACTGAGATAAAAAGAAAAGTGTTTCAATTGTCGAGGGAGAAATATCCTGACGCTAAAATATTTGGGCTTACAACAGGTTTGGCTGTTATGAAGATCAACTCTGATCTTGGATACGAGCCTGTGACCTACTCTGAACTTACCAACGATGAGGAATTTTGGAAAGGCTGCCAGAGTTGTGTGAACTATGAAATCCTGATGAGCAAGGAGCGGAAAAATTGCATGTGTACCGCCATGCTCTTCGATCCTGCTGAAGCAGAAGCTAAAATTAAAGCGGCTGAATTAGCTAAGGCTTGAAGCGCAGTCTGCTCAAGCTACTACCTCAAATGGCAGAACGTTGAACACGTGGCACCACGTCACCGCGAGTTTAAAGGAAACCAAAAATTGTTTGAACGATGGTTGCGCTTCAAACAGTTTGTATTGCTTAAATCTTTCCGCAAAAAAGAAGATAGCAACATGGATCCTTCGCAGAAAAGAAGGTCGCTTCTAGGCATATTTTTTTGGTAATCCAGCATCCATGTTTGAAATTACAAGCTTAACATCGGTAAGGATGACGATTCCTTATTCGGGTAACTTCTGGTTGTTAAAATCTAAATAGTAAAATGAAAAAGAAAGTAGTAGTAGCCTTTAGCGGCGGTTTGGATACATCCTATTGTGTTAAATATTTAAGTGAAGACAAAGGATTTGAAGTCCATACCATCACCGTTAACACAGGAGGTTTTGATGCGGAAGAAATAAAAGCGATTGAACAACGCGCTAAGAACCTGGGCGTGGCTTCTCACAAAACCGTGGATGAAACTAAAAATTACTATGAAAAAGTAATTCGTTACCTGATCTATGGAAATGTCCTGAAGAATAATACGTATCCCTTAAGTGTCAGCGCTGAACGGATGTCGCAAGCATTAGCTACTGCTAATTATGCCCGAACACTAAAGGCAGATGCTGTTGCCCACGGTAGTACTGGAGCTGGAAATGATCAGGTACGTTTCGATATGATTTTCCATATATTGATTCCAGGGGTTGAAATTATTACGCCCATACGGGATCTCAAGCTTTCTCGCGAAGAGGAAATTAATTATCTCAAATCGAAAGGTGTGCAGATGAATTTTGATAAGGCGATGTACTCCATCAACAAAGGGATATGGGGAACTTCGGTAGGCGGAAAGGAAACACTTAAGTCCCTGGGTATGTTGCCGGAATCAGCGTGGCCCACCCAAGTAACGAAGACGGAGTCTCAGGAAATAAGCCTGCATTTTAATAAAGGAGAATTGAAAAAAATCAATCAAGACACCTTTGAGCATCCTGTCGATGCAATCCAGTTTTTGCAAAAGATAGCTGGTCCTTATGGAATTGGACGCGATGTTCATGTAGGCGATACCATCATTGGAATAAAAGGCCGCGTTGGATTTGAAGCCGCCGCTCCTATGGTTGTAATCAAAGCGCATCATGCCTTGGAGAAACATGTTCTCACCAAATGGCAGTTGAGTTGGAAAGATCAGCTTGCCCAATTTTATGGTAACTGGCTGCATGAAGGCCAATATCTCGATCCCGTTATGCGCGACCTGGAGGCCTATCTTACAAGTACACAACAACAGGTAACCGGTGAGATTAAAATCCAATTGCATCCCTACCGATTTCAAGTTCTTGGAATTGAATCACCGAATGATCTAATGTCATCTAAATTCGGCAAGTATGGTGAGATGAACTTAGGCTGGACAGGAGATGACGTAAGAGGTTTTTCGAAAATCTTTGGGAACCAAACTATGATCTATCATCAGGTCAAGGGTGACAACGCTCAGGGATAAAAGTCTTCATCATGAAAAAGATCAAAGTAGGAATTATAGGAGGTGCCGGATACACGGGAGGAGAAACAATAAGATTATTATTGAATCATCCGTACGTCGAATTAGCATTTGTTCACAGCAGAAGCAATGCGGGGAATCCATTACACTCAGCTCATCCGGATTTGTTGGGGGAAACTTCGCTGGTATTTACGGATACTATCCAGGGAAATGTTGATGTTATTTTTCTTTGCCTTGGTCATGGCGAAAGCAAAAAGTTTTTACAAGAAAATTCGATCCAGGCTAGTACAAAAATTATTGACTTAAGCCAGGATTTTAGACTAGGTGAGACCATTGACGAAAAGGGATTTTGTGTACGGGCTTCCCGAAGTAAATCGCGAAGCAATCAAAAAAGCTCAGAATATTGCAAATCCAGGATGCTTTGCCACAGCGATTGAACTTGGACTGATGCCCTTGGCGAAAGCAGGGATTTTAAAAGAAGCGTATACCACGGGTATAACGGGCTCGACAGGCGCAGGTCAAAAACTTCAGGACACGACACACTTTACGTGGAGGACAAATAACATCTCCGCTTATAAAACGCTAACCCATCAGCACGTAAAAGAAATTAATCAAACCTTAAAGCAACTACAGCCTAACTTTTCCGGTGACGTGAATTTTATTCCCTGGCGTGGTGACTTTGCGCGTGGCATTTATGTAAGCTCTTGTATTACGATCGACGTTTCGCTCGATGAGTTGAAAAAACTTTATCATGATTTTTATAAAGATCATCCCTTTACTTTTGTATCCAACGAAATGATCGATCTTAAGCAAGTGGTAAATACAAATAAGTGCCTGATTACTCTAGAGAAGGAAAAGGACAAACTCGTAGTTCATTCCGTTATTGACAATCTGTTAAAGGGTGCTTCGGGTCAGGCCGTTCAGAATATGAATTTGATGTGCGGAGTTGAGGAAGACAGCTGGGTTGAAATTGAAGAGTATCGTGTTTTAGAGCTTAAAGCGGAAAGCACAAAGCTTAAAGGTGGTTTGAGGCCAGATTGGTATAGGGCATGTGGATTTACGTAAGTACATAAGCTTTCTGCTTTAAGCTTTGAGCTTTAAGCTATTTTAGAAACCAAATTTACCGTTATATGAAAGATTACAGAAAACTTGTTGTTTGGGAAAAAGCCCATAAGCTGGTACTTGCTATTTATAAAGTTACAGGTGCGTTTCCCAAAGAAGAACAATACGGACTTATTAGTCAAATTCGTAGAGCTGCTGCTTCCACACCTACGAACATTGCAGAGGGATGTGGAAAGTATACGCAACCAGATTTTGCTAAGTATCTTCAACATGCGTTTGGCTCGATACAAGAAGTTCAATATTTATCGTTTTTGTCTTTCGAATTAAAGTATTTAGATCAGAGATATCTATACAGCCTAGAAAAAGATATAAATGAAATAAAAGCGATGCTCATAAGCCTGATACAAAAAGTAAGAAAAAAATAACAACCAATTAAGCTTTAAGCTTTCTGCTTTGAGCTTTAAGCTTTAAAAAATGAAACTATTCGACGTCTATCCCTTCTTTAATATCACCCCCGTTAAGGCAGAAGGCTCGCTGGCTTTGGGATGACAAGGGTGAGAAATATCTAGATCTCTACGGTGGACATGCCGTAATCTCCATTGGGCATTCCCACCCGCATTATATAAAAGCTCTAACTGAGCAATTAAACAAGATCGCGTTTTATTCAAACAGCGTTCGAAATCCGCTCCAGGAGAAGTTAGCAGAGAAATTGGGGGAATTATCCGGCTATCCTGATTATCAACTCTTCCTTTGCAACTCTGGGGCTGAAGCAAATGAAAATGCGCTGAAGCTTGCTTCATTTGTCACCGGAAGAAAGAAAGTCATTGCTTTTAAAAAATCATTTCATGGACGTACCTCAGGGGCTGTGGCAGTAACGGATAATCCCAAAATTGTTTCTCCTTTTAATGCTGGCCATGAAATTGTTTTTGTTCCATTGAATGATGAAGAAGCTTTTCTTCAGGCAATGGATGAAAATGTTGCAGCAGTAATTATCGAAGGTATTCAGGGTGTTGGAGGTATTCAACTTCCGGAAGATTCATTTCTTGCAGTTTTTGGAAAAGGAATGCAGAAAGAGAGATTCCCTTTTAATACTCGATGAAATTCAATCCGGTTATGGACGTACGGGAAAATTCTTTGCGCATCAATATGCGGGAATTAGACCTCATCTCATCACGATGGCTAAAGGTATGGGGAATGGTTTTCCAGTAGGAGGAGTATTGATCCAAGGTGACATAAAACCATGGAGTGGCATGTTGGGTACAACGTTCGGGGGTAATTACCTTGCCGGAGCTGCATGTTTAGCGGTGTTAGAAGTTATGGAAAAAGAAAATCTAATTGCAAATGCGGCGCAAATGGGTGCTTATTTAATGGCTGAGCTAGTGAGTGTGGAAAAAATTCAGAAGCTTCGTGGAAGAGGATTGATGATCGGATTTGATCTTCCGGAAGGAAAAAAAGAGGTTCGAAATAATTTATTATTCAAGCATCATATTTTTACGGGTGAAGCGAAACCCAATACCATAAGATTATTGCCTTCCTTGACATTAAATAAAAATGAAATTGATATTTTCATAACTGCGCTGAAAAAAGAGTTGCCATGAAGAATTTTATCTCCGTAAAGGATGCCGGTAATATTGATAAGTTAGTGCAGCAGGCAATAGCTTATAAAGCTGATCCATTTAAAGACAAGTCGCTGGGCGTTAATAAACGCATTGGATTGCTATTTCTCAATCCCAGTATGCGTACACGTTTAAGTACGCAGCTTGCAGCACAAAATTTGGGCATGGAGGCAATTGTATTTAATGTTGGGCAGGATGGATGGATGCTGGAGTTTGAAGATGAAGCGATCATGAGTGGAAATACGGTAGAACATGTCAAGGATGCAGCGCCGATTTTAGGAAAGTATTTTGATATTCTTGGGATAAGGACGTTTCCATCCCTGAAAAATAAAGCTGATGATTACAGCGAACTTTATATTAAACAGTTTATAAAATATGCGGGAATACCCGTTCTGAGTTTGGAAAGTGCAACGCTGCATCCACTGCAAAGTCTTACGGATATTATAACGATCACGGAAACATTTAAAGAAAAAAGAAAACCTAAAATAGTGTTGACATGGGCACCCCATGTAAAAGCATTGCCTCAATGTGTTGCCAATAGTTTTTCACAATGGATTAATGCATGGGGCGAAGCTGATTTTACGATCACACATCCGGAAGACTATGAACTTGATGAAGCTTTTACAAAAGGTGCAACAATTATTCATAATCAAGATGAAGCCTTAAAAGATGCTGATTTTGTTTATGTGAAGAACTGGAGCACATACATGGATTATGGAAGAATTTATTGCAACGATCCGAAGTGGATGTTATCGAATAAAAAATTGCAACTCACTAATAATGCGAAAGTTATGCATTGCCTTCCGGTGCGAAGAAATGTAGAATTGAGTGATGAAATTCTGGACGGAACGAACAGCATTGTAACACAGCAAGCCTCTAATCGAACGTGGGCTGCACAGGCTGTATTAGCCGAATTATTGAAGAAGTAACATTAGACACGCATCCGGCTTTATAACCAATGAATAAATTATTCATCATAAAAATTGGCGGCAATGTGTTGGATAATGCCGAAGCCTTACATTCATTCCTCATCGATTTTGCTTCCATCAAGGAGCGAAAAATTTTAGTGCATGGCGGCGGAAAAATCGCCACCAGGCTGGGCGATCAATTGGGAATTGAATCTAAATATGTCAACGGACGCAGAATCACGGATGCGGCGACGCTTGATCTGGTTACCATGGTTTATGGAGGTTTGGTAAACAAACAAATTGTAGCTCAGCTTCAAGCAACTAAATTGTAATGCATGGGGTGTAACGGGAGCTGATGGTAATATGATTAAAGCTACGAAACGTCCAGTAAAAGATATCGACTATGGATTTGTTGGTGATATTACTGCGGAGGGGGTAAATCGCGAATTGCTTTCTGTCCTTTTGAATCAAGGCGTCACTCCGGTATTTGCACCACTCACCCATGCTGATGGCAAAATTTTGAATACCAATGCTGATACTATTGCTTCTGTGTTGGCGGTTGCATTGAGTGTGAATTTTGATGTCAGGTTGATTTATTGTTTTGAAAAGAAGGGTGTGCTGCGCGATATCAATCAATCCTGAGTCAGTAATTCATCATCTTCCAAAGCCATTGTACAAAGAACTTTTGTCTCAAAAAATTTTTGCGGATGGGATTTTACCTAAACTGGAAAATGCTTACGCTGCCATTGACGCAGGTGTGAAGGAAGTCCTGATCGGAGAAGCGAGTGATCTGGTGAAAAACACAGGAATTAAAACAGAAGGAACTTTGATAACGTTGTAAAGCTTCTAGCTTTAAGTTTCGATTTCAATCAAATATGGAGTTGTTATACGAGAAGGCTATTGACTTATTAATCGATCTCATTGCTACTCCTTCATTCAGTAAAGAGGAAGAGGAAGGTAACGTCTATATTGGAGAATTTTTTTGAGATAGAAGGTGTTGCTTTTCGTCGCATAAAGAATAATGTTTGGGTTCAGAATAAGCACTTTACGGCAGCTAAGCCCACGGTATTATTAAATTCACATCTCGACACTGTTCGTCCGAATACAGGATACACCCGTGATCCATTTAAACCTGAAATCATTGATGGTAAACTTTTTGGATTAGGAAGTAATGATGCTGGTGGACCGCTCGTTTCACTTATCGCCGCATTCCTTCATTTTTATGATCGAACAGGATCTGAAGTATAATCTTGTACTTGCTGCTACGGCGGAAGAAGAAATATCGGGTACTGGAGGAATTGAAAGCATCTGGGACTCGTTACCCCCAATTGATTTTGCTATTGTGGGAGAACCAACCCTCTGCGAAATGGCAACAGCCGAAAAAGGTCTGATGGTATTAGACTGTACTGCAAAAGGAAAGCCCGGACATGCTGCACGGGAAGAAGGAATTAATGCTATTTATAATGCTCTTCCTGACATCGAATGGTTTAGATCCTTTAAGTTTCCAAAGCACTCAGCGGCATTAGGGGAAATGAAAATGACGGTTACGATTATTAATGCCGGAAGCCAGCACAACGTTGTCCCGGCCGAATGCAAGTTTACAGTAGACGTCAGGGTAACTGATGCTTATACGCTGGAAGAGGCTTTGGAAATCATTAAAAAACATGTAAACTGCGAAGTGAGTCCCCGTTCCCTGCGCATTCGGTCATCAGGAATCCCCATGGATCATCCCTTGGTTTTGGCCGCTCAAAAAATGGGTATTCGGTTATATGGATCGCCCACAACATCAGATCAGGCATTAATACCGGTTCCTTCTGTAAAAATTGGACCCGGGGATTCCGCTCGTTCGCATTCTGCCAATGAATTTATTTATGTCCATGAAATAAAAAATGGTCTTAATACCTACATCACATTATTAAGCAATGTGATCGTACACTAAAATGAAATCTTCAAAGAAACCTGCTTTGATCATTATTGACGCCCAGCAAGGTATCAAAGAGGAAGTGCACTGGGGCGGTAACCGAAATAATCCTCAGGCTGAAAATAATATTAACTTATTGTTGCAACATTGGAGAGCGGTAAGATTTCCTGTTATTGTTGTACAACATTGTTCGCTTTCGCCGAAATCACCGTTTCGACCAGACTATGTCGGTAACAAGCTGATGGATTTTGTACAGGTAATGCCAGGTGAAAAATGGATACAGAAATCCACGACAAGCGCATTTATTAAAACGGATTTGAATGAGTATATCGAGAAGGAAGGTATCTCGAAACTGGTAATTGCAGGATTTGTAACGAACAATTCCGTTGAATCGACAGCCCGAAATGCAGGTGACCTGGGAATAGAAACAGTAGTGATCTCCGATGCTACCGCATGTTTTGATAAAACTGCAAGTAATGGAATCAAATATGAATCGGATACTGTACATCAGTTATCTTTGGCAAATTTGAAGGATGAATACGCTTTGATCATGACAACCGAAGAAATTATTCACTCCTTAAGTCTACAATCTAAAATCACGCAATCGAATGAAGCTCTGGCAAAAAGATAAGCGTCATTAAAAGAAGTAGAAAAATTCACGGTAGGAAAGGACCAAGAGATGGACATGTACATGGCTCGGTTCGATGTGCTGGGATCATTGGCCCACATCCGAATGTTAGAGTCTATTGGATTATTGAAGAAGGCCGAGTTAGATGTACTATCTGCCGAACTCAAAAATATTTACACATAAAATTAGAGCAGGCGAGTTTAACCTCGAGGAAGGTGTGGAAGACATTCATTCTCAAGTGGAAATTGAATTAACAAAAAAAAGGGGAGAGGTAGGAAAAAAAATTCATAGTGGCCGCTCTCGCAATGATCAGGTTCTTTTGGATGTTAAACTCTACCTGCGGTCATGAGATTGAAGAAGTTGTGAGAGAAGTGAAAGGTCTTTTTGATTTGCTCCTTGTTCAAAGCGAAAAATTCAAAGAACATCTTCTTCCTGGGTATACTCATTTGCAACTAGCAATGCCGTCTTCCTTTGGATTATGGTTTGGCGCTTATGCTGAAAGTTTGGTTGATGATCTTATTATGCTGGAAGCGGCTTATCGTATCGTAAATAAAAATCCGTTAGGGTCAGCAGCGGGGTATGGGTCGTCGTTTCCGCTTAATCGCAAAATGACAACATCGTTGTTGGGATTTGATGATCTTAACTACAACGTTGTTTACGCTCAGATGGGAAGGGGTAAAACTGAACGTATTGTTGCCAGCGCACTATCCAACATTGCAGCTACACTAAGCAAGCTCGCTATGGATGCTTGTTTATTCTTAAACCAAAATTTTGGATTCATCAGTTTCCCTGATGAATTGACGACAGGATCAAGCATTATGCCTCATAAAAAAAATCCCGATGTATTTGAATTGATCCGGGCAAGATGCAATCAGCTCCAGGCATTGCCTAATGATATAGCGTTGTCCATGACCAATCTTCCTTCCGGTTATCATCGTGACATGCAATTATTGAAGGAGATGCTTTTTCCGGCGATACAAAATTTAAAGAATTGTATTCAAATGATGCACCTCATGCTTTCAAACATCGTCGTGAAGGAAAATATTTTAGCGGAGGATAAGTACAAATTTTTATTCAGCGTCGAGGAAGTAAATAAACTGGTACTTGCTGGCACGCCATTCCGGGATGCGTATAAAAAAGTAGGACTGGATATTGAACAAGGAAATTATAATCCAGATAGAAAAGTTAGTCATACTCATGAAGGAAGCATTGGCAACCTTTGCTTAGAGGATATCAACAGGTCCATGGATGAAGCGATTGCAAAATTCAATTTCAAGAAGGTTAATGATGCCTTAAAAGAATTGTTGGAGTAAGATTATTCTGCGGGCCAAATCCATTCAAAGCCTCATGAGATTCTTAGGATTCAAACAATAGCTGCCTGTTCCTTTGCCTCCATTTTTTCCCTGAATCCGAATGCAAACATAATGGTGACGACCAAGGCAAAAATAAGCGGTATCGTCCAAAACGTTTGCCACTGCTCAAGGGTGGGCTCTCCACCTCCCATAATGCTATTGAAGATCCAACCGGCAGCAAGCGTCCCTAATCCCTGCCCAACGCCGTAAGAAATCAGCACAAAAAAACCCTGCGCTTGTGCCCGGATAGCGGGAGAAGCTTTCTGATCTATGTATACCTGACCGGCGACGTATACAAAATCATAACATGCGCCATGCAAAAGGATGCCAGCAATAAGCATCCAAGTAACAGCATCGGTCGCACCGAAGGCGAACAAGGCATATCGCAACGCCCAGGCTAAAAGTCCGGTGATCAATACCCATTTGATCCCCAGCCTTCGAAAGAACCATGGCATCAAAAGCAGGAACAATACTTCGGACATCTGACCAAAGGTCATTTTAAATGCGGGATTTGAAATGTCGGCCGCTTTCAGGAATATGGGCACATAAGCAAAGTAACTCGCAAAGGGAATACTTATGAGTAGCAGTCCAATGACGAAAATCACGAATGGGCGCGAGTTCAATTGCTTCAGTGCATCAATACCAATGATGTCGCGAACGGAAATTTTTTTACCAGCGCCTTTAGGTGGAACATTTGGCAGTGTGAAACTATAGAGTCCCATGAGGACTCCGCCAACACCTGCAACATACATGGGAAGCGCAGTAGTATCCCCCTGCAGCAGGTAACTAACTATGATACCAGCACTGATCCATCCCAGGGTTCCGAATACGCGTACGAAAGGGAAATCGTGTTCTTTATCTTTTAACAGGTGAAAGGCAGTGGCAGTAGCCAGCCCAACGGTTGGCATATAGCATAACATGTGAAAGAGTAGGAAGAGAAGAAACAAGGTAGGGGAGGCTTCCCCTAAATAGGGTGCACAGAAAACGAAAACGCCACTGAGAATATGCATCACTCCCATGACGCGCTGTACGGCAAAGAAACGATCTGCGATCATGCCCAGAAAAAATGGTGAAACGATGGACCCAATTGGACTGACCATATACGCCAGGTAAATAATGTCGCTCATCCCATGGCTCTTCATGTAATTGCCTCCCGTGGCGTACCATGATCCCCAGATGAAAAACTGCAGGAACATCATAACCATTAGACGTATTTTCATGGAATTGGGAGTTGGTTTGTGGGATCAAAATACAAAACTCAGCATTTGTATCTGCGAGAATTGCGCTTTATGAAAAATGGCTTTTTTAAACAAGAGAGGCTTTTGATGATGCTGCCTTTTTTATTGAAGTGAATCGTTCAACTAATTGTTTCATGTATCGCATGCCTAAAATGGTTGCCTTGTCAACTTCCTCTACGCCGGCGATTTTATGATTTTTAATTAAGGGAAGGCAATACTCTGAAGTCAGATAGCCGTCATACCCAATTTGGTGTAAGGCTTCAATGAAGGTTTCATAATTAATTTTTCCACCGTGATGAGGAGCGGGTTCCTGAACTACCTCACCGTCAACTTCCATGAAATTCCACGCGCCATAATGTGTATATAAAAGATGGTCACCGCATTTCTTAACGGCCTCGCGCACATATTCGTGTTTTTGCCGGTCGGAAAACAGCGGAACATCAATGCAAAGCTCCACATTTTTTTTGTCGATCTCCTGCATCATCGCCAACGTATCTTCATACCCTGGCCTGAGAACGGGCGCATGATTTTGCAGCACCAATGTAATGCCCATGTCTTCGGCCCATGCCGCTGTCTCTTGGATACCACTCACTGCTCGGTTCCAAACTTTTAGATCAAGGGGATTTAACGGTTTAAAATAGTTCCCTTTTTCATAGGGCGCATACATGGCAATCACTTCTTCGTCGTCAATTATACCGGGCCATGCTGCAAATATTTTTACCATGTCAACGTCTAGATCATGCGCTAGTTCGAGCACCTGTTGCATCATCGCCAGATTATTTTCGCGTTCTTCACTATGACGGCTGCAAAAATTGCTCATGCTTTCCACGGCGCAAAGTTCAATGCCCTGATCGGCTGCCACGCTTTTAATACGATGTCGATCTGCCTTAGTCAGGTCCAGCGGAGATGCAATGGGCCGTTTTGTTTCAATAGCAAGACCTTCAAAACCCAATTGCTTTGCTTTGTAAATTTGTTGCTCGACGGTTAGAGCTTTGCCGGAGTAAAATAACCCTGAGTACGTGACAGTAAGGAGTGCAAATTTCATATCGTTTATTGTGCGTTTGGTAAAACTAAAAACCCCTTATATCCAAGGGGACTATTTATTGTTGTTCATGGATTTGATTTCAATATTAACATACGCAAATATTAGTTGGTTTAAAAGCTGCTTATGTTATCGGGTATAGATAGATCCATCAATGGAGATGTGTCTGAAAGCACACCTACTATTATCCACATCCGACTTAGAAATGCATGTTTTTTCCTCCACATCTCAAATCTCAAACAAATATTTATTCAGCAAGTCTTTACCCTTTTTGATCTCATCGCGTCCGGAAGATTCAATTCCATACCAGCCACGATATCCTGATTTTTTGGCGAGTCGGATCATCTTAGCGGTAAGTTCTTCGGTTGGTTGATTTCGATAAGACATTCCTCCCGCGTAGGGTAATGTTTTTTCCAGGTAAGCATAATTATCGAAGTCTTTATCTGGCTCCCGCCAGTCAGGGTAAGTACCAAAATAAAGATTATCCACATGTTCCATGAGGGCTACCATGAAATCCGGATCGTTGGAAACGCCCCCGTGATTTTCAATTACCACGCCGATCTTGGCCGTCATTGCATATTCCAACAGGATATTGTACGATTCGACAGCCCATTTTAAGGCTTCGGTTTTGTTAACATTTTCCGGACCCCGGCAATTTGTGCGGATGCTGTGACACCCTAAGAAATGAGCTATATCAATCCACTTTCGATGGTTAATATTAAATTGAACGCGTCCTTCCCTTGTTGGCATACACCCATCACCCTCTTCATCCACCATGATGAGTACATTGGTCACGTCCTGATCTTCTGCATTTCTCCTTAATTTTTTAAGATAGTCTTCTGTTGGAACTTCAAATAATGTATTGACATACTCGATCCCGTTGAGTCCAAAATCCCGCCTCGCTACTTCGGCAAAATCGAGCGTCTTCCATTTACCTGCGCGTACTTCTTCTACGAGTGACCATTGCGCTAAAGAGATGTCATCCTTCAACATGAGCCCTGGTCTCGAAAATGATTGTCCTTCCGATTTTAAAATAGAAGGCCTTACAAAGCCCGTGACTTCCGGGGCAACAGTTTTTTCCATGAATTTCTCCGGTTTACTTTTTGACTAGTTTCCTTAGGTGAAAAGTTCAGTCTTAAGAATTTCTGTAAGGGATTAAAGCTCCCATCCCTTCCGATACTCCCTTTTCAAATACTGATTCGCTTCGGGCATATTGGTGATCTCCATTTTCTCTGAATTATAGAGAACTTTCTTTTTTGCGCGCAGGGCAACGGCTCCGAGGTTAATGGTTTCGGAAATTGGACCAGCTAACAAAAAGCTTCCAGGGGACTGCTTTTTCTCTTTGAAAGCATCGATCCACACATCATCAGCCCGGTACACCGTGTCTTCTATCGCAGGTTTGCCTTCCATATAACTTTTCATTTTGCTCTCAGGAAGAAGGACGGGTTTTTCATTTCGGAATCCTCCGAGAATTTTTCCTTTGTCACCCACGAACAACATGCCTTCAGTGGGCAGATCTTTACCATCGACTTCCAACTCTTCAGGCGTGTGTGGTTTCATGCCTCCATCGTACCAGAAAAGATCAAACGCTGGCACCGTTTCCTGCTTTGGAAATTTAAACCGGATAATACTGGAATATGGAAAGCCAACATCATTCACTACATTTTTGCTGACATGATCAACCACTGTGCGCGTCGTCGTGCCATACGCTTCTGCACTAATCGCAGGAGTATTTATACCCAGGGTAAGGAACATTGGCCAGAGGCTGTAGTGACCCATATCAGCAATACTTCCGCCGCCGAAGTCATACCAGCCACGGAACACACAATGTGTGTAGTTCGGATGGTAAGGTCGATGGAGCACGGGGCCGAGCCACAAATCCCAGTTGAAGTCCGGAGGGATTGGCGGCGTTTCTTGGGGCAATGTGGTCCACTGTGGCCAGACAGGCCTGTATGACCAATTGTGAATTTCTTTCAGGTTGCCAATCGCGCCATCGGCGATCCATTTTTTTACGCTGTCGTTGCCACTCTGTTTACTCCACGCCAGCAAATGAGTGCTAACACCCGTCTCGCGAGCGGTATCAATAACGCGTTTAGTTTCATACATCCGATTGGCAATAGGTTTGTGGATTACCACATGTTTTCCTTTTTTCATGGCGGCGATTGAGATGGCAGCATGAAGGTGATCGGGAGTCATGATTTTCAATCCGTCCACATCTTTTTCTTTTTCCAGCAGCTCTCTAAAATCTACATAGGAGGCGCATCCTTTATATTTGTTCCCCTTGTCTTTCGCGTAGTACTTTTCAACGAACTCTTGTCCGATATCCCGACCCCCGGGAATGCCCTTATAGTTTTCACCCCACGAAGGGTCTTCTAATGCTTTTCGTATTCCATCGCGAATACCCGTCGGGGACCAGTCTATGTAATCCGTACTTTTTTTATTAGGATCGCAGACCGCCACAATCTGAAGTTTAGGATTGGCAATGAGTTGTGTCATTTCACGCATCCCTTGTGTTCCGCAACCAATGTAGCCTATTGTTACTTTATCACTGGGAGCTATAAAATCAGGCCCACCAATGACATGTCTTGGAACAATGGTAAATGTTGCTGAGGCAGCTGCAGCTGACGTAATAAATTCTCTTCGGTTAATTTTTTTAGAGGGTAGTGGATTGCTCATAGTGTGACACGTTAAGGTGGTGATAATACCAGTAAAAGATAATTTATACTTTAGTATCTGCTTATCAAATAACTTCTTGATTAAAGGAAGAATTTCCATTTCAATCCGTGAAGGAAATAATCACATCGATGCGTGCGATTAGCACACTGAGGAGGTTTGCTTAACCCATCAAAAATTAACAATAAATACAATCATCAGTATTTGAAAGGCACATCAACAACAGCCTTATCCCAACCCAGTTTCATCACCGCCTGTTTTTCACCTTTCCCTTCAAATTGAATGGAAAAATTTTCGAGTGGATCATTCAATGTAGACGCCGGTGCTGTTACTCTTAGCACATCATTTTTAGCGTTGTATTTAAATGCTCCCCAATAATCGAGATCGCTGTTTAAGATAATGGTCCATTCTTTTTCTCCGGGAATAGTAAAAAGCGAATAGGTTCCGGCATTCACTTTTTCCCCATTTAATTCAACATCCTGATAAAATTTAATTTCAGGAGATTCATTTGCGCCTGTCCTCCATACTGAACCGTAAGGAACAAGTTTACCAAAAATTTCTCTTCCATTTTTGGAGGGCCTGCTATACGTTACTCGCACAATAGCTTTTTCACCTTCTTTACGGTCGTGAGCGAAATGATCCGGAAAATATGCGTAATCCAGGGGACTCTTGTCGACTTTCCTAAAACTTTGAGCTTGGGTTGTATAAGAAAACAAAACAAGCAAGGCTGTCGAGAGAATTATTTTTTTCATTAATAAGGCTTTTAAATTTTGCATCATTCTTTGCGCCCCTGCGTCTTTGCGGTTTAAATTTTTACCGCAAAGACGCAGGGGCGCAAGAAGAAATCAATAATATCTTCCCATCAGGGGATGTTCCACGATGGCTCTTTTTAATTCCAACAGATCAACAGGTCCTTGGTAGCTGTATACTATTTTCCCCCCTGGTTCAACCAGTAGGGTATACGGTAGAGCACCGTTCCATTTTGGGTCGATGGCTTCAATGAGCTTGTATTTATCTTCTCCGTCATACAAGTAATTTGTTACGGGAGAGTGCACCTTCTTCAGAAACGTCAATGCTTTGTCGCTATGTTCAGGTTTATCCGCTGACAGGGAAACAAATTCAAAATTACGGTGTCCATACCACCGTTGAAGCCTTACCAGATCAGGATATTCAATAACACAAGGCGCGCACCAGGTAGCCCACAAATTAATAAGCCGAAGTTTATCGGATGAATTTTTAACAATATTTTTAATTTGATTTTCCTTTACTTTTTCAATCGCCACTGGTTTACCTTTCCAGTCATCTTCTACCTTCTTATTGTACTCATCTTTCCATCCCCATTTGACGGAACAGCCGAAGGTTTTATTTTCTGGAGTTGCAACTGGCTTACCGGCGAGTACAGCATCAACGGCCGCGCGAAGATCTTCTGCGTTAGCCTTTCCTGGTTTTTCAATGGCATCAATACGGCCGATGTAAGCCAGTTTACGATCACCATCAAATACATATGCATGTGGTGTAGCAACGGGGCCATAGGCGATAGCCATGGATTGAGTATCTCCATCGTAGAGATAAGGGAAATTATATTTTTTGTCGCGGTGGCGTATGATCATTTCCTCATATGAGTCGTTCAGGTCCGTATAGCCACATTCTTCGGGAAGAAGGCCCATCGTACTATTCGGCATAACACCAACTACAGTCACACCTTTATCTTTATATTCATCTGTAAATTTAATAATGCGGTCTTCGTAGGCTTGTGCGGTAGGGCAATGATTACATGTGAATAACATCACCAACACTTTTGCGTCCTTAAAATCTTCCAGCGTATAAAATTTTCCGCTTACGTCAGGCAGCTTGAAATCAGGTGCTTTTGTTCCGATGGCCAAGGGTTTCACGTCCACCTTTGCGACCCTCTGTGGATTAGGTTTAAAACCTGTTGTCGTAGCTGGAATTGAATCTTGCGTTTCTTCTGTGTTCCCTTTTTCTTTTCCCGACTGACAAGCAAGGAGTGTTATGAATAGAGTCACTACTCCGAAAGTTTTCATGTGTAAAAAATGTATCGTATTCATGTCTTTATCATTTGTATATCTTGATTTCTTGAACTATGCGAGCCTATCGATGGAAGAATTCACTACCGGCATTGTGAAAATTTAGACTTTCTAATTCAAACCGGCAATAGCTGCATACTTTAACTACGAAAGTCGCTTCTGAACGGTACGATTTCCTTGCGGACGGAATGTTGAAGTTCAATGATTCGATGAAGCCGCATTATATTTTCTCCAGACGGGTTGAACATTTCTGCCCTCGAGGTATTTCTCTATTCCCTCATCCAGTGCCTTTTTGTAAACAATAAGAGCTTCATGAATTTTTTCCACTGTTGTTTTTATGTCTTCGTCGGAGTGTGAGTACGACACAATACTGGAAGGCATCAACAATCCGCGCTTCATCGTCTCTTGAATAAACAATGTTCTAAAAGGCTGCGAGGGTTGATTGTTTTGGTCCCGTGAAGTATATACAGAACAGCAAGGAGGGCCCACAATAGCAACTTTGTCCTGTAAATTGAGATCACGCGACGCCTTCATTACACCTTCTTCCAATTTTTTACCTTGTTCATGAAGTCTAGCAATGACATCGTGTTCTTTGTAGAATTTGATGGTGGCAATACCTGCGGCTAACGCATGGGTCTCCGCCCCGTGTGTAGTGGATAATAAGAAGACTCTTTCTTTATTATGATATAAACCTCCCAACTCCATTATTTCCCTTTTTCCCACCAGGGCAGAAATTGAAAAACCGTTGCCGATCGCTTTGCCCCATGACGAAAGATCCGGCACTATATTGAATTTTTTTTGTGCGCCGCCCAGATGCCAACGGAACCCGGTGATCATTTCATCTATAATAAAAACAGCTCCGTTTTTATGCGTTAGATCCCGAAGTTTGTGAAGAAAATTATCGAGTGGAGGATCTGCTTTTTCTGCCTCTAGGATAACACAGGAAATTTGATTGGGATAATCGGCGAACATTTTTTCAGCGCTCTCCAAATCATTGTAGTAAAATTTGGCTGTTAATTTCTTAACGGCGTCGGGAACTCCTCCGGCCATCGGAGTAGAACCTATAAACCAATCGTTTACAGAAAGAAAAGGGTGGCTTCCGCACATCCCGATCATGTCCCGGCCCGTGTATGCGCGAGCAAGTTTGATCGCTCCGTCCGTGGCATCCGATCCATTCTTACAAAATTTCACCATATCTGCCCCTTCTATCAAGCTCAGGAATTCTTCTGCACACTCAAGCTCTATCGTTGAAGGGCGACTGAAATTGGTTCCCAGCTTCATTTGGTTGTAAGCGGCTGTTACAATAGGTTCAAAAGCATGACCAAGTCCAACACACCGCAAGCCGCTTCCATACTCTATGTATTCGTTCCCATCAGCATCCCATACCCGGCAACCTTTTCCCTTGACTATGTAAGCGGGCATAAACTCCGGAAACTGATCGTCGCCTTTTGCATAGGTGTGTGCTCCACCAGGAATGACTTCATTAAACCGCCTTTGTAGGTGAATGGATTCAGTAAATTTCATTTCCGGAACGATACGTTAAAAGCGAGTGTTAAAATGGGATTAACTGAAAAAAAGTGCCGCAATATAATAACAACAAACCGAACTTTTTAAAACAAAAATTGATATTGGGAAGGTAATATTACCTACCGGATAAATCACAGAATACAAAGTTATTTTGGTAACATACAGCTATTTTGTAAAATGTAATTATCGGCTATGCATCCTCAAACTTTTTTGATTGTAATTTTAGTAATTACCATAGTGAATTATGTGTTCGATCAGATTTTGGATTTTATAAACCTCAAATCTCAGCGCACGGATATTCCACGCGAGATCGAATCCTTTTATGAAAAGGATAAATATTTAAAATCATTAGCGTATCACCGGGAACGGACAAAGTTTTCTTTCCTTACTTCAGCTTTTAGTTTTCTGCTTTCAGTTTTTATGCTTTTAACCGGAGGTTTTGGATGGCTTGATAATTTACTTCGCGTTTCCATTGAAAATGAGATTTTATTAGCGCTTGCCTTTTTTGGTGTGCTAATGCTCGCTTCGGATATTCTGACTATTCCTTTTCAATTGTATGGCACATTTGTTATAGAAGAAAAATATGGTTTCAACAAAACAACGATGAAAACTTTTATAGCAGATAAGGCCAAGGGGTATCTTCTTGCTGCCATCGTGGGAGGATTATTATTATCTACCCTTATTTATTTGGTTCAAGCTATTGGTCCTGCATTCTGGATCTGGTTTTCGATCATAGCCGCGGCTTTTATTTTATTTGCGAATATGTTTTATACATCCCTCATACTCCCTTTATTTAATAAACTTACTCCTTTGCAGGACGGTGAATTAAAAACAGCAATCGAATCGTTTTCAAAAAAAGTCAATTTCCCGCTGGATAATATTTTTATTATTGATGGATCAAAACGATCCAAAAAGGCTAACGCTTTTTTTTCAGGAATAGGTAAAAAGAAAAAAATTGTATTATACGATACACTCATTGCCAATCATACAACGGATGAATTAGTAGCAGTACTGGCGCATGAGGTCGGACATTTTAAAAAGAAACATATTGTTTGGGGTTATGTGCTTTCTGTTCTGCAGATCGTGTTTACGTTATTTGTTTTGTCGTTGATGATTTTTAATGAAAATATTTCACTGGCATTAGGAGGCTCTCAATTGGCCATCCATTTAAACTTACTCGCTTTTGGAATTTTATTTTCACCCATATCGGGGATCACAGGATTGTTGATGAATATGTATAGCCGGAAAAATGAATACGAAGCCGATGCGTACGCCAAAGAAACATTTGATGGCGGCGCATTGGTAGTCGCACTAAAAAGACTTTCTGTTGATAGTTTAAGCAATTTGTACCCGCATCCCTGGTACGTGTTTTTTCATTATTCACATCCGCCATTGTTAAAACGATTAGAGGCGTTATCTTAATTTTAGTTTTAGGGTGCAGGTTCCAGGTTTTCCATTTGACAACTTTAAACCTTGAACTCTAAACCTTGAACCTTTATTTGCCCGATGAAAAAACAACCGATATCAACTTATATTCTTATTTGTATTAATCTCGTTGCGTTCGGGGTGTTGGCGTTTAAGCAACAGAGTCTGATGATGGATAGCAGTTCAGATTCCCTTGCTATTCTTGAAGCAGGAGCTAACCTCAATCCCTTAACGTTAGGCGGTCAGCCGTGGAGAATTATAACGTCGATGTTTCTTCACTTTGGTATCATCCATCTTCTGGTAAATATGTACGCATTGTATGTATTAGGTTCCATGCTTGACCCCGCACTAGGTACCGGGCGATTTTTACTGGTCTATTTTTTTTGTGGCATAGCTGCTGGGTTGGTAAGCTTGATATTCAATCTATACGTATCGAGTGCAGGAGCTTCGGGTGCCTTATTTGGCTTGTTCGGTTACCGGCTCGGTGCTGAACTTATCGGAAGCTTTCGTGACAGAGAGAAATTAACCAATGTTATTTTAAACTTTGTGATTTTTCTCGGGATCAATGCATTCATCTCCACCCGAGTAAGCGTAGACATGGCTGGCCACATCGGTGGCTGTCTTGCCGGATTACTATTGGCTACTTTTCATTTTAAGCTCCGTTGGTTTGCTAAAAAAAAATATCTCGCCCTTTTAGTCGTGTTGCTTGCCAGCACATTGTTCGTGCTGCCCAAGGATCAATTGCGCTACTATGAAATTTTTCAGCGCGTTTTAAAAACGGAAGATCACACCGACGAGCTATACAAAACGGCGACAACAAATGGTGAATTGAAAGATAGTTTGAAAACGGTTCTTCCTGCATGGGATTCTATCGAGTCATCTTTGAACGCTCTCAGCAGAGTACCCTTTGCACTTGCGTCGGATACTGCTATTCTACGCGATTATGTTCAACTGCGCCGGCAGGAAACGTATTATAGGATAATGCAGATTGAACATGAATCCTATGTGTATAACGACAGCCTTGAAATTATAACTAAAAAATTCAGGGCTCTCCCGGAATTGCGCTATGTATTGAACTATAAAATCAAAAAAACCCAACAAGAGTTAAGGGATACGATTGCGTCTACTAATTCTACCCTTGAGCCCAGGCAGGTATTTTATGATGCCCATTGGAAAGAAACACAAGATACCTCCTCCGCAAAATTCTATCGAATTGGACAAAATGATTCTATAGGACGGTGGCAAGGTTCCATATTGGATTATTTTAAGAACGGCACAGTACAGATGAAAGGCACCTATTCAGCGGATATGAAAAATGGAATTTTTATTTATTACTCAGATCACAACACCTACGAATCCGCAGGTCGGTACGAAAAGGAGCTACCCATTGGAAAATGGGAAAACTTTCATTGGAATGGAGCTCTGCAAAGTGAAGTTTTTTATGGAGACGAAACTTTTACAGGAAGTGTATGGGACTCGTTGGGCAATCCTCAGGTAATAAATGGGAATGGGAAATCGATACAGTGGTATGCTTCGGGTCAGGTAGCGGAAGAAGGAAACTATAGAAACGGACGAAAAGAAGGTATGTGGTATGGATTTCATCAAGATGGAAAGCCTTACTATAAAGAACAATATCGCGATAATCGGCTCGTGCATGGGGTGTCGGAAGGTAAAGATGGAAGGCGTTATGTGTATGATCATTTGAGCGAATTTCCGTTTCCCCGGAATGGGATGCCTGCGTTTAAAACATACCTCGAGCAAAATATAAGGAGGCCACCAACAAGACCTTTCAACGGAAAAGTAAAGATCGTTTTTACCGTAGGTACGGATGGCGCTACCTGGAATTATGTGGTGATACAAAGCATTTCACCGTATTGCGACCAGGAAGCCATACGATTAATAAAGGAAGGTCCAGCCTGGAGGGCAGCCCTGCTTCACGGGCAGGAGAAAATTACATCACAAGGTTATATAGAAGTAAATTTTTAGACATCTCCACCCTTTATGAATAATCAATGTCGTCCCGTAACACGATGTAAATATTTAGCGATGAAATAATTTTAAATTTCCAATTATAAATTCAGTTAAGAAGGTACCTTTAAAATGAACACTCAATAAAAATCGTGCACTTCGAAACCTTATTACCTTAGTAACCTTAGAGAATATGACGAAACAACCTTATTACATTATTGTCCGGTCATTTCAATTCGATAAGCTGCTGATAAGGTAATAAGGTTATATAAACTAAAAATTTATTGTTACTAAGGGAATAAGGTTGGAAGTCCCCCGGGACTTTTCAGTAGACTCTAAAATTGTTAACTAAAAAAATACGTCTATAATGACCGCAATACGCATCCTCTGCTTACCTCTCTTACTTTTAACAGTAATTTCAACAGTTTCTTCTCAGTCAGAAAAGAATATTGAAAGCAAAACCGTCGCTAAAGGAGCTGTTCTCAACCTCGTCTCTTCAGACTTTCTTTTTACGGAAGGGCCTGCGGCCGATCCGGATGGCAATATTTTTTTTACAGATCAACCAAATGATAAGATCATGAAGTGGTCAACCGATGGAACATTGTCGGTATTCATGGAGGGAGCCGGCAGATCCAATGGACTTTATTTTGACGACGATGGAAATTTATTTTCGTGTGCTGACCTTAATAATCAATTGTGGATGATCGATAAAAACAAGAAGGTCACGGTTTTAGTAAATGATTTTGAGGGAAAAAAACTGAACGGCCCCAATGATCTATGGGTGGATCGAAAGGGCGGAATTTATTTTACGGATCCCTTCTATAAAAGAGATTACTGGACAAGAACAGAAAAAGAAATTGTGCAGGAGAATGTCTATTACTTATCCCCGGACAAAAAGAAGATAACAGTAGCAGCTTCTGATTTTGTAAGACCCAATGGAATTATAGGAACACCTGACGGTAAAAAATTGTACGTGGCTGATATCAACGCAAAGAAAACCTATTCTTTTAGAATTAATGATGATGGTACGTTGTCTGATAAAACATTGTTTGCTGAAATGGGCTCTGATGGAATGACGGTAGACAACAAAGGAAATGTTTATCTCACTGGCAAAGGCGTCACCGTTTTCAATGCACAAGGCAAAAAAATTGAACAGATTGATGTTGATGCGCCCTGGACCGCCAATGTCTGCTTTGGAGGGAAAGATCGAAAGACCCTCTTCATTACTGCAGGCAAATCAGTTTATACCTTAAAGATGAAAGTGAAAGGAGGAGGGTAGGTAGTGTTATGATGGGTTTGAAACGGACTACCGAATGTAATCGGTAAGAGGTCGGTCAAAGGAAGTTTTACCACCTACTTTCATTTCAACCTTCGTCTTTTTTCTTCAACGTCCAGCCTATACTTCCCAGAAGTACAAGTAACATTAGCCAGGAGGAAGCCATTGTAATTTTATTTCCGGTGACGTAGGCTGCAGGTTCAAATTTAAATTCAATAATATGATTACCGGCAGGAATACGTAACGCCCGGAGTACATAATTAGAACGAATAATTTCGGTTTCTTTTCCATCGATGAGCGCGTTCCAGCCTTTGGGGTAATAAATCTCAGAAAATACGGCAAACCCATTTTCTTTCGACTGGCTTTCGTACTTGAGGTAGTTGGGTTTATACTCAACAATTTTTATAGTTGACGAACTATCAAACTTAAAATCTGCAACCTGAAATTTTGAACCATCCACTACAGCAGTTTTTCGGGTATCGATTTCGCAAACTTTTTTAAGTTCTTCGGTTGGTGAGTTGACTGTGATAACCTCTGGAACAAACCAGGCATTTCCAAGAGCACCTTCATTTGGAATAATGTTGTCTCGCCCTGGTCCATATACAAAGTATTTTGTATTGAGCATGTTGACTATACCGTATTTACCAAAGTCAAGTTTACCAGATGAAGCATCTTGAATAAAGTCAATTGTCTCTCTGAACATGCATGAATCATATAGATCCTGATAGCGTCTTAACTTAACTCCGTGATATCCTCCAATCGAATTATGGAAGTATGAAGTACGGGCCTCACGAAATGTGCCTGGAAGATCTTGTGGATTAAGATTGTACACACGATAGTGCGATTTGTCTTTCAATATTTCCTGGTCAGCCTCTGTGGGTATGGAAAATGAATTTTCGCGTTTCCGTTTATAATCATCCTTCGTGAGATTGCGAGCATCTACAACAGCTATGTCCACCAGAATAATAATTATTAAAAAGGCATAAAATGCAGTAACTGAAAAGCGTTTCCAGGCTTCGAAGTAAAGAACACCAAACATTAGTGTTATGAAGACCAGCGAACGGAATGCATCGCTTCTTAACAGACTCTTGCGATCATCTGCTAAAGCATTTATGAACCAAGCCGGACTTTGCTCTTCACCATCTTTAATAAAGCTAAACATCCCTGCAAAAAGTAATAGCAGCAAGCAAATCCCGCCTATAATCCCAAAGACAATAAGCAATTTTTTCTTAGCCTGTTTACTTAGTCCTTCTTGCAGAATTTTTTCCAGCGCTATAAATCCTAATAGCGGCATGGAAAATAGAGGGATGATTAAAGCAAAAGTTACAGATCTGAATTTATTGTATCCCGGAAGGTAATCGAAGAGGAAGTAATTGAAAGATGAAAAGTTACTTCCCCAAGTCATCATGATCGCAAGAATACTAACAGGTACAATCCACCACACATACTTCTTTTCTGCAGAAGCTACGCCGAGCGCAAATAAAAAAACGACAACAGCGCCACCATAATAAGGCGCAGGCGTACTGGGTCCCCAGTAGGCGCTGGTATAATATGCAAGTTGATTAAACGTTTTTTCGTCACCTGAGCGAGCTAGCGCTTTGTAAACCTCACTTTCGGGATCTTGTACGAGCAGATTGCTGCCACTGCCGCCATAAAAATTTGGTATCAGTAGTGTCATCGGTTCATCAATAGCATAGTTATACGCAAAAGCATTACTGCGATCCATGCCGGTTGATACATGCGACGCATTAGAGGATGCCAGCTCCGATTTCCCTCGCGAATAGTCAGTGTACTCCAGAATCGCCCACATCGGCGCGAGGAAGGTACCCACAGCAATAATTGCTGAAGGAATAAGCACGCCAATTCTCTTGAAGAACTCCGCTGCTTTATTTTGTTTTATGAACATAACCAACTGCACTATTCCATACGCAGCAACAATCAGCAATAAGTAATAGGTAATTTGCAAATGGTTCTCCCGGAAATGGAGAGCTAATGCGGCAGTAGTAACGCCGAATCCAAGTATTTTTTTATCGGAAAAGACAAGATGAATTCCGGCCATGACTAAAGGCATAAATGCAATGGCGCCAATTCGTGAACTATGACCTACGCTTAACCCAATTATCAAATGAGATGAGAGGCCAAATGCCAACGCCCCCGCGATGGCTAAATAGGGTCTGACGCCGAAGGCGAGCAGCATAATGTAATAGCATAAAATGGCCAGGTAGATATTGCATATCGGATGAGGAAGCTTAAACGACATAATTTGTTTCAGATAACCTACCACTTTGTTCCCCCACTCCACGTTCACCAAATAACCGGGCATCCCGCTAAACATGGAAGGTGTCCATAGAGGCTCTTCGCCAGTTTGTGCACGAAAGTCCCGCATCGCTTTAGACGAACCTTCCCATTGTTGAATATCAGATTGATCTAAAACTTTACTGTCAAAGAATACAGGGTTAAAAAAGGAGATGGTAACGATAAGAAATATACAGATGGCAATGCCATGAGGAAGTACGTCTCTTGAAAAAACTATTTTTCTCATAATCCTTGGAATAACGAGCCGCAAAATAGGAAGATTGTGGAATATAACTTATCGTTTGATCACTTTTGAAATCTAAGAGAGGATGAGTCTCCCTACATAATTATTATAACTAGGCACCCTTCTGTTTCGTATTAAATTATATTATTTAATAGGTCCGAAATGAGGAACGGAACATCAAATATTGGCTTGGGTAGTTACACCGCCGCCGATGCTAGTCGCATATTAAGAGTTCCTTATGCGAAGGCTAATTATTGGTTTAATTACTATGCAAAACAAAGACTTCCATCAACGGCACATTACACCTATCACGTTAAGATAAAGGGTATTGCAGCTGTCAGTTTCCTTACGCTCATGGAGATGGTCGTCTTTTATACGCTCAAAGAAAGAGGAATAAAAACCAGCAGAATAATGGAAGCACATACTGTCATGTCAGAGTTTTTGAAGACGCCGCATCCATTTGCAATGGAGAATATCTACATCAATGAAAAATCCTTGCTATTTGGAAATGAGGAACAACTGCTTACCGCGGACGCACGTTTGCAAACGGTATTAATTAAAGTGCTTAAACCGTCTATTAATAGGATACAATTTGATGATGATAAAATCGCGAGCAAATTTTATCCCCTCGGTAAAAACAAATCTGTTGTAGTCAATCCTGAAAACCAATTTGGACAACCTGTAATTGAAGGAACTAATATATTAATACAAACCATATATAATCTTCTGCGGGCAAGCGAATCTAAAAAATCAGTAGCCAGATTATTTGATTTAAGTACGAATCAAATAGAGGATGTTATAGAGTTTACTAAAGCTGTTTGATGGATTTCTATTTTGATGAACAATTACCAAAGATCGTAGCTCAAGCCTTAAATGTCCTTGAAAGTCATGAAGGTGTTAATAATGTCTTTAGCACTGAAAGTGAATTCGGGAAGGGCATCAAAGACGTAGAGCTTTTTGAAAAATTAAAAAGCGTAAAGGGTATTTTAATCACTCCTGATTTAAAAATGAAGACCAGGCAAAATGAGTTCTCCTTGCTGAAGAAATTGGGAATAACCGTGTTTATCATCAGTCTTCCAACGGGCTCTAATTTTGAACTACAATATCAAACACTTATTGGCAAGTGGCCGAAAATAAAAAAGATTCTTAGTGACTACGGATCCGCCCCATTTGTTTGCAAAATTAAGTTGAAAGGAAAGCCTGAGTTTTTATAAGAATGCTAATTGCATTTTTTCTGACTAGCCACCAATGGTTGACATTGACTCAGAAGCAGGTAAATGATTTTTCCTATTTCCTTCAGCTTCAAATCCGTTTTTAGGCCGTGAGTGAAAAGCAGCAAGAAGATTTTGTTTTATTATCTCATCGCTTGCAGGTGAGCGCAGAAGTTGCCGGACGTCCAGAACACCATCATCGTAGAGGCATGTTTTTAAAGTGCCCTGGGCTGTTATTCGGATTCGGTTACATGTCCCGCAGAATGTGCGGCTGAAAGCGGCAATAACACCAATTTTTCCTTTGTAGCCGGGAACTTTATAGCTGTAAGAAGTTGAAAAAGGTGCATCTGGTATTTTTTGCAATTCAGGATAATGACTTTCGATGTATTCAAGAATTTTTTTGTAGGTCCAATGGAGTGTAGGGTAGTGATTCCCTGCACCATTGAATGGCATCTCCTCAATAAATCGTACATCAACCAAATTGTTCTTCGTTAGCTCGATTAATGGAATAATGTCATCAATATTTTTTTCCTCCATTACTACGGCATTGATCTTTACCGGAATACCATGCTCTAACAAGAGGTCAAGGGTGTTCATAACGGGATCAAATTCATCGCGCCTCGTGATGGCATGAAACCTGGACTTGTCCAGTGTATCAAGACTCAGGTTTACAGAGGCGATTCCTAGTTTTTTTAGTTCAGGAATGTGAGGAGCAGTCAAGTACACCGTTTGTGGTGAGATGCAGATCCTGAATACCCGGTATCTCACTTATTCGGTTGATCAATTTCATTAGATCATTCCTGACGAAAGGTTCTCCGCCTGTTAGCCTCACTTTTGAAATTCCAAGAGAAGCGAGGAGTGAAATCAGCCGCTCAATCTCTTCAAATGTTAATAAATTTTTTTTTGGAAGATAACGAATACCCTCTTCCGGCATACAATAAAAGCAACGAAGGTTACAGCGATCTGTAACAGCCAGTCGAACATAATTAATAGGTCTTCCGTGGTTATCGTAAAGCGTTGTCAATCTTGATTGAGTTACTTACAAAGATATTCGTTATCTGTTAAAAGTTATCCGATAAATTGTTAATCCTTTATTCTGTCGCATTTGGCCGGAAATAACGATTGATATAGAGAATTTCTACGGATTAAATGGTGTTTTTGATCTTAAAGGTTCTCCAAATAACCGAATATGGGCTCTAGATACCCGGTAACTTGGAACGGATAACCATTAACTATTAACGGATAACAGATAACTTTGCCCCATGAATAAGTATAGAATTAAAGCTTTCGGAATTACGAAGGACTTGCTGGGAGGAAGAGAGACTTTTATTGAGATAAAGGGACAGACAGTTGCGGATTTACGCGCGGCACTAAACGAACGCTATCCACAACTGCTAGGGTTACGATCGTTATTTATTGCGGTCAATAATGATTATGCCGATGAAAATATTCTTTTACATCCGAATGATGAAATTGCTCTTATCCCTCCTGTAAGTGGAGGGTAAAATGTTTTTTTCCTTTGTGATTTTAGGGTATTTCCTTACCTTCATTCTCTCGCTGCATTTTATTGTTCAACCCCAACCTTGTCAAATCATGATTAAAATCACAGAAAAGTCTATTGATGTCCAAAAAATCATCGATGCAGTTTCTAGCCTTAGCGCGGGCGCGCTAAATGTTTTTATCGGAACTGTTCGCAATAATGCTAATGGGAAAAATGTGCTTTGGCTGGAATATGAAGCATATGAAACTATGGCGGTGTCGCAGATCAGAAAAATTATTGAGGAGGCATCTCATCGCTGGCCGTTGTTAGGTTGGGCTGTGAGTCATCGTATTGGTACTTTGAGACCAGGCGAAGTATCAGTGGTAGTAGCTGTATCAACACCTCATCGTAAAGATTCGTTTGAGGCCTGCCAGTTTATTATTGATTCAGTAAAAGAGATAGCGCCAATCTGGAAAAAAGAAGTATTTGAAGATGGTGAAGAGTGGATATCCGCTCGTCCGGAGATGGCAATGAAAGTTTAATTTTTTTCGTTTTCAATCTGTTTTTTTTATGACAGATTGGTTAGATACCAAAAAAAAGGCTCCGATTAAGGAGCCTTTTTTTATTCTATGCCAGTAGATAGACCACTGCCGAAACAATGATTACTGCCATTGTGAATCCGACGCTTAATGCAATGAGCAAATCGCGGTGGATTGGGTTGACATAAGTCTTAGCAACTGTTTTCATGGATGAAATTAATTTTGGTATAATAACACTATGTACGAAAAATAATTAAGAAAAGTTATAAATCGATTGAAAACTTACATCACCTAAGTTTCAAAAAATTATTTTCCATGTCTGTATCTTTTTGACTTTCCTGCATTTAGGCTTTGAAAAGCGACTCTGAAAAAATATTAGTGATTAAAGAAAAAAATAAGCGGCAGGATTGCAGCCGAAGAGGAAGAATTTTTAATTCTTAGATCACAAGCTGATCCTGAAGCATTTAGACCTCTTTATGAAAAGTATTTTAAGAGGATTTTTCTTTTTGTGCTTCACCGTGTGGGAGATAAATTATTAGCAGCTGACATAACTTCTCAAGTTTTTTTAAAAGCACTTACCAACATTAAAAAATTTGAGTTTCGCGGGTTACCTTTTTCCGCATGGCTGTTCCGAATTGCGCTGAATGAATGCAATGATTATTTCCGCAAAAGCAGTCGTTACCGGATCGTAACTATTGAGGATGAAAATGTAGCACTGCTATATGAAGATCTTACTTTCGAATCACGTCAGGAAGACTTGCGGCAGCAGTTGCCAGTGATACTTCAAAAACTATCGGTGGAGGAACTACAACTCATTGAACTACGCTTTTTTGAACAGCGTCCTTTTAAAGAAGTGGCCGATATAATAGGCGTCACTGAGACATATGCAAAAGTTAAAGTGTATAGGATATTGCAAAAAATGAAAAAACTTTTCTTGAAAATAGAATGAAGCAAAAGATTAAAATAATGAAACACGAACCAAATCCTTCGGATGAAGAAATACAAAGTTATATGAACTTCGATCGCCTGTTGGAAAAGAGAAGGGTTCCGGCAAATACGAGCAAGGTGAAGCCGATTATTAGCTGGAGTATTGCCGTGGTCGCCGTTACAGCATTGGTCATTTGGTTTTTGTCCCCTAGGGGTACCGTTCAGCCCGTTGTAGAGAAGACCAGCAAAATGGAAGATTCTGCTGTGAGATCAACCCCTTCATCTCCCCTTGTGTTGGATTCATTGCCGAGTGAAGATAGTATGAGTAAAGAACCAAAAGGCGAACTATCTCAGGTTCAACCTGCGGTGCCAAAGAAACCGACAGTGCAACGAAATGCCGATGCTGTTGCCAGCGAAGAAGCCTATACACAAGCAGAACCGCTTCATGGATACTCCAACTTGTATGACTATTTTAATTCAAATCTTGTATATCCAACAGAGGCTTTGAAGGATTCAATTCAAGGTGTGCAGACTATTTCTTTTGTGATCAATGCAGAAGGTAAACCGGAAAAAATTGATGTGGTGAAATCCCTGGGTGAACCTTTTGAAAAAGAAGCTAAGCGCTTGATTGAGAACATGCCCGCATGGAAGTCTGCCACACTGAATGGCAAGCCAGTTGCCAGCAAGATCTCCGTGCCTATTACTTTTCAAATTCAAAAAATTAAAAAATGATTGGCATGACCCGAATAATAATTCTTGTTGGAATTATGGTCTTAGGTCTGAAAACCGCTGCCCAGCATTCCCCTGAACAAATTGTATTGCCCGACTCCATTGTCGATGGTGTTGCTGAATGGGTGGATCTCAATAACGATGGTTTATTGGACATTATGTTACTGATGAAAGACGAATCTGAAAAATGTTATTTGGGCATAATTAAAGGAGACACAGTCAATACACTGTTGACGCTTACTAAATCGCTTCCAATCATTTCGTATCATGCCTATCGGGTGGTAGATTATAATCGTGACAATGCGATGGACGTAATTATATCTGGAGAAAAAAACGGCGTTCCTCTAACAGTGGTCTACCTAAACAAGAGGGATTTTGGATTTGAAGAAAAAACATTGACACTTCCCTTGTTTTCGATAGCTCGTTTTGCAGACATGGACAACGATGCCAGACCTGAGATAATAATAAGTGGAGAAAATCCGGAGTTATCTTACTTAAAAATCTTAAAACAACAATCAGAATATTCCTGGAACGTTGTTCATGATTCAGTGATGATACATTGCACAGCAATAGAAACTGTAGATGCTGATGGTGATGGCGACTTGGATTTATTTGTGAGTGGTAAACTTAAACCCGATTCGCTGCACAGCGGCTTTTTAATTAACAATGGCAATTTTTATTTCCAGTCGCAAAACAGCACACCATTATTGGGTAATACCTCAATCGGGGATCTTGATAACGATGGATTCTTTGAGATTATTTTGATGGCTGAAGATGCACAGGGTCAATCGTTCATAAAAAAGTATCAGCGTACATCAGGTATCTATTCAATCCAGGATGTACCTATTGCTTTGAAAAACGGCAGTTCATTTATAACAGATTTTAATTTTGATGGTATAGTAGATGTCAATTATTCCGGCACCGCTCCGGCTGGTAGTCCAATAAATGGAATCTGGTATAGTAATAATGAGTTAGATACCTTGGCATACCCTTTTCTTAGTCAACGGTTTGGAGATATCGAACACGACGGCGACCTGGATTTAATCCAATTGGAGCGCAATGGTTCCCTGGAATTATACCTATACAGAAATCATGATGTACGAAAAAATCTGGGCCCAGGCAAGCCCAAAGATCCCGTTGCCATATCCGTATTCAATCGCCTGTTTATGTACTGGAAAAAACCTGCAGACGATCATACGCCGCAGGCTTCTTTAACATTTGATTTATTTCTGAATGGCGATGCAAATTATCAGGCAGGAGAATTCGATTTAGTAAATGAAAAACGCCTAACGGTGACCCATGGAAACAATGGAACCGAAAATTTCAAATTGCTGCGAGATGTTTCTGCAAGTGGCTTGAACTTTTCCATTCAGGCGATTGACAATGCTTTTCATGCAGGCGGATTATGTATCGGTGCTGGTGGCACTTGTGCTACGTTAGAAGTTGAAGAAATAGCCGCTTGCTCAAAAGAGGATGTTGTTTTAAGCGCAGCCCCAGAAGTTTTATGGTTTTCATTGGCTGAAGGCTTTTTAGGGAAAAGCAATGAATTTAATTTTTCCACGGAAAAAGGAGATACCGTATTTTACTATAATCCAGCTGTAACAGGCTGCCCTTCATTGAAAGCCTGGACAATTAAAATAAGTAAACCGGAGCTATCCGTCAGCGCAGATCACTACAAAATTGTGAAGGGGAGCGAAGTTCAGTTGCATGTTGAAGGTGCTCAACGCTATGTATGGACGCCGGACACAGGATTGAATAATAATGACGTCGCTAATCCCGTCGCCTCACCTCTTAACTCAATTGACTATATCGTTACAGGGTATGATTCTTTAGGCTGCACAGGAACAACTTCAGTTAGCATTGTCGTAGAAGAAACCAGTTTCATTCCCAGCCTTTTTTCACCCAACGACGATGGTCAAAATGATCAGCTAAAGATTTACGGATTAGGTTCTGCGCAACATTTTTCATTTAGTATATACAACAGGGAGGGCGCTCTCGTTTATAAAACATCCGATGTTTCAGAGGTAGTGCAGCGCGGATGGGATGGAACAAAGAACGGAGCGGAGCAACCTTCAGGTGTTTATTTTTGGAAAGTGAAGGGCCAGGGATCGGTTGGACAAGTCTTATTAAACGGAAAAGATTCGGGATCTGTCGTACTCATTAGATAATGTCGTGCGATGACCAGAATTACAATTAGCCTGATTTTCATTTGTTTGACAAAGACGGGTTTTGCACAATACTTTCAATTCAGTCAATATAATTTTACCCCACAACGTATTAACCCCGCGCAGGTAGGCAGTTCTAACTATGCAGCGATAAGTTTTGATTTTCGAAATCAGGCTACCGATGGAGGTTTTCATTTAACCAGCAACATTCTTAATGTTTCATATCCTCTTATTTCAAGAACGGGTAACCGTTGGGCAGGTATTGGGCTGACTTTTATGGATGACCGATCGGGTCAGGCTGGCATTTTTAATATGCAGGATATTGGACTATCATATGCACTAAATGTTACTGTGGCTAAAAATCAGGCCTTTTCATTAGGGGTAAAAGGTCTATATCAAAATCGCAAATTTGACCTCGATGGTTTGTATACGGGGTCACAGTACATACCCGGGAGAGGTTTTAGCGAATCCCTATCAACCGGCGAAAATGTTGGACAGGTCGTTTCTAATTTCATAACATTCAGCGCTGGATTATACTGGCAGCAAACAGATCAGAAGGGAACTAAGCTTGCGTATTGGGGCGTTTCTTTTTTTGATTTCAACAAACCTGGCGACTCTTTTCTGGGATTGGAGAATCAACTCAGCTCTACGTTTGTAGCATCCGTTGGATTTCGATCTTATAGCCGTGGAAATGTCAGTGTGTTCCCGGAACTACTTTTTACAAGAGGTTCTGCTACCAATGTGGTAAACGCCGGATGCATCACACGTTATGAGTTAAAGCCTGGCAATCAAATGGCAACGCATGTCGACATCATTACAAAATATGTGATCGGCAGGTCTGGTATTATAGGATTGCAATTTCATCGCGAGAATATATCAATCGGTTTCAGCTACGATTTTCCAATTATTGTAAGAAATGTGTCAAATACGGGTGCGGTAGAAGTTGGAGTTGAATTAAGAAAATTAGTTGTTCCGAAGAAAAAAAATAAACGACAACCGAAAAAACTGTTAACTGCATCTCAGCGCAAGAAGGTGGAAAAAATGCCAAGTACGAACAAGACTCCACCCACTCCAAAAAGCATTGACTCGACAGAAGTCAAAAATTTAAAGAACAATCGGAAAGAAGATGTGGACTTGCGGTTAAATCAAAAAGAGGATTCCTTCAAAACAAGTGCTGAAGCTGGCAAGTTTCAACATGAACCTTTGATTCTGGAAAAAGCAACGTTGCATTTTAATTTTGAATTTAATAGTGTAGAGGTCAATAAAGAAACAAGCAGGTATTTAGATGATCTGGCAACGGCTTTGATTGATAACCCTG
This sequence comes from uncultured Bacteroidota bacterium, assembly GCA_963837415.1. GTDB lineage: Bacteria > Bacteroidota > Bacteroidia > Cytophagales > Cyclobacteriaceae > Chryseolinea. Next base: position 399,398 of record CAWING010000012.1, on the reverse strand, counting down.
AAATAAAGATCCTATTGATCGGCCACACGGATAACGTGGGATCTGAAAAGTTCAATCTTAAATTATCCATTCAACGGGCCCAGAAATTAAAGAACTACTTATTGGGAAAGGGCGTCGCCGATTCCAGGATTTCCGTTGAAGGAAAGGGAATGAAAGAACCTCTAAACGACAATAGCTCCGAAAGTGAAAGGGCGCTCAACAGGAGGGTTGAACTTACCATTCTTTACAAAGATTGATTTTGATTCTCTTTAAATTTCTCTAATTCTTCCGGACTATTAATATTGACCAGCGCCATGCGATCTGGAATTTCTATGATATTTACTTTTTCACGTTTTAAAAAATCACGGGGACTGATATTTCCGGCATCAGAAAAACCGAGTAGCAAAGGATGTGCGGTTGGCTCCCATATGGTAAGCAGGGGCTCCGGATTTTTCCCATCTGAATCAAAAAAACAAGTAGCTACTTTCTGAGTGTCACGATTGTTCAATAGATAAGAGATTACTTTTTCATCGATGAGCGGCATGTCTACGGGCATAGTAAGCCAGGCGGAACTGGCATCAAAAGAAAAGGCAGTTAATATTCCATTTAACGGACTCTCTACATCAAATCGATCGGGAAGGGGATTAAAATTGGGGGGAATATCGTTTGTAGCTTTGCACGAAGTAAAGACAGCAGCGCAAAAATTCTTTAACAAATTGAATAAATATTCGCGTTGCGACACAACATGATATTGTATGAGGCTTTTATCGTAGCCCATGCGCGAGCTTTTTCCACCTGCTAATATCAATCCGTTCAGTACAACTGATGGTTCTTTTATGACGGCATTACTTTTCATGAATTTTTTTTCCGCAATGCGGACAGGTTTTTGCTGCTTTTGATTCTGCATTTTTTGTGTGAAGCATTTCAAAAAATCCAGCAGATAAAATACCTGCAGGCAAAGCGAGCAGGCCCACACCCGCCAATGCAAAGATCCCCCCTAAAAATTTCCCCAGGGACGTAATGGGAACAATGTCGCCATAGCCCACCGTTGTAAGTGTAGAAATACCCCACCACATCGTAGCAGGAATACTGCTAAACTTATCGGGTTGCGCATCGTTTTCCGCGTAGAACATGATAAAAGAAATGACGACAAGCACGAATAAAATAAAAATGAAACTTAGCACGAGTTGTTCTTTTCGATCTCTCAAGACTTTTCTGAAAATAGTTAGTGCGTGGAGGTAACGCGCAATTTTGAACATCCGAAACAGCGCCATCAATCTGAAAATTCTGAGAAATCGAAGATCAAGTGAAAGAAATCGCAAATAGAATGGGAGGAATGCCAATAGATCTATAATAGCAATAGGGGTGGTGATATATTTAAGTCGGCCCTTTATTGGATCTGCATACTTGGGATGCTCTACAATGGAGTAAATACGGGCAATATATTCAACGGTAAAAAATATCAGAGAGTATAATTCAAATTGATCAAAGAGAACAGCATATTCATTATGGATGCTTTGAACAGAATCCAGTACGATTGCCAGGATGTTAAGAATTATTGTTGCGATCAATATTATTTCAAAAATTCTCTCAATCATTCCTCCTCTTTCATAAGGACTTAAGGTGAGGTAAAGCCTCCTTCGAAATGTCATATTAATTCCGTTTAAAATCTTTTTTTCCTCCCGATTTCGCCATCAGCTTTATTCCTTCAATGACGATGTTATGGGAGAGGGCTTTGCACATGTCATAAACCGTAAGGGCAGCTATTGAAGCCGCTGTAAGGGCTTCCATCTCAACCCCAGTCTTTGCGCTTACTACAGCCTCGGTGTTGATCACTATTTTACGATTTACCACACTAATTTTTACCTGGCAATCTTCAAGTCCTAAAGGGTGACAAAATGGAATTAAGTCCGATGTTTTTTTGGCACCCATAACGCCAGCTATGATAGCCGTTTGAAATACTGGTCCCTTTTTAGTGATCGATCTCGTTGTTTTGAATCAGGCCGAGAATTTCGTCGCCTACATCAATAATAGCTTGCGCTTGTGCTCTTCGAAGCGTAATTTTTTTTTCGGAAACATTCACCATCTGTGGATTTCCATCCTTGGAAATGTGTGTAAATTGTTTTTTACTCATACTTTTAGAAGCACTCACTTTCGTATTCTTTGTAAGAAGAACGGGAGTAAGGTAAAATTAAAAATAATTACATGGTAAGTGTTGCTGAAGCCGCGGATATCATATTTTCTAATCTTTATAAGCCAAAGGTAGAGGGTGTTGAACTTAATTCAGCTTTTCACCGGGTGCTCGCAGAAAAAATTGTTGCTGACCGGGATTTTCCTCCTTTTGATCGAGTGTCTATGGACGGTATTGCCATTCAATTCAAGCAGTGGGAACATGGCAGGAAGGATTTTAGCGTGAAGGAGACACAGGCAGCTGGCGATCCTCAAAAAATTCTTCACGAAACTGAAAATTGTATTGAGGTAATGACAGGTGCCGTGCTGCCGGGGAAAACAGACACGGTAATTAGATATGAAGACCTGGAAATTAGAAATGGAAATGCCCGGATTGTAAGTGACATCCTTGAACTAGGCCAAAATATTCATAAAAAGGGCATAGACAGCAAAGAAGGCGATATCCTATTGGAGCCAGGCATTATGCTAACTCCCGCCGAAGTAGCCTTGCTGGCATCCGTGGGCAAGAACCATGTTGACGTGTTTGCCTTGCCCAAAACTGCAATTATATCGAGCGGAGATGAATTAGTCGACGTAGCTGAAAAACCGGGGCCTCACCAAATCCGGCGGTCAAACACGTATGCTATTGAAGCGGCTATGCTACCATTAAGCTGGAAGGCAGCACAATTTCATTTTCCGGATAAGAAAGACGTACTATTGAAATCCCTTTCCGAAGTACTGGACGATCACGAAGTATTAATTCTTTCCGGAGGAGTTTCGAAAGGTAAGTTTGATTTTATCCCTCAGGTATTTGAAGAACTGGAAGTAAAAAAACTTTTTCATCATGTTAATCAGCGTCCGGGTAAGCCTTTCTGGTTTGGTGTTTCAAAAGAAGGCAAAATTATTTTTGCCTTGCCCGGCAATCCGGTTTCTACCTATATGTGCTTTTATCGGTACATCAAGCCATGGCTCTTGAAAAGTTTAGGCGCAGAAGTCCCTTCATTAACCGCGGTGCTTGCTAAGGATTTTTCTTTCGCCCCTGCGCTCACTTACTTTCTGCAAGTTGCTGTAAAAAGTGAAAACGGAAAACTAACTGCATACTCCGAAGCGGGTGGAGGCTCTGGTGATTTTGTTAACCTGAAAAATGTAACCGGCTTTCTGGAAATACCATCTGAGAAATCAACTTTCAGCGCAGGACAAATATTTCCTTATTTTCCATTTAGAAATTTTTTATGATCTCTGGAGAGGCTATTCGAGAGCATACTATACTGACCCTTCGGCAAGGCGTTACCGCTATCTTATTTTACATTGTATTATGACTGTTCTCATTGCTCCCGATAAATTCAAAGGATCACTCGATGCAATAAAAGTTTGTGAAGCAATAAAGGAATCTTTGCAGGAATCGGGAAAACAATTCAAAGCACATGTAATACCCATGGCCGATGGAGGTGAGGGTACATGTGATATGCTCACCGAATTTAGTGGAGGAAAAAAAATCAAGATTCAAGTATGTGATCCGTTTTTTCGGGAAATCGAAGGAGAATTTGGAATCTCCGGCGATCATAAAACTGCCTTTGTTGAGATGGCTACCGCTTCGGGTTTGCAACTGTTGAAACGTGAAGAACGCAACGCTTTAAATGGCACGACCTATGGAACTGGTCAGCTCATCGCGGCTGCATTGGATCAGGGTGTCACTTCAGTTATTATGGGTGTTGGTGGTAGTGCAACTAACGATGCGGGTATTGGAATGGGCGAAGCATTAGGGGCCAAATTCTATGACGCATCCGGAAAGCATCTGAAACCGATTGGTAAGAACCTGAAAAGCATTCATTCCATGGATATCCAGAATTTACATCCTCGACTCAAAGAAGTTTCCTTTACAGCAATATGCGATGTGAGCAACCCTTTTTATGGTCCTCAGGGAGCTGCCTATGTATTTGGGCCTCAAAAAGGGGCCGATGCTGAAACCGTAAAATTCCTGGATGACGGGTTGCGTAATTTTGCGGGCATTGTGCAAAATCAACTTGGAATTGATATTAATTTTCCTGGCAGCGGGGGCTGGTGGGGGCTTAGGCGGCGGAGCTAAAGTCTTCTTCAACATTGCATTCCAGTCTGGAATTGAATTTTTAATGCAATTCATTGGCCTTGAAGATTTGGTAAAACAATGCGATCTGGTGATCACAGGCGAGGGGAAGATGGATGAACAAACCTTATCCGGAAAAGTGGTAAAAGGAGTGGCTGACCTGGCCCGTAAATATAACAAACCTTTGGTTGTGCTAGTAGGTAAAAACGAACTCGATGATGAAAAAACAAGGATATTGGGAATTAATAAAGTAGTGCCATTGATGAATGCAAATACTTCCGAAGCGGATGCCCTTGGTTCTACTTATTCATTGATAAAAAAGCGAATGGCCGAAGACGTTATTCCGTTTTTTCTTTAGGTTGTCACGCCGTAACTTTGCCCTTCACAAGTAGATCAGAAATTATAATTTTTAAAGTTTAAATAGTAGCAAATCCATGTTCGATAATTTAAGTGTTAAGCTGGAGAAAGCCTTTCAAACGCTGAAGGGTCAGGGAAGGATCACGGAGATCAATGTTGCCACCACTGTTAAGGAAATTCGTAAAGCTCTTATTGATGCAGACGTTAACTATAAAGTAGCCAAGGATGTAACCGATGATATTAAGGAGAAAGCGATGGGGCAGAATGTGCTCACCGCTATTTCTCCAGGCCAATTGCTCGTAAAAATTACAAGCGATGAACTCACATCCCTTATGGGAGGCCAAAGTGAGGATATTAGAATCGACGGAAATCCAGCGATTATTCTTATTGCGGGATTGCAAGGTTCAGGAAAGACTACATTTTCAGGGAAGCTGGCAAACTATCTCAAGAAACAAGGAAGATCGGTATTGTTAGTGGCCTGTGACATTTATCGTCCTGCCGCTATTGAGCAGTTAAAAGTTTTGGGGGGCCAAGTAGGTGTTGAAGTATATGCTGAACCGGAAAATAAGGATGCGGTAAAAATTGCAAAAGCAGCCATTGAACATGCAAAGAAAAATAATCACCGCGTGATTATTGTGGATACGGCTGGCCGCTTGGCGGTTGATGAGGCGATGATGAATGAAATTGCCAACCTAAAACAAGCGTTGAATCCCTCCGAAACATTGTTTGTGGTTGATGCAATGACCGGTCAGGATGCAGTCAATACCGCAAAAGCATTTAATGAGAGATTGAATTTTGATGGTGTGGTGCTCACTAAACTCGATGGTGATACCCGGGGTGGAGCTGCCTTATCCATCCGCCGGGTTGTAGACAAACCTATCAAGTTTATGAGCCTTGGTGAAAAGATGGAAGCGATCGATCGCTTTTATCCCGAGCGTATGGCTAGCCGGATATTAGGGATGGGAGATGTTGTTTCTCTTGTTGAAAAAGCCCAGGAAGTTTTTAATGAAGAAGAAGCTGCCCGGCTTAATAAAAAGCTACGCAGGAATCAATTTGATTTCAATGATTTCCTTTCTCAACTCCAGCAGGTAAAAAAGATGGGGAATATGAAAGATCTGTTAGGGATGATTCCCGGAATGGGCAAGGCTATGAAGGATGTGAACATTGATGAAAATTCATTTAAACCCATTGAAGCTATTATTCGCGCAATGACGCTTCAGGAACGGGAAAATCCGGATGTAATCAACGGAAGCAGGAAAAATAGAATAGCTGCGGGAAGCGGAACCTCTATTCAGCAAGTAAATCAGTTGCTGAAACAATTTAGTGACATGCGTAAACTTGATGAAAACCATGAATAAAATGGGGGGAGGTAAAAGAGCGCTTTCCACATTAAATCCATTTGGCAAATGATAAATTGCATGTTATTTTTAAAAAAAATGAATGGTAGACAAACCAAAATTGAAATAAAGCCGTTCTTAACTTAGTTTACAGGTTGTTATATAATAGAATGAAAATGCCCCGACTACTCGGGGCATTTTCACGTATAATTACTCTTACTAAACACCAACTAAACACCAAACGACACAATTATGAAAAGAATTACATTTTTAATGTTGGCAGGATTAGCCACCATCTTCTCCACTCTTGTGATTGCGCAAGAAAAACCGCTTAGCCCCCAGGCCACTGTTGAAGGGAAGATAGGAGCGGCAAACGTAAAAATTGTTTATTGTCAACCCTCCGCTCGCGGTAGAAAAATGTTAGGTGAAAAAGAGCCTTATGGACAGGTATGGAGAACCGGTGCTAATGAAGCGACCACTATTGAATTTGATAAAGCCAGTTAAAATAGAAGGTAAAGATGTGCCTGCTGGCAAATATTCTTTGTTTACCATTCCAGGTGAAAATGAATGGACAATCATTATAAATAAAGAACCTAAACAATGGGGAGCATATAAATACAATGAAAAAGACGATCTACTTCGCGTTAAAGTAAAACCTACAAAAACGCCTAGCTTCGTTGAAACATTTAATATCGCCCTCGGAAAAGATGAAGTTCAGCTGAAATGGGAAAATACAGCTGTAGCTTTTAAGGTAAAAGCTTAATTTTTATGTTAATGAAATATAGAGCCCTGCACACTAGCGGGGCTTTTTTATTTTACGCATATTCACATCGCTTTAAGACGCTATGGATATTTTAGGCCGTTACGATCGGGTAGATTTGCCCGATTTGGGATTGTTTGATATACATGCTAAAATTGATACGGGTGCGTACACATCCAGTCTCCATTGTCATCAAGTGCACATTGTGGATGGATTGCTTGAATTTATTTTATTGGATGAGGAACATTCCGAATTTACGGGAACGAAACTAAGTTTGCTGAATTTGACGTTCGCGATATAAAAAATTCGTTTGGCGAAATTGAAAGCAGATTTGTCATTTCAACTACCTTAAAAATCTTTAATGAAGAAATAAAAACTGAATTCTCTCTTTGTAACCGCGGCTCCCTTAAATTTCCGATCTTAATAGGAAGAAAGATCCTCGGAAACCGTTTTCTGATTGATGTAAAGAAAAAAGATCTTTCCTATAAACAAAAGCACAATCCGAGAGTAGAAGTGAGGAAAAAAAGACATTCTTAATTCGATTTGTGCTTAGCTGGAAGTTAGTAGTTTGCCTTAGAGGTTTTTAAATATTACACATGAAAATTGCTATTCTATCCAGAAACCCCAAACTGTATTCTACCAAACGCCTCAAAGAAGCAGGCGAAGCAAGGGGTCATAAGGTAGAAGTCATTGACCACATGAAATGCATTCTCTTTATTGAAAAGAAAAATCCGGTGGTGTTATACCAAGGAAAAAAACTAGATTACTTCGATGCTATAATTCCAAGGATTGGTGCCTCTGTCACTTTTTATGGCGCTGCCGTTGTTCGCCAATTTGAAATGATGAAAGTGTTTACAGCAGTTGAATCACAGGCATTGATACGGTCTCGGGATAAGCTTAGAAGCCTGCAAATACTTTCGCGTGCAGGCCTGGGGTTACCGAAAACTATCTTTATGGACTATTCACGGGAAACTGAAGGAATTATTGAAGCCGTAGGGGGAGCTCCTGTGATCATTAAATTATTGGAAGGAACGCAGGGCCTTGGTGTCGTTCTCGCTGAAAATAAAAAGGCTGCTAAGTCCGTTATCGAAGCCTTTCATGGATTGCATGCCCGTATTATTGTTCAGGAGTTTATAAAAGAAGCCAAAGGCGCTGATATCCGTGCATTTGTTGTTAATGGAGAAGTTGTAGGTGCTATGCGTAGGCAAGCTAAGGACGGAGAGTTCCGGTCTAATATTCACCGTGGGGGTACAGCAATCGTTGTAAAACTTATCCAAGCTGGAAAAGCAAGCAGCTATTGTGGCTGCCAAGAAAATGGGTCTCGCGGTCGCCGGCGTGGACATGCTTCCGTCAAATCGAGGTCCATTGATTCTGGAAGTCAACTCTTCACCGGGACTGGAAGGTATTGAAAGAGCTACAAAATCGGATATTGCCGGAAAGATTTTTCAGTTTCTCGAAAAGAACGCGGGAAGGAAAAAGATCCAGAAGGATAAAATCAATGCCTGATAGGTTTGTTGTCTATTGATCTTTCGGCTTAACTTGCTTGTTAAAGTAATGATCGGCTCGTCAGCTGAATCATATGATTACTGAATTTAATAATCCCATACTTGAAACAAGTTTTTATAGCCGGTCATCTCATTCAACCTGGAGAATTCACGGAGATCAATATCAATATCGCCAGGCTTCCTTCGCATACAATAATTGATACCCCTATTTATGTTTCAAGAGGTCTAGAAGATGGACCTGTCCTAGCGCTTACTGCTGGTATGCATGGCGATGAAATAAATGGGATGGAAATTGTACGGAGGATTTTGGATAGCGGTCTTCATAAACCAAAACGCGGAGTGACAGTATGTATGCCCATTGTTAATTTATATGGCTTCCTAAACTATTCCCGCGATGTTCCGGATGGAAAAGATATTAACCGCTCATTTCCTGGAAACAAAGGTGGCTCATTGGCAAGTAGGGTAGCCTACAATCTGATGCATGAAGTTATTCCGTTTATTGACTATGGAATTGACTTTCATACCGGAGGAGCCATGCGCACAAACTATCCCCAAGTTCGGTCGCTGTTGAAAGATGCAGAAAACCTGGAATTAGCAAATGCTTTTCATGCGCCGTTTACAATTGATGCCCCTTTCCGTCCTAATTCATTGCGCAAGGAAGCGGCAAGGAAAGGAAAACGTGTAATTGTTTATGAGGGAGGTGAATCACTCCGATTCGATCAGCAGGCTATCGAAGAGGGAATTGCCGGCACGCTTCGCTTAATGAAACACCTGAATATGATTGACACGGCTCCCGAACCGAAGGAAGAAAATCGGGTGATATGGAGCACATCCTGGGTGCGTGCTAAACATGCGGGTCTATTTCAGCCTACAGTCCAGTGCGGTCAGCTTGTGCATAAAGGTGATTGGATAGGAACCATTACTGATCCCTTTGGTGAATTCAAAGAAAATATAAACTCCGTAGATACTGGTTATGTTATAGGATTGAATAACATACCCGTGATAAATGCAGGAGACGCGCTTATGCTGATTGGGTTTGATAATTTTTGCAGGCTGGATAATGCGCCCCTTGCAAGTTTAAAGTAAAATCCGAGCGCTAACAGTTCGGATAACCTTAATGAATACACGGTGGAACCTTTTCTTGAACAATATGGATATTTAGCCTTGCTGATAGGTACTTTCCTCGAAGGCGAAACTGCCATTCTGGTAGCTTCTTCTCTAGTTCACCAAGGATTATTTGATGGCTTTCCCACGGTGATAGTTGGATTTGCTGGTTCGTTCATCAGCGATTGGTTGTATTATTTTATTGGCAGATTAAACGGGAAATATTTTATCGACAGGCGACCAAAACTTAAAGCCAAACTGGAACCGGTTCAACATCTTTTCCGAAAGTATCAAATGCAAATTCTTTTCTCATACCGTTTTTTATATGGATTTCGCGTTGTCATTCCCATCATCATCGGCATGAGCCATGTTAAGCCTGCTCAATATCTTTTTTACAGCGTAGTAAGTGGACTGGTCTGGGCAACAACAGTGGGAAGCGTAGGGTATCTTATTGGAAGATTTTTCAACCTGCAACCTTCTGTATTCGAAGAGAATATTTTTTTTATTGTGATCGGCTTCGCTTGTTTCGGTATGATCATGGGATATTCCATAAAATACCTGGCATCAAGAAGTTTTGATCAAAATCCGGAAGAACGTATTGGTAATCAGTAACCGGTGATCAGTAAAAATACCGTGTCACCGCTTACCTTTTAACATTACTGCAGTCTTATTAAGTACGATTTTGGCCATAGTTTACCCGTGACAAGCAGGGCTTTGGAATTTTGATCGTAGGCGATACCATTGAGTACATCTGTATTGGGATACATTCTTTTGATTTCATTGGTCAAGGGAGAAAGGTCCAGACGGCCAACAACTTTTCCTTTCGCAGGATCAATTTTTAATATTATAGCTGTTTCGTAAACATTAGCGAACACGTAACCATCAATATATTCAAGTTCATTGAGATTTTTTATACGTCCACCAGGATCAGTTACAGTAAGGGTTCGTACTACTTGAAAATTTGCGGTGTCCAGGAAATAAAGTTTATCGGTTCCATCGCTCATGATCAGATTTTTGTTGTCATGGGCAATTCCCCAACCAGGCGTGTTGTATTTAAATTCTCCGATTTTTTTGTAAGTACGCGCATCGTAAATAAAACCGACTTTGTCTTCCCATGTAAGCTGATAGATTTTGTCATTAAGCACAGTGATACCTTCGCCAAAATATCGGCTGTCCAGGGTTATTTTTTTTTCGTGTTGACCAGAACCAGGATTTACCTCCGCAATCCAGGAATGGCCTTTCTGGCCCGTGCTTTCCAACACTTTATCATTGTAAATAGTAAGGCCCTGCGTGTAAGCTTCAGAATTATGCGGAAGCGTGCTCAAGATCGAATAATTGAGTGCCAAAGAGTCAATCGAAGCTTCTGTTTCGCTGCTTTGTTTGTCCCCGCAAGAATTAAGAATTAAAACTGAAACAACTGCAACATGCAAACCGGTCAGAAACTTCATTGGAATTTGTATTTGTTCGAAAAGAAATAAAATTATAACATATCACCAACACAAAAATCGTGCGCAGACCCAATAACGATATAAAAGCTTTTATGTTCTTGGTCTTTACGCGTCGTAAGTAATGCTGTATTTAAGGCTCCGTCGATTCGTTTTGAGTTATTGCAATCTAATAAGATAAGATTTTGGCCAAAGTTTGCCGGTAATAAGCAAAGCGTTTGATTTTGGATCGTAAGCAATGCCGTTGAGCACATCCGCGTTAGGATACATTCTTTTGATTTCATTTGCCAGGGCAGACAGGTCCAAACGCCCAACAACTTTACCGTTGGCGAGGTCGATTTTTAAAATCAAAGCTGTTTCATAAACATTGGCGAATACATAACCATCAATGTATTCAAGTTCGTTGAGATTTTTTACGCGTCCGCTGGGATCTGTTACTGTAAGGGTGCGTATTACTTTTACATTGGTAGTATCCAGAAAAAAAAGTTTGTCCGTTCCATCGCTCGCAATCAGATTTTTATTGTCATGAGTAAGTCCCCAACCTTGGGAATGGTACTTAAACTCTCCGATTTTTCTATAGTCTCCTGCATTATAAATGAAACCGATTTTTTCCTCATAGGTAAGCTGATAAATCTTATTATGAAGCACCGTAATTCCTTCGCCAAAATAGCGGTCGTCTAGCGTAACTTTCTTCTCATGTTGACCGGAACCCAGATTAACTTCAGCGATCCAGGAGCTTCCCTTCAGTCCGGTGCTTTCCAAAATCTTGTTGTTATAAATGACAAGTCCTTCTGTGAAGGCTTCAGAATTGTGAGGCAGGGTGCTCAATACAGTATAACTAAGCAATAAGGTGTCAACGGGAAGCTCTGTCTTGGGGCGATGTTTGGTTCCGCAAGAACCAATAATAAAAAGTGAAATAAGAACACCCAATCCTGACTGAAACTTCATTTTAAGAATCGAAATTGAATATTGAAGAAACTAAAAGTATCAATTTAGCCAACGGATATCGCGCTTAAGCGGATTAAAGTATATTAAAAAGGTTTTTATATTAGCCTATTAATAGAAAGTGCCATGGAAACAAAATTTTTCACTCGGGAAGCTTTCCGGGAAGAGCTGGAAAGGCCCTATGATTTACCCTCTACCGCTGCTCGCTTTTACCGCGAAAAAGGATATGTGAAATTAAAACAGGTCTTGAGTCCGGATTTACTTCATTATTACAGTGGCCTCATAACCGATGCGGTATTTAGGCTGAACAAGCTTACCAAACCCATGGAGGAACGAACGACCTATGAGAAAGCTTTTCTGCAGATAATGAATCTATGGCGGGAGGACGATGAAATAAAAGACCTTGTTTTTAGTAAGCGATTAGGTCGCATAGCCGCCGAGCTCATGGGAGTCGAAGGTGTACGACTCTATCATGACCAGGCCCTATACAAAGAGCCTAGCGGTGGAATTACTCCATGGCATGCCGATCAATTCTATTGGCCTCTTTCCTCCACTAACACCATAACAATTTGGATTCCGCTGCAGGAAATTCCTATGGAAATGGGGCCTCTGGCTTTTGCAGAAGAAAGTCAACACGTGGAAATAGGACGCGATAAAGAGATCAGTGATGAAAGTGAAGCTACTTTAAGGGAGGCACTCAAACAATTTTCAGTGCATGAAACTCCATTTGCACTGGGCGAAGTAAGTTTTCATGCCGGATGGACCTATCATCGTGCTGGAACTAATGTTTCCGCATCGCCTCGAAAAGTAATGACGATAATTTACATGGATAAAGATATTCGCATTGTAGAACCTACCAATGAATACAGAAAAAATGATTGGCAAACCTGGCTCGATAGCAGGCCCATTGGCTCTATTGCAGATGGTTCATTGAACCCTATTATATATCAAAAAAATAAATAGAAGGCCTATCGTTTGACGGCTCGCGATCTAAGCCATTTCTAAAAGGCTTCTCATAATTTTCACGTTCGATTTAGATATCGGAATAGTCCGTGGGGTGCAAAAAGAAAATATCTATTTTAGAGACGTTGTTTTTGTACTCGCTCATTCCTGAAAGGGTTTTCCATTGGGGATCATCCCTGAATGCATTCCAATGTTCATCCCTCGAAGCTTTGCTCGAAAAAGTGGTCATGTACATCAGGTTTGGCATTCGGCTTCCCGCTATAACCTCAGCATAGAAGACAGCATTGAATCCAAGTCTTTTGAACAATCCGACTTCGTCTCCTTCATTAAACATGCGCACTTTATTTTTATAGATTTTTTCCGTATGGCCTTCATAACTTCGAAGCTCATAAATACGCTCTGTTACAGGCGTAGTTAGCTTCGGCGCTTCCATTTGTGGCATACCTGTAAACGCCTGAAGTAGGATGGACTCAAGCCGGGCATACGGCAGATCATTATAGAGGGCATTCAGGTATTCGGCGCCGCTGCTTTCAAACTGCTTGTCTTTTTGCAACGTCTCAGCAAGTTTGCCAAACTGCTCCAACGATCCGTACGGAATAAGGATATAAATTCGTTTTCCGAAATTGACCGTGTCGCTTTCAACGGGTTTAAATACACCGACCTTTGAAATGCCCGCCCGGTGGAGAGCTGGTAAATAAGCGTCTTTTAAAAATTTATCAACACGCGCTTCCTGCTCCTTGGATGTAATATGATAAACTTTTATTTCATAGTATTCTTGTTTCGGTGCTGCGGTTGCATATGAAAAAGCGAAGACGCTAATAAATAAAATCAAAAGATGCTTCATGCTGAGTAGTGTTTGCCCGAAAGTAAAGGGATCTATTAGTTAAACCAAACCTTTTTTGATCTACGGAAAAGGATTGTAGATTGAAGATTGTAGATTTTAGATTGACGCACTTCAATCACAATCGTCAATCTAAAATCTAAAACTCTTTAACTTTTTCCTCTTCGATCAAAAGTTTGATATCAAGATCACCTTGCAAATTGCTCATTTGCTTCAAAACCCAGGGATACCGTTGATTAATATAGCGTGATGGAGGTTTGACAGTGTATTTCTTTGGATTGGGAAGGCAAGTTGCAATCATGGCTGATTCCTTGCGCGATAATTTCTCGGCTGACTTATTAAAATATTGCCTTGCCGCCTGCTCCATGCCAAAAATTCCTGTACCCATCTCGGCAACATTAAGATAAACTTCGAGAATACGTTTCTTACCCCATATCTTTTCGATCATAAAAGTAAAATAGGCTTCTATGCCTTTGCGTACCCAGCTTCTGCCTTGCCAAAGGAAAACGTTTTTGGCAACCTGCTGACTAATAGTTGAAGCTCCGCGCAGCCGACCTGTTTTTTTTGAGACTTGGTAGATCGCTTTCTCTATGCTTTTTACATCAAACCCGTTGTGATCCGGGAAAAGCTGATCTTCGGAGGCAATCACTGCAAGAGCAGCATTCGAAGAAATTTGGTGGAGTTTAACATAATCTCTTTTAAGACCATAGCCCTGGATAATACTTCCCAGTTGTGTTAGGGTTATAGGCGGATCAATCCATTTTAAAGCTACTATATAGATCAGCTGGACAATAAAAAGAATGATAAAAATCTTTTTAATTCTCCGTAGTGCTTTCCCAACAAAACTATTTTTACTCATACGAATTACAAGTGGCTGCGAAAATACAAAATGCCTAAGTCTTATAGTAATTATGAAACAATAGCAAACTCTTTCAATGATCCTCTTCCGAGGATGTTAATTGTTTAAATATTTGAGATATTTAGCTAGTCGTATTAAAGATGTATTAGGTAATTACACCATAAACGTTCTGATATGAAACGCTATTGTCTGGCACTTGATTTAAAAGATGATCCCATGCTGATTGCCGAGTATGAACAATGGCACCAGAATGTATGGCCGGAAAATGAAAAGAACATTCTTGATACCGGGATTATTAACCTGGAAATTTATCGTGTGAATAACAGACTATTTATGATCCTGGAAGCTGACGATTCATTTACATTTGAGCGCAAAGCTAAGATGGATGCGGCCAACTCAAAAGTTCAGGAGTGGGAAAGGCTGATGTGGAAATTTCAGCAGGCATTGCCAGGTGCACGGCCTGGAGAAAAATGGGTATTGATGAAAAAAATTTACCACTTAACTAATTCATGATGCGGATTGACTCACACCAGCATTTTTGGAGGTATAATGAAGTAAGAGATAGCTGGATCAATGATGAGATGGCAGTCATCCGAAAGAATTTTTTACCTGAGGATTTGAAACCTCTGTTACACACCAACAATATTGAAGGATCGGTAGTTGTACAAACTGATCAGTCGAATGAAGAGAATGTTTTTCAACTGGCCAATGCCCTTCAACATGATTTTATTAAAGGAGTTGTCGGGTGGATAGATTTGCAGGCAGATGATATTAGTGATCGCTTAGCCTATTACCAGCAGTTTAAAAAGATGAAGGGCTTTCGTCACATACTGCAAGGGGAACAACAACGTGATTTTATGTTGAGGCCTGATTTTAAAAGAGGCATCGGACTGTTGAAACAGTTCGGTTTCACCTATGATATTTTGGTTTTTCCAGATCAGTTACAGCATGTCATCGAATTTGTACAGGCTTTTCCAGAACAGCCTTTTGTGCTTGATCATCTCGCGAAACCCTATATTAAAGATCAAAAAATAGAGGAGTGGAGAAAAGATATTAAAAAGCTCGCTGCATCCGAAAATGTTTTTTGCAAGGTTTCAGGCATGGTGACCGAAGGCAACTGGAGCCAATGGACTAAAAAAGATTTTTCACCTTATCTTGACGCTGTGGTCGAATCCTTTGGAACAGGAAGACTGATGTATGGAAGCGATTGGCCCGTGTGCCTGGTTGCTGCATCCTATGAAGAAGTTATTGGACTTGTTAAAGATTTTTTTTCCGCATTTAGTCAGAATGAGCAAGATTTAGTTTTTGGTAAAAATGCAGTTCGATTTTATAACCTATAAAAATGTAATCGTATGGACTTACAATTAAAAGATAAAGTAATAATTGTCACAGGTGGCGCCAAAGGTATCGGTGAGGGTATTGTAAAAGTGCTTGCTGGCGAAGGTGCTATTCCCGTTATCGTTGGAAGGAGTGAGTCCGACAATAAAAAAGTAGTAGCTGAGGTGGAAAAAAGTGGAGGAAAAGTATTTCAGATTGCTGCGGAGTTAACCAATCCAAATGAATCCGAAAAGTCGGTTCAGGCTGTTCTTCAAAAGTTCGGAAGAATAGAAGGGCTGGTAAACAATGCAGGAGTTAACGATGGTGTAGGGTTGGAGAATGGAAGCTATGAGAAATTTATTTCTTCGCTTCATAAGAATGTGGTGCATTATTATCTCATGGCACATTACGCATTGCCCGCATTAAAAATTACAAAAGGCGCTATTGTCAACATTGGTTCGAAAACAGCAGAGACAGGACAAGGCGGAACCTCCGCTTATGCTGCTGCAAATGGAGGCCGCAATGCCTTGACACGTGAATGGGCGGTGGAACTTCTTAAATATGGTATTCGGGTAAATGCAATCATTGTAGCAGAATGCTGGACTCCGTTATATGAAAAGTGGATCAAGACACTACCAAATCCAAAGGAAAAGTTGGCTGAAATAGAATCAAAAATTCCCCTTGGAAGTCGAATGACTACTGCGGAGGAGATTGCAAATACAACAGCTTTCCTGCTGTCGGAACGATCCAGTCATACAACCGGGCAGCTTATTCATGTAGATGGTGGCTATGTGCACCTTGACAGAGCCCTGGTCAACGCTTAATGAAAAATGATTTAAAAAACTATTTAAAAAAAAGAAGGCAACTTTTTTAAGCGCCTTCTTTATAAACGATACAGGCCAACTATTCTTCCATCAGGAATTTAATTTCCGGTAATTCCAGGGATTTTATTTCCTGCACGGCTCCGCCTGCAATTCCTCGTACATCGCCGTACAAACAAACCAGGTTTTCCATTGCTTTCAATAATCGTTTTTCACGTTTAGCCCATTGACTGGTGAAGAGCGTTTTTTCTCTCAATAGATCATCTTGCATGTCGTGATAGGACTCAAATGCAGCTTCCAGTTTTTGTTTAAATTCATTCCCGGTTACATAACTGTATATCATCGTAGTCTTATCCCCTTTATTTTCCTGTGCTGCTAATACTTCTCCAATGCGGGCAAGATTATTCCGGAATAAAAGCGCAAGCGCCTTGAACTCAACGAAAGAACAAATCCAAATACCATCGATAGCTCCAAAACGAGTCATGCCATCCGGAAACGCTTCGGTTACGATAACACCAATCTCAGCTTGTTTTAGCCGCATATCATCTTTGATCTTTGTGATCCAATCGTAACTAAAATGTTTGGTCCTCTTGCTTTCATACAGGATACGGCCGCACTCATTTTCATAATGATCTCTCACGATATGAACACAATCACCACCGCGTTTGCCTTTTGATATTTCCTGAATAATGTCCCGGGTAAAGGATATTTCCAGGTATTCTTCGATTGCTAATTCCTGTACTTCACCTTGAGTTTGCATACTGCCTTGATCCGTCTTGCGTTTCATTTCATTCACTAACCTGATCTGATCATCCAGTTTTTTCTGGATCTCAGCACTTTTCATGCGTTCTTCTTCCCGGGCTTTTTCGGCTTCCTCCATTACCCTTTTTTTTATCATAAGGTTGAGAGATTCTTTTTCTCGTTCGAGTTTTTGTTCGCGTTGCCGAACCTCCAGTAGCGCTTTTTCCAGCGCAGTTTTGTCTGCTTGTTCCCGGATTATCTTTTCGCGATCTAACAATCTTTTCTTCATCTCATGCTCCGTGCGCTCCTCTCGCAGTTTCAGCTGTTGTTCCAACTCTTCGACATGTAAAGCTTTGTCTTCCAATTCCTTTAACCGCATAGCTTTAGCTTTCTGATCGAGTTCGATGCGCTGAAGCTGAGTTTGAAATTTTGTGTGTTCCTGTTTTTGAATTTTTAACTCTAATGATTTTGAGTTCGCCAGGAGTTTCTGTTCATACTCCTTTTCAAACTGTTCGCGCAAATCGTGTTCTATAGCTTCTTCAGGTGAAAATTTGTTACCACAATGGGGGCATTTCACAAGTAATGCGATCGTATTTAACATTTCCATAGGCTTTATATTTGAATCGAAAGTACCCGGACACCGTGACACCTTGTGTCAAACCTGTTTAATGGAGAAAATCGCTATTTTGAAACGATAAATAGCAATACTCCTGGAGATAGTGGGCTGGTTCACGATAGCAATCGGAGTTTCGGACTGAAAATTAAAAGATGAAAAAGAAACGGATTATCGGGAAAAAGACGGATTCAATCATTCCGCAAGCGAAGCTGCTGCGCCTTTTTCAGATCATTGCTGTTTTAAAATCAGGGCATTGGACGATTAAACAGTTAGCAGACCGGTTTGACACCAGCGAGCGTACAATTTATCGATACATTAATTTGTTGGAGGAAGTTGATTTTTTACTGGAGAAAGATTTTGAGAATCGTTTTTTTATTATCACCACCGAGGACGATCCCAGTCAAGCTCAATTTTCTATCGAAGAAACCAAGCTGATCAAAAAATTAATCCAGTCTGGTGCACACGATAATCCCCTGAAAAGCACGCTCCTTAAAAAACTTTCGCTCAATTCTGAAATTGACGGCATGCCAAGGTTGTTTCTGAAAGTTCGATTAGGACAATTTGTGGAACAATTAGCGGAAACTATACGGAGTAAAAAACAGGTTGTGCTTAAAAATTATCATTCCGCGAACAGCAATGAAATTCGCGACCGCCTGATAGAGCCTATACACTTTGGCGATAATTATCAATCCATTATAGCGCTAGATACGCAAGACAAAATCTGCAAACAATTTAAGCTTGATCGAATTGGTGAAATCATTGAGATAAAAACGAAGTATCAGCACGAAGAACTGCATCAAAAAAATCAGAATGACATTTTCGGCTTTATGGGAGATTCAAACACTTGGATAACATTGCATCTGACCTTACGGGCTTATTTATTGTTACGCGAAGAATATCCGCTATCCATTCCATTTACAGAACGGACAGAAGATGGCTATCATTTTCACGGACCGGTTTCTAACCTGGATGGTATTGGAAGATTTGTGTTAGGGCTGATGGATGAAATACAAATAAAAGGCCCGGAGCCTTTTAAAACATTCATTGAGGGTAAACTTCAGCATCAGGTATTGACTCAGAAAAAAGAGCTTAAAGGCCAGTAGCAATTGTTTCTTTGCCGCGTGCTGAAATAAGTTGTTCTCTGACTTTCAGTTCTCTGAAAAAAGCGAGCGGTTGAACTACACCTCCCGAGCGTAACCGGGCTTCCGCAACAAACGGCCTGACATCGGTGCGATAAGCGGCCTGCAGAATTTCCTGCGCCTGCGCTACATCATTTTGCTGCTGTGCTTTGTTGAGCAGTGCTGTTTTTATCAGCAATGCCTGGGCATAGGCGATCTTAATAGCTTCTACAGATTGCAGTAAATCTTCCAACGGATCTTTTACATTGTGAGAAGCATCGATCATCCAACCCATATCGGTAGCATGATCCATGTGGCGGGCATCCATTCCTTCAATTAATTCATTGAATATCAAAAAAAGTTGATAGGGATTAATACTTCCAACCGTAAGATCATCATCGCCATATTTTGAATCGTTGAAGTGGAATCCGCCCAACTTCCCTTCCATTAATAGCAACGAGACGATCTGTTCGATGTTCGCATTGGGAAGATGATGGCCTAGGTCCACCAAAGTATAAGCTTTGGGACCTAGTTTTTGTGCATACAAGTACGACTGTCCCCAGTCACCGACCGTCATCGAATAAAAGTTTGGTTCGAAGGCTTTGTATTCCACAAACATTTTCCAATCGTCTGGCAAGGCGCCATATATTTGTTGAAGTCCATCCAATGTATTTTGAAAAGCCTTTCTGAAATTTAACTGTCCAGGAAAGCAGGATCCATCAGCCAGCCACACCGTTATTGAATTTGAGCCCAGCTGTTTTCCGTATTCTATGACCTCCAGGTTGTGATCGATTGCCTGATCGCGGACACTTTTATTGACGTGCTGAAGCGATCCAAATTTATAACTATGCTTCTGATTTTTTTGATCCTGAAAGGTATTTGAATTCATGGCATCAAAGCGCAGCCCATGTTGAGCAGCCAATATCTTGATAGCCTTTGCATCTTTTAGGAATATCCCATGGAATGTGAAGAGAAATAGCTCCGCTGGATCTATTCAATTGATGAATCAAGCCGATATCTTCAATTTTTTCTTCCAGGCTTCGGGGTTCGCCGCCGCCTGCAAATCGCGCAAAACGCGTTCCACCTGTGCCCAGTGCCCAACTAGGAATTGCAATTTGAAAATCGATTAGTTTTTGATAATATGCTCAGCGTTGGGATCTCACTTTTAAGCGCTTCCCATTTTTTCTGATGGGAAACAAAGTTGCTTCATTGTGATCATCCAGCTTATGTTTTTCAATTTGCATTTTCTTAGGGATAGGTGCATGATGAATTATTCAAACTATCGAACAAAAGCGGCAGCAACCCCACCATCAACATTTAAAACATTTCCTGTTGATTTGTTCAGAAGTCCGCCGACCACGGCAAAGCATGCGTTGGCAATATCTTCGGGTAAAATGATTTCATTGAGTAAGGTTCGCTTGGCATAAAATCGCAGGTAGTTCTTCAACGGATACGCCATACGCTTTTGCACGGCCTTCTGCCCAGGTCCCTTCCCATATTTTACTGTCTGCAATAACGGCGTCCGGATTGATCACATTAACACGTATTTTATGTGCTCCCAATTCTGCCGCATTTAGCCTGCTTAGATGAAGTTGTGCCGCTTTGGCAGAACCATAGGCTGCATTATTAGGACCGGATACCAACGCATTTTTACTTACGATGTTTAATACGTCACCACCCATAGCTTGTTTGCGCATGATGTTCACGCCTGCCTGTGTTACAAGAAACTGACCTTTTACCAGAACATCATACAAAATATCCCAGTCTTTTTCGGTATGATCTTCCAGGGTTTTTGAAATGGAAAGCCCGGCACAATTAACAATAATATCCACACCGCCGAATGTCAGGGCCGCTACGTCAAATGCTTTTTGAATTTCCGCATGATGCAACACATCCAACACAACGGATGCACACTGCATCTTTTCCATATTTTTTAAATTCCTCTTGCGGATTTCTCCAGACGTCAAGACATCGTTATCATTGACGATTACACACGCACCTTCCTCTAAAAATTTCTTTGCAATTGCTTTTCCAATGCCGCCAGCACTTCCTGTGATCAAGGCAATTCTTCCGGACAGGGGCTTTGGTTTTGGCATGCGCTGAAGTTTTGCTTCTTCCAATAACCAATATTCAATATTAAAAGCTTCCTGGCGGGGTAATGAAGTATATTCAGAAATTGCTTCTGCGCCTTTCATTACATTGATGGCATTGATATAAAATTCGGCTGCTACTCTGGCTGTTTGTTTGTCTTTGGCAAAAGTAAACATCCCAACTCCTGGATATAGTATAACCACGGGATTTGGATCTCTTAACGCAGGGGACTATCGGAATGTTTGCAAGCTTCATAATATTCACGTATACATTTGCCGGTAGTCTTCAAACTGTGGCAAAAGTTTTTCTTTTAATCCGCTTACATCTTCTAAATCTTCTTCAGGCTTTAGGGATAAAATCAGCGGACTGATCTTAGTTCTTAAAAAATGATCCGGGCAACTTGTGCCCATGGGGCCAAGTTTTTCCAGATCCTTTGAGTTGATAAATTCAAGTACGCGTTCATCATCCGTAAAATGTCCGACCATGCGGGTATGACTCGAGCAAAAGCCCCGAAGAACGGGAGCCAATAAAGACGCCTTTTTTTTACGTTCATCGGAGGGTAACGAGGCAACCTTAGTTCCCCCAAAAATAGGTCTGCGGGTGCCGTAGTTTGAAAGGAGGTATTCTGAGCATCTTTCAATCACTTCCAGCGTATTGATGTAGCTCTCAAATGATGTTTCACCCCAAGTAAAAAGCCCATGAGAGCCAAGCATGATACCCCGTATACCAGGATTTTCTTCCAGACATTGTTGTAATTTTAATCCGAGGTCGAAGCCAGGCCGTTGCCAGTCAACCCAACCTATGGTACCATTAAATAATTCCTCTGTGATCTTTTTTCCATCTTTTGCGGCCGCAATGGCAATGGCAGCATCTGGATGTAAATGATCTATATGTTTGAAAGGTAGAAAACCGTGCAATGGGGTATCTATGGAAGGAGCTTTAG
Source organism: uncultured Bacteroidota bacterium (assembly GCA_963837415.1). GTDB lineage: Bacteria > Bacteroidota > Bacteroidia > Cytophagales > Cyclobacteriaceae > Chryseolinea. Next base: position 377,404 of record CAWING010000012.1, on the reverse strand, counting down.
AATTTAAATCATAAATGCAATGATTAAACAATTCGACCATTTCATCTTCATGTGAAAGGCCCCGATAAATTTTTTTTAGACTGTTCAACCTGTCCATGTACAACGCGGCAAGCCCGTTTTTTTTCAGGGTACCTAGATCTCCACCAGAACCTTTTATCCACATGACTTCAGTTGATTCTCCGGTCAAAGGATCTTTCGCGGAAACTTTGCATGATGTGTTTCCACCACCATAATTTGTGAGGCGTAGATCAGCGCCTAATAAATTGGATCGATAAATCAGCAAGGCTACTTCATCACCTTTTAACTCGCTTGCTGTTTTTTCATCCCACAAATAGCTTACATGGTTGAAGTTCAAAACGGAGCCAACAGACATAGGAAATTAGTTAAATAAACAGATAGTCGTGCAGTCAATCGAGGGCACGTAATGCCCAAATCTAGAAATCAAAAAACTTTCATCTATCATGATCTGTTCTGCTCTGCAAATTTTGCGGCCGAAAAGCTATGATAGATGAAAGAAAGACGTAAGTATAATAAGAAAGTAAATCGTCGGATTGAAGATCAAGGCCTGGTAACGGAGGAACCATTGGACTTGAACACGATCAAAAGCACATCAATTAGCTTGAAACATGAGTCAACTAAACTATGTGCGAATGCGATAAGTGAAAATTAAAACCGAGACCTAAATTCTGTTTCCAGATATTGGTGCAGGTTATTCAGTCCGTTTAGAATATTCACTTTTTCAGGTGATAAATACGTTTTATCCTCCTTATACATTACTTCTACGAATAAGTTGCGAAGCATGTACATGTGAATCTGGCGGCCATCTTTCATTCTTGAGCCTAAGGCAACCCCCTTTTTGTGTAAATATTTAACCTTGTTTTCAAGGGACAAGCGGCTGAAAAAGAATCTAAGTATCATAACAATTGGTTTTGATACCATAAACTCCAATTTGAAGCCACCGTAAAAAACCTTTAAATTAGGCTGATTTAGGGGAAGTCACAAGATTAAATGTCTATTATTGGGACGACGGTTTCATTTTGAACAATGAAAACCTAAAACTAAACTTGAGAGGTAGGCTTAAGTCCGGAGACGTTGACTTTGTAAAGCAATATCCATGATGCTCTGAATGGTTTTATTGAACCCTTCTACCGTCGACGGTTTTGTGAGAAAATCCGTCGCTCCTGCGCTTAAGCAAAATTCCTTTTCCGCCTGAGACGATGAGGTAGTAAGGATGGCAACGGGAATATGTTTGAAGTCTGCTGATAGTTTTATTCTGCTTAAAACTTCTCTGCCGTGCATCTTAGGTAAATTCAGATCAAGGAGGATTACATTGGGGAAATTCTTACACATTTTGAGAAAAGGAATTACTTTATCCCCCTGTCTTACGATTTCCAATGTAAAATTAATGTCATTATCCCGCAAAGCATCCTGCATCAATTCAACATCGTCCTGATCATCCTCAACTAATAAAATATTAAGTGCGTTTACGCCCGACATTTGAAGGTATTTGGTAAAAATGGCACAAATTTTAGCTTCAAAGGTAAGAATTTTGATGCAATTTATAGGTATGGAAACAAACACACTGTTGGGGCAAACCAAGATAACTCCCCCGACTCATATAATTGGCATAGGTGCCTCGGCGGGCGGAATGGAGGCTATACACGATTTGTTCGATTACTTGCCGATTAATACCGGATTTTCTTTCGTCGTGATTCAGCATCTTTCCCCGGATTATAAAAGTTTAATGGGTGAATTGCTTTCCAAGCATACAACAATGCCAGTGCTGGAAGCCACGAATAACATGCTAGCTGAACCCAACTCTATCTATGTAATACCAAGTAAAAAATTAATAACTATTGTAGATGGACATTTGCAACTTGACGAAAAGCTTAAATCACGTTCTCCAAACAACGCTATAGATGTATTTTTCGAATCTCTTGCAAAAGATCAAAAGAAAAAAGCGGTAGGAATTATTTTATCCGGCACAGGTACAGATGGGACTAAAGGTATTGAATCCATAAAACGGGAAGGAGGGATTGTGATCGTACAAGATCCCCTCACCGCTGCATTTGATGGTATGCCAAATAGCGCCGTACAAGGTGGCTATGCAGATATCATCCTTCCTCCGGAAATGATAGGAGAGGAACTGCTGGAGTATATCAAAGAAACGCCCCTGCTAAAATCGCTTAGCACGCTGGGCCACGAGGATGAAAATACCCTGCGTGATATCCTTGATCTTTTACATAGAAATACAAAGCACGACTTTCATCATTACAAACGTCCGACTTTAGTTAGACGGATATCTAAAAGGATGTCCGAAGTGGGAGTTAATGATTTAAAAGAGTATCGAAGCTACATTCACAGTCATGAAGAGGAATTAAAAATATTAGGGCGCGAATTCCTGATTAACGTCACTAAGTTTTTTCGGGATCCCGAGGCGTTTGAATGTCTGCGTACGGAAGCTATTCCTGCCATTTTAGCGAACAAGAAATTGGATGACCCCATTAAAGTATGGGTGGTTGCTTGCAGTAGCGGCGAAGAAGCTTATTCCCTCACCATGCTGATTCGGGAATATATTGAAAAAACAGGCAAGCATTTTAATAATATAAAAGTCTTTGCAACCGATATTGATGTTGAGGCATTGGAGATAGCTTCCCGGGGAGTGTATAGTAAAGAAATAGCGAAAGATATCCCACATGAACTTCTGAAAAAATATTTCGTTAGCGAGGGTGAATCGTATCGTATAATTACCGATGTCCGGAAGCATGTGGTATTTGCGAATCACGACGTGTTGAAAGATCCTCCCTTTAGTCACCTTGATCTGATCACTTGCCGCAATATGTTTATATACATTAATTCCACGTTGCAGCGCAAAGCACTAAAGAAGTTTCATTTTGCTTTGAACGTCGATTCTTTTCTTATGCTCGGACCGAGCGAGAACATCGGAATACTAAAAGATGCTACCCAAGAGGTAAATAGGAAGTGGAAATTGTATCGATGTGTAACTAAAGTGAATCTGGTGGATCATGAGACTATGTTAGTTCCCCTGGAGAACAACGTGATCCATAGGCTGCCAAAAACCAACTCTAAAAATACAACTAACAACTTAGCTGAAATTTTCAAGGATACGCTGCTCGAAGATCGAAAAATAGCAGCGATACTGATCGATAAAGATTTTAATGTAAAACAAGCCATAGGAAGCTATAAAAATTTCATGCATTTTCCGGACCAGGGATTCAACTTCAATTTATTGAAACTGGTAGCGCCGGATCTTGCAGTGGCTTTGGGTGTGATAGTACGAAAATCGATCAATCAAAATGAAAAATCCGTCATGAAGCGGGTGGTGCTTCATGAAAATGAAAATATACGGTCCGTCAATATCATAGTGAAGCCCTACTTACATCAAAATGAATTTCAGCAACCGTTTCTTTCCATTGTACTTGAGGAAGAACAGAGCGAAGCCAAAACAATGCGGACTGTATCAATTAATGAAATTGGAGGTGTTGAACGACTTCATGAATTAGAGCGGGAGATTACTGAAACACGGGAGAACTTACAGGCTGTTATTGAAGAGCTTGAAACTGCTAACGAGGAGCTGCAATCAAGCAATGAAGAAATGATTTCAACTAACGAGGAGTTGCAAAGCACCAATGAGGAACTTCAATCGCTGAACGAGGAACTCCATACCGTGAGCGTGGAACATCAATTAAAAATAAAAGAGCTGTTTGAGCTGAACGATGACTTGAATAATTATTTCAATAATTCAGAAATAGGACAAGTCGTCTTAGATCTCAAAATGATGATCCGAAAATTCAGTCCTCCTGCAAAACGAATGATTAATCTGATCGACTCCGATATCGGTCGCTCCCTGGTAGATATTACCACCAATATCCGTAACATTGATTTTATCAATCAAATTAAAAAAGTAATTAAAACGTCTGAATCTATTCAAAAAGAAGTCATAACAATGGACAACCGCTATTATCTTATGCGCATTAGTCCTTATGTAAGGCGTGATAAAACAATTGATGGGGTGGTAATTAATTTTGTGGACATTTCGCAGTTCAAAAGGTTAACAAGCATCGTCGAGGGAATATTTGAAAGTTCTACCAATGGTATTACCGCCAAGAAGGCAATTCGGGATTCACAAAATAGAATTATTGATTTTGAATACCTCGCCGTAAATGAAGCGGCTGAAAGAATGTTTAATGCAGAACCCGGTTCGCTGATTGGTAAACGGCTGAAAGAAGTTTTTGCTGACGGTCTTAAGAAATATTTTCAAACCTATGCCAATGTAGTTGAAACCGGAATTTCTGTTCAACTAGAATTTTATCAGGAAAACTTAAATAAGTGGTATGAAACTGTGATTGTTAAAATGTTAGATGGTATTGTAACTACGCATATCGACATAACGGAAAAGAAAAAGAATGCCGATATGATTGCGAAAAATTTTGATGCTTTAAAGATTACATCCCAAAGGCTTTCAGAAACCAACATCCAGCTTGAGCGTTCTAATTTTGATCTAATGCAGTTTGCATCCGTGGCTTCTCATGACCTCAAAGAACCCTTGCGAAAAATACAAGCATTTGGAAATATTCTACAGTCAAAAATTAAAGACAAATTATCAGACAACGAACTGAGTTATTTCTCAAAAATGATTTCGGCTTCAAAGCGGATGCAAATTCTTATTGAAGATGTACTCACCCTCTCCAAGCTTTCAGATAATGGTGTAGGAAAAGAAAAGACGGACTTAAACAGGATCATTAAGCATATATGCGATGATCTGGAAATAACTATCCGCGAAAAAAAGGCGGTTTTAAAAATAGGAACCTTTCCGTTAATTGAGGCTGTACCTGGTCAAATGCACCAGGTATTTCAAAACCTTATCAGCAATTCCCTGAAGTTCAGCAATAAGCAGTTTCCAGTTATAATCATTGACCAAAAGCCCATTAGCCAGAAGCAGGCGGACGAATTAGATATTAATCCTGCTGATTTTATTTACATACATGTTAGCGATAACGGAATTGGTTTTGAAAACGAGTACAAAGAAAAAATATTTGGCATTTTCCAACGGCTTCATGGAAGAAATTATGAGGGGACAGGCATTGGGCTGGCTATCGCTCGTAAAATCATTGAGAATCATGGCGGTTTTATATATGCAAATGGTATCGTTGATAAAGGAGCCGAATTCCATATCATCTTGCCGGCCTTTTCAAGTAATACGTTTGGCAACAACCAACCGCAAATTAATTCTGCTATAAGCAGCAATTAGATTGAATGAAATCTAAGAAGCTGGCCGCCCTAGCGTGCACCGGTTGAGTTATACAAGTGCTCTGCTAAAATGCCAACACCTCTTTAATTTGGTTTAGAGGTACACCTCCTTTTAAATGGAGATATAACTAAGCTTCTTTAAATGGATTATGGGATGGGGCGTGCGTAACTTTAACATCCGATATTTTAGGTTGAAGCCAGGGAACTAACCATTCCATCCCTGGCTCTTCACTTTCAGCATGGCCAAGAACGATCAGCGCCATAGGTAACTTGATGGCTTGGGCATCGCGTATATATTCTGCAGTTTCCCATTCACTAACCTCTCCGCAGATTAATACATCCGGTTTTTCTTTCTGCAACAATTGGATTTGAGATCTTCCTCCGGCTGCGCCTGGCGACAATGCGATGCGCTTACAAACTTGTTTAGGATCACCAATAAATCTTACCTGTCTTATTCCCAGACTTTTCTTAGCGTGGGTAATTAACTCTCCTAAAGTTGTAGAAGGAACAATAATCATTCTGGGATTTTCAGCACTAAAATAATTTTGCCATCCGAGTTTGGTTAAAACTCCCATCAGAACGCCATCTGGTCTATGTGTATGCCAATAGTCATGAAAGCGCCACACTACGATATTATGCTTTTTTAAAAGATCTTGTTTGAACCGAAACACCTGATCATTCTCCAGCCAAGGTGTTTCGTCACGATGGCTATAGAATGTAGGTTCATGGGCGATAATAAAGTTTGCGCCGAGGGCTGCAGTTTGCCTTATCACGTCAACAGTAGCAAACATGGTTGTGACGATCCCGCTAACTACTTGTTGCCCATCTCCTGATTTTATGGTATCGACCGTTTCGTTAAAGGGTGCCCCGGGAATCGTTGTAATTATTAAATCAATTACTTGCTGAATCGTCAATTTGGCGCTTGCGTGGAAAATGCTATGTTGATTTGCCGCACTCCATCGTGGCATCATCGAAAGAGTAGTGCCACCGAGCGCTGTACCTAGTGTTGACAAGAATTCTCGTCTGGGTAACGAACTTGAATGCTGATCGTTATGATTTTGGTTCATATTTTTTAGTCAGATAAATAAATTTAAATTATACGCCGCGGTTTGTCTTTTATTTTTTGGCAGGTTTAAGCAGGCCTGTATCACCCATCCAGTCGGCCATACGTTGTGGCCACGTTTTTATAGAGTTAAGGGAAGAACGATTACCCATATTAAATCCGTGAGCACCCTGTGTATAAAGATGGGCTTCAACGGGAACACTAGCTGCTCGGTACCGCTGAAGTAAATTGAATACAGAACCTGAGCAACAGGGATCGTCATTGGCAGCAAGAAGAAAAGCAGGTGGTGCATCCTTTGGTATAACCTCAGGTATAAAGTTTGGGCCGGGATAAACCAACATCTGGAAATCAGGTTTCCCATTTACTTTATCAATTAGATCCGTGGCTGTTGCATTGCCTTCACCGGTGGAATAAGCAATCAAAGCCACAACCTCACCGCCGGCAGAGAAGCCAAGCATGCCGATTCGATTGGGATCAACATTCCATTCTTTAGCCCGGCTCCGCACCAGGCGCATGGCTCGATAGGCGTCTTCACGAACATGTTTTTCCAGTGTGTAAGGAGAATTCTCTTCCCGTGCAAGTCTGTACTTTAAAACAAAGGCTGTTACACCAATGCTATTGAGAAACTCGGCTGCCTCTCGTCCTTCAGCATTAAATACAAGTTCACGATGTCCTCCACCCGGACAAACGACGACAGCTGTTCCAGTGGCCTTTCCTTTCGGTGCCGGGTAAACTGTAATGGATGGATTGTGTATATTTTTTATCCACCAGTCTTTCGCTTTTGTAGGCTCATTTCGGCGACTCTCAAATCCGGGTGCACCGTTGGTCCACAGTGGAATTTCCATAGGAGTCTCCTGGCAATAAGAAATTACAGGTATCAAAAATGTAAGCAAGTAAAGGATGCTTTTGAATTTCATATGGATTTATTGACGTTCAATGTACGATTCCGGTTAAACGATAGGGTTGAAATTTACCTGGAAGGTAATGGATTGTTTAAAGATCAATTAAACTTTTCCCTGTGTTTTTTTATGTTCAGCATTACGTTCGTTCCAAGGAATAGAGCACAGTCATATATGGATACTGATTCTGCAGTAGCTTTTTTAGTTTAAAAAAAGTCTGCTTAAATAGTCTTTTACCTGTTTCACCTTCTTCTTTCCTTCGTCAAACGTAAACAATAATCTGCATTGACTGTAACTATGCTTTATGGCCAGAGTACTTGTTTTAGTGTTGAGTTTAAAACTTATTTTTAACCAATTACATCTCAACAACTGTAAATAATCTTAAAAGTCATGCTGCGCAATTACCTTATCATCGCCATTCGCAATCTGCTCAAACGAAAACTGTATTCCTTTATCAATATTTTTGGATTGGCTATCGGTGTCTCGGTATGCCTGGTAATCTTAAAATATGTGGATTTTGAGCTCAGCTACGATGATTACCACCAAAATGCTGCAAATATCTACCGAACGACAACGATGTATTACCAAAATGGTGAACCACGTGGCAGAAGTCCGCTGTCGGGGTATGCGCAAGGGCCGTCGTTGTTAGCAGATGTTCCAGAAATAAAAACGTATGTAAGGACTCACCCCATGTATGGAGGATCAGTCGTGACGGTTAAGAAGGATGTTGGTGATGCTTTAACCTTTCACGAAGAGAATATCCAATTTGTCGATTCAACTTTTCTGGATGTTTTTACTTACGTCCCTATTCATGGTAATTCAAATACAGCGTTAGATGATCCCGGCTCGGTGGTGATTACAAGAAAAACGGCAGAGCGGTATTTCGGTAAAAACGAGAATCCGGTAGGAAAGGTAATGCAGGTTTCCGGAGGATGGGCTGATGGTGACTACCAGGTTACGGCGGTGATAGAAAACGTTCCTCAGAATTCGCATTTGTCCTTTGATTTTCTTTTCCCCACCCACAATTTACTGATGAGTGGCCAATACAAGCAGGATAATGGATGGGGCTGGAATAATTTTGTAACCTACGTAGAGTTGAATTCTCATGCGGATGTTAAGGCTGTTGAAGCGAAACTGCCGGCATTTATTGATAAATATCGCGGCAAGGATTTAGCCGAGTCGAATGGCAAATTGACATTAATTCTTCAGCCTATCCGGGATATTCACTTAAATCCGGGTTATGCAAATGAATCCAGTCCAACCGTTAGCACCAATACCATTTATTTTTTTATTGTCATATCGATTTTTATTCTGGCGATCGCTTGGATCAATTATATCAATCTTTCAACGGCCCGCGCTATGGAACGTGCCCGGGAAGTAGGCATTAAAAAAGCCATCGGCGCTTACCGCAGTCAACTCATCTCCCAATTTATTTTTGAATCGGTCCTCGTGAATTTCCTAGGGGTTGCAATCGCGGTGCTGATTGCAGTAGCGTTGCTGCCGGTGCTTGGCGGAATAGTCGGTAAGGATTTTTCCTTTGACTTTGTTGATCCTCGATTTTGGATGATTCTTATGGGATTATTTTTAGTGGGATCAATAATTTCCGGTGGCTATCCGGCATTTGTACTTTCCTCATTTAACACTACAGAAGTATTAAAAGGAAAATCAGAAAAAATTACAGGAGGTTTTTCCTTGCGCAAAGTATTGGTTGTATTCCAGTTTGCTTCATCGCTTATTCTCATCGCCGGAACATTTGCCATCTACCGGCAGATTGTATTTATGCGGAACGAGGATAAGGGACTGACGATGGAACAAATGTTAATAGTGAATGGTCCGAGCGTGCTGGAATGGAAAGGCCATAAAGAGCGACTTATTTCACTGAAGAACCAGTTAAAAGAAATCCCTGGTGTTTTAAATGTTACAACGTCAGGAGCGATCCCGGGCGGCGGATTCAACTGGGGAACAGGCATGCGCAAAGATGGTGCAGAACGCGAAGCGGACAAAACCGGATTTGTAGTTTGGATAGATCCTGATTTTATTCAAACCTATGGCATCACCGTGTTAGCAGGAAGAGCCTTCAATCCAGAAATAAGGTCCGACATGGAATCGGTCCTGGTAAATGAAGCAGCTCTCGCAGCCTTTAAATTAGGTGATCCTGAAAACGCTTTAAAGGAAAGAATAATCTTGGGTGACGATACCGTTGCAATTCTCGGCGTTTTGAAGAATTATCATTGGAACTCGCTGAAGACAGAACATAATCCATTTTTGTTCAAGGCCGACACTATTTCGCGACGTGCCTATTCAGTCCATCTCAGCGGTACAAATATGACCGAAATGATCAAACAAGTTGAAACACAATACAAAGAAGCATTTCCCGGCAATCCTTTTGATTTTTATTTTTTGGATGACTTCTTCAACAAGCAGTACAAAGACGATCAGCAATTTGGACGTATCTTCAGTCTGTTTGCTTTGCTGGCAATTGTCATAGCCTGCCTTGGTTTATGGGGGCTTGCCTCATTTACTACCACACAAAAATTGAAAGAGATCAGCATACGCAAGGTGATGGGCGCTTCATTGCGCAACATTGTGACACTATTAACCAGCGAATTTATAAAGTTGGTGATCATCGCCAGCGTCATCGCATTGCCTCTGGCATGGTATGGAATCACCACCTGGCTGGACACATTTGCATTTAAAATCGGATTAGGATGGGATTTATTTTTTATCCCCGTTGTTATTCTTGCGGTTATTTCCTTAGGAACTGTAAGTTTTCAAATATTGCGAGGCGCTAATACGAATCCTGCGAAAGTGCTGAGGTCAGAGTAAGTTTGATTTGTGTTTCTGAACATTCTAGAGATTCTGTTAAAATCTCCTATTTGAGGAAGTTAAGTTACTTTTCTTTGTTAAAAAGCAGCTTGTAATAAAAGCTCGGACGCACTAACGATTTTTTCTTATCAAGGTGCGCTAGTGCATCTACAAGCAATTGCTGAACGTGCTTGCTCTGATTTGCTTTTCGTACTACAAAATTGAAAAGCCACGGATATTTGCAAAGGTGCTGCAGGGTTCTGCTCAACCGCAGTTCCTTCCACATACGGTTGTAAATTTCCTTGTCATATTGAAAATTAAATTGCTTCGAAAAATCATTCTTCTCAAAACATTTTAAAATGTGCGAAGCTGCTACTCGGCCACTTCGTATAGCGTTTGCAATTCCTTCACCAGTAAAAGGATCTATTAAGGAAGCAGCATCGCCCGCCAACAAAAATCGACGACCGGATAAAGTTCTTTTTTTAGATCCCAAGGGTAAGCCGTATCCTTTCATGGTTTCCAAAGGGGTCGCATTTTGAAATCTTCCTTTTAAACCCGGATGTGTTGAAATCAGGTTTTGTAATACTTCCTTTAAGTTGATCTTTTTTTTTGCAACTGCCGATGACAGCATACCAATGCCAACATTGGCTTTGTTGTCAGGTAAAGGAAATATCCATAAATATCCAGGAAGGATATCACGAAAGAAATGCAGTTCTATAAAATTGTCTGGATGAAAATCAGTGATGCCTTCATAATAAATTCGCAGGCCGGCGCTATAGTGTTTCTTATCAATTTTAGTACTAGCCAACTTTTTTGATACTATGGAATGGGCTCCGTCGGCACCTACAATTATTTTTCCGGTAAAGATTCCCTGGTTTGTTTGCACCTGTATCTTTTCATCTTTGCTTTCAACATCATTCACCTGGCAATTTTCAAAAAGCTGAACATTCGAAAATTCTTTCAACTGTTGAACCAGGATATTATCAAAATCCAAACGCGTGCATATATAGCCACATCTTTTTTTCCCGTTGTGCACGAAAGGAATGTCAATGTGGCTTCGATCTGGTGAATATATTGTAACGCCGTAGGACGACGCTTTGGATTCAATACCATTAAAAGTCGACAATAGGTTGGGAGAAAGTATAGACAACTGATTAATCACATCAACACTTAAAGCGTCCCCACAGGTTTTATCCCTGGGGAATGTAGCCTTATCCAACAACCCAACCTGTAATCCTGCACGGCCCAGCTCGAATGCAGCAGTAGCTCCCGCAGGTCCTGCACCAACTATCAATACATCGAATTTTTTTTCTGTCAAGATTATCTTGCTATGTTGTCTTCCAAAGATAATGGAGTATTAACTAATTAAAGTATTTACCTGGACTCTGAAGGCACCTAATTCTTTAATTGTAGTCTCTTCGCAAGAGTATCCAAAGTATTGAGTCTTCTTACGACGCCTTGTTGTGTGTTCTTCACCAACAAGCGCACGACCGGTTAGCACTGCTCACGTTGCCCGTCACAATGGTGCTCATTCAGACTTCAGTAAAAGTTATTACGAATAGAAAAAGCAAAAATTTGCTCCTTCATTCATGATCCTGTCAAAAACCATCAATTAAGCAATAAATTGAGCTTTCTGGAAAAATATTTTTTATACCATTAAACCTTCCTTTAGTTTATCGGTCTTACCAGGTCTTGCAAAGAGAGAGAAAAAAAATAATTATTCCCCTTTCTTGACTTCGTTAAACCTTTGAAGGCATTCAGTCTCTAAGCATTCGAAATAAACTTAAAGAGACTATGAAAACTCAAATCATTAAAAACACATTTCATGTATTAGCGAAGAAATTGTTTTTCTTTTGCTTAAGCATGTCGCTTACCGCCTTCATAGCGTGTAGCAATGACGATGGTGCCCCCGACTTTTCTTCGGAAGACGAAGAAACTGCAAATTTCGAATCGCAGGAGGATTACTACTTTGAGGATGCAGATGACCTGGCTACAGAAGCTTTTGCCAGTGAAAGTGAAACTGCATCTGGGGGGAAAGTCTCCACGGACGCCCGTTTGGCAGGAGCTGTTATACTGCGCCTGGGTACTAATTCAAATGGTAGCCTCCGGGTTGATTTTGGAGGCGGATGCACGGATTTGCGCGGGAATATACGAAGAGGTCTGATTATCATAGACCATATCGGACGCTGGAATGAAGAAGGGGCTGAGTGGACAATTACTTTTTCCGGCTATACAATGAATGGTTTAACCATTGAGGGCACAAGGAAAGTAAAGGTAATAAGTGTAACAGATTCCGTCGTTATTCATGATGTTGAGCTTATGGGAGGCAAAATTACATGGCCTGATGGTCGCATCGCAACGCGTGAATGTCATCACAGACGAGAACATGAACGCAATGAAAATCACCTCTTAGACAGATTGATCATTTATGGCACTGCGCAAGGTACACTTAGAAATGGAAGGACCTTCTATATTGAGATCCTTGAGCGCTTGATCTATGATCGCTCATGCGCAGCGGAAGGCGTGATCATCCCAGTGAAAGGAAAGAAGTTTATTAAACATGGTGAGCGGGAGTTGACTGTGGATTATGGCGATGGAACATGCGATAACATTGTTACACTTACGAACAAGAACGGTCGTACAGTAAGATATGAAGTTGGAAAGTAAAGCAAAGACCCAAAAAGAATAGATCCCGCGATGTAAATCCGGGATCTTTTTTTTAATGCAAGATCATCCTAAAACATTTGTAGTACTCGGAAATTATCGGGCACTAAAAATTCCTTCCCTGATCAAGGGAAGCTGCAACCCCGACTCGTCGGGGGATGCGGAGGGTCCGCGCGCGTAATCACAAAAGTCCATGCAGAACCCGATACATAAATTCAAACCCAAAACCAGTGATAAGCAGCCGCTCTTTTTTATTTTGCATAAACTGTTGAGTCCAGTCCACAAAGCCCCCATCACCTATCTCGTAATTTTGATCCTTTATCTTTATATCAACTTTATATTGAATGCCTTTGTAGTATCCAACCACCTTTTCAGGATTTTCAATAATGTGAACTAATATTTCTGGATGTTGGGCTAGTATAAATTCTTTAATCTCGTTCGCAAGTTTAATTGAGTCAGAGTATCCTTTGCGGCACACCAGCCTGAAACTCAGTTGATCCACATTGTAGTAGTTCGTATAAACCATTTTCATGACGGTTATATGTTCCGAAAGAGCCTCTTTTTCAAATGTAAAGCTACCAGTATCCAATCCCGATGTCACCAGACAGCCGATCTTAAAATGAGGTGTAAAACCTTTACCCGTTATGGCCTGCGTGCGTATGTGTCGTTGGATTGTGCTGAAGCGTAATTTTTCATGTATGGTTTTAGGGCTCCATACTTTGCGTTGTTTTAAATCACTTATGTGTAAGGCGATAGAATTGGTAGCGTCAGCCAATACCTCAGTGCCGCGTAAAGCCGTCAGTATTTTCTTTTGATCGGCTGGTGCTACCCCAGAGCACGATCCTAAAATTGCCACAGGAGAAAGTTCAATGGGTTCGAATGAATATTCCTTAAAGATTTTTAATAGCTCCAACTCTATTTTCTTGAGTTCAAGCACAGGCAAATCCGCAGGTTTAACAAAACGGTTAAGTTGATAGAGGTTCAGGATCTGTGGAGGAGTAAGCTTGGCCGTTTGCGTTTTAAAAACTTCTAATAAAATTGAATTTAGTTCTGTGCCAGATAGTTCACTTAATAGGTGTACAAGGTCAGGTTGACCTATTCGGTCAAGGATTTTATTCACGATATTAGACGTCATAAAAACTCAATAAGGCAAGTAAGATAATAACATTGATGGGTCTGTAAAAGAAGGGATTCTGACGTGATTAGTATGTCGAAGAGAAATTCGTCTCGCGCTTCAAATAGTTGAGAAGATCAGGGTTTATTTTTCGTCTCCTTTTCTTTCTCTTTATTTACAATAGCTCCGTTATCATTTTCGCCTTCGGTTGATACAGCGGTTTCAGTTGGCTGTATTTTTTTCCCACATCGGTTTGCAAAAACCTGGGTGAATTCCGCTCCAAAAAGAAGTATTAATCCCGCATACGAAACCCAAAGCATGATTAATATTATTGAGCCTGCTGCTCCATACGCAGATGCTGGGTCACTTTTTCCAAAATAGAGGCCTAGTGCAAATTTTGCAATGACAAATAAGACCGAGGTTAATAATGCTCCCATCCATACATCTTTCCAGGAAATTTTCGCGTCCGGCAAGAATTTATAGATCGAGGCAAATAACAAACTCACCACGCTGATCGAAACCAGTATATCCAATAATTTAAACAGGATAATTAGAGATTCAGATAAATGAGACGAGACCCATTCGCTGACAGCGCTTAGGCCAGCAGATAGAACCAATGAAACTAAAAGCAAAAAGCCAATGACAAGGATAAGACCAAAAGAAAAGATCCGATCCCTGATTAGTTTTAAAATCTTTTGCTTTGGCTTGGGTTTCACCTCCCACATCTTGTTAAGAATTTGCTGTAATTGATAAAATACCCCCGTCGCTCCGAAAAGCAACGTGGCTATCCCTAAAATCGACGATATGACAGTGTCCTTACCTTCGCTTGCTTTATCCACAATCGACTGCACATCTTCCGCAGTATTCCCTCCGACCATCGCTTGAATTTGACCGGTGATCCGAGTAGTAACTTCTTTTTTGTCATAAAAATAGCCCGCAATATTAATGATGATCACGAGCAAACCAGGAAGAGAAAAAATGGTATAGTAAGATATAATAATGCTATTGTTAAATGGCTCCCGTTCACTCCACTGGTTATACGTGTCCTTGAGGAGGAGGCCGAATTCTTTAAAACGCTCTACTATTTTTCCCATATCTTTCGATTGAGTATGAACAGAAAAAAATGTGCCATTGATTTTTTTATTAATTCTTGTGTGTCTTTCCCCATTTAAATTTTTTTTTCTACTCTAAGGGGCATAAATTCCTCATCAGCAACATACAGGAAGGTTCGTCGTTATCGTAAGAAGTGAATTTTAAAGCGAGTCAGTGATAAAACCTTAGATAATTGATATTGAGATTTTTCTTTGAGAAATCAAATTTTTTGTATCCTATTTTAGAAGTGATCGTTCAAGCCATTTGAGATCTTTTAACGGTTAGGAGAGAATAATGCTAAACAAATTAATCATCAGAATGTTAAATGGAGATATTTGAAAACTTAACGAGTTCTCAAAATAAAATTATTTTTTAAAAGTAAATGCTTGCGAAAAGAAAATTGTATCACTTTTGTACCAAAATAAAAATTAAATAACTCATGAAAAAAACTGTTCTGGTGGTTTTAACGATTGCATGCAGCTATGGCATAAGCCTGGCTCAGGTGGACAAGTCTTTTTATAAAAAGTCGTATGAGTCACGCAATAACGGCACGTTCGATAAATCTACGATGTTGGTAAGTATTGGGCTGGGTGTGCCTGCTTTTTATTCCGGTAGTTATAATGCATCACCGGCATTCTATGGTAAGTTCGAGCATGGCCTTATACGTGATGAAGTTGGACTAGGTGGATATGTCGCTACAGGTTGGGGCTCTTATAAATATTCGACTTACAAAGACAAGTTTAGTGCTTTTAGTCTAGGTGTTTTGGGATATTACCATTTTAATAAGCTGATACCAATAGAAAAAATGGATGTTTATGCAGGTGCCGGGCTGGCTTTTAGAAGATTTGGTTACACAGTTGACGATGGTTATACCATTACCAATGACTATACAGATTCGGACGTGATTGTTGTTTTTAAGGTAGGTATACGGTACTATGTCATAAACAATTTTGCGGTTTATGCAGAATCTGGATGGGATGATATGAGCAGCGCAAATTTTGGCGTGTCTTGGCGTTTTTAAGCATACTTATAAAAAAAAGTCACCGATACTTACGACCGGTGACTTTTTTATTAGCTCAAGCCAATAGGATTGTCATCAACAAGACTTTTATAAATTCAACAAAGAGGTTACTTGCCGGTCATTGTACTTATATGAAACAAACGATTTCTGCGATCGCCTTTATAACCATTACAAGTTTGGTCTTTGCTTGTGAAGCCCAAAAGAAAAATACCGCTGGGATTAGGAAAATACAGCTTACTGCACCTGAAGGCAAGGCCATAGCCGCTTTCGCCGAAGGATGCTTTTGGTGCTCCGAACATATTTTTGAGGCTGTGGTAGGAGTAGACTCGGCTGTTTCAGGGTATGCAGGAGGCACAGCTCCAAACCCTACCTACGAGCTGGTAAATACCGAAACAACAGGCCATGCTGAAACCGTACTGGTTTACTATGATCCGCAGGTAATTACATATGCTGAGTTAACAAAAGTTTTTTTTACCTCTCACGACCCCACTACTCCAGACCAGCAAGGCCCGGACAAAGGTTCCTCTTATAGATCCATTTTATTTTATCGAACACCTGAAGAAAAAGAAATTGCCAAGGAATCGTTGAAAAATTTTTCAAAATCTGGTTTGTACAGGAACCCGATTGTTACAGAAATAAAAAAGCTTACCGAGCTCTACCGGGCGGAAGAATACCATCAGAATTATATTGAGCATCATCCCGAAAGCTCCTACGTTCAAGGAGTGTCACTGCCCCGATTCGAGCTGTTCAAAAAGACCTACCAGGGGAAATTGAAAGGAGAGTAAAGATCTTTCTGCATCATCGAACCCGCTTTAGTAATTACAAAAAAGATTGTTCTATTTCTTCATTTGGTCTGATCAGACGCTTTTTTGACTCCTTCATACGGAATCTTTGGGATAAAGCTGTCCCAAATTGGAACCTTGTCGCATGGCAGCCTTTCATTTTTAATGGAATTTGAGGATTTACGCTGTGGCACGTTTATGCTGGATCCGTCTCAAATGAAGAATCTATGAAAGAACTAACTTTACTTACATGCATGCTTTTGGCAGGCTTCACAGCCCCAGCCGACAAAATAAAGAGCAAAAGCCCGGTCCACGTCGTTTCATCCCGAATGGACGTTTTTTATTTTAAGGTGGACAAAATATTCCTCGGTGCTGAGCTCGAGATTTACTCGCAAGACGGAGTAAAACTTTTATCCCAAAAAGTAGAACACCGGAAAGTACTCATCGACTTTTATTATGAAAATCCGGGCAAGTATATCATTCTTCTTAAAAAAGGTGATGTTCAGGAGCAGTTCAATTTCATAAAGGAGGATCCGTGCCTTGAATCCGACAAACCAACGGAATTAATCACTGTAGAACAGGGAGTGTGAGGCTTATAAATTTAAAATGAAAAAATCTGTACTGGTAAATCTACCCATTGCCGTGCTTTGGGGATTCAGGGAATATAAAAGAGACGAAGTCCCGGCATTAAACCATTCTCTCATGCACGTTCGCTCTGTCAATGAAGTGACCGACTTTATTAAAACTCAAGGTAAAGTGGAGCCGCTGGAACTTTCTATCCTCGGTAATCATGCGTTGCTGACAGATGGAAATTATAGGATAGTAGCTGCTAAACGGTTAGGATACACTACAGTGCCTGTTAACATAACAGTTTTCTTTGGAGAAGGTGCAGAAATTTTTTATGCTCAAACATTAAGCAGATTTAAACCACTTTCTCAATATTTGGAATTTTGGCTTAAGAAAATTTTCTCTTGATATTCTTCGAGTTGTATTTAAGTTGTAGTCGATAGTTGAATTAGAAAAACGTTTCTGGTATATCACCCGACTTTACTTAAGTTCGCTACGACCAGCTATTTCTTATCAAAAAATACCAAAAATCTGGAAACTCTTAACTTAGCTGGAAAGATGTTGAATGAGTAATTTCGATGACCTACATAAACATATCTCTACCTTTATTACACTAAGTTTAGCGGATAAAAAGATTGTCGACTCGCTTTTTAAAGAAACCATTTTTAACAAAGGCAGTTTTTTTCTTAAGCAAGGTGAAGTATGTAATCAGTTAGGCTTCATTTGCAATGGTATTATCCGCTATTATATTGAGCAGGAGGGTGAAGAGCAAACGTATAATTTTGCAACGGAAGCAGACTTTATTTGCAACTATGACAGCATGGTCAGGCAAACACCATCTCCCAAGCATATTCAGGCTATCGAAAATTGTAAAGTGTTCACTATCTCAAGCAAAAATTTACAGCGATTTACGAAGAAGTACCTGAAGGGAATCTTTTTGGAAGACTTCACATGGAAAATATTTATGCCGATATGATTCGCCAGCTCGTATCACAATATACTGAAACACACGAAACGCGTTATTTGACCTTTATTAGAACGTATCCGGAGTTGAACCAGCGTTTGCCTCAATATTACATCGCTTCTTACGTAGGGGTTAAACCTCAATCGTTAAGCAGGATTAGAAAACGTTTGACTCCTAAGCTCACTTATTATTAACTTAGGTGTATCACAAATACCACCTTCATACGTCAATTTTGTACCATTCTTCTCGTCAACAGAAAATGTTATGAAAAGTGAAATTGAATCAAATAAAGCATTAATTGAAACATACTTTTAAGAAGTATGGGACAAGGGAAATTTTGATGATCTTGAAAAGATAGTTGACCCGTTATATATCAATCACAATCCAAGTACACCCGATCCTGCACCCGGTCCGGAGGGATTGAAACCTATTATTTTGGCTATGCGAAAGGGCATCCCCGATTTAACATATACAATAGAAGAAACCATAATTACTCCAGACCGCATTGTAGCCAGGGTATTGGTCCACTGGTACGCATCTGGATACGCTTTTTGGTATCCCTCCTACGGGCAAGAACATCGAGGTAAGGCAAATTAATGTTGAATATATTAAAACGGAAAAATAGTAGAACATTGGTGTGTAACCGAGGAATTGCAGATGATGAAGCAGCTGGGATTATTGAATTAGTATCAATTCCGGCTACTTTTCTACCCTTCCTCTTTTATAGTGGTTGACTGACAACGCAATATATTTTATATTGGTCAGTTATAATCAGAAAAGTTTATGGTAGCCAGGTTGTTCCTATTGGTATTTATTGCCTGCACGGCTTGCCAGTCGGGTAAAATACCATGTCCAGAAGTAAAATTTGCCAAGGTAAAAAAATCAAATATCCATAAACGAAACAAATTAGACCTGGGACCATCAAAGGTACTCGCGAGTACAAAAAGTATAAATGGTCATGAAGGTACGAAACGGGAGGTAGATCTTAACCGATTAAGGGCATCTAAGGTAACGGGTAAGCAGATGCTGGAGCAATACGGTTCTGTTGAAGAGTGGGATTGTCCAAGCCCGGCCGGAAAAAAGCGTCAGTCTAAAGTGGTAAAAGAAAATATTCGTAAAAACGAAAAGAAGATGAGAGAGCACCTCAAAAGTCGAAGTGCGTCGGATTCAATTTCAATTGCTCCCATCGGCGTTCAATAAGCCGCGATTTGAAGTATCTTTTGCCTGTTAACATTCCTCAACATTAGGAGTATAGCTACGGTACCTTAAGCGTGAAAAAGCATTTGCTATAGATCACAACGCACTCGATATACGTATGAAAACGTTAGATGCGATATAGATCGATTAACTTAATCTGGTTTAGTCAGGTTATCTATTTTTCAGTGCGCACTTGCTTAACCACCCACCTGCCTCTTGTTTGTCCCTTTTATGTTCGGAAGAGGAGGCCGAACGTGTTCAGTTAGTACCCGCCGCTGGCAACCAAATTCCCACTTTTTAGATGAGATAAGTTTATTAAAATTCGGATAATTTAAGTATAATGCGCTACACACAAAAGTTACTGGATAGTTGAATAATATTAGTTAAATACCTGGTTAAAATGGTATGTTTAAGCCCTGATTTGCTTCTATTTATTCTAAGATAGAAAGGAGCATATATAATTCAGCAAATAGATATTCTAAACTGACGAGAATTACCCTTTGTGTAAAATTTGCGCTTCATTTTTTTAAAAAATGAAGGTTTGATCGGTAGAAAAAAGTTAGCTAACTAAAGGTGTTATAACGTATGGAAAAAAAGTTATTTATCCCGGAGCCTATTGTAATCGTCGAAGATGATGCAGATGATCAATACTTTATACGCACTATTTGTGAAAAGCTCGGTGTGACTGCTGAACTTATTTTTTTTGATGATGGACTAAAAGCTCTTGACTATCTTCAAACTACACAGCAGAAAACTTTTCTTATCCTGAGCGATATAAACATGCCGATAATGAACGGCTTAGAACTCCGTCGAAGTATTCAGGAAAATGAGAAGCTCCGAAAGAAAAGTATTCCTTTTGTTTTTCTCTCAACCGCTGCCCGACCTAAAGAAGTGGAAGAAGCCTATAATCTGACTGTCCAAGGTTTTTTTCTTAAAGCCTCACAATTGAGCGATATGGAAAAATCGTTAGAACTGATCTTTAATTACTGGCTGAAATGTAAGCATCCAAACTCAGTAACTGGATAACCATTACTGATCTCTAATTTAATAAAGTCAGTTTTCACCCGTCATTTGCTACCTGGCATAAAATTGGGTGCGGGGTATAAATGAAGAAATGGTGGATTGGATGCTCGGGTTTCTATTATAAAGGATGGCGGGAAGTTTTCTACCCCAAAGGTCTTCCTCAACGAAAGTGGTTCGAATTCTATTGCGAGTCATTTAATACCGTTGAACTTAACGTAACGTTTTATCGCTTTCCGCGTGTAGCGGATTTAAAAAACTGGTATAAAAGAAGTCCGGAGGATTTTATGTTCACGGTCAAAGCTCCAAGACTGATAACTCACTACAAAAAGTTTAATAATGTAGCGCGGGAAATTCAGGAATTTTATACGACGATCAGCAAAGGGTTAGCGAATAAGTTAGGATCTGTTTTATTCCAACTACATCCACGGACAGAATACAGTGAGGCTAGCCTGGAACAAATACTTAAAAATCTGGATACAACATTTGCTAATGTTATAGAGTTCAGACATAGCAGTTGGTGGCGGAAGGAAGTTATTGATGCATTAAAACATAATAATGTAACGTTTTGCAGCATAAGCTACCCAGGTTTACCGGATGGGGTTTATAAGACTGCACCTACCATGTACTACCGGTTTCATGGTGTACCCAAACTGTATCTTTCTTCCTATAGTGATGAACAATTGAAGCAAATTATAGAGGATATCAAACGCAAGAGAAAAGTACAGGATATATACATTTACTTTAACAATGATATAGAAGTGGCTGCGGTAAGAAATGCAAAGACACTTGAAAACATGGTTTAAAAATTGGGTAAAATCATCTACACATAAATGCTGATTTAATACTCAAAGGGTTGAGGAATATTCAAAACTGATCACAGAAAAGTTGCTTTTTTTGATAAAACTCGCATGGCATAATTTTTATCCCTTTAGAGAGAAAAACAAACTTAACTATGAAAAAGATAAAAACACTAAGCCTACTTTTTGTGGCTTGCCTATTCGCTCTCGCTTCATGCGGGACAAAAAATAGTCAGGATGATAGTAAGGAAGTAGCTGAAGAGCAAAATGAAGAAAAATTTGATGATACAAATTTAGAACCTGACACCGATTTTGCTGTCGAAGCAGCCGACGGGGGTATGCTTGAAGTTAAAGTCGCAGAATTGGCAATATCAAAAGCCTCTTCTCCCAAGGTGAAGGAGTTTGCACAAACCATCGTGGCGGATCATACCAAAGCAAATGAGGAGTTAAAAACTCTTGCACAGCAAAAAAACATTACTCTTCCTGATTCTTTAAGCGAAAAAAATCAAAAGAAGTACGAGGATCTGTCAGAGGAATCAGGAGCTGATTTCGACAAGGCATACTGCGAATTTATGGTGAAAGATCACAAGGATGATATTGATAAATTTAAAAAGGCAGCCGATGAAGCAAAAGATGCCGATTTAAAATCTTGGGCTGCTGGCAAAGTGCCTGTATTGGAGCATCACCTTTCCCTGGCACAGCAAATGGAAGAATCGGTGAAAAATAGTAGTACTAATTGATTGGGTAAAATTGATTAGTATAGTGTCCAATTTAAAGTTTAACCTTTGAATTGGACACTTTTTATGATACGTTAGCTTAATCAAATCTATTCCGGAGTTACACGGCAAGATCATACTCGAAGGAAAATCGAAGAGGTTAGGTTAGCCGGTGTGAATTGGCAATAAAATTACCGGTTCAATTGAGAATCACCCCTCTTAAAAAGGCAATATCGTCGTCATCGTATACGAAATGCACCATGCAAAATACCTCAATAGAGCAGTAAGTTAAATGGGAAAATTACCTATGGATATAGTAAAGAGAAATAACGTGAAGACTTGGGGAAATGGCACCACGCCTATGGTGTTTGCCCATGGGTTCGGATGCGATCAAAATATGTGGCGTTTTTTAACCCCAGCTTTTGAACAGTCATATAAAATTGTTTTGTTTGATTTTGTCGGTTCGGGAAATTCTCAAATCAGCGCTTACAACGAAGAGCGGTACTCCAATCTGAATGGGTATGCGCAGGACGTATTAGAAATTTTTCACGAACTAAATTTAAAGGATATAATTTTTGTTGGGCACTCTGTTAGCAGCATGATTGGTTTACTAGCTGCCGTAAAAGAACCAGCGCTTTTCGATAGTTTAATAATGATTGGGCCTTCTCCATGTTATATTAACGACAGTGGATATAAGGGCGGATTTGAGAAAAGAGATATTGAAGAACTTTTGGCAACTATGGATAAAAACTATATAGGATGGGCCAATTTTCTTGCGCCGGCAATTATGAAAAACCCGGAACGACCGGAACTTGCTAAAGAGTTGACGGAAAGCTTTTGCTCCACGGATCCCAAAATCGCTAAGTTGTTTGCCAAGGCCACTTTCTTTTCGGATAACAGGGGAGATTTGTCCAAAGTCACCGTACGCTCATTGATTATGCAGTGCTCCGACGATATTATTGCCCCTTATGAAGTGGGTGAATATCTTCATGCAAATCTTCACAACAGCACACTGAAAGTTTTGAAGGCAACAGGCCATTGTCCACACATGAGCGAGCCTGAAGAGACAATAGAAGTGCTCAGACAATATCTGAAAGGAAAAGTACCTTAGAAAATTTGAATGACTAATTGGCTAGACGTTGCACCATGCGGATACCTCTCATTTAGGGATGATGGAACAATCGTCTATCTTAATAAAACCTTGTCAGGTTGGCTGGGGTGTAGCAGCGCTGAATTGACCGGAACAAAGGTGGAGCAAATTTTTACGGTGGCTACCCGCATCTTCTATAATACACACTTTTTTCCGCTCTTGAAATTGCATGGAAACGCTGACGAAATTTTTTTATCTCTTCGTGCAAAGGACAAAGGGGATATTCCTGTTATGGCCAACGCCGAACGACGTGTTGAGGATGGTGTGTCCATTAACCATTGTGTTTTTATTACCATCTTTCAACGCCAAAAGTATGAAGAAGAACTTCTTGCTGCCCGGAATAAGGCAGAAAAGGCATTGAAAGAAAACAAGTACCTCGAAGAATTGAGGACCGCTTTGGAAACGCGCACGTTGGAATTAGAGCGACAATACCAGAAACAGATGAGTCAGCACAAGAATCTGAAGCAGTTTAATAAAATTGTTACACATGATTTACAGGAGCCTATTCGCAAATTGTTATTATTTTCCGACTTGCTTGCTGGTGATTTGCCAGAATCTCGTACCGAAAAAAGTTTGCAAACCATCACAAAAATTAAGGACGCATCAAACAGACTGAGGAGCCTCACGTCTGGGCTTCAAGAATACCTTACCGTCGACTCCGATCTCGTAGATATCGATGTAGATCTCAACGCCACTGTGGAAGCAGCCAGAAAAAAAGTTCTTGATGGTCGCCGGCTTGAAGAACTAAGCGTCGTATACGTTCCGATGCCAGCAATTCGTGGTTACCGCGCACAGCTTGAATTGCTGCTTTATCACTTATTTGATAACGCCGTTCAATTTGCTGATCCGGCTCGCCCCCCGCGCATCAACATCACTTGGGTATTAAGTGACGAAAATCTATACAAGATGGAAAAAGAAAAATACCTGTTTGTCGAACATCTTCGTTTACGTGTTTCCGACAATGGTATAGGTTTTGAAAATGAGTATAAGGAGTATGTAATGGGACTTTTAAATAAACTGAACCCATCCACGGAAGGTTTGGGCATAGGCTTATCGATAATCGCTAAAGTGGTAGAGAACCACCGTGGTACTTTATCCATCGAATCGAAGAAAAATACCGGAACCACATTCACCATTCTGCTCCCCACAAAGATTTATGATGTAATACTTCCCATCAATCAATGATAACGTGCTCTCTCTGTTTGCAGCATGCCCTTTGGTAGATCGATCTTTAAAATTGATGGAATTTCCTCTTCTTCTTCGTTAAAGTTTCACCATTATTATTTCCTTCTCACATTGTACAGCCGGCCCGTGACTTTCTGTGATCTTCTCTAAAGAACGTCCGGCGACGCAGCCGCCAACTCCCAGATCCATCAATGTCCATATACGCTCATCGAGCTAATCGTGTCGGCTTGAATCTTATAGTTCATCTCAAGACTTTCAAATGATTTACAACTAAGTGTTTCGCAGGTATAAATGCACGCACATTCTTTTATTAAATTCCGCTGAGTAATTGAGCAGCAATTTGCAACTTTTCTCCGCTATGACATTAGAAATTGTTAGACTCAAGTCATTTAAATCATTTTAGCAAACAAAGAATTTGTATGGAGCAAAAACTTACACCCCCCCCTCGTGAAATCAATGAAGGTCCCGCTAAAACAATTGTTTTAACCGGTTTAATAGCGGGGACTTTAGATGCTATTGCAGCAATTGTGGTTTCAGGATCCACCCCAGTCCAAGTGTTCCAATACATTGCCAGCGGAGCTTTTGGAGCCGAGAAAGCCTTTTCCGGAGGTTTAACAATGGTCATCTGGGGTGTCGTTTTTCACTACTTTATAGCATTTTCCTGGACGATATTATTCTTTTTTTTATTCCCAACCATAAGCTTTCTACGGAAAAATGAATATATAACGGGATTGATATACGGCATTTTTGTTTGGACTATGATGAAGTTCGTTGTACTACCTTTTTCGAAAATACCTCAAAGCCCATTTAATTTAAAAGGAGCTCTAATAGGCGCTTCCATTTTGATGGTAATGATAGGTCTACCAATCTCTATCCTCACCCATAGATATTATTCTAAAAGAAAGGGTAATGCGACCTTTTAAAAGTCAATCGCGGTATAAAATTGAAGAGGTGACTGACCTGCGATTTTTTTAAAAGCATTGCAAAAATGCGCGCTATCAGTGAAAGCTAACATATAAGCAATATCGCCAATGGAGATTCTTTGCTTAATAAGTTTCTTCGCATATTCAATTTTCAATTGAAGAACAAAATGATAAGGGCTTACACCGATCGTATTTTTAAAAAGCCTTGAGAAATGGAAGACGCTTAAGTGAATGGAGGAAGCAAGCCCTTCCAGGCAGATTACGCCATGAATGGAAGACCGCACGTAATCGATCACATTTTTTAGCTGATAGGATGATAATTTGCCTTTAGGGGCAAATATTTTTTTATGATTTATGGAATATGTTGTTGCCAGATGAATAGCACAAGCGACTGCTAAACTTTCCACATACAGTTTTTCAATCACGTAACCAGAATGGGCTTCGCTACAGAGCTTAGAGGCAATATCTTTAAGAAAAGGATCGCTAAGATTTCGTTGCTCACGGAACTTGAAATTTTCCTTTTCCAGTAAGGAATCTATGTATAAAGGATCGAATGAAATTTCAAAAGAATTGTATTCATCCTCCCATTGAATTTCTTCTTTTTCCGAACAGGATAACAATCCAACGATATTCCCCGTATTACAAATTCCTGTCACCCACTTGCCCTGTGATTTCCAGGCCATATTAAGAGGTCCACCAAAATTAAATTGAAGTGTATGATGTGACAGGGTGTGCTCAGGAACGTACATGGCTGGACGAATCATATGCCCGATTCTAAAGCCAGTCCACGTATCATTGCTCGAAAATACGGTGGTTACATCTTGGGTTAAAATTTTTTCTTCTCCTGAATCGGGTAAATGTAATATCATACATGCTTCGTTAGACTTCTTTACCTAGAGCCATTTAATGGCTCCATACGATAGAAAATTTAGCGTATAAGAAAGGTGGAAGATAACAAGTGCGATAAACAGCAGGTATCGTATGATATATGAGCTGGACTTACGACAAAAGTAAATTCCTAATTCTTAAAAGGTAGGATTGTTATGATCCACATCCCGTTGCGCATTAAAACTTTTTAAGTATTCGAATACATGCTGTTTATAATTTCTTCCAATGGGGAGGTGGTAATTGTCTATAAGCAAACGGTTGACTTCAGCAGATTTAATTTTATCGACAGCCACTATAAATGATCGATGAATTCGAATAAATAATTGACCAGGAAGAAATTGTTCATAGTATCCAATGGTTTGGCGGGTGGTGATTTCCTGGCCATCACCCATCTTAAATTTTAAATAGTCGCGTTGGCTCTCGATGTATAAAATATCTTCGGTGTAGATTTTTTGTAATTGTTTATTTCCTTTGACAAAAAAGAAAGATTTCTCTTTTGAAAATGTTTTAGATGTTGAAGGCGGTGTGTTCAACCCGGAAACTTCATTCATTACTTTGCTAATGGCCTTGAGAAATCGCTCAAATGAAAATGGCTTAAGTAGGTAATCGACTACATCAAGATCAAATGCATCCGTAGCATAGTCGCGATAGGCGGATGTGATAATTACTTTCGGTTTTACGGCCAGGGCCTTTAATAATTCGATCCCGCTCATCTGGGGCATTTTGATATCGAGAAATAAAAGATTAACTGGATTATTTTGAATAAAACTGAATGCTTCAATAGCATTTGTTAATTGTGCGGGAACTTCAAAAAAATCAGTTTTGTTGACATATGATTTTAGAATCTCCTGTGCGATGGGCTCATCCTCTACTATAAGACATTTCAGTTTCATACTGTCGGTTCTCAATTTTTTTCATTCTCGGCAGGGCTATCCTTAAAATAACAAAAAACTTTCTGGACTGTCTATGATCTGTAGGGAATGGTCATTGCGATAAATTAATTCCAATCTTCTTTTAACGTTATTTAGTCCGATACCGCTCACCGTTGAATTTGTTAGCTTAGGACCCTTGCCATTCTCAATTTTAAAAACGAAATAATTTTTAAAAGTAGAGAAGTCGATGTTTATCCAGGCATCATCAATCATTTCCGACGCGCCATGCTTAAAACTATTTTCAACAAATGGGAAAATAGTGAGTGGCACAATTGAAAGATCGTCAATTTTATCCTGCACGTTAACGGAGATAGAAAGATTTCCCGGGTATCGGAGCTTTTCAAGATCGATGTAATCATGAATGCATCTTATTTCCTGTTGCAACCGGATTCGATCGTGATTGCTTTCATGTAACATGTAGTGTAAGATGCGTGACAATCCTAAAACAGATTCCTGGGCATGAATGGGATTTTTTCCAATCAATCCATATAGATTGTTTAGGGTATTGAACAAGAAATGAGGATTCACCTGATCTTTCAGCATTTTTAAGTTCTGATTCCAGTTTGCCTTTCTCCATCTCAGAAACTCTCTTCTCATTTTCATACCATATCTTCACCAGCTTGATGGCAATTGCTATGCTGGCGTGCAGAAAGGCATAAAAGCCACGGACAAATATTTTAGGCAAATCCCATATGCTTATATCATCCGAATAAATGGAAAAAGAAATAAATAAAAGATGACCAATAAATCCGCTAACCAAAAAAGCGATAGCGATTAAAAACAACGCATCCAAAAATAATTTTCTGGCAACATAGCGGGGAATAATCCAATACATCACTGTATAGGCCAGTAATATTTGAGGAGGTACTTCCGCCAGGGCTAACTTTAAGAATTGGACAAAGTCCTCGGAACCAAATCCGAATATAAGGACATCAAGAATATACAGGCAAATCCAGAAAAGTATGTGGTATAAAATTCTTGTTTGCTTGGAGGTAAGGGAAATGTTAAGACTTCGTACGCTCATTTGTACATTCTTTGTTTCTCTACCATGAAGACACTAAGTAAATGTATTAATAAAATCTTTACAGAAATCGAATTAATTACAGTAGCGCCAAGTACGAAGCAGTCTAAAAAACTAAGTTAGCAAGATTTTGCAACCGCTGAGGAAAAGGATCAGAGGGTAAAATATCCATTTTTCTGGTATTCGCCTGAACTATTGAATTGAAATTTTGATGACAGATCCCTTTGTTTTATAGTTTATTGTTGCGTTTACGATGATGGAGTATAGTCCGGGTAAGGCATCCGGTAGAGCCGTAATAGTGGCCTGTATGATATCAGCGTCTCCGTGATCAGGATCAAACGATATGTGAATGCCGCAAGGTAACCTGGAAGATAAGCCCATACCCATTTTACTTTTTCGGTAAGCCTGTGACCTGAGTATACGAATCTCCATTTTTTTACTTTCTCCTCGTGCTACTATAAGGCTTCGGTAGCTATAGACAAACTAAACTCTCTATCGGGTATCTCAACACTTTGTGCGTGACCCGTGATGGAGGCGATAAGAATAAGTGAGAATAACGTTATGCATATAGACAAATTTTTAGTGATTAGCTGCAACAGCAACATCGGGATTGAAATCGCTAGACAACGGTGCATTCACAAATTGGATTACCTCTCTGACAACTTCAGACGATTTCAAGTTATGTCCAAAACCTTTTGTTTTAAGTAGCTTTGATTTTTTCCACGCATGGTGGATGCGTTCAGCGTGAACGAACGAAGTTTCTTTATCTTCTTCATCATGAATAATCAACCCAGGAATTTTCAACGTTGACGCGAAAGAAGGCGCGGAAAAAAACGCGGGCTTTCGCAGAAAGATCTCTTCAAATCGATTGGTTATCAAGGTGGAGCACCTGTCCGATAGATTTAGAGATTTTTTATAAAAATTGAAAAATTCCTGAGCTTCCCCCGGTGAAGCCAGAGCAACGATTTTGTGAGCAGTCAATTTTGGATTGCGATAAAAGGCGTAAAAGGTTGCGAAACTCCCCAACGAATGGGTGATGATTGTATCGATTTTACCAATTCTATTTATCTGTTCTTCGATCACTTCGCTATAAAGCGGAACGTGTAATAATTTGCCACCGGAAAGTCCATGACCAGGCGCGTCAAACGCGTGAACACTATAGTCCTTACTCAATGCCTCAATGTAAAGTTTCCATTGGTAAGTATGACTTTGCCATCCATGCAGCAAAAGAATATTTTTTGGTCCATTGCCCCAACGGTAGGCTTGGATGTTGTTCCCTTTAAATTGAAATGCCTGCTTTGTTGCTGTATTGAAAAAAGCTTTTTGCTTCTCTTTTATCGGACCACGAAAAGGCCGACAAAATAATTCAAAGCCTACTTGCGCTGCTTTTCGAGGGGCTAAAATAGCTAGTCCGTTTAAGCTAAGGCCAATTGTTTTTGAGAGTAAGTTTTTCATAGCGCTCGTTTATAGATACCGATTGGTATCTTGGTTAATAAAAAAAATCAAATTTCTATTTCTACAATTTGTTTCTCTAAGTGTTTAATTACCCGATTGAGGTCATCGTCATTTTTACTTAGCTTGCTCATCATTATGGCACCTTCCAGGGAAGCGATGATAAGCGTTGCATACAACTCCTTGTCAATATTCTGTTTTATCTGTTTATAATTAATTCCTTTTTCTATAATTGAAATGAGGGAACTGCGCAAACCATTTAGAATTTTAAGTGCAGCTTTTCTTAATTCAGGATTTGAATCATCTGCTTCTATGGCGGCATTAAGCAAGGGGCAGCCGCCTTGCAGAGGAGGATTAGTAACATACGATTCAAAATACCGGATTACAGCCCTAAGTTTATTTCCCGCCGTGGTTTGTTCTTTTACGCGCTCACGAAATTTCTCATTCATGATGCCGGATAAATGCGTTAGGGTTTCAATTTCCAAATCATCTTTACTTAGAAAATGCCTGTAAATAGCACCCTTGGTAAATCCGGTAGCTTCCGTAATGTTACTGATGGAAGTCGATTTATATCCTTGCGTATTAAACAGAACTCCGGACTTTTTTAAGATCGTTTCTTTCGTTACCTCTGGATTGCGCATGGGCAAAGATACCAATTGGTATCTAATTTGCAAACTCAGCACTGATTCGAATTTAGACTATTAGCTGTCGACACCGCTGACGATGTAATTCTTAATATTGATGATTTAATCTGATTAATAAATTTTATAGTACACATTCAAAACTATAAGCTATAACCGCGAACCAAGAACGTCATCAGCATGAATTTACAAGAGAACTATAAGTACGAGGGGTAAATTTATCTGGTATTTTGCATTTTATACACAACAATAAAATCAACAGTATGAAGACATGGCACGGTGTATTGATTTTGATTGTTCTCCTGTCATTTAATTTTCACCCAAAACATGTTGTGTTTTCGTCGAGGCCCATTGCAATAGCTGAATTATTTACCTCGGAAGGATGTTCAAGTTGTCCCGGAGCCGAGGAGTTGTTAAAAGAAATGGCAGACATGACGGCGAAGGAAAGCCTTTCTCTTGTTGGCTTGGCATTTCATATTACATATTGGGATCACCTTGGTTGGAAAGACCCTTATGGCCAGCAAGAATTTACGAATCGGCAAAAAAAATATGGCGAGATTTTAAGCTCTCAGCAATATACACCTCAGGTCGTTATTAACGGAGAGTATGAATTTGTCGGAGGAAATCCAATAGCTTATCGGGATGCTTTGACCAAAGTGGCGAGTAAAGCTTCAGTCTACGAACTCGACATAAAAGCTACGCTTCAGGCGAATGAGATAACAATAAATTATTCGCTGAATAAAAAACCGAAATCAGAACTATTGAACATTGCTTTGGTAGAAACTTCTATCGAAAACCATGTTAAGAAGGGAGAGAACAAAGATCGATTGTTGAAACACTATAATGTCGTAAGGAAATTCGAAACGGTTAACCTCATGGACAACGGGGAAGTAAAGGTAACGGCACCGACGGATTTGGATTTGAATAAGTGTGGAGTTGTGCTCTATGTTCAACATCGGAGAAATTTGAAAGTATTGGGGGCTTCAATTATTGATTTGAATTCCAACACGGCTAAATAGTTACCTCGATATTTACTTTGTTTGCCCATTTTTAAATAACCGGCCCTTTCCCTCCCCGATCTAATCTGGATCTCAGGTTTATGTATTCGAGTCAATATGTTTTTTTAATTGGATACATTCATCGTAGTGGTTCGTCCCTTTCAACTGTCTTGATAGTGTAGGAAGAATTAAGCTAAATTAATTTGGGCAAAATCTACCGGAACATTGTGCAGAGCACGATCATTAAATTATTCAGGATATTCGTGTGTTTGCGTGTTTAGGTGTTTAAGTGAATTGAGGCTTAATTTTTTGCCCACTTTTTAAAAGGATCGTAGTCAATTTTGATCTTGCTGTTAATATCGCTATTCCGATACACATGTAGAAAGACGCTCGGCCCAGCTTTGGCGTGAGTACCTATGTTTTGTGGTTTAAAATCTTTGTGACGCTTTTTTAGGTTACTTAACGGAATTTGTACGCTAAGACTTGTGCTGTCAGTAAATGAATAACGGCCCTGGAGAAATAAGGACAGTACAGAGGATTGGATTTCCATTCTGCTAATGTCCATGTTTGGACCTTCCATAGAAAAATTGCTATAAAGTTCTGCAAATTGCACATCTGAAAAATCCCTTTTCTTAAATAAGAAATTGCTCATATTTTCCATAGGCTCAAAATTCTTCAAACCGCCATTTGATATTTTGCATTCCAGTGTGCCGCGCATGGAAGGTGGTAATATCGCATAGTCTTCCGTAACTGTTGCATTGAATTTTGCATCTGCGGAAATAGTACCGGAAAGATTATCTGCATGAATTGTTTTTTGATTGAAGTTATTAAAATAAAGGAAGAGATCTTTAATGTTGGCATTGCTCAGCTTAACATCAGCAGTCAATGGACTCAAGGGATCAAAAAAATGGGTTAGCGCAAAGTTCAATTTCATGGATCCACCGGCCACATTCATTGTAACGGGGCGAGCCTCAAGAGTATGATTGTTTAGTTTAACCTGACCTTTAAAGTTGCTGGCCTGAAATTTTCTGAATATAAGCTGGCCAATCGTTAATTCAAGGTCAAACTCAAGGCTGTTGTAGACCGCATCGATTAGATCAGTCATTTTTTTCCTGTTCCGCCTGGCTTGTTGTTTTGATTTTTTTTCTGATTCTCTTTTCGATGTAAATCCTGTCAAATCAAGTTTGGGTGATGTTACTGTAAGCCTTACATAACCTTTATTTTTGGGGCGAATAAAAAAAGGAATAAAATTTTGAATCGATCCGCCCACTTTAACAGCATTTCCATTAACGTTTAAGCTCAGATCCTGAATAGTAAATTTCTTTTCATCAAATGCGCATTGTAGCTGCACGTGATCTAAGCGTATTTTTTTTGGCTTATAGTTAAGCGAAGCATCCGTAGCACTTATCCGACCATTGAGTTTTCCTTTATATGTTGTGCGTGTAGGATCGAGATATTCAGAAAGCTTTCCTTTGTAAGCGACCTCGGATGTAAAAGTGCCGCTTTCCAACACGAGTCTGTTATTATCCAGATGGTCGTTTAGATCTTGATATTTCACTTTTGAGGTAAACGTTAAATCCATAACAGGATTTTGTAGTTCAGTAAATGTTACCGAACCCTCGATGGGTAGTTTTTCCATCTTCCCCTTAAAGGAAGAGATCATCACACGCGAATTGCGATCGTCGTTAGGCTTTTTATTATCAATATGATTGGTAAATGAACCTGATAGGGTTAGTGCTGAAAAATCAATCATAGCATAAGAGAATGTTGAATTATGAGTTTGGAATTGAACATCTACACTTGGAATATTGCCGGGAATCGATTGGCCCGACAGGTCAACCGTGATGGTGACAGGTTCCTTAATATCAAACTTACTAAGTGTCTTTACCAACTTCGTATTCAGCAACTCTTTAGCCTCCGTCGGATTTATTTCTGTCGATGTGAATTTCAAAGCAAATTTTCCCCCTTTTTCGAGATCAAATTTTCCGCTGATGCCAATATCATTTTGTTTATATGCTAAAGATGAGGCTTGCACGGTAAGTGTATTATCCAGTGAATTGGTAGTGAGTTTCAGCTCTAGGGAAACATCTTTATTTTGTAGAAATCCACCGGCATTCTTATTAAAAAACAATCCTTCGAAATGCATTTTACCTTGAACACCGATTGAATATCCGGAGTCTGTTTGAGCGAAGGTTTGGTTTGTATTCAGAAACTGGAAGCTCATGTATTTATTTTTAATTGAGTCTGAATACACCACTCCAACATTGTTGAATTCTATTTTTTGAAGATTTAATAGAATAGAAGTTTTGCTCTTTTTACTTTCAAGACTAGAATCGCCTGAAACTTTGAAGATATCAGCAGTATTCACATAACCGTCCTGTGCTTTAAAAATGAAAATATCAGCTTCATCCACAGACAAGGAGCGTATGGCAATTTCTTTTTTCAATAACGGGTATAGTCCGATATCAAGAAATATTTTCTTGGCATAAAAAATATCTTTGCCATACATCTCGTAACGATTTCCTCTTAAATAAACATTGTGAAGGGTTACCGAAAAATGAGGAAAATGATGCAAGAATGTAAAATCAATTTTTTCGATGTTAAATTTTCCATTGATTCCGTTATTTAATTTATCCTCGAGCGTTTGCAGAAGTATGTCCCGATTCCAATATGCTATTGCCAGCACACTAACAAACAATACGGTAAACAAGACAAGCGTGTAGAATAACCATTTAAAAAACTTTCTCATGCGTATCTGGTAGATGTCGAAGTACCTAATTTACAGATTTAAAATGGTCTGGATTTATTCGATTGAAGCTTCTTTTATTGCCTAACATGCTTTACAAACTCTGAGTCAGGCGTTCCTCACCTGAGTCAATGTGCCGTACGGTATCTTAACTGTAAAGTTTTGAGGATGCATAAATCAATTTTAGCTGTTTGGCTTTTAGTGTCAGAGAAACATCTGACAACGCGGCAAAAAACAGCTAATTTTATAAGCAACTAATTTCGACCAGGCATCATGACCACACAAACATTAACCGCTTCATTGCTAAATAAAGAGCTGACGTTCAGTGCATCCCGAAGTAGTGGCCCTGGTGGCCAAAACGTCAATAAGGTTAACACCAAAGTGACGTTAAAGTTTGATGTCGCCCATTCAGAAATATTAAGTGAGGACCAAAAGGACTTAGTCTATAAAAAATTAGCTTCTCACATTACAAAAGAGGGAATTTTGGTGGTAACAGCTCAAGACAAAAGATCACAACTTGAAAACAAGGAAGCCGTACTGCTGAAATTAGAAAAACTGTTTGCTAAAGCTTTCGCAAAAAGAAAGGTTCGCAAGCCTTCTAAACCATCCAAGAGGGCCATTCAAAACCGGATTACAGAAAAGAAACAGAAATCAGAAAAGAAAAAGTGGCGGCAAAAACCTGAATAGGACTTCGTTGTTTGTACTAAGGTGCTTACTGAGAATGGTAGATATAGTTATTATTGGATCCGGAGCGGCAGGATTATCAGCTGCAAGAATTCTGTCTCAATCAGGCAAAACAATATGCATTCTTGATGCAAGGGATCGTATTGGCGGACGAATTCATACTATTAACGGCGAAGGGTTTTCTATTCCTGTTGAGGCAGGGGCAGAATTTGTGCACGGTGAACTTCCACTCACAAAATCATTGATGAGGGAGGCGAATGTATCCTATCGCGCCGGCGAAGGGCGTACATGGAATGTAGAAAAAAACCAATTGTCTGAAGGCGACCTTTTTCATGACGACTGGGATACACTAATTGACTGTCTGGAAAAACTTGATCAAGACTTAACCATAGGTGATTTTCTGAGAAAATATTTTAACGATTCAAAATATGCATCATTGACAGATGCCGTGATACGATTTGTTCAGGGATATGACGCGGCAGATGCATCGAAAGCAAGTGCTTTTGCTTTGCGCGAAGAATGGAGCAGTGAAAATATCAAAGGCTTTCGTCCGATCGGAGGTTATTCACAGCTCATGGAATTTCTTTTACACGAGATTGAAAAACATAATGCCATTGTAAAATTATCGTCAGCAGTTAGTACTATTCAATGGAAACGCGATCATGTAGAAATAGGAACGGACAAAAATCAAAAGTTTGTTGCTCGTAAAGTTTTAATAACGGTGCCAGTAACAATTCTGAAAGGTCAGGCTATTCAATTTGATCCACCATTATTCAAGCATCAGCAAGCTCTTCGTGACCTCGAGGTGGGCGGTGTAATTAAGTTTCTCATTGAATTTAAAAATCCTATTTGGGAGACAAAAGATTCTTCAGTGTTTCGTTACATGCCTGATATGAACTTTTTGTTTTCCGATGCATTTGTACCGACCTGGTGGACACAAAAACCTGCCGAGGTACCCTTGCTTACAGGCTGGCTCGCAGGACCTATCACCCAAACAATTCAAGCGGACGATCGTGCCTTGTTGAGTGAAGCACTTAAATCTCTGGCTTATTTATTTGATTGCAAACAAGATCAGCTTGAAGATCAAGTCAGGGCTGCTAAAGTAATTAATTGGGTCGCTGATTCATATTCGCGCGGCGCGTATGCTTATAAGACTCTTAGAACCTCTGCAGTCATTAAAATCTTCTCAGCACCTGTAGAAAACACAATATATTTTGCAGGTGAAGCATTATACGACGGGCCGGAGATGGGAACGGTTGAGTCAGCCCTCGCGAGTGGCAAAGATGCAGCGGAGAAAATTATTCGTGAAAGTTAGCTTTTGCTTTTGTACGCTTCTCAGGCCTTATTTTTTTTTGAAGTAGGGACAAAAAAAACGGGAAACCCGTCAATTGCTTGAGAGTTTCCCGTCTTAAATTGAACATTAACCGAAGTCAACGTCCAACCCTATGTGCATTTCAAAAATTAAAACCTCCTCTAACTACCTTGCGATAACTATTCTCAGTTTCGAACCACCGTCTGGTTTTCCCGAAGGAACATTGCTCGTTAGCCCAATCATTCCACACCAGATTTTTTGTTCTTATTTCCCGTAAGAAATAAAATTTTGTTTACTGGTCTGTCTGATCAATTTCTTAAATGCGACTTAGTGATATAAAGATAATTTGCAGTTTAAGGGATAGCAAATAATTATTAAAAAAGTACTCCACAACTTTTCCACTGAGTTATGCACATTAAAAAATTGAACATCACAATTTTCTTGAATTTCTAAAGTTATTCAATAGCGAGTTGATGTTAATGCGCTACAAGCGTAGATTATATTGCTTGTTCTATTCTTTTCTCAAAAAATAATACATCACCAGTGATCGAGAAAAGTTTGCTTCCAGCCACTGCAAAACGCCTAATACTTTTAAGGAAGGAATAAGAAAAGAGGTATAAAGATTAATTTAGATCGATGGTATGCATTCAGGATAGCCCGTGTTTTTACCTTTGAAAAAACTATTGTAAGAGCTTCAGTGAGTGGTTTAGTCATTTAAAGAAAAACCAAAATTTCATCGTGACCTAAAATCGAAAATGCCCTTGACATCCAACTTGGATGGCCAAATCAGTTGCGAAGGTTAGTGTTTTTTATGCGCCTTTTTGAGCGACCCAGTAGGACGAAAAAAGGTTTACCCAAAAATAAAACTTATTCCCATTTTGATAATTATTTAGTTAAAAGAGGGCCCTTCGGGCCTGTTTTCAAGGTTTTTTGCTGTGGCATCATTTTTCCAAATGATTGTGAAACTCGCTGATAACTATGAACTATTCAACCATAATTACAAAGCTTTACTTCATATTAATATATGCCGATGGGCATGTAAACGAACACGAGCTTGCCTCCGGAAAAAGCATTGTTAAAGCCGAAGGCATCGATGAGGAGGAATTTAGGGTTCAAATGGAATTATTGAAGTCGAAAGACCCCTCTGTTTTACTGTTGGATTGTCTTCAGGGTCTAAAAAAATTAGACCGCAAGCAACAGATCAGGATTATCGCCTGGTTATGTTTGGTTGCCAATGGTGATGGTTTTATGGACAAAACAGAATGGCAATTAATCTATAAGATTTACCATAAAGAACTACACCTTCCCTTGGAAGAAATTTTTAAAGTTCAGAAAGAGTTGAGCCACTTCACTCGTGAAAAAACTGCGCTGGTTTCTGTATTAAAATCCGTTGCTTAATTATATGACGTTCATTCCCATGCAATCGTATAGCCGCTTTCTAATTGTAATCTTGGTATTACTAATTCCTGATTTTTCTAACGCTCAGTTTGAAAATAACTATTACCCAAGAAAAAACCACTCGAAGGCATCAGAAGCTCTCATCAATGAATTGATATCCCGATTTGATGAGGAGAACAGAAACATGGAAGGGAATAGAGAAGTTCGTCAAATCAACTTTGAACGTAAGAAACTCTTTTTAGGAAAGGTATTCGAAGGAGCCTTTATAAAAGATGATTCACTTGAAAACTACGTCAATAGAGTACTGAATAAAATTGAATCTCATAATACATTAGGGATTTATCCCAGGCACGTATTAATATTAGCGAGTCCCCACGTTAATGCGGTATGTTATGGCCAGGGGATTTATGCCGTTACGATTAGTTTGCTTGGCAGACTTTCAAATGAAAATCAATTGGCTTTTATCCTTTCCCATGAAATTGCACACGATGAGCTCGGACACATTAAGACTCGTATTTTCCAAGAAGCTGACCTGAATCTTGATGTTAAAGCAAAAGAACAAACAATTAAAATAATTTCCGGTAAAATTATACAAGAGGATATTGATGAGTTTCGCAAGCTTATTTATGACATTAGCAGATACAGTCGAAAAAATGAAATAAGAGCCGATTCCATGGCGTTTGTTTTATTAAGCAATGCTCATTATAATAAAAGAGAATCATTCACTGCCTTGAGTGCACTTCAATCAGCCCAATCTCCAAAACAAGAAATAGGTGCTGAATTATTTTTACCATTTCATTCAGACAAATATCCTTTCCAGGATTATTGGTTGAATGACCGCCTAACGGTTTACAGTAAAAAGTATCAGGGTAATTTTTTGTTTTCCGCGGATTCAATTGAAAGTCACCCCGGCATAGAATTAAGGAAAGAGTCGCTAAGTTCCTATTTGGCAGATGAACGCGTATCCAAAAATAATCAACCCGTAGAATTCGTAAATGCAGTCACAGAAATTGCAGAGTTTGAAACCGTTGAGAGTGCTTATAAAAATAATGAATATGATCTCTGTATATATTATGCGCTCCAATTATTGAACAAGTATCCCCGAAATGCTTACTTAATTTCCAGGATAGGCAAGGTATTAGTAGATTTATGTGAAGCCAGGAATTCAAATAGATTTGAGCTGTATGTTTCTAAGTATACCGCAAACTACAGCGATGAATTAAAACTGATTAACAGCTTTTTGTATAATCTCACCACAAAGGAATTAAGTGAAGTTGCATTTCATTTCTTAAACTATGGATCAAACTTTAACGACGGTGAAAAAAGTCACTACTACCTTTTGTGGAAAATAAGTGATCTTACTTATAGAAACGATATCAAAGACAAGATGAAAAATTCGTTCAGAAAAAAATTCGATTCAAATATAAATTCCTATTCCTACGAATAATCTAATAGTTAATTCAACTGTCATTTA
This sequence comes from uncultured Bacteroidota bacterium, assembly GCA_963837415.1. Lineage (GTDB taxonomy): Bacteria > Bacteroidota > Bacteroidia > Cytophagales > Cyclobacteriaceae > Chryseolinea. Next base: position 338,625 of record CAWING010000012.1, on the reverse strand, counting down.
AACTCCTGCTAATCCTGGTCCATTGGGCCCTTTTAAGTGATTTTTTAATATCAATTGAGGCATAGTATATTTGCGCCAGAAATAAAAACTGAACAATATTTCTATGAGGCTTGGACAATTGGCTAGAAAACTGGGGATACGACCAGGAGAAATGATTGAATTTCTTTCAGCAAATAATATACAAATAGAAGATGAATCTAACACAAAGATTGAGCAAAGCCATTTGTCGCTGCTCCTTCAGCGATTTGCCCCTGAAACAGAAAAAAATATTGTGTTGGAAGAACCGCTCCAAGCTGAAACGGTCATAACGGAAAAAGGAGCTGATGATCAAAGCGACTTACCCTTAGAGAAAAGGTTGGATGCAGATTTACCCAATAAACCAATCCAGGAGGAGGAAGAAAAAGTAGAAGTTATAAAAGCATCAAAAGTGGAGCTCTCCGGACTAAAAGTATTGGGCAAAATTGATCTTCCCGAACCTAAAAAGAAGCAGCCCGAACTTTCCCCGGAAAATGAAACTAATTCAGAAGCCCCAAAAACACTCAGCGAGGGGAACCGAGTATCAAATTTTAAAAAGCGTCAAACAAATCAAAGGCCATCGAAAAATCCGATAGCCCTTAAGCGTGAACGTGAAGCCTTGGAAGCGAAGGAAAAAAGGGAATCAGAAGCCAGACTTCAAAAAGAAAGACGGACACAAAATTATCTTAAAAAGGTTAAAAGCTCTCAACCGACAAAAGCGGTAAAATTGGTCGATGAACCCTTGATGGAAATGTCAGCTGCTGAATTAGCGGAGCATCCAAAAACGTGGTGGGCAAAATTTATGAAATGGCTTACTAACTGACCCGTCTATTTACTGACCTTGAGCAGTTCAACTTCAAAAATTAAGGTTGCAAACGGAGGAATCTGACCACCAGCACCCTGTTCCCCGTAAGCGAGATCGCTTGGTATGAACAGCAACCATTTATCACCTTCCTTCATGAGCTGCAATGCCTCCGTCCATCCCGGTATAATTTGATTCACGACAAATTGAGCTGGTTTGCCGTTCGAGACAGAACTATCGAAAACCGTTCCATCGACTAACTTTCCCGTATAGTGTACGGTAACACTGTCGGAAGCTAAAGGAGTTTTGCCCTTGCCTGTTGTTAATACTTTATATTGTAATCCACTGGGGGTTACTTTTACTCCTTCTAGTTTTTTATTCTCTTCTAAAAAAGCCTTGCTTTGATCACGCAATTTTGTACTCTTTCTTTCCATGGCTTGTGTCATATACTGCTGAACAATTGTTGCACTTTTTTGCTGGTCTATTATCAAGGGTTTGCCTAGATAAGCGTCTTTTAAACCGGCATTAAGCACGTCGATATCAAGAGAATCTCCGCCTTGCATTTTTAGATTCGTTGCAAGCAATATACCAAGCCCATAGCTTGCTTTTTTATGAATATCGGTTGTGTCGACTACTTTGGGTTTTTTCAGTTCCTCAATTTGAGCTTTTAAAGAATTGATTTCGGCGATCAACTCTTTTTTTGATTGTGAATACAATGGGGAGCTCAGCAGAATGACGGTACAAATAATAACTAATCTCATGGCAAAGTTTTTTAAAGAGCCACAAAGAAAGGGAAAATAAAAAGTACAACCCATTACCCGGATACTTTTTTCAGGCCGATGTCTTTGAAACCGTAATCCTGAATAACAAGGAAAGGGATTGAATGTTATCGAATATTCGTGACGTTGACGTCGGAAATGGCTGGCTCACATTGCTCCTAATTTCTTTAAATATTTTTCAGAATTTGCTCTTACATTTTCAGGAGGATTCAGGGCAAGTGATTTTTTAAAATAAATGATGGCATTTTTGCTATCTCCTTTTATAGCATACGCCTCTCCAAGGCTATCCCACGCATTCGCGCTTTTCGGGAAACGGTCGGTAGCTAATTTGAGAATCTCGATAGCCTTGTCATGTTGTTCCTGGCCTATCAATTGATATCCGTAAATATTAAGCTCTGCTTCAGTCGCCAGCGCAAGCGCCTCTTTTTTAATTTTTTCGGACTCAGCGGTTTTGCCCATTTCCTGTAACAATCCCGATTTAATATTGAGGGTCGTAAAGTTTTTATTTTGACCAATGGCACGATCAATCCACTCGAGACCTTGGTTAAGATTTGTTTTATTTTGCCAGGTATAGTTTGCTGCTGAGGAATATCCCTGCCAGTTAAATCCAATAGGTCCCTTTAACTCTTCGACAGCGTTAGCCATCACGATTTCATCAACAGCAAATTTTATGGCAATTGGAAATTGTTTTTTTTCCCACATTAGCACGAGCTCTGTTGAATTTTTATCGAGGGATAAGAAATCGAAGGTGAGTAATTCGGTATGCGCTACATCGCGTATCTGTATGGGCGCACGGAGTTGGTCCTGTTCCGGATTATACCAAAAACTTCCCCATGAGCGGTAATCTTTTGATAGAATTACTTCACCCGTATTGTCCTTGTTAATGACGAAAAATAATCCGTATGAACCAGCAGGAACTTGCTTACCCTGCACCGTGGCAGGATGAGAGAAATTAATAACAGTATTTTCGTTGGCACCCGAGCGCCACGGAGCTTCTTTTAGGGCTCCAAAGGATTGAACGTTCCATCCATAAGGTACGATCGCACCCCAAACTTCCCTGCCTTTTACAGAAGGTCTTGAATACTCTACTGTGACGGTAGAAATACCAATGGTCTGGGAGACTTTTGCTTGCGGACTTGGCGTTCTGGGTGTTGTAATTCCTTGCGCAAAGGACTGAACTGACAATGATACAAGCGCAATAATAAGGCCGAATGGTTTCAAAAATGTTTTCATATGCTTTAGGTTAATGAGTTTTGATGCAACGACTAAATCTACAATTTTAGCAGATCCAAGAAGTGACGCAACTTTCGGTATATTATTTCAAACTTTCAGGAAACGTTTTTTTAGAACCGATTTTCTTTTCCTAGACTATTTGCCATTTGCCATCGTTGCCTTTGTAGTAGGAAAGGCCATTGCTCATAAGGTGTACATCTTTACCTTCAGCATTTGTAATTTTTTTTTGCTCATACACTTCAATGCCGTTATTCTCCCGCGTTAGGAACACAATTAATGCTTTTAATGAGGGACCAATATCGCTTAGCCACTGATCGTCACTTTCCCTTATAAATGCCTGGCTCATACCGTGGTTTAATGGGTGAAATTAAAAGAATAACCAGAGATTGACTGAGTTGTTTAAGGATATAGCAGTACCGGCTAACTAGACTTTGAATAAGTGCAGATTACCCATTAATTGTATGGATTACCAGGCGAAATTCTGATCTTTCGATATGCGTACCAAAGAGTGTCCTTCATGTGCTATGGAAATTGATGCGAAGAGCAAAGTTTGTCCAATATGTAAGTATCAATTTGTTGAGCAGCCAGCACGTCTTAAGTGGGTAGCTATATTATTGGCGGCATTGTTTCTCTTGTACCTGATTTTCTCTTAACAAGATTTCCTAGGTTTTACTTTTAGCAAAACTTTGTTAACTCAGGACTGTGGTTTTACTTCAAGTTTAGTCTTGCTTTCAACATAGGTGTTTATAGCATACATCATGATAATAGTAATTATCATTGCCCCGACAACAACATAACCCAGTGTGTCATAGTGTTCTAATTTTCCATCGGCGGTTTGTACCACAATCAACCCTGCAATAAAGCTGGCAATTGCACCAGAGATTTGTTGCACGGAAGAATTGATGCTCATGAAAGCCCCTCGATCTTGGGGATTGGGTACAGCAGATACCAATGCAGAGGAGGAAATGATGCGGGAAGAAACGCCCGCGAACATTAAAATATTTAGAAACAACACCATCCACAGAGGTGTAATACCAAGGTTACAATAAATGACTACGACAATCATCGTTAGCAATGAGCCGATAGTAAAAATCTTATACGGTCCCAATTGATCGCTAAGCTTTCCGATCATAGGGCCGGTACCCATGGAAAAAATGCCTGTAACCATATACAGCAATGGAAGCTGTTTTATGTTAATACCCAGGTTATTCACACTAAAGGCACTGGCAAAAGGCATAAGCATAAAACCTCCTGTGGCTAACAACGTAGTTGCTGCAAATGCTCTTAAATAAAGAGACTGCGAAATCGTTTTAACAAGATGCTGAAAGGGATTGCGAGTAGTAGGGATCTTTAAATGTGCGTCAATGGGTTTCATGTAGAGAATAATCAATACCCCCACAATCAAACAAATCACCACAATCATTATAAAAGGAGAGTGCCATCCAAATTCATTGGCGAAGTATAACCCTATGGGTATACCTAAAACTTGACTCGAAGCAAACGCCATTTGCACGAACCCCATGACACGGCCTCTCACCTCCATTTTAAAAAGATCCGTGATAATGGCAAAACTGATTGAGCTTATTACGCCTCCAAATATGCCTGTTATAATGCGGGCAAGTAGCAAATCATGATAATCTGGTGCTAAAGCGCAAAGCGTTGTTCCTATTATGAAACCTCCGTAAAAAAATAGAAGAAGTTTCTTGCGATCAAACCTATCAGCGAATCCGGCAGCAAGTAAACCTGACAGTCCAGCGCTGAGGGCATACGCAGAGACCACCATACCAAACTGGGCAGGAGTGATTTTCAATTCAGGCATAAGTATAGCACCCAAGGGAGAGAGTACCATGAAGTCGAGAATGATTGTAAATTGGAGAATGGCCAATATGGCAATGACAAAAACTTCGTATCGAGTGAAAATTTTTCCTTTCATTTTCGGAAGGCGGCGTTAATGTTGAACTTAAAAGATTATTAATCAGGCAATTCCTCGCACAGAAAATCAGCGTCGCGCAAAAGTTGGATCACTGCAAACGGAATCGAGTTGATCCGATTCAATTCGCAAGACCTTATCAATATCCTCACGATCGATGCTCCACCTGATAATTCTTTTTTCCAACGCCAGAAGACGACTGATCGTTTCAAAATCTTTATCGGATAAAACATTCGTTTTAAATACCAGTATTTCAGAGAGTATTTCTTTCGATGAAAGCGTGTTCATAATTTTATGATTTAAGGTTTCAATGCCTTCAGCACTAGCTTCAGGGTTTGATTCATTATCTTATCGTCCAGTACAAATTTTTCTGATCCTCCGCGTAAACCTCTGCCTGACATATGCATTTTCACCAATTGATATAGCGGAGCAAAGGCAACAGACCAATACACTTCGATTGGAAGTTTCACTACTTCTTTCCGGTTGATAGCGTTGTGGACAAATTCACTCATTGCTTTTAAAAATGTATTGTCCATTTTTTTCATGCAAATTTCATGATAGGGGGAATATTTTATCTGTTCCATAAAATGCATGCTGGTTGGGTTCTCCATACAAAATCTGGCGCGGTTTAGCCACTGAACTTTCAGGCCTTCGTCAAAATGCATGGATGGATCAAATCCTTTTAATGTCGCGTCTACCATTTTCTCTATCTCCTGAAGCCATAGTTGAAGTATAAGATCATCACGATCCTTAAAATAAATGTAAATGGTAGCAGGGGATACGCCGGCCGGCGTTGCAAGTTTTTGCATGCTAAGACCGTCAAAACCATCTTTTACAGCCATTTCTAAGGCCTTTTCGCGAATAGCTAGTTCTTTATTTTCATCACGTGTTCTCATACCAGGGATGCAAATATAAATGAATGTTCATTCTTTTATAATATTTTTTATTTTTTTTTCAGGCATATAACTTCCATTTTGGCATTGGTTCAAAAGGATTAAATTGATGTTAATTCAATAATTATGAATACCAGGCACATTTTCTTTTCAATGATTACCCTGATTTTTTTGAGCAGCAGCTTTATGTTTGTCAAAATTAGAGGTACCGAAAAGTCTCTCTTTAATGGAAAGGATCTTAGCGGCTGGGATACTTACATTGGTCCGTTGTACGATTCAGTTAAAAAAGATTTTGCTGGCGAGCCGATCGGATTGAACAAGGACCCCAATCATGTTTTTTCAGTCGTTAAAGAAAACGGAAAACCTGCCCTTCGAATTTCAGGTGAGAACTTCGGCGGTATTTCTACGAAAGAAGAATTTGGAAATTATCACCTTCGCCTGGAATTCAAATGGGGGAAATTAAAGTGGCATCCTAAACGCAATGCTAAGCGCGATAGTGGAATACTTTATCATGCGGTTGGCCCACACGCTACAGACGGGCTCTTCTGGATGAGATCACAGGAGTTTCAAATCCAGGAAGGCGACTGTGGTGATTATTGGGGTTGTGGAGGAGCCTTTGCAGATGTTCCGGCTGAACGACAGAGCGAAAAACGTTTGTCTATTCACCGGGCAGTCCGTTGTTAACATTTAGAGACAAAGGTCCAAACGGAAGAAATTGTATTAAGAATCCGGATGCTGAAAAACCTTCGGGAGAATGGAATACCATAGACTTTTTATTGCGTTGGTGACACGAGTGTCCACATGGTGAACGGAAAAGTTGTAATGGTACTTTATAAATTACGGCAGCCCGATGTAAATGGGGATAAGCCGCTTACCAAAGGTAAGGTTCAGATTCAATCCGAAGGTGCTGAAGTTTTTTATCGAAACATCGAAGTAGATGAAATAACCAGGATCCCGGAAAAGCTTCTGAATTAAGATAGGTTATACCAACCTTAAACGTTGTTACCTCCCTGCAAATGGGGAGTAATTTGTCCGATGACTAGTAAAAATTAACAGTAAAACATCGGCTGCATTTCAATTTTCAGTATTTTCATGCGCATCTAAAACATCCTCTCATCCGTTAACATACTCTCATTTGTTGGTTTATGATCAAGTCCACTCGAATTGAATCGATCGATCTTTTGCGCGGTATAGTCATGATGTTTATGGCACTGGATCATGTCCGCGACTATTTTCACGCTGATGCTTTTCTTTACGATCCCACGGATATGACAAAGACGAGCGTCATATTATTTTTTACGCGCTGGGTCACTCATTTCTGTGCACCCGTGTTTTTATTTCTTGCAGGAACCTCAGCACATCTTATTGGTATCAGGAAGAGCAAAAAGGAATTATCCATTTTTTTGCTTAAACGCGGCCTCTGGCTTGTGTTCCTGGAATTGACTATCGTTAACTTTGCCTGGTTTTTTAATATTCAATTTTCATTGGTAACACTTTTCGTGATTTGGGCATTGGGAGTTGGAATGATTGTCTTGGCCGCCGTTGTGCATTTGCCTTTTAAGTTGATTCTTGTGATTGGCGTGCTTCTCGTCGTTGGTCATAATGCCCTAGACAATATTCATGTTGAAGGAGTGGGGACTGATGCGATCTTATGGTCAATTGTACATGAGTTTCATGGCTTCCCGTTAACAAATGAATACTTCTTATTTGTTGGTTATCCCCTTGTACCGTGGATAGGGGTTATGATGCTAGGTTATTGTTTCGGCGTTTTTTATCGATCAACTTACGATGACGCGACCAGAAGAAAAATTTTAATTTACCTCGGCTCGGCTTCAATTCTTCTTTTTGTCGTGATCCGGTTGATAAATGCTTATGGTGATCCTCATCCCTGGTCGGTTCAACCGAACCCTGTGTTTACCATTCTCTCATTTTTAAATGTATCAAAATATCCTCCTTCATTACTATACGTCTTGATGACCTTAGGTCCTGCTATTTTGTTTTTAGCTGTATCGGAAAAATATTTTGGAGCTTTATCTGAAAAAATAAAAGTGCTGGGGAGAGTGCCCATGTTTTACTATTTGCTCCACCTGTATTTGATTCACAGTCTCGCGGTGCTCGCTGCGGTCCTTACTGGCTATGATGCATCCGATATGGTCTTTAACACCTGGGTAACGAACTCTCCTGAATTGACAGGCTACGGCTTCAGTCTTTGGGTTGTCTACGTGATATGGATCGGAGTTGTCGTAATTTTATATCCCCTATGTAATTGGTACGACTCTTACAAGACGGCGCAACGGGGACAATGGTGGTTAAGTTATTTGTAGGTTGTGAGTTAAATTGCTTTGGACTTATTCATCATTCGTTGATCGATGTTCGATTTCAAATTAAATTAATATCGAACAAGGAACACCGAATACTGACTTTAGAAGGTTAAGGTTTTTCTGCTACTTTTTGGCAATTAATCCTAGTTCCTTTAATTGCTCTTCTGAGATTGTGGATGGTGTATCAATCATCACATCTCTGCCGGCATTGTTTTTTGGAAACGCAATAAAATCACGGATGGAGTCGGCACCACCAAAAATTGAACATAGCCTGTCAAATCCGAAAGCAATTCCTCCGTGTGGAGGGGCACCAAATTCAAATGCTTCCATCAAAAAACCAAATTGCTTTTTAGCTTCTTCCTCTGAAAAGCCAAGATGGTTGAACATCATTTGTTGTGTAGGCCTATCGTGGATACGGATGGAACCACCACCAACTTCCGTTCCATTGATGACCATATCGTAAGCATTCGCTCTGACCCTACCCGGATCGGTATCCAGCAATTTTATATCTTCAGGTTTGGGCGATGTAAACGGATGGTGCATAGCATGATACCGTTTTGTTTCTTCGCCCCATTCAAGCAAAGGAAAATCCAGCACCCACAATGCGGAAAATTTATTTTTGTCGCGGAAGCCTAATTTGTCACCCATCAGCAAACGGAGTTCATTAAGTTGCTTGCGTGTTGTAAATTCTTCGCCTGCCAGCAAGAGTATTAAGTCTCCGGGGTTAGCGCTGAATTGGTCAACCCATTTTTTTAATTCATCGGCTGAATAAAATTTATCCACAGAAGATTTTATAGTTCCATCTGTTCTGTATTGAACGTATACTAATCCTTTAGCACCGATCTGAGGACGCTTAACAAATTCAGTAAGCTCATCGATTTGTTTACGCGAATATTCGGAACATCCCTTAGCGTTGATCCCGACCACTAACTCAGCACTTTCAAACACGGGAAAGTTTTTTCCTTTGGTTACTTCGGTGATCTCGACGAATTTCATTTCAAACCGAGTATCCGGTTTATCTGAACCATAAAGCTTCATAGCTTCGTCGTACTTCATCCGGGGTATCTCAGGCAAGTCGAATGTCTTTTACATTTTTAAATAAGATGACGGATTAATCCTTCAAAAGTATTTAGAATATCTTCCTGCGTGATGAAAGCCATCTCGCAGTCGATCTGTGTAAATTCAGGTTGCCGGTCTGCGCGCAAATCCTCATCTCTGAAACATTTAACGATTTGATAATACCTGTCAAATCCCGAAACCATCAACAATTGTTTGAAAGTTTGGGGAGATTGTGGCAAGGCATAAAATTCTCCATGATGAATGCGTGAAGGAACCACAAAATCACGTGCACCTTCCGGAGTAGATTTTATCAAGTACGGGTGTTTCAACCTCAATAAAGTTCTGACCATCGAGGTAAGCGCGTGTGTGTTGGGCCATCTTATGGCGCAGCTGTAAACTTTCGCGCACCGGATTTCTGCGAAGATCAAGGTATCGGTATTTCATCCGTAGTTCATCGCCTCCATCGGTATCGTCTTCAATGGTGAAAGGAGGAAGTTTGGCCGGATTTAAAATGTTCAGCTTAGAAACCTTCACCTCAATTTCGCCCGTTGGCATTTTATCATTTTTTGAAAGCCTTTCAACAACAGTACCTTCCGCTTGAATTACATATTCACGCCCAAGGGCTACGGCCCGCTGATACAATTTCTGCTCCTGACTTTGTTTCTTCAAAAATCAACTGGGTAATACCGTAACGGTCGCGCAAATCAATCCAAAGCACACTTCCCTTGTCACGTACACGTTGAACCCATCCTGTAAGGGTTACTGTTTTATTTATATCCGATAACCTCAATTCACCACAAGTATGAGTCCTTAACATCTGAGTTTTGATTAATTTAGCGGCGAATTTAAGAATACTTTGTATTGTAAGTATATGCGAAAAATTAAAAGTGTCTTGTTGAAATGGTTTTTTTTGATTGCCCTTGTATTCATTGCCGCTGAAAGTCCCAAGCTTGTAAAAGTAAAAGTTACAGATGAAATTACGGTATCAATACCGAAGGGATGGAATGCTATGGATGCTCTTGATTTTACGCAACGCTATCCATCTGTGCGGGCGCCACTTGCAGCCTTTACAAATGAGATAGGACTTGTGGACTTCAGTGTTAATATTTCAGCGACGCAATGGCCGGATACAGACTTGGAACTTGCACAAAAATTTTTTAAAGCTGGAGTTATGAATATGTTTGATCGGGTTGAAATGATTCAAGAAGGTATATATGAAGTGAATAAAAAGAAATTTATCTATTTTGAATTCGATTCGCGGATCAACGGCAACAGGCAACAAGAAGGTTTTCAAGACCCTGTTTTGCGATATACCTACATCCAATATCTCATCGAACCGGGAAAGGCCCTCGTATTTTCCTTTAACTGTCCAAGGCGTCAAAAAGAAGAATGGCAGGAAACGGCGCGTCTGATGATGAAAAGCGTAAAAGTGAAGTAGTCTACAAAGCTAAAAGCAGAAAGCTTAAAGCTCTATTGTGCTAAAAATTCGCCTTGCAGACAAAAACTCTGCTTTTGCTTTAACTCCATGCGGAACGCCCAAAATTTTATTGGGGCGTAAAAAATTTTCTTACAGGGCAACTTTCTGCTTTTAGCTTTTTGCTTTCTGCTATTAAGCTTTTAGCTTTGCGGCCTATGGAACTTTACACCGATGAATATTTTATGCGCGAAGCGCTTAAGGAAGCGAATAAAGCGCTGGAAATCGGGGAAGTTCCAGTGGGTGCTGTGGTGGTATGCATGAATCGCATTATTGCACGCGCGCACAATCAAACCGAAAAACTCACCGATGCAACGGCCCACGCCGAGATGCTTGCCGTTACAGCCGCAGCCAATCACCTGGGATCTAAGTATTTAAATGAATGTACTTTATATGTTACGCTTGAACCATGCGTCATGTGTGCAGGAGCCCTGCATTGGGTGCAACTTCACAAGTTGGTGTTTGGGGCCTCCGATGTTCAGCGAGGATTTACTCTGGTAAGCACGCCGTTGCTTCATCCTAAAACTGAAGTCGTTAAAGGCATAAAAGCGGAGGAATGCAAAAAACTGATCGATGGATTTTTTAAAGAGATCAGAAAGTAGTACAAATAGAAAACGAATAATATTTATATGGAAGTAAAAGGAAAAGTAATTCAACTTCTTCCCCTTCAATCTGGAATGGGCAAGAAAGGACCTTGGAAAAAACAGGAGTTCATTATCGAAACACAAAGTCAGTATCCTAAAAAAGTTTGCCTTTCAGTGTGGGGTGATAAAATAGAACAGTTCAATATTTCTGAGGGGCAACTCATAAATGTGTCTGTTGAATTGGAGAGCCGGGAATATAATGGGCGATGGTACACGGAAGCTCGCGCCTGGAAGATTGATAAAAATAGTACTGTAAATGCTGATGGACCCCCACCACCGATGGACGAGCCTTTTGTAGCTGATAGTAATAACACTGCGGAAGATTTACCGTTTTAACAACAGATGCATTTAACATGCAGACAATAATCAGGTATCACTACCAGAATTTTCTCGACACAGTTATGGTTGTATATTTGATTTTGCTAGAATTAATGTTTAACCCTTAAAAATTTATTATTCTTATGGCATTCACTCTTCCCGCACTTCCCTATGCGTTTAACGCGCTCGAACCACATATTGATACTCGAACTATGGAAATCCACCATGGTAAACACCATAACACTTATATTACTAATCTTAACAATGCTGTAGCAGGCAAGCCTGAAGAAAACTTAAGCATTGAGGAAATTTGTAAAAATATTTCAAAATATCCGGTTGCCGTCCGTAACAACGGCGGGGGCCACTATAATCACAGCTTCTTCTGGACAATTCTAGGCCCTAATGCCGGGGGCAAACCTACTGGCGCTATTGCTGAGGCAATCAACTCAGCGTTTGGGACATTTGATGAGTTTAAAACTAAGTTTGCAGCCGCTGGAGTCGGACGCTTTGGTTCGGGATGGGCTTGGTTAATTGCAGACGGTAGCGGCAAGCTCCAAATTACGTCGACACCGAACCAAGATAATCCTTTAATGGACATTGCTGAGGTGAAAGGTAAACCTGTCCTTGGACTGGATGTTTGGGAGCATGCGTATTATCTGAATTATCAAAATCGCAGGCCGGATTACATCGCTGCATTTTGGAATGTAGTAAACTGGAATGAAGTAGCAAAGCGATTTGCTGCTAAGTAATATACATTCATTCATGATTAATAATAAAGGGACTCTGAAAGAGTCCCTTTATTATGCTCAGCGATTTATTTCATGACTTTTTTTATACGTATAAAATTTATATTTTTGTCGTATAAACTGTGATAGCATATGGATGCAAAGATCACTTTAAGTTTTGACGAGAAGGTTATTCACAAAGCAAAAAAATTTGCGGAAGCGAATAACATAAGCTTGTCACGTCTCACAGAATATTTATATAGTAAGATTACTCACGGTCAATACCAAGAGTTAGAAGAAATCCCTGTAGCAGAATGGGTGAATAATTTAGCCGAAGGAGCGGTGGAGTATCGCACAAAATCACGTCCACGGAAATCCTTAAAAAAAGAGTATTTCAAATCCAGGAAATGAGAATATTTCTTGACGCAAATATCCTCGTTTCAGTATTGAATAAGGAGTACCCTGTCTTTACTTACTCCTCACGAATTCTAAGCCTAATGGATAATCGCAACTTTGAGTTGTTTACTTCGCCTGTATGTCTTGCAATTGCATTTTACTTTTCAGAAAAGAAAAGCGGGAGTGAAGTTGCTAAACGGAAGATGGAGATTCTGGTAAACAAAATTGAGATTGCCGCTGTGGATAAAACTGCAGTGACAAAAACAATCAAAAATAAAGCGGTGTCTGACTTTGAAGACGGATTGGAATACTATTCCGCAATAGCCGTGAAGTGTCAATGTATCGTTACCGAAGACACCGATGACTTTTATTTTTCTGAAATAGAAGTCCTCAAAGCCCAACCTTTCCTTGAGAAATATGTGATGAAGCGGTGAAAATTTTAATCTCTTCTCGCCCTTCGGTCGCCGCTCCATTGTTTTCTCGAGTTGCTAAAAGAAGAATTACTTCTTGTTTTAGGCTGATTACTTTGCCGCTGTTGCGGCTGAGAACGAGTCATACCAACATGGGTCATGTGATAAGGCTGATCTTCTACTACGGGTATGGTTTTCTGAATGAGTTTGTGAATGTCGCGTAAATATTCCTTCTCTTCTTCATCACAAAAAGAAAGAGAAATACCATTAGCTCCTGCACGACCGGTTCTACCAATGCGATGAACATAGGTTTCCGGTACATTTGGCAATTCATAGTTAATTACGTGTGACAAATCCTCAACGTCAATACCACGAGCTGCAATATCAGTAGCGACTAAAACACGGGTGTGTTGAGACTTAAAATTACTGAGTGCACGTTGACGAGCGCCCTGGGATTTATTTCCATGAATTGCCTCTGCGCGAATACCTGATTGTACAAGATCTTTCGCCACGCGGTCAGCGCCATGTTTAGTGCGCGCAAATACCAAAGCTGTAATGATGCTTCGATCTTGCAATAAGTGGAGCAAGAGTTTCTTTTTATCTTTTTTCTCAACAAAATAAACCGATTGGCGGATTGTATTTGCTGTTGAGGAAACCGGAGTGACTTCTACACGCGTGGGTTTTGTCAGAATAGTATCGGCAAGTTTTGCGATTTCCGAAGGCATCGTTGCCGAAAAGAAGATGGTTTGACGTTTAACTGGAACCTGTGCAATTACTTTTTTTACATCGTGAATAAAACCCATATCAAGCATACGGTCTGCTTCATCCAGTACAAGGTCTTGATATGTTGCAGTTTCACAAAACGTTGGTTCATCAGATCCAATAAGCGGCCGGGTGTCGCGATCAGAATATCAACTCCCGTGCGTAGCGCATCCGTTTGAGAACGTTGGGGAACACCCCCAAAAATAACCGTATGTCGTAGTCGCAGATGTTTTCCATATGCCGCAAAGCTTTCTCCAATCTGAATAGCAAGTTCGCGTGTAGGGGTTAGAATTAACGCTTTGATGCCCGGCGGTCCCTTTACAAATAGCTCATCCTGATGAAGCAACTGTAAAATGGGTATAGCAAACGCAGCCGTTTTACCTGTACCGGTTTGTGCACATCCTAACAGATCCCTCCGCTCTAATAAGATTGGAATGGCCTGTTCTTGAATTGGCGTTGGTATTGTATAACCTTCCGTTTTGAGCGCCCGCATAATGGGCTCAATAAGTTTTAATTTTTCGAATGACATGTTTTAGTTTTGTGTTGCAAAGAAGCTTATAATGTTAATTACGCCTCTTGTTTATCGCTGCGCTGGAAAACGCTTTTTTACGGAATTCGGAGGAGTGAAGCGCAAAGATACACAATTACTTGAGTTTTAGAAGCCTTTCCGAGAGCCTAACGATAGGCTTTCCGTTATAAGTCTTCTTTTGACGCTACGGACAATACAAACCTTCTCGGTAAAATTTAGTTCATTTACAATTGATAATTCATCATTTTCCCGATGAAACCCTTCATCTACAGGCTTATTATGTTTTAGCATCTTTAATTTAACTGAGTTGTTTAGCCAATTGCGCTAATGTTGTTCGCTCGAGCTCTACACGTTTAGAAAAGCCATCTATTTCCTCCCACTTTACAAGGCAAATATTTCCGTCAGAAATTTCAATTCCTGTTATATCCCCATCGGCAAAGCAGCAGCAACCTGTATTGAAGTAGGTCGGTTTAATTTTAGAAAAGAGATCATTGAATTCCGTGCTTAAATTCGCTGTGTTTGCCGGATTGGTTTGGTTCTCACTATTTTTTGCACGTTTAATGGATTCCTGGCGTCGTAATCTTTCTAAACGAGTCAGGGATTCGAAAACCGGCTGGTGCGTGTGCCCGGTTATAAGTACTAAATTTTTTTGATGAGATGACCATTCATACATAATGATATTATGCTCTGTTTTTAATGTTTCATTATATGCAGGGGTGTTGGGATTTATGTGAAGGTACGCTTGTAAGGGAGCCCATATTTTGGAGACAAAAAACTTGCTGAAAAGATTTCCATCACTTTGCGCGTCGCCTTGATGGCCGTGGGTACAAAAAATGGTGAAGATTTTTTTTTCGATCGTACCTTGAAGAATTACGGCTTCAAGGACGGCTACTGGAGCATGATATATTTCTTCAAGATCTTTTGTAGCTAATGGATTAATTTCCCAATCCAGATCATGATTACCAAATATCTTAGTAAACGCATTTCGCAAAGCGAATTTTTTTTCAGCCTCGAACGAAAGGTGATTATGTTTTTTTACCTGTTGCAGGGTGTTCTCCCAAAGTTCTTCACTGTCACCTAAGCAAATCAGGTGAAATCCTTCCTGGTCATAGTATCTCAGTGCCGCTACATAATTAGGTTCGGATAGCACGAAATCATCAGCTCCATTTTTTATGCCTTTATGCTGGTCGGAAAATAGGATGAAACGCCCCTTATTAACATCTAATGGAATAACGAACCCCTTCTTTCCGGGATCGGTTTGAAGTCGTTCCTTTAATTTAGTTAGAGCAGCATAAATACGCTCCCTGTCTGGTGAAGAGGAAAATGTATTGACTAACCAGAGAATGGGCTTTAATAAAAGGTAACGTACGAGTCGGCGCATTCGACAAATTTAAAAACCATTTGTAAATTGAATCATTAATTGATGTGAATGCAGAAATATTAAACTAATGAATTTAAATTTGGTTGTCGTAAATAATTTTCAGTGATGAAAAAGACTGCTTCAAAAAAGGCCTCGCAACTTAAAAGGGATACTAACCGAATGCCTAAAAAGATCCGCGAATTGCTCGTTAAGCATGGTTTACTCGAATTATACAAAGCGCGCCCAGCCTATCAGCGGAATGATTATCTCGGATGGATTGCCCAGGCGAAGCTTGAGGAAACAAAACAAAAAAGGGTAAATCAGATGCTGGAAGAACTTCGGAAAGGCGACCGTTATATGAAGATGATTTGGCGGGAATCAAAATAAAACTATTTCTCCAGAAACTCTTTGAGATTTTTCAAAACAAAGGCCCAGTTTTTTTCCGAATGTTCACGCACTTCTTCGTTTTCAATATTTTCTTGTTTTACAGTTAAGGTAGTTTGCCCACTATCTTCAAAGAGTTCGTACGAAATGTTAGCATAATTTTCCGGAAGGTCGGCGAGACCTGAAAAAGAACTCAGATAAGTATATTGAAACAATTTGTTGGGTTCACTTTTTACAATGATGCCCTTGTCGGTGTATTCCTTTCCTTCCCACACGCCTTTAAACTGCAACGGACTTCCCACCTTCCAATCGGATATCGCTTGTGTTCCGAAAAAATACTGTTTGATCATTTCCGGTTTGGTCAGCGCCTCCCAAACACGCGATGCGGGTGCTGAAATTGTAGTGGATGATTTTGCAATTAGGTTTACCGACATAGAGTTGTGTATTCTATATAAAACACTAACTCCGAAAAATGTTTTGAAAAAATTTGCGGAATATCTCCCCTCTGTTTGACTTCACATTTGCTATTAACCGTCATATAGTAGAAGAACAAATATGTGTAGCCCAGGGTACAACCCAGGGTCACAATACGCCTTTGTCGCGCGCCAAGCACAAATGCAATCTGTGCGCTTCATTATCTGGCGCGCAAGTATAAAGAGTCATCGGTGCGTAAATTTCAGTTATGATTAATTTTTTTAGTTACTCATCATGTACTTTTTTGGCTAAAATAGAATGGCGATTTATGCCATTTGGCCGAGAAGAACCCGAATAATTTAGCCGAGTATTCTTATTTTTGAGGTTTACCTATTGTAATCTATGATCCGGATAATCGGAGTGATTATTTTGTGCCTCCAAGCTTCTGCCTTAGTTGGACAATTTGAGAACAACTATACAACTTCTCCAATTACCGACACAATACCCGTTAATATTGCCAAGGAATTAAAGGAAAAATTGGAACAGGATAAATTGACCGTTTCAGGCTCTTCATCACAGGTTAATTCTTTCCTCAAATCATTATATGAAAAACGGTACGAATATCTGATCAAAAATTTCAATGATGATCTATTTATTATCGATAATGAATTTACACTTTATCTTCAGTCGATACTGGATGAAATCTATAAGTCGAATCCAGGATTGCGCGAGACTAAAGCATATGTTTTGCGTTCTACCGTTCCCAATGCCGTAAGTTTCGGGGATGGTACCATAGGTTTTACGCTGGGTCTCCTGGCAAGGATGGAGACTGATGCACAGGTAGCATTTGTGCTATGCCATGAAATTGCTCACTTCAATAAAGAACATTCCAGGCAGGATCTGGAGACGCTGGCCCGTTTGAACTATGATAAAGATCTAAAGAAAAAGATCGATGCGGCACGAAGAAGTGAATACGACCGTTACACGAAATTAAAGGAAATATTTAAGGGGTTGGGTTTTTCTATTACGCATCATACGCGCGGTCATGAATATGAAGCCGACTCGCAGGGATTTGTTTATTTCTCAAATACCAGATTCAATCCTCGTGCTCCCATTCGTGTGATGGAGATTCTAGATAGTGTCGATGTACCACGCTTTGACTATACTATCGATTTCAAAAAACATTTTGATTTTAAATCATACTCTTTTAAAACCTCCTGGCTTGATTATACAAAATCTTCAACCTGGCATGCGTCTCCAGAGGATGAAGATTCGCTGAAGACCCACCCCGATTGCCAGAAAAGGATAGTTGCGCTGGAGCTTCAGATGAAATCTCTGGCTGGAGACACGGTTGGAGATGATAGTATGGATCAGCGCGGTATCTACTACTTCACCACCAAAAGTGAGTTTGAAATGGTGGAATCCGATTTCCACTTTAAGCGATATGGAAAGGCTTTGTTTCGCGCTTTGATGCTTGCCCATCAGTACCCCGACAATATTTACCTTCAGGCAATGATCTCCAAGTGCCTTCATAAGTTATACATATATCAGCGAAACCATGAGCTGGGCAAAGTCATTGAGTTACCTGACCCGCGTTTCCCGGATAACTATGACCGTTTCCTAACCTTCGTTCATAAACTTAGACTAGGAGAATTAGCATCCATTACGT
The DNA here is from genome assembly GCA_963837415.1 of uncultured Bacteroidota bacterium. Classification (GTDB taxonomy): domain Bacteria; phylum Bacteroidota; class Bacteroidia; order Cytophagales; family Cyclobacteriaceae; genus Chryseolinea. The sequence goes on along the minus strand of CAWING010000012.1, from coordinate 320,508 downwards.
ACCACTATACGACCACACGCCCTGTGAGCAGCTTTGAGGACGAAGAATTTTTATATGCTTTATGGTTATGCAGTACACTAGAAGTAAGCAAATTAGCACCAGATAAGGTTAGGGAAGAATATGCTGCGAAGTTTCCAGGGGGAAAATATCTCAGGCAAATGCGATAAAGTATAAAACCGATGAATATACCGATGAAAAAAATTACTTTTTTGGCTGTTGTGTTTGTCCTGCTCGGACACCTCGTGCAAGCTCAGAATTTTAGCAAAACAGGTATCGTCCGCATGCGACTGAGGAATTCAGGTTCGATCGTACAGGATAACCAGGTGAAAGGTTATTACTTCTTTTATAACTTAGAAAAGAAGGATAGGAAGAATAATAACTACCTGCTGAACGTCTACGACGAAAACCTGCGCGAGATCAATTCCGTCAATATTGTCAGACCGGTCAGTTACTTGCTGGTTGATGGTGCGTTTAATGGAGATGCTTTTGCTTTCCTTTTTTATGATACACGTGCCCACATTACGGAGTTGATTTCCTATGACCAAACGCTGAAGCAATCCGGATCAAGCAGGAGAGCCCTGAAAAGCAAATTTGCTCAGTCCGCTTTTGGAGCGTTAGCTACAACGGAAGCATCGCAGGCCTATTTGCTGCCTGTTTCGCATAAAGGATTTTTGTGCTACGGCATTAGGGAGGGGAATAAACATCACTATGAAATAACGTTCTATGATAACACGATGAAGCAGGTGTGGTCAAAGTATGCTCCTGCTAATGCAAAACCTGTTGAAATTGCCAACGAAGCTTTCCAATCGGAAGAATATATCGGATCCCTTATTTTTCAGAAGAAGAGCATAAACGCTAACGATATGGATACTGACCTTATGGTGCAGCAAGTGTCGGATGGGAACATTTTATTTCGCATACCCATGACCACCAGCCGATACAGCGTTTCCTATTCCGATGTGTACTTTGATGGGGAGAAGCAAACCTTTGTCGTATTCGGAGAATATTTTGATAAAAAAGACAAGGAGCTCAAATCACAGAGTCTGGGGTTCATTTATCTTACAATTGATATTCATGGACAGTTGGTTGATGAGAAGGTGAATTCGTGGGCAAATGAGATTAGCCGTGTGACTCCCATCAATGAGAAAGGAAAGTTCGATGGAAGTAATACGAATATATTGATCCATGAAATTATCAGAACTGATGATGGCCAGGTTTTCGTCGTTGGCGAGCAATATAAAAAAGCAGCCAGTGCTGCAGGTATCGCTTCACGTGTCTTAACAATTGCTGCGGGTGCGGCGACAGGTTATTATGGGGGATCTTCTGCCTCTACCATACAACTCAATATATACAACCTGGTGGTTTTCCAATTTAACCCCGACTATACCATCAACAAGGTCCATATCTTTGAGAAAGATAAAAATGTTGTCATGCTTCCCGGAGGCACGGGGTATTCTTCCCCTAGATTACTTTCTTATTACGCAAAAGCAGTTGGGGGATTCGATTACACCTTTTCGCAAGTATCCTCTGATAAAAATACGTTTATGGTAACCTACATCAATTACGATCGTGAGAAAGGCCAGAAGGCTAAGAACCTTCTGGGAGCGGTGGTATACACGCCTGAAAAAGTATTTAGCGTCGACAAGATGGCGCTCAATCGGAAATCTACGGAGTATTATGTCTACCGGGCTAAAGAAGGATATGTTCTTATTACTGAATATTTCAGACCGGAAAAGCGAATCGATAGTCGACTGGAAAAAATCAACTTTTAAAATAGTTAGGGAGACGCAAACTTTTTTAACCGCTTTTGTGTATTGACATTAGATTGATACATTTACATAATTCAATCTATAAGAAAACGTGATTTTGAGCTTAAAACAGGTAGAAAAGATTTCAAAAGCCTTGGGAGATTCCAATCGTCTTAAGATTTTACAGCATATTTCAAAAAAGGGAGGCTGCGGACAGTGTTCGGATATTCAGGATGTAATCGATCTGACTCAGCCTTCCATAAGCCATCACATCAAAATTTTAATTGAGGCTGGCCTTATTGAGCCGGAAAAAGAAGGCAGAAATCATAAATACAACTTGAACGAACAATTAGTAAAGGACTATACAGCAACGATTGGTCAATTTAAGGTAGTCTAATTTTTTTTCCAGGAATACATTGAAGAATTTAAATGAATCAATGAAATTCCAAAAATAGAAAGGCTTTTTCACTGCGACAAGAGAGAGAGAGAGAGAGAGAAGAAAAAAAAAGGGATTCTTTTTTCTAAATATATCGAAACATTTAAATATATAACTAAATAAATTTATGAAAACCAATACCTCTTTTTCCCCACATAGTCTGGGGCCCGCTTCACTAGCTAACAGGATTGTGATGGCTCCAATGACACGTAGCCGGGCTATCAACAATCTTCCCAACGATCTTATTAAAACGTACTACTCGCAACGTGCTACCGCTGGGCTGATCATTACCGAAGGCGTTTCCCCCTCCATTAACGGGTTGGGATATGCGCGTATACCAGGAATTTTTTCTCGGGAACAAATCAAGTCTTGGAAAAAAGTTACTCAGGAAGTACACGATAAAGGCGGAAAAATTTTCTTGCAGATCATGCACAGCGGCCGCATAGGCCATCCCAATAACCTCCCTGCAGGAGGCCGTGTGATAGCACCCTCCGCAGTACAAGCTGTGGGTCAGATGTGGACTGATCAGGAAGGATTGAAAACCCATCCCATACCCCAGGCGTTAAATCTGGAAGAATTGCAGGAGACCAAAAAAGAATTTATACAAGCTGGACGAAATGCCATAGAAGCAGGTTTCGATGGAATTGAACTTCACGCTGCCAACGGCTATTTGCTTGAGCAATTTATATCTCCTCATACCAATAAGAGAACTGACCATTATGGTGGAAGCATTCCAAACAGGACACGATTTGTGCTTGAGGTGGCTGAAGGAGTGAGCAACGCAATTGGAAAAGATAAAACAGGAATACGCATCTCGCCGTATGGCGTTTACAACGATATGCCACATTATCCTGAAATTGACGCCACCTACACTTTTTTAGCTGAGCAACTGAATAGCATTGGTTTGGTATATGTCCATCTGCTGGACCATAGCGCAGGTGGTGCTCCTGAAGTCCCGCTGGGAATTAAGAAAGCAATACGCGACAAATTCAAAAACACCCTTATTCTCACAGGTGGATATGATTTAACAAGGGCGGAACAAGACCTTTCCGCTGGCTTAGCAGACCTGATAGCGTTTGGTAAACCATTCATTACTAATCCTGATCTGATCTATCGTTTTAGCAAAAATCTGCCACTCAATATCAAACTTGAAGCAAGCACGTTGTATACACCCGGTCATAAGGGGTATACTGATTATCCTGTCTTTGAAGAAGAAACCATTAGCGCGTAGGTATCTGAGACAAAGAGAACTTCTAGGGAGCAATTTTCATATCGTGAAAGATTGCTCCCATATTATTATTCGGTACTTCAAAAAGAAATTTCAAACTGGTGACATAAGGCTGTCACTTGCACCCTGGAGATTAGCATAAAAATTAACTATATGCAGGTCAAAGAAGTTAAACCCATTAATTTTATCTACTTCCGCACAGAAACAAAGGTGAGTGAGCTCATTAACCTTGTTCCGGTAGCAAAAGAAATTTATCGCGAGGCAGTCGGCCAGGACTTAAACATTACAGGTCCCGTGCATTGGCACTACATTGGATTTACAAGTGACGAGAATAAGTCCTTTACACTTGAAATTGCCTTACCTGTTGCCGAAGTGCTCCCAGGGTATGATGGAAAATTTCATTTCAAGAGAACGCAGCCATTCAAGTGCGTGTCGATTATCCATGAAGGAGGCTGGAACGAAATTCCTTCGACCTACAACAAGATGATGCAATTTATTGCTAAACATAAACTAGAGCCTTCGGCAATTAACAGAGAGATCTATGTTAATGCTGATTTCCATAGTCCAGAGGCAAACGTGACAGAAATCCAGGTTGGAATAAACTAGGATAAGGTTACGGTAAGTTAGAATCAGCATTTTGTCTATGACAAAAAGGTCTGAAGACAACTCCAAACCTGTATTCTATCATCTCTACCAGGCTACTGTAAACATTGCCCACGTGATGCTCGTGAATTATCTGAGATTTAGGATCGATGAACCTCATCATTACATCCTTATCTGGGGTTTGCTGAGGAGGTCTTTTGTCTGAATTCATATAGTGAACCGTTCCACCTTGAGTCATGTGTGCGCTAAGATCAAAAAACATGGTATTTGATTTCATTTTTCTAAACAAGGATGAAAAATCAACGCGTACTCCTGCGCCGCCACTGGCGATAAGTGTTCCATCTTTAAGAAGTTTATCGGATTCTAATGGATGACATCCATCTTCATCTTCGGGATCTTCCACCGTTAGTGTCGTCCGGTACCAGGAATATCCGACCTTACCACTGACATAAGGATTGATCATCCTTGTGTTACGCAAAAAGAATTTTCCAGTGACAAGGAAATTAGAAAAATTGTTAGACACTATCACATTGGTTTCGGTAACCGATCCATCATCGAATGTATATTGCTGTCTTGATTTATCATGTCCATAAGCGTTGAATGCTAACTCAGCTCCAACGGAGAAGGGGACATTTTTTAAAATTCGTGCGCCCTCAAGAGTTATTCCGTAACCATTGTCGATGTTTCGGGCCATGCTACCCACCGGCTTTGCATAATTGAAGTTTGTCCCTAAATCCCAACGTTGACCAAATGCGTTCCCAACGCATGTCAGCACCATAGCAATGAATATAAGTTTTTTCATATCTTCGAAAAAGTTACAATTGAAGATCTGACTAGATTCTAAAAGATACACAAAAGTTAATCCTTCTCATAGCCAAATGGATCAGAACAATAAGGAATTAATAATTCGTTTTTATTCTGCACTGCAAACCTTGAATTATGTTGAAATGCAGAAAGCTTATCATCCGGAGGCTCAATACCATGATCCTATTTTCGGGCATTTAAATTTCGCTCAGGTGACAGCAATGTGGCATATGTTGCTTACAAAGAGTCAGGATTTGCAAGTAGCGTTTAGTAATATTAATGCTACCGGCGCCGCGGGAAAATGCCGGTGGGAAGCCTGGTATACTTTTTCAAAAACGGGTCGTTTTGTTCACAATATCATTTGGTCTTCATTTGAGTTTAAGGATGGGAAAATCTACCGTCAGTATGATAACTTTAGCATTTGGCGTTGGTCACGACATGCCCTGGGAGTGGTAGGAATCTTTTTGGGCTGGAGTCCATGGATACAGAATGAGGTGAAAGAAGGCGCTAGAGCAAATTTGAAGAAGTTTATGGAACACGAAAATAGCCTCAAAGCGCAAGCTTAATTTCGACAACTTAATTCAGGGACGAATATCCGCTCACTCTAGCTCCGTTTTAAGCTTATCTTTATGCGTGGATTTGCTGCAAAAAATCAAAGCGGTTGAGGAAGTATTTCAAAATCTTGATGGGGAAATAGCTTCATTCCAATCCTGGTCAGGATTGGGATGCAAATTGGGTTGTGGGAAATGTTGCTTCAAAGCTGATATTGAAGCTACTATCCTGGAGTTCTTACCATTTGCTCAGCATTTGTATGAAAATAATCAAGCGGTTGCCTTGCTGGAAAAAATCAAAGCTGCCGATTCATCACTTTGCATGAATTTAGATCCCCAGCAAGGTGGGGCTGGGTTATGTTCTGAATACCCGTATCGGGGTTTGATCTGTCGGCTGTTTGGTTTTTCATCTAGGACTAATAAATATGGGAAGAAAGAATTAGTCACTTGCCAGATAATTAAATCAGAACAATCCGAAAACTACGGTGGCGCGATTGAAAAAATTGAAGTTGGTAGCCAAGTTCCTGTAATGAATCAACATTATATGCGCCTCCATGCGATTGATTTTGATTTGACACGCGAATTTTTCCCGATCAATGAAGCTATTAAGCGAGCGATAGAAGTTATATTGCATTATCATGCGTATCGGTCGTAGAAGTAGGATGAGCGTTTTTATTTTTTTTGGTGTGCTTTGTTCACAACCTACTTTAGCTCAACGTGCCGATTCACTTTTCAACACGCCTTTTCACCGATACTGGACAGAGCCCCGGTTGGTTCCTAAAATTGGCGTGGGATCACAAGACCGCGCTTTTTTTGAGATTGGATTATACTGGCATCATATCTATAAACATCCATTGACATTGATGTCTAAAGGACCCTATTGTACCGTAGATGTTTTTATCGACAACAGCAATTTTCTTATCGGCCCGAAATTAGGGTATGAATTTACAGCAGGTATTTTGGGAGGCGCCGTTGATGTCACTTATTTTATTGACCAAAATTACGGAGCGGAAGGTAAAAACCGCACCGCATGGGTTACTACTCCTAAGATCGGCATTTCTATTCTTGGTTTCGCAGATTTATTTTATGGATATGAAATCCCCCTGTCTAGCGAACGCATAAGCGCAATTTCCCGAAACAGATTTTCATTGATCTTTAATATTAATAGGGACTATTTCGACCTGAAAGAAGCTCCTCGAAAGCACTGACATAAATTTTGGCTGTCTTATCCTTCAGCATGTGAAAATCCCATCGCCATTCAACTTGTGATGTTTTTGAAAGCGACTTAGAGGGTTGCCGGATCCATAGTGCAAAGACTACGATAAGGGCGACGACGATGCCGAGTATGATCGTAAACTCCTTATATGTAAATCTTTTGAACATAATTTTTTAATGTTGACCAAAGCCATGCCATCCCGTGAAAAACTCTTTTTAACAGTTAAAATCAAGTTTTAAAAAGGAATATTGTCCGATCATGAACATTTGATTTTAGCTTTCGTACAAATATTACCCTCTATTATGCCATTGGTTACACGTACCTTATCAGAAAAGATTAAAATATGCTGAACCTCTTTTCTCTATAACTTTGTTTTCTAAAAAAAATCTTTTGCAACATTACTTATCACAAGACTTCATCCTATAAGAAATGAATCTTACCAAAAAACGCCATTGGCTCTTATACTCGCTTCTCTTTATTGCGTGCACCCGCCAAACCGCTTCCCAAGACACAGTGGATACGAAGTCCCAACCCGGCTTAAAGGATGTGGCGGTAGCAGTTAATAATCCTGCGGTCTCTAATACCATTCCTGTAAAATGGTTGACTTTTGAGGAGGCCATTAAAAAATCGAAGGCTGAAAAAAGACCCGTATTTATTGATGTCTACACGGACTGGTGTGGTTGGTGTAAAGTAATGGATAAGAATACATTTAATGATCCACAGGTAGCGAAATTGTTAAATGAAAAATTTTATGCTGTAAAATTCGATGCGGAACAGAAAGAAGATGTTGTTTTCGATGGTAACACCTTTAAGTTCGTGGCGAGTGGAAGGAATGGATATCATCAACTGGCTGCTGCTCTTTTAAATAATCAGCTAAGCTATCCCACGGTAGTTTTTCTCAACGAAGATTTCAAAATGATTCAGCCTTTAGCGGGATATCGGCAGGCCCCGGAATTTCATAAAATTGCTCAGTTCATCGGAGAGGGTCATTACAAAACCGTGAAGTGGGAAGAGTGGCAAGCTAAATACACCTCACCTTATTAGGTTATCCGTTATCCGTTAATAATTAATCCCGCGCCTGATGGTGAATTGGATTTTCACGACGATTAACAGGTAGCTATTAACGGATAACGGCACAAAAAAAGCCTCAACACAACGTCAAGGCCCTTCATTAAGTATGGATGTTTTTAATTCTCAGTCCTTTTTCTCGTGTTTCTTAACTTTTTGAAAGTCGATATATCCCATCGCTGCAACAAAGCCTATAAGAACGGCTACGATCGTTATAAAAAGACTAGCTCCGTCACCAATGTATTGATCAAACATAAAGTATTTTATTAAGCAACAAATTTATACGTTGAGTCGAGATACCGAAAGGATTTCCTGTTAAATATTAGTTAAATACGTTGTCTCTGAAGTAGTTTAAACGTGCCAAAGGGCAGTAATCACACGCCAGGATCAGGCAACGCTCTCTTCCGTCTTTTGATGATCTTCTTTTTAGAAAGGTAAGCCAAATTAAAACCTCCAATCAGAAGGAAAGCCGCCATTATAATGAGTATAATGAATAACCGGCTGTTGTGAAGTTCAAGCTTTGTGATTTCCCCTTCTTGACGTAATAAATCATATTCTTTTTCCTTTTCCTGAAAGTCGATCACCATCTCCATTTGAGCGATGTTGCGACTGCTTTCTTCACCATAAATTTTCTCACGGACCTCGTCGTATTTCTGTTGCATGTCGTATGCAGCTTTCCAGTCACCCTGAGTGGCCAAATTTTCTGCGGACGCTTTGTATATCGAAGGCAAGAAAGAATAAGCTTGTAGTTCCTGACACAAGGCCTCTGCCTGGGATAGATACTGCAGCGCTGGTTTAGGTTGCTTGGCTCTCGCGAAAGTTATGCCGAGATTGGTAAGTACATTCAGCGCGCCCAGCTTATTCCCCTTCTCACGTTCCAGAGCCAATGCCTTTTCGTATTGCTCTACAGCACGCTGATAATTCCCTTGCTTAAAATAAATATTTCCCATATTGATTAATGGGTCAGTAAATTTTAAACCCATCTTTTCGCTTAGTTGAGAAGCCTGAGAAAAATACTTCATCGCTTTTTCAAAAAGTTGGATTTCGATGTTGATGTTACCCAGGTTATTCATAGATCCAATGATTTTTTTCGGATCCTTTAATTCCACAAAAAGATTATACGATTCTTCGAGGTATTTCATCGCCTGGGCAAAGTCTTTCTTAATCGAATAAATATTTGAAATGTTATTTTTCGTAGTAGCGATCCCTTCTTTATTTTTAAGCGTTTCATAAATTTTAAGGGATATTATATAATACTCCAATGCTTTATCCAGCGCTCCCTGATTTCGATAGATGATACCTAAATTATTGTAAGAAGCGGCCATTCCTTTCTGGTCGTTTATTTCAGTAGCGAGATGTAATGCCTCGCGTGTATATGCTAATGCTTTTATTGGGTCGGACTCTAAATTAGCACGGAAGAGCTCATTCAAGGTCTTTACCTTGCGATCGTTCTTTGCCGTATCCAGGACAGCCTGCAGGCTGTCAATTTTCTGTCCATAGCTAACAGAACAAATGTAAACACCAAAAAAGAGAGCCAAAAGCGCCTTCTGCATCATAGTTTATGAATGGTGAGGGCTAAAATTAAGAACTATTCTTCACATTTAGCATGGGTGGCTTTTATCCTCCAAACCAATTTGACTATACAAAAGCATATTATAACTTTTTGCAACCACCACGAGGCAACTTTTATTGTTCTGTTTCTGCCGTCGCTATACTTAAATTTTAATCCTATCAAATACTATACTTTAGGACAAGGAACGATAATCGGCATGGGTGTTTCTCATGATGGAGCATCGGTATTCTCTAACACAATTATTAGCACATGAAAATGAAACCACTTATTTTATTTTGCTGTCTCGCATTAATTAGTGCGGGCTGCGTGGAAGGTGAATCAAAAATCACAACCTTCATACTATTGCGGCATGCAGAAAAAGGGAATGATGGAACCGAAGATCCTGATTTAAAACCCCAAGGTATTGAGCGGGCTACACGCCTCACACAAATCTTGAAAGACACCCAAATAGACGGCATCTATTCGACCAACTTTAAAAGAACATTGAATACTGTAAAGCCTTTAGGTGATGCTAAAAATATAGAGGTACAGCGCTACGAATCTTTCAAGGGAGAGGAAATTGAAAAAATATTAAAGACGCATAACGGTGGCACCGTTGTAATCAGCGGACATTCAGATAATATTCCTTGGATAGCTAACTTGTTGATTGGCAAAGAAGAGTTTAAAAATTATGGAGACGCCGAGTATGGCATTCTGCTGATCGTATCGGTCTTAGAGAAAGGAAAAGTGGCGAAGGTTACCAGGTTAAATTACCAGTGAGCGGTAAACAGTAATCGGTAATCGGTACCGACACCGACAGATTACCGATTACCTTTTACCTCTTCGATTACCAATTAACATATCTTTTCAGGTCGATGTCTGTTATAGCTTAAAGAATTGCCTGAATGGGACTGCTTGAGTTTAATGATCGAGGTATCTATTGTGCCCAAGCCGATATTTATTTGGATCCCTGGAAACCGGTAAAGCGTGCCCTTATAACGCATGGGCATTCGGATCATGCCGGATGGGGACACGAGCAATATCTTTGTACTGTTTCAGCGAGTCCTGTTATTAAGCATAGGCTTCAACTCACAACCAATTTGCAAACTGTCGGATATGGGGAAATTACTCGCGTTAATGGAGTACAATTTTCATTTCATCCGGCGGGGCATATTCCGGGATCGGCTCAAATCAGGGTAGAACATAAAGGAGAAGTTTGGGTGTTCTCCGGGGATTATAAACTTCAGCCCGATGGCATTTCCGAACCTTTTGAGCCCCTGCAATGTCAGGTATTTATTTCCGAATCTACTTTTGGGTTGCCTATTTATAAATGGAAACCGCAGCATGAAATTTTTGAAGAGATCAATCAATGGTGGAGAAAAAATCAAGAAGACGGTAAAGTTTCTGTGCTTGCTGGATATTCATTAGGCAAAGCACAACGCATTCTGCGAAATATCGATTCTTCCATCGGAAAGATTTTTACTCATGGTGCTGTAGAAACGGTTACCCATATTTTACGCAACCAAAATTTATCATTGCCTGAGACGGTCAGAGTTATTCCGGATATGAAGAAAAAGGACTTTGAGGGCGCATTGGTAGTATGCCCTCCTTCGGCAGTAGGCTCACCGTGGTTGCGCCGGTTCGATCCCTATTCGCTTGGTATAGCTTCGGGATGGATGAACCTGCGGGGTGCGCGCAGACGTAGAGGTGCCGATCGGGGTTTTGTACTTTCCGATCATGCGGACTGGAATGAATTGAATATCGCGATACAAGAAACCGGTGCTGAGCGGACTTATATAACACACGGATATAGTGAGATTTTTTCAAAGTGGTTAAATGAAATAGGAATTGTATCATCAGAAGTAAAAACACAATATGAGGGAGAATTAAGCGAGATCATTGAAGGTGCTGATCATGAAATAAGTGCTAAACCCGATAGTTTGGAATGAAACACTTCACACAACTCTTTACGGAATTGGATCAAACCACAAAAACCCTCGATAAAATCAAGGCGTTGGCATCTTATTTTGAAAAAGCAACTGATCGGGATAAGCTATGGGCCATTGCTTTGCTATCCCATAGGCGGCCGAAAAGATCTGTAAATGCTACGCTCTTATGGCAATGGGCAAGCGAGCTTTCAAATTTGCCTACCTGGCTGTTCGAGGAATCATACCACGTTGTAGGTGATCTGGCGGAAACAATTTCATTAATGCTTCCGCCTCCAACTGAAATATCAAATGATACTTTAACGCAGTGGATCGAATTCATTAAGTCTCTTGAACCATTAGCAGTAGATCAAAAAAAAGAAAAAATTAAGTGGGCATGGAATCGGTTGGAACCTATGGCGCGATTTGTATTCAACAAGCTTATAACGGGCGGTTTTCGGATAGGAGTATCCCAGCAGCTTATGGTAAAAGCCTTGGCCAAACATGCTGAAGTAAAAGAGAATGTAGTGGCACATCGGCTGATGGGAAACTGGTCTCCGGAATACAGTAACTTTCAAGAGCTCGTGTTATCTGAAGATACGCTGGATCTTTCGAGGCCTTATCCTTTTTATCTGGCCTATGCGTTGGAAGGAGAAGTAAGTGAGTTGGGAAATATCACGGACTGGCAAGCGGAATGGAAGTGGGATGGGATCCGCGGTCAGGTTATCGTGCGCAATCGTGAATTGTTTGTGTGGTCGCGAGGAGAAGAACTTGTGACTGATAAATATCCCGAGTTTATAGTATTCCTTGACTTGATTCCAGATGGAACAGTGATCGATGGAGAAATACTTCCTTTTAAAAATGACGCACCCCTTTCCTTCAACAAGCTTCAGACCCGGATCGGAAGAAAGACGCTTAGTCAAAAGCAATTGAAGGATGTACCCGTTGCATTTGTTGCTTATGATTTGCTTGAGTGGCAAGGAGTTGATATTCGAGGGTGGAGACTTGAAGACCGAAGAAAACAACTGGCACAGCTATGTGCGGTTCCCAGTTCGGTGCTCCGTTTATCGCCTACCGTGAACGTTGAGACTTGGCAGCAGCTTGCTGAAGAACGAATGCGTGCGCGTGAATTGTTTAGCGAGGGTATCATGCTAAAGCATAAAGATTCCATCTACCGTGATGGCCGCCGCAGGGGTGAATGGTGGAAATGGAAGATCGATCCTTTCACGATTGATGCGGTCATGATCTATGCCATGAGTGGTCATGGACGAAGAGCTAACCTATATACCGACTATACTTTTGCGGTTTGGAAGGATGACCAACTCGTTCCTTTTGCAAAAGCTTACAGTGGGCTTACCGATGAGGAAATAAGGGCGGTCGACCGCTGGGTCAAGCAAAATACGATCGAAAAATTCGGGCCCGTGCGCAGCGTCAAACCGGAATTGGTTTTTGAAATTGCGTTTGAGGGCATTGCCAGATCCACACGGCATAAATCGGGAATTGCACTTCGTTTTCCCCGCATAAACCGCTGGAGAAAAGATAAACCAATTCAAGAGGCGAACACCCTACAGGATCTGGTGAATGTGCTGGAAAATAATTCGTAGCGGCTTCCCGAAACTAAAAACCCGAAACTCCAAACTGTTTAAAAGTTCTTTTCTTAAATTTAAACTATGGGCCGCTTCCTGCTTTTAGGCATAATGATTTTAACCTGGGATATATCCGGCTTAGCTCAGCAGCGTCAGGATGAAATCCGTAAAAGTATTTTCTTTGGGGGTGGAAGCTATTATATCGATGAGCATCAAATAGAAGAACTCTACATTTGGCTTGATTCCATACCAAATGTGCTAGACAAGTACGATATACACCTCATCAGCCACACGGATCCCATCGGGGGTAAGGAATATAATGAATGGCTTTCCAAGATGAGAAGCGAGGCCGTTGAACAAATTTTATTGCACAGGAAAGTACCCGAGCGGAAAATTTCCATCAAAGATTGGGGATTGGAGAACCCCGTTTACAGCAATACCTCTTATCAGGGAATGCAGATGAACAGGAGGGTGGACGTGATATTATACCCCATTATTTTTTAAGAAAAATTTTACGAATCAGGCATCCGATTCCGGACACCAATTTGCACAAGCGGACGAATCATCTTAAACTGTAATCTAATTTACGGTGTCTGAGCACCCAAATGCCTTGGCATTATTGTTGGCTTTGTGGGCATCCAAGGGCTAATACACCGGTTAACCAACCCAACCTCATGATCAAATTACAGGACATCGACAAGTACGTGGATTCACGTTTTCAGCGCACATTCGTTTTAAAAGGTGTAAACCTCCACGTGGAGCAAGGCGAATTTTTAACCATTATGGGCCCAAGCGGAGCAGGTAAATCTACTTTAATGAACATCATCGGAATGCTCGATGAGCCTTCTGCCGGAGAGTATTACTTCTTTGATGAACCTGTGCATAAAATGAAGGAGAAGCAGAAGTCAGATATGCACAAAAATTATATCGGATTCATCTTCCAGGCCTATCATCTCATCGACGAGCTCACAGTATATGAGAACATTGAAACTCCTCTATTATACAAAGGCGTAAGTGGCAATCAGCGAAAAAGTATGGTTGCTGAGATGCTTGATCGTTTCAACATGGTTGCAAAAAAGGATTTATTTCCGGAACAATTAAGCGGAGGTCAGCAGCAACTCGTGGGTGTTGCCCGCGCCATTGTTGGCCAGCCAAAATTGTTATTGGCAGATGAGCCCACGGGTAATTTGCATTCTGACCAAGGCAAGCAAATCATGGAAATATTTAAAAAATTAAATGACGAAGGAATAACCATTATTCAGGTAACGCACTCCGAAGAAAATGCCCGCTACGGCAAACGTATTATTCAAGTGGCCGATGGCGCGGTGGTTGAGGATGGTGCCGTGGTCGAAAGAACTTAATATTATGAGAAGGAAAATAATCACCAGTATTTTTTTATCCCTTTTTTTAGTTCCTGTTCTTGGTCAGGATAGCGTAGTAGCAACGTTGACGTTCAAAGAGGCGGTGAAGATCGGTTTACAAAATAATGTGATCCTCAACCAGCATAAGAATCAACTAGAATATACACAGATCAATAAAACGTCATCATTACTCCAGCTTGGACCTAGTTTACAAGCAACCGGAAACGCTTACCGAAATGATGGAAACTCCTTTAATCAGAATGAAGGAAGAGTAATCAATGGTAAAATCGATTTTGTTGGGGGACAATTAAATGCCAACATGCCGATCTTTAATGGGTTGAACATACTAAATACTTATAGACAGGCAAATAATTTAAATGAAGCGCAATTATATCAAGTTAGAAGAGCGAGCCAGGATGTCATTCAGAATGTAGCAAATCAATACCTTACCTGTTTGCTAGATCAACAACTTATTAAGATTGATTTCGAAAATGTAGCTACCCAGAAAACGCAATTTGATCAAATTAAGGCGCAAGTGGACGTGGGAAGCAAAGCTGAAGCTGATATGTACAACCAGGAATATCAGGTGAAGAATGCCGAGCTTTTACTGGTCCGATCCAAAAACAAATTAAAAAATGATATAGCCACTCTCGCTTTAACGCTTCAGATAGATCCTTCGAATTATTTTGAGGTAGGAGAAGTAGATTGGGATATTAATACCCTTGCGGGGGACAGTTTATCGGTGGAGCAACTATATGCTGAAGCAATGGCCCGGCGGAGTGATTTAAGGCAAGCTAATTTTGCTGAAAAAGCCGCCCGCTTCGGTTATTCTTCCTTTAAGGGAAGATATTTTCCTAGTGTTTATGCGGGGGCAACCTATGGATCCCGGTATAATTACGTCTACGGGGATTCAACAAATAGAACCTTCAATGAGCAATTCACTCAAGACAACACCAATTTAAGCTACGGTATAAGTATCACGATTCCGATTTACAATGGATTGCAGTATCGCGCTCAAACTGCTTTATCTAAAGCAAACTATGAGAATGCTAAAATCCGAAATAAGAATGCGGAGGTTACAGTGAAATCAGATGTTATAAGGGCCTATCAAAATTATAGTGACGCGAAAACCAGCTATGAAGCTTCCCAGGCTCAGTTACGAGCTGCTGAAATGACCTATAAAATGGAAAAGGAACGGTACGATTTGGGCATATCCAACCTGGTACAATTCACCACGATTAATCAGGCTTATATTAAGGCTCAGGGAGATTTCCAAAATGCAAAGTATAGCCTCATGTTCCAACGGCTTCTCATTAATTATGCTACAGGAACCCTCCAAATAGAAGATATTCCCTAATCTTTTACCAGGCATTTGCTTTCAGCCTCTTTTAACGATACATGCTTGATAATTGCTGTTTTCACAGCTTTTTCTTACTTTTGCAGCCCCGCTCAAATGAGAAGGGCTAACTTGAGAGCCAAGTTTAGTAATGTACAACCAATTTGTAGCAAACAGGCCCATTTGCTGCACGTATCGAAGGGCTATATCATGGCAAAGGTTTATAAACCAGGTGAAAGACCAAGAAAAACTTCCGCAGCTGAGGAGGTCAAAGTGACCGCCAAAAAGCTTAAAGAAGAAAAGATTGAGAAGATCGAAATCGATGAAGATGATCCGTTAGCGGAGATCAAATCCCTCCAAAAAGAAGAAATTGCTACCGAAGCTATCCCCGTATCGGAGTTAAAGAAAGCGAAATACGAAAAGCAAGTCCCCGGAGAGTTTGACTTTGATGCCTTCGACACGAAAGGTTTTGGAGAAGGTTACTCCAAAGATAAGCGTGCCGAGATGGAGAAGATGTATTCGGGAACTGTAACATCTGTAGATAGCGGTGAAGTTGTAAAAGGAATTGTAGTCGGCATTAACGAACGCGATGTTATATTGAACATCGGCTTTAAGTCAGATGGTCTGGTGCCATTGGCTGAATTTAAAGAGATGATTCACCTGAAAATTGGAGACGTCGTTGATCTTTTCATTGAAGAGCGCGAAGATTCAATGGGACAACTTGTTCTCAGCCGCAGAAAAGCGAAGTTGGTAAAGGGTTGGGAATATGTTCAGACAGCTTTAGATAAAGATCAGGTTATTGAAGGTTTTGTAAAACGCAGGACAAAGGGTGGTCTTATCGTAGATGTATTTGGAATCGAAGCATTCCTTCCAGGTTCACAAATTGATGTAAAGCCTATTCGTGACTTTGACATCTATGTAAACAAGTCTATCGAAGTGAAAGTAGTAAAGATCAACTACACCAATGACAACGTAGTTGTATCCCATAAGGTGTTGATCGAAAAAGATCTTGAACAACAAAAAGCTGTTATCCTTACTAACCTCGAAAAAGGTCAGGTATTGGAAGGCGTGATCAAGAACATGACCAACTTCGGTGTATTCATCGACTTAGGTGGTGTAGACGGATTGCTGCACATTACCGATATCAGCTGGGGACGTATAAATCATCCGGAAGAAGTGCTTAAGCTTGACCAGACGGTTAAAGTGGTAGTGCTCGATTTTGATGGTGATAAAAAAAGAATTTCGTTGGGTATGAAGCAACTTACGCCTCATCCTTGGGATTCTCTGCCTGTTGAAATTCAAATTGGTTCACGCGTAAAAGGAAGGATTGTAAATGTCGCCGATTACGGAGCGTTCCTTGAACTCCAACCTGGCGTTGAAGGATTGATCCACGTAAGTGAGATGAGCTGGTCACAACACCTGCGCAACCCTCAGGATTTTATGAAAGTAGGGGATATCGTAGACGCAGTAGTGCTCACGTTGGATCGCGACGAACGCAAGATGTCGTTGGGTATCAAACAACTTACGGAAGACCCTTGGACAAGACAGGACGTGCTCAGCAAATATGCTGTAGGAACAAAACACAAAGGTATTGTCCGGAACCTCACGAACTTCGGCTTGTTTATCGAGTTGGAAGAAGGTATTGATGGTTTGGTTCACGTTTCTGATTTAAGCTGGACGAAAAAAATCAAGCACCCTTCCGAGTTTGTCAAAGTAGGAGAAACGATGGAAGTGCAAGTGCTGGAGCTTGACGCTGCTAACCGCAGACTAGCGCTCAGCCATAAACACATGGAAGAAAATCCATGGGATACTTTTGAAAATATCTTTACCATCGGTTCGGTACACAAGTGCACCGTTATCAACAAAAATGATAAGGGAGCCATCCTTGAATTACCTTACGGTATCGAAGGATTTTGTGCAGCTAAGAACTTAGTGAAAGAAGATAGCTCCGCCAAGATTGAAGTTGGTGAATCCCTTGATTTCAAAGTGCTGGAGTTTTCTAAAGACGATCGAAGAATTGTGCTTTCACATAAGGCTACCTGGTCTGCTGAAGACGACAGGCAAGCTGCAGCTGCAAAGAAAAAACCACTTCCATCTAAAGGAAATTCCATACAATCCATCAACCAGCAAACGGAAAGATCAACGCTGGGTGATTTAGAAGCCCTCAGCGCATTGAAAGAAAAAATGTCTGGCGGATCTGGTGGAGGTGAACCTAAACCTGAATAATTTTTGTGCATAAAAAAATAAAGAAAGGTGATCCCGATTTATCGGGGCCACCTTCTTTTTATAGCGTTGTATTACAGGGTGAATTCTTTAATTTTGAGGATTAGCTAAAATTTTAGCGGTTCGATTTAATTAAGAATAGCTCAATTTATTTTTGAAAAAATTGGTCTCGTGGCCGAGTGGCTAGGCAGAGCTCTGCAAAAGCTTCTACAGCGGTTCGAATCCGCTCGAGACCTCACAGTAAAATAGAAACCCTTTAATTAGCTTAATTAAAGGGTTTTTTCGTTTTGACACACTAAAAAGTCTGACAATTGACACACTAAAAATAATAATTTGAATTGTTTGAATAATTCGAATTATTCAAACCGTTACTTTTAATCTGTGAAGCAAGCGGTTCAAAAAGCTATTGAATATCTTTCCAGTCTTTCCCCAAAAGACCTCTTAGAATTTCTTGTTGCTCTTGGTGCCGTGGTAATAGGTGTTTATAAAATTCTCTTATTTGGAATTGACCATATCATAAATCCAATTGTAAAATTTGCAGTACAAAAGGTTATTCAATACTATACTAAATTGGTTGTAAACCTAAAGAATTGGAGAGAAAGAAAACACCTAGAAAGAGTAACAAAAGAATTGGAAGAAAGAATCTCTAACGAGGCGCTAAAGTCAGCGGAGGGTATGACGAGATGGGCTATACTGTATGAAATACATCGATTGGTGACTATGCGAGGAAGTAGTCACGGCACCTCCACAGCCACAGGTACTTTAACAATAAAAAAAAATCCTTTTGATATTTGAAAAGTCTATACAGAAGTATACAGGATTTTAATAAACTACTATCTCACTTTCTAGTAAATCATCGCTTGGTACTATAAGAAGTTCAATCGTACCAATATCAATACTTTCAAGTATAGTATATCAGGATGTACTGAAACCTTTGAAAGCAATAGATTATTTAATTGGTAGTAATCTTGTAAAAGCTCCTGGGATAGGTTATAGATTCCATAAAATAACAGTTAACGGGTTTATTAATTCTTTGTATATTGGTATTATACATTTGTATATTAGCGAGGTACAAAAAAGAACCCGGAGCAGTGACCCAACCCGATTTACAAGATCGGAAGTATGCCCCCGGTTAACACCCTAGCTTTGAGTATTAAGGCAGTTCATGAGGCTGCCTTTCTTTATGTCTATAAATGTCTGTAAAAATATCCTATAAAAAAGTCAAAGTTTTACGTTACACTTTGTTGAATTTTGTTTATAACTCCTTTTGGAGTATTGAATGTATATAATACAGCCAGCTAATTTGTTTTTACAGTCAATAACTTATAAACAATCCACAAACATTAACGTAAGAGAATGTGAATTTTTTCGATCACGAAACATCCAAATTTTCCTTCTGTCACAATCACTTTCTGAATCTGAGGTAATAGTATCAACTCTACTAGCTAGGTATGCAGTATGTATCAACAATAGAATGGTGGGGTGGAGGAGATTTGAAAAGATGGTAAAAAGAGCTTGGTGGGCTTTATAGCCCAAAAATTTGTAATTTTTAAAAAAGATCATTTAAGATGTTGTCAAACCCAACCAAACTTCGAACATTATCTCCCGATGAATTTACTCGCCTTCTTATTCAGGGGGTGGACCTTAATTCCGTTAAAATCATCGACAATATTCGATCCAGCGAAGGCAATTTGGGTAATGTAAACAAACCTATATCTATAATAAATTCTTCCTTTGCAAACTTTATCTTCCCCGTGATGCAGCATAGGGATTTGCGTTTCGAAAACTGTGAATTTCAACTGCTAGAATTCCACGAGGGTATTGTTAAAAACCTTAATCTAATTAATTGCACAATAAATGAATTGATTTTTCACAAATCGTTCATTAGTACTGGGACAATTTTAATACACAACAACTCAATTGGCTCTTTTGTAATCTCCACACCAAAAAAAGTGACCAAAATTGATATTCAAAACAACGATCAAATGAAGGTATTGGATATTGAATGTACTGCACTATCTGTTTACATATCAAACGGTTTAATTGAAGAAGCAAGAATTGTGGGAAATATTGGAAGAACCGATATGTCCGCAATGGATTTTCAAAAATTGGTTTTGGTTCAACAAGGTAGCCTTGAACGTTATGATATAATTTTGAGTTTCGTTAAAGTAAAAGAGAGTTTATATTTTGGAAATGCGAACCCAACTTTTTTTCACCTTCATGAGTGTAATATTTTTAAATGCGAAATTGAGTCACAAAATGCAGAATTAAGTTTTACAAACACTATTAACGAGATCATTTTTATTACAGGTAATTTCAGTTCTTTAAATGTCAACTCCGAAAATAAAAAAGTTAATAAAATAAATAACCTTAGGATAAATCAAGCAAAAGGAACGAATTTTTCAATTTCAAATGCGGATTTTGAATCTTTAGTTTTTGATAGGTCCCATGCAAATGATGGTATTTTTGCCTCAGTTAATATCCAAAACTTCCTGACATTAGAAAATTCTAATTTGAATCGGTGCAAATTTCATAAAGTAAGTTTGTCAAAAGCAGAAATTAAATTTCTAAATACTTCCCTTGCAGGGTCAGAATTAATAAATGTTGAGTGGCCATCCACATTCTACGAATATAAAGCAGAAAGAAAAAACAAACCAATTCGTGAAAAACTGGACATTCTTTGGGCCTTAAAAGAAGGTTACCGACAAATAAAAGTACTCTTAATTCAACAACATAATAATATAGATGCACTGGCATTCCAACAAAATGAAGTAAAAATTTTTTGGAAAATTATTAATACTGAATTCAGAATATTAAAACCTTCCACGTGGCATTATTTTGCAAATTGGCTAATACTCGGTACTAACAGAATCTTCAGCAACTTTGGATTAAGTCTAGGTAGACCGTTGTTATGGTTATTTTTCACTCACTCGATTTGGTTCTTATTTTTATTAAAACATTATGACCTAGGCATCAAACCAGTTATGTGGAACTTCGACAAAGAGGCGACATTAGAAGGGTTAGGATTGTATTTTAATCTTCTGAGTCCCGTGCATGACACAAGGATAGGCTTACCCCCAAATCAAATATCAATTTTTGGGTTTATTGATTTTTGTATGAGGCTTACAAGTGGTTACTTTATTTATTATTTCATCCGAGCAACCCGGAAGTTCAATACATCAGTTTAATAGACTACCACCCCGATTTAAAGCCAAAGTCAATAAACAATTATCTCAAATGGTTGTATTTCCAAGTTAGTAATTACCTCTAATCTCAATGGTACACAGTCAAACAGTAGCCACGTTACACCACTAATAGATACAATTACGATGCACTTTATAAATAACTCAGAAAGAGTTAAAGCGAAGGGTATTGATGAAAAGTTACTAAATGAAATAACCAAATTAACTTACTCTTTTGATGTAGTGGTTAAAACCGATACGACTTTTCAATCTGAAACTTTGGTTAGTTTA
The DNA here is from genome assembly GCA_963837415.1 of uncultured Bacteroidota bacterium. Taxonomy (GTDB): domain Bacteria; phylum Bacteroidota; class Bacteroidia; order Cytophagales; family Cyclobacteriaceae; genus Chryseolinea. Next base: position 299,398 of record CAWING010000012.1, on the reverse strand, counting down.
AAGAATACGGATCACACATTTATAGGCAGAGAGGGAAAATATTACAAGTTTCTAATACCATCAATTGTAGACCAACCCGTCTATTCTAGTAAGAGAGCTATGGATAATAAAATACTTTCTTTCTATAAATCAATTGTAAAAAAGTTCGTGCCAAGTGATGATATAAATTTTTTCAGTCCTGACATCAAACACTATGCAGATTCACCGGGAGAGTTTGTAAGTTCATTCAGCAGCGGAAATTACAATACAAAGACTTATAAGAAAGGCAATAGTTACATAACAACTACTACATTTAATGGTGAAACAACAAACTCTGTTTATACATTGGATTATTAACTAGAGTTTTGAATAAAAGGATTCGGGCCAGTTAATTAAAATACCGATGTCGGGTTTATTAATCATTCAAATATCGATTCGATTGTATAAATATTGAATCCATTTTATGTAATAAGCTATCAAGATAACGGCGATAATCCGTTCTAATCGCGGCAAAGTCTTTATACGTTAGATTCAAGGTGTGGTATTTTTCGCGAAGATCGAATTGTAAATCTTTCTCTTCCTTGGAGTTTCGTTTCCCCTGTTTCTCTAGCCGGACAATTGACATTAGATTTCGTATTACAGAATAACGCAAACGAACTATTGGATGCATGCGTTTAGCAAATCGCTTAGAAAATTGCTCTGATTTGAAATCCTTTCGATTTTCGAAAGGGGGATTGCCGCGAAAATAACTGATGTAGTCGGCCATTAATTTATCATTTTTGAGATGTGCCCTTGTTAATCTTTCTAGGCTATTCGGCCAGCGGTGAGATGCGTTAAGTTCTCTAATTTCCATATTGAGCGAATCGCTTCTCTCTATTATGTTTGAAAACGAAAGGTACGAAGGCAGATTATAACTTATTTTTTGAAATAGGTAGGTTACCGTATCCTCATCATTATACAATGCTATTTTTGGATAGTATTGATAAAAAACTCTATTTTTCCCTGCTTCGATATCTAGCACATTTAGATGCTCATCATTTAATAATTGGTGCAATAGCATAGACGCTTCTGAATAAACCTCTATCTGTAAAAGCGCTCGTTGTTTCTCCCGCTCTACTTTTTGTTGAAAATAAAACAGTAACACCGGTATACCGATCGCTAGCAGACCCACAACCCTCAATGTTAAATCAATAATATCCTTCCTTTCTAATCGTGAGCTTTTTTTCTTTTCAGTCTCGAGGGTTACTTTCCGTACGACTAAGTTGCCAACTTCGTCAACCTCGCATTCTTTTTTGGTTTCAACCCATTTAACTTCTTCCATAAATTATTTTTGAATTTGAGTAAAGGCAAATAAAAGGCCCATCCGCGCAAACGTGGTGTCGGCAAACGGATGGGCTTCCATCTTCGAATATAAAAAATATTAACTATTAATTAATTCCTTCGGGTCGGACGTACATTTCGTCAAATGACAGATTCTTTTTTTTATAATTCTGTAATTATTTCTTCACTGCCTACTTTTTCATATTGATGAGGCTTTAAAACATCCTCTACATTGGTCTCAGCTGCTTTGGTCGTAATTAATTTTGAAATAGTGTTCGCTTTCATTTTCTCAGCTTGGAACGGCTGACACAATGCCAATACGTCGTCCTTCGATAAATTTCTGTTTAACCAGTCCTTTTCGAATTCTTTCGGAATGAACACCGGCATCCTTTGTCCGTGATTATGAACGTACTTCATTAATGGGTTAGCATCGGTTGTGATAACAGTATAGCTATAATAGTATTCACCATTGGTAGGATTTTTCCATCTACTGTAAAGGCCGGCTGCCGACATAATAGACCCCTGCTTGAAAGTCACATAGTATGGAATTTTAGTATCCCCTTTTTCATCCACCCACTTCCACTCGAAGAAGCCTGTGAGAGGGATCAAACAACGCTGACCGTTTTTTGCCGCGTCCTTATACGATGATTTGCTTTCATCATACATTTCTTCCGATCTACAGTTAACCGTATGCCGTCTAAGATCGAATGCCTTAGCTTTATCTTTATAGAAATATGGAATTAGACCCCACTTGAAAAATTTGAATTCCTCAGGAGCGCCAGCCGTGATTATTGGAGAGGGCAAGTAATCAAATGCATTCTCATGATATCTTTTATAGTGGGTATCAGTAAAACTGTTTATTATTTTTTGAAGCCATTTAAGCTCCTTGATTTCTTCTTTTTGATATGGAGTTTCCCGTTCATTCCGGGACATCATAATCGAAAACCGTTCCTTAATAATTTCTAATTCCTGAGTAATAGAATGAAAAGAAGCTGAGTAATGCGCCATCAATTCTTCGTATTGAGCGACAAGAGATTTATGGTTACACATAGAATTAAAATTCGTTTATACCCTTCATTTTATTGTTAACTTTTTATTATAAATTTTTAGATCCTCTAATGACTCATCAACCGACGTTGTATCGAAAACAGAGTTAACTACTCCTTTCAGGTAAGAACTTGGAGTCAGGTCGTAAATAATTTTTCCCCTTTTCCCGAATGATCTCCTGAAGCGTATCAACATCGCGGATGCTTTTATCGAACGGCATTGTTTTCCGTGGTGAAAGGGCGCGAATAATCTTATCCATTTCAAAAACAATTGCGCGAAGTTTATCTACATCATTGTTGCTGGCATGTTCCATATATTACTCCTACTAAAGTTCGGTATAATGGAATGGCGGTTCTCCTTTGTTGTGATTCCTTAATTCAGCCAGCGTATCTTCAACCGATATCGACTCAAAAACGGAATTCACAACCGCTTTAAGATGCGGATCTTTAGTGAGATTGTATATAGTGGTTCCCATCTCACGCACGAGCGCCTGAAGCTGCTCTACGTCTGTGTCGCTTGCATGTATCATGGTTCCTTTAAATTATTCCCTCCAAATATTCGATCTTGAAACATCCAGTAGATTATTCGCATAAAAGTTGGCTCGGTCTTAGTCTCGCACAAGACAGCGTTTAAGAGCGTGTTTATTTTATGATTGCAAAAAATTAAAAAGTCTATTGGATTGAGTCGTGAACCAACCACGCGATCAGATGCATACTTATGGCACTCTTTGCGCCATTCTCTCGAATATCCGTATTTGGTTTCTAAGTAATCCCACACCCGATCAAAATCGTTTTCGTTAAGGATAGTTTCAAACGTCACAGGTCTCATATTAGATTTTTTGATTAATCATCTGTTCAACTTAGTATACCATTTCCCAAAGAAGAGTTAGGATACAGAACTGAAGCATCATAAGCCAATGCGCTAACAACTGATTCAATGGATTTATAATCTTCTTCGGCAGCAATTGAGTCATGGACGTTCTTAAACTCGTCTTTGAAGATCCGGTAATCGAAGTGACCGTCAAATAGAAAGGTCACCTGAACTAATCCTCTTATTTCGGATTCGCGTAGGCGCTGTAGGACCTCACCAACTCTGGTGCTTTTGAACTGATACATGATGGGAATGAATGGGCTAATCTAATGTACTGTTTTTCGTTTTAAGTTGAGATGATATTAGGAAATAAAAAAGCTTATCTTAGGCAGAGGAAGCCCATCCGATGCCAGACTATTTAATGTTTCGCTCGGATTGGCTTTTTTATTTTGAATCTATAAACCAACTAGCTATGAAATGCCTACTTATCGTGATGGCACTCTTAATCTCCTTAACCAACTGCGTGGCACAGGTGACTGACAGCCACATTATACATGCATTGTTAGGCAAAAACGTTCTCGCTACTAACAAGACTCTAGATTCTTTGGGGATTTGGTATCACCTACACATGTATAAACTAGATAAAACAGAGGACGCAAAAAAGATCTATTCAATTTCTGACAGCAAAGGATGCGTTAAAGTATATTCCTTGAAACTTAAAAAAGCTAATTTTATAGAGGAAATCATTGTGAATTATAGACATGACAGCAAGGAACAGAAAAGGATGCTATGAAAGTAAAAGCAAGCGATTTTCATGTAGGAAATTATTCTACAGACATGGTCTTTAGAAGAGAGCAGAGGTAGGCACTCATAAGCAATTTCCATTCAGTGGATGAAAAAATTTGGCTGGATGCGTCTTCCTTTGCATTCTAGACACTCACGCAATCGAAAGGTAGTGGACACTGTTTATCTTTTCCTTTGATTGTAGAGGCTTAAAATGTTGTAAGATGATTTCATCGCTTTAGGAAGGTATATGTATTGAAATAGACTTTTCATAATTGGGCAATTAAAATAAGCTTGTAGGATAGTTATATTATGGATATCCCGCAGCTGCCTGCATCGCTCCGGCAGAAAGGGGCCACCGCCAGGATTGAAATAGTGTTGTCAAATTTTTATTAGCGGTAACGCAGGAAGCGAGAAAAAAATTGTCTACTGCGTCCTGTGTCGTTTTGGCATCTGACCGCAAGCCCACATTTTTCCAAATATTTTTAAGAAAATTTTCACCCCCATGTTCCTTTTTCAGGTGCATACACATTGAAGTAAACAAGTCAGCGGCATTACAATGACCTGGAACTCCTTTGTCGACGGCTAGAGTATTTGCCCAGTTCAAATTCGGGCTTGCCAAATATAGATTTAAATAATTCGCAAACTTAACCTTGCCCGGTGCGTAAGTTACGTCTCCCGAAACCCCAATAGCATCGCGACCTTCTATTGATCCCATCCATACAGCGAACGCACCCGCTATTGGAAAGCTACCAGGCTCTTTATAGTCAAGCTTTGATCCATAAAACCAGAAGTTTCTTCCGAATTCATAGAAACACAGGTGGTCAAATGCGTTGCTAGTGTTAATTCCATTGTAATTGATATCAAAGTATAAACTCTGGAGTTCAATTCCCGTAAGCCCAAGATAACCACAACCTGCGCCACAGGTGGATGTGGCGTCAGCAATTGTTGCTCTATTGTTTAGATAATAATTAGGGGTGTGAGAGAAAGGCTCCTTTCCGGTACAGGCTTTGTAATAATCATAAGCTGCATCCATTGCGTGTAACCACTTAAACATTGTTGCCCGACTGAGATTACCATTTCTTGAGAGTATCATCACTTTGTTGCCTTCCCATGCAAATAAATTTAGGGGGTTGCCATTAAAAGATGTATATACCTGAGGGTAGGGGGTAATTCTTATCTTCTTTGTTACGCTGTGGCTGCCGCTAGCATTTGTTGCAAGCAGTGTAATATCGTAATTTCCTCCAACGGTAAAGCTATGCTTCAAATGTGTTTCCGATGATGTGCTGTTTTCAAATGTCCAAGTATACGTTACATTTGAACCGATGGTCGTGTTTATAGTGGTCAAGGTCACTGGTAACAGTTCAGCGTCGCTAAGGGTAAAGGTAAAATCAGCAACAGGTCTGTCAAGTCTAAGGCTTACGGGTTTGGTTATACTGTCGGTTCCATATTGATTGGAAACAATCAACTTGACCTCATAGGTACCGGTCTTTGTATAAACAACCTGCGGATTGGCATCGCTCGAAGTGGCTCCATTACCGAAATACCAACGTAAAGAGGTGGCATTCGTAGCAGTTGACTCAAAGTTGACAGTATCTGGCAGCAGCCCTTGATTTTCTATTGTGAAAATAAAATCTGCCCGTGGCTTATTGTCGGTTGGGATAGTGTCATCGTCTTTGCAGGACGACCCGCCAGCGAGAGCGATAAAAACTAAGGGAAATAACTTGACCCTTGTCGTCAGGAGCCGGAACATACTCAGCTAATTATTGAGATTTAAAACTACAGCTATATATAAAATATGCGTAAAACAAAAATAGTGAATAAACATCAAAAACGTGGAGGTGGTCTTTGGGTAATCTTCAGACAATTAATTTCCCACCATTGTAAAAACCATTAGAAACTATATCTTAGTCAAAGGTTCTTGACCCACCCGATCCAACTGATCAAATAGCCCACCTGGAACCAAGAAGTGAATTGAATCGATACGAATTCCTGATTATAGTAATTTAGATAAACGAACATACCCACATGAAATCGTCAATGATCATCGCGAGAGTACTAATCTTGTTCATTTTATTTTCTTGTGATGATAAGGATGAAACTCCGCCACAACTTCCCGAATTAACAACAAATCAGGTTACCGAAATAACTATAGAATCAGCCAAAAGTGGAGGGAACATTGTATCTGACGGAGGCTCTGCTGTAACAACACGAGGTGTTTGTTGGAGCACTAATGCAACCCCGACGGTCGTAGACAACAAAACTAACGATGGTTCCGGGGGAGGTCCTTTTACTAGTCTAATCACAGGTCTAAATGAAAGCACATCGTATTTTGTTAGAGCCTATGCAACAACGTTTAATGGAACAGCCTATGGATTAACTTATTCTTTTACAACTGGAACGGGCGAAATTTCCATCACAACGAGCAATGTCGTTTCAATAAAAGACAAGTCCGTCACGAGTGGAGGGACAATAATTTCAGATGGTGGTTCATCAATTGCCAGCCGAGGAGTGTGCTGGTCAACTGGCGTAACTCCGTCAATAGTTGACAGCAAAACCATTGACGGCTCAGGACTGGGCACTTTGAAGGTATTGTTGCGGGATTAACTCCAAATACAACATATCAACTGAGGGCCTATGATACAAATTCTAAAGGGACATCTTATGGCAATGTTGTTTCCTTTTCGACTTATGAATTGCCTAAAAAGCGGATAAGGCTATGACAATTCGGAAGTAATACCCGCGGTTAATTGCAACCTGTAAACCTAAAGTGACAACTCCTTCCTTTTGGTTTGGTATTTGCTTTTTAAGGCAAACGACCTAACTCTATGAAACGTTCGATCATCATCGTTGTGGCCGCAGCTTTATTAATATTGGCAACGGTGAGACTACTTTTGAAAACAGAAGACGAATTTGAAGGTGAAAGACAGTCTTATGTCCGTAAACTCAACTATAATTTTTCTGCAAAAGTAGATTCACTCATCGTAGTGAATCGCGAGAACGGGAGAGGTTTTTTAGTCTGTAAATTAACGAACGAAAAATTGACCAGGGTTTTGGAAGATAGTTTGAATCAACACTTAAAAAACCATGAATGGATCCGTTTTTTGTTTTTTGATTCCGATGGACAGGCTCAAATATTTCTCGAAGATATTTTCAACTATCATGTGGGCGACAGCGTCTGCGTAAATTCCAACACAGATAAATTTGACGTTTACAGAAATGAAAAACCCATCTTGGAATCTTCTGTTAGTAGCGCGACGATACATAAGGTGTCATGGGCATCCTGGCTGAAAAAAAATTGATATTTAATTCCAAAGTAAATATCTAGTGTTGGGAAAATTGAGTGAAATTTTCACTCGTTGAAATTCAAAAGCCCGAGAAGAATTTTTAATAAACTTAACACCCATCTCTAAAATTCGATACAGAAATAATAAAGCAATACCGATCAGTAATAACAATATTATTTCCCTTCCTTGAACAGCCAGCCGGCATGGATTTTTTAAATTAGAAATTTCACTGCAATTTGCCAAAAGAGCGAAATAAAAGCGGCTGTAATAGTTTGTGCCAACGATTTTTTGATCCTCCTATACTAACTTACCCAGTTGTTGTTATATCCTCGCTTTCCAGGATTAACGAATGTGGAATTTACCTTGGAGAAACGATAGATACCGAGAAGTGGCTTATGAATTCACGGTTTAATGATTACAAACAATACAAAAAAAGAGTACCGAAAACTTGAGCATTTAGATGAGGCTCCGCTGCCGATCACTATATGCCAGGGTGAGCGTATGACTTTAGAGTACGCTAATCAGTGCGCGTTGTCCCTATTTGATAATTCCAATAAAAAATTGCTTGGCAACACTATTTCCGAAATTTTTCCAGATGCGTTTCCGGAAGAAGTCAGTAAACAAATATATCACGACTGTTTTATCAAAGGACAAACCATCCATAGCAAAAGCAGGCGATTTATTCAGTTTGGAAAAGAAAATATCAAAGTCCTATGGTTTAACATCACAAGCCAGCCCATACGTGATGATGTAAACACAGTTTTAGGCGTCATTTCCTACTTCACTGATGTTACAGATAATGTCAATAACAAAGAAGTATTTCCTCGGGAACACCACCTCGGTAAATTGTTCAAGAATGCTCCCGTTGGAATTGTGTGTTATCGGAGCGTAGAATTCATTGTTGATTTTGCAAATGACAAAGCGCTGGAAATGTGGGGTACGACTCTACCTGAAGTACAGGGCAGGAAAATTGACGACATTTTTCCGGAGGTAAAGACAGATGCTACAATTAGTAAACGCCATGCCGAATCTGTGTCTAAACTTAAGCAGGGTGAAGTACACATTGTCAATGAGGTAGAACTTGTATTTACAAGGAATGGCACTCCACACCGAGGATGGTTCAATTATATCCACGAACCATATCGCGACGAGGATGGCAAAATAGTTGGGATGCTTGCGGTAGCAATCGAGGTAACTGATCAGGTGCTTGCAAGAAATGAATTGCAATTGGCTACTTACTCATTGGAGCAACAGGTTAAAGATCGAACCCGTCAACTCGAAAGTACCAATATTACGCTTGAACAAAAGAATTTAGAATTAATCAATTCACAATCATTCCTTCAACAGCTCATTGACTCATCAGTCGAACTAATAGCGGTAGTTGACAAGGATTTAAACTATGTAACGGTTAACACTGCATTTCAAAAAACCACAAAACTTCGAGGCGATCAGGTAATTGGTAGATCCATAAAAGACGTGTTTGAACCCACTATAAATTCTTCACAACTAGAAGCTTTGAACTCTGCACTAAAAGGTTCGCCCGTAAACTTAAATACATATAAAGTCGTTTTTCCGGATATTTATCTCGATACGCATTTTATTCCGCTGGTGATCAAAGATCAAATCGAAGGGGTAATCATTATGATGCGGGACGTTTCAAAGATTGTCAAGGCTGAAAGAGAGCTGCAAAATGCAATCAGACAATTGCAGGACGCGCAGCAACTAATTAAGCTCGGAAGTTGGGAGTGGAACGTTGAAACTGGTGTCGTTGAGTGGTCCGATGAGATGTATCGGATTTACGGATATTCCGATAAATTTCCTGTAGATTTTGATAAAGCTACTGAGCGAATGCGACCTGAGGATGCCGAGCATTCAAAAGAAAGAACTAAAAGATTAATCGTTGATGCTATCACTCAGTATAAATCGACGGGCGAACGTTTCCTTGATATTAGTCCGATAGAGTTTACCGTCATCTTACCTGATGGGAGTGAAAAGCAACTGCGAAGCTCTGGAAAAATTGAGTTGACGCATGGGGGGGAAATGTATAAAATTCTCGGGGCTATCCAAGATATTACTGAGATCCGATCTACTGAAAAGCAGCTTGCTTTAACTAATGCGCAACTGCATGGAAAAAATACGTTGCTCGATAGCATCCTAAGCAATTCTTCGAATGGAATATCCGTATCGCAGTTGATCTTTGATGAGGCGGGCGAAGTGAGGGATGCCCAAACCATTCTTGCTAACGATGCGGCCGTCAAATATATAGGGCTTCCCAAAGACCTATATTTGACAAAGCCCGCAACATTTTTTGACCCAGACATTATCGCCTCTCCTTATGGACAGGCGTGTATACATACGTTGAAATCCGGAGAGCCGTTCATCACGCAATACTTTCTAGCTTATAGTTCCAGATGGCTTGAACTTACCGTTTCAAGAATGGATGAATCTCATTTGATCCATATTTTTACTGATGTAACCGAGATTAAGGGGGCACATCTTAAGCTCGAACAATCGCTTAAGGACCTACAGAAATCAAATGCCAACCTCGAGGACTTTGCCTACGCAGCCTCACACGACCTAAAAGAACCGATCAGGAAATTCCAAATTTTCACAACTTTACTTAAGGAAGACCTTAACGAAGTGATGACAGAAAACCGGCGAAACCACATCATAAAACTTGAGTCAACCTCCAACCGAATGCAAAGCCTGGTAAACGATCTGCTGGAATATTCCTATGTAACCAAGGGTATCGCACAATTGGAACAAGTGGATCTAAATCAAACGGTTAAGAATGTCATGGGAGATCTGGAGTTAGAAATTCAGAATAAGCGTGCTAGACTCATCGTACAAACGTTGCCTATGGTACATGGGAATGCGCGGCAATTTGAACAAGTATTTCAAAATTTGATTGGGAATGCGTTGAAATATAGCCGTCCCGACTTGAATCCAAATATTGAAATTATTTACAAGCAGGTAACCGGACGTGACGTACTAACCGATAAACCATTGGAATTGTTGTCTCAAAATTATCACCTCATAGAAATATCAGACAATGGAATTGGATTTCAGCAAGTGCATGCGGAGCGGATCTTTAAAATTTTTAACCGCCTTCACGGAAAAGAAGACTATAAAGGTTCTGGTATTGGTTTGTCAATTGTCCGCACCGTTATTGAAAGCCATAACGGATTTGTTTGGGCAACAAGTGAACCAAATGCTGGCTCCTCATTTAAGTTTATATTGCCGATTAACTGAAGTTCAGAATTTCGTAGGATATACTCTTGTGCGCTTGCCTAAACACATTTCTAACATGCATATTGTAAGCATCACAAACAAACTCAATGATGAGCTTACTCCATCGCCACGAAGATACAAGGTTTCTTGCCTCAACTTTTTACTCACGTAGGATTTATCTGGGTCCTGTTTTTTTTCCAGCTCCTCATGTAAATTTTTTTGGTGTTGCGGCTATAACTTTAATGTTTAGAAATGGCCATGCCTCCAATGTCCTCGACCCATTACTGCTTCCATGGATCTAATACAACCTTGACACAGTCCTCTTCTTTCTCTTTGAAGATTTTATATGCATGGGCGACTTGAGATAATGGAAGTCGGTGTGTAATGATGTCATCGAGCTTAACTTTTCCTTCGATGACATATTTCAGTAGCGTATCAATATGTTTATGTGCTGGTGCTTGTCCCCCTTTCATAATTATTCCCTTATCAAAGAATTGGCCTATCGGGAAATTATCGTAAGTAGTAGGATAGACCCCTAGAACTGAAACAGTTCCTCCGCGTCTGACAGCGCTCATGCAGGCCTCTAAAACTTTAGGCGAACCTTTCTCCAAATTGAATAACTGCTTTTGCCCTGTCCAATAAACTTCTGTCTGGTTCAAATCCTACGGCTTCAACGCACACATCAGCACCTCTTCCATCCGTCAAGGTACGAATCTGTTCAACTACATCTTTCGCGTTATCTTCCCATAATATTGTATCACATCCGGCAGTTGCTTTTGCTTTGGCCAACCGATAAGGCAGCGTATCTACAACGATCACCCTAGCAGCACCGCGAAGCCAAGCACTCTTCGCTGCCATAATGCCGACCGGACCTGAGCCGAAGATGGCAATCGTTTCTCCCCCCTTAACATCTCCCCAATCGATTCCGGTATAGCCTGTTGGAAATATATCCGTAAGGAATAGTACTTGTTCATCACTTAGATTATCGGGCACGATGCGGGGACCGTAATCTGCATACGGAACACGCACATATTCTGCCTGTCCCCCATCATAGCCGCCATATAAATCCGTATAACCAAACAAGGCACCTCCTTTTTCTTTTAGCAATCCACCTTCCGGCCCGTAGTGTTCGGGGTTGCTGTTTTCACAATGTCCTGGTAAGTGGTGATTACAGAAAAAACATGTCCCGCAAGCAATAGGAAACGGGACCACGACACGATCCCCTTTTTTTAAATTCCTGACACCCGAACCGGTCTCTTCCACAATTCCCATGAACTCATGTCCCAAAACCATAGGACGTGGCTGCGGAAGACCTCCTGAATATATGTGCAGGTCGGAGCCACAAATTGCTGTGGCCGTAACTTTAAGTATAACATCTCTATTATTCTGAATTTTTGGATCATCCACCGTATCATATTTGACACTTCTTGGACCGTGTATTCTAGCCGCTTTCATTTCTTAAATATTATTGATCTGAGTCTACCGGTGCTTGTTGTTTTTTCATCTTGTTTGCCAGCATGCTATCAGGAGTAACGTTACCCATGGCTACTTGAATTTTATTTTTCAATCCAGATACAATCATATCGTCGCCACTCATCAACGCTTTATAGCCATCCCTAGCCACGTCTTCCGCATTATATAGTTTTCCCTCCTTAACAATTTTAGAATTCTCCATTTCAGCTTTGTTAAAGAAATCAGTAGCGGTAGCACCAGGCAGTAACGCAGTAATCGTCACACCTGAATCTTTCACTTCACTTCGGACGGCTTCTGTGAAAGATTGAACAAACGCTTTTGTCGCGTGATAAACGGATTGCCATGGACCCGGTGTTTTGCTGGCAATAGACGAAAGGTTTAAAATTTTACCGCTTCCGCGGCCAACCATTTCTTTTAAAAACAATTTCGTAAGAACCACGAGGCTCGAAATATTCAGGTTAATGATATCAAGTTCTCTGCGAATATCCGTATCGGTGAATTCCCCATATTGTCCTTGGCCTGCATCGTTGATAAGAATTTCGATTTGAATATTTTTAGTTTTAATTTCATTATGCAGTTCAAATGCATTCTCAGGGTTGAAGAGATCTTTTGATATCGTGATCACCTCAACAGCATGTTTCTGTTTTATTTCATTTGACACTTGGATTAAATCGCTCTCATGACGTGCAACGATCACTAAATTGTATCCGTCCTGCGCGAGAAGTTTGACAAGTTCATATCCGATGCCACTCGTACCTCCGGTAACCAGAGCATAATTCTGTTTATTTTTCATAGGAGTTTGTCTTTAGTTTTTGATAGGCTTCAAAAAAATTATGCCAAATGAAGTCTTTTTGAGAACGCTTGTGAGACAAACGATTTTTCAGACTTTAGCTATGCTTTATATGGGAAAGTTATTCCTGTAGTGTAGAGAATTTTTCGGTACGAAACACGACGTTGAAGATTGCATTAAAGACTTAATTTCAAAATCAGTTTTATAAAATGATTTTTTGATTTTCATTGGTTGAATCTTTAATAATATGGAAGCTAGGATGAAATATTATCAGCGAATTTTGAAGGCGCTTCAAAACTTTATGGATAGACGTCAGACTTTATCATTATACCCTATCCAATTCCAATGACATGGGATGACACGAAACAAAATATTCTTGATTTCTTAAAGAGCCAATAGAGGCCAGGAAATATTAAATTCTTTAGCCGATAAATATTGCTACTTCAATATCCTAATATAACGGGTAGACCTGCATGATTCAACAATAAAAATTACAGGCAGCAATCGTTTACTCTACGTCAGCGAAGTATTTCATCGCAAGAATTTGCCTGTCAACAATAAATTCTTTCGCTTTAAGATCGCTGTTATCAACTTCTTTTATATACCATCGATCAGAGCCGTCGTTTAACTTCAAACCTACTTCGAATTCACGACCAGAAGCAATTTGCCGAAGAATCATACCAGTTTTAATTATTATTTCAGATGTAATGGGTTTGAACATAAAAGCAAAGGATTTCTCAAATATAAAAATTTATGTACTATTTTTTATCTGAAATACATATCCCTTATGATATTGAGCCAACGAAGAAACTAGGCGCTGTTGGAAAGGCTTTGGAAATTCAGAGTTTGGATCACATCGTCCGAATACGTGAAGCATATTATTCATTTGCTGACGAGGACCTCTGCAACTAGTAAAAAACGTTAACTGTTGCTCGGATAATGATGTTCCGTACCAAAAGGGCCGTTGCGTATTATTTGGAGGTACCACCGTACGCATGACCGGGCTCATTAATGATGCAGTTACTTACTGCAATGATTTTACCCGATCAATTTTTGTTCTGCTTCTTTTGAAAAGGTGTTTTTAGGTCGTTATAGGCGATTATCTTAGGATAGTGGTATTTATCCCAATAATTGCCGATTATTAGCTATTATTCTGCCTGTTAAATTAAGCCAGCTTCTCACCGAAAACTGATGCCAAAAGAAAAAAACTTAAAGATCCTCCTTGTGGATGACGATGCCGTTGACAGGGAACTTTTTATTGAAGCGATGGAAAATACATCGGCAAACTGCTCCGTCAATGAAGTTGGAGGGGGAAATGAAGCGCTTGAATATCTTCGGACATCAGCTGCGTCTCCTAACCTGATTGTTCTGGACCTCAATATGCCCATGAAGGATGGAAGGGAAACTTTAAAGGACCTCAAGGCAAGTAAAGATTTCAAGCACATTCCTGTTGTTATATTATCGACTTCCAAATCTCATTTTGACATTCTTCAGTCGTATGAATCGGGTGCTAGCTTGTACATGGAAAAACCGCATGATTTTGATCAACTGAAGGAAATGCTTCACCATCTTGTTCAGTTAACAAGAAAGTTTGTTTCATTTGTAAATTAACTTGGCTGAGGGTCTCAGCCCGAAGGCGGGCATTCTGTTTCGAACGATTTGAATACGGCATATTCATCCATCAAAATTTGCTATTAGCCTTTGTCCTTGGAAAGAGTCAGTATAAAAAAAAATGCCTCTTTAAATAGAGGCGTTTTGAATTTTAAATCGATCGCTTTACCCTGTTGCCTTTTGGTCAACAGCTTTATAAAAAATGTCAGTCTTGCCTTTGCCAACACCAGCAATCATTTTAGAATGGGCGCCACAAATGTGCATCACGGATTCGCTTGCATCCTGTGTAAACCCGCTTTTGGGATAAGCGCAGAATAAGCAAAATGCTTCATTTTCGCAGAACTTGTTCCAAAGTTGCTCCAGCCTTACCGTAGCGCCGACTTTTCCTTGGGCCCATAAGATCGCCACCATTTCGCCAAAGGCTCTGACCTGTCGTCCTCTGATCTTGGCTTTTGAAATAACTTCAGATACCATTTGATTGAACAAGTTCTCATCGGGCCAGTCATTCACCATAAACATGGAGAGAATTTGGTCTGCATCAAGTGGCATATATAAGGACTTTTCTATCAAATCAGAGACATCATGACCGGTAGCTTTTAATCTGTTATTTAAAGCTTTTAAATGGGATGCTGTTGCAATTACTACAACACATTCTCCGACATTCACTCCTCCATTTACAAATCCATTAAGAAGATCAAGGAATACATCATCATTTTCATAGATCTGCACCACATGCTCACAGGGGGCAATTTCTCCCCAAAAGGTTTGGCTCGTAGCCTGAGACCAATCTGAATTAAGAGTTAGGTGTTCCATAAAAATGCTGTTTAGTAATGAATTTATGCGTTGAAAGTCCCCCAAGAAAGGTAAGCACTTAAAAGGTTTATACAAGGTCCTGGAGCATGTTTCATTTACAAAAGAAAAAAGTATTGTTATAACAAATTCTCCAAGATTGTGTTCTAACCAACTGCAGGAAGGAAGACGTGGAAAGTTGCTCCCTGATTAACCTGTCCTTCGGCAATCATAATACCATTGTGATTTTCAACAATTTTCTTACAAATGGCCAAACCAATACCGGTACCTTCGAATTTAGTGTTATCGTGAATTCGTTGGAAAATTTCGAAAATCTTCTGACTAAGATGAGGTGGAAAACCGACACCATTATCAGATAGGGTGATGTGATAATAGGCCATAGTATAATTGATCCCAGGATGTGGTATTGATCTACCATTAATTTTTTCACATTTTATAACGATAACAGGTATGGCATCGGTTTTACTAAACTTGAGTGCATTTGTTAAAAGGTTAAGGAAAAGCTGATAGAATTGGAATCGAACAATTTTGAGCGTGGGCAATCCCAAATTTTGAACTACTGCTTTCTTTTCCGAAATCGGTACTTCAAGCTCGTTGATCACATCCTCTAATAAAACATTTAGATCAATAGATTCAATTTTCCCCTCAACGTTGCTCGTTTCAGAGTAGGAAAGAATATCATCGATCAGGGAACGCATTCGTACGGACGCTATTTGTATTTGATGCAGGAATTCCTTGCCTTTCTCGGAAAACTTATTTCCATCCAGACTGAGTACCCTTCCGGTGTACATTTGTATTTTTCTTAAGGGTTCTTGCAAATCATGGCTGGCAACATGCGCAAAAGAATGCAGTTCCTTATTCATTTTTTCCAATTCCAGATTCTTTTCTATCAGGATTCTCTCCGCTGATTTTAATTCCGTATTCTTTTTCCTCAGATCTTCCATTCGTTCCAGCACAAGTTTTTCTAGCGAAGAGGTTATTTGTTCTTGTGAGGACACATCCTGAAGAATTCCAATGTAACCTGAAAAGCTACCACGATCATCAAATATTGGTCTGGAGTTTGAATATGTGATTTTATATTCGCCTGCTGAATTCCTTAATCTGAATTTTGCTTCAAATGGTTTTCTCATTGAAAAAGATCTCATCCACGATTGCCGGATTTTTTCCTTGTCATCAGCATGTACTGAGTTGAGCCACTTCATTCCATATCCTTCTTCAGGACCTGTTCCGGTCAGTTCTTTCCAACTCTCACTAAGGAAATTACAATTTCCGTCCTTATCAATAGCACAAATGATCAGGGGCACCATACTGGCCATCAACTTAAACCGTTGCTCACTTTCACGCACTGCTTTTTCGGCAAGCTTTTTTTCTGTGATATCGATCGTAAAGCATCGCGTATGAATAAATTTTCCTCCCTCCGCTAATACGCTTGAATTGATGGAAACAATACGTGATGAGCCATCTTTGCACACCAGTTCCGCCTCATAGTTCTCCAACGTCTCCTTGCTGCCGAGACGCTTTAAAATCTCCGTAATGGCGCGAAAGTCTTTATGAAATTCTGAAATATGATGACCAATGTATTCCTCTGCGGTATAGCCCAACATATCAAGTTCAGCCGGGTTGGCCCAGACTATAATTCCGTCTGAATTTACCCAGTGCAATCCTATAGAAGCGTTTTCGAAATAATCTGTCAGTGCCCGCAAGGTGTTAAGCTTTTCCGTAACATCCTCACTATGGAAAATAAATCCCGTTACTCTCATCCGGTCGTCAAATTCGGGCGAAAGACTAACTTCCAAATAGCAGACACCCTTTTTACCTTGTACCGATATTTGAAAGGAAGCCGGGTTGCCCACAAGGACTTTTCCAAGATGACGCTGAACCTGATCAAACAGGTGACTTCCTAGTACAGCGGGAAATGAAGCGGCCGGAAGATTCTCAGTGATCCCAAACCACATTTTAAATGCCTTGTTGACAAATTTTATAAACATATTGCAATCAACACTTGCCATCAACAATGGAATTGAATCAACAAGGCTCAAGAGGTCTTTATGCGTTTGGAATTCGCTTTTACCTGTCATAACCTGTCCATTCACATCAGGGCTCATAAAGTAAAAATAGCGATTCTGTGCTACTTTTAGCAGATTTCACTTAAAGATCGTGGGGAAAATTGAATCAACTGATATAAAAAATGATGCGGGCAAATGATTAAACCCTTAAAGTGTTTCATAACTTAATTCCGTAACTGACTTGGAGTAGGTGTGTACTCTTGTCAAAAAGATTCCGGCCTAATTCAATGAACGCTTTCCTGTCACCTTAACAAGTTGTTGGCATAGTATTTATTACCGTAAAAACGTATGTCTCTTAGGGAGTGATACGATTTATTCCATTTTGGATGAAAGTCTCTTGATGGTGTTGAACGGTATCCGAGATATATCCTTACACCTTGATCTGGTTTACGCCAGGCAAAGAATAGAGATTTACTTAGAGGCTGTCTGATCATAAGTTTAGACAGCCTCTATTTTTTATCAGAGCTACAAATTTATTGGCGTAAGTACTACAGAAAAACATTTGAATTTGACAATCCAACCGGCTAGTTATCGAGCCGCTTACAGGATACTCAGGGCGCAAAACAAAGGACTAAGGCATTCAGCCGATACTAGAAAGACACTAGCAACTTTGAGTAATGGCTCCTATCAATTTTGGTTTTCCAAGTTCTTTATCATTTATGGTTTTAACTTTACAAAGAATGTTGAAATGAAGATCTCTCATTTCGAGCACAAGAGATAAGAGGCTGCCGAAACTATGTAATAGTTAGGGCAGCCTCTTAATTAAACCTCTTTCCTTTCGCTGGCATTGTCCAGATCAAGTTATAAGGATATGATCTCAGACGCAATTACAATCCACATTAACTTTGTCAAGAGATTTTCATCTCAAGATTTATCTCAATGGATCCAATCGTATCACTCCTTAAGAGATTCAACATTAACATAAGTATAAATATTATGCCAAAGAAGATCACTTGATTTTTGGAAATTTATTGTTGATAGTTTTAACCCCCTGTGGAAAATATTTGATTCATGGGGAAAAACTGTGAATACAATTTCACAGACTAATGATCTTTAATTACTAAAAAATAGATAGATACAAATATGTGCTGGTCTTTCAGTAACTATGAAACGGCATTAAAGGATAAGCCGGAACTCATGCAAAAATCCTTATCCATTTTATTGTCTTTACAGGTTTTTGTCAGAAGCTCAAATGCAAACAAGTCACCTCACAAAGGCACACTTTCGGACAAATTGTTTCAATTTCCAAACCAACTGAATGCCAGAAAACTGGTACTAGGAAATTTTGAATTTTTGTTTTTCATTTACAATGCTTCAGCCAAATGAAAATTCTATCCTGCGCTTTTATTTTCTGTACTTTTTTGCAATCCTACGCTCAGCAAAAGCATGATAATTTATACTACAGTCAACGCGCTGAGAAGGCCCATAAAATGAAGAATGTTGGAATTTTACTAACAGTTTTGGGGGGTATCTCTTTGATTGTGGGAGCGGCTTCGGATGCTTCAGACTTAGACCCTTCTTTTTCTTATACTCCAGGTCAACCCCCAGAGGACGACAATGATGAAACCGGCAAGATAGCTGCTATCGTTGGCGTGGCATTCGTTGGCACGGGTGTTCCTCTAATTATTGTAGGCGGTAAGAAAAAACGGATGTACGAGCAAAAACTAAAAGAGGTTTCAGTTAAGATGAATACGCATCCACAAAAGGAAGGCTTTACATTAATCTACCGCTTCTAATATATTTAAACTCGGGAAAAAAGTCCTTAAAGGGGATATCGTGTCCCTTCAGCGTTCGGACTAAATGCACTTAACTTTAACTTTTATTAATAGGACCGATTGCCCTATTCGCTCAAACCGTCATCCTTTGTGCATAAAGAAGAAATAGTACGTAATAAAACAGAGTGTTCTTCCAACCACGCTAGAAAAAAGTGAGTTAATTTTAAAAATATGTTGAATAGGCGTGAATATGATGCAGTGATTGTGGGATCTGGTCCGAATGGACTATCCGCTGCAATTGCATTACAGCAGGCAGGCCTTTCAGTACTGATTGTTGAAGCTAAAGAAGCAATAGGAGGAGGGATGCGGTCTGCGGAATTAACATTACCTGGATTTACACATGATATTTGTTCGGCGATTCATCCATTGGCAGTCGGATCACCTTTCTTCAGCAGGCTGCCGTTAGCGACACATGGTTTAGAATATATACATCCAACTTTATGTGCAGCCCATCCTTTTGACAACGGTGAGGCTGCCGTATTTTCAAATTCATTGGGGCTTACGGCACAGGGGTTAGGGAAGGATGGTAAGGTTTATAAAAAGCTGCTTGAACCTTTAGTCTCATCTTGGCCAGCTATTGCTTCCGATGCGCTGGGTCCTATTGCCATTCCCAAGGATCCAATTTCTTATGCGAAGTTTGGTCTTCAGGCTATTCAATCAGCGCATTCAGTTTCAAAGCGGTTTTCCACCGACAAAGCAAAAGGTTTGTGGGCTGGAGTGGCTGCTCATTCGTTACAGCCTTTAACGAATATGGCTTCGGCTGCAATCGGTTTTGTATTGCTTGCCGTGGGTCATCTTCGAGGCTGGCCACTGCCTAAGCATGGTTCACAACAAATTGCCAATGCGCTCGCTTCCTATTTTATTTCTCTTGGTGGAAAAATCGAAACCAATTTTTATGTAAAATCATTGGATCAACTTCCTTCATGCAGAACGGTACTATTCGATGTAACGCCAAGGCAATTGTTGCAGATTGCTGGACATAAATTTTCGTCAGTTTATAAATGGCAGCTTGACCGGTATCGATACGGCATGGGTGTCTTTAAAATTGACTGGGCGTTAGATGATGTTATTCCATTTACTGCTGATGATTGCAGGTTGGCCGGTACAGTCCATCTTGGAAATACATTCCAGGAAATTGAAGGTTCCGAACATGCAACATGGAAAGGTAAACATGTCGAAAAGCCGTTCGTTTTTGTAGCTCAACAAAGTCTGTTTGATTCATCACGAGCACCAGCCGGAAAACATACTGCATGGGCGTATTGCCATGTGCCCAATGGATCTACTAAGGACATGTCTGAAATCATCGAAAAACAAATAGAACGTTTTGCTCCTGGATTCCGCGAGCGCATTCTGTCAAAGCATGTCTTAAATTCAAATCAACTGGAGAAATATAATCCGAATTATATCGGTGGTGATATTAACGGCGGGGCAATTGACATCACCCAACTTTTTACGCGCCCTGCATTGAGATTCTCACCCTATAGAACTTCGGCAAAAGGCATTTACATTTGCTCAGCCTCCACTCCTCCGGGCGGCGGCGTACATGGCATGTGTGGTTATCACGCGGCGAACCGGGCGCTCAAGGATATTTTTGGGCTAAAAGCGGCTCCCTTAAATCAAGTCCATTCCTTAAATCTTGTAAACAACTAGCGTAACATTTATGTCAGATACAATTTCTGTGTCTACGAGAAAGAGCAGATTCTCGTTGTACGAAGATTGGTCAGTTGTTGCCTGGTAATTTTCAACTTATCCATCGTAAACTTTAGAGGCCATGCTAAATCATTTTTCAGCGTTGAGCTTCACTAAAAGTCCGGGGCCTTCTGTGATAGCATAAATAAATCCATCAGGACTTTCTTTAACGTCGCGGACCCGACCTATATCCTGTAGGAGTTTTTCTTCTTTCACGTACGTCGTATCCTTCAGTTCAACCCGCGCTATATGTTTAAAGGCAAGGGCACCAACCAGGATGTTGCCTTTCCAGCTTGGATACTTATCGCTTGTTACTATGGTAATTCCGCATGGCCCGATAGAGGGTACCCAATAACGCGCCGGATTCTGTATGCCTGGCAATTCCTTGAACTTGGTTAGAACCGTACCATCATAATTAATACCGTAACATGTTTTAGGCCAGCCATAATTTTTGCCTTTTTCAATGAGGTTCAGTTCATCGCCTCCTTTTGGACCGTGTTCAGCAGCCCAAAGCCTGTCTGTTTCCTTATCATATACCATACCCTGTGGGTTGCGATGACCGTAGCTCCATATTGAACCATTCGCACCTTTTTCTTTTACAAACGGGTTGTCATCGGGTACGCGTCCATCATCGTATAGACGGTGGATCTTTCCATGGTCATTGTTCAGCTCCTGAACTTTTGGCTGCGTTCCCCTTTCACCAGCACTGAAAAACATAAAGTTATTTTTGTCAAAAACGATTCGGCTTCCAAAGTGATAGTCCGCGGGGATGTAGGGCTTAGCGGTAAACAGCTCCTGAAGGTCTGTTACCTGATTTCCGTTCAGCTTAAACCTGGAGATTGCTGTGGTAGCACCGCCTTCAACAGGCTTTGAATATGCAATGTATATCCATTGGTTATTTTTATGATCAGGATGCAACGTAATGTCTAGGAGTCCACCCTGACCTTCAGCGAATACGGTAGGAACACCCTTCAATTTTTCTCCGGTATACTTATCGTCTTTGAAAACCAATATTTCACCGGCCCTTTCTGTAACCAGCATCCTGCCATCTGGAAGCCACACCATGCCCCACGGATTTTTGAATCCATCGTAAAGCGTTTGAGCCGACGTTTGAGTTGCAGTCGTATCCCCCGTTGATTCGTCGTTAGATGGGGGAGTGCTTTGCGAACATGACAAGCAGAGTGCGGTTATGAACAATGCACTCAAAAAGATGTAAAAAAAACGGAATTTCATTCGTTTATAGTTTAAGCCGCAATATTCGACATTTGTTTGTTATTAACATTGTTTTTTTGATGCATTGCAAATCGTACCGCCTACTTTGCAGGTTCAGCCTGACCGAATGAAGCGTTGAATTGATTCAATCCATAACCTTTGAGTGGTCAAATAAAAAATTGGCAGAGGAAATGATAATGGGGGCTACCTTGCAACGAAAATATAACAAGACAAAAGTTATCTTTTATTCAAGAATATCCATCAACGTCAACTTTTTCAAAAAAAATGGAATTCCCCATCAGCGGTTTCAGTTTCGAATGCGCCTGAGACCTCAAACACCTTGGACTTGTCAAAATTTCAAGGTATTTTTTTGCTTGATACACTTTTGATGCACTTTCGGGATATTGTCGTGCTCGTAACGATGTGGAGCGTAACTATGGGCTAGTGGTAAGTAAGTTTGAGTAATGCCGGCATGATCTCGCATCACACTTTGCGAAAAACCTAATTCATTATGCAATACATGATTATTGAGAAATTTTATCCAGGGAAAATCAACGCATTGTATCAGCGCTTTAATGAAAAAGGACGCATGATCCCGGAAGAGTAAACTACGTTAACAGCTGGATTAACGAAAGCGTTACTGTTTGCTATCAGGTGATGGAAAGCGAATCAATTGATAAATTGAAGAAATGGATAAGTAATTGGAATGACCTTGGCGATTTTGAGATCATTCCTGTAATCACTTCCGCGCAGGCAAAAGCGAAGATTCTGCGCATCGAAACATCAAAGAGTTTCAAGGGTCAACATGACAGATAGATGCATCGTTGCATTTTTAACCAGTTTCTAATTTCTTTTATAAATAAATAATGGGAGTTTATAGATGGTAGGAAATAAATAATTCCCTGACGTACAACGTTATGAGACGTTGTTACTTAAAAGACTCATTCATTAAAAAAACTCTAATATTAATTCGAGAGAACAATAGTGTAACCTTTCAAAACTTACGTTGTTCAATGAATATATGGGGACAACACGGAATTCAAGGGATATTAATACTACTCCAGAAGTTCTTTACAAAGCTTTCACAGATCCGAAGGCATTAGAAATCTGGCTTGCGCCAGGAGACATGACGGGGAAAGTCCATGCTTTCGATTTAAGAGAAGGCGGAGGTTATCAAATGTCTTTATTTTATCCATCGTCCGAAAAAGCGCCACTGGGTAAAACTGCTGCTAATGAAGACAGATACACAGCACGTTTCATTGAGCTTAAGCCTTATCAAAAAATTGTTCAATCCATAACCTTTGACTCTTCAAATGAAAAATTCGCAGGGGAAATGACAATGGAGGTTACCTTGCAACCAAAAGATAACAAGACAAAAGTTACTTTTTTATTCAAGAATATTCCGTCCGGGATTAAACCGGAAGACAATGAAGCAGGTACTAAATCGACGCTTGAGAAATTAGCACGTTATGTTGAGTGATTTTTACAGTTTTGCTAAATCACAGCGTTATTACTAGCGACTCTTTCCTTTCATCCCCTGACGAATGACCTTGTAGCTTCCTTTCTAAAATTAGCATTCATAGAACAAATAATTAGCATTCATAGAACAACTTTTGGTTCAGTTGGAGG
The DNA here is from genome assembly GCA_963837415.1 of uncultured Bacteroidota bacterium. Taxonomy (GTDB): domain Bacteria; phylum Bacteroidota; class Bacteroidia; order Cytophagales; family Cyclobacteriaceae; genus Chryseolinea. The sequence continues at coordinate 275,886 of CAWING010000012.1, read as the reverse complement.
GACAAATTATTTAGATTTCAGGGAGTCTAGGTTGCTTTGGACGTTGGCAAGTGTATTGGCAATAACCTTATCCTTCACCTTAATGGTCTTAATCGTGTTTCTTAAAAAGAGCACATGTGCCGACCGCGCAGCCTCCCGGTTCTCGTTCATCTTTTTAAGTACCTCACTGCGTAAGATCGAGTCAAATGCTATTGTAAATTTCTCATAGTCATCAGTATGCAGAACAGAATCTATCCAAAACACCTTTTCGGATTTATAATTCAACGTATCGGGAACGAGTTTTTTGGTCGATTTTAAAAGCGTATCATATCCTCTATAAGGAAAGAACCAGAGGGAATCCAATTTTGAGAAGGGTTTTCCATTCAGCTGCATCGCTAGTTGGTTGTATTCATTGGAAGACAGGAACTCGTCTTCGGACATTTTGTAAGCAAAATTTGAATACCGGTTTATCAGCAAGGTATCTAAACCGGCATCCCATTTCATTTTAGAAAGTTGCTCAGCCTTCTTATACGCTGAATCGCGGTCGATCTTCGCCACGGCAAGCAGCATGGAATCGATCAATTGCAAGCGCTCTTTCTTGACGATCGAGTCCTTTGGGAACATATAATTGTATGTTTCAATTGAATTTTCCATGATCTTCACTTCATCGATTGGTTCACTGAGCAATAGCGAAAAGAAATGTTTCAATGACTCTTCGGCATTTACTTTGGCATGTGAGAGAATTCCATTGGACTCGGCCTGAGCACGAAGTTTATTCAGGCAGTTTGTCTTCACCTTCACCAGGAAATTAGGATCGTTGGCTTTGTTTGTAGCCACAATTATTTCGAAGCCCTTTACTTTCTGTTCAGGTATGAACCAGGGATTGATGTCACAGTTGAGGATGGAAGGTTTCACGCCGATAAGATAAACAGTTCGCAGATTCCGATCGTACTTGAAATTTCGGTCCGTAAATTTTCCAAAGTTTATGCCAGCTCTCACCCATCCACGACCCAGCACGATGATCTGACGCTTTTTGAACGCTTTGCTGGAAGTGAGATCATTGAGTTCTTTATTTTTCTTGTCTTTGAAGTCAGTTGAAGGAATTTTGCTCGTAGTCACATAAATATTATTATCGGGGAAACTCTTTTCCTTCCAAATGTCCAGCAAAAGATCACCCTCGCTATCGTATTTTTTCTTAGGGCTGTTAAATTTTTTTAGAATCAATTCTATCATATCCTGATAGAAAATATTGTTTGTGATCGTCGAGTTAGCTTCGTAAAAGTAATCGGTAAGTTCCTTCCGCCGTCTCAACCAATGGACCTTAACGCTATCCTTGCGAAGATAAAATTCTTTAAGGGATAGGATATACTTCTCATTTAAGGTGACGAATTCATTCGAGGCCGCGACATCGTTGGCCTGCACCTCCGCAATCAACGTATCTTGCAGAGAGGAAAGAACCTCACCATAATATTCGGCTGTAACCAGCTCCCCAATCTCACGGATGCTGGAAACAGTAATGGGTGTGTCTTCCAGCTTTTTCTTTTTAGGCGAAAGCAAACCGAAGGGATCGAAGTACGAGAATACAACGACGACGGCAATTACCATCACGATTTGTATCACTAAATTTACTACGCTCTTGATCATGATTTATTCAGCTTCGCTTTCTGTTAGATCGACTTCCGGGATCAGCTCCCCTTTTTTAAAAGTGATATAGATCTCTTCATAGCCCAGGTTCTTCAAAAGGCCTTCCAGCATCAACCGCGTCTTCTGTTCCGTTGCTTCAATGATTCCGGTATATTTCAAGTTATTGCGTATGTCCATTTCCGCGAGCCGGTAAAAGTTCTCCTGGTCAAAAATGTCGATACTGTTCAGAAACTTATCTTCTGTTATTGACTCATCGATCTTGAAATCCTTGAAGGGATAGCTGAAATTGATGACCTCAACATTCGGAAGGTTTATTTCGATGCGTTTTCCGTCGATGCTGATATCTTTCGGGTTTATCTTATTCAGATCAATCCCACTTTTGATGACCGCCTTCGAGTATGCCGCGAACCGGGCCTTGTTGAGACGAATAATACCCAGCAACCGCTTCTCGCTCGTTCCAAAAACAATTTTATCGATAGCTGTTTCTGTTGTAGCTAGTTTCGATGCCTGTCGAATCTTGCTGACGACCAACGCCCTTTTATCCTTTGCGCAGGAAAATGTGAGCAGTAGTAAAGCAACTATGTAAAATGGTCTTTGCATGGATCAGCCTTGCGCAGTGGGGTCATTGAAATCTCCGGGCTCCGCCTTGGTGCCTTTTGAAACATCGCCGATAACCGGCGCAACGGATGCGGCAGAGGCAGCTTGATCACTCTTTGCGGCCGTAGTGGCCGAACTACTTGCTTCACTAGTTCCCGCATCCTTGGATGCGCCCCCTAGCACCTGTTTCCTGGAGATAAATTCCAGCGACTTCGTGCCAAAGTAAAAAGCAATAACCATCAGAAAGGCTGTTTTAATATATTCAAAATTGTCAACAAGGAATTCGTTTTGCGCCAGCCTGCCCGGCATCGCGAGCGACGCTACTAGCATCGCCATGCCGCCTACCAATACCGACAGCGCGATCGTACCTCGAACAGTACCGGGCGGAAGTCCTAACGTTTCCTCTGAGTTTGGATTATTCTCGGGTTCTGTAGGGGTGCCCTGCACGAGTATATTGGAGTCATGATCATCCCAATCTTTATCGGTCCAGCCCCGATTGATATTGTAAAAGTAAATAGCCCACACGTAATACAACGTCAGCATCAGTACCCAGCTGACAACAAGCGCCGCCGCCACAACAAAGAAGAATGCTTCTTTGGGTGCGAAAACGAATCTGAACAATATAGTGGTCAAAATAACCAGGACCGGAAAAAGTACTGATCCCACCCAAATGAAATGCCTAAAATTGTTTTTCACGCCTTTCGGTTTTTCGGTTTTTGTTTGTGCCATTTTATTTTTTACTAATTTTTCTATTTGTATTAGCCCTTACTTTCGTCTGTATTTTTTGTTTGCTGTGCTAAGTGCGCGGCTTCCATTTCAGTTTGTCCGGATTCCCTGTCGGGGACCAATGATTTTAATTTCTGGATGATCGCGTCAAATACTTTAATTATTGGACCTGCAAGCCCGATCGCCCATAGCCAGAAGTCCGTTAACAGTTCTGGCCTGGACACAAACAGAATAATGAGAAACGTTATTCCTCCAATCAGGATCAGCAAGAGAATCCTATTCATGGTCTTAAGGATTAGATATAAAAGCTTTGCTTACCCATCCCTCAACTTCGACCTTAACCCGGTACCAACCGTTCCTTTCGCCCATCACAGTAACTATCTTATTTAATGGAAGAGGCTTTGCTACTTTTTCAAAATCCGCACCCGCTCCTTCGCGGATATTCAATTTGTCGGCAATGACCCTTCCTTCCCTAAATGCCGGAGGAATCTCGTCCGTATCAGATTCGCGGTTGTTCTGCAAAAGCTTGGCTCGGAAACGTTCAAGTGGAAAAGCAGGACCTGGATCCTGTTTGCGTCCCGGAGAGATTTCTTCGTGACCAAGAATTTGCTTTATAGTACGATACTCGGCCATCAACGCCAAACACAATTCCTCACATGCAGAAATTTGGGCTTCGGTATAGATGTGCCAGAAACGTGGCGTTTTTTCATTTCGGTGTACAGCCTCAATGACCTCGTTCGAAGGATACCTAGTTCCAAACGAAGCCATGAATTCGTTGCCCACGCGTGTGAGAAAGCCCGGATTGTCCAATTCGATACCGATCGAGAAACTATTAAAACCCTTCTTTCCTCCGAACGCACTTTCGCCAGCGTGCCACGCTATATTGGTGAATGGTACAATCTGATAAATTATACCTGATTTATCAATTACGACATGGGCGGAAGCCTTTACCTCTGGGTTGGTAAGCCATTTCGCAGAGCTTATCCCGCTGCTGCCTGCCGTATAATGAATTACTATTGTATCGGGCTGTATCGTAAATCTTGTTGTATTCTTTGGAGTAAGCATTAGCTGCGTTGCTGGAAGCTCAGCAATCGTTCCGGCAGGTGAAATCGTGATACTCATAATTATTTTCTATAATAATTTTTATAAATAATTTCGGTGAATTCAGTTTTTACATCGGTGCCGTCTGTTCAAGACAATCTTCTATCGGGTATAATAGTTGCAGTTTTCTAATTGGCAGCAAGACAAATAGCCCATCCACTTAGTCGCCTTTAAATGAGCGACTGAAATAGATGGGCTCTATAGAATCGAATGTAGAAAAAGGGTTAGACTTTTACAATACTTGTTGGATCAAAAAAAATAATATAATCTTACTAAAAAAGAATTTTTTAAGGGCGTTGAAGGACTTGAACGATAAGAGAGTTCATTTTATTAAATCAGCGGATCTGAAAAAGTTCTTTAACGCGTGACAATCCTTTTTCATAGCCGCTATTACATCTTCTCTTTTTATCGTTAATGTAGCAGCGCCGTGTTCGGCACCTCCTAAAGAATATTCATAATGAATGGAAGCAGGGACTTTGATTGCCTGCTGTTTTAAAAGTTCGAAGTATTTTTTAAAATCCACCATTCCTTCACCGAGCGGTACAACGTCAGAAATCCATTTGCCTTCTTTTTTAGCCCATAGAAAATCTTTTATGTCGATGCTTTTGATGTATGGCTTCAATAATTTTAATCCTATAGGCCAGGAATTCGCGCCTTCTACTGTAGCGTGGAAAATGTCATATTGTGAGCCGAGCCAGGGTGAATTAATACGCTTTAATACCATATACAAGTCCCAGAGCGGTGCGCCAAAATTAGCGCCTGAATGATTTTGATACTCACCATAAATCCCATACTTCTTATTCAGTGCTGCGAGCTTACTTAATTGATTTTCGAAACCCAGTAAGTTCTCTTCAATATTTTTCTTGTCATCGTAATTGATCCAGCCCATCCGGTAGTGACGAATCCCCAGCGAACTCGCCGATTTTAAAATATTTTCTGTTAGGGGATCACTTGTATTTGTAATAGCGGTGGTGATCATGTAGGTATTCAAGCCTGCCTTTTTGATCGCCTCCACGGCTTTTGGAAGGTCTTCGGAAACCCTTTCCGGAAGTACGTGGCCTCCGGGCCGAACTGTAAGGTCAATACCATCGAATCCGATCTCAGCTGCAACCCGTGCCATTTCTTCGTAGCCGAGCCATTGCAAGTGTTTGGAAAAGATGCTGATCTTAAAAGCATCATTTTCTGATTGCGTTGAAGAGACGGTTGGCTGAGCTACGATTTCCGTCTCTTGAGCATTTACCAGTGAATTCAGCACGGTAGAAATCCCGGCGGTTGACAGCAGTGATTTCTGAATAAAATTTCTTCTTTTGGTTTTCATAAGGTCACTAATGTTCTCCATTCTTATAAATCTTACATTTCTCGTAATTCATGGACCTACTGATTCGATTAAATATCTTCGGTATAGTTCATGTCTTTCTTAAATGTTTCTTCGAGGTATACCAGGGCAAGCATTCCAAGAGCATACGTTAAAAGCCCGGTTATTAATGCCCCATAAAGGGTACCGACATTATTTTTCATAACTATAAAAAGAGAAGTTAGTGGAATAATCGTAGCTCTTACAAAATTTGGGACAGTAGTAGCCACAGTAGCCCTTAGGTTAGAACCGAAAAGTTCCGCGGCTACGGTAATGAAAAGCGTCCAATAGCCGCTGAAAAATCCCAGGCAGGCGCACAATAAGTAAAAGCTGGTTGTATCCTTGACAGGCGCTATCAGGAGAATGATGGAAAACAGACAAGAGCCTGCCATAAACAAAAGAATTACTTTTTTTCTGCTCTGGAGATATTGACTAAGGAAACCGCTTACCAAATTGCCCGCTACTTGAGCTGCAAAAACAAATAGAACTGCTTTTCCAGCCTCTATAGCCTGATCGAGTTTCATAGCTCTTCCAATTTCTGGAGAGAATGTTATCAGAATACCCACGACAAACCATATGGGCATACCAATAACGATGCTGTTTATATATTTTAATAGCCTGGTTTTATTGTTGAACAACATGCGGACGTCTCCACGTCTGACATTTTCTTCTTTCAACTTTATGAAGATCCCCGATTCAAAAACTTTTAATCTTAAAGCCATAAGCAATAACCCAAGACCTCCACCAATAAAGTAGGATACACGCCATTCAAAAAAATGCACCACCAGAAACGCAAGCAATGCACCACAAACTCCCATGGTGGCCACTAGTGTGGTGCCGTAACCCCGAATACTTTTAGGAAGGATTTCGACAACCAGTGTAACGCCAACACCCAATTCCCCGGCAAGTCCGAACCCTGCTATAAATCTCATGATGGCATATCCCTCAATGCTTGTTACAAATCCATTGCCGATGTTAGCAAGGGAATAAATAAAAATGGATCCGAATAAAACCGAAAGCCTTCCTTTTTTATCTCCGAGAATTCCCCAACACAATCCACCAATGAGCATGCCCGCCATTTGTAAATTCAACAAGAAAATCCCTTCGCTCAGAATGCGTTCGTCAGAAAGTCCCAACGATTTTAGACTGGGAACACGTACGATGCTGAACAAGAACAAATCGTACATATCAACTAAATATCCCAGCGCAGCAACAAGAACAGGAATGGCAAGAAGTTGCCGAGCAATACTTTTAGTGGATGAATCTTTCATTACCATTATTCTCCGCTTACAAGCGCGGTATAGTTAATCCTCCATCTACCATGATCACTTGTCCGGTTGAATACATAAAATCCCCTTTCACAAGCGAGGCCACCACCTTTCCAACGTCTTCGGGTTCGCCCCATCGTTTTTGCACGCACAAACCTCCCTCAATAAGTCTATCATATTTTTCTGTCACACCAGCTGTCATATCCGTGCGGATCACACCGGGCCTGATTTCGTAAACTGGAATATCAAATTCCCCCAGCCTCACGGCGAACAACTGTGTAGCCATACTAAGTCCGGCTTTAGCTATACAATATTCACCTCGGTTTACCGATACCACCGTGGCCGAAATGGAAGAAATGTTAATAATGCACCCGCTGAACTGCGGATCGCTTTTCTTTTGCTCGACCATCCAGTTGGCTGCCTTCTGCGTTAGGAAATAAGTACCTTTTAAATTTGTCGAAATAACATCGTCAAAACTTTCCTCTGTGGCTTCCAAAATATCTTTGCGCTCCTTTGGTGCTACACCTGCATTATTGACAAGTACATGAAGCTTTCCAAAGTGATCCTTTACTTGCTGTAAAATATTTATCCTGTCGGTTGAAGAGGAAATATTTCCCCGGCAATAGATAACATCATTGCCAAAATCTTTCAGTGAGTCTATTGCCTTCACTGCTTCAGTTGCGGCACGTACACCATTGATGGCGAGATCAAAGCCATTTTTGGCCAGTTGTTCGGCAATTCCAAAACCAATACCTCGACTGCCTCCGGTTATTAATGCTACGCTTTTCATCTTCAGTGACTGTTTAAATTTCTGGAATATCAACCCAGCATCGTTTGCTCCAACTCTCCAATCCTTTCTCCGCGAGCTGAACACCTTTTACTCCCTCCAGGAGATCCCAGGGAAATGGATCGTTTGCCACAACATGTTTTAAAAACAATTCCCATTGTACCTTAAAGGCATTGTCATAGGTTTCCTGGTCGGGCACCTTAGCCCATCCCTCAAAGAAATTAATAGGTTGGGGAATATCAGGATTCCACACTGGCTTAGGGGTGTTTCCATAGTGTTGAATATAACATTCCCGCAATCCGGCAACAGCCGATCCTTTGGTGCCATCCACCTGTAGCGTCAACAGGTCATCGCGTCGTACTCTTACCGTCCATGAAGAATTAAAATGAGCAATGATTCCTCCTTCCAGTTCAAATGTTGCATAAGCTGCATCATCCGCCGTGCATTTGTATGGTTTATTTTGTTCATCGAACCTTTCGGGTATATGCGTGGCACCAAGACAGGAAACTGATTTCACTTTTCCAAACACATTATCAAGCACATAACGCCAGTGGCAAAGCATATCGACAATAATACCGCCATCATCTTCTTTTCTGTAATTCCAGGAAGGTCGTTGGGCGGGAATGGAATCGCCTTCAAAAACCCAATAACCAAATTCCCCGCGCACCGAAAGTATCTTTCCAAAAAAACCCTGTTGGATAAGCCGCTTTAATTTCACAATACCGGGAAGCCAAAGTTTATCCTGCACTACTCCGTTTTTTAATCCGGCATTTTTACAAAGCTGGTACAACTCCATTGCCTGCTTTGTATCCACGGCGATCGGTTTTTCACAATAGATATGTTTACCGGCCTTTACTGCTTTTCTGACTCCCTCTGCACGTCTGCCCGTCGTTTGTGAATCGAAGTAGATTTTATTTTGAGAATCGGCCAGAGCCTCATCCAGATTGGTGCTGATTTTTTTTATACCTGATAGGTCACCAAGCTTTTGTAATTTATTTTCATCACGGCCAATAAGAATTGGATCGGGCATTATCCTTTCGCCCGAATTTATTTTTACTCCGCCCTGTTTTATTATTTCTACGATGGATCGCAACAGGTGCTGGTTGGTGCCCATGCGCCCGGTAACTCCATTCATGATGATCCCTATTTTATGTTCTTTCATGTTTTGATAATTATCACTCTGGTTTAAGATTTTTCCTGGTATGCTTTAATAATTTTTTTCAAAAATTCAGATTGGTCCTCCTTCCAGTAGGTATTGGAAAATATTTCAACTTCATTAAATCCCCTAAATCCTGTAGCTTCCACCCATGTCCTGATCTTCTTAACAGGGATACAACCTTCACCCATCAGCCCACGATCGAGAAATAGATCTATGGTAGGTGTTTTCCAATCACAAATGTGGAATGCAATCAGGTTGCCGTGTTCGCCGCAGCGTTTTATTTCTCTTTCCAAAAAAGGATCCCACCAAAGATGATACACATCAACTGCAATACCCACCCACGGTGAATTTAAATCTTCGGCCATATCATTTGCCTGCTCCAAGGTATTAATGGCCGAACGGGTATCCGCATACATAGGATGAAGGGGTTCGATTGCCAACTTTACACCCGCCGCCGACGCATCGGGAATTACTGCTGCGATCCCGTCACGTATTTGTTTTCTTGATTCTTCCAACGGTTGAGATGGATCAGCGCCACAAACCAGCACCACCATCGGAGCTCCCAATTCGGCAGCTTCTTCAATTGCTTTTCTGTTATCATCTAATGCCGATTTCCTCTTACTTAAATCTTTATGAGAAAAAAAGCCGCCTCTGCACAGGGAGACAATGGCTAAATCATGTTCACGAAGCATTTTACCTGTTTGACCGATATTTCTTCCTTCCAACGCATCGCGCCAAACCGTAATGCCTTTAACGCCAGCGGCTGAATAATTTTTTGCGGCCTGTTCTATGCTCCACGGCTTCGTGGTAATGGTATGAATACACAGATGTGAAAGATCTCTGCTCATTGAATGTTGAAGAAAGTATAGTATGGTTCATTTGTTATTACGCGTTTTAAGTAGAGTGCCGCTTCACGGATATGATAGTCTCCCCACATGCTTGATTCTCCGTTCGGAATTTTACTTCCTGGAGGCACATAGTCCCAACCATTGGGACGGTGATAGACAGAATGCAACAATAATCCCTGGTGGCTGGGATCAACACTAAGGTAAGGCACATCGAGAATGGTATTCATAATTGTAAGCCCAGCTTGCCAGTAAGAACTACCGATGCATCTTCTCCTTTGCCCTTCAGATATCTGCCGAGTCTAAGCAGTCCTTGCGCAGCGATAGCAGCAGCGGAACTGTCAACAGGTTCAAAATCATTGAAAGGATCGGCAGGCTTATCCAGGTAATCACCTAATCGATGCAGGTCCGGTGCACCGGTATCCCAATAGGGTACGCCATCGGTGGGACAGTAATTGATGTAGAAATCACACGTGGCTTTTGCCGCTTTTATAATGAGTGACAAAATGTTTTCCTTTCCCGAAAAGGGTTTAAGTTCTTCTTCGCTGACCGTATCGAACCATTCAAGTTCTTCAGCAAATCCACACATAGCCCAGGCAAGACCTCTGGTCCAGGTGCTGAAACCAGAATAGCCTTGCTGTGAATTGGGACAGCGAAAATTTCCATCCTTCACATTAAAAATACTTTCATGCGCAGTTCTTCCCCGCACATCATACGTATCACGACCTTCCCCGTAAAAAATGGAATACTCAGCCGTAGCCTTCAGATGATTGATGGCTCGTTCAAGCAAACTGATCCTCACATCGCCTTCACTTTGAAGTACATGTCCTAAGGAATGACTAAGGACCAGCGAACGGAAAGAACGGATTGTATCTACAAAAAGGGAGTGAGCCCCATTGAATGAATGAATAAATCCTCCATTCGTAATGGAAGTCCAACGGCTTGCCTGGACGGCTCCCGATACCTTTAAAGCCAATATATAGAAATCTTTTTCCCACTCATTATAAGGAGTTTTGCCTTCTTTCATCAAGCGAAGCAAATTGCCATAGGTACTCACGTTGTTGAACCCATGGTCGTGCACGCCGGTGTGACTGACGTGGGGGGCCATGACCTCCACTGTTTTTTTTCTTCCAAACGTCAAAAAGAATTCTTCTCCCGTGGCGTCATATTGCAAAATGCTTGAACCATATTGAAATCCCTGTGTCCATTCTGTCCAACCTTTGGTGGTGTAGTTTCCTTTTAGGGTAAAAACCGGTGAGCCTTTCGCTGCATCGTAGTTCTTTTCGATGAGTTTAATTTTTTGCCCAGAAAAATCCCAAAATCGGTTCAGCGCTGTATTCAGATCCGATGGTTTTAAATGCGTGTCTATCTTGATCACGAGTTGCTGGTTTAATAATTCACATTCATTTTATTTCAATCATCAAATTGTTTTCGGCAAAGTTGACTTGTTTATTCAGGGGTTGGAATTTACACATACATTTCTTACAACTCCACGATTAATGATTGAAATCTATCACAATTTATAATTCGTGATAATTTTACTTTCACGTACAGGCATGAGATAATCCCTCCCATCTGTCCGTGGAATTTTTCTGAAACTAAAACCAATGTTATTTTAATGAAAAGGATTCGGCTGGTTTTCGTTCGGGAGGAACGAAGCGTTAAAATTATCAAATTAACTGAATAAATGAAATTTTTTGAATTTTTACCGACCTCAGTTGCAACTTATGAATTGATGCTGTAGCGCAACCAGTCACACGATGTTTGTAATAATATATTCTGGAGTAGTACCTCTTTAAAACCTCAGACCAGTAATGAACGACAAAAAAAATTTCCGAAAGCTTCGTGAGTGAGTGCGTATATTTCGAACTTTCGTCGTAACCGGACAACAGGTATTAAGTCCGTTATTAAAAGGAAAAAGCCTTCAAAGAAAAAATATCAATATTATTTTAAGATCAAAAGAATATCTTCGCCACACGCCTGAATAATTTAATTGATATGCTCATCAAGTGACGAGCACTTCTTTTTTGAATAGCTTGTCAAGTTTATCAGGAACCTGTTTGCAATCCGCACCGTTGGCCTGACCGTTGTTATCTTTTGAGTAGTATGAAACGCAGGGACATGGGTATGCACACAACACTCTAATAATTTAAGTTTTATGTTTCTGCATTGGAAAACCCAGCGGGCCGCAATTCCCGTAGCAAATCAGTTTGCTTCCGGTGCACCAAATGACATCAGGAAGAGGCTTTAACGTAGCAAGTGACAAATAACTGGAGCAGCAGCAATGGCAAAAACTTTAGGCAGCTTAATTTTCATTTCTGGCTTCTTTGCTATGACTTTTGTGTTGACCCGGTGCAATCAACAGAAGGAAGAACATAACACAAAACTTGAAGAGGTGGCAGGTAGTGAAGAAGCGCTGGATTTTATGAAAACCTTTGCTGGACGTGGAGTTCTTTCCGATAGTTCCATAGCTACTTTACCCCAAAATGTTCTAAAAACCTTTCATTATCCCAACGACCTGGTTCTTGATCTGGTTTTGTCAGAGCCTTTTGTAACGCAGCCTGTTTACCTGAATTTTGATCATCGCGGCCGCCTTTGGGTAGTGCAATACAATCAATATCCATATCCGAAAGGTAGTAAGGTTTTGAGCATGGATCAGCACATACGCGCTGTGTATGACAAACTTCCACAGCCTCCGCCGGAAGGAGTGAGAGGAGCTGACAAGATTAGTTTTTTTGAGGATACCGATATGGACGGAACTTTCGATAAGACTACGGATGCGATTTCAGGACTTAACATTGTAACCAGCGTCGTTCTAGGACGCAGAAAAATTTGGGTATTAGCGCCGCCTTATCTCCTGGCATACCCAGACGAAGATAATAACGGTATCCCTGAGGGTTCTCCGGAGGTTCAGCTGGAAGGTTTCGGAATCGAAGACACGCATGCGGTAGCCAATAATTTGCGCTGGGGGCCTGATGGCTGGTTGTACGGTGCGCAGGGAAGTACCTGCACGGCAAATGTCAGTTCATCGGTTTCAAAAAATGTTAGGTTTGATGGACAGGCTGTCTGGAGATACCATCCCGAGTCGCATATTTTTGAGGTCTTTGCTGAAGGAGGTGGAAATACTTTTGATGTGGAGATCGATGATAAAGGCCGGATTTTTTCAGGGGATAACGGCATAACCCGTGGAAGATATTATAAACAAGGCGCCTATCATATCAGAAACTTGGGTAAACACGGAGCCTTTACAAATCCGTATGCGCTTGGTTATTTGGAGGACATGGACCTTACAGGTGATAAGATCAGATTTACACATGCTTGGATCAGGTACCAGGAGAAGAGTTTGCCTGCACGGTATCATGACCGCATGATCGCTATTAATCCGATGCAAAGTTATGTTCAGATCAGCAGCTTTGAAACGAATGGATCAACCTTTAGGAATGTTGATGAAACTCGAATTCTTCAAACGGATGATCATTGGTTTCGGCCTGTAGATATAACAACTGGCCCTGACGGAGCAGTTTACATCGCTGACTGGTATGATAGCCGGTTATCCCATGTTGACCCTCGCGATACGTGGAGTAAGAGCACGGGACGCGTTTACCGGCTTCGTAATAAAAATAATAAGCAGGCGTTTCCACAATTTGACATAGGCACTTACTCAAATGAACAGTTGGTACAATTGCTTTCAAATCCGAATAGATGGTTCCGGCAGGAGGCCCTTCTGGAATTTGGAAACAGGAAAGATATTTCGGTTGTACCTCAGCTCAAGCGCTTGCTGAAAACCGAAAGCGGCCAAACTGCGCTCGAAGCGTTTTGGGCAATAGCGCTTAGCAAAGGGCTTACTGATTCTGTAGCTATAATAGGAATTCACCACAAAGATCCTTTCGTCCGGATGTGGTCAGCTAGGCTATTGGGCGATGCTAACACTGTATCCGCTGCGGCCAAGGTTGAGTTGGCAAAATTAGCCACGTTGGAACGCCATCCAGAAGTCAGGAGCCAACTTGCTGCAACGGCAAAACGATTGCCAGGTCCAGTGGCGATACCTATGATCAGAAACCTTTTAAAAGGGCATGATGATGTCCATGATCCGGATATCCCTTTACAACTCTGGTGGGCGATCGAATCCAAAGCTGTATCCGACAGAGCGGGAATACTCGCTATGTTTGAAGACTCTGCCATCTGGTCTAACCAAACCGTTGTAAGAACGATTCTTGAACGACTTATGCAGCGCTGGATTATGGAGGGTGGGGAAGAGAATTATGCCGCTTGTGCAAGACTCTTAAAGTTAGCTCCTTCGACGAAGCAGGCAAAGCCGCTTATGAATGGCATTCAGGAAGGCCTTCGGGGAAAAGAAGTGACTGTACTATCTCCTGAGTTGGTGGACGCATTACTATCTTTTAAATCCGAATATGGAAATGAATCGCTCGCCATTGCCTTGCGACAGGGACAACAGGAAGTGATCGCGAAAGCGTTGAAAATTATTGCTGATGACCACGCAGAAGTAGGCGAACGATTGTCTTATATCCGGATTTTCGGTGAAATTAGTCAACCCGAATCGGTTCCTGTGTTGTTGCAATTAATCGAAAGCAACAAATCATCGGGAGCCATTAAGCAAGCTTCCCTTAAGGCTCTGTCGCGCTACGATGATCCTGACATAGGGTCTCGTGTCATCAAAGCTTATCCCGATATATTGCGTGCTGACCCCGATGTTCGCAGCGCAGCGCTCTCTTTATTAACGCGGAGAAGTGTCTGGGCTATTCAGCTTTTAAATGCGATTGATCGGAAAACCCAACCCGGGGAAAAATTTATTGCCCATACAGTTGACAAAGCAGATGTTCCAGAAGAGATAGCCCGCCACCTTACCTTGCTGGGTGATCCGAAAATAACGGCAACTGTTAACAGGTTGTGGCCCGGCATCAGGCCTGCATCCTCTTCTGAAATAAATGACCGGATAAACAAAGTTTCTCAAATACTGAATTCGGGATCCGGAGATTCACAAAAGGGCCGTATCCTATTTAATAATCGATGTGGAAGTTGTCATCGTCTTTTTGGAGAAGGGGCTGATATTGGACCTGATCTGACGGGCTACGACAGAAAAAATATCAGTGATATGCTGACCAATATTATTGATCCCAATGCCTATATCCGGGAAGGTTATGGTGTCTACCATATCATGACAAACGATAAAAGGAGCCTGGTTGGAACCCTTAAAGGAAAAAGCGGATCGACCATTACAATTCAACCATTCAATGGAGAACTGATCACCTTGAATTTGAATCAGGTCAAGGAAATGGAAGAACAAAAAACTTCCATTATGCCCGAAGGGCTGCTGAATGGATTAACGGATCAGCAAATACGCGATATTATTTTCTATATCGCTAAAGAAAAGTAAACTGACCACCTCGACAGCGCCCTTGTTAAATATTTCGACCCTCGGCTGTTCCGCCTTAATCATTTTTAACCCGCAATCGTTACAAATGTGAAAAAAAATGAAAATCGCGGCTGCAATATTCCAACGGTATGCCTACATAAATTTTGAAAATTTAGGTAAAGTTCGGCCTACACGTTTTGCCATGAGGAGGATATTGGAGTATTCGCTGTTTAGAATTGGCAAAAAACTTTAAAAAGAAAAAAATTATGCAATCGTTAATTGCGTTTAAATTTTCAACATTCGCATAAGAAAAACAGAAGACTGCGGTGGTTCCGTGAAATTTTTTATATCCTTTTTAGAAAAGTCTCAAAATGTTTTAATACTTTCATACTTCGTTCTCCCCGGACGAAACCCAGCCGCACCCCGCTTCCCATTTAAAAGTAATCTTAAAATTCTCTAACCCTAGAAGCCTATGGTTTCACTATTCTATTCCTATTTCTCAAATCTAGCTGTCACTATTAACCCCGTAGCTTATGATGAAACAATCCAAAACTTATTTACAAAATCCAAACCTGCATGAAACTAATCTATGAAAAAAATTACCAAATTATTTTTAATGGCCTTCATACTACTCGGCAGTGCCAGTAGTATCTATGCTCAGCGTACAATAACCGGGACGGTAGTTGGCAAGGATCAACTGCCAGTTCCAGGCGTTAATGTTATTATTACCGGTACCGCGTCAGGAACCATAACCAATGCTGATGGAAAATACAGTATAGAGGCTCCACAGGATGCAAAGAGCCTGACCTTCACATTTATTGGAATGGAATCTCAGGAAATTACGATTGGCAATCAAACTCAAGTGGATGTTACGCTTAATGAGTCATTAACAAATCTTGAAGAAGTAGTAGTAGTAGGATATGGAATCCAGAAAAAGGTTAACCTAACAGGGGCGGTAGGCGTCGTTGACTATGACGATTTTATAGATCGTCCCGTGCAGAATGTTTCGCAGGCTCTACAGGGCGCTGTCAATGGTTTAAATATCTCGACAGGTCCTGGCGGGGGTATGTTGGATGTTGCTCCAAACATTAACATCCGGGGTAATGGTACAATTGCAGCGCTCCCGTCTGGTGGAACTTCAACGGGAGGTTTCTCTCGCCCTGGGCCTGTAGCACAAAACTCACTTTCAACCCCATTGATTTTAATAAATGGTGTTGAAGGAGATATCAATTCACTCAATCCAGCAGATATCGAAAATATTTCGATTTTGAAGGATGCTGCATCCTCTTCAATTTACGGTTCGCGTGCTGCGTTTGGAGTAATGCTTATTACCACTCGAAGCGGGAGGATGAGCAAGGATACAAAAACGACCATTAGCTACTCCGGTAATATGAGGTTTTCAAGTCCTATCGGACTAGACAACTACGCCAACGCATGGGATGCTACGGTCTATAATATAGTGGCTTACGGTAATAGTGGCTCAAGTCCTACCTATCTTTCACCCGTAACAATAGCCGGACAGGAAGCATTTTATAATGGCACAGGTCCTGAATGGGGTCCGACAGATCCACTTAATCCTAAATTTTATCCTGCATTTTTTGGATCTACTGACTGGAACACTGAATTGTATAAGAGTGCAACACCTTCATCTAATCATAGTCTGAATATTCGCGGAGGTGGTGAAAACTATTCTTTTTACATTTCTGGTAATCGATTAGATCAGAAGGGTCTTTTGCGAGCTTCTCCGGAGGAGTTTGTACGCAACACGTTAAACGTTAATCTGGCAGCTAAGCTTAGCAGCAAGATGCGATTGGAATATATTGGGAATTTTAACTGGACTAACTACGATGCACCGAGTTATCTTCAATGGGGCTTCTTTTACACAAACTCACGACGATTAGCTCATCAGCCTTATCGCTATCCGGATGGCGTATATGCTAGTGACATGCCAATTGCCATACAAGATGGAGGAAGGTATTCTCAAAGCAAAATCCAGAATCAGCACAA
This sequence comes from uncultured Bacteroidota bacterium, assembly GCA_963837415.1. Classification (GTDB taxonomy): domain Bacteria; phylum Bacteroidota; class Bacteroidia; order Cytophagales; family Cyclobacteriaceae; genus Chryseolinea. The sequence continues at coordinate 259,045 of CAWING010000012.1, read as the reverse complement.
GCTAACCTTGTCGTATGAACCTGTCAAGAATTGGTTTATACATGTCAACGGCAGTACCAACATAACAAATGATCTGCAGGACGTTAGTCAAAAGGCAATTTTTTTACAGTATGCCAATGGTGAAAAGTATGGCGTGGGAATAAATACATCGGCCTATGGTCAGGGTACAGGTGATACCTATGTTGGAAATAAATCATACAGGAACAACTACTACACCACCAATGTATATTCCGATTATTTCAAACAGACTGACAACGGACATTATATCAAGGGACTGTTAGGATTTCAGGGGGAATACTATCACACACAAGGATTTGGTGTAGGACGATCAGGTCTTATATCTCCTGACGTTATAGCGCTTGACGCTGCCACATCCGTGCCGAGAGATGTCTTTGGGAATTCTCAAACTTGGTCTTCCGCCGGATTCTTTGGTCGTATCAACTATAACTTTAAAGAAAAATATCTTTTGGAAGCGAATGGACGCTATGACGGAGCTTCTCGTTTTATTGGTGATGATCGATGGGGATTCTTCCCCTCCTTCTCTGCCGGATGGAATATTTCGAAAGAAAATTTCTTTGAGCCTCTCGTTAAAACCATTGATTTCTTAAAGATCCGTGCATCCTATGGATCTCTTGGAAACATGAATACCACCAACTGGTATCCGTTCTATCCAACCGTTCCTATTGCTATAGCACAAGTTCAGCCTGGTAATGCTGGGGTGAACTGGGCCGTCGGGGGAAATAACTTTAATTGGCTTGTGAATGGAGCTCTGAGCAACGTGTCGAGCGCACCCGGTTTGGTTAGTTCTGATTTGACTTGGGAAAACGTAAAATCCTGGGATATTGGACTCGACTTTGGCGTGTTGGGCAGCCGTTTGACAGGAAATTTCGACATCTTCCAACGGGTTACTGAAGGCATGGTTGGACCTCCACCACCGCTCACCAACACATTGGGTACCACTACACCTCCGACAAATAACGCTGACTTGGAATCCAAGGGTTTCGAAATTTTATTGTCATGGAATGATGATTTCGAGCTAGGGGATAGCCCATTTAATTATGGATTGAGTGTAAACGTATCGGATGAAATTCAAACCGTAACTAGTTATAACAACTCAACTCCTAGTTTTTATACCTGGTATGCAGGAAGGAAAATCGGAGAAATCTGGGGTTATACAACGAAAGGAATTGCTAGAACATCAGAAGAGATGACCCAACATCTGGAGTCCCTGCCCAATGGAGGCCAAAGTCAAATTGACCTGGTTTGGCAGTCTGGCGATATCATGTATCAGGACGTGAACGGAGATGGCAGGATCAATTCAGGTAGTGGAACATTAGCAAGTCCCGGTGATATTACCGTCATAGGAAATGAACTTCCTCGCTTCAAGTTTGGCTTCAGCCTGACAGCTGCATGGAAGGGGTTTGATATCCGAGGATTTTTACAAGGCGTTGCCAAAAGGGATATGTGGCCCGCAACCCAACGTGTTATCCCCGGCTATTCCGATGGCGATTTTACTTTTTGGGGAATAGCGGGAGATGCCAGCAACCAACAAATACTGGTTCCGCATTTGGATTATTACCGGCCGGAAGACAGTCCTTATGGAGCTAATACAGATGCTTATTATCCGCGCCCCTATACCGCTACTTCGAAGAACCAAATGACTCAAAGTGGTTACTTGCAGAACGGAGCATATTTGCGTGTAAAAAACATACAAATAGGTTATTCAATACCATCCAGGCTCACTCAGAAATTACGTCTGCAGAAAGTTCGGGTATATGTCAGCGGCGAGAATCTATTCACATTCACCAAGTTGACATCTACCATTGATCCCGAGGCCTATTTAGGTATAAGTACTCCCCAAGGCGGTTCGGGTTCGATTGGTACCGCATATCCGATCAGTAAAGTTTTCTCGTTCGGTTTAAACTTAAACTTATAATCAGTTATGAATACTTTTTTAAAATTTTCATATATCATTTTACTGACCACGCTATCGGTCGCGTGTGATGATTTTCTTGATAGAGTACCGGAAGCAAAAGTTACTCCGGGTGCATTCCTGAATACGGAAAATGATTTAGCAACATATGCCCTTGGTGGGTATCAATTTTATGCTGGTTCTTCATTCAATATTGCACGGTATGAATACCATAATGATATGTGGTTAAACACAAGAAATGGCACACCAGAAACCTTTTGGGTACCCGGTATCAAAAGAGTACCAGCAGATTTTGGTAGCGCCCAATCGGCAGGTGGGTGGGTTTTTAATAGGATTAGGAATTCCAATTACTTTTTCGAACAGGTGCTTCCTAAATTGAAAGCTGGTAAAGTTCTGGGTAATCCGGCCAACATCAATCATTATGTAGGCGAAGTTCATGTTAACCGCGCATGTGTCTATTTTGAAAAACTGCAACTTTTTGGAGACTTCCCGATTATCACCAGAACCTTTACGGACTCTGATAAGGACCTTTTGGTCGAGGCAAACAAACGCATGCCAAGAAACCAGGTGGCAAGATTTATTCTTGCTGATATGGATACGGCCATTTCGTTGTTAACGATGACGAACAAAAATCGCATAACCAAAGACGTTGCACTCCTGCTCAAGTCCAGATTTGCGCTTTTCGAAGCAACCTGGTTAAAATATCATAAAGGTACTCCGTTTGTGCCTGGTGGTCCTGGCTGGCCGGGTGCATCATTTCATCCGAGTTTCACGATCGATATTGATGCGGAAATAAATTTCTTTCTGACACAAGCGATGGACGCAGCCAAGCAAGTAGCTGACAAGGTTGATCTTGTGCCGAACTCTCATGTAATGAATCCACCGGTAGGGATAGGCGCTGTAGGTTCAAACTTTAATCCATACTATGAAATGTATGTTTCCAGGAACAACGCAGCTTTTCCGGAAGTAATTATGTGGCGGGATTATGACAGAAGCCTGGGTGTTAATCACACCATGGGAGGTTCTATGTCTTCCGGCCCGAACAATGGTTGCGGCGTAACGAAACAAACCATTGACATTTTCTTGATGAAAAATGGATTGCCTAAGTATGCTCCGGGCTCAGGTTTTTCTCTTGACTCGACAATAATGCTGGAGAAAGCCAACCGGGATGAGCGTCTGCAATTGTTTATATCAGGTGAAGATGATGTTCGATACGTCGATTTGCCGGTGCAATCAAATGCCTATCTGGAGCCTCCGCTCTTAGGCCTAAATGCGCCTAACGGTGGTGCATTGTGGGGTTATCCGCCAATTACTTTTTCGGCTGTTAATCAAGCGAAGACCGGGTACATGCCACGAAGGTACTATCCCTATGCCGACATTAGAGACTTTGGAAATAACGATGGTCAGGCAAATTATCCGGTTTTCCGTGTTGCTGAAGCTTATCTGAACTATATAGAAGCTTCCTACCTGAAAGAGGGAAGTATAAATGCAACGGCGGCGGGCTATTGGCAAAAACTTAGAATTCGCGCGGGTGTAGATCCTGATTTCCAAAAGACAATTGACAATACCGTTGTTGCCCAGGAAAATAACCTGATGAAGTATTCGGGGACTGCATTGGTGGATGCAACTACGTACAACATTAGGAGGGAGCGCCTCTCTGAATATTTCGTCGAAGATTTCGGTTTACCTCAGGGTTTCCGTTGGATGGATATGAAACGGTGGAGAGCATATGATATGGCCAAAAACTACCAACCTCAAGGCTTCAATCTTTGGGACAATGCCTATAAACATTATCCACCGCAATATGCAATCGTACCATTCGGCAGTAACAACTCGAACGTCTCCAGTCCGACGGATGGAAAGTACCTTCTTCCATACCGAACTAATCCCAATACTGTACTATATAATGGTTGGAATTGGACTGAGGCGTACTATTTAGAGCCCATTGGATTTCAAGCGTTTCTGCTTACAACGGATGACCCAACAGGAAATCCGCAAAAGACGATTTACCAAAACCCGTATTGGCCCGCAGAAGCCAATGGGGCTGCAATACAATAGGTACACATTTTTTTAGGGATTTGAGTGCTTATTTAAATACCTCCCTCCGTTTTTAACGGGGGGAGTATTTCTAATTTATAATAGGCTCGTGGGTGATGAAACTGATATGGAGATACCTTGCTTAGGCCTGTGGTCATACCGTTGTATAGGATGCGGACCCAGATGGTTTTGAGGTTATTACGGCCACGCGAAATGGGAAAATATTGATTATCGACAAATGGGAAATAGAAACATGAAAAAAAGTTTATCAATTCTAATCAACACCAATGCTGCAGGACCTTGACCTCCCGCATAAAAAGACTTTGTTCATGCCTCATTTATCATTAACTTTCAATAGGAGCCAGTCTAATACAGAAGTTTTAATGTCATTCTTAAAATAAAAAATATGAAGATCAAAAAATTGAATTCCATAAAGTACGCATTGTCGGCAACGGTGCTCTTAGCAAGCAGCTTTTGGTTTCTGACAGCGTTTAAAACGAGCACATCCGAAAAGATCGGCCGACCGGTCAAGGTTGTAAGCTTTTCCTTCCGCGACCAGGAGTTTAATAAAATCATAACAATGGTGGAGGAAGAAGCCTCTAAGGGCACGGATATCATTTCCCTGCCAGAGACCTGGCGCGGTCAGAAAAACCCTGAGACCATCGATGGGGAAACTATAACTGCATTATCCAAGATTGCGAAAAAGTACAAAACCTACATTCTTTCGCCGATCGACCGCACCGATGGCAAAGCCCGTTACAACACTGCCGTACTGATCGACCGGGAAGGTAAAGTGGTTTTTGGTTATGATAAAGTATATCCTTACTTGGCTGAGTTCGACTTGAGCGCCGGTGCGGTTAGCCCGGGGGCAAACGGAGAAATGGTATATGATACCGACTTCGGCCGAATCGGTGTCAGTATCTGTTTTGATTCAAACTTTCCCGAAGTTTGGCAGGCCCTGAGAGATAAAGGGGCAGAAATTGTTTTCTGGCCGAGCGCTTATTCAGCGGGGTCACAACTGCAGGCCTATGCAATTATGCATCACTACTACATCGTCACGAGTACGTATACCAAAGATTGCCAGGTTTACGACATCACGGGCGAAAGGATTCTCGATGCGAAAAGTTCGGATGTTACTGTCGCCAAAATAACCCTCGACCTCGACCGCGCCATCTTCCACGAGAACTTTAATATCAAGAGACGCGATGCTCTGTTAAAGGCACACGGCAGCGAAGTAGAGCAGGAAGTGTTTTTGGACCGCGAACAATGGTTCATATTGAGAGCAAAAAAACCCGGAGTGTCAGCCCGGGAATTGTCGAAAAAATTTGAAATGGAAGAGCTTGTTGATTTTCAGGACCGCAGCAGGAGAGAGATAGACAAAAAGCGTGGCTTTGATTTCACGAAAAAACAATTACCGGTTTCAGCGAACAATTAGTATAGTTTATTTAACGAATTAATAGTTCATCGTGCGTGACGTAATAGCGTGATAGCTCCTGCTTGGAGTTATCTCGGTCACACCGAGAGCAACGTATATCGTTTCCGTTATCTAATGCCCAGGTCAATCTCAGCCCAGCCGGCTCAACGACCAAACATAAGACTCCATTTCTGAGAGGAGGAGTCCATTTTCGCAAGTCTCCCTTTAATTCATTGAACGGTGTGTGACGGATAGCTGCGCCGTATTCAATGACATTAATTATAGGAGCAATGCCGAAATGGCCTGCTGACGCTTATAAAAAGTATAACATAGCATTCTCATGAAAAGGATTTTTCTACTGTTAATTTTTGGGTCACTTGCCTCCATAACCAGCGCGCAGGTTGATGTAACCAAAACTCATGCGATGGGCGCCGACTGGCCCACCTTGCGTGCCAATAACAGCCGCGACGGGAGAGTAGCAGCCAAAGGTGAATTTAATAATGACGCGCACTTAAGCCAGGCGATAGACTATGCTGCCTCAGAGGCATATATTGAGCTTTCCCCCTCCGACAAGAATTCTTCCGTAAAATTTGAAAAAGACGAGATAAGCAATTCGGACCTTCTCACATCTCTTTCCAATGAATGGCAAACGGAAGCCAAGGCATACCTGGATCTATCTGATGACGGCAATATAACCATGGTTACCCCAAAGCAGAATGTAAAATATGCTGTTCTTTTTGAAGGTGACAAGACGTATTACCGGATTGAGGCATTTGATGGCTTTGATGTTACAGGCAATACGAACAGTGATGTCTTTGTTGGCATTCGCGTTTATAAAGGGAACACGGATAAGCTTGTATTCGAGAAGAGATTTCCAAAGGGAGATTTTATGCAGCGACCACACATTACAGTGGCAGACATGGATAATGACGGACAAAAAGATATTGTCATCACCAGCTGGGAAGGCATCTATGTTTTCAATAACAAAGGGGAATCCATTGCCGGCCTTAGTCAAAATGTTAGTGGATGGCATAAATTGAGGAAACGGGGATTTGCCAGCATCGCCGACGTCGACGGAAATGGATATAATGATGTGGTGATCATCAGTTCTTTTCCCTGGCATGTTGATGTCATAAAAAACGATCGGGGAGTGCTAAAGTTCGGATGGACAAAAATCTTTGATGGACTTGTTGAATCGGCAAAAAAAATATCAAAGCCAATCTTAAACAGCGTTTCCGATTTTGATGGGGACGGGACTTATGAAATTCTGGTCAACGTCTTTAACTATGATGACGATAACAACTGGGCAGGCATCCTGTTTGATGCGGCAACGGGAAAAGTGAAAGCACAAATCGAAGGCGCTTACGTTGTGTCGGCCAATGATGTGAACAACGATGGGAAGTATGTCTTTTTCTGCACGGAAACCCAAGGGCAGTCAGTCCCCCCCGCGGCTGGGTTGAGGGTTGTAACGTTTGGTGAGGGTGCTGTTAAAGATCTTTTTCACATTAGCAAAGGCGAATGGATAAACCCTCGGTTTGCGAATACATTGCCAACTGTTACAGCGCATTATGATGGAATTTCCAGCCTCGCGGACGACGTCGTCCTTTGTAGGGATTATGAGCATGTGGGACGAAAAGCTTTTTTTGCAAAGACGCTGAACGGAGACGGAACGTCTTCGATTAGCGGATACTATTTTTCCAAAGATGGAGCGGTGACCAAGAGTCCGCTCACAATAAATATCCCATCGGGTATGTACGGTGAGATCATCAGGGACAAGAAGAGCCCTTCCGGTAAAAACAATTTGTTGCTACAGATCAAGGCATTTTCAACGCCCATCGCTACCGTTACAATCGCGGGTGCCAGTGCAAAAAAACTTGGACGTTTTTTAAGTCCTGCTAAGAAGTCCTATATTCCTGTGGTGACTGACCTGGATGCGGACGGCTATGCCGAACTTCTAATTCCCAATGATGTTGGTGAGCTGCTGTGTTTCAGTAGAAACGCTCAGGGAACGATGAACCTCAAGTGGAGAGTGCCAGGCCAGGGAATGCTATGGCAGTCTGCCCCGCTAATCGATTATGGCGTTTCTGCTGACGATATCAATCACGATGGCTACAAAGAAATCATTGCCAGTGGAGCCAGTGAAGTAGGTGCCGTAATTTTTGTGTATGATCATACCGGCAAGGTGTTGTGGAAAAAAGATTTTCCCGAAATCAGCGCCGGTGACATTAATCTTTTCGACGGAAGCATGGGCTTCTTTGGAACGGCGCAATCCACCAGGCGAAAAGACAGGGATGTTATCGTGACCGTTCAGCGTGGAATTGCACACTCAGCAAAGACCTATGGATTCCACGGAACAACCGGTGCTCTTCTTTGGGAGCTAGACCGGTTAATTGTAGATAAGCGGGATGGCACGGGACAAACGATCGACAGCGGTTCAGGCGGAAATGTTTTTTCCACGTTTGATATAGACGGCGATGGCGCCGAAGAGGTAATGTGCGGATTTGGCAATGTTGTATTTTTTGCCAGTACGGATGATGGTACGATTAAATTCAAAGAATTCATGCGAAAGCTTTGGACCGATAAATATGACTATCCTAAAAATGGCTATTCGTATTTCTGGGTCCAGCAAATTTTACCTGTTCCTTACAAGGATAATGGTAAGCTTTCGCTTTCCTGTTTTAATACGGTAGTCACGGCGGGGACGATGAGCACCCATGGTGCGCTTTTGTGGTGGCCCACGCAGTTGGATTATAATGAGAGAAACTGGCAGTGCATGACCAATCTCGACGGAGATGGTAAGCTTTGGGTTGCCGAACTGTCAATAAGATCTTCGGATAATATGCCCGTGTTATTTGCTTACGATCCGTCAAACGGTGAGCCGCATAAAACATTTTCAATTGAAATGGCGGGGTTCGTGCCACATTTGGGATCTGGAATCATGCCGGTTGCCTGTGATATAAATGGTGATGGCAAAGATGAAATAATTGTCAGCAACCAAACTGGTATTTCCTGCATCGGGAACAACGATGGTAAGGCTTCAGTAGTGTGGAAGTATTTGGCCGCGGACTGTGGCCCGGCCGTTGTGGCAGACATTGATTCCGATGGCTTCGTCGAAGTAATAACGGCAACGAAAAAAGGTAAAATTTTGGTCATTGATAAATAATCGGTACAGACTCATGAAGCAGATTCTTCTACTCCTGGCTTTGGGGTATTCATTGACAACAGTTGGACAAGGTTCTTATTTAAAGCAAGACGGAACCGTAAAACCCGGTGCCGACTGGCCCACATTGCGCGGCAATAATATGAGGGACGGCAGAATGCCAGCAAAAGGTGACTTTGGAAACAGTACAAGGCTAAGCCAGTCCATCGACTATGCAACAACGGAAGCCTATATCGAGCTTTCACCGGCTAACAAGAAGACCACGATTAAATTTAATGCGGAAGAAATTAACAAATCAGATTGGCTTGATGCACTTTCCCGCGACTGGCAGACAGAAGCTAAGGCTTATCTTGATCTGTATGGTGACGGCAAAATAACCATGGTTACCCCAAAGCAGAATATAAAATATGCTGTTCTTTTTAAAGGTGACAAGACGTATTACCGGATTGAGGCATTTGATGGCTTTGATGTTACAGGCAATACGAACAATGATGTCTTTATTGGCATTCGCGTTTATAAAGGGAACACGGATAAGCTTGTATTCGAGAAGAGATTTCCAAAGGGAGATTTTATGCAGCGACCACACATTACAGTGGCAGACATGGATAATGACGGACAAAAAGATATTGTCATCACCAGCTGGGAAGGCATCTATGTTTTCAATAACAAAGGGGAATCCATTGCCGGCCTTAGTCAAAATGTTAGTGGATGGCATAAATTGAGGAAACGGGGATTTGTACAAATCGCCGACGTCGACGGCAATGGATATAATGATGTGGTGATCATCAGTTCTTTGCCTTGGCATGTTGATGTCATAAAAAACGATCGGGGAGTGCTAAAGTTCGGATGGACAAAAATCTTTGATGGACTTGTTGAATCGGCAAAAAAAATATCAAAGCCAATCTTAAACAGCGTTTCCGATTTTGATGGGGACGGGACTTATGAAATTCTGGTCAACGTCTTTAACTATGATGACGATAACAACTGGGCAGGCATCCTGTTTGATGCGGCAACGGGAAAAGTGAAAGCACAAATCGAAGGCGCTTACGTTGTGTCGGCCAATGATGTGAACAACGATGGGAAGTATGTCTTTTTCTGCACGGAAACCCAAGGGCAGTCAGTCCCCCCCGCGGCTGGGTTGAGGGTTGTAACGTTTGGTGAGGGTGCTGTTAAAGATCTTTTTCACATTAGCAAAGGCGAATGGATAAACCCTCGGTTTGCGAATACATTGCCAACTGTTACAGCGCATTATGATGGAATTTCCAGCCTCGCGGACGACGTCGTCCTTTGTAGGGATTATGAGCACGTGGGACGAAAAGCTTTTTTCGCAAAGACGCTGAACGGAGACGGAACGTCTTCGATTAGCGGATACTATTTTTCCAAAGATGGAGCGGTGACCAAGAGTCCGCTCACAATAAATATCCCATCGGGTATGTACGGTGAGATCATCAGGGACAAGAAGAGCCCTTCCGGTAAAAACAATTTGTTGCTACAGATCAAGGCATTTTCAACGCCCATCGCTACCGTTACAATCGCGGGTGCCAGTGCAAAAAAACTTGGACGTTTTTTAAGTCCTGCTAAGAAGTCCTATATTCCTGTGGTGACTGACCTGGATGCGGACGGCTATGCCGAACTTCTAATTCCCAATGATGTTGGTGAGCTGTTGTGTTTCAGTAGAAACGCTCAGGGAACGATGAACCTCAAGTGGAGAGTGCCAGGCCAGGGCATGCTATGGCAGTATGCCCCGCTAATCGATTATGGCGTTTCTGCTGACGATATCAATCACGATGGCTACAAAGAAATTATTGCCAGTGGAGCCAGTGAAGTAGGTGCCGTAATTTTTGTGTATGATCATACCGGCAAGGTGTTGTGGAAAAAAGATTTTCCCGAAATCAGCGCCGGTGACATTAATCTTTTCGACGGAAGCATGGGCTTCTTTGGAACGGCACAATCCACCAGGCGAAAAGACAGGGATGTTATCGTGACCGTTCAGCGTGGAATTGCACACTCAGCAAAGACCTATGGATTCCACGGAACAACCGGTGCTCTTCTTTGGGAGCTAGACCGATTGATCGTAGAGAAAGGTGACGGCCCCGGACAAAAGGTTGACAGCGGCTCCGGAGGAAATGTCTTTTCCACGTATGATATAGACGGTGACGGTTCCGATGAAATTATGTGTGGCTACGGCAATGTCGTATTTTTTGCCAGCACCGATGACGGCACCGTTAAATTCAAAGCGTTCATGCGAAAGCTTTGGATGGATAAATATGATTACCCTAAAAAAGGCTACACCAATTTCTGGATGCAACAAATTTTACCTGTTCCTTTCAAAAACAATGGTGAGCTCGCATTATCCTGCTTTAATACGGTAGTTGCTGCGGGAACCATGGATACAAAAGGTACGCTCATCTGGGCCCCGGCGCAGTTAGACTACAACGACCGGTATTGGCAATGCATGACCAATCTGGACGGAGATGGAAAGCTTTGGGTGGTCGAGCTTTCTATGCGAAATTCGGATAATGTCCCCGTGTTGTTTGCCTATGATCCGGCAAACGGTTCGCCTCATAAAACATTTTCAATGGAAATGCCGGGGTTCGTCCCGGGTTTAGGATCTGGAATCATGCCGGTTGCCTGTGATATGAATGGTGACGGAAAAGATGAAATAATGATCAGCAATAACACAGGTGTTTACTGCATTGAGCATGCTGATGGTAAGACGTCTGTTCAATGGAAATACCCAGCCAAAGACTGCGGTCCTGTGGTTGTTGCTGATATAGACTCCGACGGTTTCGTAGAGGTTATAACGGCAACGCCATACGGCAAAATATTAGTTATAGACAAATAAATCAATTAACATGAACCGAAATTCTGATCCTGCCATTTATGATTTTCATTAACGATAGCTAGGTACAAAATGCGGGACTGCGCCGAATGACAATAGAGACGGAGGTCGTGTCCGCCGGCGAGGTAAAAACAACGCCAATGTGAGTGAGCCTATGGATTTTTCAACCCTAAAAGCTGACATCGTAAACAAAAATTCCGAGGTGCGTTATAGCAAGGGTGAAACAGGAGACCAGGTCAGCTTATAATGAAGATAAAATTTGATCAAAAAATTTCGTTTCTACCTTTAATTTAATACTTTAGTACTTCGTTCAGCCTGAACGAAAACCAGCCGCACCCCGCTTCTCATTTAAGAATTTTTCCCTTAGTTCTAAACATTTTCTATGAAAAAGGTTTTGCTCCTATTCATATTAGGATATTGCTCATTCATTACCCAGGCGCAGGTTCAGGTCAGGGCGTTACCTTCACCCGGTTATGAAAATCGACTCAGGGAATTTATCGACAACATGAGAGTTGTTGATACGCATGAGCATATCATGAAGGCCGACAATCTTAAAAAGAGAACATCTCTTGATTTTATGCTCCTGCTGCAAGGCTATTCTGATCTGAGAGGCGCCGGGTTGACGAACATGTCAGTGTTGACGAAAGACTCTCTTTCGCCAAAGGAAAAATGGAAAATTTTAAAACCGTACTGGGAGGCTTCGTCCAATACAGCCTATCATCGCATAGCACTTCTCACTGCCGACAAACTTTTTAATGTAAAAGATATTAATGAATCCACGGTAACGGACCTTTCGGAAAAGGTCGCAAAGGCATACCAGACTGACGACTGGATCAATAACGTAATCGAAAAATGTAAAATAGACTACGTCATACAAGACAACCTGATAACGGAACATGCGGCCCAGCGCTTCGAAAACAATAAATACAGGTATGCTAAGAGGTTCGACAATTTCATCAACATTAATTCGAAACAAAAAATAGACTTTATTGCCAAGGAACGTAAACTAAACATACGATCCCTGGATGCCCTGGTTGCTGCTCTTGCGGCTGATTTTAAGAAAGCAAAAGAAGAAGAAATTGTGTGTATCAAGATCGGTCTCGCTTACATGCGCGTCTTATCCTTTGACGATGTCAGCAAGGAAAAAGCGGAGGAAGTGTTCAACACGATCATGAATATGGATGACCGAATGCTCACCTTTGCGGATGTGAAGCCATTGCAGGATTACATGATGTTCCGGGTTATGGATCAGGCAAAACTGCATAATGTAGTTGTTCAAATCCACACGGGCTTTCAGCAATATGGAAATCTTGTTTCAAACGCAAATCCCATTAACCTGTTCAGCATCTTCAAAGCTTATCCCGCCATAAAATTTGTGTTATTCCATGGCGGTTATCCTTATGGTGGTGAGCTGTCGGCCATTGCAAAAGCTTTCCCGAATGTGCACCTGGATCTGACCTGGATCTACGTACTTTCGCCTTCGTTCAGCGAACGGTATTTGCATGAATGGCTGGAGACGATTCCTGCATCAAAGATTACAGGTTTTGGCGGTGACTATGGAAACGTAGAAAATATTTTAGGACACCTTCTCTTCGCCAAGCAGATCATAGCAAACGTGCTTGTCGATAAAGTAAAGGACGGATATTTCTCAGAAGCCGAGGCAAAGAATATTGCGCGAATGCTTTTGTTGGACAATGCAGTAAACATTTATAAGCTTTCGAAGTCGGACCGTTTGTTCCCGGAGCAGATATACTATAAGGTGCCGTGAAAGCATGATAAAATTGAATTTGAAAAGTGAGAATTGTGTAACGTAACAATTAGTGTAATGATGAAATCCAAGTTTTTTCCACTCGTATTATTGCTATTGATGACAAATTGCATCATGGCGCAGGCGCAAAAGCAGAAGGCCATTGTGCCCTCAATGAAGGTAACACTTCAAAAAAGAGTTCCATCTGATTTAGACAAGGGGTCTTTCATTATTTCGCAAGAGATACAGGAATGGAACCCGAAAGAAACGGCCATCATTATCTGCGACATGTGGAACCAACATTGGTGCAAGGGTGCTACAGCGCGGGTTGTGGAAATGGCGCCAGCGCTGAATAACGTAGTGTCTATAGCACGCGATAAGGGAGCGTTCATCGTACATGCGCCCAGTAGCTGCATGCCCTATTACGATAAATCACCCCGCACGAAAACTGGCTAAGAAATACGATAAGAAAAACGCAAAACCATTAAACGGCAGGGAAGTGCTCCCTTCGGAAAAGGGGGCCATATGGCCGATTGACCAGGAAGATGGCGGTTGTAATTGCGCTGTTGAATGTAAACAAGGTACCGTTTGGGATCATCAAATTGAAACAATCCAAATTAAGGATCAGGACGCGATAACTGATTCAGGTGTTGAAGTCGCCGGTCTTTTCAAGGCAAAAGGCATTAAGAATGTTATCCTGATGGGAGTCCATGAAAACATGTGCATCATTAACAGGCCCTTTGCCTTAAGGAATATGGTTAGCCTCGGCATGAACACGGTTGTCATGCGCGATCTAACGGATACGATGTACGACTCGAAAGAACCGCCTGTCGTATCTCATTTTACAGGAAACAGTTTAATGACCGAATACATTGAAACGTATATTGCGTCCAGTATAGTTTCCACAGATTTCACGGGTAAGAAACAATTCAGATTTAAGGAAGATAATCGCCCGATAGTAGCATTCATTGTCGCCGATAATGAATATCACGCAAATCAGTCTTTGCCTCGATTTGCCCATGATTTACTGTTGACCAAGGGCGTGAACTGTGAGTTTGCATTGGGAAAGCCAGTTGCCGAAGGAGAAGGGGTGCATAACATTGAGAATATGCAAATCCTCAACGATGCCGACCTCATTGTAGTTTTTGTGAGGCGCCGAGCTTTGCCAGCGGAGCAAATGGATCTCTTGAAAGAATATATTAATAAGGGTAAACCTGTGCTGGGCATACGAACGGCCAGCCACGCCTTCGACGCAAAAAAGAATGTGCCTCGCGAAGGCGGGGCTGTGGTAGCGGCTGCAACGCAGGCTCCGGAGATGTTGGCACAATGGCCGGAATTCGATAAGGATGTCTTAGGTGGAAATTACCAGGGTCACTATGGAAATATAAAGGAGGGCATCGTGTTCTCAGTCGCGCCGGGAATGGAAAACCACCCGATACTCAAAGGAGTTTCCCCAAAGGGATTTGTTGGCCCGGTTGCTCCGTCTGAAAGTCTATATAAAAACAGGCCGTTGCGATCTGAAAATTCACAGGTTTTACTTTTAGGAGCGATCCCGAACGAGCCTACTGAACCGGTTCTGTGGATAAACAAGCTGGAAAAAGGAAAAGTCATTTACACATCTATGGGCCACTGGGACCACTGGAAGATGGAGGAGTTCCATAAGCTAATGGTTAACTCAGTGGAATACTTACTGGAAAATCATAAATAAAAAAAGTATGGAAAGGAGAAATTTTATCAATAAAGCGGTGAAAGGGACAGTAGGTTTGTCTCTCGGCTATTCCGCCTTGGCCCAGGCAAAAGGAACAATGGGGGCAAGCCAAAACGACAAAATTGTGCTGGCACTCATTGGCTGTGGTGGCCGCGGTGTTACGGTTTTGAATTCCATCGTTAGTCTCAACAAAAATGTTGAAGTAAAATACTTGTGCGACGTCAACGAAACGCTTGTCGCCATTCCCAAAGAGACCGAAAAATACAACAAACTTCAGGGCTATGCGCCAAAGTTTGTGAACAACATGAAAAAAGTATTCGACGATAAAGACGTTGATGCTGTCGTGATCGCCACACCGGAACACTGGCATACCCTGGCCGCCATCCGCGCCCTGCAGGCAGGTAAACATGTGTACGTGGAAAAGAATCCTACGCTTTCGGTTTGGGAGGGTCAGAAATTAATTGAAGCAACAAAGAAATATAATAAAGTAGTCGAGGTAGGATTTCAAAACAGAAGTGCACCGTACGCATTTTCCGCCAGAGAATACATTAAAAGTGGAAAGCTGGGTAATATCGTTCATGTGAAGTGCTATAACATGTTACCGGGCACGAAATGGTCAGCTAAACCTGATGCAGCAGTACCCAAGGGGTTAAACTGGGACGAATGGCTAGGTCCGGCGAAGCAGGTGCCTTACAATCCTAATCGTCATAGCATGACAAGCCGGGGTGGATGGCTCGACTTCTGGGATTATGGAGGAGGTGCTCTTTCCGACGATGCCAGTCACGTGATGGATCTTGCCCGCCTGGTACTGGGAGATCCCGGTCACCCGAAATCTATTTATTGCAAAGGAGGAAACATGGCGTTCAACTCGGAAAAGGAAACACCGGAGTATATGTCCATTACGTATGATTTCGAAAAGTACGCACTGACCTGTGACAGTGGAAATGCTACGAACTACATGAAGAAAGAATCCAACACCATTCGGATGGATCCGAAATTGTTTCCAGACTGGAGGACAAATTCTACCCGGACGGAAATATACGGCACTGAAGGCCTAATGTACCTCGGACGTCATGGGGGTGGATGGCAAGTGAAAGGAGAAGATTCAAAACTGATCGCCGAGGATGGCGGCATATTTCCGGATGTTGATCACCATAAAGATTTTATAGAAGCAGTAAGGGGAAATAAAAAGCCGAATGGTGATGTTTCCCAGTGTCATTTGAGTGCTTGTTTGGTGCATCTCGCGGATATTTCATACCGAGTGGGAAACAAGCAACTCTATTTTGATTCAAAGACGGAACGCTTTACCAACAATGAAGACGCAAATAAATTATTAAAAGGTAGTTACCGAACTCCGTATGTCATTTCGGATAATGTATAAACACAAGGCATACCTTAATTTATAATTAAAGAAATAGAATCTACAATGAGAAGCATTAAAGTATGCCTGGTATTATTATGTATTTTCCTGCTGAGTATGTGTAGCAAGAAGGAGGAGAAAAGCCTGAAAATTGTTTTCATATCGGGGTCCAACGAATATGTATCTCACCGTACGTTGAAGGAGTACAAAAAGACATTGGAAGACACCTATTCAAATGTAAAGATCACCATTTTACAGGCGAATGGTCCGCTTAATGAGAAAAATGAATATTCGAACCTGGCAGGCACCGAAATTCTAAAACATTGCGATGTGCTTCTGACTTTTGTCCGTAGAACAACCATTTCAGGAAAGGCGATTGATGATATAAAAAAGTACATAGCGTCCGGCAAGCCCGTGGTAGCGCTTAGAACATCAAGTCATGGATTTCAATTCTGGCCGGAGTTTGATAAAGAAGTTTTGGGAGGTAATTACAATCATCATTACACAGGAGAACCTGAGAAACGTGAGATTGGCCCCGACGGAATGGCGTATACAGTGGGGGAACCATCGGGTTCGCCACAAGCTGTAACGGTTGATTCTGTAAATGGTAAGCATCCTGTTCTGGAAGGGGTAGAGAATTTTGTTTCGAAGTATAGTTTGTACAAAACGGCGCCCATCGCCGGTGATGCGAAATTGCTTCTCACAGGAAAAACAGAAGAAGGCGAAGAGCCTGTTGCATGGACGAGAGAACACAATGGCAGCAGGGTAGTCTACATAGGGTTGGGCGGTGTTCAGGATTGGAAGAATCCGATTTTTGTGCGGTTGGTAACCAACGCCTTGTTTTGGGCTGCTGACTTCAATGCGAAAAAGAACGAAACGCAATAATTAATTTCAACAGTGATTGGGTAGTTCATTTGGGAGCGCTAACATCGGCGGAAATAGGCTGGGTCCAGAATTACCTGATCACGGAACAAAAGCTAGTAATCAAAATCCTCCTTTCATTAGAGGGTTTGCTCATCAAAGGTGCAGTTGCGACCTGCACAACAGTAGTGATCCCGTTGTGACTTGTGGACGGTCGTGAATAGAATGGCATATGACAATGCGCATCGGCATCCCTGTGCCCATTGTAAAACAACCACCGGTAAATCCGAAAAAATGAAAATTGCAACACTTGAATTATTTAAAGTTCCGCCGCGGTGGCTGTTTCTCAAGATCACCACGGACACGGGTATAGAAGGATGGGGTGAACCGGTAGTGGAAGGCAAAGCCAGTACCGTAAAAGCTGCTGTGGAAGAAATGGCTCCTTATCTCATCGGAAAGGATGCCCGCCAAATTGAAGATATCTGGCAGGTGCTCTACCGGGGTGGATTTTATCGGGGCGGCCCGATTTTAATGAGCGCTATTTCCGGTATTGACCAAGCGCTATGGGATATCAAAGGAAAATCATTGGGCGTGCCGGTGTTTGAGCTCTTAGGTGGAGCTGTGCGTGATAAGATGCAGGTATATGGTTGGATAGGTGGAGATAAACCATCGAAAGCAGCTGAAGGAGCAAGGAAGCGGGTGGAGGAAGGATTCATGGCTGTGAAAATGAATGCCTGCTGTGAAATGGAATGGATCGATACGCCAAAAAAGGTAAAGGATGCTATTGAAATTATACAAGCTGTTAGGGATGCCGTTGGGTATGGGATCGGACTGGGAATTGATTTCCATGGTCGAGTTCACAAAGGAATGGCAAAAGGCTTTATGAAGGACCTCGAAGATTTAAAACCAATGTTTATTGAAGAACCTGTATTGTCGGAAAATATTAGAAGCATTTGCCTCCCTTGCGCAACATACAAGCACACCGATCGCAACCGGTGAGCGCATGTTCAGTCGTTGGGATTTCAAGCCTTTGTTTGCGCAGGGAGTCGTAGATATTATTCAGCCTGACCTCAGTCATGCTGGCGGAATTTCGGAAGTGAAAAAAATTGCCGCGATGGCAGAGGCTTATGATGTTGCACTTGCTCCGCATTGCCCGCTCGGTCCCATTTCATTTGCTGCTGCACTGCAGGTGGACTTCAGTTGTGTAAACGCCTTCATCCAGGAAACCAGCATGGGTATTCATTACAATGAAGGCACGGATCTGCTGGATTATCTTCAGAATCCCGAAGTATTCAAAGTTAAGAATGGGTATGTCGATCGCCCGCAATTGCCCGGTCTTGGAATTCAGATAAACGAAGAAAAGGTAAGGGAAATGGCAAAGCAGGGACATGATTGGAAGAATCCCATATGGAGGAATGAGGATGGTAGCATCACTGAGTGGTAGTCAATGTCGAATGTTAATCTTAGTCAAATAACGCCAGATGCAAAATTTCATATTGAGTTGTGATTGGGGAACATCTTCCTTCCGCCTGAGATTGGTGGATGTTCGCGATCACCGGATTTTTGGAGAAATCCTTTCGGATGAAGGAGTTGCCTGCACCTATAACCGGTGGAGGGATTCTTATGAAGAGCACGAAATCAGCAAAGAGCATTTTTATTCGAAGCAGCTGCAAAAAAATATTGATGCGTTGTCGCATAAAATATCCGTTGACTTGAGCGAAACTCCGGTTGTTATTTCCGGTATGGCCTGTTCCTCCATTGGCATAAAAGAACTTCCCTATGCCTCGCTGCCATTTTCATTGGACGGAAGCAATGCCCTGGTCCAGAGGTTGAGTGCATCAAATGGTTTTTCATGCGACGTATGGTTGATATCGGGAGTGAGAAACCACCAGGATGTAATGCGGGGTGAGGAAACGCAAGTTATCGGGTTGAAGGCCACAGATGACAAAGCTCATACAGCGGGAGACATCATATGCATTTTCCCGGGAACCCATTCAAAGCATATAAAAATAGTGAATGGAAAAGTAGTCGACTTTCAGACCTACATGACAGGAGAATTATTTCACGTGATGACCCATCACAGCATTTTGAAAGATTCTATTTTGGGAAATAATAAACAGGTATTAACTGAAATCGATCGTGAGGCCTTTTGCCATGGCGTTAGAGAATCAGGCAAAACCCACTTATTACAAACTTTATTTAGCGTACGGATCAACCAATTATTTGAGTATTTAACGAAAGAGGAAAACTTCTTCTATCTAAGCGGTTTGCTGATTGGCACGGAATTGAGAAGCCTTCAGAATAATAGAGACATGCGCATCATGCTTTGCAGTGGAAGCAATGTCTTTCACCTCTACAAGTTTGCTATACAAGAGCTTGGCTTGCTGGATCAAACCGATTTTATTGCTCCGGATCGAATGGATAAAGTTGCCATAGCAGGACAGATTAAAGTATTTGAAAATTATAACTAGTAAATGGTGCATGGATAGGAGTTTATTTTCCTGGGAAAGATTTCTTAACGCTTCCGGTAGTTGGAATACTAAGAAATATACCCATTGAAGATGTTATACAGATCCTCCCCAGGTACCAGGAAGCAGGATTGACTACCGTAGAGATAACCATGAATTCTAAAGACGCTGAAGGTATTATTACTTATGCGTTGGATCGGTATGCAGGTAAATTAAACATCGGGGCCGGGACTGTTTGTAGCTTGGCCGATCTTAAAAAAGCCCTTAAGGCAGGTGCTCAATTTATAGTTACTCCTGTGATGGATGAAGATGTCATTAGGATGTGCGTGCAGGAACAGGTGCCCATATTTCCTGGCGCGTATACACCCAGTGAAATATATAAAGCCTGGACATTGGGAGCGAGTATCGTAAAACTATTTCCTGCTGCTTCCTTGGGCCCTGCCTATATAAAGGAGCTGAAAGGCCCCTTAAAACAAATCAAGCTAATGCCGACTGGCGGTATCAACCTTGATAATTGTGTTGCATTTTTTAATGCGGGAGCCGCGGGTTTAGGCATAGGGGGTCAGTTATTCAATGAAACCCTAATCAGCGATAAAAACTGGAAAGGACTAAAAGAACATTTTAAAAAATTTATCGAAAGAATAAATACACGAAATACACTTTAAGAAACCAGATAATATTTTGTACAAATGAAAAAGAAATTATGCGTGAATTCCGGCCTTGAATTGTCAGAACTAGGAACAGGTTGCTGGTCTTTTGGAGGTGGGGATTACTGGGGAGAACAAAATCAAAAAGATGTGAACCATGTTGTTCACGCATCGGTAGATATGGGCATCAATTATTTTGACACGGCCGAAGCGTACAATGAAGGAAGGAGTGAATCTTCATTGGGTGAAGCTATTCAAGGGATACCAAGAGATAAAATAATAATCGGCACAAAAATCAGTCCCTCAAACTGTTATAAAAAAACACTAATCAAACAGTGCGACGCATCGTTGAAACGCCTTCAAACTGATTATATAGATTTGTATATGATCCATTGGCCTATACATCCACATTCAATCAGGCATTTTACAGATGACGTACTCATTATTGAAAATCCTCCGAAAATCGAAGAAGCCTTGGACAGCTTGCAGGAATTAAAACTGCAGGGAAAGATACGATATTGTGGTGTCAGCAATTTCAGCAGCAACCGGTTAAAAGATCTGCCGCTGGAAAAAATTGCAGCGAACGAACTACCATACAATCTTTTTTGTCGGTCAGCCGAATATGATATCTTACCCCAGTGCAAAGAGAAAGGAATTGGCGTTATTGGGTATATGGCATTGTTGCAAGGAATACTAGCCGACATCTATCCCACGCTGAATGATGTCCCGGTATGGCAGCGGCGAACCAGGCATTTTCATTCCAATGGGACAAAAGAATGTAGGCACGGTGAAGAAGGTGTAGAAGAAGAAACCAATGCCGCATTAAAAGTCATTCGGCAAATTTGTAAAGACTCAGGTTTTTCGATGGCCGAAATTTCCATCAAATGGATTTTAGAAAACCCGGCCATCACCTGTACACTTGTGGGTTCGAGAAACATCCGTGAACTTGAAGCCAATGTGAAATCGGTTAGAGAACCTCTAAGCAGAGAGCTCAAACTCGAACTCGACAGGATTACCTATCCGATCATGGAAAAATTGGGCAATCATTTGGATTATTATGAAAGTGCGGAAAATGACAGGACCTTATAGGGAGGTGTTGGTAAATTTATAATTGAGGGGAATGAAAATAAGAATATGTATAATAGGTAATGGTTTTTTTGCTAATAAGGTGCATTATCCGGCTCTTACTTCTTTCGACGATGTTGAAATTATCGGCATTTGTGCATTTAATGAAGAGCGATTAAAACAAACTGCACTTAATTTTAATATCCCTGAAAAAAATATTTATGTCGCAAAATCAGGATCTGCTTATCAAAAAATGCTGACGGACCTCCGCCCTGACGGAGTATATGTTATTGGCCAGCCTAGGCCTGATGCTCGATATCTGGATCTGGTGCCTGAAAAATAAATTCAATCTTTTCATTGAAAAACCCATGGGCATGACCCTTCATCAAGCGCAGGGTATTGGACTACCTGGCCGAGAAAAACAATTGCATCACGCAAGTCTCACATCAACGGAGGTCAGCGCCGATATTACAACGAGTACGGGAAATCTGTCTTGAAAAAGGTCCTATTACGCACGCTACCGTAGAGTTTGGTAAATATGATATCGTTCCTATGTTAGGAGATCGCGACAGGATGTTAGATGATTTTACACATGTTGTAGATACAGCGCGATGGGTCTGCGGTGGAGAAGTCGTTGAAATAGAATCCCGTTGCAGGCGGTTAATAGTTCCCGATATAAACTGGATCGGAGCCACCTTATATTTTGATAACGGTTCAAGTTGTTACGTGATCGGCAACTGGACTTCAGGGAGACGGATATTTCGAGTGAATATGCATGCGCCCGGGATTTGCGGCGAGGTGGAATTGGAGAAAGAAGCTTTTGTTTATGCAGATGGAGACTATGAAGGAGTCAGATATGACAGCAAAGAAATAGCGGGCAGTAATGAATTATTTGTTTATGGCGGTTTTCAGAAGAAAAACCGGGAGTTTATCAATTCCATCTTAACAGGAAAAGAGGAAACTTCTTCGCCTTTTAAAGATGCATTAAAAACCATGGAAGTATGTGAAACTATTTTAGCGCAGGCACTGATCAGGGGATTGTAAAACTATATAGAATGAAAACTCAGCAGATGATGGAACAAAATCTGATCAATGAAAGCCCGGGCCGCTCGTCGAAAATTCGCTGGGTCATGTTATCGTTCGCTTTAATGGCAACCATATCTGAATTATGTCGACCGCCTGGCCTTTAATTATTTAAGTGCAGAAGGCGACCTTCGCAATCTAATCCCCGATGATACCTTTGGATACATCGGCACTGCTTTTTTTGTGGGCTACATGGTTTCCAATCTGTTTTCCGGTTTTGCCATTGATAAACTTGGTCTGCGATTAGGCTATTCGTTGTGCATGGCATTCTGGACTACCGCAACTATTTTACAGGCACTGGCAACACTACCTTTTCATTTCGGATTATTCCGCGCTTTGCTTGGTGTCGGGGAAGCAGGAAACTGGCCTGCAGGCATAAAGTTAACCAGCGAATGGTTTCCCCCGGAAGAACGCTCAACAGCGACAGGAATATTTAACAGCGGCGCTGCCATCGGCGCTATGGTCGCTCCTCCATTGATAGCGTGGTTAGGAACTTCCTATGGATGGCGGGCAACTTTTATCATCATAGGATTATTCGGTTATTTATGGGTAGCGTTGTTCTGGTTTAAATACTATACGCCAGAACGTATGGTAAAAGAATCCAAACGAGAGGATTATCCCGCCTTTAACACTTATCAAGACCCGCTTTGTTTCTTCCTTTACCCTTTCGAAAGTATTGATGGACCCGATCTGGTATTTCATTACCTTTTGGATCGGCCGGTATCTTGGTCGATGTGCATGGCTGGGGTCTGGACAAAATCGGTTGGTTTGCGATCATCCCCTTCATGGTAGCTGACCTCGGAAATATCCTCGGAGGATTGTTTACACAATTCATTATTAAAAAAGGAGTGCCCATACCCAAGGCTAGAAAAATATCCGTCGGTATATTCGGTGCGCTCATTGCATTGTCGCTGATATTGGGGCCTTTTATAATTAGTTCTCCGGCTTCAGCGATAGTTATTTTAAGCCTTGCCAGTTTTGGATATGCTGCCTATACGGCCAATACCATGGCTTTCCCTGGAGACGTAGTGCCGCAAAGCGCAACGGCATCAGTATGGGGCGTTGCTAGTGTGGGTGCAGGTTTTGGAGGTATGATCTTCCAATCCCTTTCAGGAATTACAGTAAAAAATCTTTCGGACACGTATAACTATTCCGTAGCTTATAACACAGTATTCATCGCCTATGGTATGATGGCGGTGATAGGGGTTTCAATCGTATTATTTTTAATGGGACCGCTGGTGAAAAATCAGGCCCTTCAACACTATGTGGAAAAAGTAAGTAGCGAAACGTAATTAATGACTAACTAAATAAATTGATGTATGCTAAAATTAAAACTCCTTCATCCGGACATTCTCATGGCATTAGGTAGCAGTGGGCATGGGGCTAAGGTACTGATAGCCGATGGAAATTTCCCTCTCTCTACCCGTGCTCCTGAGCACTGTAAAAAAGTCTTTTTGAATTTATCTCCTGATGTATTAACTGTTACAGACGTCTTAAAAGTAATCAAAGATTTTATACCTATTGAGACGTGTGTATTGATGGTCCCTCCGGATGAAACTGATCATCCGATACATAAGGAATTTATGGAAATACTCGGTCCTGATATTGTTCTGAAACGCGAGAGGCGGTTTGAATTTTACAGGGAAGTTAAATCTGAAAATACGTGTTTGGCCATTGCAACTGGCGAAACCCGCCGATTTGGTAATATTCTAATTATCATTGGTAACGTGAGACAAGCTGAACCATAGTGGCTTGTGTGATTCGAGATTTTCATTTTTTAAATGTTTTGGCGTATATGGCAACCGGGAGATTGATAGTTAAAGAATTAAGTATTGATTCGTTAATTCATTCAATTTTAAAACATCGGGAGGACCTTCTCTTCTGCAACTGCTATAAATAAAAATTCAGACTAATCATGATTAAAACAACCGTAGTAGGTTCATATCCCATGTTGGATTGGCTCGCAGCTTATCCAAGCCAGCAGGCAATAGAAGATGCTACCATGGTGGTATTGAAAACCCAGGAATTAGCAGAAATCGATCTCATTGCCGATGGCGAATTGTATCGTTTTGACATTAACCATCCGGAAACAAATGGAATGATCGAATACTTTGTGAGACCGTTGGGAAATGTAAGGAGCGAAGTCAGCCGCGCTGATGTGGAAGCTTTTGCAAAGCAAAAAGGTATGGGCTTTCGGGTTCGTCCTGCAGCGGTTGTAGAAGATGCTATTCATGAAGGTACGCTCGACCTGGTTAATGCGTACCGCAAAATCCGACCGCTAACAAAGGTGCCTATGAAGTTTACGATCACGGGGCCGCACATGCTTAGCAAAACGTTGCTGGATTATCATTACAAAGACCTGCCGAAGCTAGCTCACGCCTTGGCAGGGGTCCTGGCAAAACAAATTGCCGAAATTGATGCCAATGTGGTGCAGATAGATGAGGCAAATCTGCCCGGTTCGCCAGATGAATGGGAATGGGCCGCAAGCGCCATTAACGTTATGCTGGATGCGGTACCGAATACCCCCGCCGTGCATCTTTGCTTTGGCAATTATGGAGGTCAGACAGTACAAAAGGGCACGTGGGATAAACTCATTTCATACATGAACGCCTTACATGCCGATCATGTGGTGCTTGAATTTGCCCATCGCGGATATAGTGAATTGGAATATTTTAAAGATCTCAAAATCGGTATTGGCTTGGGGGTAGTGGATGTTAAATCCACCCTAATAGAAACCCCCGAGATAATAGCCAAACGGTTGGAACATGCTACGCATGTTTTAGGTGAAAATCGCATTCGATTTATTCATCCCGATTGTGGTTTCTGGATGCTGAAACGATCTATTGCCAATGCCAAAATTCGCGCTCTTACGTTAGGACGGAATTTATTTGAAGGACATTAAGAAACACATCAAGAAGTATAGTGAGAAAATGGTCATGAATAGATATTTTAAAAATAAGCTCGGTTGGATTTTTTTGCTATCGGTTTTCTTTGTCCTGGATGCCTATGCGCAGCAGCTATCTCCCAGCATACGAATCACTGCGGGTGCCGTTAATGGAGTTTTTATAGAAAGGAACGGTAAGACGCTAGTCGTTTATGGTGATCCGAAAGCAGAAGTAAAAAAAGCGGACATGATCTTGTTCACGCATTTCCGTCGTGACCTGATTTGGGCGGGACGGAACCTCGTGCAAAAAGGTTCTCTTGCTATTGTGCCCGCTGCACAAAAACCGTACTTTATCAAAGGCGATTCTATTTGGTCAGAAATTGCGCGTAAACAATTTCGGGAGCACACGAACCGTACAACAAAAATTGGAATTCCGCCCTTAAAGGTCGAACGTTTTGTAACGGGAGGAGAAACGCTGAAATGGCAGGACATCGTTATCAAAGTCCTTAACACGACGGGGTATACAAGAGGATCTGTTTCCTACGTCGCAGACGTCGACGATAAAACAGTAGCCTTCGTGGGAGATTTGATTTATGGCGATGGAAAACTCTTTGATTTATACAGTTTCCAGGATTCTTTACGCGGCGGTATTGATGGCAATCATGGTTACGCGGCAAGGTTGGGCCAGCTTATAAAAAGTCTTCAGCTTATCGCTGCGGAAAAGCCGGATGTTCTTGTCCCTTCGCGCGGACCTGTTATCAATGATCCTGATGCAGCTATTCAAAAATTGATTCAACGGACACGTGCCCTCTACCAAAATTATCTGTCGATCACGGCGCAACGGTGGAACCATACAGACCGTATGATCACATTGTCTAATCATGTTCTAGGCGAACCCGCCTGTGTGGACTGGATGCCTTTTTCTTCTGTTATCCAGAACAATCCTCCGTCATGGTATAAACATATCAGTTGCAGCAATCTGGTTTTTGCGGAAGATAGTTCCGCTTTCCTCATTGATTGCGGTACCAAGAGAGACCTCGAGGCTGTAATAAAATTAAAAAAATCGGGGCGGCTGAAAAGTTTGGACGGCATATTTATCACTCATTACCATTACGATCATACAGACTTCGTAAACGATGCTGTAAAAGAATTTGGCTGCCCGGTCTATGTCACGAAAGAGTTAAAAGGAATTCTTGAGAACCCCGGGGCGTATCATATGCCCTCCATGACACCTGACCCCATTCCGAATTTGACGATCATGAAGGAGGGCCAGAAAATGAGATGGAAAGATTTTGCCCTGACCTATTTTTATTTCCCCGGACAAACGCTTTACCACGATGGCCTTTTAATGGAAAAAAACAACGGGACGTCTATTTTCTTTACGGGAGATTCTTTTACACCCGCCGGTGTAGACGATTATTGCTTTCAGAATCGAAATTTGCTTCATGAAGGAACGGGGTATCTATATTGCCTGGATGTTCTTAAAAAGTTGCCTGCAAATGTCCTGCTTTCCAATCAGCATATCAAACCACTTTTTAGGTTCTCCAGGCAACAGCTCGATCACATGACCGATGTATTGCGCGAACGAAATGCCCTATTAAAAGATTTGCTGCCATGGGACGATGTGAACTATGGAACAGATGATCAGTGGATGTGGGTTTATCCTTACGGACAAAAAGCAAAGCCAGGAGAAACTGTAGTGTGCACCGTGAAGATCTTCAACTATTCGGATGAACTAAAAACTTTTACACTTGAACCAAAATTGCCGGATGGATTTAGAGTTGATTCCAAAAACGCTTCTCTTGTAATTGAGCCACGAACCGAAGGGCAGCAAACTTTTAAAATCAAGGTTCCGAAACAAGCTTTGCCAGGTGTTTCACTTCTGGTGGTCAATGTGAAATTTGATGATTGGGATTTGCGTGAGTGGAGTGAAGGCTTTATCGAAATTGTGCGATAGCCATGCGCTGCCGATTCATAAATCAACTTTAATTCTTTTATTATCTGTATTTTCTATTCCTTATTCCTTTTCCCAACAATTAACCCCAAGTGTGAGGCTTAGTACTGGTGCCGTCAATGGAGTTTTTGTAGAGAGAAATGGAAAGACGCTGGTCGTTTACGGCGATCCGAAAGCAGAGATAAAAAAAGCAGACATGGTCTTGTTCACCCATTTCCGTCGTGATGTGATTTGGGCAGGACGTGGCCTGATAGAAAAAGGAGCTCTTGCCGTGGCGCCCGCAGCGCAGAAACCCTATTTCACAAAGGGTGATTCAATCTGGTCAAAATTTGCACGTACACGATTTCATGATTATGCTAATCAGACGACAAAAATTGGAATTTCACCCTTAGATGTTCGCCGTTTTGTTAAGGAAGGAGAAATTCTGAATTGGCAGGACATTGATATTAAAGTGCTCAATACGACAGGCTTTACACGAGGATCCGTTTCCTACATTGCCGATATCGATAATAAAAAATTTGCCTTTGTGGGAGACCTGATCTACGGTGATGGGAAACTTTTTGACCTCTACAGCTTCCAGGATTCTTTAAAAGATATTGATGGTTATCACGGTTATGCAGTAAGGTTGGGGCAGCTTGTAAAAAGTCTTCGACTTATTGCTGCGCAAAAACCGGATTTTCTCATTCCTTCAAGAGGACCTGTTATTAAAGAACCTCAAGCCGCTATACAAAAATTGATTCAACGCATCCATTTACTTTATGAGAACTATTTATCGATTACAGCACAGCGTTGGAATCATACAGACCGTATGATCACACTTTCAAATCATGTTCTTGATTCACCAAACAGTGTTGATTGGATGTCGTTTGCGTCGGTTATTGAGAATAGTCCGCCGGCATGGTATCAGCATATAAATAACAGTAATCTCCTTATGGCGGAAGACAGTTCTGCATTCCTCGTCGACTGTGGCACGAAGCAGCCTTTTGAAGAACTGATGAAATTGAAACGTTCGGGAAGGTTGAAAAGCCTGGATGGGTTATTCATCACGCACTATCACGATGACCACACGGAGTTTGTAAATGACATTGTTAAAGAATTCGGTTGCCCGGTTTACGTCACCAAAGAATTAAAAGATATTCTTGGAAATCCTGGAGCGTTTCAGATGCCATGCCTTACTACCCGCCCGATTCAGAACCTGACGATCATGCAAGAGGGCCAGCAAATATCCTGGAAAGACTTTACCCTAACTTTTTTTTATTTCCCCGGCCAAACCATTTACCATGATGGCCTTCTGTGTGAAAAATCGAACGGAGAGGCTATCTTTTTTACAGGGGACTCATTTTCACCGGCGGGTGTAGACGATTATTGTCTTCAGAATCGAAATTTTCTTCACCCAGGAACTGGATATTTGCAATGCCTTGATATTCTTAAAAAACTTCCCAACTATGTTCTGCTTTCGAACCAGCATCTTAAACCACTTTTTAGATTCTCCAGGCAACAGCTGGATCACATGACAAAGGTACTGCAGAATCGGAACACTATATTAAAAGATCTGCTTCCCTGGGATGATATCAACTATGGAACGGATGATCAATGGATCAGCATTTATCCCTGTGGACAAAAAGCAACAAGGGGACAAACTCTTGAGTATAAAGTTAAAATCTTTAATCATTCGGATATCACAAAGACTTTTATTGTTGAACCAAAACTCCCTGCGGGTTTTCATGTTGAGCGCAACATTGTGCCGCTGGTAATTAAACCGCGAACAGAAGGAGAACAAACATTTAAAGTAACAATTTCGAAAAAAGCTCCACCGGGTATTTCTCTTATTTTGCTCAATGTAAAATTTGATGATTGGGATTTGCGCGAATGGAGCGAGGCTTACATTGAATTGTAAAAAGGTCTGGCCGACGTGTTTCTGTTTGGGATCGATTGAAAGTTATGTGATAAATAGATTTACCTAAACATAAAAACAACCGTACATGGATAAGGCAAGTAAATTCATGTTTTAAATTTCGTTTATCCGGTTAATTTAATAATTTTAATACCTCGTCTTTTCTTGACGAACCCAGCCGCACCCTGTTTCTCATTTACTAATTTTTTTCGTAGCTCATTCAAAAGCATTCTCATGAAACAGGTTGTACTCCTATTTATCATAGGATCCTTTGCATTTACAGGTAGTGCCCAGGTTCCAGTCAATTCTTCAACTAAAACACAAGGTCAAACCACGGATAATAAATTTCCTAAACCCGGCGAGTGGCCCGCTTTTCGCCGCACCGGAACGCTTGAGGCGCATTCTCCCCTACGCGGAAATATCACAAAGCCGGCCATCGTCTGGAAGCAGTTTGTGGGCGCCCTGGAAAGCCGCATTGTGGTGGAACCCAGCGAGGGGAAAATTAAACTGAATTTACCGGGGGATGAAATTAAACCGTCCATTCCCTCAGACTCGATCGCGCTGGCCGATTTCATTCCTACTCCTAAAAATGAAGAGGATGAAAATAGTTCATGGACCACCACCTTCGCGGATGTTCTGCCGGAGTATCCCGGAAAGGAGATGCTTGAATTCGAGAGCACCTTTAATAAGCCCATGACGAATGGACAATATGCGCGCACTTTAGGTACTTGTTATGCCAGGCAAAACGGTCAATGGATTAAGGCCTGGGCGACCAAACCTATAAAAGATCTTTTCAATCCCCTTCCACTAGTAGGAGACTTTGACGGCGACGGTACTCAGGAAATAGCAATCCTGCCGTTTTACCAATTGAAGCTGGTTGATGCACGTACGGGTCAGGTCAAGGACAGTTGCCGGTTCAACGAAAACCGGAGCTACGGCTTCCACGGTGTTTACGATTTCGACGGCGATGGCAAGTGGGAGTTTCTCGTCCAGGCGGACTTTTCAAAACACATCGATGTGCTTGGTTTCCGCGATGGCAAACTAACCCTGCTCTGGCAGCGGACGATCGAATCGGACATTGCCGATCCAAAAAAAATCCTGCGTGTGGGGCCAGACCCAGTCATGGACATCGACAACGACGGCCGGCGCGAAGTAATTACTACACTATACAACGATACGGGTGACGGGCGATGGCATTTGAGCTTCATTGACGCGATCACGGGTCAGACAAAAATCGATTTTCCAGACGAGGTCCTTGCAGCACCGATGGACCTGGATGGTGACGGCGTGAATGAACTGCTAACGACGTGTACCGATGGAGTTGGTTTTCTGGAAAAAATACGTGTCCGTTCCTTGAAGGGCAGTCAACCTCAGATGCTCTGGGAAAAGGAGAACACCAGTTGGCAAACCTGGAATCCGCCTTTGCCTCGGCATGTAAAAAGCATGGCGACGTTGGGGCAGCAGACGGTACTCAGTCAGCTGCGCGGGAAGCAAGGTTATGTAGTGTTGCGGGAATCTGCATCGTCGACGCAAACGAAATTGTCTCTGGCACAATGGGATAAAACAATGTTCAAGCCGGTCTCAACGGTGACCGGGGAAAATATGGAGGCATTGGGTTTTGATGCAATCGGACGCTTGCTTATTCGCGTGAATCATCGTTTCGGTGCACTATCCTCGATTGCCATTACGAAGGGGAAGGTTGCGCGTCAAAGCACCACCCGAATCGGTCGTCCGCCAGGTTCGGCAATCATTGCCTGGCCTGATGCAGCGACGCTACCTACTATCGTAGTCCAGGGTTTTGTTGAAGAACAGGTCATGTTCCATCCTCCGAAGAAGGACGGAGTGCAGGCAAAATTAAATCATGTCACGGGCCGTGGGCAGGGTTCCTGGTGGCCAATAACGCTTGGGCCAGTGGTAGCTGATCTTGCAGGTGATGGACATCGTCAGCTCATCATAGCGGATGCGGGAGAATCTGGTTTCGCGCGGTTATCCGCCAAGAACCTGGATGGGAGCGTGGTGTGGCAGCATGAGTTCCCGCAGATCGCAGGCACCCCTCCACCTCAGAACACGGGAGGTGTTATCCTGTGGCAGGCGGGTCATTTTACCGACCCGGTCCGGCAGGATATTTTGGTGACCACCCAACGATCGAAGATGCACAGTGAGGAGACGTATGTTCTTTCAGGACTGGACGGCCGCGTGTTGTGGCACCGTGACAGGCAGATCAGCAAGCGCGCAGTGGGCGGCAATTCCTTCGCCATCGCGGACTACGATGGCGATGGGCTCGACGACGTCGGATCGTTATGGCCCAGCATTCTCTATCTAATGAAAGGTAACAGCGGCAAGGACATCCTCGCTATGGACGCAAAATGGAAGCAGGTTTACGACAAGCAAGTTTATTTCGGTCAGGCCGTGGCAGGTGATTTTCTGAACGAGGGCAAGCCTGCATTGTTTTTCAGCGGCAGGTTAATGACCGGCGTGATCCAACTGGATGGTACATTGGTCTGGTTTGATGCAGTGGACAAGAGTCCGGGGTACCTTCCGTCGTTCGGAGATTTTAATGGAGATGGCCGCTCGGATGTTGTAGGAGTAGGGTTCGAGGATGGGGTACGCTGTTACGATCTGGCTTCAGGCAAAGTGAATTGGCGTATGCCCAATCCGATGAATGGTTTTGGTGATTTTGGACAAAAGGCAGAGAATCCGGTGAGGGGAAGCGCCAGCGCGGATATTGACAGCGATGGACGCGACGAGGCCCTGATCGTGGTAGACCGAACGCTCTTATGCCTGGGTGCCAAGGGTGAAGATGCAACAGGTAAGGTTCTTTGGCGAGTTGAATTTCCATCGCAGATCGGTCCGCCCACAGTGGCCACGTTGGATCCGGATGGCCGTGTTTCTATACTAGTGGTTGGCAGTGACGGCTATGTTTATTGTGTCAGATAAAAAATCTAAAAATCAAATCAAACATGATGAAACAGATTCTGCTCCTCGTTGTAATAACATCCTTTGCATGGACAACCCATGCGCAGGCTCAGCCTTCTCCCAAAAAACAACGTGAACTGACAGCGAATGCCAGATTTCCTAAGCCGGGAGAGTGGCCTTCGTTTCGCCGCAACGGCACTCTACAGGCGCATTCACCATTGCGGGGCAACATCGCTAAGCCTGCGATCATCTGGAAGCAATTTGTCGGAGCCATGGAAAGTCTTGTAGTGGTGGAGCCAAGTGGGCAGAATACCAAAGTGAGTCTGTCTGGTGAGAAAATCGAACCAGGAGACCTCTCAGATACCATAAGTATGGCTGATTTCATTCCTGTTCCCAAAAATGAAGAAGAGGACAATAGTTCGCGACAATATACATACGCCGATGTTCTTCCTGAATATCCTGGCAAGGAGAAGCTGGAATTCGAGAGCGCATTTCATAAGACCATGATAAATGGGGAATGGGCTCTATGCGTGGGCCGATGCATGGCTCGGAAAAACGGTGAATGGATTCAGATCTGGGAAACTAGACCATTTGCCTACCTATTCGAACCGCTGCCCTTAGTGGGCGATTTTGATAACAACAATACCCAGGAAATAGCCATCCTCCCCTTTTGGCAAATGTTGCTTATCGATGCCAAGACTGGGATAGTCAGGGACAGTTGCAGATTTAACGACAACCGGAGCTACGGCTTCGCGGGGGTTTATGATTTTGATCGCGATGGCAAATCAGAGTTCCTTATCCAGGCGGATTTTTCAAAGCACGTCGATGTGCTTGGCTTCAAGGATGGCAAACTTAGTCTGCTTTGGCAGCATGATATCGAACAAGATGTTGCCCATCCAGAAAAGATATTGCGGGTGGCACCCGATCCCGTTATGGACATCGATAACGACGGCCAGCCCGAAGTAATAACAACGCTTTTCAACGACTCCGGTGACGGTAGATGGCATCTGACTTTTCGAGATGCGCTGACGGGCACCGTAAAAGCTGATTTTCCAGACGAGTTGTTGGCGGCACGACTCGACCTGGACGGAGACGGAGTATATGAATTCTTATCAACATGTAGCCGTGGCGTTAGCACGCTGATGAAAATACGCGCCCGGTCCGTGAAAGGAAGCCAACTAAAGATTATCTGGGAAAAGGAGAATGCCGAATGGCAGTCCTGGGATATACAATTGCCATGGCATGTGAAGAGCCTGGCGACAGGAGGGCAGCGGACCGTTCTTAGCCGTACGGACGAAAAGGGTACTTACGTAGTGATTCGTGAACCCGGATCGGCGACGAGAATGAACCTATCCGTGGCGCGATGGGATGGATCGACGTTTAAACCTGTTACGACAGTAACTGGCGAGAATCTGGAAGGACTAGGTTTCGATGCAACGGGAAGGATACTGGTTCGTTCGCGGCATCGGTTCGGTCAACAATCCAGTCTTGATCATCGTCGGAGGAAAATCCACGCGCCAAACCACACGCACTATTGGGTAGTCCACCATCAGCTGCAGTCGTTGCCTGGCCGAATGAAGCAAAGGTACCCACCATCGTGGTTCAGGGAGCAACTGAAGAACAAGTTACATTCCAACCTCCCGCGAAGAAAGGGGCAAAGGTTCAGCTTAACTACATTTCTGGTCGGGGCCAGGGCTCCTGGTGGCCGAATACTTTCGGCCCCGTTGTCGTCGATCTTGCCGGCGATGGGCGTCGTCAACTCCTGGTGGCGGATGCCGGTCCTTCAGGAGCAGCGCGCATCTCGGCCAAGGACCTGGACGGGCGAGTTCTCTGGCAACATGAGTTCCCGCTCATTGCAGGCACACCGCCACCACAAAATACGGGAGGAGTTATTCTATGGCAAACAGGGCACTTTACAGACCGCGTTCGGCAGGATGTGATAGTTACTACCCAACGGTCGAAGGGCGGCAGTGAGGAAACATATCTACTCTCAGGAATTGATGGTCATCAGCTATGGCATCGGTATAAGCAGATAAGCAAGCGCGGGGTGGGTGGCAATTTCGGGTTCGGGATATTAGACTACGACGGTGATGGCCTCGACGATTTGGCTTCACTTTGGCCCAGCATTATTTATTTTATGAGAGGCTCGACCGGCGAGGATTTCTCCGCCATGGACACGAGATGGAAACAGGTTTATGCCAAACAGGTTTATTTTGGCCAGCCCGTGGTGGGGAACTTTATGAACGATGGCAAGGCCGCATTGTATTTTTGCGGCACGTTGATGACCGGGGTGATTCGTAAGGATGCCACACTGGTCTGGTTTGATGCGTTGGACAAGAGTCCTGCGTATTTTCCGTCGTTCGGTGATTTTGACGGGGATGGTCGTACCGATGCTATCGGAGTAGGATACGAAGACGGAATTCGCTGTTATGATACGGAATCAGGTAAAGTGAAATGGCATATGCCCAGTCCGGGCCAGAGCTTCGGATCTTTTGGACAAAGAGAAGAAAATCCTGTCAAGGGCAGTGCGAGCGCCGACCTTGATGGCGAAGGCCGCGACGAGGCCCTTGTCGTATTGGAAAAGACGCTTTATTGCCTTGGATCCACGAAAGACGGATCCGCAGGCGAAGTGCGCTGGAAGGTTGATTTCCCCGAACAAGTAGGGCCTCCGACGGTGGTCACGCTAGACAAAGGTGGTAGTGTTTCGATTCTGGTTATCAGCAACGACGGCTTTGTTTATTGCGTGAGATAAAAGGTCATGAAAAAGATTCTCCTTTGCCTGATAGGATCGGTTGTGTTACTAACAAACACAAATGCTCAAACCCAGTCTGCCAAAAACTCCGCACAGCGTTTCCCGAAACCGGGTGAATGGCCTGCCTTTCGCCGCACTGGGACATTGCAGTCACATTCACCCTTAAAAGGAAAGATTACGCATCCCGCCATTGTCTGGAAACAGTTTGTCGGAGGGTTGGAAAGTCGCGTTGTCCTGGAACCAGGCGGCAAGCAATTTCAGTTAGATCTTCCCAAGGACGAGGTCATATTAAAGTCCGCAAGCGATACCATCGCGATAAGCGATTTCAAGCCCGTGCCTAAGATCCCATGGGAGATCAACGATATAGCTACCGGATATGGATCGACCACCATGGTCGATATTTTGCCGGAATATCCAGGCAAGGAACGCATCGAGTTCGAAAGCACTTTTTTCAAGGCGAACATCCTGGGACGCTATGCGCCCAGCGTTGGCCGTTGCTTCGCAATGAAAAACGGTCAATGGGTAAAGGTCTGGGAGACTAAACCTATCTTGTCACTTTTTA
Source organism: uncultured Bacteroidota bacterium (assembly GCA_963837415.1). Taxonomy (GTDB): domain Bacteria; phylum Bacteroidota; class Bacteroidia; order Cytophagales; family Cyclobacteriaceae; genus Chryseolinea. Next base: position 223,758 of record CAWING010000012.1, on the reverse strand, counting down.
GCGCATTGCCAATGGCGGGCGACTTTGATGGCGACGGTAAACCTGAGATCGCCGTTCTTCCCCATAAGAAAATGTTGCTGTTTGACGGACGTACCGGCCAGCTCAGGGATAGTTGTGCCTTCAATGATCACCGGAGTTATGGGTTTGTTGGAGCATATGATTTCGACGGTGACGGCAAGTCGGAGTTCCTCATCGAAGCCGACTTTTCGAAACACGTTGATGTGATCGGATTCCGTAACGGCAAGCTCACGTTGTTCTGGCAGCAGGATATCGAACAGGACCTTGCTCATCCTCAAAAGATCCTGCGGGTAGCTCCCGATCCGGTGATGGACATCGAAGGCGACGGAATCCCCGAAGTAATCACCACACTCTTCAACAGCTCTGGTGACAACCGCTGGCATGTGACCTTCCTCGATGCCATGACGGGCCGGCCAAAATTGGATCTTCCAGACGAATTTTTTGCCGCACCGCTGGATATTGACGGTGATGGCGTAAAAGAAATTCTGACCACCTGTACGAGCCAAGACACGACGCTGCGAAAAATACGCGTTCGCTCTGTGAAGGGAGGCCAGTCTAAGCTTCTGTGGGAAAAGGAAAATATTGTCTGGCAGACCTGGAATCCGCAGTTGCCTGCTCATGTAAAAAGTATAGCAACCTTAGGCCAGCAAACCGTGATGAGTCAGGTCCGCGACAAAATTACTTCTGTAGTACTACAGGAATCAGTAGGTACTTCGGAAACAAAATTGTCAATCGTCAGGTGGGATGGAGCAACATTTAAAACCGTTATGTCAGCTGCCGGAAAGAACCTTGCTGCTGTCGGCTTTGATATAAATGGAAAGTTGCTGGTCACGTTACAACATGGGCAAGGTGAGTCTCTCCGCTCTTCAGGTTATCAGCGGTAAGTTGGTCCGCCAAACAACGCAACGTGTCGGACGTGACCCTGCGTTGGCACTTGTGGGTTGGCCGGATGCACGCCGAGGCACCGACGATTCTTGTACACGGTATAGTTGAAGAGATAGTGGCATTCTCGCCGCCAAAGACAGCCAAAGAAAAAGTAAAATTGACACGCATATCCGGACGCGGTCAAGGCTCGAAATGGCCTATCACGTTCGGCCCGGTAGTCACCGATCTATCTGGCGACGGACGTCGTCAGGTGATCGTCGCGGATGCTTCACCTGCTGGCTTCGCACAGCTGTCGGTCAAGAACCTGGATGGCACGGTCGTCTGGCAGCATGAATTTGTGCGCATCGCCGGCACCCCGCCACCAAACAATACCGGTGGCGTGATCTTCTGGCAAACTGGTCACTTCAGAGATCCGGTCCGTCTGGATGTCCTGGTAACAACACAACACTCCAGGGGTAGCAGTGAAGAATCGTATCTCCTTTCAGGAGTTGATGGTAAGTTGATCTGGCACCGAGACAAACAGATCAGCACGCGCGGGGTGGGCGGAAATGCCTTCGCGGTCACTGATTACGATGGAGATGGGCTTGACGATGTATGCTCGCTATGGCCCAGCATTTTTTACATTCTGAAAGGGTCTACTGGTCAGGACATCGTGGCCATTGATGCGCAATGGAAGGAAGTGTATGAAAACAGTGTTTATTTGGGGCAGGCTGTAGCCGGAAATTTCATGAACGACGGCAAACCCACCATTTTTTTCAGCGGCAGGCTACTCACCGCACTGATCCGTCTGGACGGCACGCTGGCGTGGTTTGACGCGCCGGATAAAAGCCCGGGATACCTCCCTTCGTTTGGCGACTTTGACGGCAACGGCAGATACCAGATGTTAGCCGTCGGTTATGAAGATGGTACTCGTTGTTACGACATGGCCACTGGCGAAGTGAAATGGCGGATGCCCAATCCCGCAAAAGGCTTTGAGGAATTCGGCCAATCAAGTGTAAACCCGATAAAAGGAAGTGCCAGTGCCGACCTTGACAGTGATGGGCGCGATGAGGCATTGATCTCGCTGAACAATACCCTCTATTGTCTGGGCTCCACTCGCAACGGACAGGCCGGTGAAATTCGCTGGCAGATTGATTTCCCTAAGCAAATAGGGCCTCCCACTGTGGTTACGCTAGACAAGGATGGTAGCGTTTCAATCCTGGTCGTCAGCAAAGACGGCTACATTTATTGCGTGAGATAAGACGAATTATATATCTATACGTTGGAAGGTTTCCCGATAACGGGAGGGAACCTATACTTCATCAATTTTTATGGCGTCTAAAAAATATTACTCATGAAACAAGACATCTTCTTCCTTTTTATATTTTAGTAGCCTTAGCAATCCAACAACCCCACTGCGCAGGTTCAATCTTCATTCCAAAACCAACAAAAAGGATCAGGTTACAGCTGGATAGTAAATTTCCAAAGCCTGGGGAATGGCCCTCTTTTCGCCGGACCGGAACCCAGGAAGCACATTCCCCGTTACGCGGTAAAATCACTAAACCGGCCATTGTGTGGAAGCAGTTCGCAGGAGCGCTTGAAAGTCTCGTAGTGGTGGAGCCAGGAAACGGAAATAACCAGATCACCCTCCCGGGCGAAGAAGTGAAACTAATCTGCCAAAGACTCTATCACCCAGACTGATTTCATTCCCACACCGAAGAATCCTGAGGAGGACAATAACATGCATTCGGTATCGTCCACCTACGCCGACATCCTAGCCTGATTATCCGGGAAAGGAGAAGCTGGAATTTGAAAGCGCTTTTGATAAACCCATGACCAACGGACAATGGGCGCTTTTGCGTTGGTCGTTGCTTTGCAAAGCAAAACGGCAAGTGGGTGAAGATCTGGGAGACTAAACCTATGTCATATCTTTTTAATGCGCTGCCGTTGGCGGGCGACTTTGACGGCGATGGCGCTAAAGAAATAGCAATCCTTCCCTTTTACAAATTGATATTGCTCGATGCCCGTACAGGCGCCGCCAAGGATAGCTGTACTTTTAATGACAACCGGAGCTATGGCTTTCATGGCGTTTATGATTTTGACGGTGACGGGAAGTCGGAGTTCCTTGTGCAGGCCGACTTCTCCAAACACGTCGATGTACTTGGTTTCCGCAATGGAAAGCTGAGCCTGCTCTGGCAAAGAAATATTGAACCGGACATCGCAGATCCGCAAAAGATCATGCGTGTGGCACCCGATCCCGCTGCTATCGATATTGACGGTGATGGGAAACGGGAAGTCAGCGTTACACTTTTCAACGAGGCTGGCGACAACCGATGGCACCTAACATTCTTCGATGCGATCACGGGTAGCATGAAAGTTGATTTTCCAGATGAGGTGTTGGCTGCGCCCCTGGACCTGGATGGCGATGGCGTGAACGAACTACTCACGACGTGTACCCGTGACGTTGGTACACTGGCAAAAATACGGGTGCGCTCACTTAAAGGTAGCCAGCCGAAAATTATCTGGGAAAAAGAAAATATGAATTGGCAGGCATGGAATCCGCCCTTGCCCGTACATGTAAAGAGCATGGCAACGTTGGGACAGCAGACCGTCATGAGTCAGATCCTGGGAAAGCGCGCGTATGTCGTTCTACGGGAATCGTAAATTACTTCAAACAACTTTATCTGTGGCGCAATGGGATGGATCGGCGTTCAAACCTGTTACGGTGATCACGGGCGAGAACCTCGATGGTTTGGGTTTAGATGCAACTGGACGGATACTGGTCAGGTCCACACATCACTTTGGGCAGCCGTCTAAACTAATGATCACAAATGGAAATGTGGGGCGTCATGCCACAAAACGCCTTGGCTTTGAACCAAGCGCTGCGATGGTCGCCTGGCCGGACGGGGCCAACGCACCCACTGTTGCCGTTCAGGGCGCGAGTGATGAAGTGGTACTATTCCCGCCACCAAAGAAGGATGGCGATAAAGTGCAATTGAAATATGTCCCCGGACGCGGTCAGGGTGCATCATGGCCCAGAACATTTGGTACCGTGGTTGCCGATCTCGCGGGAGACGGTCATCGGCAACTCATTGTGGGGGATGCCGGATCGTCTGGCTTAGCCCGCATATCGGTGAAGAATATGGACGGGAGCCTTGTTTGGCAACACGAGTTTCCCCGGATTGCTGGTACTCCTCCTCCAAACAACACCGGCGGCGTTTTATACTGGCAGGCTGGCAACTTCACCGATATACGCCGGCAAGATGTATTAGTAACTACCATGCGATCGAAGATGCACAGCGAGGAGACGTTTCTCCTTTCCGGCAAGGACGGTCATTTGATCTGGCACCGCGATAAGCAGATCAGCAAACGCGCTGTGGGCGGAAATACCTTCGCGATTGCAGACTACGACGGCGATGGACTTGATGACGTGGCCTCCCTGTGGCCTAGTATTCTCTATATGATGAAAGGAACGGATGGCAAGGACATCCTCGCCATGGACGCGAAATGGAAACAGGTTTATGAAAAGCAGGTTTACTTTGGCCATGCGGTGGCGGGAAATTTCATGAACGAGGGCAAGCCTGCACTGTTCTTCAGTGGCCAGTTGATGACCGGGGTTATTCGCCTGGATGGAACGTTGGTCTGGTTTGATGCGCTGGATAAAAGTCCGGCATACTTGCCGTCCTTCGGAGACTTTGACGGAGATGGCCGCGCAGATGTCGTCGGCGTCGGTTATGAAGATGGTGTGCGAAGCTATGACCTGGCGTCTGGCAAACTGAAGTGGAGTATGCCGAATCCTACAGGCGAACGTTTTGAATCCTTTAAGATACACTCAGATCCGGTGCGTGGTACGGCCAGTGCTGATCTGGATGGCGATGGTCGCGACGAGGCACTGGTGGTTATCGAAAATACACTTTACTGCCTGGGCGCGCCGCGCACTGGATCAGCCGGTGAACTTCGCTGGCAAATTAAATTCCCTGCGCAGGTCGGACCTCCCACGGTAGTTACGTTGGAAAAAAATGGCCCCGTTTCCATCCTGGTGGTGGGCAACGATGGCTACGTTTATTGCGTGAGGTAACGAAGCATACTCCGAGAGAACAAAAATTATTGCAGGGCTCGGCTCATTACGGTTGAAAAGGGTGGGCTAGGTTCAATCTGAAATTCAGTAACGGTTTTGTTTATTGCATAATAATAATAATATACTACCCTTGAATAGAACGAGCTTATCAACATCATGGAGCTAATGAATAGTAAAAACTATATTCTGCGCAGCTTTTTTCTTTCAGGCTGTCTGTTATTTATTTTCTCCTGTCAGCCTAAAGAGGGGACTCATAACACATGGTCAGTGTACCGTGGTGATGCGTCCAACACGGCATATTCGGGGCTGGATCAGATCAATAAGGAAAATGTAAGTCAGCTTCAGGTGGCCTGGACTTATCACACGGGTGACGCGGAAGCGGGAAACCATTCTACCATTCAATGCAATCCAATCATCGCGAATGGAATGATGTATGTCACGTCGCCGAAGCTGAAACTCATTGCACTAAATCCGGGAACAGGAAAAGAGATCTGGAAATTTGATCCATTTGACGGCAGCACAATCTTCGGGAGTAAATCGGGGTGTAACGTTTTGGGAATCCGGGCAGGATAAGCGGATCTTTTTTTCTGCAGGGCCATATCTCTATTCGCTCAACGCTACCAATGGAGCACTTTCGCCTGAGTTTGGTGAACAAGGTAAAATCGATTTGCGGGAAGGCCTACTGCGTGAGGCATCTAACCTTAACGTCACTTCTACTTCCCCTGGTATTATTTATAAAGATCTGATCATCCAGGGCACAGCCTTGAGCGATGGATGGGATGCACCACCCGGATTTATAAGGGCATACGATGTACGGACGGGCAAAACTGTCTGGACATTTCATACCATTCCACAACCTGGCGAGACAGGTTATGATACATGGTCGAAAAACGCATACAAGGAAGTTGGCGGGGTCAACAACTGGAGCGGCATGAGTGTCGATGAAAAACGCGGAATGGTTTTTATACCTACCGGTTCAGCATCCTTTGATTTTTATGGTGGAAACAGGAAAGGAAAAAATCTTTATGCCAATTGTCTTTTAGCCGTCGAGGCGGCTACAGGAAAATTGATCTGGCACTATCAATTGGTGCATCATGATATATGGGACTATGATCTACCTGCTCCACCAAACCTGCTTACGCGTCACACACGAAGGAAAAAAAGTTGATGCAGTGGCTCAGGTCACAAAAATGGGAATGGTATTCGTGTTTAATCGTGAGACTGGTGAACCCATATTTCCGATTGAGGAGCGTCCAGTTCCCGCCTCCGATATTTTGGGAGAAGAAGTCTGGACGACACAACCTTTTCCCTCAAAACCTCCGCCTTTTGTGAGACACAACTTTACGGAGGCTGATGTTACCGATCTCTCTCCGGAATCTCATCAGTTTGTCCTTGACAAAATTAAAGGCGCTCGAATGGGATCGATCTTTATGCCGCACAGCGTGGAGGGTACGGTACAATTTCCCGGGACACGTGGCGGTGCAGAATGGGGTGGGGCAGCCGTTGATCCCGGACAAGGCATCATGTATGTGAATGCCAATGAAATCCCCTTGATCATAAAGATGCGGCAGATCGACACCGCCGGGAAGGAAGTTTACCTGGCCAATGCCGGCAAGAGGGTGTATACCCTTAATAATTGCACAGCATGTCATGGGGGTGACCGCGCGGGAACGAATGTCTATCCTTCGCTTTTGAATCTTTCCGGAAAACGATCGGAAGCGCAGATAGCCTCACTGTTAAAAACAGGGTAAAGGACAAATGCCTGCCTTTCCCAATCTTACTGAGGATGATAAGGAAGCCCTGATAGCATTTCTGTTCGACAAAAAAGATCTTAAAAACAAAAAAGCATTGCACATCAAGGACACGACGAACACACAGTATCGCTTTGTCCATGATGGCTGGAATTTACTCACCGACAAGGAAGGTTATCCCGGCGTGAAGCCACCCTGGGGAACACTAAACGCAATAGATTTGAACAAGGGCGAGATATTGTGGAAGGTACCCCTGGGCGAATACCCGGAACTTATTAAGAAAGGTATACCTCCCACGGGCACTCAAAGTCTTGGCGGCCCCGCTGTCACGGGAGGTGGCTTGATCTTTATCGGCGGGTCAAGAGATGAATACTTTCGCGCATTCGATCAGCAAACCGGTAAAGTGTTGTGGCAATACAAACTTCCTGCAACAGGAACTGCAACACCGAGTGTCTACGAGGTTGATGGAAAGCAATACGTAGTAATCGCCGCGGGCGGAGGAGGAAAATTAGGAACGCCTTCCAGTGACGCATACGTGGCATTTTCACTGAAAGAATAACGATTAACACCATCCGCAATGAAGCTCTATCCGACACGTTGGTTTAATGTTCAGCAACGATGGATTGCAGTTTCATTGTTATTCGCTGGTTTTGTTTTATCCGCGCTTCATCCACTCCGCTGTCACCACCTTAGAGCCTGGTCAAGCCCGAAAGCCCAACATACTATTCATATTTACGGACGATCAGGCATACCTTACCATCCGGGCTTTAGGTGCAAATGAAATTTTCACACCACACCTGGATTCTCTTGTTGCTGCGGGGACTGCGTTCACGAACGCCTTTAACATGGGATCGTGGCAAGGTGCGGTGTGTACCGCCAGCCGCACCATGATGCTTACCGGTCAACCTTTATGGGACGCGCAACAATCCGAGAAAAAAATGAATGACTTGATCACAACGACTGGTATATGGGTTCAACATTTAAAAAAGACGGGGTATGAAACCTACATGAGTGGTAAATGGCAGGGGAAGACCGATGTAAATGCAATCTTCGATCACGTTATAAACGCCAACAGCACAGGACCCAACCAGACACCGGAAGGATATGATCGTCCTCATTCACAGGATGATAAAATATGGCAGCCATGGGATAATAAATTTGAAGGATTTTGGAAAGGCGGGAAACACTGGAGCGAGGTGCTTGCGGATGATGCGCTCGCACATTTTAAGGAAATTGCGAAAAAAGAATGCACCATTTTTTATGTACCTCGCATTCCATGCGCCCCATGACCCCAGGCAGGCTCCTAAAAAATTTATTGACCAATATCCGCTGGAAAAAATCTCTGTACCAGCAAATTATCTTGCTGATTATCCTTACAAGGAAAAGATTGGCGCGGGTATAAATTCAAGGGACGAAAAGTTGGCACCGTTCCCCAGAACACCTTTTGCCATAAAGAAACATATCCAGGAGTATTATGCAATCATTTCGCATATGGACGAACAGATTGGAAAAATTCTTCACGCGCTGCGTGCCAGTGGAAAACTTGACAATACGTACATCTTCTTCGCGTCGGATCACGGCCTGGCTGTAGGTCAGCATGGCTTGCTGGGGAAGCAGAACATGTTCGATCATAGTATGCGTGTCCCCCTGATCATAGCGGGTCCTGGAATTCCAAAAGGAGAAAAAAGAGAACAGCAGGTATACCTTCAGGATATTATGGCTACAACCTATGAGCTGGCTGGGACGGCAAAACCTAATGATGTTTATTTCAATAGCCTAATGTCAATCGTAAAGAACAGAAAATCAAATTCGGTCTATCCGGAAATTTACGGAGCCTATATCAACCTTCAGCGTATGGTCAGAACGGATCGTTATAAGCTGATTGTCTATCCGGAAGCATCCAAAATTTTACTTTTTGATCTGAAGAAAGATCCAAATGAAATGCAGGATGTATCGGAAGAAAGTAGTTATCGCGCGGTGTTGAAAGATATGAAGACACGATTGGTCGGACAACAAAAGCAATTAAGGGATACGCTGGACTTATCTGGAATTTTATAGTAGCCCGTGCGGATCAAACAAACGGTAGAAACAAAAGAATGAGATGGTCAATTGGTAAATATTTGAGTGTGCTTATTTTCCTGTTGGTGACAACGTTGCACGCGCAGGAAATCATTGACGTTCGTTCTCCTGACGGCAAGATCATGGCTGAATTCTCCTTGAACGACGGCATGCTTTCCTGGAAAGTAGATTACAATTCCAAGTCGGTAATACTTCCTTCCCGTTTAGGCGTTGGAAGATATTCGAAAGATCTCAGCATCCAAAAAGTTATCGAAAGTAAAAAGGATACCACCTGGATTCCCGTGTGGGGAGAGCGGAGTAGCATACGAGATCATTACAACCAGACATATGTTCTCCTCACAAAGAAGGATGACAAAAACGGGCTTGGGTTGACCATACGCGCCTACAACGAAGGCGTGGCATTTCAATATGAATTTATTGAAAAATGGGGAGGACGGGAGTCAGATGAAGTACGGGAGGAGCTGACTGAGTTCACGATGCCAGAGAACACGAAAGCCTGGTTTACAAATTGCGCGCAATGTTTGTATAAATTACTACCGCTGTCTGACTGGCCTTCGCAAAACGAACGTCCTTTGACCTTAGAACTATCCAATGGCCTATACGCATCTCTTGCGGAAGCTGAAATGGTGAATTATGCGCGGACCAGATTTACACTGAGTAAAACCAAGGCTAATACCATTCTTTGCGCAACGGATGGACGCGTGCAGGCTATGACCCCCTTTACTGTTCCTTGGCGCGTGGTAATGGTAGCAGAACAACCCGGACAATTGGTGGAGAATAATTTCATATTGCTGAATCTAAATGATCCTACAGCATTGCAAGATGTTTCATGGATAAAGCCCGGTAAAATCATGTGGGACATGACGAACTCTCCGAAAGGCGGAAAAGACGCGGTTGACTTCGCCGTCAAGAGAAATATGCAATACGTTCACTTTGATGCCGGCTGGTACGGACATGAGTGGAGCTCAAAGAGCGACCCCAGGGGCGTGGCCCCGGACACGATTCAATACATTAACAAAGGCGACCTGGATTTACCTGTATTGATTCAGTATGCCAAAGAAAGAGGTGTAGGTGTATGGTTGTACGTAAACATTAAGCATCTCTTGGTATATCTGGATGAGATCCTGCCATTGTACGAGAAGTGGGGAGTGAAGGGGATTAAGTTTGGGTTTGTTGAAGTAGGATCTCAAATGTGGGAGAGCTGGATTGTTGAAGCCGTCAGTAAATGCGCGAAGCACCACATTCTGGTGGATATTCACGATGAGTTCAGGCCTACCGGTATCAGCAGAACATATCCCAATCTCCTGACGCAGGAAGGTATATTGAGCGAGATGACGCCGGATGCGACGCACGATACGCAATTGGCCTTTACGCGCATGATTGCTGGTGCGGCTGACTTCACGCTCGCGTACTATGCAACGACCGGTACAACGTTTACCCACAGGCTATGCCTTCCCGTCGTTTTTTTCAATCCGTTGCCGCCATTATATTGTTACGATGGTCCCAATTGTTATCAGGGCGAACCTGAAATCGAATTCTGGGATAAGATGCCCACGACATGGGATGATACAAAAGTTTTACAGGGTGAGATTGGTAAACACGTTACGGTGGCCAGGCGCTCCGGCAAGGATTGGTTCATCGGAGCCATTACGAACAGTGAAGCAAGGTCTATAAAAATTCCGCTTTCATTTTTGGATAAGAATTCAACTTATACAGCTACTATTTATTCCGACGGTGGTGAAATCATAAAAACAAGAACGCATGTGAAAGTGGAAAATAGAAATGTAAAATCTAATCAGACGGTATCATTTGATCTGAAAGCGAGCGGTGGGGTTGCTCTAATGTTAATAAAAAATGATATTTAATAAATAGGTATTTAGTGAACGATGCTATGAAGAACGATCGCAGAAATTTTATAAAACAGAGTTCAGCCATCGCAGCGCTGTCCCTTTCCGGTAACAATGATGTATTTGCGAAAACCAAAAATAGCCGTGCAAAAAAATGGCCTCTCACCGAGGGAGAACATACACCCAAGATGGTTCTTAACTGTCCTGTCAACGCTGATGTAAAGATGATGCGCCGATTGAAACAGATCGGGATTAATTACGTCAGCACAGTCTGGGGACCAGGACCCTGGAGAGAATCCGAGCTGCGTGATTATATGCAGAAGTTCAGGGAACAGGGCCTAACGTTGATCAACCTCATGTATATTGTCAAGCCTAGCATTGTATTAGATCGCGAAGGACGAGATGAGGATATAGCTTTGATAAAGGAGTCACTACAAGCTGCTGGCGCTTGCGGACTGCCCACGGTGGAGTACAATTTTTACGTTGACCGTTTGATCGAGGGTTATTTTGAAAAGGAGGGTAGGGGAGGGGTTGGACTTACTGCTTTCGAGTACAGCAAAGTAAAAGACTTGCCTCCTAAACCGGAGATTGGTATTCACAGGGCTGAAGCGATATGGAAAAACCTAGAATATTTTTTGAAAGCGGTGATTCCTGTTGCGGAAAAAGCTGGAGTTCGCATGGCACTCCATCCGAATGATCCCGTCTCGCAGCAAAGTCACGGGTCAGACCAGATTATGGCGAACTTGGAGGGTCTGAAACGTCTCATTACACTAGTTGACAGCCCTTCGAATGGTATTACATTTGATTGCGGAGTGATGCAGCAAATGGGAGAAGACCCTGTTGAAGTTTGCCGCTATTTTGCTTCGCGCAACCGCATCAATCATGTACATTACAGAAATGTTATTTCGGAAATAAAATACAATAAGTATACTGAAGTTTTCCTGGACGAAGGGCAGGTAAATATGTTCGCTGTGATGCAGGAACTCTTCAGCCACGGGTATACGCGTGGTTTGTATGCCGAGCATCCGTTTATCCTGGACTATGACAAAGAACATCCGGGTGGCGAAAAAAGAAATGGAGCAACACCCGGCGGCGGCGGATATGCTGCCGAATGTTTTAATGTGGGCTTTACCCGAGCGATGATGCTAGCGGTAATGTCGATGGATGCAAAAACTATCCGGAGGCTTGCGAAATTGAACGTGTTACGGAAATTGTCTTTGAACCTGTAAAGAAATACGACGCTGTGAGACAACGATATTTAACGATATATGTTTATTGTTGCCAGCCTTTTCCTTGCTGCCTGTTCTCCGCCACTTCCAGCGGATGTATCCGATGCCTATGCTGATCTACCGGACCGGCTAGACTATAACCTTCATGTGAAGCCGATCCTGAGTGACAAATGTTTTGCCTGCCACGGGCCGGATAAGGCAAAGCAGAAAGCAGGCCTGCGGCTGGATCTGAAAGAAGTAGCGCTTGCCGAACTTTCAGAAAGCCCAGGGAAAGTAGCTATCGATCCTGGCGATCTAGATGGAAGCGAAATGTTTCATCGCATTTTAAGCGACGACCCAGATTATAAGATGCCTGCGCCGGAGTCGAACCTTACCTTGAGCGCCAAAGAAAAAGCCACCCTTATAAAATGGATCGATGAAGGCGCGGAGTATAAGACCCATTGGGCATTTGTAAAGCCGGCACTCCCGGAGGTACCTGAAAGTCGATACGACGGAAAAGCAGTAAATGATATTGACCGTTTTATTTTTCACAAGCTTGATCAGGAAGGACTGGAACCTTCTCCGGAAGCAAATAAGGAATTGCTTCTCCGACGGGTTACCCTCGACCTTACTGGACTGCCACCTACACTGGAGGAGATCGATGCCTTTATGCGGAACAATTCTAGCGATACATATGAAAAACTGGTAGATCGCCTGCTTAGCAGTCCGCATTACGGTGAAAAGATGGCCGTGGATTGGCTGGACCTCGCGCGATTCGCAGATTCGCATGGCTATACCGTTGACAGGCTTCGCGATATGTCGCCTTATCGCGACTGGGTGATACAGGCATTCAATAAAAATTATTCCTATGACAAGTTCATCCACTACCAATTGGCCGGCGACCTGATGCCGAATGCAACGAAAGAAATGATCCTCGCCACGGCCTTTAACCGAAATCATGCGCAAAACATGGAAGGCGGAGTTATTGATGAAGAGTTCCAGGCAGAATATGTAGTGGACCGCACGAATACATTCGGAGATGCTTTTCTCGGCCTCTCTGTGGGATGTGCCCGCTGCCACGATCACAAGTTCGATCCTATCTCCCACAAAAATTATTACGAGCTTTTCAGCTTCTTCAACAATGTACCCGAAGCAGGTCAGATCTCGTGGGACGATGCCATGCCCGGGCCAACACTAATGCTACCCACCGAACAGCAAGAAAAGATCCTCGCGTTTCTGAAAAAGGGAACGTCTGAACAGGAAAAGAAGTTGGAGAACGCAAAACGAACTGCCGGTTCAGGCTTCGAATCCTGGCTAGCTTCCGATGCTTTTCATGACTTAGCGAAAGAGAAAATACCAAAGACCGGCCTAGTCGCGCACTACCCATTTGACAATGGTTCGCTGAGAAACAGCATAAACCCGAACCAGGAAGGGTCGTTGCAACTTATCACAGGCCAGGAGTTGCCGGTGTTCGAGAACCGCGACGGCGGTAAAGCGTTGACAATGAATGGCGATGCCTGGCTTGACCTGAAAGAAGTGGGTCTTTTCCGGCGCAGTGACGCCTTCAGCATCGGCCTTTGGGTGTACATTCCGAAAGACCTGAAAGAGGGCGTGATCTTTCATAAAAGTGCGAAAGAGCGGCACTTTAATTACCGGGGCTATGACCTGTACGTGAAGAACAACAGGCTGAGACTGGGCGTTTCGCATACGGCACCCTCGAATGCGATCACGAAATTCTCTACGCAAGATGTACCTCGCGACAGGTGGATGCAGCTTACGATGACGTATGATGGTTCTTCGCGTGCAGCGGGTCTGCGCCTTTACCTGGACGGTAGCGAACTGAGGATGGAAACCGCGCGTGACGATCTCACCAAGGATATACTTCTTTATCACGGACAGCCCGGGCTACAGATCGGAGCGTGGGATCGTGGCTGGGGATTGAAGCATGGCAAAGTAGATGACATCGTGGTTTACAATCAGGGAAGTCACCGCCGTCGAAGCGAGGATCCTTGCGCGACGGGAAGCATGGTCTGCCATTTGCATACAGCAGCCCTCGGCCCTTACAAGCGCTTTGCGAACTGATCTGAGAAACTATTATTTATCGGCCGTTAGCCCTGAAGTTGAATCCGTCCGAATGGAGCTTCGGAAAATACGGACACTGCAAAATGATTCAGCCGAAAAGGTGCAGGAGGTCATGGTCATGGAAGAAATGCCCAAGCCCCGAAAAACTTTCGTTTTACATCGGGGTAGCTACGATTCCCCAGGCGAGGAAGTATTTCCAAATGTGCCGGAGTCTGTGCTTCCTTTTCCTGCGAAGCTTCCGAAGAACAGATTGGGGTTGGCGCAATGGCTGACACACGAAGATCATCCCCTTACAGCCCGCGTAGCGGTAAACAGATTCTGGCAGAATTTCTTCGGAACAGGGCTGGTGAAGACCACGGAAGATTTTGGCAACCAGGGTGAGATGCCCAGTCACCTGGAGCTATTGGACTGGCTTGCGATAAATTTTCGCGAGGATGGCTGGGACATAAAAAAGCTCCAGAAGCTTATCGTCATGTCAGCAACATACCGGCAGGATTCGCGTGCCTCGGCTGTTGCTCGGGAGAAAGACGCAGAAAATAGATGGTTATCACACGGCCCGGCAAACCGAATGTCTGCGGAGATGATTCGCGACAATGCGCTCGCAGCATCCGGACTGATGCGCAAGGAAATAGGAGGGAAGAGCATGAAGCCTTACCAACCTGATGGACTCTGGGAGATCAACAATACGCATTATGTTCCGGACACCGGTCAGGTGGTTTACCGGCGAAGTTTATATGTGGTGGTGAAGCGAACGGTGCCGAATCCAACGTTAGCAACCTTTGATGCTCCGAGCCGTAGCTATTGCGTTGTTCGGCGGCAGCGCACCAGTACGCCGCTGCAATCTTTGGTAACGCTTAACGACCCAACGTTCGTCGAAGCCGCCTGTGTGCTGGGCGAGCAAATGACAGAGGAAGACGATCCCAGGCTAAGTATTTCAAGTACGTATCGCAAGCTTACTGGGCGAACACCTGCTAAAAAAGAAATAGATTTACTGCTGGACCTTCAGCGTTTGCAATACAAAAAATTCCAGGAGCATCCTGCTAAAGCTAAAGGATGGCTGAACGCTGGCCAACATATTGTGAATCGCACACTCGATAGGTCTCTTATTGCTGCCAACGCTGTTGTGGCAAGCACAATTATGAACTCAGACGCAACATTAACTAAAAGATAATGTCTTATGTCACATTCGCATTCCGAAGAATTCAGACTTAACACACCCGAAGCTGATGCGCTCCATAGGAAACTTGACCGTCGCCGTTTCCTGCTAAAGACGTCTCTAGGCCTCGGCGCGTTGGCAACGGGAAGTCTATTGGGTATGAAGGGATTGGCCAGCGGTCCGGCACCAGTGCTTGCTGCTGTACCGAGCGCGTCCACCGAGGACGCCATGCTTGCAGCGCTTCCACACTTTGTACCCAAGGCAAAACGTATCGTGTATCTTTTCATGGCTGGTGGGCCATCGCAATTTGAGACGTTCGACTACAAGCCAGCATTGGTAAATCTGATGGGACAGGATCTTCCCGATTCTATTCGAAAGGGACAACGTCTTACGGGCATGAGCGCAAGCCAGGCTATATTGCCGGTGGTACCGTCGATTTATAAGTTTCAGCAACACGGGAAAACCCAAACCTGGGTGAGTGAGCTCTTGCCTCATACCGCACAAGTGATAGACGAGTTATGCGTGATCAAGTCGCTCCATTCGGACGCTATTAACCATGACCCAGCGATCACCTTCTTTCAGACTGGGAATCAACTCGCCGGAAGGCCAAGCATTGGCTCCTGGGTGAGCTATGGACTCGGATCGGACAACGAAAACCTTCCCACGTTCATTGTTCTCGTTTCCAAAAATGCGCAGCTGGACCAGCCGTTGTATTCACGTCTGTGGGGCAATGGATTTCTTCCGACACGACATCAGGGTGTGGAGTTCCGTTCAGGCAAAGATCCTGTGTTGTTCCTGAACAACCCAGAAGGGTATGATGGCGCCGATCGAAAGGAAATGCTGGAATACCTCACAAAGCTGAACCAATTGCAAAACGATACTTACGGCGACCCCGAAATCGACAACCGCATTGCACAATATGAAATGGCATTCCGAATGCAGACTTCTGTGCCCAGCGTAGTGGATACATCAAAAGAGCCAGATGAGGTATTCGACTTGTATGGTCCGGGCAGCCGCGATGCCGGCACCTATGCTGCGAATTGCATCCTCGCGCGAAAGCTTCTGGAAAAAGACGTCAAGTTTGTGCAGCTCTACCATCAGGGCTGGGACCAGCATGGCGGCCTGCCTAAAAACATTGCACGGCAGTGCAAGGATACCGATCAGGCAACGGCTGCGCTAGTCAAGGACCTGAAACGCCGCGGACTGCTGGAAGACACGCTTGTCATCTGGGGTGGCGAATTCGGAAGGACCGTGTATTCACAGGGAAAACTTACCGCGACCGACTATGGTCGCGACCATCATCCCCGTTGTTTCTCCATGTGGATGGCCGGCGCCGGCGTAAAAGCTGGCTTCAGCTACGGCGAGACAGACGACTTCAGCTACAACATCGTGAAGGATCCGGTGCACGTTCATGATTTCCAGGCAACCCTCATGCACCTGATGGGTATAGATCATGAGAGGCTTACGTATAAATTTCAAGGGCGGCGATTCCGGCTCACGGATGTACATGGAAAAGTAGTAACATCAATACTGGCGTGAACTTAATCTATTGTATAGACGAAAAAATCTTTATGTCTGTCAATAGAGACACTATTATAATTTACCTGACGTAGCATGATACTGGTGGACATCTATACTTTTTTTGGGCGCCTTCACCCGTTGGTTGTTCACCTACCCATCGGTTTTTTACTTTTGGGCGCTATCTTCAATGTGTTCTCGTATGTTCCGAAATACCGGTTTTTAAAGGAAGCGGTTTCACTCACGCTGTTTGCTGGATTTCTTTCTGCCCTGGCAGCATGTGTTTTTGGTTACATGTTGTCGCTGAGCGGAGATTATGATGCTGGCATTTTAAGCAACCACAAATTGGCGGGCATCACGCTGGCCGTGGTTTCAGGTATACTTTGGTCGCTGACTACCTCTTTTTATTCAGCGTTCTATGTTGTTCATGAGTGGATAGTCACTGCGTTGTGCGTTATAGTGATAATACTGCTGGCCTATACGGGACACCAGGGTGGCAGTCTGACCCATGGCAGCGATTATCTTTCCCTGGACAACTGGACATATCGTGTGCGTGTAAAGCCTGTGAAGGCAGATGAAGCATTACTTTTTGAAGACCTGGTGCACCCGATGCTGGAGCGCCGCTGTGGAGGATGCCACCGAAAAGGGAAACGCAAAGGTGAATTGATCCTCACCACCTATAAGGACTTGATGAAAGGAGGAAAACATGGCCCTGTAGTGGTGGCTGGGAAACCTGGCGACAGCGAGCTCTACCGACGCATTACGCTGGACCCAGCGCATGAAGATTTTATGCCTACCGATGGCAAGATTCCACTTACAAAAACAGAAACTGAAATGATCCGCTGGTGGATCGAGAACGGGGAAGCCACACAAGGGAAAAAGCTGGCAGACCTGAAAGAACATGAGCGTATACTGCCAATAGTGGCCGCGCTACTCCAACTACCGGGTGCCTCCCCTTTGCCCGAAGCAGGACTTGCCGGTATGCGGCCGGTTAACCCATTGATACCTCAGTCAACAGATATGGCAGCCGTTGAAAAACTTCGCAAGAAAGGACTAGTGATACGGGTAATGTTACATGCGCCGCGTATGCTAGACATCACTTTGCCACCCCAGAGTGATTTTAGCATCCGCGAAATTGAGAAGGACCTGGGCGCCTTAGCAAAAAATGTAGTTTGGTTGAATCTATCTGACAACAACTTAACCGAAGCGAACCTCTCCATATTGAGGCAGATGACAAACCTGGAAAAACTGCGCCTGGAAAAAAACGCTGTTGGCGATGGGATCGTGGATCTGCTGTCCGGTCTGAACCACCTCGAGGCATTAAACCTAAACGAAACCGGGCTTAGTGACAAAGGCCTGGCTCGGTTGAGGCAGCATCCATCCTTGAAGCGTATCTATACATGGAAAACTTCCGTTCAGGAAACGAAGCGAGATGTGGATCGCAAAACAGGCACACGCTAAAAACTTGTAATAGTTGAATTAAACCTCATAACATTCATTTTTACTTACGTGGACCCATAGTATAACAGTAAAATCATTTTCCCGGGTCACGTACTATTTTAAACAAAAAAAGGTTGTGAATTCAATGGCACTTGGTTTAATTGTATCTTTGTGATCCGTGAAGTTTATCAACATTATATTATCCCTTTACATTTTGTTCTTCTCCTGCTATCCGTGCAGTGACACTGAAGCCTGTAGGGATGAAGAGAGAACAGGAATTGCCTCCATTTCTAAGCACAACCATTCCCCTGAGGACATTGACCTTTGCTCGCCGTTGTGTATTTGCCATTGCTGTAGTTCACAAATTAATCAACCTGCATATTTTCAATTCTTAGTTTACCTTCCAAAGTTTTCTGACAATAATTTTAATCTAACTTCTGACTTTACGAAGTCAATTTCTCATTCCATCTGGCAGCCGCCAAAGTTTCTTTGAGTCCAAACGGATTTCTGTTTCTAAACATTTGACACCTATTTAAGTAAAGAAGATCAAACTTCAGGTCGTAGTTAGTTATGTCCAAAGGAATCATAATTAATCATGATGCGCTCAGGTGATTTTTTAAATTTTTAAAATGCTGGACAAAATTATTTATTACTCCATTAAGAATAAGCTGATTATCGGCCTATTCACGATAGCACTGATCATTTGGGGAAGCTACTCAATCATGCAATTACCCATTGATGCAGTCCCTGATATCACTAATAATCAGGTCCAGGTACTCACGGTAGCGCCTTCTCAATCTGCTTTGGATATCGAAAGACTGGTGACCTTCCCGGTTGAACAAACTATGGCAACCATTCCGGATGTAGAAGAAATAAGAAGTTTTTCCAGGTTCGGATTATCGGTAGTTACCATTGTCTTTCACGATAACGTAGATGTTTATTGGGCACGTCAACAAGTTAGTGAACGATTAACGGTTGCCTCCAAACAAATCCCACCCGGAGTTGCCGAACCGGAGCTTGCCCCATTAACAACTGGTTTGGGAGAGATATATCAATATATCATAAAACCAAAAAAGGGTTTTGAGGAGAAATTTGATGCCATGGAACTTCGTAGTATTCAGGATTGGATTGTTCGAAGGCAGTTGTTAGGTATACCAGGGGTTGCAGATGTTGCTAGTTTCGGCGGCTACCTGAAGCAATATGAAATTGCCCTTGATCCAGATAAGTTAATAAGTTTCAATCTAAGCATTGCGGACGTTTTTTCTGCTTTGGAAAAAAATAATCAGAATACAGGAGGAGCCTATATCGACAGGAAACCAAATGCATGGTTTATCAGGAGCGAAGGACTTATTGAAACCGTGGATGATATTGGAAAAATTGTACTGGGAAATTCAGAAGCCGGGATTCCGATTTTGATTCGAAACATCGCTGAGGTAAGGTTTGGTCATGCCAACCGTTTTGGAGCCATGACATACAATAATACAGGTGAAGTGGTTGGTGCTGTTACGATGATGTTAAAGGGAGAAAATTCAAGTGCTGTAGTGAACCGCGTAAAGGAGCGTATGGAGCAAATTGAAAAGACCCTTCCTGAAGGGTTAGAGATAGATCCGTTTCTTGATCGGAGCCAATTGGTTGATCGTGCGATCGGAACGGTAGAAAAAAATTTGATTGAGGGCGCACTCATCGTCATCACCGTACTAGTGTTGTTCCTGGGAAATTTGCGGGCTGGTTTAATTGTGGCATCTGTCATTCCGCTGGCCATGCTTTTTGCTGTTTCCCTTATGCATGTCTTTGGGGTTTCAGGAAACTTGATGAGTCTTGGTGCGATTGATTTCGGATTGATCGTAGATGGCGCCGTGATTATTGTTGAAGCCACTATGCACCACCTTGGCATAAGAAAACTAACGCAACGACTTACTCAGGAAGAGATGGATTTAGAAGTTTATCAATCCGCCTCTAAGATTCGGACCTCGGCAGCTTTTGGTGAAATCATAATCCTTATTGTCTATCTTCCTATTCTTGCCTTAGTTGGAGTAGAAGGGAAAATGTTCAAGCCTATGGCACAAACTGTAAGTTTTGCCATTCTCGGGGCTTTCATTTTATCCCTCACTTACATTCCGATGATGTCAGCTCTTTTTCTAAGTAAGTACCCCGACCATAAGCGAAATTTTTCTGATAAGATGATGGATTTCTTCCATCGTCAATATACTCCGATCATACGAAGAGCTCTAAACCATAAGTTTGTCGTTGTATTTTCATCCATCATACTCTTAGTAATTAGCATCTTCATTTTCCTTCGCATGGGTGGCGAGTTCTTGCCAACACTTGAAGAGGGTGATTTTGCTGTAGAAACGCGTGTGCTTACAGGGAGCAGCTTATCCTATACCGTTGACGCTGCAACCAAGGGAGCTGAAGTATTGCTCCGTGAATTTCCTGACGAAGTAGAAGAGGTTGTCGGTAAAATAGGCTCTTCAGAAATTCCTACCGATCCCATGCCAATCGAGGCGTGTGATCTTATGGTTATACTTAAACCAAAAGATCAATGGATAAAAGCGAATGACCGTGAGGAGCTGGCGGAGAAAATGACTGAGGCGCTTGAAGTTATTCCCGGTGTAACCTTTGGTTTTCAGCAACCCATACAAATGCGATTTAATGAATTGATGAGTGGGGTTCGTCAAGATGTTGCCGTCAAGATATTTGGAGAAGATTTGGACATTCTAACCGATCTGTCACAGCAAGCTGGAAGAATTATTCGCGCAATCGAAGGAACTCGTGACTTATATGTCGAAGAAGTAACGGGATTGCCACAGATCGTGATTGATATTAATCGGGACGAGGTTGCAAAATACGGAGTAAACATAAATGATATTAATCAAACAGTTAACGCCGCATTTGCAGGACAATCCGCTGGTCTTGTTTACGAGGGTGAGCGCAGGTACGATCTTGTAGTGCGGTTAACTTCAGAAAACAGGCAAAGTATTGAAGATGTACGCAACCTGTTTATTACCTCACCTACTGGAGAGCAAATTCCATTAAAGCAATTAGCTAACGTAGAATTTAAAATTGGCCCGAACCAGATACAAAGAGAAGATGCCAAAAGAAGAATTGTTATTGGATTTAATGTTCGCGGACGCGACGTGGCTAGCATTGTAAAAGAGATTCAAGAAAAGTTACGAGCTCAAATTGATTTTCCTCCAGGCTATTATCCTACTTATGGAGGACAATTCGAAAATCTTGAAAAAGCTCAGGCTAGATTATCCATTGCTGTCCCTGCTTCGCTACTGCTCATATTTTTATTGTTGTTTTTTACATTTCATTCCGTGACGCAAGCCTTATTGATTTTTACTGCAATTCCTATGGCCGCTATCGGAGGTGTATTTGCACTGTTGATTCGTTCGATGCCTTTCAGCATTTCAGCAGGAGTCGGGTTTATCGCCCTGTTTGGTGTTGCTGTATTGAATGGAATTGTATTGATCGCGGAGTTCAACAGGTTAAAAAAGGAAGGATTTACGGACCTGAATGATATTGTTATTACCGGAGCCCAAATTAGACTGCGTCCGGTTTTACTGACCGCCGCGGTTGCATCACTCGGATTTTTTCCTATGGCGCTAGCTACGAGCGCTGGTGCTGAAGTGCAGAAACCGCTTGCAACGGTAGTCATAGGCGGATTAATAACCTCGACAGTACTTACCCTTATCGTGCTTCCATGCCTTTACATTTATGTTGAGAGGATTGGTAAAAGAAAAATTAAAACTTTGGAGCAATGAAGATATTCATGATTACAATTTTCACTCTTTTGTGGTGCCAAGCATTTGCTCAGGAGAGTGCGCTAACAATGGAGCAGGCCATTGACTATGCTTTAAAAAATAATGCACAGATCAAGGCCGCCGATTATGAAGTTGCATCTCAACGGCAATTAAAAAAAACGTCGTTCGATCTACCAAAAGCCGATGTTACACTTCTCTACGGTCAGTATAATAATTATCCAAACGATAATAACATAACGGTAACGCAATCTATCCCCTTTACAGTATTCGGTAGTCAAGGAGCTCTTAACCGTTCTCTGTTGGCCGCCTCGGAGTTGAAAAATGTTTCAACTAAAAATGAACTAGTATACCGGGTAAAGCAGACCTACTTCCAACTTTCATATGCTTATTCACGCCACGCTTTATTGCTTCAGCAGGACAGTATTTTTGAAGGCTTTTTTAAGTCAGCTTCCTTACGTTATAAAACGGGCGAAACAAACCTCCTGGAACAGACCTCAGCGGAGGTGCAGCGAAATGATGCAAAGAATAAGATTCGACAAAATGAAAGTGACATCACAGTCCTGCGTTCACAATTAAAAACATTGCTGATGAGTCCTGGCCTCCCCGACATTCAACCGAAGGAATTAACTGAGCATCAACTCGAACTCTCCCTTGATACGACTCTTCTTTCGCGCAATCCTTCGTTGTCTTATTCTCTTCAGCAAATAGAAGTTGCAAAAAATATGAAGAAGGTTCAGTCCGCAAAAATGGCCCCCGATCTTTTAATCGGTTTTTTCAATCAAACTTTAACGGGGACCGTCCATCCGGAAAATGGTTATATTTCTAATCAGAGTGACCGTTTTACAGGTTTTCAAATCGGTATATCTATTCCGTTGTGGTCCCTGCCTTATCACGGAAGGGTGAAAGCTGCAGCTTTAAACACCCTTATTGCAAAAAGCAACTTCCAATCTATGCAACTCGGCTTGCACGCTCAATTTCAACAAGCGTTGCTACAGGTTGAGAAAAACAGAAATAGTTTGAACTACTATCGGACTTCTGCATTGCCAAATGCTGATCTGATCCTGAAACAGTCTCAAGCCGCATTCAAAGGAGGTGAGATCGGTTATGGCGAATATCTCTTAGGTATAAGAAATAGCCTTGGAATTAAAGAAGCATACCTGCAAAGTCTTCTGGACTTTAATCAAAGTATAATCTTTATCGAATTTCTTTCTGGAAATAAATAACTGCGCCATGGACACAACTGATATAAAACGTATATTTTTTTCCTTGCTGTTCGTTGTTCTGCTTACCACTTGCGGGAAGGAATCAACTAAGGAGACGCCTCAAGAGGAGCACCATGAGGAAGTTGGAGATGAAGTTGCGCTTACAGAGGCCCAGCTAAAAACAGCAGGCATAGCGTTAGGCCCTATGGAAGAAAAGCAAATCAGTGGAACGATAAAAGCGAATGGTGTTCTCGATGTCCCTCCCCAACAGCTGGTAAGTATATCCCCCCCGCTGGGAGGATTTTTGAAGAATACTGAATTGCTTGAAGGTTCTCGGGTGAAAAAAGGCCAGGTTATCGCGGTAATTGAAAATCTTGATTTTATTCAATTGCAGCAGGACTACCTGGAAGCGAAAAGCAATTTTGAATTTTCAAAGGCTGACTATGAGCGGCAACAAGAGTTAGCAAAACAAAATGTGAATTCTGCTAAAACTTTACAATTATCCAAGTCAAATTATACAAACTGGCAAGCTAAATATCATGGGTTGCGGGAGAAGCTAAAAATAGTAAACCTGAACATTTCGTCTGTTGACGAAGGTAATTTTAAAAGCGCTATAAATCTTTATGCACCCATCGATGGCTATGTCACTCAAATTAATGCAAACATTGGGAAGTTTGTGGGCCCTAGCGATGTCTTATTTGAAATTGTGGACACTGACCATCTTCATGCAGAATTAATAGTATTTGAGAAGGATGTTCCCAAAGTTAAGATTGGACAAAAAGTACGATTTACATTGGCCAACGAATTAAAGGAACGTATGGCCACTGTATATTTAATTGGCCGCGAGATCAGCAAGGATCGCACAATTCGAATCCATTGTCACATTGACACAGAGGACAAAGAATTTTTGCCGGGCATGTATTTGATGGCTGTAGTCGAAACTGGTGGAGCTGTAGTGCCGGCTTTACCAAGTGAAGCAATCGTTGACTTTCAAGGAAAGAAATATATTTTTATTGAGCAGGAGAAACAACAAAATGAAAAAAACGGCACAAGCCCTGACCAAGCATCTTCAGAGGAAGGACGTCTTTTTAGAATGATCGAGGTTCAAACAGGAAATAGTGAATTAGATTATTCAGAAATTTTAGACGCTGAAGGTTTAGGCCTTAAGTCTTCTCAGGTAGTGATCAAGGGAGCTTATGCATTGCTCTCAAAACTGAAAAATAGCGAGGAGGAAGGTCATGCGCATTAATACCGATGAAGCCCTTTGTGCCCGAATTGAAAGCTTAAAGCCGGAAGTCAAATCAAAGTGAAGAGAAAGGGTGTATAATTTTGTAAATCCTTCTGCTTTAAATGTAACATCCAACCGATAGTCGAAGACTAACTTTGGAAAAAAATCGAATAGGATATGAAAATTGCACACCGGATGGTAATTCTCGTTTTGGGTGTAATGGTTGCAACCATTTGTCTTGCGATTGTATTCTGATTAAAATATTATCCAAAAAAATAACGCGTAAAAAAATTTACGACATCGTAGTACAAATGGAAACAATCAAATTAAAAACAAACATCCAGTGTTCAGGCTGCATTGCACGGGTAACCCCTTTTTTAAATGAGGCTTTAGGTGAGAACAACTGGGAAGTAGATATTAACAATCCATCAAAAATATTGACCGTAGTGGGTGAGTCTGATAAAACTAAGGTTATCAGTGCTGTTGAGAAGGCTGGATATAAGGCTGAAAGTCTAAAAAACCCGGGTTAACAACATTTGAAAGAGAGCGTGTAATGTTCCATCTTCATAAGAGAGTCAATTGCTGAAAAATTGGCGAATTGAGGTATAAATTACTTGGATTACAATTGGAAGCTTAAATTCTATAAAGGCTTCTGCTTAAAGTATAAATCCTTTATCATCAAAACACGTATATTTGAGTTATTAGAATGAAGTTTCTCAGAACCATATCCGTTTTCGCACTAGTCCTTCTGGTACTGGTTTCAACCAGCAGCTTCATGGTTGGTATCCATTATTGTAGCGGCGATGTTCAGGATATAGAATTATTCACTAAGGCAGATGGTTGTGAAATGGAGAAAAGCTTGCCTCCCTGCCATAGGCATTTGAAAGCTCCTTGCTGTGAAGACGAAACAGTTCTTCATAAAGGTGAGAATATCAAAGCCCATGTGATCAAAGTTCATCTGGCTACCCCTGGTGCAATTGATATAGACTTGCCATTTACCTTGATTTCAGAAATTATTCCTTCCACATCTTTTTCAGGGAAAAAATTTTTTAATTACGATCCACCGTTGCGATCTTGCGACTTTACGGTCGCACACCAGGTTTTCCTTATTTGATTCTTACCTTTTTTGAAAGAGTTATCAACTCTTGTGTAATCGCTATGCCTTAGCGATTGGACTAATCCCTTTTTCATTTTTCATTTGAGCCATGATTGAAAGTTTAATTTCTTTCTCTTTACGCAATCGATTTTTAGTGTTAACGGTTGCCGTCGGGTTATTTGCTTGGGGTATCTATTCCGTTAAGGTGAATAAGATTGATGCGATCCCTGATCTCTCGGAAAACCAAGTAATCGTATTTACCGAATGGATGGGACGCAGTCCACAGATCATCGAAGACCAGATAACCTATCCGTTGGTTACAAACCTGCAAGGACTTCCAAAAGTAAAATATGTAAGAGGTTCATCCATGTTTGGAATGAGCTTCGTATATGTGATCTTCAACGATGAGACAGATGTATACTGGGCCCGAGAGCGAGTGCTTGAGCGACTTAACTATGCAAGTCGCTTGTTGCCAGAAGGAATTATACCGACTCTTGGACCGGATGGAACAGGGGTGGGGCATATCTTATGGTATACGTTAGATGCCCCCGGAATGGATCTTGGTGAACAGCGCGCAATTCAGGATTGGTATGTAAAATTTGCTCTTCAAAATGTTCAAGGTGTCAGTGAGATAGCTTCCTTTGGTGGCTTTCAAAAGCAATATCAGGTTACACTTAATCCGAACAAGCTCAACTATTATGGATTGTCAACACAGGAAGTAGTTCAGGCAGTAAGGTCAAACAATAATGAAGCTGGCGGTAGAAAATTCGAAATGAGCGACATCGGATATATTATCAAAACTACCGGCTATCTTAAAATCCATCGAAGAGATTGAAAATATTTCGCTGAAGACTGTGAATACAGTTCCCATTAAGATTCGCGATGTAGGATCTGTTCAAATGACAGGGGAGACCCGGTTAGGTATTTTTGATGCGAATGGTGAAGGAGAAGTTGTGGGCGGAATTGTAGTGATGCGTTATGGCGAAAACGCAGATGAAGTGATTACCTGCCGTAAAAACGAAAATGGAGGAGGTTGCCAAAGGTTTTCCACAGGGTGTGAAGTTCAACATTGTTTATGACCGAAGTGAACTTATACAGGAATCTGTTTCATCGATCAAGACTACCCTTATGGAAGAAATGATCGTCGTATCGGTGGTAGTTATCATTTTTCTTTTTCATTGGAGAAGTGCAGTCAAGCATCATTATCCAAATTCCAATTACGATTGCGACAAGTTTTATCCTCTTAAATGCTTTTGGCATTACGTCCAACATTATGTCCTTAACCGGTATCGCCCTGGCCATCGGAGTAATCGTGGATAATGGAATTATCATGGCAGAGAATTCATACAAAAATTTATCAACGCGTTTTGAAGAGCTTAACCCCAAAACTGAAAAAGTAGATTTATGGTGAAAAAATTATTCAGAAAGAATTATAATCGAGATCGAAGAAACCGAAAGAATGGAGATCATTGAAAGATCCTCCAAGCAGGTTTCGAGGGGAGTATTCTATTCTACTATTATCATTATCACATCCTTTCTGCCTGTGTTTATGCTTACAGGGCAGGAGGGAAAATTGTTTCATCCACTCGCATATACAAAGACCTTTATCCTGATCGTTGATGCAATCCTTGTTGTAACTCTTGCTCCGGTGATCATTTCATTTTTCATGAAGGGGAAATTTACAAATGAAAGAAAGAATCCAATCAATCGGTTTCTGGGAAGATATTTATGAACCGATAATCAGGGCTTGCATGAAATGGAGGAAGACCACAATCGGTATTAACATTCTGGCTCTTCTTGTAAGCTGTGCCTTTATTGATGAGTCTGGGAAGCGAGTTCATGCCTCCGTTGGATGAGCAGTCAATACTTTTCATGCCTGTTACTTTACCCGATGTTTCCAATGAGGAAGCAAAACGAATTCTTCAGGTTCAGGATAAGATCATTAAATCTGTTCCTGAAGTGGATAATGTTCTTGGTAAAGCAGGAAGGGCGAGCACGGCAACGGACAACTCCCCGATTAGCATGATTGAAACGATCATTATGCTAAAACCAAAATCGGAATGGAGAGAAGGCATTACGAAAAAAGATATCATTAATGAGCTGGATGCCAAACTGCAAATTCCAGGTGTGGTGAATGGCTGGACTCAACCCATCATTAACCGGATCAACATGCTTGCAACTGGTATCCGTACAGATGTAGGGGTAAAAGTCTATGGACAGCATCTGGACAGCATCTATGTGCTCGCAGAAAAAGTAAAGAGAGCCTTATCCGAAATTGAAGGTGTAAAAGATCTGTATGTCGATCCGATCACCGGAGGGAAATATCTGATAATCGACGTAAATCAGGGAAGCTCTTGGAAGATATGGATTAACGGTCCAGGATGTAAATATGGTCGTTGAATCCGCCATCGGAGGTTCAGCCATCGGACAAACTATTGAAGGCCGCCAGAGATTCACCATCAGCGTCAGGCTTGCACAAGATTACAGAAATAGCATTGAGCAAATGAAACGTATTCCCATCAAGACGCAAGCGCTGGGAACAATTCCTCTTTCATCCGTTACCAGATTCAGATTTGAAGATGGCCCTCCAATGATCACTTCCGAAAACGCCATGCTCCGGGGCGCTGTACTTTTCAATGTGAGAGATCGTGATTTAGGGAGCACTGTCAAAGAAGCTATCGATAAGCTCAATGATGCCATGGGCGTGTTGCCCAACGGTTATTACCTGGAGTGGAGCGGTCAATATGAAAACCTGATCCGGGGTGAGCGAACCTTGATGCTCGTTCTGCCTGTTGTTATGTTAGTCATTTTCATTTCCTTGTACCTGGCCTTTAAATCCATTCGGGAAGCATTCTTCAGCTTGATCACCGTTCCATTTGCGCTTATCGGAGGCGCTTACATGGTGTATTTCTATGGTGTAAATCTTTCAGTGGCTGTTGCTGTAGGATTCATCGCGCTGTTTGGAATAGCTGTCGAAACCGGGGTTGTCATGGTCATCTATTTGAACGATGCCATGCAGCAATTGGTAAAACTTCGGGGTAATTCGAGCAAGACAATTTCCAAGGATGAATTAAGGGAATATGTTATAGCAGGAGCAGCCAAACGTCTTCGCCCAAAACTTATGACGGTTTGTGTGGCTTTGTTTGGACTTATTCCTGTACTGTGGGCTACGGGTGTAGGCAGTGATGTAATGAAGCCTATTGTATTACCCATGATTGGTGGCGTGCTAACATCGTCTACGCATATACTGCTAGTTACCCCACTCATATTTTTGATGACGAAAGAATATGAATTGAGAAAGTTTGGAAAAATGGAAGTTTTATGAAGCTTAGCAGTAAGATGAAAATGGAAATTAGAAAGTCGAAATTTGAAGTGCTTGGTAAACTTTCAACTTTCAATTTTCAACTTTCAATTTTTCGCACTTTGGGGGTGATGATGCTCCTATTGCTGTCAATTCCATCACAGAGTCAAGTGGTCAGTCTGGATAGTGTGCTCTCATTGATCGATAGAAAAAATCCAATGCTTCAGGAATATGATAATAAAGTAAAAGCTTTAAATGAATACGCCGCCGGAGCAAAAGGCTGGATGGCACCAATGGTAGGCGCAGGAACGTTTATGACACCTTACGGTAAACAAATGCTTATGGAGGAGGGGGACAAGGGTGCATGGATGTTTTCATTTGAACAGGAAATCCCTAATCCTGCGAAGCTAAATGCAAATAGAAATTATTTGCAATCACGTGCAGGTGTTGAGAAAGCGGGAAGGTCTGTTCAATACAATAACCTCCGGAGCGAGGCAAAGACCTACTACTATCAATGGCTCGTCGCGGAAGAAAAAGCAGAGGCCCTGAAAGAGAATGAAAGGATCATGGATCTGATGGTAAAGGTTGCTAGAATCCGCTATCCTTATAATCAGGGTACTTTGGGAAGTATATACAAAGCAGAAGCAAGGTTGAATGAAGTTCAGAATATGATTCTCATGACCCGGTCCGACATCGAAGACAAAAGCTACCGGTTAAAATCCATTATGAATCTCCCCGCTTCTGATTCTATTATGATTGATACGGCAACCGTAATTGATTTTCGGGAGGATCAGATCGTCAATGATACAACAGTGCTTAGTGATTACAGAAGCGACGTCCGTCAAATCAACCAGACGATAGAAGTAATGCGCTTGAATCAGCAACTTCAAAAGTTCCAGGCCAAGCCGGATTTTAAAATAAGATTTGATCACATGCAACCTATCGGAAACATGCCAACGCAATTTACAGCCATGGCCATGGTTTCAATACCCATCGCGCCGTGGTCTTCAAAAATGTATAAGGCGGAAGTAAAAGGTATGCAGTATGACATTGAAGCAATGAAAAAAGGTCGTGAAGCGATCCTCATTGAAACCAGAGGAATGCTTGCCGGAATGGCTAACCAGATCATCCGAATGAAACAGCAGCTTGAGAACTACAACACGAAAATAATTCCTGCTTTAAGAAAGAATTATCAAACCCTCATGCTGGCGTACGAGGAGAATCGCGAACAGTTGCCCATGGTCATTGACGGGTGGGAAGCACTTAACATGGCGCAAATGGAGTATCTCAATAAGGTGGAAGAATATTATAAGATGATCATAAGCTATGAAAAGGAGCTGGAAAAATAGGAACTGGAAGATGGAAATTGGAAGATTGAAATTGGAAATTGGAAAATTGAAATTGGAGAGAGGAAAATTGAAATTGGAAAATCGAAACTGGGCTTTTCTTTCAAATTTCAAATTTCAAATTTCAATTCTCATCACCTTAATTATTTTGGCAGGATGCGACAGCAGGAATACTTCGATTCAAGAAGAAACCTATACTTGTTCCATGCATCCAACAATAGTATCCCACAAACCAGGCGCCTGTCCGGTATGTGGAATGGAACTGGTGAAAAAAGCGCATCCCGGCGAAGAAGTTGAGGTTGCAGAGGACTTATCAAAACTCATAAAGTCTCCCAATGAAACCGTAGTAGCTTCCATAAAGACTATCAAGGGTGAGTTCAAATCGCTCCCTACTTCTGTTGAAGCCCAGGGCGTCGTTACCTATGACACCAGGAATATTTATACAATTCCCTCGCGTGTTGGTGGTCGTTTAGAAAAAATATTTTTAAAATATGCATTCCAGTCCGTTTCCAAAGGACAAAAGATAGCGGAGATCTACAGCCCCGAACTTATAACTGCACAGCGTGAATTATTATTTCTGTTTGAAAATGATCCCGATAACGAGTCCTTGATTAACGGTGTAAAGAATAAACTTTCCTTGTTAGGACTAACGCAGGCTCAAATTCAGAATCTAATCAATAAAAAAGAGATAAGGAACTCCTTTAGTATATACAGCCCTTATGAGGGTTATGTAATTAATGATCAATCGGCGAAGCCAACAACGGTAAAGCCATCGGCAGGAGTAAGCAGTGGAATGACTGATGATATGAGCGCAGGCTCCGAACCCGTATCACCTTCTCCTTCAATTGCCCCAAATACTTCGAACGATCTATTGATCCGTGATGGCACGTATGTTTCAGCAGGGCAAACCTTATTTAAAATTGTTGACGCTCGCGCTTTGCGAATTGAACTCGATTTGCCAGGAGCGATCGGGTCAATAAAGTCTGGTGATAAAGTGGAATTGGATTTTGACCATGGCATGAGGGAAAAAGCTTCCGTTGATTTCGTTCAACCCTTTTACGCAGAAGGACAGGATTTCCTAAAGATCAGAGTGTATACAAATAAAGTGAAAGACCTGCATATTGGGCATTTGGTAAATGCTTCGGTTACCCGTTCTGCCACGCAGTCACTATGGGTTCCTAGAGAAGCAGTCTTAGACCTTGGAATGGATAAAATTGTTTTTGTAAAAGACAAAGAAATGTTCATACCCAAAAAAGTTAGTGTCGGAATCTCCGCGGGCAAACTTGTAGAGATAAAAAGCGGATTAGCTTCTTCAGAAGAGATTGCTGCAAACGCGCAATACCTGGTCGACAGTGAAAGTTTTATTAAAGTGAAGTAGTTGGAGAATTGAAATTGGAAAGTAGAAAATTGAAAATGGAAAGTAGAAAATTGGAAAGTAGAAAATTGAAAATTGAAAACGAAATTTAGAAATTTTATACCCTTAAAGAAATGATTGCATTAACAGATCTTGATGTTTACAAATTAGGTGAGCGTTTATCTGACATGGTGTGGGAGGATTATGATCATTGGTCAGAGAAAGCTCAACGCACCATAGGGTATCAAATAATTAGATCTCCCGATAGTATATCCATTAATATAGCCGAGGGATATGGAAGGTATACTCCTGCTGACGGTAAAAACTTTTATCGCTATTCAAGAGGCTCGTTTGAAGAAACGAAAGGATGGTTAAGAAAAGCTTTACGTAGAAATGTTATAGCGATGGAACGAATGCAAGCCTATCAAATCGTTATTGACGAATTAGGACCCAAACTTAATGCATTTATTAATTCGACAATCAGGAACTATGGAAACTAAGATAAACGGGGAAATTTCAAATTTCAAATTTCAAATTTCAATTCTCCTGTTCACAATCATTGTCGCATGCGGCAACCCAGCGAAAGAATCACATCAACATTCGAAGGCTCAGACTTACACGTGTCCAATGCATCCAAAGGTGATTCTGGATAAACCAGGAACATGTCCGATATGTGGAATGGACCTGGTTAAGGCCTCGAAGTCCGACGCAGGAAGTAATGATTTGATGTTGAGTGATAGCCAGATCAAGCTTGCAAACATTACAACTCAAAAGGTAAGTAGGAGGACAGTAGGGCAGACGGCTTCGGTAAATGGAAGATTGTCAGTAGATGAAGAAAAAAGTGAAGTGATCAGTAGCCGGGCGGCTGGAAGAGTCGAGAGGCTTTTTATCAAGGAAACAGGACAGACCATTAAGAAAGGCGAGCCATTATATAGTTTATACAGTGAAACGCTTTTGACGTTGCAACAAGAATACTTATTAGCAAAAGAGCAATACGAAGAACTCGGAAAGACAGAAAAAAGATATGGATCTTTTCTGAATGCCGCCGAAAAAAAACTGCTCTTGTATGGGCTGACTAAAAAACAGATTGATCAACTAAAGAACCAGGCTTCAATTCAACCTCGGATAACGTTTCTTTCAACCGCATCTGGAATCATTAAGGAGATAAATGTTACGGAGGGCCAATACGTAGCAGAAGGCGGATTGATTTATAAAATTGATGACATAAATAATCTTTGGGTTGAAGCAGAATTGTATCCCAATGAAACTGCTTTTGTTAAAAAGGGTGACATGATCTCCCTTCGTGTAAACGCTGATGAGTCAACCGCTGTTGAGGCGAAGGTTAATTTCTTAAGTCCTGAGTTTAAAGCAGGCACTCAACTTACAATTATGCGTGCTTCAATAGCTAATCCGGGTTTCAAATATAAGCCCGGACAACAAGCCCAGGTTTATTTTTCTCATTCAAATCGTGATGCCGTTGCTATTCCAGCTGACGCTGTTATTCGTGATGGTAAAGGAGCGCATGTCTATGTTCGGGTGGGCCATAATACTTTTCGCCCGAGAATGGTCAAGACAGGTGTGGAAAGTTTTGATCAAGTCGAGATCACAGAGGGTATTAATGAAGGAGACACGGTTGCTGTATCAGGAGCGTATCTTTTGTATTCTGAGATCGTTCTTAAAAAAGGGACCGATCCCATGGCCGGACATAACCATTAACTATGGGAGGGTTGTAAAAATCCGTCGGGATAATGTTCCCATATAGTGAAGTAAAAGAAAACTTAAATAAAAAATAAACATGTTCAGTATGAAAAAGCAAATTTTAGTATTACTAATTGCTCTTGGTAATTTCGGAGCTCATGCACAACAAAATCAAAGTTCTGCAAAACCTTCATTTAAAGATGAAAACTTAGGAGCAGCTTATGAACATTACATTCACCTTAAGAATGCTTTAGTTGAATCGAATTCAGAAGAAGCAAAAATGGCTGCGAGTCAACTACAGAAATCACTTTCTTCCATTCCTTCTGCAAAGGCTGCTTCCGCGGAAGCTGCCAAGATTTCTGCTTCTACCGACCTTACAAAACAACGTAGTTCATTCTCAAAGCTTAGTAATGAATTTACGACTCTTGTAAAGGCAAATAAGCTGACCACAGGCGCCGTTTTTGTTGAATACTGCCCGATGGCCAATAATAATGAGGGAGCATATTGGCTTTCCAGCGAAAAGGAAATTAAAAATCCCTATTTCGGTGAAGAGATGTTGAACTGTGGTTTTGTAAAAGAAACTTTGA
Organism: uncultured Bacteroidota bacterium; assembly: GCA_963837415.1. Taxonomy (GTDB): domain Bacteria; phylum Bacteroidota; class Bacteroidia; order Cytophagales; family Cyclobacteriaceae; genus Chryseolinea. Next base: position 190,138 of record CAWING010000012.1, on the reverse strand, counting down.
AATAAGGCGATGAAACGAAGGAATTTCATAAGAAAATCTGGCCTGTCTGCGCTTACGGCTTGGGTTGGTTCTTCCTTCCTATTGAACGCTTGCCATACCGAGGAGGACATGATTGGCGAACCGAATTGGATTGTAGAAGATGGTTTTGATCAACCCTTTGTTTTTCCTTCCTCAGTTACAGATAATATTCAGCTTAAGGCCGGATATAGCTCCTCGAATATATTGAAAGATAAAACAACAAATACTTTTTCCTATGATGAGGGAATTTTAGGGCCGATTATAAGAACAAATCGGGGTGAGACTGTAAGTGCCCAGCTTCAAAACAATCTTCCCGAGGTAACTAACATCCATTGGCATGGATTGACACTTCCGGAAAATATGGATGGTCATCCGAAAGACATCGCTTCCTCTCCTGGATCATTCAACTATGTCCTTCCCATTCAGCAACGCGGTGGAACGTACTGGTATCATGCGCACCCTCATGGTGCCACAGCAAGACAGGTATTTATGGGTCTTGCCGGAATGTTTATTGTAAATGACAATGAAGAAGCTGCACTTAACCTTCCGTCAGGTGATTATGAAGTTCCTTTAATCATCCAAGACAAGAGATTCTCAGGAAAAAATTTCGATTATACACCATCCGATGAGGAGATCATGTCTGGTTATTTGGGCGAGACTATAATAGTCAATGGTATTCATTCACCCTTTTTAAATGTTGCGTCAACATGGTATAGAATGCGCCTGCTCAATGGTTCAACGGCGCGTGTTTACAACGTGGCTTTTTCCGATGGCTTAGAATTTCACATCATTGGCTCAGATGGAGGACTGCTTCAATACCCTGAACAGGTATCAAGTATCCTGTTAGGTCCGGGTGAGCGTATCGATGTAGTTGTAGATTTTAGCAATTTATCGGTAGGCAAAGAAGTATTTCTCGTAAGTAATAAGTTCAGTAAATACAATGAGCAAGGCCGGCAAGGTTTTAAGATCATGAAATTCAAAGTGGACCGTTCTGAATCGACAAACTTTGAATTGCCTTCGATGCTATCTACTATCACCCCCCTTAATCCTGCACAAGTTAAAACCAGAAGGTTTGATATCGCGGCAACAATTGATGGAGAGGGCGGGGGTCATGGAGGTACGCGTCGTCATCCTATTAATGGTAAAACATTTGAAATGGATCGAGTTGATGAAACAGTTGAGGCCGGCTCTATTGAGGTTTGGGAATTTGACAATACGGCCGGTGATGAAATTCATCCCATGCACATACATGGAGTTCAGTTTCAGGTGTTGGAAAGAACGGGTGGAAGAAATCAGATTATAGCTTCAGAGAAGGGGTGGAAAGATACCGTGCTTGTAATGCCAGGAGAAAAAGTAAAAGTGATTATGACATTCCCAATGTATAAAGGTGTTTTTGTTTTTCACTGCCACAATCTTGAACATGAGGATGATGGCATGATGCTGAATTATAAAATAGTTTAAATGACCTATCCATGACTCGAATACTCTTGATTTCATTTCTTTCCTTTTTATTCGTCAGTTGCAGCTCGAATGATCCTCAGGTGATCATAGATAAGACAATAAAAGCCCATGGCGGAGACAGATTTGAGAACGTCGCAATTGAATTTGATTTCAGAGAACGACATTATACTTCAACGCGTAAAGGTGGGTTATTTACATATACTCGGGAATTTTCTGATTCAACTAATCAAATTAAGGATGTATTGAGTAATGATGGTTTTCACAGGGAAATAAATGGTGGTCTGGCTAAGATATCGGGGGAAAGAGCTAAAGCTTTTTCCAATTCTGTAAACTCAGTTATTTATTTTGCCCTCTTGCCGTTCGGCCTAAATGATCCTGCTGTAAAGAAAAGTTATGTTGGTGAAACGATTATAAATGATAGCGCCTATCATCTTCTTAAAATCACTTTTCATGAAGAAGGCGGAGGTAAAGATTTTGAAGATGTTTTTTTGTTTTGGATCAATCAGGCTAGCGACCGAGTTGATTATCTGGCATATACGTATCGCAGTGATGGGGGTGGAATTCGATTTCGTGAAGCCATAAACCCAAGGAAAATTGAAGGCATTCTCTTTCAGGATTATAACAACTACAAGGCTAAGGATGATAGGGCCTCACTGGAGCAGATGGAAGAACTGTACAAAAATGACGCATTGGAAAAAATGTCGGTGATTTCCTTAGAAAACATAATTGTCAAACCGTTGTAAAATATACTTGGTTTACAAAATGGCTTTATTTTTTTAAGGCGATTAAATATTTACTCGCTGTAATATTATTTTGCACGGTATGGCAGATGTGACTTTTACGTCATGGCTAACATATAAAGGAATTGATAAATAATTTCCGGCTTTAAGGTGATGTACTGTTGTTCCAATGGTTATGTCACAGGTTCCTTCTACAATAAGAAATTTCTCATATTCATTTGTGTGTGTTTCCGTTGGTGCACCGTACTTAAGCCAGACGATGGCCGTTAACTTATCATCTTCATGAGCGATTATGGTGGCCTGCGTCTCATCAAAATCATCTCGTAATTGCATGTCATGCCTGTTTAACCAAACTTCGAAATCTTTAATTTTGGTATCAGAATTTAAGGTGGGCGCAGCGCCTGGAATTTCGCCCTGTTTTAACCGTTCTATATAATCTATCTTAGCCATCAGCATGGGCTTGACAGCGGGGGATGGTGTTATTGCATGAGCTTGTGCATATAAGAAAAATGCTTGCTCTATTTGATTAAGCTCGTGGGCAAGCAACGGATCTTTAGATAACGCTTCATTAACCAGGACCAGTTCAGAACCTTCAAGGGATCCCATAACGTATAGTTCCAAAAGACCTGAGTTTAAAATTTCGTTTCGATCCATGATTAAAATTGAATTAAAAATGAACAATTAATGTATACGATAAATATTTTTTTATCAGAGTTGTAATATTTTATTAATGTGATCAAATGCTATTTTGAATTGTATTTTAACTTTTTCCAATGGAATACCAAGACGTCTGGACGTTTCATGTAGTGAGTGACCCTGAATATATACGAGATTCAAAACTTCCTTGGAGTTTATTTCCATCCCTTCCGTCAAAGTCTCATATTCTTTTGAAATCAACTGACTTTCCAGTATTAATTCATCTGCACTGTCTTTCTCAAAAACGTTCGATGTTAAACTTTCAGATGCTAAACTTCGGGCTATGGAGCACATCCAAGTAAAAAAAGTTGTTGTTTTCTTGTAGCCGTCAATTTCTTCCAGAATTTTTAAAAAGGCATGTTCAAGTATCGCCTCAGCTCTAGAATGAGATTTTATCATCCTTAAAATGATTCCGTAAAGTGCAGGCGCATACTGGTCGTACAGATCAGAGATTGCTTTTGGGTTTTTGTTTCTCAGCTTCTCGATTTCGTTTGAATCCATATTCGTGTGATAATCTCAATATGATGTAACCCAGGATCGATTCTTTGAGCAACTCTGCTCTCAAAATTTTTCGTCAAGATATACGAGGGAACCCTGAAGGAGGATTCACCGCTTGACATGAGGTGCAAAAATAACTTTTACGCCCACACAAACAACAAAATAACGACAACGAAATCGGGACAGTTTAAAATCTTCTCAAAAAACAATCAATATGCAAAGATTACCCGTTGCCGGCTTTGAGCGACTTTTGAAATAACGGGAAAATGTCCATGCTCTAATGTTGATTTTTTATTCACGTACCAAACAGTAAATTCCCCTTCAAGATTCACTTTTACCTAACTTTAAAAATTTTTGTGCTAAGGACAATCTGAGGACCGGGATGCTGAGGGTTATCTTCGTTTTCAGCAGTAATAAAAAACCGCACAGGTCTAAATGAAGTTACCGTTTCAAGTTCTCCTTTGAGTGTTTTTGAAAAGGGACCTTTAGAGCTTCGAATCTTGCCTAGCGTTTTTCCTCGGTTGTCTTCTGTTTCAACCCAGACAATATAATTTTCTTTTGGCGGTTGCAACCTTTCAGGTTCGATCAAATTTCTTACGTTAAGATTGATGGCGTAATTTTCATTTTTGTCTTTTTTAACTTTGACTGAACCCTGGGCTGCCGGCACCGTCGATGATGGGAGGAATGTTATTTTTTTCCCGCACCCACTAAAAATTGAAAGAGCAAAGAACGAAGTGACAACTATTGTTATTTTTAACATGAAATTTTAGTTCCTTCAAAGTTCCTTTATATCACTTCTGTTTCCTGGCTTTTTTATTCGGGTTATATGAAACGCGTTGCTGCACCTTACCTGTTCTTTTTTGAATGGTAAGAGAAGCATTTGACTCTCGCGCCTCTTTTTTTGCCTGCTTCACCGCTTCCTGCTTGCTTTCAAAAACTTTCTCGACCCGTTTAGCGCCCTCATTCTTAATGGCCCACGTATTATCTTCATGAGGAACGACATAGCGATCCTGGCCGTGTTGCTTGACATCCGTTGAACGCGAATTTGCTGATTTGCTTTCCGTTTCTTTCCCGCGGTTGGCAGCCCAATCTTTTGCTCTGCTTATAGCGGTTGCAATGGCGATGCCTTCACCCATACTTTTTTCTTCTAAAAGCGCATTTGCAATTTCTACTGCTTTATTTCTTACCGCATCCGGTAAGTTTTTCATTGAAGGAGGATAATCATTTTTTGTCCAAGGCATAATATTATTTTTTGATTTAACAATCGATGCGTTTTTAAGCGTGACTTCCCGTCCTACTATGGAATGAAAGCCTCAGAGGAAATTCTGTAATACAGATTTACATTATTAAAATAAGGATCATTGGTATCGGGCCAATGATCCTTATCAAATCCCGGTGACTGCTTTAAATAATCCTTATCGCGATTAAGAATAAATGTGTGCTTGGATGGTTTCAGTTTTAGTTCTTGAAAGGGAATGGCGAATAACTTTCCGCCTATTCCCAGGAATGATCCAAATTCAATTACGGTATATTCAACTTGTCCGCTGTCAATATGGATCATTAAGTTAGTTATGGTACCCAGGTGTTCACCCGCAGGATTTTCCACTTTATCTCCTATAATAGAAGTAGCTGTTAACCGCTGAACGGGGACGTTTGTATCGCCACCTTCGTGATTAGTTCCCGTGAGATTATCGGCTTCATACCCCTTATTTACACTTTCCATATATTAATAGTTTAACTAGTGTAAGAAATCGTTTAACATATGATGGACAAAAGTAATGTCACCGTGAACATTCATTCCTAGAGGCATTAAACAGCTGCCACCACAGATTCTTTGATAAACTGAATCAGGTCGTTATTTAATTTTTCTTTGTGCGTATAGAATAGTCCGTGAGGAGCGCCTTCATATCTAATATACGTACTATGAGCAATCAATTTTGAAGAATGGTCGCCTGTCGGCTCAATAGGAACTGTTTTATCAGCATCACCATGAATGATTAAAGTAGGTACGTTAACAGCAGCCATATCCGAACGAAAATCGGTATAGGCAAAGGATTTCACACATTCTTGTGTTGCGCGGGGAGAAGCCAGGGAACCTACCGTTCTATAATATTCCAGAAGTGGCGTGCTTACCGGCTTATTGACAAGAGTCACCCCAAAAAAAAGTTTTCCAAACCCGTCCAGGAAATTGATACGGTCCTCTTTTATATTCGCCAGCATTTCTTCAAAGAGGGATTCTTTAACACCCTCCGGATTGTCTACCGTTTTTAACAGATAAGGAGTAACTGCACCGATCAAAACTGCCCCGCTAACCCGTTCGCCTCCATAACGGCTAAAATACCGGACAACTTCACCGCCTCCCATTGAAAATCCGACTAAAGTAACATCCTGTAAATCCAATTCGTCGAGAACGGCCTTCAGGTCATCCGTTAGTGTATTGTAGTCATAACCGCGGTGTGGTCTTGATGAATTGCCAAAGCCTCGTCTGTCATAGGCGATGACGCGGAAGCCGGCATCCACCAAATCATTGACTTGATATTCCCACATAGCATGGGTTAAAGGCCACCCATGAATCAGAACTACTGGCTTTCCTTCTCCCCAATCCTCATAAAAGATTTCAACCTCTGTATTTGATAGCGAGTCATTTACTTTTACGTAGCCCATATGTTTTTTAATTTAAGTGTGAATGAATTATTCTTCGTCGCTCTCTGTGGATATTTAGAACGTATCAATGACATAGTAATCCGCCCCTTAAATAACGAATAAAAATTATGCCACTGTATAATGTGCAAACTCACCAAGGATTAGCAAAGTTTTAAAAATGATTGGGCAAATAAGTCCCTGGATGAGGAAACAATTACTGTAGAACTACAGTAAACATTAGTATATAACCAAAGTCCTTATCATACTTAGGAACGTAAATTTTTTCAAAATTTAGACGGACGCGAATCCTTGTTAACCATTCTTTATTATGAGTGCCTATGCCGGGCAAACAGACTATGTTTATAGTATCATTCGAAATGAAAATACACTTTTCGGAAAAGACCTTTTCTATTTTTTGCTCGGTAAAAAAGATAAGATTTATAAAGGAAATAAAGCCAGCTTATGAAGTATTTTCAGATCACAAACAAAAATTCAACTGTATCTAAAGGAGCAAGCTACAGATTTCTAAAGAAGGAGACCCTACGGAACTGCTGGACTTTTGTAATGGATTAGAAGAGATTTAGCAATGATTGAGTTTATATTTACATTTAGTTATTCCATCCCGAAAACTATTGGTTATTCACATTATGTTATCTGGAAGACAATAAATGTTAGATACTTTAAAGTGGTATAAAGCATATTCTAATAGTTTTACAAGAGGTTGTTCAAAGGACCAACTAAACATATTCTGGCATTCTCAAGATTTATTTTGTTAAGGTTCTTTCTGTAATTTACACTAGTTGAAATACATTCTAACGAAAGTAGTCATGGATTTCAAAGTTACCTTTCGCTTTGTAGTCTCTTGGATTTGCTGTGCGCCCATTCACCTTTTTGCGCAGCAAGAGGAACCGGTATCCAGGCTGTACACTATGAAGGATGGGCTTCCTGAGCAAGGTATAAACTGTGTGATACAGGATAGCCGCGGGTTTATCTGGCTGGCAACATATTCGGGACTTAGCAAATTTGATGGTTATCGTTTTACGAACTACAGGAACAATCCGGCCTCATCGAATAGCCTGAGAAGTAACTTTATAAGCAGCCTGGTGGAGGACAAAAAAGGACGATTATGGATTGGGCACTCCCATGGAGTTGATCTGTTTGATCCAAGAACGGAGAAATTTTATTTGCATTGGCCTGATTCTGGAGAGGGGCAAAATGTATCTGCTCGTGGATTGCGTGAACGAAGAGATGGGAAAATTTGGATATGTTCATCCCAAGGTGTCTTTGTGGCTGATCCGGAGACGCTCACCATGGAAAAGTTCCCCCAAATTTCTAGTCCCACTGCTGAAATTGCAGAAACAAAAGACGGCTCTGTAGTTTCTGTGAGCTGGGAATTAGGCGTTTATTATCTGGATGCAAAAACAGGCAAATCTACCCAATTCACACATGACCCGCGTAATCCAAAAAGTATAGGTGATCCATCTAGCCTGAGTGTGACGGTTGATCATCTTGACCGAATCTGGATCGGCACAAAAACGAGCCTGGAGTTATTTGATCCGCATGAAAAATCTTTCACGCATTTTCCGACCAAAATGGATGTCAATAGCATACAGGAGGATCCAAATGGAGAAATCTGGCTGGGATGCGAATTTGGACTTTACCTATTCGACCCTGAAAGTGGCAAGATGGATAAATTAACCAGTGATCTTGGCAGTGCCATGACGCGGGATAAGCAAGGAATTGTATGGGCATCCACGTTTCAAGGGCTACGACAACTCAATTCAAATCATAAAAAATTTAATATTTATCGTCAGTTCGGAACATATATTGGCCACATCGCAGAGGATAAAAATCATGAGCTTTGGATTATTGCCTGTTGGGATCGTGAAGCCGGAATGTTTATTTATAAATTTAATCCTTCTTTTGAGCGTGTCTATAAGAGGAATTTCCCGGATCATCGAGAATGGGTATCCTCACTTTTCCTTGACAAGAAGGGAAATGTGTGGCTAGCTGCACCGTGGAAGCTTGAAAAATACAACGCTGAAAGCCAAACTTTTCGCGTCTTTAATATTGAACGAACATCCTCCATAATATTTCCTATTGCTACTTTCATGGACTCGCATGGTGTGATCTGGGCCGGGAGCTGGAACGGACTAGGCAAATATGATTCGGTCACTGGAAGTATTGAAAGGTTGCCGTCTTTTCCCGTATCTACCGTTTATTCATTACTTGAGGATTCAAGCCAAAACCTTTGGGTGGGATCAACTGCTGGCCTGACAAGGTATAATTTAAGAACCGGCAAACTGGATGTTTTTAAAAATCAGTCCAATGACCCGCAAAGCTTGTCCAGCAATGTTGTTTATAATTTGGTGATGGATAGCGACAAAAATATCTGGGTTGGCACTAGCGGTGGACTTAATAAGATGATCAAAGGAACGGAAAACGATGTTCCAAGATTTTTAAACTGGCAAACTACACAGTCTGGTTTGCCCAATGATGATGTTTATTGTATTGTAGATGGTGGAGACGGAACGCTCTGGATGACTTGCGGAAATATGATCTCGCACTTTTACCCCAAACAAAATCGCTTCCGTAATTATGATGGTAACGATGGACTTTCCGGCAGAAATTTCAGAGGAATCGATTATTTAAATGGAAAGGGTTTACGAAGTCATGATGGTAATATTCTTTTTGGCAGCCAGGATGGATTAGTGGTTTTTCATCCGGATAGCCTGGAGGATAATAAATTTATACCTCCCGTAGTCATTTCCAGTTTTTCTATCCGGAATCAGACATTACCGGTGACGGGAACGGATGCCGATACATTAACATGGAAAACCCCATTGACCCAGTCCATTTCCTACACGGATGAAATCGGGCTAACATACAATCAGAACGATTTTAATCTTGAATTTGTAGCATTGAATTTCGTCAATCCTGAACGCAACCAATACAAGTACAAGCTCGAACCTTACGAAAAGGAATGGACTGAGACAAATGCCGGTAATCGATTTGCACGCTACACGAACATCAGCCCTGGAAAATATACCTTCCGTGTTATTGGCTCGAATAATGACGGCGTTTGGAATGAAGAAGGCGCAACTCTGATCATTATCATTACTCCACCGTGGTGGAAGACTTGGTGGGCGTATACCCTGTACGGAGTGGCATTTATTAGCATCTTATTTTACTGGAGAAATTATGAGACCAAAAGACTAATACTTAAGCACAATGCAGAACATCTTAGTGAATTAGACAAACTTAAGAGTCGTTTCTTCACCAACATCTCCCATGAATTCCGTACACCTATCACGTTAATACTCGGACCTTTGAAAGACATGTATAATGGAACTTTCAAAGGAGACCAAAATCAAGCGATGAGGGTAATGATGCGAAATGGACAACGTTTGTTACGACTAATAAATCAGCTATTGGATCTGAGTAAATTGGAAGTCGGAAAAATGACGCTGCGGGCCACACCGATCGATTTGGTACAGTTCATTCGAGAAATAGCATCATCGTATGAATCCCTTGCTGCGGAGAAAAAAATAAGATACTTCTTCTATCCTGAACTGCCGGAATTGCTGGTCTATATAGATCCAGAGAAAATCGAAAAGGTGGTACATAATCTTTTATCCAATGCTTTCAAGTTCACGGCAGAAGCAGGTGAGATAATCCTGAACTTGAAAATCCAGGAAAAAAAATGGGTCGCAATCGCTATAAAAGATACCGGTATTGGTATACCCGCGGATCAGTTGGATAAAATCTTTGATCGGTTCTATCAAGTCGATAGTTCACAAACCCGAGAATACGAAGGCAGTGGACTTGGTATGGCACTTGCCAAAGAGCTCGTGACGCTTCATCATGGCAGAATCCTAGCGGAGAGCACCGAAGGCAAAGGAACTTCATTTACAGTATGGCTGCCGTTGGGAAAACAGCATCTCAGAGGAGATGAGGTCATTGACCCAGGAAAAAGTAAATTCGTCTCCCCAGAACTGAGGACAATGGAAGACATGGTTATTTCTAATAGCGAAAATGAAAGAGCCACTGTTTCTTCAAATCATCAGGCGATAGTGTTGATTGTCGAAGATAATAAGGACATGCGGGACTATATCAGCAAAACGCTCTCTGATCAGTATCAGATTATTGAAGCTAAAAATGGTAAGGACGGAGTGACGAAGGCATTGGAGATGATACCCGATCTGATTATATCTGACATTATGATGCCAGAGATGGATGGATACAAGGTATGCGAGACGATTAAAACCCGAGAACTTACCAGCCATATCCCTGTAATTCTATTAACTGCAAAAGCAGATCGCGAAAGCAAGCTCGCTGGATTGGAGACGGGAGCAGATGATTACCTATCCAAACCTTTCGATGCCGACGAACTGAAGCTGATTGTCAGGAACCGCATCGAAGCAAGGAATAAAATGAAGGAACGGTTTAGCCGGGAGATAACCCTTGAACCAAGAGAAATTTCCATCACTTCTTTCGATGAAAAATTTATAAAAAAAGTCCTGGAGATCATAGAAGCACATATGGACGATGAAAGTTTCTCAATAGAGGAACTTAGCCGTGAAGTAGGGTATAGCAACATGCACCTATACCGAAAAATCAAAGCACTTGCCGGACAAACACCCAGCCAATTTTTACGCACAATCAGATTGAAACGGGCTGCGGCATTGTTATCAAAAGAAAGTGATAATGTAACTCAAATCGCTTACAGTGTCGGCTTTAGCAGTCTCTCGTATTTTAACAAGTGTTTTAAGGAACAATTTGGTGTGACGCCGGGTAAGTTTGCTAATATAAATCAAGAGAAAAGTAAAAATCCTTCTTAACGCAAAGCCTGCTTTTTTTGGCTCTCTGTTATATATGAGTTAATCCATGTTGGATATGTTGTATCCGTGCCCAGGCCATTTCAAATCCATCCTTCTGACGATCGATAATTTATACTCTAGGTGAGATAAGTTGAAGTTTAACATTGCCTTTCTCATGTATTCTTACAGGTGGTTGCACAGCGGATAACAACTGTTCAGCAGTGTAGCCATTCTTTCGGGAGCCCGCCGGGTATTGGGCGGGTTACCCGATTGAAGAAATACGAACCCATCTTTCTTGCTATGTTCACCATTAAGAAAAAGTATTTCCTATGCATTATCATTTATGTATTACCGTGGAATTGTTTATTCGGTGAAATAAAAAACGGGTACGGATCGGAAATTAAGAGTATGCGCGAATCACTGAAAGGCCTCAACGCCCTATTGACCAATAATAGTCACCTATCATTATTTCAAAAGATTGAAATAAAAAATAAGATCGACAAGCTTGTGGAGTATATCGCGTATTTCGAATTAACTAACGAATTACTTAACCAGTTTAGAGCCATTTCTCCTGATCAGTATAATGAGATTGATTCCATCACAGATCGTACGGGACATAAGGTAGATGTGTTTGTCAAATTTGTTCCTGAACAAGAAATGTACCGTGGTGCGGCTGGAACAACAAATTTGGCCCACAGTGAAAATGATAGAAACGTTTATCAATCGGAATATGGCCGTTACACTGTTTCGGTGAAGATAGCTTCGGTAAAAAGAGCATTATTGTTACTCGCCCATGAATTCGGACATGTAAAGTATCAGGTGCCGAATCTTGCAAGCTATGTCGAATACTATTCAACGTATTATCAGAATTGTACTTTTAATTCTAATTATATAGGGCATTATACAAATGATCGCAGCGGCCAAAAAGCAGTCGAGAATGAAAACCAATTTCGTGAGCAGTATCTGAATTTTTTAAAAATACCGAATGTCAAAGTAGGAAACCCTTTAGCTCTTTTGGTGGAGATTAGAAAAAAATCAAGCAAATCATAGAAGTCCAAGGCTTAATTGATCCGTTTCCCTTTCCGTTTTCCGTTTAATAGTGATAGCGCCGAAATTGGAAAGTGATATACCGAGTAACCTTATTTTTTTATTCTCTAAATCGGTTCCTGCCAGAAGTTGTTTTGATCTAGCGGTAATGGTTTCTAAATCGTAAAAAGATTGTGGAAAGGATTGGCTGCGTGTTACCTGCTTAAAATCATGATATTTAATTTTTAAAGTAATGGTTCTTCCCTTTAACCCATGACGTTGTACCCGATCGAAGACAATCCGTGCAATAGTATCGAGCGCTTCATACATTTCTTCCAGTTCTTTAAGATCGTACGGAAAAGTATCTTCAGCGCTAATTGATTTTGTCTCACGGTATGGCTGCACTGCGCGTTCGTCAATACCTCTTACAATTTTATAATAGAATTTTCCTGGCTTACCAAAGTGCCGGGTAAGTTCTGCTTCCGTTAACTTTTTTAGGTCGGCTCCGGTGTGCAGGCCCATCTTTTTCATTTTCTCCGCGGTTACTTTCCCCACACCAAAAAATTTTTCTACGGCGAGCGTTTCCATAAAAGTTTCGATGCGGGAGGGCCCGATAAAAGTTAAGCCATCGGGTTTATTTATATCGGAAGCCACCTTAGCGACAAACTTATTTACAGAAACACCTGCGGAAGCTGTTAACTCCAATTCCTCTTTAATACTTTGCTTGATCATTTTAGCGATTTCGATAGCCGAGCCTATGCCTAGCTTATCGTCGCTGACATCGAGGAATGCTTCATCCAGTGAAAGGGGTTCAATCAGATCGGTATACCGTTGAAATATCGCCCGGATTTTCTGCGATACTTCTTTGTAGACATCAAATCGTGGACGAACAAAAATAACATCGGCACAAAGTTGAATTGCTTTTTTGGAAGGCATAGCGGAGCGAATTCCAAATTTTCTTGCCTCATAACTTGCAGCTGCTACTACTCCGCCACGTCCCTCCGGCGAACCGCCAACAGCAATCGGTTTACCTTTATAGTCTGGGTTGTCGCGTTGTTCAATGGAAGCGTAAAATGCATCCATGTCGATATGAATGATCTTTCGTTGCTGAGTATTATCGTTTTCCATTGAACATTGGTGCCCGAATCATACAAATATAGTCGGGTAATAGATTATCGATTATTTCTCATGGTGTTAATAATTAAAATTCTTAAGATCACTTATCCCCAAAACTTACAAAGGAACAACCATTTATGTACAGCGAGTTGTCGGCAGAGAAAAAAAAATCCTACATTAGAACGCCTGCGTGACAAGTCAGCGAATGAGGAGGTTCCGTGGACCTAACCTCAGTAGCGCGGTTAAATTTTATGTTAAGCAGATAGCCCAGCTAGTCTGAGTCCAACCGCGCCGCTGCACATGAAGTGAAAAGTACAAATGATCCGCGGCGCGGAAAGCGGGACTTGATTAAACATGTACAACTCAATTGAAATTAGAACTATATCTTATGAAACTAACTACACTCTCAACCCTCTTCTGCATCGCAGCATTTTCAGCATCAGCTCAGCGTCCCACTCCAGATAAAATCGAAACATCAAAGGGGCCCCTTATTATCCAACCCATACAACATGGCAGTGTTGTATTAACCTGGAACAACAAAACCATTTACATTGATCCGGATGGAGGTGCAAAAGCTTTTGAAAATATAGCTGCTCCTGACTTGATTTTGATTACCGACGTCCATGGCGACCACATGAGCACGAAAACATTAAGTGCTATTGAAACAACAAAGGCTACATTCGTTGTTCCGCAGGCAGTAGCCGACCAACTCCCCGATAATTTAAAAAGCAAAGCCGTCGTTTTGAGCAATGGCAAAAGCAATGACAAGTTCGGGTTTACTATTTCTGCTATTCCCATGTACAATTTGCCTGAAGCCCCTGATTCAAGACATACCAAGGGCCGAGGCAACGGTTACATTTTGAACCTCGGTGGAAAAATGATTTACCTCTCCGGCGATACGGAGGACATTCCTGAAATGCGCAGCTTAAAAAATATTGACGTAGCTTTTGTTTGCATGAACCTCCCGTATACCATGGATATCAACCAGGCATCAAGTGCAGTGCTTGCGTTCAAGCCTAAGGTTGTCTATCCATATCACTACCGCGGGCAGGGTGGCCTCAACGATGTGGAAGGATTTAAAAAATTAGTGAATGCAGGAGATCCTTCCATCGATGTAAGGCTTAGGAATTGGTACCCTGAGTAAGCTGTTATCAACGCGGCAAGCGATTAATAGACACATAATTTCCGTGATGTAAAATGGCCGCTTATGCCGCATGCCGTCCGTAATCGAACAATTCATATTTTGATTACCTCCATTTTTGGCTCCTAAATAAAGTTTGGGCCTGGCAGGAATGTTGTAATCCTCATTACGTTCTGAGACACCACAACTGGTAGTCTTTACAGTGTAGCGATTTCAATTCCCCTTGCCTATGTTAAAAAATTATTTTCAAGTAGCCCTGCGGAACCTGCTGCGCAGCAAATCTGCTTCTGTGATCAAGATCATTAGTCTTTCTATTGGCATGATCTGTTTTGCAATCATATCCTTGTTTATATATCATGAGCTGGGCTACGATAAGTTTCACAAAAATCCTGAACAGATATTTCGCGTGGTGAAGGATTTTGTTAATGATGATGGCAGCCGCATTCCAGATGCAACGACCCCTCCGGCATTTGCACCGGTGATTCAAAAAGATATTTCGGAAGTAGCCTATTCCACACGCCTCTTCCCGAACTGGGGAAGGAAATATTTGATTCAATACGACGACATCCGCTCCTATGAAGAAAGCGTTGTACGAATCGATAGCAGTTTTTTTGACGTGTTCACTTTTGCTTTTGTAAAAGGTGAAAAAAATGCGTCTGTATCAAACCCGAATTTCATTATTCTCACTGAGTCAACCGCAAAACGATTTTTTGGAAATGAAGACCCGATGGGCAAAGCATTAAAAATAGATATCGGTCCGGATGGTACCGACTTCTTTGTAACAGGCATACTGAAAGATGTTCCTGAAAATTCACATTTCAAATTTAACTTTCTAATTTCAATAAGGACATTCCAGGATCCGCAGCTGGATAATAATTGGGGTTTCTATAATTTTTATACTTATGTGCGTCTGAATCCTAAAGCTGATGCCCGGAACTTTCAAAGCAAACTTCAGCCGGTTTTTAAAAAATATGATCCGGATAACATGAATGAGTGCTACGCTCAATCAATCACAGACATCCATTTAAAATCAAATCTGAAGTGGGAATTATCGGCAAACGGCGATTATTCCTATATCCGCATCTTGGCATTTATTGCATTATTTACGATCATCCTCGCCGTGATAAATTATATCAATTTAGTCACCGCTCAGTCTGCCCGAAGAGCAAAAGAAGTTGGAATAAGGAAAGTGTCGGGAGCGGTCAAGAGCGCGTTGGTCACGCAATTCTTATTGGAATCCATGATCATGGCAATCGTTGCTACCATTATTTCCATTGCTGTCGTGGAGTCAATACTTCCTGCATTCGAGAACATTTTCAATTCCACGCTTAGTTTCTTTGATCCGCAAAACATAAAGGTTTTATGGATGATGCTGGGTGTTGGTTTGCTGACCGGATTGCTGGCAGGCATGTATCCAGCTTTTTATCTTTCTTCCTTCCAACCCGTAAAAGTGCTCAAAGGAACCGTCACTAGTTTTGGTGGTAATAACTTGCTTAGAAAAGGGTTGGTAACTTTTCAGTTTATAATTTCAACTGTGCTGATCATCGGGACTTTTGTAATCTCCAGTCAGATAAATTTTGTTAGAAACATAAAACTTGGATTCAACAAAGAAAATATTTTGCTCATCCGAAATGCAGGAGGCTTACAAAACCGGCAGGCTATTGTCGATAAAATTAAAAATGTTCCAGGTGTTTTGAACGCCGGAGCCGCAGACGGTGTCTTAGGCGGTCAAAACTGGACTACAAGCGTAAAGGCGAAAGATGGCGAGAACAGTTTACTTCTTAATTTCCTCAGCACGGATTATGATTTTCTTAATGTGATGAACGTTCAATTTAAAGCAGGCCGAAATTTTTCAGGGAGTACACAGGCGGATAGTTCTGCCGTGATTCTAAATGAAACTGCAGTAAAACAGCTCGGCATAAAAGGGGATGTAATCGGTACTCAAATCAACCGAGGTGATGATGAAGTTCCGGATTATTATACCGTTATCGGAGTGATCAACGATTTCCATTTCTCATCCTTTCATGAACCCATCAAACCTTTTGGCTTCTTTCTAATAGAGCCACGAGTTAATACGTTATTCGTAAAAATAAATGGCGATAATTTGACTGAATCCGTCTCCGGGATACAAAAAACATGGAATGCACTTATTCCGGGCAGACCTTTTGAATTCACTTTCCAGGATGAACAGTTCGCAAAACTCTACGCTGGCGAAGTGAAATTTCAAAAGTTATTTTCCAACTTCACATTTGTAGCCATTCTAATAGCTTGTCTTGGACTATTCGGTCTGTCAGCTTACACAGCGCAACAGCGTATAAAAGAAATTGGTATTCGCAAAGTTCTTGGTGCCAGCGTGTTCGGCGTGACCCGATTATTATCCAGCGAATTTTTGAAGCTGGTATTGCTGTCGGTGGCCGTATCTATTCCCATTGCATGGTACACGATGAATGAATGGCTGCAAAACTTTGCTTACCACGTCGAGCTAAGTGCGTGGATGTTTGTAGTCTCTGGGCTAGTTGCGGTGTTTATTGCTTTATTTACCGTAAGTTTTCAATCGATCCGGGCTGCCTTGGCTAATCCTGTTAATTCATTGCGGAACGAATAAATAAAACAAGGTATGCATCCAATTAATATAGGAGACCCACATTTACAGGTACCGTAATAAACAAACGAATGAACTAAGTCTAAACCCATAATTACCAAACTCCCTTAAAACCCGCAACAATCATAGTCCAACTCGTAATTCTGTTCTGAAACGATGTTGCATCGCGAATTTTATTACGTCAGAGATGGGACCTGAAAAAGTGTTATATTGCTGATCTTTTCATGTTAAGCATAGGCTTTTGTCTGTGTAGGTTCAAATGGCGCCTTTTGCCAAATTGAGCATAAGCCGATCACTGAGTAGAGATGCGATTGGTTGACCTAATTAACCGTCTTTTGGGCTGCAAAACTTTAAATTAATAACATACAAGATTATGTATTTCGAATCTCAACATTATGCCTCCCTTTGGAATAAGTACCGTCCCGCGATTTTGCAGCTTATGATTGCTGCCGGTAACGAACCTCAGCAGTACAAGTTGTCAGCACACGAATTCAAGGCCATTGGGATACGCGAAAAAACGGGATATTCTTTTGTTTTGGAGGCTTTCGAGGGGAAAGCAATAAATAATATTAAAGGCTCAAATGTTGCACGCGATCTTCTGCACGTATTACAACAATCACAAAAAGCTTCTCAGCTTATGAAAGAAGGCGTGTATGAATTGAAAATGGACAAACATTTTCTTCTTTCGGTAACCCGGAAATCTGAAGTTGCAAAGGAAGTAGTCGAAGAAGTTTCCGCGGCCGCAGCCGAATAAATCATTCCTCACTCATACCGTAGTGCTTTTACAGGATTAGCCCTTGCTGACCGCAGCGTGTGATAACTAATCGTAAGCAACGCAATTGTTAAGGCGAGAAAACCTCCTAGCAAAAAGATCACAGGGTTGATGTCGATCCTATAGGCAAAGTTTTCCAACCACGTGGACAATAACCAGTACGTTGCAGGACTGACAATCACGAACGACAATGCAATAAGCCACGTAAAGTTTTTCGACAACAATACCGTGATTTGAGTTTCAGTTGCCCCTAATACTTTACGGATGCCAATCTCTTTTGTCTTCTTTTCTGTGATAATGGCGGCGAGTCCGAACAATCCCATACATGAAATCAGGATCGCCAGCGTGGCCATGATAGCAACGACAGAACTCATTTGCTGATCTGACCTGTAAAGAACAGCAAAGTGTTCATCCAAAAACGAATAGGTGAAAGGATATTCCGTGATGTGCTTGTCCCATAATTCTTTTACGAATGCAATGGAGGCTTCTACATTTCGGCCATCCACTTTGATTGACATTTCATCGTAACCCCAATCGGAATGGACAACCATCGAAAGTGTATTTATTTTGTAGTGTAATGAATTGAAATTAAAATCTTCGGCAATACCAATGATCGTTCCTAAAGAATCATCCGCGTACCATCCATGGCCTGCAGGCGTACCGATAGTTTCTTTTAGTCCAAGTTCTTTGGCAAAGGATTCATTGATAATGAAGGCCTTGCCATTATCATTGGCATGGGCTTTTGAAAAATCCCTTCCTTCTTTCAGCTTTATTCCATAGACTTTTAGATAATCATAATCCACGTGTACATTCGAAGGTGTTATGTTTACAATTCCTGTATCGGCTTTCACTTTAAATCCCCATTGATGAAAGTTGTTGCCGAGGCGTTGTCCGGAGGCCGTCACGCCCAGAATGTGAGCATTTGCCTGCAATTCATTTTTAATGGTTTCAAACTTATCATTTGCTTCTTTGTTCATAGGTACCAGCATGATCTGATCCTTCGTGAAGCCAATGTCCTTATTCTTCATAAAGGAAAGTTGCTGTAACACGATAAGTGTGCTTACGATCATGGCTAACGCCAAGCCAAACTGTACGATTACCAATCCACTCCTGAATACCGATTTTCCTTCTACTTTGCTTCCACCCTTCAGGACGCGTGCCAAATTAAAGGAGGTCATGTAAAGAGATGGATAAATGCCGGTAAGAAGCCCTAGGCATAACGTTATCAATAAAACTCCCATTAGCTCCAATGGATAGTTCAGAAGTGAAGACATCGAAAGCTGGCGGCCTATTAACTCATTTAGCAAGGGAACGAAAAGCAAATTGAGCACCAGGGCCAGCACCAGCGCAACAATCGCCAGCAGGGTTGATTCAAAAATAAATTGGGAAAAGAGTTGTGCTTTCTTTGCACCTACAGTTTTACGCACCCCGATCTCTTTCCACCGATGGGATGCCCTGGCCGTTGTGAGATTCATAAAATTCACGCAGGCGATCAGCAGAATAAAGACACCGATGATGAAGAACACATCCAGGTACTTTCCATTGAATTTTCTGTAGTTGTTGTAATCGTGTTCAATATCAGTGGAAGCCAGGTGTACCTCCGCTAAAGGTTGTAAGAAAAGTGTGTAATATTTAGTGATATCTTTTTCACCGGTATGCCGTATCATGAAATCCGGAAATTTTGCTTCAAGGGCTTTGATGTCCGCTGCGGGTTGCAGTAGAAGGTACGTATTCAGAAAATTGCCACCCCATTGTTCATTGAACTTCGGATCGCGCCTGGTGAAGGTTGTAATCGAAATGAGTGCGTCAAATTGAAGGTGAGAGTTCTCCGATACATCTTTTAAAATTCCCGTCACTTTGAATTCTTCGTCCCGGATGGTGATCATGTTATCCATGGCGGCCTCGGAGGTTTCGAAAAATTTCCGCGCGGTCTCTTCGGTAAGAAGCACGGAGTGAGGTTCGTCCAGCGCTGTCTGCAAGTCCCCTGCAAGCAAAGGGAAATCAAATAAATCGAAGAACGTACTATCAACCGCCCGGACTTGCTCGATGACCACATGTTTCTCCCCTTTTTTAAAGAGCGTTTTATCGTGGTTCCAGTAGCGGGTGAAGTTGATAATTTCAGGATAATCTGCTACCATATGCGGGCCCATGCCGGCCATCGTGAGGGCAACCTTTTGCAAGTTGGTGCCCGTAAAATTCTGCACTTCGTCCAGGCGGTAAATCGAAGCATTCTTCTCGTGAAAAGCGTCAAAGCTTCGTTCATCTTTTATAAAAAGGTAGATCACCATACAGGCAGCAAGCCCGATCGCGAGACTAAAGATGTTAATGAAAGCGTACAACGGACTTTGCCGGATGTTGCGCAAGGCGATGGAGAGGTAGTTACGGAGCATAGCCAGGGATTTTAAGTATTACTCAGGAAGGAACGAATAGTTACCTCAATGTAATATAAATTAGACTTTGAAATGCATCAATAAGCTACTTGGTATTTTCGAACCGCTCGTAGTGGATGACAGGAATACGGGATACTCTTCCGGCGTGAGTTTGAGGTTTCCGAACAGTCGCCGTCTTCCGACTCTGATGGAGCACATACTAGCAAAGTTAAAATGGATGGAAGAAATATCGTCATTCTGCCTGGCGTAAGTGTCTATGCGACACGATGAGCCACGCGCCAGTCGGCCTCCTCAAAGCCCGGTACAGTAAATGATTTCAGCGTGATTTAAGCTTTTTAAAGGCGTTTACCACCCGGATCCCGGTAACAATTTGGATTACCTATGGATTAGAATTATTATCGATGCGATCCTCCAGTCCAGCATGGTCTTTTTCAGACGTCTAGCAGCATTATTAAAAAGTGAATCCGCCTTGGTGGCTGTTGTAATCATCGCTGCTTCGTGCATGATTCTCATCAATTACTTTACCATTAAGACACTTTCAACAGCTCGTGCCTATTCAGGCGGTGAGTCGCGCTACTCCAAGGGGCAGAAGGATGCGGCTCGTAACCTAATCATGTTTGTAAACACGGAAGAGCAGCAATACTGGAATTCATACCTGGAAGAAATAAGCGTTCCTCTTGGTGATAGTATCGCCCGAACAGGTCTGACACATGGCGCAGATGAAAGCGCCATAAGAAATGGATTTCTTGCAGGACGAAATCACCCGGAAGATATCGATGACATGATCTGGATGTTCAGGAATTTTCAGAATATATCGTTTATGAAGAAAGCCATTCAGATCTGGAAAGAAGCGGATTATCTCGTAGGTGAAGAATTAAAGTTTGCCTATATCATAAAACAAAAGTCAGACGAAGGGAAATTTCAACAGGTAGAAAAAGCTGGCATTATTAAAAAAATAAATACGATCACTACCCAATTGACAATTAAAGAACGCGCATTCTCAGATACGATAGGAGAGGCATCCAGGAATATCCGGGCGCTCCTAAGCTTAGTCAACGTCATTATGACCCTGCTGATCATCGGTGGTACGTTTATGTATGCACGGCTTATGTTCCGACGATTGCAAGAAAAAAATGAAGCGCTTCTCAGCAAAAATGAAGAGCTGGACAGATTTGTTTATATCGCCTCACATGATTTACGTGCTCCCATTACTTCAGTTCAAGGTCTGATTGGACTTGTCAGGCAGGATCCAGCGCAGCTTAATATGTATTTGGAATTGATGGAACACAGCTTGACGAAACAGGATCTTTTCATTCGCGATATCATCGATTTATCCCGAAACAAAAAAACCAACGTTCATACGAAGGAGGTGGACCTTATTAAATTAATTGATGATGCTGTTGACCAGCATAAGTTCATGGATAGCGCCAAGGGCATCGACATCCGGAAAGATATTCGCGCTAAAAAATTAAAAGCTGACGAACTGCGTATTAAAGTTATTATTAACAACCTTCTTTCGAACGCCATCAAATACAGCGATCCTAAAAAAGATCAACGCATGATCACCATTCGTACAGTACAAAATAATGGGTCTCTTATTCTACAGGTAGAAGACAACGGTCTCGGAATAAAAAAAGAAGATCAGGGACGTATCTTTGAAATGTTTTATGTGACCAACGCCAGCAACAAGGGCACAGGCCTCGGCCTTTATATTACTCAGGAAACGGTACAGAAGATGAAAGGAGAAATTACGGTGGATTCTCAGCTGGGCGTCGGAACAACTTTCTCCATCGTACTACCGAATAAGTCTATTAATGTCAATATGTAAATTTTCTCATCATTGAGAAGAGCAAGATTATATTAGTACGGCTAAGTAATCAGGAGATCTCTCATTTTGAAATTAACCAAACCCTGTTTTTCTTACTCTGTTCTAGGACGCAGCACTGGGCTCACTGTTGGCGACATAAGTTACTGTTCGAATGACCACCAGCGCATACAATAGCTAGCAAATTTTTGGAATTGATTTAAAACTAATTACTAACAAACAGGTTTCTATGATACCAGCTTCTTAGAAATAAATTGGATTTTATTAGTTTCATACTCCTTTTACGGCCATGATCGATAAAAAAGATGACCTTTTTAACAATTTACTCCAAACGGTATTCACGGAAGCTGATAAAATCAACGCGACTTTAAATACGCTGCATGCAAAATTCATTAGTCAAGGCTCAACTGTGCCAGCTAAGATAACCGATTCATTAAAATCACTGGAGCACGCTGTAGAAATAATTGTCAGGAATACGGATATTAAGACAAACCAAGTAAGCGATCATGTATTTACCGATTTCGACCAGGAGCAAGCCATAGACCAGTTAAAAAAAATTGGATTGTTAAGCAGGCGACTAGAGCGGGAAATCAAAGAGCATTATCAAACGAAGTAGGAGTAGTGTTCAAACAATTTACAACGGTAGCTACTTCACTGTCATTAAATATTCCACAATATCAGCAAGGTCCTGCTCACTCAAGCCAAGATCAGATGCTTCAGGCATAAGACTTTCTTCTGACTTTTTTCTGGAAATAATTTTTTGTGCTGGAATTGTATGATTGATACCAGCTAAGTCTTTGATCATCACAGCATCTTTTCCATCGGCCACCAGGAAACCAAATTGAGATATCCCGTCTGTCGTATTGATATTCCAGGCTTCATAACCAAACACAATGCCTGCGGAAGGATTTACAATGGCATCCATTAGAGCTGGTTTGCCAAACTTCTTTTTGATCAGCGTGAGTTCAGGACCAATATCCTTCCCGGTGTCACCAACCCGATGACAGGAACTGCACTTGCTCATAAAAATCATCTTTCCATTTTGGCTATTGGATTTCAAAGCAGCAATGGAGGGTATAGCATAGTTATGTTTTACGCCGGTGTTAAAATACTGAGATGCCTGTACCCTAACCGTTTGATCAGGATTGTTTAGTATAATCGCGCTTACCTCTTTATATAAATTTTTTGGGAATTTGTCGGCTGAAACGAGGGACAGGATCATGTTTCCTCCAATAGCATCTCGTGCCATGTCCCGCGCATTCCATTTCTTTTCGTCAAAAGGCATTTGCTCGTCGAGTACCTTGCTCATCTTTACCTTCATCTCGGCAATCTTTCTTTCTCGGGCCGGATCAATGTTCACTTTTTTCCAATCGACCAGGCTAAACCAATCATTGCTTTGCCGAAAAGCCAGCCAATAAGTTGATTGTTCTGCAACATCTTTTAGCGGGGATTTTGTTAGTTCCACCATGGCCGATACTGCCCGTTTATCGCAGATGAACGCCAGGGCTGTTATAGCCCGCTGCCGTTGCGCGGCTGAAAGTTTATTGGATAGAGCACGCGACTTAAGCTGATTGCTATAGCTGGCTGGGTGTAATCTCCATACGAGCGCTTCCATCTCATCGCTCCATGATTCAGCGGAGCCATTTCCTTTATTAAACATTTTATTTGCTTCGTTCATAAAGTCCTCTTCATATCCGGAAACTGCATTGCCCAACGCTTCCAGGTGCCACCTGTCTTTCGCATCAAAACCTTTCAGAAGCGCTAAGAGAATTTGTTTTTTGACTTGGTAAGGATAATCGGTTAGTCCAATTATAATTTCTCTTCTTACAAAGGGCGAAGGATCTTCCGCTAAATCCTGTACATAAGGGACGATATCAGCAGTATACTGACGCAATGCTCTGAGCGCCACGATCCGAATCTCTTCATCTTGATGGGATAATAATTTCTCTACTTCTGTTTTTCCTTCTGCACCCAGACTAGCCAACAGCCATACTACACGCGCCCGATGAAAGGGATTTTTGGAGTCTAACAAATTTTTCACAGCGGGAATAACGGTTGCTCCCTGGGCTCTAAGCCTTCGACACCCTTCAAACCTGACATTGATTGCGGGATTCAGAATCGCCTGCAGCTGACCTTCTGTGCTGGATAGGTCAATAACCGGCCGGGCAAGCGCTTTATTTTTTGGAGTGATGCGATATATTCTTCCGTAACCTGTGGTGTCAGCCATTTGATGACCACCCACAACGGGGTCATACCAGTCGGCTAAATAAATCGCGCCTTCTGTTCCGATGGCTATATCACTTGGTCTGAACCATTTATCCTTTTCCGTATTTTCCAACGAATCATTCCAGACGTAGTCTTCGTTGTCCTGTTGAAGCGATGTTATAAAATTAATCCGCTTGCCCAGGTCATAACCGGATTGATGCCGCTGAGGATGATAAGCGAAAATTACGTTGCGGCCCGCATCTGCACTGAGAAACATGCCCCGGTATTTTTCGCCCAGCGCATCGTCTTCATTCATCGCGACTCCCGTCGGGGAACCCGCGCCCGTGCGGTCGCCAGCAGGAATAACACCTGGATCATCCTGATGCCAATGAGAAGTGAATACATCCTGTCCCGGCCGTTGATCGGCCTGCCAGTATCGTGTTCCATCTGTGCTGAAGTAGCCCGCATTTCCACCTTCCATAAGCCACGTGGCGCGACATGCTACTACCTGATCGTCATTATCATTTTGCCATACATCACCGCGCGAATCAATGGTCAGCTCATAGGCATTCCGGAAATTGTGGCCAATCACTTTTAATTTTTTCCCTTCCGGACTGATCTTTAATCCTAACCCCCCGACCCAGATTTTTCCATCATCGCTTTTCATGTTGCCCTGATTTTTAGTATTGTATGGAGATCCGCCCGTATAGATGCTTCCAGATCTCAGCGTCCATCCGCTTTTATCCTTCACCATATGCGGGCCGGCATTTCCCGTATTGAAATATAAGTTTCCATCGGCGCCTCCAATTACGGCGTGAAGGGAGTGGTCATGGTCTAGGCCGCCAAAACCCGTTAGAAAAATTTCCTTCTTGTCGGGAAGGTCATCGCCATTTTCATCGGTATAAACAATAAGGTTAGGTGAACAGGAAACGAAAACCTGATTTCCAATCACAGCAATACCCAACGGTGAGACCAGATCATTATCCTGCACAAAAACTTTGAAATGGTCTGCTTTGCCGTCTGCATCCCGGTCTTCGAGTATCATAACCCGGTCGCCTTTGCTGTGGTGAAGATTTTTAGTGGAGTCATTATTATAGTTCCGGTAATTGACAGCTTCTGTAATCCATACCCTTCCTCTGTTATCGATGTCCATGTTTGTAGGATTATAAAACATGGGGGATTCTGCCCAGAGCGATATTTCCAGATCTTCCGGCAAATAAAGCAGTGGTTTATTGTTTTTGATCTCGTGTTTCTGGCAGGACATCATAGCTAGTCCGCACATCACGAAAAAAGAAAGAGGGAATACGTATAACTTGCCGATTTCAGAGATCACATTTATTTATTTTCAAGGGTCAAGAAGTCCACATGTTTCTACGAAGTACACGGTTAGGGACAAGTTACGGATCGAATCGAACTTCCCTAAGGCCTTCCATTGGATTTTTACTGTGTGTTTTTTTATCAAAGACTTCCACTTGCCTAATGAAGGCATAATTATTGAAGGGCAAAAATAAATTCATCGGAATTACCATGAAAAATATTTTACTATGGATTCGCAAAAACAGATTTCGAAAGAATGGCATGAAGCCTTTGGAACTGAGCACTGAAAAACAACTACGACAAATATCTGCACGATAATTTTGCTGCAGATTTTTTTGGTGGGCAACAGGTTAACAAGACTAAATATATAGAGCAGGACCAGCAATTTGCATTGGCATTCACGAATAATAAAGTAACGGTTCTGGAACAAATTGCAGAAGGTAACAAGGTAGTATCGGTTATGACCTGGACTGCCACCCAGATTGCGGAAATACCGGATATGCCAGCGACTGGAAAATCATTTAAAATCAAGGGAATTGCAATTGATTATTTCAAGGAGGGAAAGGTCATCAAACACTATCCTTTGTTTGATCAGCTTAAAATGATGCAACAACTAGGCGCTTTAACCAAAGCATAACCAGTTCATCAATAACGGTTGAAATTTAAAGGGAGCCGTCAGAAAAATTGTATGAACACCAACAAAACTATGAGCAAATGATACGTAAATTAAAATCTGGAGAATATCGACTTTATTCAAGGAAAAAAAATCCTAAGACGAATAAGCGAAGAAATCTGGGTACGTTTAAAACACTGACTGCCGCGAAAAAACATGAAAGAGCTGTTCAATATTTTAAGCGTCATTCATAGAGATAAAACGCGGGTGTCAACTGAAAACAACTGACACTACAATGTGCGTACTATCGTGTAATGGAAGCGATGTCGGATGCTCCAACCCGACCTTTCCGGATTGATCGACGTTAAAATGTTTGGCCCTTGCTGTATTTAAATAGCTGCATCCCGATAACAAGTTCATGCGTTCCGCCGCTGGAATTTGAAATGCCGAAGTCTTTTGATATTCCCAGATTCTTATGCTCATAGGAATAGCAGAACTTATATTTATGCTTGAATAGGATCCCGAATGCCCCGACGATTGTGCGATCATTCCGATAGGATAGTCCGCCCCACACATTTTGGTTGTAGCGCCCGCGCACGCCTAATTCAAATAATGCAGGACGAGTTGCATCGAGACGCACAAAGGTATGTGGTATAATGTCCAGCTTAGCATTCGCATGAAATATAATTCCTCCCAGGATATGATGTCTTTTTGTGATACCGGAAGAAAAAACGTCTTTGTTGCCGGACAGCGATAATTTTCCTGCTTGCCGCATGCTATACGAAAGATAGAATTTATCGGAATGTATCGATGCCCCTATATTTAACTGTAAGCTAGAATAGGAATTTCCATTGCTAAAAAGAGATTGATAGCTCTGATCATTCATTTGATCTTTCACGGTAATATCCATAACATCAATTTTTTCCATATAGAGACTGGGTGACATTCCGACGGAAACATAAGTACTCCGCATGACTGGAATATGATACGCATAAGTGGCGGCAATTTCCCGTTGCTTGTACGATCCTTGTGTATTGGATGTGATATATCCCCCCAGGCCATGCTTGCGGAATATGCCTGGATTTGACTGCAACTCTTCATTTAGCGCAGCCCTAGCGTCGATAGCCTGTGTTTTTTTCTTATTTGCTTTTACGGCACCGTAGGCACTTAGGAAAATATTTTTAGGAGATCCATTAAATCCTACCCATTGCTGCCTAAATCCCAGATGGATGTCGAGGAAATTATTCATACCTGTATGTGCCGGATTATATGCGGGTAAGTTTTGATAATACTGCCCAACGACCTCATTCGTTTGGGCGTAAGAGAAAGCATAGGCAAAGAGAAGGGAAGGCAATAGTATTTTTTTCATTTTCTTATTTTATAATCAGGAGATGTCCATTCAGTGTTTTTCCTGTGCCATCATTTAAATTGATGATGTAGTAGTAAGTGCCCAGCGGCATTTCTTTTCCGTGGTAAGATCCATCCCATTTTGCGGTATAGCCCACGTTGGAAAACATTACCATTCCATCGGAATTAAATATTTTTAGGTGGCTGGTGGGATAAGCTTCAAGACCATCTACCTCCCAGGTCTCATTTGCGCCATCGCCATTGGGCGAGAAAGCAGTATAGAATTGCAAACCTTCTATAATGTCGATTACCGTGATCGTTATAGCTGAAGGTGAACTTGTGGTAAACCCATCACTGACCGTGACTATTAGTGTAAAGTTGGGATTGATGTCAAAATCTAAAACTGTTTCATTGGTAACGGTAATAAGACCGGTAGAGGAGTCAATTGAAAAGGCATTTTCGGTATTGCCTTCAAGAATCGTCCAGGTAATAAATGTATTTCCATCTGTATCCGTAGCGAGCACCTGGCCTAGCGCAGTACCATTCAATGATTTTTCATCTACTGAAAAGTTTTGATCGGCTTGAATAACCGGACCAATGTTTAGAGCTACTGTAATCGTGAATACCTGGTCGACCGATGTTACACCATCGCTAACAGAGAGGGTGATTAAGTGCGTGCCCGCGTCAGCACTGGTGGGTGTGCCTTCTAATACTCCTGTTGAAGTGTTGAAAGTAAGCCAAGCTGGTAATGAACCTGCCGAGTACATTAATTCACTATCACTATCAACATCTGTAGCGGTTATTGTATAGGAATAATTGAAATTTTCTTTCACTGCAATAGTCGCGGTAGAAGTTATAGCAGGAGCATCATTGATGTTCGTAACCGTAATGGTGAATGACTGATCTACCGATGATGTTCCGTCGCTCACGCGTAATGTAACATTGTGTATACCGACTTCATTGTTCGTGGAGATTCCTGTCAGGATACCGGTGGCGGGGTTAAAGGTCAACCAGCCAGGAAGATCAGGAGCGGAGTAGACTAGTACGTCAGTTGCATCGACGTCAGCAGTCGTGATCGTATAAGTATAAACTTCATCTTCCTCGATAGATGTTATTGCAATTGAAGTTATCGTAGGCTCGTCATTCGCATTTCCAATGTTGATCGAGAAAGTTTGATCGACATCTACCGTTCCATCATTTACGGTCAATGTAACCACATGTGCTCCAAGCTCATTATTTGTTGGCGTTCCGGATAGTACTCCCGTTATGACATCAAACGTTAACCAAGCTGGTATCGCTTGTGCGGAGTACGTTAATACATCATGTGCGTCTACATCGGAAGAAACAAAAGTATATGAATAAAGAGCATCTTCTTCGCCGGTCGTTACAGCGAAGGAATTTACAACCGGCGCATCATTTGCGTTTGCAACAATTATTGTAAATACCTGATCAATATCCAACTTTCCATCGTTAACACGCAACGTCACATTGTGAGTTCCGACTTCGTCATTTAAGGGAGTACCCGATAATATACCCGTTGAAGGATTGAAGGTTAACCACGCCGGGATTATAGGTGCGGAGAAAATTAAAGCATCTGAGGCATCAACGTCACTCGCGACAAAGGCATATACATACTCAACATCCTCATCCCCCGACGTTACTGCTGTGGAATTTATTACCGGAGCATCATTGATATTAGCAACTGTTATTGTAAATAGTTGATCTTCATCTACCGTTCCATCATTTATTCGTAAAGTGACGTTGTGAATTCCCAGGTCATCATTTACTGGTGTTCCTGTTAATAAGCCAGTGGATGAAGTAAAAGTAAGCCAGGCAGGCAGTACCGGAGCGGAAAATGTAAGTACGTCGCTTACATCAACATCGGCTGCCACAATGGTATAGCTGTACAGCGCATCTTCGTCAGCAGACGTGACTGCGGTGGTATTTATAGTTGGCGCATCATTGGTATTCGATACTGTAATTGTAAAAATCTGATCTATATCCACGACTCCATCACTCACGCGCAATTTTACAGGGTGTGTGCCTACCTCATCATTGGTGGGCGTTCCGGATAATAATCTTGTTGTTTCATTAAATGTTAACCAGACGGGAAGGCCAGGGGCACTGTACTCTAAAACATCGGAAGCATCATCGTCTGTAGCGGTAAAAGTGTAGGAATAGAAAGCATCCTCATCTGCTGTTAGCACGGCCACTGAGGTTACTGAAGGATCATCATTTGCGTTAGCAACATCGATTGTAAAGAGTTGATCGACATCGACCGTTCCATCGTTCACGCGCACTGTGACAGTGTGTGTTCCTAACTCACTATTTGTTGGAGTTCCTGATAACAATTGCGTAGTTGGGTTAAATGTTAACCACCCAGGAAGAACCGGAGCGCTGTAGGTTAATATAGTTCCTGCGTCCACATCCGACGCAGCAATGGTGTAGTTGTAAGCTTCATCTTCTTCTCCAATGGTGACCGGTATAGAGGTTATTACAGGCGTGTCATGCGTGTTTGCTACTGTAATGATGAATACCTGGTCCACGTTGACGGTTCCATCGTTTACCCGTAGGGTTACGTTATGTGTTCCGACTTCAGCATTAGTTGGTGTTCCGGATAATGCGCCAGTTGTCGTGCTAAATGTTAACCAACTGGGAAGTATAGGAGCTGAGAATGTCAGTAGATCAGTTGCATCAATGTCTGAAGCGGCAATGGTGTACAAATAGCTAAGGTCTTCGTTCACAGAAGTACTCGGCACTGAACTAATCACAGACGCGTCGTTGGTGTTTACAACCGTGATTGTAAAAACTTGATCGGTATTGACAATTCCATCGGTTACACGGAGTACTACCGCGTGCGATCCTACCTCGGCGTTTGTTGGCGCTCCGGATAGAACCCTGGTCGTTGTGTTGAAGTTCAACCAAGCCGGTCCAACTGTAAGGCTGTATGTTAATAGGGCACCAGCATCGACATCGACAGCAGTAATAGTATAGGAATAGGATGCATCTTCGTTTACCGAAGTGATTGCCGTTGAACTTATCGTAGGTGCATCGTTGGTGTTTGCTACGGTAATGCTAAATACTTGATCCACATTCAATGTTCCGTCGTTTACCCGCAACGTGACATTATGTATCCCTACTGCTGCGTTGGTTGGAGTGCCAGATAACACCCTGGTTGTCGTGTTAAGAGTTAACCAGGAAGGAAGCACGGGCGCTGAATAGGATAGTATATTGCTTACATCAATATCGGATGCTGAAATGGTGTACGCATACGCAGCATCTTCATTCACGGAAGTTACTGCTGTTGAGGTTATTGTTGGAGCATCGTTGGTGTTTAGTACAGTGATTGTAAATACCTGATCCGTATTGACAATTCCGTCACTCACACGGAGTCTAACATTGTGTACACCCCCCACTTCGGTGTTTGTTGGTGTTCCGGATAAAACCTTGGTGGTTGTGTTGAACGTCATCCAGACTGGCCCAGTAATAGCAGAATAAATCAATACAGCACCAGCGTCGATATCGGAGGCCATGATCGTATAAGAATAGGCCGCATCTTCATTTACTGAAGTTATAGCTGTTGAACTTATTATCGGAGCATCGTTTGTATTGACAACGGTGATGGTGAAGGCCTGATCTGTAGTTGCCGTACCATCCTTTACACGTAATGTAACGTTATGCACCCCTACTTCATTATTTGTCGGCGTTCCCGACATTATTTTTGTAGTGGTATTAAAAGCCAGCCAAAGGGGAAGAACTGGTGCAGAGAATGCTAATACATTGCCTGCATCCACATCAGATGCAGTAATGGTATAAGAATAGGCCGCATCTTCGTTTACTGAAGTTACAGCTCCCGAAGTTACCGTTGGCGCATCGTTCGTGTTTGCAACCGTAATCGAGAAGACTTGATCAATGTTTATTGTTCCGTCGTTCACCCGAAGGGTTACGTTGTGCGATCCTACTTCATTATTAGTTGGTGTTGCGGATAAAATCCTGGTTGTTGCATTAAATGTCATCCATAGCGGCAATACGGGTGCGGAGTAGATAAGGATGTTACCGGCATCTACGTCTGAAGCAACAAGGGTATAAGAATAAGCTGCGTCTTCATTCACTGAAGTTACCGCGGATGAACTTATCGTCGGCGCATCATTTGTATTGACTACAGTGACCACAAATATCTGATCCACATTCACAGTGCCATCATTTACGCGCAGGGTTATATTATGCGGTCCTACTTCATTGTTCGTCGGCGTTCCGGCTAATATATGTGTTGTCGTATTGAACGCTAACCATGTTGGAAGTATCGGCGCGGAATACGTCAGCACATTTCCCGCATCAACATCGGAGGCCACCACGGTGTATGTATACAACACATCTTCATTCACCGAGGCTACAGCAGATGAACTTATCGCGGGCGCATCGTTTGTATTGGCGACAGTAATTACAAATACCTGGTCTACATTTACCATTCCATCTGTTACCCGCAATGTCACATTGTTTGCTCCTACTTCCGTGTTTGCGGGTGTTCCAGATAAGACTTTGGTGGTTGTGTTAAAAGATAACCACGCAGGAAGTACAGGAGCTGAATATGTTAGCACAGCTCCGGCATCAACATCGGAAGCTGCTATAGTATAGGAGTAGGCAGCGTCTTCATTCACAACGATTACAGCTGTTGACATTACTGTTGGCGCATCATTGGTATTTGCCACCGTGATTATAAAAGCCTGGTCGACATTTACAGTTCCATCAGTAACTCGCAACGTTACATTGTGTGTTCCGACCTGGCTGTTTATTGGTGTTCCGGCTAACACGTGAGTCGTTACATTAAATGTTAACCATGCCGGAAGTACGGTCGCAGAGTATGTCAATACATTACCTGCATCTACATCAGAAGCCACAATGGTGTAGCTATATGCAGCGTCCTCATTTATGGAAGTTATGGCGGTTGAAGTTATGGTTGCTGCATCGTTTGTATTTGCTACGGTAATGATAAATGCCTGATCGACATTCACCGTTCCATCATTAACGCGCAAGGTGACATTGTGTGTTCCTACTTCTGCGTTTGTTGGTGTTCCGGTTAATACATGTGTTGTTGTATTGAACGTCATCCAGAAAGGAAGGACAGGCGCAGAATATGTCAGAATATTTCCAGCGTCCACATCTGTTGAAATAATTGTATAGGAATAAAGGGCATCTTCATTTACCGAAGTTACTGCTGTTGAACTTATAGTCGGCGCATCGTTGACGTTTGCCACGGTGATGATAAATGCCTGATCTACATCGACTGTCCCATCGGTTACACGTAATGTAACGTTATGTGTTCCGACCTGACTGTTTGTTGGCGTTCCAGATAACAATTTGGTTGTTGTATTAAAAGTTAACCAGGAAGGAAGTACAGGAGCAGAGTAAGTTAACACAGCACCTGCATCTACATCAGAAGCAGTGATCGTGTAGGAATAAGCCACGTCTTCGTTAACAGAAAGTACGGCAGTTGAACTTACTGTTGGCGCATCATTGGTGTTTACAACGGTAATGGTAGATACTTGATCCGTATTCACGAAGCCATCGTTTACACGCAAGCTTATGTTATGTATTCCTACTTCACTATTTGTCGGTGTTCCCGATAATATTGCTGTTGTCGTATTAAAGGTCAACCAGGAAGGGAGTATCGGAGCGGAGTAGGTTAATACGGCACCAGCATCTACATCCGAGGCAATTAGCGCATAGGAATAAAGTGCATCTTCATTTACAGACGTTACGGCTGTTGAACTTATGGTTGCCGCATCATTGATATTAGCAACCGTAACAATAAATACTTGATCTGTATTCACCG
Source organism: uncultured Bacteroidota bacterium (assembly GCA_963837415.1). Taxonomy (GTDB): domain Bacteria; phylum Bacteroidota; class Bacteroidia; order Cytophagales; family Cyclobacteriaceae; genus Chryseolinea. The sequence continues at coordinate 157,075 of CAWING010000012.1, read as the reverse complement.
TTCCATCATTGACGCGGAGCGTGACATTGTGTGCTCCTACCTGAGTATTGGTTGGGGTACCTGATAAAATCCGGGTTGTTGTGTTGAAGGTTAACCAGGAAGGAAGCACAAAAGCTGAGTAAGTCAATACATTTCCTACATCCACGTCGGCGGCCACTATCGTGTAAGAGTATGCTGCATCTTCATTCACAGAAGTAATTGCTGTTGAACTTATCGTAGGCGCATCGTTGGTATTTGACACGGTGATCGTAAATATCTGATCCACATTTACGGTCCCGTCATTTACGCGTACGGTTACATTATGGACCCCCACGTGTGTATTGGTAGGTGTGCCCGTTAAAATTCCTGTGGTACCATTGATTGTTAACCACGTCGGAAGTACAGGCGCTGAATACGTTAATGTGTTTCCTGCGTCAATATCCGTTGCTGTAACTGTATACGAATAGACGGCGTCCTCATTTACAGAAGTGATCGCAACTGATGTGATAGCCGGCGCATCGTTTACCGGACTAACGGTCACTGTAGCGGTCCCAATTATACTGCTGAATGCAGTAGCTCCACCGGTAGTAGCGATATTGGTTGTAAGATAGCCTGTCCCGGATGTCTGGTCCCAGGCCCGGAATGTAAAAGTTGACGTCCCGGTATAATTTGAGGCAGGCACAAAACGAACTCTTGCTGCTGGAGGCAATAGCAAAGCTTGTGATTCGCTGGCTACGGCATAACGATCAAAAGTGTACCATGTACCTGCCTGAAAAAATTCCCATGTTCCATTGCTGACATTACGACTTACAATTGCTATACCGACCGCATCACTATTTCCATCACTAACAGCGCCGGCTAACAGATCTGAAACCAAGGTTCCCGTATTTGATGCGCTTAGAACGTCTTCTACAATACCTAATACGTTAACCGAAGCAGTAATAATTACGGGAGCAAGGCTTTTTTCTGCGATTGTAAAATAGGTTCCGTGGACGAGATTGACCCCCGAGAAGCATATTGTATTTCCACTTAGAGAACCGGTAGCTCCAACAGTGGCATCGCTGAAATCTCCATCGGCGTCGATTAGCAGCGAGAATGCATTTGTTTGTGTTGCTAAAAATCCGACACTGGTTACATCAAAACATAGGTCAACGTTGCCTAAGTCACCGTCTTCATCTACTCGCCACTCGCGGCCAGTGCGCCTTTTGTGTGCTGCAGGTACTTCTGATGTCGAGGAAGCTATTGCTCCGCTATTGTTGCCAAGGCTCAGAAATTCATTCACAACATTATTGCTTGTGGGATTCGAAAGGGTGACGATGCTACTGGATGCTACATTATAGGCAGTATTCCCACAGATATCAGCTTCGATTCCGATCACACCGATATCGTTGTTGGACGGTGATGGCCAGTTGTAATTGTTAGACAGGGTATTAAAATCCTGTTTGTATTTTGCCGATAAATACTTATTAACAGCTAATATTTCGCAATCGGTGAGCTTACGGTTATACGCGATAAGCTCGGCTATCTGACCATAGAACAGCCCGTCATCGCCATCCCATCCGAGTCTAAAATTTGTTTGAGCCGCAGAGGCGTCTGTGCGATCATGAAAGGTTCCCACCAGCTGCCCTCCTAAATAAAATGCTGAAGCTCCCGCTACATTGTATGTATAAGACGCCGTAAATAGTTGGATCTTATCGAGCGTGCCGCTTCCGGTAATGGTTGCAGACACGGGACTTACCGGGCCTTGAGCTGCGATCCCATTAGTGACACTGCCAAAGCGTGTATAAACAAATCTGTCCCATGCCCCATTATCTACTCCCCATAAACCACACGTTGCTCCGGCTCCTGCCGTGTGTCTGTAAACGGTAAAGATGGTCGCATTAGGCATGGTGACCGCACGTAAATCTATACCAGTAAAAACAAATACATGGTTGCCTGGAAAATATAGAGTTGGATTTCCTTCCATTAAGGAGGCTGCATCTGATTCAAGTGTTGGCGATTGTCTACCGGCGAGCGTTGTTGCATTTTTACCGTTACCTGATTTGTCGTACCACGTTGCTACTATAGAACCATCGGCTGGTTGATCATTAGTAAGTCCATCTCCATCTACATCGGAAGCATCGACCCAGGTTACGATACCGGTGTTTACACCGCCTGGCCCAACTTGTGCATTGCTTTCAAAAGCCAGCCCTAAAAAAACCAAGAGAAGGATGGCAAGCGCTACTAAGTTGCAGACGTTATTGGCGCGGCGATTAATTTTTTTCATTGATGCTAGACTATTATTGGGTTAGGGCGGATAAACCGGCTAAGGTTTTATCTTTAAAGGAACAAAGATGAAATACAACGATATGATATAATGTGTATTCGGATGTAGTATATGACACCCGTTAGCGTAAACACGTTATGAAAGAAGGGTAAAAAAATGTTTGTTTGAGATATGCACACGCATCGATTCGATCGCTTTTCAGTGGGACTGAAATACGCGTCAATTTTACAATAAGAGTATACCTGATTTATCGATCAGTGTATTCCCTGTCAGGGTAATTTGAATTGTAAGTTGCTTTTTTGAATAACGTGTGTTTAGAGAGTTTTCTTACACGTCATCAGAAACACTGTATTCTTTGTTTGAAAGTGATGATGATGCATCAGATCCGTTCCGATAGTCGGATTTGCGACCGTTGGTCATCGCAGGAATCAAATTTTGCATGACAAATAGTAAGATTATTTGTTCCGATCTCAGCTATTACATTTCAATCTTAGTAAATGGAAATCAGTGTTCAACGAATAGAAAATGAATTCTACTGTGCAATTCGATGTGTCGGCCTGGGATAACCAGGTTTAAACGCCACCCATTTTCCTGAAACGATGGTGCAGTTATATGCCACTTCTGCGCTCAGCAGTATTTTATCGATTAGCTTTTCCAACGTGCCCGGCAGGGTTTCAACACGTGCATTGATCAACATGTTTACGCTGTTGACTTCGTGATCCTTAAGCTTCACGTCGGCACTGGTACTCGTCGTTGTAAAGCTGATCTTCTCGGTGTAGTTGTCTGTCTCCACAAAAAATTTCAGATGCCCGATAGTTAATCGGTGTGCCTGAATTTGGTTAAAAATAGAGCCAATGATTTTACTTGCCACAGCGAGGGCTTCCCTATGAAAAGTATTAATCGTAATACTTTTATCGAGCCAGGCTAATTTGGATTCACCTTCCCCATATACATCGTAGTCGATTTTCAATGAGTTCCGTTTTGCAAGCCCGGTGAATTGATCCATGGCCTCCAGCCATCTAGAAATATCCTGTTCAACCAATGAATTCTGATGGAGAATTATTTTCCCGGGATATTCTGATTTTATTATGTTATTTAAATCTTCTAACTGTTTTGGAGAAAGCAAATCTTTTTTATTTAGGATGAGCAGATCCGCTTCTTCCAATTGTTTTTTATAAATGTAAAGAACGGATTCTTCTACAAAGGATATACGACCCTCCAGTAGCGAAGACAACAGATCGGCGTCAGCGAAAATGGAAATAACAATTTCTATTTCCGGTTTTTCAATATGCAATGGTTTTGCTATGGTAGCGATCAGATCCGTGCAAGAACCTACCGATTCAGCAAAAATGATATCAGGATGGTTTGTTTTTTGAAGCGACTGAAGATGCGTATCCAATTGCTGATAATTGCAGCAAAAGCAACCATTTGGAACTTCCCTGGTGGCGATACCCAAACTTTTCACAAAAGTGCTATCCACTTGCTGATCGCCTTGATCGTTGGTGATCACCGCCACGTTTTTATTCAGCCTTATCAATTGTTGAGCAGCCTGGACAATAGCGGTTGTTTTTCCACTCCCTAAAAAACCGCCCGTTAAAACAAGTTTCATAATACGGAATGCATTTATCTGTAATGATTGGGGGTCTGAATTAAAATAAAAACTATATTCAAAAGCCAAATCAATATTATTCATACTATGATGAAGAACAAAACAGGCAGACGTTCTTTCCTGAAAAAAATAGGTGCTGGCGGCATGGGCGTCGGCATCCTACCGACAACTATGCTTTCACACGAAGCAAAAGCATCACCGGAACAGGGAAAAGAAAACGGAAAAAGTAAAAAAGCAGCTCGTGAATACAACGGAGCTTATAAAAACGACTTTTTAAAACGCGTTGCTTTCCCGATTGGTGGTTTAGGTGCTGGGATGTTCTGTCTCGAAGGTACAGGTGCCATCTCTCATATGTCTGTACGGAACAAACCTGATGTATTCCATGAGCCCGGTATGTTTGGCGCTATTTCCGTGAAAGGCGTTAAGAACGGTGGCAAAATTGTTGAAGGTCCCGTACCCGATTGGAAAAGATTTGGTCAACCCAACACTGGTAATGGTGCCGGAGGGTCCATCTTTGGCTTACCCCGATTTGAAAAAACATCTTTTCTGGCCAGGTTCCCGTTCGGAACGATCTCTCTGGAAGAGGGAGATTTTCCGTTAACGGCGGAAATAAGAGGATGGAGTCCGTTTATTCCCACCGATGCCGACAATTCAAGCTTGCCAACTGGTGGGCTGGAGTATAAATTTAAAAACACAGGTAGTCAGCCTGTGGATTGTGTTTTCTCTTTTCATAGCAAAAATTTTATGAAGCCCAAAGAGCCGGAAAATACTGCTGATAAAAACGGGAAAGATTTTATCCGAGGTGTAACCAATGGATTTATTCTTTCGCAGTCGGCGATACCAGCCCGGCCTCATGACCAGGGGGATTTTGCCATTTTCACGGACTCTCCGGAAACGGTTGTTGACCATTGCTGGTTCCGCGGCGGATGGTTCGATCCCCTTACCATGACGTGGGATTCCATCAAAAAGGGCGAGCTGAAAAAAGTTGACCCAGTGGAGTCCGGTGCGCCGGGCGCTTCACTCTATGTGCCATTCAAACTTTCTGCAGGTGGGGAAAAGACGATAAAGGTTATGATGGCTTGGTACGTACCGGTATCGGATACGCGCCACGGTGGAGAACCAACGGAAGAAGAAAAATGCGATCCTGCTTCCGGATGTTGTGGTACTTCCGCCCAATTAGGTGCGAATGTGGCCGATGAAAACTACACTACAGGAAAATATAAACCATGGTATAGCAACAGATTTAAAAGCGTCGAAGAAGTCGGAGAATATTGGACTAAAAATTACGACGCGCTTTTGCAAAAGTCTGAATTGTTCCGAGATGCCTTTTATGGCAGTACACTGCCCGCAGAAGTGACGGAGGCGGTAGCTGCGAATCTTACGATTTTAAAATCGCCAACCGTTATGCGTCAGTACGATGGGAGGTTGTGGAATTTTGAAGGCTGTGGAGATTCGTGGGGATGTTGCCATGGCTCTTGCACACACGTATGGAATTACGCGCAAGCTATTCCCCATCTTTTTCCTGCGCTGGAAAGGACCTTACGTCATACTGAATTTTGTGAGAGTCAAAATATGGATGGCCATCAAACATTTAGGGCTGCCTTACCGATCCGACCGGTGGATCATGGCTTCTATGCGGCAGCAGATGGTCAGCTCGGGGGTATCATGAAAGCTTATCGCGACTGGCGCATCTACGGGGATAATGAATGGTTGAAAAAAATGTATCCTCTTGTGAAAACGAGTATGGACTATTGTATCCGAACCTGGGATCCGAAGAACAAAGGCGTCATTGAAGAACCACATCATAATACGTATGATATTGAATTCTGGGGACCGGATGGAATGTGTACCAGCTTCTACCTGGGCGCTTTACATGCTATCATTCAGATGGCGCAGTTTCTAAAAAAGAAAAAAGACGTGGCAGTGTATCAAAAGCTGCATGAAAAAGGACGAAAATTTATAGAAACGGAATTATACAATGGAGAATACTTTTATCAGAAAATCCAGGTTACGGGTCTCAATGCTCCCAATCCGATAGAAGCTTCTGTAAAATCAATGGGTGGCCAGTATTCCGATGAAGCGCGACAGTTGTTGGAAAAGGAGGGACCAAAATACCAGTATGGCACAGGTTGTCTTTCGGATGGCGTATTGGGAGCCTGGATCGCAAAAGTTTCCGGCTTGAATGATCCTTTTGATACTGAAAAGATAATAAGTCACTTGATGGCAGTGCACAAATACAATTTTAAAAATGATTTGAGCGAACATGCCAATCCGCAGCGCCCTTCTTTTGCGTTGGGCAACGAAGGCGGCTTATTGCTATGCTCCTGGCCACGCGAAGGAAAACTTTCCCTACCTTTTGTTTATAGTGATGAAGTGTGGACCGGTATCGAGTACCAGGTCGCGTCACATTTAATGTTGATGGGAAAAGTAGACGAGGGCCTTGACATTGTTCGCGCCTGCCGCGACCGTTATGACGGACGGACCCGGAATCCTTTTAATGAATATGAATGCGGTCACTGGTATGCCCGGGCGCTATCCAGCTATGGAATGTTTCAAGGGCTGACGGGAGTACGATTCGATGCCGTCGATAAAACACTTCACGTCGATTCAAAGGTCGGCGATTTTACCTCGTTCCTTTCAACTGAAAATGGTTTTGGCACCGTCAGCCTTGCTGTCGGCAAAGTTTCTTTAAATGTAGTTCATGGAAAAATACCTGTGGAGAAAGTAAATATCTCCGGGAAAGTTTCTGCTTTTAAATGATAAAAAGTTGCTGGTCCATTTTTTTAATAACCCAAGTGCAAATTTGACATTTGCTTAACGCAAATGAATAAGCTTTCACATTAATTTTATAGGATTCAAAATGAGTCAAGTGAATCCGAGTAGTCTTTCGAAATTTTTTCGTTGAAATAAGTATGCGGCTCATTTCTAAAATCTATTTCGATATAATGTTGAAAATGAGCACCTTTTTTTCTAAGTTTTTTTGTTTTCCATTTAATAAAACGCCAATTGCTGTGTTTTTCACCACATACCTGTAGCTGATCAGAAGAAGCAATGTCGTAGGCGTAAAGATCAACGCAAGTTTAAGCATCCAAAAGAAATTGTATTGAGCTACGATTATCTGGAAGAAGGCAATAAGAGGTAAATGAATTAAATATCCCCAATATGAAGCATCAGATAGATAACGGATCTTTGAACTGGGTGCAGGAAAATAGGCCAACATGTATCCGATAAAAGCAAATGCAGTGGTGACCGAAGCAAAGGCATAAAGGCAATTCAATACCCCGAGAATTATTTCTGCGCTTGAACCAGATGGACTACCAAACAATAAGCTGAGCAGAATCAATAATGCAATAAGGAAAATACTGAGGATGAGATTTGCAAGCCTGAACTTCTCTATATTTTTAAGCAGAGACGCTTGCCTGTAAATGAACCAACCTAGTGTGAAATACATTCCATATAAAACAAAAGGAGCGATCCTGGGAATTAACCCGGAGGCCGAAGTATCCACGCCAAACCAGTCGCGCATTCCGAGCATGGGTATCATCATGAACAATCCGATGATGAGACTTCCCCACCACCTTCTCAAGCAATAGGATAGAAGACTGTCTGCTCCGTTGCGTATCCTTGCGCTTTTGTCCAACACATGAACAACTGTCGGTCTTAACAGCACTACGCCAACACAAAACAGGATGAGGAAATAAAGAAACCACAAGTGCATCAAAGGAAATCCATTGGACCAAACCATATAGTCAGGCAACTTGGAAACAGCCTCTTCGTATGAGGATTGTTTTAAATATTGTATACCCCAAACCCATAAATAATATGTCGCGGCATAGAGCACAGGCCAGAAGAGGAGGAAAGGCAGTAAAAGTCTTTTTGCACGATTGACCGTAAAACCCCAAGCCCCGCGGCGGCTGAAAAGAAGATGTGCAAAAAATCCAGACATCAGAAAAAACGCCTGCATTCTGAAAACATGCGATACATAGAAAAGGATGTCCAGCAACAGGTTACTTTGTGAATCCTGCGTTACCCAATCCCATTTAGCATACGAAACAAAAGATTCGATGCCATGATGAAAGATGCCGATAAGCAATGCGATAGCCCGCGCGGCATCAAGGCCATGAAAACGTTCATTAGTGGATGGGATGATCAGGGAAGGCTTCAAGGTATTCATAGCTTTTACTTTTTTAGCAAAGTAACGGGTGCCTATCGCTGACAGGGATGAAAATATTGGGTATTCAGGCGAACTGTAGGATATTTCCCCTTGAAATGGAGCGTTATTCCCCTTGGAACCAGGTTTTAAAATCAGAGGCTCTTGTTCGGCTTACTTTAATGGACGAAGATAAGGGTGTAAAAGTCTTGAGAAGAATGTTCAATTTTCCATTCTCTGCCTTCTCAAATCCGGAGATGATCTGGCGATGAAGCAAGAACTGTCGATTAAGGCGAAAAAACCAGGAGGCTGGTAATTGCTTTTCCAGCTTGTCCATGGATTGGTCTAAGAGAAACTTTTTAGTTGCCATCGTAAAGCAAATGATATATTCGCCGTCAACGATGAACCCCGCGATTTCTTCGTAGTTAAGCAAAAGCTCCTGCTTCCCTGACTTGACCTTCAAACCTCCTGTTTTTATTTTGTTTTCCTCTATGCGTTTGTTTTCCGCCGTGCGCCATTCGCGGTAGAAGTGGATACCTACGTAAATTCCATTAATGACCAGAAACCAGACGGAAATGATAAAAACGTCGTAGGTAAAAAAACTGACTGGTATAGGACCATCCTTTGTAGAATAATGAATGATCGCTGTCAATGATATGATAATTGACATGCCGGCGAATAGTGTTGTGATGATTTGGATGGTCAATCGCTTCATCACATTTTCTGAAAATGGTAATTTTTGATCCAGGTAAACGATAATAAAGTGAACGGCCGCCAAGGCTGCATAGCCTAATATGGTGTCGAGTGTGAAAGTCAGCAAGGTTCGCGAGCTGAAGGAGATATTGTTATATGTCAGGTAGTAGTTAAATACATTGATCAATGGTATTAATACCAGGAAGAACTTTATTTCAGCAGTGTGTTGTTTAGCGTCTCTCATCCCTGATCTATGCGGAGTCTGTCGTTAAAGTACAGTTATTCTTCCTTTTTTCTTGCTCGTATCGTGCGAAGAAATGAATGCAGCGCGCACCGAAGACTCTCCAGCATGTTTATACGAATGATTCCTTACAAAGACAGGTCAAGAAGAGCCAGGCTGTTTAATGGATTGAAGCTGATTCAACCCATCGTTCGGACGATGATCGTCTTTGAAAATGAATGGGAATACAATACCTAATAGGAGAGCATACCCGGCAAAGGTGAACCATATTTTCGGCCAGTCCCGGAGACCGCCGTAGGTAAAGTAATCGACCACCCATCCGCTGAGCGTTCCGCCTAAGAATGCACCTATCCCGTTTGTCATCAACATAAATAATCCTTGCGCGCTTGCAATGATGGTATTATCTGTTTCCTTCTTAACAAATAACGAACCGGATACATTAAAAAAATCAAACGCCATTCCATAGACGATCATGGAGAGGAACAGCAAAATGAAACGCTCATCCGGATTTCCCAGCCCAAAGAATGCAAATCGTAAAACCCACGCAAAAATGCTCATTAGCATAACTTTTTGTATCCCAAATCGCTTCAGGAAAAAAGGTATGGTCAAAATGAAAAGAGTTTCCGATATCTGGGAAACAGACATCAAAAGACTCGGGTGCTGAACCGCAAAGGAATTAGGATATAATGTAGTGAAATCGTGAAGGAAAGCTTCCCCAAAAGTATTTGTTATTTGCAACGCAGCGCCTAACAGCATTGCAAAAATGAAGAAGATCAGCATTTTCCTCCTTTTAAAAAGGATGAGCGCATCCAACCCGGTGTAAGAAAGAATAGAGCTATCTTTTTTTACTCTAGCCGGAGGGCAAGCAGGCAATGTAAATGCGTATAGCCCTAACGAAAGAGCCGCAATAGCGCTGACATAGAGTTGGACGGGGCTAAGCGACCATTTCCCAAAGTCAATTACCCACATAGCACAAATAAAACCGACCGTACCCCAAACCCGAATAGGGGGAAAAAATTTTATTATTTCAATTCCTTCTTTTTGTAAAATGGCATAGGATACAGCGTTATTGAGCGCCAGTGTGGGCATGTAGAACATGGAATTTAACAACATAATAATATACATCATCTTATACTCAGTGACCTGAGCAGCCCAAATGAGCAACAGTGCAACGATGATGTGACAAAAGCCCAAGACCTTTTCAGCATTTACCCAACGGTCTGCGATAATGCCCATCAAGGTGGGCATGAATAGCGATGCAACACCCATTGTTGCATAGATACTTCCTACTTGTGAACCTGTGAAATGCAATTTTACAATCATGTAGCCGCCGAGGGAAATCAGCCACGATCCCCAAATAAAAAACTCTAAAAAGTTCATTACGATAAGACGATGCTTCGTATTCATGAGTCTATTTAGATTTTATTGATGTTGGATTACATGAAAAGACTGAATCATTTTTTGAGCTTTATTTTGGCAAAATACTTCTTTGCTTCTTCCATCACTTTGGGAGCCAACACGAGTGATGTTAACATGGTAGGAATTGCCATCAGTGCGAAAGCTATGTCAATCAAATTCAAAACAAAATCCATTGAGGCAATAGCGCCCAGGACAATCGTGACAAGATAGAAGTAATCGTACCAAACGCTTTTTCTTTCGCCAATAAGATAAGATAGCGCTTTTCGCCCATAATAACTGTAAGCGAATAGTGCACTGATGGCAAAAACAAACGTGCACAACAATAAAACATACTCTCCACCGTAAGGCATGGCAGAACGGTACGCCATTGATGTTAGCGTGATACCGCTGGCTCCCGGCGTTAACCATGCCTCGGTTACAAGAATGGAAAGGGCAGTCAGCGAGCAGGAAATTATGGTATCAATAACAGGACTAAGCATAGAAATTAAACCTTCACGTATGGGCTCGGTGCTTTTGGAAGCGCCCATTGCCATAGGCGCCGTGCCAATGCCTGCTTCATTTGAGAAGGTGGCCCTCCGGACGCCGAGCATAATAATTCCTCCTACAACACCACCCAGGAATGGATTGCCATGATAATGTTCAACGGCGAAGGCGTCCGTCACAATAAGTTTCAGGTAATAAGGTACGCGGTCTGCATAAACAATGAGAATGAACATAACGGATACGAAATGTAGTACGATCATTAAAGGAACAAGTCTTCCCGCCCAGCTACCAATCCTCTTTATTCCACCAACAATGACCATCGAGCATAAAACTGTGATTGCTATTCCAATAACCAATTTTGTCAGACTAACGGGTGTGTTGCCAACATGAATAAATGATTCTTTCAGACCTAACGGTCTTAAGCCGATGTCAACCATAGCCTGCGTCAGCTGATTAGCCTGAAATATGGGCAACGCTCCGACCATACAACACATGCAAAAGAAAGTGGCCAGGGGCTGCCATTTTTTGCCCATGGCTTCGCGAATCACATACATTGGCCCGCCCTGTAGTTCACCAGTGCTGTCACGGCCACGATATAGGCTGGCTAAGGCACTCGTAAAAAAATTAGTGGACATCCCGATAAAAGATGTGACCCACATCCAGAACAAAGCGCCTGGCCCTCCCGTAGCGATAGCGGCGGCGACCCCTGCCAGATTACCCATCCCAACGGTAGAGGCCAGGGCAGTAGACAAAGCTTTATAGGCCGTAATTTGACCGGGTGCATTCGGATCCTCGTATTTACCTCGAAGAACGCGGACAGCGTGGAAAAAATAACTGTATTGAATAAAACGGGAATACCATAAGAAATAGATGCCGCCCCCTATGATGAGAAACAAAACAGGCCACCAGATAATGCTTGCTGTTTCAGAGAGAAATTGATTAAAGGTATCCAATAGGTTAGGTTAAGCATGTTAAAATAGCCATATTTTTTTAAGACTACCGTATCGTCCAGATCTCTTTGCTTTATAATTTTAGTAACTCCAAAATCTTGAACGAGCAGCCGGTTCGAAATCGTTACCATTTGATCGGACATCCGAATGAATTAAAAATTAAAATTTATTACGCTTTTCGGGAGGAGAATAATGGTCGTGCACGGGCCAGATTTTTAACTACTTTGCTTTCATCGCGATTTTCATTTCATGCTTAGGCTTATTCGGTCTCGTAATGTTTACTATGGAGCAGCGAACGAAGGAAATAGGTGTCCGCAAGGTGCTTGGAGCATCCATTCGGAATCTGGTTTCGCTCATTTCCATCGATTTCATTAAGCTCATTCTCATATCCAACGTCATTGCCATCCCTTTTTCGTGGTACATCATGAGCAAATGGCTCGACAACTTTGCCTATAAGGCTTCCATTCCTTTCCTGGTGGCTGGCATGAGCTCCGTGGTGATCGCATGGTTGACGATGGCTTATCAGTCTATTAAGGCAGCTTCCGCTAATCCTGTAGATTCATTACGAAATGAATAAAAATCATCACCGAGTGTTTGCAATCGTAACAGTAGTATTTTTGAAAAGCTTTCAGTAAAGTTATATTATTGTTAGGGACTTGAAGGGTCCAGAATGGACTGAAAAACAGTTAAACAAAATTCAAAGAGTACTAAAATGAATAAATAAGTGTATCTTTGTCTCATATTCAATTCCACGACCCCCTAATTGCCTAAGCATTTCTTCGATTTAGTGGATTAAGATGATTCTCCTTTTAATCTTTTGATTTGAATGCAACAGGAGGTATCTGTTCACTTAAAAACTATTTTGTGCGACAACTAAAGATCGTTAAGCAAATCACCAACCGGGAAAGTCAATCCCTCGACAAATATTTACAGGAAATCGGAAAGGTGGATTTAATTACTTCTGAAGAAGAGGTGCAATTGGCCATACGCATCCGCGGTGGTGATGAAATTGCCATTCAAAAACTTACAAAAGCAAATCTTCGATTTGTTGTCTCTGTAGCAAAACAGTATCAAAATAACGGCTTATCATTAGGTGATTTAATTAATGAAGGTAATCTCGGGTTAATAAAAGCGGCTTCACGATTTGATGAAACCCGTGGTTTTAAATTTATTTCGTACGCCGTCTGGTGGATCCGTCAATCTATCCTGCAGGCTCTTGCGGAGCAATCTCGTATTGTAAGGCTTCCGTTAAATCGGGTGAGTTCTCTAAATAAACTTTCAAGAACCTTTTCAGAACTTGAACAGCAATTTCAACGTGAACCATCTTACGAAGAGCTGAGCCAATCTTTAGGTGTTAGCGAAGAAGAGGTGATGCTCACCTATAAAATATCAGGACGGCATGTTTCTCTTGACGCGCCCTTTGTTCAAGGTGAAGATAATAGTTTGCTGGATACCCTAGCAAGCAACAGTGACGTTACACCGGAAACCGGTTTAATGCTCGATTCGCTTCAGGGTGAAGTTGCCCGTGCGTTGACAACACTTACGGCCAGAGAATCAGATGTAATCTGTTACTACTATGGTTTAAATGGCGTGGAAAGTTTAACGCTTGAAGAGATCGGTGATAAATTTAATATTACCCGTGAAAGAGTCAGACAAATTAAAGAGAAGGCAACTCGGAGGCTAAAACATGCATCCCGAAGCAAATCGCTGCGATCGTACCTCGGATAGAGATAATATCCTCGAAACCTTTAGGTTTAGGGGATATTAATGATTAACTTGCCGAGCATTTAAGAAATAGTGCCTTCAACACTTTCCAGCCTTTAGATTTGTTGTTATCACCTTCCTTAATTCTAATAATCGTATGGTCTTGGGATTTGATCCTACTATAATTAAAACCATCTCATAGAATAATTATTCCAAGCCTTTACAAATTTCCCTTTTAAACTCAATAATTTTTTTTAATAATAACTAATAATGCAAGGAACAGTAAAATTTTTTAATGAAACCAAAGGATTTGGATTCATTAAACCAAACAATTCAAACACAGACATTTTTGTACATTCTTCTGGTCTTATAGATGAGATCCGTGAAAACGATGTTGTTGAATACGAAGAAGAACGCGGTAAAAAAGGTATGAATGCAGTAAATGTCAAAGTACTTGACAACTAGTGCTTTTTGATGTTTATCGTTAAGAAAAAGAACCACTTAGCGTGGTTCTTTTTCTTTTATCCAGTCTTATTTCATACATATTGATCAATAGTTTCTCGTTGACAGAATTTATTCAGTAGTCTATTCGTTATGTATATGTCTATCTTATCATATAAATAATAAACTTTGAAATTAAAATCCTTAACGTTCGCTCGAACCCAGCTTGACTTCTCATCAACCTTAAATAAAAGAGTTAATGACTACTTTAAATCGACCGGTATCAGTCGTCACAGCAATGGTGAAATGGTGCTAAAAACAGTCATCATGTTTCTCTTATACTTTCTTCCCTATAGCCTCATAGTTGCAGGGTTAATCACTGGACCGCTATCGCTTATTGCGATGGCCATCGTAATGAGCATTGGACTTGCGGGCATCGGCCTAGCGGTGATGCACGATGCAAATCATGGCGCATATTCAAACAAGAGTTGGGTTAATACCTTTATCGGATACTCGTTAAACCTTGTAGGAGCAAATGCTTTTAATTGGAAGATGCAACATAACATTCTTCATCATACGTATACAAATGTTCATGACGAAGATGAAGACATAAGCCCGAGAGGTGTGTTGAGATTGAACCCGCATTCTGATTGGAATTTTTTGCACAGGTATCAGCACTTATACGCCTGGTTTCTGTATGGACTTATGACAATAACATGGATGATCATAAAGGATTTTGCTCGTTTAATTAAGTATCAAAAAAATGGATTGGTTAAAAAGCATAAAGGAAACATTAGCAAAGAATGGGTTATCCTTATAGGAACTAAATTGATCTATGTTGCCTATATTTTTATGATCCCTCTGATTTTCACTGCTTTGCCCTGGTGGCAAATTCTTACTGGAATTTTCATCATGCATTACATAGCGGGATTTATGCTGGCCATAATTTTTCAACCAGCCCATGTTATTGATGGAACTGAATTTCCTTTACCTGACAATAACGATGCGCTCGAAAATAATTGGGCCGTCCATCAACTTCTAACAACAACAAATTTTGGAAATAAGAGCAGGTGGTTTTCGTGGTATGTCGGCGGGTTAAATTTTCAAATCGAGCATCATTTGTTTCCCAATGTTTGTCATGTTCACTACAGAAAAATCGCGCACATTGTTCAAGAAACAGCACAGGAATTTGGCTTGCCGTACAAGAGCGCTAAAACATTTATTGGTGCGCTGAGAGGTCATGCAAGACTTTTAAAACAATTGGGAGTAAAACCTCTTGCAGTTGCTTAGCACAAATTAACTAGTTCTTTTTAGATCTAATATTAAAGCCGGATGTTCCGGCTTTTTTCTTGCGCTGAAAAAATGGAAAAAAGCTATCTGATAATTGTTAACACACGTCGCCCTGGTAGATCGACTGGATTTTTTCTAATCAATTCTGGTAAGGATAATTGCTCAAACTTCTATACCTTTTAAGCTGTCAGAAAATTGGAATCAGGTATGGGCGACAAGGAACACTTCAAATCCAGCGCTGGTTTTACGAGAGGAAGGAACCTATATTCGAGAACACTTGCTTCTCCACCTGAGATGCAGTCGCGAAACGGCAATTATATTTCAAAAACCGTAAATTGCTGAACAAGGTTTAATCTCATTGATGAACTCATGCTTTCTTTCAGGTTTTATTTGCGGGATATGAAGGCATGTCTGCTCATGAATAAGTACATTAAAAAGCGCGCACGTATTTTCGGTAATAAACGACCTTATGGGACACCTGCCCGATTTAATTTTTGATTTAGCACTTATACTCATAGCGGGTGCTATCACCACTTTAGTATTCCGAAAAATTAAACAACCTCTCGTTTTAGGTTATATTATCGCAGGTTTTCTGGTAGGTCCCCATTTTCATCTTCTACCTACGGTTGGTGACCACGACAATATAGAAACGCTTGCTGAAATTGGTGTTATCTTTCTTTTATTCAGCCTTGGACTTGAATTTAGTTTTAAGAAATTAATGCGTGTAGGCGGGGCAGCCTCCATAACTGCTTTTGTTGAAATAGTTTTCATTACGGTATCGGGTTATTTTGTCGGTCAATGGATGGGTTGGTCCACAATGGATAGTATGTTCTTAGGAGGGATGCTGGCAAGTTCATCAACTACAATTATCATCAGGGCCTTTGATGAACTGGGAGTAAAAACAAAACAATACGCTCGCATTGTATTTGGAGTGTTGGTGGTAGAAGATATCGTGGTGATACTTCTTATGGTGTTGCTCTCAACCATTGCTGTAACTAAAAAATTTGAAGGCACCGAAATAGTGCTTACAGTTTTGAAGCTGCTTTTCTTTTTAGCCGTGTGGTTTCTTGCAGGAATTTTCCTTCTTCCAACATTGCTAAAGAGAGCTAAATCCCTGCTTGATGAAGAAACCCTGTTGATTCTTTCGTTGGGTCTTTGCCTTGGGATGGTCGTGCTTGCTACGCAAGTGGGATTTTCCGCTGAGCTGGGGGCCTTTATTATGGGCTCTATTATAGCCGAAACTACTTCAGCAGAAAAAGTCGAGCATTTAATTAAGCCAGTTAAAGATTTGTTCGGTGCAATATTTTTTATCTCTGTGGGAATGATGATCGATCCTCAGGCGATCGTGAAGTATGGATGGCCCGTGGTTTGCGTGACTATGCTTACTTTATTTGGAAAACTTTTCAGTACTACACTTGGCGCGCTGCTCTCCGGACAACCGCTTAAGCAATCGGTACAGGTAGGAATGAGTATGGCTCAAATTGGCGAGTTTGCTTTTATCGTGGCCACGTTGGGACTTTCTCTTGGCGTTATTTCTGATTTTCTATTTCCTGTTGCAGTCGGCGCTTCTGCTTTCACTACATTTACTACGCCATACCTCATAAAATTTTCTGAGCCGTTTTATCATTTTCTAGAGCGATTGCTTCCAAGAAAATGGGTGCACAGACTAAATAATTATTCATCCAGCACGCAAAATATTCAGGCAGAGAGCGAATGGAAGGTAGTGTTGAAGTCCTATGTAAATATTGCTATTACAAACGGTATTGTTTTGTTAGCCTTTATTTTGCTTTCATTGAACTTCCTGATGCCTTTTCTAAATGAGAAAGTGGAGGACCCCACGACACGGAGCGTTGTAGGTTCGATCGTATCGTTGGGGTTTGCTTCGCCGTTCCTATGGGCGCTTATGGCAAAACGACCAAACAACATGGCCTACAAAGAGATGTGGTTGGAAAAAAAATATAGTCGAGGCCCTTTGTTGCTGTTGGAAATCTTGCGCGTTTTAATCGGTGTATTGTTGATCAGTTTTTGGGTATTCAGATTGTTTTCTACGCAGGTAGCTATTTTGGTCGCCGTACCCATTGTCGTGGCAATATTGTTTGTTTTTGCGAAACGAATACAGGCCTTTTATCAGCGTATAGAGGTGCGGTTCTTAAGTAATCTTAATGCACGGGAATCCGCTACGTATAATTCTCTTTCAGAAAATGTTTCCCGCAAGAATGCTGTTATTCAATCTGACTTATCGCCGTGGGATGCGCATATTGTTCAGTTGGAAGTAGGGCCACAAGCTGAATACATCGGTAGGACGTTGTCTGAATTGGCCTGGCGTGAAAAATATGGGATCAACATTGTTTATATCAAAAGAGGTGAAAAATTGATTAATGCTCCAGTACGCAGCAGCATATTATTGTCCTTTGATCAAGTCGGCATCATTGCCACGGATGAACAGATGCAACAATTCAAGCCTGTGTTTGATGCGCTAGAAAAAACGGACAGTGCTTCATTTGACATCAACGACATAGCACTCCAAAAGATAGTGGTAAATGAGCATACCAAACTGAGAGGGTTGGATATCCGCAGCTCCGGCTTGAGGGAACGAACGAATGGACTAGTAATAGGCATCGAACGCAATAGCCAAAGAATATTGAATCCGGATTCCACAACCGTTTTTGAATGGGATGATATTGTCTGGATAGTTGGAGAAAAGAAAAAGATTCAACAGCTTACAGAAGGGAGTTGACGAAAATAATATCTAAAGGATCACCCTAATCGCTGACTTATCATAAAGCTTCAACCAATCCTTCCGTAAAATGGAGTATAGGTATTCGTCTTCAAGTTTCCCATCGTCATTAAGCCCAGACTCACGGGACGTTCCCTCGAATTGGAAGCCTGGAGTTTTTTCAATCGACCTTTTCGACGCCACGTTTGAGACCAGGCATCCCGTTGCGAGTCGGTTAAGCTCTAATATTTCAAAGGCAAGATAAAAAAGATGTGGCTTGCTTCGGGGAGCGATGCCTTGGCCTCGCATGTGTAGGAGTGTATCTGCGCCGGTGTAACCTTTGCGTTCTTTAAAACTGTCGATACCCAGCAGGCTTAGACCTGCCAGTTCGTTTTTGCTCATGGTATAGAAACCATATTTCGTCCGTTGGCCCTTTTCATATTCAGGTAGATAATTTTCTTCTATTTCACTGAGCATGTAATTTGAATCAGGAAATCCCTGAAACAACGAGCGAACTTCAGCAAGGTTGTCTTCATTAATGAGGTGAAGAGTAATATTATCTGAAAGTATCGCCCTGAATTTCATACAGCTCTATGCGGTGCTGCTACGAAACAACAGCATCTGATTTTCTTTTCGTGTATTTTCTGAAGTACGTTAAAATTCTCTTGCATTAAATTTCTTTTTACAGGATCTACGATTTTCCTGTAACCACCGGCAAACATAGGGCCATAGAAAACAAACAATAAGCCTTTCTTTGATAGGTGTTTTCTTATCACATCCATTTCCCGTGTTACCGAATTCTTTGTCCAGAATACATTGACGTTGAAACAAAAGATCGTATCAAATGTACTGGCAAGGGAGAGGTTCGGAAGGTCGGCGTTATGGAACTCAGCCTTTTTGTTTTTTATGTGTTCCGCGTTGCGTTTAGTCGCGGTGTAAATCATTGACTTTGATTTATCAATGGCCGTAATTTTCCCTTCCCTCAGATTGGAGGCAATAAGATCAACTGCCAAACCGACACCGCATCCAATTTCTAGGACATTATTCACTGGCTTTATATCCATAAGTTGCAATGCCCAGTTGAAACGATCGTTCTTTATTCCAGCCATTTTTCTTACGGGATTATTATTATTTTCGGGACCTTCGGAAAACTATTTAATTCTTAGCTCCACGCTGGCTCTTGTCCATTGAATAGGTTCTTCATGCGTTTAAAAGTAATAAATGAATATATTGGCTTCCAATTGTATTTAAATTTTATAACTTTCTTTGATGAAAGAATTGCTTTTCCTCCTAGTCCATTGACTTGTCCACCGGGCTAAGCCAACAACAAAATGATTAATGTTAATTGGATCACGAATAAAAACTTCAATTCGAGACGTCTCAAATAAGGAAACAAGAACAAAAGAAAATTTTATGACAAAAATTCAACGAAGATCCTTTCTGAAAAAGGCTGCAGCGATTTCCACTCTCTCCATTTTAACGCCCCGAATTGTTTTTGGTTCGCAGACCAATTCTGCTATTCGGATTGGCATCATCGGATGCGGAAACCGTGGTACCGCGGTTCTTTCATCCATGTCAGCAAATACCAATACTGCTATTGTTGCCATGGCCGATCTTTTTGAAGATCAATTGCAACGTGGAGAAGTTACGTTCAATCAGCTAAACACAGCGAAAGGATTTCCTGCTATTAAAAAGTCAAGTATTTATCAAGGCTCCAAGGCCTATCTTAAGTTACTGGAAAATAAAGATATCGATGCGGTTCTGATTTCATCTCCTGCTTACACCCATGCTGAATTTATGGAAGCGGCAGTAGATGCGGGCAAACATGTTTATTGCGAAAAACCCGTTGCTACCGATGTGGCAGGTTGTAAAAGAGTTGAACGAGTGGGTGAAAAATTGAATGGTAAAAAAAGCGTTGTGGTTGGCTTCCAAATTCGCCACGCTACACCCTATGTGGAGATGGTAAAACGAGTTCAAGAGGGGAGCATCGGAGATATAGTAAATGCCCAGCTTTACTATTTTTCATCAGGCACGAAAATCCGTGAGCTTAAGAATGTTTCGGATGATGAATTCAGGATCAGAAATCAGTATCATTTTCGAGCCCTTTGTGGTGATATAATTTTAGATCAGGCCATTCACATGATTGATGTTTGCAACTGGGCACTCAAGGGGCACCCTATCCAAGCTATTGGTACTGGCGGAAATAAAGGTGGCCCGGCCGTTGGTGATACTTGGAATAATTTTCAGGTACTTTATCAATACGCCAACAATGTTAATGTGAGCATGCACTCAACGCAGGTAGGTCCGCAATTTGGCGATGTTTGTTGCAGATTCCTGGGCACTAAGGGTATTGCTGAGGCTCACTATAGCGGAGGTGTATTTATCAAAGGTGATAATCCCTGGGATTCCGGAATAGCTAAAGGAGATAGCGAACTCACTCCTCAACAGCAGGCTGCTGGTGTCTTCCTATCATCTCTTTATGATGCAGATGCTAATAAAGAAAAAGCTTTTATCAATAGCATCGAGTCCGGAAAGCACCTTAACGAAACCCGCTCGGGGGCTGAATCAACCCTCGCCGCGATTTTGGGAAGGGAAGCAGCCATAACACAAAAGCAAATGACCTGGAGCGGGATAGATTCCTCCAACCAAAAACTTGACCCTAAGTTAAATTTAGCTCAGTTTGATAAACGCTGATTTCCGGAACGTGCGGAAAATTGATAAACTTTCATCGATGAAAAGCTTTGTTTTGTTTTTGCTTGTTAGTTCTCTGACCTATGCGGGTTTTAGCCAGCAGGATAGACGGATGATCGATGAGATCAGAATGCACAAGGAGGGAATCGGTCTATGGTGGGCGGGACACAATAGTTGGATTATTAAATCGGGTGACTTAATTGTGTCGACCGATCTGTATCTGGAAAATGATTCACGTATTTCACCGGCCCCTATCACTCCCGAAGAAATTGCCAGTGAGATTGATGTATCCTTTGTGACCCATGCACACGGCGATCACTTTAATGAGTTTACTTCACGGATCCTGCTTGAAAATTCGAAGTGCGTCTTTGTGATGCCAGAAAGCTGCGTGCCCATAGCCAGAAAGTTGAAAATACCGGACGATCGGATCGTAGTCGCAAAACCACGGACGCCATTTGAAGTGAAAGGTGTTAAGGTGAATGCGCTTCGAGCTATTCATGGCAATGCGAATTTTGCTATCTATTTCGAAGCAAACCTTCAGGACTGTGGATATGTGTTGACTATAGGAGGTAAAACTTTTTTGCAACCGGGCGATTCTTATTTACTTGAGGATCATCTTTTCCTGAAAAAAGTGAACGTGCTTTTTTTCTCACCCACAGAACACAACATGTATATCGACCGCTCGGTGATCCTGATCAATACACTCGATCCCGACTATATTTTTCCGCAGCATCACAGCACGATAGCGGTAGATGAGGGGAATCGATTCTGGGCTAAAGGGTATCCTGATGAGGTGAAGATCCGGCTAGCTCAGTCGTTAAAGGACAGGTACCATATTCTTAAACCAGGAGAAAAGCGGATTATCAAATAAACCTGCCAAAATCAAAGTAAGATAGTGACATGGATCACCGAGATTCAGGGAAATAAATGGAGGTCCTATGATCATGGGATATTACATGATACTACATGTGGAATGTTTACTCAACGCTCTCGGCGTATTATTATGGAAGGTCGAATGCAGTGAATCACAACCCTTTATGTATCTGGCACCATTTTTCCTCCCCCTCTAGCAACGTTGATAATTAACAACAAAAAAACCTATGAAAAAGACTTTGAACATTTTCGTTTTGGTGGCTGCGCTTATGGTAATGCAGGCCTGCGGATCAAAATCAGAAAAAAGCAGTGAAGAATCTGGAGTAACTGAGGCTGATGAAACTGCTGCTGCGAGCACTGAAACGCCGGCGATAACAGAAGAAGCGGTACTCACGCCCGCCGAGAAAAAGGCTAAGATTCAAAGTGAGACAGTTGCGCAGTCAGAAAAGAGAAGAATTGCATTTGAAGAACGGGCGAAGATCACGCCCACCTATAAAGATAAAGATGGAAATGTTGTATATAACAAGGCAGAAGTAGACCCATCTTTTACTGGAGGTAAAAAGGCTATGGCGAAATACTTGAATGATAACATAATTTTTCCGAAAGAAGCTGAAGATACAGGAAAGGAAGGAACTGTGTTTGTTGACTTCATAGTTGGGGCAGACGGAACTGTGCGCGAAGTTGGGGTAACTGACGCGCCGGGCGAAGAGGCGGACCTGAGCTTTCGCAAAGAAGCGATTCGTGTTGTTACGGCCATGCCCAAATGGGTACCTGGACGTCAACGAGGAAAGGCGGTCCAAGTGAAATTCAGTTTGCCTATTACATTCGAAATGATATAATGATTAGGATTTTAATATTACAAAGGCGCGATTAACCTCGCGCCTTTTTTTTGTACTCATGCGAGTAGCCCTGGTTGAATGGACGATTGACAAAAAATAAGGAGACTGCGATTTCATTTTTTGGAAGCGCGGTTCTATCTTATTTTGAATTCAGTGCTATGGCATTCGTTAATTTCTTGAATAATTGTGACGCGGTCCTCTGGCTATAATTTAGTTCTGAACTGAATAAAATACTTACCAGAAGTAATGAGATCAGAGATCCATAGGTGAAAAGTGATGCGCAAAATTTTAGGATTGATGCATTTACACTAAGATGTTAGGGATTTAACTTGAGGAAGTTGAATGGTAAAAAATACTTGTTTGATTGAATTGCCATCATACGTAAGTAATTAATGAAAGAAATTTCACACTATTGTAGAAGGTTCCTTTATTCTTCCCTTTGTAAACCTTATGAATTATCACCTAACGTCTATACAGGATATAGCGCAAACCCTTAAAACTAGCCCTTCAGGCCTTGATAGTACAACTGCCCAACAGCGCATCGAGGAATACGGAAAAAATCTTCTTGAAGCAAAAAAAAGGAAAACAATATGGAGCATGTTATGGGCGCAGCTTACAGATTTTATGATCCTGGTCCTTATTGCGGCAGCAGTGCTTTCTGGATTTTTAGGCGACGTGACTGATACCATTGTTATCCTTGCTATTGTAGTGATCAACGCGATCGTTGGGCTGATTCAAGAGTGGCGGGCTGAGAAGGCTATGGAAGCGTTGGAAAATATGGCTTCCAGTCACGCACGGGTGTTACGTGATAATCAATCCATCGAAGTACTTGCAGCAGATTTAGTTCCGGGGGATGTTGTGCTATTAGAGGCAGGAAATATCATTCCTGCAGATGTACGGTTTATCGAAACTTATTCTTTAAAAGTCGATGAATCTTCCTTGACAGGTGAGTCGATTAATGTGGAAAAAACTTCTGACCCACTGGCCGATGGAGATTATTCGCTCGGCGACAGGATCAACATGGGATTCAAAGGCACTTTCATTACCAATGGCCGGGGCGTTGCTTATGTTGCGGCCACCGGTATGAAAACCGAACTCGGTCGGATCGCAAAACTGATACAGACAGATGAAATAAAAACGCCTCTTCAAAAAAGATTAGAAGTGTTTGGTAAACGCCTGACATATATAATTCTCATCCTGTGCGTGGTATTTTTTTTCGTAGGATGGTTACGAGGTGAGGCCTGGTCAACTATGCTATTAACTTCGCTCTCTCTTGCCGTAGCGGCTATTCCTGAAGCGCTCCCTGCTCTTGTTACCATCGCGCTGGCGCTAGGAGCAAAACGGTTAGTCAGGAATAATGCGCTTATCCGCAAACTTCCAGCTGTGGAAACACTGGGCTCGGTAACGTATATCTGTTCCGATAAGACCGGAACACTGACGATAAATAAAATGACTGTGCAGGAGATCTTTGAAGCTAAAGGAATTACCTCCAGGCTATCTGTTTTTGACGGTAACGATATATTGCTTCATACGATCGCCCTGAACAACGATGTTACAAAAGATAAGGACGGTATATGGGTGGGCGAATCTACTGAGGTAGCGTTAGCACAATACGCTTCAGACAACAAGCATGACAGAATTGCCCTGGAGAGAAAATTTCCAAGAATTGCAGAATTGCCCTTTGACTCAAAACGAAAGAGCATGACTACATTCCATCAAACTGAATGGGGTATAGTGGCCATTGTTAAGGGGGCGGCCGATATTTTATTCGACAAACTCCATCCAGATCAACAATCCTTAATTCCACAACTCGAACACCGCGTGAATGAGATGGCGAACAAAGGCTATCGCATTCTTGGCTATGCTATCAGAGTATTCTCAGAAATGCCTCAGCAATTACGTCCTGAAGAAATCGAATCATCCCTAACCTTCATTGGTTTTGCCGGGTTGATGGACCCTCCGCGTGAAGAGGCAAAAAAAGCAGTAGCCCAGTGCATAGGTGCAGGTATTATCCCCGTAATGATCACGGGAGATCATAAGCTCACGGCGAAAGCCATTGCCCAAAAACTTGGTATACTTTCTACGGAGGAACATTTGGTCTTTTCGGGTCAGGAGCTGCAAAAAATGAGTCAGGAGGAATTTGATACGAATGTTGAACGCGTTCGGGTTTATGCCCGGGTAGATCCGGAACAAAAACTCAGGATTATTACAGCATTGCAAAGCAGGAATCATTTTGTAGCCATGACTGGCGATGGAGTTAACGACGCGCCTGCCCTGAAAAATGCAGATATCGGTATAGCTATGGGTATCAATGGAACCGAGGTAGCAAAGGAGGCATCACATATGATTCTGCTGGACGATAATTTTGCAACGATCGTAAAAGCTGTGAAACATGGCAGAAGGATATTTGATAATATCCTGAAGTTTATCAAGTATATCATGACCGGGAATTCCGGCGAAATATGGACTCTTTTTTTGGCGCCTTTTTTTGGTCTTCCCATTCCACTTTTGGCGATTCATATTCTGTGGGTCAACCTTGTCACCGATGGCTTGCCAGGCCTTGCACTTGCTTCCGAACCAGCAGAAGAAAACATTATGAATCGTCGTCCGAGAAATCCAAAAGAAAACATATTTGCGGGTGGCATGGGCTGGCATATCTTGTGGGTAGGATTCCTCATGGGCATTGTAACGTTAGGTGTACAGGCTGGAGCAATTCATCTTGACATTAGCCATTGGCAAACGATGACTTTTACTGTCCTCTGCTTTAGCCAATTGGGTCACGTTCTAGCCATACGTTCAGAGCAATCTATTTTTAAAACCCGGGCGCTCGCCAACAAACCCATGTTATTGACTCTGTTATTTACTATCCTCCTTCAACTGGTCGTTATTTATGCACCGTTCTTCAACGCTATTTTTAAAACGCAACCATTAAGTTTTGAAGAACTAATAATAACGGTGTCAATTTCAAGCATCGTGTTTTGGGCAGTCGAAATTGAAAAGACGATAAAAAATAAAACGGGTAACAAATAGGTTTTATATTTACATTCAAATCGATATAATATTTCATTCCAAAATATGTTTAGAATAATTATTGTTTTCGTCTTGATGTCCACCGTAAACATTTCTTGGTCGCAAGGGCAGGGTGGTTTTACCGGTAATACCGAGATCACCAAATGGCAGGACAACAAAACGGGCGCGATTTCCATCACGTATGACGACGCGACCATCAATCAGTTTCGCCAGGCGTTGCCCATCATGGATACGCTAGGATTCCAGGGTACTTTTTTTATCAATACCGCTGATATTCCTGGCTCAATGTTCGCACCGAAGTTTATTGGTCGACCCCTTGACCAGATCGTTAGGGAAACAGCAGCCACTCCGACGAATAAAACGAATTTATTTGAACGCGCTTCAGCCCTGCGCTTCCTCAACATTGAGAAGGGTATAGAATCTCACAATAATGCAGGTTCCCTTTACGAAAATGAGAAGTACCAGGAAGCCTGGAAAGTTGTGGATGATGCCTATGCTTTAGCGAGACAGAAAAAGTCGACCCAGGAAACCAGGCCTGTACTTTTAAAGGAGGTCATCACCTGGAATGAGATCAAACAGTTTGCAGCTCGAGGACATGAGTTTGGCAACCATACCATTTCTCACCCCCGGCTTGCTGTGCTTGATGAACCCAACCTGCTGTATGAGTTGGAAAAATGTAAAGAGGAAATTCTCCATCAACTTGGCCCTGACCATACCTTTTCAGCGGAGTGCCCTTTTGGAACCGAGGATGAACGCGTTATGGAATACGCTTACAAAATTCATCCAGCGCTGCGCAACCGGATGCCTGAGCCTTTTCTTGAAGAGCTGAACCGATGGAGCACTGTTACGCCGGGGAGCTCAGCGAAGGAATATGTGCAATGGCAAAGAGGTCCACTGCAGAAAACTGCTATGGATCTTATGAAATCATGGGTAGATACATTGCTGATCCATGACAATGTTTGGCTCGTTCTCACATTTCATGGTATAGATGGCGTTGGATGGGAGGCAAAGCCTCACCAAGAACATAAAGAATATTTTACCTACATGAAAAAAAGGGAAGACAAGCTTTGGGTTGCCACTTTCAGGGATGTGACAAAATACATGCGGGAGCGTACGCACGCTGATGTCAAAGTAAAAAAACAACCTGATAAATTAGTGGTAACCGTGACACATTCGCTAGATCACAATCTTTATAATTTTCCTCTGACGCTCAAAACATATGTAGATGATAAATGGAAGGAAATAAAGGTTGGCCAAGGAAATAAAGTAACTAGCATCAAATCGCAGACTGATTCTAAGGGCACTTATGTTTTGTATCAGGCTTTGCCTAATGCTAATCCGGTGTATATAACGCATAGATAACAAAGCAATGACAAAAGATCGGTGCGATGTGAGAGCATCCTCGCCAGTTTTCAACATCTCAAAATGAGCGGCGTACCACACCATAGGTCTCGCCTTAAATTAAGCTACCTTGCATTCCATCTTCCTCTCCGGTTAGATTTCTACCTTTGTGCTGCTGTCGCCTTCTTGCCCAGACCTCTGTTTATTCTGTTTATTCTGCTTAATCAGTGTCTTCTTCCGCTGGTGTTATAAATTCTCTTTCACTTTTTGCAATAACAATGGTGGCTACACCATTTCCAATAAGATTGGTGATGGCTCGCGCCTCGCTCATAAATTTATCGACACCGAGTAAAAAAGCGAGTCCCTCTAATGGTATTTTATGAAGAGTCGTAAGCGTCGAGGCTAGTACAATGAAGCCGCTTCCTGTAACGCCGGCTGCTCCCTTTGAAGTGATCATCAATATTCCCACGATACTAAGCATTTCACCTGTGGTGAGGTGTACATTATATAATTGCGCCAGAAATATTATCGCCATCGATAAGTAGATAGATGTTCCGTCGAGGTTAAAAGAATAACCCGTAGGTATCACTAATCCAACGATGGATTTGCTGCAACCCATTTTCTCCAATTTTATCATGACGGATGGAAGAGCTGCTTCAGAGGAGGAAGTGCCCAGCACGATGAGAAGTTCCTCCTTGATAGATTTTAAGAACTCAAGAATACTTAATTTGTAGTACCGCAGGATACCTCCAAGGACGACAAACACAAAAAGGAACATAGTAAGGTAAACGCTCGCCATCAATTTTCCCAAAGGGATCAACGTTCTGAGCCCGAATTTTCCAACGGTATAAGCCATTCCTCCAAAGGCTCCTAAGGGAGCAAGGTACATGACAAACTTTAGCCCTGTAAAAACTATTTTAGAGCAGCGTTCTAAAATACGGATAGCAGGTTGTCTGTGCTTTGAAAAATTGAGAACGACGCCGGAGATAAGTGCTATAATTAAAATTTGAAGTGTAAAATTGGAGAGAAAAAATTGTCCCCAATTAAAAGATTCCGGAGCGCGAGTGTACTGGCTGGCATCCTGGATGGGCAGACCTGTTTTATCAATTTTGCCTGGCTCTATTACGTTCGCGACTATGATCCCGATAGCTAGGGCTAACGTTGTTATAATCTCGAAATAGATCAATGATTTCACACCAATGCGTCCAACTTTTTTAAGATCTCCCATGCCACTAATCCCCAGCACGATCGTGAGAAAAATAATAGGAGCAATAAAAAGTTTGATGATCTCGACAAATGTCTTGCCTATGATCTCCATTTTAACAGCCGTATCCGGATAAAAATGACCGAGGAAAGCTCCCGCAAGGATCGCAATCAAAACCCAAAATGTGAGATTCGTCAAGACTTTTTTTATCATCACATAAGATTGAAAGTAAACATGGTTTTATAAAGCACAAGATGCTGGGCCAAGCAGTAATTTAATTAAAAAGTTCTTTCTAAGAATGTAAATAGGATTGGGTACGAGATATGCTTATGTGATGAAAACAATAACCTTTCCGAAGAATTAAACTACCAGGCCCAAGGAAAGAAAGATTCCAAGGCGGAGTGCATGAAGTATTAAAAATATTTGAAACTGATAAAGTTAGTCAGGCAGTGGCCTGATCATAACGTCTTTGTAAAAAACTTTACTCTTCGGATCATGACCTTGTAATGCTACCGTGCCGCTTGATAGCTTACCGGGGTCACCTTCCGTATATTC
Organism: uncultured Bacteroidota bacterium; assembly: GCA_963837415.1. Taxonomy (GTDB): domain Bacteria; phylum Bacteroidota; class Bacteroidia; order Cytophagales; family Cyclobacteriaceae; genus Chryseolinea. The sequence goes on along the minus strand of CAWING010000012.1, from coordinate 128,601 downwards.
GTTGATAATTTTGTCATTGACTTTTACAGTGACTTTTTTTCCTTGAACAGTAATTTGTTGTGTAAACCACTCATTATCCTTAGCGGGAGCTTCCCGCACATCCTGGATCGCGTAAACGCTTCCTGTTTTACGCCAGTCGGTGTGGGTATTGTTTACTTGAATCTCATACCCTTTCGATGGCCATCCTTCTTCCTGGTATGTTGTATGAATAAAGATACCGGAATTGGATCCTGGGGTAGTCATCACTTGTGCCTTGAATTCAAAATTTTTGAAGTTGTGATCCTTAACCTTGCCATCATAAAATAAATGAGCACGATCACCAAAAACCACAATTGCCCCATCGGCTACGCTGAATGTTGTTGGGTGTTCACTGGCTTTCCAGCCATCCAATGATTTGCCGTCAAACAAACGGATCCAACCGTCGGTTTGGATGCGTTGCTTCATGGACGAAAAAATACCTATTAGAGCAAGGGTAATGGTGAACGTAACAAGAGATTTCATAAGCAGGTGTTTCGATAAACATACGCTAAAGTCTTTTCAGACGCAATACTTTGTTTTTAGTCGGCCTTATTAGGTTGTTGACCTTGATCCCATCGCTTCGACGGAAAAAATTCAGCACGTTGGACATACTGCATGGCATCGATATAGATTTTTTCGCTCCAGCGTTTTTCAATCTCCTCCGGGCTAACATTCTCTACTCTGGTCATGATCCACCAGAGATTACCAAAAGGGTCCCTCACACGGCAGCCCCGGTCACCCCATGGCATATTCGTTGGTTTAGTTATTGAAGTTCCTCCGGATTTTAGCGCCTGATGGTAAGTTGCATCACAATCTTCAACATATAAACGGAGGAAACTTGGTGTTTCCGGCCATCCTTCTTTCGAGTCGAACAGCATTACTGCAGAATCGCCAATCCGTGTTTCTGAATGTCCAAGGCTTCCATCTTCACTAGGGACTCGACATATTTCCACTGCTCCAAACGCATTTTGTAAGTAGTCTAGAAGTTTGCTGCACCCTTTACAATTATAAAAGGGGTAACGGTGCTATAACCCTCGGGGACTGGACTGACTTTATTGCCCGTCTCATTGTTTTTTAGCGTTGTTTCCATGGTGACAATTGTTTAAAAATGATTATGATTTTAAATCGATAATCAAAGTAAAAAACAGTCTATGACAACTGTATGTCAGCATGATCAATTAAATTTTCTTTTTTTATTATTAACGACGGTAGTCGTGGATTTCTTACCACATTTTTTTTTGTGTGGCAAAATTTGCCTTCATTTTGACATCAGAGTTCTTCCCTTTGAGTGAAGCAGGTTTTTTTTAACACAGAAAACTTAAAATCATATCAGGTGTTAATTGATCACATTTTAAGCTGTTTAAATTTTTAAAAAAAAATAACAAATAAATTCAAAATTTATGGAAGCGAAATTAGAAACTCTCCTCACGGGATATGCTGCCCACGAAAAAGCTGCTTACCTGGGGGCGCTTGCTGCGCTTGCAACAGCAGATCGTGAGGCGGATAAGGAAGAACTTGATCATCTACGTGAGATCGCACAAGCCGCCGGACTTTCCCCTGAAGAAGAACAAACCATAATAGAATCCGCTAAAGATACTTCTGGTCAGGATTTAAAAAAGTGCCTTGATATTCTGAAAGGAAGTGATCTTAGGTATTCACTAATCACGGATCTTATTGCAGTCGCTAAAGCCGATGACAGCTATACTGAAGAGGAGAAAGGGAATATAGAAAAAGTTGCCCGATATTTAAACGTAAACCAAAACCAATTTTCAGCACTTGACCAATTTGTAAACAAGGCGGCAGATGGAGAGCGCTCGCCTGACGAATTAGCGAAACCTGATTATTTACAATCATCAGGCTTGCAGGAGAAATTCTCCAATGCAGGTTTTAATATGGAGTCGATAGGTAAAAGTATTTTTGGTTTTCTGGGACCACTTTTACTCGGTGGAATGGCAGGAAGAGCACTTGGCGGAGGAAGGAGCCGTTCTGGTGGCCTGGGCGGATTAGGCGGTGGTCTAGGTGGCATGCTTGGAGGAGGGATGAATACTGGAAGTTCAAGACTTCCAGGAGGTATGGGAGGACTGGGTTCGCTCATAGCAGGACTTAATCGCAGCAGAGGTAATCAAAGGATGGGCGGAATGTTGGGCAGATTGTTTCGTTGAGAGCTTCTGAGATATTAATCATAAACGCTTTCTTAAAACGGAAGCGTTTTTTTTATATGGGGAAACCTAATGGATTCAAAACGACCCATAACTTTCACCTAGATCCAAAATTTTTAAAGTGCCTGTAATCTTGCCTTGGCTTTCCAACGATTTGAGTATTCTTAGTGGTTCTCCAACAGGCTCATCACTTATATTAAAAGTTCCATAGTGCATTGGAATTAATTGTTGAGCACCAATTTCATTAAATGCCTTTACAGCATCTCCGGGAGAGGCATGGTTAGGATGCATAAACCATTCAGGTTTATATGCACCAATTCCAATTATAGCAACATTGATCGTGGGGAATAAAGTCTGCGCTTCCTTGAAATGATTGCCATATCCCGTATCACCACTGAAATAAATTGTTTTGTCTTTTGCCTTTATCATAAATGCACCCCACAGTCTTTTGTTTGCATCGTTCAGGCCTCTCTTTGACCAATGTCTCGATGGCAGATAACATATTTCAATGGAGAGGTCTGTATCATATTGCTGGTACCAGCCAGCCATTTGTATCGGAACATTTTTGCTCCATGGTCGTAGAAGGCTCTCCATGTTCAATCCAGTAAGTATCCGCACATCGGGATTTTGAGCGACGACGTTGCGGATGGACTTTTCCTGGCAATGATCCTGATGGTCGTGGGAGATAAGCAAATAATTTAGGCGATGAAAGAACGCCGGGCCAAAGGCATGGTCGGCATATCGCTTTACAAAAGGCACTTCATAAAATACGGGATCAATAAGTAACTGTATTCCGTTCAAACGAATAAAGAATGTTGCATGTCCCAGCCAAACGATACAGTCATTTTTATCCGCTAAAAAAGAAGTATCATCTGCATGTGTTAAACGAAATGTATCCTGTTTCTTTTCCCCCTTTTGTGGGTTCTTGGAAAACATCCACTTGAATACCTCTCTAGTTCGTGGTACAAAAGGGAACTCAGCATTGACAAACCGATTATTCTCATCAACGGGTGTACCCGGCCAATTTGTTTTTATAGTTTCCAGTAAAGGATTTTGGATGTAGATCATAATTTCTTAAAGTCAGTCTGCACCTTCTTAAATGTCAGAAGTGAATTAGATGTTCAAGTGTCGGTTCACTAAAAACAAAAATTGGGAAAATGGTGGGTTGATTGTGTCTAAATGAAGGAAAAAGTTACTGCCCTGCGGAAAATCTCTCCGGCGAATCATTAACGGATAATCACATCATGACGAGCCAATACCTCCATTTATATCATAGTTGGTGCCCGTAATAAATGCGGCCTCGTTGGAAGCAAGAAAGGCCACCAGGTTAGCCACTTCCTCTGCAGATCCCTCACGACGGAGCGGCGTTGCAGCGGCGACTTTCTCGCGTACTTCGTTTGATGTAAACTTATCATGGAACGTAGTACTGATCAATCCGGGACAAACTGCGTTTACCCGTATTCCGGAAGGTCCCAGTTCTTTAGCAAGAGAGCGGGTGTAAGTGGTGATAGCCCCTTTGGATGCCGCATATAGCGAGGCGCCTGCACCACCCCCGTCACGCGCTGCCAGCGATGAGATATTAACAATGGCACCACCGGAGGGTATGATATTTACAAATGCATGTGTCACCAAAAAGAGTGACTTAAAATTCAAGTTCATTACCGCATCATAAAAGGCTTCGTCTTGTTCCGTTAACTTTTTACGCGCGATAATACCGCCGGAATTGTTGATGAGGATATCAAGCCGTGCTCCGTATGTTTTTATACAGAAATCTTTCAGCTTGCTTACTTCGCCTGCTCGTGTGAGATCTGCTTTAAAGATAGCAGCTTCCCCATTCGAAGTTTTTATTGCAGATAACGTTTGGCGGGCTGCGTCTTCGGATTGAGAATAATTGATAATTACAAGACCACCTTCAGCGGCCATTCTAAGGGAAATGGCTTTTCCGATATCACGTCCGCCACCAGTAACAAGAACTATTTTATCTTTAAATCTCATAGGTGAATAAGCGAATTTGAAATTAATGTTACTTTGACAGACTACGAAATTTAAGGGCGTGCTTGTTACACTATCAAAAATTTTATATAAGATAAAATCTACGACAAGTAAACATGGTCGACCTTTTATTGAACCACGTAACCGACATTAAAGATAAACGATGGACAATAAAAAAGTTAAGATATTGAAAAGACCATTCGAGAATAACCTTTCACATTATGCACGACCATAAACCTTAAGCACCGTCTCCCTTAAGGGTTTACCTTTTTCCGAGCATAAAAAAGCCATTGACTCTGCTATTTCTTCAGGCCTTACCCACGTTGTGAAGTCTTTATCAGGCATGGACTTTCTATTCTCTTCTGTATCGATGGTGCTTGGTACAATCACGGACGCTGTTACATTTTTTGAAGAACCTTCAGCATTTAGAAAATCAGCCAACTTAAAAAGCAGGGACTTGGACAAAGAATAGGCCAGTGTATTTTTTCCTTCTGTTGGTTTGAGCGTGGGACGAGATCCAACAAAGATAATGCGACCTCCATTAGGTTGCGTCAGCATCTGTTGAAATACAGGACGTGTCACAAAATAGGCTGTATCAAAATTCAGTGAAAACATTTTTTTTAATAGGCTGGCATCTGTCTGCCGAATACCTCCACCTGCAAATCCTCCTACCAATAGCAAAGCCGCATCAATCGTGGAATGTTTATTAATAATTTCTTTGATCACGTCATCAACAGATTTCTCATTCGTAAGGTCGGCCTCATAAAGTTGAACAGCATCATCAACCTTAAATCCCGAGGTTTTACCTGGTGATACCGTTGCTATCACGTTGTGGCCTTCGCTTATGAATTTATCTACTGCGGCTTTACCTAAATTTCCAGAAGCCCCGGTGATGAGCACATTTTTTTTCATTGTAATTTTATTGTTTTATACTGTTACTGCATAATGTTATACCTTCCTCGAAGGTCATTCTTTTTTCTCGCCATTTTTTTTCATACGAAAGCTGTTGGATGCTTTTTGTATCGATTCTTAAAATTTTCCAGTCATTCCATTCCAAAGCTTTCCCCGTTAAGGTAATGTGATCTCCCACAATGTTAAGGATTTGAGCATGGATTGGTTCATTATACTCATTAACTAAAAGATAATAATCCAAAGAATCACTATTTAAAACAGGAGGCAGGCCACCAGCGATACATCGGATAGCGCATGATCTGTGGGCCTTTCCTTCACCTGGTTTCATAACGCCGAAGTAACATTTCGGATCGACTATTTCGCCTTGGATTGTTATATCTTTTAGGCCATATTCCTCCGAGGCAATTTGCAGAATATTATCGGAGAATTTTATTCTTCTGTTATTTTCCAAATCTATTTGCAAAAGAGCTTTGCCATCGCCGTAAATTAGATAACCATTCAATCTGACATTAGAGCCGTTCAATTTTTTCGGCAAATTCTTTTCCAATTGATAAATAGTTTCAGAAGCGCCAGCCTTTCCCGACCCTACAAGGAGAACAGTTTGATATATTTCTTTTCCGTCTATATCTTTTCCAAGCGGAACGAGAAGATGGGGAATGGGTTCGATAAAAATGTAACCCTCAACTTCTGTATTTACACCGTATTCAAAATTGGATGATGAAAATTCTTTCTGACACCATACCAAAATGGAAACAATGATTATCGTGATAACAATAGAAATTGAAATTACCTTTCTTATAATGAATGCAGTCTCCTTTGGAGCTTCAGGGAGATAGCCCACATAAAATTCGTCCGATTTAGGAAATAATTTTTTCATTTTCCTTTACATTAAATTGGCAGCTGGCCTTTCAGTACCTTCCGGATATGGCACAGGATTAACCCAAACTTCTTGCTGAATCACCTTAACATCATAAGTGGCTACTTTTTCTTTGAAGGGTGGTGGAGATGAGCCATTGTGGGGAAGATATTGATAACCATGCCACGGACAAGTTATGCACCCGTCAATAATTTTTCCTTCTCCCAGTGGCCCGTTTTGATGTTTGCATACATTGGATACTGCGGAAAGTTTTTGATTGTATCTGAAAATTGCTATTCGTTCGGCACCCAGCGTTACTATTTTAGCGCGATTATCTGCGATGTCGCTTACTGAACATACCTTAATAAATTCTGTGATTACCGCTGACTCTTGAGCGTTGTCTTTTTCTCGTTCACGCTGACTTGTTATCCAATGCAGGACAATAATCGTGATTAGTCCGATGCCTAGGAGAATGACCAATGCGGGTGAAGTTTCATATTGTATAACACCCAACATAACGTGAAGGATAATGCTTGCGTAAGCCAGGTAGACGAACATATGTAAAGTCTTCCAAACTCTTGGCCCGAGATTATGCAACCAAAAATCATGACTGGTAATAGCCATTAAAAAGAAAATAATCAGCGCTATAAATCCGAAGATTTCAAACGGAAATCTGGTGAAGGATGAGTAATGTGTGTTGGAAAGAAAAACGGAGAGTAGGGGATTTATGTTTCCCAATGCATGAAATTGCACAATGGAGAAAATGCCATGAATAGCACCAACAAAAAACATGGTGACTCCCAGGTGACGACGATTGTATAAGAGAGGAAGAAACACCGGATGCAATCGGCTTAAGGGACCGATGCAGAGAATGATATGTAACAGAAGCAAAGCTAGGGTAGAAGTGGACCGGATGATCAACGTTTCCTGTGTTACTTCCGGAGTAGCGAGTAAGTTGAGAATAACAAATAAAACAATGTAGAAAACAACGAAACCAGCTAGCACTATATCATAGATTCTTTTCTGGCGGTTCCACAAAATGGGCTGATAGGATACGCTCATATTATTTACCGTTAACGGTTAATTGAGCATGCATTATTTCCCTTTGATGTACTGCATCGTAAAGTCTGATGCTGACGGACTTTTCAACTTGAGTTTTGATTTCAAAGTTGTGAAGCCCACGATTCTCTATTTTTCCTAGCAAAACATCTTCCGAAGAAAGAGAAGCATAAACAAGACACGACGGAACTTTCAATGCATTTTTTACATTAATTTTTATTTGAGCCGTAGAGTCTGTTAACGTTTTTATACTAAAGGAAAAATCATTTTCCTTTTGTTGATGGTCGACGAACGAATTAGGTCGTAACAAAATGGCTGCAACAAATGTGACAGGCAACAGAACAGCCAAAATTCTCCAAATAAAAAAATGATACTTTCGGAGCGGCTTAATCATTTTCTTTTGTTCTTATCGCTGCGACGCATTTTCTCAGTAGCATGGGCCAGAAAATTATGCATCCTGGAAATATAGTGAGCTTAAATACCCACGAGGATCCGATAGCGGCTTCATCTACTTTATTAATTAATCTTGTAAGAAATAGAAGCGCGAACAACAGTCCTAAAACAATGTAGACCAAAATAAACCACAGAATTAACATGGGATGTCCTTTTTGACGCCTCAATATTATAAGTTCTATGAGAATATTGGCGTCAGCTTCCTGACTAATTGGAAGATTTCAGATTAATAGTTCTGAAGAACTGAATACTTAAGGGAAGGTTCTACTAAATACAATATCAGACAACCTTGAACCTGAGGCCTTAAACCTTAAACGTTTTAACCAATCTCGAAACTAGTAACTTTAAACTCGAAACTTATTGAATGACAATTGTCACTTTATTAATGCGTTTTTCCTCGAGTTTTCCCGTGCGCTCCCCACCGCCGGAATTATCTTTGTCGTCCTTCCGGACGATTACAAAATAAGATATCGGTTTCAGCTCTTTCAATTTCAAGACTCCTTTTGCATCTGTGGTACCTTCGGCAACGGCGTTTTTCTCTGTGGTATAATCTTCTTCTTTTTCAAAAAGTTGAACGGCAGCACCTTCAACCGTATTCCCTACTTCATCTCGAACCGTTAAAGTCAGCGAGGTTTTGATAAGCTGAAAGCTAAGTGCCAGAATCGAGAAGCATAGAAGGGCGAATTGAAAAATTGGTAAAGTAGAATTTTTTTTCATGTTCAATAGTTTAGCATAATCCATCTTACAATCTTACAATTTTCCAATCTTACAATTTTTCAATCTTCCAATCCTACCTCAACAACACCACCCCACCACGCTTTTCTTTTATTCCTTCTTCAGGGCGATAAGAACTCTTGTAGCGCACCACATAAGAGTACGTTCCTGCTGGCACGATCTCCCCTAAGTTATTATTATATCCTCCATTCCATCGGAAATCCCGTTCAGGAGATTGAAATATCATCTCACCCCATCGATTAAAAATAAACACCTGAAAGTCTTCGTCGTCAATAAAAAATGTGAAAAGTTTAAAAGATTGATTCACTAAGTCGCCACCTGAACCTTGTACGGTGCTGGTAGGCCGAAAAGCATTGGGGCCAACAATGACAGGGTCACATTCTTCCATGACGTTCGTTTGATCAGAACTTGCGCAGCCAAAAGCGTTTATCAGCCTGACGGAAAATACTCCAACCTCAGCCGCGGTAAACGTTGGTGTTGTGATACCCAGAAGAATTCCATTCCTAAGCCAATCATAGCTTGCAAAATCCCCTGGATCGAGCACAACCACACGTGTATCCGGATTCGGATTGGCAGGATCAGGGCAAATCAAAGCCTCCTCGCGTAGTAGGCCTGGTGTAACGGGTGCAAGAATTATTTGAAGATCGGCGGTTGCCACACAACTTGCTGCAGTGGCTGTCACAGTATATGTTCCTGCACGGTCCTCTGGTAAAGTTGCACCTGTCTGCCCCGTGATAGGGGAGCCGTCTAGACTCCACTGAAAGGTTGCAGGTCTGCTCGGTGTTGCAGTGAGCGTAAAAGGAGATCCTTCACAAGGTGTTGTCGTGATGAGTGTAACATCAAGCTCGCCATCAACCTGGACGACGGTTGTAGGAGAAGTCTTAACGCAGCCATTCAGAGCGCTTACAACCTGTACAAAATAGGAGGAATTATCATCTCCTGCCGATGCCGTGATTTGCCTACCGCCATTTATAAAAGCTCCATTCCTAAACCACCTGTAGGTATAGGGACCTGTCGGTGTTGCTGTAAGAGTAACCTGATCCTGGCAAGGATCGCTTTGTGTGAACGCTGGCGTATAATTATCTATGGTTACCGTTGTAGTTCCTGTCGCAGGGCATGTTCCCCCAGCCCCATCATCGACAAGGACAGAAATGGCCCATGGGCCTCCGGGATTGATAGCTACAGTTCCTGTTGTAGTGGCCGGATTTACAAGACTTCCTGCCTGCGACTGCGACCAATCAAATGTTGAAGCGGTAGTAGGTCCGGTAGCTACAGCAGTCAGATTGCCATTACAAATATCCGCGGTACTAAAGCTTACTACGAAAGGCGTGTTTTGCACAAAAGGGGCCGCGGGTGAAGAGAATACACAACCTGCTGATGTCAATTCAACAATGTAGCTTCCTGATGGAACACCTGGCGTAACATCGAATGAACCTACTGCACCGGTACCGGATGCGGCAACTTGGGCTGTTGCAGCATTGATAACGCGGTAAGTTATCGGGGTAGTTACAGCCGTATGTGTAACTCTAAGGACAAGCGGATCGCATGTTGTTTGCCTCGTCACCGAAGTAATTGTAAAGGCATTGTCATTAACACTCTCCGTGTCAATAGTTGCACACCCCGAAACCTGATCTGCAACGGTAATCCCATACGTCCCTGCGGCAAGGCTTGTAGCTGGAGGTAGCGGCCCAACGGTTCGATCAACACCAGAAGGAACCGACGTAGGTCCGGTGATGAAATAAGAGAATAATGAGGTGGCCGGACCCGTGATAGTGACATTAATGCTTCCATCATTCGCCAGACACGCTGATGTATTTGTAGCTGAAGAAGTGAAGACAGGTGAAGGATTAATAGTGTAAATAATCGAGTCTCGAATGAAACACGATGTTATAGGGTCGGTGATGGTAACTTCGTATTCAAAGGTAGGGGGACCAGGGATAGAAGTATCAACACTTTGAGTTTGGCTACTTCCAGAAGCCGCGCCATTTATTGACCACGCGTATGTTGCGCCAGGATTCTGAGCATTCAACGGGGCAATCGGTGTATTTTGACAAATCGTGATATTGGATCCCAGATTGACAATAGGTCGATTGTCGGAAGCCAGTATGTCGCCATCCGTTGTACAACCTCCGGCATTGGTTACAGTGACTCGATAAATGGCTTGCGTGTTAACTGTAATCGTTTCTGTTGTATCTCCAGTCGACCATACGTAGGAGAGACCTGGCAGATTACCAGGATTAGCATCTAACACGACTGCACCTGTGCAAAGCGCTACCGAAGTAGTTGGATTAGGGGGTACGTCATTAATCACAAATGGTTGCGTAAGCGTTGTATCCAGTCCGCATCGATTGGTCAATCTTAACGAAACATCATAATTGCCTGGGGTATTAAATATAAAACTGAAACTTTGTTGATCCGATGTTGTAAGGACTGAACCCCCTTGACTCACCTGCCAGAAAAATACATCTATAGGATCCGTAGGTGTTCCTTGAAAAGTGACAGAGTCCCGGATGCAAGCTCCTGAAATTGCAATACCAGGGCCTTGAAGAGGGTCGGCAATAGTTTGAATAAAATTCGGCAATCCCAAATTGCTGTTTGTTGCTCCCAGCAAGCCAAATCCATTCGGAGTAAATCCAGAAACAAGGGTGGTATCCTCGACAACTTGAATGGTTCCTAAAAATTGTTTTCCGTCCACGGCCACGTAGAGTTGGCCATCCGGTCCCATTTGAATGGCGCCTAGCTTTTCACCTGGTACGTTAATGGGAGGAGTTTTAAGGCGGGGAATAGACAAGCTGTCAAACGCAAATTCCACGATTTGAGATGTCCCGGGCCCATTTCCATTTTGCAAGGTTGTATAAAGTTTATTTCCACCGGGGGAGAATTCCACTCCGTATGCCTGTCCCGTTGCGTTGTTTAAATTGGCTGTTCTAAAGTTGGTAACAGTCCCAGTTGAATCGGCAAAGTCAAAGATTTCAACCACGTTTGAAACGCCGGGGGTAGACAAAACTACGGCTAGCCTATCTTGAGAACCGAGCTTCATGTAACCCTGGCCATTTTCAGCAGCTGAGTATGAATGATCAGAACCGATGCTGGATACTACTGGATTGCTGATTCCAAGCTGAGAAATCCGGTAGGCTCTGAAAGAGTTGTTTCCATATTCATGGGCTATAAGCCAGTTTGCATTTCCGGTAATCCGTTCGGTGCTCTTTGAAAAGAGTAAAACATTTTGTTCAACTATTCCTCCTGTACCACCATTTAACTTTAAGTCAAAAAGGGAGTACCGCAATTCAAATGTGCCTGTGCCATATACCTCCTTCGTTGTAAAGATGTAATAAAGTGTTTCATCTCCCGGTACGGGCATGATCAACGCAGCCTGTGCAGAATTAGGATCGCCACCAATCCCGGAAGCAATTTCTACATTCGTCCGATTCCAGACCTTGTCGCCATCCGTAAAAAAAATAACCTGTCCGTTGCGATCGCTTATGGTGGCAGTTCCCTCTGGGGCGTTCATTACAGGATTGGAAATTGGTTTCGCGGGATCTTCCGGTAAGGGATTAAAATCAATACCAGCATTATTTCCAAAGTACCAGATGTTTGCTCGTTGGTCTTCAATACTGTATTCCTTTATATTAACTCCGGCATAGGTGGAGCAGCCACCTACGGTAGCTACCAGGTAGTAATATCCCGCTGAATCTGGCGTAAGTGTAGCTGATGTTTGACCGGCCATTAAACCAGCAGGTCCAAACCATTGAAGCGTTGGAGATCCGGTTCCATTTACTTGTGCTGTAACGCTAAAACTTCCACACGTTGTGGGTGGGGGTGAAGGTGGTTTTGTTTTTTTAGAGAAGGGAAGTTCGCAACTACAGGCTGTAGTATCCTGAACTAAACTGACTTGAGTGTCAAAATTTGTAATGTTTATAGGCTGTGTTGTTGTTGCTGTCTGACCATTGAGAAAAGCCGTAACGGATACATTAAAAGGACCTCCGTTTGGATAAGTATATACCGGGCTCCAGTCACTGGAGCCTGAACCATCTCCAAAATCCCAAACCAAACTATCTGCTGTAGGAGAAACAGTTGGAAAGAATGATGTCGGCGCATTTGCGCATAGCCCCTCAGCGGTAAAAGTCACCGTCAGGTTAACCGTATCGCGTGGAGCAAAAGAAGGAAATTGAGTGCCACCAAAATTGGGAGTTCCAGCAAAAGCCTGTGGAGTATACTGAACTAGATTTGCAACGGAGTCTGTATCGCTGATTTGTCCCAGAAAGTAAGTGCTGGGACCACCGGCTGGCGTCTGGTAAATGTGGTAAATGGTGCTATCGGGCGCCATCTGCAATCCAAAACTTTGACTGATTGAATTTGGTTGGGGAAGAATTGATGTTAAAGTCGACGAGGGATTGTTGAGATCATATTGAAGGACATCAGCTTGAATCCCAGCTTGCCCTGTGCGGGAAATATAAAGATACTGTCCATTCGCGCTCCACTCAGTGTCATAGACTGCCGGATTGGTTGTACTTGCGACTCCTGAATTTAATACGCGCTGCTGAAATGTCAATCCACCAGTTGCTGGGTCAAAGGTTACAATCTCCACGTCGCGTGTAGCCTCCCCAGGTGATGTTGCTATACGCCTGCTTTCTGGGTGGTAGGAAAAATTTTCAGCGACTTCAATTAATCCTAAACCGCTAAAGGTTGTCGTAGTGGTTGGGCCCGTGGGGGTGAAACGAGTAACCATGTAATCCGCAGTTCCATTTGCGTGCGTGATCAACCAGAAATCGTCGCCGTTCGAATGTGGAATTATCATCATTGCCTCTGACGTAGTTGCCGGTAAAGCCAGGGCCGTGTTAGCAGCTGTGGTTGCCTGTCCGGCGGGCGGTATCGGAGGAGCTGCATTTCCAGCTAGTGACATATCTACAATACGATAGGATATTGCTCCGGGCGTAGTAGAATTTGCGGTGTTTACAAAAACGTAATATTGATTGTCTTGACCAGGTACTTTGGCGATTGCAACGGGTTGATTGCCGGATGTGTTTGCGCCGAGCGTTGTTCCATTAGGCATAACGGTATGCGTACGGTCATAAATATTAGCACCATCTGTATAAAACAGAAGGTCGCCATTAATGGCCTCGCTTGCAACAGCGGCTCCTCCCACTCCAAACGGTGTTGCCTGATTGGTGACAAGCACCGCGGAATTATCCGACCGACTGAAGCGAATTCCATTCGTACTATTTCCAAAATACCAGTTATAACCAGAAAAGCTTTGAGCGATCGAAACGGAAGGTAGGGCGAAAATAAAAAGAAGAAGTGACCATAATAATTTAGCTTTCAGCATCTTCATATTCAAAACACGGGTCAACATACTCTCAAAATTATTTAAAGATCAAATCTAAAACGCTCAAGTTCATCTAAAGTATACAATTTGACTAAAATTTCCGTTATGTGTTTCGGTAAAGTGTTACATGTTATCCGTTAATAGTTATCCGTTAATGGAAGAACAAATAATGACAGAATAAAACTATTAAAACAAATAATTGGTAACGATTAACGATTAACAGATAACGGCTATATTGCGCAATTTAAAATACCCTAATGGTAATCTACAGGATACTCCTGCTCTTTTGTGTGTTGATGCTGACGCTGGACGGTTCGGTAACTGCTCAGGATCCCCAATTTTCCCAATTTTATGCAGCTCCATTGTATTTGAATCCCGCTCTGGCAGGGTCTACTGGGCAGGCGCGAGCAGGAATTAATTACCGTAACCAGTGGCCTGCAATTGATGCGAACTTTACTACAATGTCTGCGTATTTTGATTATTTCATAGAAGACTACAACAGTTCCGTTGGTGTCATTTTAACAAGGGATACAGAAGGCTTAGCGGGCTTGCGTTCGCTAAGTGTGGGTTTACAATATGCATATGAATTACAAATCAATGAAAAGCTCGGCTTTCGCCCTGGCGTGCAAATCGCTCTTTTTAATCGAGATATTAATTTTGACAAGCTTACTTTCGGAGACCAGTTCGATCCCTCTACGGGAGATTTTTTAGATCAACCGACTGCTGAAACATTCCGAACAAACTTCAGCAAGACATTTGTTGATATTTCTTTTGGAGGTGTTTTTTTTACCCGCACCGCTTGGCTAGGTGTTTCGGCCTGGCATCTTACACAACCCAACCAAAGTATTATTGATGAAAGCAGTCCGCTGCCTCGAAAGATCTCAGTTCATGGTGGATTTAAATTTTATCTCAGACCGGGTAGTGTGGGAAGCGGTGTCTATGCCAGAAAAGGAGAGCGAAGCATAGCTCCGGCATTTCAATATCGCCATCAGGGAAAATTCGATCAAATGGATATTGGACTTTACTTCACCGCAGAACCTTTGGTCCTGGGCACGTGGTATCGCGGAGTTCCATTTAAAAACGTCGGAGAATTTGTAAACAATGAGTCGATCGTGTTGTTGCTCGGCTTCGTAAAGCTTGGCTCAAAGGATGCCATCAATATTGGCTATAGTTTCGATTATACGATCTCAAAACTAGGAACTGCCAGCGGAGGTGCGCATGAATTCAGTCTCGTTTACACCTGGCCTATGCGCAACCCCAGAAAGCCCCCAAAAGATAAGTTGATTATTCCGTGCCCGGACTTTTAGAAGCTGAAAGCGTAAAGCAGAAAGCTTAAAGCTAGCTTTGTGACAGTAGTCTGCGTCCTGCATCTTGCAAGAATGACTCAAAGTTGCTAGGGCACTGCTTTTAGCTTTCTGCTTTTTGCTTTCAGCTTAAAGCTAGTGATGATGCCCGCCTGGACCGTGTACATGGCCATGCGCTAATTCCTCCTGTGTTGCATTTCGCACTTCCATCACCTCTACAGCAAAATTTAATTCGACACCGGCAAGGGGATGATTAGCATCCACTGTAACAGAATCAAGTCCAACGTCCGTTACTGTGACTACGTCTCCCCGATCTGTGGAAAACTTCATTCCCTTCTTTACCTCCTGACTTCCGAACGCAGAGCGCGGAACTTTCTGTGTCATCGATGGATCTTTTTCTCCATAGCCTTTACCAGGAGCAATTTTTAATTGCAGCTTGTCACCTTTTACTTTTCCTTCCAGACCTTCTTCCATACCCAGTATCAAGTTGCCCGCTCCATGTAAGTAATAAAGGGGTTCGCGGCCATCGCTTGTATCAATGATTGTGCCTTCGTTGTCACGTAATGTATAGTGAATGCCGGCTACTTTATTTTTTGTGATTTCCATATGTATATATAATCGTAAAGCGATAATTAGGGTTTTCAATCCAAACAAAACACGCACGTGAATGTTGCGAAAGTAATAAAGTCTGATAAAATCCTATTAATTTTATTAAAAGAATCACCATATAATAACAATACCAATGGCATCCTGTTAAATAGTTGAGTCACTGGTCTTAGGATGGTAAATTTTTTAAGCTTGTTACTTTTTTAAACATACATTTTTCAAGTCGAAATTTGCGGTATGAATCTAACCATTCGTTGGATGTTTTTTGTTTTCCTTTTTTTCGTTGTGGCTGAGGCAGCGGCTCAGTATGACTCTTCGTACTATGTTTCCTACGAGAATTACATTACAAGCAGGTTTTATTTTTCTAAAAAGTACACCTCGTTGAAATTCCGGAATACCTCAAAAAACTATAATCTTACTTTCCGACCGAACACCACCTTAAATATGGGAGTGGGTGCGACTTATAAATGGGCCACAATAAACCTGGCTTATGGTTTTGGATTTTTAAATCCGGAGCGTGGCAGAGGTAAAACCAAGTATCTGGATCTACAATTTCATTCCTATGGACGAAAATTTATACTCGATGTGTTTGGTCAGTTTTACCGAGGATTTTTTTTAACACCAGGCAGCACCAATAACCCCCAAGACGAATATTATCTGAGGCCCGATCTGAGGGTTAATCAGGTAGGCACTTCTGTTCAGTATGTTTTAAATCATCGAAAATTTTCCTATCGCGCGTCCTTCCTCCAAAATGAATGGCAAAAGAAGTCCGCAGGAACCTTCATTTTTGGCTTCGAAATATACAATGGTAGGGTGAAGGCCGATAGCACCATCATTCCTACTTTAGTTAATGATGAAGAAGCAAACAGGGAGATTAAACTAATGCGTTTTTTTGAAATCGGTCCAAACGTGGGATATGCGTATACCTGGGTCGTGAAGAAACATTTTTTTCTAACCGGTTCAGCCTCGATTAGCCTGGATTATGGCATCAATACCACGACTGATAAAAACGGAGATGAAAAGGCTACGGGAATAAGTCCCAATACATTTCTGCGTTTCTTCGGAGGCTATAATTCAGACAAATGGGCTATCAGTGTAATTTATGTTACCAACGGCGTAAGCCTTGCATCAGAAAACATTGAACAACAAATAGTTCTTAATACTGGAAATTTCAGGCTGAATTATATATATCGTTTTGCCCCTAGTAAAAAAGCAAAACGCTATTTAAAAGTTGTAGATCAGGTTCCCGGTGGTTGATTGGTATTTGGTAAGTAGTACTCTGTCGGTGCCTGAAATATATTGACCGTTTTTAAAGCATGAAAACTTTAAAAACAATAAATCAATATGGCCCAGAGATCAGAGTTTAATCTTTCAATAAGAGCCAGGCAGCTAAGGACCTTTAGTGAGGAATTCAAGCGCCAGAAAGTTCATGAAATAGAGCAAAAAATCACCCCGATTAGGGAAATTAGCAGACAATACGAAGTTAACCCCAGTGCGATTAGGAAATGGTTAATTCGATATTCATCGACTTACACAATAGGTATTCGTACAATCGTGGAATCAGAAAGCGACACAAAGAAATTGATGGAACTGCAAAAAAAGATTGCAGAATTGGAGCGACTCATCGGTCAGAAGCAGATTCAACTAGATTTTAAGGATAAAATGATTGAATTGGCTGAAGAGTATTATCGAATTGATATTAAAAAAAAATTCGAGAACAAACCCTCATCTGGTTTTGGCGCTACCGAGAAAGACTTCCCTATAGTTTAAATGCTTTCTATCAAGCAATTGCAACAAGTAAACAGTGTGTTCATCAAATGCTTGATCGCAGAATGCAATTTTGTGAGCGGGAGGAATTCATCATTAAACTAGTTTTAGAGATACGTAATGATCATCCTACTATGAGTTGCCGGGCCATGTATTATAAACTTCGTCCGACCAAGCTAGGGCGTGATAAGTTTGAGCGCTTATGTGGTGAATTGGGGTTGCTTTCAGAAAGAAGAAAAAGTCCATACAGAACCACAGATAGTTCGGGCGTTATCCGGTTTAAAAACCTATTGCAGAATGTGATTTTAACCGATCTAGACCAAGCCTATAGCAGTGACATAACCTATTTTGATATTGGTAATCGTTATTACTATATCACTTTTGTGTTGGATTGTTTTTCGAGACGAATTCTAGGTCATTCTGTTTCCAAGCAGCTAACAACCGAGCAGACAACGCTTCCCGCCTTGAAGATGGCCGTGCAGACACGGGGGAGTATTCCTAAAGGAGTAATATTTCATTCCGATGGTGGTGGTCAATATTATGATAAACATTTTTTGAACTTCACCTTTGTTCACCAAATGAAAAACAGTATGTGCGAAATGGCATATGAAAATGGTAAAGCAGAACGAATTAACAGGATAATCAAAAACAACTATTTGAAATTCTATTCAATAAAAAATTATGAAGGGTTAGTCAAAAATGTTGACCGAGCAGTAGCACTATACAATACCGAAAAACCTCATAAAGCTTTAAAGTATTTATCTCCTTTGGACTTTGAAAAACAACATTTAATATTGCAACAGCAAACCGAGCCGAAGATGATAGAGTCATTGGAAGCAAAACCAGATTTTTGGGGCATCGAGCCCCATAAAATCTGAGCAAACCGAACCTCAGAATCCAGATGTATTATAAGCAAACACTGGTAATCGGTTCAAAAAACGGTCAACGCTTTTTAGGCAATGACATCACTCAGACTGATTACCGATTACCTGTAACCGATTACCGAACTCAGCAAGCTTCCTCTTTGCATTCCGCTATTTCTGTTTCTAGTGTCGCGTGTTGTATCCCTAAGTGCTCAAGTTCATGCTTGAGTTGATTTTTTATAGAGGATATTTCTTCATGAGATATGGAATCCGAAATCACGAGGTGTGCCGTTAATGCATTTTCCGAAGTGCTCATTGCCCAAACATGAATGTGATGAATGTCTTTGACCCCAGATAATTTCAATGCTGCCTCGCGGATGGTGTCAACCTGGATGTTCGCAGGTACCGCATCTAACGATAAGGATATGCTATCCCGCAGCAAGCTCCATGTGCTGGTCAGAATAACGACCATAATGATAAGACTGATAAATGGATCAACCCATAACCATTGTGTATACGAAATCACGACACCTGCAATAACAACTCCCACAGAAACCAATGCATCCATCATCAAATGCAAATAAGCTCCCTTTAGGTTTAAGTCTTTTTTACGATCGCGAAAGAAAAGTAACGCTGAAATAAAATTTATCACGATGCCTATTGCCGCGACCAAAATAATGACATTGCCCTGCACGGATTTAGGCGATATGAATCGATGGACAGATTCATACCCTATAATTCCTACTGCGATCAGCAAAATGACTGCGTTAAATAAGGATATGAGAATGGAACCTTTGCGATATCCATACGTGAATTTTTTAGTGGCTTTGAATTGGAACAGCTTAAAGGCCAGCAACGCCAGGGATAGGCTGGCTACATCGCTTAGGTTATGACCGGCATCTGAAAGCAAAGCTATAGAATTTGAAATAAATCCAGCAGAAGCCTCGACGATTACAAAAACGATGTTTAGGAGAATTCCAATAACCAAGGACTTGCTGACCCTTGTGATGTCAACAGAATGATGATGGTGATGGGGTTTGTTGTGATCATCCATGAGATCAACAATTTTGAAACGTAAAAATACGACGGAAATGAGTGCAACAGGTTTACATATAGATAAAACATGATGTTGCCGTCGTTGAATCAGCCCAGATTCCCCCCAATTCTGCTATAAATTTTGCTGTCGTTCCATGAAAATCTTTTTCCCAAAATCATTCGGGAAGCTTTCCTTACTTCTTTAAAGCCTTGAGTGATCAAAAAATTTAGTCCAGCGTGATTGTTTATGGGCACACAAAATTTTTTATGCGCAGCGCATCTCACTTTCATGAGCGCCAGCCCAGCTTCTGTTGTGTCTCCAATAATTAAGCCTTCGCCTAAAGTTGGCATGTAAAACCCTTTAAGCGTATCATTCGAGATGAACAGTTGTGTATGGGTCAAATGATCTTGAAACAATTTTCTGCGGTCTTCTCCCGACACGGTACGATCCAGCTCCAGCAAAGCATCCTCATATTTTTTCTCGAATCGGATTCCTTTAGCAAACACCTCCTGGGAAAGGGCCGTATTCTCAAAAAATAAATATTCAGTCTGCGTTTCGAATCCTAACTTCTTATAGACCGGCTCGCCGAGAGCGGTTGCAATTAATAAGATGCTTTGACAAGAGGTATGGTTAACCAAATCGATAAGCGATTGTGTAATAGTTGTTCCGATGCCTGAGTTTCTATATCCTTTACCTACTATGATGTGAGCTAGCCAGGCGGTACGGCCATGAATTATGGCACAACCTACCCCTGCAGGTTTGCCACCCAGCGTTGCTTTTAGAGGAAAGCAGAAGTCTGACGTACAATAATATTGAATGGATGGAAGAATATCCGGCCAGTCTTCCGGCTGTATTTGCGGTATCCATTCAAGGTCTTTGGAGGTGAAGGGTTCAATTTGTAGCGTTGGGTTTGTCAAAATATAAAGTAGTCAGAGGCTTGGATTACGTTACAAATAGCCGTGCGGACAAAATTTAATTATAGCATAAAATTCTTAAATATTCACCCTTCAGCTTAACCAGACAACGGTACATCCGGCTACTACCGCAGTGATAAATTAATTTTGCACTGTTGAAGTACGAGGTACGAAATACAAAGTACGTACCTTGTACCCTCGTATTTCGTACCTTATTAGCGTGGTGCACAACTAAGTAATCACCACCCTAGCGTATCCTGGTGTTTCAAACCAGTCTCTATTATTTGATTGTTGGAGATTTGTTTAATTTTATTCGTTATCACCCCTTTTTAGCTATTTTAAACCATTTTAATCATGAAAAAAATCCTTGTGCCTACCGACTTTTCCAAACCCGCGATGATCGCAGCAGAAGTTGCGGCGGACATCGCAAAAAAAGCTAATGCTGAGCTCACATTATTGCACGTTGTAGAGGAAGCGGTTGGCAATTCTCTTAATGTAGAGGGCCAGGTTTCAGCTGATAGTCACTGGGAAGAAAAAATCTTTACCATGAAGTTGATTGAAAAAGCCAAGAAACAAATGACTAAACTCGTGGAGGATTCAAAGTTCCATGGCGTAAAAGTAAAACAGGAGCTTCGCATAGGTTCCCCATATCATGGAATAAATACCATTATCACAGAAAAGAAAGTCGATTTAGTGGTGATGGGTTCCGCAGGACATTCTGAATTAGAACAAATGATCATCGGTTCGAATACAGAAAAAGTTGTACGCAGGTCACATTGTCCCGTGCTTACAATGCACGCGAAGCCCGCCAGCAAGGATTTTAAAAGTATCGTTTACGCTACTGCTATGGAGAAAGATGAGGAAGTATTTTCGCGAATTGTAAGGTCAACACAGAAGCTATACGATGCTACTATACACCTTGTGCGCATCAATACGCCCAGTAATTTTCAACGCGATGTAGTGGTCAAAAAATACATGCAGGACTTTGCGAAAAAATTGCAGCTGAAGAATTATACCATCAACGTATTTAATGACGTCAGCGAGGAAGAAGGTATCATTTACTTTGCCGATAGTATCGATGCGGATCTGATTGCCATGGCAACTCATGGCCGTACAGGCTTCGCCCACGTTATGGCTGGCAGTATCGCAGAAGATGTTGTGAGCCATTCCAAGCGTCCCGTGCTAACTTTTGTTACTCAGCACAGGAAATGACTAGGGTAGCTGCAAGCTTCAAGCTACAAGCATATTTGGTTGTCACCACTTGTAGCTTGAAGCTTGAAGCTCCCGACTCTAATTCGCGTACAAATTCCCAATACCTTTAAAAGCCTGGTACAAGCTGGGCTTTTTATTTTTATTTTTCGGTAATGGATTATTATCAAATCTTAGGTGTAAAGTATTCAGCCAGCGCGGACGAAATAAAGCGTGCCTTTAGAAAGCTTGCGGTTATCTATCACCCGGATAAAAATCCTGATCCGGCTGCAGAAAACATTTTCAAAAATATCAATGAGGCCTACGATGTGTTGGGTGATCCAGCAAAAAAAAATAAGTACGACCTGCGGCTTTTGTCACCTTTCGCTGAAGCACCTGCTGAATCTCGCACTCCTCCTCACCGTGACCCAGCCTATCGTTCCTACCGGCCAAAAGTACATCGTAAGAGCGACCGCGAACGGCTGCGCGACCTGATGACAGAATATATGCCTTGGGCCAATCGGATAACCTGGTTGTGTTTTGCTTTTTCAGTTTTGATAGTCATAGATTATATATTGCCAAGCCGTGTGAATCACGAAAAAATTATAGAAACTGCGGTGCGCAGAACATACTCTAAAAACTACTCCACTTCATGGTGGGTAATTAAAACGGATGGAGAACATACGATTGATTTACCCTACGAATTTTCGACCCACTTTCTGCCTGGAAAGGAAGCAGATGTCTACAGTTCACTTTTATTTGATGTTTCAAGAAAAGTTGAGTCTGAGGGACTTGCGATCAGACTTAAAAAGTCAATCTATGGGAATTTTATTTTTGCGCCTGTAGCGCTGTTGATTTTTTCTTCGTTGGGTCTTTACTTTAGAAAAAATATAGAATATGGTTTCAATTTGAGTATAACAAGTTTTTTGATTCTGATATTTACGGGAGTAATAATTTTAATTCTGTAAGCTATGGCAAAATCCAATGACTGGAAAAAAAGGGATGGTATCGTTTATTCAACAAGCTCTGATTTTCAATTCACCTATTCGCAATCAGATTCTCCCGCTACGTTACCTCCTCAGCAACAAAACCTGAAGGTATCGTTGGATAAAAGTATGCGCGCTGGCAAGCAGGTAACACTGGTTACAGGATTTACAGGTGCTCCCGACGATCTGGAGAAACTTGGTAAGATGCTGAAATCAAAATGTGGTGTTGGCGGGTCTGTGAAAGACGGTGAAGTTTTGATTCAAGGAGACCATCGTGATAAAATTTTGCAAATCCTTCTGAAGGAAGGTTATAAAGCGAAGCGGAAGTGATAGGGCATCAGTTAATCCTTATCCGTTAATTGTTATCTGTTAATAGTTATCCGTTAATAGTTATCCGTTAATAGTTATCCGTTAATAGTTATCCGTTAATAGTCAGTTATCCGTAATTACTTCCATAGGACGCACACTTTCCTCCCCACACTCTCGATTAACGGATAACGATTAACTGATAATGGCCTCAGCCTTCCATCCAAACCCTAAACTCCGGCGCGGTTTCTTTGCTTACATGAATTTCTTCCTTCATCTCCGGTTTTAAGAAGATCCTGATTTTTCCGTTGTCAGGTTTGAACCGTTCTATGGCTTTTAGCTGGGCGATGAATTTACGGTTAATACGAAAGAATTTGTTTTTATCTAATTCTACTTCGATTTCCCCCAGGGTTTTATCAAGAATCAATTGTCTCCCGGAAAAATCACGCACAAAAACAATCTTGTGTTCAGTAAAAAAATAGGCCACTTCATCGAATTCCAATGCGATAAATTCTGTTCCCTTTTTTCCAACGATACGCGTTTTGATTGCCGCTTTTTCAGGATGGATAAGTTTTAAAATATTTCCTTGAAAAAAATGGTTTTCCAGATTTCTGATTTTATCCAATGACCTTTTCAGCTTTTCTTCCGTAATGGGCTTGAGTAAATAATCGATGGAATTAAACTCAAAGCTTTCCAGTAAATATTTATCATATGCCGTGGTAAAGATGACCGGGAATTTCAATGTTTGTTTTCGAAAAATTTCAAAAGAATGATCATCGGAAAGTTGGATATCAACAAAAGCTACATCGGGGTGATCATGATGAGCTAACCAGAGCAGGCTCTCTTTTACACTTCCCAGCTTTGCAAGCACAACGGTAGCGGGCTCAATTTTTTTCAGCATGTCTTCCAGTTTGGCCCGGGCTGGTAATTCGTCTTCAATGATAACAACACGCATAGCAGTTAGGAATGGATAGGAATTAAGGGAAACGTTATAATAAACTTGTCTTCTTCACGCCCTGCAATTATTCCTTTTCCTGTAATAATTTTAAAACGGTCGTTCAGGTTTTTAAGTCCTATTTTAGAAGAATGCTGGAGAATTTTTCGCTGTTGAATGGTATTGGTGATATGTAAATTTCCATCTCGCACGTCCACGTCAATCTGTAAGGGTGCTTGTTCGCTGATCTCGTTATGTTTCACTGCATTTTCAAAGGCAACAAAAACAGAAGTTGGAGGAATTAAAAAGTCTTTTTCCGTGCTTCCATTGAAATTTTTTTTAATGAGCAAAGCTTTTCCAAAACGCAGGTGCAAGAGGTCGGTATATTTGCGTGTAAATTCAAGCTCATCCTCCAACACGACTAAACTTTGCTCTTTCTGACTTAAAATATAACGGTAAACTTCCGCTAGATTTTCAGTGAACATGAACGCTTTCTGAGCATCATTTGTGATGAGATAGGATAGTGTGTTGAGGGAGTTGAACATAAAATGCGGGTCAATTTGATTTTTTAAAGCTGAGAGTTCCGCTTCAGCCTTCGCTCTTGACAATTCTGCATTTTTAAATTGTTCTCCTTGCTGCTCCTTCATCATGAAGACTGTTTCATAAACATGCGTAACGAATAGCACGCAGATGACATTGACTAACGTAACAATCAAAATAATATCCCACTTGATACCCGTAAAACCGGCCCATCGATACCATAGGCATAGCCAGGCGATGGTAAGGGGAGATGTGTAAAAAATATTGTTGACAAAAAGCAGAATTAACTTTTCGATGGGCCTGTCAAACCAGGTAAAGCGGCTTCGGGTGCGGAACAATAAATACCTATTGCCTTGCCATATCAAAGCCGCCAGTATAATAAAGTAAATGTAACCGAACCAGTATTGAGGGTCTGAATAGCTAAGTTCGCCAAATAGCCCAGTAAGATTTGGAATCGCAATTCCAAACAAGGGAATTCCTATCAGCCGCATTAGGCGATCATTCAATTTCATATCATGCGCAGGATGATTGGTTAATTCAGTCATGTGGATGATTGAGCATGGAATTTTTCCGTTTGGGTCGCAACGTTATATTTTGTGTGTTTAAAGTTCGCATTTTGATTTGAAGTTGGGATGTGATGAACAAGATATAGTAGAAATACTTCGATTTCATTTAAAAGCTGTCAATACAAACCAATTAAATTATGGACGTTCAATTAAACTACCTCGCAATTTTCTGTGCTGCCCTTTCAACTTTTCTAATCGGCGGGTTATGGTATTCACCTGCGGTTTTTGGAAAAGCCTGGATGCGCGAAAATGGCTTTACCGAAGAAAGCCTTAAGAACAGTAACATGGTAAAAATTTTTGGTCTTGCTTTTTTCCTTGCACTGATCTCAGCAGTAAACCTAGCCATGTTTATGGGTCCGGAAAACAAACCTGAAATGGGAGCGCTCTGGGGATTTCTGGCAGGATTTGGATGGGTAGCTACTTTTGTAGGAACGCATTATCTTTTCGAACGCAAATCCTTTACGTTATTTCTCATCAACGCAGGATACAGCGTGGTTGCACTGACGTTGATGGGTGTAATTATTGCAGCGTGGAAATAGATGAGTTTCTAGTTTCGAGTTTCTAGTTTCGAGTTCTGGCTTCCCAGCGATCTAGCCCACAACTCGAAACTCAAAACTTACAACTCGAAACTCTTTCCTATCTTCGCCCGATGGACCAGCAGCAATACTTGTCTGAATTTGGCGAAGTACTTTTATTTATCATCGGCGGGGTAATTTTTATTCTCGGTGGGTTAGTTACCTCTAAACTTATCCGGCCGCACCGGCCTAATCCCGAAAAACTTTCCACATATGAAAGTGGAGAGGAACCTATCAGCTCTGCGTGGCCCCAATTTAATATTCGATTTTACATTATTGCTCTGATTTTTTTATTGTTTGAAGTGGAAATTGCATTTCTGTTTCCATGGTCAACTATTTTTGCAAATGAACAGTTGATTAAAGAGACGCAAGGTCTATGGGGATGGTTTTCGTTAATAGAAATGCTAGTGTTTATCCTGGTTCTTGCTTTGGGTCTGGTGTACGCCTGGGTAAATGGTCACCTCGAGTGGGTAAAGCCTGACCCAAAACCGACTGAGTTTACATCCCCCGTACCCAAAGAACATTATGATGCTATCAATGAAAAGTATAAAACACCTCGATCCATTTAAAATATAAACATGAGTTTGCTCGATCAGCGTTTTGAACAAGGAGGAGTAATAGTAACACGGCTGGATGATTTGCTTAACTGGGCCAGGCTTTCTTCCATGTTCCCCATGACTTTCGGATTAGCGTGCTGTGCTATTGAATTTATGAGCACAGGTACAACGGTATATGATATGGACCGTTTCGGGATGGCCCCTCGCGCCAGTCCACGGCAGGCAGATGTTATGATAGTAGCGGGAACAGTAACCTTTAAAATGGCCGATCGCATCAAGCGTTTATACGAGCAAATGGCTGAGCCCCGCTACGTCATTTCCATGGGTTCATGCTCCAATTGTGGTGGTCCCTATTGGCAGCACGGTTATCATGTTGTAAAAGGAGTTGACCGTATTATTCCTGTCGATGTATATGTACCCGGTTGCCCACCAAGACCTGAAGCGCTTATCGGGGGTTTTTTAAAACTCCAGGAAAAAATCAGAAATGAAACTTTGATGGCACCCAAGGCCATTGAGAAATTGTTGAACAAAGAAATTGCAGATGTTAAAGCCTGACCAAATTTTAGCTATCATCAAACCATTGTGCCAAAGCGAACCTGCGCTGGATGAAACTGCGACGCCCAAAGCCATAAAAATTGCAACAGCGGATGTACCCTTGGTGTTGGATACCCTGTACCGAAATCCTTCTACTTATTTTGACATGCTTTCCTGCGTCACAGGAATAGACAATGGGGCAGAGGCTGCCACGATGGAGGTAGTTTACAATTTATACTCTATCCCGTATAATCATCACGTGATGATCAAAGTCATACTGCCAAGAGAAAAACCAGAGGTTGTTTCTGTCAGTCACATTTGGAAGACAGCCAACTGGCACGAACGCGAGATCTTTGATATGTATGGTATTCATTTTAAAAATCATCCGGATCTTAGACGAATATTGATGCCTGCTGATTGGGAAGGTTTTCCGTTGCGAAAAGATTACAAGCACCAGGAATATTACCGGGATATTAAAGTTGAATATTAGCACTAAATCATTTCATGCTTCATTAAATGCCAACTGATCAGATCCAATATAAATCCCGTCCAGGAAATTTGATTCTTTCGGAGCCAAATAAATTTAAGGCCGAGAATCTTCGGACAGAGGAAATGATCATCAACCTGGGGCCTCAGCATCCATCAACACATGGTGTATTGCGGTTGGAAGTTCTAATGGACGGAGAAATGGTGAAAGAGGTAGTTCCTCATATCGGGTATCTCCACCGTTGCTTTGAAAAACACGCTGAAAATTTACCGTACAATCAAGTCATTCCTTTTGTTGATCGGCTGGACTATGTTGCTGCCATGAATTGCGAGCATGCATATGCTATTGGTGTGGAACGCATGCTGGGCATCGAGAATCAGATTCCGAAACGCGTTGAATATGTCCGTGTTTTAGTAGCAGAGCTTAATCGTATTGCTTCTCACTTTATTGCCATTGGAACATATGGAATGGATTTAGGTGCATTCTCCCCGTTCTTTTGGCTGATGCGCGATCGAGAACATATCCTTCGATTATTGGAGTGGGCATCGGGTGCGCGTTTATTGTACAATTATATTTGGATCGGAGGATTGTTTTATGACATTCCGGTAGGATTTGAAGAGCGTTGCCGCGAATTCCTGGACTATATCAGTCCGAAAATGAAAGAGCTTGAAGCGGTGTTGATTGAAAACAAAATATTCATTGAACGCACAGCGAATGTAGGGGTATTACCGCTTGATTTGGCCATTAACTGTGGGGTTACCGGACCGATGTTACGCGGGTCGGGTCTGCGTTTTGATTTGCGCAAAGTAGATGGATATTCTGTTTATCCTGAGTTAGATTTTAACATTCCTGTTGGTGAGGGTAAAATGGGAAAGGTTGGTGACTGCTGGGACCGGACCCGTGTTCGCGTGGAGGAAATTTATGAATCGCTTAAAATTGTGGATCAGTGTTTAGAAAAGCTAACCAAGGAACACAAGCGAACCCGTGATTTTGACCCGCAGGCTTTAGTACCAAAAAAAATTAGGCCGAAAGCCCAGGACTTGTACGTGCGCGCCGAAATTCCCAAGGGAGAGTTGGGATTTTTTTTCCGCGCAGATGGGAAAACCGACATCCCCTTCAGATGCAAATGCAGGTCGTGCAGCTTTGTAAACCTTTCTGTTCTTCAGGAGTTAGCTAAGGGAATTCTGATTGCCGATCTGATCGCTATCATTGGAACGATCGATGTGGTGATGGGCGAGGTTGATCGATGAACTATTTTATATGCTCAAAATTCTTACCACCAGTCAAATTAAGGAGCTCGATGCCTACACCATTCAGCATCGGCCTATCGCATCAATCGATTTGATGGAAAGCGCGTGTCATGCTATAACGGTATGGCTTGCTGAACGCTTTGATCCATCACAGAGGGTTGGAATAGTTTGTGGAACAGGAAACAATGGCGGTGACGGACTAGGTGTTGCAAGATTGCTTAAGGACTCTGGCTATGCTGTTCAAGTGTGGATCATTCGAGGAGGTGTTCCTGAATCGGCTGACTTTAAGGTTAACCTTGACCGTTTAAAAGATAAAATTGAGCCCGTTTATATAACGGATAAAGTTGATCCGGAATGGTTTTCCAAAGCTGATGTTTTATTGGATGCAATTTTTGGATCAGGCCTTTCCCGCCCGCCCGAAGGAATTTATGCAGACGTGATAAATTCCATAAATGTGCAGCCAGGCGTCCGAATTGCCATAGACATCCCTTCGGGACTAATGGCAGATAAGGTATCTCAAGGATCTATTGTAAAAGCTGGCCATACGCTTTCGTTTCAATTGCCAAAGCTGGCATTTCTTCTTCCTCAACATTATCAATTTGTGGGGAATTGGGTATTGCTCGACATAGGCTTGCATAAAGATTTTATAAAGAATGTTGAAACTCCATTCGGTTATTTTACCCGCAAGGACGCGGGTAAAATTCTCTTGCCCAGGTCAAAGTTTGATCATAAGGGATTATATGGACATGCCTTATTAATTGCTGGAAGCTATGGGAAAATGGGTGCGGCAGTTTTGGCAGCACGGTCTGCATTGCGCGCCGGCTTGGGTTTGTTAACGCTTCATATTCCAAAATGCGGCTACGAGATTATCCAAACCTCTGCTCCTGAGGCCATGGTCAGCATGGATGAGCATCGGGAATATTTCACCACCAGTCCGCCTCTGGAGGACTATTCAGTCATTGGTATAGGACCAGGCCTTGGTCAAAAGGAGCTTACTGTCAGGGCTTTCAGGGACATTTTGAAGGAACGAAAAGTACCCATGGTTATAGATGCCGACGCATTGAATATATTATCTGCCAACCGTGATCTGTTACAGCTTGTTCCGCCCAAAAGTATCCTCACGCCGCATCCCAAAGAATTCGAAAGGCTCGTCGGGAAATGGAAAAATGAATTTGAACGACTGGAGAAGCAACGGAAACTTGCACATGATCTTAAGTCCGTTATCGTATTGAAAGGCGCCTACACCGCTGTTGCCTCTCCTGATGGAAAAGTCTTCTTCAATTCGTCAGGCAATCCAGGCATGGCTAAAGGCGGGTGTGGGGATGTACTTACGGGCATTCTCACTGGTTTGTTGGCCCAAAAATACACAACATTTCAGGCAGCCCAATTGGGGGTATTTCTTCACGGTTTCTCGGGCGATTTGGCAGCATACGAAAAGGGAATGAACAGTTTAGTGGCTTCCGATGTAGCTGATTTCCTCCCGGAAGCCTTCAAAAGGTCCAGTTAAGAAAAGTTGAATTAAATTTGGCTTTATTTTAAACCTTTTGACGGGTTCAGGCATCTAAAGGCAGATTAAAGTTTAATTCTTTCTTTTTAAGAAAACTTTGGTGCGAAAGTTGTCGTATGTATTAAGTAAATTTGTCTATGCGCTCTTTATACTTTACTATTATTCTAGCCGCATTGCTTGGTTCCTTTGGAGCCCAGGCTCAATCTGGCTCGGAAATTGGACAGGCGGAGCGTCAGGAAATTTCAAAATCCGTTCAAGTCTTCCCCAACCCAGCTGCTGAATTTGTTCATGTTCGGTTAGAACACCTTAATCTGGACAATATAAAGGTGAAGCTCCATAATATTATCGGAAACGAGATGAACGTTGAAACTGATAAACTTGATGAGCACACGCTTCGCATAAAAGTAAAAGATCTTGATGCCGGATACTATCTTATAGCTCTCAATGACGATCAGTCAAAATTTACGGGCACTTACAAATTCTTAAAGCGGTAATTGGTACGCTACTAATTGTTTCAGTTTTTCAGCAAATTTTTTAATGTCTTGTTCTTGCGTGTCAAATGAGCACATGAGCCTTGCTTCAGAAATTTTTTCTGTCCAAACGTAAAAGAATTGTTCCTTTTGCAATTCAGGAATTACAACTGGCGGTAGGGTTGCAAATACACCATTCGCGTCTATCGATTGTGTAATTTGAATGCCTGGAACTTTTGACAACTCTTCCGCTAACAGCTTTGCCATGGCATTGGCGTGAGATGCATTTTTCTTCCAACGATCATGGCTTAGCAAGGCTTCGAATTGAGCGCTGATGAATCTCATTTTTGAGTGAAGCTGCATGCCTTGCTTGCGAATAAATTTAAAGTGTCGAGCCAATTCAGGTTCAAAGAAAATAACAGCTTCACCGAACATCATTCCATTTTTTGTTCCTCCAAACGTGAGAACATCAACGCCAACGTCGCTGGTAAATCTCTTGAAGTCTTTGTTTAAACTTACCGCTGCATTTGAAATTCGCGATCCGTCCATGTGCAAATACAGATTATATTTTTTTGCTATAGAAGATATAGCCGCTATTTCATCAACGGAATACACTGTCGCATATTCGGTAGATTGAGAAATGGAAATAACTTTTGCCTGCGGATGGTGCTGATCGTCTATCCGTTGGATTTTGTCTTCAATTTCAGGAGGATAAATTTTTCCATTCTTGGTAGGTATGGTAATCTGTCTGCACCCGGTAAATTTTTCCGGAGCAGTTGATTCATCAACATGAATATGGGCTAGTTCTGAACAAATGATTGCATGAAAGGAATGGGTAAGTGCGCTCAATCCTAAAACATTTGCCGCTGTCCCATTGTAAGCAAAAAAGACCTCGATTTGATCACCAAAATATTCTTTGAATTTTTTAATTGCCCGAGCTGTATAGTCATCCGTACCATACGACTCCGCGTGTCCCTGATTTGCACGTTGCAAGGCCTCCATGATATCAGGATGAACTCCTGAATAATTATCGCTGGCAAAAGTGTGTTTCATTTATAAATGCAATTGTTCTACCACCAAAGAACCTTAATTTAGCCCAACAATTCAAAAACTTATGGTTAATATTCTGGTGCCTACTGATCTGTCGGATCTTTCTAAAATTGCGTTGCAGTATGCCATTAAGATCGCAAATAAATTAGATGGAACTATAACCCTACTTTACGTCATAAATATTATTCAACCGACACGAGCTACCATGCGTCTTCAATTGAAATCGTTTGAGAAAGAGTTGGTAGATACCGCAAAAGAGGATTTGGAAGTTTTCGCTCTTGAAGCTTCAAAGCAACTTAAAACCACACAAGCAATAAAAGTCAAGGTAGCAAAGGGTTTTTCCTTTAACGACACCGTAAAAAGAGAAGCTAAAAGACTTCATACGGGTTTGATTGTGATGGGCACGAAGGGAGCAAGCGGTTTGAAAAAATATGTTCTTGGCAGCAATACAGCTTCTGTCATTGAAGTGAGTCATGTACCTGTGTTGGCGGTACCGGAGCTAGGCGAGTTTAAAAATTTTAATAATGTTGTGTATGCTACCGACTTGAATCATATTGAAAAGGAACTCCAAACATTAATTCCCTACCTGGAAAAATTTAATTCAACCATACATCTAGCCCACGTTACTTCATCTTTGAAAGAAGTGTCCTTATTGGAAAAAAAGATTGATGCCATCGTGCAAAAGGCAGGAATCAAAAATGTAATTGTTAAAGTGATGGTCAACAAAAATATAGATGAAGCTATCGATTACTATGTAAATACATCCAATGCCGATTTGCTTGCAATGTTTACCCATGATGTTACCTTCTATGAAAAGTTATTCAACAGGAGCATAACTCGAAAGATGGCATTTCAAAGTAAAGTACCGTTGCTTGCGTTTAGGCGCACGTGAGGAGAGTTTAGAGTTTTTAGTTTCGAGTTTCTGGCTTCCGAACTGTCTAGCGCACAACTCGAAACTAGCAACTCTAAACCGAAACTAAAATTCCGCACTCCCCGGATAGCGCGGGAATGGAATTACATCTCTGATATTAGTCATACCAGTCACAAATTGGAGGAGTCGTTCAAACCCTAATCCAAAACCGCTGTGCGGTGCAGAACCAAACTTGCGCAATTCCAAATACCACCACAGATCCTTTTCAGGAAGTTTCAATTCCTGGATTCGTTTTAATATCCTATCATAGCGTTCTTCGCGTTGAGATCCGCCGATGATTTCTCCAATACCAGGAAAGAGCACATCCATTGCTGCAACTGTTTTTCCGTCCTCGTTTTGTCGCATATAAAAGGCCTTGATGTTGGCAGGATAATCAAACAAAATGACAGGCTTTTTAAAATGTTTCTCAACCAAAAAACGTTCATGTTCAGATTGTAAATCAACACCCCATTCGTCAATCAAATACTGAAATTTCTTTTTCTTATTTGGATTGGAATTTTTTAATATATCAATTGCTTCTGTATAGGAGAGGCGATGAAAATCATTTTCTGCTACGAATTTTAGCCGGTCAATCAAACTCAACTCATTTCGTTGATCTTGTGGCTTGCTTTGCTCTTCTTCGACAGCTCTTTTAGTAAGAAAGTCTAAATCTTCTACACAATTTTTTAAGGCATAACGGACCAGGTACTGTAAAAAATCCTGTGCGAGCTGCATATTGTCATGAATGTCATAGAAGGCCATCTCAGGCTCTATCATCCAAAACTCGGCCAGGTGGCGGGTTGTGTTCGAATTTTCTGCCCGGAATGCTGGGCCGAATGTATAAATTTCACTTAATGCCAAGGCATATGTCTCACCCTCCAATTGGCCAGAAACAGTAAGATTGGTTTCACGCCCAAAAAAATCCTCTTTGTGATTTACACGTCCCTGTTCATCGCGGGCCGGGTTGCCTGCATCTAACGTTGTAACTCTGAACAACTCACCCGCGCCTTCTGCATCCGAACCGGTAATGATGGGCGTATGGATATAAAAGAATCCACGGTCGTTAAAAAAATTATGAACAGCAAAAGCCATCGCGTGACGAACCCGCATAACAGCACTAAAAGTATTGGTCCGTGAACGAAGATGGGCGATCTCACGCAGATACTCCAGGCTCGGCCGGTTTTTTAATTGCAATGGATATTTCTCCGCGTCACAATCGCCAAGAATTTCAAGTTCTTTTACTTTTACTTCAACAGGCTGGCCCTTGCCTTGGGAAACAACTAATTCTCCAACGATTGACAGGCAGGCTCCTGGGGTTATACGTTTTACTATTTCTTCATCCAAGCTATTCAGTTCGACTACAGCTTGTAAGTTTTGAATGGTGGAGCCATCGTTCATGGAAACGAACTGATTATTGCGAAATGTTCTTACCCAGCCATTAACTTTTACCAATTGATTTGACGGCGAAGACTTCAGCAATTCTTTGATTTTAGTTCGTTTCATTTTTATGTAAAATAGTTAGTCTACTTATTTTATATACCCGTCGATAAGGGTTCGCAAAAAACGAAAAAACTTAGAGATTTTCATAACTTCATACGTAGTTAATGGTTCTTAATGAGGTCGATTTCACCTGAGATTAATTGTTTAAGCTCATTCAGGTCGATCATAGACTGTGGACTATTTTTTTAACTTTGTGCAACTAATTGATCTTAAAGATTTGTATTCATGCAAAAGCTTGGTTTAAACCAATCATTACAACAGAAGTTATCTCCGCAGCAAATACAGTTCATTAAGTTGTTGCAAGTGCCTACTGCGGAGCTTGAGGGGAGAATTGAAGAAGAGCTGGAAATAAATCCTGCCCTGGAAGAAGGTGAAGAACAGGAAAAGCCCGAAGAGTCCAGCAATGAAAGTGAGGCCGAGGAAGCCCCTGAAACTACCAGCAGCGACGATGATGTTGATCTCAAGGACTATTTGGGGGAAGATGAGTACAGTGGATATAAGATGCAAGGGGACGGGGATGAGGATGATGATAGCCGCGAGATGCCCATTCCCATGGCTTCGTCGCTTCATGAACAGCTGATGAACCAGTTGGACTTTCTAGGTCTTGGCGAGAGAGAATATGCCATTGGAAAGCAACTTGTTGGAAGCATCGAAAGCGATGGCTATATCAGAAGGGATTTGGAAGCCATCGTAAATGACATGGCGTTTTCTCAAGGTATAGAAACGACGGCAGAGGAAGTAGAAGCTGTACTAAAACGAATTCAGACATTTGATCCCCCTGGTATAGCTGCGCGAACTTTACAAGAATGTTTACTGCTTCAGCTTGACAGAATGGACAATGGACATGATATTGATGTTGCTGTGGCCAAGAAAATTATTTCAGAATGTTTTGAAGAGTTTACCAAGAAGCACTACCAGAAAATACAAAAGAAGCTTGATACGGAGGATGAAAATTTTATCCGCGATGCCATGGAGGTCATCATAAAATTGAATCCTAAACCGGGGGGAGGCGGAAGTCAAAATGCGACCAAAAATCAATATATAATTCCGGACTATATCCTATCTAACAATAACGGTAAGCTCGAACTTACATTGAATAGCCGCAATGCACCGGAGTTGCGTATTAGCCGGTCATACACAGACATGTTTAAGGCGTATGATAAGAGTAACAAAAAAGATAAGAAGCTAAAAGAAGCCGTGACCTTTGTAAAGCAAAAGCTGGATGCAGCAAAATGGTTCATCGACGCGATCAAGCAACGGCAACATACTTTGTTGCGGACTATGAAAGCCATTATCGATTTCCAATATGATTTTTTTCTGGAAGGCGATGAGACCAAGCTCAAGCCGATGATCTTGAAAGATATAGCCACCATGATCAACATGGATATTTCTACAGTCTCTCGTGTTGCCAGCAGTAAAGCCATTCAGACTGATTTTGGAATTTTTCCGCTGAAGTATTTTTTCTCGGAAGGTATAGCAACGGATTCGGGTGAGGAGGTTAGTAGTCGGGAGGTGAAGCAAATAATTAAAGATATTATCGAAAGCGAGGATAAAGACAAACCATATTCGGATGACAAACTGGAAAAAATCTTAAATGACAAGGGATACAACATCGCGAGGCGAACGGTAGCTAAATACCGTGAGCAACTCAACATTCCAGTAGCAAGATTGAGAAAGGAAATGTAAGCGGTGATGGTATTAGCCCGGATTGTTTCTACTGTCTTTCATCCTCTTTTATTAGCAACCTACCTTTTCGGTTTATTTTCACTTGTGCTACCATCGGCGCTCGATCCATTAAAGGAAGAAGGCTATCTCAATTTTATCTTTCTCATCTTCTGTGTTACATTTCTGTTTCCGGCTTTAAACGTTGGTATCTTCAAAACCTTTGGATCCATCAAGACCATCGCCATGAAAGACAGGCGTGAGCGCCTTGTTCCCTTTTCTTTCATCGCCATATTATATTGTGTTGTTACGTATTTGTTTTATAGCCGAACTCGGATAGGATTAAACGACAACCTGTTGAAGTTCTTGATTATTATTGATGCACTTGTCCTCGTGGGCACACTAGCTACTTTTTTTTATAAGGTAAGTGTCCACAGCCTGGGCATGTGTGGATTGATCGGGATACTACTTCCATTAAATAAAATCTCTGAAGACGGCGCGCTTTTCTATCCCACCGTAGCTACTATTGTGCTGGCCGGAGTTGTAATGTCATCCAGGCTTCAACTCAATGCACATACGCCAATTGAAGTCATTGGAGGAGGTGTGTTAGGATTTGCTACCAGTTTTATATTAATGATTTTCTTGTTCTAAAGAATCTGAATGTCAAATAGCTCGCTGCATTGAGCTTTACATTCTGTGAGTAGCGCAAAATTAATATCGGACGAATCTGAAATCATAAACTGCAAGGTGCTCATTTAGAATCACACATCACCGGTCAGAACCGTCACAATGCTCAATTTGGCTTTACCTTTAGCTGGCAATCTGGATATTGCATGGAAATAGGAAATTTTTTTGATATTTTCAATTAACGTTATCGTTTTGCATCTCTCAATGCTAAAAGCAGTATAACTAACGCACAAATCCGCTTAGCGCCTTGGTCGAAAGATCATGTGCTTGAGAACAATAGCCATGAGTTTTTTGAAAAAGACAGTGTGTATTATTTTTCTGATTTGCCTCCGCACTTTTTGTTGCGCTCAAAATCAGCCAGTTGACAGCCTGAAAAAAACTTTATTGCTCCTGAAGGGAACGGCAAGGATTGATTGTCTGAATGAATTAGCCTTTGAGTATTCTAATCCATACTTTGGTAGGTCGCATCACATACATACCGATACCGCCTTGTTATATGTACAGCAAGCTCAGCAGGAGTCTCATAAACTTAATTATGTCGCCGGTATTGCCAGAGTCTATGCCAACCTGGGATTTATAGCGGAACAGCGCGGAAACTTTTTCTTAGCTGAGAAATACCTTTTGCAGGCCATACCTCTATTTGAAAAAATGCAAATGAAGGACGACTTAATTATGGCCCGACAGGGTATCGGATGGTGTTCATACGTACAAGGCAGGTATAAAGAGGCACTGAATATTTACCAACCTTTGCTTGAATACTATCAAACCACAGGCGACAGCCTTCATATGGCCATGATCTACAGGATGGCCGGCAGCGCTTATAATAAGATGGGATATTCAGAAAAAGCGTTTGAGAATTTTCAGAAAAACAATCAGATCAAAAAAAAGCGAAACGATATTTTTGGTGCCTTGTACACGCCAGAATTCAAAGGTGACTTATATATGATAACGCGGGATACCCTAAATGCGCTGATCCACTACAAACAGTCCGCTGAAAATGCATTAACCCAGCCTTTCAGGAGTAATTACTATTTTTTGATAATGTCCAAAATGTTCAGGTTAAAACATCAGTACGATTCCGCGCTCTACTATTTACAAATGAATGTGGCTGATTCATCCACTTTGAATAGTGATTCGTTCATAAAAAAAAGTATGCTGCTGCTGAGTGATGAAAGGTTGGGAGAACTTTACCTTTTGTTGAAGGACTTTGACAGCGCTCTTGATCGTTCATGGGTTCCGCTGAAAGAGTATAAAAGCATGGGTGACGTTAATCAACTGATGATGGTTTTAAACACAATAGCGAAAGCCTATGAAGGAAAGAAGGATAATGCCAGAGCAATCTATTACGGGCATGAGTTACTTCGTTATGCTGAAAGAAGCGAAGCGAGACCATTAATGCGGGATGGCTACCGGATACTTTGGTCGGCGTACGAACAACAGCATAACATAGAACTCGCCTATCAGTATCATTTGAAATATGCCGCATTAAAAGAATCCATTAATGGTGACAGCTACAGAGCCATCGTGGCCGCCTGGAGTGTGCTGACACAAATGATGGCAACCGAAGAAAAGTATAAAGCGCAAATTAAAATGTCAGAAGAAAGGAATGTTGCCGCCCTTGAATCGGTGAACAGGGAAAAGAGTGCTCAACTGCAACTCTTTGCTGTTGTCCTAGGAGGACTACTTCTTTTGGCTTTTGTTATTGTTAGAAACGTAACGCTAAAACGAAAAAGAGGTAAGTTGCAGTTTCTGATGAT
Organism: uncultured Bacteroidota bacterium; assembly: GCA_963837415.1. Taxonomy (GTDB): domain Bacteria; phylum Bacteroidota; class Bacteroidia; order Cytophagales; family Cyclobacteriaceae; genus Chryseolinea. The sequence continues at coordinate 91,135 of CAWING010000012.1, read as the reverse complement.
GGAAGCGACAACACAATTGGAGAAAGGAAAAAAAGAGCAGCAAGTTGCAGAACTAGAAAAGGAAAAGACAGCGCTTGAGATGCAAGCGTTACGAGCGCAGATGAATCCTCATTTTATATTTAACTCGCTTAATTCAATCAATCGGTTCATCCTGCAGAACGACAGGCAAAAAGCTTCGGAATACCTCACCAAATTTTCCAGACTGATTCGTTTAATCCTTCAAAACTCCCAGACATCCCATATCAGCCTGGAGAGCGAAATAGAATCATTAAAATTATACTTAGAACTAGAGGCACTTCGATTCGATTATCGATTCCACTATAAAATCTCATATGCCCCAGATCTGGATATATCAGCTCTTAAAGTCCCTCCACTCCTCATACAACCCTTTGCCGAGAATGCGATATGGCATGGTCTGATGCCCAAGGAAGAGAAGGGAAAGTTAGATATTGAAATATCGCGCGATAACGATAATCTTTTTTTCAAGATAACAGATGATGGGATTGGTCGAAAGCAGGCCGCTACACTCACGAGTAAATCAACCCCTCTGCATAAGTCAATGGGTTTGCGGATTACTGCGGAGCGAATTCTATTGCTGAAGCGGACACATTCTTATATGTCATCAGTTACCATTAATGACCTGGTAGACGATAATGGTATCGCAGCAGGTACGGAAATAATCATTACAGTACCCGCAATTTATGATTAAAGCGCTCTTGATAGATGACGAAGTACATTGCCTGGACACCCTCAGTATCTTGCTGAATGATTACTGTCCTGCAATAGAGGTGGTCGATCAATGCCTTTCTGGAAAAATGGGACAAGCCGCTATTGAAAAGCATCAACCTGATTTAGTATTCCTTGACATTGAAATGCCCTCGATGAACGGATTTGAACTTCTAGAGCAAGTAAAAATGATACCCTTCGCCCTTGTCTTCACGACGAGTTACGATCAATATGCCATCCAAGCTATCCGGTTTAGTGCGCTGGATTATCTGCTGAAGCCAATTGACTATAAAGAACTTATTAACGCCGTCCATAAAGTACAAACCCGAAAACATTTGCCATCATCTGAGCAGTTGCAAATGCTGATTGAAAAATTGCAACACAGCGAAAAAACCTTCGCTAAAATTGCAGTGCCTACAAACGAAGGTTTTGAATTAATACCCACCGATAATGTAATTCGTTGCGAGGCTGATGATAATTATACTACGCTCTACTTAAAAAATAATAGTAAAATAATTGTTTGCAAGACCTTAAGAGAAATTGAAGAGCAATTCCAGGACTTCCATTTTTTCATTCGCGTGCATCACTCCTATATGGTCAATCTGAATGAAGTCATTAAATATATTCGGGGTGAGGGTGGATACCTGGTAATGAGCGATGGGTCCACAGTCAATGTTTCCCGCAGCAGAAAGGAAACTCTTTTACAAAGGCTCAAGCCTCATAGAATCCCCTAATCAATGGGTTTTCATTCGAAAAAACCACGTATTGACAGGCACAGTTTCGTAATCACTGGGATGTACAACTTTTCGGTAACTACCAATTCATTTTGCTAGTGACGCATCCAACTGTTCACAATACTCATCCGAGATGGATTAGCCAGGTGATTGATAGTAGTTTTGGTCGTTCCTTTTAAAATAATTCGTTTCAACCAAAACCATCTTCTATGAAAACTTCATTAGTGACCGATCACGCAATAGCGTTTACGTTAGTTAGATCTTTATTAGTAGTATTAATATTTTCGGCCTGCACTGATCCATCCATTATGCCACAGCGACCAGCCGAGTTATCCAATTTTTCTGATGAAGATTTAAGAGAATCTTCTCAATCGAAGAAATTTTGTCGACCAGACGAAAGGCTACACTATAATCTGAATGTTGTACTTCGAGGTAAAAAGAGCGCTCATGGATTCATTAAATTCAGACAGTATGAAAATGAAACCCAACTCATCCATTTAGACACCTGGGTGAAAGGTTTGCAACCCAATACTACCTACCTGCTTCAACGGGCAGTAGATACTACCCTTGATAACAACTGCACCAGTGCGGTATGGTTGACGCTCGGCAAAGGCCTTGAACCACAATCCATTTTGACGGACAGAAAGGGCTCAGGCAGCGCGGAATTGTTCCGCAGTGTGGCCACCATTCCCGTAGGCTCTACTTTTGATATCCATTTCCAAATAGTGAAAGAAAGTACAATGGAAGTCGTATTAACGAGTGATTGCTATCAGTATACAGTTAAGTAGATTTTTTTTCAAATGACTGTCACACCAAAAGGGTGGTCGCTGATCGGACGGCCACTCATTTTTTTAAGTCTTTCACAGGACTTTTCAGGTAGCCATCCCTTAAATCATTCACATTATGAATTGTCGAGATTAGCTTCTGTGTCACTGGTATTTAACAAAAATTATTAAAGATATTTTTTTACATCCTCCTCGCTTATATCTCCGCTGCTCATGATAACCAAGCGTTCTATGACGTTTCTTAGCTCCCGAATATTTCCAGACCAATTGTAATTTTTAAGGACTTCATATGCGCCTGGTGCGATATTCTTTTTTTTAGCTCCATATTCTTCGGCAATATCCTCTAGAAATTTTTCCGTAAGCAAGGGTATATCATCTTTGCGATCATTCAATGCCGGAACTTTTATGACGATGACACTCAGTCTGTGATAAAGATCTTCGCGAAACTTGTTTTCTTCAATTTCCTTTTTCAGGTCTTTATTTGTGGCTGCGACAATTCGTACATGAACATTGATTTCTTTATCGCCTCCTACGCGTGGTAATTTTATTTTCCTGTAAAGCGCGTAATACTTTCGCTTGCGCTGACAAACTCATATCTCCAATCTCATCAAGGAAAAGCGTGCCTCCTTCAGCCAGCTCAAATTTTCCCAGTCGTTGTTTGATGGCGGATGTAAAGGATCCTTTCTCATGTCCGAAGAGTTCACTTTCAATCAATTCGGATGGTATAGCCGCACAGTTAACTTCAATCAAGGGGCCGTTGGCCCGTTTGCTGGTTTCGTGGATCCATCGCGCTACAAGCTCTTTGCCCGAACCGTTGGGACCTGTTATCAACACACGCGCATCAGTGGGAGCAACCTTTTCGATCATTTCCTTAACGTGACGAATGGCCTCTGATTCGCCCACCATCTCATTTTTCTTGGAGATTTTCTTTTTTAATGTTTTAGTCTCCTTTAAAAGTGAAGACTTGTCTAGCGCATTCCGCAATGTTATCTCCAACCTTCCCAGATCAAATGGCTTCTGAAGAAAATCAAAGGCTCCCTTTTTTACCGCTTCGACAGCAACATCAATAGTTCCATGCGCGGAAATCATTATGAAATTCGTGCCCATACTCAGCCTCTTTTGATTTTTCAAGCACTTCCATGCCATCCATCTTCGGCATTTTAATATCGCAAAGACACAGATCATAGCTCCCCTGCTCCAGTTTTTTAAAGCCTTCCTAATCCATCGGCGGCGTCCTCCACTTCATGATTTTTTTCTTCCAGTATTTCCTTTAGAATGGATCTTATCTTATTGTCATCTTCAATGATGAGAATTTTTGACATGTGGTTTTTCGTTAGTTGCTAAAAATAAATAAACCTGTCAGCTTTCTAAAACTGACAGGCTTTTAAAAAAAAGCAAGCTTGTAAGCCGGGTTCTGTTCCCCGACGTGATCGGGGCCCTTATCATTTATCTGGTCTCGCCATCGCTGACGGGATCAATCAGTCTACCCGTCACGCCTGGTATTATTAGCGAGCAGCTAACCACTTTCGTGGGCGTGACCTATTTGACCTTTCAACGCGTAAGGTTTACCATGCCCACGATATCACTACCATGACGGTGAGCTCTTACCTCGCCTTTTCACCTTTTCCCTCATGCCGACAAGCACACGAAGGTAGTTTGTTTTCTGTGGCACTTTCTGTCCCCGACGAGTCGGGGCCTTCCCGTTAGGAAGTACGCTGCTCTATGTTGCCCGGACTTTCCTCCCTGCCGACCCGATAAACTACGCGTGGGCAGAACGATAAGGCGGCTTGCAGGTGCAAAGTTAATCGTTATCTGTTATTAGTTAATCGTGGGCGTGGGGAAAGTGCGTGTTTTCTTACAATATTTTTAAATTTTAAACAATTAACAGTCGGATGAAATTATTCAAGCAATGTTAAATGTCTAGTATTTATAAATCTAAACGTAATTAATTCCCTTTCCAAAATCGGAAATTCTACTTCTATAAAATATTAGTTCTTAGGGTTGAGCCAGCCTTGAGAGTACGACAGTAATAGCAATTAAGAATTCGCAGCTAACGGATAACGGTTAACCGATAACGATTCTAATGAATATCCTTCCCAGTAAGCTTCAGCTCATAAAGATCGGCAAGTTTTGCAACCTCCTGGATCATTTCTTTCACTTGATCCTGGGACGCAGTGGAGGTGAGGCAGGAGGCTTCCACTTTTAAATAACCTTCTTCCAAAACAAATTTGCTGTAATCGAAATCAGCATTTTTTTCCAGCAATGCTTTGAGGTCAAGATTCGTTGTGAACGCGCAAACTTTAGAAGTGAAGATGGCCTGGTCTCTTCCTGAAACAGGACTTACTTGTTTTACTGCTAACACAGTCTGGAAGCGGCTTCCATTGATGGGGATAACGACAACGGACTTACTGCTGTCATAGTCGGTATATTGCCCGCCAATTTGCTCAGCGTATTGCTGAAGGTATTGCATGATATCCATAAAAGTTGGTTAAAGGAAAGGGAATTTAACGAATTTAGACGCTCCAAGAATAAGTTGTTGAACATTAATTTTAAAATTCAAAAATAGAACGCATGGAATTTTACTCCCTTGGAAGAAAATTCAAGGGTAGGAGCGGGGAGTTTGATCATGTTTATTATAAATAGCAAGGTGTTCACGGTTTTAGATTGTGACTTAATTGCACGCAGATCAAAATCGATAGACAGATAATATTGCCGATAAGGTTCCTGATAACCGGCTTGAATGTTCTGATGATCGCGCGCATAGACCATACCTTCCGCTCCATATCCAACTGCTAGATTTAGCCAGCGCGGAAATTTTATGAACTTGTCCATGTCGGCAGAAAGCCAGAAGGTCTGCCCCGTTGTAATCTTTAAAGATTTCACTAATAATGTCGTTACCTAACACATCCGGGCGCAAGTCAGCGTAATGTGTTCGATGAAAAGAGAACTTAGGATAGATGCGTATTTCATTCCAAAGTCGGGATTGACCAAGAAAAAAAGCGGCGCCTGCAGCATTTGCAAGTAAATCTCCGGCAGATGCCCCATAAGCTTCAGAATAACCATCTAATATTTCGATAGGAAGCATCACTCCAAAACCTACCAATGAACCAACAAGATCCGATTGTTTAGGCTTTACATTGCACCACCGCAAAGCCCTTGATGCACCATAGCTTAAATAAAAACCCGAGAAAAAGTGACCGAATTTATCTACCTGTTTCCATTCCGGATTGTCGTTGAAAAATTGAAAAGGTTGACTTTCAGAATCCGCATACCAAAGCTGGCTCAAGCCGACCAGGGCGGCACCATAAGCAACGGTACCGCCGATGGTAACGGCCTTCAACCGCTTTTTATTGACTTTGTAAGTAGAATCGGGTACTTGGCTTGTTGCAAGTAATGGGCAAACTAATAGTACGAGTATCCACTTATTCACCGCCTTCGTCTTCTTTGATAGCTTCTGAATTAAGGTTTGCATTTTCTGTTTCATTTTTCTTTCGCTCACGCGACGAACGAAACAAATCCCTTAGTTCATTGAACGTTTGTGTATGTATGATGCTGACGCCAGTAGTGATGGCAGTTTGGTTATTTACGGATGTTAAAATCGGATTAACATTCGTCCGGCTATACATCTTGACCCTTAGTTTTCCATCTGCTGTAAGTTTATAGTCCACAGTCCAGTCCCCCGCAACGCTTGATGGGTTGGGTTGCGTGCCGGGTGTATTCTGACTGGTATTGTTAAAAGTGCCATCGCCTGTTACGCGTAGTCGGCCGTTCATAAAAGTATAGGAAAAACGCAGCTGGAAAGTATTAAACGATTCCTGATCCATGGAAGCCACATCCACATCGATCTCCAGATTTTCATCGACCTGACTCATCCAATAGCTAAGTTGGTTTGAAAGTAGTTCGCTTAAACTGCTTACAACGGATCCACTAGTGTTGAAAGATTCAGGAGAGGAAAATCTTCTTAAGATAATTAAACTAAACACCTGGCGTTTTAGCTCCTGCTCATCCAATTTATTTTTGAAGGCTGTGAAAATCAGATCAAGGTTGATAGGCGTACCGGCATCGGTTATAATGTTCTGTGGAAGTTCACGCGCGGTAATATCGAAATTTATTTGAGGAGACAGCATGGGGCCATCCATCTTCAAAAGTACTCTAACTGGATACTTCCGTCTAAGCCCTGGTGGCGGGTTCTCATTCACGTCTGGATCAGTAACCAGCGGGAGCAAGGATGCCAACTGATTGTAGGAAGCATTAATTTCCATCACAGCCTGATAAGGATCTCCGAACCATGTTATACGGCTGCCTTTCTGGATTTCGAATTCTTTGTTGATGATATCGTAGAGTGTAAAATTATACCATCCCTCAGTAAATTCGACAGGACCAAACATATTGAACTCACCTTTCGTATCGATTTGCAACTTTAAGTCTCCGTTTCCACGGCCCCTGATAATGTCTCCGGATTTCAAGTCAAAGATAATTTCGCAATATGCATCCGGTGTAACATCCAAGTTCAAATCAAAGGTGAGTCCTGTTAGGTTAATTTTCTTACTGACATTCGTTTCTACTTTTTTTATGAAGGTAGTGTCGGTAAAATTTACAAAGGTAATGAAGTCCTTACGGTCTATGGAGGAGAGTCCGCCAATAGGAATATAAACGCGGGTATTCTTTTCCGTACGGGCGTTGGAAGTTATTCTTAAGTGTGATAACGGGCCCGTAAAGTTTACATCACCTGACGCGTAAGCCTGCCCATAAAATAGGCTATTGTCCTTGACCGTTGTATTTAGAACCTGGAAATTCCTAAAAGTAGCGTCCAACGTGATCGCCATGCCTGCATAGTCGGTGTGCGTAATTGTACCGTTTAATTTCCCTTTATTTTTATACGTATCTGTTAGTTCAATATCTTTAAAATAAATCGTGGAGGGTGTTAGGCCGATGCGCCCTGTGAATCGATACATCGTTTTTAAGTAGTTGATCATAATTTGTGCATCCCCTACTACTCCTTCTCCTTGAATTTTGGGGGCTTCAAGTTGCCCAACGATTTTAAATTCGCCGGAAATTGTGCCCTCTATATGACTGAGAATATCAGCTATAAAAGGTTCTACAATTTTAAGGTTGGCGTTCTTGAGAAGGGCGGAAATATTCAGCGGGCTTTCCTTATTAGAAGGTGTATAACTACCTACAAGATTTAACATGCGTTCCTGCATCCTGTCAATAAATAGATTGATATCAAATTTGTTTTGTAGCGTGTCCCACTCACTTTTGCCCGTGATATCTCCAATTAGAAATTCATTAATATTTAATTCATGGATGTTAATATCATTTTCTAAAGAGGGATCTCCATAATAGTTGCTCAGCTTCACCTCAGCATTCATTGTGCCTGAGAATTTTTTATTTGTAAGTACATTCAAAAGCGAAAGGTCAAGCTTGCTAACGTTCAAAGAAAGAATTTGTGAAGGATCTGTGGAAAGCGTACCATCGAGCGTAATGGATTGTTCATCATTTAAAAGTGCTAACCGATTAAATTTCCAATCTCTATTTTTTACAGCAATAAAATTGCCCGCATTAAAATTCCATTCGCGTTCTAATAGCTTAAGCACGGATGGGGCCATGGTAATTTTAGTACTATCTGCTAAAAAATCTACAGCTCCCTTTAGGCGGACATAGTTAGTTTGATTTACCTGATCTGCATCTAATCCGAAGTCTATATGGCTTCTATTCCATATTCCCTCGGCCAGCAGATTCTTAGTCTGTATATGAGGACCGACAAATTGATTTTCTGAATTAAGGGAAACCATAGCTAACACACTGGTGCTGTCCGCAATTTTAGAAGCGGTTAACTCAACCTCGCTATTAACAAACAAGGTATTTTGATATTGAAGAGAATCAAATTTCGTATAGGCCTGAAAAATGGTGGTATATCCGCTGGTAAAACTGCCCTCAATGGAGATGTTGGAAGAAAGGTTCAATGGAATACCCAACAGAGGAACTAAGGGTTCAATGTCATTTATATTAATTTTTATAATGGCCTGGTATACCTTAGGCTTATACATTTTGTTAGTGTAATAATATCGCGTTGCCTGTTCGTCATTTTTAATGTTCAGGGAAATTTCCTTTGATAAAGTCTTAATATCCTTATAAAGATCTGAGAAATAATAGTCGCCTGTCACTTCTAAATCACCAAGCGATGTTTCGAGAATGAATCGTCTGCTGTTAAGCCTGTGTTGCGAATTCAGATTAATATTTTCTAAACTCAGCGACTCGTTATTATAATCAATTCGAAAATTTCTGAAATTTGCTGTTCCTATCAGCGAATCTAAAGAGAAGCCCTTGATATCAGCATCCAGGTCAGTATGAATAAATATTTTTTCCTTTGTAAGTTTTAAATTATGAAGAAAGGCAGTGTCTAGTGAAGCCTGGACTTTTAAAATACTTTTTCCTTCACGAAAATCCACAAAACCATTTCCCTTGAATTGCAGGTTGGGATCGTCAATTTCTACAAATCCATTAATCCGTTCAGTAGCAAAACGTGCATTGGTGGTAATGTTCTTATAGTCATACCCTCTAAATCCAAGTGAATGAACTTTCCCATTCAACTGGAAGTCGGCAGTGTGTTGTGTAAGACCGAATCCGCTTACCCTGCCATCCATGCTGACTCTTTGAAAAGTGATGGTATCATTTAAATAGGTACCTAAATCAAATCTGGCGAGCGAAAGTTTTCCGCTGTACTCCGAGCGATCGAAATTCTTTTCATTTACTTTGAAATTGATGTCTGAATTAATCATACCCAGTTTACAGGTAAACCTTCCGTTGGCTACAAAGTCGTTGGGGTATCCTAAAAATTGTCCATCCATAGAGACCCGCCCTATTGGCAGGAGTCTGTCCAGCGTATTTTGACTAAACAGGAATGAAAGATCATTCGGATCAACAATTGAATTTTTCAGGTTGATGTTCATGAAAGTTTCAGTGAAGTTTGGCAATCCATCCATGTCAAGTGAACCCAACAAGTGGCTTTTTCCAATATCAACTTTCATTTCCGTAAACTTGAACTTGTTTACTCCACCATCAAAAACCCCTTCAAGTTTGAAGGGTTGTTCTATGGCTTCCACACCCTTAATAAAAAGAGCCAGATCTTTCGGATAGAGCAACGTGTTCTCGAGCCTGGCATGTATTTTTACTTTAGTGACAAAGTCATTCAGATCGAACAGACGATCATATCTAAACAGCACGGTATCTGATACAATGCTTTCACCTGCCTGAACTTTTAGCCCAATGAACTCCATGGATTTTTGACATACTCTAAAAAAAGTAGATATCTGTTTGACCTTGAATTCGGATTTTAAGTCCTGGGCTATGAGTGTACTTACATTGAATTCTGTCGTGTCCCCCAGAATTACAAAACTGCTTAGCTGCCCTTCATCCACTGAAAGCGAAAAATGATTGTAGTCGAAACCAGATGTTACACTGTCACGATCCTGATTGACATAAGTAAACTGGCTTCTGCCTACGATCGCTTCACCGATGTTGATCTTGGGAGGGTTGCCCCTTCCACCTCCGACCGGAAGAATACCCCTCATTAACTTTAGCGATAAACACGTTCATGTTTAGATCACGGGATGTATCGGACTCATTGATCTTCGTTACGAAAACATGCGCACTGTCAACGAAAACACCGTCGATGTTTACATTTCTATTGTCCCAAAGCTGCGAAAGCTTAAAGTTGATCAGGATTTCCCGGGCTTTGATCATCTGATTATTGGCAGGATCATAAACAGAAACTTCCTGGAGTTCCAGCCTGTCAAACCAAAGCATTCGGAAGCTTTTAATGGACGTTTTGAATCCGGTGATTTCTGTAAAATTTTTAAGGAACTTTCCGATAAAATAATTCTGAACGGGCGGCATTTGAAGGATGAGAAAGGCAGAGATCAACAGGAAAAGCACCGCTATGATGGTATAAGCCAGTATATTCCGTATCCAATTTTTAATAACTTGCAAGTTCATTTGTCAACACATGGGTCCGGTTATACTTGCCATTGAGTCTTCGTGCGATGAGACGTCTGCCTCTGTAATTAGAAACGGCAAGGTACTTAATAATATTATCGCCACACAGGCTATACATCAAAAATACGGTGGTGTTGTACCTGAGTTGGCCTCGCGTGCGCACCAACAAAATATCGTGGCAACAGTGCACGAGGCGCTGGAAAATTCCAGTATTACGAAAACAGATTTAGACGCTGTTGCGTTCACCCGTGGTCCAGGACTTATGGGGTCTCTTCTGGTAGGAGTTTCGTATGCAAAAGGATTAGCACTTGGACTGAACATTCCACTTATCGAGGTAAACCACATGCAAGCGCATGTCCTTGCACATTTTATTGATGATCCTAAACCTGAATTTCCATTCCTCTGCTTAACCGTAAGCGGAGGCCATACACAGATTGTATTAGTAAAAGACCATCTGGATATGGAAGTGATTGGCCAAACCCAGGATGATGCTGTGGGTGAAGCGTTTGATAAAGCCGCCAAATTACTAGGCCTTCCTTATCCAGGTGGACCTTTGGTTGATCAATATGCGCAGCAGGGAAATGCGAAGGCTTTCAAATTCCCTGAAACAACAATGCCTGGCCTCGACTTTTCATTTAGTGGTATAAAGACAGCATTTTTATATTTTCTCCGGGATGAAAGAATCAAGCATCCATCTTTTGTCGAAGAAAATCTTCATGATATTTGCGCTAGCCTTCAACACCATTTGGTTAGGATGTTACTAACCCGATTACAACAAGCGAGCACGCTAACCGGTATCAAGGTCATTGCAATCGCCGGGGGTGTTTCAGCAAACTCCGGATTGCGCAAAAATTTGCAGTCGCTTGGAGGTGAATTGGGCTGGCGAATATTTATACCAGCCTTCGAATATTGCACCGATAATGCAGCTATGATTGCTATGGCTGCACATTATAAATTTTTAAAGGGCGAATTTTGTTCCCTGGATGTAGTTCCCTTAGCCCGGATGCCTCTATGACTGAGAAACCCCGCAGGACGGACCACAGCAGGATCGAATAATGGCACTTTGCCAATGTTGCGCGAGTCATTGATTAGAGTGAGAGCCTGACAAAAAGATTTTGGACGATAATAAGTAAATAGGATATTGATAGAGACACAAAGCTAAAAGCCAGCTCAACCCTAAGCTTTGTGCATTCAGCTTTTAGCTTTTAACTTTTGGCCAAGTAATATCCACAGACATGATTGTAAGATGAAACAGCGATTTTCGAATGATATAAATATTAAAAACCGGCAGGCTGGATTTGAATATGAGTTGCTGGATAGATATGTTGCCGGTATGGTGCTCACGGGTACAGAAATAAAATCCATACGCGAAGGCAAGGCAAATCTCCAGGATGGTTATTGTTATCTGAACAACAACGAACTATTTGTAAAGGGTATAAATATAACACCGTATGCCCAGGGTACTCATTATAATCATGAAGCTACTCGCGAAAGGAAATTGCTATTAAAAAGATCTGAAATTAAGAAGCTGGAGGGGAAAGTTGAAGAAAAAGGATTAACGTTGGTGCCTACACGTTTATTTATTAATGACAGGGGCTTAGCTAAACTGGAGATCGCTTTAGCGAAAGGGAAGAAAGTTTTTGATAAAAGAAATACAATCAAGGAACGAGACGCGAAGCGTGAACTTAGTCGTCTCAAATTGAAATAGTTATTAATTTTCTCCTCATACATGGAAATTTTGGGATATGGCGTGTGCCGTTTAAGCCTTGTACCGGTACGTGCTGAAACCTCTCATCAGGCTGAGCAGGTAACCCAGCTTCTTTTTGGTGATCACTACGAAATCATAGATCAGTCCAGCGATCGAAAATGGTTAAAAGTTAAAATTCATTTCGATCAATATGAAGGATGGATCGATGCGAAACAACATCATGCTATTTCTAAGGAGTACTACGAATACTTGAATCAAGCTGAGTTTAAGATTACCACCGATGTAACGTCAAGTATTCTGTATAATAAAAGCCCGCAAATTATTTTAATGGGAAGCATGATACCAATTTCAAGTTCAGAGCTATTTAAAATGGAAGAGCAATTTGCTTTTAACGGCGAGGCTAAAAACCTGGGGCAGAAAAGAGAATTTGATTTTTCGAAAAGCGTGGCTATAAAATACCTGAACTCTCCCTATTTGTGGGGCGGGAAAAGTTCTTTTGGAATAGACTGCTCCGGACTTGTTCAGATGGTTTTTAAAATTTGTGGCTACCGGCTGCTTCGGGACTCGTGGCAACAAGCCAACCAGGGGAAACCAGTTAAGTCGTTGGATCAGGCAAAGCCGGGCGATTTGGCTTTTTTTAAAAATGAGGATGAAAAAATTAATCATGTTGGTATTTTATTAGAGGACGATAAAATTATCCACGCCTCTGGCCGTGTACGGATAGATCACCTGAATGAAGAAGGAATTTTAAATATGGAGACTAAAATTTATACCCATCACTTGTCCCACCTCCGGCGTGTCTTAACGTAGTAGTTTCGAGTTTCTAGTTTTGAGTTTCGAGTTTTGGGCCGCACAGCTTGGAAATCAGAAACTCGAAACTTCAAACTCCCAACTCGAAACTCCAAACTCTTTGTTGTTAGCTAGATTGGTTTTATCTTACCATCATGAATAGCAGGGTGCTCGTGCTAAATCAAGATAACAGTCCGCTGATGGTTTGTTCAGTGGAACGCGCCTTCATTCTTGTTTTTCTAAAAAAAAGCGAACTGGTCAGGCCTGCGAATGGCCACCGTTTGCATTCTGTCACCCAGAGCTTTCCGATGCCATCCGTAATCCGCCTTAATCGATATGTTAACGCCCCCTACAAGGGCGTTAATCTTACACGGCAAAATATATTTAAGCGCGATAATTTTGAGTGCCAGTATTGCGGCACGCGCCGTGAACTTACCATTGACCACGTTGTGCCTAGGGCAAAGGGCGGCGCCGATACGTGGATCAACTTGGTAGCAGCATGCAAAAAATGCAATGCAAAAAAGGGTGATTATACTCCCGATGAAGCCAACATGCCTCTTCGTAAAAAACCATTTAAGCCCTCTTATGCTATCTTTTTAAAAGATCATCTGAACGATCAGGCTGGCGAGTGGGATATTTTTTTAAATAGTTCGCACACTCACTAATTTCCCGTAAGATCATGTTTAATCTCCAGCATAAAATTGCAGCAGTTACAGGCGGTGGAAGCGGTATTGGCCGCGCCATTGCTGAACTGTTTGCTGCCCAGGGTGCTCAGGTCTTTATTCTTGAATTAAACGCTTTGGCAGGAGAAGATACTGTGAAGCAAATAGAATCGAAGGGCGGCAAAGCAAAAACATTTACTTGCAATGTTTCGGAGCAGGCGCAAGTGAAAAATGTACTGTCCACGATCGCTGAAGATGTCGGGCGGATAGATATATTAGTAAACTGTGCGGGTATTTCACATATTGGAAGACTGGATACAACGACCGAAGAGGATTTTGATCGTATTTTCAAAGTCAATGTCAAAGGCGTGTATAACGCTATGGCTGCTGTAATCGGTCAGATGATCAAACAAGGTGGGGGTGTGATATTAAATTTAGCCTCCATCGCAGGTAGCATGGGGCTAGCCGATCGTTTTGCCTATTCCACTAGCAAGGGTGCCATACTCTCCATGACTTTTTCTGTAGCACGAGATTATATAAAACACAACATAAGGTGTAATTGTATTTCCCCCGCGCGCATACACACGGCTTTTGTAGATGGATTTCTAAGTAAGAACTATCCCGGACAGGAAAAAGAGATGTTTGAAAAATTATCAAAGGCACAGCCCATCGGACGTATGGGTAAGCCAGAAGAAATTGCAGCGTTGGCGTTGTACCTATGTTCTGATGAAGCGGCATTTGTGACAGGCACGGATTATCCTATTGACGGAGGATACATTAAGTTGAGCAATTAATAATTATTTACAACCTTGGCATTTTTCCCACAAACTAATTATGAAGCTGTTAAGATTCGGTGAACCAGGAAAAGAAAAACCGGGTGCACTAATAAAAGATGAGATCATTGATGTGTCCTCTTTTGGTGAAGATTATGGAGAAAGATTTTTTGAATCTGGTGGACTTCAGCGCCTAAGCAAGTGGTTAGACGAAAATGGAGCTAAACTCCCTAAAGTAAAACCGGGTGTACGGCTCGGTTCGCCATTCACGAGGCCCTCTAAAATCATCTGTATCGGTCTCAACTATACAAAACATGCCTTAGAATCAAACATGCCATTGCCCAAAGAGCCGATTCTCTTTTTCAAATCTAGTACGGCTTTAAGTGGACCCAACGATAATCTGGTAATTCCGCGGAAAAGTGTCAAGACTGATTGGGAAGTGGAGCTTGCCGTCGTCATTGGTAAAAAGGCTCTTTATGTTGAAGAAAAAGATGCATTGAATTATGTAGCAGGGTTTTGTCTTCATAACGACTACAGTGAGCGTGAATTTCAGCTGGAACGAAACGGCCAATGGGTAAAAGGGAAAAGCTGTGATACCTTTGCTCCGATGGGGCCATACCTTGTTACACCGGATGAGATCACCGATTTTAATAATCTTCATATGTGGCTCAAAGTCAACGGTAAGACCATGCAGGACAACAATACCGATGATATGATCTTTGAAGTTCCGACGTTGGTGAGCTACATCAGTCAGTTCATGACTTTGCTTCCAGGTGATGTGATATCGACAGGCACACCGGCAGGAGTAGGTCTTGGCTTTAACCCGCCTGTTTATGTTAAACCGGGCGATGTCATTGAATTGGGAATTGAAGGGTTGGGCACACAAAGACAAGTTGCTGTAAACTAACTCACGATAATTTTTATACTTTAGCATTCGTCACCAAATTTTAAGACATGGCAATTCCTACAACGGAGAATGTGCGCGCTTCAGAAAGTATCGACAGCAACAAATCTTATTTAATTCCATTCATTTTGGTCACCAGCTTATTTTTTTTATGGGGAATGGCCAACATCCTTAATTCAGCGCTCATCGCACAATTTCAACCCGTGTTTGAGATCACTCGCGCACAAGCTTTATTCGTTGAGACAGCATTTTATTTTGGTTACTTCACCATTGCCTTACCTGCTGGTTTTTTTATGGAGAAGTACAGTTATAAAAAAGGAATTCTTATCGGACTGGTATTGTATGCTATCGGAGCGCTTTTATTTATACCCGCAGCGAAACTTTTAACTTTTGGTTTTTTTCTTTTTGCATTATACATCATTGCCAGCGGACTTGCTTTTTTAGAGACGGCTGCGAATCCCTATGTTACTATTTTAGGCAAACCCGAAACTTCCGTTCAACGTTTAAATTTTTCTCAATCCTTTAATGGTGTGGCATTAGTTGTAGGACCATGGATAGCGGGACAATTTATCTTTTCCGGAAATGAGGGAGCAATGACAATGCTGGCAGAAAAGCAACAAGCAGCAGACGCCGTAATTTTTCCCTATGCATTAATTGCAGGTGTCGTGCTAATAGTTGCCTTTTTATTCTATTTAACCAATATGCCAGAACCAGCGAAGGGCGCATCGCTAAAATTTGACAAGGCAATTTTTAAAAAGAGACATCTTACTTACGCTGTCATTGCCCAGTTATTTTATGTGGGAGCGCAGGCAGGTATCTGGGGTATCACGATTAACTATGTGATCGAAGTATTGCCCGGGACCACACGTGAAGCCGCCTCCCAAAATTTTTTGGCCATTGGCACTTTCTTATTTGTAGTCGGAAGATTTTTGGGCACATGGCTTATGACTTTTATTAAAGATCATAAGCTACTTACACTGTATGCTGCTGTGGCAGCACTGCTGTGTTTAATGGGTGTAATTGCCGAGGGAATGATAGCGGTGTATGCTGTATTAGGCGTAAATTTCTTCATGTCTATTATGTTTCCGACCATCTTCGCTCTAGGTGTTAAGGATTTAGGAGATTATACCAAATTAGGCTCATCGTTCATTATTATGGCTATTGTCGGTGGTGCTATCTTGCCGCCGGTAATGGGGTATATGGCCGATGAAATAGGAATTCAACAATCGTTTATTCTGCCATGCGTTTGCTTTTTGGTTGTCGTATGGTATGGGTGGAAGGGATATAATGCACCATCTGTAGAACGCTGAGATAATTTCCAATCACTATTTAACTTTTACATTATCGGATCGGTTGTTATAATTAATGTGCGAATATTTAAGGCTTACTCCATTTAATTATTCATCCCTATATTCAGGGATGAAATGAGTTTCTCGACAAAGGACGTTCTTGTTTTTACCATTGCGGCGATTTTGCATAGCCATGCTTTTTCGCAACAGGATACATCTGCCCTTTCTTTACATGATTCCGGAACAACATTACTAAGCAAAAATCCTGATAAGGCTTTTCAATTTCTTAAAAACGCCATGAATTTGTCCCGGCAAGACAAGGACTGGGAACTTTATATAAAATCGGTTAATAAACTAGCATCAATTGATTTTAATGGCAAGGGGGAAAAGCAAAAGCAGGTGTTCAGTTGGTTAAAGGAAGCTGCTGAAATTTTGAAGGATTCAAAAAAATCAGATCCACTAGCCCAGTTGCATTTTAACGTCGGTCAATTTTATAGCAACCTCACTTACGAGATTGAACTCCCTATTAATCATTTTGAAAGTGCCAAAAAGATTTGGATCGCTTTGCACGGTGAATGGAATGAACAGGTTGCCAATTGTTATCATGGCCTGGGTGATATTTACAAATACAATAAATTCGACTTTTATCAAGCAGAAAAATGTTATGAAAGAGCTCTTCTCATACGCGAAAAAATCCAGTTTCAGGATCTGAAAATATTGTATAGAAATTATTATAGCCTCGCTGCAACCAATCGGTCACAAAGTGATTTCGAAAAAGCGCTTTCCTATGGTAGTAAGACGCTGGAGGTGGCTAAAAAGATAAACGCTATCAATGTAGAGATGAGCAGTGGCATGGTCGCAAACATTTATCGTGACATGGGAGAATCTGCGTTAGCAAAAAAATATTACCTCAGCGCGCTGGCCCTAAATAAAAAGACAAATAATTTAGAAACAAGGGCTTGGTACTACTTATGCCTCGGTGAAACTTTTAGGAATGATTCCTTGCTGAATGAAGCCATAGTGTATTTCAAAAAGGCGTACGCCCTTTACAAGACTCCGGAAGTAAAAGACCAGGAGTTATTCATAAACCTGCTTATCGATATGATTGAAACGTATTCATTAATGCAGGACAAGAAGAATTTTTCGGCTACACATAAAAACATTTCATTACTCAGAGATGACGCAGAATTTTTAAAAACAATTAAGGAAGTTTTTAAAGAGTTGAATTCGTTAAATAAGTTGTATGGGAGGGAAGCTGTTCAAGTCTGGTTGCTGATTGGCGATCATCATAATCGCAAAATGAGCTACGACTCAGCTCTTTTTTATTATCAGAAAGCCTTGATTACATCAGTTCCTTCTTTTCGATCCAAACATGTTTCGGATAATCCCTCGGAGGATATGATTGGGTTTCGGTATTATGTAAATGAGATACTGGCGATAAAAGCATCAGCGCTGAAAGGCAATTTTGAAAAAACAAAAAAAATCGAATATCTCAACCAGTCCCTTTTTTGTTTGAAGCTAGCTGAAAAATTACTTTCTAAACAAAGGAATACACTTGATATGGAAGATGCTAAGTGGGAATTTCTTGACGAAAATTATGACCTCTACGAAAATATACTTTCCAATCTTTATATCGGTTCAACAAAGCTTCCTCAGGATTCTGTTAATCATATTGCATTTCAATATTTTGAACAAAGTAAGTCGCGATCTCTGGCCGATGCCTTGACACAAACTGAAAGGACCCGACAAATAAGTAATCAGGATAGTCTTTTTCGGTTACTCTCCGACCTTAAACGGCAATTGCTTAGCACTCAAGACGTAATTAACGAGGAACTCGAAAAGACAAAAGGTGCTGGAAATATTTCATCCCTCCGCGAAGAAATTGTGAGGCTGGACCAAAATATTCAGAGATGCAAACTTTCCATTGAGGAAAAATACCCTGGTTACTTTAATGTCAAGTATGGATACCAAACAGCTCCGCTGCGGGATATTCAAAAAATAATGCAGAAAAAAGATCAGGTTTTACTGGAGTATTTTTGGGGTAATGAATCAGTTTATGCAATAGGTGTTAGCGAAGGCGAAATTATTTTTAAAAGAATTGGCTCATCGGATAGTATTAAATCTATCGTAAATAAATTGTTATTGCATTTGGCGGATGAACATTCAAGTATGAGCTCAGCTCTTTTTCAAGCATTTACATTAAATGCTCATCTGCTATATGAAATATTGATTGAGCCGTTTAAGCCACTATTATTCAATAAAAAGCGGATTCAAATAATTCCTGACGGTTCTATCAGCCAGGTTCCATTCGAAATCTTGTTGGATGAAAATGACAGTAATAGTCAGGTGAATTATCGGTCCCCAAAATACTTGATTAAATCATTTACGATCGGATATGCCTACTCATCATCCATGTTGATTCATCAAGAATCTTCGCGACGAATTACCACCCCGTCATTACTGGCCATAGGATTCACGGGAGGACAACGCTTGCGTGCAGCTGATCCCAAGTTAGAAGAGATCGAGGGCGCAGAGCAGGAATTGAAAGCATTGGAAAAGCGCTTCTCCGGCGGAAAATTCCTTGTCGGCAAAGAAGCAACTGAATCGAACTTTAAAACCTTAGCTCCCGATTTCGATATCATTCATCTTGCCATCCATGGTATGGGAGACGTGCAAAAAACGTTTACCGCTAGTCTTTATTTCAGATCGAAATATGATACACAGGATGATGGCGAACTTCATGCGTACGAATTGTATGGATTAAAATTAAAGGCGTTAATGGCGGTACTGAGTTCCTGCGAATCGGGACTGGGGAAGGGATATAAGGGAGAGGGTATGATCAGTATGGCAAGCGCTTTTACTTATTCTGGTTGTGAAAATATTTTAATGAGTCTCTGGAAAGTAAATGATCAGGCGGCTACTACATTAATGGATAATTTCTATGGTCATCTTTTGGAAGGTGAAACTATTGACGACGCATTGCGACAGGCAAAATTAAGTTACCTGGAAAAGGCAGACGAACTTACTGCGGATCCGAAAATATGGGCGCCGTTAGTAGCGTACGGTAGTCTTAATCAGGTATTCCAGAAGGATAGAAGCATGCTTTTTCTATTCACTGGTTTATTGATTTTTTTTGGATTTCTGCTTCTATCCTTGAAAGTTTTTAAGAAAAGAAAATTTGGAAATTAGAGAGGCTTTTTATCACCATTATAACGACGAGCATAGCTTACAGAAGATTCTCCTGGACTATTGTGTTTGTGGATGATCTTATCAATTCTTCCAAACTCAGGCTTGAAATTTTGATCATAGCCCTCATTAAAATAGGTTCTTTTCTTTTTCTCATTGACCTCCATAACATCATTGCACAGACGAGTACGTTCATGGATTTCAACCAGAACTTTATCAATAAAGCTTAAAATCTGAGATAATTCTTTTTGTGTCGAAAATGTATCCTTTATAGGGATAACTTTGGAGTCTGGATTTAAGTCCATCCAAAATTCAAGTGGTCCATTTTTTTTTCTGCTTGCTTTTACTGTTAGCGTGAAATTAATTGAGTCATCTTTCCTCGCATTTTCTTTTCCGTTTGCCATAGCACTAATAAATATTAAGTTTAGAAAATTGGGTTTAATCTACTTTTTCCAGCAATTCCTTCGCTTTAGATGCATACGAAATTTCAGTCTCTCCCAATTCCTTTAACATCTTTCGTGCATTTTCACGATCGCCGCTCTTTAGGTAAGACAGACTTAAATACCATTTAGCCTGCAAGTCAAGTTCATCAAATTCTTCGATTAAAGTAACAAAATTTTCCTCTGCTTGTTTTACCTGACCTAACATTAAGTTTGTGTTGCCAAGGAAGAATAACACACCTGGCTCTTTCTTTTCTTGCAGCAACGCTGTAAAGAGAAGGGATGCTTTTTGGTAATCGCCTTGCTCATACGCCTGAAATGCTTCCGTTCTTTTTGTATCTACGTCAGTGCCGCGCACGGTTGGTTCAAAAACGTTTGGATAAGCTGTAAAATACGTTGCGAAAAGTTCATCCGAAGTTTGTTGTGAAGGAAGTAAGAACGTGACAGCGACAAGAAGTATTATAACAGCTGCTGCACATAGTAATACCATTTTTTGATTCGGGAATGAGAAGAAATGGAATGCTCACCTTCTAATTTTTCTTCAACGCTTTTGAGATAGTGAAGATTATCTATTAAGCCCTGATTTCGAATGGCTCCTATTATTATTTTTTCACGTTGTACCAGGGACTTAAAAGCTTCATCTTGCTCAACTCGTGTGACGAAATGTTTCATTTCTTCCTCACTTAATTCAGCATCAAAATACCTTTCTACCAAGGCAATGTCGTTTTCAGTAGGCTTCATGATTTACAGCAGTTGAGTTTTTTTCAATTTCCTGATCTACTAATTTCCGCAGTCTGGCCATGCACTTACATTTTTGATTTTTTGCGGTTTCAGGGTTTTTGTATTGCATAGCCTCGGTGATTTCCTGCATGTTTTTGTTTTCATAGTAAAAGAGTTCAATCAGACGTTGACAAGGTTGGCCCAATTTTTCCAATGCTCTTTTGGCGACAGCAAAAGTACGTTCATCGATTGCCTGATCAGGTTCATCAATAAGGTTTTCTTTAAGCCACTTTTCCTGGTTAATGGGCGTAAATTTTTTTTCTTTCCGCATATTATCCTTTGCCAGATTTTTTCCTATTCCAAATAAATAGGTCTTAACACTGCTTACCAGGACTTCCAGTTTTCCCGTTCTAATGTTATCGTAAAATATAAGTATCACCAATTGATAAATATCTTTCCCATCATCCAACGAACACTCAAACTCTTTGGTGACCCATTGCAGAAATTCACTTCTGTATTCTTCATAGATCATTCCCAGCTCGGTTTGTCCCCCCGAACGAATTTTTTGTATGATTTCGCCTTGTGTGATTTCACCTTGTACCATGATAACGACCTTAATGTAAAAAAATGGGACCTGTAACCCAGTAATCTATTTTTTTATTAATCACTCCCGGTGATATCGCTAAAGTTAGTTTTTTTTACCGAAAAGGGAATACACCACGCCTTTGGCATAGTTGTTAAGGTTAATCGTAGATCAGAAAAAATTTTTTTAAAAAAAATTAATCCGTTGGGTTACATCGACGCTTCTTTGCCATAAAGAGTACGAAAATTAGAAAAAGGAGTATAAAAAAACTAAATCCCTAGATCCATGAATGCGTTCACATTTAAAGAAAAAGAAGTTTTAGCCTTGGTTTCTGCCGGACTAACAACAAAAGAAATAGCTGTCAAATTAAACATCAGCCACCATACAGTGGAAACACATCGGAAAAATCTTCTTCGAAAGAGCGAGGCAAAGAACTCGGTTGAGTTAGTGCAAAAAGCTTTCATGCTACAGTTGATAGCAATATAGTCCGTAAAGACTTCTCTACGTTGCCAGTTACGTTTCGTCTATAGTTTAGGTTGGGTTTGACAGACTCGGAATTATATTTCGGGTCTGTTTTTTTTTGAGTTTAAAGCCTAGAAATAGCTCCGTTTTTAAAATATACCAATCGGTATATTTTATTATCTTTGCCCATGACTAAAGCGGCCCGTACGCGACAGCATATCATTGAACGTACTGCTCATCTCTTTAACAGTAAGGGGTTTGAAGGAACTTCATTGGCAGATTTAATAAAAGTTACGGGATTGACAAAGGGAGCATTGTATGGAAACTTTCAGGATAAAGAAGAAATAGCGCTGGAGGCTTTTCAATATTCCATCAAGAAAGTAAGACAGATGGTGCGACTTGAACTAGAAGGCGCCTCAACGTACAAAAAACAACTTTTGGCACTCCTCCGTTTTTATTCCAAGTATGTATTCAAACCCCCGGTGCCAGGTGGATGTCCTTTGCTAAATGCCGCAATCGAAGCAGACGATTACCGCATCTCCATGCGGCGAGTGGTGGTAAAGGAGCTAACGCATTCCGTTAACTTTATACGCGATTTAATTCAGCAGGGAATTGCGGCCAAAGAATTTCGTTCAGATGTTGAGCCTGCTGAAATCGCTTATTCAATTTTCTGTGCTGTTGAAGGTGCGCTCATGTTCGCACGTGTGGAAAGATCCAGAGAGCCCATGGATATCATCATTCGTCATTGTACAAAAATAATAGATCAAATCAGTAAGTAAAATTTTATGCAGCAACGCAGAGTAGTAGTGACAGGTATGGGTGCACTAACGCCGCTTGGGAATTCCCTTCCCGAATTTTGGAACAATCTTATATCGGGTAAAAGTGGGGCAGCTTTGATTACAAAATTCGACACCACCAAGTTTAAAACAAAATTTGCCTGCGAAGTAAAAAATTTTGATCCCCGTAATCATTTCGAAAAAACTGAGATTAGGAAGATGGACCCTTTCACACAATATGCTTTGGTTTCAACGGGCGAGGCCCTAAAGGATTCCGGCTTAATGTTGGATACCATTGATAAAACAAGGGTAGGTGTTATCTGGGGTTCAGGTAATGGTGGATTTTATACGTTTCAACAGGAGATTATGGAATTCGCTAAGGGTGACGGTACGCCCCGCATAAATCCCTACTTCATACCCAAAGTAATTGTAGATATCGCCTCCGGATGGATCGCCATAAAGTATGGATTCATGGGGGTGAATTTTGCAACGGTGTCGGCCTGCGCTACTTCAACCACAGCCATTATAGATGCCATGAATTACATCCGGTGGAATAAAGCTGATATTATTGTTTCAGGAGGTTCAGAAGCAGCTATTAACCAAGCTGGAGTTGGGGGCTTTGGTGCAATGAAAGCGCTATCAACGCGTAACGAGGATCCTCAAACTGCCTCACGTCCCTTTGATGTTAACAGAGATGGTTTTGTAATGGGTGAAGGCGCTGGCGCGCTGATCCTGGAAGAGTATGAACACGCAAAAAGAAGAGGGGCAAAAATTTATGCAGAAGTTGCGGGAGGCGGGATGTCTGCTGATGCTTATCATTTAACCGCCACGCATCCTGAAGGAGCTGGTGCACTGCTTGGAATGAAATGGGCCCTTGAAGATGCAAATTTGAAACTAGAAGATGTTGAGTATTTAAACCCGCATGCGACGTCCACCCCGGTGGGCGATGAAAGTGAAATGAGAGCAGTTGCCAAATTTTTCGGTGATCATAAAAATAAACTTTTAATAAGTGCTACAAAATCGGCTACAGGTCATTTGCTTGGAGGCGCCGGGGCTATCGAAGCGATCATTTGTATTAAGGCCATTCAGGAAGGTATTATACCCCCAACGATAAACACAGAGCATATTGATCCGAGTCTCCCCGAAGGATTAAATATTGTCTTGAGTAAACAAAGAAAAAAAGACGTTCACGTTGCGTTAAGTAATACGTTTGGGTTTGGTGGACACAATGCCAGCGCAGTGTTTGTAAAAGTTTAATTCAACATTTTTTCTAAACTGTTCTTATAATCAAGCAATTCTTTTTATAAAAGGACAACGAACAAAGCGACAAACGTTTCTTGTAAACGAGTACGGTTAAAATTTACGCAACTAGATATCGATTACGGTGATTTTTTACAAAATGATAGTTATAAGTTATTTGATTGTGGGCAACTTAAGAATGCAAAATTCAGAATTTTTCTGACTAACGCTTCAAGCGGTTTCTGGTTTTAATAGATACAATTTTTGAGGGAGTTGTATTTTTTACGCTAGAGGCAGCTCCAAAGTTAAACTTAGATCACAAATCACATTTATCAGCAACTTTATGGATAGAGAAATGCATAGATTTTCCCGATTGCGTACCATACTAATTGGTTCAATTGGGATTTCGATGATGGTATTAACCTGTTCCAAAAAACCAATTGAAACAAAAATTTCTTTGGAGTCGAGCCAGTTTAAAGTCGCGCCTCCAATGAATTCCCTGCAAAAAAATGATAATGCTAAGTAACCGGTTAGCGTTTCTCACCAAACGTATCGCGTCCAGTCAATTCGAATCTTTTCAGTTGACGGTTGAGGATTCTTTTGCAATTTTTATTTGTATGTACAACGAAATTGTAAGCTAACGTCATTTACCCCTTAAGCTGCTCATGACTTTGTTGGCAAATACAAAATCATCAAGTTCTTTTACACCTGAATGAGTAATGTCCTTGTTCGTACCTTCCCAAACATTTTTGCCTTTATAAATGAACATAATTTTTTCCCCGATCCCCATAACCGAATTCATATCGTGCGTTACAACGATCGTGGTTATGTCAAGGTCTTCCGATATATCCTGAATGAGTTCATCAATTAAAATTGAAGTTTGAGGATCAAGTCCGGAATTTGGCTCATCACAAAACAAGTAATTTGGAGTATTGACAATCGCTCTTGCTATCCCAACACGTTTTTTCATCCCTCCACTGATTTCGGATGGCATTTTTGAATTAACGTTCTCCAGGCCAACACGTTTGAGACAAAAATTAACTCTTTCAATTTTTTCAGCCGGAGACATTTCGGTAAGGACATCCAACGGGAATATTACGTTTTGTTCTACCGTTTTCGAGTCAAAAAGAGCTCCACCTTGAAAAAGCATTCCCATCTCTCTCCTGATTTCGATTTTTGTCTCCCTCTCGCTATTATAAAAATCACGTCCGTCATAAAATACTTCTCCCTGATCGGGTCTTATCAGTCCAACGATACATTTAAGGAGCACGCTTTTTCCAGTTCCGCTGGCACCAATGATAAGATTCGGTTTCCCTTTTTCAAAAACCCCGCTGACTTCACTCAAAACAAGTTTGTCGCCAAATGATTTCGTAATACCCTGGATCTTGATCATTTCGAAAGTAAAAGTTGGGCTAATAAATAATCAGCTATGAGTACAGCAATAACACTGGTAGTTACAGCTTGCGTGGTTGAAACTCCTACTTCCAACGCCCCACCTTGTGTATAATATCCCTTGTACGAAGAAATGGAAGCTACTAAAAATGCAAATACAACGGACTTAATGAGCGCAAATACCACTGTAAACTCATTGTAACTGGAACGTAAGCCGTAAACAAAATCGTTGGGCGTGATGATGTCGGTGAGGGTACCCGCCAGATAACCTCCTAAAATACCACAAACACCCGCGATGATTACCAGGAGAGGATACATCAAAAGAGACGCCGTAATTTTAGGCAATACGAGATAAGAAATGGAATTAATACCCATGACTTCCAGGGCATCAATTTGTTCAGTAATCCTCATTGTACCGAGTCCCCCGGCCATGCTTGAACCGACTTTCCCGGCATAAATCACAGCAATAATTGTAGGTGCCAATTCCAAAACAATCATTTCGCGCACTACTTGTGAAATAACATATTTCGGAATAAAATCGCTTACCATGTTAAAGGCAGTTTGCACCGTCGTTACTGCCCCCATAAAAGTTGAAACCAACGCCACTAAAAACAGAGAGCCTATCCCAATGCTGATGCACTCTTCCAGAGTAAGTTTGTAATATGTTTTGAAAGTTTCGCGGTTGATGAACAGATGTCCGAGAAACATGAAATACTTTCCAATCTCCTTGATCATAGATGCAATAAACGAGTGCAATTATTACCTTGCGAAAGATACCCAAAAATTTCACAAATAGAGTTCATGAAATGGCCGTGTACAAAGTTTATCCAAAGTAGTACAATAAGGTTTGCCATGTACATGATAGTTATCGACATCGTTAGACTTACAACTTTACTACATGAATAAACTCATTGTCGTAACCGGAGGCACAAAGGGTATAGGCCGGGCTATTATTGAAAAATTCGTTTCACATGGGTTTGACGTCGCTACTTGCTCCCGCAACCAACAAGAACTTGAATTGCTTAAATCAGCATTGGAAAAATTAAATAACACAGCCAACATTTTTATCTACCGGGCTGATATGTCGGACAAAAGTCAGGTCAAACTATTTTGTGAATTTGTTAAAAAACTTAACAGATCGATAGACGTGCTGGTAAATAATGCAGGATATTTTCTTCCCGGTGAAATCGTAACAGAACCTGAGGGCACATTGGAACAGATGATCAACGCCAATGTTTATAGCGCTTATTATACAACTCGTGGGTTGGCTCCTCAAATGATAACTCAAAAGGCAGGACATATTTTTAATATTTGTTCCATTGCCAGTATTAAGGCTTATCCCAATGGAGGTTCATACGCCATTTCAAAATTTGCTCTTGCTGGGCTTTTCCAAGTGCTTGCGGGAGGAACTTAAAAACGTTGGAATTCGTGTCACTGCGGTAATGCCTGGAGCTACTAAGACGGCGAGCTGGGAAGGTACTGATATTCCTGATGAACGTTTTATGAAGGTAGAAGACCTCGCAGATACCATTTATGCAGCTTATGCTTTATCAGCGAGAAGTGTAGTTGAAGAAATCATTATAAGGCCTCAGTTAGGAGATATTTGAAAAGTCCACAGTCCACGGTCGACGGTCCACAGTTCAGGTTGATTTAGCTTGTGGAAGGTTGACATTTCACCGTGGACCGTGGTCTGTCGACCGTGGACTCCGATGACTATGGACTATGGACTTTTTCAGGTAATTTTGTTCTCAAATAACTAGACAGTGAATTCCCAAATCGCTTTGATAAAGCAATATTGTAATAGCCTGGTAAGTTACAGTCGGCGAAAAACAATAGAAGTAAAAATCGGTGATGTGGCCATGGGTGGAGAGAATCCGATTCGCATTCAATCGATGACGACAATCGATACCATGGATACAGCGGGCTCAGTGGAGCAATCGATCCGGATGATTAAAGCGGGATGTGAATATGTGCGGATCACAGCGCCAAGCATTAAAGAAGCACAGAATCTGGATGTCATAAAACGAGAGTTAAAAAAGCGTGGCTACAATGTACCCTTGGTTGCCGACATACATTTTACTCCAAATGCAGCAGAACTAGCAGCACGGCTGGTCGAAAAAGTGCGGATAAACCCGGGTAACTATGCAGATAAAAAACGATTTGAGACCATTGAGTATACGGAGGCATCCTACCAGGCAGAGCTGGATCGGATACGCGAAAAATTTATTCCCCTCATTAAGATCTGTAAAGAATACGGTACGGCCATGCGTGTGGGTACAAATCATGGCTCGCTTTCCGATAGAATCATGAGCCGGTATGGAGACAATCCGACCGGTATGGTTGAATCAGCGTTGGAATTTTTGAGGATATGTGAAGATGAACACTACTATAATATTGTACTGTCGATGAAATCCAGCAATCCTCAGGTCATGGTGCAGGCTTATCGGCTGCTGGTGCAGAAATTAGATGAAGAAGGATTGAAGCCATATCCATTGCATCTCGGTGTTACAGAAGCAGGTGATGGTGAAGATGGAAGAATTAAATCTTCGGTAGGGATCGGAACTTTGTTGGAAGATGGACTGGGCGATACAATCCGTGTTTCCCTGACGGAGGAACCTGAAGCCGAAGTGCCTGTAGCCTATCAACTTGCTAAACGCTATGACACGAGAGTTCCTCATGATCCCATCCCGCCTATTGAACATTATCCTATAACGCCATTCGAATACAATCGCAGGCGGACAAGACAGGTTTTAAATATCGGTGGAGAACACCAGGTGCCCCGCGTAGTTGCTGACTTCACTTTAAAAGAAAAAATAACGCCCGCTTCACTTTTCGCATTGGGCTATCAGTATTCTGTGCCATTGGATAAATGGAATATTACAGATCTGGCCTGCGATTTTATTTTTCTGGGTGATCAAGTAATTGATTTTGAAATTCCAGGCACGCTGGGATTAATTTACAATCACAAAACGTGGTTAAAACAAAGACATCAAGCCCGGGCATATCCTTTTATTCGAGCAAATGAATATGATAGCGGTGTTGAACAATCCGGAGAGCTTAATTTCATTTATGCGTTGCTTCCGGATGTTACTGATGCACTAATTAGTAAACTGGTTGAAGATAAGACTGCCGTGTTATTTATTGACACGTACAACGGCCACGGTATGGCTGAACAGCGCCGTTTATTTGTAGAGCTCATGAACAAAAGATGTGATGTTCCAGTGATTATTGGAAGAGCATATGGAAACCTGACACACGGAAATTTGCAACTTTATGCGGCTACTGATTTTGGAGGCCTTTTAGTCGATGGATTGGGTGATGGAATTTTTATTGCAGCGGAGAACTGCGGGTCCGATAAAATGATTAACGAAACAGCCTTTAATATTTTACAGGCAACCCGGACGCGAATTTCAAAAACGGAATATATATCGTGCCCTTCCTGTGGAAGAACACTTTTTGACCTTCAGGAAACAACCGGAAAAATTCGCTCCCGCACCAGCCACCTAAAGGGAATTAAAATTGGAATTATGGGTTGTATTGTTAACGGACCGGGTGAAATGGCGGATGCAGACTATGGATACGTTGGCTCCGGTCCCGGAAGAATAACATTGTATAAAGGCAAGGAAGTAGTGCGGAAAAATGTTCCGGCTGCGCAAAGCAGTCGATGAACTTGATCAATCTTATCCGCGAACATGGTGATTGGATTGAACCCGCCTCCGTAAATGGTATATAAATTAGGGCACTAATTAAATGAGCTTGATATGGAAGAGAACGGAATGAGCCCACAAACTCAAAATAATCAGGAAGAGGAGAAAAAAGGCTTAAAACAATTCTTTAGCCTCGGGGAAGTAGGAGGGTATTTTTTTCGAAAAAAGGACCCATCCCGGCCATCTGACATCAATGTCAGAATGATGCATGGGATTAATAAAATTTCTATCATTGTTTTTCTTCTAGGCATTATCTTCATCATCCTTAAAAGATTGCTCTGAAGTTGAATATTGAATCCTACAGAACATTTTGTCTTTCGCACAAGGGAGTAACGGAAGAATTTCCGTTTGGCGAAAACACGTTGGTTTATAAAGTTATGGGTAAAATGTTTGCCCTTACCGACGTGGAGAATTTTGAAAGTATTAACCTTAAAGTTGATCCTGAAACAGGCGTGGAACCTTAGAGAACGGTATGCTGCGGTCCAGCCAGGCTATCATATGAATAAAAAACACTGGATAACCGTGGTAATGGATGGCTCTATTCCCGACAAGCTTATACGGCAGTGGACTGACAATTCCTATGAATTAGTGGCCTCTGGACTCACTAAAAGCCAAAAGCTGGCGTTAGAATCCATGTAATTTGACCTTCAGGTGGTTACAAAAGCTCCGTTTTTGAATTAATTCTAGTTTAAATCTTTATTTTTGTTTGATTTACCCTATTCATGGCCAGGCCATTTTTTGTTTTAGTTAGTCTTAGCCTGCTCCTTAGCGCCTGCACTCAGCGTTTGATATGCCCTGCATTTCAAAGTGCCTTTATTTACGATAAAAACGAGCTTACGCAAGAAATTCAGCTATTTCCAGGAAGATTCTACCCCTAAAATCTTAATGGCCAGCAAGAACAAATATCTGATTGCCGAGCCCATTTCCTACCGGAAGAAAATCAGAATGATGCAAACGGTCGCGATGAAACCCGTAAATCCCGTGGTGCCCGATTCGTTAACGGCTGGCTTCGATGAAACACTGGGGGAGGAGGGTGAGGATGGTGTAGTGCCTGGCGCCGAGCTGGACCTTGCTGCGCGATCGGTGATTGATAGCACTTACATTATTGACGTGCCGCAAGATACCACAGAAACGTCGGCAGATAGTGTATACGTGATTACAAAGGATAAAGAAGTAAGGTTGCTTAAATATGATTTTCCTGACAGTCTGAAATATGATGAGAATTCCGGAAGATATGTTTCTGAAACTCCAAAATATGTTGTAACCGATATAAGGTATAATGTTGAGCAGGATAACTACATGTGGTATCTGCGCAATAATTTAGTGTTACCTGATGTAAGGTTGTCCCAACTACAACAAAAGGCTGAGAAAGAAGCAGCCGGTAAAGCTCCGAAGAGCACTAAAAAGAAAAAAGGCTTCTTGGGATTCTTCAAAAACTTGTTCAAAAAGAAAGATAAGGAAGCTGCTGACACAACTGAACTACAATCACCACCTAAACCTGCTGATGATGACTTTGATTACATTGACGAAGCTGATTCAACCCAGCAACAAGATTCAGTGAAGGCAGAACAACCTAAGAAAAAAGGCGCATTCTCGTTTTTGAAAAAGAAAGATAAACCTTCGGTCTCTTATGTTGATCCCGCTCCTGTGGAAGAAAAACCCAAGAGGAAAAAGAAGGAAAAGAAACGCAAAAATGAAACTCCTGTTGAAGCGGATGAAGTGAAAGAAGAAGAAGAAGAGGAGAAACCTGAAGGTGGATTTTAATGGATTATAATTCCGAAACACCATACTCATCCGCTTATCCTTGACAAACCCTTTAAACTTTAGATAGGGAAATCCGGTTTATCTTCCGGATCGTACTAATCATTACTTAATCAAAAACATGTTGGAACTTATTCGCACCCTCATCGATTTTATCCTTCACATCGACCAGCATCTTGTTGAAATTGTGAGCGAGTATAAAACCTGGACCTACCTTATTCTCTTTCTTATCATTTTTGCGGAAACTGGTTTAGTAGTAACGCCTTTCCTCCCTGGTGACTCGTCTGCTGTTTGCTGCGGGCGCTATTATCGCAAAACCCGAAAGCAATTTGAATATTTTATTGACCTGTCTTTTGTTAATTGCTGCCGCAATTTTAGGTGATCTTGGTTAACTATCACGTTGGAAAATATATCGGTCCTAAAGCTTTTAGTGGAAAGTATAAACTTTTGAAGAAAGAATACCTGGAAAAAACGCAGGACTTTTACTACAAGCACGGTGGAAAAACAATTATATACGCTCGTTTCATTCCCATCATTCGCACGTTTGCTCCATTTGTAGCCGGCATTGGTACGATGAGTTACTTACGATTTGCGACTTACAATGTGGTAGGGGGAATCGCATGGGTCACAAGCTTTTTATTTCTTGGGTTATTTCTTTGGGGCTTTGCCGGTGATTAAAGATAATTTTACCTATGTGATTTTCGGATTATCCTCGTATCGATAATGCCTCCTATAATTGAAGTTCTGCGCGAACGGAGACGTTCTTCTGCCAAGCAGGAAATTAAGCCATAGATACCCCGAAGGAAATTATTGGAAAATAAAACAGACAGTAAAATTAATTCTTATTCCAGTAGATTTTTAGGTTGTGCGTCGCTCTTCCGGCCGCAATTATATCTTTCTTTCCATCTCCATTTAAATCTGCTACCTGGAGATCTTCACAGGCAATTCCATTATCATCAATCCAAAAATCTTTCCAGTGCTTTCCTTGGCATTCTGTAAAATAAAAATTTTAATTCCGGTCTTTTTTTGCTCATCCGGTTCTCGCCAGCCAACTACAATCTGGTCGCTTCCAATTCGTAATAAATCAGAGCTTGCAAGTGCATGTCCTTGATTTAAAGTAGAAGTCAACACAGTACGGGTTGGATTATTTTTGCCTGCGTAAACAGCGAGCTGATTTCCGTGCATAGGTTGTATTCCAGCAACAAAATTTTTTGAGGAAGCGGCAATTCTAACTTCTCCAAAACTCTGTCCCTGCACAAACCATTCTCCAGTTGCTGAGGCCGACCACTTTCCTTTTTCAAATGCAAGTACTTTAATGCCTTCTTTCCCACCGATATAGATCAATTCACTTTTACCATTTTCCACAACATCCAGATTATGGGTTAGATGCATGGATTGGTCGATCGTCCGGTGTTTCCATTTTCCTTGCGGATCTTTTGGCATTTCATAAGCAATTACATTTACGGGTTGGCCTTCTCCATTTTTGTTACCTCTACCATGAAGCGGTAAAACAATTAAATGATAATTATTTTCCCCTGCTTTTACCCAGCGCATTCTGTGAATGGTCGGCTCGTGATGAAGTTTAACAGGTGTCCAGAGTTGGGTTGGATCCGGCGGTCTTTTTAAAAAATGAACAGAACCTGACTTTAGTGTATCAGATGTTTCTCCTGGATTCCATTGAGCCCCAACCGCTACTTCTACTTTGCCATCACCATCAATATCTCTTGCTGCAATGCATACGTTATCTGATTCAGTTAGATTGTCAACCATAACAAATCTTTTCCAATCGCCGTTGCGGTACCAAACGAATTGCTTTTTATCCGCTAAAAGAATATCAGGTTTTTGATCACCATCCACGTCTCCGATGGCAACTCCATAACCGATCGCTACATCTTGTCTAGGACCTGTGACTCAAATATGGGTTCCTTTGAGAAAGAATTACAGAGGAGAAGAAGCAGGAAAAGATTAGCCATGGTCATCAATATTAATTACATAAAAGTATGTCGAAGTACTTTTTAATCAGGTTGATTAATCAAACAAAGTCAAATTACCAAACTGATCAGCAGGGGGAGTGGGAATGATGAGCGAAGGTACGTTTGTATTAGCATTGTTAATTCGTGGCGATACGGGATAATAATTCATCTTTTCTGAAGCGTATGGAATCAATATACGGATTAAATCGGTTTCGCTACTTTGCTTATCTAACCAAATTTCTTCATAGGCTTTAGTCAGGATCACCGGCATCCGTTCCTGGATAGTAGCTACTATCCCATTTGCTTCGGTCGTTATAAGCGAAAAGGTATGCAGTTCATTTCCTTCCGTATCTTCAAATTCTTCCCATATGCCCGCAAATGAAAATAAGTCCTGGTCGTTAGCAATGACCCGATAAGGTATCGACGTTTTCTTTCCCACCTTTTTCCACCCGTAAAATCCATCCGCAGGGATCAGGCAGCGGTTCTTCATCATCCCTTTTTTTAGCATAGGTTTTTCGAGTATGGATTCGGCCCGGATGTTAATAATTTTTTCGCTCAGCGTTTTATTTTTTGACCAGCTCGGGGGATGTACCCCAGTAAAATGTAGAGATCCCTTGCGAGGAGGCATCTGTTATTACCGGAAGCAAATGCGTTGGAGCTGCATTGAAATTTGGCACATATGTATCCAGAACATCGGTGCCGAATCGTTGTTCAATTTTCGCAGGGGATGCCGTTATACTATAGCGGTCGATCATATATTTTTGTAATCAATATCTAGAATTATTATCTGCTGGAACTGAACTCTGACTACCGATTACTATTTAGCCTCTAAGGTAGCTGTTCAGTTCTGGTTATTATTCTTTTGTAAAAAAAGAAAGAGCTCGCTCTTCCGACCAATATAAACCATTTTTGTTGAATTGAGCGAAACCAACATGCCCTCCATGCGTAGGGTTTTCAAATTTTATAACAGCATGATTTTTCAATTGTGTAACAGGATAACAAGCTTCACTTAAAAAAGGGTCGTTCTGCGCATTGACAATCAGCGTTGGGATTGTAATCGCATCAACAAAATGAATCGAACTGCATTTAGTATAATAGTCCATTGCATTTTGAAAACCGTGAAGGGGTGCAGTATATCGGTCATCGAACTCCAGAAGCGTATCTATCTTTTCAATACCTTTTAAATCCAGGCCCGGAACTCAATGCTGATTTCTGTATTATTTTTTCTTTCAGGCTTTTTAAAAATCGATTGGAATAAATCCAGTTTCCGGGTTTGGAAATTTTAACACAGCTGGTATGAAGATCTAATGGTGCTGAAAAAACTACAGCCTTTTGAATTTCAGGATATGGCTTCCGTTCCCCCAAATATTTAAGTGTAAGATTACCTCCGAGGCTAAAGCCAATGAAATAAATTTCGCTATATCCTTTTCGTACGTGCATGGTGCACAATGCAATCCAGATCTTCGGTAGCTCCGCTGTGATAAAATCGAAGTTGTTTGTTCATCTCTTCGCTGCATCCTCGGAAATTCCAGGCCAGTACATCAAACCCTGTTTCTGAAAATGCATTTGCCATTCCTTTCATGTAGTCGCGGCTTGTATTTCCTTCCAGTCCGTGTGAAATTATGACAACCTTATTTGAGCCTTTGTGAAGCCAATCGAAGTCCAGGAAATCGTAATCAGGTGTTTGTATTCTTTCCCGCTGGTAAGCAACTTCTTTCAAACGTCTTAAAAGCGAAGGATAAATTGTTTCCAGGTGTGCTGAAAAAAGAAAGGAAGGTCGCTTATAATTCAACGCAAAATAATTTTTAATGCTTATGTCTTTCCTGCTACAATCTTTAGATGTCCGAGGTGATGTTCACCATGCCACGCATATAAGCGCAATAAGCCTGTCGAGCGGAATATGTTTTTTGGTGTCGGGATGGATAAATTCCTTTTTTAAATCAGACAGGTGCAAGAAGTTTTAATAGCGCTGTCCATTTCATGATGGTGGGCTTTTAAAAAGGAAATTGAAATAGCAGGATCAAGTTTTGTTTCTGGAGTTTCCGCCCATGCCTTTTCATCGTAGGCCTTGATTACCGGAGTGGATTCCGTGAGCGTCCACTTAAACCGCATGTAGGCATTCATGTGGCTGTCGGCCATATGATGGATCACTTGCCTTGCAGTCCAGCCTTCATCACGATAGGGTATATCCAATTGTTTTTCGGACAGTGAGGCCGCTATCTTTTCAACTTGGTCAGGAAAGCTTTCGATCCTGGCAATATTGAATTGCACATCTTCTGCAGTATAAGATTTCTTGTGGAGAAAATTTGCCGATTGGGTATCGAAGGTGGTCACTATTATTCATGGAATTCTTCTTTAGCTTTTTTCCGCCTGTTTCTAACGCGTATGTTCACCATTTCAATGAGCATAGAAAAAACGATAGCAAAATAAATATAACCTTTAGGTACTTCTTTGTGAAGTCCTTCCAGGAATAACATGAAACCGATCAAGATCAGAAAGCCTAATGCAAGTACTTCCATCGAAGGATGTTTCTGAATAAAAGCGCTTATTGCTCCTGAGAAAATAATCATAATTCCAATGGAAAGAACTACAGCAATGATCATGATGATCACCTGATCTGTTAAGCCTACTGCGGTTAAGGATCGAGTCGAATGAAAAAATGATATCAAGAGAATGATCTGAACGATTATACCCGTTACGTTTGCTTTTCCACTTCCTGGCTCGATCGTTTCTTCTTCCCCTTCCATTTCATGATTGATTTCGCGTGTACTTTTAGCAATTAGAAAAAGCCCACCGAAAATCAGAATGAGATCTCGTCCACTGATGGGCATTGCTTCCTGGAAAATCAAGAGTGTCAGGAATGGTAAATAAAGTTTCTTTAAACTTCATAACCCAAGTGATCGTGAGCAACAAAAGTATTCTCACAAGCATGGCCAGGAGAAGCCCGAAGTTCCGGGTCTTAGAGCGTATTTCTACCGGTAACCGATTGGAAACAATGGAAATAAAAATAATATTATCGATACCTAAAACTACTTCAAAAAACGTAAGGGTCAATAAAGCGAGCCAGGCCTCCGGATGAAGGAAAATTTCCATTGAAACATTATATATTAAGTTCTAAAAATAGAATAACTAATAGTATCCTCCAAAGAGCTTAGAAATTATAAAAGCAGGCAAGGTAAAGTGGTTTTTGGATTAGTCGACGAGTCATGACCTTTTGATCAGATCTTTTTTCTTCAAATGATGACAACCGTATTTCTCGAATAACGTTCCGGGTGCAGGTTGACATTTGATAAATCAGATAAAGAGCTTTCTGTTTATTGTTGAGAGATCATGTATTAACTCCTGAAAAAATGATTTAAGTGATTCAAGAGGAATATTGAGGGTCGCCTTCAATGACGCGAAGGTTCTGATTTTTAAATGTTTCTCGATTAGCAATGGCTCCGGGAGCAGCTAGAATAGCTTTGGCAATGATGGGTTTTTTTCTTCCGAAGCCGGGGGCTTTCAGAAGATCAAGGGCCTTCATACGTACCCATTGTTCATTCACCTTTCCTTTGTATATGATTGCAGCATCAAGAGCACGTAAGTTTTCAATATGTTTTTGCCGGAGTTCCAGCAATTCTCCTTCAAACGCAGGCATTAGTACATTAAATCCTGATTTTTCCATCATTTCAATATAAGGCTTAACATCCTGGTGATCGACTTTATCGTGCATCAGATAAATAGCTCGTCCATCCGTTTCAGCCAGCGCTTTTCTGTCATCCGAGTCAATGAGTTCTTCACGCATGATATTTTTGAAATCCTCCAAAGGAGTTTGCAGAATTTCCGCTCCTTCCTGGACCTCAACATCACGTTTGACGGTTTCTATAAACGCTTTTTGTCGCTCGCTGGTGTGCGTTAAATTGGGTGAAATCCATATTAACCTGGAAAAGATTCTCTTTATCTTCTTTTGCTCGCTGACTTTTTTCTGCGGCTATTTTATTCTGAATGTCAACAATGGAACGGTCGCTTCCTTCTGGTATTTCACCATATGTGTTTCCGATGAGATGAATGGACATGCTGCATTCATCAAGATCCCTCCGCACCACGCGTTCTAGATCTACAATATTTCCTGGTAACGTTTGATTGGGTAAAACAGTATAACCATCCCGTTGCAGCTCGCGCGTGATGATGCTCCGTTGAACTGACAAATCATGACCTGTTTCGGCCAGGTAAATGTTTTTTGCTTAAAGAGACTTTTTACCGCCTGTTCCTCAGGATCATTCTTTAAACGCTGTAATGTATCGTATATATCATAGCTTAAATCAACGATTTCCATCCAATATTGCCGTTCCGCTTCGTTGCTAAAATAATCTGGATATTCCCTGATCTCTCCAGAATCGGGATCAAGTTGATACATTTCATATCCCACATTTCTCGCAACCGTTCTGGTTGTTCCGTCACTGTTAGCGGTGATTTGAATACTTTAAAAATTCGATTTTGAATTTTGGGTGTGACACGATGGCACTATAAAACGAATCGACGTGATCTGAGCACAATGGAGATTTCACAAATTCCTTCGATAAAATGGGAATCATCACGCCCACATTATCCAGCTTCGGAGAAGTCATCGTATCAAATTCTCCCTTTAGCAGGATTTTTGGTTTTTCGGTCAATACTTGAAGAAGCATGAACTCCAGAAATTTTTTGAATTGAGATACCCAACCGATATCATTTTTTCCAGTAGGTTCATTATCAGGGTCAGCAAAAACAATTAATATATCAATGTCAAATGCCATGCTCTTGGTCAGGTTTGAGAAGGTTTGGTTTCATAAAAATGGCATGTGCTTTACGCATTTGCGATTTCATACACCTATGGTTTAGGATAATAAAACTTGAAGCTATGGCAAATTTTCTAATCCATAAAGCGCTTGTAAGATTAGCAGTGATTCTCAACATTCATATGCCTCATCTTTTCGTAGTATTGAAACGAAATTCAAGAACCATGATGAAATGGGCATATTCAAAGTTCACTCACGTGGATAATAATTTTGGCCATTCCATGCCTGCATGTCGGATTACGGTATGCAGACGTGTCTTCACTTAAAACAATTATTAACCCATGAAAAGGGCCTAT
This sequence comes from uncultured Bacteroidota bacterium, assembly GCA_963837415.1. Lineage (GTDB taxonomy): Bacteria > Bacteroidota > Bacteroidia > Cytophagales > Cyclobacteriaceae > Chryseolinea. Next base: position 53,415 of record CAWING010000012.1, on the reverse strand, counting down.
ATACTGTGCTTTATATTCCTTGTTTCACCGACTTTGGCATTCGCACAAGGGGGCAAGTCCTTGGCAGATGCTGAGCGTTTCTTTAGTGTGAGAAGCTACGATATGGCCCTGGCTAAATTTTTGGAAGCCGTGCAGGCGGGTGAAAAAGATCCGATGGTCCATTATAAGATCGCAGTATGTTATCAGAAGTCTCCTGAAACGGACGAACAAATTAAATCAATACCCTTATTTTGAATATGCGTTGGCGAATGGAAAAGGTATGCCATCTTCGCTTTATTACGATCTCGGATCCATCTATCTCAAGGATGAAAACATTCAAAAGGCGCTAGAAAACTTTAATAAGTTTCGCGAAGTCAGCAGCAAGGCTGATAAGAAAGCGATGGCGATGGCAGATGAAGCCATACAGACATGTCACAATGCAGTTGCGTTGATGTCGGTGCCTCGAAATTTCACAGTACATCATTTCAATTCCATTATCAACACAAAGTATACCGAGTATAATCCCGTGTTATCAGCAGATGAAAGTGTTATGGCCTATACTGCATTAAGACCGAATACAGGTAAAACCAGGACAAGCGATAAATTTATTGAGGAGATTTACATTACGTATAATACCTCCGGTGGATGGTCGGAGCCTAAAGTGGTTCCCATTGCCCACGATTACAACGTGGGGACTGCAGGCCTTGCAGCCGATGGACAAAAGATGCTCATCTTTATGGGTGGAGCGGCGGATCCTGGAAGTTTATTTCAGATCACAAAAGCTGGCGATGTTTGGTCAAAACCCAGCTTGATTACACCAACGATTAACACCCCCAAGTATCTGGAATCAACAGCCAGTATTACGCCTGACGGTAAAACAATTTATTTTGCGAGCGACCGGATCAGCGGGCAGGGTGGATTGGATATTTATAAAACTACTCTGCAGGGCAATGGTACGTGGAGCCCACCCGTTAATCTTGGGCCCTCAAATTAATACCAAAGCAAATGAAGATGCTCCATTTATTCATCCCGATCAAAAAACTTTATTTTTCACATCAGACGGTCACAATACAATGGGCGGCCGCGACATCTTTGTTACCCGATTGGTCAGCAACAAGTGGACTAATCCTGAGAATATGGGATATCCCGTAAACACAACCGTAAATGATAACTACTTTACCTTAATTGCAGATGGAACACGTGGTTATTTCTCGTCGGATCGCAAAGGTGGAATGGGTGGACAGGATATTTATTACATCGACATGCCGGCTGAGTCTGCTGATATTCCACTGACGATGATCAAAGGAAAAATTTTGAATGCTGAAACCGGCAAACCAATGCCAACAAAAATTTATCTCATCGACAATAAAACAGATAAGAAACTTGATTTTGTTTATGATCCCGATCCGGTAACAGGTAATTACCTCATTATTCTTCCACCCGCCAAAGATTACGATATGGTTATTGAGTCTGAAGGATTTTTGCCGTACACCTTAAATATTAATATACCTAACCAAACTTATTTTTATGAATTGTATCAGATGATCAATCTAAAAACGATCCGTCAATTTGATGTAGTGGTAGGACAAGAGGTGCAGGTAAAGAATGCTTTTTATGATACCGATCAGGATGTAAAGGCCGACTTGCGTAAAACACATGAAGCAAAATTGGTGCAGGGTGGAAATATAGATGTTTATGATATGATGCTGGATCTGATTGCATCGGAAGATAAGGAAGGTATGAGCTATCTCACCGATTTGATTCAAATGAAGGACCCTATTGAAGACGTCAATTTTGATGAAAAGCAAAATTCAAGCATTGAAGTAGCCTCACGCACATATTACTATGATGAAAGTGATGAAAGTAAGTTCGAACAAAAAAAAGTAGATGGTAAAACTATTTTTTCATTGCCAACTTTTATGGTGAAGGACGAAGTTAAGAAACAAAAAGAACAGCCTACGACATCCGATTTCGATAAAGCAGCGCTTACAAAATCTGCTAAAATTTATTTTGATGCAGGGAAAAGCGATCTGAAGACGCAATACAACAATCAGCTGGATGTCATTCTTTCGGAACTAAAGAAATTCCCGGGCCTAGGTGTTGAGATTTTAGGCTTTGCCTCGATGGAGGGCACGGAAGAATTAAACCGTGAGCTTTCCAACAAACGGGCAATTGCTGTACTGGATTACATCAATCACAAAGGAATTGTGCGCAGAAGAATTGTGGCGAAAGGAGTTGGAGCCACGAAAGATCAATCAGCATCTAAAGAAGAAGGCAGAAGAGTGGAAGTGAACATAGTAGACTTGAACGCATTGGAAGGAATGAAGCAATAGAAAAGTCCATAGTCGATGGTCCATAGTCCATAGTTAGTGAGTACGTTTCAAATTCGCCGTTCTATGATCCACAACTTCTCGATTAGATAAGGTTCTATGGACTATCGACCATCGACCATGGACTATCATCTATCGCCTCCCTTCGGAATCAACAACGAACTATCTCCATAACTTAAAAAACGGTATTCATTAGCAAGTGCTTCGTGGTATACTTTTTTCCAATCCTTCCCAATGAATGCTGCAACGAGCAACATTAACGTAGAGCCTGGCTGGTGAAAATTTGTGATGAGTGCCGTGGCAAATTCTAAATGTATAACCGGGTACAATAAAGATTGACGTTCCTCCCGTAATGGTATTTTTTTTGTGTTGATCCATGTGATGAATAATAGCGTGCAAAGATTCTGACCGGGAAGGTAGATGCTGATTAGTATAGGGATCCTGTTGTGTGATATGAAGGGCAGCTTCAGGATCTTTTAATACCCTTACACCATACCAATACAAACTTTCCAATGTGCGAAGGGAGGTTGTTCCTACAGCAATCACAGTGGTACTCTTCAACAAGGTTTCAATATTTTTCCGGCTGACCACGATTTGTTCCTCGTGCATTGTATGATCAAATACATTCTTAACTTTTATTGGTTGAAATGTTCCCGCGCTGACATGAAGCGTTAGAAAATTAGTTTCAATATTTTTTTTCTTTAATGATTCGAATACACCCGTTGTAAAATGCAGACCCGCTGTTGGCGCAGCCACGGCTCCTTCGTAATTTGAATACACGGTTTGGTAGCGTTCTTTGTCGTCGTGTTCGGCCTTTCTTTTTAAATAGGGTGGTAAGGGTGTTTCTCCGATAATGGCCAGCACTTCAGCAAAAGAATGACTGCTATTCCAACTAAATTTGACAACGCCATCATCACGCTCGTTCAATGAAGCTTCTAGAGTTAATACCATTTGCATTTTTTGAAAGAGAAACGCCTGCAGGCCACGCTTCAGATTTCCAATTGTACATTTCCATATGCAAGTGTGATATGCTTGCATCGCTTCTATCAGCAGCGCCGAAGGGCTTATCGGATTAAGTAGAAAAATCTCGATAACCGCCCCGGTTTCTTTTTGAAAATGGAGTCGTGCGGGGATTACTTTAGTTTCATTAAAAAAAACGGAGGCATGTGTTGGCAATAATTCAGCAATTTCGTAAAATTTTTTATGTTGAATTGCACCCTTATCATATAAAAGAAGTTTAGCTTGATCGCGTTGAGCCAATGGATATTGAGCGATGCGTTCTTGTGGAAGGGTGTATATAAATTCGTTTATGTCAAGCTTCATGTCGGCAAAGCATCAAAGTTAATTCTAAAACATTACTTTCGTCATTGATATTTTTATGGCGCTGCGGGCATCTTATTTTAAAAAGGTTTTTCAATTTAATTTCGAGGCGAAGACCTCTCGTGGTTTGATGAAGGATAAAACCTCCTGGTTTATAAAAATCTGGAATGACGTTAACCCTCAGACTTTTGGAATAGGAGAATGCGGCCCACTACCCGGCCTGAGCCCCGATGCTAGTCCCGATTTCGAAAGCAGTAATAATAGATGTCATAAAAAATATCCACCAACTTAAACACTTAAACACCCAAACACTTAAACACCCCTATCACTTCAACATTTTACAAAAGCCATTCCTCCCAACTTTCCTTCCATCACGTTCGGATTGGAAACCGCATTGCTAGATTTAATCAACGGTGGTAAACGAATTATTTTTGACAATGAGTTTATAAACGGAAAACCTGTTGGTATCAATGGCCTTATTTGGATGGGGGACCCTGACTTTATGATTCAACAGATCGATCAAAAAATAGCCCAGGGATTCCGTTGTCTCAAATTAAAAGTCGGAGGTCTTGATTTTAATCATGAGTGCAACGTCCTTCACTATATTCGCAAACAATATTCTAAAGAAGACATTATCATACGTCTCGATGCCAACGGTGCGTTTAAAGTTGATGAAGCCTTGCCCAAGCTATATGAATTAGAAAAATTTAATATCCATTCCATAGAGCAGCCCATTAAAAATGGCCTGACGGAAATGGCAGAGCTGTGTCGTAAATCACCAATACCTATTGCCTTTGATGAAGAATTAATTGGATGTGAATCTGAAAGCAAAAAGAAATTTCTTTTAGCGAGGCTTAAGCCACAGTTCATCACCTTAAAGCCTACGTTGCATGGCGGGCTTTCGGGTTGCAAATCCTGGATTGAAATTGCTAAAAGCCTCCGCATAGGATGGTGGATCACCTCGGCGCTTGAATCCAATATTGGATTGAATGCGATATGCCAGTTTACAGCTAACTACGCTGTCGAAATTCCGCAGGGTCTGGGTACGGGAGCTATTTATCAAAATAATTTTGACTCACCCCTGAGGGTAGAAAACGGAACCATTTTTATTGACCGCTCGCGTGGCTGGAACATAGAACTCGATTAACCTTATGTCCGAAACCCTAAGCTAATGGACTTGCATACTGATACATGCTTCATATGTTTTATTGTCCTAACAGCGGACAAAAGAATCCTCCAAAAATTAACCTTTATCAGTTTGTGGGACGATTTCAAGCACATGTTTAGGGATTCGATGAAATGTTTCCAAGGATTGTGGTGGTCCTAACGTTACGGCCAGGGCACGACCATGTAGATTTATTGAACGCAATCGAGTTAAATATCACACCACACATTAATTTGCAACGCGATTTTTTATGCTTCGGCAAATTGGAAATAGGCCTATTTATTTTTAAATCAAATCCGGCAAAATGGAATAGTTGTCGCTAGCATGACATTCCATTATCGATGACGCTACTACCTTTCGGACATTATGAACAAGCAAGCGGTTCTTTACTGGGTAGCCCGTTTAATAGCAGCCCTTCTTATGGTACAAACACTGTATTTTAAATTCACGGGTTCGGCCGAATCGGTCTATATTTTTAAGACCATAGGAATGGAACCCTGGGGACGATTTGGAGTAGGAGTGTTAGAAATGATCGCAGCAGTTTTGCTACTTTTTAATAAAACAGCATGGCTAGGGGGTGGGTTAGCTTTCGGACTAATGGTGGGTGCTATTGGTATGCACCTTACGATTCTAGGAATTTCCGTTCAAGAAGATGGAGGTTACCTTTTTTTCCTGGCAGTAGTGGTAGCGATTTGCAGCGGCTATGTATTATTGCGAAATAAGGTTAAAATTACTTCTTTTATAAAGGTACTTTCCCCAGGTTAAGCATCATCTCACCCAGACGTAATTCAGCAATCAATTAATTTCCTTTAAGGCATTTTCCAATTCTACCTTAAATACATCTTCTTTTAGAGAATTCTTTAAACCGTCTACCAAGAAGTTGGGTATTTTCTGCGAGGTAGAAATTTTACCTTTGATTTCGTTGATCATTTCCAGGGCATTGGCTTTTCCTTCAAAGTCAGGCTGAGTTTTTACTTTTTCTTCAAGCAGGTCCCAGGCGCTAACCTTTTTGATTTGTTCATTTCGGGTGGCAATGACTTTTTTATGATCTATTGAATGGCTGTCAATGCATACATTATACTCATCAACGATTTGTGCCAGATTCTTTTTATTTAGCTCATCGTTGTCGATTTTATCGGCGACTAGAGGACAATCGTCAAGAAATTTTTTCATTACTTTTTTAAAGCTAAGGTTGGGAACCTCCGTACCGGCCCCATCCCGCTTAAGTAAATATTGCCCATCATATGTGACCTGATTCGCGGATTGAAAAGAGAGGAGCGATAGATATCCGGACTTTAATAACTTCATAAAAGTATATCCATCGGGCCCTTTTACGGGTTGAAAAATCTCACCTTTATACGAAAATGATTTTACGGAAAAAAAAGGGTATACAACTTTCTTCTTCCCCGCTTCTGTCAACTGCACTTTTTTATCAACTCCATACGCAAGAGGTTTAATTTCGCCCTTAAGCGTATCGCCCTTTTGTGTGATCAGGTAGTCTTGAGCAAAGGTGCTGCTACTGAATAAAATCACCGAAAGCGTTAAAAAAATATAAGGTTTGCTGATTTCTGTGTGCATATAATTAATTTTTAAGGAAATCCGAAGCTATCGGAAAATCGTCTGCTAGATCCGCCATCAGGCAGACACAGCATAACGATTTCATATAAACAATAGTTTAAGGCCGAAAGATAAGTGATAAATCAAATTTCAATCAATCCTATTTAAAAATATACCATATTGAAAGGTGGATCGAATGGGAATGGCTAAAAATAATTTGTAAATGGATACCAAGTCTCACGCCCTTCGGCTTTTGATACGGGAACTCTAAATTAATGCTGGAGCTTTCAAGCCTGCAGTATTTGCAAATATTTGTTTGAATGGAGTTATTGCAGCAAATAGTGGAACATGGTAATATATAATCCGAGGCAGTGGTTTTCTCTCATTTTTCATTCCTTCAGCAGAAGGGTAATGATGACATTAATGCCCGCTTTACTTTTTATGACTGTATATTCAACGGCGGTCTGTTATATATTCCTGAGTTATTTGCATGTGCATGAAGCTGATTTTCAGCCGACAGTAGCTATGCATTCACTGTTGGGTATTGTTTTAGGGTTGTTTCTTGTTTTTCGTACAAATACTGCCTATGACCGTTGGTGGGAGGGAAGAAAGCTGTGGGGAGGTTTGGTAAACAGCACCCGAAATTTTGCCCTGAAACTAAATGCTTACATCAGCAAAGAAAATCATGAGGACCGGGAATGGTTTTATAAAATGATATGCAACTTCGTTTTTGCAACGAAGGAAAATCTTCGCGGAGGAGTGCAGTTTGTCGAGCTTGATCCTCCTCCGGACGAAGCCTTGATCAATGATCTAAAAAAATACAAACACAAGCCAAACCGAATTGCTGCATTGATGTATCAAAAAGTAAATGACCTGTATATATCAGAAAAATTGACGGGAGATCATCTCATAAACCTGGACAAAGAGTTAAAGGACTTTATTGACATTATCGGAGCGTGCGAACGAATTAAAAATACTCCGATACCCTATTCCTATATGATGTATGTAAAAAAATTTATATTCATTTACATCATTACGCTGCCATTCGGCTTTGTAACACAATCCGGATATATGACCATACCGGTTGTTGTGCTAATTTCTTACGTATTATTAAGTGTTGAGCTCATCGCAGAAGAAATCGAAGATCCCTTTGGACGCGATATAAACGACTTGCCATTGGATGACTTGGCTGCTAAAATGAAGGAAAATGTTAAGGAGATCCTCTTGTAGTAGAGCCGCATCGGAATTACTCCGTGAGGAAATCAATATCAACGTTCAGACGGATAGCGCATCAAATATGTCCAGCGCTTTTTTTACAGTCATCTCTTCAAACAACACATGGTATAGGGTGGTCGTGATCGGAGCGCGAACTTTATAGTAGTCTGCACATTTTTTTGCAATCTGAACGGTATTTATCCCTTCTGCGATTTCATCCGTGCTGCCGATAATATTTTGTAAAGTTTCACCCTGCGCTAACTGAAAGCCCACATTAAAATTCCGGCTCAGCGAGCTATTGCAGGTTGTAGCCAGATCTCCTATTCCGGCGATACCTAAAAAAGCTTTTGTATTTCCACCCAGCGCCCTTCCAAGATAAACCATTTCCACCATTCCCCTGCTTATCAAAAGCCCTTTAGCATTTTCACCGTAACCCATTCCACTCAACGCTCCTGCAGCAATAGCGATCACATTTTTTAAAACACCGGCGAGTTCAACCCCTACTAGATCATTATTACCATATACCTGGAAGTGATCATTTCGCAGTAGTCGCTTACCAATATTTATAACTTCATTAAAATGACTTGCAATTACGGTAGCCGCCGGGTGGCCTTCAGCAAGTTCTTTTGCGAGATTAGGTCCGGCTAAACATCCGACCCGCGCCACTACACTTTCCTCCGCAATTACTTCGCTCATGGTTTTTACCATGCTGCGGTTGAGTTGTCCGATTGTTTCGATCGTCTGGCCCTTCGGAAGCATGACATCAAAACCTTTTGTGCCATGGATAAGCAGGTGGTAGGGATGTAGATGTGGAGACAGTTCTTTCATCATCGAGCGGAAGTGCGCCGAGGGAACAATGGGAAAAATAATATCACATTGTTCTGCAATAAAGGAAAGATCATTCGTCGGCGTAATGCGGTCATGCATTTTATACCCGCGATTTTCTCTCTTGGAAAGAATTTGGCTCGCTACTTTTTCATCTCGGGCGTAAAGTAATACCTTACGATTTTGCGCCAGGAGGTTAGCGATTACGCTACCGAAGTTTCCTGCGCCGATAACACCAACCGGCTTATCCTTGTCAGACAAACTTCTCGAGGTCATAGCCTACAAGCCTATTATGATAATAATAAAGGGTACTGAAATCTTTTGTGATAATATTACCTTCTTTGTTCATTAGCAACGGCCGCTTGAGGTGAAATATTCCTACGTTATCAAGACCGTGCCGAATGACTAAATCAATGCTTCCTTTTAGGTGCGTTGCATAATAAACTTTGTTTTCATCTTTCAACTTGTAGATCTGCTTTCTTACCCGCTTGCAGGCTGCCTCGAAACTCTTCATAGGTTAGTTCCTGATCTTCTTCAGGAATTCGAAGCAATCCAAACAAGTCGAGGTTGGGATGTTTCTTTTGCCACAATTCAAAAGCTACGAATGCAACAAGGTGACTGGCGAAATACCCGGTTGATACGATGGTATTCGGAAACAATCTTTTGGCTGAGCATTCGTGTGTATTCATCTTCACGTTGCTTGTCAATCGTAACAGCACCGCTGGAAATAAAATAGTCCCGCGTATTTATTATTCTGCCATGCGCATCGAGGCTATTACCATCTTCATCTACATTGTTGCCTATAATATCCAGACCCGGTCCGATAGATACCGAAATATTGGATCCCTTTGTAAAAAATTTAAAAAGAAACTGAAGCAGTTGCCAACTTCCATATTTGTCTTGCTCAGGAAGGTAACGATCTTGCCCTTTGGAGGAAAGGTAATCATCAATCAAATCGGGGGCTTCAAGAACAAAATGATAATTGAGCGTAACCGGCACGATAAAAATTTTGCGTACAGGTTCTCCCGGTGGCGTGTCAAGGTACAGATTGCGTTGCGCCTCAATAGTTGAGCTCAGCAATCCCAGCTTTAATTGCTTCTCCAATTTGCCGGAACGCGACCTTGTGCCTCCAGGAAAGAAAATGCTGTGCGCACCTTTTTGAACAGCCAGCATGGAATAAAATTTCAACGTCTCCAGGTACGGAACATTTTTTTTTCTTCGATCGACTTTATATGCCCCAAGGCTATTCATAAAGTAAGCGAAGATCTTAATATTGAAAAGATTTAACCCTGCTCCATAAATGAATGCAGGCAAACCGAGGGAATGAATTATCCAACCGATAAGAATGGAATCTAAATTACTGAAGTGTGTGGGCACCATGACTACAGTTCCTTCTTTAGCGAGCTTGCGGAGCTGACGTACTTTTCCTACGATATGAATTTTATCACGCAACGTATAGCGGTTGCGAAAGAAGGCTCCAAACTTTTTTACACGTGCTCCATTCAGTAATCGGGCAAACCAAAACTTTACAATTTCACGGGTTAGCCGATAAGAAGAGGCCTTGAAATTTCCTGCTATCTCGTTGGCATAACGAGATACAATGCGAAGAAGAAGCTCGTCCGCCTTGGCCTGCGACTCCTCCGGAGCTTTAGTTGATAAAGCCACAAGTTCGTCCTTAACATTTGCCCAAAACCTGGGCTCGTCCGCGGGGTCGACTCTCCAACGGTTGCGCTTCATCCGTTGTTGTTCCCGGTATACTGTGGCCTGAAGTTCATCAATCACCTGCTTGGCAGTGGGCCGGTTTTTTTTGATCTGCAAAAAAGCTTTTTGAGCAACCTCTTCTATAAATTCCTTACGGTTTCTGCTAAGTTGATATACAGGCCAATCAGGTATACCATCCAAAATAGGTTTGTACTGCTTATTCTTGTTTTTCTTCTCTACGACTTCCATGCAGGCTGCAAAATAAAACAAATTCCATCAAGCTGAGTAAAAGCTCGTTAATTAAACCCTTTCCAAGGCTAATTGAAGGCTTTTATCCATTTCTTTAAAACGGTCAAGGGCTTCGTCAATAAAAGATTCATTCACTATTTTGTAAAGATCCGCTTCGCCAGCTATATCAAAATGATTGACTTTATAGGTTTGCTCAAGCAAGCCACATTCGAGCTTTATCAGGTAGCGATTATTCCACGAGAAGAGCGTGATCTTACACACATCATGAGGAATTTCTCCTACAATACGCATACGTTCCAATGTTTTTTGAACATCAAAGGTAATCAAGCGACTGCAAAAAGGTCTAAATTACTTTTAAACTCTTCAGATGAGGTGATGAGTTTATTGTTGCGTGTGATGAATGAGTTTGTTCTTCAACTCGGAAAGTTCTAGTTCCAGGTTTTTGTACACGGGGCTTTGATGAAGACGATCTAACTTCATCTGACGGATAAGGTTTTGAATTTCTACTTCACGCTTCTCCAGCGAAGCCCTGTCGACTTTTGTATTGGATTTCATAGTAGAGGGAAGGTTAGGGTTTGGTCCCCCTAATTTATCAGATAAAAAGTCGAGTAATTTAAGGATGTGGATTTTTTTTGATACCCTGGCATTTCTTAAACACGAATGAATTCCGTTTTACCAAAAGATGGATAGTTTTGAGAACATTTTAAAATCAAACGCTTCCTGAAAAATTATTAATCTATTTATCAACATTCAATTTTGAACGGCCGATTCGAATTGAAATAGTTGTTGTGGTTTATTGCTCAATCTTTAAAAGTCTTAATAGACATCCTGATACGTGATTCATGCTGGCGAATAGTTACCTAGCCAACTGGAGATAAGAAAAAAGAATTTGTTTGTTGAAAGACTAATTTTACTGCCCATCCGTTACTTTGAAGGTAATTTTACAAATCCAAAACAAAGACTATATAGTGTAACTTTATTCGTTTTTGGATCTTGAGTACTTACCGAGCAGTATGAAAGACACCCGTTTGGTGAGCAGTTTATGGAGAGTCAGCGCACTTACCGTTTTGTTCACATCATTTATTCTTGTTCAATCCCAGGCAACTCACTTGCGTGCGGGAGAGATCATTGTTGAACGAGTGGGTTGTACGAGTCCCGCCACCTTTAGAATCACGGTAACGGTTTTTACAAATACAGAATCCACTGTCCGTTTTGGAGGAACGGAGGATGTACTGAATTTTGGCGATGGCACTTCGATGTTAGTCCCGGTCACGGAGAATACGCCACGATTGGATCTTGATCCGGATGGAAGCGTTGGCACGGCATCATTTACCGTTCTTCATACCTATTCAGGAAGCACCAGATACGTCGTGAGCTATCGCGAGCCGAATCGGAATGAAGGGGTTTTGAATATGAATGACTCCGGAGGCACTACCTTCTATATTGAAACTATTGTAGATCTTGATCCATTTTTAGGATGTAACGATACGCCCAAGCTTTTAATACCACCCATTGATCACGCCTGCCCAGGCGTAGCATGGTCCCATAATCCGGGTGCATTTGATCCTAACGGAGACAGTCTTTCGTACTCGTTACAAGTTCCTTTCAAGGACAAGAATACGCAAGTCGTTGACTACCGGAATCCGAATAATGAAGGATTCTATAACAACTTCAATAACGCCAACGAAGAAGGCAACGGACCACCTACCTTTTCTATTGATCCGGTTACAGGAACAATAACCTGGGATTCGCCGGGAGCCATCGGTGAATACAACATTGCCTTTCACATCATTGAATGGAGAAAGAAGAATGGTGTCTATTATCAGATGGGATATGTAAGAAGGGATATGCAGATCCTGGTGGACGATTGTGATAACGAAAGACCCGATTTGATTTTACCACCCGACACCTGCGTGGTCGCAGGTTCTATCTTAGACGAAACTATTTTTGGAATCGACCCGGATAACGATAAGGTAAAAATCGAAGCCTTTTCGGAGATTTTTAATTTTCCCGCAGCACTATCGCCGGCCACATACACTCCTGTTCCTGGGCCAAACGATTTTCAACCTTCTGTTCCTCCTGCAGAACTAAAATTTCATTGGCAGACCGAATGTGTTCACGTTCGCGATCAGCCTTATCAGGTGGTGTTTAAAATAACGGATAAACCTGCTAATGGACCGAAGCTCGTTACCTTTAAAACGTGGTTTATAAAAGTTGTGGGTCCCGCACCCCTTTGGGAAGATGCTCAATTGACCAACCGATCCGCTGAGCTTGAATGGGAGCCTTATTTTTGCCAGGGTGCTGAACGCATGCAGGTGTGGCGAAAGGTAGATGGATCGTCGTTTGTTCCCGATAATTGTCAGACGGGTATGCCTGAATATTTAGGATATCAACTTATCACCGAGGTAGGTATTAAGGACTCCAACAGTACACCGATCACCAGTTATGTAGATTCAAATGGAGGGAGGGGTTTATCACCAGGTGCCCGATATTGCTATCGGTTGGTGGCGATCTTTCCACTTCCCAAGGGAGGAGAGAGTTATGTTTCCAAGGACACCTGTATAGGACCTATCCTTGCCGATGTTCCCATCATAACTCACGTATCGGTGGAAGCGACAGATGTTTCAACAGGTGAGATCAGGGTGAGCTGGAGGGAACCTTTTGATGCTGATGTCACACAGTTCCCACCACCTTACCGGTATTCACTCTACCGTGCTGTTGGATTTGCGCGCGGGGCTGATTCAGTTTTGGTAGCAGCCAACATAACCGATATGACTTATCTTGATACTAATCTAAACACAGAAGATAATGTATATAACTATAGTGTAACGGCGTATGCTTCCAACGCCGGACCTAACGATGCACCTATTGGGTCTTCTTTTCCTGCCTCTTCGGTCCGGTTAACAGCGCAGTCACAGATCAAAAAAATTCAGTTGAACTGGAGTGCATTCGTTCCGTGGTCCAATCAGATCCAGACTATTCCTAATAAGCATCTAATTTTCCGAGGACCTGAAGGAGCTTCGGAAAGTGAGCTAGTGTTGATAGACGAGGTTGATGCCTTAGCCAATGGGTTCATCTACGTTGATGAAGGTCAGCACGGAGAATTACAGGATGCCCAGACATATTGTTACCGCGTGATGACCCGTGGAGGATACGGGAACCCCGCCATTGATGAACCGCTGGAAAACTTTTCTCAGATAATATGTGCTCAGGTGGGAGATACTATTCCACCGTGTAAGCCCAAGCTGCTGGTGAAGTCATTGAACTGCGAGGAGTTTTTATCCAATGCCGAGACTTGTGGGAGCGATGTTTTTCAGAATACCATTTATTGGGAGCGAGACAGGCAGGATAGCTGTGATGTCAATATTTTAGGATATCGTATTTACAGAGCGCTGAGTGCGGATGGAGACTTTGTATTATTAGACAACGCCGGAATTGTTTCCGATACATTCTTCATCGATACCAGTGTGACCTCCTTTGCATACTGTTATAAAATATCGGCAGTTGACAGGTCCTTGAATGAGAGCGAGCTGAGCGACGCGACTTGCAATGACAACTGTCCTTATTATGAACTGCCCAATGTGTTTACACCCAATGGAGACGGTTGCAACGATTTATTCAGCGCGTACAGTGATCGGGGTACAGTTGGGGAGGAGGGCACTAAATGTCCGTTGTCGTCTTACGCAGAGGTAAAGTGTGCGCGCTTTGTAGAATCGGTGAACATAAAGATATACAACAGGTGGGGTCAGGAAGTTTATGCCTATGAGGGATCCGCCGATGATGATGTTAACTCCATTTACATCGACTGGGATGGAAAAGATACGAGCGCTGCACAACTGTCCTCAGGTGTTTATTACTATGTTGCTGAAGTTACCTTTGATATTGTTTCTCCCGATAAAACCAAAATCATTAAAGGATGGGTGCACCTGGTCCGATAGAAAACCACGGCCTCATGAGTTTTTATTGTTTTAAATTCTCAAAATGGAAAATGCACTTTGCTGTGATTTATTGCTCAATTCGTAAGGATGTCTTGAATAAACCTTCCTGAATGAACGCAATTGCTGACAAATGATGAGTGGCGTAACCAGGTTGGAGACAAACAAAAGAATTTGCCGGTTCGGAGTTAATTTCCATTACCTTAAGGGTAATTTTACGGATCAGAAACAAGGTTCTATATTGTAACTTTATACAGTTTTTGATGTTGAATAATAAAAGCATTTGCCGCTTAGGTATGAAAGAAACCTCTTTCGTGAGCAGTTTATGGAGAGTCAGCGCGCTTACCGTTTTGTTCACACTTTGTATTCTTGAACAATCTCAAGCAACTCACTTGCGGGCAGGGGAGATCATTGTTGAGAGAGTGGATTGCAGTAGCCGCCGCTATCGAATTACAATAACAGTTTATACAAATACTAAAAATACGACCGTCCTCTTTGGGGGCGATCAGGACGTACTGAATTTTGGTGATGGTACTTCGATGTTGGTACCGGAAACCGATAATACAGTCCGACTAGATCTTGATCCCGATGGAAGCGTTGCGACTGCCTCCTTTTCTGTTGATCATACCTATTCCGGAGCAGGCAATTATACGATCAGCTACCGCGAGCCCAATCGAAACGAAGGTGTCCTGAACATGGATGCGTCTGTGAACACTACTTTTTATCTTGAAACAGTAATAGACATTGATCCATTTTTAGGATGTAACAACACACCTAGATTGTTGGTGCCTCCCATTGATCACGCTTGTCCAGGTGTGGCATGGTCTCATAACCCCGGAGCCGTAGATTCAGACGGAGACAGCATCTCATATGCTATGGTAGTTCCTTTCAGCGATCGAAACACCGAGGTAATTAATTACGCTGATCCAAATAACGCCAAGTTTTACTCCAATTATGGTAATTCAAAAGAAGATGGAGGTGGGCCGCCAACATTCTTTATTGAGCAAGACGGCACGATTCGTTGGGATTCACCGGGAGCGATTGGTGAATACAACATTGCCTTTCACATCATTGAATGGAGAAAGAAGAATGGTGTCTATTATCAGATGGGATATGTAAGAAGGGATATGCAGATCCTGGTAGACGATTGTGATAACGAAAGACCCGATTTGATTTTACCACCCGACACCTGCGTGGTCGCAGGTTCTATCTTAGACGAAACTATTTTTGGAATCGATCCTGACAATGACGATGTGAAGATCGAAGCCTATTCAGAGATCTTTAGTATTCAATCTCCTGCTACATACACTCCTGTTCCAGGTACCAATGATTTTCAACCTTCTGTTCCTCCTGCAGAACTAAAATTTCATTGGCAGACCGAATGTGTTCACGTTCGTGATCAGCCTTATCAGGTGGTGTTTAAAATAACCGATAAACCTGCTAATGGCCCGAGGCTCGTTACCTTTAAAACGTGGCTTATAAAAGTTGTAGGACCCGCACCCATTTGGGAAGATGCTCAATTGAATCTGAGCAACCGATCCGCTGAGCTTGAATGGGAGCCCTATTTTTGCCAGGGTGCTGAACGCATGCAGGTGTGGCGAAAGGTAGATGGATCTCCATTTGTTCCCGATAATTGTCAGACAGGTATGCCTGGATATTTAGGATATGAACTTATCACCGAGGTAGGCATTAAGGATTCTAACAGTACACCGATCACCAGTTATGAAGATTCAAATGGAGGGAGGGGTTTAGCACCAGGTGCCCGATATTGCTACCGGTTGGTAGCGATCTTTCCACTTCCCAGGGGAGGAGAGAGTTATGTTTCCAAGGACACCTGTATAGGACCTATCCTGGCCGATGTTCCCATCATGACACACGTGACGGTGGCAAAGACAGACCTTGCCGAAGGTGAAATTCGCGTGAGCTGGAAAAAACCTTTTGATGCTGATGTCATACAGTTCCCGCCACCTTATAAATATAGTCTCTATCGTGCTGTTGGATTTGCACGGGGTGACGATTCGGTGCTGGTAGCTTCCAACCTAACGGCTCCTGATGATACGACCTACCTGGATACCAACCTGAATACCGAAGATAATGTATACAATTATAGTGTAACGGCGTATACCCTTAACGATGTTGAGGTAGGCTCGTCTTTTCCCGCCTCTTCGGTCCGGTTAACAGCGCAGTCGCAGATCAAAAAAATTCAGTTGAACTGGAGTGCATTCGTTCCGTGGTCCAATCAGATCCAGACCATTCCCAATAAGCATCTAATTTTCCGAGGACCTGAAGGGGCTTCGGAAAGTGAGCTGGTGCTGATAGACGAGGTTGATGCCTTAGCCAATGGGTTCATCTACGTTGATGAAGGTCAGCACGGAGAATTACAGGATGCCCAGACGTATTGTTACCGCGTGATGACCCGTGGAGGATACGGGAACCCCGCCATTGATGAACCGCTGGAAAACTTTTCTCAGATAATATGTGCTCAGGTGGGAGATACTATTCCACCGTGTAAGCCCAAGCTGCTGGTAAAGTCATTGAATTGCGAGGAGTTTTTATCCAATGGAGAGAATTGTGGAAGCAATGTTTTTCAGAATACCATT
Organism: uncultured Bacteroidota bacterium; assembly: GCA_963837415.1. Taxonomy (GTDB): domain Bacteria; phylum Bacteroidota; class Bacteroidia; order Cytophagales; family Cyclobacteriaceae; genus Chryseolinea. The sequence goes on along the minus strand of CAWING010000012.1, from coordinate 36,539 downwards.
TATTGGGAGCGAGACAGACAGGATAGCTGTGATGTGAATATTTTAGGATATCGTATTTACAGAGCGCTGAGTGCGGATGGAGATTTTGTATTATTAGAGAACGCCGGAATTGTTTCCGATACATTCTTCATCGATACCAGTGTGACCTCCTTTGCATACTGTTATAAAATATCGGCAGTAGACAGGTCCTTGAATGAAAGCGAGCTGAGCGACGCGACTTGCAATGACAACTGTCCTTATTATGAACTGCCCAATGTGTTTACACCCAATGGAGACGGCTGCAACGATTTATTCAGCGCGTATAGTGATCGGGGTATAGTTGGGGAGGAGGGCACCAAATGTCCGTTGTCCTCTTATGCAGAGGTGAAGTGTGCGCGATTTGTAGAATCGGTGAACATAAAGATATACAACAGGTGGGGTCAGGAAGTTTATGCCTATGAGGGATCCATCGATGATGATGTTAACTCCATTTACATCGACTGGGACGGAAAAGATACGAGCGGTGCGCAACTGTCCTCAGGTGTCTATTACTATGTTGCTGAAGTCACCTTTGACATTGTTTCTCCCGATAAAACCAAAATCATTAAAGGATGGGTGCACCTGGTCCGATAGAAGACCACGGTCCCATAATAATACTTTTTGATGGTGTTTGTAATCTTTGCAACGGTATCGTACAATTCATAATCAAAAGAGATCCTGATGCAAAATTCAGGTTTGCTTCGCTTCAATCCGAATTTGGAAAATCACAGCTGGGACGATTTAAGTTGAATGCTGATTCGCTGCATAGCATCGTAGTCATCGATGGAGGGCAGGCTTTTGAACGGAGCGATGCAGCGTTGCGAATTGCAAAACATTTGGATGGGCCATGGAAAGCTTTAACTGCTTTTAAAATTCTTCCCCGATTTATCTGCGATGCATTTTACAATCTGATCGCGGCGCACCGTTACAGAATTTTTGGTAAGGCCGATAACTGTATGATCCCTTCGCCTGAACTGGCCTCCCGTTTTCTAGAATGATTTTTCAAGCTTAGAAAGCCGAGTGTTTAGAAAAGAGACGGCTCACCAAACGTTACTGGATGCGATATTTTGAATCAATCTTAAGCTGTTTCAACTTTTCACTTATTTTTGCAGCCTACAACTGAACGATTAAAGGTCATGAAAGCTTACATATTTCCCGGACAAGGAGCCCAGTTCACCGGGATGGGTAAAGAGATTTATGATTCACACGCTCAAGCCGCGGCCTTATTCAAGAGGGCTGATGACATTCTGGGATTTAAGTTAACGGAAGTCATGTTCAACGGCACGGCTGATGAACAGAAGCAAACAAAGGTAACTCAGCCTGCTATCTTTTTACATTCTGTGGTTGTTGCGTTAACATCCGATTCATTTGTACCTGATATGGTCGCTGGACATTCGCTGGGCGAATTTTCCGCGTTGGTAGCCAACAAAACATTATCTTTTGAAGATGGCTTAAAGCTGGTTTCAAAAAGAGCGCTGGCGATGCAGCATGCTTGCGAATTAAATCCCTCTACCATGGCTGCCATCATTGGGTTGGATGATAAAGTAGTGGAGGATATCTGTGCGTCTATTGATGAGGTTGTGGTCCCCGCGAATTATAATTGCCCGGGGCAGCTCGTCATTTCCGGGTCAATAAAAGGAATAGAGATTGCCTGCGAAAAGTGTAAGGCGGCGGGAGCAAGGCGGGCGCTGCCTTTGCAAGTGGGTGGAGCCTTTCATTCGCCCCTGATGGAACCTGCCAAGGAAGAATTGGCTGCGGCTATCAATGAAACTATTTTCGGCGCTCCCATTTGTGCGGTCTATCAGAATGTAAATGCATTGCCTTCCGTCAATGTCATGGAGATCAAAAAAAACCTGATCGATCAACTTACTTCACCAGTCCGATGGACGCAGTCAGTGCAAAATATGGCTAAGGATGGCGCGAAGTTATTCGTGGAATGCGGGCCTGGAAAAGTATTGCAAGGGTTGGTAAAAAAAATTGTGCCGGCGGCGGAGGTGGCAAGCTTGTGATTTTCAAAAAAGTTGTGTCATGGACGTGAATAAAATAACCTCGAAGAAAATGCAACAAGCGCAAAGCAGAGGAGTTACGCAGAGGTTTGGAGATCCGTAAAAGAGTTATAGAATATGCGGAAAAGAGTCAGCCCTCGGCGATTTCTGCGTATTTCCATGCGTGCTCCGCGCTTAATCTTCCAACTGAGCGCACCTTAGTATCAGTATGTCAGTTAGGAATTTTATAAACAGTCAGCGGATCCTTGCACCGCTCCAGCATCTCTTGAATTTTTATGTTAAGCAAAGGATGTATTTCGCTCCCCGCGATCTCCGCCAGAGGTTCAAGCGCAAACCTCCTGTTTGCTAGTTGAGGATGAGGTATGGTGAGAGGCCCGGTATTAATATTTTCTTTTCCATACAGCAATATGTCGATGTCGATGATTCTTTCACCCCACTTTTCATTCCGCTTTCTGCCCAGGTTTTGCTCGATATGTAAAATTTCCTGCAGCACCCGTTCGGCGGCGAGCGCAGTTTCAACCTCAAGAGCCTGGTTAAAGAATTCGGGTTGATCGATTTTTCCCCAGGCTGCAGTCTGGTAAAGGGAGGATGCTTTCACAATCTGTCCTACAGAAAGTTCAATCCCATTCCGCGCAAAAACCAAATTATTTTTTCGGTCCCCCAGGTTTGTTCCAAGCAAGAGAAACATTGTTGCTTTCATTTCAGTTTATCTTGGACGCAAACATACTTTTTTATTCGAATGAGTATTGATTACTTTTGAAAACTTAAATTGACGTAACATGAATTTTTGGAAAGCTTTCTTCGCTTCTTGTCTGGGTGCACTGGTAGCCATGATATTGTTGGTTGTCCTGATAGTTGGCTTGGTTTCGGTATCAGGTGACGAAGAAGTGAAGGTTCCGGAAAGCAGCATTCTTCAATTGGACCTCGATGTTCCAGTGATTGAAATTGAGAAAGAAAGTCAATTCGGTTTTTCCATGTTAGCAGGCGGCCCGGGCCCACGAGCCATCGGACTGGCGCAACTCCGGCAAACCATCAACCACGCAAAGGACGATGAGAATATTAAGGGCATTTACCTGAACGTCAGTTTGCCAAGAACGGGATATACGGTTATTGAAGAAATACGTCAGGCATTGCTCGATTTTCGAAAAGGTGGAAAGTGGGTCGTAGTCTATAGTCAGTTCATGTCCGAACCGGCTTATTATCTCGCTTCCGCTGCTGATAAAATTTATTTGAACCCTGAAGGTGAATTGGAATTTAATGGTCTGAGCGCAGAGGTTAGTTTCTTTAAACGTTTATTTGACAAATTGGAAATTAAGCCGGAGGTATTCAGGGTAGGTGAATTTAAAAGCGCGGTGGAACCATTCCTGCTGGAGAAGATGAGCGAAGCAAACAGGCTGCAGCTCAATGAAATGATTCACTCCATTTATAATCACGTTTTAGACCAGGTGGCAGAAGCGCGGAAAATCCCTAAGGAGAAGTTGAAAGAAATTGCCGATAAGATGTTGGTGCGGAATGGAAAGCTGGCGCTGGAGCATGGGCTTGTTGATTCCCTTCTCTATGCTGATCAGGTAGAACAGAATCTGAAAAAACGGATTGGAATAGAAGAAGACAAGAAAGTAACATTCATCAAGTACGCAAAATATAAGAAGAGCTTCTCAGCGTATAAGTCTTCTAAGAATGAAGTAGCCGTTGTTGTTGCCGAAGGAACTATACTTCCGGGAAAGGCGAACAAAGGAGATAATATAGTCGGCTCTGAATCGTTCGCGAAAGAACTTAAGAAAGTTCGTGACGATGAAGAAGTAAAAGCTGTTGTCATCCGGATCAATTCGCCTGGGGGAAGTTTTCAGGCCTCCGATGCGATGTGGCGGGAAATCGCGCTTACCGCAAAAGTAAAACCTGTCATTGCTTCTATGTCCGACTACGCTGCATCCGGAGGATATTACCTCGCCATGGGTTGCGACACGATCGTAGCGCAGGCACACACCATCACCGGTTCAATCGGCATCTTCAGCGTGCTGTTCGATGCGAGCGGATTTTTAAATAATAAGATCGGCATCACGTCGGAAGAAATTAAGACAGGCGAGATCGGTGAGCTGATCACGCTAACCAGGCCGCTCACTGCGAAAGAAAAAGAAATCTGGCAAACCCGAACGGAAGAACTGTACGAAGTTTTTATCAATAAAGCAGCGGAAGGAAGAAACATGTCAGCAGACAGCCTTAAAAAAGTTGCATCGGGCCGCGTGTGGACGGGAGCTCAGGCAAAAGACCGCGGGCTTGTAGATGTGCTGGGCAATTTTGATGACGCCGTGCAGATCGCAGCAAAAAGCGCTGGCCTCACCGACGATTATAAAATCAGGTTCTATCCCCAGTATGCACCTTCCCTGGTAGAACAAGTCATCACACAAATTGAAGAAGACGAGAATGAGACTACCATGAAGCAAGCGCTGGGTTCTTACTATCATTTATATGAATACTGGAATGTGGTGAAATCGTATCAGGGCACGCAAGCCCGTATGCCGTACGAATTAAAAATTCATTAATAAAAATTCTGCCGACAACATGACCGCCATCCGAACTAACTGGACCCGTGAAGAGATCAGCGAAATATACAATCAGCCCATTCTGAATTTGATTTACCAGGCCGCTACGGTTCACCGGGAATTTCACGATCCGCAGGAAGTTCAGGTTTGCACCTTGCTTTCCGTTAAAACCGGAGGTTGTCCGGAAGACTGCTCCTATTGCCCCCAGGCTGCCCGTTATCACACGGACGTTAAGGTACAGAAGTTGATGGAGGTTGGGGAGGTGCTGGAAAAAGCGATGGAGGCAAAGGAGAACGGCAGCACCCGCTTCTGTATGGGTGCAGCGTGGCGTGAGGTGCGCGACAACCGTGACTTCGATAAGATCATCGAGATGGTGAAAGGGGTGAGCACGATGGGCTTGGAAGTATGCTGTACGTTGGGCATGCTGTCGCCGGAGCAAGCGCAGAAGCTGAAAGACGCAGGCTTGTATGCGTACAACCACAACCTCGATACCAGCGAAGAATTTTACGGTGAGATCATCTCCACGCGCACCTTCAATGATCGATTGGAGACTCTGGAGAGTGTACGCGAAGCAAAAATTTCCGTGTGCTCCGGAGGCATTATAGGCATGGGTGAAAAAGAGGAAGACCGCATTGGGATGCTGAAAACACTAGCGACTTTAAAAGAGCATCCCGAATCGGTGCCGGTGAATGCGTTGGTGCCCGTTGAAGGAACACCGCTGGAAGATCAGCCGAAGGTATCGGTGTGGGAGATGATCAGAATGATCGCCACTGCGCGCATTATCATGCCGAGAACGATGATACGGTTATCTGCAGGAAGAGTACGGATGAATTTAGAAGAACAGGCGCTCTGTTTTTTAGCAGGCGCAAACAGCATTTTTGCAGGTGATAAGCTGCTCACCACCCCGAATCCAGGGGTGCTCAAAGACCAGGAAATGTTCCAGAAACTGGAGCTAAAACCGAGATCGGCCTATAAACAAAAAGGCCGAAATTAGCGTTTTTGTGATGTAAGGTTTTCCCCAATTTGTGTACAATTTGCCCCTGAAGTTTACTTAAGGCACCCCCTCTTACATTCCCAACTTGCGCCTGATCGACCAACTTGGTTCGTCTGTCGACCCTAATTTCAAACCAACTGCCGGCCAAGTGACTTCATAGGTGCGGGGGTAAGGGTAACCTCAATAACGTCAGCAGGATACCCCTTTTTTCATCTAGTATTAGATTTAGGCCGTTTCTGACGAATGTTAAAGCTTTGATTTAACACTAAAACAACCAACTGTTAGGCAAAAGGCTATTCATTTGATTGGATCGTCATCAATCGACTAAGGGACTGAATCCACTCACTGATCGTTGTCCGTGAGCTTTTACAATATGGAATCTTTTAGAAGTACCAATTGTGAATGCTACGAATAGATTGTCAATGGATTAGACTCTACCTTCGAATCAGAATTTATCTTCAGAGATAAAATCCACCGATAGGATCATTTGTATTTTGATTGTAGCTGTATGATTTTTGCAACTCATTTTTTGTGAACGATTTGAAGCTAGCAAATGAAAATGATAAAGTAATGATGGCTACAAATGCTATAAGGATTAGTGATTTGGTTTTCATATAGAGATTAATGTGTTAAATGATTTTAGATTCTTACAGATTATGTAATTATTTTGGATCAGATTCCTTGCCACCTGCAGTTCTGATTTGAGTTTGGTGTAACTTCTTCTTCTGTGCAAGATGAGAAAGTCATTGAAGTAGCGAAGGCAAATAGAAGGATGTAGATAATTTTTTTCATAGTTTTAGGTTTTGTTAGTGTTTGATATTTAAGTTTTACATTCGTCGATAATTACTTAGGATCGGATTCCTTGACCGCCTGGGTTTTTGCTTCTGTTGGGAGTTACTTCTTCTTCGGTACAAGCTAGTAATGGTCACAGACTGAAGCAAATGCAAATAATAGAGATGTAGATAATTTTTTTCATGGTTATAGGTTTTAGGTTTTTTGAAATATCTTTTTAGAATTAAATTGATAACTCAAAGTTGGTGCATCGTTTCGAATTTTTTCTCGTAATAAAATTTTGTTACTCACTCGTGTATTATAATTTTTTTAATGCTGCGAAATTTTTTGTCTCTATAATCTTTTGTTTGTGCTTATCTTTTGAAGTACCGTGCGCAAGACAAAAGACGAATCGATTCATTGATAAACGTTTTGAAAATTGCACAGAATGAGAAGATGGTGTTAGATACCAAAGTTGCAGTTGGCGTGTGAATATTTTGATATACGATAATCAACTGTGCTTTTCACTATGCTAGCGAGGCATATGAACTCGCTATATCAATTAGGAGATACTGTCAAGATTGTAAGGGCAGGTAGAGTAAATGGACAATTATTATAGGCGAATGGATCGTTTGCAAGAAGCTATTGAAATTCTTGCTTATGTTAATCCAATTGCAAAACGCAACAAACTAGACGATGATATAAAAAAATCTTAAATGCCCTTGCAGTTGCATACATCTTCAAAGCTGATTATGATAAAGCTTTAGAGTATCATTTTCAATCTTTGGTGCTGAGGGAAGCTGAAGGTGATAAAGCGAAATAAGTGTGACGCTTAATCAATATTGGTTTTGTTTATTTTAAACTCAATAACTTATGAAGCAGGCTATTAAGTATTATACTCAAATCTTAGAGTTTAAGAAGAAGTGCTAGAATATGATCTTGATCTAGATCGTTTGCTAATCAATCTTGGGTTGTGCTATAATCAATTGAAGGAGATGATTCAATTATGAGGCGCAAAAATACTTAAACGAAGGCTCTTAAGTTTTGCGGAATAATTGTAGTGACGCCGATTAAACTAGAGGCTTAATTTGGATTAGGTGTATCATCTTATCGTTTGAATGAATTACGAGAAGCAGAAAAATATTTTCAAGAATCTTTGAAGATTGCACGCGAGACTGCGCAGGCCAAGATTTGAAGCTGAAAATCTAGTTTATCATCGGCGAGATTTTAACATGAAGAAGAACAATATGATGCTGCTAAAAATTATTTGATAACAGCTGATACGATTGCAAGGCAGTCGGGCTACAATCAAATCTTGATGGATATCTATCAGCAATTTTCACACCTCTATAACAAGACTCAAGGACTATAAAAATGCAGCTTTGTTATCAGAATAAATATATTCAGCTTAAAAGACAGTCTATTGGGGGCAGATCTAGTTAAAAATATTGCCAAGGTTCAAACCAATTATGAGGAACGCGAAAACATTGCGACAATTGCCTCAAATGAAGTTGTGATTAAGCAATCAAGAGAATTAAATATAGCGGTTGCTGTTATTGCATTGTTAGCAGGATTGTTGGTATTAGTTCTTCAATTCGGTAATCGAAATATCAAACGAGTGAATGCAAAACTTTCTGAAGCAAAGGAAGTAATTCAGAGTCAAAACAAAGAGTTGGAAAATAAAAATAAAGACCTCGATCATCAGGTTGAAAAAAAGACCGCTGACTTGGCGCGCGCCAACCATTCATTAAAGCAGGTTAACGATGAGCTTGATAATTTTATTTACAAAACGTCACACGATATTCGCGGACCACTTGCCAGTTTAAAAGGTATGTGCAATGTCGCGTTGATGGACGTTAAGGATCAAGGTTGCCCTGGAGTATTTAAAAAAACTGGACGCAACCGCAGAACGATTGAACTCGATTTTAACGCGTTTAGTGATCATCAACCAGATTAATAATTCCAAACTCACCATTGAACAAATTGATTTTGAAAGCATTATAAGCGATGTTCTTTTGCTGGAAAAAAAGAAAGGTCTACCGCCAGAACTGATTATCAAACCACAGATAGACCAGCATGCGTACATCGAATCCGATAGGGAGCTGGTAAGGATTGTATTGGAAAATCTAATTGACAATGCCATCAAGTTTTACAACGATTCCGACCGGGTAAATTCATTTGTGAGGATTCACATTAATACCTTATCAACCGGGGGCGTAAAAGTAAGGGTAATCGACAATGGCATTGGGATCAGCGAATCCAGCCCTGGAAAATTATTTCAAATGTTTTCGCGCGCCTCGGAGCGATCTGAAACCGGAGGAATCGGATTATACATTACCAAAACCGCCACGGAAAAAATTGGCGGCAAGGTCGGATTGCTCACAACACCAGAAGGTTATACGGAGTTCTATGTGATTTTCCCTGCCTTCCCCTTTAACGAATCCGAAAGAGTAATGCAGGCTTCTTCGTTTTAGCCGGAATTTTTTTACCTCCTTTTCTCTTATCATATTTGGGAAACGCGTAAGGCGTTCTTCAAATTGTTTATGAAAAATTTCAAACGTTATACCGTCACGGCTGCCTTGCCGTATGCCAATGGCCCGAAACATATCGGGCACTTAGCCGGTGCTTATATACCCGCCGATGTTTATACGCGGTACCTGAGGTCTGCTGGAAAGGATGTCCTTTTCGTCTGCGGCAGCGATGAGCACGGCACTGCCATACCCAACCAGGCGTTAAAAGAAAACACCACTTCACAAGCGATCATCGATAAGTATCATGCCCTGATACACTCATGCTTTCAAAAATTGGGGATCGCCTTTGATGTCTACCACCGGACCAGCGAACAGATCCATCATCAAACCTCGCAGGAAATTTTCCTGGCGATGTTTAACAAAGGATTGCTGAAGGAAGAAGTTTCGGAACAATACTATGATGACGAAGCACAGGTGTTTTTGGCAGACCGGTACATTGTAGGAACTTGTCCGAGGTGCGGCAATCCAAATGCTTATGGCGATCAGTGTGAAAGGTGCGGGTCAACATTAAGTCCCCGGGAATTGATCGAATCCGCGCTCAACCTTGACCAACAAGGCGCCCGTCTTGCGCGAAACCAAACACTGGTATTTGCCTTTGGAAAAGTATGAAGGCTGGTTGCAGGAGTGGATAATCAAAGGCCATGCGGAGGACTGGAAAACGAATGTGTACGGGCAATGTAAATCCTGGATCGACGGGGGGCTTCAGCCGCGCGCTATGACACGCGACCTGGACTGGGGAATTAAGGTACCCCTGCCGGACGCAGAAGGAAAAGTATTGTATGTGTGGTTCGACGCGCCCATCGGATACATTTCGGCGACTCGCGCATTTTTTCAGGAGATGAGTTCCGGAAAATTAAAGTACGCCCAGCCTCAGCGTGATTTTAAGAATGTAAAAGAAGATGATTGGAACGTCTACTGGAAGGATAAGGAAACCAAGCTGGTTCATTTTGTCGGGAAAGACAATATTGTTTTTCACTGCATCATCTTTCCCATCATCCTGCATGCGCATGGCGAATTTATTGTTCCGGACAACGTACCGGCTAATGAATTTATGAACCTGGAAGGCGATAAAATGTCTACCAGCCGGGGATGGTCCATTGAAATGCACGAGTACCTGGAAGATTTTCCGGACAAGCCCGATGTGCTGCGCTATTGTTTGCTCGCCAATTTGCCCGAGACAAAAGACAGCGAATTTACCTGGAAGGATTTTCAGTCGCGCAACAACAACGAGCTGGTAGCCATCCTGGGCAATTTTATAAACCGAGCGCTGGTGCTCACGCAAAAATATTTTGAAAACAAAGTGCCCGAAAGGGGAGAACTTCAGCCGGTTGACATTGAAGTTATTCAGGCCATTAAGGGATCTTCCGAAAAGTATTGCGGAGTCTATTGAGCTTTACCGGTTTCGCGAAGCTACGGCAGGTTTTATGGATATTGCGCGTATAGGCAACAAGTATCTGGCCGAGACCGAGCCCTGGAAGCTTTATAAAAATGATCCACAACGCGTAGGTACGATACTCAACATTGCCCTCCAAATTGTAGCAAGCCTTTCCATTGTTAGTGAAGTCTTCCTTCCATTTAGTGCGAAAAAGATTAACGATATGTTAGGCGTAGATAAAAGAAATTGGAATGAAGCAGGTTCTGACGCGTTGTTAAAACAAGGGTCCGTGCTGGGAACTTCTCAATTATTATTTGCAAAAATCGAAGATGAAGTTATTGAGCAACAACTTCAAAAACTGCACAACAAGAAAAAAAGCATGGAACCAGTGACTATAGAAGTAGCACCCTTAAAACAGGAAATAACCTTCGACGATTTTTCCAAGCTTGATATCCGCGTTGGAAAAGTATTGGCTGCGGAAAAAATGGAAAAGTCAAACAAGCTGCTGAAGCTTACGATCGACACAGGCGTTGATAAACGAACTGTATTAAGTGGCATTGCTCAGCACTATTCACCGGAAGAAATTGTTGGTAAACAAGTAACCCTTATTGCTAATCTAGCGCCGCGCAAAATGATGGGCATCGAATCCCAAGGCATGGTTTTAATGGCGGAGGATGCAGATGGCAAATTAAAGCTTTTACAACCTTCTGAAATTGTTTCGCCAGGAGCTGTCGTAAGTTAAATTCAATAATAATTTACGACTCTCTTAGAATAAGTAACCAAAACGTTAAGCAGCGAAATCACAAACGTTTCGAAGGACTTCGTACACTATAGTGAACAATTCTCTAGGCGTACATCATCCCAGAGATTTATTTCTAAAAAAACCAGCAAGTCTTAAAATAGCTCTGTACAACTGGCTGAAATTTATCCTGAAGTCAGGCATCGTGTAATCAGGTTTCATTACAGACATTTTCAAGTACAATTCTGAGATTATAAGTTTCTCAGTGTAATATGGTGATACGCTAAAACAAAACTTTTTATTTTTAAGACCCTTTAAATTTTTGAAGGTTGAAATCTTTTATTGTTTATGAGTTGCAAAAAAGTTAATTTGATAGGAATGTACAGATTATGAAACAAGCATTAGGTAATAGTAGGAAACGTTACATAATGGATGTGACATTTTCGAAGCGAAGAATGGTGGTAATCATATTAGCACTATTGTTTTTCCTTCCAACTGTGAGTGTATCACAGAATTCTAAAATTGATTCATTAAACCAATTACTTTCTATTAAAACTGGAACTGAATATATAGACCTTCTTTTCGAATTAAGCCGTGCATATGGTGATATGGATATGGGACAAACGTTAAAATATGCAAACGAAGCATTTCAGTTGTCTTATAGAGCAGGCGATAGTTTACGGATAGTTAAAACCGGGCGGCTTAGAAGTCAGGCCCTCAGGGAAACAGGGAAGATAGATTCGTCTTTAATATTATACTATAAAATACTTCCTATAGCTAAAAGACATAATTATTCAAATGAAGTGAAGGCAATCCTGAACGGTCTAGGAGGGGGTTATTCTCGTAAAGCTAATTATGATAAAGCCTTGAAATGTTATTTTGAGTCACTTGACCTCAGAGAAAAGGATGGCGACAAATTTGAAATTAGTATCGTCTTAAATAATATAGGTTTGGTTTATTCTGCTCTTGAAGATTACGATAAAGCTCTATCATATTATAAACAGGCTTTACAACTGAGAATAGAAAGCAACAACAATTGGGGGTTAGACATACTTTTGTTTAATATCAGTCTTTGTTACGGACTAAAAAATAATTTTTCAGAGGCTCGCAATTTTTTAGAGCTGGGTCTCTCTACCTGTGGGAAAAGTTGTAATGAAGAGTCTCTATTATTTGGAAAGTATATCTTTGGATTGATTTCTTTTGGGCACCAGAACTTTTCAGAGGCCGAAATGTATTTCCTAGAATCTTATGCGCTATCAAAAAAAATAGGGGACGAATTTCAGTTATCTAATATTTACTATTTGCTGCGCATCTATATCCATAGCAATCAACTGTCGTTAGCTGAAAAGTATCTTAAAGAAGCTGAATTGTTGATAGCCTCGGGCCCTCCTGATAATGATGAAATAATTGAAATATACGCGCAGCTGTTCTCAATGTATAGTAAAACTGAAAATTTCGAAAAGGTTGCTTTTTACCAGAATAAGTATATAACACTTAAGGATAGTATTTATAACAAGTCGTTTACAACAAACCTAATGAAGGTGGAAGCAGAGTATCTTGACAAGGTAAACAAAGCAAAAATTGACGTCCAAAATAAAATACTTGCTCTAAATAGAGAGGTGATCTCTCGCCAAAAAATTGTAAATGCATCAGTGGGTATAATTAGCCTTCTTGGCGTTATTCTTGCCATTGTTCTAGCCAAAAGCAACAGACAGAAGCGCATAGCCAATCGCCTTCTCGACGAAAAAGTAAAAGAGAGGACCCACGAATTACAATTGAACCAAGATGCGTTGCAACGTGCGTGGCAGGAACGCGATGCTTTGATCTATAAAGCATCAGCAGATATTAAAGGCTCGATTGCTACTATAAAAGGATTATGTTTCTTAGGAAAAAAAGATATTGATCATCCAAACGCCGGACAATATCTCGATAAAATGGATTCTACCTCAGATTACCTTTCCGAAATTATTAATAGAATGTTTTACGCGTATAGAATTGATACCCCTTCCAAATGAGAAGGTGTATAGGTAGGGAAAAAATATAAAGCCAATTGCAAGGGCAAACCTTTCTGGGGGGATAACACACAAAAGAAAGATTATTTAGATGCCCCGCAATTGACTAGAACAACACAACAAAATAGTTGGCTAAGTTTTTTATATTCCGGTTTTAAAATTTAGTAAAGTATATAAGCATTCCCAGGGAAATAATTAGAATACAAATCATCAACATTAAATTTATTCTCCTTGCTTTTTGTAATCCTTTTTTAAGGTGTCGAGTGTGGTCGTCCATAACCCTTTTTTGTTTTTTTAAGAAAGCTAGTGCTATCATGTAGACGTGTCAATATCTTCACTAAGATTATCAGGAAAACCAGACATGGTAGTTAGCAGGTTTTCCAGATAGATGACTACATTTAACATGCTTTACAACTACCGGAACTCTTTTTTTATAAAATCATGACAAAATTAAATTTCTTATTGGTAGAGGATGAGGCTTTAATTCGAGAGGGTCTTAAATCTTTATTGGAGAAAGAGAATTTTGTTAAGGAAATTTATGAAGCATCCAACGCAATTGAATTTGCTGAGCAAATCAAAAAAAGAGTTGATTTTGTGCTGATGGACTTTCGCCTTCGTAATGCTAATGGATTGGATCTGCTCGCTACATTAAAAAAAGGGACAACTCAGCCAAAAGTGATTATGCTCACCGGACTTGAGGGAACAGAGCTGCTCATGAATTTACTTAAAGCTGGAGTTAATGGCATCGTATACAAATTGGATGGCTATAAAGAAATTCTGGCAACCATAAAAGGTGTGCTCGACAAGGGCAGTTACTACTCGGAAAAAGTATTAAACATCATCCAAGCGAATGCCAACCGTTGGGACCAGGTTCCGCCTGTTGTGTTGAATTTCCCGGAACGAGAACTTTTGAAAGCCATCGCCACAGGACTTACCACTAAAGAAATCGCTACACTATTGAAAATGAGTGATGCCACCGCTGAAACTTACCGCATCAGACTTATCAAAAAAGTTGGAGTTCATAATACCGCTGGGCTAATTGCATATGCTTACAGGAATGGTATTTTATAAAAGTATTAGATCAGCAACCTCAGCATCTTTCACCCGCGTTGCTTGCGCGAAGTTTTAAACCCGATAACATTTTAAAGAGCGAACAGGCTATAGCGAATACTCAACTTTGGCCAGCAATCCTTTTTGTCCATGATGATATGTGATCGTGGCACCAATCGCGAGCGATCTCATCTTTAACGTATTATTTTTTTTTCTTAGCCTGTCAATGAATTCGGAAATTTTGTGAAAACCGGTTCCATCATCTTCTACTTCTATAGTCAATTTTAGCGGTTCCAAGTGTAATCTTACCCAAATGTGCCAGGCCGAAGAATGTTTGAAAGCATTGTGGATTAGCTCTTGCACGATGCGGTAAAGATACATTTGACTGAGTGTAGGGATCGGTTGATCCATTCCCGTACATTCGAAATAAACCCTTCCGGAACCTGGTCTCTCCATGTTTTGACAAAGCAGATCAATACTTGTTTTTAAAGAATCATTGGTAGTTAGTTGTGGAAGCAATTTTCTTGAAATTCTTCTCACGGATTGTACTACACTTTCAAAATCCGTTCGCATGTTAATAAGCAAGGCTTCTGTTTCTGCTGGGTTATGTGCCGATCGTTCAAGCCGGTCCAGGTAAAGCCTGAAGATTGATAACTTTTGAATGAGGTCATCGTGTAATTCGGCTCCCATTTCCAGAATAATTTGGTCACAGGCTTCAGCTGCACGCCTGGATATTTCGGTTTCCATTTTTTTTCGGGAAGTAAGAACAAATGCCATTAGATATAAGGTAAAAAAGCTAATTTAATAGGAATGTTAGTGGCTATGAAAGTAGTGTTAAATATAAAATTCAAGAAGCAATGAATGCGATATTTTTCCAGATGAGGGGCGGTATTTCTACTATCATGTATTTTTTTTATTTTCTCAAATGGGCGTATGCCAGAACCAAAAAATCGATTCCTTAAAATCGCTGCTATCTGGAAAATCAAAAATCGAATATTCCGATATACTTTATGAGCTCGCCTACGAATATGTTGATATAGATGATGAACTAGCGCTGCGTTATGCTAAAGAAGCTTTGGAAACGGCTGGGCAAATTGAGGACAGTTTTAGAATTGTTAAGGCAGCGCGTATTAAGTCTTTGATTTTTAGAAGATTGGGAGAATTAGATTCTTCCATGATATTATCCACTAAAATACTTCCCGTAGCAAGACGAAATAATTTTATCGATGAACTGAAATCCATTCTTAATGGCTTAGGATCAGTCTATGTTCTAAAAGGTCATTATGATAGAGCATTACAGTACTTTTTCGAATCACTTGAACTCAGAGAAGAGGATGGAAATAAATTCGACATCAGCATTGTCTTAAACAATATAGGGATGGTTTATTATAAGCTAGCAAATTTTGATACAGCATTGTCATATTTTAACCGGTCCATACAATTAAAGACGGAAATAGCCGACACGTAGGACCTTGATATTACTTTAATTAACATGAGCCTTTGCTATGGATATAAAAATAATTTTACGGAGGCAAAAAATTTTGTTAAACAAGGCTTTTCTGTTTGTGTTAAAAACTGCTCGGATAGATTTCTACTACATGCTCAATTCAGTTTAGGAATTATTTCGTTTGAGCAACGCAATTTTCATGAAGCCGAAACCCAATTCTTAAAATCGTATGCATTAGCTAAAAAGTTAAATAATGAAAGATTTCAATTAGATAATATAGTTTACTTACTACGTATCTATATTAGTCGTAATCAAATGAAAGAAGCAGAAAACTACTTAGCTGAAGCGGAATCATTAATAACATTGGGCACACCATATAGTCCGGAAATGATTGATATATATAGTCAACTTTTCTCATTGTATAGCAGATCAGGGAATTTGGAGAAGGTTGCGTTTTACCAAAACAAGTATATAGCACTTAGGGACAGTATTTACAATGATGCACTGACTACCAACCTGATGAAGTTAGAAGCGGAGCATTTGGAAAAAGAAAATAAAGCAAGGATCGATTCTCAAAATAAAATATTGGAACTTAACGAAGAAGTGATCTTTCGTCAAAAGTTTTTGAATATTTTCATAGGTGTCATTGCTATATTGTTAGTTGCGCTAGCTATTTTATTAGTTAAAAGTAACCGTGCAGAAACGAAAAGTGAATCGACTTCTTGATGAAAAAGTAAAGGCAGAGAACACAAGAATTAGAGTTGAATCGTGACCTACTACAACGTGCATGTGAAGAGCGTGATATAGTAATACACAAGGCAGCAACAGATATTAAAAGTTCACTTGCTACGATAAAAGGTTTATGTGCGTTAGGATTAAAAGACATAGATGACCCAAATGCCTGCAGTTATCTCCGTAAAGTGGATGTAACCTCAGATAATTTTTACGACATCGTTTATAAACTTTTTTTTATAAATAGTGTCAGTAACTCTGGCACCCCATAATTTTCTGTAACTACAATTGATAAACCAATCAAAGTAAATAAATCTAATAAGATAGAGACATGAAAAAACCATTAAGCCCGGCGAGAATGCTCTCTTTAATCTTAAAAAAGAGAGTAGCATTATTATCATTCGCATTTTTTCTTTCAACTCAAATAGGCTTATCACAGAATCAAAAGATCGATTCATTAAATTTATTACTGTCCATAAAATCGGGAGTTGAACGTATAGATTTACTTTTTGAACTGACCCGTGCGTATGCTGATACTGATTATACATTAAGCTTCGAATACGCAGGGGAAGCATACGAATTATCCAAGCAAATAAAAGATACTTTTAGGATTGTCAGAACAGGAAGGGCTAAATCTCAAATTTTTAGGAGGTTAGGTGAAATTGATTCTAGCATTATTTTATTGAACAAAGTACTTCCTATAGCAAGAAGCCATAATTATTTAAATGAGTTGAAACCTATTTTGAATGGATTAGGATTAGCCTATACTCTTCAGGCCAATTTTGACAAGGCGTTAAGATGTTTTTTTGAATCTCTGGAACTGAGGGAGAAAGATGGTGATAAATTTGAAATCGGTGTTGCATTAAATAACATAGGATTAGTGTATTACAACCTTGAAGATTATGATAGAGCATTGACATTTTATAATCGCTCTTTTAAACTACGAAATGAAACAAGTAATCGATATGATCTTGATGTGGTTTTACTTAATATAAGTCTTTGTTATGCGCATAAGGGAAATTTTCCTGAAGCCCAAAATTTTGTAAAGCGGAGCTTTGCTACATGTGGTAAGAATTGTTCAGAGTATTTTCTAACCAATGCTTGGTACGGTTTAGGCGTTATTTCCTTTGAACAAAAAAACTTTTCCAAAGCTGAAATACAATTTTTACAATCCTATTCATTAGCTAGAAAGCTGGGCGATAAAAGATTTCACCTTGATAACATGGAGTATTTAATTCGAATCTATCTACATAATAATCAGTTGGAGTTAGTCGAAAAATATCTCAAAGAAGCTGAGACATTGATATCATCAGGTATGCCGTATAATCAAGAGATGATTAATCTATATGCGCGACTCTTCTTAGTTTACACAAAATCCAAAAATTTTGAGAAGGTGGCATTTTATCAGGGTAAATATATTGAGTTAAAGGATAGTATTTATACAACAGAGCTCACCACCAATCTAATGAAGGTGGAGGCAGAACATCTCGAAAAAGAAAACAAGGCGAAGATCGATTCCCAAAATAAAATACTTGCATTAAAAGAGGAAGTGATCTCTCGACAAAGGTTTTTAAATGTTTTCATAGGAATCGTTTCTGTGTTATTGGTTGCTCTAGCCATTGTATTGCTTAGAAGCAACCGTCAAAAAAAGTTTATGAATAAACTCCTTGATGAAAAAGTGAAAGAGCGAACGCAGGAACTGGAGATGAATCGGGATATCCTGCAGCGTGCTTGTGAGGAGCGAGACATACTTATACATAAAACATCAATCGATATCCGAAACTCTCTGGCGACATTAAAGGGTCTATGTTCATTAGGCTTAAAAGACATTGAAGATCCCCGCGCTCAACAGTATATAAATAAAATGAACACTACGTCTGATAATTTTTCTGAAATCCTTGGAAGACTTCATTTAACCAGGATAACAGGAGAGCCCAAAATAATAAATACATTACATTTCTAATCTTGCAGGCGATGATAAAAAAATCTGTATTAAGCGGTATTGCTCAACACTATTACCGGAAGAAATTGAGGAAGGGAAGGAGATTGAGGAAACTCTAAGATTTCAATAGGATAATCGGATTAACTCCGATTATCCTTTCGATATTCCAATAAGAAAGAGTTAGCAGGAAATTTTACCTCAAGCATCCGGGATCTCCGGCTCTACCAGCTTAGCCAGCTTTTCAAGCGATTCCTGCCAACCTAAATAGCACATCTCTGCAGGTATTGCCGCAGGAATTCCTTCCTGTGAAATTTTTATTTCTGTACCGGCAATCGTTTTCCGGAGCGACACCGAAGTGGTCATTTCTCCCGGCAGGTTTGGATCGTCAAATTTATCCGTGTACTTCAAAAACTCACCAGGCTTTACTTCCACGTATGCACCACCGAATGAATGACTGTTCCCTGTTGAAAAGTTTTCGAACGACATCCTGAAAGTACCGCCTTTCTTTGCACTCATTTCATGAACTGTACAAATAAATCCGTAGGGAGGCAACCATGTTGCGATTGCTGAAGCTTGCGTAAATGCACGGAATACTTTTTCCGGAGAGGCTTTAAGTATTCTGTGTAGCGAAACACTGTTAGACATGAGATATATTTATTCTTTGTTTCCTACTCGTCAGGCTTTTCGGATGCGCCCGTTTTTTTAAGTGGTTGCTGCTCCACTGAACTGTTGTGTTAACTTCAACTGAACAAAGGTGATGAGAAGATTGAATTTAACATAGTGGCTGAAGACGACAGTTTGAAAGGCTGTTCGCGACTTTGATGTCGTACAATAAGCTCACTTACTTTTCTTTAAAATCACATGCGCTGCACCCTTGCCGTACATGGTTTGCGTTTCAGTGAATCCCAGCTTTGGCAAGTCAATTCCGGCAGAACAGGTGTTCCCCCGATCCGAGAAATACAGGCGAGAAAGCAAGATGCATTTCATCTATATAACCCGCTTGTAAGAACTGACGAATTGTTGATGCTCCTCCACCGATGCGTATATCTTTTCCGTTAGCAGCTTTCCTGGCTTTTTCCAGCGCAGATTCAATGCCGTCTGTAACAAAGTGAAATACCGTTCCCCCCTTCATGGTGACGGATTCTCTTGCATGGTTTGTTAAAACAAATACCGGAACATGATAGGGCGGGTTTTCGCCCCACCAACCTTTCCATTCATCATTTGGCCACGGTCCACGAATAGGCCCGAACATATTGCGTCCCATGATCCACGCACCGAGGTTTTCAAATGACCTTTCAGCGAAGTCATTATCCGTTCCTTCCGTTCCGTCCCCTTTGCCATACAATTTCTGAAACATCCTGGTAGGGAATATCCACTCGTGAAGTTCCTCACCTCTCTTACCTAACGGTTCCTCTCTGCTTTGATCAGGTCCAGCTCCATAACCATCCAGTGAAACTGAAAATGCTGCTACTTTGACTTTACTCATATTGACACCTTATTTGAGTTTCGAATATTCATTTTGCAATGTTTTCCCTCACCGAACGTTCCGCATTTGTTCGATGGCTTTCCAACCTCCGGTGTATATCTAAAGCCCCTTTAAATATTTTACTCCACCTATGTAGGCAGGTATTTATTGAGTATTGTTCCATCGCAGCGTGAATGTCCGGGACCACCCAGCTGATTTGTGCAAGTTCGAGGCCGGCGATGGTGCTGTTGATACTGCTCATGTTTGTTTGCTGTTAGGGTAATGGTTCAACAAAATTAAAACGGAAGGGTTTCTCACGGCTGGCGCATTTGCGCCAAGATGAATGCAGCTTGCGACTATTTGCACGTGTGCAAGGGAATTCTTGATCTTGTATATGTTGGAAGTTGAAAGGAAAGAGACTACTGCGCCTTCTCTTTGAATATTCTACTAAGAATATAAACTCCTAACCTCTTCGTGTAATTGAGTGTTAAAGCGAAGATTGCAGCCGGAAAAGCATTATTGATGGGTGAAATCGTGCCACTTGAAAACCGTTACCAAAACATTAAGGATCTTCAAACATCAACGCGCAATTCTTTCCCGCATAAACCGGTCTATGTTGTCGTGAATATAAGCTTAGTAGACCATGAGTAGGTACCGGCAATTTTAGTCGAATGACGTCACTATTCAAGACTGACTACGGTTTCCTTATTATGCCGAAATGAAATTATACTTAGTTTCTTTAGCGAAATCCATTCGTTGCGCCTTCTTGTTGACATTTTATAAATATGAATATTGATTTTCAGATCATTGCCTTTTGGTCTTGCTGTTACAATTTAATGGAATACGTATTGGCGCCCTGATAGCGTGGATTGTAAAAAAAGAAAAGTATTTGACAACGGCCCGGTCGTTGTCAGCAGGGTCATTTCATAGAATCCGCCTACCAAATGGTCACCAGGATATGGAACATAATTTTGATTGTAGTAGGTTTTGACTTCAATGGAACCGTCTTGCCCATTAATCCTACAC
This sequence comes from uncultured Bacteroidota bacterium, assembly GCA_963837415.1. Lineage (GTDB taxonomy): Bacteria > Bacteroidota > Bacteroidia > Cytophagales > Cyclobacteriaceae > Chryseolinea. Next base: position 15,891 of record CAWING010000012.1, on the reverse strand, counting down.
CATAACGAATTTGATATACCACCGGTCAATCCGAGTTCTTCCCTCCCGACAAACCCGCCTTCGTTATCCGGCGCCTCAAAGCTCAGGGCGTGCTTGTCTCCCCATAAATTACGCAAGAAATAATTTCCATGCGTTGCGATTTTATCCTGAATATCGATAATTACCTTTTTACTCGGATCTGGAAAAAAAATGGTTGGCGGGGAGATTCTGTACACGTCTTCAAAGGTACGTATGAGCGTAAATCCCGTAGTGAAACTACAGTTTCCATCAATCACACTGAGTTCAATCAAACCTATTGTTTCTTTGAGCTTGAAAGGAGCACTGGTTGTAATAGTCGAATCGTTAACTACCGTTATTTCTGATTCAATCTCGTTGAATGTTGCTTTTGTAGAATTGCTAAAACTTTTCCCTATTATCAAGATGGGGGCCGCAATAGGATTTCTATTTGGCAATACCTTTAAAATGCGAAGGTCTTTAGTGCAAACAACATTTTCCTTTCCGTCGTCGGAGTCATCACATTGAAATAAAAATACAATTGGCAGCAAAAACGATGAACTTAGTAATCTACGAAACGCCGTATAAATTGATTTCATAACTACATTGATTGTTTAATGTTCGAACTCAAATAAATATTGTCGCCCTGTTAATCTTGAAAATGCAATAAAAAAATTATCCTGTCTTTCTTGACCATTATCCTTTAAAATCATTGTGTAAAACCCGCCAATTAATTCATCATCTATTACTGACCTGTTTATTTTCAAATTAATTTCATTTTTTGGAAGATTGACGGTGCCGGTAATGTGGCTTTCCTCCCCTTTCCACAACTCAATCCCACTTACCGGGCCGTCCCTAAAACCAGGTATTTGTATGAAATGTGAGGAATCAAAAAAGTTAGACAAATACATCCCGTCGTTAGGGGGTAATTGCACTGGAAATGCAAAACCAGCGGGAGGGATAAAATATACGGGAGGGCTACCAGGCATCGTACTGGGGTTTGAAGAAATTTCAAAATTCTTTGTAACCAGACATCCTTGCGCATTGGATACGCTCATCTCTACGACACCTAATAGCCCTGGAGGGATAATTGTAGATATGTAACTCTCATTGTTCTCCAGTATGTCAGCTTTTTGGGTCCCAAATCTTACGGTAATACCATCCTGGTTAAATCCAGTGCCTTTGATGAGTACAGCACCTTTTGCGGGAGCAGAGAAAGGGAATGCGCCTTCGATGGAAAATTCAGGACAGATAAGTTCATCACCTTTTTTGCATGTTATTAGAATTAATCCAATAAACACTAATTGGAAAACGCGTACAACTGTTTTCATTATTTTCGAAATTTAACAAGTCGTTGTTAGATAATTGGACAAATTCATCCGAGTCTGCCTTAACAGGGATATTACTATCATCACGGCCCTCACTGGCTTGGCCTGTGTCTGAAACCACGTCCTTCGCCTGGTTCCCACGATTATTACGGTACGTATTATCAGTCCAAATTGATCGACTGAAAATTATCTTAAAGAAAAAAACCTTTCTTTATCACATAGACCCAATGCAGATGTGCTCTATATATTGAATGTAAAAAAATGAATACATTTTTCAAATCGACAATCGGAATAAAGTTTTATTTGCTGGCGCAAGGACAAAGGTAGGATAAGTCCAGGTTCCTCTCTTCAACCAGTTCTCAAAAAAAAGGCTGCAGTTCAGCATATCTTTAGTGATCTGTTGGTCAATATTATTTTTTGTACTCGTTAGTGCTCCCCTTGGCTTGATTGAGATCAATATTAATGCAAATTGATATTGGAAAACTCTGTGCATTTTTTTAATTTGATATGTAGAAGCCCATCTATTCTTTTGCGTAGCACTATGCACAGAAGGATGGGTTTTTGTTTTTTGAGTATTGTCTGAATACAAATTTAACGGGTAAATTTAAACACTTCAATAATATGGCAGATTCTCAAACGTCGCCTCAGACCAATGCTCTGAAGTCACCTAGAAAAATTCACAGTGTCGATTATGTGATATTTTTCTTTTTTGGCGCCATTACGATAATAATCTTTGCAGTGGTGGCGATAAAAGAATGTCTTAGCGAACCGCAGGTTAGGTTCTTTCAAATCATTCTAGCCATTTCAATCGGCGGACTGGTTTCCGGCGTTCCTGGATTTCTTAAAGTAACATATAAAGGCTGGATTAGGGCGGGAGGTGGAATGGCTGCTTTTGTACTTATACTAATGCTTAAACCTTTTAGCTCAGCTGCATCTCCTGGATGCGGTGCCTTTAATGTTACTGCGCAAATAGAAGCTTCTAATAAGGATTCGGAGGCAATTAAAAATGCGCTGGTATATCTCAAACTTGGAGAGCATAGAGTCGGTCCAAAGGAGATAAACGATAACAAGATAATATTTGATGGTATTCCAGCCGAATATTTTGATGACCCTATCAAGTTGTTGCCTCGTGATGAGAGAATTGTAGTTTTTGAGCAAAGTCATTCGCGGGCCGAGGAGTCCAAATCTATCACGTTCAAGTTGAGGAGAGTTATTGATTCAACCTTTGTATCTGGATTTGTTTTCGACGCGAAAAAGAGAGCGATTGAAAATGCACAAGTTGTTTTCGATTCGAAATTCAAAACACTAACAGATAAATCAGGTTTTTATTCCATCAAAATTCCGTATGAGCTTGGTGAGGGAGTTAGATTACTTGTATTAATCAACAATGCAAAGGTGGAGGATCGGAATCAATATATTTCTGCCAACATAGATGTAATTATTTCAAATGAATAAGTCCCCATATGCATTTCATTTATCACAAAATTTATCTTATTCTATCCTTTGTAATACTTAGTTCAGTGCCACCTAAAGACGTTGTTGTTAATGTGAGGCTAGTAGATAATGCTGGAAGAATTCTTCGCAATATTGATTTTGCGCTGGAGGGAGCAAGTAGACAGAATTCTGTATATAGTCATGTCGGTTACGGCTATACGCGAAGTGGCACGGCAGCTATCACAGCAGAGAGGACTATAGTTGATGAAATAAGGTTTTTTCGAATTGCATATGTGACGTCGCCAAAGACGTGGGAAGCAGATCCGGTTTTTAATGAGGTTCCCAAAACAGCATTTGATGCGGACAAGCCGAATGAGTTGCTGGAAATGACATTTCATCTTAAAAAAAGGATGACGTAGCGTCAGTCTCAGAAGTTGATCTTCTATTAGAACTTAAAGCAGAAGTGAAAAAGATGTCAGAACAGCGAGATAGACTTGCTGACAAGGAACGGCTTCAAAATGTAACAGATTCGATGAAAACCGTGCTTGAAATGGCCATTCGGCATCTAATAGATTCGATCGAGGAGAAACAAAAGTTAGTCAAGAGCCATTTTGTTGATAGTATAGCCACCGAGTTGAACAGCTTTAAAGAAGATCTTTTGAATTTGGGTGGAGTTTTAACACCAGATAATGTTGGCAACGCATTTATCTTTCCGGGTACTCGAAGTAGAATAGAGAAACATGTGGACGCCTATGGATCCTCGCGAAATATATTAGCGAAGAGGCGAGATTCGAAGTGGTCTTACATTTACGACTTGTGGGGCAAGGATGAAGGAATACGTTTGACGCGTGAACTGGCTGAAGTCTACTCCTTCGCGCTCGATACAATCAATACAACATATTTACTCCCATTAAATGAAGGTGTTTTCGACAGAATCGATGACGTTGGTACAGGTAAGAAACCAAGGATTGGAACAAAATCAAAGGCTGTCAAGGAAATGAAGATTGCGGCACCGGCATTGAAGCAAAAAACTGAGCAATTTGTAGAGTTATTGTGTAACTTCTTAGAGCAATTTAAAGGTGAGCAAGCAATAATGAAACGCAAACCATGTTTCCCTTAATAAAGAGGGCATTCGGCGCAATAGGTTGCAATTCACAACAGCAGCACCAATTGATCTTTAAATTTTACCAATCGCACAAATCCAGATCACTTGACCTTGAATGCGTGGGTGTACCTTACGCCAAGCGAGATAATCCACCAGCTTCTCTGATCAACTGTTGTTGTCAAGCTTGGTAGTTGATACGAAAAAGGAAGGGAGAAAGTGCTATTGATGCTCCATCCTCTTTCACCAAATTGCCAAAATAGTCCAATACTTCCAACCCATCTATGACTTTCTTCACGAAGGCCGCCCTTAATACTTTTATACTGGTTGGTATTATACTGCACACTTCCCAGGAGGGAAAGCTCTCTGTTTAGTAAAGGGTAAAAAAGGTAGGCGTAGCCGGTAAACATGTAGGTCGTTTGCCTTCGGCTTTCATTTTTAAAATATATCCCGACGTCAGCCTGGACCTGCAGAGTCATTCGAAGAAAAGTCTGATAGAAAAAAAATTGATTAACCAGTAGGGACCGATCGAATCCTAATGCTTGTCTCTTGGCGGAGTCTGCCGCAGGTACAAGAAAAGACGATTGCATGGAAAGTTCCGGTATAGACTTCGCTGGCAACCATCTTACACGAGGACCAATTGCTTGAAGCCCATTTATAGTGGCGGTGCCTTCACTTTGTGAGGGATTTGTACCGTCACTTTTCAGAATTATACTGTTGATACTATACAGGATGTCAACGCCAAAATTCAGCATGGGTGTTCTAGTCAATCCATAATTTAACTGGAGATAATTAGTTAAAGAATGCAATTGTCCATATGTGAAAGTAGTATCAAGGCTGCCTATGTCGGCAGTAGTAGTCTGTTTGGTCTCCAGTATTGTGAAATCGATGACCTCAATTTGTCCCTTATTGATAACCAGATTATTGAGTAGGAAATTTGACTGCTCACTTACTTGGTATGAGGTTGTGTCGGCATTTTGTGCCCAGCAAATGAATTGTAAGGTCGTTATGATAAGTACACTGAAGACTATCCTAACATACATCATAACTTATTAATAGGTGGAATAGAATATATATTGTCGCCCAGATATTGTGGATTGCAAGAATAGAAAGGTGCGTGACAATAAGCCCGTTGGTGTTTGGATAGTAGTTTTATAAAATCCGCCTTCTAGATGATCACCGGGTATTGGGGTATATGAATAGACATCATTTTGATTATAATAGATCTTTAACTTAATTGACTTTCTATCCTTATCCACACGGGCCCAGAGAGTGTTTGATACCCCTAAGAATCTAGGTTGTTCGTAGCCAGTAAGCACTTGTTCATCGTATTCATCAGTTGAAACAAAACTTACGCCGTGTCTTTCTCCCCAGACATTGAACCAATAATATGGGTATCCTCCCTTTGCAGCAAGGGTGTCTTTTATATTAACAAAGACCTTTTTAGCAGGGTCCGGAAAGAAAATATTGGGAGGAGATGCACGGTCGGCATCCTCAAAGTTCTTTGTAATAGTAAAGCCCGTTGTATAACTACAGTTTTCTTCAATAACACTTAATTCAATCAGACCTGCTGTCGATTTAAGTTCAATAGGGGGTCTAGTAGTGAGGGTAGAGTCATTAATAAATTCAGTTTCTGACTCTACTTCGTTAAATGTCACTTTAGTATCGGCGGTGAAGTTTTTGCCAATAATCAATACTGGCGCGGAAATCGGATTTCGGTTAGGTAGCACCTTGGTTATGCTAATGGTTTTCTCACAAACTGTTTCTATCACATCGTCCGAATCGTCACACTTAACAAAAGCCAGTACAAAACAGACAAAAGTTAAAGCTTGAAAAAGCTTCCGTCTTATTGCATTAAATGTTTTCATATTATCTGTGAAAAATGTATTGTTTACCGGTAACAGTTGAAAACGCAATGAAGAAATTATCGATCCTGTCTTGGCCGTCTACACGTAAGGAAAGTGTATAAAAACCGCCGAACAATTCTTCATCCGATCCTGACCTATCTACTTTAATGAGAATTTCATTTTTCGATAAATCTATGCTTCCACTGATAGGACTGATTTCGCCTGACCATCCTTCGTAACTGCCTGAACTTTCATCAATCATCCCCATCTCTGGAAAAGGATATATCTTAATCGAGTGACTTGAATCAAAGATGTTGGTTAAGTACATTGTTGCATTAAAAGGAAGCTGAACTGGAAAGGAGAAGCCACTAGGTGGGATTAAATAAACCGGTGGATTTCCCGGCGAACTTAGACTGCCATTGGACACTTCAAATTCACTAATTATTGTGCAACCTGAATTTGTGACGCTCAACTCCACTACTCCCAGCAATCCTGTTGGGACTTTGGTTGAAATGTAGTATTTGTCTTTGGCTACTATGGTCGCCTGAATAGTCCCAAATCTAACTGTTATACTTTCTTCATTAAATCCAGTCCCTTTGATTAGCACTGGTCCATCGGGAGGCGAGACGTAGGGAAATATTCTTTCAATAAGAAGCTCAGGACAGACTGGTTCCTCATCATCCTTACACGTGATTAACAGTATGCCTGAAAGGATTATTAGCAACAAGATAATTTTTGTTTTCATGCTAACATTTAGTCGTGGTCAGAAAATGTAAAAGCCCATCTCTTTCGCATCTTTTAAATGCGAAAAATAGATGGGCTCTATTGATCTAATTTAGAAAAGCACAATCACTTTTGCAAGGTACAGTTCGACTTAATTTTAGGGTTTTGAAGAGATGAAAAGAAGTTTCAAACCGTCTTATGTCAAGGCGCTTCGAGTATGCTGATTTTCAAATCTAAAAAATGCGAAAAAAAATGAAGAATTGGATAGATACCCTTTATAATTAGGCGAACATTATTAATAATTTTTGAGTTATTTTTTCCCAATCCCAAAGTATTATTACTTTATATCACTTTGATGTTCTTTGCACCGTTTATCCAAGTGATCAATTTGAGAGAGCCAAATAACGTAATGCCTACCTGTCTGGCCTTTAATTTGTTAACCAACCTATAATACCATTTTCTCTTGCGAATAAAAAATAATGCGTTGCAAAACCTACAAAGATTATCGCGAATGTTATTAATTTGTCTTTCATAATCTTAACTAACAATTAAAAGAAGTAGCATTCATGCAACTACTATTACCGCTACAGTAAAACGGGCTGAAACCAGTACGCCTATATTAATTTTTTCTGGAATAATAAAATATGTAGCCACTACATAGGACACAATAGCGTTGAGCGCAAACGCGCCTAAAAAGAGCATTAGTTTATTTTTCATAACTACCAAGTTAAACATGAGCTTAGTGTAAGCAAGCCAATTCAAATCTGAAAAGCGAGCACTACCTTAATGAATTCTATTAGTATTTTTAGCAAATGAAATGGATAACCCGTGAATGCCCTAAGATTGATCGAATAGCTTGTCCCTGGCTCATCAGGCGGTTCGTGGATAAGGATGCTGAGTTTATCGGTGTTCGTATGGCATTGACGTAGATGACATGTATCAATTAGAGGATATACTGTTGCCCAGACAAAAGAGAGTTATCGGATTGAGCTTGCCCCAAACAATGGGTTAGAGGAAGACCTTATCCATTTGGGATACCTAAAACTAGGATCATTAAGATAGGTATTTCTCCGGCCATTACCAGATTTATCCGTGCACATAAATCTGCCGACAAATCGGCGAATCCTGACGAATGCTGATTCGTGTTAAAGAATAATAAATTATTTTTATATACTTCCATTTCAATCACCTAAAATAATACCCTCATGAAAATCATGCTTCTTTTCTTTTTGTATTGATCGCAACCGCCAGCCATGCTCAACACACGCTCGAAAAAATATGGGAAAGCGACACTACACTCGCTATTCCTGAGTCAGTGCTATTCGATAAAACAGTACTGTATGTTGCGTTGATTGACGGACAAGGGTGGGACGCTGATGGAAAAGGAGGGATTGCAAAATTGGACAAGAACGGAAAGGTCCTCAATGCGACGTGGGTAACTGGGTTGAACGCCCCGAAGGGAATGGGCATTTGGGACAAAAAAATATTTGTTGCTGACATTTCAGAGGTGGTGGTCATCAGCCTTGCCACTGGAAAGATTGAATCAAAAATTGCCATTGAAGGGGCCACAGGCCTGAACGATATCACCATCGATAAAAAAGGTATTGTCTATGTTTCCGATTCCAAGCTTGGAAACGTCCATAAGATCACAAAAGGAAAAGCTGAACTCTACCTGAGCGGACTTAAGGGAGTTAACGGATTGAAGGCGATAGATAATGATCTTTATATTCTCACAGCGAATGATGTATTCAAGACAGGTACCGACAAAAAACTGGTTACCGTTGCCACAACAGAAATTGGCGGTGATGGAATTGAGCCGGTTGGCAACGGCGACTATGTTATTTCATGTTGGCCGGGGCTGATCTACTATTTAGATAAAAATGGGAAGCTGGAGAAAATGCTGGATACCCGCGACCAAAAGAAAAATACGGCCGATATTGGTTATAATCATGCGGAGCGAATTGTTTACGTTCCTACTTTTTTAAAAAAATCCGTGGTGGCGTATAAACTTAAATAAGCAACTGTGAAATCATTATCAAACTTTACCTGGTTGACTCTTGCTGTTCTTTCGGCAGCGTGCAGCAAGTCAAAAATTCAAGATTTAGTACCGGATAAAAACAACGGAGGCATTACACTTCCGGAAAAATTCGGAGCTGTTGTTGTGGTTGACTCCATTGGAAGGGGAAGGCACATGGCGATTGGTTCCAATGGAGACATCTATATGCATCTGAGTAAACTTGCCCTGGATGGCAAGGGAATTATTGCATTGCGCGATACTTCAGGTGACGGACGCGCCGACATCATTAAGGGATATTCCGGCATTACCGGCACAGGAATTGAACTTCACAACGGCTATCTGTATTATGCGGATGAAACGCATGTCTTCCGAAGTAAGATGACTGATGGAGAATTGTTACCCTCCGAAGCACTTGACACCGTGGTGACGATGGTGGAAGGAGTAGGGCACATGGCAAAAACGTTCACGTTCGATGACAAAGGCGGTATGTATGTGAACATCGGCTCAACAAGCAATAGCTGCGAGAAAATCTTACGAATGCCACACACCGCAGGTGATGATCCGTGTGTAGAACTGGAGACTCGTGCAGGCATCTGGAAGTTTGATGACAATACTCTCGGACAAAAGCAAAACCTTAAATTCCGCTATGCTACAGGAATAAGAAATGCTGTTGCTATCAACTGGAATGCTAACGTTGGCCGACTGTATGCACTTCAGCATGGAAGAGATGATCTTCATCGCTATTGGCCGGAGTATTACACAGAAGATCAAAATGTAGAACTCCCTTCTGAAATATTCTTTGACCTCGAAGAAGGTGACGATATGGGTTGGCCTTACTGCTACTACGATCACGTCCAAAACAAGAAATTCCTGAACCCTGAATATGGCGGAGATGGAGTGAAGAGTGACCGTTGTGAAAAAGCCAAAACACCGCTGTTGGGTTTTCCTGGACATTGGGCTCCCAACGATGTGCTGTTTTATAAAGGTGATCTCTTCCCTGAAAAATATAAACAAGGAGCCTTCATTGCTTTTCACGGAAGTTGGAACCGGCTTGGCCACGAGCAGCAAGGTTATAAAGTAGTTTTCGTTCCAATGAAAGATGGAAAACCTTCAGGCCAGTACGAAGTTTTTGCAGATGGATTCATTGGACCGGAGCCTATCACCAATCCTGGTAATGCGTTCTTCAGGCCTTGTGGTTTGGCTGAAGGTCCGGACGGATCGCTTTACATCTCTGATTCACAGCATGGACGCATTTGGCGAATTGTATATTATAAAGATGGAATAGAGAAAACTGCAGACCGCACATTGTACCAGCCGGAAGTAAAGAAGAGATGAAGAACCCGTTCCTGACGAACTTGTCGCGGGACGAACAGTCTACAACACGTACTGTGCGCCTTGTCATCAACGGGATGGCAAAGGAGCACCTGGAATGAATCCACCCTTGGCGGGGATCAACATTGTCACAGGAAATAAAACAGAGCTTATTAATATTATCTTAAAGGGATACGACAAGCCAACGAAGATCAATGGTGAATCCTACCAGAATGTTATGCCACCACACAGTTGCCTGACCGATCAACAGATTGCTGATGTGCTGACCTACATTCGCAAATCATGGGGCAACAAGGCTGATGATGTTAAGGTAAGCGAAGTGACAAAGGTCAGAAGCATGACTATTCAGTAGCTTAAAGCAGGATTATATATCTATTTATCGTAGTTAGTATTGTATTGTTTGCAGCTATTCAGGACTTTTCAATAAAAGTTTATGCTGTTCGCCTTTTCCTTTTTTTGGTAACCCATTGTTTTGATTCCTTGGGGCGTGGTGCTTTCCGTTGGACGTTTTATCCCGCTGGCGATGCGTTCGCCGGTTTTTTTTTTTTTCTTAATTCCCCCCACAACAAAATAAGTAAGGTCTGGATCTGAATTTTTTTTTTGGATTTAGTCCATTTTTTTTTTGTCTTGCACTTCCAAGTCCGGATGTGGAGGCATCTTGAGATCGCTCCACGTACCCGTAGATCCATCAATGATTTTTTTCGTCAGTGGATCTATAGCATCACCATCATTTTTGTACCGGGCTGCTACCTGCTCGAAGGACGGGCCAATCAACTTTGCTTTAGCAGCATGACAGTTAAAGCACAACGCTTTGCTCATCTCTAACACGGCATCGTGATGGATCATCTGTTCACCAATAGGATTTTTTTTAATGAGCGTTGAATCGGGTAAATATTTCGCCACGAGCAGCACTTCATGCGACGGAATTTCATTGTATTCCGTGTTACCATCTTCAGCATCCGAAACGGCGATGGTGTAGGGAACAATTGAATTCCATTGAAACGTGTTTCCTTTTTCCTGAATGGAGATGATTACCTTTGGCGGACTATTTTGGTCCTGCCAATACGTGAATCCAAAACTCAACACGCAGATAGCGACGACGGAAATATATCTGGACTGCGTCACGATTTCGTTTCTCAGGATTTGTCTATCGCATTGGCTACACGGTTGGCAGAACGGGTACAGGCTTCCGTTCCCCAGTTCAGGTTATCGGCATAGGCGCCGGCAAAATGAATACGGCCGTGTGGCTTCATCAGCGTTGGCCAGAATTTATGAAGCTCACCAATAGGGAATGGAAGTCTTTCGCAGGTAGGAGAAAAAGTTTCTTTCGTCCAGTCTCTGCTGATGGCCAGCTCGATCGTATCTTTTTTTCTGCCTGGATATACCTCGCGGAAAGCAGCCAGTGCTCGTTGAGGTGAAATCCCTCCTGGTCCTGTACCCAATACAATAACCCGGTGTGTATCCACCTCATCCGCACACTGCCATACCGACCAGAGATCGGGATGATCCAAGTCCATATTTATGGTGAGATTGTCGTCAAGCCAAAACTTGGAGCTGGCCTGAAAAACAAAGCGCTGATAAGAATCATACGCCACATTCTCAATGATATATTGTCGTTCCGCAGGTAACGCAGGCTCTACAGGTATGTTCTTGAACGCCGGCAATGGAATACAATTGACAAAGAATTCAGCGTCCATTACTTTTTGTTCATTGTGTTGTTTGTAGGTCACGGATACCCCACTGTCACTATGTTTGATCGAGACGATCGGCGTGTTCAACCACACTCTTGAGCCCAATCGCTTCGCGAAAGTATTGGGCAACATCTGGTTCCCTCCTTTCAATCTAAAAACTTCCGGCGGCGCCAGGGGAACACCGCGCAATTTCAGTATCGCATCATGCCAGAGAGTGAAAAGCGCGGAGGCGTTATTCCCTCCAAGGAATCGCAGAGCGGTTTTGGAAGCGCCATCCTTTTTATAAATATCGGCCATTGGGAATTTGTCCCAATCATCGTATCCAACGCCGAAAGGTTGATATTCATCCTTGAACTTGTCCAGGTATGGCTTTACATATAACGATTCCAGATCCCACCACGGGTTTGTTGACAAATACTTCACCTCTTTGTCATTGAATCCAAAACCCTTGAGTACAGCAGGATCGTGCAGCATTTCTTCCGTGTAGAATTTTTCGTCGATCCTTCTCAATACGTTCTTGCGTCTGGGATAAGGAAGCGCTGTAAGATTAAACTCTTTAATGTATTCCCAATAGCGATCGTAGCCGGGCTTTGTAATATGTTCCATTCCAAAGTCACCATATAGTCCGTCGGACAATCCGTCGTGAACAGTGAACACATGACCGCCATGCCGGCCAGATGCTTCGAGGACAACTACTTCGTGACCTTTCTTCATCAGTTCATAGGCGCAGCACATTCCTCCCAGTCCTGCTCCACCCACGATGATCTTTTTTGATGCATTGATTTTAGGTGGAATAAATTCTTCGGGTTGTTAGCCATCAATGGGTCAAGCTTTAGCACGGAGGCACCGACACCGGTGAGGATGGAGTTTTTGAGGAAGGTTCGACGTTTGAAGGTGGGCATGGGATTTTCTCTTAGATCTTTCACATAAGATATCGAAAAAATTTGCCTAAAAAAATGTACCAACCTTTAGCGCTAGAACTACACTGGACGTCCAGAATATCGAACCCATTTTCTGGATGATTTGGCGAGATTCGAGGATAAACAAATTTGTAAGGCGTTGCGGGTTAATTACGAAAGTCTAGAGTCCTTGGTGTCGGGGACCATAATAAATAATGGCTGAGGCAAGGAGTGCAACAGAGCGCATATTGCGGTAGTTGATTAACGAGCTGGCTTTGATGAATTTGAATAATATTCCAACACTGATAACGGCCAAATCATGGACATGACTATTTCTTGTAGCAACCTCTCAAAATTGTAAAAATTGATAGAAGAGTCCTGGGGTTTCCATTGTTGAAGATGAGAGATTTATTGTCAAAGAGAAATTCATAAACCTTCTTTCATTCCGCAGGTGTTGAGAAATATTTGTTGGAGCGTTGCGAAGCAGTAATTGCAAATTACGCCTGTCTTTCTCAGTTTATTGTGGTCCAATTCTATTTTTTAAATTTAAATATTTGGTGACGATTTGGGAGCCACATAATTGATTACCTGACATCAGGATAACTCAACAAGGTTTTTCATCACTCATGTTTTAATGCTTCAACAGGGTTGGCCCGCGCAGCTCTCCATACAACTACGCCTACGGTACTCACCGTAATTATAACCAGCAAAACCAGCGGTTTGCTATAATGCAACCAGTGAAGACTAACTTGTTCAGAAAAGTTTTGCAAATATTGATTCGTAAAGTAAATTGCTACGGGAACGCCAATAACGGCGGCTACTACTAGCTGTTTCGTTGTACTACTTAGTAGGAGGACGGCGATTTGATAAAATTCAGCGCCCAGAACTTTCCGTATTCCAATCTCTTTAGTTTTTTCGATTGCCTTATTGGTAATCAATCCTAACAGGCCCAAACATGCAATAGCGATGGCGAGAATTGAGAACAGCGTAATTTGATTTCGAGCAACCAGCTGTTGATTATATTTGCCGGTGATGACTGAATCTAAGAAGTACCAATTAAAATTTTTTCCTGGAAAATACTTTAAGAACTTGTTCTCAATTTCAGGGATTACATCGGAAAATTTTTCCAACGGTACCCTCAGTGAAATACGGTTTATCTTGTTGAAGGACGCACCTGGCATGAGGAAGTCTTTGTAAGTCAATGCCAAACCGGGTTCACCATTGTAGTTAATGTATCCCTCATTGAGGAAAGGTGTTAACTTATAATCTTCAAATACCCCGATAACCTTCACCCGATTTTCCTTAAAAAGGTAAACATTCTGACCTATCGCTTCCTCTGCACTTTTAAATCCGAGCCGGTTGGCGGTGCTTAAACTCACTAGGATGGACGAGCTGTCGGCCGGCGAATCTGGAAGGAAACTTCTACCCGCTAGTAATTTGATCTTGTAAAAGGAGATGAAATTTTCGTCAACACCTCCATTGCTTTCTATTGATACGCCAGCATCCAACGTATTTAAGGCCAGATCTATGAATTGCTGCAAACCGTCTCCGGGAACAGACTGACTGATAGTCAACTCATTTACAACCGCATTGCTATTCAGTTCTCTTACCAAACTCTCTATCTGCGTATTGAAGCTATTATCGCGCACGTGTGGAAGATTGATCACCAGGGTTTGCGAAAGGTCCAGCCCAATATCCTTGCTCAAAACGAACTCTATCTGTTTCCAAACTGAATATGCTACAACAATGAGTGATATGGCAACGCTGAATTGGAGGGTTGTAAACGAAATATTGAAATTATTCTTTCGCTTTTTTACGACACCCTGACCAAGCATCTTCACCGGATTTTGTTTTGAACAAACCATGGCAGGATAAAGGCCTGTGAATGTTACTCCCATTGCAAAAGTCAACAAAAACATGATCAAGGTCGAGAAGTCCATGGAGCTCAGGTCGGGAATGTAAAAGCCTAACAAGAGCTTCATGGGTGAGTGGATCACCTGAATTATCGAAAAAGCCAGTGCAATAGCGATAGCATTAATGACCAGTGCCTCCGTTATGAATTGGAAAATTAAATCCGAGTTCTTTCCACCAATAACTTTCCTTACAGCCAACTCTCGCATCCTTTTTCGGCTAGAGGAAATTGAAAGGTTTATGTAATTGAACCATGCGAGCAACAATATAGCGATTGAAGTGTATCTGAAAATTATAAGGACAGTCCTTGACTTGGTCGGATAAAAGTCATGACGATGACTGTCAAAAGATAATTCACTCAGGGGCTGAAGATACATTTCGCCCCGTGAATAAGCAGAATTTTTAATGGTAACTTCTTCTATCTGTTTTTTTGTCTCACTACTTATCCTCGATTCGAGATTTTTTACATTGACGTTGCTCGCCAGTCTGACATAACACGTAGGAGCCCAAAACGCCTGATTAAATTTGCCGTATATATCCCTTAACCTTTCGCTGGATATGACCACATCAAAGTTTAGATGGGTGTTTCGAGGTAGGTCCTTGAAGACGCCCCGTAACTTTCAGATGTATCTTGTCATTCAATAAAATGGTTTTACCGAGACTGTGAACAGTGCCAAAATATTTTATCGAAGCACTCTCGGAAAGGACTACGGAACCAGAAAGCGTAAGCGCGGTATTGGCGTCACCCTCTATCAAAGGTATGCCGAAAAAAGAAAATAGATTAAGATCTGCATACACGACCCCAGTTTCATCAAAAGAACTGAACCCATGAGGTGACTCGATTGTAAAAACAATTTCATTTCCGTGGTCTTTCAAATATGAGTTGAAGCCCGCACGAGTACTGGTAAAGTTATTTTGAACCAAAATTCTCGTGTATTCTTCAATTTCTGTATAATGATCCGCTACGAAGTTAGTATAAGCGGCATCATTCGTTCCAAATGCACTTCCTTGCCAATTAACTTTATCATCGGTCCAACTGAACTTCAATCCGAACCTGTAAATCCTGTCCCAATAGTTCCATTGCCGGTCACTCGCCAGTTCATTATTACTGTATTGCCACAAAATAAAAAATGCAATGAAACCGACTGATAGACCAACTATATTGATCGCTGAGAAGAAAGGGTTGCGGATGATCAGGCGCAAGGAGAGTTTTAGATAGGTGATGAGCATGGGTTTAAAGTTTAATCAATAGGTAAATTATGAAAGTGATTTTTTATGTTGAGAAACGTGCGTTTTTCGTTGTTAGATATAGCAAAATCAAATTCCATACCATCGACCACTTTACATCTTATAGCTCCTAAATCACGGAAACGGTTAGTATGATATTTCCCGTTGAGTCATTCTGAAACATCTTATTGTTTCAATTTAGTACAGCACTCAGCGCAATGATTTTACTTAATCAAGTTGCGCATTTTGTATTTAGGACTTCGTCCTAGTATTTTTTGACCTTCAAGTCAACCGCCGAAAGCCCGGTTTTATCCTCAAGAATTGCCTCGGAGTATACTAAATATTTTACCAGTGCATGTACACGGAACGTTGGCGTCATGCCTTGG
>CAWING010000011.1:0-80214 GCA_963837415.1 uncultured Bacteroidota bacterium | reverse complement strand
AACGCCATCGATTCGGCACCTTCAATATCCATTTTGATATAATTAACCCTTGGGACATCATTCTGAGCAACAAAATCATCGATTGTTATGGTTGTTGTTGCGCCAGTTTGGCCTTCAAATGGTTCATAGTTTATCTTGCTTCCAGGACCTTGGTCTTTAAAATAAATTGTCTCGTTCGGAAATACTTGAAACAGGATGCTGGACTAATTCTATCCGATTGACTAACGTTGGATTTAGGATGTATTAATATTAAATAATTTAATATTGTCGGGAATAAACTCAAAAGAATATACTTTTCCGTTTTCACCCACTTTAGAAGCAAAATATAATGCAGTATCACCCCAACATCCACCAACATCTAAAATAACATCTCCTTTCTCAGGTTGTACTATATTTTTGCCTCCTAATTTATAAGTGTACTGTTCAAGTATAAAATCAATAACTATACCGAGATCACTAAAGTAAAGCTTAATGTCATACCCGATTGGCATTTAGATCAAATTTATCCAGAAGCAAATGCAGGAAATGTGGATCATATGTATCGTTGGGGATTTTTAAATTCTTCACTAGTTTTTATCGCATTCCAATATGCTTGCATTATTTAGAGGCAATTTTACTTTCTTATACCCTAATATTCTATATGCAATTAATTTAACAATTAGATTTTTGTCCTCCTGATTTAGATATTGTAAATATGTTCTAAGCCATTATCATATTCTTTTATTTTGTTTAATGATCTTTCTAAAAATTTATTTATTGATTTTTTATTGCCTTTATATCCTATAACTCTTTTAATTATTCTCTTCATTGTATCCAATAAAGTAGGCGAAGATCTTGTAAATGGCGGAAGAATGGGCGGGCATTTTACCAAATCTATATTCATCATAATTTTCAATTCCAAAATTGTTCGACAAACTCTGAACGAGCTCTTTTGTCAAAGCTGACTTTAAACGAGTTCATGAATTTTACTTTTTGTCCATGGATAATACAATGGCCTTATCATACCCGGAAATTTTCCTAACCATCCCGCTTCTCTTTTTTCTTCTATGCCTTCAATCGATAAAATATCCTTTAAATGATGGAGCATGACCGATCCGTTTTTTAACTACCATTATATCGATAGTATATGGTATATCATTCAATGTATTTCCTGGAATCACACAATTAAAATTATATTCTCCTTTATTGAAATATTCTGCCTTAGAGCAAGTTGCGAAAGATCACTGCATCGTCATTAGTTTTAAAAAAAAGATTGATGTTGATTGATTCGTGATTCTGATCGCTTGAAACTTTTATATCGAAGGTAAGGTCTTCTTCAATATTAAAATTCCCACTGATTCCGTTATTGGATACAGTGATTGAATGAACCTTAAATCCATTGAATTCTTTTCCTATTTCAATAAAGGAAGTGATCTCTGCCTTTTCTGAAGACAAATAAGTGTATACAACATCTTCAATTTTGCCAGCATTTTCAATTTTTCCTTTGTCCATTAACAGCCCGCGTCTTGCACAAGGATTTTATAGCAAACATATTATGGCTTACAAACAGGATAGTCCTCCCGTGGTTCTGGCTAACATCCTTCATTTTGCCAAGGCATTTTCTTTGAAACTCGACATCACCAACGGCCAGAACCTCATCGATGATCAATATTTCAGGTTCCAGGTGGGCAGCCACTGCAAAACCTAAGCGCACCTTCATACCCGACGAGTAAAATTTCACGGGGGTGTCAAGAAATTTCTCTACACCGCTGAATTCAACGATTTCCTCAAATTTTGAATCTATTTCTTTCCGTCTCATTCCAAGGATGGTGCCGTTCATGTACACATTTTCACGGCCCGTTAACTCAGGATGAAATCCTGTACCTACTTCAAGCAGAGATGCAACTCGCCCCGTAATTTTAACGGAACCGCTAGTGGGTTCTGCGATTCGCGAAAGAATCTTAAGCAATGTGCTTTTACCGGCTCCATTTCTCCCGATGATTCCCAATACATCACCTTTTTTGACCTCAAAATTGACGTCTCTTAACGCCCAGAAAACGGAGGCATCATTTTTATCCGAAACTACTTAGACCTGTCAGTCGTCTAAAATTTGAAAAAGGAGCTTTTATAACATTGAAGAGCTGACCAGTAAAAGGTGTTATCACCTTTGACCTTTAAACCTATCCTGTACCGTTTTGAAATATTCTCAACTTCTATTACTGATTCATTCATCATTATACTTTTAAATACAAAACTTATGCTACGTCCGCAAAAACCCTTTCCATTTTCCGGAAGAAAATCATACCAAATAAATAACAGAATAGATACAAAGCCGCCCGGCCACACCCAGTGCCAGGGAACCGGGTTTTCAGGAAGGACGCCCTGAAACCCTCAATAACACCCACCATTGGATTTGAGGCTATACCAAAATTGATATTGCTCCGGAACTGCCCGTGTGCTGTACACCACGGGGGCTCCGTACATTAAAATCTGCACCATGAAACTTAATAGCATGTTTAATATCCCGTGTATTGTACAGCCATAGCGGATAGAATCATTCCCAGTCCCAAGGAGGTAAGTAACAGCTGCAAGATTAGCAGCGGTAAAAATACGACCGAAACACCCGGTACGACCTGATAATACAATAGCAAGGCTACGACAATAACAAACGCAATGATAAAATCCAGCAACTTTGTGAAAACGGAGGCTAATGGCAATACGATGCGTGGAAAATAAACCTTTGTGATGATGCTTGCATTCACAATTAAACTGTTGGCCGACTCGGTTAAGGTCCCTGCAAAATAATTCCAAGGCCATAAGCCAAGAAAAGCAAAAAGCGCATAGGGAATACCATCGGAACTTACTTTGGCTACTCTGTCGAAAACAAACGTGAAGACCAGCAAAGTAACAACAGGTTGAATAATAACCCACCCGATCCCTAAAACACTTTGAGCATATTTTGCTTTAATCCCTCGTATCGTAAGAAAATACAATAAATCCCGATACCGCCACAACTCCTATTAGATTAGCAAATTTCCATCCCTTCTTGGCTTTATATAGTATTGTAACTGTCCATATCATGCTTAGCTACATTTTCTCTTTTGTTACCTTGGAAATTCTCAATCCATGTATAATAACCGGATTCCTTTTCTTTTTCCTTGAGAGCTATAACCGTATGCGTAGCCATATCCATAACCATATCCATAACCATATCCATATCCTCCATATCCATATCCAAGGCCCGACTTTCGCAAATCATTGAAGAGTATGCTGATGTTGGTAAGTTTACCCATTTGATAAAACTCCTCGAGCGATTGTAGCGCAATGTTAGGTGTAAAATCCTGGCGGATCACATAAATTGAATGATCCGCATATTTTGAAATCACAAAGGCATCCGCCACAAAAGAAAGCGGTGGCGTATCGATAATGATAAAATCAAATTTTTCGCGAAGGTCACGCATTAATTGCTCCATCAGCGGGCCGTATCAATAATTCACTTGGATTGGGTGGCATGGGACCGCCGGAAATCAAATACAGATCTTCAATTTTACTTGGTTGAATGATCTGATCCTGCGTAGCCATTCCCGGATAAGTACTGACTCAAGCCCACCTCATTGTTCAAGCCCAAATCATCATATAATTTTGGTCTTCTTAAATCTGCGCCCATGATTAAAGTTTTCTTTCCTGCCATGGCAATAACCGAAGCCAGATTCAGCGTGGTAAATGATTTGCCTTCCCCAGGAATCGAAGATGTTACCATAAAAACAAGGTGGTCCTTATTGCCGGTAAAGTAATTGAGATTAGATCGCAATGCCCGAAAGATTCTGCCATAGCAGATTTAGGCCGGCTATGCACTACAGCTGGTCTGTTGCGACATTATGACCGATGCCTCCAATAACAGGCACGGAAGTAATGCGTTCAATATCTTCTCGGGACTGAATTCTGGCATTAACAATTTCCAGAATAACAAAAATCAGCAATGGAAGCAGCAAACCGGCACCGCCGCAATAACATAATTCTGTTGACTTTTGGAGCAATAGCGCCGCCAGCCATTGGCGGATTTACGACAACAATATCGGAAGTTGTGGATGCCCTTGACAATCCGGCCTCTGTACGCTTTTGCAATAAGAAATACGTACAGACTTTCCTTTAAGGAATAGTTACGTCGTATATCCACGAGTTCGCGCTGGGTGCTGGGAAGCTTTGCCAACTGTGCTTCAACCAGTTTTATCTGATCATTGATAAAGGCAATATTGATCTTTTGGGTTTGCCGGCTATTTTCGATGGTTTTAAGAATATCATTTTTGATAAATTCAATTCTCTTTCAGCTTCGCCTGTAAGATCGGATTTTCTTCCAATCGTTCCGCACCCTGGGTCGGCATTGCTTTTATAAAGATTTACCTGTGTCTGTTCCGCAATTAAGGCAGTCACCAGTCCTGAAACGATATTGTCGGTTATGCCAACACTTGAAGGCGTAAAAATTCCATCGTATTGATTATTTTTTAACAGCTCTGTGATGTATTTGAAATAATTATCCAGCAACTTGATATTGAAATTTTTGAGTTTCAAATCCCTGAATCTTGCTGATATAACCGGTTGGTTTCCTCCTCCAGGCTGGTGATAATATTCCTTTCCTTAAAAGCCTCTACCTGGTCTTCATACTCATTTAATGAATCTCCAATCACCAGCAGTTGCTGATCCAGAAAACCAATAGCCATCGTGGCAACCCTGTTCTTTTTTTCTATGTCATAAAATTGATATCGCTCAATAAATTTGTTTAAGAAATCGATTTCCTTTCTGGCAACAGGGCCCGTGATTTCCAGATTCACAACCGATGCACCCACGCTGCCCATGTGGCATTTAACCGTGCGAATAAGATTTTGCCAGGGAAAGCGGATCATTAAACTGGATCATAAAAGTCTGACCGATAAACTGCTTAACAGGGCCTTTGGTTTCTACAAATAATTGAAATCCATTGACCTGCAAGGTATCATTAAAGTGTAAGCGAGGCGAATTCTTTTCCCGCCTCTTCTTCTTCGGAGATATATTGAAGGGAAAAGGTTTGCTCATCTTTGATCTTAAAATACATGGACTTCCCAGTGGGTCTTGCGCCCTTGGGCAGAATGTGAAATTTTACCGGAAAATCCGGATTGTAATATTCAGTGGTCTGAATTTCTCCCTCCCGGTACAAGGAAACTTCAAATCCCAGGCTCTCCATCACTTCCTGTAGCAAGGGATAGGATTTCATGATGTAGAGCTCATTGATGAAATTACGATATGGGTTAATGAGCGTCATTATCGTATAAAAATTTTGCTCCTGCATTTTCATCATTTTCCTTAATGATAATAGAAGCTTTAATAGGATAGATTCGGTGTGTATACCGTTAATGAGATAAGCTACAGTTAAGGCCACGATCAGCGAAAGAACAATAACGTACCATAAACGGATGACCCTGTCAGCTACTCGTTTAAAGTTGATCTGAAACCCCTTCGTATTTTCCTTCAAGGGCGCAAGATCTTGTAATTCCGGAATATTAATGGGTGAGTTCAATGCTATCGAGTTGACAAAGTATAAATTAATAATGCAAAGGAAAGGACAGTGGTAATGATCCCTAGGTTGCCGGTAAAATACCTTCTGAATGTGCGCTGCTTTAGAGGCGGGAACAATCAATACATCATTTTGCTGAATGTAATAATAAGGTGATTCCAGGTATTCCTCCTTCAACAGGTTTACATAAAATATCTCCGCCTTATTGCCATTTTGGCGAATTACTTTTACATGGCTTCGGTCCGCCAATTCACCCAGTCCTCCAGCCTGGCCAATAGCTTCCATCATCGTTAACCGGGTTGTCGCAGAAATGACCGTTTTCTCTCCATTTACTTCACCTAAGACCGTAAATCGAAAATTGAGCATTCGCACCCTCACAATAACATCCGGAATAAACTTTGACGCAACAGCCTGTATGCGTATCCTGCGCCTGAAAAATGGTTAAACCTGCTACTTTAATATTCCCCAGCACGGCAAATTCGATTTCACCTTCCGTATTTACCACGATTCCGCTCGACACCTGCCGCACTCCTCCGCCCGCTCTTCCCTGTTGGACTGCAAGCTTGGAAAGAAAATCAAAGGCATCATTTTCATCGCTTAAGGTTTCAAAACTAACACTTAAAATATCCAGCGGCTGGATACGGTATTCCTGAATGTTAAGTTCATGTGAGCGTAAAATAGTATCTTTTGGAATATCCTTCCTTTTTTTTAATTCATCGCCGTTTTGCAAATACATCAACTTTTTTGCTGGTACACAGGCGTTAAAAAGCTATCAGGGCTACGCCAAAAATCAGCCAAATACGGATCATTTCTATGTTTTTCGTTTTCAAAGAGGGGGTAAATATACAGTAAGTCATGGAATTTCCTTAAACAAAACTGCCCCTCTATTATGGAGGTTTAACGTGTAGAACCTCACATAATTTTCTATGAACAAGATTGTAACCAGTTTGGTTATTGGCTGAGCCTGTTGAAGGCTATGCTGACCTTAAGAAAGGTTTTAGAGATGAAAATGGATGTGGCGCTTAGAATTAGCGTTTCTAAATATTTCCTGCTGGTATTATGTTTTCGCGTCATCAGGAAGGTAAGAATATATGTTTCTCTACTTTATAAAAAAATTGTCTGCGAACTTTCCACCCTTCCGCATCGCTGCGCTCGCACCTTCCCTTAAATAAGGGAAGGAATTTTTGGGTTCAAATTAATCTTTTGTGCGATACCCCTTATGCATCTGCGTCGACCATTTCGCGGATCAGGTATTTACATCGTACTTGGCTTCCAGCCTAACTTCTCTTTACACTTCGTAGAACACATAGCCGATCACGCATTATAGTTAGCCAGTATTAGTTATACGATAAACCTTCTTAGTTTCTCTTTTTTCTTATTACATTTAGTTCTCACCTGTTTTCTATCATTGCTCTCTCAATTCACAACTGACTTAAACCTAACCCTAAATGATCTATGAAAAATGTTTTATTAGCGCTGTTTTGTATTGCTGCTTTGGTGGCATGCAATAAGCCGGAACAAAAAGTGGCTGAATCGGATACAACTGAAACCAAGCCTCCTGCTCAGTCGGAGTTTGCCGATCCTAAATATACGGAAATAGGCAAGCAAGGAATTGCCCAACTAACAAGCGGAGATATTGATGGTTGGATGAACTCCTTTGCCGACAATGCTGTGTACCTTTGGTCTGCGGGAGATAGTCTTACAGGCAAAAAAGCAATCACCGATTATTGGAAAGATAGACGAGTTAAAGTAATCGACTCAATTTCGTTTGTTAGCGATATCTGGCTTCCTTTAAAAGTAAATCAGCCACAAAAAGGACCTGACATGGCAGGGAATTGGCTGCTAAGCTGGTACCAGGTAAACGTGAAGTATAAAAACGGCAAAAAGCTTTCTTTTTGGGTGCATTCGGATATGCATTTCAACGATGCAGATAAAATCGATCGTTTTATCCAATATATAGACATGTCACCAATCAAGGCAGCCTTGGCTAAAAAGTAATCTGGCAAAAGTTCGAGTTTAAGGTTTAAAGTTTCGAGTTGTCAAGCTCTCGCTCGGGGCTCATTGCTCACAGCTCTATTAGACTCATCAATTTCCTGCCATAAAAACAAAAAAGGATCAGCATTTCGCTGATCCTTTTTTTACTATTATATCCTTCTACCTATAGCACTTAAAAACACTTCTCCTATTCATGGAAATTATACGTCCTGAACCCACCTTTCTTCAAGTGGCTCTCTCCTCTCATAAGATCTAAGTCTGCGTCCACCATTTCCTGGAGAAGCCTGTTCACGTCGTATTTTGGTCTCCATCCTAACTTTCCTTTGACTTTGTGGGGTCTCCCAATAGCAAGTCAACTTCTGTGGGACGGAAGTAGCGGGGATCGATTGCTACCACTTCATCGCCGGCCTTAAGGGCTGAACCTCCTTCAACAACATCTCTCACCTGGTCTATAATACCTATTTCTTTTACGCCCTTTCCTTTAATACGAGTGTAGCCCCCACGTGAGCAAAACAACGGATCATAAACTCGCGCACAGAAGTAGTTTCACCGGTAGCGATAATGTAATCTTCGAGGAGCGCAGAGTCTCGGACTAGCAATTTCTTATTGCGATGCGCTCACACCTCTCCCTAGCAGAGCGGAAGCAATGAAGCGGCGGACAAAATAGATGACTTGGTAGTAAGTAATAATAAAGATTCTGAAAAGGTACTGGCAACAATAGCAACGGCAGTAGTTTACTTTACAGATGAGTATCCTGAAGCGCTGGTTTTTGCTCAGGGAAGTACGCCATCACGGACAAGGTACTATTTGATGGGAATTACAAAACACCTACAAGAAATTTCCCGTTCATTCGAAATTTGGGGAGCATTGAGTGATGGTGAATGGGAACTTTTCGAAAAAAGCAGGCCTTATAAAGCATCATTGGCCAAACGTAAATAATTCAGTAAATTAGCATACCAAATAGAAGAGAGTCATGTCGGTTATATCTTTAAAAAAGGCGAAGAAAAGCAATAAGAAACGTAAAATTGTAGTTAGCAAGAAAGTTAAAGACTACAGCAATGCCCCCTTTGTTCTAAAAAAATCCAAAGCCGCAGAGTCATTTCTGAAGAAGAATGGATTACCATCCGTGTATACACGATAATTTATCGTGGCAAAATTTGCGGCCAAGCTAAGCTTGGCTTTTTTATTTAGCAGTTCTACCCGTCTGCCCTTCTTTATTTTTTTATCTTACTTGCTTATTTCACAGGAAATTGTGTGCGACCTCCACCCTTCCGCATCCCCCGACGAGTCGGGGTCGCACCTTCCCTTAGGAAGGGAAGGAATCCAGGGGTGCTACTCATGGAAATTATAAGTCCTGAACCCGCCTTTCTTCAAATGGCTCTCTCCTCTCATAAGATCCAAGTCTGCGTCTACCATTTCCTGGAGAAGCCTGTTTACGTCGTATTTGGGTCTCCAGCCTAACTTTTCTTTTGACTTTGTTGGGTCTCCCAATAGCAAGTCAACTTCTGTGGGACGGAAATAGCGGGGATCGATTGCTACCACTTCATCGCCGGCCTTAAGGGCTGAACCTCCTTCAACAACATCTCTTACCTGGTCTATAATACCTATTTCTTTTACGCCTTTTCCTTTAAATACGAGTGTAGCCCCTACGTGAGCAAAACAGCGGATCATAAACTCCCGCACAGAAGTAGTTTCACCGGTAGCGATAACGTAATCTTCGGCTTCTTTTTGCTGAAGAATTAAATACATCGCTTCAATATAGTCGCGGGCATGGCCCCAGTCACGCTTGGAATCAATGTTTCCCATGTATACTTTTTGCTGCAATCCTAAAACCATACGGGCAACAGCACGCGTAACTTTACGCGATACAAAGGTCTCTCCGCGCAACGGAGATTCGTGGTTAAAAAGAATACCGTTGCAGGCATACATATTATAAGCTTCGCGGTAATTTACCGTGATCCAGTAGCCGTACATTTTCGCCACCGCATAAGGAGAGCGTGGATAAAATGGTGTCTTTTCAGATTGAGGTATCTCCTGTACTTTTCCGTATAGCTCAGACGTAGAAGCCTGATAAATTCGAGTCTTCTCCGTAAGGCCTAATAACCTCACCGCTTCCAGTATCCGGAGCGTTCCGATAGCATCTGTGTTAGCAACATATTCAGGCATGTCGAAACTTACCCGCACATGGCTCATAGCACCCAGGTTGTAAATTTCATCGGGTTGGATTTCCTGTATCAGGCGGATAAGGTTGGTGGAGTCAGTCAGGTCGCCGTAGTGCAGCTTCATCCGTGCGCCTTTATCATGAGGATCCTGGTAGATGTGATCAATACGCGCGGTGTTAAATAACGAAGAACGCCTTTTTAATCCATGCACTTCATAGCCCTTTTCCAATAAAAACTCTGCGAGATAGGCTCCATCCTGACCGGTAATACCTGTGATAAATGCTTTTTTCATTTCGTAATGTTCAAATTATAGGTTTAAGATTCGGCGTCTGCTGCTTAGCGGGTTAATTTTTACCGCAAAGACGCAAAGGCGCAAAGAAAAATTATTCTTATCAGTTTCGAGAGCTTCATGTTGCTTTCCTGTTGTTGGAAAGATCTGAACTCCTTCTCAGTATTTTTTTTACTCAAGTATTTCCTTTGCGTCTCTGCGCCTTTGCGGTTAATTTTTACCGCGGAGACGCAAAGGCGCAAAGTAAAGACTATTCTTTATCAGCACACATCTCCTTCTCTATTTAAAGCTCCTCTGTAAACTTTTTTCATCTCTGCATTATCTTTGCGCCTTTGCGGTTTAAATTTACCACGCAGCCGCAGAGGTACAAATAGAAACTATTTCACTTCACTATAGACTGTTGCTTTGCTGAGGAAGTCCTGGTACGTAATACCAATTCCTTCTTTTAGCGAGGTTTGATGACGGAAACCTAAATTATGTAACCGCGTGGAATCCATTAATTTTCGCGGTGTGCCGTCTGGTTTGGTTTTATCCAATCCGATGCGTCCCTTATATCCCACCGCTTCCGCGATAATATGAGCTAACTCCAAAATAGAAATTTCTTCGCCCGTGCCAACATTAATTATATCCGGTTTTTCATATCGCTGCATTAAAAACAGGCATGCTGCTCCGAGATCATCCGCAAACATAAATTCACGCAACGGTGTGCCTGTACCCCAAATTACCACTTCCTCGCTGTTGTTTTCTTTGGCTTCATGGATCCTGCGAAGGAGCGCAGGGAGCACATGTGAATTTTCAGGATGATAGTTGTCACCAAAACCATATAAGTTCGTGGGCATCGCTGAAATAAATCGCTTGCCATGTTGTTTGTGATATGCCTGACAAAGTTTTATGCCTGCAATTTTTGCAATTGCATAGGCTTCATTGGTTGGCTCAAGATACCCGCTCAACAAACTTTCTTCCTGAATCGGCTGGGGAGCAAATTTCGGATATATACAGGACGATCCCAGGAATAAAAGTTTTTGAACATCATACCGGAAAGATGCTTCAATAACATTATTTTGGACCATGAGATTTTCATACAAGAAATCTGCGGGATAGTTATTGTTCGCCAAAATTCCACCTACCTTGGCCGCAGCCAGAAACACATACTCAGGCTGGTTCTTTTTAAAAAAATTATCTACGGCGACAGTATTTTTTAAATCCAGTTCCTTTGATGTGGCGAAACAAATATTATCATATCCTTCCTTCTGAAGCTCTCGAAAAATAGCAGAACCAACCATTCCACGGTGGCCGGCTATATAGATCTTTGCATTTTTATTCATCTTCGGTTCAACTTGCTCAGTTCTTTAGGGTTTAATTCAGGAATAAAAGTTAAATCTTTTACAGTTCTATCTACCCTATCATTTATTGCGATAGGAGCCAAAAAGGTACCCAAATATAAAAATTTAGCGTTTTTCATCTCTTACGGGCACTGGTCTGCAAATATAGGTACGTCTTTTCACATCCATGATGATAAAAGTCTGTTTGTGGCATAATTGTTATCGTGCAATGATGCCGGAAACGAGTGCATTCGGTTATTTAGGGGCTGCTAAAATGAATTGAACCGCGGAGGCGCAAAGACGCAGAGAGTTTCTTAAAAATTGGTTTTGCACATCATCTGCACCTCAGCGGTTCACTATGTCAACACACCAAAAAATTCGGATTTAATAGGTTTGGTTTATTATAGACAAGTTCTTCCGATGTCCCTTGTTGAATTACCTGTAGCCCTACTGCATTTACAATAGCCTGTGAAGCTGCCGTATCCCACTCCATAGTGGGTGCATAGCGGGGATACACGTCTGCAGCACCTTCTGCCAGCAGCATAAATTTAAGGCTGCTCCCAGAGGAAACCAACGATGGATGTTGAAGGGAATTTATAAACTGCTGGGTATCTTCATTCATATGCGACCGGGAAGCAACTACCCGCAAAGCGGACTGGTGTAAGTCAATCCTCCCTCGATGCGCCAACTTTTTTTCTGAACCTTTACGTTTTATAAATGCATCATGATCCACAGCATAATACACATCGCCTGTCACCGGTACTGCTACAACACCAAGTACAGGTTTATTTTTGTGGATGAAAGCAATATTCACGGTGAACTCACCATTGCGCTTCAAAAATTCTTTTGTACCATCCAATGGATCGACCATCCAAAAATGTTCCCATGCTCTGCGCTCTTCGTAAGGAATCGTTTTACCTTCTTCGGATAAGATTGGAAAATTGGATGATAGTAAGATTGTGGTAATCGCCTGGTGAGCTCTTTTATCAGCGAGGGTAAGGGGGGAGTTGTCACCCTTCAGTTCGGACTGAAAATTTCCAGATTCGTAGACGTCGAGGATTTCTTTGCTGGCGAACTGGGCAGCTTTTAGCGCTGCTTCTATTAAGGATTGATAGTTTATTCCCATAAAGTTTTAACCGCAAAGGCGCAAAGACGCAAGGAAATGGTTTTATATTGTAAATTGATTTTCTAAACCGTTGTGTAAATTATGAAAGATAATGGGCAGCTTAATGAGCTTTCACGAATAATTCTTGTTTCAGCTATTTCAGTACATAAAGAAATGGGTCCGGGCCTCTTAGAATCTGTTTATCAACATTGCCTTTCGAAAGAGTTAAATATTCGTGGGGTAAATTTTCAGTCATTGGTTCCGATTCCTTTAATTTATAAAGGGCATTTATTAAACAAGGATTATGTAATTGATATTCTTGTCGATGAAGAAATTGTCATTGAATTAAAAGCTGTTGAAGGAATTCTCCCGGTACATGAAGCACAAATCATCAGCTACCTCAAACTTGCACATAAGCGACTAGGCTTTCTCATCAATTTTAATGTTCCCAAATTAACGGAAGGTTTCAAGCGATTCGTAAATAATTTTTAAAGCAGAATCTTTGCCGATAACCACTGATCTGAGAGCTGAGGGAAGCCTAAATAAGTATATTTTATTTTGACATCATCCTTGCGTCTTTGCGCCTTTGCGGTTCAATCAATCACACTAACCAAACCTCGAACTAAACAATCATCCCTGCTGCTACCGTTTCATTCGTGCCTTCGTCAATTAAAATAACACTGCCTGTTATTCTGTTTTTACGGTAGCTGTCAAAGGCTAACGGCTGGGCTGTCCTGATTCTTACCCGGGCAATCTCATTCATCGTCAAGTGATCTATGTTTTCAAGACGATGCAGCGAATTGATGTCCAGCTTGTATTGGATCTCTTTTAGAATCCCACGTACTTCTTTTGTATTGTGGCGGACAAACAATTTGGTATTCAAACTCAACGGACGCTGATTCATCCAGCATAACATAAGATCAATATCCTGTGAGGATTGAGGATGATTGTTTGGTTTAGCAATTACATCTCCCCTGCTGATGTCAATCTCATCCTCCAGTGTCATCGTGATAGACATCGGTGCAAAGGCTTCTTCTAAAGGCTGTCCACCAAGCTCAATGGATTTTATTTTAGACGTAAACCCGGAAGGAAGCACGAGCACTTCTTCGCCGGGCCTGAAAATACCTCCTGCTACTCTGCCCGCGTATCCTCTGAAGTCAGGGTACTCCTTTGACTGCGGACGAATTACATATTGCACAGGAAAGCGGCTGTCTATATGGTTATAATCGCTTTCGATATGCACGCTCTCCAGGATGTGCATAAGCGTTGCACCTTGGTACCACGGCATGTTTTCTGAACGGTGCACCACGTTGTCGCCGACCAATGCGCTGATGGGCACAAACTGAATATCTGACACCTCAAGCTTGGAAGAAAAAGCTTTGTAATCCTCCACGATCTTATCGTAAACCTGTTCATCATAGTTCACCAGGTCCATCTTATTCACGCAGACAATAACGTGAGGTATCTTCAGCAACGATGCGATGAATGAATGCCGATGCGTTTGTTCCACTAGCCCTTTTCTGGCATCGATCAGGATCAACGCCAGGTTAGCCGTGGATGCGCCCGTCACCATATTGCGGGTATATTGAATATGGCCCGGAGTGTCTGCAATAATAAATTTCCGCTTCGGCGTGGCGAAGTAGCGGTAAGCCACATCGATCGTGATTCCCTGCTCACGTTCGGACTTAAGTCCATCCGTTAGCAGCGAAAGGTCTACATAATCAAAACCTTTCTTCACACTGGAAGCTTCGACAGCTTCAAGCTGATCTTCAAAAATGGATTTGCTATCATACAGCAATCTCCCGATCAACGTACTCTTCCCATCGTCCACACTCCCCGCCGTAGTAAATCGCAGTAACTGGTTATTTATATAGGTTGACATAGTTTTCTAGTCTCATTAATTTGTAATTTTTAAGAGCTTAAAGCAGAAAGCTTAAGGCTTAAAGCTAGTTTGGCTATACTTTAAAGGTCCACCGCGACGGTCGACAGTCCGCAGCAACGTTGACATCGAACCTCGTAAAAGCGTAAAGCAAAAAGCAGAAACCTTAAGGCGAGTTTCGCTAAACTCAAATCTTCCAATTTTCCAATCTTCAAATTTTTCAATTTGTCCATCCTCCTCCCTCCAACACTTCGCACTCCAACACTTCAACACCACTAAAACACTTAAACACCCAAACACTTAAACACATCTAAAAATACCCGCTCTTCTTCCGATCCTCCATGGCTGTCTCGGAGCGTTTATCATCGGCCCTGGTACCTCTTTCGGTTTTTCGGGATGCTGCTACTTCTTCTATTATTTTCTCTAAGGTATCCGCTGTAGATTCAACCGCTCCTGTGATGGGCATATCGCCACAGGTTCTGAAGCGTACGATTTTTTTTGATGGCACTTCGCCCGGTTTTAGTTTTAGCCAGGGAGACGTTGATAGAATTGCGCCATCGCGCACGATCACTTCGCGTTCGTGCGAGTAGTACAGCGTCGGAATCGGAATTTGTTCGAAATGAATATACTGCCATACATCCATTTCAGTCCAGTTTGAAATAGGGAACACCCTGAAATGTTCACCCATATGTTTGCGGCCATTGAATAAATTCCAAAGCTCGGGGCGTTGATTTTTTGGATCCCACTGACCAAACTCATCGCGGTGTGAAAAAAATCTTTCTTTCGCACGCGCTTTTTCTTCATCGCGTCTGGCACCACCCATGGCTGCATCAAATTTATGCTGTTCGATGGTGTCCAGTAGGGTTACCGTTTGAAGGACATTACGGCTCGCATTCCAACCGCTTTCTTCTTTTGCTCTTCCTTTGTCAATGCTTTCCTGGACTGACCCTACCACAAGCCTCACCCCTAACTCATTTACGAGCCAGTCGCGGTACACCATCGTCTCGGGAAAATTATGTCCTGTATCGATATGCACTAATGGAAAAGGAATACGGGCGGGATAAAATGCTTTTCGCGATAAGTAAGCCAGCACAATAGAATCCTTTCCCCCTGAAAACAACAGCGCAGGTCTTTCGAATTGGGCCACCACTTCACGGATAACAAATATCGCCTCAGCTTCCAGTTCTTTTAAATGGGTTAAATAATATTGGCTCACGTTAGTTTCGAGTTTCGAATTAGTTTAAGGTTTAAAGTTTAAGGTTCAAGGTTTAAAGTTACTCCTACTGTCGACTGTCGACCGTGGACTGTGGACATGTAGTTTCAAGTTTCTAATTTCAAGTTTCCAATTTCCACTTTAACACGCGGCAGAATGAAATTCATAAGTTGATCGATGGATTGTTCAATGCTTAATGTACCTGTTGGTATAACAACATCCGGATGTATTGGTGCTTCATATGGCGAATCTATGCCTGTAAAATTTTTCACTTCACCGGCGCGGGCCTTTTTGTATAAACCTTTTACATCGCGTTGCTCACATATTTCCAAGGGTGCATCTACAAAAACTTCAATATAATTTTCCGCGCCAACAATTTCCTTTACCTGATCGCGGTCAGCCTGGAACGGTGAAATAAAAGCAGAAAACACGATCACGCCGGCATCCAGTAAAAGCTTTGACACCTCTCCGATCCTCCTGATGTTTTCAAATCGCCCTTCGTTTGTAAACGATAAATCCTTATTTAACCCCGCCCGGATATTATCGCCATCCAGCAAGTATGTTTTAAAGCCGAGATTATACAGCTGGGCTTCTAACTGAACTGCCAATGTTGATTTGCCAGACCCCGATAAACCCGTAAACCATATCAACGTAGCGCGCTGCTTCATCAGCTGTTCGCGTTGCTGCTTGCTTACTTTTGTTTCAATGGGATAAATATTATTCACACCAACTAAGATTGTATAAACCTTAAATCCACTAAACCTCTAGATTTATTGGGGGGCAAAGGTAGGATTAATGAATAAAACTGCAAAGTGTAGGTACGAGGTCAGAGGTACGAAGTACGAGGTGGCAGTTCTTCGTACCTCGTACCTCGTACTTCGTACTTTAGTCTGTGCCTTGTACCTCGTCCCTCGTCACCTTCCAATACGTATGGATCATCTTTAAGAAACCTTCCATTTCATCCAGCGGGATCATATTAGGTCCGTCGCTTAAGGCTTTTTGGGGATTTGGATGTGTTTCAATAAAAAATCCATCGACGCCTGCGGCCGCAGCTGCCCGTGCTAAAAAAGGGGCAAATTCACGCTGGCCTCCCGAAGATCCCCCCATTCCTCCGGGTTGCTGAATAGAGTGAGTGACATCAAAAATGACGGGTGAAAACTGACGCATGATGGGCAGCGCGCGAATATCCACCACCAAGGTGTGGTATCCAAAGCTGGCGCCGCGTTCGGTTAAGAATACATTATCATTTCCTTCTCCTTTTACTTTGTCTACAGCGTACTTCATATCTTCAGGAGCCATAAACTGACCTTTTTTAACTTTTACAGCTTTACCAGTGCGTGCTGCCGCCTTTAATAAATCCGTTTGACGACATAAGAATGCGGGGATTTGTAAAACATCTACCACCGTGGCTACTTCTGCACATTGATAGGATTCGTGTACATCGGTAACGATCGGAACACCAAGGTCTTTTTTAACACGGGAAAGAATTTCCAATCCACCCTCTATCGAAGGCCCGCGGTAAGAACCTGAAGAAGTCCGGTTTGCTTTATCGAATGACGATTTGAAAATGTAATCAATTCCCAACTGCTTACACAGCGCCTGCACTTTAGTTCCCGTTTCAATACAAATATCATAGCTCTCCGCTGCACAAGGTCCGGCAAATAATACCATCCGGTCTCCACCCAACACGATGCTTTCTGTAATCTGAACTTTATCTGTAAATTTTTTCATTCCTTTTTTATTTCTCCTCGCGCCTTTGCGTCTTTGTGGTTCAATTTTTTACCGCAAAGGCGCAGAGGCCTTTAGAAATGCTACTCGTTTTTAGCAGAACTTCAAATTGTCCAGTTGCTGCCAGCACCCTCCAAAACAATGCTCTCCGTAATCTGAACCTTATCTGTAAATTTTTTCATTCCTTTTTTATTTCTCCTCGCGCCTTTGCGTCTTTGCGGTTCAATTTTTTACCGCAAAGGCGCAGAGGCCTTTAGAAATGCTACTCGTTTTTAGCAGAATTTCAAATTGTCCGGTTGCTGCCAGCACCCTCCAAAACAATGCTCTCCGTAATCTGAACCTTATCTGTAAATTTTTTCATTCCTTTTTTATTTCTCTTCGCGCCTTTGCGTCTTTGCGGTTCAATTTTTGCCGCAGAGGCCAAAGAAATGTTACTCGTTCTTAAGAAGGGCTTCAAATTGTCCGGTTGCTGCCAGCACAAGGTCTGCTACTTCACGCAGCACACCTTCCCCGCCTTTGGCAAGGGTAGTAAGGTCGGTACGGGCTTTAATGTAGTTGTAGGTGTCCGCAGGACAAACGCTGAAGCCGGCCAACGCAAATACCGGAAGATCATTAATATCATCTCCGATAAAAGCGACTTCTTTCAATTTAAGTTTGTAGTGCTTCGCTAACTTTTCAAAAGTAGAGGCTTTGTCGATAATTCCCTGATGGCAAAAATCCAGTTTCAATTCTGCACATCGCTTGGAGGTAACACCCGAATCTCTTCCGGAAATTGCGCCTACGATGATTCCCGCTTTCTTCAAATGACTAACGATATATCCATCCTTAACGCTAAAGTTTTTAATCTCTTTCCCAGTTTCATCATAAATGATCTTGCCATCGCTTAGCACTCCATCGACATCAAAGAATATGGCTTTGATATTCCTGGCCTTCTTGAGCTGCGCCTTGCTATACTTAGATAAAATTAGTTTCAAACGATTTAAAAGTATATTTCTTTGAATATCGGGGTGGAAATTAGGAAAAGGTTTTTACTTTACCTTGAGCTTTAAGCTATAAGCTTAAAGCTGAAAGCAAAAACCAGAAAGCTTAAAATAGTTGCGAGTTTAGAGTTTCGAGTTTAGAGTTGCCGAACCTGAAAATTAGTAGAAATGTACGTCGAAGCCAGAAACTCGAAACTCGAAACTCGAAACTTTTCATGCGAACCATAAAGACCATCCTCTCCCTAGCCATAACCGTTGGCCTTATCTATTTTTTGGATAATCGGTGGGTCATTGGCGGGAATCCGATTCCTCCATTCGGAAAATTTCTTGATCCGTTTCATGGATTCTGGCAAAATATAGAATCGGCTGAACAAAAGGAGTCTGGAGCATTGAGCATTTCAGGATTAAAGGATAAGGTCACGGTTGTTTTTGACACCCTGGAGATACCTCACATTTTCGCTAACAATGATGAAGACCTCTATCGAGCCCAAGGTTATGTAACGGCTATGCATCGCCTGTGGCAAATGGAGTTTCAAACCCACGCAGCAGCCGGAAGAGTTTCAGAGATAACAGGCCCGGGTAAAAATGGGGTCGTCTTAAATTATGACCGCGGTCAGCGACGGAACGGCATGGTATACGCAGCCGAAATTGCTTTGGAGGCTTTGGACAATAGCGCCATGTCAAAATTGATGGTTGATAATTATACAGCAGGCATAAACGCCTACATCGAATCGCTGGTTTATAGCAAGCTACCCTTTGAATACAAACTTCTGAATTATAAGCCTGAACCCTGGACTCCATTAAAGTGTGCGCTGATGTTAAAGACCATGGCCCAAACTTTAAATATGACCGACAAGGATATTGAAATGACCAATTCCTTAAAATTATTCGGCAAGGATGTAGTCGATTTGCTCTACCCAGACCGTGATACTCCGGATGACCCTATTGTAAGTAAACCGGGGGCCTGGAATTTCAAATCTGTAGTATCTGATACCATTCCGATGGCTATGCCGGAAGAGTTGATTAAGATCAAAAATATTCCAACTCAGGATCCCACTACGGGAAGCAACAACTGGGCCGTCAGCGGCAGCAAAACAAGTACCGGTTCCCCTATGCTTTGCGGGGATCCTCACTTGAATCTAAGCCTGCCTTCTATTTGGTACGCTGTTCAATTAAATGCTCCGGGGATAAACTGCATGGGCGCCTCACTGCCGGGTACTCCTACCGTTATCATCGGTTTTACGGATTCCATTGCCTGGAGTGTGACCAATGCTCAACGCGATCTGGTCGACTGGTTCAAAATTACTTTTCAGGATTCTAAAAAAGAAAAATACCTCCTGGATGAAAAATGGAACAACACAAAAAAAGTAATTGAAGCTTTTCACGTACGCGATCAGCCCGTTTTTTATGATACCGTAAACTATACCCACTGGGGACCTGTAACCTACGATGAAAGCTATCACGCCGCCGACAACCTGAAGGATTATGCCTTTCGCTGGATTTCCCATGATGCTTCCAATGAGTTTATAACTTTTTACGAGCTCAACAGGGCAAAAAATCATTCAGACTACATGGATGCTCTCGATGATTATGAATCGCCAGCACAAAATTTTGTTTTTGCTTCCGTGGCCGGCGATATCGCTATGCGGGTTCAAGGCAAGTTTCCTGCCCGCAGGAAAGATGAAGGAAAATTTGTTTTGGATGGAAGCAAAAGTTTTAATGGCTGGCAAGCTTTCATTCCGAACGAACAACTGGTGATGGACAAAAATCCGATTCGTGGATTTGTAAGCTCAGCGAATCAACATCCGGTTGATGCGACGTATCCCTACTATATTACAGCAAACAGTTTTGAAAGTTATCGCAACCGCAGAATTAACAAAGTACTGAGTACGTCGTCTGCGATTAAACCTTCCGATATGATGGAGTTACAAAATGATAACTACAACCTGAAAGCAGAAGAAAGCTTACCCGTTTTTTTACAATCCCTGGATACAACAACATTCACCCTGGAAGAAAAAAAGGCTTACCAAATCTTAAAGTCATGGGACTATTATAATTCAAAAGATTCTGAAGGCGCCTCTTACTTTGAAGCATGGTGGACCAATTTAATGGCTTTGGTCTGGGATGAAATGGATAGCGAAGAGACCACGCTTAGCAAGCCCACGTCGTATAATACAATCAAACTAATAAAGGAAAAGCCCGATTTGATTTTTTTTGATATTCAAAGCACCTCGGAAAAAGAAACTGCTCAGGATGTTATACGCAAAGCTTTTATATTCGGTGTGGAAGATATTAAAGACTGGATAACAGAACATAAACTAACATCGAAGGATACGCTTCAGCACACTGTAACTCCGCATTGGGCAGACTATAAGGACAGCTACTTGACTCACTTATTAAGATTGGAACCCATGAACATTCATGTTCGGGCAAGCGGCAACAGCAGCATTGTCAATGCACATTCCCGGACTCACGGTCCATCCTGGCGCATGATTGTGAGTTTGGAAAAATCCGGAGTAAAGGCATGGGCGACTTACCCGGGTGGTCAATCGGGGGATCCAGGCAGCCCGCACTATACTGATATGTTAGGCAAGTGGTTGCAAGGGCAATACTTTTTGTTGAACTTTCTTAAAACGCCGGAAGATTTCAAAGATTCTAAAGGGCATGCCATCACACTTAATCCCTTCCAGAAAAAATGAAATTCATGCTGCAGCTTTTAGGGATATTTGTATTGGCTTATGTTCTCGAATTATTTCTCCCATGGTACTCTATAGCGATAGCTGCTTTAATCATGGGATATGTTTTAAAATCAAAAGCAAATTTCTTGGCTGGATTTTTAGCAATTGCCATGCTTTGGATATTCAAAGCTTGGTTGATAGATTCGTCAGGCGCTACAGACCTGGCTGAACGCGTTGCCAACATCGTTGCTCTCAAGCAAAAAATATTGCTTTTTATCGTTATGGCTCTTTTGGGAGGGCTTGTCGGTGGGTTTGGTGCCTTAAGCGGTGCATTATTAAGAAGAAAAAACAGAAGTTATTGAGTCCATCCATAAGCTTAAAATCTTAACCGTTGAGAGGGTGAGAAACGCAAGGTTAAGTCAGATGAAATTAGTGGTACTTTGCCGGCTTGAGACGTTGCCCTGAAAATTAAATTACACCAAATATCGACTTTGAAGACAGAGCTTACTAGAATTACAGATAATTTAGTCCAATGCCTTTATTGGGTCTCAAGAAATGCAGTGCTAGCAAGAACACAAAATAAAACAAAAGATTGTAAAGTTTACTTCTTAAAAACTACGACATAGGTTGATCCTGAAGTCAGCTTTAAATTCATTTTTATGAAATCACTTCACCTGATATTCTTTATTTTTCTTACGCTCACAGTCGGTGCACAGAGCGAGACATTTGAAGGCAAAAAGAATATCAATGGTGCAGATCTATTTTTCAGCATAAAAGGAAAAGGTGAGAATCTCCTGACGCTTCACGGAGGTCCAGGATTAAACCATGCTTATTTCCTTCCACATCTAAATAATCTGGAAAAAAGTTTTAACGTCATCTACTTTGATCAACGCGCTTGTGGTCAATCGGAAATACCTTCTCCTGACTCCATTTCGATGCAGTTTTTGGTTAACGATATAGAAGCTATCCGCAAGGATCTGAAAATTGAGAAACTAAATATTCTTGCCCACTCATGGGGCGCAGTGCTCGCCACACAATATATCTTACATTATCCTGACCGGATCAATAAATTAATTTTCACCAACCCTGTTATGCTCAGTCGTGAGTATGACAGTGAAGCAGCCAAACTTCTAAATCAACGAGCTACGAAAGAAGATAGCGCTGCAAGAGCCGAGATTATAGCAGGTGGTAAGTTAGACTCGAAGAAATACGAAAAACTTTTTCTGCTTAGCTTTAACCCGTCAGCTTATAACAAATCGAACGTGGCGAAGATAAATCTAAGCCTTCCTTCAAATTTCATTGAGGCGAATAATACACTGTTTAAAGCTCTTATGAAAGACACTTCCCTCAACGCAAACCTGTATGACTCATTAAAATCATTCCATTTTCCTGTATTAATTATTCACGGACAAGCGGATATTATCCCGATTAGCTCAATCGAACGATTAAAGAAAGAAATACCCCAGGCTGAACTTGAAATCTTTACACAAAGCGGACATTTTCCTTTTATCGAAGAAACGAGTCGGTACAATTCACTGGTACAACGTTTTTTAAGTCCAAATAAATAGTGGGAAGGGGTAGGTTGGAATTATTTGAATAAAATTATTCGATCAACTTTAAATTAATAATTTTTCTGCGCCACCATACTGCTACGAAAGCTCGCGAAAATAATGTGCAGAAGGCGAGAGGGTCTGCACTGTAAGTCAGATTTCTTGAGTAAATATGCCCTGTGAACTGTCTAAACTGCCTATTTGAGTGTACCTGGCGCTATGTTTTTTGCATTCTAACCTTATTACCTTAGTAACAAACGTTATAATAATTTTCCCAACCTTATTACCTTATTTAACCTGCTCATGAAAATAGAATACAACAATCTATATACGCATTTCATTTTCATCACAAGTAATCGCTTACCGACCGTTGAAGAAAAAAATCGTGTAAGGATTGAGAAATATATCACAGGCGTTGTACATAATAATGAGTCAAAATTATATCTATATATGCTAACCCTGAGCATGTTCATTTTATTGTTTCGCGTTCGCGGAAATTATCTGAGGAAGTCTTGGCAACAATAGTAGCGGTTCTGGCTTTTTCTGTATCAAAATCCGATATCGATAAATTTTGTAAATACATATTGAATCAAGCTGAACATCACAAGAAAGTGAGTTTTGCAGCGGAATATGAATCCTTTGTGAAGATCTATCAAAAAAGTTTGCGTTGGGAAATAAGGTAATAAGGTTTGGCGAGGAGGTGTGCATTACGAAGGTAATGAGGTTTTAGGACGGTCTTTGAATCTGGCGCCAAATGAAAGGAGTCAACCGAATTTTAAAAAAAAGAAAGTATAAGGTTCAGGTTTCCCAGTGGAAGAAACAGGAAGATAATGACTGTACCCTTGAGTCATTTTCATTGCGCAATCTGCCGTCAATTCCTAAAAATTTCACCCACCATTTTCAAGCCGTTCAACGTAAGATAAGGGTCAACAGCTACAAACGAATCTTTTAAAGTTGGAATGATGGATGATAGTCCGCCGGTGGCGATAGCTGGTATATCTGCGTCTTTCAATTCAAACTTAATCCGTTCAAGCATGTGCTTCACCATTCCTTCATATCCGAGCAGAACGCCTGCCTGGATCGCGTGCACAGTTCCCTTGCCCAACGCAGAGGCTGGCATTTCAAGGGGTACATCAAACAAGCGCGCTGTATTTTGTGACAGTGACTTGATGGCCGTCTTTAACCCAGGAGCAATAGCTACCCCCAGTATCTCGCCTTCCTGAGAGAGTGTCGTGAAGGTAAGAGCTGTACCAAAATCCACCACGATGCAGCTTCGGTTAAAGAACTTGAACGCAGCCAGTGCATTTGACACCAGATCTGAACCTATCTCATAAGGATTGAGAACTTGGATGGGTAATCTTTTATATACTTCGGGACCTAGTACAATAGGTGTTTTTTCAAATAACGTAACGCTCACGCTAGTGATTTTACTCGTTAGTCCTGGGACCACGCTGCTAACGACTACTTGCTTCACCTCTTCCCTCTTGAGACCAGCTTCAAAGAAATGATCACGAATCTTGAGGTCATAGAACATTTCCGGAAGATCAACAACGGATGGTATACGCCAAGTAGCCTCCCACGTATTATCGTTGCTGAGTGCTATCGTAATGTCTGAGTTGCCAACATCAATTGCTAAAAGCATATTCCGGTGAGTCGTTTCAAAACAAATTTACTTCAACCTTAAAGTAAATTCAATACCCAATTTAGGATGCTAATTAAATAAATGTAAAAGTTCTGTTTTCACGGTCTCCATTCCTGTGCTGGCTTTATCTTGAATTTTTTTTAGATATGGGATATGAGCTATATCGGGGATATTCGGATCAACAACATATTTGATGGATTCAAAAGGAACATAGTCAATTAAGCCTGCTGCAGGATATACAACCATCGAAGTGCCTACCACCAGGAAAATTTCGGAACGCCTGGCATGCTCAGCAGCTACACCCATGAGGGGTACCATTTCTCCGAACCACACAATATTAGGACGAAGTTGTGAACCTTCTTCACATGTGTCGCCTAATTTCAATTCCCATCCCATGATGGGGTAGACAAGCTTTTCGTTTTTGCAGCTTCGGGATTCAAACAAACTACCATGAAGATGAATTACATTCGTAGAGCCTGCGCGCTCATGGAGATTATCCACATTTTGAGTGACAATAGTAACATCAAAGTATTGCTCCAACTCAGCCAGAATTTCATGGCCGCGGTTTGGTATAACTTCAAGGGCTTTTTTTCTTCGTTGATTATAAAATTCCAACACCAGTCCAGGGTTTTTTTTCCAGCCCTCCGGAGTGGCTACCTCCATTACATCAAACCCCTCCCACAATCCATCCGCATCACGGAAAGTAGGAATACCACTCTCCGCGCTAATACCGGCGCCAGTTAGTACGGTTATTTTTTTCATTGGCGGGGAGACTAAAAGATTGGAAGATTAAAAGATTGTAAGATTGGAAAATTAGAAGATTTATCGGCCTTTCAATTTTACAATCTTACAATTTTTCAATTTTTCAATTTTTAATTCTTCTTCTTCTTGGCAAAGGTTCTCCGTCCCTTTTTCTCGGGAGCATTTTCGGCGAGCGTTAAGCATTCTGCAAGCGTAAGGTCTTTGGGTTCCCTGCCCTTGGGAATTTTAACGTTCTTTTTTCCAGCCTTAATATAAGGCCCAAAACGACCATTTAAAATTTGAACTTCCGGATTTTCATCAAAAAGTTTGATGGTCTTATTGGCATCCGAAATCCGTTTCGCTTTTATCAGTTCAACAGCTTGGTCAGCCGTGATGTCGTACGGGTCCAGGTCTTTGGGAATAGACACAAATTTTTTATCGTGTAATACATAAGGACCAAACCGTCCGATATTGATGACCACTGGTTTTTCTTCAAACAAACCAAGATCGCGAGGCATTTTGAAAAGTTCCAGCGCATCTTCGATGGTAATATTTTCAATAAACTGTCCTGCACGCAAACTGGCGAACTTGGGTTTCTCACCTCCGTTATCGTCCGGGTTTTCTCCGATTTGTGCGTAGGCTCCGAACTTGCCTAATTTGGCATAAACGTTTTTGCCTGACTTAGGATCTACACCCAGTTCCTTGCTTTTGCCTACTGAAGATCGCTCCACCTTCTCAGTCTTAGCTACTTTTTTATGGAACGGCCGATAAAAATTATCGATCATCTTTTTCCAATTCAGCTTGCCGGCAGCAATCTCATCGAATTCCTGTTCGATCTCGGATGTAAAGGAAAAATCGGTAATATCCGGAAAATGCTCTACAAGAAAATCATTTACCACCATCGCCGTATTCGTTGGAAAAAGTTTGTTCTTTTCTGCACCGGTTATTTCTGTATCCTCCACTTTAGTTATAGCATCTTTTTTCAACGTCAATACATTGAACTTTCGCTCGACTCCTTCGCGTGCTTCTTTCTCAACGTAGCCTCGCTTTTGAATAGTCGTAATGGTTGGCGCATACGTAGAAGGACGACCGATACCCAACTCCTCCAACTTCTTTACTAAACTGGCTTCCGTATACCGTGGTGGATGCCGTGAAAAAACTTGCTTGGCAACCAATTCATCCAGCTGTAAATTTTGACCAACAGATAAAGGAGGAAGTACTTTGCTGTTATCTTCTTCGTCTTCATCGTCACCTGATTCCATATATACTTTCAGAAATCCTTCAAACTTCACTACTTCACCGGTTGCAATCAGGTTTCTGGGATTTGTTGAAATGCCTATTGTAGCCGTTGTTCTTTCCAATTCAGCATCCGCCATCTGCGATGCAATGGCTCTCTTCCAGATCAACTCATACAAACGCAACCCATTGCGATCTATGCCTGGATCCATCACTGAAAAATCGGTTGGCCTGATGGCTTCGTGCGCTTCTTGTGCTGACGAGGATTTTGTTTTAAACTGCCGGGATTGAAAATATTCTTTTCCAAAAGCAGCATGAATTTGATTCTTGGCGCCTGTGCGTGCTTCATCAGAAAGATTCACTGAATCGGTACGCATATAACTTATCTTTCCGGCCTCATATAACTTCTGGGCTACCATCATAGTTTGTATCACAGAGAAACCCAGTTTACGGGAAGCTTCCTGTTGCAAAGTTGATGTAGTAAAGGGAGGAGCCGGAGTGCGTTTCGATGGCTTTGTCTGTAAATCAGTTATCGAAAACTTCGCTCCTTTGCACGACTCCAAAAATTTCAGCGCTTCTTCTTCTGTCTCAAAACGTTCAGAAAGTTCGGCTACTAAGGTTTTACCTTTTCCAAGATCAAAAATGCCGTTAATTTTATAGGAGGATTTAACGTTGAAATCGCTGATCTCACGTTCGCGGTCAACAATTAATCGCACCGCCACGGATTGCACACGTCCTGCAGACAAACCCGTTTTTATTTTCTTCCATAATATGGGAGACAGTTCATATCCTACAAGCCGGTCCAATACACGTCTCGCCTGTTGAGCATTCACCAGGTCAATATCAATTCCACGTGGACTTTCCAACGAATTCAGAATGGCTTTTTTCGTGATTTCAGTGAACACAATTCTTCGCGTCTTTGCGTCGGTGAGATCAAGAACTTCTTTTAGATGCCAGGAAATAGCTTCTCCTTCACGGTCCTCGTCACTCGCGAGGTATACCATGGTTGCTTCAGTTGCAAGCTTCTTAAGCTTTGAGATAATTTCTTTCTTCTCCGGACTGACTTCGTAGGTTGGTTCGAAATTATTTTCAATATCTATCGCTCCACTACCCTTGGGCAAATCGCGCACGTGGCCCATACTGGAAGCCACTTTATAATCCTTACCAAGGTAGCCTTCAATAGTCTTCGCTTTCGCGGGAGATTCAACAATTACAAGATTTTTAGACATTAGCTTTAAACGTTCAAAAGGCTCCAAATATCAGTAAATTTTTAAAAATCAAATTTTGAAACCGTTATTCGCCATCAAATCAACTGCAAACTGACCGCCTTTAAATCCCATTTACGGTCTGAGGTTCACCCGGTTAGCAGATTTTTTGCACGACATTAATCTTTTTACTTTGCCTTGAGTAATATTGGTCTCATATTCTTACAGATCACCTTAACGATACATTATGCCACGGTATTTGTATTTGCTGCGCCACGCTGAAAGCAAAGAAAAAAAGATCGGTCAAAATGATCAGGAAAGAGTATTAACTCCGCGTGGAATGCGGGAAGCACTTTTGATAGGAACTTATCTGTACAAGGAGAAGACTACTTTTGACGTAATCATTTCAAGTACCGCAGAACGGGCCAAAGCAACGGCTGGGCTGGTTGTCGATGGCTTAAAAATAAGTGACGAAAAAATTCGTTACAATGAAGAGCTGTATGATCCGTCTACGCGGACATTTTTTAAATTTATTTCTGAGCTTGGTGATGAGCACAATCGTGTCATGTGTATCTCTCACAATCCTGTTATCTCTTATGTTGCTGAATATTTAACAAAGGAAGTAATTG
The DNA here is from genome assembly GCA_963837415.1 of uncultured Bacteroidota bacterium. Classification (GTDB taxonomy): domain Bacteria; phylum Bacteroidota; class Bacteroidia; order Cytophagales; family Cyclobacteriaceae; genus Chryseolinea. The sequence continues at coordinate 52,333 of CAWING010000011.1, read as the reverse complement.
GGGAGATGGCTCCAGGCGCATTAGCGGAAATCAAGTTTAACATTAGCTCATGGAAAGAAGTGGGTCCGGGAAACGGAGAATTGGAAAACTATATTTATCCGGAAATGTTAAACAACGATTAGTTTTATTTGTCAGATCGGTTATTGGTAGCATTCCTTGCGCCTTTAGCAAAGGAGCAGAGCAAGCGGCAAATCTTTCTGCAACAAGACTTGATTGCTATGGCATCTAAAGAAGAAATTATTAACAGCTTCGATCCAAATGGCCCAGGGATAGCAGGAAATCTCTTCGGACTTCCCTTCAGTCCTGAGAATTCGGAGCTTTTGATTATCCCTATCCCATGGGAAATTACGGTTTCCTATCACACGGGAACTGCGGCTGGCCCGGAAGCAATTTTAAAAGCATCGTCACAGCTTGATGTCTACATAAAAGATATTCCGGATGCATGGAAATTAGGTGTGTCCATGCTACCCATACCCCAAGAATTACTGGAAGAAAGTAAGAAGCTTCGCGAATTGACATCGCATTATATAGCCAGGCTCGAGAATGGGGAACCAACGCATCCAGAAGATCCTCTCCTGAAAAGAATAAATGATGCCAGTGAGAATCTTAATATTTATGTAAAATCCATTACCCAAAAATACCTGAAGGAAGGAAAAATAGTCGGGTTGGTAGGTGGAGAGCATAGCGTCCCCTTAGGTTTCATTCGGGCGTTAAGTGAACAATACGATCGCTTTGGAATTTTGCAAATCGATGCGCATGCAGATTTGCGGCGAGCATATGAAGGGTTTACCTATTCGCATGCTTCCATCATGTATAATGTCTTAAAAATTCCAGCAGTAAGTAGATTAGTGCAGGTAGGTATACGCGACTACTGCGAAGAAGAATCAAATGTTATAGAGCGCGCCATGGGACGCGTGGTAACCCTCTTCGACGAAGTCCTTAAAGAAAAACTCTATGAGGGAATTTCGTGGGATACCATCTGCGATGAAATCATAGCACAATTACCAAAGTACGTTTACGTTAGTTTTGACATTGATGGTCTTGATCCTAAACTTTGTCCAGGTACTGGTACTCCCGTGGCCGGAGGTTTAGAATTTTATCAGACTGTGTTTCTAATCAGAAAACTTGTTCGGGCAGGAAAAAAAATCATCGGCTTTGATTTATGTGAAGTTGCTCCTGGCCATGATGATTGGGATGCAAATGTGGCTGCTCGGATTCTATATCAGCTCTGCAACTGGAGCGCAGTCTCGCAGCAGAGATTGAAAAGTATTCAAGAGACCGATAAAAAGGTAAGGATGTAAACAGGAGAACCTAGGGTATCAGAATGTTACATTCTAAAATTCAATTTTTGTTTGAAGAAGGTGAGAATTTATGGAACCAATATTGTCGCCAATGCTTTGATATTTCCCATCTTGTAATTTATAAACCAAGGCAAGTTTGGTATCAGGATCTACGATCCAGTATTCCTTCACACCAAAATGTTCATAGAGGTCTTTCTTTTTAAGTAGGTCATATTCCTTATTGCCAGGGGAGAGAATTTCTATCAACAGGTCGGGAATTCCATGAATATGCCCATTTTCATTTATTATACTGAAATTTTCTTTCAGCACTACGATAATGTCAGGCTGAACGGCATTGCCGGTTTCGTCAAGATATACGTCCAAGGGTGCCGTTAATACCTCACCCAGGACATTTTTCTCAAAAAAATTGTACAAGCGATTGTTAATTTTATTTAAAACTTTTTGATGCTTTAAAAGTGGAGACGGGGACATGAAAATTTGATTATTTATAATTTCGGCTAACGTTCCCTCGGGAAGCATCTGGTAAACTTCCATGATTGTTCTCGGTGGATTTTCAATCTTTAGCATGGTGCAAAGATACAATTTTTTGAGCTCCTCAAAATAACTTCAATCCCATTTTCCTATGCCCTTCGACACACTATACTTACCTGCGCCCGTAAAGAACAGAACCACTGCCGTCATCATATAGAGCATATTAGTTTCAATCATCCAGCCTCCATAATCGTTTACCGAAAACATAATATCCCGATGAGAAATAAGGACAGATAGTAGCATATTGAAAGCGATGATCAGCGCGGCTATCCGCGTTTTAAAACCAATCAATACGAAGATCGGGGCAACGAATTCGCCAATATAATTTCCATAGGCAAAATATTCAGGCAGCCCGGCATTTGTAACCATTACTTTAACATGCTCTATTTCAACAAAAACTTTGTGCATGCCATGAAATAAAAGGATGCCTCCGCAGGTTATCCTGAGAAGAAGTTTAGCAAGATCTTGATTATGCATAATGAAGGTTAAGCTTGGTGTTTGGGTGAGCAGTGAAATGTGAAATGTGAAGTAAGAAATAAATAATTAGTAAATCCTTTTACCTTTTACTTTTCACATTTTACTGCCTTCTAAGCTAATTAGCAACCGGGGCTTTCTTAACTTCCGATCCATTGGGATAATCAAACAAGCCGTGCTCTTTAATAGCCTCTTCCACTTTGTGTGGAACGAATTTCTCCCAGCCTGCTTCCCCTTTTCTTATCATTGCCAGAACATTGTCGGAAATGATGTGCAGATTCTTCACGTTGGCTTCACCTATCTCTTCGAGCTTGTTATTATCCACCAGGTACCGGTACAAATTCTTTAGGTTAACCGGAAGGCTTGCTTCAAAATCTTTTAAACTAAACAACTCATTCGTATCTTTTTTCCATGCAGGATAAATATAAAGCTTCACGTTGGTTCCGAAGAGCGAAGCAAAACATTCTAAAATTCCACCCCTGAGATTTCCATACGTTTTTTCTTCAAATACTTTTTGCAACGCAAAAATTCCCATCGTTATACCGATCTTTTTGCCCTTTGTTATTTTAGATAAATAATCCACGAGGCGATAGTATTCAAAATAATTTGAGATCAGCACATTCTGTCCTAGGGAACATAGAATATCAGCGCGATGCAGAAAGTCTTTTTCATCAATTTTTCCATCCGGGCTAAGGTCATTCAAGGTGAGTTCGGAAACCAACATAATGTTCGAGCGGTTAACATCCGACTCGTTTCTAAAATGCCTGCGCGAAGCAAGGAGCATATCTACGTTGACATGTGTAGGAGGACGAAACCTACCACGGAGCACAAGAACATTCTTTTTATAAAGTTCGTCAGACGGTTGCATGACGTTGCCATCGGGCCCAAACATCGCAGCCTTAGTGAGTCCGCCCTTAACAAGTTTCAATGCCATCAACCGATTGTCTACGTGTTTGAAGTCAGGTCCATTCAAACGGAACATATCAATTTCAATCCTGCGCGATGAGAGTCCGTCTAACAACGACGTAAGGATTTCATCAGTATCGGTAAGGAACATACAGGAATAAAGCATGTTCACACCTACGATCCCTAACGCATATTGCTGTTGAAGCGGATCATTATCGTGCATTTTAACATGGATAATGCAATCATTCGATTCACTTTTCGGTGTGAGTTGAAATCGCAAACCAATCCAGCCGTGGCCTTGGTTCGTACGTTCATAATTTATTACTTCAACCGTATCAGCGAAAGCAAAAAAACGCGTAGTCTCAATACGATGTGGAAGACGTTCAGGTAATAAAACGTACTCGTGATCAAGCATGCGGATCAATCGTTCTTCACAAACGTATCGATCGCCTACACCATAAATGGCATCACTAAACTTCATGTCGTAGGCAGACATCGTTTTTGCTACTGTACCTGACGCGCCACCTACTTTAAAAAAATTTGCTGCTACTTCCTGTCCAGCGCCTATCTCTGCGAACGAACCGTAAATGGCTTTGCTTAAATTGATGCGAAGTGCCTTTTCCTGAGTAGTAAGCTTTCTGAATTCTTCCATACCGCTTTCGACTTTCAACTCCAAGTTACCTTTAATCGTTGATGGGTGAAAGTAAATTTTTGTCTAAGTTATTCCAGTTACCTCATAAAACCATGTATTTGTGATTATGGTTTCGAATCTGAAAATGGGTATGGGTTAGTGGTCTTTTCTTTGGTAATTCATCTGATATTAAAGTTCAGCGGCATTTAAAAGATGTAAAAGCTTAAAGCTTAAAGCAAAAAGCTTACGACTGCAACTTTGGAAATTTCTACCTAAAAACAAGATGGTTACTCGTATAACCCGATGCTGCTTTAAGCTTTACGCTTTCAGCTTTCAACTCTTAAAATTTGCTTGTGCCTCGCGTTTCATTTCTTCCCATTCATCGGGGGGTGGAGGTGTACCTCTTTCAAATTCTTCCAATAGCCAGGCAACCAATTCCTTTTTCATTCCAAATTTTTTTACCGCTTGCTCGCAAAACTCAATTTCATGTTGGTCGACAACATCATCCGCATACACCATGAGGATGAGATCGTATAACAAATTCATCCGGTCGTTATGATTGTCAGGAACATTCATTTCAAATTTTTCATCCGTCTCAATCAATTGTTTCACCTGCCGATCTTTCAGTCCATACCGGCTACCAATCTTATACAACAACGCTTCCTCTTTCGGATGCATGTGCCCATCAGCCTTCGCCAAGGCTAAAAGATTTTTAATGTGATTTTTCTTATATGAAAGATATTGATGTTCAAAAAAACCCATCATAGCGGTAGTCGTTAATGTTGCTTGTTACAGCGCCAAAGTTACTTATTTACAGTAACTCCCGCGTGCTCCTCCTTGAGAACACGTCGCAATATTTTACCAACATTGCTTTTTGGCAATTCATTTCTGAACTCTATATACTTTGGCACTTTATAGTTTGTCAGATTTTCATGGCAATATTTCCGGAGTTCCTGTTCGGTTAAGCTTGGATCCTTTTTTACCACAAACATTTTTATCACCTCCCCCGACTTCGCATCCGGTACTCCAATTGCTGCTACCTCCTTCACTTTGGGAAACGAGGCAACTACATTTTCAATTTCATTTGGAAAAACATTAAAACCCGAGACTTTGATCATATCCTTCTTTCGATCAACGATTTTAAAGAATCCTTCATTATCCATTAACCCAATATCCCCGGTTCGGAACCAGCCACCCGGAAAGAAAACACCTTCCTCATCTTTGTTCCAATATCCCGACATAACCTGTGGACCCCGCGCGCAGAGCTCTCCTATCTCACCCTGGGGATAGCCGATTTCCACTTTCGTCAAAAACCGCTACTTCCGTGCTGGGCACGGGCAAGCCTATTGTTCCTTTTTTGTGTGTACCATCCAATGGATTGCAACACAACACAGGCGATGTTTCACTCAGCCCATAGCCTTCGACCAATGGCTTCCCCGTTACTTTCTTCCATCCGTCCGCAACAGCATCCTGAACAGCCATCCCGCCGCCAACGGCCCCATGCAGTTTGGTAAAATCAACGTCCTTAAAGTCAGGATTATTTAACAACCCATTGAAGAGCGTATTTACTCCTGTTATAATAGTGAACTTGTGTTTTTTCAATTCTTTTACGAAGCCTTTTATATCACGGGCGTTGGTGATCAATACATTTTTTACACCCGTACTAAACATCAGTATACCGTTAACCGTAAGAGCGAAGATGTGATAAAGGGGAATAGCTGTAATAATGATATTATCAGCACCGCTGGAATTCATGTAAGGCTTAAACCACTCGGTGATCATGGAGTTATGCGCTATGATATTGGCATGCGTTAATTGAGCTCCCTTCGATACACCTGTAGTCCCTCCGGTATATTGAAGCACAGCAATATCCTCCAGGCCTATCTGGGGCTTTGACAATTCGAGCAAAGCGCCTTTTTTGAGAGCATCCTTAAAAGATAATGCCTGCGGGATATGATATGCCGGCACCATCTTTTTAATTTTCTTGACCACAAAATTAACTAAGGCACCTTTCACGGTTCCCAACATATCCCCAAGTTCCGTCATGATAATATGCTTGATCGGCGTGTTGGCCAATACCTTTTCCAGGTTAAAACCAAAGTTGGCTACGATAACAATGGCAGAGATACCGGCATCCTTAAACTGATATTCCATTTCACGTGCTGTATAAAGCGGATTTGTGTTGACCACAATCAGTCCCGCACGCAACGCTCCAATGAAGGCTATAGGAAATTGTAAAAGATTAGGCATTTGAATAGCAATACGCTCACCCTTCTTCAATCCCAGATCTTTTTGCAGGTAAGCAGCAAAGTGTCCGGAAAGCTCGTGTACCTGACCGTAGGTAAGCTTAACACCCATGTTCTCAAAGGCAACTCGTTCCTTATACTTTGTGCAGCTATCCTCGAAAAGCTCCACCAAGCTGGAATATTCATATAATTGAATTTCATGAGCGACGCCATCAGGATATTTTTTGAACCAGGGAAAATCCTTCATAAAATTAGGTTGAGATGGCAAAATGGGTTGATTATTCAAAGCAAACGATTGTTTGCCAGCAAATCAATAGCGATAAATGAAAGCATAAAAAAAAACCCATCCTGACTGTAAGTCAAGATGGGCAGCTCCGAATAACTCATTAACCTAAACTGAGCTTGCTGTAGAGGAAGGAGTCGAACCTTCACGGAGAGGTTAGGTTTAGAAACCTGATCACATCTATCATGATTAGATGAGATCAGGGTGCTTCACTTTATTCCTGGTTCTCCACCCCCGAGACCGGAGGGCTTGTCTGCCAATTTCAACACCCTACAATGTTTATTTTGTGTGATAAGTGCCTGCCCCGACAAGTCGGGTATGTGTGATTGCTGTAGAGGAAGGAGTCGAACCTTCACGGAGAGGTTAGGTTTAGAAACCTGATCACATCTATCATGATTAGATGAGATCAGGGTGCTTCACTTTATTCCTGGTTCTCCACCCCCGAGACCGGAGGGCTTGTCTGCCAATTTCAACACCCTACAATGTTTTATTTGTGTGTTAAGTGCCTGCCCCGACAAGTCGGGTGTGTGTGCTTGCTGTAGAGGGAGGGATCGAACCTCCACGGAGCAGTTAGGTCGCCAAAGGCTGGACTTTTTCCCGTCTTCTCCACCCCCGAGACCGGAGGGCTTGTCTGCCAAGTTTCAACACCCTACAATGTTTACCCCGCCTGGTCGGAGTGATTTTTTTGTTCCCCTTACTAGCTAGGTTCAGGGTTTATATGTGTGTGCGTTGTAAAATCTTTAACAAAGTAACGCATATAACTGGTGGTTGAATCAATAAATGATTCAAATATTTGTATATTTTTTAATATTATTTCATATTTTTGAATTATACGTCAAAACGCAAATTTATTATGGCCGAAAATTATAAAGTTGATAATATCGACTTGAAGATTCTTGAAATCCTCATGCAGGATGCGAAGAAACCCTATACCGAAGTAGCCAAGAAAGCTTTTGTGTCCGGCGGGACTGTCCATGTGCAGGATGAATAAGCTGGAGGAAGCCGGAATTGTCGAAAAAACAACCTTAAAAGTCAATTATGCTAAACTGGGCTATGATATCACCGCGTTTATTGGAATTTTTCTTCAAAAAAGTGCCCTTTATGATCAGGTGATGGCCAAACTTAAAGCAATACCTGAAATTACCAGCATTCATTATACCACGGGTAATTACAGCATGTTCACAAAGATCCATTGCAAGGACACCAATCATTTAAAGTTAGTCCTGCACGATAAAATTCAGCAGGTAGAAGGGATCGAAAGGACGGAAACCATGATCTCGCTGGAAGAAAGTCTGGATAGAAGCCTAATATCTGACCGTAAATCGATGAATGTTATCGGTATTAAATAACTTTGAGAACCTAAAAATGCGCATTTTTTGTATTACTTTTGTATTGTTTAAAATCAGTCTAAATAGGCGTCGATGAGTAAGGATAATCAGGTACTGGAAGAATTCACTTCAAAGGAATACGAGCACGGCTGGACTATCAATATAGAGACAGACTCAGCTCCGAAAGGTCTTAATGAAGGAATTATCCGGTTTATCTCAGCAAAGAAAAATGAACCTGAATGGCTGCTGGAATGGCGGCTCAAAGCTTATCGGCAATGGATAAAAATGAAGGAGCCTAACTGGCCCAATGTTACCTACCCTCCCATCAATTATCAGGATCTGATCTACTATTCCGCTCCCAAGCAAAAAGCGCAACGCGAACAACCTGGAAGATGTTGATCCTGAACTGATAAAAACTTTTGAAAAACTGGGCATTTCCCTGACGGAACAAAAGCGTTTAACAGGCGTTGCCGTGGATGCTGTGATCGATAGTGTTTCTGTTGCGACAACTTATAAAGCAACACTGGCGGAACTAGGAATTATTTTCTGTTCTTTCAGCGAAGCCGTTAAAGAACATCCTGAATTAGTGAAGAAATACATGGGGTCGGTTGTTCCTGTGAATGATAATTATTTTGCAGCACTAAATTCAGCTGTATTTACAGATGGATCGTTCTGTTATATTCCAAAGGGTGTTCGTTGCCCGATGGAATTTTCGACCTACTTTCAGGATCAACGCTGCCAATACCGGTCAATTTGAACGAACACTGATTGTCGCTGATGAAGGTTCTTATGTAAGTTACCTGGAAGGCTGTACTGCGCCGATGCGCGATGAAAATCAATTGCATGCTGCCGTGGTAGAAATTTATGCGATGAAAGATGCACAGGTTAAATATTCTACCGTACAAAACTGGTATCCCGGAGATAAGGAAGGCAAAGGTGGTATTTACAACTTTGTAACGAAACGCGGATTGTGTTTTGGCGACAGCTCCAAAATTTCCTGGACCCAGGTTGAAACCGGATCTGCTATCACCTGGAAATATCCTTCCTGCATTTTAAAAGGAGATAATTCGATGGGTGAATTTTATTCCGTTGCCGTGACCAATAATTATCAGCAAGCGGATACAGGCACTAAAATGATTCACATCGGAAAGAATACAAAGTCGCGCATTGTTTCGAAAGGAATTTCCGCCGGTCACTCTCAAAATAGCTACCGCGGTCAAGTTAAAATTATGAAGCGTGCAGAGAATGCACGAAACTTTTCACAATGCGATTCTCTGCTGATGGGTGATAAATGTGGTGCACATACCTTCCCTTATATTGATGTTGAAAATAACTCGGCAAGAGTTGAACATGAAGCCACCACTTCAAAAATTGGAGAAGATCAGATCTTTTATTGCTTACAACGAGGTATTGATGAAGAATCTGCTGTAGCGCTGATCGTTAATGGTTATGCCAAAGAAGTACTGAACCAATTGCCGATGGAGTTTGCAGTGGAAGCACAAAAACTTCTTGCCCTCACCTTGGAAGGAAGCGTCGGCTGATTATCTCACACCACTCTAAACATTGAACTAGGAATATGTTAAGTATAAAGAATCTTCAAGCGAAAATCGATGGAAAACAAATTCTGAATGGTATCAACCTGGAAGTAAAACCGGGAGAAGTACATGCTATTATGGGACCTAACGGTTCCGGTAAAAGCACATTGGCATCCGTACTTGCAGGCCGGGAAGAGTATGAAGTCACGAGCGGCCAGGTAGAATTTCTAGGCAAAAATCTTCTGGAAATGGCTCCGGAAGAACGCGCGCGCGAAGGCTTGTTCCTCGCTTTTCAATACCCGGTTGAAATCCCGGGAGTAAGCACCATCAATTTCATGAAGACTGCTCTTAATCAAATACGGACTCATCGCGGGCAGCAACCATTGGATGCCGTTTCATTTCTGAAGGTGATGAAAGAAAAAATGAAATTGGTTGAAATGGATCAATCGCTGTTAAATCGTTCATTGAATGAAGGTTTTTCAGGCGGAGAAAAAAAACGCAATGAGATTTTTCAAATGGCAATGCTCGAACCAAAACTTGCGATTCTGGATGAAACTGATTCCGGCTTGGACATTGATGCTTTGAAAATTGTCGCCAATGGAGTAAATAAACTTCGAAATAAATCCAATGCCGTTATTGTTGTAACGCACTATCAGCGACTGCTCGATTATATCATTCCTGACTTTGTGCATGTTTTATATAAAGGAAAAATCGTAAAGTCAGGCACGAAAGAACTTGCTCTTGAACTGGAAGCAAAAGGATATGATTGGATAAAAGATGAAGTCGCAATAGCGTAACGAATAAGAGCATGAGTGTAACGGTGAATGAAAGGAATGTAACTTCGGAAGTTGCGCAGTTAATTGAAAAGAGTTTATCGCACGAATCCATCCCTTCTTGAGTTAAGGACGGAAGCTTTTAAAACGTTTCAGCGTTTAGGATTCCCTGAAAATAAAGCAGAAGAATACAAGGACACTCCCATTACCCGTATACTTCAGAAAAATTTTAATTTTCAATCATCCGAAGTACATGGAACAATTAATCCAACAGAATTTTACATTCCTTCCCTCGATGCCAATGTGATCGTTTTTGTTAATGGTATTTTCTCAAAGGAATATTCCGCTATAGTTTCACCTGAGTCTGAAGTTTCTATTATTACCCTTGATGGATGCTTTGCTTGACAACAATCCGATCGTTCTTAAACATTTGGGACAGCATGCCGATTTCAGATCAGATGCGCTCACCGCATGGAATACAGCCGCATGGAATGAGGGCATATTTATTCAGGTAAAGAATAATCAGATTCGTTGAGAAACCCATTGTCATCTACCATATTCATGATGCGGCAAACTCAGAGGTAGTAAGCCTAAGTAGAAATCTGATCGTAGCCGGAAGCAACAGCAAAGTCACGATAATTGAAAAATTTGATTCCACCGGAAAACACAAATCATTTTTCAAACCTTGTCACAGAGGCTGTGGTTTTAGAAAATTCGGAATTGAATTTTTATTCCATTCAGAATGATACTGGGAATAGATATCAATATAACCTAACGCAATTTCATCAATCCAACTTTAGCCGGATAAACACTTTTACATTTACGCTGAGTGGAAAATTGATCCGGAATAATCTTCAACTCTCTCTGGACGGCGAAGGCATTGAATCGCATATGTATGGCCTGTATCTTCTTAACAACGACACATTGGCTGATAACCATACCGTTGTTGATCATAAGAAGGCTAATTCGTTCAGCAATGAATTGTATAAGGGAATTATGGATGGAAACTCGAAGGGGGTTTTTAATGGCAAAATTTATGTAAGGCCTAATGCACAAAAAACAAATGCATTTCAGGCAAACCGGAATATTCTGCTTACAGACAAGGCAACAGTGAATACCAAGCCTCAGCTGGAAATCTGGGCCGACGATGTAAAATGTTCTCACGGATGTACTACCGGTCAATTGGACGAGGAAGCGCTGTTCTATTTGCAGACGCGTGGTATTAGTAAAGAAACTGCCCGCGCTATGATGCTGTATGCATTTGCCGGAGAAATTCTGGATAACGTAAAACATGCTGAACTAAAGACCTACCTGGATCAGTTAGTGAGTGAAAGGCTACACAAAAATTTTTGGCTATGACAACCTCCACTGCCCAATCGGTACAATTTGATGTTGAAAAAATCAGGAAAGAGTTTCCCATTCTTCATCAGCAAGTAAATGGTCACGACCTTGTTTATTTCGACAACGCCGCAACCTCACAAAAACCACTTGCAGGTGATTAATACATTCATTGATTATTATACAGGTTACAATGCCAATATCCATCGCGGAATTCATACGCTCGCCGAAAAGGCAACCAAGGCATATGAAGCAACGCGTCAGGCTGCAAAAGACTTTATCAATGCCAAGCATATTGAAGAAATCATCTTTATCACGCGGGGTGTAACGGAAGCCATCAACCTGGTTTCACATTCGTATGGCCGGACATTTATTGGGAAGGGAGATGAAATTATTGTTTCTGAATTGGAGCATCATTCCAACATCGTGCCCTGGCAAATGGTGTGTGAAGAAAAGGGCGCTGTTCTTAAGGTAATTCCCATTCATGATAACGGCGAACTCGATCTTGAAGCGTTCAAAAAACTGCTTAGTCCCAAAACCAAAATAGTTGTCGTCAATCATGCTTCTAATGCATTGGGTACTATCAATCCGATTAAAGAAATAGCACAACTCACACATGAAGCCGGCGCGGTGATATTGGTAGACGGAGCGCAAGCTGCGGCCCACTTACCCATTGACGTTCAATATTTAGATTGTGATTTTTATTGCATCTCTTCTCATAAAATGTATGGTCCAACAGGCGCTGGCATTTTATACGGGAAAAAAGAGTTGCTTGAGAAAATGCCTCCATTTTTCGGCGGTGGGGAAATGATCAAAGAAGTTACTTTCAAGAAAACTACATACAACGATCTTCCTTACAAATTTGAAGCAGGCACTCCAAACATTGCTGATGTGGTCGCACTTAAGCCTGCGATTGAATTTATTCAAACACTTGGTAAGGCAACTATAGCGGCGCACGAACACGAATTATTAAAATATGCTACAAGTCAACTTTCTTCTATAAAAGGAATTAGATTAGTAGGCACGGCAGCTAACAAAGTAAGTATTGTTTCATTTGTAGTAGAGGGCATTCATCATTTTGACATTGGTCAAATGCTTGATACGCGCGGTATTGCCGTGCGAACGGGTCATCATTGCGCCCAACCCTTAATGGATCGACTAGGAATCGAAGGGACAGTACGTGCCTCTTTTGCGGTTTATAATACAAAGACAGGAGATTGATAAACTTGTGGAGGGATTGGATAGGATTATAAATTTTATGAAGTAGTACTTCGAAATTCATCATTCGTTGATCAATATTCGGTGTTCAACTGTAAAAGGAATATCGAACAAGGAACACTGAATGTCGAATGTAGAAGGCATGTAAGGCAAAGGCACGGGATAAAGTACGAGAACCTCATGCACCGATTAAGTGTGTAGCCTAGGCGCGAAAGATGTTTCGTACTTCCTGAAATATCGCAGGCGCGCCATTAAACTTCAAGATAGGTTGGTCGCTTTCGCAGCGACCAACCTATCTTGAAGGCGTAGGTCTTAATCCGCCAACGGCGGATTAAGGATCACCAATCTGTATGGTGGAGCTCGCCCTGTCGAGCTCCACCCTACAGAGCCCAACCGCGCCGTGAGTACGTAATGGATAGCAGGCCATAGACATTGGCGCGGAAGTGCAGGCTTGATGTTAATACACAAATTGTACACAGAGACTTTTTATAAATGACAATCAACGAAATTCAAGATGAAATTATAAGTGAATTTTCCCTCCTGGACGGGGATATGGAAATGACTGTTTTCTACATCATGGAATTAGGACAGAAGTTACCAGTGATGGAGGAAGAAGATAAAACAGAAGAAAATATTGTAAAAGGCTGTCAATCCAAAGTATGGTTAACAGCATCAACGATAGATGATAAAGTTTTTTTTGTTGCTGATAGTAACACCGCTATCACAAAGGGATTGGTTAGCCTCTTGATTCGTATCTTTAATGGACAAACACCGGAGTCAATTTTAAACGCAGATCTTTATTTTATGCGCAAAATAGGTATGGAACGTTTCATTGGTACGCAACGTTCGAATGGTTTTGCCGCCATGATTAAACAAATGAAGCTGTACGCCCTGGCATTCAAGACTAAAATGGAAGTTAAATCATAATGGAACCAGTAGAAAACATCGACCAACGGAAGGTTTCAGATACCGTCATCCCTGATTTACAGGAGAAAGTACTGGCCGCCATCAAAACCGTTTATGATCCGGAAATCCCGGTTGATATTTACGAGCTTGGCTTGATCTACGAAATCAATATCTATCCCGTAAATAACGTCTATATCCAAATGACCCTCACCTCTCCCTCATGCCCCTCTGCAGAAGTGATTCCGGGGGAAGTTGAACAGAAAGTAAAAGCGATTGAAGGAGTAAATAATGTTAAGGTGGAAATAACGTTTGATCCGCCCTATTCGCAGGATATGATGTCGGAAGCGGCTAAACTAGAACTAGGATTTTTATAATTTGTTATACTATAGAAGAAAAGATAAACTAGAAATTAACTATGTATCCTGAACAATTAGTAGCCCCCATGCGCAATGATTTAACAAGTGCGGGCTTTACTGAATTCAAAACTTCGGAAGAGGTCGAGAATAATCTAAACAATCAAAAAGGCACTACTCTTTTGGTTATTAACTCCGTTTGTGGTTGTGCGGCGGGCGCTGCCCGTCCCGGAGTGAAATGGGCGCTGCAACACGCCAGCAAAAAGCCAAACCAATTGGCAACGGTATTTGCCGGTGTCGACAAAGATGCAGTTGCTAAGGCACGAGAATTTACATTACCTTATCCACCTTCGTCTCCTTCAATTGCTCTTTTTAAGGATGGCGAATTAGTTCATTTTGTAGAACGCCATCATATCGAAGGAAGAAATGCCCAAATGATCGGCGAACACCTCGTTGAGGTTTTTGACGAATACTGCTAAGCATAAGTACGAGGTACAAAGTACGAGGTACGAAGTACAAAGTACGAAAGCCGGACTTCGTATTTCGTACCTCTTACCTTAAGATGTTGACCAATCAATTTGCTACACCAGAGGGTGCAGCTCATCCATCACCGTTTCTCAGCCTGATTGCTAACTCACGTTTCTCTATCCGTAAGCACGAAATCCGTACCTCGTAATTCGTACCTGGTACTTTTAAGATATGCCAATTTAATTTTTTGCTACACTAGAGGCCTCTTTCCAGGATCAACCGTGTTTCCTCCAGGTCAAGTTCATATTCGATCTTCCGCAACGCCTCATCACCGATTTTTCCTTCATTCCTCAACCTGATTACGAACTGCCGTTCTCTGTCCAACAGCTCCTGTTGTATGCGGTGAAATTCATGAATTTGCTGGTCATTTATTTTCTTTTGAGTCTGGTCTTTTCTTATCCGCTGAATTCTTATTTCATATTTTGATTTAATTTGATTGAGAACTTCGTCACTTAACGAAAGAGAATAATTTTCCTCAATATGCTCGATGACCGAGGATGCGATTTGAAGCCGAGCGCCCTGTTCGATCTGATGTTCCCGATCATCTTGTTTGATACCTAACCAGTGTATTAGCGGGCGCAAGGTAAATCCTTGTAATACCAGTGTCGAAAATATTACCGAGAAGGTGAGGAAAATAATTAAACTTCGGTTGGGAAAAGGTTGTGATCCTGCTATGGTTAGTGGCAATGCCAGGGCGGCTGCTAACGACACAACTCCCCGCATACCAGACCACGCTGTAACCGTTACCAACGGCAGACTTACTTCAGGCTCCCGTTCACGAATTTTTTTGCTTAACCGGGGCAGGTAGGCTCCCGGATAAACCCAGATGATACGGCCAATAATTACAGCCGCACTTACGATAGCTCCATATTTAAGCAACGTGGTAAAAGAATGTCCTTCGATAGTAGCAAGTATTTGAGGCAACTGCAGGCCGATCAGAATAAAGATGATACCATTCAAGATAAAAATAACGGTGCTCCAAACACCATAGGCTTGCAGCCGGGTCTGCTGAGAAAACATTTCCGAGGAATGATAGGAAAGGTATAACCCGCAGGTTACTACTGTCAATACACCCGACACATGAATGCTCTCAGCCGTAAGGAAGCATACATAGGGTGCGAGAAAAGTTAACGTGGTGTCGGTTGCAGGATTGCCTGGAGTGATCCTATGAATCCATTTAAAAATTACGCCTAGGATCATACCCAATACGATCCCCCCTCCCGCCACAAAAATGAATTGAATACCCGCTTCCCATGCGCTGAATACTCCGGTGACTACTGCAGCAACGGCATATTTATAAACGATCAAACCAGTAGCATCATTTACTAAGCTTTCTCCTTCCAGAATTGTAGTCACGCGTTTCGGAATACCAAGACCTTTTGTAGCTGCAGCTGCAGAAACGGCATCGGGTGGTGATATTATAGCACCTAAGACGAATGCTTCGGGCCATCCAAAATTGGGGATGAACGAATGAGCTATCCAGGCTACAGCACATGTTGTGAACACAACACAACCCGTAGCAAGAAGCGTGATCGGCCGCTTGGCCCGTTTAAAATCTACCCAGGAGGTTGTCCAGGCAGCTGCATATAATATGGGCGGGAGAAAAATTAAGAATACTACATTCGGGTCCAGCGCGATGTGTGGCAAGCCGGGAAAAAGACCAATACCAATTCCAGCTAATACAAGCAAAATAGGATATGGGACGCGAATTTTATCTGTAATCTCCGATAATGCTGTGACTACAGCCAGAAGAATAATAACGGTAGCCATGTTTTCCATGTAGGGAACATTTTTTTGTAAGGAAACAAAATTTTTGGGTCTCTCTACTAAAAACTAAATCGGGATAAAAACTCCTGAAGTTCTTCTTTTAGTGATTTTGGATTATTGATACCCAATGTTCGATTGACCAAATTGTTGCTCTGAACATTGAGTTCGTGTAATTTTAAATGTTGATTAATAAAAATAAACTCAAGATCCGGTATTAGCTGTTTGAGTTCATCCACGATGTCGAAGACTTTAATACTTCGCTCCACTAGATTATAGGTACCGCTGGGGAGCTTGCTGGTAAGAATATTATTGAGTGCTTTCGACACCAAATCGATGTGGATAAAAGATCGGGATTGTTTACCATCACCTTGAATCGTTACGATCTTGTTGAAGTTAGCATCGAATACGAACTTATTGATCACAGAATCAAACCGCATACTCTTACTGTACCCATATACATTTCCACACCTAAAAATATAGGTGTCGATTTTATTCATAAGCCTTCTTACATGCTCCTCGCCACGAAACTTAGAAATGGCATAAAACGTCTTAGGATTGGGCGGCGTATTTTCATCTACTGCGCCGTCAGATGAGCCGTAAACACCGGAGCTACTGGCGTAAATAAATTTTTTAACGCTGTTACTCTCCTCCACAGCATAGACAAGTTCAGCTGTTCCCCAATGGTTTACCTGTTCATAAGCATGTGAATCGGAAGTAGCAAAGGGTGTTGTAACCTTTGCAGCCAGGTGGATTACAACGTCAATATCTTTTAAAGCCTTCCCTAAGGATCTTGAATCAAGCAGCTCACCTTTGACAAACGATAACTTTGGATGCTTCTGAAGTTTGAGACCCAAAAATAAATTAAAATTCATGCGGCTGAGATTATCATATACGATAACCTTATCTACCGACTGGTTTGAAACCAACAAATTGATTAATTCAGTGCCGATATAACCGGCACCACCAGTAACTAATACCTTCATCCGTTTTTATTTGTTTATTAAATCTGTGTGCAGGCCGCACTCTATTTTGTTCATTCCGAACCATCGAGCTTCGCGTTCTTGCATTTCGGGGTCCAATTTACGCGTGCAAGGCTCACAACCTATACTCACAAATCCTTTTTCTTCCAACGGATGTTTTGGCAAGTTATGCTCCTTCTGATACTGCCAAATCATTCTAGCATTCCAATCAAGCATAGGATGAAAACGAAGGCATCCATGTTTCGCAGGTTGCTCTACTTTCATCGCGGCCCGTATAGCACTTTGATCGGCACGGACACCATTAATCCATATGTCGTGCGACATGAGAATGGCATCTACAGGTTGTGTCTTATTTAAATGGCAGCAATGGTCCGGATCTGAAGTGAAGAGCAGTCTTCCTTCAGGGTCACGCTGCATAAACTTAGGAACATCGGATTTTAAATCGATTGTGTTAAGACCATACAGCTCCGTGATATGATCCCTGAACCTTACAGTTTCAGGAAAATGATAACCAGTATTGATAAAATAAACGGGGATTGAACGATCGATCCTACTTAAAATATGCACCAGCACGAGGCTGTGCGATTGGAATGAAGACGTAGTAAAAAGACGTTTTCCCTCCGCTTTATAAACTTTGATTTGGTCTATTATTTCCTCTAATTTCATTTAACTTTTTATTTACTTAAACTAGTGTAACATGCTAACAATCAAATAATATATTGAAAATGTGTGAATATTTACTTTACAATCTATTATATTCGATTTTTTAAACCAAACTACTTATATTTTGAATCCTAAATATCGGTTTCTTTTAGTGGCTTTGCTTACGCTCTTAGCCTATTGCAGCCCAGTATTTTTTTGATCTCAAATGCTTTAATCCTTCGGCATATTTTCGTTCAAAGCCTTCCTGAATCGCTTTGCGTATAACACAATTGCCGCTAAAATCCTTCAGCGTAATCCAATTACTTTCAATCATTCTTTCGGCCCTTATTTGTAACTTATTCAATAATCCCTGCTCTATATAGATAGTTCAATGAAAGTTATAGTGAGCTGTAACGTTAATTACAAAGCGAGGTTAAAAAAACATATACTATTGCGTAATGGGTTAGATTGCAGGTCCATTGGTTAGGAACCTTTTATATTGAATCATGTTTATCTTAACACCATGAGGGTAAAGGTATCACGCAAAGAACATTTTAACGCAGCACATCGATTATATAACCCAGAGTGGCCGGATGATAAAAATGTTAAAGTTTTTGGAAAATGTAGCAATCCAAATTACCACGGTCACAATTATGAAATCATTGTAAGCCTTACCGGAGAACCAGATCCTCAAACAGGATATGTGTTTGATATGAAACTCTTGAGTGACCTGATCCGTGAGAATGTATTAGTAAAGTTGGATCATAAAAATTTAAACCTGGATACTGAATACTTTAAAAATCTCAATCCTACAGCTGAAAACATCGCTGTTGTTATCTGGAGGATACTCAGACAAAAAATAGATTCCAACTTTGAACTGAAAATCACTTTGTATGAGACAGAAAGAAATTTTGTTGAATATCCAGCCTCTTAATTCCGGGGATGATGACTTTGATGACAACCATATTCTGTCATCCTTCGAAACCCCGTTGCGGGCGGACGCATTTGAACTGGAGGATGAAGTGAAGATCGAACGCATCGAAAAGCATTTCCGCGAAATCATGACCATCCTGGGATTGGACCTCACGGACGACAGCCTGAATGGAACCCCGCGACGAGTAGCTAAAATGTATGTGAAGGAAGTCTTCAGCGGATTAAATCCCAAGAACAGGCCACACGCAAGACTTTTTGACAATAAGTACAATTATGATCAGATGCTGGTGGAGAAAGACATCACGTTTTATTCCCATTGCGAGCATCATTTTGTGCCCATCTATGGAAAAGCGCACGTCGCCTATTTTTCATCTGGAAAAGTGATCGGCCTTTCCAAAATCAACCGGATTGTTCAATATTTTTCCAAAAGACCTCAAGTGCAGGAAAGATTAACCGTACAGATTGGCAAGGAGATAGAACGGGTTTTACATACCCAGGATGTTGGAGTTGTGGTCGATGCCAACCACATGTGCGTAGCCTCACGCGGCGTCGGCGATACCAACAGCAAGACCGGTACAGCCTATTTCACCGGAAAATTTAAGGATGAAAATATTAAGCGCGAGTTTCTAAACTACATTAATAGTAAATAATCCATTTAATTTAATAGAGAGCTAAGTAAGTGGCTATCAGGCGCAGTCTGATAGCCATTTTTATTTTCCTTCTGGTTGGCAACCATAATGCTCCCCTCTAAGTAAAGCTTAAGTTGTCACAAAAAGCCATTCAGTATGCACCAGAAAAAATTCTTACTTTTGATCCGCTAAAAAATAAACCTATGGTATTCGATTTAGACATGATCCGGGCTTTGTATAAGAAAATGCCTTCGCGCATTGCAAAAGCCAGAAGTATAGTAAACAGGCCGCTCACGCTTTCTGAAAAAATCTTGTATTCTCACCTCGATGCGAATCAAAAACTTGAAAATTTCGGAAGAGGAAAATCTTACGTGGACTTTGCACCCGATCGCGTAGCGATGCAGGATGCAACCGCCCAGATGGCATTATTGCAATTCATGTCTGCGCGACGCCCTACCGTTGCTGTACCCTCCACCGTTCATTGCGATCACCTGATCGTAGCGAGAACAGGTGCAAAAGAAGATTTGACTATTGCTACCGGTGAAAGCAAAGAAGTATTTGATTTTCTTTCGTCGGTCTCCAATAAATATGGAATTGGCTTCTGGAAACCTGGGGCTGGAATTATACATCAGGTAGTGCTTGAAAATTATGCATTCCCGGGAGGCATGATGATCGGCACAGATTCCCATACGGTCAATGCCGGTGGCCTGGGTATGATCGCCATAGGAGTTGGTGGAGCTGATGCCGTCGATGTAATGTCAGGAATGGCTTGGGAGCTTAAGTTTCCGAAACTAATAGGTATAAAACTTATCGGCAGACTAAACGGTTGGACTGCTGCAAAAGATGTTATTCTTAAAGTGGCAGGTATCCTCACCGTAAAAGGTGGAACGGGTGCCATCGTAGAATACTTTGGCGAAGGTGCTACGTCCATGAGTTGTACCGGAAAAGGTACGATTTGTAATATGGGTGCTGAAATCGGGGCCACGACTTCCACGTTTGGCTATGATGAATCTATGGAACGTTACCTGCGAGCAACTGGCCGTGCTGAAGTGGCTAAGCTTGCAAATAATATTAAGCAACACCTCAACGGTGATCCCGAAGTTTATCAAAACCCCGAGAAGTATTTTGATCAGGTAGTGGAAATCAACCTTTCTGAACTTGAGCCGCATTTAAACGGACCATTCACTCCTGATCTGGCTACTCCTATTTCAAAAATGAAAGAAGAAGCCGCCCGGAACGGTTGGCCTACACACATAGAAGTCGGTTTGATCGGATCGTGCACCAATTCTTCGTATGAAGATATTTCACGTGCCGCCAGCTTAGCCAGGCAAGTATCCTCCAAAGGACTTAAAACTAAATCGGAATTCACCATTACACCAGGTTCCGAACTTGTGCGTTACACAATTGAGCGAGATGGATTTATTGATACATTCGATAAAATTGGCGCGAAGGTTTTTGCCAACGCATGCGGCCCTTGCATCGGGATGTGGAACCGGGTTGGTGCTGAAAAGAAAGAGAAAAATACCATTGTCCATTCTTTCAACCGTAATTTTCAATCCCGAAATGACGGCAATCCTAACACGTACGCTTTTGTTGGCTCGCCTGAACTAGTAACGGCGTTGGCTATTGCCGGAGACCTTACTTTTAATCCCATAACCGATTCCCTGATAAATGAAGCAGGTCAACAAGTAAGACTTGATCCTCCCACAGGCGACGAGTTGCCTTCACGAGGCTTTGATGTTAAAGATGCTGGCTTTATTGCACCCGCGAAAGACGGAAGCAAAGTTATAGTAAAAGTCAGTCCTACATCCGATCGACTGCAATTGCTGGAGCCTTTCAAACCATGGGAAGGTACAGATCTGAGAACATTACGTTTGCTCATCAAAGCAAAAGGAAAGTGTACAACAGACCATATTTCCATGGCAGGAAAATGGTTAAAATACCGCGGACACCTCGACAACATTTCAAATAACTTATTAATTGGAGCAACGAATTTTTTTAATGAGAAAATTAACAGCGTAAAAAATACTTTAACAGGTCAATATGATGAAGTGCCAAAAGTTCAACGGGAATATAAGGCACACGGTATCGGATCGATCGTTGTGGGTGACGAAAATTACGGAGAAGGTTCATCTCGCGAACATGCTGCGATGGAACCACGTCATCTCGGAGTCAGAGTAATACTTGTTAAATCATTTGCGCGTATCCATGAGACCAACTTGAAAAAACAAGGCATGCTCGCCCTGACATTTTCCAACAAAGAAGATTACCACAAAATTCACGAAGACGATAAGATTGATGTTATAGGCCTGACTGAATTCGCACCAGAGAAACCTTTAACGATGGTGCTTCATCACGTTGGTGGAACATACGAAAGTATTTCTGTTAACCATACCTATAATAAAAATCAGATCGAGTGGTTTAAGGCCGGGTCTGCTCTTAACGTAATGGGATTGGTTGCAGCTGCAGCCGATGCAAAAGAATTGGCTTCTAAAAAAGGGTTAGTAGAAACGGTAACCACAGCAGTTAGGGCAGCGGTAAAAAAAGTTTTGAAAAAACGTCCTTCCAAAAAAGTCGCAGCAAAATCGGCAAAAAAATCGCTTTCAAAAGATAAACAGAAACGTTCCACGAAAGTGATAGCAAAGAAAAGTAAAAGCAAAATAAAGAAAGCAGCAAAAAAAATTGTTAAGAAAATTGTTGCTAAAACGCCACTTAAAAAGGTACTAAAAAAAGCAACCAAGAAAGCGTCGAAAAAAAGAAGCTAAAAAAAGGCCCCAAATATATGGGGGCCTTTTACTTTTGACGGATCCCGATTTACTAGAAGCTATTTGTTGTATTTTTTCAAATACTCACTTTTTTTCAGGAATGCTTTGTAATCTTTTATATCAAGGATCTCCAGAATGGCCTGTTTTTTATCCGGAATTTTTTTGAAGTATTGTTCCGTAATTTTATAGCCGATCCAATAGCCTAAGTCATTGGGCCTGTCATCTTTCCCGGAAACACCATACAACCAGTCCTGGTAATTGGTGCTGTCCATCCTTGCTACAAATTCCTTGCACAGACGTTCTTCATGGTTGTTTCCATAGTCATTAGCCGGCTTATTCGTACTCGTACCTGAAATTAATTCCCCTAAAAAGTCAGCGCTTCCTTCAATAATACTTTGTTGTAGAAGGGTTGGCTCTTCAGACCAATTCTTCTGTTGAAAATGAATTAGTTCATGGGCAACGATGTGTGGAATACCATTCATGTCTGTTTGCATTTCCGCACCAATAAATAAGCCATCCTCATTGAATGTCCCACCAGAATTATAAGCTCCGATGACGAAATAAACGGGAGGAAATTTAGCGTGGGGATACCAATACTTTAACGCATAAAAAGTGCTTCGGCATTGCTTTTCCTTTTCCTTTATCTTTGATGTGTTCTCTTTTACCTTTTCGTAATCGGCTTGTCTCTTTTTAACGGTTGCATATAAGTGCTCTGCACTTTGAATTCTATTGGGAATAAATCCTTTCACTCCCTTGCTTCCAATTTCAATATATTCTGTGCCAAAATTATTAATGGAGGGGTCCTTTTTGAAGTTTTCAAAAGCCTTCCAAAAATTGTCTATATCCGTTGTCAGGAATATCGCACTGTCCGGGTCACTTGTAAATGGTGTTTGTCCAGACGCTTGAAAACTTATTATAAAAAAGACCTGAAGCACAACTATACGCCTTCTCATAGCAAAGATTTTTAATGCCATACTACGCAAAGTAAGCACAATAAAATTTCACTTCATCCTCATACTTGATCGTGCAATCGGATGCCTGAGTTTCTCAGACATTTTCTCAGCCTGGGCTTTCTCAGGGGCTTTCAGTTTTTCCAGTCTCTTAGCCTTCTGTTTTTGCTTTCTCCCCCACCAAATATAAAAACCTGTAATAGGTAACGATGCTACAATCAGGCTCGCACAGAAGGCTAGTATTTTCCCCGGTAATCCGATAATAGCTCCTGTATGAATATCATAATTCATACGAAGGAGTTTATCGGCTGCTGTTGCTTCTGCTGTTCTCCCGTAAATATGTTTTACCGAAAGTTCTTTCAAGGAATATTGATCGAAGTAACGATAATCGGTTTTCCAATAAGTTCCATTATCCGGATTGATACTTACTTCAATAGGTGATAAACCAGTGGCCGGAATATGTACTTCCAGTATTTCTGCAGTGGGATTTTCCGATCTCATTATAGTATAGATCCGATCGATACTGGGAATTGCTGATTCTGAGCGGAATGTAGAATCGGATTCTGGTTCGCTATAAATTAAAGATTTATCACCGCCAGCTATTTGATAATACCCTTGAGCGAACCATTCAAAACCCCACACCAATCCTGTAACGGCTAAAATAATAGCAATACATGATGCATAAAATCCAAGCACGTTGTGCAGATCGTAATTCTTTCGGCGCCAGCGTGCGCTCCATTTAATTGAAAAACGTTGTTTCGTGGCTTTCTTATTTTTTGGCCACCAAAGAACAATACCAGAGATGAGCATCACCAGAAACACCAACGATGCACTGGCGACTACGGGT
Organism: uncultured Bacteroidota bacterium; assembly: GCA_963837415.1. GTDB lineage: Bacteria > Bacteroidota > Bacteroidia > Cytophagales > Cyclobacteriaceae > Chryseolinea. Next base: position 28,469 of record CAWING010000011.1, on the reverse strand, counting down.
TGGCCGATTTCCGGTGGGAGCCATAGATAAAAATGTCCGTCGAGTATGAAACTAAAAAAATCCGCTTGCGCATCTTTTACTTTTAATACTTCTCCCGTAAATGGATTGAGATAAACAAGATAATAATACTCAGGCTCTAAATTGTAAAAGATAACCTGCGCTGCATGGCCAGGTTTGGCATACAACACAGCATGAATTGTTTTGCCGGGCAATTCTTTTTCAGCGATTGCTTTTAATTTGGAAGGAGGCAGGACGGGACATTCCTGATGATCTACAAACCGATAGGATTGCGTTATGTTTTGAATCTCTTCCTGAAAAGCATAGATACAGCCCGTAAGGGCTATTACAAAAACCACTAGCCCGGACGATAGTCCGAGCCAGAGGTGAATTTTTCCGGATGCCTTTTTAAATTTCATTATTATAGTTACGAGCGGAACTAAAATTTGTAGCCTATGCTAAACCTTACACTTCTTGGCGCTTCAGTTTGATAACTATAGAGTGGTGAAGCCATACCATTCGCATCAGTCATCCACGACTCATAAGAACCGCTATACAAGTATTCATTTAACACATTAAATACATTAGCCGTAATTTTTATTTTATCTTTTTCCCAAAATAGTCCAGCATCAAGTTTAAAATAATTTACCATTTCCTTATCCGGGTCTGGAGATGCTTCCCAATAAGTAGCCCGGTCAAGCAAGCTGGTATATCCGGCCGAAAAACCCAACCCTTTAAAAGCTCCTTTTCTTAATTTGTAAGTTAGCCACGTGTTCATCGTATGTTTTGCGTATCCAGGAACTTCAGAACCTTCTACCGGAAACGTCACTCCTTCTGCTACTTCTGTTACCCGTGAATCCGTGTAAGCGTAATTAGCAATAAGGCTAAGTCCGCCAACGATAGTTCCCCGAAGATCAAATTCTACACCTTGAGCTCTTTTATGCCCAAGCTCAATGCTCTTGCCTGAAGTAGGATTTGTTGGATCCGCTGTAAGCTCATTATTTTTAAGTATCCGGTAGACTGAAAGCGTGGTGTTCCATCCATTGAGCCAGTCTTTCTTAATACCTATCTCCATGTTGTTCCCAGTAATAGGTTGCACTTTTCCACCATTGACCATTATTCCAGTCTGAGGTATAAAAGCCTGATCAAATAGTGCATAAACGGAAAGCTGTTTACTCAAAGAGGCACTAAGTCCGACGCGAGGCGTTACGTGTTCTGCCTTGTCAGGTGCTGCTTCCCAAGCCGATTGCTGCAAATCGGTATACCGAAGTGCCAGCGTTAATCTTAATTTATTTTCCAAAAATCCTAACTCGTCCTGAACATATATGCTGCTGTATCGCTGATTCATCAATCCGCCAGCCAGTTGTGCCCTTTCCGCAAGGGGTGTTGACCGGTCAAACTGAGGAAAGCCATTAACAGGTATACCGAGATATGGATTGTTGGGATCAAATTCAGCTCCGACAGTATCCAGATCATGAGACTGCCCCCAATCGGCCATGTATTCTTTACTGGCCATGTCCACACCCGCTAAAATTCTATGCCGTACCGATCTCGTTGTTACTTCCCCGTTTACAAATATTTGGGCCATCGTCATCGTGCTTTTTGCATCCCAAATACTAATTCTTCGTATATAGTTTCCATCTTGATTCACAACGGACGGCCACATGGAAGTTCCAATCTGGTTATAAATAAAACGGGCTGCCTGTGCCGTAATTTTCCAGTTCTCATCAAACTCATGCTGAAGGTTCAAATAGAAGCTATGATCATCAATCTTTGTTCCCGGAGTGTCAGCAGGTAAAGTTGTGTAGTTCACTGGGAACGCTTCATACTGATCTTGTGAAAACACATAAAACGAACCCACGTTGCTCATGATAGCGCGCTGATAGTTGTATTCAAAAGTCACCTTTGTTTTTTCGTCCAACTGATATGAAATGACCGGAGCTATTACATAGCGGTTGTTATATTCATTCGGGCGATGAGAATTTTTATTTTGTGCAGAAAGATTCAACCGGTACAACAATTTACTATCGCTGCTGAGTTTTCCATCCAAATCAAGTGCAGTTCTGAACAGCCCATAACTTCCTGTCGTAAAGGAGGCTTCTCCTTTTGTAATACCTGTTGGTTTCTTTGTTACAACATTATACAATCCGGATGGGTCTCCACTGGATAACATAAAGCCCGCAGGGCCTTTTACAAATTCAATATTCTCTACAAAACTCATGTCTTCCGTTAACGGGCCCCAGTAGGAATTCACTACATTAAAGCCATTTCGAAATGCTTGGATTTGTGAACCGCGCGCGCTGATATTAGCATAAAGATCACCCCAATGCTCGGCTCTCGTAACGCCACTAACATTGCGTATCAAACCGTCGCTCATACTGATGATTTGCTGGTCTTTCAATACGTCTCCGGTAACAATCTGAATATTCTGAGGCGTTTCCAATAAGGAAGATTGAAGACGAAGGCTTTTCGACGGAACATCCGCTTTATAGCCATCACGTACTCCGCGGATGACAATCTCCGATAATTGTCCGGAAGTTTCATTAAGAATAAACTCGACTGTTGTTATTTCACCACTACGAACCTCAATTTCTTTTTCGATAGGCTTAAAGCCGACGAAGCTGGCCAACACCGCGTAACTGCCAGGCGCCACTTTACGGATTACGAACTTCCCCCCAGCATCGGTAGGCTGCACCTTTATTCGTGCCTTTTAACGATACGTTTACAAATTCTGCAGCCTTCCCATCGGCTGTTGAAACTGTACCCGTGATATTACCTTGCTGCGCCGAAGCGGCTGCACACGATAGCACGAAGCATACTAATAAAAATCCCTTTAATTTTTCAATGCGATAAATATGGTTCATTACTACGTTTATTTAGAGTTATTTTAAACATCCAAAAATAAGTAGGTGTCCCTTACCACAGCAATCGCTTTCGAAGGCGAATTTTCATATACCCTGTAGAGGGTAGACGATACCTTTGGATTTAGGTCATGGTAGGGTAATCGGTGCGTCAGAATAGCAATTATAATTCAAAGATATGGGCGTCGGATATAAGAGGGATGTCCGCGTGACGTTACATGCATGTGTGCTTCCTCAAAGACGGAGAACAATGGAGCGGCTAACGTTTCTTATCGAACTCGCATAGCCCAGATTCTCTGGTCATCTTCACAGAGCCTTCCGGGGGTAATCATTTCGTGATTGCCTATTGGTATGAGCATACCAGGGCTGAGGTAAGATAGGGTAACGCTTCGCCTAGATGCATTGTGGTCGGAAGGGATATGCCGAGTTTCGAATGTTCGCGTTTGTAATAGGTGACAAGATTACTTATTTTCAACTACCAAGCCGAAGAAAATGGTGCGAAATCATTTCATCGTTTCAATAAGGAAGCTAATTGCCAATAGGGTAAACACTATTATTAATGTTCTGGGCCTAGTCATTGGTATTGCATCAGCTTTAATCTTGGTCTGGATTATTCGTTTTGAACTGAGTTTCGATCGTTTCCATTCGAACGCAGATGCAATTTGTCCTTTGGCTGGCGGTCACAGTGAGGACGGTGAGGGATATGGTACTGGAATTACTTATCCTTTGGCCCCTGCCATTGCTTCTGAAATCCCTGCAATCAAGGACATCACATTGCTAATGTATTGGAGTTGGGGCAAGGTGCAAGTCGATGTCACGGATGAAAAGGGTGGATCTTCCAGAAAGTTTCAAGAAAGCAGAGGACTGGTTTTTGCCGATCCTTCTTTCTTTCAAATGTTTGATTTCAACAATACAAATTTCAGATGGATTTCGGGGAATCCTAAAACGGCTTTGGTAGAACCAAACGCCGTCGTTCTGACACGTTCAATTGCCAAAAAATATTTTGGAGAGATGAATGCCTTGGGAATGATGCTGCGTATTGCAAAAGATTGGAACTGCCGGGTAACCGGGGTTGTTGAGGATCTTCCTCAGAATACTGATTTCCCTTTTACACTTTTTCTGTCATTTGCCACCCTAACGAACAACTGGGGAGATCATTTAAATGATTGGTCAGCATCGGATCAGAATGAGTGTTATGTAAGACTTCCTGATTCGATGGGCAGGGAAGAAGCAGAGAACCTGATTCAAAAGATTTATGCTGCACATGGCCCCAAAGAATTCTCCAACGTCTGCTTCTTTAAATTACAACCGATGTCGGAAGTTCATAAGGATAGTCGATTCGGAAATTTAAATCAGCGAACGGTTAGCATGGAGCGTATTGGAATGCTTAGCGCCGTGGGTCTTTTTCTCTTATTTACGGCATGCTTCAATTATGTCAACATTAACACAGCGCAATCTTCGATAAGATCAAAAGAAATTGGGTTGCGAAAGATTTTGGGGAGTACACGTCGGCAGCTGATTTTGCAATTGATCTTCGAGGCTTTTTTGATTGCGCTGATTTCCGGCGTGATAGGTTTGCTCCTAGCCGAAATGATGATCGAGCCTCTCCAGACCATGATGAGCGTAAAAACGACGGGATATCTTTTCCTTGATCCCTTTATTCTAAAATGCTTAGTCGCAATGATCATCTTTGTCACAATCCTTTCTGGATTGTATCCTGCATTTCTAGTCTCGAATTTGAATCCACTGGCGGCCATCCAGAATAGACTTCATTCCTTAAATACTGGCATTCCATTGCGCAGCCTGCTAGTCGTGATTCAATTCAGCATCACGCAAATGTTCATGATCGGAACATTCGTTTTGCTTAACCAAATGAGATTTTTTCAGAATATTAATCTTGGATTTGAGCGCGAGGCGACCATAAACATTGAGCTCCAAAATAACGACCAAAGAAAAATCAATCTCTTTAAAGACCTCCTCCAATCTGACCCAGCCATATCATCTGTTAGCCTCAGTTCGACGTTTCCTTCAGGAAACAAACGAACGATCCAAGCCAGTAGCATCAGCCGCAAAGAAACCGGACTTAAAGAAAATGAAATTATTTACGAGTATCAGGCGATTGATGAGGCCTATATCAATCTATACAAAATTAAACTCCTTGCTGGTAGAAATTTTAACGCTTCCGATTCGCTGAACTATGTCATCATCAATCACAACCTGGCAATGAAATTGGGATTTGCTAGCGATGAGGCCGCTATCGGGCGTGAATTGTTTGTTTATGGCCGCTTGAAAACTGTAGTCGGAGTAATAGCCGATTTTCACTCGGAATCATTAAAGGAAAAGATGGGCAACATAGCCATGGTCCTGAATCCCAGAGAATATCAAGCCCTTAGCATAAAACTGAATGGACCCTCAGCGGGAGCATTAACGCGGATTGAAAAAGCATGGTCTTCAACCTTTCCTGAAACGGTTATTTCATACCAGTTCTTCGATGAAAATATTGCGGCGTACTATGAAACTGAAAAAAAATTTTCCTCGCTGCTACAAGTATTTTCAACAACCCTTCTTTTTATCGCCTGTCTTGGTTTGTATGGTCTTATTACTTTTGTGGTGAATAGTAAATTAAAGGAGGTCGCGGTGCGCAAAGTGCTGGGTGCTGGCATATCCAATATTCTGGTCCTTGTTTCAAGAGATCACTTCAAGCTTATCGTTGTGGCTTTTTTCATAGCTGCGCCCATCGCCTACTACTTTGCGGACCAATGGCTAAGTAATTTTGCCTACCGAATCCAAATTGAATGGATGACACTAGTCATCCCGGGAGTAATTGTTTTCATTGTCGCCATGCTTGCAGTGAGCAGCCAGATGGTAAAGGCCTCGCGTTCAAACCCGGCAGAGATATTAAAATATGAATGAATGATTTACCATCATCATTCCTTACTCAGCTTCACCTGTGTTCGCGCCTCAACTATCAATTGTGTTTCAGAAAACAGATAATCCAATTCATCCAGTTCGTTGTCATTAAAGGCAATGAATAAACTGCTCAACGGACTCCGGTATACCCGAGTTCGTCCGTGAGCAAGCGGCAAGTAGGTATCTTCATGAAAGCGATAGTCCAGAATCCATTTACAAAACTTCAACAACTCATCCTCACGGAATGCCAACAAAATATTTTTAAAGACAAAGTTGTACTCCAGGCAACATTCGCATACACCGATGTAGCCGTTGTCGCATTCAGCAAGAATATGAAATGTGGATTGTTCGTGCATAGCAGTTTTAATTTTTTTTTACTAATCTATTAGTGTGCGTATACACCTACAGTGATGAAATTAAAATAAATGCTGTCTTTCACTTGTTGTTTAGATTAATTGTAAACAAAAGTAGACTACGCTATATACCTGCGTCAATCGCCTTGAACTGTGATTTTTGTTACCCGGGAAGGGTTAATTCGATGCCTATACTAACGTGTCAACTACCCTATGAAGGTGATCTATTTACCTTCTCTATAAAATCGGGACTGGCTTTTTATTCTCGTCGATGGCGACAAATGTAAAATTACCAGTAACTGCCTTAGTTCGTTGATCAGAATACATTTCTTCAACGTAAATATTAACCCTTACTTTTAAACTTGTATTGCCAACATGAAAAACCTCACCCACGAGTTCAATGATCGTTCCAGCGGGAATTGGGCATTTGAAATCAATTTTATCAGATGAAACGGTGACCAATCTCCTGCGTGCAAACCGGGTTGCTGTAATAAAAGCTACTTCATCCATGAGATGCATGGCGGTACCACCAAAGAGGGTATCATAGTGATTGGTTGTATTGGGAAATACAGCTTTAAAAATATGCGTTATGGATTTGATAATTCGTTCTTCGGTAGTCATGATAGTTTGATTTGGCCCGATTGTTTTTGGATGGCAAGAAAATGCATTAGCTTGTTTTCAATTGTCATTAAAGGTACTATTTGAAGGGTGCACTTGTATGCAGTACCATCTCTCCGATAGTTGATAAGGGATGCTTTAACCGGTTGCACCCTGGCAATAGCTTCTCTTATTTTTTGGCGAACGCGCGGACTGGATCTTTTTCCCTGAAGAATCGAAGGTCTTTTATGGCGAACAAAAGCTGATGTATAGCCTGTCATTTGCTCAAATACTTTGTTTGTCCAGCATATACGTTGCAAGGCGTCCGTTATGATAAGAGCATGAAACTCATTTCCCAATAGCATAGCGTTAAAATCTACGTTCCAACAATATCTTTCTTTCATCCTCGCCAGCATTGCCAGATCTGCTCTGTGAGCAAACCTTGCATACTGATCTAAAATAATATCCCAACACATCAACGGATGCATTTTCCTCTTTTTTATGGGGAGCTCTACTTTACCCATAGCTCAACCTTTTGCCCTTTGATTAAAAAATGCCAATCGGAATTCCATGCTTATCTCTCTCAAGCAGGAACCACACAAGCAATCCTGAAATCTGTTACGGACATATTCCCGCACGTGATGATTTAATATAACTTCAGTACAATGACACTGCTCTACATTGCCTACTTTACATTCAAATACAACCTGACACCTGGGGCAAATCTTCGGTTCGTGTTTAAATTGTTGATCCATCATAATTTTATAGCAGCATAGCTGGAAGCAGCTACGCTGCTTGAGCTTTAAATGTTTGTGAATTCAACGATGCCGCGCATTTGGTGAGCTGCCTCTACCATATTCTTAACAGCCAAATCGGTTTCAGGCCATTTCCTGGTTTTAAGACCACAATCCGGATTTACCCAAATGTTGCGCTTAGGCAAAACGGTAATCGCCTTGTTGAGAAGACCTACCATTTCCTCGGTTGAAGGTATCCGGGGACTATGAATATCGTAAACCCCGGGACCAATTTCATTGGGGTACTTAAACTCAACAAATGCATCCAACAATTCCATCTGTGATCGCGAGGTTTCAATTGTAATAACATCAGCATCCATGTCAGCTATACTTTGAATGATGTCATTGAATTCGGAATAACACATATGCGTATGGACCTGTGTTTCGTCTTCAACTCCACTGGAAGAAACCTTGAATGCCTTCACTGCCCAGTCCAGGTAGTTTTTCCAATCTGCTTTTCGCAGAGGCAATCCTTCGCGAATAGCAGGTTCGTCAATTTGAATGACCTTGATGCCCGCTTTTTCAAGATCAATAACCTCATCACGGATGGCAAGGGCCAGCTGCATGCAGGTATCTTTTCTTGGCTGATCATCACGAACAAAGGACCATTGCAAAATGGTGACAGGTCCCGTAAGCATTCCTTTCATGGGTTTATCCGTTAGCGACTGCGCATAAGTGGTCCACCATACCGTCATAGGCTTTGGCCGGAAAACATCACCATAAATAATCGGAGGTTTAACACAACGTGAACCATAACTTTGTACCCATCCGTTTTTGGAAAAAACAAATCCCTGAAGCTGTTCACCGAAATATTCGACCATATCGTTACGTTCGAATTCGCCATGTACAAGGACATCCATTCCAATTCGTTCCTGCCAGCGAATAGCCTTCTCTATTTCTGCTTGCAGTAGGCTCCTATACTGCGACTCTGACAATTCTCCTTTTTTTAATTTTGCTCGCCAGCCCCGAACTTCGTCAGTTTGTGGGAATGACCCGATCGAAGTTGTGGGGAACAAAGGAAGCTTTAATGCCTTGTGTTGCTTCTGTTGCCTGACTTGAAAATTACTCTTGCGCTCTGCATCGGCTACTGACACGGTAGCCGTTCGTTTTTTAACTGTAGTTTGATGAATCCGAGAAGACGTTTTTCTGCTTTCAATTGCTTTTTGATTTTCCTGTAAAAGACTTTCGTGATCCGCGCTGGCTGGTGGAGTTGACACCAACCTTTTCAAGTTAACAACTTCGGTAATTTTTTGCTTTGCAAAGGCCATCCAGTTTTTGATCTCCGGAAGAAGAATGTGGTCATTTGTTTCCAACTCCAGGTCACAAGGAGTATGCAATAGAGAACATGAAGGAGCTAACAGGATTCGATCCTCACCTAAGGCAGCGTGAGCCCGCTGAATCGATTTTAAAGAATTTGTAAAATCGTTCTTCCAGATATTTCTACCATCAACTACCCCCAACGAGAGCATCATATTAGCTGTAAGGTGTGCCAAAACTTCGTCCAATTGTTCCGGACCTCGAGCCAAATCAATATGCAAAGCAGTGACGGGGAGTGCAACGGCAAGAGAAAGGTTATCACCTAACTTTCCAAAATAAGTTGTTACCATTGTTTTAAGGGATGGAAACTCTTTTTTTATTTCTGAATATGCATAACGGAAAGCTTTCTTTTCTTTCTCCGTTAAATCCGTAACCAGAAAAGGCTCATCGAATTGTAGCCAGGGTGCGTTGAGGGTATTTAGCTTTCGAATTATTTCGATGTAAACGGGTAAAATATTTTTTATTAAGTCAATCCGGTCAAATCCTTCTTCTCTTTCTTTTCCGAGCAACAGGTACGATACAGGACCGAGCAATACTGGTTTTGTCGCCATTCCTGATTCTCTTGCTTCGTAAAATTCATCAATGGCTTTGGTTGAAAATAGTTTGAAACCTTGATCGCGATGAAACTCCGGAACTAGATAGTGGTAGTTGGTATCAAACCACTTTGTCATTTCCATCGCTGTAATATCAAGGCCGTCTTTCTGATAGCCTCGCGCCATCGCGAAATAAAGGTCAAGTTCGGAGTTCTGCTTATTCATAATCACCTCATGATATCGTTGAGGGATAGCCCCTACCATCAGCGACATATCCAGCACCTGATCGTAAAAGGAAAAATCATTGGAAGGAACAAGATCAATACCTGCCTCCTTTTGTAGTCGCCAATTCTCTAATCGAAGATTTCTGCCCACCTGAAATAAATTCTTCAAGGTAGATTTACCTGACCAATACAGTTCGCAGGCTTTCTTTAATTCACGATGGCTGCCAATGCGCGGGTAGCCCAAGTTGTGTGTAAGCATGTTAATTTGCTTTTAGATGAAACAATAGATTACTAATAAGCTCTTTAGAAGCTAAACAGATGCTTGCATTAAAATGAAATGATATCAGGAATGAAAAGTACCGGAAAGAAAATCCGATGAATTGTATTCAGTGCCTGACATTACTTCAAATTCGCGAAAGCAATGTCAATGCGTTGAAGGCAAGTCTCCTGGCTTTCCCTACTGTTATTCGCCTTCTCACTCCGATGATATCGGTTAATGGCTTCTTGAATAAAGTTCCGGTCTAAGTTATTAGATCGATCGAGATTACAGTTGCGCGACAGCCCGTGATTTGCACACGGTTCCTTATTAATTCCCACCTAAGGGAAACCAGCAACGGCTATGATGTTTTATGAGTCAAAGAACTTTGTTAAAAACAAATGTACGAAAATTGAGGAAGTGTTTAAGTGTTTACGTGTTTAGGTGTTTAAGTTCGTAGTCATTTAAACATTATTTACAAATTCTAACAGTACCACGTCAACGCAAGCCCAAACCTAAGCACGTAAACACTTAAACACCTAAACACGCAAAAGGCCCAGGTCGATCGCATAGATCACAAATTCGGTTGGCGATTTAATGTTTAGTTTTTTGATAATACTTTTTCGATGCGTTTGAACAGTATGCGGACTCAGATACAAATCATCAGCAATAGTTTGGGTTGAACGTCCGTGAGCAATTAATTTCAAAATTTCAGTCTCTCGTGTAGTAAGCACAGTAGGCTCACAGTCGGGTTCAGGGCTGAAATGTTTTTCCATAATGATATCGAGAATCTTATGGCAAAAGAATTTTTCGCCCTTTGCAGTTGATTGAACCGCCATGGCAACTTCTTCCAAGCTACAATCCTTAGTTATATATCCTTTTACACCCAGCTGAAGCGCGTTCAGGATACTGGACTTATTGTTATCAGACGATAAAATCAGAACATGCGTATGGGAAGATTTTGGGAGCGCATTTTTAATATCAGCCAGATCGATAAACCCTGGAATATTATAATCAGCGATAAGCAGGTCGGGTTGAAGTCTTTCCATTAAATCCGTCAAGTCATTGCGCTGGAGAACCTTCCCCACGACTTTAACATCCTGTTTATCAGTTAGAAAGGATTCCAGTCCTGCCGCCGTAAGGGGCTGCTTGTCAGCAATAAGGAGCTCTATTTGTTTTGAAAAAGCCATTCGGGGGTAAGTTAATCCTTTATTTAGAATTAATCCAAATAAGAGTTACCAGGGAAATAGGCCAGTTAAAGACGGTTTTACATACCTTTAGGAAATTTTAAAAATGAAAAAACAAACCTATACGCCCGCCCGCTCGATTACCCCCGAAATTGAAGCTTTGTTAAATAAACAGATTGTGATGGAGGGCAAATCTTCGGCTGCCTATCTTTCCATGGCATCCTGGTGCGATACTCAAGGATATGAAGTATCCGCAGAATTTTTGTACAAGCATTCCGAAGAAGAGCGCAAGCACATGCTAAAACTTTTCCTGTATGTGAATGCTGCTGGAGGCCACGCCCTTCAACCTGAAGTCACAGGCATTCAACATAAGTTCAAAACATTGCGCGAGGTTTTTGAATCTGTGTTAACGCATGAGATCGAAGTCACCAAATCCATTAACAATATCGTGGATCAGTGCTTACAAATAAAAGATTTTGCCACGTTCAATTTCTTGCAGTGGTACGTTAATGAGCAGCGTGAAGAGGAGACCTTAGCGCGCAGAGCTGTAGAAATATTCGATATCATCGGTGAAGAAGGTGTTGGTTTATGGATGATCGATCAGGAAGTAGGAAAGCTAGAATCATACGCGGCCCGGATATCGGGGAAGATAGAAAGTTAAGTTTCGAGTCGCGAGTTTAAAGTTTCGAGTTGTCTGACTCGTTAACTCGAAACTTTAAACTAGAAACTCGAAACTAAATCACCTCCCTCAAGATCAATCGAAATTCGTTAAGCATCATCGCGGTTGCTCCCCATACTATTTCTCCTTCTATTTCGAAGTGAGGTGCTTTCATCCGGTATTGTCCTGCCGCGAGAATTTCTTTTGTTATTACAGCATCATCTTTTATTAAGTCGGTAATGTTTCCTGTAATAATTTTTGCGACCTCATAAGGATCGGGAATGAAAATGGGTACACCTTCTATTGTGGCGACAACAGGAGTTATTATAAAATTGCTGGGAATAACATGGAATTCACTCAACCTCCCAAGCACATTAACGTTTTGGCTACTGATTCCAATTTCTTCCCAGGCTTCTCGCAGTGCAGTTTGAATGGAGTCTTCTCCATGTTCCGTTTTACCCCCTGGTAAACTGATTTGTCCCCCGTGAGCCCCTGGATATTCGGTACGTTTGATCAACGGGAATTTTATTTCACCACCTTCCTCATACAATAAGATCAGCACGCTTCCAGGTCTGGGGGGATAATCATTTTTAAATTTAGGAATGATCGGGCCAACGGGCACTGCCCGAAGCGGGTCGTGGGCTAATGCCGATGGAAGCTCAAGCTGGAGTCTCCGGATAAGATTTTCTATGAGTATAGAATACATAGGTGATATGAACAATCTTCCTATTTACATTTTAGTTCATACTCCTTCTTAGTTATTTCATTTCGCTCAAAAGCTTCAGCGTAATATTTACATGCCTGGGACTTATCGCCCTGTTTATAATACGCTTCACCCAAAAAAAAGTAAACTTTTTCTATAAAGGGATCATTTGATTCAGCTTGCTTCAACAACCTGACTGCGTCTTCATATTTTTCCGTCATCAAATAATACACTCCTTTATTCCGATAAGCCCATCCATTATAGGGATCTATGGTGATGCTTTGATCGATGTCTTCTTTTGCTTTATCCAACTGATTGGTCAACAACTCCAGGTATCCACGATTGTTCAGGTAATAGGGATCGTCCGGCTGAAGCGAAAGTGCTTTCGACACTAATTCATTCGCCTTGTCATAATTTTTCTGTTCTACTTCCACCATGGCTAAAGCATTAAAAGCGTTCGCCTGGTCTGGGTCAACATCAATCGAATGTTGTAAGTAAAACCGAGCACTATCAAATTGTTTTTTATAATAGTGAAGCGTGCCCAGGTTGACCAAAATTTCAACATCATCTTCCGTTAATGATTGCGCTTTTCTAAACGCTCCCATTGCGTCATCAAATTTCCGAATGCGCGTATAGACCAGGCCTTGTAAAAAATAAACTGTGGAAGTATCTGGCTTACTCTTAATAACGGTTTCAAGATCTTTTAAAGCTCTATAATATTCTTTCAACTCATATGCCGTGTTTGCCCGGTTAAAATAGCCATCGGTGAATCCAGTGTTACAGTGTACCGCATGGTCATAAAACTCAAGGGCCTCCTCGTACTTCATTTGATTAAAATAAAGTGTACCCAGATTATTCCAGGCATCCACGAAACAAGAATCAAGCTTAAGTGCTTCGTTAAGAAAACGCTCTGCTTGCTCTACTTGCTGTTTTTTCACCATATCATTGCTTTGAATGAGGAACCGCTGCAGTTTTGTCTCTTTGCTGTCAAGACACGAAATCAGAAGAAGGCCAGATAACCACAATAATTTTTTCATACTCTATCCCAAAAAATACGAGTGTAATGGCAAATTAATTTTGCAGCGGTCCGTTTTGGTGATCCGCGTCAAGTATTCGGTAATTGACAACAAACCGCTTACCGCTCACCGATTACCGTTTACTGTTTCCCACTTCACAGGGGGTAATTTTACCTTTTCTTATGTTTTTATGAAGTAAATTTGTAGAATTTAAAACCATTTGATTTATTTGTACCCGTTAAAGCAATGAACAGCATATCTAACATAAGCTTGCACCACCATCATCATGTAATCTGCATGGGTGGCAAGACTATGTTTTGATCTGATTATAAAAGATTTAAAAAGGCTTGTCGCGAATGTGACAAGCCTTTTTTATTGATCGCTTCTTACCTAACGGTTGGCAGTGCTGATAAAAGAGTAAAGAATAAATAATAAAGTAGAAGGATTAAACATAGCAATCGTATGAACACACTGCTTCGGATAGCAATTCAAAAATCGGGTAGACTTCAGGAAGGATCTATTGCGCTCTTAAAAGAGAGCGGACTTTCTTTCAGCAATGGCAAAGATCAATTAAAAACCCAAGCGAGAAACTTCCCCGTTGAAGTGCTTTTTCTCCGTGATGATGATATTCCACAATATGTAGAAGATAAAGTGGCTGATGTTGGTATTGTAGGCGAAAACATTGTCGCTGAGAAACAAAAGAAAAACGAAATTGTAAAACGTCTTGATTTTGCTAAATGCAGGCTATCGATCGCTGTGCCCAGAGCTGAAAATTACGGTGACATTCAATCTTTAAATGGAAAAAATATTGCTACATCTTATCCTAATATTGTAAAAGCCTTTCTGGCAAAAAATAATGTAATAGCGGGCATTCATGAGATCAGTGGTTCCGTTGAAATTGCTCCAGGCATTGGGTTAGCAGATGCCATCTGCGATATCGTAAGTACAGGCAGCACGCTGCTGAGCAATGGCCTAAAAGAAGTAGAAACGATATTGCAATCTGAAGCCGTCATCATTGCCAATCCTGATCTCGAACCTGAGAAACAAAAAATCCTCGACAAACTTTTATTCCGCATCGAAGCGGTTAAGAAAGCCAAGAACAACAAATACATCCTAATGAACTGTCCGGATACCGCGATTGAAAAAATTACAAATGTGATTCCCGGCATGAAAAGTCCGACCATTATTCCCCTGGCGCGGAAAGGTTGGAGTTCCCTTCACTCCGTAGTAGACGAAAATGATTTCTGGGAAAAAATAGATTTACTTCGTGAATTCGGAGCAGAAGGAATTCTAGTGATACCGATTGAGAAAATGATTGTATAGAAGTCCATGGTCGATGGTCGATAGTCCATGGTTTTGGTCGACAGTCGACAGACCACGGTCCACAGAACTCAAAAAGAACGCACATAAACACTTAAACACACTTCACCCTTCAACACTTCGAACTTCAACACTTCAACACTTTTAAAAAAATGAAAATTTACAACAATCCACCCAAAGAAACCTGGCAGCAGTTAACGCAGCGTCCTCAGCTGGAGCTGGAGTTTTTGGATAGTGCTGTACGAAATTTGTTGAACCGTGTAAAAAAATCGGGTGACAGTGCTCTGCGAGAACTTACACTCCAATTTGACAAAGTTTCAATCCAGGAATTTTTGGTGACAACGGAGGAAACTGAGGAGGCAGTAAAAGGAATTCCTGCAGAACTACAAAGGGCCATCCGAATGGCGGCCTCGAATATTGAAAAATTTCATGCCGCTCAGAAAAGGGAGTCGATGCAAGTTGAAACAACACCAGGAGTATCTTGTTGGAGAAAAGCCGTAGCCATTGACAAAGTGGGGATCTATATTCCAGGAGGATCAGCACCATTATTTTCAACGGTGCTTATGCTGGGTATTCCCGCTAAATTAGCAGGATGTCGTGAAGTTATATTATGCACTCCTCCCGATGCGTCAGGTAACGTAAACGCTGCCATTCTTTTTGCTGCCCAGCTCGTCGGTGTAACAAAAATCTTTAAAGTGGGTGGCGCACAGGCAATCGCTGCGATGGCATATGGAACAAAAAGCGTTCCCAAGGTCTATAAAATTTTTGGCCCTGGTAATCAGTATGTAACAAAAGCAAAACAGCTCGTCATCGAAGATGGACTGGCTATTGACATGCCCGCAGGGCCATCTGAAGTTCTTGTCATGGCAGACGATTCTTCTAATCCGTCGTTTGTGGCAGCCGATCTGTTATCGCAGGCCGAACATGGTGAAGATAGCCAGGTGATACTCGTAGTGAATAAGGAATCGCTAATTGCTCCGATTCAAATGGAAATCGAAAAGCAAATAAGTGTTCTTCCACGGAAGGCCATTGCTGAAAGAGCGTTGGTAAACAGTCGTGTGATTCTGTTAGAAAATCAACAAGACGCTATCGAGTTTGTAAATGAATATGCTCCCGAGCACTTAATCATCAATACAAAAAATACGGAAGAGATAGCTTCGGCCATTATAAACGCTGGCTCAGTGTTTCTGGGTAATTATTCTCCCGAAGCAATGGGTGATTACGCATCGGGTACAAATCATACTTTACCAACGAATGGATATGCGAAGGCATTTGCCGGCGTGTCGCTGGAAAGCTTTATGAAGTACATTACTTATCAGCGGTTGACGGAACAGGGAATTAAAACACTTGGACCCGTGGTGGAGCAAATGGCGGAAGCCGAACAACTTATGGGACATAAGATGGCGGTGAAAGTGAGACTGGAAAGTTTAAAGAAATAGTATTTTAAAATGAACCTTCACAAGGTTTATGGCAAAACTTAATAGCATGAGCAAAAAAGAAATCGCTAACGACGTGATGAATCTGGTGCGAAAAAATATTCTCGATATGAAACCTTATTCGTCAGCACGCGACGAATTTAAAGGGGAAGCAGAAATTTTTTTGGATGCCAATGAGAATCCTTATCCATCCCCCTATAACCGATATCCTGATCCTTTACAATGGAAGGTAAAGAAAAAGATTGCCGTGATCAAAGGAGTGATACCTGAACAAATCTTTTTAGGAAACGGCAGCGATGAAGCAATTGATTTAATTATTCGTGCTTTTTGTGAGCCTTACAAAGATTCGATACTCATTACCGAACCTACCTATGGAATGTATGCGGTGTGCGCTGAAGTGAACGGCGCGCCTATACTCAAAGTCGAATTGACTGAAGATTTTGATCTTGACGTCGCAGCAATTCTCAACACACTGACTGGAGATACTAAAATTATATTTTTATGCAGTCCGAATAATCCAACGGCAAATTTGTTAAGCCGGGATGAAATATTGAAAGTACTGGATCACTTTAAAGGAATCGTCGTCATTGATGAAGCCTATATTGACTTTGCAAAAAGTGAAAGTTTACTTCAACTGCTGCCTAGCTATCCTAACCTGGTTGTACTTCAAACATTCTCAAAAGCCTGGGGCCTTGCAGGATTAAGATTGGGAATGGCTTTCGCATCGGAAGAAATAATTAACATCTTAAACAAAATTAAATATCCCTACAATGTAAATATTCAAACACAGGAAATTGCATTAAAGGCATTGCAGGATGTTAAGAAAAAAAATGATGCAGTTGAAGAGATCATTGAACAACGCACTCAACTAGCAAATGACTTGCTCCAACTTTCCATTACAGAACATATCTATCCCTCGGATGCTAATTTCTTATTGGTTAAAGTTAAAGATGCTCCTGGAACATACCGGTATCTAATGGATAAAAAAATTATTGTTCGCGATCGTTCGAAAGTAGCACTGTGTAAAAATTGCATACGCATTACTGTAGGAACCCCTCAGGAAAATAAAAATCTTATTACAGCTTTACAGAAATTATGAAAAAAGTTTTGTTTATAGACCGCGATGGAACGTTGATCATAGAGCCTCCGGATCAACAAATTGATAGTCTGGAGAAACTGGAATTCTATCCCGGAGCTTTTTCCTGGCTATCGAAGATTGCGGCAGAAACTGACTTTGAATTTGTGATGGTTACAAATCAGGATGGGTTAGGCACATCCAGTTTTCCCGAAGAAACATTTTGGCCAACGCATGAAAAGATTATCAAAGCTTTTGAAAATGAAGGCATACAATTTTCAGAAGTATTAATTGATCGATCATTCCCACATGAAAATAAACCAACACGCAAGCCGGGAATAGGAATGCTAACGCGATATTTTTCGGATAAGTACGATCTGAAAAATTCCTTTGTCATTGGTGACCGGGTTACCGATGTCGAGCTGGCGAAGAATCTTGGGGCAAAGGGCATTCTCATCAATGATGGAAATCTTATTCCAAAGGTGAATGAAAGTGGCCTTCAAGATTATTGCTCTCTGGTAACAAATGACTGGAGCACGATTTATAAATTTCTTACAATTCCAGATCGCAAGGCCTCGGTGATCCGAACCACCAGGGAAACTGATATTAGAATTGATATCAATCTCAATGGAGAAGGTAAATCAGCCATCACAACGGGAGTAGCGTTCTTTGATCACATGCTCGATCAACTTTCAAGACATGGAAACATTGATCTCAACATCCAGGTAAAAGGGGACTTGCATATTGATGAGCATCACACCATTGAAGATACTGCATTGGCTTTGGGTGAAGCATTTCTCAAAGCCCTTGGAGATAAACGCGGTATTGAACGCTATGGCTTTTGCCTTCCCATGGACGATTGTCTTGCACAGGTTGCCATTGATTTTGGCGGGCGCCCATGGTTGGTATGGGAAGCAGAATTCAAACGCGAAAAAATTGGAGAAATGCCAACGGAAATGTTTTATCATTTCTTTAAATCATTTTCCGATACAGCCAAATGCAATCTGAATATCAAAGCCGAAGGAACAAATGAGCATCATAAGATCGAGGCCATCTTCAAGGCTTTTGCTAAGGCGATTAAGATGGCGGTAAAGAAGGAGGGAAATTTACTTCCGACTACGAAAGGGATAATATAATTAAGGTACGAGGTACGAAGTACAAAGTACGAAATCCGGAAAAATCAAATCAATTAAAATAAACCAATAAGTTATGCAAGATCTAAAGAACCGTTACAAAAAATTTGCGATTGAAACTGGTATGTTGATACAGGTGCTTCCAAAAAGCACTATTAATACAGCATATTCCAATCAACTAATCAGGTCTTCAAGTTCCCCGGGTACAAACTATCGATCGGCCTGTAGGGGAAAATCAACCGCGGACTTCATTAATAAACTTAAAATTGTTGAAGAGGAACTGGATGAGTCTATTTATTTTTTAGAATTGATACAGCATTTTAATCCAAAACTTAAAGCTCAAATAGAGAGTTTAATCAAAGAATCAAATGAGCTTCTGGCAATCACTGTACAATCTCTAAAAACGTCAAGACTTAATACTCGTACCTCGTAATTCGTACTTCGTACCTATGAAATTAGTTATAATAAAATACAACGCCGGGAACATCCAGTCAGTATCGTTTGCATTAGAACGTCTCGGTATAAATTTCTCTATAACTGACAATGCAGAAGAAATACAAAAGGCCGACAAAGTTATTTTTCCCGGTGTAGGCGAGGCAAGTACAACCATGAATTATTTGCGCAGCAAAAAACTTGATCAGCTGATTGTTTCATTGAAGCAACCCATGTTAGGCATTTGCTTAGGCATGCAGCTGATGTGTAAATATTCGGAAGAAAATAATACAGAATGTCTTGGAATTTTTGATGAGACTGTGAAGTGTTTCATTCCTCAAGGTGATATGAAAGTGCCGCACATGGGATGGAACAATCTGACGTTAACTAACGGATGGCTTGACCCTGCTATTGAAAACAAATTTGCATACTTCGTCCACAGCTATTACGTACCCATTAATTCGTCAACTTCAGCTTCAACAGAATATATTATTCCATTTAGTGCAGCAATGCATCAGGATAATTTTTACGCTGTACAATTTCACCCTGAAAAGTCAGCAAAAACGGGTGAGTTGGTATTAAAGTCATTTCTGAAATTATAATTGTCACAACAATCAAAGAATTAATTCAAAATCCAGAATTTAAAATTCATAATTAAAATGAGAATCATCCCGGCCATAGACATCATAGATGGGAAATGTGTACGCTTAACACAAGGCGATTACAGTCAAAAAAAAATCTACAATGAAAACCCTGTAGAGGTTGCTAAGGAATTTGAACACGCAGGATTAAGGTATCTTCATTTAATAGATCTTGATGGTGCCAAGGCGGGAAAAGTAGTAAACTGGAAGGTGGCGGAGGACATTACGAACAATACTACCCTCAATGTGGATTTTGGTGGTGGAATTAAAACTGACGAAGAAGTCAAACAGCTTTATGACTTGGGAATAAAACAAGTAAACATTGGTAGTACTGCCGTTAAAAATCCGCTAAAGGTTATTGAGTGGTTAGAAAAATTTGGCACCGAAAAAATCATACTCAGCGCAGATGTAAAAAATGAAATGGTTGCGATCAGCGGCTGGCAAGAAGATTCTGCGATCCCCATTACGATTTTTCTTAAAGACTATATTCAGAAGGGAATTGAATATGTTACTTGTACGGATATTGGGAGAGATGGTATGCTTACTGGCCCCAACTTAGAGCTATACAAAAAAATGTTGCTCACCTTCCCACAACTGCACCTGGTTGCAAGCGGCGGGGTAAGTTGCCTAGATGACCTTCGTGAACTAAAACAAATTGGAGCAGATGGAGTCATCGTTGGAAAAGCGATCTATGAGGGAAGAATCACACTAGAAGAATTGGTTACTTTATAAGTACCGTTTCACGCAAAGCTCGCAAAGATAAACACCCGCAAAGGCCGCAAAAAAATGACGGAAAATGAAATATCATATAAAATAATCGGAGTGGCACTAGAACTACACAAAAATTTAGGGCCAAGACTTCTCGAATCGGTTTACGAAAATGCCCTCTATTATGATTTGAAACAGGCTGGGCTAAACCTAGCTTGTCAAGTGCCAATGCCATTTGTTTACAAAGAAGTAAGAATGGAGGTGGGTTATCGAATTGATATTGTAGTAGAGAATAAAGTTTTGATTGAAGTAAAATCTATTGAAACTCTAGCACCAGTTCATTTCGCTCAAACTCTTACCTATTTAAAATTATCAGGTTTAAAACTTGGTCTTCTGATTAATTTCAATGTTAAAACCCTCAAAGAAGCAATTCATCGAATAGCCAACAACTTATGAAACTCTGCGGACTCTGCGTTCTGACCTTTTGCGGCCTTTGCGTGAAAAAAATTAAAGCAAATTATCATGTTAACTAAAAGAATCATCCCTTGCCTCGATATAAAAGACGGTCGCACTGTTAAAGGCGTGAACTTTATCAATATTCGTGATGCAGGTGATCCTGTTGAGCTTGGAGCCCTTTATGCTCAACAAGGCGCTGATGAACTAGTCTTCCTGGATATTTCTGCCACAAATGAAGAACGAAAAACCTTTGCTCAATTGGTAAAAGATATTGCCCGGCATATTAACATCCCCTTTACAGTTGGTGGTGGCATAAGTTCTGTTGCCGATGTTGCTCCGCTTTTAGAGGCTGGTGCTGACAAAGTAAGTGTAAATTCCTCCGCAGTGAAAAATCCACAGCTTATTGATGAACTATCAAAAGCATTCGGGTCTCAGTGTATTGTGCTGGCTATCGATGCGAGAAAGATCGATAATCATTGGACTGTACATACGCATGGAGGAAAACAACCAACGGAAAAAAAACTTTTCACCTGGGCAAAGGAAGGTCAGGAAAGAGGAGCAGGTGAAATTTTATTCACCAGCATGGATCACGACGGAACAAAAAATGGATTTGCGAACGATACCCTGGAAAAGCTTCATCACTTATTAAACATTCCTGTTATTGCTTCCGGAGGAGCCGGATCGATGGGCCATTTTATCGATGCTTTTATTCTCGGCAAAGCAGACGCTGCCTTAGCCGCGAGCATTTTTCACTTTGGAGAAATAAAAATACCGGACCTGAAAGGATACCTGCATGGGAAGGGTATTAACGTGAGATTGTGACACGTGTTTAGGTGCTTAAGTATTTAGGTGTTTAAGTGCTGGATGATAACGGATACATTAACTTTAAAATGAATTTATAAATCTCAAATTGCATCATGCAAGACCTTAAAATAGATTTCTCTAAACTGGATGGCCTCGTGCCTTGTGTGGTACAGGACGCTAAAACGCATCGCGTGCTCATGCTTGGGTTTATGAATAGCGAAGCTTATGAAAAAACGGTGCTAGAGAAAAAAGTCACATTCTTCAGCCGTACTAAGCAACGTCTCTGGACGAAAGGGGAAACATCAGGAAATTTTCTGGAGTTAGTAGACATCTTAATCGACTGTGACCAGGATACCCTATTAATAAAAGTTAATCCGGTAGGACCAGTTTGTCACACGGGCGCAGATACCTGTTTCAATGAGAAAAATTCCCGTTGGGATTTAGGAACGCTTGAAGAAGTTATTAAGGACAGAAAAGCGAATCCTGCAAAAGGTTCTTACACCTCAACCCTCTTTGATTCCGGTATTAACAAAATAGCACAAAAGGTCGGTGAGGAAGCTATCGAACTTGTCATCGAGGCGAAAGACAACAACAAGGATTTATTTCTCAACGAAGCAGCTGATCTTATGTATCACTACCTCGTGTTGTTAACGGCAAAGGAGTTTTCGTTGAATGATGTGCTGAGGGTCTTGAAAAAGCGGCACTTAAAATAAACGCGAAGCAAATTGCAGAGTCTTTACGCTTGTAGTGATTTCAATCCTCTGCGATTTCTGCGTAATTCTCTCTGCGATTTCTCTGCGCTTAAATTTTGATTCTTGCTATTTGCCGAATTGCTTCGAAAGACCCATTTTAAATCCTAATTACTTTAAAAACCCTTGTGTCTGAAAATGAATCACTTAAAGGCTAATTGGTTGTGCGATAAAAGTGCATAAAGCCCTTGTACCTGGATTGTTGGAATCTGCTTACGAGGCGTGCTTGTATTATAAAGCTTTTAAAAGCGGACTTTTTATTGAGCGCCAAAAGCCAATTCCATTAATTGATGAAGAAGTTAAATTGGATTGCGGTTACCGGGCAGATCTAGTGGTTGAAAAAAAGGTGATTGTTGAAATAAAATCGGTAGAAGCGTTGAATGAAATTCATCTCATGCAAACGCTTACTCATCTTAAGCTTATCAACTTTAAATTAGGACTTCTTATTAACTTCAATGTCTTAAAACTCAAAGAGGGTATTCGAAGCGTTGCAAATAATTTTTAAAAAGGCGCTAGTTTCAATACAGTGCCATGGTAGTTCGGCCTTTTAGCGCTGAGGACCGCAGAGAGAATTGCGCAGAGGATCGCAGAGTTTGTAAGGAGAAATTCAACACGAGTATTCAACTTACGACAACTACCTCTTATAAAAAAGCAACTTGTTTTCTCATGGCAAAAGGTACTTCTTCAGTACATATTCAATTAGTCGTTTAGTCGGATTGATCAAAAGCACAGAACTAAAACTTACAAGAGTCCCAATAAAGATCATTTCTGCGATTTGCTTTCCGCCAATCTTCGCCTTCGTAAAAACAAGATAAATAATAAGGTAAATAACGAAGTTGCCTATAAATATTAAAACCTTGTTATTCACATTCCTTAATTTAATGTTGCTTAAAGTTATTAAAATCGCTGGTAACATTGAAGAGACCGTTGTTTTTCCTGCATTTGGAACAATGCATGTTAAAGGTTGGAATTTCATAATATACTAAGTTGCCTTACTTTATCGTCGCAATGACGCGACTCCCACTTCACACAAGCATCTTCCAAAGAATTTCTACTGGATGGACGGCCTTTCGTCCGGTGCCGTCTTTAATTTGATGGCGACAACTTGTACCAGTCGCTGCAATAATTACATGATCGGGTTGCTTGCGGACTGTTGGAAACAATACAAGCTCGCCGATTTTCATAGAAAGATCGTAGTGTTCCTTCTCATATCCGAAAGAGCCTGCCATTCCACAACATCCGGAAGGAATTAGGTGAACCTCGTTATTTCCCATCCTCGTTAAAATTTTTTTAACAGGTGTCAAAGACGAAAGCGCTTTTTGCTGGCAGTGACCGTGAAGCTTGATCAATGCTTTCTGTTCCCGGAATAACTTTAGATCTATCTTTTCATCATCAAGTTCTTTCGATAAAAACTCCTCGATCATAAAGGTGTGTGCTGCAATTTTTTTTGCGCTTGCCTTTTCTTCTCCTCTCAATAAATCAGGATACTCATCCCTGAAAGTAAGTATCGCCGATGGCTCTACTCCTACTAATGGAGTCTCCGCTGTAATGACATCTTTGTATAAGGCAACATTTTTCTTTGCCAGCTCACGAGCTTCCTCTAACATTCCCTTTGATAAAAAACTTCTGCCCGATTCAACATGCGGAAGAAATTTTATGGCATACCCAAGCTTATCCAAAAGTTTAACCGCAGTTATACCGATTTCTGCTTCATTGAAATTCAAAAACTCATCAATAAAAATATAAACTGTCTTTATTGGTTTCGTCGCTGTGGGTTTAAACTCCCTTTCAAACCATCTCTTCCAGGTAACCTTTGAAATTTCGGGCATGCTCCTATCGGCAGCAAAACCAATAATAGATTTTGCAATGGAGCCTGTTACTTTATTGCTAAACACAGCGCGATATCCCCAGGGAAACAACGAAGCAAACTTCATCCCCGCAGCAAAGTTTCCAATCAATCTGCTCCTAAATGGAATACCTTTTTCCTTGTAATACTGATATTGCCATTCCTGCTTGAGTTTGCCGAGATCCACGTTTGAAGGACACTCCGACTTACATCCTTTACAACTCAAGCACAAATCCATTACGTCTTTTATTTCTTCGTGCGCAAATGGATTGGGTTTGTCCGAACGCGTGATCATCTCACGAAGTATATTTGCCCGTGCGCGAGTGGTATCCCGTTCATTGCGTGTAGCCATATAACTCGGACACATGGTGCCGCCACTTATTTCAGATTTCCTACAGTCACCCGACCCGTTGCATTGCTCGGCAGTCCGGAGAATACCCATTGTTTCGGAAAAATCGAGAATGGTATCAAACTCTTTCGTGACCTGATCTTTTTCATACCTTAGATACGTATCCATCGGTGGGGTTTCCACGATCTTACCCGGATTAAAAATGGAGTTGGGATCCCAAACTTTTTTAAGCGCTTTGATCAATTCATAATTATGCGGACCAATCATTTGCGGGATGAATTCTCCTCTTAACCTTCCATCACCATGTTCACCCGATAACGAGCCATCGTATTTTTTAACCAGCGTTGCCGTTCCCTCGGCCATGGAGCGAAAGAGTCTAACTCCGTCCGAAGTTTTGAGATCGATGATAGGCCGGAGATGAATTTCCCCTGAACCTGCATGCGCATAATGTACACTGTACAATCCATGCTTTTTTAGCAATACATTAATCTCTGCAATGTAGGCCGGCAGATCCCGCACATCAACAGCAGTGTCTTCAATAACAGGCACAGGTTTCTCATCGCCCGGCACGTTGGATAACAATCCCAATCCAGCCTTCCGGAGAGTCCAGACTTTTTTAATGTTCTCTCCTCCCACAATCGGATATGAGTATCCTAATCCTTGGGCTTTCAAATCGAGCACCAGCGCCTTTGCATCTTCATCCGCTTTTTCTGCGGTAGAGCGTGTAAGCTCAGCGACCAGTATGGCCTGCGGATCTCCTTCAATAAAAAATCGATTTTCAAGCTGGCCGCGGTTTCTTTTCGTTGCTTCAAACACGTAATGATCCATTAACTCAACGGCTGAGGGACCGTGTTGAAGCACCACCAAATTGGCTCGCAGCGATTCATCAATACTGTGGCAATGGATACACACCAGTTTTTTATGAGGCGGATCGAGTGGTGTCAATTTTATTTTGGCGGAAGTGATAAAGGCGAGCGTGCCTTCTGATCCTGCAATGAGACTGCTAAAATTAAAGTGTTCACCTCGCGGATTGAATGGCTGCATTCGCGCCAGCATATCAATGGCATAGCCCGTATTTCTCCTCGGAATAGAAACCTTAGGAAATTCCTTTTCAATTTCCGCTATGTTCTTTGGATCAGAAAGGATTTTGTTAATATGAGTGTACACGGCAGACTCTATCGTATTCCGCCCGTCGTTACCCTTCGCCTTTGCAAAAAATGAAGCACTATCCAGCGGACCGAAGCATACTTTGCTTCCATCGGAAAGAATGGCATTCACTTCAATCAAGTGCTCGCGTGTACTCCCATAGATAACCGAGTTGGAACCACATGAATTATTTCCGATCATGCCGCCGATCATAGCGCGATTAGCCGTCGAAGTTTCAGGGGCAAAGAAAAAACCAAAAGGCTTAAGGTAGGAGTTCAGGTCATCCCGTATCACACCGGGTTGTACCTTAGCCCATCCCTCCTTTTCATTCAGTTCAATAACCTGATTAAAGTATTTCGAGACATCCACCACAATACCTCCACCTACCACCTGGCCCGCTAACGAAGTGCCAGCCGTACGCGGAATAATGGAGGTTTTATTTTCGTTGGCAAAACGGATCAGTTTTTCAATGTCCTTTTCTGTTTTTGGAATGGCTACTGCAACAGGTACTTCGCGGTAAGCTGAAGCATCTGTAGCGTACAACCTGCGGATGGTTTCATCCGTGAAAAATTCGCCTTCCAGCTCCTTTTCTAAAGCGCCAAAATTCATGGGGCAAAACTAACTAAAAGGGACTTATCTCTTCCAATTATAGGAGTATGGTTGAAGAAAGTTTTTTCAGCTTAGAGGTTATGCTAACGATTGAGTTCACAGAAATAGTTTCAGGACGATACTTATCACGGCGGGGGCAGCAATGATGAGAGGTTTTTTTTAGTAGAATTTTAGGTCTATTCTTTAAGCAACATTGTTGTTACATAACTAACAACTACTGGAATTAGAATTGAAGTCATGACGAAGCAAAGTACCTACAAATTTGGCCCACAACAAGCTTTTAAATTGTTTTACATATCCCTCAAACTTATAAGCTTAAGGCGTAAGTTAGTATTCACCAACAGGAAGCCAATTCAAAAAAGTTTTTGCTGTAATGAACGATCTTCCACAGCATCAATTTCAAATTTTAAAGAAGAGGGGCAATCGTTTGGCTAAAGTGAAAACCAAATTAAAATGGACAGAGTAGAGAAGCAGACGTAGCATTTTTCTTTAAACAATGGGGTGGTGTGAACAAGAAAAATCGGCAGAGTTTTGAATGGAAGAATTTATAATGAAATACGCCTTAAAGTTGTGTTGCCTTTTCCCACCGGACGGCAAATACATCATCACAACCTCGAGAGAGCGAAATAACTGTAGATGCTCAAGGTCAATCATAAACATAAGCTAATCATCCTGCGCTTGCAATGTCTTTATTCTCGAATGCATAAGATCAATGTAGTCTTGCTTCATTTCTTCTGGCAGAAAACTAATCTTGATCAGGCTTTCATAGTCTTCTTGAAGCCCTGTCTGTCTGGCAATTGTTTTTTCAACCACCGATGGATCTATTTTCAACTTTGAAGCAAGCTCGAAAAAATCTTTTCGTTTGATGCTATTTTTCTTTCCGTTAAGATGCATGGCCATCTGCTCTTTATCATCAGGCATAGCCAGTGCTGTACAGAGTAGGTCGTAAGCAGGCGTTAACCTATATTGGTTATCTGAATTTTTCATTATAGAAAAATTTTTCAGATGCATATCTGCATTTCCTGACAGGAATGAAAATAAGGTAACCTCAAAATATGTCAGCACGTCTAGTCCTGGTACTGAGGAATATTTTGCGATCACCTTTCCTGCTTTTTCCATTGTGCTGTTGTATTTACTGTTTCCGCTGCTTGAGACTTCACTCAACTGGCACAGGTCTTCCATAGGAACTTTGCTTTTTTTAGTCCTGTCAAATCGGTTGGAGATATATGCAAGCGTACGCGATGGAGTTCGTATCAGGCTATGATCAGCAGTCTCAATACCAGCCACGCTGGCTAACTTCATTGTCAGATCTTCATTTTCAGGCAAACACTTGAACTGAGCCGACTGCGGCTTTAGGATATAATTACCCCATAAACCTACTACGGTAAGTCTTGATTTTTTAGGGTCATTGCTTTCCTGTTGTATAGCTAATGAAAGCTTAGGTTGGACACCAGGTATGGTAACACTTCGCTTAACAATTTCAGTGGCTATCGACTCCAAATCCTTTTCGTCTATTGATAAGGTTGGCGGAGTGGCAGAACCGAAAAACTTCTTGCTACACTTTGAGTGATAGTCAAGAGATTCATCCTCTAATTCTTTATAACAGTATAAGCATTGTTTCTTTTTCATTCCTATCCTTCCTCCCGGATTACGCTTACCGCTCCAATACAATCTTTGCAAACAGTAAGCAAAAGCTCCATACGATCCTTTTCGTCAAGCTTCCAGTTTTTTACGGCAATGTGGAGCAACCATCCTTCTGGTATTAACCCATCAAAAAACGGTATTAGCATAACTTTGTCATGGTATGGCTCGGGTCGGATTGGTAGTGTCTGACTTATTGGCCCATAAAGTGGATTTGCAATATACTCTTCCAGATATTGGAACCAATATCCCTCTTCATCCTGCCATACGAGGCCGGCCAGCTGATCATGAAGTAGGACTTTTCCTGATTTGCTCATGCTTTGATAATTCTATGTTATCGATGTCTTGATGTCTGATGATTTCAACCCATTTATCACTCTTGTCCGATTGCCATTGCAGAATATTAGGGAAGGGTACAAGCTTCCATGCAACGATACTATTACGTTCGTCACGTATCTCCTCAACCAGGAAACCTGATATACTTCTTTTATCTTTTAACATTATCTCTACTGCTCTGCCTATATAGGAATACCAGATTTGAAAAGCGTCTATAGCATTGGGAACCGGTGCCATTCTATGGCCGAATATTGCCAGTACCTTATTGAGTTTGTCTAGCCTTAACGATGGCTTTCCTTGCTCGATGTCACGGATAAAGTGGATTCCAACTCCAGTTTTATCGGCAAGCATTTCCTGAGTGAGATTGAATTTCTCTCTATTA
>CAWING010000010.1:0-150899 GCA_963837415.1 uncultured Bacteroidota bacterium | reverse complement strand
CGACAATTTCTATTATACAGCTATTACTACCAATACTTTTCGCATTCAGCCACTATGATTGTCGCATTCACACTGCAATGGCACCGTATTTGTTGGCGAGATTTGTATCGTAATAAAACGGAAATAATATGAGAAAAATAATTGTTTTATCAATGATTACATTGGATGGAGTAATGCAGGCACCTGGTGGACCGAAGGAAGATACATCAGGCGGTTTCAAATATGGCGGTTGGGTTGCACCGTATTCTGACGAAGTTTATGGTAAGGTTGTGGAAAAAGAGCTGAAACCGGCAGATTATCTTTTGGGCAGAAAAACGTTTGAGATTTGGGCCGACTACTGGCCCAAACATGCAGACTTTTGGCCGGGTATCAATGATGGCACAAAATACGTCTTGTCAAAGACCATGAAAAAGTCGACGAGATCGGGTGGAAAAACTCAGTATTCCTTAAAAGCCTGGCAGATATTAAAAAGCTCAAAAATTCAAAAGGCTCTGACATTCAAGTTTGGGGCAGTGGTAAGCTCATTCAGTTGCTACTTAAGAATGATCTGGTGGATGAACTCTGGCTCAAAATTCACCCGTTGACTCTTGGTAAAGGAAAAAAGTTGTTTGACAATGGCACGATTCCGGCAGCATTTACATTAACAGAGAGTATTGTTACAACAAGCGGAGTGATTATTGCCAACTACAAACGAGCTGGAAAAGTCAAGACAGGTACTGTTGGACCTTAGGAGAAATAAATAAATCAGATAATGAGAAAATTAAAATTACAAGTGCAAATATCTGTTGACGGATATGTTGGAGGCCCAGACGGTGACCAGGATTGGCGAACATGGAATTGGGACGACAAGTTGAAAGAGTTCGCGTATCCCCTGCGAGATGTTTGTGATACCATCCTTCTTGGCAGAAAAATGGCAGCGGTTTTTATTCCACATTTCGAAGACACGGTGAACAATCTACAAGCCAAAAATGGCGATAAGGCATTGGATGAAAAGTTTGCCTACGCTAACCGAATGGTTAGCATGCCAAAAATTGTTTTCAGCAAAACAATGAAAACATTTGATGGCAAAAATGTTTCTGTAGAAAATGGCGACGTTGTAACTGCAATCAAAAATCTCAAAAGTAAAGAAGGTAAAGACATGATTGTGTATGGCGGCGCAGGATTTGTTTCATCACTTATCAAAGAAGGATTAATTGACGAGTTCAACTTCTTTGTCAACCCTGTGATGATAAACAAAGGCTTGAGGATTTTTGATTTGCTTGAACACAGGCAAAAACTTTCGCTGATAAGCGCAACACCTTATGAGTGTGGAATTTCAGTTTTAATTTTCAAACTCAATAATGAATGAGAATGTCGAAACTATTGTGAAAAATAATTTTCCTGGAATGCGTTCCAAGTGTCCCTTTCATGATTTTCAGGAGTGATATCAACAGCGTGCCACTTCTTGTCTTTCTAGGGAAGAGTACCGGATAGATCGTCAACTAAAAATGTAAACAAAAATTTCACCATGATTCGCGGCTTTAAGTCAGGACCTTCAATTTCTTAATTCTGTGGGATCATCAGACAGAAGTCTTTCACAATTTTATTGAATCTATCGGGTGCTTCGAGATTGCATACATGACCTGCTCCTTTAATAATCTCCAGCTTGGCCCCTGGTATCGCAGTGAGCATTTGACGCGCCACACTTATGGGTGCCCTCTTGTCTTGATCCCCCCATATTAATAAGGTAGGTACTTCAATAGTCGGGAGTATTTTCCGCGTATCTATATTTGACGTCATGGCCATCAACCGAAAACCAGCTGGGTGGAAATCAGACATCATGCTCGCCATTTTCTCTTGAGTTTCTGTTGTCGATGTTTCGCCGAACATCCCTGTTAAATATTTCGGAACGAACTCAGCGGCCGGTAGCGATGCGTCACGCAGGCATGTTGCCAATCGTTCTTCCGCTTTAGATTCTGGTAGTGAACCTTTCCAGCCCGCGTAAGTATCCGCCAGTACAAGAGACGAGACCCGGCCAGGGTGACGATGGTAAAACTCCTGTGCCAGTATACCTCCCCAGGAAAGACCGAGTATATGGCCTTTATCAATGCCGCAAGAGTCCAGTAACTGTGCAAGGCAATCGGCCCAGTCGCTTATCGTAAATCCATCAAGAGGATCATCGGATTGACCAGTACCTGGAGCGTCCCATGCGATGACGGTGAAGTGTTCCGACAATCGCTTGATTTGCGGCTCCCACGATCTGGAGTCTACTATGAAACCGTGTAACAACACCAACACTGGACCATTTCCAGAACGTTGGTATGCTACCGAAAGATTATTTCCTCTTATGCGAAGCATAATATTCTCTGTTGTCTGAGCATAACAATTAACAATCAAAAAAAGCAACGCGAAAATTTTACAGACCATAAAAACGCCTTGAAGCAATAGATAACAACGATACTATCGATATGTTTTCGCCGTCAATCTTTCAAATGTTGTTTTCAATCAAGCGCCAGCCGAATTTTCTTTTTGATGTGGGAACTTTCATAAAACTTATCAATTGTAATAATAATTTCAACCTGAATATCAAGGACTTCAGATGTGTACTGGTACCGTTGTAACTGTTTTAGTCTGACGAGTCGTCAGGAGCCGAGGTTCGAATTTTTGGTGAATAAGCTGAACTGAAAACTCTTCCTCCGAAATCTATTTTAGAACTGAATTTCTCGCTAAAATGATTTACGCATATTAATAGCGAATCATTCAGTGTTTCTTTTGGTCCTTCTCAAACAGAACGATGTTGATAATATCACTGCTGTTGCGTTGTTGTAAATAATCCATCCATGATTTAATTCCAATAATTGGCTCCGTGGTGGCTCGTCACGACCTTACGCACAAAATCTACTGAAGGCGTCCCTTACGTAACCGTCTCAGATCTAAGAAATACCTGCACATCGTGCCAACAGCATGTAAAGAATCATAAATGACGGTGTTTAACCCTATTTAAATTACAGAATCGCTAAACCCTGATTTTATCCGAATCAGGGTTCTCACTGATTTCCGCCCTCTTCCCTTTCCGCATCTTTGCATAGCATTTAACATGCTGCAATCTGAGACATTCTGGATTTTTTCTAGTTACACTGCTCACAATGATCTTATGAAAGCGAATGAAACTTAATATATCGAAACGTATTTCCCTCGGATATTTATTCATCATAGGCGTGGCCGTGATCGCAACGTTGTTTTGTATTGTTATTTTGCGCAATAATAAGAAATTAGATACACGGATACAGACGACTCATCAGCCACTATTTATTCTGCTCAAAGATTTTAGCTCGTTGCTGGACAATTCAAGGAAGCTAAGCAACAACTGGGTGTATCAATCAAACGGCCAGGACAAAAGAGCGTTGAAGGCTATTCATGTCACGGAGTTTTCCCTCTTGAAAAATAACCTTGACGGCATTTTACATAGAAATGGCGTAGAAGGATTCGCGGATATCCAAAGCGCGATGACCAAATTCACGGAAATACTCGGGTTCCAGGGGGAATTGATGCGGGTCTTATCGCACGATAGCCTTTATTATGATGATGTTGCTGTCGACCTGGCCATCAAAGTGCTCGAAACCCAAATATTACCAGAGTCCAATTCATTAAATCAAAAGTTGCTGGAATTGGAGCAACAACAGGAGCAAAGAATGAATGACGTACAGAAAGCGAAGGAGAGGTCCTATACACTTCTTACTGTACTATTAATTGTGATGATCGTTCTATTCGGGGCGGCAGCAGTGGCGGCCTACTTATATGCAATAAAGAAAATTGTTCGCCCCATCCTTGAGCTCAAAAATGTTATCCTTGATATTGGAAAAGGCAAAATAGTCCGGGCACAATTTAAAAATCGATTTGATGAGATCGGTGAAATGACCGCAGCAATAGCAAGTTTAATGGAGGGTAACAATGCGAAGTCGGAATTTGCTTTGCAAATTGGAAAAGGAAACTACTTCGAAGACTTTAAACTTATAAGTGAAGAAGATGAAATGGGCAAGGCATTACTCACCATGCGGGAAGACCTTAAGCGAAATGCGCGGGAAGCAAAAGAAAGAACAAACCAAGTCGTAAAACAGAAAGAAATTCTCCAAAGGCAGTCCGAAAAATTGCAACATACCAATGAAAAACTTGTGGCTCACCGTGAAGAGATATTACTAAAGCAGTTGGAGGCGGAGAAGGCTAGATCAGAAGCGGAACTGGCAAAAGCGGATGCTGAACAAGCCAACCAGGCTAAAAGTGTATTCCTCGCCACGATGAGTCATGAGATCCGCACACCCATGAATGGCGTTATCGGGATGGCTGCGTTGCTTGCAGAAACTTCACAGTCAACTGAACAGCAGGAATATACTGAAACAATAAGGAGTTGCGGAGAAAGTTTGCTTACGGTAATTAATGATATACTTGATTTTTCAAAGATTGAGTCGGGCAAGATGGAGCTTGAGCACAAGGATTTTGATTTGCGTAGCTGTATTGAGGAAGTGCTGGATGTCTTTTCAAGCAAAGCGTCAAAGATCGGGTTAGATCTTATCTATGAAATTGATTGCAATGTGCCTTCCCAGATAATCGGGGATATTTTTCGACTCCGACAAGTTATGCTTAACATGGTTGGCAACGCGATTAAGTTCACCCACAAAGGAGAAATCTTTATTGGCGTTCATTTACTCAGTGCGATAGGTGACAATGTTGAACTTGGCTTTGAGGTTCGCGATACGGGTATTGGCATTCCAGAAGATAAAATCAATCGGTTGTTCAAAGCCTTCTCTCAAGTTGACTCATCAACAACACGCAAGTATGGAGGGACAGGCTTAGGTCTTATCATTTGTGAAAAACTAGTGCAATTGATGGGCGGACAAATTCAGGTAGAAAGCGCTGTAGGGAAAGGCACCACATTTACATTCACTATTAAAACAATTGTAAGCCAGGAATCTACCCGTACTTATGTTCATCATCATATCGCTAATTTAGAAAATAAGAAAGTTCTCGTAGTTGATGATAACCTCACCAACCGTAACATTTTTAAAAGTCAATTAGAGCAATGGAAACTGCTGCCCACCTTAGCAAGTTCGGGTGAGGAGGCCCTCGAAATTCTTTCGCAAGTTTCAGATTTTTGTCTTGTACTTTCGGATATGCAAATGCCGGATATGGATGGAATGGAGCTGGCCAGACATATAAAAAGTAAACAGGAAAATCTTCCTATAATTTTGTTGAGCTCAATGGGCGATGAAAAAACAAAAGAACACGAGGATCTGTTTGCAAGCGTATTGACTAAGCCTGTCAAACAAGCCATTCTTTTTAAACACCTTATCGCGCAGCTAAGTCCACATAAGGATAAAACTTTCCTTGAGGAAAACAATATTGGCCAGAAAAAATTAACAATTGATTTTGCTAAGCACTATCCGTTGCAAATACTTATCGCGGAGGACAACCCGGTAAATCAAAAACTGGCTGAACGCGTACTCACTAAGCTTGGCTATGCCCCAGACAAGGCATTTAACGGCCAGGAAGCATTGGTTGCATTAGATTTAAAAAAATATGACCTGATCCTGATGGATGTTCAGATGCCTGTCATGGACGGACTTGAAGCAACCCGACGGATTCGCTTGCGCGAGGATTATCAACCACTGATTCTTGCCATGACCGCAAATGCCATGCAGGGCGACCGCGAAATTTGCATTGACGCCGGCATGGACGATTACCTTAGCAAGCCGATCAAGGTTGAGGATCTTGTAAATACGCTGGAGAAGTTGGCAATAAGCCGGCAAACAAAACCGGAAACTCGGTCATCTTCAGTGGAATTGTTATCGCCATTCTTCCTTCGCCAGAAATGGACTGTTCATCCCGTTGTATCGGTGACCAGTAGTAATGTATGAGACAACAAGGAGCAGTTTGATCGTCCTTTTACGAAAGAAATTCTTAAAGAAAATTACCTACAGAAACAAGGGAGCGCTAGGAACGAACCACAATGCAACGAAACATAAAAACTCTTTACCAAACGATCGCTAATAAATAAATTTTTACAATGAAGAAACACATACTCCTTTTTTTGGCCCTTGGCACATATAGTGCGCTTGTGGCTCAGGACAAGAAACTTTCGATCTCCGGCTTTACCGAAATTCGATTCGAAACCCGCATGGGCGATCCTGCTGAAACGGCTCAGTTAGATTCCGTGGTGGCGAATAACGAAGATGTAGAAGATTTTGAAGATAATTCCCGTTTATTCTTACCAGCGTTTAATCTCCTTTTTTCATCTGAACTAAGCGACAAACTAACCGTTCAAAGCGAGCTATACTTTGAGTTCGAGGATGAGCTAAGAATTGAGTTTCTGCGCCTATATGCTGACTACAGAATCAACCCAAGATTTAACCTTCAGGTAGGAAAGTTTTTAAGCCCCATTGGTTATTTAAACCGTAACCAGCGTTTCTACGGATACCTGAATAATTCTGTCAGGCCGCGTGATATGGTCACTGAAGAAAATGGTTTTATACCCCTTTTTACATTGGGTTTGTCCATCTATGGTTCATTCGACTTGTCCGGCATAAGTGCAATAAAATATAACCTTGCTTATGGAACAAGTCGCCAAGCTGAATCCACGGAGGGTGATGACATTTTTGGAGTTGAATTTGGTGAAGATGTCAGCCCCGGAATTTCTGGCTTGCTGGAATGGGCGAGTTATGGTGAAACGGAAGTTTCGGTGGGCATCAGCGGTTATATGAATCCTAAAATAATAACAGCCTACGTACCGAATGGAGCTCATCAGATAGATGGTGTTGACCCCAGAATTGAAATGGAGCTTTCGGAAACTGGATTCGCACCATACCTGCGTCTTAACACAAATAAATTTCAGTTTTTGGGTGAGTACCACTTTATAAAATTCGAAGATAAAGAAAGTGTCAGCGGGGCGTCAAGCTATAACTACAGCGCAGTTAGTCTGGAGCTGATGTATAAAACGAAAGCAGCCGGAAAACCTTTCGGTCCTTATTTGCGATATGATTTTCGGAGGCTGGATAATAACCACCCTTACTTTGGCCTTGAAGAAGAAGGTGATGCCATGCATAAAAACTTTGTAACCAATCAGTCGCTAGTAATGGTCGGTGTTGCATGGGACCCGTTTCCATCCAACCGGATCAAGATTGAATACGGATCCAATTTTGCCGGCGCGGCACCCAAAACCGTAATCGCAGTCAGTACTTCATTTGCCTTCTAACTAAAATTATGAAAACAATAATAAACCTGCGTGTTTCAATTTTGATGCTGATCCTGTTTACAGGAACCGTATCCTTTTCAACATTGCAAAATAAAGGAGGCGTAATAATTGTTCATACGTCCAATCCCAGCGCAGCTATTACTCCAGGCCAGGTCAGGCTGCTTTATACCCGTAAAGTAAAAAGGTTGTGGCCCAACGATCAACCTATTAAACCGGCAGGCTATAAAGGTAAACCTCCTCTTCAGAGTGGTTTCTATGCGAAAGTGCTGAAAATGGAAGAAGCAGAAGTGCAGCAATATTTTAAGCAGCGTCAGTTCGCTAATTCCGAGTCAATGCCAAGCGAAGTTAGTAACGAAGCTGAAATGATCAATTACGTTAGCGAAAACGCAGGAGCCATCGGTTACGTCAGCGCGAAAGCAGCAGAGACTGTGAAAGATAGGGTAAAAGTAATTTGCGCTTTTTAAAATAGTTAATATTTACCCACCTGGGTAACAACTTGTAAAGCAAATGCTTCTGCGAACAATAAGTTTGTGACCATGGGACGATAAAATCATATTGCATCAAACTGTCAGTTTTAAAATGATACACTACCCTTACCGTTAGTGAACTCAAAAAATATCCATACCTCCAAAACCTTTCAGAAACTGATGCGATGCAGGCAATAGAATGCAAGTTAAAAACTCTCCAATTTGCTTTTTTATATACTTAGGAATGGCGAAATTTTTGACTATGAAAACAAATCTGTTGATTAAGTCTTTTGCAAAACGAGTTTCAAGAAAGAGCGATGCCAAGAGAACTCAGAATGCCATGGGAGAACTAGCAATGATGAGATCGCTATTACTATTGAGTCAGTATCATTCTCTTCGTATCCAGTACCTTTCCATCGGCAATTAATGTATACAAATACATGCCTGCGGATAATTCATTACCCGAAATTTTAACAGAAACCTCACCACGATCGTGAACCCGAATATTTTTCAGTTGTTTTCCCTCCAGCGTATAAATCATAATGGCGACATTTCCTATATTTTCAGGGAGGGTCATTTTGATTTCTGTTTCCGAAGTAAATGGATTTGGATTGTTCTGAAGAAGAAGAGCCCTTGTATTTCCGCTTACTTCATTTGTGTCAGTTTTACTTTTTAAATCCAGCTGTGCCAACAGCAATTGAATGTGCTGCTGCTGCTCTTCTACTTTTGTCGACAATTCTTGAACTGCTTTCACCAATGGAACTACGAAAGTTGCATACCGAATTCCGTAAGGATCATTTTCATTTTTAGGTGCATCGATACCGGAAAAAACATACCCCGTTTTTTTCACAAGCGCCTCAACCTCCTGCGCTATAAAACCGGTTTGACGCATGGGAATACTTTTGGTTTCTGCCAGACTACCGGAACTGTCTGAAACATGTAAGAACTGATTTACTGCGTCTTTATCTACGACATAACTAACGGGTCTAAGGTGATTAATGAAGTCCAGACCCGAAACATCCTCTTTGACATCTTTTTTAAAACGGCCATCTGAAAATGCGGTCCATTCTACTTGACCACCAATGCTCGTCACGGCAGTGTTGCCAATACGTACTTGATCGGATGCCGTGGGCACAGCAAGGTGCCCTATTGCTGTGGTGTTGTTAAGATCGGTCTGTGTGGGGCCGGCATTATAACCCAATGCACTATTAAAGCTACCGGTGCTAATGTAATAGAGAGCTAAATACCCAGTTGCTGTATTAGAATTTCCAATGTTATTAAAATACATCGCGTAACTGCCTAACGCGACGTTTCTATATCCTGTAGTGTTTTCATAAAGCGCATGGTTGCCGTTCGCTGTGTTACGCTCCCCGGTTGTATTTTTAATGAGAGCCTTTGTTCCGATGGCAGTATTCCTGCTTGCTGTGTTGGAATAAAGTGATTGAAATCCCACTGCCGTGTTGTAAAATCCAGTCGCATTTACAGCTAAGGCTTCGTGCCCGAGCGCGGTATTCTGACTTCCTGTGGTATTCGACCACAAGGCATTTTGTCCAATGGCTGTATTTGACACTCCGGTATTATTAGAAAATAAGGCACTGAATCCGACCGCAGCATTGTAATTTCCCGTTGTATTATAAAACAACGCTCCACTGCCCACAGCTGTGTTTTGGTTTGCAGTGTTATTCTGTAATGCATAATTTCCGACGGCTACATTTTGAGAACCTGTCTGGTTATAGTACAAAGCATCGACACCTATGGCTGTATTATAGCTACCTGTAGTATTACCTCTGCCGCTTCCGTTGCCAAAGAATGAGTTGATATCGCCGGTTGTATTATACCTGCCGCTGTAGGCCCCAAAGAATGAATTATTTGAAGCTGCTGCGGTTCCGTTATGTCCTGCATAATAGCCGAAGGAGCTGTTGCTACTGCCAATTGATACTGTACCGGTTCCATAATTTGTGTTTTGCTGAGAATAGGCGGAACAAACAACGAACGCCACTAAATAGATAAATACCAATATTTTTTTCATAGGATTGACTTTAATGTTTAGCAACCATAGCACGATTGCCATGAGTCATGGCATTTTATAATTTTATGTTTGGCGAGACGTCCAGGCAATACGATAGATCTGAAATCCGCGGTAGCATCACTGCGATATATTGTGCAATTATTGAGGCCACCTTGTTTCCTAAAAGACTTTAAAAAACGATCCATTGTAAATTTTACCAAAATCAAAAGTGCATTACGACTGATCTCGGATGTCTGTCTCGTCATGTAACTTCGCTTGTTACGAAAAGATTTTCAAGGGAGAATGTGTAACAGGTGGATCTGACTTAATAGTTGGAGTGAAATGTGTTGTTAAATGTCAGTTGAGTAACTGAATTCTGGTATTGGCATTTTGTCAATCGACAACAAATTAAGTATGTATGTTCTTTGCTTAATTAAAAATCCATAACAGTTCTTCTTTCCGGCCGTGGGATACATTAATGGATGAATTGTTACTCATAATTACATAACCGCCGTCTTGTTGCGGATGAACATTTAGGGAGTACCATTAGCATATAATCAAAAGAGAGATAACGGCTTATTGTGATGTACTAGTTTGAAAGATGGAGGCGAAAAAAGTTACAAGAATTGCGATTACCGTTAAAGGAATAATAAGAACAATTTCGATTTAGCCTTTTCGCAAAGCGGATCTATTTCAACATGCCTTCCGAAGGCATCTGCTCGGGACAGTTCAAATATTTATTAAAGCAATAACTTTTTGCAAACGAGGTGCGCTGTTTTTTTGGGCCAATAACGCCAAAGCAAGAGAGGCCCACCTAAGCACATGATAATCAAGAGTACCAAAGGAGGGAATCGAACCCTCACACCCGAAGATACACGATTTTGAGTCGTTTTCATTTTATTTCCCTTTACGTCATGATAATTCACAATTAATTCGTACCACACCATACTTTCTAATTCAATGAGCCTTTGGTGTTTGTGTTCTGTTCAAATTTATTCCGTTTCATTTTTACAAGTCTGCCAACCTAATATATGAACAGTATGATTCATTTTGATTATCAATCACTTCGTGATACTGAAGAGACGTTCCTCGATTTTTTTCTTTTTGGTGTTACTAGGAAACCTAAACATCCCTAAATGAGTAACAAAAATGCGATCATAGTCTACTTGTTCTGACGCACCATCTGCATTTGTAATTCATTTATACGTTCACCAAGCACTTCGATTTTGGTTGGAGGTTTCATATGTGGTGGCTTCCAAGTGTTAATATTTTTGAGAAGACGTACCTCTTGAGATTTAAAAAAGAGAATATGTCTTGTGTCAGGTTGCTATAGTCTGTCCAGGCTCCCGGGTTGCCATAAATATTTGTTAACGTTCTCCCATTTGCTTTCCCCCATGGCATAATACAAACCCTGTGTAGGAGAATTTCTTTGTGCTTTCCCGTTTTAAGCATTATGGCTAAAGTTTACAATTGGCCTTGTCCACTGAGACACGGAGTTAGTTTGTTTTTGGTTCAATTAATAAGAAAAGGTCAAGTATTTAGCTAGTCAGGAATGTCTCAATCAGGATTTTCTGGCGCCTCCGTAATCGATTTAACACGCAGATTTACCGACAGGCTTGTGAGTGAATTATCAGAAGCCATTAAACCCCAAAAATATGATGAGACTATTACTTAACATTTTTCGAAAGCAGAACCTATGGCGATGCCTAACGGTCTCTGCGATGTGGACACTTGCAGTTTCTGTACAAGCGCGCACTGGTTCGTCCGAAAATTTTCGTATTGATCTTCAAGCGGTGGTCGTCACCGGTCAGGTAATCGATGAATCAAATCAACCCTTACCCGGTGTCAACATTATCGCAAAAGGCACTTCGAATGGAACGACATCCGATGCAGAAGGTAAATTCTCTCTTAGCATCCCTTCGAACAATGCGATACTTGTGTTTTCTTTTATCGGCTATACGCCACAGGAAATACAAGTTGGCAACAGATCTGTGATCAATGTGACATTAATAGCGGATATTCAAACGTTGGGAGAAATAGTTGTTATTGGTTACGGATCGCAGCGAAAGGAAACGGTGACGGGAGCAGTGTCCACGCTCAAAAACCAGGATATTGTGAAGAACGATGTTGCTGACATTTCAAATTCCATTGCGGGCCGTTTGCCAGGAGTAATTGCTGTACAAAGCAGTGCACAACCTGGAGATGACGCTGCTCAGCTATTCATTCGCGGCCAGTCAACGCTTAACAACAACTCACCTTTGGTGATGGTCGATGGTGTCCAGCGCGATTTCAACCGCATCGATCCCAACCAGATCGAATCGATTACTGTTCTGAAAGATGCAGCGGCAACGGCCGTGTATGGCGTACGCGGTGCGAATGGTGTGATCCTGGTCACAACAAAAAGAGGCCTGGAAGAATCAAAACCAACAATTTCATATTCGGGATATTACGGTGTACAGAACCCCATTCGCATACCAAACTATTTGAATGCGTATGAGTACGCCACCCTCTATAATGAAGCACAACGGAATGATAATCCCGGGCTTCCCGATGATGAATTGACGTACACGCCTGATGATATTCAGAAATACCGGGATCACTCCGATCCCTATGGACACCCGGATGTGGATTGGAACAAGGAAATAGTAAGAAGAAATGCGCCTCAGCAACGGCATTCTATTTCGTTGTCGGGAGGATCGAAGAATATCACCTACTATACATCATTTGGCTTTATGGATCAGGATGGAAGTGTGCCGAACGTCAATTTCAAGACTTACACATTCAGGGCGAACATCGATGCAGATGTAACGAAATCGACGAAGCTCTCTATTAACCTGTCGGGAATCAAGGAGAACCGGAACTACCCCGGCGTTACCGGTCAGGGTACTGATCAGGGAGGAATATTTTCTGCTACTTCGCCAAATGCTTTTCCCATAAAGTGGGAGAATGGTTTATGGGCATCCGACGTCGGACTTAATCCAGTTGCGGAAGTTACCGAGTCGGGTTACAGAAGGTGGGCGAACAATTCGTTTCAGACTTCATTCATCCTGCAGCAGAACCTTGACTTCCTCACCGAAGGACTTTCTTTTAAAGTGCTGAGTGCTTATGATCCTGGCTTTTTCAAGGAGAAGATCTGGTTGACGCCTTATAAGGCGTACCAGAGAACCAGTTCCGGTTACACAGAGGTGGGCGCTGGTAAAAAACCAAGCCTGTATGAAGGGTATTCGGAAAACAGGGCCTCGACATTCGAAGCACACCTGATGTATAGCAGAACCTTTGACAAGCATGAGCTTACCGGACTTGTTCTTTATACGCAATATGCATGGTATACCGATGATTTTAATGCAAGCAGGACTCAATATAGTTCTGCCGCGATCGATCAGCTGTTTGCAGGTCCTGCACTGAACCCTACCAATGGTGGATCGGCTGCCGAGGGTGGGCGTGAGGGATATGTTGGCCGTATCACGTATGGTTACGATTCAAAATACCTGTTCGAAGCCAACTTCGGATATAATGGCTCGGAGAATTTTCCTCCTGGGAAGCGATATGGGTTTTTTCCATCGGCAGCAGTTGGCTGGGTGATCTCTCAGGAGAATTTTTTCAAAAGCGTGGAGTTTGTGGACTTCCTCAAGATAAGAGCATCGTATGGTGAAGTAGGTAATGATCAGATCGTAGGTAGGGATCAGATCGGCGGAAGACGTTTCTTATACAAACAGCCTTTCTACTATGGAAGGGGTTACGTATTCGGAGGAAATTCACCGGTCCCTGTACAATCTGTTTATGATGCTGGATTACCAAATCCAAATGTCACCTGGGAAAGAGCAAAGAAAACCAACATTGGTCTTGAAGCTCAGTTCCTGAGTAACATGATTTCGTTCAAGGCCGATGTGTTCTTCGAAAAGCGTAACAATATTCTCGCGACACGAAATGAATCGGTTCCTGAGTCATTTGGTGCTGAGTTGCCTGTGGAGAATATCGCTGAAGTTGACAACAAGGGTTTTGAAATGGAATTGCTTCACAGGCGCACCATCGGTGATTTCACCTATTCTGTAGGAGGCAATTTCACCTACGTCAAGAACAAGATCATGTATATTGATGAATCAGAGAATATACCCGAATGGCAGAGGCGTACAGGCCGTACGATGGGACAGTTTTTTGGCTACGTGTCTGATGGGCTTTACATGACACAGGAGCAATTGGATAATCAGCCAAAGTTTGATTGGATCGATCCGCGGTTGGGAGATATCATGTACAGGGATATCGATGGAGATGGCGTAATAACTCCTGACGATCAAACTGCCATTGGTTTCTCGAGGCTGCCTCAAATCATGTACGGGATCAATCTCGAGGCGAGTTACAAGGGCTTTGACTTCAGCGCATTGATTCAGGGAGCAGGCAGAAGCAATGTATATTTCTCTGATGAGGCTGCGTGGGAGTTCTTGTATTCATCCAATCCTTTAGAAACTATAAAGGGAAGGTGGACTCAGGACGCTACGAACACGAATCCAACGTATCCGAGATTGTCTCTTTACAGAAACGAGTACAAGAAAGAAGCGTCGACATACTGGCTAAAGGATGCTTCGTACTGGAGACTGAAGAACATTCAGCTGGGTTACACGATTCCAAAGAGTTTCTTCACAAAGCTTGGCGCTAACATTGAAACATTCAGGATCTATGTTTCAGGAACAAATTTATTTACCAAGGCCAAGTTCGATCAGTGGGATCCTGAAGCACCGAGCGGTGCGGGAGCGTATTATCCTCAGCAGAAAATAGTTTCGGTTGGTTTGAACATTACTTTTTAAACGAAAGATTATGAAAAATATATTTATAGTTTCATTTATCGTTTCAGCGATCATCTTTTCGTCGTGTGAAACGGATGTATTGGACAAAGGCCCACTCGATGTTGTTGATGAAACGCTGGTGTGGAC
Source organism: uncultured Bacteroidota bacterium (assembly GCA_963837415.1). GTDB lineage: Bacteria > Bacteroidota > Bacteroidia > Cytophagales > Cyclobacteriaceae > Chryseolinea. Next base: position 136,271 of record CAWING010000010.1, on the reverse strand, counting down.
TGATCCTGCTACTGCGGAACTTTATCTTAACGACCTGTACAATTACTTAACTAGTTACAATATATGGGACAACCTGGATAATATGTCTGATCTTACCGATGGGGGTCATTCATGGCTGGGATGTTACACGTATAACTTCGGAGAGGTCTCTTCATCAACTGATCCCTACAGCAAGTGGTCCTACTATACTCAGATACGCAAAGTGAATAACCTGTTGGATCACCAGGATCAACTGACGGGTGCGGAGGCCGACATTAACCGCGTGATTGGCCAGGCGACATTCTTACGGGCCTATTTTTATTTTTACCTCGTACGTTCCTACGGTGGAGTTCCACTGATAAAGAAAGCCCAAACCCTTTCAGATGATTTATTTGTTAGTCGTAATTCGTATGAAGAATGCGTTGCATTCATCGCGGATGAAATGGACGCCGCTGCTGAACTATTGCCTGAGCAATGGGACGATGCCAGCACCGGACGACCTACCAAAGGTGCCGCCTTGGCGGTAAAAGCCAGGATGCTGTTGTATGCTGCCAGTCCATTGAACAATCCAGGCAACGATATGGGTAGATGGCAAAAAGCCGCTGACGCCGCCAAGGCCGTCATTGATCTTGGCGTTTATGATTTGTATCCCGACTACGCGGACTTATTCCTGAATGATAACAACCAGGAAGTAATATTTGATGTGCAATGGGCATTTCCTTATCGCTTTACAGGCGATCCCGCGGAGATATGCAGCGCTGAATTTGCGATCAATCCACAAGGCGTGAATGGTGCCTGGGGAATGAACAGGCCGACACAGGGATTTGTTGATATGTTCGAAATGGCTAACGGAAAGGCGATAACGGACCCGTCGTCTGACTATGATCCTCAAAATCCTTACGAAGAAAGGGACCCGCGTTTTTATGCATCTATTTTCTACAACGGTGTTCTTTGGAGAGACGATACCGTACAAACTTTTATCAATGGTAAAAACGGGCCGGGCGTATCAGACCTGTATGAAACAGGTTCGACGATGACGGGATACTACTGCAGAAAGTTCACCGACCCCTCGATACCTTGTGTTTACCTGGTCGATCAGATAAAAGCAAATTGGATATTGTTCCGCTATGCTGAAGTTCTTCTGAATTATGCTGAAGCTCAAATTGCATTAGGCAACGAGAATGAAGCCCGTACCTATATCAACATGGTTCGTGATAGAGCTGGAATGCCTCCCACAACGGCGACAGGCGCAGACCTCATTGCGTTATACAGAAATGAACGAACCGTAGAACTGGGTATGGAAGAACAACGGTATTTTGATATACGACGGTGGAAGATTGCAGAAGATATTTTGAATCAACCCGTTCATAAAATGACGGTCATTAAAAATGGAGATGAATCGTTTACTTATGAAGTTGAAGAAATGGGACCGCGCTCATTTCCAGAGAGGATGTACTGGCAGCCTATTCCGATCGATGAGATTCGCAAAAATCCAAATCTTGTACAAAACCCAGGATATTAATAGTACGAGAAAATGATGAGATCGTGGTTTGCGTGATTATTTTAACATGCTCAGCTTCCCTATGACAAGAAAAGGTTTCGGTTTCGTTTGTTCAGCCATCATCCTGGTTTCCTGTAATACACAAAAGGATCAACGAAGAGCCGAAGATTTTAACGAATTGATGGAAGACCAAAAGCGATTACCCGAAAATGCGTTGGGAAGCATGCATGTTGCTGAAGGCTTGCAAGTGGAATTGTTTGCCTCTGAGCCGATGATTACCAATCCGACGAACATAAGTGTAGACAGCAAAGGAAGGGTTTGGGTATGTGAAGCTTACAACTACGATGTTTCACCCGAAGCCGCCGATAAGAAAGGAGACCGCATCATTGTTCTCGAGGATCAGGATCATGACGGAAAGGCCGATAAGCGTACCGTGTTTTATCAGGGCACAGATATTACCACGCCGCTTGGCATCATGGTGATTGAAAATAAGGTCTACATAACAAGGAGTCCGAACCTGTACGTCTTCACCGATATCAACGGCGATCTTATCGCGGATGAGAAAGATTCCCTTTTTACAAACATGGGAAGAAAAGGAGATCACTCAGCTCATTCCATGTTTCCCGGTCCCGATGGAAAACTGTATTTCTCGACCGGAAATTATGCGGGAGAGATCCACGACAAGTTTGGAAACCCTATCATTGACAAAGACGGTACCGCTGTGAATCAAAAAGGTCAGCCATTCCTTGGGGGCATGGTGTTACGCTGTGATCCTGACGGAAAAAATTTCGAGGTACTTGGCCATAACTTCAGGAATAATTATGAGCCATGCATTGATTCATATGGAAATATTTTTCAGTCAGACAATGACGACGATGGCAACGCTTCTTGCCGCATAAACTTCGTGATGTACTACGGCAACTATGGTTTTCTCGATGAGATGACCAGGGCGTCGTGGACTACGAATCGGGTGGAATTGGAAGAAACAATTCCTGAAAGGCACTGGCATCAGAACGACCCCGGTGTTGTTCCGAACATGCTGATCACCGGGGCGGGTTCGCCGTCGGGAATGACATTTTATGAAGGAGATCTTTTAAGCGCTTTCTCCAATATGCCAATTCATGCGGAGCCTTATTACAATGTTGTTCGCGCGTATGTTCCGATGAAGAAGGGAGCTGGCTATTCTGCGGAGATCAAAGATATTCTGAAGAGTGATGATCAATGGTTTCGGCCTGTGGACGTCAGTGCCGCTCCTGATGGATCGTTGTTCATTGCCGATTGGTATGATCCCATCCTTGGTGGTGGTGCGGCAGGAGATGCCAATCGCGGCAGAATATATCGTGTATCACCGCAGGCAGATCAGTATAAAGTTGGATCGCAGGATTTTAATTCTATCGAAGGATCGATCACGGCCCTTAAGAATCCTAACGTAGAAACCCGCTACAGGGCTTACATCCAACTGGTCAAAGAAGGAGATAAAGCGTTAAGCGCACTGGAATCCTTGTGGCGATCGGACAATAAGATTTTCAAAGCGCGTGCTTTCTGGATACTTGTTAGGTTGAAAAAAGGAGATGATCTTATTCGCGAAGCATTGCGTGATAAAAACAATGAAATAAAGATTGCAGCCATTCGCGCTGTTTCGCAATACCGGGACAATGTTGTTCCGTTGCTTCAGGAAGTAACAACAGACAAGGAACCATCGGTCCGACGCGAAGTGGCGTTGGCGCTCAGGTATTCCGATTCGCCGGAAGCCGCAGCATTATGGGTTGATCTTGCCGGCCTGTACGATGGCAAAGACCGCTGGTATCTGGAAGCGCTTGGAATAGGTGCCGATCTTCACGCGGATATTTTCTTTGATACCTGGATGCAAAAGGTGAAGCCTGACTTGAAAAACAAATCTCATCAGGATATTATATGGAGATCGCGGACACCGAAGGCGTTGCCGATTCTCGCAACATTGATCCGGGATGCAGGTAATGAAAAAGAGATGCTTCGATATTTCAGGGCATTTGATTTTCATTCGGACAAAAGCAAAGTGAGTGTACTCACATCGTTGGTTGGTTTGAAACATCCAAATAGCAAAGCGATCTCGGCGCTGGCACTTCGTCAAATGGACGGAAGCCAGGTAAAGATGACACCGGTGATTCGAAAGGCGCTGGATGATGCCCTTGTCGACACAAAAGGCTCCATTGCCTTTATAAACCTGATCGAAAAATTCAGGCTGAAGGATCGAAGGAACGAACTGCTCAACCTGGCGGCACGTGAGGGAGGGAGCGAACTTGGTTCATCCGCTGCTGACCTGCTGATAAAATTCAACGAGACAAGCCTGCTTGAAAAAGGATTCAACGATAAGAACGACACAACATCGGTGACGTTGCTTCAAAGTGTTAAAGGTAAAGGCAATAACGAATTGATACGTATCATCAGTGATGTCGTGAGTGATTCAACTCGAAGTTTGTATGTCCGCCAGAATGCTGTGCAAATACTTGGAAGCAGCTGGCCCGGTGAATCCGCGTTGCTTGAGCTGGTTAAGAAGCCACACTTTTCAAAACCTTTAAAGCCAGTTTCCGGAAGTGTGTTATTCAATGTGTATCGCAGCGCAATTCAGCGTGAAGCAGAAAAATATCTGCCTCGTCCTTCGACGGGAGGCAGCACGCTTCCTTCGATCAAAGAACTTGTCGCTGCAACCGGGAATGAAAGCAATGGTAAGCTTGTCTTCTCAAAATATTGTGCGACCTGTCACAAGGTAAAAGATGAAGGTGTGAAATTTGGTCCAGAGCTTACGAGCATTGGAAGCAAGCTTTCAAAAGACGGCTTGTTCCGCGCGGTGATCTTTCCTGACGATGGTGTAAGCTTTGGCTTCGAAAGTTATCTGATAACACTCACCGACGGCAGTCAGTCGCTAGGGATCATTACCAGTGAAACTGATAAAGAGATTGAATTGTCGCAACCTGGTGGAACGACGGTGAAGTTTTTAAAAAGCCAGGTGAAACAAAGGGATAAGAGAGAGGAGTCGGTCATGCCCTCACTAGCTCCGGCGATGAGCCGTCAACAGCTCACCGATCTCGTGACATATCTCGCATCGTTAAAATAAAAGATCAACTGGAGTTACCGGTGATGGATGTGAATACATATTCTCCCAGCGATTGACGTTGGATGCTCACTGTGAGGCTACCTGCCGGAACCATACAGGCAGACATAGTTCTTTAATAAGCAAGCCTTCGTAAGGATTTTCTGAAAGTGCTTTCAGTTTTTCGGCGTAACCTTTCACAGGTTTAAACGCCATCCATTGCTTGAGGAATAACAGCACCAGTTGTTCTACGCCGTATAAATTTCTTTCATTCTTAAGTTTACGCTCGACCGAGCGAATTGCGTAAAAAAGATAGTCTCTTTTTTTCATGGATGCGTTCACCTGCAGGTTCATAAGATGAAACACCACGTGCAGCGAATGATTCATGGAGCTGGCAGGCCTGTTTAAAACGTCATTGATCAGTTTGAGTGCTGCTGAATAATTACCAACCCGGAAGTACACACGCGCAATGGAAAACATGAGTTGTGCGTTGACCTGCAGCGGAAGCTGCGTCGCTTCTTTTTTTATAATTTGAATACTGTTTGAAAGTAGTTGTTGGGCTTCCGTCAGGTTGTCCTGATCGACAAATATGTTAAGCCGATATTCGAGTATACGAAAACGGATTATGGCCGCGAGGCCTTCCGAGCCAGGTGAGATCACGCGCATGCGGCCAAGAAAGAACTCCATGTCTGAATAGCGCTCCATCCACCGGAGATCATAAAGGATTCCATCCAGTAACTGGAAGTAATAGAGGGGAGTGTCTCTCCACAGGTAGTCATGCTGCTCGAAGAGCGAATTGAGGTCATAGTAGACAGCGAGGCTTCCTTCTGGATTGCCAGTCATCTGAAAATATATGCATTGAAAGTGCAGGTGCAGCCTGTCTGATTCAAATGATGCGTAGCCCGGATCATTCAAGAGATTGTATTCTTGCAAGAGCAAGTCGTTAAGCTGGGTCACCCCTTCTTGACTTCTGACCAGGCCATTTTTCCAATAACGCATCAACAGGACCTCATAGAGCATTGAGTGTTGAGTGATCTTGCTTTCATGGGAGAGCAACTCGCTGATCTTTTTCTGTTTCTTGATAAGCTCATACTCGGTGATTCCTGTAAATTGAACGCGGACCAAGAACTCGAGTTCCTGACGAGCTGCCAGAACATAGTAGATAAATTTTTGGCCCTCAAGTGCGAGTAGCTTTGCTTTTTCGAGTTGTTCCAAGCTGAGTTTCACCATTCCTTTATTATAGAGGATCCGGCTATCCTGGATCAGGTTAATAACCCTTCCTTCAAAGTCCTTATCGCTTTCAAACTGCCTGAGGCTTTTCATCAGCACCTTGTAGAGATGTTTTCGTGTGGGTTCGATGCTTCCCCCAGGAAATGTGGACTTCAATTTTTCGTGAACGGCAGGCGTAAAAGTCCCAGCAGCCTCCAGCTCATTGAAGAGTATTAGGTAATCTTTATCGCCCTTTTGCAGATCGGATATCATCCTGAAATACCGCTTTTCCGATTTGGTCATGGAACTGATCAGCGAATAAATAATCTCGATTGAGTACATAGGATTATCTAAATGTGACTTTTTTCTATTAAATAGAAGGCATTAAACATTGCTATTTGTACAGGTGAGGCCGTTTAGGATTGTTTGAATAGCGTTAAAATAGCTATTTCTGTTGAGGTGAAAGCGATACTTTTAAAAGAATTAAAATCAACCAGATGTCTATTCCTATTTATGTGATCGGAAGTTCTAACACGGATATGGTCGTGAAAGCTCAGAAGCTCCCGATGCCGGGTGAGACTGTCATTGGAGGTGTTTTTTTAATGAATCCCGGAGGTAAGGGAGCAAATCAGGCAGTGACGTGTGCCCGGCTAGGCGGTAAAGTTACATTCGTTGCGAAAGTGGGTAATGATATTTTTGGCAAACAGGCTTTACAGCAGTTTCAAAAAGAAAATATCCATACAACGTTCATTACTACCGATAAACAGCATCCATCCGGAGTAGCGCTCATCGGAGTTGACGCAAAAGGTGAGAATATTATTCTTGTAGCTCCCGGATCCAACAGCCATCTTGACATTCATATCGTCGAGCAGGCACTTGAATCGATCGAAAACCCTGCGATTATCCTCATCCAGTTGGAAATCCCGATCAGCACCGTGGAGTTTGCCATTGAACGCTCCTATAAAAAAGACCTTAAGGTCATCCTGAATCCAGCGCCAGTTCAAACAATTAAGGCAGAAGTTATGAAACACCTCTATGTCATTACGCCCAATGAGACCGAGGCTGAGATGTTGACCGGCATACGTGTAACTGATCTGAAAACTGCTGAACAGGCGGCGATAAAACTTCATGCAGCGGGTGTGGAAAACGTAGTTATTACGCTGGGCCATAAGGGTGCCTACCTGCACAATGATTCAATCGCCAGATTGATACCAGCTCCACTCGTTACTGCGACAGATACTACTGCTGCCGGCGACTGCTTCAATGGAGCGCTTGCCGTTGCGCTTGCCGAGGACCAGAGTCTTGAGCAAGCGGTAGCGTTTGCTTGCAAGGCCGCATCGATCTCCGTGACCAGAATGGGTGCCCAAGCCTCTTTGCCTTATCGAAAGGAAGTCAACGAAGTATCTCTACTTACCCCGTTGTGACCATCATACATTCAACCAACGCCAAACTCTATATATGAAGTACTGCATCATTTTAATACTCGGTTGCTTTTGTCTTTGGACGAACGCTCAGGAAAACCGGACTATAAAAAGTTCCGCTCCCAAATCCATTACGGTATCAAAGGAGGTCCTCAAGGATAAGATTAGAGGAGGATGGGCGGGCCAAACCATTGGCGTCACCTTCGGAGGGCCGGTGGAATTCCAGTTTCAAGGGACGATGATCAACGACTATCAGCCGATCCTTTGGTATGACGGCTACATCAAGAAAACGATGACTGAGAACCCGGGACTCTATGATGACCTTTATATGGACCTAACCTTTGTTGATGTCTTCGAAAAAGAGGGCATTGATGCACCTGCAAGCAGTCATGCAAAAGCTTATGCGAATGCTGGTTATGTACTTTGGCATGCCAACCAGGCCGGCCGTTATAATATTCTGAATGGTATCGGCCCGGCAAAATCCGGCCACTGGTTAAACAATCCTCATGCCGATGATATCGATTTTCAGATCGAAGCAGATTTTTCAGGTTTAATGGCTCCAGGTCTTCCCAATGCGGCCGCACAGATTGGCGACAGCATCGGTCACCTTATGAACTACGGCGACGGATGGTATGGCGGCGTGTATGTAGGTGCAATGTATTCGCTTGCCTTCGTGTCAAATGATATCAAATATGTGGTTAAGGAAGCTCTCAAAACGATACCCGCGCAAAGCACTTTTTACCAGTGTATCGCTGATGTCATTAAATGGCATGAGTTGTATCCTTCAGACTGGAAACGCAACTGGTTTGAGATAGAAAAAAAATGGTCGGACGATGTTGGTTGCCCTGACGGTGTGTTTCACGCTTTCAATATTGATGCTAAACTGAATGCCGCATACATTGTTCTTGGATTGCTGTATGGTCAGGAAGATTTTACCCGCACCCTGGAGATCACTGCCCGAGCTGGGCAAGATGCCGATTGCAATCCATCCTCTTCCGGCGGCATATTGGGTACAATGCTCGGCTACAACAAAATTCCTGACTACTGGAAGATGGGACTGAAAGAAGCGGAAGATATTGACTTCAAATACACGACCATGTCCTTGAATGATGTATATCAACTTGGATACAAGCACGCTGTACAGGTGATTGAAAAAAATGGAGGCAAGCAAAACGGAGATAATATTGTCATCGCTGTCCAGGCTCCGACGCCTGTCAGACTTGAGCAATCCTTCGCGGGACATTTTCCAATTGAGAAACGTCGCGTTCACAAAGACCTTGAAAGTGAATATACTTTTGATTTCGAAGGTACCGGCTTTGTTGTGATGGGCGAGTCTTCTCCCGAGCACGGCTCAAGCTGGGACTATAAAGGACTGTTTGCCTTCGAGGCGGAACTCTACATTGACGGCAAGAAAGTTGAAACTGCGAGGTTCCCGGCAAATTATACTACGAGGCGGCTTGAATTGTTCTGGAAGTATCAATTGCCCAAGACGAAGCATTCTGTAAAGATCAAGCTGCTTAACCCGGATTCTGAGTTCAAGCTCAGGGTAGAAAATATTGTCGTCTATTCCGACAGCGCGATAAAGCCTCCATCTTACAAATGAGCTCGAACGGTGTACTTACTCTCTTTCACCAAACTATGTCGTGACGATGCGACAGATGAGAACGTTAATAGGTATTATGATTGTATCGCTGGTGGTTTCCGGGTGCCAGAATAAGGGCAAACCGAAAACGGAAACACCTGGTGACACTACCTTTTACAGTGAAAAACACAGGCCTCAGTTTCATTTTTCTCCAAAGGAGAAATGGACGAACGATCCTAATGGCCTGGTGTACTATGACGGCGAGTATCATCTTTTTTATCAGCATTATCCGGAGGCTTCGGTTTGGGGGCCAATGCATTGGGGACACGCCGTGAGTAAGGATCTTGTTCACTGGACTCATCTGCCCATCGCCCTGTACCCTGACAGCCTTGGCTATATATTTTCGGGAAGCGTTGTAGTGGATGAGAACAATACGTCAGGGTTTGGGACAGAGAACAATCCGCCTCTGGTTGCCATTTTTACCTATCATTCTGACGAAATAAATAAAGCTGGCAGGTCGGATTTTCAATACCAGGCAATTGCCTATAGTACTGATAAAGGAAGAAGCTGGAAAAAATATGAACAGAATCCTGTGGTGAAAAATCGGGGCATCAGTGATTTTCGCGATCCAAAAGTTTTCTGGCATCCGGAAACGAATAAATGGATCATGATACTCGCCGTGAAGGATCACGTTGAACTTTGGAGTTCGGATGACCTTCGATCATGGACCAAGCTCAGCGATTTTGGCCGCGAACATGGAGCACACAGCACCGCCTGGGAATGTCCCGATCTCTTCCAGGTAAATATCGAAGGAGAGCAGAAAAAGAAATGGGTGATGATCGTAAGTATAATTCCCGGCGGACCAAATGGCGGATCAGCAACACAATACTTTATAGGGGACTTCGATGGTAAAAATTTTACGGCAGATGGTCCCAAGGAACAGATCTTATGGCTTGACTATGGACCCGACAACTATGCAGGGGTAACATGGTCGAATGCTCCGGATGAGAGAAGGATATTCCTGGGATGGATGAGCAATTGGGATTATGCAGAAAAAGTCCCGACTACAACGTGGAGAGGTGCGATGACCACCCCACGAGATCTTAGTCTAACCAGACATGGCGATGTATTATATCTTAAAGCTGAAGTCGCCAATGAGCTTTCCGCGATTGTATCAGCGACAAAATCGATAGGAGATATTCTTGTTACAGACTCTCTTGACTTGAAAAAAGATGGCATCACAGATGCGAGTAAGTCAAGGCTCACGGGCATATTTGAGTCGAAGGATTTTTCTATTGAGCTGTCGAATGACATTGGCCACAAAATAGTGACGGGATATGATTCAAAGAACAACCGGTTCTTCATTGACAGAAGCAAATCTGGTGAGACCCATTTTTCAGATAAGTACACCGTCTTAAGTTTTGCGCCCAGAGTTTTACCATCTAAGACCATAGCTCTTACACTGCTTGCTGATGTTTCTTCCGTTGAAGTTTTCTTTGATGACGGTGTGACTGTAATGACAAACCTGTTCTTTCCGGATAAGCCACTTTCAAACCTCAGGATCAAAGCACCTCAGACATTGAAAATTGAAGGGCTGGAAATTAACCAATTGAGCTCGGCCTGGCATGAATAACTTCTATCGACCTTTTTAAACACTACAACCCATGTTCATAATTCAGAACTACTCAACTGCTGTTATTTTCTGTGTCATAACCATGCTTTGCTGGGGTTCGTGGGGTAACACCCAGAAGCTTGCGGCAAAAACGTGGCGGTCAGAATTATTTTATTGGGATTACGTTCTGGGGATCGTTTTGATGGCTTTGCTTTTTGCACTTACGTTGGGTAGCAACGGAGAGGCTGGCAGAAGCTTTTTTGATGATCTTCGCCAGGCGAATTCATCAAGTATTGTGACTGTCTTCGTAGGTGGAGTGATATTCAATTTGGCAAACATATTGTTGATCGCTGCTATTTCTATTGCCGGATTGTCGGTAGCATTTCCCGTAGGCATAGGCATTGCTTTGGTTTGGGGCGTGATCAGCAACTATATAAAAGTACCCTCCGGAAATTTCCTCATTATTTTTTCTGGTGTAGTGCTAATTTCAATTGGAATCGTCGTGAACTCAATTGCGTATAAAAAGCTCACGTCAGGTACGCAACGATTGTCAGCAAAGGGCCTGGTGATCTCCGTGGTAGCTGGTGTTTTGATGGCACAATTCTATGGGTTTGTTGTGGATGGAATGATCAAAGACTTTACCCTTCCGGAAGGAGGGAAGGTGACACCGTATACAGCCATCGTTGTTTTTTCTCTGGGAATATTGATAAGCAATTTTTTGTTCAATACAGTTCTGATGCGCAACCCGGTACAGGGCGCCCCTGTGAACTATGCCGATTATTTTAATGGGAAGTTCAGAAACCATATAACTGGCGTGCTTGGAGGGATGATCTGGTGCATCGGAATGACCTTTAGTATCATCGCATCGGAAAAAGCAGGTCCGGCAATCTCTTATGGTCTTGGGCAGGGGGCAGTGCTCGTGGCAGCGCTGTGGGGTGTGTTTATCTGGAAGGAATTCAAGAGCGCGCCCAAAGGAACCAATGTTTTCCTTCTTATTATGTTTGCCTGCTTCATTGCGGGGCTGGGCCTGATCATTTATTCCAAGATGATTTAGGGTAAGAAGTCAGCTTACTATTCCAATACAGTATTTTTATTGTCTTCAGCGACTGGCAATGCATTATTGCGGAAAGCACCCAGTAGGAATTTGAATGAACTCTCCTTTCGGACCTGTGAGACCGGCTTCGAAGTAATTCTTCAGTCATGAAGTCCCGGAAGTTATCAAGGTACGGTGATCGATATGATGGGTTCTGGAAGTAATCATTAGATAGTTTACCGCTAGTTCTATTAAGACTTTTGGGCAAGATCTAAAATCTGAGCAAGCAATTCTGTAGAAGATCATGGAATTCTATCCCCAGGATGAGGCTTGGTGGCGGCACTATTCACAGCAGCACTACCATCCAGACATGCCTCCCGATACCATATTGCTTGGAAAAGCTATCACTTTTCTCAATGGACATTTGGTGCAGCTTTTGCCCCAAAAATTTTACAACATTATTTAATGCATATGAAATATATATTTACCCTCATTATTTGCGCAATTGGCCTAACCAGCAGTGCGCAACATTACCACCACCATCAAAAAAAATACGACTTTAGAAAGGTAGATCCTGCTACTATTGATAAGGAAGAACTCAACCAAAAAGTGGAAAATGCCAAGATCAATTCAGGGTATGATTCATTGAAGGCGCTTGAGCATTATGTCCATACAACGGACGAAGATCAGTTCGCTACGCTAGCCATAGGCTACCAACACGCCTTTGCATCGCTTGACAATCTTCGGCGGGAACTTAGTCCGCTTGGATTCAACAACATTAAGGACGACATAAGCAATTTCCTGGTTTCGCTCGATTTGTATAAAAATCGTTTTATGATGTCCTATATTTTTACACCCGGTTTCAGAAATCTTTCGTCGAATGAAAACTATGAAATGAGGATCCGTAGACGAGCAGTCGAGGCAGGGATTGGTTATGACCTCATCCGAAACAAACACATCGACCTTTTTCCACAGGTATCGATCGGTTTTCACGATTTTAACCTGCGTGTCGAACAAAAAAATATAAATGTTAACGACATACCCGACCTTTTAGACGAAATGGTAAACACGTCGATGAGGAAAAGGGCTTTCATATTCACGTATGGAGGTGAATTCGATTACAAGTTTTATACAAAAGATCGCGGCCGCATCATCTTGGGTGTGCGCTATGCGCAAGTCGTAGAACCTGGTGACGGTCGTGTGAGAGTTAATGGGAAAAAATCTGACTTGAAGGTTGACGACGCTATCGCCACTTCAACGATGTCGGTCGTGATCAAAATGGTTCCCGGCGGTCGTCATGTCAGGTGAGTCGATTAATTTGCTGTGTAAAAAATTCAATTTCGAAACACTTTGTTGAAAGCCCCGGGCAGGAGGCTATCCACCATTCCAATCACGCATCTTGACCTGTTGCCGATAAAATATTTTTTTGCATCTACTGGAATATTTCGTTAGTCGGGACCTGACTGGCATATTGAAACCTTCGTTCAATTTGATCCCGTTCGGGAAGTGTGGAACTGTGCAGATCAGATCAAATTTTGATGACTGAAAAGTCTAAGGGATCATTTGAAAAGATTAACCTCGATTAAGCACGGCAGGCGCGTCAGCAATAATTATTACTGGTAATAGATTCGTGATGACCGAGTTCATTAAACCGGGCTTTCATTGAAAAAAATAATGACGACTAAAACAGAAACCGAAGTATTCATTCGGGATTCGTACCAAAGGAGGGAATCGAACCCTCACATCCGAAGATATCCCGTCCTTGCGACGGGGCGCGTCTACCAGGATCACCGAACAGGATAAAGATTTTTACTATAAAGTTTTCAGAAGTCAATTGTCATATGATGAATTGCTTTATTGTTCTATTGGTCTTTTACAATCACCAGCGGGAACTTTCAAGCAAAGATGATTAAGGCAAGGTTACTTTCACAGTTTGAACACCTTAGGCTTGGTGATAGTGAACATTTTAATGTGTACAAATTTATGTTGACTAATCATTTATAGCCTCATGCCCATTCATCGTTACAGAGATCGAATTAACTTGCGCATTAAGAACTTCTGAAATATATGCGACGATTAGTCATGCAATTGGCCACTCTCCTGAATTAAGGGGTATCCTTTCCAAAGGACAAATGCAATTATGATTTCTATTTGATATATTGAGAATTTAAGGTTTGGCATTTAGGTCCATAGCCTGGTGCGGTCCTAATTGTTAAGCAAAATATTTATGGAAGTACATGCCCACTCACATATAGCAAGAAAAAATGGAATCCTTATATCCGGAACAGACAACAAAAACAAATATCATTTTGAATAAATGAGCGAAGAACAAAATATACCGGAAGAAGAATTGACAAAAGGCAATAAGCTCCCGATAGCTATCGGGATGCCAATTGAACATTTTCCTGAAGATAGTCATGCACCTAAACCAGTAACAAGTAACCTGCAATCAGAAACAAAAAATATGGAAGTACATCACCATGGCCACGTACATGAAAAAATGAAATGGAAAGAATATTTGTTTCAATTTCTGATGCTATTCCTCGCTGTGTTCTGTGGTTTTTTAGCAGAGTATCAATTGGAGCATACAATTGAAAAAGAACGTGCAAAAGAATTAGCTGAAAATCTTTACCACGAAGTATATGCAGATTCTATGGTAATGCAACAAGCCATTGCTAACAGGCTAATTAAAGAAAAAAGCTATTCGGATTTTGCTGCTTATGTAAAAGACAGCAGTTTACTCAATCCCAGTTTAAATTTTTATTATGTGTTTGCCACAGCATTTGTAAATCACAAGGCACTTGTTTTTGAACCGAAGGATGGTATATTAAACCAGTTGATCAACTCCGGTTCTTTACGCTATTTCAGGAGCAGTCAACTGCAAACTGATATTGGTTCGCTAAGTGTGGTAATAACTAAAATAAGAGCACGGAATATTAGAGAAACCTCTTTTTTGGATTTTACATTACGACCTTTCCAGATGAAACATTTTGATAACCGGTGGGTTCAGCAGCTAACAGAACATGGAAGATTTATAGTTGCTGATGCGATTGATCAGAAAGACCTTCACATGCTTCCATCTCCAAGGGTTTTACATATTGAACAATTTGACAGAGACGAGGCGGAGAATATAGCTTTACAGGGAGCGATAATGTCAAGCGGCACAAGATTAATATTTTTCAAAGAGTATGTTGAAGCCAATCATGATTTACTTGAAACACTTAGAAGAGAATATCACCTGAAGTAAGTAACAACATGGAAGTACATAGCCACACTCATACCGCAGGAAAAAATGGACACATTATCTCTGGGAGTTTTTAATGTTGTTTCTTACTTGTAGCAGAAGAGGCGTAGCCTCGATTCGATATTCTAACGTTACGAACTTCTCACCTCGGCAGTCAACTCAGTAAAGTGGGCCATGAGACTGGAAGATAATACCGGTCTAGTCGGTGATGCTTTGTCAGTTACGCGATCAGCAATGTTCCGTATTAATTCTGGTCCCGTATCTATAGCACGATTTATATCCTTATTAAGCCCCGCGCCTATAACGAGTGTATAATTGTTGCTCATCTTATGTGCGAGTTCAATCCGGAGTTTTTTTAGAAAATGACTTTTCTATTTCTGCGTCACCAAACAAAAAGGTATTAAACTGTTCTGCAATTTGTTCTGCAACTCGCAAAAAAGTAAAAATTGAGTATGTGAGATTTGCTTCTAAGTTACTGATAACCAACTAGTACCAAAGGAGGGAATCGAACCCTCACATCCGAAGATACACGATTTTGAGTCGTGCGCGTCTACCAGTTCCGCCACTTTGGCTTGGCTTCGCCAGGGCTTTGATAACAACTGTTTTTCAGGGCTGTTCCGTCAAAGCTCTAGCGAAGAAGGCTGCAAATATGGATAAAGTTTATTTTTTCCACAAGTCATGAATAAAAGGGACTTTTGCGATCTACAAATCTATAAATTTCTCTAACGAAAATGCCTGTGAACGCCCTGAGAACAACCTTTTAACCCTGCCCCAAACGCTGTTAAATAATTCTGATTTTCTGTATTCTTCCAGCGCCGCCGGGTTTTCCCAATGACTTAGCGTGGTATAGACAAAGGGATCATTGACATCTTTTAACAGTTGTAGATGACTACATCCCGGCACATTCCGGATCGCTATTTTATGAGCCTGAAAAATCTCTAAAAACTTTTCTACACCGTCTTTTGTAAAATGCATTCTTACAATTCGTATAATCATCGCTTCAAGTTTCGAGTTTCCAGTTTCCAGTTTCAGCAGTTTCCAGTTTCAAATTTCTAGTTTCGAGGTTCATTCAAAAACTATATTCACCACCCCATCATACCCCAACCCTAAAAGCTCTGAAGCATTGCCTTTGTAAATGCCAATTTCCATAAGTCCGGAGCTGTTAAAGACAATAAAGCATTCACCCTGATCGGCCTGATTATATTGGGTGTGCATTTTTTTGAATTTTTCTCCGCCAAACATAATGGTGTATGCTTTTCCGTGGCTTAAAATATTAAAAACTTCTTTCGAAATATTGGTGATCAGATTACCCACGTTATCCACTCTTACAATAGTGCCCGTGATTTGTTTTTTTGTTGCTTTTACCTGACGGTCAGTCATCTTTCTGAACATAGGCAACGGCTTGCCCAGACTAGTGATGGCCATTCCACTCGCCAATTTAACGGCAGCATGAGCAAAGATATCGCGTTCGGGAAAGGTCGTACTGATGGTGTTAATCGCATTCAATTCAATCAATTGCTGATGGGGCTTATCACTGATCAACCCAAACAAACCATTATCACAGCCAACAAAGAAATGATCCTCCAGTTGCAGCGCAATAAATGCATCGCCTTTATTTCCGGTTGAATTAACACCAACCAGGTGAACAGTACCTTTTGGAAAATCGCGAAACACAGACTTAAGCACAAAAGCGGCGTGAGCAATATCAGACGGCATAATATTATGCGTGATATCTTCTACACGAATGCCTGGATTAATACTTATGATTTTAGCCTTGATGGCAGCTACATAATAGTCACTTTCGCCTGAGTCCGTAAGTAGGGTAACAATGGCCATAGTTATGCTGCCGCAAATATTAAGTAATGTTGATACGTCTAGCTGAACTCTTTGCACCCTTTTTCCAGGGCGTTTTAGTTGAATCCAGAAAAAAAAGCTTGCTAAATAAACATTGATTTTTAATTCAGCAAAATAATCATTTTTACACCCAGATAGTAGGGTATTGAACTTTGTTTAACGTCATACGTTAAGCTCATAAATAAATAATTCTCACACGTTCCTTGCAACACACCAATACCATTTCACCTAATACGCAATCTAATTTGATCGAAAAAGTTGTAACGCTCGAAAATATTTCCATGATCGATTTTCTGGGAATAGAAAACAAGACCATTGATACCTTGACGGCCGCTTTTCCCAAGAGCAAAATTGTTTCGCGAGGTAATCAGATCCTTATAAAAGGACCAACCGCAGAAATTGTACAAATTGACGATGTCATCAATTTGCTGGTGGACCATTACCACACCTATGGCCGTGTAACGGAGGAAAACGTTCAGGCTTACATCGACCGGGAACAAGAAATTATGATTCCTGAAGGCCAGCAGGTTCTTGCGGAAGACGTAATCATTTTCGGGGCCAAGGGGGCTTCGATTAAACCTAAAACGGTAAACCAAAAAAAATTGGTGCAGTTGGTAAAAGACAATGATCTGGTTTTTGCACTGGGTCCTGCAGGCACTGGCAAAACTTATATTTCGGTGGCCCTGGCAGTTAAGGCACTAAAGAATAAAAATGTAAAAAAACTTATTATAACACGCCCCGCCGTAGAAGCTGGAGAGAACCTTGGATTTTTACCAGGAGATCTAAAAGAAAAAATTGATCCCTACCTACGGCCGATCTACGATGCGCTGAACGATATGATCCCGTTTGAAAAACTTCGCTACTATATGGATCGGGAGATAATTGAGATAGCCCCACTGGCCTACATGCGCGGACGCACGTTGAATAATGCTTTTATTTTATTGGATGAGGCTCAAAATACTACTCCCATGCAAATGAAAATGTTTCTCACACGCATGGGACCTGAGTCCAAAATGATTGTGACGGGCGATGCTTCTCAAATCGATCTTCCAATAAAGCAACATTCCGGTTTAAAGGAAGCTGCACGCATTCTTAAGGATGTAAAAGGAATCGGGTTTGTTGAGCTTAATGAAAAGGATGTTGTGCGTCATAAATTAGTACGTGATATTTTAGAAGCGTATAATAAGGATTCAGCGTAGAGGTTATCCGTTATCAGTTATCCGTTATCTGTAGCAGATGAAGTAACTATCCAGAACCGATAACTATTAACGGATAACGATTAACGGCTAGCTCGCTGAAGTTTAAACCTGGTCTTCAAATCACCCACCATTAAAGTAAAGTAGCCATCCTCAAGTAATCTTTCATTCTTATTATTTGGAAAGGAAAGGTGCTTTTCCGGATTAATAACAAAGGTAAACTCCGACGTTTCACCCGGCTTCAATAACTTTTTATCGTAGTATTTCAGGTCCTTTACGGGTCGTGAAATGCTGCCCACCTCATCAAACAAAAACCAGAGCACAGCTTCTTTGCCTTCGCGTGACCCAGCGTTCTTAACGGTCACACTGGCTGTTATTTCTGCCGTGTTGCTGGTGAGGACGGAGTCGCTTAGTTTAAGATTGGAGTATTCAAATGTAGTGTAACTTAAGCCTGTACCGAATGGCACCAATGCTATTGGGTTTTCAATTTCATGGGCAAGCAATACTTCGCTGGACTTGTGGTTGTGCGGCACCAGCCGGTTAACGGCGTAAGGAAAATTGAAGCTCATTTTCGCGCTGGGATTGATCTTGCCACTTAAAATTTCAGCAATGGCTTGTGCACCTTCAAAACCGGGTAGGCCCGCAAAAAGTACGGCTTTGCAACCCAGATAGATTTTTGTTATCACACGAGGTCTTCCACTGATCATCACAAGGATAACTGGTTTGCCTGTAGCTTGTGCAGCTTTTACAAGTTCCACCTGATCCTCGGGCAAACTGATATCCAAAATACTCCCGAAACCTTCAGCATAAGGCGCTTCTCCCACGGCCACTACAATGGCATCCGCACCAAGGGCTTTTGCTTTAATTTCACTTGCAGTTGAAGCGAGTGTTACCTTGCCTGCTGTAAATTCTTTTTGGAGTGCAGCGTAAACCGTCAGCATGTCTTTTGGATAAATGGCTTCATCGCTTGTCATCCAGCGCAAGGTCCAACCTCCACCTAATGGGGCTTTCAAATTCGCGACTGGACCAGCTACCAAAAGCTTTTTTGTTTTTTCAGGATCCAGCGGTAATGTGTTGTTTTCGTTTCGCATCAATACAATGGATTCCTGTGCTGCGCCTAACGCTTTCGCTTTATTTTCTGGAGAACCAATCCGGCTAAATCTGTCATTGCGCGGAAGGGGATTTTCAAAGAGTCCAAGTTCCAGCTTATGACGAAGGATTCGGGACACAGAAAGATTGATCCGCTCTTCGCTGATTTTATTTTCCTTAACGAGGGCTTTCAAATGGTTACAGAAATCGGTATTGTATGGAGTCATCGCCATGTCGATGCCCGCGGCGATAGCTCTATAGGTAGCATCTTTTTCATCGGCTGCTACTTTGTGGTTTCGATAGATACGAATGATATCTTCCCAATCCGTTACTACGACACCTTTGAATTTCATTTCGCCTCGCAGCAGCTCCGTCAAGATCCGGTATGAGGCATGGACAGCCTCACCGTTTACATCGCCGCTATTGATCATAAAGGTTTTTATTCCTGCATCCACAGCCGCCTGGAACGGAGGAAGGTAGAATTCATAAAGCGTTTGATCCGAAAAATCCGATGGCCCGCGATCCCAGCCATTTTTTGGATCAGAGTAGCCTAAGAAGTGTTTCGCCGTCGCACCAATTTTATAAGGGGTTATCTCACTTTCATTTTGTACGGTCTTAACGAATATGCTTCCCATCGTCGCGGAAACATAAGGTGATTCACCCAAGCTTTCATAAAACCGTCCCCATAGCGGCGTGCGTCCCAGGTCAAAAACAGGTGCAAATAACCATTGATGTCCGATGTCGGCAGTTTCGATGGCCGTAACGTGAGCCATGTCAGCGGGAATCTGATTATTGTATGTTGCCGCTGTGTTAATGGCATGCGGGAATATTGTTCCTCCTTCCAGGTAGTTAGGTCCATGCATATGATCCACTCCATAGATGACTGGAATTTTAAGCCGTGAAAATTTCAGATTATACTCCTGTATTTCTTTGTAGAAAGTGTACCAGGTTTGGGCGGGTACCGCGATACCATTTAAGAACGAACCGACATGATACTCACGGAGAATCTTGCCAAGCTTTGCTGTATCCAGTTTGATTTCAATTTTAAGATCTGATCCCGCACCCCAATCTGCATTCGTAGCTATAACGGAGTTATTGAGCTGGGTCATCTGACCGATCTTTTCCTCTAATGTCAATTTCGAAAGGAGATCATCAATTTTATTCTCGATAGCGTCGTTGGTGGTGCGTTCCGCTTGTCTGAGATTTTGAACGGTTAGGGATTTTCCAGTTTCAGCTTTTTTCTCCTGATCGCATCCTATCCATACGGACGCCAGGAGACATCCTGCTAAAAGAATCTGAAGTGACTTCATGTTGAGTTGGTTGGTTTGGTTCGGTTTTCGGGGCGTTAATATAGGAATTGTTGCCAATTCAAGATGGCTTGTTTGTTTCTAATTAGTGCTTTAATCTAATATTTAGTGTTTCGGAAAATCTACCATCAGCCAGCCTGCATCACTTGTCATAAATGATAATGAGTTCGGTTAGGTCTAGGATAAGCTAAATCCTGAAATTCATGTCTCTCTTTGATTTACATCCTCCGCTCCTTTCTCAGAATCAAAATTTATTTAACTTTCTTCATGATCCGTTGGATTCCATATGTCTTTGTCAGGATTGTTCTATTCTTTATGTTGGGGATATGCCTCGGCATTTATTACCCCGATATTTTACCCGAGAATTATTTCCAACTACTCTTTCTTATTCTCGTTTTACTTTACTGTTTCCTGGCTACTCTTGCCTGGCAACAAAAATTTCTGACCCGTGCAACCGCGTTAAAATTTTATGCTGGATTCGTGGGATTGACCGCCGTGTTTCTTGCTGGATACCTAAATGTCCTTTCAAGCACCGACATACGAAAACAGGATCATATTATTCATATCACCGCCCCGATAGAATTTTACAAGGCCGTAGTTACAAGTTCACCCAACGAGAAAAACCGGTCCTGGAAAATAGAAGTCGATGTAGAATTTGTAAAATCCGGAGGTGAATGGATCAAATGCCAGGGTAATATAATTCTATACTGTTCTAAAGAAAATTTACCTGCTCCATTTCAGTACGGCGACGTGCTCCTTATCCAAGGTCAACCTCAACTCGTTTCAGGCCCTGGCAATCCTGAGGAATTTGATTACAAGCGGTTCTTAAGTTTTAAAAACACGTATCACCAGCATTATATTCCCAAGGATCATGTAAAACGGATTGGATTTTTGCCCCGTAGCTGGCTCGAATACTATGCGCTTTTAAGCAGACGCTGGGCTGATGGAGAATTGAAGAAGCATATATCGGGCGAGCGAGAACAAAGCGTTTCCTCCGCGTTAGTGTTAGGTGTAACGGATGGCTTGGATAATGAATTATTGTCCGCCTACAAAGCCACGGGAGCGATGCATGTCCTCGCTGTAAGCGGTCTACATGTCAGCATTATTTATGGGCTTCTTCTGCTTATTTTAAAACCGCTCAACAGAGTAAAGAACGGCCCCTGGCTTTTAGCTGTGATAAGTATAGTATTGCTCTGGGTCTATGCTTTCATCACCGGACTATCTCCCTCCGTGCTTCGTGCAGTAACTATGTTTTCGTTTGTAGCATTAGCGAAACCAGGAGCGCATCGTACCAACATTTATAATACGTTGGCAGCTTCTGCATTTTGCATTTTGATGTATAATCCTTACCTCATTATGTCGGTGGGTTTTCAGCTGTCCTATGTGGCTGTCTTAGGAATAGTTTATTTGCAGTCAGGAATATATAACCTTTGGGAGCCAACGAATAGGGTGTGGGATGAAATATGGAAAGTGTCTTCTGTATCTATAGCAGCACAGCTTGCCACCTTTGCGATCGGACTGTTATACTTTCATCAGTTTCCCAATTACTTTCTTCTTTCTAATCTTTTCGTCATTCCAGGTTCTTTCATTGTATTGATCTTAGGCCTTGTAGTTCTTGGCACAGGCTTTATTCAGCCTGTTGCTGCCTTGTTGGGATTAATATTGGAGTGGATCATAAAAGCACTAAACTACATTGTTTTTACCTTAGAAGAATTTCCTTTTAGCCTGATTGAAAATGTTTACATCACAACGTTTCAATGCTGGTTGTTGATTGCCATCATCGGGACAGCTATTTTATTGATTCAAACCCGGAAATTCACGTGGCTTATTACGGTATCAATTCTTGGAATCATTTTTTCCGTTTCGCGGTGGCATCATTTTCAGCAGGATGTAAATATCCAGAAACTCACTATTTATAATGTTCGCGGTCATACTGCAATTGACTTCATGGATCGAGGCCAAACTTTTTTCATAGCGGATTCGGCCTTGTTCGTGGACACTGAAAAAATCCCATTTCACATTACACCACATCGTATTCGAACCGGAGTGAGCGAATCAATACATTCGGGGTCCGCCTTTCAACAAGAATTGGAGGGATGCTCTTTTATGGTGTGGAAAGGAAAATCATTTTTACGAATTTATGACAAGAAGTTTTCTTTCCCGGCAAACACCAGCGTTGATTTTGTGATTATCAGCAATAATGCAATTAGAAATCTCGCGGAAGTGAGTGACCTCATCAAAACGGATCAACTCATCTTTGATAGCAGCAACTCCGTATATTCAACCTCTAAATTACTTGAACAAATGAAAGCTGTCCAACTAAAAGGTTATTCTGTACTGCACCACGGCGCTTTTGAATTATATATATGATAAGTCAATGTCGTTTAGTTAAGGCGGCGTTCCGATTACTTTGTGGTATCTATATCATAGCTTCAAGCTGCAAGCTTCAAGCCAGTGTCCGCGTCTTCATAGTTACCCTATTTGAAAATTGCCAAGTTTGCGCAATCAGACTTGCAGCTTGCAGCTTGTGGCTTGTAGCCTCTTCAGACATTCGAAAACGCAGCGGGTCGACCCGTTAACTAAACGACATTGATATGATAAGTATGAAATATATTACGTGTGTTGCTTCAGGCAGAGTGGGGATCATAACGCTTAACAGACCGGACAAAAGAAATGCGCTAAGCTTTGAATTAGTTTCTGAATTAAAAACTGCTTTTGAAATATATGAAAATGACAAAGGCATAAACGTAATCATCCTAAAAGCAAATGGACCCGTTTTTTGCGCAGGCGCGGACATAGCAGATCTTCAACAACTTCAAACTTTTTCCTTCGAGCAAAATTTAAGAGATTCGAATCACTTGAAAGAATTATTTCTTAGGATCTATACTCTTAAGAAAGTTGTTATCGCACAAGTTCAGGGACATGCCCTGGCGGGGGGTTGCGGTCTGGCTACGGTGTGCGATTTTGTATTTACTGTACCGGAAGCAAAGTTTGGTTGTCCCGAAGTAAAAATTGGTTTTATACCAGCCATCGTCATGATTTTTCTTCTGCGCAAACTAGGTGAGGCTAATGCCAAAAGACTTCTTATAAGCGGTGATCTTTTTTCAGCGGCTCAGGTTTTTCAAATGGGTATGATACATGAAGTTATACCCAGCGATGATCTCGAAAAACACGTGATGGATTTTGCTGAAAGATTGATAAATACAAATTCATCCCATGCTATGATGCTCACAAAACAAATGATCACAAAGCTTCACTCCATGTCGCTGGAAGAGTCATTAGCATTTGCAGCGGATATGAACGCGAGAGCGCGCGAGAGCGATGACTTTAAACGTGGCATTGCTTCATTTCTAAACAAAGAAAAAATCAACTGGTAGTAATTAGTGGATAGGTCCATGGAACGCAAGACCAAAATCCCATTTTTTTCAACTTTAAATCTTCCAATCTTCCAATCTTTCAATTTTCCAATTTCTATATTCGCTTTGTTGGAAACACCTCTCTCAATATTACAAAAGTACTGGAAGCATAGCGAGTTCAGATCTCTCCAGGAAGACATCATAACCTCCGTTTTAAAAGGACAGGATACTCTGGCGCTGCTTCCTACGGGGGGTGGCAAATCGGTTTGCTTTCAAGTGCCTGCCTTGCTGCTGGATGGAATTTGTATTGTAGTCACGCCTTTAATTGCTTTGATGAAAGATCAGGTAAACCAGCTTAAGCAGCGTGGTATTGAAGCCGTTGCTATCCACTCGGGTATGCGGCGTCAGCAAGTGGATATCCTGCTTAACAATTGCATCAATGGCCCGATAAAGTTTCTTTATGTTTCTCCGGAGCGTTTGCAAACGCAGATGTTCACCGTTCGAGTAAGGCAAATGAAAGTTGGACTAATAGCGGTCGACGAAGCACATTGTATTTCTCAATGGGGATATGATTTCCGGCCACCTTATTTGCAGATTGCAACATTGCGTGAGTTGGTACCTGAGGTTACAGTAATAGCCTTAACAGCATCTGCTACAGTAATGGTTTGTGACGATATCAGAGATAAGCTGGCATTCAGGTCTTCATCGGCAATTTTCAAAAAATCATTTGCGCGCGAAAACCTTTCGTTTGTCGTCCGTAAATCTGAGAATAAGGAAAAAAAGTTGTTGGAGATACTCCAAAAGGTAAAGGGCCCGGCTATTATTTATGTTCGCTCGCGGAAGGCGACTCAAGAGATTGCAGAATCCCTTATTAAAAGAAAAATTTCCGCAGACTATTATCACGCGGGACTTAATTTTGAAGAACGGTCCAAGCGCCAGGATCAATGGATTGAAAATAAAAGTAGGGTAATGGTAGCGACTAACGCTTTCGGTATGGGCATTGATAAGCCCGATGTGCGAGTTGTTATTCACCTTGACCTACCGGAAAACCTGGAATCCTACTATCAGGAGGCCGGCCGTGGAGGCCGGGATGGATTCCGCTCATATGCCGTGATGATATACCAGCATTCCGATATTGCCAATCTGCAGCTCAAAGTAGAACAAGCGCATCCATCACCTGAATTTTTGAAAAAAATTTATCAGTCAATAGCCAACTATTATCAGCTTGCCGTTGGCAGCGGTGAAGGAGAGAGCTTCGATTTTGACTTGCACGAATTTACAGATCGATTTAAGTATCACACCGCTGAAGTATATGTCGCAATGAAAAAATTAGAAGAAGAGGGATTGATACAATTTAATGAGAGTTTTTATAGCCCTTCTCAACTTCATTTTATGTTTGACAAGACAAGGCTATACGAATTCCAGGTAGCAAATGTACAATTCGATCCGGTGATTAAAATGCTGCTGAGATTATATGGCGGCGAACTATTTTCAGACTTTGTAACAATATCAGAATCTTATCTGGCAAAAGGATTGAAAATTTCCACCAATGAAATGATCACCATCCTCAAGCATTTACACGGTTTACAGGTTATTATTTACCAACCGGTTAAAGAAAAACCTCAACTTACTTTTGTACTTCCCCGGCAAGATGTCGAAAGGCTTCCCTTAAACACGGTCCGCATGGCCGAACGCAAGAAGCTGATAACAGAAAAAATGAATGCCATGATATCTTTTGTAACAACAGATCATCGCTGCCGGATGCAGACAATTCAGGGGTATTTTGATGAAGTAACATTTGATACATGTGGCATTTGTGACGTTTGTATTGAAAAAAGAAAAAAAGAAAATCTCCGCGCCTTTGAAGATTTAAGGGATGAAGTATTTAATATTCTAAAGCAAGGGCCACAAACAATTGAGCAAGTTGAAGAACGACTTTCACCTCGTGATCATGAACTTTTTGTCGATGTTATTCGTGAATTAGTTGATGATGGCAGGCTTGAATATGATAAAGCCTGGAGACTAAAACTGATGCAACAAAAATAAATAAAATGGTGTTATTTAAACATGAATAAAACGTTAACAAAAACTATAAAGGGCTTTCTTTACTTTCATCTATTGCTAGCGTTAGCCCTCATTCTTACTCATTGCTCATTTTCTAATTACGCGGAAAAATCGTATTCAAGGGCTAAGAAAGAGAAGCCATATGATGTCATCATTGTACCGGGCGTTCCGTACGAGAAATCGTCAACTAGTTCTGTGATGACGTTGCGACTGTACTGGGCCAAACATCTTTATGACAGCGGATTTACAAAAAATATTATTTTTTCGGGGTCTTCTGTGTATACCCATTTCGTTGAAGGTATGATCATGAAAATTATGGCTGATTCATTAGGTATTCCGTCGGATCATACTTTTTTTGAAACGAAGGCCGAACACAGTACCGAAAATGTTTACTTCTCCTGGAAAATGGCAAAAGCGAAAGGTTTCGAAAAAATTGCATTGGCGACAGACCCTTATCAGGCAGGCATGTTGAGGCGCTTTATGAGGTTGTATTGCCCGGGTATAAAAAGTGTTCCTATTGTTTTTAGACTTTTGGATATTGACGACAGGTCAATACCAAAAATCGACACAACAGCTGCTTATGTAGATAATTTTGTTTCTATCATGAAACGTGAAAGTTTTTGGGAACGCTTTCAAGGTACCATGGGAAAGCGTGTGCGAGAAGATGCAAAAGAAGCTAGAAAAGAAAAATCAAATGTATCAACCGGCAACTAGTGAAGCATTATTTTGTGAAGAACCGAGAGTCTAATGACATGTCTTTTGAAAAACTCATCCTCGCCAAACCGTTGCTGAAAAATGTAAATATAACCTGTCTCCAGTGTAAATTTTTTGGATAAATAAAAATCGGTTGTAGCATAAATTCTATTTTGATCAAAGGTATTTTTAATATGATTGAACATCACCTCATCAGCAATTCGAAGGGTAATAGTAGCGAGCTGTTCCGTAATTGGTTTTTAATGGTATTCTGAATTGTGCCCGGTATCGAATTCGCAAAACATATATGGATTCTTCAAAAATACTCTTCTCGCGGTCTTCCTCAAAAAAACGGTTGTCAAGTCTTAGGCGATTTTGAAAGAAAAATTTTCCGATAGGTAATTCATGTGTTACTTCAGCAACAGGTCTTATTTCAATCACAGTATGATCATATCCATTTTCAGGTTTTTGAGCGAAAATACTAGAGAACGTTAGGCCTGTGGCGAAATCCCAATTCCCCTTTTTGAAATGTAATCGAGAATGAAAAATAAGTTGATTTTGTACATCTGGATTGAAAAACCTGCGGTTATCAATTTCATTACTCCAATAGAAGCTGGGAGAAAAGAAGAGTTGGTTTTGATAACGAAGCCAATAAAGTGATTGCTGATTAACCAAACGCTGCGATAAAGCAGGGGAGAAGCTTAAGATAAAAAGAAGAGATATAATCCTATTCAACGTATTTAATTAAAATCGCTTGGCGCCTCGTTTCATCGTACAATAACCGGCCTAATTTGCTAATAACTCCTGTGCATTTTCCAACGCTACTTTGGATGGTTTCGATCCGCCAATCATTTTTGCAATCTCTTCAATTCGCTCTTTATTAGAAAGCAGTTTAATTGAACTAACGGTTTTGGCCGCGGAATTATCCTTGTATACAAAATAATGTGCATCTCCTTTAGCTGCAATCTGCGGTAGATGACTAATGGAAATAAGTTGATGATCTTTTGACATACTCTTCATTAGGTTGCCCAACTTTATTGCTACTTCCCCTGAAACACCATTATCAATTTCATCTAAGATTAAAGTAGGCATAGCTGTTTTTGCAGCCATAACATATTTAATACAAAACATCACCCGTGAAAACTCACCACCCGATGCTACCTGAGCCAGGGACCGTGGTGAAATTCCTTTATTAGCACTAAAAAGTATTTCAATTTTATCAATGCCCGATGGAGAGATCTCTGTTACACGGGAATCGATTTCAAATACAGCATTTGGTATTCCTAACTCTTGGAGCAATTTAATAATTTGCTTGCATAGCGAGGGGAACGATTTTTTTCTAGCATCACTTAATTTTAGCGGCAGTTGCTCGGACATCTTGTTCAGCTTTTTCAAAATTTGTTTTCGCCTGGAGCAAAGCTTCGTCCAGGTTCGAGTACAAGCGCATTCTTATGTTGAAGGTTCTCCTGAATCACGATCAAATCTCTAACTTCCTGAACGCGATGTTTTTTCAGTAGTCTGTACAGTAAGCTAAGCCGTTCCTTTACTATCTCTGAACGTTCAGGATCAAATTCAACTGCATCCCCTTCGCGCTCAATTTCACTGACAAGGTCATCCAATTCGATCACGAGACTTTCCAGACGTTTGTGCAGATTTTCATATCGGGATGAGAAAGAGGAAATCACATTGTAAATGATTCCGCGCTTCACCCAGTCCGTTAAGAGACGCATATTCAGAACTGCTGATAAGCTCGAGAACTTGTTGGAACCGGGTTTTAATTTCGCCAGCATGCTCCATAATTTTCAATTCTGACTCCAGTTTTTCCTGTTCCGTTTCATCCAGTCCGGCTTTAACCAACTCGTCCAGCTGAAACCCGATGTAATCGGATTCCTGCCGCAAGGTTTCTGCTTCTGCCGTTAACGATTCAAATTCTTTTTTTGCTTTAAGATAAATTGTCCATGTGTTGGAATACTGCTCAATGAGAGTCTTAGTTTTCAGCATACGCATCCACTAATCTTAATTGGAAAGTTTGCTGCCCAAGTTGCAACGTTTCATGTTGTGAATGAATATCCATCAAGAGATTTCCAATCCGCTTCATTACTTCCAACGTAACGGGTGTATCATTGATGAAAGCTCGCGATTTTCCGCCCGGACTAATTTCCCTCCGTATGACCGCGATAGAGTCATAGTCCAGATCTTCTGCGATAAAAACAGATTTGAGATTTTGATTTTTTATATCGAACGTTCCTTCAGTTATACACTTTTCATTTTCATCCCATAATACTTTTGTATCTGCTCGATTGCCCATCAATAAACCTATTGCACCTAGCATGATCGATTTTCCCGCGCCTGTTTCGCCGGTTATAACATTAAGATTGGCATGAAGGATCCATCTCAAGATGTTTGATCAATGCATAGTTTCGTATGGTAAGGTGCTTTAACATTATACTTTTGTATCCAGGTACACTTCTGCAATGGATGTGGAAAGGATATTTTACATTCTCCAGGCGCATATTCATGAGCACAATTTCCGCATCATTTACTTTTTTTAATTCTCCGAACATCACAGTGTTGTCCCTTAGAACAATGTTAATTTTTTTCCCTAAAAATTCAGCCATCCGACTTCGGATTTGATGAGCATCGTTTAGTCGTATTGTTTGGTACTCATGGAGCTGTATTCGGACAAATCTGACTAATTCAAGGGTTGAATGCAACAAGCACGAAATTGAAAAATTAATTCTGAATCATTTTTTCGTAACTGGCGCGATTGGAGGGATCTATAGAAGTGATAATATCATACGCCTCTCGCCTCATCTGAATATTGCCGGAAGAAAAAATATTAGCTAACTCTTTGCTTTTTGCATCAAAGAAACTGATCACCAATATGGCATGTGGGATTTATGTCGCGCACTTTTTTGACATCCTTTAATCCTTTCAGAATTATTTCCCGGCTTTTATCCGGATCCTGATCGAATGTATCCAAGGCCAGTCTATGGTAGGCATACACAGACTTTCGCAAATCGATCATTTGCGAATTGTTATAATTTTCTACGATCCAATATCGGCTTCGATTGCTACCGCCTATCGATTGCCATCCTGGCCGATTGGATTGTTGCGCATTGTTTACAACGGTTAAAGCTCGTTGAAAATAAGGAGTACCCCCCAATTCACTAAAGGTATCAGCATCCACACCTAGTAATAGGTAAGCATAGAGCGCCAGCATCGAGGTGAGGTTGGAAGTATAGGTATTGTCATTATACTCTAAGGGAAGTGACTCGATGTATTCAAATTCCCAATCGCGGTCGGCGAAATTGAAAATAAGGCTTGAATAATTTGTATTGTATATCGGGACGTGCAGCCTGGATCTGGACGGAGGCAAAAAAACTTCCGATCGTGGGCATTTTGGTGATGGTGATCAACATGTTGCAGCTGATTTTTTCATGCAGCCTTATAAGATTCATTCGTCCATTTGCGGGTATTCAAAAATTGTTCGATGGCGGTTTTCATGTCGCGAAAAATTCCCCGGTCGGAGGTTTGGATCTGCGTAGCATTGATGGTTACTGTACAGTTCAGTTCCTGTGTCCAGCCCTGATATGATAGAGCAAGAAATAATAATAATGCAGTGTACTTACGCATGAAGATTTTCAATAATTGCCTGTACAATATCTTTTGCAACCGCCTTTCTTATCCTTTAACGCAAAAGATGTCATTTTATGTTGCCGGTCTATAATGGTAATCTTATTCGTATCGTGGCCAAAACCAGCCCCTTGATCTTTTAAGGAATTAAGTACGATCAGATCAAAATTTTTCGAGTCTAGTTTTTTCAAGGCATTCTCTTGTTCTTGCTGCGTCTCCAACGCAAATCCAACCACCATTTGACCGTTGTGTTTTAACTTACCTAAGGATGCGGCAATGTCATGTGTCTTCGTTAACTCAAGGGTAAGACTCTCATCTTTCTTTTTGATTTTTTCAGTAGCCTGGACAGTCGGCCGATAATCGGCCACGGCAGCAGCCAGGACAGTTATATCAGTATCGTTAAATATGGCAGTACATGCGTTGTACATTTCTTCAGCTGAAGTTACTTGTTTAACAGTAACACCTGGATGATTGATTCGCTGATCGGTAGGGCCTGTAATTAAATTTACAGTCGCTCCTTCATGGGCCAGCTCTTCAGCAATAGCGAATCCCATTTTCCCACTTGAATGATTACCAATGAACCGAACGGGGTCGATGGCTTCATACGTCGGACCTGCTGTGACCAAAACCGTTTTGCCTGTCAGTTTTTGACTTGCTTTTAAAAAAAATTCCAGGTGGTGGAAGATTTCTTCGGGTTCAGCCATTCGTCCAGTTCCTGTTAAGCCGCTGGCAAGCTCTCCATACGTGGGATCAATGATGATATTTCCGAAGCTTCTAATTTTTTCAAGATTTGATTTTGTTGCTGGATGTTCGCAGCATGTCAAGATCCATCGCAGGAGCAAGCCATACGGGGCAACGCGCTGACAAGTATAGTTGCCAGTAACAAATTATCGCAAATACCGTGAGCTATTTTTGCAAGTGTATTGGCCGTGGCCGGAGCAATGATTATGGCATCGGCCCATAAGCCCAGTTCGACATGATTGTTCCATTCACCGGTCTTCTCCTTTTCAAAGGCGGTAAGAACAGGATTTTTAGATAAGCTGGAAAGCGTGAGGGGAGTTATGAAGTCGATGCGCTGAAGGTGTCATGACTATCTTGACTTCAGCACCTGCTTTTACAAGAAGTCTGGTAAGCACTGCAGATTTATAAGCGGCGATGCCACCACACACTCCAAGAATGATCTTCTTGCCCCTGAGCATGAAGGCTTGGATTAAAGTTCCTGGGGAGAATCGCCTTCGCCACGCATGCGGAAATTAAGCTTTTCTTCCAAGGAATTCCTCTGTAGCAGTAGTCGTAGGCTTTGGCATACGCTCGTAGAATTTGGAGATCTCAATTTGCTCACGGTTTTCAAAAACCTCCTCCAGGTTATCTACTGTAGTGGCGAATTCTGCAAGCTTGTTGTTAAGCTCTTCTTTGATGTTTACTGCAATTTGCCGGGCTCTCTTGGAGATGACAACGACAGATTCGTATAAGTTACCTGTCTGTGCTGCGATCTTTTCAACATCGCGTGTTATGATAGAAGATTGAACTGCCATAGAATTAAGAATTTTATTTTTTGACTTATTAAGTTTTTCCAAACTGTCAGCGTAAAGCTTTTCAGCCTCACGCAAAAAACTACTGCTGGGATATTTATCTACGAACTCTTTATAATGCTCAACTACCCCTTTATAACGTTCTTCCTGTTTACTAAAAATACTTTGCTCGGCTAGCCGGTATTCTGCAACGATCACCAGGTAATAGGCTTCTTCCAGAAATTCAGAATCAGGAAAATTATTTTTAAAATTATTGAGTGCCACAATCGCGGCCTTGTAGCTGACGCATTTTGTAATACTGATACGCATTATCAAAACCTTTTCTTTCCAACTTCTTTTGCGTTGTAACAATCACGTCTATTGCCTGATCGCGAAACTTGCTATTCGGGAATCGGTTCAAAAATTCCTGCATGGCCGCCATAGCATCCACGCTGTTGGTTTGATCCAGGTTATCCTTTGGCGACGATTTAAAAAGTGAATAAGCGTACATATATCGAGCCTCTTCCGCCATTGAGCTTCTGCCATAAGTTTCGTAAAATGTCTTGAATTGCTCCGAAGCCAACAAGTACAACTTGTCATAAAATTGGCAATAGGCCAGATAAAATTGCACTTTTTCACCTTCAGGCAGCCCGCGAACGATCGGGATAACTTGTTCAAATAATACCGAAGCCCGGTAATAATCTTTCTTGTTATAGTAATTTAAGGCTGCTTCATATTTAACACGCCAGTCCTGGCTTTTTTCGATTTTTCGAAATTTGCTACAGGAAACCCCAATAACCAGGATTAAAACGAAATAAAAGGAGGTTGCTACTCTGTGCATAAGCCCGCAAATATAACATAAGACGTCATATTCCGAAAAACGTTGATTTCAGTAGAATCTCCTTTTCGATTAGCTTTTCGGCGACATTGAAGTACAATTGGTTTTGAATAAAATAGTCCTTGGAGACTTTGAAATGCGTCTTATTTTTTTACGATGAGTTTGCGCGTCATTACGCCTTCATTGTCAATGTAGAGGGTATAAAAGTAGATACCAGCGCTGAGATCATCTGTTTTAATGCGTATAAGGCTTTCCAAGGACGGAAGGTCATATTCCCCGACAATATTCCCTAGAATGTTGTGAACCAGTATTTTAACCTTTACCTGTTCGTCCTCCAACTTGTAAGCAACATTGGCGTGATCGATCGCAGGATTTGGATAAACATCATACAGGGTAATATGGCGAGAGGTGTAAATATTGACTTTCTCCGGTTTTTCATTAACGGCAAAATTCAAATCCAACTTCCAGAGACTGTCCAGGATTAGATTTATTATAAGCAATGTATTGTAAGGGAACTTACACCTGAATCAAGACCCCCTCCAGCGCTAAATGTAAATTGGTCAGGGTTTGCCCGGGCTCAATCTTTGACGATATAGTCTTCTATTTTTTGATCCAGGCAATTATTATCAAGGCAAAAATATTTTTTTTGAGTGCTTCCAATATGCTCGTTTACTTTTCGAATTATAAGGGTGATTGGTTTTTCGGAAGTATTTTTGAAGCGCAGAGGTACCTTTATGGTTTCTCCAATCGTCGCCTTTGTAAGACTCTTGCAAGGCGGAAATTTCGAACCCCTGAGAATAGGCCCAGGAACTCATCAAAACCATAATTACCGACAACAGGGCTTTCATCATAAATCCGGAGAGGAATTTTACAAAAGTTAAACTTTTTAGCGCTAATCTCATAATAGGAAAGTAAAATATTTTGTCGAAGGGTTACAATAATTTAAATAGCCCGACCGTTTGCACTTGCATTTGACCTTTAAAACCTCTTAAAAGGCGTAAATAGGAGTTTGTCATAAAATAAATATACGGCAATTTACCGAAGCTGTTTGTCTGAAACGGGTGAAAGTTTTCCGAGCTGGGTTGATCTTTTTTGACCTGAGATTTTATTGGTTTTTCTTTCTCCTTCCACACAAAACCTTTAAGTCTTGATATCCTCTTCTTTGATTTCGTGAGGTGGGATGAATCGGGCTTCGGGCTGTTTATAAAAACTCAAGTTATTTACCTTGCCTTCTTTAAATCGGATGGTAATGTTGCTGCAAATTATTCTGTTGACGCCCATGGCTGTTTTTTCCTCCTCGCTAAATGCATAATAAATGCTTTCGCCATTGCCCTCGACAATCACGCGATGATTTTTTTCTCCTTGAACTCAGCTGTCATCTTGCGCCCTTTAATCTGATTAAAATTAAACAGTGAATCCTGTGAGATGACAAATGAATTTACGTTCATAAAAATCCGGTCGATGGTGTTGTTCTTAATCAACATCCGAATCGAGTCGGCCGTCATTTGATTTCCTTCTGACCACAAAACCGGATCTTTATAAAAGTAAATCGTGGAATCAGACGATACGGTATTCCATTGAATCGGCTATGCCCTGAAGGTCTTCCTTAAAAATTTTGACCTTGTTGTAAGCAAGCAAACGCTTTTTGATTCGGATCCGCATTGTCGATGGACACCAGCGTATCCGCCGCCATAAAAAGCGTGTCGTTGTCCTCTGTAATTTTTGCGAGGTAAGCTCTGTCATATATTTTTATAATCCCGGTTGCTTTATAGTAATCAGCAGCCTGGCCATAAATGATCAGATTTTCTTTTTTGGAAATCAGCTTGACGGATTTTCGCAGCTTGTAAATTTTACGAATGTTATCCAATTGAAAATCTTCACTTTCTAAAACGTATTCTGTCGATTCGGCGATACCAAGTTCTAATATCGGATTGTCTTGGTTTTTGTATCGTATTCTCCATCGTTATAAACGAATGTGCTGCTGTCTTTGTCCATAACATTTGTAGGCGTTCTGAAATAAATTATTTTACGTTCTTGAATTGTATTGTAAGCTATCGGACGTCATGGTGTAATCCGGATTTTTAACATGTACATTTTTTTTAAAGGATGCCATGTTGGAATTCAAATCGTAATATCCCTTTTGACTAGTGAGCACATTGATGCTGTCTACAAGCCGTCCACCGTTGAAATAGTAGGCAAGGTTTTTTGGCCGATCAAAATCCAAGATTGTCTGTATACAAAGTCGAAGTTGCCAGTTTCGTAAAAACTACATTGTTCCGGAGTTTGGCTTTTTTTGTATTTCCATCATACTCTAGTTTGTTGCCTGTTATAGTGATGGAGTCTCCTTCTACGATGCGAACTTTTCCAAAGGCTTCAACAAAATTTCTTTTCTTAAATAAGTAGGCGGAGTCACAATAGATGGTGGTTTTATTTTGAATGAGAATAACGTTGCCAATAAGACGATCAAATCGCTCGGCTCCGTCTCCCCCTTTACCCTTTAATTTATCGGCGTTGCTTTAACTGTACTCTCTTTTGAGCTTCCGCAGAACCAATAGCTAGCATCACAACCAGTACACACAAAAGCCTGGATTTTAATACCAATCGTAAATCGTAAATCGTAAACCGTAAATTCATCTGTTGCAAGCTACAATCGTAATACTAAAAATCGCACATCCTGACTGTAATTCGTACTTTTGGACAGTGCTTGAGCAATTTCTGAACCATATTGACCGCTTTAAACTTTGTGATAAGTCAGATTCAGTTTTACTCGCCGTAAGCGGAGGTGTTGACTCCATGGTCATGCTTTATCTTTTTAGGGAAGCAGGTTTCCGCATTTCTGTGGCCCATTGCAATTTTCAATTGCGCGGAAAAGAATCAGATGGTGATGAATCCTTTGTACATCAAGTATGTAAGGAGTTGAATATCCCCATTTATTCAACTCGCTTCGATACAGAGGCTTTTGCGTGGGAGCACAGGTTTATCTATTCAAATGGCAGCCCGTGATCTTCGTTATGCTTGGTTTGAAGAAATGTTAAGTCTGCATGGCTTCAACTATCTCGCGACCGGGCATCACTTTGATGATTCCATGGAAACAATTTTGTTAAACTTAACGAAGGGAACTTCCACGGATGGGTTAGCAGGAATACCGGTAAAAAATGGAAATATCATCACGGCCTCTTTTGTTTGCAACCCGAGCCCAGGTTGAAAAGTATGCCAGAAATAACAGGATCGTTTGGCGGGAGGACCAAAGTAATCTGACGGATGACTATCAGCGAAATTTTATCAGGCATCAGATCATTCCAAAATTGAAGGAATTAAATCCATCGCTTGAAGCAACATGGCAAACAGGCATTGAAAAAATTCAGGGTGATCTGGAATTACTTCATCATTCTTTTGATGATTGGAAAAACAAATTTATTTCTGAAGAATCAGACAAAATTTTAATTGATAAAAAAGCTTTTAGTACATATGCCGGTGGTGCCTCCGTTCTTTGGCGGTTTATAAAAACCTATTCATTCAATTTTGAACAGGCCCGGGAAATTATTTCTGCATTAAAAGGACAGTCGGGCAAACGCTTCTTATCGCCTTCTCATCTCCTAGTTGTAGATCGGGAGGCCATTATTGTTACTTCACATCCTCAAGAATGGAACGCTGTGAACATTGAAAACCAAACTCACGAATCGTGTCTGGGTCCATGGAAATTACACATCTCGAATGAAGTAGAGATTACACCCGGTGCCAATAAAATGGAAGCGGCCCTCGATGCTGACCAGCTGGAATTTCCATTAGTCTGGAGGAAGTGGAAGAATGGAGATTCGTTTCAACCCTTAGGGATGGACCACAAAAAAAAGCTCAGTGATTTTTTAGTGGACAACAAACTCTCGCTGGTCGATAAGAATAACATCACTGTTTTGGAATCAGTTGGCCGGATTGTATACGTGGTGGGGTGGAGGATTGACGACAGGTTCAAAATCACAAATCAGACCAAGCGAATTTTAAAAGTTAAAGTTGAAAAGATATAAAACGCTCTTCTGCAGCTTTCCGAAAATATATTTTCAAAATCCCTTCTAATTGATAACTTGCCGCCCAATTTCGGGGACCGTTTTTCCCTGTGTTTCTCCATGATAAATTCATTGGGACAAAACCGATTTTAAAACTTAATCTAAATTCTTATGAAAGTAACTGTAGTTGGCGCGGGCAATGTTGGCGCTACATGTGCAGATGTTTTAGCCTATCGTGAGGTAGCAAACGAAATTGTATTATTAGATATTAAGGAAGGCTTAGCCGAGGGGAAAGCGTTGGACATTTGGCAGAAAGCTCCCGTCGATTTGTATGACAGTCGCACCATTGGAGCGACTAATGATTATTCCAAGTCCGCAGGCTCTGATGTGGTTGTTATTACTTCGGGCCTCCCCCGTAAACCCGGTATGAGCCGCGATGATCTTATAGGAACAAATGCGGGTATCGTAAAATCTGTTACCGAAAATATTATCAGGCACTCACCGCAAGCAATTATTATTGTGGTGTCCAATCCACTTGATGTGATGACCTACCAGGCTCACATCACATCGAAATTACCACGCACGCGTCTTATGGGTATGGCTGGTATTTTAGATACAGCACGGTACCGCGCATTTTTAGCCGAAGCTTTAAACATTTCTCCCAAGGATATACAAGCTATGCTGTTGGGCGGTCATGGGGATACGATGGTGCCACTTCCAAGGTACACGACAGTAGCCGGCATACCTGTTACCGAGTTGATTGACAAAGACAAACTAAATGCTATTCTAGAACGAACAAAAGTTGGCGGGGGCGAATTGGTAAAACTGATGGGTACGTCAGCTTGGTATGCACCCGGATCTGCCGCAGCACAAATGGTTGAAGCCATTTTGAAAAATCAGCGCAGGGTTTTCCCGGTGTGCATAAAATTGGAAGGAGAATACGGTATTAAGGACTGTTATTTAGGTGTACCTGTTATCTTAGGAAAGAACGGTATTGAAAAAATAATTGAGCTGGATCTAAAAGAAGATGAAAAAAAATTAATGGAATCCAGCCGCAAAGCAGTACGGGAAGTAATGGATGTGCTTGAAAAGCTTGGGTGAGTAGTAAGCTGAAAGCTTAAAGCAGAAAGCATTGGTTCGTATGCTTTAGTGTTGGGCGTTTATAAATCACTTTTATTTTTTTTTGGAACATAAAAAGCCGGCGACTCAGGCCGGCTCTTCGCTTTGAACTTTCTGCTTTGAGCTTATTTTATGCCCACCGTAAATTATTTCGCCCTTAACCAATCCAAATCTTTTCCTTACTTCTTCTTTCAATTCATTCACAAAAGGATCCGCAATTGGTTTTAGGCCTGCACGTTTAATTCGCTCTGTATAATCACTTCCGTACTTGCGCACGTGATCATCCTGTCCGAAAATTTTTTCTCGTTCACGTTTATCAACCACGGTTGAATCTTCGAAAGTGACATGGGGTATAGGATTGAAAAAAGGTACCTGCAAAATAGCAAACCCTCCAGGTCTTAATACGCGTTGAATTTCATTCATGGCTTTGATATCATCCTTCACATGTTCGAGCACATGGTTGCAGAGCACAACATCGAAGGTATTTTGTTCGAATGGAATTTGATGGATGTCCATCTTTACTTTTGCCAATGGGGATTCGATGTCAGCAGTGATGTACTGATTATCGTGAATTTTTTCAAAACGCCCAATGAAGCAAGCTTCCGGTGCAATGTGAAGGACGTGAAGCTTATGGTCAAAAAATTGAGTTCTTTCTTTTAGGTACAGCCACATCAGCCTATGCCTTTCTAAGGAAAGACAATTAGGACATAGCGCATTTTCCCTGGGGTGGATCCTGCCATAGGGAAGGAATTTCTTAAAACTTTTTTCACAGACGGGACACATAACATTATTTCCACGATAGAAAAGACCCAAAAACTGTAAGCCAGCCCCACTCACCTGTTGAAGGTATTTCCGAGGGACATACCGAATAAGCCAGGCTATAATTTTTTTCATGAAAAATGCCAAATTAGCGCTTGCAAGCTTACTGCTAAAAGCTTAAACCTGAAAGAGGTCGTTGAGCTTGAAAACCAGGTTATTTTTTGATGAAAAAGGTTAAAACCAGTAAAACTATTTTCCAAGCTTTTCCATCTTTATAGCAAAACAGCAAGGAAATCACTAAACCGAATCAATTTGTGGTCGATACTCTACTGGACATTGCCATGATGCATTCTGACACCCTTGTTACCCGGGCTAAGGAAGGGGATCAGAACGCCCAAGGAAAATTAGTGCAGCTGTGGTACAAACGCATTTACAACTTTGGATATAAATTTTTTGTGGACCATGACCTTGCTATGGAGGTATCGCAGAGAACGTTTATATCGATGTGCAAGAATCTTCCCAGCCTTCAGGACAACGCCCGGTTTAAATCTTGGCTCTATAAGATTGCCGTAAACTATTGTCGTGAAGAGGTCCGTAAAAAGAAAGGGGACAAATCGCTATCCTTTGATGTGGTATGGAATCGCGATGCTGAAGAATCGCCAAAATGGGAGTCAAGCGGCCAGCGGTACGATAATCCCGAATCTCAGTTGCAGCGAACGGAACTGGCCGATATTTTACAGGATGCATTAAGTGAGCTAAATGTCGAACAACGTGAAGTAGTGATTATGAAAGAATATGAAGGACTAAAATTCAGAGAAATTGCTGAAGTGTTAAATATTTCGGAAAACACGGTTAAGTCGAGGATGTACTATGGCCTTGATGGACTTCGAAAAATCTTAGATCGAAAAAACATAAATAAAGATACCATTGGCTATGAACTATAAACCAAGTGAAAACGATTTAATGGCTTTCCTTTATGGCGAATTAGAAGGCGCTGAAAAGGAGCGTGTTGAAAAGTACCTTTCAGAGCATCCCGATGCCCGCCTCGAGTTGGAACAACTTCGACAGGTACGTGAGATGTTAAGCCACGTGAAAGACAAGGAAGTAATAGCTCCCCCTATTTTTCTGGGAGATAGCAAGCAAAAGTCTTTATGGCAGGCGCCTTATTTTAAAACTGTGGTTAGTATCGCTGCCTCGTTGTTACTGATTATGTTGGTAGGGAAGTTTTCAGGCATGCACATTCAGTATTACAATAATGAATTGAGGATCAGTTTTGGTGGAACAATGGAAGTGAAACCAACTCAATCAATTCAACCTGATGTTTCTTCATTGTCGGCGGAAGCTGTTCAGTCGATGATCAACACTTCGCTAAATGAAAACAACATTGCCATGCAATCCAGTTGGAAGGAAACGCAAAAACAGCTGGATGCCTCTATTACCAAAAACCTGGCTTTAAATTCGGGTAAAGTTGATAAGCTGGTGCGCGAAGCTTCATTGGCTTCTCAGGACCAAATCAGGCAATTTGTTTCCGGTATACAAACCGAGAATCTCCAATTGGTAAAAGATTATTTTAAACTTTCTGCCAATGAGCAAAAACAATATATTGAAAGCTTGTTGGTTGATTTTTCCAAATACCTTCAGCAGCAGCGTAACGATGATCTCCAACTTGTTCAAACCCGGCTGAACAGCCTGGAGCAAAATACGAATGTATTTAAAGAGGAAACGGAACAAATCCTTTCGAGCATTATTACCACAGTAGGAAATAAAAATTCAGGAACAGCAAATTAAGGCTGAGGTACAAACCAGATCAGCCCGATCAATTAAATGCGAATAACTATGAAGAAAATGATTCAGACTTTAGTATGCATGGCAATTCTCCTGACAATGAAATTGCAGCCTGCCTTTGCACAAAAAATAGATGAGGAGCGAATGGTCCGTGATATTGAAGTCGCCGAAAATGTATTGGGTACATTAATAAAGCAACAATTTGAAAAACAAAAAATGTTCTTTCCGTTGGAAATCAAAGCGAACTACCAACCTGGGTATGGTGTCACTTTCTACTTGCCAGCTGACTACACCACTCCCATTGTATTTACTTTGCAGGGCGATGATAACTTTATATGGCAGGACGAGCGTTTACAGGGCCCTGGAGTAAATTATTCTCACAATTATCAAAACGAAGAAAATGGTTTGAGCGAGGATGAACTCGAGATCATAGGTAAAAAGGATAAAAAGGAAACTCTCAGACTTAAAGATAAGTACAAGGAAAAAAAGAAGCTTGATATGGATAGTGTGCGGGATGCGTATAACTTGAAAGTGATTGATGCTGCTAAAACTTTTGTGGTTGACTATGGGGATATGATCACACAGCTTGGTCCGTCCGAAAGAATTATAGTGTCTAATCAAGGCGATAGGCCAAGACCATGGGTAACTCAATATTTTAATGCGCCGAAACGTTCTCACCTTTCTATCGAAGCTTTGAAGAGTGATTTGTCTCAATACAAGCAAGGTAAAATTACCCGTGAGCAAGCGTTTTCTAAAATCAAAGTGATCAATACCGAATCTATGGAGACGGTTGAACCCGATCTGGAATTGTTGTCCAGCATCTTTAGCCGATTGTACCGTCCTGATTTATCAAAAACATTTTTTACCCAGGACAATATCTATTTCGAACGCCTGAAGGACTACGGAGTAATTTATTATATGCACGCATTAAGCAGTCAGGAACGGGATATTAAACGTTACATAATGCCTACAGTAGGACTTGATGATGTGGATCAGGCAACGCGCGATAAAACAGTAAAAGAACTTTACCCTAAATTTGAACGGGACCTGAAAGACAACATATTAGAATATGGCCGCACATTGAAGAGTCTAAAAGACGAAGAAGTGCTTGTCTTCCAGGTGAAGTTGACAAGGTGTGCTGGTTGCGAAATACCTTCTACTTTGGAGTATACTGTTAAGGCTTTGGTACTAAAAGATTTCAATTCAAACAAATTAGACCGAAATACGGCGTTGGCCAAATTCGCTATAAAAAAGGGCGAAAGTCAATAATTATAAATTAACGTGCCGACGTTGCAATCTGAGAGCATGCGGCACGTTGTTTGATACCGTTGGTGCAATTTATATTAGTGGTAAGCCAAATTGTAACTATTTATTTAGTTTTAAGTATAAATCTAAAGGAGTGCTTTGGACAGAACTGAAGCTGGGAGAGAATTGACGCGTCCACGGTCAGAGATGTTAGCAGTATAGTCGTCTTCACAATACCTGAATGAAAAGAAAAATACTTATTGGGGCAGGAGCAGCCGTGCTACTAGTGATCGGTTACTTCGTGGTCGGTGGTAACAAAGCCGGAGATGTATCGGATATTATTACCGATGTTAAGCGCGGCTCTTTTAAAGTTGAAATTGAAACAACGGGAGAGTTAGAAGCAAAAAACTCTGTTAAGATACTTGGCCCGACGCAACTCCGCGATTTCAGAATTTGGCAAGTTGTCATCCAAAGCATTGTGGACGAGGGCACTGTTGTTAAAAAAGGAGATTGGGTAGCCAGCCTGGATCGTTCGGAATTTCAAACTCGATTTAATGAAAAACAGATTGAATTAGAAAAAGAAAATGCTGAGTTTGTCCAAATCCAACTGGATACAACCCTACAATTGCGCGAGGCTCGCGATAAGCTTATCAACCTAAAGTATGCTGTTGAGGAAATGAAAATCATACTCGAGCAATCTAAGTTCGAACCTCCGGCCACCATCAAACAAGCTCAAATAAACTTAGAGAAAGCAGCTCGCGAATATGAACAGGCAAAAGAAAACTATAATATAAAGCAGCGCCAGAATGGCGAGAAAATGAAAGAGCAGTCTGCCGAGCTTCGCAAAGTTCAAAATGAATTTAGCGCGATGACGCAGGTCTTACAGTCCTTTACTATTCTCGCGCCTGAACCAGGTATGGTTATTTATACTAAAGGCTGGGATGGCAAGCCGGTAAAAGGCGGATCGCAGATTAATATGTGGGATCCAACGGTAGCGACTTTGCCAGATCTGACTAAAATGATGTCAAAGACCTATGTTAATGAGGTGGATATACGAAAGGTTTTAGCTGGACAAAAAGTTGAGATCGGATTAGATGCTTATCCTGAGAAAAAGCTTTCGGGTGTTGTCATACGTGTAGCTAATGTCGGTGAGCAGCGCCCAAATTCGGACGCAAAAGTGTTTGAAGTAGCTGTCGAAATAAATGGCACAGATCCTACATTGCGACCCTCGATGACGACGAGCAATAAGATAATTGCAAAGGTCATCGACAATGCTCTTGTCATCCCCCTGGAATGCCTGCATAATCAAGCCGACACGGTTACTTATGTTTTCAAGAAAGACGGCATAAACACTGTAAAACAGGAAGTGATGATAGGTGATACCAACGTTAACGATGTGGTGATTTTGGGTGGACTCACTGAAAAAGACCGAGTTTATTTATCCATTCCTTCAGGCAGAGAAAAAGATAATATAGCCCTGCTAAAAGAAATGGATGGAAAGCGTAAGAAAGTGCAACCCAAGGAGGAGGGTCCTACGAAGGAAGAAGCCCCCGTTGTTATCGTTCCTGCGAGTACGTCCAGTAATTGATCCGCAATGATATCTCAACGTATATTAGCGAATCTATACATTGCTATCGACGCCGTTATTGCCAACAAAGTACGTTCACTGCTTACTGCGCTTGGTATAATTTTCGGAGTAGCGGCTGTAATCGCCATGCTGGCAATCGGCAATGGCGCTCAAAAAGAAATTCTGGACCAGATAAAACTGGTGGGAGTGAATAATATCGTTATCAAGCCCATCATTGAACAAGAAGAGGAGAAAATAGAAGAGCAGGCGGGGGGACAAAGGGAAAAAAAGAAATTTTCACCTGGCTTGACGGTTCGCGATGTTCGAAGTATAGAAGCTACTATTCCTGGAATCGCCAGAATCAGTCCTGAGATCATAATTGATACCTATGTAATCCGAAATGGTCTTAGAAGGTCAGCCAAACTGGTTGGTGTTGAGCCTACCTATTTTAATATTTACAATTTTGATTTAGGAGAGGGGCAGATTTTTAACGAAGAACAGCAACGCCTTGGCGCGTCGGTATGCATTATAGGCCATTCGATAAAGACAAAATTTTTCCCCACCGAAAATCCCATCGGCAAAAGCATTAAGGTTGGTCAACATTGGCTCACCATAGTGGGTCTGTTAAATGAACGATTGGTTTCCAGTGCGAGCATTAGTAAACTCGGCATTCGCGATTTTAACATGGATATATATGCACCACTTCAATCGGTTTTGATACGGTATAAAAATCGTGATAGAATTACATCAGAGCAATTGCGTCTGGAATCTATGCGAAGCCAGGGAAGGGTTTTTGGCAACACCAGTACTAATAATTCCACCGAGAACGAACAGGAAAAAAAGAACTACCATCAATTGGATCGCCTGGTAATACAAGTTGAAGCGACACACCTGCTTACGCCTACGGCGGAAATAATTTCCAGATTGCTGGAGCGCAAACATTATGAGGTCGTTGACTATGAAATTGAAATTCCCGAGCTGCTACTCAAGCAGCAACAGCGCACAAACGATATTTTTAATTACGTTCTCGGAGCCATTGCTGGCATTTCCTTGCTTGTCGGTGGCATTGGCATTATGAACATTATGCTTGCCTCCGTACTTGAGCGTATTAAGGAAATTGGCCTACGGCTGTCGCTTGGAGCAAAGAAGAGCGATGTTGTACAGCAGTTTTTATTTGAGGCTATTATGATAAGCGTCTCCGGAGGTCTTATCGGCGTGGTGCTGGGTGTTTCGATGGCCTTCATTGTTTCAGAGGTGGCTGATATTCCAACCATAATCACTTTTTCATCTATTATTTTATCTTTTGGGGTGGCTGCAACGGTTGGGCTGATATTTGGCATTGCTCCCGCGCGAAGAGCTGCCGGGCAGGATCCCATTACATCACTACGCTATGAATAAAGTCTTTCTCGTACTCATTGTCTTATGTTATAAGGTAGAGGTTAATGCGCAAAATGTTTTTTCAATAACAGATATAATCCAACGGTCGCAATCTCAATCTCCGGATTTTAAGGTAGCTGA
Organism: uncultured Bacteroidota bacterium; assembly: GCA_963837415.1. Classification (GTDB taxonomy): domain Bacteria; phylum Bacteroidota; class Bacteroidia; order Cytophagales; family Cyclobacteriaceae; genus Chryseolinea. The sequence goes on along the minus strand of CAWING010000010.1, from coordinate 92,082 downwards.
AACCCGCCGTGAAAACCGGTACTGGCAATACCGCAATTTTCGGAGCAACTATAATCCTCAAGTCAGATTAATCAGCAATAATGCAGGGTCTTTATACAACAACAGTTTCAGTCCCATCCTGCAGCCCGATGGATCCATTAAATACCTTCCAATAAATCAGTTCAATCCAGGCGTAAACTTTGCCCTTGAACAGCCCATCCAATGGACCGGGGGAATAATTTCTGTAAATTCTGTTTATAACTATTTTAACAACATCGTTGATGATGCATCACAATGGAATGGGTCTGTATTTAATATTCGGTTAGAGCAACCTATTTTATCCTACAACCGGTATAAGTGGGACAAGCGCATTCAGCCTATCCGTTATGAAGAATCGAAGCGCGATTATGCAGAATCGATGGAAGCCATTGCTCGCGATGCTGTCGGTAATTTTTTTAACGTGCTTCAGGCCCAAGTGGATCAGCAGATTGCTCAATACAACCTGGCTAATAATGATACTATCTATAAAATTGAGCAAGGCCGGTACAATATAGGAACGACGTCCCTGGATAAACTTTTACAGGTAGAATTGCAATTGCTCCGCTCCCAGCAAGATGTGGCCCAAGCCAGGTTAAACCTTCAGACATCAAGTTTGCAATTACGAACCTACATTGGTCTGAACACAGGTGAGAATTTCGAACTTGTATTGCCCGACGAGATACCTATTATTGGAATAAATGAGGACGAAGCACTAAAATATGCCCGGGAGACAAGGTCGGCTTACATCGCCTTTGAACGAAGAAAAGCAGAAGCAGAAGCTGCCGTTGCCCAGGCTAAAGGCATGCGTTATGAAGTCGGCGTCTCTGGTGGATTCGGGTTAAACAATGTTGGTAATGAGTTGAGCGACCTTTATACTAATACCGCCCGCCAGCAGTATGTCAACTTTACGTTTAATATTCCTTTAATCGATTGGGGCCGCAGACGATCGATGATGCAAAGTGCGTATGCGAACAAGCGCTTGAACGACTATCTCATTGCCCAGGATGAAGTCATTTTTGAACAAACAATTCTAACACAGGTCAGGCAGTTCGAAATGTTGAAGCTTCAGATTGATATTACTAAGAAAGCCGATCAGGTGGCTTTTGAGCGTTATAATGTTGCGCAAAACCGATACCTGATCGGTAAGATTGATATCACTAACCTTAACATTGCCCTAGCGGAAAAGGATGATGCAAAGCGCAGCTACATAGGGGCGTTAAAATCTTTCTGGACTGCTTACTTTGAATTACGTCGTCTCACTCTATACGATTTTGCATTGCAAAAATATCTTTACAATCCGTTTGTAGAGGAAAAATAAGCGAAAACTCAAACAGACTTCAAAAGCTCTGACCTGTACTTGGCCAATATACTGGACTTAGAAAGGAACCCCATATATTGCTTGGCTTCCACAACGGGTAGGCTCCATTGGTTTGTGTCATCAAATTTTCTCAGTACGTCGTGCAGATTTTCATTGAGTTTGATAACGGCCGCAGGTTTGACCATCAATTCTTTAACAGTCATCTTTTCGTATTTTTCAGGATTGAATATAATGTTCCGGATGCTGTCCATGTGAACAAGGCCGAGGAACTCATTCCTTTCATTTACCACAGGGAACGTATTCCTTCTTGAAGTAGAGATGATTTGAATCATGGATTGAAGTGTATCTTCTGGTTTCACCACTGAAAAATTAGTTTCTATCAACGTTGTAAGATCCAGCTTGCTTAGCAAAAACTTATCTTTGTTTTCTACACTGAGGTTAAGCATTCTCGCCAGCTTTTTACCCTCTATAGACAGAGGCTCAAAATATCGTGCCACGGTAATACTAAGCGCTGAAACGATCATGAGGGGTATCATGAGCTCGTAACCTCCTGTAATTTCAGCTATTAGAAAGATCGCTGTAAGCGGTGCATAAAATACTCCACTTAGCAGGCCCGCCATTGCTACTAACGTAAAGTTTGTTTCTGGAATCTTAGCTAATCCGGTGAGGTTGATAAACCTTGAAAAAACGAATCCCAGGTAAGCCCCTACAAACAGGGAAGGGGCGAAACTCCCGCCGTTGCCGCCACTTCCTATTGTGATTGCAGCTGCGACGGTCTTTAACAACATCAGCGCCCCTAAAAAAATTAGCAGGTGTACATCGTTGCGAATGAATGAATGCAATATGCTAGCTTTTGTTAACTGGTCCGCTTGAAGTACCGGTAGCGTTTTTATCGACTCATAACCTTCTCCAAACAGCGGGGGAAAAAATAGTAATAACACAAATAACAATGCTCCGCCAATCAACACCCGAACCCAACTATTTTTAATGACTTGCAATTTTAAATCTACCCATGTAAACACGCGGGCATAGTAAAGGGACATTAGTCCGGCCAGGAGGCCCAGAAAAATGTAAAATGGAACATTGTAATAGTCAAAGGGCTGTTGTAAGGAAAATGAAAGCAGCGCATCTTCTTTCAACACAATTTTGGAAAGCAAAGCCCCACAGGCAGCAGAGATAATCAAAGGTATTAACGCCGATGCGCCAATGTCGGTTAACAAAACTTCGACAGCGAAAAGTACGCCTGCGATTGGAGAATTAAAAGCAGCACCAATACCAGCTGCCGCGCCGCAGGCTAGTAAAATTGTGCGGTCTTTGTAAGTCAGGTTATAGGTTTGTCCATAATTTGAACCAATAGCCGATCCGGTACTTACCATAGGAGATTCCAATCCCATTGACCCGCCAAACCCTACAGTTAAACCACTTGTGATGATATGGGAGTACATGCTTTCCGGAGGAATGTTGCTTGACTTTTTAACTATTGAATGGACGATCTCAGCCGTCCCTTTTTGAAGTTGATTTTTTAAGAAGTACCGTACATACAAGACCGTGAGTAAAATTCCGACAAGTGGTAACAATGCAAACAAAAGGAGGCCTTCCAAAAAATTCGAATAATTGGTGATAAGGCGTTCTATTGAATGTACAAAGTATTTAAGCATGACTGCCGCAAACCCTGAAGAAAGGCCGACCAAAATACTGGACAAGATTATAAATTGCGAGGGAGGCAATTTATCTTGTAAGTAAAGTATTGGTTTTCTAAGAATGCGGTGAATGGACTCTATCATGGATCGGGGAAGACATAAAGATAGTGATTGAAATGATTTGCATTCATGATTGATGATCATTGAGATTTCCTGATTCTATTCTTCGCTATGTATTTCCATGCCCCACTACCTGCTTGGATGTGTAGAAATAATTACACATCCTTTAATCTTTAATCACGCAAATGATTTGTTTATCCTCTAAAAATCGATGGCTAAGTAATTGCAATGGATTAGGAAATTTAAAACCATTCGTATGAAAACCTTAGGATTAGTTGTTCTTGTACTCGGAATTATCATGACGGTCTTTACCGGATTCAATGTAATCACAAAGAAAAAGGTTGTAGATATAGGCCCTTTGGAAATTAATAAGGAAGAAAAAACTCCAATCTACTGGTCGCCTATTACGGGTGGAATACTAATTGTTGCCGGGGCTATAATCCTGGTGGCAGGTAAAAAGAGAAATTAACTTAAAATTAAATTTTATGATACCTGATAAAGTACTTTATACGGACGGACGTGGTATTACAGTGACAGATTCCACGTTTCAAGTTAAGAATACATCATACCGTTTGAATGGAATAACAAAGCACGGCCTGTTGATCATGCGGCCAGAAAGACTACCTGGTTTGCTGTTGTTAATTGTTGGATTTCTAGTGGCTATAATCGGTATACTTAATTTAATACCACCTTCGCTCATCCCCAATATGCAAATACGCGATGAATATGTAACTGCCAACACGGTGGCTATGTGGGCAGGTGGCGCGTTGGCCTTGATAGGAATTATCGTTCTTGCTATTGTGAGAGAACGCTATGCCGTACGCATAGCAACAGCGGAGGGTGAGAAGAATGCTGTGGTGAGCGATAAAAAGGAATATATTTCTCAGATAGTGAATGCGTTGAATGAAGCCTTTGGTCGTGATCCAATCCATTCCATTTCTGAGCAAGAGCTGGCAAAACACTGAATCCATCTAGTAGGCATTCACCTTTGCTGACTAAATTTAGCCCATACCCAACCTTTTTATATGGAAGAGATGGGAATAAAATGCCTGAAGCAAAGATGAATACTCGATGTATTCAATATTATATTCCCTGCAAGTCTCCTTGACAAATTCACTTATTCTGGGGTAGTGAATATGACTAATCCGGGGAAACAGGTGATGTTCAATCTGAAAATTCAATCCACCTAGAAACCAGGATACGACTTTGTTTTTTGTGGCAAAATTGGCCGTTGTAGCAACCTGATGAACTGCCCATTCCTGTTGTACTTTATTTGAATTCAAATTGGGTTTAGGAAATTGAGTATGTTCAACCATATGAGCGAGTTGAAAAACCACGCTTGTCACGAGTCCACAGACAAAGGCGATAATTAAATATCCGATAAGTGCCTTTAGCCAACCCACCATAACAATAGGTACGATCAGGTATACCATGAGGTACAGCAATTTAGTAATCCAAAAGATCAGGTGCTCCTTAATGGATAATTTGCTTCGTTCCCCGTTAGGAGAAATTTTGCCGGTAAAGTATTTTTGAAAATCTTCGTAAAACACCCAGGCCATATATGAGATTCCGTAAAGGATGACCCAATAAAAATGCTGAAAACGATGGAACCAATAGCGGGGTTGGTCTTCATGAAGGCGCATAAACGGTTTGACATCAATGTCAGAATCCATCCCTTCAATGTTCGTGAACGTGTGGTGGTTAACATTGTGCTTTACTTTCCAGTAGAAGGCATTTCCCCCTAAAGCATTAAGGGAATAGGCTGAGGCTCTGTTAAGCCAATGATGTTTTGAAAAACTTTGATGACCACCTTCATGCATAATATTAAACCCGATAATGGCCAGGTTCAGTCCGAGGAAACAGCAAAGTAGTATGGAAATAAAATTTCCCGGCGTAAAAAATACTAACGTAGCGTATAGCCCTAGAGCGCTTAATAACTGGATAACGCTTTTGAAGTAAAGCTTTTTATTGCCAGTGGGATCGATTTTTCGAGTTGAAAAATATAAATCCACTTTTTCTTTCAATGTTTTAAAAAAGGGACTTTGGGGACTGTTGAAGGTTACTTTTAACATACTCTATACAACACTTCTTGTAAATTTTTCATTCCCTACCGATTACAACCTAAGGGATGAGGCTGTGAAGTGCATGGATAAATGTCCGGTTAAAAAATGAATATAAAAAGAAAGCTTCCCGAAGTTCATGTATAGGAAAATACATTTCGCTCAGAGAAGCCTCGTTTTCGTGGTTGCTGGTAGTTTAACTTGTGGTTTCGATGATTTAATTATTGTCGTTAATTCTTTTTCCTTTTTTATCAAAGCGATAGGTTTGTGTGATATTTCCATCCTGAATTTCCACCAGGTAAGAGTCTCCTGATTTGCTCCGATAAAAAGTTTTAGACTTTCCTTTATAGTCAGAGCCTTTCAATGCGTTTTGCATATCAGCGGGAATTTCATTAGGAGAAATTTTAACCATATCCCGCAGATCATTTTTCCGGCTTTGTTCCGAAGATTGCTTGACAGCAGGGTCACCCTCCGTTACTGGGTTTTTAGCAGTGTCAATGGGCTGTTCTTGGGCATAGGCAGTTGCCATTAACAAGCAAAGAGCACAGCCCATTATGAATGTCATTGTTTTCATAGAAGATGTATTTAATATAATTACTCTTCTAAAATTTGTGCCAGAAATAAAACGGGTGACTGAGAATTGAATTATTGGAATGTATAGACGGCGCCAGTGGATTACTGATTAAATTTTCCACAATTGGATGGCTAGAAACTTACCCTTATGGGGTATTTTCATTCTCATAGTTCTTAAGTTTCTCCTCAAGTATCTTAATTTTCTGCTCGTACAATTTTTTTTCTTCTTTGAAACTTTTATCCCTACTTACTACATCGGATTCTAATTTTTTAAGCTTGCTGACATCGCGCGAGATCCCGAACGTCCCTACTACGAGTCCTTGTTGGTTGATCAGTGGCATTTTCGTGGTGGAAACCCATTGATCAGCGGATTCCTGTTCTACGTAATCAATCTTGGGTTGCTTCGTCTTCATTATGTTTTGTTCATCGTCGAAAGCCGCTTTGGCATGGGTCTTATCCTGAAAGTCAAAGTCCGATTTGCCGATAAGGTCTTCAACATTCGCATTGAGGCGGTTAGCGAGATATTTACTAACCCGAATGAATTTGCTATCAAGATCTTTGAAATAAATAGAATCGGGTATCGTGTCCATTAAAGAATCGAGTAAATATTTTTCTTTTTCAAGATTCGCTTTCATTGATCCCAATTCTGCCACGGTTCTATTCATTTGTTCCTGGGTGGCTTCAAGCTCTTCCATGTTTTGACGCATCTCTTCCTCCTGAGCTCTCATTTCCTCACTTTGTTCCTGAGAAATCCTCAGCAAGTGAGTTGTTTTCTCGCTGGTTCTAACCGTTACAATAGATGAAGCTAGTAACTCACCCAGCTTTTCAAGAAATTCTATTTCATGAGGCTGAAACGGTTTCAGCGACGCCAACTCGAGTACGCCTTCAATTTTATCATTTGTTTTAAGGGGGATAACCAATAAACTATTCGGATTTGCGCCTCCAAGTCCTGACGTAATGGATACGTAATTATCCGGCACTTTCGCCATGTAAATAGTGTGGCCTTCCAGATAGCACTGCCCGATAATACCCTCGCCAATAAGAATTTTTTTAGCTATGTATTTTTTCCGCTCATAGGCGTAACTGGCGCGCAGTTGAAGGAATTTTTCGTTTTTTTCATCCTCCTCCAATATAAAAAGACCGCCTACTTTAGCGCCCACATAGTTCACAACATTGGAAACTAGATTTTCTGATAGTTTACCAATGTTATCCTGGTGATTTCGAATTATCTCTCCAAACTTAGATAGCCCTTCTGTGGTCCAAATTCTGATTTGATCTTGTTCCTTAACATGTTCCATCTGGTTGCGCATGTGCAGCAACGCCCCAGCTATACTTTCCCGGTTTGATTCCTTATTTTCTTCATTTATTCCTTCCCAGTTGATACCGTAATTGCCACTGGAAATTGCCTTAATAAACTCACGAACCTTTTTGAGATTTGTTAATAACCGCGCTTTTACTTCTTCCTCATTTTTATATTCAATTTTTTCCATTGAATTAAAAATAAAAGCCTTGTTGCTTTCCTCTATTTCACGCGTTAGCTTATTAAGCTTTTTATGGCTCTGAGTTATATTACCGACTGCTAAAAATAACAACGGAAGCCCTGACATGACCATTAAAACCTCAAGTAATGTCATTGTAGCCAGGCTTGATATAACATTTTGGTGGGCAGCTGTTTTATTCGAAAAACCTTCCGTAGGCTCAACGTTTACCTCTGCGTCTACGGTTGTTACAGTTTCTGGTAAGGTAATAAGGTCGGCGTACTCTTTTACAGCCACCTTATGATAAAAAGTAAAGGCGCTATGCACGATGAGAAGCACGGCAAACAGGCAAGCAAAAATGACGAGGCCTTTTTTTTGAACTTGCATAATCGTTGGATTAAAAAATTAACTACTCTCCAAAAATGCTTCAAAGAAACTCAATTTAGAGGGCATGCCCAATCGAATGCAAGAAAATCAGTTGTTTGTTGATATTTGATCTGGTATGATTAGCTCATAGCGAGGCGTTTGGAAGCGCTTGCATCCTTTACTTGCCCATAAATCTACTTGGATTCAATAATTAGTTTTTCATGTACGAGCAAAGGAAAGCCAATGATCAGAACTTATGGAATAGTCTAGCAACCTTACATTGGTATCTTAAACTTTGATGAGACGAATTTTCGTGGGGTGGCTTAATTTGTAATCCGTTGTGCGCTGGTCAATTTTATATCGAGGGTTTACATAGCCTTTTGTATATATTTTTATTCTCGCTTCAAATTCAATAGGTGACCCTTCGACAAGCCCGGGGATCTGAAAACCTTTGGTGTATGAGAACCAGACGTGGTCGGTTATTATTGTTTTAGTTTCTGTATCTATGATGTGTTTGAGCAAAACGGTTTCTTGCGAATACCCGTGGTAACCTGCTTTTGTTCCCAACTTCACGAAAATGGCTTGAAATTTTTTTCGTTCTCCTTCTTGTTTTTGAAGCTGCCTTCTCATGTAATCTTTCTCCTAATGTCAATGATTTATTTTATACACGCCTTGAAGCGGAAAATGATCTGTAAACTTTATATGATTAAGCGTTTCAAATTTTACCGCATCTAGTTGAGGAGAATAAAACTGGTTATCAATTCGTAATACCCGGAGCGTATTTCCGTTATAGGTAAAACCTAACCCTTTGCCTATCTCCTCAAAAGTATTTTTCAGCCTCTTCTTCATAAATTGATACGAATACGAATAAGGCAGGTCATTAAAATCACCGACACAAATAACAGGATATGGTGATGTTTCTATAAATTCTGCCAGATGTTGAATTTGTTTACTTCTTTCAAACACTCCTACTTTAAGTTTTCTTAAAATAATTTTTGCATTCTCTTTTCGCGATTCAAAATCGGAGGTATGTACAGGGTGATATTGTTTTAATCCCATGGATTCCAGATGAACATTTATAACACGTACCGTGTCTTTTCCAATTTTCAAATCCACGTAAGCAACTCTGTTAAATCCATTTTTACTGGAGATAACATCGCCTGACTTTATAATCGGAAATTTTGAAGCAATCAAAATCCCGATTATCAAAGATTTATTGGAAGTAATAGAATCGTGCGAAAAGTAGTAGTAAAAGCTTTTCTGCTTAAAAAGCGCAACTAAATCAAAATCTTTATTTCCCGGATAATTGATGAATTCCTGGTAACATTGGATGTCAGCTTCCTGGTTCAACAGCCAATTCCTTAAAGCCGATGTCGCACTATCAGCATTGGCGAAACTGTAGGGACTTGCATAATGACCTCCCAATGAATTAGTATTGTAATTAAGAACCCTGAACGTGTCGTTTGTTATTTTTTGATCTTTAAAAAAGTATTTTATTCCAAATGTACTTATCAGATAGTTGCTTCCTATTAGGAGCGCAATGACATAGTAAAGGCCTGACTTCTTTCTTAACAGCAAAGAAATAATCAGCAAAATAATGTTAGATGCCAAAGCAAAGGGAATAATAAAATTCGTCAGCCACAAATTGTATTTTTCGGATGGAGGTATTTTGCCTACAGCATAGACGATGGTTAATGTAATAGCAACAATGAAGTTAAAATACCTCACGACAATAAAGTTTTAAAAGAGGTTTAAAGTTTAGTTTAAAGTCAAGTTTACTTGTGTATGTCAGAACTTAACACTTAAACACATAGACATACTTCTCCCTTTGCGTTCAACCGATGTTGTTGGTTACTTCTAAGAGTTTAATCATGTTGAAAATACTTACCTTCCAAGTTGTCGGAACGGAACAATATAAAAAAAAACACTTAGAAGCCTCGAAAAAATCTTTTTTCACGTTTACACCGATTGCAACCAGCTTCTCTAAGAGTGAGGGGTATGATAAATTTCCCTGGCTTTGGTTAAAAAAGGAATCTGAAGCGGATGAATCATTTTGACAGCTTTCTCAAAAGACATCCATTCAGCTTTGTCTACTTCGGGTATATCGATGTATTTTTTTGACAATGGAGGCCATTCAATTTCACACAGGTTGGAAACGATACCTTGGTCAGGATCCCAGTCACCCATAAAGGACCATGCATAAACCAATTTTCCGCTTTTTAGTTTTATTGACCCCAAGGCATGAAAGGGAGGGCAGGGTTTAATTCCAGTCTCTTCAAAGAATTCGCGTTCGGCAGTAAGTATAATTTCTTCATCGCTTTCTGCGAGTCCTTTAGGTATGCTCCATGTTCCTTCGTTTTTTTTTGCAAAAAAGGGCCCACCGGGATGCACTAGAAAAAATTCAAGTTCACGACTCTTTTTCCGACACATAAGTAGCCCAGCAGATATAATAGCCATCTAAATCATTATTATGGAATTATTTATGTATTAAGTTTCATTGCTAACTATTTAGGGTATGGGTCTAAGCCGCCATTTGCAATTCACGCTGAACAAACATTTTGAGCCTGACTCACTCATAACAATGAGATATAAAGGACAAGACCTCGCATTCAAAACTGATCCCGAAGGTAATCCGATTTTATTATTTATCGGCCGTAAAGATAAGAACGGTAAAATTAAAGGCGAACGTTATGTACGGGCGTTCAAGAAAGATGTATTGGAAAATATTATCAAAGACCATTGGGAGTTAAAGGGCAAATCTTAACTCTAATCTCAGAATCATTAATACGATTGTTACGCACGAATAAAAAAAAGCCAGAATTGTTCTGGCTTTTTAGTGAATCTTTCCGATTAATTATCTTTTATAGCCTTTCCGCTTTTATCAAAACGATGAATTGTTGTCTTGTCTCCATCGCTTATTTCAACCATATACATATCGCTGCTTTGGTTGCGATAAATTGTTCCGCTTTCCCATCCTTTGTAATCAGCACCTTGTAATGTAGTACGTAATGAGGCAGGAATTTCCGCAGCCTGAATAACCACCATGTCTTTCTTAAGATTCGTTTGATCCTGTGGTTGAGTCTGATCCTGTGGTTGAGCTTGATCTTGAGGCTGAGTTTGCTCCTGAGGTGTAGGCGACGCAGGAGGTGTAGTTACGTTCGTAGTATCTTGAGCGTGTACGGCCGCTGCGCCAATTACCAACGCGCTGGCTAGAAATAATTTTATTGTTTTCATAAATTGTAAGAATTTTTAGTATTAACTTTTTTTGTTTAGTATCTATATTCTTACGCTTCAAACTCATGCCAAGACGATTGTGCTAAAAATCACGGCAGTATTCGGGTAATCTCGACTATAAAACTGTAATCATGTGTGTCTTGGATTTCATATTTGCCCTTCACATTACACAATTTGGGTGTTATTGAAGATTATTTTCCACATAGGTTTATTCGTTGCATAAGATTGATAGGATTGGGGTGAGGAAACTTTGAAGAGTTGATAGCGGCAGTCAACAAGGTGAGGATACGCAAGGTAAGGTCCAAGATGAACGTCAACCCTGAGGATTTAAACGGAATCCCAAATCCTCTAACTATTGATCAATACCTTAATAGACGATTGGCGCACCCTACACTATACTAGTCTTGAGTCCATATTGTTGACTTAGCTCTTTTGTCTTTTTGTAGAAAGCATTTCTGTACCAGACAGGTGGCTGAAAACCATAGGCAAAAAGCTTTTCATATTTTGTCAATAGATGAGGATAGTGTTTTCCGATAGCTTTTAGCACAAGCGTTTTACTGTCAGATGGTCCTTCACCAAACAAGGTCATGGAAGCTGGGAAAATATACTTAACACCAACCTCTTTAAAAGCCTTAAACATCAAATGAAGATGTACCTCGGTATCGGTGATATAGGGAAGCAATGGCATAAGACTGACTCCGCTATGAAATCCGGCGGCTAGCGTTTGTTTTAACACCTCTAGTCGCTGACTGGGAGGTGTAGCTCCAGGCTCGAAAATTTTTCCAATGACATCGTCCACCGTTGAAAATGAAAATGTTATGAAAACATTATGGAGGAGCGCGGATTGTAAGTCCACAGGAAGAATAGCATTTTCATTGATTCTTTTAAGCAGATCAAAATCCCTCACTACGAGGTCTGATTTTGTGATAATATGTACGGGAAATTTATATCGCAGTATTATTTCGAGCATTTTTCGAGTATGCTGATACTCCCTTTCCACCTGCAAGTAAGGATCTGTTGCCGAGGACAGAACAATAATTCCGTACTGTTGTTTTTTTGAACGATTCTTTAACTGTTTTTCCAGAATTTCCAGTGCATTGATTTTGATGCTTAGCCTCTCCTCCATATGTTCTCCGTACTTGCTTCCGCGGATGTAACAATACAGGCAATTAAATGAGCATGCGCTATATGGATTAATGGTGTAATCATCCAGAAACCAAGAGTCTCTTCGTTTGGTTTTGTTGAGTACAGACTTTACAAGAATTTCACGCGACATACATATTAAAGTGGCCCCGCTACTCCTGCATACGTCTGGCGAATGATCTTACCATTTTGAATTATAAAAGTATCTGTGGCGTATGTCAATTTAAATTTTGGAGTTGTTGCCTGCCACAGAATATAACCTACATCTTGCTGCACGACCGATTTGTCTAATTTCATAGTAGTTGAATCTTTTGGAAATGCGGCGAAAGCGTTGACAAAATTTTCCCGTATTTCGCCTAGGCCCTTGTACGTTCTGTCGGGGGTAATCAGGAGGGATTCTTCCGTATAATCGGTCATAGTTTCTTCCAGGTCATTTCCCTGAAACGCTTTCCAATGGTGGTCGAGTACTTGTGTTGTAGATTCTTCACTAATTGAAGTTGTTTCATTTGTTGTTTTCTTTTCCGAACAATTCATAAGGATCAATACAATCAAAAGGAGAGAGGGAAAAATTGTTTTCATAGCATTAAGTATTTATTCAGTTTTGATGAAGATAAACAATTTGATTTAAATGTTGCGAAAGGCCTTCTGAATTTTTAGATCTTTCACTTAAAAATGTTTTATTCCTTTCAACCATTCCAGAAATTGTTCCGCTGTGTAAAGGGCATCCTTGTGTTTTAATTCCTGCACTTTTCTTTTGTATAATGGATTTGATAAAAGATCTTTTATTTTTTCTTTGATTTGATTTTCACTGTCAGCAACTGGATTTCCGCGAAGTCCTAGTCCGTGAAATACGATCCGCGCCGAATTGCCTTTTGGATCGTAGTCAGTATGAATTGGGTACATCAGCATGGGCACTTCAGCAAATATTGCCTCTTTGATGGAATTGAGTCCGCCATGTGTAATAAATAAATCGGCATAGCTCAGCACCTCAAGCTGGGGAACGGAGTTAAAGATGTAAATATTTTCCGAAGTTTTAAGTTTGTAAATATCTTCAGCTTGTGCTTTTAAGGAAATAAGGAGCAGGAAATTTTCAGTGACGGCTACTTGAATCAGTTTTTGCAAAAAAGATATTAGTATTTTCTTTTCTTTCAGGGCGATAGTGCCGAAGGAACAATAAATGAGTTTTAAATTCTTATTTCTTTTTAAGGCGTAAATATGACGAGCATCGTTTTGATAACTTGGATCCTGCTGATCGTTTCGATTTTCATCCGTCATGAATCCAACATAATGTTGCGTTGGGTTTAAGGTAAAGTCAGGAAAATCAAATTCCCGAGGCGCGAGGATAAATTCGTCGACATGTTGCAGTGCGAAATTTAACAAGCCAGGGGTTTTTGATATATAATGCTGAGGTATCGAATTTTTTTTTAGTCTCCTGCGGATTAGAAACTGTTCATCAAAACCAAACGAAGTTATTTTTTTCATCCATACTTTTTTGAATCGCTGCCACTTCATTTGACGTATCGCCGCTTTTGTATCGTCTTTAGAGTTTGGAAAGACCCCACTGTTCAGTGGCGGATGGCCTGGAAATACATGCGTGGGTAGCATAGTATGAATTACCGCTGCCTTAATATTTCGGTTCTTAAGCTGTGGATACAATACGATAAAATCCGTGGCCTGCAGTGCATCAATAAATACGATGTCAGGTTTTAATTCTTCCAACATCCAATAGAGATTAACTTCACGAGCTTTGTATAACCTGTCCGTTATCCGATCCCTTAAGGAGGAAAAAAAAACAGGCTTATTATTTTCTATCGTGTTCACCCAGGTTTCGAGTCCTAGTCCGAAAGGGCCGGATTTTAATAAATAGTAGGATAAACCCTGTGATGAAACATAGTTCTGAAAGTACTTTACGCCTGCAAAATATACTTGATATTTTTCCTCCAGAATACGGGCTAACTTTAAACAAGCATTGATATGGCCGAATCCATGGTAGGATAGAAAGACAACGCGTTGTTTCATAATGCATTTAAAGATACTAAAGCAGGCAGAATTTTAATTTCAAAAACAGTATACGCAATTCCTGCTCGGACAAGTCGTCTTTGATTTTGGCAATCACCTTACGGGAACCTTACGAATGATCTTGGAAAAGAGGGAAGGAAAGAATCTTTTTATATAAACACCCAGAACTTCTTTGCCGCCAATGTAGACTTCTTCCTTTTTTCTTTCCATGGCGGAAGCAATTTTTCCCGCGCACCAAGCTGCGGATCTCCTTGTATAGTGTTCTTTGTCCAATTTATGTTGTGCAGATCCGTCAGCAGTTAAGGCAGAAAGGGGTAATTGACTTCGAATAAATCCCGGGCAGATCATAGTCACATGTATCTTATCCTTCCAATGTTCTGCACGAACAGCATCGCAAAATCCATGAAGGGCGTGTTTTGAAGCTGCGTACCCCGACCGTAACGGTGTCCCGAATTTTCCAGCCAGGCTGCTTACGACTACAAAGTGTCCTTTCTTTCGAGTTATGAAGTGGGGAAGCAGATATTTTGTAAGAGCAACAGAACCGAAATAGTTTACTTCCATGACCTGCCTGTAGACTTCAAGCGACGTTTCATTTACCAAACTTCGTTGACCTAAACCTCCATTGTTTACAAGAATGTCGATATGGCCGTAGAGTTGAATAGCAGCTTCCGTTGATTGTTGTAATGATGCTGATTTTGAAAGGTCAATTGGAAGTATAGAAATGTTCGATTGCACTTCAGTCGCACAATTGCTCTTTACGCGTTCCAGTTCTTCTTTTCTCCGGGAAGAGAGAATAAGCTTTGTGCCCCTTTTTGCCAGCTCATATGCTAATGCTTCTCCAATACCCGAGGATGCTCCCGTGATCCAAATAACTTTATGGGTAAGGTTCGACATCGATGATTTTAATGTCACTTTAGCTTTAAATTATCTTTCTCGTCTAACCCCCAATGGGTAAAATCCTCAGACATTTTTCTCATATACGACGAAATCAAAGTTATATGCATGGCGTTCATCTTTGCTGTGATGCTGACGTGAGATTTCCCTCCATTCTTTCCTATCGAACTCCGGAAAATAAGTGTCTCCATTTATTTCGGCGTCAATTTCTGTGAGATAAAGGCGAGTAGCAAAAGGGAAACCCAATTTATAGATTTCAGCACCGCCAATAATAAATGTTTCGGGTTCACCGTTGTTCTGAGCAATCGTTAGTCCTTCCTGGAGTGAATCTACTACAATGCATCCCGGCGCTTTAAAGCCTGTTTGATGAGTCACCACTATGTTAGTCCGGTTAGGCAAAGGTTTGAATTTTTCAGGTATGGAATCATAGTTTTTCCGACCCATGATTGTATGATGCCCTTTTGTTTTTTGCATGAAGAATTTCATATCATCCGGTAGTTTCCAGGGTAGGTCATTATTTTTACCTATAGTACGGTTTTTAGAGAGCGCTGCAATCATGGATATGATCATAAGTACAAAGAGCTAGGATTCGAAAGTAACACTTTTTAAAATCGCTGTTCAAGTAGATCCATCTATTCTGACCGCTAAATTTTATTCCCTCTGAAAAAGTCGCTGATGCTCATTCGCTTTTTTCCTTCCGGTTGGATTTCTTCAACTGCAAGCCACCCATCTGAAGTTTTTACATGCAGGTAATTTTTATGGTCTGTTATAAATTCACCCGGAGATTTATTTTTTTCACTATAATCGTGGTCGGTCGACTGACTGATCCTTGAAACTTGAAAAACTTTATAGGTTTTACCGGTAAAAAGAGTCCACGCGGCAGGGTAAGGACTTAATCCGCGTACAAAATTTCGGATTTCTTCACGGGGCTTATTCCATTGGATCTCACAAGTCTCTCTAAAAATTTTTGGTGCATGTTTTATCTCATTGTCCTGTGGTTGGGGAATAGAAGGATAATTATTTTCTTCTATGGCTTTCACAGTCTTTAAAACGAGGTCGGCACCCTTCACCATCAAGCGCTCATAAAGAGTACCTGCATTATCTTCTTCTGTAATTGGTTCTCTCACCTGGAAAATAATGCTGCCTGTATCGATTTCGTGTTTTAAAAAAAAGGTGGTAGCTCCCGTCTCTTTTTCTCCATTGATGATGGCCCAATTTATTGGCGCAGCTCCTCTGTACTGAGGAAGAAGCGAAGCGTGCAAATTAAATGTTCCGATAGAAGGCATCGTCCAAACAGCCTCGGGTAACATTCGAAAAGCAACAACAACTTGCAGGTTTGCATTGAAACTTTTTAACTCATTTAAAAAATCGGGCGACTTCAGGTTGGAGGGCTGAAGCACGGGAATGTTATGCTTTAATGCGCACTCTTTTACGGGTGAGTAAACAATTTTTTGACCTCGCCCTCGCGGCTTGTCGGGAGCGGTGACTACGGCAACGGCGTTGTATTTATGATGAATCAAGATCTCGAGACTCGGGACGGCAAACTCCGGTGTGCCCATGAAAACTATACTTAATTTCTGCATACAGGGCCAAATAAAGGCATTTACTTTAAAAAAATGATATACAGATAATTGATATATCATAATTCTATGTATATTTAAATATGTATTACAAAGAATTATTAAAAGGAACATTATCCGCTATTATTCTCAAATTATTGTCAGAAAGGGAAAGGATGTACGGCTACGAAATGTATCAGCAAGTAAAGGAATTATCTGAAGGCAAGATCGTATTGAAAGACGGTTCGCTCTATCCTGCTTTACAAAAGATGACCAACGACGGGCTCCTTTCTTTTAAAGAGGAAAATGTAGGTGGACGGATTCGGAAGTATTACTATCTCACCAAGAAAGGTGAAAAAGAAAAGACAGCTCATGTTGCAGAGTTGAAAGATTTCATAGCTACGCTTAATAAAATTGTTTTTCCTGAATTCAATATGGCATGAAATTACCGAAGGATCTGATCTCCGTAATTCACTGTCGGATTGATGAAAGCGACATCACTATGCAGACACTTAAAGATGACGTCTTAGATCATCTCTGTTGCGTAGTCGAACATAAAATTGAACGCGGAAAAACTTTTGAGATCGCGTTACAAGAGGCCATTCATGAACTGGCGCCGAATGGGTTAGATGAAATTCAACGCAAAACTTTCTACTTGTTAAACTCTCCTAAAATAATTTTTATGAAAAAGGTGATGTATTCGATCGGACTTATTGCAGCAATAAGCATGAGCCTGGGGTTCACATTCAGAATATTTGATTGGCCGGGTGGTACGGAATTATTAATCTACGGGCTTCTGGGATTTGTTTTACTTTTTGTACCCATGGTGGCGATCAATTATTATAAGGTGATTCTGCGTGGAACGTTATCTGAAAAATTAAGAATTATCGTGGGACTTTCCAGTGGCGTTGTTGTCGGGTTTGCGATAATATTTAAGTTCCTCGATGTGCAGGGAGCAGATCAATTACTATTTGGTGGGAGCCTTCTCTTTAGCTTTGGCTTTCTCCCATTTTTATTTTTTAGTATGTATAAGAAAGCTGTTTCTTAACATCATCCTACTTTAAACAAAATTGTTTTTGACTTTATGAAATTATCACATGAACAAATAGATGTCATTCGTCATCGTATTAATAACAGTGACGTTACGATAGAGACTCTTAAGGACGATCTGTTAGATCATCTGTGTTGTGTTATTGAGAAAAAAATTGAAAAAGGAAATCTTTTTGAAACCGCCTTAACGGAGGCGCTCAAGGAATTGGCGCCACACGGTTTGGATGCCATTCAACTCGAAACTTTTTACCTGTTAAATTCTCCTAAAATGATTTTCATGAAAAAGGTTATGTATTTGATCGGCCTGATCAGCGCGGTCGCGATAAGCCTGGGCTGGTTATTTTCGGTACTTCGTTGGCCGGGAGGTTATGAATTATTTAACTATGGATTTTTATGTTTCTTGTTAGTGTTTATCCCTTTATTGGCGATCGATCGTTACAAAGTAAACTTGAGAAAGGCGTTATCTGAAAAATTAAGAATCGTTTTAGGATCTGTCAGCGGCATTGTCTGCGGTATTTCCCTTGTCTTCAAGTTTCTGCATCTTCAAGGAGCCGATGTTGTACTCGTTGTTGGAGTGCTCATGTTCACCTTTGGCTTTCTTCCCTTTTTATTTTTCAGCATGTATAAGAAAGCTGTTTCTTGATTGTCTAAATTTTTAATTAGCATAATAAGAACTGCCAAAACAGGAGAGTCATCCGTGTAAAGTAAACGCAAAACAGATAAGCTAAGCTTATGCCTAAAAATGCAATTGATATTAAATTCGGTTCGTTATTTCCCTGGCCCTTCCAATTGCTTGCAGGAATTTTGCTGGTTATTGGTTTATCGATCGTTCTTGAAAAACCTATTCTATCCGCGCTTTTGATCTTGGGCAGTGGGTTTGTTCTTTCAGGCTACACTGGAACTGACGTTGATAAAACAAAAAATCTTTATCGGGAATACAACGCTTTCTTTCTTATTAAGCACGGAAAAAAAATCAAATACACTGGGCTTGAAAAAATATTCATAAACAGTTCTAAAGTAAAACAACGACTATACACAGCCCATACGACTCATTCTTCTACTTTTACAAATACGGAATTCAATGCATACCTGAAATTTGAGGATGGCACAAAAATTCATTTATTAACGATGCGAAAGAAAGAGAATTTAAAACGGGATTTAAAGAGGATTTCCACGTTTTTAGAAATACCGGTGGAGGATAATACAATTGAAGCCACATAGGATCTATGTGTTGATAATCAGAAATTTTAATCTCTCAATTCCTTCCGCATATACTTCGAGCAAATCGGACACACCTGCCATTGATGATTTCGTGCCGGACAGTATTGTCGTCCAAAGTAAATGATTTGAAGGTGTGCCTTGTTCCATTTTTCTTTCGGGATCAATCGCTTAAGATCTTTTTCCGTTTGCTCCACACTTTTTCCGTTGGTGAGTCCCCATCTGTAAGCGAGACGATGAATGTGTGTATCTACTGGGAAAGCAGGTATCCCGAACCATTGCGTCATCACAACTGATGCAGTCTTATGTCCCACAGCTGGAAGCTCTTCTAATGCATCAAAAGTATTTGGTACGTTTCCATTATATTTTTCAACTAAAATTTTTGAGAGTCCGTAAATACCTTTTGACTTCATAGGAGACAATCCGCATGGTTTGATGATCTCACGGATTTCCTCCACACTCATCTTTAACATGTCATAGGGATTGTCAGCTTGTTTAAAGAGAAAAGGGGTTGTCTTATTTACTTGAACATCGGTGCATTGTGCCGATAACAGTACCGAAACTAACAGTGTATAAGCATCTTTGTGATGAAGTGGAATTTCTGGATTTGGAAAAAATTTTTCAAGAAGGGTTAGAATATCATTTACTTTCTCTGCTTTGGTCATGTTGCCTTAGTTTAGAGTTTAAAGTTTCGAGTTTCGAGTTGCCGCTTAACCTAATGATTCGGGTAAGATAACTCGAAACTTTAAACCCGAAACTAGAAACTTTAGCTTGAAACTAACCCAGATGCTAGTCAAGTCGGGTTTTGAGCTTGAAAGCTCGGAATTCAGAAACTCGAAACTTTAAACTCAAAACTTTAAACTTATTCCTATTTTGCGCAGAATCATTAGCGCTGAAAAGCTAGCAAGAACCCTTGAACCTTTCCTATTTCATATCCAAAAGAATCACTCGCGAACAAAAGCAAGGATTTGCTTCCTCTATTCACAAAATTGCTATTGCTATTATTGGCCTCGGTTTAGGCGCTGTCATCATTTCCTTTCTTGTCATGCGCGGCTTTCAGGAAACGGTAAAGAATAAAGTTTACAGCTTCAATGGTCATCTTATTATAACCAAGTATACCATGAATAATTCAACGGAAGAACAACCGATGAATTTTAACATTGACCTATATAAAAATCCGCAGCAGTATCCATACGTCAGGCATACTCAGGAATTTGCTCATAAACCCGGTCTGATAAAAACCGAAGATGATGAAGTACTTGGTATTCTTGTAAAGGGCGTTGGAAAAAGTTACGACGTAGATGCTTTCAGTGAAAACATGGTGGAAGGCAAGTTTATTAACCTGTTAGATTCGGGATATGCTAACGAGGTGGTCATCAGTAAAATTATTTCCAATAAGTTACAGGTAAAAGTAGGCGATGAAGTCCTTGTCCATTTTTTTCTGAATCCTCCCCGAGTGAGAAAGCTTACCATTACTGGAATCTACGAAACAAATCTTTCTGAGTATTTTGATAATAGTGTCATCATCGGCGACCTACGGATGATTGAGCGGCTAAATGATTGGTCTGATAGTATTGCAGGCGGACTAGAGGTTTTTTTGAAGGATCGCTCGCGGATAGATGACGCCGGCTATGCCATTGCGGAAAAGATGGATTTTGACCTGAACATCGAAAGTGTAGACGATAAATACGCACCGGTCTTCGAATGGCTCAATCTACTTAGCAGGCAGGTCAATATATTATTGGGTGTTATTTTGGTTGTCGTGTGCGTAAATATTGTATCCATCATATTGATACTGGTAATGGAGCGTACACAGATGATCGGAATGTTGAAAGCGCTGGGAGGAGAAAATAAATTTATACGATCGATATTTATTTACAATGGCATCAATTTAATCGCAAAGGGATTGGTGCTTGGAAATATTGTTGGCCTGGGACTGTGCTATGTCCAATATCAATTTAAGCTCATAAAACTGAATCCACACGACTACTACATGAGTTTTGTGCCTATTGCATGGAATTGGGAAATAGTTGCAGTCCTAAACCTCCTCACTTTTTTTGTCGTTACGCTGGTACTATTGTTACCAACTATGGTTATCGCCCGCGTAAATCCGATCAAGGCAATTCGTTTTGATTGAATAACCATTTAAACTTCAAATATTTTTATATTTTTGTTGTATTAAGGAGCCCACCTTATTCGAAATGTTACAATGTTATGCAGCTAAAATTTAAAAATCCGGTTAGACCAGACCTAACCAATACTATTCAGAAGCGCAATAGAAGACTTCAAGCCTTTTTTAGTGCAAAAAACCTGGATGTGCGGTTGCACGGTGATGCCCAAAATCCACTCATGGTATTGTGTGGGTGCGTTGGGCTGTCAGCTTATGTTCACAACTTTGACCTTCGTTTATTGGATAAACCCAATCAGGGCGAGGTGATGAAGATTTTTAAGCTTACAGAAATCATCCAAGGCACGCGTGAGGAAGTGGTAGAATGGGTACAACAGTATCCACAAATGCCATTGTTTCGCATTCAACACAGTTCAAGCAAATTGTATTTGTGCGGCTTTAACTTTGTTGACCGTGAACAAAAATTAGGAAGATATCCTGTTTTTGCTCGCGAAGACTATCACATCTATAAGCAGCGCGAAGCCGCCGAAGACATTCTGAACATGTTGAAGGAAGATGGTTATGAAGCAGAAATAACCGAACCCGATCTGGAATTGGTTAAATCACATGTCGGTCCTGTAACTTTTATTGGCTTTCAGGAGTAAATTGTGAATGCTCTTAAGAAGATTGCCCTATGGGTATATACTTCTTAAACCAGCTTTGAATGGTCATTTGGAGTACACCGAAGAAAGCTTCTTTAAAGATTCCGGCAGACATCTTTGACTCACCTAAGGTGCGGTCAGTAAAGATTATTGGTATTTCTTTCAGGGTGAACCCAAACTTCCAGGCCAAAAATTTCATTTCAATTTGAAAGGCATAGCCCACAAATTTAACGTGATCTAAGGGAATGGATTCAAGCACTTTTTTTCGATAGCACACAAAGCCTGCAGTCGTGTCACGAATAGGCATACTGGTGATCAACCGCACATAACTACTGGCAAAGTAAGAGAGCAATACTCTGCCGATGGGCCAATTCACTACATTAACTCCAGTGGCATATCGTGAACCGATCGCCACATCGCTTCCTCTTTCGGAGCAAGCCAAATATAAATTGACCAGATCCTTCGGATCGTGAGAAAAATCCGCATCCATCTCCAAGACAAAATCGTACCCTTTTTCCATGGCATATTTAAAACCTGTAATGTAGGCTGTACCAAGTCCAAGTTTACCGGGCCGTTTAACCAGGTGAAGTTTGGTTTCCGTCTGATTATAATCCTGTTGCATTTTTTCGACAATTTCCGGTGTACCATCCGGAGAGCTATCATCAACAATAAGAATGTGAAAGTCCTTTGCTAATCCAAAGACAGTGTCGATGATAGCACGAATATTTTCGTGCTCTTTATAAGTCGGGATAATGACTATCGCGTTGCTCAAACAGGTCTGATTATAACAAATCTATAAAAACTCACTATCTAAACAATCGTTTTCTAAGATTAGAGATTTTTGATTCTTAAGGCTATTGAAATCGAAATGGCTTCATAGCGTGTTTCCGGCGTTGAAACGGAACACACACACGCACATATTAATAAAAAAAATAGGAAATTGGTTCCTTAAATATTTATTCAATTTTTTGATTTCAACGTGTACATAAATTAGTCTCCATCGCTACGGAAGGAGACTAATACATGCTGTGGTTCATATTGCTTACACCATTTCAACTTCCCGAGCTTGTTTTTCAAGCTTGGCTTGTAATTCGTAAGGAACTGTTGCGAATTCTGCGAACTGCTGCGTAAAACTCGCCCTGCCTTGCGACAACGATCGAAGCGTAGTGGAATACCGGTCTAGTTCTGCCAGTGGCGTCTTAGCTTTAATGACCTGGTAGTTTCCTTTACTATCCATTCCCATTATCATTGACCTTCGGGTCTGCAGGTCACCCATCACTTCGCCCATGACGTCTTCGGGCAACATGATCTCAACATTATAGATCGGTTCGAGCAGTTGTGGTTCGGATTTCATAAAGGCCTCCTTAAAGGCCATCATTCCTGCAATCTTAAACGATATGTCGTTAGAATCCACGGGGTGCATTTTCCCATCGTATACCATTACACGAACATCGCGCACATAAGATCCTGTTATGGGGCCTTCTTCCATTTTCTCCATTACCCCTTTTAGTATAGAAGGTATAAATCGCGTATCGATCACACCGCCCACGATACAATTATAAAATACCAGCTTGCCACCCCACTCCAGGTCAATGACCTCTTTTCCACGGATGCTAAAATCAACAGGCTCGGGCATACCGTCATAGTAGGGTTCAATTTTCATGTGAACTTCACCAAACTGACCAGCGCCACCGGATTGTTTTTTATGACGGTATGTAGCATTCGCTGACTTGCGAATGGTTTCGCGATAAGAGATGCGCGGAGTTTCAAACGATACGTTCAGTTTGTAGTGGTTTTCTAAAAACCACTTGCACACGGCGAGATGCAATTCGCCTTGACCTGAGATAATTAGTTGTTTTATTTCTCTTGAATATTCAACCTGAAGAGTAGGATCTTCCTGATGAATTTTTTGCAACACCTCACCAATTTTCTCATCATCATTTTTGCTTAGCGCAATAACAGCAGTCCGAATACGAGGCTCAGGAAATTCAATTTCTTTTATGGTGATATCATACCCTTTCGCGTGAAGTGTTTGGTTGGTGTAGGTATCTTTCAATTTGAGTGTGGCACCGATATCACCTGCTACAAGCTTATCCACAGGATTACGTGTTTTTCCATCCATTATGAAAAGGTGGTGGATGCGTTCTACGGCGCCCGTCTGACTGTTCACCAGTTCGGATGTGGTAGTTATTTCTCCTGAGATTACCTTAAAAAAAGAAAGCTTGCCTAAGTTCGGCTCAAGATGAGTTTTGAAAATAAAAAGGACGGCAGGCTTTGTCGCGTCAAAATTTATCGGAAGTTCGTCGGCGGTTGTTTCAGGTTTTGCTTCGTTTGGCGAAGGTGCTACATTATCAATAAAACCCATCATACGGCCACTTCCCATATTTTTTTTAGCCGACATAACAAAGACAGGAAATATATCGTGATGGATCATCCCGAGTTTTAAACCCTCACGCATTTCGTCTTCATCCAATGTTCCTTGCTCAAAATATTTCTCCATTAGCTTTTCATCATTTTCCGCAGCTTTTTCTACCAGCTCGTTGTGTAGTTTGTCTGCTCTCTCTTTTTCGGATTCAGGTATAGCAACCTTTTCAGGCCTTCCACCGTCGGATGGAAATCTATACATCACCATTTTTAGTAAATCGATAATCTCATTAAAACTTTCACCTTGATTTACGGGGTATTGCATCTGGACAATTGAACTGCCAAACCGATTTTTTAACGCTGCAAGCGACGAATCAAAATCCGACTTAGGATGATCTACCTGATTAATGGCGAAGATGATGGGCTTTTGAAACCGGTCTACATAATTCCAGATAAGTTCTGTACCCACTTCAAATCCATGCTGCGCGTTAATCACCATCACACAGGTGTCGGCTACCCGAACGGAAGAGATCATTTCTCCAACAAAATCATCAAAGCCTGGTGTATCGATAATATTTATTTTATAATCGCGCCATTCGGTATGCATGGAAGAAGCGAAAACAGAATTGCCTCGTTCCTGTTCAATCTCGTGGAAGTCAGATACTGTGTTTCTTCCGTCAATGGTACCCCTACGGCGAGTGATACCAGCTTCAAATATCATGTCTTCGGCCAGCAAGGTCTTGCCGGCCTTAGGCGCCCCTAACAGAACAATGTTTTTAATGTGTTTTTCATCGTAGATTTTCATAGGCGTAAATAGTTAGTAGTTGTTAGCCAGCCGATGGAATGAACCATGTATGGTAGAGAATGCTGACGGCCCATCACATGATACTTCATAGGCGGGTTGTTTAGAGATGCAGATGGAGGAAAAGGTAAATGAAGATAACAGAAAAAACCCTGAAGCTGAAAGCTAAACCGAATTAAATACCATCTTTAAGGTTTCGATTTATTCTGGAGTACACTAGTATTTTCCACAACCTGTCACTAAATTATCCGCCATGAAAAAAACAATTCTTCTGATACTTTTATCGATCACCATTGCACGCGCCCAAAATTTTGAAGGCACGATAACCTGGAAAATTACATCTGAAGTTACGGACCCTGCAACGAAAGCAAAGATGGATGAAGCTCAAAAGAAAATGAATGATCCTGCCACGCAGGCTAAGATGAAAGAAATGAAGGAAAAGATGAATGATCCGCAGTTCAAGGCTATGATGGAATCCAATCCCCAGATGAAAGCACAAATGGAAAATATGATGAAGATGTCTGAAGGAGGTGGCGGCTTCAATTCAATGATGCCGACGGGATTTGTAGTAAAGATAAAAGACCAAAACACCTTAACTAAAACGGAAGGTGGAATGATGGGTAATATGGAAATCTTGTATTTAAAAAATGCCAATGCTTCCTATCGAATTGACCGTGAAGCAAAGACATACACAGCGATGCCTCATGTAGCCAATGATACTGCAAAACATGCTGAAGTGAAAATTACGAAGACGAGCGAAACCGCAAAAATATTAGATTATACCTGTACGAAATATATTGTTGATTCAAACATTAGGGGACATGCTATGCAGCAGTTTTACTGGACAACAACAGCCATAAAGGATTTGGATATGAAAAGCCTGGCGAAACAACAGGTGGGCAATAGTCAGCAGGCACTTTTTTTTGAAAAAATGGAAGGTGTTCCCCTTAAAATGGAAATGAAGCAGCCTCAAGGAGTCATGGTAATGGAAGTGGTGGAGCTGAAGAAACAATCTCTTCCGGCTTCAGACTTTTCTCTCCCCAAAGATTTTAAGGAAGTGCGCTAATCCCGATTCAAAATTATTTTTCGTAACCCAGCACCTTTAGCATGCTCTCGCTCGTTTGTTCCTGAGCAAAAAGTCGGGTTGTGATTTCACCGTCTTCATTGCGGTCAATCAATACATGTTTTGGTGCGGGAATCAAACAATGCTGAATTCCACCATAACCGCCCAACGATTCCTGGTAGGCTCCGGTATGAAAAAAGCCGATGTATAATTTCTCTTCATCTGTAATCATAGGAAGGAAAACTTCGCCGGTATGAGCTTCCGAATTGTAATAATCCATGCTGTCGCATGTCAGTCCGCCGATATTTACCTTATGGTAAGGATCATCCCATTTATTGAGGGCTAACAAAATATATTTTTGATTCAGCCCCCACGCATCCGGCAGGTGGGTTATGAAGGATCCGTCAATCATATACCAGAGCTCCTTGTCATTCTGTAATTTTTGATCGACCAGGGAATACAATACAGCACCGCTTTCCCCAACGGTATAACTACCAAATTCAGTAAAAATATTGGGAACCGGAACATTGTTCTTATCGCATATCCACTTGATATTTTCAACGATCTGCTCAATCATGTATTTGTAATCGTAATGGAAAGTAAGGGATGTTTTAATAGGGAAACCTCCTCCTATATCAATGGAATCCAGGGTGGAGCAGATCTTTTTCAATTCGCAATATTTAAAAACAAACCGGCTTAGTTCGCTCCAGTAATAGGCCGTGTCTTTAATCCCTGTATTGATAAAGAAATGAAGCATCTTAAGCGATGCCTTCTCGCTATTGGCTATTTTCTCTTTGTAAAAGGAATTGATGTCGTTATACCGGATTCCTAGGCGGGAAGTATAAAATTCAAACTTAGGTTCTTCATCCGCTGCTAAGCGGATACCTACCTGATAAGGAACATTGACATTCTGTTCATAGAAATCAATTTCTCCCAGGTTGTCGAGAATAGGCATACAGTTGTGAAATCCGTCGTTCAGCATTTCGCTGATATATTGGCGGTACAACGGCATTTTAAACCCATTACAAAGGATGTAGATGTCTTTTGTTACTTTGCCTCGCTCATAAAGGGAGCGAACGATAGGAATATCAAAGGAGGAGGATGTCTCCATATGCACGTCCTTGTTTTTCAAGGCCTCTTCCATGATGAAAGCAAAATGGGAAGACTTTGTACAATAGCAATAGGTATATTTTCCGTTGTATTTAAAACGTTCAATGGCGTTGTTGAACGTAGCTTGCACAAACCGGATATTTTCACTGATCCGTGGCAGGTAAGTAAGTTTGAGTGGAGTACCATATTGCTTGATGATATCCATCAGCGGTACATCATTGAACAGCAATTCGTGGTCGCGTACCTTAAATTCTCTCTGGGGAAATTCGAAGGTTTGCTCAATCAGCTCGCGGTAACTCTTCATTGAATCGTTGGACGTTAATCGTTATTGATAATCTTGAATAGACTTTTCTTGGTTAATAAGGTTATTCGTGAGCACTCTTTCAGGTTTTCGATTAACGGTCGGCTTACAATTAACCTCATTGTGAAAGAGGTGCAATATTGTGATAAATTTGCCATCTTTGCAATACACTTTTGGAACGCATGATTAAACGTTTTTCCTGCTTGATTTTTGTCCCGAAATTTATCGGAACAAACGCCTTACCTGACCTCTAAGGGTACTGGGAGAAACTGGTATTTTCTTTTACCCATAGCTTTTATTTAAAAAACCATAAAATTATTTCCTGTGAAATGGCCACACTCAAAGTTTCTAAAATGAATTATAATAGAATTTTGGCCATTCCATGTGACCTTAAGAAAATTAATTGCCCACATAAAATGGCCACACTCAAAGTTTCTAAAATGAATTATAACAGAATTTGCCGATTTCTTGTGTCCGAAAAAAACAACTACTAAGACATGAAAGAGTTGAAGATCATAGAAGTGAAGTCCGAGATTGGAGCCGGGACCCGGGGCGCCAGTCTGGGAGTGGAGGCCATAAAAATTGCCAGCCTTGATTTAAATTCCGATTTCTTTAAGCAATATGAGTCTGTCGAGGTTGAGAATGTAAATGAGCTCCTTTTTGACGGTGCGAAACATTCGTATGCCAAGTTCATCGATGGCGTCATGATTATGGAGGAGAGGGTATGTCTGGAGGTGTATGAAACTATTTGGGAAGAAAATTTTCCGTTCATTATTGCAGGCGATCATTGTACAGCATACGGTACCATAGCAGGAATCAAAAAAGCAGATCCTAAAGTGCGATTGGGTGTTATGTGGATTGATGCCCACGCCGATATCCATACGCCCTTTACAACACCATCAGGCAACATGCACGGTATGGCACTTTCAATGGCTTGTGGTATCGATAATTTAGAGTGCAAAGTAAATGATCCCCGAGGAGAAACGTTGGAATATTGGGAGCAGATAAAAAATGTAGGTATACCTGGTCCAAAGGTTTATCCTGAGGATATCGTCTATATCGGTGTACGTGACTTGGAGAAACCGGAAAATTACCTGATCAATAAATATAACATCAATTTTATTGAGACGGAGGATATAAAAAAACTCGGTCCCGCAAAAGTGGCCGAAAAAGCGCTGCAGATGCTGGAACATTGTGACTTGATTTATGTGTCGTTTGATGTAGACACGCTTGATTCAAGAATTTCTACAGGAACAGGCACACCTGTTCCCAATGGCCTAACTGTTGACGAAGCAAAAATTTTGAATGCTGAACTGGCGAAAAACCCAAAAGTATGTGCATGGGAAATTGTGGAAGTAAATCCCACGCTGGATACTGAAAACCGAATGGCTGAAAGCGCATTTGAAATTTTAGAAGCAACGGCTAAAGCAATTGTTAACCGACCCGTATTGGCAGAGTAAATTTGAAAGTATATCGTTTATAATTTCGAGCAGCTTCACGCAACGTTGATTCTAGAATAAATAGTTAACTTGATCTGTAACGTTTATTCTGTGGCAAGATTTTACAGTTTTGGATTCTTCTTTTTTATAATTGTTTTTCACTGCTCCGCTCAAGTTGATACGGAGTTTTGGTTTGCACCTCCTGACATTACTTCCGGGCATGGTGAACGTCCTATTATTTTGCGCATCTCTTCTCAATCAGAAGCCGCAACGGTAAGAGTCTCACAACCTGCAAGGGGAAATTTAGAATTGGCAACCTTTACCATTGCCGCTAATACCACCCGTAACATCGACCTCTCCGATCAAATTTATAATCTTGAAACGAGTCTTACGAACACAGTGATGACCACCGGTCTTCGGATTATTTCGTCCGCGCCGATCACGGCGTACTACGAAGAGGCTTCCTTTTTTAATGCAGAGATTTTTGTCTTGAAAGGAAAGAATGCTCTGGGAAGTAAATTCATTATACCTGCACAAAATTACTTTTACAACAACGGTAATTATTCGCCAACACCGTATTTTTCGTTTGATATTGTAGCAACCAAAGATAACACTGTAGTAAAAGTACATCCGACCAAACCCCTTTTTGGCCACCCGACAAACAGTGTGATCACGATACGACTAAATGCCGGGGAAACTTATTCATTGAGAAAAGTATCACTTTCTGCCCCTGATAATCCAATAGGGACATTGATTGAAAGCAGTAAACCCATAGCTGTTACGATAAAGGATGATTCTGTAATTAATGGAGTATGCCACGATCTGTTAGGTGATCAGTTGGTACCCGTAGAAGTCGCAGGTATGGAGTATATTGTACTAAAGGGTTTTTTGAATAGGCCTGAATTTTTATTTATAACGGCCACCGAAAACGATTCAAAAATTTTTATTGAAGGAAGCAATGTTCCGGCAGCAACTTTAAATACGGGAGAAATCTATCGTTACGAAATACTTGAGAAGGCTACGTATGTCGTGTCGAATAAAAAAATATATGTAATCCACGTAACGGGATTTGGTTGTGAAATGGGCATGGCCATCTTGCCGCAGATCAATTGCACGGGCTCGAAGCAAATAGGTTTTACAAGGAGCACATCGGAATTTTTCGGAATGAACGTATTGGTCAGGAAGGAGGGAATTTCTGATTTTACCTTGAACGGTTTGTCCGGGATGATTCCTCCAGGTGGATTTACTCCCGTTCCTGGCACAAATGACAGGTGGTATGCAGTTCAGCTAAGTTTTAATACAGAGCAGGTTGCGGTAGGTCAATCCAGCCTGATTGCAAATGCCCATCATTCCTTCCAGGCAGGTATTATCAACGGCAATGCAACAACATCCTCTCGCTATGGATACTTCTCTTCCTTCAGTACTCTTTTTATTGGCGATGATTTTGATTTCTGTGAAGGAGCAACGGCTACGATTGATGCTGGACCGGGTAAAGAATCTTATTTATGGAGTACGGGGGCCACTACTCAGGCGATTGACGTAAGCGAAACAGGAGACTATTGGGTAAAGGTTGTGCGGGAAGAGTGCGTTCTATATGATACAATTCACATAAATGAAAAAATTGGAAAAGTAGACCTTGGGCCAGATGTTCAACTCTGTCCCGGTGCTACTTCTAAAATCGACGGAAAAGAAAATTTTAGTTGGCTATGGTCAAATGGTAGTACCAAACAGTACCTGGAAACTTCAGAACTTGGAAAATATTGGGTTACCGTTTTTGATAATGTAGGCTGTCAGGCTTCGGATACAATTTTCCTCAACAGGTTTGTCTATAACTTTGCTAGTGATGTGGGTGTGAAAATGAATTTTGTAAGCGTGGATACCGCGAATGAAAAGAATATCAACATCGATTGGACTGTAAGCGAAGCAGAACGTGATGAACGTAATAAAATATTTCTTCATAAAAGAATTTCCGGCGAGGTTGACTGGGAGCGGGTGTCAACGTTGCCCGCGAGTATAAGTTTAGTAACAGACAAAGAGAATTTAACCAATGAGCAGGTGTATGAATACTATTTAAGCCTGGCTAATTTTTGCGGCGAAGAACAAAGACTCAGCAAAGTTCATAACACGATTCAGTTAAGGGGCGAGGCGGATGAAGGAAGCAATACCATAAGTTTAACTTGGAATCATTATCTGAATTGGGATAATGGAGTTCGAACTTATGAAGTATGGAGAAAATTAGAAGGTCAGTCGGGTTATAAATTAGTTGCTGAAATAAATGGAAGTGCAAATAGCTTTTCAGCAAATATTGCGACCGACGGGTTTCTACATGATTATTTGATCCGGGCAACTGAAGGCACGGGAAGTGGTGAAAGCTGGTCAAATAAAGTACAGTTCGAATTTGAACATCCTGTCTATGTGCCGAATGTATTTACACCCAATGATGATCCGTACAATCAATATTTTGAGATTAAAAATATTCCGCTTTATAAAGATTCAAAGCTGGTGGTGGTCGACAGGTGGGGCATGACAGTTTTTAAAACTGATGGCTATAAAAATGATTGGGATGGGCCTGGGTTGAGCAGTGGAGTTTATTATTTCATATTAAACCTGAATAGAAATAACAGCAAAACAATTAAAGGCACGGTAAGCATCTTAAAATAGGATAATTAGCAGCGGGCTGTTTTCGCAAAATTCCTAAGAATAATTACTTCGCTTTTGTTGGTTCCAGCAATCCAATATACTCCTCAATCGTCGTCATGATATTGTTGCGTATTATTGGATCCGTCAGGAATTTTGGAATGCCTATGGGTTTGGATAAAATCCGATATGTCGCTTTCGTTTTGAAAGGAGTGACTTGTTCCCAGGTCCAGCTTCCGGAAAGCTGCATACGGGTAACGCCCTTATATACCGGCGCGAGGGTTTCATTTTTACGGGATTCAAAGGTGATGAATATTCTAGTGGGCGTGTTTTCGAGAACCAAATACTTCAGAAAATGATCCTGGTCACTTACCGGCCATGGGATATCATGATAAGAATACTCCAGCCAGGTCGTGGTATCCGACTGTGGGTACACTTTGAACTCGCTTACGTGGCTCTGCCATTGTTTTATTTTTTCTTCATCCTGTAGTAAGTTGAGGCCGGCCGAAATCGTGTTGCGATAGAAAAATTCCCCTTTTACTTCTCTTGCTTTTATCGGCGGATCTGATTTGGGGAACGTTATCCAGCGTTCATAAATGGAGGTTGTACCGGCTTGCCTTACCAGTACGAATCCTTCTTTATCCTGGGCAAAGGAGGTAATGCTGCCAACGATTATGAGGACAAATGAAAAAATAATTTTATATACAACCATGTAATGACGACTGTTCTTGTGTCCTAAAATTAAGTCACAAACATCGACCTTTTTACTTAATTTCGCCCGGAATACAAGTTTCACTTCAATTAACGGGGATCATGAGTCAAAACAAACCAATTTCTAGCTTTATTGAAAAACACTATTTGCACTTCAATGCTGCAGCGCTGGTAGATGCGGCAAAAGCCTATAAAAAGCACGTTGAAGATGGGAAAAAAATGATGGTGACACTTGCTGGTGCGATGAGTACGGGTGAATTGGGTATCAGTTTTGCCGAAATGATTCGGCAGAATAAAGTTCATATTATTTCCTGTACAGGGGCTAACCTGGAAGAGGATATAATGAATCTGGTTGCTCATTCTCATTATAGACGAATTCCAAACTACCGCGACCTTACACCAGAGCAAGAGTGGGATTTGCTTCAAAATCATATGAACCGTGTAACCGATACGTGCATTCCGGAGGAAGAAGCCTTCCGTAAATTACAAAAACATCTTTTTAAAATGTGGAAGAGCGCGGAGGACAATGGTGAACGGCTCTTTCCTCATGAATTTATGTTTAGACTGATCAACAGTGGTGAGTTAAAACAGTATTATGAAATCGACCCTAAAAATTCATGGATGATTGCCGCCGCGGAAAAGAACATGCCAATGGTCGTTCCGGGTTGGGAAGATTCTACCATGGGTAACATCTTCGCGTCCTATGTCTACACAGGCGAATTGAAAGCTTCTACGATGAAAAGTGGAATTGAATATATGACCTGGCTGGCAGACTGGTATATTAAAAATTCAGGCAAGGATGGAATTGGGTTCTTTCAGATCGGAGGGGGTATTGCAGGAGATTTTCCCATTTGTGTAGTCCCTATGTTGCATCAGGACCTGGAGCAGGACAATGTACCGTTCTGGAGCTACTTCTGTCAGATTAGTGATTCCACAACAAGTTATGGATCTTACTCGGGAGCAGTACCCAACGAGAAAATTACTTGGGGAAAGTTAAGTATTGAAACTCCTAAGTTTATTATAGAAAGCGACGCTACTATAGTGGCGCCTCTTGTTTTTGCTTATATATTGGAGTGGTAGATTTTATGACCATGGCGACGTTTATTTTTGTTTCCGGTAGCCAATGCGATAAATATACATTCGGAAAAAAAGATCTTTTTATTTGCGCCGCCATAAATTGAAAATTGATAATTGTTCATGAATCTTGACCTAGTCCTTCGCTCCGAAATAGAAAAGGCTGTTTTATCTTTATTTAATCAACCTGCCTATAATATTCAACTGCAGCCTACGAACCAGGAATTTGAAGGGTCGCATACCTTAGTTTGTTTTCCATTAACAAAGTTGACAAAAAAAGGTCCGGAGGAAACGGCGCGAGTGATAGGAGAGCATCTGGCCCAATATTCTGACATCGTTAGCAAGTATAATGTTGTGAAAGGATTTCTCAACCTGGTGATAAGTGATAAAGCTTGGATAGCGGTATTTCAATCTATTTATTCCAATAAAAATTTCGGCCATCTTCCGGAGAATGGATTGGAAATCATGATTGAGTATTCCTCACCTAATACAAATAAGCCATTGCATTTGGGCCACCTGCGAAATAATTTTTTGGGCTACAGCGTCGCCGAAATTTATAAAGCAAATGGTTACAAGGTGCATAAGGTTCAAATCATAAATGATCGTGGCATTCACATCTGTAAATCCATGGTTGCTTGGAAGCTCTATGGAAACGGCGAAACGCCGGAAAGCACCGGTATAAAAGGAGATCATTTGGTGGGAAAATACTATGTGATATTTGATAAAATTTACAAGGAACAGATCGCAGAGTTGATAGGTAAAGGTCTAGGCCAGGAAGAAGCCGAAAAAACCGCACCGATCATGCAAATGGCAGTAGATGCCCTACGCAAGTGGGAGCAGAAGGATCCGGAGACTATTCAACTCTGGAAAAGGATGAACGGTTGGGTATACAGCGGTTTCAACGCAACATACACGCGCATGGGCGTAGATTTCGAAAAACTCTACTACGAATCTGATACATATCTATTAGGGAAGGAAGAAGTTGTGAGAGGTTTGGAGAAGGGTATCTTCTTTAAAAAAGAAGATGGTTCTCTTTGGGTTGATTTAATTTCCGACGGTCTGGATCAAAAGGTTTTATTACGCGCGGATGGAACATCAGTTTATATGACGCAGGATATCGGTACGGCTATACTTCGGTTCCGCGACTTCCCCAAAATTATCGGTCAAGTTTATACCGTAGGCAATGAACAGGAATACCATTTTAAAGTATTATTTCTCATTTTAAGTAAACTGGGTTATGAGTGGGCAAAGAAATGTTATCACTTGTCGTACGGCATGGTGGACCTTCCCAGCGGAAAAATGAAATCCCGTGAGGGTACCGTTGTGGATGCGGATGAATTAATGGATGAGATGGTTCTGGAAGCGCAACGTCAAACTCGCGAGTTGGGGAAATTAGAAGGAGTTTCGGAAGAAGGAGCGATGAGATTATTTGAAATGATCGGGCTCGGGGCGTTAAAATTTTTCTTGTTAAAAGTGGATCCGAAGAAACGAATGCTTTTCGATCCAAACGAATCCATTCAATTGCAAGGATTTACTGGTCCTTTCATTCAATATACCCATGCTCGTATCAGGGCTATTCTTCGCAAGGCAGAAAGTATGAATATGGAAGTAATGACCGATGATTTAAAATCGCTTTCTTCATTGGAGCCTGTGGAACGCGACACGCTCCATATTTTGAGCCTGTTTGAAAATAAAGTAAGTGAAGCCGCAAAGGAATATTCCCCTGCCATTATCGCGAATTACGTTTTTGACTTGGCCAAGCAGTATAATCAGTTTTATCAAAGCATTCCCATCTTCAATGAAGAGGACTCTTCAAAACTTAAATTTAGGATCGGTCTTTCAAAAGCTGTTGCCAGTACCATAAAGAAAGCCATGCTCCTGTTGGGTATATCAGTACCCGAAAAAATGTAATCCTGAAACTAAATTAGTTACGAACTAAAAACATCCAAATCTGTTTCAATACATAACTTCAGGGCCGCAGAATTGCAACTTCTTAAACACATAAACACTTCTCGTCTATGAAACTTCTACTAATTTCCATCTTACTTCTAATCAGTCCTATGACTTCGATCTACGATTTTAAAATTAATTCCCTGGAAGGTGAGATGATCGACTTTTCGAAATATAAAGGAAAGACGTTGTTAATTGTGAATGTTGCTTCTAAATGTGGCAGTACTCCGCAGTACGCAGATCTTCAACAGTTACAGGAAAACTATGGCAGCAAAGTAATGATACTTGGTTTTCCGGCCAATAATTTTGGTGAGCAGGAGCCAGGGACTAATGTTCAGATTGCAGAATTCTGCGAAAAGAATTATGGGGTCACCTTTCAGATGTTTGAAAAAATTTCTGTTAAGGGGAGCGATCAACATCCGCTTTATCAATTTTTAAAAGAAAAGACAGGTCAGGAGCCCAGCTGGAATTTCTGCAAATATCTGGTGAAACCGGATGGTACCATAAAATTCTTCCCTACTAAAGTTAAGCCGTTGGACAAAGAGATTTTAGAGGAGATTGGAGTATAAAAAAACATGGGTCTGATAGCATTTTTATCTGCAAGGTTATCAAGACCCCGAAAGATTCGATTTGTTAGTGGTACGGTCTATGATTTTAAGATCAACGACCTTGAGGGAAACCAAATTGATTTCAATGGTTATAGAGGTAAGAGTTTGCTGATCGTTAACACGGCATCGAGGTGTGCTTTTACTCCACAGTATTCAGATTTGGAAAAGCTTCATGAGGAGTATGGGACCAACGTCGCTGTTCTCGGATTTCCAGCTAACAATTTTTTGTGGCAGGAACCTGGCTCAGACAAAGAGATTGCATCCTTTTGTAAGAAAACCTATGGTGTAAATTTTCAGATGTTTAACAAATTGTCGGTTAAAGGCGCTAATCAGCATCCGTTGTACAAATGGCTGGAGGCGAAGACGGGTAAAATTCCCACGTGGAATTTCTGTAAATACTTAGTTAGCAAAGACGGTCTTGGAGTAAAATTTTATTCCTCTGACGTCAGTCCTTTAGATTCAACTATTGTTAGTGAAATTTTAAAGTAAGCATCCTTTTTAAACGCTTCAAGTGCATTCCATCAGCATCAAACATCAGTTGCTAAACAAATGCAAAGAATATATTGACCTGCGGATTGCGACGGCTAAGCAATCTATGGACAATGCACAGCAGGCAGCTAATCAAGAAGAAAAAAGCAGCGCGGGTGATAAGTATGAAACTGGCAGGACCATGATGCAAATTGAACGAGATTTTGCTGCACAACAATTAAACGAGGCACTTAAGCTTAGAGCAATATTAGATCACATTAGTCCCGACCCAAGATTGGAAAAAGTTTCTTTAGGCAGCCTGGTGACGGCGGATTCAAAAAAGATTTTCATCAGCATAGGAATAGGCAAATTAAATGTTAATGGAACTGAATTTTTAATTGTTGCACCAACGTCACCCTTGGGAAAGGTATTGGCGGGTCTAAAAGTGAATGATAAGTTTACCTTTAACAAAGAGCTGCTCACGATTCTTGAAATCAGTTGATTCTCATTTCAAATTTGAAATTATATTCGTACGTATTTTAACATCAATGAATATTAGAATCTGGTTAAATGCATTTCGGCTTCGTACATTGCCATTAGCGCTCTCGTGTATTGCAATGGGTGGTTTTCTGGCTGCCTCCGCGGGAGCTTTTCAGTGGGACATTTTTTTCCTTTGTGTTATCACAACAATCTTTTTACAAATCCTTTCAAACCTTGCGAATGACTACGGTGACTCCGTCCACGGAGCGGACAATGCATTCCGTAAAGGACCAACCCGGGCTGTTCAAAGCGGAGCAATATCCAGCAGGCAAATGAAAATTGCTCTAATCATTTTTGTGCTGCTTTGCCTTGCTAGCGGTGTGTCCTTGCTCCTCGTTTCTTTTGGGTTGAACTGGAAGGCGATCCTTTTCTTTTTTTGTCTGGGCCTGCTAAGCATCGGGGCCGCTATTGCTTATACTGTGGGAAAAAGGCCGTATGGCTATATCGGCCTAGGAGACTTTTCTGTTCTGATCTTTTTTGGTCTGGTGGGGGTGATGGGCTCCTACTATCTGTTTACGAAAGAACTTTCATGGTTCCAAATTCTCCCTGCCCTTAGTTGTGGTTTTTTTTCAATAGGGGTATTAAACGTAAACAACATTAGAGATATAGAATCGGATGAAAAAGCTGGAAAATTTTCCATTCCTGTCCGCATTGGCCGTGAAAATGCTGTCTGGTACCATTGGTTTTTAATTTCTACCGGTTTGACATCGGCTATCGTGTATAGCCTGCTTACCCTAAATTCCGCATGGCAATGGCTATTTTTATTAAGCGCACCACTTTTTATCAAGAATGGATTGGCCGTTAGCCAAAAACCATCAGCCCAGCTTGACCCGTATCTTAAGCAAATGGCCCTTTCAACCCTGGCGTTTGTACTTCTTTTTGGTATCGGTTTAATTTTGTCAATATAATTTAAACTTATCGAGGAGTATTGGTGTCTAATTTGCAGGAGAGTTATCTGCAATTTTCCCGTAAAGAATTTCGTTTAATACTTAAAATAAGATGGCTATGCAAAAAATGATTGTGGCGATTGCATGTACCGTAGTGCTCTGGGGCTGCCAAACCGAGCCCGACAATGAAAGATTATTTGATGATTTAGTTGTTTCAACAAATTTCGATCAGTCGGCAGCATTCGGCACTTACGCAACTTATGCGATCCCAACAGATACGATTGGGTTTGTGTCGAATACTAACCCCAATGATACCATTCTAGTTTCCGGGTCTGATAACGGTCATTACCCGAGGAAAATTTTAGAACAGGTTACCTCAAATATGAACGATCGCCAATTTACTCGAGTCGATCGAAATCAGAATCCCGATTTAGGTGTGAATGTGTACGTGGTTAGAGACTTGAATATTTCTCAGCAAGTTGTCTATCCAAGCTATTACTATCCGAGCTATTACGGATATAATTCTTACTATTCATACCCCTATATCAATACTTATGCATACAATACAGGAGCATTAGTAGTTGAAATCGTAGACTTAAAGAATGTTACCCTTGATAATAAAGTGAAGGTAATCTGGAGCGCATACATGGGAGATGTGTATAGCACGATAGATCTTGTGGAGCAATCTATTCAGGCGATTGATCAGGCTTTTATTCAATCAAATTACCTGGCGCATGAAAACTAAAACTATTTTCCTTATACTTTTTTTGTGTTCATCCCTTATTACGTTGGCTCAGGAGAATTATTTTTATTTTACTTGGGATGTGAATAAACCTATGTCAAATACGGAGTGGGTTGACAATGCAAGCACACGAGGTGCGAAGATCGGGTATCGCATGTTTATTGGAAGAGAACGGATGTTTTCGGGAGGCATTGATTTTAATTGGGGGCAATTTGATGAATACAAACCCACACAAACCTTTGAAAATCCAACAGGGGCTATCACTACGGATTATTTCAATTATGTGCGTCAGTATGGTTTAACCATCAGCGGTCAATATTATTTCCCCATCGACGAAAAAGAGAGATTCTTTCCGTATGTCGGTTTAGGTGTAGGTGCCAATCGAAATGAATATTTAGTTTATTATAATATTTACAGGGATGACGATAAGGCATTTGGATTTCTGGCGCGTCCCGAGGCAGGCATTTTGGTGAGGCTAGGTTCGCGAAGGAAGATGGGAATTATGGCGGCTGTTCACTATGATTACTCGACAAATAAAAGTGAGGCCAATAACTACTCCAATTTTTCTACAATAGGATTTCAACTCGGAATTATGTCGCTACAATGGTGAGCTAACGTTTATAACTCCAGGAATTTTTTATCGCGCGAGCCTTCTCACGCCCAACCTTCTGTTATCTTTGCGGGATGTTACAGCAGATTCTGATCCTGGATTTCGGTTCTCAGTATACTCAATTGATCGCCCGCAGAGTTCGGGAATTGAATGTTTATTGTGAAATTCATCCTTTTAATAAAGTTCCAGCCATTACTTCCAATATCAAAGGAGTTATCCTTTCCGGAAGTCCTTGTTCTGTACGGGACGCCGGAGCTCCTAACGTAGATATTAAGCAATTTGAAAAAATACCTGTACTGGGAGTATGTTATGGAGCGCAGCTTATTGCTTTCCAACACGGAGGGGATGTTTTGCCGTCACACGCGCGCGAGTATGGAAGGGCCAGGCTCACGGCAGTAGATCACCACAATGAACTGTTAAAGGAAATTTCACTGGATACTCAAGTATGGATGTCACATGCGGATACCATCGCTAAAGTACCGAACGATTTTGAAGTCATTGCCAGCACTCCTTCCGTTGCCATCGCAGCTTTCAAGTTAAAAGACAAATCAGTTTACGGAATACAGTTTCACCCCGAGGTAACTCATACTACCGAAGGTAAAAACCTCCTGCGCAATTTTGTAGTTCATATCTGTGAGTGTGCTCAGGATTGGACTGCCGATCAATTTGTTGAAAATACAATTTCGGGCTTGCAACAAAAATTAGGGGACGATCAAGTTGTCATGGCGCTGTCAGGAGGAGTGGACTCCACGGTTGCAGCTACACTCATTCATAGGGCTATCGGAAAAAATCTCCATTGTATTTTTGTTGATAATGGCTTGCTTCGAAAAAATGAATTTCAGCAAGTGCTGGATTCTTATCAGCACATGGGGTTGAACGTTAAAGGTGTTGATACCAAAGCTAAATTTTATAGCGCATTGAAAGATTTGACGGAACCGGAAGCGAAGCGAAAGGCTATTGGAAAAACTTTTATAGAGGTATTTGATGAAGAAGCGCATCGCATTAGGGATGTCAAATGGCTTGGGCAAGGAACGATCTATCCGGATGTTATTGAGTCAGTTTCCGTAAACGGTCCGTCGCAAACTATAAAATCACATCATAATGTCGGAGGTCTTCCCGCTAAAATGAACCTGAAGGTTGTCGAGCCACTCAACACCCTTTTTAAGGATGAAGTCAGAGTCATTGGAAAAACACTGGGTATTGATCCGACCATTCTGGGGCGTCATCCTTTTCCCGGACCTGGATTAGGTATTCGTATTTTAGGGGATATTACAGCTGATAAAGTTCGAATACTTCAGGAGGTAGATAATATTTTTATAACGGGTTTGAAAGCCCATGGACTGTATGATAAGGTGTGGCAGGCAGGTGCTATGTTACTTCCGGTTCAATCCGTGGGCGTGATGGGAGATGAGAGAACGTATGAGCGAGTCGTGAGTCTGAGAGCGGTAACCAGTACAGATGGCATGACAGCCGACTGGGCACATCTGCCTTATGACTTCTTAGCAACGATTTCAAGCGACATAATTAACAAAGTAAAAGGTGTTAATAGAGTTGTATACGATATCAGTTCTAAACCCCCGGCTACAATAGAATGGGAATAACTTTCGTCTCTGCTGGATGTTTAGAATCATTAGAACTAACTTAATCCTAACTTAGCGTCAACGTATGGTGAGAAAAATAATTTTCGTCTGTTGCCTGTTGTCTTTGATACACCTATCAGCTTTTGCACAAGTTGATTATAACAAACAATACTTTAACGCCAAAGCGCTTTTCAGAGAGGGCAAGTACAACCTTGCGATGGAAGCCTTTAAGCCTCTGATACCCTATGCTGCGAAAAATAATTTTTCCGAATATGCTTCCTTCTATTATGCATTAGCGGCCTATAACCAAGGATTTAAGGCGGTCGCAAAAAATGCGCTGAACCAACTTAAAATAACGCATCCTAAATGGGATAAAATGGATGAAGTAAATTTTTGGTTGGGAAAGATTCACTTTGATGACCACGATTATTTCCAAGCGCTCAAAGTTTTTTCCACAATCCAGGACAAAAAAATTCTACAGGACGTAGATGCTTTGAAATTAACCCACCTCAGTTCGATTAAGGATGCAGAGACTTTAAAAATGATGCATGAGGAATATCCGAAGGATGAAATTATAGCCAGGTCGTTAGCTACGTTTCTAGCGAAAAATCCGGCAAATCCGGAAGACAAAACTTTTCTTCAAAACCTGATTACCAAATTCAATTTTAAACGGACTGATTTTATAGTGGAGGCTCCTCCCTCGTACTTTAAAGATATTTACTCCGTTTCCGTCCTGCTTCCTTTTATGGTGAACACCTTGGATCCGTCACCTGAGCCGAAACGCAACCAGAGCGTACTGGATCTTTATGAAGGTATGCAGCAAGCAGTGGACACATTGGCAAAACAGGGGGTGAAATTGAGCTTGAGAGCCTATGACACAGAAAGGAATGCAGAGAAAATAAAAACGATCTTAAAAACTGACGAACTGAAAAACACAGACTTAATACTCGGGCCTTTTTTTCAGGATGAGACTGTACCCATTCAGGATTTTTCGCTGGCCAATCGGACAAATACTTTCAATCCGGTGCATAACAACATCGAACTCATAGGTGCAAATCCATTTGCCTTTTTATATCAGCCGTCGCTGGAGACATTAGGCAAAAAATCAGGTGAATTTTTAGCCTCCTATGCGAAAAAGAAAAATTGTATGGTGTTTTATGGCACTTCAAAAAGAGATTCTACGCTTGCTGCAAATTTTATTCAAGCAGCCCACAAAAATGGGCTAAAAATAATGGCCGCCCATAAGGTTCCTAAAGAAGGGACGAAATTGGTCTATACCATATTAACCACTCCTACGGAGTTTGATGAGTTCAAATATCCATCACAATTCACCTTAAATAAAGATAGTTTAGGATGCATATTCGTAGCCTCAGACGAGGCCCTGCTTTATGCTAAGGTAGTGAGCAGCATAGAAACACGTGGTGACCAAATTATCGTTTTAGGTTCTGAGAAATGGATTGATCAGACTACGATTGACCTGGAAAAATTTCAGGTACTGCCCATCGTATTAACGGCGCCTAATTTTGCTAATCCACAAAGACCTGCCGCGAAAGCTTTTGAAAGGAAATTTATAAAAACGCACGGTAGAGTTCCTTCGACCTATGCGAGCATGGGCTTTGAGCTAATGTTGATTTTGGGAAATCAATTGAAGAAGAATGGTGTGTATTTCCAAGAAGCTCTTTCTAAGAGTCCAATTCCCGGATACCTTACAGAAGGTGTTAATTATCAGATGGGCCGAAGCAACGAACTCATGCCATTCATTAAGTTTGCGGACGGTAAAATAGGTGTGATTGAGAAACGATAGAAGGTCTCGAGAAAAACACAAGCCATAAAAGTTTGAAGCACCTAAACACTTAAATACGTCAACACCCAAACACTTTGATGAAAGACCTTTCAAAAAGCAAATCACTCTTTGATAAAGCAAAACAATTTATTCCCGGAGGAGTAAACTCCCCCGTGAGAGCTTTCCGCGCTGTTGGAGGAAATCCTGTTTTTATAAAGAAGGCAAAAGGTGCTTATCTCTATGATGAAGATGGAAATGAATATGTTGATCTGATAAATTCTTGGGGACCGATGATTTTGGGCCATGCCCATCCCATCATTGAAGAGGCAATAAAAGAGGCGCTAGCAGACTCACCTTCTTTCGGGGCTCCTACAAACCGGGAGGTGGAGATGGCAGAGTTGATCTGCTCCATTATGCCTTCCATTGAAAAAGTTCGTATGGTGAACTCAGGTACGGAAGCCACTATGTCTGCCATTCGATTGGCGCGGGGTTTTACGGGTAAAGATAAGTTTATCAAAATCGAAGGATGTTATCATGGACATGGAGATTCATTTCTGATTGCAGCAGGGAGCGGCGCTCTTACTTTTGGATCACCTGACAGCCCAGGTGTAACAAAGGGTACAGCTAAAGATACTCTAATTGCTCCTTTCAATAATTTGAATGCTATTGAAGAAATTATCATAAGGAATGAAAATGAAATCGCTGCTATCATTCTCGAACCAGTGGTCGGAAATATGGGGTGTGTTATTCCGCAACCAAGCTATTTGCAAGGATTAAGAAACCTGTGTGATAAGCATAATATGATTCTGATTTTTGATGAAGTCATGACCGGCTTCCGGTTATCGCTCGGTGGAGCTCAAGAATTGTACGGCATAAAACCCGATATGACTACGCTGGGAAAAATTATTGGCGGCGGACTTCCTGTCGGCGCATACGGAGGAAGAAAGGAAATTATGGATGTAGTTTCGCCTGTGGGACCTGTTTATCAGGCAGGAACTTTGTCAGGTAACCCACTGGCTATGGCTGCAGGACTTGCCATGCTTAAATACCTTAAGGAGAATCTTTCTATTTATCAGCAGATTGAGAAACAGACAGCGCAGCTCGCGTATGAAATCAAGAAACAACACGAAGAGATAGGATTACATCATACCATAAATCACGTTGGATCTATGTTCACTCTTTTTTTTACAGATAAACCAGTCTTCGATTTTAAATCTGCCATGACCTCGGACACAACTCGTTTTGCTCACTATTTCCAAGCTATGCTACACGAAGGCATCTATTTAGCCCCCTCTCAATTTGAAGCTATGTTCATTTCAGCGGCCATAAATAATCAAATCATAGATCGCATTTTGCAAGCAAACAAGAAAGCTTTAAAGAATATCACAGCGTCAGTCTGAGTCTCCATGTAATTTTCATTACAACAAAGTCCAAAAACTGTAG
The DNA here is from genome assembly GCA_963837415.1 of uncultured Bacteroidota bacterium. Taxonomy (GTDB): domain Bacteria; phylum Bacteroidota; class Bacteroidia; order Cytophagales; family Cyclobacteriaceae; genus Chryseolinea. Next base: position 48,511 of record CAWING010000010.1, on the reverse strand, counting down.
AAGATCTTCTTGAAAAAATATTAAATGCGTGGTTTTATTACGTCGGCCGAGATCGCATTCAGCCTGGACGTCCCGCAACACTTTTCTTTTTAAACCTGATTATACCTACCTTTTCGCAATTAGAATATGTTGAGAATAAACTGTCATTTTAGATCATGAAGAACCGAGCGAAGAAGTTCACTCTAGGATTTATCATCGTTGGTTTTGTTATTACCACGCTGATCATATTTGTTCAGCGTGATGCAATTAATGCCTATCACAAGAATCTTCCCTACGTTAGATTAATCGATCTGCTTCAAAGCCAGGTGGAGCACGCAAACATTTGGGTGGGACAACTAAAAGGAGATGACAAAAATTTAAATTTTGAACGAGATGTATCGGCGCCACTTTCAAAAACTCAACTTCTTCTTGAAGGGATGTACGATGGGAAGGAAACAGAAATAGGAACCTTTGAAAAAGCAAAAGATGAAGAAACAAGGGCTCTACTCAAAGAAGGCATATACAATATTAAAAATTTGTCGCAAACCAGTCAGTTGCGACAGAATACAAAGAATGAAATTGTTGCCGAGGCAACAGATAGTACTGCAGTTGTTTTCGATACAAAACCTGTCGAGGCATTGAATCTGCAATTGGATGCAGCCTTCAGAAGTTTTCAGTTAACGTCAGAAGGATTGGTAAATCATATTGACCAGGACCTAAAATCAGGCGCTTCTTATTTAAGTGTTTTATCTTGGGTTTCCATCATAATTTTAGTCAGTGCATTCTCCGTTTTAGTTTTCTTTTACTATAAGTTGCAATGGAAGACTGAAAAAATGGAAGGGGAAAAGACTTCCAATCAGGAGGGACAGGAGCGTGCATCAAGATCCTTATCAAATTTTATGGAAGCTATTTCAGCAGGAAACTATTCGGCTGATCTAGATCAAGAAGTTAACCATGGCAGCATGGGTAATACCCTCATAACAATGCGTGACAAACTCCGGGCAAATGCCGATGAGGATCACAAGCGTAACTGGACTACTTCAGGTTTAGCGCAAATTGGCGAATTGCTTCGCACGTCATTTAAAACCACACAAGACCTATTTGATAGCATAATCAAATTTGTTGTAAAATATACCAAGAGCAGTCAGGGGGGTCTTTTTATTTTAAATGAGGAGCATGAAGGAAAAAAATACTTAGAGCTTGTAGCTTGTTATGCATTCGAACGGAAAAAATATTTGAATAAAGCAGTAGAACTTGGTGAAGGGCTTGTAGGTCAAAGTTTTTTGGAGGCCGAGTCCATTTATTTAGTCGACGTTCCGGATGATTATGTGGCTATCACTTCTTCGCTGGGAGGGGCCAATCCCAATGCACTTTTATTGGTTCCGCTCAAGATAAATGATAAAGTTTTTGGAATTCTTGAACTGGCTACTTTTACTAAGTATGAAGCTCATGAAATAGAGTTGGTTGAAAAACTTGCGGAGAGTATCGCTTCCACCATCTCTGCTGTTCGCATTAATGAAAGTACGCGGATCCTATTGGAGAAGAGTCAGCAACAAACGGAGGAGATGCGTGCACAGGAAGAGGAAATGCGACAAAATATGGAAGAGCTTGAAGCAACGCAAGAGGAAATGCGCCGCAAAGAAAAGCATATCCAAAGCATGCTCGACAATGAAAAGAAGCGCAACGAAATCAGCAACAAAAATCAGGCTTGCGATCATGGAGCTTTCTAAGAAAGCGGATATACTCGAAGGGAAATGGGCTCCTGCTTTGGAAAAAATAACGGTAACGATCGCACGACAACTTACAATTTCGCGCAGTAGCGTGTGGGCTTTCGACCCGAAAGAAAAGAAACTTACATGTGAAAAGCTTTTCGAAAATATGCTCAAAAAATTTGAGACGGGGTTCGAATTGTATGGAAAGGATTACCCCGGGTATTTTGAAGCTATTACGACCGAAGAACCTATCATAGCAAAGGACGCGCATACCCACATGGCTACGCGTGAGTTGGCTGAAACTTATCTTATTCCTCGCGGCATACAATCCATGCTTGCTGTGCCTTTTTTTAACGAAGGTAAAATTACCGGAATTATATGCTGTGAAAATACAGAGCAAAAGGAATGGACAGACGAAGATTTGGAATTTCTTAAGTCATGTGCTGATCTTGTAACGTTGACCTATAACAACAGGAAAATAAATACCATGTTGGATAAACTTAGCGATGACCAGGAAACAATGCAGACCATTATCGATAACATTCCGCGAGCTGTTTTTTGGAAAGGAAAAGACCTTAGGTTCCAGGGATGCAATAAAATCTTTGCGCAGGTTGCAGGTTTAAAATCATTTCAAGATCTGATAGGCCGCACCGATTATGATATGCCTTGGAAAGAGCATGGTGACGCTTACCGGGCCGATGATCTTGCTGTAATGAATAGCAGAAAAGCACGTCTCGATTTGGAAGAGAAGAACGTAAATAACGAAGGTAAGGTATCCTGGGTAATGGTAAGCAAAGTCCCGGTAATGAATCGGCATGGTGAAATAGTGTCAGTATTGGGCATGTTTGAGGATATTACGGAAAGAAAACTGAGTGAAGCGGATATAGCCTCTAAACTAGAAGAGCTCGAACAGCTAAAAAAGGTGCTGGAAAAAAGGAATAATTGAATATTTTTTGGAATAGTTATTACATCTGGTAGGCAGACCGTATTTAGGGTAGCTCATTTTTAATCTTAGGAATTGCTTATTTTTATTCATTATACCCAACTAAATCTGGCTATGAACCATCGCTTTTTAATCTTGATAGCTGCGTTTTTGGCGATCTCCGCCAATCTTTTTGCGCAGGGCGAAAGAAAGGACAAAACGGCTGTTACATACGAGGAGCTTTACGATGAGCCCTCGTCCGTAAATAAACTTTTTGTAGGTATTCAGCCTCTCTATGGTGAGTTATCCTCCACAAATGTGAATGGCGGATTTGGTGGCGGAAGTAATGTACTTCCTTAGAGATAAGGCCGATTTTCGTGCCCATTTTAGAAAAACCTACAGCAAACAATTTTTTGACTTAGCGCGCGATCTTGCCTTGAAGAAAAGCGATGTGGATAATCGGGCAGAAGTATTCAATTACTTCGAGTTTGGCGGTACGTACCATATCAGGGATTTCGAAGAAAGCTCTAAAACTAAAATGTTCCTTTATAAGAATAGCTACAAAGGAAACAAGTGGGCGGCACGGGTACCGTTAAGTGCTGATGTACCTTGTAAAGTGAGAAAAATTTACGGAGCACGTTTAGGAGCTATAATATGGGATAGCTCAACCGATATCGGGAGGGCCTTGGAAAAACAGGGACTTACCAATGATGATTTGAAAAATGAGGAGGGTGTTGGACTACCGGAGACCATTTCCGTTGCCGGCCGGGATGAATCGTTTGATGTCTTTAGTAACATTTCATCGAAGGGGTTGTACGTTGGTGGCTCTATGTCATGGATAAAAAATGTGGCGGTAAACTTCGACAAGTTTGAAGAGGGTATTGATGATTTAATATTTACTGCGTATGTTGATATTCTGGTTTCACCCTTGCTTGACGTTGATGATATAGTATATACCAACACAGATCCCGCAAGTCCTAACTTAGGCACCCATACCTATAGCGTTAGTCCGTTGAAGACAAAAATGTTGGGGTTCCGGGTGGGTATGGACGGACGGTTTAACAGAATGTTTAGCTGGGCGTACGGGGCCGAAGTCGGGTATCGTCCGAGTCTGGAGGGGAGATCTTTTTATGCGGTATTTAAAATTAGCTTCCCCGTATTTGGGACCAACTTAGATTACAAAGTTGAGTCGTTTGGAAAATAAATCCGAGTACAATTTTTAATCCTATCGTTACTGTGACCTGGGATATCCTCATCAAGAATATAAAAGGATTAGTTCAGGTACGGGAAATTAATATTGAAATTTTAAGAGGGCCAGCTATGGCAGAACTACCGGTTCTGCCAAATTCATTTTTAGCCATCCACAACGGTATGATTGTCGATTTCGGCAACATGGATAATTGTCCCGAAGTTCAAGCCTCTCAGGAAATAGATGCCTCAGGGCGTTTTGTTTTTCCCAGCTTTGTTGATTCACATACCCACCTGGTCTTTGCTTCGAGCCGTGAGGAGGAATTTGTTATGAAAATTAAAGGAGCAAGTTATGCAGATATCGCTGCTAAAGGTGGAGGCATTCTAAATTCAGCGCGGAAATTGCAACAGACCTCAGAGAACCAATTAGTTGAGGAGGCGTTGCTAAGAGCCAATGAAATTATTAGAACGGGTACCGGAGCCGTTGAAATTAAAAGTGGATACGGGCTCACCACAAGGGACGAACTGAAGATGCTGCGGGTGGCAAAACGGATCGGTAAGGAAACGCCACTGACTGTGAGAACAACATTCCTGGGAGCTCACGCCGTACCTGAAAATATCTCGAAGGATAAGTATGTGCAGCTCATCATTCAGGAGATGATTCCCGCAGTGGCAGAAGAAAAATTGGCAGATTACATTGATGTCTTTTGTGAACAAGGTTTTTTCACTGCGGATGAAACAGAGCGGATCGTTGAAAAAGGCAAACAATTTGGTATGAAACCCCGCATTCATGCTAATCAGCTTCATCGATCGGGCGGTGTTCAGGTAGGTGTAAAAACAGGTGCTTTGAGTGTAGATCATTTGGAGAATATTGGTGAAGAAGAAATCAATCTGTTAAAACACAGTAACACCATACCAACGGCATTACCTGGAGCTGCATTTTTTCTGGGTATTCCTTTTCCACCTGCCAGACAAATTATAAGTGCGGGATTACCGTTGGCCATTGCGTCGGACTATAATCCGGGCAGTGCTCCGAGCGGCAACATGCCTTTGATAATTGCGCTAAGCTGTATTAAAATGAAAATGACACCGGAGGAGTCGATAAATGCAGCGACTATGAATACCGCCTGCGCATTGCAGCTACAACGAACTCACGGTAGCATTACACGCGGAAAAGTTGCCAATATTTTCATCACGAAGCCTATTCCATCCATTGCCTACCTGCCCTACGCTTTTGGAAGTAGTTTAGTAGAAACTGTTATTTTAAAAGGTAAGGTCTATTAATTCTACGTAAATCAGTTTCATGTTCTCACAAGTCAAACCTTTTACAAAATGACCTGGAGATGCACTACGTGAATGCTCGACCAAATATCTTATTTACTCATTCGGCATTTTTTAAAGTTGCTCTCTTGGCCTCCGATAGACGCATAAATAATATGATTGTTTAAAAATCTTTTCTAAGATCCCAATACTTAACCTTTGCAGAGTAGATTTAGAAGAAAAAACTTCCTATATATTTGAGCGTTTAATCATTGTCTTAGCCTACTTACAAGACCGACCTATGGAGCTTTCGGAAAAAATCAAACAATCTATTCGGGACGTGAAGGATTATCCAAAACCAGGAATAGTCTTTAAGGATATTTCCCCGATCCTGGCGAATCCAGGTTTACGAAGAGAGATTGTAGAGGCACTAGTAAAGGAATTCAAATCACAAAACATCGATGCCATTGCATCCACAGAGGCGAGGGGTTTTATTTTCGGATCTATTCTCGCCTATGAATTAGGCGTTCCTTTCATATTGGTCCGGAAAGCGGGCAAGCTTCCGTACCAAACCCGGTCACGGGAATATAAGCTGGAGTACGGCACTGCCAAAGTCGAAATGCACATTGATGCCGTTCAACCGGGATGGCGTGTTCTAGTACATGACGACTTACTAGCCACTGGGGGAACAGCCGGGGCCACAGCGGATTTAATCCGAAGCTTCGATTGCGTCATTGCTGGATTTTCTTTTATTATTAATTTGAGCTTTTTGCCTGGAGCAAAGGATCTTGAAACCCTGTTTAAAGTTAAACCCCATTTTTTAGTGAGCTATTAACCTTCTTTTCTTTCGAGTGTTTAATACACAATATGGCTGAAGTCCTTCATATCCCGATGTTTCCCTTGGCCATTTTACCACTACCCGGGGAACTTGTCCCGCTTCATATTTTCGAGCCACGCTATCGGCAGTTATTACAAGATGCGGAGATTCTGGACATTCATTTTGGTGTTTACTTTAGCCATGACATTAACCAACAGAAAATAGGTTCCCTAATGAAGCTTGAAAGTATTATCAAGCGATATCCCGGCGGAGAGACTGATATCATTGTAAAGTGTGAAGACATTTTTAGTATGGATCTGTTGCTGCGGACATACAAAACGAAAATGTACCCCGGTGGAAATGTACGGTTATGGAAATTAGTCTTAGATACTTTTCCTGGTCCTAAATTGTATGATCTTTTCTTATACTATTTAAAACTCCGAAACATAGGTCAGCATCTTACCGTCTTTAATTTATTTCAAATTGCAAATGAGTTAAATCTTGAGACGGCTGATCGGTATAGATTCCTGACCATTCCCGGGGATAAAAGAGAAGCATTTCTTCTTAACCGAGTCAAATTTCAAATTCTCCTTCTCGAGCGTGAAGAAAAGAGCAAAGATAATTTTCACCTGAATTAAATCTGATTGTGAAACTATTTTCTAATTAAATCGTTGAATGTGTTTTTTTTCGTATTACAAAACCACGTTCAATAAATTTCCGTTACAGCAGTTTTATTTTTTTTAACTAACTGTAAGGCTATCTATCGACATTAACTAATTATTAACATATCGGAGGCAACCTTTCCAGAGCGTTACCGTCTTTACCCTATAAAAAAAATACTCTCATGAAAAAGACCTTCTCAATTTTAATGATGCTAATGATAGTTAGCAGTGTAGTTTTCGCGCGCCGGTTGGATAATCCTGGTTCAAGTATGGCTGTATTGAAAAGTGGATCGACCTTTAAACTTTTGTACAAAGGTGCCTCTAATACAGATGTAAAAATTCTGATTCTGAACGATGACAATGAAATTGTCTTTTCGGAGAAAATTAAAAATGAAGGTGGCTTTCTGAGACCTTATAACTTTACAGAATTGCCCGAAGGGGACTATCATTTTCAGCTAACAGACATTAATGGTCGTCAGACGGAAAAAGTTAATTATCGTAAAGGATCTAACAGTAAAGTTGCACACTTGCTTCGCGTTGGCGGTAATAACGAAAAGTTTATTCTTTCCGTACCTAATAAAGGAACCGACATCCTGACGGTAACTATATATGATGCCGAGAATACGGTTTTATATACTGAACGTGAAAAAGTTACCGGCGACTTCGGTAAGGTTTACACCTTCAAAGGACTTCAGGGTAATGTTACTTTCAATGTGACGGATAGCCACGGAAAGACGCAGTCGTTGTCAAAAGAGCGTTGGTAGTACACAATTTGTCTATACTAAAAAGGTAACCTCATTTGAGGTTACCTTTTTTACTTTATTGCAGAAATTTAAGTTTTATTCTTGCCGTTGATCTGTTGATCGGCGAACAAACCGTTATAACGGTTAAACTACACTAAAATTTTTAGTATAGTGGGTAGTGCAAACGTTGCATAAATTATAATGTGGCCACTATCGATTTCGTTGCCGATTTAGCTAGGCTTTTTGACTATTTGTTCATTCTATTTGGTGCAATCGATTTTTGCCTTATAAAATACGGTTTTCTTACAAACTTCAACCTCGGCAGTACCCCAACCGTATATTTGTACAGTAAAAAAAACATAAAATGATTATGAAAACAAAATCGATGTTATTCGCAGCCCTTCTTGTAGTTAGCGCAGCCGCAACCGCCTTTGGCAAGGACGAACCAAGCAAAGCAGGCTTAACTGTAATACCCGTAAAAGGATCTGAGATATTCAGAGTTATATATAAAGGCGAAAGCACTGGGAAAGTAAAGGTGAATATTTTCAATGCCAATTCTAAAATGATTTTTTCGGAGACGATCAATGACACGAAAGGGTTTATTCTTCCCTTGAATTTTAGATCTTTAGAATTTGGTGAATACACACTTGAATTAACTGATGCAAGCGGAAAAAGGATTGAGCTTATAAGTCATCAGCCGACTAAATCGCTGGAAAATATTCGGATTTCTAGACTTTCAAATGCTGAAGATAAATTTCTTTTGTCGGTAGCAAATGCTGGGAGCGAAACGATAACTGTCAAAATATTTGATACATATCACAACCTCGTGCACACAGGAAGTATCGATATCACAGGGAACTTTGCTCAGGTTTATAGTTTTAAAAACCTATCAGGATCTTGTACCTTTGAGGTTTCTGACAACTCAGGTAAAGTAAAGACTGCTCAATTTTAATCTTATAAGCAGATAAAAAACCTTCGAAGAGATTCGAAGGTTTTTTTTTGACGTAAATCCTATCCTTTGTAGTTCTTTGATCGGTTTTTTTATTTCAGCGCAGAACATTATATTTCATTTTATAATATAATTTCTATGTATAAGAGCGCTGTAAAACTGTTCATGATTATAATTGGTATCCCTGCGCTTGGCCAGGATCTTAAAGGGCTCTACACAGCCGAGGACTTCACAAAAGAGGACCTTTTCACAAATAACATTGAAGGACCGGCTTTCGATAAAAGTGGGAATTTATATGTGGTGAATTTTCAGAAGGATGGAACAATTGGGTTAGTGAAACCAAACGGTGAGGTCGAACTTTTTTTAACGCTGCCGGAAGGTAGTGTCGCCAACAGCATTCAATTTGATAGCCATGGTAAAATGTATCTGGCCGATTTTATGGGGCACAATGTTCTTAGGGCTGACATGAGAACAAAAAAAGTGGATGTGTATAGTCATCACGATGGGTTTAACCAACCCAATGACATTTGTATGAATCGGAAGGATCAAATTTTTGCCTCCGATCCGAACTGGAAGGAGAGTACTGGAAAAATTTGGCGTATCGATAAGGGTGGCAAAGCGATACTGTTAGAGGATCAGATGGGAACCACCAATGGAATAGCGCTTAGCCCCGATGAGAAAATTTTATATGTGAATGAAAGTGTCCAACGAAAGATTTGGGCCTTTGATGTCGATGCAAAGGGGGATATCTCTAATAAAAGGCTATTTGCAGAATTTCCTGATTTTGGTTTTGATGGAATGAAGTGTGATGCAGAGGGGAATTTGTATGTGACCCGGTATGGAAAGGGCGCAATTGCCATACTTTCACCCGAGGGAAAATTGATCCGCGAAGTTTTTTTAAAAGGGAAAAGATGCAGCAACCTTGTTTTCGGCGGCTTGAATGGAAAGCTGGTTTTCGTAACCCTTCAGGACAGGAAGGGAATGGAACGATTCCGAAATGATATTCCCGGTAAAGGATTGAAATAAGATTATCTGCTCATAAGCATTGTTGTACTAACTCCAGGCGTTTTACAACGCTGTCCGGACTTAAAAGGGTTCCCGGCGACAGCACAGCATTCGCACCAATTTTTGAATGATCTCCTACTACAGCGCCAAATTTTGTTACACCGATTTTAGTTTTCTTTTTATTAAGTAACACGTAAATGGTCTTGTCGAGGCGTTCATTATAATGATTGGCAATTACACTTCCGGCTTCCATGTTTACAAACGAACCCACTAATGAATCTCCTATAAAATTAAAATGAGCTAGTGCACTACTTTGCATGATTAAGCTGGATTTTACTTCACAGCCAGGACCTATAACAGTCTTTTCTCCTACAAATACTCCTCCTCGCATATACGCATGTGCGGCAATGAAACATCCGCCGGAAATAATGATCGGCCCTTTCAAAATTACATGTTCTTCAAGCCGCGCTGTTTTATGAATCGCTATCTCATTTTTGACCTTGTAGTCTGAGCTTAGCGTTTTCATTCTTTGCAAAACTGTATTTGGGACAGAGGCAACAATAGTCCAGGGAAGCTCATGCGCCAGTTCAGGGAAGAGATCAGGAAAATTTTTTAAATACGCTGAATATGGAATCACGTTATCTTTCATAGAGTTCAAGAGGAAGGTCGTCAGGGTCAGTAAAAAAAGTAAAACGTTTCCCAGTAAATTCATCTATTAGCACAGGTTCGGTGCTTACATTATTTTCGTTCAACCATTTTGTGGCCTGTTCAATGTTACTCACCTCAAAGGCAAGGTGCCTAAGGCCACAACTTTCGGGGCGCGATGTACGTGGGGGAGATGTGGGAAAAGAAAAAAGCTCAATGCAATATCGATCTCCTAATTTTAAATCAAGTTTATATGATTTCCTTTCTGCGCGATAATGTTCGGCAAGAACAGCAAGGCCCAAAATCTGTGTATAGAATTTTTTGGATACCTCATAGTCGGAGCATATGATAGCTATATGATGAATGGAATTTAGGTTAATCATTTTCGAAATTATGTATTTTCGTTAATATCCTTTTAATATGGACACATTCTGGCTTGTACTTGGAATAATTATTATGCTAATAGGCATTCTCGGTGCCATCTTGCCTTTGTTGCCAGGGCCGCCCCTATGTTATATTGCCCTTCTCATACAACAACTTAGATCCGATGCACCCTTTACCTCAAAATTCCTATGGATCTGGGCTGGCATAACTGTACTAGTGACAGCTTTGGATTATATCATACCCCTTTATGGTACGCGTAAATTCGGAGGGAGCAAATACGGTATCTGGGGATGCACACTCGGACTGATCGTTGGAATCTGGATGGGTCCTTTGGGTATTATTATCGGTCCTTTTGTGGGAGCTTTTATTGGTGAGATCATTGCCAGCAATAATTCCGACCAAGCTTTAAAGGCAGCATGGGGATCGTTTGTTGGATTTTTGTTTGGCACCTTGCTAAAATTAATAACCTGTGTAGTTATGGCCTGGTATCTGATTAAGATTATTTTTTAATAATAGAACTGCAGCATTATAAATTTATAGCTGTTATACTAACATACCCTATGTCGCCTTACGCAGGAACAACATTGTGAAGATATTTGTATAGAATGACCACTAAGAAACAATATGAACTACAATCGGGGTTACTTGGCCGACTAAGAAAGTTAATTTTAACTCCGGACTTTCTGGAATTTGAAAACAAAGATTTAAAGGGCAACGAGTTTACACGGTTAAATAAATCTGACATCATTGATTTTAAACATGGAATTGAATCGATCGTTTGGTACCGGTTTATCGTTGGCCAAAAATTCGTAATAACATTTAAAGACAAGAAGAATAAAGAACTTAAAATTAGTTTCAAAAATTATTTCGGGTTACGATCAAACTATGAACAAATCTATTCTGACATAGTTGATGATATCTGGAAATTTTATCAAGAAGACATTGTGGATCACCATCTTGATAAATTCAACCGTAACGAAGAATTGCAGTTAAAAGGAGTAATCATAAATAAAAAAGGAGTGGGGTTCGCAAATGGAGGCGAGACCATCAAGTGGGCAGAACTAAGTGTTAAAGACTATTATGAATATTTTGCAATTTATAATACCCATAATCCTGACGTGCACCTACGGATAAGTTTCAATGAGTATGAATCTGAGATTTTGTGGAGCATAATCCGTACGATACCGAATGAGATGCATGGACACTAAAACTCACCATCGAGATTGATACGCTGACTTGTCACAGAGAGAGTGAAATAAATCTAGGGCAAGCGCATTAACCGTTCTCTAAAATGCAATGACAGGTAAATCAGCCGGAAGTCCAAAATAAACCTGCGCAGCTGTTTCATACCGGCTTTCATTGACAAACCCGTGTTGCCTGATGACCTGAGCATCTGCGAAGTAATGTTGTAATTTATTTCGGGTATAGACTGCAGTACTGCCCGCTGCCGTATACATTAAATCGACAGCCTTTAGACAACTTTGATTTGTATGAGCAGCAGCTAATAAAAGCCCTGCCTTGTCTTCAAGAGACACATTTTCTCCAGTCAACGTTTTGTTCCATGCTTCTGCTATTTTATCATATAAGTATGCGCGACTGGATTGTACCAGGGCTTCTGCTTCGCCCAACTTCCGTTGAATTACACCTCTCTCTTTAAGAGGTACGGCAGATCCGAGAGGTGTTTTCCTTTCGGCCAGTTCTTTTAATTCGTTAATCGCGTTGCGGGCTAAAGCCAACGCTATGGGTGCAATAAGGCAGGTGATACATATTCCAATGGCAGGGTATTGATAAAGCGGACCTTTGTAATATGAATTTGGTTGGTATTCAGGTACCAAAGGAGAAACGAGATGATCAGGGACGAACACGTCCTTAGCCATTACATCGTTGCTATCGGTAGCCTGCATGCCCATTGTATGCCACGTGTCAATTATCTCACAGTCTTCAGGCCTCATATAAGCACAAATGATCTCTGGATATCCATGTGTCATTTTTATTTGGTCGTTCTCCATTACAAAAGCGGTAACGAAAATCCATTGACCTTCATGTACATTACTGAAAAGCGGTCCACTGCCGTTGATAAGATAACCTCCGGAGACCCTGGTCGCTTTCTTGGGAGGATGAAAGGCGGCCGCAATAAACGTATCAGGTCCGGTTTTGTAGATTTCTTCAATTCCTTTTTCTGGCAGTCGACCACCCCACCAGGGTGTTGTATTGGCTACCATTAAACACCAGCCTGCTGCGGTGTGATGTCGCGCTACCTCTTCAACTACATGAGCTACTGTTATGGGATCGGTTTCAAAGCCTCCCAGGGATTTTGGCAAGAACATTCTAAAAAAACCAGCATCTTTCAACGCATCGATTACAGGTTTGGAAAGCCTTCGATTTCTCTCATCCTGATTGATATATTGACTAATAGCAGGGCCTAATTCACGAGCAGAACGCATAAGGTCTTTTTGAATTTTGGGTTGATCAATTGCTGTTAAAGTTTCCATAAGAATGTATTTAGGTAAGCTTCAGAATTATTATTGTTCCAATGACCGGCTTTGGAATACTCGCACATTTGTATTATTGGTGTTGTCCGAAAGTTGGTTCATTTTCTTCTTGAAATTTGTCAGCCGCGTTACACATTGAATTATTAGGCAAAGGATATAAATAATCAGGGAAGTTCAACCAACTCGATTTCGTACCAGCTGTTTCCGGAAAATTTTCCTAGAATAACGGGAAATTTAGAGACAAAAAAGGGGCTTGATTGCTACACTGCGTGCTCAATAGACTTTTGGTCACGGGATTTCAAAATATCCATCAGCGGTTAAGGAGTATCATTAAAATATAGCATGTTTGTGACATCTGGTTTACAAACATTACACCACAATCTATGAGAACGACAATACTTCTTTTCAGCCTGTTTTATTTTTTTTTCAACGCACAAGCTCAAAATTCAATGGATAAGGAATATCATTTGTTAATAGGCACGTATACCACGGAAGGCCAAACCAGTGGTATTCATGTTTACCGGTTCAATCCTCAAACCGGGGATTTTAGTTCGCCCCGTCCTGTTACAGAGGCTCTAAACGCTTCTTACCTGGCGGTCAGTACCGACAAGAAAAATGTATATGTGGTGAGTGAATCCGGCAAGGGCGATGGTAAAGTCAATGCGTTTACCCTCAACCCGGTTTCCGGAGAGTTGTCTTTTATCAACAGCGTATCTTCAGAGGGGGATTATCCTTGTTATGTTTCGGTTGATGACAAAAAGAAAATAGTATTTGTCGGGAATTATGGTGGCGGAAACTTACTTGCTGTTCCCCTCAATCCGGATGGGTCGCTAAGCTCGAATGTTCAAAATATTCAGCATGAAGGAACTAGCGTAGTGAAGGATAGACAAGAAAAGCCGCATGTGCACTCCGTTGTTTTGTCCCCTGATGATCGTTATTTATTCGTGCCCGATCTGGGAACTGATAAAGTTTTTCAATATCGCATAGACGTAACCAAACCTCAAGCATTGAAACCAGCCGAGTCACCTTTTACGGCCGTAAAACCTGGCGGTGGCCCGAGGCATTTAACGTTTCATCCGAACGGGAAGTATGCTTACCTGATTTTGGAGCTGGAAGCTTCGATCGCAGCATTTGACTATAAAGATGGAGCGCTGAAAGCGAAACAAACTATTACGATGGTTGCTCCTGATTTTAAAGGCCGAGTATCTGCTGCTGATATTCATGTTTCCCCGGATGGCAAATTTCTCTATGGATCTAATCGCGGAGATGCCGACGAGATCGCGATCTATGCTATTGATAAGAAGGGTAACCTGACTTTGGCGGGCCGTCAATCGGTGCTTGGAAAAACACCCCGCAATTTCGCGATTGATCCCTCTGGAAATTTTTTACTTGCAGCCAATCAAAACAGTAATGACATCGTTATTTTCAAGCGCGATCAGAAAACGGGTTTGCTAACGCCTACCGGAAAAAAGATCTCAGTTGACAAACCTGTTTGTTTGAAGTTCATTGCAGTAGCGGCTCCTTAAATATTTAGGTCGAGCGCCGTGTGGGAAACGTACGAGCACCACGTTCGTACTCGAATGAAAAGTTTAGCGCCTATTTAAAACTTTGGATAAACACGCAAGCCGAGGAGAAAACTCCTGCCATTTAGAGGAGTCACTGTGGCGAAGCTTCCTCATTTCGGTTTACACTTCATCCTTAATCGACCAATATCGCTTGCTAAAATTGGCACTATTTTATCTTTTAACGAGATAAGACGTACTGGACATATGCATCCGAAAATACAGACTATAAAAGCCAGGCCCGTGCGAGATCACAACGCTCCCAGTATTCAATGGGTAGAGCGTTTAGCTCAATTGATGGATTCCCGTTTTTTAATTCCGGGAACAAACATACGATTTGGTATCGATCCGTTGCTCAGCCTGTTTCCTGTTTTCGGAGACCTAATAACGTATATTATTTCAGGAGCACTTATTTATACCATGCACAATCAGGGAGCCAGCAGAAAAGTGGTGATTAAAATGATCTTGAATTCTACACTTGACACTCTGATTGGTGTAATACCCTTGGTGGGAACGATCTTCGATATTTTTTACAGGGCAAATGATCGCAATGTGAAGTTGCTGAAGGAACATTATTTTGAGGGAAAACATCAGGGATCTGGCAATGGCCTGTTAACACTAATTGTCATAGGAGCCATTCTAGTTGTTGCTGCGGCATTCTATGGTATGTATAAATTGTTCGAGGCGATTTTCTGATTATTCAATTGTTGGCTAGTGCAAGACCCACCAGCGTGCTCACAAAAAGTAATATTCCTGTCGCAATTAGCCCCATAAAATGTCTTTTTTACCCACCCTATAACCGAATTCCATCTACTATGTTTGTAATGAAACAAACAGAACCTCACATTAAAAACAAAAATCATGGAAACAACAGAAAAAAAAGCAGTAACAGTTGAAGCCGTAGTGAAAGCACCAGTGGAAAAAGTATGGACATCTTGGTCGGATCCAAAGCAGATCACCCGTTGGGCAACTGCATCCGATGACTGGCATGCACCGTACGCAGAAAATGATTTGCGTAAGGATGGTAAATTCAAAACAACAATGGCTGCCAAAGACGGAAGCGTTAGTTTCGATTTTGAAGGTATTTACACAAACGTTCAGCCACACAAATTAATTGAATACACCATTGCTGATGGCAGGAAAGTGAAGGTCACTTTCTCAGGAAACGGAAACGAAACAAAAGTCACAGAGACCTTTGAAACTGAAACCACAAATCCTGTTGAATTGCAACGGGGTGGCTGGCAGGCTATCCTGGACAACTTTAAAAAGCACGCCGAATCAAATTAATGGTAAGCAAAGGCAGCCTTAGGATTTGCCCAAACGGGCATCGATATTACAAAAGCAGTGACTGTCCTACTTGTCCAATATGCGAACAGGAAAGAAAACCCGAAGAAGGTTTTCTTTCGTTGCTTGCAGCTCCTGCCAGACGTGCACTGGAACACGCGGGAATCAAAACCCTTGAGCAACTTGCAACGAAGAGTGAATCCCAAATTTTAGAACTCCATGGCATGGGGCCCGGCAGTATACCAAAGCTTCGTAAGTCGCTGAAATCAAAAGGACTTTCATTTCGTAAAAGTAGTTATAGATAACGATGAATCAGTTCAGTCTAACATCTTAAAGGTACGTACGAATCGCGAGGTACGACTTCGTAGGTCGTAATTCGTACCACGTACTTATCTTTTCTTTACTTAAGCTCTTTTATATAGACGTTTTTGAATTGAACCAAACTTGGTGGACTGTTCCACTCTCCATTTTCTTTTGATCCATGATGTTGAAATCCTATCGGTCCCGATGCGGGTAGGCCAGGGAGCAAAGCATTTTCGATCACTACAATTCCATTTAATTCAACGGTCATCCTGTCCCCTTTCATGGTGATTTTAAAGGTATTCCATTCTCCGATGTTTTTGTCAGCGTTCACTTTTGGAGTTACTCCACGCCTGACTTCAGGTGACATTTTTTCATCCATCCGGTATCCATATACTTCTCCCGATCCAATGGGCCAGTTCCAAATATTTGCCTGACATTTTCCAACACCGCGCAGCAGAATTCCAGAATCTGAATCCGGTACCAGCATCGTTATAGGTTCTCCCTTTT
Organism: uncultured Bacteroidota bacterium; assembly: GCA_963837415.1. Lineage (GTDB taxonomy): Bacteria > Bacteroidota > Bacteroidia > Cytophagales > Cyclobacteriaceae > Chryseolinea. Next base: position 32,097 of record CAWING010000010.1, on the reverse strand, counting down.
CATTTTTCTTATGGAGGCCGCTGGGTAAAATGAGCGGCACATTGGGATTTTTCCACGGAGTTTCTTTTATGCGCCAGTCAACGTATAGTTCAAAGTTCGTGTACGTTTTTTCGGTCCATAAATTTTTCTCTTTCGCTTCACTTGCGGCATCATAATCAATTACCCCTTCTTTTATTTGCCAATGGCCGTTATCCCCAACTGGAACCTTGAAGTTCGTAAAATCTTTCCCGTTAAATAATGAAGTAAAGCCCTTCGGAATTTTTTCGGCGCTTCCTTGTGCAGACACCCGCAAGGTTATGCACAATATGAGGCATGTAAAGTAAATTGATTTCATATGGAATTATGTTTGGTTGTTTAGTTTAAAAATTAACGTAGGCAGTAAAATTTATTTAAGGTAACTGGAATGAATAAAATCAGTCCACTCCTTGCTTTCCCAGTATGCCGCAGCGCCTCCCGATTCCGGCTTCAGATATGAATCTTCTACGAGATAAGTTCCCAATTCTTTGGCGAGCCCCTCAATGGGTTTGAAGGTTTTTTTCAGCACCTCTGTTTCCGGTGCGCCTGCTGCCCAGTATTTAGCGCGGGCTGCCGGAGAATCGATTGTGAAGATCGTAATGTATGACCCGATATTATCTCCGGCTACGGCTTTATAGTAAAGCAATTGCATATCAGGAAATAACTGGCTTACTGCCGGATGTAGCTTCTCCACAACAAACTTTTCAAAATCTTTTGAACGTTCTTTTTTGACTTTTATGTAATGAATCCCAAGGATACCTGTGTTTGGTAAAGATTGAATCTTATCTGCACCAATAAGATGATATTCTGTAAAGGTCTGGGGATTACTTACAAAATCTTTAAGGCCTTTAGAATTACCTTTTCCAGAGGGAGCCAGATCGAAAGGATTTCTAGCGCTGGTCGGTTTTCCGTCTTTTATTTTTTCTATTCCGGCTACTAAAAGAAATTGCTCTTTTTGGTTACCCCTATCCGATTTAAATAAATGATGCGATGTACCGGGTTTTTCCTTGTTCATTGCAGGCAAAACTTCTCCCGTGAAGAAAGCCTGAAATGTTTCCGCTTTTACATCTTTGTTTAAGGCCGGATAACTTACGACGAGAGCTTCTCCAATTTTCATTCCTTGTGCATAAGCTAATCCGGTAATTATCGTCAGCAGACAAAATGATAGTGTAGTTTTGACCATTGTATTCAGTGCGTGATAGCACCCGTTGGTTATATTCTAAAGTTAGAAGTTAACCCAACAAATGCAAACTACTTCTGCAGGAGCGGTGTCCGCATTCTGTTAATGTGTAATGTGCGTTCAGTTTTATACATGTTGCCTTTAATTTATCACGCAGGTTCGTTGATCTTCTTGTATTAATCAAAATGTGTGTGCTTTGGAAAAAACACATTTATGAAAAGAAGTCGATGGACGAAAGGTTAATCTTTGCCGCGTTATCTCCTGAGCTAAAAGGGGCATGTCGTTGACAGTGGCGGGTAATGCCATTCCTAAGCTTACCCCTTCAGAATACTTAGTTAGGGGGTGATTCATCCCTAATTCGTTTTTTTCAACTTACCAGCTTGTTTTTTTTCTAAGGCACATTACCCGAATAGGGTATAGACAACTTATATCGCGCAAGATACCTTTGATGGAAAATCTAAAACATATGAAAACCGAGGATGCGAATGAGTGCATTACCAGAGAGAAACAATACCATAAAAATTATTTTCTATCTATCCTATTCATAGGCGTAGTTACATTTTTCGGTTCTTGCAATAGTAGTGACGATCCGGCACCTCCAGCTGCTGCTATGTGTAAAGTACAATCTCAGTCAGGCTCAGGTACCGGCAATGAGAGCGCCACAGTAACCTATACGTATAACTATGTCTTCTCTTATACCTATGATGCAAAGGGAAACCACGTCGGCACAACCTCAACCTATAATTATACCTATAGCAATGGAAAAACTGCAACGTCCTCTTCGTCCTCAAGTCGTCAGTTTGATGACAATGGATTTATGCTTAGAGAAATATCCCAATATAATTCTACAGATAAGGATGGCGTAGTTTCGAATCAATCCAACAATACCGATTATAAGTATGAAAATGATCGTTTGTCAAAACAAAATACTACGTATACAAGTAACGGCGTAACCAAGGCTTATAGCTTGTCATATGAATATGATACTGATGGAAAGTTGGTTAAGTTTTCTAACACGTACGATAATTCGTATACAAGATATGAGTATAGTGGAAATAAAATTCAAAAGGCAACACGAGTAGATGCTTATGGAAATTCTAACTCTCCCTTTCTTGAATACAATCAGAATGGATTGCTTGTTAAATCTATCGAAACCCGAAGCTCTATTACTGAAGAAAACAGATACGAGTATGACGCGGAAGGTCAACAAATCAGGTATGAAAGAATTATTAATGGGAAACCCTATCAAGCCTCAAGTGACGAATATGATGTCAAAGAAAATCCTAATAAGCTGTTATATGCAAGACCCAAAGGCCATCCTAACGTGCCATGGACGCAACCGGAGTATGCGCCGAAGCACAACTTGATCAAATCAACCAATTATTCTGCAAATGCTACTACAAGCCAATGGGAAATAAGCGGCACTGTAATCTATACCTATGACTATAATAGTAAAGATCTGCCAGTTGATGTAACCTCTAAGAATTTGGATAAAGCTGGCGCGCAGCTTTTCTCCAATAGATACACTTATCAATATCAAGATTGTCTATGAAACAAGCTCACTTCTAGAAAGATAAGGCAAAAAATTAAGCAATTCATCTTAACAAAGGAGGGCGCTCATTTTTTTACATCATATGACCTGCAACAGTCAAGCAATGCATTACTTGAGGTAGTACCAGAAAAATAAATCAAATTCCAATTTTGCCCAAAGATACTTAACTTTATAGCCGTTAAAGGAAAGGCTAATGATTAACCTGCAGGATTTTATCAGGTCTGGTAACATGTTCAAAAAATTTGAGGTCGATAACCTCCTGTTTGTTGAAATTATATGCCCGGCTGAAGATGACGGTACTTCAAGCAACCTGTGGTGGCACAATAATTTTTTCGCCTATGCGATGGCAGGAGAAATGGTATTAAAGACCCTTAAAGGAGAATATAGCTTTAAAGCTGGTGAATGCATTTTTGCAAAGAAAGGAAGCATTATCTCAGCCCATCACGTTACCCAGCAGGACTTTTGTGAATTGCGCGTTTTTGTACCCGATGTTTTTATTAAAACTGTTTTTCAAAAGTATAGGATACCCGTTCTTGAAGCAGAAACAAAAGAAGAAACAGATACCCTTATCCCTCTCATGGCGGATGAGGTACTGGAAGTTTATTTTCATTCTTTGCTTACATTTTTCCGACAGACTACACCGCCACCTGATACGTTGCTCAAGTTAAAATTTGAAGAATTAGTAGTGAACATCCTTTCCAAGGACACGCATCAAACACTAAAATGTTTCTTTAATGAGGTTTGCAAATCAGCAAAACCTTCCGTAAAAGAAATTATGGAAGCAAATTTTTTCAGCAACTTGTCTCTTGATGAATTTGCGCGGTTATGTGCCAGGAGTCTTTCTTCATTCAAAGAGGAATTTAAAAATATTTTTCAAACTACCCCCGGTAAGTGGCTGCTGGAGAAACGCCTTGAATATAGCCGGTATTTATTAGAGACTACAGTTTCCAGCATTGATGAAATTTGTGAGGTGACTGGTTTTGAAAACAGGTCACATTTTAACCGTGTATTTAAGAGCAAATACGGACTCACTCCAGGAAAATTCGCAAATACCGAAATAACACGTATAAAAACGTTCTAGCACCTTTTCCCGACTTTTCAGCATCTCAATTTCTTTTCTACCCTTCTACTTTTACTTTATAGTTTATCCTTATCGACTATTAAAAATAATGGAATTGAAGAAGGAACTCTATTCTTAAGAGAAGCATGATCCGATTTGTGATAGGCGAGATGCATATTAAGAATTGTGGATCCATGTAAGCATCGACAAATTTGAGAAAACACAAAAAATTAGGGTATGAAAAAGAAAATTTCAAACGTTTTATCGTTCGCTTTAATACTGTTTGCATTCAGTATTATGCTGGTTGCTTTTACCAGTTGCATAAAGAGTGATACTCCGGGAACGGTCGTAAAAAAATACCCTCCTGACTTAGCCATGGCCTGGATAAAAATGCAACAAAAACTTTTTATGGGCACCCCAGGTCTATTGCCGCATGTAACGGGTCGTACATACGCATATGTAGGGCTTACCATGTATGAATCCATTGTACCGGGTATGCAAGGTTACCAATCCATCGCTTCACAGCTCAATGGCGAATTAACATTGCCTGCCATTCAGCAGGGAAAGCAATATCATTTTCCAGCGAGTGCTAATGCCGCTGTAGCATTTATGCTTAAAAATTTATTGCCTCACGCTGCTCCAAACCTGTTGAAATCCGTTGATTCACTGGAATCTTATTTTTACGCTAAATTTCAAGCGGAAGCGGATGCGGAGGAACTGGAACGGTCAGCTGCTTTTGGAAAACAGATAGCCACCGCCATTTTCGAATGGTCAAAAACGGACGGCGGACATGAGGCGTTCAAAAGTCCGTTTTCAGATACTTACGTTCCTCCCACGGGTCCAGGAAAATGGGTTGCCACGGGCGAATTTCCTTTCTCACAGCCCGTATATCCTTACTGGGGCAATAACCGTACGTTTATACCTGGCCTTGCTGAGGCCACACAACCACCACCACCTCCTTCGTATTCGGAAGAACCGGGAACAGTTTTCTATAATGCGGTTAATGAAATTTATACGATGTCTCAAAACCTTAGTCGTGAAGATTCATTGACAGCAAAATTTTGGGCATATGAACCACTCGACCCTGAGCAGGTCGCTGAACATAACGATGTTTCTCATCCCGCTAACATGGCCACTCAACTGATAGTCTTAAAAAAATTTTCATTGGAGGAAGCAGCAGTTTTGTATTGCAAACACGGTATAGCAGGGAATGAAGCGGCCATATCCTGCGTTCGAACAAAGTTTCATTACAATCTGGTCCGGCCCATCACTTATATCCAAACAGTACTTGGGCATAGTGAATGGCACCCCGTGATACACACTCCTCCGTTTCCGGAATATACATCAGCTCATGCCGCTATATCAATGACTTTGGCCTCTGTGTTGGAAGATACCTTTGGAAAAAATTATCCTTTTACAGACCATAGTTTTGATGATACCTACGGTCCGCGCAGTTTCGACTCGTTTGAAGCCTACGCAAAAGAAGCGGCGTTGTCCCGGCTACAAGGGGGGATTCACTATCGTTTTGCCATGGATGAAGGTTTAAAACAAGGAAAGAAAATAGCAGCGATGGTGAATCAGCTCCAGTTCAAAAAATGATTAAGTAATTAAGTATGACTGATAAGACCATTTAACCCTTTATAAATGAGTGTCCCTCAAAATACTATTCCAAGTTTATAGATTTCTTTGGTTTGACTATCTGTGAGATGTATAATACACCTTAACTCTTGCTCCAAATTCAACGTCTGATAATTGAGCTTTGAGCGCGGAGATTGGCCGGTTGGTAGATGAGAATTGTCATTCTATATCAACGTCTCATTTGTTGACATCCCTTTGTTTATTTTTGAGGAGATGAAGAAGGTCATTGCTTTTATAAAGTCAAACTACATCACGATAACATTTCATATCCTGATCTGGGGAGCGGTGCTGCTATTGCCGTTTTTTCTTGTTGCACCGGATTACAATTTTGGACAAATAGGAGGGGTGCGTTGTAATTTTTTCACATTAACCAACCTCATGCATATCGGTCTGTTCTATTTTAACGCATTTTATCTGTATTCCAAATTCCTGACGCGCAGCAAGTGGTGGATTTACCTGTTGTGCATAGGGTCATTGATTGTGGGCTTCTATCATATTAAAAATCTTATTTTAGTCACCTGGTTTCCTATCCTGGCGGCAGATGAGGGCGCATTCAATTTCATTTTTTTCCCTACGATATTTTTCCTGGTGATCAGCACGATTTACCGGCTTGTACTCGACAAAATAAATTATGAAAAAGAACATACCATCCGGAAAGCGGAACAACTTACATCGGAATTAAAGTTTTTGCGTTCACAGGTCAGTCCGCATTTTTTGTTCAATGTATTGAACAATCTTGTTGCGATGGCTCGTTATAAATCTGATCAGCTTGAACCATCGCTTATAAAGCTGTCGGGCTTAATGCGCTACATGCTCTTCGAGCCTGATGGAAGGAAAGTAGATATCAGTATAGAAATAGAATATCTGAAAAGTTATATCGAATTACAAAAGCTTCGATTTGAAGAGGATATACGAATCACTTCGGAAATTCAATACGACGAAAGCTCTTCCCATACCATTGAGCCGATGCTATTAATCCCATTTGTAGAAAATGCTTTTAAGCACGGCGCTTCTCTTGTCCATGAACCTTTCATCCGGATTGGCCTGAGCATACTGGGTAACATCCTCCGTTTTAATGTGGAAAATAAATTCCTGAAAGGAAATTCATCTACAGATAGCAATTCGGGAATTGGCCTTGCAAATGTAAAAGCACGTTTAAACCTATTGTATCCGAAGCTATATCGATTATCGGTGGAGGAAAAGGATAGTATTTTTAGTGTTAACCTGTGGCTGCAATTAAAATGATACGTTGTATAGCGGTTGATGATGAGAAATGGGCATTGGATCTTCTGACAGACAATATCAGGCAAGTGCCGTATTTGGAATTGGTAAAACGTTGCAAAAATGCGCGCGAAGCTTCAGAAACAATTTATGCGGAAAAAATTGATCTGATATTCCTGGATGTGCAAATGCCGGGGTTGACCGGACTGCAATTTATCCAAACATTGCCTGAACCTCCTATGGTTATCCTCGTCACGGCTTATGAACAATATGCCTTGGAGGGTTTCAATCTTTCTGTGGTAGACTACCTGGTGAAACCTGTGCCGTTGGAAAGATTTATCAAAGCTTGTAATAAAGCTAAGTTGCTTTTCGATCTGAAACAGTCGAAGCAGGTCTCATCTAAGGATGATTCAGCAGACCATTTTTTTGTAAACGTGGAGTATAGTCTTGTCAAAGTGGTTATTGAAGATATCACTTTCGTAGAGGGACTTAAAGATTACATTAAGATACATTTTACTTCTTCTCCACGGCCTGTTATCACAAGGATGAGTCTGAAGGCTATGGAAGAAAAATTGCCGTCTGATAGGTTCGTACGCACTCATAAATCATTTATCGTTGCCATCAGTAAAATAACGTCAATCAAGCGCGACTTCATATGCATTAAAGAAAAAGAGATTCCGGTTGGTGAATCATATAAAGACAGTATTGTCAGAATCACGGGCCAAGGCAAACTATAAAAGTCGCGACTTCTTCTCACCTCATCTCCAAGATTTGCTTATTGGTATACTTCTGCTAACTGCGGTCTTGGTTGTCCGTTCCACTTCATAGAAACTCACGACTAAAGTAAAATAGTAATACCCCAATTGCAGTACACCTATTTTGTTGAAGTCGTTTTGATTCAATGTAAGTAAGCGTGTTAAAATGGAAATAAAATTATGTCGCAGCGACTTCTGTTTTTTATCACCTGGTACGTTATTAACGGTTGCTCTTCAGCAGATTACCTGGCAACCCCGGATGATTATCATGTCATTCACTTTCGCTCGGCCGGGAATAGAATTCCCGTTATAAAAGCAACGCTGAATGATAAGATCGCCTGGTTTATTGTAGACACAGGCGCAAGTATTACCCTGCTTAATGAAACTGAAGCGAAGTACTTTGGATTTTCAATGAATGGTCATCTTCGCACGAAAACTGAATTGAGTGGCTTTTCAGATCAGTTAGTCCTAGCCCAAACTTCCATCTGCCGAATGCAGATCGGTCAACTGAAAATTTTGCAACGGGTCTACAGATCTGTGGAAATGAATTCTCTTTTTAGAACTATTGAAGATGGCGAAAAATTGAAAATCGGAGGGATCATAGGATCAGACATATTAGCAAGGTATGGGATGAATGTGAGCTATGAGACTCGAACAATATCTTACAGAATTAGAAAAGGCTTTAACTGATAAATTAAAATCAAATTCTCAGGAATTCTTTTACCATTACCCTTAATGAACAGAAACAAATGAAAGCATCCACGGAAAGAAAAATAATTCGATGGTTACATATCATCATCAGCATTCCACTGATTGGATACATCTATGGACCGGTATCACAAATTCCAGAAGCCGTGTTCGCTCTGAGATATATATTTTTTCCAATTCTTATCTTATCGGGATTATGGTTGTGGAAAGGTTATGTTATAAAAAATCTCATAAAGAAACTCAATTTGAACAGACGTTCTAATTTTATTTGACAAAAGGAAATCATGGCTTAGTCAATGACGATGTAAAAGACATCCCCTAAGAGTTGCAGTTTGCGAACTCCTAGGGGAGTAGTCAATATGCAAATCATTTATTTAAAACTCTCACCACTTTAGCAAAATCTACGTACTGGTATCTATCTAAGATGGAGCGCTCCAACGTGAGGGTATACGTACCACCCTGGAATTTCGCAGCGGTTGTAATGATCTCTTTTTTAACCTCCATCTTCTTGCTTTTATTTTCAACTAACAATTCGTTCATTACTCTTCCATTCATCGAGGCAGGAATTGGGATATTGTGAATCGTAAGGAGCGTGGGGACGATATCCACGTTGGAGGTAGGCAGTTCACTGCTAAAACTTTTTTTAAAGCTGGGACCGGCAGCTAATAACGCGATGTGTACCTCATAAGGGCTTAACCCTCCATGACCTGCTACGCCTCTTGAAAAACTGGTACCTGCATATCCTTTGTCATTTTTGCGATCGTCCCAATTCTCATCCACCAGAATATCCGCTGAGCGCTCCGGGTGATTCCAATGAATAGATTCAAAGGATAGCGTTCCATCGACCACGCCTTTACCATCGCCCGGACTTTTTGCACGCGTAAAAATACCGCCCACCCAATCTTGTGCCTGCAGGGAGGACACGATTTTTTTCACAATGGTTGGATCGTGATCCTTTACGTAAATGGCTCCCTCCGCTACGATAACGTCTTCACTTTCCTTGTCTTTTTTAAATCCCTGACTTATCAAAAATTCTGTTAGCCCTTCCTTGCCTACGTTGGTTATAAAACCATGATCCGAAGAGATGACAATATTAAAATATTGTTCAAGATTTTTGTCTTTTAATGAACTCAGTATCCTTCCAAACTCTGCATCAACAATTTTGATAGATTCCATGGAAGATGGTGCGCCAATTCCATCGCTGTGCGCAGTTCCATCAGGATCAGAGAACCAGATGGCGCTTATCAACGGGCCATCTAGTGTAAGCCCATACTTTATCAGTGCATCCGTGACCCATTTGTGCTGGCCCGAATTTGGTTTTGACTTAGCGGGAATAGGTCCCACTTCTCTGACGAGAGTATCTTTGAAAGACGCTGGCAAAATCAATCCAGGGTTGACTACGGCACCTCCGCTGACCGTATGATTTTGCATTAACGCCTGTCCAGTGGAACCCGAACTGAACACCATCATTTTAGCTCCGGCCTTTTGTAACACTTCACCTAACGTCACAGCGGTGAGCAAATGGCCTTGAGTTGCCTCGCTTATTTTATTTAAATCTGAAAAATCACCTGTATTTAATCCTTTTTTCTTGTCAACGACAGGAAAGTAAACAGTATTGCCCATTAGTCCATGCGTGCCCGGATAGCTCCCGGAAGAGTAGGAAGATGCATTTACTCTTGTAACGGTTGGAAAAACGCTGTGGTGCTGTTTGCCATAACATCCAGCTTTGGAAAATGCATACAGGTTAGGCATTGTCTCCGCAGTGATATAGTCTGGGCGCAAGCCATCAAAAAAGACAATCAACGTTCTGATATTCTTTTGATTTTTTTGCTGCGCGAAAACCGTCGTATTGAAAAGAATAAACAGGAAGAAAAATGTTGGTTTTATCAGTTGAATCATGTTTACGAAATTAAGATGGATTAAAAAATAAAAAAAATAATTAAGTTCTTTTATCCACGTAAGTGGGTTTACGTCATTCGGAAAACTTGGAACCAGCGTCAGGAATCTATCTCCCTCCAAACCAGACTTCATTCACAATGGATTTGAATAACCATACCGTTGTAAAAGTGATATTCTAACGATAAGAGTATCTTCATTAGTTCCATCCATCAGGTGAAGCTTAGCCAATTAGCTTGAACAGGCGAATTAGACGCAATATCGGGATGTTTAAAAAAAAAATTAAAGATAAATAGGGGTATTTGAAAATGTAATTGTCCTAAATGAAACCAAAAAAATACCTAATGAAATCCCAAATCATCGCATTGACCGCTGTATTTACCTTCCTGGTAACAACATTTTCCCTAGGGCAGCAAATCGTCCAAACTGTAAGAGGCACTATTGTAGATCAAGATAGCCAGATGCCGCTCACCGGTGCAACTGTTATGGTGATAGGTTCCAACCCGGTGATTGGAGCTGTTGCCAATGCTGATGGGACCTTCCGTCTTACTGGTGTACCCATCGGCCGCATTACCCTTAAAGTAACGTTTATAGGATACGAAGAACGAACCATTCCCAATTTATTAGTCAGCTCAGCGAAAGAAGAAATACTGAATATCACGCTTGCTGAGTCCGTAAACACGCTCGAAGAAATCACCATTACGGCAGATCATGCCAAAGGTGAAATCCTCAATGAGATGGCGATGGTTAGTGCGCATACGTTCTCCGTTGAGGAGACCCAACGCTATGCAGGATCCTTTGATGACCCCGCCAGGATGGTCGCTACATTTGCAGGCGTAACAGGAGATGTAGAAGGCAATAATGATATCATCGTGCGTGGTAATTCTCCCAAAGGAATTTTATGGAGACTTGAAGGCCTTGCCATTCCCAATCCCAATCACTTTGCTGGGGAAGGCTCTACCGGAGGGCCCATCAATGCGCTCAGCAGCAAAATGTTGAGCAACTCGGATTTTTTTACAGGTGCTTTTGCCGCTGAATACGGAGATGCCACCTCAGGCGTATTCGACATGAAGCTGAAAAGTGGTAACAATGAACAACGCGAATACACAGCCTCCATCAGCACCTTGGGCCTTGACATGACAGCGGAAGGACCTTTCAAAGAAGGTCAGCGTGGATCCTATATTGCCAATTACAGGTACTCGGCGCTGGACCTTCTGGACAAAGCAGGAGTGGTTGACTTCGGGGGTGTACCTCGCTACCAGGACCTGTCTTTCAAAATTCAACTTCCGATAAATAACAAACACAACTTTGCGCTGTTCGGACTTGGCGGCTATAGCAGCATCGATACAGAAGACAAGGATGAAGAAGATGAGAACATAATCATTGGGAAATTCAATGGCAAAAATAAAATGGGAGTGCTTGGGCTATCCCATACTTATCAGGTCAATGATGATATATATATTAAGAGTTCAATCGCCGCTACAGGGTCCGATAACTCTTTTAACTATGCTATTCCCGATGATGAAGATCAGTTTTATTCAATTGAAACAGGAAGTATCGGTAAATCTTCACTCATTGCCTCAAGTGCATTTAATTATAAACTTAATGCCAAACACAAAATTGAGTCCGGCATCATTCTCACGCGGCTGAATTTCAACATGAAGGCAGATGAATGGGATTTTGAAAAAGACCAGTTGGTGAATGAGCTGTCACAAAAAGGAAACTCTGTGACCTTGCAGGCCTTCGCCAGCTGGAAGTACAGGATTAGTGAAGAGCTCACGATGATAAATGGTCTTCACTACCTTCAGTTTGCCTTGAACAACAATTATTCCATTGAACCACGAGTAGCCCTCCAGTGGCAGTTCAGCGAAAAGCAATCCTTTAATATGGGCATGGGACTTCACAGCAAGTTAGAAGGTGTATCGACCTACCTTGCAAAACAATATGCGGATGATGGAACATTCACACAGCCAAACAAAGATCTTGAAATTACCAAAGCGGCACACTTTGTAGTGGGATATGATAACCAGATTGCACCTAACACCCATCTGAAAATAGAAACGTACTACCAGCACTTGTATGATGTGCCGGTAGAGGATTCCGACAGTAGCTCATTTTCACTGTTGAACAGAAGTGAAGGTTATACGACACGCAAGTTGGTGAATGAAGGAACAGGAAGAAATTATGGTGTTGAGTTAACTGTTGAACGATACCTTCACAATGGACTTTACTACATGGGCACCTTATCTTTATTCCGTTCCTTATATACTGCTAAAGATGGCATTGAGAGGAAATCAGCCTTTGATAACAATTATGTAGCGAATCTGATCGGAGGTAAGGAGTTCAAAGTTGGAAGTCCTTCAAAGAATAAGGTTTTCTTTGTGAACACAAAAATTGCGTTGATTGGTGGAAAAAGGTATTCGCCTATAAACCTTGATAAATCTATCGCTGCAGGCACGGAAGTTATCGATGAGCTCGAACCGTTTTCTAAAAAAGGTGATGCCATTTTCCGTACGGATCTTTCCGTTGGCTTAAGACGTAACAGAAAACGCAACACTTCCGAATTGAAATTTGATGTTCAGAATATTTTCAACAATCAGACTGTAGTAGGGGAGGATTATGTGCATGCAACTCAGTCAATTTATAAGGGAAGACAATTGGGCATGTTACCCACTATTAGTTATAAGATAAGTTTTTAAACAGTAGAGGATGTTGATTGTAGCAGTAGGGGATCAGCGCATTTAAACTGCGTTGTCTACGTTGTGAATCCCCTATTTCAAAGCAATTGTAATTCAGTTGCTTTTGCTTTAAGAGGATGTATTGCAGTAAACTACTATTTTACATTTTAAAATCCGCGTGCTTTATGATTTACGCCTTAGCAGCTTTAATCATTTCGAGATTCTTTATTAGCTCGTCTGCCTTCTCTTTCCTTTCAATCTGATCGATCTGCTGAAATATAGCCGCATTATATTTTGCAACTCTTCCGGATATCAAAAATAATTCAATCAAATACCATATACCAAGTCCCCCAAGCGTAATCCAGAATATAATTTGTAACCCCCATTTGCCCAGATAGGCGAAGTGGGCTCCTAATAGAAGCCAAAATAGAATTGCAGTTCCTGTTGACTTAATTTTGCTTTGAAGCTCATATTTATTCATAACGTGTCTTATTAGGTCTATGTGAATATTTGTTATTAACGCAAATAATCCTTTTAAGTAATGGCACTTGGCAATTTTTTTGCCAAAGCAATTTACAGTTAGCAATAAATCTGAGAAAAAACAATCGTTGAACAGTCCCCCGACTCTTCGCAGCCCTCCGGCCACAGGAGTACAGTGTTGCGACCAGCGCTCATCCTTCGAATAGCAAACACTATTTTTGAAACACGCAAGACTTAAATTACAAGCTGTCTAGATGCGTTCGAGCTTAACAGGATATGTTTTATTAGCATTCCACTGACAGACATACAGGTTCTTATCATTGTCAATGCAAACATCGTGGCAATGATTGAAGATTGGCTTTTCCTGAACGATGAGCTGCAATGCGCCATCTTTATAAACAGGCTGAGTGCCTCCTGGATTAGATACCACTTTATTTTTATTGTCAAGTATAGTAACAAAACCGGAGTTATTAGTTTGGTTCAGGTAACGCAAGCGCGACCAGCATACACCCGCATAAACATTTCCTTCATCCATTACAGCCCGACAGACATAAGCACCTGGAAGAAAAATAGTGGAAAGGTATTTTCCGTCCAGTGTAAAGCGTTTAAATGCATTGTGGGCACGTGATGTACAGAGCAATGTGATATTTTGTTTGTCGCGCTTATCTATACATACTCCATGCGCAGTACTGAAATTTGCGTCTTCATCGCCGGGCCCTCCGAATTTTCTGATCAATTCACCCTTTGGAGAAAACTGAAGAATGAATTGTGAACCGTACCCATCGGCTACATATATATCTCCGTTGGGAGCGATGGCTGTTTCCGTAGGCTTGTAAGGCTGTGCCGTTTCATAAGCACCTATATTTTTTGGATGAGGCAGTTCCAGCAATACTTTTCCATCCAGTGTAGTTTTTACAACACGGCCTGTATCAGGATCGCAGATAAATAACACTTCTTCACCTCCCTCATCAAACAACGTAAGTCCATGACCACTGGGAAATTCATGTCCCCAGGTACTAAGCAATTTACCCGACCGGTCGTAGATGATGATGTTGTTTTTGATTTCATCGGTGACCATGATGAGCCTGCCTTTTTTATCCATCACCATCTCATGACAATTCTTTACCGGTGTTTTTTCCGGATCAAGATTTCCCCAGGCCTTGTGAACCTTATAGCGAAAATCGCCGTGCCCGATAATTTCTTCCGTTAATTCAGGTTTGCTTAAAATAGTAAAAACCGGAAGACTGAAGGCGGCACCTGTAAGGGCTGTTGCTTTTAAAAATTCCCTTCTTGATTTTAGTGTTGATTTTTTCATATTGCGCGTCGTCAATTTCAAGATGCATCAATCTAGTAAAATTAATGCATCCCATCACTAACAGTGGATCCATTTTGGTATGAGTGGATTAGCTAGTTGTTAATTATCAATTCCGAAACCCTGATGTCTGAACGCTTTTAACCGCCGAGTGTCGCTTCGTCTGAACCCTGTAGCCATGAACCGTAAAGCACTGCTGGAAACCTTAATCCAATTCGGTTTTCCAGTCCTGAAAGGGCAAAATCACCAACGCAGGACGAAGTCCTGAATCGTTGAATAATAACTGTTAAAGCCCTGAAACGGCGAGAGTCAGTTGGGGAAAAAAGACGCTACGCACTAGAGGAACAAACGCACTCATCAATGCAAGAAAACTTTAGTCAATTCGGTTTCCAGTCCTGAAAGGACAAAATCATCAACGCAGGACGAAGTCCTGCGATGTTAAAATAATAAGCTTCAAAAAGCCTAAAAGGGCGAGACAAGAGTCAGTCCCAAACAAATCGTTCATCATATTCCATATCATACTTTTTCAAAAACATTCGGTATTCATCCTGAAAAGTTTTCTTACGATGATGTTCGTGCTGGTTTCTTATGTAAGATTTTACAACCTCAATTTCATTTGGGTGAACGGAGAACGCACCATATCCATCCTGCCAGTAAAAATTCTTAAGCTGATCATTTTTTGTTTTGATCCATTTGGAAGAATGTGCTTTTAACTCTCCCAGTAATGTTATTAAAGGTATTTTCTTGGATAGCAAACAGAGAATGTGAATATGATCCGTGTAACCCCCAACGATTACGGGATAGCATTCAAGATTTTTACATATTCCGCCGAGGTAATTGTGAAGGTCGCATTCAACGGAAGGGATGATGGCTGGCTCACGATACTTCGTGCTGAAAATAATATGAAGATAATTTTTAACGAGTGATTGTCCCATAACGGCATTTTAAAGTTTACATACAACGGATATAGATCTCGCCCTTTCAGGGCTACGGTTTCTTACTTCTCTTTCGTAGGACTGCGTCCTACGGTGATGCTTACGCCCTTTCAGGGCTGCTTTTTTTCTTGCTTCTCTTCCGTAGGACTCGTCCTACGTTGATGCTTGCGCCCCTTTTCAGGGCTCCGTTTTCTTGGCACTGTTAGCAGGACTTAGTCCTACGTTGTACCTGCGCCCTTCAGGTTGCAATGGCAATTGCATCAATCGCAAATGTGAAATTAAGTGACAGTTTTTGTTTTTCAAAATTTACGCCCTTCAGGCGGCGAATGGTTATGGTAAACGTATTTCGAGGTTAGACATTTCCCTGTCAGGAGGAATACCCAATTTGTGAACTTATAAAAGAATTCTTCTGGTAATTCCGGTTTGCTTAAAATACTACGCACTAGAGGATCAAACGCACTCATCAATGCAGGAAAACTTTAGTCAATTCGGTTTCCAGTCCTGAAAGGACAAAATCACCAACGCAGGACGAAGTCCTGCGATGTTAAAATATAAACTTCTTAAAGCCCTGAAAGGGCGAAATAAAAGCCCGTACCAAAGATATCGTTCACCGTATGCTATATCACACTTCTTAAAAAATTCGCAATCTGAAGACAAACTAATTAATATGGAAATCCTCTGCAAAAGGAGCACCGAGTCCTTCGGACATATTTGTATAACCTCAGAAATAATTCTTACCTTCTTGAAGAAATTACTCAACCTTTTAAATTTAAATTCAACTATTTCATGAAATCAAGATTAGCACATGTCCTATTGGTCACCCTTACGTTATCCTGTGATAATTCAACGAATAAAAAATTACAATCACTTGCTTCAATTCCACTTCAAGGAACCTGGCAGCTAATTTCCGGTACGACAATAGAAAAGGGTGATACAACCATAACTGACTACACCCGTAATCAAAACATGATCAAGATTTTAAATGCAACTCATTTTTCTTTCTTGAATCATGATTTAAAAAAAGGAAAAGATTCCACAGCTGTTTTTGCAGCCGGTGGAGGTCGCTACACCTTAGAAGGCAATCAGTACACCGAATATTTAGATTATTGCAGCGCCCGTGACTGGGAAGGACATACTTTTCAGTTTACCGTGACTATCCAGAACGATACATTAACGCAGCGCGGAGTAGAGAAAGTTGAAAACATTGGTGTAGAACGATTAAATATTGAAAAGTACAGAAGGATAAATGATTAATGCCGCTCCCCAAGGGAGCGACGTGTCATTTGCCGTCAACCTTTGCTAACAATTTTTTTGCATGTTCGTTTTCTGGATTTAGTTCAAGGGATTTTTTTAAATGTATTGTTGCTTCTTTATTGTTTCCGGCAAATGAATAGGCTTCGCCTAGACTATCAAAGGCGTTCCAGGAATCTTGATAATGCTTCAGATTCAGTTTCATTATTTTAATAGCGCTTTCATAATCTTTAGTGTGTAAGAAATGGTACGCTACCGATAAGAGTTTATCTTCTGAATACAATTTCCAGGAGGGAAAAGCTTTTTGATCTTTTTCCAGAACGAGGGAGGCCTCTTCTATCTTTTTATCTTTCAACAGTTGGATAAAGGTTGTTTCATCTGTGGGGACAGCCTTCCCTAATTTTTTGTAGACCGCCGAAAGCATCGAGTATAAACCACTTGAGGTTGGATAATATTTTAGCGCTGATTCCAATATGTGTAGGGATTGCGGATACTGATTTTTCTCGTTCAACTCCAGGGCAAGATTTATAAACTCACCTTCATAAGGGAGAGGTCCAGTCGGCAAGGAATTTCCAGTGACAGCAATTTTATTTTCCGGATTTTGTCCAGACGTAAGAATTTCTGCCTGACGTTGCAGCTGCTGAAGATATTCATTCTTTTTATCGATGCGGCCATAGTTTGGGTCCCATTTGTCATATTCCATATAGAATGCTACGTCCTTTGCCGCATTTACTCCTTTCAATCTTGAAACCAAATGAAGAGCACCGTCGATACCTGCCGAAACTCCCGCTGTTGTGATCAGAGGTCCATTATCGACAAACCTTGTGTTTTCCAAAACATGGGAAGTAGGCAGCATCGTTTGTAACGCGGGTATGAATCCATGCCAGGTGGTTACATTCAGACCATGAAGCATATCAGCCTTTGCCAGTATTTCAGCACCGGTGCAAACGGACATAAAAAATGTTTCTTCCTTTTTTCTCTTTTTAATCCATTCAATAGCCTTCGGGTTATTTGCTACCGAACCCGCTCCTCCGCCTGGGAAAACAATAATATCAGCGATGGGTGCATTGTCAATAGAGTACTGAGGCTTCACGGAAACAAATCCTTGTGACAGAATTTCATTTCCATCTACTGACATTGTAAATACATTAAAGCCCGCGGCGCTAAACACTTCTCCGGGTCCGGCAAAGTCTAATAATTCTACATTATTGTATAAAAATATGGCAACACTTTGAGGTGCTTTAGGAACTTGGCTCAATCCGCGATAAACTGGTAATAGTACAGCGGCCGTTGTTAGCATGAGTAAAAAGGTTTTTGTTTTTTGCATTTTCATAATGAGTATAGAAATTGTTGTCGAATTTTTTAGATGACTTTGTTGGCGTTAATGTGTATTCTTAAACGTTCATTTCACATTTTTTCAACTATATTACTTAAAAAAATGAAGGGTTCGTTTTTTTGGCCTAAAATGTCCGCCTATTGACCTGACTCACCCATGGAGACAAAATCAGTTTGCTTTTTAATACTTCCCTATGTACACCTAATGGATCTCTCAGGCGCAGCACAGGTATTTTATGAAGCGTCCCAGCTCGGCCCTGCGAATTATAAACTAATCTATTGCGGGGTTGAAAAACAGGCTCGCTCTGAACAAGGCTTGCTATTAAGCGAGCTTCAACTGTTTACATCGTTAAAGCTTAATCCGGGAGATATAATATTTGTGCCAGGCGTTAGTTTTAAACTTTTTAAGGAAGGTAGATTGACTGATTCTATAAAATCAATTTCCGGATGGCTAAGAAAGCAAATGGAAAATGGAGTGTTAATCGCCAGTGTTTGCAGCGGTTCACTTATTTTGGCAGAGTCGGGAATATTAAATGGAAGGAAATGCACCACCCATTGGAAATGTATCGACTACATGAAAAAAAGTTATCCGGATGTGTCGGTATTAACTGACCGGCTTTATGTGGAAGATAGGAGAATCTATTCAAGCGCGGGAATGGCTTCCGGTATTGATATGGCGCTTTCCATTCTTGAAAATTTACATGGCCCGATTTTGCCTGCTAAAATTGCACGGGAAATTGTGGTATACCTGAGAAGAAATGAATCGGATACTCAACAAACTATTTACCTGGATTACAAGACACACTTCAACCCTGCGATCCACAAAGTGCAGGATCTAATCATTTCGCATCCAAGGAAAAATTTCAGTGTGGCGCAGTTGGCCGTATCGGGTAACGTGAGCATCCGCAGCTTGACAAGGATGTTTAAAGTAGCCACCGGTCACACCGTTGTGGAATTTAGACATGCCGTCAAGGTAGAGCTTGCAAAGACGCTTGTTCACAATCCGGTGTTCACCGTGGAAAAAATCGCATCCTTATGCGGATTTCAAAATGTGCGGCATTTTAGAAGAATATGGCGGGAACATACCGGAACATCTGTTGTGGATTATAAAAAAAATCCAAGTTTCAACCGGCTTAACTAACAATCGAGGCTGATTTCTGTTTGACTTTTTTGCCCTTGTCATCGCTGCGATGTCTTGGTGAGACGCTCTTATTTGTTAGTAGTAAGAAAGAATTATATTCAATTATAGTTTCTAATTCTGCACCGGCATGAAATTTGAAAAATATCTCTTTATTGTTGTATCCCTGCTTTTACACAGTAGTTGCCGGACCGATCAGGTTAAAGATCGAGATCAACCATCTTCTCCACTCCGCTACATTGAGGTTAGCCCTAGTAACTCTGCGTACTTCTCGTTTTCCGATGGATCATCTTATATTCCTGTGGGAATTAATATGATCAATCCTAGCGGGCGCAACAGCGATAATCCGGATTCCGCTTTTTATGAGATCGATCAGTGGATGAAAAACCTTTCTGAAAATGGAGGTAATTACATTCGTGTATGGCTAAGTCAGTCGTTTTGGGATATTGAAGAAGCTGCCGGAAAATACAGCGAAGAAAAAGCAAAGCGGATCGACCGCTTTATCGAAATGGCGCGGAGTTATAACCTGAGGATCAAAGTGACGCTGGAGCATTTTCGAAGTGTGACGTTGGAAGAAAATTCCCAACCGTGGGCAACGAAATTCGTCTATCATACTTCGCGGGGAGGACCACTGGACAGCATCGGTCAGTACCTGACTTCAAAAGAAGGCGAACAACTTTTTTTAAATAAAGTCGATTTCTATCAAAAGCGTTATGGCAGCGATACGTTGTTTTTCGGGTGGGAGCTATGGAACGAAATGAACGCGATGAAGGGACCGGAGGACAGTGTGTTTTTTGCATGGAATAAAAAAATGCTGCAAGAAGTAAAGCAAAGGTTTCCTGAAAATCTGGTAATGCAGAGCCTGGGCAGTTTTGATACAGACAAAGTGAAACGTACCTATAGTAGAATGATGATGTTACCCGGGAACGAAGTTGCTCAGGTGCACCGCTATCTTGATCTGGGTGCGCCGTTGAAAGTCTGTCACGAATCCATGGATATTATTTGCGCTTCGGCCGTAGAAGAAATTTTATCATATCATAGCGGTAAGCCGGTGATCCTTGCTGAGACGGGCGCGGTCGAGCCCCGGCATGCGGGCCCTAGTAAATATTATGCCTTGGATACAGCGGGTATTTTATTGCACGATATTCTTTTTGCTCCATTCTTTTCCGGCTCTGCAGGAGCGGGCATGGGCTGGCATTGGGAATCGTATGTGCATAAAAATAATTTATGGTTTCATTTTAAACGATTTAACGAAGTCATTAAGGATATGGATCCTATCCAGGAAGGGTTCAAACCTTCCAAGACGGAGACCGCTGCTTTACGGGTGTATTTATTGAAAGGAAAAAAATCAAATCTTCTGTGGCTGCGGGACAAAATGAGTAGCTGGGAATCGGAGCTCGCAAAAGGTGTAGCGCCGCAGACATTACATGGAATTAAACTCAATCTTAAGGATCTGGGAATAGACGGAGCGTTGCAGAAAATAGAAGTTTATGATCCCTGGAAAGATTCCTGGACCACGATCGAAAAGGATGGTGTGAATTTAGAGCTCCCGGATTTTAAGAGATCTATTGTTGTTAGGGTGACGTTGGAGTAGATGTGTGAGTGTGAGGTGAGGGTGTGCACCACCCCTTTTCAGCCTGAGGCTGAAAAGGCCCTCCTTAGTGAAGGAGGGCAATGTGTGGGAGTGAGTTTGGGGTGTGCTGTTGAAAAAATTTGAGCAAGGACATAGCCACAACCCCGCGCCCACACTATTCAACTTCCCCTGCACTAGGGGGAGCGCCGAATCGAAGTCTACCGAGATGGGAGATGCTGCCAAGAATTAATAATTATTTCCGTGTCGATAACCAGCCGTTGGCATCCATCCAGTTTTTGCAGCGCTCAAACCAGTCGTCGTTCGTCGCACTATTTTTCAATCCAAACCCATGTTCACCACGTTGATAAATATGGATCTCCGCTTCTACTTTATATTTGAGTAAGCTTTCATAAAATCTCACACTATTGGTAGCAAGTACTACTGAATCATCGCTTGAATGTACAAGGAAGGTCGGAGGTGTTTCTTTTGTTACCTGGAGCTCATTGGAATATAAATCAACTTTTTCTTTAGTAGGTTTTTTTCCGATAAGCTGATCACGCGAGCCCTGGTGGCCAATATCCTTCTGGAAACTAATAACCGGATAAATGAGGACCATGAAGTCGGGCCTGAGGTTGGTATTTTTTTCGTTTGCAATTTTAGATGGCTTGAACTTAGTCCCTAACGTTGAGGCAAGGTGCCCTCCGGCAGAAAATCCCAATATTCCAATGTGCTGCGGATTTATTTTATAGACCGATGCCTTTTCCCGAACCATTTTGATAGCCTGCTGTGCATCCTGAAGCGGACCAATTTCTTTATCAAGCATCGTAGCATCATTCGGTATTCTATATTTAACCACGAATGCTGCTACGCCAATCTCATTAAATCTTTTAGCAATATCATACCCTTCGTGACTAATGGAGTTGTGCGAGTAACCTCCCCCTGGAAATAGGATGACCGCAGTTCCCGTTGCCATATTTTCCGGTGCAGGAAAATAGCGAATGGTTGGGACTGAAATTTTACTGATCGATATATGGTCACCATCCTGTTCAGATTTCTCGTCATTCACAGCGGCTTTGCTGTTGGGTATTTTATCCGGATAGAGCGGGACAGTATCTTGCGCGATAATTTTATTCATTAAAAAAAAGATGGTTAGCGATGTTATGTAAATTTTTACCATGATATCATTTAGGAAAGGTGAAAAGTAATTAATTCTGTCAAATATCTTCCAAGACTTCTTTTGTTTCTTAGGCTTTAACTTAAAGCCCTTGATATTACAGTTGGACGTCTCTTCGTTGTGGAATCTTCACTCTATAGAAATTCATAGTTTTCAAAACATTTTCACCATGTGTAAGTTAAAATAATATTGCTGACGATTAACCATTAAAAAACTGAAGCAACATGAGGAAAGTACTTGTATCCATGATGGTATCACTGGATAATTTTATAGAAGGTCCGAAGAACGAGCTGGACGACTTTAAAGATGATGACGAAGTGTTGAAATATTTTGAAGACCTGCTCGATGCAGTCGATACGATTATGTATGGCCGTCGTTCCTATCAATTGATGCTTGACTACTGGCCCAAAGCGACGGGTACAGTTGCAGAGAAAATGAATAAAAAACCTAAAATTGTTTTCTCAAAATCCCTGCCGTCTGTCGGGTGGAATACCAGGCTTATTAAGGATAATATTTCGGAAGAAATTTCCAGGCTGAAGGAACAATCGGGAAAAGATTTGGTACTCTATGCAGGAGCAGACATCCTATCAACTTTTAGGAAACTTGATTTGGTGGATGAATACAGGCTGGTAGTTTACCCGATCGTAATCGGAAATGGAACACCGCTATTTAAAGATGTAAAAAACACCATGCCTCTAAAACTTTTGAGTACGAGGACATTCAAAAGTGGTGTTGTCTTGCTTACGTACAAGCCTGAAAAGAAATAATTACGTGCATTTTAAATAGTTCTTAAAATTAATTCATTAAAGTCTGGCGGAGCGAAGACGCCAAGTGTATGACCTCGGCCCAGAAGGAAGTAATATCTTTGTATTAACACACACTATCATGACCTATTCTCAATTCAATCCCCATCCTGCATTGACAGAATATATTGATGCCTACTGGACGGCAACAGGCGATGGCGCTGGATTGAAAACAGAAAAGATATTGCCGGATGGATGCGTTGATATAATTTTCAATCTCGGTGCCGATTTCCAAACAGACAACTGCAATTTTTTGATGGAAAACGGTAAAGCATATTTTGTAGGAACCATGACCCGGTTCAAAGAAACACATATGAATCCTGAAACAAAACTGCTGGGCATCCGCTTTAAACCCGCTGGTTTTTCCGCTTTCTTTAAATACATGTCTTTGCATGAGGCGACCGACAAGACCGTTGAGTTTGAAAGAATCCTTTCTCCTGACATTCAAAAAACGATTCAGTATTCTACGGCCTACCTCAATCATTTTTTCCTGCACAAACTATCGAAACCCAAGCACATACTTTTACCTGTGGTTGCCGACATCCAAAACAATAAAGGGCTATTGAATGTACCTAACCTGGCACAGCGACATTTTACTACGGTCCGTCAATTGGAAAGAAGTTTTAAGCAATACATCGGCATCAGCCCGAAAGAATTTATCAATTTCGTTCGCTACCAGCTTACGCTTGCAAAAATTCAGAGCAATACGTCCAACAGAAGTTTGTTGGACATCGCTTTTGAATGCGGATACTACGACCACGCTCATCTGACTAACGAAGTGAAAAAATACACGGGCGTTGCTCCATCAGAACTTTAATTTTGTCGTTTTTTTCCAAAGCGAACGCCAATCACAACCACCAAATTTGCTTTCAAAACAATAAAATGAGTAAGCAATTACTATGGTGGCCAATATCATTCTTTTTTCATCGTGCCAGCAAAACGACAAAACCAATTCAATTATGGAACAACGATTAAGCATTATCACCATCGGCGCTGACAGTTTAGAAGCCATGCGAAATTTCTATGTGGAAAAATTCGGTTGGAATCCTGTTGCAGAAAACAAAGACATCATTTTTTTCAAACTCAATGGGTTTTTGTTTGGGCTGTTCGGAAGAAAAGAAATGGCGGAATTTAATAACACATCATCTGAAGGCAGCGGTTTTCGTCCCTACAATCTGGCTTACATGGTAGATTCAAAACAAAAGGTAGAAGAAATCTACGCTGCCATGAAAAGCAAAGGAGTAAAAATTATTCAGGAACCCAAAGTACCTCCGGTGATAGGCGGTTATTACTTTTTAATGACAGACGTGGAAGGGAATGTTTGGGAAGTAGCGCAGAATTTAGCAATGCCGCTTGACGAAAATGGAAATGTAATCACACATAAACCCATCGATAATCTGTAAAGCAAATTTTTAAAACGCAAAAGAAAACACCTGACTGAAAATAAAATCACTTAAACAATAACAACATGGTCAAATTAGCTTACACCATTCTCTATGTAAAGGACGTAGCCAAATCAATTTTATTTTACGAAAGAGCATTTGGTTTAAAACGGAAATTTATTGCGCCCGGAGATGAATACGGCGAACTTACTACAGGCGACACCACCCTTTCATTCGCTGCTGTTTCATTAGCCAAAACAAATTTGTCAGCAGGATTTATCGAAAGCAGCAAGGATGGAAAACCTTTTGGAATTGAAATCGCATTTACGACCGAAGACGTAGAGAAAGTTTTCAACGATGCAGTTAAAGCCGGAGCTATTGCAGTAGAAAAAGCAAAAACAAAACCCTGGGGACAGGTAGTTGCTTATGTAAGAGACATTGATGGTTTCTTGATTGAGATTTGCACGCATGTGGAATAAGTGAGGATCATAGGTTCGAATCCCAGCGGGATCACAGGAAGGTAAACCAAAACACTCGAAAGCTCATAAAACATAGTTTTTATGGGCTTTTTGCGTTTTTAGGCACTTCGGATTTTTCATCTTTTCTCATATGTCGCGAGAGCAAATCGGGAGTCATCAAAACTTCCCGACGCGCTGACTCTCGATTGCGAGCTGAAATCATTCAGAATCAACTAGTTCACTCAGTGAACATCTTGATTGCACAGTAACATCAAAGGCTATTTTTCTAACAATTAAACAGTTACTGTTATGAACAAAACTTTGAAAGTCCTTTTCTATCTGAAGCCACCGAAAAAGTATGAAAGTGGTCCGATGCCGATTTACATGAGGCTTACCGTCGATGGCAAGCGAATTGAAATTAGCACACAACGTGAATGTGATCCCGACAAATGGGATGGCAAAGCTTGCCGCGTTTTAGGTCTTAAACGAGAATTGAACCGGCAACTCAATAACTATCTCGATGCCCTGCAGGGAAAAATTTTCGAAGTTCAACGAGAACTGCAGATCAATGGAATTGAAGTGACAGCAGAAAATATTCGCGACTTCCTTCGTGGAAAACTAAAAGACGACGAGCCGACAATTACGCTATTAGAAGTCTACAGGAATCATGTCGAAGAAGTAAAAGCACTTGTTGGAAAAGAGTACGCCTTAGGAACATTGAAAAGATTTCGATCGGCTCTCTCTTCACTGGAAGCATTCATCAAGCATAAAGAGAAAGATGACGTTCTGCTACAGGATCTCAAGTATCAATTCATTACTGAGTACGAATTCTTTTTAAAATCAGAACGGCACCTGGAGCATAATACTGCGATGGGAAACATCAAGAAACTAAAAAAGATTGTACGGCAATGTGTTGCCAATGATTTGATGGAAAAAGATCCATTCATGACGTACAAAGTAAAGATCCGCGATACAAACAGACCGTTCTTATTACAAAATGAATTAGACCGCATCATTGCATTGGAAATTTTATCTGATCGCCTTGCGCAAGTGCGCGACATTTTTGTTTTCTGCTGCTACACCGGACTTGCCTATTCTGATGTTCAAAAATTAAGCCGACTCGATATTGTATTAGGTGATGATGGTGAACAATGGATTCATACCGAACGTGTGAAAACAGAAACGGCTACTCGCATACCGATCTTACCTGCAAGCGATGGAAATTCTCGAACGTTATAAAGATCATCCTCAATGTGTGATTAAGAAAAAGATGTTGCCAGTATTGAGCAATGCAAAAATGAATGAGTACTTAAAAGAAATTGCAGATCGATGTGAGATCAATAAGCATCTGACTTTTCATGTTGCGCGGCATACTTTTGCTACAACGGTTACGCTTACGAATGGAGTTCCGATTGAGACTGTGAGTAAGATGCTTGGGCATAAGACTTTAAGGACGACGCAGCAGTATGCTAAGATTTTGGATAAGAAGGTGAGTGAGGATATGCGAATACTGAAAACAAAGCTTAATAGTTTTCTAAAACGGTAAACTATCACTTGCTGTATACTCACGATCCATAAAGTTTAAATTATTATCAGATTCAAATAATGATAAAGTATTTCGTAATTCAGCACAGTTAATCGGAAAGTCTGGAGGAAGTGGTTTGAACTTTACCGCTTCTTCTTTTTTTTCATTTATCTCTTTCAGTTTTTTATTACTACCAATTTGGAACTCCCGTAATTTGGAAATTTCCAGGTCACTTACCAATATGATGGCTTTATGATCTGATATTGTACCTCCTTTAATTCGCAATTTATCTCGACGAATGTACTCAGCAGGTCTAGTGATTCTAGAATCCCCATACTGAGTTGTGTTAGCCAATACAATAAAGCAATGCATATCTCTGCTTGCTGATTCAACCAAGCTATTATAATAGTGAATATCTTTATTCCAGACAGGGGCAAACAGGACGTCGACTAAGCCAAGTAAGAGGTTTCTATGTTTTACATCTGCAGACTCAAAACAATAGTAGATTGAAAAATAAGTTCCACGCCACAGAATTAATTCATAATTGTATGGTTGTGGCTTCGGTATTTTTAGTTTTTTCTGATCTGCAATTATCTTTTCTTCTTCCGGCGCATAATGATTTTTAAGACGCGGTATTACAATTGCATCATTATCACCCTCAACCTTAAGAGGCAAACTAGTCAATACATAATTAAAGACAAATTTTCCAACTGTCCAATGTTCAACTCCTGTTATAAAGGCTGTTTGGTTGTTAACGGAGTAAAGAATCATATGAGGAATAAAATGATATGGAAGGCATATCTCCGGCATAATGAAAACATCCGCATCTTTGATTTTTTTAATATCGTCCAATATTCTATTAAAGTCTTCAAATCTTTTTATGTCTGAAACAGGATTACCATCAAGACTTCTTTCACTCTCTTTGAAATCCACGTACTTATTGACTAGGCAAACTCTCAAATCCCCTTTTTTTGGATCACTATTTGGAATTTTAATTGGACGAACTTTTATGCCTTTAGGTGATTTGGAGCACTTTATATTTTTATTTAGTTCAGTGAAAACAAAATACTCATTCTTGACATGTTCCTTATCTTCTTGATCAATTGAATTTGTCTTACAAAACAAATCAAACGCTTCATTTAGAAATTTTTGACAATTGAAGAAGTCAGTAAATTTTTTGGACTCATTAGATTTAGTTGAACCAGCTTTATAAAGCCATTTAAGAAATGAATATTGACAACATTCATTTAATTTTACTCGATAAGGATAGAAAGCGGAAGTTAGTTTAAATAGATCCGATCCATTTTTTAGTAGATCATCCATTATTCTTTTATTGTATAAGGGAAATCCGTGGGATTTTGCATATGTTGAAAATTGAATTAAAGGAAAGAAAATTAAGTTTTTCCTTAATAGCCATGTTTCTCTATACAATTCAATATCCTTCAATGATTTCAGCACAGTATTATCATTTGTAGTAGCTAAATTTGCTATGGCTGGAAAAAGTCCCATCGCCATTCGTACTGCTACATTAAAATATCTCCTAAGATCATTTTTAGTTTTAGTTTGAAATTCCAATAAATTATTACCGCTCACGCGAAAATTCTTGTCGATTTTAAATGATAGTAATTCAATTTGTTTTGAAATTGAATTAATCGAATCATATAATGCATCATAATCTTCTCTAACAACCCAAATTGAAATTATTTTTTCCCAGAAAAAATAATTCTTTAAGAGAATAGGACCTTTAAAATATCGTTTCACTTTTATGGCTTCCTCGACATCATATTCGGATCCGGACATAACGGAACCCCGAGCCAATTTTGATAGGTAAACTGAAAGTTTAAACTTATTCTCATCAATGGCTTTTCATCCCCCGCTATGAATGTCTTGATTCTCAAAATTGCTTTCGAAAGTTATCTTCTCAAGTTCTTTATAAACATTGTCGTCATCATCCGATAAAAATTGAAACGCACTGGATTTTTCCTCCTGATTTTCGATAAACTTATTTAATAGTTGAGGTGAATAGTCAACATTGAATTGATAAATAAAAAATTTTTCTGACTGTAATGACAAATTCTCATACTTACCGTATCGAACTGAGTAAAGGCAAGTATCCTTATCTACTAGTGTAAAAATATTATTCAAGTACTTACTTACGTAATAGTAGGTTATGTAATGATGGTTATCTTTAAATTGAATCGCATCTTTGATTTCATCAATTTGTTTATTATTAAATTCCTCGATTACTGTATTGTTAATCACAATCATTAAATCATCCACGTATCTCCCATAGTATATTGGTTGTAATTCCTCCTTTATCTTTTTATCGAAATCTTCTAAATACCAATTTGCTAAGACGCTTGAACTAAGCAAACCAATAGGCAGAGCTACCAAATTTTTTTTGAACCTTAATGCTATGTGTTGTGTCTTATCAAGTACTTCCTGATATTTTTTGTGTATGTCTATAAAAATTATGTGTAGATTGTCCATTTCGGCATCTGGATCCTTTGATTTTATTTGAAGTTCCAGGGAGTCGAGATCCCAGTTCTATTGAATGGTAGTAATCTTTAAAATCAAAGCTGAGAATAGTAACATTTTTTCCTTCTTCAAACATGCTTTTAGCAGTTTCGATTCCTCCAGACCACCACCGTTGATATTGTTGCTCATATCTTTTAAATAATAACCTGCTATTCGATTTTTGAGCATTCCTATCTAATCGGTTGCCGATGCAATCATCACTTAAATCTTTGTCGAATGATGTCCGTATTTCAATAACCACATTACACTTATTAGGTGTAATTCGAGCGGAACGTCAATAAAAATGCTGATTCTTTCAGTGAGAGGTAAATCCTTATAAATTTGGTTTGTGTCCAAACTCTTCGAAAGTAATTCTGGATCAATCAGGTTAGAGTTATCTTTAACGCTTTTTGGAAGAAAAGCTAAAGCGATATCATCATTTATCATCTTTCGAAGCGAAGAATCATAGTTGGCTACTCGAGTTGAGAATTCGTTCAACGTTGCTTGCTTACCTACTTTAATAAATTCGGCTAATTTCTCCCTTATTAAAAGATTCTGCTTGTCAAAGTATATATATTAAACAAGCTTTCAAAAAGTCTGGTGCCACAGGTCGCCGTGATTTTTTTGTTTTCTATTTGCCATATGGCTTAAAAAATTTAAATGAAAAGCCTATAGTCATAGGTTTTGCCTTCAAAACGCGCTAGCAGTTTACCAATTCGCGCAATTTGAACTTGAGGAATTAATAGTTGCAGGTAGCTTTGTATATAGATCGAATGAATTCCAATTCATTTTAGTCAGCCCTAATATTTCCGAGGCAATGGTATTAATATTGGATGATCCAAAATGCTTAATAATCTTTAGTGGCGCAGGGATACTTCTACCCCCTAGGTAATATTTGTAATTAGGGTTTTTTACTGAAGGTACAATTCCATGTGTCCATAAAAGTGCGGTTCTTTTATCCGTAACAATACACGTACCTCGTGAAATTGGAAATTTATCAATTTGCATCTCACCATTAAAGATGGTAGTTGATACAAAGCGTGCGTCTGGCTCGTAGTTGATCTCAATCAAATCAATTTGTTTTATCCTTGCCATGTGTAAACTTTCTGTTATGCCTTTTACTTCATCATTAGTGAATTTTGTACGTTTGTGCACGACAACCCTCTCTGGAAGGGAATCCATTGATGTATAAAACAATTCACGAATTGAAACCCCAAATTGAAAAGCGTCACTGTAGGATAAGAAAGGATTAGATTGTGTATAAAGAAAAAGAAATCGTCAATCTTGGAAAGTTTGTACTTCAATCCCTGTCCTTGGGAATTGTATATGTGGCTACAGCCTAAAACAATTTCGGAATTTTCCCCTATTCGCTTTATACTATATCCGATTCCCGCAAACGCTGTCGTCCTATCTGTTGTGTTTAGTATCCATGGAGTACGGAATGATTTAACGTAGAATGAGAGCGACAGCCACCAAAATATTTGGCATTTTAAATTATCAGTTAAAGTGTCTTCCTCGATAATTTGTGTTGAGATTCCTTTAGACGCTGAAAAAGCCTTGATATAGTCATGAAGATCAAAAACCTCTGATCTATCGTCAAATTTTCTGTAGGGTTGCCATTCATTGGGAATAAAAATTGTAACAACTAATTGGCTATTACTATTTACTAATTGGTCTATTTTTGAAGTAATTAACCGTGCTAATTTGATAGCAGTAGTTTTAACATCTGGATTATGATCTATTTTGATATCTATCCATTTATCATCATCTTTTAGATAAGGAACATTCATCGGAATTTTAAACGCAGAGGAAAACCCGGGGTAGTCAAGTAAGTAGTCAAGGTTTACGTCTGAAATATGCTTTTGATGCAATTCATTTAAAAATCTATAAAATTTTTCGGAGTATTGTTGTCCACAAATTACACCAAGGGTAATCTCTGTTGAGTACACTGTCCCATTTAATGGATAATCATAAGGCCGATGATTAACAAGGGCTCTCATGGGATGAAAGTCCCTTGAAAACCCAACTTGATTTTTATTTGAAAAAACCAACTGAGGTTCTAAAAGTTGAATTCCTCTATGCTGAGTAAGCTTCCTATTAAATACCTCTGGGTGATATGCCTTAAAATTACTATCAGCCACCATGATTTCCGCAAACGAAGTATTGCTTGAAATTGAAAATTCAAAACCAGCTCCTGAATTGTTCGGATATTCAAATTTTAAATTGCTTCCGTTAAATAAGGTACTTTTCCAATTTTCTAAAACTTCGTCGTATTGCTTATTAAATAATTTTTCTAAAGAACTTTTACTCAGAAGGTGACGTACTTCTTTTGAAATCTCATTTTCCGAAGATAATTGTACCGTTGGTATGAAAGATAAGAAAGCGTAGTTGGAGTGAAAATCAAAAAACAGTGAAATATAAATTGCTTTATGAATTCCAATTTTGATTTCGTTTAAAATGGTGAACCTTTCTTCCTTTTTTAGCCAAAGTTTATCTTTGGAGTTGTGTGTTATGTCTTTGCCATGTGCTAAACCTTTTAAAATAGTTTTTAACATCAATGAAGTAAATGCTCCCACATTCCCAATATCCTTTTTACTAATTGGTACACGTACAATCTCTCCTTTTAATCTCTCTTTAAAAATTTTATGGATGGTAGATAAGGTCGAAATTGCATAAACTTTTCTTTTGAAAGGCACTGCAGCAATGTCATCATCCTTTGTCAGGTCTTTCAATAAACTCCATGGTCTTTCGTCTTCCTTATATCCAATTTCGAATTGAAAGACTTCTTTAGGAAAAGAGATTGGATGTAAGTTACTTTTTAAGTATTTATCTGTTCTTGAAATGTCATGCGTGAAATCGGATATTTCTGACGTCTGGGAGGCAGAGGATAAGATTTTGTCTACCCTTTCGGTAATATTCTGATCATTTTCAAAACAAGATCTTGTTACATGAATTAAAGTTTTATCAAAACCATCGGTAGGTATAAAATATGCTTCTCTTCCGGATTCTCGTGCTAACAAAAGTAAATTCTCAATATTCTTAGGAATGTCATGCCCATATCCGCACCAATATATTCTTCCTGATCCCTTTACTGAGAAGGCCTCTCTCAATGTTTGCATTAAAGAATTATCTCTTCCGCTATAGCCAATGACTATTAAATTTTTGTCAATGTGATACCGCTTAAATGTCTCCACGAAAACGCTATTGCGGTTATCTAATTCATCCGAGGTATTCTTCAACTCGCCATATTTGTAATCTCCGTGTAATGCGATCGATAGAAGCTCGTTTCTACTTTGAGTTCTGAAGATACGGTCAACACTGTCTAGAGTAATTTCTATCGGAGTCAGATTAGCTTGATGCGCAGCTTTAATGCATAGGCCATCAAAATTTGTTGTCCACACGGCTTTAACAATTTCAAATTCATTCAATAAGCACAATAATTTATAACCAATATAGGGTTCCTTGTTTTGAATCAATGATTGAAAGTATTTCCTACGATCATCAGGAATTG
>CAWING010000009.1:0-274795 GCA_963837415.1 uncultured Bacteroidota bacterium | reverse complement strand
TGGATAACTCATTCGTCAATACCACCGAGCGAAATATTATGAAAGAAGTAGCTATGGTGAGAATGCAGCGGCCAGACCTGAAAAAATATTTCTATCACACCTCGATCAATTTTCCGAAAGATGAACCCGTAAGCAATGAACTCATGATTAAGATAGGTCGCGACTACTTGGATGCAAATGGATTCAATCAGCATCAATATATCATGTTCCGTCACCATGATGCTGGCCATCCGCACTTCCACATTCTCGTGAACCGCATTGGCTATAATGGATCTGTAGTCAGCGACAGCAACGACTATGCACGAAGCGAAAAGGTCCTACGTGACCTTGAAAGAAAATACAATCTCACGCAGGTTGTATCAAGTAAGCAGGCCCAGGAGCGCGGCATGATCAAGAACGAAATGGAGATGGTGCAGCGAAGCAACTTACCATCTCACAAAATGGCCATGCAGGTAATTATTAAGGACGTTCTGGAATCAAAGAAACAAATGACAACAGATGAATTCATTTCTTCGCTCAGTGCAAAAGGTGTTGGAGTAATCTTCAACCAAGCATCGACCGGCTATGTGAGTGGAATCTCTTACACCTATCAAGGTATGGTGATGCAAGGTTCCAAACTTGGAAATGGATTCAAATGGTCAACCGTCAAAAATATTATCAACTATGAACAAGAAAGAGATCGCCAAAGAATTCACGAGACAAATGTTAGATCAGAACACGCCATCAATAAACTTCGAGCAGGTGGCAAACATGCTCAAACAAATAGAGCAAACCCACCAAGAGGTACTCAACGATATGGACACCTTCCGGACAAAACATCGAACGCTGAGCTATTCATTTACAGACCATCATTCGCAGCTCAAATCATCAGAGCAGCAATTGCAGAGGCTGACCGAAAAGCTGAGCGAGCAGTTGACGGAGCTATCAACTCGATTCTCAAAATACCAAAAATCATCCCGCTTAAAACGCTACTTGACGCCCACAGTCGTGGGAATGATCTCAGCGCTGGTAACGAACCTGATATGGTGGATCGTGAGTTGAAGGAAAAGCAACAGAGGAGGAAGAGAAGGAAGAGGGTTTGAGAAGGTGAAAATTGTAAGATTTTAAAAGGATAATCGGTTAATTCCGATTATCCTTTCAATATTTTCATAATGAACCTAGCAGCGATCAACTCTTAATAGAAAATTTTAGAGACCCCAGTTAATCGGAAATTTTCCCCTGACTGATCGAGTTAGTCGGAAATTTTGCCACGAAGAAGGAGTTAATCGGAAATTTTCCTCAACGCCTAGATCGCCACTCATTCTAAGTGCAGATTTGTGACTCGAATTCAAGTTTGAGCGCAGGTTTGTGACAGGCACATCCTTTAAAAAGCAGAATTGTGACAATTGAGAGGATTGCCGCCGGCAATTTTGCAGAAGAAAAATTAAAAAAGATGTTTTGAACTAATTACAGGTGGCGCTGTTGACGGATGTAAATCCTATGCAATTCTTGCTGTCTTTCAGTTATCGTAATTTATAATCCAACAGCGCCCTGTAAACAATATATGTTTGCATCCCAAACTTCTGGAGTTATATTTAATCTGCTGATTTATTGCCATTTAAAGGCGTATCCTGATCGTTTTTTTTCAGCGGCATCTGCACTTTGCCTTTAACTTTATAAGGGCGCCTATTGTCATTTAAATGCTTTATAATGATAAATATTATTATCAAATAGGCTATTTTTGTTAAATATAATTAACATTATGAGAACAAGGAAAGTTATCCTATTGCCGAAAATGGAAAAGACGCTTGTTCAGGTAGGTGAGAACATAAAGCTAGCCCGACTTCGAAGAAAGCTAAGTGCCGAACAGGTTGCTGAGCGCGCTAATATTAGCAGACCGACCCTTTGGAATATTGAAAAAGGAGGCGGAGGTGTTGCCATGGCCGCTTATGCACAAGTCTTGTTTGTTTTAGGACTTGAAAAGGATTTACTCAAACTGGCAGGAGATGATCCGTTAGGAAGAAAACTTCAGGATGCCGAACTCATAGTGAAAGAACGAGCACCAAAAAACTCTAAATAGGAATGGCTAAGAAAGGCGCACATCGAACAATCTATGTTTATGCCGACTGGGTTAGTCTTGGACAGCCTACTTTGATGGGTTTACTTCATTCTACTCTTCTTCGGGGAAAGGAAATATTTTCATTTGAATATGATGAGGCCTGGCTTAAGTCACGGAGTGCACAAACTTTAGATCCTGACTTGGGCTTCTTTAGTGGGATACAATATCTCAATGATGAGAAACCAAATTTTGGAATTTTCCTTGACTCATCACCTGACCGTTGGGGAAGAACACTAATGGACAGACGTGAAGCTGCAATAGCAAGAAGCGAAGGACGGCAACCTAAAAATCTTTTTGAAACCGATTATCTCCTTGGAGTTTATGATGGTCATCGAATGGGTGCCGTTAGATTTAAAGATTCACTCGATGGGCCTTTCTTAAACAGTAGCACTAGCATGGCAACTCCGCCATGGACTTCGATCCGCGAATTGGAACATGCCAGTCTGAAGTTGGAGGAAGATACCACAGATGATGCAGAAAACTTAAAGTGGATAAATTTGCTGCTCACTCCAGGATCTTCTCTGGGTGGTGCTCGTCCGAAGGCAAGCGTGCTAGATGAAAATGAAGAATTGTGGATTGCCAAATTCCCCAGTCTCCAGGATGATCGAGACATAGGAGGTTGGGAAAAAGTGGCTTATGATCTGGCAAGAAATGCAGGCATTAATGTACCAGAATCAGTCACTGGAAAATTTTATAGTAAGAAGCACACATTCTTAACAAAACGATTTGATCGGACCCATCAAGGTGAGCGCATGCACTTTGCCTCAGCTATGACATTACTTGGACATACAGATGGAACAAATTATTCATCAGGTGCAAGCTATTTGGATTTAGCTGAGTTTATAATGCAAAATGGTGCGAGTCCGGATGCTGATCTGGAAGAGTTATGGAGAAGGATTGTTTTTTATATCTCGATTAGTAATACTGATGATCATCTTACGAAATCATGGATTTCTTTTGACTGATAAGGGATGGACACTTTCACCTGCATATGATATTAATCCCGTACCAACAGGAACGGGACTTAGTTTAAATATTTCGACCTACAGATAACGCATTGTCAATAGATCTTGCACTGGAGGTAGCCGAGTACTTTAGAGTTTCTGATGAAAAGTTCACTAGAAATTATAAGTATTGTTCAGTCTGAAGTTTCTAAATGGGAATCGATTGCAGAAAAAGTTGGGATCCCTAAATCTGAGAGGAATGCAATGGCAAAGGCCTTCAAGGACTAATAGGATTGATGGTGATTGAGATTGAACAAATCAAATTATTTCGCTCTCTCTTTCGTGGTCGAGATGATGCCTTTGCCATTCGATGGGAGAAGGGAGACAAAAGCGGTTACATGCCTTCCTATCAATTCGATCCATACCATTACAGTATTCATAAGGCAAAAGGAGGAACACTCGGTAACTATCAAGACAAAACCTTTCAACCGCTAACGGATGAGCAAATTAAGCGTCATCTGTTGGGTGAGCAATTGATTGGCATTTATCCGCTACTACTTACCAACAAATCTCATTTTATAGCAGCAGACTTTGATGGAGACAATTGGTTAGGCGAAGCGCGAAAATTTATCCAAGCCTGTGAAGCTTCTGGTCTCCCAGTTTATCTAGAACGATCAAGATCTGGGAATGGTGGACATGTGTGGTTATTCTTTTCAGAAGCATATCCTGCATTCAAGAGCCGAAAGGTATTTTTGTCATACTTCAAGCCACAGGAATATTCTCTGTATTTGATAAAGACTCAAGTTTTGATCGTCTCTTTCCAAATCAAGACTCACTATCGGGGAAAGGTTTGGGAAACCTGATCGCTCTCCCACTATTCAAAAAATCACTCGATCAAGGAAATAGTTGTTTCATCAATCTTTCTACGACAGAAGCCTATTCTGATCAATGGCAATTTTTAAAAAGCATCAAGCGAATAGAGATTGAGCAACTTGATAAACTGTTGAGTACTTCAGCTCCTTCGCTCGAAGTGAAGACTTCTGGAACTTTGACTATTAGACTTTCGAATAAGATAATTTTAAACAGGAATGCTGTACCGTTGACTTTGATAAACTTCATCAAGGACGAGTTAAACTTTACCAATTCAGAATTTCTGATTAAAAAGAAACTAGGGAAGAATACCTGGAGCACAACGAGAAACTTTCGGTTAGTTGAAGAAGGTGGAAATCAAGTGTTTATTCCAAGAGGATTTATCGGGAAGATCCTACGGTTTTGCAAGGAGCAGAATATTAGTAATAATTTTCTCGATGAGCGCGAGAAAAAAGACTCAGTAAAATTCACTTCGCACATAACTCTTAAGACCCATCAAGAAGACGCGTTTAATCAGGCTACTAAGAAAGATTTTGGTGTGATAGTCGCTCCTCCCGGTTCTGGCAAGACTGTTCTAGGGCTAGCAATCATTGCGGAGAAAAAACAACCATCTCTTATTATTGTTCATCGTAAGCAATTGGCCGACCAATGGATCGATCGAATCGAGTCATTTCTAAAGATTCCGAGAAAGGACATCGGCAAAGTTACAGGTGGAAAAGTTCAACCCGGAAAGTTAGTTACCGTTGCAATGATCCAGAGTCTAGCGAAAGTTTTGAATTCGGCAGATGGGCTAGGCCTTTGTCAACAATTCGGAACAATTATCGTTGATGAGTGTCACCATGTTCCGGCAGAAACTTATCGGTCGGTGATAAGCAAGTTGCACTCATTCAATATGTATGGGTTA
Source organism: uncultured Bacteroidota bacterium (assembly GCA_963837415.1). Taxonomy (GTDB): domain Bacteria; phylum Bacteroidota; class Bacteroidia; order Cytophagales; family Cyclobacteriaceae; genus Chryseolinea. Next base: position 269,979 of record CAWING010000009.1, on the reverse strand, counting down.
ACGGCAACACCATTTAGAAAATACAATAACGGTAGGCTAATCTTCACTTATATCGGAGACCTAGTCGCTGAGATTAAAGCGAGCCAAGTTGAGAATTTGCCAAAAGCGAAAATTGTCATTCGTAACACTAACCTTGCAGTTCCCTTCGACTCAAAGATTGACAAGTTTGAAACACTTTCCAAAGTGCTTGTTCACGATTCCGCAAGAAACAAGATCATCATCGAGGATGTGATGACAGAATTGAATCTTGGTAAAAAAGTTGTTCTTATTTCTGAAAGAAAAGATCATATCGACTCTCTCAATCTATACCTGAAACAATTTTACGAGACAGTCACCCTGAGCGGAGAAGACAGCGAACAATCCAAAGTGCTAAAATGGAGGCTGTTAAAAGAGGGAAATTTTCAAGCTCTAATCACCACAGGTCAGTATTTTGGAGAAGGTACTGATCTGGCTAGTATTTCTTCCGTTTTCCTTGTATATCCTTTTTCTTTTGAAGGAAAGCTGATTCAATATATTGGCAGAGTTCAGCGATCTGAAATTGCTCCAACTATTTATGACTATAGGGACTACAAGATTCAATACCTGGAAGTGCTATTCAAGAAGCGAGATGCTTATTATAAGAAACTCTATGCTGAAGGTATTTTATATGATAAGGAAATTGAGAAGGGACCTGAAAGTTTTGAAGCGATAATTAGAGTGCCCATCGAGCAACTACTTTTTAAATTCGGTGTTGTTGCATTTCGACATAAAGTACTTCAAAACAATACTGAAGCAGAGTTTGAGGTCGAGAACAAAGAAATGCGGCCGGAATTTGAAGTTCTGAAGCCGTACTTTTCAAAGTACCTTAAAGTAAAAAGCGTTCGTGTTAACCTCAGCTACACGATTGAATTTAATAGAATCAAGTCGTATATCGCTTTTTCCGAGGACCTCGACAAGATCAACAAGGAGTTGGTCGAAGCTGTCAAGTTCAGATTTGTGACAAAGAATCTGATTGGAAAAATTCCAGACCTTCAATCAGAAAACTTACTGGACATTCAGCAACTTCAGGAAAGTTCACTCGACAACAGCATCTACAAATCAGGGGAAGAATTGATTGATGAAATTCTAAAGATTAAGGATGTAAAGCATTATGAACAACTGCGATATCTGGCCGCGAAACACGATCGATCTGTCTTACGAGTCAGATTTGTTTTGATGCCGTTCTCGTTCGTATTCCTTTTGGCCGGTGAATATCAGTATCACGTCATTTGGGAAACGCTCGACACAGAAGAAGCTACCTATATCTGGCACGTAGAGAAGCACAAGCCGACTTTGAAAACTAAGTTGAAGGAAATTGATCAGGACCTTGGATACATTCGGTCCAACGGAAGGCAGGTATTTATCGAAAAACCTCGTGAGGACTTCAGTCGAATTATCCATGACTACACTGAGGTGAAGAAAGGGTTTATACTATGGAAAGATCACCTTCAGTCTAGACTTATCTAAATTTTATTCCCAACATCTCAGATAAACTTAATGGATTCAAATTATGGAAATTTGTGTTTTTAGCATCATAATATCAGAATTCCTAACATGAAAAGATTTGCCTTTTCCACGATTCTGATTTTAAGTTTCACCTTTTGCGTTGGCCAGACCGATAGCATTACAACTAAAATCGAAAGAACAAAATCTATCTATTCGGACATACTTCATAATAGAGACAGAATTTATGCCATTAACATAAGTGGCCAAGTCGTGATCTGGGATTTACTTACGCTGGATACTATATCATTCTCACACAATGATACATCCGCCTACAAATTTCTTTGCGTTGCGAAAGACAGGAATAACAACGTTCATTTTGGAACCGATAAAGGGCATTTTTTTAAATACTCTCCCGCGACCGCTGAATTCTCATTGTATAAGAAGTTGAAATATCCAATTCATCACATTTTTTTCAATTCAAGCAATCATCCGCTAGCTATTGTACCATATGCAATATATGACCCAATCGCAAAAAAACACTGGACTGAATTTGAAAATCATACTGACGGCTTAATTCACAAAAAGAAAGTATTAGGTCTATTCTCAAAGAGGATTTACAAATACTTTCAAATGCCGCAGTACACCTTTCTTGACTCTCAAGATCGCCTATGGATGACAGCAAGCTTCGGAGAATTTGGTGGCGATGTTCAGATTTTTGACGCAAAGGACTTCCGCATTATAGATAATAAGTTCGATAGTATTAAACCTGGATTGCTGCACCCTAAATCAGTATTCGAAGGTCCAGATCAGAAAATTTTCATTACATCAGGGCTTCAGCACTTCTCTAGTTCGGGAGACATTTATCGCATTAGGCCAGATGGATCATCTACCAAGGTCTTTCATAGCAGCGGGCCAAGAGTCATGGACAGAAAAACAAAAAAGGTGATCGATGAGGGAGGATTATTCGTTGGCCCCGGTGCCTATAACAAAGAAGACGACTGTATTTATTTTGCAACAAGTCGTGGCATTCATAAAATTAAGTCGAACCAAAATAAATCGGAAGCTGCAGAACTGGTTGTCGATCCTGGTCTTCGCTGGGGTCGCGAACCTTTAGCTATTGGAGTCGCAATGAATATAAAAAGGATAGAATTTCTGCCTGACGGAAGGTTACTGTTTCTTACTGCTATGGACGGAATAGGAATTCTTGATCAAGGAAAGATTACTCTGCTTCGTTAATTTGATTTCTTCGCTTACTTTCAAAGTAACACTGATCACACACGATCTTTAAATTCACAAAAGCTTTGAAGTTTTCAGTCCAGTCACCCTCTTGTCCCCAAGTCTTTTCGCATTCATTACACCATGCTTGATAATCATCCTCTGGTTCGATCAGTGGATTTGAGTCAAAGGTTTCGTGAAAGCCTAGGTTCGATCCTTTTAATAAATGCTGGCACACAAAGGCAACACGACTCGTTCCGTGAGTCTCACATTCAACATACTTATCCTTCAATCCTTCGTATTGTTCCTGGGTTAATTCATTCGTGAAGACAAAATATATAAAGAGATGCTCTTGGGGAGTACGGTAGGCACCAATCGCGTTTAAAAGTTTGGCCGTTATCGCGGTTAAGGCCCATCCAGTATATTCATCACCATTTTCGAGAAGCCCTTTGGACAAGTCATTGTAATTGTTCTCTTCACCGTATGTTTTTACTTTTTCAAGGCCTTTGGCAACATGCTTTAGGAGTCGATTTGTTGTCCCATGACCACATCCATGTATTTTTCTTTGTTGAATAAGAGCCAACGTCAACATATTTGAAGTATAAGTTCCTTCCATCATCCGACTTAAAATGAAATGCACCAATACCATGATCGTAAAACCAATGCTCATAACTATTGATGTCGTACAGTTTCATAAACTCTTCTTGAAGAGCGGAGAGCTGTTCCACACATCCATCCTTAAAATTCTCGAAAGTCTCCTTTGTCATTGTCACAAATATAGTCAACGGCAGTAATCGATGTTTGCGTGAGTGACGTCACCACTGAGCAAATCTAGGGCTGGCTAATGTGCTTTTTTTTCGCGGTTTCTTTTCCACCAGTCTAAATAAGCCCTTAATTCTTTCATCTCCATAAATCCATGTCTCGAAGGATCTTCGGGCAGTTGGCCAACTTCAATATGCTGAATATCTAACGCTGCGCTTTTCTCACCAAGGCCATCATCCAACATTAAAAATGTTCCACTCAGAAAATCCTCTTTTTTTGATGGATCGAAATCTGCGTAGCTGATTTTCAATCCTAAATCATTGGGTCGTGATTTCGATGTCAAAGGTAAAAACCAAATTGTCGCAGGATCAAAAACTAAATCTCGATGCTGGATCTTGAAACCAAATTCCGCTCGTGGCTTAAAGGCAATAACCTTCCAGTCTTTAATAACAGGAGCGGCATTGACCAGTTCCTCAACCCTCTGGAAATAATCTAAGTTGCCTTCCGCACTTATTATTAATTCTTGTTCCTCGTCACGATGTCCACCGATAGCAAAGTATAATCCTTCGCAATGTTTATGGAGTTGATTTAGGAATTCATCCAAAAGCCTCTCCTTCTCGTGCTCGTCTATCTCGTCTAAAAACAGATAACTCTTATTATTTAACTTAAACCAATCCCAAAATTCGTTTGCTGTCATGTTTCGAAGAGAATATTATTCTTGCAAATATAAGCAACCGCTGCTGACGAGGTCTACTTGAATGACTCCACAGGAATTCTTACCTTTATATCACTTTGATGTTCTTTGTACTCTTTTATTAGGTGAGCAATTCGGGTGCAGTAATTGCGCGTGAACTATGCATTAGCCTCTGCGTTAACAGTTTCTCAATCGAATATAATCGTCCCAGCGGGATCATGAAAAAGCCTTTCATTGTAGACAAGGTTTTGCTTTATGCCTTAGAAGGAAGAAAAGACGAAAATTGGGATTATAAGTGTTATTGATTGAAAATGATACATGCAAGCGCAACAAGGTAATTTCCAGTACGAAGTATAAGGGATTCAATATCCATTGTTGGAAAGTTGTATTCTGAGTCAGTCTTTACACTATTCTATTCTGGCAAAAAGCCATTTACCCACCGAATATTTGTTCAAACTCCCTCCTCAGTACTTTTTTCAATCCAATAATTTTTAAACCCCAATATCCAACATTAAGTATCCCATCCGTTGTCATTTTATCTTTATATTTTTCGAACACCGTTGCGGGAATCGTTCGCGGTGATTTATCATTACATTACCTATGATTATTGTTGCGGATTGTGAAACTTCGCAGTGTGAACGCCGTAAAAGATTGACGAGAGGTGATATGAAGGATGATCAATCTTTCAAACTGTCAGTATCAAAAGAAAGTTTATTAGGTTATCCGGGATACTGACAGAATTTTTTAAACAACTTCGGCTCCGGAGCCATTTTTTATATCAAAGACAATGAACTGGACAACAGTATATATTACCGGAAGGCGGGAGTTTCAAGCGGAAGTGCGTAAAAAGCTAGAGCACTCCAACCTTGATTTCATGCCTGGCTACGTTGACAACAGTACTGCTAACGTTGCGTATGATCTTTACTGGCTTAATGATCAGACCGAATTGCGTGAAATGAAGGAGGCTGTTGGAGGTAAGCTGGTATGGAAATACAGATTGAAATTCTATGCAAGCCTCGAGGCTTTTCTTCAGTCGCAGGACAACACAGCCAAAGCGGCTGAACTCACACAAGATGATCTTGACCTCATGGCCCACATGCGCGAAGTAGCGTGATCGCAGTGAACGAATTCGACATCGCCAAGCGTAATCTCCAATTTCAAGTTTCTAATTTCGACTTTCAATTTCATTCCGTATGTTGCCGCAGAGTCTCTCGCCTCACGGGGAATTGAAAGGTATGAGTTATAAGTTGACGTGCGGCTGTGATGCCCATGCCTTCGCCCGAACTCATAACTCCTAACACGAAACCCCGATCTTATGAGTCTCTATTTGATCTTCGAAAAGCCCGTTGGTTTCATAAAAACAGATTCCACCTTTTCGACAATCTTTCCATCTTTTTCAGATGCATCTCTTGCTTCTATCCAGACGGGGTCGCTTCGGAACGCAGCCCATGATTTCGTGGCTTCCTCGGGGCTCTTGTGCGCAAGGAGGTAGACCAGCTTTGGCTGAGCACCATCCTTTTCTATGCTTGTAAAGTAGACGATGTTCTCCATTCCGTGTTTTTCGAAAAGCTTCGTCGTATGGTCCTTGAATCGTGTGATGAGATTCGGAAGCCGGCCAGGCAAACATGTATAGGTCCTTAGCTCAAATACCCTGCCGTTGCCGGAGCCCGGTTTAATCTTTGGCGTGATCTCAGAAACGTTCATGAATACAGAGGCAACGGAATCGACAATCTTTCCGCTCTCTTCCGATTTGGTTTGAACTTCCTTCCATTTAGGATCGGCTGAAAATGCAGCCCAGGATTTATCGCGGGCTTCTTTGCTGGGATAAGCCAGAATATAATATAGCGCGTTCTGATCGTTCGTGACGGGAACCCAGTAACCGATGTTCTCCATTCCGTGTTTTTCAAAGATCTTCGTCGTATGATTTTGAAAGCGTTCGAGCAAAGCATCCAGCCGGCCGGAATGGGCGTAGTAGATCCGAAGTTCAAAATACCGGTTGTCCACTTTTTGTGCTGACAGGCTAAAGCCGGCGACTAACAAGAATAGGGTAAGAAATGCTTTCATGAGGTTATCTTTGAGGTGTTGTAAATTATGATGTTCAGAGGAAGATTACAACATCTGGCTTCTAAGTTGTCCAGGTATCAATCTTTCTTCACCGCGTCCTTTATCGCTTGTGCTCCGTCAGAATCCACCGAGACGGGAGCCTCTGCGGAGAATTGAAATAGATATCTCATGTTGCCAACCAATTACCAACGTTGATGCATAAGCCGTGGCGTGCTTAGTGGCAGCGTTCTTATCCCGTTGACGAGCTAAGATAATTGTAAAATTGTTCAGCGGAGTTTAAAAGTATTGTGAGAACTTCACGATCGACCTTATTTAAAACTTCCAGTTCAGGATATTTTGAAGCTGAAAATAATTTGTGGTAGTAAGTTTGTTTTCTACTCGGCATCAGATACATTAGTAATGAGGAGCCCATCCTGTCTTTCAATCAACGAAAGATTGGATGGGCTTTTATATTTTTTTAAAATTCTAGCGTTTCGGTTAATGAAAAATATGTTCTTGAAATACTATTGTTTTGTTTTGCTTGCTTTATTGTTCGCCTGTAGTTCCGGAAAAACTGTCGTGAGCACTATAGCGTACCACAGTATCCTAGCAGAAGAAAACGTTAGTTATTACAAAGTGACGATTGCCAGCCAAGGCAGAGTCACCAAATACAATTATACTTCCGGGTGGTATCCCACCAGTGCATCGGATCGATTGTTTGCGAAAGGTTCGGGTGAGGAGACTACAGACACCATCGAAATTCTGGATTTTAATGTCGATGGCGGTCGTGGTAACTGGTATCCCCGTCAGACTCGGCAAATCGAATCTCGTTACAAGTACATTCTATTAAAAAGCAGAAGTTAGACACTTAATAATGGGTTACTAAAATGATATTTTTCATCAAGGTATAGTCCCTAACCAAAACTGACCATGAAGTTGCCCTCCGTCACCAAAAAATTCTGGATTATAGCCATATCCATTGGTGTGGTGGCTGCTTTCCTCGCTTTTTATTTAATGATATATGTTAAAGACAGAGAGGCGCACATGGTAGCAAAGAATTATCGCGCCCTTAACCGGTTAGGGAAAAATATTCTCGGGCTTAAAAATAGTTATGCAGTATCCATTAAGCGGTTTAATGACGGAATGGCCAGGTATCGGGGAGAGATACCGGACAACTATTTAAGCATGTTGACGGAGCAAGATGCTGACTTCAAAAAACAAGGGATTTTTCCCCGTCAGGCCGCGAGCCACAATCTTCCCATTGATTCCATCGAATTGACCTTGGGTCAACCGACCGTCGTCAACCCGAATCATTTTCATATTTCGACGTCAGACTTTTTAGACAGGTCAAATTTGGCATCTATTCCCTTCACAGATTTTTTTCTCGTTCGAGTGTTTCATTCACCCGTAAAGAAAGTGAAATCGAATGCAGATAGCGTCACCTTTGGAATTGCCTATCAAACATTCGAGAATCACATCGAATTGAAAACGATGGATAGCTTGGTTTTTTTCCATCATGGGATCGAGAGCATTCCGTTGCATGATATCATGGTGGCAGGAGTCGAGTATAAAATATTTGGACATCGCCTGAAATTCAAAGAAAATGAAGACTGGATCTTGTGTGGAGCAACCAGCGTATCAGACTTTAAACGAGCGGCCCGGGCGGTGGATTCTTATCATATGGTTTTTGCTTTACTTATCGTCCTTTTAGTATTTGCTCGCCATGCCCATCCTGAAATTGTTGATTATGAATTCAATTGAGCGCCTCAGGCTGATCAACGTATGGTTTACAGGATTTGCCATTCTCGTTGGTACTGCTGTATTTGTCTTGGTTATTTTGGCGATGAATCAGTACCTAGGCTATAGGGAGAATGTCAATCGTGATCTGAAAAAAATCTCGAAATCCGTGGAGGACCAGTTTCTTGGCGAGCTGTCTGAAATCCATAATCAGCTGACCCTGATCAATAAAAAATTTGAGCTTCCACCCTATATTGGTTTTGTCCCACATGTATTTGAGAAAACCTGGAAATATACCAAACCGGACATCGGTTCCTTATACGAGAGTCCTGAAACAGACCCGACATTCCTACAGCAGGGTTTTACGTATCCATTTTTTTATGATCTAATGTGGTCTGATCATAAAGGTGATCAGCGTTTTGCAATCTCATCACATTTCATTAATCCATATCTCGATCTCTTTAATCTCAGTAAGCGCATGTACTTTTTAAATGCGCGTGATCGGAATTTGTGGACCCTTCCGCATAAATTGAATGAACCTCCACGCCAGTTTGCAATGCAATCGATACGCTCTTGGGTTGATGGCTCCAATGCCATAGGATTCAGTGTTCCGTTGTCGCCAAAAAATGATGAAGCCGAAGTGATTTCAATGGTGACAAAACTGAATTCCGTAATGGACCCCTTACTTTCTCCGGGCTATGGTTTTTGTATTATGGATGAAATGGGTGAGGCATGGTTTCACTCCGAAACCAATAAGAATACGCAGGAGAATTTTATCGACGAGGCGGACAAGGACGACAAGATTATCGCAGCGATCAGGGGACGAATGGCAGTGCCTTTTGAGTCGACATATCACGGGGAAGACCACCAAATGTATGTTGAGCCCATTAACAATTTGCCACTCTATATCGTCACATTTTATGATCTCAACTATTACAAGGCTCCACTCATCCTTACCATTGGATTTGCTCTCCCTGTGACTTTGTTAATGTTTTTTTTGCTAGGTATCCAGCTTTTCCTTCAATATTTATGTGTATATAAACCCACAAAGCTAAAGATCCACCGCTTTTACCTTCATTGGATCAGGCCAAGATTAACGGAACCTGATGAGACAGAAAAAGGTGTTACGATGAAGCCCGCAGAAAAATACATTCGGGCTATTGTAACGCTAGGGGTACTAGCCTTTTTGTCTACTGGCCTTTTATTCATTGATCAGACCACCACGGTAAGTTTTTGTTTGCTTGTTCTACCTCTTTATATTTTTCCCTTCTTATTTCTCCTTTTCGAGCGGGAGACCATTCAGGGCGATGATGGCACTTGGGGCGTTAAGAATATTTTGTTTCATCCTTTTATTTGGATTAGTGCAATATTGATTCTTTTGGTCAACATCGCGTTGTATAAGTACATCGATAGCACCTGGATGACAATCGTTCTCCAGATTGTCTTCCTGGCTATTATGTATGCTGGTTTTCGGTGGGAAAAGTTAAAACGCCTCATTAATGATTCCGCACCCGATGAAACTCAGGGGAAACACTTGTATCATCATCGATTGTATAAGGCAATGATATTTCTTTGGTTGCTGGTGGTATCCGTGTTGCCGGTGTTCAGTTTTTATAGAACAGCATTTCAACAGGAATCGCTCATGTGGATAAAATATCTCCAATGGGAGGGGGCTGGTAAAGAAACCGCCCGGCGGGCAGAATTAATAAAAAGACTTGGTACCCTCAAACCCCCGCAACAAGATAAACTTATGTTATGGGGGAACTACTTAACCGAAAGTTCTCAGTTTAGCCGAATGGTAGAACTGGATACCACTAAGTATAAAAGGCAAAAATCAAAGGAATTGTATTACCTGGAGTTTGTCTCACGCCCTCATATGTTGGGTATTATTTCGGGTACAAAGGCTATGCTGGAGGCTGGAGCCGATGATGAAAAATGGGTTTGGTATGATCACAACGCCGAACCTATGCTTGCCATGAAATATACCGACGAAACTGACAAGCCAATCCACTACATTCTACCCAAACCCTCCCTAAAGTTATGGGACAGCGATTACTTTATTCTTTTTCTGACGTTGACAGCCGTCCTGGCCGCACTGGTATGTTATGTAACATTGTACGCCATCAGGAGCATTTTTGGACTCGGTATAGTAATGGACATTAAACTTATAGGCGACTCCAGCAAAGAAATAAACCTGAAAGAAATGTTGCACGACACCTCGCTAAAAAAAATCTTCTTGGTGGGCTTGCCATACGCGGGCAAAGGTGAATTGCTTAACCAAATCAAAACGAATATCAAAACGAAAGATGGAGAAAGTGTAACTGAGAATAGAATCTGTGAGTTGAATTTCATCACGCAGTGGTCGAAGCCTGTGAAGCTCTATGATGAAGTGGTTCTTATTTTAAGAAATTTTGATCACGGTATCAACAATCACGAAATCAATCAGCGAAAACTTGAGTGGATTCAAAAGGCGATAGATGAGAATGCATCTATTATCATATCGTCCAATTCACAGCCTTCTTCTATCATTGACTTCTATGAGCTGGCACTTCGACGACTACCCTTTAACGATGGTTCGGAGAAAAAATATGAGTACAAACAAGCGATTCGTTTATGGAAAAACATTCTTAGTGGTTTTGTCACATATTATCAACCATTGCGAGCACCAAAGGACAAGTTAAAAGACGTCGGTTACTTTATAAGGACAGAACTAGAGCATGGCACGTATTTGCCAAAACTTGCATTTCAATTGAAGAAGGAATTGACGAACACATACGCCGAACAAGAGAATTTTGTGATGAAGGTTGAAGAGTTGGCAGACACTTATTATCATTCGCTTTGGAACACCTTTTCGCACGATGAGAAATTTTTACTCTATGATCTTGCAAAAGACCGGTTTGTAAACTTGCGAAATGTAAAAGCCATTAGGCTTTTACTTCAGAAAGGGATTATTGTTGCAGGAGACTCATTGCAACTGATGAATAAAAGTTTTAATGATTTTATTCTCCGTGTGGTGAACGAAGACGAAGAGATAAAAATGCAACATGAGCTAAACCGAAAAGGGAGTTGGACTGCCGTCTATACAGTCCTCATCATCTTAGTTTTCGGATTGATGGTCTTTATTATGCTGGCACAACAGAATCTGCTGAACGACATTAATTTGATGTTAGGAGTTTTAGGTTCCATGGCGGCAATTTTTGCGAAATTCGGGGGATTATTAAGCAGTTCAAAAAAGGAGCAGGCTTGAAAGCCTTGCAAGAAATTTGGGCTTTGTTTAAAGCCTTAGATAATTACTCAATATATATATAATCGTCCCACCGGGATCATGAAAAAGCCTTAGATCATTGTAGACAAGGCTTTTGCTTTATGCGTTGAGCGATAGGTCGAAATCCATGATTTATCGACAATTGTGTCATTGCTTGGAAAATTTCTCCTTGAATGACAAACCTTAGATCTCTTTTCAAGTTGTTTATCGGCCCCGTATAAATTTTAAAATTCAAACAAGCTTCAAGGGGTGAGACCGCGTGAGGGATAGTAGTGGAAACCCCGAAGCGCGATGGATTGTGCGTTGGCCGGACTTGGAACGCATAGCCCGGCCCCGATGCGCCCGAGCTTGCGCGCATGCAATCGGGGACACGGTTTCATAGAAAGGTTGCCTGGAAAGGTTTCATGGAAAAAAAATATTTGTTTCTAGTCCGTCTGTAAAAACAGCCGCTCCATTGGAGTGTCCTATCAATAGAAACCTGGTACATTTAACGAATCGGCTCCAGCGGAGCCTCTTCGTGTTCTTATGGCTCAACGGGACTTTTTCGTTTCGCACACCTTAAAGGTCTGCGCAGCGTTGGACGGGATTCTTCGTTCGCACAAGGCTCCCGGGCACCCAGCACGCAGAATGACGGTTTCATAGAAGAGGTGCTTTTAAATTCATTCTACTCTTGCCTCAAGGAATTTACCGGATTAGCACGCGTGGCCTTAAATGTCCGGTAACTTATAGTAGCAAGGGCGATGAGCAATGCGATCAGTCCGGATAAAAGAAAAATACCTGCATGCAACGATATCTTGTACTCAAATACCTTTAGCCACTCTTTCATCATGTACCATGCCAGTGGCGTTGCAATCAGAAAAGCAATTCCCACCTGTTTCGCAAATGAAGTTGAAAGCAGCAAGAATAAATTCAATCCGCTTGCTCCTAGTACTTTTCGGATACCCAGCTCTTTTGTTCTCCGTTGAATGTTATACGTCGCAAGACCAAATAAACCGAGGCAGGCGATGAAAATGCTTAATGCACCACCCATCCTGAAGATCATGCCTGATCGTTTTTCATTTGTGTAATACGACGCTAATTGTTGATCGAGGAAATGGTATTCAATGGGTGTCCTCTGATCGAATTTCTCATGAACGTTGGTGACTGCTTCAACCACTTCTTCTACATCACCTGTGATCTTCAGCGTAAAATAATCGATGTACTGAAACTGATTGTTCCACGCTCCGATAATAATCGGCGCAATCTTTTGGTGCAAGGACTGAAAATTAAAATCCTTAACTACTCCGATCACGGTCGCATTCATCTCTCCTTCACCTGTGCGGATTCTAACGGCCGCCCCTATTGGTTCGGTAAGTCCCAGTGCTCTTACTGCAGATTCATTAAGAAGGATGTTGGTGGAATCGTTATGGTTATGAGAAGAAAAGTTCCGGCCGTTCTTTAAATTGATCTGATAGGTGGTGAGCATATCTTCATCGAAACCCATAAAATAAGTTTGAACAGAATCGGACACGCCTTGGCTAGCGGCAGGGTGGGTCACATACAGCTGCCGGATATTTTTCCATTCTCCTGGCACACGGGTTGAAACAGCTACCTGCTGAACACCGGGAATTTTTGAATATTCATTCTTCAGCGTCTGGAATTGGCTGCGGACGTCCCCATTGTTAATGTCAATAACCATTAACCGCTCTTTATTAAAGCCAATATCTTTCGTACGAATAAAATCCAGCTGGCGTCCAATCACCAGGGTAGATACGATCATTACAATGGTTAAGACAAATTGGAACACCACTAAGCGTTCTGCGCAAGCCAATAGCGCCTGTCCCGCTTACTTCCTTGCCACGCAAGGAAGAAACCGGTTCTAACTTCGCCAGGTAGAACGCAGGGTAAGCGCCTGATATCAGTCCGATAACTACGGCGATGGTTATTAATGGAGGCGTAAAGCGTTTGAGATTTTCCCAGGTAATATCAAATTCCTTTCCTGTAATCTGGTTAAAGTAGGGGAAGAATAAATCCATCGCAACAATCGCTATCATCGCTGAAATGAAAGTGATTATAAAAGATTCCATTAAGAATTGGACGATCAGTTGTCCCTTCTTTGCGCCAACCACTTTTCGTACACCTACTTCGCGAGATCGCACCATTGCCTTCGAAGTTGCCAAGTTGATATAATTGACACAAGCGATTAGCAGCAGGAATAAACCCATCGATGAAAAAATATAGATATCAGAAATCCGGCCATGGAGCGATTCCGTCCCGCTTTCAATATTTTTCGACTCAAGATAAATGTCCTCCATTGCTTGAAGATCAATGCCAATGCCACCGTCATACTTCGCTAACCACTTTTTCTCCAGCATAGGAATTTTACTTCGAAGGCCCGTGATTGAATTGCCTTCGTTTAACACGATGTAGGTATAGGCGTCAAAATTTTCCCAACTGTTCAAATATTTTGTCCATTCGTCATCTGGACGGACTTTCGAGAACAGCAAATCAAATTGAAGATGGGAATTTTCAGGTTGGTCTTCGATAACGCCGGTCACCGTGATAGGCCCAAAACTGGTCTTTTCAATCAATTCACCGATGGGATTCCTTTCTCCAAAGTATTTCTTGGCCATGGATTCCGTCAATACCAGCGAAAAGGGTTTTTTCAAGGCTGTCGCTTTATCGCCGCTGAGGAATTTAAAATCGAATACCTCAAAAAAATTCGCGTCGGTAGTGTACCAGTTGCGCTCCTGAAAATTCTCACCGTTTAATTCGAATATTACTTGTCCGACAAACCGGTGCAATCGCACCATGTCCACGACCTGCGGATAATTATTCACCAGCGCTGGTCCCAATGGCGCAGCCGTTACGCCATAGCGCCGGACTTTTTCAGAATCACGTTGATCGATAGTCAATATCCTGAAAATGCGATTGGATTTTGCATGGAATGTGTCAAAGGAAAGTTCATGACTGACGTACACATATAGCATACAACTGAACGAGATGCCGATGACGAGGCCTAGAATGTTTATGAGTGAATACACTCTGTTTCTTGTCAGTGAACGGAACGCGATCTTGAGGTAGTTACGGATCATGGCTGAGAAGCTAAGGTGTTAATAAATTGCTACTTTCAGAGGGATTTCACATAGCGCTTTCAATTGTCCTTTTCATATTTTTTCAATAGATCAATCATTGACTTGTTATTGGACATACGGGCATGGAACATGGCATACTCATCGCCGGGAGATACTAAGTAAGGGTCAGCGCCATTTTCTAATAAGATTTTTGAAATCTCATAGTGGTCGTTCCTTACCGCGCATATAAGAGGTGTGCCGTCGCCGTCAACCTGCGCATTAACTTCGGCTCCTTGCGAGATCAAATACTTTACGGTCTCCAGACGTCCTGCTCTGGATGCGATTAGTAAGGCTGATCCGTCGCCACGAAGTTTTTTATTTACGTCCGCGTCGTTGGCCACTAAATGTTTGACGAAATCAAGGTGCCCATAAGCAGAAGCAGCCATGAGCGGGGTCTCGTCGCCCGCTGCATGAAACTCAACATCCGCTCCTGCATCGATTAGCAGTTTCCCCATGACAAGGTCACCTTGCCTCGCAGCGGCCACCATAGGTGAACGTGGTTCTCCATCACCCCTATAAAAACAATCTGGATCAACTGTTTTGAGGAGCTGTTTCACTTTTTCGATATTCTTTTCTTTTACGGCTTGCAGTAACTCTTTACAGTCATTCGAATAATGCGTTTCATTTTGTTCACCTGGTTTCGTGACGAGAGATTCGTTTCCATGGCTGGCTAGCACCGAAATCGGCCTATTGATCACGAGTAACATGGCAAGTAGTAACGGCGCCATAAAAGCGTATTTCCAGTAACTGTGCGGGTTTGATTTTTTTGCGTTCATCCTGAATATTCTTTGCTTTATTAGGGATTGATTATAATTAGTCGTTATCGTAAGAGGTTTCCTATGCGTGGCAATTTTTAACAGGTTCATCTGGTACCCTTCTTTTTCGACTGTTGTTCCTTTTAGCATAAGGTCATCAGTTTCATATTCTATGTTCTTTTCGACCTCCCTCCTGAAGACCCAGATAAGTGGATTGAACCATAGAAAAATGACTGCAATTTCTGCGACCAACAGGTCTGCGGCATGAAACTTTCTGACATGGATTTTTTCGTGGGCGACTATCTGCTCGTAGGTATCGTAATCATAACTTTCTGGATTTATAAAAATGTAATTAAAAAACGAACACGGTTCCTGCACAGAACGCTGATTGATAATTACGCCATCAATGTCGTGCACTTTGTCGGTACTGTTTCTCGTTTTTATTAAGGTATTGGCTACCTGGATGAAAAGATTAATTGAGAAGACTGCCACTCCAAAATAGTATACCCATAAAAGCCAATCGATTAATCTTGCTTGCCCTTTCTCCGAAATATCGTTCTGCGCTTTGGAATCTCTTGGCGTACTTTCAGGAAGAACTCTTGGTGCAGATGACGATAGGGATTCGCGATTATCGGTGCGCTCAATTATTGTGGATATGAACCCTTGGTCATCCATGAGTTTTGGTAAAGAAACAAACGGCAACAGAAAAGTAAGGACAAGACAACTGATGAGGTAAATTCTGTTAGCCGCGAAAAAGCTTTCTTTTTCAAGAAAAAGTTTATAAAAAGCCAACAGGATTGCGACAATCAATGAAGCTTTTAATAATAATGCAACCATAAGGCTAGTGTTTTGGTGATTTGATTACTTTAATTAGCTCTTTAATTTCAGATTCGCTGAGATTTTCCCCTCTTGCGAAATACGCAATCATCTTTGGAAGTGAATTGCCAAAATAATTCTTCTTTATATTAACGAGATATTTTTCGCGGTATTCCTCGAAACCGATTATAGCGCTGTATTGATGTGTATTACCCAGCAGTTCAGATTTGAGAACCCCTTTTTTGACAAGTATCTTGACAATGGTGGCCACCGTATTATAGTGGGGCTTTGGGCCAGGCAGTTCCTCGATTATATCACGAATGAAAACTGTTTTCAGCCGCCAGACGATCTGCATAATTTGGTCTTCTGCTTTTGTGAGTTGTTTCATGAAATTTGGACTACGAGTTAAATCTACTAATTGTTTAGTAGATGTACTAATTTGTTAGTAGTTTTATTTTAGTTATGAGGTTGCCCTCCGATAGCGCATTACTTTCTATGGATTGACGACTTTGCAATAAAAGCGAGTTCTAGCTTCAAGTCTTTTATTACACCCTAGCTGTTGCGCCCTTACTTTACTACATCGGCTCGCAGTCATTGTAGAAATACCTAAGGTCGCTGTATTGAATCCGGTAACTAGTTTGAGACATGAGTACATGGTGAGTAAAAGGAAATTGGCGGATTGAAAAAGGCAGGAACTTTTAGATGATGCTAATCTGGGACGGGGAATTTCTTTTTAGACTTTACAACTAAGAATTCATTACAAACCTTTTAAGGGCCTTTTCTGTAATCACATTTGACATATCTGGGGTAATTTGCTTTTGCAATCCTTCGCAATGTGCTTCCGTCGGAGTCCGCTGAGATGGGCATCTTCGGAGAATTAGATGGGTGCACCGCGTGAGGGATAGGAGCGGCACGCCCGGAGCCGCAATGGCTTGCGCGGTGGCGCGAGGACTATAGCGGATAGCCCGGCCCCGATGCGCGCTGGCTTTGCGCGTCTGCTATCGGGGACACGCCCAAGGTTCACAAAGTTAACAACCACAAGGTTAATTTGAGGTCTTATCAAAGTTGCATGTTGCTTCACGGGATTCTTCGTTCGCACAAAGCCTTCGCTCGATCGCCACTCAGAATGACGGTGTTATGGAAAGACGGGATTCTTCGTTCGCACAAAGCCTTCGCGCAATCACCACTCAGAATGCGGTTTCATAGAAGAATAATAATTTTTTGATACGTGCTGCAACCATTCTACATGTTAAGCCGTCTTTATAGACAAAGGTGAAACAAATATGAAGGGAACATACCTCGGGGAGTTCGAAGAACTCGTGCTTTTGGCCGTTGGAATACTGTTCGACGATGCCTACGGATTAGCGATTGTGGATGAATTGGAAAAAAAGACGGACCGTAGCATCATGATAAGTTCTGTGCACAAAGTATTGGTGCGGCTGGAAGACAAAGGCTACATAAAGTCGCATATGGGCGGTTCTACATCCGTGAGGGGAGGAAGAGATAAACGTTTGTATACGTTGACGCAAGCCGGAAAAAAAGTACTGGGCCAATCGCGCGAGCTGCGAAATTCCATGTGGAAGGAAATTCCGAAAATTGTTTGGGAAGGAGGGAAAATATGAAGGACGCTACGCGTAAGAAAACAAGTCCGCCAAAATGGGCTGTAAAATTTTTCCGCTGGTTTTGCAACGATCATTTGTCGGAGGCGGTGCTGGGAGACATGGAAGAACTTTACATCCGAAGATGCTCCTCGCTTGGCAAAAGAAAAGCTGACTTTTTATTCGTCTGGAATGTGCTTCTCTTTCTACAACCATTTGCTATAAGAAAAAGATCACATTCATCACCTGTAAATCAATTCGCCATGTTCGAAAACTATTTCAAGATTGCCTGGCGAACGATGTCCAGGCAAAAAATGTATGCGGGCATTACGATCGGAGGTTTTGCCCTGGGCCTCGCTACCTGTATGGTTATTTTCTTTTTCATCCGGAGCGAACTGAGCTACGACAAAAACTATCGTGATAAGGACCGTTTATTTAGGATGTTAAATGAGTACCGTGAGTCTGACATAGACAGGTGGCCATCTTTCCCTGCACCTGTTGCTCAAATTTTAAAAAACGAGTTTCCTGAAGTTGAGAAAGCAGGTCGCCTTATACCCCAGAAATGGTTTAACGCCGGAAGCAATTTGTTCCGGCGCGAAGATCAACTGGAAAATATGTTTGAAGAAGGTTTTGCGTATGCCGACAATGAGCTTCTTGAAATACTGGAAATCGCTATTGTAAGTGGAAGCAAAAAGAATGCGTTAGCGAAACCCAACTCGATCGTTATTTCAAAACGAATGGCAGATAAGTATTTTTCAGGGGAAGATCCCGTTGGAAGAACTGTTATTCTGAATGAAAACAAAGCAAAACCCTTTGTTATAGGAGGGGTCATGGCAGATTTCCCTTCCAATAGTCACCTTCATTATGAATTTTTAATTACGCTAGCAGGTGTGGAGTTCTGGCCTGGAGAACAAACCAGTTGGTGTTGCTGGAATTACGATACCTATGTTAAGCTAAGGAGCGATGCCAATGCAGCTGATCTGGAAGAAAAACTGCTTGCTATTCGCGATAATCATTTAATGACTTACCTGGAGAAGACCGGCGATCAAACAGCGTCGGATATTAAGAAGTACCATTATTTTCAGTTGCAACCTGTGTCCGATATTTATCTGAATCAATATGACGTTAGTGATGAGCATCGGCATGGCGACATCCGGTACGTTTGGCTTTTTGGAGGGGTCGCGATTTTTATACTTCTATTGGCGTGCATTAACTTCATTAATCTGTCTACCGCGAAGTCAGCGAACCGGGCCAAGGAAGTGGGGTTAAGAAAGGTAGTCGGTTCCATTCGAAGTCATTTGGTCAAGCAGTTTCTGACAGAGTCCATCGTCTATAGTTTTGTTTCCTTTCTTCTTGGCATTTTGATCGTTATGCTGGCAATGCCTTTTTTTAATGCCTTAGCGGGGAAACAATTATTTATTCCGTGGAGTACCTGGTGGTTAATTCCTGCGTTGGTTGCCGGCGCCATTTTGGTTGGTATTGTGGCTGGTATTTACCCGGCATTTTATCTTTCTGCGTTTAGGCCTGTCGATGTCTTAAAAGGAACCTTAAGCAAAGGAAGCAAGAGTTCGACAATCCGAAGCGCGATGGTTATTTTTCAATTTACCACCTCCACCATTTTGATCATCGGTACATTCGTTATTTACCGGCAAATGAATTTTTTGCTGCACACGAAAGTCGGATATGACAAAGAACAGGTAGTTATGATCCAGGGTACCAATACGCTACAACAACAGCGGGAATCATTTAAAAATGAAGTACTCCAACTTGCAGGAGTAGAGAACGTGACCATCAGCGATTATCTTCCGGTAAGCGGGACAAGCCGCGATCAGAATGGATTTTGGAAAGAGGGAAAGATAACAGAGGATAAGGCCATCTATCCGCAACTTTGGCGTGTGGATGAGGACTATGTGCGAACCCTAGGCATGACTCTCCGCGAAGGAAGAAATTTCAACAGGAAACTGGCGTCTGATACATCATCCATTATCATTAATCAGACGATGGCAAAGCAATTTGGTTTTGAGAAACCCTTGGGCCAGCGCATTACGAATGGCACGGCGTATAGTGTGATCGGTGTAGTGGAAGATTTTCCCTTCGAGTCCATGAAAGGTCCGATAAGGCCTCTTTGTTTTGTTCTAGGACAAGGAGGATCGGTTGCCGCTGTAAAAGTGAAATCCCAAAATCTGCAAGAGGCCATTCAGTCATTGAATGGTGTATGGGCCCGATTTATGCCGCATCAACCCTTCCGCTATTCTTTCCTTGATGAACGTTATGCGCGGATGTATGCAGACGTTGACAGCATGGGAAAAATCGTTGCCTGTTTTGCGGCGCTTGCCGTCATCGTTGCCTGCCTTGGATTATTTGCACTGTCTGCCTTCATGGTAGAACAGCGGGGAAAGGAGATCAGCATTCGCCTGGTGATGGGTGCTACCACAAGAAGTATATTTAGTCTGCTTACGCGTAATTTTGTAAAACTTGTTCTGGTCTCTCTGTGCATTGCCACACCGTTGTCATGGTACATGATGCAACAGTGGCTGAAGGATTACGCTTACAAGATTGACATTACATGGGACGTGTTTATTATTGCCGGACTGATCTCTGTTTGTATTGCTGTATTCACCGTCAGCTACCAAACGATCCGTGCAGCATTGGCAAATCCTGCAAATCGGTTGAGGTGGGAGTAGAGGATTGGAAGATTGGAAGATTGAAAAATTGGAAGATTGGAAGATTGGAAGATTGGATAATTATTGTTCCCCATCAGAGTCACCGGTCTCCGGGACTGTGATGTTTTCGAAGCACTTATTGTCAAGGTCAACCAATGTATTGTAAGGGGAGTTATGTAAGGATTCTCTTTAAAATTCAAATAACTTCTATTGGAAGACCGCGTGAGGGATAGGAGCGGCAGCCCGGAGCAGTAATGGGTTGCGCGATGGCGCGAGAACTATAGCGGATAGCCCGGCCCGATGCGCGTTGGCTTACGCGCGGGCTATAGGGGACACGCCCACGGTTTATTAAAAGAACAACCAAATGGGTTAGTTTGAAAGTCCGATGTCTATCAAGTTTGCACGGTGCTTGGGCGGGATTCTTCGTTCACACAAGGCCTCCCCGCGACCGACACTCAGAATGACGGTTTCATAAAAGGGGTAGCAGTCTGTGCTGGAGTTTGAGCGCGCATAAGTATTAAAAAAATTATTACTTCTTGCCTTCTTTTAAATCTACAATTGCTTTGTCAATTCTTTTCTTTCTTGTCTCTTCGGTTTTAGCTTGCTCAATTAGCACGACGTAGTTTTTCTTGCGGCTGTATGAAAGTCCGTCGTAAAACTTCTTGGCGGCTGCATTTTTATCCAGGGCTTTTTTGAAATCGGGTGGTAGCGTTACCTCTCTTGGTTCTGCGTCAAGCTCGATTTCAACGTTTATTTTGTCGCCTCCCTTCACACCTGCTTTTTCTCTAACATCTGCACTGATACCAACCATGAAGGTTCCATTCATTACAGCAATGGTGCTCCGATAAGTGTATTTATTGATTGAAATTTTCACGGGAGGTTTTTTTCCCGCACCTAATTTTTCGACAATATCATCGGGAACACGAATACCCGTAGCGGTTTTGCCGGCGGTTAAGATCGTGGTTTCAAATTTTTGTTTGGCCATGTTGTTTTGGTTTTAATTTTTTGCTGCGTGAAATGAGAAATCACTAATTCCCAAAACGCCCTGCCTGAGCGTTGAGAATCAGCAACTTTCTCATACCAATTTAATTATCGGGAGCTGCTTTATGATTATTGTTTTTACGTATATGCAAGAGTTACAGCCTCTGACCTGGGTTGGGTGTTAAACTGTTTTTTCCTATGATAGAAATAGTACGAAAGTACTCCGAGCGCTAATGGCATTATCATAAAACCCCAGGCGCTTACAGATTCTCCAATAGCAATGATAGAATAGGTAGCCCCAATCAGATCGAAGAACAAACCGGCATAAGCCCATTCTTTAATTCTAGCAAAACCAGGAATTAAAATAGCTATTACGCCCAACACCTTGGCTACTCCTACAAAGGGAATAAGATACATGGGATACCCTAAGTCATAGTGCATTCCTTTTACGGCGACTTCCGTTATTAACACATCCGGTATGGCTGATCCAAACATCATGAATGAAAACAGGCCTGTAAATACCCAATAGAAAATTTTTGTCTTTTTCATTTTTCTAAATTTTAAGTTTTTGAAATTTTATTTTACTTCAGTAACCATGGTTCAATTTATTTGTAAAAATGGCGAGCGAAAATGACTTTGAACGGTGGTATATATGACAGTCTAAGGGGTTGTTTGCGACATAACGGTCCTATCCTTGGTTTTTGTGTCCGCGCGGGATTTGGGTAGACGTGCCATAGTCCGCACTCGAACAAAATAGTTCGCACACGAGCATGGCTTTATCATGCCTAGCAATTAAACACGTGGTCTGAGCTTATCTATAGGCTGGATCGATAATTGTCTTAGCGGGTTTACTTAACGTCTAACTAAAACCTTATGCTGGGGAACTTCTTCAAAATAGCCGTCCGCAACCTGCAGCGTTACCGAACTTACTCATTGATCAACATCCTGGGTCTTACGCTTGGCATCACCTGCGCGCTTTTTATTTTTCTTATCGTAAGGTTCGAATTGAGTTACGATCGGTATCATACAAAAGCCGATCGGATCTATCGTATCAATACAGGCGGGCCTGGCGAAGAGAAAAGTCATGATATGGGTTCGCCCACAGGACTGGCACCAGCGTTGCGCACTGAATTTTTTGAAATGGAAGAGGTTGCCGGGATCAAGAAATTAAATCCTGACAAAACACAAATTGAAATAAATCGCGAACTGACCAGCATTCCAGAAATCTATTTTGTGCAACCTCAGTTCTTTAAAATTTTTGATTTTCACTGGAAACAAGGGAAACCTGAAACCTCGTTGGAGGGCCCAAACAAAGTTGTCATCACCGAATCGCTGGCGAATAAATTCTTTAAAGGGGATGCGTTGGGGAAAGCCATTCGTCTCAATAATGTGGAGGACCTTGTCGTTACCGGCGTCATTCAGGATCCTCCAGTGAATTCGGATTTTCCTATCCAAATAGCTGTTTCGCATGCGACATTGGAAAAAAATAAAGACGCATATAAAGCTGATAATTTCGAGGGATTTAATTCATTTTATCACACCTATGTGCTGTTAAAAAAAGGGGTTGATCCTCTTGCGTTGAAGGCAAAATTTAAAAGTTTGATTGAAAGACGTCAGGGTAAGGAGTATGCGGAAAAATATAGAGCATTCAGTGCCATACCCTTGCGCGATATTCATTTTATCAGCGATAATTTTAATAGACGTACGATTTCCCCCGATGCGATCAACACGCTGGGCATTATCGGGATCTTTATATTGGTCATCGCTTGTATCAACTTCACGAACCTGGCAAGCGCCCAGGCCATCCGGCGTGCCAAGGAGGTGGGTATTCGCAAAACGTTAGGAAGCAGTCGAAAGAATCTTATCCTTCAGTTTCTGGGAGAAGCGTTTCTTGTCACCGTGGCAGCGATGCTTTTATCGTTTCTGCTGGTTAGTCAACTGACAATAATGTCGCAGCAGCTTACAGAGATTCCGTTAAGCCCTGAAACGTTAACACAACCTGAAACACTTTTTTTAATGGTTGTGATCGTAGGGGCTGTTACACTTTTTTCAGGTTTTTATCCCGCCTTTGTGCTGTCGAGCTTCAAACCTGTTGCCGCTCTTAAAAACGCTCCAATGTCCATGGGTGCAAAAGGAATATTTATTAGAAAAGGACTGATTGCTTTTCAGTTCATCATCACTCAGGTATTGATTATCTGTACATTGATCACGATCCGGCAGAACGATTATTTCGCTTCAAGGCCCCTGGGTTTCACGAAAGATGCTGTGCTCACAGCGGATCTTCCTCTTCCAGACAAATCGCGGCTCGCGACGTTACGAAACAGCCTTTTACAATATCCGGAAATAGAGAATGTTAGTTTTTCGTTGAACACGCCATCTGCTACCATTAACAAATGGTGGGAAGATTTTAAACATGAATCAATGACCAATGAGGGATCTGTAGAGGTAAAGCTGGTGGATTCCAGTTATTTGAAGATGTTTGATATTGAGACCATCGCCGGCATCAGTACTATAGAAGGAGATTCGGGATTGAACGTGATTGTCAATGAGACCCTCGTAAAGGAAATGGGATTCGATAAACCGGACAAAGCCCTTGGCGAAATAATCGAATACTCGGGAAAACGCGCGACTATCGTGGGGGTTGTAAAAGATTTTCAGACTGTTAAGCTGCACCAGGGAGTGCATCCAGTTTTGATCACACGGGTTGAGGAGAATTTTCAAAAGGTTTCGGTGAAGATAGACATGAACCATGCCCAGGAGGCTATCGATCACCTCGAGAAACAATGGAAGGCGGCGTTTCCCGAATATTACTTTACGTATGCTTTTCTGGATCAGCAGCTCGCGACTTTTTACAAAGAAGAAAAGAAAATTTCACGCTTGCTGGTCGCCTTTGCCTCCGTGGCCATTGGCATTGGATGTATCGGACTATTAGGTCTGATCATGTTTGTTTCAGCCCAGCGGACGAAGGAAGTTGGGATCCGCAAAATATTGGGAGCTTCTATTGCCAACATTGCAACATTATTGTCAAAAGACTTCATAACGCTGGTGCTAGTAGCCGGTCTGATCGCGTGTCCGATAGGATATTATTTCATGGATAAATGGCTGCAGGGTTTTGTCAATCATATCACCCTGGTTGACAACGCGTGGATATTTGCATTTTCGGCGGTGCTGAGTATTTTGTTTGCTGCCCTCACGGTCGGCATTCAATCCGTTAAGGCTGCCTTAGCGAATCCCACGGATAGCTTGAGAAATGAATAATTGTTGCAGGGTCTCTTGCTTCGAGGACTCTGTGCTTCAGCCCACTATGTTGGATGTATCCAGGACTTGCCATCTAGTATAATTTACTTTTGCAATCCTTCGCGTGTGCTTCCATCAGAGTCCACCGAGACGGGAGACTCAGCGGAGAATGTAAACATTTGCTTTTAACTGAGAGCCGATCCGCTTTGGAATGGAGCATTTCAAATGACAGCTCATCGTTACCCATAGTAGAATAAGAAGGCTGCAGGTGATACCAATGGAAAGACCCGCTATATTGATAAAGAAGATTTTTGCAAAATAGAGGCTGCATCATAACCGGATGAATCAACTTCTAATAACCAGATGTATTTCTCTCCTGGAAAAGTTCGTTGATATCTCCATTGACCTTGATCGGCATTTTGAGTTGAGTCAAGTTAGCATGATATTGCTTAAATGTCGTTATCGGTTGATTTCTTATCCATACTCTTATTCGTCACCCTTGCTCAGGGATTGTTTATCCTGTCCGTGTTGCTGATCCGATACAAGCTCAAGCCTGCGCAACAGGTGTTTTTGTTTCTTCTGGTGCTGATGCTGTTGTGGTTTCAAGCTGAGTTTTTGTCGGTTAGGTTGCCGTATGATATACAATTGCAGTCGTTCTATGGTACCCGATACGGTGCCTGGCTGCTGGTCGGACCGTTGTTTTATTTTTACGCGCGCTCGGTCGTTGGACAGCCTATCGGCTTTTCGACAGCTGCCGCACTTCACATTGCACCTTTTTTTGTTTTCGTATGGATCATTCCACTGCTCACGTCTGACTTCCTGAGTTTTAGGCAGGTGAATTATGGCATGCTTTCTACGTTCGATCCGTTGAATGATAATGTGTCATTCATGCAGTACGCGTATGCGTCTATTTTTGTGTTGCAGTTTTTTCACGTGTTGCTCTATCTCGCTTTTACTTCGTCTATGATCCGAAAGTATGAAGGGAAGCTGAAAGGAAATTATTCATCACTCAATCCTCATTACATACACTGGCTGAAAACAGTAACCATCCTGTTGTTGGTAGTGATCTCACTTGTATCGTTGTTCCTCATCCTGTTCTTTGTAACGCGTTCGTACAACCGGAATCTTGATTATCTCTATGTCATTCCCACCGCGCTGTTGATCTACCTGATCGGTTATAAGCTTGCGGGTGTGGTCTGGCCTTCGGCTTCAGGGACGGTTAGCAAATCAACGAAATATGAAAAGTCATCACTTAGAGAGGAGCAGGCGAAGATATATAGCGCGCAGCTTGAACAATTCATGAACGAGGCAAAGCCTTATCTCAACAATGAGCTCCGATTGCAGGAACTCGCGGATCAGGTGCACATTTCGCCGCATCATGTATCGCAGGTGATCAACGAACAGCTGCACACAACATTTTTCGATTACATCAACAAACATCGCGTAGAAGAGGCGAAGAAGCTGATCGTCGCCGAACCGGCATCGTCCCTGCTGGAAATTGCTTTCAGAGCAGGATTCAATAACAAGACTTCCTTCACGAACGCGTTCAAGAAATTTACGGCGCAAACTCCGATGGCGTTTAGAAGACAGGAGGGTAGCAGGGGGTCAAAGATTTAAAGATTTAAAGCTTGAAAGATTGGAAGATTGAAAGATTAGAAGATTGGAAGATTGGAAAATTGTTGTTAGCAGAATAAGTCGGTGATATTTAAATTTAGGTATCGAATCATTAAAGCCTCGACGATGAAATATTTCTGGTTGATCATTCATTACATGTTGTTGTGTAGCCTTGTTGGATGCAAATCCTCGCAGCCGGGTGAGTGCGTGGAGAATCCAAAGGAAAATTGTATGTGCACCCGTCAGTACGATCCTGTTTGTGGGTGCAACAACAAAACCTACGGCAATGCGTGCGAAGCGGAGTGCAATGGAATTACCACTTACACGAAAGGGGAATGTGTAGCAAAATAGTTATCGGTTATCAGTTACCCGTTAATCGGAATCAGATGATGATGTGAAATTGATTTTTGGATGTTTCAATTTTAGCATTGCAATCATTCTGACCTCAAACTTTTCACAGGATTTGTGACAGCCGCTTTTATTGCCTGATAACTTACTGTAAATAAGGTAATGAATAGTGCACCAAAACAGGCAACGGCAAACACTTCCCATGAAATCGTGGTGCGGTATTGATACTGAAGCAACCAGTTGTTCATAAAATAGAATGAAACCGGGATGGAAATAGCACACGATATGACAATCAGTAAAACAAAGTCCCTTGAAAGCATTCGCCACAATTGGAGCACGGATGCACCCAGCACTTTGCGGATACCGATTTCTTTTGTGCGTTGCTCGGCTACAAAAGAAGCTAATCCGAACAAGCCGAGACAGCTTATGAAAATTCCCAGTGAAGAAAAGATGGAAGCTAATGTACCGATCCGTTTTTCGTTACCGAATTTACGGGCGAATTGTTCGTTTTCAAATTTGTATTCAAAAGCATTATCCGGATCATATTTTTTAAAGATGCTTTCAATTTTAGCGATCGCTTCACCTGTACTAACCGTTGGATTGATCTTTATATTTACAAGACTCACCTGTTTATAGTTCAAAATGAAAATCATTTGCTTTACCGGTGTGTAAGGTGATTGTGTTACCAGGTCCTTCACAACACCGATGATTTTATACTTCTCATTTTCACCCCAATTCATTACTTCACCCACAGGATTTGTGAGCCCCATATATTTTACGGCAGACTCATTTAGAATAAAGGCTACGGTATCACTGGCAAAATCTTTAGAGAAGTCCCGTCCGTCCTTTATCTGCCAATTTATCATTTTTCCAAATTCGTGCGTGACGCGAAGGGTAACAAACTCTTCGGTCATTTGCGGGTCTTTGCCGCTCCAGTTAAAACCGCTGTTTGTTACAAACGTGCTGGTGATCTGCGTATCTGTCAACGCTGATTCTTCGACCGCGCCTGTTTTCAACAGCTCCTGTCGGAATGCATCATAGTGTTTTATGATCTCGTCTGATTTTATGGATGCAGAGATCAGGCCGTTGTTGTCATAACCAATAGGCCGGCTCTGTGCAAATTGAATCTGACGGAATACGATGATGGTGCCAATGATAAGTGTGATGGATACTGTAAACTGTAAAACCACCAATACACGTCTTGGAACTGAAGCGAAATTACCCACGCGGAAAGTACCCTTCAAAACTTTTACAGGCTGAAAGGAAGAAAGGAATAACGCTGGGTAGCTGCCGGCAATCAATCCGGTAAAAAAGGTGAAGCCTGTTCCCGCTATCCAAAACCATGGGTTTATCAACGGTATGGCTATTTTCTTGTCGGCAATTTGATTAAACCACGGCAAAATAAGTTGAGCCAAAAGAATGGAAAAAGAAAAGGCAAAGGCGACGACTAAAAAAGACTCTGTAAAAAACTGACTGATCAGCTGACTGCGGACGGAGCCGATTGTCTTGCGAATGCCTACTTCCTTTGCTCTTTTCTCGGAGCGAGCAGTGCTGAGGTTCATAAAATTAATGCACGCCAGCATCAAGATAAAAACACCCACAAGGCCAAACATCCACACGTACTGGATTCTGCCACCCACTGAAAATCCATTCTTGAAATCAGCGTATAGGTGCCAGCGGCTCATGGGATGAAGAAAAATTTCTGGTTTAAATCGGGCATCATCATCTTCTACCAGCACACGCTTTAGCTTGGAATCTTTGATATTGGCCGATACCTGATTCATATTCGCATGATCAGCGATTTGTACCGTGCATTTAAACCAGCTATTACCCCAGTTTAGCTGTTTTTCCCACCCTGCACTTTTCACTAACAATTCGAAAGGAGCGATGAAAGTTAAGTTGGCATATTCAGAATTATAAGGAATGTCTTCGTATACTCCGGTCACTTTTACATCAATCGTGCCATCGATCTTCATCACTTTATCCAGCGGATCTTCATCTCCAAAAAATGCTTTTGCAACAGACGCGGATAACAGGATCGAGTTCAGCAGTTTCAAGCCGGAACGGGAGCCGCGTATCATTTTCAAGGTGAGCATTTCAGCAACTTCCGGATCCATGTAGTTACCGCTCTTGACCAATTTTTTATCCTCGAAGGAGAGCGTGCGATCCCCAACCCCGGTACTCATGACCACATATTTGAAGTTACTACCGTACGTACTTCTCAGTTCAGGGCCCAACTGCAAGGCCTGGTTTTCCCAGGTTTCTACCTGGCCGTTGAACGTCTGGTTTTGCATAACGAGAGCAATACGACCATAGTTTTTATGGTACTTGTTGAAGGATACTTCATCATACACCCATAAGCCAATAAGTATGGCTACCGTCATGCCTACCGCTAATCCTCCAATGTTGATGAGCGAATAACCTTTGTTCTTCACCAGATTTCTCCAGCCGATTTTGAAATAACTTTTAAACATAGCATAGTTGTTTACAGGATAATTCTTTTCAGCAGGCCTGATAATGCCCGGCCTGAAGAGCAATAAAACGTCGAGAATAAATCTTAAATCCGCTTTTCTTTTTCCGGAATCTTTTAACCGCTCGGAATATAATTCCATCAGATCGCCTTCGATATATTGTTTCAGTTCCGGGTGACAAAACCACCGGAAGAAGCGAAGGAAGAGTTGAGGGGGAGAAATACTTGATTTTTTCATGGCATTTACCCCGTCGCCTTTAAATTCAGAGTTACTTTGGGAATAGCACGCCACAGCTCTTCTCTTGTGCTCTTCGTATACTCCAATGCTTTTTTACCGTACGCCGTGATCTGTACGTATTTCTTGGGCCGGCCAGCTCTTTCTTCTGTAACCTCTCCGGCATGTGACGTCAGATATCCTTTCACTTCCAATCTTCTCAGGGCAGTTTGTAAGGCGCCCACGCTGACGTTGCGTGAAAGCCTTGATTCAATTTCTTTTTTAATAGATACCCCGTATGCTTCCTTATACAAAACGGCAACGGTGAGCAGGACCACCTCTTCAAATTCTCCCAATTGATATTTCTTCATGTTGAACAAATAATTAATTCCTAAATGTAGTTTTAATAATTGTGCCAGATATTCTCAACCACCAATTTCATCGGATTTGAAGGTACAACCGTGCTACAGGCATATCCTTCGTTGAGAGACTCGTGCTAAGTGTTCAAATATGATTCATTTATGTTCGGATGCGGTCAGCCGGGTTCCAAGCTCAAGACTTCGGTCACCAACGCATTAAAATATTTACCATTCAACTCCCTTAATGATCAGAGCTCGCTAGATAAAAACTGATTTTAATTACAGAAAACAGGCAATCCTTATCGGCATTGTCGACTTTCTTTTTGGCAAACGCTAGCCTTACATCCTGTTCAACTTAAAAAATACATTTATGAAGAGGTTCATACTTTTGTTTGCTTTCATGTTGTTTGCTATTTCTTGTTTGTGGTCCCAGTCCACCGGTTTTAAGATCAGAGAAATTTTCCCGATCGACGCAGGTCACTCGTACATTGGTTTTTCCGTCAGGTACATGGGTTATGCAATGGTACGCGGCAGGTTTACGGATTTTCGTGGAGCAGTTCGTTTCAACGAGAGGGACTTCACGCAGACCTCGGTTACGCTAATGGTCGATGTGAACTCCATCGACACCGGCGACACGTGGCGCGATGACGATCTGAAATCGGAGAACTGGTTTGATGGGAAAGCCTATCCGAAGATCTTTTTTGTCAGCAGAAAAGCGGAAGCCGCGCCGGGTGGACTGCGAATCACCGGCGACCTTACGATCCGCGGAATCACCAAAATTGTAACAATTCCTCTGGACCGTCCAATTGGTGTGGTGAAAGATGTGCGCGATGATTCCCAAATTATTTTTACGGGGGCGCTTACGATTAACCGCATTGAATTCGGGGTAGAGGGAAAAAAATGGGCAGGCATCAAGGAAGGAATCACGGCAGTGAGCGATGATGTAAACATCGAGCTAACAATACTCGGCAAGCGGATCAACGCAGGCAATTTTAAACACTGGGTAGCGAATGTAACAACACCTCATGGGAAGATCTACCAAACAGCAAAAATCCGCGGCATCGAGAAAGCGCTCGTCGCCTTTGACTCAATTAGTCACTTACCGAATAGCAAGTTGGATGCCGAGGCGCTGAATACTTGCGGGCAGATGTTGCTGAAAGAAAACAAAGTGCCGGAGGCGATGGTATTGTTTAAAAAAAATATTGAAATGTTTCCAGGGGAGTCGCTTGTATATGAATCCTATGGGGAAGGGCTGGCCGTCGCAGGAAAATGGGACGAGGCATTGAAGTTTTATAAGCTGGCGATTGAAAAAGACAAGGAGAATATGAATGCGAGGGAAGTGATCAGACATATTCCCAAGTAGATGCCGGAGGAATTTAGGTGTTGCGATTTGGAGTGAGGACTAAGCGGCATCCTCCACTCTCAATCCATCACGTTCAGCATTATTCTTCTCTCAGTGAATCCACAGGATTAGCTGAGGCAGCCTGATAGAATTTAAGTCCTACCGTAAAGCAGGTTATAATTAAGGTGAACAATCCTGCTAGGATAAATTCCAAAGGGCCAAGTTTTGTATGAAATGCAAAACGGGTAAGCCAGTCCGCGGTGAAATAATAAGCTAAGGGTGCTGATAAAACGAAAGCAAACAATATAAGAACGCTATAGTCCTTTGATAGCAGGAGCACAAGCCTTGTAACATTTGCGCCATGCACTTTCCGGATGCCGATTTCTTTTGTCCGCTGCTCTGCTGAAAAAGAGGAAAGCCCTAAGAGTCCAAGACAGGAGATGAGGATAGCAATGGCAGCAAAAATACCCGTGAGGCTGCTGACTATTTGTTCGCTTCGATAGGCTTGCGCATAGGTTTGGTCGAGGAAACTATATCTGAAGGGAGAGGAGGTGAAAGCCTTGGTCACTTTTTCGATTGATTGTAGCACGCCCTGTGTATTTCCTCCTTCAATTCGGATGAAACACATCCATGTATTTTTCGGATAATATCGTATGATAAGCGGAGCAATAGGTTCATACAACGTACTCATATGAAAATTTTTCATCACCCCAATGATCTGTCCCCTAGCACCCCAGACCGATAAAGGTTCACCTACAGGATTTTTGAAGCCCATAATTTTTGCCGCTTCTTCGTTGATGATATAATTTGAAGTGTCCGTGCTGTGTTCGACAGAGAAATCTCTTCCTTGCAGCATCTCCGTTTTCATGGTCTTCATAAAATCGTGGCCTACGGTGAGGATATTCATCTCTACCTCTTCATCCGGACTTTTACCCTCCCACGTAGGACTGCTGGACGACTGTCCGTAAGACAACGGATTGCCGCTGGTGGAAGTCACGCTTTGAACTCCCTGAATCTTCAGCAATTCTGATTTGTAGGTTTCAAACTTATTATACATCGCACCCTCCTTTTCAATAAAGACTAGATTCTCCTTATCCAGGCCCAGGTTCTTAGACATAATGTAATCCATTTGACGATAGACAGTGATCGTGCCCACAATCAGCAGAATAGAAATGCCGAACTGAAAGACAACTAATCCCTTGCGGAATAATTGAGCACTGACTGAATGCTTGAGTGTACCCTTAAGGGAGTTTGTCAGTTTAAAAGAAGGCAATAATAGCGCAGGGTAACTTCCGGATAAAAATCCAACAGCGATGGCCATGCTCAGGATAACCATCCACACCTGCGGACTTCCCAACTCGAGGATCATCACCTTACCTGTGAGCGCATTAAAATAAGGAAGAAGCAAAATGACTGTAAGGACGGAGAGAAATACCGAGCCAAAAGATACCACCAGTGACTCCGTTAGGAACTGGATACCAAGCCCTAGTTTATTGGCCCCCAACACTTTTCGTATCCCAATTTCTCCAGCTCTCCGCGCTGAACGGGCCGTGGCTAGATTCATAAAATTTACACAGGCGATGACCACAATAAAAATCGCTACAATGCTGAGGAGGTAAACGTAGTCGATGCGGCCTCCCGTATTCACTCCATTTTCGAAGGTGGAATGCAAGTAGCGATCAGTGTATTTCTGAATTATTAAACGTTCGTCGGCTTCATGGTTGGTGTGTTCGTTTACTTCCTGCTCGATTTTTTTCCGGAATTTATTTACATCAGCGCCTTCTTTTAAGGTAAGCACCTGACTGAAGCTGCCGTTAAACCAGCTCTCGACCCGTTTATTTCTTCTTATATATTCTTCTGCGGGAATGACCCAATCAAATTGCAATGATGATGTTTTCGGGGGATTTTTGAAAATGCCGGTAACTTTAAAATGCTGGTCGTTATTTATGCTGAGGGTTTGTCCTAGCGCGTTCTCGCTGCCGTTGAAATATTTTTTTGCAAGGCTTTCCGAGATAACGACCGAATGGATGTCAACCATCGCCCTATTTTGATCCCCGGAGATAAATGGGAAGGAAAATACTTCGAAAAACTCCGGGGAAACATACCTTCCTTTTTCACGAAAAACTTTTTCATCTTTCTGAAATAAATATTCATGTTCCCAGCTGATAAGTGTAACCTTATCGACTTCCGGATACTTGGTTTCAAGCAGTGGTTTTACGGGTTGTGGAATAGCTTCGGTGGTAATAACCTGACCACTGGTGAGATACATGTTGCGCAGTATCTGGTAAAGCCGTGTATGCTTCTCATGAAACTTGTTTATACTTAGCTCATCGCTAACCCAGAGCATGATCAAAAGGCTACATGTTATTCCAACTGTAAGGCCTAAGACATTAATGAAAGTATAACCTTTGTATTTTCGGAAATTCCGTAGGGCTGTGTTGAGGTAGTTTTGAAGCATAAGTTGGTCAGTTAAGATTACCGACTATTCCAGGGTAACTTTCAATCTGGGAAATGGTTACAGGCAACGCTGTTCTCAAGCGGATTATTGGAGAGAATTATAATAGCGAATAAACTTTGTGAGCTCGTCCGGCTTGTTGGCTCGTGTTTTTTCGTTTTGGGTAAACTTCTCCATCTCCTGTTTTCGATCAGGAAGCATCTCAATTAGTTTTTTTACGGTGCTGACCTTTGCTAAAGGCCCATGACCGATCTTAATATAATATGTATCCGGCATCCGCTCAAATCGCGGCGGAATATCGCCTTGCATTGGTTTCCCTTGTCGGAGTTCCTTATAGATTACCAGCATTTTTGCCACCAATGAAACTCTTCCGCTATCTAAACTCAGGGGAACGGTCTTGCCTTTAAATTCTAAATTATCGACAACAAAAGTTTCAGAGCCGATTACCACTTTCTTAATGCTCATATCCGGACCGATAGCATAAACGGAATCCTTATCCTTAAATTCCATCTGATCATAGAAGATATTATACCGCATTTCTCCTTTAAATTTTCCGTTGTGTAAGTAAATATGGCTGGGTAAAAAGAAATCAGTTAAGAAGGGTGTTCCTTGAATTTCTACCTCTCTTTCTGAATTCAATGAATTGAATCTACCAACCGGTACATAAACGCACATTTCGAATCGTGGTGCCGTCCGGAGAAGTTAAAAAGATTTGTGCGGGGCAATTTATAAAATCGATAACAAACAGAATGTATAAAACAGCATTTGATAGCCTCATACCGGAAATTTGTATAATAAATATAAGTAATTACGAGATAACGGACAGACATTTTCTTACTGGAGCTTGTAACCAGAATTCTCTGTTATCACAACCTATGCGATATAGCAACTCATGAGAAGGGTAAGACCTGAGACGCATGCTGGTTGAGCGATTGCACCCTTGAACAGTTTTGCATGTGCTGGATTTGTTGCAATTTTTTGTGGTTTAAATTGAAAGTTTGTCCGGCATAGTTGATTTCATTTTACGCTCCTCGCGAATTAGAATGGTGAAAAGATTAGTTTTACTTAACCTTTTGTATGTTGGAATATGTTAAAGATCGGCGTTATTGGTTTGGGTGATATTGCTCAAAAAGCATATTTGCCTGTGCTCTGCAAAAAGAAACTCGAAGCCCATCTGTATACTCGAGATCAGGTTAAACTTCAAAGCATCGGTTTGCAATACAGGTTTACCAATTTACATTCTTCGCTTGATTCCATGATCAGCGCGGGAATAGCAGCTGCGTTTGTGCACACGGCCACAGCTTCACATGAAGATATTGTTACGATGCTGTTGAATAACAATATCCATGTGTTTGTCGATAAGCCGCTCACCTATCATTATGATTCTACAAAAAAGCTTTTGGCATTGGCAGAAGGGAAACGTCTGATATTGAAAGTGGGCTTTAATAGAAGGTGTGCTCCTGCCATTCAAAAATTAAAAGCACTCCATAACGTAAACATGATCGTCATGCAAAAGAACAGAAGGGCCTTGCCCGGAGATGTTCGCACGTTTATTTTTGATGATTTTATACATGTTGTCGATACACTGCTGCACTTGTTACCTTATCCTGTTGAGCAACTGATAGTCAACGGAAAGAAAAAAGGTAATCTTCTTTATCATGTTGTTGTTCAATTTGTTTTCGCAGACGGCCTTTCCGCGATTGGTATCATGAACCGCGACAGCGGTACCAACGAAGAAAAATTGGAAGTATTCGCTGCTGAAGAAAAGAGAATAGTGTATAATGTCACCGATACCTTTGTATTGAAAGATAAAAACGAAATGAAGGAGAGGGTGAGTGATTGGGAATCAACCCTGAGTAAACGGGGGTTTGAAGGAATGATCGATGAATTCTTGCGTTTGGTGGAATCAGAAAATCCATTGCAACAGGAGGACCATTTGTCAACACATAAAATTTGTGAAGAGATTGTAAACAGATTAAACCCCACCGCTTAAATTACTCAAACAAGAAAGGCAGATACATAGTAAGATTGACTTCTTATCAGGCACATTGATTAACTTATCAGCTGCTGTAGTTAGAATAGCGTCATAACCTTGCTTCAGGCTGAGTGTCACCGCGCAAACTTAATGGGGAGTTTAATGGACCTCATTTCGGGTGTTGATTACTGGTCGTGTTCAAGTGTCCATTCTTGGTACGCCCATGTCCGTTATTATACAGCTGATGATTTCTCAGCATGGAAATTCACCCCTTTTGCACGTGGTACATGTTTGGCTGTAGCACTAACTAAACTCGCGCTATGCTTAAGAATTATCTGAAGATCGGCATCCGGAATCTGTTGAAGAATAAGTTGTTTTCGTTCATCAACATCAGCGGGATGGCAATCAGTATCGCCACATTCCTTGTCATTACACTATTTATCATTGATGAGTTGAAGTTTGACAAGCATATTGCTGACGTTTCTCTAAAGTACCGTGTTTTCAATGAGTATTTTTTGGAGGATGGTTCGACCATGAAGGGAGCGATGATTCCGCCCCCAATCGGTCCAACGTTGGTGGCAGAATATCCCGAGGTAGAATATGCTACACGGTTTTTGAATTTTAATAACAACACTCTTTTTCAGGTCGGTGATAAAAAGCTTACAGAGAGCAAGGGTGGTTATGCTGATCGCACGATTTTCGAGATGTTCAGTTTAAACCTCGTAGAAGGTGATCCGAAAACGGCGCTGACCGAACACAATTCCGTTGCTATTAGCAAAACTCTGGCAGACAAATATTTTGGCAGCAATGCAGCCCTTGGTCAATCCATTCAAATACTAGATTCAACCTTTGTCGTGAAGGCGGTGTATGAAGATTTTCCGGCACATTCGCATCTTCAGCTTAATTATTTTTTCCCCATGGAAGACTTTGTAAGAGGCCAAGCTGACCGGATGCAACTCTGGGGATGGAGTCAGTTCCATACCTACATCAAGCTAAGAAACGGAACCGATGCTGCACAACTGGAAGCCAAGCTGAAAGGTTTCGCTGAACGCTATGCATGGCCAACAACGAAACCAAATGGCAGTTACTATATTCCACACCTGATGCCAATGGAGCGCATTCACCTCCACGCCTATGATCAGCGTTGGGATATTGCCGTCAGGGGTAACGTACAGACAGTTTATATACTTTCGGCAACAGCAGTTTTCATTCTGATTATTTCTATTTTAAATTTTATCAATTTATCAACAGCACGCGCAATCACAAGGGTAAAGGAAGTGGGAGTTCGAAAAGTGATGGGCGCATTTCGTATTCAGCTGATCTATCAGTTCATCAGTGAATCCATTATCATCGCCTTTATCGCGCTGATAGTTGGAGGAATAGTAGCCGAGTTGGTACTGCCCTTGCTAAATACATTTGCCGAGAAGAATATTCCAACATCGATTTTGATGAATCCAAGACTGGTGCCGATCCTCTTGGCATCTGCACTTCTGATTGGCATTGCCGCGGGCGCTTATCCGGCTTTTTATATTTCCAGACACAAGCCGGCTGAAATATTATCCAACAAGCAATCGGGAAGAAGTTCGGGACGGGCTTTGTTACGCCAGGGATTGGTCGTTCTTCAGTTCGTGCTTTCATTTTTACTCATCACGGCATCCCTGGTGGTCGCAGACCAACATACCTACATGCGCACAAAAGATATGGGTTTTGATAAGGATAATCTCGTGGTAATTTCATTGCGTGGCGATATGAGGACTAATCTGGAGGCGACCAAAAATTCATTTTTGAACCACCCGAATATAATCAACGGATCAATGGGGTATGGATTGCCAGGCCAGGCCTATGCGGGCGACGGCATCAAGGATAAGGCAAGCAACAAGAACATTCCTATCTCCATGCTTACAGTGGATCACGATTACATAAAAACATTAGGCTTGAAGGTCCTGGCCGGCCGAGATTTTTCGGAAGATTTCCCCGCTGATGAAAAGAATGCCTTTATACTTAGTGAGACTGCTGCTAAAATGTTAGGTCACGAAGATCTCAAGGACGCTCTCGGCCATGAAGTTGCATGGGACCGCTGGGATGCACCCGATAGCCTGAAAGAAGGAAAAGTGATCGGGGTGGTCAAAGATATTCACTTAAATAGTCTAAGGGATAATATCTCACCCGTCATTCTTCATATTTATCCCTTTGCTTATTCCACGTTGACCTTGAGCATCAAAAACGAAGGTATACCTTCTACGCTCGCGCATCTTGAATCGACATGGAAGAAGTTCAATTCCGAGTGGCCCTTCGAGTATAAGTTCCTGGATGAAAACTTTGACAAGCTGTACAAGGCTGAAGAAAAGCTCGCTACTTTATTTTCCTTCTTTACAGGGTTCACGATTCTCGTTGCATGCCTTGGACTTTTTGGTTTGGTCGTGTTTAGCACAAGTCAAAAGTATAAAGAGATAAGCATACGCAAGGTGCTGGGGGCAAGTGAATCTGCACTGGTCTTATTGCTCGGCAAAACATATGTCGTTCTGATATGTATTGCCTTTATAATTGCAACTCCCTTTAGTTACTATGCGGCCAACGAGTGGCTGCAGAAATTTGCGTATCGGATTGATGTTACTCCCTTGCTGTTTGTAAAGGCTGGTTTGTTCATTCTGATTATTTCGCTTCTGACTGTGGGCATTCAATCATTTAAAGCTGCGCGGAGCAATCCCGTCGATGCATTGAAGGAGCAGTAGTAATCTTTAATTTTGTGTGATGTAAAAGCGCCCATGCTTCCTTTTTCTATCGGTAGCGATCTTTTTAGGAGGCTCCTCCGGAGCCGTGTTGAGCTGATTTTTATAACTATAAATAGGATGCTCCTCCGGAGCGTCGATCACGTGGAGTTAAGAGGAAAAAAAATGAACTTGTCTTTTTAAAATGTAACGAATCACCCTTGTTAGGTATATCTAAAATGGATTTTAAAGACTGAATTATAAAGACCCAGCAACCTGAAACTTCAAACTGATCAACCGCTCCCTGTTCCTTAACACTCTCCACATCCTTCGCGACGATGAAATATTCATTAAATGATTTGTAAAAATAAGAGGGGCTGTTAAAATGTGATCTAAGAGCACACACTTCCTTTTTTTACTACTTTCATTTTCCACTTATAAATTCAATTCCTTGTTTTTCTGACTTTCTAGGATTACTCCGCTCCGGAGGAGCGACCTATTTATAGCTATAAAAGATGTCCTTGATCAGGCTCCGGAGGAGCCTCCTAAAAGAGGAGTTACTTAAATATCGGTCTTGATATTTTATCCCTTGCAGTTTGAAAAATCTAGCTGAAATTTTAAAAGTCCCAGTAACTTTAAACCTCAAACCTCAAACTTTAACCTTATTAACTGCTCCCTGCTCCCTTAACTCTCTCCACATCCTTCGGATGGCAATGAAACATTTCGTTAAATAATTTATAAAAACAGGGCGGCTGTTAAAATGCGATCTAAGAGCATCCACTTCCTTCTACTACTTTCATTTTCCACTTATAAATTTATTCGTTTGTTTTTCTGACTTTCTAGGATTACTCCGCTCCGGAGGAGCGACCTATTTATAGCTATAAAAGATGTCCTTGATCAGGCTCCGGAGGAGCCTCCTAAAAGAAGAGTTACTAAATATCGGTCTTGATATTTTATCCCTTGCAGTTTGAAAAATCTAGCTGAAATTTTAAAAGTCCCAGTAACTTTAAACCTCAAACTTTAAACTTATTAACTGCTCCCTGCTCCCTTAACTCTCTCCACATCCTTCGGATGGCAATGAAACATTTCGTTAAATAATTTATAAAATAAGGGCGACGGTTAAACTGTGATCTAAGAGTACATACTTCCTTCCTGTACACTTTCATTTATAAATTCATTCCTTTGTTTTTCTGACTTTCTAGTGATTTACTCCGCTCCGGAGGAGCGACCTATTTATAGATATAAAAGACCTTCGTGATCAGGCTCCGGAGGAGCCTCCTAAAAGAAGTGTTACCTAAATATCGATCTTGATATTTAGCCTTCGCAGTTTGAAAAATATAGCTGAAATTTTAAAAGTCCTGATAACTTTAAACCTCAAACTTTAAACTTATTAACTGCTCCCTGCTCCCTTAACTCTCTCCACATCCTTCGGATGGCAATGAAACATTTCGTTAAATAATTTATAAAAACAGGGGCGGCTGTTAAAATGCGATCTAAGAGCATCCACTTCCTTCTACTACTTTCATTTTCCACTTATAAATTTATTCGTTTGTTTTTCTGACTTTCTAGGATTACTCCGCTGCGGAGGAGCGACCTATTTATAGATATAAAAGACCTTCGTGATCAGGCTCCGGAGAGCCTCCTAAAAGACGAGTTACTAAATATCGGTCTTGATATTTTATCCCTTGCAGTTTGAAAAATCTAGCTGAAATTTTAAAAGTCCCGATAACTTTAAACCTCAAACTTTAAACTTATTAACTGCTCCCTGCTCCCTTAACTCTCTCCACATCCTTCGGATGGCAATGAAACATTTCGTTAAATGATTTGTAAAATAAGAGCGACGGTTAAACTGTGATCTAAGAGTACATACTTCCTTCCTGTACACTTTCATTTATAAATTCATTCCTTTGTTTTTCTGACTTTCTAGTGATTTACTCCGCTCCGGAGGAGCGACCTATTTATAGCTATAAAAGATGTCCTTGATCAGGCTCCGGAGGAGCCTCCTAAAAGACGAGTTACTTAAATATCGGCCTTGATATTTTATCCCTTGCAGTTTGAAAAATATAGCTGAAATTTTAAAGTTCCGATAACTTTAAACCTCAAACTTTAAACCTCAAACTTATAAACTGCCCCCTGCTCCCTTAGCTCTCTCCACATCCTTCGGATGGCAATGAAACATTTCGTTAAATGATTTGTAAAAATAAGAGCGGCTGTTAAAGCCGGTTTCATAGATCACTTCGGAAACGCTCATGCTGGAGTTCTTGAGAAGATCTGCTGCTTTTTTCAGCCTGTATTGTTTGATCAATCCATGAGGAGTGAGGCTAGTGATGGTTTTTACTTTTTTATACAACGAGGTTTTGCTCATGCCCACCTCTTCTGCTATTATATCGGCATTGAATTCAGGCTCGCTTAAATGAAGCTGAATACATTGTGTTATTTTGGAAAAGAAATCGTCATCTTTTTCTCCTATGCCAGTGGAAAGGTGTGTGAGTTCCAGATCCGCAAAGTTTTTAAATTTCTTGCGGATCAGCTCCATACGTTCAATTAACTTTTCAACCCGGATGAAAAGATGTTCCGGATGAAAAGGTTTTGGTATGTAGGAGTCAGCGCCTACCTGTAAGCCTTCAATTCGATGTTCGATTTCACCTTTTGCAGTTAAGAGGATGACGGGAATATGACTGCTCTGAATATTTTCTTTTATTTTTTTACACAACGTTAGTCCATCCATGTCCGGCATAATGACATCGCTGATTACCAGGTCGATCCTTTCTTCCTCCAGGATCTCAAGCGCTTTCTTTCCATTGCGGGCTTTGTGAATAATGTATTTATCGGACAGAATATTGTCGAGAAGCGAAATGATGCTGGCATGATCATCTACTATTAAAAGGGAATATTCATGTGCAGATACCCGATGGGTTGTTTCTTTATTCGACTGAACATCCATGTAGTGGTCGGTCTCAAATTCCAGTGACACTTTTTCTCCTAAGCGAGACGGAGAAAGGATCATCGGGCTTTCTTCCGAAAGATCGCTGTAAGATTCTTTTGAAATAGGAATCGTCACTGTGAAGGTGCTGCCTTTTGCAAGCTTGCTTTCCACCCGTATTTCTCCGCGATGGATCAGCACCAGACTTTTTGTAAGTGACAGACCGATACCTGTACTTTTCTCAATGCCGTTGGCGCTGAAATTCCCTGCTATGGGTTCCGGATTATGATAGAAGCTTTCAAATATTTTGTTTCTATTCTCTTCCGCAATACCAATTCCTTCATCCCGTATTGCGAAAAATGCTTTTCCCTGAGATTCCTTTAGTGTCACACTGACCATTCCTCCTTTTGAATTGTATTTGATGGCATTTGAAATCAGGTTAATCAATATTTTTTCTATTTTCTTATGATCCACGTAGGCGGTTAATGCATCTGGTTCAGGATAAAATTCCAGGTGAACCTCGCGATCGGATGCATGTTGCTTAAACGACTCTATGATTTCCTGGGTGAAAGGAATGAGGTCGACCACAGCAATAGCCAGACTTTCTTTTCCGCTCTCGATTTTGCGGAATTGGATCAGCTCGTCGATCAGTTTCTGCAGCCGTAGAGAGTTGCTGTAAATTGTTTTAAGTTGTTTTTGCTCTCCCGCATTGGTATTTGTATGAAGAAGGGAAGCTACTGGTCCCAGGATCAAGGTTAGAGGGGTCCGGAATTCATGGGCAATGTTCGTGAAAAACTGGAGTTTATAATCATTCAGCTCTTTCAATTGTTGCGCTCTAAATTTATTTATGGCCATTGCTTTTTTTGCTCTGGTTCTCCAACGGATATACAGCACGATCCCTGCCTGCAATGCGAGGGCTAGTAAAAGATAAAATGCGTAAGCATACGTCGTTTTCCAAAATGGTGGTGTGACGATAATGGTTATTATTTTCGGGGCCACACCCCAGTCGCCATTTTCATTCGTATAGTTGATGTTGAGCTTGTAATGGCCGGGCGGAATGTTGGTGAGGGTGACAGATTGCTGCTGCCCAATGTAGTTCCAACCCTTATCAAAATTCTCCAGAAAATAACCGTATTCGCTTTTCTGTTTATTCCAGTAATCCAGTGTAGTAAAAAAAAGACTGATAAAGTTTTGATCGTACTTCAAAATAAGGGTATCTGTCAGGTCAATGTTTCGAGTGAGTATGTGGCTATCGTCACCAGGTGTGACCTGTACGTTGCGCACTTGAAATTCTGTTAAGGTGAGGCGGGGAAAATAATTTTGGGTATGAAGTTTATGAGGATATACAATGTCCAGCCCATCGATTCCACCAAAGAAAAGCTTCATGGAATTAGCGGATTGAAATGCAGCGCCATCTGCAAATTCATTATTTTTTAAACCATCATTTGTGTCAAAATTCTTAAATGCATTCTTGCCCCGGTCATACATTACCAGGCCCCGGTTTGTTGAAAGCCATATGTTGGCAATCGCGTCTTCCAGTATACCGTGTATCGTGTTGTTAGGAAGGCCTTCGTGCTGGGTAAAATGCTCGATTCTGTAGGGCTTGGTTTGCAGGAATAGCCTGTCAAGCCCGCCACTGGAGCCAATCCACAATTGTTCTTGTTTGTCAATGTGCATGCTGAGCACATCATTATTGCTTAGACTATTTTTTTCACTTGCGTTTGCCTGAATGTGTTCTTCAATTTCTTTTGTTAATGCATTGTACCTGTAAATTCCACCACCACGGGTGCCAAACCAAAGCAGGTTCGGTTTTTCTTCCACGATCGTATAGACGATATTACTCTTTATGGAGTTCGTCGTGGCTTCACGTGGATGTGATAGCTGGTCGTACTCTTTCAAGCGATATTTTCCATTTCCTGTTTTGAATACTTTCATGTGAATGACACCGTATCCGCTTGTCCCTAGCCAGATGTCGTTAAATGCATCGACGCAGACAGAATAAACCGAACTGAACAACAGCTCATTTTTATTTTCAAAATCCCTGGGGAAATGAAATATTCTGCCCGTGCCAGCTTCGATCATGTCAATTCCTTCGCCGTCAAGCCCTACCCAGATGTTGTTGTCATGATCCTTGTTGATGGAAAGCACGGCATCATTGCTTAACCCGTTTTTGGAATTAAGGACAGTAGTCTTGCCGTTGAACGAGTCAATGATGTTTAACCCCCCTCCCCGGGTTCCGATGTACAATTTGCCGGTATTGTCCTCAAAGACTGATCTGATGATGCTATGCGAGAGCTGGCCGGATTCAGGATGGCCTTCGGAAATAGAGTAAAATATTTTGGGACGTGTCATAAACTTATATACTCCATCACCATCCGTGCCTACCCATACAATGTCCTGTTTTGTTTCCTGGATAGAGAGGATTTTAATCCGGGCCTTTGAAAAAGTTGGAAAGTAGGAGTTCATGGACGTGGCAATGAAACCCTT
The DNA here is from genome assembly GCA_963837415.1 of uncultured Bacteroidota bacterium. GTDB lineage: Bacteria > Bacteroidota > Bacteroidia > Cytophagales > Cyclobacteriaceae > Chryseolinea. Next base: position 226,741 of record CAWING010000009.1, on the reverse strand, counting down.
GTAGGCCGGAGTTATTTTGTAAATATCTCCGGATTCTGAGCCCAGCCAAATGGCTGTATGATTTAAGTTTTCAGATAAAGAGGATACTGAAACAGGACCTAGCGTAATTTTATCGGGCGCCCTTTCAATATCGTCCAGGTTATATAGTAGTAGTTGCTTGTGGGTATTGACGACAGCAAGAAAATAACGTTGATCAACACGAATAAATTTATGAAAGGTAAGCGTATTTCCATCTATAATTTTTTTGCTATAGACCAACCGGTTGTTTACTGTACATACGAGTCGGCCATCACTACCGAGAAGATATTGCAGTCCATCGTGCTGGCCTAGGTTAATAACCGAGGAAAGCCATTTAGCATCTATGCCTTGGAAAACAACTGGTATGAACATATCTTCTTTGTATGAGTACCGGCTTATTCCCTTACCAATAAGGCTGATCCACACGGACGAATCCGTGCCAATACATGCTCTTATATTATATTCCAGGAAAGGAATATCCGTAAGACTGTCAAGGTAAATCTGAAATGAATTTGTTGTTCGATTGTGTTTATTGATACCCAGGTGAGTAACGATCCAAAGATTGCCTTTGCCGTCTTCGAGAAAATCCCGGACAACGTTGTTGCTGATGGTTCCTTTCAGAAAAGGATCTGGTTTGTAGACTTTAATGGAACTTCCGTCATATCGGTTCAGACCATCCCAGGTTCCCAGCCACACATAATCATATTGATCCATGTATACTGAGGTGATAGCGCTGTTTGACAGCTTGGCTGCTTTGTCAACATGCTGAAATGGCCAGGGTGATGTGCTATCACTTTGAATCAGATTTGAGAATAGGGAAAAGAGCAATACTGCACATGCCATAAAACCACCTGTTAACGTAGCCCCTGTAGCGTCAAGCCACAGAGCTTTAAGCTTTAAGCTTTCTGCTTAAGGCTTTCTGCTCACCAAAGGTGGCCATTCCTTCACTACTAAACTCTATTTTTTTGTCCACTCCGTGGTATTATGTCCTCTCCGCTGTCAATTCAATCATTATTTCCAACAGGCAGTACTTTTTAAAAATCCTGTGGGACAGATAAAGTACCCAATATGGCAACATTGCGTCGTGCAATCGAATGTTAAGTTCGAGGCACCCTCATTATGCAAAATGTATCTGTTCTTGACCTGGCGAAGCGATTTGAACAAAATCCGCTGGTATCTCCTAAAGATATAAAGCCAAGTAGCGAAGGAATGATAGTTGAATGTCTTCTCAATCCGGGTGTCTTCAGATTTGACAAAAAGATCTGGTTATTGATTCGTGTTGCTGAGCGACCGGCCCAAAAGGAAGGTTACGTCACCGTGCCTGTATATGACAAGGAGGGTGACATAGAGATACTTCAATTTGACAAGGCTGATCCTGACCTGGATTTTACGGACCCTAGAGTGATACGTTATAAAGGAAAAGATTACCTCACCACCCTTTCACATCTGAGGCTGATGTGCAGCACAGATGGTAAAACATTTTATGAGCCGGAAGACTACGAACCGATTTTTGGCAAGGATCCCCTGGAAGCCTATGGCATTGAAGACTGTCGCGTTACTGAAATAGACAGAGTGTTTCATCTAACCTACACCATGGTATCCTCGTATGGTGTGGGCGTTGGGCTGATTCAAACGAGAGACTGGAAACACTTCGAGCGCAAAGGCATGATCTTTCCTCCCCACAATAAGGACTGCGCCATCTTCGAAGACAAGATCAAGGATAAATATTTTGCCTTGCATCGTCCCAGCAGTCATCAACTCGGGGGAAATTATATCTGGATCGCAGAATCACCAGACCTGATCCATTGGGGTCATCATAAATGCATTGCTACGACACGCAGAAATAGTTGGGATAGTGCCCGCGTTGGCGGAGGTTGCTCTCCGATTAGAACAGCCAAAGGCTGGCTTGCCATCTATCATGGAGCAGATGAAAACCAGCGCTACTGCCTGGGTGCTCTTTTACTGGATATCAAAAACCCTCATCAGGTGATGGCGCGAAGCGAGTTTCCAATTATGGAGCCTTCGGAAGATTATGAGTTAAATGGTTTTTTCGGCAATGTGATCTTTACCAACGGGCATCTGGTTAACGGCGATATTCTAAGCGATTTACTACGGGGCCAGCGATGAAGTTATCTGCGGTGCAGAATTATCGATACAGGAAATACTGAATTCACTTTCGTTAAAAAAATAAGTACAAGAAATCCATCCTCTCACAGGTTTCCTACAGGCAGGTTAAAATTCACATATGACAATCACCGCATTATTAAAAAAGCCGCAAGAAGAGTATGACTTTTTCTTGCAGATGCCAAGGGATATGCGGGTGCTGTTAGTCACCAATATGATCTATGCGTTTGTGCTTCCTGTCATCGAAATATTTGTAGGCGCGTATATCATGCGAAGCTCGAACGATCCCACCATTGTGGCGGTATATCAACTCACTGTATACACGGGCATTCCGGTAACATTTCTGATCAATGGTTTTTTACTCAGTCGCGTAAAAATTTCCAACCTCTATAGTTTTGGTATGTTGTTGAGCGGGCTTTCGATGCTGGTGATGATGAGCCTTGCAAAACCTTTCTGTGATTGGGGTAGGGGTGGCAGGAATATTAATGGGTTGCTCCTTTGGATTCTTTTGGTCCAATCGCGATTTCCTCGCATTGAATACCACCAATGATTCAAACCGCAATTATTATTATGGGTTAGAAACTTTCTTTTATACCATCACATTCATTTTGGTTCCCCTTGTAGTAGGCGCATATCTGTCTATGGCGGATACGAAAGGATGGTTCGGAGGAAATATGAGCCGCAGTTATCAGGTGGTTACCATCGTTGTTTTTTTGCTTACGATTCTTTCCAGCATCGTTATCCATAAGGAAAAATTCAAAAATCCGGTACAGAAAAGATTTCTCTATTTCAAATTTCATTCGCTTTGGAATAAAATGCTGGGGTTGGCCGGACTAAAAGGTCTTGCACAAGGATATCTCGTAACAGCGCCTGCTATTCTGATCATGCGGATGGTTGGGAACGAAGGTTCTCTTGGATTAGTACAAGGGATCAGCGGTGTTGCTACAGCCATTATGTTGTATCTCTTGGGACGTACTACGAAACCCGAACATCGCATTTATATTTTCTCGGTTGGCCTGGTGATCTTTTTAATGGGAACTTTGGTCAATGGAATTTTATTCTCCGCATTTGGCGTGATGGTTTTTGTTTTGTGCAAAGTGTTGTTTCAGCCGCTTGCATGACATCGCATATTTCCCAATTCAAATGCGGGTGATCGATGTTGTTTCTAAAATTGAAAACCGAAATGAATTTACCTACATATTCAATCATGAGTTCGGATTGTATATCGGAAGATTTCTTGGCTTAGGACTCTTTATTTGTTTCGCCACCTATATCTCCGAAAGTTTTGCTTTAAAATATTCATTGATCGTCATCGCAGTTGTTCAGCTGGCTTCTATTCCGCTGGCCAGACACATCGTAAGGCAATCTTATAAACTACACAAAACTGATGAAAGGTATGAGGTACGAGGTAAGAAGTACGAATAATAAGTTTCGAGTTCTGAGTTACGAGTTTCGAGTTTTGAAATACGGAGTACAACGTATTGTCTATTCTTTAGGAAGGATTTTAGCCTTGCTGAGATTTGGGCGCAGTGGCCCCTTCGCACCTCGTACTTCGTACCTCGTACTTCTGCTACCGCTCGTTTTTTCATGCACCAAGCCTCAACCAGTAGTTCAGATCGTCATTGACCGCATCGCCTTAATGCCGGATCAGCCCGAGCCTTATAAGATGACAGATTGGTATGAGAAAGCTCACCATTTCGATCAGTATGTATTTAACCTGGATCTGAAAGGAGAGTATCTGCCGTTTATCTGGATCGATAGTGCGCAGCGGAATTTTCCCCAAAATACATTCGGCATGTTCACAGTCATTGGTGATGTTCGTCAAGGACCAAAAGGAAGCAAAGAATTTCATGAAGCGCTTTGTTCTATGGGCTCGCTGCTGGGTGCCGGACTCGTAGGTATTGATAAAACAGATCAGAATGGATTCAACTATGTGAAGATGACGCAGAATTATTTCAATTCTACCAATGGCTGGAACATTATGATGAATAATACAGATCCATCTGTGGCTCTGTTAGGCGGTGGCTATGGGCGGGATTGGTGGTATGATGTTTTTCCCAATGTATTGTATTATGGCGTCTGTGAATTATTTCCAAAGGTACCGAAAGCCGATAGTCTGCAGCATATCATCGCCGAACAATTCTTTAAAGCTGATTCGGTTCTTCACGGAAATTACAATTACTCCTATTTCGACTACGGTCAGATGAAAGGTATGTCCAACCACATTCCGCATCAGCAGGACGTTGCGGGTGGACACGCTTATGTATTGTTATGTGCGTATAAAAAATTTGGCGACGAACGCTACCTGAAGGGAGCAAAGTCAGCGATGGATGCCTTCGTAAGTCAGAAGGAGAGCCGTTTTTATGAAGTACTGATGCCCTTTGGCGCGTTGGTAGCCGCGCGATTGAATGCCGAGCACGGAACAAACTACGATGTAAAGAAAATTTTAGACTGGACTTTCGAAGGATGCAAAGCAGCCGACGGCAGGACAGGATGGGGTGTAATCGCCGAGCGATGGGGCGACTATGATGTACACGGGTTACAAGGAAGTATAACCGATGGCGGGGGTTATGCTTTTTTAATGAACTCATTTGATATGGCCTGGCCGTTGGTGCCAATGGTAAAATATGACACCCGGTATGCTGACTGCTATCGGGAAATGGATGTTGAATGTTACCAATGCAGCGCGGCTTTTTTATCCGTATGAAATTGATGACCAGCATCAGTGGCTTTCCGCAAAAAAGGATATCTCAAAAAATGTGATAGCGTATGAGGGAATACGAAAAGCCGATGACTATAAAAGACAAGACCTTAAGGGAATTTCTCCAGTCGCAATAGGCGATGGTCCAAAGTGGACAACAGGTCAACCTGATATTTCCATGTTCAGCCTGTACAGTTCGGCACAGGTTGGAATTTTTGGAGCACTTGTTCGAAAAACAAATGTTGACAAGATCCTGCAGATCAACTGTACGGCTACTGATTTTTATCGGGAAGAATCCTTTCCAACATACTTATACTATAATCCTTATGATACCTTGAAGACTGTATGCTTTTCTCCGACAGATAAATCAAAAGTAGACCTCTACGATGCCCTGACCCATAAATACCTACTCCGCAATGCGTCGGAAGAAAATTGCTGCTTTGATATTCCCGCCAAATCCTCGCGGCTGCTGGTGGTACTGCCTTCTGGCAGTGAAGTGGAAATCCAGGACAATAAATATATGTCAGATAACAAAATAGTAGCCTATGATCAACCCAACATCCGATAAAACCCCGAATGCTGTGAAAAAAACAAAAATGTATTATTTGCTTTTCCTGGTGACGCTCAGCTTTAGCGCCCAGGCTCAGATCACGTTAACCGGTACGGTAAAAAATGCTGCCGGCGAACCTCTTATTGGAGCGAGCATTTTAGTTAAGAATACAACGTCAGGAACGACCGTCGATGTTGAAGGGGCATTTAGACTTCAGCTCGATGAGAAGCTTAAAAACTCAACCCTGGTTGTTTCTTTCATCGGCTACCTCACTCAGGAAATATCAATAGGTGAAAGAACAACCTTTGATATTGTTCTTGCAGAAGATGCAACTCAGCTAAGTGAAGTTGTAGTGACGGGCTATATGTCACAGGAAAAAGGAAAGATTACAGGAGCTGTAAATTCGATCAGTGCGGAAACACTAACGATGCTGCCATTACCCAGTATTGATCAGGCATTGCAGGGGAGAGCGCCAGGTGTTGTGGTTACTCAAAATACAGGAGCACCTGGTGAAGGCGTTTCTGTTCGTATCCGTGGTGCTGGATCTATTAATAGCAACAACGGCCCCTTGTATGTTGTGGATGGAATTCCAACACTGGACATTAATACCATAGCTACGCAGGATATTGCTAGCATTACCGTGTTGAAAGATGCGGGTGCCACAGCATTATATGGTTCGCGTGCTGCAAACGGTGTCGTGATTGTAACAACAAAATCAGGAGCGGGCAGTTCTCCGAAAATTCAGTTCAGTAGTCTGGTTGGTGTTCAATCTCCAAGCCGGATGATTGACATGGCGAACACCAACGATTATGTAACGATTTTCAATGAGGCTACCAATAATGATAATGCAAATAACAACCCACTGTTACATCGTCCCCTGATCACGGAAGATATTCAGGCCACACTGTCCGATGTAAATTACTTAGATGCCATTATGCGGGATGGAATTCTTCAATCGCACAGTATTTCGATAAGTGGTGGAGAAGGGAAAACAAAATATTTTATTTCCGGAAATTATTTCGATCAGCAAGGCATCATCAAGAGCAGTGATTATAAGCGCATCAGCAGCCGTATCAATATTGATACGGAAGTAAAGGATTGGCTCAGAACAGGTGTTAATCTAAATATTACTAAAGCCACCACCGATATTATTGGAAGCTCAGGTGATGGTGCTGGCGGAAATGGAGGCAGTGTGATCCGGTATGCGTTTTTCCGTACACCTGCAATTCCCATCTATAATGTGAATGGCGATTTTACCGACAAGCCGAGTGATAATTATGATGGTGACAACCTTTACACAAATCTTTTCGGCGACGGCTATAGTCCGGTTGGGATGCTGGCCTACAACAACAACAAGAAGATCAGCAACCGGTTGTTTGGAAAATTTTTCGTAGAAATTGATTTATTAAAAGATTTAAAATTTACATCCAACGTTGGAGTGGATTTCACCAGCGCGAATCAAAGGCGGTTTGATCGTAATTGGGGAACACTTGGAACGGATCAACGGCGTCAACCAGCTTAGGTTACCGATGGAAGGTTTCAAACCCTTACATTCAGCAATTTCGCTACCTATACAAAATCTTCGGGCGAACACAATTTTACTTTTTTGCTGGGAACGGAAGCTGTTAAGGCACAGAGTTATGAAGTTATTTCTACAGAAAAAGACTTCCCTGATCAGGAATATGATCTGGTTTATCTGGGCAATGGGCTTAGGTCAAAGGACAACAGAAGAAAGCAAAACAGGAAACGCTTTATTATCCTATTTCGGAAAGATCAACTATGACTTTCAAGAGAAATTCCTGGCCACCGCTACGCTGCGAAGAGATGGATCTTCACGGTTTGGGATTGATAACCGCTGGGGAAATTTTTATGCTGGTTCACTGGGCTGGCGACTTGACAAAGAATCGTTTCTTGTAAACAGTAGTCTTATTGACAGATTGTTGCTACGGGTAGGCTATGGCTCAATAGGGAACCAGGAAATTGGCGATTATCCGTTTACCGACATGATTAACGCCGGATATAATTATCCCTTCGGGAATGTTAAATCCACGGGATATGCTGTGAGCAACTTAGGCAATAGCACAGTGAAGTGGGAGACAAGCAAACAGTTAAATGTAGGTGTTGACCTGGAAATGTCGGATGGAAAATTTTCCATATCCCTTGATTATTTTAATAAGATAACATCAGACCTTTTGGTGAAACAGCCCATTGCTTCTTCAAGCGGAGCAGATGATTCTGGTTTTAATCATTTCATTTGGGTGAATAATGGAGAAGTATTAAACACGGGATTAGAATTTGCACTTAATTATTCGAATGGCATAGGAGACTTCCAATATTCGATAAGTGGTAATGCCGCTACATTACGGAATAAAGTGAAGCAAGTTGACACGCCAATCTCCGGAGGATCTTATCGGATCTGATAACATTACGCTTACCGAAAAGGGACATCCTGTCGGATCATTCTATCTCTACGAAATGGAAGGTATATTCCAGAGCGAGACTGACATATTTACGCATGCTTTTCAGGGAAATGGAATTAAACCGGGTGATGTAAAATTTAAGGATCAGAATGCGGATGGAAGAATTGATGGAGCCGATCGCGCGCATATCGGTAGCCCTATACCAAAAATAACGGCAGGCCTTAACATCAATTTAAGTTATAGAAGCTGGGATTTGTCGTTATTCTTTCAAGGTGCCTACGGACAAAAAATATTTTCAGTTCTTAACCGTGACATAGAAGGTTTCTATCGCTCCTTTAATGTCACGCAACGATACTTTGATAATCACTGGACAGGTCCGGGAACTTCCAATGAATATCCCCGCGCATCCTGGGATGCTTCCGGTAATAATGCCATAGTATACTCGACAAGATTTCTGGAAGACGGCTCGTACACACGTCTTAAAAATCTACAGATTGGTTACTCGATTCCGAAAACTGTGTTGGATAAGATACGGCTTCAGCGCTGTGCGAATTTATTTTTCCGGCACAAATCTGTTCACGTTTACAAAATATTCCGGCCTGGATCCGGAGATGACGGTTAGCAATAACGCCAAGGATCAGGGTGATGCTGCCTTAGGTATGGATTGGGGAACTTATCCGGCAGCTAAATCTTACAACGTGGGTTTCAATCATTACTTTTTAACAGCAACATCATGAAGAATACAATTAAAATAATATTCACGCTGTTCGTATTTGTCTTCAGCGCATGCTCAGATTTTTGGATGAGCAGCTTCAGGGAACCTATTCAAATGCTACGTTCTACAAAACGGAAGCTCATGCATACCTCGCCATCGCTGCCGTATACAATGCTGCATCGTTTGTTTCAACGGACAATAAATTGTGGGTATTGGGTGATGTCGCCTCGGATGATGCGACAAAAGGAGGACTGCCTGGAGATTTAAGTGACGTCCAATTTATCGATGAGTTTACGCTACTCGAATAACAATGGAGTACTGACAAAATCTGGAAACACTACTACGAAGGAATCTCCCGTGCAAATTATTTATTGTACTACGGGCCTGATATCGTTATGGATGTCGAGTTAAAAGACCGGATACTGGGGGAAGCAAAATTTCTACGCGCGTACTTCTATTTCAATCTGGTTAATATTTTTGGAGAGATTCCATTAAAATTAAATCCTCCAATTAATCCGGATGAGATCAACAAGTCAAAATCTCCTACGGCTATTGTCTATGCGCAGATTGAAAAAGATCTTCAGGAAGCAATCGATCGTTTTGGAAACCGAGTACACTGGCATCTGATGTTGGCAGGGCATACGAAAGGAGCAGCATTGGGGCTTCTCGCTAAAACTTTTCTCTATCAACAGAAATGGGACGATGCCTTAGCAGCTATTGCAGCAGTTGACGCACTCGGTATTTATAGCCTTGAAAGAAGTTTATAAAAATAACTTTATCGACTCGACACAAAATAATACAGAATCACTTTTTGAAATCCAGCATCTCAGCAATCAATCGCCAAAGCTTGGGAAGCCACTTAAACCAATACTTTTCTCCCCCGAAAGACAATGGATATTACTTCAATGTGCCGTTGCAAAATTTTGTGAACGAATTTGAACAAACGGCTGCCAATGTTGCCGACCCTCGACTTGACTATACAGTAGGACGCGCAGGACAAAAATGGGTCAATGGCGAAGAATTTGATCCGGCTTGGTCACCCACAGGTTATCTGCAGAAAAAACACATGCAGCCATTAAAAGAAGAACCGATTATCTGGTGATGCGAGTCTCAACTATGTGTATCTCCGGTATGCTGATATCCTGCTGATGAAAGCGGAAGCACTGAATGAACTTAGCCGGGCTTCCGAAGCTTTGGTGCCTTTGAATGCTGTGCGTAAAAGAGCGAGAGAAAGTTACCTGCATGATAAGGACCTTGCTGGCTTTGGCATCAGTGCCAATTGGATTGCTGCCCGATGTACTTTCAATCGATCAACAAACCGTGCGCGATGCTATCCGGCATGAACGCAGAGTGGAATTAGGCTTTGAATTCCATCGCTACTTTGACCTGATGCGCTATGGCCAGTCCGTTGCAGAATGCCGCATTGGCAGGAACGGGTTTTATCTATGCACAAAATCGTTATTTCCTGTATACCCCAATCTGAACTGGATACGAATCCTTTAATCAATTATAACTCAATTTTTTATTTAAACAATAACTTATGAAAACACGATCAATTAAATTTCTTCTCATGGCAACGGTTCTGCTCACGGCAGGCCTTTTTGCCGCATGTTCCAGTGATGACGATGCACCTCCAGTGGTTAAAACAGATCTGACTGCTTCCGTTGCGGGCGCAAATCTTTTGCTTTCTACAACATCGGAGGGCGTTGGAACAGGCAATTACCTTAAAGGCTCTCAGACAGACTTGGCCGTAGCCATCGCTCAGGCGGAAGCTGTTCTTGATGACCTTACGGCAACTCAGGCTGCCGTCACCAGTGCCAATGTTGCTCTAGCCGCAGCAATAGCCGTGTATGAGGGTAAGAAAGTTGTTCCAATTGATCCGACTAATTTAGTAGGCCAATGGACTTTTGATGAATTAACAACGGTCGCAGTAGGCACCACTGTCAAAGATTATTCTGGTAATACACGTAATGGAACAATTAAGGCTGGTCCAGCTTTGTTCGGTGCTGGAACTCCCGTTCTCGGACCAGACCGTTATGGAATTGCAGGCAAAGCCCTTCTGTTAGATAAAGGTGCCAATGTTGAGGTACCTTATAACACCGCCCTTAATCCCGCTTCTTTGTCAATCTCCGTTTGGGTGAAATTGAGTGAAGTTCGCAACAACCGTTTTATGGGCTTGCAATCCTGGCTAGGATTCAAATTTGAAGTTCAGGATGGAAACAAACCCTTTGCAACGATTGGGCATAGTGGAGGAAGCTACGATCGTGATGCTGTGGTCGCAATAAATCAAAATGAATGGTACCATTTAGTTGTGACATATACTGCGGGCTCAATGGTATTTTATGTCAATGGCATCTCCGTTAAAACATGGACTGATACGCCTAATGCTGCTGCTTCCATTTCAGCTAAACCTTACAATTTAGTTTTTGGACAGGATTTCCCTACGGATAAGTATTCCTTAAATGATGGAAGTAATTTTGATACTGTTGGACACGCAGATTATCATGTTATCCCTGCGGCATGGGGTGGATATTTCCATCGGTTCTCTTGACGAGGTCAGGATTTACAAGTCAGTACTTTCTGCGTCGCAGGTTACCAGCATTTATGAGGTTGAGAAACCTTAGTGACGTAAATTTTTTCGATGAATCAGGATCTACCTGATATGGAGAGGTTGTACCAAGAGTGGTAGTAAAATCAAAGTTCAAAAATGTGATCACGAATTCGCTCTGCGAAACTCTGCGTAGTTCCTCAGCGATCTCTGCGGTAAAAAAAGGTAAACCGCAGAGATCGTAGAGGAGCATAAAATTGGATGAAAATTTTACTTTACACTTTTGATACAACTTCTTTTTTAATGTAAAAAAGAATAAAAGGGGGCGATGGAAAAGAAGCATTTTAAAAAAATCTATGTCATTGCTTCATTATTCATTACTGGTTTATGTTTTCAATCTTTTGCTCAGACCGGGCAGATAGATCTTCCGCGTGTAACCCAAATGCCAAACCTTCCTTCTCCTTATCGTTATGAGAGACTGGAAAGATGTAGCCTTGCGATATGATGAATTCATTTTCTCTACAACCGCCGTCGGCCAATTTCTTCCGCTCATGCATCTTAAGCCAAACGGAATTAACTACCCTATTCTTCAACCCATTCTGCTGGATACATATGTCGGCTCAGCAAGCAATGGCAATCAGGCTGAGGCGATCAATATTATTCCTGCAATGGTAGGCGCCACGTTAGTCGGTATTGATAAATCCAATCAGAACGGAATTAACTGGGCAGAAAAGAGCAAGAGATTTTTTTAATAAGGCGAATAGATCAGAATGTTTATCTGAATGGTTATTTTTCAACAAGCGGTACCGACTGGTGGTATGACCTCATGCCCAATGTATTTTTTTTTCAATTGTACTCGCAATATCCCGATGTACCTGATTTTGATTTGCAATTTAAGACGATAGCAGATCGATGGCTCGATGCGGTTCATGCTATGGGTGGTGTCAACCACGCCCTGGACAATTCCGGAAATGAATTACAGAGGATGGAAGCTCGCAAGCATGACGCCGAATGCTAACGGTGTTATTGAACCTGAGGCTGCGGGCACTATAGCCTGGCTGTTGTATCATGCGTGGCTACATACCGGCGAAATAAAATATTTGACAGGAGCGCAGCTGTCCATGGATTTTTTGTCCAGTCTCAATTCCAACCCCTCTTATGAGCTTCAATTACCTTACGGCGCATTTATCGCCGCTAAGATGAATGCTGAACTAGGAACACATTATGATCTGGAGAAAATGGTGAACTGGTGTTTCGACCGTGGACCACTTCGAGGTTGGGGAGTAATAGCTGGCAAATGGAATGGTTCCGATGTGTCAGGCCTGATAGGCGAAGCGAACGACACAGGCAATGACTATGCTTTTGCCATGAATGGATTTCAACAGGCCGCCACATTGGTGCCGATGATTAAGTATGACAAACGTTTTGCGCGTGATATTGCAAAGTGGACCCTTAACCTTGCAAACGCTAGTCGCTTGTTCTACCCACAATATTTACCCCAAACGAGACCAGGATGACTATACGTGGAGTGCACAGTATGACCCTCAATCCGTAATTGCCTATGAAGCTCTAAAGGAAAATTGGGAAGGCAAAAAACTATACGGAACAGGTGATGCCAAAAGAGAAAGGCTGGGCGCAAACGAATCTCGGAATTTATGGCTCATCCCACGTGGGTTACCTTGGAGCAATAACCGAATCAACTGATGTGGAAGGGATTTTAAAACTGGACATCAATAAGACTGATTTTTTCGGACAAAATACTTTTCCATCTTTTCTAATCTACAACCCGCACGATGATACTCGGCAAGTAACCACTTTCGTTGGGGCCACAATCGTATGACATTTATAATGCCATTTCAGAAACTGTCATCAAAACCAATGTGACAGGAAATATAGCGCTTGATGTCCTAGCCAATGAAGTGATGTTGTTAGTTTATCTTCCGCCAGGTTCGACATTGGTAGAGAAGGAAGGAGAAGTTGTACTTGGGCAATACTGTTGTTGACTACAATTACGGTTATAATTTTGAAGGCCGCCTCCGGATTAAATCCTTGGATGTTCAGGATACGTTGGTAGAGTTCAATCAGCAGGTGCCTGTATTATAGCGCGATAGAAAATAACACCGGCACTCTGACGTACAACTGGTACGTTAATGGAATTTTATCCATGTCTTCTTCTTCCGAATCCTTTAGCTGGAATGTTCCTCAAGTTGAGGGAATATATAAGATTTTACTTGAGGTAACTTCAGGGGTAGCGACGTCAAAGGACAGTATTAATCTTACCGTTGTGGAGAGCATTCCTGTTCCTCCTGCTATTGGTGGGTTTACAATGGATAAAAGCTGGTACTATACAGGAGCCGTAGCTTCTATTATTTGCAATGCCAGCAATGCAGATGGAGGACCGTTGTTATACTCGTGGACATCGACTGTTGGTTCACTGGTTACTCAGAATGATTCACTCATACACTGGAATCTTCCCCAAACTGAAGGATTGTTCGAGATCTCCTGCGAAGTTACAACTCCGGAGGGATTGAAAATTACTTCGAGTGCAAGCGTTTTGGTAAAGAAGATGAGCGAGGTTGTAACAGATCCTTTCGCGTATTACCCACTTGATGGGAACGTGCTGGACTTCAGCGGCAACGGGTATGATGCTACCCTGGAAGGTGCTCAGTCGACAATGGATTCACGAGGTGAACCTAATAAGGCATATAAGTTTTCTTCTGGCAGTGATATTATTTTTGTTCCCAATGAGGTGACCTTGAATTTTCAGGATGAGATAACCGTTTCTTTTTGGTTAAAGCTTGATGCCGTTTCTCAGGAATCATTTATTCTCTCTCATGGTAGTTGGGAAGAACGCTGGAAAGTATCGGTAACGCCTGACAAAAAACTTCGCTGGACAGTTAAAACTTCGTCTGGAACGAAAGACCTGGATAGTTCTTTTCCTCTTCAGTTAAATCAATACTATCATTTTGCCGTGGTATACTCTGGCTATAGCATGGAACTTTATTCCGACGGAATTTTAGATACCTTTCTATCACATGGTGGATTAGTGTCTGTTACGGGTAAAGCAATTACGTTTGGAAGAAAAGATGTTGCCACCACCAATTACTTTTTGCGGGGAAGTTTAGATGAAGTCAGGATCTATGACGAAGCTTTAGCACCAAATGAAATAGCAACCCTGAAATCAATATGGAATATCATTACAGATGTTCCAGATGAAAACAAGGATGAACTTATTCTTTATCCTAATCCCTCACAGGGTTTAATTAATATTAAAGGTGTTGATGGAATCAGAAACGTTGAAGCATGGGATATAAGGGGAAGAAAAATTCATGCTTCGTACGCTTACAAGGACGAATCATATTTCCAAGTTGAGGTTGATTCATCACCAGGGATCATCATTGTCAAAATTGAGACTTCGGTAGGCGTGTTTTACAGAAAAATAAGGTTGGACTAATTAGTTAAAATAACCCATTAAAATAAAATTTAGTGTGCTCTTTTGTGCCTTAAAACCTAGCAGATCTTACAACACACGGTTTAAGATTATCGTTTCTTTTTGTGCGATATACTTTTGAATCGCCTTGTCGAATTTGGAGCGAACAGATTGAATAAGTTTTAATTTTTCTTTGTATTCAAGTTCATCCGCAAAAGATGAGATCACTACCAACAAATTCTTGTCCTGTATTACGGGTAGTCGTGGAAAATCATTTTCACTCATCTCTGTTATAAAAAGCGACGGAGATAAGTTAAATTTTTGCAGCTCGGGCAAATACTCGAGTTGAAATGCATCGATTAATGTATCGAGTAATTTGTCCTTTGACTGGTAATAATCGATCACCAAAAGTTTTTTGGTATTGCTGTAAAGGTCACCATTCTTACTTGTGTCAACGGAAGATGGGTGTAAAGGACGCACCAGGTGAACCTGGTCTGAATCGATTATCATTTCATTTGCTTCTTTTCCATATGCATTCCACACCGGACTCTTGTAAAACGAGGGAAGGAAATTTCCTCTTACACTCATATCGCTAAAACCTCGTATCCAGAAAAATCTGTTGGCGTTATTTTCAACTTCAAATTCTCCAATTACATGCGCTCCCAGCGCGTTTTGAGAATCAACAAAGTAATCTTTGAAATAGCGGATAAACCTAGCTGTTGTACTTGGCTTTAATAGATAATTTCTGAGTTCGAGCACATTTACGGATTGGCGAAGAACGGAAGAATTGTCTTTCTTTCTGGTAAATGTCATGTACCAGTTCCACTCCCAGGTTTTACCGTTGTCAGGTGAAAATGCCTGGCTCCAGATTGGTTTCTCAGGATCGGTTTTGTCCCATTGAAACATCATGAGGATATCCCTTCCGTTAAACACATCCTTGCAATAAAATTTACCGATGTTGTTATCAAAGGAACCTATAACTGGCTTGTCTAATGTACCTCTAGTTGTATCTGTCCAATAAATACTCCATAGCTTCGTTTCCGGATTAAATATCCTCAGCGCCATACCTTCAAAAAGTTTTCCATCAAAGGCGGCTATAAAATTATCGGTGTTACCAAAGCCGTGCAAGATCTTGCGCATTGTTCCAGTAGCTTCGAATTCATCCCATTCCTGGCAATTGTCTAACCTTGTTTTTAGTTTTCTATTTTGAATATTCCAATGACCGGTATAAAAATCAAAATCATTGTAAGAAGAAGTGGATGACGCGCTTACCTCAAATTCTCCATTCGCGTCCAAAGAAACAGGTGCCATAAGCATTGATTTGATTTGTACTTTGAATTCAAAAATGCCATTGATGCAATACGAAAGTCAAATTAGGATTCGTCTTTATTCCAAACGGTAACTACTTTTATTTCCTTGGATTCTGGACTTGCCCAGGCATCGAAATCGTTTAGAATGGATTCGAAGTTTACTTTCTTTGTGATGTAAGCCTTTGTGTTGATTTTTTTTTCCTGGAGTGCCTTCATGACAAACTCAAAATCTTCTATGGTAGCATTTCTGCTGCACATCAAGGTTGTTTCTTTCGCGTGAAGTGAGGGATGTTGAAAAGCAATCTCGCCTCTAAACAACCCAACCAATACAAAATTTCCACCGTGACGCATGTAGTCGATACTACTTTCAATAGCACGTTTGTTTCCGGTGGCATCAAAAACCGTATGGGCCAGATCGCCGTTGGTAAAATCTTTGATTTGATCGATAGGAGATTCAAGCGCGTTGATGATCAAGTCTGCCCCAAAGTTTTCTTTCGCATTGTTCAATCGGTAATTATTCATGTCAACTACAATTACTTTTGCACCCTTATATTTTGCAAGTTGTACAATACCCATACCGATAGGACCGCATCCCACGACTAAAATAGTATCGCCCCTCTTTGTTTGTGCTCTTCGCAAGGCATGAGCACCGATGGCAAGCGGTTCGACAATGGTGATTTCCTCCAGTGAAAGATCAGGGGCAGGTATCAGTAAACGCGTGGGAAAGGAGATGAACTCTTGCATCCCTCCATCGGTATGAACACCAAAGACCTTTAAGTTTTGACAACAGTTTGATTTTCCGGCCTTGCATGCGACACATTGTTGACAATTAATATAGGGAACAAGGACTGTTCGATCGCCTGCCTTTAGCCGTCCAGAATTGTCAATTACTTCTAGCACCTCGGTGGCCAGTTCATGACCCAATATGCGGGGATATGAAAAGAAAGGCTGGTTTCCCTTAAAGGCATGAAGATCTGTACCACAAATTCCAACACGCTTTACCTTGAGCAAGGTATTTCCTTCAGTAAGTTCAGGTTGATCCTTTGTTCGCAAGGAGAAATGATTCGGACTGTCGCAAGAAATGTAGTGCATATTTTAACCGTTATCCCGGGGAGTTCAGACAGCCAACGCATTCTTGCAATACTCCACGCACTTAGCCGCTTCTTTAATCGCGTCAGAACTTTCAGGAACCTCGTATTCCATTTCAATAGTTGCTGGAAATTTATACTTATTCTTTTGCATAAGCTGAAGCACCGGGATAACTGGAGTATTCCCTTCGCCCCAAGGCATGTTATCCCCGCCGTTGGCTTTCGACTTGCGGTCTTTTACGTGCATGCTGTAAATGCGATCGTGTTTTTGCTCAATCAATGGAAGTGGATCAAAGCCGGCTGCAACGTAATGTCCGATATCACAATTGAGGCCATTATATTTCGCTTGTGAAAGGGCTTCATCCCAGGCGGTTATGGTTTGCTGCAAGTGACCGTGATAGCCCACACCGATCTTATGCTTATCTGCAATTTCGCCTAGTCGTTTACTCTGTGCCGTACTTGCGGGAAGTTCCACGGTAACATGGGTTGCACCAAGCAACTTTGCTACACGAAGCGCATAGTTGATCTCCGCATCTGTATTTTTTTCGCCGAGGGCGCTTGGCTTCCAGGCATAAATGGAAACTCCTGCATCGTTATACATCTTTCTCAACTGAGTAAATTTATCCATTGAAACTGAAGAACGCCATTCGGCTATTTCCTTTGCTTTTTGTTGCCGCTCTGCCAATTGCTCAGGTGTCTCTTGTTGTCGTCCACCCCCTGTGCCTGCCGGCCTGGGTTCCGTTGATGTGTGCGGCGCGCCGGCAAATGCTTCCGCCGTGTTGCCCATGAGTTCGATGGCGCTAATATTACAATCAATACAATACTTTAAGATCTGTTCCGCATTACTGGGCAAACTCCGGAAGGAATAAGAAATGACTCCGATCTGAACTCCATTAAACTTTGAATTTGGTTTCCCTAGGTTTCTTACGATCGCAGGACTTCCGATTACAGATTGGGATGCAAACGCAATTCCGGTGACAGCAAGAGCTGTATTTCCTATAAACTCCCGCCGGGACAGAGAACCCATATTTTTTTGGTTAGTTTTTTTCATACTAGAAAATTTTAAAATTGAGGGTGATGATGTTTGTTTGTGGAAATTTTCTATGAAGATAAGAAGAATCCTTACTTTATCTCAACCCAAATTCGCTGCGCCACCTGATGGCTTAACACCAATTCTTTTTTGGATTTGTTGATGATGGTCATCGATCCATCAAATAATTCTTTCTTTTTAACGGTGACTGAATCTCCAATCTGTATTCCTTTGGAATTTAAATGATCCAGAAATGATTTTTCATCGTTACTAACTGCTGCGATTTTTGCAGACGTCGCCTCTGCAACCTGGCTTAGGGATATTCTAGTCTTCGAAGTAATCTTTCCATTTACATCAGGGATTGGTTCCCCGTGTGGATCTGCCTTTGGATATCCAAGTAGCTCGTCAATGCGGTCATAAAAACGAGCTGAGTTAACATGCTCTAATTGTTCTGCGATGTCATGAACTTCTTCCCACCCCAATCCCAATACTTTCACTAAAAATAATTCCGCTAAGCGATGCTTACGGATAATTGATAAGGCTTCTTTTTTTCCCTTATCAGTTAATTTTATTCCCTGGTACGGAATGTACGCTACAAGTTTTTGAGCGGCCAGTTTTTTGATCATGCTATTTACAGTGGGGAGGGTAACGCCGAGCTTCTTAGCCAGCGCAGAAACATAAACTTCGCCCGCTTCGAGCGACAAGCTGTATATGGATTTAATGTAATTCTCTACTGTTAAAGACCCCATTCCTTTGAATTTGTCAAAATTTAAGCAATGTAAATTAAATTATTCTAATATGTATGTTAGATAAGTCTAACTTTTTAATTTTACAAATCGTATATTTGTAATATGAAAACCATTAGTACCGTTTCGTTTGCGATCCTGGCAACAGTTTTTATGATGCGTTGTGAAAATTTCGAGCCATCCGCGCCTAAAGATGATAACCTTTTAGATGGACCGGTGGAAGGGCTTAGTGAATCAGAAAACCTGCGGTTTCTCCGTGGCGACATATCCTTCAACGATCAGATCTTTACTCCGGATCTTGGGCTAGGGCCTCTTTTCGTTGCTAACTCCTGTGGCAGTTGTCATCCAGGTGATGGCAAAGGTCATCCTTTTACAACGTTAACCCGTTTCGGTCAATATGATGGAACCGGCAATCAGTATAAAGATGTCGGTGGCCCGCAGCTTCAAAACCGTGCGATTCCTGGATACATTCCCGAGCAACTTCCTGTCGGTGTAGGTTTCTCGAAATTAACTCCGCCCGCAAACACAGGGCTCGGTTTTATCGACGCGGTAAGTGACGCGGACATTCAAGCATGGGCTGATCCGGATGATGCTGATGGAGATGGAATTAGCGGTGTTCCAAATTGGATCGAAATGAAAGATTATTTGTTTGCGCGCCAGGGAACCATTGAACTGAACGGAAAATACATCGGACGGTTTGGCAAGAAAGGCGCTGCCTATGATTTGCATCAACAAACATCTCAAGCCTACAATGAAGACATTGGCGTTACCTCCACATATGAACCGTTTGATACGCATACCGGACTAGCGCTGGATCCTGAAATTTCTGACCTGGAGATACAGGATGTTGTATTTTATCTTAAAACACTTAAAGCTCCAATTCCACGATCTATAAACAACGGAGAAATTCTAGCGGGAAAAGCAATCTTCACTGAGATTGGTTGTGCCAAATGTCACCGCCCAGGGATGAAGACGGGTGCTTCATCCATTGGAGCCATAGCGAATAAAACATTTTATCCTTATACAGATCTTTTACTCCATGATATGGGCCCCGCCCTTGATGACGGATATACCGAAGGATCAGCTAAGACTTCTGAATGGAAGACGCCTGCTTTGTGGGGATTAGGTCTATCCAAATTTTCACAGGGAGGTCAATATTTTTTACTTCATGATGGTAGAGCAAGGAGTATTCAGGATGCCATTGTCCTCCACGGTGGAGAGGGGCAAAGCAGTAACGAGATGTATCAATCATTATCCGAAACTGAAAAGAGAAATCTGGTGCAGTTTCTTGAAAGCCTTTAATTGTATGGACAGACGGATATTTACAAAAACATGTATCGGATGCATAACCAGCGCAATTATTCCATCGGTGTTGCTTGGTTGCCAATCCACACACTACGTAACTGGCACACTAGCCGCCAATGGAATTTCTGTTTCAAAGTCTGAATTTAGCTATTTGAAAAAGGAGAAGCCTGTTATCAGGCAATATATCATTGTCAGAAATGATAAGCTCGAATTTCCGATCTGTCTCTACCGATTTTCGGACACCGAATATGCAGCACTTCTAATGAAATGCACGCACCAGGGTAATGAGCTTCAGGCATCCGGTGACCACCTGCATTGTTCTGCTCACGGGAGCGAGTTCAATAATAAAGGGATAGTGGTTCAAGGACCAGCAGAGGAAAATCTTCGTTCGTTTAAAGTGTCGGCTGAAAATGATAATGTCTTTATTGATTTGCGATCATGAAAAATTATCTACTTCTTTTTTTATTCGTATTGCTTTCGGTGAGTGGATTCACACAAGTCGACACCACTCTTCTCAGGAGAACAGAAAAAGATACCTCAAAGCTGAAGCTTAATATGGATGCGGTTTATAACCGGCCATTCTTATCTGTAGGTAAGTTGCCTGTTGCCGTGGGAGGTTATGTCGAAGCGAACTGGCAACACCTTGGCACGGATGGAATAACGGAGGGTCACCAGTTTCAAATGCGCAGGTTAACCATCTTTATTGCGTCCAGCATTTACAAACGAATAAAGTTTCTCTCGGAAATAGAATTTGAAGACGGCACCAAAGAGATCAACATTGAATTCGCTTCGCTCGATTTTGAGTTTCATCCACTCTTCAATTTAAGAGGTGGTATTATCATGAATCCGATCGGTGCGTTTAATCAAAACCATGACGGCCCCAAGTGGGAATTCATCGACCGGCCCGTTGCGGCGACTCAAATGCTTCCTGCGACATGGAGCAACGTCGGGTTTGGTATATACGGCAAGTTGTATCAAAATAATTGGGTGTATGCGTATGAAGCTTATCTCACCAATGGCTTTGACGATCGGATTATTTTGAATTCGGAAAACAGAACTTTCCTTCCCGCATCAAAAGAAAACGAGGACCGGTTTGAAGAAAGCTTTAATGGGGAGCCTTTGATAACTGCCAAAACAGCTATTCGAAATAAGTCCATTGGTGAATTGGGCATATCCTATATGGGCCAGGTGTATAATAAATTCCAGGACGATGGTTTGACGTTCGATAAAAAAAGACGAGTGCATGTTTGGGCAATTGACTTTAATACAATACTACCTGTAACTAAAACATATATCAATACAGAATGGGCTTGGGTGAATGTTGATGTACCCGAAACGTATAGTCAGCAATTCGGTCGAAAGCAAAATGGAGGCTTCATTGATTTTGTTCAGCCGCTCCTAAAACGAAATATTTTGGGCTTCGAAAGATCCATTATCAATGCGGCCTTCCGGGCGGAATATGTTGATTGGAATAAAGGGGAGTTCAATGAAACTGGGACCAATATTAGAGAAGATTTTGTTGCGATAGTCCCGGGAATTAGCTGGCGGCCCACAGCCCAAACCGTCTTGCGATTAAATTACAGGTATAACTGGCAAACGGATATTTTCGGAAACCCGGCCTCTAAAACAGCTGGCTTCCAGTTTGGTTTTTCATCCTATTTTTAGACAAATGCCTGACCATCGCCGGTCAGTGATGTCTCATGATCGGACATCTAATAAAAATAAAAATAAAATGAATAGATGTCCAGGATTGTTTGATCCGTCAAATTTTACTTTCCGGAATTTTCATTTTTATGGTATCTATATTGCAAGCCTAAGTAAAGCCGTACCCTATGCTTGCAAATTATATTAAGATCGCCTTTAGAAATCTGCAGCGAAATACCATCTTTTCCTTTATCAACATCTTTGGTCTTGCGCTAGGAGTAACCTGTGCCATTTTAATTACTTTGTGGGTGGCGGATGAAGTGCAGTATGATAAATTTCATACAGGTCAGTCACAGTTATATCGGGTTCTTGCTACAGTTCATTGGGGTGCTACCTCTACTTTCAACACGGTTCCTGCATCCCTAAACGAAGCGTTTAAAAAAGAGATTCCTGAAATTCAATATGCCGCGAATTTAACAGACAATAACGCCTTGTTGTCCGTTGACAATATCGCCTTTAAAGAAAAGGGTTATTACGCATCACCTGATTTTTTAAAAATGTTTTCTTTTCCGCTGCTAAAGGGTAATGCAGCAACAGCACTTTCTTCACCTGCAAATATTGTCATCACACAGTCCCTGGCTAAAAAATATTTTAAAGAGACTGATCCGATCGGACAAACCATAAAGATTAACAATAGTGATGTTTTCCAGGTGAGCGGAGTGCTTCGCGATATTCCCTCAAATTCGTCCTTGCAGTTTGATTGGTTAATTCCATTTGACGTCTTTGAAAGAGACAATGCGTGGGTAAAAACGTGGGGTAATTTCTCGACCTACATGTACGTGAAACTTCGACCTGAAGCTTCATTCAAAAATTTGAACAGTAAACTCAAGAATTTTCTACAGCGGGCAACTGCGTCAGAAACGAAAGATGAAATTTTTCTCCAGGCTTTTTCAGACATGTATCTTTTTGGTGATTTCCAATCTGGAAAACAAAATGGAGGACGAATCCAATACGTAAGGCTATTTTCTATCATCGCGTGTTTTGTTTTGATGATAGGCTGCATCAATTTCATGAACCTGACTACGGCGCGTTATACACGAAGAGTCAAAGAAGTAGGGATAAGAAAAGTAAATGGCGCGGGAAGAAAAGCCCTTGTTATTCAGTTTCTGGGTGAGGCACTATTATTAACTATAATTTCCGTCTTGCTTTCCCTGGTGATGGTTGAAGTATTGTTACCTTTTTTCAATGATCTCACAGGTAAAATGCTAGAAGTAGATTATCATAGCCCACTCTTTTTAGGAACGCTGTTAATCGTTACGTTGTTGACAGGTTTTATTTCCGGAAGTTATCCCGCGCTATTTCTGTCGTCTTTTAAACCCGTGAACATTTTAAAGTCTGCGACCGTAAAAACCTCCGGTGCGAACACGCTTAGAAAGGCTCTGGTAGTATTTCAATTCTCGCTCGCCATCATGCTGATCATTGGTACTATTACGGTATTCAATCAGATCCAGTTTATCAAGAATAAAAATATCGGCTTTGATAAGGAAAACCTGATCACCCTGAATCTGAACAGCGATATATACAAACATCGCGAGTCATTTGAAGAACAACTCATGCAATCTGACGGAATACTAAGTGTCTCTTCAGCGGGCGATTACCCGATTGATATTGATGGCACATCAGGTGATCTGAGCTGGCCCGGAAAAGCCGCAGACCAAATGACCTCGATTTCAGCGACATGGGTGGGATATGACTATGTTAAAACAATCGGCGTACCGTTGGTGGCCGGACGCGATTTTTCGAGAACTAGAGTTGACAGCAGTAACTATATCGTAAACGAGTCTGCTGTTCGTTTGATGAACCTGAAAGATCCCGTTGGTGCGAAGGTTAGTTTCTGGAATGGGGAAGGACAGATCATTGGTGTCGTCAAGGATTTTCATTTGCGTTCGTTACATGAACCGATCACTCCGCTCATTTTAGCGTTTCAACCTCTTAACGCTAGTTTTTGGGTGATCAGAACGGAAGCAGGAAAGACACAGGAAGCTATTGCAAGTTTGAAAAAAATCTATACACAATATGATACACCTTATCCCCTTGAATATACTTTTATGGACGAGACGTATGAGCAGCGTTATAAGAGTGAAATGATAATCGGAAAGCTCGTTAATGTATTTGCAGTTATCGCGATTTTCATTTCTTGTTTAGGGCTGTTTGGCCTTGCCACCTTCACTGCGGAACAGCGCACAAAAGAAATTGGCGTAAGAAAGGTTTTAGGAGCAAGTTTGATGAGCATAATGGCATTGTTATCCAAGGATTATCTCAAGCTGATCATCCTGGCTTTTTTGATCATTTGTCCTATCGCATATTATATCGGAGAAAAATGGCTGGAGCAATTTGCCTATCGCATTTCAATAAGCTGGTGGATTTTTATGCTGACGGGAATCGTGTCTGTTATTATTGCTTTGTTAACAATAAGTATTCAGACTGCAAAGGCGGCATCGGCCAATCCAACAGATAGTTTGAGGATTGAATAAACCGGAAGTATTTACGATGTTTCTGGCTCAAGTCCGTTGAGGTGATGGCCTTACCCCTGCCAGCGTCTAAAGCTTGAACTGTTCGAAATGACTTTGATGAGGATAAACGGTATACTTATTTATCGGGATACTTCTTCTTTATAAAATCTACTGATTTTTTTATCAGTTGCTCTAGCACGGTGACATTCACATCCTCAAGTTTTTTAATATACAGACATGCTTTTGAAGCTTTGTGTTTCCCTAATTTTTTCAGCAAATCTTCCCGGCTGGCAAAGTTTGCCATAACGTACAGCGTGATATTTGGCTTTCGTGGAGAAAATCCCGTCAGGCACGCATCGCCTTCGTGGCCGCTGTCATATTTGTAATGATATTTACCAAATCCTATAATAGCTGGTCCCCACATTTTGGGTGTTGATCCTGTTGCTTTCTTCATTAGCTTGATGATGGTATAACAATCGTCACGCACTTTTTCATCAGGAACTTTATCTAAAAAGCTTTCGACTGATTGATCCGTAGGTTTTGTCTTTTGTTCAGCCATTTACGGTTTTTTACTTGATGGTCTACATGGGGCAAATCATCCCCATTCTTACCCAAGATAATTTATTTTTCGTTTAGAAATATGGCCTCTAAACATCTCAGGTTGACTATTGCACGTTTTCGCGATCAATTGATTTAACCTGTTTGTAGGATATATCACAGCAATATTCAGAGCCATAAAGTCGACAATAAGATTATCTAATTCATTCAATTGAATGTACAAGAAATAAGAATTCCTCAAATCCATAGTTAAATCTTATAAATCAAATCGGGTAATGTATAAAACTAATCGAGGTGAATGACTGTATAATTGTAAGAGTACAGGAGGATTGAAATTGAAGTTTAAATCTATGTCATCAGGCCCTATTGCAGTTGAAAATACCAAAGAAGGAGAGTATACACGCGATACCTTTCCTGTTCTTCAAATGAACTGCGCAGCATGTGCGGTAAGTGTAGAGTCGATGCTAAAATCAACTGCAGGAGTAAAGGATGCCAGCGTCAACTTTGCTAATCAAACAGCGTTGGTTGAATATGATACAAAACTTGTCAAACCATCGGATTTGCAAAGCGCTGTCCAGTCCATTGGCTATGACCTGGTAGTTGACCGTGAAGATCCTCAAGGCATTCAGGAAGAAGCACAGCGGACCTATTATAAGGAAGTAAAAAATAGGGTTATCTGGTCGTCCATACTTGCGTTTCCGGTAGTTATTACAGGAATGTTTTTTACGGGTTTGCCTTATGGAAAATATATTTCATTGGCCCTTACTGCACCCGTTGTATTTTATTTTGGAAGAAATTTTTTTAGTAACGCGTGGAAGCAGGCCAGGTATGGTAAAGCGAATATGGACACGTTGGTTGCCTTATCAACAGGTATTGCTTTTATCTTCAGCGCATTCAATACATTCTTTCCAGAAGTCTGGCTAGCGCACGGAATTCATCCTCACGTTTATTATGAAGCTGCTGCGGTTGTGATTGCCTTTATCTCCATAGGAAAACTTCTGGAAGAAAGGGCGAAATCAAGCACGTCATCTGCTATTAAGAAATTGATGGGATTGCAGCCCAAAACAGTTCGAGCAATTGTAAATGGAGTTGAGCAGGAATTACCAATAGCCAACGTGAAAGTCGGGCATGTCATACTTGTCCACCCTGGCGAAAAAATACCGGTTGACGGAGTGGTACTCGACGGTCATTCTTTTATAGATGAAAGTATGATCTCCGGAGAACCCATACCCGTGGAAAAAAAATTCGGGGAAACAATTTTTGCAGGGACGATAAATCAAAAAGGAAGTTTTCGGTTTGAAGCGCAAAAAGTGGGAGGGGATACCATCCTCGCCCAGATCATCAAAATGGTTCAACAAGCGCAAGGCAGCAAAGCACCTGTTCAAAAACTGGTGGATAAGATAGCCGGCATCTTTGTTCCTGTAGTGATCGGAATTTCCCTTCTTACTTTTTTTATCTGGATGGCTTTAGATCACGACAATGGCGTTACACACGGGCTTCTTACTTCCATTACTGTGCTTGTGATTGCCTGCCCTTGTGCGTTAGGTCTTGCTACTCCAACTGCAATTATGGTGGGCGTCGGCAAAGGAGCTGAAAACAACATTCTAATAAAGGATGCTGAGAGTTTGGAACTGGCTCACAAGGTAAACGTAGTGATCCTTGACAAAACCGGAACTATTACAGAAGGAAAACCTGTGATAACTGATTTTATATGGTTCGAGGAAGATGGAGATCGTACCCGTATGAAGCAGATTCTTTATACGCTTGAATCCCAATCCGAACATCCGCTTGCAAATGCCATAGCCTCCAAACTAAAGAATGACGGAGTAAAAGGTGAAGCAGTAAAAAGGTTTGAAAGTGTTACCGGGCGCGGTGTGCGCGCCCAGGTCAGTGGACAAACCTTCTTTGTCGGGAATCGAAGATTGCTTGAGGAAAACAAGATTGAAATAACAACCGAGATTCATACCAGAGCACTCAAATTACAGTCTGAAGCAAAGACTTTAATTTACTTCACAAACGATCAAAAGGTTCTTGCCTTGATCGCAATCGCTGATAAGATCAAAGCCACCTCAAAAGCTGCTATTGAAGCTTTGCAAAATCGTGGAATTGAAGTTTACATGCTTACAGGCGATAATGAACAAACAGCTAAAGCTATTGCCGCGCAGGTAGGATTAAAACATTATCGTGCTGGGGTTCTTCCCGCGGAAAAGGCAGATTTCGTAAAACTTCATCAAGTTGAAGGAAAAATTGTAGCTATGGTTGGTGATGGAATAAATGATTCTTATGCTCTTGCGCAGGCCAACGTTAGCATCGCCATGGGCAAAGGTTCCGATATCGCGATGGATGCGGCAAAGATGACTTTGATCACTTCAGATTTGCAAGCGATTCCTAAGGCCCTTACTCTATCAACGCTAACTATTAGGGGTATTCGTCAGAATTTATTCTGGGCATTTATTTATAACGTGATTGGTATACCACTGGCCGCCGGCGTTCTTTATCCTATAAGTGGCTTCCTGCTTGATCCTATGATCGCCGGTGCCGCTATGGCGCTAAGCTCTGTGAGTGTAGTGGGTAATAGCTTGAGATTAAAAGCTGCGAAGATTTAGGATAAACGCAACGTAAAACAATCTTTTTTCGTCAGGTCCGGGAATCTTTTTTCTGCGGCTAGCCACCTGTACTTTTATAAACTTTTCATGGAATAGTATAAATCCGTTTTGCCTAGCAAATACGTTTATATAGCGTAGAAACAATTTTTAAAAATGGAACCGATCAAATTCAAAACAACAATAAAGTGCCCTATTTGTATTGCTAAAGTGAAACCTTTTTTAAACGAGGCTTTAGGAGAAAACACTTGGGAAGTCGATATTAAAAGTCCTGCCAAAATTTTAACGGTAGTTGGAGAAACCAACGAAGTTAAAATTAACCAAGCACTTAAAAAGATTGGCTATAAGGTTGAGGCGCTTTAATCTTGTTAAAAAAGTCAAACGCAGCTGGCTCACTAAATGGGCCAGCTATTTTTTTTATAGGTAATTATCGACTTGAAAATTGGGTGAAGAGAATTAAATTAATTCGGAGCGAAATATAGTTTTATTAAAAAGAACAACTCATCCGGCGATCTCAACTTACTAGCCACGGGAAGCCTTACCTTACAAAAGTCTCGCCCAATTTTGACGAGAGAAATTTGTTTTCTTCAGTCAACGGTTTTATTAAATCAGCCAACGTATTTTTTGATAATATTTTTAACGTTTCATCACGTACCTGACTGAACAAATGATTTATGGTGCATTGTTTTTCATTTTCACAAATACCGCATGTCTCGTAAAAATTCAATGAAACGCAAGGAAGCATAGAAACGGCACCATCAATAGCTCTTACTACCTGCAAAATCGCTATATCCTGAGGTTTTCTTTTTAAATAGTATCCACCTCCTTTACCTTTTTTACTTCCTAGAATATTCGTGTTTTTAAGATCGAGCAAGATCGCTTCCAAAAATTTTTTCGGGATCTTTTTGGCTTCGGCTATTTCTGAAATATAAATCAATCCGGAATCCTGGTGCTGCCCAAGGTAAATAAGGGCATGTAAGGCATATTGACACTTTTTTGAGAGCATAGCAGCTAGATGTTAAACTGTTAATTATCCGTACTTAATTTACTAAAAATATAATGTGTTATGTTAAGCAAATCTGGAAGTATTTTAGCTATGAATTGCAAAGTTTGAGAGTTCCCAAACTTAAAATTGTCTGCAGAAATCCAAATTCTTAGTCAGCACATAAAAGAAACAATTGAACACCTTATAAACGTTCAAAACCTGACTGCAAGGTACGAAATGAGAGTTTAAGCCGTCACATAATTCAAGGGTTTGAATATCTTTGGACAGTCTTTATGAATTCAATATGAACAAAAATAATTGGCACCTCGCCCAAATTAATATTGCCAGGATGATAGGGATAAACATTGGGGATCCTATCATGGCTAAGTTCGTAGCGCAACTGGATGAAGTTAATGCTCTTGCTGAGGGCAGCCCGGGATTTGAATGGCGCCTTAAAGATGAAAGCAATAGCGCCACAAACTTAAACCCTTACAATGACGACCGGATTATTGTAAATCTGTCAGTATGGGAAACGTTGGAAGACCTCCTGAAATTTGTTTACCATGGAAGGCATTCAGAAGTTTTGAGAAGTAGAAAGGATTGGTTTGTAAATTTTGGTAAGCCGTTTACAACCCTGTGGTATGTTCCTGCAGGCCATTGGCCCACCGTGGCAGAAGCTATGGACCGGCTGAACTCTTTACAGGAGCATGGACCCACACCCTATGCCTTTGACTTTAAAACAAGATTTCCAATGCCATCGCTAGAGGCTGATCCTAGAATCAAGATGTAGCATTGAAATTTATTGGATAGTGATAGGAACACTAACTACTGTTTTATCCCACAGAACGTCCATGATCATCCTCGTGGAATCGTGAGTAAAATTAATTGTTAACTGTTCAACTTCAGATGGCGCTTTAGTTACAGGGATTTCTGCTTTGACTACGTCTAAGTCATAGTCAGGCTCGAAATATCCCCATTTACCTAATTCATTATTCAGGAAAATGTCCCAGGAATTTACGTTCGGCACTGCATACATTCGATAGCTGCCTGCCTGAATAGGTTTGCCCGCAAAATTTATATTTCTGCTGAATGTAATTTCAGTAGCCTCATTAGCTCCGAGTCTCCAATATTTTCCGTGTGGAACTAAAGCGGCATCTTTTTCCTCTCCAAATA
The DNA here is from genome assembly GCA_963837415.1 of uncultured Bacteroidota bacterium. Lineage (GTDB taxonomy): Bacteria > Bacteroidota > Bacteroidia > Cytophagales > Cyclobacteriaceae > Chryseolinea. The sequence goes on along the minus strand of CAWING010000009.1, from coordinate 197,280 downwards.
TTAGTCGCCCTTTTTTGTATGGTCGGGCGTATACGAGTTTCACCTCCAATCCATTATAGCTGAATTTTTTGGTTTCGGCCGGACTATAAGAACGGGTGGTTAATATCATATAAAGAAAGTATATCAGATATACCACCACAAGAATACCCACGCCGACAAAAATTCTTTTCTTCATGTTAGTCTGAGATACATTAAATTCAAGGTAATATACTATTAGTATAGTAGTCTATCGCCTTCGGTACATTTTATGTTTATCATACGTGAAATATCCTTGCCTACACGAGCTAAGATTCCCTAGATTCCCTGGGTAAATAATGCGGAACACTTCGTCCCAAAGATCAAGCCTATACTATTGCAGGCACGAAAAAAGTGAGCACTGCTGGATAAGTACAGAGTGCGACATTGAGTCTCTAAGAAAGGTATTGAGCAAATCTGATCGACTTCCTTCTTAAAGCTGCTTTCGCAAGCGACGGGATGAATTTGATTTGGTACAACCAGGTCCGCTACACAAGCTTTAGTAAGCGCTCAATAAAGGGACGGGACTGGAAGGCACGTGTTGTATAACTTATTCTGAATTAAGTTATATCGAAAAAAAAATATCCGGCCTAGATACTAGCCGGATATTTTATAAATCCTCATTCAATTCTATCCGTAAACTAAAATTTCACGAGGAAACCAACCCTTCATTTCACTAAACCTGTGAAAAGATTAGATTACGTTTGGTTGATAAAATTTCCTTTGGACTAGACATTGGAACCTCCTTTCTTTTAGTTTAACATAAGCAACGGGTTACTATTCAGCTACCTTAGAATTTCGCCTGCTGCCGATAACGACCGTTATCAGAATCACAAACGTTGAGTTAAACAAAATCGTTTACTCACCTTGCAAATATTTTGAAAAATTCTGATGCTAAGTTCAACAGGCGTCTACTTTCTCCTGTGATGTCCAGTAAGAGAATAGAGAGTCGTCGGTTACAATGTTCGTCTGGAAATCGCTCTTCCTGGTTCAAAAAATTATTGACGGACGTCAAGGATTCGTTTGTTTTATCTTATAATACTTCTTAAAAAATGGCCGTCAAATGATGAGGATTAAAATTTCCACAAGCGGGCTTTGATCCAAAAAAAATAATTGGCAATGAAAACGTCTTTTCTTTTTCGTATAATGGTGACAGGTTAAAGCGCTGGGTAAAAGAATGGAGGTGTGTTAACTTTCAGAGCAGGCAACAGTATTTACAATCAATAAAAAATACGATATGAATTACGCAAGGTTAGTAATGCTCGCGATTCTTTTTGTCTTTTCCCAGCAGATCAGGGCGCAGGAAAATGCAGCAGTATCAAATCCCAAAGCGGATATATGGAAAAAGGAAGTAATAATATCGTTGGATGAAAAACATAAATCCGCTCAGGAAATGGTGGATATGGTTTTTAGTTTTTCCGAACTGGGTTTTCAGGAAACAGAAACTTCCGCTTACCTAACAGCCATCCTGAAAAAAAATGGTTTCAGTGTTGAGAAAGGAATTAGTGGAATTCCCACGGCATGGATGGCTAAGTGGGGAAATGGAAAACCAGTCATTGCTTTAGGAAGTGATATTGATTGTATTCCGAAAGCTTCTCAAAAGCCTGGTGTAGCCTATAAAGAACCTATCGTGAAAGACGGTCCAGGTCACGGGGAAGGACATAATTCAGGATTGCCATTGGTAATTTTAGCGGTTATCGAAGTAAAAAAGATAATGGAGCGTGAAAAGTTACCAGGGACACTGGTAATATGGCCCGGCGTAGCGGAGGAGTTGCTGGCTACAAAGGCGTGGTATATCCGCGATGGTTATTTTAAGAATGTAGATGCATGCATCTTCACGCACGTTAGCAGCAATCTAGGTGTATCCTGGGGAGATGCAGGCAATACCGGATTGGTATCTGTGGAATTTAAATTTGAAGGAAGTTCTGCGCACTCTGCGGGCGCGCCCTGGCGGGGAAAGAGTGCGCTGGACGCGGTTGAACTAATGAATGTAGCATGGAATTTCAAAAGAGAACACCTGAAGCTTACACAACGGTCACACTACGTAATAACAGATGGAGGCGATCAGCCAAACGTCGTCCCCTCTAAAGCAGCCGTATGGTATTACCTTAGAGAAAGAACATACGAAGATATTAAGAGTATGTATGACGATGCCATTCTCTATTCAAAATCTGTCGCTGAAATGACAGGCACTAAAGTCTCACATCAATTATTAGGCACCGCCTGGCCGGGGCATTTCAATAGACCGATTGCGGAAGCTGTATACAGCAACATCAAGACTGTTGGTCTGCCCGTCTGGGATTCGTCCGATCAACAATTAGCAAAGGCGGTGCAGAAACTAGTGAACGCCCCACAAGTTTCATCACTAGGACAACCCATGGATGGATTACCAACAAAACTTGATACATTATCTGGGCCTGCTCAAAATTTTATGGGGGCCGGAAGTGATGATATAGCCGATATTGCCTGGAACGTTCCGACCGTTATACTTCGTTATCCGTCTAATATTCCTGGCTTACCTGGACACAACTGGGCGGATGCCATCGCTATGGCTACTCCTATAGCACACAAAGGTGTTGTGGCAGGAAGTAAGGTAGTCGCTGCCACTTTAGTAGACATGCTGACAACCCCCAAGATCATTACAGATGCATGGGACTATCATAAAAATATTCAAACCAAGGACGTGAAGTACATTCCTTTTATCGAATCGACTACTCCACCGGCTGTGCACCTCAATAAAAAGATCATGGACGAATTTCGGCCTCAACAAAAAAAATATTATTACGATCCTTCAAAATATAAAACCTACCTCGAACAACTAGGCATCCAATATCCGCAGTTGGAGAAGAAAGTTCCTGATAATAACTGATGATATAGGTATTGCAGAAGGTCAGCTTTTTTCAGTCACTGATACAAAGGCATCAATTTATCATTAATTCTTTGACGGCTTTTGCTGTTTCATGGAATGGTACAGGCTTAGCTGCGGGGCTTATAGGTACTTTCTTCATGAGGAAACGGGTTGGACTTTTTGAAAAAAAAGACGTATTCATTCCAGAAAAATTCTACATGTGATTTGCGAAAGGAATGTTTCAAAGTGAAACAGTGCCGTGTTTCATTTCGGACCGCTTTAATTATTGCGTAGAATATATGACCCTTTACGTGTTCCCTGTAGCTGGTTTCGGCAGTTGGCATGATGCGTGCCTGTTTCAAATGCAAGTAGTGGAACAAGTCACTGAATAGTAGTAGGGATTTGCTAATGGATGAATCTTAGTTTGTCATACAATTTTTCGGGTTTTAGAAAAGACAATAGGAGTTTTGAAAAAAATGAACTTCCTTAGAGTAAAGTAAAACCTCAAAGATTTTCATCTACCATAGCTTTATTAAGTTTACGTTCATAATGTATTTGCTAGATGAATGCAATGCACACGCGTGCATAACCGGGAGTGTCGTGAAATTGAAAGAATTGCCCGAGGTTTGTAAAGCTTTTCCGTAGCTAACAAGTTTCAGTTAGTATATCTTGATTTTAAATACTTCGTTATAATTAATTCTATAGAATCTAAAAGTATGTCTAAAGCATTCTTGTTGACATTGATGCTTGTTATCGGTTTTATGGTAGCTTGGGAATACCATTTTCGTAACAGAGGCTTCACACCTACCTACAATGATGACAAAGCATTGTGGGCTTCAAAACGAAAAGAAATTTATAAATCACCGGATAAGGCTACTGTTTTTATCGGAAGCTCAAGAATCAAATTTGATTTGGATATTCCAACCTGGGAAAAACTAACGGGTGAAGAGGCCATTCAGCTTGCCATAGTAGGAACTTCTCCGCGACCTGTATTGCGTGATCTTTCCAACGACGAAAATTTTAAAGGGAAACTTATTATCGATATGGTAGAAGGCATATTTTTCTCACCCCAAACTTTTATAACGGACAATTCGGCCATTGAAAGTATAAACTATTTTCAAAGTGAGACTCCTGCGCAGAGATCAAGTGCCATTTTAAATTTTAAACTTGAGTCAGGTTTGGTGTTCCTTGAGGAAGGAAAATTTGGAATCAATAACCTGCTGAATGATCTTCAGCTCCCGAACCGGCCCGGTGTGTTCGCTTTTCCCAGCTTCCCCCATGAATTTGAAGTTGCCCGTTATAATAGACAAACGTTTATGACACCAATGTTTTTAACAAATCCGGTTTTAATAAAAAGGCAAACCGATAATTGGGTAAAGCTTGGGGCCCTGGACAAAACTCCTGGGATTAAAGGGGAGGCGCTTGAAGCTGTTTTTAAAGAAGTAAAAGATGCCGTTGATAAAATCCGGGCGCGCGGTGGTCAGGTCGTGTTTGTTCGACCGCCTTCTAGCGGTGGATATTTAGAAACAGAAACTGCCGCGTATCCTCGTCAAGAATACTGGGATGCCATGTTGAAGTACACCAACACTTCGGGTATCTATTACACGGATTATCCGAGGACAGCAAATTTTGTTTGTCCCGAGTGGTCACATCTGACACCGAAAGATGCGATAACTTATACCGAAGAGCTTGTCAGGATTTTGCAGCAGGAAAAAGGATGGAGATTTTTGGAGAAGTCTACGGCACGGATTTAAAAAACCATAGATTTTAGAACACCACGGAAAAGATTATTGAGCACTTGATTTATATGGAATCCAGCCACTTGTTTAAAGCACTAATTTTAACGTTAGCCCTCGTTATCGGTTTTGTTCTGTGCCTGGAATTGTATTGGCGCAACAGAGGGTTTTCGCCCGCTTATAATGATGACAAGGTATTATGGGCCACAAAAAGAAAAGAAATCTATAAGCCTTCAGATCAGGCAACCGTTTTTATTGGAACCTCACGAATCAAATTTGATCTGGACATTTCCACCTGGGAAAAGTTAACGGGGGAGGAAGCCATTCAACTCGCATTTGTAGGAACTTCTCCCAGACCCGTCTTACGCCATCTTGCCAACGATGAAAATTTCAAAGGAAAACTTATCATCGACATGATGGAGCCGGCAGTTTTTTCCCCGCGAACCTTTATAACGGAAAAGTCTGCGGTTGAAGGCATAGCCTATTTTCAAAACGAAACACCCGCACAGAAAGCAAGTGCTATTCTAAATTATAAGCTTGAATCGGCCTTTGTGGTGCTGGAGGAGGGAAAATTTGGATTGAACAACTTGCTGAGCGACCTTCAGATCCCGAGCCGGCCGGGTGTATTCATGTTTCCCGATTTTCCGCAAGAGTTTGCCGTTTCTAATTTTGATAGGCAAACTTATATGACGCCGATGTTTTTAGCGGATCCCATGCTCACAAAAAAACAAACAGAAAATTGGGTAAAGCTCGGAGCATTAGATAAAACACCCGGTATTAAGGGCGAGGCGCTTGAAGCCGTTTTTAAAGAAGTAAAAGATGCAGTTGATAAGATAAAAGCAAGAGGAGGGAGTGTTGTTTTCGTTCGACTACCTTCCACTGGAGGCTATTTAGAAACAGAGGATTTTGTATATCCACGTAAGGACTATTGGGATGTTATGTTGGCTTACGTTAATGTTCCGGGTATTCATTACAGGGATTATCCTCAAACGGCAAATTTTGTTTGTCCGGAATGGTCTCATCTCGCGCTCAAAGATGCAATAACCTATACAACACAATTGGTTAAAATTCTTCAGGAAGAAAAGGGATGGATTTTTCCTAAAAAACCCAACTTTACTTCCATTTTAAAGATAAAGGATAGTGATCATGAAAAGATATCACCTTAATGGGTTATTGACAACGGGCGTAATACTTTTTTGCTTTGCCCTGCATTTAAGCGCTTGCGTGAATTTGTTGTCAATCGTTCATCATTCAAATAGATTAATATGGAATCCAATCAGTTAGTTAAAGCGTCACTATTGACACTGGTTTTCGTTGTCGGGTGTATTTTAGCCCTGGAAATTTATTGGCGAGGTCGTGGCTTTACCCCATCGTATAACGATGACAAAGTGTTATGGTCAACGAAACGGAAGGAAGTTTACAAACCAGCTGAAGAGGCGACCGTTTTCGTCGGCGGCTCAAGAATCAAATTTGACCTTGATGTATCTACGTGGGAAAAACTAACTGGCGAAAAGGGAATTCAGCTTGCCATCGTCGGAACTCCGGGACGCCTGGTGCTCCGAGATCTGGCTAACGATAAAAATTTTAAAGGAAAAGTAATTATAGATGTCGCCGACGCCCAATTTTTTTCTTTGCCTGATTCTTTACAGAGAGATAAGTCAGCCCGGGAAGCATTGGAATATTACTATGAAGAAACTCCAGCCCAGCGCGCAAGTGCTTCGATTAATTACTTGCTCGAGTCAAAACTGGTTTTACTGGAAGAATCAAAATTTAGTTTGACCGCACTACTGAATAAACTGAATCTTACTAACCGGCCAGGGGTCAATATGAATCCCTTTTCTTTTACTCCCCTGGAATTTGGCTCTGTAAGTTTTAACAGGCAAACTTGGATGACACCGATGTTCTTAGCAGATCCACAAGCGCAAGAAAAACAAAAGGACTTTTGGATGAGAGGGATAAAAAGGGCTTCACCTATTAAAGGAGATACGCTTCATGCTTTTTTAGAACAAACAAAAAAAGCAATTGATAAAATAAGGGCCCGTGGAGGTACGGTAGTGTTTGTTCGCCCTCCTTCAGATGGACCCTATATTGAAATGGAAACCCGTCTGTACCCGCGTCAAAAGTATTGGCATCGTTTATTAGAATACACAAACACGCCTGGTATTCATTACGCTGACTATCCTGGTACTGCAAATTTGGTTTGCGCAGAATGGTCGCACTTAACGCTTCAAGACGCAGCGATTTATACAAGCCAACTCGTTAAAATTCTTCAAGAAGAAAACGGTTGGACATTTCCTAAGAAACCAAATTCTATCGCACAACTCATAAATCATTAAACCAAAGTCCATGGTCTTTAATTCCTACACCTTCATTGCTTTTTTCATCATCATGTTGATCCTGCACAATCTGCCGTTTCCGTGGAAAGTGAAAAAGATAAACCTGTTGTTGGCCAGCTATATTTTTTATGCAGCGTGGAATCCCCCGTTCATAATACTTCTGTGGATATCGACGCTAATAGATTACATCGTTGGTAAAAAATTGTATGATCAAGAAAATCCACTCAAGAGAAAACTCCTTTTGTGGATCAGTCTCGTGGGTAATCTTGGCATGTTGGGATATTTTAAATACGGTGGTTTTTTACTTGAAAATTTTGTTTCCCTTACCGCAGCAATGGGTATTGATTTCCACCCCGCAAAACCAGACATAATTCTTCCGGTAGGTATTTCCTTCTACACGTTCCAGACGCTGTCCTATACGTTGGATATGTACAGAAAAAAGAGCCCACCCGAAAAATCCCTGCTCGACTTTTCTTTATTTGTCACATTCCTCCCACAATTGGTAGCAGGACCTATTGTTAGACCCGATCAACTGATACCCCAGTTCAAAAACCCCCATGTTGCAAACACACAGCAATTGATGCAGGGACTTTTTCTGCTTTCCCTTGGTCTATTCATGAAAAGTGTTTTAGCAGACGGAATGCTCGCAGCTCCTGCGGATCAAATATTTGGTAGCCCGCAACCGTTGCTGGCAGTCGATGCATGGTTGGGTGTTCTGGCGTTTTCGGGTCAGATATTTTTTGACTTTGCCGGATATTCTACCTGTGCCATTGGAATTGCTAACTGCTTGGGATTTTCGCTAGTAGATAACTTCCGATATCCATACGCTGCCATTGGCTTTTCTGATTTTTGGAGAAGATGGCATATTACACTTTCCACCTGGTTGCGTGACTATCTGTACATACCGCTGGGCGGCAATAGAAGGGGAGAAGTGCGCACCTATATTAATTTAATGATTACGATGCTCCTTGGGGGTTTATGGCATGGTGCATCCTGGACATTTGTGGTATGGGGGGCGTTGCACGGCACCTATCTTTGTATCGAAAAGCTTATTCGCGAAAAATTTGTTAGTACACCTAAGCCACCTCAGGTGGAAAAAGTTGAAGTGTCTATCGTGATGCAGGCGTCAATTGCTCCAAATTTTGCAAGAAGCAATACGTTCAATAATTTTCTCTTAGCCATGTTCACCTTCTTTTTAATAAATGTTACCTGGGTATTTTTTCGTGCAGATGATTTCTCTACCGCATGGCGCCTGCTCACATCTATGTTCGGTCAGGCGGATAAAGGCGTCGCCCTTCTGACGACAATTGATATGATAAAAGTTACAATGGTTGTTACGTTCATGGTCGTGGTACATTGGCTCATGCGCGATACAAGTGTGTTGCAAGTAGCGCAAAAAATGAAATGGTGGGCAGTGTCCATCGTTTGGTCATTGATGATCATTGCATTGATTGTAAGTCAGAAAAGCAGCGATTCGTTTATTTATTTTCAATTTTAGAATAAACCATAAAAAGCCTTGAGCAAGTCACCCTTGCTCGACTGAATTTTTACTACCGATGATCGGGCTGGCTAAAGCAGCACCGATTTAAACGCATGCGCCCATACTACCTTCTAAGTAAAGCCTCACTCAGATTTCTAAAAAAATTGAAGTTCTGACCACACCTGACATGGTGTATGTTTAGTGTCAAAACCGAATCTAAACCATGTGGATTACCCCCGCAGGAGTTATAACTTTCCTATTTAGATTTAATAAAGAAAATTTCTTTCTGCTTCCTGGGAGTGGCATTTCGATTTCCACAACAGAAGAGCACAGCCCAGTCGAATAGCTTTACTGTTAGAATGAATTTTGTAAGATTTTAGGTATTTTATAATAATTGCAATGTTCCTCATCGGATTGATACAAAATGCAAGGCAGACGACCTCGATACTCAAATTTGAGCGCATTCATTTTACCAATTCCAGTCATACCGTTTCAGTGAATTAATTATTTAAGATGAAACACTTAAATTTTGAATCGCTCAGTTCGCTTGTTCAATGTCAATTAAGCAAATTGATTTGCGTCGCTTGCGTTGTATTACCCAGCCTGGTTTTTTCGCAAAACCTCAAATTTGACCATCTGTCTGTGAAACAAGGTCTCTCCCAGGGCAATGTATGGGATATTTATCAGGACAAAATGGGTTTTATATGGGTTGCAACGGAGGATGGTCTTAATCTCTATGACGGATATAACTTTACTGTTTTTCAAAATAACCCAGCGGATTCTTTTAGCATAAGCAATAATAATCTTGACCGCATAGTCGAAGATGGAAAAGGAAACCTTTGGGTTGCTACCCAGGATGGTCTGAATTATTATAATCGTAATTTAAATAAGTTCGAGCGTTTTTTTAACGATCCAAATGATCCTGGCTCGCTGAGTAATAGTGATATAGGTGCCGTTTATATAGATTCAAAAAATAATCTTTGGGTTGGCACAAATTACGGACTGAACCTTTACAATTCTGCTACTAAAAAATTTAAACGTTTCTTTCACGACGCTCAGAATCCAAATTCAATAAGCGATGATATTATTGAAACCATCTTAGAAGATAGCAGGCACCAGCTCTGGATTGGTACGGGGAACGGAGGATTGAATTTGTTGAATCCTGATAGCGTAACCTTTACTAATTTTCAACATAATCCTGACGATCAAACTACTTTAAGCAGCAGCAAAATAGTTTGTATGCTCGAAGATGTTGATCACTTCCTCTGGGTAGGCACGTTCGACGGTGGCGTCAATAAAATGGACCCCTTCAAAAAAACTTTTGTTCACTACAAAAACAGTCCTTCTGACCCCACTACCATTGGGGCCAACTATGTCTATGATATTTCTCAAGATAAAAATGGTGACTTGTGGTTTTCTACGGATGGGGCTTTAAACCACATGAATAAAAAAGAGGGAACTTTCATTCGTTATAAACAGATACAAGGCGACGATAATAGTTTGAATAGCAATATTGTAACCCGTACATTATTTGATCTCAATAACAGAATGTGGGTAGGTACTCGTTTCGGGGGAGTAAATGTTTATGATAAGGATAAATACGGATTCCAACACTTTAAATATAACAGCTATGATGCCAATTGCCTTAGTCATGATAATGTAACCTCTTTTGCAGAAAGCGGAAATGGCAGCTTCTGGATTTCTACAGATGGCGGAGGTTTAAATCATTACGATAGAAAAGCAAATAAATTCACCAGTTATAAAGGACTGACCACGAATGAAAAAATACTTGCCGTCGAACAGGATGCAAAGGGAGGACTTTGGCTTGGTATGTGGGCTGGAGGTCTTAATTATTTCGACCCTAGCACAAAAAAAATAAAACGTTATGTCAATGATCCAAATAATCCCAGGAGCCTGAGTGATAATAATATCTTCGATATTCTGATCGATCACCTGGGAAATGTTTGGATAGCCACCTTTGTGAATGGCATTGCCAAATATAATCCCGCAACGGATGACTTTACACGTTATGTAAATGATCGAAACGATCCAAATTCTTTGGCCGGTTCTCCTATTGTGATCATGATGGAAGATTCAAACGGAAAGATATGGATCGGAACAGAGCAACAAGGATTAGAAGAACTAGATCCGGCAACTGGCATTTTCACCCATCATAAAGGAGGCACCAATCCGGGTCAGCTAAGCGGGAACAGCGTCTTTTCTCTTTTAGAAGATTCGCAAAAAAGACTTTGGGTTGGTACAAATGGTTCTGGCCTGAATCTTTATAATAAGGAAGACAATACATTCACCACATTTCGTCAAAAAGATGGTTTACCGAATGACGCCATCATGGGGATTTTGGAAGATAAGGATCAACGTATCTGGATAAGCACCAATAAAGGGGTAAGCCGCTTTGATGTAAAAACTTCTTCGTTTAAAAACTATACTGAAAGCGATGGTTTGCAAAGTGACCAGTTCAATCGTTGGGCATATTTAAAACTCTCAACAGGAGATCTTCTTTTTGGAGGCACCAATGGATTTAATTTATTTAATCCGGAAATCATAAAAGACAATAGCCATAAGCCTACGATTTATGTAACCGATTTCAAAATATTCAATAAACCCGTTGCCATTGGCGAGAACGAAATACTAAAGCAAAACATTTTATTAACAAAGGAAATAGAGTTAAAAGCCTCGCAGAATATTTTATCCTTCGAGTTCACTGCGCTGAATTACCGTCAAGCGGAAAAGAATCAATACAAATATATGATGGAAGGCTTTCAGGATGAATGGATTGATGCAGGAACGGAAAGAAAAGCATCGTATACCAACCTCAGCCCTGGTGATTATGTTTTCAGAGTAATTGCTTCAAACAACGACGGAATATGGAACACGGAAGGGGCTGCTATTAAGATCACGATCATACCACCATTCTGGCGCACAGCATGGTTCATTGGATTATTGACAATTTCGACAGCCTTTGGAATAGTTAGTTTCTTTCGATATCAAAAGAAAAAAGCTAAACGCCAACAAGAAGAATTAAAAACTATAATTGAAGAACGGACAAGTGAAGTTCAAAAACAAAGTGAAGCGATTCTGAAGGCGAACGAGCAGGAGAAATTTCAAAACTGGATCATGCAAGGCTTGTCAAGCATAGGAGAGGTCATCCATAAACACAAAGGAAATCTCAATGAATTGGCGAAAGAAATTTTAAAGAGTCTGGTACAGTATGCCCAAGCTGACCAGGGGACGATAACGCTTGCCAACAAGGAAGATGAAGCGGATGAACATTTGATGATATTGTCAACCTATGGAGTAAATCAAGATAGACTGAAGACGACCCGGATCGAAATCGGAGAAGGATTGATCGGATCCACGTATAAAGACAAGGAGAAGAAGACGATAACCAACCTCCCCGCGAATTACATTCAAATAGAATCCGGTTTAGGAAAGTCACTACCCATTACGTTAGTATTGCTTCCGTTGAAGACTGAGGATGGACAGATACAAGGAGTAGTGGAACTGGCATTTTTAAGTGAGGTATCGGCGACAATACAAGAATTTTTAGATAAGGTAGCAAGTGTAATTGCCCTGAATATCCATGCGGCAAATCTGAACCATAAAACGGTTCATTTGCTACAGCAATCGAAAGAGCAAACTGAAGAGCTCCAGGCGCAGGAGGAGGAGATGAGACAGAATATGGAAGAGCTGGAGGCTACGCAGGAGGAATTAAAAAGAAGAGAACGGGAGTACCAAGATAAAATCATCTACCTGGAAACCGAGTTAAAAAAACATAGAACGTAGCAGTCATGAACTAATTAGCTACCCACTTAAAATGTTAATACGTTAATAAACATTGTAAAGACTAAAAACGCCTTGACGGAAATTTCTCAACGCGGTCCAATATTTTCTTTTCTTTTCGATATCTAAGTCGTACAGAATGCTTTTTATCTCCTCAAAAGAAGTATTGATTTTTTCCAGGTAAAAGAACGCTCCCAGGCGTAATGCATGAACTGCTATGCTGAGATTATTTTGGGGCAAAAGAAATAGCACTGGTATATTTCTATTTGCTTCCTTGATCAAGCGCAAGTAATGAAGGCCGTTCGTTTTTTCACCTAAATCGTGAGCTAAAATAATTAAAGAAGGATTCAAAGACAGGTGGTTCATCACCTCGGAACCGGAAGCAAAATAAGTTACTTCGAAACCCAGGGCTTCAAGATGGAGTCGTATTTTCTTTGCTGAAAAAGGGTCATTATCTACAATAAATACTGTCTTCGCGTTCATATATTCAACCTTTCATTCTGTATAATGTATCGTTTGCAAAGAGCATGCAAGCAATATTTGAGGGCGCTAGGGGCATTTTCTTGGGTGTTCCGTCCTAAATTGGCCCTCTATCTCGCGAATAGGGATTATTGTACAGCTTAATATTCCACTTTGATTAGCTCTATTTTTAGTTAGGTCTAAAAACTCATTATTGACCTTCTATCCTTGCAATTAATATATTCAACATTCACCTCCTTATTCATTGTCTGATTTTTAGAGTAATTGTTAAGCCATTCAGATATAATAACCTGCGTAGAGCAGGCAACCTTATTTAAAAATCTCTTGTATTGGCTACTAAAGCAGTTTCCCTTGGAAGAAAATACTGACCGGACTAACACTATTTTAATAGGGTGTAAGAAACTGCACCGCGAGAGCCAAAAAATGCTCTACGAAGAATTTTATGCATACGCCCTTAGCATATGCCTGAGGTATGCTGACAATCGCGAAGAAGCTTCTGAGATTTTAAATGACGGGTTTATGAAGATATTCAAGAACATTAAATTCTTTGACCTGAACAGGGCATTCAAACCCTGGCTTCGCAAGATTATGGTCAATACTGCCATTAATCAATTTCATAAAAAGCAGCGCAATATTCCGTCTGCCGGAATTGAACAGGCAAAACATGAATCGGATACTGAAAATATCATATCAGGAATCTCATATCAGGAGATAATTGCCATGCTACAAAAACTGCCACCGGCCTACCGAACGGTTTTTAACCTGCATGTACTGGAAGGTTATAAGCATGAGGAGATCGCTAAGATGCTACACATTACGGTAGGCACTTCGAAATCAAATTTATTTAAGGCGAAGGAATCATTGAAAAAAATAATGAACGATTTTTTTGAAGCGGACTATGTCGAAAAAGAGTGACGATAGTATTGAACGGATTTTCCGGCAGGTAACAACTCAGTATGATACCACATTCAGAGAGGATGATTGGTTGAAGATGGAGAAAATACTGGATGAGGAGGTGAGTAGGAGGGCTGCCGTACGTTCAAAAAGAATTGAAAGGTACAGCCTATACGCTGACAGGCCTGACGGGGCTTATCATCGCTGTCTATTTTTTGGCATTTAATAATCCGTCTGATTCGGTCGCAAGATTGAATCCTTCAACGGAGGAAGTGCAGGCCGCGGGGGATCTCGAGAACGGGAATGCGAAGAAAGAGAATCCATCTGCTGGCCTGCTATCCTCTCCGATCCGGGAAGATTCTATCGAGCCACAACTAGATCAGAACAAGAATAAATTGTCCACAACCCCTGTTCAAGAATCAATACCAAGTACTCCAAAGGAAAGTTCCGATCAGAAGAATTCGTTAGATAAAAATTCAAATCCGGATATTGATGGTCCGAAAATAATTTCCATTGATAAAGCACAACCACCTTCATCCTTTAATGACAATGGAATTGCAGGTCAAAGGCCGTTGTCACCGGGGCAGGCTTACTCGTCTGAAAAAACCAAGGGCGGCACCCAGGCTAAGAGTATCGAAGAATCTTCTAGTCTTGAGCCGGCTAAAGATGATTCCTCTACCGGAAAAGATCTACCGGAGAATAACCAAGTTATAAGCGATGATCAATCTTCTGACCAGAATGACATTTCAGTTGAAAATGATGCAGCAACGCTGTCTGATCCTAAACCGGTGGTGATTTTACCTGACAGCGCTTCACAAGAACTCTCTTCTAATCCAATAAAAATACAATCAGATCCTCAAAGAAGTACTGAAATTAAAAGGAATAACGCTGGGGCATTCCAACCTAATGCATTAACTCAGGAGAGTGTAAGTATCAATGATGGAGGGTCGGGCAATGGGGATTCGGCAAAGAATATTTCGCCTTCTTCGGATACGCGGCAAAGAATTAAACCGCCGTATCGCTGGAGCTTGGGACTGGTTTTCGCTCCAGAGTTCTCAACCACCCGTTTGAGCCATTACTCCGCACCGGGCGAATCCATAGGATTGCTAATAGGTTATCAACTTACGAATCGATTTAATATAAACGCGGGCATTATTCGGAGCACGAAAAAATACAAAGACGATGGAAGTGAATATAGTCCTAATCCAGAGTATTGGAAAAATAGAACAAATGGAATAGTGCCTAAGGAAATTGACAGCAGATGCCTTGTGGTTGAAGTTCCTCTTGATATTCAGTTCGACGCCATTCAGACCGCAAAGAGTAGAGTGTTTGTATCGACAGCAATTTCCAGTTACTTTATGGTGAATCAATCTTATAAATATAATTTCGAGGCGCCGAATCCCGGCGCTGCTAATAGCTGGGAAAGCCCTGGATCAGAATCATATTGGTTCAGTGTCGGAATGATGTCCGCTGGTTATGAGCGATATATTCATCGTTCACTGGCAATTGGGATTGAGCCCTACCTGAAAATTTCTTTGGCTGAGATCGGATGGCCAAATGTTAAACTGTTTAGTACGGGAGCTTATTTAACGCTCCGTTACAAGTTTATAAACCGAGAAAATCGAATGTCCATTAAAAATGATTAATTGAAATCTACGCCATGAGCACGAGAAAAAAAACATTTTATGAAGATCGGTATGCCAGCGTCTCCGTTGTAGAATCGGTTCCATGTGTCAAAGTTAAGTTATCGGGTTTTCCGCAAGGAAGTGAACACTATCAGTTCGTACAATCGAAATTGCTTGAAACGATTCGCAATCAGATAAGCAATTATTGCAGGCTTCATCTTTTGACGGATAGTACAGAAGCTGGTTTGGTTCTGGATGAAGACATGACGTACTATAAAATGAATATTATTCCGGCCATGGAAGAGGCGGGGATTCGGTATCATGCAATTGTATTGCCAAAGAATTTTTTTGCTCGATGGATAAAAAGTCAAACGGCTTTATCCAATCGCAAATTAAAGGTGGAATATTTTGAAAGTGTGGTCGGTGCTTTTAAGTGGCTTAAAAAGCGATAGCTGTATTTCATCCATTGCCAAGTTAAAGGGTAAGAATGCACTACCATTCTAACAGAGTTTGCTATCATCTCTATTAGTTAAAGCGGAGAGAATGGTATTTGCTTTTAATGATATGAAAATGTCACGTCTACACTTTTCCTATTAATTTTAAGTGAGGTGTACCAAAATAAGCTCATAAACGTGTTATGTGTCCGTTAACGGGCACGATCGTACAATTTTTTTCAACCTGACCCTACTGCATTTGTAAATTTCTCACACTGTGTGGTTTAGCGAGCTTTTTATTTGATGTTAAAGTTTGTAAAAACGGTTTCCGACGCCTTCGTTAAAATTTAAACAGTACCTGAACATTTTTTAATCAAAACGGTATAACTTAACCCGCTTAAGTTTCCAGCTACCTGTGTTATGTTCAGTGGGAGACAAGTTTGCACCGCGCCCTTAATTCTGTTGATGCCTTTTGTGTCACGAATTCCTTTTTCAAAGGTTATAGAAAAAAATACTGCCTTGAAATTCCTTGATCAAAATTTTTTGGCTTGATGAACATAAGGCAAAGTCGTCTCATTAATTATTTTACAACTAACCCCCTAATTTTTATGAAAAGAAAATTACGCATGGCGTTAAGAGCGCAGCCGTTCGGTATGTGCTTTGTTCTCGGGTTGATGCTTCTGCATTCAACCGTATCTGGTCAGCAAGTTAATTCTCCACCGTCATTTTCAGCGTCATCCCGACGGGCTGACGTGGAAAAAGTGGTTCATCGCAAAAACAATCTTGCGAATTTAGAGATTACGGTGAGCGGAAAAATCATAGACGAAACCCAGCAGCCCGTTCCCGGTGTGAATATACTCCTTAAAGGAACTACGACTGGAACGACATCCGATGGTGATGGAGCTTATAAGCTAACGGTACCAGATGAGAACGGGAATCCTGGTATTTTCTTTTATTGGATATGTAACACAGGAAGTTAGTATCAATAACCGTACCGTTATTGACGTAGCGTTGGCTCCTGATGCAACAGAACTTTCAGAAATTGTGGTGACCGGGTACGGCACTCAGTCCAAGCGTGATATTACAGGCGCCGTAGCAACCATTGATTCCGAAAAATTACTATCAACACCTTCCACTAATCTGGGACAAGCCTTACAAGGTAAAGTTGCCGGTGTAACGGTCGGAAATGAAAACAGTCCGGGCGGTGGCGTTATGGTTCGTATCCGTGGTTTTGGAACTATCAATGATAATTCTCCACTTGTATGTTATCGACGGTGTACCAACGAAAGGAAATTTAAATACCCTTAACCTGAATGATATTGAGTCGATGCAAATATTGAAGGATGCCTCTTCTGCTTCTATCTATGGATCAAGGGCCGGTAATGGTGTAGTAATTGTAACCACAAAGAAGGGAAAAGTGGGCAAACCCACATTTACATATGACATGTATGTAGGTACAGCAACGGCCTGGTAAATTCCTTGATTTGTTGAACACCGAATGAATATGCCCAGCTTGTCTGGGAATCACGGATCAATGCAGGGGCAGTTGGTAGTAAATGGAAATCCGGTTCATGCGCAGTTTGGAAATGGTCCAACCCCAACCATACCCGATTATATTTTTCCGGCGGGCGCCATGGAAGGCGATCCACGCGTAGCCCAAGATGCCAATGGAAAATATATTAACTACAGTTCAAACATTGATGCGCGCTGATTTCAACAAAACCAAATGGATGATTACGAAAGCCAATAAGCACGGTACGGACTGGCTAGACGAAATTTATGATCCTGCGCCCATTCAAAGTCATCAGATCGGTGTATCAGGAGGAAATGAAGCCGGACGTTATGCCATGTCGTTAAATTATTTTGATCAGGAGGGCATTATGATCTATACGAATTTCAAACGCTATTCCTTGCGGGCCAATACGGAATTTAATATTAACAAAAAGAGTTCGGGTAGGGGAAAACTTCCAGATTGGGTATGGCGAACGTGTTAATCAACCCAATGGAAATAGCCAGGAAAGCAATCCTACTTCATTTGCTTTCCGCATTCAACCTATCGTTCCTGTTTATGATGTTTCAGGACAAGTTTTTGGCGGAACAAGGGGAACCGATCTCGATAACTCCCGTAATCCGGTTGCCGATCTGTGGCGTAACAAAGACAATGTTCAAAAAGAAGTTCGATTGTTTGGAAATGCTTATGCCGAAGTGGATATTCTAAAAAACTTAACGGCCAAAACCAGTTTTGGTATTGACTATACCATTTTCAATTTCAAAAATTATACCATTCGTGATATTGAATCAGCCGAATCAAGAGGATCCAACTCAGCTGCAAACCATCAATAACTATGAATATACATGGACCTGGTTCAATACCTTAACATACAATGCAACCCTCAATGACATTCATCGCGTTCAATTTTTTCATTGGTAATGAAGCCATTAAAGATTACTACGAAACATTTGATGCTTCGACGAACAAATTTTGCTTCGGATGACATTGACAACCGGTATCTGAGTGGAGGTACTGGGTGTTCAAACCAACAATGGAGGAGCATCTGAATGGGTGTTGGCATCTGAATTTGCCAAACTTAATTACAGTTTGATCGGATAAATATTTGTTGGAAGGAACCATACGCCGAGATCGGTCCTCACGTTTTTCCGCAGCACAATCTGGTACGCATATTTTCCCGCTGTAAGTGGAGGCTGGGTTTTTTCCGAAGAAGGTTTTGCTGAAGGTTTAAGCTCCTTGGCTGGATCGCGGAAAGCTCAGAGTTGGATGGGGACAAACGGGTAATCAGGAAATCGGATATTATAATCCTTTTACCATATATTCAACCAATCCAATTACTTCCTTTTACGATTTAAATGGTTCAAGGACTTCGGCGATTCCTGGGTATGAGTTAACGCAATTTGGAAATGCAGGATGCGAAATGGGAAACCACGACGTCCACCAATATTGGTCTTGATGTTACTTTGCTCAGATGGTAAATTCGATGTGTCTTTAGACTGGTATAACCGCGACTACAACGGATATGCTATTTCCTGTTGCCGGCACCATTGACCGCTGGAGTAGCCACAGTGCCATTCCAAAATATCGGTTCGATGCAGAATCGGGGTCTTGATCTAGCGCTAAGTTATTTTGGGCAAGTCATTGGGCAATGAACTTACTTATAGCATTGAAGGTAATTTTAGCACCTATCGTAATGACGTTACGAAAACTACGGGCGATGCGAATACCCAATATTTTGGAATCAATGACGAGCGTATTCAAAACTTTGTTGTCACGCAACAGAGACTATCCAATTTCATCGTTTCTTTGGATACACGCTCGATGGTATTTTTCAAACCGACGATCGAAGCAGCTGCAGCTCCTGTGAATATGTTAGGCACAAACCAAAACAAAGCAGGTAGATTTATATTCAGAGATATAAGCGGGCCTGACGGCGTACCCGATGGCATTATCAATACCCGAGATCTATCCATCATCGGCAATCCACACCCTGATTTTACCTATGGTCTCAATATCAACGTCAATTATAAAGGCATTGGTTTGACCCTCTTCGGCCAGGGAGTTTATGGCAACGAAATTTTTAACTATGTAAAATACTGGACTGACTTTCCAACATTTGCCGGCAACAGAAGCACACGCATGCTGTACGATTCATGGAGGCCTGGTAAAACAGATGCTGTTCTTCCTCAGCTGACGTCTAGCGATCAGGTTAGCATTTTGCCTTCTACTTATTACCTGGAAACCGGCTCTTATTTCCGTTTCAAAAACATCCAGGTTTCTTATACGCTTACCAAAGGCGTTGATTTCACGAATAGGTCTTTCTTCTCGTTCGCGTTTATGTACAAGGACAAAACCTAATTACGATCACAGACTATTCAGGAATGGACCCTGAAATTAATTTGCGAAACCATGTCGCAGGTAATGATCGCGTTGCTGGAACCTACAGTTATACCTCCGGGGGCGACCGTCAGATCGGTGTGGATGGTGGTGCATATCCCGCAGCCAAGCAATATCTAGTTGGGTTAAATTTAACCTTCTAACAGCTCATGTTTATGACTTTTCATATTCACATCAAAACTAAAACAATGAAAAAAATCAATATTTATATGCAACACTATTCTTCTAAGTGTGCTGGCCTCCTGCTCGGATTCCTTCTTAGAAGTCAGGCCAAAAGCGGCTCTGAGTAATGCAGCCTTACAAAATAACAAAGGCGTAAATGCGCTGTTCGTTGGAGCGTATGCCTTATTGGATGGATGGGCAACTCCTGAAGGCGCTTATCGATCATATCAGGTTGGTGCAGATAACTGGGTTTATGGAAGCGTGGCTTCCGATGATGCTTACAAAGGTACTATCGCCGGCGATCAACCTCCAATTTCTTTGATTGAACAAGGAAACATTTCTTCCGACAATATTTATTTCAGAGGGAAATGGCGTGGTATGTACGATGGAATTGCCAGGTGCAATGATGTTTTGCAGATTCTACCTAAAGTCACGGATATGACGGATGCAGAACGCCGCAAGTGGAAGCCGAAGCCAGATTTTTGCGTGGGCATTATCATTTTGAATTGAAGAAAATGTACAATATGGTGCCGTACATTGATGAAACGATCTATGACCCTACTAATCTGGAGAGTACAAAAGTACCTAACTCAGAAGACATCTGGCCAAAAATTGAAGCCGATTTACAAGCAGCTTACAGTGTACTTCCAGTGAAGCAAGCTCAACCTGGCCGTGCATCTAAATGGGCTGCTGCCGCAACACTGGCCAAAGCCTATTTGTTTCAGAAGAAATATGCCGCCGCTAAAACATTACTCGAGGAAATTGTTGCGAGTACTCAGTTTAAATTAGTGGATAAGTATCACGACAATTTTAAAGCGGTAACCAATAACAATGCTGAATCGATTTTTGAAATTCAATACTCTGTAAATGATGGCGCCTCGGGAGGTGAAAATGGAAATATAGGTTCCACGCTCAATTACCCTTATGGTGGTGGTGGTGTTACGACCTGCTGTGGTTTCTTCCAACCTTCACAAAATTTGGTGAATTCATTTAAAACGGGCGCTGATGGATTGCCCTTGTTGGACAATTTTAATGATAGTGATGTAAAAAGTGATCAGGGTGTTGACGCCACTGCAACCATTTACTCCGTATACAGGTACCGTTGACCCTCGCCTCGACTGGACTGTCGGTCGCAGAGCTATTCCCTTCCTGGACTGGGGCGTTCACCCCGGTAAAACCTACGTGCGTGATCAGGCTTATGGAGGTCCTTATTCACCAAAGAAACACGTGATGTATAAATCCGATGTGGGGACTAATACATTTGCGGGAAATCCCCGCTTGAATGCGAATAATTATAGGATGATCCGGTATTCTCATGTGTTGCTTTGGCTTGCGGAAATTGAAGTTGAATTAGGCAATCTGGAAGCAGCGCGCGGATATGTGAATCAGATCCGGGCAAGGGCAGCCAACCCTGATGGATTTGTGAAAACCGCGGGTGGCACACCTGCTGCCAATTACGTGATCAACCAATACACAACTCCTTGGACGGACAAGGCCGTCGCCAGGAAAGCGGTACAGTTTGAACAACGTTTGGAATTTGCGATGGAAGGCCACCGCCGTTTTGATTTGGTTCGTTGGGGTATTGCAGCACAAACGCTAAACGCTTACTATGCTGTAGAGGGAACGAAAAGGAATTATTTGAATGGTGTTCAATTTGTAGCCGGTAAGCATGAGTATTTCCCAATACCCTTGCAAGAGATCTTGAATAGCCAGGTAAAAGGTAGCATAACGCTTCAACAAAACCCGGGATATTAGTGGTAGTCGGTAAAGGTAATCGGTAATCGTATCGAGTACCTCAACTCTGATAGCCAAATGGATAGAAGCCGTCTCAGCAAAATATTGAGACGGCTTTTTTATTTTTAAAATGACATCTGAATTTCGAAGGTTTGAAATTTCCCTGCTTTTACCTTTTAAGGTTGTGTTGAAGTTAATATCCTGGCAGTTACAAGCAATTGTCCAGTGTGGCGTTGTGTGTGTTCTGCAGCATGAAAGAGCAATCCAAGTACGGTGGAAGGAAGTTTTTTACGTCCGACACCAACAGGATGTAATAATGTTTCCTCGCGCGTATCCTTGAGTTGTGCAATAGCGATTTCTATTTGATCGCGGTGTCTGTGTACCATTCCTTGAACAGTTAATTCAGGTGAAGGTGATCCTTCAGACCGAAGTGCTTGAAGTTGTTCGGTCGTAAGTGATTTACCTCGGGCGTAGGTGAATAGCCGATCAAGAACGCCAGTAAGATGTTGCAGGTGAAATCCAACGGAAGCTACACCGGCAGGCCGTATCCAAAGTTTTTCATCCGGAAAGCCAAGCATGAGCTTTTCGACTTCTTCCGCTGATTGTAACAAAGCATGCGCTACTGGTTGCAATAACATGGGGATATTTGCAATGGGGCCCCGAAGCCAGACCTCAGGTAGATCCATAGTCATTAAGCTTGTTCGATTTGAACACCCATTCTTCTATTTTAGTGCCCATCATATTTCAAACTCTATAATTTTTCCGTATACAACGTAGTTCTCGGATTTGGCATACGCTCGCATAGAATACGTTTTTCCTGGCTGTAAACTTCCCGCTACGGAAGTTTCAAATGAGCCCAAGCCATCCCTCGATCCGAGTGAAATTTTATTTCCGTTAGTAATTGTGGGGAACCCGGTATCAGTCCAAATAAAACCATGGTCCATAATTTCCACCGAAGCAAAAAATATATTTCCTTGAAATACCATCCCGCTGGAAGTCACATCAGTGACATTCGTCGTTTCGACACGGGGATAATTTCTAGGGCTAACTTCCTCTTTTGAACAAGCTGAAAATGTGAGAATGGATATCAGCAGTATAGTAAATTTATTCATTTGTCTTAAAATCTAATTCCTAAAAGGATATTATAATTAATTGAAGAAGAACGGCTTTGAATTGTACTACCAATAAACCCATTGTTTTTTTCTCCTCTTAATTCAGCAAATATTTTAAAATTGCTTGCAATAGTTTTAACGTATCCCACACTAAGCCAAAGCCCTTGGGAATTTTTTATGTTATAGTTTCCATATGTCTCTTCAGCTTTTACGACATCATCAATTTCTATGTCACTCAATGTTCTTAGTTTAGAGCTTTTTATAAAATAAGGTGCGAATCCGAATTTAATGTAAGGCGTGTTGCTCTCACCCAAAAAATTGTACCTCAGCCCGATCGGGACTTTGAACATGGACAAATCGATTAAAATATCCTCATGAACGATATCTCCCACAGTGTATGGACTTGATACATAAGCTTGATAGAAAGCTTTTGTATACCATACATGAACTGAAAGTGAAATTTTATCAGAGATCCTGGGCGAGGAAACATCCAACCCCAGGCCAGCAGTTACAGTAGAACTTGGAGAAAAAGAAGTTTCATTATTTTTTATATCCATTTTCATATTCGAGTGGACATAACCAACCAATACTTCATAGGTCAGCTTAGTTGAAGGAAGGGGACTTTTATTAGCGGGTTCTTTTCCTTTAAATTTATTATAGTTATTGATCAAATTGGTTAGATCTCCTTCATTATAGTGTGATCTATTAGCCGACAGTTGCGCATCTTCCAGAAAAGTGTTTAATATATCAATGTACCGATGATCATTCTGAATCATCGTACCATTTTTAGTTTCAACTACTTTATTTTTCGGGATTGGCAATGTTATAAGACCAGGAGACGTCTCTTTTTCCAGAAGAAATAATTTTTTATATCGATAAAGACTTAAAGGTCCTTTTGCCAGGATCTTTACAAATACGCTTATTTGTTTAAGCGTGTCTATCGATAGACTTATTGACTTGTATTCTTTGTCACCAGAGATGCCGTAGCTCTTTATATCTGCAGGCAAATACTTCGACGCTTTGCTTTTCTTTGTTTCCTTAAAATCGCATCGTTCAGAATTTTTTCTCTCAGAACGATAGCCTACGAAGCCTTTAATTGAGTCCTGGTTATTATTAATGATGAACCCCGGACGATAATCGCCCTGGGCAATAGATAGAATTGAAAGAAGAGTGAAACCAATTAATAGCGATATTTGAAATTCAGTTTTAATAGACATCGGGTGTTGGTTATAACTGGATCAATATTATTAAAAGCCATGCTCTAGGAAGAGTAAAAAGGTTAATAATATCACAAACGTACTATTTTCGTTTCCTGAGTAAGGGTACGAAATTGAAGACTCTTAAGCATTATATTATGTATACACCGTCGATCAGATTATTCTTAATGGTTTTGTTTACAGGATTATGCCCCCTTCTCAAGGCCCAAGATATTTCATATGCAAAAGAAGTAATCGATAGTCTCTGCTCTGAAACTATGAAAGGACGTGGTTATGTAGGCAATGGTGATCGAACTGCCGCCCATTACCTCGCAGGAGAATTTGAAAGGTTAGGATTAAAAAAATATTCAAAATCTTATTTCCAGAATTTTTCTACGCCTGTCAATTCGTTTCCCGGCAAGATGTCTCTTTCCGTCAATGGAAAATCTTTGAAACCAGGCGATGATTTTTTGGTGGACCCGGGGTCTCCTGGTGTTTCCGGAAAGTTCGGCATAGAATTATTGACGGCGGATGACCTTTTAAAAGATGATGTCTTGCATCAAAAATTAAAAAATGCCTACTTCCAAGTTTATCGTGGTAAACAAGTTACGACAAAACGAAATACTCTGCGGATCAGGTAAAACGCCTGAATGAAATTATTTCCCTTTTAAAATACAGTAAAGAGAATCCAGCAGCAGGGACTTTAATTTTAACAACGGATAAGCTAACGTGGAGTGGTTCAGCTACGCTATTTTCTAAGCCAAGCTTCACCCTTAAGGAAGGCTCTGTTCAGGAACCAATTACAAGCATAGAAGTTTCGGCTGAGAACAAGTTTTTTAAAAACTATCAAACACAAAACGTAATCGGATACATTGAAGGTGAACGAAAAGATTCGATTATCGTATTCACTGCGCATTATGATCATTTAGGTATGATGGGAAGAGAAACAATGTTTCCCGGAGCGAACGATAATGCAAGCGGAGTTGCATTGCTTCTGGATCTAGCGAAACATTATACTTCTACAAAGCCATCGTATACTATGGTGTTTATAACATTTGCGGGGGAAGAAATAGGACTGATCGGTTCAACTTATTTTACAGAACATCCGATCGTTCCGTTAGGTAAAATTAAATTCCTACTCAATTTTGATCTGGCGGGTACAGGAGAGGATGGGATTCAGGTCGTTAATGGAAAGATACATCAACGCAAGTTTGATTTGATCACCAGGTTGAACGATCAGAATAAATTTCTAAAGCAAGTGAAGATACGTGGTGAAGCCTGCAATAGCGACCATTGTATGTTTCATTCCAAAGGTGTTCCCTGTTTTTTTATATATACCCTGGGAGGAATTCAAGCCTACCATGATATTTATGACCGCGCAGAAACGCTTCCTCTTACAGAATATGAAGATTATTTTAAACTGATCGTAGCGTTCGTCAAAAATTTATGATCTATCGTCCTCTAACATGCGCTTTGCCCCCTTGATCATAAACTCACTGCTTGATCACCTTGCGCTCATATACCCCCGTTGTACTAAAGATTTGCACAAGGTAAACCCCTGCAGGATGGTCACCCAATTGTATGAAACCGGTTTTCTTGCCGTCGGCCTGCGTTAGTTCCACAAAACCAATAATTTGGCCGGAGCTACTTATAACCCGTACTTTACTCACGTTTTTAAATGTGTCGGATATTTCAAGAAGAGCGGTTTCACGGAATGGATTTGGTGATATGCTGATGATATTATAGAAACTCACCTTTTCAATTTCAACAGGGATTTCCTCTTCAGGAGTTGGAGGTATTACTACTTCTTCAACTGGCGGAGTGGGAGTAACAACCGGAAATACAAATTCAATTTCAGCTGAACTCGTACACCCTTGTACAGTTACTTCTGTCTTATAATTTCCAGATTGAGATGGCTCTATTGATTTTCCTGTCGCTCCTTCAATTTTTTCTCCATTAAAGTACCATTGATTTCCACTTTGATAATTGGATGTCAGGATTGTTGCTGTAGCGCTTATAACAGCTTGCTCTAAATTCACAATAGTTGCTTTAACCGGGATTCTTTCACCTTCACAACCCAATGAATTGAGAGTGGAAACATAATAGGTCTTCGATTTTTTCAGCGGAGGTGTCTCAAATATTGCAGCATGTTGTGATTCAATTGCAACGTCCGAAGTTTGCTCTTCGTACCAATTGTATGATCCATTTTCAGGTGCACCGCTTGCTTTAAATGTAACTGAGCCTTCTCCGCAGTTCATGGCAGCCTCCACTACGGGGACTAATAACGGTTGAATGTTAAATACCACTTCCTTCTCTACAAACGTGTTGCAGTAACCTACAGAGGATCGGACGTTCACTCTATTTTCACCGGGTTGTAAATTTCCTTTAGGAATAGTAATAATGGTTGCTATCCCTTGCGAGATAGCGGGGATAGAAGTGCCATTTAAAATGGCAGCGTAAACTACGCCAAGTTGAGCATTGTCAACTGTTATGGTAGCATCTCCTCCTTCACACACATCGGCAGCACTTAAATTAAGCGTAGTGTTTAGCTGAGGTGAGGAAAATGATATTTTAAATCTTTCAGAACCGTAACTAGCCAGGGCAGAAGTAATGGAAAAATTATAGCTTCCGCTCCGGATATTATACGTACTATTTAAGAATCGATCTGAAAGCGTTATGGTAATGGCGTCCGGAAAAGATTCATATTCGGAGAAATCAAACTTATAATTTCCGGGCATAACATTTTCAATTGTCAACGGTATAATTGTGCTGCAATCAAAGGAAGGCAACGAATTGATCGCTACGTTTTTTCCATCTTTTAGAATAGAAGAAATGTTCAACATGCTGTTCGGAAGTTTTCGCGCATCGGCATGGCCGTCAAAATCTTCGGTGGCATCTTCTCTGAAATGAATTACGGTTTCATCGCGCAGTGCTCCCTGAACTACGGTTATGCGCAATAAAGTACTCGGCTGAATTTCACGAAAGAAAATAGTTTGTGTTCCAGCCGCTTTAATATTTTCATTCGCTTGTAATACAGGCACTCCACTTCCATTTGCCTTTACCCAAAAACCCTGTCCAGTGGATACGTGCCGTGATCCTCCGTTTGTACCGGTTACACCATTCCACGTAGCTGTGCGTATAGACGCCGCGGAACCATTATCTGTAATATAAATGGAGGATTCTAAATTTGTTTTGGTCCATCCGGTAGCGGCATTCCAGTCGACAGTGGAGGGAAATGGATTGCCAACCAGGTTCCAACCATCATTTGCCAATACTCCCGAGGATGTATAGGTAATTGGAAATGATACAGGTGTAACGTTACCCCTGTTGATCGGCCCTCGCAGATCCCATAAAGTCGAACTTAAGATGTTGGCTCTGACAAATAAAGAATAGCCTCTTCCAGGTTGGAATGTTTCGGTATTCGTAACATCGGGAAAATCAATATATCCATCATGTTGATTAGCGATGCCACTTCCATCAGTATCGGTTACTACGGCTTCATTATAGGCGTACAAAGATTGATTGGTAGCGCTACAGCCTGAACAAACACTTCTGCCAGTAAAGCTCCCGCTGACAGGAATTTCCTGTTGCAAGTCTGAAACAGTGGCGTTTTGAATGGGCGATGAAATGTACCGGTATATTCTACCGTTATTCGGACCTTCCTTTGTCATGAAACGTTGAACAGTAACATTTCCAGACACCTGCGCGCCTGACGGCAACGCAGCAATGGCTGCATCCTGTGTAGGGCTGTCTCCCGTTGAGAGCAGTTTAAAAATAGCAGTGCCGGTACTTCCGTCGGCATCAAAATTTACGTTGTTGGCCAACGTCAATACTCCTTTTAAATTTTGATTGCTTTGCACACTTACGCCGGGGCTGGCTGCTGAATTCGTTGCTGAAATATTATTGAATGTTGCCGCTGCTGTACTGCTGATATTTTGAGTTGTTCCATTGGTTCCGGAGAACAGTACTGTTCCGTTGTTGTGCGTGAATGCTCCACTTGTAACATTAAAATTTCCTTTAATATCAAGTGAAGCAGAGGGTGCTGTAAAAGCTGTTCCCGATACAGTGAAATTCCCATTGACAGAAAAATTGGCAGCCCCTCCGTTAAATGTGCCTCCTGAAAAAGTGGCATTATTATTAATGGTTATAGCGTTTGCCCCTTGAGTAAGGGTTCCTAAAAATCCGGAGCTCACGGTCAGGCTGGATGCAAAAAGATCTGAATTCAAGATACAATTAAAATTACTGGATGCACTTTCGAAGAAAATCGCATCCCCCAATGTAGGTACACCCGCATTTCCTGATCCACCGGATGTTTCAGCCCAATTGATTGAAACATTCGAATTCGAATTGGACGGGGCTACCCAATAGCGATTTGCATTTAGGGTTCCAAGCATCCACCAGACGTGCAAATTTGCTGCGTCCACGGATGTGACTGTGAGTTTATTAGTTGCTGTATTGAGTGTGCTCGCGAGCGTATTGTCGGTCCAGCTGTTTAAACTGCTGTTGTAACGTTTTCCCTTTAATCCACTTTCGGTGATTGTGTTTGGTGCGGCATTTTCTGTATCCAGATACGTAAATTCAACATTGGTAAGAGTCGGTTTTGCCGTATAACTTTGAGCATTGATCTGCCAAAAACGATCGGATACGAACGATGAATTATCTGTGCCGCTTGCTCCATTGATGTTTGTTACCCCCGAAGGAAGCAGCGCGATATTATTCGACTGCAGTATGGTAAGTGGAAAATAGAAAATGCCCGCTGCCTGTTCCAGCTGTTTTTGTAAAGGTTAAGGGAATATAATCAGTATTACCATATCCCCATGGAATAGTATACGTGCCGGTAGCGGTACCGATGTTCCATTTAATTCTGTTGTTTTCTCCCTCGCTGATAATATGGCCGCTATTGCGTGTAATAGCATTGGTGGCGGTATTATCAATGACTAAATAGGCTCCTTGTGTCAGATTAACTTTAGCGCCGTTTAATATCAGACGAGCTTGCGCAAGAGTTGCTGTTGAGGATAACAAAAGGGCAAAACTCAGCATCAAATACCGGTACATGTGTGAATATGAGGCGATTAATAGTTTTGTAGACATCACAGTGTTATTCATTGGCTGATTGAAAAATCAATTGATTTTTCTCCACACGGATCCGTCAGAGATTATTTCAAAGTTTCCACTAATACCAAAAGGTAAGTTGGTTGTAGTCGTTGCGTTGGCTGTTGTCACGCTTTGGGTTAATGTTATGTCACCTGTACCCTGATTGATCAAGCGATAAATACGACCGGAACAACTGCTTGCTGCTGGCAAGGTCCAGGTTGCTGCCGCGCCCGTATTGATACTTACATAATCCGTAGATAAGACGGCATAGGCACCTGTTCCGCTTCTATAAGTCATTGCTAAAGATCCGGTAACTGATAGTGTTGAATTGGGGTTATTGTTTCCTATCCCTACCTTACCCGTACCATCGATGCGCATTCTTTCGTTCGTGCCTTGCGCAGTACCACCGGTCATGAATACAACAGATTTAGCAGCGGTACCTGTACCGATCAAAAGATTCTGACCTAAGTTATAGAGATAAGCATCATTAATTCCACCCATCACTCCACTGGTATTACCACTGCTGTTAATACCCATATCGACATAGTTGGTAGTTTCGGTTCCATTGTTGGCAGTTGCCACCACGTCAGAAGAAGCAATTACACCTGGGCTAAGATTTTGAATGTTGAGCTGGAGATAGTTATCAATAGTTCCTCTACCCACGATAGCATTGACGGTAGTAGTTCCGGCATCGACCACCAATTTTTCAGTGAACACGCCAGTATTAAAAGTAGAAGTTCCAATTCCGACACTTCCAAGATTGCTGATTCGCATCCGTTCGGTATTGGCAGTAATAAAAGGGAGAGAGAAATTGGAGGTGGTCCCAATGTTTCTATTTGCGGCGACATTATTGCCATCAAGAGCCCAGGAATAACTATCCAATACGACAGAAGGGTTCCACCATGTGGGAGATGCCCCTGCTCCTGACGACATAAGCAAAGATCCCGCAGTTCCGGCGCTTCCACCTGGCATAAAGGCTCCCGTAAGTTTCAGGTTACCGGTAACATCGAGTTTTTGCGTTGGTGCAATGTTACCAATGCCTACATTTCCTGTACCATCGATGCGCATTCTTTCGTTCGTGCCTTGCGCAGTACCACCGGTCATGAATACAACAGATTTAGCAGCAGTACCTGTACCGATCAAAAGATTCTGACCTAAGTTATAGAGGTAAGCATCATTAATTCCACCCATCACTCCACTGGTATTACCACTGCTGTTAATACCCATATCGACATAGTTCGTAGTTTCGGTTCCATTATTGGCAGTTGCCACCACGTCAGAAGAAGCAATTACACCTGGGCTAAGATTTTGAATGTTGAGCTGGAGATAGTTATCAATAGTTCCTCTACCCACGATAGCATTCACGGTAGTAGTTCCGGCATCGACCACCAATTTTTCAGTGAACACGCCAGTATTAAAAGTAGAAGTTCCAATTCCGACACTTCCAAGATTGCTGATTCGCATTCGTTCGATATTGGCAGTAATAAAAGGCAGAGAGAAATTGGTAATAGTACCGAAGGTTCTGTTGGCAGCTACTGAGTTACCATCCAGAGCCCAGCTTGAACCTGTTACTAAAGTTCCAGCATTAACCCAGGTAGGAGCCACACCTGCACCGTTGGATTGAAGGACATTGCCAGCGGTTCCAGCAAGATTGTTAGGCATCATTGCGCCACTAAATTTAACATTACCTGTAACATCGAGTTTTTGCGTAGGTGCAATGTTGCCAATGCCTACATTTCCCGTACCATCGATGCGCATTCTTTCATTCGTGCCCTGCGCAGTACCACCGGTCATGAATACAACAGATTTAGCAGCAGTACCTGTACCAATCAAAAGATTCTGACCTAAGTTATAGAGGTAAGCGTCATTAATTCCACCCATCACTCCACTGGTATTACCACTGCTGTTAATACCCATATCGACATAGTTCGTCGTTTCTGTTCCATTGTTGGCAGTTGCCACCACGTCAGAAGAAGCAATTACACCTGGGCTAAGATTTTGAATGTTGAGCTGGAGATAGTTATCAATAGTTCCTCTACCCACGATAGCATTCACGGTAGTAGTTCCGGCATCGACCACCAATTTTTCAGTGAACACGCCAGTATTAAAAGTAGAAGTTCCAATTCCGACACTTCCAAGATTGCTGATTCGCATTCGTTCGATATTGGCAGTAATAAAAGGCAAAGAGAAATTGGTAATAGTACCGAAAGTTCTGTTGGCAGCTACTGAGTTACCATCCAGAGCCCAGCTTGAACCTGTTACTAAAGTTCCAGCATTAACCCAGGTAGGAGCCACACCTGCACCGTTGGATTGAAGGACATTGCCAGCGGTTCCAGCAAGATTGTTAGGCATCATTGCTCCACTAAATTTAACATTACCTGTAACATCGAGTTTTTGCGTAGGTGCAATGTTGCCAATGCCTACATTTCCCGTACCATTGATGCGCATTCTTTCATTCGTTACTTGGGAAGTTCCGCCTGTCATGAATACTACAGATTTAGCAGCAGTACCCGTACCGATCAAAAGATTCTGACCTAAGTTATAGAGGTAAGCGTCATTAATTCCACCCATCACTCCACTGGTATTACCACTGCTGTTAATACCCATATCGACATAGTTCGTCGTTTCTGTTCCATTGTTGGCAGTTGCCACCACGTCAGAAGAAGCAATTACACCTGGGCTAAGATTTTGAATGTTGAGCTGGAGATAGTTATCAATAGTTCCTCTACCCACGATAGCATTCACGGTAGTAGTTCCGGCATCGACCACCAATTTTTCAGTGAACACGCCAGTATTAAAAGTAGAAGTTCCAATTCCGACACTTCCAAGATTGCTGATTCGCATTCGTTCGATATTGGCAGTAATAAAAGGCAAAGAGAAATTGGTAATAGTACCGAAGGTTCTGTTGGCAGCTACAGAGTTACCATCCAGAGCCCAGCTTGAACCTGTTACTAAAGTTCCAGCATTAACCCAGGTAGGAGCCACACCTGCACCGTTGGATTGAAGGACATTGCCAGCGGTTCCAGCAAGATTGTTAGGCATCATTGCGCCACTAAATTTAACATTACCAGTAACATCGAGTTTTTGCGTTGGTGCAATGTTACCAATGCCAACATTTCCCGTTCCATCGATGCGCATTCTTTCATTCGTTACTTGGGAAGTTCCGCCTGTCATGAATACAAGAGATTTAGCAGCCGTACCTGTCCGATCAAAAGATTCTGACCTAAGTTATAGAGGTAAGCGTCATTAATTCCACCCATCACTCCACTGGTATTACCACTGCTGTTAATACCCATATCGACATAGTTCGTCGTTTCGGTTCCATTGTTGGCAGTTGCCACCACGTCAGAAGAAGCAATTACACCTGGGCTAAGATTTTGAATGTTGAGCTGGAGATAGTTATCAATAGTTCCTCTACCCACGATAGCATTCACGGTAGTAGTTCCGGCATCGACCACCAATTTTTCAGGAACACGCCAGTATTAAAAGTAGAAGTTCCAATTCCGACACTTCCAAGATTGCTGATTCGCATTTGTTCGGTATTGGCAGTAATAAAAGGCAGAGAGAAATTGGTAATAGTACCAAAGTTTCTGTTTGCTGCTACTGAATTACCATCCAGTGCCCAGCTTGAACCTGTTACTAAAGCTTCCAGCATGTAACCCATGTAGGAGCAACACCTGCACCGTTGGATTGAAGGACATTGCCAGCAGTTCCGGCAAGATTGTTGGGCATAAGTGCGCCACTAAATTTAACGTTACCTGTAACATCCAGTTTTTCTGTTGGTGCAATGTTTCCAATGCCTACATTTCCTGTTCCATCGATACGCATTCTTTCGTTAGCTACTTGTGAAGTACCGCCTGTCATGAAGACAAGGGATTTAGCAGCAGTACCTGTACCGATCAAAAGATTCTGACCTAAGTTATAGAGGTAAGCATCGTTTGCTCCGCCCATTATTGCACTGGTATTTACACTGCTGTTAATACCCATGTCGACATAGTTTGTAGTTTCACTGCCATTGTTAGCAGTGGCCACCACATCAGATGATGCATTCGTTCCAGGGCTTAGT
This sequence comes from uncultured Bacteroidota bacterium, assembly GCA_963837415.1. Lineage (GTDB taxonomy): Bacteria > Bacteroidota > Bacteroidia > Cytophagales > Cyclobacteriaceae > Chryseolinea. The sequence continues at coordinate 164,360 of CAWING010000009.1, read as the reverse complement.
ATTTTGAATATTGAGTTGGAGGTAATTATTGATTGTTCCTTTTCCCACGATAGCATTGACCGAAGTAGTAGTTCCGGCATCGACGACAAATTTTTCAGGAAAGGTAGCATTGAAAGTAGCCGTTCCAATCCCGACATTTCCTGTATTGCTTATTCGCATTTTTTCGGTATTGTTGGTAATAAAAGGCAGAGAGAAATTGGTAGTGGTACCGAAGTTTCTGTTTGCAGCTACTGCATTGCCATCCAATGCCCAGCTTGAACCTGACACTACGCTGCCTGGTGTAACCCATGTTGGCGCAGCACCTGCGCCATTTGATTGAAGTACGTATACCGGCAGTACCTGCAATATTGTTAGGCATAAGTGCTCCGCTAAATCTAACGTTACCTGTAACATCTAATGCTTCAGAGGGTGCTATATTTGCAATACCCACTTTGCCTGATCCATCAATGCGCATTCTTTCATTTGTATTGGCTGTGCCACCAGTGAAGAATCGTAACGGCCTGGCTGCTGTGGCATTTCCAATAACAAAATCATTTCCCGTAGCATATAAATAAGCTGTATTGGCGCCACCTAAAACTGGGAGCGCAAGTTGTTTGTATAGGCACTTGAGTTAATACCCATATCAATAAAATTGACTGATTCAGTTCCGTTATTTGAGCTTGCTACTAAATCAGAACTTGCACTTCCTGTAGCAGAACTATTCTTTACATTAATCTGCAGGTAGTTATCAATGCTTCCTTTTCCGGTCATCAAATTATACGAAGTAGTGGCACCTGCATCTATTAATAATTTTTCAGGATTAGTAGCGTCAAAAGCATTTGAACCCACAGCCATTCTACCGCTTTGAAGACGCATGATTTCGGACGTGCCATTGATGTAATGATAGCTTTTAAATACGATCGGCTCATCACCATCATCACCAATAATAAATTCAAAGCCACCGTTATTGGCTGTCCCTGTTGATCCAAACTCAAAATAATCGGTGCCTGCTGAACTACCTTTTACCCGGAAGTTGCCGTCTGTATCTGTCCACATTTTTGGTTTGTAAAACTGTGCCGCCGCTGCTTCGAATTGTAAAGCAGAACGAACATGAGTCACTTTCTCATTCCCATCCTGATAGTCTATAAATTCGGGCTGCCCTGAGACATCTTGAAGCCCGAGCGTTTGACGCCTTCCGAATTCCAGAAAAGATTGATTGTTTGATTTAAAGATTAATGCTTTATCATCTCCAGTTCCCACAAAATGCGATGCTGTTACCCCTGTATTTCCTCCTAACGTCCAGGCTGTAGATGCTGCAGACGTTGTGTTGAAGGCAATCCACGCCGTGCCGTTCCAATAGTAATAACCCGGGATTACATTGTTTGGCGCTGTTCCTGCGGTTGCCGTATTATAAACCAATAGACTTGTCGTTGGTGAAGTAATAGGGCCTGCTGCATTCGTTGCTGTTAACGCTACACGGGGAGTAAAAGACCCTTGCTAGTCGACGATACATCCAGCATAGCGGAAGCATCCGGTGTAGCTCCCGTCGAATTAATCCCTACGTTCTGAGAGAGAACGTCGAAATATACGCTCATCGAGAGAAAGAGAACTACGGTAATTTTTTTCATGAGGTTCATAACATTTTTTGCGACTTGGATAGTGGTAATTCTTTCTTGATTTTTCTGTCTTAATTAATCCTACAAAGATGCCCTGAAGTGAACACGCATCCCTTTGGTAGTGCACGTCTATCTAACACCCGTTATAGAAATGGAAATATCAATGCAGACAAAAAGGCGTCATCAGCTAGTAAGGGAGAAACCCTGACAAAAAAAAACCCGATTAGAACTATTGACTAATTACTGTACTGACACAATCAGAGCAGACCCTGACTATTGATAAGGGTAAACCCTGATAAATATTTTTATCTGCTTTTATTTTTCTCAAATAGAATTGATTTCCTAAGGTTTCCTTACTCGGAAATGCAGATTGTCTGCCTGTTGGTTTCGCGCTATGCGCATTAAAAGGCTAACTAGACAACGTGATCGGTAATCGGTAATGAGAAGCCTGAATACCGAGTGCCATTTTCTAATGCTTTTCTTTAATATTGATTGCCCACTTTTCAAGGATGTCAACCAGGTCTTCTAAATTGATAGGCTTACTAATGTAATCATCCATTCCAGCTTGCAAGCAAGCCTCTCGGTCACCCTGTAAGGTGTTGGCGGTCATGGCTATTATTATGGGTTGAACGCTCAAGCACATACGTATCATGCGCGATGCTTCCAACCCATCCATTTCAGGCATTTGTACATCCATCAAAATCACATCATAATTTTTGGTGCTCACAACTTCTAACACTTCTTTGCCATGCTGGGCGATATCAGGTTTATAACCTAGTTTGGAGAGAACCTTCATTGCTAATTTCTGGTTTGTAATGTTATCTTCTGCAACAAGGATGCGCAGCGGATGCTCTTCTGAAAAATTCAATGACAATTTACTGGAGGTGGTTTGTTCTTCGCTTCCTGGCTTGTTTAGGTTCCGGAAGCAACTCAAAATTTCTTTGCTCAGCAAATGTTTCTTAATTGGTTTAAAAACCACTGCATTGAAAAGTTCAGTGCTTTGCTTCACATTTAGATCACCTTTTGGAGATAGAAGAATTAGGGGTAGATGTGGGTAATCTTTTTTAATAGATTCAGCGAGTTCGATGCCATCCATATCCAACACTTGATTATCGATGAGTATTAGTTCAATGTCTTTCGATTCAGATAAAATCCCCAAGGCATTTTTTCCGGAATGCACGACTACCGGTAAAAGCTTCCATTCGTGCAGTTGATTTTTTATAAAATTCAGGTGTGTTATATTATCTTCCACCACTAATATTTTCTTCCCTTCCAAACTATCTAGCCCATGCACAGGCGTACGGCCTTGTAGGCTCAGTACAGTCCGAATGGTAAATACAACAGAGCTTTTACCCGGCTCGCTCTCTATTTTGATTGTTCCCCCCATTAACTCCACCAACTTTTTGCAGATAATCAGACCCACTCCTGTTCTCTTATTTCCAGGTTTAGGATTTAAACCTTCCATATCCGCGGTTATGAGTTTAATTTGATCCGGCCCAAAGCCAACTCCTGTATCTTGCACTTCAAAGCCAAGCTCGACCGCGTTAGCCTCTCCGGTAGCCAGTAATTTTACGTTGATCAGTATTTCTCCTTCGCGTGTATAACGAATTGAATTTTCAACGAGATTCATCAATACTTGACCTAACCTCATTTTGTCTCCTAGGATTTGTGTAGGAACATTGGGATCTAAATGATAGACCAGTTCGATACCGTTTTTTGCGGCGTTACTTCCAAAAACATCCAATACTTCTTCCAGACTATTTTCCAGGCTAAAATCTTTCTGATCAAGTTCCATTTTACCTGATTCCACTTTGGAGTAATCAAGGATATCATTCAATAAAATATCATTTACTACTTTTAACAAACTGTCGCCACACTCCCGAATGGTGTCGCTGTACTCCTGTTGTTCGGTTGACAAATTTGTTTCGGCCAACAAGGACCCCATTCCCAAAATACCGTTTAATGGTGTTCGTATTTCGTGATTGATTCGTACTAAAAGCAAACTTTTTGTTTTGCTGGCCTGCGCGGCCAGCTCTCTCGCCTTTTTTTCTTTTTCCGTGGAATATTCCAGCAGCTCTGTGCGTTCATGCACTTGCCGCTGCAAATCCGCTTTCTGATTCTTTAAAATGCTAATATGACGCATGAAAAATATGACGCCTATACCAATTAGAATAGTCACACCTCCAAGCATAGGCCCCCAGGTCTGCAAGAAGGGCAATAGCAACAGCTCGCTAAAGACAATGGAAAGAATGTGATCATTCATAAAATTTTATTAAATATTAAAACAATTGAAACTGACATTATTTTCATTGTTGTTACCACTCAAAGATTATACTGCAAACAAAAGCTTGTGTGTTTTCTCCCGTCTTAAACCCATAGACTGGAAGCGTCCATTTCTTATATATAAATCCGATTACAAATCCCGGATAGGTAACGTATTTGTTCGTCTGAGGAAACACAGTTTCCTGTAAAGCCACTCCACCATAAAACCAGTTCAACGGTTGATATCCTAGTTCAGACCAAGTAAAATAGAAGTTGTTGACTTCATCGTCCGCAGAAAACGTATATTGTGACTGAGATGACAAATAGAAATTCTTATACTCTAAGTCCAAGTTTAGTCCACCAGACCATCCGTTGAATCTTCCAGCCACGCCTCCAATTATGGGTACAATAGAATAGGAAAATTCCGAGTCTTCTGAGAAACACTTTCCCACGTAAAATGAAACAGTTCTTTTCTCTTCATAGTTATAGCGCACTTCCAAATGCAATTTCTTATCATGTTGGAGTTTGGCGATCGGCCCCATGGCAAAACTTCCATCTTCATCGAAATAATAAATTTGCTCAATAGATCCTGTTACTTGAGCAGTACACTCAATGCACATAAGGGATGCTATGAATAATAATTTATTTTTCATTTTCAATCAATATCACTTCAGATGTTGCCAGTTTATTTAACAGACAAATGTCTTTCAGGTGTGGATTCCAATAGAACAGAAGGACGTCAATAGGCCTCCATAATAGTACCCAACTGAAAATTTCAATACTGTTCAAAAATGTAGCATGTACCTTGTTGTCCTCATCTAATAAGTGTGGCACAACCCCCTGGAAAATGGCTACAATCACCAGGCTAATTCCAAGGAGTATCCACGAGCGGAACTTAAACCTGTCAAACTCTTTTATTCTTCTTGCTTTTTTAGCAACATAATGGCTGCGAATAGCATACATTAATGGCTCCGCATATTGTTTATCAATTTCACCGGAACATTTAAGCTTGTAGAAAATAGCGGAGTACCGCTTAGCACTCGAAACGGAATTAGTGATGTACTGCTCCAGCTGATGACTAAGCTGTCTTTTGTAGATTGGTGATGGATCATGCGAATTGAAGTAATCCTTAAGCGTGTGCGTATCAATCGATAGATAGATGCTGATTCTATCCGTGGCAGAATCATTCATACGACACCTATTTTTATCATAATTCGTTTCATATCTCTTTAAGAGGGAATCTTTTGTCGGTTCCTCTACTTGCTTTCTTTTTCCAGACTTTTGATAATCTGTAGGCAAGTGGAATTAAACATTCTAACGTGCTGCTCTTTTTCTGTGCTGTTTAAAAATTCAGATTTGATTGTTTGAATGGCATCCATGAAATCTTGATCTTCCAGCATGCTCAGCGTGGGTTTTATTTTATGGCAAGTTTTTTCAAAAATTTCTAGCGCACTTTTTTTTATAGCCTCCTTTAATGAATCTTGAATTTCTTTAAGATTATCGATCATTAGCAAGATCAGTTCTTTTTTAAAGTCAGCGTCTCCATCGGTGTATTGATTGAAATCAATAAAGAGTGGTCTGTTAGCTGTCGGTTGAAGAATTGCGATATTCATAACGTTTAATTTTTGTTGTTCTATTTTGATCACTTAAAAATTCTAAGTCAAGTCCTGCCTCTGAGGTTGCTCCCTTCACGTTTAGGAGTTCTGCGATGTACTTACAAAGATGATTCGATAGGTTAAGATGAAAATCAGGGTAATCCCTGAATTTAATAAAATCAGGGAGCGTGGTTGGAAGGCGCCTTCTCAACGGTAAATGGATTGTTAAATAGCGCGATTTAAAAAGTCAGCGAATAAGCCCATGTTTTGTTCCTTATCTCAGTGTGGTATATGGGCCGACTCAGTTACTCTGTAAACTTACATGGGCGATATATGACTGGCTATTAAAGCTTCTTAAATAAGAATGACCCCTAATATTGTACGTAGTACGTTTTATCGAATTCATGTTTAATTTAAATTATCAGCGATAGTAAAATGCAATGTTAGAAGCTAAGCGTTATTGCTATGGTATTCGATAGCGTAAAAAAGCAATTTAATGATGCTCTTGAATTTTCGTTTTGGGTTAGAAACAGTGAAAACAGTACATGTCAAATATCCGCTGCTTCAAACCTCGAGATGAATGCCAAAAACGCAAACGAATAAAAAGGTAATATTGCAGTTGACTATAATGATAAGCCTCCGGAAAACTAATTTAATGGATGGCATTTTAGCTATGTTAAATGGCTATTAATAATAGCGCCCGATGAAAGCAATTTGGAACACACTTTTGCTCTTATTTATTGTTACCATTTCGCTGGCGCAAAATGGCGTCATCTCCTTTAATCATATCACAACAAATGAAGGTCTCTCTCAAAGTACAGTTACGTGTATTATACAGGATGATGAGGGTTTCATGTGGTTTGGAACAGAAGATGGCCTGAACAAGTATGATGGGAAAACCCTTAAGGTATATAGAAATGACCCCGCAAATCCTAAAAGTCTAAGCAACAATTTTATCCGTACACTCTTTAAGGATCGGACCGGAAATATTTGGATTGGGAGTGATGAAGGGCGTTTGATTTATTTCGACCGCGAGACTGATACTTTTTCGACTTACAATCAGCTATCGAACGACAGCAGTCGCACACACTCTTACATATCCGCTATAGCACAGGACCAGAACGGAAATTTGTGGATTGGAACGTATGGTAGCGGTGTTAATTTTTTTGATATTGAAACTAAGAAGTTTAAAAACTTCAGAAATCAACCCAATAACACCCAAAGCCTAAGCAGTGATTTTGTAGATGACATTCACGTTGACCGGGCAGGAAATGTTTCGGTTGCTACTTTTTATGCGGGATTAAATCGGTTTGATAAATCTTCAAGCAGTTTTATTCGATTTATAAGCGATCCAGATAAGCCCAGTTCAATTACCCGCGGTGACCCATCAAAAATTTTTGAGGACTCTAAGGGCAACTTATGGATAGGAACCTCAGGGGGTTTAAATCTTTTTAATGCGAAGACCAATGCCTTTACCCGGTATGTGCACGATGACAAGGACCCTTACAGTCTTTGTCATAATGATATTCTTTCATTGGAGGAAGATGCGAAGGGAAATATATGGGTAGGGACGCGCAACGGAGGGATTAGCGTATTAAATCTACATACGCAAAAGTTTACTACGTTAATGCACGATGAGAGTGACGACCACAGTTTAAACAATAATTCTGTTTATTCTTTATACCGTGACAAACACGATAATATGTGGGTCGGTACGTATAGTGGCGGTGTGAATTTTATGAGTGGCCTCGCGCTAAAGTTTAAATATTACAAAAATGATAAAAACAAACTCAATAGTTTAAGTAATAACAATGTGCTCTCGATCATGGAGGACCATGAAAATAATTTATGGATAGGTACAGATGGAGGCGGATTAAATATTTTTAACCGCAGCAAGAATGAATTTAAGCACTTCAAAAATAATGGTCAGGGAAGTATCGGTAGTAATTATATTTTAGATGTGTATGAAGATCGGGACCATGATATTTGGATCGCTAATTTTCGGGGAGGCCTTGATTTATTTAAGAGAAAAGAAAACAGATTTGTCAACTTTACGCTAGATTCCTCAGTTACGGGTCCCAATTTTGAAACCATCGGTCAGGTAATTCAAGATAAAAAAGATTTCATTTGGCTGGCGACATATGGAACAGGGGTCAGTCGCTATAATAAAAAAACGAACACCTTTAAACATTTTAAGCCCGATCCTGCAGTTGTCGGAAGTTTTGGTTATCCCACTGTTTTTTCAATATGTGAGGATAGGAAGGGTAACATCTGGGCAGGGACTGCCGGCGGGGGATTAAACTTGTACCATGAAGATACAAATACGTTTACTCATTTTGAGAACGACATCAAGGATTCCACAAGCATTAGCAGCGGACTTATCAACGCCATTTTTGAAGACAGCAAGGGTAATTTGTGGGTTGGAACAAATAATGGATTAAACCTCTTTCATTATGAAACGCATTCATTCACTTCCTACCACGAGAAGGATGGTCTTCCGAATGATGTTATTTATGGCATTCAGGAGGACGGTCACGGGAATCTTTGGTTGAGTACAAATAAAGGATTATCTAAATTTAATCCGGAAAGAAAAACATTCAGAAACTATGACGTGAGTGATGGATTGCAGGGTAATTCATTTAACAGAATGTCAGTTTTTAAAAATAGCGAAGGAGAATTATTTTTTGGAGGATTGAAGGGATTTAATATTTTCCATCCGGATAGCATAATCGACAATCCTTTTATTCCAGCGGTATACATAACAGGATTTGAAATTTTTAATAAACCTGTAAGTGTCGATCAAAAAGACTCACCGCTGAAAAAATCCATTGACAAAACGAATGAAATTACTTTATCACACAATCAATCCGTTTTTTCGTTTGACTTTGCTGCATTGAACTATACCTCGCCGGAAAAAAATCAGTATGCCTATAAAATGGAAGGCTTTGACGCTGAGTGGATTTATTCGAAGACCAATAAAGCTATCTATACCAACCTCAATCCAGGCATATATACATTTAGAGTAAAAGCGTCGAATAATGATGGCATTTGGAACGAGGAAGGAACAGCTATTAAGATCATTATTACCCCTCCTTTTTGGAAAACATGGGCTTTTAGAATCATCGTGGTGTTGATCATTATTATAGGTATCTATAGTTTCTTTAGGATCAGGATGAATGTTATTAACAACCAAAAAATAATTCTTGAAAAAGAAGTAAAAAAGCAAACCGCTGAAGTAGTACAACAAAAGGAAGCGCTTGAAATTGAACGTGAAGAAGCAGAAAAAGCAAGGCAGGATGCTGAACAGGCCAATCAGGCGAAAAGTATTTTCCTGGCAACGATGAGCCATGAGATCAGAACGCCCATGAATGGGGTGCTCGGTATGGCTTCATTGTTGGCAGAAACAAATCAGACCACAGAGCAACAAGAATACACCGATACAATTCGTAACAGCGGCCAGGCGTTGCTTACGATCATCGAGGATATTTTAGATTTTTCAAAAATTGATTCAGGAAATCTTGAACTCGAGAACAATGGTTTTGACTTGCGTCAGTGTATTGAGGAGGTAATGGATGTATTTTCTTCCAAAGCATCTGGGCATGGATTAGACCTTTTGTATCAAATCGATATTAAGATTCCCACACACATTGTCGGAGATAAATATCGCTTGCGCCAAATACTAATAAACCTGATCAACAACGCAATGAAGTTTACCCAACAGGGTGAAATTTTCGTTGGAGTTGATCTGATAAAATCTGAAAACAACCAGATTGAAATTGGTTTTCACGTGCGGGATACTGGAATTGGAATTCCGCAGGATAAACTTTCTCGGCTATTTAAGGCTTTCTCGCAGGTAGACTCTGCTACAAATCGTAAATACGGCGGCACCGGCCTTGGCTTAGTGATCAGCCAACGATTGGTACAGTTAATGGGTGGTGAGATTACAGTAGTAAGCCAACCCAATGTTGGCACAACATTTAGCTTCTCAATCAAAAGTAAAGTAAGCTTCGAAAGCGGACAAAGCACACCTACGTTTACCATCGGGCATGATGGCAGAAAAGTATTGCTGGTAGATGAAAACCCTACTAATCTTAATGTATTGAAAACCCAACTTGAACAATGGAACTTGTCTCCAACCTTAGCTTTTTCCGGTCAGCAAGCATTGGAGATCTTGGAACACGGAAGCTTTGACCTACTCCTTGTTGATATGCAAATGCCTCACATGGATGGATTGCAGCTTTCTAAAATGATTAAAGTAAAGCTCCCCCATTTACCCATTATTCTGATTAGTTCCATCGGTGACGAAAGCAAGAAAAAATACCCCGAGTTGTTCTCCTCGGTATTAAGCAAACCAGTGAAACAGCAACAACTGGCACAGGATATCAGGGAGGCGCTCCGAATAGAAAGTAAACATGCATTTGCAAGGGAGGAGAAACCAAAATATATTTTATCTGCCGACTTCGCAGCAAAATATCCGATACGCATTATGCTTGCGGAGGACAATCCGGTTAATCAGAAGCTAGCCGTACGTATTCTTAATAAATTAGGGTATCAAACTGTTGAAGTGGCGCAAAATGGATTGGAAGCAGTTCAAAAACTAAAGGAACAATTTTACGAGGTGATCTTAATGGACATGCAAATGCCGGAAATGGATGGATTGGAAGCGACTAAAACGATTCGTTCAAAGGCGGAGCAGCAACCTATTATTATTGCAATGACAGCAAATGCCATGCAAGCAGACAGGGATGCATGTTTACAAGTAGGGATGAACGAATACCTGACAAAGCCCATTAAATTAGAAGCTCTGATGAAGGCTTTGGAAAAGGCTTCAGAATCGTTTAGATTAGTGACAGGACTTTCTGATAAGGGTTAAGCGTTTACAATTTTTACGCAGTCAGGAGAAGCAAGTCCGATTTTTAATTTCAGATTCTTAAATCCAATATTCCTAAAGCAAGATTTTTTAGGATTTTAGGTGGTAAAGTCAATGGATCTCAGGCAGATTAGTCAAGATTATAGATACCAATAGTATAATGAGCTATCGTCCTATTTTTTTTCTTAGTTATACTCGAATCATTTACGTGATCCTGCTTTTTTTCCATACGACTGCCTATTCGCAGGAGTTGGAGTTTGAACATTTCTCGGTAAGGCAGGGCCTTTCGCAAAGTAACGTTTGGGATATCCACCAGGATCGTTTTGGTTTTATATGGATTGCCACGGAAGACGGACTTAATGTCTACAATGGATATTCTTTTGCCGTATATCGAAATAATCCTGAAAGCTCCTCTAGTATCAGCAATAGCAACGTTCACTGTATACGCGAAGATTCAGCCGCCAACTTATGGATCGGGACGCGATTTGGGTTGAACTTTTATAATAAGGCCACGGAAACTTTTGATCGGTTTTTACATGATAAAGACAATAAAGAATCCCTTAGCAACAATGACGTAACATGCCTATACCTGGATTCTAAAAACAATTTATGGGTCGGAACGTCTCAAGGTCTTAATCTTTTTAATTTCAAAAATCGCACATTTAAACGTTTTTACAGCGAGCCTAACAATACTCAATCCCTTTCACACAGCGGGATAACTGCTATTGAAGAAGATAGCCACCATCGAATTTGGATTGGGACCGCCCGGGGACTAAGTCAATTAAATAGCAACGGTACGTTTACAAATTTTCATGATAACCCGGCTATGCCCTCCAGTTTAACTTCCGGTCAAATCACATCTCTCCTTGAAGACAAAGGTGGCATATTGTGGGTCGGAACGTTCAATGAGGGGTTGTATAAAATGGATACTAATGGAGGAATATTGGCGCATTACGTGAACAGAGAATCAGATGAAAACAGTATTGGTGGAAATTATATTTACGACATGGCAGAAGACCAAAAAGGAAGTATTTGGATTGCTACAGATGGCTCGTTAAATAAAATGGATAAGAAGGGCACGTTTACAAGATATTCTCAAATTCAAGGCGATGAAAATAGTTTGAGCAGCAACATAGTAACAAGTGTATTTTTTGATGTTAATGATCGTTTATGGGTGGGAACAAGATTTGGAGGGGTTAATGTTTACGATCCAGGAAAGTATCCGTTTCGACATTTTAAATATAGCAACTACGACAGAAATAGCTTAAGTAATAATACGGTATCTTCTTTTGAAGAAGATACAAACGGAAACTTTTGGATTGGTACCGATGGCGGAAGCTTGAATTATTACGATCGACGGTCAAAGAAGTTTATAAATTACTTGAACACACTTACAAATAATAAAGTGTTAGCAGTAAAAAAGGATGAGAGGGGCGGGCTGTGGGTTGGAATGTGGAACGGTGGTCTAAATTATTTTGACCCCGTAACAAAGCGAGTAAAAAGTTATAAGCACGATCCTAATGATCCCTTAAGTTTAAGTGATAATAATATATTCCACATATTAAAAGATCGCAAAGGAAATATTTGGATAGCCACCTGGGGTAATGGATTAAACAAATACAATCCCAAAACCGATGATTTTACCAGGTATACACACGATCCCGACAATCCAAATACACTAGGCAATTCAGCTACCGATTTTTTACTGGAAGATTCGCATGGAATAATTTGGATCGCTTTGGAGAGTGACGGTTTGGATAAGTTTGATCCTGTGACCAACACGTTCACTCATTACAAGTCAACTTCAAAAAAAGAAGGCAATCTCAGCAGTAACGCTGTTTTTGCTTTGTATGAAGATTCAAAAAAGAGACTTTGGATTGGAACAAACGGAGGATTAAATCTTTTTGAACCGGAAACTGAAACCTTTAGATCTTTTCGAGAAAAGGATGGTCTTCCCAACGATGGGATTATGGGCATCCAGGAAGAGTCAAGTGGAAAGTTGTGGATCAGTACGAATAAAGGCCTATCTCGTTTTGACGTTGAAAACCTCACCTTTAAAAATTTCCTAGAAGGCGATGGATTGCAGAGCGATCAATACAATCGCTGGTCCTCGCATCGTCTGTCTACCGGTGAACTTTTGTTCGGCGGCACCAACGGATTCAATTTGTTTCATCCCGATAGCATCAAAGCCAATACCTATAAGCCTCCCGTTTACATTACCGATTTCAGAGTGTTTAATAAACCTGCAACTATCGGCCCCAACGAAATTTTAAAACAAAACATTCTTCTCACGGAGAATATCCAGCTAAGTTATATTCAGAATATATTTTCCTTTGAGTTTACGGCATTGAATTATCGCCAACCGGAAAAGAATCAATACCGGTATAAGATGGAAGGATTTCAAGATGAGTGGATTTATGCTGGTGATGAACGAAAAGTATCTTATACTAACCTTAGCCCTGGAGACTACACCTTTAGAGTAATTGCATCAAATAACGACGGAGTTTGGAATGAAGAAGGGGAAGCCATAAAAATATCAATCATGCCGCCCTACTGGCAGACCTGGTGGTTTAAAATATTTACAGTCTTATTGGCGATGGGGGTTGTCTATAGTCTCTTTAAGAGAAGAATGAATATTGTCAGAAAACAAAAAATTCTGTTAGAGGAACAGGTACGTGAGAAAACAGCTGAACTTATACTTCAGAAAGAAGCTGTAGAGGCTCAAGCTGAGAATATGCAGGCACTCCATGAACAACAGCAGGCTCAAACGGAATTTCTTCAGACTCTTAATGAGGAGTTGCAAAAACAAAAGGAAGAAATTATTACAAAACAGGAAGAAGCTGAAAAAGCGAGGCGGGAAGCAGAGCAAGCGAATCAGGCAAAAAGTATTTTTCTTGCTACAATGAGCCATGAGATAAGAACACCTATGAATGGTGTATTAGGCATGGCCGCCTTATTGGCCGAAACTGTTCAAACGCAGGAACAACAAGAATATACACACACCATTCGCAGCAGCGGGGAAGCACTGCTCACCGTCATTAATGACATACTTGATTTTTCAAAAATTGAATCCGGCAATCTGGAGCTTGACAATCATGGTTTCGATTTGCGTCAATGCATCGAAGAAGTGATGGATGTTTTCGCCGCAAAAGCTTCAGAGAAGGGATTAGACCTGGTATATCAAATTGACTATCAGATACCAGCTCAAATTGTTGGAGACAGTCACAGGTTGAGGCAGATATTACTCAATTTGATCAGCAACGCTATGAAATTTACGCATCACGGAGAAATTTTTGTGAGCGTAGATCTTTTGAGGATGGACACCAATAAACTTGAACTTGCTTTCAACGTTAAGGACAGCGGTATCGGAATACCAAAAGATAAGCTTTCCCGATTATTTAAAGCTTTCTCTCAGGTCGATTCTTCTACAACACGCAAGTACGGAGGTACAGGCCTAGGGTTAGTCATAAGCGAGCGACTGGTACAATTGATGGGGGGCTCCATTTCTGTGGAAAGTGAAGCTGGTGCCGGCGCAACATTTACTTTTACAATCTGCACTTCCGTGAGCCACGAACTAATACGGCAATATGTGCACTTCAATACTGTCGGCAATGAAGGAAAGAAAGTACTCGTCATAGATGACAACGCAACTAATCTTTCTATACTAAAAAATCAGCTTGAACAATGGAAGTTGATTCCAACATTGGCATCTTCGGGAAATCAGGCATTGGAAATATTACGTCAGCGTGAACGCTTTGATCTGGTAATTACAGATATGAATATGCCGGATATGGATGGTTTGCAACTATCACAACAAATCAAAACCCAATATGCCCTCCCTATTATTTTATTAAGTTCGATCGGAGATGAGAGTAAACGAAAGCATCCCGACCTTTTTGCAGCTATATTAAATAAACCGGTAAAGCAGCAGCAACTTTGCCGTGTAGTTCAATCTGCACTTAGGACCGAGGCTTCATTCGTCGCCATCGAAGAATCTAAAGTGAAACAGGAATTATCAACTGAGTTCGCGAAAACATATCCGCTCCGGATTTTATTAGCAGAGGACAATGTTGTTAATCAAAAATTAACAACTCGCGTTCTTCATAAATTAGGATATAAAGACATCCAGATTGCGCAAAATGGATTGGAAGCAATAGAAAAATTCGACGAGGAATTCTATGAGGTAATTTTAATGGACGTGCAAATGCCTGAGATGGATGGACTCGAAGCAACACGATTAATCCGATCCAAGAAATATCATCAGCCTATTATTATTTCTATGACGGCTAACGCAATGCAAGATGACAAGGAAAAATGTATCCAGGCAGGTATGGATGAGTATATTTCCAAACCCATAAACCTTGACGAATTAGTAAGTGCACTAATGCGGGCCTCAGAATCCTTTAAGCCGAAGACGGCGGAATAGATAGCCCCGCGTTGCTAGTGATAAGTTATTTTGAAATATACAGGTAAAGGTACGAGATACGAAGTACGAAGTATGAAGTGCGTACCTCGTAATTCGTACCTCGTACCTTATAACGTGTTATTGTAGCCAACTAGTTACCACTGATCCCGGTTATACAATTTGGTCCATTCGCGAAGTTGATTCTCAACGATGTTTGTCAGCACATCAGGCTTCAATCGCCAAAGCCAATTGCCTTCAATTGAAGCAGGCGTATTCATGCGTGCACGTTCATCCAGACCCAACACATCTTGCAATGGAAGAATAACTGTTTTTGCTACTGATGCATATGCTGCCCGAGCTAATTCCTGGTGTATATTCTTTTCGTTTATCCGCTTTCCTAAGTAGGCAGCGATTTGTCTCTGGTCTTTTTTTGATGCAGACTGCCTGAACCATCCACGTGTCGTATTATTGTCGTGAGTTCCGGTGTATGCAAGAAAATTAGCAGTGTAGTTGTGCGGAATGTAATCCGACTGAGGCATCGAATCGCCAAAGGCGAATTGTAATACTTTCATACCTGGCAGTTTAAATTCATCACGGAGTCGATACACTGCGTCGTTGATATCGCCGAGGTCTTCAGCTACGAACGGTAAATCCCCCCGCTCGCGTTGTAGCGCGTTGAAAAAATGCAGACGTGGTCCAGATCTCCATTTCCCGTGTATAGCGGTTTTATCCTTAGCAGGTACTTCCCAATAGTCAGCGAAGGCGCGAAAGTGATCTAGCCTTAGCAGATCATATAATTCCATATTTTTGCTTATCCTTTGAAGCCACCAGTCATATTTTCTTTTTTTTAACACGTCCCAACGAAAAGTGGGCATGCCCCATAGCTGGCCATTCCTATTAAAATAATCGGGAGGGACGCCCGCAACTCCTGTCATATTGCCTTTTTTATGAATGTTGAAAATATCAGGATGTGACCAGACATCAGCTGAATCGTGGCTTACGTAGAATGGCAGATCACCGAATATAAATAGCTGCAGATCGTTTGCATATTTTTTTAATGCCAGCCATTGTCGAAAAAAAATAAACTGCTGCCATTTAATATAATGAATAGGTTCAGAAAAGTCCCTGGAAAATTTATGGATAACATTTTTGTTTCGTAATTTATATTCTTCGGGCCATTCATACCAAGGGTTACTTTCATGAAGCTGTTTAAGCATAGTATATAATGCAAAATCATCCAGCCAATAGGCTTCCTGTTTGCAAAATTTACGAAATACTATAAGAGCCTTTCCTTTTGTTAAAAATTTGGTATACGCCTTTTTTAAAAATAATTGCCGGATTTCAAGTGCTGCTTTAAAATTTACTTCATTGGAGGGCGGAACAATATATTTTTTTAGTTCCCTGGTAGTTAGCAAGCCTTCGGAAACAAGCTGCTCCGGGCTAATGATTAAAGTATTTCCTGCCATGCTCGAAGTGGAGCTATAGGGGGAATATTTCTGTTCCGGTCCAATTGGATTTAAAGGTAAAATCTGCCAATATCGCTGCTTGCTTCGATTTAGAAAGTCAACAAATTTTTTTGCTTCCGGACCCATGTCACCTATTCCAAAAGCAGAGGGCAGTGAAGTAATATGGAGTAATACACCAGCACTACGCCTGCTTTTAATTTCCTTCACGTTAAAAGCTAGTTAAGGGGTGGCTTATCATATATGATCGTATGAGATAATATAACGATCGAACGCCCTTCTGCCGTTATGACTTCTTGTGCATCGTAAATTTTTTTATTCCCGATATCAAGTGAACTGGTATCCAAAATTTTTTCCCATTGCCTGCCGTATTTCCGAAGCGGCAGAGTATAGTTCAACGATTCATGGTGCGCATTAAAAATAATGTAAAAGCTATCATCAATAATATGTTGACCTTTTCGACCCACAGAATGGATACCACGTCCATTAAGATATACTCCAAGCGATTTTGCGAAATCATTATTCCAATGTTCTTCTGACATTTCCGCTCCGTCCGGTAAAAACCAGGCAATATCTTCCAAGCCAATTCCCTTTATCGGCTGTCCCTGAAACCATCGTCTTCTGCAAAACGTAGGATGTTTTTTCCGAAGCGCGATAATTTTTTGGGTAAACGATAAAAGCTCGTGATCCACTTCATTCCAGTTAAGCCATGAAATTTCATTGTCTTGACAATAGGCATTGTTATTTCCATTTTGTGTACGCCCGAATTCATCTCCGCTGACGAGCATCGGAACGCCCTGTGATAAAAATAAAGTAGTTAGAAAATTTCTTCGTTGTTTTTTTCGCAGTTCTATAACTGTTGGATCTGTGCTTGGTCCTTCATGCCCGCAGTTCCAGGACCGGTTGTGATTCTCTCCGTCTTTGTTGTCTTCACCATTTTCCTCGTTGTGCTTTTCGTTATAAGAGACTAGATCATGCAACGTAAATCCATCATGCGCAGTAATAAAATTTATACTGGCTGTAGGTGTGCGGTAATCGTTTTGATATAGATCGGGACTACCCGTAAATCGTGCAGCAAATTCACCTAACATACTATCTGCACCGCGCCAGTAATCTCGGATACAATCTCTGTATTTTCCGTTCCATTCTGCCCAACCGGGAGGGAATTTTCCTACTTGATATCCTCCTTCTCCAACATCCCACGGTTCGGCTATTAGCTTAACTTGTGAAATGACGGGATCCTGGTAAATAATATCAAAGAAAGCACTTAAACGATTTACTTCGTGAAGTTCTCTGGCCAGCGTTGAGGCTAGATCAAACCGAAATCCATCCACGTGCATTTCGATGATCCAGTAACGTAAACTATCCATCATGAGTCGAAGCACATTAGGCAAATTGGCGTTAAGGGTGTTGCCCGTGCCCGTATAGTCCATGTAATAGCGCTTATTCTCCATCAGCCTATAATATGCCGCATTGTCGATTCCTTTAAAGGAAAGTGTGGGTCCCATGTGATTGCCTTCAGCCGTATGGTTATAAACAACATCCAGGTATACTTCAAAACCTGCTTTATGAAGGTCCTTGATCATATTTTTAAATTCAACTACTTGTTCCCCTAATACCCCACTGCTGGAGTACCGAGCATCCGGAGCGAAGAACCCAATCGTGTTGTAGCCCCAATAGTTCGTAAGCCCTCTTTCTTTGAGATGCCGGTCCGCAACAAAATGATGGACGGGCATTAACTCAATTGAAGTAATACCGAGCTCTTTTAAATGTTTGATTGTAACAGGATGAGCCAGCGCGGCATAAGTGCCGCGAATTTCTTCAGGTATTTCAGGATGCAACTGGGTAAATCCCTTTACATGTGTTTCATAAATAATTGACTTAAAATATGGGATTTTAGGAGATCTATCATCTTCCCAATCAAAAGCTGGATCGATAACAACTGACTTTGGGATGAAGGGTGCACTATCGGTTTCGCTATAGCTAAGATCCTCTTCCAGGTCGCCAACCTCATAGCCAAACAATGCGTTATTCCAGTCGATCGTTCCGGCTATTGCTTTTGCATAAGGATCGATCAGGAGTTTTGAGGGATTAAATCGATGGCCATTTTCCGGATCATACTTGCCATAAACCCGGTACCCATACAACTGTCCAGGTTGTATATCAGGCAAGTAGACATGCCAGACATGATGTGAACGTTCGGATACCTTTATTTTTATCGATTCTGCTTCATCTTCTTTGGATGTAAATAAACAAAGCTCCACATCGGTGGCATTGTCGGCATAGAGCGCGAAATTAACTCCGTTGCCATCGTAGGTTGCCCCCAGTGGATAAGGACTTCCTGGATATACGGTTATACCTGAAAGAGTTGTTCTAAGGATAGTAGCTTGCATGGTTGAATATTTTGAAATCTAATTTATTTCGTGCAGAACACGTTTTGTTTTTGTTCGAACTTTTAAAACCTGATTTTTTATTTTCAATTCGAAATCCGATAACACATTTATATAATTTATAAATGCTTCAAAGGGTGAACAGTAAGGACTGAAATAGGAGTGTATATACCCGTCGTTTTCTTTTTTAGTACACATATAATAAAAATGGTCACTGGTTTGAAGATGACGCCATGTATGAAGAAACTCAGGATCATTAATTCGCTTTATATTCTCTTGTAACTTTTTTAATGAATTAAGAGCATCACGTTGCATCTCGTTGCCTAACCAGGCGGACAAGTCATGTTCATGATCGGCCCATGAAATAAAATTAGGAACAAAAAGTTGACTATGGTGATCAATAGATTCTATCGCTTCCGATGGGGTCATCATCGAGTAATTACCGTCCGTTGCAAGTGTACTTAACAAATCCTCTAAAAATTTAAATATACCGGTTTCCCGCTTTTGATGTTCTCCAAACGTTTCATAGTCCAAGGCCAATGTTACCACAGGTTCATTTTCTGGAATAGAGTTAAGCCGCCATACGCATTGGTCTACGCTTGAACCCTGTGAACGGGAAGCAATATCATCGCTAAGGCGATAGTTTCGCAAGAGTATTTTAGTTTCTTCATGATCAGGATGGCTGTATATATGATGAGGACTTCGACTACATAAAATCCTTTCTATGCCATCACTGATTATTCCGTTAAAACCTAAACTACTAACCCTGCAACCAATATCATTGTTATAGATCAATCCTGTATTTCTGAAAACGGCAGGTTGTACGCCAAAATATTTATTAATTTTATTCGAATGTTTTAAAACTTGGACTTCAAATTCATCGCCTGGTATAATACAAGCCAGAGAATGATAGTAGGTTTCGGAAAGAAACTCAACAGAGCCCGTTGCCGCCAGATCGCGGAAGCTTAATAAAACTTCAGGAGTGTACTCTTCAAACTGATCCAGGGTTGTGCCTGAAATCGAAAATGCAACTTTAAATTCAGGGTGTCTTTTTATAAGTTTTAACAACAATTGGTTGGCAGGTAAATAACATTGGGATGCCACACGTCGTAAAATTTTTTCGTTTAGTTCGTCATCAAAGTAGGGAGCCCCTGACCCTATTCCGAAAAATCCCATGGATCGAAGCCTTCTGGGCTGATGAACTTGAAAATATAAAACGAGGTTACGGGTGGTTTTTGGTAAGGAGTTCATGGCAATGATTTATTTTTTTTCCGAAGTGTTTTAACAAAATATTTTTCGAAAGTGATAGTTTCCAACACTGAACTTCTAACGATGGTCCTGATAAGACAAGTGGTTGATCGGGCGAAAGAACGCCGTTAATGAATTGGTTGCTTTTCATTTGTTCCCGCTCTTTAAGGGTTGGAACTTAATTTTTGCTTTTCTATGGCTAAGGCTCGGCCCAAAACCGTGGCAGGCGATGCCCACGCCACTTGAAATGTGGGGAGGAAATTCCCGGCCAACCACGCGTATTTTCATTTGAAGGGTTATCCCTTTAATCAAACTATTATTTTTTTTAAATACAGGCGCTAATTTCAAACGATTGAGCGCTGTTAATGAATTTATAGTAAAAATTCATGCCGGGAAGTAGAGTGAGCGATGCTTACTGATAGCAGCGGCAAATAATTTAAGGGGGAGATTGATTCATTGAAACACCGTGCCCCTAACATTTGGCGCATGGGTAAACAAGACCTTAATATTTTTGCAATTTCTGATTCAATTACCTGTTTTATTGTTTGGTGCATCAACTGGTTTAGATTGTGGGGACCCTTGCTCTCTAAAAAAAACCGATAAGACGACGATTGCAAAAATAGATAGAAATTCACTCTCCCAATTTTGAAAAGATTCGAACCACAGTCTGGCGTTGCCTAAATATTGCATTACGGTTTCAGGGGGTTTCCCTTTTAGAAGCTGCTCTCCATTGTAGTCTTTGAGACTGCCATACCAATGAAAAATAAAGGAAATAGTAAAGAGTAGTATAAAGGTATAGCACAATGAATGTTTGTAAAGCGCCAGCATTATTCCGCCTTTTTTTACGGGCCACGGTGCGTTTCTTTTTTGCGGATTCGGTTCACGATCAACATCCTCCTCTTTGTCTGGGTCTTTGGATTCCGATGATCCTTTTTGATAAAGGAACATGCTTAAGATTAAAAATAAAGCCATTTGTAAAAATTCGCTTTCCCAATTTTCAAATGTAGCCTGAAGAAAATGCCCTGAACTAAGGTATTGGGACATAGAAAGAGTTTGGCCGCCTAACTCCTCTATTTCTTCGTTATGCTCCTTAATTCCTGTAAGAGCCTGGCCTATTAGTGAAATAACAAAGAGAATAAAGAACGCTATGGAAAGGCTGTTATTTTTTAAAATTTTTTTCATTAGAGATCGCGGACACGAAAAACTTTTTTTGTTATGTGACAGTTCCCTTATCACGTCAACACGCATCAAATTCTATTGTTTAACGCTACAGGTTAATACTTGCTATTTTTTTAACCGGGAACGTTCGGTGGTATTTTTGAGTGACATGCACAAGGCTGGCACACATTTTTCCCTAGAGGTGGCAAAATCGAACGGATGAATGACAATTTCCCACGAGTTGGTGCATGTTACCAGGGGGATGGTAAATGTATATTTTCAGTGTGGGCCCCCCAAAGAAATAAAGTTGAGCTGATAATTACAGCTGACAACGAAGTCGCGTACCCAATGATCAAAGATGATTGGGGAATCTGGAGCTGCAAATTAGAAAATGTGGTCTCGACGACTGATTATTTTTTTCAACTCGATGAAGAGGAAAAAAAAATTCCTGATCCGGCTTCACGGTCGCAACCAAAAGGTGTCCATGGTCCTTCCCGAATTTTAGACTCTAGATTTATTTGGTCGGATAATTCCTGGAAAGGAATACCCCTCAGTGAAATGATTATCTATGAAATTCACATAGGAACATTTACAGGTACCGGAGATTTTCAAGGTATCATTTCAAAGCTGGATTATTTAAAGGAATTAGGGATCAATGCTGTCGAACTTATGCCGATCACCCAATTTCCCGGAAAAAGAAATTGGGGATATGATGGAGTTTACCCATTTGCTGTTCACCAAGACTACGGTGGAGCTATTGGATTAAAACAACTCGTGGATGAAGCACATCGCAGAGAAATAGCAATCATTCTTGATGTCGTATATAACCACCTTGGGCCAGAGGGAAATTATTTTAACATGTATGGCCCATACTTCACAGATAAATACCGGACCGGCTGGGGAAGTGCTATCAACTTTGATGACGCCTGGTGCGATGGAGTACGAAATTACTATTGGCAAAATGCGATCATGTGGTTGGAGGAATTTCATATCGATGGGTTGCGGCTTGATGCCGTACATGCCATATGGGATTTTAGTGCACAACATTTTATTGAGGTTCTGTCGGAAAAAGTAAAAGAACTTGAACGTCAGACGCAGAGAAAAAAAATTTTGATTGCAGAATTTGATCTCAATAATCCACGTTACATCAATCCGCAATCAAAAGGCGGATATGCATTGGATGGACAATGGATAGATGAATTTCATCATGCACTGCATGTTGTCGTAACTGGTGAAAAGGATGGATACTATGAAGATTTTGGTGATGTGCAGCACCTTGCCAAATCCATTCGGGATTCATATGTATACACGGGTCAATATTCCAAGCATCGGAAAAAATTCTTTGGGGTCTTGCCAGAGGACAACCCTTACGGCCAATTTGTGGTATTCGCTCAAAATCACGATCAGATTGGAAATCGCATGCTAGGCGATCGGCTTACCTATAAACTTTCGTTTGACGCCTTAAAGCTGGTGGCCGCCACGTTGCTTCTATCGCCTCACGTTCCACTCTTATTTATGGGTGAAGAATACGGCGAAAAGAATCCATTTCAATATTTCATTAGTCACACCGATGAGGAGCTCGTTAAGTTAGTTCAGGAAGGAAGAAAAAAGGAATTTTCTTATTTCAATTGGCAAGGTGAAGTTCCTGATCCTCAAGCAGAGGAAACATTTGAGCAGTGCAAACTATCGTGGAATTATGAAGATGCAGAGCACCGTACGTTGCTGTCTTACTATAAGTATTTGATTGAGTTTCGCAAGGCGCGACCTGCCATGCAAGCATGTGAAAGGCATAATGTAAAAGTTTTCGAAATCCCTGGAAGGAAGATCATTGGCTTTGAAAGAATAGTTGAATCCGATCACTTACTGATCCTGTTAAACTTTGAGGCATCTCAAGTGACGTTTGACTATTCGATGCCGAAGGAAGCAAAAGTAATTTTTGATTCTTCAGCAACCCCGTGGACGTTGGACAGTGGATCTCAACAACCGGCTGGAATCATAAAGGGCATGGTCGTGATGAATGCGGAGTCAGCTTTAATTTTTGAATTATAACTTTTCATGTACATACCTTCTTCAACGTATAGAATACAGTTCAATAAAGATTTCACATTCAAAGATCTTTTGAACATCATGGATTACCTGCATGAGCTGGGAATTTCAACATTGTACGCTTCTCCTATATTGAAATCCACCTCGGGCAGTACGCATGGATATGATGTAACAGATCCTCATTCACTAGACCCTGAAATCGGATCGATCGGGGATTTACAAGCTATTGTTGGTAGGCTCAAACAAAGAGGAATGAGCTGGCTTCAGGATATCGTGCCCAATCACATGGCATTTGATACATCAAACTTCAGATTAATGGACGTGCTGGAGCGTGGCCCGCATTCCACATACTACAACTACTTTGATATTATCTGGAATCACCCAGATCCTGAAATACATAATAAATTATGGGTGCCTTTTTTAGGAGACGATTTGGAAGTGTGTGTGGAGAACCGGCAAGTTCAGATTTCGCTTTCGGAAGAAGGATTTGTTGTAAAATATTTTAATGCTTATTATCCGGTGTCAGTTTCGGCTTACGACTTTCTATTTTCCATTTCTAATTCCGAAATGACCCAGGCGCTTCGAAAGGCTTGGGGAGAATTTATTACAAACCCAGCTTCCCAATCGGATTACTCGCATTGGAGTACCCATAAAAAAAAGTGGGCTCGGAAACTGAATAGTGCTACGAACCAGGCTACCATCAACGAAATTATTTCAACTATAAATAATGACAAAGAAATAATGTTGAAGCTGCTGGAAAAGCAATATTACGTGCTTGCCCATTGGAAGCAAACTGAAAAAAAAATTAACTATCGAAGGTTCTTTACTATCAATCAATTGATATGCTTAAGAATGGAGGAGGAATTTGTTTTTAATGAATATCACCGATTTTTATACACGTTGTTTAATGACAAATGGATTCAAGGCCTTAGAATTGATCATATTGATGGGCTACAGGATCCTTCTCAGTATATTCAAAATTTACGCAGTCTTTTTGGCGAATCATGCTACATCATAGCAGAAAAAATTCTGGAGGCAAAGGAGGATATGCCCGCGCGCTGGCCTCTTCAGGGAACCAGTGGATACGAATTTTTAGCCTACGTCAATCAGTTATTTACAGATCGAAAAGGGGCAAAACAGCTCCTGAAATTTTATCAAGAACTTGTACCCGATTTACCCCCCTATAATCAACTCGTATTTGAAAATAAAAAAAGGATGCTTGAAAATTATATGGCAGGTGAATGGGATAATCTTATTCATTATTTCTTTGAACTGAACCTCCAGGAGAATTTTGAAGCTTTAAAATTAAGGCAGGCATTGGGATTGATTATGATATCATTGCCTGTTTACCGAATTTATCCGGATAGCATTCCGCTAAAAGGGAAGGACCTGGTCATTATGAGAGAGACTTTTGATAAAGCCAGGCAACAAGGACTAACATGCAAAGCGGAAATTGACTATCTCTATAGCTTGTTAGTTTCGCCCTCGGATCAGCACGCCGAAATACTATCCTTTTTTAAAAGGCTCATGCAATTTACCGGTCCACTTACGGCGAAGGGCGTGGAAGATACCACTTTCTATATATACAATCCCCTTATCTCGCATGACGAAGTTGGAGATTCACCATCGACGTTGGGCATAACAACAAGTGAATTCCATGGGCGTATGGCAGCGCGCCAATTGACCACACCTTTGTCATTAAATGCAACGGCAACGCATGATACTAAGAGGGGAGAAGATGTGAGAATAAGATTGAATGTGTTAAGCGAACTGCCGGAGGAATGGCAAGCCGTCGTGAAGGAATGGTTCGTAATGAATAAAAGATTCCATGCGCGGGTGGAGGACACTATGGCTCCTGGCGTCAACGATGAGTACTTTATTTATCAATCCATTGTCGGAGGGTTTCCGGAAGATTTCATAGTAACCGATAGCTGGATAAAAAGGCTGCAGGATTATTTAGTAAAAGTTGTACGCGAGGCTAAAGTAAAAAGTAATTGGGAGTCACCTAATGAAAGTTATGAGAACACATGTACTCAATTCATTGAAAAGATACTTAAAGAGGAACGTGAATTTCTTCCCAGTATATTATCCTTTGTAAAGAAGGTTTGCGCATATGCAAATACAAATGCCTTAGGTCAAGTGTTAATTAAGATCACCGCTCCGGGTATACCCGATATTTATCAAGGATGTGAACTTTGGGATTTGAGCTTTGTAGATCCCGACAATAGACGTCCCGTTGATTATGCTATCCGGAAAAATTATCTCGATCAAATCAAAAAAAAGGAAAGGGAGGGACCTGAGGCGTTATTTTCGTTTCTCAGGCAGCATCGAGGTGCAGGAATGGAAAAACTATTTGTGACATGGAAGGCATTGAACTTTCGAAAGAATAATGAACTCATTTTCAGGGAGGGTACATATTTGAGACTACAGGTCACCGGAAGCGATGAGCTTGCCACGGTTTATGCACGCCACTATAATGATCAATGGATTTTAATTGTGATCTCTCTTGGAACTGCGAAGAGGGATGAAATGGAAAAATTCCCCAAACAAGAAGCGGCGAGTGCAGCTATAGTATTATTAGAACAGCTTCCTCAACAATGGACAAATGATTTTACGGGCAAAAAGTTAACTGCTACAAATGGATTGTTGACTTTGCAAGAGATCTTGGAAGATTTTCCAGTGGCATTATTACACAACATAAAATTTCCATCGCCAATTTGAGATAGCTACGAGACGTGAGGTACGAGTTTAAAGTTAAGCGGGTATTTTAAAGCTCGAAACTCACGCTCATATTTCAATCATATCCTGTCTTTATTATTTGATAGTTAATTGGGATCAGTCTATATGTGTGCTATACATTAGAGTTGCTGGTTCTCAAAGCCCGCAGCTTGTTGCCTTACACTATAATTACCCTTCTAAAGTTGTATTCAGAGAAATATTTGTATTCAGTAATTTTGATATGATGCAGTTGTCTTTAGCATCCTGGGCGCAGGCTTCAAATTTTTCCTTGCTGATTCCAGGAATTTTTGCTTTTAAAACTAACTGAGATTGAGTTATTCCTCCATCTTCCAATACGATTGTGCACTCTGTTGTAAGTTCCTGGGGTGTGAAACCTGCTTCTCCGACGAGAAAACTAACTTTCATGGTAAAACATCCAGCATGAGCAGCGGCAATAAGCTCTTCCGGATTTGTGCCGGTACCTTCTGCAAATCTGGCATTAAATGAATATTGAGTTTTATTTAAAATGGAGCTTTGCGTTGATAAATGTCCACTTCCTTCTTTACCAGAACCTTTCCACACTGCTGTTGCTTTTCTTTTCATAGTTGAGATTGTTATTTTCGTCAAATGTAAGAAGTGATGTATACTGAACAAAGAAGTATGACGTCGTTAATTAAAACCTGAACTTAGCGTGGTACCGGAAACAAAAGATGGAAACCTCTAAAAGTTTTAAAATGCCGCTGACCCCGCAAATCGTTTTAAGTATTAAAGTCCTGTTGCAATCGTTTTCTTAAAAAAATTATTTACTTTCAAGGTAAGTTTCGTATCCTAAACCTGATGAAGAATTTTAAAGCATATTCTGACGAGGGGTTACTAAAACTCTTAAAGCAACAAGAACTTGGGGCTTTTGAAGAAATATATCTTCGGTATTGGAAAAAGCTGTATTCGACAGCCTTTAAGAGGGTGCAATCCAGGGAAGTATCTGAAGAATTAGTGCAGGACATTTTTACAACTCTTTGGATGAACCGGAAGATCGTACAAATTGAGATTTTGTCAGCTTATCTTCACTCTGCTGTAAAGTACAAAGTGATCAATCATCTGGAAAAGGAGATGTCGCGAAGAACCTATGCGGAGATTCAATTGCGTTCTCCGAATTTTACAACAAGCAACCCAACGGAGGAAACAGTTCTATTAAATGAACTAAATCTAGCGCTGGAAAAAGAAATCCAAAAGCTTCCACCTAAACGTCAGCAAATATTCAAACTGAGCCGGCAGGAGCATCTATCTATTAAACAAGTGGCTTCGCATTTAGGCATTTCGGAAAAAACAGCAGAAAATCAATTAGGTAAAGCCCTTAAAGTGTTAAAAATTAATCTGAAGCATTTTAATATTTTTCTTGTAATTCTCTTCCTGTTCATTGTCCGTACTTTTTAACTCGTTCCTTTCCCAGTGCTTGTGATCTGAAGTTTCATTTTTGCCTTGCGCTTACATTTTTACGAAATTTTCTTTGGATCGGTGGGGGTAAATCGTGCCTCGCCTGACTATCCTATAACCATAAATCGATTTACTAAAGTTTTATGGATCGATTACCAAAACCGCGCTATGAAGAGAGAGATTCAACCCGATCTTCTTAAAAAGTATTTAAGGGGGGAAACTTCTACGTGAAGAATCCGCTATTGTAGATGAGTGGTATTTATCACTCCAAGAAAATCCAGACGATATAAGCCTGCTCGATCCTCTCGAGTTCGGCATCGTGGAAAATAAAATTTTAGACCGGATTAAGGCAAACATCGAGGTGCCAGAAGAAAAGCCAACGCTTCCAAAAACGACCTCGTTCTTTTTAACAAGTTCTTTCAAGGTAGCTGCTACAATCAGCGCCATAGCTATCATTGGTCTTGGAGCATTCTTTTTTAGTAAAAGAGGGCTACCATCCATGGAAGAAGTTCAAACACTAGTAAATGTTAGTCACCTGAAAAACGTCAAATTACACGACGTCCATTAACCGGTTATTGCTCGAGGATGGGACTGTAATCATGCTGAAACCCAACAGCAGCATTGAGTATCCTGAAAAATTTTCGAAATCCGATCGCAAAGTCCAGTTAACAGGAGAAGCTTTTTTTAATGTTACAAAAGATAAGAGCAGACCTTTTATTATAGGCACAGCCGATGTTACCATTAAAGTTTTAGGAACTAGTTTTAATGTGATGGCATATGAGGGAGCAAAAGAGATTAGTGTAGCGGTTAAAACGGGTAAAGTTTCGGTGTATGCTAAAGCAAAAGATCTCGCTGCGAATCAACCTGAAATCAATCACGAAGTAATTCTTACTCCGAATCAAGAGGTTATCTACAATACTACTCAAGAATATTTTGCTAAGAAACTAGTTGCAGAACCTCAAATTATTCTAGAAAAGCCTACATTGTTTGAGACCCAATATGACGACGCTCCTGTTGTCAGAATTCTGAACGTATTAGAGGAAAATTATGGAATTGATATTCAATACGATGAAGAAACCTTGTGAATTGTATCCTGACTACTTCGATGGCGGAAGAAGGACTTTACGAACGCATTGAAATTATTTGCAAAGCGATCGGAGCACAATATAAAATCACGGACACCATGATTTTGATTGAAAGTAAGGGGTGTCGTTAATATTGAACTAAATAATAGATTGCCTATGATGTAAAGTACTTTACAAACCCACATAAAAAAGGCCAATGATGCTGCAATCATCATCGGCCCGTCATGCCCCCCGATATACTGGGTGGGCACCTAGTTTTTGCCCTATTAACAAACAAAAACAATCAAAATTATGAAGAATAAACCTAAACCTATTCGAAATGCCCTGCTATTCTTTATGAAAATCACCCTAATACAAATGTTGATTATGAGTGTATCCGTCATGTTAGGATATGCCATAGATACGAGCGGCCAGGAAGTATTGGAGCGCAAAATTACCCTGCAGACCCAAAATGCAGATGTGAAGAATATTCTTGCCGAAATTGAAAAGAAAAGCGACGTAAAATTTACCTATAGACCAAGGCTGATCAGGGACCTTCAAAGAATGACCCTTAACCTTGTTGAAACTCCCTTAGCCGATGTATTGGCTCAAGTATTTGGATCCAACCTTGCCTATGATGTCATTGGGAAGCAAATTGTTCTTAAAGAGGTCGTACCTGATGATGACACTGAACCCGTACGGAACCCCGAAAATTTAGCACTAACCGTAAATGGAAGAGTAACAGATGAAGTGGATTCACCGCTACCCGGTGTAAATGTCTTGGTAAAGGGCTCCACAGTTGGTACAACAACCGACACAGATGGTCGATTTACGCTTGAAGTAGAAAACGAAAGTAGTATTCTGGTCTTTAGCTTCATTGGCTTTCTGACCCAAGAGGTCCAAGTAGGTACGCAAACGGCTATCAATATTAAGATGGCGCCCGATGTACAATCTTTGCAAGAAGTCGTGGTTGTAGGATATGGTGAGCAGAAAAAGACTACGATTACAGGTGCAGTAACTTCTGTTAAAAGCGATGTTATTTCACAAGCTCCTGTGGCAAACCTTTCGAATGCATTGGCAGGCCGGTTGCCAGGAACAATTTTTATCAACCGTTCAGGTGAACCCGGAAATGATGCTTCTCAAATCAGGATTAGAGGTACTAATACCACCGGAAACCCTTCAGCATTGATCGTCATTGATGGTATAGCGAATAGAAGCGGAGGACTAGATCGTCTTAATCCGGCTGATATTGAAAGTATCACAATCCTGAAAGATGGCTCAGCAGCCATTTATGGCGCGCAGGCAGCAAATGGTGTAATCCTGGTGACGACCAAGAGAGGAAAGGAGGGGAAACCACAAATAGGGTTTAATTACAACATTGGATTCAATAAACCCACCCGTTTACCCGAAGTCACTGATGCTGTGACCTATGCCACCATGCTGAATGAGATCGATGAATACAGAGGAAATGCTCCCCGTTATTCTGCCCAGGATATTCAAAAGTATAGAGATGGTTCGGACCCTTGGAGATATCCAAATACGGATTGGTACGATGCTGTTATTAAACCCGTTGCACTACAGGATATGGCTACCTTAACTGTTTCCGGAGGATCAGAAGGTGTGAAGTATTATGTTTCGCTAGGAAGCTTAAGCGAAGATGGGGTCTATAGAAATAGCGGTACGAAGTACAAACAATATAATTTCAGGTCCAACATTGATGCTAAGATCACGGATTACTTTTCTGTATCGGTTGACCTATCCGGGAGACAAGAAAACAGAACATATCCTACGCGGTCCGCCGGAACGATTTTTAGAATGTTAATAAGAGGTAAGCCCAATTTACCCGCCTTCTGGCCAAACGGATTACCCGGTCCGGATATTGAAAATGGAGATAACCCAGTTGTAATCAGTACACCGGCCACGGGCTTTGTCAATGATGTCAACAGCGTGTTCCAAAGCAATATTAAAGGAAAAATAGATGTACCCTGGGTGAAAGGGCTTAATGTAATTTTTAACGTTGCCTTTGACGAATCTTTCAAGCCGATTAAAAGATTCCGTACACCCTGGTACCTATATACCTGGGACTATGATTCCGTTGATACCAATGGCACCCCCGTGGTCCTCAGATCGCAACGTGGTCTTAACGCGCCGGAACTTCAGGAAGAATTTGAAAGAACTTCAGGACAAACTTCAAATGCCTATATAAATTATACGAAAGACTTTGGCAATCATGCTCTTGCTTTTATGGTTGGGACTGAAAAACAAGTACTCAAGGGAAATCAGTTTCAAGCGTTTCGCAATGCTTATATCTCTACAGCAGTAGATGAACTATTTGCGGGAACACAAAATGCGAGCACTACGGCAGGTAATAATGTAGTGGATGGAAAATTATATAAGAGGACGCGCTTAAATTATTTCGGCCGTATCAATTATAGCTTTAGCGAGAAATACCTTCTTGAAATGGTGTGGCGCTATGATGCCTCTTATATTTTTCCTGAAGATTCCCGCTGGGGATTTTTCCCAGGCGTTTCTGCAGGATGGGTGTTATCTGAAGAGAGTTTTATGGAGTCTGCCGCCTTTGTTGATCGTCTTAAAATCAGAGGATCCTGGGGACAATTAGGTAATGACAGGATGGATCCAGATCCTAACCGTGTACGAAATGATGAATTTCAGTTTGCCAATAACTTCGGATTTGGCGATGGCTACATCTTTGACTATACCACGCTGACAACGAGCATCACTCCGTCGGCTTTCCTATCGCGAACCCTAATATCACCTGGGAAGTTGCCAATAATACCAACGTTGGATTGGAGGGAACGCTTTTCGGAGGAAAAATATCTTTTGAATTGGACTATTTCAACAACGTTAGATCAAAGATGCTGATCAACCGAAATGCGTCTATACCTCGCACGGCAGGATTCAACCCTCCACGTGAAAATCTTGGAAAGCTCCGAAATAGAGGATTTGATTTCCTGGTTAGTTACGGAGCACAGGCTGGTGAATTTAGTTATCAGATAGGTGTCAATGGGGGATATTCCAAAAATGAGGTAATCTTCCTGGATGAGCCGCCCAATGTACTTCCCTGGCAAACTGTAACCGGCAGACCATACAATGACCCAACAAGGTTGGCTGGTAATTTAATTTATAATGCTATCGGAGTGTTCAGAGATCAAGCTGCTGTTGATGCTTATCCTCATTGGCCCGGAGCAAGGGCGGGCGATATCATATTTGAAGACGTGAACAAGGATGGCACTATTGATTCTGATGACAGAATACGATTGGAGAACAATACAATACCAAGATTTCAAGGAGGTTTTACACTTGACATTCAGTATAAAGGCTTTGACTTTAATGTCCTGCTGCAAGGTGCGACGGGAGCCAGATCCTACATCAGAACGCAGTCTGGGGACTTTGGTAACTACCTTTCCGATTTTGCCGATGGACGTTGGACCACTGAAAATCCCAGCTCAGAGAAACCAAGAACCTTTAACAGGGAAGATGAATATTGGATTTCGCAGGCCAACACTTATTGGTACAGAAATACGAACTATGTCCGTTTGAAAAACATCCAGCTGGGATATACTCTACCCACTGCGTTGGTTGGACAGATAGGTCTGAAAACCGCGCGCATCTATATTAATGCTATTAATCTTTTAACGTTTGATAGTTTTAAAGTATTCGATCCGGAAACAGATAATCAGGATGGCACAGTTTATCCGCAAAAGCAAACCTTTAATGCTGGTGTTAATCTAACCTTCTAACCTGATCAAGTATGAAAAATTTCATAAAATATAGTTTAGGGATTGCACTGGTACTGTATACCACATCCTGCAATACTGATTTTCTAAATCCAGCTCCCGAAGATCGGTTTCCTGAAGAATCCGTTTGGAAGGATCCTGGGTTGGTAGAAGCTTTTGTCAATGAAATGTACCGGGGTTTAAACCATGGACTCAGAGAATTAATGCTGGGGTCTCTGGCAGATGAATCACAATTTATTCATAATTACGGATCGGCCCAGGTGGTTCAGTCAAATCTAACGTCGGCTGATATTGGCTCCTTCTCGCGTGCTGATTTTGACGAGTTTAATTGGCCTGTTATTTATGCGCGGATACGCCAAGTCAATCTTTTCCTGGAAAATATTGAAGCCGTTCCGTTTACAGATGCAGCATGGAAGGACAGATTAAAAGGGGAAGTGCATTTTCTCAACGCGTACTTCTATCATAATCTTGTCAGGCTATATGGCGGAGTTCCGTTGGTAACAAAAGCCTATGATTTGGAGGATGACTTTTTACTTGCCAGAAGTTCACTGGCTGAATGTATTCAATTCATTGTTGCTGAATGTGATCTGGCAGCTTCACTTTTACCTCTTCAGTATAGCGCTGGTAACGGAGATATCGGGAGAGCGACAAAAGGCGGTGCGCTGGCTCTGAAATCTAGGATTCTTCTTTATGCAGCGAGTGAGCTTTACAATAATCCGAGTTGGGCTGGATCCTACGCTAACCCTGAACTAATTTCCGCTACCGGTGACAGAGTAGCTAAATGGCAGGCCGCGAAAACTGCGGCCAAGGCTGTCATCGATCTAGGGCTTTACAGTTTGCAAAATACCGGTGATCCAGTTAAGGACTATACCGACGTCTTTTTACTCAAAGACAGTAAGGAAGGGATTTTCAGTCGGTATTTTATTAAAAGCCGCGGCTGGGAAGACGGTGCGCTACCTGGTTTAGCAAACGGTCCTAACGGTTATCATAACTGGGGAGGAAACACGCCAATCCAGGAATTAGTGGATGACTACGAGCTGACGGATGGCACGAAGTTTAGTTGGTCAAATCCGGCCCATGCAGCAGCTCCCTATGAGAACAGGGATCCCAGATTTGCAGCAACTATTTTATATGATCAGGCTCCCTGGAGACCACGTCCCAGCGATGTGAAGGATATTGATCCCGTCGGAAAAATAATTATTAGATCAGTAGAAACAGCTCCCGGTGTATGGACGCCAGGGCTAGATACACGGGATGGACCCGTTGAAGATTGGAATGGTGGATACTCAGGTTATTACCTGAGAAAGTTCATTGATCCCGCCGTAGTTCATGAGTATGCTGCGGCTGGCGGAAATCAGGAAGCACCCTGGCATTTTTTCCGGTATGGAGAAATTCTAATGAATTATGCAGAAGCATGTATAGAACTGGGCGAGGACGCGGAAGCAAGAAACTATCTCAATATGATTCGAACCAGAGCTGGAATGCCTGCTCTCACCGAAAGTGGTGCGGCGCTAAAGGCTAAATACAGGAATGAACGGAGGGTCGAACTTGCTTTTGAACAACATCGCTACTTCGATATTCGCAGATGGATGATTGCTCCCCAGGCTATGGGTAGAAACGGAAATGGAATTGTAATCGAAGATCCGCTTGCAGGTCCTGTAAAATATTCTTTGAATAAAGTTCAAGACCGCGCATGGAATGATAAGATGTATTTTCTCCCTATCATTTTGGATGAAATCAATCGTAACAACAAGCTGGTACAAAATCCATTGTATTAACTTATGATCTGAATGAAAAGCCATCTGGGGAACCAGGTGGCTTTTTTTATTCTCATTAAACCTTGATATGTTTATAAGAATTTTATTTTTTCAGTTTCTACTTTCATTTTTTGCAAACTGCTCGCAGGAACAGAGCCCATTATTTAAGCTGGTATCGCCAGATCATTCCGGATTGGATTTTGTAAATACAATAGAAGAAAAAGATTCCATCAACATACTGACTGTACAATACATGTACCACGGTGGGGCTGTAGCCATTGGCGATTTTAACAATGACAATTTGGAGGATATATTTTTTAGCGGGAACATGGTGCCTAACAGATTGTACCTTAATCGCGGTGGATTAAAATTTGAGGATATTACCGACAAAGCGGGAATTGGTGCGGCGGAAAAATGGAATTCCGGGGTTGCTCTAGCTGATATAAATGAAGATGGCTGGCTTGATATTTATGTGTGTGCTACAATTAATGATGATTCAGCAAAAAGAGCTAACACACTGTTTATTAATCAAGGCGCCGCTGCAAATGGAATTCCCACTTTTAAAGATGAAGCAAAACAATTCGGTGTCGCAGATACCGGATACAGTCAAAACGCGGCGTTCTTCGATTACGATAAAGACGGCGATCTCGATCTTTATGTATTAACAAATCTTGAAAGCGATAAGATACCGAGTAACTATCGCCCCCGGATCATGGATGGATCTGCATTAAATAATGATCGTCTTTATCGAAACAATGGAAACGGGACGTTTACAGATGTAACGATACAGGCAGGAATTTTAATTGAGGGCTATGGCCTAGGCATTGGTATTGCCGACATCAACGAAGATGGCTGGCCCGATATTTACATTGGAAATGACTATGTATCGAATGATGTTCTCTACATCAATAATCAGGACGGTACATTCACAAATGAAATAAAAGATCGTCTAAAGCATCAGTCGCTTTTTACCATGGGTGTTGATATCTCCGATGTTAACAATGATAAATTTTTGGATATCGTCACGCTGGATATGTTGCCGGAAAATAATTTGCGAAGGAAAACGGTATCGGGTGCAGGAGCGACTTATTTCACGTACATCAACAATGTGGAATTTGGTTATGAATTTCAATATATGCGAAACATGCTTCAGGCGAACAACGGTGACGGTACATTCAGTGAAATTGGACAGATGGCCGGAATACACCAAACGGAATGGAGCTGGTCTTCTTTGTTCATGGATGTTGACAATGATGGATATCGTGATCTGCTTATTACGAATGGTTTTCCAAAAGATGTCACCGACAAAGACTATGTGATGTTCAAACGCGAGGTGGGCGCTTTCAATAATCATCGATCACTCATCGATTCGATCCCGGTTTTGAAGGTTCCGAACTATGCGTTTCAAAACCATGGAGATTTTTCCTTTTCCGATAAGACAAAAGAGTGGGGAATGTTTCGCCCCTCGTTTTCGAATGGAGCGGCCTTTTCAGATTTAGATAATGACGGCGATCTTGATTATGTTGTAAATAATATTAACGATGCAGCCTTTTTATATGAGAATACCTTGTATGGAGCTGAAACTAGAAAATCGGAAAATAATTTTCTTAAGAATAAAATTGATAGGCAATAAAAAAAACAAATCAGGATTAGGTACGAAGGTGACCTTAAAATATAATGGAAAAACTCAATTTCATGATCACTCTATTTATCGAGGATACTTGTCAACCGTAGAGGATGTAGTGCATTTTGGACTGGGGACTAACACATCCATTGATACAGTAACCGTAGAATGGCCAGATGGTGACCTTCAATCTTTTTATGATGTAAATGCGAATCAGGTTTTGCAAGTCAAACATAGTTCATCAAATAAAGGTATTGCACAAAAAACGATTGAACCATCCGTCCGGAAAAACACCTATGTAAAGGAAATTTCAGCGGCACTGGGAGTTAAATATAAACACCAGGAGTGGGACAAAATCGATTTCTACAAACAACGAACATTGCCTCATAAATTTTCGCAAGCAGGTCCAGG
This sequence comes from uncultured Bacteroidota bacterium, assembly GCA_963837415.1. Lineage (GTDB taxonomy): Bacteria > Bacteroidota > Bacteroidia > Cytophagales > Cyclobacteriaceae > Chryseolinea. The sequence goes on along the minus strand of CAWING010000009.1, from coordinate 128,562 downwards.
GATGGCTGTCGGGGATGTGAACGGAGATGGAACTGGAAGACTTTATAACAGGGGGGTCGTCGCTCTACGATGCAACTTTATTTATTCAGAAACAAGATGGTGCTTTTACATCATCCCCTCTTACGAAAACGGTTGAAAAAAAATCGGAAGACGAAGGACTCTTACTTTTTGATTCCGACAATGACAATGATCTGGACCTTTATGTTGTTAGTGGGAGTTATGAAGGAGAGGCCGGTGATTGATCGCTATCAGGACAGATTATACAATAACGATGGGCATGGGAAATTTAAACTTAATAACAACGCATTGCCTTCAACTGTGGCCAGCGGTTCTTGTGTGCGCGCAGCTGATTATGATGCGGATGGTGATTTGGACCTTTTTGTTGGGGGCCGCGTGGTTGCAGGATCTTATCCTTTACCATCTGAAAGTTATCTTTTACGAAATGATAAAGGCAAATTTACGGATGTTACTGCAGAGGTTTCTAAGCATTTGAAGTATTCCGGTATGATTACGGATGCACTTTGGAGCGATTTTGATGGAGATAATAAAATCGATCTGATCGTTGCTGGAGAGTTTATGCCGGTTATGCTTTATAAAAATACGGCGAACAAGTTAGTTCGGATCGAAGACACGGGATTTGAAAATTACTCAGGATGGTGGAACAGCATTACAGGCGCTGACTTCGATAAAGATGGGGATACGGACTACATCATTGGAAACCTGGGCCTTAACAATTATTACAATATCTCCGATAGTCAACCGCTACGGGTATACGCCAAAGATTTTGATTCAAATGAAAGTGTTGACGCGATTGTTAGCTGCTATTTTAAATCTGAAGAAGAAGATATGCAGGAATACCCCGTTCATTTTTGGGATGAATTAAACAGCCAAAGTCCAAAATTCAGGAATCAGTTCAGCAGTTATAAGCAGTATGGTAAAACATCCATGGAAAATTTGCTTAGGCCCTATGATACTACAGGTATGCTGGTATTAAAAGTCAACTATGCAAACACCAGTTACGCAGAAAATATCGGGAAAGGGAAGTTTACGTTACGGCCTCTACCCAGATTAGCGCAGGTTGCGCCTATAAATGGCTTGGTTACAATGGACGTAAACTCAGACGGAAATCTCGACGTGTTCATGAGTGGTAATGATTACGGAAATGAGGTTTTCTCCGGCAGGTATGATGCTGGTACGGGTCTGCTTTTATTAGGTAAGGGAAACGGTGAGTTCGATGTTGTGCCTTCCGTTACAAGCGGTTTTAAAGTAAACGGAGATGCAAAAGCGCTTGCAAAATTGAAAGGCGGTTCGGGAAATGAACTATTGCTAGCGACACAAAATCTTGACAGCCTCCGGGCGTTTACAAACAGCGAACAGCTGGATTTACAAAGAGTTTTTCAACCTTTGCCATTTGATAGCTGGGCCGAGTTAGATTATGAAAACGGAAAAAAAGAAAAGGTGGAATTTTATTATGGTTCGGGATATCTTTCGCAATCAACACGGAGTTTAATTATTTCTCAAACTGTGGCTGAAATTATTGTCTATGATTTCAAGGGGAACCAGCGAACTATAGAATATGGTCAGTTAGCTTTTGCTGAATCGAAAAAAAATTAAGGTTAGTTAAACGGAATCATTCTTGAGGTGCAGATAAATATCTCTTTTAATATAGCAATGCGTGGGACTCATGCTTTTTCAGTGTGCACAGCCGGAGAAGCAATTTACAGAACTTTCACCCGAAGAAACGGGATTGGAATTCCGGAATGATATTGTAGAGACACAGCATAATAACATTTTGACCTACGAATATTCTTACAACGGGGCGGGAGTGGCCGCAGGAGATATTAATCAGGATGGTTTTACAGATCTTTATTTTTCAGGCAACTCGGTTCCTAACAAATTATTCCTGAATAAAGGTAAGTGGCGTTTTGAAGATATAACAAACGCATCTCAAAACAGCGGGCAGAAAGGATTGGAAAACGGGCGTCACAATGGCCGACGTAAATGGAGATGGCTGGCTCGATATTTATGTTTGCTATTCAGGGAATGCACCGGGAGAAGGTTATAATTTGCCGATTGTTAAAGATTATGCGAACCGCGCAAATCAATTATTTATAAATAATGGTTGCGAACCTGGAGGTATACCTACATTCACAGATCGGGCAAAAGAATATGGACTGGATGCTATCGGTACCTTTTCGACACAAGCCTATTTTTTAGATTATGACCTTGATGGAGATCTGGACATGTTTCTCGTCAATCATGCAAATATGTTTTACGCCGCTTTTTTCAATACCAGGAGACTTCGAAACTTAAGACATCCTTATTTTGGAAATAAGTTATATCGAAATGATACGCCACATTCAGCAGCTCTCCAAGGCGAAAGCAAAATGGTATTCAATGAAGTAAGTTCGGAAGCTGGCATTCATGGCAGCGGTCTCAATTTTGGTCTCAGTGCAGCTATCAGTGACCTTGAACTTTGATGGTTGGCCTGACATTTATGTCACGAATGACTATGAAGAGCAGGACTTTTGTTACATCAATAACCGTAACGGCACTTTCCGGGAAGAATCGCACAAAATGTTTGGCCACTTGTCAAAATTTGGGATGGGTTCCGACATCGCAGATATGAATAATGACGGACTTCAGGATATTCTTGTGCTCGATATGCTTCCTGAAGACAACCGTCGCCAAAAATTGTTAAAGGGCCCCGATGAATATGACCGGTATAGGCTGGCAGTAGATAGTGGTTATCACCATCAGTATATGCGCAATACCCTTCAGCTGAATCGTGGATTTGCATTCGACAGCCTTCCACGATTTAGCGAGATCGGTCAGTTTGCCGGTGTCTCTAACACGGACTGGAGTTGGACTCCTTTTTTTGTTGACCTCGATAACGATGGCTTAAAAGATATTTTCATTACCAACGGATATCTACGGGATTTTACCAACCTGGACTTCATGAAATATACGAGCACAGTTTACAACGAAGCCAAGGTTGCCAACAAGCCCGTTGACTATTTAAACCTCATTCAACAATTGCCCACGACGCGACTAAGTAACTATACCTTTAAAAATGTTGATGGCATTAAATTTAATAACACTACAAGCTCCTGGGGTTTAACGCGTCAATCTGTTTCCAATGGAGCAATATATGCGGATCTGGATAACGATGGAGATTATGACCTCATAGCAAATAATTTAAATGATCCGATTACGGTTCTGAGGAACAATCAAAACCAAACTCAGAACAATAATTTTATAAAAATAAAACTCAAAGGCAGGGCTCCAAACACGCTCGGCCTCGGTGCTAAAATCCGCATCACTACAGATTCTGCGGAAATTTTTCACGAAGCCTATTTTACGAGAGGTTATGCGTCAAGTGTAGAGCCTGTTTTATCAATAGGCGTTGGTAAATGTGCTCTAGTCAAGCAAATAAAAGTTTTCTGGCCCGATGGTTTACAATCAACCTTGACAAACCAATCCCCTAATCAGTTACTAACAATTGACCAGGCACAAGGTCAATCCTCAAATGAAAAGATGGATGCATCGCCCAATAAAACTATTTTAACAGAAGTCAGAGATTCAGGTCTTGAGTTTAAACACGCTGAAAATAGTTTCGTCGATTATAAATTCCAGCGTCTTCTCTTCCATCAGCTTTCAAGAATTGGTGGAAAAGTTGCGACAACAGATGTGAATAAGGATGGTAATGATGATATATTCTTTGGAGGTGCTTCAGGACAAGCAGGCCAACTCTATTTTGGAAAAGAAAATGGAACTTTTCAAAGATCAGAAAACCAACCATGGGACCAGGACGCAGCGTGCGAGGACATAGGTTCGGTTTTTTTTGATTGTGATGGCGATGGTGATGATGATCTTTATGTTGTAAGTGGTGGAAGTGAATTTATTGCTGGAGCTCCACTTTACCAGGACCGTCTTTATATAAACCAGGGTGCGGGAGTTTTTACTAAAGCTACCGAAGCTATTCCAGGGGAGACAACCAGCGGAAGTTGTGTAGCGCCGGCAGACTACGACAAAGATGGTGACATCGATTTATTTGTTGGAGGGAGGCATACGCCTTCTAACTATGCGGTGCTACCCAGAACTTATTTATTTCAGAATAATTCCGAGAAAGGTAATGTCAAATTTTTGGATGTAACGAAGCAGGTTAACATGGATTTGCCAAATATCGGCATGGTGACATCGGCAATCTGGACAGATTTTAACAGTGACTCATGGCTTGATCTAATCGTAGCAGGTGAGTGGATGCCTGTCCGCATTTTCCAAAATGAAAAAGGAAAATTGATCGAACGAAAAGATTTCGCAGCGTTAGAAAAAAGCAATGGCTGGTGGTGCAGTATTTTTCCTGCCGATATTGATAATGACGGTGACATGGATTATTTCTTAGGGAATGCAGGCACTAACCTTCAATTCAAAGCAACAGCAGAACAGCCTGTTCAACTTACCGCGGGAGATTTCAATCAGGATGGAGTGCTTGATCCTATTTTGTCGTACTACATTAGAGACAGGAGCTATCCTTTGGCGAGCCGCGACGAATTATTGGAGCAGGTGAACTCCTTGCGCAAAAAATTCATCAAATACGAAGATTATTCAAAAGCAACCATTCAGGATATTGCAACAGAGGAACAACTGGAAAAATCCTACAAGTTCAATGCTTATAATTTACAATCTTCCTGGCTTGAGAATATCGAAGGAAAAGATTTTAAGCTTAGACCTTTACCACCTCTGGCCCAACTGTCGAGCGTGAATGGTTTTTTGCATGATGATTTTGATGGAAATGGATCAAAAGAATTATTGATGGTGGGAAATTTTTTTCCCTTCAAACCTCAGCTAGGTAGGAATGATGCATCTACAGGACTTTTATTAACCTTTACTGAAGGCGAATTGAAAGTTGATAGGGGAACACTTTCGCCAGCATGGTTGACGGGGGATATCCGGGATGTAGCCGTGTTGCGATTTAAAAGTGGAGTAAAACGAGTAATAGTTTCACGAAATGATGATACTGCAAGTGTATTTTTGTTCTCCAACCAGTAGCTGAACTCGACAGGATATGGGGAGCAAAAAACGAACTGAAAAATTGTTGTTGAGTATTTATGGTTGTGCAGTTGCTTATTTGGTTTTTAAAATCATTTAAAAAACAGGATGCGAATTAAGAGTCAATGTGCGATTTTAGTACCTGTAGAAGGCAGTCTGATTTAAGGTTGCTAGACCATTGAAATAAAGTTGAATTAATGCTATGAAAAATATATATCCGAATTCCTCCAGAAGAAGCGCACTAAAAAAAATTGCAGGCACAGCCGTTGCCGCTATAGCAAGTTCCGCTTTGTCACATCGCCTCTCAGCGGCAGAATCTCGACTTGAAGAAAAATTAAAAGGCAAAGTAAATCATTCCGTTTGCCGTTGGTGTTACAGCGCCATTCCATTGGAAGATCTTTGCAAAGCCGCAAAAGATATTGGGTTGACGTCCATTGAACTTACAGGACCTGAAGAATGGCCCATGCTAAAAAAATATGGACTCACTTCCGCTATGCCTAATGGAGCAGGGAAAGGAATTGTAGATGGTTTTAATGATCCTCTGTTTCATGATGAGCTCGTGAAAAGTTACACGGAAGTAATTCCTAAAGCTGCAGCAGCAGGAATGACTCAGATTATTTGTTTCTCGGGCAACCGAAAGGGTTTGGATGATGAGAAGGGAATTGAAAATTGCGCGATTGGATTAAAACGACTGATGCCCATTGCTGAGAAGTATAAAATAACTATGGTGATGGAATTGCTCAACAGCAAAGTGAATCACAAAGATTATCAATGCGATCGAACACCTTGGGGAGCACAGCTCTGTGATAAAGTAGGATCCGATCGATTTAAACTGTTATACGACATCTATCACATGCAAATCATGGAAGGAGATGTTATCGCGACGATTCAGAAATATCAAAAATATATTTCTCATTATCATACGGGAGGTGTCCCGGGTCGTAATGAAATAGATGAAACCCAGGAATTAAATTATCCGGCAATTATGAAGGCCATTGTGGACACCGGTTTTAAAGGATATGTTGCGCAGGAATTTATTCCGAAGCGCGAGGATAAAATCGCATCGTTGAAACAGGGCGTTCAGATTTGTGATGTTTGATGACCCCATTTTAGTAGAAGATTTACCTATGATAATTATAAGCCATGAAAAATACACCAACAAATTCCTCACGAAGGAGCGCTCTAATGAAAATTGCGGGAACTACAGCTGCTACTGTTGCAGGTTCGGCCTTATCACATCGCCTCTCAGCGGCAGAATCCCAGCTTGAAGAAAAATTAAAAGGCAAAGTAAATCATTCCGTTTGCCGCTGGTGTTACAAGGACCATTCCGTTGGAAGATCTTTGTAAAGCCGCAAACAGATATTGGGCTTGACGTCTATTGAACTCACTGGCCCTGAAGAATGGCCATTGTTAAAAAAATACGGACTTACCTCAGCCATGCCTTGGGGTGCAGGAAAAGGTATTGAAGATGGATTTAATAATCCTCAACTTCATGATGAGCTCGTGAAAAGTTACTCGGAAGTAATTCCAAAAGCGGCAGCGGCTGGGTTGAATCAAATCATCTGTTTCTCCGGTAACAGAAAGGGTTTGGATGATGAGAAAGGAATTGAAAATTGTGCGATTGGATTAAAAAGACTGATGCCCATTGCTGAGAAATACAAAGTCACTATTGCGATGGAATTGTTGAACAGCAAAGTGAATCATAAAGATTATCAATGCGATCGCACGCCTTGGGGAGCTGCTCTTTGTGATAAAGTGGGATCGGACCGTTTCAAGCTTTTATATGACATATACCACATGCAAATCATGGAGGGTGATGTTATAGCCACAATTCAGAAATATCAAAAATATATTTCTCATTATCATACGGGTGGCGTACCGGGCACGTAATGAAATTGATGAAACACAGGAATTAAATTATCCTGCCATTATGAAAGCAATTGTGGAGACAGGGTTTAAAGGATATGTTGCCCAGGAGTTTATTCCAAAACGAGAAGATAAAATTGCATCATTGAAGCAAGGCGTTCAGATTTGCGATGTGTGAGCCGGTGATCGGTAAACAGTAATCGGTAATCGATGTCATATCAAACTAATGACTATAAATTGCGAACTCTTCCTTACCGATTTCCGATCACCTCTTACCGATTACCTACCAACTACCCCTTCGTCCACCACGGCAAGCGGAAACTCCAAATCCTTAACGGAGGGTATAATCAGATCTGGTTTGAAGGCATAATGATTTATGTCTTCTTTTCTGCGACACACCTGATAAAACTAAAACAGTTTTATATCCCATTTGAACACCACCTTGGATGTCCGTATCCATCGTGTCCCCGATAACGGTAGTCTCAGCTGTTTCCAGTCCAATGAATTTTCGGGCTGAGCGCATCATTACAGGGCCGGGTTTTCCAACTACAAATGCCTTGATGCCGGTGGCTTCCTCTATCATGGCCGTAGTGGCTGCAATTCCCAAATTATTCCATCCTGTTTTTTTGGGAGAAGGATCGCGATTTGTTGTTATGAATTTTGCGCCGGCCAGAATCATATCCACTGCGCGCTGAACCATTTCCAAGGTAAAATTTCTTCCTTCACCCAGCACAACAAAATCGGGATCTGTGTCAACCAATGTCAATCCATTCTCATGAAGACTGCTCAATAATCCACCTTCACCAAGCACATAGGCTGTGCCTCTGGTGCTTTGGCTGGCTAGAAATTTTGCAGTAGCCATCGCGCTGGTATAAACATGGTCTTCGGTGGCTGCTATTCCCAACTTCTTCAGTTTCCTCACCGTTTCCAAGGGAGTTCGTTGACTGTTATTGGTCATAAAGGTGAAGGGGATCTTTTCTTTAATGAGTTTAGCAATGAATACATCTGCTCCCGGAATCATAATATCACCACCGTAAATAACCCCATCCATATCGATTAATAGCCCGTTTTTCATCTGGATTTATTAATTGTTACATTACTCAAGCGAAAAACAATATATAAAAACTAAAAAATGTCGTGTTGCATTTTCTTTGTTAGTTTCGAAAAAGAACGTGATTTTTATTCGTTAAACATGAATCAACCGCAAGGCCATCTCCACGTAACGCCAATCAACTTAAGATCCGTATTACTTCTATAGATCATAGATTCAATAACTAACCAACATTTACTACCTATTACTACCTAAATCTTTAAAAATCCGATGCAAAAACTACAAACCACTGACTACATAGTCTTTCTCATTTACTTTGTTATTGTAGCCGGATATGGTTACTGGATTTATAACCGGAAAAAGAAAGCTCACGCTGACTCAAAAGACTTTTTCCTGGCGGAAGGCTCCCTCACTTGGTGGGCTATCGGGGCTTCGTTGATTGCATCGAATATTTCGGCTGAGCAATTTATTGGCATGTCGGGCTCAGGCTTTAAAATGGGCCTTGCGATTTCTACCTATGAGTGGATGGCTGCCGCAACGCTTATTATTGTTGCTATATTTTTCATTCCTGTTTACCTAAAAAATAAGATTTACACTATGCCGCAATTTTTGAATCAGCGGTATAACGGAACTGTCGCCATGATCATGGCTATATTTTGGTTGTTGCTATACATTGTGGTTAACCTGATGTCTATCCTATACTTAGGTGCTTTGGCCATTAGTGGTATTACAGGTTTCAATATTTATCTGTGCATTTTTATGCTCGCCATTTTTTCCATTTTTATCACACTAGGTGGCATGAAAGTGATTGGATACACCGATGTGATCCAGGTTTTTTTCCTGGTGCTCGGTGGTCTGGTGGCAACTTACATTGCCCTGAATTTAGTTTCGAGAGAAGCGGGACAGGAAGGTATTTTAAATGGCTTTAGATTGTTAACACAGCAGGCCGACGATCATTTTCATATGATCTTTAAGCGGGACAACCCCAATTACATGGATCTTCCAGGCCTTACCGTTTTGATAGGTGGAATGTGGATTACGAATTTAAATTATTGGGGATGTAATCAATACATTACCCAACGTGCACTAGGTGCGGATTTAGAAACAGCTCGTGACGGAATTTTATTTGCTGCATTTTTGAAATTGCTGATGCCTGTAATTGTTGTATTGCCAGGTATTGCTGCCTACCTACTCCACCAAAAGGGATATTTTGCAACGGAGATGTTGGATTCGAAAGGTGTGATTGATGTTAATAAAGCTTATCCGTCGCTTCTGAATTTGTTACCTACCGGGCTAAAGGGCCTTGCCTTTGCTGCATTAACAGCGGCGATCGTGGCTTCCCTGGCAGGGAAAGCAAATAGTATTGCAACGATTTTTACCTTGGACATCTATAAGAAAGCAATCAATAAAGAAGCCACTGAAGGTAAATTGGTTTGGTTGGGAAGAATATCAGTGATCGTGTCTATATTTTTAGCCGTACTTCTTTCCTTGCTGGTAGGTGAAAAACTGATGGGAGAAGGAAAACAGGGTTTTCAATACATCCAGGAATATACCGGATTTGTATCGCCAGGAATTTTTGCCATGTTCATTCTAGGTTTCTTCTGGAAGCGTACCACCTCTAACGCTGCTTTATTTGCAACGGTAGGCGGCTTTGTATTTTCTCTTATCCTAAAAGTATTGCCAAGATTTGCAGACCTCTCATTTCTTGAGCCTCTCAGTTTTGCAAAACTGAATGCAGATGGTGTTTATGAAATTCCATTCCTGGACCGCATGGGATTCGTGTTCATTTTTTGTGTTATCGGTATGAGTATCATCACCAATATTGAAAATAGGCGAGGAGTGAAGCCAAATGGCCTTATCGTTGAAAGAAGCATGTTTAAAATGTCACCTGGATTTGCAGCAGGCTCGTTGATTGTATTTGGGATTCTTGTAGCACTATACACTATTTTCTGGTAATAGAACAAGGGCAAAGGTACGAAATACAAGTACGTACTTTGTACTTCCTACCTCGTACCTTCAAGACGCGAAATTAATTTTATGGCTTCACCATCATCTGCTGTGGCTTTTTTATTTTTATAACATGAACCGCATCGACCGCCTGACAGCAATTCTCATTCAAATGCAAACTAAACGCATTGTAAAAGCTGAAGAAATTGCAGATCGCTTTGAAATCAGCTTGCGTACGGTGTACCGCGATGTAAAAGCGCTTATGGAAGCCGGTGTACCCATCGGATCTGAAGCTGGTAAAGGTTACTTCATAGTTGATGGATATCACCTTCCTCCTGTTATGTTTACCCAGGAAGAAGGAAGCGCTATGTTGCTTGCAGGTAAGCTCGTGGAGAAGATGACAGACAAATCCATTCGCAGAGAATTTGAATCCGCCCTATTAAAAATTAAAGCGGTATTGAATGACTCGGGGAAAGACCATTTGGAAAATTTGCACGCCCATGTTGTAGTCATGAGAACGCCTCATGATGAAGAACCATTTCCAAATCATTTTTTGACTAGCATACAAAAAGCTGCTGTTGATAAGGAAGTGCTCCGAATTGAATACTCCAGCAACTATGCAGACGAGATAACCCAACGCGAAGTGGAGCCGCTTGGGCTGTTCTACTATGGAAATGCCTGGCATCTTATTGCGTGGTGCAGGCTTCGGTCCGGCTACCGCGATTTCAGATCTGACAGGATTAAAACGTTGAAATCTACAGGCGTGAAATTCGATCCCCGAAATTTGCTTTCGCTCCAGGAGTATCTCGCGACATTGGTTCAGAGTAATAAAGAGATGGAGAAAGTAACGGTGGTGTTCGACAAATCGTCGGCGAAATACGTTGGCAACACGAAATATACATATGGTTTTGCATCGGAAGAGGACCTGCATACCAAAGTACGCATGACTTTCCTTACAGGCACACCTAAAGTCTTTGTGCAGATGGCTGATGATGTTTGGCAGTACCATAAAGATTGAGCAGCCCGAAAAAGCAACGGATATTATCGTTGAGTTATTGGATGAATTAAATTATCACTATCAGCCCCAACCAGCTGATCATTGATTGTCCTCGCAAATTTTTTAAGAAATTTTACTACAGCTTACTTTTGGATTTAGAGCTATTTAAAAAAAAGGCATTTGACCGGGCGCCCGAAAATAAAAAATTTTTAAAACGCCTGAAACAAAAAGACTCGCGGTCGTTGGATGAAGTTTTTCATACAGCACATCGGGAAGTTTTCGAGGAAATCAACTGTCTTAGTTGTGCAAATTGCTGTAAAACCACGAGTCCCATCTTTTATCACAATGATATCGAGCGGATCGCTAAATTTCTGCGCATGAAGCCAGGGGATTTTGTAGAAAAATATTTGAACGTGGATGAAGACCGTGATTACGTATTGAAGTCCATCACCGTGTGTTTTTTTAGATGCGGAGAATTTCTGTTCGATCTACGAAGCTAGGCCTAAAGCGTGCCGTGAATATCCGCATACTGACAGGAAAAAGATGGTGCAGATCATGGACCTGACTTACAAGAACACATTAGTTTGTCCAGCGGTATTGGAGATTGTGGAGCGGTTAAAAAAAATCTCTAAGATTTAATACTTTCGCTACACTAAATTTTCCTAATGAGAATTGCCTTGTTATCTTTTTTTCTTCTTGCATCGATATGCCTGAAGGCCCAGTTACGATTACCTGTTTTGTTTGATGATCACATGGTAATACAACAACAAGCGACTGTTCCAATCTGGGGATGGGCTCATCCCTCTCAGGATGTAACCATAAAAGTGAGTTGGGATACAACTACAATTAGAACAAAAGCTGATCACGGTACTGTATGGAAAACAACCTTAAGGACTCCTGCTGCAGGTGGTCCTCATACGATTACGCTTACTGCAGGAAATGATGTTCTGACTTTGCAAGACGTCCTAACCGGAGAAGTTTGGTTGGCTTCCGGACAATCCAACATGGAGTGGAGTATGCATTCAGCAGCAGATGGACTTCCAATAATTGGTCAAATTAACGACCCGAACATTCGGTTACTAAATATTCCCACCTCGTCGGCCTCAACATTGCAGGTTCGTGGTGAAGGAGATTGGAAAGTGTGCGATAAGGAAAGTGTAGGCGGCTTCAGTGCTGTCGCGTATTTTTTTGGTAAAAAATTAAATCAAAATTTGAATGTACCTATCGGGTTGATCAATGCAAGTTGGGGAGGATCACCTGCGGAAACATGGCTGCCAAAAGAAATCGTAGAGAAAAATGACGTATTACGAGAGGCAGCAGCAAAGCTGAATGAAGACCAACCGTGGGCTCCGGTAAAGCCGGGAGTAGTTTTCAATTCCATGATCAATCCTATTGTTCCTTTTCGCATTGCAGGTGCGATATGGTATCAGGGCGAAGCTAACGTATCTGCATCTTCGACTTACAAAATGCTGATGGAAAACTTGATCAAAGATTGGCGCAAGCAGTTTCAATATGATATTCCATTCTACTATGTTCAAATTGCTCCCTACAGTGGATATAGTGGAGTGGAAGGAACCTTGATGCGGGAGCAACAAGTTAAAATGCTTGAAATTCCTAAAACGGGCATGGTGGTAATTTCAGATCTGGTAGATGATGTTAAAGATATTCACCCGCAATACAAGAAAGTAGTAGGGGAACGGCTAGCCGACGTTGCACTGGCTGAAACTTATAGTAAGGATGGCATTGCTTATCGAAGTCCTTTATACAAATCAATGAAAATCGAAAAAAGTAAAATAAGAATTTTCTTTGATCATGTTTCAACCGAGCTTTTAGCAAAGGGCGGAGAGCTCACCGAATTTTTAATTGCAGGAGAGGATCAGAAATTTTATCCGGCAAAAGCAAAGATTGATAAGAGCACAGTAATAGTTTCTGCTAAGGAAGTGAAGAACCCGGTGGCGGTTCGTTTTGGTTGGAGAAATGATTCAATACCAAATCTTTTTAGCAAGGAAGGTCTTCCGGTGCCAACCTTTCGCACGGACACGTGGAAACTCGATCAATAAAAGGGCAATCACGTAGTATGTCAAAATGAAAATGCCAGCCCAATCAGGCTGGCATTTTTTATAATAATGCATTCACCACTCAGGCTACTTGGGCCACTTGAGCGGCAAGCTTTTGCGATAACACCGATTTAGGTACGGCTCCAACCTGTTTATCCACGATTTGGCCACCTTTGAAAACCAATAACGTTGGAATGTTACGGACGCCAAAACGAGCTGTCACAGCAGGATTTTCATCAACATTAAGTTTGCCAATTACAGCTCGACCTTCGTAATCTGTTGCCAGTTCTTCAACAACAGGTCCGATCATTTTACAAGGTCCGCACCATTCGGCCCAAAAGTCAACCAGAACAGGTTTATCGGAGTTTATAATCTGATCAAAATTGGCATCATTAAGTTCAATTGCTTTTCCCATTAGAGTGTTATTTAAAATTTATTTTTATTCGTATAGATTCCACATACCCAACGCAAAGGTATATTTTTTAGTTCATACTTAAACGTCCACGGTCGACGGTCCACTGTCCACCGCACTTTTTTACCGTCGACTGTCGACCGTGGACTGTCGACAGTCGTTATGAAACTACTTCCACTTCCAACGTCCCCGCTTTTTTCATTTGAATAGCCATATCGTTCACCGGATTTACCCGGAATTTTCTTGACAACAAGTTCCAGGTTAATATTTTCCTTATCGTCCTGAATTTTTAAATACAAAGGGGTGTTTCCTGCAATATTCTTTGCAAACACCTTCGATCATGCCGATCATCTTTTCCGTTATATCAATGGAATTTATTTTTAGCTGAACACCCTTGCTTCGTTTTACGCCAAGTTCATTCAGCAAATCAATGTGCCTGATTTTGACTTCTACATTTTGCTGGCCCCATGTATTTTTGACGACGGCTCCCTCGACGAATATGAACCAGCCAATGTTCATAAAATTCTTAAACTTTAAATAATCTTCTCCAAAGAAAGTGAATGTATAATTGCCCGTGTAATCTTCAATCGTAAATTTTCCAAATGGCTTGCCGGTTTTGGTAGTTCGATGTTCCACTCCGGAAACAATACCTCCGAGCTTTATTTCACGGCCAGTCATATTTTTCAATTTCTACTAATTCACTACACGCGGTTTTACAAAATGCGTTCATCTCAAATTTAAAGTTATCCAATGGATGACCTGAAATGTAAATTCCAACTACTTCCTTTTCAAGGTTTAATTTTTCGATTTCCGTAAATGGTTCTACGTAATCAATTTTTGGTTTAGGCATCACGACGCCTGAGCTTCCACCAAAAAGACTGACTTGAGCACTTTGTTCGTCCTGCTGAATCTTTGCGGCATACTTGATAGCCTTCTCAAGGAGATTAACTTCTCCATCTTTGGCAAATACATATTGTCTTCGATGAATACTGTCAAAGCAATCGAAAGCACCTGATAATGCCAGGCATTCAAATGTTTTCTTAGTTACACTTCGCTGATTTAATCGTTTTGCAAACTCAAAAATATCGGCGAAAGGTCCTCGAGCTTCACGCTCCAGAATAATCGCTTCAACAGCAGCATCACCTGCGCCTTTTATAGCTCCAAGCCCAAAACGAATTTCTCCGTCTTTATTTACAGCGAAGTACACGCCTGACTCATTAACGTGAGGCCCAAGTACCTTGATCCCAAGGTTCCTGCATTCTTCGATAAAGAATGTAACATTTTCCAAATTGCTTTGTGAGTGCGTTAACACAGCTGCCATGTATTCAGCGGGATAGTTAGCCTTTAAATATGCCGTTTGGTAAGCTACTAGCGAATAGCACGTTGAATGTGATTTATTGAATGCGTACTGTGCAAAAGCCTCCCAATCGGTCCATATTTTTTCGCAGATCTCTGGCGCGTGACCATTCTTTTTGCAGCCTTCGATGAATTTATTTTTCATCTTGTCAAGCACCGCTTTTTGCTTTTTACCCATTGCCTTTCGAAGCACATCGGCATCACCCTTGCTGAAGCTCGCTAAACTTTGAGAAAGCAACATGACCTGTTCCTGGTACACGGTTATGCCATATGTTTCCGACAAGAATTCTTCGGTGGCCGGCAGGTCATACTTAATGGGCTCACGTCCATGTTTTCGGTTGATGAACGTCGGAATATACTCCATTGGTCCCGGCCGATATAATGCGTTCATCGCTATGAGATCTTCAAACTTATCGGGCTTTAGCTGGCGCAGGTATTTTTGCATTCCAACACTTTCAAACTGGAATGTGCCTGCAGTTTCACCGCGTTGAAACAACTGATAAGTTTTCGCGTCGTCCAGCGGAATTGTGTCAATATCGATTTCAACCCCTTTACTTTTTTGAATATTCTTTAAGGCTGTATTTATAATCGAAAGGGTTGTAAGACCCAAGAAGTCCATCTTTAACATCCCGGCACTTTCAACCACGCTATTATCGAATTGAGTAACAAGCATGTCGGAATCCCTGGCTGTTGACACAGGAACGAAATTTGTCAAGTCATCAGGAGTAATAATAACACCACAGGCGTGCGTTCCTGTATTTCGTACCGAACCTTCGAGGATGACCGCTTGCTGGAGTACTTGCGCTTTCAGATCCAATCCTTTTTTTATTTCCGCGAGCTCTCTCACTTCTGAAAATGCTGAGGCAAGAGAAGTACCTGGCCTTTCGGGGACCATTTTGGCAAGCAGATTCGCTTCCGCGAGGGGCAGTTCCATAACCCTTGCACAATCCCTGATGGAGGATTTGGCAGCCATAGTACCATAGGTAATAATCTGCGCTACCTGGTTTTTACCGTACTTATCGATCACATATTGTAAGACTTTGTCACGGCCTTCATCATCGAAGTCAATATCAATATCGGGTAAGGATACACGGTCGGGATTTAGGAACCGTTCAAATAGTAGATCGTATTTGATGGGATCAACATTCGTGATTCCAATGCTGTAAGCAACAGCAGATCCTGCGGCAGATCCGCGGCCAGGACCCACAGATACGCCCATCTCTCTTGCTTTGGATGTAAAATCCTGAACAATGAGAAAGTACCCTGGATAACCAGTTTTTTGGATGGTATCAAGTTCAAAGTCCAAACGCTCTCGCAGGCTTACAGGAATTTCACCGTACTTTTTCCTGGCACCTTCATACGTGAGGGATCGCAAATACTCATCTTCGGTGCTGAACTCTTTTGGAATATCAAATTTGGGGAGCACTACATCGCGCTCGAGCGTATAACTTTCAATTTTGTTTACAATCTCACTTACAGTTTCGATGGCTTCAGGTAAATCGCGGAAAATAGATTTCATTTCCTCCTGCGATTTGAAGTAATATTCTGTATTAGGAAGACCATATCGGGTTCCCCGGCCGTGGCCTATGGGTGTAGATTTAAATTCTCCTTCTTTTATGCAAAGCAATACATCGTGGGCGTTAGCTTCTTCTTTGACGGTATAAAACGCTTCATTCGCTGCGAAATATTTTACCCCATACTTTTTTGCGAACCGCAGCAGGGTTTCGTTAACGTGATCTTCTTCCCGAACGCCATGCCGGTTTAATTCAATGTAAAAATCCTCTCCGAATAGATTGTGCCACCATTTGAAAGCTTCTTCGGCTTGTTTTTCACCAACTCCTAAAATTAGGTAGGGTATTTCGCTGGTGAGGGAACCTGTAGTAGCAATCAGGTCGTGGTGAAACTCTTCCACCAACGCCTTATCTATTCTTGGATGAATGCCGTATAGGCCTTCCGTGAATCCTAGTGAGCTAAGTTTCGCTAAATTGAAGGTACCCGTTTTTGTTTTTTGCCAGCAAGACCTGGGTAAATCTTTTGTCTGGGTTATCCTTAGTGAACTTTAATTTTTTTCGCTCATCGGCCAGATAAAACTCGCATCCAACAATCGGTTTTATTTCATGATTGATAGCCTCGCGCACAAATTTAAAAGCTCCATACATATTGCCCAAATCAGTAAGTGCCACAGCTGGCATATTGAAAGCTTTTGCCGTGGAGACTATCGCTTTTATATCGGGTGTTGCTTGCAACACAGAAAACTGGGAGTGCGCATGCAGGTGGACAAAGGTTTTGTCATGAAGAACAATGTCTTTTTCTTCCAATGAATATCCTGACTCTTTTAACTTCTCACGCTTTGTAGAGTTACCCGCTTCAAGATTAGGTTCTTCATATACAATTTCTTCGACCGGAGTTGAATCAAAAGGGTTCGTAACCTTTTGTTTGAGCAATCCAAAGTAACACCGTGCTGTCGCTGCCACATCATATGAAGCATCGTGTGCATCGCCGAAGTCTCTATTGAAAAGTTTTTTGTGGAGTTCTAACAGGGTTGGCATTTTTAATTTTCCACCTAGACCTCCCTGCAGTTGACAAAATTCTGTAGCACAAAGCCCTGTATCGAGCTTACTTAATTTTAGGAATTTTTCAGGATCAAGTTTTTGCCGTATAAATTCCGCTCCTATTATATTAATGTCAAACTCTATATTGTGACCTACAAGGAGCAAGGTTTGGGAAAGGTCATGAAAAAGCAATTCAAGGACGGTAGTTAGATCTTGTCCCTCTTCAAGCGCTCGTTTTGTGGAGATACCATGAACTTGTTCAGCCTTAAAAGGGATATCAAAGCCATCTGGTTTTACGAGATAGTTGTGTTGAGATAAAAGGCTTCCTTTATCGCTATGGAGTTGCCAGGCTATTTGTACTAATCGTGGCCAGTTGTCAAGGTCAGTAAGCGGTGCGGTTTTGTTATGGGGAAGTCCGGTAGTTTCAGTGTCAAAAATTAAATACATCCGATTTGAATGATAGTAGTTGTGTGGTAAAGTTACTCCTTGAAGCGAAAGTTCCCCCTTGTGTGTTCATGGTCATGACGAGAAATTTCAAAAAATAACGCGGGGGCCTCACCATTCCAATTTCGGGAAGCTAGTACAAATTTGAATCTTCCGGAGGCCCATAATTATGGGCATTTTAGTGTAATACATTGATATACAGACATTTGAGTATTGGGCGCAATTGTTGGAATATAGACGGAAAGCTTCTAAAAGTAATATGAAACAGTTTTTTAAGCCCGTTAAGCAGTTCATCCACAAGGAGTGGTTTTTACTGATTACAGTCGCTGCAATCTCCATCATTATTTTACTGTTCGAGTTACATTAGTCGAATTTAGGCAAGCTTAAAGTCAATCTAATATGTTATAAAATAGGGTTCGCTTGGTAGACTAGGGTTTGGGAGGTATTTTTCGCAAAATTTCTAAAACCCGTATGAATTGGTTTACTAAGCTTCTGTCTAGCACGTTGGGCAGAAAACTCCTTATGGCCTTGACCGGTCTTTTTCTCATCCTCTTCTTAGTTGTTCATTTAATCGGAAATCTTCAGCTGCTAAAAAATGATGGCGGTGAAGCATTTAATATATATGCTCGATTCATGACGAGCAATCCGATTATTGTGACCATTTCTTATGTCAATTACACCTGTATACTTGTACACGTACTATGGGCCCTTCTACTAACGGTTAGGAATCGCAACGCCAGGGGAAACGAGGGATATGCAATCGTAAAAAATTCGTCGCCTTGGACTTCCCGCAACATGGGTATTCTGGGTACGTTAATTTTAATCTTTTTAGTAATTCATTTGAGAAGTTTCTGGTATGAAATGCATTGGGGTGGCATCCCAACAGCCGTTTACTCCGGTGAGGAAGTAAAAAATCTGTATGCAACCGTAGATAGTGCATATTCAAGTGGGTGGTTCGTCGCCCTGTATGTCTTTAGTATGGCTATTCTCGCATTTCACCTGTGGCATGGATTCGCGAGTTCATTTCAAACGCTTGGTTTGAATCACTCGAAATATAATCCTGTCATAGCCTTTGTGGGAAAAGCTTTTTCAATCATCGTTCCCGCTTTGTTCGCTTTGATTCCCATTTGGATGTTCTTAGATTAAATTTCCCAATTCACACTATGAAAGGGCCATGTACAAAATTCCCCCGCAAGCATGAGAATGATTTTGGCCAGGGCATGCGTCAACTCAAAAATATTGCTACCACATGAAATTAGACTCAAAAATTCCGGAAGGCCCCTTGGCCGAAAAATGGACGAAACATAAGTTTAACCTGAAGCTGGTAAATCCCGCGAACAAACGGAAGTACGATATAATTGTGGTTGGAACAGGTTTGGCAGGAGCGTCAGCAGCCGCATCGTTAGGAGAGCTTGGCTATAATGTAAAAGCATTTTGCTTCCAGGATAGCGCCAGAAGGGCGCATAGCATAGCAGCACAAGGTGGCATTAACGCCGCTAAAAATTATCAAAACGATGGGGATAGTGTACATCGTCTTTTTTATGATACCATAAAGGGTGGGGATTATCGCGCTCGCGAAGGAAATGTGTATAGGTTGGCACAAGTAAGCGTAAATATAATTGATCAGTGCGTTGCACAAGGTGTTCCCTTTGCCCGTGAATATGGTGGACTGCTGGCGAACCGTTCATTTGGGGGAGCGCAGGTTTCCAGAACATTTTATGCCCGGGGACAAACAGGCCAGCAGCTCTTGCTGGGCGCGTACTCAGTACTTAATCGTCAGATTGCGAATGGAAAAGTAAAGATGTACCCACGCACTGAAATGCTTGACGTTGTGCTGGTGGATGGAAAGGCAAGAGGCATCATTACGCGTGACCTGATTACCGGAAAAATAGAAGCACATAGTGCGCATGCCGTGCTGCTTTGCACAGGGGGGTATGGAAATGTATTTTTCCTTTCCACCAATGCAAAAGGGTGCAATGCTACGGCTATCTGGCGAGCTCATAAAAAGGGTGCATTGTTTGGCAATCCATGCTTTACCCAAATCCATCCGACTTGTATTCCTGTGTCGGGTGACCATCAATCAAAACTGACATTGATGTCGGAGTCCTTACGAAACGATGGGAGGGTATGGGTTCCAAAAACACCACGCCCCGGCCTGAAGGCAAAAGATGCAGCCAACATTCCTGAATCTGAAAGAGATTATTTTTTGGAAAGAAAATATCCTTCATTCGGTAACCTGGTACCCAGAGATGTTGCTTCGAGAAATGCGAAGAAAATGTGTGATGAAGGAAAAGGAGTAGGGTCAGGGTTGGCGGTATTCCTCGATTTTTCGGATGCCATCAAACGCGAAGGAAGAAAAACCATTGAAGCGAAATATGGAAATCTGTTTGATATGTACATGCAAATCACCGGAGATAATCCATACGAAGTACCGATGATGATTTATCCAGCGGTTCATTACACAATGGGTGGACTCTGGGTCGATTATAATTTAATGACAAACATTCCCGGACTGTATGCTTTGGGAGAAGCTAATTTTTCTGATCACGGTGCCAATCGACTGGGAGCTAGTGCATTGATGCAAGGATTGGCGGATGGATACTTTGTAATTCCATATACTATTGGGGATTATCTGGCGGGGTTATCAAGTGAAAAGATAAGCACAGATCGACCGGAATTTAAGGAAGCATTGGAAAAAGTAAATTCCACAGTTCAGCGATTCCTGGCGATCAAAGGGAAAAAAACGGTAGATCAATTTCATCGGGAGCTGGGATTAACCATGTGGGATTTTTGCGGAATGTCACGAAACACCGAGGGCCTTAATAAAGCGAAAAGCAAAATCCAGCAATTGCGTTCTGAGTTCTGGCAAAATGTCAATGTATTGGGAAGCTCTAATGAATTAAACCAAGAATTAGAAAAAGCCTGCGGGTAGCAGACTTTATGGAGCTTGGTGAACTGATGGTTGATGATGCATTGAATCGTGAGGAATCGTGTGGCGGCCATTTCCGTGAAGAATCACAGACACCTGACGGGGAGGCGCAACGTAAAGATGACCAGTTCGCCTATGTATCGGCGTGGGAATACAGAGGTGAGAACCAACCCGAGACTCTCCACAAAGAAGAGTTGTTATTTGAGAATGTTAAGTTGACTCAAAGAAGCTATAAATAGGTTCATGGTTTCAGGTTCAAAGTCACAGGTTCACCGTTTAGTTTAAAGGCTACCCCAAACCTTGAACCTCGAACCTGAAACCTTGAACCTGAAACCTTGAACCTGAAACCATTAACAACATGAAGATCACACTAAAGATTTGGCGACAGAAAAATAGATCAGTTAAAGGTTCTTTCAAAGAATACAAACTGGATCACGTTTCTCCTGATATGTCATTCCTCGAGATGTTGGACGTGCTTAATAATGACCTTATCGTAAAAGGTGAAGAGCCGGTAGCGTTTGATCATGATTGTCGTGAAGGTATTTGCGGCACTTGCAGTCTATACATTAATGGCCGTCCTCATGGCCCTCAACAGACCACCACGTGTCAACTTCACATGCGTACGTTTAAGGATGGGCAGACTATTACGATTGAGCCGTGGCGTGCAAAAGCTTTTCCGGTTCTAAGAGACCTTGCTGTGGACCGATCAGCATTTGATCGTATTCAGCAAGCCGGTGGTTATGTGTCAGTTAATACGGGCGGAGTACCGGATGCCAATGATAATTCCAATTCCTAAAAAAGTCGCCGATGAAGCTTTTGACTCGGCGGCATGTATTGCGTGTGGCGCATGTGTTGCAGCGTGCAAAAATTCTTCCGCCATGTTATTTGTAAGCGCAAAAATCTCCCAATTAGCCCTGCTGCCCCAAGGCAAACCGGAACGAAAAGAACGTGCTGAACGAATGGTTGCACAAATGGATAAAGAAGGATTTGGTGCATGTACAAACACCGGCGCTTGTGAAGCGGAATGTCCGAAAGCAATAAGTTTGTCCAATATTGCACGAATGAACCGGGAGTACTTCTCCGCGATTTTTACTTCATATGAAGTAAAGTCAAAAGAAGCTGATTAAAAGTAGTTACTCGCTTTTGCAAACTCCAATGCCAGATCTTGCGCCGCTTAAGTCAGCAGCGGCTTTTCCAATATTTCCTCCCGCTAAAATAATGTCACGACTGGGCCCCGAGGTGGCCAAATGAATCTTCATGCAAGCATCTAACTCGATAAGCTGCCGGTACGAGACTAACGATTCGTCGGCCAACCGGATCAGATGCGTTTCACTTCGTCCAGTCGTTCCAGCCACTGGATTAAGCAAAGCAGCTATGTCCGCCGCTGGAGAGGAAATATTTCCTAAGTGAAGGTGTGCTGGATGTTCCAAACCATCTTCCGTACCTGATAGGTTTATTTCAATAACGGTCGTGCCATCAACTTTCTCTTTAAAGAACACGGAACCGCTTACGTTGTAGTCTGAGCCTTGCTCAAGTGCATAAACTGTTTCATTTCCCGTAAATTCTTCATGGATTGAATCAGTGTCGCGGCAGGCGATCAGTCCCACTCCTATGAGAATTCCCAAAGCCAAGTTTTTCATATTATCTCATCAATAAGGTACAAAAGTTAAAAATTTCGCGCTTTAGTCGTATTCAGGGACTTAATAGATTTAAATTTGTCACGAATGAATTTGGCACGGATCTGGCAATTTTAACGCAAATCTCTAATGGTTATTTTGTGAAGAGACTTTTTACGATTCTCCTCTTTTTAGCTAGTTGCAGCCCCAAAGTACAACTCCCTGATCCAGAATCGTTAAAACCATCATGGTTGAAGACTACTCCTTATCAGAATGGATATTATACAGGGATTGGCCATAGTATCAAGAGTGGGTCAAATAATTATGTTCAAGCAGCAAAAAAAAGCGCATTAGACGATTTAGTTTCTGAAATCAAAGTGAATGTATCCAGTACCTCCATTCTCAATCAAATAGAAGTGGATAAAAAGCTAACAGAACAGTATGAACAAATAATACAAACTACCGCTGCAGATGAAATTGAAGAATTTGAATTGGTGGATGCCTGGGAAGACGCTACAAATTATTGGGTTTACTATCGACTTTCTATCGCGCGATATCGGCAAATAAAAGACGAACAAAAAAGAAACGCGACTGTACTTGCAACGGACTATCTTCAAAAGGGTAAACAAGCAGAAAAAAATAGTGAACGCTTGCAAGCGATTAGTTTTTATTTCCAGGCTTTTCGCAGCATAGAAAAATATTTAGGGGAAGCGATAAGGGTTTCCATAGATGGTAAGGAAGTTCTGTTAGGCAATGAAATCTATGCTTCGTTGCAAACTATTTTAAATAAGATAAATGTCAGGGTTGAACCTTCTGAGATTGTACTCAACCGCAGAGTGAATCAGAGCATACATACCGTCGTTGCAAAATCAAGTTATAGTGATGTTGACAAACCGGCTACTACGCTTCCTCTTCACGCCGGTTTTGAAAAGGGAGCTGGTGACATCTTTCCGACTTATAAAACCAATGAAAACGGACAAGCAAAGATTCTGATCAATAAAATCGGATCGAAAGACTTGGAGCAAACCATAGAAGTTAAGGTAGATATTGATGCCCTAAGCGGATCCAGTCAGTCACCTATTTATGTTTTGATAGCAAAAACCCTTCGTGTACCTAGCGCTCAGGTTGTACTTAAGGTTCAGCGCCCTGTTGTATACTTGACATCGGAAGAAAAAAGTCTTGGACTCAGATAAGGCCAATTATCAGATCAGTAATAAACTTAAAAATCTCCTGGCTAATAATGGATTTGAATTTACGGATACCAGAGGCTCAGCTGATCTCTGGTTTGATGTAAAATCCGACTCCGAAAAAGGGTCGATTACCGGAAGTATTTATGTGACTTACTTAACAAGCGTTATCAAAGTACGTGCGGTAAAAGAAGGCAAAGAGATTTATGCTACGACATTGGACCGGGTAAAAGGCTATGGACTTGATTATGATAAATCCAGTGTAGATGCGTACAATAAAGCGATAGAAACTCTGGAGAAAGAAAAAATGAATGAATTATTAAATACCGTTCTTCAATAGCCTCAAACGGCATTTGAGTTTGGTATTTAAATTGCGTAATATATTTTATAAACCAAATTTCCATTGAATATGAAACATTTGACCTATTCTACCCTGATGCTTGTCCTGCTTGGTGGATTTTTTATGATCGGCTGTAAAGGCAAAGAGAAAATTCCAAAAGGTGAAACTGAAGTAGTTGTTCCGTGTTCCGGACCTGATTTCTTTACTACTAATAAATTCTTCCGGGCTAACTCAATTGGAGAAAGTCAGGATCAGGTAACTTCTAAGAAGAAAGCGTTGGCCAATGCACGTGCAGAACTGGCTGCAAGTATCCAAACTACGGTTAAAGCCGTGACGGATAATTATACCAATTCACGTGAAATGAATAATAAGGAACAGGTTGAAGAACGTTTTGAGCAACTGAACAGGGAAATTGTAGATCAGAAATTAACAGGGCTTAAAAACAATTTGTGAAAAATTGATGAAGACTGATCAGACTACATTATAAGACATATATCGCCATCGAACTTTCCGCTGAAGATTTAGTAGCTACATACAATGAACGGCTTTCAAAAGATGATCGCCTGAAAATTGACTATGACTATGAGAAGTTCAAGGAAACATTTGATAAGGAAATGGAAAAGATGGGCAGGGAAAATTAATAAACTTTAAACTTTCGTAAAGTGCCTCTGACTCGTCGAGGCATTTTCATTATAACAACATGGCTGGATATTCTGGAACCCCGCTGTTGAAAAAGCTAGGAATCAAGGAAGGTATTGTCATGTATACTTTCAAAAATCCGCCAGATTATTTTGATTGGCTTAGTCCCTTGCCTCCTGAGTATTAAGGTAACGAATAAGTTAAAAGCCGAAGTCGATTTTATACACTCATTCTTAACTGAATCTAACGTTTTTAAAACGGAGTTTGTGAAATGTAAAAAGCATTTGAAAAAAAATGGAATGCTTTGGATTTCCTGGCCCAAAAAATCTTCCAAAGTACCCACTGATCTGGATGAAAATGTGATCCGTGATTTTGGATTGCGAGAAGGGCTGGTGGATGTAAAAGTTTGCGCGGTAGATGAAGTTTGGTCAGGACTGAAGTTTGTGTACCGAATAAAAGACCGTTAGTAAAAGAACTCGTTGGTTTTAAAAGTTGTTCTCAAGGAAATTAGCGAACTTTATTTGAATTCCATCGTTTGCACAAGTAATACTAACGGTTGTTAAGGTAAATATCCTGTTTTTTTTGAAAAAGAATGATTTGATAATTGTTACCATTGCCCTACTTTCGTAATCAATATGACCAATTGTATGTCTTGTATTTGTAAGAATTGTACTTCAACAGTGTGTTGCTGTGCAACACCTGTTGAATTGTGCAGGATTGCTGGATACGTAATGGTCTAAGAACTGAAAACTAAAAAGAACATAACGAGCCTTTCCTGCAGAACCGGGAAAGGCTCTTTTTTTATAACATATACGAACCACCACTTAATAGAACATGGAAAGCTTCCGCTCTGAACTTGAAGATTTAAATAACCCAATCGTTGCACGGGATATTATTGATCTTGAAAACAAGATCAAACTTTTTCAAGACGGTAAAATCGATAGTGAAAAATTTCGCAGCCTCCGCTTAGTACGTGGGATCTATGGGCAGCGTCAGTCTGGTGTGCAGATGGTTCGTATTAAGTTCCCTTTTGGCCGTATTACTACTAAACAGATCAGAAGGGTTGCTGATATCTCAGATGAGTATGCAAGCAGCAACCTTCACGCAACAACGCGTCAGGATATTCAGATCCATTTTGTAAGCCTGGATAAAACTCCGGAATTGTGGGCTAAGCTGGAAAAAGATGAAATCACCACGCGCGAAGCTTGTGGCAATACAGTGCGTAACATTACTGCATCCGATCTTGCAGGGATAGATCCCAAAGAACTTTTTGATGTATCACCTTATGCACATGAAATGTTCCGTTACTTTTTGCGGAACCCGATTTGCCAGGAAATGGGCCGCAAATTTAAAATTGCTTTTTCTTCAAGTGATGATGATACGGCTTTTACATTCATGCACGATTTAGGGTTTATTCCCCGTATTATTGATGGAAAGCGTGGCTTTAAAGTTGTTATCGGCGGAGGGCTAGGGGCTAATCCTACTTTGGCAGAACTGGCTTATGAATTTCTGGAGGAAGATCAAATCATTCCATTGGCGGAAGCTGTTCTTCGGGTATTTGACCGCTATGGCGAACGCAACCGGAGAATGAAAGCAAGGATGAAATTTTTGTTGAATGACATCGGATTGGAGAAATTGATGGCGCTGGTGCAGGAAGAAAGGAAGGCCTTAAAAAATAAGTCGTACAAAATTGATACAAACATTTTACCAGAGCCTGTTCTTCCTCCAGTTATCGCAGAGGAGGATGTTGTTATTTCAGATGAAAAAAAATACCAGCTCTGGCGTAAAACAAATGTTATTGAACAAAAGCAAAAAGGATTTTTTGGCGTGTATGTAAAGCTTACGCTGGGGAATATGTCTTCAAAGTTATCGCGTCACTTTGCCGATATCGTGGATTTGTATGCCTCGCCTGAATTGCGTATAACTGTTAATCAAGGCTATCTCATTCGCTTCGTTCGTCCTGAAGCGTTAAAGCATTTATATCTTGCTCTCGATAAACTTGGTTTAGCCGAACCAGGCTTTGACAGTGTTGCTGATGTTACGGCGTGCCCCGGAACAGATTCGTGTAATCTTGGTATTTCCGATAGTACAGCCATTTCGTTAGCATTGAAAAAGTAGTTCGGGAAGAATTTCCTGATTTTATTTCTAACCAGGATATAAAAATTAAAATTAGTGGCTGCCCCAATTCTTGCGGACAGCATGGATTTGCCAGTATTGGTCTTCATGGAAGTACCATCAAAGATAAGCAGGGTAAAATGTTACCTGCGCTTGTGGTGTTGCTAGGTGGAGGTAAACTGAAAGGTGGCGAAGGCATTATCTCCGATAAGATTATTAAGATTCCAAGCAAGCGTGGCCCACAAGCGTTGCGTTACTTGCTGAATGACTACGAAGCCAATAGTATTGATGGTGAATACTATCATGACTATTTTAAACGACTTGGCAGAAATCATTTTTATCAGTTGCTAAAACCACTGGGGGATATCACGTCTACCACTCCGGATGAATATATTGATTGGGGTCAGGATCACAATTTTATTTTGCATACCGCTGTTGGCGAATGCGCCGGGGTCATGATTGACCTTGTGGCTACATTGCTGAACGATTCTGAAGATAAACTGAAGTGGGCAAAGGAAGCTTACGATAAAAAGCAATATGCTGATTCTATTTACCATAGCTATAGCGCATTCATCAATACGGCAAAATCATTGTTGCTTGTTCGCGATATCAAGGCCGAGCACACAGTATCAGACGATCACCGATTTTCAAAGAGAATTTGTGGATACGAAGACTTTTGAATTCTCCGGAAACTTTAAAGAATATGTGCTTAGCATTAATAAGCATGAACCTTCGGATAGTTTTGCCTTATCTTATCTTACGGAATCTGTAAAATTCCTCGATGATGTTTTGGCCTATCGTTCAACTGAAAAAGAGGTAATGGAAAAATGATACCGCCAATATTTACAACTCCTCAATCGCCGCGTTTAACATTGGTTGGTGCGGGCCCCGGGGATCCGGAGCTAATCACCTTGAAAGGTATAAATGCAATTAAAACCGCGGATGTTGTATTGTATGATGCGCTTGTGTCGGAAGAGATCCTGCAACTGATCCCTCCTGGGATTCCAGCGCTGTCAGTTGGTAAAAGAGCTGGGTCTCATGATATTCTCAGGAAGATATTAACGAATTGATCGTGGAGTTTGCCTATTCATATGGGCATGTTCTCCGGTTGAAAGGGGGAGATTCCTTTGTTTTTGGTCGGGGCTCGGAAGAAATCGAATATGCGGAAGCACACGGTGTTCACACAACGGTGGTGCCAGGGATAAGCAGTGCATTAGCAGTTCCCGCAAGCTTGAATATCCCCGTTACAGCACGAGGTATAAGTGAAAGCTTTTGGGTGGTCACGGGAACAACAAAAGCTGGGGAAATATCCGGGGATGTAGCTTTAGCTGCTCAATCAAAAGCTACCGTAGTAATTTTGATGGGGCTTAGTAAGATTAATGAGATCATGGAGTTGTTCGCAGGCGCATGGAAAAGGTGAAACGCCAGTGGCAGTTATTCAAAATGGAACATTGCCGAATCAGAAAAATGTCCTGGGAACCGTTTCAACGATTGCCGGTCTGACTGCGCTTGAAGCAAGTAGGACCTCCTGCCATAATTATTATCGGTGAGGTAGTTCGGCATGCTCAAGCATTGCAAGGAAATTACTTTAGAAGCAGAGGGTTCAATATCAATAGAGATGGAACGAAATAATTTATTTCCGGTCTTTTTAAAACTGGAGTCGCTGGAAACGCTGATTGTGGGTGGTGGTCATGTAGGGCTTGAAAAATTAACCGCCATTCTAAAGAATAGCCCCAAAGCCAAAATTTCTGTAGTTGCCAGAACCATTCAGGAAGCGATAAAAGCATTGGCTTCGGAAATATGAGAATGTCAGGCTATTTGAACGGAATTTTAAGCTTTGGGATTTATGGAATAAAGATCTTTTAATTCTCGCTACGAATAACCGCAACCTTCACGAGACCATTCGCAAGTTTGCCCGCTCCAGAAGGCTTCTTATCAATGTAGCGGACACACCCGATCTTTGCGATTTTTATTTGGGCTCGGTGGTAACAAAAGGAAACTTAAAAATTGGAGTCTCTACCAATGGAAAGTCACCTACTATTTCTAAACGAATCCGAGAATACCTGGAGGAAGCGCTACCGGAGGAAACGAATGATCTGCTGGATAACATGCAAAAAATAAGAGAACAGATCAAAGGCGACTTTAGTCACAAAGTGAAAGTGCTAAATGAAGTCACCTCTTCCTGGTTAAAAACTGCACACACCACCTAATTCATTTTGAAAGTGCAAATAGTCTTGGACAGCCATTGAACATCTCGCCTCGTATATCAACACCAATTTTAAATCTCCGATAAACATTTCCAGGCATGCCATAATAAAAATCTTGTCGTTAACGTCTACGCATACCGGTAAGTTTTTAAAAGCCATTGAATTCTCAGAGGAAACTCCGAAATAGTACACTCCCTAAGTTGCACAGGTAATAATTTTACCCAGCATTTCAGGAAATAATTTTTCAAGCCGGGATAACAATTCTACTTTTTCCAATGAGATGGATCAACGCGCCAAGCCTTTAAGGAAATGACCTGATCCTCTGTAATATATTGCTGGTCAAGTGCAAACTTCAATAAATTAGAATAGTCGCATAAGGTGATCAGCGATAAATTCGCATCATAAAAATTGCGGGTAGCGATATCGAAATCCATAATTAAAAATGGAGACCATACCGAGTACAGCCATGCCGGCGTCACGTAGCGCCTGTGTTGCTTTTAGAGAACTTCCTCCCGTTGAAACCAAATCCTCCACCACTACAACTTTTTGTCCTTTTATTATTCTGCCTTCAATTAAATTTTCCATTCCGTGATCTTTAGGTTTGGCTCGGACATACAGAAAAGGCAAGTTTAATATATCCGCTACTAAAGCTCCCTGTGCGATTCCGGCAGTAGCCACTCCGGCAATTGCTTCCACGGTGAAGAAGTTTTCTTTTATTGCCTGTACTAAAGCAAGTTTAATTGTATTCCTGATTTCCGGATGCGATAACGAAATGCGATTATCACAATAGATAGGTGATTTCCACCCCGAACTCCACGAAAAAGGTTTTTCCGTGTTTAGCTTTATAGCTTGAATTTCAAGCAACATGGCCGCAATCTTCCCGGCTGTTTCTTCTTGGACTTTTATAATGGGCATAGTTTCAGAAAGGTATAATTAAAATTCTTTTAGATAAAGTTTGCCTTCTTTTCATGCGATTGGGCCATAATATTCTTTAATTCAATCAAAATTTTTTAAATCTGCTTGCCTGCGTGGGAATTATTTATTCTTTTGCAAACCAGGATAGCCCTAAACCCATCCGTCATGATCATTTTTATCAACGACATTCCTGTACGGATTTTAAAGGCCGATGAACAATTGGATCTGGGAAGAGTAAACCTGGTCATAAATGCAGCAGAAGAGCCCTTAACGCAAGCTCAACTAATTCATCATGTATGGATCAAAAATGTCGGCGGTGAAGATCTGGGTATTTTATTAAATTATTTAGACTCAAAGGTGCCCACAAACCTTCTCTCCTTACACCTTTCAGTAAAAAATTATGATGACATAAAACATTTTTTGCGAAAGAAATTTAAAGTAATAAAAGCGGCTGGAGGATTGGTCCGGAAAAAGGACAAATTCCTTATGATCTATCGAATGAAAAAATGGGATTTGCCCAAAGGAAAAAGAGAAAAGGGGGAGAAGAACAGCAAAGCTGCCGTTCGCGAAGTGGAAGAAGAATGCAATGTAAGTGTAAAAATCGGCGGTAAAATCTGCACTACCTGGCATACCTATACGATGAATAAAAGGGCCATGATAAAGAAAACGCGGTGGTATACTATGGATGTAGTAGATGATTCAAAAATGCGCCCTGACTCTTCCGAAGATATTGAAGAAACGCGGTGGATGAATGGAAAAGAAGTTTATCATGCCCTGGAGCACTCGTACAAATCCATCAGCTACGTATTTGAACAATATTATGAAATGATGGCGATAAAGCCAGCGAAATAAGATTACGCTTTTAGTTTATACGGCAGGAATTCGGAAACATCCCCACCATAACGGTGCACCTCCCTGACGATCGAAGAACTTATCCATGCTAGCTTAGGCGTTGTTATTAGAAAAACGGATTCCATTTCGGTGTAGAGCTGCCGGTTGACCTGTGAGATGCTATTTTCATATTCAAAGTCCGTAGTATTCCGGAGACCTCGCAATAAAAACCGTGCACCATTTTTTCGGGCAAACTCGGCAGTCAATTCAGAGAAGGTGAGCACTTTAATATTCGGATATTTTTCGAACGCACTTTTTATGCATTCAGCCATCATGTTAATTTCGAAGTAACGCGTGCTTTTCTGGGCGTTATAACCCATTGCAATAATAATTTCGTCAAACAATTGAAGCCCGCGAAGCACAATATCCTCATGGCCCTTGGTGAAAGGATCAAATGAACCCGGGAACAGCGCGATTCGTCGTGTCATAACATATATAAGTCATAGGTACCAAATGAAAGGACAAAAGCTCTTAAACTATTCGAGAAGATGAATGCTATACAAATCAAAGAAGTGATGGTCCTGTACTTCATCAAATACATAGCCGAAATTTAAGTAGGTAGGCTGGCTTCCAAATGTTACATTGTTAATGTACTTATAAAATTCATGATAGTGGGGAGAATTTTTTCCGATGTATCCCCACAATACAATTTGGCTGGTCTGCTGATCCATATTTAAAGATTTCATCACCATCATGATGTATTTTATGTAATCTGAAAACTGCTTGATAACAAATTGATTGTAGTACAGCAGGGTATCAGATTTACATGCTACGATGTGAAGTTTAAAACGATCTACATAAATGTAAAGCGGATTATCAGTCCGGCTTTTAGCAAACTCCATAGTACCTTCTATAAGGGCAGCAGACTGGTGAGTAAAGATGGGAGGGTTGTTAGGATAAACATTCGTTATCCAATTCTTTAATGCATTATTAACCGCAAAGACAGTGACAGCCTGAGCGCGTGTGTTGGTAGAAGAAATAAAACTTTCCTGTGAATGATCGATGTGTGCATTAAATCTTAAATAATCACTCAATGATTCCTCAGCAAAAAGAGACTGAGGAACCTGAATAAATTTTTGATTTTTAAGACATACTTTAATTTTTTTCCAAAAACCCGCCTTCAAAAAAGGATGAGAATCGAAAAGCTGATCAAGAATCTGAAGCAGATCATCGTTAGAGGTTAAGGAAGGCAGGACAAAGTCCTCCAGCAAAAGTACTTTTTGTGCTTCCGGCTCAATCACTAAAAGCTGGAAGTCTCGGGTACCAATATTAAGCAAGAGGTGATATTGATGAATGAATTCCTCATCAAAAAGTTCATCCTTTGTTTTTCTTATCAGTTTATATTGCAACGCGGTAGTCTGCAATTTATTTGCAGTTTCTTGATGTTCCTACTACTGCTACTCGATATCTAAGGGCTAGCGGTGGGCCTATTTGCGTTTTAATGCATGTCCTACTCACTACGAAAAGGATTCTGGATAAAATTTTCGTCAGGCTCATCGTCTACGGTTTAGCGTACAATAATAATTATTTTAAGGGGTAAATAACAAACTGGATTTTACGGATCGACGAATTAAATGCTGTAAAATCCGTTCAACTGACGCAACACGTTTACATCTTTATATTTCTGAAGTATACCGTGAAGTGCTTCGTCGGGTATATTCTGTATATCTTTCGACGTTAGGAATTGCACGGTGTCAATAAGTTGAATTTCAGGATCATACCCTGTTTTTAAGTCACCTGACAGGTTAATGACCTCAAAGAATAGTTCAATGGCATGAAGCGGCTCGTTGAAAAATTCGCACCCAAATTGAAATTTGCCGGGTCGAATTTGAAGTCCAGTCTCCTCTAGAAATTCTCGTTTAAGGGCAGATGCAATAGATTCGCCAAACTCCAAACCACCCCCCGGGGGAGCCCAAAGGTCTCGATTTCCCATTCGGTGTTTTACCATAAGCAACCGATCTCCAT
Organism: uncultured Bacteroidota bacterium; assembly: GCA_963837415.1. Classification (GTDB taxonomy): domain Bacteria; phylum Bacteroidota; class Bacteroidia; order Cytophagales; family Cyclobacteriaceae; genus Chryseolinea. The sequence goes on along the minus strand of CAWING010000009.1, from coordinate 96,024 downwards.
TCCAACACAAACCACAAACTCTTATTCTAACCCTATTTCCATATATCTTGGCGATTTCAGTATCCATTTTGGGTTACTACTGTGCTTATTTAGAGATGGAAGAAATACTAGTCAGAAATTTTGCATTTCTGGCAACATTGTTGAATGAAGGTTTTAAATTTGAAAAAAAATAAGGTATGAAGAAATATTTGTTATTGATCGTTGTGTTAGGTTTTGGTGCTAAAGGCTTTGCACAACAACCTGCCGCTCAAAAGGGCCCTGTCATTACATTTGAAAAAAAGACACATGATTTTGGTGACATTTTTCAAGGCGATAAAGTGGAGGAGACTTTTAAATTCACCAACACCGGAACTGAGCCTTTGATTCTAACGAATGTACAAGTTACATGTGGTTGTACGACTCCAAAAGGATGGCCCCGCGATCCGATTCTTCCAGGCGGTAAGGGCGAATTAACTGTTGCTTTTAATAGTGCAGGTAAAATGGGAAAGCAAAACAAAGTAGTAACAGTTGTATCAAATGCAGTCAATGCTGATGGTGCACAAATTTCGTTTACTACCAATGTTCTTGAAAAGAAATCTCCAACTCAATAAAGAACTTCTAATTTTTACAACAGCAAAGCCTCATTGAGGCTTTTGTTTTTTATACACACCAAGGAAAAGAAAAGTCCAACCCAGAATAAAAAATATTCCGCCTATCGGTGTCACAGCACCTAATAGTCCTAAGCCAGTAAAACAAAGCACATAGAGACTGCCACTGAAAAATAAAATTCCAAGCAAAAAAAATAATCCGCCATAACGTAAAAGCCGAGATTCAAAAAGAGTCATGGTAAGTCCTGTAACGATGAGCGCTAAGGCATGGTAAAACTGATATTTAACAGCTAGCTCAAAAGTTTCAACTCTTCCCATTTCAGCGAGCATCGGTTTAAGGGCATGGGCACCAAATGCTCCTATTGCCACGGCGAGACCTCCCATCAATGCGCCCCATAAAATTGATGTACGACTTTTCATTTTATCAAAATTCGTTCTCCAAAAATGGCTGAACCAACCCTTACCATAGTGCTTCCTTCTTCGATTGCAATTTTATAGTCTCCGCTCATTCCCATAGACAATTCAGTTAAAACAACATTTGGTGTAAGAGCAGAAAATTTTAATTTTTCAAAAAAGAGTTTTAGCCCTCTAAACTCCTTGCGTACTTGCTCCGTATTGCTGGTGAAGGTAGCCATACCCATGAGCCCTGAAATAGTTATATGGTCAAGTTTTTTAAGATCCTCTCCGTGTAAAAGATTCAATGCCTCTTCCTCTGAAAATCCAAATTTGGACTCTTCTTCTGCAATATGAATTTGAAGCAAACAGGATATTTTTCGATTGACTTTCTGGGCCTGTTTGTTGATTTCTTCCAGTACATTATATCTGTCAACTGAATGAATTAGGTGCACGAAGGATGCAATGTATTTGACCTTGTTGGTTTGCAGGTGCCCTATCATATGCCATTTTATGTCTTTGGGCAATGCCTCATATTTTGGGGTGAGTTCTTGCACCTTGTTCTCTCCAAAAATTTGTTGACCCGCATTATAGGCTTCCATAATTTTTTCAATTGGACTGCGTTTTGCTGACAGCGATTAGCTTGCACTCTGGCGGGAGGGTTTGCGCGAAGATTATTTATATTATTTTTAATATTCATTTACCTACTTTTAGCACTCAAAACCTCAAATTAACGCAATTATGGCGATCCTTGGAACATTGCTGAAGAAAGGAATACGACTTCGCGAGATGTTGGAACAAGAGTATACGTCGCCATTTGACTTGCAGAAGAATGAATTGAAGGAGTTATTGATCACCGCGAGTCAGACCGAGTTTGGCAAATACCATGATTTTGCGGACGTTCTAAACGGCTTTAGAAAAGGGGGTAAGGAGTTTCATCGCCGATTTAAAAAAATCCCAATACATACTTATAATAAAATCTACACGGATTGGTGGAAGTTAGCGTTGAGGGGTGTAAAAAATGTGTGCTGGCCAGGCAGGGTTAAATACTTCGCACTGAGTTCAGGAACCTCTGAAGCGTCATCCAAATATATCCCTGTTACAAAAGAGATGACGAAGGCAATACAGAAGACAAGTATTCGCCAGATATTAACACTTTCCAAGTATGATCTTAAACCGGAAATATTTGAATCGGGAATTTTAATGTTGGGAGGTAGTACGCATTTGAATAAACGAGGTAGTTACTTTGAAGGTGATCTAAGTGGAATTCAGGCAGCGCGTCTTCCGTTTTGGTTTCAGCATTTTTATAAGCCTGGAAAAAAAATTGCCAAGACTAGAAATTGGGACTCCAAGTTAAATGAAATCGCAAAAAAAGCCTGGGAATGGGATATTGGTATAGTTGTAGGTGTTCCAGCTTGGATTCAGATACTTATGGAGAAAATCATCAAATACCATAAGCTTAAGAATATTCATCGAAATGTGGCCAAATCTCGAAGTGTATGTTCATGGTGGTGTTTCTTTCGATCCTTATCGCAAGGGATTTGAAAAATTACTCGGACGACCAATTCATTATATAGAAACTTATCTCGCTTCTGAGGGTTTTATAGCGTTTCAGGCTTATCCCAACAGGCGGACTATGCGCTTGGTGTTAAATAATGGTATTTTTTACGAGTTTGTGCCTTTTGAAGAAAAGAACTTCAATGCACACGGAGAGATTGCTCCAGATGCAGAGGCTTTATTAATCGATGAGGTTGAAGAAGGCAAAGAATATGCTATACTGCTTTCCACATGCGCCGGTGCATGGCGTTATCTTATTGGCGATGTTATTAAGTTTACATCATTGGAGGAATGTGAAATCGTTATAACGGGCAGAACAAAACATTTTTTAAGTCTTTGTGGTGAACATCTTTCAGTGGATAACATGAATAAGGCCATCGAGTTGGTTTCAAATGAATTTAATATTAACATACCTGAGTTTGCCGTGGCGGGTATCCCTCATGAATCACTTTTTGCCCATCATTGGTTTGTGGGTACTGATGATACGATAGATGAAAATCTTTTAAAAGAAAAAATAGATGAGCATCTTAAAATGCTTAACGATGATTATGCGGTAGAGCGAAGTGCTGCTCTGAAAGAAATTTTTGTTGATGTGCTTCCGGTGAAAACATTTTATGACTGGATGGAATCGAAAGGAAAAGTAGGAGGACAAAACAAATTTCCGCGTGTTATGAAAAATGCCCAACTGGATGATTGGAAAAACTTCCTTCAACTTCACAGCGAATGGAAATCGCCATTAAAGGAATTGTTTCAGGTATTGTACTTGCGTGTCTTATCGGACCGGTATTTTTTATGCTAATCCAAACCAGTATTGAACGTGGATTTTTAAGCGGGGTGTTTGTTGCAATTGGTATTTCACTAAGCGATTCTTTTTATATTTTGATCTCTTATTTCGGGTTGATCCAACTTTTAGAGGGAACTAATCTCAGGCATTATATGGCCTACGTAGGGGGCGTCATTTTACTGCTTTTCGGATTGTACTATTTGTTTATTAAAAGCCGTAAGCTGGCACACTTTGATCCGGAAAAAGTTCCGAAGCGCAAGTGGACTTCGTTTAGCCGCAAAAGGTTTTCTTATTAATGGGCTAAGTCCCATGGTATTATTTTTTTGGCTGGCTACTGTTAGTGTAGCTACAACCCAATTAGGATATTCTGCTCCAAGAAATATCATTATTTTCTTTGCTTCCATTGTAGTTACTGTTTTTATTACCGATGTTATGAAAGCTAAACTCGCAGATAAACTACGCATACTAATCACGCCAAAGGTTATTCGGTATATGAATATTGTGATGGGCTTTGTTATGGTAATTTTTGCGGGAAGATTAATTTTATTTCCGGACAAGGTTTAAATAGTTTAGAGTTTCGGGTTTTTAGTTTGAAGTTCTAGCTTCGAGGTAATTGTTTCGTAATTTTTCGGTTTGGCAACTCTAAACTCTAAACTTTAAACTCGAAACTTTTACTTTAATCCTGCAAAACATTCGTAACAAATGTTGACTTTAATAATAGCCACAGAAGAAAACAACTGACTCCCCATTGAAGGTAGATGAAGTAATAGTCTGAAGTGTCTTTGAATCGGGTTTCTTTTATTTCTGCTTTTTCATATTGATCAATCTTTGCAAATACTTGGTTGAGCGCCTGACTATCGGCGGCCCTGAAAAATTCTCCACCCCCGATATCGGCTATTTTTCGCATGGTGGTTTCATCGATTGTATTCTCAATCATATTGGGTCGTCCGAAAAAATCTTTACCAAAAGGAACAAGCCCTTCTTTTCCGACAACGATCGTGTAAATTTTAATTCCATAAGCCTCGGCTAGTTCGGCTGCTGTTATAGGATCAATATTTCCGGCTGTGTTATCTCCATCGCTCAATAAAATACACACTTTTGATTTTGTCTCAGATTCGCTCATTCGGTTAGTAACAACGGCAAGGGCACTTCCAATAGCTGTTCCTCGATTCTCGATCATTTCAAAATTAATTTCATTGAGGTATGATTTTAAAAGTTCATAGTCTGTGGTAAGAGGCGACAAGGAGAAAGCATCACCGGAAAATACAACCAGTCCGATCCGGTCTTGAATTCTTCCATCAATAAAATTTTTCGCGACTAGTTTGGCGGCTTCCAGACGGTTAGGAGGAAAATCTTCGATCTGCATAGACTGAGAAATGTCCAACGCAATCATAATATCAATTCCTTCTGTCCATTGCTCAACTTTCTCATTTGTCTTCTGAGGTCGGGCTAACGCTAAGCAGATAAAAGCCAGCACTAACATGATAAGAAACTCGGGAACTAAGCGAACCAGGGTGAGAGGCGAAACGTGTAAATCTTTTTGTGTTACCGCCACCGGCAACTTTTGATTAAATCTATATCGCCACAACCAACGAATAAGAAACAACAACGGTATTGCTACCATGGAGTATAGGAATATTTTATTTTCCCAGGTAAAAGTGTTCAGCGTAGAAAGGCTTAACCATTCCGGCGAAAACCAGGGTGTGATGTCTTTATCCATGTTTCACCTCCTCTAATTTTTTAGTAAAACGCTGGTCGGCAAAACTTTTAAGGTTTTCAAGAGACTCAATGACGGATGTACTGTGTCCATATATTGCGCCATCAATCGCGTGAAGAGTTCTACCCAACAGTTCATTATTTTCCATTTGTGTAGTTTCGCGGGTTGTAAGTTTTGTATATGGCCTGGCTTCCAACTGCTCCATATATTTTTTCCATTGCGATAATGCCCTCTCGGTGGTATCAGGAGAAAATGCTGTTTTAATGTTCTCCACCTGGCGGTTATATACTTCTAAAAATTTCTGATGAGCTTTAAGCATTTTTTTCATTCTGAAATGCCTTCTGATTTTTTTCCCAAATACAAACCACACTATGATGGCGCTTACGAGCAGTACGGCAAGCGAAATAAGCACGATTGGATAATTAAAAAGGTAAGATACATTTTCATAAATCGTGTTCACTTTTAATGGTAAGTTTTGAGCCGTAAGTGTATCAGGAAGATTTTTAACCAGTTCGGTCAAGAGAATAGTATCACGATTAGAAGTGTACGTGGTGCAGTCCTGTGGATTAAGTTGAAAGACTGGAAGACTTAACGTTTGGACGCTGTCTACCTCAAACGTTGATAGATAATAGACTACGCTGTCATAACTTTTTCCGTTTGTTGTCTCCGTAGGAAAATAACTTTTTCTTTCGTATTCGAAAGGAGCGATAGTTATAAGTGGAATCCGGAAAAATGATGTTGAGGTTGCTGGGATACTTCGCCGATAAGTAAAATCCCGTCTGATCTCCAACCCTTAGGCTGTCTAAGAAAAAACCACCCCGGACAGTGACGTCCTGGGCCGCAATGATTACTTAAACATCCTATCCAGATTCCAACCGCTATCAGGGATCTTTTTATACTTCCAGCTCTCATTATGCTCAACCGATTTTCAAAGATTTGTTTCTTACTTTGAATAAGCGCAAAAGTTTAGGAACATAATCTTCATCTGTATCCAACGAAATAAAATTGATCTGGTGTTTGCGGCTGAAACTTTTCCAGTTCCTCTTTTCGAGTATTGAGCCGTTCGCTTATTTTTTCTCTGAAATCTCCGAACGAAGTATTAACCCACAATGTACGTTGCGTTTCTTTATCAATGATCGGTATGATACCTAATTTGGGTAATCGTGTTTCCCGTTTATCGCTTATATGAATTATTACAAGATCATGCCTGCGCGCCAACGCCTTAAGATTGTGAAAATATCCTTCGTCAATAAAATCCGAAATAAGAATCACCACACTTCTTCTTTTTATAGCATTCAGAGCAAAAGCAATAGCTTTGGTAAGATTTGTTTTTAACGATTGTGGATGGAGTTTTACGAGCGTGCTTATTATTTCATACGCCTGCGAGTGGCCTTTTACCGGCTTCATGTATTTTTCTTTTATGTCCGAAAAACAAATAGACCCACGTGGCCAGATTCTTTTGAAGCCGACAAGGCCAATACCCCACAGATCTCTTTGCCAATATCTGCCTTTGTACTGCCAGGACTTCCTATATCTTCCGAAGCACTGACATCCAAGTATGAAAAACACAGTTTGCTCTTTTTCTTCTCTAAAAGTTTTTACGAACGTTCCATGCCCTTTGGCAGAAACATTCCAGTCAATGGTGCGGATGTCATCGCCGTATTGATATGGACGCACATCATCAAATTCTAAGCCCTGACCCTTTAAAAATGGAATGGAAGTCACCCTGCATCTGGCTGTTGATAGCCTTGCGAATTTGAATCTCGTATTTGCGTAACTTTTTTAAAAGTTCCTTCATTTCTGTTCCTTGTCGCTGATACTCGCTTCCTGTTAACTAATCTATGGCAAAATTATTGTAATTCAACTAGTCCGATAACATTAACGAATGCCGACTGGCTCCAAAAATAGAACAATTATGAGTATTTTGCCCCACCCAAAATTGAGTTAGGTTGATAAAGTCTGCAAAAAGTTTCTTGGATCAGGTTACACATAGCGAGACTGATAGTCATTGTGCTTCTCCCTTGTATTTCATGTAATGAGGGGGATAGAAGCGATAAAGCTATTCTTGATCATGGGCAGATGGTAAAGATATTAACTGAAATTTATCTGACCGAACAAAAGATAAACCGACTTGGAGTGTCGCGTGATTCTGGCGAACACGAGTTCGAAAGATTTAAAAAGGTAGTTTTTCAAAAAGTAGGTGTTTCTGATTCTGTTTTTAAAAGATCATTTGACTATTACATGGATCGTCCTAAGGAAATGGAAATGATTTATACCATGCTCGTGGATTCGTTAAGCTTAATGGAACAGCGTAGTGATTCGATCAGAAAGAAATGATCTATCCTGAAACTTTTGAAGTGAAATTAGGCTTCGATCAGATTCGTGCTAAGCTTAAAAATTATTGTCTGTCATCTGCCGGACAAAGTTGGGTTGATACATCTAACCTTCAATACGGATGCTTCAATTCATAGAAGTCCTACTAAAACAAAATCTGGAGTTCCGGTTGATTTTAGAAAAGGGTGAAGCCTTTCCTTCGCGCCATTTTTTTGATCCTACGGTATGGTTTCAAAAAATTTCCCTTGAAGGTAATTGGCTGGAGGCTGAAGAATTCCTAAATCTTGCCTATGGCGTTGAAGCCATCATTGCATGCAAAGTTTTTTTAACCAAAAACTGCGGAAGCGTATCCTCAACTTTTTCTTCTCACGCAATCTATAGCGATTACAACTCAATTGGCTACCCAGATTTTTTCAAAGATCGATGATAAGGCCCAACTGAAAGACTCTGCCAGTCCAGAGCTAAGCAGGCTGCGCAAGAAGCTTCGGGATGAGCAGAACAGGGTGCGCAAACTCGCTGAGCAAATTTTTAGAGACGCCGTGGGTTCCAACTGGGTACCGGAAGGGGCATTGCCGACCATTCGTGATGGGAGGGTTGTAATTCCTATTCTTGCTGAGCATAAAAGAAAATTGAAAGGATTTATAATGGATGAATCCGCTACAGGTCAAACCGTTTTTATGGAACCTGCGGAAATGTTGGATGCCAATAATGAAATCCGCGAACTAGAACATGCTGAGAAACGTGAAGTCATTCGGATTTTAAAAGAACTGACAGATGATTTCAGAGTTCAACTGCCTTCATTGAAAGCATCATTTCGATTTCTTATCGCAGATTGACTTTATCCGGGCAAAGGCAAAATTCTCTTTAGAGATAAATGCTGACATGCCCATCCTTGAGAGGCAACCTGAGCTTACATGGTACAATGCAAAGCATCCGCTCCTTTATTTGAGTTTAAAAGGCAAACGTGATGTCGTTCCGCTTTCAATCGAGTTGAATCCTCAGGATCGAATGCTGCTCGTTTCGGGTCCGAATGCAGGCGGAAAATCAGTTTGCTTGAAAACGGTTGGATTGCTTCAATACATGGTACAATGCGGATTGCTTATTCCGGTTTCGGACCGTTCGCGTGTCGGAATCTTTCAAGATATTTTTCTAGACATTGGAGACCAGCAATCAATCGAAAATGATCTGAGTACGTATAGCAGCCATCTTCGGAATATGAATGTATTTATTCAGTCTGCGTCAGATAAATCGTTGATGTTGCTCGATGAACTTGGTTCCGGTACCGATCCAAATTTTGGTGGCGCAATTGCACAAGCAATTTTAGAATCCCTGCTCCAAAAACAGGTGTGGGGAGTAGCTACTACACACTATTACAATTTAAAATTATTTGCCAGTCAACGATCGGGCATTCGAAATGCTGCTATGCGATTTGATGACCAGAATTTGATTCCGTTGTATATACTGGACATTGGTAAACCGGGAAGTTCGTTTGCTTTGGAGATAGCAAAAAAGACCGGCTTACCAAACAGCACGATAGAAGAGGCCGAAAGGTTGGTTGGAAAAGATCTGGCAGGTTTCGAAACGCTAGTGAGATCCTTGGAAAAAGAAAGGCAGGAGTTAAGTGTAAAGGTAAACAAGTTGGAACGCCAGGAGATTGAATTAAAGCAATCACTTACAAAATATCAGACATTATCGACAGAGCTAGAAACAAAAAAGAAAGACATCCTAAACAAAGCTAAAGAGGATGCTTCCAATCTTTTGAAGGAAACAAATCGTGAGATCGAAAAAACGATCCGCCACATAAAAGAAAATAAAGCGGAAAAAAAGGAAACTCAAAAAGTTCGTAAAAACCTGGAAACGCTTACCCATAAGGTTGGTGAACCGCAGAAAAAAGAACAACGGCCAGCAGAACAATTAAAGGAGGGAGATCGCGTTCGCATCATAGGACAAGATGGAAGCGGAATAATTCTTTCAATACAAGGGAAGAATGCTGCAGTTCAATTCGGACTGCTGAAATCTGTAACCAAACTGGAGAAGTTGGAAAAGATTACAGCCCCGGTAGAAAAAGAAATTGGAGCGAGGTTGCGTTCAGCTGGTATTAATGTAATTGAAAAACGAGCAAACTTTAGTCAAACACTGGATATCAGGGGTAAGCGAGTGGATGAGGTAATTGGTATTCTGGACCAATACCTCGATACAGCCATTTTACTAGGTCAGGGAGAGCTTAGGATTTTACATGGCAAAGGGGAGGGTGTGCTCAGAAAAGTCGTGCGTGATCATTTAAAACGATATAAGGAAGTTGTTTCTGTAAAAGATGAACATATTGAGCGCGGGGGTGATGGGATTACTGTTGTTGTACTAAAATAACCTCTAACGTGATACATAAAAAAAGGCCCTTGAAAGAGCCTCTTATTATTTTATGCTGTGAATCCTTTATGGTCTTGTAAAGACAAAGGTCCAAGGGCCATCTACCGATTCAACTCTTCCGTTGAAAAAACCGGGCCCACTATAAGTGAAAGAAATGCTTAATTGCTTGTCTGAGTTAGTTAAAGAATAAGTCATCACCTGGTCATCAGAAAGCCGTACGACAGTACTAGTGACACTTCCCGCCTGGAACTTCCAGGTATCATCTTTTTTCCAAGGACTTAAACTAGGCCAACTTGTCGCACTGCTCGTATAACTATACGTGCCACCTGCGCTAAAGGTACCTGAAAAGGTTAGCGTCATGGCTGGATATTCAGATGTGCGATCAGTACCATCGTTGGCAGATTGCAGTGTCCATTGAGCCACCTTCAGTTTATCCAGCTGTACTTCTTCTTCAGATTTAGAAGGGTCATCATCACCACTACAGCCACTATATAACAATCCTGCGCTAACCAGTATTAGTAGCGAAAAAATTCTAGTTAAATGATTCATTGGTTAAACTTTATTATTACGAATATGCTGCTAAAAATGATGAAATCAAACTTTGATTCGTATGGAAGCCCTGTAGGGCAATCAATTCCATAAGCCTTAATCTATTAGAATAAAATCAAGTAACCTTCGATTTTTCTGTAAGGCTTCCATTTAAACGACCAATGCTCATTTTTAACTCCAGACAAAGTTATTTGGTCTGGAAATTGTTAAGGTACATCTTTTAATCTGGCTTCCGACTCTTTATTTGAAGTCAAGTATGTTGAGCTTGTGCGCCTGAGCAGGATATTCATTTGTTTGATTAGAGGCTATGAATATAGTACAGCTTTTTGGTAAGTTATTTAATTGTTGATGATACCATTCTGTTGATTCGTTATCCAGATTGGTTGCGGGCTCATCTAAGAATATCAAATCGGCCTGAGTAAAAAAGGCTAACGCCAACCGTAAACGCTGCTTCATTCCCGAAGAAAAATTGACGATGGTTTTATGCCGCGCGTGATTCAGGTTCATTCTATCCAGGATCTCTTCTTCGTGCATTCCATTCCTGCTTGATTTAAGTTTAAAATGAAACCGGATGTGTTCTAATAACGTAAATTCTTCAATTAGATCAAGATACGGTGTGGCTATAACAAGATGTTTAAATATCTCTTCGATGGGCACCTCACCCTGAGAACTTGTATATTTTAATTCACCTGTACTGGGAGGGAGTTGTCCCCAAAGTATTTGAAGCAAGGTAGATTTGCCGGAGCCATTTGGTCCGGTAATAGCATAAATATGGGCGGACTGAAAAGTATAATCAAGGTTTTTAAAAATCCATTCCCTATTGAATCGTTTGCCGAGACGCTTGACAGTGATATTGAGTTTTAGGTCAGAATTTTTTCTTGTAGAAGCAGCCATTTTTATCCGTCAATCGGTATGGATAAACAGATAAATTATTAGTCGTTGCCGCCGTATCCCTTCATTATACCTCGCTCCGAGGTTCTGATGAAGTCAACAATGTAATCCTTTTCCGGACTTGCGGGCACCTCTTTCTCCACGATATCCAACGCCTTCGAATTATTCAATCCTTTTAAAAAAATGTACCTGTAAATTTCCTGGATCTCACTGATTTTTTCGGAAGCAAATCCCCGTCTTCGCAATCCAACGGTATTGATACCTGCATACGTCAGTGGCTCCCGTGCAGCCTTAGTGAAAGGGGGAACATCTTTACGCACAAGGGAGCCACCGGATAACATCACGTGAGCACCTACCTTAACAAATTGATGAAGCGCACTGGCACCGCCGATAATGGCCCAATCATCAATCGTTACATGCCCTGCGACTTGCACGGTGTTTACAAGGATACAATTGTTTCCAACACTACAATCATGTGCTACGTGAACGTAAGCCATGAGCAAACAATTTTTCCCTATGACAGTCTTAAATTTATCTGTAGTACCACGACTTATGGTTACGGCTTCCCGGATCACCGTATTGTCGCCGATAATAGTTTGTGTTTTTTCTCCAGCAAATTTTAAATCTTGTGGTATGGAAGAGACGGAAGCGCCAGGGAATATCTTGACGTTTTTACCTAACCTGGATCCGTCCCAGATAATAGCATTGGGGCCTATCCAGCAACCGTCTTCAATAACCACATCTTTTTGAACAGTAGCAAAAGGCTCAATAACAACATTGTTACCTATTTGAGCTTCGGGATGTACGTTAGCTTGTGGGAATCTGCTCATGAATCTTTTCGAACTATACTGGCTGTCATGGTTCCTTCACAAACCAGAGTGTTACCCACATATGCCCGGCCGGTCATCTTAGCAATACCTCGTTTAATAGGGGCTAGTAGATCACATTGGATTACCAACGTATCACCAGGAAGTACCATTTTTCTAAATCTGAAATTTTCAATGCCTAAAAAATAGGTCCAATAATTTTCAGGATCAGGCACGGTGTTTAAAACCAATATTCCGCCGATCTGGGCCATAGCTTCAATTTGAAGAACACCCGGCATTACTGGGTTTCCTGGAAAATGTCCTTGGAAAAAATATTCATTTGCCGTGACATTTTTAACTCCGGACACACTTTCATTATCGAGGTAAATGATTTTGTCAATGAGCAGGAAAGGATATCGATGAGGAAGCGTTGCGGCCACCTTATTGATATCCATAACAGGAGGTAAGTTAGGATTGTATTTAGGCTTGCCTTTCTTATCGGACTCCTGCATTGCCTTTTTTAATTTCTTAGCAAAAGCTACGTTGGCGGCATGGCCTGGTCGTGCCGCCAGCACCTGCGCTTTTAGCGGCCTGCCTGCGAGGGTAAGATCACCTACAATGTCGAGAAGTTTATGGCGCGCTGGCTCGTTTTTATAACGCAGCTCTATATTGTTTAAAATGCCTTCCTGCTTAATAGCGACTTTAGGCTTGCCAAGCATTTTAGCAATATTATCCAGCTCATTTTCCTGAACTACACGGTCAACGATTACAATGGCATTGTTAAGATCGCCCCCTCGAATGAGGTTGTTTTTATACAACATCTCCAATTCATGAAGGAAACAAAATGTTCTGCATGAAGCAATCTCTTTTTCAAATTGCCGGATGTCGGTGATCGAAGCGTGTTGGCTACCTAGAACGGGGGAGTTGTAATCAATCATTACAGTAACCCGGTAATCATCCAACGGAAGGGCAGCAATCTCCACATTGCGAGCCGCCTCACGATAAAATAATGGTTCCTGAACTTCAAAGAAATCACGCAATGCATTTTGTTCCTCTGTGCCGGCACCTTTTAACGTTCCGACAAATTCAATGGAACTTCCATCCATAATCGGACATTCCGGGCCATCAAGTTGGATTAGCACATTATCAATTTCCAATCCCGTTAAGGCAGCCAGTGTATGCTCAATTGTGCTGACGCGAGCTCCACTTTGTTCGATGGTAGTTCCCCGTGACACATCAACAACATTATCACAGTCTGCATCAATAATAGGGGAGCCTGGAATGTCAATGCGCTGAAATTTAATGCCATGATTAGGTTTGGCAGGTACAAAGGTCATGTTAGTTTGAACACCTGTGTGAAGGCCGACGCCCGAAAGGGCTACAGATTTCTGAATTGTCTGCTGTTTAATATTGAGCATGGAGTTGCAAAGTGTGCAAATTTAACCTCAAATCCTCAGATTATCCAATTTTGTACTGTGGCCGTGCTTCGATAGGATCTAGATGAGATTTAGTCGGTGGAGACGGATTTATTTTGTGCATGCTTGTATTTTGTTCTCCAACTCCTTAAGTCGGTGTTGAATATCCGGTAGTTTTTTAAAAACAGCATAAGATTTAAAATAAGCCCCAAAGTCAAAAGCGGGGGACCCCATAAACCGTTGCTCCTTCTTCCTTTATCGATTTTGAAACGCCAGCCTGTGCACCGAGCCTGGTATTATTTGCAATAGTAATGTGCCCAGCAATGCCTACCTGTCCTGCCAACATGCAGTTTTCGCCGATCTTGGTTGAACCCGATATTCCAGATTGAGCTGCAATGACCGTGTTTTTTCCAATTTCAACGTTGTGTGCTATTTGAATTAAGTTATCTAGTTTAACACCTTGCCGAATGACCGTTGAATCGCCAAACAGTGTGGCACAATCAATTACCGTATTTCCTCCGATGGCTACATTGTCTTCAATGGTAACATTACCCAGCTGAGGAATGGTTTTGTAAGATCCATCCTCCTGTGGGGCAAATCCAAATCCATCGCTTCCTATGACGACTCCTGAATGAATGACACAATTGTTGCCGATTTTAGTATCAGCATAAATTTTTACACCGGGATGAATGATCGTATTATTTCCGATCAGAACATTATCGCCAATGTAAGCATGGGGATAGATCTTCACGTTGTCACCGATACGCGCGTTGCTGCCAATGTATGAAAAGGCACCCCGATAAATGTTTTTTCCTACGCTGGCATTCTCATGAATGAAGCTGGGTTGCTCAATACCTATTTTTTGAAAACTGATCAATTTGTGATACTCTTCCAGCAGCCTGGTAAAACTGATGTAAGGGTCATCTACTAATATGAGCGTGGCCGATATTTCTTTTCGGGCTGTAAAATCTTTTTTTACAATGACGGCAGTGGCCTGGGTTGAATAAATATACTGCTCGTATTTTGGGTTGGAAAGAAATGCGATCTGTCCTTTTTTAGCATCCTGAATTTTGGCAAGCATTTTTATTTTTTCGTTGCCATCACCCTTTACTTCTCCGCCTAACATGACGGCTATTTGATTGATGCTAAATTCCATGTCAGTGAGTCGTTAGGATTATCCGCTATCCAGGTTTTGTTAGCATGTAAACGATCATGAGATAACAATAACGTGATTACGAATTCAACAAAGATACATTTTTAGGCCAGCAGAGATAGTTTTTTTTTACGATTTTGCTGATTGCTTTAATGTTTGGAAGGTCCGAGGCCTGCGCGATGTCCAATAATTCTCCACTTCGCATTAGAATGTTAATCTGATGCCCTTCCGCATAAGCTTCGTTGGAAACTGTACCGTGAGAAAAAAGATAAGACGCCTCAGACCGCAAAGTGCCATACTTCTTCATAACTGCCTCCCTGATATTTTCCACCTCATTTTTCTTTATCGGTTCAATACTAAGCTTCACCTTGAAGAGTCTTCGTTCAAGCAACATACGCGATCAGAGGGAAAGGATGTTGTCACTGTGATTTTGCCAGAATTTCAAAGCCCCCCAAATATCATTATCATCCAGGCGACCGAAGGATTCTAAAAGATTTTCATTTTCTTTAAAATCATGAAGTGTGAACTGTTTTTTAAGAAAGGTACGAAGGGTATCGCTCGCTGGTAACGCTTCGTCTGCACGCACCAACGCTTGTGCCCTTCGGATAATATTTACCAGCATTCGTTCTGCACTGACGGATGTTTTATGCAGGTAAACCTGCCAGTACATTAATCGCCGGGCATTCAAAAAATTTTCAATGCTGTAAATTCCTTTTTCTTCTACCACCAGCTGATCCCTGATGCACATTTAGCATGGCGATGATTCGGTCGACGCCAATAGTACCTTCCTGAACGCCAGTAAAAAAACAATCGCGGTTCAGATAGTCGAGCCGGTCAATGTCCAGCTGACTGGAGATTAGCTGATGAAAGAATTTGCGTTTGTAGCTGTTTCGAAAAATTTTAAGTGTAAGCCTCAAGCGCTCCATTGAATTCTTCATTTAGTTTATCGATAAACAAGTAGGAAAGGCTTTCATGTTTTATGCCTGACAGACAGAGTATCTTCCAGAGTATGGGAAAAAGGTCCATGGCCAATATCGTGCAGTAAAATGGCAATTTGTGAGGCCTCATATTCTTCCTTCGAAATTTCAATGCCCTTTAAGCGCAGATTGTCCAGCACTTTGCCCATCAGGTGCATAGCACCCAATGCATGTTGAAATCGTGTATGCAGGGCCCCTGGATAAACATAATTCGGTTAAGTCCCAGTTGTTTGATGTGGCGAAGCCGCTGAAAGTAGGGGTGGGAGATGATATCGTAGATAAGTTCACTGGGGATGGTGATAAATCCATAAACGGGATCATTAATTATCTTCTTTTTAATCATCCGTTGGTCAAGTTCCTCATTCGTTTATCCGGATTGCAACAATGGATAACGATTAATGGTTAAATTGGTAAAAATTTCAACTATGCAAAGATATAGCATTTTGTGGGCCGACGACGAGATTGATTTATTGAAGCCTCATATTATTTTTCTCGAGCAGCGGGGTTATGATATAACGCCGGTAAACAATGGATCAGAAGCTGTTGAGAAGAGTGATGAGAAGCATTTTGATGTCGTATTCCTAGATGAAAATATGCCGGGCATGTCAGGGTTGGAAGCATTGACCCAAATCAAAAATAATAAGCCTAATCTTCCCGTGGTGATGATCACCAAAAATGAGGAAGAGCATATCATGGAAGAAGCGATCGGCTCCAAGATCGCCGACTATCTTATCAAGCCGCTTAATCCAAGTCAGATTTTACTTTCTGTAAAAAAGATCCTCGATAACAAACGACTTGTCATTGAAAAAACGAACCTGAACTATCAGCAGGAATTTCGAAAGATCAGCATGGCATTTCAGGATGTTATGAACCATGAGCAATGGGCTGACATTTATAAAAAACTTGTGTTTTGGGAATTGCAAATGGATCAGGCCGACAATCAGGAAATGGGCGATGTTTTGGATATGCAAAAGACAGAAGCCAACGCCAATTTTGCGAAGTTCATCATTCGTAATTATGATTCCTGGCTGAACGATCCCAAGTCCGATAAGCCATTGCTGTCACATCAGTTAATGAAGCGAAAGGTTTTTCCGGAGCTTGGTAAGAAGCCTGTGTTTGTCATTCTGATTGATAATCTTCGCTACGATCAATGGAAAGTTATTGAGCCTGTGCTGACAGATTATTTTAATGTAGAAAAAGAAGAAACATATTATTCCATTTTGCCTACCACTACTGCATATGCCCGAAATGCTATTTTCTCGGGTCAGCTTCCCTCTGAGATGGCAAAAACAAATCCGGCGCTTTGGGTTGGTGAAGATGAAGATGAAGGCAAAAATAATTTTGAGGATGAATTTCTGGCGAAACAACTGCGCAGAAATAATCTGAATGTAAAGATGTCGTATCATAAAATTAAAAACCTGGAGGAGGGAAGGAACCTAGTCGATACCGTTAATAATCTTTTTCAAAATGATTTGAATGTCATCGTCTACAATTTTGTGGATATGCTTTCCCATGCCCGTACCGATATGGCTATGGTACGAGAGTTTGCTCCCGATGAATCGGCGTATCGTTCCATTACAAAGTCGTGGTTTCTTCATTCTCCGCTTATCGATATTTTGAAAAAGATTGCTGAAAAAGATGTAAAAGTTATTATCACAACAGATCATGGGACCATCCGGGTTAAACGTCCTTTTAAGATCATTGGCGACCGGTCCGTTAATTCGAACCTTCGATACAAACAAGGGAAAAATCTTGGGTATGAAGGAGATAAAGTTATGCATGGTTCAAAAACCAGAGCGCTTATTTCTTGCCTAAACTGAATGTGTCTTCGTCCTATGTCTTTGCGATTGAAGATCAGTTTTTCGCCTATCCCAATAACTATAACTACTACGTAAATTTCTATAAAGACACATTTCAACATGGTGGTGTGAGCATGGAGGAGATGATCATTCCTATTATTTTCTTAAATTCGAAAAACGCGTCATGATCCGAGAGGATAGAGTGTTTCGTTCTGTAACGTTGTCGGATTTGAAAGAAGTGGCACACGACATTGTTGAAAGACTAAGCACTTTTAAAGTATGGCTTATTTCAGGGCGAAATGGGCTCTGGAAAGACTACGTTGATCAAGGAGATCTGCAAAGCACTGGGGTGTGGCAGATAGCGATGAGCAGTCCTACATTTTCAATTGTGAATGAATATCAGACAACTGATCTAAGTAAAAGTTTATCATTTTGATTTTTATCGAATAAAAAATGAGATAGAAGCAATGGATATTGGAACGGAAGAATATTT
This sequence comes from uncultured Bacteroidota bacterium, assembly GCA_963837415.1. GTDB lineage: Bacteria > Bacteroidota > Bacteroidia > Cytophagales > Cyclobacteriaceae > Chryseolinea. The sequence goes on along the minus strand of CAWING010000009.1, from coordinate 78,202 downwards.
TTATTCAGGATATCCTTGTTTTATTGAGTGGCCTGAAAAAATTCCTTCGCTGATTCCCTTGCAATATGCTGAAGTAACCATTCGAAGTTGAAACCAATACCAAACGAACCATAGCCATCGCTGTCCATGACGGAAAAAAAGAAAACAGGATTTGAGGCATTAGCCAAAGCCAGCCTGCATCCTCAGGAAAAATTACTTGAAGTAAAAAAAGGAAAACATTCTTTCTTTATTGGATTGCCTAAAGAAATATCTCTTCAGGAAAATCGAATAAGTCTTACACCGGATGCGGTAGCCATCCTGATTAATAATGGCCATGAAGTATGGGTTGAAGCCAAAGCCGGGTTGGGTTCAAAATTTTCGGATAAGGATATATAGCGATGCAGGAGCCAAAATCGTTTATTCTCCACAGGAAGTTTATAAAGCTGATGTAATTCTCAAAATTGAACCTCCTACGCTAGAGGAAATTGAACTGATGCATCCAGGGCAGACGTTGATCTCAGCGTTGCAAATCGGGCATTTGAAAGTGGAATCGCTGCAAGCGCATGCTTAAGAAAAAGATCATTGCACTGGCCTACGAATTTATTGAAGACAAAGTTGGGGGAATGCCCATTGTCCGGGCAATGAGTGAAATAGCAGGTAGCTCAGTATTGTTGATCGCATCGGAATACTTAAGCACTGCAAATAATGGGAAAGGGGTAATACTAGGCGGCATAACAGGTGTGCCTCCCACGAAGGTGGTTATTATTGGAGCAGGCACGGTGGCTGAATATGCCGCTCGCGCAGCCCTGGGACTCGGTGCCGATGTTCAGGTTTTTGATAATCATCTCTATAAGCTTACGGCGGATCAAACATCTGCTGGGTCAGCAAATTTATACATCAACAATCGATACGCTTACTTTGAGCGAGACCCTCAAATCCGCTGATGTTGTGATTGGCGCACTGCGCGCAGAAAAAGGCAGAGCACGCCATGTTATTACAGAAGAGATGGTAACGCAAATGAAATCAGATTCCCTCATTATCGATTTGAGTATCGACCAGGGAGGATGCGTGGAAACTTCGGAAATCACAACGCTAAGCAAGCCTGTATTCAGAAAGCATGGTGTCATCCATTATTGTGTGCCCAATGTGGCTTCACGGGTTGCACATACTGCAGCTAATGCGCTCAGCAATATTTTTACACCCACGATTTTACGGGCAGCCGAAGAAGGCGGAGTGGAACCGATGATCTTTTCGCATAAGTGGTTTATGAAAGGTGTTTATACCTACAAAGGAGGACTAACGAATGAGCATGTTGCGCGCAAGTTCGGTCTTAAACATAAAAATATTGAACTTTTAATGGCGGGCGGTCAAGGTTTTAGCAAGCATTTGATTAACCCGTAAATAAGGGTGATTGATCCCTAAAGTTACAAATCGCTTAAATTTTGGATTGAAGGGATTTAAAAACCTCGACTATGAAAAAATTAATGACGATTTTTATTTTTTTGATTTTTGTTTCGAAAAGTTATGCACAATCTGTCGTTCCTAACAACATCCGGGCTACCAATACACTGGAGCGCTTATTTGATTTAGCAGGCATTAGCAATAGTGATATGCTTTATGGAATCCCCTTACCCGAAGGAAAAGTTATTGGAGATACCTACCTGGATTTGCACTGGAAAAATTCAACTATCCTGTTGTACGAAAAAGATAAGTTGATTGAAGGATATCCCGTGCGTTATGATATCTATTTGGATGAATTGGAAATCAAAGCTAAAAATGGTATTAAAGTTTTAAAGGGAAACAAAATAAAAAGTTTTGTATGGGTTGATTCCCTTACGCAGGTACCGAGCTATTTTATGAACGGCAAGGAATTTAAAAATGAAGACAACGTATCGTTTACTGGCTTTTTTCAGGTTGTCTCTGATGGATCTTTACCTTTGTTTAAAAAGACATTGATCGAAGTAAAAAAAGCAAATTATAATGTACAATTTAATGTCGGAAGCCCGGATGATAAAATTTTAAAAAAACAACATTTCTACGTCGTTAAAGGTGATCAGGCTATGGAAATTCCTACGTCCAAAAAGAAATTGCTTCCTTTATTTGGTGACAAGTCGGATGAGGTGGAGAAATTCATAAAAGAAAATGCATTGACTACAACAAAGGAAGATCATCTTAAACTAATCTTTGACTATTACAATTCGCTTGTTAACAATTAAAGCCTCGCGAGACTTTCTTCCAGTGCTTTAATCTTTGCTTCGGCATCCGCCTTTTTCTTTCTCTCCAACTCAATTACCTGTGGCGGTGCGCTGTTTACAAATTTTTCGTTGGATAATTTTTTATCCACAGACGCCATAAATCCACGTTGATATGCGAGATCCTTTTAGGATGGCTTCCCGTTCTTTGACGGCATCGATCTTTCCTTCTACAGGGATAAAAAATTCGGTCGATTTAATAACGAAACTCGTGGCATTGCTGATTTTATTTTCAGCTGAAGAAACTTCAGCTTAAGTTGGAAAGTTTTTTAATGATGGGCCAAAAAGATTTTATCAAAATCTTGGCTTCCAGACTTCACAAGAAGTCTGAGCGATTCTTTCGGTGAGATTCCCTTTGCATTCCGCGTATTTCTTATTTCAGTAATGATATCAAACGCAATTACGCCTTCATCTAAGATTGAAGGACTGGGTGTCTGAGGTTTTGGCCACGACGCAACGATGATACAATCATCTATCACGCTCTTTTAATTCATGCCATAACTCTTCAGTAATGAAAGGCATGAAGGGATGAAGCGCCTTTTAACAAGGTCTCAAAGAACTCAATGGTTTTAGTGTAAGTTGTCTCATCGATTGGATTTCCAAATTCGGGCTTTATCATCTCCAGGTACCAGGAACAGAAATCATCCCATATCAATTTGTAAATCGTGTAGCAGTGCTGCTGATATTCTAAACTTGAGGAAATGATCATTTAATTCGCCTAACGATTGATCCAGTTTGGATTGGAACCATTCCATCGCTAACTTATTTTCCTCCGGAATTTGGGGTGAAGGAGCAATGCGTCCAACCTTTTACCAACCTGAACGCATTCCAGATTTTATTGGCAAAATTTCTTCCTTGTTCAATCAATTTTTCATCGTAAGGCAAATCATTCCCAGCAGGGGAACTAAAGAGCATTCCGGCACGAACAGCATCTGCGCCAAACGTTGCTATCAGATCAAGCGGGTCAGGGGAATTGCCCAGTGACTTTGGACATTTTTCTTCCCAGTTTGTCGCGCACAATGCCAGTCAGATAAACATTTTTAAACGGCATTTTTACCACGGTACTCATATCCTGCAATTATCATTCGTGCTACCCAAAAGAAAAGAATCTCCGGAGCAGTCACCAGATCGTTAGTAGGGTAATAGTAATTCAGGTCGCGATTTCCTTTATTATTTTTCAGATCTTTGAAAATAGAGGTATCAAAAACAGCCATAGGCCATAACCAACTGGAGAACCAAGTATCCATTACATCCGGATCCTGTCTTAATCTTTGAATTTTGAATTTTGGATTTTGTATTTTGAATTGAGCTAATGCTTCCTCTTCTGTTTTGGCCACTACGTACGATCCTTCATCGTCGTACCACGCAGGAATGCGATGGCCCCACCAAAGCTGACGCGAAATACACCAGTCGCGAACATTCTCCATCCAATGGCTATAGGTATTTTTAAACTTTGGAGGAATAAGTTGAATGTCGTCATTCATTACATGTTCCAAGGCAGGCTTCGTAAGCTCTTTCATTTTCAGAAACCATTGCAAGCGAAAGCCTGGGCTCGATGACAGCATCTGTACGTTCAGAAAATCCAACACTGCTTTTGTAATCTTCTATTTTACTGAGCTGATTTATTCTCCTCTAATAATTTTGCAATTTTCTTTCGGGCGATGAAGCGATCTTCTCCAATCAGGATTTGAGCGTTTGCATTTAACGTTCCATCTTCATTCAGTATATCAATTACTTCAAGCTGGTGTTTTTTTCCCAGCTCATAATCATTCATATCGTGGGCTGGCGTCACTTTTAAGCAACCCGTTCCAAATTCCATTGACACGTAATCATCTTCAATAATAGGAATAGGACGATTGATGAGAGGGATAAGAGCCCTTTTTCCTTTAAGATGTTGATAGCGCTCATCAGTTGGATTAACACAAATAGCAGTATCAGCCATGATGGTTTCTGGCCGCACCGTTGCAATGGTAATGATATTCATCGGCTGTTCCTTCAATGGCATATCGGATGTAATACAGTTTGGATTGAACATCCTTATGAATTACTTCATCATCCGATAAGCGCAGTTTTTCCTACGGGATCCCAATTCACCATTCGCATTCCACGGTAGATGTTTCCCTTTCTATAGCAGATCGATAAAGACATCGATTACGGCATCGTAATAATCGGGATCCATGGTAAACTTAGTGCGATCCCAGTCGCAGGAGGCCCCAAGTTTTTTTAATTGTTCGAGTATGATGCCTCCATATTTTTCTCTCCACTCCCAGGCATACTTTAAAAACTCGTCGCGCGTGATATCCGATTTCTTGATCCCACGTTCGCGCAACATCGGCAACGACTTTTGCTTCTGTGGCGATTGAAGCATGATCCGTGCCCGGCACCCAGCACGCTTCTTTTCCCTCCATACGGGCCCTCCTGACCAGGATATCCTGAATGGTGTTGTTTAGCATGTGGCCCATGTGCAGCACTCCAGTGACGTTTGGAGGAGGAATAACAATGCAATAAGGCTCCTTCTGTGGGTTTGGCTCGGAGTGAAAGAATCCCATTTTCATCCAGTAGCTGTACCACTTGTCTTCTACTTCGTCGGGTTGTATTTCGTTGATAGCATTTTTATCCGTTATCGGTTATCCGTTAATTGTTAACCGTTAATGGTTATCCGTTAGTTCGTACTTTTTCACCAGATCATCAGATCTGCCAATTCCCTTGTAATCATTGTGGATTTAACCAGGAACCGATGACGATTAATGGATAACTATTAACCGATAAGGGCCCCAAAATAAGGAAATCAGTTTGAATACTGAATTTTATAAAGTTGAAATCCGAATGTTATGATATCCTCGTAGATAGATTGTTCATTGGTGCATAAACTACCTAAGCCGAGCGCTAATCGACAGGTGAGACTGAGGGGTTGGCTAAGAATGAGCCGGTTATTTTTTAACCGGCCATTCTTTTCCGTTATCAGTTATCCGTTAATTGTTATCCGTTGTCCGTGAATCGATAATAACCATAACCTTCTGTTAATCCGATTAACTGATAACGGATAACGGCGAACGATTAACGAATTCTTATTCTCCACTCAGAAGGATATAAATTATTCATTCTGTTGTCCAAAACATTCACCCAGCCCAAGGGAATATCTCGATAGGTAATGAGAGCAAATCCTTTTTTGTCGGAGGTAAAAGCAAGGGTTTCTTTTCTTAAGTATTGAAGTGCCTCCTCTCTTTCAATTTGAATCAAATTGAAGGAAGCTAAGTTTAAATCGATTGATACAGCCATAGCGTGATCCGGGATCAATTTATCGTGTTTGGCAGTGGCAGCGTACGTGCCTGCTGAAATGATGTGAAGATTTTTGGCGAGAAATTCAATCTCCTGCATTTTATTCGATGGGAAAAATTGGAATTGATCGTTTCTGCTAATAAATGTTTTTTGTTCAGGTTGTAATACCCACTCTGAAAGTTTGTTTTTTATTTTTTTTCCAGGCTCCGAAAAGGTATTTTTTGTATTTAACCGGCTTTCTTTTTCTTCATTTCTTTTCCGTAATACCGAAATAAAAAAACCTTCACCCTGAACCCGATGGGGAAAAAATCGATATCCAATAATTGAGCTATGTTCTACTTTAACGACACCCCATTCATCTTTAATATCTAACGGCATGGATTCAACATCATATTCCTGCTTCAACCATTTTAAATTCTCTTCATTCTCGGATTCATTGTATGTGCATGTTGAATAAATCAAAATGCCACCTGTCTTCAGAGATGGCCAAACATCATTTAAAATTCTTCGCTGACGCTTGCTGCAGAGGATAACGTTGTGTTCTGACCATTCCTTCAGAGCGCCAGAATCTTTGCGGAAAAGTCCCTCGCCGGAGCAGGGCGCATCAACAATGATGGCATCAAAAAAGCCAGGAAGACGTTGAAAATCTTTAGGGTCGTTATTCGTTACCACTACGTTGCAGTGTCCCCATTTCTGAATGTTCTCCGCCAGAACAGACGCGCGCAATTGTATAACTTCATTGGATACCAATAAACTATTTCGGTTCATCAAGCTTAGCAGGTGCGTTGACTTTCCTCCGGGTGCCGCGCATAGATCAAGCACATTTAAGGGCTGCTGTTGATCAATTACCTGTGTAAAAGCCTGCTCTAAAAACATGGAGCTAGCCTCCTGGACATAGTAACAGCCCCCATGAAAGGCAGGATCCAGTGTAAACGAAGGCCGCTCTGTTAGATACACTCCATGCTGCGCCCAGGGGATGGGGAAACATTCAGTCCGCCTGTAACTCTTGTTAGGATTATTGCGAATGGCGATAGGGGAAGGCTGTAGATGCGCGTTTGCAAAATCGTTCCATTGACTCCCGAGATACGTTTGTATGCTTTTTATGAAGGCTTGTGGAAAATGGACTTCTGTCATCGATTGCATTGCTTGACGCTACAAAGAAATGGCTAAATTAGGTGTTACCGTAATACCAATATAAAATTCCATCGCATGGTTCGTAAAGTCACTTTTTATTGGATTCTGCTCACATTGATTCTTGTTGATAGCTGGCTTATTGTCAAAGCCAAATATTCTTGGCAAAGTAGGGTTGATAATTTACAAATATCACTACCTGCGATCATTTCCCCGAACCTTGCTTACGGTATGGATCGTTGTGTCCATCTCTATTCTATTGGTCTTACTTGTACAGTATTTAATGAAGCAGAAAAAATTATCGAAAAGAATCGCTTCTTTAATACTCGGTGCCTTTCTGATTACAGCAATGCTCATAATGGGAAAAGTGTACGTTGATTTTACGGCGTGGTCGTATAGCCATTCAGGGGTGAAGTTCCGGTATGGAGCCTATCTTTTACCCCTTATACTCATCATCGTTTTTGCAAACGGATTAGTACACGTCTGGAGGACTGTTGAAGTTCAGGAAGATAAGCCGGAAGAAATGCCCATTAGCGATGTATTACCTCAGCACTCCGGGGTAAGCCATGTTAATCACGATACATCACCGCCTTAACGGCTTGAATAGTCTTTTTTACGTTTGGTAAAATGGCTTCTATCAATGTAGGTGCGTAAGGGAGCGGAACATCAAAACTGTTGACCCGATGAATCGGTGCATCCAGGTAATCGAAAGCATGCTTTTGAACGTGGTAGGTAATTTCAGTAGCAATGGAAGATAACGGCCAGGCTTCTTCAACAATTACCAGCCGATTTGTTTTCTTCACGGATTCCACAACAGACGCGTAGTCGATTGGGCGAACCGTCCGAAGATCGATGACCTCTGCAGAAATGTTTTCTTTTTCGAGTTCTGCAGCTGCAGCCAAAGCTACCTTGAGGATCTTGCCAAAAGAAACAATGGTCACATCCTTACCGGGTTTCTTTATATCAGCAACTCCAATTGGAATAAGATATTCTTCTGTTGGCACTTCCATTTTATCTCCATACATCACTTCCGATTCCATAAAAATGACAGGATCATTATCACGGATGGAGGACTTTAGAAGTCCTTTAGCATCGTATGGATTTGCCGGAACAACGACTTTTAATCCAGGTGTGTTCGCATACCAGTTTTCAAAATTCTGTGAATGTTGAGCTCCAAGTTGTCCGGCGTTACCGGTAGGGCCACGGAATACAATCGGTGCACTGTATTGCCCGCCTGACATCGAATAAATTTTGGCCGCGCAATTTATGATCTGATCAATTGCTACCAGAGAAAAGTTGAAGGTCATAAATTCTACGATAGGACGAAGACCGTTCATTGCGGCTCCGATTCCAATTCCAGCAAAGCCCAGTTCAGAGATGGGAGTATCCAAAATGCGTTCAGGGCCGAATTCATCCAGCATCCCTTGGCTTACTTTATAAGCCCCATTGTATTCGCCTACTTCTTCCCCCATAAGCACTATACTGGGATCTCTTCTCATTTCTTCATTTAAGGCCTCGCGCAGGGCCTCCCTAAACTGGATTTCTCTCATAGTTCTATCAGAAAGTGCGTAAAAATAGGGTCAGTATTAACAGGATAAAAGGATTTAGCAAGTTTTTCTTAATAGACAGCAAATAAAAACCCCGTCCCGATGTATCGGGGCGGGGCTTCTTGTTTTAACTATTGAGGTTAGTTTATTTCAATGCGTTTCTGAACGATTCAGTAGCAGCAAATTTTGTGAATTCAAGGTCGCTTAATGCCGCTTCTTTCAAAGAAGGATCGGCTTTAACCGCATTTGTCAAGTTGGTAACAACTGCATCTGCATTTCCCAATCTTGCCGAAGCAACGGCTGCACCATAATGAGCAACAGCCAGGTTGCTATTTTTTGCAATGGCTTCATTGAACGAAGTCAAACCATTTTGATAGTCCTTGTTCAAAACCTGAGCTAGTCCTTTGTTGAAAAGATTTTCTGCATTGTCGGTAGCAGCAGATTCAGAACTTACTGCAGCAGCATATTGAGCTTTTACGATTTCAGCAGCACCTTTTACACCATTTACACCAGCCGCATTATCACCTTGAAGACCTGCGCTAAGCGCCTTGGTTGCATGATTGTAAGCAGCATAGGCATTGCCTTTTATCATATGAACCGAAGCTAAATTAGCATGTACCTCAGGAGCTTCATTCAATTTTGCAGCAATCTCTAGTTGAGCAAGAGCTTTGTCAGCCAAGGCCTGCAGCATTAGCTGGATTTTCCATCGCCTGAGCAATATACACAGCACCTAAGTTGTTATGTGCATTCCAGTTAGAGCCTTTCTTTGTAGCTGCTTCATAGATAGCAGCCTTTTCTTCTAACGAAGGAGTGAGTGTAGCAGAGTACATCATTTCTTCAAAAGAAAGCGTATCGGCTGAGACTGCATTTTGTGTTACTTGTTTTGATAACACAGACATTTCAGCATCGGTCTTTTTATCTTTTACGACTAAGATTTCAGTTTTAGCAGTTCTTAATTTAGGATACACATCTCTGAAAACTTTTCTGTACGTTTTCAATCTCTTCATTTGCTTTTCATTGTCTTCGAAAGATCCGCCAGCATTGATGATATTCAGGTACTCTGCTTTTTCTTCTGAAGAAATTCCTTCGTAAGATGAAAGGACAGTTTTGAATTCATTCCAATCCTGGATAACTGGCTTCAGAATAAAATTGATCGAATCTGCTTTGCCTTTGTAATCATATTTTTTCATTTCTGCGCGATAGAATTTTTCTATGGCAGCAGCACGATCAGGAGAAAGTTTAGCATTGATACGTTCAGCACCTTCAGGAGAGTGGGTACCTGTGATGGTAACTGTACGGGTAGCATTTTTAGAAGCAATGAATGCATCGAGTTCTTTTCCTTTTGGACTTCTGATTTCACTTGTTCTAAGAACTGATCTTCCTTGTTCAAAAATGAAATCAGGAATAATTACAGGAACCAGTTCTTCCTGATTGTTGTAACCATGCTCTGCGTAGGCCGCGAAGTATACAGGCTTAACTAACTTAGAAGTTGTGATGATTCCGGTAGCGACAGGCATCCGTGGAGTAGCTTTTGACTTCTCACCTTTAGAGGCCACGCCTTCTACTTCGAGTGTGCCGGTTTTTTGTGCCGGCTGGTAAGGAAAGAAAAAGCTCTTCGTCGCTTTAGGTTGTTCTGTCTTGGCATTCGGATAATCTTCAGCTTTGAAAGCTAAAGGTTCCAAGGCAACTTCGCTTGTGCCATATTTATAGAAAGTGTTTACCGTATATACAGTACCTTTTTTCTTTAACATTTTAACGGGAAGATTGGCTGCCATATCGAAGGCAACTGTATCCTTGTGAACCTCCAGCGGATTAGGGGTGACGGTCAGTTGTTGTTCTTTAGACATTTTCACCATCTTGGGCAGTGTACAGCCCACGAAGCTTAATGCTCCGAAGATCAAAAATGAGTAAACTACTTTTCTCATTGGGATTTTTGATTTATGGTTGATTTTAAACAGGTTGCAAAACTATACTTACGTGTATTTTTTTGCAATAATAGTCAAAAAAATAAGATAATTCCGCTAATTTGAGTAACCTGGTACGTTATATTTGTGAGCAGGATTTTCCGCTCGACAAAATAACCATTTCAAGAGTCGAATGTTTAGAATAGTGTGTTAGTATGGAACGTGTAACAGATAGAATCCAACATTTTTTTGAAACTTATGCTTTTGGAGTGTGCACCCAACTTGGTGAAAAGTTAGGAATGGCTACTTCAAGCATCAGGTTATTCTTTATTTATGCATCATTTATTACATTCGGTTCTCCGGTGCTGATTTATCTTTGTTTAGCATTCGTAATGAACATGCGCAAGCACCTGCGCAAGCGTAATGCCATTTGGGACTACTAAGCTAGCTTCGAGTTTCTAGCTATGAGCCATGAGTAGACACCATTATTTTTTTACGTTGCATGGCGCGTAACTAAAGCTCGTAGCTCTAAGCTAACTATACTTCCTCTTCCCTTTAATATAGTAATCGACTACGATTGATCCGTGATAGATCGAACTATCAGTATAGAAAGGAAAAGCTTTCCGGATCTCTTTTCTTTTTTTTTGATCATTACCAAGGCCGAGTAAAAATTTATAGTGTGCTCGAAGGATTGCTATAAAACTTCCGGCCTCACCTTTTATTAAAAAATGAAAGGCTGCCGCCCAATCCAGAATAACCCTTATCGGTAACTTATAGATTATTTCAATGGACCCATAATGTTTGAAGATGAGTGAAAGTCCATTCTTAAAGTTTAGGTATGTTTTTTTTGGAAGCCGATAACCCAATGTACCAGCCCCTAGGTGATAGATAGTACTTTTTCCACAATAAAAAACTTTTTTCTCAGCCCGATGAAGTTTCCAACACAGATCTATTTCTTCCATGTGGGCGAAGAAATCTTCGTCGAAGCCGCCGAACCTATGGAACAGATCCGAACGGATCATCAGACATGCACCAGTTGCCCAAAAGATTTCACGCTCATCATTGTACTGACCATGGTCTTCTTCTACGTAATCGAAAACTCTTCCACGGCAAAAAGGATATCCTAATGAATCGATAAATCCACCGGCGGCGCCGGCATGTTCAAATTTATTTTTGTTTTGATATGATAAAACTTTTGGCTGAGCTGCTGCTATCGAAATATTCTTATCGAGAAGGCTTATCATGGGTGGGAGCCACGCTGCGGTCACTTCAATGTCGGAGTTAAGTAGCACGTAGTAATCAGCCTCAACTTGTTTTAACGCTCTGTTGTAGCCGCCACAAAATCCATAATTTTTGTCCAGCTTGATTATTCTGATGGCTGGAAACGACTCGTTCAGGAGGGCAATAGATCGATCTGTTGAAGCATTATCGGCGACAATGATTTCAGCATTTTCAGAATGTTGAATTACCGAAGGTAGAAACTGATTGAAGTAGTTTCTCACCGTTATAATTTAAGATGACGACAGCCGTCTGGCTCATCCCATCAAACTACTTAAATCCAATCCTGGAATATTGGGGATAAGTCCTTCCGTACTTTTACGCATTTCTTCTTTTGCCAAAACCTCAGCTTCATCGGCGGCTTTATTTACAGCAGCAACAATCAGGTCTTGGAGTATGGTTTTATCTTCCGGCTTTAATAAGGATGCGTCGATATCAATTGAAACGAGTTGTTTCTTTCCGCTTATCTTGACTTTTACGAGACCACCACCTGATTCTCCGGTAGCATACAGCGATCCTAACTTTTCCTGGGATTCTTTTATCCGGGTCTGAACTTCTTTCATCTTGCCCATCATTTTCATCATATCAAACATAGGATTGTAGATTTTAGATTGACGATTTTAGATTTTTGCCTAAGTTTTAAGTTAGAGGCAAATCTACGGAAGGATTTTGGATTGATAATGGATTGACGATTGTAGATTGTTGGGTAGGTCATTAAGAAGCTTGCAACTGCGCTAGGTGGTCGGTAAATCTAAAATCGTCAATCTAAAATCTAAAATTATGTTGTTTAATTTTTCCTTAGGAGTACAAAAGGGCCTGAGCGATCAAAAGTTCTGCCTGCCTGATCCGTAATTTTGGCTCTAAAGACATACGTGCCTTCTGGCATAATTGTACCTTTGTACATGCCATCCCAACCTTGATCTAGATCATCGGTGGCGTACATCATTTCCCCCCAACGGTTAAAAATTTTCATTTCGAAGGCGATTATAAATTGTCCGAAAACATTGAAGATATCGTTCAGTCCATCACCATTTGGAGTAAATGCCGTGGGATGAAATAAGTTCGGATCTTTAATAATGGTTATGGTATTAGAAACAGAAGGAACTATGCCCGCATCATTAGCAACAGCCGTTATCCTGTAAATACTTATTTGGTTCACAAGGTCCTGTGCATTATCGATAAAGATTATTGCTGTACCTGCGTTGTTTGTTGACAACTAACTGACCCTGTTCATTAAATTTTTCCACGATGTAATGATCCACTCCGTTTTTCCAGCCCTCATAAGCATTCCAGGAAAGATTGATGGCATTGCTCTCCTGCTGACTTCCAACCAGCTGAATTGGACAAACTTCAACACTGACTGGGCTTTTGTTAGCACATGCATCTTCGTACGATATTCTATAGCATGATGTATCAACAGCTAAATATTCATTGTCAATTAAAGAGGTAGTGGAACTTGAATCTACAGCAGTTACAGAACCATTTACTAATTTGGTAATAGTATATTTAGCAGCAACAAATCCCGGGTCTTGTGTCCAGCGTAGTTCTACTGACGACTCCGCATCGACAATGGCAGAAATATTTTCTACAACGGTAGGAATGGTTGTTGAAAATGCTGTACCGCATTTTGAGAGCGAGATGCTTCTGCTGCCATTGGCGTAGTTGGTGGTTTGTTGGTAGCAATAATCGCGACCACAAATAACGTTGGGGTCATTCAGGGAGGTGGCCGTTGACGCAGCGTTTAAGGGTGGATCACTATTTTTCGAAATAGAATAATTGCTAACACCTGTGGAAGATGTTATCCAGCTAAGGCGGTTGATATTATTGAGAACACTCAGATCGAAGTTGGAACTGCAGATTGTATTTGAATAGACGGTAATGTTGTTACAAGGATCAAATGCTCCTAATCGAAAGCAATAAAAATTATTATCCGTATTAAGACTATTTATAGTCGTAGTAGGAACCTCATAAACATTTTGGAGGGGTTGAAAACTGGTAGAACTATTTGTTGCAATTTGGAGTCGATATAAAATACTAGGTAGATTATTGAAATTGAGTTGAATATCTGAGTTGTTTAATACGGTGAGCTGTGTAATGCTTGGTGCGGGAAGTGTGGCGATTGCATTTACCGTTTTAGTCGTTGAGTTGCAATTATCTCCAGCACGATTTCGACCTCTTACCGTAATTGTTTTGTTACCTGAAGTTGCGAAAGTGTGATTATGTGTCGTTTTCGTCAAATCAATTTCAATAGGAGAACCATCATTATAATCAATTTCATATTCGGGATAATTTGTGTCTGTAATTCGAACTTGTACTTCATTCCCTCCACAAGAGTAAATTTCAAATTCGGGTTGTGTGTTGGGAGTTACGGTAATGGTAATTTGGTCCGTTCCGACACCTGCCTGGAAAAGTACCGTTAAAGTATAGGTACCTGGTTGTGTGTATTCATGTGTAAAGACAAGTTGTTCCGGCGTTGATTCATAAAACATTTCACATGGAGTTACTCCGTTGCAGACATAAGGCGCATTGATAGCGGTAATGCTAACTGTAAATGGCGCACAACCGGTTACTTGGTCCACTTCAAATCTTCCACCGTTACTCGTAAAGGGCTGTGCTTTAGCCAGGTTAGAAGCTATACAAAAAAGAAAAAAAGCGACGATGATTTTTAAATTCATGCAGGCTCCCAATTTTTCAAAAATTGTTCAGCTCTCTGGATGTCTTCGTATAGCATACGATCATCTTCTATAAACGGTACAACCTTCCGGAAAGTATCCATTACCTCTTCCAGATAAGGTGATGTTTTTAATGGCCTTCTGAATGTAATAGCCTGTGCCGCAGTAATAAGTTCGATAGCTAATATAGAATATAAGTTATTTACCACGCGATAAGCCTTGGTTGCAGCGTTTGCCCCCATGCTTACATGATCCTCTTGTCCATTTGAAGAAACAATCGAATCTACTGAAGCTGGCGTGCAAAGTTGCTTATTCTGGCTAACGAGCGATGCGGCTGTGTATTGAGGAATCATCAAGCCCGAATTAATACCGGGATTGGCCACGAGGTAATTAGGCAAATCACGCACTCCGGCGATAAGTTGATAGGTTCGTCTCTCCGAAATGCTGCCCAATTCCGCTAACGCGATGGCAAGAATGTCGAGCGCAACAGCTAAAGGTTGGCCGTGAAAATTTCCCGCTGAAATAATGATGTCCTCTTCGGGAAAAACATTCGGGTTATCTGTGACGCTATTCACTTCTATTAGGAATATGTTGGTTACATACGTCAATAGCATCTGCCGTAGTGCCATGCACTTGAGGAATGCATCGAAAAGAATAAGGATCCTGAACATGTTTTTTAGCTTGACCAATGAGTTCACTATCTTTTAAAATCCGGATAAAGTCTTCTGCCGTTTTTATTTGTCCTAGCTGCGGACGAATGGCATTAACCTGGGGTAAAAATGGTTCAATGCGTCCATCGAAAGCATCCAAGGAAAGTGCGCCAATAATGTTTGCCAACTTGAGCAAGCGATGTGCATGCAGTGTACACCAAACACCATAAGCGCTCATAAACTGTGTGCCGTTTAAAAGGGCTAATCCTTCTTTTGCTTTCAGATGCAAAGAAGGCCACTGTAACTTTTGATTGATAGCTTCTCCGGAAAATTTATTTTCCTGATACTGCACTTCGCCTAGCCCTATCAGTGGAAGGGACAAATGGGCAAGTGGTGCAAGATCGCCGGAGGCACCTAACGAACCTATTTCATACACAACAGGGAGAATATCTTCATTGAACATATTCGCCAGTCGCTGAACCGTGGAGAGTTGTACACCGGAATAACCATACGCCAACGATTGTACTTTTAAAAAGAGCATCAGCCTGATAATCTCTTCCGGCACTTCAGCGCCTGTGCCGCTTGCATGTGATTTCACCAGGTTTTCCTGAAGTTTTTCCAGCTGGCTGTAAGGAATGTTTTTATTATAAAGCGAGCCGAATCCGGTATTAATTCCATAGATAGCCTGATTTGAATTTTGCAATTTTTCGTCCAGGTATTCACGGCAACGAACGATCTTAGCTTTCGCTTCGTCTGACAATTCGATCATCACCTTGCCTTCATGGATTTTGGCAAGATCGTCCAAGGTCAATTTGTTTGTGGAGATGTAGTGAACTGTATTCTTTGACATTCGAGTTTCTTTGCGTCTCTGGGTCTTTGCGGTACTTAATTTGAACCGCGGAGGCGCAGAGGCGCTAAGTTAAAAGACAATGGTCACATTGTGGGTTTTCCCTTGCGTTAATGTTAAGAATCTTATAAGTGATCATTTTAATTTTTGAATGATCTGATCTATAGAGAGCTTTTCCTGTTCGCCACGTGCCATGTCTTTGAAGGATAGCAAACCGTTTTTCATTTCTTCTGAACCGATTACTAGAGTAAAAGGTATTTCCTTTTTATTCGCGAAGTCCAGCTGCTTTTTGAGTTTTGTAACATCAGCATAAATTTCGGACGCAATTCCATTTGATCTTAGTTTGGTTAAAATACGAAGGCCGTAACGCATGCTTTCCTCATCGAAGTGACACATCAAAACTTTCGACGAAACTTGAGTATCCTTTGGAAAAAGATTAAGCTCCTCCATAGCATCATAAATGCGGTCCACTCCGAAAGAAAATCCAACACCAGATAAATTTTCTTTGTCCCCAAAAGCCTGGGTAAGATTATCATACCGGCCGCCACCGCTTACACTGCCGATCGCTACATTGTTAATTTTAACTTCGAAGATACAGCCTGTATAATAACTCAATCCCCGTGCAAGGGAGATATCAAATTCCACATGATCGTCATTGGCATCATAATTTTTTAACAGACTAAGGATCTCTTGTAGATCCTCTAATCCCTTCTTACCGAGCACAGTATTTTCAAGTCGGGTTGTTAGCTCGGATATCTTATTTGAAGAAGGCCCTTTAATATTTAAAATTTCAAACAGTGAATTGAGGCTATGGTCTGAAAAATTTTTTGAACGCAATTCTTCCTTTACTTTTTCCTCGCCGATCTTATCCAACTTATCAATGGCAACATACAAAGCTGCTTCATTTTGTTTTGTACCGATGGATTCAGAAATACCAGATAAGATTCCACGATGATTAATTTTTATCGTATAGTCAATGATCCCTAATCCTTTAAAAACCTCTTTAGTCATAAGTATGATCTCCGCTTCGCAGATCAAAGAATTAGTTCCCAAGACATCGGCATCGCATTGATAGAATTCACGGTACCTACCTTTCTGAGGACGATCAGCCCTCCATACGGGTTGGATTTGATACCGTTTGAAAGGAAAGCTAATTTCATTTCGATTCATAACAACGTAGCGCGCGAATGGAACTGTAAGATCGTAGCGCAATCCCTTCTCGGCGATATCAAAGGTTAAAAGTTTTGAGTTTCGAGCTTCTAGTTTTTGGTTGTCTGCATCTTTTAAAAAATCCCCGGAATTTAAAATCTTAAATAAGAGTTGATCACCCTCTTCCCCATACTTGCCCGTTAACGTAGAAAGATTTTCCATAGCAGGAGTTTCCAAGGGCTGGAAGCCAAACGTTTGAAATACCGCTCGGATGGTATTAAGAATAAACTGGCGTTTGGCCATCACTGCCGGCCCGAAATCACGGGTTCCTTTCGGAAGGGTAGGTTTTTCCATAGAATTGTTTCAGGTTGAAAGTTTCAGGTTTTATGTTAGCCCTTAAATGAAGCTTAAACCTTATACTCAACTGAAGTATTTGACTATTTAAGTTTCAAGTTTAAGGCTAGCACAATTAACCTGCAACCATAAACCTTAAACTTTAAACTTTAAACCCTTTGCATTCCCGAAAATCCCCCTTATTTTTGCGATCCTTTAAAGAATCGAACCATGGCAGTAACCAGACTAAAGAGAAAAGGTCGTAAAGACAAGGCAAAATCAGCCGTAAGACGCCAGTCTTTGAAAATACAGAACTTCCAACCCGTTATTAAAAACGTCGACGTTGAGAAGGTCAAAGAGGAGTTCAAAGCTAAGGCAAAGAAAAGTTAATTGTTTCACAAGATATTTGTGTGAGTCCTGTTCTGCAGGACTTTTTGTTTTTCAAAGTTTCGGGAGTTTAGTTTCGGGTTTGTAGTTTCGAGTTTCTAGTTTTGCACCTCAACTTTCCGCGCTTGATTTCAACTCGAAACTTTAAACTCGAAACTTATTTAACTGTATGCATCTCGTCAACTGGAATGTAAATGGCATTCGCTCCATTATTAAGAAAGATTTTATTAAGGATGTACAACTGATGGATCCGGATATTTTCTGTTTACAGGAAACCAAAGGAGGAGAGGAGGAAGTACGTTCTGCTTTGGAAGTGTTCCCAGGGTACCATGTGCATGTAAATTCTTCAAAAGCACGCAAAGGGTATTCTGGAACAGCGATCCTTTCTAAGATAGAGCCGACCCAGGTCACATTCGATATGGGACTTGAGGAGCATGATCAGGAGGGCAGAGTCATAACGGCGGAATATCCCACATTTTTTCTAACCACTGTCTATACGCCAAATGCCGGTGAAGGCCTTCAGCGACTGGATTATCGCGAGCGTTGGGACAAGGATTTTAGGGAGTATGTCAACTGGCTTAATAAAAGAAAACCTGTTGTCGTATGCGGTGATCTGAATGTAGCGCACCAGCCCATCGATATCGCAAGACCAAAAGAGAATTATAATAAATCTGCCGGGTATACTCAGCGTGAGATCGACGGATTTACGCGCTTACTGGAAACGGGTTTCATCGATACGTTCAGACGCTTTTATCCGGAGGAAGTAAAGTATACCTATTGGAATTATGTGACGAATGCCAGGGTCAAAAACACAGGATGGAGGATTGATTATTTTCTTGTGCCGGATAGGCTTATCAGTAAAGTGAAGGATGCTACGGTGTACAATCAGTATTTAGGTTCAGATCATTGCCCGGTAGGACTATATTTAGAAATGTAAAAGAAGAAGCAGGTGAAGACCTGAATTCATTGTTTTTCCAGCGTTACAATGTTCAACTTATTTTTGTAGTAAATTCTCAACGTGTTGTTATCTATTTCAAAGTCCACCGCATTATTGTCATTGAGAATAGCTGCACTAAATTTATTGCCCCACGGAGGTTGATTTATTTTAGTTGAATTAAGCCCGTTCAATTTAAAAGTTGTTTCAGAAGTATATTCAAATTCTCCCGATACTGTATTCGTTGTATTTTTACCGAAAATTTTATCAGGGTCGTTGGCGTCATCAAACGTTATAATAATATCATATCCCCAGGAATTTTCTTGAGTTTGTAATTCAATTTGTTGATTTGACTTGTCTTTAAAGGAAATGACTTTCCATGTTCCATTTAAGCCTTGTACTTGCCGATCCTTAACAAGTGCATTTAAGCGATCCAGGTCTGGGTCTGAACAGCTAAATAGCGCAGCAATCAGGATGATGGTTATCGCTCTTATAGTTTCCATATAACCGTAAGACACTTGGTTTTCTTATTTGGTTGGAATGACAACAAAGCTATCAGGCTTTTTATGTAAACTCTTCCAAAAGTTGGATTGTTTACCTCTTCGGTATTGATTATTGCGACCATTTCTTTCCAAGTGAGATGGCTAATCTTGCTTATCGATCGAATAAGTTCAGGTACTCTTCAAAAATGAAGATTCGATTTCGTTTTAGTCCTGTTTTTTCTGAAAGGATCCCGAGCTTCTCAAAATCCTGTATTAATGTATGTGCGGTTTGCTTCGTCACTTTCAAGTCGTTCATTACATCTGCAGCCGTAACAATGGGTTTTCTATATAGGTAAGCGAGCAATGCTTTAGCATTTGGTATACGTTTACCCAACTTGATGATCTTCTTGTTTTCGATCTTATCACGTAGGGCTAAGATTTTGTTGAATGTATCAATGGCGGTATTAGCTGTTTCAATAATTCCAACGAGAAAAAATTTAAGCCAATGAATCATGTGGTTTTTTTCAGACACGGAGGTCAGGTTATCATAGTAGTGGCTTCTATTTTTTTCAATGAAGTCCGAAAGATAGAGTGTAGGTTTGCTTAATACTTTCTGTGTTACTAGGTAGAGTGTAATCAGCAAGCGTCCAATTCGTCCGTTCCCATCTAAGAAAGGGTGGATTGCCTCAAACTGATAGTGCGCCATACCAATACGGATTAGGTGAGGCACCCGTATTTCATTATTGTTTAAAAACTTCTCCAAGTCGCTCATCAGATTCGGAACCAGTGTGTGATGGGGAGGAACAAACTTTGCGTCCTTTAATGTCGCGCCCCCGATCCAATTTTGCGAAGCGCGAAACTCTCCTGGCATTTTATTTTTCCCTCTCACACCTTTGAGCAGGATTTTGTGCGCCTCGCGAATAAGCCTGTTCGACAGTGGAAGTTTTGCCAGGCGGGCCATAGAGTAATTCATTGCCTCAATGTAATTTTGGACTTCCTGCCAGTCGTCTTTCATATCCGGATTAATATCCTTTTCTTCAAGCAAGGCTTCATCCAATGTAGTTCGTGTGCCTTCAATGCGGCTACTTTGGGTAGCTTCTTTTACGATGTGCATACGCAGAAAGGTGTCTACATGAGGAACAACGCTTGAGTACGCATTGAGCTCGCCCAAGCGTATATTGGCTTCCTCAAGAAGTGTGGCTAACTCGGGATGATTCAGACTCCATTCTTTATTAATAAATTCAGGGTAGAAACTTCGGTAGCCAAATTGATTCGTAAACTTTCCGGCTTTATATTTCTGTAGATCCATCAGCAGGTGGTAAAATAATCTTGGACTATAAATTACTCTTAGTCAAAGATAATGATTTAAGTTGGACTATGAGAATTTATAGTCTACTCACCGATTTGCCATCATTAACTTAATTATTCTGATAATAGCGATACGCACGGGAAGGAAATTTGAAGACTTTTGCCTGATGTTGGTAATAGGCGTTGGATCAACTCGCTGTCGAACTTATAATGGAGAATTTAATAAAGGTCCATTAATTCAAGCTGCAGAAATTTCAGGTAATAATACGTTACAATACACGTTGAATATCAGCCCCCAACTCTTTCAGCCGAGTATCAATATCTTGATACCCTCTATCGATCTGGTCAATGTTGGATATTTCGCTGGTGCCGTTCGCCGATAGTGCAGCAATCAACAACGCAACGCCTGCGCGAATATCAGGAGAAGACATTTTTATTCCTTTCAATTGTTGCTTTCTGTCTAAACCGATAACGGTGGCGCGGTGAGGATCGCAAAGTATGATTTGAGCACCCATATCGATTAACTTATCGACAAAGAACAAACGGCTTTCAAACATTTTCTGATGGATGAGCACGGTTCCTTTGGCTTGCGTGGCGGTAACAAGAACAATACTGATCAAATCAGGTGTAAACCCCGGCCATGGTGCATCTGAAACCGTGAGGATGGACCCGTCAATAAAGGTTTCTATTTCATATCGTTCCTGTGAGGGAATATAAATATCGTCTCCCCTGAATTCCATCTTAATGCCGAGTCTTTTAAAAATATCGGGAATGATCCCAAGCATATCGATGCGGCAATTCTTTATGGTAATTTCAGATTGTGTCATAGCCGCCAAGCCTATAAAGCTTCCAATCTCGATCATATCCGGAAGAAGGGTATGTTCTGTGCCTCCAAGTTTGCTTACACCTTCAATGGTTAATAAGTTTGATCCGATGCCACTGATCTTGGCACCCATTCGGTTGAGCATCAGGCAAAGTTGCTGAAGGTATGGTTCGCATGCCGCATAATAAATGGTCGTTGTTCCTTTTGCTAGTACCGCTGCCATCACAATGTTAGCAGTTCCCGTTACGGATGCTTCATCCAGCAGCATATAACATCCTTTTAATTCTGAAGCATCGATATTGAAAAGATGTTCTTCCGAATCAAAGTTGAATTTTGCGCCCAATTTCTGAAAGCCAAGAAAGTGTGTATCCAGTCTTCTTCTTCCTATTTTATCACCACCGGGTTTGGGCATAGTAGCCTTTCCAAAGCGTGCCAGAATAGGTCCCAGTAACATAACGGATCCGCGTAGCGCAGCAGCTTTCTTACGGTATTCCTCCGTTTCTAAATATTTGATATTGATAGTGGAGGCAGTGAACCGGTAGGAATCGGTAGTCAGTTTTTCCACTTTACATCCCATCGCACCAATTAACTCGATGAGCTTATTGACATCAACTATGTTAGGAACATTATGGACAGTGATCGGCTCGGCTGATAAAAGCGTGGCGCTGACAATTTGTAATGCTTCGTTTTTGGCGCCTTGCGGAATGATTTCTCCTTTTAATTTTTTTCCTCCGCGGATTTTGAAAATACTCATCGATATTTATTTTTCCTGATTGAGTGGTTAAAGCTTAACTGTATTTGTCTAACTCCAACCCTAAAAAATTTTCTGCTTCAACTTAAAAAATATTGATTGATAGAAGCTTTTCGATTAATCACCCTTCGTACCTCGTTAATTCGTACTTCGTACCTACACTTACTGATCTCTTCTTCTCCTGAAGTTGCCGCCTTTATTGTTTTTATTGAAAGGACGATGTCCTCCTCCGCCTTGATGCCGTGGCTGTCCGCCGCCATTTCCTTGTGGCCTTACTTTTTTGCGTTCCTTATACAGTTTTTCAAACAGGTTATCTTCGCGCACTTTTTCAATTGTCATATTCAAGGCGCCGCCAGACATGGCCTGGATATCTCTTAGAATGACAGAATCATCCAGCGTTTCTTTATTCCAGTTGCCATAGAATGTTTTCATCAACTTTCCGAGATAGATGATTGATTCTTCACGTTCCTGAGGATCGTCTTTTTTCAAGGCTTCCTTTACCAGCTTTTCGATATTTTTTCCATAGTGTCTGAAGCGAACATCATTTTTAGGATACATCATCTTCATTGGTTTCTTGAAGAGAATTTCTGGTTCAGGAACAGGGTAAGGACTGTTCACATCCAGGTTGAAGTCAGCTATGATGTATAGATCATCCCAAAGACGTTGTGGATTGTCAGGCTGGTCCTTTATGCTCGGCGTCAATTGTTTAATGAGGTCGATAAGCGTGTAGGCTAATTCCGTTCGTTTCTCCTTATCAGGTATTGACCGAAGGTATTCTACTAACTTCTGAACATTGCGGCCATATTCTTTTAGAATAATATCAGGGCGCTGTGAGTTATATTCTCCTATTATCATGTTTATTGATTTCTATTTAATTTGGATTCGGGAGTACAGGTCTTGTACCTGGAATTGTACCTAACCTCAATTATGGATTCTAAGTTTAGCAAAGCTAAGCAATAAGGTCTTCTCTCCAAAATCGTCGAATTTAATCTTGGCTTTTCGGTCCGCCCCTGTAAAATCCATCTGCATGACCATACCGAAGCCAAATTTGGGATGCTCCACCTTCATTCCTTCCTGTAAAGATGCAGTATCGCTAGGGACAAAATCCGTAGGAGCTCTGTAGCTTGATACCTTCGTAGGAGGCGCTGAGCTAATCGTCTTTCCGTATGCCACTTACCAGCGTTTTTGCATAGTCACTGCTTGGCGGGACGGATTCAAGACCGGCAAACTTGCTGCTCACTTTGATAAAAGACTGATCTATATCGTCCAAAAAACGGCTAGGTTCGCAGTTTTTAAGCCGTCCAAAGCGATAGCGGGTCAATGCATAGGATAAAAAAAGTCTTTTCTTAGCCCGTGTAATGGCTACGTAAAACAACCTTCTTTCTTCCTCCAGATCCGCCCGGCTGCTCAACATCATTTGGGAGGGGAAAAGGTCTTCCTCCAGCCCCACGATGTACACGTGCCTGAATTCCAATCCTTTTGCCATGTGGATGGTCATCAGGGTCACCTTTTCAGGATCTTTGTCTTTGTCTTCATCCTGGCCGGTTACGAGCGATACCTCCTGGAGGAATGAGCCTAATCCTTTTTCCTGCCGTTCCGGATCATCAACAAATTCTTTGATTGCATTCAACAATTCCTGAACGTTTTCGTAGCGGCTTAATCCTTCAACTGTTTTGTCTTCATATAGTTCGCGTAAGCAAACCAGAACCCTTTGCAATTTCAAAAGCAGCATCGTAAGCATCTTTTCGTTCTACCTCAATTCCAAAGCGTTTGATCATGGCAACAAAATCACCGATAGGTGAAGCTGCCCTGCCTCCGATAAACTGATCAGCATGTTGCACCACTTCCCAAATAGGAATGTCGTGATCATTGGCTGCCACTATAATTTTATCGATGGTGGAATCGCCGATACCTCGCTTTGGCAGGTTGATGATTCTTCGAAATGAAGCTTCATCCTGCTGGTTGATGGCGTAACGCATGTAGGCCAGAAGGTCCTTGATCTCTTTGCGTTGATAGAAAGATAAACCACCGACTACTTTATATTTAATGTTCATCCTCCGCAGCGCTTCTTCAATAGCACGCGACTGACTGTTGGTGCGATACAGAATTACAAAGTCGCTGAACTTTAGTTGATGCTGCATCTTCTCCTGGAAAATGGAAGTTGCAATTAATCTTCCTTCTTCGTTATCAGAAACCGCTTTGATAAGTTCTATCAGCGCTCCATCTTCATTTGCCGTCCATACATTTTTAGGAAGTTGTGCCCGGTTCTTTTTGATCACCGAGTTTGCTGCATTTACGATGTTTTGTGTAGACCGGTAATTCTGTTCCAGCTTGATGATCTTCAGGTCCGGATAGTCACGCTCAAAATTTAAAATGTTGGTGATGTCTGCTCCGCGAAACGCATAGATGCTTTGGGCATCATCGCCTACTACGCAAATATTTTGACGCACAGCCGCCAGCTTGCGGATGATGAAATACTGGCAAAGGTTTGTATCCTGGAACTCGTCTACCAATATGTAGTGAATACGGTGCTGGTATTTGTTTAATACTTCAAGATGTTCTTTGAAAAGTTTATCGGTATTGAATAAGCAGATCATCAAAATCCATGGCGCCGGCTTTGAAGCAACGCATGGCATATGTTCTATAGATCTTTCCGATTTCAGGCCGAAGGTTGGCTGCATCGTCGCCCATTAATTCGGCATTTGCGAGATAATCCTGCCAGCCGATCAGGCTATTTTTTGCAGCCGAAATTCGATTGAATACGGTGCTGGGTTTGTAAGCCTGATCATCCAATCCCATTTCCTTGATGATATTTTTGATAAGCGTCTTTGAATCATCGGTATCGTAGATCGTAAAGTTGTTAGGATAGCCAAGATGATGCGCTTCTGCTCTGAGCATACGAGCAAAGACAGAGTGAAATGTGCCCATCCAAAGATTGCGCGCATCATTGCCCACGACATTTTCAATACGCTCACGCATTTCTTTAGCCGCTTTGTTGGTGAAGGTCAGCGCCATGATGTTGAATGGATCTACTCCTTTGCTGATAAGGTGAGCAATACGATAGGTCAACACTCGTGTCTTTCCCGAACCTGCACCGGCAATGAGCATGCAAGGTCCTTCGGTATTCACCACTCCCTCGTACTGAGGCTCATTCAAACTCTCCAAATAATTCATCATATCGGCCTGCAAGTTAGAGCAGCATTTTTTTTCATCGCTAGATAACCAAATTTTTTTGTTGGTTTTTTTAAAATTGAGTGTTACGAAAATTTTTTCATACCGAAAACGAAAGTAATTTTGAATGAACCAACATGCTAAACATAAACTTTTGAATCTAAAAACTCAGAATTATGTTCCAAATTTTTTATCCGATGGATTTAGTGTCACTGCTACAGAGCCTTGGTTTAAAGTAAAAGTTGAAGTCATCCAGAGTTATTTACGAGCTTTTATATTAAATGTATCCGGCAGAGCCGATGAAATTATTTTTGTTGATCTGTTTTCCGGAAGCGGTCTATACTCCATTGGTTATCAAAAAGAAATTTTTCCAGGTTCGTGCCTTGCCTGTCTATCATCTGAGTTGCCCATCACACAATGGATATTCTGTGAACGTGACCCCGAATCAATCAAACTATTGCATCGAAGGGTCGATCATTTTTTTAAACGAAAAAATGTATTGATCCTGGATGCTGCGTTGCCTGAACTGACAGACAAATTCAGAAGGATCATAACGCCTTCCAAGCGGGATCACACCGTTGCCGTCTTTTGCCTGGTCGATCCATTTGCTTTTGATATGCCGTTTACTACGATGGATTCCCTGGCTTCTCTTGGTTTCAGTTTTCTTATACCCTTCACATTCATGCTTAATGACCGGTTAAACTATCAGTATTACCTTCGCGAACATCCTGAAAAACTTAAGCGGTACCTTGGTAATCATAACTTCGAAAGAATGACAGGAGTTCACAACAACCTGCAATTTTATAGAAGATTAGTAAGGATGTATCAGAATAGCATGTTGGTGATGGGCCTGAATACGGCATTATCTATCCATAAAGTGGAATCCAGGCTAATGGAACTCCCTGCTTATCATATCGGCCTTTTCTCTAAACAATTTTCTTCAAAAGCAATTCAGGCGGATGTAAATGTAGGTGGCCAATTGCAGATAGACTTGTTCGAATAATCTAAATAGTTTCGAGTTTTGAGTCTAGAGTTTCGAGTTTTGGGCTCAACAGCTCGGAAGCCAGGGTCTCGAAACTCTAATTTTTAAAGAAGGCAACCCGGCAGAGCTAAAAATTCGTACCTCGTACCTCGTAAATCGTACCTTTAACTTTTTACCTTTATGTTATGATTAAAGTTGGGGAAGTTCTCGTATCCGATGATGTTCGCGATAAGGAGTTTGTTTGTAATCTTGAAAAGTGCAAGGGTGCTTGTTGTGTTGAAGGTGATTTCGGAGCCCCCTTGCTAGAGGAGGAATTGCCTATCCTGAGGGAGATCTATCCGCAGATTAAAAAATACCTGAGTGCCCGAGGAATCGAGGAAATTGAAAAACAAGGAACACATACCGTTGATGACGAAGGTGAGTTCGTAACGCCCGTTATCGGTGGGAGAGAGTGCGTTTATGCGATCTACGATAAAAGAGGAATTTTGAAATGTGGCATTGAGGCTGCTTATAATGATGGGGCAACTAGTTGGAAGAAACCTATATCGTGTCATCTCTATCCCATCCGTATTACGAACAAGAAAAATTTTGAAGCCTTAAATTATCACAAGTGGCATATCTGTACTCCAGCGTGTGCTTTAGGTAAAGAGCTTCAGGTTCCAGTTTATAAATTTCTAAAGGATCCTCTGGTCCGTAAGTATGGACAAGCATGGTATGATGAATT
Organism: uncultured Bacteroidota bacterium; assembly: GCA_963837415.1. GTDB lineage: Bacteria > Bacteroidota > Bacteroidia > Cytophagales > Cyclobacteriaceae > Chryseolinea. Next base: position 51,619 of record CAWING010000009.1, on the reverse strand, counting down.
GGTGCACCTCATAGAAACAACTCCCAAGAAAAAGGAGTAAGCAACTGGAACGGAATATAGCTGGCAATGATGAAGCTGTTCATTTCCCTCGAACCAAGCAGGCGCATTCTAAATTCTTTACCTGAATACAGCCTGCATAAAAATAAAAAATGTATTGAGCAAAGAAGGGTTGTCCTACCGTGAGGTTCTTACCCATCTCTACAAATCTATGCAGGAGCGAAATCTGGAATTTTTTTAAATTTTACGTATGCTAAAAATAAAAGCTGCTATTGCAGATGGTAAAGGTTCATTTCTGTTAGATGAAATTGAAGTGAGTGACCCGGATGGCGATGAAATATTAGTGCAAATAAAAGCTGCAGGTATTTGCCATACGGATTGGGACTCGCAGAACTGGGGTAAGCAGATTGTGATGGGACATGAAGGCGCTGGTATAGTGATCAAAACAGGACCGCTTGTTACAAAACTAAAACCGGGGGATAAAGTAATTTTAAACTGGGCGATTCCCTGCTACACCTGTTTTCAGTGTATGGAAGGAAACCAACATATCTGTGAAAATAATTCGCCGGTAACAGCGGGTAACAAAGTCAGCGGTGGTCATGCGGCATTGCAAAGAACTTTATATAAAGGTAAACCAATCGAACGTTCCTTCAGTATTGGAACGATGAGTGAATACACCGTTGTGAGGGAAGCCGCTTTGGTTAAAATAGAAACAGAAATGCCTTTTGCATCTGCGGCTATTATTAGCTGTGGCGTTATGACAGGGTACGGTTCAGTTGTAAATATCGCTCATGTTAAGGCCGGTAGCTCAGTAGTGGTGCTTGGTACCGGAGGTGTAGGCTTAAATGTAATACAGGGTGCGAGAATTTCCGGAGCCATCAAAATTATTGCCGTAGATATTAACCCGATGCGATTAGATATGGCAAAAGAATATGGAGCTACACATACGCTTTTAGCAGACAAGGATGATAAAGCCCTCATCAACATAACCGGGCAGGTTAAAGCATTAACAGGAAACAGGGGTGCCGATTACGCGTTTGAGTGTACGGCTATACCTGATTTAGTGGCAGCTCCCTTAGCAATGGTACGAAATGCAGGCACCGCCGTGCAGGTAAGCGGTTGTGAAAGTAGCGTAACCATCGATATGAATTTATTTGAATGGGATAAAATTTATATCAACCCGCTTTATGGAAAATGCCGACCCGAAATAGATATGCCCATCCTGCAGCAATTGTATGCCAAAGGCGATTTAATACTGGACAAAATGGTAACGCGAACCTACCAACTGGAAGAATTGAGTAATGCTTTTGATGATATGCACCATGGCCGCAATGCCAAAGGTGTGATTGTCTTTTAATGCTAGTCCTCATTTACCGTTGTCAATAACATTTGATATTTTACAGAGACGATGAACATCAATATGACCGACAGCCGTTTTTTTACAACTGGAATTTCTGACCCTTATTTTGAAAGAGATTACCTGCGGCATATTACCGTACGTACAAAAAATCTTCCCGGGCGTGGGGATATGATCCTATATGTTCCACAAATGGAAAATATACAGGATATTCCCATCGTAATTTTGTTGCACGGCGTATATGGAAGCTCCTGGTCCTGGCCCTTGAAAGCAGGTGTTCATCTCATTGCACAAAAAATGATTGAAGACGGTTTAATCAGGCCAATGGTATTGGCAATGCCAAGTGATGGACTTTGGCGGGATGGAAGCGCCTACCTCCCACACAAAGACGGATATGATTATGAAAAATGGATTGTGGCGGATGTGCCTGATGCGGTGAGGCAGGAAATAAAAATAACTTCCGCTAAGTCACCGTTGTTCATCACCGGATTGTCAATGGGCGGCTATGGTGCATTGAGAATAGGAGCCAGCTATCCGAATCTCTTCAAAGCTTTTAGCGGACTAAGCGCCATTACCGAATTTAAACAGCTTGCTAATTTTTATGAGAATGGAGATATAAGCGAGATAGCGGCTATTGTTTCTCATCAAACCTCGGTACTAGGATCCCTTCTTAAAAACAAAGACAAGCTTACCGCTTTCTTATTTGACTGCGGCGCAGATGATTTGCTGATTGACGCAAATCGTAAACTGCATGCCGATTTATCAGCAAATAATATTGCACATGTCTATAATGAATATCCGGGTGAGCATAGCTGGCCGTACTGGACAAAACATATAACGGAGCACCTTCTTTTTTTTAATGAACAATTGGCCTAGTCAATTATAGTTTTTTTGAATAAGCAACCTCGAGATTTTGATCTAAAGTTTTGGCGATAGCCAAATAAACCCAGCGCTTACTAGAAAAATCAGATAAAATAAAAGAGAGGACACTTCTTTCCAGGTGGTAATTTCTTTCAACGTCTTTTCAGAAGACGTATTTCTTAGAATCTTATTCGCTCTCAATTGATTCGCGACTGATAAAGATTTCCACTCATCCTCACGAGAAATATAATAAGGCAATGAAGTTTCATCATCCGTGTGGAGTGTATGCCATCCTGGTGAATCCGCCCAATTCCGAGCATACCATATCTCATCGATATTAATATCTTCCACTAAGGGTAATTGCGTGCTGTCGTCTAATAACGATAGGTTTTCTTTTGAAGAAATAATCTCCATATCTATCGGTTCATTTTGATACCTTGGAAACGGGGTAACGATTTTTATTCGTGAATCCTTAAGCTGTGGCCGGGCGACTTGTTCAATGAATGGAGTCCATAATTCACTATAGGATGCTGAATCGCCGGATAACATGAGGCGGTATGTTTCTTGTAAAAACTGAAAAGCAATTTTTCCTGCGCCAACATGTGTATATCCCGATAGGATGCCTCTTTTATCTTTTTGTATGGGTGCAATTGAAGGATCGGAGACCACGCGCATCCGGCTAGCAGGCAGATTAAATGATTTAGATCCTATTTTGATTATCGATGTATCCGTCTTTATCGAGATAGTTTTGAATGGCATCAAAGCATTTGCATCTTGATTTTTAAATTTCTCTGATAAGTTCAATACCCCTAACCCTGAATGAATTGATTTCTTTAAAATATTTTTTTCCGCCAGAGACAATGTTTCTAGGGCACCTTGGTCTATAATGAGAAGGTCAAAATTGGTAAGCAGCTGATTTGTTAATCTATTGGTTTGAATGTGATCATGATTTATATATTCATATCGAAAATTGTTTTTTGAGAGCTGATTGCGTACCACCACACTTTGATTTTTGCTACTCAGAAAGTTTTTAAGGTATTGAGTTTCAAACGTTGGGTAGTGTTGAATAATAAGAATATTCAAGCTCCGTTCTTCTTTAACATGGATGGGTAACTTTTCTTGATGACTAGCAGAGCGACCATCTTCGATAGATAATGAATATACAAGGTTTCCGGATTGCTTCGGTGTAAATGAAAAGTTGAAGTTGTTTAAACCTTTATGGGCCAGATGAACTGAATCTTCCTTGCCTCCTGGGCCATTGAGATAAATTCGTACATCGTCGCTATCCGAATTAAATATTCCACTAACAAAATTTTTTCTATTACCCCGACAAACGGGCGGCACTATGAGGGAAGTTATCCCTTTAGGAAGGGATGCAGGAATGAAATCAAAATCCCACGACTCAATCAGATCCAGCGCATAAAGAGGGAGCCCTTGCCCGACTACACTACGGATTTCTTTCCCGCGTTCCGGCAAGTCATGATAAGGAAGCAGTCGCGAATTTTTATAGGGTGCTGTGTTATCGGTATGCATTACTATTAACGTTGGGCCTGTCGCCTGAACTAGGCTATCGACCTTCCGTTCAGAATACCCTGGAGTAAGTAAAATAATAGATGATGATTTTTCAGAACGATATTTAGGCCGAAGCAAGATGCCAGCAATTGAGAGCATTAACAGAAGTATAGACAAGGTTCGAAGAATTAGGAAACGATGCTGTTGTTTCCATTCGGTCCATAGTAAAAGTATGGTAAAGGGTGCGAGGAATAGGATGATCAGCCAAATGGGAAAAATAGCATCGATGATCATACTAGTTATTTTGTTTCAGAGCTTCCAGATCTTTTACGAAGCGAAGATCAAGATCGTGGTTGATACCCGATCGTGCGTGTGGTGACATTGTCTCGGGTGGGATTACATTCCAGAACGCCGCTCGGATTTCGAACAAAACACCTCTTCTGTCCCGGATGGCTACTTCCTCCTGCGTTATATTTTTTATCAAAGATAAAGTTCTCAGATAACGGGTTGGTTGTTTGAGGGCAAGGGCAGCCATTTCTTGTCCCGCTTTTATTAGGATGGATTTTGTATCTGGTGGTAATACTATTGAATCCGTCTGCAATAATTTTTCGACAACAAGTATGGCATTTCGTGTTTGAGGATATCGCTCATCTTTTTCTGACTTCATATTCGAAGTAGAATTTATGATTTCAGAAAGATCACCTGTCAGGCGCTTCTCCTCTTTCAGTGGGGGAGGATCAAATCCTGTGCGGTGGACATAAATTCTGGAATCCTGACTTATTTCTTTTAGGAGTTTAAGCGCTTTATATTGGTAGGGCAAGGATTTTTCAGGCTGATAAAGCCGAAGGTATAATTCCGCATCCCACATGATCGTGACTGCTGCTTTCAATTTGGCTTTGATGGATTGTACAAAGAAAGTCGCCTCTTCGCTGTCATGTTCGTGGACATATTCTTTTATTGGATCTGCTTTTTGATCTGGGTTTATGGGTTTTGCATGATCGTGCGGCTGGCTTTTTGCCGATCCCTTTTTATCGTCAACAAGATTGTGCTCATTTTCTGTGTCGTGATCATGCCCGAATTTTTTCACGACCTCTTCAGGTTTAGAATCGCCTTCTGGAATTTCATGTTGAGGGCCTATACCAGAGTCAAACTCTTCTCCTAAAAATTCTCCATACCGAAGCCTCAACACCTTTTGATCATAGCCCAGTTCGTTGCTGCGTTCGTTGAAGATTTGTTTCGTTATTCCCTTTTTTTCTTTCAACAACTTTTCGCTGTCGATAATAATTTGACGCTGGCTCCTAAAATATTCGGGCATCAGGTCCACACCTAACCCTGCATCCACCGAAATTACTTGCGAGGAAGTATCCTGCAGGGAAATGAAATAAGTTTCTGTTCGAGTTCGATTGGGTTTCGGAGTTTTGATATCTAACGCTTCTACATAAAAATACAACTCATCCCCCGGTTCAAGCCCTAGCTTCTTTAAATCAATGGATCGGTTCGCTTTCAATTTTTTACCTGAAATTTTTTTAGGACTATCAAAAGCTAATTTCTCTTCCCTGAATTTTATGGCCTCACCACTTCCTTTGCTAACAGTGGCAATAATAAAGCCCGCACTCAACCCATAATCGTCTGTCAGCGTGGATTTCAACTCTATTTTCAAATTGTCTGTTGCTGTTAGTTCTAAAAACTGAGTTAAATTTTGAAATTCGATTACCGGTGGATGGTCTTTAATAACTTCGATTTTATAATAATCGGAATACCGATTTAAGCTATCTGCTGTTTTCCAGGCGATTTGATAAAAACCAGTTTCGTTAAAAGATTTTGTTGCTCGAAAACCATTTTTGCCGCCTCCGGATAAGCGGATACTGTCTCGCGCTGAAAGTATAATTTTCGAATCTATTGCCTTTCCTTCAAACTGGATGTCCCACTCTATTATGGAACCCTCCGGGATTTCTAAATTAAAATCAGCACTGGTTCGATTCTTTAATCCTGTATAAACAGGTGGCGAGATCGTTAGGGTAGCATTTTTAATGAAGGCTGGTAATTTCTTTTTGTCAATGGGACCAAGCTTCTCGTGAGTGGATAGTGGCGGTAATTTGGTTTTATTATGATCAATCAAAAAGGCACTTAATCCTATGCAGCTAATTACAGTAAATACAAATACTCCAAATGCTCGTCCAATGTGGTGTGGTAATTTGATTACAGAATAGAGCGCCTCAAATTGGCGAATAACTTTCGACTTTTGTAATAGCTGAAGAGAGGTTAAGGCTTGATCTTCCTCAAGAAGCAGATCGGCGCTTTCCTCTAAAGTTGGATAATGTCGATTAAGGTAATGTGCCAGATCTTTTTCATTGATGTTGAATACATGGAGTTGGCTAATTCCAACAACGATAGCAATCACGAACAAAGCAAGGCCAATACTTAACGAGACAAACAGATGGACGGGGAGGAGCTCTAAAATATAAAAGCTCAGCAGTCCAATAGCAACAGACCATAGCAGAATTTCCGTGCCTCGAAGCAACTGATACTTTCGTTTCATCCGTAGAAAATAATAGGGTTCTTTACTTGTGGTCATTGATTTCGTCTAAATGCTACGAGCCGTTCAATCAATAAGAAAGTTAAAAACAGTATTGCAATGTATTTTTCATTTGACGCGATAGTGCTTGCATTAAATGGTTTGGTAGAAGCCGCTATTGTATCCCACATTCGTTTTTCAGGCAAAACACGTCTATCAAATTGTTGTACCCGGTTTTGATATTTTCCCTTTGGAAGTAGAGTTAAAGCAAGTTGAACAGTTAGATTTTCCCGCAGAGCAATTTCCTCGTTTACCCTTTTTGTAAGAAACCAGGAGGAATAACCTCCTGGGTATACCTCGTTTCGCTCAAACAAATCGATGCCGTCGAGTTCATTCTTTTTATAGATTATGGTATTACACGTATGTGAATGGGGTGGAGGTTTATTTGAAAGCCAAACCACCCAATCCGTTTTTTGATCCTTTGAATATTTATCGACCCTGGATGTATCAATATTAAAAATATCAGGACTTGTTTCTTTCGCCACTTTTAAAGCCGTAGTTATTAATTTCACATCGTAATCAAATTCAGGATCGCTGACCACTGCAATTGAAATCGTATCGGGGAATTCGACGGGTATCGAGTCAAGACCAACCGATTTAAAATAGTGTTGACCCGGAGTTATAGTTGCAGGCTTTGTGATGAAGTAGGTTCTATAAGCATCGCTTTGGCCCAGCCGTAACGTTGCAGAATCGTTCGAATGACGAATCGTTTTTAAAGGAAATTCAATGGCGGCAGGAATTTTGGAAATCCAATAAAAATTGCCGGGGAGCGAGATTCTTTTGCCTCTGAACCCTTTTAAATAATTATAAGAAATCACAACAGCCTGATTCAACGACTTTGTTTTTAAATTTTCCAATAAGCTCCAGTAGCTGATGTTCCCTGTACCTAAAATGCTATCTATTGAACGTGGAAATCCTGGCGATAAAAATCTAAGTTCGAATCCATTTTGTTTCAGGCTATCGATAAGAAAGATAAATTGTTGATCACGCTCCAAGCCCTTTTCCACTAGAAGCCAGTTTGGACCTTTTTTTTCTATTCCAATAAAATGAAAGCCACTAAGAAAAAATACGAGCAATACAATGAGCAGGCATCGTAAGGCAAGCAATAGCATTTCATTTAACCGGAGACTTTTGAATTGGGCTGTATTTGTATCTTCAAGATGGCGGATACTTCCGATTTTAATAATCTTTCCCTCTTTGCGACTAAGCAGGTGTATGCCTACTGGAATGAGTAATCCCGTTAGGCCCCACAACCATATGGGATTCGCAAACTGCATCAGCGAATCATCGTTTTACGCACCTTTAAAAAATCGCGGAGCGTTTTCTCGAATGGATCGTGCAGCTGAATAAGCTGATAACTGATTTGCCTTTCATACATCCATAGCCGCGACTGCTTAATCCACTTCTCGACGCGTTCCACGTATTGCTCTCGCTGTATTCTCGTATCGACTTTTCGCAGCGTCTTGGTTTCAAGGTCTTGAAATGTAAAAGCGCCTTCAAAATCCAACTTCAACTCGTGCTGTCCCATGATGTGGAATACCATCACCTCATTGCGCGGTGTCTTTAACCTGGAAATAAAGTGCAAGATGTCTTCTCCTTCATCATACAAATCCGTAAGGAAAATAATCATCTCTTTTCCGTGGCGATTGAACAGATGCTCGAGGCCGTTATTTTTTTTCCAGATTCCTTCGCTCTTCACTAAAATTAATTCATTCAGGAAACGGATAAACTGTTGCGTCTCGAACCTGGGTTGTACGACGTGCAGATGTTTATCATTGACAGTAAAAAGACCAAAGGCATCGCTTTGCTTTCGCGCTAGATAGGCAAGCGTCGCAGTTAGTATTTTCGCGTATTGCAGTTTGCTCAATTTGTTTTCGCTGTATGCCATCGAATGACTGGCGTCGATCATGAACTTTACAGTGATATTTGTTTCGATCTCGGCTTGCTTGATGTAGTAACGTTCCGATCGGGCATACATTTTCCAATCGAGTTGCCGCAGGTCGTCGCCAGCTTCATAACTTCTGTATTGACTAAATTCCTGACCCGAGCCTACAGCCTGGCTCTTGTTGCTTCCACTCATATATCCTTCTACAATGATGCGGGCAACAAGCTCCAGCCCACTCACTGAGTTCAGAATTTCTGGTTTTAGTAAATCTTTAAATTGTGAATTCATATTTGCCGAGATTCCGTTTGCATGCTCTGCGAATTCACTTTGCGGCCTTTGCGTGAAATGCATTCACGCAAAGGCCGCAGAGGTTTAACGCGAAGGGCGCAAATAGTAAATGGTTATCATTTATTTTAAGCGATCTAATTTTTTAAAAGAAGTTGCGATCTCTACTATTTTTTCTGTGACCTGGTCTGGCGTTACTCCTTCAGCTTCGGCTTTAAAGTTCATAAGGATGCGATGACGTAAAACCGGAAAAGCAACCTTGTGAATATCCTCCAGGGTAACAGAAAAATTTCCATGAAGAAGTGCCCGTGCTTTGGCGGTAAGGATCATGGCTTGACCCGCCCGCGGTCCGGCGCCCCATCGTACCCATTCATTTACAAATTTAATTTCGCTTTGACCGGGCCGTGTTCCCCGGACCATGAGGTTTACGGTATCAATTAAATCACCGCTAATATGTACTTCACGAACGAAACGTTGAGCTTCCAGTATTTTCGTTCCGTCTATTACTTTATTAATTAAATATCCTTTTTTACCCGTCGTGCTTTCGAGAATCGAGCGTTCTTCCTCAGCTGAAGGATAATCTATTTTAATATAAAGTAAAAACCGGTCAAGTTGCGCCTCTGGCAGTGGAAATGTTCCGGCCTGTTCGATAGGGTTTTGTGTTGCCAGAATAAAGAAAGGTTTTTCTAACGGATAGGTTGTACCTGCATACGTCACTTCAAATTCCTGCATAGCTTCAAGCAAAGCCGACTGTGTTTTCGGTGAGGTACGGTTAATTTCATCAGCCAGAATAATATTGGAGAATACAGGTCCTTTATTAAACTTAAAAAAACGTTTTCCTGTCGTGTGATCCTCTTCCAAAATCTCCGTTCCAATAATATCGGAAGGCATTAGATCAGGAGTAAATTGGATTCTTCGGAAGCGAAGATCAATGGCCTCCGCAAGCGTTCGTATCATCAACGTTTTTGCAAGCCCTGGTACACCTTCCAATAACCCATGGCCCCCAGCAAGGAATGTGATCAATAATTGATCAATAGTTTCTTCTTGCCCGATGATAACTTTTTTTATCTCTTGCTTTAAGGCCCCGAGTTTCCCGATAATTTCTTGTATCGTTTGCTCTGTTATTTTAAGTTCTTGGGTCATGGGTGTATTTGTAAAAGTCCATAGTCGATGGTCGATAGTCCATAGCGAAGGTCCACTGTCGACGGTCCACAGTCCACGGAAAATTCAATCGTTACCTTCGGTGGACCGTCGACTGTGGTCCGTGGACATCAATCTATGAAACCGCCATGGACCATCGACCATGGACTATGGACTATTTCTCATCTCGTCAAAGCATACATAACAATATTTACACTAAACCTTGTATTATCCACTTTGTAAAATCTTTTATTTCGGAAGTCGTAGTCCCATTCGCAGCCGTAGTCTTTATTGCTGTATAACACGCCGATCTTTTCATTGATTTCAATTGCTTTAAGATAATCGTGAACAATATCATCACCCCATCCATTGAGCTCCTGCGATGTCGTGGGAGGGCCATCGAACTTAAAAAACACGGAGTAGAGGGGGTGATTGTTAGAAATCTTTTTGAGTTTATTTCCTCCAAAAATTTTCTCCATTTGTGCCTCGAATGATTTTGAAAAAAGTCCATCGATATCGTGGTTGCAATCATCAGCAAATACAAAACCGCCATTGCGTACATACTTTTCAAAATTTTCCTGTTCCTGTTTTGTGAACTCTACAAGCTTATGGCCGCTGATGTAACAAAAAGGACAGCGAAAAATCTCTGAGCTGCTAAGCGGCACAATATTTTCTTGTGTGTCTACAGGTATCGTGGTGTACTCAATCAATGAGTTAAGAAGATTAGCCGGCATGCGCTGGTCCACATCCCAATCCCCTGATTCATACTGAAGACGAGTAAAGAAAAAATTATTGGCATTGCCCATAACCTGCGTATGCAATATCCTTTTAATTAAAGCATTAACAAGTAAGAAATATACAGACGGAGGGCAAAATTTTTCGGTAGATACACGTGTATTGTAAAGTCCAATGGTCGATGGTCGATAGTCCATAGTGAAGGTCCACTGTCAACGGTCCACAGTCCACGGAAATTCAATCGTCACGTTCGGTGACCGTCGACTGTGGTCTGTGGACATCAATTCGCGTAATCGCGCCCATCGACTATGGACCATCGACTATGGACCAATCTCATCTCCATCAAAGCAATATTCGACGCAAAAAACTTTCACACCGCATCAGATAAACTTGTAAATGTAAAGTCACGGATCTTCATCGGTGGAAGCAAGTAATTTATATTTGATTCTACACTTACCGTGCGTTCCACTTTACCTAACTCTTCCAGGTTGTTCAGCATAATAACAGGGCTTTCATTAAAACGAAAATTCTTGATCGGAAATTTGATGACACCGTTTTCGATGTAGAACGTCCCATCGCGTGTTAGTCCAGTGAGCAGTAAAGTTTGAGGATCGACATTTCGGATATACCACAATCGTGTTACCAGGATTCCTTTTTTGGTGCCCTTAATAAGTTCTTCCAAGGACTTGGTGCCACCTTCCATTATGACAGCATCGGGGACAGGTACCGCCTTCACACTTTTCTTTTCGGCCCAATACCTGGAATAAGTCAGATTCTTAACGACACCTTTTTCAATCCAGGAAATTTTTTCCTGAGGTCTTCCGTCATTTGCCCATGGGCTTGTCGGCAGATCAGGATGCCATGGATCGGAATAAAGTGTTACCCGCTCATCAACTAATTTTTCTCCTAAACTGGTTTTGCCTTCAGGTCTGCTTAAAAAGCTTCGCCCTTCATCCGCTTGCCGTGCATCTAGGTTGAAGAAAATATTTTCAAGTAAGACGGCACCAGCGGCTGGCTCCAGGATTACGGTGTATTTTCCGGGTTCGATTGCCTGGGCTGCGGCTGATTTTACTCCTTTGTCCGCGGCTATTTTTGTTACGGCTTTAGCATCCAGTTTAGTAATATCATTGTAACCTCGGGTTGCATACCCTGACCCTTTGCCATCCTCCGTGCGCATGGTCACTGAGAAATTCACGTTTGTAGCGGTATTGTAGGCAAACAAACCTTTTGAATTCATCATGGCCGCAAAACCATTGTTATCCGAAAGGAAGCCAGCTGCTACTAATTTGCTGTCCTTAGCGACCTGCAAACTTTGCGCTACTGCATCAGCTCTAAGTTTAGGTGTAATGGCAGCAGTGGCTGGAACAAAAGTGATTGAATCAGGATATTTTTGCGGTCCAAGAAATGAAACGAATTCCGGATTTTCCGGTGCTAGTTGGGCAAGCTCTTCGGATCTTCTCACAACTTTCTCCAAAGAGGTGTCGTCAAATTCATTGATCGTAGCTACTCCCAATTTTTTTCCGAAAGCGGAGGATACCACAAGACCACCCTGGCTTATGGCGCCGCTGGTTGAAACAGAATTACGCGCATACCGGATATTACCGTTGTTGGTTCCATTGACGTTTACTTCACACTCATCCGCCTTTGAGTAGCTCAATACTTTTTTCAGCAGTGCCTGAGCCTGTTCCTTCGTGAGTATAGCCATACATTATCCTATTTTTCTTGCTGTGTTGATCACATTAACTCCATTAAATCGTGCTGTAGACGAACCGTGAGAAACCGAACTGGTTTGCATAGGCTGTCCTTTACCATCAAAGAACGATCCGCCCAATCGGTAATCGCTTTCATCGGCGATACCTACACAGGAGTTCCAGAATTCCTGGGTGTTGGATTGGTAAGCAACATCTTTCAGCATCCCAATGATCTTTCCGGCCTTGATTTCGTAATACAATTGCCCACCAAACTGGAAATTGTAGCGTTGCTGATCAATGGAAAAGGATCCATCTCCGATGATGTATATTCCCTTCTCCACTCCTTTTATTAAGTCATCGATACTCTTTTTCTCTTGACCCGCGCGCAACGAAATATTTGGCATTCGTTGAAATTGAACACTGCTCCAATTATCAGCATAGCAGCACCCTTGCGATTCAGATAGTCCGAGCATGTGCGCCTGATCCCGTGTGGCCTGGTAGTTAACCAATATTCCATCTTGAATAACATCCCATCGTCCGCATTTCACGCCTTCATCATCATATCCAACAGCTCCTAAAGAACCCACTTGATTTTTGTCGGCAAAAATATTCACGAGCTTACTGCCATAGTTGAATTTTTTCGATTCCCATTTATCCAGGGTAAGAAAACTCGTTCCGGCAAAATTAGCTTCGTAACCCAGAACCCGGTCTAATTCGGTAGGGTGCCCGGTAGATTCATGGATAGTCAGCCATAAATGCGATGGGTCCAAAATCAAATCGTATTTGCCCGGTTCAACGGATTTAGCGGTAATTTTTTCAGCAGCTTGGGTAGCACCTGATTTGGCATCCTCCAGCATATCATACCTGCCCTTGTAAAGTGTGGTTACGCCTTGAATTTTATCCTGGGGCCGGGCATATAAATATTCATATCCCATGCCCATAGGAGCACTGAGCGCATTGCGTGTTTCAAATTTTCCGGTGGCACCATCAATCTTCGTAATAAAGAATGTGGGCCAGATGCGATGAATATCCTGATCAATGTACGAACCGTCCGTGGACGCGAAATATTTTTGTTCATTTACCATGAAAAGAAAAGAATTAATAAAATTGGCACCTCCTTTCATAGCCGCATCGTTCACACTGAGCAATAAGTCTACTTTTTCTTTTATAGGCACTTCGAAAGCATTTTTTTCAATGGGTGCTTTCCAGCTTACTTCGCCAAATCCTTTCTGAGGCGCAAGCTTGACAGGTTCAACGAGAAGGCGCGAATTTTCTTTTGCAGTAGCAACGGCCAGTTCTGCTGCTTTAGCGATGCTGTCATTGTCCACTTTGTCGGTGGCGGCAAAACCCCAGCCTCCGTTTGCGATTACACGTATACCCATACCGTATGACTCCGTATTGACAATATTTTCTACTTTGTCTTCCCGTGTAATAACAAATTGATTCAGGTATCTGCCAAGCCGTACATCGGTATATGTTGCACCTTTAGATCGCGCGGCATTTAGGGCTACATCAGCCATTTTCTTTTTCAGGGATGTATCTATTTTTTCGAGAGCCCGCTCGGCTGGTACAGCACGGCCAATGAGGGGAATGCCGGGAAGCATAGTTGCTGTTGTTCCCAGGCCCGTTAGGTAAATAAAATCTCGCCTTTTCACGTATTAAGGATTATAGTATTAAACTGCGTCTGATAAACTGGTAAATGTAAAGTCACGTATTTTCATATAAGGCAGAAAAAAATTAACACCCCCTCCTCCAGCGCTTACTCTGACCTGCTTGCCCAACGTCTCCAAATTATTCAGCATAATAACAGGGCTTTCGTTAAACCGGAAGTTCTTTATGGGATGCTTTATTCTTCCATTTTCTATAAAGAAAGTTCCATCACGGGTTAATCCGGTATATAGCAATGTTTGAGGATCTACAGTGCGGATGTACCAGAAACGAGTTACCAAAATTCCTTTCTTTGTGTCTTTGATCATATCTTCCACCGAAGCTTGGCCTCCATCCATGATAGCATTTCCAGGAAAAGGGACAGATTCGACATTTTTTTGCGAAGCCCAATATCGATCGTAAAAAATGTTTTTTACTACCCCATTTCGGATGATATCCATGTTTTTTCGAGCTTGTCCATCGGAGGTCCAGGGAGAAGCAGGGACTTCGTCATGTGTGGGATCGGTATAAAAATTTACACGTTCATCATAAATTTTCTCGCCCAATTTAATTCCTCCCCCTTTTTTTGAAAGAAAACTTCGGCCTTCATCCGCGGGTCTTGCATTCATGCTAAATAGCATGTTGCGCAAGAGTTCAGCAGAGGCAGCGGGCTCCAGAATGACTGTATATTTTCCAGGCTCAATGGCTTTTGAATTGCGGGATTGAAGCGCTTTGTCTATGGCAATTTTGGATGCTTCAGAAGTATTGAGTTTGCTCACATCATTAAAATCCCGTGTGACCCAGCCTGAACCCGTTCCATCATTCGATCGCATCGTGACGGTAAAATTTACGCTCGTTGCCCGATTATAAGCAAACAATCCTTTTTTGTTCATCATGGCGGCCACGCTATTGCCATCTTCTAAAAATCCCGCAGCAACTACATCACTGGCCTTGGCCGGTTTAATACTGTTTGCCGCTGCCTGCGCCCGGTAGTCAGGGGTGATTTTAGCAGTAGCTTCTGCGTAGGTTTTGGATTCGCTATATGTTTGTTGCGGAAGAGGCTCCATAAATTCCGGATTTTCCGGCGCTAATGATGCCAATTCTTCCGAACGCCTAACCACTTTTTCCAATGATGCATCATCAAATTCATTTATGGTTGCAGTTCCTGCCTTTTTACCATAATAAGATTGAACTACCAGGATTGAATCGCTATTTTCTCCTGCGGTTGAAACACTATTTCGGGCATATCGAATATTACCGCCATTCGATCCGCTCAAATTTATTTCACAGCCATCTGCTTTGGAAAATCCGACAACTTTTTCCAATATTTTTTGTGCCTCTTCTTTTGAAAATAAAGCCATGATCGATTATGATTTTAGATTTTAGATTGACGATTAGATTTCTACTCTCTTCCTTTTTACAGGGTTCTACCGGTATTGATTACGTTTACTCCATTAAACCTGGACGTAGCCGACCCGTGTGACACTGCGTTTGCCTGAGACGGTTGACCTTTGCCATCGTTGAAAGCTCCATTCATCCGATAGTCACGGTCATCGCATATTTGCACGCACGAGTTCCAAAATTCCTGTGTGTTCGACTGGTAGGCGACATCTTTAAGCATACCTTCGATCCGCCCATTCTTGATCTCATAGAAAAGCACGCCGCCAAACTGAAAATTGTAACGTTGCTGATCGATTGAAAATGAACCGTCTTTCACAATGTAAATTCCTTTTTCCACGCCGCTGATCATTTGCTGAGGCGTCAGCGGATCTTTGCTTGCGCCCAGGGATACATTCGGCATACGTTGAAACTGGACATCTCTCCAGCTTTGTGAATAACAGCATCCGTGCGATTCCTTTTCTCCGAGAATATGTACCTGATCGCGTATACCCTGATAGTTAACGAGGATACCGTCCTTTACCAGATTCCATTGTTTGGATTTTACTCCCTCATCATCATAGCCGACTGCACCTAGGGAGCCTGGTTGTATTTTATCGGCTATAAAATTTACCAATGGACTTCCGTATTGAAATGATTTTGATTGCAGTTTGTCCAGTGTGGCAAAACTTGTACCCGCGTAGTTGGCTTCGTAGCCCAGCACGCGATCCAATTCCAACGGATGTCCCACCGACTCGTGTATCGTTAACCAGAGATGTGAGGGTTCGAGTACTAAATCATATTTGCCAGGCTCTACTGATTTTGCTGAAATCATTTGCTTCGCCTGTTCAGCAGCAGCGATAGCGTCTTCTACAATGTCATATGATTTATTGTAGAGTGTAACTCCCGACGGAGCTTGAATTTTATCTTCTGCTTTTCCATCCAGGTATTCATAGCCCATACCCACCGGCGCGCTGAACGCTGATCTGGTTTTAAATTGCCCGGATTGTTTGTCAATTACCGTTACATTAAAATTCGGCCATGTGCGATGTATGTCCTGATCAATGTAAGAGCCTTCCGTAGATGCAAAATATTTTTGTTCGTTCACCAGAAAGATAACGCTATTAATAAAGTTGGCTCCCTTTTCCATTGCTTTTGCGTTGGCATTAAGGAGTAATTCCACTTTTTCCTTAATGGGTACTTCAAAACCATTTTTCTTTATAGGTGTGCTCCACGTCACGTCGCCATACGACTGAACCGGAGCTAATCTAACGGGCTCTGTCTGAAATTTGGAGTTCGCTTTTGCGATCAGCACTGCGCGTTCACTGGCTCTTTTTATTCCATCGGGTGAAACATCGTTAGTGGACGAAAAACCCCATGTGCCATTGACAATAACCCGTATGCCGGTGCCAAACGATTCAGTGCTAATTACATTCTGAACTTTATTCTCTCTTGTGATTACAAATTGGTTTAGGTATCGTCCGATGCGAACATCAGCGTAGGAAGCAGCATTTGATTTAGCGGTGTTTAAAGCAATGTCGGCTAATTTTTTCTTTTGACTAACATCCAGGCCTGGCGCAAGGAGTTCTTCGGGATTAATAATGTGAGCGAAAGAAAAGATGGGCCATGCTATGGCGCTTGTTCCGAGACTTGCTAGTTGAATAAAATTTCTTCTTTTCATGCATTCATATTTTTTTCTTAACAGGGAACATCAGAAAGCCCCGCTAGCAATGAAATTTCCTGAATGACCATGTCTTGGATTAGCAGCTGATGGGATATCATAAATTCAAATTGTTCGCCCTGTGTTTATGACATTGATTCCATTAAATCGGGAGGTAGCACTGCCATGGGAAACCGCGCTCACCTGGGAAGGCTGACCCTTGCCATCGAAGAAAGACCCAAACAGTCTGTAATCTTTCTCATCGCATATTTTAACACAACTGTTCCAAAATTCCTGTGTATTTGACTGGTATGCTACATCATTCAGCATTCCTGCAATGGCGCCGTTTTTAATTTCATAAAATAATTGCCCTCCAAATTGGAAGTTGTATCGCTGCTGATCGATTGAGTAAGACCCACGTCCCGCAATGTAGATTCCTTTTTCCACATCCTTTATCATTTCATCGATCGAGTAGGGATCTATGCCAGGTGCTAAAGACACATTGGGCATACGTTGAAACTGAACATCGCTCCAGCTTTGGGCATAGCAGCATCCATGTGATTCTTTCTGATTGAGAATATGAGCTTGGTCTCTTATGGCTTGATAATTTACTAGCACTCCGTCTTTAATAAGATCCCAGCGTTTGCATTTCACACCCTCATCGTCGTAGCCGACGGCACCTAAAGATCCAGGTTGGATTTTATCCGCAAAAATGGTCACGATTTTACTTCCATAGTTAAAATTACCGGCTTTCCATTTATCGATGGTAGCGAAACTAGTTCCCGCATAATTAGCTTCATAACCTAGCACGCGATCGAGTTCGAGAGGATGACCTACAGATTCATGAATTGTTAATCCCAGGTGATTCGGCTCCAATATAACATCATACTTTCCAGGCTCGACTGATTTCGCTGACAGCATTTCTTTTGCCTGCTTGGCCGCTGCAATAGCATCTTCTATAATATCATAGCTGTTCTTATATAAAACGATCCCTGCTGGTCCTTGAATTTTGTCAGCTGCTTTGGGAACCATGTATTCGTATCCCATACCTGCAGGAGCGCTTAGTGCAAGCCTGGTTTTAAAAGTACCCGATGTTTTATCGGTGGCCGTGACGGTAAACGTTGGCCAGATGCGATGAATATCCTGATCGATATAAGATCCATCTGTTGAAGCAAAATATTTTTGCTCATTTACCTGAAAAAGATTTGAGCTTATAAAGCTCGCGCCATACTGAAGAGCTGCCGCATTTGCTCTTAAAAGAAGATCCGCCTTTTCAGCGACAGGAACTGTAAAGGGATTTTTTTCAATCGGAGTTTTCCAAACCACTTCACCATGAGCTTTTACCGGGGCAAGCTTTACCGGTTCTGTCTGAAATTTTGAATTTGCTTTCGCAATGTTTACTGCTTGTTGTGCAGCCTTCATTATTCCATCTTCCGTTACCCTGTTTGTAGATGCGAATCCCCAGGTGCCGTTAACGATAACCCGAACTCCAATACCAAATGATTCTGTGTTTACAATGTTTTCAACTTTATTTTCCCTTGTTGTTAGAAACTGATTGAGGTAGCGCCCAATTCGAACGTCTGTATAACTGGCTCCCAGCGACTTCGCTGTATTCAAGGCAACATCAGCCAATTTCTTTTTTGTGCTCACATCGATGCGAACCTCTAACGATGACTCTATGGGTATACTTCTTCCCATCACAGGCAAAAGCATTCCGGTGATTCCTAATCCAGCTGTTTCAATAAATTCTCTTCTTTTCACAATTGGTTTTATTTATTGCTACTCACCCTTTATACGTTATAACGAACAAAGCCAAAAAAACACCGTCTCTAAGTTGAGGCGTTTGGAGGCCAGGTACATTCTTTGTTTGCTATTTGTAAAATACTCAAAAAACAAAAAAGGACACGTGTATACGCACCCTTTGAAATTTAATATTATATGAATGGTTAAGAGGGGGAATTCAACATTACTTAGAGAGTGAGCCGAAATCGAATGAAGTTTCCAAAAATTTGGTGTTGAATTTACCGGATCGGAATATCGGATTATCCATCAGTTTAATGTGGAAGGGTATGGTCGTTTTCACCCCTTCAATTACAAATTCCTGAAGCGCCCGTTTCATACGTGTAATCACCTCTTCACGCGATTGCCCGGTTGTGATGAGTTTGGCGATCATCGAATCATAGTTAGGAGGGATGGTATAGCCTGCGTACACATGGCTATCGATTCGCACGCCATGTCCGCCGGGCATGTGCAGGTTGGTGATTTTGCCAGGAGAAGGACGGAAACCATTAGCAGGATCTTCCGCGTTGATTCGACATTCCATGGCAAACATCTTCGGGAAATAATTTGTCCCTGATATGGGAACACCTGCGGCAACCTTGATTTGTTCTTTTATTAAATCGTAATCAGTAACTTCTTCCGTAATCGGATGCTCGACCTGGATGCGGGTGTTCATTTCCATGAAATAAAAATCACCATGCTTGTCCAGCAGAAATTCAATCGTTCCTGCACCTTCATATTTGATAGCCTTTGCCCCTTTGACTGCGGCATCACCAATCTGTTCACGGAGCTCCTGATTTACCACAGGGGAAGGTGTTTCTTCTACTAATTTCTGGTGCCTGCGCTGAATGGAGCAATCGCGTTCGGAAAGGTGACAAACTTTACCATACTGATCACCCACGACCTGAATTTCAATGTGTCGCGGTTCTTCAATAAATTTTTCCAGGTAGAGTCCATCGTTACCAAAGGAAGCACTCGCTTCGCGTTTGGCATCATCCCAAGCTTTCTTAAATTCGGAGTCATCATTTATGATCCGCATTCCTTTTCCACCACCTCCAGCGGTAGCTTTTACGATCACAGGATACCCAATCCCCTTTGCTAAACTAATTCCTTGTTCAATAGATTCTAACAATCCATCAGAACCAGGAATGGTTGGGACTCCTGCTTTTTTCATCGTGTCTTTTGCCGTTGCCTTATCGCCCATCGCTTCTATCATCGCTGGCGTAGGACCGATAAATTTTATTCCATACTCATGACAAATGGCGGAAAATTCTGCGCGTTCTGAAAGAAAGCCGTAACCCGGGTGAATGGAATCTGCGTTGGTAATTTCCGCGGCCGAAATAATACGCGGGATATTAAGATAAGAATCTTTGCTAGGCGCATCACCAATGCAAACTGCTTCATCAGCAAAACGTACGTGAAGACTTTCCCGATCAGCCGTCGAATATATAGCCACTGTTTTAATATCCATCTCACGGCAAGTACGAATTACCCGTAATGCAATTTCTCCGCGGTTGGCTATAAGTATTTTTTTGAACATAAATTTCAATTATCAACTCCCAATATCAAACCCCGTTCAGCAGCGGTTTGATACAGGTGAATTTGGTCTATCGTTTATGATGTACAATAAATGATTTTAATCTGGTTCTACGACAAAGAGCATTTGATCGTATTCAACCGGGGTCGCATTTTCTATCAGTATTTTTACAATTGTGCCCGAAACTTCGGATTCAATTTCATTGAATAGTTTCATCGCTTCTATGATACAAACAGTTTGACCCTTTGTGATCTTGTCGCCCACGGAAACAAATACTGGTGTATCAGGATCAGGTGAACGGTAAAATGTACCGATCATGGGTGATTTGATTTCAACTGTCTTCTTGCTTGCAGCAGGTTCCGCTACGGGTAGCTCAGGTTTTATTCCTGCAGCAAGGTTTGCGAGACCGGCAGGATTTGAGACCGCAGAAGAAACAGTCTGTGTGGGTGCAGCGTGAGTTACAGTAGAGGTGGACTTAAAAACTTTTTGATCGGGTTCACGTTTTACGCTGAGCTTTAGTTCCCTTGTTTCAATGTTCACCTCATTTAAGCCGGATTTGGAGATGAAATCGATTAGGTCTCTTATTTCTGATGTTTTCATTGAAGCTGGATTTGATGAAGAGGAATCTGACGTTTCCTGAGAAAGCGATTCTTCTTTTTTACCAGCTGATTTTGATGCACGGGTTTTGCTCATGGAATTGACGTTATTCTTTTACGCGTTCAACATATTCACCAGTGCCGGTGTGGATTTTTATTTTGTCGCCAGTATTCACAAATAGAGGGACGCGAATTTCAGAGCCATTCTCCAACGTAGCCGGCTTCAACGTGCGTGTAGCCGTATCGCCTTGCATCCCAGGCTCGGTGTATTGCACCTCCATCACTACATGGGTAGGAGGCTCTGCGGTGATAGCACTATCACCATTTTCAAACGCGATAAGCAATGTAACACCTTCTTTAATATAATTGACAGAATCGCCTAATAATCTTTTATCGATATAGACTTGATCAAACGTTATGTTATCCATGCAGACAAGACTATCTCCGTCATTATAGAGGTATTGATATTCCTTTGTTTCAACACGCAGTATTTGAACTTCATCTCCCGGTCGGAAGCGATGTTCAGCAACTTTTCCATTGCGCACATTGCGCATTTTAATCTGATAAAAAGCGCGAAGGTTTCCAGGAGTTCGGTGCTGTAATTCTTCAACTTGCATCACTTCACCATTATAACGCATGAAATTTCCTTTGCTTAGATCTGAAACGGTGGCCATAAAAATTTAAAAACTTTAATTTACAAATGAATTGAATAATAACAAGAGTTCGAGATTTTGGGTTTTTTTTGATTGCCTACAAAATTTGGAGACAAATTTTAAACTTTGATAGGTTAACTGTTGTACGCCCATCTCACGAAAATGGCTCCCCAGGTAAAGCCACCGCCAAATGCAGAAAGGATTAAGTTGTCTCCTTTTTTCAGTTGCTTTTCGTAATCCCATAACAACAATGGGATTGTTCCGCCTGTTGTATTTCCATAACGCTCGATGTTCATCATCACGCGATCGGAAGTAATACCCACGCGTTCCGCCGTAGCATCGATAATCCTTTTGTTTGCCTGATGAGGTACCAACCAAGCAATATCGCCGGCTTTTAAATTGTTACGCTCAGCAATTTGAGCAGATACTTCAGCCATATTGGTAACAGCAAACTTAAAAACGGCAGCTCCTTCCTGATAAACAAAATGCTGACGGGCTTTAACTGTCTCCACTGTTGCCGGACTGCGGCTACCCCCTGCTTTCATGTGAAGATATGCCTCTCCTTTTCCATCGCTCTTGAGAATGTAATCCATGACACCAACTTCTTCTGCTGTGGGTTCCAGTAAAACGCACCCGGCGCCATCTCCAAAAATGATACAGGTAGTGCGATCAGTATAGTCCATTATAGCCGACATCTTATCGCCTCCGATTACAATTACTTTTTTATACATACCGGATTGGATATAACTGGCTCCGGTGGTCAGCGCATAGATAAATCCGGAACAAGCTGCGCTCATATCAAAACTAAAGGCATTCACAGCCCCCACAGCCGTGGCTACAATATTTGCAGTGGCAGGAAAAGTCATGTCGGCAGTAACTGTAGCAAAAATGATCAGGTCAATTTCCGCCGGATCAAGCTTAGTTTTGGCTAACAAATCCTTAACTGCTCCAATACCCAGAACAGAGACACCTTGGCCTTCACCTTTCAAAATCCGACGTTCTTTTATTCCTGTTCTGCTGGTAATCCACTCATCGCTGGTCTCCACCATGGTTTCAAGTTCCTTGTTGGTAAGGATATAATCGGGAACATATCCACCTACACCTGTAATGGCAGCTCTAATGTTGGTCATACTATTTAATTTTTCAACCTTGGTGACCGGTACTTATCAATTATATAAAAAAAATGCCCCGAAGCATCGGCGAGCACATATTAAATGTTACTTCTAAAAGATAGAGCTAGAATTCTTCTCCTCGATTATTATTTTCTGAAGGGGTTCAGTCAACCGAAAGTTGGCGAAGCAGATCGAGCTCATGCAATTATGCCAAAACTTCTTTTTCCATTACCACTTTGCCATTGTAATAGAGTTTCCCTTCAAGCCAGAAGCCGCGATGAGGAAGATGATGCTCACCGGTAGTAGGGCATACTGTTAGCTGTTTTGCATGTGCTTTATAGTGTGTTCTTCTTTTATCTCTGCGAGTTTTCGAGGTTTTGCGTTTTGGATTCGGCATGGTGTAAAGTTTATTTTAATTTCTTCAAAATATTCCAACGAGGATCGATCTCCTCTTCGTCTTTCTTTTCTTCGGATGTGCCGGAGGAATATACGATCTTTCCTTCCGAATCATCATCTAAGTCTGAATCATCCTGAAACTTAGGATGAAGCTTTTTCAATGGTATCCCCAATCCGATGAACTCATATATATATTGTCCAACTTCGAGGGTCGCTGTGTCTCGTGGGATAATAACTATCTCCTCTGTTATCTCCTGGTGCTCATCGCCATACTTGAAAACAATCTTGTTTGTGCTTTCAATGGGATAATCAAAGGGCTCCAGGCTTCGATCACACACCAAACGGGCAATTCCATTAATTTTAAACTCAACTTCTATAAAAGTTTCATGCTTGGAAAGAAGCAAATCAGCTTGAAACCTACCTTCAGAAATAAGGTCTGTTCCATACTTGCTGAAAAATTCATCACCAAATTCGTAATGAAAATGGTGATCCTTATTGCTCAAGCCGACAATATTGATACTGTAAGCCGCCACACTCAAAACCTTTTCGTTTAAAAATTAGTCGGCAAATTTAGAACAATTAATGAGAAAAGTAAAAAATGACAGGGGAAAGGCTAAATGAACTCATTAATTGCAGTTTCCCTGAATTCCTGGCGGGTTTTTAGCTCATAATTTTCAATGAAATAATCAATTATTCCCTTTTTGAATCCAAGCTTAATGGCTATGTTTTTACAAAAGATAATCTCGCTTTCGAATACATTCTGGTCTACAAATACCAATTCAATAGCCGACCATGAGGTACTCAAATTTCTGATCCAGTGAAAGTGCTCCCAATGAATCGATGGGCTGGGGATTTCTGATCAGGTCATTGACCTCTTCTTCAGAGAATTTTCGTTCTCGTGCGATCTTAAAAATCAAATCTCGTTCAATTTTAGCAAAGTGCTTATCCGCTTCTGCCAACTGAATAAGTATGTTCAACTGCTTCTTAGTGACGATATCCATTTCAACTGATACTTCAAGTCCAAATATATAGAATAAAAAAAACTAAGTGCTAACCTGCGGGTGAATAGTGGAAATGAGGCACTTAAGTAAGCTTATTTTTCTTTAGATGGTTCATTTCTATGCTTAAAAATTTCTGCAGCCAGATAAATAGCCTCACGAAGGGAGCTTTCATTAGCTTGATTTTTACCAGCTATCCCATATCCGGTTCCATGGTCAGGCGAGGTCCGTACTACCGTTAAGCCTGCGGTAAAATTCACACCATCTTCGAAAGCAATGGATTTGAAGGGAACCAGGCCCTGATCATGATACATAGCCAAAACACCATCATATTTTAAATGAGCGCCCGCAGCAAAAAAACCATCCGCGGGAAAAGGCCCAAATACAAGCTTACCTTTATTTTTTTGATCTGTAATCACGGGTTTGATGATTTCCTCTTCCTCCGGCCCAAGTAATCCATTGTCGCCCGCATGGGGATTCAGGCCTAGTACTGCAATTTTAGGTTTTGCAATACCAAAATCCTTGCGAAGTGAAAAATCCATCACTTTTAATTTAGCCTCTATCTTTTCTTTGGTAATGGATGAGGCAATTTCTTTTACAGGAATATGCTCTGTTACCAATCCTACGCGAAGTTTATCGCTTACCATAAACATGAGGCTTTCACTTGCCTCAAAGAACTGCGTTAAAAATTCCGTATGTCCCTTAAAAGGGAATTCTTCACTATGTATTGTGTGCTTATCGATTGGCGCCGTAACCAGGGCATCAATAACTCCTTCTTTAAGTTCTTCTGATGCTTGTTTCAGTGCAATAAATGCTGCTTTTCCACTTTCTTTTGAAGCCCGGCCGGGATTAATTTCTAGAGAATCCTCCCAACAATTTATTACGTTAACGCTCTTCGGAGCAAACTGTCCTTTGTTGCGTACCTGCGTGTAGTTGAACTCCTCCACGTTCAGTAGTTTTTTGTAAAAGGAGATAACCCGAGCCGAGCCATATAATACAGGTGTAATCATGCTAAGCAGCCGGTTGTCAGCCAACGCTTTGATCACGACTTCAGGCCCTACACCATTGCAATCTCCGAGGGTAATTCCGATACGAGGTTTTTGAGTTGGGGTCATGTATTGAATTCAATTCTTTGCGATTTAGTAAAAATATCTATTTGTTCCTTGTAGATTGGCAGATGTATGCGGATAGAAAAACCAATAAGGTAAGGCCAAAGAAATCCTTAGGGCAACATTTTTTGCACGATCAAAACATTGCTCAACAGATTGTGGCCGCTTTGAAAATCAAATTATCAAAACAACAGGTTCTCGAAATTGGTCCCGGTATGGGCGTGCTTACTCAATACCTGTTAGCCCGCGATCAAATGGATTTAAAAGTCATCGAAATTGACCGGGACTCTGTCGCCTATTTAAAAAAACATTATCCTGCTTTACAGGAAGTAATTATCGAAGGTGATTTTTTGGAAATGCCTATCGATAAAATCTTCCAAGGTAAGTTTTCCGTCATCGGAAATTTTCCTTACAATCTTTCATCGCAGATACTTTTTAAAATTCTAAAACATCATGACCAAGTAGAGGAGATAGTATGCATGCTTCAAAAAGAAGTAGCGGATCGTATTGCCGCTCCTCCCGGAAGCAAGACCTACGGCATTCTGAGCGTATTGCTCCAAGCGTATTACAATATTTATTTTTTGTTCAAGGTGCCCCCCGGTGTATTTACGCCGCCACCTAAAGTTATGTCCGGGGTTATTCGACTGGAACGGAATGGGGTTACAAAGTTGACATGTGATGAAACTTTTTTTATTCAGGTTGTGAAACAGGCATTCAATACACGAAGGAAGACCTTGCGCAACGCACTAAAAAATCTAAATTTGGCAGCCGAAATTTCAGCGCTTCCGCTATTGGAAAAACGCGCTGAACAATTATCGGCTGAAGAGTTTGAAAACCTCACCTTATTAATAGAAAAAAGTCGTGGAGCAGGTAACGGTTGATTTTGAGTTGACGAAGGAATTTCGCGATCGCTTTCAGCAAGCATTAGACGAGCGTGATGAGCAATTTATACGCAATGCCTTTGCGCATGTTAAGCCAGCCGACATTGCATCGCTGTTGTATGAATTTAATTCAGAAGAATCCAAATATGTAATGGATCTTCTGGATATTGAAATTCAGGCGGAAATTATAAGTGACCTCGATCGTGAAACCCGCAAAAAATTTCTAAAAATATATCCTCCCTCGGAGATCATTAATTTTCTCAATCAGCTTGCGTCAGATGATACAGCGGATATTCTAAATGAACTCCCGATCAAGGAACGAGAAGAAGTTTTATCGGGATTAGAGCCTGAACTTAAGGTGCAGGTAACAGAGTTGCTGCGCTATGAAGAAAATGTCGCCGGCGGTTTAATGGCAAAGGAGTTGATGAAAGCCCGCTATAACTGGACCGTAGTTCAATGCGTGGATGAAATTCGCAAGCAAGCTGAGAATGTTAATAAATTCTATACCGTCTATGTTGTGGATGAACGCGATAAGCTTTTAGGACGAGTGGCATTGCAGGATTTAATTGTATCTGATGCGAAAACTATCGTCGCTGATATTTACGAAAAAGAAATTGTATCTGTAGAAACCTATCTTGAAGATTGGGAAGTGGCCGAGAAAATGAAAAAGTATGACCTGGAATCTGTACCGGTGGTCAACGTCCAGGGTCAACTGGTTGGAAGAATCACTATCGATGACGTTGTGGATGTTATTACAGAACAGGCAGAGGAAGAACGTCAGATCATGGCTGGTATCAGCGAAGATGTAGAAGAGGATGACAGCATATGGCGCAATACACGCGCACGGTTACCTTGGTTGCTAATCGGCATTGCGGGAGGCCTGATGAATGCTAAGTTCATGGGCTTGTTTGAAAGAGAACTTGCCGAGGTAACGGCCATCGCATTTTTTACTCCGTTGATTCAAGCTACGGGCGGAAATGTCGGAATTCAATCGTCCTCCCTTATTGTTCAAAGTCTTGCTAATCCCGACTTTGTAGACGAGGGGTTATGGAATCGATTAATTAAAGTTTTTTTTGTTGCCATTCTTAACGGAGTGGTGCTCGCAGTTTTAGTTTTTGGAGCGAATGTTTTGCTTTTTGGAGAATATAAATTGTCCATCGTTGTATCATTGGCACTTTTCAGTGTTGTACTTTTTGCTTCATTTATAGGGACCATCACTCCGTTAGTGTTAAATCGTTTTAATTTTAATCCTGCATTGGCAGCGGGTCCATTTATTACAACCATGAATGACCTGTTAGGCTTAACGGTTTATTTTTTCACCGTACATATATTGCTTTAATGGCTGCGCCCAAGTGTTTAATAGTTGATTCAATGCACAATAGTTTGTTTACTATGTTGCAAGACATTGGCTGGGAAGCAGACTATCAGCCTGGCATCACCCGGGAGGAGATCAGATCAAAGCATCATGGCTATCAAGGACTGATCGTACGCAGTAAAACTTCGATAGATCGGGAATTGTTAGGCGCAGATCCAACCTTAAAATTTATCGGAAGGGCAGGGGCAGGATTAGACAATCTTGACCTATCTTATCTAGCAGAGAAAGGCATTCATGTTCTTCATGCTTCAGAAGGAAATCGGGATGCAGTAGGGGAGCATGCTGTAGGACTTTTGCTGACGGTAATGCGAAATATTTCAAAGGCTGATCAAGAGGTTAAAAGATTCGTTTGGGAGAGAGAAGCTAATCGCGGGAAAGAGCTCATGGGTAAAACTGTGGGCATTATCGGATATGGAAATACAGGTCGAGCTTTTGCTAAACGTTTGTTAGGATTTGAATGTAATGTTTTAGCGTACGATAAATACAAAAGCAATTTTTCCGACACATTTTGCAAGGAGGCCCAAATGGAGACAATTTTCCATGAGGCTGATATTCTAAGTCTCCATATTCCACTTACCGCTGAAACAAAGTCGTTTGTAGATAAAGATTATTTTAAGCGGTTTAAAAAGTCTATTATACTTATTAATACAGCGAGAGGGGAGATCGTATCATTAACAGATCTGGATAAAGCTCTTGCCGAAGGCTATTTACAGGGTGCTGCTTTAGATGTCCTTGAGAATGAGAAACTGGATAAATTTACAGCACTCCAAAAGCATGCGTTCAATTCTTTACGCGAAAGGTCTAATGTAATATTAACCCCACACATTGCGGGTTGGACGTATGAATCGCATGTAAAAATAAATGTAGCTTTGGTCCAGAAAATTAATGCCTTACGATTGGCTTAATGGTTTTAACTAAGGCTCTTAATATTCTTCTCATTCATGGGTATTTTACAAAAACGTATTAAAAAGGGGAAAGAGATTTTCAATTCGATTATTGAGAAGCCTCTTCTCACGTCCACAATCGTTTTAGTATTAGTAACCATCCTCGTACTGTCGCTAAGTCTTCCCTATTATATCTCCGATTTTAATACTTTCATTATACAAGTTCTTGCGGAAGCGCACGGAATGATTTTCGATATCGCGGTTATTGGTATTTTAATATTCTGGCTCAATAAAAATGGCGAAACACGTCAGCGGATCCGTACATATAAAGATGAGATTGACGATTTTAGATTGTGGGAATCGGAAGAAGCCGCGTTCCGTACGGTGGGTAATATCAAGCGATTGAATCGTCATAAGATTCATGAGATCAATTTGGTAAATTGCTATTTGCCCCGGACCAATCTTAACTATGTAAATCTGACAGGCTCCAATTTGAACTCTGCTAATATTTCACAATCATCCTTAATTGAATCAAATCTGGAGAATGCCCGTTTGAATCAGACCAATTTTGAAAATTCCAACCTGAATCAGGCTAACCTTAAAAGTGCCTACGCCAGCGGCGCAAACTTCAAAGATGCATTTCTTATTAAAGCCCACTTTGAAAGTGCTTTTTTGATCAAGGCTAATTTTTGCAATGCTTTCTTAATGGAAGCCGATTTGCAAAATTGCTATTTGATGGGAGCTGATTTCGAAAATGCCAGCTTATATAAGGCAGATCTTCGCGGTTCCAAAGGATTAACCGTTGAGCAGCTCGCTAAAGTAAAGACGCTTTACCTGGCAAAATTCGATGATGAAATTTTAGAGCAAATCAAAACAAATCTCCCTGATCTGGTAGGGGCCTGATTTTGCATTGAATAATAAAGTATTACATTTGTCATAGCAACGGTCTCAGACACGAGGTCGTTGTTTCTTTTTTTGATCACAGCGAAGCTAACTGCTGGTGTTCTAAAATAAGTAGCACATACAATGTTAGAAATAGACAGCACGCTTGTGAATATCCCTTTTCGGCTATCACAAGTGAATGAAGTGAAGAAAATTTGGAGTTATGAGTAAAAAAGTATCATACTATACTAAAGAAGGACTGGAAAAGTTACAAAATGAGTTGAGTACCCTAAAATCAAAGGGGCGAAAGGATATTGCTCGTCAAATTGCAGACGCTCGGGACAAAGGCGATCTCAGTGAAAATGCGGAATACGATGCTGCTAAAGATGCTCAAGGACACCTCGAAGCTAAAATTGCGCAGCTTGAAGACCTTGTTTCTAATGCGCGTTTATTGGATGAAAATAATATTGATACTTCCAAGGTTTCGATTTTATCTAAGGTCACTATCAAGAATAAAAAGAATGGCGCCTCTGTTACCTACACGTTAGTTTCCGAGGAAGAGGCTGATTTGAAGGCCGGAAAAATATCCACGATGTCTCCGATCGGAAAAGGTTTATTGGGAAAAAAAATGGGTGAGGTAGCCAATATTAAAACTCCTGCAGGAGAAATCGAATTCGAAGTTGTTAAAATCTCGAGTTGAATTTCAGTAAGCGATGGCAACTATATTCACTAAAATAATCAATCGCGAAATTCCTGGCTATATCGTAGCAGAAGATGCGAAGTACATTGCCTTTCTGGATATCAACCCACTCGTGTTAGGTCACACCTTAGTAGTTCCGAAACAAGAAATAGATTTCATCTTTGATTTGGATGATGATGCACTTGCCGGATTAAATATTTTTGCAAAGAAGGTTGCACTCGCTATAAAGAAGGCTGTGCCTTGCAAAAGAATTGGTGTAGCTGTAATTGGGTTAGAAGTACCTCACACTCACGTTCACCTTGTGCCTATGAATTCCATGGGAGATTTGAATTTCACACGGGCGAAATTATCACCTTCAAAAACTGAGTTAGAAGAAGTTGCCAAGAGAATTCAGCAAGCCTTATAGAATTCCAAATACATTCGATAAGCCATCCTTTATTCAAGGGCCTTAACCCCAGGCAGTACTTTGCCTTCAAAATACTCAAGTAAGGCACCTCCTCCGGTTGATACATAACTAACCTTTTCACTATAGCCTAGCTGTGCAACTGCCGCTGCAGAATCTCCTCCTCCGATCAATGAGAATGCACCATTTTCCGTTGCCTTTACTACAGCTTCCGCTACCGCTTTTGTTCCGTCAGCAAATTTCTCCATTTCGAATACTCCCATAGGGCCATTCCATAAAATGGTTTTGGAACCTTCTATGGCCTTTCTAAATACGCTGATTGCCTGCGGCCCGATGTCAAGGCCCATCCACCCATTTGGAATTGCATTATTATTTGTCACTTGTGTGTTTGCATCTGCAGCAAATTTATCGGCTACAACGGAATCAATAGGCAAAACAAGGTCAACCCCTTTCGCCTTTGCTTTTTGAATCAGTTCTTTTGCTAAATCCAGTTTATCTTCCTCCACCAAGGAATTCCCGACAGAACCTCCGAGCGCTTTGAAAAAAGTGTAAGCCATGCCGCCACCAATAATCAGGTTGTTTACTTTGTCAAGCAGATTTTCGATGATCAGAATTTTGTCGCTTATTTTAGCGCCTCCCATGATCGCTGTAAATGGCTTCTCGGCTTTTTCAGTTACTTTTTTCGCATTTTCAAGTTCAGCAGCCATAACAAAGCCTGCGCATTTGTCTTTAAAAAACTGAGCAACAATGGTGGTCGATGCATGGGCGCGATGGGCCGTTCCAAATGCATCGTTAACATAAATATCTCCATGCTTGGAAAGTTTTTCTGCGAACCCGACGTCGCCCGTCTCTTCCTGTTTATAAAAGCGTAGATTTTCTAGGAGCAACACCTCGCCGGGTTTAAGGCTGGATGAAAGTTTAAAAGCCTCTTCCCCGATGCAATCGCCGGCAAATTGTACCTTCTTGCCTAAAAGTTCTTCAGTCTTTTTGATCGTGTGACGGAGTGAAAATTTATCTTCCGGTCCATCCTTTGGCCTTCCGAGGTGCGACATCAAAATGCAGCTCCCGCCGTCGTTCAAAATTTTGTTCAACGTAGGGATGGTTGCTCGTATGCGGTTATCGTCTGTGACGTTAAGACTTTTATCTAATGGAACATTAAAATCTACTCGGATAAGGGCGTGCTTTCCCTTAAAGTTTATCTCGTTAATGGTTTTCATTTGGCTGTCGGGTAAATTGTAATGGGGGCGAATTTAGGAAAAGTCTGCAGTTCCCAGCGGGCTGACAGCGTATTTTTTAGTAAACGATTGTTTCATTTGATCCGTTATTGCCAAACGAAATAGTCAAATAAACTCGCGCGTAGGGATTCCAGTATAGTGTATTGTGAAACATTCATTACGATTAGCGGACTTCAAAAAGTCAGCATCAACGCATACGTTAAGAAATCATTTACCACTCACCTATTTGAAGATGGGACAGATTAGATACATTCAAACAATTTTAGGTCATAGCTCAACGAAAACCACCGAGATCTATTCCCATATATTTACAAAAAGCTTGCAGAATGTTGTAAGGCAGAAAGAAACATTGCATTTTGAATGCTCGGGGATAAAAAGAAAATATCAGCAATGCTGATATCCATTAATAAGTTTTACGAATAGATATAGCGAGTTGTTGGCTGCTATTTTTTGACGCAATCATAATTCAATTCAAAATAAACACTTAAGTGGCATTAAAAAAATTGCTCTTTAAAATAATAAAACGGTCTCAATTATTGACAATAAAAACTTCAATGTATGCAAGTCATAAAAATTTCAGTTCTGATAATTTTATTATCAACCTTGGTAGGAACAAACTTATTCGCTCAAACATTTGAAAATATAGAAAAAGCAAAAACTTATTTTTATAATCTTGATGATAGCTTCAACATTGCCATGTCAACAAAAGATTCTGCTTTTTTCAACAAAATATTTTCAGATGGCTTTATTAATGAAACACCATACGGAAACTTAAATACTAAAGCTGAGGAAGTAAAAGGTTTGGTTGGTCTCGCACCAACAAATGTGATAAGAGTAGCGCCGCGGTTTGATATTTTTACATATTCATGTGAAGTCGCAACATTATCTGTTGTCAAAAAACTAACAATGAAAGATTCAACTATTTTATATGTTAGACGTACAATTGTTCATAAAATAATTGATGGCAAATGGAAAATAGTATCTGGACAAGGAACAATAGTACAACCAAAAGTCGTCGAAGGAAAATAAAACAGCAGCCAACACAACGGCTATAAAGCATATGCTGTATTGTAGGTTCTTAAAGTCTGTGCAGGTAATTTCGTCAGCAACGTGGGACAAAGAAATAGGTATTTAAACGCATACCTTTTATAGGTTAGCGTTAGTGGCAATAACCAAATTCGAATTTGAAGGGAGGTATAGTTGTGGTTTTAGGATGGGCACAGGGTAACTACTTCAATACCTGTGAGGAGTAATTTGCCACCTGAATGGAGTCATTGCCGATATGAATAGCTATGCCTATTAAATTGCAATGCTCATAAAAAAGTTTAAATAAGAACGAACATGAAAGCAACGATGAATATGAGAGTTTTAGTGCCGACCATTGTGGGGTCGATCACAATTTTTCTTTTAGGATATTTGATTTTTGGAATCTGCTCGCGCCATATACGAAATTGGGCGAGATTCAATACACTGGTTTGCGCAAAGTGCCGCCAGATTTCCTGCTGCTCATGCTCAAAAACATATTTCAGGCATTTCTGCTTACATTTTTGAGTATTTGAAGAGAATCCGGACATTTCTTGGTGGTATGAAGGTTGGCGCGATAATTATGTTTCTTACTACAGTAAGCCTAAACCTGAATTTATTGAGTATTATGAATCTGCACAATGGATTCACGGCTAACATCCTCGATGTTGTAGGGGAAACCGTGAGAATGGCTCTTGGCGCGGGAGTCATGGGTGCGGTATTGGGCTTGATGGATAAGGGCAAGGGAGTCGCCTTGTATACTGATCCCGACCGTGTGAAGATAATAGAGCAAATTTAGATAAGTTCAGAAAAAACAGACAATCGTATCTTATCATGTGTATGACTGCGGCGAACAAGGGGTTTGCGATAGCGGCGGTGACGTGCTTCGTTGACACTTTTTGTGGTTAATCAAAGTGTTGTGCTTCGTATGAACAGTAGTGATAATAATCCCCGCCATCGCAAACCCCCGAAACATTAGTGGCAATTTTCATATCGAACTTGAGTGAATCATTTCAATCACCAAAACTAATACTCAACCCTTTGGCTGCCTGTACCAAATAGGATTCTTTATTTACTAAGTTAGATTGTTTTGTTGCCTCGTCTAAGGTTACGGAAGTAATTTCATTATTGTGAAAAGCTACCATCCGTCCGAATTTGTTCTCTTTAGCGAGTTCGAACGCCTTCACGCCAAAAAGAGTCGCCAGGATTCGATCGAATGCTACTGGACTTCCACCTCGTTGAATATGTCCTAAGACAGTTTCCCGGATCTCAGCTTTACAGCCGGCATCCTTCAGTTGTTTAGAAAGTTGATAGGCCACTCCACCAAGGCGAACATGTTCCGATCCCATTTCTCCTGCAGCTGAGGTGATAGTCCCTTCCTTTGGACAGGCACCTTCTGCTATTACAATATTTACAAACCCACGGCCTTTTTTGTAACGGAGTTCAATTCGCTTAACTAATTTCCGAACATCATATGGAATTTCCGGAATGAGGCAAATTTCTGCGCCACCAGCGATCGCGGTATGCAGTGCAATCCAACCGGCATCACGTCCCATGACCTCCATAATTATTACCCGATGATGACTTTCGGCTGTTGTGACCAGCTTGTCAAAACAGTCCGTAGCAACTTGTACTGCTGTGTGAAATCCAAAGGTGATATCTGTTGCAGAGAGATCGTTATCAATAGTTTTGGGAACACCGATTATGGGTATGCCTTTTTTATAAAGAGTATTGGAAATTTTTTGAGAGCCATCACCTCCTATATTTATTACAGCATCGAACTTCAGCGCTTTTAGTTTGGTTACCAACTCATCCGAGCGATCGACGAATTTGATAGAGCCATCGGGCTGTAGCATAGGAAAATTTATCGGGCTTGCTTTGTTTGTGGTTTTAAGAATGGTTCCACCCTTCACGTGAATACCCGCAGTTTTCTGACTTGTAAGTTTTACAAGTTCCTGAGGATCATTAAACACGCCGTTGAATCCTTCGATGCATCCATAAACTTCCCAGTCCTTTTCTTTTCGCGCCCGTTTCGAAACCCCTCGTATCACAGCATTAAGTCCCGGACAATCACCTCCGCCTGTAAGAATTAAAATTTTTTTCATGTACCAAGATTAGGATTTGAAGATAATGAAAAGTGTTGAAGTGCGAAGTGTTGAAGTATTGAAGTGACGTTAATTTCAGGATGGTGTGCTGTATTGACGGTTATTGATGCTTTAGTTCCCAATCTAAGTTTAATTTAGTGAATGTTCCACTATTCTTTTTTACACTTCAACACTTTGAACTTCAACACATCAACACTTTTATTAATCCGCTGCCGCCCGCCGCAGCCGGTCATTAATTGCTTTTCCTAAACCAATTTCAGGAACAGGCTCAGCAAGAATTATGTCAATGGGCATTTTATCCAGACTGCGCAAAGCTGAAAAGAGATTTTGCGCTGCTTCATCAAGGTTTCCGGATGATGAAAGAATAAATTTAAAAGGGACATGAAAATCCTGCTGAAAGGAGAGCACACCTATAACATTGTCAGCATATTCTTCTAAAAGTTCTGAAAGATTGCCGAGCTTCAGTTTCTTGCGAGGAGCATAATGATTTTTTAATTGACCCGGGGCTTGGGGGTTCGAAGTGGAATACGCCCGAACGCGTACCTTTCCTATGACGGCTTCGATGCGTTCTTCGGTAAGTCCTCCTAATCGGTAAATAACCGGTAATTGTTTTTCAAAACCTATGATTGTGGATTCAACGCCTAGCCGGCACGGTCCACCATCCAGGATATACGCTACTTTATCTCCGAGTTGCTCTTCGACATGTTCAGGCAGAGTGGGACTTACATATCCAAATGGATTTGCGCTTGGCGCAGCCAACGGAAAGGGAATAGACCGTAAAAGGTCACGAGTTAATGGATGATCAGGACAACGTAGTCCCACGGTGTCCAATCCTGAAGTAACTAAATCACTAATTATCGACTTTTTGGTCATCACTAATGTTAGGGGACCGGGCCAAAATCGATCAGTCAGAAGTTTGGCTTGTACAGGAATTTCTTTAGCGTATTGTTGCGCTTTTTCAAAATCGGGAATATGGACAATGAGGGGATCAAATTGCGGTCTGCCCTTAGCTTCAAAAATTTTTGTAACACTAGAAAGATTAAGCGCATCACCTGCGAGTCCATAGACTGTTTCCGTTGGAATAGCAACGAGTTCGCCCGCAATAAGCAATGCTTTCGCCTTTTCAATATCAGTTCCTATTTCGGCCATGTGTAAAGCTAAAAGCTAAAAGCCGAAAGGTTAAGCTTTTCTCGCAATTGATAAATATATATTACAATGAATAGTTGCCCATGCTACAAGCTTGACTTTAAAATTTTAGCTTTAAGCTTTTAATAGATATTCAAATGCGTCCCTACTTACTTTTAATTGGAATAATAATTCCGTCCTGGTTTCCTGTGTGTGGCCAGCAGCAGGATAATATTTTAAAAGGAAAATTACAGACACTTGTCAAGGATTTTAAAGGTGATGTGGGCATGTATGTTCGGCATCTTAAATCCGGAAAAACGGTAGAGATCAATGCGGATACGATTTTCCCAACGGCCAGCATGATTAAAGTACCCATTACGATCGGTGTATTCAATAAAATTGAAGAAGGCATTTTGGATTATGATACGATACTCACGTATCACGATTCGTTGCTTTATGAGGGCGAAGATATTCTGGGCTCTTTTAAAAGTGGCGAGAAAATTTCACTATCGAAAGTGATGATGCTAATGATCACGACCAGCGATAATACGGCAAGCCTATGGTGCCAACAATTGGCCGGAACTGGTTCTACCGTGAACGCTTGGCTCGCAAAACACGGCTGCCAATATACTCGCGTAAATTCAAGAACTCCGGGAAGAGAAACGAATTGGACTAAATACGGTTGGGGACAGACAACCCCACGGGAAATGGCCGAGCTGTTGGTGAGCATTCGCGAAGGTAAAGTGATCAGTGCACGGGCAAGCGAACGCATTTACAGAAATCTAATCCGCATCTATTGGGATGGTGGAGCATTATCCCAAATTCCTCCGTACATTCAGGTAGCCTCGAAACAAGGAATGGTTGTCGGATCCAAATCCGAAGTAGTATTAGTTAATGCACCTCATGGTGATTACGTATTTTGTGTGATTACCAAAAATCAAAAAGATGAAAGCTGGACGGCTACGAATGAAGGATATGTTTTAATGAGAGATGTTTCCCGTATGCTATGGAAATATTTCGAACCTAAGGATGATTGGAAGCCTGCTGAAAAAATCGATGAATGGTATTAGGATTGTAGATTTTACATTATTACTGTCCGGGATAAAAGTGGGAAAAAATTAAGCAAGGCCATAATGACCTTGCTTTTTTATGGTAGATTAGTTTACCACAACAAAAATACCATGAACAAAAGTATTCATTTTTCCGGACAGCCGACCTTCGCTCAGTTAATAAAACTTCTTCCAAAAGATCTAGTAATAGAATGCGTCGGGCGAACTAATTCAGATTACTACTATAAGAAATTCAATACCTGGCATCATTTGGTAAGTATGTTATTTACTTGTTATGGACACTGTCATTCGCTAAGGGAAGTAGTGAGTGGAATGCGAGCTATGGAAGGGAAATTATCCAGCTGTGACATCAAATATTTTCCAGCCAGAAGCACTTTTGCTGAAGCTAATGCAAAAAGAGACAGCGTGGTCTTTGAACAAATCTATTTTGCTTTAAAGTCGTATTGGGATCGTTTTTACCCGGACAGCCGACCCAGAAAGAAATCTATTTATGTAATTGATTCCACTACTATTAAACTTTTTCAAGCCATTTTCAAAGGCGCAGGCCCAAGTAAGGAAAACGGTAAGCGCAAGGGTGGATTGAAGGTTCATATGGCTGTCCAGACAAGTGAATGTGTACCTTGCATCATTCACCTTTCCCAAGCAGCATCTAGCGACAAGACTTTCAATAAATATGTAAATCTTCCTGCGGGAAGTACTCTAATTATGGATGGAGGCTATCGTAACTATCATCAGTACAATTCTTGGACTAATGAAAAAATAAGATGGGTAACAAAACTTCATCCTTATACTTACCATGAAGTTTATAATAGTCAGAAAATTAGCCGCAGAGAGAAAAAAGCAGGTGTGACCAAAGATGAGTTTGTTATCCTAGGGGCTCCGGTTAAGAAAATCCCTAAAGTCAAATGCAGACTCATTAGGTTTACTTGTCCTGACACAAAAAGATCCTTTAACTTCATTACAAATGATTTTAAATCCACCGCTTCCTACATAAGCAACTTGTATAAAAAACGTTGGAGCATTGAATTACTGTTCAAACGCTTAAAACAAAATATGCCCTTGCAATATTTTTTAGGAGACAATCAGAACGCTATTAAAATACAAGTATGGTGCGCCTTAATTGCTGACTTATTATTACAAGTGATACAAAAACAGATTAAGAAAAAATGGTCTTTCTCTAATATTGTGAGTCTTATTAGGTTGCACCTATTTAACTACCTAAATCTTTTTTCTTTTCTAGAAAATCCCGAAAAAAGCATAATAAGAACAACTCGTGAGGACCTCCAATTAAAACTAAGTTTATCCGGCTAATTTAACCTGGGCCTCTTTTTCAAAATTTCAAAACTATTAAGCAATTGAATTGGAAACCAAATCTTATTTGAATTGCATAAATTGTCCGGACAAGGATAATTTTACATTGACGATTTTAGATTGTTGATGTAGATTGAGATTATGACTTACATTTTTTATACGCGACACTTTATTACTACTAACAACCAATCTACAATCTAAATCGTCAATCTAAAATTATATCTACAATCTAAAATCTACAATCTAAAATCCTATGAGTAACAAGACACGATCAATTCTAAAAGGTATAGCCGTTGTATTGGTTCTTTTGGCTGTGATTATGCAAGTGGGCTGGGTTGTTATACCTGCCCTTTCGGGATACAAATTTTGGTTCGTTGTCATTGCATTCGGACTACTATTAATCAGCTCCAAGTAACGGTTGTTTATCGGAGCCGTTTGATTTTGTAGGCCATGCGCATAATCGAAGGATTATTAAAAGTCAATAAACCTAATTCATCGATAGGTATCCAAGCGACGTCATGTGATTCTTCGGAGACTATTATTTTTTCTTTTTTATCCGACTCAAATAAAAACCGCATATCGTAATGCAGGTGATCCGGGAAACCGAGACGCGCGGGAATCGGATGAATATCCAAATCAAAAACACCATTCTGCAGTATTGTAAAATCCTTTAGCCCAGTTTCCTCCCGGGCTTCACGCAACGCTACATTTAATACATTTTCTTCTCCATCCGCATGGCCTCCTGGTTGCAACCATTTATTTAACGTCCCGTGGTGTACGAGCAATACAAATTGTCTTGAATGATCCAGGATCCAGGCAGAACCGGTAATATGTCCTGGTAAATGATCCCGCTGAAAAGCATGGGGATGTTCAAGTAATTGCAAGAACCGAGAAACAAATATCTTCTCCTCTTCGAATTCAGAAGTGTAAATTTTCAATGCTGATAGTATTGAGCTGCTGGTCAAAAATTAGCTTTTTGCAAAGATAAAATTTGGTGTTTCACGCACACCAGCTTTTTCGAATTTTACTTCCAGGACGTGTTCCAAATCAGTGATTACATTCATGTAGTTGATGTAAGCATCGTAAGGAGTATTGTAGTGACTGAAATATTTATGGACGTCACCATCATTCCAGTATTTCGTGCACATATAGTAAAAATGATCGGATGTAAGCAGCTTGGCCCAGCTATCAATTAAGCTTTCATCTTCAGTTTCTTTTACTGTTTTCTCCAGGTTGTAAATTCTTTCCATAGCGTCGTACTGTAAACTATTTCCTAGCCAAGCTGAGAGGTCGCGCTCTAAATCAGCCCAGGAACTTAAATGATGGACATCGTATTCGCCACGCACCTCGTAAGCTTCGATTACTTCGGAAGGTGTTTTAAAATTAAAATCAGGGTGTTTTAAAATTTCTTCAGGCATGTGTGTTAAAAAATTAAATATGCCTGTTTCTGGCCATTGGTGCTCTCCAAATGTTTCATAGTCCATAAACAGATTAATGGTTTCACCATTTCCAGCTATCTGATGCGCCCAAGAAGCAAACTTAGGCGCGGTAAGAGGCCATTCTGCCCAATCTTTATTGGAAAAACGAAACGCTATATCGTCTGATAACTTATAATTTTTGAGCAGCGATTTGATATTCGTATTTTGAGGAGGGTGATATAAAAAATTTGGACTCCTGTACCCTAATATATGATCCAGCCCTTCACACATAATTCCCTTATAACCTAGTTCGGAAATAAAGTTGGCAACCTCATTATTATAAATTAGTTCTGTATTTCTGAAAATGGTAGGCCTCTGATGAAATAGTTCTTCAATTTTTTCTTTATGTTTTCCAACTTGCCGAATGAACTCTTCTTTTGAATAAAGAAAACTTAAAGAATGATAGTAAGTCTCCGCTAGAAACTCCACACATCCGGTTTTTGCCAGCGCCTGGAAAGAGTGAAGCACGTCGGGTCTGTATCTTTCCATTTGTTCAAGGACTGTTCCACTGATCGAATAAGCTATTTTAAAATCGCCATGGTGTTTTTCGATCAGGCGCAGAAGAATGTTATTGGCAGGTAAATAACATTTCGTCGAAACGCGGTTAAGAATTTCTAGATTCTTCTCTATATCCTCGTATGAATGATCATAGCCGATTTTAAAACAGTCATAAGGTTTCAGGCGAAAAGGTTGATGTACTTGGAAGTAGAAGCAAATAGAGGGCATAGAGGGATTTTTTAATATCTTACTGCTTTACATAGGCACGTGTCATTGAAATTGTTGATATACGTTCGAAATTTTTTCTGCTGTATGATCCCAGGTTAAACTATTCAGTTCGTTGTTGGCACTTTCGCACAATTCTTGGTTCAATACATTATACTTCAGCAAGGCATAAATGTAATTTGCATACTTATCCGTATCCCAGAAGTCCGCTTTCAGTGAGGATTTCATAACTTCTGCAGCGCCTGATTGGCTGGAGAGTACAGTGGGTACGTGGTGCTGAGCCGCCTCGAGAGCAGTTAGTCCAAAGGGCTCCGAAACCGAGGGCATGAAATATACATCAGCCATAGTGAGAAGTTCCTCTACTTTAGCCTTGGTAAGAAAACCTGCAAAAATAAATTTGTTACCCATTTTTTTGTAGGCTGATGTTTCGAGGATATGAGCAAATTGATCTCCGGTGCCAGCTACAACAAATTTTACACGTGGGTAAACGCGCGAAACCTTCTCCGCGGTTTCCAGCAAAAACTCGGGACCTTTTTGATGAGTTATTCTGCCCAGGAAGACTATTAATTTATCGCGCAACTGATGATGTGACCTTGGTTTGTTAGCTGGGTCAATGCCGTTGTGAACCACGTAAATTTTTGCAGCATCAATGCCGTAATGTTTTATTATTTGATCCTTCGTAAACTGACTTACTGAAAAGATCCTGTCGGCGATGGTCATGGCTTTCTTCTCCAGCCAGTATATTTCATTTCGTGTTGCTTCTCCTGCCCGATCAGTTTCTAATGAATGAACATGAAGAATCAAAGGCTTATTAGTTGTTTTTTTGAGTTCGATACCAGCTGGAAAAGTAATCCAATCGTGCGCATGGATCAGGTCAAATTCTCCATCGGATGTGAGTTGACTGACGATCTGGGCGTAGAGATAAATTTTGTACATAATATCAGAACCATAAACATCTTCTTTGGAAAAGATGCCCCGTATTTTCTCAGCCTTTTTTTCTTTTGTGGTCAGGGAATCAAATTCATCAAACTTATTTTTTATAATTTCTTCGTTGAGATAGTGATACGGGCTTACGGTCAACGATACGTTTTGAACTTCTGAAGTGTAATTCGAAAAGTTAAATTGAAGCCTCTCCAGATTTAGTTCCTGGGCCGAAACTGTGTTAAGGCCAATGATGTTAACATTGGAGAGTGATATATTTCCACTGGAGTTTGGAATGATGAGCTTAATATCAACCTTAGGGCTAAGTGCTTTCACCATGCCAAAAGTGGCAACTCCAAGTC
Organism: uncultured Bacteroidota bacterium; assembly: GCA_963837415.1. Classification (GTDB taxonomy): domain Bacteria; phylum Bacteroidota; class Bacteroidia; order Cytophagales; family Cyclobacteriaceae; genus Chryseolinea. Next base: position 10,239 of record CAWING010000009.1, on the reverse strand, counting down.
CCCCGCTAAAAAACGGAGGAAATTCCCAACCAAGCATAAGTACTTTCACAATTGTAAGCTTTAAACAGACCTGTTAATTAAGATAACAAGGGAGACAAACAACCCTCTCCGTATGGGTAACGATTGTGACAAAACCAGTAAAAATTCGCTTGAAGAGCACGAATTTCGTAAAAACTATCTGGATAATACTACCCGGGCCCTGGATTTAATTTCTTCCAGATCTAAAAGGGGAACATTTGTCTCCTTAGCCAGCTCATCCCCACTACCGCATACGTATGCAGGTTTCAAAAAGAAGTCTTTTTCAAAGATTTCAGTCTCTCTTTTGTCCATCATACCCCCTGGAATTCAGGGTCTTCCGGCTAGCATTGCTTAATGCATTGTAATACTCCGGGTATTTGAACGTTAGGTACCGCTTAGCCTGCACATGGCTTTAAACCAGTTAGCAACGGAGAAAGTCTGCTCCAATTTTTTTCATATTTTTACGCCGTCCTCCAACAGACTTAGTTCGGATCACGGCAGTGAATAAGCTAAAAGCGGAAAGCAAAAAGCTAATGCCTCTGATTACTTCTTTTTCAATCATTTATCATTTGATGCTTCTTTTCCAGTATTCAAATTTCTTTCCCATTGTTTGTGTTTCCAATAAAAATAAAACATGGATCCTCCAATAAGCACGCTACCCCAACCGGATATCACATATCCTGCGGACATAAAAAAATCCAGCCAACTTAGACTTGCATATCCAAACTCTTTAAAAAATAAAACGCCAATGCTGCCTAGATAGCCAAATGCATCTGCTACATAAATAAGAAAACCAACTGTGCCTACGTATTTAAATGCAGCCAGCAGGCGATCGAAAAAAATACTATTGAATGGAATATATCCAAGATAAAGCCCCATACCAATTAAAATCATCCACACCGGCGGACTAATAAGTTGTTGCTGAAATAAGAAAGTACTAACACCTATAAGTATCAATCCGACGAAGATCATCAAGTGATTTATCATCAGGGCCAGCTGATTATTTTTAATAAGCATGAGGCTTCCCATCACAGCTAGTATGGCAACAGAAATTGGAATTTCAGTTTGCGTGAAGATTTCCGGCGAGTCTCCATAGCCTAGTGATTTCCAAACTTCGGCTGAAAAATTGTCCCTGAATTCGCGAAAGGTAGTGAGTAACATATAGGTTAATGTGAACAGTATGATACCTGGCCAAAATGTGTTTACGAACTTTTTTCTTTCGCTGGCATCCATAGGCTGACGGCGGGTGCGAAGTTGTTCATCCAACGGGGACGGTGGAGGAAGTTTATCCAACAACCACAAAAATATGAGCAAAGGAATAATAAATAAGCAGCTTGATACAAATGGCATCCACATTTCCGATGTGCCCCAATCGCGCATAATAAAACCACCCACCGACTTTGCAAAGCCAGCGGAAAAAATAAAACTAACGGATAGCCCAGCACCAAGAACCTCTGTATAACGCCTTCCTTCTAAGTAGCCGAATATCATGCCCCATACTAAACCTAAGGGAAATCCGTTCGTGAAAAGAAATACCATATTATAGGGAGGAGGAACGAGTGCAAAACACAGCCATGATATGCCGGCGATGGCGATCATCAGTACTACACCTATGGAACGTAAAGCCGGTCTTAATTCAGAAATTATTTTGATTCCAACAAATTTGGAAAGCGCGTACCCGACCACCTGGAAAGTTACTAACCATACTTTATAACTAATGCCTGCATAGCTGAGACCTTCGAACGTAGCTGCAGAAAAAGTTTTGCGGAAGGCATATACGCATGTATACAAGCAAAATGCCATCAATGTAGCGTATAGAGCAAACCAAAAACTATTAGTTTGTTTTAGCCAACGGGTAATTGGCGACTCACCGGATAATCCCATGATCATTATATGAGAATGGTTTCCAATGGCCGCCGTATAAAATGGTTATTGTTTTAAATCCAATATTTTTTAAAAGCGCGGCTGTTTCCGTGAATTGATTAACAATATCCCGAGGGTGGTGCGCGTCGCTGCTTATTGTAACTGGTATGTTCTTCTGATGAAGAATTTCTAAGATCCACGGACTTGGATAGGTTGTTCGCGACTTTTTTTGATAGATCCCACGTGTGTTAACCTCCACAATAGCCCCGCTAGATGAAATTACGTCAATTGTTTTTTTTATTTCTTGTTGATACCATTCGTCAGTTTCGCTGAAAAATTTTCCCTCTACATTTTGAATTTTAATTTTATCAAGATGGCCGATGATGGTAGGACAAGCTGTCGCGATCATCTCGCGCGTCAGTTCAAGGTACCGGGTAATTGCGTCGCGGATATTATTGTTAAAAATTTTGGTATAACCTTCCAGGAAAAGGGAATGAGTTCCATCTATTTCCCAATCTTTTCCGTCAGGAAGCTTATCTATGAAATGAATCGAGCCGATCGTGTAATCCAATTTATCCTTAAAAAGATTGGGAGACGTTACCCCTGGGATAAAATCAACTTCCATGCCTTTGTAAATTTCAGGTTCAGGATTTAAGGATTTAATTTTTTCTACTGCATCGCTATAATCTGTAAACCGATCGGCTTGCATACACCAGCTTGTCGGAAACGGAACCGGTGCATGCGATGAAAATCCAAGGCTCACCATGTTCAAATTTTTTGCCTCTTGAACGTAGTCCATTAATTCTCCCTTGCCATCGCAGTAGTTACTATGTGTATGAAAATTTGCCCACATGGGGGATAGTTTCGAGTTTCGAGTTTAAAGTTACAAGTTTAAAGTTCGAAGACTAACTCCAGCCTTCAAACTCGAAATTTTCCCTTATCCCGGCAAAATAAAATGTATTGAAAGCATAACAACTTTGATCAAGTCTGTCCATACTACAGATGGAAACACCCAAACTGCTCTAGTACAGCAGGTGTTTCCACTTGACACGGTATCTCAACAGTTGCAATAACTATTTTACCGAAAACTTATAAATAGTTTGTGATTTGTAAACTTCTCCAGGATTCAACACGGTAGTCGGAAAACTGGGTTTGTTGGGTGAGTCTGGATAATGTTGGGTCTCCAGGCATAAGGCGTATCGCTGTTTGTATACCGTATTGTGTTTTCCTGTGACCGTACCGTTTAGAAAATTGCCGGAATAAAATTGGACGCCAGGCTCGGTCGTATAAACCTCCATGAACCGTCCACTGACGGAATCATAAACTGTAGCCATAGGTGATAAGCTATCTGTTTTGTCAATCACCCAGCAGTGGTCGTAACCCTTGCCAAATTGAATTTGCTGATGCTTGTCATTGATTCGTGTACCAATTACCGCAGCCGTTGTAAAATCGAGTGGCGTTCCCTTCACTTCCTTTATTTCGCCGGTTGGAATTAAAGTTTTATCCACAGGAAGAAATTTAGAAGCTTTAAGCGACAAGGTATGATCCAGGATATCGCGTTTCGTGTTTCCAGATAAATTGAAATAACTATGATTGGTGAGGTTTACAATTGTTTTTTTATCGGTGGTGGCTTTGTAATCAATTTTTAATTCGTTGTCGTTGGTAAGCGTGTAAACTACTTCGACCTGGAGGTTGCCAGGATACCCTTCTTCCATATCTTTGCTAAGGTAAGTTAGGTTCAAAGCAGCGCCCTCGGCTGTTGAATAGTCATCACCGTTCCAGACTACTTTATCAAAACCTTTTGTTCCACCATGAAGGTGGTTTGGGCCATCGTTTGCTACCAATGTATATGTCTTGTTGTCCAGCGTAAATTTCGCTTTTGCGATACGGTTGCCGTACCGGCCAACCAGAGCACCAAAAAAAGAAGGCGCCTTTAAATAGCCAGCCAGTGAATCGTACCCCAATACCACATCTTCAAAGGTTCCGTTCTTATCTGCTGTTTTTAATGAAACGATGATGCCTCCGTAGTTCGTTACCTTCATTTCTGTACCTTCCGTATTCGTTAGTGTATAAAGGAATACTTCTGTACCATCTTCCAGTTTGCCAAAACTCGCCCGACTGGTGGTAGCTTCAGAAGTAGTTAGCGTATCACTAGTGGTATCTGATGGCTGTTCATTTTTCTTTTTGCAAGATCCTAACATAGCAGCGAGAATGCATATTAAAAGTCCGTGAAGAATGTACTTTTTCATTTTGGATATAGGGTTTTGATAAGTGATGGTTTTAAGAGTTCATGTATTTGAACGCAATATCGAGTTACAATTTAACTCCGTTCATTTATAGACATATTTTTTACAGAAATTTGTTAGTTTATTGTTAATGAAAGAATTCAGTTCAGATCGGAAGGTTTAATGAGTCCAGTCCCATCTTTGATAGCTACCTCATAGGTATTCATTTTGCAATTAAATTTTTCATAGTACGCTTTGGTCATCTTACCAATAAATGAATGTACTTCATTTTTTTTTACCAGGTTGATGGTGCAACCTCCAAACCCACCACCCATCATACGGGCGCCCAAAACCCCTTTCATTTTTTTTGATTCGTCAACGAGAAAATCAAGCTCCTCACAACTTACTTCATATAACCTGGACAACCCATGATGGGTTTCATACATCTTGCTTCCAAAAGCCTGAAGGTCCATGTTTTCTAAATCTTTAGCTGCATCCAAAACCCGTTGATTTTCCTGGATAATATAAGTCCCTCTGTTATAAACTTTCTTTGGGAATTCATCGCGAAGGCGTTCCATCATCTCAATAGTAGCATCGCGCAAACTATTAACGTGGGGATAACGCTGTCGGATAATCTGTACGCCCTGTTCACATTCCATTCTTCTTGTATTATACTCCGTGCTTGCCAGCGAATGTTTTACCATCGTATCGCAAAGAACGATAGAAGACTCTTTTAGATCGATCGAAAAATAATGATACTCCAAGGACCGACAATCCAGTACAAATGCTTTACCATCCACGCCCATCATACTGGCAAATTGATCCATGATACCACACTTTACTCCGGCATAATGATGTTCAGCCCATTGGGCTATAAAAATCAATTGTTGCTTAGGTATATTAAAATGATGAAGTTGATCCAGTGCAAATGCGAAACTGCATTCCAGAGCTGCCGAAGAAGACAGTCCGGCCCCCGTGGGCACATCGCCGCCGATTACACAATTAAAAGATTTTACAGCATACCCCTTATCTGCAAACTGCCGGACAACGCCCAAAAGATAATTTGCCCATAAAGGTGAATTTACCTTGGCAGGATCACTGGTGTGAAATGAAAAAAATTCATTGTGTTTGACGGAGTAGAGAGTCGAGTGAGAATCCAAAGAAAAATCCAAAGCAACAACAATATCGCGGTCAATAGCCGCTGGCATAACAAAACCATCGTTGTAATCGGTATGTTCTCCTATAAGATTAATCCGTCCTGGAGAGCGAACTAAAATAGGTTGTGTATCAAACAACTCTAAAAATTTACTACGGATGCTTGCTGGATTAAATCGGGTTTCTGTTTTTGTTTCCAATTCTATTGACAGTTAGTGCGCAAATTTAATAATTAAGGATTGTAAGATTGGAAAATTATAGATTGGTGGATTGAAAGATTGAATGCACTTTGGATCAATGAAGCTTCTTGAACTTTACTACAGTAAAGATGTTACCATTCCAACACCTTTAAACACGTACACATTTAAGCACATAAAACAGGTTAAAAATGAAATGGACAGATGTTTTAAACTATGCGACGAAGGGCAACCCCGTGCCGGAGCACAGAGTAGAAAAGACCGATCAAGAGTGGAAGAAACAACTTACTTCTGATGAATTCCGCATTACACGCCAAAAAGGAACTGAACGTGCGTTTTCTGGCGAGTATTGCGAGGCCCATGAGCCGGGTTTGTATGCGTGCTTTTGTTGTGATACCCCTCTTTTCGATTCAACCCAGAAATTTGAATCGGGTACCGGCTGGCCCAGCTTTACCGAACCCGTAAAAGATAATGTTATCAAATATGAAAAAGACACTTCGTACGGAATGACACGCGTGGAAGTGATGTGTAACGTCTGTGATTGTCATTTAGGCCATGTATTCCCCGATGGTCCTGCCCCTTCAGGACTAAGGTTCTGTATTAACTCTGCTTCCATTAAGCTTGTGCGGTAATAAATTCCTTGTCGCATAGGTATTGAAGTGGTTAGGGATACATCCAAGCTGAAATTTCTTAAGCTTGCCACAAAACAGTAATTTGAGTATCCAAAATAGAAATCAACAAATTGTTGCTGCAGTCCTACATTTAAAGTAATAATAGAAAACAGCGTACAATTGCTCTTGATAGCTATTGGGATTCCTGCAAACTGGAACAATATGCATATACATTATCCTCCAAGAGGTTACATGAGCCACTCATGAGGGACGAATCGGTACTATTTGTTGCTTTGAAAAAGTTGATGCTTTAATTAAAAGAAAATCACCACGGTATAAAATTTAAACAGATGAAAAAAAAACTTGAAGGACAAGTAGCCCTGGTGACAGGAGCAAGTTCTGGAATAGGTGCGGGGGTAGCAAAGGCACTATCGTCAGAAGGTGCTTCTGTAGTTATAAACTACTCATCCAGTCCTGAAAAAGCTGAAAAAGTGCTACATGAAATTCAGCTTTCAGGCGGCACAGCGATAACCATGAAAGCCGATGTAAGCAATGAAAAAGAGGTGCTGGCAATGTACCAGGAGATCTTCAAACAATTTGGCACCGTAGACATTTTAATTAACAACGCCGGCTTACAAAAAGATAATAAATTCCATGAAATGTCATTGGAAGAATGGAATCGCGTAATCGGAATAAATCTTACCGGCCAGTTTTTGTGCGCACGGGAAGCCATAAAAGAATTTTTGAAACGAGGTGTAGTTCCTTCACGATCTAAAGCAGCAGGAAAAATTATTTGTATGAGTTCCGTACATGAGGTTATTCCGTGGGCAGGTCATGCAAATTATGCCGCTTCAAAAGGAGGTGTTATGATGCTGATGAAAAGCATAGCACAGGAATATGCCCCTATGAAAATCCGGGTGAACAGTATAGGGCCAGGAGCAATCCGAACACCAATTAATCACGCTGCATGGCAAACGCCTGAATCGTATAATCAACTTTTAAAACTTATTCCACAAAAAAGAATAGGCGAAGCTGAAGATATTGGCGGCGCTGCTGTTTGGCTAGCCTCTGACGATTCAGACTATGTAAATGGAATTACACTCTTTGTAGACGGCGGTATGTTGCTGTATCCTGGGTTTGAGGATAATGGCTGATCGGGAAGTGTTGAAGTGTTGGGTGTTGGAGTGTTGAAGTTGCGTAGACGATAGGTTTTGACATCACAATAAAAACGCGACAACACTTTAGGGTTCCATTACAGCTTCATTTTCTGGCACACTCACTCCCAACCTCAACACTTCGACCTTCAACACCCCAACACTCTCATGACAAAAGAAAAACACCGCCTCCTCGAAGATCGGGATAAGAAAAAAGACTGGCGCAAGTTTGGGCCATATCTAACGGAACGGCAGTGGGGCACTGTGCGCGAAGATTACAGTCCATATGGAAATGCGTGGGAATATGTTTCGCATGATGCAGCGCGTAGTAAGGCATATCGCTGGGGTGAAGAGGGGATTGGTGGAATAAGTGATGATAACCAGTTGCTGAATTTTGCAGTAGCCTTATGGAATAAAAAAGATCCGATTATTAAAGAGCGTATTTTCGGTCTCACGGGAAATGAAGGTAATCACGGCGAAGATTGCAAGGAGCAATACTATTACCTGGATAGCACGCCGACACATTCGTACATGAAGATGCTATACAAATATCCGCATGAAGCGTTTCCGTATACGCAGTTGGTGGAGGAAAACAGAAGGCGGGGAAAGCTCGATCCTGAATTTGAATTAATCGATACAGGCATCTTTAATGATAATCGATATTTTGATGTTTTTATAGAATTTGCTAAAGCTGATACTGATGATCTGCTTATTAAAATTACAGTTTACAACCGTGGCGCTGAAGAGGCTTCCCTCCATGTGCTTCCCCACGTGTGGTATCGCAATACATGGTCATGGGGGTATGATAATTATAAACCGGAAATGTTTCTGGATGATGAAGGTTTCATTAAAATTAATCACCGGGACCTTGGCGATTATTACCTGCTGGCAGATGGCAAGCCGTCGTGCATTATTCTGCGAAAATGAAACGAATACACAGCGTTTGTACAATACGCCAAAGGAAGGTACAAGCAAGGATGGGATCAATGATTTCCTGGTTCATGGCAAAAAGGATGCGCTCAATATAATTCCTCAAGGAACAAAGGCAGCTTTTAATTATGAATTGAATATTCCCGCTGGTAAATCGAAAACTATCAGGTTGCGACTTTCGCAATGTTTATCATACAGATCCTTTCAAAGATTTTAATTCACTCTTCAAAGAGCGATTGCATGAAGCGGATGAATTTTTTGAGTCCATGCAAGAGGATATTAAGGACAGAGATAAAAAAGAAATTCAGCGCCAGGCAATTGCGGGAATGATGTGGAGCAAACAGTTCTTTTATTATGATGTAGCCCAATGGTTAAAAGGCGACCCAGGCCAACCTCCGCCACCACCAGAACGCAAGCATGGAAGGAATCGTGAATGGCCTCATCTCAATAATGCAGATATTATTTCCATGCCTGATAAATGGGAGTATCCGTGGTATGCAGCCTGGGATCTTGCTTTTCATACGATACCCATTGCTATGGTCGATCCTGAATTTGCCAAGCATCAACTAGTGCTCCTCACCAAAGAATGGTACATGCATCCCAACGGGCAATTACCTGCTTATGAATGGGCGTTTGGTGACGTAAATCCGCCGGTTCACGGCTGGGCTACCTGGCGCGTGTATAAGATTGATCAGAAACTTCAGGGAGGCAAAGGTGACCGCAAATTTTTGGAAGAAGTATTTCATAAGTTGTTGCTGAATTTTACCTGGTGGGTAAATAAGAAAGATTACAATGGCAACAATATATTTCAAGGTGGATTTCTGGGAATGGATAATATTGGTGTGTTTGATCGAAGCAGTCAGTTGCCGACCGGAGGCTTTATTGAACAATCGGATGGAACAAGCTGGATGGCCATGTTCACTTTGAATATGTTGCGGATGTCGTTGGAGCTTGCGAAGGAAAATCCTACGTATCAAAGTCTGGCTACTAAATTTTTCGAACATTTTTTATATATCGCCGGAGCAATGGCCAATTTGGCAAATGAGGGCATCAACCTCTGGGATGAAGAAGATGAATTCTTTTACGATGTGCTGCACACGCCAGACAACCAGCGGCTCAAAATGAAAGTGCGTTCAATGGTAGGTCTTATTCCATTATTTGCTGTGGAAGTTCTGGATCAGGAGTTGTTCGACTCCATGCCCGAATTTACTGAACGTCTGCAATGGTTCTTAAAAAATCGCCCCGACTTAGCTAACCTCATTTCACGATGGACGGTAAAAGGAAAAGGAGAAAGACATTTGCTTTCGCTTTTGCGAGGACATCGCATGAAGAAACTGTTAAAAAGAATGCTGGATGAATCGGAATTCCTCTCTGAATATGGAATCCGTGCTTTGTCGAGAAAGCATTTGGATGATCCCTATAAACTGTATGCAAATGGCAATGAGTTTACGGTAAAATATACGCCAGGTGAGGGAGATACATCCTTGTTTGGGGGAAACTCAAATTGGCGTGGTCCTATCTGGTTTCCCGTAAATTATCTGCTGATCGAATCGCTTCAACGTTTTCATCATTACTATGGTGATGACTTTAAAGTAGAACACCCCACGGGCTCCGGGAAACATAAAACACTCCGGCAAATTGCGGATGATTTGTCAGAGCGGATGATCAATATTTTTAAAAGGGATAAAAACGGCAAACGACCCGTGTTTGGGGATTATGACAAATTCCAGGAGGATGAACATTTCCGGGACTATATTTATTTCTATGAATATTTTCATGGCGACAATGGAAGAGGTGTGGGTGCAACACATCAAACTGGGTGGACCGGATTGGTGGCTAAATTGATTCAACCCAGAAAATAGATTTAATCAGAAATGGAATTATTGCCTTTGCGTCTCTGCGCCGACGCGGTTCAGCTATTTTCTGAAAGAATACACCCAGTTCGTAAACGAAAAATCCATGAACTTCAATAAAAAAACGCTCGCTGATTTCAACACCTCCAGAAGTCTTGAATGGATTGAAACCAATGGGCTGGGTGGATATGCCAGCAGCACAGTTTCGGGAGCTCACTCCAGGCGATATCATG
>CAWING010000008.1:0-176937 GCA_963837415.1 uncultured Bacteroidota bacterium | reverse complement strand
ATATTCTGCCAGTAACTTACAGCTAATAAATTATGATGTAAGTCAAGCGCTAGGGCGGTGTTCGAATTGGTGTTGAGATCAAGCTGGTATGTTTCCGTTCCAGATTCCCATTCGTCTGATGGGTCTTTTTCAAATAGGAAGACCTTTGAATAGGGGTTTCCCTGAACATCCCACCATATTCCAGAAATAGCAATCGTAGTTCCATGAATTGCCACATGTTGTCCGAACTGCATTGACTCCTGCACAATTGACGGTGAGAATCTTGCAACGCGTTGCCATTTGTTCGCAGCATCCAACTTATACAAATAAGCAGTTCCGCGCCTGCTTCGATTGAATCATTCCAGATAGCACCCACGAGCATATAGTCTTCAAACGTATCGATTGAAGACCCATATTCATCTGCCCACGCGTGGTCGGCAGGAGGATTCGTAGTTGGGTGTCAAGCACGCATTGCGCGACGGATGTAAAACTGACGATCTTCAGAATACAAATGACCCCAACAATTCTAAACATAGCAAGCAAGATCGTAAAGGGATAGGCGCGCGTAAATTAATTTTTCGGAATTCTCAATGGATGTAAGATTAGCTGGAAAATGGAATAAATTATATCGAAGGTCAACTCCTGAAAAAGTAAAGTGTTTTGCTCAACACAAACGACAGTCGCTAATTCTAAAACAGAAGCTGACTCACCAATGAGACCTGAAAATAGGCAGTCTGAAGACTGAAATCATGGAGGCACAAGTCTCGCCGCCACACATCCAACGCAAGAACACTTGCGAGTTTGGTTTTTTGATAATGATCCGTATTTTCGGATGACCATGGCTATTCTTAATCGATTAACAAAGCACATCACGATTCCAAGGAGATCTCTTAAACGGTACGTAGCGTACGCGGTAGGTGAAGTTGTTTTAATCTTCACAGGGATTACATTGTCAATCTGGTTCTCCAATTGGAATGAACAACAAAAAGAGCGAGAAATCGAAATCAATATACTTAAGGAACTTCGAGAAGGACTGATCAATGATCACAAGGATGTCCAATTCAATATTCAAGTGCGAGAAAATGCTAAAGCCGCCTGCGTTAGAATATTATCCTTAATGGAAAATCCTCGATGTATCATGATTCTCTTGACACTCATTTCTCCACATCACTTCAATTAACGGGCACGACTGTTAAAACCTCGGCTTATGAAAATTTAAAGTCACGGGGTTTGCATTCTATCACGAATGATGAGTTACGAACGAAAATTATTGACCTATATGACTTGTTCTATGAAGGCATCCATGAATCAGAAAGTCGCCATGAGGATTTGTTTTTTAATTTTCTGGTTGTTTTTAATGTCAAACGTTTCAATTCCACGAATCCTTATGGCGTAATGAAGCCAGTTGACTATCAACTGCTAATGATGGATAAAGAATATAGATACTACCTTAACGTATTGATTTTCTACAATGACCACATATTAGATGAATCGAAAAACATTTCGAGAGAGATTACAAATTTGACAAGTAGTATTGCTCAAGAGATTTCGATTTTGGAATAACTTCATGAGAGTGGAAGACCTACGCTCGTTCGGAGCAAACCTAAACACTTAAACACCTAAACACTTAAACACACTCCTTCATGAAACTGGAACGCACCCTCTTCGAAAAAAGTCATATTTATTTTTTGAGCTTCTTTTTAGTGGTGCTTTCTGCTTTCTGGCTTACGTACATCACGCGCATCTTCGAACAGGAAAATTACCGCATGCACCTGCATGGTGCTACTTTATTTTTGTGGTGTATCATGCTTATCGTTCAGCCTCTCCTGATCAGGAAAAAAATGTATTTAATCCACCGGCGGATAGGCAAGTTTTCTTTTGTGCTGGTGCCCGCGCTGGTGTTTACAACGTTGGATTTATTGCGCTACCGGATTAAAAGTCAACCTGCGATAGATTATGTTTTCGTAGCACTTGTTGTCAATGCGCTGATTGCGTTTGTTATACTATACGGTCTCGCTATTTACCACCGTAAAAAGTCTACCCTCCATGCGCGTTATATGCTGTGCACGGTGTTTCCGTTTTTTACTCCGGCGACGGATCGAATTATATCCATCTATTTCCCTTCTACACTGAAGTACTTTCCCATGCTCACCGGCCAACCCAATGTCATGTTATTCGGATTTGCATTGGCCGATATTATTCTCATTGGTCTTTGCATCTGGGACTGGAGATCGCACCGGCGCTTGAATGTTTTTCCCGTTGCCCTGGTGGTATTGCTGTCTTACCATTTTAGCGTGAATACTTTTTACCAGTACAACTTCTGGAAATCCTTTAGCGATTGGCTGATCAATGGATAGCACTACCGTCTCTACAAGTCAATTATATGTAATAGTCAACAATCTTGATATTACGCACTGCTGGCATAAACGGAGGTTTATCACAAAGTCACAGCATAAAGTGTAATGTATCTTCGCAAGAAAGCATGCTTTTTGAAGTCCCGTAAGATTTCAATGAAACGTTAGGTTTTTAATTGTTATCAATCAGACAAAGAGTGACCTTGTTGAAAACAATATACCGATATCGTAAACTATCCTTCTGATGAAAAGTTTTTGGCAAATACTACTAGTTATCTTCTTCGCTGGTGTTTGGTTGTATAGGAGATATAAAGCAAATAAACACAGACAAGAAGAATCATTCGCTTTTTTTAAGAAAAAACTTGATATCATCCAAACAGCAACATTTAGTTTTGCAAATCACATTAACGCTAGTGCTGCCTATTTTACAAATTATCAATTGTGCCAATGGCAAAATGAGTATGTCTCCTTATCTAGCGAAATCAACGGTAAGTCCTTTGAGAATATTGGACTTACGATTGGAGAAGTAGAATTGATCAATGCATTCAACAAATATTTTATAAATGCTGATAAATTTAGGGAAAGCTTCAATAAAAATTTTGTAACCCAGGAGTTAAAAACGTATAGACAATTTTTCGACAACATTGAGGGACGAAAACTTGATGAACAACAACGAACAGCAGTAGTCACTGACAACGACAACAATATTGTAATTGCCGGTGCAGGATCAGGTAAGACCACTACGATTGTAGGCAAAGTAAATTACATTATTGATCGCTATAAAGTTAGTCCTGAAGAGATATTACTTATTTCATTTACAAATAAGTCAGCAACCACCCTCGCTGACAGAATTGACATTAAGGGAGTTGAGGCAAAAACGTTTCATAAGTTTGGTAAAGACATCATTGTCGACGTTGAGGAAAAACAGCCAAGTATTTTTGAAGAAGTGCAATTTATACCTTTACTGACCACTTTTTTCAACGAGTTAATCAAGAATAAAATCTATCTGGAAAAAGTATCAAATTATTTCACTAATTTTTTGAAACCGCCTAAAACACAGTTTGAGTTTGCAACTCAAGGCGAATATATCCAATACATGAAGGATATTAATTTCAGAACTTACAAAAAAATAAGTAGCCAGAGCAGGGGAACTTTAACTTATAATAGAGAAGTGGTTAAAAGTATTGAGGAGTGTAGAATCGCTAATTTCTTTTTATTTAATGGAGTAAACTACGCGTACGAATTGAAATATGAACAAGACACAGCTTCCAAAACATTTAGGCAATACAAACCTGACTTCACAATAATCCAAGGCAATAAAAAGATTTACGTTGAACACTTCGGGATTTCCAGAAATGGACAGGTCCCAAGCTGGTTTCAAGGTGATGATGTTCGTTCAGCGACTGAGAAATACCAAGACGACATGACGTGGAAAAAAGAAACACACAAAACTTATAGTACGACTTTAATTGAAACTTACAGCTATGAAATGACTGAAGGTACCCTGTTTATAAATCTCACTAATAAATTGGAAGCTGCAGGAATCACCCTGTACCCCAAAACTCCAGAGGAGATTTGGGAAATAATTAAAAATGTAGCAAAAGACGAGATTAATACATTCATAAATCTATTTGCAACATTTATCACATTGATGAAGTCAAATAATTATAGCATTAGTGACGTGGGTTATCGGAATAGAGAAACACAGTTAGAATTCTTCAAAAAAAGAAACTTTGAATTTATTGAAATTATTCGCCCGGTATTTGAACACTATGACAGCTATTTAAGAGACCGTAGTGAAATTGACTTTAGCGATATGATCAATAAGGCAGCCAGCTACATTGCAAACGGAAAATATAAAAGAAAATTCAGCTATGTTGTTATTGATGAATTTCAAGATATTTCAATAGGTCGGTATCAGCTTGTGAAAGCAGTTAAAGAAAATAACCCATCATGCAAGTTGTTTTGCGTTGGGGATGATTGGCAATCCATCTATCGATTCACTGGCAGTGACATTGCACTCTTCAAAGGATTTGAAAAATATTTTGGCTATACGGTTAAATCCAAAATTGAAACAACCTATCGATTCCAGAATCCGCTTATTAGTCTCTCAAGCAATTTCATCTTAAAAAATCCGAATCAAGCTAAAAAGGAATTAAAAGGGACAAATACACAAAAAACTAAATATAAAATTCAGTATTCGGTGAGTGAAAAACAGGACGACACAGATGTTCTTCAAAGTGTCTTCGAAGAATTAGCTGTTAACTACAATGATATTGAACATAAAAAGATTTTGATTCTAGGTAGATATCGTTTTGATATTAAAAGAATAAAAAATGAGAATGCGATTTTTAGAATTGATAACGAAAATGGCATTATTCGGTACAGTACTTCATTGATGGGGAAAGCTGTTGCTTTTCAAGCACAATTTCTAACAGTTCATAAAGCAAAAGGACTTGAGGCAGACATAACAATTATTCTTAATTGCAATTCCGGTAGATACGGCTTTCCGTCAGAAATGTCTGACGACCACGTATTAGATTTACTGTTAAGTGAAGCTGACCAGTTTGAAAACGGCGAAGAAAGGCGACTATTCTATGTTGCTATGACCCGGGCAAGGGAATATGTTTATTTTCTTTCAGATAGTTCTTACAAATCAAAATTTATTGCTGAATTAGAAGTTGAAAGCGGCCGGTCACCGAACAAAAAATGTCCGATTTGCATAACGGCTGATTTGGTTCTTAGAAAAGAAGGAACAGCAGTAAATGGGAATACATATAAGTTCTACGGTTGCACGAACTTTTTATATGGCTGTAGTCATTCAGTTACAGAGTGGATAAATAATTAATTAAGACGTGCTCGATTTCGCGAAACTTAATGATTACCATTATTCACTTAAATACTTTTTCGATTATTTCTTTTATCTCAGAGGAATCAATCCCTCCGTCAGGTTTATCTCTAGTTAAAATAAGTTGCTTTTCGGCATTAGGATTTTTAGTATAATCTACAACGCCATTTCTTTCATACCATTCAAGTTTTCTTTTCCATTTACTTCGATAGTCATCTTTGGTAAGCATACCCAAATGTTCCCAATAATAAGTAGTGCCTGAGTCGTTATCTTCAATTGTAAAATCCGGATGAATAGTTATCCCTTTCTCATCTGTTATGGCTGCTTCATAAGCATATTTAATTTTGTTATTATGTAATTTGTCTGCTATAATCACTTCCGATTTGGAAATCATAAATTCTCCTTTTTCAGAAACCTGAATATATTTTGTATCATAGAATTTCTTATTAACAAGTTTCAAGTTAGGTTCAGTAAATAGATCAGTAAGCCGTCTTCCGGTTTCTGAATACTCTCCTGTCGTGAATTTTTGATAGTCTTTGAAATTTCCCTGATGAAGAATTACGATTCTATCCTCTTGTCTTGTGAGCGCAGTATAGAAAAGTTCTCTTGATAGAACAGGACAGGGATTTGGCAAAATGAAGATTACAACTTTAAAGCCGCTTCCCTGAGATTTATGAACAGTAATAGAATAAGCCAATTCCATTTGAATGTCGCCATCCTCCTGGAAATCTCTTTCTTTGAATGAATAAGCAAACCCCGGTTGTGATGAAAAAGTAATGTTCAAAGGTCTTGGCATATCATAATCCCACGCACCGTATTTACCTATATGAATACCAATTTCGCCATTTGCAATGTATTTCAAAATATCTTTATCCTCAATTCCGTTAGGATTATAAACTTTATTCCACGGTTTATTTAGTCTTGTATTTTTCGTGTTGATGATTTTGTCACTGTAAACAATACTATCCTCACCAACTGGTTTGTTCATCTTTCTTTTCTGAAATTTTCCAGGAAATATTGCTTTCTCTTTTGTCTTTCCCCTAAAAGTTTTTTGAATTTTTTGGTTTAATACTTTTGTGCCATACCCTGCGGTTCTTGTCGGAGATAATATTTGCCAGTTCTCAATTTCTACAGCAGACTCAATTCCAAAACCTGACCAATTACTCTTGTCCATGTAGTAATTTGAACCTAAAGAGGCATCAAAATTGGCTTGGGGATTACGAAGAATTTTCCCTCGGATACTTCTTAACAGATTTTCAATTTCACTATTGGTTACATCAATAAGTATTTCTTCCAAATGCTTGACATTATGCCATTCTATAAATTTTATATGCTGCCATTCCTTTTTAGGATCTTCAACAATTTCCTTGAAAATATCCACATCTTGTTTTTTGATTTCATCGTCACTAAACCATTTACCAAGCCTTACGTCAATACGTTCTGTTGCTTCAGCAGGGATGTTATCTTGAGAGAATTGCCGAAACAGAATTTTTAAATCTGCTATCCCTTTTTTTTCTTGGGTAAGATATTGAATGATGTCTACAAATGGACGTCCAGCCCCAATAGGCGGTAGCTGCCTATAGTCGCCGACCAATATAAATCGATCAACTCCAGTCAAGCTATCTAACAAAGCTGCTAATTGCTCTTCTGTAAGCATAGATGCCTCATCTACAATTACAGTATCGAACTTCTCAGTTTTTGCATCTGGATTAACATAATATTGTCCGGTTTCTGGGTTATATCTCCCTTTAATCAAAAATTGAGCGAGTGTTTTAGCGTCTTTACCCATGTTTACTCTTGCTTTACCGGTAGGAGCAAGCCGCAAAATAGTTCCAGCTCTAATAAATGGTTGTTCACATAGCAATTTCAATAAAGTTGTTTTTCCAGTACCTGCTGGCCCAATCAAAACAGAAACTCTACTATTTGATAAAATGTCAAGTGCATTCGCTTTTTCTTTTCTTGCCTCTTTATCTCTTTCCTGAAACCAAACAGGCTTTGTTGCATCAATTTTACCAAACTCGTTTTCTATTAACTGAAGCCAATCTTGTTTTATTGTCGGGCTAATGTTTCGTTTGATTCTCTTTTGAACAAAATTTTTGATCTTATCTTTTACCGTTTCAAATCGTTTTAGTTTGAAATAGAAACTTTCATCCTCCTCATCTAAAATCCTTCTTATTATTTCTTCACTTAAAAATTCTTCAATAGCAGCAAGATTTCTTATAGATGGACCACATAATGGCTGTAGAGGTTGCTCATCTAACTTAGTTACAAGTTGGGTGTCTGTAACCAACGTATTGCCTTCATTTGCTACTTGTTCCAAGATTGCAATACCAAAGGCTCTGATCCTACGGTGGTCGAGAGAAGTTGTAACGTTAGTTAACTCAGGCAACGGAAATCGCTTCAAGATTTTAACATCGGCAAAAATGGCCTTATCTATTGTTGCTACGGGAAAGTTTATAATATTAAGTCTTGAATTCTCATAGAGTAAATATGGGTTTTTCAAAAAATTTATTTGGTCTTTCTCTTTCGAATTAATTACTGAACCAACCAGGTCATTGTCCAAATTCATTCTACTTAATAGTTCCAGAAAATTCTTTTCTTGCTTACTGAATTTACGCCAGGTTGATTTTTGAGTCTCGCTAATTTCGAGTTTAAGGTTTTTGGTCAAAAATGAAGTATCTCCTTTGAATATTAGTTCAACAAAATCCCATGGATTTTTCACTACTTCTTCATTTTCTTTATCGCGGATGATTTTATCCAATTCCCATGCGACCAAATTCCCCTCAACAATCTTGAGCCCAGATAACACAGCTCCAAGGCCAGGAAATGGACCTCTCATTTTCCAAAGTCTCGATAGCTCTTTATCAATCCACTTTAGCTGATGTTCATAATTTTTATCTGGAAGTAACTCTCCAAATTTTTTAAGTTTTTCGTGTAGAATTAAAAGCGATTCAATAGCTGAATCATTCGATACCCATTCAGAACCAAAAGAGAATTCTTCAAAGGTGGGAGCAAATGCAATGAAGTCAGATATATTTATGCTATCGTCCTTTTCCACAAGTTTTAAGAATTCCTGATAGGGCAATAAAAAGACCGTTTTCAAATCCTTGTCTTATTGTATGAATAACCGGCCTTTCCCATAAAGTACTTCTAAAGGAGATTGGTAGCGCATTATCATATTCATATTCAGTAAGATTTCCAATTTCAGAAATGTGTCCAACCCCGACTAATATTCTTGAAGTAGTTTCTACAAAAGGAACATTCTTCGCATATATAAAAACCAAGGAACTGTTTGGCTTTATCGGACTTATGAAAGTATCTAAAAGAGCCCGTTGATTATCTATTTGCTGCACCCACGTATTTTCAAAATTTAGCTTGGGTTCTTTGTTTACATCGAAAGGAATTTGTAAGGAATTTGCCTTATCTGAAGTATTGTCTTTGGCATTTTTCAACATCCAATTGTAAGGGATTACTGAAAAGCTATAACCGGGATAACAATAGGTAGTTTCTCTATAGTGACCGTAAAATTTATTATTGTTATCGTTTTTACTGTAGGGGTGATTTACCTTTTTGTAAATGCCATGAGGAGACATGAAATGTACTTTCTCGCTCACACAAGGAGGTAATTTATCCTGCTCTAGTTCATGCAGCCAACTTTCTGCAATTGTTTCCTCTTGGTCTGAGTTTTTACTTTCATTTATACGTGGTAAGAACATGCACGAACCGTTTTCTCTCGGGTTACAGCATACCTTTCCATTCCAAGTCGAGTCATGCCAAGGAACTCTTACAGATAAATGTCTGGTGGGTATATTCATACTTAATTTTATCTAGTTCTATTGATATAAACCTTAATGTGAACTCAAAGTGAGACAACCATATCTCAATTTAGATATGGAATCGAGATCTACAGATTTATAATGCTACTAACGCAATAAATTTAAATGACATTTCTGCTATCGAATTTTAATGTCCTCTAAAAATTCCGAAGATGGCTCCACCCCAGTTACAAGCAATTGATCTCTTGCTCTCGTGCATACTACATACAAAAGATGGCGCTCTGTATTATAGACTTCCTCTAAATCTGCATCATCTGTTACTGTTTCAATCCTTTCTTGGGATGGAATTACTTCATCGTCACAGGCCATTACTACAACAGCTTTAAATTCCAAACCTTTAGCAAGATGCATAGTACTGATGGAAACTTGCCCACTAATTGCTTCTACGGTTTCATCTAGTACTTTATAAGGCGCCTTAGCAATTTTCATAGCTTGGATAGCTCTATCCAATTCATTTGGAGACCTGACAAATACACCGATTTCATGAAGAGCAAGTCCTTCCTTCTGAAGTGAAGCTATCCATTCACCCACAAATTTTGATTCATCGTTTATAGCGGGGAAAGTTTTGACGACCGGCTGAGGGCCATTAAATACGGAAACCGTTTTGTTTCTTTCTTCAATATTTCCATCAGCATCTGTAACTGCTGGGGCCAGGAGTTGATCAGCTTGTATTCGGATTTGATGAGAGGTTCTATAGTTAACATTTAGCGTCTTAGATCTTCCTCGAATATCAACTCCAAGGGATCGCCACGAAAAAGGTTGTTGAAAGATGCGCTGACCTACATCTCCAGCAAAGAAAAGAGCGTTGGGTCTTTCTCCACCGAGGGCAGCAAAGAAACGTAAATGACAAATGCTAATGTCTTGTGATTCATCAACCACAGCGTAATCAAAAGGTCTTTTATTTTCCTGGGAAATAAATGCGCTCAACTTATTAAATAAACCTGCATAAGTTAAAAAGCTGTCTTTCTTAAGCTGATCATTTACATTATTAAAAATAGACCAAAGGATTTGTCTTTGTTTTTCGGGTAATCTAGTCTTCCTGCCAAGTCGTTTTACGTCTCGATAGTCTTCCCACTTTTCGAGTTGCCATGCGTCCACTACTTGTTCCCATTCAGAAATGAGAAACGAAGGGCTGAATTTATGTTCAACTTGGGACGAAGCTTTCTTAATGTAATCTAATACCTGACTTCGAGATACAATCTTAGGCTTTCCAATATTTGATTTATAAAGGCGAACGCCTACTTCATTAATAGGATGAATTTCCAGTCTTTCGGCGAGGTGAGGTTCATTGCTTATAAGACGTCTAAGTTTTACACGAAGTGCGTTAGCTAATATTCCTGAAAAAGTTGTGAGTAATACACGAACATTTGGATTTGAGCGAGCTAGAAAAACTGCTCTATGAAGTGCAACTACAGTTTTACCCGTGCCCGCTGATCCTGACACCCGGGCGGGTCCCGAATATTCACGTTCAATTAATTCGCGTTGCCCGGGATGGAGGAACACTGCCCACCTATCCCAAGGAAACTCAAGGGCACGTTCTAGTTCCTCCACATTATGCATCGTACGGAACCGTCGTTGTGCGTCTGGATGACTAAATGGATTCTCAATCTTGAGCACTGGCGCAAGCGTAGGCGTCCCGCCTGTTGCATATTCGAGTAAAGCTTCGGCTGCCTCGCTTGGTAAATGATCAGTCAAGCCTAATAAAGTATCTTCTGTTACACCTCTAACATCTTTTAACCATTCTGTAGGTACGCCATAGCTTAGCAAGATTTCATCTTTCACATCAGCAAAAAGCTTGGGTTTATCTATTGGGTGTGTGGCTTGCTGTTGAACATATTTTTGAACGAAGATTTCTTTTACCGTCTCTCTGATTTCAACTAACTGTGCTGCTCCCGTTTTTGGATGTGCTTCTAGTTTTCTTCTTTCCGCCCAATCATAGGCTTTGTCATGATGATCTACATAACAAAGCAAAAGACTTGTATCACTTTTATGAACAATTATTCTGATGTCTCGTGTAACACGGATAGACCAAAAATTTTTATCCTTTGCCCGATCGAGTCTGTGAAAACTCATTCCTGGACTAGAAGGATTTATTTGTAAATCGAAAGCAGTTGTCTTCACACTTTTCTGCTCATCTCCTGTAAGACGTGCAAGACTATCTGTGAATGTATCGGAAATGCGAAATTCCATCAGTCGATCTTAAAAACCTTCATGACTTCGTCACCGAGATGATTAATTACTTTTACTGCAATTCGGCCAGTTTTAGGCTTAGGAAAAGGTCGCGAAGTGTCATTATGAAGGGACGACCAGGCTTCTTCATTTATCTCAGCTTTAAGTGTAGTTTTAAGCGCACTATATGGATCATTAGCACCAAGGAAGTAAGCATGTCTCACAAAGAAGCTTTCTTCATTGTAATCTGTATCAATAAACCAGCAAGCAATCCCGTCTGCCCCGTCACTGCGAACTTCACCTGTATTCGGGTGGAACACATCAACACCATTTACTCGCACTTGTATTTTATTTTCCGTAGTTGTTTTTATGTCAATATCGGGTTCTCCAAATATTACAAATAGATTTCCCTTACCCGTATTCTTCAAATCATCAGCCATGTGTAGGTCTGCATTCATGCGGGCTTTGAGTACCGGAATTCGGCCAAGTTTGTTAAATTCAGTTGTGTGTGCTTCATAGTTAAAGGCGCAAGTAATTAATAAGTCAAATGCTGCATCGCTGGATTCTCTTGCCGCCGCAACTAAATCAGTCCGTTGGACTGTACCGAATTCGGGACCAACAAAAATTGCTGCACGTTTTTCTTTTTCACCCTCTAAATAAATTCCTTCCGCGCAAATTAAATCCCCAGGCCATGGAACTAGGGAAATGAAGTTTACCTTATCAACTTTATGAGCCTGTTGAACACCTGCTGTTCTAAGGTTATCCAAAATCATCTGAATGAAACTCTGTTGATCAGTATTACTTGTAATTTGTTTTTTTTGAGGATCAATCAATTCATCATTTTCATCAACACCAAGTGTTCTATGTGGTGATAGACTCTCTACAGTGAACGGTCCAGCTACACGGATTTTTTTCTTGTCCTCATAAGGTTTGTCATAGAGAGATTCAAACTCCGCTCTTGAAGTAATTGATGCATCAAATTCCCTTTGACGGGCTATCCGTGTTTTCCACCATTGATCGTGTAGATTCTTCGCTTCTACAGTCCATTTACCATCAATTTCCCTCGGAATTTCCCATTCTTTCCAGTCCATTTTGATTGACTTATTCAAAGCATGCCTCAATAGTTCAAGCTTTTCGTGCCACTTGTCCCAAATCACATCAATCTCAACATTATTGGCGATCGATTTTAATGTTATGTGAGAAACACGTTCATAAACGAAACCGTGACGAATATTGCCATGAACAGTTTGAGATGCTGGTGCAGTCCGATTAATTTCCGCCTCTTTAAGTTGACCTTCTCTTGAGTCCATTAGAATATAAAATGGATAACGAGCACCCATTATTCTCGTGCGAGCTAATGCTAACGCAACCCGGGAAGTATCAATTGTGATCCAACGGCGACCCCACTGTTCAGCTACCGTGGCCGTTGTGCCAGAACCACAAGTTGGATCTAAAACTAGGTCGCCTGGATCGGTAGCCATGAGAACACATCGCTGAATAATCTTCTCTGTTGTTTGAACGACGTAGATTTTCTGCTCCAGAAATCCCCCAGTCGCAGTATCTGTCCAAAGGTTATTGAGTGGAAGTACCGAATAGTCTTGCCATGAACGAAAAAAGGAGATGGTATTTCCGCTTGCGGCAAGTCTTCCTGATTTCTGTACGCGTCCCATACCAACTTCAGTCGTACCCCACCATCGAGCACCA
This sequence comes from uncultured Bacteroidota bacterium, assembly GCA_963837415.1. Lineage (GTDB taxonomy): Bacteria > Bacteroidota > Bacteroidia > Cytophagales > Cyclobacteriaceae > Chryseolinea. The sequence goes on along the minus strand of CAWING010000008.1, from coordinate 164,047 downwards.
GGTGTGTAAACACGACCCTCATGTTTGACCTCGTACTTGCTTCCTGGACCGGGTTTAGTGATGTTGTCTAATCTGAAAGCAAAATCGGGATCACTCACTTCAGAGGATACGAGTCTGCGAGGAACCCCGGCCTCGTCCCGAACATAGCGATACATAGTACCAGCATCTGCATTGATATCTTTTTTTGTTAGAAGTTGTCGATATTTAACTTTGTCCTTTGATTTTGAAAACCAAAGGATATAGTCACTCGCAGAGCTAAGGCGATCTGCTGCTGCTAGCCCTGATGTTTTAACGACACTGATTTGTGAAACAAAATTGTCTGACCCGAATACCTCATCTAAAACATCACGAACGCGATGAACATTCTCGTCTCCAATCTGAATAAAAATTGATCCTGATTCTGCTAGCAAATCACGAGCCGCCGTAAGTCGGTCACGAAGATAGGTTAGATAAGAATGAATACCATTACGCCATGTATCTCGAAAAGCCTTAACTTGTTCCGGTTCGCGAGTGATATGCTCGGCATTTCCATCTTTCACTTCGCGACTAGTAGTACTCCACTGAAAGTTACTATTGAACTTAATTCCATAAGGGGGATCAAAGTATATGCATTGAACTTTTCCACGGAGCCCTTCTCGCTCAGCAAGACTAGCCATTACTTGGAATGAATCTCCTAAGATCATTCTGTTAGACCAATTCTGATCATGTTGATAAAATTCGGTTTTATCAACACCTTTGGGGATGCCATTAAAATCAGAGAACAAATCGGCCGTAACTTGACCCGCCGCAAATTCCTGATCTTTTGTTTGACGAAGCAATTCGTCAATTAAAACTTTAGGATGAACTTTTTCTTGAATATATAACGGAGATGCTTGAACTATAAGGTTACTCCAATCTTGTTCGTCCTTACCTTGCCAGACCAATTGCGGATCAAGATCTCTGTTGCGGCGCTCGTAGACAACTCGAATCGGATCTTGCTCATTCTTTTGTAAGATTGACTGATACTCGGCTGTTGGAATATTTTTCCTTTTGGCTTCATCATGCTTTATTACTTCGACTGTTTTCGCAACGGATATTTTCTTTGCCATGTTTATTTTCCTGTTTCATTTATTGGAATTGTTGCTTCAATCATTTTATTAAACTCTTGTTCAACTTTATCTTTAAAGTCCCCCTGAATCTGATATACTTCAGTGAATTCCGCAAATGCCCAACGTCCGTATTGTTCACTGTTATTGACTCCTGGCACCCAATAGTTTTCCATGGTAGCCTTCTTCTCTTTTGCGTCTTCTCGTCTATAACCTTTAATCTCTACAATTAAATGCAAAAGATCATCTTCTCCTTGGCCATCATCAACCGATACAACGAAGTCTGGTATATACCTGCGCATTTCCGATCCATATCGATATGGCACATCGAGTCCAAGGTTGTGATTTTTAACGTAGGCTTTAACACGAGGATGTGATTCGGCAACCCGGCAAAATTCGCCTTCCCAATCGCTGTCAAGAACAACCCAATTAATATGGCACTTTCTTGAATCAGTTTCCCACCGATCAGTTTTTGAAGTGTTGAAATTAACATGAATGGTTGAACCCATTGCGTTATATGGATCTAGCATTACTTTTATTGGACGCTCGCCAATGAACGCTTTGGTTATTCCATGGGTGATCCTTTCGCACGCCATGTCTGCAAGCATTTTATATTTTAATTGTGCAGGATACGTACCTCCTTTGCACACCAAATAATTATCAAGCCACTGCTTGGTGATTCTTTTTAACTGGCCAAACAGGTAAAGCTTTGGATCTTCTCCTGGATCGCGCCATTTCGTAAGAACAAGATGTGATACAAGTTCATACAACACCTGGGAAGGTCGCACGTCAGCAGTATGAACTAAATTCAAGTCAACTCGCTCACCAATAATTCCTGAGTTTTGTGTTTCGGTAGCCCCTACTAAGTCGGGAGTAAGCTCCATTACGGAGTCATCAGTAAATACGGCGGTTAATCTTTCTTCAGGCAATTCTATTCTATACCCATCAACTCTTGGAAATCGAATTTCGAGCGCATCACGTTCCGGTCGCATTGCTTTGACTTGTATCGTTTCCCGCGGTGATTGAGGAGGTGCCACAACAGGCTTGGCGGTAAAGTCAAATGGGATACCCAAGACATCGGCATACTCAACATTAAATAAACCTTCTTCATTAAGATCGTAAGACTGCCGCCGAAGCGCGCGACCAATAACCTGTTCGCATAAAAGCTGAGTTCCAAATGCACGGACACCAAGAACGTGAGTAACTGTATTTGCATCCCATCCTTCTGTAAGCATGGAAACAGACACAACGCATCGAATGGCGCCCCCTAACCTACCATATTTTCCGACCGTGTTCATTACTTCCCTCAGTAGTTCTTGGTCTGTAAGATTTTCAGCCTGACGTACATCATTCGTACGATCAATAATTTCACGACGGAACCGTTCAATTTCATCCGAGGCCATACCTCTAAAATTATCATCAAGCGCTTCACCAGATTCTAATTGTTCGCTATCAATAAGTAATGTATTCGGCCGTGCATACGGATTGCCATTCTCATCGAAATTTCGAAATAACTCGAGGCGTCCATTTTCTAAACTTGACGTCCCGTCATCTTTTTCTCGAATAAATCCTGATATGAAATCATAAACTAATTTTGAAGTGGCTGTATTATTGCACACAACAATAAAGCAGGGCGGGACTTTGATGCCAGCCTTATTCCAAAGATTAAAAGTCTTTTCATAGTGACCGTATAACGCTTGCAATGCAGTTTGTAACTGAGGAGGCAAGCTTAGAGGATCGAGTGTTCCACCTTTACCTCTACCTTTCTTTGGCATTTTAGTTCGAATGTGCTCCCAAAGATTCCGGAACATAGGCATTTCTGAACCTGGTATATTATCCGCTACGGGAACACGAGGCAATTTTACGATCCCACATTCAATGGCATCCATTAGTGAAAAGTCGCTCATCGTCCAAGGAAACAAAGTTCCTTCAGCATAACCTGAACCACTCAGAAAAAAAGGAGTGGCTGAAAGATCCAGGACGCGGGTAATACCTAGATTACGGTTTACAGCCTCTAATCCTGAAATCCAAAGTCGTGCTGCTTCGCGATTTTTCTCAGCTTCTTTCCTTTCATCCCCCTTTAAATCTTCGTCGCCTTCCTCTACACTTGGCCTTTCCCTATAGCAATGGTGCGCCTCATCATTAATGGCCATAATATTCTTTAATCCCATTAAGTCTGGCATCACTCTTTGAATCATTTGCCCTTCAGTCTCCAAGGTGTTTAATGCTTCACCACGACCTTGCAATAAGGATCGTCCACCTTTAGAAATTTCGATCCTCTCTCTAAGTTTGAAGGCATGATAGTTTGTAATAATAATTTTTGCACGTTGTAAATCGTCAAGCATATCGCTCGGCACCAATTCACGACTTGCATAATAGCTATCTGGATCATTTGGTTGAAGAACACGTAAGCGATCCTTGATCGTAAGCCCCGGTGCTACTATTAGAAACCCTCGGGTAAATTTTTGACTTTGTGGTCGCCTTACTGCATTAATTGTTTGCCATGCTATAACCATAGCCATAACCGTTGTTTTCCCTGCGCCTGTTGCAAGTTTAAGAGCGAGTCTCATCAGACCAGGATTGGCTTCCGTATTTGCATTAGCAAGATGCTCAATAAGACTTTTCCCAATCTTCCCCGCGTTCGGTGCAACTTCTGTCAACCATATGGCAGTCTCCATTGCTTCTACTTGACAGAAAAAAGGACGGATGCTACTGAAACTGTGTTTACGCCAATGCTGAAGAAGCCTTGAAGTTTCAGGGGTGACATTCCATCCATTTGGATTTGGTATACTTCTCCATTTTGAAACCTCTTGCCTTAGCAGATTAATGAAAGATGTTGGATCATAAGCCTGTTCCTTTGTCGAAAGGCCCAGCCCCTCATCAAAGATCAATTCTTCCTGCCCTTTATTTTTTCGCTTGCGAGGCTTTGGTATAGGAGTTATAAATTCAGCGGAGCGTCGTTTCTCAGTAATTTTTTGAGTAGGCTGTCCTTCTTTATCGAGTTCCCAATGGCGAATGGGACTTTCATAGGGTGAATTAAGGATGGGCCGCTCAAAGAATTGATTCGTCATGACTTTCTCTAAATCCTAAAAATTTTTCAAGTTAATAGACTCGCCGTACTCAATAAGAGTGTCGTTTCTAACGGCAATGGTTCTTATATCCAACGAATTAATGAAATTAATATAACTAGTGTCTTGAGGTTTATCGGATGTTGCCAGAAGTTTCATTTCAGATTGAAAACTTAATTCTTGTTCATCTTTAAATTTATTTATATCAAAATAGTTGTATTCAAATAATTGAGCAATTCCTGCACGTGATTGAGTTCTAAAATTTCTATTCTCGATACTTTTTGCCTCAATCAAAATTGATTTGGTTTGATTATGAGCAAACAAATCAACATGGTTGTTTTGATAAACTTTATATCCATTAGTTGACAAAACATCTTTAAGGTGTACCACAATATCGTAATGGTGTCTTTCGGCTTTCTTAAGGTCATCTAAACTATATTCAGATTTTACATCTGACTTGTTAATCACCTTCTTTTGGATGTCATCAAAAACCGCTAGCGATGTCGAATAGCGAAGTGTTTCATAATTGGATTCAACTTCTTTTAATTTAGTTGAGGGTTTTGTTAACACTTCAGCGTAAGAGTGATTTCTATACAAAGTTAAGTCTCGCGGTAATCTTAGTAAGGATTTTCTAACTGGCTCTTGATTAATACTTGAATAAGAACTCATTACCGGAAATCCCTCTAGCTCACTCAATGGAATTCCATTTTCAAGTAACTTCTGAAGAATGCTGATAGTATTTTCCTTCTTATTTAATGTAGTTGAATCCCAATCTTCGTTTATAGGAATGTTAGAAAATAAATAGATCTCTGAGAATGAGAACTTGTATGGATACTTTTTGTCGTCAAGTTTCTCATCAATCCATAAGGGAACAGAATCAATATAAAAATTACTACCAACTATTCCCAATCCTATTATTGAAGAAGGAGTTTTCTTTAGGAACTTAGAATCAGCGCCCTTACTGTGAAAGAAAATTATATCTCCTTGTAACAACCCATTCCAATATTTTTCATCATTAAACCCCCAGGTAAAATAACGGAGTGCAGTAAGGAAGTTTTCTGGTGTTCCCGTAATCTTATAAAGTGGTTTAATATTTAATTGAGATATAATATCCATTATAACTCGTCGTATTTCTTTGCTGTGCCTTTTGATTTTTCGACAGGATATTTCTTCCCGTTCTTATTAATCTTCTCTAGTATAATATCCTTAACATTAAATCCATACTTGTGTGATAATAAAAATGCAAATGCAAAAACATCTGCTAATTCCTCTTTAATCAAGTCTTTATCTACTTCTTCTGATTCTTTTATAGTTTTCCATAAGAAAAGCTCATTCAATTCAGCAGCCTCTATGGAAATTGCACATGCTAAGTTTTTTGAATCATGGAATTGTGCCCAATCTCTGTCATCCCTAAACTTTATCAAAGCATTTATTATTTCGTCAGTTTCACCCATACAGTAATTTATTAAAAATGACAAAAGCCCACTTTCTTCTCTTATGCTGAAAGAAGTTTGAATGGGCTTCATCGAAAGTTAGTCTTTCCAGCAAGAAAAAAAAACAATAAGTTGATATCGCATACCGCCTAGGCCCGCATGAGGGATTGAGGCATTTGTTTGAGCCCGAAATGGCAAGTGTGTCGGACTGGCGAGTGCCGAAAGCCCGACCCGAGCCTTGAGGGGCATGCCCAAAATTTTTGTTAGAAAGTTGAAATTAGAAACTAGAAATCTCTGCCGCCAATTCTCTATACCTACAAAACCCATTCACCCATTTCATCTGTTCAATGTTCCGGCAGTTTGCTTCAAAGATTTGTTCCGTGCCAACCAGGATACAAATACATTGCGCTCGGCTTGTTGCTACATTTAATCGGTTAGGACTGTAAAGAAAACCCATACCCCTTGGGGCATCCTGCTCAGAGGAACAGGTTACGGAATAAATAACAATGGCGGCTTCCTGCCCTTGGAATTTATCAACGGTTCCAACCCGAAAACCGGGTAGCATTAAAGTTAGTGCTTTAACCTGTGCATTATAGGGTGCAACGATTAGGATATCCTCTTTTGTGATGGGAACAATCTCTCCGTCTTCGATTTGTCCATTGTATGTTATTGCTAATAAGATTTTCAATAATTTTTTTAATTACATCCACTTCTTCAGGACTATGGGTTTGTCTTCCAACATGGTGAACAGGTATAAAGAACAATCCAGCGCCTGCAAAAGGTGTATTTCCATGGATCGCTAAATTTTCTAGTCCAGGTTTTGATTTCAACCGATTTTCATAATAAAGCTCAGACGTGAACGCTGTTATGCTGGGATGCAGACGATGTGTTATGCCAAGGAAAATACCTTTGTGTTCAGCAATTGTTTGTTCACCATCAAGCAGGTGGGTGAGTGCAGAAACATCCGAACCTTCAGGGTGTGCGCCTTTTTGAGGTTGCTCCAGTTGCTGGGAATCGCCTAACAAAATTAAATTTTTAGCCGATCTGCCTGCAGCAAGAACATATGCTAAAGACATTTGTCCTGCTTCATCAATGAAAAGGTAGTCGAGCTTTTCTGTTGCTTGATCATCGGCCCACAGATAAGAAGTGGCGCCTACAACAGTACCTGCCTGAATTGAATTAATCGTTTTCGAAATATCATCTATTTCTACGATCCAGGTCGGACAATTTTCAGATGCCTTTGTTTTATGAACCAATGAAATTTTTGAATGAATGTTTTCTTCTTTGGCAAACTCGTACGTTTTATCTAATAGATTCCGTATTACTTTATGACTCACCGCCGTGACACCAATTGTTTTGCCTGCCTTTGCTAAGGCGAGAATTATTTTAGCTCCCGTGTGGGTCTTCCCTGTGCCCGGTGGGCCTTGAATGGCCAGGACTGTTTCATTCATCGACAAAGCAATTTTTATAGCTTCCTCAATGACTGTTTTATCATTATGAATAAGTTTTTGGCCTTTTATAAATCCATTAAGATCAGGACCCTTTTTCAGCAAAAGATCTTTGGCGGCTTTGAACTTGCTGCTGCTACTGGTACCCTTAGCTTTAAACTCTTCAATGGCAGCGATTAAAGATTCCTCCAATACCTTTGAATTAATAATCTTGTGCGCATGTATCGCAGAAGGCTTCATGTCTGGCTGTTGTGCTATAACTACGGTACCATCTTCTATGGATATCGCTTCGACTTTGCCTACTTTATCTCCATTCACTTCATGGATCTCAGCACCTACCTCAATACTTATTTCCTGAGGAGGGAATCTATACTTGTAGCGTGAGATCCGTTGCTTACCAACTTTTGGTATTTCTTCCATAAAGTTTAGACCGGCAATTGCGGATTTTTCATTATAGAGATCGTCTAGCTCCATCTTATGGACGCGGAAAAATTCCCACCACTCATTTTTCTTTTCACGGTCAAAGTAATGAACCAGGTGACCTAATAACCAATGCGCCTGTTGCTCCTCATTTCTTAACAATGGATCAGCAGGGATATCTTTAATTAATTCTTCGGCGAGGGCGTTTAACTTTGCTTCCCGGATGGTAGTTTCCTCTTTTGCTTTTCCATCCTCCAGATCAGGTCGTTTGAGCTCAGCACCATTTTGTATCTGTTCGTTTCTGATTTTCTCCACCCAAGCGTGTAAGGCTTCAGTTGCAAGGCAATCATCTTCGTTGTAATCTTGAACGGTTTGAACAGTCTGCGGATCTAAAGCTTCCACAGACTTGAATTCCAAAATGTATTCAAGTGTTCTGCGGGCAGGACCTGCTATTTCCAAATCACACTTACGGGTAAAGTCAGCCAGTTTTTCCAGGTATTTTATAGAATAACTTTCGACGCTCGCCCGAAGTATTTCTTTTGTTGTGGAATACAAATCAATGAACCGTTCACCGCGAAGTATTTTATCTACATTTTCTTCATGGATGGCATGACGTGACATTAACCGTTTAATCGCTGATGGTTCATAAGGCGAGTAATGATAGATATGCATGGCTGGATATTTCTTCCATCTTTCCATAATGAAGGTCATGAATTCATCGAAAGCTTTCTTTTCTTCCAAACGATTTAAAGCCCAGAAAGCTTTGTACTTGTATTCGTCATTTTCTTTAAAGACAATTCCAAATAAATATTCAAGTCCGCCGTCCGGATAAAACGGATCACCCTCGAAATCAAAATAAACATCTCCAGCATCAGGAGCAGGAAGTCGATTAAAACCTTTTTTCTCGATGAAGGGAAGTAGAAGTTCATAGATGGGTTTATCCAATCCTTTGCCTTTGAATTGTATCTTCGCTTGTTCGTGAATTCTTACATAGCTGTCGAGGCTACCTCGGTCTGGCTTTCCAGGTAGCGGTTTATCTAGTTTTGCAAATTCCTCCAGCTTATGAATGTCGTGCTTTTCGATTTCTCCAATATGTATTTTTCGGACGTTGGCAATTAAAGATAAATGATCATCATCATGTCGCTTATCATTACACTCCCTCCACCACCTGCATACATGGCATTGTTCCACAGGCTCGGGATAGGTGATTTGTGAGCCTGCATGAATGGCATCAGTCAAAGAACCTTTAATACGTCTGTAGTACGCTTTAAAATCATCGTACCTAAATTTTTCTTCATCGAAAGGTTTGGCAGGTTTAATAACATACATGTACTCGGGTGTGATGCCCTGGATCTGAGAAATGATGTCAGAATAAACAGAAAGCTGAAGGATGGTCCCTGCTTTTGTATCAACAGCTAATTTTGTATCCGCTACCTCGTATGACCATGACCCTAAGTTTGGACTAGGCTTGTTAACCTTAATGAGAAGATCTGCGCGTCCACTCCAATTTTCATGTTCAAGGGTAGCCTGCACGATAACATCAACACCTTCTTTCATCAATTGAATAGTCTTCTCAATGGGAGAATGTTCCGGTAATTCAACTACATTTTTATTTTGAGAACGAAGAAAATCTACGTAAGACTTTTCGTGAGCACGTCCCCGTTCAGCCAGCGCCTCCAGGCTCGGATCCTGAAAGGATGGTCTCTTTCGCTTGCCTAAGACTACTTCACGACTAAGCTCTGTTAAATGCTTACAACCAAGGTGGTTCGACAAATCGGTTGGTGATAAAATAATTTTTTCATCGATTTTTTTCATGCTAGCGTTAGTAATTCACAACTTAAAAAAGTGCTACTGGAAACTTGATCTGAAAGGCAGTGACAAATATACCCATTGGGATTGTAAATCTTTATCCGGTGTATGCTATTGACACAAGTTGACAAGGAAAAGTGGCGGAAAAAATTTATTCAGAACATCTTAAAATAGTTGACGACCAATGCAGGTTAGACCGCATGAGGGATAGTAGCGGAAAGCCCGAAGTGTGTGGCACGGTGCGTTGGCCGGACTTGTAGCGAATAGCCCGACCCGAGCCTCGAGGGGCATGCCCAACTGTCTAAACCTTGATTCGCTTGATTAGAGGATTCTCAGGATTGGAACAATGGCATGATGACATAAATGACCCAAAAGGGGTATTGAAGAAAAAAGTTTTACTCGTGAGATTTGGCTCGGGCTTGGGACCTTAAATCACTCCGTATGAAAACTTTATTGATCTTATTTCTTGCGTGTATCCTAATTTCCTGCTCTCAGGACGACGATATGAAATCTGTGGAACGATTTGTTGTCTCAGGGAAAATTACCAGTGTGACGGAAACAGGACTTGCCGCCGTTACAGTCACTTTTTACAGTGAGGTATATCCAGACTCTGTTCACACCGTTGTAACCACCCCCGATGGGGTGTTTTCTATTTCGCTTTCTGAGGGGAATTACCGCATGGAAATTGCACAGGATGGCTATAACACCACGGAGGATCTTGTCACCGTTTCTAACGTGCTGGACTCTCTGTTGGTAACACTCCGTGGCAATGCTTCCGTCTCCGGACAAATTATTGATTCGCAAACCGGTGATGGACTCGCCGGGGTGACAGTCTCTTTCTCGCGGGATGGCACTCCCGAACTGGTCCTTTTGACCAATGACAGCGGGCGTTTTGAAATCAACGATTCGCCTACGGGTACATTTACGGTTGGTGCACATCGGGACGAGTTTTTCACGCGGACGGTTGAAGACGTCACCTTAAACGAAGGCCCCAACGAGCTACCAAATACAATCGCGGTAAGCAAGCCTGGGGAGGGTGAACTAAGGATCGTGCTCTCCTGGGGAGAGTACCCCCTCGATCTTGACTCACACTTTACTGGTCCGGTAAGTACTGCAGTTACTGTCACCAATCGATTTCACGTGTATTGGGACGATCAAGACCCTGACGAAGCGGTCTCCCTGGATGTAGATGATGTTTATAGTTATGGTCCTGAAACAACTACAGTCAAATACCTTGTTCCAAGTGGTAACTACCGCTACTACGTACACAATTATGCACCCCAAGATTTAGCTGTCAGTGGAGCTGAGATCACCGAGTCACCGGCTGTGGTGGAAGTGTATAACGAAAAGGGATTGATCAGCAAGTTTTTCGCGCCTCCGCCCTCCGATCCATCTCTCAATTTATGGCATGTGTTTGACCTCAATGTTTTCGATGGAGTAACAGAACAGGGGCCCCCGCTTGATATTTGGTCTTACTCAGATTCTATTCTTTTTATCGAACCGCTTAGGTATTACTACAATGTGCCTTTGAATGAAGAAGGAAATTATCAATACATTTTTAGAAGAGGAAAGAAGCAGGCAATAGAGATTCCTGAATGATGCATGGAATATGGAATGTCGAACGTCGATAGTTTGTGCGGCTTAAAAATTTGAACCGCAGAGGCGCAAAGGCGCAGAGAATTTTTGGTAGCTGGTTTGGTTTGTGATTGCTATTTACATAGAATACTAACTCAAGAAATGCATTTTCTTTGCGTCTCTGCGCCTCTGCGGTGAAAAATTCAGGGTTCGCCATTCTGTTTTTGATGAATGTCGAAGGCGCGTTTGCATTACTATTTTAGTCCTTCAAATAACGAGATAGTTTGTGCAGCTTAAAAAATTTGAACCGCAGAGGCGCAAAGGCGCAGAGAATTTTTGGTAGCTGGTTTGGTTTGTGATTGCTATTTACATAGAATACTAACTCAAGAAATGCATTTTCTTTGCGTCTCTGCGCCTCTGCGGTGAAAAATTCAGGGTTCGCCATTCTGTTTTTGATGAATGTCGAAGGCGCGTTTGCATTACTATTTTAGTCCTTCAAATAACGAGATAGTTTGTGCAGCTTAAAAAATTTGAACTGCAGAGGCGCAAAGGCGCAGAGAATTTTTTGGTAGCTGGTTTGGTTTGTGATTGCTATTTACATAGAATACTAACTCAAGAAATGCATTTTCTTTGCGTCTTTGCGCCTCTGCGGTAAAAAATTTTCTAGGTTCAGTTACTTGATCCCCCTCAAAAACTTTAGGCTTTCCGGTATCTGTGTCTCGCATCGTGAAGATTCGTCTTCGATGAAATAGTGTTTAACGCCAATCTTTCTCCCCTGTTTGATGATGTCCGCGATGCCAACATCACCGGCACCCAACACAACATTTGACTCTACGTCAGCAGTGCCATTTTGATTTCCCTCTGTTCCAGGCTTTCTGTCTTTTAAATGCATTAATGGAAATCGATTCGGGTATTTTTTTAATAACGCCACAGGATCCTGACCGGGATGCTTCACCCAGAAAACATCCATTTCAAAATTGAAATATTCAGTGCTGGTATTTTTCACCAGGTAGTCGAATAACGTTCCGCCTTCATAGGGACGGAATTCATAGCCATGCGGATGATAGCAAAGGGAAATGCCATTCTCCTTCAGCTTTTTTCCAGCAGCGGTGAACACCTGAACGGCCTCCTTCATATTGGAAATATCGAAGTTGGTGCCATCATGCGGAATCCAAAAGCATACGACATACTTCGCATTGAATTTTTTTGCTTCATCTACCGCCGCCTGCGGATTGGTTTTGAGCAGCGCATAATCCGCACCGACACTTACCATAGTCAACTTGTTGTCGGCAAGCATCTTTTTATATTCCTCGAGCGGCAGTCCGTAGGTACCTCCGCCTTCGATCTCCCGGATGTTCCATTCACTTATTTTTTTCAATGTTCCTGGAACGTCCGTCTTAAATTGCTCGCGCAGCGAATACAATTGCAATCCGTACTCCTGTGCCAGGACATTCTTTTCAACAACAAAGACGAGGATGATGAGTGCGTAAATGATTTTCATGATAAGTGAAATTAAATTCTCTTTGGAAAGATAATCATTTCAATGCATGTCTAAACCATCATTCGCTTGATTAAAGGGTTATCAGGATTGAGGCAATTGTGGTGCTTGGAATTGAAACAAAATCAAGCAAATCCTTTAATCAGCGAATCAAGGTCACGATTATTATTATGCACGCGCTTGAACTCTAAACTTCGTTGGCCAAAGTTTAACAGCAGGCCGATGTGAATTTTATAACACTCCAAATAATTCATTGCTTGTGCCAGGTGTACATCTTCGAGTTTTGTTGTGGCCTTTATCTCAACCATAACCGAATTTTCGACGAAGAAGTCAACTCGTCTTGAGCCGATCGCTTTGTCACGGTAAAAGATCGACATCTCTTGTTCTCGTGTAAACTTTAGATTATCAAGTTCAAATTCAATGCTTAGTGCTCGTTGATAGATCACTTCCTGAAAACCATTTCCCAATGTTCGATGGACTTGCATAGCGCAACCAATAATTCTCCGGGTAAGTGCTTCATATACCATGACCTTTACCTTGATTAACTTGATTGAAGGATTAACTTGATTAGGATTATAGTGTAGATTTGAACTTCAAGGTAATTGATTGGGCTCGTTAAGCGATGTCTGGTTTTCCTGATTATTTACCTTGATTAGCTTGATTGAAGGATTAACTTGATTAGCATTATAAGGTAGATTTGAACTTCAAGGTAATTGATTGGGCTCGTTAATCGATGTCCGGTTTTCCTGATTATTTACCTTGATTAGCTTGATTGAAGGATTAACTTGACAGGATTGTAGTAAGGCGCAGGTATGAGCATTGAAAACCAATCAAGCTAATCCCCTAATCCCATCAATCAAGGTTCAAACATTTGCGTACTCTACTCGGTGAGGACAGCACACTTCCGGGTGAGTTGTTCGCCCAATGACCAAATACGGTCACTTCGGTTTTCAAAGGGATAGATTCAATAACAGCAACGCGGCTTTTTCCTTTGGCAGGATTATCCCTACATTTAGATTATATTATGATACGATGAAAAAATACCAGCTAGGTGAGTTTGAAGAACTAGTGATGCTCGCTATCGGAATCTTAAACAACGAAGCGTACAGCGTTTCCATCAAGGATGAGCTCGAATCAAGACTCTCACGAACTGTCAGTATGGGAGCGCTTCACACGGCTCTCAAGCGGATGGAAGACAAAGGCTTTTTGAAATCATTCGCGGGTGAATCCACGGAGGAAAGGGCCGGTAGACCAAAACGTTATTTCGAGATCACCGCGCTGGGCAAGAAAGCGGTGCAGTATACGAAAGCAACACGCGATGCACTTTGGAAAGCCATTCCAAAAACAGTATGGAAAGCTAAACACGCGCGCTGAAAGTATGTCACAACGTAGAGCACATCCGCCTCAGCTGTTCCTGAAATTTTTCCGCTGGTATTGCGACGCGAAAATGCAAGACTACATCGAAGGCGACCTGATGGAAGTATTTGAAAGACGTATAAAAAAATTTGGGAAAGCAAAAGCAGACGCCTTGTTTATTGTCGACGTATTGCTGCTGTTCAGACCGGGTATCATCAAACCAACATCGGAATATCAACATGTAACTAACTACGGTATGATAAAAAGTTATTTTAAAACCGGCTTTAGAAATCTTTGGAGAAACAAACTGTACTCCTCCCTCAACGTTACGGGCCTGACGTTTGGCATCGTTTGTTTTTTGCTCATCGGTCTCTATGTTTTTGATGAGCTGACCTTCGACTTGCAACATGCCAATGCCGCAAGGATCTACCGGGTTGTGGAGCATAAAAATGTAAGCGGAGAGGCAACCATCATTGCTGCAGCGAGTTTTAAACTTGCTGACGAGTCAAAGAACTCCATTCCGGAAGTGGAAAATTCCGCCCGACTATTGCGGATCAGAGCCAACCTTGTGGATCCCGAAAATCCAGTTCCCTTCCAGGAAACGATAACGTTCGCCAAGGAAAACTTTTTGGAAATATTTAACTTCCCGCTGATCGCGGGCGACAGACATACCGCCTTAAAGGAGCCTAATACGATCATCATCAATGAAGACCTGGCCAGGCGAATCTTTAACAGTGTCGATGTGCTGGGCAGGAATGTAGCGTTCAATCACATGCAGACGCCCTTAAAGATCACCGGCATCTTAAAGAATCATCCCTACAATTCCAGCTTCACCTTTGCTTCCATCGTGTCGGAGTCGACAGTCTACAATCAAGATGAATTCAAACAAGCCATGGAAAGCGGCTGGGCGTCAAACAGCTTTTCCGTTTACGTGTTGCTGAGACCAGGATCGAATGAAGATTCTGTTGCCCGAAAGATGACTCGGCTTGTGCTATCAAATTTTTCACCTGGGCCAAGTACTACCCTCGCTTACAGTCTTCAACCTTTGAGGGACATGCATCTGCGCTCCGAGGGCATCGTCGACGGCGGCCGGAACACCAACGTGGAGGCTATACCTCAAGGCAATCCGTTGTACATAAAAATATTTTTCTTTACTGCCATTTTCGTGCTGATAATAGCAGGAATCAACTATACAAACCTGACAACCGCCAGGGCCTCAGGTCGGATCAGGGAAATCGGTGTTCGTAAAACGATTGGTGCCATCAGGAGCAACCTGGTGGGACAATTCCTCATCGAATCCCTGCTGACCACCATTATCTCCTTCGTACTGGCGGTTGTCATCGTTAAGCTATTGCTCCCACCATTCAATCAATTTGCCGGCAAACAACTTTCGCTGGGCATTTCCACCGGTTATCGTTTCTGGCTGATCGCCGTAGCCATGGTGTTTATGATGGGATTCCTTTCGGGAGGTTATGCATCCTTATTGCTTTCACGCCTAAAGCCCGTTGCCTTGCTGAAGGGATTGAAGATGCAAAGCAGCGGCGATCTGTCGGTGAGAAAAAGTCTGGTGATTTTTCAGTTTACGATCTCAACGGTCATGACCATCGGTACCATTGTCCTGTTCATGCAGGTCAATTACATGAACAACACTGACCTTGGTTTCAACAAAGACCTGATGGTGGTGATCGATGTGAACGTAGACAAAGCACGAACGAATTTTGAAGTGTTGAAAAATGAAATGACGAAGGTGCCTGCTGTAAAAGATGTCTCGGTAACGTCCAGGGTACCCGGTGAGTGGAAACTATTCCGTCGGGTTAAATTAAGAAACGAAGGTAGCACCGACGACCAGACGGCTTACTTCTTTAGCGCGGACAAGGATTTCATGAAGACGTATGAAATTGAATTAGCACAAGGCCGGAACTTCGATACACGCGCCGATTCATCCAACATCATTATAAATGAGACGGCGGCCAGGATGCTGAACATCGCGGAAGCCTCCGGACAAGTGGTCGAGATCGGGGCTGTTTCGCGCGGTGGCGATTTTAGACCTTTGAATACCAACAATGTCCCGTTCAAACCGCGGGTGATCGGCATTGTAACGGATTTTCATTTTCAATCCCTGCGTGATAAGATCGAGCCGCTCATCGTTGCCTACAATGAAAACCCGATTCAACCCATTGACTACTATTCGGTGAAGATCTCCAGTATGGACATAACTGGAACGCTGGATAAATTAAAAGCAATTATGATGAGAAATGATGAGAATGAGCCGTTCGAATTTCATTTTCTCGACGACCAGCTAGCGTTGTTTTATGTTGAAGACGAGCGGCGACAAACGCTGTTAGGATGGGTTGCACTGGCCACAATACTTATTGCCTGTCTGGGGCTCTTTGGCCTGGCGACGTATTCTGCTGAGCAACGTGTAAAGGAAATTGGTGTGCGCAAGGTCTTGGGCGCGACGATCGTGAATCTTGTGTCACTGCTGTCAAAGGATTTTATCAAGCTGGTTTTGATAGCCAATGCCATCGCTTTTCCCATCGCCTGGTGGGCAACCAACCGGTGGCTGCAGCAATATGCGTATCACATTGAACTACGATGGTGGGTATTTCTTTTGGCCGCAATTCTGGCGTCGATGATTGCCTTGCTAACGGTAAGCTATCAAGCTTTCAGGGCAGCGATGTCAAATCCAGTGAAGAGTTTAAGGTCGGAATGAGGTTAAGGTTCAAAGTTTGAGATTTAAAGTTGCGCTCGAGCATTTTGACTGCTGTCGCCGAGGCCATTGTCACACGTTATGAATGCTGAAAACTGGTAACAAAATCACGAAGTGATAAACGCAGGATAGGATAATGTTCACTAAGCGCCGTCATTCTAAACAAGGGCGGTGGGGAGCATTTGCGCGGCGCGAAGAATCCCGAAGAAAACGCAAATAATATATAGACAACGCTTTTCATTGCGGATACTTTATGGCGACTTCGGGATTGTTACCGCGCCGATTCTGAAAGACTAAATTCACACCGGGCCTGGCGCAAGTGTTGTGAGGTGGCATTGTGCGCTGCTCACTTGTGCCTATGATGCGGCCAGATGAACACTGATACCACAATTCTCTGCGCTAAAAATTTACCTTTTCGGCCTCCCGACCTCATGCCGCTGATAACAGTGTCATAGGAAAGGTTTTCGCTTATCCATAGATTTGAATCCAAAATATTTTTGCATGACGCTATCGCACATTAAACTGCTACTCGCCTGCCTCTCGATAATTCTCCTCGGCGCTTGCTCGCCCGACAAACAAAACTTTGCGTCCACATGGCCCACCTTCGGTCACGATGTTTCCAATAATAAGTTCTCCGCGCTGAATGACATCGACTCTTCGAATGTCGCGCAGCTGAAGGAAGTCTGGCGGCATGAGGATACCATAGAAGGTGGTGGCGTCTATTTCAATCCGGTGATGATGGACAATCGCGTCATCGGACTGATGCCTTCCAACAAACTCGTTGCACTCGATGCGGCTACAGGCAAGCTGTTGTGGCAATTTGTTCCAGACTCATCCGACATTCCGAACTGGTCGAAGGGAATGACGTACCATCCGGGTAATCCGGATCGTATCCTTCTCATTTCCGGCGGCACGCTGTATGCCATCAATCCGGAGAATGGTACTGTGTTCAAGGACTTTGGAAACAACGGCCGCGTCGATTTCTATGAAGGTCTGGAGGTGCCTGACTCCATGCGTGCGCAGGTGCCCGTCTCCAGCAACGCGCCGGGAGTTGTGTACAACGATCTCTTCATCGTAGGATGCAAAGTGCCGGATGAACTTCCGTCGACACCAGGCGATATCCGCGCGTTCAATATCAACACCGGCAAACTGGAATGGGTCTTCCACGTGATCCCGAAACCCGGCGAATTCGGCGCTGACACCTGGAACGGTAATGCCCGCCAGCGCAACGGAGGCGCTAATTGCTGGGCAGGCATGGCACTTGACGAAAAACGAGGCGTCGTATTCATCCCCACTGCGTCGCCTTCTTTTGATTTTTACGGAGCTGATCGTCCCGGTCAAAATCTTTTTGCCAACTGCCTGCTGGCGCTCGATGCAAAAACAGGCAAGCGCATCTGGCATTTTCAAACCACGCACCACGATCTCTGGGATCGGGACAACGGTTCTCCGCCCAATCTTGTTACCATCAAGCGCGACGGAAAAGAGATTGATGCTGTGGCACTCGTCACGAAGATGGGATATCTGTTTTTATTTGATCGCGAAACGGGCGAATCGTTATATGGCGTGAATGAAGTACCTGTTGATACCGTCAGCAGCATGCCGGGAGAAAAACCCTGGCCCACCCAACCGCTTCCCGTGAATCCGCCGTTTGCCCGCCAGGGATACCAGGAAAAGTTCTTTGGCCCTTCGTCCGCGTGGATCAAAGAAGAGATCACCAAAAACAAATACAAGACCGGCATCTATGAGCCACCGTCTATGGAGGGATTGATCATGCTTCCGACCGCGCATGGCGGGTCCAATTGGGGTGGCGCTTCGGTCAACCCGGAAACCAATAGGCTGTTCGTTAACGCCACCGACATTCCGATGATCCTCAAACTTACCGACCTGAAAAAAATCCGCGCGGCCAACCAACTCAACCCTGAAATATTGTTCCGTACTTACTGCAGCAACTGCCACGGCGCTGACAAAAAAGGAACGGGTGTTGGTCCTGATCTAACAGGACGTGTAAAAAAATACAAAAACGCGCAGATCACAAGTATCGTTCAGAAAGGCGCTCCGCCTATGCCCTCGTTTGGATTTTTGTCTCAGGAGCAGATCGCGGCGATTGTCGCGTATGTTAAAGATACCGTTGCACAACAATCATTCGAGACCGCAAACATTCCGCAGAACAATGAACCGTATGGTTTCAATGGATACACTTTTTATCTGGATCCCGAAGGTGATCCAGCAATAGCCCCTCCGTTCGGTACAATGACCGCCATCGACCTGAACACGGGCAACATCGTGTGGCAGGTTCCACTCGGCGAAGATCCTAAATTCAAAAAGATGGGTATCGCGAATTCCGGCTCGTTCAACCGCGGCGGCGGAATTGCTACCGCAGGAGGTTTGATCTTCATCGGCGCCACCGGCGACAACAAGTTCCGCGCGTTTGATCAGAAGTCAGGAAAAGTATTGTGGGAATATCCGTTACCCGGCATGGCGAGTTCGATTCCCTCTACCTATGCCGTTGGCAACAAGCAGTATGTTGTGGTATCGGTGAATGGGGAACAGTCGAATAATTTTAAGGGAGGATATATTGGCTTTGCAATTAAATAATTTGACTATCGAATGTCGAAAGTGGGCCTCGGGATATAGTGATGTGCTGGCAAAAATAATTAGGATATTTTGAAAAGACCAGAATTTTAGTAGTGCAGACGTGCCTTCGACATTCGACGTTCGACATTCAATCAAAATAAGGCTTTAACCATTCCACAAAAAACTGAATATCGAATGTCTAACTAGTTCCTAATCGCAGCTATAGCGCACATCCCAACAATAAAATTCAACAACCTGGTCTGATGGATTGAGGAAATGATGCCGTATCCATCCTTGCTCATCATACGAAACACCGTATTCCAACTCCCGTGGTGGATCAAAACTATTAATAGCAAGCGGTGCCACATTATGAATTGTTGCTACGGTAACATTATTCTTGCTCGGATCGAATTTAAGAAGATAGTTATAAATCGTTACGAGCGCCGGCTCATTGGCGTAAAACTTTTTTCGATCGTCAAACGTATGATTTTCCCTTCCTAAAAATTCACCAGGTCGGTGACTGGCAGCATAATAAACCTTACGAACATTATCGTTGTCGTCGTATTCGTAACGCCACTCCGTACTCAATCGGGAAATATGAATTAGTCTCCCTTTGTCATCATGGGTAAAGATTGTTTTGAATGGAAGTCCGTCAACATGAGTCCCCCAACTGTTAAGTACAGCGGGTTTGCTGTTACCATCGTATTCAAGTTGAAAATTCTCAAACACAACACCTGTGGGCGCGAATGTTTTTCTGATCCATGCTACCCTGCCCAGATCGTCGTATTCTATCAAATCATAATCACGAACTTTTCTCGCGGCGAAATGCATGATTCGGCTAAGACGTCCGGCAGCGTCATATTCATAGGATAACGAGTCATCGGGATCTTCTTCGTTATCCGGATATAATCCAACAGGTTTACAATTAAGATCAAGAAATGGTGGAGGCTCCTCCGTTTCTTCAATAATTTCTTCCTCGGCCGAGTTGCACGAAAGAACAAAAAATGAACAGCAAAAAAACAGGAAGAGCTTGCTAAGTGCCTTTTTATTCAAACCAACGGGTTCATACATAACCACTAATATACCCCCATTTCATTTCAATCAAAAACAGAATGACGAGCAGAAAAAGGGTTTCAACGGAGGTTATATTGGTTTTGCGATTCCGTGAATTAGTTTAAAGTTTAAGGTAGTTTAGTTTAAAGTTTAAGGTTTAAAGTTTAAGGTTATGCTCGAGGTTAATGCCTGCGACAGGCTAAAGACTCAGCACCTAAGCGCGTCATTCTGAGCGAAGGGTTGGCTCCAGGCAAAGAAAAAAAATAGAATGTCGAATCTCGAAAAATTTTCACCGCAGAGGCGCAAAGACGCAAAGAAAATGCATTTCTTGAAATTAATATTCCTTGTAAATGGCAATACACAAATCAAACCGCCTACAAAAAAATTCTCTGCGCCTTTGCGCCTCTGCGGTTCATATTTTTAAGCCGTACAAACTATTTTGAATTCCCGAAGTGGGCGAGCAGAAGGTGTCGGAATCGGACCCCTGAAATGACGTTTTTACCCCCCACATGGTAAGATTTTACCATGCACATTTGTACCATATCAATCTCAATCACTAATTTAAAATTTGAAAACCTCCAACCAACTCTTATTATGAAAAAGACAAACATTTTATACTGGGTATTTACTGTGCTATTTGCGTTGATCATGTTGTCCTCTGCGGTGCCAAACGTGATGATGTCGGCTGGTTCAATAGACCTTATCCACACCAAGCTCGGCTTTCCGGAGTACTTTATCATGTTCGTAGGTATCGGCAAAATCCTCGGCGTGATCGGCATTCTCATTCCTGGTTATCCACGGGTGAAAGAATGGGCATATGCCGGATTGTTTTTCGACCTTACCGCCGCCACTGCCTCCGGCATTGCAGTAGAAGGGTTTCATCCGATGCAATTGTTCATGCTGGTATTCTTTGCACCGGGCGTTCTTTCCTACATCTACTATCATAAGAAACTAAAGGGCGAGATGATCGCGCAGCCAATCTAGAATGGCTTGCGGAATCTGATCACTTCAATTTCTAAAAAATTTTACCGCTACTCATACCTAAGGGATTGAGCTGGATTTTCCTTTGCCGTTTTCACTACAATCGACGCTATGGGTAGCCAGGAAATTGCAAAAAACACAAGCAAGGGCGCTGCAAAGTGGTACCAGTTCATCTGAATATGCTCTTCAAAATCATTGAAGTATTGTTGTACGATAAAGTAGGCTCCGGGTAGTGCGATCAACGCAGCCATGCCTAACTGACCAACGGACGTATGAAGAAGAAACCAAATGATATCCCATACGCCGGCACCCAACGCTTTCCGGACACCAATCTCTTTCGTTTTTGTAACGATTTTTAATGACGTCATCGCATATAATCCCATCAGGGCTATGAGCATGGTAATCACGAGAAAAAACACCAACTGATTCCTCGACATTTGATAATTGTAATACTGGCTGTTGATCAATGTATCTATACTTTCAACGATAAAAGCCGAGCTGGGAAAAACAGATTCAAAGGTCTCTTTGACTTGTGACATGCCAGCATCGTAATCGGCAAATCGTATCGCGACTTTTTTCGGATAATTTAGAGCGTTGTGAAGATCTAAGTAATTAAGCACAACACCGGTATGCCCTTCATAAAACAGGTGATCGCTTGATCGCAACAAAGGCCGCAGCTTATACTCGCGCACAATACCTGCCACTTTTATTAGCTCACCCTGTTCTGAAAATAAAGTGGCTCCCAGCGCTTCAGCGTGTTGATTAAAACCGAGCCGCTCCACAGCACCCTCACTTAAGATGACAGCATTCTTTTGTGTACTATCATTCTTAAAGTTTTCTCCTCCAACCATGTCAAGATTAAAGAAAGAAATAAAATTGGGATCGACTGCTCCATTTGACTCAAAGACAACGGGCGGGTCGGACAACTTTCTTTTCAATCCGGTTAGGGTGTATGCATTATCTCCGGGAATGGAATGACAAAAAGTGTATGCCTCAACCAACGGTTCTTGTTCAAGTCGCTGGGTGAAGTCACCTATTTTTTTTGGAGTCACGTTCGCTAAAGAAAGGTCAATAACAACGGCGTTATCTTTTCTTACCCCCTGCCCCTGGTGCATGACAAAATAAAGCTGGTGTGAAATCGTAAACACGAGAATCAACATCACGATGGCAATTCCATATTGAAGTACCGACAGCATTTTTATCAGGTTGTTATCCGTATTATAAACTCTTGCCAACTTGAATAACCTTCCGGTATGTATCTTAAAAAAGATCAAAGCTGGATATAAACCCGTCAATAAGACTAATAAAACGAAAACACTGATGGTTGTCGCAAAAACCGTGATGGATAAATCATTCCATCGAGGTATATAAAAATCAAGGAGGAGTTCAGCGGGTGTTTTAATTAAAATCATGATGATGATGGCAAACACCAGAGCGATTCCATGCACCATGGCAGACTCAAAAACGAATTGCGCACAAAAATCGCGAAACGACGCGCCGGCCGTTTTTTTTACGGCAAGTTCTTTCAGTCGAAAACCATGGGAGGAAATCATCAGGTTAATGTAATTCACAAGGCCAATAACCAATATGATCCAGGCTGAGGCCCTTACCATGGTTAAAAAATATTTCGATTTCGGGTTGTGCTGGTCAAGCCTGTGAAATGAAAAGGAAATTTCAGAAAGGGGCTGAAAAAACAGTTCCAATGTTCGATGAGGGTTTTCATACATTGCCTTTCGAAGAACGTCCGTCGCCTCTGCGTTGACTCGTTTGCTGAACTCATCAGCGTTTACACCGTTTTTAAATTTGTAATAACAATGTGGACCTCCAACGGTGATTTCTAATTTGTCATCATAGATCTTTTTCAGTCTGTTGCTGGAAATTACTGCGTCGAAAGTTAAATGTGTGTTATGCGGAAGGTCTTCAAATACACCTGTGACAATTAAGGGAATAGAATTATTCAAGTGTATTGTTTTTCCTATTGCAGGCGCGTCTCCAAAATATTTTATAGCGACGCGTTGTGATACCACGACAGCATTGGAGTCCTTCAATACTCCGTCCGGGTTGCCTTCCAGAAGTGGAATTTGAAAGAACGAAAAGAGATTTGGATCGGCATACACTATTTTGGTCTCAGCAAATGATTTCTTTGCTAACGTCAGGATGACCTGCTTACCGTGATCGGCAATCAGTTCGGCGTTGAAATTCGATTGATGGAATATTCGTGTATAGTCTTCGATATCGTCATATCGTTCGGCCAGTGCCTTTACCAGGCCGGGTGCATTGATGCCGAGCATAACTTCTTCCCAGGAGGATTGATCATCCGTCCAGCGCATCACCAGTCCTGTCCTTACTATTCGTTCCGCGTCGGGACGAAAGGAATCCGACTTTAATTCATAACTGGCATGCTGCCAAAGGATGAATGAGACGACGAAACTAATTGCTAAACCGAATACTGTAAAAGCGACAAACTGCGGATCGCGAAAAAAAATTCGTGCAGCAATTGTATAAAATACCTTGCCCATGGACTAGGATTAAAGGATTAAGGGATTCACAGGATTGATTGCAGGATTAGATTGAAGGATTGGTCTACAAGTGTACATCACAATAACCTTTATATTGATCGATTTCGAATAGCCTAAACATAAAGCTAAGGTAATAAGCAAAGAGGTTTGTTGTTGATTCAACTAATTTTACGAAGGCCAACGTGATGCAAGGTATGGGCTTGAGCTTGGGAGGATGCGAGAGGTAAGTCGTAAGAGGTAAGTGGTGAGTAGTTTGAAAAAAGTCGGCTTGAGATTCCATGAATGTCGGCCCTAGAAAGTTTTCACCGCAGAGGCGCTAAGGACGCAAAGGAAATGCATACATATGGCAATACACAAACCAAACCGCCTACCAAAAAATTCTCTGCGCCGTTGCGCCTCTGCGGTTCATATTTTTAAGCCTCACAAACTACCTAGGCCTGAAAGTCGAATTCTGAATTATCTCGAAATCACCTGGTACGCTTTCTCTCCCTTTAATTCTGTCTGCTTTACCACCTTGGCTTTCTGAAGCTCGTCGAGCATGGCGTTGATAGAAGGTTCATGCTGTAGACCGAGGTGGCTGATGAGGTCACGATGTGTTTTAATGTTATTGGGAGATTTCCGGAAATCGGTGATGAAATTCAGAATGTCGATTTTTTTCATGATTGAAATTTTTCATTTGGATTTAACGGAAGAATAAAGAGGAGGTTTCAAGAGACTTGTCTTGGTCAATGGGTTGCAGACGTAGGCTCGAGGACGTCATTGCCCCGATGCGTCGGGGCAGACTGAGAAGGCGTCCCGACAAAGTCGGGACATGCTGACGTGGCAATCCCCTACTTACAAGTGCATATCGAGAAGGAAGAATTTGATAGGTACTGAATTTCCGGGTTAGTAGTTCTTTACTCGTGTAGTCTCAATGAGGGGATGTCTCGCGGGAAGTTCAGAAACTTTGAGGAAAGTTGCAGGCTCGGCATGACGTGACTCCAAGTACGTTGCCCTCGGTGGTGTGCCGGCTTGACATGACGGCGAAAAATGTTTTAGCGCAACGGACTTGAGTATTAAATATTTTGTATTTTAAAGTTCCAATTCTAAAACAGGTCTTATCGTTAACAGTAATCCATAAAATGACCTACTTCATCATACTTTATGCAGTTGTATTTTTGACTGGAGAGTTGCTGCCCTGGTTTCAATTGAGATCACGTGGTTTATCACTATCCTTCAGAGAGTATTTTTTAACTCCCTTCATCAAAAAAAGCATTTTCGCCAATAGGCACAATAAAAAAGTCTTCGACGCGATGGAAATCATCCAACACAATAAATTGAATATTGGCTTGCCGGAACTTGAAGAAATGTATAAAGCCAACGTTGACTTCCAAAAGTTCGTTAATGCTTTTCTATTGGTTAACAGCCGGGATATTAAAATCTCCAAAGAAGATTTAAGAGAGCTGGCTTATAGCAAAAAGGATATGATGGCTATCGTTAGTGAAAAAAAGCCAGGTGAAGAAATACGAATAGCCGATATTTTTAATAACAAGAGGCCAGTCTTGCAGAAGTAGTTCCCTTCGTTTTCTATTGCAGCAATACTTTGTTTCGATATTCAAAAAACCGAATACCGAGCCACCTCACTTTGCGGACTCTGCGGGTTCTTCTCTGCGGTCTCTGCGCTTATTACAGGATATGGCAGGCGTTGTGCTATTAAATTTTACCGCCGAGGACGCATAGAAAATTACGCAGAGGAACCGCAGAGATGGTCTTTAAATGTTATGCCTTTTTCTTTCGTCTTTGCGCCTCTGCGGTTCAAGTTTTTAAAAGTTAAACGCATCAGACCAAGATAATTATTACCCCGACCTGATGCGCTATGACCTCAAGGCTTTCTACGCCCCTTATCCTAAATTTAAAAACGACCATTCCTGCATCGACCCCTCGTTTACTTTTTTTAGTACCGTTAGGGTTTCGTCTAAAGATTTTAAGGTCAGGTCACCGTCAATCGCATCGTGCAGATGGTGATTAACGTAAGGGTCAATAAGACCATGAGCAGTTGCCAGGGAGGATAAATTCTTTATTGTGATACTCATTTCACCAATAAGGGCCTCCATTTCTTCTGTTTCCAATTGGGTTGTAGTCATAAAAGTGTAACCCGCAAACGTTTGAATAGTTCCTTTTAAACTAATTTTTTTATAAAAAAAATCCACCCGGAATTTACTTCTAAAAATGCGGCATGCAGAGTACCGCCCATTGAATCAAATCCCCTCAACCCCGACCGGCGACGATGTTATACATAAGTAAAAAAGAGTCAAGGCTTTATGGAAAATTCTTTTTCGCTGCATCCCAGGAATATAATCCTCAGCTATGAAAAAGAATATCCAAATATCAGTTCCAGAGCCCTGTCATGAAAAGTGGAGTTCATTTACCCGTACTTCCGAAGGTGGGTTCTGCTCCTCCTGCCAGAAAGAGGTAATTGATTTTACCTCCTGGAGCGAAGACCGATTAAAATTGTATTTCAAACATTTATCCGGCAATACTTGTGGTCGTTTTCGAAAAGGGCAGCTTAAAGTTTACACGTATGAGAAATCACAGACAACCACCCTTGGATGGCTCCGTGTTTTTCTGGTAAGTGTGGTGGTGCTGTTTACGTCACGGCAGGCATCGGCACAAACTCCAAATTCCCGACACCCTACCGAACAATATCAACCTGAAGTCAAAGTTGGAAAAACTCAAATTACCCCGTCGTCAATCATAAAAGTTAGCGGCGTCGTGCGATCGCCGGAAGAGGGCCTGACGCTACCCGGAACAAACGTTGAATTTAAAGGCACTTCTCATAAAACTTATACCGATGCCGATGGCCGGTTTACGCTCAGCCTGGAAAATCCAGACTCAATCCCCGTGCTTGTCTTTTCGTTCATCGGATTTAAAACCCTGGAATATCCTGTAATTCAATCTGAGCAGGAGATTCTTATCAATCTCATGCATGATGAGACTCAATTGGCGGAAGAAGTAATTGTTGGCGGTTGCGTATCAGCCCGGTGGTATAGTCCGAGAAGGTGGTGGTGGGGAATAAAGAGGTTATTTTGAGCAGAGCATCAAGTCTGGAGGGGTATCGGGCCTATAGCGTTTAAGTTGTGACAGACACAGGCACACTTTGGTAATTTTTGGTTGGGGTGTGAGGTTTGGGTGTGACACTCCCCTAACCCCTCTCAAGAGGGGAAGAGCGTGTGGGTGGGTCGGGGTGTGCAGGATTTTTTTGGGTTTATGCTTATGCCTACTTGAAATAGTTCTTAAGAAGCACCCTATCTTGCTCCCAACCCACACCCACACTTCTCCCCTTGAGGGGAGATATAGAGGGGTGTTCACACCCAAACCCAAATACAAACATATATACCATTATTTAGTGATGGGTGTGAATGTGGGGAGTGGATTCAGAGTGTGTTATATTTAACATTGTGCGTCGCGACAGAAAAACGGCACGATGAAAAAAGTAATGGTTATAATTTCAATCCTTTTGGGTCTTTACGTTCTTGTGTGCGGACTTATGTTTGTCTTGCAAGAGAAGCTCATCTTCTTTCCGCAGAAGCTGGACAAGGATCACAAATTCAGTTTCCCCCACCCGTTTGAAGAAATAAACATTAAGACGGAAGATGAAAAAAATCTACACGGACTATTATTTAAATCGGACAGCTCAAAAGGTCTCATCTTTTATTTACATGGTAATGCCGGCTCCTTAGATGCATGGGGAGAAGTTGCAGAAACCTATACCACCTTACAGTATGATGTTTTTTTGCTGGACTATCGTGGCTATGGAAAAAGTGAAGGAACGATTGGAAGTGAAGCTCAACTATTTCAGGATGTCCAAACTGCTTATAACGAAATGCGCAAATCTTACCGCGAAAGCAACATAGTTGTATTAGGGTATTCTATCGGAACAGGCCCCGCAACGAAGCTTGCCTCCACAAACAATCCGAAATTATTAATCTTACAAGCACCTTATTTTAGTTTGACAGATGTGATGAAACATACTTTTCCTTTTGTTCCAACCTCCCTTTTAAAATATAAGCTGGCAACCTGTCAATACATTACAGCCTGTAAAATGCCAATCATTCTTTTTCACGGCGATCAGGACGAAGTGATCTACTACGGCTCATCACTGAAACTAAAAGAACTTTTAAAAAAATCCGACACCTTGATAACACTGAAAGGAGTTGGGCATAATGGGATGACCTATCATAGAGACTACATCGCTGCGATGGGGAAGACACTGAGGGAGAGGTAAGAGGTAATCGGTGATTGGTAATCGGTCAGTAGATTCATTCAGCTCGTAGCTTGCTCTCTGCCTCGAAAGTTTTTAGCGCAAAGGACGCGGAGGAATGCTTGTTCTACTCAAACTCTGCGGTCCTTTTGCGTTTTTTTCTCCGCGGTCTCTGCGGTTAAATTTTGCATATCGAAGGCGTTGTGATCAAAAAGCTATCTGAAAGAGACCGGTTTTTCCAGGTCAGCAGGTCTTTGCTTGAAGTAGTCTCAATGAAGGGGATGTCTCGCAGGAAGTTCAGTAACGTTGAGAAAACGGGCAGGCTCGACATGACGGACCGATAAGGAAGGCCTGGCTTTTCGTACCTCGTACTTCTTACCTCGTACCTCGTACTTTCTCCTACGCCGACTTCTGAAACTGTGAAAGGTGACTTTTCAAATCCGACTCTCTTCGTTTCATTTCTTCCTGGGTTGCTTCCAGTTCTTCCATGTTCTGGCGCATCTCTTCTTCCTGAGAACGCATCTCTTCAGCTTGCTGTTGTGATTTTTCCAGCAGCATTTTTGTTTTTACACTGCTCTGCAGTGCCATGATGGAAGCTGCAATGGACCGGCAGGCATTCGCCAGGAAATCCAGCGCATATTGGTCGTACTCCTGAAAGGATGCAATTTCAATCAACGCGACAACGGACTCATTGTGCTTCATGGGATAAATCGTGACGCAGCGCGGGTTTGATTCGCCCAGCCCGCTGGTGATCTTCACATAATCCTTCGGGACTTCCTTAAGGTGAACAGGTTCACCTTCCAGAAAGACCTGACCCAACACGCCTTCGCCAATTTCTATACGCTTGGTAACGAACTTCTTTTTGTCGAATGCGTAACAACTCACCAGCGAGATGTGGGGATCGCTTTCATCCTCATCATTTAAAACAAAAAGCCCGCCTTGCTGCGCTTTCATGTATTTTACAATGAACGATACGGTTTTTTCACACAACAGTTCAAAGTTAGTCTGGTTGTCACGTATAATTTCCGAAACCCTGTTCAATCCTTCACTCACCCATTGCTGACGAATTCCTTCTTCGCGTTTCTTTTTCATCTCATCGCGCATGATCAATAATTCACTGGAGATATTCTCTTTATTAACATCATCTCCTGCAGCGCTGAACCCTTCCCATTTTACATCGTATTCTCCTTTTGCGATACTCTTGATAAAGTTAGCTGCTTTAGTAAGATTGGTAATGATGTCTTCGATGACGCTATCTTCATCCTCGATATCCGCTTTTTTATTGGAATCAAAAATAAGGGTCCGATTTTGTTTATCGAGAAGCCGGAATAAATTGGTTCGTTTTTTCTGACTTTTGCTATGATTGATGATGGTATATATCAAAGTGGGTATGCCAATAATAAAAAGTATAAACTGAAAAATGAGACTCATATTTAAAAGGTCTTTGTATGTTCCCTCAGCCTCGGTTTTTTGTTGCTGAATAACAGGATCCACAACTTCGGAAAGTTTTACGTAAGTCTGCCATACAGCCGTACCGTGGTCTTCTTTAAGGATTTTCAATGCGCTCTCCATGTTACCTGATTTCGCCAACATGACTAGCTCATCCATTAACGTAAAATAATTATCCAGCATCTTATTCATGTCGGTGAGCGCTGTTGTGGGAATTCCAATGCCGGGCAGAGCGGCGTCGAGGTAGGACATGGTAGGCCGGCTCTGACCTTTTATTCTCTCATACGTGTCTAAGAAGGCTTCATTTTGTACCAGCAAGTACCCACGCAAGCTCATGTCAAGGGTGTTGAGATCGGCGATTATGGTTCCTTTTCTTGCAGCTATTTCATCCAGTTTCCTTTGGA
The DNA here is from genome assembly GCA_963837415.1 of uncultured Bacteroidota bacterium. Lineage (GTDB taxonomy): Bacteria > Bacteroidota > Bacteroidia > Cytophagales > Cyclobacteriaceae > Chryseolinea. The sequence goes on along the minus strand of CAWING010000008.1, from coordinate 134,425 downwards.
TTTCAATGTTTTGATTGAGCGCAAGTTTATACCGATACGTAAGAAATGTGTCGATCAGGATCAGGGTGATAATGAGCGAGAGGGTTACTTTGACCGCTTGATTCGTCAGCAGCTTTTTAAAAAATTTTTTCATACCGAGAGAGTATTATGGAAGGTCAAAGATAGGGTCCGTGCGAAAATTAAAGAACGCAAATTCGTTTGCTTTCTTACGCCTGCCGAAAACAGGGACAGATGAACAAAAAAGAGCGCTCGTGCACCGTTGCTGGCTTCCAATGCCGGGCCAATAGTAATCGAGTTGTTGACTTTCGGGAAATTTGAGGCCGTTGCCCTACAAACCCGTCGGTAGTTACCTTATTCACGCAGGTTGCGCTCCAGGGATTTACTGATCATACAGATCCTAACGTCCATTTCAAAAAGCTGCTCATCGAGCTTTGAAATGTAAAAATCTTTGCGTTCCGGATCCATTTTAATCAGGTGAACCAATCCCAGCATCCTGGCCAGCGGGGCCCGTACACAATGCGCATTTTCAAAAGCGAGGTCGGCAAGCTGCTTGTTCTTTTCCATTATCCGATTCGTTTTTTGTTTTATGATCATGCCCAGGTTTTTATTGAGGTCATCAAGCTCTTGATAACTGATCTGAAGTTTATGATGCTGCTCATTGATCTTCGCATTCTTTTGATTGAGAAGTGTTATCAGTTCTGTAAGCCTGTTTTGATTTCGCGCATACCGCTCCTTTAAAAGGCCGCTTGAAATGGTGATGATAAAATAAACAATGAGATACGGAATCGCCTGCCGAACGAGACTGATCAGGGTAACACTTTTATATTCTTGAAAAAGAATGATTACCAATGAAACCAGTATCCCCCATTTTAATACCAGTCCAGCCTTACCCTGGCCGACCAGCGCACACATAAATCCGATGGTGATTAGCAACGTACAGGTAACGTGACGAAATTCCGGATACATAAAGCCGCGAAACGTCATCACCAGGTCAAGCATCGCCAAGCTGAAAATAGCCCCGCGATGAAAGTCCAAATTCGTGATCGCATAAAGAGACAGTAAGAAGACCTGAATGGCCAGGATATTGACGGGTACGACGTAGGTCAGGTCGTTGGTGATCAGCAGATCAAAAAGAACGACGATCGTGCAGCCAATTAAACCAACAATCAGCACCGCGCGAAAAAAAACTTCCTCAATACATTCATTCAGGTTAGGCGATTTTTTCTTTCTGAGCCAGGCAATCATATTCAGCATGTGGTAAATAATAATTTTGTAACACAATTAAATTGTAGGTTGGATCTTAAAATCAGGTTTCACTTTCTTCCGGATAGCACTCATGCTCCGGTGACCGCTTCATAGGTTATAAAGTCGCGTTAAGAATTTCAAAGCGACTCTGTTTAGGTAATGATTATTGTGTGAAACAAGGTTCGAAGGCATACCTTGCCTATGGCCGAGTCGGGCTTAACAATTCATTATTGTAAATGCAAAATTCGGTAGTGCTCACCGGCTCTTTCAGAGGAGTATTACTGGATTGAAAGAATTTTATTCCGCGATTTAATCAAGGGAAAACCCTCAGATCTCCACCAGTTTATTCTTAAGGGCGTAGAGCATCAGGTTCAGTGTGTTTTTGGAGTTGGTTTTGGATAATAGATTAGTCTTATGTCCTTCAACCGTTTTCTGACTGATAAAAAGCAATTCTGAAATCTCTTTTGTTGTATGTCCTTTGCAGACCATTTGCAATACTTCTTCCTCGCGTTTCGTCAGCTGGAAACTATCACGCCCTGTTACTTTTGGATTGGACATGGTAACGATGATGTTTCGTAAAAGCTCTTGCGAAAAGTAAGCGTTTCCCCCATGAATGGTCTTAATTGCTTTTTCAAGCTCATCAATTCCCGCTTCTTTAATGAGAAATCCCTTGACGCCGGCGGCTACCATTTTATGATAGTACTCCTGGTCGCTGAACATGGATAAGGCGATGACATTGATGCTGGGATATTTTTCCCGGGTCTTTTCAGTGGCCTCTATTCCATCCATCACCGGCATGCCAATATCCATGATTACCACATCCGGTAAACCTTTTTCCAACAAATCCAAATACTCCTGACCATTCGAAGCAGTACCCAGGATCTCAAATTCAGAAATTTGATTCAGTACAAATTTTAGTCCTTCGCGGAACATCTGATGATCATCTACCAGGATAATCTTTATCTTTTTCATGATAAACTGATGTCAATGGAAAGGGCGAATCCGTTTTTAGCAGTTTCAAAATTCAACAACCCGTGGATGGAATTAATGCGGCTTATGATATTTTTCAATCCGATCCCCTTAGAATTATCGCTGAGGGTCTTATCGATATTAAATCCTGTTCCATTGTCGCCGTAAAGAATGAGAAACTTATTTTCCTTTAACACCAAGTCGATACGGATGAGATTGCCTTGCGAGTGGGTAATGGAATTGTTGATGAGCTCTAATAAGACCCGGTATGTTACAATTTCAATATTGGAGGACAAGCGAAAGTCGTTCTCAAAATTATGGGTGAATATTATCTTAAATACGTTGCTAAAATTGATTCGCTCAACATGTGTTTCAAGCGCATTGATCAATCCCATATTTTGCAGCAAATGCGAACTTAGATTATAGGATATCTTCCGGATGGATTTGATGGAATCATCCAGCGCCGAAATTAATTTGGTGATAAGCTCTTTTTTGCCGTCCGTGTCCTCTTGGTGACGCATCGACTGAATATACATCTTTATGCTCGATAAGATCGGACCAAGATCATCGTGAAGATCTTTCGCAAATCGCGATCGTTCATTTTCTTCGGCCTGTATGACGGCATGAAGCACTTTCTGTTCCGTTTGTTTTCTCTCCCGTATATCGCGAATGGTTACGAGAATGGATTTTTCTTCGTTAAAATAAATGATGCTGTAATTGACTTCCACCGGAATACGGTTTCCCTCTTTGCCGAGCAAGTGAAGCTCGCGGATCTTTGCGCTATGAATTTTGTCAATGGATAATTGATTGATCAATCGCTTGTCGTCGGATATCACAAAATCCGATGAGCGGCTCCCCAACAAAAATGATTTCGGATAATTCAACAATGTGGAAACGGTATTATTGGCTTCCATAATTCTGCCATCGGCATCACAAACGATTATGCCGTCATTACTTTCCTCAAATAATTTTTTAAAGTTTATTTCTTTCTCCGTCACTTTGTTTTCCATCTTCATGGAATACTCCAATTGTTTTTTGAGTTCTTCGTTGTAATGGTTTAGCTTATGATTGGATTCGTTCAATTCCCGGATAGATTTAATAAATGAATCTTGAAGCCTTCCGACACCGCCAATAACAATAAAAAGCAAGAACAAGTACAGAAAAATCCTTCCTACCCAGAGTACCTTCTCGTTGTGGAAGTCGGATAAAACAATGGTTGGCTGGATCAGGTCGAACGCGAATAAAGCGGCGATGACGACGTAGGCCAACGTGGAAAAAACAATAATGACATTGGCTTTCACTTTTTCAAAAATCAGCAGGCCTACCATTCCTGAAAAAATAAAAAAATGAAATCCAGCCTCAGCGTTACCATTGATCAGCAAGGTTTTGATTCCAAGGACCGTAAACAGGACGACGATAATCCAGGTTTTCTTTTTATAGTCGATCGCCTTTCCCAAAAAAAAGATAATAGCCACAATAAGCAGCAGCATTCCGTTGAAAATACTATTGAAAATAGAAAGCTTAACGTGAATATCCCGGATAAAAAAAGTCAGCGTAGCCAAAGCTCCTGCGACAGTAAGGGCCTTTAGAATGTTATCTACTATGCTCTTCTTTTCATTGACGATCGAGATTGGCATTTTAGTGATGTTTAAAACAATAGCATCACGCTACCAGTGCATACTTTCTATAATTTAACCACAACTACCAGAAAAGCCAAGCCCGGCTGAGAAGAATTGAAGCGTTCAGCGAGTAAATTGATCTAGAAATATATGGAGGCCTTTCGTGCAATCTACGGCTGCCACCGAAAGAACGAGGAGCAACTTTCAGTCCTTCAGTTTTATCACGCATAACTTTTGCAGGGGAAAATCCCTGAAGTACCCATTCTGAGGTGATGCGCTGCGCGATTTCTTTTTTACCGCAGGAGGACGCCGAGGAGTGCACGCAGAGGTCCTTTCCTCTGATTGAACTTCCCGACGTATGCGCGAAAGGAGCTACCCCGGCATGACAAGCAAACTTTTTCACTTCCGATATTTTTTCAAATTCATCGCTGGCCACAATTACATTTAAAGCTGTGATTTTCCCTACTCCAGGTACAGAACTTGCATAGTTCACTTGTTCTTGACCTTGGCATCCTGCTGTATTAGTTGATCGATCTCTTGTTCAATTTTTGTGATATCCTTGATTAGTGCTTGAAGGACTCCTTTACAATTTGCTACCATTCTTTTTCTAATGGACTCTTCAATGTAATCCTGGCATTCATCAAGAGGAGTGGCCAGCTGCGTTTTAGTTTTGACAAGTCGTTCCCGGACAACCAATAATGCTTTAATATTTTGAATTACTCTACGCTGAGGCTTCCAAAATCTTAACTCAGCATAATTTTTATACGCATATTGAGCGATCCTCCGAGCATCTACCACATCGTTTTTTCCACGCTTCAGCCCTTGTGATTGTTTAATCTGTAAAGCCGATTCTAGACAAACTTTAATCCCCATTCTGGTCAGATAATCCAATAATGGATAGGAATAAATACCGGTGTGTTCCATGCAGACCATAAGCCGCTCCTTTGAAAACGTGAATTTCTTTTTCAATTCTCCAAAGTAGGATTGGATCGCTTTGGTCGTATTTTCTACCTCCATTTCAAACATGTTAATGCCATCCAGGGTCAAAGCCGCCTGGATTGTTTTCTTTGAGATGTCGATGCCTAAAAAATAAAGTGTTTCCATTAAATTTGCTGTTACCTTGATAATGTATCCGTTAACGCTTCTAAACACAATCGAAACCTTGATAATAGGTCGTGAGCCTAAATTTCTATTTGATGCTTGTTTAGAAAACTGACTGATGATTGAATCGCAAAATAGGTCACAAGCCTAGCCCTCTGCATAAATCGCCTCAGTCAGTGTTAACGTTGTCCACAAATTCACATCATTCACAAAAAGAAAAAAGAACCAAAAAAGAAAAATTATTACTATAATAATTCTTCTAATCTTTATGATGATTTAAATCTAAAGGGACTCTGCGCTTAAAGTTCCGATAACGCAAAAGTTGTGCGAATGAGCAAAGTGTCAGGTGGAAACACCGGACATAACAGCTTAACACCTGACATCACAGGCTCGACGTGGCGTGTAAAGTTGTAAGGTAGAACACATGACGGCGCTTGTAAACCGCTTAATTTAATTGATTCTAATATTATTTATATTCTGCACATCTTTGCATCCTATTTATTGTTCTAAATTGAAACTATGTCAAAATTTTCTGCCAACCAGATAGAAGAAATCAATGAGATTATCGGCGCCATCACCAAGGAGCTAAAACCGAAGCATGAAATCGGGGCGAGAGATCGTAAAATTTTAGCCGGTCTTTTACAGGCCAATAAAATAGATAAGACCCCGAAATTTTTTCAATGCAAGAGAGAATATTCAGAGACCATCGTTGCGTATTTCATGAAAGAAAAAAATCTACCCAGAAATAAATTCAGCATGAACTCGCAATCTTTTGTTTATCTACTCTAATAAATTCTCTGCGCCTTAGAATTTCTTGCCGCAAAGAGCAGAGACGCAAAGAAATACATCAATTGCTTTAATTTCTTTTGTATCCGTGCATTCGCTCTGCGCCTTTGCGCCTCTGCGGTTTAAAATTTTACTACCAAGACGCAGACCAATGCATCGCATGACCAAAAGTTACTCAAACGGTTTTCTGATTATCGGTATTTATAGTAAGTTGAATCATGTCTTCCCAACTTAACATATTCGTTCTTTTATTTGGTGCGCTGCAAGGAATGTTGTTGAGTATATGGCTGCTGAGAAAGGAAAAGAAGAACGTTTCGAATACCTACCTTTCCTTGTTTTTAATTGTCGTTGGCCTGCAGCTAACGTTCAAGGTGATCTCTAAAACGTGGGTGTCTGAACATGCAATGATTGCTTATATCATATCCTACAAGCTTCCTTACCTGATTGGCCCTTTGCTTTTCTTATTTATAAAATCAAAGCAACAAGAAAAGTGGAATCCCATTGACTTCCTTCACTTTATCCCTTTTGCTTTTTTTACTGCTATTACTTTTCTATGGAACGGTCCGCATTTTCATCCCTATGCACAGGCTGTTTTTCAGACCATTTCATTGGCGGTGTACACGCATCTTTCGCTTCGATTAAGCAACAATCTTGTAAAACAGTTTATCGCATTTGTCGCTTCTGCTGAGTTTATCATCATCGTTACGCTGGCCGTGATGTATGTGTACTATGGCAGATTTCCGGATGTGCGCATGCTTTTTATTGTGCTGACAATTCTCATTTACTGGATCAGTTATAAGGTGCTTTCAAGATCCAATCTTTTTTTCCAGGTAAGTGCGCCTGTCATGTCGTTGCCAGCGCAAAAGATTGTCAAATACGCGCACTCCAGCTTAAAAAGCGAAGAAGCTGACCGGATAGAAAAACATCTGTTGACAGTTATGAGAGATGTTAAACTTTTTGTCGACCCGTCCCTTACCATCGACTCATTAGCTGCCCATCTCAAAACTTCCCGCCACCACCTTTCGCAGGTGATCAATGAAAGGCTTCACAAAACCTATGGCGATTATATCGGTGAGCTTCGGCTTGAAGAGGCCCGCAGGCGGTTAAGTGATCCGGCCAATCTGCGGTACACCATTGCTGGTGTTGCCCTGGACTCGGGATTTAACTCCGTGTCTACTTTTAATGAAGCGTTTAAAAAACAGTATCAGGTAACACCTTCGCAATACAGGGACCGAGTCCTCAAAGAGAAAAGCGCATAACCCATATTGGGGGAATTTAATTTTTCAACCCTGTTTTTCATTTCCATTCCTATCGGAATCGAAGACCATTGCATCCAGTTTCCCGTATTTGATATCATATTCTTCTTGATGTGTCGGGATAAATCCAATCAACGGTTGATGAAGAAAATTTCCTATCCAAAAAAATTAAACTGTAAAGACTATGAAAACAAATCGTCATGCCTGTGTATTCCGGACCGTGGTGGTCATGATTTTATTGGAGGTAAGTGTGATTTCAGGATTGCTGGCAGGTGAACCTGCTCCTCGAAAAGGGAACATCGCGTTAAAGTCGTTGACATCAATTGCTTTCAATAAGGATGGAATACTTTTTTTAGCTGATCCGTTAGGCGCACACCTTTATGCCCTTGAAATCAAGACTGCATCCTCAACAATTGCAGAGAAAATAAACGTGAACAACATCGATGAGAAGCTGGCTGCTTTACTGGGCGTCCCGGTTAAGGATATTAAAATTGAGGACATGGCCGTACATCCTTCATCCAAAGAAATTTATCTGGCTGTCTCGCGCAGGGGAACGCCAACGCAATCTGTTATCGTCAGGGCCGATCATTCCGGGAAGCTCCAGCCAGTAACGCTCACGGATGTCACCTTCTACGAAACTGCACTGACGGATGTACCAGCTGCCGGGACTAAGCTACCGCAGCAATGGCATTCCATTTCTATGGCTGTTACGGATATGGCTTTCGTGGATGGAGAACTCCTGGTGGCCGGGCTTTCCGGCGAAGCATTCAATTCCAGGCTCCGGAGATTTTCATATCCGTTTTCCAATCAGGCAAAGGCTGTTCAGCTGGAAATATTCCATACGTCACACGATCGGTACGAGACCACTTCGCCCATAGAAACTTTTTTGCCTTTCAACATCAATGGGCAACCTCATATACTGGCAGGCTATGGCTGTTCTCCCCTGGCGAAGTTTGCCTTACAGGATATTCGTTCGAAAAATGAATTGAGGGGAATCACACTTGCTGAGCTGGGAGGTGGCAACCGCCCACTGGACATGATCGCCTATAAAAAAGACGGCAAGGACTACGTGCTGATTGCAAACAGCGATCGCACGTTGATGAGAATGTCGTCGGAGGATTTGGATAAGGCAACTTCGTTGACCACGGTAGTGAATGGCGCTTACGTTGAAGCCGGGGTCAACTACTTATCCATCGCAGAGGTAGGCATTATGCAACTGGATGATCTAAATGACAAAAATTTTATTGTCATTCAACGAAACATAAATGATGGATCATTGAATTTGAAATCAATGGAAAAGTGGTTCTGAGATTTTTTATCTCTATGATTATAATACTGGAAAGTTTACTTCCGGGGTGGCCAGGTTTTGGTCAGACAGCTCCACGACTTGCACTGTCTGACGGATCTGTTGTGGCTACCGGCCTGGACAAGAAATTATCCGCCGCTTTAGCTGAAAAGAACTGCAGCGATGAGGATTTATCGAAGGCATTTCGGATTTATACATTGAGCACGTATAAAAAAGGGATCCGACAACCGATAGCAGGGCATTACATACTTGACGGAACGAATCTGCTATTTAAGCCGCTTTTTCCCTTTGCTGAAGGGGAATCCTATTACGCCGAACTGGAGTATGCCGTTTTATTTCAGCAGTCGGGTGTGCCCTTTTCTGTCAAAGGAGTTGTTAAGAATAAAGAACAAATTGATCTCCTCTTTGCTGTTCCTGAATTTGATGCTCCGCGCACGAGCGTCGAGGCAGTATATCCTGTTATGGATACACTGCCTGAAAATTTATTGAGAATGTATATCTACTTTTCCGCGCCCATGAGTTTAGGTGAGGCCTATCAGCATATTCGATTAATGGATGAAAGCGGCAACGAGGTGGAAAAACCTTTCCTGATCATTGACCAGGAACTTTGGGACAGAGATCGTAAACGCTTCACGTTATTATTTGACCCGGGACGAATCAAGCAAGGTATTAAATCCAATCTTGACCTGGGGCTACCGTTGAAGAAAAATAAGCGCTACTACCTGCTTATTGATTCATTGTGGCGGGATGAACGTGGAAATCCTTTATCGGCCAGCTTCGTGAAGCGCATTTTTGTTACGGGCCCTGAACGTGCAACGCTAACGGCCGAGAACTGGAAGATTGCTGAGCCACAGGCGGGCACAAAAAATCCGGTGGTCGTTCAGTTTGATAAGCCATTGGATCATGCCCTGTTGCTGAAATATATTTCAGTGACGCATCCGCTAATGGGAATGGTGGATGGAGAAGCTGTGCTGACGCAAGGCGATCGCGTATGGATATTTACGCCGAATAACCCCTGGACGTTTGGTCGTTATACGCTGGAGATTTGCCCTTACATGGAAGATGTAGCAGGAAACAATTTCAATAATCCTTTCGATATTGATCTCTCTGTTTCCGGGAGGGTAAATTCGTCGGAGGCAGTTGCCGTTGAGTTTACGGTGAACGAAGTTATGAAGTGATCTTTGGTGCGAATAATTTTTACTCCAGAGTATCTTGTCAACGTCATGTTGAGCCTGGCTTTTGTTCAACGTCACCGCCCTTCTTGCGAAACATCCCTTTGACTGAAATTACACCAGATAAGGTCTATGCGAGAAATTAACCAGTCGCTAACAAATGCCGTTTTGAAGAAGCAGTGGCCATGAGCGAGTATACTGTATCTGAAAGGGGCCGGTTTACCTCATCTGCAAGGCTTTACGTGTGTAGTCTCAGTGAAGGGGATGTCTCGCAGAAAGCTTGGTAAGTTTAAGAAGACGCGCAGGCTCGACATGACGACGAATTCTTTTTCACCGCGCTCTGCGTGTATTCCTCCGCGCCCTCAGCCCTTAATCCTGGGATAGCGTAGGCATTTAATTTTTCTTCTCTTCAACAACTTCCTTAAGTCCTTTCAAAACCTTCTCCCAGCCCTTTACAGATTTTTTATATCGTTCTTCTGCTCCCTCTGCCTGGCCCACGTCATCGGTGATGGATAATACAGTCTCGCCGTTCTCATAACTTAATTTATCTGTAACAGTTGAAAAGTTTGAAGGATCATCCTCGCTCTCGTTCTTTAGTGTGTACTTCAAAAGCTTTCCAGGTTGTATATCAACAATTTCTCCATGCAATTCGATTTTCTTCACTATCATAACCTTGCCTTTCCATGTAATAGGACTTCCCACTTTCCAATCCGAAAAGACTTCGCAGTTGAAAAAGTATTTCTTTGTTTTTTCTGGATTGGTTAACGCATCCCAAACTTGGGCAGGCTCCGCCTTTACCCGAACACTTTTCCTTACTACAAATGGTTCCATTTTATTTGTGGTTATATCTCCATTACCCGTTTTTACATCCTGATTTTTCTGACGAGCGAAAAGCAAGCAAATGGTAATAGAAAAATTGCTGCCTTTTTCATGATGACGCTCGTTTTCAAAGAGGTGTTTGTCGCTACCATCAGCAGCGCCAATACCCATTTAAAAAACTGGTCAGGGCTTTAAATGTTCTTTTGATTCGTTATTTTCTTCCCCCTGAGTCGGGAATGGGGCTGTATAAGCTATGAACAGCAAGAAAAATACAAAAAGTACGGCCTGAAGAAGGATATATAAATAGGCCCGTGTTATAAAAAATTTAAACCGTAGAGGCGCAAAGACGCTGAGAAATTATCCTTATACCAAAATTTCTCTTCACCCATTCTCTGCGCCTCCGCGCCTCTGCGGTTTTAATATAACATTCCGGACCAAACTGCTAATTCCGCTTTCGGAATTCGGTCCTGCCCGTGCTACGGGCGGGCTGCTGGCTCGAATTATCTGAATCACTTTTCCGGAATTGTTGCTTTGGACTGGAATTATGCGAACCACTCCGTTCCCGCTGAACATTCTCCATCTGCCGATTTGTATTTTGCCTTTCAGTTTGCTGCCGTTGTTGCGGCTGAACCGTAGCTGGGCTGCGTTGAAATTCGCGGGTCGCAGGCGTTTGCTCGCGTCGGATATTTCTATTAGGCCTTTCGACAGGGGCAATATGCTCCCGCTGATTAAACTCACGTTGTTCGCGTACCGCGGGTTCCCGTTGTACGGGCACGCCTCGGTCCACCGGATTTACATTTTGATTTTCACGCTCTACAGAACGTTGGTTTTCACGCTCAATTGGACGCTGTGTACGGTTCAATTGGTCAGCCTGAACATCACGTTTTGTGCCATAGCGCTGACGTTCCAGGGTTCTGTTTTCAGTTTCCATTTGCTCCCTGCGAATGTTGCCAGGAACTTTCTCTGTCTTTCTGATTGCAGGAAGGTCCGAATTCCGTTGCCTGCGGTTTTCCACCTGCTCAAGATTTCCTGCCCGGTCTTTTCTTACAAAGGTTGAAGGCATCGACCTCGATCTGGACTCCCGCGAGTTATCAATTTCGGGCTTGTAAAATTTTGCAGAGCCACGCGCTACCTGGGTTCTACCAGGACGGTTTCCGTCGCTGATTTTGTATACTTCTACCCGCTGGCGGTTGGTTCTTTCGATCTCATTTCGCGAAGGACCTGTGAAGTACGTACGTCTCCTGTTATCCGTATAGTTGTGCGTTACGATGGTCGTGTTGTTAATAATATTAACGACCCGTGGCCTTGGAACACAATGCCTATACACATGCCGATAGGTTATGTACCGGTGCGGCACAAAACTCCAGTAGTGATGAGGGATTCTGTTATAGTAATGGAATGCCATATGCATGCTTATCCCAGGCATAAGCGGTGCCCATCCATAATATCCTCCGCCATTTCTCCAGGCAACCCACGCCGGAGCCCACTCCGTATCCGGAACCCAGATCCATCCATAGAAATCATCGTAGGCCCATCGGCCGTAGTGAAAAGGAGCCCAGCCCCACTCATAGTCGGAAACCCACGTATTACCATATTCGGTATAGATCCAATGTCCGCTTGTGGCGTACGGGGTGAAGCCAGGCTCTACGCGGGGAATCCAGACATAACCATGCTGGCCGTGATCCATCCACGTTCCATAAGGCTGCAACTCATCATAAAATACCTGAAGCGAAACGCTTCCCTGCGCTTTCGTGGTGGTGATGCTCACCGCACTCACCATCACGAAGGCAAATATTATCATCCATCCTCTATCCAACACTTTTTTCATAGCTGTACTTAATTATTAACGATTTATATAAAGTAAAAATTATGCCACATATTGTGAGCGGCGTAGGTCGTACTAGGTGTTTCCAAGGGTTCGATGGAGATACGTGACACCATTTAGCGCTCACCTTCTAACTACCATCTATAACGAAGAAGGTGATTAAAAAATTTGGTTGGCTAAAGTAATGGGCATAATGGATCGCTGTGTGCGAGCACTTGGTGTAACTGCTCTATGACTTTTGCGATGGAACCCGGAGAAATAATAAGCGGGAGGGAAATGTTTTAATAGGGTCCGGCTTTTAACGATCTATCAACTAGATGTCAAGATTTTTTTACACACTTCGTACAACGCAACTCTACGTTAGCACGTATGCCTACAAGGTAATGTCAATAAGATTCTTTTGTCAAAATTAGCCCCCTAAAGTGTCGTTTTATACACACCATCCCGTTCGAATAACGATAATACCTTTGAACAAATAATGGGAATAAAACTATTGACAAATGAGAAAGTTAAAAATGCAAACGCAAGTATCCGCTGATGGATATTGCGCCGGACCTAATGGAGAATTGAATTGGATGCAGTGGGAATGGGACGATGAACTTAAAAACCATGTGAATATGCTGACCGATTCCATCGACACTATCCTGCTTGGCCGGAAAATGGCGGATGGATTTATTTCACATTGGACAAAGGCGGCCGCTGATCCAAATGATCCCTCTGCTGACTTTGCAAAGAAAATGGTTGACGCACGTAAGGTGGTGTTCACCAAAACGCTCGATACATCGGATCCGATGTTAGCGCGTTAAAAACACGGATCTTGACAAAGGTGATCTTGCTGCTGAAGTAGCCAAACTGAAAAATCAGCCGGGCAAGGATATCATCGTGTGCGGCGAAGCAATTTCGTTTCAAACCTGATCAAACATAACCTAATTGATGAATTAAACATTTTTATCAATCCTACAGCTTTAGGTAATGGAAAAGGCTTGCCTGTATTCAAAGAACGAACAAAGTCAGCGCTGGTAAAGGGTCAACCGTTCGCCTGTGGAATTGTGGTGCTGCAGTACAAACAGACGCTGGCCAGGCGGATCGTACTCCCCCACGTAAAAATACGGTATGACGCTTAATGGAGAAGCCTTGATACTATAACTGATTATTCCAACTTATTAAAAATAAAATGAGAAAAGTAATATTATTCATGCACATATCACTGGACGGTTTTGTGGCTGGGCCAAAGGGAGAAATGGATTGGATCAATGTTGATGAAGAAATTTTTAACTATGCCAGCCACCGGACAAGTCATTCTGATATGGCTTTGTATGGAAGAGTAACGTATCAAATGATGGAAGGCTATTGGCCGACTGCCGGAGACCAGCCGGCAGCGACCAAGCATGATATTGAACATTCAAAATGGTATAACAGTGTAACTAAAGTTGTCATATCAAGGTCAATGAAAGGGCAGAATTTGCCAAGGACGAAAATCATTGGCGATAACCTTGCCGGAGAAATAAATGAATTGAAACAAAAAGGGAATAAGGACATTCTGATTTTCGGTAGCCCGAGCGCAGTGCAGTCTCTAATGCAACTCAACCTCATTGATGACTATTGGATATTCGTAAATCCGGTTTTACTTGGACAGGGGATTCCCCTGTTTAAGAAAATCAACGAAAGGAGCAAACTAAAACTCGTGGCGGCGAATTCTTTTTCATCTGGCGTAGTTTGCCTTCATTACGAAAAGCAGAAGTAATCAGGTGGCTTCCCGTTGTGGATGCGATGTGTTTTATTCAAAAAGCTTTCTGCACCCATACCTCATTCGTAAAAGCATAGTGCACAGTGTTTTCCCTAATGTTTAAATGCCTCAATATCCAAGACGTCGGCGCCAATGGTTTCATCTTTCTTTCGCTCGAAATGTTTGTCGTGAACGGTAAGTAAAATTTCGACTGAGCCTGTTCCCACATTGGCGGAAAGAATGTGACCTCCGAAAGCTCGGAAGGTTTTATCGGCAACTACACCATGAGCATGAATAGCAATCGTATCATTTTTCCATGCAATGGTACCGTGCATGCTTACCAGTTCAACATCTTTAAAATCTTTGGGATTATATTGCTTGGTTTGAAAATTAAAAAAACCGAAGGTGATATTGACAAAACCCATTGCCGTGAAATTAGCACTGGGTATATTTTCTTCTTTCGAAAACTTTTCCAGCTCTTTGAATACATTATCACCCTGTCGCAAGACCATCAGATATCCAGCTGGAACTTTTACATATCGTTTCATTTCCGATTGCGTTTTATCCTGACACCATGCCGAAAAAAAGCTTAACAAAAACAAAAATAGTGAACCAGCTCTGTTCATGAATTCAGTTGGGAAACCGTTATATCTTTAATTGCATCTCTCTAAAAGAGGGTATAACAATCTAAGGCGTTGCAAATATTGAATATCCCTCAATCTATTTAGCTTGGCATAGTAGTTTTTTTTACTGACAGGAAAAAAAATAAAAGCATTGTCGCTGGAACATAATTTCCTGGTTGTATACAGGAATGCAGATTTTTCTAATGCATCGTGATTAAGAAGTTGCAAAATTATTCTGTGATCAATCATAACCGTTCGGTGCTATAGCTCCTCTTTGGGTGAAAGCGTTTCTTTCTTGTCAGGCTCGTTTTTCGGACCCGGCGGATTGTTTTTTTTATCCTCGGCATTGCCTTTGGGTGGTTTCGATGGATCCATCTCCTGAGGCGGAGGTGGAGTATGGATCGTATGAGCCTCCTTTGAAGGATTTTCCTTTTTATTTTCTTTAGCGTTTTTCATTATCGTCCTATTAATGGTTATAGTTCCAAGCGCATGATGATCTCATCACCATTTCAATTCAACATGCCTTTGAAGTCTATTATATATAGAGTGTTATGCCAAAAGCATGCCCTTGTAAAGAGTTTGTTTTTGCTTTTAGTCCGCTCTTATTGGCCTAATAGCGAGAAATATTTTCTACAACTAATGAAAAAAAGTACAGGACGGCTGTAAAAGCAAATAAATGTCAGGATGGCTGCCGCAGTACTTTTTTTGCGGCCTTTGCGCGTGTTTATCTTTGCGAGCTTTGCGTGAAACGGCAATTATAGACTAACGAATTCTGCTAACTGAATTTTCCTTCAAAGATCACTTTCCAACATTATTCCATCTGCTCCAATTAGATTAAGGTTAATAGTTTAATATTCAAATGTCTCATAGTGGACAACATTTTCTTCAAACTCCAACAGAAAATTTTTATCTCCTGAATAGTACCTCGCCTTCTGATAATCATTCCCCGCAAATTTTTTAATACTCTCATACGAATCCCATTCCGTCACAGTTAAAAAATGACATAACTCTCCTTCGATTCGTCTTAATAGTTTAGCTGAGAGATTTCCTTTAATCGTTCTATAATCTTTCATGCCAGTATCCTCGACATACTTTAAATATTCATCAGCATCTTCGGCCTTTGTTATTCCGTGCCACATGCGCGTTATTTTTTTCATACAACTTGGTTTAAAGTTTTCAAGTCAGTTTCTATAAACCTGAAATTAACAAAGCATGGCATTGGAACAAACTTCTTCTTGCATGAAAAAAGTTGTCTCATAGGAACCAAGTACCGACCATCATAATTGAGGGTAAGTTTAATCTAAAACAAAAGCCTTTTATCTTTGCAGGGTATGGAAAATTTGTTTCCCGAGGCGCCTCTTTTTCCCGCTGGATTTGTATACGTCCCCGATTTTTTATCAACATCCGAAGAGGCTGAACTATATCAGGCAATTTCAAAACTTGAGCTTCATACCTTCTTATTTCAAGGCTACGAAGCAAAAAGAAAAGTAGCCAGCTTTGGGTACGACTACAGTTTCGAAAAACGCACGTTGTCAAAAGGGAAAGGAATACCTCCCGTTTTTAATGGCGTATTAGAGAAGGTGGCTAAGTTTCTTTCTATGTCGAAGAAGGATTTTGCCGAATTGCTGGTCACAGAATATCCTGTCGGGTCGGTGATCAACTGGCACCGAGATGCTCCTCCTTTTGAGCTGATCGCCGGCCTATCGCTTCTTGCGGATTGCACCTTCCGTTTACGTCCCCAGGATAAAACGAAACAAAGTCGAAAGTCCATGATTTCATTTCCCGTTAGACGGCGTTCGCTCTACATCATGCAAGGACCTTCCCGCAGCGAATGGCAGCATAGCACAACTCCGGTGAAAGCCGTGCGTTATTCCATTACGTTGCGCACCTTAAGGTAATCAGTAACTCCCAGCGGCCTTTGCGGATTAGCCTCTGCGGCCTTCGCGTGAAATGCATTCACGCAAAGGCCGCAAAGAGCGCAAAGGAATAAACAGCCGGTCACTCTGACCTCAAACTATTTGCTGGATTTGCCAGCGCGGCGCGAATGGATTGGTAGCTGATGGTGAGCAGGGCAATACTGATGGCAATCAATCCAGAGATAACAAACACGTCCCAGGTGATTTCAATCTTGTAAGCATAATCTTCCAGCCACGTTTGCATCATGTACCATCCTAAAGGCACAGCAATGACAAAGGATATGAGCACTAATTTTACAAAGTTTTGCGTCAGCAGGCGGAAGATATTATTCACCGACGCGCCGAGAACGAGGCGTATACTGATTTCTTTATTGCGCTGTTCTACCATAAAAGCCGAAAGTGCAAACAATCCCAGGCAGGCAACACAAATTGCCAGCAGTGAAAAGCTCCCAAAAATATAGCCCATGCGTTGAACATCTTCATACATCCGCTCATAGCTCTGATCGAGAAAGGTATACCGGATCGGTTGATGGGGCATAAACTTATCCCATAGCTTTGAAACCGACTGAATAACGCCGGCCATGTTTTCTGTGTTTACTTTTATCGAAACAATGGAACCACCGTTACCATAGACAAAACAAAGTGGCTCAATCTCTCCTCTCATCGATTCGAAATGAAAATTTTCTACAACGCCAATGACTGTGTAACTTTCCCAATTCATAATGCGTTCACCCACAGGTTTTTTCAAGCCCAGCGCTTTGGCCATGGACTGGTTGATAATGATAGCCTGGGAATCGGATGCCATCTCCGGAATAAAATTTCTTCCGTTCAGAAGTTTCATTCCCATCGTATTGATGTAATCAGCATCCACATACCATTTTTGTGCACCGATGGATTTTTCCTCTTTTGATTTCCCATCCTTCCAAAATCCATTTTGGTCCCGTTTAGTACCAGCTACAGGCAGATAGTTACTTAACGTGACACTGGTGACTTCAGAAAATTTCAACAACTCATTCTTAAACGTGATTCCCTTATCCCCTAACGTATTAGCACCTTGCAGCATAAGCACCTGCTCTTTGTCATACCCTATTTTAGTATTCAGAATATAATTCATCTGGCGGTAGATAATAAACGTGCCGATGATAAGTACAATAGACGTCGTGAATTGAAATACCACCATCGAACTTCTCATTTTCGAACTTCTGCTTCCCCGGCTGACACTCCCCTTAAGAACATCAATAGGTTTGAAGGCCGACAGGTAGAAGGAAGGATAAATGCCTGCCAATACCCCGATTAAAATTGCCGAGACAATCAGCAACGGATACAACCACCATTCGGTCCAGGGAATGGTAAGTGTCTTACCCGCCAGCAAGCTGAAATAGGGAAGCGCGGCCCATACGATCAACACTCCCAGTGTAAAGGAGATAAAACTGAACAATATCGACTCCGTTAGAAATTGCCGGATTAAATAACCGCGATGCGAACCCACAACTTTTCGGAGTCCGACTTCTTTTGCGCGGTTTGCCGATTTAGCCGTAGAGAGATTGATAAAGTTTATGCAGGCCAGCAGAAGAATAAAACAAGCAACAGCTCCAAAAAGCCAGACGTACCGAAGATCACCGTGGGGGATGATATCACCAATACCTTCTGATTTAAGGTGGATATCGCTTACAGGCTGCAACCGAAAGAAATGATTTTTCCGGACGTCAGCAGCAGATTGATCGCCGGTTTCCTCGAGGTAACCCATGTAATGCGTATCGCGTATGGAAAGGAGTTTCTTTTCCAGTTCCACTGGATCTGTGCCGGCCCGTACCTTAATGTAAGGGTTATAATTCCAGCAGCACCAGCTTGTTTGTTCGCCATTCCAAAACTCTTTACCGGCTAGCGTAATTAAAAAGTCAAATTGGAGGTGTGATGTTGCTGGGAAGTTTTCCATCACACCACCTATGGTATAAGGTGTGGATTTGTCTTCATTGAAAATGATCACCCTTCCGGTAGGGTCTTCTTTAGGGAAATATTTTTCTGCTTTTCGTTTTGAAATTACAAGCGTGTTTGGGTTGGCCAGCGCATGCACGGGATTGCCATAGATCAAGGGTATCTCCAAAATTTCAAGAAGCTCAGGATCAGCATAAGCAAAGGCCTCTTCATAGGTATTTTCCTGCTGATCATCCCTGCGGAAAAGGTTACTCCCTGCATTAAACCAATTGTAGGGAATCAGCCTTCCCACCTTTTCAATTTCCGGATACTCGCTTTTGATAATTTGAGCAATAGGGGCGGGAAATGATGTCCATTTTCCTCCATCTGCACTTCTGAATTCATTATAAATGCGAAAGACAGTTTCTCCATTTTTATAGTGCTTATCATAGCTGAGTTCATGCCGGATAAAAAGGGAAATAAAAATACAGGTAGCAAGGCCGAGCGCAAAGCCTCCGATCTTAATGAAGGTGTACATTTTCTGCCGAGCCATTGTTCTCCAGGCAATCTTAAAATTATTTTGAAACATAGCGAGATTATTAGTTTGAGTTGACTTTGATCTTTTTCGAATAGCAAAAGGTTGGAAAAAGAGAACCACATTCCAGACGAACAACATGTCCGCCTTCCATTTTCCAGAAGTGATAGCTCTCCTGGCATAAAGTTCCAGCATATCACCCAACACCGCTTCCGCTAGATGGTCGGTGCAATACCAGCGGAAAAACCGAATCGCCCACTTCGGCGGCTTGTGCTTCGGGAAAGATGACTTCTTCATATTTTGCCACCCTCCCAAACAACTTTTGGTACTTGCTTCCACATGGAGTTTCTTAACTCCCTGGATTCATTAATCACTTTCTTGCCCGTTTGTGACAGAACATATAAACGTTTGTCCCTTCCTCCTCTCAATGCTGTTGCACCTCCCATATGCGACTTCAGATAACCTTTATCTTCCAGCCTCACCAGGGCTTTGTGCACCGAGCTAATCATGATATTACGGCCGGTTTGTTTTTCCAGCGCATCAACAATGGCCAAACCATAAGCGTCGCCGAAAAGAATTCCTACGGTTAAAAGCACTAGCTCTTCAAACTCCCCGAGATAAGTCCCCTTCATCCTATTTGTTTCACCTTTGCCTAAGAATACCTGACGGAAGAGAAAAGGTTGCAGAAAAAAATAAAAAAAATTTTATGTTCGAATTTACCCGACATGCACGCTTCACTACCGCCGATAAAGAATGGGGTTGTATTATGTATTGCTTTTTGAAAAATACGAATGAAAATTATTTTTTTGAGACCTGTTAAAAAGATATTATCTTTTCCCTCATGCCTGCCATTAAAACCAAAAATTTCAAATTCTGTTGTTCCCCATGGACGTTAAAATGCGTAGCACCTACCTATAAAATGAATTTGTATGGAACGTTTGAATATAGACAACAAAGGTAATCCCATTATCAGTCATACATACACAGCAGACCCTACCGTAATAGTCTATGATGATACGATATACTTATATACAGGCCACGATGAAGCATTACCGGGCACACATCAGTATGTAATGAATGAGTGGCTTTGCTTTTCTTCACAGGATATGATTCACTGGACTGACCATTCGGCGCTGCTAAAGCCAACTGATTTCATCTGGGGAAAGAGCAATGCCTACGCCTCTAAGGTGATTGAGTGCAATGGTAGATTTTATTGGTACGTTGCCGTCACACCGGCGAACTATTCCAACAAAGCTATCGGCGTGGCGGTGTCTAACGCGCCCACAGGTCCATTCGTTGATGCGAGGGGTTCGGCGCTGATCACGAATCAATTCAATATTATTCCTGGCAGTGACAATTTTGATCCAACTGTATTGCTGGACGGTGGTGGCCAGGCTTATATTTTTTGGGGTAAAAACGTATGCTACTATGCGAAACTTAAAGATAACATGATTGAAGTAGATGGTGAAGTTAAGCCAGTTGAATTACCCGCGT
This sequence comes from uncultured Bacteroidota bacterium, assembly GCA_963837415.1. GTDB lineage: Bacteria > Bacteroidota > Bacteroidia > Cytophagales > Cyclobacteriaceae > Chryseolinea. The sequence continues at coordinate 114,119 of CAWING010000008.1, read as the reverse complement.
TCATGGAAGGAGCGCACATTCATAAACGCAATGCGTGGTATTATCTTTCGTATGGTTATGGCTTTCCTGAAAAAGTAGGATATGCGATGAGCCGCAGCATTCACGGCCCTTGGGAATTTAAAGGAATCCTGAGCGAAATTGCCGGAAATTGCGAGACCAACAGGCCGGCCATTATTGATTTTAAAGGAAGATCGTATTTTTTTTATCACAACGGCGGACTTAAAGAAGGTGGAAGTCACCGACGTTCAGTGTGCATCGATTATCTCTACTATAATCCGGATGGTACAATGAAGCGAGTGATTATGACCTCCGAAGGAGTGCAGGCCGTGGAGTGATGGAATAGAAATGATTCCGTAGGATTCGGTTTATATGCACATTGTCCGGTTCCCTCCTGACAAGACAAAGAACAATGCTACATCCATTGCCAAGCAAGATTAGGCGTGTTGGTTACGCGCAAAAACTGAGGAGATCGATGTAACTCTACCGTGGCGTGTTTTGCAAACACCATCCATTGCGCTCGGTTTTCAACCCAGCGCTACCAATAAGAAGCCCGCTGGGGCTATCACACACAGGATGTGCGAGCAAATAAGGAGTGTCACCCATTTTAATTTTCAAATGGAAACAAATTAAGGAATCAAAAGTCCCGGAGGGACGAAATGTGGGTAGCCGCACGAATCAAGTTTTCGCGGCCATGCAGCAAAATGAAATCGGGATCTGCTTTATCTGGCACGCAAGTACGAATGTTGATGCGTGAGGGTTACGCGCCAAAAAATGAGAAGATCCATGTAACTCTACCTGTGGCGCGTTTTTGCTACCACAAATCCATGACGCTGGGTTGAAACCCAGCGTTACAAACAGAAAGCTTCGCTGGAGATACACACCATTTGTGAACAAATTTTGAACGATTCTATTTAGCCCTTACGTTGCCACACGTTCCTTTGGTAGCACAAAAATTAATCGCTGCATCATTGCCAAGCCAGATTAGATGCCGTGGTTACGCGCCAAAAAATGAGGAGATCGATGTAACTCTACCGTGGCGCGTTTTGCAAACACCATCCATTGCGCTGGGTTTTCAACCCAGCGCTACCAATAGGAAGCCCCGCCGGGGCTACCACCCACATAGGATGTGCGAACAAATTAAGGAGTGTCACCCATTTTAATTTTCAAGGAAAAAAAATAAGGAATCAAAAGTCCCGGAGGGACGAAATGTGAGTAGCCCAGGGTGCAACCCTGGGGAAACGCACGAATCAAGTTTTCGCGTGCCATGCAGCAAAATGAAATCGGGATCTGCGTTCTCTGGCACGCAAGCACGAATGTTTATCGGACGATACAACGATTACACGCCAAAAAAAAGTCAAAAGAATGATTCGAACTTTTACTGTGGCGCGTTTACATTATCAAACCATCGCACTGGTTGAAAACAAGTGTTGCATACCGAGCTTAACATTTTTATAAGGTATGTTCAAAGGTAAAAGATGCAACTCTATGACTAGTGATAACCTATTAGTTGTCCAAATGCACAAGAAGCGGAAGGTCACGCGGTAATGATAGCCTTTTACGCGAGGATGTAATCTTTTATTTGGCTTCCGTTTACTCTTTAATACCATTTCGGTATATCCTAATATTCTAAGCGAAAGTTTATTGATCTCTTAAACTTTTTGCGGGATTAGCCAGCGCTGCACGAATGGATTGCCCGGAAATTGTAAGCAGCGTTACCGATAGGACGATAATCCCCGGAAGTACGATCATCCACCAACGGATGCTTATTTTATAGGCAAACCCCTCAAGCCATTGGTAGGTGAAATAGTATGCCAACGGAAAAGCAAACACACAGCTTATGACAATAAGCCTAACATAACTTTTGGAAAGCATCACGAGAATATTCAAAACAGTTGCACCCAAAACTTTTCGAACGCCAATTTCTTTGGTACGCTTCACCATTGCCAGAGAAGCCATCCCAAATAGTCCAAGACTGGCGACGGTAATGGAAATAATGCTGAACAGATGCAGGAGCCTTCCAAATAATTCATCTGCACGATATTGATCCTCAAAAAAGCGATCCATAAAATAATAAATGAACGCGTCGTTCGGATAGTGCTTGTTCCATATTTTCTCCAATGTCTGAAGATAATTGCCCTCTCGCGTTTGAACCTGAAAGGAATAGTACCCATACTCGTGTGGATGGCGGTGGAAAAAAATAATTGGATCTACCGGCTTGCGCACCGATTCATGATGGTAATCTTTCAACACACCTAAAATCGTAACGGGGTTCCGTTCACCCGTGAGAATGGTAGTGTTCACGGCATCAGTTGGCGTCTGATATCCGAGGGCTATTGCAGCGGTTTCATTGATCAGACAAGTGGATGTTTTGTTTTCTTTTTCCGAAAAATTACGGCCGCCCAGCAAAGTGAGGCCGAATGTTTCTGCATATCCCTCATCGATCCACATAACCCAGAAGGACTGCTTCTTATCGTTCTTTGAGCCTATGGCATGCACGTCTTCATTATGAAAACGAATTTCCTGTCCTGGAATATTCATGGAAGATGTTCCAGATTTGAAAGCAGGATGTTGCAATACTTCGGACCGGAATGTTGTAAACCGGGTGTATCGCAGGGAATCTGAATTGGTGGAAGCTGGTGCGCGTAGGGTAACCGTTTGTTTTGTATTGAATCCTGAATCAAATTCGCGCATGAAGGCAATTTGTCGTCCGGCAATAAGGGTTACGCCTACGATGGCCACGGCAAGGAATAGTTGAAATACCATCAGCGCCTGATGGAAAACGGCCGCTTTACCTTTACCACTGCCCAGTTTGTTCTTTAGAATAAGGATCGGTTTATAAGTTGAAATAAAAAGCGCAGGGTAAAAGGCGATGAGTGTTGTTCCCGCCACAAAACTTATAAAATACAGGGCCCCTGTACCTATGGTGATGGGTAATAAAGCAACGTCAGTAAAAATCAGTTGAGCAAATGGACCTATAAAAAGTAGATAGGATCCATATCCGATAAAAAAAGTAACAAGAGATAATAGGAATGCTTCGAGAATGAATTGTCCGCTGATAGCCATACGGGTGGCACCAAATACTTTTCGGATTCCAATTTCATCAGCGCGTTCAAGCGATCGTGCAAGGGAAAGATTAATATAATTGATCCACGCGGCCACCAGAATAAATACAGCCAGGGAGACGAGCGCATACAGTAATGTTTTGTTTGTTGCCGGCTTAACCTCGCCGGACAGATCCGGAGAAATATGCAGCTCCTGGTAAGGCCGCAATCTATATTCTGCAGTATGACCACGTTTTTCCAATGACGTTATATGTTCCGTTGCCATCGCAGTCATTGCGCTGTTAATAGCTGTTATATCAGTCACATTTTCCCGAAGCTTAACAAAGGTGAATGTCCATGGAGTGCTGAAATCACCATCCTTAGAAATCCATCCATTGAATGGCATAGTCGACCAGGAAAGCAAAAAGTCAAAGTCAATAGAGGAGTTTGAAGGAATATCTTCGAATACACCCGTAATGGTAAAAGGCAAACGTTCATTGAAAAAAAGGATCTTGCCCATAGGATCCGCCTCACCAAAATAGACACGTGCCTGCGATTTTGAAATCATGAGCGTGTGAGGAGGTGTAAGCGCATTATCCGCAGAACCGCTAATTAGTTTCAGCTTGAAGACTTTAAAAAACGAGCTATCAACAAACAACATGTCCTGATCCACAAGCTTGACGTCTTCTGTAAAGACATACGCTTTTTCATTGTACACCCGTGTTACTGCTTCGACCTGCGGAACGTATTCATGAATTAGCAAAGCGGTACGGTCATGGGTTCGTGCACTTTGAAGTACCGGCTGCCCTTGTTGATACTCGTAATAATCGATTCGGTAGATCCTTTCGCCTTGATCATAAAACGTATCGTAGCTGAATTGATACCGTACGTAGCCTGTTAACGCAAGAAAAATGGCAATGCTTATCGAAAGCCCGATCACATTAATGGCAGTGAATAATTTATTGCGAAAAAGATTTCTAATCGCGGTAATCCAATAATGTTTCAGCATGTGTGACTAAATAGAATTCGAAAATAATATTTAATAAGGTTGATCCAATGCGGAATGGGTGGTTTATCTGGTACGTACCTATTCCGATAAACCCTAAGGCCAGTGGCTCCGGAGGAGAAAGCTGTTTACCGGTCTCCTGACACCTAGCTGCGAAGTATCCTCATTATCATTTTTCTAAAATTTGCGTTAGCCATAGAAGCAACATGGCTCTATGGAAGTGTTTATTATAACAAGTCATGTTCGCAAATGCAATCAGCTCCGGAGGAGCACCCTGTTTATAGCAATACAAGTATTGTTTAAACGGGCTCCGTAGGAGCCTCCTAAAAGGAAGTGCTACTCAATAAATTGGAATATTATTTTCTTTTCAACGCGTATCTTAAATTTCGTTAAAAACTCAAGATATTCTTCTTTGAATGTTTTCCCTCGGTGACGTATTTCCTGGTTCAGAACATATTTCACCACGGTGTCAACATGAGAATGAGAATAGGAGAACACTCCATATCCTTCTTGCCAACTAAATTTTCCCCTTACCCATTTTTTATGATTGATAAACTCATTGCTTTCAACTTTGATCTCTTTGACAAAATCAGAAATCAAGATGGTTGGTTTAAATCCCACAAACAGATGTGTATGGTCAGGCATACAGTGAATCGCTAGCATTTTCGCTTTTCGCTTTTGAACCAGGCCGGAAATATATTTGTGTAGCTCTTCTTTATGTTCCCTTGGAATTAGACTTTCCCTTTGCCTTACGGCAAATACGAACTGTAAATAGATTTGTGAAAATGTATCTGCCATATTGAGCACAACGGTTTTATTAGGAGGCTCCTCCGGAGCCGGAATGCTAATATATCTTATTTCTATAAACAGGATGCTCCTCCGGAGCAAATTGTCTTTCAAAATATGATTTCGCATAAACAACCAAATCCTATAATGCAAACTTGCTGCGTGGCCGAGTCAAATTGGACATGCTGGAAAGCGGAACTTCTTGGCGAGCAGGTTTCCTTACACACCAACCTTATCTCGGGGAAATGAGTGAAAGCAATCAAGTGAAATGTCACGAGGCGTTTAGATTTTTGTCGAACGCTTTGCGTTGCTCTTATCTACTCAATCTTCTTGAGACCTAGATAATAATCACGTTGTTTTTTATTAAGGTGTTCTATGGCATATCGCAGCGCCGTGCGTGGCATGGTGGATGCATGTCTATCCAGAAAACTTAAAAGTTTGCTGGGATTTTTTTTCCCGGCTTCACGAATCCATCCTCCTGTTGCTTTATGAATTAAATCTTCGTTATCGTGTAGTAATATTTCAGCGATGTCAAAAGTGTGCTCAATCTCTCCCTGCCTGATGAAATAATATGTACTCACGATGGCGGTGCGTCGCTGCCACATATTTTTAGAATACGCCAGCTTGTATAAAATATCCCGAGGTTTATCAAACAAGTAGCCACCGACTACATGAGGAGCAGATCGATCCACCAGATCCCAATTATTAATTCTATCGTGGTGGTTAATGTATAGATCAAATAATTCTTTTCTCCGGCTCTCCGGCGTCTTCTTTGAGCGAGCCTGAAAATCCATGATGCTTACAGCGCCAACCCGTACTTCATGTACCTGACTTTCCAATAATTTTTCGATCTCATCCGGCTCCATATCCATAAACTCTTTGGCAAGTGCGAATACTTGTCCCATGCGAACACCCATAAAAACATCACCTTCTCCGTATTCATCTTCACCGGTTTTAAAATACTTCAGATACTTCTTGGCTTCTTGTGGCGAGCGAAATTCTTTTAATTCATCGATAAATCGCTTCGCGCTGCTTTTTTTTGAAGGATCGGGTACCCTTTGGGTTGTGCTTGCACTTTTTAGTTTACGTGGTTTTGAATCTACCTTTTTTTGATTTGTTTTTGCCATACATGTTATTTCGGAAATAGTTAGGCTTGATTGATATTTCTATCAGCCCGACTTTAATCTTTAATTCCTGACAAAGCTGGCCGCCATCTTGTCGAGGCACTGCTCTAAACCAAGTTTAGACAGATCGTGCGCCTGAGTTGATGTGTAGCCATATTCGGTGACAGTCATTTCCGTCTTATTGTCTCCTAAGGTTTTGAAAGTGATAACGTGAAAAACATCTTTGGGGACTCCCGGCGGCATAGGCAACTTGGCAGGGTCAAGTTTATTGCTGTCTTTGTCGGCAAAGTTCAGGACAAATTCGATCCGCTCCATGGGCACAATTTTCTTATACGTCCAGGTGTTGTACATGTCCTGGCCACCATACTCCACAGGAGCACGCATGCAGACAAGGGATATTCCTCCCTCGCGAAAATCTATTTTGGCGCTGGGCGAAGTAAAGCCCATTGGTCCCCACCATCGCATTACGTGTTCTGGATCCGACCACGCATTCCAAACCAGTGCTAAGGGAGCGTCAAAGGTGCGGGTAACAACTAAATCCTTCGTTTTGCTCATTTGATTGTCTTGTGCTTTTGACGGTAAGGCAAGCATAAAAAGTCCTGCCCAAATGATTCCAATATTCATTAAGATGCTCATATTATTTCCTGTCCGTGTTAAACATTTCATTCCCAATCTACTTTGTCTTAATCTTTTTTGAATTTACAGAGCCTGATTTTGTTTTGCCTTGAGCAATTCGGTCCTCATTCTCCTTGATCCTGATACTGACAATTTTTTTTACAAGAGAAGCTGGCAGTGGTACCTCTGGGGTAAAGTGAATTGTCGTTCCCGAAGTTTTGTATGATTGTAATTCCTTATTGAAAGTTTTTAGAATGTTTTTGTTAACAACAAAAAAGGAACAATGTTCTTCAAACGCTGCGAAGTGAACAAGAGCCCCGTGATATTTATAAGTTGGAATCTTGTAGCTGATAATCTCCTCGGCTTTTGGCGCCGCCGCAAGGATGGTTTGTCGCAGTTTCTCCAGTGCAACTCGCACCCGTTCCGGAAGCGCTCTCAGGTAATCATCAACAGTTTTTATTGTAATAGCGCTATTGTCTTTTTTCATTGCGATCCAGTGTTATATAGAACCACCGTTAACCTCTTTAAGTGCCAATTGCTGTAAGAAAAAACTATATTTATCACATTACCATGCTACAACTCTTTGCCCACACGACCTATTGCCCCCTTAGCCAAGACCTATCATTTATGAGCTTTCGCTTTCAACTTGGGCTACTTTTGATCAGCCGCGTCCTTCAATGCTTTTATATCAATTTTATGCATTTTCAGCATAGCATCCATCACTCTTTTTGATTTTTTAGGATCCTTGTCCCTTAGCAGTTCGCCCAAAACAGGTGGGATAATCTGCCATGATACACCGAATTTATCTTTAAGCCAGCCGCATTGTTGTTTTTCGCCGCCTTCGGAGAGCTTCTCGTACAGCTCATCTATTTCGTCTTGCGTCTCGGCTTTCACAAAAAGCGAGAAACCTTGTTCGAAGGTGAAGTCAGGACCTCCATTCAATACCATAAACTCCTGCCCTTCGATTTCAAATGAGCCGGTAAAAAATACGCCCCCCTGCCGCATTTCGCTCAAAATTTTTGACTTTTTGAAAACGGTGGTATAGAGTTTCATGGCGTTTTCTGCCTGGTCCTTGAATGTTAAAAATGTAGTTATTTTTTGCATGGTTTTAAGTTTAAATCGATCGCTTTTTAAGTTGTTGGATACAAACGTACTGTCTTTAATAGAAAGTACGCATGTGTAAATGCGTCAATCTGGGGGGTGATTCACGACATGTTAAAAACAAATTAATAAACAGAGCAAATAACAGAGCATTTATCTTAAAATAAATATGGATGACGAAGGTTAGTGTCTTATATAACGATTAGAATACATACGTCAGCTATTTTTTCTTTGGCTTCATGTTAATGATCCTAAGTTTCGAAAGAAAATATTTTTTTCTCAGGGGAGGAACGAAACTCTGGCTCTTTTCGAAGGCGAAGAATTTTGGATCGGAGCAAAACGAAGCCTTTGCTCAGAAATTTGCGTATGTTGTTTATATTCGGGCACAAAAGAGATTAGAGCGAAGATGAATATCAACATCCTGTATCAGGAATTACTAAGGCCGTCCGAAGCGTTAATTGCAGACATTAGCAATATGGACGGGGATATTCTCATTCTAGGCGTTGGTGGCAAAATGGGTCCAGCGTTAGCCATGTTGGCGAAACAGGCAATTGATATCGCTGGTGTGCAAAAAAAAGTTATCGGGGTAGCGCGATTTTCAGAACCCGGGTTACAAGCGGATTTAGAACAACAAGGTATCAAGACCTATTCGGCCGATTTATTGGAGAATGAACAGCTTCAGGCTTTACCTGAATCACGCAACGTACTTTATCTTGCGGGAACAAAATTTGGCACCAGCGGAAAGGAAGCACTTACATGGGCGATGAACGCGTATCTTCCTGGGCGCGTTGCTGAAAAATACAAGGATTCCCGCATCGTCGTTTTTTCTTCGGGGAATGTATACCCTTTGACCCACATAGATTCAGGAGGGCCAACGGAAAAAACACTGCCTGACCCTATTGGAGAATATGCTCAATCCTGCCTGGGTAGAGAGCGGGTCTTTCAATATTTCTCCACAAAGAATAATACACCGACATTAATGTTTCGCCTGAACTATGCCAATGATGTAACGTATGGTGTATTGTTGGATATTGCAAAAGCTGTGAATGAAGCGAGGCCCATTGATCTCAGAATGGGCTATGTGAACATCATTTGGCAAGGAGAGGCAAACGAAATGGCTATTCGTTCATTAAACCATTGTAGTGTACCTTCAAAAATTATAAACATTGCTGGACCCGAAACAGCCTCTGTAAGAACCCTCGCTGAAAAGTTCGGATTGATGCTGAACAAAAAGCCGAAATTTATAAACGAAGAGCAGAACACGGCATTGTTAAGCAATGCTTCTGAATCTTATCGACTTTTTGGGAATCAAAAAGTTTCACTGGCACAAATGACTGAGGTTATTTCCGGCTGGATTATTGACGGAGGCAAGACGTTGAATAAGCCCACTCATTTTCAGGAAAGAGAAGGCAAATTTTAGATTGACAATCGTAAACACGAGACTTTCACCAAAAGTAAAACGGATCCCCTAGACCAAAACAAGGTTATGAAATTTCCGCCGCTTGATTCATCAGTCAACCAATTGTTACAGCAGGGAACGGTAATACCCGCGCATCCGCTCGCACTGACGGAGGATCTCCAAATTGATGAGAAGAGACAACGGCTTTTAACACAGTATTATATTTCCTGTGGCGCAGGAGGAATTGCCGTCGGTGTTCACACAACTCAATTTGAGATCAGGAAACCCGATGTCGATCTTTTGGAACCCGTCCTGAGAATGGCATCGGAGGAAACCGAAAAAGCAAAATTAAATCGTCCGTTTATTAAAGTAGCAGGTATTGTCGGCCCGACCGAACAGGCTGTGAATGAGGCAAAGCTGGCAAGGAAATTTGGTTATGATCTGGGATTGGTTAGCATGGGTGGATTGAATGATTACTCTGAATCTCAATTAATTGATCGAACCAAAAAGATAGCGGAGATCATTCCGCTGTTTGGTTTTTATTTGCAGCCCGCCGTAGGTGGAAGGTTGCTGAGTTATCGGTTCTGGATGGATCTTGCTGAAATACCAAATCTGTATGCGATTAAGGTAGCCGCATTCAATCGGTATCAAACACTGGATGTTGTTCGCGCAGTTTGTGAATCCGATAGAAGAGATCAGATCGCACTGTACACCGGTAATGACGACAACATTGTTGCAGACCTGCTCACACCCTATCGGTTCATAGTTGGAGGAAAGGAGGTCGAAAAAAAATTTGTCGGGGGATTACTGGGGCATTGGGCAGTGTGGACAAAAGCCGCAGTGAAACTTTTGAGGAATGTAAAAAATAATCAGAAATCAACGGAGAACTGGTTGGCAGAAGGTATTAAGATCACCGATATGAACGCTGCTATTTTTGATGTTCAGAATTCTTTCCATGGTTGCATACCTGGCATTCATGAAGTGTTAAGAAGGCAAGGTTTGATTCATGGTCGATGGTGTTTAAATCCTCTGGAGAAGCTTTCACCAGGACAACTAGAGGAAATTGATCGCATTTACCAATCCTATCCCGAATATACAGACGATGCTTTTGTAAAGGAATTTTTGGAAAAGCGCCTGATGAAAAATCAAGTTTGACTGAAAATTTATGCGAACAAGCGTCGTTGTTCACGTGATGAAGTCGAAATTGTCGGGTGAACAATTGTAGATTTTAAGAAGTGGCTAGAAAAAATCAGTGAATCATTCTACATACTAAAATGTTTCTTAATCTTAATTCTATTTTACTATACAGCCGAAAGGTTCAACACCATGGGTCAATCACAAAACCAAGGCAATAAGGTTGAAGCAACCCAAGCGCCATCTGAATATTTTACGGGAACAGCCTGGATAAAAGCATTGGTTAAAGCTGACCAACTCGTGAATTGTAATGTCAGCGACGTTACCTTTGAGCCCGGTGCTCGAAACAATTGGCATACACATCCCGGAAGCCAGATACTCATTGTAACGGAAGGCATAGGGTATTATCAAAAGAGAGGCGAACCGATACGAATCATTCAGACTGGAGATGTCATTGCTATTCCTGCAGCCTATGAGCATTGGCATGGTGCTGCTCCTGACAGTAAAATGACACACCTGGCGATAAATCCAAACTCAGAAAAAGGACCCGTGAATTGGTTGGAAAGAGTAACGGATGAGGAGTATTATGCTTACAAAAAGATTTAATGAGAATTGACTAAGTATGTTGCAGGATGAAATCAAAAAATTATCGCAGTCTTTACACAGTGATATTGTAAAATACAGGAGGCATCTTCATATGTATCCTGAATTAGCGTTTCAGGAACACCAGACATCGTCATTTATAAAAGCACAATTAGACGCTATCGGAATTTCATGGAAAGCGATGGCAGGCACAGGTATTGTAGCTATCATACCAGGTAATTCATCCGATCAGGTAATTGCATTGCGAGCCGACATGGATGCGTTGCCAATCCACGAACTCAACACAGTAGAGTATGCATCAAAAAATGCTGGAGTCATGCATGCCTGTGGCCATGATTTTCATACTTCTTCGCTTTTAGGCACAGCCCGGATCCTTCATTCACTCAAAGACAAATTCAGCGGTACGGTCAAATTAATCTTCCAGCCTGCTGAAGAAGTGCTTCCCGGTGGAGCAAGTATTATGATAAAGGAAAAAGTGCTGGAAAATCCACGACCCAATTCCGTAATCGGTCAGCATGCTATGCCTCGGCTGGAGGTGGGTAAGATTGGCATAAGAAAAGGCAAACACATGGCATCCATGGATGCTATACACGTTCGTATCATTGGAAAGGGCGGACACGGCGCTCAGCCTCATCAGAATGTAGATCCTGTTGTTATTGCATCCCACATTATTATTGCATTGCAACAAATCGTTAGTCGCATTGCCAACCCGGCAGAACCAACTGTTTTGTCATTCGGTAAGGTGATAGCGAATGGAGCGATCAATGTTATTCCGGATGAGGTTATAATGGAGGGAACTTTTCGTGCTATGAATGAGGAGTGGAGAGATGAGGCTCATAAACGGATGATCAAAATGGCTGAAAGTATTGCTGAAGGAATGGGTGCGAAATGCGAGTTTACTATCGTGCGCGGTTTTCCTTTTCTTGTCAATGAACAAAAGCTAACGGAACGGGTGATCCAATATGCCAGTGAATATCTCGGTGAAAAAAATGTTGTCGAGGAAGATATCTGGATGGCGGCTGAAGACTTTTCGTATTATTCACAGGCTGCTGATTCGTGTTTTTATCTTTGTGGCGTAGGAAATCATTCGAAGGGTATTAATTCAGGCTTACACACAGCAACATTTAATATCGATGAGGATGTTCTAAAAGTTAGCACGGGACTGATGGCCTACATTGCTGTGAAGCGACTAGGAAACTCGTAATTAGAGTGTCGTGACAATTTGCTGAAGGTAAGTGGTAATCGGTAATCAGTAGTAACCGATTTTCTTAATACTTTTAACATTTTACCTTTCACCTTTTACTGATTACTGATACTAAACAATTTCCAATGAAAAATTTAAATAGGTTAAAGATATGCCTGATCCTGTGGCTGTTGACTTATTCAGCTCATGCTCAGCAGCAATTACCCAAACTTTTACTCCGCATTGACGATATTGGAATGAATCACTCCGTTAATTTGGCGGTAAAAAAACTCGCTGAGGCTAACATACCATTTTCAACGTCCGTGATGTTTGCCTGCCCCTGGTATCAGGAAACCGTTGATATTCTTAAGAATCATCCACACGTGACGGTTGGTGTTCACCTCACTTTAAATGCGGAGTGGAAATATTACAGATGGGGTCCTATCCTTGGAAAAGAGGGAGTGCCTAGTCTGGTAGACAGCCTTGGATATTTTCTTCCTTCTGTAAGTGCTTTTGAAAAGAGCAAATACAAGCTGGAAGAAGTGGAACGTGAACTGACAGCTCAGATCGAAAGAGCGATCGGCACCGGACTTAAGATCACATATGTAGATCCGCATATGGGCACAGCATTATCAACTCCAGAGCTACGGGCCATCGTTGAAAAACTATGTGCAAAATATAACCTCGGTATCTCTACCTATTTCGGCGAAGCTTATAAATCCATGTGGGGCGTTCCCGTGGAAACAAAAATTTCTGAATTCACGCGTTATGTAAATAGCTTGAGTAAATACAAAGTAAACCTGGTCGAAATACACATTGCTGAAAGTTCTCCAGAAATGGATGTGCTGGTGGACATGAACAGCAACCTTATGAATACAAATGACGGAAAACCCAGAGCCAGCGCTCATCGGCAAACCGAACTGAAAATGTTGCTGAGTCCTGATTTCAAAAATCTGATCGGAAAAAAATTCCAACTTGTAACCTATTCTGATCTGGTCAAAACCGACCTTAAAAATATGAGATCCCCGTATCGGTAGCAGGTAGTATATGGTTTGTTACAATTGTAAGAAGTAGTTGGTTAGCAGTTCTGTCGGTTACCAATTACTTCTTACTGACTACCGATTCCTATCCAAATTCAGGCCCCAGAATAGCAAACTGTTTTTCCGGCAGTCCAGGAAAGTCATTACTTCCTAAATACATTCGTGTGAGCTGCCTTTGCTCAGCAAATCCTAACGTGGTTAACCAATATTTCCATTCCTGTGTGTGGTGCAGGATATCTATGATAATGGCGCTTCTCACACTTTTTCTAATAGCTGAAGAAACGAGTCGACTGGCTGTGTCCACATCTTCGGCGATAATGGGGCCTATATGATGGAAGTTATGGCCAGGTCTTCCGAAGCAATATCCTTTAATGAGACCGTGTTCTTCAACAATGAAAGCAAATTGAGGCGCATGCTTCCACAGCCATTGTAGCACATGCTCCCGGTCGCCATCAAACACTTTATAATCCATTTGAAGCAGTCGCTCAAAGTCCTTTGCTTGCAGGATGGTTGCTTCAGTGGGATGTAATTTATCAGTAGATACTGAAGATGCGTGCATTCGACTTATTTTGTATTCATCAACAAAATTTAATTTAAGGTAAACTTCCCGGCCGGCAGGCGTGGCATCCAGTTTTACCGTTTTTTCGTCTTTCAGAATTTTCAGCGCCTCTATCAGCAACTGCATGCCTATACCTTGTTTTCGCTTTGCAGGATCTACCAGCACCATACCTATCCAGCTAAAATGATTCTGGTAACGAATGGTTGTCACCGTGCCTATTACTTTTTTATTTTCATCGAGAGCGACGAGACAACCCTGAGGACTCAGTTTTAGAAATAACCCCCAGTCGGCTGAAAGTTGGTTCCATCCTGCACTCCGGCAGAGTGAAAGCCCGACAGTGATATCTTCGGGCTTCATCAGTTGAAAGCTGATCATCGCTTTTCTGTTTTGCGGGGCAGAAGTAAAACAGCGATCGTTCCGATGACGGCAAGAATAATCAGGGAAGCAAAACCAGTAGCGTAACTTCCGCTCTGATCGCGAAGCCACCCCGCGAGCATGGGCGCGAAAGCTTCCGCTAATCCATCGGCCATGATCACAAGTCCCATCACACGACCCATCACCCTGACACCAAAAAGTTCAGCTGCCATCAGGGGGATGATCATATAATCTCCTCCCAAGGCCACCCCAAAAATAAATGCAAACACATAGATCACCCCAGGTGTCGAAGCGAAATAGAGCAAAGGAATTGAAAGAGCTACTAGCGAGTAGATAAGGACCATCACATATTTTTTCGGCATCCTGTCCGCCAACCATCCCATTAACAGACGACCGATGATACTGGCTCCTAGAACGATCGAAAGGACATTGGCAGCTTCCTGCTGGGAATATTTCAGATCGATACTGAAAAATAATTTCAGATTTTGAGTAGTTCCAGCCACTGCGCCTATAGAACACATGCTGCCAATAACCAATAAATAAAATGGCCAGGTTTTGAGAATATTGCCGAGTGGGACCTTTGCTGGTTGCTGATTACCAGATTCAGAGACCTCGGATGGTTTGTCTTTTACAAACCAGGCCATCGGAAAAGCAATGGCGATCATCAGTATGCCGAGTATCATCATGGCATTGCGCCATCCGAAGTTCATGTTTAGAAATTTAGCAATCTGAGGCACCAACATACCGCCAATTCCAATTCCCAGATAAATGATACCCATTGCCTTGCCACGAGCCTTATTAAACCATCGGGATACCAACACCTGATTCGGTAATGGTCCTCCAAACATATAGCCTAACGCGTTGAACAAATAAAACAGATAGAATTGTCCGAGGGAGGTCATCATGCTCAGTCCCATAAGCGCTATTCCGCCCATTACAATTCCGGATAACATCAGACGTCGAGGTCCGAAGCGATCAATAAACCATCCTGCAATAAACCCGAATAAAGGGCCAATAATAATTTTACCAAAGGCATTTCCCGATGTGATTGTGGCGCGAGACCATCCGAATTCCGTCACCCAGAAATCATAAAAGAACGGTAGTCCATAGAACATAATACCCACCAGGGAAAACAAGCTAAGAAAGCCTGTGGCGGCAACATGAAATTGTCCTTTACTAAGCTGTTGGGACTCCATGTAAAAATGAGCAAGACATATACCTTTTATTGACGAGACTAGTTATACCATAGCCCTGAATCTAAAGATAAATTAAAAAATCACATATCCTCCGAAGGAAGCCGTGATATTTCAATTGAAATTCTGCCAGGTGCATTTATTCGAGATTCTAATTAAAGCCGCCTGCTCCATGACGTAAACCAACGCTTAGGCTATCGTAATTCGTGGTCTGGATGGTTTTTAATCCACTTAGTTACGAATTTTCAAACGTTGGGAACCTGGTAGATGCTCTAAATTGCTTATCGGGTCAAAATATAAATAGCTCCATTGAAAACTATTTTGATGAATTAGAATTAGACATGGGTAAGGACGAACACAGAGTCTCAGGTCTCATTTGCAAAGCAGTAAGTTGACGCAATCAACCTCTTAAAGGGTCGCATTTACACCCCATTGGTGACAAATTCACCTTGCATCTTTGCATCGTAAAGTTTCACACAAACGGTGGAGGCAAAACCTTTGGTACTCTATGGAAACCCAAAGCGAGTATCCATCATCCCTCCGTTCTTGAATAAAACTAAGCAAAAAACAAGTCACCATTAAACATTAAATTTTTAGGATATGAAACGATTAGAATTTAGCACTCAAATAAGCGCACCAAAGAAAAAAGTATGGGATACGATGCTTCAGCCTGCCACCTACAAAGAATGGGTTAACGTCAGTTGGCCTGGTTCGTACTATGAAGGAAAATGGGCCAAGGGTGAAAACCTGAAATTCCTCGCACCAAAGCATGGAGGAACATTGGCAACGGTGGTTGAACACACGCCTTATGAAACCATCCTTGCCCGTCATATCGCCGCAATAAATTCCGACGGCTCAGAAGACCGTACCAGTGTTGTAGCCAAGGGTTGGATCGGAACAACCGAACGTTACACGTTTACGGAGCACAACAGCAAAACAACGGTAACCATAGGGATCGAAACTACCCCAGAATGGGAAAAAATGTTCAATGATGGATGGCCCAATGCGCTGAAAAAGCTGAAGGAAATTTGTGAACGGTAGATTCGACGGAAAGTTAATGATTATCGGCGTGTAAGACTCATTCTCCACAGGAACAATTTCTAGCGCCTCTAAGGCGATTAGGAAGGCCACGCAAATTGCAGAATATATTTGCTGTAAATTTAAAAATGATACATGCTGTAAAATCATCGGTATTAGATAGAGTGTTGGATGGACGAATTATTTCCCGGTTGCCGATTTTTCCTATCTCCAACATCACTTCGAACTAGGCAAAGACCAACTCACATTAAAACCAGTTTTCAAAAACCCAATTACTTTATGGTTATCGTTCGCTGAAGCTACCGCACTTCTGCGTGACTCTAGTGTTCACGGATGAGGCTTCATTTGTATTCCCTAATTTGTTTTATCTCTTATTTATTGTGAAAGTTATTGTTCCCCTCGGTTTATATGTCATGAATTAATATGAGAACAAATTTCAGTTAGGTTTAACTGGTCACGCTCCTTAGCTCGTAAGTTTGGATCGCAAACTTATTAATGCGATTTCTTTTTTGCTACCTTTAAATTTTATTATTGAAATAATTTATGACTTTAAGTCGAATCAAGCTCAAATTCACGATTCTTGCAGCATTAGTCTCTGCAATTACCCTTTGTGGTTCGTGTGTGAATACTAAAAAAGCAGTATACTTTAACAATGTTCAGGATAGCCAACTTGATATAGTAAGCTCAGAATTAGAACCCGTAATCAAGCCCAATGATATTTTAAGTATTTCCATTAGCAGTTTGAATCCGGAAGCCTCTAATGTTTTTAATGCACCCAATCTCCCTTCATCCACAGCTAACGTAGGCACGTCCACCACAACACAATCTAACGGTTACCTGGTAAGCCTTGAGGGTTTTATACAATTCCCTATTCTTGGAAATATCCAAGCTGCCGGTTTAACAAAAAAACAGTTTAAGGAACGGCTTACAAAAACTTTGCTAGACAAAAAATTGTTGGTTGATCCTATAGTGGACGTACGCTATCTTAACTTCCGGGTGGCAATTATGGGGGAAGTTGCAAGACCAACCGTTGTAACCGTTCCCAGTGAAAAGATCTCTCTCCTCGAGGCCTTAGCGTTGGCAGGAGATTTGACAATCTATGCACGTCGAGATAATGTAATGGTGATCCGCGAAGAGAATGGAAAGCGTATAATTAAGCGAATTGATTTGAACTCAAGCAGCATATTCACTTCCCCTTATTATTATTTAAAATCAAATGATATTGTTTATGCGGAGCCTAACAAATCAAAAGTGGCAAGTACAGGCAGAGCAAACCAATGGTTGCCGGTCGTATTTAGTGTTCTTTCTTTTGGAATAATAGCGATTGATAGGATTAATAGATAGATGATATGGAAGGAACAAAAAGCATCAATAAAAAACTTGAAACCAATATAGTTCAGTTGCTCATGTTCCGGTATTTTCCATACTGGCCCATGTTTCTGGGATTGATTGCTTTAATGCTAGTTGTCGCGTGGGGCTACCTGCAAATAGTCAGTCCTGTATATGAAATAACGGCGACCCTATTAATCAAAGATGAGAAAAAAGGGGTCGAAAATCCAAGAATGGTAGAATCACTCAATATATATACGTCCAAAAAAATCGTGGAGAATGAGATTGAGGTAATCAAGTCACGAACATTGATGAGGGAAACCATAAAAATACTTCACCTTTCTTCTCCTGTTTTTGAAGATGGCCTGTTTTCGTCTTATTCCGCCTATACAACCTCGCCGGTATCTGTTGAAGTAAAGGATATTAACCAGCAAAAAGAGGCAAAAAGAGTGGATTTATATTATGATGAAAAAAACAACACAATCACATTTGATAACAAAGAATATGGGCTTAACACATGGGTCGAAACGCCTTATGGAGAGATCCGTTTTGTAAAAAATATTCACTTGCTACAACAAGGGGAGGGACCATTTTATGTTTCATTCATTGATCCTCGGATCGTTATGAATGGCTTGCTTGGTAATTTAAGTGTTCTGCCCTCTAACAAGCTTTCGACAGTTATCAATTTATCTGTGAAGGATGCTATTCCGGTTCGGGGGGAAAATATTCTAAACACTCTTATGGAATCGTATAACAAAGTTGCGATGAACGATAAAAACAGTTTAGCAGAAAATACGCTTGAATTTGTTGAAGAGCGCATAAAACTGGTGGAGCACGACCTGGATTCTCTTGAGCGAAGTATCGAGCGCTATAAATCAACACGAGGGATAGTTGATTTGAGCGAGCAAGGTAAAGTCTTTTTGAAAAACGTTGGTGATAACGATCAGAAACTGGCAGAACTGAATATGCAGCTGGCTGTGCTGGATAGGGTTGAAGATTACGTTGCACAAAAAAATAATTCGACTAAGATTGTTCCTTCTACACTTGGGATCAACGATGGGAGACTTGCCTTACTGATCCAAAAATTGTATGATTCAGAACTTCAATACGAGCGGTTGAAAAGTACTACGGCGGAGAATAACCCAATCCTTTTATCGCTTCAGAATGAAATCAAGAATACGCGTCCCGATATATTAGAGAATATCCGTAGTCAACGGTTTAGTTTGATCGCAAGCAGGACTAATCTTACGTCAACCAATGATAAGTATGCCTCCGTGCTTGAAACCATTCCCCTGAAAGAAAAGGAAATGCTTGAAGCTAATCGGCAGCAATTCATAAAAAATAATGTTTATACGTTTCTTTTGCAAAAAAGGGAAGAGACAGTCTTATCCTATGCATCAAAAGTAGGGGACAGTCGATTAGTAGATAAAGCAGAGTCGTCTCTTCGCCCTGTAAGCCCTAAAAGAAAATTCATTTATGGCGGAGCATTCGTTCTTGCCTGTTTATTGGGAATTGGTTTTATCACAATTAAAGAGCGGTTAAATAGCAGTGTGATGTTCAGGTCTGAAATTGAATCCTCCACCAAAATTCCCCTGGCTGGAGAGATTTCATATTCAGGACTAAAAGATTACATCATAATTGACAACCCCAAAAAAGTATTTCTGGCAGAACAATTCAGACAGATACGAGCTGCTGTCGGATTTTATGGAAAAACGACTAAGAAGATATTGATGATCACATCGAATATAAGCGGAGAAGGAAAAAGTTTCATTAGCGCAAACTTTGCGATAAGCCTGGCCCGTTCCAATAAAAGAGTATTGTTACTTGACTTCGACCTTCGCAATCCGCGTTTGTCCCGGTTCTTTAAGGCGACCAATGCAGCCGGAGTTGTTGAAGTTTTGAAGGGAACTATGAAGATTGAAGAGGTTATTCGAGGCACAAAAACACCCAATTTATTTTTTGCGGGTGCTGGCATTGACCTGAAGAATCCAACAGAAATCTTGATGAATGCGAACCTGCATAATTTATTTCACTCCCTGCATGATTTGTTTGACTATGTCATCGTAGATACTGCACCCGTTGATCCCGTAACAGATGCATATCTAATCTCTCCTTTTTGCGATAGAACCTTATTTGTTATACGTCATGGCAAAACACCTAAAACAATGGTGCAGCTATTGGATGAAAACAACAAAATAAAAGCACTGAATAATATTTCAATTGTATTCAATGGAGTCAAGTCCAGAGGTTTTGTTAAAAGTACATTTGGATATGGATACGGTTATGGATATGAATATGTGTACAAGGATCTCCAGACAGGGGAAGTAAATCATAAAAAGACATAAAAGTAATTTTGTTAAGTCTCCACGCAATAAAGAAATCAGCGTATTGAATAAGTTCCTCTTATTCTCGCAGTATAATAAATGAGTTCATTTAAAAAAGTTTCAATAAATGTCGCAGCGTCATTTCTTATTCAAATTTCAAATTATGTATTCCCATTTATAACGATTCCCTATTTTACTCGAATTGTTGGCCCCGATAAATACGGCACAATTAATTTTATTGCAGCATTCATTGGCTATTTCCTATTGCTTATCAATTTCGGGTTTGATATCACCGCTACAAGAGATGTTATTTTAGTAAAAGAAAGCAAAATAAAGTTAAGCCAGGTTAGCTCAGAAGTTTTTTACAGCAAGGCCCTGTTGTTCACCCTAAGTGCAATTGTCTTCGCCATATTAATTATACTGCTACCTCAATTACGAAATGAACTATTTGTTTGTCTCTCGTCCTTTTTGTTATGCCTTTCCTATGTTCTAATTCCCTCCTTTATTTTTAATGGTTTTCAAGATAATTTTAAACTTGCTATTTATAATATAGTTTCAAAAGTCCTCTTTACCATTGGCATCTTGATTTTAATTCAAAAAAAACAAGACTATATAGTATACCCGCTGATATTAAGTTTATCACACTTAATGATTGGAATTATAACGCTTTTTCAATTCTACTATATATATAAACTCAAAATTGTAAGAGTTACATTTTCATCCATAGTAGCTAGAATAAATAGAAGCAAATCATTCTTTTATTCATTAGTTATTATTAGTGTATATACCAGCGCCAATATCATTATAATAGGGTTTTTCGAAAATGAAGAAACCGTGGGATTTTTTTCGGCAGCAATTAAAATCATGGCCATTCTTCAGCTCTGCATTAGTATACCCTTTGGAGATGCGATGTTTCCATTTTTCGCTGAAAAATTTAAAATCAACAAAGAGGAAGGCCTAAGAACAATTAAAAGCATACTTCCTCTGGTTATGGTTGTTAGTTTATTGCTGTGTCTAACGTTCTGCGTCTTGTCACCTTTTTTAATCGGCATTCTTTTCGGAGAACAGTTTGAAAAGTCTGTAGCTATGCTAAGAATTCTGTCATTCATTCCAGTAGTTGTTATCTATAATCAATTTATCGGAATCCATATCTTTGTCAACTTAAACATGGAAGGTCTTTTTAAACGTACCCTTCTCTATGGAGCTCTCTTAGGTCTACCATTAAATATTTTAGGTGCGTATCTGGGAGGCGGAATAGGCATTTCAATCACTTATCTCATAACAGAAATATTTTTGGCATCAATCTTTACATTTTATCTAAAAAAAGAAGGTGTTTCATTAAAATCGTTACTCGAACACGCTAACTTGGCTGGATTTATAAACCTTATTCATTTCGCTAAGTCATTAACAAAGAAATTTAGAGTGTAACATAATTCTGTAAACTGATAGTATTGTGATTGGGCTGTTCTGTACAATTTTAGCTGTTTATTTTTTTTGGACAGATGGTCAAAAACATTTTTCTGTTTTATTAATTCTTTTCCTGGTAACAGGAGGGTTTCAACTAATTCCTAACGACCTATTTATTCTTCCTCAACTTGGGTTGCAAAGAACATATGATTGGCTGTTGATCTTTTGCTTTTTGATTTTTCTGATTAAACCCACAATTTTTATTAACGCGGATTTGTGGAGTTCGAATAAATATTTAAAGTATTTCGGGCTATATCTTGTATTGCTACTCCTATTTAATTCAATTTATTTGAATGTCGCGTTGGGTACTTCAACCAAGGTTTTTCGGTCCTACATCTATTTTATAGTTGTATTTCCATTCGTAATGATCGAAAAAGAGGATTACTTAAAAATATTTCACACACTGATTTACGTCACATCTTTCGCATCCTTTTTATACTCACTCCAACCCCTTGTTGGTCATTCAATTTTGCAAATCCAATCAGAACTTTCATTTTATGATGAAGGCGGTATGACGCGCTATTACAATCTACCTTTTTTCATAGTTCCCGTAATCTTCTTCCTGTTTTTTGATACCGCCACCAGTAGAGTCAAATTCAAAAATATTTTGTTGGTAGTGAATAGTCTTGCAATCCTGTTATCGCAGCATCGTAATTACCTATTGTCTGCTATAGTTTGTTTTACACTTTATAGTTGGCTAAGTGAAAAAATAAAGGCTTCCCATATTTTAGTTTATGCTTTGATTGGTCTGGTTGTACTTATTGGAATTGACAACTACTTCAATAATAGGTTGTCGAAAGGGGTGACAGAACTTTCAGAAACCGGAATTAGTAGTTCTGATCCCACAAAGCAAACAACAACAGAATTCAGAAGGTTGCATTTTCAGGAGAGGTTTGATTTTGTAAAACAGGAAACCACGACGCTTTTATTTGGAGTGGGTTTATTAAATGAAGACGCACCTGAAGTAAAACATTTGTCGTTTAATATTGGTGCTGAAAACGAATTTGGAGAAGTTATGCAGATATATACGGATGACATAGCATGGTCAATGATCCTTCTTCAATTAGGACTAGTTGGCGTTTTATTAATCCTGCTAATTCATTTTTCGTTCTTTGTTTCCTTTTTTAAAGAAAAAAGCGATACCATAATGATGGTAGGAATACTCTATGTTATTTTTCTCATCTTGACCTCATTTTACGGATCATTGATAATTATGCCTTACACTGTTTGTCTATTAATGCTTTTTTTCAGCTATTCTTTTAATTTAAGAAGGTCGGAAGAATAAGACCTTAGGTGAGAATATTTAACAACAGTGTTTTAGATTTTATTTATTCATAGTTTTATGATCCTTATTTAAGTTAGTCCTATTCATGCACATGAAAGCTCCTCTTATTTCTGTTATTACAGTTGTTTATAATGGAGCATCTACTCTTAAAAAGACCATTGACAGTGTAGCCAAGCAAAATTATTTAAATATTGAATATATAATTATCGACGGAGGGTCAACGGATAATACAGTTCAAATTATCGAGGAATATTCTCACCGTATTAATTTCTGGATTAGTGAAAAAGATAATGGCATTTATGATGCAATGAATAAAGGAATACGGCTTGCAAAAGGCGATTGGATCTATTTTTTAAATGCTGACGATGAAATTTACAGCTCAAATACTTTTAGTGAAATTTTTAATAATAGTAATATAAATTCTTACGATATCATTTATGGAGATTTGCTCTGCGAAAATTCACTGGGTGAAAAATTTTTAGCTGCTGCAGAAAAATTAAGCTCCCTAAAATATCGCATGGCCTTTGGTCATTCGGCATGTTTTGTAAAATCTTCCATATTGAAAAACAATTTGTTTTCACGTGACTATAGAATAGCAGCAGATTATGATTTATTTCTGAAATTATATCTTAAAAAGAAATTTAAGTTCCATTACGTACGAACAATAGTCGGGATGTTTAACCAGGGAGGTATTTCAACTACAAATACAGAGGTTGTTCAACAAGAACATATTAGTATAATAAAATCCAACGTAAAAAGGTTTACAGACTACTACGTATATAAATATAAAATTGGGCTTTTTTTAGTTTCAATGAAAAAATTCTTAAAAAGAATATTGGGAAAGAGAACTTCTACATTTCTAATACAACTAAAATATAAGTTGAAATAATATGTTTTCAGTTGTTATTCCTTTGTATAATAAAAAACAATTTATTCGCAATACGATCAATTCGGTATTGGCTCAAACGTTTCAGGATTTCGAACTAATTGTTGTGGATGATGGATCTACTGACGGAAGTGATCTCATTGTAGAGTCAATAATTGATCCTAGGATTTCATTTTTAAAAAAATCCAATGGAGGAGTTTCTTCTGCAAGAAATTTCGGGATATTAAAATCTTCAAGATCCTATACCGCCTTTTTAGATGCGGATGATGTTTGGAATACCGAATTCCTTGAAAAGATGTCAGAATTAATTTTGGATCATCCCGATTGCGATATTTTCGCGTCGTCATTCAATCGAAGAATTGATGGTAAACCATGTAAACCTTTACACAAGAAGGTGCCGTTCACACGAGGTAGAATGCACAACTATTTTGAACTACAAAGAATTTTTTTCTACCCATTAATTTGTTCGTCTGCTGTCATTATTAAAAGAGAAAAGTTTCTTCAAACAGGTATGTTTAATGAGCAATTATCCAATGGAGAGGATCTGGATTTATGGTATAGAGTAATTCTATCAGGAAATATTGCGTATTTAAATGAACCTTTGGCTACTTATTTCGATACTGCTGATCAAGTGAGAAATAATAACTTAAGTAATAATATTGTTTTCAATTTATCTCATTTTAATGCTTTCGAAAATGAAAATCCTTCTTTCAAGAAGTATTTAAATAAATTCAAATTGAAGGGATTGAAGATGTTTTATTTAAGGAATATAGATAACGCTGCCGTTCAACGTATATTAAAACAAATTCCACTATCTGAATTTTCTTTATATGATTGGATGTTATATAAAGTCGTCCCAAAAAAAATATTAAAAATTGTTTACTATGTAAGCCAAAAATTAAAGCGAATAAATATCATTTAAACCCATAAAAACTAAAATTGGCTCTTTTTATCCAAGCTGAACGTGTATGTTGTGGTTTACATTAACCTTCGAATGGTTTTGAGCGATATTTGAATTAAAATGAAAGTATTTTTGTAAAACCATGTTTCCATTGCCAACTATAACCTATTTATTATGTAATACATGTAAAGGAGCACTAGATAGTATTAGGAACGAGTCCTTAATTGATTGTTGCCTTTTTATCAACGACAAAAGTTCTAAACTGAATTAGATTTAAATCATAAAGAAAAGGTCGATGTTATTCGTATTCATTATGGACTTTCAGGTATATTTTTACTTCTTAATCCTTTATAAAAGCTCCAATCGTTTTTGACATTTCTTGGTCTGATTCGATTGACCCTCAATAAAAAACAACATCGTCCAAGTCTAGGATTAGTAAAAACTAGCTTTGTTTCATAATATGAATAGAACAGTATGTGCGGTTTAACTGGTTTTTGTGATTTTAGTAAACGTCTTAATAGGGAGTACCTATCGGCTGCAACGGAAGTGTTAATCCACCGCGGGCCGGACAGCGGAGGAACGGTTTTTTTTGATACTGCTGAGGCTAATATCGGCCTTGGTCACAGGCGTTTGTCAATATTAGACGTATCCCCCAGCGGCAATCAGCCGATGTATAGTGATGATCAAACTGTGGTACTTGTATTTAATGGGGAGGTGTACAATTTCAGTGAGATTAGAAGAGAACTTGAAACCATTGGATATTCGTTCCATTCAGATTCTGATACAGAGGTTATTATTAAAGCATACCAACAGTACGGAGTGAATGCAGCTAATAAGTTCATCGGCATGTTTGCCTTCGTAATTTACGATATCAAAAAACATGTTGTGTATCTTTTAAGAGATCGTGCAGGCATAAAACCGTTATACTATTATTATGGGAATGATTGTGTATTATTTGCTTCCGAACTTAAATCTATTTTTAAATATCCTTCCTTCGAAAAAAATATAAACAAGGAAGCAGTATCACTTTTCTTTAAGTATGGTTTCATTAGAGCGCCCCATACTATTTTTAAAAATACCTATAAGGTAAAGCCCGGCCATTATATTAAAATAAATATTATCAACAAAAAGATTGAAGATATAAAATACTATGATGTTTTGGATTATTACAACAAGCCGAAACTAAAGATATCAGAAGAGGATGCAACCAACGAGATAGAAAAACTTTTTATTTCGGCTTTTCAATATCGAATGATAAGTCACGTTCCAGTGGGCGTCTTTTTAAGTGGCGGATATGATAGCAGTGTAGTGGCCGCAGTGTTACAAAAAAACAATACACAAAGAATTAAGACTTTTACAATTGGCTTTAATGAAGAAAAATACAACGAGGCCCCTAATGCCAAAATAATCGCGGAATATCTTGGTACGGACCATCATGAATATTATTGTACAACGAAGGAAGCCCAGAACATCCTACCGTTTCTCCCTGAGATTTATGATGAGCCCTTTGGAGACAGCTCCGCTATACCAACAATATTAGTTAGCCAATTTGCAAGAAAACATGTTACGGTAAGTCTATCAGCAGACGGTGGAGATGAGACCTTTGGTGGATACGGTCGTTACCCTTTTTTAGATAAAATTAATAGATTTATTACGAACTCCCCTGAAACGTTTTTAAGCGTCGGTAAAACAGCACTGAACTTATCATTGAAATATTTCCCAGCTTTAAAAAAGAAGTCAAGATTTGTAAAGCTGCCCGAGATACTCGCTAGTTCAAGTAAGTATAATCTGGCTGATGTGCATCTGCAGCTTTTCAACAGCGCAGAACTCAATGAATTACTTCATGAAAATAATTCCATTGGGCTCTATGACGATATGAGCCAGCTCAATGACGAGAACGATTTTATCAACACGTGTTTAGCACTTGACTACAATTCATATATGGTGGATGATATACTGGTTAAGGTGGATAGAGCCACAATGAGTGTCGGTCTGGAAGGACGTGAACCATTGTTGGACAATAGAATCATTGAGTTCGTTTCGCAACTTCCCTCTGAATTAAAATATAATAGAGGAGAAAAAAAGTATATCTTAAAAAAGATCGCTTATAAATATATACCTAAAAAATTATTAGACAGGCCAAAATCGGGATTTTCATTTCCAATGAATGAGTGGTTACGGAATGATTTAAAACATTACTTGTATCAATACATTAACGAAGAACAGTTAGCCAGACATAATTTCATTGATGCAAAAAAGGCAATCGCTATTAGAGATGAATTCCTTTCAGGTAAAAAATTTAGAGAAACACAAGTATGGCTTTTATTAATGTTTCAGATGTGGTGGAATAGGTGGATGTAAATATTTTATCGCTCGCAGCATTGATTATCAGAAATTTTCTATCTGCTAAGTCTAGAAATTTTTATTCCTTTATAGAAAAATTTCCCGAATGGATTTGATTGTATGATTGGATTTTTGATTCAGCTATGCTGGATAATTTATAAATTTTTACACGCTTTTAATAGCATTAAATGAAATCTCAAGAGGGATATTCACGTAATTTCAAAGTTCTTTTTGTCAGCTCCAGTGGAAAGATATTTCCAGAGCTACCTTTTGTCAAATCACAATATAAATCTTTACAAGCCTATTTAAATAACATGGATTTTTATAGAATTAAAGGCTCTGGAATTAAAGCCTATATTTCAGCCTTTAAGGAGTTAAAAACGAAATTGAAAATAGATCGATATGACATTATCCATGCTCATTGGACCTATGCCGGGATTATTTGTGCTAGCCTAATAACCACAGAAAAGTTAGTGACTTCGTTTTTAGGAAATGATCTTCAAGGCGTTTACAGTACAAAATTCAATATTTTAACTTTAAGAGGCATTTTTAATATCATTTTATCTCAGTATTTGTTGCTAAGAAGTAATGCTATTATAGTTAAATCCAAAAGAATGCTGCGTTGGATTCCATTTTTCGTACGGCGTAAAACTCAATTAATACCTAATGGTGTTGACCTTAATAAATTTAAAGCTATTGATCAGGTTGAAGCAAGAAAATTCTTGCGCCTTGGCGTTAACAATAAATATATTTTGTTTTTAGCCGATACTGTCGATTCTAATAAAAATTTTAAATTCTTGAAGACGGCTTTAAAAGATCTTGATAAGTTTAATCTTCCATACACTTTATTAACTCCTTATCCTGTAGATTCTTCATTAATACCTTATTACTTGGCAGCGGCGGATGTATTGGCATTTCCTTCTAAAATTGAAGGCTCCCCCAATGTTATAAAAGAGGCTTTGGCAATGGGTTGCCCCATAGTAGCAAGTGATGTAGGTGATGTTAGAGAGCGTATTGGAAACATTTCCGGATGTTATATTTCAAATTTAAATCGATTCGACTTTGCAAATAATCTGCTATGCGCTTTGCAATTTAACAAAAGAACTGAGGCTGGCACCGCGCTATTTGAAATTGAAGAAAGTAATGTTGCAAAAAAAATCATTCAGTTGTATCAAACGATACTTGAGCGCTAGTTTTTACAAATTTCTACACCAGACCAAAGTAAAATTTATGAAAATTCAAGAATCAATAACTATGGTAATGTTATAAAAATATTCACTAGATGAAAATACTTTTTATCACGAATATGTATCCAATAACAAGTCCGTTTTATGGGATTTTTGTAAAAGAACAAATTGACGAAATCACAAAAACTATTGCGTGCGAACACGACCTGTATTATATCAATGCTCGTGAAAAAGGTAGTATGGAGTACCTATTTTCTATGTTTAATATTCCGTTAAAAATTATAAAACATAAGTACGATATCATCCATATACACTACGGTTTATCCGCATTATTTCTTTCCATTTATAAACCAATGGCAAAAGTTTATCTGACATTGCATGGATCTGATATTTTAGAGAAACAAGGAAAAAATCTTCAAGTTTATGTTACTAAATTTTTACTCAAGAGGGTCGATAAAGTATTTATCCAAAGTAAAGAAATGGAGCCAATAATCAGACCGTTCAATAAAAATTACGAAATTTTACCGTGTGGAGTCAATACGGATTTCTTCAAGCCTGACCGTAAAATTAAAAATGACGAGCGCACCAAAACTGTGATATTTCCTGGTAATCGGTCGGCACATGTAAAAAATTATTCTGTATTCGAAAAAGTAATAGGATATTTAAAAGAACAATCCTCATTTTTAATTAAACAAGAGTTTATAGATAATTTATCTCGGGAGGAAGTAAGGGATATATTAAATACTGGAGATTGTTTACTCATGACGTCAATAAGTGAAGGATCTCCACAAGTTGTCAAAGAAGCACTCTCATGTGGACTTCCTGTGGTGTCAGTTCCCGTGGGAGATGTACCTTTTATGATCGAGTCCGTACCGCATTGTTATATTTCAAAAACTTATAGCGCGGAGGAACTTGGAACGTTAGTTTTAAAATCATTTTTAGGCAATGGAAATGATATTAGGGATGCTTTCATTCGGAAAAATATTTACGATCATCGGTCGGTCGCACGCCGACTTATTAAAAATTATGGTATAGAATTACAAGTTGAATAGGTATAATAATACAATAAGATTTACGTTCATTGCAGTTTGTTTTGTATAATCCACTATGGCTTCACGGTATCTCTTAAGTTTTTTACGTTTTTATTAAACCATTCGCATGGGAATAAATAAATAGTATGTGTGGAATTCTAGGTTCAATCAATTCTTCCTTTGATCAAGTTGCTTTAGACATACTCAAGCACCGTGGACCTGATGACTCGGGAATTACAAAATTTACGGTTAATACTCACGCCATTCTGTTAGGCCATCGCAGGTTATCCATCCTTGATCTCTCTTCTGCCGGCCACCAGCCAATGATCTCGTCCTGTGAACGATACGCCATAATTTTTAATGGTGAAATATATAATCATTTCGAATTAAGAAAAAAGCTTCCGAATAACATTCAATTCCGAGGTCACTGTGACACAGAAACGATACTTTACTATCTCATTGAATTTGGAATTTCCAGCATCGCAGACCTTAATGGAATATTCGCGATTGCTTTTCTTGATATGGTTCACAACAAACTGTATCTGGCCCGTGATCCCTTTGGAGTCAAACCTTTATATTACTGTGAAAATGAAAATACCCTCATTTTTGGATCTGAAATCGCATCTTTAAAAAAACTGGTCCCTAATTTTACCCTGGATAAAACTGCCTTAGCAACGTTATTAAGATTACGCTATAACCCTGCCCCAGATACACTTTATGCTGAAATTAAAAAGATCCGCCCTGGTCATTATAAAACATTCAATTTAAGTGATAGCGCGATTGCTGGTGAATCTCACTGCTATCTTCCTGCTAACAGTGAGTTAAAAAATTTATCTTTTAAACAGGGCATCGAACAATATGCTCAAAAGATAGAAGGCGCGGTAAAGCGACAACTGCTTTCGGATGTGGAAGTAGGAATATTGCTTAGTGGTGGCGTTGATTCTGCAATTGTAGCTGCATTGGCTAAGAAAAACTACGGTGGTACCCTGAAGGCATTTACCATAGGTTTTGAAGGAGAAAATTTCGAGGACGAGATCGAGGATGCTGCTGAAACAGCCCGAATTTTAGATCTAGAACATCATTATAAAAAAATTTCGTTTTCCGATTTCTTGGCTCAAATTAAAAAATGCACACAGGTTGTAGAAGAACCCTTAGCGACAACTTCGATCATACCCATGTATTTTTTGGCGGAACTAGCTTCGAAACATGTAAAAGTAGTTTTAACCGGACAAGGAGCAGATGAACCACTTGGAGGATACAAAAAATACAAATTGGAGTTACTTAGAAGTAATGTACCTTTCTTTTTGAGAGGCTTGATATTCCCCTTCGTCAAATTCGCAAATGTTAAAAATGAAACTGTATTAAGGGGTTCGAATGCGTTAAGAATTCAATCAGAGCTGGAACGCTTTTTAGTCGCTTTTGAGGTGTTTGATGTGGGAGAAATAGAAAAACTTATACAGGTAACTGACTTACTCAGCAAAAAAAGAGTTCATTACTTTTACGACATTTTGCAGTTTAAGAATAAAATCAGTTCGGCGGAAAAGATGATGGCACTAGATACACGTTTGAACTTGGCTGATGATCTATTGAATTACACTGATAAGCTGACCATGCACTTTTCAATGGAATGTCGAGTCCCCATGCTTGATCTGGAATTGGTAAAATATATCGAATCTTTACCCCGACGTTTTAAGTTGAATCTTATCAAGGAAAAAAGAATTCATAAAAAATATGCTGAAGCCCTGCTTCCGGATGAAATTATAAATAGAAAAAAGAAAGGATTTCAATCGCCGACGCGGAATTGGTTTGTTAAAGAATCAAAAATCATAAAAGATATTCTTCTTCAATCAGGTTCAAACTTTTCCAAAGTATTCAATCAAACATTTGTTTCCGAAATTATTAAACAACATACTCTTGGCTACAATAGGGAAAAACAAATATTCTTATTATTGACGATTTACTACTGGCTGGAGAATATAGAAGATGTAAGTATTGTTTCTCCCGAACATTTAATACTAAACAGGGTTATTAGTTAATTAAAGTTCCTTCAACTGGAGGTAGCTCTACACAATCTAAGCATGTATTATATTCAATCTTCAATTTTGAATATAAATCTATTTTCAGTCAACTAGAGGTTTAGTATTGGCCACTAATCGTTGTAAATTCAAAAACAAATTAAACAGCAGAATTTTAACTATGAATGTATGGATTGACATGGATAATTCTCCACATGTGTATTTATTAATTCCCTTTATCAAAAACTTGGAAGAAAAGAATTATACGACACATATAACGGCAAGAGACTATGCTCAAACAATTGAATTGCTCAACGATAGCGAACTCCCCTTTACAAAAATCGGAAAACACGCAGGTGCAAACAAATTTAAGAAAGTAATAAATTTAACCATGCGCGTCTCGAATTTGTTAAGATTTGCAAAAAGGAAGAATTTTTCGATGGCTATAAATCATGGATCGAGGGCTCATGCCTTGGCTTGTAAAATATTAGGAATTCCTTGCTTTATTGGTATGGATTATGAGCATACTGAATCAAAAATATTTGCATACTGTGCAACAAGGATTTGGATTCCCGACTTACTTTTTCCGGATGCGTTACCCTTTATTGGTGTGAATAAAAGTAGGGTGCTTACATATGCAGGGATCAAAGAACAATTTTATTTAAATAATTTTAAAGCAGACCCACTATTTAAACAAAAACATTTTATTCCAGCCGACAAAATATTAATTGTATTGAGACCGCCAGCAGATATGGCTAATTATCATAATAAAGACAGTGAATTTTTAATTAAAAAAGTTATTGAAAATATTAGCACCAAGAATCAGGTTTATACCATTTGTACGCCGAGGACTCCTCAACAAAGATCCCAATTCAAGGAACATGAGTCAGCATCTTTTAAAGTTATAGATAAAGCCTTAGATGGTAAAAATTTAGCCTACTATGCTGACATAATGATTTCAGGGGGAGGGACAATGAATCGGGAAGCAGCCTATTTTGGCACTCAAGTGTATTCAATATTCTCCGGCCAAAAACCAATGTTGGATCTCGAATTACAAAAAATTGGATTATTGAAATTTATTGAATCAACAGATGATTGTGCACGTATCCAATTCAAAAAAAAATCTCCGTCCAAACAGATTTTTTCTCATTCTTCAACTAATCAAATCGATCCATTAATTGATCAATTTATTTTACTGTCAAACCCGAAATAATTATGAAAGTCGCCTTCCTTGATTTAAAAGAAAATTATTTATCTATTAAGGCTGAAATTCTAAAAGAAATAAATGATGTATTAGAAAGCACGCAATACATTCTAGGCCCCAAAGTTGAAGCCTTTGAAAAATTGTTTGCTTTATCTCATCAAGCCGAGTTTTGTTATGGAACAAGTTCGGGAACTGACGCAAATCATCTTGCACTGTGGGCACTGGGAATAGGACCAGGCGATGAAGTTATTTTACCCGTAAACACTTTTATTGCGACTGCCTGGGGCGTTACTTTATGTGGTGCAACACCTATTTTTGTCGACTGTGAAAAAAATTCCTACAATATAGATCCAGATTTAATAGAAAAAAAAATTACCTCCAAAACAAAGGCGATAGTAGCCGTTCATTTGTACGGTCAATCAGCTGATATTGATCCTTTAAAAGAAATAGCTGCTAAACACAATTTGTATTTAGTTGAAGATGCGGCTCAAGCACATTTGGCAAAATATAAAGGCAAATATGTTGGTGGTTTAGGGGAATTAGCTTGTTTCAGCTTTTATCCTGGTAAAAACCTTGGTGCGTATGGAGAAGGAGGCGCAGTAATGACTAACAATTTATCATTAGCACACAAAGTTAAGCTTTTACGAGATCATGGCTCAGAACAGAAGTATCATCACATAATTTTCGGACACAATTATCGAATGGATGGCATTCAGGGGGCTGTACTGGGTATAAAACTTAAATATTTAGATCGTTGGACAGAAAGGAGAAGGTCTGTAGCAAAAAAATATTGCGATATGCTACAGGATATTAAGGACATAAAGCTCCCGCGAGAAATGCCCTATGCTAAACATGTGTATCACTTATTCGTGATTCAAGCCGAAAATAGAAGCACTCTGCAAGAAAAGTTATCTGAAGCAGGAATTTCAACAGGGCTGCATTATCCCATTCCTTTGCACCTGCAAAAGTGTTTCAATCATCTCGGATATAAAGTAGGGGATTTTCCGAGAGCAGAAGAATTAGCAAACAACTGTTTGTCATTACCTATTTATCCTGAAATGAAAGAAGAAGAAATACTTTATGTTGTAAATCAAATTCGTAAATACTATAACAAGGCTCTTATTTAATGATGTCTAAACACGCATTTTTATTTCGTAATTATCCCTTGCAACCACTTTTTGTTGGGGAAATCCGTCCATTGCTTAGTGTCTAAGGTTATTCACCTCCACTTATAATCACACTCTCTTCACAGAGGAAATATTTAGGAAATAAATCTCGAAAAATCACAGATAAAAAACTGACCGTAGATGTGATGGAAAAGGGTTTTTTTCTCTTCTTTCCTTGTAACTGTGTTTAAAGATAGTAATTTTGGCCCCCTCGATAGTTAATGCGCAACTACCCCAATACCGAATAACCTATGTGCTATATACAGAAACACCCAAAGTATAAGTGGGCCATCGCCTTTGGAGATTACTTTTCACTCACGTGGGGATTGGGAATTTCCATACTTCTTTTAGATTCTACTACCACATATAACGTTAGCGTTTATTTTAAATCCAATCCTGCCTTATTCATTTGTTCTTTACTGTTCACTTGCTTCCAGATTTTATTTTTTCAACTACTTGGTTTGTACCGAGTTCAAGCCATAAAAAATAATAGGTTAAGTTTTTTCCTGTTAAGCAAAGGATGCTCACTTTCAATCCCTGTATTTTTTTTAGTTGCTTATGCTTTACAATTTCGATTTCCCCTTTTTCA
Source organism: uncultured Bacteroidota bacterium (assembly GCA_963837415.1). GTDB lineage: Bacteria > Bacteroidota > Bacteroidia > Cytophagales > Cyclobacteriaceae > Chryseolinea. The sequence goes on along the minus strand of CAWING010000008.1, from coordinate 80,195 downwards.
ATTTTTCATCGTCACATTTGCCATTTCCTTAGTTTTGTTGGTTTTAGTCAGAAAAATATGTTTTCTTTTAATTCAACATACTAACTTAATCACCGATAGAGTAATTATTATTGGAGCCGGCGCTAAAGGGCAATCCATGCTGGATATTTTTTCCAATGGAATTAAGGTCAAAAAGACGATTGGTTTTATTGACGATAGCTGCTCTAAAGGTGAAATTATTAAAGGTGTTCCCGTCTTGGGTGAAATATTTGAATCACATTTAATTGCTGAAAGAAATAAGATCGATTTTTTTGTCATGGCCATCGACAACATATCCCGAGATCACTTTTTTAAAGTCCTTAAATATTTTAATGAACACAATTTAACAATTTACATAACCTCTAATTATTTAAACGTCATACAGCAGAATGTATCATCCGATACTTTTGATAATTATAGCTTAGTTAGAATTGGTCAGCCTATTCAATCCGGATTACTTAGATTTTCAAAAAGGTTATTTGATATTTCTATTAGTTTTATTGGTATTATTTTTCTTTCTCCCCTTTTGATATTCCTTTCACTCATTATCAAAATAACGTCCAAAGGCCCGGTTATTTATAAACAAACAAGAATTGGGAAAAAAGGACGACCCTTTACGTTTTACAAATTTCGTTCTATGCGTGTAAACAGTGATCAGGATAATACGCGCAATGAAAAAGTAATTAGTTTTATAAAGGGTGAAGGAAATTGCTCCAGCAGCACTACAAAAATTGTGAACCATTCTCAAATTACCGACATAGGTCGAGTGATTCGAAAAACAAGTTTAGATGAATTACCACAACTATTTAATGTTTTGAAAGGGGATATGAGTCTCGTTGGCCCGCGCCCCTGTTTACCTGTGGAATGGAATGTATATGAAGCCTGGCAAAAGCAGAGACTAATGTTCATGCCCGGATGCACGGGCATTTGGCAAGTAAGTGGCCGAAGCAAAGTTAATTTTGAAGATACTGTCATCATGGACCTTTACTACAATTGTAATGTTAGTCTATGGCTTGATTTAAAAATTTTATTAAACACAATTCCTGTAATGATATTTTCCAGAGGGGGCGAGTAATATGAATATCGGAGTGGTTGGATTAGGCTATTGGGGACCGAATATTGTACGGAATTTTTTGAACCATGAACACGTCGATAAAGTAGTTTGTTGTGACTTGGATGATAAGCAACTCATTGGTATTAAAAAGAAATATAGCAATGTAACTACTACAAAAGATTTAAATATTATCCTAAACGATCCTACAATTGAAGCCGTAGCAATAGTTACACCCATTCACACACATTTTACTTTAGCTAAAAAAGCCTTATTAAAGGGGAAGCATATCTTAGTTGAAAAACCTTTCACTTCAAATCTCTCGGATGCCCAAGAGTTAGTTGAGCTCGCTGAAAAACAAAATTTGAAAATTGGCGTCGATCATACATTTCTTTATACCCCCGCGGTTGAAAAGATAAAGGAGATGATTGTGTCAAATGAAATTGGGAAAATATTATACTTTGATTCTACTCGGATTAATCTAGGATTATTTCAAACTGATGTAAATGTAATTTGGGATTTAGTCCCTCATGACTTCGCAATTATGAACTATGTTCTAGACAAAAAGCCCATTGCGATTCGGGCCATGGGGGCTGATCATGTAGGAAGTGGTTTAGAAAATATTGCCTATGTTTATATTGATTTTGGAGACAATTTAATTGCTCATTTCCATGTCAATTGGCTATCCCCTGTTAAAATTAGACAGGTGCTAATTGGCGGTTCCAAAAAAATGATTTTATATGATGACATGGAAAATTCTGAGAAGGTAAAAATTTATGATAAGGGAATAAGTGTTAAAAACGCGGATGAAAAATACCAACAATTGGTTAACTATCGACTAGGGGATATTCGAAGTCCGCTGCTAAACAATTCAGAGGCATTAAATTCACTTATAAACGATTTTATTGAATCTATTACTTCCAACAAAAAGACCAGAGCGTCGGGTTATGATGGCTTAGAAGTAGTAAGGCTTTTGGAAGCAACTCAGGAGTCAATTAAGAATAAGGGAAAAGAAATATATTTATGAGTACGCCATTATTTCAAGTTATATCCCAGGATGTTAAAATTGGCAAAGACGTATGCATATTCAATTTTGTAAATTTATACGGCTGCACGATAGGTGATGGATCTAAAATTGGATCGTTTGTGGAAATTCAAAAGAATGCCACTGTTGGAAGAAATTGTAAGATCTCCTCCCATACTTTTATTTGTGAAGGAGTTGAAATAGATGACAATGTATTTATTGGGCATGGCGTCACCTTCATTAATGATTTATTCCCTAAGGCAACGAAAGAGGATGGGGCTCTTCAAACAGACAAAGATTGGGTAGTTATTCCCACGTACGTCCGAAAAAACGCAAGTATTGGGTCGGGGTCTACCATTCTGGCAGGCATTGAAATCGGACAGAATGTAATTATCGGAGCCGGGTCTGTGGTCACTAAGAGTGTTCCTAATAATTCAATAGTTGCTGGGAATCCGGCTAAGCTTATCAGAATGATCGATGAGGATCATCGCCAAACCGTAGGTTGAATTCGCGATTCTAAGAATTCCTGTTCTTGACATTCCCACATTCAATGGGTCCCGTGACTTATCACGTAAAGTCAGGTTGTTGATACCAGTCAAATATGATTAGCAGAATGAAAAAAATAAAACTCAACATTTGTTCTATAGGGATCCGACAAATCCTAAAACATGGTCTGGAACCCCCTTTAATTTATATTCTGAATTGTTAAAGATAGGTCGATTAGGCACCGAATTTAATTCAACTGCGTCAGGTAATAAATTTATTAATCTGATAAGTAAAATTTATTACAAAAAAGCGAATGAGCCGGAACGGGGCCTTTTAATCGGTATTTAAATGCAAACAAAGCAAAAATTGAAACTGAAAAAAGTATTACCAATCTAACGTTACATACGGGAACGCTTGATTTACCTTTTTACAAATTACCTAAAAATCAAAAACACTTCTTGTTCTGTGATTTCACTTGGAAATTATGGTCCTCTTATTCGACTGAAATGAATGGGTATTCCGAGATGCTGTTAATAGATGCTGAACGGCTGGAAAAAATAGCCTATCATCAAATGACACATATTTTTTCAATCAATGAATTTGTAAAAAAAAATCTGGTGGAACATTATGAAGTAAAACCAGAAAAAATCACAGTAGTAGGCACAGGTCCCTCGGAGTTTATCAAACCTTTCCACGGCGAAAAATCATATTCAAATGGAAAAATCTTATTTGCAGCAAAAGATCGATTTACCGATAAAGGAGGACATTTAGTTCTTGAAGCGTTTAAAATAGCTTCACAAAGAAATTCCCATCTGGAGTTGTCAATTGTCGGACAAAATGAATACACCGAAAAACTAAATTTACCTAACATAAAGGCTTATGGCTTTTTACGGGTAGACGAATTGCAAGAAATTTTCAATAAGAGTTCATTATTTCTTATGCCGGCAATCAATGAACCGTGGGGGCTAGTCTACTTGGAAGCATTAGCATGTAAAACTCCGATTGTTGGTCTAAACAGAAACAGCTTTCCTGAAATAGCAGACTATGGTAATTATGGGTTTGGACTAGATAGTACAAATCCGGAAGAGTTAGCAGAAATAATACTGAAAAGTTTTGATACTCCTGAACAATTAAAAAAAATGGGGCTAAAAGGTCAAACGTATTGTTTAAATAAATTCTCGTGGGAGAATACAGTTTCTAAAATCATAAAAACGATAGAAGATTAAATATGAAGAAAACCATAGTTATAACTTCTATTTTTAATCCAACAGAAGCCGTTATTTCTTTTTCGAAGCTCAATAATTATCAATTAATTGTCGTCGGAGACAAAAAAACACCATCCGATTGGCATTGTGAAAATGTTGAATATATCTCCGTACATCAACAAGAAACATCCGCATTTTCGTTACCTAAAGTTTTGCCTTTTAATCATTATTGCAGGAAAATGATCGGATATTTAAAAGCGATTGAAAATGGTGCTACTTACATTATTGATACAGATGATGATAATATTCCAAAAGACGACTGAAACTTTCCCGAATTTGAAAACAAATTCGACTGTATTCTGGAAAATAAAGGGTTTGTCAATATTTATCAACTTTACAGCAAACATTCAATTTGGCCGCGAGGGTTACCGTTGCGGCTAATATCAACAAAATTCGAACTTGAAAAATCGTTAGAATTTAGAGATTGCAAAGTCGGAATTTGGCAAGGATTGGCAGATGAAGATCCTGACGTAGACGCAATATATCGCTTGACATGCGATACGCCTTGTTATTTTAATACACGCGAGCCAGTGGTTTTAGGTAAAGGCACTATTAGCCCTTTTAATACGCAGAACACGTTAGTCAGGAAAGAATTATTCCATTACTATATTTACCAACCTATGTTACTTTCCGGTTTACAGACATTTTACGAGGATTGATTGCTCAACCTATTATGTGGTTATATGGTTATCACCTTGGCTTTACCAATGCCACGGTCATTCAAAAAAGAAATCCACATGATTATATGAAAGATTTTATATCAGAAATTCCAATGTACCAACATTGTGAAAAAGTCATAGAATTAGTTACAAATTCTATTTCAGATACTGAAAGCATTGAAACAAATATTTATGCTGCATACAAATCATTGCGTACGGAAAATATTGTTTGCGAGCAAGAAATGAAAACGTTAAAAGCATGGTTAAATGATTTACAAAATTTAAATAAATAATGTTACAATAAGTCACGCTTTAAGATACAGGTAAAGGATCTGCTTATATAAAATATTCCAACGACGTAATATTCATTTAATATTGTATTATTATTTATTCTAACTCAAACGAATGATTGTTACTATCGTAGTCGGTGCACGTCCAAATTTTATGAAGATCGCGCCTATTCTAAAGGCAATAAAAAGTGCTCAGCAGGACAAAGTAAATATTACTTTTCGTTTGGTGCACACAGGCCAGCACTACGATAAAAAAATGAGTGGCGATTTCTTCGAAGAGTTAGGCATTCCTGATCCTGACATTAATCTCGAAGCCGGCGGAGGAACGCAGGCCGAACAAACGGCAGCCATCATGGTTAAATTTGAAAAAGACCTTGCACAAAATATTCCCGACGTTGTCTTGGTGGTTGGAGATGTAACGTCAACCATGGCGTGTACCATCGTATCAAAAAAATTATGCGTGCCGGTAGTCCATGTTGAAGCAGGTATCCGGTCCGGGGATATGACCATGCCAGAAGAAATTAACCGCATGGTTACAGATTCCATTTGTGATCATTTTTTTACGACAAGTGAAATTGCAAACCAACACCTCTATAAGGCGGGTATAGGCACCGATAGAATTCATTTTGTAGGCAATACAATGATTGATACGCTATATCAGAACTTACACAAGATTAAACAACCGGCGCTATGGTCTGAAATTGAATTGAGTAAGGGAAATTATTTTCTTATAACCCTGCATAGACCATCCAATGTGGATAATGTTTCTAACCTAAAGAATTTACTGAATGTTATCCTTGATCATACCGATGATCTGCCCGTGGTTTTTCCGGTTCACCCTCGGACAAGAAAAATATTGGATTTAACGGGTTATAAAAACAAAAAATTGATCACCGTAGATCCGATGACCTACCTGGAATTTATCTATCTCATTAAAAGTGCAAAAGCTGTTATAACAGATTCCGGAGGAATCACAGAAGAAACAACTGTCTTAAAAATCCCATGCCTGACGCTAAGAAATTCAACAGAACGACCTGAAACGATAACAATAGGTACAAATGAACTGATTGGAGATGACCCATTAAACCTGATCCCGTTTTTACATCAGCTTCATCAGGATCAATGGAAACAATCCGCAATTCCGCCGTTGTGGGACGGCAAAACATCGGACAGAATCGTGGCTAAATTAATAGAGTTATACCTAAAATGATCGTCATACAAAGCGCCGGTACGTTTAACATTAAACGTGAATACAGAACTTAGAAAATCCCCATCCACAAACCAATATCAATTATGCCGTTGTCTGGGAAGTTGAAGATCTTATTTCTCAATACGTACCCGAAGGGAAGAGCTTATGATATGTATGAAAAAGGACTTCTTCCTCGCCATCACCTTTTCGGAGCACCTGAGCTACAAAAAGAACATGACATGGAAGTTATAAGGGTTGAACAGGAAAAATATTCCATCATAAACAAGATCGGTGATTGGTTCGATATCGGCTTATTAGATCAGCAGATCCGCGCCATATTTATGCTGTCAAAATGCGATGTTCTTTATGCGCCTTTTGGTGCTACGAATACCAAACTAATCATCCTGGGTAAATTATTTGGATTTATCCGCAAACCAGTTGTCATTCTGGTTCATCACTTTTTGTTTGGTAAACCAAGCAAAAACAAATGGAAACGTTTACTAGCAAAAAAACTGATCCTTAGCTATGACACCATCATCTTTCTTAGCGAAACGATGAGGACGGAATTAATTAATGCCTATGCGATTGATCCTGTTTATGCAGAAAAGCACTTTTATGTTTCTCATTGGGGCGTTGACATGGATTTTTTCAGGACATATTCAAAAGAAAATATTCCCGATACCAAACAGTTTTTGATTAGTTCAGGAAAAACTCTACGTGACTTCGACATCCTTATTCGCGCATCCGAAAGAATTAATTTTGCTTTTAAAATATACTGTGATCCAGAATCTTTTCCAAGGTCGTCAAGCATTCCGAGAAACGTGGAAATTCTGTCTGGGAGTTTTCCATTCGAACAGATATGTAAAGACTATGATAACGCTAGAATGATCTTGATCCCGCTAGCTCCTGATCCGGAAGGAACCGTTGGATTTACAAGTTTGCTTGAGGCCATGGCAATGGGAAAGCCCGTTATAATGACCAAAAATGATCAAATAGATGTTGATTTCGAAAGTGAAAAAATAGGCATGGTCGTGGAAGAAAATGATGTGGATGGATGGGTGAAAGCTATCTCTCTGATGCTTGACGATTATTCATTGCTGAAAGAAATGGGGGATAATAATGCACGGCTTGGAAATGAAAAATTTCATATCAAAATCTTTGCTAAAGACCTTTCAAGAGTTTTACTGGATACTTATCAAAGATATATCTCGAAATGATTTAATAAATTTTCTAATAATGAGGGGCTAGTACAATCCGCCGCTCGGTAAGCTTTTCCAAGACCCTCCATTCAAATCTTTATCTTGCGTAAATCTAAGGCGCATCATGTACCTAGTTTTCTGAATTCAACGCCTGGCCTGGTGTATAATGCACGATGTTACCATTTTTAATCACAGCGATAACCTTGCGCAGCGCGCGTATGTCCTTAAGTGGGTTCCCTTCGACCGAAATTATATCGGCTAGTTTGCCTGGCTCCAGGCTTCCTCTTTCTTTTTCTATACCGCAGATTTCAGCACCATGAAGAGTGGCCGCCTGCAGGGCCTCCCTGTTTGTGGCGCCAAGTTCTGAAAGGTAGACGATATCCTGCACCAGCTCCCCGTGCATGCCATCCGTTCCGACCGCAAATGGAATACCTGCCTTTACAGTTAATGCCATAGCGGCGAACATGTGATCTCGTTCGTCGAGATGTCCCTGGATGAGTCCATGTGGAAGATGACGGACGCGTTCTTCCGCAAGGACTGCACCGGGAGTAAGCACCAGCGCAGTATTGGAATTCGCTAACCTTTCAACTTGTTCCTCAGTGATGTGATACGCATGCTCCAACGTATCAAGTCCAAGCTCAATGGCCCAGTCTAACCCCGTTCCGCCTACGCAGTGAGCAGCAACACGAACCCCTGCAGCGTGTGATTCCTCTATAGCCAGTTTGATTTCTTCCCTTGACAAATAACTCGGTAAATTTCCTTCACCCTTTAGCGTACCTGTTATGTATATCTTGATCAAGTCGGCACCGCGCGTAATATTTTCTTTTATCGCATTGCGGATCTCATCCTTACCGTTGAAAGGATAACCAACAAATCCGTGTCCATGGGGAGCCCGGATTCCCCGCGTGGCAATGAGAAGCCTTGGCCCGACCACCTCTCCTTTTTCGACGGCCTGACGACAGGCCACGTCCAGAAACTCTTTATCACCGAGACAACGACAAGTAGTAACTCCTGCCCTCAGATCCTTACGCATCATGGAGGTAGCACGGAGAGTCAACTCAGCAACACTGTCGGACATGTGATCCAGGTAGTTATCCAGAGACCCGTCCATGGACAGGTGAGTGTGACTGTCAATAAGACCTGGAAGAAGAGTGGCTTGAGGCCAGTCGACTACCTGGTCGTGGGGTGCTGTAAGTATTTCGCTTGCCGGGCCAACCGCCCGGATAAATCCTTTTTCAATTAAGACGGCACCTTGAGGCACTGCCTCATTTCTTATCCCGTCCCATAAATATCCTGCTTTAAGTATTGTTATTTTTTCCACCGGAAATCAACTGTTGTCCATCCGTTTAAATTTCATTTTCGTTGGCCATCTGTTCCACTATTTCGATTAAGTCCGCTCCTTCCCGTTCCTGCATGCCTAATTTTTCAGCCGCAGAAAAATATTTTGCAGCGGCTAAACCGATATGTGCATGCATCCCTACTTCACCCAGAGTCTTTTTCACGATGGCCATGTCTTTACACATTTGTCCAAGACCCCCAGGGGACGGAGTTTTCTTCAGCACGCTTTCCGACAGTAACCGGAAATAATCACTACCCGCTATTCCGGACGAAATCACGGAGGTCACAAGGGTGGGGTCAAGTCCAAGCTTCCGCGCAAGAGTAATCACTTCCATGGTGGCGGCGTGAGTGGCGCCGACCAACAACTGATTGCAATGTTTAATTGCCTGTCCTTGTCCTGGTTCGCTTCCCGCATACACAATCTTTCCGATCACTTCAAGAAGGTTCTTCATCCGGTCGAGCACTTCAGGTGGAGCTGCCGCAATCAGTGTAAGACTTCGTGAGGGGATTCTCGCCGGACCACCTGTAAAAGGGCAATCTATTATATCTACATTTTTTTCCCTGCACTGCCTGGCAACAGATTCAAGGGTGTAGCGATTGACTGTGCTCATGCAAATGACGGTTGCTCCTGGTCTGATTCCATTGAGAATTCCATTTTTTCCAGTTATGACTTCAGTGACCTGAATGTCATTCAGAACGAGCACAATGACAACGGCCGCATGCCGTGCAACTTCCTCCGGACTTTGAAGCGATGTACCCCCTGCCGTTATGAATTCTTTAAGAGGCTCGGGACGTATATCATAGCCAAAAATTTCATAACCTTTCTCCAGGTAAGCTTTTGCTACCGTTAGGCCTATACGGCCGAGTCCAAGGATTCCAAGGGGTTCAGACATTCACTAATATGTATTTGAATCGCACTTCATCATCCTCAATCTACCTGATTTTTCTATGGTCACCAAATGCATAGCTTTATTGAATTGCAAAATGGTGTTGGGGTGGAAAAGTGATTTGGCTAAGGATATTTATCGCCCATTTGCTCAGGTAGAATTATTGGAAAATAGAGGATGAATTCCATACATTTGTTATATACAGGCTGAGGCATTTTTACTTCATAAAGTATGATCATTAACAAGAAAAAATGTGTTGCGTGCGGCAATTGTATTGCCATTTGTCCGATGGGTGCGATCTATGTGGATCAAAGCATAAACCGCGCTGTGATCAATGATGACGCTTGTGTGGAATGTGGCACTTGTTACAGGGGCATGAGCACAGAAAATCTCAATCCTGTGATGGTAAGGACCATTAGAAAAGTTGCAAAGCTGCTCCTGTTTCGCTTTGAGCCAGAGCCCGATGTTTGTCCCACAGCCGCGATAGAAATGAACGAACTGGAGATGCCCCGGCTTATCCGGCAGATTTTTTCCGATCCAGTCGTTGAGCATAAATCCACCGGTATCAAAGGAAGGGGTACTGAAGAAGTGAAGACGAATGATGTTTCATTGCGTGTCAACGCGGGTGAAGTAGGCTACACGATTGAATTCGGAAGACCAGGCGTAGGCGTAAGGTTTTCGGATATAGAGGAAATGACCAAAACATTAGCAAAGGCGGGTGTGACATTCGAAAAGAACAATCCGATCACACACCTCATGATCAACACGACGACAGGCGCACTGCGCACGGATATACTGAATGAAAAAATCCTTTCGGCCATCGTGGAAATCAAAACAACAATCCATCAAGTGGAGCAGGTGCTGGATATTGTAGAAGAAGTCGGTGAACGGATCGACACGGTTATCGCCATAGGAATATCCACACGTTGTGAAGACGGTGAGGACAACATTCTTGGTCCGCTGCTCGATGACCTTGGATATTATTACGCAAGAGCCAAGACCAACCTGGGGCTTGGCCGTGTGACCAATAAAATTGAGTTTAAACAGACGGAGGCAGTCACGCCATGACAAACACGCTGCATCGATACGGCAACGCCGAAAGTTTTCGGGACGACTATATCATCTTTGCCATCCCTTCGAAAGGGAAGAATGATGAAAACTGCATCCCCAAACTAAAACAGTTTCTAAAGATCTGTGCAAAATATAATCCGTCAAACATGGGAAATGGGAACCGCGGAAGCATTGCGCCTGAGAAAAGTTTACAACCCACTGCCCACTGGAAACGTGATACAAGACCTGACTGGGAAAAAGTAATTGAAGGAGTGAATAAACCCGGAACGGTATCCGCTGTATTTGCCTCCGAGGAGCAGGCACAAGCTTGTTTAAAGGAAGTAGTAGACGCTGATTTTGGTATTTCTGTGAATATGAGCACTTCAGTCGAAAACGCAAAACGCGCTGCTGAAAGTTGTGGCATCAAACGCCATAGCGTTGAATATGCGCTTGCCTTCAAAGATCCCCATGATCACCTTCCGAATTCCCAGGTACTCGGACTTTCTACGATGTGCGGTCACGGCATGGTGTCATTTAATATGGCGAAGAAGATGCTGGACATGGTCCGGGAGGGACGCCGTACACCGGATCAGGCGATTGCTACACTCGTGCGACTCTGTCCTTGCGGAGTTTACAATCCCGAGCGGGCTAAACGATTGCTGGAAGATGCTTGCAAAGAGCAACGATAAGTTTCAGGTTTCACCTTTTACCGCTTTATTAAGTGAAATGTTAAAAGTGAAAAGTGAAAATGAGTATACAGGTTACGATGTAGCCATCATTTCACCTTTTACCAATCGGTCTAAAGGTGGCGGATATTAAATCGTTTTATTCTACATCCAGGTATAGTCTGGGTGCCAGGGTTGCGTCTTTATTATTTTTTGAATAGAAAGAGGCATTCACGGCGCCAAGGGGTTTGATGGCTAGACCTAACGTTTTGTTATCAATCATGCGTTGCAGTACCGGTTGGGATATGGTGAAAAGAACTTTGTTGTTTTTATTCCAGGTGACGCTATCATCAATAATCATCTGCGTATTAATTACTTGCTCTATGGGTTGGTTGCGTTTTAGTTTGTCAAAGGTGACGGTTTTTTCGTCCCAGAGTGGATCGCCGGCAAGGATCTCGGCAATGCGTACCATTCCAAAATCTTTTTGAAAATCCGGTGAACGTTGAACCGCATAAGGGGATAACTCCAATAAACCAGCGCGTTTCACCTTTTTACCTTTCAACGCGCTGAGGTCCCAGCGCATGATCACGAGTTGAGTGCCACTCACCGTGAGTAAGTTAGTATATTCGCCTGCTGCCTCCCGAGTGTGCCAATGGTTAAAATTCCGGTCGGTAAATTGTGTGTCTATCACTGCATCGTGAGCTACTTCGGCCTTTAGGCTTAACGTTGCAGGGTCAGCCAGCGGCGGATGGTAAGGCATCGGCATACCCACGTCCACGGTTGCCGTTTTACGATTCACTACATCGACTTTAAAATAATCGAAGTCGATGCGATATTTTCCAAAACCCCAATCCATAAGCGCGAGGTGACTGTTGATCGAATCGCCTAATTGCGTTTCAAAATTGCGGGTTGTCATTCTGATGGTATGCCAACTGGTGGTATCGGGAATATCGAATTCCATGAGGTGCGAATGAAAGTCAGTAGTACGCTGGTGATTAAAGTGCAGGTTGACGCGTCGCGGAGCGTGGCTGACACGAATGCGCGTTTCAACCCTAAGCTCATAGTCCGGCTGGATTAATTTTTTCATATCAAGTCCCGAAATCTGGTGGCGGGTCAGCGCCCACCAAATACCCAGCTTGTCACTTGTTGCATCCACATACAGGGAGGCAATCCCTTCCTTTTGTTTGAAATCAATTTTTGCAGCACCATCACCCGTGAAGAACACCCAGCCTTTGGGTGTGCCCGTGCCGTCAAAATTATCAATAAACTGAGCACAAGCCTGGAAGACCGGAAAATTCAGGGCGGCAGTAAAGATCAGAACCTTGGATATATACATGACATTCTTAGTTGTATGATTAGCTAAACTAAAATCAATTCACCGTATATAAAGATAAAAATTTCAACTGATTGCGGATCAAGAGAAACTTTTATAAATGAAAAAACAGGGTTCATTAAAGATGCGAATGACAAATCTGCGCTCCTTAAAAATCCCTGTTCCCTTGTGTTGAGCTTGAATTAGGTTAATCACCAGTTGTTCATCCGAGGTCCAATAATTATCGTACTGAAATGGTTCCCTCTACGCCTTCCTCCAGTGTTTTGCCGGTAACGGCAGACGCCGCAATCTTGATCATCGAAACAAGTTTTCCGTCTTTAGTATCCCAGTAAAATCCATCCTCTGGAGTTACTTTAATAACCGTAACTCTCGGATCATCCTTTCCTTCCGGGAACCAAGCCTTAGCAATGTCGCTCCAGAATTCATCGATCTTTTGGCGGTCGCGGGAAACGGAAGCTTTACCATACACCGTCAAAAATTCATAATTGGATGTATTGACAAAGAACAATTGCACTCTCGGGTCAGCTGAAATTTCCTGGTTTTTATCGCTATCACTCCGGCTTAAAAACCAGAAGTTTCCCTGGTCGCAAACCTTCTGAACGCTCATAGGCCGCGTTGTAAGCGGAAGCTGCGTTAAGCGGGTTGTAAAAAGGCATGTCGACTCGTGTTTTACCAATTCTTGAAATTTTTCGATGGCCTCTTGATGGGTTAGATTCTTAATCTTTGATGCATTGTTTTCCATAATAATTTGATTTTTGCTAAATCAAATTTCAAATAACATTCCAACAGAAAAATCAAGTTTTGTTTAAGTTTTTTTAAAGCGCGGCTGCAAATGGGCATGAAATCTTAAACAAAACCTCAAGCTTCGCTCCACACGTGTAGAGAAATTACGCGCACCCGTTAAGAAGAGGCTTAGTAACTTCTTCACCTGAGGACAAATCTAAAATTATCCCAGTGCTATGGCATTGTCCCTTAAATGTTGAAATTGGTTATCCATTCCTATCCTTATGAAAAGATTTGCTGTTAACATAGTGATACTGCCCCCGGATCCCGTTATGGATCTTGTGCTCGAATGGAACAGCGTTTTGTGCAAAGATCGTCCGTCAAATATTGTCCTGGACAAAATGAATTGCCTGCCCCATATTTCTATAGCCATGGGATGCCTTCCTGCAGATCAACTTGAACATGCCTACGGCATTCTGCAATCTATAGCCAATCAACACCATGTGTTGGAACTACGTGTGCCCCATATCAAGACCGTTGGGACTACGCCCGGCGATAATATAGTCACCTTTGATATTGACCTCAGTCAGGAGCTGGCTGGTTTACATGAATCGATCGTAACAGCATTTAGATCCTTGCTGACGCAGGATGCTACCGAAGCAGACATGAACGACCTCCCCCCTATTGACACCTCGACCCTCGACTGGATCAACCATTATATTCCTCATCACTGTTTCGGTAATTTTTGGCCACACATCACAGTCGGGTTTGGCGAATCCCCGAACATTTTCCAGCCATATTCTTTTCAAGCTTCACGGCTGGCGATTTGTCATCTTGGCAACCACTGTACGTGCAGAAGTATTCTGGGAGAAGTGTTTCTGAAGCCTTTGAAATTGTAAAGAATGGGAACGCAGTCTATTCAACAATAATGCTCCTAGCCGGCCCTTGGATTGGAATGGCAATCAAGAGATGTCCTGGCTATTTCTCATTCCTGGTTTTCACTATCACATTCTGCGCGGACTCAACCTGTTCACGCTGCGCTGCAAATAAATCATCAGGTGTGCCTACATCCAGTACAAATCCGGAATCAAAAACAACGGGTTCAATTGATAGCCCTGTATCCAATGCCGCTTGGAATATATGATTCATTACATACTCTTTCCCATCTGGTGCCGTGAGCTTATTTTGTTTTACTACTTCAAGCAGGAACTCGTGCATGAAAAGTGAAAATTCAGGCGTCCAAAGGGCGATAGCCCATCCCAGCCGTTGCTTTGCCTGCGTTGGATCACGTAGGGCAATTGTCTTTATTTTTCCATCTTTCCCGAACGACAAGATATCCTTCCAATTCTGATCAGGCCTAATCGGAAATATTCCCAAGACAACGCTAGCTTTCGTTTCCGTCTGCTTTCTGATCAATTGAGAGAAGGCATCTTCCGGCTCAAATAAAATATCCGGATAACCGAACGCCACCAGATTGTGCTTTGTAAAAGGGAAAGCCTGGTCAAGTGTAAATGGATGTCCGTGCGCAACGTTCATGATAAGATACGCCAGATCCATATCCACCATCGCGCCATCGCCATAGTATTGTGGAATATCCCATTTTCCTTTTCTCAGTATAAAATAAGTTTTTCTGATTCGAGCTGCCTTATATTTATCCAACAAAAAATGACTCACTACCTTTGGCTTCTTTCCCGCTTCGTCTACTTGCCATCCAATGGGAAATAATTCCTTGCTGCAGGGCAAAGGCCCAAGACGTGTGGCATGACCCCCGGCAGGAATCAATCCTACTATTTCTTCCTGTAATGACATCTTTGAGTTCGTATATACATACTTCTGATTCAATTAACAGGCGAAGATCAAAATTATAAGCAGTATGATCAAATTTATCAGCGCTCAAATGAGCTTTAAAAAAATATGAAAACACCCTCTTCAAAAGCAAAGAATGAATATACACCATTCAACTGCCTTCGGATTGGGTAATAACGTGCATCACGATTATCACCATGACTTTATCGTCGGGCCCGGAAGATTGACCAAAACTATCCACGGGGAGCAATGATCGGCGAAATTTATCGATGTATTTTTACTCCTGACATAACGTTGACATAGAGAGCGCGATCTTTACAACATCATATAAAATAACATAAAAGACTATGGAAAAAACACACATACTACAAGGATTGGCAACACTGAATTTTTTTGCAGCCGATCATAACGCAGCAAAGGAATGGTATACAAAGCTTCTTGGCTTTCCTCCGTATTTTGAACGCCCCGGATATATGGAATTCCGCATAGGTGATTATCAGCATGAACTCGGTATCATCGACGCCCGGTTTGCGCCCCATAGGACAAATACTCCTGCTGGATCCATTATGTATTGGCATGTCGATGATGTGCAGGGGATGCTGGACAGGTTAATATCATTAGGCGCAAAACCTCACGAGAAAATCATAGTTCGCGGTGAGGGATTTATTACCGCTTCTGTCGTAGATCCTTTTGGTAATGTACTTGGTATCATGTACAATCGTCATTATCTGGAAGTTCTTAACCATGTAAATGAAAAGGGCGTTTGATGCCCGAGGTAGGAAAAGCGAAACAAAGTATTAATTGAGATGGAGAAAAAAAATGGTATCCGCACTTTTAATCCTGCAAACAGGAGTGCGTGGCGAAAGTGGCTTGCCACAAATTATACTTCAACTGAACCGGTGTGCCTGATTGTTTTTCACAAAAAAAGCAAGACACCAAATATTGCGTACGATGAGGCCGTTGAGGAAGCACTTTGTTTTGGTTGGATTGATAACAAAGGAATGAAGAGAGACGAACGAAGCATGTACCTCCAATTCACTCCCCGTAAAGCGAAAAGTAACTGGAGCAAACTCAATCGAGAGAGAGCAGAGAAAATGATACAGGAAGGGTTGATGACGGAGGCAGGCCAGCTATTTATTGACACAGCAAAAAAATCAGGCAAGTGGAATGCGTCCGTTGAGGCTGATGTAATCCCACCTGATCTGAAGAAGGTTTTTGATAAAAAGAAAAAAGCTTTTCAGAATTTTCAATCTTTCCCCCCTTCATCTCGACGGTTAATTATTCAATGGATCATAGACGCTAAAAAGGTTGAAACCCGTCAACAGAGAATTAAAAAAACGGTAGCGCTCGCCGCACAGAATATTAAAGCGAAGCCGTAAATATGCTGGAAGATGCCCGGTAAACACGATGACAACGTCATGATTTAAAAGATGCGGCATGCAGCAACCGAAAAGATTACGAAATCACAGTGAGCAATAATACTCCTTCAATTGAACGTAAAATAAGTGGCTGTACATTGATTCGAACAATGTTTCATTGCTGGTTTTAGCCATCATAAACTACCCAGGTAGAAGTGGTGGGATTCGAACCCATTCAGCGACTGTTTTACCATTAAACTAACAACCTTATATATTCTGAGATTTCAATGAATTGCAATCTTAAATAATTTAATAACACATTTCAACCTTTTTTCATCCTATCTTATAAATAGCAATTTCAAAAAAAATTCTCAGACGTATGCAACTATATAACTGAAGTTGCCATCCTTGTGTAACCTTATACATATTCACGAGTAAGTTTATTGACATCCCGGATGAAAGCTGGTGCTATTGTGCTGTCCAGTGGAGAACATAATCCTGTTCACTATCGAACGGAAAAATATGACTTCACCACGAAAGACTAGAAATGATAACGCTTTGGATAAGGTATGAAAATTGACAAAGCAAACTCGGAGTCAATTTTTGTTTTGAGGAATGCCAGATAGCGTAAGCGTCGCGAATTGATAAAAAGAAATACTCGTATGAGTACTAGTTGCCTTATTGCAGATGCCCAAAAAATGTAATTCACCTTTACGTTGATCATCTATGAACACAATCTATTTAATTATTGTACTGTGTGTTCTTTCATTCAGTCATTTGTTTGCAAGAATTAGAAACGGTTATGAAGCTCAACTTCAGAGCACGAAGATATCCTTACGAAAACTCAATTTGCAGTTGTTGGAAGACAAGGATGCGTGGCCTGTACCAAGGCTACAAATAAAATCCAAAATTGAAAATTTGATCAACTACATTTCGTGTTACGAGTTAACGCAAGAGTTGATTCGTCAACTAAAAACGGTATCGCCCGATATATACCATGAAATCAATAACATAAAGGACAAAAAAGGAAGACCTACGGATGTATTTGTAAAACTAGTCGAGAGGGAAAAATCAAGAATACAGCTTAAGGCAGCAAGCTTCTTCCAACAGGCGCCAACGGATGAAGATGCGAATGTTTCCGAATATGGCGAGTACTCAGTCTCTGTTGAGATTTGGCTCGTAGATAAAGCCTTATTCTTATTAGCCCATGAACTGGGACATGTTAAATACATCATTCCCAACCTTGCCACATATTCCAAGTTCTACAAATTGCACTACCCTCAGGCAAAAGTTAATGTCAGCTACATTGGTCATAACCGGTATGATGAAAGCGGAAAAGATGCGAATATCTTTGAAAAAAGATTCCTTGAGAATAAGGAATTCCATTTGAAAAATGGCGGTAAGAAACCGGCGTCTTTGGTTTCTCTTTTGAACCGAACCATAAGAAATATCCGGAATTTGGAAGCTGTCCACCCATCGTCAACGGTGGTATCAAAGTATTATGGAAAAAGATGAAAATTTTCACTGAACCTGTATGATCGTAAAAAAAGTGATGCGCAACCTCATGACTATACACAAATATAAAAGTTCATATTTTTGAAATTCTAATTGTGCCTCTTGGAGAAAAAAGCTCAGCAGGCTTGGAAACCAATTGCAATATCCACATGGTCGTCATTTTTCCATTGTTGCTGGACCGTGAAATCCCATTTACTTGCTTAGTTACCAAAAGATAATCACAGCGAAAACCCAACAACCAAGAACTTACTATCTTTAGGCAATTTGAAAAACCTATGAGACGAGTCTTTACCTTCTGTTTGTTGTTTCAATTTATAATAAGTCACGCTCAAAAATCAGTGTCCTCACCCGACAATAATATCCAGGTCTCGGTAGCTGGCGGGAATACACCTTCTTATCTCCGCTCAATATAAAGAAACTACTATTCTGAAGTCCTCTGAAATTGGCCTCGTAATAAGGAAGATCAATTCAAACTGGATTATAGGTAAAGCATCGATCCAAAAGAAGGATGAAACTATTGTTCCGACCGTTGCTGAAAAACGAAAAGTAATAAGAGATCATTATCATCAATTGACCATTGAATTCAAATCGAAAATTTCGCTGCAGGTAAGAGTATACAATGATGGATTTGCATACCGGTTCACCTCGGCCCATAAAGATTCAATTACGATTGAAAAGGAGATCGCTCGGTACTCTTTTCCGGATAAGACAAAGTTCTATGGTTCCCCCGTAAAAAAACGGGAAGATGTCGACATATTTCACACGAGCTTTGAGGAACCCTATCTGATTAAACCAACGGATAGCATATCCACAGATCTTCTTTTTTTCTCTCCCGTTATGATCGGCTATCCCAGTGAAATGAAAACGGTGATCACCGAATCGGACCTGGAAGATTATCCGGGAATGTTTTTAAAGTTCAATGGAAATAAACAACTGGAAGGTGTGAACGCCGGATATCCCCTTGAAGTCAAAATGAACCCGGGAGAGTTTCCGCAGGAAGTTGTTACACGCCGGGCCGACTTCATTGCACATACCCTGGGGAACAGAACTTTCCCATGGAGAGTTTTTATGATTTCTGAAAAAGATGCGCAGCTTCCTTCCAATGATCTGGTTTATCGGCTAGGCGCTCCCTCAAAAGTAAAAGACACGCAATGGATAAAACCTGGAAAAGGAACAGACGAATGGATCATTGGCATCAATCTCTTTAATATTCCTTTCAAGGCAGGTGTGAATACTGAAACGTATAAATTCTACATTGATTTTGCGAAACGGTTCGGTTTCCAGCGAATCATGATGGATGCAGGCTGGAGCGAAAATACGGATCTGTTTAAAATCAATCCGAAAATCAACATGGAGGAAATTTCCGCTTATGCAACGGATCAGGGAATATCGCTCAGCATGTGGACACTCGCCTCTACCCTCGATCGCCAACTGGAACCTGCATTGAAACAATTTAAAAAGTGGGGCGTGGATTTTATCATGACTGATTTTATGGATCGCGATGATCAGAAGATGGTTAATTTTTATCACCGGATTGCAGCAGCCTGTGCCGCAGAAAAAATTATGATCATGTATCATGGCGCATTTAAACCTGCTGGCTTTAGCAGAACTTGGCCAAATTCCATTACAAGAGAAGGCGTGTTGGGTTCGGAGTATAACATCTGGAGTGAGAAGGCGAATCCCGACCATGACCTTCTGCTTCCATTTATCCGCATGACCTCAGGGCCGATGGACTATGAACCAGGAATTCTCGACAATGCTACAAAGAATACCTTCAGACCCATAAGTGAAAAAGTGATGTCGATGGGAACACGTATGCATCAGGCAGCCATGTTTATTATTTATGAAAGTCCCATACAATTGTTTTCAGGAAACCCTTCTCAGGGATTGTTAGAGCCTGAGTTTATGGAATTGATTGGCAGTATCCCAACCGTTTGGGATGAAACGTATGTTCTCGACGGCAAAGTGGGAGAATATATAATCACGGCGAGAAAAAAAGACAACACCTTCTATATTGGCGGAATGGTCAACTGGAAAGGAAAAACCATCGAAGTTGATTTTTCATTTCTGGAAGAGGGAGAATATAACGCCGTATTGGTGTTGGATGGTGTGAATGCAGATCGTTACCCTTCAGACTACACGATTACAAACCAAACCATCAACAAAAATTCCAGAATCAATTTTACCATGGCAAAAGGAGGTGGTTTCGTTGTGGTTCTGGAGAAGAAATAAGCGATTTTAGATAAGATCTTTCTTTGCCATTTTCGATTTTTTATCGGCCCCAAACCGTGTGGCCGATTTTAATGAGTCGATCAGCATTATTCAAATTGCCTTATTCCCTCAAAACCTTCTTCACAATGACTCTGCCATTCACCATTACCTTCACCAAAAACATTCCGCCAGTATGTAAATCAAACACCATCGTTCCTGCCTCAGTCATTTCTCTAACCACCAAACTCCTTCCCATCGCATCGAGCAGCTCAAGAACAGCACCGTTGGAAATATTACCAACGATCTCAACTTGCAAATTATCCACAACCGGATTGGGGTACACGCTAATTTGAACTGACGGGTCTTCTTCAATGCCGGTTGTAATGTACATCCTGGATTCTGAGATCTCGCTTGCGCAGCCATCTACAATCGTCGCGACTGTATAAGCACCTTCTTCAGAAACAAGGATCGTACTGGAGATATTTCCAGGCATTATTGAATTGTTCAAATACCATTGATTTCCAAACTCATTACTGGAGTGGAACTCAAGATCGGTCGGAGCACCTGATTCAGAAATGAAAGGCTTGGGGGGGTTGATACAGAATGAAACTTCAATTGGAGAGGCTGGCTCAAAATTATCATCACCGGATTGGTTGGCGAGGATGATGACCGTGCCTGCTTTAAGCATCGTAACCTGCCCGCCGTTTAATGAGATCTTATCCGATGAGGTCGTGAATTGAACAGGAAGGCCCGATGAAGCCGTCGCGGAAAGCTGAAAGGGAGCGGTTCCAAACACCCTAGCACCAGGGTTCGCAAAGACAATGGATTGGGCACCTCCGTTATTGATCACCAACACGTGTGAAACGTTTGCCGCCGCGAAGAAATTATCATTTCCGGCTTGCGAAGCAGTGATTGTAGCTGTACCAACAGCATGGAGTGTTATAATAGATCCCGAAATGCTAGCCACTGACGGCTTTGAACTTTGATAACTTACAGGTAGACCAGACGTGGATACAGCAGCAAGTTCAAATGTTGCATCCCCAAGGCGCAATTGTGGCAAGGCATCAAACGTTATCGTTTGATCTCCCTTTATTACGACAAGGGATCGTTCAATTTCTCCGCCCTCATAGTAGTTCGCATTGGCGGAAAGTGTGGCTGTAATAATGGTAGTACCTTTGCCTACCGGTTTTATCTGGCCATTTTCGATGATCGCAACGTTATGGTTACTACTCTCAAATTGAATGGGTGCTCCAGATGTGCTGACTGCAGTCGGAAAAAACGCCGGATCGGAAGTTTTCTTTTCAGGTAAAGGTTCGAACGTAAAAGACTGCGCTGCCTTTTTGAAGAATATACTATTGGGGTTTTCACCGTCTTCTCCATTAAACTCGCGTATTTTTGTATAGGAAGATCCATCTGGCCTCACTTTATAAACAACTCCTTTCTGATGTGTCCCCCCATATTCAGAAACCACGTACAGCCACCCATCCATGCTTTGCAACATATCAACCGGCGATATCCCATCCGTAATTTTCGGTGCGTAGATTTTAGTATACCCCGTTCCATCCTTTTCGATGCTGAAAATTGTACCATAACTCCCTGATCCGTTCACACGCGTAATGATACCAAGTCTACCTCCGTTCATTTCAATGATCCTATTTACGGTTGGTCCATGTGCATCGGGAGGGTGACTGAAGATCTTAGTAACTATCCCGGAAACAGTAAACTTATATATACCTTCCTGAGCGTAAGCCATGTAAAAATTTCCGTCAGATCCGTGCAAAAGGTTGCCGCCAATCCGCTCACTGTCGCCGAGTTCAAAGAGCTGTGAAAATCCAGTGCCGTCATTTCTGATCTTAAAAAATATTGGGGTGGACCAGGTGCCATCGGTGCCTGCAAAAATTTCACCCTCAGGAGTTTCAACCATCGTTTTGGCTGGATTTCGTTTTTGCGCCAATGCCGTATTGTAGGCTGTGATCTGCTGAAGTTCTGAACCGTCGGGCCTAAGTCTGAACATGAAATTCTCATTATTGCGAATACCACTGACCCAGATGTGACCTGTAGATGCATAGAAGATAACGGTAATAATCTCGCCTTGAGGAACAATGTATATGTTCTCATAAGAAGATCCGGATGCGTTGATCCGGAAGATAGTCCCACCTTCGTTTTGGTTTTGAGCTCGCGTAATCCCATAATAATATTCTCCATCGGGATCTGCAATAAGATTACGGGGCGTTGACTCATCCTGAGGAAAATCATTAACAATGGTGAACACGTCTGCCGAAGTGATCTTGAATATGGCTCCTCCGTTTAAGGCTCCGCCAAGAGCAGCCATTCCATAGAAATTTCCAGCGGTCGATTCCAGTAACGGTCCAAATGCAGGATAGTTAGCACGTTCATCCAGATTAAACATTCTATGAAATCCGGTACCATTTTTATTGATCTTAAAAATCGTTCCTCCTCCATTACTACCCCCCAGACTGGTCATACCATGGAGAGAACCATCGGTTCCTTCCATAAGCTTTCCTTTTGGAGATGACCCATTGTTTGCTCCATCAAAGCTGAAGAGCTGTGTGAAATTTGTTCCATCGGAGTTCACAGAGTAAATAGTACCCTTTAAATTCACGCCTCCACCTCCGGTCATACCATAGATCTTACCATCCGATCCAACCAATACTCCAGCGGCTGGAACAATACCTGTAGTTATACCGTTGAATTCTATGATCTTTGTAAAGCCGGAACCATCCGGTCTGATCTTGAACAACGCACCACCGTTGTAATCACCTCCCCCATACATAGCGGTACCGTAAAGGAAGCCATCGGCGCCCTGTGTAAGCTCACCCCTGGGTGAATAGCCTGATCTCACTGGCGCACGGTCGTCCAAGTGAAAGAGAATTGAAAATCCGCTGCCATCTGTATTAATGCTGTAGATCGTTCCATAACCATAGAAACCGCCGGCCGGCGTCACACCGTATAATTTTCCATTGCTTGCCTGCGTAAGCCCTCCTGTGGCAAACTGACCGCTCAATGAACTGAAATTATAGAGCACGGTAAATTCTGTTCCGTCAGGTTTCATTCTGAAGATCGTCCCCCCATCCGATGAACCGCCGAATTGGGTTGTCCCATACAGGTCACCGTTGGTTGCCTGTATAAGATTTCCTTCCGGATTCTTTCCATCTAAGGCACTAAAATGGTGAAGGTAAGTGAGGCGTGTTCCATCAGGCTCAAGACGAATAATACTACCAGCATCACCGGTTCCCCCGTCTTTAAAATTACCGTACATTTTACCGTCAGCCCCTTTAATAAACCCAGCCTGAGGTGATGGCGAAGTTTGGGCGTTGAACTGTTTCAAATATCCGTAAGCTGTTCCATCCGAGTTCATCGAGAAAAGCAGGCCACTATGATTGGGGCCGCCCGTTAATGTAGCACCAACCATGTCATAGATGTTGCCTGCATCGCTAACGAGAAATTTCTGATGCAAATTTTCGGCTGGCTCGTAATTTGCGTTTCCAGGTTGAGACGCAATGATCTCAGCGGTTCCGTTTCCGACAAGGGTGACCACATTACCATCGACTCGAACAACTCCTGGGGTAGTTGTTTTGAGTATGACGGGTTGGTTGGACGTTGACGTTGTGGAAATAATAAACGGCGCGTTTCCAAATTTCTTCGATTCCAATGGTGAAAACGCAATGCTTTGCTTTGCCTTATGGATGATCATTAGTTTTGTCGACTCAGCCGTATAATAGCCAAGCTTTCCAGCCGAAGCGGTGATGGTCACAGAACCTGCACCCTTGATGGTGACTTTTGATCCATTGACAGAAGCTATCTCCGGATCGCTGCTTGAAAAAGTAACGGGCATCCCGGAATATGTTAAAGCCTCCAGACTGAACGGAGCATCACCATACGTTTTTGTCGAGATATCGTTAAAAAACAAATCATAGTAGTTAGGATATACTTGAAACGTTTCGCTCATGGACTGAGCTGGCAAATATTTATCGTTTCCTGGTTGTGATGCAATTATCGTAACATAACCCGTTCCTTTAAAATATAGATAGTAATTCTCTACTACGGCAACATTGTCATCAGAAACACTGTATGTTAAGGGCAAACCTTCATATGTAGTTACCGGCAATGATACAGGCTCAGTTCCAAAAGTTACGGATGACATATACGGTAAATTGAAGTATTGGTCCTTCTTGCTAACCTGTAATTGTCTTACAACAGGCACTGCCGCAACAACACCGACCTTACCAGGTTGGGTAGCGGTGATGGTTGTTGAGCCAATACCTTTAATGGTAACGAGATTGCCGTTGATCTCCGCTATTGACGGGTTTGATGAAGTATATGAAACGGGTAGGCCAGAGGTTGCTGATGCATTAAGATTGAATGGAGGATCAATGATTGTCCTGCTCGTCAGCTCGGGCCAGGTAATCGTATTACCTACACCAGGTGGCGAAGGTGGATTAACTGTGATCGTGCGTGACACGGGTGCCGCCGGATGATAGTTTGCGTTACCCGGCTGTGTCGCCGTAATCGTCGTCGTTCCTTCCGCCAGAAAATACATCATCCCCTGTTCCACCACGGCAATACCAGGTGGATTACTTGTATAGGTCACTGGCAGTCCATGATCGCTTCCCGTTCCTAAATATTCGGGTGCATCGCCTGCCTTATGGGGTATATTATTAATATTAAAAACGATACTTTGATATCCTTTTAGTATCTCTACCGCTGTACGTGTTTCAACAGGTTTGTAGTTTTTATTGCCAGGATGATAAGCGATGATCTCTGCGGCTCCAACTTCACGGGGTTGCGCTGAGTTTCCATAAATATCAATTTTCATCCGATTGGAACTTTTGAACAACACTTCAAGATTGGAAGACGATGTTGCCGATAGGTTAAAAAACTGGCAGCAAATCTTAGCTGGAATGGGCTGAAAATTAATCGTCTGCACAGCGCGTTCAACAAAAAGGTCCTGAGTAACCAGTGGGGCTACTTCATAATTTACATCGCCTGGCTGATAGGCCACGATGTTGACATGACCACCACCTCGGATCGTAACTTTGTCTCCATCAATGGTTGCTACTGACTGGTCTGATGACGCGAACTCAACAGGTAGGGATGACGTTGAAGTGGCTGCCAGCGTGAATGAAGCATCACCAAATGTTTTTGCAGTCAAGGGCGCAAACGTGATGGTTTGATTTTCTTTTTTGACCGTGACGTAAGTGGTTGCTGAAACAGCAAGGTAAGCATGATTGCCAAGCTGAAATGCCGTGATCTCCGAGCTGCCGGTGCCTTTAATGACGAGCTTATTATCTTCTACGGCGACCACGGAAGCATCCCTGCTGACAAAATAAACCGGCATATCTACCGCGATTTCGACTGCTGGGACAAAGGGAGCGCTCACCATAGTTTTGTCTGGAATAGCCGCAATTTTGATATCGGCCTCCTTTCTCATCATGGCAAGCGCACCGACAGGATTACTCCCGGAAGCAACACTATAATCATAGAGCTTAGTGAACTGATTGCCGTTCTGGAGTTTAAACAGTACACCTTGATCATTTACGCCACCTGCATAGGCGACGCCGTACATCAAGTTTCCACTGATGTCAACCAGCAAATCCCCGACGGGTGATTTTCCATTGGTGCCGTTAAAATCATGGATCTTGGTGAATGTTCCGGTCAGACTTATGCGGAAGATCGTTCCATAACCATACGCACCACCCGCAGAGGTCATGCCGTATAGATTTCCATCTGTAAATTGAATTAAAGATCCCTGAGGGTAAACACCAGTAGCCTGGCCGTTAAGGTCCAGCAATTTTGTATATCCGGTGCCATCATGCGAAATGCTGAATATAACGCCGCTTCCATTAGTGCCTCCGGTTCTTGTCATTCCATATAATCGTCCATTGGAAGCCAGTAGCAGGTTTCCGGTTGGATTCGATCCTTTGGCAGCTCCATCAAAATCAAGGAGTTTTTTGATATTCCATTGCAGGCCAGTATTATCATACGAAAAAATAACACCCAGATCGTTGACCCCCCCGAACTCTGTCGTGCCGTACAATTTGCCATCCTGCCCTTTGATCAGCGTTCCTTTAGGGGACCTTCCATTGTTACTGCCATCAAAAGACCCCAGTAAGGTTAGAGCATTGCCAACATCGGGCATTGAAAACAATGCACCTCCTCCGTATTGGCCATTCTGCGAAGTCAGACCGTATAGTGTTCCCTCGGGCGTCGGCAGAAATCCACCTGTCGGGTTCGTTCCCGTATAATCCAGGATAAAACTAAAATTGACAGGAGGAATCAAAGCGTTTCCAGGTCTGATGTGCACTTTATAACCTAGCCCCGGTGGTTCATAACCCGGCAGCTTATAACCCAATTCTGTCAAGCCCACAAACCCAGCTATCGTAAAACCGGTCCCTTCAAATCTTTTATCAATGAGCTGGCTGAATCTTGCCCCATTACCGGGATGCTCTCCATTATCACCATTAAAATCTGTAAAAGAGAGGAAGCCCGTACCATCGGTTTTTATCTGGTAGGGCACACCTTTATTATTAACGCCACCATATTGTGTCATGCCGTATAGAACGCCCTGGCCGTAACTAACAATAGAAGCCGCTAACATTGCAGCGCTGAACATCCAGATAACTAGGGCATTTAGGGCAGTAAATGTCTTCTTCACAAACAACTGGTTTAGGGTAAAAATTTTGCTATAATTTCAATTTATATATTGAATCCATCGAGACCTTAGACATTTCCTGCTTTACAGATCATGATGATGGTCATGACTTCCAGAGATAAAAGTGAGATTTGAAAGATTTTGTCGGTAATGCACATCAATCCTAAGGTAATGAAAATTGCATACTGGTGACTCATTTAAAGTAACCCATTCCAATGATGCGGCTCAATCAACTAAAGTTGGTTTTCGATCACGGTTACCATTTACGGCAGGATCATCTCGAAGACGGAAACGACGATAGTGCAGTTCAGATCTCCCAGCGCCATCAAGGTGATTCGGGCACTAGTGGAAGCGTAGAGGCTTGTTCTGGTACAACTTTTTGAGGGAAATTCTTGTTATGGATTTTACAAAATCAACATCGATGAGAAATAAATTGGTAGAGAGAATTCCGTTACTAAGTTCTGAAACTTTTTCGAAGCAATATTTTCGGCATATTCCCGAAGATCATACAGATGACTTGGGTCCATATTTTGAAATTCAAAACAGGTGTATCGTTAAAAGTCAAATTCCCGCGCACCGATTAAATTTCTACATGGTCTTCCTGGTGACTTCCGGAGACGGAATTCAAACCCTGGGCAGCTCAGAATATTATGTTCGGAAAAACATGCTATGTTTTGTTGGCCCAAACGTAATTAATTCATGGGAGGCGGAGACTGATGAGCACCAGGGATACTTTATTTCATTTTCTGATGAATTTTTTAACGATGGATTAGTCAACAAGCAGTTTCTTTCCGAACTCCCATTTTTCCAGGTCGATGGAAATGCTGTCATTTATTTATCCGATGAACAAACGAAAGATTACGTCGCCCTATTTAAAATGATTCAAAATGAGTATCGCTCAGGAAATCGTTTTTCAAATGACATTCTGCGCGGGTACCTTCATGCGCTGATCAATAAATCCAGATCACAAATATCGGGAGACGAAACCCGGCATATTCACAAAAATAGTTCGGGACTTCGGCTTGTTAAAGCGTTCACAGTGCTCTATATGAAGGACATAAACACGGTAAGGCTAGGTAAAGAAATTAATCTAAAAAAGCTAACCGGTTATGCCATGGAGCTCGGTGTTTCAACAAGCCATCTTAGTGATACCATTAAAAACATTACAGGCCTATCTGCAGGCCAATTGATGCGAAGCCAGTTGATAAAACAAGCTACGATGTGCCTGAAGCACTCTTCAAAAACCATTAGCGAGATTGCTTACTTAATGGGGTTTGATGATCCATCTTATTTTTCGAGGTTTTACAAAAAGCAAACCGGCAAAATGCCTTCTGATTTTAGGTGATCTGCCACCCAGGACCGTCTCTGCGATTTCTCTGCGGTAAAAATTTTAATAATACAACGCCTGCGCTATCTAATAATAAGCGCAGAGACCGCAGAGAAGAGCCAGCAAAGTCCGCAGAGACTGAGTTAAAACCCTTCACGGTGCTGTAAAAATTTTCCGCACATTTGTTCGTAATTCCCTGCTTGACGGGAGTCAAAAAAGTTCGAAATAGTTTGTGCGGCTTAAAAATATGAACCGCAGAGGCTCAAAGGCGCAGAGAATTTTTTGGTAGGCGATTTGGTTTGCGTATTGCCATTTACAAAGAATATTAATTTCAAGAAATGCATTTTCTTTGCGTCTTTGCGTCTCTGCGGTGAAAATTTTCGACATTCGATATTCAGTTTTTTGTCGAACGAGGGGCACATTAAATCACTAAAATTTTAGTTCAGCAACATAAACTTCAATAAAAAGTGCCAGGAATCCCGTAAACTATCCTATAATTCTCCTTTGCTCTGCCCATAACTTTGATGCATAAATTAAAGACTTATGGAACACAGAACATTAGGAAAGTCGGGACTGCATGTTCCGGTATTGAGTTTCGGAACTGCCACGTTTGGCGGAACTAACGAATTTTTTAAGAAGTGGGGAGAAACAGACGTTAAGGAAGCATCCCGATTGATCGATATTTCACTGGAGCATCAATTGAATTTTTTCGATACGGCCAATGTCTACTCCAAAGGTGCATCCGAAGAGGTGCTTGGAGCAGCATTAAAGGGAAGGCGCGACAAGGCTATTATTTCGACAAAGGTTACGTTTTCAATGGGCGATGGACCAAATGACCAAGGAGCATCACGATATCATATTATGCGTGAATGCGAGGCTAGTTTGAAGCGGTTGGGAACGGATTACATTGATCTGTATTTCATTCATGGATTCGACCCAGCCACGCCGTTGGAAGAAACATTGAATGCCCTCACCGATCTGGTGCAAAGTGGAAAGGTCCGTTATATAGGCTGTTCGAATTTCGCTTCCTGGCAACTCATGAAAGCCATATCAATTTCAGATGCATTAGGCCTTCAAAAATTCGTTATTTATCAGGGTTATTACTCTATGATAGGCAGAGACTACGAATGGGATCTGATGCCATTGCTGGAGGATCAAGGCACCGGTCTTATGGTCTGGAGCCCATTGGGATGGGGACGTCTCACCGGAAAAATCAGAAGAAACCAGCCACCCTCGCAAGGGAGGATTCAATCCGGAGGCTCTGTGGGCGGGCCGGAAGTGGAGGACGTATTTCTTTATAACGTTATTGATGTTCTGGACGAAATTTCAGAAGAAACCGGCAGGAGTATTCCGCAGATTGCTTTGAACTGGCTGTTGAGTAGGAAGACCGTGTCCAATGTTGTAGTAGGTGCACGCAATGAAAAACAGCTGCTGGAAAATCTGGGAGCATTGGGTTGGAGCCTTGATTCAAAACACGTTGCAAAGATCGACAAGGTGAGTGCTCAAAAGCCACCATACCCGCATTGGGTTGGTTCCAGATGAATCTGTAAAACTCCAGGAGCACGGGTAATAAATTCATACATTGAGAAAGATTTTTTATTATCCTGGGTCAAAAATTTTTCTTTTGAATTTCATATCCAATTATTTTTTTAATACTAAATAAGTATAAGGCTCTAATGCGATCGTTGAGGTTAATTTTTTTTCTGCTCCACTGAATGAATCTATCCATTTTGTATTCGCAAGCTTGAAAGGAATTGTATAGGGCATGGCTTTATCCCTCATGTTTGATAATACTAAAACTGTTTGAGAGCCTGCCACTTTTGTAAATGCACAAATATCATCCGTGCTGTACGAAGTCAATTCGCCCCGTCTTATCGCTTCACTGCTGTTCCTGAACGCCATAATCCTTTTGTACTCCGCAGTGATCTCAGGGTTAAGAGACCAGTCTATTTTCCTGTCTGTGAAAGGAAAAGTTAACCTGTAAGGAATTCCTACTTCCTGTCCGTTGTAAAGCATCGGAATACTTTTCATGTAGGCTACAACGACAAACGCTGCCATAGAACCCTTCCTTCCTCCGAACAATTCCAGGGGCGTACCATCAGAACCATTTACATCGTGATTGGATGTATATCTTACAATTTGCTCTCCAGCCTCAGTCCCTTTGTAATCACTGATATTCAAACTGTCAATACTGCGGACGGAGCGGTTATGTTCGTAGATTTTTTTCAGGTTATCAAAGAACCTGAAACCAAAATTATAATCGAAGCCGGCGTTGTAATGATCCATGCGCCTTCCTTCCGAAAGAAGGAGTAACTTATGAGATTTAATATTCTTTAAAGTATCCAGTGCCTGTTTCCAAAAATCAAAGGGAGGACCATCGGAATAGTCACAACGAAATCCATCGACATTGGCTGCAAGAACCCAATACTTCATCGCTGCAATCAAGGCCAGCCTCATATCCGGATTTTGGAAATTCAGCTGTGCAACATCTCGCCACGGTGTACCTGGCGGATGAATAATATTTCCTTGATTGTCCTGCAGATACCACGATTTATTTTGCGTCCACGGATGATCGTATGCGGTATGATTGGCTACCCAATCTAAGATAACCGCCATGTCTCTTTGGTGTGCCCCCTCCACGAGGTTGCGCAGATCATCAAGCGTTCCAAATTCTTTCCCGACCGACATATGATCCTGTATACAATAAGGTGAATTAACAGCTTTCAATTTTCCAACAGGGTGTATAGGCATCAAATAAATTACATTAAATCCCAGAGTCTTTATGGAGTCGAGCCGGAGGGTTACGCCTTTAAAGTTCCCTTCTTTGCTGAATGTGCGCATATTCACCTGATAAATTGACACATCTCTCCGATCCGGGACTTTAGTAAAGGGTTTACCGTATTGCGCTTGCCCGGATGAAACTCCGGGAATAACGAACGAGAATACCAGTAGAGATAAGAGGAAGGTGATCGTTGCTTTTTGCATGTTTGAATGAATTAACAATTTACTTCTATAATAAAATTCCAAGTACAGAATTCTACGAAAGCCGGACGTGGTGTTGATGCTGTAATCAGCAAAACTTTCAATCCTTATTTTGATGATTCATCACCAGGTTCTAATTCTTCAAGATCATGTAAGAGAATGGCTCCAGTGAAATAGAAGTTGATAATGTAACAGGCTCATCCGTAAAGGCGTTGGTCCAGCTTGTATTTTCAAGTGCAACGGGTATTTGATAATTTATGAGATCATCACGGACATTGACAACGACTAACAATTCTTCGCTTCCCGACAAGCGTTTGAAAGCCATAATATCAGCTGAGTTGTATGCTTGCAGCGACCCATTTTTCACTGCGTCACTTGTATTTCGGAAATTCATGAGTTTCTGATATTCGGCGAGCACTTGCTGGTTGGCCGTCCAATTTATTTTCATGGAACTATTGGTAAAAAATGGAAGCGTGCCAGAGCTTCCAACTTCCTGTCCGCTGTATATCAGTGGTACACCGCCAACATAAGCAGCAAGTACAAAAGCCGCTATTGATCCTTCCTGTCCTTTAAAAATAGTTACGGGAGAGTCATCCCATGCATGGTCATCGTGATT
This sequence comes from uncultured Bacteroidota bacterium, assembly GCA_963837415.1. GTDB lineage: Bacteria > Bacteroidota > Bacteroidia > Cytophagales > Cyclobacteriaceae > Chryseolinea. The sequence goes on along the minus strand of CAWING010000008.1, from coordinate 48,530 downwards.
GGTTGTCCATCGCAAAATATGCGAATCTCCGGGAACATTATTATAATCAGAGGTATTGACGGTGATCAAACCGGAAACGGGCGCATTATTATTAAATACCTCCTTCAGTTTATTATAAAAATTCCATCCGAAAATTAAATCGAAGCCAGCGGAAAACAATTCTTTTTTGCCAGCCTCTGCAAACATTATAATTTTACGATTTGGGATATTTCGCAATGTATCAATGGCCTGTTGCCAGAAATCAGTGGGTACACCCTCTGCGTAGTCACAACGGTAGCCATCGACGTTCGCCTCCAAGATCCAATACTTCATTGCCTTTATCATTTCCCTACGCATCGCCACGCTACTATAATTTAAATCAGCAACATCATTCCAACCCATTCCGGCAGGGCTGATTATATTCCCCGACGCATCCTTCGTATACCAGGCTGTGTTTTGAATCCATGGATTGTCCCAGGCAGTATGATTCGCAACCCAGTCCAGGATAACAGCCATGTCTCTTGCGTGAGCTTCCTTCACCAGTGACCGCAGGTCTTCTAAATTTCCAAAGACAGGATTGACCGCGGTGTAGTTTTTAACAGCATAAGGGGAGCCGACACCATTCAATTCCCCCGTTGGATAAACCGGCATCAACCAAATAACATTTATTCCTAAGTTTTTAATTTCATCGAGCCTGGCTTTCACTCCATTTAAATCGCCGGTTGAACTTGTAGCCTGCACGTTAACCTCATACATGGCAATATCGGATGTGTGGGGAATATTTTCAAAAGGCACATCATATTGGGTAGGTTCTGCAACGGGAGTTTTTACAATCGTGGGTGATTCCTCTCCCGCACATCCGGACACCAATAAGATAGCCAGTGAGAGAATAACTATTTTATCACTATTGAAGCACAAATACCCGAAACTCCATCTCCTACACTCCGTCCAATTCATCTTTAATATTTTGATCCATTCCTTTTTTAATAATCTCACGGCTAACTATTCATGTTATTGATGTTGCTGAAAAATTGCAGGCTAATGATGACGTTACCCTGCAACAGTTTTAATATTAATTCTTTTTAATTTTATAGGCATAATTTCCCGGAATGTGCAAATCCAACGTAATGGTATAGTTTCCATTTGAAGGAACTGAAAAGTGCGGTTGCTCTATATATGGTTTCCATGGATGATTTGCGTACCCTAACTTTCCGTTTTCATTTCCGAAATCAAGTTGCCACGCGTTGTTCGCGCGGAATTTAAATGAGTTGCCGGCTCCAGCTTTCATATTGGCGGTAACGGTCCAAACCTGCGTGTCAGCATTATAAGTCAATGGTGTACTTGCGTCCCAGCTTGCCGGCGTTGCTGCACCGATTATTCCCCAAGAATCGATTTTAATCAATAAATACTTCATCGTGTTCAAATCGACAGAAAAGAGATAATAACCATTGGATGGCGCGATAAAATTCGCGCCTGCAAAATTGGCTATCCTCACAGAGTCTTCACCGGCATTACCATATGACATTGGTCCCCAGTCTTGCTGCGCATACACTTTGAATTCGTTCGTTCCACCTGCCGGTATGTAAATATAACCTTCATATACGCCATCATCATTTACAGAAGAAATTCGCGCTGGATTCACGCCGATATTCCAACCTTGAAAATCCCCGGCAATCCATAAAGACGGATAATCGATCACCTCCGGAATTTCAATAGGTGTTACCTTAAGAGACAACGCCGGAGAATAAATATCACGGTCCATGGTAGCTTTAACTCTCGCCACTACAGACCCTTTTACCCCAGGTTCCCGTCCTATTTCAAGGGCAATTTCATTCAATTCCTCTCCGCTAAAAGAAGCTGATAAGATGTCATCTCCTATGATCTTCTGGACCGCATTTTCCCAAGCATTAGTGCCGCTTGTATCTCCGGGTACTGTAAAATACAACGTATAAGATACAGGTGCACCTACCGGAAACTTCACCTCAGGCCAGGAGATCTGGACGAGCGTTTCAATTTTATTTTCTTCTGTGATGACGATATCATTGGATGATAATTCAGGTGAAGCGGAAAACTCCACTTTTTTCAAAACGCTTAAAGCTGGGTCATCCTCACATGCAGCAAAGAGGAATAAAGTTATTCCAAAAACCAATATTTTGCTCATCAATGTTTTCATGTTAATAATGTTTTATTTAATAACCTGCAGTTTGTTTCAGGTTTGGATTTGCATCTAACGCTGCCGTTGGAATCGGAAATAACTTTCTATACTCCGGAGAGAGCCCCCTAAACCAGTTGGGTAAAAGGAAGGTACCAAACCTGATCATGTCTTGCCTTCTGTGGCCTTCCATATTGAGTTCCAGACTTCTTTCGAGGTAAATATCATCCAGTGAAGGTGCTGTAGTAAGGGCGTCCAGCCCAGCTCGTTGTCTTACTTCATCTATAAGGGGCTTCGCCTCTGCTGCTTTGGCTAACCGCACGAGGCATTCCGCTTTCATCAACAGAATATCAGCATAACGGTATATCGGAAAATCATTCGATCCACCATCTCCTCCATTGTCACCCGAAGGATAAAATTTGATATTACGGACACCTGCTTGCGGATCGCAGCCAGGAGCAATTAATGATTCGACATTGGTGTGGTAAGTGACATTTCCGGGCTGCAGTCCGATAAGGAATTGTTCTTTGCGTATATCCTCATCATTGTACAATTGATAAAAGGAAGTTGGAATAATGGTGCCATTCCATCCACTATACCCGAATACAGCTGTTCCATGCGGTCCGTACAGGCTTCTGACTGCGTAAATATTTCTGGAAACAACATTGCGCGTTGCGAACATTGCCAATATCGTTTCATCAGCCGGAAGCACATCACCGAATAATTCATAATACCGATACCCAAGAGGACTGGACCCATTTGCACCTCCGGGATGCAGTGAAAACCCGCCATCGGATATAATTTTATCACAGGCGTCAAGGGCCTCCTGCCATCTGGCTGTCCCAGTGTAGACTTCCGCGTTCAGGTAAACTTTAGCCAACAGCGCATAGCCTGCCCATTGGTTAAACCTTCCATAGTACTCGCCGCCTTTTGCAGGGCTCAGCTTGTCAACATTTTCAGTTAACTCAGTTAGCACAAAATCGAATACTGTCTTACGGTCAACCTGCGGGAGCTGCTCAACGGGAACCGTATTTTCCGTGTAAAAAGGTATGTTTCCAAAATCATCCAATAGCAGATAATAGAAGAAGGCCCTCAACACCTTAGCTTCTGCAATTTTCTCCGGCTCGGCTTTGGCGTTTTCCAGAAGCTCAATAGCTTTGTTGGCTTCATAGACTGACCTGTACAACCAATTCCAAACATTAAGGATGTACGGATGCGTTGGCAACCATTGATGCTGATGGATGATGGCAAAATCGGGTTGCCAGTTGCCGTCATTGCGATGAGGAATAACCTGCTCATCGGAGGACATTTCATTTACATCATACCATCCGTTGTCTGCTCCTGCATATCCTAATCCACCCCAATTGCCGGCTACCTGTGCATAAACGCCGGCCAGTGCCGCATTCGTCCCTTCGGGTGTGGCGTAAAAATCTGAGGCTGCATATTTGTCGAATATATTCTCGTCGATATCCGTACAAGACGGAGATGAAACGAGAATAAAACAGGTTGCTATAATTATATTTCTAATTTTCATCTTTTCACTATTTTAATACGATGTTCAATCCTAGTGCAATGCTTCTGGTACGCGGATAAGTACCTCTATCTCCACCAAACGTGTTTAGATTTGTACCATTAGGGTCTGGGTTGCTGCCGCTTACATTAAGCTCAGGATCTACACCCGAATAGTTGGTAAATAATGCCAGGTTACTTCCTGTTAGTGAGATGCGGAAGTTTTCGATATGCTTTGAGCCTGTCACGGGAATACGATAACCGATGGTCAAATTGTCAAACCGTAAGAAAGACCCATCTTCCAGCCAGAGATCAGATGCATACTCAGTCGTTCTCATCCCTAGTGGAATAGCACTTTCTAAAACATTTGCTCTTCCCAAAATCTCCATCATGCTCAGACTATGCCGCATGTTGTTATATATTTTGTTGCCTCCCGAACCTCGCCACACCATGGAGACATCCAGGTTCTTGTGCTTGATCGTTGGTATAAAGGCATAGGTGTAGGTGGGAAGTGCTGAGCCTGCTATGTAGCGGTCGGGACTTGTATTGCCCTGGTCAATTATACCATTTCCATCGCGATCCAATACAGTCTCTTCGCCGGTTTCATCTACGCCGGTATGCTCCAGGATATTGAAAGTACCTATGGGCTGTCCTTCTATCAAGTAAGCACTTGTGGCACCCCATCCTACATTATTGGTATTCATTTCTACTCCGTTGAGCGTACCGCCAAGTTTTAATACCTCATTTCTTAACAAGGTCAGGTTACCCGATAGGGTAAGGGTTGTGCTGGCCGTTTTAATTACATCATACGCAAGGGCCAGCTCCAGGCCTTCATTTAGCATGCTACCAATATTCGCTATCATTCGATCGTGCTGATAAGGAGGTCGTGGCACTACATATTCGAAAAGCAGATTGTCCGTGTTAGCGCGGAAGACATCCACAGAACCACTCAATCTGTTGGACAACAGCGCGAACTCAATTCCGATGTTTCCCTGTTTTCTGGTTTCCCATCGCAAATCAGCATTTGGATTTTGATTTACATTGAAGTTGGTTATTTGAGTTCCACCGAAATATGTTATTCCAGCAGACTGTACAAGTGCGATTGATTGCTGAGGCTGCAGACCTTGTTGATTACCTGTTATACCATACCCGCCGCGCAGTTTTAATGCATTGAATACATTTTGTTGTGCCATGAATGGTTCCTGATCAATGCGCCATGCGACTGAAGCTGCCGGAAAATTCCCCCATCTATGATTGGCACCAAAAACGGATGAGCCGTCTCGTCGCATGCTTACCGTTAAAAGATAACGGTCTAAAAAGCCGTAGTTAATTCGTCCAAGGAATGAAATCAGAGTACGGTCGTTTTTGTAAGACCTCATATTCCCAGCTGAAGCCAGCGACAAGTCGCCTGCTTCAAGTCTATTGAAAGTGGTTAGGTCATTTATAAATCCTGTTGCCTGGGTCCAATTGCCAAAGTAAGTTTGGTTTTGCCATTCGTAGAGTACCATCGCATTCAGCGAATGGTCATTGATTTCCTTCTGATAGCTCAGGCTGATATTCATTAACTTTTCGTCCCTCCTGGTATTATCAATGCTTGCGATACCCCTTCTATTTCTGGCATCTTCTACCGTGGAACGAGCAGGCAGGTAATAGCCCCACATTTGATCTGTTTTCCGCCAACTGCCAAACCACCCTGCAGTAAGCCCCTCGACGATTTCTAAATCTGCTCGGAAGCTTCCAAAGAGATTATTGTTATAACCTTCGTTCACAACGGTCTCCATAACAGCATACGGATTGATATACTGAAACACAACGGGATCTCTAAAGTAAGTTGATCCGTCTGTATCGAAAACCGGATCGGTTGGCCTTGCTATATTGGCTAAATTAATCAGCGTAGATTCAAATGAAACGGGGCCAACTCTGCTCGGGCTACCTATCGTATTGTTTATTCCGCTATTCAGGTTAAGGGTTAGCGTCAAACGGTCATCCAGTGCATGCTGGGTGGCTTGAAGACTTCCTATGTATTTTTTATTGCTGGAATTGATGACAACTCCATCTTGCAGAATGGCCGTTAAGGAAGCGCGATAAAATAGACCTTTCGAGCCTCCCCCAAAGGAAAGGGTATGATTCTGTGTAGAACCTGTCTGGGTAAGCAGGTCAAACCAATCTGTTTCGGAACCGTGGTTCACCGAGGCGGGTACTCCATTTAATTCAACCTGTTCCGACCATTGACCAGCATCCAGAACATCTAATTCTCTGTCATTAGGAATAAAATCCACTGATGTGGTAACATTATATTCTACTGAAGTTTTGCCTTCCTTCCCTTTTTTGGTCGTGATAAGAATAACACCTGGAGCACCTCTCGATCCGTAAATCGCGGTGGCAGATGCATCTTTGAGTATATCTATGGATTCTATTTCGCTAGGTGGAATCTGATTGAGTAATTCCATATTTCCCTGTATTCCATCGACCACTACCAATGGATCATTTCCACCTCGCAAGGAGGTTATACCTCTTATTCGTACACTCGGTGGGGTTCCTGGTTCATTGCTCAATTGAGTTATACTCACACCCGGTGCTCTTCCTGCAATTTGCTGTAACGGATTCGTTATAGCACCTTGATTCATATTTTCCGAAGAAATAGTGGATATCGCACCTGTTACATCCTTCCTATCCTGGACGCCATATCCCACGACAACAATCTCATTTAATGTCGTTACGTCCTGTCCGAGTTGAACATTTATTTGCGTTTGGTTGCCTATGGAGGTCTCCTTTGTTTGGTAGCCAATAAAAGAGAATACCAACCTGCCGTCCGGATGATCTTTTGGAACCGACAAGCTATAGTTGCCATTCATATCACTGGTTGTACCAAGACCCGATGATTCCTTTAAAAGAATACTTACGCCTGGCATTCCTTGTCCGTTCTCATCGGTAACAGTTCCACTCACCACCGTTGAATTCTGAGCGTATGCACCAGCAAAAAATAGCAAGGCAAAGAAGGTGAAAGTAGCCCGACAGATTTTTTTTCGGAACGAACGTGAATAGGTAACCGTCGCTGCAATGACCCTACTCTGCTGCCAACAGGGAGCCAGCAGGTGGAGTAAAGACATTTTTAAGCTGCGTTTTAATAGGTAGATTTTTGCCATATTTAATTTGATTTAATGGGATAGTTTGATTGTCTTTATTCGTATGCATAAGGTGAGGCACAATCGTTTGCAGACCTTAAACAAAGAAAGTAGGGGAATGAGGGGAGATCAATTTGTCTCCGAAAAATCTAGAAAAATATTAGTCTTAACGACCAGTAAGTAACTGATCATCATTTACATAATACATGGGCAGGATTTATAAAATCTAAATAAAGTTGAAAGGAAAACTTTCTAATTCAACTATTCAATGGTTCGGATTTTCATAATCCGCTTATCAAATTCGTCGTTTGGCACAATAGACTTGCTTCGGATACGGGTTTTGTAAGTATAAATAGTCGTTACTGAGTAGTCGAGAATTTTGGAGATCTTCTCATTATCATTAATTCCCATACGCATGAGCGCAAATATCCGCAATTCCGTATTGAGGAGCTGCCCTTCTTTTAAATGGATACGATCACCCTCCCTTAAAAGGGACTGAAAAATGGTTACAAAATCCGGGAACAGTTTTAGAAAGACCTTATCGAAATTGTGATATAATTCTTCCCGCTCTTTTTTAATATTGATGCTATCAACCACAAATCTAAGGTCGTCCGTTTTCTTAGTCATGAGCTTCATTTCCAAAGTCTTCTTCAGATTCTCAAGCCGTGAAATATAATCCGCGGTAGTATTAAAGTAATAGGTAACGTATTCTTCCTTGATCTTATTAGCATCGACAAGCTGATGGTTCGTTTCAATTAATTTATCATTTGAGTTGGAGATAAGCTTTTTTGCGGCTTGTAACTTCCTGAATTGTTTATACACAATAATTCCAAATCCAATCATCACTAATGTAAAAACTGTAATTCCAACTGCATAAACCATTAACTTGTTTTTTCGGGATTCTACCATATTCAACCATCTCCCTTCAATTACTGGAAAGACAGAAGCCACCTGAATTTTTCGGTGATTCGCTCCGTAGAAGTTGGCATCCTGCATGGCGATTTTTATATACTCATAGGATTTTTCAATATTACCTTCCTGAAACAGCATTTCGGCCAGGTTCATCATGGCTACTGTTTCTTTCGTTGAGGAACTGATGTCAGCTATCGCTGCATTGATTAGCTGAATTTTTGATTTGACTTTTTGTGCCCTGTTGGAATAAATAAAACTTAGAGTACTGGCCGCGACAGCTAATTGTGGGTCGGCTAGGTGATAATTTCTTATTAGTTTTTCATAAGAGTCCTGGGCAATCTCCCACTCCCCCAAGTGCAGATTTTTCAATCCATTTATCATCAGATACCGTGCATCATTCTCCTTGAGGTACTGAAGAGCGGAATCCATGTACTTATTTGCGCGGTTGACATACCGGGAGCTATAGAATTCATCCCGGTTGAATTCGGATAGATCGTAACAAGTTCGTCCTAAGAGATAATAAAAATTTGGTTTCAGGCTGTCAGGAAGAAAAGCAGTGGAAATGGATTGAAGTGTGTCCAACGTTTCATTAAACAAACCAGCAGAAACCAGGATAAAGCCAAGGTCTATTTTGGATTGCATGATCAGTACCGGATTTTTCATTTCGATGGACAATTGCTGAAGCTTACGGCTATAACGGAAAGCGGAGTCGTAAATGAATGATTTATACTCGTGATAAATTTTGGTATTCAGCTCGAAGCGCTCATGGATACTTTTCCCCTTGACGCGTTGCTTGTATTCTTCAATCCTGGCAATTTTTTCCTGAAGTATCTTGTCCCGTTGGCCGATAATGGAATCAAGTTTTTTCAGCTGATTCTGTTCTTTGGATTGAGGAAACAGCTTACCTGGAATCAATAATAAAAATATAACTCCTATTATCTTAATATAAATAACCATGACAGGCTAATATAGAAAAATTAGGACAGCTAAAGGAGGTTGCTTATAAAAGGTGAAAAGTCAATCTTCCTGCCAAATGAGATTACAAACTTTAATTTAATCGCACCTGTACCTTAACCAAAAAATAGCATGCCGAAAAATATCTGTCATTAGAAGGAACGGTATCAGGGCCTGGCTTTACAAAATAGTTTTCTGACGTGTAATTTTGAACGTTAATTTGTCGTTATGAGCCTCCTATAATGAGAGCCACAGATAACGGAAGATAATAATTTGAAAAACTGATTCCCTAGCTTTTTCTATGAACTCTCTCGAACTGTTGCTTCGTTAGTTTAAACGTATATATGTAAGAACTTATTTGAGCTCGTAATTCTGTAACACGATTCCACAATTATAAGCGATTGATCTCCGTAGTTTCAGTTGCCGGAAATTGTCCAACTTGTCAAATATTGGAACGCCCTTACCTATGGCCACAGGATTTACAAAAAAGTGAAATTCGTCAATTAGCTCGGACTTGATTAAGTTGGAAACAAATGAACTGCCACCCACGACCATAATATCTTTCCCCCCTTGACTCTTTAATTTTTTGATTTCATCAACCAAATTCCCTTTTGCGAGTTCGGTGTTGTCTAAGTCAGATTTCTCAAGTGTCTTGGTAAAAATAATTTTTTTGAAATCAACAATTAGTTTTGCCAGCTCACGCATCGGTTCATCTGGTTTTGTTACGGCATTTTGCCAGTGTGGAATAAAGTTAACCGCTAATTTTCTGCCAATAACCATAGTATCGGCGCTGGAATTCAGTTCCAAAACATAGGGTCGAGTTTCTTCCCACGCCCATGTTACCCAATGTTGTTCATCATTTGGACCGGTAGAGACAAACCCATCGATAGAGATCTGCATTTGTAATTTTAATTTTCTCATGATTATTGTTTTAATAGAAGTTGTAATTTTTCTCGACTGCCCGCTTTGGATGAAAATCGTTATGACTCATTTCAAAGCAGCCTAAATTTCTCAACTATTCTCCTTTTTTTAAATCTTTAGTGATTTTTTCAATTGTAAAAACACGACATGCTTTATTGATGTTTATCTTTCCAAAAAATAAAATCGTTAAACAACAGGCTCGGTTGTCTTGTGGCTTTAAATTTCCCTTAAAATCACTATGGACAAATAGCTTGTTGGTTTGTAATTTATTTACCCTTGCCAACATCCTCCATATTGGTTTATTCTACTTCAATGCGTTTTTTCTTTGTTCAAACTTTCTAACCCGCTAAGGTGGTGGGTATATTTTATTACCCATTGCCATTTTGATCATCGTCAAATTCCGGTTGGTGAGTCATTCAGAGGCAGTCTCCAAAAAATCTCGGGTAACACTCAAAAGTAAAGTAGCCACATCTTTCCTATTTATCGACAGGGCTTACTTGTTGATATACTCTCACCAACGTCAGTCAATCCAACTCGTTCATTTGCGAAGGAAAGTATAACAACTTCACTTATGAACGTAAAGACACTGCATGCAATACCGCTGCTTATCTTTTTAAGCAATTGTGCTTTTGGTCAAACAACAATCACAGGAACCGTGACAGAAACAAATGGCAAACCGCTGGAATTTGTTAATGTCTTTTTGAAAGGCACCGCTGATGGAGGAACAACAGATAGCCTTGGCCGATTTAGTTTTACCACGTCAGAGGTGGGTCAGAAAATATTGGCCGCTTCGTATATCGGGTACAAAAGCTTTGAAAGCAGTGCAACGCTTTCGGGAGTAGATGTTATGGTAAAGATTGTATTGACTACAGACTCAAAGCAATTAGGCGAAGTAGTTATTTCAGCCGGAGCTTTTGAGGCCAGCGATAAATCACGTGGTGCATCGCTCACGCCCATTGATGCCGTGACTGTAGCGGGCAGCGGGGCCGACCTTGCCAATGCATTGCGCGCATTGCCGGGCACACAACTAATTGGCGAACAGGCTGGTCTTTTTGTGAGGGGAGGGACAAACGAAGAGGCCAAACAATTTATAGATGGCTTGTTGATGAAAAACCCGAATACCTCCAATGTACCTGGGATACTCCAGCCTGCACGTGTAAGTCCATTTTTATTCAAGGGGATTCTATTTAGTTCGGGAGGATATTCAGCTTTATATGGACAAGCCATGAGCAGTGCGCTGATCCTTGAAAGTGTAGACCTTCCTGAAAAGTCGTCAGCGTCTTTCAGCATCTTTCCCCCACACCAGGGAGTGGGATTTCAGCAATTGTCAAAAGACAAGAGAAGTAGCTATGGGCTCAACGCAGGTTACAGCAATTACGGATTCTTCTACAACGCTATCGTTCCTCAGAAACCGGATTACTTTCATGGTCCCGAATACTTAGGCGCTGATGCCAATTTCAGGATCAAGACCGGAAAAACGGGAATGCTTAAATTTTATACCAACGTTAGCTATAACAATATAGGTATGCGCAATCCAGACATTGACAGTGTCGCACTGAAATCGTCTTTTCAAAACAAAGGAAAAAATATCTATACCAACCTTAGTTATAATACTTTTCTGAATGACAAATGGGAGGTGGATATTGGAGCAGCCTATAACTACGAAAATGTCAGGCTCGAAAATCAATTGATCAACTCTAACAATGAAGTTCTCATTATCAATGAATATCCCTTTACGAATAAGAACCGTACGATTCGAAATCAGTCAGACTTCGCACAAGGGAGGGTTGTGATCAGCAGGTTTTTTGAGGGTAATCATACGTTACGTTTCGGCGCTGAAAACTTTTATTCAAAAGATAACTATACAACCAACGACACGCTCAAAAGACTTGAAGATAACCTTAGCGCTGCCTTCATTGAAGGAGATATTTACCTCAACGATAACCTGGCAGCAAAAATAGGAACCCGGTTTGAGCGCTCTTCCTTTTTAAATACTGTTTCCTTAGCACCCAGGGTTAGCCTTGCCTATCGCTTCGACAAAGGAGGTCAATTGAATTTGGCCTACGGAGTATTTTATCAAAAGCCGGAAAACCAATATTTGCTTCAAAGCAAGACGTTGGATTTTGCCAAGGCAACGCATTACATTATCAATTACCAGAAAAGATCGGGAAACAGGCTGTTCAGGATTGAAGCTTATTATAAACTTTATGATAACCTGGTGAAAACAGTTCCTGCCGTGGCAAATACAGGCGAAGGCTACGCAAGAGGAGTGGAATTATTTTTCCGAGACAAAAAAACTTTCAAAGATCTGGACTACTGGGTATCCTACACCTATCTCGACACAAAGCGGGAGTTCATGAATTATCCGTCTTCCCTGGCACCTTCTTTTTCAACGCCTCATACAGTTTCCATAGCTACTAAAAAATTCTTTCCTGAGCTTAGCCTCAGCGTTAATGCAGCTTACTTCTTTTCAACCGGAAGACCGTATTATCATTTTGGGTCAGATAACGTAGGCGATACAAAAATCTTTGACCGTGGCGAAACCCGAAATTACAGTGCATTAAACCTTCATGTGGCGTACTTGCTTTCGTTTTTCAGAAAGTGGAGACAACCTGACTTTTCGGGTATCGCTTTGGGTGTAAACAATTTGCTCGGTACCAACCAGGTATTTGGCTACAACTACAGCCATGATGGTAGTAACAGAGTGCCAATAACCCTGCCTGCCACACGAACATACTACATAGGCGTCTTTTTTAATTTCGGTATCGACCGCCGAGATGATATGATGAATCAAAATCTTTAACAAAACTAAATACAATAGACATGAAAAAATTGACAGTATTAATTCTTTCAATTCTTGTGACCGTATCGGCAAGCCGGGCACAAAATGATGCATTCACAAAACAAATGGAATCCGCCGTTTCCAGGTTAGATAATTCAAAATCGGTCAGTGATTATCAAAAATTGGCAAATGATTTCGCACGTATTGGGACCGGGAATCAAACACAATGGCTTCCGCATTACTATGCAGCATTATGTAATGCACGCATAGGCTGGCTGTACGAGAAAGCGGATCCCGAAAAGATTGAGCCGTACGTCACGGTTGCTGCGCAACAGATCAATAAAGCCAAATCGATGATAGATAGTACAACGCAGAAAACTGAAATTACTGAAATCTATTGTGTAATGAGCATGATAAAACGAGGATGGGTGTTTATAAATCCCATGACATACGGAAGGGAGTATGGCACGGCCGCAAAAATGTATCTTGAAATGGCCAAAGCGATTGAGCCAGAGAATCCAAGGGTTCTTTATCTGGATGCCTGGGAAAAATATAATGCCCCAAAAATGTGGGGAGGCGACAAAGACAAAGCAAAGGAACTGTTAACGCTGGCTATCAAAAAATTGGAGAACAATCCTTCGAAAGGCATTTATCCGCGGTGGGGCAAATCGGTTTGCGAAGAACTTCTGAAGTTGTATTGATACACGTTACAGTTATGAATAGCGTGCTAAAAACAGATTTTCGTTACGTCATCAATCTTAGATCGATAATTTAACGTTATCATATAAGCTAAAGCATGGGTTTCGAAATTTATTGTCGCAATCTTCTTTAAAATAACACCGCACTTAAAATAAATTAATTCACATTAAAATTAAAAATATGTTTTACTTACTCATTTTAACCAGAATACTATTTGTGACTTGCATGATATTCATAATAGGATATGTATTCGGAAATTTTTCGAAAAGAAAAACATTGGCAACTATCAGTAAAGTAGCCTCTATATTATTGATTGTATTGTTTATCTTCTCTAATGCCATTTCGATGCGTTTTGTCGGCTGGCGTGGCGTGGGCAAGACTCAGTATGATCAATGTAATAGGCTGCGTACTGATTCAACAACAATCAAAAAACATGACTAGTCAGCCTGTCGACAATCCGCAATACAACTGGCAGGCTGTTCGCTTAAGGACTAATGAAATTAGCCATGCAATACCTAATCTTCAACAAATGAGCCTCCATATTCCACTATCTTTCTGGAGGCCAGATATTCTTTTGGCGTAAATCCAGCTGATTCCTTAAAGTCTTTGGTGAAATGAGCGTGATCCCAATATCCCAGGTCTATGGCTATGTTTAATAACTTGCCAAATGTGTTCGTTTGAAGCAACTTCATCGCTTTTTCAAATCTCATTATCCGAAGATAAGTTTTCGGAGGGATGCCAATTGAGTATTTAAACTTTCTTTCTAATTGCCTCCCCGAAATTTTATGAGTTCTCAAAATACCGTTTAAAGTCCAATCATTCTGTTGTCCGAAAATACAATCTTCAATAACAGGATCATCCGTATTGTCGTATACGTGTAACCTTGAGGTCAAAAAATCAACCAACAACTGTAATCGATCGATGTTAGATCGTGAATCCAGAATTCTATCAGTCAATTCTTTAGGACAAAAATCCGATAAGTTTGAATAGTGATCCACCACGTCACAGGCGTCTATTCCAAAAATGCGTCTAACTGCCTGAGGGTATAGGCTAACGGCAACGTGAGAATATTTATTTCGAATTAAAAAACGAATCGGTTTAGTCGAGACTCCGGACAAAAAAGAGTTAGATAAGTAAATACCCTCTTCAGACTTTATATAGCTATCGCCATCATTGCATTGAAAGCTTAATCTGGGAAATCCATCTGAGAATAAATTTAATACCTTGTCATTGGGACCGTAGTCACATTCAAGCAACCAAAAATTTCGTACATATTTTCCAAGAATCTTTGGGGGAGATATGATCTCATAAACCATATAAATACCTATATAAATTTAAACATTACCCATAAAAGCAATACCAAGCTACGCCTTATTGCTTTGATAACCACCGATTTTACACAGCATCCTACTTCCGCAGAAATAGTTGACTTGAATTTACCGGTTTGAAAAACAGGGCCATGAGAAAAACAACAGGCAAACATTCTTGTTGTCGATGAAAACGCGAACCGGTCAATTAAATAGAAACTCATAAATCGGACCCCGTTATCCTTTATTCCATCACTCAACTCATGATTCAACAAAAGAGAAGATAATGCAATACAAAAATAATGTACGCCTTTTTTACAGTCCTTAATTCTCCTTTGGCTCCCGCCACCCGCTAAGAGCAGTCGGTATCGAGTGACAGCGTAACAATTAACATGTAAAGAAAGAGCCTGGAAAGGATTTGATTCTATATGCTGGGTGCGAAATAGTATCGACCTTGAGAGAGCTTGATCTGGTAGATGAGTACCACCTGGTAGAACACCTTTGTTTTTGACGTGACAAACAATATCGATATTGAAACTTTTAAGCGCGAAGAAATTCAATAGTGGTGTTGTGTTGATTACCTACCAACCACTAAGTACCTGACTTAAATAACGGGTCCATTTGGATAAAAAACGCAGCCCTTCGACAGTCCTTTCCCCAATTACACACTCATGCTGGAATCGCTTAGGATTATTTTGTATTTCGAGTCCTTATGCGCTACGATCTACCGAGTTAAGTCGAGCGCGTAATGGTGTTCGGATTTCAAGTTGACATTTATGATTGAGTCCGTAAATAGTTTGCGAGAGTCATCTCACCATCTCGGATTTACTATCTCCACGACTAAACAGGAAAAAAAATATTTTAAATCGATAAAAAAATAAATAATAAAATTCAAAAGTTATGAAACAGAATCTACTATCCCTCATGCTTGTGCTCACGGGGCTTAGCTGGTCACAAGCGCAAATTGCAACAACATATTATGGTACAGGTGCAGGTACGCTGGGACTTGGCAGCTGTTACTTTGGTTATCAGGCAGGAAAATCCGTTACTGGTGGGGCGGAAGGAATGGAAAGCTACAATTCTTTCTTCGGTGAACTCTCCGGACAAGCAACTACGTCGGGTGTTGCTAATACTGCTATTGGTTACAGGTCCTTAAATAACAACACAACGCAGTCCCAAAATACGGCCATTGGGTTTAAGGCGCTCTATGCCAACATAGCGAATGATAATACCGCGGTGGGAACTTTGTCATTACAGGCAAATAGTACGGGTTATGCAAATACCGCGGTGGGTAGTGGGAGCTTGGGTCACAACACTACAGGCCATGGTAATAGCGCGCTTGGAAATTACTCCCTATCCTCAAGTACTGGGGATGAGAACACTGCGATGGGATACTTTGCATTAAGAGTCAACACTGCATCCTTTAACACTGCAATAGGAGGGTGGGCGAGCGAAGACAATAATTCCGGTGTAGGCAACACCTCTGTTGGACATAAGTCCATGGCCGAAAATAAGTCAGGTCATTATAACGCTGCCTTTGGGATTCAAGCCTTGAACGACAATGAAACAGGCTGGGTCAACAGCGCTTTCGGAGCGTATTCAGGGCCGACGGCAACTAATCTTACTAATACAACAGCCTTAGGATATAATGCTACACCCACCGCATCAAATCAGGTGCGCATCGGGAATTCCAATGTAACAAGTATTGGTGGCAAAGTAATGTGGTCTACCTTTTCGGACGGACGTTTTAAAAGAGAAGTTAGAGAGGATGTTTCCGGTTTAGAATTCATTAACAAATTGAGGCCCGTAAGTTATACGGTCGATCAAACAGCGGTGGATAAATTTTTACGAATTCCCGATAATGTAGCACAACAAAATGCTACCCTCAGAACATTACCCATTCGCGAGACTGGATTTATAGCACAGGAAGTGGAGGCGGTCATCAAAAAATCAGGGTACGTATTTGACGGTGTCGAAGTACCGCAAAACGATGCAGACCACTATAGCATCCGTTATGCAGCATTTGTAGTGCCCTTGGTTAAAGCTGTTCAAGAGTTAACGCGGGAAGTAGAATCTTTAAAGAAACAAATTGGCACAGGTGAAGAAATCAAGGCAGATGGAAATGGTTCTTCCGAATCTGTTCTTTTTCAAAATACTCCCAATCCTTTTTCGCTGGACACGGAGATCGGTATGTCGTTGCCTGAAACAATTGCAGAGGCTAGTATCGTTGTCTATAATCTAGAGGGAAAGCAATTGAAATCTTTGCCCATACGTGCCCGTGGCAAAGCAGCGGTAAAAATTCAGGGCAACGAGTTGAGCGCCGGAATGTACATCTATGCGTTGATTGCTGATGGTAAAATCATCGATACAAAACGGATGATCTTAACAGGGAATTGACCTGACAATTGGTAAGCACGAATATCAAAATGATCTTCTATATTTTGGGCTTTATGTGCGGCATAGGAAAAGTAGGACACAGAGCCGTCTCTAGGTATGGTGAATAGCTAGGCTATTTAATTTTTTTTGAAGCGTAGGGGAAAGAAATTTTTTACTTTAAAGTCATAAAATTGCGAATAAGCTCCAATACTTCATCAAAATTTGTTTCCAATGCCATGTGCCCTCCATCAAGAATGTGTACCTGAGCGTTGGATAAATCTCTTTTATAACAAGGAGCTTCCGCCACATCAAAATACACATCGTGCTTACCCCATATTATCAGAGCAGGGGGTTGGGAGGTTCGAAAGTATTGTTGAAACACAGGGAACATTTCCAGGTTATTCTTATAGTCGCAGTTTAATTCAAACTGCATATCTAAATTACCGGGTCTGCTCATGCGTTCCCAGTCAAGTATCCAGGCTTCGGGACTTACCCGGGCGCACAATTCTTCTGATAGTCCGGCATAATACTGCTCCTTTGTACCTTCCTCGCTTAAAAATGCATAGACTTTCTTTTTCTTTTCTTTCGTAGGATGTTCCCAATAGTCTATCATTTCACTCCATTGCGGTTCTATTATATAGGCATTACCGTTTTGAACAATAATCCGTTCTATCTTTTCAGGGTGATTCACGCATATTCGAAGGCCAATGGGACAACCATAATCATGAAGATAGATGGTGAAAGATTTTAAATCAATCTCTTCGGTAAATCTGTTGATGTATTGCGATATATTTTTAAACGTGTACTCAAAGCTGCCCTTGTCGGGGAAGGCGCTGAATCCAAAGCCAGGATAATCCGGGGCTATGAGATGAAACTTGTCAGCGAGTGCGGTCATTAAGTTTTTAAACATCACCGATGAAGTAGGAAATCCATGGAGCAGCAACAGTGATTGATTTTTTCTGTCTCCGGCTTCGCGATAAAAAATATCCACTCCATCCACAGTTATTGTTCTATTAAAAATCTGTCTATTCATATGCTCGAGCTTTTTATTTTGTTTCAGTTGCTCAGCTGCCAAATCAGTATTCATAATTTCATTTTTGTGTTACAACTTTATAACACGCTATGGGCGATGGAGGTTATAATTGTGGCGGATTATTCTAATCCCAAAACGGAAAAATGACAGGAGGAAAGGGAAATTAATTTGCTTGAATTAATACTTCGCGATAGGCCAGACTACAAATCAGATCATTCGTCTGAATCTGGTGGTTGTGCTTCAAAGCGGTTAGCGGTACCTTGCGCGGACAGGCTGAGCAGGAGCAGCGTCAACGCTTATTCTTGCAGATTTCTCAACGGTAAAGCCGACAATTTTAGAAAAAATAATAAAAAGTTAAATGCGGAACGGGTCGCATGGTATCTCTAACGGTTAGGTATACCGTTGTGATACCGAGTCCGTCTATCTGATTATTCCATTTTATTTAAAGTAATGTCCATCCTTTTCTTCCATGACACACGATCACGCCATTGTCAGCGTGAAGATGCGCGCAATTCACCTCCTAATTTGTCGTTTTTACACCGTGTCAAATGGTAAAAACTATTACAACTTTGTATTGTCAATAAGTTTCAAACTAAATTTAAATATCGTTTTATGGTTAAAGCATCTCAATCAAAAGGCGAACAAGGTAAACCAATCAGCAGTGGCTACGCACCTGTCAATGGCATCAAAGTTTATTACGAAGTATATGGCGACGGTATGCCTATTGTTTTACTGCATGGAGCTTATTATGACCATTGATTTGAACTGGGGCCAATTAATCCCTGAACTGTCAAAAACCAGGAAAGTAATTGCCATTGAATTGCAAGGACATGGGCATACACCGTTTTCAGATAGAAAATTATCGCGTGCTACTTTAGCAAGTGATGTGGAAGGAGTAATGGATTACCTGAAAATTGACAGTGCTGATGTAGCAGGATATAGTTTTGGCGGCTCTGTGGCTTACCAGTTTGCAATACAAAGCCCTAAACGGTTAAGAAAATTAGTGATCATTTCTTCTACCTATAAAAGTAGTGGTTGGCAACCAGAGATAAACAATGCGTTTAAAACAATGAAGCCTGAACTTTTTACGAATACTCCTATGAAAGCCGCATACGATGCAGTGGCGCCAGACAAAACAAAATGGACAAAGTTCCTGGAACAGATGATTGCTTTAGGCGGTGTTCCATTCAACATGGGTGAAACCAATATTGCGAAAATTACTTCGCCTGTATTACTGATCTCCGGCGACAATGACGGCCTGGATAAAATTGAGTTGATAAAAACGTATCAACTACTGGGAGGTGCTGTATGTGCTGATTTTGGAGCAATGCCAAAATCACAATTGGCCATTGTTCCTTCGCAGGGGCATGTAAGCCTGATGATGCAGACTAAAACCATATTCGGCTATCTGGATAGTTTTTTAAAATAACCATAATCAAATCTTGTGTTATTAGAGGAGATGTTGCCAAGCACATTACAAGGAAGAAGAAAGCCTGGTAGTTAAAGGAATTGAACGAGATCATCAACAACTTATATCCTTGATAGATAGCGAATTAAAGCCCAAAAAAAATGGGACGAGTCGTGTATCGTTTGACTTGTCCCATATGGTGATCCTGCTGGGATTCGAACCCAGGACCCTTACATTAAAAGTGTAATGCTCTACCAACTGAGCTACAGAATCTTCTTTTTAAATCGTTGCCTTTAATAGCTCCTAAGCTCATCAAAATGCCTCAATTTTGCGCCTTTTCCCTAAATTGAGGTCGCAAAGGTAACAGGATATAAAAATTATGCAAAGCTGCTTTTTAAAAATTCTTCCCGGGATGATGGTTCTTCTCTTTATATATCAGAGTGGGTTGCACGCCCAGATCTCAAGCCATCGTTTGAAAGAAGCAGATTCCTTATACATACAAAAAAAATACACGGAGTCTATTGAGCATTACCAGACTATACTGAGACAGCATGAATATACACCAGCTATGTTGCTAAAGGTGGCGTACATTCAGGAAGGCTTGAACCATGTTGGGCAAGCGCTTTATTACCTCAATCTGTATTACCTCGCCACGAAAGATAAATCGGCACTCAGTAAAATGGAGGAATTGGCAACGCGCTACAACCTGGAAGGTTATGAAAGCACGGATGAGGAACTTGCACTGTCGTTTTACCACAAATATCATTTTGACATTACACTCGGTCTGACTGTGGTCGCCCTGTTTTTAGTGAGCCTTGCCTATTCCATCAAACGAAAGGGGCAACGCCCGATTGCTTCTTCCATTTTTACGTTTCTTGTTTTGCTCACCCTTTTCTTTCATGTTAACCTGGGAGGAAAAATTTCGATGGGCATTGTGGGCTCTTCCAATAGCTATTTAATGGACGGCCCCTCTCCTGGCGCTTCGGTGGTAGAAGTTGTGGAGGAAGGACATCGGGTGGAAATTGTTGGGAAAAAAGATATATGGCTCCAGGTGTTATGGAACGGTGAAGTAGCGTATATCAAAGAAGGAAATCTACTGCCGGTTCGATTATAATACTAAACTTTTGAGGATTCCTGCGTTCGATAAAATGCAGGAAATGCAAAGCGCGCAGACGAAATGCAGGCTAAAGACGCAGAGATTAGGGCTTAACGTGCATCTCCATGTAGGGTGAGTTTTCGGTGTTTACACCAAGTAATTTTTATTGAAAATCAAACCCGACCGATCCCTGATTTTCCTACATTTATCTTCATACCCCTCAACCTTAAACCTACCTTATTATGGAAGAAATGAACATCAGCATGGTGGCTATCCTCGTAGCCGTAGTAGCCAACTTTATCCTTGGATTCCTCTGGTACACACCACTGTTTGGAAAAGCTTGGGCCAAAGAAATGGGATACGACACCAGCATCAAACCGAAAAGCGGAGAACTGGCCAAGGGAATGATCTTTATGATCATCGGCAATTTTTTTCTGGCCTTTGTCTTTGCCCATAACATTGCAGCCTGGAGCTATGTCCCTGGAACAAAAGAAATGTCACCCTTCGCGAATATAATGAACGCCGTAGGCTTTACATGGCTGGGTTTTTATCTGCCGGTTGATTTGAGTGCTGTTGCCTGGGAAAGAAAATCCTGGAAATTGTTCTTCATCAATACAGGCTATCATTTCATGATGCTTCTAGTAGCTGCGGTGATCCTTATGTATATGTAGGGAGTAAGTGTTGGAGTGATGAAGTTCGAAGTGTTGAAGTGGAACTCAAGTGTTTTCAATGTTTACGTTGACACCGTGGGGCTCGTCGAGATAATTGATCTCGAAATGATAGGCTTTATGGATCATTACTTCAACACTTCAACACTTCAACACTTTCAACACTTCAACACTTCAACACTTTATTCATCTATTCGACTGCGTCTCACCAAACGATAAGGTGATAATGCCTTTGTATTCTTTGTCTGAATATTTGAGGTAGTAATAATACATGCCGGAAGCTTCACCCTCGGCGTACCATCGGAAGTCGCGTGCCGCACTTTCAAAAACGGCTTTACCCCAGCGGTTAAGAATAACGATGCCTTCAAAGATGCCTGTGCAATTATCGTTCGGAAGGATACTCACCAGCTCACCCGTTCCTTCAGCTTCTTTAACCATGGCAAAAAAATCATTTTTACCATCGCCATTCGGAGAAATAAAATTGGGAGGAAGGAATTCGCTACCCCCTGCATCCAAATCTTTAATGGTGATGTTTACCACCAGTGTGTCGCCTTTCTTATTAAAACATTTATCGTCCATTACGCGGAAGGTAAATGCATAGTCATTTTGATATACGTCGTTGGTGAAAATGTTACACTCGGGAAGCCACGTAAAAGTATTCTGAACACTGCCGCGGCCTTCTGCATCCGCCCATACATAACCCTCTGGCTCCACGCTGCCTTCTGCCTTAATAAGTTCCAGCTTAAGCAAATCCGCCTGGGGAGCAACATCGCCATCGGTTCCGGAAAGTGCCAAGGTGATCTGCTGGCCAAGATTCACGGTCATGGAATTGTTGAACATTTGGATCTGCTGGTTCAAGTTGCTAACCTGCAACAGCGGTCCTTGGTTATCGGGAGGATAAAGCTTTACAGTAACGTCTAGCGTATCCGCTTTGTAGTAACGGCAATGGTTCACGTTATCTAAAACAATAAACTCGAAGGTGAATTCATCTTTTTTCTTGAGATCAACTTTGTCGCAGAAAATATTCCACTGGAATTTAGATTCCACTAAATTGTTGCCACTCACGCTGGGAAAACTCACATCGTATTGGCTGATATCAAAACCTTTTCCCCGTACGCTAAGCACGATAAAGTCCTGGTCTGCATCAATGCCTTTCACGTTGAACACCAGCGACTCATTGATTTTTCGTTTTAATCCTGTCACCGTACGTTCAAATGGATTTGTGGTAAGATCAGAATCGATAACGGGATCAGCATTGCCCGGAAGTTTTACCCTCAGCTTAAAGTACATGAAGTCAGGTTGTGCAAGTGTACAATCATCAATGTCATCGAGCAATACCTTAAAAGTGAATTCTGTTTTCTGAGAGAAGTTATACACATCACATCGCGTATCCCATTCCAGTTGAGCCTCATACAATCCGGCTTCACTTTTAACCTGGGTAAACTTCATGCCATAATCCTCCAGCCTAAATCCATCAGGAATAAGCCCTGCCACCAGGGCATCACCGTCATCATCCAATCCACGAATAGCCCAGGTTTTAGTCTCGCCTTCGTCTACGACCTCATTCACATCCGCAGTTGTGAAATAAGGAAGCGCATTATCGGGGGGTGTTATGTTAACCGTAACACGCAACGTATCGGATAGAGGAAGACTGCACGCATCATCATATGCCACAATACCTACCTGGAACGGTCCGGGTACGTACGGACATTTATCAAAACAAATTTTAAAGGAGATAGTGCTTCCGTTTATCAGGGTTGCATTGGTTATGTCAGGAAGTATTCCACCGACATTTTTTCTGAATCCGAGAGGAATCGCCTTGATCTTTACCTTTTCATTAAAGTTATCGTCTTGTTTAGAGGCGTCGGGATCGGCTACTTGCACCTGAATGCAACGCAAGGAATCGGCAACGGTATTGCTAAACGTTACCTGCATGTTTTCATCGAATGTAAAACCCGCTTCGCCCAGCTTTTTTCCTAAAATCTGCGGAGGTTCGGCCCTCGGGCATACATCTACTACTAACATTTGAAAATCGCGCCTTACCTCTCCTATTTTTTCACCACCGCGGTATTCATCACATTTGACGGCAAACACATATAAACCCTGCTGGGATGGCGTAGCGGTGAGAAATCCATCCATGCTGATTTTTAAGTCCGGATTTCCGCCCAGTACATTATCAAGACTAAAGGGAAGCCGCCAGGTGACTTCCGGGTAAGGTGCTGCCAGCAGCGGAGGTATGGCTATAATAGAGTGCGTGCTTAATGGAGTTACCAGTGAATAGACTAAGGAGTCACCGTCATCATCTACGCCGGCAAAATCAACATAATAAGGTTTACGGGGACAAGCATAATCATTGAGCGGGGGAAACAACCTGGGTGAAGAATTGATAAAAGGTTGGCCGTCTTTAACAACAGGAGGAAATTCAAGATAAAATGTCTGGCCTGCTGCTTCGCTGCTTACATCCGGATTTTCACTATAGATATTGGTGATGGCATAATTGCGGCAACATCTTTCCCATATGATATAGTAACCTTCGGGATCATTGTACCGACTGTTTGACAATACGATTGTTGTCGAGTATACCAGTTTAGAAGTTACAATTTCGCCTTTCGAGCATTCCGGCTGTGTATAATCTACGTTGGTCTCAGAAGGATTGCTGAACAACACGTTCTGCATAAACGCGTCATCGCGCTTCCGGAATATGGCGGCCGTGATGTTGATATCTTTTGCTCCCGGACTTCCATTGAGCTGATCAAAATATAAAATCAGATTTATCCTATAAGAATTACCGTTGAGATGAATGATCTCAAATTCTCCCCCCACAATGTGCGAGGCCATTACAGGCAACGCTAAAATGCACAAAATGACTAGAAAGCCCCGTTTCATACCCTTCACTAAGAGAATAAATATAGAAAATTAGGTTGAAGGAGAAAACCCCTGCATTTCTGTAATTTGACCACCCCATGAAAAAAGGAGACATAATAGAGGATCTTGTAGTCGAAACCATGGCTGCTGAAGGCAAATGTGTTTCAAGAATTAATGGTTTGGTAATTTTTTTGGAAGGCGGAGCTCCTGGTGACACCGTAGATGTTACGCTGACTAAGATCAAAAGTTCTTTTCTGGAAGGAAAAGTAATAGACATAAAAAAATTATCGCCAGACCGGAGTTTACCTTTTTGTATTCATTTCGGTTTATGTGGCGGTTGCTCCTGGCAACATATTCAGTATGAAAAACAACTGCTGTATAAACAGCAACAAGCGGTCGATCACCTTGAACGGATCGGAGGATTGGAATTACCTCCAGTCTTTCCAATCATTGCATCGGCAAAGACCAGATTCTATCGCAACAAGCTTGACTATACTTTTTCTGCGCAACGGTGGCTAACGAAAGAAGAATTCAATGCGAAAAAAGCCCTTTCTTTTGGAGAAGGTTTGCAGGAAATTATGCCTCCGTCAGAACCTGCGCTGGGGTATCATATCCCAAGAAAATATGATCTCGTGTTTGATGTAAAAGTTTGTCATTTACAGCCTGATCCTTCGGATGCGATCCGCCTCGCCGTAAAAGAAGAAGCTTTAAAACACAGCATTCCTTTTTTCGAACTGCGTAAACAAATTGGTTTTTTACGGACCATCACCATCCGCACCGCCAATACCGGTGAGGTAATGATCATCCTTCAAGTAACGTATGACAAGATGGAGTGGACAGAAAAAATCTTACAGCGTCTCGAACAAGATTTTCCGGAGATTACCTCGTTCCACTACGTGATCAACGGAAAGAAAAATGATACATTCCATGATTTAAATATCATCTGCTGGAAAGGTAATGCATACATCACGGAGAAAATGCACAAACCCTACGGAAGTGGAATACTGCAATTCCGCGTTGGGCCGAAATCTTTTTATCAAACCAACTCCGATCAGGCGTATGAACTTTATAAAGTAGCATGGAAGATGGCTGGGTTAAAAGGTGATGAGTTAGTATACGACCTTTATACGGGCACAGGGACTATAGCCAATTTTGTCGCTGGCCATTCAAAAAAAGTGATTGGTCTGGAGTACGTGGCTGCAGCGATTGAAGATGCGAAAGTTAATTCGCAGATCAACAATATACTCAACACGCAGTTCTACGCAGGTGATATCAAAGATCTGCTCGATGAAAAATTTCTTGCAGAACACGGCAGACCCGATACGGTGATCACCGATCCGCCGCGCGCCGGTATGCACGAGGATGTATGTAAAATGTTGTTGAATGCAAGTCCGGAAAAAATAGTCTACGTAAGCTGCAACCCGGCGACACAGGCACGCGACCTGAAAATACTTTCCGAGAAATATGAAATTGTAGCAGTACAACCGGTGGATATGTTTCCGCATACAGTGCATGTGGAAAATGTGGTTGGATTGGTGAGGAAGCCCTGAAATAGTGCTTAGGTGTTTATGTGTTTACGTGTTTATGTTCGCAGAGATTTCAATCCCTGCTACTGAATCTCTTAAGCACTTGAGAAATACACTTAAACACTTAAAAGAAGATTGAAGGATTATTAGAATCTGAATTTTCAATTTTACAATTTTACAGTCTTTTTAATTTTCTAATCCCATCATGAGACAGAAATTACTTAACGCAGGTGCTAACGAGCTCAGTTACGAAATCCGTGAGATCGTAAAAAAGGCTGATCAGTTGAAAAAACTTGGATTGAGCATTTCATGGGAAAACATTGGCGATCCGATCCAGAAGAATCATAAACTTCCACAATGGATAAAAGATATTGTTGCCGACCTAGTGAAGCAGGATGATACCTATAGCTACTGTCCATCAAAAGGTATGCTGGAAACCCGTGAGTTCCTGGCTGCTCAAACCAACGCCATGGGTGGAGTTCAAATTACCGCCGACGACATTTGTTTTTTCAACGGCCTGGGTGACGCTATTTCCAAGGCGTACCAATTTATTTCCAGAACATCGCGCGTAATCGGGCCCTCTCCGGCGTATTCAACGCACTCCAGCGCTGAAGCAGCTCATGCAGCACACGAGCCTCTTACCTACAAGCTGGATCCTAACAACAAATGGTATCCCGATCTGGATGATTTGTATAATAAGATAAAATACAATCCGAATATCGTAGGGATACTTATCATCAACCCAGACAATCCAACGGGTATGGTATATCCCCTGGAAACCCTAAAACGAATTGTAGAGATTGCCAAAGAATTCAATCTCTTTTTAGTTGCCGATGAAATTTACATCAATATCACATACAACGGAACGCGCGCTTATGCCCTCTCCGAGATCATCGAAGATGTGCCTGGCATTTCCATGAAAGGCATATCAAAAGAACTCCCTTGGCCCGGTGCACGGTGCGGATGGATGGAGTATTACAACCGTAACAAGGACGAAGATTTTAATAGCTTCTGCAATGCCCTCGACAATGCCAAGATGATCGAAGTGTGTTCTACCAAACTTCCTCAGCTTGCGATACCAAAAATTTTTGGGGATGAGCGATTTAAAACGTATCGCGAAGAAACCAACAAAAATATCGGAAGAAGAAGTAAAATCATCGCTGACATTTTACATACTGTTCCCCAGCTTACTTTCAATGAAACCTTTGGGGCTTTTTACAATACCATCATTTTCAGCGAAGGCACATTAAGAGCGGATCAAAAAATTAAAATCGACAATCCAAAAATCAAAACGTTGGTGGAAGAATGGGTAAAGCAGGATATTCCCATGGACAAAAGATTTGTGTACTACCTTTTAGGAGCCAAAGGAATTTGTGTTGTGCCGATCTCTTCTTTTTGTTCTGAGCTGCAAGGCTTCCGAGTAACGTTGCTTGAAGAAGACGAAGAAGTGCTAATTAAAACGTTTACTTCCATTCGCGATGGTATCGTGGAATATCTCCAACTAACAACCGTTCTTCTACCTAACATTTGTTACTTGCTGATAATGAAATATTTCTATCAAAAATCTTGAATTATAAACTATAATTGGTGAGAATTGTACTCGCACAGAATATTATGCTGAATTCAATAAAAATATCAGAACGCAGAGCCATCTCTTCATGGATGGTTGACATACTTTCCGTGCTACTTATTGTCGTGATTATTCTTAAACCCGAAGGGGCGATGGTGATATAATTATATAAAGAAAAAATTCACAGACCGCCCCGATAGCCTCGGGGCGGTTTTGTTTTATATGGCTTAACACAAACTAACAATTGTTATATGTACTATACGAAAGACACAATCCTTTTCTTGAACGGCAAGTTCATCAAAGCGGTTGATGCTCATTCCGATCTCTACAGTCAGACTTTGCACTATGGTATGGGAGCGTTCGAAGGCATTCGCGCATATCAATCCATGAATGGTGTAAAAATCTTTAAGGCTTACGAGCATTTTGAACGCTTAAAGAAAAGTTGTGCATTAGTAGGAATTCCTTTTCAATATGAAACGGAAGAACTAATTCAGATCGCTTACCTGCTTTTGGAAAAAAATAATTTTTCGGATTCCTATATCCGCCCTCTGGTTTATTGTGGCCCCAATATGTTGCTAACTCAATCTCAGGAAGTATTTCTGATGATGTGTGCGTGGGAGTGGGATAAGTATCACGGCGACAAAATGCTCAAGCTTTGTATATCTTCTTATCAGCGGCCTAATCCAAACTCACTGAAGATGGAGGCTAAAATCACCGGTCATTATGTCAACTCTATTTTGGCTACGAGTGAAGCCAAGGTAAGAGGCTATGATGAAGCACTGATGTTGGATATGAATGGATTCATAGCGGAAGCGCCTGGAGCAAATTTTTTTATGGAAAAAAATGGAATCTTATACACGCCGGCGCCAGGTCATATTCTTCCGGGCATTACGCGTCAATCGGTTCTCAACATTTGCCAGGAATTGGATATTCCCGTAAAGGAAAGAAATATTAAACCCGAAGAACTTGAAAATGCTGACAGTGTTTTCTTGTGCGGAACAGCGACAGAAATTGCTGGTGTTGAATCCATTGATGCTAAACCTTTCAGGAAAGATTGGTTTGACAGTCTTGGCGCCAGCTACAAGAAGCCTATAAATGCCAGGTGCGTGAGAAGTCTTTCAGCTATGTAATTATATGAGAAGACAAACTAGAAACTAGAAACTTGAAACTCGAAACTAGAACGGAAACCTTGAACAAGTATAGTAAGACAATCACACAAGACCCTACGTTACCTGCAGCGCAGGCTATGTTGTATGCTATTGGGTTAACAGAAAAAGATTTAGATAAAGCACAAGTAGGCATTGTAAGCACAGGGTTTGATGGCAATCCCTGCAACATGCACCTGAACACACTGGCTCAAGTAGTAAAAACAGGAGTGTGGGAGAATGATCTGGTGGGTTTGATTTTTAATACGATCGGTGTAAGCGATGGCATCAGCAATGGAACCGAAGGGATGCGCTACTCGCTGGTCAGCCGTGAGATCATTGCCGATTCAATTGAAGCAGTATGTGGAGCACAATATTACGATGCATTGATTGCCGTAGTAGGTTGTGATAAAAATATGCCGGGTGCATTGATGGCGATGGGACGTTTGAACCGGCCAGCGATCATGGTCTATGGCGGAACTATTGCTGGCGGAAACTGGAAAGGACAACAGCTAAACATTATATCCGCCTTTGAAGCGCTTGGCCAAAAAATGGCAGGGACTATTACCCCTGAAGATTTTAAAGGCATTGTTCAAAATGCATGCCCTGGAGCTGGAGCATGTGGTGGAATGTATACTGCTAATACAATGTCATCGGCGATTGAAGCAATGGGCATGTCGTTGCCTTATTCTTCTTCCAACCCTGCGCTAAGTGAGGAGAAAGCAGAGGAATGTAAAGCAGCAGGCAAAGCCATAAAGATGCTGCTGGAGCGTGATTTGAAACCACGTGATATCATGACGCAAAAAAGCATTTGAGAATGCAATCACCACGGTTATGATACTGGGCGGATCAACGAATGCGGTGCTGCACCTCATAGCCATGGCGAAAGCAGTCGGGGTAAAAGTTACACAAGAAGATTTTCAGCGAATTTCCGACAAAACTCCGATGCTGGCGGACTTGAAGCCTAGCGGAAAATATCTAATGGAAGATCTTCACAAGATTGGTGGAGTTCCCATAGTGATGAAATATATGTTGAAAAAAGGTTTCCTGCATGGCGACTGTATTACGGTAACCGGTAAAACGATTGAAGAAAATCTGGAAGATGTTCCATCGATTGAATTTGAAAAACAAAATGTGATCTATCCTGTTGAAAATCCTATTAAGGCAACGGGTCATCTACAGATTATGTATGGTAATCTGGCGAACAAAGGATCGGTAGCTAAGATCACGGGTAAAGAAGGCGAAAAATTCAAAGGAACTGCACGGGTGTTCAATGGTGAGTTTGAATTAGTGGATGGAATTAAAGATGGAAAAGTGAAAGCAGGTGATGTCGTCGTGATCCGGTACGTGGGACCTAAAGGAGCGCCCGGTATGCCAGAAATGTTAAAGCCCACTTCCGCTATCATGGGCGCTGGCCTGGGAAAAAGTGTAGCGCTGATCACGGATGGAAGATTCTCCGGAGGATCTCATGGATTATTGATTGGCCACATTACACCTGAAGCCTATGAAGGGGGACTGATTGCCTTGGTAG
The DNA here is from genome assembly GCA_963837415.1 of uncultured Bacteroidota bacterium. Lineage (GTDB taxonomy): Bacteria > Bacteroidota > Bacteroidia > Cytophagales > Cyclobacteriaceae > Chryseolinea. The sequence goes on along the minus strand of CAWING010000008.1, from coordinate 18,972 downwards.
AAGACAATGATCTTATTGAAATAGACGTTCAAAACCATACGATCAACCTTATGGTTGATGAAGCAACAATTGCAAAACGCAGAGCAGTCTGGGTAACACCGAAGTTGAATGCCAGAAATGGAATTTTATTGAAGTATGCGAAACAAGTAAAAACTGCTGCCGATGGATGCGTTACTGATGAAGACTAAGGCTGCAGCTGAACCCGAAGAAAAACGGGAGCAGCCAAAACAAAAAATATCCGGATCAGAAATACTGCTTCGATGTCTTGTAGAAGAAAGAGTGGATAAAATATTTGGTTATCCGGGTGGTGCAATCATGCCGATATATGATGCACTCTACCATTATGCTGATAGGCTTACGCACATTCTCGTGCGCCATGAACAAGGCGCCATTCATGCTGCGCAGGGATTTGCACGTGTTACCGGCCGCGTGGGCGTTGTCTTCGCTACCTCAGGCCCAGGTGCTACTAATTTAGTGACTGGACTCGCGGATGCACTGATCGATTCAACTCCACTGGTCTGTATCACGGGGCAGGTATTTGCGCACTTGTTGGGCACGGATGCATTCCAGGAAACGGATGTAGTGAATACAACCATTCCTGTAACGAAATGGAACATTCAGGTAACGGAAGCGAAAGACATTGCCCCTGCCGTTGCCAAAGCTTTCTACATCGCAGGTACCGGCCGCCCTGGACCTGTGTTGGTAGACATTACCAAGAATGCGCAAAATGAAATCATCGAAGCAGCCGGAATATCGCAAATGCGAAAACATCCGTACCTATAAACCTAAACCTACGCTTCAACTCGATCAGGTTAGATGCGGCAGCACAGCTTATCAATGAAGCTAAGAAGACCTTATATCCTTGCTGGACAGGGCATCTTACTTTCCGGTGCAACGGAGGAGCTGATCGCCTTTTCAGAAAAGACGGGAATTCCAGTAGCCTGTACCTTGCTGGGGTTGGGATGTTTCCCAACCGATCATCCGAACTATGTTGGATTTCTTGGCATGCACGGTAATTATGGCCCGAATTTAAATACGAATCAATGTGATGTGCTTATTGGTATAGGGATGCGATTTGATGATCGTGTAACGGGCAACGTAAGCAAGTACGCCAAACAAGCTAAGGTAGTTCACTTGATATTGACAAAGCTGAGATCCATAAGATCATTAAAGCGGATGTAGCAGTTCATGCCGACGCTAAAGAAGCATTACAAGCGCTGATTGAAAAATGTAATTCGAACAATCATAGCGACTGGATTGAAAGCTTCACCAAGCTTAATGATATCGAATATGAAAAAGTAGTTAAAGATGAGTTTAACCCTCCTGGTATTTTAACGATGGGTGAAGTTATCAACCATCTTTCGATACTAACGAAGGGCGAAGCAATTGTAGTTACTGATGTTGGACAGCATCAGATGACGACGTCCCGCTACTATAAGTATAAAAATCCGACGAACCAATGTAACATCAGGGGGCGCGGGCACGATGGGTTTTGCTTTGCCGGCAGCGATGGGCGCTAAATTAGGCGTACCCGAAAAACAAGTTGTTGCGGTGATCGGTGATGGCGGCTATCAAATGACGATACAGGAATTAGGTACGATCATGCAATATAAAATCCCTGTTAAGATCCTGGTACTGAATAATAACTTCCTGGGTATGGTTCGGCAATGGCAACAACTCTTCCATGAAAAGCGATACTCCTTTACGGAAATGGCAAAATCCGGATTTTGTAAAAATTGCGGAAGCGTATAATATACCGGCGCGCAAAGTTGAAAAAAGGGAAGAACTGCAGGCAGCAATCAAAGAAATGCTGGATGCTACAACTCCTTATTTTTTAGAAGCAGTAGTGGGTAAAGAAGATTGTGTGTTTCCCATGGTACCTGCGGGCGCTGGTGTTGGCGAAGTATTATTGGAGGCACCAAAAAAATAAAGGTTTACTGCAAATAAATGAAAATATTAAATGATAGACAATGATGAAACAGAACTTCACACTTCGAAATTACTTCAGATAATAACTTTTCAATTCTCAACAGAATTGTGAATGTTCTGAACCGCAGGAGTGTGCGGATTAAAAAATTAATCGCACATGAAAATGAAGATGACTTTCTACAGAGGAGGTGCAATACTATTGGTGTATACCACACCTGATCTGATGGAAAAAATAAAACATCAGCTTGAAAAATTAATCGAAGTAGAGCAAGCCAATTATTATAGCGGCAGCGACCTCTATTTCGAGCTTAGCAACCGCAGCAATAAACAAGGTAGCGTAAACTCGAAACTCAAACTTTAAACTCAGAAACTCGAAACTAAAAAACTAAACTAAACATTATGGCAAAGATCGATTTTGGAGGCACCTTGGAAGAGGTAGTAACCCGCGAAGAATTCCCAATGGAAAAAGCACTGGATACATTAAAAAATGAGGTGATCGCAATTATCGGCTATGGTGTTCAGGGACCAGCCCAAGCGTTAAATCTTCGTGACAATGGCTTTACGGTAATTGTCGGCCAACGCAAAAACTCCAAAACATGGAACAAAGCTGTTGAACATGGATGGGTTCCCGGCGAAACACTATTTGAAATTGAAGAAGCAGCCAAACGCGGAACGATCATTCAATTCCTGCTTTCCGATGCAGGTCAAATCGCATCGTGGCCAACCATTAAGCCACACTTAACAAAGGGAAAGACGCTGTATTTTTCCCATGGCTTTGGAATTACTTTCAAAGAACAAACCGGAATCATTCCTCCGCCTGATATCGATGTGATTCTTGCTGCACCTAAAGGTTCTGGAACTTCCGTCCGCAGGTTGTTTTTACAAGGCAAAGGTATAAACTCGAGCTATGCTGTATTTCAGGATGCTACCGGAAAAGCGAAACAAAAAGCGATTGCCCTTGGGCATTGGTGTTGGATCAGGATATTTGTTCGAAACAGATTTCAAGAAAGAAGTTTACTCTGACTTAAGCGGAGAACGTGGAACGCTGATGGGCGCTATCGCTGGTATTTTTGAAGCGCAATATGAAGTGCTTCGTGCTAATGGACACTCTCCTTCTGAAGCCTTTAACGAAACCGTAGAAGAACTTACGCAAAGCCTTATGCCGCTCGTAGCAGAAAACGGTATGGACTGGATGTATGCTAACTGCTCCACTACAGCACAACGCGGCGCGCTGGATTGGAAAAAGAAATTCAAAGCTGCTACGCTTCCTGTCTTTCAGGAACTTTATAAAAGTGTCGCTTCAGGCCAGGAAGCCAAGCGTACCATCGAAACCTGCAGCAAACCTGATTATCGCGAAAAGCTGGCAGAAGAGCTAAAAGAACTTCGCGACAGCGAACTCTGGCAAGCCGGTGCCGCTGTGCGCAAACTCAGACCTGAAAAAGCTACAGTAGAAGCCAGTATGATAAATTAACATTAATTCTCTGCGTCTCTGCGCCTCTGCGGTTAAAATTTTAACCGCAGAGGCGCGAAGACGCAGAGGTAATCAACTATGCAATGTCCACTCACGACACAAACTACATAATCTTAATGTCAATGCAGCGGCCGCTGCATTAAAATCTGTTGCTTTAAAAACGCCACTGCAATTTCATAGAAAGTTATCGGAGAAATTTCACGCTGAGATCTATCTTAAGCGTGAAGATTTGCAGGTTGTTCGTTCTTATAAAATAAGAGGCGCCTATAACCTGATCCAAAGTTTAAACGAAGAGCAACGCAAGCGAGGTGTTGTGTGCGCCAGTGCCGGAAATCACGCTCAGGGCGTAGCGTTTTGCCTGTAAGCATCTTGACATAAAGGGAATAATCTACATGCCTGCCATTACGCCAAAGCAGAAGATCACTCAGGTTAAAATGTTTGGAGGTAACAATATTGAAATTGTGCTTATCGGGGATACGTTCGATGAGTGCCAGACGCACGCTATGGAATTTGCACAGCAAAATAACATGGTCTTTATTCCTCCTTTTGATCATTTGAAAGTAATTGAAGGACAGGGAACCGTGGGGAAAGAAATTTTAGATGAGCTATCGAACATTGATTTTATTTTTATTCCCATTGGGGGAGGTGGTCTATGCGCAGGCGTTGGACAATACTTTAAGGTATTGTCGTCCTCACACAAAAGTTGTAGGAGTGGAACCGCTCGGAGCACCTTCCATGAAAGAAGCGCTGAAGGCTGGAAGGCCGGTGGTCTTGGATAAGATCCAGCGTTTTGTTGATGGTGCCGCCGTGAAAAAAGTAGGTGACCTGACGTTTCGAGCTTTGCAAGGATATCCTCTCCGACATGCTTCTGGTACCAGAAGGTAAAGTAAGCTCCACCATTTTACAGCTTTACAACGAAGACGCTATTGTGGCTGAGCCAGCGGGGGCTTTGTCCATTGCAGCGCTTGGATCAATACGCTGATCAGATCAAAGGAAAAAAAGTAGTATGCATTCTTAGCGGTGGAAATAATGACATTGATCGAATGCAGGAGATCAAAGAGCGTTCACTGCTGTATGAAGGCTTGAAACATTATTTTATTGTGCGTTTTGCGCAACGGCCAGGCGCGTTGAAAGAATTTGTCAATGATATCCTCGGTCCCAATGATGACATCGTGCGTTTTGAATTCATTCAAAAAAACAACAAGGAAAGTGGACCGGCGCTGATCGGTATTGAAGTAAAATCCAAAGAAGATTTTAATGCGCTCATTTCCACGCATGGATAGTCATTCATTAAACTATACGCTCGTCAATCAAAACGAAAATCTGTTTGAATATTTAGTTTAGTAGTTTCGAGTTTCGAGTTTCAAGTTTCTGACTTCCGAACGTTCAGGCCCAAAACTCGAAACTCTAGACTCGCAACTCGAAACTATTCAAACTCGTAATTCGGATTCTGCCAGCCCATCGGAATATCCGCTTCATAGTGACCATCCGATGTCTTTATGCGCATTTCCAAACGGCCCTCGATCTGAAAACCCAACGATTGATATAGCTGTATTGCTTTTTGATTGCTCTCGCGTGCTATTAGTTCTACCTTGCCAATGTCCATCCGATTGTGACCTATTTCCTCCAGGAAGATCGTGAATATAGTGCGACCGATTTTTTTTCCTTGAAACTGAGGATGCACTACAACGGTAAGATCGCTGAGCACGTGATCAAAAACTTGGACACCTGATTTAAAGGCGTGTATCTCGGCAACCAGTTCCTCCGGATCATCGGGATTTTCACCCACAATAATGAGACCAGTGGAGAGACTCTTCTCCAGAAAATTTCTAACATAGTGCTCTGATACTTCATGCTCAAGACGGGCGATACTTCCTTTCTTGTGGGCAACGGCTTTGTAAAGTTTTACTATCCCGGGTAAGTCATCTATTTCAGCAGTACGATAGCGCATGAATACTTTCCTAATTATTTAGGGTACGAAAGTACGATCACAGGAATGAATTTTAACAACAAATTGCTTTGGTTATTCAATCAATATTGCCATTCTTTTATTGGCGCTGAACTCGTATGGTTAGCGAAAACGATTTAACGCGTGACGGTAGGGACTCGAAATTAATTTATAAGGCCGAAAAATTCAGCATCATACGATGGGTATTTGGCTGAGGTCGTCGGCTTTTTTGAATTCGTTTCAGGAGCCTCTCCTCGTAAATGAGTTGATTCAAGTTTCCCTGGGCAACATAAAATTGTTTCAGGTAAGCATTCGCTGCATTCAATAAATCAATTTTGTTCTTCATACCTGTTCATTTTTTATATGACAATTATATAGTCGATTACCCCTATATTTTATTCTCCAGCATTCACTTTTAAAATTTGAGATCCTATTATCCTTTTAATAAATCCCTATAGTGCGCTACAGGAGAATAGGTGTTTGTTAGGTTGATTAGGGCTTTAAAAAATGTCAACACTAAATTGGATGTTATATACGAGTGAAGTGGTCTTTAGGTTTACTAAAAGGGCAATTATTTCGAAATCCCGTGTTTCTGCTCAAGCATTAAACCTAATTTCTTTTCGATACGCGACAACACGATGAACATAATTATTCTTATGTAGATAATCTTTTACAGAAGATTTAGGCGTCAGCGAGGTGTGGAAAATTAACCCCGGTGTAGTATGAAGAAATTAAGCCCCAGCAGACTTCCTATTTGTAGCGTTGAGTCTCAGCCTCGACCAGCGTATTGAATTAATGGAAATAAGGACGCGCCACAGTAAAGTAAAATCGATCTTCTCATGCAGATAATCTTCTAAGAAGAGCACCAGCGAAGTAAGGAGGCTAAGACCCAACGGGATCCCTATTTGTAGCGCTGAGTTTCAACCCAGCGTATCGAGCTAATCGAGGTAAAAAGCACCACAGTAAAGTAAAAATCGATCTTCTTAAATGAAGATAATATTTTAGGGAGGGGAAGCCCACCGGAGTAAGTAAGGAGAATTAAGCCCCAGCGGGGCTTCCTTTTGGTAGAACTTGGTTTCAACCCAGCGTATCGGATTAATCGAAGTAACACGCGCCACAGTAAAGCAAATCGATCTTATGAAGATAATCTTTTAAGGAGAGAAACCATCGAAGTAAGTAAGGAGAATTAAGCCCCAGCGGGGCTTCCTTTTGGTAGAACTGGGTTTCAACCCAGTGTATCGGATTAATCGAAGTAACACACGCACAGTAAAGCAAATCGTTCTTATGAAGATAATCTCTTAAGGAGAGTAAAACCCACCGGAGTAAGTAAGAAGAATTAAGCCCCAGCGGGGCTTCCTTATGGTAGCGCTGGGTTTTAACCCAGCGTATCGGATTAATCGAAGTAACACACGCACAGTAAAGCAAATCGTTCTTCTTATGAAGATAATCTCTTAAGGAGAGAAAAACCCACCGGAGTAAGTAAGAAGAATTAAGCCCCAGCGGGGCTTCCTTATGGTAGCGCTGGGTTTTAACCCAGCGTATCGGATTAATTGAAGGAACACGCGCCACAATAAACCTAAATCGATCTTCGCATTTTTTGGCGCGTAACCGACGCGCTCTAGTCTGGCGTGGCATGTCAACCAGCGGGTATGGTACCCTACATTACCGAATTTTTAAAATGTATGTGAATAGTTACACCGTTGTACGCGTGATTCAATATTTAGTGACCTTAACCATAATCAATACTAAGGCCTATACGGTTTTAATCTGGGGATCCAACGAGGAACATGCTTTTTATAATTTTTATAGTCTTTCCCAAATTTTTCATATAGCGCGGGCTCTTCCACGGTAATAAAATACACCGTATTGATTATCACAAATAACAGAGCCCACCATAAAATACTAACGGAATGAAAAAGAAAAGCCTCGCCGATGAGAATAAAAAGCACACCCGAGATCATTGGATTTCTGCAGTATCGATAGGGTCCTTCTATTACAAGGTTTTGTTTTTCACTCCATGGTGCCAGCGTGCCTTTCCCAATTGTTTTAAAAAGAAAAACCGTGTAAAGGAATAACACTAACCCACCACCTGCGAGAATGCCGCCAATGATCTTAAAAAATATACTTTCCGGTATGTCATCACTTCGATCATAAATGAAATAAGGAACGATACATGTAACGGAAACCGGTAAGATCAAAATATCCCGTAGATGGGCAAAAGCAGAAGCGGTTTTTGACATAGGCCATCTATTAACTCGTAATTTGGGATTGTTGTTACATCCAATAAAACGAGATAATACAATTTCGTCTCTATGGCCGAAAAAAGAAATGCTCCATGATTTTTTTTCATGGAGCATCAAAATCAATAATACGTTTTGGCCGTCAAAGATTCGGCTGAGGCGTCGTTCTTAAATAAGGTTTAATGCGTTTATGACCTTTCGGAAATTTACCGGGTACATCTTCATCCTTAACGGCAGCAGTAATAATTACATCTTCGCCATGCTTCCAGTTAGCAGGAGTGGCCACACTGTATTTAGCAGTAAGTTGTAAGCTATCAATTACCCGCAAGATTTCGTCGAAGTTCCTTCCGGTAGAGGCCGGATAGGTGATCATCAGTTTTATCTTTTTGTCAGGCCCGATAATAAACACCGAACGCACGGTAAATTTGTCCACATTCGGATGCACCATCCCATATAGATTGGCTATCTCAAATTTCGGATCAGCAATCAAAGGATAATTCACCACCGTATTTTGTGTCTCATTAATATCACCGATCCACTTGGTATGCGAGTCTAAAGGATCGGCGCTGATCGCCATCACCTTAACATCCCGTTTACCAAATTCCGAACGAAGTTTGGCTACTTCACCAAGTTCCGTAGTACATACAGGTGTGAAATCAGCGGGATGTGAAAAGAGTACTCCCCACCCACTCCCTAACCATTCATGAAATTTAATTGTGCCTTCCGTAGTTTCTGCTGTGAAATCAGGAGCTACATCGCCTAATCTAAGTGACATATTAAAAAGGGGTTTTTAGTGAAACATCGATTGAAAGATAAAAATATATAACTCTGATTTAATAAGAAATCCCATATTAATGTAGGTGGCTATTATAGGGAGTTCAGAGCGATATTACTCATGCCTAACGGTTTTTCTTTATTTTAAGTTTAACCTAAAACCGTCGTGTAAAAAACCTGCCCACCATTTTAAAATTATGAATAGATTCGTGGATCGATTTCCAGCATTTGTTGGCTAGTTGTTATGAACTGCCGAGGTAGCTCAGGGGTAGAGCAGCTGTTTCGTAAACAGCAGGTCGTGGGTTCAAATCCCATTCTCGGCTCTTTGCAAGAGATTGAAAAATTGGTGTATAAACTTTTAATCATTGGTTTGGGAGGATTTATTGGTAGCGTGGCCCGCTATGTAACGGTCAAGCTTGTGGACGAAAAGCTGAACTCAATTTTTCCGTATGGCACATTAAGTGTAAATGTTGTTGGTTCATTTTTACTGGGCGTGATCTATATGCTGGCACTCCGCAAAGCAGGGCTTACGGAAAATGGACGCTTGTTCTTAAGCGTGGGTTTTTGCGGGGGCTTTACAACATTCTCTGCTTTTGCCTTGGAAAACTTTAATTTATTCCAACAAAAATTTATTGGAACCTCCCTTCTCTACATATCCATCAGTGTGATTGCCGGACTATTAGCTTTAGCGGCTGGAGTTTGGATGAGCCGTTTTTTGTAAAGCCTTTGTTAAATGTTTAAAGCTTGTTACTTTTGTCGCCCTTAAGTCACTCACATACCTTGCCCAGGTGGCGAAATTGGTAGACGCACTACTTTGAGGTGGTAGCGCCCGAAAGGGTGTGCTGGTTCGAGTCCAGTTCTGGGCACCTAGAAAACAACAAGTTACTGCTTCTGCCGAAGTGGTGAAATTGGTAGACACGCACGTTTCAGGGGCGTGTGGCGCAAGCTATGCGGGTTCGAGTCCCGCCTTCGGCACATTTTTAAAAGGTCTCCCTGCTTCTTCACGATGTGTCGGCGGTGACTCCATTGCGGAAGATTCCAACTGTCGGCCACTTCGGCCAACGACCTGTCATCCCTTTTTCTTCAATCGCTGAATTTCGGTTTGAAGCGATAGCACGGTATGCGCTAAATGATCCGTTGAAGCCGCATTATTTTGGAGATCCGGAAATTGATTGGAGAAAAATGCTTTTGCACTCCATATTTCTAAAATATCATTTGCATCCACGGAATACGGTTCGTACTGGCGGTTATCTGAAACCAACAATAACTTTCCTTCCCCTTGTGTAAAATTGAAAACGCGCTTAAAAACGATACCATCCTGTTTCGTAATAAGGATGTACAGTTTTCCATTTTTGATAGCAGCTGCATTCTCCACATATTCTCCAAAGATGATGCTACCTGGCTGAATGGGTAACATGGAGTCACCTTGAATTTCAAAAGCCCGGTAGGTTTTATTTTTTGGTAAGACAGGCATGCTAATCTTCGGAAGTTCCCTTACAAATTCAGTATCCTGATAACCCGACAAATAGCCGGCCGATGCTTTATGTGAAACCAGTTCAACATTCTCCTTATTATTGCTGTCAACGGTTATCGCCAATACATCTCTTTTACTCTTTCTATCTTTTTCTGAAAACCGGCTCAGGTCATGCTTTACCAGATCATCGAGATTCACATTGAAGATCTTTATGATATCAAGCAGCGAAGCCAGCGGTGGTGTTGACCGTTCTTCTTCATACGCGCCGATAGCGGCTTGCTTCAAGCCCAGCTTTTCGGCTAACTGCTTTTGAGTCAATCCTTGCTGAACCCGCAGAAATTTTAAGTTTTTGTTTACGATAGCCATGTTGTAAAAATAAGTGGTGAGTTTTTATAAAACATAATTTTTTAAGAGCTACAAGCTAGGAGTTGCGCGCCAAGAAGTTGAGGATTCCCCAACCCGAAACACGCAACTCAAAACTCGTAACTATCCATGTCGCTATGGCATCAGCAGAACAAAACTAAAAAAATTAGTTAATAATAAAAACATTTGACTAATATTTTTAGTTATTTAGCATCATGGATCGGAATATAATACACCTGGATTTAGATGCTTTTTTTGTTGCTGTGGAATGCCAACGCAATCCCTTTTTGAAAGGTAAACCATTAATTGTCGGGGGAAGCAGCCGCCGAGGTGTGGTAGCAGCTTGCAGCTATGAGACTCGCAGGTTCGGGGTCCATTCCGCTATGCCCATGTACTTAGCGCTTCAATTATGTCCGGATGCCATCGTGATATCAGGCGACATGGAAGCGTACAGCGTGGCCTCCCATTTAGTGACTGATATTATTGCCGACTCGGCCCCCATGTTTGAAAAAGCCTCTGTCGATGAATTCTATATCGATGCCAGCGGGATGGACCGGTATTTCGGTGCGTTCAAGTGGGCGGTCGAATTGCAAAAGAAAATAATGAAGGAAAGCAGACTGCCTATTTCGCTGGGGATGTCTGTTAATAAACTGGTATCAAAAGTAGCAACCGCAGAATTTAAACCGAACGCCCAGGAACACATCGTAGCAGGAACGGAAAAAGAATTTCTTGGACCTTTATCGGTAGATAAAATTCCGATGGTCGGAAAACAAACTGCTTCTTTTCTTTATGATATGGGAGTGCGTACAGTATCAACGTTGCGTGACATGCCATTGAAGTTTCTGATCAGCGCTTTCGGGAAAAATGGGATCAGTCTCTGGAACAAAGCACATGGCATCGATGAATCCCCAGTAATGCCCTACAGTGAACAAAAATCAATTTCCACAGAATGCACGTTTGACGAAGACACCATCGATGTGAAGAGGTTAAAATCCGTGCTCATTGCAATGATAGAAAAAGTTGCTTTTCAGTTACGCGAACAGCAAAAACTGGCTTCCTGCCTGACGGTAAAGATCCGCTACTCCAATTTCGATACAGAAACCAAACAAATTCAAATTCCCTATACATCCTCGGATCATGTACTGCTTCGTATTGTCACCGAGCTGTTTAACAAATTATACAACCGAAGAATGTTAATCAGACTTGTAGGTGTTCGGTTGAGCGGGTTGGTCTACGGCAATCATCAGATCAGCATGTTTGATGATACGGCTGAAACCATCAATCTCTATGAAGCCATCGATTACATCAAACATAAACACGGTGTAGAGAAATTGATCCGCGCCACCACCCTTGGCGTTGGACGAAGAGTAAGAATGGAGATGAATATGTTTAAAGGGAATTTTAGGCTGCGCTGAAATATAAAACAAATAATAATATGTACCCATCATTAATAAATAGCGCTGAGCAGGAATTTTTTTTCCTCATCTCACCTCCTCCACACATCAAGAACGCGGTGGCGTTATTAAAGGAAGATATTCAAACTGTGGTTGGCCATGAATTGATTGATCGATATTCCAAACCCCATATCTCACTATTTAAATGTGGGGGAAAGCACATAGAAACCATGCTTCAATACGCCAGGTCAAAAGCTGCCTATGTGAAACCGTTTAATATCTTCCTTAAAAATTTTAATGCATTTCGTCAGGGATCCAGTAGCACTATTTACCTCGATATAATCAATAAATATCCTATCTCTGATATTTTTAAAGAGCTCGTGACAGAAGAGATAAGCTTCACTCCTCAAATCACGCTCACTAAAAATATTGATATCGAAGATTTTAAAAAGACTTGGTCTTACTTGAAAGACTTCTCTTACAGCCAACATTTTCTTTGTGATCGAATAACGGTGCTGACACGTGAGCAAACAAAGTGGATACATTATAAAGATATTATGTTCGATGCCTTATAAATGTGTAAAAAATGTGAATAAAAATAAACGCCATAGATATGAAACCATTAACATTAAAATTCAACGCTGTTCAGGAATTATTTTTCATCATTTCACCACCTCCTCATATCATGAGCGATGTGTCTGTGCTGAAAGATGACGTGCAGTATTTAGCTGGTCGCGAATTCGAGGATCGATATTCCAAGGCATATATTTCTCTGTTTAAATATAATGATGAACATATGGAAGATATTATTCAACATGTGAGATCAAAGGCAGCCTCGTTTAAACCATTCAATATCTTCATCAAAAATCTGAACGTGTTCCATCACGGAGCCAACCGAACCATTTACCTGGACATCGTCAATAAATATCCTATTCGCGATATTTTTGAAAAGGTCGTAAAGGAGGATATTAACTATACCCCTCATATTACGATTGCAAAAAATATGGATATCGAAGATTTTGTAAAAACCTGGCTGTATTTAAAAGATTTTCACTACAGTCAGCATTTTCTCTGCGATCGTATAACGGTTTTGGCGCGCGGAGAAAATAGGTGGATACATTATAAGGATATAATGTTTGGGGGATCAATTTAACTTAAATGATGCGGGGTATGCGTCATTTAATGAATACAACTTTACAATCTTTTTTATATTAACGTTATGGTAATTATGAACCCCTTAGAAATCCTTCAAACCCAATTCGGCTATTCCTCCTTCCGTTTAGAACAGGAAGCTATCATCAATATTGTTCTTCAGAAGAAAGATTCTTTTGTACTCATGCCCACAGGCGGAGGCAAATCGTTGTGCTATCAGATTCCCGCCCTTGTTTTTGACGGGCTCACCATCGTCATCTCCCCCCTGATTGCGCTTATGAAAGACCAGGTCGATGCATTGCGCATCAACGGAATCAAAGCTGCTTTTTTAAACTCCACACAAAGCAGCCATGAGCAGGAAGAAATTTTAGCGAAAGTTAAATCAAAAGAATTGAAGTTGCTTTACCTCGCTCCGGAAAGCACATTCTTTAAAAAAATATCTTCATTCCCCGTAAGTCTCATCGCGATTGATGAAGCCCATTGCATTTCACATTGGGGCCACGACTTCAGACCGGAATATCTGATGCTCGCGCAGCTTAAACGCACGATGCCCCATGTCCCGGTCATCGCCCTCACTGCCACGGCCGATCGCTTAACACGAAAAGATATTCTTGAAAAATTAGAGCTGCACAATCCTGTTACGTTTATATCCAGCTTCAACCGGCCGAATATTCGATATACGGTGGAGCAAAAGAAAAAAAGCTTCGAGAAGCTACTTGGCTTCCTGGAAAAACACAGAGAGGATTCAGGTATTGTCTATTGTTTGTCGCGCGCCTCTACAGAGAGGTTGGCAAATGATTTAACGGAACAAGGTTTTAAAGCGTTGGCTTATCATGCAGGCATGGAAAAAGAACAGCGTACCAAACATCAGGAAATGTTTCTGCGCGATGAAGTGAAAGTCATGGTAGCTACCATTGCCTTTGGCATGGGCATTGACAAATCCAACGTCAGGTATGTCGTGCATATGGACTTACCTAAAAATATCGAAAGCTATTATCAGGAAACCGGCCGTGCAGGGAGGGATGGTTTGGACAGTGAGGCATTGTTATTCTACTCCTATGCAGATGTGAGCAAGATGAAAAAATTTGTGGAGATCGAAGACAATCCCGAACAAACAAAAATATATTTAAGAAAGCTTGAGCAGATGGCGACCTACGGTGACCTGAACACCTGTCGCAGAAAATATTTGTTAAACTATTTCGATGAAACCGCGGTAGACTATTGTGGCAATTGTGATTTTTGTCTCACCCGCGTCGAATTGGTAGACGGAACGGTGATGGCACAAAAAGTACTTTCGGCGGTGTCTCGTTTGCAACAGCGGTTCGGAGCAGGATACGTCATTGACTTTCTGAGAGGATCGAACGCCGCAAAAATTCAGGAGGACCACAAACAATTAAAAACATTTGGCATTGGCGCTGACATAAGCAAAGACGATTGGAATATCGTCATCAGGGATCTCCTTTCGCAAGGTTATCTAGTAAAATCGGAGGGACTATATCCGTTGCTCACTCTTACGACTAAAAGCGCGTTGGTCCTGAAAGGAATGGAGCCTGTGATGCTTACGAAACACAAAGAAAAAGTCGAAGTTCAAGAACAAAAAGTTGAATATGAAACTGCACTTTTCCTGCAACTAAAAGATGTAAGACGGCAGTTGGCGGCGGAAGAAAATGTTCCGGCATACATCGTACTATCCGATGCTACTCTTCTGGAAATTGCTACATACCTCCCACACAATAAAGAAGAGCTAAGAAAAATTTCCGGCTTTGGTGAAATTAAAATGGAGAAATACGGCAAACAGTTTTGGGAAGTAGTAGCAGCCTATTGTATAAGCCATCAGTTGAAGTCACGCATTCATCTCAAATCGCCCAAACGTCACCGAAAAGAAAGACCCGAGCGCGAAACGGATACAAAGCAACAAAGCTTTGAACTTTTTAAAAAAGGTCATTCCGTTGAGAGGATTGGTGAGCTGCGGGGACTTAGTCCGATAACGGTAGAAAATCATTTAGCATTTTATTTTCAGCAAGGAAAATTGAAAATTGATGCGCTCGTTGATACCACAAAAATTCAAGCTATTCAACAAGCCCTTGAAAAGATTGGTGGAAAAGCATTGACGCCTGTCAAGGAGGCGTTAGGTGATGGATACAGTTTTTCCGAGATCAGGTTGGTAATGGCTCACCTTGAGTCTATGGCATTAGCTGCAAATCCACTTTAAAAAATTAGGAGAAAATAAATGAAGAACGTATGGGTTTACAAAACTGCGCAAAGCACGAAGGGTTGATATTTCGTAGAAGGGCGAAACCATAATTCTCTGAATTGAGTCCCGTTGGGTTCGATACCTAAAATCATCAGGTTGTAACAATTTCATTCTTGCAGGATTGAGTTGAAGAAGATCGGAAGCTATGGCTTATAGTTTGGAAAAGATATAACACCTCTATGTTTCTCAACTGTCATACAGGTTTCAGTTTTAAATACGGTACGCTACCGGTAGAAACCCTTTTCCAGGAAGCTAAGCGGTGCGGCGTGCACAAACTTGTGCTGACTGAAATTAATAACACCGCTTCCTATTTGGAAATGCTGCGGATATGCGCGAAAAATAAATTGTATAAAAACGGCCTGACCAAATTTGGAAAGGAACCTTATCAGCTCGACATCGCCGTAGGTATTGAATTCAGGAAAGAACATGAATTGCTTTACATCGCCATCGCCAAAAACAAGGAAGGGTTTGAAGCCATTAACCGGTTTCTCTCTCACCTTAACCGGGAAGCCAAACAACCTCCGCCACAGGCGCCTGAGATTGAAAACGCCTTTATCATCTACCCTTTTGGAAAGGTCGAACCCGAAGTATTGAGACCGTATGAATACATTGGCATTCGTAAACAGGATCTTAATTCATTTTCCCTTCACCCCTCCTCAAAGCCCGAGCACATTCATAAGTTTGTGATTCTTCATCCTGTAACATTTCTTCCGCCTCAAAAAAAAGATAAGAAGCTTTTCTATAAGGATCACAATGTACATCGGTTACTCCGTTGCATTGCTCATAATACGTTGCTTAGCAAGCTTGCCGAACACCAACAAGCAGACAAAGGGGAATTCATGTTGAGTGAAAAAGACATTGAACGGCAATTTGAACGTTACCCTGAAATAATTCTAAACACAAAAAAACTAATTGATCAATGTTCGATTGAGTGCGAACTTCATGAAGATAAAAACAAAAAGTTTTTTTTGGGGAATAAAAAAGACGACCTGGCTTATCTCCGTCAAGAAACTGCGAAAGGGTATCTCAAACGATATGGCCAAGATAAAAAAATATGGAATGAACGAATTGAAAAAGAATTAACCATCATTGAAAACAAAAATTTTACAGCCTATTACCTTATTACCTATGATCTTATAAATTTTGCAAAACAGGAAGGGTTTGATTTTGTCGGAAGAGGTAGTGGAGCTAACAGTACAGTAGCCTATTGTCTCGGTATAACAAATGTTGATCCTATCGAGCTGGACTTATATTTTGAACGCTTTCTGAATGAAGAGCGTACCTCCCCTCCCGATTTTGACATCGATTTTTCGTGGGATAATCGCGATGCCATCTACGACTATATTTTTAAAAAATATGACGCTGATCATGTTTGCCTGTTAGGGACACATGTCAGCTATCAGGAACGGTCAATTTTACGAGAGCTTGGGAAAGTTTTTGGCTTACCCAAAGACGAGATCGACGAATTGGTGGAAAGCAGCAGAGAAAGAATTGATCGTGATCATATCTGGAAACTAATCCATACTTATGCTGACTATATTGTAGACAAGCAATTGCCCTCGAACATGTCCATTCATGCGGGAGGTGTACTCATCACCGAAAAACCCATCTATGCTTACACGGCTACCGAGCTGCCTCCGAAGGGCCTTCCGGTTTCACATTTTGAAATGCACAATGCTGAAGATTTTGGCATTTACAAATTCGACATCCTAAGCCAGCGCGGGTTAGGGCATATTAAAGAAACGGTAAAACAGGTAAAAAGAAATAAGGCGATTGATGTAGATGTTTATCGTTTCCAGGACTTTAAACAAGATGAAAAAATAAAAGATCTCATGCGCAACAGCAAAACCATGGGATGCTTTTATGTTGAATCACCTGCCATGCGAATGTTGCTGGGGAAATTACAGTGTGATGATTACCTCACGTTAGTGGCAGCTAGTTCTATCATTCGGCCAGGCGTAGCCAGTTCGGGTATGATGAAGGCATACATCGAACGTTTTCATGCTGTAAAAAATGGAGGTACTTATGAGCCTATTCATCCCGTGATGGATGGACTCATGAAAGAGACGTACGGGGTAATGGTATATCAAGAAGATGTGATCCGGGTTGCTCATTATTTTGCGGGCCTCTCACTTACGGAAGCTGACGTCTTGCGCAGGGGCATGTCGGGCAAGTACCGTTCGCGCGAAGAATTTCAAAATGTAAGAGATCAATTCTTTCACAATTGCCAAAAGAAGGGTTATGAGCAAAAAGTAATAAATCGGGTGTGGTATGAGATTGAAAGCTTTGCCGGTTACTCCTTTGCAAAGGGTCACTCCGCCAGCTACGCCGTAGAAAGTTATCAAAGCCTCTATCTAAAGGCACACTTTCCGCTGGAATTTATGGTCGGTGTCATCAACAACTTCGGAGGCTTTTATAAAACCGAGTTTTATTTCCACGAGGCGCGTATGAATGGAGCACACATCGAGGCTCCCTGCGTCAATCTTAGCGAATATCTTACTACCATTTATGATAAAAAACTCTACATGGGTTTCATTCACCTGAAAAGCCTGGAGACAAAAGTGGCTCAGCAAATTGCTATCGAACGGAAGGAAAGCGGCGCGTACAAGAGCCTTGATAATTTTCTTCGTAGAATTACCCTAGGTTTGGAGCAGGCACGAATCCTTATCCGCATCGGTGCTTTTCGTTTCACAGGCAAAAGCAAGCAACAATTGTTATGGAGTGCTATGCTGTATTTTAGCAATGCTAAGTCACGAAATAAGACTACGATTGATTTATTTGATACCGAACCAAAGGAATATCCGCTGCCAGCCTTGCAACACAATGCTTTAGAAGATACTTATGATGAAATGGAACTGTTAGGCTTTCCGTTGGGCAACCCGTTTAAACTCATCTCCAATACGCAACAAGGTGATGTCTTTGCCACAAATTTATCTAAAAAGATCAGCAAGCATGTTCACATTATTGGGTATTGCGTAACTATAAAAGATACTGTCACAATGAAAGGTGAACGTATGCATTTCGGTACCTTCTATGACCGGCAAGGCGAAGTATTTGATACAGTCCATTTTCCCGACATCGCGAGCATGTATCCTTTCCGTGGTAGAGGTTTTTATGAAATAAAAGGAAAAGTAGTGGAGGATTTTGGGGTATTCATGATCGAAGTTTCATTTATGAACAAGCTCCCTATGATTCATAAACGCCCCGAAAATGCCATGCAAATTACCCCTGTCTAAATCCTCCATCTAATTTGGTTAAGAAAATACCGGCTCATTTAACCAATGGAACCCGGCTCAATGTGCCATTAAAATCTCCGGCATTTACCGTATGCATATTGGTTATGATATGCAGTTTATTTTCTTCAAGGTGTGGTTGAATGGAGATTGAGCTTTCTGTAAGATCAAGCGCATTGCCATTAAAAACTGCTGACACAAGTTGATTCTCTTCCTCATTACCCGGAAAATGATAATTGCAATCTGCTGTCTTTTTTGTAACAACAAGTTGTATGGATTCTCCATTTTCAAATGCAAGCGAAATGGTATACAACTCTTCCTCAGCTTGACGTAGGGCAGCTGAATTCACAATGTAGGTTACTTTGGGGCCACCGTTTTGTTGCTCGATTGCACCTTGCGCATAAATCGTGGCGCTCTCCGTTGAAAAATCAACTCCCCACACTGGTGATTTTGTTTCCTCGTCTGTCGCGCATCTAAAAAGAAGCGTTGACAGACTGATTAAGAGTAAGACTTTAGTTTTCATAGCGGTTTAATTTTACATGTAAGGAGCAAAATTTTGACCGGGGTAATAAATTTGAATCGTCATAGAGGCTATACAATCGTTGATCGATAGCTGTAAAAGTCAGCCGTAATTTTAATACGAAGTGCCTAAAAAAGGTAAATTTGACAGCCGAAAAATGGCCTTCATTTGGCCGATTTTATCAAGATATTTATCGAATTTTTGCCTTAGATACTGGTTA
>CAWING010000007.1:0-173766 GCA_963837415.1 uncultured Bacteroidota bacterium | reverse complement strand
AAGCATTCGGGCATAGTAACGATGGAAATAAGGATTATTTGGATACGTCTGGTGCAGGTATTCACTGATTTGAAACGCTCTGACCTGATCGTTTTCATAACTATTTAGAATGCGCATGAGCCATACCATGGCCTCTGTGCGTGTATAAAATGCGTTGTAGGAGACTTCTTTGAGTTGCTTTAACCCCAATGCCTTATCTCCTTTTTTAAAAAACCACAACACCGGTTTTAAAACGGGATAATTTTCAGGTACCCACACAGAGAAATAATTATAGAAGGCATCACCAAATAAAAGTTCCGGGTTCAGGCCTTCTTTCTCTTGCCGTATTTTAATATAATCCAATGCGCTTGTTCCTACGGAAATGGCTTTACGCCAGTTCTTCGTTCTTCATCCGCGTATAACCTTCCTTTAAATGCATAAGCAGCAGACAAGAAAAAAGGCGCTTCGGTTTTATAAGGTGGGATGTTTGTCGTATAGTTTCTCGCCAACCATAATGGTGCTATCCATGTACGCAAAAAAGTTTCATCGTGCGACGTGTCGTTTGTGTTGGGCATGATCTTCCACCATTCAATCAGCCCCATTAAAAAATAGGGAAGAGGATGCCAGGGAAACTTAGACTTTAAATAAGTGAATTGAAATTCTGCACGACGAAAATTAAAATTGTACAGATCATTAAGCGCCTGTGTGCATTCCAATTGAACATGCAGATCAGAGATAAGAATAATGGTTGTGTCCTTATTTGTATAGCTTGGAGTGGCACTTTGAGCGCTTGCGCTTAGAGTTGAGAGGCAGAGGAAGAATAGGGTAGTCAACAGCGCAAAATTCGTCCATGGTCCATTGTCCATGGTCGATAGCCCTTGGTCCACTGCCCCACTGAATTTCTTATTACATTTCAATACCGAATAAACCATCATAACTTAAACACGTAAACACTTAACCACGTAAACACAATTCCCTCCATGAGTATTCCCCAGGAACACGAAACTAAATCATTCTTTGCAGCCGACAAAAGATTACTCTTCATACTGCTTTGCCTGATTACGTTACTGCTTCTTTACATCAAAATAACATTAATTGAAAACGAAACAGCGGCTTTTGAATTTTTACAGGACCGGCCGGAGGGTATGATCTTAAAGACCGTCAGCGCATTAAAATTTCTTTCCATACCTTTTATATACCTCTGGAAATTTACGGTGATTGCATTTGTAATCTGGATCGGTTGTTTCATGTTCGGGTACCGGGTTACTTACGGTCAATGTTGGGGTGTAGTAATCGGTGCAGAATACATTTTTCTAATTCCGGAGATCTTAAAGATTTTATGGTTCATGTTTATTCAGACGGACCCGACCTATCCGGATATCAGTGCTTTTTATCCTTTCTCGTTAATTCATTTTGTGGATTTCGATGCACTTGATAAACGGTGGGCATATCCGCTGCGGGCCGTTAATATTTTTGAAATTGCATATTGGTTTCTTCTGGTTGAAGGGATTCATCACTATGCGCGCAAGAACAAAAAGTATGTTTGGATCATCGTGGCATGTTCTTATATACTCATCTTTTTTTTGTGGCTGTTATTTTACGCTATCGTGTATAAATAAATAGTTTCTATAAAGTATGGAAAAATTTTTTAATTAGACCGGCAACGTATTCCACTTGAGAATCCATACCCGGCCATAAGGGTAAACTTAACGCGGTGTTTGCAATACTTTCGGTGATAGGATAATCACCCTTTTTAAAACCCAAATCGTGATAGCTTTTTTGTAAGTGTGGAGGTACAGGGTAATGGATCATCGTTTCAACTTGATTGGCCGCAAGATATTTTTGCAGCCCATTGCGCTGCGCTGTTCTGATCACAAACAAATGGTAGACATGAAGCGCATCGGGATGGGGTAACGGAAGTTCAATATCACCCACACCTTCCAGCAGGTTTATATATGCTGCCGCCAGTTTTATTCTTTTCTCGTTCCATGTTTGGAGGTATTTAAGTTTTATCTTCAACACAGTTGCCTGTATTTCATCGAGTCGTGAGTTTATCCCCTGTTCTTCCGATATATTCTTTATTTGGAAACCGTAGTTTCTATATTTCCGGGCATACTGTGCCAGATCAAAATTTCCCGTGGTAATGGCACCTCCGTCTCCCAACGCCCCGAGGTTTTTGACAGGATAAAAACTTGTGGCGTTGATATTTCCAAAGCTGCCAACAGGTTGAGCCTTCCACGTTGCGCCGTGTGCCTGAGCATTATCCTCGATCACAAAAACACCGCGCTGCAATGCAAAAGGCAGTAAAGCTGTCATATTGCAAGGTTGTCCGTAAAGGTGAACGGGTATAACGGCTTTCGTTTTCTTGGTAAAAACTCTATCGAGCTGTTTTATGTCGAGATTGAAGGTTGCGGACTCTGGTTCTGCAGGAACTATTGTAGCCCCTGTCTTAGACACTGCAAGCCAGGTAGCAATAAAGGTATGGGCAGGTACCACCACTTCATCGCCAGGTCCAATCCCACAGGCCTTTAGCGCAATAAAAAGGGCGTCATGACCATTGCCCACGCCAACGCAAAATGGCGTGTTTGTAAAACTGGCAAATTCGTTTTCAAAAGTATCCAGTTCGTTCCCGAGTATAAACCAATTTTTATCATAAACGCTCGTTACGGCATTCAGAACTTCGGTTCGAATTTTTTCATGCTGGTAGGATAAAGATAAAAATGGAACAGGCTTCAAGGGATAAGCATAATGGGTGTGAAATTACCAAACAAAATAAATGGACCCTGCTTAAAACCAAAATTTCGCTATTTTCGCCCTTTAATTTTAAGTTAGATGATTCTGGTTTAAAGTTTAAGGTGCAAGTTAAAACCCTCCTTATAGACCATTAGCAAATAACTGTCAACGGATAACTAACGGATGCTAACCCGATGAAATTTCAAAAAATAAATAATATAGCTGGCTGGGCGGTATTTGCCGTGGCTTTGATCGTTTACTGGGTCACCATGGAAGAGACTGCCAGCTATTGGGATTGTGGTGAGTTTATAGCAGTATCTTATAAACTGGAGGTGCCTCATCCTCCGGGAGCCCCGTTATTCCTTATGATCGGGCGGCTATTTTCTTTTCTTGCCTTTGGCGACGTTACAAAAGTTGCTTACTGGATAAACTTCATCAGTGTGCTGGCCAGCTCATTTTCAGTTCTTTTTCTCTTTTGGTCGATTGTATTGTTTGGACGGAAAGTTATGAAGATAACGAAGGCAGAAGAGTTGACGGAGGAAAAGACATGGGTACTTATGGGTGCCGCTCTAGTGGGTTCATTAGCCTACACTTTTTCCGACTCCGCCTGGTTTTCTGCCGTAGAGGCTGAGGTATATGCAATGTCATCTTTTTTTACAGCCTTTGTAATCTGGGCGATGCTAAAATGGGAAGTTATCGAAGATGAATCCAAAGCTAACCGTTGGCTACTTTTGATTTTTTACATGATGGGCCTTTCTATAGGTGTGCATTTGCTTAACCTGGTAACTATCCCTGCACTCGCCTTGCTCTATTATTTCAAAAAATATACTCCTACAACCTGGGGCGTAGTGGCCACTCTGCTGATTAGCTTGTTGATCATTTTCTTCATTAACGAACTTATCATTCCAGGATTGCCGACTATCGCCAGTTATTTTGAAATATATTTTGTCAATAGTCTTCGTCTGCCTTTTGGATCCGGAGTGATTGTATTCAGTTTAATGCTTGTCGCGGCTTTGGTTTGGGGTATTATTTATTCTCAAAAACATAAAAGGGTAGTTCTCAATACCGCTCTTACGGCAATTGCATTCATCCTGATTGGATATTCGTCTTACACGATGGTGGTGATCCGTTCATCCTATGATCCTCCTATCGATGAAAACGATCCTTCCGATGTGATGAGCTTTGTAAGCTACTTAAAACGTGAGCAATATGGGAGCAGGCCTTTATTGTACGGTCCGTATTTCACATCACAACCTGTGGGATATAAGGAAGGAGCTGCAACGTATAAAAAAGGAAAAGATAGATACGAGGTCAGAGACAGGAAATTTGAATATGAATATGAACCTAAGGCGCAGACGATTTTACCCCGTATCTGGAGCAGTGACCCTGACCATGTAGCAATTTACAGGGAGAATTTAGGCTTGAGTGAAGGCGAGAAACCAACCTTTGCTGATAACCTTGCATTTATGTTTCAGCATCAGATCGGGTGGATGTACGTGCGATATTTCTTTTTCAATTTTGCCGGCCGGGAAAGCGACATTCAAAATGCGGACTGGCTAAGTCCCTTAGGTTGGTTTGAAAAACTCCCCACTGTGCTCGCGGAAAATAAAGGACGGAATAATTTTTTTATGGTGCCTTTTATCCTGGGATTAGTTGGTATGTTTTATCAATCTGTGAACAATTCACGAAATTTTGCAGTGCTGGCATTGTTGTTTGTGCTGACAGGGGTAGCGTTGGTGATTTACTTAAATTCTCCTCCCACAGAACCGCGTGAGCGCGATTACATCTATTCCGGTTCTTATTACGCTTTCTGTTTTTGGATCGGGTTAGCTGTTATCGGAATGGCGGAAACCTTTTTGAAATATACTAAGAACTTAAAATCAGCCGCGATCATTGCTACGTTGATTGGTTTCTCTGCTCCGGTACTAATGGCATTTGACGGTTGGGATGACCATAATCGCTCTGATCGGTTTTTCTCTGTTGACTCTGCCGTTAACTACCTTCAATCTTGTGCACAAAACGCAATACTTTTTACAGGAGGTGACAATGATACCTTTCCTCTTTGGTATTCGCAGGAGGTGGAAGGTGTCCGCACAGATACTCGCGTGATCGTGTTAAGTTATTATAATACGGATTGGTATATAGAGCAGAGCATGCGTAAAACCTATTCCTCAGAACCGTTTCCTTATACATTGACCCTTAAGAATTATGAGCAAAGTGGATTAAATGATTATCTCCCATATTACGATGCTGGCATAAAGCAAATGGATTTGCACAAATTTCTTGAACTCGTTAGAGACAATAACAAAAGCTTGTTACATCCGAATTACGAGGGGACACGGAATATGCTTCCGGCGAAAGAAATTATACTCAAAGTAGATGTTGAGAAAGTGAGGAAGATGGGTATTATTCCGGAGGGGATGGATAGCCTTATCGTTCCTGAAATGCGGTTACGCGTTCGAACGGGTGGTCTGGAGAAAAAGGATTTGGCGATGCTTGATGTTCTGGCTACAGCAAATTGGGAACGCCCTTTATATGTCAATGCTACATCACTCGCACAATTTAGTGTTGATCTAAGCCGGTACGTTGTGCAAGAGGGCAATGCATACCGAATTCTTCCTATCTACAACCCGCGGCCGTTCAATCAGTTGGAATTGGTTAATACTAAAGTCAGCTATGAGAACATGATGAAAAAATTCCAGTTCCGGGGGACAGATAATCCAAAGGCTTACTATAGCCCGGATTATCGCAACATGATCCTTAACCATAGAAGCAGCTTTAATTCATTAGCTGAGTTTCTGATATTAGATGGTGACACTGCCAAAGCGCGCGAAGTGATACTTTATAATCTTGCAAAGATGCCTGATGCATCAGTGCCTTATGATTTCACGAATATCCAAACCGTTGATATGCTTTTTGAAGTAGGTGAAAAGGACAAAGCCCTAGAGATAGCAAATATCATGAGCAAGCGGTCTGATGAATTATCCGCCTATAACATTGAAAAGCGCTCGTATGGCAGGGAGTTACAAATGAACGTGATGATTTTGGGGGAATTACAGAGGATATTATACAAATTTGGTGAAGAAGACCTTGCGAAAAAGATTGAAGACTTGTATAAAAGGCATGCAGCGGTCTTACAAACCCGGGTGGATTAATAAGTTTGGACGTGTGTATCGACGACAGGTAGTTTTCCTACTTTGTTTCTCCAATAAAACTGTGCAAAACCCCGCATACCTAAAGTTGCCGCCAAAGGGATCAGGGCATAATGCAACATCTGCGGCAGAACAGGCCAGCTAAGTAACGTGATGATTGCCAAAACTGCTGTGCACAGAAAATACCTTTTAAGCCACGCCGATGAGTTCATTAAGGCAACGGCTGCAATGAGATGCGTAGGAACCGCCCACAACAAATTGAAATTTTTTGCTGAGGCCTTATGATCAGTAAAAAACCATAAAAACAAAAGCAATACGCCAGTCAGGCCTACCGTTGCAAATAAAATCATATCAAACCAGGTAGATATTTTTTTACGCTTGAAATCCCTTATGGTAAGAACCAAGGCGAACAAAGCCACGAAACTAAATACATATAGTGGATGAGGCATCGTCCTTGGAATTTCTTCTGGACGGGTTTCGTATGTGGTACGTTTCTCCTTTACCAGCGGACCTGTTGACCCATTTTGTTTTATGGTAGCGTGATCGAATCCGGATTCGACATAATCGGGGAGGAACATGTATTCTAAGGGGGCCGCTTTCTTGTCCATGGGCAGGCCAAGGCCAATATCAATACCCAGATCCCCCCAGGGTTGGGGTTTTAAGTAGAAATCGGTGAGCTCACGAATGGTGTAGTCGGTCGTTATGTATTCAGTATTAAAGTGCACGGAGTCGCCAAAGATTGTGAGAACGACATCTCTAATTTTTGTGGCGCAATTATTATAAAAATAATCATAGTAGTAATATTGATTTTCGGGTCGCGCGTTCCATTCGAGGTATGAAAATAATTTTTGTTTTTGAAAGTTGTTCAGATCGAGTGATTGTTCGTGAATGAATCGGTTGTAATAAATATAAACATCCCGAAAGCGCTTGTAATCTTGGACGCCCAGCATGTATTTGTTTTTGCCCAGTGCAAAGTTTAAATAGAAATTCGGTTGATCGTAGTCGAAAACACCATAGTTATAAATCGCATCAATGCCTTGTGTGGGATCAGAAACACGAAAAGCGCTATGGCCAAAGGCCGAATAAACTTCTCCGTGAAAAGGACCGCAGGTAACCACGGATATTTCAGCTTGATCAGAGAGTTTAATGGAATGCTCCGATAGCTGAGCGTTACTCATGTATGTGACAAATAGGAGCAGTGAAAGGATTTTTTTCATCATCTTAAGACGCGCTAAGATAATACAATCAGTTTATCCGGCTGGTAATTTCCAGTTATCTTGCAGTATGACTGGAGGACTAACGGATAATGTAAATTTCTTTTCAAAGCTTACAGGAAGGCGCGCACTAAATGCGTCAAAAATTTTTTCAAGCTATTATTATTCACAATGGAATGGTGAGCCTTCCATTAAAGGAATGCCGATTAGCATTGCGTTCGAGCCAACTACTTCCTGTAATCTTCGTTGTCCTGAATGCCCGAGTGGGTTGCGTTCCTTCACAAGACCCACGGGCATGTTAAGTTCTGATTTGTTTCGGAGCGTGATCGATCAACTAGCGCCAACCCTTAACTATCTAACTTTTTATTTTCAAGGTGAGCCATACCTTCATCCTCAATTTTTAGAATTGGTGCAGTATGCCTCAAGGAAAAAAATCTATACGGCTACGTCTACTAATGCACATTTCTTAAAAGAAGATTTAGCTGAAGCAACAGTAAAGTCTTCGCTTGACCGATTAATTATTTCTATTGATGGAACGACCCAGGATACTTATCAATCCTATAGAATGGGAGGATCTTTGGAAAAAGTAATTAAAGGCACCCGGAACATCATTTACTGGAAGAAGAAATTAAAATCAAAAACTCCCCACGTGATTTTTCAATTTCTTGTCGTGAAGCCGAATGAGCATCAGATCCCGGAAGTATATAAGCTTGCCAGTGAACTGGGGGTAGACCAGGTTGTGTTAAAGACTGCTCAAATTTATGATTACAAAAGCGGCTCTTCTTTGATTCCTGCTCAACATCAATATTCACGTTACAAAATAAATGAAGACGGATCGTACTCAATAAAAAATAAGTTATTAAACCACTGCTGGAAGATGTGGCACAGTTGTGTTATTACATGGGATGGAAAAGTTGTTCCGTGTTGTTTTGATAAGGATGCACATTACACATTAGGTGATCTAGCTTCCAATTCTTTTTCTGAAATCTGGCAGAGTGACAAGTACAATCAATTCAGAGCGTCTTTGCTACAGTCGCGAAGTGAAATTGAAATTTGTAAGAATTGTACGGAAGGGACTAAGGTCTGGGCCTAGTGTTAAAGGGTAATCGGTTATTAGTAGTTGGTAATCGGTAGAAGCGACTGTCATCAGGTTCTTATCGCTTCCCTGAATACGCAGAATTAAATTTCCCTTTCTTTGAGTTGCTGTTCGATCTTAGCAAAATCCACAGCACTACACTTACCGCAACCTGTTGCGCATCCGGATTTGGCCTGGAGGCTTTTATAGATCAGCAATGCCACGTAGAAAATGGCACCGAGAAAAAGAAAAAGAAGTATAATTTGCTGCACTAACATGACGCAAAAATAGGTGATTCTGAATTAAAACGCGGATAAGAATGGAAAAATCTGAATGTAAATCCTTTTTAAAAAGTGTCCGATCCCGGACAGACCTGCGCTAGATCGTACAGCCTGATTTGTTAAATCATACAAAATCGACTCCCATAAGTCATTGTACAAAATGGCACCTATGTTGAACTGCAGGGCGGATAGACTTTGATCATCCATGTTGAAAAATTATTTTACTACAGCATTTCGCAACTTAATCCGTGAAAAAGGGAGCGCATTCATTAATATATCAGGCCTCACATTAGGTATTACTTGCAGTCTTGTATTATTCCTGATGTTAAAACATCTTACAAGTATTGATCAATATCATACAAAACGGGATCGGATCTATCGTGTAGTGAGCCAATCGGATGGTAACCATGGCAAGCAATATAGTGCAGGTATACCTGCAGTTTTGCCGGATGCATTTCGAAATGATTTTCCTGAAGCGGAAGAAGTTGTGTTTACCTCTTATCGTGCAGGCTCTATGGTTACTATTCCAGAAACTGGTCATGGCGAATCAAAAAAATATAATGAAGAGAGCGGTATCGTATTTTCGGAGCCTAGCTTCTTCAAAATTTTTGATCGGCCCATCCTGATTGGCGATGCTGAAAAAGGATTGGATGAACCCAACGAAGCAATTATTTCAAAACGGTGGGCATTAAAATATTTTGGAAAAGAAGATGCCAGAAACGAAATTCTAAAATATGATACGATAGAATATAAAGTGACGGCGGTCATGGATGATTTTCCATCGAATACCGATTTTCCATTTGACTTAATGTTGTCCTATAGCACTGTCAAGAAAAGAGCTGAGGCAGAGGGTTGGAACAGTTTTTGGAGCGACGAGCAATGTTACTTTTTACTGCGCAAAGGTGAGGATATTGCAAAATTGGAAAACAGATTACCTGCCTTTGCGAAAAAATATCTTGGCGAAGAGGACCAGGATCATTCCGGATATTTGTTTCAATCTTTATCCAAGCTTCACTTTGATGATAGGTTCGGAACCTATACGTATAAAACGGTAAGCCGTGCGATGCTTGTTTCATTTGGAGTGATCGCATTGATACTTATCCTTACGGCATGTATCAACTTTATTAATCTGGCTACCGCCGAAGCCATCAAACGATCAAAAGAAGTTGGTATTCGTAAAGCGCTCGGAAGCACACGCCCTCAGTTAATTCGACAATTTCTAGGAGAGACCACATTGATTACCGTTATCTCGATGCTTGCTTCACTTGCCTTTACACAACTCGCGCTAACCTTTTTAAATCCTTTTTTGGAATTGAGCCTCAAATTAGATTTTGCGAATGATGCCCTGCTTTGGATTTTCCTGATTGTTGTAACTGCGTTGGTCTCTTTGATTGCCGGACTATATCCCGCGTTTGTTGTTTCCGGATTCAATCCTGCGCTGGCGTTAAAAAATTTAATCAACAACAGAAATTCTTCGGGATATAATCTTCGCAGGGCATTGGTTGTAACCCAGTTTATTATTTCTCAATTCTTTATTATCGGAACCATCGTAGTTATTAATCAAATGGAGTATTTTCAAAATAAGGATTTGGGCTTTAAGAAGGATGCTATTATTGTGTTGCCTATTCCGGTATCTGAAATACCAACCGGAGGGAATAACGTTAGTAAGATGCGCACCCTTCGCGATGAATTTTTAAGAGTTCCTGGAGTAAGGGAGGTGAGCCTAAGCAATTCTCCACCTTCCTCAGGAAGCGTGTCTAATACAAATTTTACGTTGGAAGGAGATGATCAGAATTTTGTAACTCAAGTAAAACATATTGATGGAAATTACCTCGACCTATTTGGGCTTGTACTCATAAACGGAAAAGACATTGAAGATTTAGACACGGCAACCGGAGTTCTTGTGAACGAAAAACTTGTACATACGGCCGGCTTTAAAAATGCCCAGGAAATAATCGGGAAGGTGATAAAAATGTGGGGAAAGTCGCTGCCGGTGGTGGGCGTGGTTAAGGATTTTCATACCGTTTCTTTACGCGATCCCATTGAGGCTACATTGATGATGAATCACCTTAGGGGATATGAAACTGTTTCAGTCAGTGTAGATGCCAAACGGATCCAAGAAGTTATTGGCACATTGAAACTAAAGTGGGAAGCTGCATATGCAGAACACATTTTTGATTATGAATTTTTAGATCAACAGATTGGCGAATTTTACGAGTCCGAAAAAAGAATGTCTGTTTTGCTTACTATCTTCAGCAGCATTGCTATTTTCATAGGCTGCCTTGGATTATTTGGATTAGCCACCTTTATGGCCAATCAAAAGACAAAAGAAATAGGTGTACGAAAAGTGCTGGGTGCTTCCGTGGAGAGTATTGTAATGTTGTTTTCTCGCGAATATGTGAAATTAATTCTGCTAGGCTTTTTATTAGCCGCGCCGCTTGCCTGGTTTATTATGAATAAGTTTTTAGAGGAGTTTACCTACAAGATTGACATAGGGCCCGATATTTTTCTTACCAGCTTTGGGATAGCGCTATTCATTGCCCTACTTACCGTGGGCTATAAATCAATTAAGTCGGCATCTGCTAATCCTGTAAATTCTTTGCGATCAGAATAAGCAAAAGATTCTGTCTGACGAAGTAGTAAGAGAAACAGCAACTACTATAAAAAAAGATACCCTTCACTGCTGAAGGGTACCTTACGTTTTCCTGTATCAATTATTTCTTAGAATCATTTACTTCTTCGTATTCCACATCGGATACGTTATTGCCATCTGTTCCAGAAGGTCCAGCGCCGCCTTGATTTCCGGCACCCGAGGCGCCACCATCAGGACCTGGAGCACCGGATCCCGTAGAAGCATACATTTCAGTAGCTGCAGCTTGCCACGCGGCATTCAATGTGTTCATGGCGCTATCGATACCTGCAATGTCTTTATTGGTATGTGCTTCTTTCAGTTTCGAAAGAGCACTGTTTATTGCACTCTTATTACCCTCTGAAAGTTTCTCGCCATATTCCTTGAGCTGCTTCTCAGTTTGAAAGATCAGTGAATCAGCTTGATTGATTTTTTCAACAGTCTCTTTGGCCTTTTTGTCAGTATCTGCATTGGCCTGAGCTTCCTGTTTCATTTTTTGAATTTCAGCATCAGTCAAACCGGAAGAAGCTTCAATCCTTATTTTTTGTTCTTTGCCAGTACCCTTATCTTTTGCCGACACATGAAGTATACCGTTCGCATCAATATCAAATGTAACTTCGATTTGAGGAACGCCTCGAGGTGCAGGTGGAATTCCATCTAAGTGGAAGCGTCCTATAGTACGGTTATCTTTGGCCATCGGGCGTTCACCTTGCAGTACATGAATTTCAACCGAAGGTTGATTATCAGCAGCAGTAGAAAACACTTCCGATTTCTTTGAAGGAATAGTTGTATTTGATTCAATCAATTTAGTCGATACACCACCCAACGTTTCAATGCCTAAAGAAAGTGGAGTAACATCTAACAAGAGAACATCTTTAACTTCACCTGTTAATACTCCGCCTTGAATAGCAGCTCCGATGGCTACTACCTCATCGGGGTTAACACCTTTTGAAGGTTTCTTTCCAAAGAACTTCTCAACTTCGTCCACAATGCGAGGGATGCGGGTTGAACCGCCAACCAAAATAACCTCATCGATTTGGGATACAGAAACACCAGCATCTTGAACGGCTTTCCGGCAGGGTTCTAATGTTCTACGCACCAGATCATCTACCAGTTGCTCAAACTTTGCACGACTCAGCTTTTTTACTAAGTGTTTGGGTACTCCGTCTACTGAAGTGACGTATGGTAAATTCACTTCTGTTTCCATAGAGCTTGACAACTCGATCTTAGCTTTTTCAGAAGCTTCTTTCAAGCGTTGAAGCGCCATTGGATCTTTGCGTAAATCAACACGCTCTTCTTTCAAAAATTCTTCAGCCAACCAGTTCATAATGCGCATATCAAAGTCATCACCACCGAGGTGTACGTCACCGTTGGTAGATTTAACTTCAAATACACCATCTCCTAGTTCCAGCACCGATATATCAAATGTACCACCTCCAAGGTCGTACACGGCTATTTTCATGTCTTTGCTTTTCTTATCAAGACCGTAAGCTAACGCTGCAGCTGTGGGTTCATTGATAATTCGCTTTACATCCAGGCCGGCAATCTGCCCTGCTTCTTTTGTAGCTTGACGTTCGGCGTCATTGAAGTAAGCGGGTACAGTAATAACGGCTTCCGTTATAGGAACACCCAGATAATCTTCAGCAGTGCTCTTCATTTTCTGAAGGATCATGGCTGATATTTCCTGCGGCGTATATAAGCGATCGCCTACACGAATCCGGACCGTGTTGTTAGGGCCAGATTCAATTTGGTAGGAAACCATTTTCTTTTCTGAGCTCACTTCATTGAAATTTTTTCCCATGAAGCGCTTGATGGATGATATTGTATTTTTAGGATTGGTAATAGCCTGACGTTTAGCCGGATCACCAACCTTACGCTCACCATTATCTAAAAAGGCTACGATAGAAGGTGTTGTTCTACGACCTTCACTATTGGGAATCACAACAGGTTCGTTGCCTTCCATTACAGCCACGCATGAGTTGGTGGTTCCCAAGTCTATTCCAATAATTTTTCCCATATGTTCAGTGTTTTTCGTTCTAAAAGTAAAACCTCCACTTCAATGCCTATGCCAAGGGGATTTTACCGCCAAAGAGTGACAGTTTGACAGAAATTCCAGCGTTTAACACTTTCAACCCAGTCCCGAAAGAATATTTGAGTAGATCAATTCACTTGGGCAATAGCCTGATAGAGCAATTCTGAGTCTTTATACCGAATGTTCTTAAGGTCTTTAAGGTCAGCCATGGCTTTCTTTGTTTGTCCGGACTTTTCATAAGCTTTGGCTCTGAAATATTTAGCGTCAAGATTGTTCAGGTCATTCTTCAACGATTTTGTGAATTTACTAATGGCTAACGCATAAGCTGAATGCTGGTAATCGATTAACCCTTCCCAAAATAGTATCTCCGCATACTTCTTTGTCATGTGTTCCGGACTGATGAGCGGCAAAAGTCTATCTATTTCTACCCTGACACTATCCCATTTTTTTTGACTCACATAAATACGCGCAAGCTCCATGTAGGGAATAAATCTATTGGGTTTTAAGGCGGCGTATTCTCTCCATACTTCAATGGCATTTGCCGTGTCCTCCAGGATCAAATAATTGCTGGCTACATTTTCGTATAGACTCAAGTCATCCGAAATTTTTATGAGTTTTCGTAAATCTTCGTTCGCTGCTTTTTTCTCGCCTATCAACGCCAGACAGGTAGAGCGCGTTCTTAGCGCTTCATAATCTGAACTGTCTGTTTTCATAAACTTGCTAAGATCTTCTATTGCTCCTTTGTAATTACCCTCGTGAGATTTGGCGAGTCCTCTTAATCGATAGGTTGCAGGTGAGTGCGGCTGAAGCCTAAACATATGATTATAATCTTCATTTGCACCCTTCCAATCTTTCAGTTCCATCCTGTAAATACTTCTTTTCTTGTGTGCATCAAAAATGTCGTTGTCTAACGCAAGTGCTTTGTTATAATAAGTGAATGCTGAATTGTGATCTCCGGAGTGTTCATAGGCCAATGCTTGAATAAAATAGACAGTAGCTGAAGGCTGCAGTTGTTCTGATCTTTTAATATTTTCCAGCGCCTCCTTCTTCTTCCCGGCCAGTAGAAGACAAAAGCCTTTTTTAAGAAATCCGAAAGCCTTTTCATCTAAACCATATCCATTTGTAATCAGAAAATTAGCCGCAAACTGTAAATCAATTTGTTTGTCCAAAATAGTTTGACTTCCAACAAATCGTTCTTCATCCACCGGTCTTGACCGAAGTGATTTTCTTAGGTCATTGAACGCATTGTCGAAATCACCGAGTTCTATGTATAGACAACCACGCATTAGTATGTAAAAAAAATTCTCAGGGTTAAACTGAATTAACTTGTTCCAGTTATGGAGTCCTTCTTGAGGCTGATCTAAAGCGATATAAGCGAGGCCTCTCCAAAAGTAGCTAAGCGAGTACGATGAGTCGGCGAGTACCGCTTTATTAAAGAGAGTGATTGATTCGTTATGTTTTTTGTTTGCCCGAAATTTTAGGACTCCTTGCATCATAAATGCCTGTGGATATTTGGGATCCACATCATTACATTTCTGATAAAATTTGAGACCCTTTCGTAAATCTCCTGTCACAAGAGCCAAACTACCCAGGTTATAGTAAGCCTGAACAAGGAGTGGATTTATCTCAATAGCCTTTTCGTATTCGTCGGATGCTTTATTAAAAGCTTTTTGTAAGTGATACACCTCACCTAACTCCACATAGATTTCCGCTTGTTCGGGATTAAGTCTTTTGGAGGTTAGAAGGTCCTTTTTTGATTCGTCGAATTTGTACAGATTCTTTTTACAAACTCCGCGATAATAATAGCTGATCCAGCTTACAGAATCGAGTTTAATGACCTCATCGAAGTTAGAAATGGCAAGTTCAGGATTACCTTCTTTAAGGTAATTAATACCCTCATTCATAAAAACCTGGACCTTTCCCTTCATGTCCCATTTAAAATCCAGGTCTAAATGATCATGGGGATCAACCAGAGGAAGAGAAGTTTCATCAAAATACTTGGTAAAATCGATTTGTGCAGATAAAGACAGACCACTGAACCAAATACTTAAAATCGTTAAGAGTATTTTTCTGGATAGCATTTTTCTGGCCATTAAATACTATGCTATATCCAGGAACTGTCTTTATTGTGACCACTCTGTAGGGATTCTGTCCCATCGATGTTCTTTTAATTTTTGCCGTAATGATTCCTCCAGCGTTTTCCCATCGCTGGCTGCGATGTTGGCTTCAGTGTGACTTACGGTCCGCATGCCTGGAATGATGGTGTGCACATCGTCATTGCAAAGAATGAATCGCAAAGCCATTTCAGGCATCGACATATTTGCAGGGATTAGAGGCTTTAACGCATCGGCATGATCCACGCTCGGGATTAGATTTTCAGGGACGAAATAGGTTGCTCTCCAATCACCTGCGGGAAAAACGGTCTGTTTCGTTAGGGTTCCCGTTAATGTTCCTTCATCAAAGGGCACCCGCGCTATGACGCCAATATCAAGTTTACGGCAAAGTGGAAAGAGATTATCCTCGGGATTTTGATCAAAAATGTTATAGATTACCTGTACAGCGTCAATAAATCCAGTCCTGAGCGTGTTGAGGACATTGTCGGGCTCCCATCGGTTTACGCTCACTCCGAAGTGTTTTACCTTCCCCTCTTTTTTTAATTTTTCAATAGCGTTCTTCCATTCATCGTGACTGGCCCAGCCATCTTCCCAAACATGAAATTGCTGGAGGTCTATGCTGTCAACATTTAGATTTTTCAGACTTTTTTCCGTGTACTCAACAATATGAGAAGCAGGGAAACATTCTTCCAGTGTGTAGCTCCTTTTGGAGGGCCATTTAAAATTCTTCGCAGGAATTTTGGTTGCCACATAAAGTCTTTTGTCTGGATATTTCTTTAAAAGTTTACCTAGGATTTGTTCGCTTTTACCGTCCGCGTATGCCCAGGCTGTATCAAAAAAATTGCATCCAAGCTCAACGGAGCGTGAAAGCGATTTATCTATTTCCGTAGGGACAGACCCTTTCCAGCCAGCGAGTCCCCACATGCCATATCCAATTTCACTTACCTTCCAATCTGTTTTTCCAAATGTTCTGTACTGCATGGTAAAATGTTTTTAAGGGCTTGAATTTAGAGCTTAAAGCGGAAAGCGGAAAGCAGAAAGCAGAAAGCGGCTTTTTTTCTTCAAGCTTTATGCTTTTAGCTTTCTGCTTTCAGCCTTAAGCTTTAAGCTTTTCCTTACTTTTGCGACCGAATTATAGGAAAATGAATTTAGAACAAGAGATAGGAAAACGAAGGACCTTTGGTATTATCAGTCACCCCGACGCTGGGAAGACTACGTTAACGGAAAAGCTTTTGCTATTCGGTGGTGCCATTCAAAAAGCAGGCGCTGTGAAATCCAGCAAGATTAAAGATCATGCCCGTTCGGATTGGATGGAAATCGAAAAACAGAGGGGTATTTCGGTCGCTACTTCTGTGATGGGTTTCAATTACAAGGATGTCAAGATCAATCTTCTGGATACACCTGGTCACCAGGACTTCGCTGAAGATACCTATAGAACGCTTACGGCTGTTGATAGTGTGATCATGGTAATTGACTGTGTGAAGGGCGTTGAAATACAAACTGAAAAATTGATGGAGGTATGCCGTATGCGAAATACGCCAGTGATTTGTTTCATCAATAAACTGGATCGTGAAGGCCGTGATCCATTTGAGTTACTGGATGAAATTGAAGAAAAGCTTAACATCAAAGTGCGGCCCCTGAGTTGGCCAATAAGCATGGGGAAAACATTCAAAGGTGTTTATAGTATGTATGAACGCAGTTTACACCTTTTTACGCCCAGTAAAACCACTATAGAGGAGGGGATAGAGATCAGCGATATTCAAAGTGCTGCTTTGGATGACTATGTAGGTGAAAATAATGCCAAGCAGCTGCGTGCCGATGTAGAGTTAATTGAGGGCGTGTATCCGGATTTCAATGTGGCGGAGTATTTGGCAGGGAAAGTTGCGCCGGTTTTTTTTGGAAGTGCTGTCAATAATTTTGGGGTAAAGGAGCTATTGGATACATTCATAAGAATTGCTCCTATTCCCATCCCACGGGAAACGACGTTGCGTATTGTTGAGCCGCATGAAAGTAAGTTTAGTGGATTTGTTTTCAAGATCCACGCAAACATGGATCCCAAACATCGTAATCGCATTGCATTTATTCGAGTGTGCTCCGGGAAGTTTGAACGTGGTAATAATTATTATCACGTTCGGCAGACTAAGAGTTTACGTTTCTCCAATGCTACTGCTTTTATGGCTCAAGATCGTGAAACGGTAGATGAGGCTTGGCCAGGTGATATTGTCGGGATTTTTGATACTGGTAATTTGAAAATTGGAGATACACTCACAGACGGCGAAAAATTTTTATACACCGGTATTCCAAGTTTCTCTCCCGAAATTTTTAAGGAAGTTGTAAACATGGATGCAATGAAAACGAAACAGCTGGAGAAGGGCCTCTCACAATTAATGGAGGAAGGTGTAGCTCAGTTGTTCACGTATGAGCTAGGGAAAAAAAAGGTGGTTGGTGTAGTGGGAGCGCTCCAATTTGAAGTGATCCAGTTTCGGCTTAAAAATGAATATGGTGCCACCGCTCAATTTGTTCCCCAGAATATTTATAAGGCGTGCTGGATAAGCAGCAAAGACCCGAAGAAGCTAAACGAGTTCATTGACTCTAAACAACGTCATATCGCCAGGGACAAGGATGACAAATTAGTGTTCATGGCAGAATCCAAGGCATGGTTACAAATGGTGCAGGATAATTTTCCTGACATCAGTTTCCATTTCACCTCTGAATTTAAGGATTGAAGAAACTTTTTGACTCAAGGTAAATCCGGCCTCAGTCGCTTCTATTTTCAGTTGACAGCGCTGACGTTCTGTTGCTTACTTCGTCAAACTCCTCAGATACACTATACTTTGTGGAACTGAAACTTTTACATTGCTGCTTTCATCCTCGATGAAGTAATGTTTTACTCCCGCTTTTTTAGCTTGCTTCAATATCCCGGGAATGTCTAATTCGCCAGTACCAAGGGGAACATCATTTTCTGGTGAAGTGAGACCGGTAAGATCCTTTTTAATTCCTTTCTTCATGTCCTTAAGGTGCATAAGCTTCCAACGGTCCCCGTATTTTTTAAGAAGACCTGCAGGATCTCCACCTCCGAACTGGATCCACATAATATCCATTTCGAATGAAACATATTCGGGATTAGTATTGGTTATTATATAATCCAAAAGAGTCCCTTTTTCATGCGGCCAGAATTCATACCCATGGGCATGATAGCAAAATGTAATCCCATTTTCTTTTAATACTTTGCCCGCGGTGTTAAAATCTTCGACAGCTTTTTTTGCGTTTTCAAAATTGAAGCTTCCTGTTTTGTGAGGTATCCATGCACACATAACGTATTTTGCACCTAATATTTTTGCCTTGTTGGCGATGGCTTGAGGATCTTTCATCAGGTCTTCGTACCCGGTGCCCATAGAAGGAATGCTAAGGCCTCTTTCATCGCATAATTTCCTGTATTCTTCGGGACTTATATCACGACCTCCACCACCTTCTATTTCTGTAAATCCCATGGCTTTGATAGTATCCAATGTAGCAGCCACACCGTTGGGGAAGCTCTTGCGAAAAGTATAGGGTGCAATACCAAACGGTGCTGTGTAAAGTGGTTCTTTCTTTTTTTGAGCAAATGAAAACTCAGGAATGGATGATAACGTGCATAAGAGAAGAGCAAGTGTAATATATCTTTTCATCGTTGTGGGTTCGCTAAGTTTACTATCTTTTTTTATTATACCTCGCAAATCGTATTTCGTCAGAGGTTTCTCTTTTTCATCTCATCCACTGCATGATTGGCAGCACGGGCTGTCAATGCCATAAATGTGAGTGTCGGGTTTTGCGTACTTGTTGAAGTCATGCAGGCGCCGTCAGTGACAAATACATTTTTGCAATGGTGCAATTGATTCCAACTATTAAGCAGTGACGTCTTTAGATCATGTCCCATTCGAACGCCCCCCATTTCGTGGATATCAGCGCCTGGAGGTGATTTCGTGTCTACAACGTTGATGTTAATAAATCCCGCTTTTTCAAACATTTCCTTAGACTGCTCTACGTAATCTGTTACCATCTTTTCGTCATTCTCACTCCAGTCGCATGAAATGATCAGTTGTGGTATACCATATTTGTCTTTTAAGTCAGTATGAAGTCTGACGTGATTTGTTTCCTGAGGGACCGTCTCACCCATCATCCAGCTGCTTACACCCCAATTACCCAGTGTAGGATGGAGAATGTTTTCTCTCAGTTGATCTCCGATCATAGATGTGTCGGTCAACGACCCTCTTCCACCTCCGATGCCAATAGCATAACCCCTGAGAAAATCCATTTCTTGTTTTTTTACATTTCTGAATCGAGGTATGTAACTATGGCTAGGACTACGTCCATCAGTCCTTTTGTCCCTAAAACCCTCGAACTCAGCGTTGGCTTTTCCGCGGTAGTTATGCCATGAAATATATTTTCCCAGTATGCCGCTATCATTACCCAGTCCGTTAGGAAATCGTTGAGATGTTGAATTTAATAATATCGCATTACTGTTCAGCGCGGACGCATTTACGAAAATGATATCGGCAAAATATTCTATCATTTCCTTTGTATTTCCATCGATGATTCTTACTCCGGTTGCGCGTTCTTTTTTCTCATCGTAAATAATGGAATGAACTACCGCATGAGGGCGCAGTGTGAGCT
Organism: uncultured Bacteroidota bacterium; assembly: GCA_963837415.1. GTDB lineage: Bacteria > Bacteroidota > Bacteroidia > Cytophagales > Cyclobacteriaceae > Chryseolinea. Next base: position 153,904 of record CAWING010000007.1, on the reverse strand, counting down.
TCTTGGTCTTCATTGCCCATGGTAAGGTAGAAGCATTGCTGCTGAAGTAACCACCATAAATACAACCTCTGTTACATTGTGCTTGATTTTGACATTTGTGTCGTCCCTGCTCTACGTGTATTGGTTGTGGATCTGTTATGTGTGCACATCGGGCCTGGATTAAGTGGCGGTCCGTGTAATTTTTTTGGATACTTTCTTTAAAATAATGTTCAATACAACTTATTTCAAATCCAGGCATGCATTCACTGTCTGGTAATTCTTCCAGACCATCTTTATTACCAGCGATACCGGCAAACTTTTCCACATAACTATACCACGGTTCGAGATCTTTATAGCGGATTGGCCAGTCAATTGCAAAACCGTCTCTCGCCGGACCTTCAAAATCAAAATCACTCCAACGTTGTGTCTGACGGGCCCATAATAGTGATTTACCTCCTACATGATATCCACGAAACCATCGGAATGGTTTTTCTTGTATGAAAGGTTGTTCATCATCTTTCACAGCCCAATGCAACGTTTCCTCCCGCACGAATCTCGCATATTGATGGTCTTTTCGTTTCTCAAGGGGTACGGTGCCCCTATATTCAAATTGCCAAGGAGCTTTGCTTGCGGTAGGATAATCCTGTATGTGTTTTACATCTCGGCCTCTTTCCAGCACCAATGTTTTCAAGCCCTTATCACAAAGTTCTTTAGCAGCCCAGCCACCACTGGCTCCTGAACCAATAACGATCGCGTCATACGTCCTTTTTCTGCGGGATTCTATTGCCAGATTTGCCATGAGATTATGCATTTACATCTACACAACCGTAATAATGGCCGGGCAGAATTTTATAGTTAAGGTATTGTAACATTACTTCCCTTGAAGTATTAAATCCCCGGATAGTTTCTGACTTTATCAAGGTAAAAAAATCTTTTTCATTTTTATTTTCAGAAATTGACAGGTTAACCAGGAGGGCTAGACGTTGTGTTGGACCGCAGCTAACAAAGGGATTTCCGTACGTTCTTTTTGCAGCGTCATCCAATCCTGTCAATTGAGCTTTTACATTTTCCTGCACTTCTTTTTCGTAACAATTGTCAATTAGTTTTTGCAAAAACTTGTCGACACCTACAGACACCGCACCAATTGAATTTCCTGCCGGAATAATGGCATCTGCTACCGAAGCTAAAATTTCCTGATTAGTGAAGGAAAATGAGGAACGATGTCTAGTCAGGTCGTTAACACTCCAGTTTTGCGCCCAAGCAGGCAGCGCAATCAGACCACCTGAGGCTGCCAGTAGTTTTTTTAGGGTACTACGCCGGTTCATAAAAAAGAATTTGTTAGGTGAGTTTCAGGGATCAAATGCCATTAAAATCAATGTATTAAACAAACTGCAACTTTGAAAGGCAAATTTTATAGATCGGCTTATTCGCCAGATGCAAGGAAAGATTGTCCCTTAACATTTAATCCATATAAAAATCCTGAGCTGGTGGCTCTGAGAAAATATTAGTTCAGTTAACATTTCTTATGTTAACTGAGCTTTGACATTTCTTCAAAAAGGAAATTTTGGATCGAGTACAATAGCGATGTACACTATTGCACCAAAAAGAGAAATTAAAAAGGTGTAGGAAGAAATTAATGCGAACTTAAATTTCCTGGTTGCCTTTAGTGAAGGTAGTACTGTGGGTTCAACGAATTGTGAAAGTGGGTTATCCTGATTGCTGGAAACTTGCACGTTATCATTGCTTCTTTTTTTATTTTTAATCGCACCTTGTGCAAATAAATGCGTTCTCAGAAAGAGAGCGACTGATGATTTTATTTTTTTCATGAGGATCTTTTTAGGTTCCAAACGAGAAGAGAATTGATAGCGTTGCTCTTTGGAGACCTTAACAATTGCCAATAGGTAACAGGATAGGGGGAAGTGCTAAAGAATTGAATTGAAGCGCTAAACTAAATCAACATTAGCCTTACAGTCATAAACGATAAAGCAGGATTCAGCCTAACGCTTTATTTACTTTATTGAACAATTGAGCAACCTTTGGCTTGGGATCGCCCGGACCGAGCGTTTCAATAGGTATATAACCTCGATATCCTGAAGCTTTAACTATTTCAATTAATTTATTGATGTCGGCTTCTTTTTCCGCACCGTTGATAAATACATTTTCTTTAATCTGCCAGTTAACAGCATAACGAGCAGTTTTTGCAATTTCTTCGTAAGGGTCATTAACCCTATAACTGCCGGTGTCGAGGATAAGTCCAAACCATTCTGAGTTTATTTTTTCAATGATCGATATTGCCTGGTCGGCCGTTTGTATAAAGTCATTATGATTTTGAAGACCTACTATTACACCTTTCTTTTTTCCGTACGTCAGACAGTCGCGAATATCATTCAACATCCATTCTGTTATCTGTTCTCTAGTATAACCTTTAGGGTTTTGAGTACCAGCAAATATTCTGATAACTGGCGCTCCAATTTTCGCAGCTGCGTCAATCCAGTTTTTCACCAACGTAATGTGCTCATTCCTTTTATTTTTATCTGGGTCAGTGAAATCATTACGCACGCCGGTTCCGCTGATCTCCAGGCCGAGACGAAAAGCCTTTCTCTTGATATGGTGTAAATAGTCATCCGGGGGCACGTTGGGATAACCAGGAAAATAATACGCTGTAATGTCAACACCCTCAAAGCCGATCTCAGCGGCAACGTCTAACAAATCATCCAGATTCATTTTTTTTTCCACGAGTGGTACATTAAATGAAAATGCATTTAGGCCCATCTTCAATTTACTTTTGCCCGAATTTATATTGCGCTCTTGAGCAAAACCTTTATGATTTTTGAGCGTGATTCCGGCAGATGTTAGAACAGGGAAAGCAAGGAGGGATTTCAGAAATTTTCTACGCATGAAAAAATTATTCATGCGAGTGAAGGTAACTTAACAGAGGTTCCCTGCAAAGGAAATTTTATGAATCGAATCGGAAGGTATTGAGATGGTAAAAAGAGGTTGATACACGGTATAACGTGAGCACCAAAAACAAATTCAATATAAATTTATAAATAGCCTGATAAAGTCTTTTACTATCGAATTGATGTGCTGTGAAAAATTTAATCAATAAAAATGCGTGACGAGATTAAATTCTTCACAGGTAGACACTCCAATATTAAGCTGCTTTGCTTCTGTATTCTTCAACTTGCTGTCTCAACTTGCCCCATTCCTTAACCGCTACCATGAGGTGTTTGGTTGAGATTTCGTACCGCTCTCTCCAGTACTTGGCATCAGCCGTTTCAGTTGTTGAGGATTGGGCCGGGTGAAAATTGATTTGCTTATTTTTTTTCATAAAAGGGTGAATTTACGTTATGAAATACAAGAATTGCTCCAGCGAAGCACTTAGCCCCCACCCCATAGTGCTTTAATTCTATAATTTTTTATAATCAGCTAAAAATCAATGTTTTATGGATCCTTCAGGCAAATAGTCTGCTTCAAAACCCTGATAATTAAACAAACTTAAAGAGATGTATAGTCCAGAAATGGGCCATTTTGAATGAAAAACTTTCCCAAAATAAGCAAACCTATCTTGTATGCTTGCATTACAAATAAGCATTAGGGGGGCTACGATTTAAACGTTACGTTCCAACACACAACTCGGCGTAGAAATCAGACGAACATTATCTTTTAAGGCAAACATCCAGCGTATTTAAGAATGACGATCGAAACCTAGCGGTACAAGCGCGCGACTTTTTTAAATCGCACAACTTTCTGAAGTTTGGAGCAAAGAATATAATGCGGCCGCCTTTCACTGTAATTTTTGAAGACAATCATCTCTTGGTAGTAAATAAATCATCAGGAGTACTTGTTCAAGGAGACGCTTCAGGAGATACCCCCTTGGTTGAACTATGTAAAACATACATTAAAGAAAAATATAAAAAGCCGGGAGCGGTCTTTATGGGGTTAGTTCATCGACTGGATAGACCCGTCAGTGGTATTGTTGTTTTAGCCCGGACTTCTAAAGCATTGGAGCGTATGAACGCTTTATTTCGCAATAAAGAAACGGAAAAAATATACTGGGCTATTGTAAAAAACAGGCCGTCTGATAACGAAGGCACTCTAAAGCACTGGTTACTTAAAGACGAGAAAAGGAATCGAACAACGGCTTTCAAAAAAGAAACTCAGGGCGCTCAATATTCTGAATTAAGTTATAGCGTTATCGCCTCGGACGCTGGATATTCACTTTTAGAAGTAAAGCCCATGACAGGAAGGTCGCATCAAATTCGCGTACAATTGGCAAGTATGGGATGCCCGATAAAGGGAGATCTTGAAATATGGCGATTCCGCCGCCAATGAGGATGGAAGCATTTGTCTGCACGCCAGGCAATTATCATTTATGCACCCGATAAGAAAAGAAAAAGTATTATTCAAGGCGCCTTTACCAGCTATGGGTTTATGGAAATATTTTTTGAAATTGGATCTTGGATAAATATACCTCTGTGTCATGGATTGAAAGACTTAAACAACGTTGGAATTTGGGCAGTCTATTCCAGGTAGTTATCGTTTTAATTGTTTTTGCATGCACAGGTATCACGGTTTTATTGATCAAGAGGCCGCTGACTTAGATTTCTTGCGGGGAGCAGGGTGATACGGTGGTAGCTTCTATATTATATTATATTTTGATTTTACCACTTTATAATATTTTATTATTATGGTATGGTTTCTTGTTTGGTCAATTCAGTTTTTTTTGGGCGTTCGAGAAAAGGCTTTTTAAAAGATTATCATCTACGTTTAGAAAAACTAAAAAGTAATGCTATGAAATTCCACCACATGCTTTTCGGTGCTGCAGTTTTGATAACAGCTTGTTCGTCTCCTAAATCTGTCTACCACTTTGATCACTATGATTATAACAGTGGAAAGGAAGACTGAGAAGAATGCAATTCAGATCACAGCGGAGAGTCCCTTGCAAATCCAGCAGGAAACTCTTGTTGCCAGTAAAGACCACAAAGTTATAGTGGCTGATAATCCAAAAAGTACCTCATCTGCTCGGCGGATAAATGCGCTGACTGAAAAATATAAGGCCATGTCAAAGAGTGACCGAAAGGAATTTCGGAAGGAGTTAAAAAAAGAAGTTAAAAACTACGTGAAAAAAGGAGTGAGTTTAAAAGATAATGAGGATTCTGTTAAAGCCACAAAAGAATTTGACACTATAGCTTGTATTGGCTATTGTATTTGGCATGGCAGGCATTGTTTTTACTCTATTGGCAGGGATTAGCAATATATTCTGGGTTCTCGGCGTCGATCTCGATCGTTATTGGCGCTGTGCTCTTTATTAAATGGGTAGCCGACGGGAATGGGTAGCTCGTACCCCTTTCTAAACAGGCAACAGCAACTCCGTAGCCAGAACAATTACTTTATTTTTAAAACTTCTACCACACCGCCGTTAATGCTTACGCTTTTTGAACCGTCTTTACCCTTATATTCAACAATTCCTTTATTAAGCAAGCTAATGAGCGGAGCATGGTTTTCCATAACCTGAAACGAACCACTGGCTCCAGGGAAGGTAACAATGGTCACATCGCCTTCAAAAATTTTTTTCTCCGGTGTTAATATTTCTAGATGCATGTTTTAAAAATTGGAAAATTGAAAGATTGAAAAATTGTAGGATTGAATTGGGAGTTTCTAATTTTCCAATCTTCCAATTTTTCAATCCCTAGCCCTTTGCTTCGGCTAAAATCTTTTCACCTTTTTCGATGGCCTGTTCTATTCCTCCTACAAGGTTAAATGCCATTTCCGGAAGATGATCGTATTCGCCATCCATGATAGCATTGAATCCTTTGATCGTATCTTTAATATCAACCAATACACCTTTTAAACCTGTAAATGCTTCTGCCACATGGAATGGTTGAGATAAGAATCGTTGTACCCGCCTTGCACGTAGAACGATCAATTTATCTTCATCAGATAATTCATCCATGCCCAAGATGGCAATGATGTCCTGTAATTCTTTGTAGCGCTGCAAAATATTTTTGACACGTTGTGCGCACGTTATAATGCTCGTCACCCACGATCTCGGGTCGTAAAATGCGCGAAGTCGAATCCAGAGGATCCACAGCAGGGTAAATACCGAGCTCAGAAATCTTACGCGATAATACCGTTGTGGCATCCAAGTGAGCAAATGTAGTGGCAGGTGCAGGGTCGGTCAAGTCATCTGCAGGGACATAAACGGCTTGTACCGAAGTAATAGAACCATTCTTTGTTGAGGTAATACGCTCCTGCATGGCACCCATTTCAGTGGCAAGCGTAGGCTGATAACCTACGGCAGAAGGCATACGACCCAAAAGGGCCGATACTTCAGAACCTGCTTGTGTAAAACGGAAAATATTATCCACAAAAAAGAGAATATCTCTTCCTTTTCCTTGTCCATCACCATCCCGGAAATATTCGGCAACTGTAAGGCCAGAAAGAGCCACTCGGGCACGTGCTCCAGGAGGCTCGTTCATTTGTCCAAAAACGAAGGTGGCTTTTGACTCTTTTAATTTTTCGTGATCAACTTTAGAAAGATCCCAACCTCCAGAGTGGAAGGACTTCATAAATTCTTCACCATAATTCACGATACCTGCTTCGATCATTTCTCGAAGAAGGTCATTTCCTTCGCGGGTTCTTTCACCCACCCCAGCAAATACGGAGAGACCGGAATATGCTTTTGCAATGTTGTTGATCAATTCCTGGATCAATACAGTTTTACCCACTCCCGCACCACCGAATAATCCGATTTTACCACCTTTTGAGTAAGGTTCAATTAAGTCAATAACCTTAATTCCTGTATAAAGAATTTCTGTCGAGGTAGACAAGTCTTCAAATGGCGGAGCCTGGCGATGGATAGATAATTGAGATGTTCCTGAAGGTTGTTTTATACCGTCGATGGCTTCCCCTATAACATTGAATAATCGTCCTTTTATATCTTCTCCAATAGGCATTTTTATGGGAGAACCGGTGTCTGTTACTTTCATTCCGCGAACCAATCCGTCGGTACCTTCCATGGAAATGGTGCGAACGCGATCTTCGCCTAAGTGCTGCTGGCATTCCAATACCACTTTGGTGCCATCAGCTTTTGTAACTTCCAGAGAATCAAGGATATTAGGAAGTGTCGCCCCATCGCTATCAAAAGCAACGTCTACCACAGGACCAATGACTTGAGTGATCTTACCAATGTTTGCCATTTCTAAGCTTTTTGAAAATTAAGGTCTGAAAATTTGAGCGCAAAAGTATGTTTTTATCCACTAAGACCCAAAGCTCATCGTCAAAAAGGTTGCTTGAATCTCTTCTCTTTTTTAAACCACATTCAAGACGATTCGGAACGTTGTTCCGAGACTTTCTTCCGACGATTTCACGAAAATTTTTCCATTGTGATATGCCTCTATTATTCTTTTGGCAAGAGTCAGTCCCAAACCCCAACCTCGCTTTTTAGTGGTAAATCCCGGGCGGAAAACGTGGTCGATTTTTGATCGGGGTATTCCTTTACCTGTGTCAGAGATATCAATAAAAACTTTTCCTTCATTCCCCCTCAGAATTTTAATCGCAATTGTCCCTGTATTACCCATGGCATCAATTGCATTCTTGCATAAATTTTCAATCACCCATTCGAATAGGGGTGCGTGAACATTAGCAAAAATATTTTCCGATAAGGTGAATACTTCCATCCTTACTTTTGAAGAAACCCGAGGCCGCAAATAGTTAACTACATTGTTAATAAGAGACACTACATTTTCCTTTTTCAAGGAGGGTACGGAACCGATGCTTGAGAAACGCTCAGTTACTACACGCAATTTCTGAATGTCTTTTTCCAGCTCCTCCACCATACCTTTATGCTTTACGTCAGGATCTTCACGGATTACTTCCACCCATGCCATAAGCGAAGAAAGTGGAGTACCGAGCTGGTGGGCGGTTTCCTTAGCAAGTCCTACCCACACCTGATTTTGCTCTGCAGCCTTGGAATAGTTAAAAGCCAGGTAGGCTATAAATCCAAAAATAGCAATGACAGAAAGTTGAATGTATGGATAAGCGATAAGTTGCTTTAGCAAGAATGAATTTTTATAATAGATGTACTGTGTGCCAAAAACCTCTCCGGTTTGAAAATCCCGTAGCGTTACTTCAATGGGTTCGTAAGTTTCGCGCATGATTTTCATTTCCGCTTCGAGAAACGATTTTTTTTTGGCTTCAGACCAATTTTCATCTATATCGAGATTTCTTAACGATAAAACTTTAGCGCTGTCATCCACCAGGATAATGGGAATTGAATTATTCTGAAAGAGGATTTCCTGTGCAATAAAATTTACATCCCCGTTGGTATCCTCATCGTTGGCAGTATACTCTAACGCTTTTGCATAAAGTTGTACCTGCTGGCGTTCACGTTCTTTCAACTGGTCGACCAATATATTTGTGTAGTAGATCGAACTGATGCTGATAAGTATCGATACACCCAATACCACCCACTTAAGTGTTGAGTTATTCTGGTAGAAATCAAGGGGAGCTATAGAGGCTTTCTTGTTCATTGGGATTTGAAAGATAATTAAAAACAAGATGAGCTTTAAGAGGCCTCCATAAGTTGACTAATTTGTGTCAACCTTTTTCCGGACGACTCAAGAATATCCCTGCCTGACGTCAGTCAGGGAACAAGGAATACCGAAGTTTTAATTTCGAAGGCTCTCCCTTCTTTTGTTCACTCCTTCGTTAAATGGGATTCGATATTCAAATTTCTACGGGGGATTACCTAAATAACAGCTAATTCTTAGGGTGTGATTACCCTTTCATCATAAACCACTTCGCCATTACTTTATAATTTATTTTCGTGCCATGCATTAAAATACCAATTCGATAAATTCTGGCGGCTACCCATGTAGTGAAAATAAAACCTGCTATCAGCGACACCATAGATAAGGCAAGTTGCCAACCTGGTACCCCAAACCCAATTCTTCCCATCATAGCGATGGGTGAAGTAAAAGGTATTATAGATAGCCAAACGCTAATGGTTCCATGGGGATCATCCAGAATAAAAGTGAACAAACCAAAGTAGGAAATAAGCATTGGGATGGTTATGGGGAACATAAATTGTTGCGCCTCCGCAGGGCTATCAACGGCTGAACCAACCGCGGCAAATAAAGCTCCGTATAATAAATATCCGCCTAAGAAGTAAAACAGGAAATTGAAAATGAGATACCCAAAAGGAATTTGAGCTATCATTCTTAATACTTCCATAGATCCTTGATTTTGCTGCTGCGCGTCTGAATATTGCTGATTCATTTCGTTCATCATTTGCTGTTGGGGCATTTCTAATCCAAAATATCCGAGAACAATGGAGGATAGTGTGGAGATCAGTATGATCCAAATCAAAAACTGAAGAAGGCCGACGGATGCCAGGCCTATAATCTTGCCCATCATCAGTTGAAAGGGCCGGACAGATGAAACAATAACTTCAACTACTTTGCTGGTTTTCTCTTCTATAATGCCCTGCATAATTTGCGCACCATAGATGAAAATAAACATGTACATCATGATCCCACACGCCATGCCAACACCAAATAAAACTTTGGAGTCAGATGTTTCTTCCTGGCCCTCATCGGAAATATTTATGGTTCGAATAGCAATGCTCGTTTTTATACTGTCAAGCACTTTCTGATTAATGTTAAATTTAACCATCTTCAATTCCTTTATCCGGTTTTCCAACATACTCTCCAAATTGCCAATCTCATTAGGGCTTGGGTTTATTTTTGTATATAATGTGATGCCCTGAGGATTTGATAGATCAAAGTGGGGGATGTATAGTAGTCCGAAGCTTTCGTCTTGTTGAAAGTTTTTCTTGGCTTCGCTAACAGGCCCTTCAAATTTTTTGAATATAAACCTGGAGGTGTCTGGAACAAACTTACCACTTTCATCGACGTAGTGAATCACGTCTTTGGATGCATTCTTTTTTTGTTCAATAGCAACATATACCAGCACAGCCATGATGGCTGGAAAAATGAGAGGTAAAAGGATAGTGGCAATTAAAAATGATTTTTTTTGCACGCGATTCAAAAACTCCCGCTGAATAATTAACCAGATCTTATTCATGGTTTCCTCCTTTCACTAGTGATATAAAGATCTCGCTCATGCTTGGAATTTCCTCAATGAAGCTGTGAACTTCAGTGACTTCTGTTAAGTCACGAATTAATTGATTTGGATTCGTAGCATTTTTCATTTTTAATATGGATTTGAAAAATGTGTCCTCCAGGTTTTTTTGAGAAAGCAATTCGTATTTTTCGGATGAAAGATTGAATGTGCCCCGGTGCTCAACGGTATAGGTATGCGTTCGGTAAGTTTCCTTTATTTGTTTTTTTGACCCCTCCAGAATCTTTTTCGACTTGTTAATGAGGGCAATGTGATCGCATAAGTCTTCTACGGTTTCCATTCGATGGGTAGAGAAAATAATCGTACAACCTTTTTGTTTTAGCTCCAGAATTTCTTCCGTGATGAGTTGTGCATTGACCGGATCAAACCCGGAAAAAGGTTCATCCAAAATGATTAGCCTGGGCTCGTGCATAACCGTGCTGATGAATTGCACCTTCTGGGCCATCCCCTTGCTCAAGTCTTCCACCTTTTTGTTCCACCAATCTGTTATTTCAAATTTTCTCATCCAAGCTTTGCTTTTCTCGGAAGCTTCTTTTTTGCTTAAGCCCTTAAGTTGCGCCAGGTAAATGAGTTGTTCACCAACTTTGAGTTTTTTATACAGTCCACGTTCTTCCGGTAAATAACCGATGGTACCAATGTGTTTTTCCTGCAGTTTCTCTCCGAATATGGAGATATCTCCGGTGTCAGCATTTATTATTTGATTGATTATCCGGATAAGTGTGGTCTTGCCAGCTCCATTAGGTCCTAACAATCCAAAAATAGTTTGTTGAGGTATGGTTAGACTTACTTGGTCCAGCGCCACATGATTGGTGTAACGTTTGGTTACTTTGTTGGCAATTAATGCGTCCACAAAATTCTTTTACTTTAACACAGATTAGTGTCAAAAGATAAGAAGGAATTACAAGTAAATAAGTGTTTAAAGACCAGGTAAGAGATAAAGTAGAACTTCGGAGCTAGCAGATTAACGATTATCTTCTTTGAAGATGATGTTGCCCATAGAAACATCAAGGTCGAACGACAGGCTGTTTTTTGCATCTTTTGAATAAGCTGCATTCGCAAAAACATTTTCTGATATCTTCTTAAACTCCCTTGGCATTTTTACGCTGCACAACCAGGAATCTTTAATTTTTACTAAAACCGGAGTTTCGGCGTTTGGAAGCAGAATGGTTAAGTTTCCAGCGCCAACATTTCCTTTGATTTTATTGCTGACCAACGGTTTACTTCTAAAGTCGAGCGTCATATTCCCAAAACCTACGTCTGCTATCATAAACCTTGCGCGAGACATGTTAAGATTTTTAACATTTACAGATCCGAGATCTACCTTTATAAAGAAAGTATCCATGTCGATCTGATTTTCGAGGGAAGAGTAGTATCCTACATTAACATCAGCGCTTCCCGTATTTATTTTTAGCTTTTTGATGGCCAAGCCAGAAAGATCAACATTGGCATTTCCTACACCATAATTAAGTTCCAATAAATAAGGCTTGGCATCGGTGAGGTACATTTTCCAAAGCTTATCGGAAAGAGGTTTGTCAGACGCACCAAAAAAACGGGTTGAGATAGTTTGACTTAGACCTTCAGATTGAGTTTCTTCCAGATTGAGGAGCACTTCACAGGTTTTGCCTTTTACTTCCTTTCTAAAATTGTGTGCGTAACTGGTTTCTGTCTGATTGCTGAAAACGTTGAGAATTTCAGTGTTTTGGCTCGGCTTTATAAAACAATTGCCGCTATTTGCTTTGAGGCAAAGCCTGATATTTTCACAAGCAGGGGAATCCTCTACAGTAAATTGTTTCTTAAGTTGTCCGAATGCAAGCCCCGCTATTGCTACTCCACAGTACGTTAACCAAATCTTTCTGTGCATGTCGATATTAACGATCTATTGATTAAGGGGTTACAAAGTGTAAGATTAATAATGAAATCGAACAAATAGTCCCCACCAGACTGGATTAAACGGGGATGATCTAAATTGGGTTGTAATTATTTTAATTGAAATACTCTTTCATCCGCTCGAAAAAGCCTTTTTCATTAGCGTCAGGATGAGGTTGAAAATTAGGCGACTCCCTGAAATCTTCTAGTTTTGATCTCTCCTCTGAGGTGAGCTTTTTAGGTGTCCATACATTCACATAAATGAGCTGATCGCCGATTTCATAGCCATTTACGTCTTTTAGCCCTTTGCCTCGAAGCCTTAAAATTTTTCCACTCTGGGTACCAGGTTCAATCTTAATCTTTACTTTTCCGCCTATAGACGGTACCTCGACGTTAGTTCCTAAAGCAGCATCGACAAAACTGATATAAAGATCGAAGACAAGATTATTCCCATCCCTCTTCAAAAAGCTGTCCTCCTGCTCTTCAATGAGAATCAGCAAATCACCGGCTGTACCTCCGCCAGGCGCCTCATTTCCTTTTCCCGACATGGAGAGTTGCATACCATCCGATACGCCCGAGGGTATTTTTACGCTGATGATCTCCTCTTTAGATACTAAACCAGAGCTATCAACTCCGCTTGGACGCTTTTCTATGATTTGGCCGGAGCCGTCGCAATGCGAGCAGGTACTTGCCGATACCATTTGACCAAGCATGGTATTAACCACCTTTCGAATTTGGCCTGTGCCCTGACAGGTTGGACAGGTCTTAAAGGTTACGCCTTCAGCCCTGACAAGTCGATTTACCTTAATTTTTTTCTCTACGCCATGCGCAATTTCTTCCAGGTTGAGTTTCAGTTTGATCCTCAGGTTTGAACCTTTTCGTTGACGTTTTCCTCCACGGCTAGATCCGCCACCAAAAAAACTATCAAATGGACTGCCGCCACCACCAAAGATGTCTCCAAATTGACTGAAGATGTCATCCATGTTCATGTTATGACCACTAAAACCGCCATTTCCTCTGGAATGACCAAAGCGATCATAATGCGCGCGCTTATCGGCGTCACTCAGTATTTCATAAGCTTCCGCTGCTTCTTTAAATTTCTCCTCTGCTTCCTTATTGTCCGGATTTTTATCTGGGTGAAATTGAATGGCAACCTTACGGTATGCTTTTTTGATTTCCTCTACCGTGGATGTTTTAGTTACGCCAAGTATTTCGTAATAATCTCTTTTTGCGGACATGTTTTGAGGTTGAATGTTGGTTTAGAAGCTAAGATTAACTTCCGACAACAACTTTTGCGAAACGTATGACTTTATCATTTAATAAATAACCAGGCTCCACCACAGCCACTACTTTTCCCTTAAGATTCTCATCAGGGACAGGAATTTGCGTGATAGCTTCATGTAGATCAGGATTGAATTCTGTACCCTCATTCACTTCCATGATTTTAACACCCGATTGCTCCAGTATTTTTCGCAATTTGTTGTGGATTAAGAAGAATCCCTCAAGCTCCTTATCCTTCCTGTCCTTAAAAGACTTTTCAGCTCTGTCAAAGTCATCTATAACGGGGAGCAGGTTTTGGATCAGTTGCTCATTGGCCGAATGAATCAGCTCTAGTTTTTCTTTGGCGGTTCTCCGCCTAAAGTTTTCAAACTCAGAGTATAAGCGAATAAATTTTTCTTTTTGCTCAGCGAGTTCACCTTGCAGTTTTTCCACTTCGCTATCCTGCGTATCCTGGAGTTGATTTTCAGTTTGCTGGGATCCTGACATGTTTTCTGGTGAGTCCTGATTTTCCGAAACTATCTCTTCATTCTGCTTCATTTCATTTTTATCCATAGTGAGTTAGATAGACATACCGTCTTAAAAATTAGCTAAACCCGATGAGTCAACAATTTTGCCAAAGCGTTTTTTAATGCCAAACTGGCATTTGATCAATGAGTTTCATGCAAGGTTTTCCAGATCAAATCTTTTAATTCCTGAATACCTTTATTCGCAATGGAGGAAATGAAGATATTGGGGATATCATCAGGTACCTCCTTCTTCATCTCAGCCATCAGTTCCTCATCCAGCATATCCATTTTTGAAATGGCGAGTAACCTTTTTTTATCCAGCAGTTCAGGATTGTACTTCCGAAGTTCATTTAACAATATTTCATATTCTTCCTTGATATCTTTGGAATCGGCGGAAATTAGAAATAGCAGCACCGAGTTTCGTTCAATGTGGCGTAGAAAGCGTGTTCCTAGACCTTTGCCCTCGGCGGCGCCCTCTATTATGCCAGGTATATCGGCCATAACAAAGGACCGATCGTTGCGATATGAAACTACCCCCAGGTTTGGAGTAAGCGTAGTAAAAGGATAGTCGCCTATTTTCGGTTTTGCTGCTGACACCACAGAAAGCAGCGTTGATTTACCCGCATTTGGAAAACCTACTAACCCGACATCAGCCAAAAGTTTCAACTCAAGAACTATCCATTCTTCTTTTCCTGGTTCGCCTGGTTGAGCATGCTGCGGAGCCTGATTGGTTGCTGTAGCAAAATAAGCGTTGCCTTTTCCACCTCTTCCGCCTGGGGATAAAATATATTCCTTGCCCTCCTCCGTTACCTCGAATAGCACCTCATTGGTGTCTGCGCGCTTGGCTACAGTACCTAAAGGCACGTCGAGGATTTCATCTTTTCCATCAGCCCCAGTTCGATCTTGTTCTTCACCACCCTTTCCATCGCTGGCGATAACGTGCTTTCGGTATTTTAAATGCAATAGGGTCCAGTGCTGCGCGTTACCCCGTAAAATAACATGGCCACCACGGCCCCCGTTGCCTCCGTCGGGTCCACCTTTCTCAATAAATTTCTCACGGTGAAAGTGTAAAAAACCCTGACCTCCATGACCAGAGCGTGAACAGAATTTAACGTAGTCTATGAAGTTTGTTGAAGCCAATTGATAAACTTAGAATAGATATGAAATGATGCTTTAGCCTGATATCAAGTTATAAGAGCAGGCTTTTATCGATTTCACGGGTAATGTTGGAAAATATATTTTCGATGTCACCTACACCTACAACGGATGCGTACTTGCCAAGCTTTTTATAATGGTCGGCTACTGAAGAAGTTTCTGACTTGTAAACCGAAATTCGGTGTTCAATCACGTCAGGCTTTGCATCGTCTGGCCGATTTTCTTTTAACGCGCGATCCGCCAATCGTTTTCTTAGCTCGTCTTCGGGTACTACAAGTTCAATCAATACTTTGATCGGTGCTCCTTTTGTTGTTAGTAACTTATCCAACGCCTCCGCCTGAGGTATGGTACGTGGAAAGCCGTCGAAGATAATACCAGCAGTATTTTCATTGTTCTCGATTTTGTCGTCCACCATGTCAATCACCAGTTGATCGGGCACAAGATTTCCTTTGTTCATATATTCTTTTGCAAGGTTCCCCAAGGGAGTGCCTTCCTTCAGATGTTTCCTAAAAAGATCTCCGGTAGCAATGTGAATGAGGGAGTACTTCTCAATGATTTTAGCACTTTGCGTTCCTTTACCCGCACCAGGAGGGCCGAAGAGAATAATGTTGATCATGAAATGTGTCTATTTTTTTTACTGAAAGGTAGTTTCGCTTAGAACAAGGTGACGAATATAGTAATCCGGTTACGATTTTTATGCCTGGCCACTGGTATTGAGTATGTTTTCTGCATCGGTTTTATAAATATCTTTTAGGTTTCTCCCGAGGCCATCATAATCCAAACCATACCCTACCACAAACTCATTTTCTATTTCAAATCCTACGTATTTTATTGTGATACCCTTGTTTCGAGCAGTTTTTTTTCGAAGCAAAGAAATTACCTCTACTGACTTTGTACCCAAGTTTTTTAATTCTTCAACAATTTTTTGCAACGTAAGTCCGGAGTCAACTATATCTTCAACGATAACGATATCCTGATTGAATAAACTTTCCTCTAACCCGATGAGTGTTTTAAGTTGACCAGAGCTAGCCGTTCCAACATAGGAGGCTGTTTTTACAAATGAAACTCTGCATGGAATTGAAATCAGCTTGAGCAGATCTGAACTAAACATGAAAGAGCCATTGAGGATAGGAAGGAAAACAGGTGTTTTCTCAGCATAATCATTGTTGACTAATTCCGCCAATGAACTTATTCTCTCTGTTATATCCCGTTCTGGAATGAGCTGCTCAAATTCTAAGTCCTTGATCTTCATCCTTTGCTCTTGTTGGAGGCGTAAAGATAAAAGGAATTCAGAGATCTGAATTGTATTTAAAAAGTTGGATATCGATAATGACCAATGATCTGGTAACTAAAAATGCAATCGGAAATTTCCTGGCCATTGCCGATGTTGTGTACGATTAGAGGACGTTCTCCATCGATTGATTTTTTATTTATTACGATTCCAATGTGGGTTAAGCCGCCGCCCAGAGCCCATGTTACGATATCTCCCGGCTTATAATCCTCGGGATTTTTCAATGTTTTTAGAACCGTTCCATGTCTGGAGAAAAAATTCATAAGATTAGGCACTCTTCTGTGATCAATGTTAGAATCTGTTTTTGATAATCCCCAGAGTTTGGGGTATTGCTCAAAATTATTCTTCATGTCTTCATGAACTTTCTGCTGAAGATCAATTCCTACTTGGCGGTAAGCACGGATAATTACATCCGTGCATACTCCTTTATTCACAGGAACGTCCCCATTGGGATATGCAATTTTGAAATAGGAAGGATCATATATTACTTGGTGCTGCGTTAAATTTACAGCAGCAATAGCTAATTTTTTTTGAAGGTCTTCCTGCGTAAAAGAAAACGTGAAGAGAATAAATAAGCTAAGGACATATTTATTTTTTGTGCTCATTCTCGCGTTACAATTCTTTCATTAACCAGGTATATAATTCAATCATGGTTTTAATATCATGTTTATGCACCTTTTCATGGGGAGTATGCGGGCCGTGTTCGGGAGCGCCAACAAAGCACCAATCGAAAGGATAAGAGGACGTTTGAAGTTCGCGTCCATCACTAGACCCCGCGCCCTCAACCTCCAGCTGAAAATCGACTTTACTCTTTTTGGCAATTGCAATTATCCTGTCCAAATAACTTCTTCGAGGTAGATTTCGGTCGCGCATGGAAATGGCAACACCTTTTCCAGGATAAACACCATCTGAGGTCCATGTAATATCTGAGATCAACGCCTGACTAACGTTCCATTTTTCATAAATAAATTTTGCAAGAAAGGGCACTGAGCCACCACCGTGTTCTTCCCAGCAACTAAAAACGATGACCCCATCCTTCAAATTTTCAGCTACTTTCAGGGCATTATACACCCCCAAACGATTGTCCAGGTATGCCGACTGAATAAACTGTTTCGTATCACGAAAATCGATTTTGTAAGTGAGTGTGGTCCCACGATCGATTTGCCGACCGAATTTATAAAATGCATGCCTGTCATTATCAAATTCAAGTTCGCATTCAATGGATCCCAAACTATCTTTTCCTACCAGCTGGGTTCCCGCATCAGCATCGGGACTTCCGATTGGCAGCAATTGATTTAAATAACGAACGGTGAATCCAATGCTGTCGATATGCGCAAATATGGCTGTACGGGGTGTCCCAAATTTTAATATCAAACAATCCTGCAAACCTTCATGAAAGATCTCTGGTTTTACTTTCCAATTTTTATTTTCCTTACGGATATATTTCAACAGAAATTCTTTCAAACCCACCTCGTCTCCAGACGGTGCGGGTACTTCACATAGTTGTTTTAGCAATTTCATTTGCGCATATAGTATGTAAAAAGATTATTCGAAATCCTTAACCAATGAAAGAGTCAATACATTTTGGATTTTGTTACTTTCAACTCCCGGCTATTAATTAGTTCTTCACACAACTTTATTCTAAATTTTGGTTAGAAAAAAATAGGAATATGATTTTTAACCTTAGCGCGCAAAATACGATAGCCAATCAATTTATATCCGAGCTACGCGACAAGGATGTTCAACGAAACCGGTCTAGGTTTAGAAGAAATATGAAAAGGCTCGGTCAACTTATGGCATATGAAATTTCAAAAAATCTCTATTTTAAGGATGAGGAAGTTGAAACTCCGCTAGCAACATCAATACAACGGGTACTTGCGACCTATCCCGTTTTACTCACTGTGATGCGAGCGGGACTGCCCTATTTTGACGGGTTTCTTGACATCTTCGATCAATCAGATTGCGGATTTATAGGAGCGTACCGCCAGGAAGGCTCCGAAGAAATTATTATTCACCTGGATTATGTTGCGACACCTAATGTTAATAACCGGGATGTAATCCTAATCGATCCCATGCTCGCCACCGGAAAATCTATTGTTCGATCGGTAAATGCTTTATTGAAACATGGAAGTCCTGCGCATATTTACATTGCAGCTTTGGTTGCTGCTCCGGAAGGAATACAGTTTATAGAAGAAAATCTGAATGTCTCTCATTCCATTTGGTCCTGTGCAGTGGATGAAAGTTTGAACCATCACTTTTACATTGTACCCGGACTTGGCGATGCTGGCGATCTTAGTTTTGGAGTGAAGATGTAATTGCAAAAGGATTAATCTAAGTTTATGTGGCCTCTTATTTTTAAAGTTGGATCCGTTTATTTTTCATGCATGCTCAAGTTTATATTTGGGCCGTTGGGTGGTTATGCTGCAGGATTTAATTTACTAACCACTATTCTTATTACGGTTGCAGGTATGATGACCGTTGTGTTGATATTTACTTTTTTTGGTAATTGGATACGCGAAAAAGTATTTAATCGTTTTTTAAAAAAAAGAAACAAATTTTCTCAAAGTAATCGCAGGTTTGTTGTGATCTGGAAGAAATATGGACTGGTAGGTGTGGCTGCGCTTACACCCATTATTTTAACTCCAATAGGAGGAACACTATTAGCCGTAAGTTCAGGAAGCCCAAAAGAGAAAATTATTTTTTACATGTTTATTAGCGCATCTGTTTGGTCAATCATATTCAGCTGCGCTCTTTACTTTTTTGGTAGTGAAGTCTTAAAGTACTTCCCGGAATTTGTAAAATAATTAAACGAGTAAGTGAAAGAAATTATTGAACAACAACTTATTGGCCCGAAAGAAAATTGCTTTTTCCGGAGACTCTTAAAGGGTTGATGTTTCTTTCTGTGCGTATTCTTCTATCGGCAAACAAGTGCACATTAAATTACGATCTCCATAAGCATTATCGACCCGGCTTACGGAAGGCCAAAATTTTGATTCCTTTACAAACGGCAACGGATAGGCAGCTTTTTGTCGGCTATAGGGACGATCCCAGTTATCAGACATAACAACGGCTGCCGTGTGGGGCGCGTTCTTCAATACATTGTTGTCTCTCTTCGCTTTTCCCTCCTCCACTTCTTTAATTTCATTTCTGATCTCCAACAAAGTATCTATAAACCGATCCAATTCCTCCTTGGGCTCACTTTCTGTAGGCTCGATCATTAATGTTCCTGCCACAGGAAAAGAAACAGTCGGTGCATGGAATCCATAATCCATCAAACGTTTGGCGATGTCTTCTACTTCTATACCTGCCTTTTTAAAATCCCGACAATCTACGATCATCTCGTGTGCGCATCGACCCTTCGTTCCCGTGTACAGAATTTTGAAATGCCCTTCGAGACGTTCTTTAATATAATTCGCATTAACGATGGCTATTTTTGTTGCATTTGTCAATCCATCACTTCCCATCATAGCAATGTAAGCATAAGGGATGGTAAGAATACTTGCGCTTCCCCAAGGGGCAGCGGAAACTGCGTGAATAGCTTTATCGCCTCCCGTTTTTATTATTGTGTGACCAGGCAAGTAAGGTTTAAGTTTGTCATTGCAGCAAATGGGCCCCATGCCTGGGCCGCCCCCTCCATGAGGGATACAAAAGGTTTTGTGCAAGTTTAAATGGCAAACATCCGCTCCAATAGTGGCTGGAGAAGTCAATCCGACTTGGGCATTCATGTTCGCGCCATCCATATAAACAAGGCCGCCGTTAGCATGGATCGTATCGCAAATTTCCGTGATAGATTCTTCGAATACTCCATGTGTCGAAGGATAGGTGACCATCAGACATGAGAGCGTGTCTTTGTATTGCTCTGCCTTTGCCTTTAGATCTGTCACATCTATCTTTCCGTCCTGATCTGATTTGACTACAACTACATCCATACCAGCCATAACGGCACTGGCGGGATTCGTACCATGTGCTGAGGCTGGAATCAAGGCGATATTCCGATGGGTATCTCCGCGATCGAGGTGGTAAGCACGGATCACCAACAGGCCGGCATACTCTCCTTGAGCTCCACTATTGGGTTGGAGCGAAACACTTGTAAATCCGGTAATTTCTTCCAACCAATTTTCAAGTGACGTGATTATTTCCTGATAACCCTGGGTTTGATCGGATGGAGCAAAAGGATGAATGCTTCCAAACTCAGGCCACGTAACAGGTATCATTTCTGCGGTAGCATTAAGTTTCATCGTACACGATCCAAGTGAAATCATGGAATGGACCATAGAGAGATCTTTATTTTCTAGTCGTTTAATATATCTAAGCATTTCGTGCTCGGAATGATGCTTATTAAAAACAGGATGCGTTAAATACGCAGATCTTCTGATCCATCCTGAGGGCCAACTGATCTCCTGGCCATTAATTGAAATGCTGTCAATTTTTTTGTTAGCTACGGAAGCAAAAATGGCAAGTATGAGCGAGATATCTTCGGGCGAAGAAGTTTCATCTAACGTAATACCTACGTGATTGTCAGAAAAATAGCGAAAGTTTACTTCACGTTTTAATGCTTCGTTCTCAAAGAGTTTTTTATCGGCAACTTCTATTTTTAAAGTATCGAAATAGTTTTCATTGACTTGTTTGAAACCCAATGACTTTAATCCTTGGTCCAATGATTTTGCCAAGGAATGAATGCGTCCAGCGATCTTTTTTAGTCCCTGGGGACCATGGTATACCGCATACATACCTGCCATTACCGAAAGTAAAACCTGCGCTGTACAGATGTTGGAGGTGGCCTTTTCTCTGCGAATATGTTGTTCCCGGGTTTGCAATGCCATTCGATATCCTGGAATCCCGGAAGCATCGACGGATACGCCAATAATTCTTCCAGGCATCTGTCTTTTGAATTCGTCCTTCGTAGCAAAGAATGCCGCATGAGGACCACCAAACCCCATTGGTACGCCAAAGCGCTGGCTGGACCCCACTACAACATCGGCTCCCATTTCGCCGGGCGTTTTCATGAGCAATAAATTCATAAGATCTGCAGCCAACACCACAAAGACTTCCTGTTCGTGCGCTGAGTGAATTAAAGGGGAGTAATCTTTTACTGCCCCATTGTTATCCGGATTCTGTAAATAAAGAGCGAACAAATTTGGATCAGTGACATCAAGCGTGTTTACATCACCTACGATTAATTCAACACCAATTGGATTTGCGCGACTCTTTAAAACATCAATGGTTTGAGGGAAAGTATTTTGATCAATAAAAAACTTAAGCGAATTTTTTTTAGAAGTTTTGCGCGAAGCTAACATGAGGTGCATTGCCTCCGCAGCGGCAGTAGCTTCGTCCAACAGAGAAGCATTAGCTATTTCCATTCCGGTAAGGTCGATCACCATGGTTTGATAATTGATCAATGCCTCCAGGCGACCCTGTGCAATCTCCGCCTGATAAGGGGTGTATGCTGTATACCATCCTGGATTTTCTAAAACGTTTCTAAGAATGACGCCAGGTGTAATCGTATTATAGTATCCTGTTCCAATGAATGACTTATAAACTTTGTTTCGGGAAGCTATCTTCCGGAAGTCTTGTAAAAATTGATATTCTGATTTTGCCGCAGGAAGGTTAAGAGGCTTTTTTAAACGAATGTTGGGGGGAATGGTTTGATCAATTAACTCATCAACTGATTTTGCTTTGATAGCCTTTAGCATTTCATCAGTCTGATGAGAATCCGGCCCGATATGTCGGGTCTCAAACTTTTCAATGTATTGTGAATCTATTTTCATCTATATCAGTTTTAGGCCTATATCTTTAGATTTACCGCGCAAGCAAAATAAGGCACACAAAGGTAATTCTCTAATGACAGAATTAACAGCAGGGTCTGTATCTATTGTAATAATTCTTTGCTTTGGTCAGCTATATTTTTGCTCAATTCCAGAAACCTATTCATCTTGGTGCTTTTAATTGGAGATTATGTGGAAATTGAAATTGTCGACACTGCTCTCGGCATTATTAATTGTAGTAACTAGTAGTGCTCAAGATCCTGAGGTTCAAAAATACGGTAACAGGATAACCGAAACCGATTTAAGAGAGTATTTATCGATTCTTGCTTCCGATGCATTGGAAGGAAGGGAAACCGGGAAGCGAGGTCAAAAAATGGCGGCTGCTTTTATCCGGGCTCATTTTGAAGAGATAGGTCTGATAGCTCCTGTAGACAGCGACTACTATCAACCTTTTGAGCTATATACAACCCTGGGAGGAGAGAACTACCTAAAAATAGGTGAAACCCGGTTCGATAATTTTACTGAAATAACCTACTATGGAGATAATAATAGCGGGGGTGAGATTTCCATCCCCTTGATCTTTGTAGGTAACGGATCCCTTGAAATCGTAGGGGAAGTTGATGTTAAAGATAAGGCTGTTTTACTGCTTGCTGAAGGCGAGTATCCAAGAAATGAAACGCTAGCGCTGCTTCGCGGGAAAGGCGCAAAAATGATCTTTATCAGTCACACTGCAACAAAGGCGGATTTTAATATTGTTTCCGATCAAATAAAATCTTTTTCTGGGCCCCGCGAGCTGACCCTTAAGAAGCCTATTACAGAAACGTCAGAACCAGGAGTTTTTATCGTTTCCCCAACCATGATTGAGAAATTTTTTAATGTATCCAGAGAAAAATTGATCGCAGTGGCACAGGCCGGGCCGAAAAAAAGTGCCTTTAAAAAAATAAAACCTGTTCATATTATTTATAAGACATCATCGGATGTTAAACCAATAAAAACTGAAAATGTGTTAGGTTTTATTGAAGGATCAGACAAAAAAGAAGAAGTCCTCATTATTACTGCCCACTATGACCATGTCGGAGTGAAGAAAAGCGGCGAGGGTGATTTAATCAATAATGGTGCGGACGATGATGGCTCGGGAACGGCTACTGTTATGGAGCTCGCCAAAATTTTTGCTCAGGCAAAGCAAGAAGGCAAAGGACCTAGACGAAGTATATTATTTATGTTGGTTACGGCTGAGGAAAAAGGATTGTTGGGCTCCGATTACTATACTCAAAATCCCGTCTTTCCACTAGAAAACACGGTCGTTAATTTAAATATTGACATGGTTGGCCGGAGGGACATGCAGCATGAGAGCAGCGCTCCTTATATATATGTAATTGGTGCGGATAAACTTTCGACAGAACTACACAACCTAAGTGAAGCAACAAATAAAATGTATTCCAACCTTGTTTTTGACTACACCTATAACGATGTAAATCATCCCGATCGGTTATATTATCGTTCTGATCATTGGAATTTCGCTAAAAAAAATATCCCTATCATTTTTTATTTTGATGGAATACATGAAGACTATCATAAACCAAGCGACGAAATCGACAAAATAGAATTTGATCTCCTGACCAGGCGAGCACAATGTATTTTCTATACAGCTTGGGAAATTGCGAATCGCGAGCAACGAATTGTTCCAGATAAAAAGTAAGGTTGGTTTTATCTCGGGGATCACCTTATTTCGAATGCTATCAAATCGTTAACTTTGGTTATGCATGTGCAAGCCAGCGAGTTGGAAAAGCGCCTTAACCTGTTTTCCGCGGTGAACCGTG
Source organism: uncultured Bacteroidota bacterium (assembly GCA_963837415.1). Classification (GTDB taxonomy): domain Bacteria; phylum Bacteroidota; class Bacteroidia; order Cytophagales; family Cyclobacteriaceae; genus Chryseolinea. Next base: position 130,095 of record CAWING010000007.1, on the reverse strand, counting down.
TTGCTGCTTCATTTTATAATGCTAACCCATCACATTCGATTATGCAACCGATCGATTTAAATAATGATGAAGTATTTAATTTTTTCAAAAGCCTTCAGGATCATGGGGTGAAATATCTTTTGGTCGGGGGATTCGCGATGGCATTCCATGGATACGTACGGGCAACCCACGATGTTGATCTTTGGATAAAAGATGATTTGGAAAATCTTTCAAAGCTAAAACAAGTGCTAAGAAATCATGGAGTTGATGGTATTGACAGCGTTAGAGAGTTGGATTTGATTCCTGGGTTTACACAATTTAAATTTGGTACCTCCGGTTTTGTAATAGATCCGATGAAGAATCTGAAAGCTTTTAGCAAATTTGATTTTGACTCTTGCTATATCCGATCTAAAAGTGGGGCGTATAAAGGAGTTATTTTCAACGTAATTAATCCTAGCGATTTACTGAAAGAAAAAGAGTTCACAAATCGCCCTAAAGATCAGGGCGATATTGAGTATCTGAAAGGTCTGGTAAAATAGTGATACTAATTAACCGACCGTGGATAAAGAATTAGCGCGCTGTTAATCGTTAACTGTTACAAACTAAGAATCAAGTATAGTACTCGCTGTTCTGTGCTTCTAGCCGATAACGATTAACGTCGTTAAATGAATTCACTCGCGTTTGGCTTTGCTTTTAAATCGCTCACAAACCTCCGGAATTGTTCTTCTTTGTCTTTTTCACATACAATTACAACGTTGCCAAATTCACCGATCAGGTAACCGTTTAATCCCTGCACAACGATTAGCTTATCCGCAGAACCTTTAATTATACAATTCCGGGTATCGTAGGTATGCGCATTTGCATTGATGACATTGTTGTTTTCATCTTTTGTAGAAATTTCGTGAATAGATGCCCATGAGCCTAGATCGGACCATGTAAAATTGCCTAAACATACATACACATTTTTTGCTTTCTCCATGATTCCATAATCAATGGAGATATTTTTACATTGTGAATAAGCGCTAAGAATAGCATCTCTCTCCTCCGCCGTTCCGAGTTTTGATTTTATATCATCAAATACTTCGGCCATTTCTGGCAGATAGTGGTGAAAGGCTTTATTTATGGCCTCCCCTCCCCAAATAAAGATTCCTGAGTTCCATACGAAGTCTCCACTTTCTAAAAACTTTTTAGCGAGTGCCAGTTCAGGTTTCTCCGTAAAAGTTTTAACTCTTTTAGCAAAACTTTTTTCCGTATGGAATTGAATATAACCATACCCTGTTTCAGGGCGAGAAGGTGAGATCCCGAGCGTTATCAGTTTATCCTGAGTGGCAGCTTGGTCGACCGCTTTTTTGATCACATCCAGGAACTCCTCTTCTTTCATGATCAAATGGTCGGAAGGAGTCACTACGATAATGGCATCGGTATTTTTTTGACTGATTTTATAACTCGCATAAGCAATACAGGGTGCCGTATTTTTCCGCATAGGCTCCGCTAAAATTTGGTCATCACTAAGTTGGGGGAGTTGTTGACGGACGAGCCCCGCATGTTCTTCATGCGTTACGATGTAAATATTTTCAGCGGGGCAAATAGGAAGGAACCGATCAAACGTTGACTGCAAAAGGGTCTTCCCGGTACCTAAAACATCTAAAAATTGTTTTGGCTTGGAATTTCGACTGTAGGGCCAAAAGCGCACTCCAACGCCGCCAGCCATTAGTACTACAAAGAGATTTTTGTTCATTGAGAATTCGATGTAAAAGTTTTCAAAAAAAAGTTAGCCACAAAATCTTTTAAAAGAGTTTATGAATTCACACAATGCCTTCTTTTAAAAGATCGTGCAGATGAATAAAACCAGCTATTTGAGGGCCGTTCATCACTACTAATTGGGTAATGTTGTTTTCTTGCATTTTATATAGAGCCACTACAGCAAATTCATCCTTTTCGATTTTCTTAGGTGTTCGTGACATAATGTTGGCGGCTGTCACTTGGCGAATGTCAATATCTTTTTGAAGCATTCTCCGCAGATCGCCATCGGTTATAATTCCAAGCAAGTTATTTTCACCATCAACAACAGCCGTGCAGCCTAATCTTTTAGATGAAATTTCAAGAATTACATCCTTTAATAGAGTGTCAGGGTCTACGATTGGAAGTTCATTGTTAATATAAATGTCTGAAACCTTGAGGTACAATTGTTTGCCAAGTGATCCTCCTGGATGATACTCTGCAAAATCCCGGCTGGTAAAGCCGCGAAGTTCCAACAGACACACTGCGAGCGCATCGCCAAGCGCCACATGAACCGTTGTACTTGTCGTCGGTGCTAAATTTAGAGGGCATGCTTCTTCCGCAATCGTTGCATTCAGTATAAAATCAGCTTGCTCTGCAAGATATGAATTTGTATTGCTAACTAAGGCAACAAGCTTAGAGCCTCTACGTTTGAGTAACGGGACCAATATTTTTATTTCTGGTGTATTTCCACTTTTTGAAATACAAATAACAATATCGTCAGGTTGAATCATGCCAAGATCGCCGTGAATAGCATCAGCTGCATGCATGAAAATTGAAGGAGTACCCGTAGAGTTAAGAGTAGCAACAATTTTGTTGGCTATAATGGCACTTTTACCAACGCCTGTAATGACAACCCGGCCTTTTGCAGAATAAATTTCACGCACACAGGCCTCAAAGCTGTCATCAATAAAATTGGTGAGATTATGAATTGCTAAGGACTCATTTATTAATACGTCTTGCGCAATTTTTTTAATATTTTTTACTAAATTCAATTCCTTTTTAAAGTTAGCTATGCTACGGGTACCAAAGATACAATTTAGGTTATTATCAATATGAAAATGATGTTGGTCGAAGAGAAAGATACACTCAAAGAAAGATTAAAAGAAATTTTTGGTTACAGCCAGTTCCGGGGTAATCAGGAGACAATCATTCGGAATCTACTGGATGGTAAAAACACTTTCGTAATTATGCCCACAGGGGCTGGTAAATCTTTATGTTACCAGTTGCCAGCGATGGTAAGACCCGGACTAGCTGTCGTAATTTCTCCCCTTATTGCCTTGATGAAGAATCAGGTTGATCAGATGAATGCATATGGCGTGAATGCGCGCTTTCTCAATTCAACTCTCAGCAAAGGAGAAATCACAAGGCTCAAGAAAGATTGCATGAACGGAAATGTGAAACTTCTGTATGTCGCCCCCGAATCACTCAATAAGGAAGAAACAATAGAATTTCTGAAAAAAGTAAATGTTTCGTTCGTGGCCATTGATGAGGCACATTGTATCTCAGAATGGGGTCATGACTTCCGGCCCGAATATCGAAAAATAAAAACGATGATTCAGAGCCTGGGAGATATGCCAGTCATTGCACTGACGGCTACCGCTACTCCAAAGGTTCAAATCGATATTCAGAAAAATCTTCAAATGGAAGAAGCAGATGTTTTCATCTCCTCTTTCAACCGCAAAAATCTTTATTATGAAGTGCGGCCAAAAAAGGAAACGAAGAAACAGCTCATCAAATTTCTGAAAGATCATAAAGGAAAGTCGGGTGTTATTTATTGTCTCAGTCGAAAAAAAGTAGAAGAGATTGCTCAGCTTTTAAATGTGAACGGATTTAAAGCGGCACCTTATCATGCCGGTCTTGATCCTGACGTACGCATGAAAAATCAGGATGATTTTCTAAATGAAGAGACCGACATTATTGTTGCCACCATTGCTTTTGGTATGGGTATCGATAAGCCTGATGTTCGTTTTGTTGTTCACTACGATGTACCTAAATCACTGGAGGGATATTATCAGGAAACAGGTCGCGGAGGGCGTGATGGGCTAGAAGGGTTATGTCTTATGTTTTATAGTCATAATGATCTTAACAAATTAGAAAAATTCAATAAGGACAAGCCGGTACAGGAACGAGAAAATGCTCGAACACTTCTACAGGAAATGGAGTATTATGCAGAATCGCCTGTATGTAGAAGACGGCAATTGCTTCATTATTTTGGAGAGGAGTATGAACAAGAAAATTGCGGCATGTGCGACAACTGCGTACATCCACGCGAGCGCTTCGATGGAACGGATGCAGTAAACCTTGTTTTACAGTCTGTAAAACAAACCAACGAACGCTTTGGCCTCAATCACCTTGTAAATGTTATACGTGGCGTTGAAGATGAGTATGTAAAGAGCTACGGACACTTTGACTTAGACGTATATGGAAAAGGCGGAAATGAAGACGCGGATTATTGGAAATCGGTTATTCGCCAAGCTTTGATTTATCAATACCTGGAAAAGGATATTGAAAATATTGGCAATCTTAAAATAAGCCAGCGCGGTGAAGAATTTTTAAAGAAGCCGCATGAGATTGTACTTGCACGTGATCACGATTTTACAACTGAGATAGAAGAAGAAGAAGAATCCGCCGACAAAGGACCAATTAATACCAAGGCTTATGATGTAAGGCTATTTGAAATTCTTAAAACATTAAGAAAGAAAATTGCTAAGGAAAAAAATCTTCCACCTTATGTTATTTTCCAGGATCCTTCTTTAGAGGAGATGGCAACAACATACCCCACTACAAATGAAGACTTAGCTCAGGTGAACGGAGTCGGTATGGGCAAGGTGAATAAGTTTGGCGGAAAATTTTTAGAAGTTATTCAAACCTATGTAGATGAAAATGATATTGAAACAGCCAACGAAGTCGTAGTTAAATCGTCGGTTAATAAATCGAAAACAAAAATTCTTATCATTCAACAAATTGACCGAAAAGTTGATCTTGAAGAAATTGCTGAGAAGGCCCGGCTATCGTTTGAAGATTTACTTACTGAAATTGAAAATATCTGTTATTCCGGAACAAAGCTGAACCTTAATTATTATATCGACCAGGTAATTGATCCGCACAAGCAGGATGATATTCATGACTACTTCATGACCGCCGAAACAGACAACCTTGATCAAGCTTTAGGAGATAGATCCATGGCAGATTACTCCGAAGAAGAAGTAAGAATGATGCGTATCAAATTTATGTCCGAGTACGCGAATTAGTATCGATTATCTGTTTAAAAGTTATCCGTTAATCGTGAATAGACACTCTATTCACGATTTTTCGTTTATAGGCGGGCTTTCATCTGACGTTCATTTTATTCTATGAATTCATTAATGAATCCTCCACTTTTTGCATAAATGAATCCAACTGGTCGCTGATAACCGATAACCGATAACGGCTAACAGCCTAATCCTATTTTATTTCCCCGAATTCGCCGTTATCTTTGGCATTCAACTCGAAAAATGAACCCATGAACATTCTCGTTATTGGCAATGGCGGCAGGGAACATGCATTATGCTGGAAAATACGGCAAAGTCCTCTTTGTAAAAAGATTTTTGTTGCCCCAGGAAATGCAGGTACGTCTATGATAGCGGAGAATGTTGCTATCGGAATAAATGATTTCGAATCCTTGAGCAAGTTTGCTCTTGCCAACTCTGTTGGCCTTATTGTAGTAGGACCAGAAGGTCCGTTGGTCAACGGTATCCGTGATTTTTTTGAACAAGACCCGGCGTTGAAGGGAATTTTATTGGTGGGTCCTGGTAAACTCGGCGCTCAACTCGAAGGAAGCAAAGATTTTTCGAAGCAATTTATGCTTCGCCACAATATCCCAACGGCAAAGGCCAGAACCTTTGAAGCCTCGGATCTGAACCAGGCGTTCGACTATATTTCCACCTGCAAGCCTCCTATTGTGCTAAAAGCCGATGGACTGGCCGCCGGAAAGGGCGTAATCATAAGCTTAAGCCAGGGGGAAGCGAAAGCTGTGATCAAAGAAATGTTGGTCAACAAAAAATTTGGGGAAGCCAGCGCAAAAGTTTTGATAGAAGAATTTTTGAACGGCATTGAACTTTCAGTTTTTGTACTTACGGACGGTCATGACTACATTCTTTTGCCGGAAGCAAAGGATTATAAGAGAATAGGAGAGGGTGACATGGGACTCAACACAGGTGGAATGGGCGCTGTTTCCCCTGTATCGTTTGCAAATGCTTCCTTCATGCAAAAAATTGAAGAGCGTGTTGTGAAACCTACGATTTTCGGATTAATTCAAGAAGGAATAGATTATAAAGGATTCATATTCGTAGGAGTTATGAATGTGGGCGGTAATCCATTTGTAATTGAATACAATGCGCGCATGGGCGATCCCGAGACCCAAGCTGTGATGCCTCGCATAAAAAGTGATTTTGTTGAATTGTTGGTGGCTTCCGCAAAAGGAGACCTGAAGAACAAAAAAATCGAAATTGATGCTCATCATTCTGTAACGGTAGCCCTGGTATCAGGAGGTTATCCTGGAGAATATAAAACCGGAAAATCAATTCTCGGGCTGGAGAAGGAAGTGGATGCTCTGATATTTCATGCGGGAACTAAAAAACTCAATGAAAATGTATTAACAGATGGCGGTCGGGTACTAGCCATTACGGGAAAAGGTAATTCGTTGGAAGAGGCACGTGCGCAGGTCTATCAGACAGCATCCCAGGTTTATTGGGAGGGTTTGTATTATAGAAAAGATATCGGACAAGATTTGATAAATTATAAAGGATAGCGAGATGGGATGTTCATGTGGGACCACGAAAAACGGAGTCGTTTCCGGATGCAATAACAACGGCGCCTGTAGTACGGGGGGCTGTAATAAAATGAACGTATTTGATTGGCTTTCGAATATGGAAATGCCCTCAGAAAGTCGATTCAATATAATTGAGGTTAGGTTTAAAAACGGAAGAAAAGAATTTCATCGTAACACCGAGAATTTGAATTTAACAACGGGCGATGCAGTTGTCGTTGAAGTTCCAAATGGACATCATATCGGGTACGTGTCATTGCAAGGTGAGCTGGTTCGCCTGCAGATGCAAAAGAAAAAAGTGAACAACGACGATGAGGTAAAAAAAATCTATCGGTTGGCCCATCAAAAAGATTTGGAAAAGTTTGAAGAAGTAAAGAAACGCGAGCTGCCAACACTTTATCGAACTCGCGAAATTATAAGGGACCTGAAATTGGAGATGAAACTTTCCGATGTAGAATATCAGGCTGATAATATTAAAGCAACTTTTTTTTATTCTGCCGATGACAGGGTGGATTTTCGGGAGTTAATCAAACTATTGGCCGGCGAATTTAAAATCCGGGTAGAAATGCGGCAGATCAGTTTACGGCAAGAAGCTGGAAGACTCGGAGGGATAGGGGTATGCGGAAGGGAACTTTGTTGCTCGACCTGGCTTAGTGATTTTAAAAATGTTTCGACAAGCGCTGCACGGTATCAGAATCTTTCGCTCAATCCCAGCAAACTTTCCGGCCAATGTGGAAGATTAAAGTGTTGCCTCAATTATGAATTGGAAACCTACATGGAGGCTCTTGAAGATATCCCAAAAATTGAAGGTCCGCTTGCTTACAGAAAAGGGGGATGCTACGCTTCAGAAGACGGATATTTTCCGCAAGATCATGTGGTTCGGGTTCAATGAAGAAAATACATGGTATCCACTTAACATTCAACGCGTCAATCAAATTCTTCGAATGAATGCGGAAGGGAAAAAACCTGCAACCTTGGAAAAGGATATTGAAGCCGAAAAAATTCCCGTTGAAACACTTAACAGCGATCTTGCACGGATGGATCAAAAATTCAAGGGCAAATCCAAAAAAAGAAAGAAGAAAAAAGGTGATGGACGTGACAACCCTAGGCATAGTCAGAATAACCGTAAACCCAAACCCGGAGATCAGCGATGAGAATTTTGTTCTTGTTATGCCTGATCAGCATTTTTTTAGCTGGTTGCGATCAACCTAGGGTGTATGAACAAAACACTGACTTTTCTCGGCGTTTCTGGACTGTAAACGAAAAGCCGGAATTTGAATTCATAATTGACAAACCGGGAGATAAATATACTCTTTATGGAAATATTCGTAACTCCGTGTCCTATCCATATTCACGAATATTTTTTACCTACTATCTCCAGGATTCTACGGGTGCCGAACTTCAAAAAAAATTAGTCACTCAATATCTTTTCGATGCTAAAACAGGGAAGCCATTTGGCAGCAGTGGCTTAGGTGATATATACGATCACCGGTTTGTGCTAGTCAAAGACTACCAATTCAACTATCCAGGCAAATACAAAGTTAAGCTTGAACAATTTATGCGCACGGATACGTTGCAAGGAATTTTGGCCGTGGGTTTACGAATTGAAAACAGCTCAATTAAAGATTAGTCCCAAGCTAAAAATTTACGGGTCGATTTTACTCAATTTTTCGCTGACTTCTTCTTTAGGCTCTTTAAAATATTTTTCATGAAGCTCGTTATATTTTTTTTCGTCTGATACCTTGATCTTCTTGCCATTAATTTCAATACTGCCATTGTGCCAATGCATATTGGTTAATTTTTCGTCTTTGTCGAGATAGCCATCTTTAATGAGTTCATTCCTTAGTTCTTCTTCAAACTGTTTTGTATTTTGTTCGAAGGCTTTCATTTTTTTCTCCAGCTGCTTCTGTCTCTTTTCAAATTCCTCCCTATGAAGGGATTGCCGTTCCTCCCACCGTTTTACGTTTTCTTCAGAGTTTTTTAATTGTTCTTCCTGGCGAGACAATAAATCCGCTTGACGTTCCCATTGGTCAGCGTGAGTCCTTGCCCACGCTTCTTGTTTACGAGCAAGATCTTGCATTTTTACGGCCCAATCTTCGTCGAATTTATTTACCTTTTCCTGTGCTTCTTCCATGATGCGTTGGATTTCTTTTTCGTGCGTTTGATAAAAGTCTCCAAACTTTGCTCTAAATTTTTCTTCGAACGCTTTGCCGAATTCTTGCCACTCCTTCTCATTAAAATCATTCGGTATTAAATTGAAGTCAGGAAATGGAGGGATCCCAATGTCCACATCGGGGAAAGGAGGTGCATCGGGTGGTGAAGGCAAATCAAAAGGCATGGGTCCACTATATTCCTCCGTCATATCATCATCGGCATCGGGCTCTTGTCCCACGGGCTGTTCAGACTTTTCATCCTCATTTAATAGGGAAGTTTCATTCGTCGAAGCGGTTTTTGCCTTTTTTATCTTTTTTGTTTTTTTATCTTTTTTTGTCGTGTCAGATACAACGGTCTGATTATTTGTTTGATAGAATAGAGATTCATTTCGACCCGTTTGAACGGATAGCCAAGAGGCACAAATTAGTCCAATGACAAGCAGGAGAGCAGGAATTATCCGTTCTCTACCTGAATAGTTTTTTACAGACGTTTCCATAAGGCGTTTTATTCTGTTTAATAATTGATTTTTATTTTCTGCAAGCGAAAGGGATAGTCCGGTTTTAGAAAGCCGTACTTCTTCCAGGGAAGTCAACGCACGCGCATATGCCATAGGATTTCCATGATGTTGAACCACGGCATCATCACAGCAATGCTCACGCTCCTTCTTCATCATTCCGGAAATTATCCAGACGAATGGATTGAAGAAAAATATGGCTTCTAGAAACGATTGGATTACATTGATAAGGTAATCTTTCCTGCGAATGTGCATAAGCTCATGAAGAAAAATAGCTTCCAGTTGGTCGGTGGAAAGATTAGAGCACATACCAACGGGAATAAGAATGATAGGCTTAAGGTAGCCAATGACGATAGGAATCTGAATGTGCTTTGATTCCCCCAAAGACACCCAACGATGAATTTGCAATTGGTCGGCTAATGATTGAACCCTGAGACTCCATTCGCCGTGAATTAACACGGACCTTTCTCTGAGCTTTCCAATGTATAACAATCCAGTTAAAATGCGCAAGCAAAAGATAATCGTTCCTGAAATCCACAACATTAAAAAGAAGGGCATGTTGGAGTGGATCAGCGATTTGGCAGAATATAAATCGACACCTAATACGGAAGTTCCTGCATTTGCCGCGTGCTGGGATTGATCAGTACTTGATAGCTCGATTGTAGACGGTAGACCTTTCGGGGCGAAGTAAATATAAAAGAACGTTCCGACGGAAAGCATAAGTATAAACAACATGCTGATCGATGTTATGGCATAACGGGCATTCGATAGCTTAGTAGGGATGAATTTCAATGCAATTGTAACCAAAGAAAGAATAAGACCTGCTTGCCACAGTGAATGAAGCAACGTATAGCCTAAAGCATGGAGCCACGACGAATTCAAAAATTCAATAATCGCATTCATTACTCACCTCCTTCCAGTTTTTCCAGGTAATTCTTGATCTCGCGTAATTCTTCTTTTGTGGATTTTTTATTCCCAAGCGCACTCATTACGAGCTGTGTGGCAGATCCCTGAAATACGGTTTGAATCATCTTGTCTATGATTTGTTGCCTGGTTTTTTCTAATGTGGGCACGGCCTCATAAAGATGAAGCTTGCCGCTTTTTTGGCGTGTAAGCAATCCTTTTTCGTGCATTATTTGCATCAGCTTGAGTATGGTAGTATATCCGTTCAGATCATCTCCGCCTAAGGCATCGTGTACATCCTTTACTGACGTTGTACCCTTTTTCCAAACGATTTGAAGGATTTCTAACTCTTTTTCAGTGGTTTTGACAGAGGTATTTTTCATGTTACGAATTATTTCGTAATACAATCATACAATCCTATACGATAACCTGCAAGATTTGTTACGAAAATTTTCGTATGTGATTAAAAAATTTGTTAGCTCGAGGAGCCGAGGATGATAGTCTTCTCGAAACTTTAAACTCGAAAGTCGAAACCTGCATTAAATGCCCGCCTCAATTTGAAAACGTAACTGCCTGTTATTAAGATCGGCGTCTTTCCTTGAAGCCGATTGTTTTGAGCTGGCCGAAATTGCGGGAAAATATAACGGAGAGGAGAAAATAAGCTTCGATTCATAGCGACCTATATTGTTAATCATCATTTCAATGCTGAGAGTGCGAAGAATGAAAAACTTTTGACACAAAAAAAGCCCCGGGAACCACCCCGGGGCTTAAACCAAACCCCCTCGACCCAACACATCCGTTCCCAAATGCTTGGGAGGGAATCACAATCCTTAAACCACTTACTTAACAACTTCTTCTGCCTCAAGGTTCTCAAAAGAGAAATCAGTTTCATTTATTAGGTCAATAAAAATCACAGAATCCTTTTGAACCTTTCCAGCTAAAATTTGTTTGGAAAGCTCATTTAAAATTTCGCGCTGGATTACCCGCTTTAGAGGCCTTGCCCCATACTGAGGATCAAAACCGAGCTTTGCAATTCTCGCGCGTGCAGCGGCGGATACTTCTATTCTCACCCCTGCCTCAAATAAACGCTTTGCAATTGAATTAATTTGAATGTCAACAATCTTTCGAATATCGGCCTGCGTTAACGGGCGGAACATAATAATCTCATCAATTCGATTCACAAATTCCGGTCGCACCGACTTTTTCAATATCGCGAGCACTTCTTCCTTTGTCTCTTCTACCACCTCGAAATAATTTTCGTCTGTGATCTTCTCAAAATTTTCCTGAATAAGAAGCGAACCTATATTCGTAGTCATGATAATAATCGTGTTTTTAAAATTTGCTACACGGCCTTTATTATCGGTTAACCTGCCCTCATCTAGGACTTGCAATAAAATATTGAAAACATCCGGATGCGCTTTTTCAATTTCATCAAGAAGAATAACAGAATAAGGTTTTCTTCGAACAGCTTCCGTTAGTTGTCCACCCTCATCATATCCGACATAACCAGGAGGGGCTCCAATCAAACGGCTCACGCTGTGGCGCTCCTGATATTCACTCATATCAATACGCACCATGGCGCTATCATCATTAAAAAGGTAATCTGCCAGTGCTTTCGACAATTCCGTTTTACCCACGCCTGTGGTGCCCATAAAAATAAATGTTCCAATGGGACGCTTAGGATCTTGCAAGCCGGCGCGGCTTCTACGCACTGCATCGCTCAACGCGCGTATTGCTTCCTCCTGGCCTGCAACACGCTTACTAAGCTCTTCTTCCAAATGCAAAAGCTTTTCGCGTTCACTTTGCAACATTTTTGATACAGGTATGCCTGTCCACTTGGCAACTATTTCGGCAATATCTTCGCTATCCACTTCTTCTTTTAGCAGCGTTTTTTCTCCCTGCATTTCTTTCATTTTGCGTTGATACTCATCAAGGTGTTTTTCCGCTTGTACTATTTTTCCATAGCGGATTTCAGCAACCTTTCCGTAGTCTCCTGCTTTTTCCGCTTGCTCCGCTTCGAACTTCAGCTTATCTATATTTTCCTTCTCTTTTTGAATACCATGCACGACTTCCTTTTCACGTTCCCACTTGGCTTTAAGGGAGTTGCGTTCTTCAACGAGGTCAGCGATCTCTTTGCTCAAACTGCTTTCTTTCTCTTTGTTTTTTTCCCTCCGTATGGCTTCTCGTTCAATTTCTAACTGCATGATCCTGCGATTGAGCTCGTCAAGTTCTTCCGGGAGAGAATCCATTTCCAATCTCAGCTTCGCTGCAGCTTCATCCATTAAGTCAATGGCTTTGTCAGGTAAGAAACGATCGCTTATGTAGCGGTGTGAAAGTTCAACAGCAGCTATTACCGCATCGTCTTTGATTTGAACCCCGTGATGCAGTTCATACTTGTCTTTGATTCCGCGCAAAATAGATATAGCATCTTCTACACTCGGCTCATCAACTAACACAGATTGGAATCTGCGCTCAAGGGCTTTGTCCTTTTCAATGTACTTCTGATATTCTTTTAAGGTAGTTGCTCCAATAGCATGCAACTCACCTCGTGCTAGTGCAGGCTTTAATAAGTTAGCCGCATCCATCGCACCTTCACCTCCTCCTGCTCCAATCAGGGTATGGATCTCATCAATAAAAAGAACGATCTCTCCGTTGGAATCGGTTACTTCTTTGATAACTGCCTTTAACCGTTCTTCAAATTCTCCTTTATATTTTGCTCCAGCAACGAGCAACCCCATATCTAAGGACACTAAAATTTTGGATTTAAGATTTTCAGGTACATCGCCGTCAACGATGCGCTGAGCCATCCCTTCTATAATAGCAGTTTTTCCGACACCCGGCTCACCTAGAAGAATAGGATTATTTTTGGTCCGCCGAGAAAGAATTTGTAATACACGTCTTATCTCTTCATCACGACCAATAACAGGATCAATTTTTCCTAGTTTAGCGAGGTCGTTGAGATTTTTGGAATACCGTTCTAAAGATTTGTATTTGGATTCGGCGTTTTGGTCAGTCACTTTTGTTCCACCTCGCAGTTCATTGATAGCTTTTATTAAACCCGACCGATCAAGACCGGTGTCTTTCATTAGCGAAGCCACTTTATCTTTGGACGCCAAAAGGGCGAGCAGCAAATGCTCTACCGCGATGAATTCATCTTTAAATTCTCGAAGTTCTTTCTCTGCTTGTTGAAGTATGGAATTGCTTGCGGAAGAAAGATAAGGTTGCTGCCCAGACACTCGGGGATATCCATTTAAAAGTTCTTCCAGCTTGTTGGTAAGGATCGTTCCATTTACATTAAGCTTTTTAAATAAATAATTAGAAACATTTTCATCGGTTTCCAGGATAGCTTTGAGCACATGGCCAGGCTCAATAGCCTGATGCTGCCGACTCATCGCAATCTCCGCTGCCTTTTGTAATGCTTCTTGAGATTTTATCGTAAATTTTTCAAAGTTCATAAATCAAAATTTTTATAACGGCCTCAAAACATAATCCATTAAAATGATTGTAATGATTTAAGAAATTTTGACATTTAAAGTCATGACATAGTCAATTGCGTGCGCCAATATGGCTCTGAATATGCCGTAATATCAGCATGGAATTTAAAAGTAAACATCCTAGGTTTTAATTGGTTTAAAAGGCATAGAAATGTCGAAACGTTCAGCTTCTTCAACTCACTTTCCTCCAGCTTGCATCGTCGAAGTTGCATGGGAAGTTTGTAATCAAGTTGGAGGCATTTACACCGTAATCCGTTCGAAGGCGCCTTCCATGGTTGAAAATGCCAGCGGCCCGTATTGCATGGTCGGCCCTTATCTAAGCAGAAATATACAAGCCGAACTGGAGCCCTTGGATGACTCACAGGATATTTTTGGACAAGCTGCCGCTATACTTCGAAAAAAGGGGTTTGATGTTCATTATGCCCAGTGGCTTGTAACCGGTAAGCCCCATGTTGTTTTACTGAATCCCAATGCCATTCAGGATAAGTCATTGAATGTTGTAAAATACTTACTTTGGAAAAACCACGGTATAGATACACACAAAGAAGATCCTCTGCTGAACCAAATCGTCTCGTTTGGATATTTAACAAAACTTTTTTTTGATGAGCTTGTAAAACTAGCCGCGAAAGATCAAAAGATCATTGCTCATTTTCATGAATGGATGGCTGGTCTTCCCATACTGGACATGAAGCGTGAGAAGATGCCAGTGAACACCGTTTTTACGACACACGCGACGCAACTCGGGAGGCATCTAGCCATTAATTCCCCTTTATTTTATGCACATCTTCCTTTTTTCAAATGGGAAGATGAAGCAAAAAAATTTGGCATCGAAGCGGAAGCGCGAATTGAATATTTATGTGCCACCCACACCAATATTTTAAGCACAGTGAGTGAAGTTACGGCAAGGGAATGTAAACATTTGCTAAAGCGAAAACCCGAAGTTGTTTTACCCAACGGATTGAATATTGAACGCTTTGAAATTTTGCATGAATTTCAAAATCAACATGTATTGTTTAAAGAAGAGATCCATCGTTTTGTGATGGCTCATTTTTTTCAATCCTATTCGTTTAATTTGGATAAAACCCTGTACTTTTTCACGTCCGGAAGGTATGAATTCAAGAATAAAGGGTTTGATCTCACCCTCGAAGCCCTTCACCGGTTAAATCAACGTCTAAAAAAGGAAAAATCGGAGATTACTGTGGTGATGTTCTTTGTAACCAAACGCGATTTCTATAGCATCAGGCCCGAAGTACTTCAGTCAAAGGCCATGATGCAGGAAATCTCGGAGACCTGCGATGCCATTCAAGAGCAGGTAGGGCGGAGGTTATTCTATGAGAGTACGATCCGCAATGAGAATCAACTGCCGGATTTGAATGATTTTGTGGATGAATATTGGAATTTGCGTTATCGCCGCACCATCCAATCGTGGAGAACGAAAAAGAATCCCCTGGTCATTACGCACCGCTTGATCAATGAGGAAAGTGATGAGATTCTCACCAGTATTCAATCAAAAAAGCTTTTAAATAGTCCCGATGACAATATAAAAATTGTGTACCATCCTGATTTCATCAATACAACCAATCCGCTATTTGGAATGGATTATATTCAGTTCGTAAGAGGTTGTCACTTAGGGATTTTTCCAAGTTATTACGAGCCTTGGGGTTACACGCCACTCGAATGTATGGCTAGCGCCGTACCTTCCGTTACCAGTGACCTGGCTGGATTCGGTGATTATATCTTGAATCACATTCCACAACATGAAGAATATGGTCTTCACGTCATTGAACGCGGTAAAAAAACCTTTGATTGGTCTGCTGCTCAGCTTACTGAAGTCATGTACAATTTTTTGAAACAGTCAAGGCGTGAGCGAATACTTCAGCGCACGAATGTTGAAAACAATTCTTTTCTTTTTGATTGGTCTAACCTGATCAAACATTATGAAAATGCTTACCGATTAGCGCTGAAGAATTAAATGCGAGTAAATTATTAATCTTACCTTTATACATCCACCTAAACACAATACTATGTATACGTCCCGAAGAAACTTTATAAAACAAAGCACGCTTGCGCTGGTAGCCAGTACTGTTGCATCACGGTCTCTATTCGCCGCTAAGCCTGGGCAGGAATTGGTTGGTTTGCAATTGTATTCCGTGCGCGACGATATGAAAAAAGATCCATTGGGTACACTGAAGCAATTAGCTTCCTTCGGATACAAACATGTTGAACATGCTAGTTACGTCGATCGAAAGTTTTATGGACATGGCGCCAAAGAATTTAAAAAGATTTTGGATGACTTAGGAATGCAGATGCCCAGTGGTCATACTGTGATGAACAGCAAACACTGGGATTCTGCCAAAAAGGATTTTACGGATGCATGGAAGTACACCGTTGAGGATGCAGCTACAGCTGGTCAGCAGTTTGTCATCAGTCCTTCGCTGGACAAAGAATTGCGGAAAACCGAAGATGATTTGAAACGCTTCATGGAGGTGTTTAACAAGTCTGGAGCTTTATGTAAAAAGTCAGGAATGAAATTCGGATATCACAACCATGCTTTTGAATTCAGTGAGAAGCTGAATGGAAAGGTTGTATATGACATTATGCTTCAGAACACGGACCCGGCACTTGTCATTCAACAATTGGATATTGGTAATTTATATAACGGCGGAGCAAAAGCCATCGATATTGTCAAGCAGTATCCGGGAAGATTTGAATCTATGCACGTTAAGGATGAAATACCCAGCAAAGAAGGGGAAGAGAAATATGAGAGTGCCGTGCTTGGTACAGGTATCGTAAATGTTAAAGAGGTTATTGATCTCGGCCGGAATTCGGGGGGTACAAAACACTTTATTATCGAACAGGAATCTTACCAGGGAAAAACGCCTCTTGAATGTATGAAGGAGGATCTAGAAGTAATGAAAAAGTGGGGTTATAAGGCTTAAGCAATTATTAAATCTTCTAAAATTTTAACTTTGCGTCTTGCGTCGTAGTTAACTCTAAGACGTCTGGACGCAAAGAAGTTTTATTTATACTCATAAACACATATGAAAAAAAATTATATTTTATTTATTGCTGTAATCCTGATTATGCTATCACCATCGCTTACGAAAGCTCAAAGCAAGTCCGAATCAAAAGTGTTGCGCCACGTAGTGCTTTTTAAATTTAAAGACAGTTCAAAACCTGAGGATGTAAAAAAAGTTGAAGAGGCTTTTGCGGCTTTAGCGAGTAAACTTTCACTGGTCAAAGATTTTGAGTGGGGTAAGAATACGAGTCCGGAAAATCTCAATCAGGGATTGACCCATTGTTTTTTAGTAAGCTTTGCCAGCGACAAAGACAGAGATACGTATCTGGTACATGCCGATCATCAAGCTTTTGTCGAGGTGTTGAAACCACATCTGGATAAGGTAACTGTGATTGACTATTGGGCTAACACAAAAAATTAAGAGTCTTATCCCAAAACGTTTTTAATTATCGCGCTGATCTCCTTTGCCTTTGTAACAACCATGAGGTGGCCACCACCTTCAATGATAAAGTCAGCTGTTTGTAGGCTTAAGATTCGATCTTTCGTCCCATGGATTTGAATGACATGATCAACGATTGTATCATTTTCCCAAAGAATAATTGTTTCAATAGCCCAAGTAAAAAACACCTCATCCGTATCTGCCATTATAGAAGTTAGTAAAGCTTTGTGTTCTTTTGTACTGACTCCGAAAAGCCAGAAAAGCATTTCATTCGGTCTTTTAATTGCCCGTGGAGGCATCAGTTTCTGAATTCTAAGTTTTACCATGAACTTAAAATAGGAAGGTATTGCTTCAGCAGATTTGGCTGAGGATATCAAAATAATTTTTTCAACGGTCATTAGCTTTGCGATTTCTAACGCGATCATGCCTCCAAATGAAACGCCCATGAGTATGGGCCGGCTCATTGTGATTTGAGGCAAAAGCCTTTTAGCATAGTCGATCAGGGTTTCATGAGCGAAAGGCCTCGGCCACACAACATGATGGACGTTGTAATCGCTTAAATCCAGGAAATCAAAAACTCTTTTGTCCGCCCCAAGTCCGCTTAATAAAAAAAGTTCTTTCATTAGGAAATAGTGAACTATGATAGGGAATGAGAAGCAACAACGTATAACAAAGTCTGATTTATGTTATTTAACTCCTTTCTTTAGATCCCAGGAACCTTGAAGCTTCCGCACAAAAATAATTTGGCCTGTGTGATAGGCATTGTGAGTACTGATATTGGCAATAGTTTCCGCCCAGGATTTCAATGAATCATCGTCGGCATTTTGAACGACTTTTTCCAATTCAGTCAAAACGTTATCCAGTTTTTTTACTGTTTGAGCCCATTGCTCTTTATTAAATGAGTTAAAGGTTTCTTCGTTGTTCCCACTAAAGGGGGTTTCTTTTTGTCTCTTGAATTTAACAAGCTGCCTTTCGTTCCAAAAGAGAAGGTGATTGGCAAGTTGTCCTATGGAATGATTCCCGCTGCCATCTGTCCATACTGCCTGCTCAGCTGTTACTCCATCAAGAGATTTGTTAACCGGCGCAAACCAGCTTTCTTTGTTGTGTGTAGTTTTGAGTTGTTCCACAAGTATCGCTTTCAATGGTTGCGCTGAGATGTAGGCTGAATTCAATACCAGAATAAAGACAATTGCTTTTTTCATACTTGTTATATATAGGTGATGATTTATATGGAAGTGAATTACAAAGGGAATCTACGAAATGGTTTTGAGTTCCTTAGTGGAGTTTGAAGAAATCTAAGCTACTTAATAACGTATTGAGTAGCTTAGACGATCCTCTGCATTGTCCGGTGATGGCCAATACAAAAGTAGAGTGTAATTAACTTACTCATTTTCAAATATAATGGACATCGCGATTAAAAAAACATTGGCCGTATTTCTCGTTCCACCGAAAGTTCATTTGCTTGACTTTGGTGGTCCTGCTCAAGTATTTTATGAAGCGATCGAAGAAGGTGCTCCGCTTGAACTGAAATTTATTTCTATCAACGAGGCGCAATCTGAAACTCCCAGCAGCTGTGGTATTAAATTTTCTGACCTTACTTACTATAAAAAAATATCTCTTCACAAAGGGGACATCGTCTTCATTCCTGGACTTGAATTTGAACTTCTCGGTAATACTCAATTTCTTTTGTCAGCAAGAGGATTTCTGAAATGGTTAGTTGAGCAACACGCTCTGGGTGCTACCATCTGTTCGATTTGCACAGGCGCCTTTTTGGTAGCTGAAACCGGACTCCTCGATGGGAAAGAATGCACCACGCATTGGAAATATCTTAAACGATTTCAAAACCGGTACAAAAGTATAAACGTGGTTAGCAACCGGTTATTTGTTGAGAACGATAATCTTTTTACAAGTGCAGGTGTGGCATCGGGAATCGATCTTGCCCTATTTATTTTAGAAAAAAGATACGGCTCCTTATTCGCTTCTAAAATTGCTCGCGAAATTGTCATTTACTTTAGACGCGAGGCAAATGATCCGCAGCTTAGTATTTTTCTACAATACCGCAATCACTTAGATGACAGAATTCATACCGCTCAGGAATGGCTGATGCACCATTTTCATGAAAAATTTACGATGGAGCAGCTCGCTGAAAAGGTAAATACAAGCTCACGTCATTTAACCAGGCTCTTTAAAGAAACCGTAGGAATTACCATTGGAGAATACATCCAGAAGTTGCGCATTGAACACGCGGTACAGTTGCTGAAAGAAAATAATAAAATCGAAATGATTGCCAATGAATGCGGCTTTCAAAGCACAAATCAATTGCGCCACCTTTTCAAGAAGCATACAGGTGTGTTGCCATCTGGCTATATGATGTCCTGATCCTGCGCTTCATTGTCCTATTGAGTACACAGAGATTGTTTTAATTTTAGTTTCAAAAGATAAGTATGAAAAGAATGATCCTGATTTTCGCTATTCTGGCAAATGTAATTTGGTTACCTGCGCAACAACAATCAGCATCTGTAGATATAGCCTATTATTGTCCGCCTTGCAATAACAGTTGTGATAAACTTACTTTTAACAAAGCTGGTACGTGCGAGCACTGCGGAATGGTGTTGGTCAAGCAAACTGCTGAACAAAGGAGTAAAAGTATGGATGCAAAAAAACTAAGTATATGTTTCTATCTGCAGGATGGCGTCGAGATATTGGATTTTGCTGGTCCTATGGAAGTATTTTCATATGCAGGATTTAAAATTTTTACAGTTTCTAAAACAAAAAAGCCGATTGTATCACAAGGTATTTTAAAGGTGATACCTGATTATGATATTAAGAATGCACCCCAAGCTGATATTCTTGCTTTTTTTGGAGGTAACGCTGGTACGGCATCTGGGGACCCTGAGGTAATGGACTGGGTAAAGACACGTAAGCCTAGTTACTATTTTTCGGTATGCACAGGGGCGTTTATCTTGGGTAAAGCAGGTTTGTTGGACAATCGAACGGCAACCACTTTTCATTCCAGCATTGAGAACTTGAAAAAAGAATTTCCAAAATCAAAAGTTTTGTCTGATGTTCGATTTGTCGATAATGGTAACGTTATTACCACGGCAGGAATTTCGGCAGGTATCGATGGAGCGCTTCACCTGGTGGCAAAATTAAAAGGAGAAGAAATTGCAAAAAATACTGCGTATTACATGGAATACGATAAGTGGGTGCCCAATGAAGGCCTAATCGTGAACAAATAAAACTATTTGATCTAGTAGGCTAAAATTATTTAGGAAAATCATCATTAATTTCAATCCAATGTCCATCAGGGTCTACAAAATAAATTTGTTTTACACCATCCACACGGACCGTTGGCGCTTTAGCATTCCCTGGCCAGTTTGTATATTCTATTTTATGCTTATCAAGATTGGCAATAAAGGAATCAACTGATTTCACACTAAAACATAGGTGATCATTTTTATCCCGCTTAATATCTGCCGGAGCTCCCTGTATTAAATGCAAATTACCAGCATTCCCTAATGAAAACCACGTGTGCCTGCCATCGTGAAAAGGTTCGGGTATTTGTTTCAGGCTTAAAACGTTTTCATAAAATTCCGTGCTTTTCTTCAGATCATAAACATACATGGCGATGTGGTTTAGCGCTAGAGAAGGGGCATCCGATGGTGTGGTAGTTGATTGTGCAATTACGCCGTGAAAAGAAGCAATCAAAATAACCAGTACAGAAGATTTAAATAGGTTTTTCATCATTTAGTAGTCTGTAAATGAAAGATATATATAAAGTGTTGAAATAATACGGGCAAATTTACCAGCGGCGAATTCAATCACCTTACCACGGATCTTATACCAATATCTATTGCGCCCACCATCGACCTTATTAAAAAAGTGCAGTGCCAGATAGGGAATAACTACTCCCAGATCAAAGATAATTTTTCCTTTTTTTTCTCCCATGGGGACAAGTATCTACATTCTTGATGACGTAGGTCTGATTTTACGAGGGAATCTTACCTTTTATTTGCTGGCACAAATTTTACTCTCCTACAATGAGTTTAACCTTTAACCATGAAAACATCTCTTAGACAAAAACTTGTAATTGCTGTTGGTTTATCCGCAGGCCTGTTAGCAAGCATGAATTTATTTGCACAGGAAGCCAGGACTTCCGATCCCATTGCAAATCAGTACTCTATTAATTCTCAGTCTGACTATCTTAAGACCATTACATCGATAAATGAACTAGCCGCTAGGTTATATAGCGCACATCAGAAATATCCTCAATTATCGTATTCCCATGTGTATAGTAATAATGGAGAACTGATGGGATTTACAGTTTCGGGAGTTTCTCGTTCGTCAGTAGCCGATGAAATTTCGGGTTATCTCATGCAGTTAGAAGCTTTTGGGAATGCAGTTCATAACATGGATAACGCTTATTTACCTGAATCTAATAGCAAGCTTACCAGCAGAATTAGCAAGAAAAGAGCTATTCAAAGCATCGCTCCGGAGGAATCTGAAAATACTATGAATTCCTCGGGATCTAATCCAAACGATTTTCAAGCCTCATTAGAGTAATCAAGGGGGATTTATTTCACTCATACCAGCGTCACAATTTCTTCATTCCAGCGCATGAGTGGTTACCCAATATCGGTATGCCACTAACGCTTTATCAAGTTTAGATAATTTAGTAAGGTCATGGTTGCTGTAGCGTGGAAGTATCACCTTATTAACCTTAGCCAGGAACTTAAAAAGCGATTTTTGAACCATACTCCCTATTTTTAATCGCTCAATTTTGTTATTGGAGTCAGCACAACTTTTTTAAATTCCACCTCCGAACCTTCTGCCTGCAAAGCGATCTGACCTTTTTGAGCGGTACAATCAAAGCCCTGATTTACGAGATTGCCATTTATCCAAACCTTGACGGAATTATTCAGGCACTCGACTTTTGCGTCATTCCATTCTCCAACCGGATTTTCAGATCCATCGGTCAAGTTTATAATCCTGCGTAATTTGTCTTCAGTGGTTCCCCATTGATCCTTGGGACCTCTTCGTTTCTCCATATCCTGGACGCTTATATCTTCAACGATACACCAAAAATCACCGGCGTTTTCATGCATCAATTGTACTTCAATTGATTTGGGGAACATGCTGTAGAGTGCCCGGGGAGTAGAAGCATGCACCAGAATACCACAGTTCCCAGGCTTTCCCGCAAAGCGATATTGGACCTCCAGGCGGTAATTTTGATATTCAGAATCGGTGATAAGGTGCCCTCCTGGCGTGCCCAAACTAACGAGTACACCCTTGCGCACAATAAACGGACTTTTAAGTGTCGTGTCTTTGTCCATGTCTGGAACGTCAATATGCCATCCTTTCAGATTCTTTTTATTAAAGAGATTTTTGGATTGAGCTTGAACTTCAGGTCGAATGAATAGGCTCATTATAACAATAGATAAAAGAATAAATTTTGTCATAGTGTTTATTTGCAAAAAAATGCTATTGATTAAATGTGAAGGTAATAAAGTAAAATTAACCTATAAACACTTAGGCGGGGCTCTATAAAAAAGCTGAATGAGGACCTGTATAATTCGAAGGGCTTATTCCTTCCATCTTTCCTAAAGATCAATTCCTTATCAATTGATTTCCTTATCAATTGATTAATAGCAGTTGGGCTACGCCTGCTAAAGATTATGCACAAAAAATGGCCGCTGCAAGCAGCGGCCATATTAAAAAATGGGCTCCAAAACCAGGTTTAAAAAAGATCTTAATATTCGTTTTGTTCCTTCTGTGGCGCGTTAGAAATTATATTATTCATCATTCCCCACATGCCTACCACTAGAACGGTTACGAGACCGATCGAGAAGGTTTCAGGGTTCGTTTCCACGAGGTCCTTGAAAGAAACATAAACGACCGCAAACAACATTGTAGCGATCAGGATCAGTGAAAAATACTTTAGGAAATTAGGTTTCATAAATTGTTTTATTGGTTTACAATGTAGTTATGTCAATACCATGCCACTGGACTAAACCGTTAAAATCAGCTCAAAATGCGGCATTTATGTTAACCTGTTTTCCCAAAAATGGATGAGTGATTCTCGTATTGTTAAAAGAGAACTTTGTCAGGGATTGGAGAAGGCAGTTTTCTAGAGTATTAGTCCAGGGGGACAGTTGCAAATTACGCTCTAGGGTCATTTCTTGGCGATCGTGAAAACTTTAACGGCAACTGAAAGTTTGCGCCAAGCACTATTAAATGCTGCACACCTGAAATCTATCACCCAGAAGGAGTGTTGGTACAGAAATAAGGCCTAAGCGATCTTTTTTAATGTAAACCTATGATAAAGGCGAGCCCCAGATTTCAGATTCATATGGATGCGCGAACCAACTACGCCGGCAAACTCACCAAAAAGTTTTTGCCATTTGGGAGGGAATAATTTTTTTATACGTTCCTTTTTTGTTTCATCTTCTGCTTCCATTGCTTGCACTACATTGCCGCCAATATTTTCTTCCTCAATCCAGTGTAAGCCCGAAGTCTTGAGTTGTTCACGAAGTAAATCCATATTTTTAACATCGCGGAAATCTACCAGCGCTAAAATGCCACCGGGTTTTAAAACCCGCTTTACTTCGCTGAGGAATTTTACCACTGAACCATAGGCGTGACATGACTCCACGTTAAGAACGACATCAATACAATTATCGGGCAATGGAATATCTTCAGCACTGCCTTGAATAAATTTCAGATTTGGTAAACTATGTATTTTGTTAGCGAGCTCAACAGCGTTTTGTGCCAGGTCCATACCAATATAGGATGCCGGCTTCAATGCGCCTGCTATGTGCTTAGCCCCCCCACCTCGTCCGCTACCTACTTCCAGAACGTGCTTCCCTTCAACGTCGGTTTTTAAAGCCAGGTAATGATACATTTGTAAGGAGTACTTTTGAATTTTTGGATCATCGGGCAACATCAAAGGTTTTTCATTTACGTTTGGCACGTAACCATAATTCATAAACTGCCATTCTGCTGCCGGAATTTTCTTCGCTAAAAGTTCGTACGTTACTTTTGCATTGAGGCGTTTGAACCATGCAAAGCGTTTAAGTGAATAAATAAGTAGTTTGATCATTTACATAGGTTGACCGCAAAGGTAAATAAGTCTGCACAAAATCCCTACCTATAGCGTTTGGGGCCAAGACCAACAAAAGTTATGGAAATAAATTTTGTGATAATCCGCGGTAATTATTTGTAACAGTAATTCAAACGATTCGATTAATAAAATAAACTCCAAAAAATTCGTCAAAAACAATATCATTGAGGATATGAAAAGACTACATACCATTTCTGCTTTTGGATTGATGTTGATTTTTATAAGCAGTGACTTAAGAACGGATGGTTATATGGATGCTCCGGAAACTGCCGAGTTTAAACTTACCTTGGCTTTTCCAAACTTGGAGATTGACATGCCGGTGGAATTAACCAGCCCAGCAGATAACACAGATCGTATATTTGTTGTAGCACAAAAAGGACAAATACTTGTCTTTCCAAATAAAGGAGATGTAAAAAACGCTTTGGTGTTTCTAAATATAGTAAAGAACGTGGATAGTGGTGGAGAGAAAGGTTTGCTGGGATTGGCATTTCATCCGGAATATAAAAGCAACGGATATTTTTACGTTAACTATACACGGAGTAGTCCTTTAGAAACGGTGATCTCACGTTTTAAAGTCAGCACCAATCCCAATGTTGCTGATCCCACAAGTGAAGTGATCCTGCTTAAGTTTGCACAGCCTTATTCGAATCACAACGGAGGAAAGGTCGCTTTTGGTAAAGACGGATACCTTTATATTTCTACGGGAGATGGCGGCAGTGGAGGTGATCCCCAAAACAATGGACAAGATCGGAAGTCTCTATTAGGAAAAATTTTACGTATAGATGTGAATAATCGTTCCGCTGGTAAAATGTACAGTATCCCTTCCGATAACCCATACAAAGGAAGTGAGGGCGCCTTCCGTGAAGAAATTTATGCGTATGGATTACGTAACGCGTGGCGTTTTAATTTCGATAACGAAACGGGCATGTTGTGGGCTGGTGATGTTGGACAGAATGAAATTGAAGAGGTTGATATCATAGAAAAAGGAGGAAACTATGGGTGGAGAATCATGGAAGCTGAGGAATGTTTTAAGCCTAGAAATTGCGATAAAGCCGGGATGATCTTGCCGATCTTTAGCTACCGTCAAGGAAGCAGCACGGGCAAATCCGTAACGGGGGGCTATGTATGCAGGGATAAAAATTTACCTGGACTAACAGGTAAATATGTATATGGTGATTTTGTTTCCGGAAATATCTGGGCGTTGACTTATTCAGGAAAGAAGGCAGTAAAAAATGAACTAATCGCTACCCTTTCAGATGGACTTTCCTCCTTTGGTGAAGACAGTAAAAGAAATTTATACGTGTTAGCTTATGGTACGGGGAGAATTTATAGACTTAGTCCCGAATAATGGTTACGAAAGTTTACAGATGCATAACTCGGGGTACGAGTATATAGATTTATTTGGACACTACCCGGATAACGCTATTTTGAGAGTCAGCGATATAAATATTTCCATTACTATCTAGAGCAACACCTAAGGGATTTGAAAGTTCTGCTTCAGTTGCATTCCCGCCATCACCTGAATAGCCAGCTGCTCCATTGCCCGCCACCGTGGAGACTTCCCCCGTTGAAATGCTAATCATCCTTATAACATTATTTCCGGAGTCTGCGATATAAATATTGTTTTCAGCGTCTACGGCAAGTCCTTTTACAGAAAGGAAAGTTGCAGCAATAGCAGGTCCGTTATCCCCAGAATATCCTTCTGAACCCGTCCCGGCAATGGTTGAAATGACGCCTGCTGAAATTTTTCTTATCACATTATTACCACTATCAGCTATATAAATATTTCCGCTTACATCGACCACAACTCCTTGCGGACCATTTAAGGTGGCTAACGTCGCAGCGCCGTTGTCACCGCTATATCCCGGGTGGCTAGGGCCTAGCCCGGCAATGGTCGTTATTTTGCCCGTGGATTTATTTATCATGCGGATGACATTGTTCTGTGAATCGGCTATGTAGATGTTTCCTGAAACATCAACGGCTACGCTGTACGGGTTCCAAACTCTAGATTGCGTAGCGGGTCCGCCGTCGCCATCATAGCCTGAAAAGCCAGGCCCTTTTCCTGCGAGAGTAAAAATTTTTCCGTCAGCGGATGAGATTTGGCGAATAGCGTTGTTGCCTGCATCTGCAATAATCACGTTACCGGATCCATCGACGCTGGTAGCCAGAGGAACATTCAAATGTGCGGCCGTGGCTATGTTACCATCTCCGGCGTAGGTCGTGTTATTGACTACATTAAAGCCCATAAATGTACCCGCAATGGTAATAATAACTCCGTTGCTTGCGCTGATTTTTCTTACCGTATTAGCCGCTCCATCCGTAAAATATACATTGTTCAAATTGTCAACGGCAATGCCTGTTACGTAGCCCAGCTTTGCGGAGGTTGCTGTGCCACCATCGCCCTCGTAACCAAACGCCGGCGGACCTAAACCCGCAAAAGTTTCGATGTTACCCGGGCTGGCAATTCGTCCAGGATCATCGTCTAAGTTACAAGCCTGTATTATTAATAAAATCAGTAAGCATACCGCTTTGTGCGAATCCACGTTTCTCATAAAGGTTTGATTTGCGTTTTGAAACATAACGCTCACCTACCAAGAAGATACAGTTCTGGGTAATTTATTTTTTTCCCCTAGCTACTAATGACGTGATATTGAAATTTTTAGAAAGAAGACAATTATTTGACAACCTTTAATGTGCCTTGCATCACCATCGCATGGCCCGGATAGGTGCATAAATAAGTATATGTCCCAGGCTTTGTTGGAGCTATGAAATAAATCGCTTCCGAACTTCCCGGCTGAATAAGGTTTGTATAATACATAACCTTTGTGTTATTGGGAATGTAGTTCATTTGTGAGCCTTTTAACCCTAGATTAAAAGCCTGATCGCCCACCTCTCTGGCCGCTCCCGGTGCAACCACAACTACGTTATGAGTCATGTCGTCATTGTTGTTAAAAACAAGTTTAATCTTGCTACCCGCTTTTACTTGTAATTCCGATACATCGTATTTCAAACCGGGCTTTGTTCCTAAAACAATAACCTGGTCCGGTTGCTTCCAATCTGCTGGCATCCTAACAACACGCTTGCCAAGGGCTTTTGTGCTAACCTTAACATTGGCGGTTGTTGTCACTTGTTTTGGTGAAACTTCGGCAGCATGATGGTGCGCTACAACTTTTTGACTTTCTGTAAGTATGGCTTTATCCCCGGCAGGGATATTATTAAGTGTATAGAATCCGAAGCTGTGCAACAAGTGAAGGCCGTTTTGTGCTACTAATCCATTCAGTTTTATTTCATGGATATAACCTTCTCTTAAATTGCTGGTAACTAGCCTAACTTTTGTACCATCCTCCGAAACTATTATCCCTTTCAACTCCGCTTTCTCGGTGTTGATTATTTCGCTCCCATACTGGTGGTGATAGTGATATGTAAATCCATTCACCTCGTAGTTGGAGGGGTTCTGAGCAGCCTTTCTGTCCACGGGCATGGTAAACTCTATCTCTAAGCCATCCGGCTTTGCAGAGATATTTTTCATCTCGAATGGAACTTTTCCCGTCCAGAGCAGGCGTTGTAATCCATACGGATCGCGTCCGGTGCTAGACCATCCTCTGCTCGTCATTCCACCAAACATGGATCCATCAATACCAAAACGAAGTCGGAGCAAACCGGATGAAAATCCTTCGCGAAATGGAAAGCATGCCCCCTGATATCTGCCATTTACTTTCTCTAAGGTCATCCGCATGATCTTAGAGTGACCCTGATCGCTGACAAAATAGTGACCTGCAAAAGGACCAAACGCACCATGGGTAGTGTCTTCCAGGATATCAGCTGTTGAAATTCCCATCAGCGTATGAGGGAACCATACTGCCGGCAGTTTCAATGACTTGATCAATTTTGCGGCTTCATGCATAGGCTGTCCGTTATCAATCTGCACCAAATCCTCCCGAGTAAGCTTCACCGGTGACTCCGGTTCTTTGGCCCAACGAAGCCCGCCTGCATTTCCTGCGAAATCACCCTTTTCTAAATGCGTTACACGGCCTGAGCCAACCCAGTCACCTTGATTTTCAGAATAGAAAATGTCATTGGAAGAATTAATAACAAGTCCCGCAGGAGACCGTAATCCCGTTGCAATAGGCTCCATTGTTCCATCTTCTTTAATTTTTAATAACCACCCATGCCACTTGCCTAAACCTTCTCCATAGCCAATCCATGCAACGTTGAGGGTAACATACATGTCACCATCTTTATTGAAAACCGGTCCGTAAGCATACTCGTGATAATTCCCACTGAGATCGAATTTGTAAATTGATTCAAAACGGTCAGCGCGACCATCATTGTCTAAGTCGGAAATTTTTGTCAATTCACCGCGTTGAGTACAATAAAACGCGCCGTTGTGATAGGTTAACCCAAGCGCCTCGTGTAAGCCTGAGGCAAAACGAGTATAATGGGGAAGGCCTGTTGTCATGTATGGATTATCAATCATCCAGATTTCCCCTCTGCGTGTGCAAACTGCAAGCCGGCCATCCGGTAATACGGCTAGTCCTCCTACTTCAAGTTTAATGTCTTCGGGTATCGCAACGGTACGTAACTCATAATAGTCTTCTTCGGTCAAAGCCCTGGTAGCTTGGCCGAAAACTTCTAAGCCAAGCGCAAGTATACAGAGTACAATAAAAATTTTTTTCATAGTTATAGTGCTGAATGCTTCTACCACAATACCTGATATTTAATCTGGGAAATACCTTCGATGAGTCTAATGATCAATTCTTTTTTGTCACCGAAATCTTTGATTTCTGCCTTAACTTTGTCTTGCGGAGGTAATTGCAGATAATATTGCTGATTATTAATTGCAAATGTGTTATCTGAAACTTTTGTAATGGTTTCGCCTTCTGCTAGCCGCAGAATCAGATTTTGGCCGGGAGAATTTTTTGTAATGTTAATTGTTCGAGTTAGGCCTTTACCTACCGCATCGGGGACAAAAGAATCCTCAAATCTTATTTGTTTATACACGTATTGAAATTTTGGCGAACGTCTTTCGTCCAGGGTATAGCCCTTGTATATTAATTCAGTTCTATCATTTAGTGTATCAGGCAGAGTTGATTGATCATTTGCCATCGTAGCCACAGGACATCTTCCCTTAAAAAGAACGGTGGCGCCCATCGCTGACGCCGTTTGGGGTTCGCCGCGTTCGTGCCACATATCAGTAACATTTAGAAACTCATCTTTCCAGCATAATAGCAACGCAGCCTGGTTTAAATCATAGGCATAATGAACACCTTCAGGATCACCTACTGAAACAACATGCGTTTTCTTTTTTCCATTATGCATCATGAAGGAACGAACCATTTCAGGTTCCCGATATGCGTTTACATCGATGAGCGGTGCCGGAGGTAATTTTGGTATGGAACTACTAGTGTGAATCGGCATAGGCCTTGAATTCTGTTTGCCGATTAATAAACCTATTCCAGAAGGAGCCCATGAAAAATTTTTTACATAACTAAGCATGAAAGTATGTTCTCCAACATCGAGTTTTTTGACAGCTCTCAGATCAGCCCACCAGTCGCCAGGTGGAATAATTTCCTCGTTATCTATACTTAGCTTGGCTGTGCCTATTTTTTTCAGGATAAAATGATATTCGGAATACTCCTTTATGTTGAGTTTGCCTGTAAACACCAAGCTCATGTTATTGGGATTGTCAGCAAGTTTTAAATCAATGGCCTCGGTTTTTCCGGAGCGCACAAGACTATCCGGGCTCACACCGGCGAAGTCGTTGTTGAAACGACCCTCGTAGTATTGGTAGCTGATATCCGAAACGTCAACCTTGAATTCATCCAGCATAGCGTATTTAATATTCCTGAACGCCACGGGTCCGTGGTCGCCTTGAATCATGAGTGGCCCTGAAGCTTTTTCGTCGTTAAATGCGGCCGCTCTAGTAGGTCCGCTTAGAACGACATTTTCATGGAGAATAACTCCATTCATCACAACCCGAATGAATTTAGCAGATTGTATTTTTTTACCGGATGCATCAAAACGCGGCGCCTGAAATTCAATTTCAAGATGCTGCCACAGGTTAGGGGCAATGCACGCATTAACGCGGGCGGGGTGTCCTTCATATCCTTTCTTTCCTTCCGGGCGATTTTCGTCCCAACGCTGGTATATACTTCCACAATCAGATGATTTTAGAGATTGCTCATTCCAGCTATCAAATAATTGTATCTCATATCGGCCTTGAAGGTAAATTCCGGAGTTAGAACCTTTGGGCATCAGAAAGTCAAGGGATAAGAAAATATCGCCGTGCTCAAGGTTGGAAAACAAATTTGCGTCCTCTTTAAATTGATTTTTCGGATTATAATTATTGAAGAGCACTCCTTTTCCCTTTTCGGTTCTTGGCTTTGATTCGTCGAAGTTTCCGTGAATAAATCCAACAAGTTCCCAGTTCTTGGCTGGTGCCTTGAACGGAGAAAGATCTTCTGAAAATAAAGAAGTCAAACTGTAAAATTCAGTTTGAGCATGTCCGTCAAACGATATATTGACCAATAAGAATAGTATAAGACAAAAGTGATTTATCAGGCTTACAGATCTATTGTGTTTTATGCATTGCATATTATAAGGATTGATTTGTATTCGCTACGAGAATGGATAGACTCTATTGATGTGAAAAAATTTCATGATAAGAACAGCAAACTACAATAACCCTGAAACAATTATTTCAAAAAGTAAGATTATAAAGGAATATTACAAAATCGGCATCCCGCTTACAAAAATTAACTCAGTTACATTTCCTTCACCAACCCTTTACAGGAATCTAATTGAATGCGTTCATACGGTGAATGGATAATGCAATCTCTGGCTCAAATTATTATCTTGCAGCGTTATCCCTTATCGTTAAATCTATTCATTGTCAGCAAAAAACTACATGAAAACGCCGAGATACTTGAATTTCATTCCCATATTTTGTCTCCTTGCTTCTTGCAGCGCACCTCAGGAAAATAAAACCGAAAATGATTGGATCAAGCTATTTAATGGGAAAGATCTTAATGACTGGATTGTCAAAGTGCATCATCACGATGCGGGAGTAAACTTTGGAAATACATTTAGAGCAGAGGATGGAATAATAAAAGTCCGTTACGACCAGTATGGCGATTTTAATGACCAGTTTTCGCATCTATATTACAAGAAACCGTTCTCGCATTTTCATTTAAAACTTGAGTACCGTTTTGTTGGTGAATTGCAAAAAGGAGCTCCGGAGTATACGATTTTGAATAGTGGTGTCATGTTTCATTCACAGGATCCGCGATCGATGTTGAAGGAACAAAATTGGCCCATCTCTGTAGAAATGCAATTTCTTGCAGGCCTTAGCGATGGAGCCCAACGTTCCACCGGCAACATGTGCTCACCCGGTACAGAAATCGTTTATCAGGGCAAGATGTATGACGGTCATTGCCTGAACTCGACATCAAAAACCTACCCGAAAGATGAATGGGTAAGCGCTGAACTTATTGTATTAGGTGATTCTCTGATAACGCATATGATCAATGGGGATACCGTTCTCCAGTACAGCAAACCAACCATGGGCGGCGGTGTTGTTCAGGGTTACGACAGCGCGTTATGGCAGGTGGGCAAACCGTTGACATCAGGATACATTGCCTTGCAAAGCGAAGGCCAGCCCATCGATTTTCGCAATGTGGAATTGAGAAATCTTGAGAAAAGTCCACGGTCCACGGACGACAGTCCACAGTAAGGTCAGTTGCATATCCTAATAAGTACTAGATACGAAGTACAAAGTACGATCTATCATATCTCGTCCCTCGTACCTCGTCCCTTGTATCTCGTACCTTTTTTACTCACTCCTTAATGAATTTACCGGGTTGGTTTTTGCAGCCTTCCAGGTTTCGTAGCTTACTGTTATTAATGTGATCAATAATAGACCGAGGAGGCTTGTTGCAAAGATAACGGGACTTATCGTTGATCGGTAAGCGAACCCTTCGAGCCAGGTGTCAGCCATGAAATACGCTACAGGTATAGCAATAAAACAGGCTACAAGAAAAATTTTCATAAACACCCATACAAACATTCCGATGACTTGCAGCGTCTCTGCGCCTAATACTTTTCGAATACCAACTTCCTTTGTCTTTTGTTCGGCCGTGTAGGAGGCAAGACCAAAGACACCGAGCGCTGTAATTAAAATAGCCAGTACGGCAAAACTTTTGGCCATCGACGAAACCCTGCTTTCAGTTTCGTACATGCGCGTAAACTCATCGCTTAAGAACCAATAATCAAATCCAACTGCGGGAAAAATTTCTCTCCACTTCTTTTCGATTGACTTGACCTTCTCCTGGAATTTCCCTGCCGGTAATTTCACATAGGCAATGCGGTCAATAAAATGAATTTGCGGATTTAATATCAAAGGTTCAATGGCCTGGTGCATGGAACGATAAGGAAAGTCTTTCACTACACCAATGACTTTGAAGGAGCGGTTATTGTTATTCACATCGATAACGGATGCGCCCATTATTTTTTCCAGGGGTTGGTTAAGGGCTCTAACAGACGATTCATTTAAAATGACACTGCTGGAATCGGTTACATTGTTAACATCGAAATCACGACCTGCAATAAACTCAAGAGAATACGTTTTGGGAAAGTCAAAATCTACGTTCAATTGGTTCCATTGTAAATTTTTGTCTTGAAGCTCTGGGAACTTTACGGAAGCGCCAATATATCCGAAATAATTTAAGCGAGGCAGGTGATTCGCCATCGTTACGTGCTCAATATCCTTGTCCTCTAACACAGCTTGTTTGAAGGCAGCAAATTTGTCCTGCGGTGCAATACCGCCATACCGAATGGAAAGCAACTGGCTGCCTTGTTCATTGAGTTTGGTATTTTGCATATGCTCCATCTGACGAATAACGATGAAGGTGGAAATAATCAACACCAGCGAAACGGTATATTGAATTGTTACCAAACTTTTCCGGAAAAACTCTGCCCCCTTTCCTTTTACAACCTGACCTTTCAAAACATCAACCGGACGGAATGCTGATAAATAAAAAGCGGGATAACTTCCGGAAATAAAAGACATAAACAAAACGATAAGCGCCACAATGCCAATCATGTATGGATTCAGCAAGGACGACAGCGTAAACGTTTTGTGCGCAAGCTCATTGAAAGGTTGCAGAAGAATGACAACTAACAAAATAGCGAGCATCAGAGAACCCAAGGTCATCAGCACCGATTCATAGAAAAATTGTTTCGCTATTTCCGTTCGCTTGCTGCCCAGGGATTTACGAAGGCCTACTTCTTTTGCCCGGCGGGAAGAACGAGCCGTAGCCAGGTTCATATAATTAATGCATGCAATGATCAGGATCAGCAGTGCGACCGAACTAAAAATGACTAAGTATTTTTTATCCCCACGGGTGCTGTCATTTTCCCATAAATTTTTCTCGTCAAAATGTAAATCAGAGAGCTTAGTTAGAAATGCTTTCATCTTAAATCCTGCGGCGGCAGTGCCAGAGTCCGACTGAACCAATTGGTTAGCCAGGGGTTGAAGTGTTTGCTCAATGGACTTTACATCTGTACCAGGTTTTAATACGACATAGTTTTCGAAGAATTCAATCCTGTTTTCAAAATTTCCAAACCGTGTTCCCTCCATGTAACTGTCAAAGTTGGTAATCACACTTCGAAGTGCATTCACATTAAGAAGATACTTCGGTTTAAAATGCGAGTTGGACGGATAGTCTTCAAATACGCCAGTCACGATTACGTCGATCTCGCGGTCATTGGTAGCGAAGTTGTGCTTAACAGTAATAACCTGGCCGATGGGATCATCATCACCAAACAAGCGTTTCGACCCGGACTCGCTTAATACCATGGTATTGTAATCATCAAACATCCTCTTCTGATTTCCCTTTATCAAATGGAAATCAATTATCTCATCAAACCCCGGTTCTGCCCATTTGATCTCTTCGGTCAGGATAATCCGATCCGTAACTTTATGATGTAGTGAGGTGGGATAGCCTATATAATCAACACGCGTTGCATCTATTATTTCACTGCGATTTTCTTTTAGATACTTTGTCCAAAACCCGGGAGATGTGGTGTTGTCAAATACTTGCCCGTTGGCATTTGTAAATGTACAACCGATACGGTATGTGTCATCATAATATGGATGCATTACATCGTATTGTAATTCATCGCTTATGTAGAGAAAAATAAGTATGGCGCTGGCCAGGCCGAGAGCAAGGCCGAACATGTTGAGGAACGCGAAAAGCTTTTGACGCTGAAAGTTACGCAGGGCGATCAATAGATAATTCCGGATCATAAAAGCATAGGCTGGTACAAGATTAAAGAACGGGTGTCGGCGGTGTAAAAGTTATCACCCAAGTAGAATGATTTTTCGGCCAGAAAGCCCACGGTTAACGTTCCAATGATGAAGATAGAGAAGCTGATCCCGGTAACACAATAATGGTTCGTTGAACGGCAACATCAATTAACTAAGTAGTTTTGTAAGTCGATGACGCTTCAATCCCATTACCTTCTTATTTATCAAAAAAGGCATTTGTATTTGGAAATAGATTTAGACTAGGGTAAGTTAAATCCTAAATTAAATTGGAATTACAATCATGAACTTGAATAATGAAGCTGAACGGAAGAATACCTATGACGCGATTGTTGTGGGTACAGGTATTAGCGGCGGCTGGGCAGCGAAAGAATTAACGGAAAAGGGATTAAAAACCCTGGTGTTAGAACGCGGACGCGACGTAAAACATGTTGTTGATTATCCCACCATGACAAAAGACCCCTGGCAGCTTCCAAACGGAGGACGGCTTACGCAGGAAGAGATAAAGCTCATGCCAGTTCAGTCGCGCACGGGCTGGATAGGCCAGGCCACTAAGCATTGGTGGGTCAACGACCTTGAAAATCCATATACAGAAATAAAGCCGTTTGACTGGATCCGAGGCTATCATGTCGGCGGACGATCGCTCACTTGGGGTAAGCAAACCTATCGGTTATCACCCATGGACTTTGAGGCCAATGCTAAAGAAGGGATCGGTGTTGATTGGCCTATACGCTACAATGATCTTGCCCCGTGGTATGACTATGTAGAATCCTACATAGGGGTAAGTGGACAAGCCGAGGGGCTTCCTCAACTCCCGGATGGAAAATTTCTTCCGCCCATGGAAATGAATTGTGTAGAAGAAGTTTTTAGAGATGGTGTAGCAAATAAATTCAACGGTCGAAAAGTCACCATAGGTCGCGTGGCGCACCTTACGTCGGCACTTCCGCATGCTCCGAGCCGTGGAACATGTCAATCCCGTAACATGTGTGATCGGGGATGTCCCTATGGCGCGTATTTCAGCAGCAATGCGGCTACTTTACCAGTAGCTATGAAGACTGGCAATATGACTTTACGTCCTCATTCCATCGTTCACTCCGTGATATATAACGAAGCGAAGGGAAAGGCTGTAGGTGTTAAGGTGCTGGATGCAGAAACCAAGGAGGAAATTGATTTCTACGCTAAGGTTATTTTTCTGAATGCATCAACACTCGGAAGTACACATATTTTATTGAATTCAACGTCAAATCGTTTTCCGAATGGATTGGGGAATGGTAGCGATCAATTAGGTAGGAATCTGATGGACCACCAATATCGCGCGGGAGCTGAAGGTAAATTTGAGGGGTTCGAGGATAAATATTATTCGGGTAGAAGACCAAACGGTATTTACATTCCGCGTTTCCGGAATGTTGGCAAGGATAAATCGGCTGACTTCATTCGCGGCTACGGTTATCAGGGAGAAGCCAGCCGTTCGAGCTGGATGCGCGGGGTTGCTGAAATGGCTGTTGGTGCTGATTTGAAAGATATGTTGGTAGAACCCGGAGGCTGGTCGTTTGGTATTACAGGGTTCGGAGAATGCTTGCCTTACGAAGACAACCGTGTGACTCTCAATAAAGACAAGAAAGATGTTTATGGATTGCCGACGCTCAACGTTGATGCCGAATGGAAGGAGAATGAGAAAAAGATGCGTGTCGATATGAAGGTTGCTGCGGCAGAAATGATTGAGGCTGCAGGTTTTAAAAATGTGAATACCTATGACATGCCGAATAACATCGGGTTAGGTATTCATGAAATGGGAACAGCCCGGATGGGAAAAGATCCGAAGACATCGGTCTTGAACAAATGGAATCAGGTCCATGAAGCGAAAAATGTTTTTGTAACCGATGGAGCCTGTATGACTTCCTCGGCTTGTCAGAATCCGTCATTAACCTATATGGCAATAACTGCGCGGGCGGTGGATTATGCAGTAACGGAAATGAAGAAACAAAATATTTAATTTTGAAATTCAAGATTCAAAATTCAGGCTATCTGATCTTGAATCTTCTGTTTGAATCTTAAAGTTTTCAAGCTTGATTATTTACATTACTAATTAGACCTAAGAATAATATTATGGATCGCAGAGAAGCAATCAAACGTACATCTCTAATTTTAGGATATGCGGTTTCAACTCCTGTCATGGCGGCGATGCTGAAAGGTTGTAAGGCAAAAGCCGAACTAAATTATAAACCTGTTTTCTTCTCCGAAGACCAGGCGCGATTGGTAGGAGAGATCGCAGAAACAATTATTCCCAAGACCGATACGCCAGGCGCTAAAGATGTTGGTGTACCTGGTTTTATCGATTCAATGATACGTGAAGTTTACTCAAAGCCTGATCAGGAAAGTTTCATTAAAGGTTTAATGGAATTTGATGTCGAAGCTAAGAACCAATATGATCATCCATTTATTGATTGCACTCCCGAGGAACAGCTCGCTTTTGTAAAAGCACAAAATGAAAAGGCGCTTAGCAAATCTTCAGGGGGCTCTTCCGAAGGATGGTGGGCAGCAGGAGGTGGGAGTGACAAACCTTTTATATTAAAAATAAAGGAGCTCACCTTGCTTGGATTTTTCACGAGCGAACCCGGAGCAACCAAGGTACTACAATACAACCAGGTGCCCGGTCCGTACAAGGGATGCGTTCCGCTCGTTGACGTTGGTAAAGCGTGGGCGACGTGAGGGAATTTTAGATTTTAGATTAACGATTAGATTGAAAGCCTGATCATGTAGTGTCGTTAAGGATAGTTACCATATGCTATCAACTAAATCTACAATCGTCAATCTAAAATCTACAATACATTGCTCTTCGCCATCTCCCAACCAATGATACTCTTCTTACGCGCCGAGCTCCAACGGTACTCTCCTAGCACGCCATCCTTTCTTATAACACGATGACATGGAATCAAGTAGGCGATGTGATTGGAGCCTACAGCTGAGCCTAGGGCTTGCATCGCTTGTGGCCTTTGAATAATTTCAGCAATGTTTTGGTAGGTTGTTACTTCACCCATTGGAATTTTCAATAGCGCTTCCCAGACTTTTAATTGAAAGTTGGTGCCTTTCACAAAAACATGAAGCTTTTCTGAAGCGTTTGTTTTGTTGCTATAGAAAATTTTTTCTACGAAAGCAGAAGTCAACTCCTGATCTTGGTGAAAGGTGGAATTATGCCAGTGTCCTTTCATCAATTCAATTTCTCTTCTGGGATCTTCGTCCGTAGTGATGAAAGATAACCAGCAAATACCGCGTTCTGTAACACCAATAAGACAAATTCCAAATGGTGTTTCATGTATCCCGTATTCTACGCGTATCCCGGCACCGTGCTGTTTATATTCCTGAGGAGTTACGGCTTCCAGTGTTGTGAAAAGATCATACACCCTGGATTGACTTGAAAGTCCCGCCTGTTCGGCGACTTCAACCAGATTTTTTGAGTCCTGTAATTTTTTCTTGAGGTAATCAACAGTTAAGAATTGCAAAAAACGCTTCGGGCTTATGCCCGCCCATTCCGTAAATACGCGTTGAAAATGAAATGGTGAAAGATGAACTTTCTCAGCTACCTCCTCTAATTCAGGTTGGCGCTGAAAATTTTTCTCCAGGTATAGAATGGCTTCTTCTATTCTCCGGTAGTTAATGTGGTTTTCACTTGCTGTCAAGGTCATAAAAATATGTTTTTTTTATGATTCAAAATTGCCTCTGATTGCCGAGCTACTCAACCCGGTTCTTGCGCATTTATTTGTGTAATCTTTAGTCAAAAAATCTCCTGCAGGTCGTTTGATGATAGAAACCTATCCAGCTTTTTTTATATTTATGGACCAACTTATATTTCTTATGATACGTGCTCTTCTAATTTTTACAACCTGCACCGTTTGCTTCTCCGCTCAAGCGCAGGATAACTATGATACGGTTAAGATCAGGCCTGTGAAGGTTGCCGAGAATCTTTACTTTCTGAAAGGTTCAGGGGGTAACATAGGAGTGTTTATTGGCAAAGAGGGAACGCTCATGATTGATGATCAGTTCGCACCGCTATCAAATAAAATAAATGGTGCGATTAAAACATTAAGTCCGAATGATATTCGATTTCTTGTCAATACCCACTTGCATGGAGATCACTCCGGCGGAAATGAAAATTTTAAAAAGATGGGCGTTGCCATTGTAGCCCATGATTTGGTACGTGAAAGGATGTCAAAAGAGAAGGTTAACCCAACGAACAACCACGTAACACCACCCCGCGACGAAGATGCGTGGCCCATGATCACATTTTCCGATAAGCTCAATTTTTATTTGAATCAGGAAGATATCGAGTTACTTCATGCAACCCCGGCGCATACGGACGGTGATGTTGTCGTTCATTTTAAAAAAGCAAATGTGTATCACATGGGCGATATGTTTGTTACCTATGGCTATCCGTACATAGATTATTCCAGCGGTGGATCTATCAATGGTTTTATTTCATCCTTGGATAAATTTCTGGCCATGATGGATGATAACTCAAAAATAATTCCAGGGCATGGTGAGCTTTGCACGAAAGCTGATGTGAAAAATTACAGAGATAGATTAGCCGAGATTCGTGATGAAGTGGCAGCAGCTTTAAAGAAAGGAAAGAAATCAGAAGACATTACAAGTTTGCCGATAGCTAGTAAATATGATGCGGAATGGGGTAAAGGATTTACGAAAGGGAAAGATTTTGTCCTTCTTATCGCTGAGAATTTAAAAACGACACTTCCTGCAAAAAAATAGTATCCGTTGGAGAGCAATGTGATCGACTATTTTTTTTCAAACTGCTTTACCAAAACCATGGTGCAATTTTTAGTTGAGTTTAGTCGTATTGGCCTTACCTCACGTTGATATTCCGGATCATTGTAGCAATTTAACGCTTCTTGTAAGGAAGGGAATTTGACAATTGCATTCATTGTTTTAGTGGTACCTTCCAAGCCGACTGCTTCGATATCTGAGGCAAGGATTTCTCCACCGTATTTGGGTACAATTTCCATAACCCTTGGCGGATATTTTGAAAACTCTTCCATTTTAACGATGTCGTAACTTCCGATATAGTAGACTGGCATATTTTTTCGGTTATAATTTAAAATTTGTTCAAACAAGAAAAGGATACGCTTATTGCGAAGTCAGAGGTGACAATTGAAACGCAATAACTTGAAACCCATTTCCCTGAAACAAGATTCATACGGGATAAGTTAGATTTTATTTGGGTTAAAAATAAATGATGATTTTGCCTTTGTATTGTAATATACAGGCATATTAAGGTGCGCCTTCTAAGTTGGATTTGGAAACTATTTATCCCATGTTTCAGGGTGAAAAAAGGCGAGTTCTAGGTTAACAATGGGTCACGCTGTCCTTCAGGGTTAGTTATTTTTATCCCAATCTGTTTCCATTCGCGATACGCGCTTACCATACAATGACCACACGGACGAAAGCCACACAAGGCGGCCTCCAATTCAGTTTTAAAGAAGACCCGGTTTTCTTTTTTCATTTTTTTACCCGAGGCACAGTCTAACCGCCCATAAATCTTTAGCCTGTTATTTCCTGCCACCGTAACTAACTGGCTTTTGATCAGGCGAAAAACTTCTTGCTCACTCAGATGCTGATGTTTAACCATTTTCATTTTTATATCAATTCACTACGTGCCGATGTTTAAGCAGCATCATGAAAAATAATTCCCAATGAATAGCGCACGCCCGATTTAACTTCACTCACACCATGTTTCATCTTAGCGCGATAATATCCCCTGGAACCTTTAACGGGTCGATAGTTCGTCGTGAAGATCATTGCATCACCTTGATTTGGATGAAGTACTTCCACCTTTGATTGAGCTCTCGGTATTTGTTCCGTCAATACAAATTCTCCACCTTCATGATCTATGCCTGCCTGGCTCAGCACAAATACAACCTGAAATGGAAAGTAAATTTCGCCGTATAAATCTTGATGCAGCGTGTTATAACCACCCGCTTCATAACGAAGAATCAGGGGAGTAGGACGAGTCTGAGCCTTATCTCTGCATTGCGCCACTAACTCTTTGTGATGAAGGGGGAAATGTAGTTGAGTTCCCAGCTTTTGCATCCATTCGTTGGCTATTGCAGCTAACGGTGTATAGAGAACTTCGCGCAAGGATTGGATCGTTAAGGGTAGAGGATAGTTGAAATATTTATATTCTCCTTTGCCAAAGCGATAACGTTGCATGTTGATTGTGGTCCGATACAAATGCTGATCTTCATACAATCCTGCAAGATGTTTGCATTCCGCTGCCGAAAGTACAGCGGGTATTTCGGCATATCCTTTATCATTGAGTTTGGCCGAAATTGTATTCCATTCCATGGGATGAAGGTCTTTCATAAATTTTTCTTCAAAGGTCTGCACTGTGACAAAATTCTTCAACCCGAATCTTGCGGATAATAAAGCCTGGTTTGATGCATTTGCTTCAATCTGTAATGCGGGAAATAAATTTGACGCATTTGCTTCCATTAAATTCTAAAACAACGTGTAAAACTTGCTCATCAAGCCATGATGAATTTTTTAATTCATTAACTTTCGGAAAACATTACATAAGATGTTAGACGATAGTCGAAAGACATTGAATAATAGTGTGTATTATATTAAATCAGATAATTCTTCCTGTCGCTATAAATGAATTCATTGCGCATCCCCCCACCAAAAGAATTTAGCTTTGAGCTTGCGCTGGCATTTCTAAAACGTTCTCCCCGGGAGTTACTCCACAAAGTTGTTGACAATAGGATAGAGAAAGCGTTGCGTGTAAAGCAAGCAATTATCTTATTTTCTATTCACCACGATAAAAGTGATCTGGTAGTAGAATTTTTGAATGGTAAACCAACGGCATCTCAGGCCACTGAAGTTGTGAAGTATATTCGCGAATGGCTTGATCTTGATACCGATCTAAAGCCGTTTTATGCGATGTGCGAAAAGGATAAACTATTAAAGGGTTTAGTTGAAAGTTTTTATGGTTATCGGATTGTTGGACAACCGGACTTATTTGAGTCGATCGTGTGGGCCGTGTTAGGGCAACAGATCAACCTTCAATTTGCTTATACGCTTAAGCAAAAGTTTGTGGAACAATTTGGAGAAGCCATTGAATTAAATGATGATACGTATTACCTATTTCCCACTCCCGAAGTTGTTGCTAAACTTGCTGAAGGGCAATTATTGCCCTTGCAGTTTTCCAGGCAAAAGGCCGCCTATACCATAAACATAGCAAGGGCATTTGCGGAAGGAACGATATCGAAGGAGATACTTTTCACGCTGTCGTTGAAGGAAGCTAAAGAAAGGCTTATGGAGATTAAAGGTGTCGGTAATTGGACTGCCAATTACGCGCTCATGAAAACGTTTCGCCACACGGATGCATTTCCGTTGGAAGATGCAGGCATTCATAATGCTATAAAAAACTTAAAAAAACTCACTCGTAAACCTACATTAGCGGAAGTAAAGAAAGTGTTTAAAAAATATAAAGGATGGGAAGCTTATGCTACTTTGTATTTATGGAAGAGCTTGTAAGTAGATTTCCTTAATAACAAAAAGAGGTATGTCTCGAATTCATATTGATCTCCCTGAAAAATTTTTGTTTGTGACAGAACTCACCGTTCGCTCTTCCGATCTTAACTATGGCAATCACGTTGGACACGATACGGTACTTACATTGATGCAGGAGGCGCGTGTGAGATTTTATCGAACGTTGGGTTTTATAAATGAACTTAACTTTGATGGTTCTGTCGGACAAGTCATCGCTGACGCGGCAGTTCAGTATAAATCAGAGTCTTTTTTAGCGGATGAACTAATTATTAAAATTGGTGTATCTGATTTCACCAAGTACGGATTTGATATGTTTTATCTTATTGAAAATAAATTAACGGGAAAAGAAGTAGCACGAGGAAAAACTGGTATTGTATGCTTTGATTACGATACGAGGAAAGTCGCCAGCATTCCGGATATACTTAGAAAAAAACTCACGTAGTCCTATTATCTGTTACACTACAATTATATAATAATATGACGCTGGAAGAGGCCCAACAACAAGTTGATCAATGGATCAAAACGAATGGCGTGAGGTATTTCAGTGAACTTACCAATATGGCAATGCTCACGGAAGAAGTCGGTGAGGTTGCCCGAATCATTGCAAGACGCTATGGTGAGCAGTCGGAGAAAGATTCGGATAAAAATAAAGTCTTGGGTGATGAGCTGGCGGATGTTCTCTGGGTCTTGATTTGCCTGGCAAATCAAACGGGAATTAATCTAACAGAAGCCTTCAGCAAAAATCTGGAAAAAAAAACACAGCGCGATAAAGACCGCCACCATCAAAATCCAAAGCTCAAATAACGCCGACGAAGGTAAGCCGCGAGCTCGTGGCCTTGAATCATGAGTCCCCCACGAAACCCAAGACTCTCCGAAGGAGTCCGGAGTCCTTCGGACAAGACTCGTGACTCGTATCTATTCCGTGTGTCATGTGTCGGCGATTATAAAGGTTTTCTTCTTGCACCTCTGGAAAAAATCAATGAGCTTTAGACAATCCTAGACCATCATGCCAGAGAATCAACGCTATCTTGCCCTCGACGTTTTTCGGGGAATGACCGTCTGTTTTATGATCATCGTGAATTCTCCGGGCAATTGGCATATTGCTTATCCCCCGTTGCTTCACGCAACTTGGCACGGGTTTACTCCCACTGACCTCGTATTCCCTTCCTTTTTATTTGCCGTGGGAAATGCTATGGCGTTTGTTATGCCTAAATATGAATCGTTAGGGAGCGGCGTCTTTTGGCGCAAAACATTAAAAAGAACCTTCATTATTTTCCTGCTGGGATATCTTATGTATTGGTTCCCTTTCGTTCAGGCGTCAGCGGGTGGGGGAATCGAATTAAAGCCAATCGCTGAGACGAGGATACTTGGAGTTTTACAGCGGATTGCACTTTGTTATTTCTTTGCCTCCATCATCGTTTACTACAGCTCCAAAAAATTTGCGATTTGGTTTAGCATATTTGCCCTGGTCATTTATTGGATACTATTGTATGCGCTTGGCGAAGCAAATGACCCATATAGCCTGACCGGAAATTACGGCCTTAAACTGGATTTAATATTCTTTGGTGAAAAGCACTTGTACCACGGTGAGGGCATTGCTTTTGATCCGGAAGGTTTACTGAGCACACTACCTTCTGTTGTAAATGTTATTGCAGGTTACTTGGTAGGAGACTATA
Source organism: uncultured Bacteroidota bacterium (assembly GCA_963837415.1). GTDB lineage: Bacteria > Bacteroidota > Bacteroidia > Cytophagales > Cyclobacteriaceae > Chryseolinea. The sequence goes on along the minus strand of CAWING010000007.1, from coordinate 86,324 downwards.
TCCGCACGCATAAAAGTTCCTACGAGACTATTGCTAAACTTCTGATTGTTGGGGCCTTTTTAATTCTCATTGGACTTGCCTGGGATATGTTTTTTCCTATCAATAAAAAATTATGGACCAGTTCGTTTGTATTGCTTACAGTAGGACTAGGCTCCGCTATCCTTGCCGTTTTAATGTATGTTATTGACATACGCAAAAAACAAAAATGGACTTACTTTTTTGTTGTATTTGGCCGAAATCCGCTCTTTATCTACTTGTTGTCTGAAATAGGCCTGATTCTTTTATTGATCCTGCCTTCCAACGGGAACAGCGCAAGAGAATGGTTATACAAAAACTTCTTCGGCAGCTTCGCAAGTCCCATTCACGCATCTTTCTTATTTGCTTTTTTCTTCATGCTGGCATGCTGGGCGGTAGGATATGTATTGGATAGGAAGAGGATTTATGTTAAAGTTTGAGAAAGTTTCGAGTTTATAGTTTCGGGTTTCGAGTTAACGGCTTCAACAAGTTCGGCATTTCTTTCGCAAAGCTTCCGAAGTTATCACAAGCGCGAACTCGAAACTTTAAACTCGAAACTCTAAACTGTTATAACACCATCTTTTAAAATTGGCACTACATCATATCGGTCAATCGTGAGGCAAAATTTGATGTCTTCAAAGATGTTGAGGTTGGCTAAGCGTTTTACGTGACTGGCATCTTTAAGGAAACCTACCATGTCGTGTTTGGCCTGGTCATAGAGACGTTGCGCGGCCAGCGGGAAATCGCATTCGGATTCAACATGACCTTTGAGAAATTCTACTAATGCACCGGCAAAAAGCGTGTCTTCTAAATTAAATTTACCTTTCCATCCCGCGCAAACTATAAGAATATTATTAGTGCCCTCAAGGATGTGATTTGCAATGGCAGTTAAATTCAAAAAAGACCCCATTACAACTTCTCTTGCCCCTATTGACTTCGCGATCGCTTGAGTACCATTCGTTGTCGTGAAAGCAATTCTTTGGGCCTTCAATTTCTCATCCATATACTCAAAAGGAGAGTTGCCTAAATCAAAACCCTCAACCTTTTTTCCATCACGTTCTCCAGAAGTAAGGTATCCTTGCTTTTTCATGGCAAGACAATCTTCCAACAAAGCAAACGGTGTAATACTTTGGACACCGGAGGCCATAGCGGTAGTCATGGTTGAAGTAGCACGAAGAATATCCACTACGACAACAGTTCTGTCGTACGTTTTATACAAATGCATTAAATCCGGACTTAGACAGACATCTATTTTTTTCATCTAGTAGGCGTGCTGGTAAAACTTCGGGCAGTCTTAGCATCAATGCATTTCATATAAATGGTAATTTACTTACTGCCGCCTTTAATGCACGCCCACGGATGTCAATAAAAATTTCTGCACCAGGAGCGCCATGATCAATCGTCACATATCCAAGTCCCACGCCAATACCCAGCACGGGAGACATTGTTCCTGAAGTTACTTTTCCTATCGTAGCACCATCCGCATTTTTGATCACATAATCATGACGCGGAATACCCTTATCAACCATTTTAAAACCAACCAGCTTCCGTGTAACTCCGGTTTCCTTTTGACTCTTAATATGGATTGAGTTTGTGAATGCCTTTGTAAACTTAGTGATCCAACCCAAGCCAGCTTCAAGAGGGGACGTGGCATCATCTATGTCGTTGCCATATAAACAGAAACCCATCTCCAGGCGCAACGTATCGCGGGCGCCTAGGCCAATCGGTTTGATGTCGTATTCCTTTCCAGCTTCAAAGATCGCTTTCCATATTTTTTCAGCATATTTTTTATCAACGTAAACCTCAAATCCGCCAGCGCCCGTATAACCCGTATTTGAAAGAATAACATCCTGAATTCCCGCAAATTCTCCTTTCCTAAAATGGTAATACTTGATTTCGCTTAGATCGACCTTAGTCAGTTTCTGTAATGTGTCAACCGCCTTCGGACCTTGTATAGCAAAGAGACAGATATCATCTGAAATATTTTTCATCACCACTCCTTTCGAATTGAACTTGCTGATCCAGTTCCAATCTTTGTCAATGTTGGATGCGTTTACGACAAGCATGTAGTCATTGTCTTTTATCTTGTAAACGATAAGGTCATCTACAATCCCTCCTGTTTCATTGGGTAAGCAGGAATATTGAGCCTGACCGTCCACAATTTTTGAGGCGTCGTTAGAAGTGACGCGCTGGATCAGGTCTAAAGCTTGAGGTCCTTGAAGCAAGAATTCGCCCATGTGGGACACATCAAAAACACCTACGCCCTTGCGCACGGTCATGTGCTCTTCGATGTCGGAAGAGTAACGCACGGGCATATTGTATCCTGCAAAGGGTACCATTTTAGCGCCAAGTTTTACGTGAAGATCATTAAGAGGGACGGATTTTATTTCCATGATGTGCTTTTGAAGAGCACAAAGGTAAAATATTTCTGAAATGATGGCAGCGTCCCAGGCAAGCAATGACGGAGATACAATGGCCGCCATAATATTTGGAATACGCCTTTTAGCCAACGGAGGTAGTTCCTCTCAAGCACAAAAAAATTAGAGCAGGCCCAAATAATTTAAGATCAATTAACGATGCATAGCATAGTTAGTTCAGCGTCTTTGCTTCATCAATAACCTTGAGCATATCGTCTTTTACCTTATTTACTTTCTCTCTTTCATTTTCCAGATACTCACGGGCTTTATCTTCTCCTAAACTATCCGGTAACGGGTTAAAATTCCGCATCCAGACCATCATACTTTCACCGGCAGAGTCAAGCTCAACGATAGTGGATTCAATCTTTTTCTTTTTTTCTTCGCCTATATCAGAAGGGCTGGCAATTTGTTTCTTCAGGTCCTCCTTTAGCTTATAGATATCATTCATCTTAGGCATCACTTCATCATGAACTTTCATTACCTCGTCATACAATTCCGGGTTGGATTTTTGACCACAACCCCACATGCAGGTAAGCAACCCAAGCAGCATGGCTGAAAGAATAATTTTCATTAGAATATAATTTGATATAAAGCTAAACAAGATGGAAAGATCGATAACCACAATCGGTTTAGTAATGGGTTTTGAAAACTAAATCATCAAATTACACACTAACAACCATTAGTTTCTGTAAAAATATATCGTAAAGATTATTAGACACTTGCAACTCCGGAGAAAAAGATTTTATCTTTGAGCATTAGGAACAGAAATGAAAGCCAATAACACATTTTTTTACTTTTATTACTTTTTTAGTACCCGAGCGGGACTTTAAGAGTGGTGTGTTGTTGATTAAACGATAACGAAAACTCAAAAAAGGTCCCGGTAAACCGGGACTTTTTTTTTATAGACTTTTTGTAAGGTAAAAGCTCTCACGGGTAAGTACGAGATAGGGTTTAAACTATGGCAAGGAAGAAAAGGATAAGCGTTGCAATTCAAGGTATAGCCACCAGCTTTCATGAAGTGGCTGCCCTTACTTATTTCGATGAAGCCAATTAATACCATTGAGTGCCTTACTTTCCACCAATTGTGTGAAAGTTTAAAGCATGGCAAAGCGGACTTCGCTGTGATGGCCATAGAAAATTCCATTGCAGGTAGTATTCTACCAAACTACTTTCTTTTACAGGATTATCACTTTAGCATCGTAGGCGAACTGTACCTGCCAATCCACATGCACTTGCTAGCCTTGCCTGGAGTGAATTTGAGTGATATAAAGACGATCGAATCTCACCCGATGGCAATCCGACAATGCTCGGAGTATTTGCATGACTTAAAGAATGTCGAAATCAGGGAGAGTGATGATACTGCACTTTCGGCCAGGCGTGTGAAAGAATTTAAGTTGAAAGATACGGCGGCTATAGCCAATGAACATGCTGCGAAAAAATTTGGACTTCAAATCCTGGACAAACGTATTGAAACCCATAAGAAAAATTTTACGCGATTTTTGATCCTGACAAAACGAAGCAACGGGACTGCTGAATCCAATAAGGCCTCGTTGTCTTTTGAGGTGGCAAACGAAGTAGGAAGTCTGGCGGATGCCTTGATGACACTTAAGAATAACAGCATCAACTTAACCAAAATACAGTCCATACCGATCATAGGAAGACCTAGTGAGTACTCAATCCACATCGATGTAGAGTGGAGAAAAAGAAAAAATTACGATGAGGCTATGCACCAGGTATTACGACAAGTAAAAAATCTGAATGTATTGGGAGAGTATAAGAAGGCAAAGATTGAATACACTTAAAAGTACGAGGTACGAGGAACGAAGTACGAGATAGTTTTTATAATGAAGATTGTATGATAAAGTCAGCAAAGCGAATTGCAAATGTAGAGGAATACTACTTCAGCAGAAAGCTTGCTGAAGTCCGGAGCCTGGATTCTCCGGAGCTGCGGGTTATTAATCTGGGTATTGGCAGTCCCGATCAGGCGCCTTCGATTTCGACTGTTGATGCATTGATAGCTTCTGCAAAAAATCCTGCAAATCATGGATATCAGAATTATAAAGGCATTCCTCAACTACGGAAAGGTATTGCCGAATTTTATCAACGCATTTATAATGTGACACTCGATCCGGAGACTATGATCCTTCCGCTTATGGGCTCAAAGGAAGGCATCATGCACATTTCGATGGCGTTTGTAAATGAAGGTGATGAAGTATTGATCCCGGATCCAGGATATCCTACGTATTCATCAGTGGCTAATCTTGTTGGTGCGAAAATTAAGCCTTATGCATTGCGGGAAGATTTGAATTGGGGTATTGACATCGAAGCATTAAAAAAAGCGATCTGTCGAAGGTGAAGCTCATGTGGATTAATTTTCCGCATATGCCAACGGGAAGAATAGCTACAAAAAGCGAATTGAAGGAACTGATTGACCTGGCTCGCAAAAATCAGTTTCTGATCGTGAATGATAATCCCTACAGTTTGATTCTGAATGATGAGCCCATGAGCCTTTTGTCCATTGAAGGTGCTGATGAAGTTGCCCTGGAATTGAATTCGCTAAGCAAATCCCACAACATGGCGGGATGGCGCATCGGTTGGGTTGCAGGCCGCAAAGAATATATCGAGGCTGTGCTGAAAGTTAAAAGCAATATGGATTCGGGCATGTTCTTAGGATTACAGCACGCCGCCGTAGAAGCGCTTGAAGAGTGGCGATGAATGGTTTTCAGCGTTGAATAAAATATATGCAGGCAGGAAAAAAGTAGCTTGCGAACTGTTGAAGACGATTGGGTTGTACCTACGCCGATAAGCAGTCCGGTTTGTTTGTGTGGGCAAAAGCACCAAGTCATGTTGCTGATGTTGAAAAGTGGATTGATGAAATTCTCTATGGAACAAAAGTATTTATCACCCCTGGATTTATTTTCGGAGAAGCAGGTCGAAGATACATCCGCGTTTCCTTGTGCTGCACAGAACAAATGTTGAACGAAGCGCTTGGAAGGATTGATAAATTTTTGAATTCAAGTTCAGCGAATGGCAAACAAAAATCACACGTCACAGGTCTCACTAGTCAGTCTAAAAAATGAAAACAACCGTTATAGGATTGGGATTAATAGGGGGATCGATCGCCCTTGACTTGCGGAAGGCTGGTTTGGCTACCGAGGTTGTGGGTATTGACTTAAATCCTTTGAATGCCTCGAAAGCTGTTGAACTGGGCCTGGTAAAGAGAATCGAAAATGAGGGAATAGCCATTTCAACAGCCGATCTGATAATCCTTGCTATTCCCGTGAATGCATTGAGTCAGTTGCTTCCCGTCAGTTTTGGATTCGATCAAGAAAAGGACGGTCGTCATCGATACGGGATCAACAAAGCGAATGATTTGTCGCGCTATTACAAATCATCCTAATCGCGGACAATTTGTTGCTGCTCATCCTATTGCCGGAACTGAAAATTCGGGACCCGAAGCAGCGTTTGAAGGTTTATTTCGCGATAAGACGAATATAATTTGTGAACGGGAAAAATCATCCGAGCAAGCCTTGGCGGTAGCCGATCGGATTTTTGCCACATTGGGTATGAATACAATTTTCATGGAGCCTGAGGATCACGATAAACACGTGGCTTATGTTTCACATTTGTCACACGTAAGTTCTTTTTTATTGGGGCAAACCGTGTTGGATATTGAACGCGATGAAAAAAATATTTTTGCACTGGCCGGTAGCGGTTTTGCCTCAACGGTTCGCCTAGCTAAAAGCTCGCCCGAAATGTGGGCTCCCATCTTCGAGCAGAATGCGGAATATTTAAGTCAGGCATTGCTTGAGTACATTATGCACTTGCAAAAATTTCAATACTATTTGATGAAGCGCGATGTAAAAGAACTCAGCCGCATTTTGAAAGACGCTAATAGAATCCGGGAAATATTAGACGGAATTGAATACAAACAAATCAAACAAGTACTGGAAAAATAAATTTGAACACACATGAAAAAGGTATTGCAGCTTGAATCCATTTCAACATGGTTGCCCACCGCCAATAAACCCATTATTATCAGTGGTCCTTGTAGTGCGGAAACAGAAGAACAAACAATAGCCACAGCAAAACAATTGGCAGCAACGGGCAAAGTACACGCTTTGCGGGCGGGTATCTGGAAACCGCGCACAAGGCCGGGTCAATATGAGGGCTCTGGTGTTGAGGGTTTGAAATGGCTTATTCAAGCAAAAAAAGAAACGGGTCTTCCTGTAACAACAGAAGTAGCGAACGCTGCTCACGTGGAAGCTTGCTTAAAAGCAGGTGTCGATATTCTCTGGGTTGGAGCCCGTACCACCGTAAATCCCTTTTCAGTGCAAGAAGTAGCGGATGCGCTGAAGGGCGTTGACATTCCGGTTATGGTTAAGAATCCAATAAACCCGGATCTTGAACTTTGGATTGGTGCCCTGGAACGGTTGAATAAAGCAGGCATTACAAAACTGGCGGCGATTCACCGCGGCTTTTCATCCTTCGAAAAGGGACCATTTAGAAATGCCCCCATGTGGGATTTGGCTATTGAATTAAAAACCAGAATTCCGGAGCTCGATATCCTTTGTGACCCTAGCCACATTGCGGGTAATCGTGAATTAATTTCTTTTATATCTCAGAAAGCCCTTGATCTTGATATGGTGGGTTTAATGATCGAAGCACATATTAATCCAGATGCGGCATGGAGCGATGCTAAGCAACAAGTTACGCCGGCTGTACTGGCAAGAATTATCGATGGGTTAGTGGTGCGTACAGTATCTTCTGATAACAAAACCTTTAAGGATACCTTGAGTATCTTACGGGAAGAAATCGACCATCTGGATGATGAAATTATGTCAAGGCTTGCTGCGCGTATGAAGATATCAGAAAAAATAGGACAGTATAAAAAAGAAAATGGAGTAACGATTCTCCAGGTAGCACGTTGGGAAGAAATCATTCAAACTCGTGTTACACTGGGAAAAGCAATGGGGTTAAATGCAGATTTTACAAGCGATTTGCTAAAACTTATTCACCAGGAATCAATACAAATTCAAACGAAGGTGATGAATAAGAGTGAAGCCAGAGTTTAAGATCAAACACTTTTTAGCTAAAACCCCTCTTTTCTTACAGAGGGGTTTATTTTTTGTTTTTCATACGGAAGCTTAGCGCTATTTTTTTTTCCTTTAATCGAGCAAAATTCTGACTTTCGTATGATTCGTTTTTGGTTATTGGCCATCTCTATAGTGGTTTACATCTCAACTTTTTCCCAGAGTCCCGTTTTATTCAATGCGGCTGAAATTATCACCAGAGGCAAAGAGCTTTATGATTCAGCAAAGTACAAAGAAGCCATTGCGCATTACCTCGCCTTGCCGAAGCGCGATACCGGATATGTTTATATGTTGTCCGAACTTTCATTGGCTTACATCGCCAATGAAGAATATGAAAAATCGTTAGCAGTTTGCGAAGCGGGACTAAAGAAGGCTTCCTTTTATCGCGTACACTTTCTGCGGTCACAAGCGATAGCTACTGATCGCAACGGCGATTACCTCAAGGCTGTAACCTTATTTAACAAAGCCATTGAAGCGTATCCTATCGATTTTCTACTCCATTATAATCTTGGAATCACCCACTACAATCACAAAGCTTATGACAAAGCCGTGGATTGTTTTTTTAAGGTTCTCTCGTTAAACCCGTTTCACCCGGGGAGCCATCGAAACCTTGGAAGCATCTCTGTAGGTCAGGGAAGGAAGACACACGCGATGTTATCATTTGGAATATATTTAGGTATAAACAATATCGATAACGAGCGATTGGTTTTCCTCGAGAAATTCCTCGCTAACCAAATTTCCGACGAAGGTTCTCTTCCTGCAACCGGCCCAAATGCCTTCGATAAGTTGGACCAGATTATCCGGGCTAAAATTGCAATGGATAACAATTATAAATCAAAAATTGATATCGATGCAGCAATCGTACGGCAGTATCAAATGTTCTTCGATCAATTGGAGACCGTTGCAAGTTCCGTAGATGATCCCTGGAGCAGGTATTATTTGGCACTTTACAAAACGTTCAAGGAGAAGGACTTGATCGAGCCCTTTATATTTCACATTCTGAAATCGGCAAATATAGATCAGGTGAAAAAATGGCATCAGAAAAATCAAAAACGACTTGATGCTTTTTATAGCGTCACCAACACAGAACTAAAGAAAAAACGCGAAACGATCAAAGTCCCTGAATTAGGATTTGACGCACCTACCCAAGCATGGTTTTACACTAATAATGGGGTAGAAGCAATTGGCAATGAGGATGCTCAAGGTGTAAGAAAAGGAAAGTGGATTTTTTTTAAAACCAATTGCGAACGGTCAGCGGAAGGAATGTATTCAAACAAGGGTAAGAAGTCGGGTACTTGGAAATATTTTCACGAGAATGGGTCTACCAGCAGCATCGAAGACTTCGAAACCGGTGCGGTGAATGTTTTCAAAGATGGTGTAATAACACAACGTTTCTTCCTGGAGAATAATGAAATACAAGGAAAAGTGGAACTTTACAACGACTGCGGTATCCTGAGGGAAAGTTTACAGTATGATAAAGGAAGAAGACACGGACCAGGGAAAATGTTCTATGCCAGTGGTAAAACCAAATCGACGTATGCGTATGACTCCAATAAAGTAGTAGGCGAATACATTAATTTTTTCGAAAGCGGAAAAATCAGGAATGTACTTACTTATAAACAAGATAAACTAGACGGTCCTTATACGGAAAATTTCGCCAACGGAAAACGTAAAGCTGTTGGCGAGTATACAGAGGATGAGCTTACCGGTCTATGGAAATATTACCATGCTAATGGGAGACTTGAAAGCAGTGGAAATTATAAAGATGGGTTAACCATAGGCGAATGGAATTTTTATGATGCGCGTGGAAACCTTTCGGAAACAAGAAATTTTGACAATGCAGGCAACCTTCATGGCGAAAATACCTTCTACTACAATGGTAAAATTTATTACGTCAATACATACAAAAGCGATTTATTGATCAGTGTAGTCTATAGAGATACCACGGGTAAGGAGATGGGAAAGTTTGGTCATTCCAGTGGCGCATTCAGTGTTAAGCAATATTATCCAACCGGCCAGTTTGCTGCGGAAGGTTTCTACAAAAAAGGAAAATATCATGGCGCCTGGAAATACTATTTCCCTGAGGGCAGCAGACGTAGCGAGTTCGCCTATGAAGACGGATTAATACAAGGTGAAGCAGCAGAATACTTTAAATCAGGAGGAAAGAAATTTTTATTCAACTATAAGGACGGAGACTATAATGGAGAATTTAAAGAATATTTTCCCCACGGACAATTAAAACAAACAGGGTGGTTTGCAAGGGGTGCTAGGCAACAACAATGGCTGTCGTACTATCCCAGTGGTGTAATTGAATCTGATTATTATTATCTGCATGGAGACCTTTTGGGATTATGTTTAGACTATAATTCAACAGGCAAACTTTCTGCAGTTAGTGAATATGATTTGCAAGGAGTTAAAAACTTTACGCACTACAATGCGCATGGGGAAGTAGTTACAAATAGAGTTGAACAAACCCAACAGGTCAACTTTGAAGCAAAATACAAGAGTGGACAGCCGCAGTCTAAATTGGAAACAACTTGTGGAGACTATACCAAAATAATAAAGTGGTTTCCGGATGGAAAAGTATTCTACACGTACACTTTGTTAAGTGGAAACAAAGAGGGGGTTTATCAATTCAATTCCATCAGTGGGAAACCGATCTTGCAAGGAAATTATGTCGATGGACGTGAAGAAGGCTTATGGCAAAAATTTTATGATAACGGGGAGCTGGATTATAAAGGGGTATACCTCACGGGGGAACATGATAGTACTTGGGTTTATCACTTTCCAAATGGAAACATCGCATCCACGGTTGATTTTATAAATGATGAGCGAAACGGAATAACGCGAAATTTTAGCCCGGAAGGTATCCCGTTGGTAGAGAAGTTATACTTTGAGGGTGACCTGGTCGCCTATCGGAAGATCAATTCAGCACAAAAAAAAGCTGAGGAGTGGAGTGCTTTTACACCCCATACAGTCATTGTTGTGAACTACCAGGATGGGACAAAAGCTTACGAGGAAGTGTATAAAAATGGCGTTTTAACCGGTCCAAAGAGAATTTATTATTCCAATGGAAATTTATACAGCGAATATCTGTATTTGTTGGGTGACTATACCGGTGATTATAGTATTTATTACCCCAATGGCAAGCCTATGGAAAAAGGTACCTACAAATGGGGTGAGCTCGATGGTACCGTAGAGAAATACAATGAAGACGGGTCATTGTATGGAATGGAACAATATGTTATGGGCTCACGCAACGGTCCGGCCATCCTTTATGACAAGGGCCAAAAGAAAATAGAATGCAATTTTTACGCCGGCTTACCACATGAATAAATTTATTTTCAGTCTTATTATATCCTTCAGCATTCTAGGAACAGTCAGTGCTCAGACTTCGGATTTAGTTAAAGTTTATAAGGAAAAGTTTCCCGATGCACCTGCGGCATTTGTTGACCGATCAGAAGTACTATCGATATTAGTAAAAAATGATTCATTGGAAATTTTTGCTGATCTTCTGGAGGATATGCTTCATTTGAAAGGTCAAACCGATGCGTACGCCTCTGGCCGGGTTTATGGATCTCATTTCAACCAGGTAAAGGATATTAAAGCCAAAACGCTGATATGGGATAAGAACAAATACAAAGAAATGCACGTCTCCGATTTTAAAAAGAACAACGATCGGGATGACGGAATTTTTTACGATGACTCTTACAATTATTCATTCAATTTTCCATCGGTAGCCTTTGGGAATCGCACGCAACTTCAATACCGGTCTATTATTAAAGACTCGCGTTTCATGCCCGGATTTATTTTCACGAGCTATATTCCTCAAGGCAAAACGTCCTACACCATTAAAACCACTAAACACGTTGAATTGATCTACGATGTTGTAAACGATCCAAAAGGCGTCATCAAGTTTAGGAGGTATGAAAAGGGCGGATTCGAATATTTCGAGTGGAGCACGACCGATTTGCACTCCCGGAAAAATGAAGAAGATAGCCCTTCTCTACGGTATTTTACTCCTCATGTTATATGTTATGTAAAGTCATATCAAAGTAAAAAAGGAAAAGTGAATGTGTTGTCCAGCCTGGAGGACTTGTACACGTGGTATTATACTTTTGTAAAGGACTTAAACAAAGAACCATCCCCCGAATTACTTGAGATTGTAAATAAAATAAAGTCTCAGAGCAAAACTGAGATAGACATCGTAAGAAATGTGTTTTATTGGGTGCAGGCGAATATTAAGTACGTTGCTTTTGAACAAGGGATGCGCGGACTGATTCCGCATCCCGGTGCGTATGTCTGCGAAAAACGGTATGGTGACTGTAAAGATATGGCCAACCTTATCGTAAACATGTTGAAGCTTGCTAACATAAAAGCGTATCACACATGGATCGGTACACGTGACTTGCCATATAAATACAGTAAGGTACCCACTCCGTTGGTGGATAATCATATGATCGCCACATATGTCTCACCGGATAAGCAATATTACTTTCTTGACGCAACAAGTGATCATACCCCTTTTGGGTTGCCATCCTCTATGATCCAGGGAAAAGAGGCCTTGATAGGTCTCGACCCCACACACTATGAGGTTAGGGCTGTTCCGGAAATTGGCAAAGAAAAAAATGTCATGGTCGATTCAGTAGCCATACGTTTGGATGGAAATCAAATCATTGGTTCGGGTGTAAGCTCACTAGGGGGATATGCTAAGGTGTTCGGAGGATATGCGCTGGATCGTTCTGAAAAAGATGATATAAAACGTTATGTAACAAAGCTGATTGGAAAAGGCAGCAATAAATTTTACCTCGATAATTATGTACTTTCTGATGTCGATGACCGTGACAAGCTCACGGTTATAGACTATACGTTCCGTATTGGGGATTATTTTCAAAAAATAGGAAATGAATTATACGTAAACCTGAACCTTAACAAAGAGCATTATAATGATTTTATAAATCTGGCTTTGAGAGAAGCACCAAAGGAGCGGGACTATAAATATGAAAAACACGAATACTGTGAACTGACAATACCGGAAGGTTACACTGTTGAGTATCTTCCTCCCAACGCTAAAACGGATGGCGACCTGCTGGGATTTGAAACCGAATATAAGACTATAAACGGAAAAATTATTTTTCGTAAAAAGTTTTATGTGAACTATCTATTGATGCAGCCTAACCAGTTTGAGCAATGGAATGCTTCGATTAAACCGTTGAGCGAGGCCTACAAAGAGTCTATCATTCTAAAAAAAGAATAAAATGAAGTTTATTAAATTTTTCGTTATCGCAATTTATTGCCTGCTAGTCACAACGTTGTATGGAAAAGATTTTAAGCCTTATGAATGGGAGAAGGATAGGTTAAGGTATAAATTATCGGAAAAAGATATTTCATTGGCTGAGCTTATTTTGAAGCAGCACACCCAATATGAATATGTTTTCCACGATAATCAATTTATAATGTATTCGACTATACATCGAATTGTCTATGTAAACAATAACGAAGCTGTTCAGAAACACAATCGTATTGTGATATCGATGAACAATACGATCGAGTTACTTGAACTTAAGGCACGTGCTATTAACAAGGAAGGAAGGGCAATCTACTTTGATAAAAATAATTTGAAGGAATTGAAGGACGAGGAAAGTGGAAAAGCTTATAAAATTTTTGCTATTGAAGGGATTGAGCTGGGAAGCGAAGTTGAATATTATTTTACGCGCAAGATGAGGCCCAGCGTATTTGACAGAGTATTTACACAGTTTGATGCCCCTGTAAAAAATAATTCTTTTTTGCTTACCTGTCCTCAGCATCTAAAGTTCGACTTTAAAACGTATCATAATTTCCCATCTGTCAAAGAAGAAGAAAACAGTGAGATGAATGTTTACCTCACAACCATGAACGATGTGCCTGCTTTGAAAACCGAGGCGTTTTCAAATTTTGAATCCAATCGCAAACGTATTGAATTCAAATTAGCCTATAATACAGCCCGGTCCCAGGCTAGGCTATATACTTGGGATGAAGCCGCAAAGACATTTTATACGATGTTAACAGAACTCACCAAGGATGATGAAAAAGCGTTGGATAAATTTGTCAAGACGATAGGCGACAACCCTTCTCAGAAGATTGAAGAGCGGATTAGAAACATTGAAAATAAAATCAAAACTACGATTCAGGTAAACAAGGAAGGTGATGCTGAATCATTGAGTGAAGTTTCGTCTATACTGAAAGTTAAACTGGCATCACACCAAGGAATGACTCGTTTATTTTTGGGCGTATTCGATAAATTAAAGATTACTTGTCATCCGGTTATCACCTGCAGCAGGGAAAATATAAAATTCGATGGGGAATTTGATTCATGGGCTTATCTCGATGATTATGTTCTCTATTTCCCGGACACCAAAGGATTTTTAGCACCTTATGTTTTTGAGTGTCGATATCCGCTGATTCAGCCTGAGTTTACGGCACAGAAAGGCCTTTTTATTGAACCATTTAAAATGGGTGACGTGAGGTCTGCGCTTTCCTCCATAGGTGAAATTCCAGCTATCGATTTCTCCCATAATTTGGATAACCTTCTTATTGAAGTTGATTTCAACGACGATTTAGCGACAAATCAAATTCATCAGAAGCGGGAGTTTGGTGGATATAATGCTGCATTCTTTACGCCTTATTACGACATGATGTCTGCGGATCAACGAGTGGGAATGATCGAACAAATCACAAAGCAAACAGCTCCTGATGCCTCCATAAAGAAATGGAATGCTAACACCCTAGTAGGCAGCTAACTCCAATAACTTTATCGTGGATGTGGATTTCCAAACGTCACATTTTATGGAGAAAGCGGGGCCGCGTATCCTATTTAAGGTGGGTGAGCTTATAGGTCCCCAGATTGAAATGTACCGGGATGATGAACGAACAGCCGAAGTCGAAAATGATTTTAACAGAATGTATGATCGTACTATTAAAATCCGTCTGCCAAAAGGTTATCAGGTAAAAAATCTTGGACGATTTGAAATTTAACATTGCTTATCATGACCAGGACGAGATCCCTTTCCTGTTTAAATCAGATTATACTTTAAAAGACGATTTGCTTGAAGTACGAGTGGAGGAATTCTATAAGCAAATATATGCTCCCTTGTCACGCTACGAAGATTTTAGAAAAGTGGTAAATGCCGCAGCAGACTTTAATAAAATTACGCTTGTGCTTGAGAAAAAATAAATCTTTGAGCGATCAACCTTTCGCGGCGTTCGTGAAACGCATAAGAATATTAAAAAAAATACTCTCCTCTATCATTAACTCTGATTGGTTTTAATTTTTTAGTTTGTTCAAAATCAGTGTAAATGCCTTTTAAATTCCCCCAAAACGCATCGTTAACAGGCGAAATAGTCTTCAACGCAATCAGACCTTCGTCTGTAAGTCTCGCAGGAAAAATATGAACCGGTATTTTTTCTTGTCCGTTGTTTCGGGCTTCTACCGCTAAGACATACAGCTCTTTTATTTTGTCATCGGTTATTGGTATGCATCCTATAGTCACACAATTGCCATGAATATAAATGGATCCTCCGGGATGCTTTTTATCGCTTAAGATTTTATCGGAAGCGTTCGGATAATTTAAGCCAAGCGACAAATAAAAATTGCTTTGCGGATTAAAGTGATTGATGTGGTACACGCCTTCCGGAATTTGTAAGTCGCCTTCTCTGCGTTTTGGACCTAAGGTTCCTGAACTACTGCAAAATTCATAAACATGAAGCAGGGAAAATGAATCATGATCCTTCTCCTTTATCCATATTTCAAGTTCCATTTCCTTTTTAAAGGCACGAATAAAAAGTTGAAATCCAACGTAATCAAGATTTTTACTTTTGAAGTAATGTTGAACTACTTTCTCTTTTTGTTCATACGCCACCTTTACCCGGCTCTGGTTGAGTTGCGTGCTTTTGAAGGAGACTCCCTGAAGCATAATAAGTAGTAGAAAAAAAAATTTCATCACGAGTGCTCAGAAATCATTTGTTCCTTGTGATTTGTTTTTTCAGTGGGTGTAAGAAAAATAGATTGTGTAGGATACGCAAACTCAATTTTTCTTTTCTCAAATTCTTCGAATAGCTTCAAATTGATGGTTTGATGTATATCCATGTACACGTTATAATCTGGGTTTTCAACAACATATACAGTCTGGAAGATAAGACTAAAGTCTCCATATGCCATAAAGTGCGTACGGTCAAGTGTAATTCCTTCTATGGATGCAATAATATTTTTTATAATGGTAGGCACTTCTTTAATCTGCTCCAGGGGAGTTTGATATGTGATACCAATATTGAATTCGATCCTTCTTTGTTCCATACGTTTAAAATTATGAACGCGGGACTTGGTAAGGTCGCTGTTGGAGAGAATAAGTTGTTCGCCGGTTAAACTTTTAAGTCGGGTTGTTTTGATACCAATATGCTCTACAGTTCCTTTTTTGTCGTCTAAAACAATGAAGTCACCAATCTCAAAAGGTCTGTCAAAGAAGATCACGAAATAATTAAATAAATCGCCAAGGATATTTTGTGCAGCTAACGCGATGGCAATGCCACCAATACCTAATCCCGCTATAACAGCTCCGACATTATAACCCAGGTTATCAAAAAGAAAAATAATACCGACAATCCAGATGATAACGTTAAGGATTAACATTATTCCACCCAATTGCTTTACTTTTTCTTCTCCCTGATCCTGTCTCCTCACATACGATTGCAATCCATGTAAGGCGGTTGTAGAAATAAGTCTTAAAATAAAGTAAGTGACAATAACTGCAACTGCTACCTGTATAATCTGTTTTGCTTTTTCCGAAAGGGTTAAGTAATTGATGCCGATATAAAGTATGACAAAATTTAGGGCGGGTAAGCCAAACTTTTCAATCGCATTAACAGCATAATTATCAAATTTGGTCTCAGTTCGATCGGCCCACTTTTTTAGTTTTGACAGGATGATCCTCTTAAACATGGCCAGCACTGCTATTCCGCCTACAATAATTCCAAAAGCGATCAGATAATCCTGAACTGTGTTGTTGTAATAAACCCTTGATAAGATATCATTCATGTAGTAAGTCATTTATGTCAAAAGACACAGGAATAGACAAAAGTAATGTCACATCTTCGGTGAAAGAAATGCACATGCCTAATTCATTGAATTATGATTCCTTTATATTCAATTTTCAAATATAAAGTAGAAAACGCGCTTCTAGGAGGTTTAACAGATAATGTGAATCCGTGTTACATTGAATTTAAAATTCGCCCAAAGCTTTTGCCGGTTGCTTATAGCAATTAACTTTCCTCCGTAGACGTTAGCATCAATGGAATACAATATATTTCTCATACTATCCATGGTTGCCTTCCTCGCAGTGCTAGGGGCAATGTACCTAAGTCAATCGGCGAGGCGCCAATTGCGTGAAGAGGGACTTGCGAAAGAAAATGAGGAAATTAAAAATGTCTTGAAAGCACAGCAGCAAATGCTGGAGGAAGAACGAGCTCGTATCGCACTTGACCTTCACGATGATTTAGCGCAATTGCTGGCGGGCACCCGGTTGGCATTAGGTAATTTACGGCTAGAACCCACGCTTTCAAGTCGAAATAAAAGCCTTCTCTTGCGCATCGATCACGATCTGAACGACCTTCTTAACAGAGTTCAAAATATTATCTGGAACCTCGCTCCGGAAACTTTTCAGGAGAAAGGGCTTTCACACGCTATCTGGAAAATGTGTGATCAACTTAAGGAATTGCGGTCCTTTCACATTGAATTTTTGGAAATGGGTGAAGTCAAAAGATTGGGGAACGAGGTAGAGCTCATATTATTCAGGATTATCCAGGAAATCGCCAGCAATGCGATGAAGCATTCATTGGCCTGGAATATTTACATAAAAATGTTTTGGTCAGATAATCAACTTAAAGTAGAGATCAAGGATGACGGTGTGGGAAAGGATAAAACTTCCACGCTTAAAAAAGCAGGGCGGGGATTGGGAGGTATTCAGAAAAGAGCAGAAATTATCGGTGCTTCCGTCACCACAGAACTTATTCCAAAAGGCACTCTTTTTATTGTATCCTACATTTTCAAGAAGAAATAATTCCATTGCCCAACGCAAAATGGATCAGTTCATTTGTATTCTTTGTATTGGTTTTTCTAAGAATATCTTTCCGGTACCCTTCAATGGTATGCTCACTTAAAAATAACTTTTCTGCAATATCCTTCGTGCTCAATCCACGTCCCAGTAAAACAATGACTTCAAATTCCCGGGCGGTTAATTTTATACGAGGTGGATGTTGAAGTCCATCTGGTTTGGATTGAAGTACAATATTTACTTTCTCATTATAGTAATGTTTGCCCTCCATCACGGTGATAATAGCCGTATAGATCTCCTGCTGATGAGTGGTTTTTTTAAATAAAATCCCATGTATGCCCAAGCGCATGAGATTGAAGATCATCGCTTCCTCATCAAATGCAGTTAATGCAATTATAAATGTTGAAAGTTTTAGCTTATGAATGTATTCAATCACCTCGAATCCATCTACTACAGGCATTCTCATGTCGAGCAAAATAACGTCGATATGATGCTCCGCCAGTAGCTCTTGGGCTTTTCTACCATTTTCAACCTCATAAATTTTCTTTACGAATTGAGTTTTCTCAAGCATCGCCCTCAAGCTCTCCCGTATAAATAAATGGTCGTCAGCAACGAGCACCGTTATATTAGTCTTCACTACAGATCTAGCGTAAAATACCAACCAAACAATCTCAAATATACCTTGAAAATGGGAGCTATTACAACCCCGGGATCTGGGGGTAATGTCATTGGAAAATGATTAATCGCCCTCATTTTCTTTACCTTTTATGTATTCGTAACATAATTTTTGCGTGCCGAAATCAAGATTTCTTAAAATAATTTCCATGCATGCTTGCTAGAACATTGGAGTCAACTTGCAGGCACAACAGTTTACATTATAAAGCAAGTTTACGGGCACACACGCACACCGAGGGTATTCATAGTCATGATTTGAACGAAAAAATGCCCCGTTATGGGCAAAAACCCATCAAATTTGAAGAATTTTTAACCCCCCGGTTTGTAGGGGTTTTGCGTTTCCCTATTGCCTACGCCCATTCCCGGCCGTATATTTATTTTTGTAAGGTATCAAATCCTGATTTTGTTTTCTATGCGATGAAGCCTTGGGCTCCAAATTAGGTTTAGATTTCGTAACACATTCCTTACGCATTAGGAATGATAATTTCGAATTTTTCATCCTAGGGAGCGGAACAGGAAAATTATGATTCCTTGCTATCCGTTAGCTCCCAACAGAAAAGCCTCTTACCATGTAAGGGGCTTTTTACTGACTGATTTTTCTTTTTGATTTAAAAAGAAAACATTCCCAACCCGAGTGATAATCCATGCGATTTAAATTCGTTGGATTTGAGACCGTGCAATAATTTTTTCGATCTTCCCTAAAATCTCTTTCTCCTATGCAACAGTTCCCTTGGAAAAAAATTGCCATCGCCGTGGTGGCGATCGGCATTGTCGTTTTTGGTATATTTTATTTCACCGATAGCAAGGGTAAAAAAAATGCGGGCAGTTACATTAACCCCGCCTTTAGTGAATATATTATTTCGTATACGGCGGGGGTAATACCTTCAGGCTCGACGATTCGTGTCATGCTCGCAAATGATGCCGTCGATTCTTCGTTGATAGGTCAGGAGTCTTCGGTTAATCTTTTTTCCTTTTCTCCAACGGTAAAAGGAAAGGTCGTTTGGCTGGATAAAAGGACCGTGGAATTTAAACCGGAAAACAGAATGAGTTCTGGTCAGATTTATGAAGCAAGCTTCCAACTTTCAAAACTGGCCACTGTTTCGCAAGAGCTTTCAGAGTTTCAGTTTTCCTTCCAGATTATGCCACAAAATTTTGAAGTGTCTATCGACAACGTTAAGCCTTACGTAAACACGGAGCTCGCACGTCAGCGCGTTGAGGGTTTTCTTAACACGGCAGATTTTGCAGAAGACAAAGCTGTTGAGAGTATGCTTCTCGCACAGCAGGAGGGAAAGGATCTAAAAGTTACCTGGAACCACACAGCTGAAGGCAAGCAACATGGATTTGCTGTGGAAGAGGTGGTACGGAAAGAGACCGCGAGCCAAGTAATTTTGACAGTAGATGGAAAGAGCTTAGGAGTAACAACAGTCGATAAAAAGGAAGTGGCGATCCCCGCTCTGGGTGATTTTAAAGTAGTCAATGCAAAAGTTATTCAAAACCCAAATCAATATGTTGTTCTTCAATTTTCGGATCCTCTGAAAGAAAAACAAGAATTGCGCGGCCTGGTAACGCTTGAAGAAGATCGTGGGCTCACATTGGAATTTGAAATTCATGATAATGAGATTTGGGTTTACCCTCCCGTCAGACAATCTGGTACAAAAACAATTTCGGTAGAAACGGGAGTTCGAAATATTAATGACTTTCGTATGAAGGAAGCTTCCTCTACCCCTGTAACGTTCGAGCAGTTAAAACCATTAGCGCGTTTTGCAGGTAAAGGTAACATATTGCCCAGCACGGATGGGCTCATCTTACCTTTTGAAGCCGTTAATCTGAAAGCCATCGATTTGACCATCACCCGTATTTTTGAAAATAACATGTTGCAGTTTTTGCAGGTTAATAACCTGGACGGGAACTATGATCTCAATCGGGTAGGCAGGCGATTGCTCAAGCAAAAAATTCAACTCGACAATACCGGCATCACCGATCTGGGCAAATGGAATCGTTACACGTTAGACCTTGCCAAATTCATTCAAACAGAACCCGGAGCCATATACCAGATTACAATCGCTTTCAAAAAAGCGTACGCTTCATACGTCTGTGAGGGTGAAGAAGTATCCGATAACCTGACTGAAATAGAAGAAGAAGTTTGGGAGGAAGAGCCTGTGTATGGCGAAGGGTATTACGAGGAAGAATATTATTATGAAGAGGATTATGACTGGGAGCAACGGGATAATCCTTGCAATTCTTCATACTACACAAATTCGAAAACCATCAAAAAAAATGTGTTGGCCTCTGACTTTGGTCTACTCGCTAAGAGAGGTAATGATGGGAATACGACGGTTGTTGTAAATGATTTGAAGACCACAGAACCTATCGCGGGGGTTACTCTTGAATTTTACGATTTTCAACAACAGCTTCTTGGATCCACCACCACATCCGGCGAAGGAAAGGCGACTTTTCTTTCCAAAGGGATTCCCTTTGCATTGATCGCCAAGAATGGATCACAGCGCGGATACTTGAGGTTGATGGATGGGGAATCGTTATCGCTGAGTGGTTTTGATGTATCCGGGGACTACATCAACAAAGGGTTGAAAGGATTTATCTATGGCGATCGAGGTGTGTGGCGTCCGGGTGATTCAGTTTACCTCAGTCTTATACTGGAAGACAAAAATAAAATACTTCCTCCGACACATCCGGTGATCTTTGAGTTGCAAAATCCTCAAGGTACAATTGTAACCCGGCAAGTAAAGTCATCTTCAGAAAATGGCTTTTATCAGTTGGCTACTGCCACATCCTCCGACGCGCCTACCGGTAACTGGATGGCTCGTATCAAAGTCGGCGGTGCTGAATTCAATCAGCAAGTAAAAATAGAAACGATCAAACCGAACAGCCTTAAAATAAATCTCGATGTAGGGAAGGATAAAATTGTTACCCCTGATATTAAGGGAAATCTGGAAGTGAAATGGCTTCATGGCGCTCCAGGTAAGAATCTTAAAGCAGAGTTTGATGTAACGTTGACCCGCGCTAATACCACATTCCCAAGATACGATGACTATACGTTTGAGGAACCGTCCCGAAACTATACGTCAGAAACGCAGTCTGTTTTTCAAGGACGTACAGATGCAGAAGGTAGGGCTACATTTAATGCTTCCCTTCCTTCAACTGCTGGTTTTCCGGGTTTTATGACAGCGGTTTTCCGCGGCAAGGTATTTGAAGAGAGTGGGAACTTCAGCATTGATCGTTTTAGTCTTCCATTTTATCCGTATGAGTCGTATGCAGGTTTAAAAACTCCCGCAGGCGAACGTTACAGCGGCATGTTATACACGGATACGGCCCAACGAATAGAGGTGGTCTTTCTGGATATGGAGGGTAAACCAGTTTCTCGCGACAATGCTAACATTAATGTTTATCGCCTGAACCGGTATTGGTGGTGGGACAATGCCCATGATAATGTTGCGAATTACATTGAGGGCAGGAATGCTCAGTTGATGAGCTCGGGAAAACTGAACGCTGCCAATGGCAAGGCGACCTGGTCATTTAAAATTGCGTCAGCCGATTGGGGTACATATTATATTAGGGTGTGTGATCCTGTTTCAGGGCATTGCGCTGGTAAAACTATATATATAGATCAGCCGGGTTATTATGGCCGCTATAGTCGCGAAGATAAAGGAGGCGCAACACAACTGGCTTTCACCGCTGATAAAACGAAATACAATGTGGGTGATAAAATAAATGTTACCCTTCCCGGAAGTGGCCAAGGCCGCGCGTTGGTTTCCATAGAAAATGGCAGCAAGATAATTTCTACATTTTGGGTACAAACGCAAAAAGGTGATAATCAATTTTCCATTGATGCAACGGAGGAAATGACACCTAATATTTTTGTGAATGTGAGCCTGTTGCAGCCACATTCCCAAACCATCAACGATCTCCCTATACGGCTGTATGGCGTAATTCCGATTGGAGTCGAGGATCCGTCTACGCATTTGGAACCGGTTATCTCCATGCCGGAAGAACTTCAGCCGGGGCAGGAAGTAAAGATTAAGGTTTCAGAAAAAACGAACCGCAAAATGACCTTTACACTCGCGATGGTTGATGAAGGACTTTTAGATATTACGAAATTCAAAACCCCCGAACCGTGGAAGAAATTTTATGCGCGCGAAGCCCTTGGGGTCAAAACCTGGGATTTGTATGATCAGGTTATGGGTTCCTTTGGTTCACGCATTGAACGATTGCTCGCCGTAGGTGGCGACGCTGAGTTGGAAGCAAAGGAAGAAGATCCTCGCGCAAATCGATTTAAGCCAGTGGTAAAATTCTTTGGACCTGTTACTATAGAAGGAGGAAGCAAGGAATTTAAATTCACTATGCCGCAATACATCGGTTCGGTGAAGACAATGGTTGTGGCAGGATATGAAGGCGCTTATGGGCACTCGGATAAAGTAACGCCTGTTCGAAAGCCACTCATGGTATTGGCAACATTGCCCCGGGTATTAGGCCCTGAGGAAAATGTAAAACTTCCCATCACGTTGTTTACGCAGGATAAAAAAATTAAAAATGTAAAGGTTGAAGTTAAAACTTCAGGTCCAGTTTCCATTGTAGGCGAGTGCTACTCGAAATGTGACCATGTCGGTCTCCGGTGATCTTACAGTTGATTTTGATTTGGCTGTAAAGTCAGCCACGGGAATCGGAAAAATTACTGTCAATGCTTCATCGGGATCTTATCAATCTTCCGATGAAATAGAAATTGATGTGCGAAATCCAAATCCACCGGTAACACAGGTGGCCGAGATGTTTTTGGAAGCAGGAAAATCATGGAACGGCGATGTTGTTCCTGTAGGGATAGCAGGCACCAATTCAGCAGTGCTGGAAATCTCTTCTATTCCTCCTATTAATTTGGGATACCGGTTGCGTTATCTTGATGGAATATCCTCATGGGTGTATCGAGCAAACGACTTCAGCTGCGTTCCCACAACTTTATCTTGACGTTGTAAAAGACCTTAGCGAGTCTGAAATAGCAAGAACGAAATATAATGTTACCAAAGCGATCGAGCGGCTGAAGATGTTCATCACCCGCGATGGAGGATTTGCTTATTGGCCGGGCAATGATGATTCCGATAGCTGGGGATCCACCTACGCAGGTCATTTTTTATTGGAAGCCGAGCAAAAGGGCTACTATGTTCCAGCCGATATGATTAAACGCTGGAAAAAATATCAACGAAACAAGGCGATGGAGTGGCGAAGGAATGAATACAAGTACTATAATACAGATCTGATCCAGGCGTATCGGTTGTATACACTTGCTTCTGCGGATGCAGCCGAGTTGAGCGCGATGAATAGGCTAAGGGAAATATCCGATATCTCATTTCAAGCCAAATGGATGTTGGCCGCTGCCTATGTAAAAGCTGGTCAGCCGGAAGCTGCAAAAAAAATGATAGGTAATCTAACCACCAGTATCAAACCATATCAAGAGATGGCCTATACATACGGCAGTGACGTACGTGACAGGGCTATCATTCTTGAAACGTTAGTGCTATTGAACGAAAAAGTGAAGGCATTTGAATTGGTGAAAGAAATATCTTCATCACTGAGCAACTCCGGTTATTGGATGAGTACACAAACTGTTGCTTATTCATTAAAAGCGATCGGAATGTTTGTATCTACCGAAAAGCGTGGGGATTTAAAATTCTCCTACAGCTATGGGGGAAAAACGATCAATGCAAGTACGGATCTTCCCCTTTCGCAAATTCCCTTGACCATAGCGGGTGCTCAAAAAAATACAATAAAAGTCGCCAACGAGAGCAAAGGAAGCTTGTTTGTCAGGGTCATTAGTACCGGTACGCCTGCACGCGGACAGGAACAGGATAGTGAAAAAAACCTGATCCTTACCATTATTTATACGGACACAAAAGGAAACCTGATTGATCCCGCAAACCTGACACAAGGCACAGAATTTTTTGCCAATGTTACTGTAAAAAATCCTGGACTTCGTGGACAATATGAAAACTTGGCGCTGGCTCAGATTTTTCCTTCGGGATGGGAAATCAATAACCTGAGGCTTACGGATGATGAGAACACTGTTAAAACTGACCGCGGCGACTATCAGGATATTCGCGACGATCGGGTGTACACTTATTTTGGATTAAGCCCCGGAAGTGTAAGAACGTTTAAAACGATTTTGACGGCGAGTTATGCAGGTACTTATTATTTGCCTGCCGTAAGCTGTGAGGCTATGTACGACAATAGTGTATATGCCAGGAAAAAAGGGAAAGAGGTTAAAGTAGTGAAGGCTGGTGCAGCGCAATGAGTGCGATATGACTTTAAAAAATTCAGCGTTATACTATATCACACGAAAGTTAAAAATTAGTGTAAGTGTTGTACTGGCGCTTATGGTATCCGTTCTTTATTTTTTCTCGTTGCCCAATCCGCTTTTCAAAGATCCTTACTCCACAGTCCTTAAAGCAAAGGGCGGCGAACTTCTCAGTGCATCCATTGCAAAAGATGGCCAATGGAGATTTCCGGAGGTTGATTCAGTATCCGAAAAATTTTCCACAGCTCTTATCACGTATGAGGACAAACGCTTTCGCCGTCATCCAGGAGTAGATCCATTATCCCTCGGCCGTGCATTAAAACAAAACATGACCGATGGCCATGTCGTCAGCGGGGGAAGCACCATCACCATGCAAGTCATCCGGCTTTCCAGAAAAGGCAAACCTCGAACTGTCTTTCAAAAAATTATTGAGATCATTTTGGCGACCAGGCTGGAGCTGAGATACAGCAAGGAAGAAATTCTTGGCCTTTACGCTTCTCATGCTCCATTCGGCGGAAATGTCGTGGGACTGGAAGCTGCATGCTGGCGGTATTTTGGCCGAGGCTCTCAGCGAGCTTTCATGGGGTGAAGCGGCACTGTTGGCTGTTTTACCTAATGCTCCGTCTTTGATCCATCCTGGAAAAAATCGTGATCGATTAAAAGAAAAGCGTGATCGCCTTTTAGATAAATTGAAAGATGCAGGTAATATAGATGCATTCACGTGTTCTTTGTCAAAGGATGAAGCTATTCCCGAGGATCCCAGACCGCTTCCGAATTATGCTCGTCATCTTTTAGCAAGAATTATTAAGGAAGGAAATGAAGAAGATATTGTTCGATCCACGGTAGAGTACTCGCTTCAAATCCGCACGGAGCAAATTATTAATGATCATTATCTGAAATTGAAAGGCAATCAAATCCATAACGCAGCGGCTATTGTTTTGGAAGTATCCACGGGAAAGGTTTTAGCGTATGTGGGAAATACAAATGATGATGATGGCTCATCTCATGGTGATGAAGTAGATATCATTACGGCGCGCCGAAGCACAGGAAGTATTCTGAAACCTTTTCTTTTTGCGGCTATGTTGGATGAGGGTAAAATTCTTCCACGATCGTTAGTGCCGGATGTACCCACCATTATCAATGGATTTTCTCCTAAAAACTTTTCGAAAGAATACGATGGGGCCGTAGCGGCCAACAAGGCGCTGATCAGGTCACTTAATATTCCCGCAGTGCACATGCTAAAAACGTATCGGTATGAGAGATTTCATTCATTGTTGAAGAATATTGGAATGAGCACCTTGAAGCGTCCTGCTGACCATTATGGTCTCTCCCTTATTCTGGGTGGAGCAGAAGGTACACTTTGGGATATCTCAGGAATGTATGCTTCGCTGGCGAGGACCTTAAATAATTTCAGGGAACATCCTGGAAGAAATCGTTATAACAGAAAGGGATTTTCATGCGCCGTTTTATACCAACCATGCTGAGCCTGTCTGATATTCGATTTAGAAGAGACATCCTGGCTTAGCGCGGCATCCATTTACCAGACCTTTGATGCATTAAAAGATGTTTATCGACCAGGAGAAGATTCCGGCTGGAAGTATTTTAGCAGCTCAAAAAAAATTGCCTGGAAGACAGGTACCAGTTTCGGATTTCGCGATGCGTGGGCAGTAGGAGTAACACCACACTATGTTGTCGGTGTTTGGATCGGCAATGCTGACGGCGAAGGAAGGCCGGGACTAACGGGCACAGAGGCAGCGGCGCCCGTTATGTTTGATATCTTCTCTCAGCTAAAAGAAAATGCATGGTTTCATGCACCGCTATCAGAAATGGAACGAATCACGATCTGCAAACAAAGTGGTTATCGGAATTCAGCACATTGCAACGATGTAGATACGGTGTTGGTAATGAGGGAAGGTCTTCAAAGCTTGCCCTGCCCTTTTCATAAATTAATTCATATCACTTCGGATGGAAAATTTCGTGTTAACAGTGCGTGCGAAGGCGTGGATAAAATTGTGCAAGCAAATTGGTTCGTGCTTCCTCCCTTGCAGGAATACTACTTCAGATCCAAGAATTTTTCTTATAAAACTTTACCTCCGTTTCGAAAAGATTGCCAGGTTTCGTCCACCTTGGCTGCGATGGATTTGATTTATCCTAAACCCGATTCTAAAATTTTCATTCCGCGGGAACTGAATGGGATGGCGGGAAAAGTTGTATTTGAGTTAGCGCATCGAAATCCAGGGTCGGTCGTCTATTGGCATCTGGATGGAACTTACCTGGGAAGCACAAAGGGAAGCCATAATTTGCCTTTAAATCCTGGTGCCGGGCAGCATTTCTTAACCCTTGTCGATGAAAACGGCGAGGCCCTAAATTATACATTTAGCGTAATTTCCAACATGTAAACTGCTGAGACGTAGTAGATTACTTGTTTTCTTTTAATTGTTTCCTATATTCGCTATACTTTTTGTGCCTCCACAATAAAATCAGTGTTATGAATAGTAAATTTTTCGCACTGGTAGGCATTTTTTTATTTGTAATACTATTGGAGCCTACCGTAGCAGCCCGACTTAAGCAGGGACGCCTTGATGATCGTCCTAATTATGTCGTCATCGGCGCTTTTAAAGTATATCGAAATGCTATCCGGTTTACGGCGCATGCCCACAAAGATTTAAAGATGAACGTCAAGTTCGAAATGAATCCATTCCGGAATCTTTATTATGTATATGTTCTCAGTACCGAAGATCAAGACCTCGCCATTAACGAAGCCAAGCGATTGCGCGAACAATCTGCGTTTACGGACACATGGGTTTACTTTGGAACGCTCGGGGATAAAGCAACTGCGCTGGGCATTGACATAAATCCAGTGACATCACAAGAAATTGCTCAGGTAAATAAAATAGATTCTCTTTCTGAGGATAAAAAAGTAGGTGCCGACGCGGGTAGCAGCCAAATAAAAGAAGCTGTAAGCAGTACCTCTACTGCGGAAAAAATGAAAACATTGGATGATACCTCTGGTAAGAATTTTTTCTTTAAGGTTTTTCGTGCTACCGACAATGTTTCTATTGAAGGTGATGTAGATGCGATCGATACGGAAAAGACCAGAAAGATAGGGACGTACAAGGCCAATGTGTCGGTACAATTACCCAATAGCAGGTTAAATCAGGTGTCTTTCGTTTGTGACGTATTTGGATATCGAAAAATGCAGAAAGACATTAGCTACAATAACCCAGAGGCTGATGGAATATTGAAAGATGAAAGTGGTGCTGTAGTAGTTCCCTTTGAAATGGTGCGATTAAAGAAGGGTGATATCGCCGTCATGTATAACGTATACTTTTTTAAGGATGCCGCTATTATGCGACCCGAGTCGCGCTTTGAAGTCACCAGTTTAGTGGATATGTTGAATGAAAACCCAAAATATAAAATCAAGTTACACGGTCACACCAACGGTAGTGCCGCGGGTAAAATAATATCCATGGATAAAGACAGCGAAAGCTTTTTCTCTTTAAATGATACCAAAGATGGGTTTGGTTCAGCCAAACAACTTTCTGAAGAAAGAGCAATCCTCATTCGAAAGTACATGATAAGCAAGGGAATCGACCCATCGCGCATGGAGGTGAAAGCCTGGGGCGGCAAACGTCCCCTTCAGGATAAGCACAGCGCGCGAGCTCAGGAAAACGTGAGGGTTGAGGTAGAAATCCTGGAAGACTAGGGAGGTGGTAATCGGTAATCAGTGGTCGGTAATCTGTACCTGTCGGTGCCTGAAATATATTGACCGTTTTTAAAGCATGAAAACTTTAAAAACAATAAATCAATATGGCCCAGAGATCAGAGTTTAATCTTTCAATAAGAGCCAGGCAGCTAAGGACCTTTAGTGAGGAATTCAAGCGCCAGAAAGTTCATGAAATAGAGCAAAAAATCACCACGATTAGGGAAATTAGCAGACAATACGAAGTTAACCCCAGTGCGATTAGGAAATGGTTAATTCGATATTCATCGACTTACACAATAGGTATTCGTACAATCGTGGAATCAGAAAGCGACACAAAGAAATTGATGGAACTGCAAAAAAAGATTGCAGAATTGGAGCGACTCATCGGTCAGAAGCAGATTCAACTAGATTTTAAGGATAAAATGATTGAATTGGCTGAAGAGTATTATCGAATTGATATTAAAAAAAAATTCGAGAACAAACCCTCATCTGGTTTTGGCGCTACCGAGAAAGACTTCCCTATAGTTTAAATGCTTTCTATCAAGCAATTGCAACAAGTAAACAGTGTGTTCATCAAATGCTTGATCGCAGAATGCAATTTTGTGAGCGGGAGGAATTCATCATTAAACTAGTTTTAGAGATACGTAATGATCATCCTACTATGAGTTGCCGGGCCATGTATTATAAACTTCGTCCGACCAAGCTAGGGCGTGATAAGTTTGAGCGCTTATGTGGTGAATTGGGGTTGCTTTCAGAAAGAAGAAAAAGTCCATACAGAACCACAGATAGTTCGGGCGTTATCCGGTTTAAAAACCTATTGCAGAATGTGATTTTAACCGATCTAGACCAAGCCTATAGCAGTGACATAACCTATTTTGATATTGGTAATCGTTATTACTATATCACTTTTGTGTTGGATTGTTTTCGAGACGAATTCTAGGTCATTCTGTTTCCAAGCAGCTAACAACCGAGCAGACAACGCTTCCCGCCTTGAAGATGGCCGTGCAGACACGGGGGAGTATTCCTAAAGGAGTAATATTTCATTCCGATGGTGGTGGTCAATATTATGATAAACATTTTTTGAACTTCACCTTTGTTCACCAAATGAAAAACAGTATGTGCGAAATGGCATATGAAAATGGTAAAGCAGAACGAATTAACGGGATAATCAAAAACAACTATTTGAAATTCTATTCAATAAAAAATTATGAAGGGTTAGTCAAAAATGTTGACCGAGCAGTAGCACTATACAATACCGAAAAACCTCATAAAGCTTTAAAGTATTTATCTCCTTTGGACTTTGAAAAACAACATTTAATATTGCAACAGCAAACCGAGCCGAAGATGATAGAGTCATTGGAAGCAAAACCAGATTTTTGGGGCATCGAGCCCCATAAAATCTGAGCAAACCGAACCTCAGAATCCAGATGTATTATAAGCAAACACTGGTAACTCGGTTCAAAAAACGGTCAACGCTTTTTAGGCAATGACAAGAAAATGACACTGTACTGCTTACCGATTACTGTTTACTTTTTACCGATCACTTCCTCTCAGGTACAATCTCCCCTTCAAGATTATGGTTAATGGTGCGGATTGTGTTATCAAGTTCGTCTCCACAGGTTTTTAAATGGGCAAGTATTAGTTTTTGTTCCTCAGAATCCGCTTCCTGAATCAGGTTTATCAATCCTAGCAAACTAGCGACAGGTGCGCGAAGTTTATGCGCATTAATGAACGAATACTCAGCGAGTTTTTTATTTTGAAGAATGAGCTGTTTTGTTCTTTCATCGATCCGCCCTCCGAGTGATTTATTAAGATCCAGAAGCTCCTCATTTAATTTTAGCAAAGCTTCCGCCTGCGATTCAATTGCATTTTTTTGAAAACTTATTTCTTCATTTTTAATCTTGAGGCTTTTGTTTGCGGACGAAATTTCTTTGTGCTGCCGAAAGAGTATAATAGCCAGTACAATGACGACCAACAGTCCGGCAGAAACAGCGCCAATTAGCAGATCGCGTGATGCCAACTGAGCATTTTGCAATTCCTTCTCCGTTCGGAGTTGTTGATTTTCCCGCTCATGTATTTCTGTATCGTAAATGGCCTGAACCCGTGCTATTTGTTCGGCTTTTAGTAAATTATAAACACTGTCTTTTAATGCATTGCGCCTCGATAGATAATATACAGCACGTCCGTAATTTCCGGCAGCTGAATCTACTTTGAAATATTCTTCATATGTTGTAATCCGAAGATCAGGTACATTTATTTTGGTGGACAACGCAGATGCTTTGTTCAGATGATGTATCGCATCAGCAGTTCGACCTTTCTTCCTATAGGCGTAAGCCATGTCTTGGTACGTTTGAATGAGCGATCGCGTTTCGCCAAGTTTAGTCCATAGTTTTTCGGCGAGATGATAATAAATAAATGCTTCGTTAAATAATCCCTGCTCTGTTTTTATACGAGCTCTGGCCCACTGATTATATGCCATTATTCTTTCGTTGCCTGTATGTTGTGCGAGGTCCATCGATTGATTGATGTAGTTCGTTGCTTTTTCATAATCGGCCATGGTAATATATAATTCCCCGATATTGTACAATGTCATCGCCTTTGTGGAATCCTTTCTTTTCATTTCCAATGATCGAAGCAAATATTCAAGAGCCATATTCAATTCCCCTAAACGTTTATTTACTTCACCCATGTTATTATATGCTTGAGCAAGTCCAAGGCTATCATTAAGCGTACGATACTGGCGCGCAGCCAGTAAATAATAATTTTGCGCAAATTCGTAGATACCTTCATACCAGTATGAATTTCCCATAATAACCAATGCCCTGGCATATCCTCTTGTATATTTTATTTTGGGAGCCATATCAATTACGTAGGCCGCGATTTGCCTAGAAGTGCCAGGATTGGCCTTTAAATATCCGGACGCAAGCGTATTTAATTTTATAATGTAATTGCTGTCCTGCTTCATGCCCATAAACAATTGCTCCACACTATCGGGCAGAACTGCTTGCGGTTTGGCAGTAAGATTTAAAGCCAGTGAGAATAGTATGATAAGAAAACTTCTCAATCGTTTTGATTAGAGTTGTATGCAGCTAACATTTTGTCTAGCTAGACATAGCCTTTAGCACATCATGCTGTGTGATAATGTGCACTTTTTCAAATTCATCTCGTACCAACACCGCTTTATTGTCTTTGTTTAAAAGTGATGAAAGTACATCCAACGTACTGTCTGGAGCAACAAACAGCATGGGCTTGTCCATTACGTCGAATACGTGTTTGGTTTGAAGCTGAGGATCCTGAATGATTTTTTCCAACAGACCGGAGGCGCTTACACTTCCCACAAAATTTTCATTTTCAATTACAGGAATTTGATCGATTCCCTCCCGGCTCATCAAGCGAATCGCTTCGCTAACCTTGGTCGATTTGTTAACAGTATAAAGGCTGTCTTTGCCATTCCTGCTTGCGATGATATTGCGGGCTGAGCCAAAGGCGCGTGTTTCCAGAAATCCGTGGTCTTTCATCCACTGATCATTATAGACTTTTGCAAGATATCGTGTTCCATGATCAGGAAGAAGGATAACCATGATATCCTCTTTCTTTAAATTTTCACGGGCATATTCCAACGCTCCATGGATGGCAGATCCGCTGGACCATCCTACAAAAAGTCCCTCCTCACGTGAAAGCCTTCTTGCTCCTATAGCGCCGTCTTTATCAGTTACTTTGATGAAATGATCGATCACATCAAAATTTACATTCTTTGGCAAGAATATCTTCGCCAAAACCTTCTGTGAGGTAGGGATAGATTTCCTTTTCATCGAATATCCCTGTCTCTTTATATTTTTTGAAAACTGAGCCATATGTATCAATGCCCACCGTAACAATGGAAGATTTTTGTTCTTTTAAATATTTTGCAGTACCGCACATCGATCCGCCTGTCCCAACCGTAGCCACATAATGCGTGATTTTTCCATCCGTCTGCTGCCAGATCTCAGGACCGGTAGTTTCATAATGCGCCGCCGTATTGGAAAGATTATCGTATTGATTTGGATAAAAAGAGTTTGGAATTTCTTTGTTAAGTTTCCGCGCAATCGAGTAATACGACCGCGGATCATCGGGAGCAACGTTCGTAGGGCAAACAATAACTTCGGCTCCAACTGCTTTCAGAATATTTATTTTTTCCTGCGATTGTTTATCCGCCATCGTAAAAATACACCGATATCCTTTCGCAACGGCTGCCAACGCCAAACCCATTCCCGTATTTCCCGAAGTACCTTCTATGATTGTCCCGCCTGGTTTTAACAGGCCCGCTTTTTCCGCATCTTCTACCATTTTTATAGCCATCCGATCTTTTGTGGAATTGCCAGGATTGAAGTATTCGACCTTAGCTACAATGGTCCCCGAAATTCCTTTCGTCATATTATTCAACTTCACGAGGGGAGTATTTCCAATGGTTTCCACGATAGAATTATAAATCATGAGTTTCTTTTTCGTAGGTAAAACTACAAAATCTGGATCAATGGAGAGCAAGCTACGAGTCATAAGCAACAAGCACAAGTTGAGCGCTAGCGTATGACCTGCAACTGGTATCCCAATACCTCGTAATTATCTAGGTGGCTCGACTCGGAAACCCTCGCTTGAAGCTTGAAGCTTAGCTAGGCTTAATAGCTCGTAACTATCACTTGGCTCCAGCCAGCAGATATAATACCGCCATTCGGATAGCCACACCATTTTCAACCTGATCCAGGATAATAGAATGTTGCGAATCGGCGGCATCGCTGCTTAATTCCACACCCCTGTTTATCGGGCCTGGGTGCATGATCACAATTTGTTTTTTCAGACTATCGAGCAATTTTTTAGTTGATTCCGTAGTACAAGGAATATTCACGGAGGGATGGGAAATATTTTATCTGCTGCCGTTCCAATTGGATGCGGAGGACATTCGCCACATCGCACCACTGTCAATGCTTTTCTAACATCAAATTCCACTTCAATCCCTAGCTGGCCTATAAATTTCGGGAGCAGGGTGGGTGGACCGCACACCATAACTTTTGCACCTAGTTTTTGAAGCGCAAAAATATTGGAGAGCGCTACGCGTGAGTGAAGAATATCACCAATGATGGCGATCTTTTTTCCAGCACACGTCCCCGAATTTTTCACGAATGGAAAAAGCATCGAGCAATGCCTGTGTTGGATGTTCATGTGTTCCATCTCCTGCATTTATAATATTTGCTTTTATATGTTTGGCAAGAAAATGTGGTGCGCCAACGCTTGCATGTCGCATCACGATCATATCGACTTTCATTGCCAGAATATTGTTTACAGTGTCGAGCAGCGTTTCTCCTTTTTTTACAGAGCTGGTTGAAGCAGAGAAGTTGATTACATCGGCAGACAACCGTTTTTGAGCGAGTTCGAATGACAGGCGCGTCCGTGTTGAATTTTCAAAGAATACATTGGCGATCGTAACATCGCGAAGGGAAGGTACTTTTTTTATCGGACGGTTAATAACGTCTTTAAAATTATCAGCAGTTTCAAAAATAAGTTCAATGTCTTCGCGGGTGATGTCTTTGATACCGAGCAAATGTTTTTGACTGAGTTTAGACATAGACCTTAATCCTTATTGATCAACCAGATTTTATTTTGTTTATGACCTTGTGCTTCCAATTCTACCAGCACGCGTTGCGTTGGTAGCGTGTTAACGACCTTTCCCACATAATCTGCTGCGACAGGGAACTCGCGATTATATTTTCGATCGATGAGCACCAGGAGTTCGACTGTGGCTGGCCTGCCAAAAGCGATCATGGCATCCATTGCAGCCCGGATGGTCCGACCTGTGAATAACACATCGTCCACCAATACTACTTTTTTTCCTTCAATTATAAAGGATATCCTTGTTTCATTTGCCTTGGCGGGAATTTGCCTTCTTCTGAAATCATCGCGGTGAAAGGTTGTGTCGAGGTATCCCAAGGGAATGGTCTTTTTGGTGTCTTTTTCCAGCTTCTGATGGATGATTTCAGCCAGGAAAATGCCCCGAGGCTGCATGCCCGATAATAACCGTTTCGGAGAAATCGTTGTGATTTTCAATTAATTGCTGGCAAAGACGGCTGATGGTGATGTCGAGAAGGTCGGAATCGAGGATGAGCTTTTTCTGCATATCGCAGGGGCAAATATAAGAATTCAGGAGACATTAATGCCAGAAGGGGTTACATAATGCTTATGTAAGATATATACGTTTTCAACGGATTTTTGAAAAAAATGAAGCTTAGCCGTTTAGATCACCGCCCCAAAAGAATACTTAAATTTTAAAAAACAAGATTTATGAAAAAGTTATTCATCACGCTTATTACGCTTGTATTCTTTTTTTACCAATCATATGCTCAAACGCGGGACGGCGACCTGAAAATGGTAAAATCCTTCGGAGGCACAAAGTTTTACCTGGATGGCGAGCTATTAAAGCCAAAAGAAGTTTTGAATTTAATGGAACATGACGTGGAGGCGCTTAACGAATTTAAAAAAGCAAAATCCAACGCTGATGCGGGAAATGTACTTGGCTTTATTGGCGGTGTTATGATAGGCTGGCCGTTGGGAACAGCGTTGGCAGGTGGAGATCCGCAATGGGGCCTGGCCGCTGGTGGAGCCGTGGTATTGGTAGCCACCATTCCATTGAGCATTAGTTTCAAAAAACACGCCACAACGGCGACTAACTTATATAATAGAAACACCAGTAATGTGTCGGCTCATTTAAAACCTAAAGTAAATATGAGTTTGCTTGGAACGGCTGCAAAACTGACGATTACTTTTTAACTTCTTATACGGTCAACTGTAATACAAGCCTTCACTGACGTCATGTCGAGGCTGCATGTATACTAATTTCATGTCGAGCCTACACATTTACTCGAAGTCACTGAACTTTCCGCGAGACACCCCCTTCATTGAACGCACGTAAGAAAAGACGTAGCAGTTTGGACAACCGGAACCCATCAAGCGCTGCTTTTTATAAATGACTCCTTATAATTTTAGCGCAGCACTGGAGGTCGGATTTGTAACTTTCTCCACCATCAACTTAATATGTTTTTTAGAGGAAAAGATATTTTCATACACGGCGAGAATCATTTGATTTTTATCTAACAAATAGGTTGTGCGCTTTGTGAAAGAGGGCACAAACAAAAGTTGTGTCTGATAGGCTGTACAAACTTTTCCTTCGACATCGGCGAGTAAATCAAAGGGGAGACCTAGTGTTTTTTTAAATTTAATATGGCTTTCCAGCGAATCCCGACTTACACCGATTATCCTGATATTAAGCTCGTTAAATACTTCGAAGGTATCTCTAAAGCTACAGGCTTCATTGGTACATCCGACGGAAAAATCTTTCGGGTAAAAATACAACACACAGGGTTTTTGTAACATATCTCTGTACAGTGTAAAATTCCTGCCACTAGTGGAAGGTAATGTAAAGTCAGGAGCTTTTTGGCCAATGGGTAGCGGCATGTGAAATATTTGGATTTAAAACGGAAGATAAAATTTTTTGGATTTCAATCTGATGCTTACTATAAAGCCTTCTGGCTTATGTATGGTAAATAGGGGGATTTTGAAAGTTCGTAGTCAATTATGTTGTAAAATTATATTTCAACGTAACATCCATGGCTATACGCAAACGAGTATTCCATCCCTAATCCAATAGTTGAATAAGTTTTGATTATAGGATGGATACTAAAAAGTATTTTTGTTGTTCACATCTTCGATTCGAACAATGAGGTCCTCGATTATTCCGGCAATTGCTGGCTATGCTATGACTGGCAAGCACGGATACTATAAAGGAAACGCACTACTGCTATGTTGGGGGAATAATGGAGTGTCCACCATGCTTGCGGTAAATC
Organism: uncultured Bacteroidota bacterium; assembly: GCA_963837415.1. Taxonomy (GTDB): domain Bacteria; phylum Bacteroidota; class Bacteroidia; order Cytophagales; family Cyclobacteriaceae; genus Chryseolinea. The sequence continues at coordinate 50,161 of CAWING010000007.1, read as the reverse complement.
GATTGTCCATGGATGAGAATGATGACTTTTAAGAGTTCATTGGATTGTAACTACTGGCAACTAATCTTATTAATAAAAAACACCCTGCGTTTACCTGTTCCGGGATTTGTTATCTCCTGTATACCATAGGCATAGAAAAAATCCTGATACCAGTAATCTAATTTGCTGATTTCGGTTTCTTCTTTTTTTATAATCTCATTTTCTACTTTCGTTTTGATAGGCTCAAAAGTTTTGCCTTCCAGCACTTCATCGTTTTGAATGATTTTGCTGCGTAGTTCATTTTCAAACAGGTAAAGCAACGCAATCCGATCTTCCTGCACTTCGAGTTTTACAAATTGTTCAAGTGTAAAAGTTTTTACATCATTTATTTCAAAACTATTATCCCAGAGTAGCTTTCCGGTTTTATCGAATCCCATTACGACAGCATGGGTATAAATGTAGCCATCGAAGATGCGGCCATTACGAACACCTAAATAGCGTGGATCGGTACTAAAAAACCCATAGCCAGGATCAATGGTTTTGTATCGTGGATAAAAGGCTTCGCCCAAAAGGACGTATTGGTTTTTATACGGCACAATTTCGTGTACAAGAAATCGATAGTTGAATCGTATTCTTTTTCCCCTAATTTTTCTCCTTTCGATTCGATCCTTAACGCGTTTTTCGCGTTTAGCTTTCATATATTTAAAAAAATTTTCCAGGTCACCGTAATTATAATAGCGAAGTTGTTCGAGTCCGGAAGGATCAATGCTAGCTAAGAAAAGTCCTCTGGAATATTCAGAGTTACGTCCACCATACACGCCGGCAACCAACTGCATGTTATCATTGGTCTTCATGGACCGGGCAAAAATTAAGTGCTTATTTCCATCAGGTGCCAAAGCTAAATTGCTTTGCAGATCACCTTCGGCGTCGTAATTTTTAATCCAGACAGTCTGCTGTTTTTTAAAATTCTGCGCACTGATCAGTACATCAAACGATCCATCCGAATATGTTTTTACCTGAGTAAGCTCACCATTTTCGTTGAATAACCCCGGTAAAATTTTTGAGCGTTGCGTAAAAAAAGAAAAATATAATACGACTGGCACCTGGTTATAATATCCGCCTATTAAAGCGGCTTTTTCAGTTATCTGAAATTCGGTTGGGTTAAAAGGTATGTAGTTGCGTATCTCGTATTTAATGTAATTACCTGTTGCCTGCTCCACAGCAAAAAGTTGGATGTTGTTGCGTGTAAAATTCAGCTGCCGCAGGAGTAAAAAAAACTTACCGCGTTCGGCACGTTTGGCCATTAAAGTCATTCTTCTATCAATGGAGAGGTAGCCTTTCCATTTTAGATTGAATGCGGTATCCAGTTTTATGATTTCAATTTTATCGTCGGTAGTGGTGAGTAATCTGCGGTGTAAAAAAATACCATCCTCCTGTGAAGGCATCACTTCAAAGAATTCATTTTTTGCCAGGGGCAGTTCATATCGGTTGGTTTGCAACACCTGCTGAGCGTTGACATATTGGAATGATGTTAAAAAAAGAGATAGAATAACACCATTACTTAACCACGACTTTGTTAATGTAAAAAACATCGCGCACCCTGTCTTCCTTAGTTGTATTTCGAATGGTATGATAGCCCCACACATAGAAATTACTGCTGAACCACTGCCGCACTCCCCCTTCATATTCTTTCTCGGACCTGATCTCATCTACTGGATCACTTGTAGTCACCTTCACTGTATTTTCCTCCGCCTGTTCATCTCGAGTACTGACTACTTTAAGTTTTAATTCCGATTCTTTTTTGTAAAGAAAATAAATACGGTCACCCACGAGGCAAAAGTCAGAGACTTGTTCAATGCCGGGCATTTTCATCTCGTCTAGTTTTAGACTATAATCCCAATTTACTTTTCCATCGCTACTGAAGGAAAGCAAAACTGTTTCAATGCGTCCTGATTTCATTTGTATTCTTGGTTGCGTTATTATAAGAATAGGGCCTGTACATCCGGCTCAACCCTGGATAATAAAATCCAGGCCCGTAAGAATTAAAACCATAAGGGCTATAGTACGGATTATAATAGTAGGGATTCGAGTAGTAAGGATTAAGATTCGAAATGGGAGTATATACTTCGGCAAGAAGAAGAAATCCCTCTGGATATTCCGAAACCTTAAAAGGCATTACATAATTTGTATAGTTGGGAATTCTTCCTGCTGTAGCGTCATTGCGGGAATTTTCCTTTATGCGTTCGGCTCGTTTAGGATTAAGATAATCCAGGTAGTGGGCCAGTTGCCCGAAATCAACATACTTAATTTTTTGCTCCTGGAAAGGATCTACCTCTGAGAAAATAAAACCCAATTGATTGTTTTGAATTCCGCTCTCCCCAGGTGCCCGTCACAGCAAGGTCTTCACGCTCCAACGCGCTGGTTATGCCTGTTTGTAAGGACTTTTCCTCATCTATCAGATACGATATCCTCCAACAATTGTTTGCCAGTATCATCAAAGGTACGGAGTACAAGTTTCCGATTTTCTTTTGATCCCCGATCAATGAGAACAGTATTAAAAGTTTGATTTTGGTTCGTGCGCAGGTCCACCAATTCCGTGTCTTTCTGAAAAAAACCTGGAATTACCCGGATAAGTTTGTTAGCCAGGTCATAGAGGATGATGGCAGGTTCATTATTTACATACCCTCCGAAAATAAAATTATTTCCAGCTTTAATAAAATGGGTAAGTTTGAAATCCAGTTCCGGCTTGATTTGATTACGTCCAGCTTCCTTGCTTCCGTACCTTTAAGGTCAACATCGATTAGTTCAAAATCATTTTTTGTCGTTTCGCCTGTTCGGTACAGGAAATATAAATGCCCGGGAGATACTTCATAGCCCACCATTTTATATCGATCCTTGACTTCAAGTTCGATTGTGCTTTTTTCCTGGAGCGCGGTATCCAACAGTATAAGTTCCCATAGCTGGTTGTTGTTCTTGTACTTATCGCGTTCGCGGAATAGTGCCAAGCCTTCTTCTTTTAATGAAATGACATTAAAATAGTCATCCGAGTTTTTTTGCTCCCTTTCATATCGTTGTGTTTGTGAAAGCTGAGCATAAGAATTTGTGTACAGAGCACCAAAACTACAGGATTGTAACACGATAAGCAGAACAGCTTTAAGTGGATTGAAATCCTTTAATAGACTGGCGATAATTTCATTTTGTTTCGCTTAGAGCAACTATGATATCGAATTCTTCGGCTCTTACAGGCTGAACCGAAAGCCGGGAAGCTTTTACCAACACCATATTAGCTAAACGTTTATCCCCCTTAATTTGTGCAAGGGTTACCGGATTTTTAAATTTTTTATCCGGTGCAATATCCACAGCGACCCAGTTGTTGTCCTTAGGTTCGGGATATCCTTCTTTAATAATTTTGGCAATTCCAACGATTGCTTTATCCTCATTACTGTGATAGAAAAATACCAGATCACCTTTTTTCATGGCTTTTAAATTGTTTCGGGCTTGAAAATTCCGCACACCATCCCATACGGTTTTTTTATCGCGTACAAGGTCGTCCCACGAAAAAGTGCTGGGCTCGCTTTTAACTAACCAGTAGTTCATAAATATTATCTTTTAGTCTTACAAAATAGTAAATAGTCTTTGTATTTTCCTGCTGGGTTAGGGAATAGTTATCCGTTAATCAGCCAATCCCCTTGTCAAGTTAGCTTCTAAATTCGGTCTTCCGTGCCTGCACGACTTTTGTCGGTTGATCTATATTCGTCTTGAATATCGAATATCGCTGCCTGCCGTCAGAAAGGGATTAACGAAGGACAAATAACGAAGGGGCCATTCTATTCAAATTCAAACTTGATAAAGCAGGATAATGGCAATAGTTATATTCCTCGGCTAGTATTAAAAAACGGGGATTGGTCCGCCAAAGAGCCTCAAAAAAAGATTCTTGGAAAATGAAAACGCCTCAAGTTTTTTTTATTTAAATCTGTAGCTTTTATTCGAAGTAATTGCGTTAACATTTTGATAACACAAAGCTTTAGGGTTGCTTTAATCTTCCTGAGTTATCGAAGCTAATAAGGTGAACTCGAAGCAAAATATGGAAAACAATATTTCAACACGTTGAAAGCTTTAGTTATTTGTGGAACGTCTCTAGCCGATGTAGTATTTGCTACACCTGTTATTCGTGCGCTTAAAGTTCAGTTGGATGATGTAGAGTTGCATGCGCTTGTTGATCCAGCGGCTGCTTTTGTATTGGATGAGAATCCATATGTCGATAATATTCATTTTTACAATCCATCTTTTTGGGAAAACTTTAAAAGAGTTAAAAGTGAGAAATTTGATGTGATAGTGAATTTGAACGAAGCATGGCCCCTGAGGCTCTTAGTTCTTTTATTTCGGCCACAATTATATTCCTTAAAATCCATTTGGTGGAAGAAGTGGCTGATGGTAAATCTTAAAATAGACCATCTTCCTAACATTCACCTGGTGAACAGAATGATGCGATTGGTAGAACCGCTTCAGATAAAACCGGATGAGCTTGGTTTGGATTATTTTATTCCGGAAAAGGATAAGGTACTGATCGATTGGCTGCCAAAACCGTTTCAGGATGGGTATCTGGTATTTTGTATTAATGCTTCTTACAATACGCGAAAACTGCCGCTGGATCGGATGATAGAATTGTGTGATAAAATCAATAAGCCGATCGTTTTGCTTGGATCAAGCCATGATCTGGAAGTGGGAGAAGTCATCAGTGGTTTCTTCGGTAAGGGGGTTTCCGTAAGTTACGAAGAAGGCATGCTGCACCTTAACTCTCGAACCATTGTTTATAACGCCTGCGGGAAATTTAATTTCAATCAGATGGCAAGTGTTATCAGACAGTCCAGGGCGGTCTTCACATTTGACAATGAATTTATCCCGGTAGCGTCCGCTTTTAAAAAAGAGATTTTTGGATTGTGGGGAAATACTATTTTGTTATTTGGCAGATCTCCGTATCGGACAAAATTTACCGTATTTGAGAATAACAGAGTTTCATGCCGCCCTTGTTCTTCCAAGGGATTCGATAAATGTCCTAAAGGCCATTTTAAATGTATGAAACGTATCGTATTTGATTTTTACCTTCCTTGAAGAGCGGTACATTCTAAATCGATTGCTAAGCGACTAATAAGCTCTCACAAGCTTGCCTTCCATATAGTTTACGTAGGAACGATTTACTACCTTCATCCCCCCAGGAGTAGGATAGTTTCCTGTAAAATACCAATCACCGGTATGATGGGGAATAGCTTTGTGCAGGTTATCGACCGTTTGAAATACTACCTCCACTTCGTGCTTTCATATCAGCGTGGTTTTACGATCTCGAGAGATTTTAGCTGAGATCTCATCGTACGTGAATTGATCGTAAAGTTGCTTTACATAATTCTGCTGGTTCTGCTGCCCTCTGTGCACGGATACATTTTTCGTAGACTTCACCCATAATATAATCCTTGCCTTGATCTTTAAGCAACGCGGTCATTGCGCGAAAGGCAAGGAAGTCGCCCATCCTGCTCATATCAATACCATAACAATCGGGAAAACGTATTTGAGGAGCAGATGATACGACAACAATTTTCTTTGGCTCAAGGCGATCAAGCATTTTAAGAATACTCTTTTCTAGCGTTGTGCCCCTTACAATTGAATCATCAATCACTACTAATGTATCGATACCTTTTCGAATTACTTCATAGGTAGTATCATACACGTGGGCGACCATCTCATCGCGGTGTTCTTCATCGGTAATAAAGGTTCGGAGTTTTACATCTTTCAACACCAGCTTCTCAATGCGCGGTCTGAAAGATAGAATATCTTCAAGTGAATCAACAGTAGGTTTCTGATCGATGATAATATCTTTTTGTTTATTGATCAGGTAATCTTCAATGCCTGCCATCAAACCATAGAAAGCTGTTTCTGCCGTATTGGGAATATAAGAGAATACGGTATTCTTAATATCAAAATTAATAGCGCGCAACACCTGGGGTACCAGCAGACGTCCCAATTGCTTTCGTTCTTTATAAATATCGGGATCGTTGCCACGTGAAAAATAAATCCTTTCGAAACTGCATGATTTTTTTTCACCTGCATTTATAATCTGAATGTCTGAGCATAGTCACCATTTTTGTCAATGATCAAAGCATGCCCGGGCTTGATCTCCTCGATCTGATTGTAGTCTATATTGAACGCAGTTTTGATAGCTGGTTTTTCTGAAGCGACAACAACAACTTCATCATTGGCATAAAAATATGCTGGCCGAATTCCATTCGGATCACGTACAACAAATGCTGAGCCAGACCCGGTCATTCCAGCCATGGTATAACCGCCATCAAAATCTTTACAGCGCTCTGCGCAACATGCGGGTAAGGTCCAATTCATTTTCAATGATATCGGATACTTCGCGATTGGAAAATTTGTCTTTGTACTTGTCAAACAGACCTTGGACTTCTTCATCCAGAAAATGCCCGATCTTTTCCATAACGGTTACGGTATCCACCTTTTCTTTTGGGTGCTGACCCAGGCCAACCAAAAGGTCAAACAATTCATCAACATTGGTCATGTTAAAATTTCCTGCCATCACCAGGTTACGGCTACGCCAGTTGTTTTGGCGCAAAAAAGGATGCACGTTTTCGATACTGTTCAGCCCATGTGTTCCATAGCGAAGATGTCCTAGCCACAGCTCACCGGAGAAGGCGACATTTTCTTTAAGCCATCGTTCGTTTCTGGAATTTCTGTTTTCCTTCTTTTTGCGCTTTCTTATACTTTTTTCCAATTTTTTTGAAGAGGTGGGCTACAGGCTGGGCTTTAATAGAACGGTAGCGGCTAATGTATCGGTGTCCGGATTCAACGTCGATCTTGATGTTTGCAATTCCGGCCCCATCCTGACCTCGATTGTGTTGCTTTTCCATCAGGATGTACATCTTATTAATGGCATACATGGGGCCATACTTTTCGATGTAATAGGAAAGAGGCTTTCGGAGGCGGATCATCGCTATTCCGCATTCGTGAAGAATCTGGTCGCTCATTGTTTCGTTGTCCGTTATCCGTTAATCGTTATCAAAATTAATCCGTTATTTGTAAGTCATCCAATTAGTCATAAACTGATTAACTATTAACGGATGTCGTATGACTGATAACGGCTACAGCACAAAGTTAATTTTATTAATCCATCTCATCAACAAATCGGGGTTGAAGAATAGGACGAGTACTAATAAAACCAACACAAGCCCTAAAAAATTTTCAAACTGTGGATTATTTAGTTTAATATCTGAGTTCACTGGTTTTTACGAAAGCATAAAAAGGAATTCTGAGGTAATAAAAAAGGGAAACAATCGTATTCAGCAATCCAAAAATAAGAAGCCACAACAAAATTGATTTGCCCGATAGTTGATAGGATTCCCATAAAGAAGAAAAAATAAAAAGTTTTGCCGTAAATCCTGCTGTTGGAGGCAATCCTGTTAAGGCAATAAATCCTACTAGAATGAACACACAGGGCCACACTAATTTTTTCCCGATGCCTGCAAACGATTCCATCGAGTCAACTCCGAGGAATTCGAAATACTGAAGGTAAAAGAAAACCAAAAAATTGACAAGCAAGTAAATGCTAGCATAAAAAAGCATAAAATGGATTCCGCTTGGGATGAAGGCAGCCACGCCGACTAGAAGAAATCCGGATTGAGCGATCGATGAATAAGCCATTAATCGCTTCGGTCTTTTTTGCCAGAGGCCTGAAAAATTTCCGACTGTAAGTGAAAGTATTGCTACAAAACAGATAATGGTTTGCCAATCATGATGTGATTGCCCGAATAAATTCAATGCCAGCGTAAACTTGGTAAGTACTCCCAAGCCAGCAAGTTTCGGAACAACAGAAAAAAAAGCAATGACCGGCATCGGAGCTGCTTCGTACACATCGGGTGCCCAGGGGTGAAAAGGAGCCGCAGTCATTTTATAAAAGAATCCCGCTAATGCCATCATCCCTGCCACAAGGAGCAAGTCAGAATTTTTATTCATTAACGAATTGACAAATTCGGTGGAAGCAAAATCGAATGTGCCCGTTAGTCCATAAAGAAAAGTAAAACCGTATAGCATAACCGCGGATGCTACGGATCCGAAGAGAAAATACTTCTGACTTCCTTCCGCGCCTGCTTTTGAAAATGAAAATCCCGTTAGAACATACGAGGCGATTGAGATTAATTCAAGGGAGATAAAAATCATCACTAGATTCATACTCATTACAAGAAGGTGGGCGCCTAACACCACCGTTATTATTAATGCATAATATTCTGACAGATGGGATTGTTTTTTATTTCTCCATGTCATCAACACCGTTAAAACTCCGGCCACATCTATTAATACTTTCAGGTATGATGAAAAATCATCGCACCGAAGCATACCATTAAAAATTGTTACCGGTGTGCTGTACAGGGGCCAATAAAAAATTAAAGCTGATAGTGAAACAACAAAGGTGAGCACCCCGAAACAGGTAAAGATCAATCTCGCTTTTTTGTTGATCAGTCCAACGACAAGGATGAGTAGGATAGCGACAACAAGAGCAATTTCCGGAATGAAAAAAAGGAAGCTCATCCGGATCAGTTCCAATTGCTCGTATAAACCTGCCACAATTAAAGGTTTAGTGTTAAACTTTTACCAGTGTTCAATACAAATTCCGAAATGTGTTTGGCAAACGGATCGATGATGGAAAGAATAGGCTGTGGAAAAATGCCAAAGAAAAAAGTAATAGCAGCCAGAGGAACAAGCATAATATATTCTCGTCTTGTCAAATCGTAAATTTGACGGTCTGAAATGTTACCCTTTACGTTGTAAGGCCCGAAGAACATACGTTGCAGTGTCCATAAGTAGTAGGCCGCTCCCAGTATTAAACCAAGGGTCGCAATAATGGCAAAGCTTTCGGGCAAGATTCCAGTAGCCGCATGTGATTTAAATGCGCCCAGGAATATCATAATCTCTGCAATAAATCCTGAAAATCCCGGTAAACCCATGGAAGCAAAAAAAGCTATTAATACCATTGTTGTATACGATTTCATTTTTATGGATAATCCGGAATACGAACTGATCATCCGGTCTTGAGTTCGGTCATAAAGAACCCCCGCGAGTAAAAACAACATCGCTGAAATGATACCATGGCTAAACATCTGATAAATTGATCCGGTTACTCCTTCCGGTGTAAGAGAAGCTAATCCTAGCAATACAAACCCCATGTGTGAAACGGAAGAGTATGCTATCAATCGTTTCAGATCTTTGCTTGCCATCGCATTAAGCCCGCCATACAGGATTGATATGACGCCCATCAAACCAACAAACCAGCCAAAATATATCGCCGCTTCCGGGAATATAGGGAAAGCGATTCGTGCCAGTCCATATCCTCCGATTTTTAACAAGAGTGCTGCAAGAATAACCGAGATGGGAGTAGATGCTTCTACGTGTGCATCGGGCAGCCACGTATGAAGCGGTACCATGGGCAACTTGATTGCAAACCCTATAAATAAAAGTAGGAAGCACCATAAACGACCATTGTAAAAGCCGATCTCCCAGGGATTATTAGGATCAAGAATGGAGTTTGAAATAAAATTACTCGGATCGGTCATGTACAACATGTTAAATGTATGAACAATTCGCCCCGACGGTGAAGGATCCTGTACGGAGATGTATAGCCCGATCATTACAATCAGGATAAAAATGGATCCCAATAAAGTGTAAAGAAAAAATTTAATGGAAGCATATTCTCTTCGCGGTCCTCCCCATACAGCAATGAGAAAAAACATGGGCAATAACATGAATTCAAAGAAGAGATAAAATAAAAGGAAGTCGAGGGCAGCAAAGCTACCGATAATAGATGCGTTCAATATAAGAAGTAAAATAAAATAACCTTTTACATTTTGATTTACTGCCCATGAGGAAATTGTAGCGATGAGCATAATGAAAACGGAAAGTATGATAAGGGGAAAGCTTAAACCATCTATACCCACCAGGTACGTCGCTTTTAATATTCCCCATGTACCCAGGTCAAGAGTAATCCAGGATTGCTGCTCGATAAATTGAATTGCTTCTGTATTTTCATACGCTATCAACATCAGAACGAGAATGAAAATCTGTGCTACGTTGGCGATTAAGGTTAGATATCGAAACGAGTTTTCTGACTTAGATGGTAAGAGTAGTCCGAAGAATGCGGCAAGAAGAGGACTGAATATCAAACATGAAATGAGGTATTGCTGCATTAACTTAGTATGTTAGGCTTCTGCTTTCTTTAATTTTAAAGCAGGGTCCAAATTAGAAAAATAATGATTGTAAATACGGACCAAAAAATATAAAGCTGGATTTTTCCATTTTGGAAAGATCGCGTAATCGAACCAACACCTTTCGCTAAACTTACCAGGCTGTGAACTGTTCCATCAACGAAGGCATGGTCAATCCACCCTGTAAAATGCGCTACTAAAACTTGAGCGTACGCTGATGCGTGAATAAAACCATCAATCCACTTCTTATCGGTATGGGCTGCTAATAACGAGAGACGCATTGTTGATTTTGTAACGAAAAACTGATAGAATTGGTCGAGGTAAAAACTCTTTGTAAAGATCCCAACTTGAATTGATTTGTTCCTGCTATAATAGGCAACGGCCAGTGCTCCCAGGACCCACAACGAAGCAAATAAGGTAACGCCCCAATCGTGTTCCAGCGTAGGATTTAACCATCGTGTATGCACAAAGGGATTCCAAGAGACAATTATCCAAAAAGAGGCCGCAGCTAAAATAAAAAGTGGAGCCAACATCACGGCGGGTGGTTCTGAAATGGAAAGTCCTTTTGTCTTTTTCTCTTCGCCTAAAAACAGCGTCCATATCATTCTGAATGTATACAATACAGTGACAAACGACACTATAAAAATCCCGAGCACTACGATCCACTGCCACGAAAGATCAATTCCCTTCCATTTCATCAGGCCCATGAGGATTGCATCTTTGGATAGGAACCCGGAAAAGAACGGAAGACCCGCTAAAGAACTACCCGCAATTATGAATACAATAAATACAAGGGGAAATTTTTTTTGCAAGCCACCGAGATTTCGAATGTCCTGAACGTCAAAATGAATACGTGCCTGCTGTTGAGCCTGATGAAGTGAATGGATTATCGACCCCGCGGCCAGAAACAAACATGCTTTAAAAAAAGCATGAGTAAATAAGTGAACAAACGCAGCATCGGGAACGCCTGCGCCCAAGGCGGTGATCATTAAGCCAAGTTGGGAAATTGTAGAATAAGCTAGAATCTTTTTGATATCGTATTGGCCTAATGCTGCGAAGGCGCCTATGAGGGCCGTTATTACTCCAACGATGGCAATAATATCAAGAGCGACGGGTGTGAGTAAAATGAAAATCCTCACCATTAAAAAAACCCCTGCTGCTACCATCGTAGCAGCGTGAATTAAAGCCGAGACGGGAGTGGGGCCTTCCATAGCATCGGGTAGCCAGGTGAGCAAAGGAAATTGAGCCGATTTACCTATGACGCCACAAAAAATGCACAGTGATGCGGCAGTCTGCCACGAAGGAATGGTATCCACTACATTTAAATCAAGAATATTGAATGAGCCATTGTATGTCCATAGAATCATCAACCCTACTAAAAATCCAGCATCTCCAATACGGTTGAGGATGAATGCTTTTTTTGCCGCGCGTGCAGCCTCAGGCTTTTCTTTCCAATGTCCTATTAACATGTATGAAGAAAATCCTACCAATTCCCAAAATATAAATAACAGTAACAAGTTATCAGCGATAACAATACCGAGCATAGAGTAAGTAAAAAGCCCTAGCATAGCGAAGTATCGTCGGATGCCGGGATCGCCGGCCATGTATCCAATGGAGTAAACATGAACAAGGAAGGAAATAAAAGTTACTACCATCAACATGGTTGCTGCCAGATTATCCAAAAGCACGCCGACGGTGAATGTATAATTAGAGGCGACAAACCATGTTAATTCACGGGTATAGGGCAAATCGTTTTCGAGAGAAAAAAATACAACCGAGGCCGCAATTGTGCTAACTAGAAGTAGAAATGGCGCTGTAAAAGATACCACCCAAGAATATTTCTCAGAGATTATAAAAGAAAGAACGAAGGAAAGAAGCGGTAACGCTAAGGTTAGCGCGAGGCAAACTTCGAAGAAAAAGGAATATGAGGAATTGTGTTGCAAGATTTATTATTCTTTTAACTCACTTACTGAATCGGGGATTGAAGTTTGATAATACTGATGCACCTGAAGCACGATAGCCAGACCAACAGCAGCTTCGCATACTGCGACAATAATGACAAAGAGCACAAACATTTGTCCATCAACTGAACCAGGGTTAAGCTGATTAAATGCGACCAGGTTTAAGTTAGAAGCATTTAGCATAAGCTCAATACCCAACAGCACCATAATGGTATTTCGCTTTGTAATAATAACTAATAGTCCTAATGAGAAAAGCAAAGCTGCGAGAAACAAAAAATGTTCGATAGGAAACATTTAATTTTTGTTTGATTTAATGGTTGAAGCGATCACCGATGCTCCAATCAGTGTCATAAGCAATAGCAAGCCGGCAATTTCAAACGGTAACATGTATTCACTTAGTAATTCTACGCCAATGGTATTGGCATTACTAAAATTGGTTGTCGGTAATTGGCTAGTAGGTTGAATGAAAGTTTCTCTAGAAAGTACAAACACCAGAAGGAAGAAGCATCCGCTGGCTATCAGTGTGCCGGAAAGGGTGAATATATGATCCACTTCCATGGGCTTCTCGGAAATTTTAGTGGTAAGCATAATTCCAAAAATGATAACAACCAAAATACCTCCTGCGTAAATTAGGATTTGGGTTACTGCCACAAATTCTGCGAAGGCCAGCACATAAATTCCTGCTAACGCGAGCAAGCAAACGATCAGCAACAAAGCTCCGTAAAAAACGTTTCGAACCAGTGCCAGGCCGACTGCGGATAGGGCTGCGACTGCTTCAAAAAAATAAAACATAAAGGAACTCACAGTCATGTTGTTGGTGGTGTTGAAGATCCTGGCGGTTTTATTTTTGGTCTGAATACGGGCTTCGGCGGAATGGGTGCTCCAGGAGTTTGCTTTTTCTCATCACGCTCCGGGGACGGAGGTGGATTGACAATTTTATGTTTCTGGTGTTCCTCTAATTTTTTTCTTTTGTCAGCAATTTCTTCTTCGCTCATTTCCGCGAAAGCAAAATTGTGATCGTGTATGTCCGTCACACTAAAATCGTAGACCTTTGTCATGGTCAGGCATTCGGTAGGGCAAACGGTAGTACAAAGGCCACAAAAACAGCACTTGCCCATGTCGATATCAAAGGTAGCGGCGTAAATCCGTTTAGGAGTTCCATCTGACGTTTTACCTATTTCTTCAGTTGCTCTGATAGGCTCAATATCGATGCAATCTACCGGACAAATTTTTGCACATTTATCGCAGACAATGCAATCATCGATTTCATTATGTAGGCGATAGCGTCCGTTGTCAGGTACGGGTTGCATTTCATAAGGATATTGGATCGTAGCAATGCCTTGTCGGTTTGTAAAGTAATTGGAATCACTTATCGCACGTATAGGCTGTGTTCCCCTGGCTTTGAAAAGATGATCGAGCGTAATTCTCAACCCGTTCAATAGCGAGCGGATAGAGCGTCCTATTTTCTTAATATAGAAATCGTTTTGCATTTTATTTCTAAAGGCAAAAATAGGAGGGAAAAAGTTGTTAAAAACTATTTGGACGGATTATTCGCGGGAGAACTAAAAAATGATGTGCTTTTAAGCGGCAACCGACCCTTCTGCCCGTGGGGAGCCTTCGGCTTTCGGAAGTGTAAAATAGAATGTGCTACCATAATCTTCCGCACTTTCCACCCAGATTTTACCGCCATTTTTTTCCACAAATTCTTTACAAAGAATAAGGCCCAAGCCGGTACCCTTTTCGTTAGCTGTACCACGGGTAGTATAAGGTGCTGTTTTGTCAAATAGAATTCTTAAAACTTCTGTGGGCATCCCTATGCCATTATCTTTCACGGATACGACCCATTCATTTCCCTGAGATATGGCGTTAACTATAACTTCGCCTTTGTCATTCGTAAATTTTATAGCGTTAGTAATCAAGTTTCGAATCACCAGATTAATGGTATTGGAATCTGCAAAACCGATCGTGTGAGGAGAAACTTTATTGATCAGTTTAATTTCTTTACCGGGTATGGTACCCAGCAATTGGATATTTTCGTCAACTATACTTTTCAAATCAATTCTAGCTTTCTGCAAATTTAATTTATCCATTTGCAGCAATGTCCAATCTAAGAGATTGTTGAGGAGAGCCCGTGTGTGGTTAAATCGCGCTTTAAGTTCTTTAATGTGTTTTGGCAATTCTTCGCTGCTAACTGCTCCTTTGTCGATCAGATCCAACAAGCCTGAGAGTGCATTGATAGGCGAGCGAAGATCGTGCGAGATAATAGAAAAGAATTTGTCTTTAACCTGATTGAGCCGCTCGAGTTCTTCACTTCGCTTTTCTGTTTCCTTCTGATGACGGAGCAACAGCGTATTGATTTGACGTCTGCGCCTACCGCTTCGATAGACACTAATGAGCAGGATTACGCTTAAAGCCATTACAACGACCAGAATGTTGCGCACAAATTCTTGTTTTTTTAGTGCGTCTTCGGTATTCTCCTGCTGCTGACTTAGGGCAGCAATTTGCGAGTCTTTTGATTCCGTTTCGAACCGGATCTGATCACGCAACAGCTTACCTTGCATATCCTGGCTGAAAAGGGTATCTTCTAATTGTTTGTAACGCTTGAAATATTCCAGCGATCTTCTATAATCACCTTTCATTTCCCAAAGCGAGGCGAGTTGGCTGAAACATTGGATCTCAAGAATGCGGGCATTTTGTTGTCGTGCTAAATTTAAACTTTGGGTAACAGCTTTCAAAGCTTCATCGTATTGCTTTTGCTGCTGAAAGACAATCCCCCGTCCAAGGTCAACTTCCGCTATCCCATAGTTATCTTTGTTTTTTGAGTACAGCGTATACGTTGTATCATAATATTTTAATGCGGTATTAAAGTCCCCTTTTCGCATGTAAATTTTCGCAATGTTGCTCATGGATTTAGGAAGCAGACCATTGAGCTTAAGTTTACGACTCTCTTTTAACGACGCGTAAAGAGTGGTTAATGCCGAATCATAATAACCTTGCCGGAGCAGCACATCTCCGATTTCGTCAAGCGAATATGGCTCACCTTCCTTATCTTTAATCTGACGGCTCATCTTTTGGGACATCTGAAGGTGATTGAGGGCTCGATTATACTGACCTAACTCTTTAAAGACGCGGCCTAAATTATGAATGGTTACAGCCATAAGGAAGGAATCCTTAGCTGTCTTAGCAAATTTGTAGCCCTGTGTAAAATAGTAATAGCTTTCATCGTACTCGCCTAAATCATGATAGTCGTGCGCCACATTGTTGTACGATCGCGAGATCATCGACGTATCACCTCCGATCAGGCTGGATTCAAGAGCCATATTATCAAGTTTCAAAGCGGAGCTGTAATCTCCGCTTACCCGATACATCGACCCCATGCTTTTATAAGCGATTGCCTTTAAGTTTAGGCAGGTTAGTATTTTCGGCGAGTGTGACTGCTTCTTCGCTGAATGACCTGCTTTTAGCAACATCAACATATTCATATTGCTCAGAAAGTGCCACCAATACTTTGATACGGGAAGAGTCTGGAAGATTATTTTGAAGAACTGTTTGAAGACTATCAATCTGTCGCTGGGCCTGTGTTTGAATTGAACACAGGGCAAAAACTAGGAACAGATACCTAAAGTGATACACAGTTTTTAAATAAAAATTATTTTCCAAAATCCGCATAGAATTACGAGCACTAAGGCAAAAGGTGTTAAATATTTCCAGGATAAGTTCATTAATTGATCCACTCTTAGGCGGGGATAAGTCCAGCGAACCCACATTTGCAACGACACCAAAAACCAGGACTTGCTCACCAACCAAAAAATACCCCAAAGGGTGGAAGCCAGTGTACCGGGTGCCCCACTAGTCCATTCCGCCAACCTCACCGAAGCGATGTTTGGAAATGGTG
Source organism: uncultured Bacteroidota bacterium (assembly GCA_963837415.1). Taxonomy (GTDB): domain Bacteria; phylum Bacteroidota; class Bacteroidia; order Cytophagales; family Cyclobacteriaceae; genus Chryseolinea. Next base: position 34,061 of record CAWING010000007.1, on the reverse strand, counting down.
TATTCCAGCTTCCAAAAAATAATACAGCCCCTAATATACTCACTAAAAGCATCATTCCATATTCAGCCAGCATGATTACAGCCCATCGAAATCCGGAATATTCAGTTTGAAATCCAGCTACCAATTCAGACTCAGCTTCTGGTAAATCAAAAGGAGCACGATTACATTCCGCTAAGGATGCAATAAAAAAGATAACCCAGGCTCCTGCCAAAATGGGCATTCGGAATATATTCCAGGTAAGGATCCCTCCTATCGAACTTGTATCTAACCCCAATGATTTTATGCCAAATAAAAATTGTGGTTGATTGTTCAATATACTTTGCTGATATGAAATCTCTTGCAGATCAAGTGACTGGCAGATCATGCATACACATAACACACTTAGGCCAAGGGGACTTCGTATGAAATGATCTGGGCGGCAGAACGCATCGTGCCTAACATGCTGTATTTATTGTTAGAACTCCAACCCGCTATCACAATGCCAATGACGTCAAGCGAAATAATGGCCAATAAAAAAAATAACGCTGATGAAAAACTAGCACCTGACCAAGATGGAGCGAGAGGTAATACTGCAAAACCGGCAAACACGGATAGTAAAAATTATGATTGGTGCTATTTTAAAAAGAGGTGTATCTGCTTTTGCGGGCGTGATATCTTCTTTTTGTATTAGCTTTAATAAGTCCGCTACCGTTTGGGCGATTCCATAATATCCAACTTCCATAGGTCCCAGTCTATCTTGAATGAATGCTGAAATCTTTCGCTCGGCATAAATGGCAACAACGGTATAGAGCAAAAGAAATGGTAATATAAAGATCAGTGTCGTCAAGTACGGGTTAAGCTTTTAAATGCTCCCCAAATTGAGAAAATTATTTGTGTTGATTATTGTTCTTTGATGAAAAACGTTACATCGTTAATACATTAGTTCCAAAGAGAATGGCGCTCCAGTTGAACAGTATCGTGAAAAAACATTCGCGCAGAAGCTTCAAAAGATTCTGTATAGTCAGAAACCAGGAAATGGTGCGGTGGAGAAACTTGCTCGTTCAATAATCGCTGATCTTCCAAATGTTCTTTTAATGCTTTGGCTATAACTTCCGAGGAATCAAGGATCGTCATTTTGCCTTTATAAAATTCTTTGATCTCGTTTTTAATAAGCGGGTAATGGGTGCATGCCAGTATCAAGGCTTCGATATTTTGCAGTGAATCGTCAGCTAAATATTGGGCTATGATCTCATGACTGATTTGGTTGTTAAAGAATCCTTCTTCAATCATCGGCGCCAATAATGGAGTGGCTAAGGAATGTAATTGGATGTTCTTGTTGCTTTCCTGTATTTTCCGAGAATAGACATCCGATTGTACCGTTCTTTTCGTACCAATCAACCCCACCTGTTTTCCGGGAAACTGTTGCAGTACCAAGTCCACCATGGGGTCGATCACATTAATAATGTGAATATCTTTTCTGACATATTCTGTTAAAAGTTCATAAGCGGCGGAAGAAGCCGAGTTACAAGCAATCACAATTACTTTACATCCTTTGCGTACTAAGATATCAGCTATTTTAATGGAATAAGCCTGAATAGCCGCTTCGGATTTATCGCCGTAGGGTAGGTGTGCCGTGTCACCGAAGTAAATCATACTCTCGTGAGGTAGTAGTTCGCGAATGGCACGGGCAACTGTTAGTCCGCCGATGCCACTATCAAAAACGCCAATGGGTTGTGAAGGTAATAAAGCCATAAAAAAGCACGCGAATATAATTGATATCGCGAGCTCTAAATAACTGCTGGCCCTGATAATTTGGGTTAGGCTACGTTAGCTGAAAGTGTAGCTACTATGATTTCACGTTTTTCGCGGTGGCCGCAGTAGCTGCATTTGTAATGCTTCATTATGAGACCTTGATCATTTAGTGTAGGAGCTTGTTCAATTTCCTCAGTTTGTAATTTCATTGTAAAAAATCCGCATTCTGAACATTCCTCTACGTGCTGGTAGGCTAGATACTTTTCAATTTTTTTAAATCCGGTTTGCTCATCCATCCAGATATCGTAGTCTATTGAGTGAACATTTCCTTCTTCTTTCATAACTTCTTCAAGGTGATGCTCCTCTTCAGACTCATTGAGTTTGCGCATGATATTTCCGGTCGGGTGAAATCCTGGGGTGTTCCGAAATTTAGCGAGCCTCTTTTCTAATTGACGCGGATAATAAATTCTCACCAAACTATAAAAAGCATTGTAAGCAATCACAGCAAAACTGGCCGTAATGAATATCCGCACATAGAACCACCGTATTCCTTCATTAAGGATCTTGTCGGTAGCGATTGAATTTGCGTATATAGCCCCCGCAGCGATAAAGGCAATGATTGCATACCAAAAATATCGGATCTCGTGAAGGTTCACGTAATCGTATTTTTGTTTGTAATCTTTTAACTGTAAAACTTTGAACTCATGGTAAAGAAGGATCAATACACCCAACACCACACAAGCAGCTGCTCCTATGTACATGTACTGGTCCCACGCACTGAAAAAGGTAGACGTGGTTTCCATAAGAATAATTATTTGGTGTAATGAAATTTAACCATTTTCCGAGATCATTGCTATTGTTTTGCCTAATATCTTGTATGGATCTCTTACTAAAAGTGTTGACTTCTCAATTGGTAAAAGGATAATCGTCAAAAGATTCATAGACATACAAAAACATGACGCATGGTACACCCATCTTACATGAAATGTGAAGGTTGAGGCCGTGAAAAAAGCTATAGAAGAGGCGCATCAGTTCATAAATAAAGGCGCTGAAATAGCGTGAAAACTTTCGAAAGCCATCAAACGAATTACGGAATCTGCTTCAAAATTATCTTAAAGAAAAATAAAAATGAGCGTCATAATTTCAATTCCAGTACTCCTAGCGCTAAGCACCCCCACTGACAGTTTCAGGTAATCATGTGATATATCAATCAGAGCCCATAACATTTCAATGCTGTGCTATTCCATTCAAGATTCGTATTATTGTGCCCTTGACTTAACATACAAATAAAATCATGGGCAACAACTTATTGAAAGGTAAGCGTGGTATCATTTTCGGTGCGCTTGATGAAAATTCTATCGCTTGGAAAACAGCTCTGAAAGTAAAAGAAGAAGGCGGCGCATTTACACTCACCAATGCACCGATTGCTTTGCGGTTAGGAAAAATCAATGAACTTGCCAGTGCGTGCAATGCACAAGTAATTCCGGCTGACGCTACATCAGAGCAAGAATTGAATACACTTTTTTCTAAATCCTTGGAAGTCTTGGGTGGCAAACTGGATTTCGTGCTTCATTCCATTGGAATGAGTCCTAACATCCGAAAAGGTAAAGCGTACGGTGATATGAATTACGATTGGTATTTAAAAACGATTGATATTTCGGCACTTTCCTTTCATAAAATTTTGCAGACTGCGGAGAAGCTGGATGCCATGAACGAGTGGGGTTCTATTGTTGCATTAAGTTACATCGCTTCTCAGCGATCTTATCCCGATTACACCGACATGGCGCAGGCTAAAGCCATGCTTGAATCTATTGCGAGAAGTTATGGAGCAAGGTTTGCAAAACTTAAAAAAGTGAGGGTGAATACAATTTCTCAATCACCTACCAAAACAACGGCAGGGGCAGGTATCTCAGGCTTTGATATATTCTTTGACTATGCACAAATGATGTCGCCTCTGGGTAATGCGACAGGTGAAGACTGCGCCAACTACATTGCTGTTTTGTTTTCAGATTACACCCGGATGGTTACGATGCAAAACCTGATGCACGACGGTGGATTCTCCACCTCAGGGATTACACAGGAATTGATGGACCGACTTACGAAGAAATAGTTTCGGGTTTCTAGTTCACTGCGACCTAAAGCTTGATCTTGACTAAGAAACGTGAATCCTCGAAACTCGAAACTCTAAACTCGCAACTAACGTGGTAGCTTTCCCGCCCTGCAAAATCAATCTGGGTTTGTCGGTTCTTTCGAAAAGAGACGGATGGGTATCATAATTTGGAAACTTGCTTTTATCCTGTTCCCTGGGTGGATGTTCTGGAGATCATTCCATCGGATACATTTACGTTTACTTCTACAGGTGATGTTATTCCTGGGCCAGCGGAAGAAAATCTTTGCGTGAAGGCTTATCTATTGTTGAAAAAAGATTTTGATTTAGCGCCCGTAAAAATTCACCTGCACAAAATTATTCCTTCCGGAGCCGGATTGGGTGGAGGATCCTCTGATGCAGCATATACCCTTCGTCTTTTAAATGATATTTTCGGGCTGAAACTTTCATCGTCCAGATTAATGGAGTATGCTGCGAGGCTGGGAAGCGATTGTGCATTTTTTATTCAGGATAAACCCATGGTTGGTACGAGGTCGTGGAGAGGTATTGAATGAAGTACAACTTTCTCTTAAGGGAAAATTCTTGATCGTGGTAACACCCAGATGTTTATGTTTCAACAGCGGAGGCTTTTGCAGGTATCGCGCCTCGTTGTCTCCAGTTTTCCGTTGCTGAGATCATAACCCAATTTCCCCTTGGCGACTGGAAGGATTTGTTGAAGAATGATTTTGAGGATTCCATTTTTACAAAATATCCGGCCATAAAATCCATTAAGGAAAAATTGTATTCCCTTGGGGCCCCCTATTCCAGTATGAGTGGATCAGGCTCGGCCGTATTTGGAATTTTTGATTCTAAGCTTGATGCCAGGCATGAGTTTCGGGACAGCAGATACTGGAGTGATTTTCTATTTGAATATTAGTCACGACTATTGGTTAAAGCGTCGCGGGCGTTGTAAATTATGGATTCGGTATGAACTGTTGACCATACCTTCTCCGTAAAAATGGATATAACAACACAGCACTTAAAATGATAAGTGTTCCTATGTAAAAATTTAAACCCATCTTTTCTTCGGATCCAAAAATAATAACGGCCATGATGATGCCATATACAGGTTCGAGATTTAAGGTGAGTTGAATGAGAAATACGCTTATTTTTTTCATCAATTCTACCGCTGTCGAGTAAGCGTATACAGAACACGCACCACTCAATATGACCATGTAAATCCAATCCATAAGGGTGGGTACGAGTTGCAACGTACCATCCTCTGCCCAAGTAATTTTATAAAGATGTAAAAACAGAGATAGGCCAATAAAAGCCCCAATCATTCCATAAAAGCTTATGGTTAAAGCAGGAACTCGTTTTACCAACCGGGCATTAAAAGTAGAAAATATGGCAGAAGTAAATCCCGCAAGTACGCCTAATAATAAACCTAAGTGATACTGAAAATCGAAGGAAAAAATAATATAGAGACCAACAATCACAACAAGCCCTAAAATCAATTCAAACTTTTTTATAGTAGTTCGGTTAAACAAGGGCTCCAGCAAGGCGGTCCATAGAGAATTGGTTGCAAAACCCACCAAGCTTACAGAAACATTTGAAACTCTGGCGGAAGCAAAAAAAGCTACCCAGTGAATAGCTACAATAAAGCCAATGAAGATAAGACTGAAGAACTCCTTTCGCGTTACTTCGAATTTTTCTTTTGCAATTAACATAACAATGCCCAGGCCCAAGGCAGAGAGTATAGATCTATAGAAGACCATTTCGTAGGCGGGAATAGTAACCAGCTTGCCCAGAATTCCAGAAAAGCCCCAAAGAAAAACGATGAAATGAAGCTTAAAGTAATCTGCGCGAGAAGCCATTTAACGCGGAACGTATTTATACATGGTGATAGAAATAATCCCAAAAACAATATTAGGGATCCAAACCGAAATGTGCCGGAGGAAGAGATCCGTTTTCGGCAAATGTTCTGAATAGGGTAAAGAATAAAATGAAAATGAAGGATAATAAAAAGCCAAGTGCTATCTGAAGACCAGTTCCCCCACGACTTTTACGTGAGGATACAATTACTCCCATAAATACCAGAATGTAAATTGTCATCGGGGAAGTGTAACGCGTATATTTTTCAACCTCATAAAGTTCAATACCTGTGGATCCTCTGGCGCGGAGCGTGCGGATATATTCATTCAATTCATTCAACGTTAACCCATCGTATTTTCTGTAATCACTTTCAAATTCCTTGGGATGGATAACCAGTGCTGTATCCATGACCTCACCAGATCGGATGAACCTGTTCTGTGTTGTTACTTTGGAGACTTCAAACCCAGGAACAGTTTCTGGTCGCGCAGGCGTCTCGAAAATTCCTTCAATTTTTTTAATAGACCAGTTATGCATCGTCCATTTTTGTTTGGTGGAATCCCACGCGATCCGACTGGCTGTAAGCTTTTCAATTAATCTGTTATCCTGAAATTTTTCCAATGTAAAATGATAACCAGTTTCGTTGCTGTTATTATAATTCTTCATATAGAGATATGTATCGGAAGCTACCTGGATATGAATATTTTGTTTCTCAAAGTAGTATTTGTTTTTGAGGTATTGCATTTCGAATGCAAGGCGCGATTTATTTGAATTTGGAATGACCCATCCATTCAAAACAAAACTGATGATGCCTACTATCGTGGCTCCAATAAAATAGGGAACAAGCATTCGCTTAAAACTGATACCGGCACTTAGTATGGCAATTACTTCTGTGTGGCCTGCCATGCGCGAACAAACATATACGGCAGCAATGAAGATGGTGATGGGAGTCAAAAGGCTTCCGATCCAGGGAATATAATCCAGATAATAGGAAAGAATTTCCCAGGCGTTTAATTCGGCCTTGGCAAACTTATCCATCTTGTCAGTAAGATCGATTACCGTGACGACAGTAAGCAGGATCAACACCACAAAGAAAAACGTGATGAGAAAGGTCTTGAGGATGTATTTATCTAAAAGTTTCACGTATTAGTTTCGGGTTTCGAGTTTTTGGTTTCGAGTGTTCAACCGTTTCAAGCTAAGTTCAAGCTGTACAAGGAGCGGTCTCGAAACTCGAGACTTGAAACTCGAAACTCAAAACTATCTCCTCCGACTTACTTTTCTCACCATACTCTCTTTCCATTCTGCAAAGGTACCTTCTATAATTTGTTTTCTGGATTCTTTCACTAGCCATAAATAAAATGTCAGGTTGTGGATTGAAGCAATTTGCGCTCCTAAAATTTCTTTGTTAATGACAAGGTGGCGTAAATACGCTTTGGAGTAGAACGAGCTGACATATCCCCCGAGTTCTGAGTCGATGGAGGAAAGGTCGTCTTTCCACTTTTCGTTCCGGATGTTAATGATCCCTTCTGAGGTAAATAACATCCCGTTGCGAGCATTTCGCGTGGGCATGACACAGTCGAACATATCAATACCAAGAGCAATGCATTCTAAAATATTTTCAGGTGTACCTACTCCCATGAGATACCTGGGTTTATCGGTTGGCAGTATGCTGCATACCAGACTTGTCATGGCATACATATCTTCGTGAGGTTCTCCTACTGATAAACCGCCTATGGCATTGCCCGCCTGATTTTTAGTGGCGACAAATTCGGCAGATTTTTCCCTCAGATCTTTATATGTACTTCCTTGCACAATAGGGAACAGGTTTTGTTCGTAACCGTATTTCGGTTCTGTTGAATTGATGCGCTCGATACATCGTGTCAGCCATCGATGAGTAAGATCCATCGAGTTTTTTGCGTATTCGTATTCGCAGGGGTACGGTGTACATTCATCAAATGCCATAATGATGTCACCCCCGATGGACCGCTGAATGTCCATTACATCTTCAGGTGAAAATGAGTGTTTTGATCCATCTATATGTGATTTGAAAAGGACGCAGTTCTCAGTGATCTTTCGGTTGGCACCTAATGAATAGACCTGATATCCTCCGCTATCAGTTAATAGGGGCCTATTCCATCCATTAAATTTATGAAGTCCTCCAGCTTTTTCCAGCAACTCCACTCCAGGCCGCAGGTAAAGATGATACGTATTTCCTAAAATAATTTCCGCCTGAATATCATTCTCTAATTCCCGCTGATGCACTGCTTTGACTGATCCTGCCGTGCCCACCGGCATAAAAATAGGAGTACGTATTTCTCCATGGCTGGTGCTGAGAACCCCTGCTCGTGCAGATGATTTGGGGTCGGTGGAGATAAGTTGGAATTTCATAAACGAGCGCAAAAATACCTTTCTGAACCCACAATTCCTTTGATATGCGGATGTTAAACAAAGTCCGGCAAACCAAATAGCAAGCATCTAGCATTGAAAACCGCATCTCGAAACTTGCAACTACAAACTCGCAAATATCAATGCAGGCCGGAATTCAAGTAAGACCCTAGGTTTTGGTCTGTTATAACTTCCAATGGGAAGAGTTCCTGCGTGGGGGTTGCTTTTTTAAACATTAGGTGATTTACAAGATGGCTTATTCCTAGAAATGCCTGCCGTTTGGGGTTTTGATGAATTAAAAAATCAATGGTGCCCGCTTTGAGATATTTTAAATTTTCCTCCAGTAAATCATACCCGATTAAGCGAATATGCTTTTTTTCCTGGCTCTCCAGAACGGAAGCCGCGACCGCTGAACCCTTGGAGGTCGAAACAAAAATTCCCTTTAGATCATTCATTTTTTATCAGCTGCGTCAACTGACTTTCAAAAGTAGCGTCCTTTGGGTTTAAATTAAAAGCTATGATTTCAAATTTTGATTTTCCATTGGCGTTGAAATACTCCCGAAAGCCCTTTTCTTTTTCCAACAGGTGAAGCGAATCATGGATATCTTCATCGATGTGGAGAACAGCGAATGTGCCGGGCCCCTGCTGGCCAAAATGTAATAGCTGGGCTGCTACTCTTCCACTCTGATTCAGGTTTTGCCCAATAAAACTCAGCGGTTTTGCCTCAGGAATATTTGTATTAAAAAGCACATACGGAATTTGCTCCCTCTGAAATAATTCAAAAACCGGCAAGGCTTCGTGGTAAAAGATTGGAGCCACTACAACGCCATCGGGTTTGCTTTCGATGGCCTCCAATGCTGTAGCATGAAAGGAATCCTTGTTAAAAAGATCGAACACGTGCAGATCTATGGTTATGCCATACTGAGTCCATTCCGATTGAGCTTGCAGAATGCCCAGATTAGATTGCGACCAATAAGGATCTTGTTGAGGGTTCGGAATAATAGCTGCTATTCGATAATTCTTATTTGATCCTAAAGTTCGCGCTATCAGGTTAGGTTTGTAATCTATTTGCTCCATCACCGACGTCACTTTCTTAAGAGCCTCTTGTGATACTCGTCCGCGATTATGTATTACGCGGTCAACAGTACCCACCGATACACCGGCTAGTTTGGCGATATCTTTAATCCTGATGTTCTTCCCTAGATCCATATTCAAATCAATAAAAATTTAAGTTGAAAATGAAGAAAAATTCCACAAAGCGACTAAAAATGTTTTCGCGCACATGATCTATGTGTACGCAAACATTTGGCATTTTCTGCTTTTAAACCCTTTGGAAAGCCTGTTTTTACACTCGCCCGAATGAATTTAGTAAATGAGTATTTTAAAATAATGAGTGAACACGTTGAACATGTTTCGAATTTATTCCTCGTTTGGTCTAAAATTTCTTTCATCCTTCGGTGCGAACTCTATATTTGTCAGAAAATCGCTAGTCATTGGAAGTCTTACTCATTATCTTTCTTATCGTTGCCGGTGTACAGATTATATACTTCACCCTTTATATAATAGCTCTTTCCAAAGCAACCATTCAAAAACCCTCTCAGTCTTTACCTGTGTCCGTTATAGTATGTGCTCATGATGAAGAACAAAATTTGAAGGAGTTAATTCCCCTGTTACTGGCCCAAAACCATCCTGAGTTTGAAATTATTATCGTGGATGACCGTTCTAATGATGGCTACTTTTGATCTATTGATAAAGGAAACCAGCAAAGACCACCGGCTCCGTATGGTGCATGTAAATCGCACACCGCCGCTTTTCAACGCAAAAAAATATGCCCTTACGCTGGGAATAAAAGCCGCTAAGTATGAATGGCTTTTGTTGACGGACGCTGACTGCCGTCCCAAAAGCAAAGATTGGATCAGTTCAATCGCCAAACATTTCAGTCCTGACTACACAATTTGTATTGGGTTTTTCGCCGTATCAATATAAACCTGGATTTTTAAATTCATTTATCAGGTTTGAAACGCTGTTTTCCGGTATACAATATATTTCATTTGCCTTGCTGGGAATTCCGTACATGGGGGTGGGAAGAAATTTAGCCTATCGCCGGTCCAAGTTTTTAGAGGTAAAAGGATTTAATAATTTTTTGAAAATTACGGGAGGAGATGATGATTTATTTGTAAATCAACACGCCACGCGAAAGAAATACGGCAGTTTGTCTTGGTGACGAATCACTTGTCACCTCTTTTCCGAAAACAACCTTCCGATCTTTTTTCACTCAGAAAGTGAGGCATCTTTCCGTGGGTAAACATTACCGGTTTGGCCATCGCTTTTTGTTGGGACTTTTTACAATAACCTGGCTACTTACTTGGTTCATGGGGATACCATTAGCATTTTTTTCCGATATAATTTATTTAATTCCTGGGATTGTTAGTCTTGCGGCTAATTTTAGTCACGGTTACTGCAAACGTTGCCTCTAAAAAACTGGGTCAGAAGATCGAACTCTGGACTGTTCCGTTTTTAGATTTTATTTATGCCTTTTATTATCTTGTCACGGGCATGATAGCTTTAGCTACAAAAAAAGTACGATGGAAGAATTAGAAAACAGGTTCTCATCCAAGGCGCTAGAAGATTTCAAGTTGATCGATATGGCTGTAGGCGGTGATGATAAGGCCTATGCTAAACTTCTTCAGCGATATAAACGTCCGGTGTACCACATGATTCTGAAAATGGTGCGCAATGTGGATGATGCCGAAGACCTGACCATCGAATCATTTGCTAAATCATTTCGGAGTCTTTCATCGTTTTAAAAAAGATTTTACTTTCAGCACGTGGTTGTTTCGAATTGCCACGAACAACACCATTGACTTTATTCGGAAGAAAAAACTCAATACGCTTAGCATTGAAAATACGTTCACGGACGATGATGGTCAATCTGTTTCCATCGATGTAGAGGATGAAAATTTAGATCCTCAGGAAGAAACTATCAAATTGCAAAAAGCAGAACTGATTCAAATATTTGTTGATAAACTGCCACCGAAATATCAAAAGCTAGTCCGACTGCGGTATTTTCATGAACTTTCTTATGAAGAAATCGCGGTTGAGCTGGATGCTCCTCTCGGCACTGTAAAGGCACAACTTCATCGCGCACGAGAACTCATGTTCGAGATGGTCAAGAATAAACGCGATCATATATAGATTGGAAGATTAGAAAATTGTAAAATTGGAAGATTGTAAAATTGGAAAGCGCGGGTATAATTTTCCATTATTTTCAGAATCTGACTGAAACTCAAAAAAATCAATTCTCACAACTTTTTAACCTTTATAAAGATTGGAATGAAAAGATCAATGTGATATCTCGAAAGGATATTGAGAATCTTTATGTCAATCATGCATTGCATTCCCTTGGCATCGCCAAAATTATTTCATTTAAGCCTGGATCAAAAATTTTAGACGTTGGTACGGGAGGAGGTTTTCCTGGAATTCCATTGGCTATTCAGTTCCCCGAAACACAATTTCATCTAGTAGATTCAATCGGAAAAAAAATCAACGTAGTAAAAAACATTTCCGAAGAGCTCGGCTTAAAGAATGTGAAAGCTGAACAGATTCGCGCGGAGCAAATCAAAGGTGAGTATGACTTCATTGTGAGTCGCGCGGTGACAAGATTAAAAGAGTTTTATGGCTGGGTCCATAAAAAAGTAAAGAAGAAATCGGAGCACGAGTTATACAACGGTATCTTGTACCTCAAAGGTGGCGACCTGGATGATGAACTCGCTGAATTAAAAAAACCGCATCAGGTTTTTGACCTTTCTATTTATTTCAATGAAACATTCTTTGCGACAAAAAAAATAGTCTACATGCCTCTCTAGTGAGCTTGTGAAATATTTAAGGTGCTGAGCGCTAAGCTTCCAGCGCATATCGCCGTTGGTTCTTTATTATTTTTTTCATACCTATGCTTTGTATTTCAATGCTTTGAAAAAGATCATTTCAATATCTCTAGTCTTTCTCCTTTTGTTCAATGCTTTGGGATTTTATGGATTATTAGAAGGTTTGCGGTATAAATCCACATTGGACCTTGTCCATCGCCTGGATACTCAACAATATTCTGAAGATGAGACGGTGACTATAAAAGTGCCTCTTGCCGTTCCCTACCACACCGATTCTGATGATTATGAGAGGGTCGATGGTGAAGTTGAACATAACGGGGAATTCTACCGACTCGTAAAACAAAAATTAGAGCAGGACACATTGGTTATTGTTTGCATTAAAGACCAGGCGAGTAAGCAAATTAAGCAGGCCCTTAAAGACTATGTAAAGTCTTTTACAGATAAGCCTGTAGATGCTAAACACCACGGGAAAATTTTTGCAGGTTTTATCAAAGATTTTTTACCCTCGAACATTGAAATATCTTCAGCCTCCAATGGTTGGAATTCCACAGTGACAAAGGCTACTTCTACCAAAATTTTTAAGGAAAGATCCCTCACAGTCTTCATTCCTCCTCCTCAATCCTAATTTTGATACTCTGATTTTGAGCAGACGTGTAATACGGATTTAAATCTGCTGGGAAATCTGTCTCGGTATCCTCGGTGATTTATGTTGATAGCTGACCACACCTTTTTAACTTAATTTTATAAATCAGATCTCCCCGTAGTGTTCTACAATTAAAGAAAACATATAGCATACGGTGACGATAATTCTGGAATTCAACTAAAATATATACATATGAATAAATTTTTACTAGCGACGATGTGTGTATGCATATCATACACTCTTGCAGCACAAAGTATGGTTGATGGCTTTATGCGCGGCAAAGGAAATCTGAATACGGCGGTGAGTTATAGCTACGAAAGTTATGATCAATATTACATTGGTGATTCCATTGTCACCAATCCTAACCTAGGGACAATTTCTACAAAGAGTGTTGGAGTTTACCTGGCAGCTGGTGTTACAGATTTTCTTGATGTGATCGTGTCTTTGCCTTATGTAAGAGTGGCTCCCAGTCAAGGGTATTGGCAGTCACAGCGTGGGCTACAGGACCTTAGTATCTTTGTAAAATTACGCGCACTAAAGAAGAAGATTGGATCAATTGGGGAATTATCAATTATGGCCTCCGGGGGGTTGAGCGTGCCAATTAGCGATTACATAGCAAATTCTCCCGTGGCTATTGGTCATCACTCTACCGGCCTAGATGGACGATTGATTGTACAACATCGTTTGCCTTTTGGTGTATTTATCATGGCTCAAGGTGGCTACATAAAGAAATACAATATCAAGTTGGATACAGAGGTTGAGGTAAGTGTACCCGATGCCTGGGATTATGTAGCAAAAGTGGGCGGCACTTACAAAATTTTGTATGCGGATGCTTGGATAAATATTCGCGAGGCGAGGAGCGGCACGGATATTGGCCAAGGTGTTCCATTTCCCACCAATGCCATTTCATATACACGTGCGGGCTTTAATCTTTATAGTTCTATCCCATGGATAAAACAGCTAGGTGTGAGCTTTGGTACAAGCTTTACCCTTTCGGGTGAAAATATTGGCAAAGCAACACGATTTAGCGGGGCATTGATTTACAATGTTCCATTTTTTAAAGACGCTGAGGAATAAATCTAATTTTTGAAGCCATGAAGAAATTTTTATACATACTCGCCATGTTTATCGGAGCATTCGTCTGGAATTCCTGTGAAGAAGATATACCTGAGATAAGGCAACTTCCAGTTGCAAATCCGTCATCCCTGGATGCGGATGCGGGAGATTGGAAACCTGCCTTTGTAAATACGTTGCCTACCATCAACGCACCGGCTGCTGTGAGCAGTGCCGAATATCAAGCGGAACTGCAGGAGCTTCAAAATCTTACTACCAACCGTACGGGCGATCAGGAATCTAAAGCCAAATTCTGGGCCGCCGGAGGTGTCGTGCAATGGAATAAAATTACCCGCGATTTAGTAATAAGATATAATAGAGCGCCTAACGTTACTGACCCGCCAACCGCACCAAATCCTAATAAACCGTTTACGAATCCTCCATTCGCTGCGCGGGTTTACGCTTTGCTTAGCGTGGCACAGCATGATGCTTTAATTGCTGCCTGGCATTTTAAGTTTTTGCATAATCGTCCAGCACCTGCTAAAACTAACTCAGCAATAAGATTGCTAACACCAGAAACAGATCTTCCTTCGTATCCTTCTGAGCAAGCTGTAATTGCCCAGACTTCCTACCGAATTCTTGAATTTCTTTTTCCAGCCAAATCCGATTCAATTGATTTCCTGGCCAAGGCCACCGAGCACATGAACAGCGCAATGTGGGCTGGCGCCGCGACTCAGAGTGATATTAATGCGGGCAAGATCATTGGCGACTATGTTGCGGCCAGAATAATTAGCAGAGCCAGGACTGATCGTATGAGCCAAGCTGCTGATCCAAATAAAACATACATCACTTATTTTGGATTGGATGGTAAACCTAATCCGTGGAAAAGTTTAGAAATCCCAGCCAGGCCCCCAATGCTTCCGTTGTATGGAAAAGTAAAGCCCTGGTATGATTCATTGGCGGTATTTGCCGCCGCTCCGCCCCCACCACCGGAAATTGGATCAGCAGAATTTACGAAAGATCTGAACGAAGTTAGAAATATAGCTGATGACAGGTCGCGCACGCAATGGAGTATTGGTGATTTTTGGGCAGATGGCGCTGGGACTACAACCCCCCCAGGACATTGGAATATTATAGCAGAAGATTTAACCATTGAGGCAAAGTATAGTGAAGTGCGAACCGCGCGAGTTTTCTCCCTTATGAACCGGGCGATTATGGATGCGGGCATTATTTGCTGGTATGCGAAGTACAAATATTTTATTCCGCGGCCATCGCAAATGGATCCGGAAATTAAGACGTCAACCGGTATTCCAAATTTTCCGTCCTACACCTCCGGGCATTCTTCATTTTCAGGTGCAGCAGCCACTTTGCTAGGTCACTTGTTTCCTTCCAACAAAAGTGATTTGATAGGCAAGGCCGAAGAAGCCGCTTTGTCGCGCTTGTATGGAGGCATACACTATCGCTTCGACAATGAAGCGGGATTCAATACCGGGGTTATTGTTGGGCAGGTAGCTATAACAAATGCTATTGCAGATGGAGCAGATTAACGATCTATTAAGATTGATTGGATAAACCGCTTACTAGGCCGTTATTCATCGTAGTTAATGGATTAAGAAATTATTTGTGTAATTGTCCCCTAGAAGATGCCCGTTACCGCGACGCATTCGTTCGGGTTGGTGATAACAATAATAGGAAGCGCACCCGAAATAATATCACGCACCGGCTTGAATATGGCCTTCCGATGGAGGATCATTCGTGGCTACCAAAGGATTAAGCATTTTATAAGTCCGATTTCTTAATTACTTCTTCTTGGTGTTCTTCACTATCAATTCTTTCATTACATTAAAAGTCTTTTGTTTAAGCGCCGGGATGTCCTCGCTGGTTAATCCTCCAGTTGGTATTTCGGGAGCAACAATAACTTTTACCTTACCGGGTTTGAGTCGTATTGTTCCTGGCGGCATCAGCGGCCCGGCCCCAACCACTACCATAGGCAAAATTGGCTGCTGTGTATCAATGGCGATACGAAAGGCTCCTTCTTTAAAAGGTTGCAGGGGTTCCTTAGATCGATTTTGTGTTCCCTCAGCAAAAAGTAAAATGGAAGTACCTCCTGTTAATATCTTTTTGAGCTTATCCATACTTTTTTTTCGGCTTTCTCCGCTTGAACGATCAACAATGATAGAAGCAGACTTGGCAATCCATCCAAAAACCGGAATTTTTAATAATTCTTTTTTCGCCAAGGGTTTGACCTCGCCTGGTATCATTATCCATAAGCCAGGGATATCCAAAAAAGATGTGTGATTGCTAATATAAATGTATGACTGTCCTTTGCGGAAATTTTCTTTTCCATAGAAGTCATATCGAATAAAAGTAAGCATGCTAAAAATCCACGACCATAATGCTAAAAAACGGCTGCCGATCCAACTAAAATTTTTGCCCAATAAAAAGGGGATTATAATGCCTGGCAGAAGAAGAAGCATAAATACAGTAAAGACCAGGAACACCCAAAAGGCGTAGAATTTAAGCAAGATCTCGTTCAACAACTTCAAGACTTTACAAATAAGTTTTGGCGAAAGTTCTGAAAGTTTGCGGAACATCCAATAAAAAAAATCTCGGATAAATCATCCGAGATTTTTAAAATTTAAGGAAGTCAGAGAAACATCTGACACTAGGCTGACTCTTACGAAAAATATTTCGTCAACCCTGGTGTAGCAATAGGATAGAAACCATTTGCATCTGGGAGGACGGGAGGATTAGCATCCCATGCATATTTCAGTGGCATGATGTTGATCCCGGAATTTAAAACTTTATCCCATTCCATAACCTCTCCTGAATACGTAGCCATCCTTCCCATTATTGCAGTCATGGTTGCCTTTGCCCCATTTTCCGCATCAGAAAATTTATATTTGCCTTTTGCAACAGCTTCGAAGAGGTCATCGTGTTCTGTTTGGTAAGGATTGTTTTCCAATGCTTTATCATATTGATAAAGTGTCTTTCCTTTGCCCACGATTTGCCCGGCACCGCATTTCACAACTCCTTTCGTGCCGACTATCATTTCATCAACAATAGCATAGGTTCCTTTAATGTGGCGGCACTGGCTATTCATTATCGTACCATCTGCATAATGGAACTCTACAAAGTGGTGATCATAAATTTCTCCGAACTCTTTGCCTGTGCGAACTTGTCGGCCACCCATACCTTGTGCTTTAACAGGATATGCGCCTTTGAACCAGTTCATCACATCAATATTGTGAATGTGTTGCTCATTGATGTGATCTCCGCATAACCAATTAAAATAGTACCAGTTTCTCATCTGATATTCCATTTCAGTTTGCGCAGGCTCGCGCATTTTCACCCATACTCCATCGTTGTTCCACCACACCTGGCCCGAAGTAATTTCTCCAATCATACCGTCCTTAACATGCTTATATAATTCGCGGTACGAATTCTGGTAGTGACGTTGGAGTCCTACTACGACATTTAGCTTTTTCTGTTTTGCAATTTCCGCTGTCTCCAATACTTTTTTAATTCCTGCGGGATCAGTAGCCACCGGTTTTTCCATAAACACATGTTTCCCTTGGTTAATAGCTTCCGCAAAATGAATGGGCCTAAATCCAGGAGGAGTAGTCAGTATGACAACATCAGCTAAAGGAATCGCTTTTTGGTATGCATCAAAGCCAACAAACTTGGTCGCTTCGGTTACGGCAACTTTAGCTTTTACATTTCCTTCTTCATTATCTTCTGCTGTTAATGCGGTGAAACATTCATCCAGCCTGTCGCGAAAGGCATCAGCCATAGCGACTAGTTTTACATTCTGCTTTGTTAATAATGCTTGCATAGCCGCACCAGTTCCGCGACCGCCACAACCAATTACCGCCACTTTAATAGTATCATCTACAGAATTAAAATAGCCTGCATTTGATATAAGAGGTGCAGCCACAAGACCTCCTGCCAGGAGAGACGATTGTTTTACAAACTCTCGCCGTGAAGTCTTACTTGTTTCGTTTGTTGATTTCATAGGGCATTTAATTTAATATTCACTTATTTTATTTCAGTCTTCTATTTTTTTTAATTCTACATCTAATAACCTTGGGGTCAAATCATCATAAGAAAGGAGATGACGATACCAAAGACACTTTTTGAATAAAGGTCCCTTAACATTCTTATAATTATTTCAAATATTGAGCAAAAAACTTTTCAATTTCTTCTTTGGATGGTTCTTTCACTGGTCTTACCAACCTAAAGCCGACAGACATTCCATCGGTAAGCCACCACCTACTTTTGGGAATCTGTGGGTCCCGTTTGTTCCAATCTGTCAACGAGGATATTCGATTTCCACACCGGCATTCTTTTGCTTCCGAAAGATACGAACCTCCGCGCACAACTCTAGGATAGCGTGGACCGGGTGGATTTATTGGATCTTCCGCTTTTTCCGAAAGTTTTTGGTACGCTATCGGATCATATTGATCTAATGTCCATTCGCTTAAATTACCGTGCATATCGTATAATCCCCAGGCATTCGGTTTCAACTGCCCAACTTTTTGAAACTTACCCCCACTATTCTCTTTGAAATAACCGTGTTCCTTTAGGCGTTGCACATCATTACCAAAAGAATATGCATTGGTAGTTCCCGCACGGCATGCATGCTCCCACTCAGCTTCTGTGGGCAAACGGTAAAAAACGCCGGTTTTGTTGTATAACCATTTACAATACATGATAGTCGCCGCTTGACTCATACTATTGGTAGGTTGTTTACTATCACGGCCCATACCCCAGGTAAGATCTATGTATTGCGCGGTTGGACGGGAGACCGCATCTATAGCAATTGCTTTGGTCTGCGGTACATCTATATTTTTAAAAAATACATCCCATTCGCCAAAAGTCACTTCATGTTCACTCATCCAAAACGGCGATAGCTTTACTTTTTTTTGAGGACTTTCGTCCTCGTCTCTGCCGGTTTCAGAGTTTGGACTTCCCATGGTAAAAGTTCCTCCTGATATGGGTATCATTTTAAAGGTTACGGATGAACCCGGCAAACTTTGTTCGTACGGTTTAAACTCCTGGGCACAAAGCATAATGCTGAAAACCGGAAGGAAAAGAATGAGAAAAAATGATTTCAAGGACGTAAATAAATAATTTGAATTTCAAGTTAGGGAAATCAGGGTTTGGCTGCAACGGGCTCTGTCCGGGGGATTTAGTGGTTATTGTTTTTTCTGGAGAAGGGCCATGTAAAATCCGTCAAAACCTTCGGATGGCCAGCTGTACTTTTGATCAACAAATTCAAACTGATCCTTGTTGTTCCTGAGAAAATTTTCAACCTGCTGTTCATTTTCTGATGGAAGCACGCTGCAGGTAGAATAAACCATTAGTCCGCCCTTCTTTAGCATAGTTCCATAGTCCTGAAGGATGTGTTGCTGAAGTTCTTTTACATTGGCTATAAACTCCGGCGACAATTTCCATTTAGCATCGGGGTTTCTTTTCAATACACCTAGTCCTGAGCACGGGACATCAAGCAGCAAGCGGTCAGAAGAGTTTTCTAATCGTTTTATGGTTTTTGAGGATTCAATGACCCTCGTTTCCAGGTTGCTAACCCCTGCCCTTCGAGCGCGCTTTTGCAATTCCTCTAATTTCCAGAGTTCCACGTCCATGGCGATGATGCGTCCCTTGTTTTTCATAAGCGCAGCAAGGTGAAGCGTTTTTCCCCCGGCACCTGCACACGCATCAACAACACGCATTCCGGGATTAACGCGCAAAAACGGAGCAATAAATTGTGACGCTGCATCTTGCACTTCAAAGAGTCCGTCCTTAAAAGTAGGATTCCGAAAAATATTTTGACGCTCGGCAAGTACTAACGCATCGGGAAAATGTTCCAGGAAATCGGTTTCGACTCCGGTTTCGTGAAGGGCACGGTGCAGATCTTTAGGAGAAATTTTTAACGTATTAGCGCGCAGCACCACATGCGCTTCTTCATTGAGGGCATTGAGTTCCTTTTCCCATCGCTTGCCTAGTTCTTGTTCACCGAGTATGTCGAGCCAATCCGGAATGGATTCCCGAAATCTTCGGATGGATTTCATTTTTATATTTCGCTCCAGAATTCTTTTTTCTGAAAGGTCCTTAAATTCAGTCCATGGAGGTAAGGGAATATTTTGAAGCACACACCATCCTCCGAGCAACTTCCAATAGTCACCTTGTTCAGCTTCTGTAATATTTTCTAAAAATCGATACCAGCGAACAATATCATAGGTTGTTTCTGCTATGAACCGTCTGTCGCGAGCTCCCCATTTTGGATTTTGCTTTAGAACCTTTTCGATGACTTTGTCAGCGTACTTGTTGTCCTCAAAGATCAATCCCAGCGCCTCAATAACCGCCCGGGCAAGATTTACATAAAGTTTCATTTGGCGCGAAGATAGGTGTTATCAGTTAATCGTTATCCGTTAAAAGTTAAAAGTTAAAGGTTAAACATGGCATCAGTACAATTTCTTATTTGCTTTTTATAGTTGTTACAGGCATGATAGAGAATAATGCTAATAACGGATAACGATTAAACCGACACCAGCTCACAGATTTCCGAAATGTTTTTAACTTATGGGAATTTCAAGGATTGTTCTCTGAATTTGAAACAGTCTGACCCTAATAAGTATTTAAAAAGATTATACTATGAAAAGAAGAAATTTTCTTCGACATGGATTCACAGCAACAGCTTCGTCCATAGCATTGACTAATGTTTTTGCATCTGACAATCGTCACGCCTAAACCTTCTGATCACGCGGCCATGGAACCGACTTTCAAATTAAATTATGCTCCTCACGATGGAATGTTTGCCAATCATGCCGGAAAGGATTTCGTAGAGCAGATTAAATTCATGCATGAGCAGGGCTTTAGAGGAATAGAAGACAACGGTATGCTTAAGCGTTCCAAGGAAGAACAGGAGAAAATAGGAGCGACGTTATCGAAGCTTGGTATGACCATGGGAGTATTTGTTATAGATGGTGGTGATAATTGGAAAATTTCACTTACAACAGGCAAACAGGAATTCAAGGATAATTTTGTGAAAACCTGCAAACAAAGCGTTGAGGTTGCCAAGCGGGTTAATGCAAAGTGGTTGACCGTTGTACCCGGATTTTACGAACGAAGTTTGCCAATAGGGATTCAAACCGGTAATGTGATCGATGCCCTTCGATTGGGCGCTGAAATACTTGAGCCGCACGGACTTATCATGGTGCTTGAGCCGCTCAGCGATACGCCTGAGCTTTTCTTGCGTTATTCTGATCAGACCTATGAAATCTGTCGCGCAGTGAAAAGCCCGTCGTGCAAAATCCTGTTCGACATTTATCACATGCAACGAAATGAAGGAAATCTTATTCCCAACATTGAAAAGACCTGGAATGAAATTGCCTACTTCCAGATCGGCGATAATCCAGGCCGCAAAGAACCAACAACGGGAGAGGTCAACTATAAGAATATTTTTAAATACGTCTACGACAAAGGCTATCGTGATATCATGGGTATGGAACATGGTAATGCCAAACCGGGGAAAGAAGGTGAACTTAGTTTGATTAAGGCCTACCGGGAAAGCGATAGTTTTTGATCGAATACCCGCTGGAGTACAGATTTGCCCTTTATTCTAAATAATTGATATTAATTATAACTTTTTTTAAGCCTTCCGTCAGGTTTTAGATTAAATTAGATCCCTCCTAAAATTTTAAGCCATGAAAGTAGCTGTTGGTCGCCTCCTGTGCATCTTGGTTTTATTTTCGTCTTGCCCTCTTCACGCTCAACTTTTTAAAGATCTTGGGAAGAAAACTGTGGAGAAAGCAAAAGCGATCAATACCAAAGAAAATCGTGAAAAGCTTGTGAATTCGGTGATGGGCGACATGGAAAAGGCACGTGCCGAGTTTGATTCAACCGATTTTGACTATGCTATTTTATTGAGCGACAATTCCGGATTATTTGATGTGAAAGAGAAAGGGGAGGGTGCTGCAAAAGTAACTTCGGTGTTAAGTCTGGGAGCGGGATTTATAAAAAATGCTGAAATTTCTGCCAAGGACCGCGCCAGGCTTCAACTTGATGTGGGTGAAGTTTTGTATGCAAACTCGAAGTTTGCATTAGCAGAGAAGAAATTTGCCTTAGCTAAATCCATCTACGAAGGGGACTCATTACAGGGGGACCTGGGATATCTCAAAACTCTTTCCAATCAGGGGTTGCTATATGCTACGATGGGACGCTTTACACAGGCTGAAGAATTTACCGGAGAAGCTTTAAAACTGCGCAAAGAAAAATTTGGAGCAACGAATACAAGTGTTGCCGCTTCCCTGAATAATTACGGCGTACTTAAATATAATCTGGCTCGTTACAATGAGGCCGAAAAAGATTTTGAAGCTGCGCTGGCCATCGTTAAAACCAATGGTATGGAGACGGCCATGCCATATGCTATTGCTTTGAATAATCAAGCCATGCTTTTCCAAACCATAGGGCGTTATGAGGAAGCGGATGCCGTTCTAAAAGAAGCTATTACTATTGCTGAAAAGTTACAGAGTAATAAATCCAAAAATCACCTGAAATTTTTATCCAACCAGGCCCTATTGTATAGACAAATGGGCAAATATCCGGAGGCGGATGCTATCTATACCGGTATGGAAAAACGGTTAGGGAAAAATAATCCTGATTATGCGAGCATGCTAAACAATCAGGCCGCGCTTTATATGGTGATGGGAAAAGAAGATAAGGTTGAAGAGCTTTTGAAAAAATCGGCATCCATCTATAAAACAAATTTTGGTGAGGATAATCCCGCATATGCTAAAGCCATCAGCGATTTAGGCAATTTTTATCGGTACAAAGCAAAATATTCGGACGCCGAGCCTTTGCTCGAAAAAGCGCTAAAGATCCGTGAGTCTACGCTGGGTAAAAATCATCCCCTATTTGCTCATTCTCAGGAAGATCTTGCTATCCTGCATTGGAAAAAACATGCCTGGGAAAAGGCCCTTCCTTTGTATCAGGAAGTCATGAACAAATCACTTGACTTCATCAATCATTATTTTCCTCCCATGAGTGAGGCCGAGAAAACGAAATACTGGGATGTGCTCTCTCCTCGCTTCCAACGCTTCTACAATTTTGCCATTGAAGCAAGTGCATTAAATCCTTCTGTCATACAGGATTTGTATGACTATCAGATTGCAACGAAGGCACTGCTGCTGAATTCAACCAATAAGGTAAAGAAGGCTATTTTTTCCAGCAAGAATGCACAGTTAATTAAAGACTATGTTGCCTGGCTTGACCAGAAGGAAACTCTTGCAAGATTGTATGCATACTCGAAAGAGGAATTAAAAATTCAGTCCATCAACCTGGACTCGCTGGAGCGAGCTGCAAATACGATGGAGAAAAACCTTTCTGCCCGTTCTGCTGATTTCTCTGCTGGATACTCCACGCGCAAGATGAGCTTCAAGGAAGTCAAAAGTTTATTGAATGATACGGAGGCGGTCGTAGAAATTATTCATGTGAAAAAATTTGACCAGATTTTTACCAAGGATTCTAAGTATGCTGCATTGATTCTGACTAAAGGCAGCGAAATGCCCAAGCTTGTTGTTATGGAGAATGGTCAGCAACTGGATACCCGGTATTCTAAGTTTTATCGCAACGCCATTCAACAACGAATTGCGGATGAATATTCCTATGATCAATATTGGTCACCCATTGAACCTGAACTCAAGGGGAAAAAATTAATATACATTTCACCCGATGGCACCTACAATCAATTGAATTTAAATACGCTGAAAAAACCCGATGCTGATTATGTGATCAATCGATATGACATCGTTATCATCGGCAATTCAAAAGATCTGATTGCATTAAAAAGTAAAAAACCGAAAGCTTCAAAGAAGAATGCAACATTGCTCGGATTTCCTGATTATGGTCCCGGCAGCATTGCTGTTTTGCCAGGCACAAAAGTCGAACTCGATGGAGTCTCAAAAGTTTTGAAGGCTTCGGGCTATCAGGTTAAACAGTTCATGCAGAAAACTGCGACAGAGGGAAATCTTAAATCGATTAAGGGTCCAACATTGATTCACATTGCTACGCACGGATATTTTTTACAAGACGTTGATGATACAGGTAGCGCCTTTGGTATCTCCATGGAAAATGCAAATGATAATCCCCTGCTTCGTTCTGGTCTCATGCTGGCGGGAGCCGGTAGTACCGTCAGTGGGAAACGAATGCCTAATTTGGAGAGCAATGACAATGGAATTCTCACGGCGTATGAGGCAATGAACTTAAACCTCGACGGAACAGATCTCATCATTCTCAGTGCTTGTGAAACCGGCTTAGGCGACATAAAAGCAGGAGAAGGTGTCTACGGACTTCAACGGGCCTTTTTAGTAGCTGGCGCTGATGCCCTTATCATGAGCTTGTGGAAAGTGGATGATGCTGCTACTCAACAACTAATGGCGAATTTCTATTCGAACTGGCTCAAGCTGGGAAATAAACAAAAAGCATTCAAACAAGCTCAACTACAATTGATGCTAAAATATAAAGAGCCCTATTATTGGGGTGCCTTTGTTATGATGGGACAATAGGTTCTAGTTTCGAGTTTTAAGTTTCAGGTTTCGAGTTTCATGACTTAACATGCAGATCATTGCTCAATGTTGGGTTAGTCTCCGTGATACGCCTGCTGTAATTTCTATTGCAGTTTAGAATCTGACTTTGTATATCGTAGCGGAAAAATTTGGAATTATGGAATTAAAACAGCTTGGAGCTTCATCTGTAAAAGTTACACCCCTGGCTTTTGGTGCGTGGGCAATAGGTGGATGGATGTGGGGTGGAGCCGAAGAACAATCTGCCATCAAAGCCATTAGGGCTTCACTGGACTCAGGAATTACGACCATTGATACAGCACCCGTATACGGTTTTGGTAAGAGCGAACAGCTCATAGGGCAAGCGTTGGAGGGTATTGCCCGGGATAAATACCAAATACTTACTAAATATGGAATGAACTGGCTTACAGATAAGGGCGAATACTATTTTGATACCACCGACAATGGTAAACCCGTAAAAATTTATAAATACGCCGGCAAAGCAAGGGTACGGCAGGAATGTGAAGACAGCCTTCGCAGATTGAAAACGGATTATATCGACTTACTTCAAATTCATTGGCCGGATGCCACAACACCCATAGCTGAAACAATGGAGGCAGTAGCCGGATTGATAGAGGAAGGTAAAGTCAGGGCTGCTGGCGTTTGCAACTATAATGTTGCGCAGGTAAACGAAGCGTTGAAAACCGTAAGGTTAGTTTCAAACCAAGTGCCGTATAGCATGATACATCGCAAGATTGAAAAAGATATTCTTCCGCAGGCAATTTCAAACGGTATGAGTATTCTTCCTTATAGTCCGTTACAGCGAGGGTTACTCACGGGAAAGATCAAACGTGATCATAAATTTAATGCCGGCGATACGAGGGAAAGTAATCGATATTACAAACCTGAGAACATCGATCGGACGAATGCATTTCTTCAAAAAATTAAACCTATCGCTGATGGTCATGGAGTTTCGTTAGCCCAACTGGTCATCAACTGGACTACTCGCCAGCCCAGCATGGATTGTGTGTTGGTGGGAGCACGCGATGAAAAACAAGTACAGGAAAATGTGAAGTCGCTTGCTTTTAAGTTAAGCGACGAAGAAGTAAAGTCAATTCGAAAATCTGTGGAAGAATTAAAGTTGTCGGATTGATATTTCGGGTATTGAACGGAGGAGCAGTCTTAGATACTTATGAGTCGCTCTCAACAGCCTCGACACCCTGATTCATACCCAGATATTGTTTTATTTCCTGAATGGTTTCTGCAACTGTCTTTGTTATTAACACATTGTAAGATCCTAAATTTTTGAAAAAGCGGATCGTTATTTCATCCTGATTAAGCAAAATAATTTTCTTTTTGGATTTTAGCGCCAAAGCCACTTCGGAGGCAGTACCGGCTGCCATCCCAAGAACGACAAGCAAGTGACTGGTTAACACACTAATGTAGTTACGGCCACTACCCATACTGGTAATAATTTTTATCTGCGCATGATCCGATGAATTTTTATCATTATCGCCAGGCAAAATACCCATGGTAAGCCCACCAGCTTCGGATGCACCTTTCAAAGCGGCGTCCATAATGCCAAAGCTTCTGCCTCCGGTGAGAGTTATCCACCCTTGTTTTGCGATTTCCCGGCCAAGATCATACGCCATTTCATTCTCATCAGGAGTGGCATTTTCACCCGGACCCATTACTCCGATAATTATTTTTGAAGACATATTGGTTTATCAAGCCCCAAGATAATTTGCTGTTGCATAGTAACAAATCTAAACAAGCTTAATCGTTAAACTCGCATTCGCACTCCAAACATCGGAATATCTTTTTATGGGGGAAGAAAATACCGAAAAACAATAAATTTAAGGTTGAAGCAAAGGTCAATGAAAGTTTTTTAGGAAAATCACGGTCGACTTTTGTCGACTTGCATTTAGGACACTTGGTAATCGATTCATCATCGAGAACAAGATGATTTTCCTCCATGATGTTCCGAGCCCGTTCTATATCGTAAGCAAATAAATGAAGACGTACATTGAAGTTCATGAGGCTGCTTGCTCCCGGATATAAGTTAGCCATATTCTCTTCGGTGAGAAAACAGGGAACTCCGTACGCATCGAGTTTTGATTTGACGATATAGGCATCAATGGAAGTCTCAAATTTTCGAAAAACAATAATTTCATCGCGTTCGTCCATTCTCTGAAAAATTACATCTTTGCACACTTGAATATACTAAAACCATTTGATGAAACGATTGATTATTGACATGGATGATGTTATTGTCGATGCCACTGGACAATTCATCTATTTTTATGAAAAGGAATTTGGTGTTCGCATTACGCGTGATAGTTTGAATCATAAGGATGAAGGATCCGGTTTTCCGGACCACCACGACATCATTCGTCAATTTCCCTTTCGCGATACCTTCTTTCAAACTATGCAACCTAATATGGGAAGTCAGGAAATTCTTGCGGAATTAAATAAGAAGTATGAACTTTTTATCGTATCGGCTGCGATGGAATTTCCCCAATCGCTTTCCGAAAAATTAAAATGGCTGGGAGAACATTGTTCTTTCCTGAATTGGAAACAAATTGTATTCTGTGGCAGTAAAGCTGTCGTACATGGCGATTATATGATTGATGACCTGTCCCATAATCTAGAAAAATTTAATGGTGAGAAATTCATTTTCACCGCGCCACACAACCTTCATATTACTACGTACGAGCGGCTAAACAATTGGAAAGAAGTGGGTGAAAGATTCCTGTGAAGAAAATGGGATTTTCAACTCTGGCAAAAACCATTTGTCCTACGTAGTTGCACCTTGCTATACTCATGTCGACGTTGGAGGTCCTTAAATTGCAGGAAACTGAATGGAACAGAGAATGCTTTTAATTTAACAAGATCAAGCTAGCCTAATTTACTATTTTTGTTATAGCCTCATTTCCAGCTATGCGACCAATTATCATTCTATTGCTCTTACCTATTTCAACGCTATCCATTTGTCAGGTTACGTCAGTGCATCAAAAAGCTCTAAACGGCTATGTCGAATATGCAAACCAATCGGCTGAGGAAGTAACTGCTGTTGTTAAAAGTATTATCGCCTATTACCCTTCAATTCATCAGAAAAGTTCATGGGGACCCCCCCGTTACACCTGTCCTGTGCAGATGGAAGACTACTATTTGAATAACGCGATAAGCCTAAGCAAAGGCTTGAATGCTACCATATCAACGCCACTAAACACCAAGCTCAAAGAGCTACGGGATGCTGCTGAAAAAATTGATACGAAATGCAAGGCGCTTGATACCTATCATAAACTTGAAGATTATAAGCAGGATAATTTTGCAAACGCTGAAACGTTTATTAACGAACTCCAAATTCTTCTCAGTGATTACACAAAAAAACAACGGGCACTCCAAGTTGAATTAGAGGTTTGGTATAAAAAACTAACGTCGGCTACAGCGTTAAATGCTTATCATAAAGCAGATGAGATGATGCGCAATCAGGTAGCCAAGGAAAGGAGTTTTATCGATTCATGGACATTTAATCTCAAGGAGGATGTGCATACGGGCTGGTCAACGGAAAAATTAGAGCAAAGCATTCTGGACACCGATGTCCAGTTAAGCGCGATGCAAAAATTTAAACCGGTACTGCAATACCCCGCATCCAGTATGTGGACGAGTTTTCAAAGTTCGTTGAGCTCTGTACTCAGCTCTAAACGCGCTGGACTGGATGAATACAATTTTGAAGCAAAAAAATCCGATAAGCATAGCAATGATGTCTATTTGGAATTGATCAACTATTTTAATGGAACATTGGTGTCTGATTACAACACCTTTGTCCAATTCGCTGAAAGAGATAACTACCATGGTCTTAAATCAATTACTTATGTTCCGGTTTTTGAAATACGGACGCAGGAGAAAAAAATAGAAGTTGACGTAAAGAAATTCAAGGATATTTCCAGGACATCGATCGTAGTAAGCGCGCAGAAAACTGCAATTCCGAAATCCATCTATGAATCGCTCTCCAATTACATCGAATATTTAAACGAAACGTGGCGCCAGACCCGATACATGCAGCTGGTATTATCAAGTTTCAATTCTACCGCCTCGTATTATAAAACATTGGAAACATTTGAAAAGAAAGGAGCGATGTCATTTGACTACAAGGACTTCAAACTTCCATTGTCGCACTATCAAAAAACAATAGCGGATAGTAAGCTTCTACCTCCAGCTGCTTGGAAATCGCTAAATGATCAGGCTGAGGTGATACTAAATATTTTGAAAGAAATGGATGACCTCAGCGCATCACTCGAGATCGAGACAAGGGGAAAGTTGTATGAAAAAGATCACCTTAAAAAAGTGTATGAAATACTCGAACGCCAAAAGGTATTATTGGACACCTGGGATGAAAAGAAAGAATTTCTTTACGAAGATGTGCGGAAAATATATGAGGCTTATATTCCTTTGAATCCGGCTAATTCCTGGTATGTCTCGGGAAAAGCTTTGCAAAAGCTAACCGATTTTGATCACGAGGGACTATTCAAAGCAAAGGCATATTATAGCGGAAATCCTTCTGCTATATCAACAGAAAAGATTGACGAGACTCTCCGCGAGGTGATAGCAAAGGAATATGAAAACATGAAAGGCATTCAGAAGATCGGCCGCAATAATGGACTTTGTCCGTATACACCGTATGAAGACCTTCCGTTGACATCCAAGTCATTAAGTGAGACACTGAAGAATCTAAAACCTTCCAATGCATCGGGATATCAACACCCCTACCATACCGTTGTGTATCATTATAATGACATTGTTGATGATTATAATAAGTTCTGTGAGTTATCGCGGGAAATCCTTCACTTAAAAACGGTAAAGCAACCTGAGTTATACAGTGTAACGTATCCGGACACAAAAATTGAAAAGGTCAAGGAGGAGGTGAAAGAAGTCATTAAGGAGCCTGTGAAGACAGAAAAAATATCGGAAGCAGTAACGCCGATCACAAGCAATGAAACAAACCACACTCCTGAAAAGAAACTCGCTCAATCCCAGGAAGCTTCCGTGAAGGTTGTCGAAAAAACTAAAGTGTTGCACGACACCGTGTACATTGAGAAACGTGACACCGTTTATGTTTCAGAACCTGGCGAAAATCTGAGGTCGATGGAAGGTTACGCAACGAACAATATGATTTTGTTATTGGATGTTTCTGGGTCAATGAATACATCTGAAAAACTTCCGTTATTGAAAAAATCCGTGCTGGATCTCCTCTCCATGATGCGAAAGGAAGATAAAGTTTCAATCATTGCTTTTTCAGGGAAGCCAAAGGCCTTATTGGAATCTGCATCGTTTAAGGAAGAAGGAAAAATTAAAGCGGCCATTAATGATTTGAAATCTTCGGGAAAGACGGATGGTAATGCCGGAATAAAACTAGCCTATAAAGTGGCTGATGAAAATTACATCCGTGGCGGTAATAACAGGATCATTCTCGCGACCGATGGAGAGTTCGGATTGAATGATGAAACCCGCCTGCTGATCGAGAAATTTTCGAAAGAAGATATTTTTCTGTCGGTCTTTAATTTCGGAAAAGGGTCAGGCGCATCAAAAGCCCTTGAGAAACTTGCCGATTTAGGGAAGGGTAATTACAAATATATTTCGAAAGAGAACGTAGAGCTGCAACTTATCCGCGAAGTAAAGGCGAAGAAGGCCAAGTAAAATAGGTACGAGGTACGAATGACGAGGTACGATATCAGACTTCACAATTTGTACTTCGTACCTTTTCCACGCCGGGTTCTAATAGCTCTCGACCCCATTATAAAAAGGATGGCTGAATTTAGAAATTTCGTCAAATGTTTTAGAAATCGTATAAAAATTAAATTTCGTTGTAACATCTTCCCGACCTTCACGTCTTGCTATTGAATTTGATTGAATGAATCTAGAAGCATTTCAAAACCGGGTTCTACCTGTTAAAAACAAACTTTTTCGCTTTGCCCTAAAATTCTTGGGAAATGAGGAAGAAGCCAAAGATATCGTACAGGAAGTATTTATCCGGGTATGGAAAGGCCGCGAGCAGATGAATGAGGTGCAAAACTGGGAAGCTTGGTGTATGCGCATAACCAAAAATCTTTCACTTGACCGTATTCGCTCATTAACTCGCAAACAGACGCATCCTATTGAAGATGGGTATCACGTCCGACAGCAGAATTTATCACCTTATGAGTCAACAGAAATACAAGAAAGCATGAATCGGATTGACCAATTTATTGCTGCGCTGCCTGAAAAACAGCGCCAGGTGATACACCTTCGTGATGTGGAAGGGTATAGTTATAATGAGATCTGTGAGATCATGGAGTTGGATATGAACCAGGTAAAAGTTAATCTTTTCAGAGCCAGGAATGCAGTACGTGAAAAATTCGTGAAGATCAATGCCTATGGACTTTAAGAACATGGAAGAACTTCTAAATAAATATTGGAACTGCGAGACAACGCTCGAAGAAGAAAAGCAGCTACGAGAATACTTTGCGGGCAATAACATTCCTGAGCGGTGGAACGATACTGCAGCTTTGTTCCGCTATTTTGAAGAGAATAAAAAAAAATCGCTGAACGATCTCGCGTTCGAAGGGCAGGTAATGCGCAACATCCATGCTCCTAGACAAAGTAAATTGGTAAGATTGGTTTACAACACCATGCGAATAGCTGCTGGACTGGCTGTTGTATTGGTCGCCGGCTGGTTTATTCGAAATGAGGTGAGGACAACGACTCCGCAAGCTATAGTAGATACCTATGATGATCCCAAACTTGCTTTCGAAGAAACAAAGAAAGCCCTGCTGATGATCTCAAAAAGTTTTGGTACTGCAGAGGAGCAAGCAAAGAAAATAAATATGTTTAACGAAGCACAGGAAGAGATTCAAAAGAAAAAAGAAACTGAATTGTAAGTACGATTAAATAATAAAATTTTTTAATAGAAGAACTTGAAAAAATAGAATATATGAAAAAGATAATTGCAGTAGGCGTGTTGATGGTTGTGGTGAGTGGAGCTTTCGCACAAGATGCCATCTCTAAATTTTTTAGTAAGTATCAAACCGATGAATCGTTTAGCTCTGTGACAGTGTCCAGTAAAATGTTCGGCTTGTTTACAAACATGGATGCTGAAACCCCCGAAGACAAAGAAATACTGGAGGCTATAAGTAAACTAAAAGGATTAAAAATCCTGGCGAAGGATGATGCCCGCAATGCACGCGAGCTGTATAAAGAAGCTTTCGCCTTAATTCCCATCAAGGAATATGAAGAGTTGATGGCCGTTCGTAATGAAGACAAAGATATGAAGTTTTATATTAAGGAAAATTCTGGAAAGATTTCCGAGTTGCTGATGGTTATGGGAGGTAATGAACAATTTATGGTCATGAGTCTGTTTGGTGAAATTGATCTGAAGACAAATTGCCCGCATTGGAAAAAAGATGGATGTGAAAGGCCTTGAACACCTTGAAAAAATGGGCGACCATAAGAAAAAAGAATTGATCAAGGGTGTCTTTAAGCTATTGACACCGTTCTTAAAATTTTAAGCATTGTAGAAATATGCGTTACATCGTTCTATTCTTTTTTATATCAGTAGCACTTTCTGTTCACGCTCAAAGCAAAACCACGGAAAAGCTTCAAAAAAAACACAGTGAAGCACGTGCGCTTTTCTTTTACAATAATACGTTGAGGATGGTAAATCAAACCGAGAGACAAAGAATTTGATGAATTGATCAAGGATGTTGAAAAGATGAAGTTTCTGGTGATAAAAAAAGATGAATTTAAAAGTGATGACTACAAAAAATTGATAAGTGATTACAAATCAGAATCATTTGAAGAAATGATGACAAGCCGCCATGAGGGGAAAAATTTTGATGTTTATATGAAGGATGGTAAACCCAAAGGCATGATCGTTACCGTGAATGATTCTGATAATCTTTATGTCTTGGATATCGTTGGTAGTATTCCTTTAAATAAAGTAACAAGCGTTTTTAAGACTATAGAAGAGAGTGACGAGATAAAAGAAATAATAGATAAATTTGCCGCAAAACATAAGCATTGATTTGTAATTACTTCTTTCTTTAATCGACTTATCTGACGGTAAATAAACAATTGAGTGGAAACAGTTTTATCCATTGCTAATCTCACCAAGAAATTCGGCCGGCTAACAGCAGTCAATAATTTGAGTCTGGAAGTAAATCGCAGGCCAGGTCTTTGGTATGCTCGGGCCGAATGGAAGTGGTAAAACCACGACCCTTGGCATGCTGATGAGTGTAATCAATCCCACATCAGGTACCTATAGTTGGTTTGGAGAACAGCCTTCTCATCACGTTAGAAAAAAAATTGGCGCAGTGCTTGGAGCATCCTATTTTTTATCCATATCTCAGCGGACAAAAAAATCTGGAACTGAATGCCATGATCAAGGAATGCCCGGTTGAAAATATTCCCAATGTTTTAGCCCTTGTTGAATTGACTGATCAGGAGAGATGACAAATACAAAACCTATTCCCTGGGCATGAAGCAACGGCTTGCCATTGCTTCAGCTTTATTAAATGATCCCGCCGTTTTAATTCTGGATGAACCTACCAATGGCTTGATCCCATGGGCATAGCAGAAATACGGGAGTTAATTAAAAAAATTGCAGCTCATGGTAAGACGATTATTTTGGCAAGTCACTTATTGGATGAGGTTCAAAAAGTTTGTTCTCACTTTGCCATCTTAAAGAAGGGTAATCTTATTCATAGTGGTCCGGTTGATGACGTTAGCAGAGGAACTGAGACCGTGGAAGTCCGTGCAGACCATGAACGTCTTAATGAGTTGTTGTTAAACTTTGGAGGCACTTCATCCGTTGCCCGCGAAAATGGGTAGCTATCAGGTATCGCTTCGGGATAATTTTCATGGAAGGGATTTGAACAAGTTCTTATTTGAAAACGGAGTAGTGGTCGATCATCTTGTGACGAAGAAAAAAAGTTTGGAGAAAATGTTTTTGGAAATACTTGGCCGAAACAAACCATTAACATGATGCTGCATTTATTAAAAATTGATCTCAAAAAATTAACGAGCTATCGGACGTTTTGGATTGTGTGCGGTCTGTATTTTTTAACCTTGGGTTTTGGGGCCGCCAGTGGCATGGAATTTTTAAAGTGGATTGCAAATACGTTTGAGGATTTCGGGCAAAAACTAAATGTCAACAGAATTCCCCTTTATCATTTTCCGGATGTATGGATGAACTTGATTTGGTTTAGCGGATGGTTGAAAGTCGTATTAGCTATTATGGTGGTCATATCCATCACGAATGAATTTACATATCGCACGGTGCGTCAAAATGTGATTGATGGGCTCAGCCGATCAGAATTTTTAATATCAAAGATTCTGACCAATGTCTTACTAAGCTTCATGAGTGTGGCGATGATTTTTGTCATCGGATTGGTTACCGGATTGATTTACAGCCCGTCCATTGAACTTGATAGGATTATAACCGACCTGGAATTTTTCCCAGCTTACTTTTTAGAAATATTTTTCTTTCTTTCTTATGCTTTGATGCTGGGGATTCTAATTCAGCGATCCGGGCTTACCATCATTTTGCTATTGCTTTCGCAAATGATCGAATCGATTATTACAGCGAACATCGATGATTATATTCCCTGGCTGATACCCTACTTTCCAATGAAATCAATTTGGAATTTGATTGAATTGCCATTGCCACGTTATGCTTTTCAGGAAATTAAAGATTACGTCACTTTTGGCTCAGTATTGACTGTTGTTGGCTGGATAATTGTATTCAATTATTTAAGCTATTTTAAATTGAAACGTGCGGATATCTGAAACCTCCAATCATTGAAATA
>CAWING010000006.1:0-403089 GCA_963837415.1 uncultured Bacteroidota bacterium | reverse complement strand
TTGGTATTACACGCCGACAGGGGGTGCAAAAATTCCAATTAATACTCCTTTAGTAGATGGGGCCACCTATTATGCCTCGCAAATTGGGGAATGTGGTGAATCTGTTTCTCGTTCTGAAATAGTAATCACACTTCGAGCAACCCCACCGCCCGTAAGTTTATTTAATGAAACCTGGAAATCAATTGCCTTGTGGCCCGGGCAATAGCATAGCCGTTAGATCAGATGGATCGCTCTGGGTTTGGGGTGATGAATATGTTGGCGTTTCCATACCGACTTATAGGTATACTCCTAAAGGCGGGCACAGATAACACGTGGCTGTCTGTGTCAAACGGTGGCTATAAGAGAATGGGCATTCAAACGGACGGCGAAATTTTTGAGTGGGATAATAATCAGCTGCCTGCCATTAAGGTGGGTAACCAAAAAGATTGGCTTACCATCACGACCTATGGATACGGACCCGATTATCATGCCAGTGCGATCAAAGTTGACGGAACGTTATGGGCATGGGGTAACAATAGCTCCGGGGAATTAGGCGACGGAACTTTCGTTGCTAAAACCAATCCAACCAAAATCGGCAACGCAACGGATTGGAGATCCGTTTCGAACGGAAATCGTTTTACGTTGGCGATCAAGTCAGATGGCACGCTATGGGCTTGGGGTAATAATGATCATGGTCAATTGGGTGATGGCACCATCATTAAAAAGAATGTACCCACAAGAATCGGTACGGACGCAGATTGGCAATTCATTTCAACAGGAGGATTGAGCGCTATGGGTATTAAGAGTGATGGCACCTTGTGGGCCTGGGGCGACAATACATATGGAAAGCTTGGTGATGGTACAACGACAGGGAGGCGCATACCAACGAAGATAGGCACATCGCTGTGGAAAACGGTCTCGGCAGGTGATACCCATACGTTAGCGGTTAAAAAGGATGGAACGCTTTGGTCGTGGGGTTATGGAGCTTCAGGTGCTTTAGGGACAGGACAGTTTTCATTGAGCAACAGTTCGACTCCAAGACAAGTTGGTTCGGCTTTCAATTGGATGTCTGTGGTTGCAGGCGGAGCGCACAGTTTGGCTCTTACAACGGATGGGATTCTATGGGTTTGGGGTTCCAATGGAAATGGTGAATTAGGAATTGGCAAACTCGCTTCAAGTCGATCTGTTCCATCTCCTCTTCCGGCAAAACAATTTTCTTGTGGCCAAACTATTACGCTGGCGGATTTGCCAGTCCAGGGTACGAACATTAAATGGTATACGGAAAGTGCTGATCAATTCGGCGTGAATGTTCCGAACACCTATGTTCTCACAAGCGGGCAACACTTTTATGCAACACAAACCATCAATGGCCTTGAATCTTGCAGACGATTGGATGTTGTCGGCGATGCAGGATTTCCGTTGATGCCACTCGGAAGTCAGAGGCAGGCCTTTTGTCCGGGTGCGACAATCGAGAATTTGAGCCCTTCCGGGCCTGCCATAAACTGGTATGAAACAGCGGGCGGCGGTTCGCCTTTGCAAGGGTCAACACCGTTGATCGATGGAAAAGAATACTATGCTTCACAAACTTTTGGTGGATGTGAATCTGCCGACCGCCTTGTCGTGGTTGCAGTAGTAAATGAGCCAGGTCCTCCGACAGGAGAGTCTACACAAACATTTTGTTTGGGTGCAACCGTTGAAAATTTGATCGCTACAGGGTCGACAATAAATTGGTATGAAACAGCAAGCAGTGTCTTGCCTTTGCAAAGCTCGGCATCCTTAATCAATGGAACAGAATACTATGCTTCACAGAGTTTTGGTGAATGTGAATCCGCCGAGCGCCTGATCGTGGTTGCAGCTATAAATGATGCAGGTCCTCCGACAGGAGAGTCTACACAAACATTTTGTTTGGGTGCAACCGTTGAAAATTTGATCGCTACAGGGTCGACAATAAATTGGTATGAAACAGCAAGCAGTGTCTTGCCTTTGCAAAGCTCGGCATCCTTAATCAATGGAACAGAATACTATGCTTCACAGAGTTTTGGTGAATGTGAATCCGACGAGCGCCTGATCGTGGCTGCCGTGGTAAATGATCCAGCGCCTCCGATCGTAGAACCTTCGCAGACATTTTGTTCGGGTGCAACAGTCGAAGATCTGGTTCCCTCAGGGACGAACATAAATTGGTATGAAGGAGAAAGCGGTGGCTCGCCTTTGCTGCCGACTACCTCATTGGTGAGTGGATCACAATACTATGCTACGCGGGTTATCGAAGGATGTGAATCGGGCAATAGACCTGGCGTGGTAGTAGGAGTGACCGATACGCCGCTTCCAACAGGCGAGCCTTTACAGACTTTTGATAGTGGAAAAACGATTGCTGATCTGATTGCGGAGGGAAGCGATATCAAATGGTATGGTTCACAAGAAGATGCTTCTAACGGAACAAATAGCCTTTCCGCCTCGGAACAATTGATCACCGGTGCAAGTTACTTTGCTACACAAACTATCTCCGGTTGCGAAAGTAGTTCCGCACTAGCCGTTCAGATTTCGATAGTAACAGGTATTGAGTCAGCCGACAAAGGTTTGGAATTATTTCCCAATCCGGTTTATGACTTTTTGAATATTACATATTATCAGACAATAGATAATGTTACAGTCATAAACTCGATGGGTCAACTAATACTATTTAAAAAGGTAGGCGAACGGCAGACGAGCCTGGATCTTTCAAAATTGGATAAAGGAATATATTTAGTTCAAATACAGGTTAATGAAAGATTTGTTTTTCAGAAAATAGTGAAACAATAATTACTTAATAAATACGATGCGCGATTGCGTTGTGTAGCATCATGTATTTACCCGGGCATTGGTCAAATTCTTTCTGATTCTATCGATCAGAATTAAAGGGCTTTGAAGCTTTTCCTTTCTCATCTTTAAAAAATAGTTGTATTCCTTCTGAAATCTTCTTGCGTATTGTGCTGCACTCCTGCCACTAAGATCATCGGGGTTATGGCCGAGCGTATGGGATATGTCCACTCTAAAGGTGTAATTTTCCTTATAGTATTTCATATACTCCGCAAAATGAGGGACCTGGTATTTTACATGTCCAAGTTCATGGGCCAACACAACCAGCGCATTATTGGAAATCCAGATTCTGATAGAGACCGTAAACATTCCATATTCTGAACAATAAGCCTCTTTATCGTTCCCCATCGGTCCCATGCGCGTAATTCCCCAACATTGAATTTCTGTTCTAGCTAGCGGAATAAACTTCACATATACTTTGACATTCCTTCCCCTGCTATCCTTAAGGGTATCAATTTCGGAGTATAGCTCAGGGGAGATAATTTTAAATTGTTCCAGCAAATTTTCTGTTATTTCAAAATTGGAGATATTGCTTACCAAAGAATCAATGCTATGTTCTATTTTCCGTCTTTGATATGGAGTTAGATGGCTTGCACGAAGCAAGGCACTATATCTTTTTAATGATTCTCTCGTTTTCAAAATCTCTCTTTCATAGCCGTTTTTTATTTCTCCGAATACAGTACTCAATGCAATGATGGAAACTGTGAAAAGAAGGCAAAGCTTTTTCATGCGTGTTTTTAAAATTTTGATTTTTTTTGATTTGATGACTAAAAGACAGATGACCACGTACTGGAAAGTTTACTTCTCAATTGACACGGATAGGCTACATGCCATCCGAACGAGGTTTTGGTTATGATAATGTAACACCTGTGACTTGGTGTTTGAACTATGCAGGTCTAATGATCCGCAAAGCCCTTAGCTAGTCAATTTTTGGAGTAGAAACATCCTTGGAGCGCAGCATATCCCAGATGCGCTTGGATGCCCCGTTGTAAAAGCCAGTTTGGTAATCGAAATCCTTTGGGTTGCGAAACGTACCAAACAGGATATCAAAGAGTGGAAGATCCGAATAATTATAACGATGGATCCCCCGGGCATGATGGTAGGTATGACTTTCGGGCCGCTGAACTATGTAACCTAACCAACGCGGTGTTTTAATATTGGCGTGCTGAAAGATGCTGAAGAAATTGGTTACCAATAGCATGATGGTAATTGCCTGAGGTGAAAGACCAGCAATTAAACCGAAACAAATACTTCCCAGTACGGTCCAACCAATCATATCCAACGGACTGAAAAAGAAAGCTCCGTAGGTATCAAGCCGTTCAGCACTATGATGCATCTGGTGGAAGGTCTTCCATAAAAAATTGCTATGATGCATACTATAGTGCCAGACAAAAACGCCGAATTCGTACAAGAGCACGGCAACTAAACCGCCCCATACGGTTCCTAAGCCTGTAAGATCAAAAAGGCGATACTTTTCAAGAAACGGATTGATGAACAAGGGAAGGTATGAGGAGAGGTAAAAGAAAAGTACAAACGCAACCAGCCCTTTAAGCTTCCAATATTTTACCTCAGGTAGTTTTCTTCCGGGAAAAATGGCTTCCCACAACATTAAGGCTCCGTAGATGGCCAAAATAATCAGTGAGATGGGATCTAGTAAAATGTCTAACGGTGTTGGCATAATATTTTATATTATACCTCTTAAGGTGTAAGTTCACCACTTACGATGTAAGTAAAACCGACTTACTAAGAAAAATCTGGATCTGTTATCCATTGGACTGGCTTCTCGGGATTGTATGAGCAGAAAAGTCCGGTTTTAATAGACATGGACAGGTGCTTGCCAAGTATAGGATGATTTTTTTCTATTTTCTGGATGGCGGTTCGTATGCGCCACGTGACAGCAGAGCGGGTTTTGTCAAGGGTATCGTGAGACTTTCGGATGCTTCCTTTGATTCCCAGGGACGAGGTCAGGTGATCCACTATGTCATCGTACTCTTTATGCAGCATGGTCGTCCGTTGGAGATCGTTGTTGTTTTCCGACGACCGGATTTCCTCCTGAAGTTCAAGAATCTTTTTCTGGTATGATCGTTTTGCTTTTTCATCGAACAGAGGTTCTGCTTTCATATCTAGTCCACTTCCCATGAGTTCTGCACAATGAAATTCTTTCTCCGGATTCTGCAACAACTTTATAAGGTCGCAGAAGCCCTTAACTTCTGTAGCACGAATGAGCTTTCCTTCAAAAGAAATTTGCCACAAGTCATGTTCTTTCAGGAAATAATTTTTTTCGGGAGGAGCAACCTTTGTAAAAATGCGCGAAGGCATGGCAATCTTCTTTTCACTTATAAACTCCCAAAAACTCAGTTGCTTCGTTTGGATTTTATAGGGGCTCACATTGATAATCCATTGTAAAGCTTGTTCTTCATCAACCTCACCACCGTGAAGGATTTTTTTCTGGAACTCCTGACGAAAGGTTTGCCACCACTTATGCATGTTGTCAAAATCACTTACCTCGAAATAGGCGGCGGCCATCATTGCGGGAGAATCCACCCACATCATATTTGCCTTTAGTCCTAACGTAATTGCTTTTTCAAATTGGCCTTGCTCAAAAGCGATAATCATACCTACGGCATGATAGTTATATGCGTTTAGTGGATTGAGTTGAAGCGCTTTCAGATATTGGTCTTCCGCTTCTTTAAAATATCCCAGGAAAGCAAAACACGAAGCGATTTGGATCAGGTTATCTGCATCGTTGGAATTTAAACGAAGTGCTCTTCTCAGGTAATGTTCTGCAATTTCGTATTGGGTTTCGTAAAGATATATTCTGCCCAACACCAGGGCAGCAACATAGTTTTGTTCGTCCAGGTCGATGGCTTTTTTTGCCCATTTAAAAGCGCCTTCCTGGCAATCGTCCCATCGTTCCCACAGTTGGCAACTCCATTCATTAAAATATGTCAGCGACATACCTGAGTATGCCAGCGAATACGCAGGATCAATTTCAATGGCTTGTTGAAAATGAACGCGTGCCTTTTCATCCGCCTCAAGGGACCCTTTTTTTAATTCCTCCATCCCATACAGCCAATGCTCATAGGCTGTAAACTTTACAGGAGATTTTTTTCGAGTGTGAACTAAAAGGTAATGATTAAGCTGCCGCTGTAAACTGGATACAATTTGTTTCAGCATGCTTTCCTGGATGGAAAGAATAGCGTCCTTTTCGCCTTCATACCGGTCAGCCCACACTACCTGACTATTATGGTTATTAATGAGTTGCGCGTTGATCTTTAGAAGGTCATTTTGATAACGGAAGGATCCGTTAATGATGTAATCGGTAGGTAAACGTTCGGAATTTTGAACTGACTCATAAGGGAAGATCCTAAATTGCCGAAAGCGTGAAAGTTCAGTAACCAGGTCAATGTAAAAGGATTTACAAAACACCTCCATCCCGTTGTGCTCCGTGAGGTTTTCAAACGGGAAAATCGCAAGGCTTACTTCGCTGTTTTGATTGCTGTCCTTCATGCGCTGAAAGATTTAGTTAAAGGTACCAAAAAAATGATTTACGTAAACTGAGCAAACGGTTA
Source organism: uncultured Bacteroidota bacterium (assembly GCA_963837415.1). Classification (GTDB taxonomy): domain Bacteria; phylum Bacteroidota; class Bacteroidia; order Cytophagales; family Cyclobacteriaceae; genus Chryseolinea. Next base: position 396,682 of record CAWING010000006.1, on the reverse strand, counting down.
TCGACGTAGCCAAAAGGCATGCGTATGGCAGGAAGGAGTGGGAGAGACGTTTCAGAATACTGAACCGCCTTTTGAACAAAGTAAATTCGGTCTTTAAAGCAAAGTCGAAAGATTTATATCAGCGACTTTTGTCTTAACAAAACAATTTTGTAACACATTGCGTTCTGGCACGTCATTGCCGCGGGTAAAATCTAACAAAAGGAATGAAAGCCATTAAATGCATGGGGTATGGGCCGCCGGAAATGCTTCAACTTATTGAAATAGAAAAGCCTGTTCCAGGAGAAAATGATGTGCTTATAAAAATACACGCATCTACAGTAACCATGGGAGACTGTGAGCTGCGAACCTTAACATTACCGATATGGACCGGGATTCCTATGAGATTGTTTATGGGATGCCGGAAGCCACGAAATTTTGTTACCGGCATGGAGTTTTCCGGGGTAGTTGAAACGGTTGGAAAAAATGTTATGTCACTTAAAAAGGGCGACCCCGTTTTTGCATCTAGCGGAATGCTCATGGGCGCGAACGCAGAATATAAATGCCGCCCCGGCACTACACTGGCGATCAAACCCGCCGGCCTTACATTCGAAGAAGCCGCTACCATTTCTGTCGGAGGAATTAATGCATTGCATTTCTTAAGGAAAGCAAAGATTCGTCCAGGGCAAAAAGTACTTATTATAGGCGCGGGAGGATGCATAGGAAGCTACGGCGTTCTGCTGGCAAAATTTTACGGTGCAGAAGTCACGGCAATAGATCACACCGGTAAGTTGGACATGCTGCGTTCTATTGGAGCAGATCATGTGATTGATTATACCCGGGAAGATTTCTCCAAAAATGGTGTAAAGTACGATGTGATATTCGATACGGTGTACGCAAGTTCGTTTTCACGCTGCGTAAACTCATTGAACAGTGAAGGCGTCTATCTGATGGCCAATACAGGTCCATGGAGGATGCTCCGCGGTTTATGGGTATCATGGAAGACCAGGAAGAAAGTGATTTTTTCGTTTGCAGCAGAAACAGTCGCCGATTTGAATCACCTTGCTGCGCTTATTGCTTCAGGCAAAATAAAACCCGTTATAGACAGAACCTACTCACTTGAACAAACTGCCGAGGCTCATGCTTATGTGGAAAAAGGGCATAAAAAAGGATGCGTTGTGATTAAGGTGGAATAATCAAGGTTATAAGAATGGTCGTGTTGCATCGTTCTCAAATAAAAACTATCATACGCCTTATTTTAAATTCCATATGACGAACAGAAGAACTTTTATTCAGCACGCTGGCGTGTTGACCTCGGCTGCCCTTATCTCGCCGGCTTTTCTGTTAAATGAAAAATATAAGATGGGCCTGCAGCTTTACAGTATCCGTCAAGCACTAGCTGCTGATCTGAAAGGCACGCTGAAGAAGATCGCTGGTTTTGGTTATGAAGACGTTGAGATCTATGGATTCAGCAACTCGAAATACTATAACCTTGAACCGAAAGCTTTCAAGCAACTGCTCGATGATCATAACCTTACGACCTCCAGTGGACATTATGATCTTACCCAGTTCATGCATCCCGGAACCGATGAAGCATTGAAGAAATACATTGATGAGTGTATCGAAGGGGCGCACACCTTAAAACAGAAATACGTTGTATGGCCCTGGACCGCACCTGAATTCCGGTCGCTGGATCACTTCAAAGTCGTTGCTGAAAAATTAAACCGTATCGGGGAACAACTAAAAAAAGCAGACCTGCTGACAGCCTATCACAATCACGATTTCGAATTCATTGAATATGATGGAAAGATCGGTTATGATATTATTTTAAAAGAGACTGATCCATCGCTAGTCAAGATCCAAATGGACCTTTATTGGATCACTCGCGCATCAAAGCTAACCCCACATGATTACTTCAAGTTGTATCCCGGAAGGTTTGTTTCATGGCACATTAAAGATATGAACAAATCAAACCGCGATCTTCATGAAATTGTGGGCGATGGCTCCATCGACTTCAAACCCATTCTCGCAGAGGGAAAAATTGCCGGACTTCAGCACGTTTTTGTAGAGCAGGGGAATAATTATAATGGAGATGCAGTCCTGTGCGTAGAGAAAAGTGCAGCGTACGTTAAGAAAGAATTACTGAAGTGAACGCAAGATTCATACGCCACACATCCAATTTTACTTTAGGGAAGGACTGAGATGGTTTGTTTTATTTTAGTGACATCTTCCCGATATTCTCAAACTTCGCCTTCACGGCCCAGTTTCCTTGAGCTTTGAATAAAAATGTCAAGCAATCTTTCACCAGTGGTGATACCGTTGTAATCATGGGAATCAACGCGGGCAGCATTCAAAGGTGGGGGCAGGGGCTGGCTTGCACCATAAATGTTTTTTTGTTTCTGATGAAGCAAAAGTAGCAGGAACCCATCCGAGGGACTTTGTTTAGAATTCCAATTTTACTTTGCTAAAAATGTCATTGATCAGTTTGATGACTGCCAGAAAGTATTCACCCAACATTTGTAAAAAGGCGAGGTTGCGTCAGGATTATCTTTTGATTTTAACCGCTATTTGATTTTAACCGCTAATAGTTTAGCTTACTAATGATACTGGAAAATTTATTTTCCGATAAATAAACTCTTTAGTAGATACCAATTGACCTAAGGCAAACCTGAATCATGAAGTTATCGCTGTTCCTGCTGATAATTTTTCTTTCAATACCAGTATTTGGCCAAATGCCGCTCCACGATATTCAGCGCCTTGAATCACCGGTTGAATTTGATGGGAAGATAACCGATGGAGAATGGGATTCAATAGACACGCTCTCACTCATAAGCCATTGGGCAACCTATGCTGATAAGCCTAACGCCAGAACATTATTCCGGGTAGCTTATGATGACAAGTTCTTGTATTTCTCAACGGTATGTTATGATAAACCCGGCCAGATACAGGAGCCTAGTTTTGAGCGCGACAACTGGGGCATGACCATGGATCAGGTGACGATCATACTTGACACCTATAACGATAATGAAAACGGTGTCATATTTGTCGTTACCCCAACCGGCTCGCGGATTGACGCGAGCTTAAAAAATGACGGTCAGGGGGACGATCCTACAGATTTGTCATGGAATTCTTTCTGGGAAGCGCGCGTGTCGAAGAATGATGAGGGCTGGGCAGTGGAAGCGCGTATTCCATTCAGCAGCTTGCGTTTTCAAACAACCAATGGGAATGTTACCATGGGTTTGATCGCTTACCGATACCTCGCGCGCGAAAGACAAATGGATATTTACCCCAACATTCCACCGGACTGGGGGTTTTGGAGCTTCATCAAACCTTCGAAAGCGCAGGATATTTCGTTTTCGAATGTTGGTAATAAACGCCCCTGGTTTACTTCTCCTTATCTACTGGCAGGGGCAGGCTATCACCACATCAAACCCGAAGAGGGCAATAAGTATCCTGATAAGATGAATGATAATAAAATTACGGCCGGGCTGGATGTACAGCACGCACTGACGGATAACATGAACCTGGATATTACGGTGAATACCGATTTTGCCCAAGTCGAAGCCGATGACCAAATCGTAAACTTGAGCCGCTTCGATTATTTCTTCCCTGAGAAGCGCAGGTTTTTTTTGGAACGTTCCAGTATTATGGACTTTGGGTTCGATGGCGATAACCGATTGTTCTACAGCAGACGTATCGGAATCGAGGATGGAAAAATTAATCCGCTATGGGGTGGCGCCCGATTGGTAGGAAGAATCAATAATTACGATGTGGGATTTCTAAACATTCAGTCACGCGCGAAAGACGGTAATCCATCCGAAAATTTTGGTGTACTCCGGTTGCGCAGGAGAGTTTCTAAAAACAATTCCTATATCGGAGGAATTTTTACTTCGCGTACAGATTGGAAGGGAGCCAATAATTTCGGGTATGGTGTGGATGGCATTATTAATCTGTTTGGCAACGACTACCTGAAAGTGAATATAGCGGGAACCTATGATTCTCAGGACACACTCACTTATTCTAATTTTATGAGTGACCGCAAGCGGATCTATATCATGTGGGAAAATCGGTCACAGGTAGGATTCAATTATTCGCTGAGTTTTTCGCAGGTGGATAAAAATTTTACACCAGGCATTGGCTTTGAGTTACGGAGTGATTTTAAAGCGGTCGGCGACAAGCTTTCGTATGGATGGTTTACAAACAAAAGCAAGTCGGTGAGGTACATCCGTTTTGATTTGCTGGGAACTGCTTATTTTTCCAGTTCGACCGACAAGCTCGAAAGCTTTCTGGCGTCACCAACGTATTACATGGAATGGAAAAAAAATAGTAGTCTAACCATTGCTTTCAATAGGTACTATGATAACGTGCCGATAGCTTTTGACCTCGCTGATTCCATTCAGATTCCCGCTCAGGAATACGTTAACAAAGACATTACTGTTAACTATGAAACCCCTTCTGTCAATTTTCTGAGCGCTATTTTCGATGTTACTTCGGGTACTTTTTATGGAGGCGACCGCTTTTCTGCAGCCGTAACCCCAACGTATGTAATCTCGAAATACTTAACCTTAGGCGGGTCTTATAAGTACAATCGAATTTCCTTTTCGGATAAGCCAACCTATACAGCACATGTAGCAAGCCTAAAAATTTCCACGTCCCTCGATGTACGCCTGAGCATAAATGCGTTTATTCAAATCAATTCATTAACCAAAGTGACGGCTGCAAATTTCAGGCTGCGGTATAATTGGAAGGATGGGAATGATCTGTATCTGGTTTATAATGAGACGCTAAACAATGATGGCAATCACGATCCAGAAATCCCCTTTTCCGATTACAGGGCTTTCATTGTGAAGTACATTTACACTTTCCACTTGGGCCGGTAAACCCTGGATAAAAACTCAAAACCGAAATAGTTTCTTTAGCAACAACATTCCATAAGTTGCTTACTCATTCAACTGGTGCTCGTCCTGAGCCTGCTGCATCATTCTTGGTCAGGCTTAGGCTGTACGTTGGATTCTATGGCTTCACAATGTGTGTACTAATTGGTGACTCAAATATTTAAAGACAGCACTGATTTTGATTGGAGAAATATGCATCATGATTTTGTGGAGCTTACTCCTCAGCCCTCCCAACTGAGGTCGGACAATTGCGCGAAATCAGGCGCCTTAGGCGAAGACGAATACTATGGCATATTTCTTGGCGTCTATTGGGAAATACCATGGCATGAAAACATTATTTATCATTATCACCACGATTTTGTTGCCACTACAAGGAGTCGTCGCACAAAACAAATACACGAGCACCGAGGGGCATGTTTCATTTTTCTCCAAAGCGCCAGTAGCAGATGTGGATGCATTGAACGAAAAGGTTAAGGTTGAATTGAACGCTTCAAGTGGCGAAGTAACTTTGGATATTACGATGAAGGATTTCAACTTTAAAAGTGAGAAAATGGGGAGAGATGCGAGGAAAAAATATTTGGAAATGGATAAATATCCGAAAGCCAGTTTTAAAGGAAAAATAAAAGGCGAGATTGACTATGATAAACCCGGGTCTTATAAAGCCACCGCGACTGGCAAATTAAAGATCCATGGAATTGAAAAGGACGTAACCGAAAAAGGAACCGTCACGGTCGGGGATAGGGGGCAAGTCAAGCTTCAAAGTGAATTCGGTGTTACCCTGGCGGATTACAAAATAGAAACTCCGAAAATATTAGGTCAAGAAATGACGGAAGACAAGGTTCTGGTAAAAATTGAAGCGATGTTGACTAAGGGAGGAAAGGATGTAGCTTCGAAAAAATAGAATAAATGATCTTCCCTGATATCTTTCCTGCAAAGTTATCCTACAGCTTCTTTCGACGAGCTGCTTGCAGCTTAGTAGCGCTTTTTTTGTTGACACTTCCCGTTTATTCACAGAAAACAGATTCTTGCCTTGCTGGCGTTTATATTACCCAGGATGATTTCGTCAACAACAACTTGTCACATAAAATAAACACTGCTGACAAAGATCACAAACTGGGTTTCACTTTTCCGGCCGACTTCACACTTACGGTCAAGATCGTGACTCCGGATTCCACTTTGAAATTTCCTCCCGGGACCATCTATGGATTTTCTGAATGCGGAAGCATATTCCGGTTTTATCCAGGGGGAAAGGAATTAAACGCACAGGAGGATTTCTATAAAATTGAAGACGCTGGCGGTTTGATCTTATATTCTTCCGTGTTTGTCAGCGGCGATGAGATCTTCTACAGCACGAGTCTTACATCCTCCATCCGCCGGTTGACTTTAAAAAATTTGAAAGAGGATTTCGGAAATTATCCGGATTTTATTGCCGAACTCGAAAAAATGAAACTGCGAATTGCGGACCGCGACGAAAGTGGATTCCTTATTATGGACCTTTATAAAGAAACGGTAAATGCGATTGAATAGTCTGTTGCTCCTTCCAAGGGCGATCCGCATTTAACCAACGCGAATGCAACCCAGAGCTTATGCGCATATGTTAGGGCTTGAAAATCAAAAAAAAAGAAAAGCGGTGAAATGGTGATGCGGCAGAGCAAAAACGCATCGGGACAAGTTTGTTAACATAGCTTTGGTATCCGAGCCTTGACGAATCTATTTGAAGTTTTTGTGGAGCAGCGTTTTTAGAATGGAAGGAGCGGGCCTGCTCAATCTGAGCCGGTAACTAAGATCGCCTTGATAAATAATTTCGTGCAGGTTAAGAGAAATAGTTTCGAATCCGACCTTATTCAATTTCTCTTTTTGAAACAATAAAAAATTCAGTGAAATTTTTCCCGGTCCACTTATTAATAATGTTAGAAAATTGAGCAGATGTGTTGATGCTGGGCTGGTAAATCAATAGAAGCGAGAGCAGCGCCGCTAGCTAGTGGATTCAGCCTATGGTAGGTGCTAGTAGGGGAATCATGTAGTGTTTCTTTCTTTAACCACAGTCGGTTAGTCATAAAGGATGATGGGAAATTTATCGCGTCATCAAACCATCCGTTTCTTCTTATTGCTCGACTCGAGACAGATTGGAATGGTACACATTACAGCACCATCACGCAACGTTTTGATCCCTTCTCCGGTCATAGCATTTATAGAAGCCTGACAGAAAATGAATACAAGCATCCTCTATCTGACCAACCGCTTTATTCTACTGATTATTATTTCTGGAATAATTTCTTGTGATTCCGCTACGGTGGTTGAACCTATCGAACCCGAATCGAAAGTCGCGTTCACTCAATCTCATTACTACATCCTTCCGGGTTCAACCATAATCATTGACCTGAAGTCCCTTGTCGAAGAATCCTTTTCCAACGCAACGTTAAGCGTTTTAGAGAATCCACAAAGAGGAACGGTATCTTATGCAGACACTTTCCTATTAAAGTACGTGGCCGCGCGTGATTTCTACGGAGGGCAAGATCATTTTTTTCTCTCAGCAAAGAGCGATGGTAAAACCCTGGCGCATTGTAAAGTGACAATAAATATGAAAGGAAGTAAGGAAGAATTTCCGTGCTCTCTAGTCGCCATTGAGGATAAGATTAAAATAGAACCTGGTTTATCAGTTTCCATACCGGTTATTGAAAACGATAGAGTTTGTGGATCGGAGACGTCGGGCATCCATATTTCGATTCACGCACAACCAAAGATGGGACAAGTTATGGTCGAGGGTGAGTCCATCCTCTATACAGCCGGGACTGAATTTCAAGGTCGTGATCAATTTATTTACAAACTGGCCTCATCGTCAGATGAAGATGCGACTTTCGCGATCATTTCTATTACCCGAGGCAGGCTTCGTTCTATTAGCACGCCTAGCAATTTCATTACTGAAATGGTCTTCGTGGACGAAAATACGGGCTATATATCTGGTAGTTCTATTTACAAAACTTCCGACGGAGGCGAGCATTGGACTGAGATGGTTGATCCAGAGAATATTAGTTATGGCTACTTCACATACATTAATTTTTTACGTGCAAACGAGGGCTTTGCAATGTATTCTGTTCCGTGCTTCTGGGATTCAGTCTGTGGATGTGGCCTGGCCACAACCAAGGATGGCGAGTCATGGAAGGTGGGTTCTATTCTCTTTCCTGAGTCCTTCGTGCCCTCCTCCGTATTCTTTACTTCTTCTACTACAGGTTTTATTGCCGGGAATCTCTTTCAAGAACAAGCGAACCACAGTCAAATCTTTAAGACGGAAGATGGCGGAGAAACTTGGAAAAAGGTATTTGCCACCCAATACCAGGCACATAACTCAGAGTTCCAATCGGGGGATGGGTTGACAATTAAATTTGCAGATTTCAATTTGGGATATGCTTATCAGAAGGGCAAAATATTTTTTACGCAGGACGCAGGCGAGTCCTGGCAAATATTTGCTTCCGACGACTACATTTACTCAGTAGCATTAAATCCAAATGACATACTCTTTGCCGGTTTTACAATAACTGGTTCCTATACATCTCCAACTTCAATTGTAAAATTTCACGGAGCATCAAATGTCAAGGAGGTAGCTAACATTCCGCACAAGATCTGGCAACTTGAATTTTCCCCTAACGGTAATGTAGGGTTCGCCTTGGGGATTAAAGGTAATCAGTTAGAATCTCCATCAAGAACCCTTTCAATAAATACAAGTATTGACAAAGGCGAAACCTGGACAGAGGAATATGTCGAAGATATAGATTTTCTTTCCCCATATGAGTATCCTGCCGCGATGGCTGTGCCATCGGAAAATGTGATCTATTTTCTTTACGCCAATACCATTGTTAAATATTCCAATAAATGATTTTCACACCCTCTCCGGTCATAGCGTTTATAGAACCCTGTTATAAAATCATAGTTCATCTGAAATCGATAAAAAAATAAACTTAAATTCAATCACAATGAAAAAAAGAACAGCCATACCGTTGCGACATAACATAGGTCCGAAAGTCTCAGCGCCAATTTTCCTGCTGACAACCCTGCTGATGTCTCTCTCTCAGAGTTGTGACGATACTGACCCAGTCAGAACCGTGTCATCCAAAATGGTTATGGTATGGAATGGTCAAATTCAAAAAGCCTATACATTCCCGGTAGGCGTAGGCCAGCCCCCACTGATCATCTCACGCCTTTTTGCGATGTACCATATTGCTATGCATGATGCTCTTAATTCTATTAAGCCGAAATACAAGACTTATACTTCCCAGGTAATGGATCTAAAGGCCGACCCCGATGCTTCAGTGGTCCAGGCTGTATATGATGTCTTAACCCAAATAGGCCCGCAGGAAGGTCCACATAAATTTTCTATCGATAGTTTGTTTAACGCGTCTATGGCATCTATTCCAGATGGTGACGCGAAAGAAAAAGGAATCGCCTTAGGAAAAACTGTTGCAAAGGCTGTGCTTGACAAACGATCGGCAGACGTACCTTTTCTTCAACTAACTGGGTATAACCCCACGCCTCCTTCAGGAGATCAACCCGGGGAGTACAAATATCTACCTCCGCTGAATTACGCGTTTGCAGGTTTTCACCTAATGAAACCGTGGGCAATGACAAGCGGTAAGCAATTTCCGGTTGAGCCACCTTATGCCATAAATAGTATTGAATATGCTACTGACTACAAGGAGGTGATGGAATTAGGTGATTTGAACAGTACCAAGAGAACTGAAGATCAGAAAAGCTTAGGAATTTTTTGGGCCGAAAATACGTCAAGAGGGTGGAATGAAATAGCAAGAGCAACATTGGAAACAACAGGGGAAGCGTTGGATGCATTTGAAACCGCCAGGCTATTGGCAATTTTGCACATTGCAATCGCAGACGCCTACATTTCAGTTTTTGATTCAAAGATGCAATACAATTATTGGAGACCAATAACAGCCATTAAGGAAGGTGAGACTGATGGGAATCCGGATACCCAAGGCAAACCCACATGGCAACCAACCTTAGTAACTCCGCCGATGGGTGAATACCCATCAGCACATGCCATGACCGGTGCAGCCGCTGGTCAGGTTTTGATTAATCATTTTGGAAAATCCAATATCGCCTTTAACGTCACCAGCGGATATTTTCCTGGTACACGATCATTTACGAGTATTGATGCTGCCATTCGGGAAAATTCCCTCTCCAGAATTTACATCGGGTATCATTTTCGAAAAGCGGTTGATGTAGGCGAGGAAGTTGGCTATGAAATTGGCGATTATGTCTATCATAACGCGCTACAGGCAAAGTAGGATTTATGGCTGCGCCATCGGACAATGTAGTCTATATTCTTTATTCCAATCACATAATTAAATTCCAATAATCGATTTTGAGAACGCGTTATATCGCGTATGCCTGAATCTAAGAAACCTACTGGCGAGTTTGCCTTATCCATTTACACGACTCCGAATAATTAATAGGTTGGATCAAAAAAATTTCCCTGCTTTGGCCGGGAATAAAATCTCTGGATTTGCTATATTCAACATGAGCTGCTACAGCTAGGAAAGATTCGCTTATTTTATTAATGCTCGACTTCTGAAGGTATTGGGATGGTACTGATTACTACCGGAGTCAGGCAACGTTTTGATTCCTTCTCCGGTCATAGCATTTATAGAAGCCTGATAAAAATGATTACGAGCACCTGCAATCTGATCAACCGCTTTATTCAACTGGTAATTATTTCTGCAATCGTTTCTTGCGATTCCCTTACGGAACATGATTCTATCAAACCTGAAAAGCAATTCACGTTCACTCAATCTGAATTCTACACCCTGCCTGGTTCCTCCATTATTATTGATCTAAATTCAATCGTCGAGCAATCCTTTGTTACGGCAACTATTTCTATTTCCGAGGATCCAATAAGAGGAACACTTTCAAAGGTAGATGCAAGGCTGTTAAAATACAGGCCGAGTAGGGCATTTCAGGGAGGTGAAGATCATTTTGACCTGTCAGCAGAGCATGAAGGCAAAATCCTTGCAACAAAGACCGTGACGGTCAGCATGAGATATAGTAAAGAAGAATTCCCTTGCGCACTCATTGTCGTTGAAGATAAAATAAAAGTGAAATCAAGTTCATTAGTCTCCATACCGATTCTTAATAATGATTGGCTTTGTGCCATTGATAAATCTGCCGTCAATATTTCAATTTATTCTGATCCACTTTTTGGGCAGGGACTTGTTGATGGAGAGTCTATCACTTACTTATCTGGGCCGGATTATAAGGGGCACGATGAATTTATTTATAAACTGACGCCAACATCCGGCGAAAACGCTACTTACGGGATAATCTCAGTTACAGCGTGGACCGCCCAAACCATGAGTCTACCGGATAGTTCCTTGACTAAAATGGTGTTCGTTGACGACACTACGGGCTATTTGGCGGGCAATGGCATGTACAAAACTATTGACGGTGGCGAACATTGGAGTCAAATACTTTATCCCCAAAATATCAGCGGTAGCTCAGTTAATGACATCCATTTTCTTGATGCGAATAACGGGTTCGCAGTGTATAGTTCGCGGGATGGGACTGAAATTGTAAACGGTCTTGCTACCACTAAAGATGGGGGAGCTTCTTGGAGGCTTACACCAATTAATTATTCCCCTCCACCAATTAAATATTCCCCGGACATATCTTCTGTTTTCTTTACCTCTACCAGTACTGGATTTATAAGTGCTCTCGACTGGGGGGACTATGAGAGTATCATCCTTAAAACAGAGGATGGAGGAAAAACCTGGAAGCAATTGGTTATTAGCAATTTTGATGGGCTTATTTATAGTTACTTGATATTAAAGTATGCAGATTCACGTATTGGATATGCATATCAATATTGGAACATATTTATTACCCAGGACGGTGGTGAGTCCTGGGATCGATATAATTTTTACAACGACTTCCCTGGTGCCTCTTATGATGACCTATGTATGGACGTTATTGATGAGAACACGCTCTTTGCTGGTGGCTCTGTCCTTGGCTCATTTACACATCCAACTTCAATTTTTAAATTCGAACTTGGATCGACACCGAAAATAGTGGCGGTGATCCCTTATAAAATTTGGCAACTTGAATTTTCCCCCTCCGGTAATGTAGGGTTCGCCGTAGGGATTAGCGGTACAAATAATCAGAGTGAACCCGTAACAGGAACTATTTCGATAAACAAAAGTATTGATAAAGGCGAAACCTGGACAGAGGAATATATCCACGAAGATATAGAAATCACAAGTTACTGGGACTTTCCCGCCGCTATGGCGGTTCCATCGGAAAATGTCGTCTATATACTTTACGCAAATACCATAATTAAATATTCCAATAAATGATTTTGAGAATGCACCATCTGACCAACCGTTTTATTCTACTTGGTATTCTTTCTGCAATGATTTCTTGTGATTCCCTCGCAGTACAATCTATCAGAAGACCCGCAAATGACCAATGAAAACAAGAGCCATCCATCCCAAGAGATACAGTATCTTATTATTCGTTCTGTCAGCAATAGTTTCCTGTGACTCCTTTAAGGATGATGATCTTATCCGGCCAGCCCTCGGCAAATCTGATTATTATACCCATCCTGGTTCAGCCGTCATTATTGATATGACATCTCTCGCCAATCAATCCTTTTCTTCCGTCAGCTTAACCGTTTCCAAATTGCCGTCGAGAGGCAAACTCACGCCAATAGACGGTCTCTTGTTTAAATATGAACCGCGGCGGGAATTCCAGGAGGGGGAAGATCATGTTGTATTCACCGCAAAGAGTGAGGGTAAAATCCTTGCTGAGAATTCTATTAGAATTCATGTGAAGAAGTTCAAGAAAGACTTCCCCTGTGCATTGATCCCAGTTGAGGATAAAATAAAATTTAAAGGAGCCTCGTCAATTTCAATTCGTATTCTTGAGAACGACTGGCTTTGTGAAACAGATAAGACAAGCCTTACGATATCAATTCATACGCAACCTTTATATGGTCAGGTGACAATTGACGGCGAATTGATTCGATATACTGTGGATCCTTCCTATCAGCGACATGATTCATTCATTTATGAACTAAAGACATCAAGTGGAAATGTTTATTATGGATTAGTTTCGCTAGGTGATTGGACTTCTGAATTTCTTGGAACACCCGACGACTACCACCTTTGGGACATGGTTTTTGTCGATGAAAATATTGGCTTTGTTATAGGGAATTCCATTTATAAAACCACAGATGGAGGAAAGCAATGGCTTGAAGTATCCCTTCCTAAAGGGCCTTGGTTTGACCCGCAGTTTGATAAATCCGGCTACGGTGTATTTGTAGACATAAACTTTCTTAACGAAAAAGAAGGTGTTGCGGCATATATGCTTTGTGATCCCAGCTGGATAACTGGCTGTGGAACTGGTTTGGTAATGACAAAGGACGGGGGGGTCACCTGGAAAGATATGCCAATAAAGGTAGATAATCTTGACATCGTAAGTGCAGTTGTCTTTACTTCTGGCACTACCGGTTTTGTTGGAGGTGTTTTAGTAAATTCCAATAACTACGACGCGAGTGAGAATGTAATTCTGAAAACTGAAGATGGCGGAGCAAGCTGGCGACAAGTATCGGTTACCCATGACATAAGGCACGGACAGGGATTGACAATAGAATTTGCTGATGACCAGGTGGGATATGCATATCAAACGGGGTATCAATCAACGGAGGATACCATATTTATCACCGAAGATGGCGGTGAATCGTGGAAAACATTTGCCGCCTACGACCACGTTACTGGCATGGCAGTTATAGCAAGCGATGAGATTTTTGCCACCCTGGCAACATCAGATTCTGAAAATAGTCCATCTTCTATTGTAAGATTTCATGGTACATCGGCCATTGGCGAACCAGTAGCAAATATATCCTATGCAATTTCGCGACTTGAATTCTCGCCTTCTGGTAATGTCGGGTTTGGAATAGGTATTAGCAGCACAAATATTCTCGCCATAAACAAAAGCATTGATAAAGGAGCGACCTGGACTGAAGAGTATGAGGATTTTACGATGAGAGAAGATGGTTATTCTCAATATTTTATAGAAGCAATGGCTGTTCCATCAGAAAATGTAGCCTACATCCTTTATGGCGATACCATAATTAAATATTCGAATAAGTAATTTGAACAAATGACGAATTACGGACATTGGAAAAAGTTACTCAAAAGCAGGGAGGATTACTACCGGGTTCACGCAACGTTTTGATCTCTTCTCCGGTCATAGCATTTATAGAAGCCCGAGGTCGCCGTTGGGATTAGGGGTGCAGATAATCAAATAGAACTTCTCAAGAAACGTGAGTATTGATAAAGGTGAACCCTGGACAGAGGAATTTATAAACAAAGATATGGATATCCTTTCCCCATATGACTTTCTTACCGACATGGCGGTGTCGTCGGAAAATGTGGTTTATATCTTATACTCCGATATTATAATTAAATATTCCAATAAATGATTTTGCGATCAAATGACAAATCGATGACATTAGAAAAATTGCATGCCTGAAGCTGAAAACCTACTCGCGCGTTGCCTTCTCAAGGACGCCAAATCGCAGAAGGAGCTGTACGACCTTTACAAGGCCAGGATAATGGGTTTATGCAGACGTTATACAAAAAATATAGAAGAAGCAGAAGACGTCTATCAGGAAATCTTTGTGCGCGTTTTCCAAAATATTTCTCGGCTAAAAGACTATGAACATTTAGAGCAATGGATCAAAAAGATTTCAATCAATACGGCAGTTAATTATTACCACAAACACAAGCGTCACAACCATGTCGAGGAAAGTCAGGGTTACTGTCATGAAAATGAAGATTACACCTTAATACTATCTCAATTCTCCGATGGTATGTTGATCAAACTGATCAATGAATTGCCGGACGGCTATCGAATGGTTTTCAACTTGCATGAAGTGGAGGGATACAGTCATGGCGAGATTGGAGAATTGCTGAATATATCTGAGGTGACTTCCCGATCGCAGTTAAACAGAGCCAAGCAAACATTAAAGAGCAAACTCAAGGAATTTGGTGTCGTGAAATATGAAAGTTATGGATGAATCATTTGATAACGAACTGAGCAGAAGACTAAAAAAGTTCTCAGAAGAACCAGCAGGCAGACTTTGGCCTTCAATAACTGAAAGAATTGAAGCGGAAGAGCGGGCGGTCAGATTGCAAAAAAAAACGCGGATCGGATGGATATTTATTCTGAGCTCAATCGTGATTGGAGGAATATTCTATTTTTTCAATCTTGAACCTCAAATAAACGCCTCAGTTGTAACTGCGGGAATGGAAAAGCAAATGAAGGATAGTATGGCAAATTCCGATGCAACCTCCCACGGAAAACTTCATCCATTGCAACAGGAGAAAGTGGAAGCAGAAAAAATTGAAGGCCTGCGTCCGAAGCAGAATGTAAGGGATTTTGAATCTAACTTTTCACTAGCGCAACAAACACAAGTTCCTGTTCATAGTACAAACGAAAAGCAAGACAATTCCTTCGAGTATCTCGCGAATCACTTTGAAAGGAGTACAGATACTAATCCTTCACAAATTAATGAGGGCGGTTCGGATTCTATCCATATTTTAACGCCGGTCAAAACAAAACCCGTTAAAAAACTCGACGCAGATCAGCAAGAAAGTGCCAACCGTGAAAAGAAACAAAGTCGACTCAGTCTCTATTTCACAATCATGCCTACCCTGGGATATCAAAGGATTGAGCCTAACTCCACAGATAATTTGATTGTTGAAAGTATAGACCGCATATCAACATTTTCAACGGATAGGCTAGGCTTTAGGGCGGAGTTAGGAGCGGAATACCCGATTGCAAACCGGCTTCACTTTTTTGGAGGTCTTTTATATTTTCAACGAGAACAGACCATTGGATATACTGAGAAGGTAGTAAGTAATACGGAGGTGTCCCAAGGACCTGATGGTGAAATAATTCTTCAACCGGAATTTACGTATCAAAACAAATCATTTGAATACAAAGTCCAAAACCTCGGCTTGCAGGTAGGTCTCAGCTATCAATTAGCAAAAAGGAAGTTTTTGCAAACGCTGGGATCAGGCATCGAATTGCATTTGGCACTCAATAAGGTTAAGGCAACCCCTGAGTTTACAAACAATCCGTCTGCTTATGTATTCTACAATCTTTATTATAGAATACAATATCCGACCGACAAAAAATTAAGAGCGGTTGTTCAACCAACGCTTAACTACTCGTTTTATATCAATCAAAATCGCGATGCACCTTTTTATGTCAAGCCATATGGATTGGGTTTGAATGTTGGTTTTACCTATAATTTTAATTAGGTGATTAAGGGATACGAAGCAAATCTGACTTAAATCTTTCAATGTTTTTACAGGGCTTCATGGCAAACCAGTAGGCCAGAAAATCATTGACAAAAACTCAAAACTGATGCGTTGATCGTTCCAAAAGTTTTTTTTTGAGAAAAGAGAGCACGCTTTGGAAAGCTTTGGGTGTGGGAGGGGTTTTACAATGTGCTTTGATGCTTGGTGGCAAAAAGTAATAGAGCCCGAAGTAAAAATGAAGTGTGATGGACACTGCATGAGCGGTAAATAAGGGAAAGTCTTTTTACACTTAATTTTTCACCAACTTGTGCGTACCAACTTTAGCGCCGTTGCGATAAATGGTCACAACTAACAGGCCAGCTGGCAAGCTTGATATATCATAAATGGATTCCGGTTTATCAATTAAAATTCTCATGAGTCCTTGACCTAAAGAATTTGAAATTTCTAGATGTGTCATCTTTTGCGCTGTTGAAGTTACATAAAGGTAGTTACCAACTGGATTAGGATACAGTTGAATATTATTTCCAGCATGGTACTCAACACCAGTAATCCCTGAAATTATAAAAGTATTTTCTTCAGAAAATTCAGAACCACTGAAGGCTTTGTCAATAGATTGAACGGCCCAACGATATTTGCCGGGTTTAAGATCTTCAAGTCTTCGGCTAGGTATGGCAGCATTGCCAGTCGTTACAACCTTCCGACTCCCTTTTGCTAAGGAATAGCTATTTAATACAATGGAGTTCGACTCATTGACGAGATAGACATTATAAGTAAGGCCTTTGGTTGCCGTCTCCTGGTCATTGGATTCGGCCCATGAAAGCAATACCGATTGGTCATTATTCACAATGCTTTGAAGAAAGCCAGGAGCAGTTGGTTTGTGATTCGGGACGCCCCAGCTTTCAGCATACGTATTTCTATACACGATGGTCCCGAAATTACCATAGCTCTTCTCACCTACAATCACATAGTCCAGGTCTCCATCGCTGTCAACATCGCCCAGCGCCGTTTTCCCATATCCTCCACTTCCCAACAAATAATCAATGTTACTTTCCTTAAACTTGCCGTTATCGTTCTTGTAAATACGCGTGCGCTTTTCCCCAAACGATGATGGCATACCATACGCAAAAACATCTAGATCGCCGTCATTATCATAATCGCCCCACGCTACATTGGTTTCATAAATTAATCCAGTAAAAGTGGCGACCAGCGAAAATGTTTTATTTCCATTGTTGTGATAAATGCTATTGACACCAGACGCATTTGTACAAATATTTTGTCCCGCCACAACAATATCAGGAAATCCGTCATTATCATAATCGCCCCATTTCATCTCTCCAGTACCGTGCGAGTAATCATGCAGGATACCTTCCAAGTTTGGAAATTCAACGGGTGCAAATGTTTTGTCGGATTTATTTTCAAAAATCACGACGATATTTTTCTCACAGGAGATTTCTTTGTTTCCGAGGATATCCAAGTCGCCATCTTTGTCATAGTCCGCCCAAGCGACTGAGCTTTTTATATGACCAGATAAGCCGATGTCTTCGTTTCTTGTAAACCCACCTTCACCATTATTTTCATAAAGATGAATAGCACTTCCCGCTTGGAGCAAAAGATCTTCATCGCCATCATCGTCGTAATCTCCTAGTGACAGCCCGCCTTGCCATGGGATGTCGATGTTTGATGGCACTTTTCCAGAAACTTCTGAAAAGGAACTTCCTGCTTCGTTTTTATAAAGCTTTAATGACGCAGGGTCATTGAATGCATTGCGCGAGACAAACAATATGTCTAGAAAATTATCATTGTTATAATCGAACCAGTGTGCTTCATTCGCCGGAATTGGAAATTGTATTCCGGAATCCATGAAGCCGCCATTAGCCTCGAAACGGAACAGTTTTACACCCGATCCATGGGCGAGTAGTAAGTCAAGATCCTTATCATTGTCATAGTCTCCCAGCAAAACAATCGATCCTCCGGTTGTCGTCCAATCAAGCCATCCACTGCCTACAAATGCAGGAAGAAAAGTAGTCGCCGATGCTTCGGAAAAAAATTCATCGGGATAAGCGCAATTGCTGGCAGCCACCTGGTATAAATATGTGGTTTCAGGTTGAAGGTAAAGTGTATCAGTATATTGAGTTTCATTTACCATTACGGTGTCAATCGGGTCAAACCCAAAGTCAGAATCAGCGTTTTTTCTTAGAATAATGAATGAATCTTCAGTCGCGCTTACATCTGCCCAATTCAGTTGGATCGACACATCCGAAAGCGTTGTTGCCGTAAGGTTGAGTGGTGCAACTGGCGGTTCCGTTGTAATTGTAAAACTTTTTTCGGAAGAAAACGCCGACCCCTGATAGCTGGCGTCGAGTGCCTGCACTTTCCAGTAATAGGTTCCTTTTTTCAGACAACTCAAATTAAAAGACAAATTGTTCCAAGCATTCCCCGTGGTATAGATTTGTCGCTTTCCAGATGGTAATGCGTGACTTGGAACGATGATCGTACCATCTTCGCTGCGAACGGCAAGGTTATAGGTCAGTGATGGAGTAGGGGTTTTATCGTCAACGCCAGACTGCCAGAGAAGTTCAACAGATGACCCGAATACGTGATGATCGGTAGACGCTGGCGCAACGGGTGGGGCATTTGTAACGGCGCTGTTATTTCTATACATGCCTGTCTGCGTGGGTATATCCAAATCGCCATCGTTATCGAAATCACCAATCGACGCACGGCCAAATTCATGGGATGGTATCCCTGCATTTAATTTGCTGAAACTATCGCCGCCCTGGTTAAGGTAAATCGCAGTCTCGAATACCCACCAAGTTTCAGTCATCATTCCGCTTAGGATCACATCATATAGACCATCATTGTTGATGTCGCCAAAATCTATAGTTTCGGACCAGGGAAACGATAGGCCGACATCAACAAATTCGCCATTAACGTTTTTGTACAGCCAGGTTTTATTTCCATTACCATCCATTCTCCTGGCCAACATATCAAGGTCGCCATCGCTATCATAGTCGGCGAACCTGGCGTCCAAAATAAAGAGAGGAAATGTCAGCGTTGTGGAGATAGACATACTGGGAAAATGGCTTTCGAGAATATAATTCCCAATAAAGTAGTTTGAGCCGCCATGGGCTTGAAGGACTTCAAGGTGTGTGTCCGCATCCAGGTTACACCAGTTCGCATACCAAGAAGTACCGGATTTTGGGAACGAGGCCCCCAAATTCCAATGGCCATTGCTGTTTAATAAAATACCGTTAGACCCAGCCGAAACGATATCCAAATCACCATCTCCTTCAAAGTCTCCGAGGAACATTGAACCAAGCGGACCCTCCAAAGTTTTTCCTTCCATGTTGGTAAATCCTGAGCTCTTATTGAGAAGGACCTGGGGAACGTTTGGCCCATAATTATGACCTGCCTGCAGGATATCAATATATCCGTCCTTGTTAATATCACCGGCATCTATCGAAAAAATGTGATTGTTATATTGGAAGTCAGGATAGTGGATCGGATCTACGAAGACACCGTTATTATTTTTAAAAATAGAAAAAGCATTTTGCCCAGATTGCACTACTTCAGGGTACCCGTCATTATCAAGATCAGCCATAATGATCCTACTTTGGATATTATTGAAGTTGACGGTGGTTGAAATTTGCTCAAATGTCTGTGCATATATGATATGTCCAGAGAAAAGCGCTGCGATCGACAGAAGTTTCGTTTTTCTCATTAATACGGTTTTCTCATTAAGATAAGGCAAAATTTATCCAAACATTAATCTTCATGAGTACAACTTATGAATCGCAGTATAGATTCGAAATTGAAACGAGAGGTAAGCGTCGGAAAGGAAACAGGAAGCTGAAAAAAAATATTTCAATTATTAAAAACATACAGAACAGTCACACTCGTAACCGCGGATAATGCTGCGCTGATCCGGAAAACTTTTTAGCGAATTGAATTTGAAGGGCGGGCGTGTCGGCTCCACCAACAATCCCGCCATGCTATGTGCCCGCCATCGAACACTGGTTTTCATTACCGGATACCAAAAGTGTCAAATTTAATTAAAATGCGTCCTTTCTCGTGTGGCATTGTATTCGCAAAGGATCGTTGAAGTATTCAAATATGTTTAAAAATAACCTTCGTGTCGCCTACCGGAACTTGTTAAAGAACAGGATTTTCTCTTACGTAAATATCCTGGGACTTGCTATCGGCATGGCTGCATTTCTTTTCATCGTCCAATATGTCCGGTTCGAACGCAGTTACGAGAACTTTCATGTGAATTCAGATAATACCTTCCGGCTATTAGCAGAATTTTACAAAGGCTCAGAGTATGTGATGACCGATTGTGAAACCTATGCGCCGCTGGGGCCGCTGCTAAAAGAAAAAATGCCTGAGGTGGTCGACTTTGTCAGGCTATATGGAATCGACGGACTTATTGACGTTCGGGCTGGAGCACATAATTTTTTGGAATCCGGTCTCTATTGGGCAGATCATTCAGTATTTAACGTGTTCACTCATCCCGTTGTGAATGGCGATCCAACGAAAGCACTAATCGCACCTTTTGAAGTCGTGCTTACAGAATCAATGGCCAAAAAATATTTTGGTCACACGAATGTTATTGATGAATCGATAGAGATCGAGAAAAATACCTTTCGCATAAAAGCTGTCATTGCCGATGTTCCTGCTAACACCCATCTGAAATTTTCGTTTCTGCTCTCGCGGCTCTCATTCAAAACGGTGAAGCCCTGGTATCCAGACGATAAATGGCATAACAATAATGAGTACACTTACGTGCTTACTTTGCCAGGAACGAATCTTAATACTTTCAATGAAAAATTGAAAATATTGTCTGCTACCGAGTTGAAGTCAGTAATTCCCCAGGAGCGTATCATTGCCGAGCCGATAAAAGATATTCATCTGTACTCCGACAACCCATATGATCCGGAGCCGGGAGGCAATGCCCAGTCCGTGTATTACCTTACGCTGATAGCGTTGTTTATTATCGCCATAGCGTGGGTAAACTATGTTAACCTGTCAACTGCCCGCGCAGTTGAACGTGCGCGCGAGGTAGGTATACGCAAAGTGATGGGTTCAGTGAAATTACAATTGGTGTTACAGTTCCTGACGGAATCGTTCATCATAAATCTTATTGCGGGTATCCTGGCTTTATTCTTATACCAAGTTACATTTCCATTTTTCCGCGATCTTGCCGGACAACCTTTGCCGTTCAAGCTAATGGAAGATCAGTCGTTTTGGTTACTGTTGTCCGGTTTGATTGGAGTCGGATCACTGCTATCCGGACTCTACCCGGCATTTGTGCTTGCTTCATTTAATCCTGCTGCAGTGCTGAAAGGAAAATTTCAATCTTCATCCCATGGTCAGCTGCTGCGCAAGGGTCTTGTTATCTTCCAGTTTAGTGCCACCGTTGTGCTGATCATAGCCATGTGCACAGTGTATCTGCAGGTGCAGTTTCTGCGGGAGCAGAATCTCGGAATGGACATCGACCAGACGATAGTGCTCACAGGTAAACAGGTAAACCGGCAGGATTCCATATTCAGACAGACAAGTAAGGCATTAAAGACTGAACTGATGAAAGATCCATCGATACGGTCTGTGGCAAGATCGGAAGCTGTCCCGGGACTGGTGCAGGAGCTCAGCACCACATCCATTCAAAGGTTGGGCAAAACGGAAAGCGACAGGGGATACCTGTACTATTTTTTCCGAGTCGATGCCGACTACATTCAAGCCATGAACATGAGCTTGATTGCAGGGCGTAATTTCGAAGATGGGCTGCCGAATCAAGATCAGATCATAGTCAACGAAGAAGCTGCTAAGATGCTTGGGTTTGCAAGCGCAGAGGAGGCAGTAGGTTCGAGGGTCACATTCAATACCCGCGGCGACAGCGAAGGATCAACCATAATCGGTGTGTTGAAAAATTTTTATTACAGGTCTCCAAAGGAAGGACATCTTCCAATGTTCTTTTATTATGGCGAGCCTGCTGATTATTTTACAATTCAGGTAAAATCTGAAGACATGAACCAAACCATCTCGTCTGTTGCATCAGCGTGGCGTAAAATATATCCCAATACAGTATTCGACTATTATTTCCTCGATGAAAAATATGATCAGCAGTACCGTGCCGATACGCAGTTCGGCAAGGTCATGGCTGCCTTCTCCGGGCTCATTATTTTCATTGCCTGCCTGGGTCTGTTTGGACTTTCATCGTATACCATTACCCAGCGTACCAAAGAGATTGGTATCCGGAAAGTTCTCGGAGCTTCCGTTTCCGAAATAGTGCGTTTGCTTTCGTTGAATTTCGCCAAGACTGTGGTTGCTGCAGCATTGATCGCTTTACCCGTTGCTTATTTTATCATGGAACAATGGCTATCGAATTATTTTGTTCGCATCCCTTTGAATGTCTGGATATTTGTTTTTGCGATTGCAGTGATTCTGCTACTCGCGATTGTTACGGTAAGTTTTCAAACGATTAAAAGCGCGATTGCAAATCCTGCGGATTCTCTGAAACAAGAGTAAAATTCGGAGACCGAAACTATGCCAGCCAGCCGCTGCCACACCTGCAGGATGTTCTTCGCAGAGATTCTCCCATCTCACTCTGACGAAACTGCTACCATCATCAACGGGGCTCGCAAAAGAGGGACGAGATGTCATCGCCCGGATGAGCGCGAAGTGGTCATGCGTTATGTTAACATAGCTTTGGTATCCGGGCCATCAAAAATTTCTCAAAAGTTTTTGCGCGGTGCGTTTTATGACTTTGTGTTCACAAGCAGGTAGGGCAGTGACACTCTTTGGTCAGGCTTAGGCTGTGCGTTGGGATAAGCGGCCTGTACAAGGCGTGTTGATGCTGCTTAGGCAAAAGAATAGGGATCGAAATGAAAAGCCGGAAGCGTGTGAGCAGGAGGGAGGCCGGACTTGTAATGCCCCGACAAGTCGGGTCATTGCCA
This sequence comes from uncultured Bacteroidota bacterium, assembly GCA_963837415.1. Lineage (GTDB taxonomy): Bacteria > Bacteroidota > Bacteroidia > Cytophagales > Cyclobacteriaceae > Chryseolinea. The sequence goes on along the minus strand of CAWING010000006.1, from coordinate 373,525 downwards.
CAATAGCAAAGGATGAATTGGCCTTTCTTTGTTGGGATAAATAATTCCCGGATATCCACATTTAAAATCTGCGCGATCTTTTTTAAGTCCTTTAATCCGATTGTCGCAATTAGCCCCTCACTACGTCGGCATCAACACCCTTTGATGTCGATGGTGTCCTGCATCTTTGTATCGTCAGTTGGATTTACTGCTAGGCAAGAGAATTATTAAACATTAATATTTATGAGAAAAATCAAATTACAAATGACCGCTTCCATCGATGGCTTTGTAAAGTCCAAACAGGGAGATTCTGTTTGGGACAAAGAAGTAACAGATTTCTGTATCAAAAATCTTGAAGATGTTGACGCCATTTTGCTTGGTCGCAACACAACAGAGGGTTTTATTCCCTATTGGGCGGATATTGCAGCAAATCCTCAGGACGAATTTAATACATTGGGCAAGCTTCTGACGGACATTCCTAAAATTGCCTTCTCAAATACATTACAAACCAGCAAGTGGGATAATGCTACGATCATTGGTGGAGAGCTGAAATCAAAAATAGAAAACTTAAAATCAAAGAAGGGCAAGGACATCATGGTTTATGGAGGTGTTTCATTCGTGTCATCCCTTATTCAGTACGACCTTGTGGATGAATTTTATTTTTTGATTTATCCCTTTGCTGCTGGTGGTGGAGAATCGGTTTTCAATAAGCTGCAAAATAATTTATTTCTGACGCTTAAAACATCTAAACAATTCCCTTGCGGAATAGTTCTCATGCATTATGAAAGAAGAAAATGATGATGACATTGCTTGCCTGCCGCGCGTGGGCGAACCAATAGATGAGTTTCTGTGTCTTTGTCATAGGTTTATTTCTTTTTACTTTTAGCTTCATTTATTTTTGCTTGTGCTTTGACCATCTTCTTTCTTATCGCAGACGGTACTTTTTGGTCGTACCCTATTTGAAAGGTCCTGCTTCTGGTTTTATACCCCTTTTCTTTTAGTTTTTTGCGGTCATCACCTTCAAGCTATCCGACCAAATTTCAAAGCCAATGTGATTCTTGTACGCGTCAAATCCAGCAAGCATGCCGTGATACTTGTAGCATGGTTTGCCGTAGCTTATTCCTTCTTCGGCTTTCGGTACGGCAGATTTTACTGCTGCTCGTATTTCTCTTAGGTGAGAGCGAGCTTCTTTTTGGAGCCGCTGAAATATATTTGCTAATGCTTTTAGCGGAATAGTTTGTCATGGCTTCATTTTAATTTTTGTCATTTTTAAAAACAGAATTCTGACACAACTTCAATCATAACTTTAAATCTGGAACTTTAGCTTAGGAGCAGCCTGGCCCGAGCAAGTATGCAAGCGCCAAACGCCAAGTAGTAGAGCCACCAGCCACCGAAATTGACACGAAGTAAATATTTAAACATCAAGTGCACACGTACCGAAACAACCAAAACCGTGATAGGTCTGCTGCGGGCGGCCTGAGCCAAATGCGGGGCATTGTGTAGGCATGTGCGTGGAAGCATATTTGGCTCTTGATTTTTTTCGTTCTTTTTGCATCAAGGCAAAAAGAACATAAAGAAACCTAATGTACTCATCCGGTATTCGAGCGCAGGCGAGAAAGCATGTGTATTGCTGGCTTAGGTTGTGAGCCGGCATTCGCGGTCAGCAAATACTTATGCTTGCGCGGTGGTTGATTAACTGTGCGGCTGGAAAAAACTTCTCGCAGACTCTTAATTATTAATAACGTTCAAGGATCTGAGGCCCGGATGTGCGGCAGGGCCTTGAGCGGCTATTTATACATAACGTCAAATTATATAACTGTACGGTAGGCTTGCTTTTAATCACGTGGAGAACGCCGGCACGATCCGTAACCTAAGAATCCTTCGCCGCGCTCCGAAGAGTTATATGATGTTTATGCGTTATGTTAACATAGCTTTGGTATCCGGGCCATGATAAGTCTCTTTGAAGTTTTTCGTGCGGTGGGTTTTGTAACTCAATCTCATCGTTTACAACGAGTTTGGGCAGCGACACTCTTTGGGAAGGCTTAGGCTGTGCGTTGTTATGCGTGGCCTGCACAATGTGTGTTGCTGTACGTAGGCAAAGCAATAGGGAAAGAAGCGGAAAGCCACGCTGTCGCTGACCGCGTGCGCTAAAGCTATAGCGGTGGCGCAAGCTTTAGCGTAAGCAACCGAAGTGCGCCGGCAGGAGCGAGGCCGGACTTGTAGCGGATAGCGGGCCGGAGGCATTGCCCATAAAAACGAGATGCCCTTCCTAACTTCTCTTTTAATTCATTGTGAGATCTACTTTAAATCTTAGGCCATTCAGGTAGAAGTGTAAACGGACTTGTAAAGTCTTGCCGAGGCGTTTCAAAAGTGCTGCCTGGTCATCTATTTGATCTTCTCCTTAGCAACAATTCTTAACGGCTAGCGAAGTAGATCTGCCGTGCGAGGCATCCGTTCGATTTGACAAGTTGTAATCCTTGAAATTTTGGTTACTTGCTCATCGCTCCCTTTTTATTTTTAATCATACCATGTAAAAAATGTTGTTCTCCTTTCATAGATACGTTCCAGGCTTCCTTCAACATTCCTTGTTTCCTTCAAAAAATGTCTGCTTACCAATTTATATTCAACCGATGGCCCCGCGCCTGCATAGAATGGTAAGGGAAATCCGTTGTCTGTTAATCCTTCCAATTGATCGATTATCAAGGAACAATTGCTCTGGTTAAAAGTAAATGTTCCGTACATCGCATTGTGCACATCACCTCCGCTGTATCCCGGCTTCCCTCCACAAAAATCAGTTAACGAGGGCCGGATATTTCGGGTGAATTGATCGAATTCCCCTGCCACGTCCCCACTTTTGAAAAACTTTAAATACTCCAGCCGTACCATGAACATGTTCTCATAGTTTACGTCCCTTCTAAAGTTGTTGTTGGGGTTCGCGCAACTAGGTTCGTAATAACTATTCCCCGTATCACTACAACATCCGATGACCGTACCGGGTGTGATTGATGGATACATGGGGGCGGTGAAGAAATCACCTGTGCCCTCGGTAGAGATCCATTCCCAAATATCCTCGTATGGAAAATTGCAATCGCCATCTGTAAGCGCTTCAATGTTTACCGGTAAATCGAACTCATCAATACCCAATCCATTATCATCCAAGGGAATAATCTTGACATCGAAGGAAAATGGCGGCTGCAAGCCAGTTAGGTCAAAATCAACATTCATGAAGACGATAGTATCGGTTTCATCTTCGATCTCAAATTCGGCCTTAATGTAAGAATCAGCACCCGCGACCTGCGCATAAAAGGATCCGCAAGATATCTGTTGTCCGGCGGGTTTTAAAATCTTGATCCGGTTCTTAATGCCCTCGACCCAAAAAATGGTGTCGGTATCAATCTTTAGGTCCGCCTTCTTTACAATTGTAGGTATAGTACCAGGAATGACCGTACTGTTTCTGAATCTCAGGCCTTTGACAATTTTATTCACATCGATGCTAATGGGGTTTGGTTCCGGTTTGGGATCACCCGGAGCAGCATCCTCACTGCAGCCGGAAAAAATCATTAGCAGAATCGTAATTAATGAGATCAGGTGGTAGAATTTTGGGACTTGCGTTTTCATAAAATTTGTATTTAAAGCTTGACAACTATTGTACTCCGCAAACCTAGTCCATAGGTCTCTTGTGGGCTTGTAGTAGCTTTGCAGAATCATGTAGTATTTGATGTAAGCCGAAAAAATGCATGTACTATTATTGCAACGGCATGTAGTATTATTGCTATTACCTAGAGAAAAAGAATTTCTGGCCTGAAACGATAGTAATAAAAGAGACCCGCCGTAAGAGCACTTAAAAGAACAGGGGCATCGGGATATCCACGTTAGAATTTACTTTTTTCACTGGGCGAATGGCCGAACTCCTCCTTAAAGCATTTACTGAACCAACTGGGGTCATTAAATCCAGTAGAATATGCCACTTCGGATACCGTCAGATCGGAGGAGGAAAATAGTTTCTTTGCATTTTGCAGCCTCACCTTACGAATAAAAATGGCCGTTGAGGTATTCGTGAGCGCCTTCAGTTTCCGGTACAACTGTGATTCGCTCAAATGCATTGCTCTTGCAAGTTGTTCAGTCTGGAAAGAGCTATCATCTAAATGATTATTTATCTCCGCGATAATTTTATTAATGAATTCATCATTCTTGTTCCCAGGATTTTGTATCGTGTATGACGGAGAATCCCGGTACCTTTGCTGAAGAATTTTTCTCAACGCTACTAGTTTTTCCATCCGTAACAAAAGTTCTTCCTTATGGAACGGTTTGATCAAATAGGCATCGGCCCCGAAGGATAGGCCGGACATTTTATCGGCTTGAGAGGCCTTTGCCGTAAGGAGGATTATGGGTATATGATCGGTCCTCATATCTTTTTTTAGGATCTCGCAAAGTTCAAAACCATTCTTTTTTGGCATCAAGACATCGCTTATAACGATGTCGGGTATTTTATCCATGGCCATTTCGATTCCAATCTCGCCATCGGGTGCATGTAGGATTTGATATTTGTCTTCAAGGCACATTATAATGTAGGTTGAGACATCACTGTTATCCTCGACGATTAGGGCAATAGGAAGTTGGGAGGAACTATCCGCAATCTTTGGAGTGATTATACCTGTTGAAAAACTCTCCGAAATGTTTTCAACCGGGATTGCTACAGATCGTTTTTCATTTTGCGTGATGGGTAATTTTACGGTAAATGTGGTACCCAACTTTTCCTTGCTTTCCACCGTGATTTCACCATTCATTAATAGGATGAGATCCTTAGTCAGGGCTAAGCCAATGCCCGTTCCGCCGTGTTCTCCACTCGCATCGGTCTTGACTTGATAAAACCGATCAAAAATAAAAGGTATGTTTTCTCTGGAAATACCAATCCCTGTGTCCTTGATTTTGATAATGAGTTGATTCAAACCTTTGCTATCGTTTCTACTTACATGGACTATGATTTTGTCTTTTTTGGTACAGAACTTAACAGCATTGGACATCAGATTAGATATGATCTGCGAAATTTTGTCGCGATCATAATCCATTATAATTTCAGTATCCTCGTTATAGAATATAATCGCAATCTGTTTTTCTTCAGCGATAGAATGAAAGCTCTCGGTCAAATATTTTAAATGGGTAATAATATTACCCTGTTCCAATTTCAGGTTTAGCTTTCCTTCTTCGAGTTTTGACAGGTCGAGGATCTGATTGACCAAATTCAATAAATTGTTCGAATTACGCTCGATCATTTCAAATTGGGTATCCGTCTTTATCGGCGCATCGCGCAATTTATCTCTCAGGGTCTGTGCCATTCCCAGAATGACGGTGATAGGTGTTCTGAATTCATGGGTGATATTGGCATACAATTTTGTTTTCAAATTATTCAGTTCCTTAAGTCGGGCAACTTCACGTTGTTCGAACCTTCGTTGCAGAAAAAACCGACTCATAAAAAGGATGAATCCCAGGGTCAGGAGGAGATATAAAAAATAGGCAAAATTACTCTTGTGCCAGGGGGGCGAAACATGCAGCCGTATCTCCAACGGATTTTGTTTCCAGAACAGGGATTTTATTTTCCCTTGAACTTGTAAGGTATAATCCCCTGGTGCCAGGTTTAATAGCTGAATTTCTTTTCTATCATTTAATTCGTTCCATTCTTCATCGTTGGGTATCAATTTATAAACGAACCCGCTATTTTCCGGTTTCGAAAAACTGAGATCGGAAAAAGATAAATAAGAGGGAAACTCATTATATTTTAAATAAACGTCTTTGGTATCGGCGATGTTTTGATCAATAACGGTATGGCTATTGTTTGGATCTATTTCCTTACCTTTTATTTTTAGGGAAGTAAAGGTTAGATTTCCTTCCTTGTATAATTTATCGATGTCGTGGGAATTAAAATAATTGAAACCGTTGACACCCCCAAAATAGAGTTCATTTGTTTTCGGATCCCAATATTGAGCTCCCAGGTTGAATTCCGAACCTTGAATACCGTCCTTTACAGTATAGTTGGTAAAAGCTTCATTCGTTTTATTAAACCGAAATAATCCTGAATTCGTCGATAGCCACAGGTCCTTGTCGGCATCTTCTAAAATACTATAGACAACCGAATTTGTTAGACCTTCCTTTTCACCATAATATGTAAACTCGTTCGTATTTCTATCGTATTTATAAAGCCCATTATCGGTCCCGATCCAAAGTATATTTTGGGCATCGTGAAAGGTGGTGAGTACACCAATGTTCTGCAGGGTCTTTGCGTGCTCAGAATCGTTAAGATAGGTCGTGAATACCGGTTTGCCTACATCATCATTTGTAAAATGAAGTTTGTTCAATCCGTTCGTAGTGGCTATCCAATAGTTGTTATCGGTATCCTGGTTGATATGGTAAATGAGGTCCGAGCTTAACGCGTTGGTGCCGTTTTGATTGACGAATCGTTGAAAGGTGAACGTATTGGTAGCTAAGGTACCGGTAAACTTATTGATGCCGCCACCATAGGTAGCAACCCATACCTGTTTCTTATTATCGATAAGGATGTGCCGTGTATCATTATTGCTCAAGGATGTGGTATCATCGTTATCAAAAAACAGGGATTTGATCTTTGGCCGCGCCGGGTCGAAGTTATCAAGATTGATTATCGACACTCCCTTCGTGGTGGCAATCCAAAGGTTATTTTTATCATCTTTCACAATGCCTCGAATGACATTGTAAGCCAGCTTGTTATTTGTGCTTTCTTTGGTAATCGTAGTAACTTTTCCCTTAGCGTCAATGCAATCTAACCCACCCCTGGTGCCGACGAATAAATAATCGTTTGCCTTATAAATGGAAAAAACATGGTTGTTGTTTATGGCCCTTTTACCCGTAACATTTATGGTTTTAAAGACTGGCTCAACCAGTGATAAAGCGTCAAGTTTATTGGTCCCGATCCACAGTAAGTCCTTATCCAACAGTAGTGCATAAACACGGTTCGAGGTAATCGAATTAGTATTGTTTTTATCGCCAACATAAATGACACATTCATTGAAACTTATCCGCTCCTTATCCCATTGGGATAAAACAAATAGCCCATTATCTGTGGCAATAAAATAGTGTTCCTCTTTTTTCCAAATGTCATGGATAGTCAGTTTCTCTGTCGAATTTGGACTGAATTTTTCGATCGATACTGCGCCGAGGTTATTTTCGGATATATCATAAAAGTAGAGCCCAGCGGACGTCCCAAGCCAGATAGAACCGCCATCTACAGCAATCCTGTTTATTTCGTTGATGGGTTGATTAAAAACAATTTCTTTAAATTGAAATGGTTGCCTGGATAAGTTGGTATAAAAAAAGCGTCCGTCTTTGGTCCCGACATATAAGGTCTCGTCATTGCCAATGACGACCGCAGTCAGTTTTAAAGTCCGGGATGAAAAAAAATCGATTTTATCCTCGTGTAGCGAGCCATCCCTAATTGAAAAAACAGAGAGCCCGTTGTTCAGGTACGCTGCATATACATTTCCCTTTTTATCTTTTGCCAGACCGGTACAGTTGCTGCTCGTTTTGCCTATCGCCTTGAAATTGTTAAACTTTTTGTTGTAGTAACATATCCCATTGTTTGAGGTTCCTATCCAGATGAGATTATCATTGTCCAACAACGCATTTATAAAGTTCCCCGAAATGCTTTCGCCATTGCCTATTTCATTTTTATATACGACAAAGCTGTTTCCATCAAAACGGTTCAGGCCATCCTGGGTGCCCACCCAAAGATAACCTTTGGAGTCTTTTATGATCGCCCTGACTGACTGTTGCGATAATCCCTCTTCCAGGCCATAGTGATAGAAAATTTTTTCCTGTGAAAAACAACTCGCAGCAATAAGGAATAAGACCAGCGCCAAAAAGAGTTTGGTGAATCTCAAATTAGATACCGCCTTAAGAACCATGGCAGGTCCGATATTTTAGTGGGTGACCGGGAATACCTAAATTTAGAAAGTTTCACCAGAAACATTGGCATATTGAGCTTTGTATCCATAGCTATACGGGGAAGAAAACAGGGACCGGAAGGAAAAGTGCAAAGGCTGCCGTAAAAAAATGCTATCTGGTGGTAATTTGCAGCTGGGAGTGGGAGTGTGGAGATTTTTTTAGGATCAGGGCCTGCCTTACATGCTTGATCCAATGCTCCATGAATTCATTACGTTCGCCAAGGCCGCCAGAACTCAGGTGTTTGCACCTTATTTTTCCTTTGCCTTTTTTGCATCAAGGCAAAAGAACATAAAGAATCTAACGTACTCATCCAGTGATTTTTATTCAACTTAGTTGCAATCCAGATTTAGGTTTATGAGTGTCGGCAAGAAAGCATGTGTATTGCTGGCTTTGGTTGTGAGCCGGCGTGCGCCTGCCTGCGCGCAGCCGCTTCGGCGAAGGCACGGCGGCCTGCAAATACGTGCTTTGCGCGCTGGTTGATCAACCGTGCGGCTGGAAAAACTTCACGCAGACTTTCAATTATTAAGGCACTCAAGGATCTGAGGCACTGAGGCCCGGATGTGCCGCGGGCCTTGAGCGGCTATTTATACATAACGTCAAATTATATAACTGTACGATGGGCTGGCTTTATTGACATGTGAGAACGCAGGCAGGATTCGTATTTAGCATAATTATAAAACTGAGGGCAGCCGGTTAACTTGACTGCCAATAGCCGGAGATCCTTCACTGCGCTCAGATAAGTTATATAATTTATATTATGTTAAATACTAAATAGTGTTTATAGAGTCCCCTGCCTTAGGTGCCTTAAAAATGGCAGTAGGAAACAATTGCCCTCGACTGTCAGTCCAGCACTTCCCGATCCAATTTTCCTTGCATGTTTGATTGGCAATATATAGATTGGTCGTATGGAGCCCAGTCCACTCAGATCGATCTCTCGGTCTAGTGGGTGGGCTTTTTTCCTTAAAAACCTTTCGGATCATGGCAGAAAATTCAGATCAATCACTTGAGAAATTAAAGGAATGGTTATCGTTTGTTAAGTTCTTCCTCGGAACATTTCTAATAGGTTTAATTGCAGCATGGGTGGACTCAAATATTAAGAATCGCGAAATGGAGCTCCAGGAAATCGAATCAATTGGAAAGTTTATTGAACATGCCCTGACTGAGGAAGTTGGTTCCCGTAAACGTTTTGCAGAGTATTTCGCCTATGTGTCAAGGTCCGAAGATGCGCGCGATCGGTGGAAAGACTATCTGAAACTGATAAAAAAAGAATATGACTCTACTGTTTTGAAACAGACGGAGTTGAAGAAACAAGTTGAACAAGTCCGTGAAGAAGAAATAAAAGCGATCGCGAAAGTTAAGAAGCAGAGCACAAATGCCCCTGACGCAAAAAAACTGATCGAGGCGCTTGAATCTAAATATTCAAGGAAACTTGACAGTATAAGTATGCTTTAAGCGGATGTCAATAATAAAATTGAGGTGGCACCGATAGATTTAAAAAGTATTCAGACTCAAGCTCTTGCCCTACCAGAAGCAAAAACGGTTGAGCTTGAGCGATCAGTCCTTAGATTTCTGAACGCTTACCCGACGTATTGTTTCAACGTGGCTCGAATACGCTTGTGGGGCGGAAAAAGGGCTGGCCACCGCCAGTTAAGTAATTATACCAGTCAGGAAATCGAAATGGCTCTTCAAGAACTTGTTCTTAAGGGGTTGGTAATGCAAGGAGCGTGTCGGGGTTCTGATCTCTTTAAAATTGTCGATGAAAAGAAAAGCGATATTGAGAAGTTTCTAAAATAACATTTGACCTACGTTAAATAGCGATTGAAGACTTCAGGTCTTAAGTCTTAATTTAATTAGACAACCTTCACGTCACTAACAAAAAAAATCTTGTTGTGTATCATGCCATTCGCAGAAATGGTTTTCCCTATAAGCTTTTTCAGGACCGGATCTTCAAAAGGGTTCTCCCCTTTTCGGCGCAAAACGAAGGAACCCTTTTCGGTTTCTAAATATATGGCGTCATGCTCGCTCTTCGAGCCTTTCGAAAAATTACCCGTGGTAACTTTTCCGGTTAATTGAACAGAATCATTTTTTTCATTTGGCGACATATACTCTCCAGCCCAAAATGTCACGCTGATCTTCTTTTACGACCAGCACGTAATTCCTATGGATCTGCGGATTGGTTCCGTTCGATTCAAGAATTGTTTTATCAAACTGCATAAAGGTATGAAATTTAGCCCCAGGGCCAACCAACTTCTTCTGGAGGCCAGTTAAATTCGCGGAGGGTTTCACTTGGTAGGTCTTCGCCTGATCAACTCTATTTAATTTGACATCCTTTAGGAGTTTTTTAATGATCGCTTTTGATCGCAGGTTTGATTTGTCCGCTATTTTTTTTGAAGGCGCAGTATTAGCCTCCAGTGATAGCCCCTTCATCTGCTGTTTCTTTCGATCGTTCCTTGTCGTATTTCCAATTTTAATATCATTCAATTTTATTTCTTCCTTCAATGCGGGACGAACCGACGGATCTCCTAGCAGATAAAACTGAGCAAGGGTTTTCAACTCAAACGGATCCAGGTCGGGTCCGGAGACTGAAATGAAACGTTGGCGTGCCTCTAATAATGCGCTGCCGGAAGACATTCCACATAAAATGTTTTTGACAAAAAATTGTGTAATCAGATCTGCCAGGCCCTGAGAATCAGCAGGTCCATAGGCGATGGTGCTGCTCCCCAGAAAGGCGATTGCATCGTTGCCAAGATACATGTTGGCGATGCTTAGCGTACGTGTATTGTCTATATTATTTTCATAGAACGACGGATCAACCAATTCAGCACCATAACAGCACTCGGCTGCTACAATGGTACCATAGCCAACATTGGTTGCCAGATTTCTTGAATCCAGCGCAACCGGAAAATTTTTTTTGCCCTCCTGTCCGTAATAGCGGAAATCCTGTGCAGAGCCATGACAATTAATAAAGTGCGTGAGTGGTTTAAGATGACCTTTTTTGTAACCACTTAACGGTGCCGCTACAGGCGATAACAATAGATCGCTATTGTGGCAAACATACTGTTCAGGCTTAGTTTGGTAGACTTATGCCAAACTTTTGCAGAAACGGAAAAATATTTTTTATAACGACTCGGATCAACCGATCGATGGTCCATAATATTCTTGATCACGCGTTGAATATATTTGATATCATCCAGGTTCGGTATATCCGGGATCCTCCCCACTACCCGAGATGGTCCGGTAAAGGCCCCGATCTCTTTGCCGTACGGAGCTTCACAAGCATACGGAAGATCTGACGGGATCCTTTCATCACCATCATCCCCAGCCGGGTTGTTAATCTCCTGAAAGGGAATTATATCCTGGGCGCCTAAGATGGCAATGTATTCGGGTGCTTTCTTCTCGTACAAGCTATCGATCGCTCTTTTACACGTCGTCGGAGTGACGGAGGTAACAGGTTTTATTCCAGCTTTCTTCGCAGACGAGGCATCATCAATGTAAAGAACCTTTGTGTCTAAATTTTTTTTCTTATCAGAAGCAACCAGCTTCTTCAATGAAGCCTCTATGGTACTAAATTTTGGGCCGTATTTATTTTTCAGATTGTTTTTGCTGGTAACGATATATTTTGTGGTTTTCATAAAGAAGGGTTTTTAGATTCTTATTTTCTGTTGGCGGTCTTTGTTGATTTTCAGAACTTTTAGGTTGACCACACCGCAGTCATTCACAACCATGTTATTTGAACTTCTCATAGCAGAAACAAATAATTGGCATCAATAACAAAAACTTCTATTGGCCGGATATCGACGGCGAACTTTCAGATTCCAGGTGGGCTAAGATCAGATTGGATCAGGTGAGTCAAGGAATCTATTTCTAATCTAGGATTATTTTTATCAAATAAGCAAGAAGCTTTTCAAAAATTGTTTTTCAGGGATCTAGGGTAAGTGTTTAAGTGTTTGGGTGTTTAAGTGTTTACGGCAATGCGTTTCAACTTATTCAGATCTTAATACATTAGCGGGATTCATGGTAGCACCTTTTACTACTTGCAGACTTACCGTTAGCAAGGCTGTCAAAACCAAAATCACTACAGGAATTATAAACAAATCCCAGTTCAAGCTGATCTTAAAAGCGAAACCATTAAGCCATGTGTTCACACCATACCAGACCACGGGCAAAGCAATCAAAGCCGCTAATAAGACTAGCCTGAGAAACTGCGCCGAGAGCAAGATAAACAATACTGCCAACAGTCGCCCCTAGTACTTTGCGCACGCCTATCTCCTTCAATCTTTGTGCTGTGGTAAATGAAGCAAGCCCCCACAAGCCCAGGCACGAGATGGCTACTGCAAGACCGGCAAACACGCCAAAGATATTACCAAACTGCAGATCGCTTTTATACTGTGTATTAAAACTCTCATCCAGAAAATTATAGTCATAAGGCTCATCCGGTATTAACGCTTTATACAACTTACCAACCGCATCCACGGTGGGTGGTATTAATTTTCCTTCAAGCTGAAATGTAATCTTGCTGGGAACAATAGTATCCGCCATGAAAATAAAAGGCTTTACCTCGGATTTTAGTGAACTCCAATTGTAATTCTTCGCTACACCAATGATTTGTGCGGTGTCTTTATCTAAAATGAGCCGTTCGCCCAACGCCTGCGCTGCTGTGCCTAGGCCAAAAGCATCAAGCGAAGCTTCATTGATGATAACCGATTCCATATCCGAACGGATATTCGTATTGAAGTTCCTGCCAGAAAGGAAGGAAATATCATAAAGGGGAATAAAATCCGGATCGATCCAAACTACGCTGCCAAGTTTGATCGCGCTTAATGCATCCCCGCTTTTCCGGACATCAGCTCCCCAGTTGTGGCCGCCTCCGGGAATAGCCCCGGAAGTTGCCACGGCTTTTACACCTGGAATTTTTTCTGCTTCTGCTTTGAGTATCCTCGAGCGTTTGCTTGGCAACGTCCCACGGAATGGTTCGCGGACCATTGACCACCAACATCTGATCCATGTTCAGCCCTTTGTCTTGCGCTTGCATGTAATTGATCTGGCGATACACGACAAACGTACCCGCAATCAGAATCAAGGAAGCAGCAAACTGGAACACGACGAGCGCCTTCCTGAGAAAGTACCCACCTCCTTCCCTACCCTGCCCTTTCAAAACCCGGGTAACCCGGAATGAAGACATCACCAAGGCAGGATAAATACCCGAGGCTAACGTTCCAACGACAAACAAAACGCCTAAGGTGGTCCATAAACGGATATCACTGAAATCAAAAGACAATTGCTTGCCGATGATGCGTTCCAGTACCGGAAGGAACGTGATCGCCAAACCAACCGCCAGAACAATACCGATAACGTTGATCACTACAGACTCCAATAAAAACTGCGTAATAAGTTCGCTGCGGAATGCTCCGATGGCTTTTCTGACGCCCACTTCACGGGCTCTTTCCATAGCCCTGGCCGTGGAGAGATTGATGTAATTGATCCAGGCAATACAGAGAATGAATACAGCGATCACACCAAAAAAATATAACGTGTTATAACTAATGGTATCCCCGTCTCCACGCAAGCCAGGTGTAAGATGAATGTTGCGCAGGGGTTGCAAGTGTAATTCCATTCGGATATTATGTTCCTTCCATTTCGGATTCAGTCTTCGCTCGCACAACTCCGGAAGTTTCTGTTCTGCACTTTCATACTTCGATTCATCATGGAGCTGAACATACGTGAAGAAATTATTCGATCCCCATCCCTCCTCATTTTTGTATTGGCTATTCATTAAGATATTATGCAGAGGAAGAAGAATAGTCAAAGGAGAAATGTGAGTTTTGCGGCACATCTTCCATGACAGCAGTTACGGCATAAGAGCCCTTCAACCTTCCACCTGAAACGAGTAGGGTCTCGCCTATGGGATCTGCGTTGCCAAAATACTTCCTGGCCGCTGATTGCGTCAAAACAATAGAGTTTGGTTTATCAAGAGACACATTCAGGTTGCCCTGAGCCGACTTAAAAGTAAAGGCGCGAAAAAAAGTAGAATCAACCGCCAGCATGGCATGCTCATGAAACCCTTTTGCTTCACCACCTGCAGGATGATAGGTGACCACGCCTTCTTCCGTATGCGTCCGGATATACCGTTTCACTTCGGGAATGTCAGTTTGTAACGCCGGCCCCAGGCCATACGTTGTCCACAGCACCGGCGGCATTCTTTCTCCATTCTTTACGGACGTTCTATTGATTCGATAAATCGAAGAAGCATTTACATTGAATATATCGTAACTGGTTTCAAAATCTATATACTTTAAAATGATCAGGCAGGCGCAAACACCCATCGCCAAACCAAAGATGTTAATAAATGAAAATGCCGCTCGCTTCCGAAGGCTGCGAAACGCAAAGCTGAAGTAATTTCGGATCATGGGTAAGTTGAATAAGAATTGTGATGGGTTCGTCTTGTGAAATATTTTCATGTATTCAGGACGCAGGTAACGAATAACCCTAAGTGTAAATTTCCATCGAGCGCCTGGCACGGAATGTTGATATTGTTTTTCGAATAGTTCCGTGAGATCGCCTTCTACCTCATCGAGGAAATCTTCACGGCAAAACCAACGGAGGAATTTGAGTGCATGTTTTGGAGGCGTCGTTCTCATCCACCAAAAGTTAAGGTCTCGTAGTGAATATTGGTGACGCGCGATGCATGTTGTCGGCAGAATAGATTATTACCAAAGGCCGTAATCAAGTAAAACTTCTTTCCGATTTCCTCTTGAAGGGTCTCAAGAATTGATACACGATATGCTTTGGCAGTAAGAGCAGTGACTCTTAGCACTTCAAGTTTTTCAATCACACGAGTGACGGATCCATCATTTATTTACTTAACAAACATGAAAGTAATAAATTTCTTTTATATATGTTAAGTAAATATGTAGTTAACCTTTTGAGTTATCTAACTTTGAAAAGAGGTATATGGGAAATAATGTACACGTTATCAGTTAGTTATTGTTATTTGATGCATCTTTTAAATTAAATCTTTTTAAACTATTTGATCATGCCTAGTGCCACGGTGTAACTTACTATTCAGTGTTGCGGTCTAACCCGTTAATTACTTTACCAATCCGAAATGCTCTTCAACTATCTCACCGTAGCGGTTCGCCAGCTGCTGAAAAACAAAATGTACCTGCTTATCAATACACTGGGTATGGGCATCGCCATCGCCTGTGTTATGACCGCATACCTCCTGGTAGCCTATAACATCGAGTTTGATAATACGGTAGATCCGGATAAGGTTAAAAATATTGTCAAGTTGCTGCATCACAGGATGGACACGGATGGAGATCCTTTCAAGGAGCTCGTTGCCCCTGTTGCTTTGGGCCCGGCAGCTATCCATGACGTTGCCGGCATCAACAGGTTTTCCAGATTCTGCAGCGATGGCGGTTATCTTAACCATGGGGAAAAAGGGTTTCATGAAACTATCTTCTTCGCTGACTCGACTTTCATGGATATGTTTACGCCAACCCTGGTGAGCGGTTCTTATAAAAGTTTCTCGGACAAAAACTCCATTTTTCTTAGCAGAAAATTCGCGCACAAATATTTTGGTGAAGATGAGCCCATCGGCAAGGAGATGACCGTCAACATCAATAACGTTCAGCTAAACGCTGTGGTGGGTGGCGTTCTGGCGGACGTTCCCTACAATTCAACATTTACAGAAAATATCCTGATGCGGATTGAAAACTACCTCGCTATCTATAAGCTGACAGAAAATGACTGGTCGACCGCGCACAATGCATCGACACTATTTGAACTTGCCGATATTTCATCGGCAGCAACCATAGCAGAGCAGTTTAAAAAATATACGACGCTGCGCAATGAAGTGAGCCCCGATTCGCACTCACAGCGTTACGAATTGGTACCTTTTAGTCAGTATCTTTCTCCAAATGAGGTTCGCCAGTCGGACCTTCATCTACCCATTCCATTTATTCCATTGTTCGTATTCATGACTTTAGGTGGAATTATCCTGCTGATCGCCTGTTTCAATCTTACAAATACAACCCTTGCCTTATCTATGAGGAGGATGAAAGAAATTGGTATACGCAAAGTCTCCGGGTCAAGCCGGTTTCAGATCGCCTTACAGTTCTTCATTGAAATAACACTTACGGTATCATTATCCGTAGTCATTGGCTTTGCCATGGCCCTGTTTATCATTCCGCGCTTCGCGTCTATGTGGGAACTACCTTACGGACTGAAAGAGCTGAGCAGCATGAACATCGTGATTGCATTAATGGTCCTTCTTTTTTGCAGCGCCTTACTGGCAGGCATTTACCCTGCACTTTTCGGAAGCAGACAAAGTCCTTTGCTCTTGTTCAGGAGCGGTAAAGGTCCGGGCGGTACAAACTGGTTTACTCGCAGCCTGATGGTGACGCAATTCTCATTGTGCCTTATGGTGCTCATCGCGGGAACAGTTTTCACTCAAAATGCAACCTACCAGGACAACATCAGCTTTGGCTATGACAAAGAAAAGCTCATCACTGCGCTGATTCAGGGCCAGCACGAAGCGGAAGCGCTTGTCGACGCCATCAGCGCGTATCCTAAAATCGAAAGCACCTCCCCTTCCGTTCACCATTTTGCTTTTATCAATGCGGGGGAACGAACCGCTCAGATTGCATCACAGAAATTCAATGCTACTGTCTACGAAGTGGGCCGGAATTACTTCGCAACGGTAGGTCTGAAGCTAATTTCCGGAAAGCTATTCAATGAAAGAGATACTCTTCATCGCCGTTCTATCCTTGTCGATGAAAATTTTGTGCGACGCAACCACCTGGCCGATCCGCTCGAAACAAAAGTTGAAGTTGAAGGGGAATCACTCACAATCATCGGCGTAGTCAGCAATCACCTTACCGACTTGGAAAGCCATAACACCGAAAACTATATCTACAGACTCGCTAAGCCTGATCAATACCAGATACTGGTGATTAGAGCAGAAGCTGCAACGCTTTTAGAAACGCAACAGTATATCCATGAGCAATGGAAGAAGCTTTTTCCAGGCAAACCGTTGCGGATTGATCTTCAGGAGGACATCGTATATCAGGAAGCTAACCTGTACAATCGTAACCTGAGCCGGATATTCTTTTTCATGACGATACTGGGATGCGTATTATCCGTATCAGGGCTTTATTCGATGGCAAGTCTTAACATTCACCGCAGGACAAAGGAGATTGGCGTGAGAAAAGTTTTAGGTGCCTCCGTCCTCAGCATACTCAAACTTATCAACCTGGAATTTGTCCTGATACTTTTAACGGCAGCCCTGCTGGGCGGATTTGGTGGCTTCATACTCACTGGTGCCTTACTCTCCGATCTCTACGCACAACACATAGGCGTCAGCCTAATTTCAGTAATTGGCTGCGGAATATTTATTTTCCTGATCGGAACCGCGGCCACGAGCATCACGATCTGGTCCACAGCAAATTCAAATCCCGTCAAGGCGTTGCAGGAACATTGAGCGGAAAAATGTGTTTAGGTGTTTGTGTGTTTACGTGTTTATGAACTCGCTATTGTAGCTTTGCGTGGCTGTCAGACAACATAAATACCTAAACACATAAACACTTCAACACTCTTAAAGCTTCTTCAACCCCTTGGTCTGACTTTTATCTGCTTCGATAATACTTACTGCATAACCTCCGCCGGGAGCTGACCATTGAGACAGCTTGGACTTGTTCGTCACCATCACTTTACGAATCGTGTAGGCCTGAGGGTTGGTTTTGAAATGAGCATCTTTTGCATCTGAATAAATAGTGGCAATATATATCTTCCCAGCTTCCAGAAAATCAAACGTTATCTTTGATGTTCGTGGGGTTTCTCCATTTACGTTTCCTAAAAACCAATTCGCTTTCCCTTTTGCTTTGCGTACAACGGTTATGAATTGTCCGGGTTCAGCTTCGAGGTACTTGCTGTCGTCCCAATCGATGGCTACGTCCTTAATGAACTGGAACGCGTCTAAAAACCTGGTATAGTTCTCGGGGAAATCGGCTGCCATTTGCAACGGACTGTACATCGTGACATACAAGGCCAGCTGATTGGCGAGGGTACTGTTGCAATGCGACGTATTGCTCGGGTTGATCTTGCTGATATCCATCTCGAAAACTCCAGGAGTGTAGTCCATCGGCCCCCCTATTAATCGCGTGAAGGGAAGGATCGTCACATGGTTAGGTTTTGAACCTCCGAACGCCTGGAACTCAGTTCCCCTCGCTGATTCATTGCCGATCATGTTCGGATAGGTACGCGCAATCCCGGTAGGCCGCACTGCCTCATGGGCATTCACCATGATCTTGTATTCGACTGCTTTTTCAACGATATGTTGATAATGGTTTAAGGTCCATTGATCGTAGTGATGAAATCCTTTCGGAAGCATCGGTCCTACATAACCTGTTTTAACAGCATCGTAACCGTTGTCCTTCATGAATTTGAAAGCGGCATCCAGGTGACGTTCATAATTGCGTGAAGAACCGGAGGTCTCATGATGCATGATCATCTTAATTCCCTTGGTCTTCGCATAGTCTTTTACCTCCGTTACATTAAAATCCGGGTAAGGTGTAATGAAATCAAAGACGTAGTCTTTGGAATTTCCAAACCAATCCTCCCACCCGATATTCCATCCTTCGACCAGCACAGCATCAAAACCGTGCTGCGCTGCAAAGTCTATATACCTCTTCACATTGGTTGTTGTGGCGCCATGTGTTCCATTTGGTTTTGCTTTTTTATAATCGGTCACACCAATCTTAATGGAAGGAAAATCGTTTGTATACGACCACGTGCTTTTGCCAGTTATCATCTCCCACCACACTCCCATGTACTTCACGGGTTTGATCCAGGATGTGTTCTCGATCTTGCAAGGCTCATTCAGATTATAGGTCATCTTAGAGGCGAGGATGTCGCGCGCATCATCGCTGACGATGATGGTACGCCACGGAGTATTGCACGGTGATTGCATGTAACCTTTATCACCCGTGGCATCGGGCGTCAGCCAGGACTGAAACACCAGTGTCTTATCATCGAGGTTTAGATGCATGCACGAATAGTCGATCAGCGCCGCTTCGTGCAGGTTTATGTAGATGCCATCAGCCGTCTTCATCATCAGCGCCGTTTGAACACCTGTCGGTGAAAACGGAGTTTGTGATGCATTCGAAGTTATCGCACCTTTCATCAGGCTTCTTATTTCTGACAATCGCGATGTAGTATAATCGTACTCCTGCGTGTCATAGTCACCGGCAAGCCAAAAAGCAGTGTGGTCGCCGGTCATGGCAAATTGGGTTCGCTCTTCTTTAATCACAAAGTAATTAAGGTTCTTCTGAGAAGGAAATTCATAGCGAAAGCCAAGTCCATCGTCAAACATCCGGAAGCGTATTACCATTTGACGCTCGGTTCCTTTTTGACCGAGAGTAACGGCCAACTCATTGTAATGATCGCGGATGGTCTTCACTTCGCCCCAAACTGGTTCCCATGTTGAATCACTAGAAGACGTGTCGGTTCCGGTAATAGTAAAACTATTTAGGAGAGATATCGTGTCATTTTTAAGTTCAAGGCCCAGCGCACTTGATTTTATTACAACCTTGTTTTTGTAAGTCAGCTGGTACGTAGGAGTGCCCGCATTCTGAAGGGAAAATGTCATTACAAATTTTCCGTCAGGCGATCTGAGCTCCTGCGCTTGAACAACGTTAAAGAGTACAAGTAATATCCCGATCATCAACAAGAGTTTCTTCATGTTTTTTATTGTTTGTAAGTATAGTTTGTGAATTCATAAACGGGAAAGTGATAGTTCCTGAAGATGTCACCAGCGTTTACAACAATAATAAAAAGTTATTAGCGGATTTCCTTGAAAGTGTTTAGGTGTTTAAGCGTTTACGTATTTAGTCCAGAGAAATTCCCTCGGGTTAATTCGTGCAATCTGATCAAACTCATCTTCGGAAAGGTTTTCTCACTCGTAATTTCTTTTTGTAATTCAATTTAGTGCTATCCGTTTCTGCAGCATCGGTTGTAATATCCGGGTGCATACAATGCAAGTTTTCAGGTTTAACCCGAAGAGCGTACCAGCCATCCGGGTTCACCCGTGTTGCTGAGGAATTTTTACGGTAAAACATAACCGTGTGCATGCCATTGGGAATAAGTTGAGTGGACGCGTTTTCATTCTTAACATTAAAAAGGGTGTCGTGAGTGCCATCGGGATTTATCCGTGTTGATATATTACCATTATGAAATATGTTGGAATGGGTGCCGTCTGGATTTACTTGTATTGATGTATTGCCGTTATTAAATATGTGAGCGTGGGTGCCATCCGGATTTATTTTAATGGAAATGTTACCATTGTCAAAACTGGTAGAATGTGTCCCATCGGAGTTCACCTCCATACTCTGAGCAAGGCTGTAAAATGTGATCAAAAGTGCGAATGGCGTTACGTAAAAAGTATTTTTCATAACATTAAAAGATAGACCTGCAAACGATATGCATCAACATCTTTGCCAACAATTTAGGACATTGCGTTGTACACGAGTAATTTGGGCGGCTACTCGGATAAAGTCTCTCAAAATTCAAGTTTCAAATAAAATCCACCTGTTGAGCGTCTTTTATCCATGTGCACGTTGACGAGAAAATGAAAAGGATTAAAAAAGTACTTAAATTTTTGGGAATTGCTATAGCTGCTTTTTTGGTTATTCTTGTCATTGGTGCAACATTATTTATTAATCTAAGCCCGCAGTTCGGTGCTGGCCCATCAGAGGCACAACAACAGCAATATGCAACGTCTGAACATTATAAAGACGGAATATTCCTCAATGAGATATCCACTTCCAGGGACATTGGTTTTGTTAATACGCTACGTGTCCTCTACGACTTTTTCTTTAATGAACTGCCGGGCTTAGAACCCGAGTCGCCGATTGCCATTGAAAAAATAGATTCCTTGCAGATCATCCGTAAGCCCGAAGAATTGAAACGCCTTACATGGTTTGGACATTCTGCCTGTTTACTTGAAATGGAAGGAAAAAAAATATTCTTTGACCCGATGCTGGGTGAATCGCCATGCTCCCCATCCGTTACTGGGCCCAAAACGATACAGCCGTGACCTTCCTATTGCCGATAGAAAAACTGCCGTATATTGATGCCGTTGTCCTGTCACATGATCACTATGACCATCTCGACTATGAATCCATCATCAAGCTAAAAGATAAAGTGGGCCATTTTTATGTGCCCCTGGGCGTAAGTGCACACCTGATTGAATGGGGTGTTGATCCAGACAAGATTACGGAGCTCGATTGGTGGAAGGAAGTCAACGTCGAAGGCTTCACGTTTATCTGTACCCCTGCACGCCACTTTTCAGGCAGAAGTCTGTTTAACGGATTCACTACCTTATGGGCCTCGTGGATCGTACGAACTGAAAACAGCAACGTCTTCTTTAGCGGCGATAGTGGCTATGGCCCGCATTTCAAGGAAATTGGAAAACGATATGGCCCTTTTGATTTTGTCATGCTGGAGTGCGGGCAATACAATGAGCTCTGGAAAGATATTCACATGATGCCTGAACAAACTGTACAGGCGGCCATCGATCTCAATGGCAAGCTAATGATGCCGATACATTGGGGAGCCTTTACACTTGCCATGCATCCCTGGACAGATCCGATTATTCGGGTAACTGCCAGCGCGCATGAGAGACATGTGGCCATCACGACTCCGAAAATCGGCGAACCGGTTTTGTTACAGCAGCCAGTGTTTCCACACTCGGAATGGTGGAAATAGGAACAAAGTGCTTACGTGTTTAAGTGTTTAGGTGTTTAAGTTTCTGACTGACATTGATAACGTCAATCGAAGAATTCACTAAAACACCTAAGCACTTCCAATAACCACTTCTCCGTATTCCTGTTCAATCTTTTTCATCTGCCGAAGGTGCCGTTGCGCATGAAGCGAGAGGAAGTAAACGTATTGATACACATCAAGCTTACCCAGATTGTTAACAGACATCATTGTGTGATGCAATACACCTTCACCATTTGCAAGAAGCTCCAGCGTGATCAAACACTGCTCGAGCTGATTTCTGATCTCGCGCCTGATCTCACACAACGGTCTTTCTCCGGATGGCTGATGATGCTCCGGACGTTGCCATGCAAAGGCATCAGGCTCAGCGATTTTGAGCAATTCAGAATCGCCGAGCGTGTAATTCTCTGGAACCATAATTGGACCAGATAGCGTATCGCGTTTGCGCAACGCCTTAAGCGTCCCCTTCTCGATGATGATGAGCAAGTAGCGACTGGTAAGCATAACATGTTCGAGCACCTCGTTTATGCTCCATCCTCCGGATGAAGGTTTGTAGCAGCACAACGGATGTTCCTTGTCGAACCATTCATCCACCACAGCAAAAGTGCGGATGAGTTCGCGTTTAAGGTTGATAAGTATGTGTTCGAGAGGCATAATTTTCAAAATAAAGGGTTAATAAAAAAGCCCGGGTGTTTTGCCCGGGCTTCAGTATCGTGTAATAAGTTTAATTTTATCGTACGTACATTTTCAATTCCCGGGCATATATTTTCCACTTCACATCCTGGCGAAGACGAATCATAGAGGCGATATGGAATGTTGATGTGTTCATGATAGTACAAATGTAGAAAAAATAATTAAGCAGCAAAAAGGTGTTTGAGTGTTTATGTGTTTGGGTGTTTAAGTTTCTGACAGACAGCGACATTTTAATCGGAAATTTTCGTTCATACACAAAGTGTTTAAGTGTTTAAGTGTTTTGGTATTTTTACAGATCGCTACTTTTAATTGGAGATTTGTACGCCCGCTACGCTGTAATCGGAGAATTCATAAACACTTAAACACGCAAATTCCTAAACTCCATCCAGGAGAGCCAACCATTGTATAAATCGGAACTGCTTAGCTATTTGCGAATGCAAAAGTGATGGGAGAATTTTCGGACGCGTAGCCTGAGGGTGTAAGGCCCGTAAAAGATTTGAATTCCCTTATAAAGTGCGACTGATCAAAATATCCGCAGTCGTAAGCGATGGAAGTCAGCGATGTGTCTTTTTTTGTAACAAGCCGGAGACTGTTCTGAAAACGGTTTATTTTACTGTATAATTTGGGTGTAAGGCCGGTATATTGTAAAAATATTTTTTGCAGGTACCGCGATGTGATGCCATAACGGGATGCAACATTTTCAATATTGTCAAAAAAATCATCTTGTTTTAGTTCGTGCATGATCTCACTCACCACGGCAATCTTACTATATCTTTTTTCTGAAAGTAAAAGCCTGTGCAACAAAAAATCCTCAACGAGCGAAATCCTTTGATCCAATGCGGCAGTTTCCAACAATTTTTCGCGAAGAATGGTCACAGCGTTACCTGACAAATCACTAAAATCAACCACCTGATTATTAAATAGCTCAATATTTTCCTTTAAAAAACAGGCTGCGGCGTGTGGGAAAAAGCGGATGCCCAGCATGGTATTCTTCCCTATGGATCTGACAGTCAATGGCCGGATAATTTGTCCCCATAATTCAATGGATGGAGTAGTAATAAAGCCATTGCTAACTGCGGTTTGCCACTTGCCTGCGCCGAGATTAAATATAATTTCTACACAGCCACTGGGAAAAACGGTGTCTTCAAAATCTACACCGGATGTCGATTCATAGATGTAGTAACATTTTATGTACTGTTTCAACCTTTCGTTGGGCCTGAACTCCTGATATTTCATTGCTGTTATCGGTAAAAAAGGTGTTTAAGTGTTTACGTGTTTAGGTGTTTTAGTGTTTCCCTACAAATCAAATCTATGTAAATAAAAAAGATTTGAATTGTACAAAACGGAACGGTTAGGTTTTATTTCCTGTCAACTATAATTTTGGTGCAGGCTTCTTATACCGAGACACGCGCTTATCCTGTATAACCCCTTTCCAATTCAGGCCGAAGGCAAAGTCATAGGCATTTCCTTCGCTATCGACATAAACTTTCATGTCATGGGAAACATCTTCCAACTGTTGCTCAACGGTCTCCATATCCGCTGGCATTTGAACAGGGAGCAACGCAGACGGTTCTACACCTGAAAGAATATCCATGATAGCCTGATCCATCACGCCAAATCCATATACAATCGCGTTAACTTCTTTTTCAAATTCCGCAAACACCATGGGTTTGTTTCCATCCACCACAACGATCACAGGCTTTCCTTTCATGGCCGATTTTGTTTCCTGAATGGACTTAAGGTCAGTAACATTCGAGGATATAATTTCTTTTCCCTTGTACGACCGGTTTGTAATGGTCGGATCAATGACAGGATCACCAGCAGCCAGGCTTTTATCACGCGCTCCGGTAGCAACGTAAGGACCATATTGAAGCGAGATAGGAACATAACCATTGCCACCTTTCGCGCGGTCTTCCTTGCTGTACCCCACTCCTCCCTCCGGACTTTTTACGAACACGATCGCCAGTTCAGCTTGCGATGGATCATCTGTAACGTTAAAATATTTTTTGACGATATCCATATTCACCGGATATTCGATCTGCTCGGGCGTGGTGACTCCAAACCAGTTTGTTGTAGCGGGAACAACGCGTTTAGGAATATAAACTGTTTTGTTCTTCTGAAGCGGAAGAATGCCGGCTTTGTTTTTCAAAAGGACCACCGATTTCAACTGCGCTTCATATCCTGCCGTCATGTATTCCGGATTCCCTACGATGGTTTTGGAAACTTGCGGATCTAAATAGGGATTTTCAAAAAGCCCCACACGAAAAATATTTTTTAACAAGCGCACAGCAGATTCTTCAAATCGCTTTCTCATGTAGGCTTCACCATGTTCCTTCACGCCCATTTGATAGGCTTCCATAACAGGAGCCACATCATTGTTACCACCGAATTGATCAACGCCTGCCATAAGCGCTTTAAAATGACGCTGCGATACGGATTGCCGCTCTACGCCCCATGATTTTCCGGCGAAATATGTCGGGTGTTTTCCCTTCATCTGCAGTGATCGCCCAATCGGTACACACTACGCCATCATAACTATACTTTTGTCGCAACAGATCGGTGATGATATATTTCGAAAAACTATTCCCTACATTTTCATTGTATTTTTTATCCTGGTTGTAGGAGATCGTATAATACGGCATCACCGCAGAAGCCATTTTTGTCTTACCTGATAAATTGAAGGCTCCTTTCAAAAACGGAATCAGATGGGTATTGAAATTCTTTCCCGGATAAACGGCAAATTTTCCATACGCAAAATGAGCATCCCTCCCGCCCTCTTCAGCACCGCCGCTGGGCCAGTGCTTCACCATCGCATTAACGCTGTGATAACCCCAGCCATCTCTGATCTCAGCCTTCCCTGAAGAAGTTTGAAACCCATCGATGTACGCGCGCGCCATTTCCGCCGATAGATCCGGATCCTCACCAAAGGTGCCGCTAATTCTATTCCACCGCGGCTCACTACCCAAATCTATTTGAGGAGAAAGGGCAGTTGCAATTCCCAGCGCCCGATACTCTCCCCCGGCAATGGCGCCAAATTTTTGTACGATCTGCGGATCGAAGGTTGCGGCTAGCCCTAGCGCTTGCGGCCACATCGAAATTTTTCCACCACCACCTGCATTGTATTCGGTGTTTGCTATTGCATTATTCCGGGGATCGGAGCTCATGTTGGCAGGGATTCCTAATCCCATTCCCTCAACGAATGCCTGGACATTATTATTCCAGCGTGCAGCAAATTTCAGGACTCTCCACCGAAGTGATCAAAACATGGCGTAAATTATCATCGGTTAAAAATTTTTTCTGCTGGTCGCTAATATCCGACGCAACGGCTCCGCTTTCAGGAAATGGTTTTCCATTATAGGTTCCGCCACCAAACCCGCGAGGCCGGGCAGGAATGGATTGATGTCCGCTATAAAGCATTAATCCGGCGATCTGCTCAATTTTCATTTTGGAAGCCAGGTCTTTCGCCCGTTCATCGGCAGTCAGACGCCAATCTTCATAGCGGTCAAGGCTTCCATTTTTGTTCAGGTCTTTGAAAGCTAATCCGTCGACCGTCACTATTTTTATTCCGGATGAAGGTGAGTAACCCAGAGTTTGTCCTTTCGGATTTTCAATAACTGAAAAATTTTCTGTTGTCTTTTCCGTCCAGGTTTGCTGGCTAAACGATACTATCGACAATAGCAAGCAGGACATCGTAATGTATAATTTCATAAGCAGCTGTTTGGCGCCCAGAGGTAAGTTCTATGACGAATATATCTTGGTAACAGCTGAAAACCAATCTCGTTAGATCGTTACCAGTAACTATTCGACGGAATGGCCAGTTTTCTCTAACTATTTCTGCACGCTTCTTGCTCATTGACGTCAGGTGTTGTTTATTGGTAGGTGGAGATGACGAAATTATAGAGTGTCCCGAAAAAAATCGGTAACAGTGGATCAGCGTAACCACTACATTCAAATTTTGAATATTTCTGCCGTATATTTCGTCCTCTAAACCATCACCGTGACAATTCAAATACTTTGCTTGATGAAGAACCGATTTCCTATTACTATTTTTTCTCTGCTGATTTTCACGTTTTTTATAAACTCAGGAGATATTGAAAATTTTACGAGATCCAGCGTGTCGGATACCAGGATATTAACCGGCGCCGATCAAATCCATCTTTACCTTCCCTATTTAAAAGGCAAACGCGTTGCTATACTGGCGAACCCCACCTCCATCATTGGCAAAACTCATCTGGTCGATACCCTGAAAAAATCGGGTATTAATATCGTAAAAGTGTTCGGACCGGAACATGGCTTTCGTGGTAATGCGAGCGCAGGAACGCAGGTTGCAGATGAAAAGGATGCTGCTACAGGTATACCCATTATCTCACTGTATGGCAAAAAAAATAAACCCACAAAAGAAGACCTCGCCGATGTTGACATCATGATTTATGACCTGCAGGATGTGGGTGTCCGGTTCTATACAAATATCAATGCCTTATCCCGGTTAATGGAAGCGTGTCATGAAAATGGTAAGGAGCTTGTTGATCCTTGACAGGCCCAATCCGAACGGATATTTAATCGATGGTCCTATACTCGATATGAAATTTAAATCGGGCATTGGAATGTTCCCAATACCCGATGGCGCATGGATTGACTGTCGGAGAATTTGCGCAGATGGCAAATGGTGAAGGATGGCTTACCAATAAAGTAAAATGTAAACTCAGGATCATTAAAGTAGCCAACTACAATCATGATATGGCCTATACGTTGCCCGTAAGCCCTTCGCCGAATTTAAATACACAGCAAGCGATACTGTTGTATCCTTCCACCTGCCTATTTGAAGGCACCTACCTCAATCATGGACGTGGCACTTATTTTCCGTTTACTGTTTTAGGAAGCCCGGAACTAAAAGGCATCTATGATTTCTCCTATACACCAACCAGTATCAAAGGTATGGCAGAAACGCCTTTGCACATGAACCAGGTTTGTTATGGATTAGACTTGCGCAAGTATGATGTCAATTTACTTCGCCAGCGCAAGCAGGTCAATATCCAATGGATGATTGAACTGTACAACGCCTATCCCCACAAGGAAAAATTCTTTGACTCCAGCTTAAGCAGAGAAATGGGAACGATCGAAAGGCTTGTGGGGGTAGCTGCATTCAGACAACAGATCATGGAAGGAAAATCCGAAAAAGAAATCCGAGCAAGCTGGGAGCCGGGGTTAAGTGACTATAAGAAGATGCGGACGAAATATTTACTATACCCTTAAAGTGCTTGGGTGTTTAAGTGTTTGGGTGTTTAGGTATCTGGCTGCAAAGCGAATTGCGTTATATATAACGACTTAGACACATAAACACCTAAGTACTTCTAACTATGAAATGCACAGCGGTCCTTTTGCTCCTGGTCAGCCTCTCGGTGCCTGCTTTTGCACAGCGAAGAATTCAGATATCCTCACCTGATGGCAACTTGGTTTTCAATTTTGGACTGAATGATCAGAAGCCATCCTATAGCGTAAACTTTAAAGGCAAACCTGTGATCGCGAGCAGTACATTAAGTCTTTCCTCCCAGGATGGATCGTTGCTTTCCAATGTCAGGCTTCTGAAAGTGGAGTACCGTGAGGGTGTTGAAGACTACACATTAACAGTTGGCAAAAACAGCAAGGTACGTGAGGCTTATCGTGAAGTTGTCATCCCACTGGAATCCAAACCAAAGGCATCAAGATTGAATGTGGTGGTGAGGGCATTTAATGATGCCCTGGCCTTCCGTTATGAATTTTTGAAAACAGATCAAATGGACTCCCTGGTCCTCACGGATGAAAATACTGGTTTCAGAATCGACCCACGCTCAATCGTTCATGGGTTGCGCCTTCCAAACTATACAAGTTCCCACGAAGGATTCTATAGCAAACTTTCGATACAGGAATTGAAAGACGGCGAACTCATAGACATGCCTGTGCTATGCGAACTACCTGGCAATATTTTCGTCGCGATCACAGAAGCCGCCCTGCTGGATTATGCCGGCATGTACCTGACCAGGGAAAACGGTGTTCTCCGGAGTCAACTCTCACCTTTCCCAGGACAAACACGCATTAAAGTAAAAGCAGCACTACCGCATAAGAGTCCCTGGCGGGTAATCCTGATCAGTGACCGGGTCGGTGACTTGATTGAATCCAATATTCTCACCAACCTCAACGAGCCTACCAAGATGACGGACATAAGTTGGATCAAACCTGGCAAGACCACTTTCCCATGGTGGAATGGTAATGTGGTACCGGATACGTTGAATGCCCCGGGAAATAATTTCGTAACACAGCAATACTATATTGATTTTTGTGCACGCAGCGGACTTGAATATCATACCGTAGTGGAGTATGGTTTGCATCAGTGGTATGTTGATGATGGCGTAGGCTTTCAACCAGGCCCCAATTCAGATGTGACAAAGCCTGTACCTGGTCTGGATATGAAACAAGTCTGTGACTATGCCAGGTCAAAAGGCGTTGGGGTACGTGTGTGGGTTCAGTGGGCAGCTTTGTATCCTAAACTCGATACTGCATTCGCTTTATTTGAGCAATGGGGGCTGCAAGGTATGATGGTTGATTTTATGGACCGGGATGATCAGGAGATGGTAAACATACAAACCGAAATGCTTGAAAAAGCCGCTGCCCATCATTTGCATATTCAGTTTCATGGGGCTTACAAACCGACCGGCCTGCACAGAACTTTTCCCAACGAGCTCACACGCGAAGGAACATTGAATTATGAAATCAACAAATGGGATGAAAAGGGACTTCCACCCGATCATGATATCATGATCCCTTTTACCCGAATGTTGGCCGGTAGCACCGACTATCATCTAGGAGGTTTCCGAGCTGTTCCCCAGGAAAAATATGTCCGTCAATATACGCGTCCGTTGATGCTTGGAACCCGTTGCCACATGTTGGCGATGTATGTGATTCTTGAGAATTACCTTGGGATGGTTTGTGATCACCCTGCCGCTTATGAAGGTGAGCCTGGTTTCGATTTTATCCAGAAAGTGCCTACAGTGTGGGACGAA
The DNA here is from genome assembly GCA_963837415.1 of uncultured Bacteroidota bacterium. GTDB lineage: Bacteria > Bacteroidota > Bacteroidia > Cytophagales > Cyclobacteriaceae > Chryseolinea. The sequence goes on along the minus strand of CAWING010000006.1, from coordinate 344,063 downwards.
ACCCGTGTTCTAGATGCGCGCGTTGGTGAGTATATTATTATTGCGAGACGAAAAGAAAAAGAATGGTTTATAGGAGCAATTACAAATCTTTCATCACGGTCCCTGAAAATTCCTGTTAGCTTTCTATCACAAGGTACTTACACGGCAACAATTTATTCTGATCTTAAAAATGCTGATCAGCCAAATCAATTAACAACGCATAATCAGGACGTTGTTCCTTCAGATTATATTACAATACAATTGGCCGAAGGCGGAGGAATGGCCGCAATATTGAAACCGCGTTAAAGCAATTTTGCTCTTTTAAAGCGACTAATGCTTGGATCTTCTCGATAGATTGTTTCCAGTTCCGGCCACTTTCGTCCGCATAAGAACAAAGCCGCTCACCAAGTCATCGAAATTAACGCGAATATCAAACGTTGAGCCGTGGCACAATGTTGGTAACGTCATGGATCTGTACAGCGTCTACCTCCTATGATCTATAACTACCTCAAAACAGCTTTCCGCATCATGATGCGCCAGAAAGGTTATTCGGCAATCAACATTGCGGGCTTGAGCATCGGCATCGCTACCAGTTTGATGATTATTTTGTATATCTCAGATGAGCTCAGCTTTGATCGCTTCCATAAAGATGCAAACCGGATTTATCGCATCGGATTTGAAGGTAGTATGCAGGGAAATGATTTTACCTCTGTCCAATCTCCCGTTCCCGTCGCGGAGGCGTTAAATTCTGAAGTCCCTGGCGTAGAAAACACGTTACGGTTTGGAATCTGGCGGAACACGCCAGTGAGTTTTGAGGACAATCATTTTACAGAATCAAATTTTCTAGTCGCTGATTCAAATTTTTTTGATTTCTTTTCATTCCCTATTCTGTCGGGCGATGTTCGAACAGCCTTTACAGGCACAAACAAACTGGTGCTCTCCGCAGCCGCGGCAAAGCGATATTTCGGAAATGAAAATCCACTGGGGAAAATGATATTGATGGGTACTGATAAACACGCTTGTGAAGTTGTGGCTGTAGCAGCCGATGCGCCGGCCAATTCGCATATTCAGTTCGATATGATCCTCTCAGGCAATACCTGGGATTTATTTCGAACCAATAAAGCCTGGACGGCCATTAACATCTATACGTATTTCAAAGCATTTCCCAATGCTGATATCGGCGTAATAAAAAGCCAGGTTGATTCGATGACCAATCGTTATATAGGCCCTGAGTTGGAAACGTTTACAGGTGCTCCCTTCGCGGAGTTTTTAAAAGCAGGAAATAGTGTGGGGTTGTTTATTCAGCCCTTGCTTGATATCCACCTGAAATCAAATCTGCAAGATGAGCTAACGCCTAACGGCAATATTCAATACCTGTATATTTTTGGCTCAATCGCTCTGTTCATCCTCGCCGTTGCCTGCATAAACTTCATGAACCTGACAACAGCACGTTCGGCGAACCGTGCAAAAGAAGTTGGCATCCGGAAGTCCATCGGGGCATTGCGCAGCAAGCTTGTAGGTCAATTTATTTCGGAGTCCATGCTTTACAGCATGATTTCTACTATTGTAGCAATCGCTCTTATCGGTGTTTTACTTCCTTCCTTCAATACATTGTCCGGCAAATCGCTGTCGCTGTCCATGTTGAATGATCCCCTTTTGTTATCCGGAATCCTTTTCCTTACGGTATCCATTGGGTTGGTGTCGGGCAGCTATCCCGCTTTCTATCTGACTTCATTTCGTCCGGCAGAAGTGCTGAAGGGGAAAATCCGCAGCGGATTAAAAAATTCATCTTTGCGAAATTCCCTGGTTGTTTTTCAATTTATTATTTCCATCGCCATGATCCTCAGCAGCCTGGTAGTGTACAAACAGCTGCGTTACATGCAAGAAAGAAATATTGGCTTTGCCAAGGAAAATGTTATCCGCCTGCTGCACACTTGGTCGCTTGGAAATAACTCGAAAGCATTTAAAAATGAATTGACATCCCATCCAGAATTTACACATGCAAGCTTTGCCAGCGAGGTGCCCCCTTATATTAATTGGGCACATGCTTTCAGAAAGAGTGGTTCAGAACAGGATTACCTTTTGCAAGTATGCGAGGTTGATGTCGATCACCTCGAAACTATGAAATACACGTTGGCACAGGGCCGTTTCTTTTCACGAGACTTTCGTTCCGATACGGCGGCCGTTGTAATTAATGAATCTGCCTTCAAAAATATGGGACTCACCTCAATAGAGGATCAAACCATTTATAAATATGGGGACAACACCGCAAGAGTCATGAAGATTATAGGTGTGATCAAAGATTTCAATTATGAATCTCTTCATAATTCTATAAAACCTTTGGTATTTATGCCAGTCGGGGAAGGCCATAGGATTCTTGCCATTCGCCTGTCGCCGGGCAACGTGCAAGAAAAAGTCAAACTTCTTGAGCGTATCTGGAAAAAATATTCAGCGAATGCATTCGAATTCACTTTCCTGGACCAGGATTTTGACGGATCTGTTCCGGTCTGAGCAACGGTTAGGCAAGATCATTTTGTTATTTACAGGACTAACCATTTTTATTGCTTGCATGGGACTCTTTGGGCTCGCCACCTATATGAGTGAACAACGGTCAAAGGAGGTCAGCATTCGCAAAGTGATGGGTGCGTCCGTTTCGCAGGTAATTCAACTGTTGCTAAAAGACCTTACTAGACTTGTGGTTATTGCTTTTTTCATCGCTACTCCGCTGGGCATTTATATGATGTATCAGTGGCTCCAGGGATTTGCTTATCGCGTCTCCATTGATGCCTGGGCTGTACTTTTTGCGGGACTAGCTTCTCTGTTCATTGCCATACTCTCCATCAGTTTTCAGGCAGTAAGGGCGGCGAGGGAAAATCCGGTGAAGGCTTTAAAAAATGAGTAATGAATATTGGTGATTTGATCATGGTACGCTTAACCTAGGCATTAGACTTCTATAATACCAAGCTTCATTGCAATGGGGGCTACGCCACCTTGTCAAAAATCGCTCTTATGCTCTCTCAAATATTGCTGGGCTTTTCTGCTCAAATCGTCGCGAGTAAAATAGGCAATGGGTTGTGTCTAAGTGTTTAAGTAAATGGCAAAGCTTGTTTGTATGCTCAAAGATTAAATAATGCGTAGCGCCTGCCAGAGTGCTGGTTAGCCGTTTGCCATTGCTGCATTCTATTCGTGGTCTGAATGAAATAACCGACTTCCAAAAATGATCACAAAAGATTTATTTTCTCCAACATTTTCTGACTTCTTTTGTAATTCCCCGATTCTCGAGGTGCCAGGCTAAAGCACTTTTCATAATAATCCTTCGCCAGATTTTTCTTTCCCTGAAGGAGATTTACATAGGCATACATCTCATAAATAAAAAAGATAGGAGGTTCGGTGGGACTTTCCGCCAGAAGCGCCTTGAAAATTTTAGATGCGTCAGACAAATTATTGTCGTGTGCAGGCCAAATCGTAGCTGGTTGGGAAATTGTACCAGTAGTGCCAAGAGCCTCCGCGGGAATATTTGTTATATGACCTTTTTATCAGGACTAGGGCAGCATCAATCAGATCTGCGTTAATCTTAATGATCTGTTTAATACTATCCTTCTTCAGCGCATCAAGCTTCAGATTTCGATAGTTTGTCAAGGTCTTAGTCGTTTCGTTTTTTTCAATCTGGGCTAATACTAATTCTCTTTTATACTCAGAATGGTTTTTTACGAGTGATTCGAAAACAAAGGTGGGTTTGAAATGGTCGGCTAAATTTTCGATCCTGTATCTTTTTTAAGTTCTTTTTTGAGATCGATTACACATACCTCATCAAAGTTGCGAAAGAGGTGCACATAAACTAATCCTCTTTTCAGGTCGTAAATATTGGAGTACAGGGTACCATATCTTCCCTCCTGCTGGGTCATATTTAATATTTTTTTAAAAGAGGATACTGAAATTTCAGTCTCTTTTGAAAGTAATTTCTCAGCGATATCATACCGCCAGCAATTGTAATTTTTGTCTTCTAAATTGCAGATATTAAAATTGGTATTGATCTGATAATAACCTGTCTTCTCAACAATGGCGCCCGCATTGATAATAACCGATCGTCCATCCGCATCTGCCAGCAGTGCCTGTGAATAAAAGGTATAATCATGCGTCTTTAGAAACAGGAGGGCTTCCATTACATTTTTGCACTTTCCTAAAAGTTCGAAAAAAAGATCTCCGTAGAACGGATTCTTTAGATTCATTTTGGATGGATCAATCCCTTCCTGAGCTGTGAAATCAAAAAACAAACCATGCTCATTCATAGCAGCTTGCGACTGAAGATCAGGAAACCCAAAACAAATCGACCCGTAGCGGTCCCGTGTGGGTGGGTTGAACCACATTTTAACGAATGGATTATCGTAATCTTCGTTGCCTCCTGCCAGCACTTCTCCATTTAACGCAGCCGAAATTATGGTGCAAGCGAACAGCGTATTACCAATCAATAGAAGTAATCCGCATAAGTAGATTTTTTTCATTGCTCAAATGCTATAAGTGTAATAAACAGGCCAATGGTAAACTCTCGTAACCCACGTGGGTTACCACAATTCGTACTATTATTTATAGGAGTTGTTTGTCTGGAAAGAGAATTAATCCTTGATGCTTTGGGGAAAGATGCCTTTGGTTTAAAAAACCTTCATGATTTAATCATTGCACCCTCGCCTAAATTTTTTTCGCTGACACTAGTAGATTATGACGCGGCCGCATTCAGTTGTTGACTTCAAACTACCTGCATGCAATAAGTGTTTTTTTAACGCATAAGCTGCCCGCCAAATTAATAATCTACAAACATGAAACATATATATTACTTTCGCGTTTGTGAAGTTATGTTAAAGCTTTCTCCCCCAAAATGGGCGAACCATTTTCTAGAGTGGTATTGTAATCCAAAGCTGCTGGAAGAGATCCAGGGAGATGCTTATGAATTGTACAATCGTACACTGAAAGCCCACAATAAGCATGTTGCTAACCTTCAGTTTATCTGGAACGTGCTTCGCTTTTTTCGCTGGTCAAACATTAAACGCTCAAGAACACCCTCACCCTCTTCTTTTATGATGTACAAGAATTATTTTACGGTTTTCAAACGCGGATTTGTAAAACAAAAAGGCTATTCGTTTCTCAATCTTTTCGGGCTTGCCATTGGCGTAGCCTGCTTTCTTTTGATCAGTTTATATATCCGCGATGAATACAGTTTTGACCGGATGCACTCGAAATCGGACCGGATCTTCCGCATCCATGAGATTTTTCAGTCCGACGGGGTCGGTGAACGATCTGCCAGCCAACCCTTTCCTGTAGCCGAAGCGTTACTAAATGATCATGGATCTCAGATTCTGAAAGCGGTACGATTCTTTAATTTTCAGGCTCCCGGCCTTGCACTGTCCACGATCGATAACAAAAAAGAATTTAACGAACAGCGTCTATTCTTCACAGACTCGACTTTTTTCGATGTGTTCGATTTCAAATTGCTGGAAGGCGATGGAAGGGCAGCGCTCTCCACTCCCAACTCCATTATCATCACCGAGAGCATGGCTAAGAAATATTTCGAGGGTGAAAATCCGATGGGGAAATATTTGAAATTTCAGGGCGACCAGAATTTGCTCGTAACCGGTGTGCTGGAAGATGTTCCGGTCAATACTCACTTTCAGTTTGACTTCCTCGTTTCCTTTGAGACACTCCACGATTTTTATGATCCAAGCGTTCCGCAAAGATGGCATTGGTATTGGAATCCATGTTGGACTTATCTCTTATTAAAAGACAAGCAAGCAGCAAATGACCTCCAGGCCGCGATGCCTGCATTTGTTCAAAAATATTTCCCGGAGTTTATCCGCAATGATGTTGCGATGGAATTAACACCCTTGACTGACATCCATTTGAAGTCGCACATGGATTATGAGATTCAACCCAACAGCAGTCTTACCACCGTTTATGTGTTTGCTTCGATAGCGGTGTTTGTTCTGCTAATTGCCTGCATCAATTTTATTAACCTGAGCACAGCACGTGCTGCCAAACGCGCCAAGGAAGTGGGTATGCGAAAGACTTTGGGCGGTCAGAAAATGCAATTGGTGGGTCAGTTCCTTTTCGAATCGATTTTGCTGTGCTCTCTATCCGTATTGATTGCCGTTGTAATGGTGGCCCTTGTTCTTCCTTTCTTTAATACATTCGCGGAAAAAGATATTCAGCTGTCCATTCTTCTTGAGCCATTTTACCTCGGATTATTGATTTTACTTCCCCTCGGTGTGGGCATAATTTCCGGAGTGTATCCAGCTTTTGTTTTGTCATCTTTCAAACCGCTTACTGCGCTGAAGGCAAATGCCAGCCAGGAAAAAGGAGCACTTTTCAGAAAGGCATTGGTGGTGGTGCAGTTTACCCTGTCAATCATTTTGCTCATAGGTACCGGAGTGGCTATTGATCAACTGAACATGCTCAGGAACAGCAATACTGGATTCACACGAGAGAATGTGATCATGATACCGGTTTCACGAACCCCTATCGCGAAAAATTATGAGTCGCTGCGAACTGAATTTTTGCGGAATCCAAATGCACTTAGCGTGACGGCGGTGGAAGAAGTAGTTGGTGCAAAACATCAAGTAGGGAATTTCCAGATGGAAGGAATGGAAGTATCAAAACCATTTCCGCGGCTCAACATCCGTCACGACTTTATCAAAACATTTGGAATTCCGATGGTTGCGGGACGTGATTACTCGGAGGATGTTTTAACCGATGATTCACTTGCTTTAGTTGTGAATGAAACATTCGTCCGGCAAATGGGATGGCCCTCTAACGAAGAAGCCATTGGCAAAACATTTGACAATCGTCCAGATCGAAGGATCATAGGTGTAGTGAAGGATTTTAATTTCACGTCACGCCATCAGCCGATACGTCCCCTGGTACTGAAGCTGAATATGAATGATATTGCCTTCCAGGTCCTTCTTAAATACATGGCTGTCCGAATTAGCGGTAAGAATGTTCCAGGAACGATCGATTGGCTGGAGCAGCAATGGAAAACGCAGATGCCAGGTTGGCCTTTTGACTATTTCTTTCTGGAAAATGATCTTCAAAAGCTGTATAAAGCTGAAAACAAGATGAGTAAGATCACCCTCATTTTTTCGGGACTTTCCATCCTTGTCGCCTGCTTAGGATTATTTGGCCTTTCTACATTTACAGCAGAACAGCGCAAAAAAGAAATGAGTATCCGAAAAGTGTTGGGCAGTTCGGATACAGAGATCTTCGTGCTGTTTTCGAAACATTTCTTCGGCCTTATTTTAATTGCCAACATCGCAGCATTTCCGCTTGCTTACGTTCTAATGAAACAGTGGCTGGGAAGTTTTGCGTATCAGGTAAACATAGATTTCAGTTTGTTTGCATTGTCGGGTCTGGCAGCTGTAGCGATCGCATTTTTTACGATTTGTTATCAAGCCTGGCGTGCAGCACACACTAACCCAGCTGAAGTATTAAAAAATGAATAGTATTAGATTTTAATAAAATATGAAAGGTACATACATAGGTGAACTGGAAGAGCTTGTACTGCTCACGGTCGGTATTTTATATAGACAAGCATACGGCGTGGCCGTGATGGATGAGATCGAAACGCAAACTGGAAGAAGTCTTAACATCAGCGCAGTGCATGCCGTACTGAAACGATTAGAAGAAAAAGGACTCGTTACCTCAGAAATGAGCGAACCCACCAGCGAGCGAGGCGGACGTAGAAAAAGGATATTTCTCCTTACGGCAGTTGGCAAAAGAGCGTTGGAGGAAGCCAATGGATTGCGAAATCAATTGTTTAATCAAATTCCGAAAGTGGCGTTGCAATTTAGACTTACGTAATCAAGGTTGCATTAAAAGTCAGGTGGAAATACCTGACTTCACTGTGGATAATACAACCGAAACATTGTGCTAATAATCATCCGTAGATTTTTGATTTTTTAGGAGGCTCCTCCGGAGCCTGAAATTGTAATCTATTTCTTCTAGAAACATGATGCTCCGCTGGAGCCATGCATCTTATATAATTTCTGCAATAGCCGGTCTCATCTCAATTTACCGCGAGGTAAGAGATTCGTACTGCAATAGCCTGAGGCACCGTACAGTCAGACTGGAAGCACTAACTTATTGATAATACAACATTACAGTCAGAGCTTCCTTTAGAAAAGATCAGGTGTCCAGTAAATTGGAACATTCTAATTGAGCTAGAAACATGCTCCAGCGGAGCAACCTGTTTATAGTTAAAGATGGCTCCGGAGGAGCTCCCAAAACTAGTAGATCGGTAATGGTTAGTTTTTATTCGAATGCCGACAGATAATCCCGTAATCCTTTTTCCCAATTCTCATAGGAAGCTCCTTCCGAGTCTGAAAATGTAAATCAGTTTTCTTCTAGGCAGGATGCTCCGCTGGAGCACGCTTCTTAAATAATTTCTATGATATCTGGCCATCCTAATTTTACGGCGAGGTAAGAGATTCGCGACCACAGCACCCAGAGCCGTTGTAAAACATCGAATTACTATACAACATCGCATTCAGAAACCTTCTTTAGAGATTAGTGTGCAAGTAAAATGTAACATGCAATTGAATTAGAAACCGTGCTCCAGAGGAGCAACCTGCTTATAGCTAACCATCAAGTGTTTCGTCTGGCTCCGGAGGAGCCTCCTAAAAAGAAGATACCTGAGGGAAGGTTTTATTCACGTACCCACAATTAGTCACCTTTAAGCTTTTACTATCTTATAGAACCCTTCCGAAGCTTGAAATTGTGCTCTATTTCGAATACAAAATAATTTAGAGCTAGTTGCTTACGTGTTTACGTACATATGTATTTACGTCCCAAAGAGGCTCAATGGAAACAATTTTCAATTGAAACTATAAAACGGGATAGCATGTTTGGCGGATAAAAACTTAGCTAAAAACATGTTCTATCAATCAATTTTACGTTATACTAGACTTATATCCAGAATATTAGATATGAACACGAAACTCGTTGAAACGCTTTCTCACAGACTTCTTACTGGCTTAATTCTCTTAGTCTTTGTTTTTGCGTCTTCCTGTTCTCAGGATGATGATCCCTCTCCTTCTTTGTTCAATGAAGCGAATGCTCATGTTAATGACTGGATATTGGAAAACATGGAATTCTGGTATCTATGGCAAGATGAATTGCCTGCTTCACCGAATAAAAATGAGTTGCCGGATGAATTCTTTCAATCCTTGTTGTCCTCCGAAGACCGCTTTTCGTGGATACAAGAAGATTATAAAGACTTGCTTAATTCGTTGCAAGGGATCAGCCAGGAAGCTGGTTATGAATATGTTCTTTACAAGGAAGACGGAAGCAACAATGTAATAGCTCAGATCCTCTATGTAAAACCAGGTTCTCCTGCCGAGAATGCAGGTTTGGAACGCGGCCATATCATCACTCATGTCAATGGTCAAAAACCAACTACAAGCAATTATCAGGAAGTTTTTAAAAGCCTCGCAAATGCCAATTATTCAATAACGTATAAACCGCTTTTGTTGGAAGAAGAAAAATTTGATACGGAAAAAACGGCAACCCTATCGACCGTAGTGTATTCGGAAGATCCCAACTATTTAAATAAGGTCATTGAGATCGAAGGTAAAAAGATCGGCTATTATGTATATAATTTCTTTTCATCGGGGACCGATCAGGACGCAGAAAAATATGATCTGGAGATGGATAATGTATTTGCCGGTTTCAAGGCTGACGGTATAACGGATCTTGTTTTAGATCTTCGGTTTAACAGCGGAGGATCCGAATCATCGGCGACTAACCTCGCCAGTCTCATTGCGCCAGATGCAAACGACAGCAAAATATTTTTTAAAAAAGAATATAACGATAAGGTTGAAAGTGAAATCCTTGCAGACCCGAATGCTGGACCTTCGTTCTTGCAACGCACGCTCATTGCAAAATCTGAAAATGTAGGAAATCAACTTCCTAATAAAATCTATATACTCACCGGATCGCGTACGGCCTCAGCCAGCGAGCTTATAATTAATGGATTAAAACCTTATATGGATGTATTTCTCATAGGCGATGTGACGTATGGAAAAAATGTCGGATCGATCTCCATCTACGACGAGGAGGATCCAAAAAATACGTGGGGCATGCAACCCATTGTGCTAAAAGTTTACAATAGCCTTGACCAATCAGAATACAGTCTGGGCTTCCCTCCGAACATTGAAAACAAGGACAATGGACTATTCATTCATCCGTTGGGTGACATCCATGAAGAGTTGCTAAGCAAGGCCATCGAACAAATCACCGGTGTCCCCATTTCAGGACGCAAAGCGCAGAAAGTTGAATCAAGAGAAATTATCGGGCATTCGCTGGATAGTAAGAAAAGAAGCTTTGTTTTAAACGTGGAAAGTAAGTGAATGTTTTTAAGTGTTTGATTGTTTAGGTGTTTACGCTGAAGTGCTAAACCAATTGTACCAAACATTAAATAGAAGGCTAACCTTAAAAACTAAAGTCATAAACACTTAAACACCCTAAACAGTTAAGCACTACTTCAGGGTCTGCAAATACATATGAAGCGCAGTGAGTTCTTCTTTCGTAAACGACTTTGTAATTGTCCACGGCATTTCCTGCGGGTTAAGATTTTTTCCTTCTGGCGTTACACCTGTATGTAACGCGGTGATGAATTGTTCGTGCGACCACTTTCCGGGATTTCCGGTCCATGTGATATCCGCAACATATTTTCCTCCTGGGACAGGTGACTCGCCACCTTTCAGATTCGGCCCGTGACAATTAATACATATAGTAGATAAGTATTGCCCATACGCTGCGGAAATTTCCGCCTTCACTTCTTTTGCAAAAAGAATTTGATGATCTGTAAATTCTGCGGGCAACAATGGTATGAGCCCGAGTTCACTCAGTACATAACCCAGAGGAGCCATCTTAAATTCTTTTTGTGTACCATCTACGTTGGGAACTTGAGAGCAATATGCAATGATAGCTGCCATGTCCTTCTCGCTTAATTGGCTTAACTCATGCGAAGGCATTAGGTAAAGTGGTTGACGGTTTCTATTTAACCCATGTTTCATCGCAAGTACCCAGTCAGCCACGGAAAAATCCGGAGGTAATCCCCCCTTGCCTTTTGTTAAATTTTTTGAAACAAATGTTCCTATTAGTTGATCCTCAATTATCACGGACCGGCCGAGGTCTTCGCCATGACATTCCTTGCACGCCCGTGTGCTGACCAGGTGTTTACCAAGCGCAAGGGAAGTTGAATCATACTTTACATCAATAGGCTCAGGCTCGATTTCATATGTTTTAGAAATGCGTGAGCGTATATCGAAGTAAACGAATACGTAAAAGAGTAAAAAAATGGCAATCAGAACTCCAATTGAGATACCTGTTATTTTAAGGATTTTTTTTAGCATGGCTTGTTTTTTTATTTATAGGAAGGTGAACTAAACGTTTTCTTTTTTTTAGTCCTAAACGCGCCAGCGGTCAGCGGGATCTCCGCGAAAAGATCTAATCCCTACGTGAAAAGGATTTATTGAGACTCAAAAAGAGGGAGGGGGTTTTAAGAAAAAAGTCGATTTCTGAGGTTCCAGGAAACTGGAAGAGGCTTTCTCCCGTAAGAGTGCATTAACCCTTAAACCACAGTAATCCAATGAACGGCGCTACTGCGACTGATTTTCACGAACGTTTCGAAATAGAAGCCTTGAAAAGTAGTAGTAATCCTGAAAGCCCTCACCGGATGATGGTTCAAGCAACCTCCGAAGTAGGTAGTCTTAAGGTGGATAAATTGTTACATCGGTTTTTCTCTGTCCCGAATAGATCTTCATTTCAAGTACAATACAATTATAGAAGCAAACGACAACCTTGTCAATAAGGTGGCCTTCTATATGCTCGATTACGGACGGGGTGGAACTGCATCGTTCGGTGACTCTCATTATTCGAATTCGGGTTGCATCGGTGGTGGTGAATGTTATCTGGCGTATAATCCTTCGCTGAATGAAATTCATCGTTTCGATGCTCAACAGTCAAAACCATATTACCTGGAGATTGATGAGCATTATTTCACCTCCTTGTTGGATGATCATTCTGACCGATTCATTGATACGTTAAAAGAAAAAATTGCTACCCGTGAATTCTTCGGTAGTAAGTCCAATAAATTCTCACCAGCACATTCCCGTATTATTTCGCATATGTATAACTGCCCGTTAGAGGGCTCTCTGGGCAACCTAATGGTGGAAGGAAGTTTGCAACAATTTGTTGCTTTGCAGTTAGCATCCTTTATCCAATTTCCATTGCAAAAAGAATATATCAGTGGCCGCGACAAGGAGACGATGTATGCTTTGAAAGAATACCTCCATGCGACATTCCAGCAAAATCATTCGCTCCTATCTTTGTCCAGGCATTTTGGAATTAATCAAAACAAGCTGAAAAAATTATTTAGAGAATTGTTTGGTGTTTCCGTCATTGAGTATCTCTACAATTTAAGAACGGAGCACGCACGCTTATTGCTGTATGAACAGGATATGAATGTTAGCGAAGTTGCCCCTGTAGTAGGTTATAAAAATTCCAATCATTTTGCCACCGCTTTTAAACGAAAATTTGGTGTCAATCCTGCCCGGTTGAAAGGCCAAAAGTTTTAAGGTTAGAGTGAAGGAATGATGTCAGTTAAAGTCTGCCGTGTTATAACTTTCTGGTTTTTATCATAAGGGCGTTTGCAGGGTTAGTAATAAAAATCGTATCCATTTCTCTTTGTGTAAATCCAATCTGTTTCAAGGCCGGGATAAAATCGGTGAAGATGCAATTGTAGTTTTTATAATTTCCGCCTTTGGCGTCACCCACGTTATACCATCCAGAATCCTGAGATACTAAAACCGAATTAAGCAAACCATCGGCTTTCATATTTTGCAGGTATCCAATAGTCGCTTTTATAGTATCCGGATTCACGCCATCAAAGGATACCCAGCTTCCGCGTTGTGCAGCTTCGATATGATAAGATTTGTCAGCTTCGTTCTGGGCATGGATCCAGATCCGTGCAGAAGGCGCTACTCCCCTGGCCTTTAAGATTTCCAACTGTTCTTTTGCTGCTTCTCCATCCCCGGTATGAACACCAATGGTTAAACCGGTAGCCAGATGAGTCAGCGCGGCCGCATCGATAATTTTTCGTTGCGCAGCAGTAAGCGGAGCTTTGTCAACGCCGGTTTTTAAAAATCCTGGCTTTACTCCTGTTCCATCAATTCCATTTTTCCACTCATCGATCCACCTGGCAGCAATTTGCTCAGCAGTTTCGGAATAAACATGTTGAGGAAAAAACATCTCTTGCCTTGCTCCATAATAACCAGTGTTTGATATGATGTTTAACCCGCTGGCTTTTGCTAACCGTTTAAGCAATTGGACATCCCTTCCTAAATAGGCAGGTGTGCAGTCTACAAAAGTATTGCAACCTCTCTTCTTTACATCCTGAAGAAAAGGTAATGCAATATTAAATACTTCCTCGGCAACATATCTGTCCTTGCTGATTTTCGCAGCACCTATAAAATCGACGAGGATGTGTTCATGTGAGAGCGTAAACTTCAAAGCAGATGGACTAACGGGACCACTGACTGTCATTATCATGCCTGTGTCAATTCCGTTTGTCTCGACAATGGGAAGCAAGTAGCTGCCTGCTAATAGCACACTGCTTTGTTTGATAAATTTTCTGCGATCTGGCATACAGTTATTGTAGTTTTGAATTCCAAAACAATTTTAAGGACTGATTCAATATTCAACTTTATCATCTTTGTTTTTCCAGAATTTAAATACTTCAAGCCCTTTATCGCGACCACACTGATAAGCTGGGATCTTTCGTTGGTCAAGTGGGAGAATTATTTCCTGATAGATAAAATCGTCATCAAAATTTATAGATGCCGCGTCCTCACGGGTGCATGCATAGACAATACGATCAAGCCTGGCCCAATATATTGCGCCAAGGCACATCGGACAAGGCTCGCATGAAGTATAGATGGTGCAGCCCTCAAGCTGATATGAGCTTAAATAACGACACGCCTCCCGTATTGCGACAATCTCAGCGTGAGCAGTAGGATCACTTGTTGATACTACTTTATTGTTACCTCTTCCAATAATCCGACCCTCCTTTACAATTGCAGCGCCAAAAGGTCCGCCTTCGTTGCGGGCAGCCCCCGTTTGAGCAAGCTCAATGGCTAATCCGATATAATGAATATCATCTTTACTGGTCATAGTGAAATGCGCTGTACGCGCAAAAAATTTTCAAGGAATTAAATTCTTCTCAGCAACTATTCTTTTTTCAATTTCCAAAGTACGTCTTCGCTTATTCTGATAATCGTGTCGCGAGCCGCACCGTAATCTTTGTTAATGGATGGAACACCTTCATAGGATATTAATTTGTCATTATAATTTTCAAACGCCTGTGGTAATTTGCAGTCTATCGTAATAACCAGGTGCGCTTTTTTTAAATCTTCTTCCACAAGGGCTTGTGGTTTTTCATCCTGACTAACATATAGACCATCCTGAAGAAGTCCGGCCTTTGATCCTTCATGAAGAACAGAATCGGGAGAAATTCCCCGGAATATAATCTTCGTATTTAAACCGTTTTGCTTCGTAAGCTTTTCTAAATATTTAGCGGCGATTAAACTCCTTGCCGCCCCATGCTCACATATAAAAACGATAGAACGATCCTCCTTTTTTGCCTGTGGTCCTTTGATGATCATACCATTTCGCGTTCCATTATGCTTACCTTGATCGAGTGTTGGAATTCCATTAACGATCACATAACGGAATCCGGTAGAGTATGCATGAGGGTTGTTGTAGGTAGATAAATCAGCTACTGTCTTTTCATCGAAGATCACAATATCAGCGGCCATTCCTTCCTGCAATATTCCCCGATCGCGCAATTGGAATTTACGCGCGGGCAAAGAAGTCATTCGTCGGATGGCATCTTCCAACGTAATTGTCTTTTCTTCCCGTACATATTTACCCAGAACACGTGCATTTGTTCCATACCCTCGTGGGTGAGGCTTTGTTGCTCCATGTTCAGAAATGCCAGCGTCGGAAGCAATCATGTTGAAAGGATATTGGAGAATACGTTTAAGGTCATCTTCGTTCATGCTGAAGAATACCATTTGTACGCGGCCGTGCACGATCATGTCAAGAATGGTTTCTGCTTCATTCATCGCAGTTGGTTTGCGACCTTTTATCTTATTGATCTCAGCAATGTTCTTTCCGTTATAGGTGCTATCTGGTTCGTAATTCGCCACAACGGCGTAAGCGTAACTTTTGAGTTTCTTATTTCTCAATCTTGCCGTCATTTCTTTTTTTATCTTTTGGCGGATCTCGGGCGTTTTCAGGCGATATAACATCGAGTCGTTCCCACCGGAAAATACCCACGTGGGTACAACGGAGTTTAACGTGGTACTGCTGGCAACGTATGGATATTGATCGATAGTAACATCGATGCCTTCCATACGCGCCTTTTCAATACGGGCTATGGTCTCTACAGACTTCCCCCAGTTTGGCTTGTAAGTCACTTTGAAATGTGAGATCTCCACCGGTATGCTGGCCTCACGGCCTACCTGCAACGCTTCGTCTATTGCTTCTAGCACATGATCACCTTCATCACGCATATGCGAAGCATAAATACCGCTAAACCCGGCTGCAATCTTGGCGAGCCCGACTACCTCCCCTGTTTTTGAATAGGTACCCGGTACGTAGATCAGTCCTGTAGAAAAGCCAACCGCCCCGGCTTCCATCGCCTCAGCAATTCGTTGTTCCATTTGTTGTTGTTCCAGAGGCGACGGGTCACGCATGCTTTCTCCCATGACAGCCTTTCTAACGCTGTTGTGCCCGATGAGCGAAGCGACATTGATAGAAAGTTTTGCGCTGTCAAGTTTATGGAAATACTTTCCGATATCGATATTGGAGGATCCACAGTTTCCCGTGACCACGGTTGTAACTCCATCGTGGATAAAGTTATTCGCTGTTGGAATTTTAAGATCGCTGGTTTCGATATGCGTATGTACGTCGATGAAACCAGGAGATACAATCATGCCGCTTGCATCAATAACCCGGGTAGCTTCGCCTTTTATTTTGCCGATTTTCACGATCCTTCCGGCCTTTACTGCCACATCACCATAATACCAAGAATTGCCCGTGCCATCGATAATCCTGCCGTTCGATATTAACAAGTCATAAGATTGGCCTTTACCTGCGACCGGAAGAAACAGAATTAAAGCAAGTAGAAATCGTATCATAATTCGAGTTGAGGATAGGAAGATAAGAATTTATCCGACGACATATCAGGTCGTAACTATGAAATTGGATGGTAGCTACAAAGTCATAACCGAACTCGGTTTCATTTTCACATGCTCGTTGAATCATTTCGTAACCATATCTCAATTTAGTGGCTAGTTAGTACGAAGCGTGGAAGGACGAATGACGAACTACAAGTACGCACCTCGTACTTCGTCATTCGTACCTCGTACCTAACCTCCGACTTCCTGCCCGTTTATGGGTCAATTAAGTTCGTACACGGACGGTGCGTATTGAAATGCTGTCATTTCGGAATAAAAAATAAGATTGGCAATGGCAGGGTTCTTGGAATAGCGTTTCAATTGAAGTTGAATTAGCTTAACGCGTGCCGTATGATATATATGCTAACCAAGTATGCTGACTAGTTATATTAATATCCTTATTCGTAATTTTTTAAAGAGCAGAATATTTTCCCTGATCAACATCGGTGGCTTAGCCCTGGGGTTATCCTGCTTCACCGTCATTCTGCTTTTTGTTGAAAATGAATTTAGCTATGATAAATTTCACCGCCATCCGGAAAATGTTTACCGGATCGTCAAAGATTTTGTGAATGCTGAGGGAGCAAGGCTTCCGGATGCAACTACCCCACCCGCACTGACCCCCGCTATCCGGAATGAGCTTCCGGAAGTTGAATCTATAACCCGTTTTGTTCCGAATGGTGGAAGAAGAAATCTTCTTGACTACAATGGGAAAAAGTTTTATGAGCTGAACCTTCTCAGGGTGGATAGCAGTTTCTTCCAGGTGTTTGATTTTCCATTCGTAGCGGGGAGCAACGATAAACCATTCCAGGGCATTCATTCAGTTTTACTTACCGAAACGACCGCCCGAAAATATTTTGGCAATGAAAACCCGATCGGCAAAGTAATCCGGATCAACATTAACAATGGAACCGATTATCAGGTCACGGGTATTTTAAAAGACGTACCGCACCTCTCCCACTTTACATTCGACGTTATCATTCCATTTGAAAGCGGCAGAGATCCGGATAAAGATTGGGAACGGTCTGGCTTCTATACCTATGCGAGACTTAAACCTGACGCCGATCCCAAAGTCTTTGAGTCCAAGGTACAGGAGCTATTCAAAAAGCATCAACCTCACAGCATAAATGAATTTTACATTCAACAGCTTACTGACATTCATCTCAAATCAAGATTAAAGTTGGAGTTGGCGGAGAACGGTGATATCACCTACATCACAATACTACTTATCATCGGCCTGTTCGTGCTGGTGGTTGCTACCATTAACTACATCAACCTCGTGACCGCCCGGTCCGCTAAGCGAGCGAAGGAAGTAGGGATCCGAAAAGTGACAGGTGCTTTCAGGCACTCCCTTATCCGGCAATTCCTTTTCGAGTCCATCGTAATGGTACTGGTCTCATTTGGAATCTCTGTCATTATTACGAGTTTGGTTTTACCATTTGGTAAGTCCGTTATCGGAAGAGATCTTTCGATGTTTGTCATGGAAAGTCAGTGGATAAGTACAATTCTTCCCGCTGTTGTTTTGCTGATCGGTGTTTTAGCTGGTATTTATCCGGCTTTATATCTGTCCTCTTTTCGACCGCTCACGGTTTTGCGCGGAAGCTTTTTGAGTTCAACGCAGGGCATTCAGTTGCGACAAGGGTTGGTTGTTTTTCAATTCATTATTTCAACGGCGCTTATTATTGATTTTATTATTATCTCTGAGCAACTTGATCTCATCCGCACCAAAAAGCTTGGATTCGATCACGAAAATATTGTGATGCTTCCCAATGTTCGTGGTGGTGTCGGTAATCCCGAAGCCATGGTGGAGGACCTTAAAAAAATTCATTCGGTTCGCCGTGTGGCCCGCGCAGATGGAGTTCTTGGTTTCGGTAACTCAGTGAACGGCGTAGCGGATAAAATCCATCCTAACCACATACCCCTGAATTTCATACGGGCTGATTTTGATTTTATCCCAACGTTGAACATCGAAGTAAAGGAAGGCAGAAATTTTGCACCTCAGTTTGGGTCGGACACGACAGCCATCATTATCAATGAGAAAGCCGTGTCGGAACTTGGCTTAAAAGCACCCATTATCGGGCAGCAACTCATCTGGGATGATGGAACTGGGAAAACGCATGATGTTACCGTTGTGGGTGTGGTCAAAGATTTTCATTTCACTTCGTTTCATGAGGAGATCAAACCCTTTGGTTTTATACTGGAGGTAAATAACGGCAGCACTTTTTTTCTGAAAGTGCAAGAACAAAACCTGACGGAAACTTTAAAACAAATTGAAAATATCTGGACGAAACACAATCCAGATAAGCCCTTTGATTATTCTTTCCAGGATGAACAGATGGCAAAACTACATTTGTCGGAAGAGCGGTTCCATCTTTTGTTTTCAAGCTTTAGCTTCCTTGCTATTGTAATAGCCTGCCTCGGTTTGTTTGGACTTGTCACTGCGCTTGCGGAATCAAAGACCAAAGAAATTGGGATCCGAAAAGTATTGGGATCGACCACAGCTGGCATTGTCGGCTTGCTTTCAAAGAATTTATCAAGCTCGTATTGGTAGCGTTGATAATTGCCTCGCCGCTTGCTTTCTTTGCAGCCAATTACTGGCTTGAAGGATTTGCCTATCGCATTAACATTGGCTGGAGTGTATTTGTGTTGGCTGGAATTGCTTCAATAGCTATCGCTTTGTTTACAGTGAGCTTTCAAGCCATCAGGGCGGCGCTTGCTAACCCGGTGAAGTCGTTGAGGAATGAATAAATACATGGAGTAGTAGACTATTGAGTCCTCACAGCAAGAACGAAGCGACAATAGCGAGCTTAGTTTATTTGGAAACCTCTGCTTCCAAACGTTGACGAAGATCATTGTAGATAGGATTTGAGTTTCTCTTTAATACTTTCGAAAGTTCTAGAAGATGTTTCGATCGTATTTGGTCGTCGGTAATTTGAAAAGGACGAGATAAAAGCTCGTGTGCGCTCTTGTTCTCATATTCTGATATTATCAGATATAAAAAACCACAATCATTATCCGGAAAAGTTGTTACAATTCTTTCCAAATGATTAGTAAGGAATGGTAAAAATGCAGGATGCCGAAATTGTCTAATTGCTTGAAAGTTTGCAAGATGGGATAGTCGTGTGTAAAGCCACTCCGCCTTTACGGTGGTGGTCATGATCAACTCAATATCCTGCACCTTTTCAAATTTTGCCAACCCGATCAGTGCGCCGAAGTTTTTCTCTTTTATAACTATTGCACGGATTCTTTGGTAATACTTTTCATTAGGTACCATCCGCTGCATGGCGGTAGATCGTGCGTTGAGCTTGTTAGGCAAGAAAATAAGGAGGCTATCAAGAACCTTTGCGTGGGAAGAATCATGCAAGATAGCCTCAGGGCCTCTGTAGACATTGATAAAAAAATCCCCTACAAACTCATCACTTTTAAAGCAACCATGGTGTGTGGATATAACTACTGTATCCTGGAAGTGCTTTTTTAGGACAGAAAACGCTTCTGGCTCGCTAACCATCGTCAAAGCTTTAAATGCGTAACACCTTATAATAGGATTGTGATGATTTGTTAGTTCCTTAAGTTCCACGATTGGCACCCTCTCTCTCAACACGCTTTGCGGATAATCCTTTGGCAAGAATTCAAACTTAATCCCCAATGTATCTGCGGGCACGCTCTCATAAGTCTCAATTCTCTTTAGAATAGATCTTCCCTCAGCGGACAATTTTGAGAATTCAAATCCCGACTGTGCAAAACTGGTCAAAGCACCGCAAGAAAGAAATATAAGTGTGTATAGTTTCATTGGACACTTCCTAAAAATAACGCTTTTTAAGGTGCTTTGGAAATCCTTCCGTGATGTTATCGTGACGGGCCTCAAATCAGTAAAACATTTTGATTTCATTACAAAACATTCATTATGATGGTACAATTTATTCTTCAAAAGATCTTCGTGAAAATAGCCCGGGGACAAAGGGTTTATATATAAAATTTTTACCATTCATTATTCCTTTGCATTTAGATAAATAATCTCTAGATTACTTCTGCTTTTAGGAAAGTAATGAAACTCGGATCTTTCGAAGAAATCGTCCTCCTCGCTGTAGGATCTCTCCATGATGACGCCTATGGCGTTGCCATAAAAGAAAGGCTGCGCAAAAACATCGGGAAAAATCCCAGTATCGGCGCACTCCACTCAGCGCTCTATCGCCTGGAAGACAAAGGCTACCTCACCTCCCACGAAGGGGGCGCCACAACGGAGCGAGGTGGACGCCGAAAGAAATACTACCGGCTTACCGGATATGGAATCAAAGCGCTCCGCGAAGTCGACGCCATGCGGATGTCACTGGTGCGACAGATTCCCAAACTTAAACTCAGTCACAAGTAAACCTGGCAAGCGATGAATACCCCACCTCCGCGATGGCCCGACAAGTTGCTCGAATGGTTTTGCTCTCCAGAAGTTATCGAGACACTCCAGGGTGATTTATATGAATTGTATCACCAGCGAATAAAAAAAAATCCAAAACTTGTCGCCGACATCTTTTTTGTCTTCGATGTAATTAGTGCCTGCCGCGCGTTTGCATTCAGAAGAAGATTTAGGCAAACATCATCGATGTTCCCTCATTATTTCAAAATATCAATACGAGGTCTGGCACGAAATAAAAGCTACGCATGGATCAATATTTTTGGGCTCAGCATCGCAGTCACCTGCTTCATGCTCATCATCCTGTATGCCAAAGACGAACTGACTTACGATCGATTCCATCCACGTGCATCCGATATCTATCGACTCGTCGCCACCGGCCGTGATCCCACTGGCATCCGGCCACGGTGGGATTCGGGGACCACAGGCATGCCGCATGCCCCGGTATTCAAAAGTGAGATTCCCGAAATTGAGGGTCATATCCGCTTGCAAGCGTTCACGTTCACCGTCGAGTTGGACGGAGAATGGCTGTCGGAAGAGGCGCTGTACGTTGAAAATGGTTTCTTTTCCGTATTTGCTTTTCCACTGTTGCAAGGCAATTCCTCAACGGCCTTAGCCCAACCGAACAGCATTGTGCTGACGAGCGAACTTGCTGTTAAGTATTTCGGAACCACCGATGCGATCGGCAAGACAATGAAACTCTTCGCGGACGGCAAGCCGGAACTGTTTACGGTGACTGGTATTGCGAAGCCATCGCCTCAAAATTCTACCATTAAGTTCGGAATGCTGATACCGTTTGCACATTACGAACTCAGAAGTCCCGACGATCACTGGCTCAACTTCTTTCTGAACTCTTTTATTGTTCTACGTCCCGGCACCGATCCTGCGGAAGTCGTACGGAAACTTGCGCGTGTTCATCAGGTTCATGGCGGTCCTCAGATCGAAAAGGCCGCCAAAGAATGGGGATTCAAAGATCAGATCACTTTCGGATTACAACCATTGACCAGCATTCACCTCGATACCGACGTGAATGTTGGCGGTGGACTTGTCGACGCGAGCAATCCAATGTATAGCCGTGTACTGATGATCATTGGAGTATTCATTCTTGCGATCGCCTGTATCAACTTTGTCAATTTTTCGATAGCACAATCAACCCGTCGCAGCAAAGAGGTTGGGGTAAGAAAGGTGTCCGGCAGTGTTCGCGGACAGCTGATCCGGCAATTCATTGGGGAATCGGCAATGATCTGTAGCAGTGCTTTCATCGTTGCCGTATTGTTCACACAAATTCTTCTGCCCTTCTTCAACCAACTCACCAATAAAAGTCTTAGTCTCTGGTATCTCGCCGACGGCAACTTAATTGCCGGGTACCTAATCCTATTGCTTGTTATCATCGTTGCAGCTGGCGCATACCCTGCATTTGTGTTTTCATCGTGGCGTCCCGTTGAAGCATTGTCGGGTAAGCAAAAGATCTCCGGCCGGAGCTATCTGGCTAACGGACTGATCGTCACGCAATTTTTGATCTCTACTTTCCTGGTGATTTGTACAGTTGTAGTGTATCTCCAATTCAATTACCTGATGCACAAAGATCTTGGCTATAATGACAAGAACCTGGTTAGGATAGGCCTGCCGTGGTGGATGGGGAATAACGCTCAAGTTGTAGAGTCGTTCCGTTCCAAACTCGATCATCAGCCTGGTATTTTTAGTCTCGCCGCAAAAAACGGTGGACGAACAGGTATCAAAGCGAAGGTCAATAACTTAGAGGTTGGAACCGACCTCAGTAAGATCGATCAGTACTTCCTGCAAACAATGGGGATTCAATTAAAGGCCGGGCGAAACTTTTCGGAGTTATTTCCATCCGATACATCCAATAGTGTTATCGTCAACGAAGCTTTTGCCCGGGCGGCGGACCTGGACAACCCGATTGGGGCTACTGTCGAGTATTTCAATGGAGCTAAAAATAAGGTGATCATAGGCGTTGTCCGCGACTACCATTTCCGCTCCTTGCGTGAGGAAATTGCACCACACCTGTACGCATGTGGCGATGAATTGAGTTTGTCGCAACTTTGGCTGAAGTTGAAACCCGAGAACAAATCGTCGACAATGGCAACCGTTCACAAAGCTTATAAAGAGCTGGTACCAAATCATCCATACGACTATCAGTTCATGGATGTTCTCAATGCGCAAATGTATGACTCGGAAAACCGCTGGAGAGAGATCGTTCAGTATGCAGCCGGCCTTTCGATACTTATTTCGTCGATTGGATTGTTTGGTTTGACAAGCCTGGTGATCGCTAGGCGCACAAAGGAAATCGCTGTCCGAAAAGTCCTCGGTGCATCAGCGTCGATCATCGCGCTATTACTGTCCAGGAACTTTCTTCTGATGATGTTGATAGCATTCACGCTTGCCGTTCCACTGGCACAATATGCAGCAAACGAGTGGCTGAGCAGCTTCGCTTACCGTGTCCAGCTTCATTGGTGGATATATCTAATTGTTTGGGCTGTCGTGCTGGTCGTAGTGCTGATCACAACTAGCCTCCAGGTTTTCAGGACTGCACTATCGAATCCGGTAAACTCGTTACGAAGTGAGTAATCGCAGGAAGATTGATGATAAATCTTTTTTGTAGACTCAATCCTCCTGCCCTTTATACACAATAAAATTGAAAAAAAAAGAAGCGAGAAATATTGAGGAGCAGCCTTAATCCTAATCAAAAATTTGCCTTTTCCAGCGGCCTTAATGGGAAATTTAGTCGTGCCTTGTGCAACATTCAGGTAACTTAAAGCGTCTTAGCCAAACAAACCGACCCTATTATATGATCAGGAACTATATTAAAGTCGCGATCCGAAATCTGCTCCGCCAGAAAGGTTTTTCCTTTATTAATATCTTCGGCCTTGCGCTAGGGATTAGCTGCACAGCGCTCATCGGAATGTGGGTCAATGATGAGCTGAGCTACGACCGGTTCCACAAGGACTATGATCGCATTTATAGGATCACGGCAACGCTGCCCGAGATGAAAGTGCATGCCGCTGTATCACCCGCACCGCTAGCCATGGCGGCAAAGAACGAAATCCCCGAAGTGGAGGAAGCCGTCCGCATCTCTAATTTCAATCGCGATTTGATTCAGGTTGGTGATGTCAAGTTCGAGGAGCAGAGTCTTATATACGTTGACTCAAATTTCTTCAGGGTGTTCACCTTCCCATTTATCAAAGGAGACCGTGAGCAAGCGCTTCAGAACCCGGAAGGTATCATTATCACGGAAGAAATGGCCCTGAAATATTTTGGCACCACGGACGTGCTGGAAAAGACGATCCGAAAAAATAGTAAAGACGATTTTACAGTGACGGGCGTAATTGCCAACATTCCAACCAACTCTCACCTTAAGTTTGATTTCGTTCAGCCCATGCGTTACCTGGCACGGACCCACGACGACCTGAAGAACAACGTCTGGGATAACTTTAACTGGTTCACCTATATTAAACTTAACAAAGATCAGCAATCGAAGTCAGCCCTTTCGGACCTGGAAAAAAAGATGCAGGCGATCTATAAAAAGAATGAGCCAGTCGTGAGATGCGCCTTTGTACTGCAACCTCTCGCGAAGGTTCATCTCTACTCTAATTTCCTGGCAGATATTCCGGGCCATGGAAATGCGCAGAACGTGTACATTTTTACCGTGGTTGCCGTGTTTATCCTGGTGGTGGCTTGCCTGAATTTTATGAATCTCGCCACAGCGCGTGCGGCACGAAGGGCGAAGGAGGTTGGCCTGCGCAAAGTTGTGGGAGCGATAAGACCTCACCTGATAGGTCAATTCCTGGCGGAGTCCTTAGTGGTGGCGTTGCTTGCGCTGGTACTTGCCTTGCTGATCATCTATCTCGTTCTTCCCTATTTCAATACGCTGGGAGGAAAGAATCTTACGCTTGATTTTACGAATGTGCAGCTTATCGTTGGGCTCCTTGGCATAACTGTCATTACCGGTTTGCTGGCTGGCAGTTACCCGGCGCTCTATCTCTCTGGATTTGTTCCCGCGACGGTGTTGAAAGGAAATTTCACTGCAGGCGGGTCCGGTAATTTGTTCAGAAACGCAATGGTGGTGATCCAGTTTGCTGTGTCTATTTCACTGATCGTAGGTACGACCATCGTCTATCGCCAGTTGAAATACATCCAGCAATTGAATCTGGGTTACGATAAAGAGAACCTGCTATATGTGCGGATGTCAGGAGAGATGTGGTCGAAATACGATGCGATGCGCACCAGTCTTGGAAATAACCGGTTGACCAGCCAATATTCATTTATCTCTGACCTTCCCACCGCTTCTTCCGGTGCTACGATCAGCGTGGAATGGCAAGGAAAGGACCCGAATACACAGCCGCTCTTTTACAACCTGGCAATCGATGAAAATTTTGAAGAGGTATTTAAGGCAACCATCCTCGAAGGCCATGGCTACGGTGAAAATGCGAAGGCCGATTCCATTAACATCATCGTGAATGAAACGGCCTTGAAGACGATGGATATGCCGCTTCAATCAGCGGTTGGAACCAGGATCAAAGTGTGGAATACAGGAGCGAACGATCATTGGCGTGGTAAAAGATTTTAACTTCAAACCCGTACAAGAGACGATCGGTCCGATGTTCCTGAATCGTAATACATGGGGAGGTTATGCCATGGTTCGCACCTTGCCTGGTGAAACGGAAAACACCATCAAGGCACTTGAGCACATGTGCAAAGAGATAAATCCCAACTATCCATTTGAATATAGCTTCCTCGACCAGGATATTTCAAACCTGTACAAGGCCGAGCAACGGCTGGGCAGTCTGTTCAATGTCTTTGCCGTGCTGGCTATTGTGATCTCATGCCTGGGACTCTATGGTTTATCAGCATATCTCGCAGAGCGGCGCACGCGCGAGTTGGGAATACGCAAAGTACTGGGTGCTTCCGGTTTTCAGCTTGTGTACTTGTTGTCGGCTACATTCACCCGCCCGATTCTCATCGCCACAGCAATCGCAGTACCCCTTGCGTGGTATGGGATGAGTCAATGGCTTAGCGGCTTCGCTTATCACGTAACGATTGACTGGACGATTTTCCTGATCGCGTTCCTGTCGGCACTTATTATTGCCTGGCTGACCGTGAGCTTTGAATCGATCAAAGCTGCGACAACGAATCCGGTGAATTCGCTGCGATCAGAATAGAACCTGCCAATCGAACCATCGGCTTATTTTCAACGTTTGCCTGGAAAATGTAAATAAGAAAAGTTTAGAGAAAGGTTAAAATTCAGGCATCCAAACGATACCTAGTTCGGTAGCTCTCTTCAACATGTTTTCAAGAAATAGTGCAGGGGGTTCTCCCTTGTGGACGGGAGGAAGTTCCAGTGACTGTGCGGCGACACCAAATCATGCGTGGGAAGACTATCTATATTGGCAAACCAACGATGCCGACACGTTACAAAACATCAACGATCTTATTAAAGAAATAAAAAGAGAACCTTTTAAGGGAACAGGTAAACCAGAACCCATTAAAGGAAACCTTGCTGGCTACTGGTCTAGACGAATCACAAGAGAGCATCGATTAGTTTATAGGGTTTCTGGCGCGAAACCAAACCAAATCCTTACGATAATCCAGGTTAGATTTCACTATTAATTTCGTTATATTATTTATGTTCCTATCGCTACTGCGACTGACGCTTGAGATCGGATTTTGTACTTTGAAAACAATTAGTAACCGTTCCTAATGCGATTTTTTTCATTCAAGACCCCAAGAACATTTACTACTACATTTTCACAAGAGGAAACTATGACCGCTGTTCAGGAAATGCTTTCTTCAAAATCGAAGATACTTTTTTTTACTATTCGCCATCATTTTGGATATTGATACACTGTTAACGCAGAGGCTATTTGCAGTTACATTGCAACTGCCGCTCCCGAATTGCTCATTGTGGCCGCCAAAGCTTAAGCGAAGGTGGACCTATGAATGGAGTACAAAGAACAGCAAATTGCATCAAATGTAAGGATTCTGTCCAGCTTATGAATCCTCAACTGATTTATAAAACATATTAAGACATTTTATCGTGCGCCCAATCCTTATTCCATGGGTTGCTCAATTCCCATAAAATGTATATATCACGACATTAAAACTTTTCAAATGGATACACTGTATAAGAGTAAAAGTCGGATGCATGCATTGCTCCGTGATTAAGCAACCATGAAGACACCCCTAATTACCCAAGAAGGTTTAGAAAAGCTAAAAGCTGAGTTGGATCATCTGTGGCGCGTTGAGCGGCCAGACACCACGCAAAAGGTATCGTGGGCCGCAAGCCTTGGAGATCGGTCTGAAAATGCAGATTATCATTACAATAAAAAGCGCCTGCGCGAAATTGACCGGCGCGTGCTCTATTTACGCAAATGCATTGATGATTTGAAAGTCGTGAATTATACACCCTTCCAGGAAGGCAAAGTATTGTTCGGCGCGTGGGTAGAAATTGAAAATGACAAAGGCGAACAAAAACGGTTCCGTATAGTCGGCTATGATGAGATTTTTGATACCAAAGATTACATCTCTATAGACTCACCTATGGCGCGTGCGTTGATGAAAAAAGAAGTGGGTGATGAAGCAGTAGTGAAAACAGATGCGGGTGAGTTTGTTTGGCATGTGACCAAAATTGAGTATCAGAAATAACGTTTGGTTTGTTGTAAATAGTCTAACATTTTTTGCAATGCTTGATATATTGACCTAGCCCAAGCGTTAGTATGTTTCTCTGTATTTGGTATTTTAATCGCTACGCAGAACAAAAAATGCGTTCAATAAAGTCAAATCATTAAGCAACAGAATCATTTACGATCTCGAGCCTGTAGCCTTTACCATGGATATTGGTTATACGAAGATCAGGATCAGCGCTTAATTTTTTTCTAAGCTTGGATATGAACATATCAAGGCTGCGACCCGTGATAACACCTTCGTCGGTCCATACATCCTGAATCAGTTCTTCGCGCAGTGTGAGCTGCCCTATATTACGGTTTAGTAATATCAATATTTTACACTCCTTATCCGTCAATAAAGTAGTTTCTTCACCCATTCTCAAACTCTGATGGGTGCTGTCGAATACAAATCTTCCTATTGTAAGAACCGGGTTGCTTTCATTTTGACTTGAAGCATTCTGCTCCCCGAGTGGCTTTGATTTTTTAGACCCAAGGTTCCTACTGATCAACACAACGGCCAACACCGATAGAATACCGCTGATTATCATACCAATTTCTGAATTTAGAACAACCGGCTCAGGAAAATCAGCAAAAGCAATTTCAATCTTGTAGCAAGCTTTCGGTTGACTTCTGCCGCGACAAGGCATAATGTTATTGATCGGAGGATTAATTTCAAATCCATAAACAATAGCTGGTCTATGGCATTCGTGAACAGTAACGGTATATCTGGATAATCCTGTTTTGTCAAGAATCCGTTGAACAATCTCAACTAATGTGTCGGGTTGAAATACAAACTCGTTTTCAAATTCAAGCAGAAACACACCGCTGGATTTTTCGATGACAGGACGAACCACCGAAGTTGAGTCACCGGCTCGAAGAAGCAAATCATGTCCGATGGCACGCACCGCTATATTCACTCGTTTAGAAATTACTTCACCTTCCGACTTGTCAGTAACGAAAGCGGCCAAAAAGAAAATAGTGCAAAGGGAGACTACGATTGCAGCGAAAAGTGTAAGTCCGGGGCGTCTGAAGGCCCGGTTGAAAGAATTTACGCTCATTTACGTTGTTTTTACAAGGTGTTTACAATTGCCCATACCTTCGATGCGTACGTTGGTTATACAAACTAAAGTAACTTTTTTATGAAACATTTGAAAAAATCGTACATCCTATTGATGCTACTAACGGTAATCATTGGTTCACGGACATTTGCCCAGGATTATTTTTCCAGTTTGAATTTATTTAATCAAACAAAAAATTTAGATCGGGCAAAAGAGATAATGCAAGACAATGAATACACTAGCACTGGCTATGAACAGGGAATTTTTTATTCTAATCCTCTCATATTGAACGGAAAGCCGTTAGACTACAATGTATTTAACGTGGAATCAAAAGGTGAATTGACGGTGATTAAGAGAAGCGATAACCGGTAAAACAACGCAAGTTCTCTTTTATGTGTATCTAAGAAGAGATGGAAATAAGGTTTTTATCCCGGGTTACAAAAGATCCGATATAAGCGAGACTAAAATCGATATATCGCAAATTTTACGATATGCGAAACCCGGAGATCAGCTGGTGATTGAGCCGGTCAATAAAGAAGATGGTCCTATCAAAAGAATTTTGAAAGTACTTGGCGGCGGTTGCTAAGATCTGATACAATCTTAAGGCGACTTCATACGAATGGTTCTTTCCCTATGAGGTTTACCTTGAGGTATTTTTTATTCGCTGGGAATTCCAGGTGTAGATCAGAACAATTTGGAAGATCATCGTTTCTTGTTCTTAGCGGCATTGTCAAATAATTCGAGGAAGTTCTTAATTTCCTTAGACCAATTAACGGCATGATCAGGGCGATTGCGAAAAGAACGTCGGAGCAACCTTTATAATAGAGCTTCCAGCAAGCAAATACAACATCAATACTATTATCTACAAAAATGTAGAATATCACCACATTTTATTTACATTTATGAGGATAATGTAATTTATTTATGAAAGGCACCTACCTCGGCGAACTGGAAGAACTCATACTACTCACAGTCGCTTCGCTCGGCACGCAGGCCTATGCCGTTTCTGTAAAATCAGAACTGGAAAAGAAAGCACGTCGTAAGATCAACATCAGCGCCATCCATTCTGTATTGTATCGCCTGGAGGAGAAAGGGTTTTTGAAATCATCGTTTGGCGGCGCTACCCAAAAGCGGGGAGGAAAAATGAAGCGCTACTTCCGCGCGACGAACGCGGGCCTGGTGGCATTGCGCGAAGCGCGAAGTATTCGCGAAGGGATCTGGAACACAATACCAAAATTCGCAACTGCGATCAAATAGCATGAACGAACAACCTCCGCGCATTGGCCGTTGGCTCCTTCGCTGGATCTACGACGACGATCATTTCGATGAAGTTTCGGGCGACCTTGAGGAGATATTCCAGGACCGTCTTCAAAGTCGGGGCAGATTCGTTGCCTCCGTTCTTTATTTAAAGGACGTTATTCTTTCTGTTCCTAATCTTAACCTGTTCAGGTTGAATCCGGCTATGATCGGCAATCTCGTTACCATCGCGATTCGTTCGCTGCGAAAAAGGATGTCGTATTCGATTTTGAACATTGCCGGACTGGCAACGAGCATCGCGTTCGCTTTTTTGTTGTGGTTGTACATCAGCGACCAGTCTTCTTACGATAAGCATTATCCATTGGCAGATCGCATTTACCGTGTGAACCTTGAGGCAAATATGAACGGTAAGGTGGATGTGTATTGCAATGTTCCTCAGCCAACTGCGGAAGCTTTAAAGTCGACGTATTCACAGGTCGAAGAAACAGCCCGAATTGGGCTTGCCAGGCATATCGGTACGCTTGAATACAAAGACAAGAAATTAAAATCTGCCAACTTCGTGATCGCCGACCCTTCGGTACTCAAATTATTCCATCGCGATTTTATCGAAGGCAGCGCAGCAACTGCTTTGTCGGAACCGGGATTTGCCATCATTACCGAATCGATCGCGCTGGGCTTGTTCGGTCAATCCGATGTGGTGGGCCGTGTTGTTCATTTCAATGAATTCGAAAAAGACCTGACCATCAAGGGTGTGATTGCCGACGACGCTCATCGTTCACATTTTCCGATGGAAGTCATTGTGTCGTGGGATACATTCAAAGAATTCAACTCAGACCGGTGGTATGGTTATCATACGTACACTTACATTCTTTTAAACGACGGAAATGACGTAACAACGCTCGATCACCAGATGCCGGCGTTCTTCGATCGGTATTTCAAAAAAACATTCGATGAATTCAACGGTAAGGGAAGGTTGTTCTTTCAACCGCTTACGGATATCTACTTAAGCGATGAGCTTGTCTGGGAACCGAATCCACATGGAAGCAGGACGAATGTATTGGCGCTGTCGCTGGTTGCATTACTACTCGTTGCTTTTGCAGTTATCAATTACGTGAATCTTGCTACAGCGCAAGCAGCTGACCGCGCAATGGAGGTAAGTATTCGTAAAACCCTGGGCTCGTCGCGGCAATTGTTGTGGTCTCAATTTCTTTGCGAGTCGATACTTCTTTCGGTGGGCGCAGCCGTTCTTTCGATTGGACTAGCGTGGGTGTTATTGCCATTCTTTAATGATATGACTGGAATGAAATTACATGGCCACGATTTCTTCACGTTGCTTCACATTAACGCGATCTTATTGCTGGCAGTTGCTGTTGGATTCCTCGCGGGAATATTCCCGGCATTCTATCTTTCATCTTCCCCGGCGGTGAACTCGTTGAAAGGAAAATTTTCGGTGAGCCCCGCAGGCGAGATCCTCCGGCGAGTACTGGTAACTACACAATACTTCATTGCGGCGCTGCTCATCTCGGGGATCATGCTCATCTACAACCAGGTTGTTTTCATTAAGAACAAAGAGATCGGTTTCCAGCGCGAAAATCTTTTAAATATCAAAGTGCCGTCGGATACTTTGGTCAATAATCACATTGATGTGTATATGAATGACATTAAGACTTCGCCAAGGGTGATCGCCGCTTCGCTGGGCAGCATCGAACTACACGGGCAGAGTAATTCATTTTCACCGACGCTGCAGAACGAAGATGGATCCAGGTTCCAAATGGGATCCGACCTGCTGTTCGTCGACGCTGATTTTATTCCGACCATCGGCGCAGACATCGTCGCTGGCCGCAATTTCGACAAGGCGATGCCGACAGACGAGGACGTATCAGTTCTGATCAACGAAGCTGCAGTGAGGAAATTCGGGTGGCAAAAGAATCCCCTTGGCGGAAGGTTTATCGGGTTTACACCGCGTGAAGTTGAGGAAAAAAATATTGTAGGTGTTGTGAAAGATTTTCATTTGGGAGTATCGTACCAGTTGGTTCATCCAACCATTATTTTTTTAAGAGGCGGTAGCGGAACGAATCTTTATGTGCGACTTAACAATGATGACCCTGTTGGAACGCTCGCCATGATCGAAGCAACGTGGACGAAGCATTTTCCAAATCACAAAATTGAATACACTTTTGTTGACCAGGATTTGAAATCACTATACACACGCGAGGACAATTTCCTTTCGTTGTTGACGTCTTTTTGTGTTGTAGTTGTGTTCATAGCGTCGTTGGGAATTATCGGGCTGATCTCTTATACCACGCAACTGCGGAAGAAAGAGATCGCTATTCGGAAAGTCCTTGGATCGACGTTTGTTAACACAATCGCCATTCTCAGCCGCAAGTTTATTTTCCTGGTGATCATTGCCAATATCCTGGCAATTCCTGCCACCTGGTATATTGTCCGTTTGTGGCTCACTAATTTCAGCTACCATGCCGACTGGAGTCCGTTGGCGTTTGTTGCGCCGTTGGGAATCTGCCTGCTTTTTACGGCTTTTTCCATCGTTTGGCACACAAGCAGGGCCGCCCTTGCTAATCCTGCCGAAGCCTTAAGGTGTGAGTAAGAAATACCGCAGTACTTAAAGGACGGTTAAGGATAGCACGGGCTATACGCCGAATGAGGATCGGTCGTTGAATTGATCGCCCGCCATCTCAAGTAATTTTGCAGGATACAATGCCCAGAATTTTTCCAGCGCTTCTTTGCTCATTTTATCTACTTCCAATCCTTGTCCTGAAGCGGGAGTTGTAAGATTCACGTGTCCCGTTATGGTATGCCCGAAACGAAAGACCAGCCATTCACCTACAGGTAGCTGTTGTGTTAAATTGTGTTGAGCGGTGAGACTATCCGTCAATATCAGAATTGCATCTTTCGCCACTATTTCGCTGCCGGAAGGAACGGCAATCAAACAAATGTCCTTGTAGAAATTCCATTTTGGATCCGGCTCAAATGATGGTATAACTTTGGTGAGACTCTCTTCGCTGCTCACAACAGTTTTTGTCCAAACCAATTTTTGCATGGAATCCTCCGGGAGTATTCCCGGTGCGCCACTTGCTGACCATCCCGGACAATTGTGGGTGCCGAATGTAATTCCAAGTCGCCTGCACTCATCTAGTGCAAAACGCATAAGATCCATCCATTTATCGCCAAGGATCGTTATCTCGGGGTCGGTTACATCGGCTTCAATCCCACCGACTAAAAATTGTTGTACATGATTAATGCCTGCTTTTTTAAATTGCTCGAGGTCATAGGTAATTCCTTCTTTGGTTACACACCCATTCATCCATTGCCATAAGATGTAAGGGCTATGAATTGCAGCATCGTCAAAACCCATTGGCTAACTCCTTTTTTGATTCGAAGATGCAGTAGCCAATCCGTTTTATTTTAATGCGTGGTAGAGAAATGCACCCGAAAGGGCAAATGAATTGAGCTGAACAAATTTTCTTCTTTTCATAGTACGTTCTAGGAATTATCCCTTTAAGCTCATTAGGAAAGTCGGTGTGGAATGCGCGGATTTTTCCCAAGCCACTCGCTGAATTGGCTTTGATAGAATTAGTCAATTCAAATTCTTAAGGAGATTCGATTATTTCTCTGTTGAAGAATCAAAAAAAAGTTCCAGGCTATACAACCTGGAACTTTCTAATGATTTGTAACTCATCCGTTCGGTATCAAGTTCTTGTTGACATCAAGTTCCTGTTGAGGAACGGGGAACACCAATCTTGCTGGGCTTACGTCGACGGCACCGCGCTCCGTTGCTTTCTCTAAGAACTTTCCATGGCGTATGAGGTCTGTTCTGCGATGGCCTTCGAACCACAGTTCCCAAGCTCTTTCCATCAAAATCCGATCACGTAATGCGTCTTTTGAACCGAAATCAGACACTGCAATCCGCTTCGAAGCATCATTGTTAAAAGCCCGGTCACGTACCTGATTGATTAAATCAACGGAAGCCTGGGAAGGACCATTCAGCTCGTTAAGCGCCTCTGCTTTTGCAAGAATAATATCAGCCAGACGGATGATAGGCATATCGTTCGAACCGAATACAATGTTTGCTCCGGGATCAATTTCATATTTAACGCTAACCAGATCAGCTGTCGGTCCCAAAACGGTGGTTCCTCCGCCTGTGTTAGGGTAGCTTTCAAGAATTAATGCTCTTCTAGCATCGTCTATATCAAAGGTTTCATAAAAATTTCTTCGAACGCGATAGACATTCCAAATCTGAATGTTAACACCAGCAGGTAATTTGTAATCCGGCGCCAAACTATATGTCGGCATTGAATTTCCGACGTTGAAGTCGGGAAAGCATTGCTTAGTGAGAATAAACTCAGGATTATTCTGGTTGTTCACTTTAAATAGGTCCGCATAGTTGGGGCTAAGCGTATATCCAAGCCCAAGTACTGCATCAGCGGATTCGACAACCTTCGTCCAGTCCTTCTTCATCAAATAAATCTTCGTCAGCAATGCGTACGCAGCACCTTTTGTAAAGCGTCCGTTGTCGGCACCGCCATATTCTTCAGGAAGATCAGGAATCGCTTCATTCAGGTTTTGAATGGCAAAGTCCAATACTTCATTGGCGGGGCTTTGGGTTGGATAGCTATCACCTTCACTAAAGGTCTTAATCAACGGAACATTTCCAAAAAGATCAACAAGATCCCGATAGAACAATGCAAGGCCTGTTTTCGCTTCTGCAATACTCCTTTTTTTAGTTTGATCTGAAACTGCCGCCGCCTGTGGTAAATACTGGATCAAATAGTTTGATAGCGTGACACCTTTATATATATTTTGCCAGAGATCCCTAGGATACCCATCGGTGGGTTTCCAGATTAAATTACCAAGATCATAAGTATAGCCACTGCTCCCGGTGCCCGCCATAACGTCAGTACTAAGTTCGGTGGCTTGGATTCTTTCGTTGCCTGCCCCATAATAATTCCATCCACTTCCATTAAGGGCACCATATACACCATTTACGGCGGCAATTGCTTCAGCATCATTAGAAAAGTAATTGTTAGGTGTAAGTCTGTCGTATATTTTATCTTCGAGCATGTCGTCACAAGCGTAGAATATAAACGCCATGGACAATGTCATTAAGATTGTTTTAATATTCATGATTTTTAAATTTAGAATGTGACATTAAGTCCAACAGAATAGGTTCGAGGATTTGGATAAACATCGTTCTCGCTACCAGATTTAGTATTTATCGGCGACGCGCTCTCAGGGTCTAAACCCTTGTATTTTGTTAGCAACAAGGCGTTATCTACAGATACATAAACGTTAGCTCGGCTGATACGCTTCCCTTCGAGGGGAATGTTGTAACCTAGGTAAATGTTACGGAGCCTTACAAAATCTCCTTTTTCAACATAGATGCTGTTTTCAAGACTACCGTACGGATTCGGCACACCACTAGCAACCTTGTTGGACGGGTTGTCAGTACTCCAGAAGTCGAGCGCACCGGTTCCTACACCTCTCAAATTAAAGAGGTTGTATGGATTCTCAAGACTCGCCCTCGTTGCATTGTAGATCTCGAAGTCGAACATTCCTTGAAAGAAAAGGCTCAATGTAAAATTATTGTAAGTAAAAGTATTTGTAAAA
Source organism: uncultured Bacteroidota bacterium (assembly GCA_963837415.1). Taxonomy (GTDB): domain Bacteria; phylum Bacteroidota; class Bacteroidia; order Cytophagales; family Cyclobacteriaceae; genus Chryseolinea. Next base: position 308,773 of record CAWING010000006.1, on the reverse strand, counting down.
CCGAGCGTTGTAGTCGGGCGTGAGTTGCCTAAGAACACACGATCATCTGCACTAAGGACACCGTTAGGTGTATTGGTCAGCAAATTTGCCGCATCGCGTCCTCGTACATCACGGAATCTGTAATGACCGGGAACAGAAAGCGGTTGCGCGCTCCCTGCGACATCATCGCCCACCTGAAAAATTCCGTCCACCTCATAACCGTAAATTCCGCCGAGAGGACCGTGCTCATTTTCGATTCCAAACGGGAGTCCCGCGCGATCTTTCCAACTGTTCTTATTATAAGCAAAATTGAAGTTTGTAGTCCACGTCAGTTGCCCGGTAAGGTTTTCTGAAGTTATGCCTACTTCAATACCGCGATTTTGAATTGAACCGGCATTTCGCACTACTGAATTGAATCCGGAGGTTTTAGGAAGCTGAAAGTTTAGAAGCAAGTCAGTTGTAACCGCATCGTAATAATCGATCGAACCGCTGATTCGATTCTCAAGAATACCGAAATCTAATCCTATATCGGTCTGAGTTGTCGTCTCCCAGGTTAACTCAGGGTTCCCTGTGGAAACTGGTCCGATCGGCGTAATCTTAGCGTCACCAATTGTTGCAAACTGCACGGGTCCCAAAAGCGGTTGAGAGTTGTTTGTTCCAATGTTTTGATTACCAGTTCTACCCCAGCTAGCCCGAACCTTTAAAGTGCTAAATACATCAAGGTTTCTTAAGAATTCTTCCTGTCCGATCTTCCATGCGACTGCTGCAGAAGGGAAGAAACCCCACTTCTGACCTTCGGCAAATTTTGAAGATCCGTCATAACGAAATGAAGCTGTGAATAAGTACTTATCACTTAAGCCGTAATTGAGTCTTCCCAGATAAGAAACGATGGTACTTTTAGTTTTGCCGGAGAAAGTAAGTTGATTGGCTGCGGCTGACATGTTGTTATCCCGGAAAGCGGATGTTGTAAAATTAAAAGCTTTTCCGTATAGGCTTTCGAAGTCAAATGTTTGATAATCCGTTCCCGCTGTCACGTCGATTGAACTGGTTCCGAAAGTTTTCTTGTAAACCAACAAAAAGTTTAGAAGTTGTGATGTGTTTACGTAGTTACCCTTAGTTGCTTCACCATTTGACGCCAGGGAACTCTTTGCCTCTGCAGGTACGAAGGTGATCGTATTGTCGAGTGATTTGTCGTATCCTCCTGAAAGCCTGGCTGAGAAATCTTTTGTGATATTAACTTTCAAATAACTATTGATAAACGTTCGGTTGTTCTCTGATTCGAAATCGCCCAACAATAGTGCCGCAGGGTTTGACGATTGCGAGGAGAACGGATGACGTGCAATGGTACCGTCGGCATTGTAAGGCCCTACTGTCGGAGACCATGTCACTGCACCAGACATTGCGCCAGCTCGCGTATCTCCCCCGTCAGATGTACCTATTGGCATATTGCCTGTTTTAGAATTTGCAATGGAAAGGTTGACACCAAATTCAGCCATCGTACCAAGCTTCTGGGTAAGATTTATCCGACTATTCAATCTTTTAAAATCAGAACCCTGAACCACACCTTTCTGATTTGTGTATCCAACGGAAGCGTAGTATGTGGTAGAGTTTGATCCGCCGTTTACTGAAATTTGGTGGTTTGTCATTACACCGGTTCTTGTCAATAGGTTAAACCAATCTGTACCCTTTCCCTGAAGGGCGGCAATCTCCTCATCTGTAAATTTCTTAACTACTGAATTGTTGAAAATCGGATCTGTTGGTCTCTGTGTTTTATAAAAATCATAATATTGGTTGTACAGATTAGCATATTCATTCGCATTTAACACATCATAACCACCGGCAATTTTTTGAACGCCGACGGAAGCATTGTAACTAACTGTTGGTTCTCCTGCTTGACCGCGTTTTGTCGTGATTAGTATTACACCATTTGCACCGCGTGACCCATAGATAGCAGTTGCTGATGCGTCTTTCAAAATTTCGATGGATGCTATATCAGAGGGATTGATGGTATTTAAAGGGTTGGCCGGAGGAGGTGAAAATACTGCATTTGCTGTAAGGTTTGTGTTCGGCGCATTCAATACCCGGTTGTCAATCGGAAGCCCATCAATAACATATAAAGGTTCATTAGATGCATTCACAGACGTAGTGCCACGTATCTGGATTCGTGTCGCTCCACCAGGTTGTGGGTTTGTCTGCATTATGTTTACACCAGGTGCCTTTCCCTGCATAAGCAAATCAACGTTTGTGGCGGTTGGACTCTTGCTAAAATCCTTTTCTGTAACGGATGACACAGATCCTGTAAGGTCGCTTTTTTTGACTTCTCCGTAACCAATGACTACAACTTCACTTAAGGTGGCGACATCCGTTTGGAGGGTTACATCGATAACAGTTCGTCCATTTACAGACAATTCTTGTGTTGCATAACCAATAAATGAAAAAATCAGGATTGAATTCTCTTCCGGTACTTCAATCTTGTAACCACCATCAGCACTGGTTGTGGTACCAATAGTTGAACCTTTAACGATCACATTTACTCCGGGCAAATTCATGCCATTATCGTCTTTTACTGTGCCGCTCACAGTTACTGGCGGTGTATTTTCTATGAACTCAGGTTCTACATTTAAGGACTGGTTGCTTTTGTTTCCTCTTTGATTTTTGTTCCGACTCAGAACAATATGAGAATTGTTGGCCTGCACTTTATAAGTGACATGCTGCGACGCCAGAATCGTATTTAGAACCTGGGCTAATGTTAATTTGTCGGCGTGGATAGAAATTTTCTCTTCCAGTTGCAGATGATTTCGGCTGTAAACAAACTTTACATTTGTAATTATCTCAATTTCTGAAAGCGCTGTGCTAATCGTAACGTCATTGAGGTTCAACGATACTTCTCTGTCAAGCACTTCTTGTGCTTTTGAATCATTCGCAATGGCCAATGCTGTGGAAACTATTGCGAGCATCAACTGTACCATCGTGATCTTCATAAGTCTCCATATTAGGATTGACGTTCTATGAGTTGCCGGGGGCGAACCTTCCGCCGGCAATACCGTAAAGATTTTTTGCATAAATTAGAATGTTGGTTTTGTTCTGTGTGAATAAAGCTAGCTGCTCGGTTTTATCCTTCCCCAAGGCAACCGAGCATAATGGGAGTGCATCGCGCACTCCCTTTTTTATGGGGAATGATTATAAAGATGGGCGGGATAGTTTATCCTTATTAACATATTTTTAAGTTTGCTTTCTAGCCTGATCATATCTCTGTGAGCTGACTTTCAATCACAACCGCTTCCACTCAATACTATTTGGCTATTATCCGTGACTTCATACTGGAAATCTAAAACCTGTGAAATCATGCTTAGTGTCTGCTCCAGTGACTGATCGGTAAAATCCGCAGTGATCATGCAGTTTTTTAGTTTTTCGTTTTTCATCGACACTGCAACATTGAATTTCTTTTCGATTCTCGTGATAACATCTTCCATTTCGGTGTCTTTAAAATGCATATCATATTCAGTTCCCCTTGTGACTTCCCTTAATGGTTCACGCAATAATTGAATGTCGGTGGGCGATGTCTCTGATCCACTGTAGACAATGCGTTGTTTCGACAAAACAACTATTCCTTCTGTATCACTCGAGGATGAAAGTGAAACTTTTCCAGTGAGCACAAAGACTTCAATCTTCTCTCCGAGGGTTTTGACATTGAAGCTTGTTCCTAGTACAGTTGTCTTAAGATCTCCGCAGTGAATAATAAATGGGTGTTTTGAGTCTTTTGTCACTTCAAATAAGGCTTCACCTTTTAATGTGACATTCCTTGTAACCTCAGAGAAATGTGACGGATAGTTCAGTGCGCTGTTCCCCTTAAGCCAAACGATTGTGTTATCTGGCAGAATCACTTTTTTAATACCATCTGAGACCACTACTTCAACCATACTGATCTCAGAAATTTTATTATTTACATAAAACCAAATCATGAATGAAAAAACTGCTAATAAAACAGAGGCAGCAATTTTATAGATCTTAATTGGGCCAAACGCTGGAAGGGAATTATTTCCTTTATGGCGGCCTTTGATCCTGTTAAGTATTTTCCCTTTTAATTGGATCTTTGCTTCACGACTCAATTCATTTTTATCGTCTCCATGCATCTCCACTAGCCACTTATCCAGCGCCTTCTTTTCGCTATTGGAAAGAAGTCCCTTTTTATATTTTTCTATTAGGCGACTAAATTCGAATTCATTCATATATTCTAATTATGATTGGCTTACTATCATGTTTATGACTCCGCCTATAGTTAAGTCAGTCATCAATGACGTAACACACACTCTTTGAACAAATTATTATTAGCTAAACTAGATAGGCACCGACAAAAGCAAAGGATATCCTGATACAGCCCGAAAACGATTACGTATCCTGTCATTTAAAATAAAAACTTAACTTTATATAAATGTCTTCATTTCAACCATTGCCAAAAGAATGCATTTGACTGGGGATTACGCAGATCAGCTGTTGTTGCTAAAAGCCGGAGACGAACAGGCTTTTGAAGTTTTCTATGAACATTTTGCTGACCGACTTTACACCTTCGTATATAACAGGATACGCTCCAAAGAGGAAGCCGAAGAAATAATTCAGGAAATTTTTATTTCACTTTGGACAAACCGTCAGAAATTGAATATAACAAGCTCGATAGAATCATACCTGTTTAGTGCAGCCAAATACAAAATATTGAACTTCATGCAAGCTGTAAATGTACGCCAGAAGTACGCTGCAGAATACAGCAAATTTTTATCCAGGCACTATGACAACTCTTTAGAAGAAGCAGTGAATCTACGGTATCTTGAGTCGCTTATTGAGAAGCGGATTTCAGAATTACCAAAACAATGCCAGACTGCCTTTCGCCTGAGCAGAATGCAAGACGAGTCTATTCAGGCAATTGCTCAAAGGATGAATATATCTACGCGGACTGTTGAAAATTATATTACAAAAGCGCTAAAGCATTTGCGTGCCAATCTTGGAGAACTAATGGTTATAATTCTTTGGCCGTTTCTTTCCTAGTTCAGAATCTGCTATCATCACAATAGTAAACCAATTTGTGGTTTATCCTTTCCCTACTAAAACAGTTAGCGATTTTCGTTCGTTACCTTTGTGAAGTTAAAGCCTTGGGTTCAGTTTCTTTCAGATCGACTTTTATGAGAGTTTCCTCCAATAAACAAATGTTGTTTGAGGCTATCTTAACATCATTTTCTTGAGAGGATATTTTTGAATAAATTATCAGTTGAATTATAAATATATATCAACATCATGGTAGCTAATTTTTTCAGGCAGGAAAGGTTATAGATTCAAAGGAAGATTTGGTTGAATTACATCGTTAGTTTGTGCGGATTATAAGAATATGACGTGCAGCATTTTCCAGAATCCAGTTTATGATTCTATCAATTCGGTTTTATAAACTTTGCTCAATAGACATTCCAATTGAATTTAACGACATAACAAAATTTGTATATGAAAAGAAGTTCTTTCGTGAAAAGTATTGGAGCAACGGCCGGCGGCCTGTTGCTAAGTAACAAGGGATTCTCTGCGTCAATGTCTGATGAATATCCGGAATTGGCGAAGCATAAAATTTCAAAAGCTGATATCGTTTCACTTGATTATCATTGGCCGAGGTTTGTCGGTCGCAACGGCACAAAGGATGTTCACGGGCAACATCAGAAATCAACAGTTCTTCGTATCAAGACAGATCAGGGAGCTGAAGGCTGGGGAATGACAGACAAAAAAGCCTCCGAATCACTCTCGAATTTGATCGGCAAAAAAGTTACTGAGATCATTACGCCGGAGCATGGCTTGCTTAACGGCTTCAACACGTTCCATTATGATTTTGCCATGTTCGACCTGATGGGAGTTATTTTACAGAAACCTGTCTATCAAATTTTAGGAGCTCAGGGTGCTACTAGTCTACCGGTCTATAGTGGAATGATTTATATAGACGAGTTGCCCTACAAAGAATTGAAAGGAGGCATCGACGTAATATTACAAAACTGCGCGTGGGATTATAATCATGGATATAGACAACTAAAAATAAAAATAGGCCGTGGAAATAAATGGTATCCGCCCAAAGAGGGTATGGACATGGACATAAAGGTTGTCAAGATGGTTTACGACGAATACAAAAGCAAAGGTGTGGATATATTAGTAGACGCAAACAATGGTTATACGCTACAAGATACCATGACGTTTCTCGAAGGTATCAGAGGAATTCCTTTGTATTGGATGGAGGAACCTTTTCAAGAGCAGGTTGATGACGGTAAAAAATTACGGGCATGGATGGATAAGAATGGCTTTGAAAAAACAAAATATGCCGATGGCGAGTGGGTTTGGCCCGATGCGAATGATGTTGCGCTGGAAATGGTTCGACAGGGAATAGTCAACACATATATCAATGATATTCATGCCTATGGAGTCACAAACTGGATCAAAGTTATGCCCATACTTAAAAAAGCTAACGCCGATGGAAGCCCGCATGCATGGGGCGATCAATTGAAGACGCATTACACTGCGCACCTGGCGGCCGGGCTCGGCAATATATCGACCATCGAAGGAGTCACTTGCATTTCAGACGATATCGATTATGGAAATTACCCGATCAAAGACGGCAAGATTTCGGTATCGCGTGAACCGGGATTTGGGATGAAATTATTGAAGTGAATTAGTTTAGAATGACTTCAACGATGGTTCGGAATTTACGGATCTTCAGAAGAGACTGTTCCCATCAAAAGGTCCAAGAGATCCCTCGGGACACTAACACGAGAAAGAAGGTTTTCATGTCACCTCAATTCGTTACATCACCAAATTCACTCAATAGTAATTCGCCTGCTTGAGATAAACTCTTACCGAAACAAACAACCCCTTCGTTATGACCTGCCATGGCAAATATTTTATGCTGAGAAAGGTTTTGCTCGTCGAACAACCGCGTTATTTCATTAGCCATTTCCGGTGTGCCATATTCGATATTTTCAGCTGTTGCAGGCAGGGTACTTAAGAGTTTCTTCCATATTTTAAGATGATGAACATGCATTACCGCATGAACATCACTTGCATGGTCGTAAATCATCGCATGCGTTAATGATTCAGATGAAGCTATAGTGGAGCCGGTCGAGCAGATTGCATTTTTTTTCACATTATAATCCGTTACCAATGCATAATGCTCTTCGGTAAGTTTTTTGAATTTCCCCGTTCCTGATCCGGAAATAATAAATTCATTTTTTCGAAACCGGATGCTAATATTGCCATACCCGATACCGTCTTCATTCTCACCAATAAGACCAAGGCGATATAATTTATCCCGCCAAACATTCAGTTCCCTTACCCATGCTTCATCTAAGGGTGCAGACCTTGTCCATTGACAATTAAATTTAATGACGCCCTCATCGTTCATATCTGAGTGACTTTTTCAGCGAACATTTTAGTTATATCTTCTTCGTTCGCACGGCAAATACCTCTTTCAGTGATCAAGCCGCTGATAAGCCTGGCTGGCGTAACATCAAATCCATAATTCACTGCCGGACTGTTTAATGGCGTTATCAAAACTTTTTTAATTTCGTCATCGCATAATCCATAGACATATTTGACTTCATCCGGGTTTCTTTCCTCGATCTGAATGTCTTTCACACCATCGTAAATATCCCAATCAAAAGTAGAGGACGGTAGTGCTACGTAAAAAGGAATTCCATTGTCATGCGCCGCTAATGCTTTCAGGTATGTGCCGATTTTATTAGCTGCATCTCCGGCGAGTGTTACTCTATCTGCACCCGTAATTACCATATCAACCAATGTACGTTGCATTAAATGTCCACCCGCATTATCTACAATGACGGTATGAGGAATACCTTGATTCATCAACTCCCATGCCGTCAAGCTTGCACCCTGATTGCGAGGACGAGTTTCATCCACCCAAACGTGAAGATTAATCCCTCTTTCAAAAGCCTCATAAATAGGCGCGGTAGCTGAACCGTAGTCAACAAAGGCCAGCCATCCTGCATTGCAATGGGTCAAAATATTGACTACTTCTCCCTTTTTTCTTTTACTAATTTGTTCAATAATCTCCGCGCCGTGGATGCCTATTCTCCTGCAATAGTCCGCATCTTCCTGAGCAATAAGGTCCGCCATTTGTCGCGCAATTTTAATTCTTTCACTGGCTGTTTTCCCTTGCGCAATAACATTTAACTGCTTGTTGACCGCCCATTCCAAATTGACAGCGGTTGGTCGCGTGGCTTTCAATGCATTAGCGGATGCAAATACGTGATCAAAAGAATTTTTGTGGCTGGCTTCTATGGTGGCTAAGTACATCCCGTATCCTGCAGCAGCTCCGATAAGGCCAGCACCTCTGACATGCATGTCTTTTATCGCATGTACCATCTCATTTACGGTATGTAAGTCTTCGATGATAAAGCGATGTGGTAAATAGCGCTGGTCAATGATGCTGATCACTTCCTCATCGTCTTCTTTAATCCAGATCGTGCTATAGTTTTTGCCTAGTACTTTCATATTTGTCGGCTGCATGAATTTAAACAAATATACATTGTCAACGGCCAAGGATCGTAATGTTTTGCCTTGATGAAATACATGAATTAGAGTGATTTTTTTAAAGGACGGGGGATCCAAAAGAGTAACAGGTACGGTGTTACAAAATTTTCGCTGATGGTTTTCTTCACCCCGATCCTCTGCCCCATTCATTTACTCCGTGAATTTTCTCCAAAACTTTTTTTCATCATGACAAACCCGATAGCTATCCATATCCAGTTTGGAATAACTCTGATCCAATCGGTAACAATAAGCTGATGAAGGAGCTCATCATTTTTTCCTTTATCCAATTCCATTTGCATGGGTATCTGAATGAAAGCGGATGATGTCCATGGTATGATCATGCAGAGAAGCGCAGCCCAGAGCAATTTTCTGGATATCACTTTAGGCCTATGCCAAAACAAGAGAACCAAAAATATTGTCGTTACCAACATGGGCAGCACAAAGAACGGGACGATCCTACTCCCAGACTCCATGTGGGCTGTAGCAAATTCAGCTTCTCCAATAAATCTCCAGGTGTGATAGACAACAAAACTATCCATCATCCCGGCACCAAATCCATAAAAGGCCAGCGCAAAAAAAGCCGTTGTGATCCCTCGGGCGTGCGATGAAGTAAATTCGGTGACATTCATATTATTTTTTTTGCAAAGAAACCCACGATGGTAGAGGAATAAAAATGGTTATTTAGTACTAGTAGGACAGTTTCGAGTTTCGAGTTTCGAGAATGCTGTTATCTTCTTTCGGCTCGTAGATCGAAATTTTTTCAGTTTAAGGTACACTGGGATCAAAAAAAACGCGAGGTTTTGCCCGGTCAGGAAAGCGGAAGACCTTCGATGATGCTTACTGAAGATTGTGTAGAGATGATTCTAGCCAGCGTAAAACCCGCTGCGGAAAGAAGGTTTCCATATTCCTCTTCTGTGCGCTCCTGGCCTCCGGTCACAACAAGCATGTTGATATCAAAAAGTTTGGCTTCCGATCTTTCGTTCCCCAACGGTATGACGCGTTCGATCACCAACAATTTCGCGCTGCCTTTCATTGCTTTACGGCAGTTGCTGAGAATCTCGATGCAGGATGCATCATCCCAATTGTGAAGAACGCTTTTAAGTAGGTAAATATCACCACCTGCAGGAACGTCAATAAAAAAATTGCCACCGACATAAGAAATTTTCGAATCTTTTGCAGAAGATGTTAAATCAGGTTTCGCCTTCTCAATAACGAGAGGAAGGTCAAATACTATTCCTGAAAGGTGAGGATTTTCCCTTAGCAAGGAGGAAATGAGGGTACCCTGACTTCCACCTATATCGATTACCACGCTTGCATTGTAAAAATCATAGGCATTGATAACCGCGGCTGCTTCGCTGCCGGAGTATCCAGTCATGGCGTTGTGAAAATTAGCAGCTGCTTCCGGATGCTGCTGCAAATAATCATAAAACGTTTGCCCGTGAACATAATCGAATGCTTGCTTACCATTTTTTACACTGTATAACAATTGTGCATAAGCTTGCCAAAGCCAGTCTTCTCCGTACAGAACTGCCAGACTTCGCAATGACCCAGGAGTGTTATCACATAGCAACTCTGCCAACGGTGTCGTTGAAAAAATGCCATCATTCTTTTCTTGAAAAATTCCCAGGCTAGATAACGCCCGGAGTAACCGATACAGTTCTTGAGCATTTGTATGAAGAATTTCGGAAAGTTGTTCCGTTGTTCTCGGGCTTTCTCTTAAATAGTCAGCCAAATTAAGTTTAGCTGCTACTGAAATGAGTTGAGTAGTTCTGAAACCCATGATAAGTTCTTTCAGTGAAGAGGCAGTTAAGTTCTGTTGAGATGTGTTCTCGTTGCTCTGGGTTTCTTTTGCATTGAAAATTTCAGATGTTGACATGTGATTGGTCTTTTGGAAATTTGTGATTAATAGGAAAAGGAAAGTCTGCCATTCCTTACCCACGTTGCAAAGCAACGTCTGGGTCATCCAGTTTTCGTTTATAGGTTTCAGGAATCCAGAATGCATTTACAATTATTGCTATAACAATCAGCGACAGCGGATAGATCAGACCGGTAAAAGGTGATAAGGCAGCACTAATAAAAATAAAATTTCGGATCAGCTCCGTTATAAATGTTGTCGAACCTCCCAGGACACCGTTTCCAATATTGTATGCAAAGCCCATGCTTGTAAACCGGATCCGTGTCGGAAATAGTTCAAGAATAAATGCCCCAAGCGGGCCGTATACCATAGCACAACAGATATGAAGCGCTGTTATCATGAGAATCAACTTGATAACCGTCATATTATCAACAGCGTGGACATCGTTTAATCCATCTGGATTCCCCGTGTTCAATATAAAATAGAACGCAATAGGAATAAGTATTGCACTGAGAATCAGCCACGACAGCATAATAACTTCACGTCCAACCTTGTCGCTAAGAGCACCAAAGACTTGAAAGAATGGGCACCCTATTAAGGTCGCAATTCCAATAATTACTAATGTTGTTTCCAAGGACAAGTGTACGGCCCGTTGTAAGAAATGCTTACCAAGCGTTACTCAAACGTCCCGGATGCTGCCTCCTTAACGGATGCATTACCAAGCGCATACCTGGCAAGCTCAATACTGCTTCTTACGTTAGTCCTTCTAAAAAGAAGCTGCTTATGATTTTTAATTGTATTGACGATAAGGTTAAGTTGGTCAGCAATTTCCTGGTTAGAAAATCTATGAACGATTAATTTAATAATATCGTTTTGCCTGGACGTTATGAGTTTGTCAAGCTGACGTGGATTGGTACGAATACACTTTTAGCATCTTGCCCTTTGAATACTGATTAATGTCCAATTTTACACCAAAAAATTTTTGATCATTCGATACATTACTGAACATGGTAAAGTATATGTATTTCTGATTTTCATTCCGGATAGCGAGTTTCTCATCGCGGAGTTGTATGTATTTTCCGCTTTTGTTTTTAAATCGGTAGTAGAGTACGAAACGGTACGTTTCCGGATCATAGGGTTCTGAATCATTCATAAACTTGAAGCATTGCTGCAGTCCATTTAAGTCTTCTGGATGCACGAGCTGGAAAAAATCAAAGACTGTCAGCGTACGGAAATCCTGAGGCCCATAGCCAAGTATCTTTATACAATTAGCGCTTACATATTCTAACTTCGGATGTGACCTGTTACAAAGCATTAGCGCCTGGTCGGGAAATAATTGTTCAACCAAACGTAAACTTTCGGCACTTTTTCTGCATCGACCTCCGCTTCAAACCTGATATATTGATCCTTTTCATCGTCTGTGGTTAAAAATCCACAAAAGTACTGGCAGCAAGTTTTGTTGAAGACATAGCTGTAAATTTAAGTAAGACCAAAAATTAGGAGGCGCGAAATTATTGTGCTCCAGTGCGCAAGACAAGTGTGATTGTAACTTTTTAGGCAACACTACACGGAATTTTATGGAAAGAGCTATCGGTACCGGTAGGCATCCGATTTCGTACCTGCAATACGTACATTTATAGTTGGGGGATTACATGCCTACCGGCAGCCAAGACTTCACTCCTGCGCTAGTGCCTTCCTTTCTTAGCCAATGACGCAACCTTCTTTTCTTTACTTTCAAAATCAACCCTAAAAATTAACTAATTGCATATCTAGTGCTTTGATTTTATTCTCAAAGAAGTACCTATCTTACACCGATGAAAATCAACATCGCGTGAAAATTTCTTTTAGAACCCTGATAGGCATCATCGCGAATACGGTTGTCTTTTTAGTCACGGGTTGTGTTGAACCTTACTTACCACCCCCGATAACCATAGACCACAATTATCTAGTTATAGAGGGATTCCTCGTAGGGAATGATTCAAGCTTTATAACTTTAAGCCGCACCCAGATTATCGGAAACCCCGCATCCCATGAAGTTGAACTTCAGGCCCTGGTTGAGGTTGAAGGAGAAAATGGAACGAAGTATACTCTATCCAAAAAGGGAAATGGACAATATGTGGCCCCTCCGTTGGATTTAGAACCTTCCATAAAGTATCGTCTTCACATTCGCACTCAGGAGACAAAAGAATATCTTTCTGACTACGTTTCCTTAAAATCAAGCCACATACTGGATAGTGTTACCTGGAAAGAAGATTACATCGGTCAAACAATCAATTTCAATATTTTTGCTCACGATCCAGAAAATAAGACGCATTACTATTTTTGGACCTACGATGAAACCTGGGAGTATACATCGGCAGGTATTTCTATTTATTACTATGAAAATGGCCAAGTCCTTCCCCGAAAGCTTGCTACTGAATTAAATAGGTGCTGGAAGACGAATAGTAAAACAAATATTTTCCTGCATTCCACTACGGCATTGTCAGAAGATGTAGTTCATGATTTTCCGTTGTTCTCTATCCGTGAAACTTCCAGGAAATTATATTTCGGATACAGCATTCTGGTAAAGCAATATGGGCTCAGCCGGGAAGCTTATGACTATTGGACGCAAATAAAAAAAACCAGTGAAAGCCTCGGAGGGTTGTTCGACCCGCTGCCCTCGCAGGCTTTAAGCAATATACGATGCGTTAGCAATCCTGGCGAGCCCGTTATCGGACACTTTAGTTATACGACGGCTAGCAAAAAACGAATTTTCTTTAACAGGCAGGAGATAATCGGTCCTTCTACTCCCTATGATCCCACCGGCTACGAAGATTGTCAAGTTGACATTATTCCACCGGACGAAATTTCGGAAGTTACATTACGCGGAAAATTAATTCATGACCGGACTTATGATCTGATAACTCAAGAATTTCTAGGTTATATAGCATTACCTGAGGAGTGTTTGGATTGCCGTTACAGAGGGGGTGTACTCGTAAGGCCAGACTACTGGCATTAATTTTTTGGAACTTTCAGGTGACTTAACATCCGATTCAACCTCTCCGAAATTTCACCGTGTGAAACACAATTGGTACAACTCACGTACGAGTCCTAAGAAGACTTTCCGTTTTCCTAAAACTTGAAATCCGCACTCAATGGGTTCAAAATAAAAAAGTCAGGTGGAAACACCTGACTTCACGAGAAATTTCATCTCCGAAATTTCCCGGTGTGAAAAAGCAATTGGTACAACGTACATACGAGTCCTAAGAATGCTCGTTATTCTTAAAAACCTGAAATCGGGACTCAGTGGTTTCAAAATAAAAAGTCAGGTGGAAAACACCTGACCTCACGAGAAATTTCTCGAAACTCGAAACTACAAACACGAAACTATCCTCACACCACCGGAGGGATAAGTTTATAAACGACCGGTGTTACAATTCTAGAAAGAATGGTGGAACTTATCAATCCACCAATTAACACAATCGCCAAAGGCGCGATCAATGGATTCGTAGAGAGTGCAATTGGTAGCAAACCACCTACAGCAGTGAGCGACGTAAGTACGATCGGAAGGAAGCGCACCTCTCCTGCTTCACGGATTGCTTCATCAACGCTCTTGCCTTGTTGCCTTAATTGATTGGTGAAATCAACCAACAGTATGGAGTTCTTGACTTCTACACCTGCTAAGGCAATTAGACCAATGATGGCTACAAATGACAAGGGGTAGCCAGTGATCAACAGTGCTATAGCTGAACCTACAATACCCAATGGTATAACGCTCAATACGATCAACATGCTTTTAAAAGTTTTAAACATGAGTATAAGCACAGCAACAAACATGAACACGGTAACAATAATGATCGGGCCTAATCCACCGAACGATTCATTGCTAGCTTCTACCTCCCCTCCCATCATAAAGCTATACCCGTTTGGCAGCTTCAGGTTTTCCATACGTTGTACTACTTCGCTAATTACCTTATCGTTGAAATAACCCTTCTGAACGAATGCCGATACCGATACCATGCGGTTTTTATTGTAGTGGTCTATGCTAAACGGAGATGCCTCCAGTTTTAAGGATGCAATTTGCTCCAACGGTACGGGTGCACCTTCGCTTGTATTCACAAATAAATTATGAAGAGATGCTAGCGTAGCGCGTTCCTTTTTCGGAGTTGTGAGGTAAATATCATAGTCTTCCCCCGATTCATCCGAGAAATTTCCCATGTCAAGGCCTGCTACCGTAAGTCGCACGGTTCGGTCAATATCAACCGTATTAATACCAATCATTCTTGCCTTTTCCTGATTGATGACAACCCGTATATCGCTTTTCAAGTTGCTTACTGGATTGTTGACATAGATAGTCCCCTCAGTCTGTTTAAGTAACATCTCAATCCGTGAAGCATAAACACGAAGGGAATCGAGGTTATCTCCAAACAATCGTATCTCTACCGGAGCTACCGTTGGTGGGCCCTGTTCAAAATTCTTTACTTCGATCTTTGCTCCTGGGTAATTCCTGAATTCCTCGCGTAGAGCGTTGATGATGCTTAGTTTTTTGTCGGGTGATGTGTCATTGCCCAATTGAACAAAGGTCTGAGCGAAATCGGTTCTTTCATTTTCCTGCACCACATTATAATAAATCCTTGGATTTCCCTTCCCTACATTCGTTGCGTAATAAGTCACATCCGGGAACCGGCTTACCACTTCTTCAACATAGCGGGCAACTGAATCTGTTTTTTCCAGATTTGTCTGCAAAGGAGTTATAGCATTAATGATAAACTGTGGCTTTTCAGACGCCGGAAAAAGTGCAAAACCGATCACAGGAAAAAGTTGCAGCGAACCAAAGAAGATAACGCCCGCCAGTACCGTGGTAAGGATAGGATGCTTTAGAGCTTTGTCCAGTAATTTGGAATAGCTCCCGTGAATCAACTTTTGTAAGCCGATCATAAAAATATTTCCTCCTGACGCGCCGTGATCCTTCAAAAGACGGCTTGATAAGAAAGGAATAACGGTGAGGGAAACCAACATCGAAGCGATTACTGCCATGATTACCGCCAGCGGCAATCCGCGAATGAAATCCCCCGCACCCTCGGGCAAAAACACCAGCGGCATAAAAGCAATGATCAACGTCACCGTACATCCCACGACCGCGAGCCCAATTTGTTTGGTTGCTTTTATCGTGGCATCAAACCGGGAATGACCCTCCCGCATCCAGCGCTCAATATTTTCAACAACTACAATACTATCATCAACCAGTAATCCGAGCGCCACCACCAAACCCACGATACTAAGTTGGTTCAAACTGATACCCAGCAAATTCAACAACACAAGTGCTATAGCTAACGATAATGGAATTGAGATCATTACAATAGACGCAGCCCGAAAACCCAATGGCAAAAGTGTGATAGAAACAAGAACTATGGCAATAAGAAAATCTTTTCCCAAACCAGCTAATCGACCGTTTACATTTTCAGCCTGATCAAAATGATGTACCATATCAATATTGGCAGGCAATTTCTCGTCAAAGGCTTTAAGAACGGGTGCGTAAACTTTTTGTGTGTTCGTAATATTTAAACCCGGCTTCTGAGCGGCGATAACAAAAACACAACGATGGCCATTTAAACGGGTGATGTGTTTGTTCTCATCAAACGTTATATATGCATCCGCTACATCACGCAGTAAAATATTTTTACCGTTGGCCGCATAGACGATGGTATTTTTAATTTCTTCGAGATCCTGTATAGTTTCCGCTGGTCTTAATACTGAACGATTTGGAACCGGCTACAACACTTCCGCCGGGAATGTTCGCCATTTCACTTTGCAATGAGCCGATGATTGCATCGAGTGGAATGTGCATCTGGGCTATTTTCTCCAAACGCAATTCAATCCGGACAATCTGTTCTGGTAGCCCTTGTATCTCCACATTCTTTAGCATCGGAATTTTTTCTAACTCATCTTTCAACGCCTCAGCGTGAAATTTCAATTTAGCACGGGAAGCATTTTCCGAGATCAGCGCTACCTGGATGACATTTACATCCGACGGTTGAAATTTCTTAATGTCAATACTGAAAATATCCTTGGGCAAATCATCGCGTATGCCATTGATCTCGCGCACCAGCTCCTGGTATTTTTCGTCAGGATCACTTTCATATTTGTATTCGACACTAAAAACAGCAAGACCATCGCTTATCGTTGTCTTGACCCGTTTCATGTCTTCGAGCTCATTGATCTTTTCTTCGATCGGGTCAACGACAAGTTCTTCCATATCTTTCGGACTTGTTCCAGGATAGACCACAATGACAGAAAACTGAGGCGCTTCGATCTCCGGATCCTCACTGCGCGGCATGTTGAATAATGTGGTGACACCCAACGCAACTGCCATCAGGAACATGATGAGAGTAAATTGATAGTTCTTTACAGCGTATTCTGAAATTTTCATAATGCAGTTATTTAAGGATCGTGATAGGAGAATTATCGGTGAGGTATGCACTGCCTGAAATAATAAGCGAGCCAGCTTCCTCCAATCCTTTGTTTATTTGAATTGTGTTCCCATCAAATGACTCGATGGTTACAGGCTGTTTGCGCGCTGTCTTATTGTCGCTTGTGATGAACACAAAGCCTTCGTTATCATTTGCGTCTAGCACAGCTTCATACGGAACGCTCCAGGAAGACTGTGTATTACTGAAAGTAAGTTCAGCCGCACCGAACATACCGCTCGCAAGTTTTAGCGTTTTGATGTTTTACCTGCAGTTCAACCGTAAATGCACCTGTCTGAGGATCGGATGTCTCTGACTTACGGCTTACCACAGCGTCAAACGTCTGATCAGGAAAAGCATCAATTTTTACTGTTGCTTTTTTATCGATGTTGATGGATGACCATTGTTTATCACTCACACCAATTTTTAAAATCCATTTACCCGCCCGCTGCACCATTCGTCAATACGATTGGATCACCTACATCCACCACTTGTCCGGGATTGACAAATTTGCGCAACACATATCCATTGGCAGTTGCATGTATGGATGAAAAACTTCTGTTAAATGTGGCTGCTTCAAGCTGTTCCTTTGCAATCGCTAATCCAGTTGCTGCATTTTCTAATTGCTCCAATGTAGCAACGCTATCTTTATATAAATTTTGTACGCGAACATTGTCACGTTGTGCTTTTTCATAACCATGACGTGCCTGCGATACATGCGTGTCGATTTCCCGTAGGTCAAGTGTGGCCAGCAACTGCCCCTTTTTTACGAAGTCACCTTCCTTTACTAAAACAGCATTGACAACACCGCTCGTCTTGAAGCCAAGGATGGTTTCATCATCAGTAGTAATATGTCCGGATGCTTTGATAATCTGTGTGCCCGATGACTTTTGAAGTTGCATCACCCTTACTGGGATGGGTTCAGAACTTTTAGGTATTATGTTGTTGTTCCCTTTGCTATCCGTGCAGGACTCTAAGGTAGCGGAAGCCATAAGGATCGCGGCCATTGCCACAACGAAATTGAATGTGTTTTTTTTCATAAGTGGTTGATTAATTTTCGAAAGAGTAAGAAGCAGTTTCGCGTTCAACGCGTGCATTTGCCGTGAGCACTTCAAGTTGCCGTAGATTGAGCTGAAGCTGCGAAGAGGTGAGTTGGTTTCGCGCATCCAAAAATTCAATGAGTGAGTTCACCCCTTCCTTATATCCTTTTTCAATCAGGTGGAAATAGCTTTGTGCCGATTTCAATTGTTCCTGTGCAGCCTGATAGTTTTGTATTGTCGTTTGCAAATCATTTTTAGCAAGTCGATGCAGCAAGCTCCAGCTGACGGGTGGTATTTGCTAAGTTCTTGTTCCGTTTTCTGAATTTCCAGTTTGTTCTGGCGGATGGTTGATAGCGTTGCGAAAACCCTGAAATATGGGAAGTGAAAGTTGCACACCCACGAGATAATACCTTGAGTCATTATTGTACTTCCAGTCACTAGCTTGAGTGCCCAGGTCCAGGAAGGCATTGACTTTCGGAAGCCGGTTTAGCTTAGCCATTTGCAAAGAAGATTGGTTGATTTCCCTGAACTGTTTTAAGCATTTGGAGCTCTTCTCTCGTGTTGGCGAATGTTGAAGTTGTATCGGTCGACAAAGAAATATTTTCCTGCAATTGAATCCGACGTGTCTCACTTCCAGGTCGAGATCTCTGTTCAATAAGAAATTGAAATATTTGCGGGCGTTCACAACCTGATTTCTGGCATTGTTCAGATCTGCTCTTACGCGCTCCGCTTCGCTTTTGGATCGCATCACATTGGCGGGCAAACTTTTTCCATTTCGTAACAACGATTCGTTGATCTCAATATTTTTATTGACGAGCGAAAGTGCGCTTTCGTAAATTTTTACAGCCGCTTCTGCGGCGATCTGATTATAGTAAGCGGTTTTTATATCCAGTACAAGCTGACGTTTGTAGGCTTCAAGTTCATATTGGCTTAACATCACCTGCTGACTTTGAATCGATCCGGTTCAGTACAGATCTGTATTGATCAAGGGGACGGATGTCCTTACTTCGTGCATCATAAAAATTTTTCGGAAAAAAGTTTTGATTTACATTTTCAACCTGCGGAAAAGCATCGCTTTGCGTCATTTCATTTAATGAAGCGTATACCGGATTTAACAGGTCCCCTACTGGTATTGAAATGCTTCGTCCTCCTTCCCCTGATGTATAATCTGTTAAAAGATTAACCGAAGGAAGGAAATAGCTTCGCGCAATTTGAAGTGATTGTTGGGCTTGCTGCAGGGAGAGATCTTTCTGTTGCAATACCAGATTGGTCTTCAGGCCTTCCTTAACATAATTTTCTAAGGCAGATTGTGCGGTTGCCAGGCTTGTGACATAACATGAAAAGTGCAGCCAAGCGGAGCCCTTTCGTCCTGATTTTTAGTGAGTTAGTTTGCATTGATCATTTAGTTTACAGTGTTAAGTCGCAAGGCAAAAAAATTTATTTTATTTTTTATGCATTCGCTCTAATATTTCTATCATCATTTCGCTTGACTTTTGTGCGAGGTCTTTCCTGGTTCAGTTCACTTACAACGGAGCACCGGTTCCGGATCTCAAGAGAGCATACCCCATGCACCATAGACCACGCTGTAAAAGCCAATACCTCTGGATTCATGTCTTTAAAATATCCCTTTGCAATACATTCTTTTATCGTATTTAGGAGAAAATCGAAAGCACGGTTACCTTCCTCCCAATCAGAATCATCCTTTGTAAGCGAATTCATCGGCGACCGTATAATGAACATCAGATCGTAGAATTCGCCGTTTTCCATAGCAAAAGCTGATATATGCGCTGATTGATCGCCTTGAGTCTTTCAAAGGGATCTTTTACATGTGCCAAAGGCCGGAAGTACTGATTAAGAATGGTAAAGCCTTCTTTGTGAAGCGCAAAAAAGATGTCATCCTTGTCCTTGAAGTAGAGGTAAATTGTAGTCGGGGAATATTCAATCTTCTCGGCAATATTTCGAATGGACGTATCCTCAAACCCTTTTTGCATGAACAATTCTTTAGCGGCCTGAAGGATTTTCCCTTTCAGTTCTTCCTTTTGACGTTCTTTTCTGGTTGGTTATGGTCATTTTTTGGACTTGATATTTTACTTAACGGTGTTAAGTTACTTATTGTTTCCGAATTTCAAAAAAAAATCTTGTCAGAGAGTTGACAAATGGCCAAACTTGTCCAATCAGCCCCTTAGATTGCCGTATTTACCCCCTATGGTAGTTTAAAATTGACCATACTTTTGAGTCGCTAAATAAAAAAACACTTGTCAGACCAAATAAGGTAATAGTAGGATGGAAACAATGAAATGATAAAAAAAGTACGGCGACGGAGAAAGGGTCCAGCATCGATGAAAGCTCTTCGCGAGCTGGACGAAAAGAATGGATTGGACTTGCTGTCATTGCTCTTCCCTGTATACTTTATTCTATGGACCTAACCGTCCTCAACCTGGCGGTGCCACACCTTACGGCGGACTTAAAACCTAGCAGTTCCCAACTACTTATGGATTGTTGACATCTATGGATTCCTTATCGCAGGATTGTTAATCACGATGGGTACTCTAGGCGACCGCATTGGCCGGCGCAAATTGTTATTAATAGGTGCGGCAGCCTTTGGTTGCGCTTCCGTGCTAGCAGCTTTTTCTACCAGCGCAGAGATGCTCATTGCCGCACGCGCATTGCTTGGAATTGCCGGGGCAACATTAGCACCTTCCACCCTTTCTCTCATTCGTAATATGTTTCTCGATCCCAAACAAAGGACTTTCGCTATTGGCGTATGGGTAGCTAGTTATTCGGCTGGTGGCGCCATAGGTCCTCTGATTGGAGGAGCCATGCTTGAATATTTTTGGTGGGGCTCGGTATTCCTGATAGATGTCCCGGTAATGGTGCTCCTTCTGATATTGGGTCCCATACTATTGCCGGAGTTCAAAGATCCGAACGCCGGCAAAATGGATTTGATCAGTGTGATCCTTTCATTAGCGGCTGTGTTATCCGTGATTTACGGTCTTAAGAAAATTGCCGAAAATGGATTCAATTGGCAACCTGTGTTATCTATTTTATTAGGCTTGGGTGTTGGCGCTCTTTTTTTACGAAGGCAGCGTCAGCTGACAGATCCTATGATAGACCTTAGACTTTTTAGATCTTCCGCATTCAGTGCCTCACTCACCATCTATACGCTGATCACATTTATAGCCTTTGGATCTTTTATATTCATCTTTCAGTATCTTCAGTTGATATCTGGACTTTCCCCTTTGCAAGCCGGACTCTGGTCGCTTCCTTCTTTTGGCGGATTTATCGTAGGATCTATTTTTGCGCCGATGATTGCCCAACGGATCCCTACAGTGCATGTGATCACAGGCGGATTAATCCTGGCAGCCATCGGCTTTGGATTGATGACACAGGTAGAGGTGAATTCTGGCCTTACCTTTCTCATAAGCGGTATGCTGATATACTCTCTTGGACTTGCGCCAGTAATTACTTTAGCAACCGATATGATTGTTGGCGCTGCTCCTCCGGAACGCGCCGGTGCTGCATCCGCTATTTCCGAAACCAGCTCTGAATTTGGTGGCGCACTGGGCATAGCAATCCTTGGTAGTATTGGCACTGCCATCTACAGGACACAAATGAAAAAGGGTATACCAGAAGCAGTTCCAGAGAAAATAGCGGAAGAAGCAACGGAAACACTAGGGGGTGCGATGACTGTAGCGGCACAACTGCCGCCAGAGCTAAGCAGCAAGTTGTTTGACACAGCAAAGGAAGCCTTTGTATCCGGAATGCAATTAAACGCATTAATAGGTTCTATCATTGCTGTTGGCCTGACATTCCTTGCAGCCTATGTATTACGGAATATGCATATCAGTTCCGAACCAAAATGAATGCTTTGGCGTTCGCGCTGATCTCGGGAATAACCGCGGGGCGATCAAGGTATAGGGTCAACTATAATAGTTTCGTGTTCGAGTTGGATTGCTAATTTGCTATTGTAGCACTTAACGTTTCCTCAATCTCTTTGGAACCTAACTCGAAACTTTAAACTCGAAACTCTAAACCAAAACTAGCCGCAGAATCAGTTAGCCCGATCCAGTGCATTAAGCTCTTGAAATGCCTGGGCAAGGCGGTTCTTAATGGAGATTTCTCCTTCCCTTAACCAAACGCGTCCATCGTAATACTTTTTGTTGGGGGAATCTAGCCCTGTTGGATTACCCAACTGGGATTGAAGAAATCCTTGATTCTTCTTATAATAGTTATGGATTCCATCCCAATACGCCCATTGAATATCGGTATCGATGTTCATCTTCACAACGCCGTAGCTGATGGCTTCGCGAATGGCCTCCGGTTCAGACCCTGATCCACCGTGAAATACGAAGTTTACTGGATTGTCTTTGGTCTTGAATTTATTCTGAATATAGTCCTGTGAATTTTTTAAGATGCCTGGTTCAAGCTTGACATTACCGGGCTTATATACGCCATGCACATTACCGAAGGAAGCAGCGATAACAAAATGATCACTTACTTTCATCAACTCTTCGTATGCATAAGAAACTTCTTCAGGTTGCGTATACAATTTTGAACTTTCAACACCGGTGTTGTCAACGCCATCTTCTTCTCCACCAGTCACACCAAGCTCAATCTCAATGAACATGTCCAGTTTGGTTAGCTTTTCGAGATAGCGTTTGCTGATCTCAATATTTTCTTTTAAAGGTTCCTCCGAAAGATCCAGCATATGTGAAGTGAATAAAGGTTTGCCATTTTGTTTAAAAAATTCTTCTCCATGCTTTATCATGCCATCGATCCAGGGCAACAATTTTTTAGCGGCATGATCTGTATTCAATAGGACAGGTACGCCATAAAGCGAACTGGCTTCGTGTACATATTTTGCACCGGCGACTGCACCTGCTATGGAAGCCTGTTGTGTGTTGTTAGCAATTGATTTCCCCACGAAGAATGCTGCCCCGCTGTTGGAGAATTGAATAATAGTAGGAGAATTAACGCTCTTGGAAGCTTCAAGTGTAGCATTAATGGTATTTGAAGTAGTGACATTTACGGCAGGTAAGGCATAGCCATTCGCTTTTGCATGTTCAAAAACTTTCTTGGCCTGGGAGTAATTTAAAACAAGAGACATAAGTTGGGATTAGTTAGTATTGAGTATTAAGAAATTAACAAGGGCAGTATTGGCACTGGATTTTTTAAATTGTAAGTACCTTATATTTTCATTTTAACATTTTGTGCCGGGGATTTAAATTTATGGCAAACTTCCGACAGGGCGGTATGATCTCCAACATTACCAGGGAAAACAACATAAATAATTTCCGGGAATTTACTTTTTGAATCCAATTTCCATACTGGTACGCCGGGTATTGCCTGCCCAAGGATTAACGCCTTTTCTGCAGAAAGCCCTTTGGAAGCAAGGTCGCTTGAGGTAATACCGCCTTTGGCAACGATAAAGGAGGGGCGAACAGCAAGGCCTTTGACAACCTTCACTAAAAATTCAGATACTATACTATTAATTTTCAAACTGCTTTCGGGATCCTTTCCTACCTCGAGTTGACGACTCGTATAAATTAACACATCATTTCCGGATTCAAGCCATTGATCGACTTGTTTGACAACAGAGGCCGACTGATCCGATGTAGCTGAATTCAAAAGTTGGGCTACGTTGATCTCAAGAGACTTATGAGTTTTTTGGTCCAACAAAAACATAAGCTGACTTGTAGTCTTCGGAACATATGAACCTACAACCAACAAAGAGCCATAAGGAGAAATAACATCTTCCCTTTTAGGTGAAAAAATCTTCCCCGGAGCAATGCCCGCCCGGATAGGTACAAAAGTGGCGGAGCTGCGAAACAAAAATTTTTGACCTGATTCTTCCGCTAACAGTAATCCCATCGTGAATACTTCCAGGTCTTTATAAGAACAAGCATTTACGATTGCCATTGTTCCCGGACCACATTTCGATAATTTTTCCGCCACACCTTGAGGGCCTCCCAGTCGAATATCCTCCAGCGAAAACGAAAATATTTCTGCTGCTTTAACCTTGTCTTTTGTTTTTTCCTCGATCCATTTTCTGAGGTTGGAATGAGTGTATCCAAAGACGCTATCTTTTGCAAAGGGTGTATCACCCACCGGTACTAATTCTTGTTGTTCTACAATATAATGCACATCATCAATCGTATAACGGCCGCCTTCAATAAATGCAGGGAGTAAAATCCAGACCGCATCTTCCATGTGCAACGCTTTGGCCAGCGCATCTACTTCGGCAGGGAAATGCCCTCTTAGCGTAGAATCACTCCGGCTGATCGCCACTATCCCCCGGCCACTTCGCCTAACGGCTTCGCTTAAATTTCTTCCGATTTCCAACGTAAGTTCAACGGCCGCCTTCGCTGGAATACTGCGTGAATTTGTTAGTATAAATAAGATTGAAGGTTTTTTCCTTAGCTCCTCTTCAAGCAAAGGCACCGTCCACGCTGTAACCACGACAACATCATGACATGTTTGGGTACCTGTGGGGTCATCATCAAATACAACAATCGTGTTTTCTCCTTTTATAAATTTCTTACGAATGGATGGTAGCAATTCGCCTGCGTATTCAGGAGGTAGGAGGTCTAGTGTCTGCTTTACGTTCTTGTACATTCCGTTAGGCGTTATCTGTTAATAGTTAATAGTTAGTCCGAATTGCTATCCAGCGTAAAACTACGATTTAGAATTAACTAATCGTGGAGCCATCTTGGCGACAGCCGACAAACAAAAAGATAGTTTGAAATTTTAATAATTTATTTAACTAGCAAGAAGCTCAATATAAATTGAATGTCGAACGCCGAATTTCGAATGGCGAATTTCGAAGGAACAGACCTTTACGATTAACTATTAACGGATAACGGATAACCATTAACGGAAACCAATGCAAATTATAATCACTGGAGGAGGAGGCTTTCTAGGTCAGCGTCTCGCCAAAGCTCTTTTAAAAAGTACTGTTGCATTTGATGACTTAGTGCTAGCCGATATTGTCATGCCTAACAATCCAGGAATGGATTCCCGTATAAAATGTCAACAGGTTGATTTGTCAGAAGAGCCTGCGGCGAAAACATTGGTAACTCCTGAAACACGCATCATTTTCCATCTTGCCGCCGTGGTGAGCAGCCAGGCTGAAAAGGAATTTGATCTGGGATGGCGAGTGAATCTGGATATCACCCGGCAACTACTGGAAGCCTGCCGTCATACGAAGCCCGGTATTCGGTTTATATTTTCAAGTTCGTTGGCGGTCTATGGTGGTGAATTGCCTTCGATGGTCAATGACACAACAGTCATTACACCACGTTCGTCTTATGGAATACAAAAGGCGATGGGCGAATTACTGGTAAATGATTATTCAAGAAAAGGATTTGTAGACGGCGTGGTATTACGGCTTCCCACTATTTGTGTGCGGCCTGGTCGTCCCAATCAAGCCGCGTCCTCTTTTGTTAGCAGTATCATTCGCGAACCGTTAAAGGGTGAACAAGCTATTTGCCCGGTATCACCCGATCTTGCCCTGTTTCTTTCGAGTCCTGATACAGTGATTCATAATCTGCTGCACGCGGCAGGATTGAATTCGGAAAAACTAAAAGGATGGAGGACGGTTAACTTACCCGGAATAAGTGTAAAGGTTAATCACATGCTACAATCATTGAGGAAAATCACTGACGAGTCAACGGTAGCCAAAATACAATTTAAGGAAGATGTATCCATTAACCGTATTGTTTCCGGGTGGCCCGGCAGCATCGACAATACACGAGCGTTGCAACTGGGATTTTTGGTGGATAATAATTTTGATAATTTTATTCATCAGCACATAACGGACAATAAACAGAGCGCGTGACAAATAATTTTTCGATCCCGATCATTGGTTTAGTGGTCGCTGTCTTCGTTCTTATTCTTCTCGTACTTCGCACCAAAGTACATCCGCTCATTGCTATGATAGCGGCCGCATGCATGGCAGGCCTTAGCAGTGGGATGTCAACGAATGAAACGATCGATGCAATTACCCGCGGCTTTGGATCGACATTGGGCAGCATTGGAATTGTGATAGGGCTTGGCGTGATGATGGGCCGAATTTTGGAAGTTTCAGGAGCGGCAGAACAAATCGCATTCTCATTTATAAAGTGGCTTGGCAAAAAGCGTGAAGAGTGGGCTCTGGCGTTAACCGGATACATCGTAAGCATACCAATTTTTGTTGACTCCGCTTTTGTAATACTCTATCCAGTTGCCAAGGCGCTTGCCAAAAAAGGTAATCGGTCCGTGTTAACTCTTGGCGTTGCACTGGCGGGAGGCCTGGTAGTGACCCATACGACCGTCCCTCCTACACCGGGGCCACTAGGCGCTGCCGGGCTTTTTGGTGTGGACGTTGGCGCGATGATGCTTTTAGGAATGGCACTCGCTATTCCCTGTGTTATAGGCGTTGTGCTTTATGCGCAATGGCTTGGAAAAAAATATCCCGGCATAACCCAAGATGCCGTAAGCAACAAAGACCTGGAAGCGATTCATGAGAAATACGTCAAGGAAAAATCAGGAAGGCCGTTGCCAACGCTTACACTATCCTTGTTACCGATTGTCGCGCCAATCATTCTGATCTTTGTCAAGGCTATCCTTGACATGTTCCCGCAACTATCCACCCATGAAACCTTTGTTGTAGTTGTTGTGGTTCAATTATTCAGCTTCATTGGTACTCCCATTATCGCACTTTCCATCAGCACATTGCTTGCCGTTTATTCGCTGGTACCTTATCTTGATCGCCAAGCTACATCGGCACGGCTGGAGGAAGGCCTGCAATCCGCCGGTATTATTTTGATGGTGACTGGAGCTGGTGGCGCCCTGGGCGCAGTAGTACGGGAAAGTAGTGCAGGCAGTCAGTTATCAGAACTCATCGTAACCTTGCCCATTTCTCCAATCATGATTCCATTTGTTGTCGCGACGCTGATTCGTTTTATCCAGGGTTCAGGAACAGTTGCGTGTGTGACTTCAGCTTCTATCTGTTCTCCAATATTGGCGCAGATACCAGGCGTCAACATGTTATTTGCTGCACAGTCAGCGGTGATGGGTGCATTTTTTTTCAGCTATTTTAATGACAGCCTTTTCTGGGTCGTTAACCGCATGATGGGCATTGTGGATGTAAAACAGCAAATGGCTGTTTGGTCCATTACCACCACGATCGCCTGGGGCATTGGAGGTATTAGTATAGCCTTATGGAATCTGGTATTTGGATCTGGTGGCTCATTATTAGATCCCTTACTCCCGCTCGTGGTGCTGGTGGCGATTATAATTGGAATCCGGAAAAAATCAAAGGGCGCTTAAAGCATTTATCACGTCCAATGAATAAAGGCAAAACGTTATAAGCGTATGATTAAACGACTTTGCGAAAGCCTTTATACTTCTATTTGAAAATTAACTTCCAATTGAAAGTGGGAAGATGCAACTTTCAAAGCATCTGCAGCGTCCAAGTATAGTTGATTGTACGTTTTCGCGCACAAGGGTATCTAATGTGAACAACAACATTGTCGTAAAAGCATTTAAATATTTGACTTTCAGCCATGTGGATACTTGGTAATATTTTAGCTTAATTGTACCACTCCATGCTCCAAACCCGCTTAAACCATGATCAAAAATTATCTTCGCGTAGCTTTTAGAAGCTTCCTTAAAAACAAAAGCTACATCGTCATCAATGCCCTGGGCCTCGGTGTCTCGCTTGCGTGTTGCATTGCTGCTTACCTGCTCCTGGCCTACAACATTGAGTTTGACAATTTCCATGATAATGAAAAAGTTTCTCACATTTTCAGATTTCATACGCTCTCAAAGGACAAAGACGGCAAAGTCAACCGCGACGCTCAAGCTCCCATCGTTCTTCCCCCTATTGCTGCGAGTGAGATTGCAGGTATTGAACGATATACAAGATTTCTTTATGGAGGTGGCGCCTTGCGTTATGGTGAGAAAACCTTTAATGAAGGTTTTGCATTTGCTGACAGCTCATTCTTTGAACTTTTCGATTTCGAACTGGTAGCCGGAAGTCACAAATTCTTCAAAGACAAAAACAGTATTTTTTTAAGCGAAGAGCTTGCAAAGAAATATTTTGGTGACGAAGATCCCGTCGGTAAGCTCATGGTCCTTAATTCTGTAAATGAATCTGAAATTGACGTAATGGTCGGTGGCGTGGTGAAAAAATTTCCGCTCAACAATACATTTAATTTCCAGGCGCTTTTGCGAATGGAAAATTTTATGGATATACAGAAAATAAAGATTGACGATTGGAGTGATTGGCGTAATCCAAGCACGTTCATGAAACTGACTTCCCCTGAAAATGCGAAACAGGTGAGCGCACAATTCAATAAGTATATATCCAATAGAAATAAGCTGAGAACCGATATGGTAGTGGACGCCTACCTATTAGAACCATTCAAAAACTCGTATAATCAAAATGATATCCATTACACTTGGGTCAATCAGCAGAATGAGCCCTGAGCCACTTGTGATTTTCACATCCATGGCATTGATCATTTTGCTTATTGCCTGTTTTAATCTCACCAATACTTCCATCGCCATGACGGCGAAACGGCTTAAGGAAGTTGGCGTACGGAAAGCCATCGGTGCAGCCCGGGGACAAATTATTTCACAATTCCTTTTGGAAACACTTATTACCATTTCGTTATCCTTGCTCGTAGGATTGCTGATGGCTCAGCTAATTGTACCCGCATTTGCCAGCATGTGGAATTTCCCTTATGGACTGGAGGACATGAATGGTCTCAACATGTTTATCGCCCTTATCATTTTAGTTTTCCTTTCTGCTTTGCTTGCGGGTATGTATCCGGCTCTGTTTAGCAGCAAGTTTAAACCGACTCAGTTATTGAAAGGAAATGTAAAAATAAAAGGTACTAATTTCCTTACGCGCTTACTGGTAGCGTTGCAGTTTGCGCTATCTGTAATCGTATTGATAGGTGGCGTGGTTTTTATTCAGAACACGCGGTATCAGGACAATATAAAATTTGGTTATGATAAGGAAATGGTCATGACGGTACGCTTGCAAGGTGAGCGTGAATTCGAAACCATGGAGAAAGCCATCATAGCAAATCCCAAAATATTGAGCGTAGCAGTTAGCGACGGAAACGTGGGCGGCAATAATTATCAGACTCCTGTAGGCGTGGATACAACTAAATATGAAGTTCAGGCAATGGGCGTTGGAAAAAATTATTTTGAAACGATGGGCCTACGACTTTCCGAAGGGCCGTACGTTCAATCTTGAGAATGCTTCTGATCAGACTGAAGGGGTAATTGTAAACAAAGCCTTTGTTGAGAAAACGGGGTTAAAAGACCCGCTCGATAAAATCGTGGTGCTCCACGATGCCAAAAAACGAATATTGGGTATTATCGAAAATCATGTCGACAATTTTTATCGGTCAAAGGAGCCTGAGCCCTTTATATTTTATCCTGCGGCAAGGAATCAATACATCACCCTTTTGGTGAAAGCGGAAAAGAGTGATCTGGGAGAAATTCAAAAATATTTAGAGACTACCTGGAAACAATTATTTCCTACCAAGCCTTTTGAAAGTCAATTTCAGGAAGATGTTGTATTAAAGAGAGAGCAGAAAAGCAAATGCCAATCTGGAAAAAATATTCCTTTTCATAACCGTGCTGGGCGGGCTTCTCTCGGCATCCGGAATTTTTGCTTTAGCTTCGCTCAACATTGCCAAGCGCACAAAAGAAATCGGGATACGAAAAGCCTTAGGCGCGTCTATCAGCGAATGTCGTTAGATTGCTCAACAGAGAATTTGTGATCATTTTATCAGTTGCAGCTGTGATTGGATCTGTAGCAGGTTATTACCTGACAAACGCTCTGCTAGCCGATATTTATGCCTATCATATTCCCGTTGGAATTTTTTCCGTTGTGGTTTGCGCCTTATTGATTTTTTGTGTTGGTATATTGACTACCAGTACAACGATATTTAGAGGCTGCAAAAGCAAATCCTGTTGATACATTACGGAATGAGTGATTTATTAAGGTGGAGACAGCAGAGCTAACGAGTTGAACGATAGCATCCGCTTCTTACGCAATCACTGGTTTGATGAAAGCGTTAAAAGAATCTTTTCACAATTCCCTGCCTTTCATGGAATTGGCATGATGCTATCCTTGTTATTTTATATCTTCATCTTCCGATTTGCATAGTGAATCGATCAACACATTCTACTTGTCCTTCAAACAAAATGCGATGCCGAAATCTATCTTGCTTCTCTTATTGTGTCTAACATCCAACCTTTCATTTAGTCAATTACCGAGGAAAAGATCTTAAAGATGTGCCTTATGCTGAAGTGGAAAACAAAAACCTGCTGCTGGATCTTTACGTTCCGTCATCAAAAGCAAATCCCTATTTGATTGTCTGGGTACATGGTGGTGCGTGGCATTCAGGTTCGAAAGAATCTCCGCCTCTTGGGTTTGTAGATGCTGGTTATGCAATGGCAAGCATTAATTACAGGTTAAGCGTAGAAGCAAAATTTCCCGCACAGATTCACGACATAAAAGCATCCATCCGTTACCTGCGTGCGAATGCTGCCAAGTATGGCTATCGTGCTGATAAAATTATTCTCGCTGGCTCTTCGGCAGGCGCACATCTTGCTGTGCTGGCGGGAGTAACAAATAATGATAAGGAGTTGGAAGGCAATCTAGGTCAATATGCAAACGTGAGCTCTTCGGTGCAGGTTATCCTTGACTATTACGGACCCACAAATTTTACTACTATCCTTAAGCAGTCAACTCCTCATGGGGTTAGTGTTAGAGGTCCAGCCATGGCGTTGCTTTTAGGTAAAACGGTTGAAAATATTCCCGACATGGCCCGGAAAGCTAGTCCAGTTTTTCAGGTCGATGGGAACGATCCTCCTCTGCTCATGCTGCATGGAGACCAGGATGTACAAGTACCGATCAATCAATCACACGAACTGGAAGGGGTCTATAAAAGCAACAACCTAAAGGTACAACTGATTGTAGCACATGGAGCTGGACACGGTGATGGGGTTTATTATGAACCAAAATTTCAAGCTCAAGTTGAAGCGTTTCTTAACGAAGTCCTGAAAAATTAATGCAATAATCAAATCGGAAAATTGTCCTGTTTATCCGCTATCAAAATTCCGCTAACCATTCCTCTTTAGAATTTCGCTGGCGATGAAGTCGCCCTCCAAGTCCTTACTTCATATCAAAATTTTTAAGTCTGTCCAGAACAAGATCTCTCACTATTGACTGCCCGGCTATACTGAGGTGCTCATCATTTGGGTAGTATACTCTTTCAGAGCAGGAATCCTTTTGCATTAAAGGAGTTAATGGATTTAATACTTCTACTTTCGCATTAGAATGAAAATGATTCTTTAGCTTTTCTATAAAAGGATAATTTTCATTTCCTGGCCTAAAGTTCATATCAAACCGGAAGCCAATATCCTTCATATTGCTTAAATAAGAAGCATTGATTTGTGCTTTTTGAGGGATGACCAGAAGATATATTGGGCAATCAGAGGGCAATTCGGAAACAACATTGTTTAAGGAAGACAAAAGGTAATTCATGTCCTCATCCCTGTTATTTTTCAACAATACTGAATTGCTAATAAGTAGGGAGTCGCCTTGTGCGAGCATTTTCTCCCTAAGTCTATAGTGCTTTGATTCGAACTTCTCTTCGGTAACTTCCCCAGGACTAGAGGTAGAATTGAGAGAAGTAAAGATCGATCCCCATTGCCCCATTTTGTAGTTAAGATAGGCCAGAACATGAATTCTATCCGACAGCCCCCAGTAAATATTTCTCACAACAGACCACTCATTCCAATTTAAGGAGTGCCTGATGCCCAGTAAATCGTTGCCTACGTAAATCTGATAGATGAATATGTCCGGGTCAAAAGAATTGATCCTGCCTGGAGCAATATAAGACGCCTCAACAATGCTCGTTCCCGTTATAGCAGAATTTATAATATGGTAATTGGGTAAACTGTCACGCAGCTGATCTGCCCAACTACGCGATTGAACTGTGAACGAGTCCCCAAAGACTAAAATCGTTTTTTTTTCTTTCGATTTTTTTATGTCATTTTCCAGATTCAATGCATTTAGTTCTGAACGATAAAAATCGATAACCTGAAACCGATACGCGATTTCAGCCAGGGCTAAAACGACAACAGCCAAGTACAAACAATACAGGATCGCATTTATAATCTTCTTGTAGTTAAATCGCAAGGGCATAAGCATTAAATAAAATTACCAAGGCCGAGGGAGCAATCTGCAGAGATTCGTACCTTGTACCTACCTATCCACAATTTTTTTCTCCCGTATTTTTTCCCTTATCCTGTCACCACAACTTCTATTATTTTTAGAAGATCCATCGGAAAAATTGATCATCATTTGTCCGATCTGATAATCGTGAAGAGATGGTTTTGGGGCTGTGGGATGCAGGGGGATAAAAAACTCTAAGTCCCGCATATGATAATCATCCCGATGATCGAGGGATTTGGAATTCCAACGGTTAATTTGCCTCAGAACAATCCTGCTATCTTCTACAAGGATTTCGCTGTAATATCCGGGACGATAATTGTCTCCCGATGAACATAGGTGTCCCACTTTTGCGATCGAATCAGCAAGCGTAAGATAGCGCAGAATCTCATTATTATAATGGTTTACCTTGGTGCTAGTATTCCACGTCCCCTGTGAGTTATCGAGAATAAATTTTTTTATTTCAATCTCGCGGTCCTTTCGCTCGCAGTAAACATTCGTGCAGAAAACTTTCCCTTGATCGATTTCGAACGTGCACTCCAGATAGCGTGATGAACTATTCCGTTTGTGTTCCTTCTTTTCGATATCGAGTGTTAACGTGATAAAGTCATACTGCAGCGAGACTGATCCCTTGAATGTACTCGCTGAATCCACCGCGATTTGAGGATCAGTTAGTTCCATAGTTGTTATCGTTGTCAATAACGAAATGTAATGCTGCAATGCGGTTAATAGATCAATCGTATCCATATGGTTTAATAAGTACGAAGTACGAGGTATGAAGTACGAATTGTGAAGCCTGACATCGTACCTCGTCCTTCGTACCTGGTACCTAACTTATTCATTTCTTCTTCGGCTTGGGCTTGAGCACATCTTTGTACGCAGTATCCAAAGCATCCAACATCAGTTCGCTGGGGACTTTTTTCAATTCAAAGGTGGTCCAGCCTTGCAAGCCCCATTTGTTGGGAACAGCGTATACTGCTTTTTTATCAAAGGAACAGAAGACGGACTGATCGACTTCTGAAAGTTTCAGGTTAGCGATTTTACTTTTTTCATGCAGTGTAGCAAAAATTCTTTTGCCTTCCACCTTGAACGCTGCTCTATCAAAATGCGGAGCTTCAATAGTTCCCGGAAAGGACAAAGCTAGTTCTCTGAATTCTTTTGTAGTCATTTATCCTGGTAGATATTAAAGCCGCCCTAAACTAACGCAATGTCATTAAAAATACTATTATTTTCCTGCTGTATTGAAAGCCCTATCTGTGGTCGGCGAGCAACCAAACCGTTGTAGCCTCCGATGAGTTCACTTGGGAGTCAGTTTAAATTGGCCACTTGAAAACTTCCAACTTATTGAGTTAAAAAGGTGTCAAAGGGATTAGGACGATAAATGTAAACAACATTTAAAATGAGAAATCAAATAATCTTGACATTTTTAATTAGCGCTTTAATTTCCTGCTCCCCGGATAACGACATTAAATCAGATCACGAAATCGAAGGAGAGCAATGTCCTGAAAAATGGCAATTAACAATGATGACTGGAAATATTGCAAATGTTCCGCCATCCACAGGTAGCGATATGGAATGGCAAGAATGGTATGTTTTGTACCCAAATGACACATTCACTAAAACCCGTGAACGCGATAATGTAATAACCGAAGAAAATGGAACTTATGCCATGGTAAGTCTATCTGACGGCGAATATTTCGAACTAACGTATGATTCGGATAATGACATAATCGGGAATTGCGTTATTGAAGCGGTAGAGGTTCTTACAATAAATTCTGAAGATGAGTTGGTAAGCACCTGGCAGGCTTGCGATGGTCCTGGCCTATTTTATAAGAAGGTGGAATTTAATTGTGACGAACCTTGATTCAAATTACGGGGTAGGAAAAGCTAAATGAAAATAAGGCTAAGTAATACACTATAATTTCTTATCAAACCGGAGATTTTTTACGCGGCCTCCGGATAATCTAAAGCCGACGAATTTTTCCTGATCATCCTTAACAAAAAGAACAGAGCCCACCTGACTGTTAAATTGATCAGCCCTGACTGGATCGGGTTGAAGATCAAAATCTCCAAGGCGCATATGATGCATCACAAGTCTGCCGTCCACGAGGTCTATTTTGTATTCGGAGACAAGTTCTTCGCTGAAGTATGTACCTGCGTAGTTGCTAAATTGAATGGTGTCAATTTGAACGGGTATAATTCTTTTCGCAGAAGATATCCACCGGTACCGGAGTGAATTCACCTCGTCTCCTTTATCTTTTACAAATGTTATGGCTGCACCGTAAGCATCGACCCAATAAACAGAATCAGATTTTGGTGTCATTGGAAATTTGTCTTCCCCGTTTGCCTGTGTCATTAGCTTATTATCTTCTAACGTGATAGTAACATACCAACCTGGGCCAAGCTCATACATACCTGTAGTTTTCTTAGCAAACGAAGTATTTACTTTTACGGTTGGCATATCCTTTACGTTGTCTGCCTTATTTTCCGTGGCCTTGAATATATCTTTCAATAATAATTTAGCGACATCTATTGAATATCCATAAGGATTAAAATCAGCGGCATTGCTTAATATGATACACGAAAATTTTTCATCTGGAAAGTTTATTATAACGGTGCGGTAGCCGGCCCACCCTCCTGTATGGGAGACTGTTTTTAATCCTCCTTCTTCACCCAGCCCAAGACCAAAGCCATACCCTACCTTCGTACCATTGTTGAGAGTACCATCCTCCACCATGCGGGTGTACACAGGATTTTTGGACGCGATCTGTTTGTCAAAATTGATTACCCATTTACAGAGGTCCTCAACTGATGTGAATAACGAGCTTGACCCATATGCGGTAAGTCCAGTTGGGCTCTTGGAGAATTCATTTCCCGACCGGTCATACGAGTAGGCTAGATTCTTTATGATCTTTTTATGGTCATCCAGAAAATGTGAAGAGTTCATATTGAGTGGCGAAAAAATATTTTCTTCCGTCCATTCGCGGAATGATTTGCCGGATACTTTTGCCACGATCGCTGCCAGTAAATTATAACCCGTGTTGGAATACATGTGTTGTGTACCAGGCTCGAAATCCAATTCCTTCTGATTTTTCACCATGCGCATGATGTCCTGAAAAGAAAACACTTCATCCCATCTCCATCCTGCGACATTCAAGGTCTGAGGCCAGTCTCTTAATCCGCTGGTGTGATGAACCAGGTGTTTTATTGTAATCGTTTTTCCGAAGTCAGGAACTTCTGGCAGGTATTTTCTGATGTCATCATCCAACGCTATTTTACCCTCTTGTATTAGTGTTGATATGGCGAAGCCTGCAAACTGTTTTGAAACGGAAGCAATGTCGAACACCGTTGATGGCGTAATGCTGACGTCGTATTCCAGATTAGCCGAACCATACCCTTTAGTATAAACTACTTCGCCATTCTGAATCACTGCTACAGCACAACCCGGACCTGTTTTAGAATTATATTTTTCGAAAATAGCATCTATATCCGCATTCGGTAAATCGGTATTGTCCTGGCATGACAAGCCAAGCGCAAGCAAGAATACATAACACACCAGTGTTTCGGGCGAAGGGAAAGGCTTTTTCATAGCTTCTGATTTTAGGTGTTATTGCGTAGGCGAAAGTTTACTTGTAAAGGATATTAGTGACACAACACAGATGTTAAGGATGCTTGACAAAGCCTATCAATCAAAACTGTAGTTAATTCTGCCCTTGATGTTAAACAAAGCTTCTGGTTCGAAATCAAGAAACCAAGAAATAAAATTTGCTCAAGAAAAGAAAAAAATTGTCCAATAGCGTACATTATTAGTCACATATATGCAATCTATTTAATCGCTGACGCTCTAACTATCGATTTTTGAAGAGAAGAATATCGAAAAGCCAGCCATCCTTAAATACTTAAGGTACTTGCAGAATTGACACATTTATTACAGGGCACTCTTGGAAAACGAATTCCATCGCACAATGTTGGTCCGACTTACCTCGATGCGAACTTCTCAGAACCTTAACTATTCAATACCTTTTGGAAATCGGTCTGCTACTAGATTGAGCTGTATATTATGCTCCAGGTAAGCCTTCAAACCAGCCAGGACCAATGTAAATCCTTCTGTCGAATCACGAATTTGAGATATGAGTAGCTCTGAGTTGCCCACAAAACCACTATTTATTATGCTCACAAAGGTTGAACCATTCAGTTGCCTGAATGTCCATTCTACTTCGGTCTTCTCCTGAGAATTTCCCCATTCAATTATTATAGTTTTGTTTGGGTCAATGGCTTTAACAAATACAGGCACTTTGATATTATACATTTCCCAAGTCCACTCCAGTTCTTTGCCCGACGCCAATTTTCCGGTGCTTTTTGTAAACCAGAATTTCGTTGTGATCTCAGGATTTATAAAAGCTTCAAATACTTCAGAAATAGGCTTGTGAATAAGCATTTCAGCTTTTGCAACTGCCGCGGTGTCTGTTGGGGTCATAAAAGTTAATTAATTGAAGGTATCATAGAATAAAACAAATATTGAGGTGTTGTGTTTGTTAAGTTTTACCTCTTCCTGTCAGAGCGTTAGTGGTCACGGGATTACGTCGAGTATTTACATTTTTTATTTCATACGATAACCTCAAAAGTGCAATTGCTTTTTCAATATCCTTTTCTGACCGGATGTAAAAACTTATCCAACCCGAGCTATGAAAAATATGATGATCGGCAACTTTACCGTCCTGGAGCAGAGTACACTTTATATTTTTGCTGAATAGGATATCGAGAATTCCATTGCTGTGAATATGTCCAAACTCTTTAGCATTAAAATTAAATTGTGCGCCTCCAAATTTATGAGCAGCCAGACGAACTCCTTTCCACATTGAAATTTCTTTTTCAATCCTTTCAATTGAGTTTGTTATTTCCGGATTTAAGGCAAAATTCCAAAGCATTAATAAGGCATCCAGCGCCCCTGCTAACAGTGGAATATTTTTGAGAAAGCCCAGATACTTTACAATGAAATTAAACATCATTTTCCGCTAAATCTTTAATGTGTTTCATAACTCTTATATGAACGTTTCTAGTAATATCTACAGCCCAAAGGTCATAATACCAAACGAGATAGACTTTTAGTTTATACCAACTATTCCCTATAAGTGTGGTTGTTCCATTGGGATTTTCTCTTAGAATAAATTGGCCTCGCTGAATTTCAATATGGCCTATAATTTCAGGATCTTCAGGCTGTTTGAGTATATTAAATGTAAAAAGGCTGTCTCTGCTACTTTCCATTATAATTTCATCAAAAACAGTTCCATTGCTGAATACGCATTTACGTTTGCCGCCTATTGTAACACTCGTAACGGTTGAATATACTGGACTCGGAAGCCCGATCTCGAAAAGCCAATATTCAGACTCATTTGTATTCACGGGATGTTCGGCAACATATTTCCAAACAATATTCCTTGGAGCATTAATTATTATTTCATCTGAAACCGTATTGGTATAATCATGTTTGGAAAAGGTATCGTAGACGAATAAAAAAATAAAAATTAAAAAAGTGCTCGTCTTAAGAGTTGTGTTGCCGTTGACATAAATATATTTTCCAAGAATAATCCCACGCCACATAAAAACCAAAACAAGCGGTGAAACTATGATCAAACAAATGATTCCTTCTCCCATGAATAGAGCACTAAGGGAAATACCGATTAGCGTGTTAGCAATTGCAAATGGAAGAAGAGCTACCAGGCGCTTATTCAATACGACCCAAAATTTCATGGCGATGATGCCCATTCCAACCGGAACTAATACGAACTCTGAAAATGATAGAATTCTCCCGATATCACTGTCCCAATTTGTGATGGCATTAGCAGTTGCAAAGGAAATGACAGCAAAAATATTGGAATATAAAATTACCTTTAAGATAGAATTTCCAGTGTCCGGTAATGCTTTATCCTCTTTCATTTTTAGTTATTTATAAATTTCCATTTTGCCAGATTCAGCGTATTCTTTTATTACTTTGTTCCTACAGGATATAAACCACCTCATCTAAAACCACGCCTGTAAAAGGCCATACTTTTGGTTTGGAGTTAAGCGAGGCCGATAAAAAAGCACTGATTTCTTTTATGAAAACATTATGACGTGGTCTTACAAAGATTCGATGGATTTGACCAAAGAATCAATACGAAATAAATTAAACAGATGAAGGTCAAATTTATAATCATTTTAATTTTTCTCATTCCGTTTATAACCGGAAGCATTGTCAATCCGAAGAAGCCTGCGTTTGTCCCCGAGTGCCTATTGAAATTCACCATCCACAACGCAGGCATGGAGGTTACCGGTACGGTTGAACGTGTTAACATGCAAATTAAATTTGACCCAAAAAAATCTCAGTCAAAGCACCATCCTTGCAACAGCTGATCCTTCCACTATAAAAACAGGAATGAGTTTACGCGACAAACATCTTAAAAGAAGCGATTATTTCAACGTGGAAAAACATCCGGAAATCCGGCTTCGCTCAAAAAGTTTTCGGAAAGCAGGGCAACATAAATATATTGGTGAGTTTGATCTGGGAATTAAAGATGTAATCAAAACGATATCTATACCTTTTGCAATTAAGAACGAAGGCGTTACCACCCGCTACAAGGGAACTTTTGAAATCAACAGATTGGATTTTAATCTAGGTGAAAAGAGTGCACTTCTCGATGAAAAAGTAAAAGTTACCCTAGAAGTTAAAATGAGGATATGAATTCTCACTTAAACTTCGATGAGAGAAGCCTCTCCGGCATAGCAGTAAATACGCCAAAGCGAAAACTTCACTAAAGATACGGCTCTGCCTTACTGGGCTTTTATCATTCCAATACCTAAGACGATAAGCGAAACTGCTAAGAGAAGAACCCCAGTATAAAGAATGAAAATAGCACTTGTTGGTTGATTAATGTTCTTGCCGGAGGCGGCAGCGAAGAAGCCTGCACTGACAAGAATCGCCGCTACAGGAAAGCCAATTCGCACAAACCAATTCATGGTATTGCTAAGTAATGCATGGTCAGCTAGGAGTTGGCAAACCAGGGAAAGGATGACCAGAACTCCCGCATGCGCATGACCCGCTCTGAACATTGCTTTTTGAAACTCAGTTAGCACTAATGAATCCTGCTTACCAGACAAAATAGTGAGTAAGAAATATCCACCATATTGAATGGAAGGTACTGTGAGCAAAATTATCCCACACATTAGTTTTGATATGGAAGTCATAAGTTTGAGGGTTATCTGAAATAAATAATCAGCATTATCTCTGGTGAGAAATACTTCGAGCTGATAAAACCCGATGCACAGGAGATTTAGAGCTCGAAAATATCAAGTACCAGTGTTGTGGTGAACATCAGGGAAAATCAATTGTTTCTTGCTAAGAAAAATAAAATCGTTCACCATCGAACGCTGATACATTAGCTTTATTAATCAAGCTACAAAGGCCTGGATAAGTTATGGTATTTCAAAGTCCATACAGCTTGAGCTCCCGCATCGCCCAAACAACTTCAAAATCAAAGGGCTGACCTCGGCGCTCACCGTGAACGATGGAGTCTGATTTCGTCAGCGTCATCCGCAAAAATTTCGCCTGAACCGGTGTGAACCGAATAGCAGTAGAAGGACCGGCATCCGCACCGTCGGTGATTATCTTTGTCCACTGAGTGCCATTATTCGACACCTCAACATCATATCCTTTGGGGTAAGTGTGAATCGGAGGCGGAGATCCTGGCCTCCATCCCCGGCCAATGGGAGGCGATTTGAATTGAATTTCTTTGAGCATAGTGGGCGAAGGAAGCTCTACTTGAAACCACATACCTGCCTGCTGCGTGATACCGGTTGTCCATCCTTCGAAATTAAACGCACCACGCGGGGAGGCGGTACTTCCTTTGCGTACCACTCCCGTATGACTGGCGGTGATCTTCCATTTCGAATTTGGTTCAATGACCTTGGGAACAGACGCCCACAATGTCTCATAGGTGTAGGGTGTAGTTTGCTTAGACGTTTCTTTACGCACCCGGGCGACATCCTCCGGAGTTACAAGGGAAGACTCATTTTCAAAGTTTGTGCGGATAAACGAAGCTACCGAAGCAATCCATTCATCTGTGTTGTTGGCCATTGGTGCCATCATTATTCCCGCGTAGGACTCCCCGTGAATTTCTCCTGTCAATCCACGAAGGAGCGTTTTAATAACATAGTCTGGATGGGATTGAACTCTGGCGGATCCAACTAACGACGGAGCTAACAGCTTTCCCGGACCTGCAGGGGTTCCTGTACCAAGTGCTCCATGACACGTAGCACAAAGACTGTTAAATATCTTTAAACCAGCATCAACCCGTTTTTTTTCTACGTCGTTGAAGTTAGGATTACTTCTCCCAAAGAAAGCGGTGACAACAGGTGGATCTAAAACCTGCTTGCCAACGAGTTGTACGCCCGCCCCGCTGTCCATGGCCATTACTTTTTTCACCGTTTCACTTGTGCCAGGAACTTTTAATAATCTTCCAGTCATCATCGCGCGCATTTTCACTTGGGTATCTTTATCCATCATCAGATCAAGGTAATCTTTACCGAAAGACTTGTCTCCAGCCTTATAAAGTGATTCGCTTACCCAAAGAGCCATCACACGCATACGCGGATCGGTGTCTTTCAACAAGTCTTTAACCAATGAAGATTCTAATGCACCAATGCCTTCCAATGACCATAGTGCATGAAACTTTGTCACGATGTTCTCATTGGAGCGAATGAGTTGTACTAACGCAGGAGCTATTGATTTGTCTCGACGCTGTACGAGAATCTGCTGCGCCATGTCCCGCCACCAGCCATTTGGATGTTTCAGATGAGCCAGCAATTCAGGGGAAGTTTGGTCATACATATGCGGTTTTAACTTGTCGCGCTCCATGTCCTTGTGCGTAAGTCTCCAGATCCGGCCCAGGCTTACCACCTTATCCAACTGGTATTGTTCTATTTTCGCGCGCAAATACGACCCAACCGGAGCCCACTCTCCCTCCTGAATAATGCCGTGATACATATCGACGATGTACATGGTTCCATCCGGGGCCGTAGCCATATCGACGGGCCGGAATAAGGGATCAGTGGAGCGAATGAATTCTGACTTTTGCTCCTGATAAACATTGTGTAGTGTAGTAAGGCCTTCTTTCACCTCAGCATTGACCTGCCTGACAATACGGGCAACTGGTTCTCCATAAAAGTACTGACCGACCAACTCCTTGGGTAGACGATGACCACGGAAGAGATCATTACCAGAAGCGCCTGTTACGCGGTTAAGCGTGCCTTCCGGCATTCGGACCGCTCCCATTCCACCTTGCATATCTGCTACTAAAACAGAAGCGCCCCACGGCACATCAAAACCTTCTGCATAATTTTTTTCTACAACATAATCTCCATAGTGGATGGGGAATTGAAAATAGGAAGGTACACCATTGGAGCCACCCTGGAACCAGAGCTTTCCATCATCATCATGAGTAATGCCCCATTGTGCATGGTTGGATCCTGTTGATTCACGAATTACGCCCTGTGGAGTCTCCCGAATCCTGAAAGGGTTGACAGTGCTATACAGCCAATTGTCCATACCCCAGTATAAAAATGCTTGCTGATGTTCTACGTTTCCAGCTCTGCCAAAATTATCGGTGAAGAATTCTTTTTTATCTGCGTGGCCATCGTTATCTGTATCAGTGTACTTATAAACATTGTCGGCATTAGACTCCATCGTAAGAACGCTGTTCGGCCCGACAGGCAAGACGAAACGTGGAAATACCAAACTGTCAACAAACATTCCACCTTTTTCATATACACCGTCGCCATCTACATCCTCCCACCTTGAAATTCCGCTTACTGGTTCCAGTTCTCCTTCTGAGTCCGCGGTAAGCATATACGATCGAAGCTCCAAGACATACATTCTTCCATTGCCATCAAAGGTAATGGCACCGGGTTGCTGAATTTGAGGCTCTGTTAAAACAGGTTCCAATCTATAGCCAGGAGGCAAAAGAAATTTTTCCAATTGTTCCTCAACCGGCAATGGAAGTACAGGAGGCTTAGGGTCCAAGTCGATACCTTTCCAATACTCAGTCGTAGTATCGGCGCCTTCCGGCAGCTTTACCACCGGCCAATTCCCTTTATCCTTTTTGGGTTCGGAACAGGAGAAGAAGAAAGTACCGATAAAAAAACAAGTAGCAGCCTTTATTATTATTCTCATAAGTATGAATATTCATATGCAAAATAGTTATACATGACATTGTATCATCGCCGTCCAGCAAATAGGCGAGCATATTTTTAAAAGGTTCTGGAAAGAACATTCAATATTGCGATACTTTCTTATGAACAGCCCCTAGTTAAATTACTTTTTTGCTTAATTGATCAACAGACTTTCGCCGATTCTTTTTGTTTGACTGCCTAGACTAGCGGATGTATTATACCATTGAAAGGTACACTGATCAAAAACATGTTTGACATTTGAGGGAATTAGTTTAATTAGCCCAACTATCCTAAGCAATAAATTCTACTAGGAAAATAGATCAGATGCACTTAATAAAAAATATCATGAAGAAGTTAACAACAAAATGTCTTTTAATTATCGCGTTTATTCTTCCTTTTACAATCCAGGAAATAAGCGCCCAGGAAAT
Source organism: uncultured Bacteroidota bacterium (assembly GCA_963837415.1). Lineage (GTDB taxonomy): Bacteria > Bacteroidota > Bacteroidia > Cytophagales > Cyclobacteriaceae > Chryseolinea. The sequence continues at coordinate 266,012 of CAWING010000006.1, read as the reverse complement.
AGGTCTTCAAATGGGAAGCATGCGGAAGATGATGCCAGAAGGTATGCCTGCTGTGCTGGCCAAGGTAAAAGAAATGGGGATAACAGAACTTGAAGGCGGCGGTGGGCGAAGCGTAGACCGGGAGACCTACAAGAAATTGGTAAAAGAAAACGGGCTGAAGATCATTGCGACCGGAGGAGCCAGCTTTGACAATATTCAGAATAAGGATAGCATTCAGAAAATTATCACGAATGCGAAAGACCTTGGCGCGCAATACGTTATTTGTTATTGGATCCCACACGAGGGTGATAATTTTACCTACGCGAATATGCAAAAAGCAGTGGAAGTCTTTAACGCAGCGGGCAAGACTTTTAAAGAAAACGGGTTAACATTTGCTTACCATCCTCATGGCTATGAATTCAGAGAATACAAAGAGGGCAAAGGGACCCTTTTTGATTACATGATGGATAACACAAAACCGGAGTACGTGAGTTATCAAATGGATGTTTTCTGGATTAAAAATCCAGGGCAGGATCCTGTTGCTTTACTAAAGAAATATCCAGCACGTTGGAAGATGTTGCATCTTAAAGACCGGAGAATAGGTACACCCAACAATCCCAATGGACGCCAGGATGTAGAAACAAATGTTGTGCTTGGTACAGGGGATGTAGGGATTGCCGAGATTATGAAAACAGCGAAGCAACTGGGAATAAAACATTATTTTATAGAAGATGAATCGTCGCGAGCGTTGGAACAGGTACCTCAAAGTGCAGCGTATCTACGATCTTTGAAATAACTTTTTTTTAGCAGCTCATCCCCTCTTTATCGAGAAAGTTCAGAGGCAAAGCGCCCTGGAGAATTTGTTTTTTACATACCGGAAGATGCATACTCCTTAGTGGCGAATGCTAGTGCCCTGGCTTAATAAAAAAATTCGCTATTCAGGCATATATAAAAAATCATGAGGGTCATCACATGAGAATGACCTTTCAAGAAGAGTATAATCAGTTCATTGGAAGAACGAAAGTTCGGCTAAAGCCAATTTTAGCTGCCTCAAATCCGCGAGCTGAAGCTCGTGGCAATTGATGAAGCTGTAGTGTAGTTCCTTTTTCACAGATCATTATCTTATTACAATTTCCGCCATTCTTCTTGTGCAGTTCTCAATTGCCACGAACTTTAGTTCGTGGACTAGTTAATAAATTGATCTGGGCTTTAGCCAAAAAAAAAGGATAGCATCGAATATTTTACTATGCCTAGTAGCAAATTCGCTAGGCGAATTTGCCCCTCCATAAAAAGAATATCCTTGGCTCGCTAAGAGCCAAGGATATTCTTTTTCTCTACACGCGGCCTGGGAGCTTAATCGAGGAAGAAGTTTTCTCTCCGCGTAATAGCACACGCGTTCTATGAAATAATCAATAAGTGCACAACGTCAGCTACACTATATTTTAACTTTCAAAACCATTTGGAGCAAGAGGCAAGGTATACAGCCTCTTACCTGTAGCATTCACAATAGCATTACGAATAGCAGGAGCAATTCCAAGAATGGGGGTCTCTCCCGCCCCTAGCGACGGAATATCTTTCCGGTTAAGCATCACTACTTCTAACGCGGGTACATCACTGAAGCGTGGTAGCCGGTAACGCGAAAAGGATGGATTTAAAATCTTGCCGTCTTTAAAATCAATATACTCGAACAACGCTCCACCCAAACCCTGGATAACCGCTCCCTCGATCTGGTTCTCCAGATGTCTGGGATTAATAATCGCACCACATTCAAACGCAACAACTACACGCACTAATTTCAATGGGCCGTTCGCTCGATCTACGGACACTTCGGCACAAGTGGCAACATAACTTCCCTTTTCATTTCCACAGGCGATACCAAGTCCGTGGTTCGGTGAAACATTGCTGGTCTTCCATCCAAATTTTTTTGCGGCTGCCTCCAGTACTCCTTTCATTCTTTGTTCGCTTAAATTTTTTAAGCGAAAGTCTAAAGGGTCTATCTTGAGCTCCACAGCCAGGTCATTCATAATTGACTCCCGGGCAAAGACATTGGCTGTAGCTGCCAGTCCGCGGTATGATCCCTGACGCAACGGGGACTCAACGGGATGGAATTGAATTTTTTTATTGGATACATCGTACGGTGTCTCAATACCAGAGCCGCCTGAATTATAATTATGAAATTCCCAGGACGTAACGAGGCCGTCTCTATTCGCGCCTGCTTTTATATCGATGACACCAGCAGGTCGCAGGTAAGCCCATGTAAATTCTTCCTCCCGTGTCCACACTACTTTTACGGGCCGTCCAGCTTCTTTCGCAAGGCGTGCTGCTTCAATGCCGGCTTCGCCTGTATGTTTTCCACCATATCCTGATCCTGTATCAGGCTGTATCACCCGGATATTTTCTTTCGGAATATTAAAAACGCCGGCAAGATCTTCCTGAACTCCAAAAGGACGTTGTGTTCCAGTCCAAACGGTAAGTTTGTTATCAATCCATTGAGCCAATCCTGCCCGTGGCTCAAGAGGTGCATGCGCGATATAGTCGATGGTAAATGTCTGTTCCACTCTGACGTCAGCTTTAGCAAAGGCATCCTTCACATCGCCTTTTGAATCATCATCGCGAGTGCCTGCCTCAGCATGCTTCCTTAAATAATCAAATATTTCCCCACGGGAAGGTTGTGGAGTGGTCTTCCATTCAGCTTTAATTGCCTTTAACGCCTTCGAGGCTGTAGTTAGATCTTTTGCGGCAACACCAATAAAGTTTCCGTCATGCACAACGGTGACGCCAGGTATACTTTTCGCCGCACTCAAATCGACGGATGAGACGGTCGCCCCATAGGCAGGGGGTCGGACTATTTTACCAAACAACATGCCTGGCAACTTCATGTCCGATACATATTTATGTTTGCCCGTTATGAATGACTCCCCTCTTACTTTCGGGACCGAAGTGCCTGCGATTTTCCATTCTTCAACAGGTGTAACAGCTACTTTGTCATTAACTGGTTTTAATAATTTTTGTCCTTTAGTAAGTTGACCGATGCTGAGCGACTGCTTCGTAGTGCGACTTTTCACTTCTCCCTTCTCCATGAATAGGTTGGTACGATCTACCTTCCATTGATCTGCGGCCATATCGATAAGAAGCTCACGGGCAGAGGCGGCTGCCTTTCGTAGCTGTGGGCCCATATATGGAATGGATCGGCTCCCAAAGGTGCCGCGGTCGTAGGGTGTTAGCGCTGTATCTCCCATCACCATGTCAATTTTATCCATCGGTACATGCAACTCTTCGGCTACTATCTGGGCTAAAGAAGTACGTATATTTTGCCCAACTTCAGCCTTGCCGGTATAAATCGTTACATTTCCATTTTCTCCAACATGAATCCATGCCGCTACCTGATCTTCAGGAACTACATCAGTCAGCACCCCTCCCACGCTGTTAGTGATCGTAAACGTAATGGCTAACCCACCTCCTAAGACTTCAAAGAACGTGCGCCTGTTCATCGCAAATCTGTAGCGTGGCTCTTCCTGAAGCTCATATTGTTCAGGAGCAATAAAATCATCTTTTCTTTCCCTCATACGTTACACATTTGATGCTTCTTGAATAGCGTTGATAATACGCGGATAAGTCCCGCACCGGCAGATGTTTCCCTGCATGGATTTCATAATTTCCTGCTCGGTAGGTTTTGCATTTTTTTGCAGCAGAGATACAGCAGACATGATCATGCCTGGAGCGCAATAAGCACATTGGAATACATCTGCATTCAGAAAAGCTTTTTGAACAGCATGCAGTTCGCCATTGTTCTCAAGTCCCTCAATGGTTGTAATTTTCTTTCCTGCGGTGCTCACGGCAGGAGTAATACATGACCGTTCAGCTTTATCATTAATAAGGACTGTACAAGCTCCACAAGCCCCTTCCCCACATCCATACTTACTACCGGTCAGATCGAGCGTGTTACGGAGCACACTCAGCAGGCTCTCATCTCCGCTAGGCTCCACTGTATACCTTTTGTTGTTGATTAATAGTTCCATAACGCAAGTTGTATAAACTAATCTAGGCAATTAAAGTTCCTGACGCAACCTTGTTTACTTTAAGGCCTATAGGGATAATCGAAACGGGAAAAAAATGTTTTACATTTTAAAGGAAGCACGCATTACTTGAACAAACATTTTTGTTAACCCAGGTGAAAAAATGAACAGCGAGGATCAATCAGATACGAATTATTTCATCAATCTATTTGAATTCTTGGGAAATTCCCCGCTACAAAAACTCCGAAGCAGGCAGGCGCCGAAGATTATTCGCTATTTAACTTCCTTTAATATGTATCCGATACCACGGATATTTTCGATTCTAAGGTCTGTGTCACTGCTCAGGTATTTTCTAAGTTTTGAAACAAAGACATCCATACTTCGCGCTACAAAAAATCCATCATCTTCCCAGATTGTTTTAAGAAAAACATCTCTTTCAATCAACTTTCCGGAATGCCTGAAAAACATTTGCAATAGCTTACATTCCTTATAGGTAAGGCGTGTATTGACTCCGTTTGAATTCAATAAAAGATTATGAAGGTCCAGCGTGGAGTTAGCGACTTTCAGAAGTGAATTTCTTTCAGCAGAAGATGCAGTCCCAAATGATCTTTTAAAAATCGCTTCAATGCGGTATTTAAATTCTTCAATACTAAAAGGTTTGCACACATAGTCATCCGCACCTAGCTGAAAGCCCCGTATACGATCATCCATCTGGCTTTTTGCTGTAAGGAATACGATCGGTATGCTTTGATTGTATTTCCGGATTTCAATCGCCAGGTCAAAACCATCTTTCTCTGGTAGCATGACGTCCAGAATACAGAGGTCGAATACATGATTATGAAAAGCGGTCAGTCCTTTTTCGCCGGTTGGATATAAATTCACCTTCCACCCGTAAGCATCCAGGGTATCCTTAATGAGAAAACCAAGGTTCTCATCATCCTCCACCAGCATTATTTGCCGGCAGTCGCTCATACTTTCGGCAACATGATTCTCACTTCTGTTCCTTTGTTCAATTCACTGAACAGGCTAATGCGACCCCGGTGCGAGCGTATAACATTTTTTACAAAACTCAACCCCAGTCCAAATCCCTTCACATTATGCACGTCACCTGACCGCACTCTGAAAAATTTTTCAAACACTTTTGATTTCATACCTGGCGCAATACCAATACCTTCATCCAGGATGATTATTTCAATACCGTTTTCCCGGTCTCTCGTTCGCACTACGATACGTGGTTGATTCAGGGAATACTTTTCCGCGTTGTCTATGACATTATTAACGGCTTGTGCGAGAAGCTCCCGGTCTCCTAAAATGAAAGCATTTGCGGCGTTGAACTCAAATTGAATGTTTCCACTTCGTTCTTGAATTTTTAGTTGAAACGCCTCTGCGCAATCTGCAATTAGCTGATGTACATCTACGATTTCCAGAGCAGGACGTTTCAGATGGTCGATAGATGACCCTATCAAAACCTGATCAATTTTATGGCGAAGTTTTTCATTCTCTTTAAGGAGAATATCAATATAAACTTTTATACCGGCCTGGTCTGCCGTTTTATTTTTTAGGATTTCGCTGGCAATTCTAATGTTTGTAACGGGGGTTTTAAATTCATGCGTCATATTGTTAATGAAATCATTCTTGAGAGCCGCAAATTTTTTCTCTCTGAGCAAGGAATAGATAGCATACGCAAAGAATCCCATCATCAATAGAAGAATGAAGGTGGAAAAAATCCAGATGTCCAATTGCGCCGCGATGTAGCTATCTTTTTTTGGAAAGTAGACCGCAAAGTTCTTGACGTCATCGCTTACCTGCCGTGCGGAAATACTTTCTTCAGCTAATGGTTTGGTGGTCGCATTTACATAGTTACCATAGACGAGTGTATCATCATCAGCATTATAAACTCCAAGCTCATAATCTATATCCAGACTCCTCATTAAAAATTCTTTCTTCAACAGACTATCAAGATCCTGATTGTTCAATTCACTTTCTGTAGCAACAAAAAAGAAATTGGACGAAAGTTTTTTGACTTCAGAATCTCTTGAAACAGAATCTGCCACTTTTTTCAGCGCCACTCGTACACTGTGATCAAATTGCTTTTCCGTCACATCAAACGCCTTTTTGAACCAATATACCTGAAGGATTAACAGGCACGTCAGCACAAGTGTACCAAAGAGAATTATCCAGCGTAAATGTTTATTCTTCATTCAATAAATTTAAGATTTAAAATGATTTCACGAATACACTTCTCACCCTTTAACACTCCGTTAACACTTCTTTACACTCGTTAACGCTTCTCAACGCGTATGGGAGCTAGCATTGTAAAAGCTTCAAGCTACAAGGTACGAGCTACAAGCTCTTTTACCCTACAACATTTAGAACCGTAGGCTTGAAAGCTTGTGGCTAGCAGCTTGAAGCTTCAAAAAACTACCTCATGTTTTCCAAAAAAGATCTTACACTATTTATTACAGCCGTAATTTTGATAAGCGTAGGTTATGCCTGCATGGCTTTTGACGCGGAGACCAACGGCTTCGGCATCTTAACGCTTTGGATTGCACCTCCTTTACTTTTAATCGGATTTATCCTTCCCTCGGCAGGAATCATCGGTCTTAATAATTTCGCCAATTATTTTTCATTTTCTGAATTTAAATTGAATCGGTGGAAGCACGTCTTCGGGCTCCTCGTATTTCTGATTTCATTTATTACTTACCTGTTGACGCTGGAGCCAACGGCAAGTCTCTGGGATTGTTCAGAATTTATTGCCTCCGCTTATAAGCTTCAGGTACCACACACGCCTGGTACTCCCCTATCGTTGCTGATCGGAAGAATATTCACCATACTCTCCTTCGGCGATGTTACCAAAGTAGCTCGGAGCCTCAATTTGATGAGCGGGTTCTTTTCTGCAATGACAGTATATCTTACTTACTATATCATTTATTATTTCGGAGATAAGCTGACGATAAAATCCACAAAAAATTCCGCTTCATTTTTGATCTCCGCTTCATTATGCGGAAGTCTTTGCCTTACCTTCTCAGACACTTTTTGGTTTTCTGCAGTGGAAGCAGAGACATATGGAGCCGCATGCTTTTTTCTGCTTTTGCTTGTGGCACTGATCCTGAAAGGAAGAGAACTGCCAGGACCTTTCCGCTCTCGTCATCTCATCCTGATTTTTTACATCGGTGGATTGGCTTATTGCATTCACCCCATGTGCTTGCTTGCTTTGGCGATATTACCTTTTGCATGGTCCGTCGACACTCGTGAGCCGACAGTTATAAAGATAGTCTTGCTTGTTTCAGCTGGGCTGGCCATCGTTCTAGCCATTAACCGCTTGGTTGCTATTGGCCTGTTTGAATTAGCATTCTCTTTTGACTTGTTTCTTGTGAATATTATTCACTTACCTTTCTATTCCGGAGTTTTCCTGTTGATAATTCTTCTCACCTTCTTATTTATCTTATTATTAAAAAAATATAATCGTTTTGCAACCTATACGTGGTCGGTTATTTTCCTGCTTTTAGGTTTTACTCCTTATTTAATACTCTTTATTCGTTCCAACCATAATCCTCCGATAGACGAGACGAATCCGGAAAACCTTTCCATGATCAAGGCCTATATGAACAGGGAATCGTACCCCTCTAGCCCATTACTTTATGGTCCATACTTCGATGCACCAATTGAAGAGGTTGCTATTAAGAAAAAGATCTATTTCAAAGGCAAGACACGTTACGAGGTTTCGGGTACCATGGTCGAGTATCACTATGAAAATTCCAGGAACACCATTCTCCCACGGTTGTATAGCAACGACGCAGACCATATCAAATCATACAAACTATGGACTGAATTAGAGCAAAATGAGAAACCCGGATTTACGGACAACCTGAAATTTATGTTTGGTTATCAGCTTGGACACATGTATTTGCGCTATCTGATGTGGAATTTCGCCGGACGCGAGAGTGATCACCAAAATAGCGGATGGCTAAACCCGTGGGATAGTTTGCGTTCAAATGACAAGTCTCGAAACCAGTATTGGATGCTTCCATTAGGCTTAGGGGTACTAGGAATTTTTTATCAATGCAAAAAAGATCGAAAAGGTTTTTTTTCAGTTTTAATTTTTTTCTTGGTGACCGGAATTGTTCTGGCCGTTTATCTCAACTCGACTCCTAATGAACCAAGAGAAAGGGATTACATCTATGTAGGTTCATATATTGCCTTTTGTGTTTGGATAGGTTTAGGAATTGTGGCGCTTTACAATTTTTTCTTTAAGACCCGCTTGGCGCTTTCTATTGTAGGAATAGTTGGTGCCGGTGTTCCGTTGTGGATGCTGTGGCAAAATTACGACGATCATAATCGTTCCGGCCGAACTTTTCAAGTGGACAATGCACGCAATATCTTAAACAGCTGTGCTCCAAACGCTATTCTATTTACAGGGGGCGACAACGACACATTTCCACTTTGGTATTTGCAGGAGGTAGAGGGACATAGGACAGATGTCCGGGTTATGGTATTAAGTTATTTTAATACGGATTGGTATATCAATCAGCTGCGGAGACCTTATTATAAGTCAAAGCCCTTTGCGCTAACGTTGGACCAAAAAAATTACCGGCAATACGGTCCGAATGATGTGTTGTATGTCCAGGAAACGATAAAAAAAGGGATCGATGTCAAAAAATTCCTGCAATTGTTAAAAGAAGAACATGCGGCACTAACTGTGTATTCTAATACCGGTGATTCCTATAACATTGTTCCTTCAAAAACACTGAAACTGAAGGTCGATAAAAAAAACATTTTAAAAGAAAATAAAGACATTGGCACAACTGCGGGTGACGAGATCACGCAGGAAATTAGGCTTAACATCCCTGGAACCTATCTGCAAAAAAATGCATTGGCCGTTCTTGACCTGATGGCGAGCAATGATTGGGAAAGACCAATGTATTTTAATTTTACAGCTTTGAACACGGTTGGCCTGGATTTAAGCCATTATGTAATTCAAGAAGGCAATGTTTACAGGTTGGCTCCTATTGAAAATAAAGGAGAAAATATTGCCGTAAACACAGTGCTTTCGTACAGGAACCTAGTGGAGAACGCCGATTATACAAATTTGTCAGAGAAAGAAATTTATTTCAACTACGAAGATTATCATGCAAGGATGATCACACCGGCACGGGAATCATTCAATACATTAGCAGCAGCCTTTCTCGCAGAAGGAGATACAGCGAAGGCAACAAGTGTTCTGCTTTATGCAGTGAAACATTTATATTCTCCACATCTTAGACCTTCTTACACTAACCTAGAGGCCTCTGAAATCCTGCTGTTCCTCGGTAAAAACGAATTAGCCAAATCACTTTGTACCTCGCTTTTTAATTTTCATTACGACCAATTGCAAATGGCGTCAATGGGCAAAAAAGAGATTGATAGATTGGATATTTACTTCGTAGAACAATCCGCTGAAATTCTCAATCGAATGGGAGAGATAAAGTACCTGAGTAAAATTGATGATTTACGATCTAGCCTAAAATCAACATCACTGCGATAACGGTTTCTTTGCTGGGTAGATTGTTTTGCCCGTCGAAATGTTGCCTAACGTCTACTATTAGCTTTTGAAGTAATGACCAGGAGCAACGGAATAATCACAAATGTAAATGCTAATCCCAGGCCGAAATAGATTAGTGGCTCAACAGCAGGGTGTATATTTTCCATAACCAGAATTTTTTCACCATGCACAATCGCAAAATGAATACCATTCAAAAATTCCGTGATTCTCCGTGATAGAGTTAAATATAGTAAAATCACCGTGTGGAAATTAATTCACTAAAGTGTAACAGAACTGCACGGCACAGTCCTTGTACATCCAATCTCGAACTATCAATCTGGCACGGAATCTTCCAGCTCCTGAATTGGTTATCGCTAAATCTTAAATATTTCATTCGTTGTAAAATTTATCTTACCCTTCCACATGCCTGAATTACATGCCCTCGTTTGTTTTGATCTAAAATTCTCCGAAACAATTTGTTGACACAAATGACTCTAATTATCACATTGTCCGTTTTTTATTAGCTTAAGCCATCAATGACATCTCGCTGATAATATTTAACTTCCCGGATGCCGCGATACCTCCTTTCTTCATTATTTGTTTTAATTCTTCTTGGCAGTCTCTTTTACTTGATGAAGAGTAAAAAAGAATACGTCGACGATGAAGATACTCTAGCTAAAGGAAAGGAACTCTTCATCAAGCATTGTATCTCTTGTCATGGCCTTGGAGAAGATGGCATCGGACCACGCTTGGGGGGAATTACAAATTTGCTTTCCAAAAAAGCCTTAGTCGATTTTATCAGGGATCCCTCCAAAGTAATTGAATCAGGCGAGGAAAGAGCTGTGAGCCTACACGCCAGATACAAACAGGTGATGCCTTCTTTTGAGTGGATGCAGGAGACCGAGGTAAGCTCCGTTCTTTCTTACATTCATCATCAGACTGAATTGCACCAAATTAAAGTACTGTCGATCATTAAAGACACAGCCAAAATCCCGTTAACGGGAAGGTTGGTTACAGCCGTTAAAAAATCACAACTTAAAATAGAACTAGAGGAGGTTATTCAGATTCCCCGGATAAAGGACACTTCGCCCGACTTGGGGATCGTTACGCTTAGGCCACATCCTTCAGGCGATGGAACGTTGTTTGTGAGCGACCAGAACGGCATTATTTATAGGATCAATGATGACAAGGCGCAGATCTTTCTCGATGTACGTGCGCATATCAGAGATTTTCAAAGCGGACCGGGAATAGCAACTGGTGTCGGAAGCTTCGATTTTCATCCTGACTTTTTAAACAACGGATTGCTTTATATTACTCACGCAGAGACATTCAAAGGCCAGCCAGCCGATTACCAGATCTCTGATTCCCTAAAAGCTGAAGTGCAATGGGTGCTATCGGAATGGAAAATGGATAATGCGAAAGATAGTGTGTTCAAAGGAAAACATCGCGAACTGCTCCGTCTGCACGCTCCAACCTTTGCCCACGGCGCTCAGGATATGGGATTTATTCCGGGCTTGAAAAAAAAAGATCCGGAGTATGGTTTGCTGTATTTGGGATATGGTGACGGAGGCTCTAATAATATCAGCCGCCCAGAGATGGGACATCATTTAAAATCTTTTCTGGGTACCATATTAAGGATTGATCCCACAGGAAATAATAGTAAAAACGGGAAGTATGGTATTCCTGCCAGCAATCCATTTGTGAACGAAACGGACCCGTCAATGATCAAGGAAATATATGCCTATGGTTTTCGAAATCCTCATCGTTTAGCCTGGGACCCAACCAATCGAAACAGAATGATGGTAACGGATATTGGTGAATCGAACATTGAAGAGATCAACATTGTCGAGAACGGTGGTGACTACGGCTGGCCTAGTCGGGAGGGCAATTACGGAATTGCTACCACGAAGGATCTGAAAACTGTTTATAAATTAGCAGCGAGTGACGTCGATCTTTATAAAAGACCTTTTGCTCAATACGACCACCAGGAAGGAAACGCCATAAGCGGTGGATATATATATGAAGGTGCTCTTTCCCTCTTGAAAAATAAATATGTTTTCGGCGACGTTGTAAATGGTAAATTATTTTATGTCAACATTGATCCGATCCTGAAGGACTCCACCATTTATGAATTAGCTATCATACAAGATGGCAAAGAAACAAGTCTACGGGAGATGAGCCAGGTGAAAAGATTGCATCTGAGAATCGGATATGATCGGTTTGCTAAAGAATTGTATGTGATCACAAAGGCTGATGGAAAGATTAGAAGAGTTTCAAAGGTTTACTAACGTCAGTGGCTGAACATTCTAATTCATAAGCTCATTCATATGTTTTGTGCTGCTCACTCCGTGCACAACAACGTCAGTAAATTTAACTCCCACTGTTAGAACATACTGAAGCACCTTTCTTTTCCTTCAGCCTTAATTGGACCCTTCGGAAATAAACAGTGTTGCCCGGCAGCGAATTGTATCAATTCATTACGCTTCGTGAAGTTCGCCCTGGCTGAGAAATATTGGCTGGGGATTTAATGTCATGGGCTTCAAAGGAAGTTGAACAATAAATTTGGTGTAAACCCCCAACTCTGATTCTACGGTAATGTTACCTTCAAGGGCTTGTACTGACTTCTGAACAACGTATAAACCCAAACCACTACCCTTGGAATTTTCGCTTCCTTTAAAAAACATATCAAAAACTCTTTCCTTGACTGCATCATCAATTCCTGTTCCATTGTCATGCAAACTGATCTCGAGATAATCATCTTTAATGGCCGCTGTTAGTACAACACGAGCGTTTTCGGGATCATTCATCACGCTGTAAAAAAATGCATTTTCAACTAAGTTAACTAGAATGGTCTCGATCAGACTTGGATAGGAATAGATGACCAAATCAGCTGGACAATCGGTGATAAATTTGATGCGTTGCTCATCAATTTCCTTGTCTAAATTATTCCGGACTTTTTCAACTATGTCAAGCACAGTTATGGAAGAAAAATTCGTAGGCTGATTGATCTCGCTGATCAGGCTAAGTTTTTTCAGCAGCCTATCCATCGTGGAGGTTGTGAGCACCATCTTTTCAACGAGATCTTTAGATTCTCCATTGGAAAGCAATAGCGCTATGTTGCATAGACCAATGATCGAGCAAACCGGAGATCGCAGATCGTGGGAAGCCCGGTAAAGAAAAGTATCCAGCTCTTTAACAGCTCCTGCAAGAAGCTTGGTCCGTTCAGCTACAAGACTTTCCAGATTTTCATTAATCCTGTTTATCTCAGCATTTACCCTCACGAGTTCTTTCTTTTGCTTCTTCAACCTGGTGCTAAGTTGTATCAGCAATAAAATGAGGAGAGCGAAAACAAAAAGGACCGAGAGTGTTGCAAATAATTTCTGCCTGAATACCCGTTGTTCCTCCAGACGTTGTGCTTCACTCGCGGATAATTTGTTCTCCAGATCCGTAACATCCGAAAAATTTTCTTTCAGTGAATTTATGATCTGGCGGTAATCATTCTGGTTTTTATAGAATTTACCTTCGTTTTGCACTAAAATACCTTCAAGACTAGTTAAATCTGACAACAAGGCCGTTCTTGTTTTAGAATCTAAACTTTGAATCCCGGTACCCAGTTTCTCCTGAATGATTTGTATTTTCTCGTCAAAATCGGCCCGCTGTCCTTCCAGCGTCTGGCTTTCCGCGGTGGCTGCAGATAACAAATTTTTAATATCATCACTTACAAAAGATGAATCAGAAATTTTACCAATAAAGGGGTCTTCCTTTTTTTGCATCGAATCCTGCAGTTTTTGCATCAGTTCATTGAACTTGGCATCCACTCTTTTCTTTACCTCGTCGCTCATGTCCTTGATCTGGTAATTTTTAAAAATGGCATAGAAAACAGTTAATGATTGAATCGAATCAAGTTTGGAAAGATCAAAATCTTTAAAATATGTTTTTGGTGCAACTTCCGGTGTGGCGTCGACAACTTTAATACGGTCGACCGTCAATACATTTTTTCCATCCAGTACCTGAAATTTAATTGACCTGTAATCGTTAATAGTAAATTGGTCTGCGGAGTTTATTTTTTCATCTAACGCTATAGGTATCTCAAATACACCTTCATTATTTGTGGTAGTGGAAGTTGTTTTTTTTCCATTAAAAGTAACTTTCAAATTGGTTAATGCTATATTTTTTGGATCTTTTACAATTACCTGAGCAAGTTGGTAACTTTTTTTTCGAATGATGACTTCAATGATCCCCTTGCTATAATTCCAGGAAGCGGCTTCAAATTTTTCGTCCTTAATCTTAATCGACTTGAGTGGTAGATCGGTGTCCTCCAATTCCACAAATGCCTCTCCTCTATTGCCTACGGTGATGTAATCTTTTCCATTGATTGAGATATCAATATTCTTAAAAGGCACAAGCTGCTGATCGAATGTCTTGACTTGCGCCAATTGTTTTTTTTGTGCGCACGCTGGAGTACTGGTTACAAAAAGTACTATTAAAAAAAACAAATATGTGCATCCGATAGCCAGCGAGGACAGATGCTTTTGATCTTTCGAAATTTTAGTTTGATTTAAAGGCATCTTTTACAATTACTATTTCATGTTGGTTAAATAATCTTCTATGCTTGGGTATTTCTAAACTAACGATATTTTCATCATTATCCTCACCTATCACTCTTATTTTGTACTTGCTGAAGTACGGAATGACAATCGAAAAATTTCCATCAGCGTCGGACGAGCTTTCATGTACCGTTACATTTCGAATATTATCAATTAAAAAAACTTTTGCATTGGGCATAATTTTCAATTCCAACGAGTCGCTCCAACTATGTTCTTTAAACCGGAGCAGCCCGCTTATTTTCAGGGGGTAGGTTTGGAGGTCCATATCAAATTCATAGATATCATCATTGTATCCCCCTTTTTTTCTGTTGGAGGAGAAATAGCCATGTCTGTTAAGCGAGTCTATGACGATCCCAAAATCATCGTAATTGGTATTAAGCGGATAGCCTATATTTTCAGCCTCATCAAAACCGTTTACACTTAGTTCGGCTTTGAAGATATCCAATCCCCCCAGTCCAGCGTGGCCGTTGGATGAGAAGTAAAGTGTTCTGTCGTGCATATATGGGAATACCTCATCATACGGAGTATTTATAAATTCACCAAGATTTTTGGGTTTAGACCATTGGCCATTGACATATTCGGACTTATAAAGATCTTTCCCTCCAGATCCCCCTTTCATGTCGGAAGAGAAATACAATATTTTTCCGTCTGCGCTTATGGAAGGGTCGCTGATAGAATAGTCCATACTGTTGTATGGAAATCCCTGCGTTACCTTCCAACCCCGTTGCTGCTCTTCTGCAAAATAAAGTTGTAAGGTTCTTCCCCCATCCTGCCCTTTTTTATTTCCGGTTGACGTAAACACCATTTTTCGATCCTGATCATAAAACGCCAACGGCCCTGTATGAAATCCGCTATTGAATTGTTTGTTAAAAATGATGGGAGAACTGTAGCCAAGGGTATCTCTGTTCGTTATCGTATCCACTAACGTTTTTGATTGATATATCCGGTAAAAAGGTGCGTTGGAAGAGGCATCAACTTTATCAACAAGCTGCAGCTCTTTACGGTTGGACATAAAGACAATACCACTTCGATAGGGTACGGCACAAAGCTCGCCGTACTCTGTATTTAGTTCGATTGGCCTCACTGCATAATGCAATGAATCTTCATATAGAAATTGAATGTTATTAAGACGCCATATTTTCTTTATAATAAGTTGATCACCGGGCACTCTGGTTAAGTAAGCCTGATAATATTCTACAGCCTTATCATATTTCGAAATTCCAGATTGTGCTTCTGCGTAATAATAAATATCCGACAAAGGAAGTGTGTTTTTACCTTTGTCATATTTTTCATAGGCTGCTACGGCGTGGTCATATTGCTTGAGGAAATGATACGATCGCGCAATTCTTAAATAAATATCTTTTCTGGAGGGCTCTTTATGAGCAACATTTAAATATAAACCCAGTGCACTCTGAAAATTCTTCTCTGAGAAATATTTATCCGCTCGCTCCAGATCGTTTTGGAGTAAAGTGAAAACAGTCTCCTGACATTCTCCTTTGGGTAAAGAGATTATCAAGAGCAGAGCAATAAAAAGTAATTTTGTTGTTTTCATCCTTTAACTCATTTTCAAATTACCTTGGTGACGTGACATTCGCTTGCACAAACTTGAAAAGATACTGTATCATAAGTTCATGAGACCCGTTGCTCACGTTTGAAACTTTCCCAATAGAATGATCATATGAATAGCCAAATTGAAGTTGTGGTGTGATCTGGCCCTTCAGCATAAAATCTATTGATTCACTTTTTCTGTAAGACAAACCCAGTGTGACCGCTTTGCGATAGATCAGATTCATATTCAAATCAAACGACACCGGAACACCGGATAAATATTTCAATAATACGCTTGGTTCTACGTTTATATTCTCGTTTACGGTGATCAGATATTTCGAGAATAAAAAAAAGTTAATATGACTTATCTGTATAGATAAGGTATCATTTAAGGTTATCGTTTCTGGTATTAGTTCTGGAGTGGAAATGCCAACGTGAAGCCTGGGGCTTCTGAAGTATAAGCCCATACCAAAATTTATCGACGTATTTGAAATAGCTGCATTATATAATTTCGGGTCAGCGCCTGAATTTGCCATAAGCGAGGCGTAGTCGGATTTTCGATTATGAATACCGGCCTGGACCCCCATGGACAAATAAGATTTTTCTCCCACTCTTAAATGATATGCATAATCTGCTAACGCATTGAGATTCTTATGGACCCCCAGTCTATCGTTGATGAGTATAAACCCTATTCCAGTTTGCTTTTTCTTAAAGAGTGTATGTGCTAACAAACTTTGGGTTGATGGGGAGTTTTCAATTCCCGCCCATTGTTTGCGCTGAATAAAAGTAAGGCTCAAGGCTTCATCGGCTCCGGCATAGGCAGGGTTAATTACCAAACCATTAAACATATATTGTGTGAATTGCGGCTGCTGCTGGGCAACACTTTGTTCGGAAAGCAAGAGGACTAGCCCTGCAATTACAACTGTCTTCAACAGCAAATGATATTTCGTTTTACTCATGTTATCGGATCAATTCTATAAAGCCACTTTTTTTTACAACACCAGGTCCGTGCTTGATTGCAATGGTATAAAAATAGGTTCCCGTGGGTGAGATTGCGCCGTTACGATTCGCACCCGTCCAGACCACGCTTTCATTATTATATCCGGAAGCAGTAAAGATCACACTGCCCCAGCGGTCGACAATAATCACGTTATTATCTTTGAACTTTTCGATATTTGATATCGTCCACTCATCGTTGACACCATTTCCATCTGGCGTAACTACTTTTCCGATGACAATTTCAATTTCCTCCCAAGAAACAATAACATTGAACGTACAATACGAAACGTTGCCGCTATTGTCGGTGGCTTTATACTCCACTTTTGTTGTTCCTGCATGAAAAAGATCTCCCGGCTGATGCGAACTTACCAGTGAAACTTCGCCACAGAAGGCAGTCGCCTTTGGTTTGATCCAGTCGACATTGGCAGCCCCAAATTCATTGCCTTTAACTTTGATATCATTTGGGCAATCTGAAATAGTCGGCAAGTTTTCATTTTTTACCACCACATTGAATTGACAAACTGAAACATTTCCCTTCCCATCTGTGGCTGTA
The DNA here is from genome assembly GCA_963837415.1 of uncultured Bacteroidota bacterium. Lineage (GTDB taxonomy): Bacteria > Bacteroidota > Bacteroidia > Cytophagales > Cyclobacteriaceae > Chryseolinea. Next base: position 248,789 of record CAWING010000006.1, on the reverse strand, counting down.
TATTTTACTTCGGTCTTTCCGAGGGGAAAAATATCGCCCGGATGATGCGTGCTGGTAACTATCACTTCTTCACAATTATCCAGAGCGATTGGGGGCTCCCAGCTCACTGCTGCTTGACAAGTTTGATCAGCCTTGCGAACAATCTCAGTATTGCAATTCTGAAATACAGGACTTGTTTTATCTTCAACAATCACATTGAATGAACATGTTGATGAATTGCCACGGTTATCGGTAGCGGTATACGTAATCTCGGTAGTACCAAGGGGAAAAACACCAGGATTGTGAGAGCTGGTTAAGGTTGTCGTTCCGCAGTCTGTAACCCCTGGTGCGACCCAGTTCACAGTCGCTTCACAAGATGTTCCCGCTATCGCCAGAACATTTGCACATCCTGTTATCACGGGAGCGGTATTATCATTAACGATAACATTAAAAGTACAGGTTGATATATTGCCCGCCACATCCGTGGCAGTGTAAGTAATTTGTGTTGTTCCAAGCGAGAAAAAACCAGGATTGTGTGAGCTTGCCAGCGTAATAGGGCCGCCACAATTGTCCGTAGCGGTTGGCGCGGTCCAGGCTATATTTCCTCTGCAAGAAGCATCGGCCGACGCCGTTATATTGGACGGACATCCTGCTATCACGGGAGCAGTAATATCATTAACAGTAACGTTAAAAGTACAGGTCGATATATTGCCCGCGACATCTTTGGCGGTATATGTCACCAATGTGGTCCCCAGCGAAAACAAGCCAGGGGTATGTGAGCTTGTCAGCGTTACTGTTCCCGTGCAATTGTCTGTTGCTGTTGGTGCGGACCAAGTTACGTTCGCTTTGCACGATGTGTTAGCAGAGACTGCAATATTGGACGGGCATCCGGTTATCACAGGAACAGTATTATCATTTACAATCACATTAAAAGTACAGGTTGATGTATTGCCGGCGACATCCCTGGCGGTATAGGTCACCAATGTAGTCCCCAGCGAAAACAGGCCAGGGTTATGCGAGCTTGTCAGTGTTACAGTGCCTGCACAATTGTCTGTGGCTGTCGGTGCAGTCCAAGTTACACTCCCTTTACACGATGCGTTGGCCGAGACCGTTATGGTTGGCGGACACCCCGCTATCACAGGTCCTGTATTGTCATTAACAATAACATTAAACGTACAGGTTGAAGTGTTGCCGGCTAGATCGGTGGCGGTGTAGGTCACTGGTGTGGTTCCAAGCGAAAAAACACCGGGACTATGTGAGCTTGTCAGCGTTACGGCGCCCCCACAATTATCAATAGCAGTAGGAGCTGTCCAGCTTGCATTGGCGTTACAGGATGCATTTGCTGAAACTACAATATTCGAGGGACATCCCGTTATTACAGGGCCAGTGTTATCATTAACTATAACGTTAAAGGTACACGTTGATGCATTTCCGGCGACATCGGTCGCCGTGTAAGTAACTTGCGTCGTTCCCACGGAAAAGAGTCCGGGGCTATGTGAGCTAGTCAGCGTCACAAGGCCTGAGCAATTGTCACTAGCCGTAGGTATAATCCAGCTGACGGTTCCTTTGCACGATGCATTGGCCGACGCCGTTATATTGGATGGACATCCTGCTATCACGGGATCGGTATCATCAGTAACAGTAACATTGAAGGAACACGTTGCAGTATTACCCGCACCATCAGTTGCAGTATATACGACTGGCGTGGTTCCTTTTGTAAAGGGGTTACCGGGATTGTGTGTGCTGGTTAACGTGACAGCTGCACAGTTATCTGTTGCAGTCGGTGGAACCCAGCTAACGGGAGTTGAGCATCCGATGGCGCCAAGCGAGACTTGAGTATCAGGTGGACAGTTCAATATTATTGGTGGAATAATTTCTAAATCTCCTGGAGCACAACATACTGGGCCTCCATTCTTACTTTCTGCGGCTATTACGGTAAAACTTCCAAAAGTAGAATTGACAAATACTGGGGTACTGCAATTCGTAACAATTGTGTTATTCCATAGAAGGTTTACAGACAAATTCAATTGATTTCCCAAAAATTTTCCATTTGGGAGATCTCCTTCAACCGTAAACGTTCCATTTGAAGCAACCAATTGCCAATGGAGAATATCACCGCTTCCATTAGTGGCCACGACCAAAGCTGCGATGGGACCGTCGTACCGGAGGGTTAGACTTATAAGCCCACCCAGGCAATCGCCACATTGAGTTACTGGGGGGCAATTGCATGACTGGCCATAAGCTTGAAAATGGATCACCACCATTGGCAGCATAAGCAGATATATTCTGCGAATTCCATTTAAGAGGCTCCCAAGTTTCATTAACCGTTTCCGTAAGACCTATAACTGATGTTGCATTCACTAAAAAAATTGAGTCTTTAACTCACCTAAAAAATTACTGGAACAAACCACTCATAAAATAATGAATTTCAGATGATTCCCCAATGAACCTTATTTGATCGCGTTAAATACCAGAGGAATACACAATTGTAACCTGTGAGCGTCGTTGAGAATCGCTCAGTTTAAATTGTTTCTGATAGGAATTTTGTTCCATCAGACTCTCCGGGTCAAGGCTCAAGGGTCCTTCAGAATTATGATAAGTAAAACCCCATTTAAAATTGAAAAACCCTTGGGCAAGGTACCCCTTATCGGTTGCCCGGTTTTCCCTAATTCGGGTTCAATATGTGAAACGTACCTTTCGGAAGTTTTTTTGACAGCAATGACTGGCTGGCTGTGCAGGTTTATCGTATCATTTCTAAGAAGCCGCTTTTTTCTACGACAGCCGGCCGAAGCGAACTGAAATCATATAAAAATAGGTGCTGCAGGTACGACGGAACCACTGCGATTTTCTCCTCTCCACACAACATTTTCATTCTTATAGCCGGACCCTGTGAAGACCACGCTCCCCCATCGGTCCACAATTACGACCTTATTTTCCTTGAACTTTTCAATGTTTGATACAGTCCACTCATCGTACACCTTGCCATCAGTGGTAATAACTTGCTGATTTCAATTTCTATATCTACCTGAGAAACAATGACATTGAAGGTGCAATAAGAAGTATTACCCGAATTGTCTATCGCTTTGTATTCAACTTTTGGTTGTTCCGACTTGAAACAGATCGCCAGGCTGGTGTGAGCTTGTCAACAGTATTTCACCACATACAGCCGTTGCCGTCGGCTTGGTCCGGTCAGTACTTGCTTTGCCCCATTCGTCGCCTTTCATAGCGATCTCGCGTGGGCATCCTGAGATAATAGGTAAGGTTTCATATTTGACTGTAACATTGAACTTACAAACCGAAACATTGCCGTAGATATTTGTTGTTATATACTTACTTCGGTTTTGCCAATTGGAAAAGTATCACCGGCGTATGGAGAGCCTGTCAAGGTCGCGACACCACAATTATCCGATACTGTGGGTACCGCCCAGGTTACTTTTGCAGAACATGTTGCGTCGACATTAACGACAATCCCAGGACTATAGTTTTGAAAAGCAGGTGCGGTTCCATCGCTAACGATCACGTTGAATTTACAGAATGAAGAATTTCCACTAATATCGGTAGCGGTATACGTAACTTCTGTACTTCCTATCGGAAAATAGCCCCTTGATTATGTGAACTTGTTACTGTAAAGGTGGCGCAGTCACTGATGGCGGGTACGGGGCCAGTTCACATTTGCACTGCAATATAATCCACCGGCTTTAAGCACATTTGCGCTTCCACTAATAACAGGTGCACTTGTATCATTCACCGTCACGTTGAAAGAACAAGTTGAAATATTCCCTGAGTGTCGGTAGCAGTGTAAGTTACTTGTGTTGTCCCTAGTGGAAAGGATGCTCCGAGTGTGTGAGCTGGTGAGAGTCGACGCTCCAGCCGCGCGGTTTTCCCTAACGTGGCTTCAACGTGCGAAATGTACCGTTCAGAAGAACTTGGCAGGAACTAGTAGTTTCCTCCGGTTATCGTATCATTTCTAAAAAGCCGCTTTTTTCTACTAATGCCGGACCGAATCGAACTGAAATCGTATAAAAATAAGTGCCCGTAGGGACAATTTCCCCGTTCCGATTTTCTCCTCTCCACACTACGCTTTCATTGTTATAGCCAGCGCCTGTGAAGACCACACTCCCCCATCGGTCTACAATAACTACTTTATTCTCTTTGAATTTTTCGATGTTCGATACAATCCACTGATCGTTTTTGCCGTCTCCGTCTGGGGTAATCAATTTACTGATGTCAATTTCTATTTCTACTTGAGAAACAACGACATTGAAGGTGCAATAGGAAGTGTTCCCAGCATCAGCTATGGCTTTATATTCAACTTGAGTGGTCCCAATGTAAAACAGATCCCCAGGCTCATGTGAACTTGTCAAGGTTATTTCACCACAAACGGCAGTAGCGGTCGGTTTGACCCAGTCAACATTTGCTTCTCCCGATTCATTGCCTTCCACAACTATATTGCTGGGGCAATTTGAAATAATGGGCAGGTTTTCATTTTTGACCACGACATTGAACTGGCAAACCGAAACATTCCCGTTGATGTCTATTGCTGTATAGTTTACTTCGGTGGTACCAATAGGAAAAGTATCACCTGGGCTATGAGAGCTAGTAACCGTGGCCAGTCCACAATTATCTGAAACCGTTGGCACTGCCCAGCTCACGCTCGAAACACACGTTGCGCCAACCTTGACGACAATTTCAGGGCTACAGTTTTGAAAAGCAGGTGCTGTTTCGTCGTTAACGATCACATTGAATTTACACGATGAGGAGTTTCCACCAATATCGGTAGCGGTATACGTAACCTCGGTAGTTCCTACCGGGAAACTCTCTCCGGGGTTGTGTGTGCTTGTCAAGGTAAAGGTGCCACAATCGGTGACGGCAGGTACGGGCCAGCTCACATTTGCGCTGCAAGATAGTCCAGCGGTCCCAAACACATCTGCGCATCCGGCTATCACTGGTCCGCTTGTGTCATTCACAATTACGTTAAAGGAACAGGTCGAAATATTTCCAGAACCGTCCGTGGCGGTGTAAGTCACTTGGGTTGTTCCCAGGGTAAAGGAAGTGCCGGCATTGTGTGTGCTGATGAGAGTCGACGTTCCGCAATTGTCTGAAACGGTCGGTGCACTCCAGCTTACACTAGCCGTACACAATTCATTGGCCGAAACTGTTATGCTAGATGGGCATCCCGTTAAAACCGGTGCCGTAACATCATTAACAATAACGTTGAAAGAACACGTTGAGGTATTACCCGAACCATCTGTAGCGGTATACGTTACGGGTGTTGTTCCAACGGAAAAAAGAAATCCCGAAGTATGCGAACTTGAAAAACTTGCAATTGAACAATTGTCCGTAGCTGTCGGCGCAGTCCAGGTTACGTTCGCCTTACACGATGCATTCGCTGAAACTGTAATGTTGGATGGGCACCCTGTTATGGCTGGATTCGTACTATCGGTTACTATGACATTGAATGTGCAGGTTGAAGTTCTTCCGGACCCGTCCGTAGCTGTGTAAGTCACTGGCGTTGTACCAATGGAAAAAAGAAATCCCGGAGTATGCGAACTTGTAAAACTTGATATCGAACAATTGTCAGTAGCTGTCGGCGCTGTCCAGTTCGCGATAGCTTTACAAGAGGCATTAGCTGAAAGTGTAATGTTAGCGGGACACCCCGTTATCACAGGATTCGTATTATCATTAACAATAACATTGAATGTACAGGTTGAAGTTCTTCCTGATCCATCCGTGGCAGTATAAGTAACGGGTGTCGTTCCAATGGAAAAAAGAAATCCCGAAGTATGCGAACTTGTAAAACTTGATATCGAACAATTATCTGTAGCTGTCGGCGCAGTCCAGTTCGCGATAGCTTTACAAGAGGCATTAGCTGAAAGTGTAATGTTAGCGGGACACCCCGTTATCACAGGATTCGTATTATCATTAACAATAACATTGAATGTACAGGTCGACGTCCTTCCTGACCCATCCGTGGCAGTGTAAGTCACGGGTGTTGTTCCATAGGAAAAAAGAGTTCCGGAAGTATGTGAGCTGGTAAAACTTGCAATTGAACAATTGTCTGTAGCTGTTGGTGCCGTCCAGTTCGCGATAGCTTTACAAGAGGCATTAGCTGAAAGTGTAATGTTAGCGGGACACCCCGTTATCACAGGATTCGTATTATCATTAACAATAACATCGAATGTACAGGTTGAAGTTCTTCCCGATCCGTCGGTAGCGGTATAAATCACGGGCGTTGTTCCAAGGGAAAAAAGAGTTCCGGAAGTATGTGAGCTGGTAAAACTTGCAATTGAACAATTGTCTGTAGCTGTTGGTGCCGTCCAGTTCGCGATAGCTTTACAAGAGGCATTAGCTGAAAGTGTAATGTTAGCGGGACACCCTGTAATAAGCGGATTCATGTTATCGGTGACTATGACATCGAATGTACAGGTTGACGTTCTTCCTGAGCCATCTGTAGCAGTGTAAGTCACTGGTGTTGTTCCAAGGGAAAAAAGAGTTCCGGAAGTATGTGAGCTGGTAAAACTTGAAATCAAACAATTATCTGCAGCCGTGGGCGCAGTCCAATTCGCAATAGCTTGACAGGCGGCATTCGCTGAAACGGTAATGTTGGAGGGGCATCCCGTTATGACTGGATTTGTATTGTCGTTAACAATAACATTAAAAGTACAGGTTGAAGTCCTCCCTGATCCATCGGTAGCTGTGTAAATTACTAGCGTAGTCCCAAGAGAAAAAAGAAATCCGGACGTATGTGTGCTGGTAAAACTGGATATCGAACAATTATCTGTCGCTGTTGGCGCGGTCCAGGTTGCGTTTGCCTTGCAGGATGCATCTGCCGAAACAGTAATGTCGACTGGGCATCCCGTTATAACTGGATTCGTATTGTCATTGACAATAACATTAAAAGTACAGGTGGAAGTCCTCCCTGATCCATCCGTCGCGGTGTAAGTTACGGGAGTAGTCCCAAGCGAAAAAAAAGTTCCGGAAGTATGGGAGCTGGTAAAACTTGCAATTGAACAATTGTCTGTCGCTATCGGCGCTGTCCAATTCGCTATAGCTTGACAGGAAGCATTAGCTGAAACTGTGATGTCGGATGGGCATCCCGTTATTACCGGATTTGTATTATCATTAACAATAACATTAAAAGTACAGATGGAAGTCCTCCCTGATCCATCCGTCGCGGTGTAAGTCACTGGCGTAGTTCCAAGAGAAAAAAGAGAACCGGAAGTATGTGTGCTTGTGAAGCTTGAAATCGAACAATTGTCTGAAGCGGTTGGCGCAGTCCACGTTGCTATAGCTTGACAAGATGCATTTGCTGAAATTGTAATGTTGGATGGGCATCCCGTTATTACCGGATTTGTATTATCATTAACAGTAACATTAAAAGTACAGATTGAAGTCCTCCCTGATCCATCCGTCGCGGTGTAAGTCACTGGCGTAGTTCCAAGAGAAAAAAGAGATCCTGAAGTATGTGTGCTTGTGAAGCTTGAAATCGAACAATTGTCTGTCGCTGTCGGCGCAGTCCAGTTCGCTATAGCTTGACAAGATGCATTTGCTGAAATTGTAATGTTGGATGGGCATGCCGTTATTACCGGATTAGTATTATCATTTACAATAACATTAAAGGAACATGTCGATACATTGCCTGAACCATCCGTGGCAGTGTAAGTCACTGGCGTTGTACCAAGAGGAAACAGAAATCCGGACGTATGTGTGCTGGTAAAACTTGAAATCGAACAATTATCTGTAGCAGTCGGCGCAGTCCAATTTACAATAGCTTGACAGGATGCATTAGCAGAAACTGTGATGTCGGATGGGCATCCCGCTATAACAGGATTTGCATCATCATTTACAATAACATTAAAGGAACATGTCGATACATTGCCTGAACCATCCGTGGCAGTGTAAGTCACTGGCGTTGTACCAAGAGGAAACAGAAATCCGGACGTATGTGTGCTGGTAAAACTTGAAATCGAACAATTATCTGTAGCTGTCGGCGCAGTCCAATTTACAATAGCTTGACAGGAAGCATTAGCAGGAACTGTGATGTCGGATGGGCATCCCGTGATTATCGGATTGGTGTTATCATTAACAATAACATTAAAAGAACATGTCGATATATTGCCTGAACCATCCGTCGCAGTGTAGGTCACAGGTGTTGTTCCGAGTGAAAAAAGAGCTCCGGAAATATGTGTGCTTGTAAAACTTGCTATTGAACAATTGTCCGATGCCGTTGGCGCAGTCCAATTCACAATAGCTTGACAGGAAGCATCAGCAGAAACTGAAATGTTGGATAGGCATCCCGTTATTGCTGGATTCGTATTATCATTTACGATAACATTAAAAGAACATGTCGATATATTGCCTGAACCATCAGTAGCGGTGTAGGTCACGGGTGTTGTCCCCAGAGAAAAAAGAAATCCTGAAGTATGTGTGCTTGTAAAACTTGAAATTAAACAATTGTCTGAAGCTGTGGGTGCAGTCCAATTTGCAATAGCTTGACAAGATGCATTAGCTAAAACTACAATGTCGGTTGGGCACCCGGTGATTACAGGATTCGTATTATCATTAACAATAACATTAAATGTACAAGTTGAGGTCCTTCCAGAACCGTCCGTAGCGGTGTAGGTCACGGGTGTCGTCCCCAGAGAAAAAAGAAATCCTGAAGTATGTGTGCTTGTAAAACTTGAAATTGAACAATTGTCTGAAGCCGTTGGCGCGGTCCAATTCACAATGGCTTTACAGGATGCATCGGCAGAAACGGTAATGTTAGGTGGGCAACCTGCTATTACAGGATTTGTATTATCATTAACAACAACATCAAAGGAGCAGGTTGAAGTGTTACCATAATCATCAGTAGCCGTGTATGTAACGGGAGTAGTACCTAGTAAAAAAATATCTCCTGAATTGTGTGTGCCTGTCAAGGTCACCGTTCCACAATTGTCCACCGCTGTGGGAACAGTCCAGTTAACAGTTGTTGTACATGAAGTAGCACCAAGCGCGACTGAAATATCAGGTGGACAGTTGGATATAACAGGAGGAATATTTTCCATATCAACCGGAGCACAACATATACCGCCCCCATCCTTACTTTCTCCGGCCATTACTGTAAAATTTCCAAAGTCTGAACCAACATTTACAGGCGTGCCACATGAAGTATTAATTGTAACATTTATTAATAAGCCTGTTAGCCGCACCTCACCGCCGTCAAATGTTCCATCGGGATTAGAGCCGGTAAATGTAAACGTACCTTCGTCGGCCACAAACCCATTGAAAAGAACCCCAGGACCATCATCATTAGCAACAATATTAGCCCCAAGGCCAAGAAGTCCATGGTATTTCAATGTCAAACTAACAAGGCCACCCTGGCATGCGCCGCAATCATCTATGGGAGGGCAATTACAAGACTGGCTATATGCCCGAAGGTGGATAAATAGCAATATAAGGCCTACCAAATGGGCCTTGCTTCTTCTATTAAAGGGTATCGCAATTTTCATTTAACAGGGTCAGTCAGTAACCATGTCACATTATTTATTTAAAAGACTTAAAAATGAGTATAACTCTAATTAAAAATGAGTGCGAAATGAAAGCTTCAAAATTTGACAAATTTTCAGACAGTCTACAATGCGTCTTTAGTGATAAAGGTACATCCGAAAGCGAAAGGAGTTGTAACCCTGATTTGACAACCTAAAGCGTTATTTATCTCTGTAAAAGGCGCTGATTTTTACGTAGATAACACCGAACGCGCTAAGAACTTAAATCTGCAGCTGCTGGCTCAAGATTCTGGAGACCACTCGATCACTGTGCGTTGTTAGTAATTGCCTAAACGAATGCTGTTTGTCTCTATGTACAACCTTCTCCTGGAAAAAAGCATTCAAAATTAAGTTTGTAACCATGGAATGCTGCATCAGCTCAACTGAACAATCAGCTGGAAATCACAACTTTTGTGGTATTAATCACTTTGGAATTGATGAGAAATTCTCGTAAACTGAATAATTGCATCTTAGCTTAACATAACTTATAGCCTATACACTTTGATAACATCAATAAAAAAAAAATTGTAGTATCTTGGATTTTACCGGAAGTATTGGCGCATGATCTTTTACCTGGTGAGGGGCAGTATCAAATTAATCTATCGGTGAGTAGTTTTTTAAACAATAATTTCAAAATGAGGCTATGAATAAACGTACCTTCCTCAAACTCTCCACAACACTAATGACTGGTACAGCCCTGGCGCATTTACCTTCTTGCAACGACGGGAAATCAGATGGCAACCTTAAAAACTGGGCCGGTAATTTATCCTACAGCACTTCGAATATATCTGAACCCAAAACCGTTGAAGAAGTCCAGGAAGTTATAAAGCGTTGTAATAAACTTCGGGCACTGGGCACGCGGCATTGTTTTAATACCATCGCAGACTCGGATGACAATTTGATTTCGACGCGGAATCTGAATCAAGTGATCTCCTTAGATGCTGTAGCAAAAACCGTAACAATAGGTGCTGGTATGCGCTATGGGGAACTTTGCACGTATCTTCACAAGCAAGGTTTCGCCCTTCATAATCTTGCCTCACTTCCTCATATATCCGTCGCGGGTGCTTGTGCAACGGCTACGCATGGCTCGGGCGTTACGAACGGGAACCTTGCCACACAAGCCTCAGCCATCGAACTTGTTACTGCGAAGGGCGAAATTGTTTCGTTGTCGCGTGAAAAAGATGGTGATACCTTCTATGGTGCAGTGGTCGGTTTAGGCTCACTTGGCATCGTAACAACCGTAACACTCGATCTGGTGCCAGCATTTTCTATGCGTCAGGATGTTTATTTAAACTTACCGATGGCTCAGCTCCAAGATCACTTTGATGAAATAATGTCCTCGGGATACAGTGTGAGCTTGTTCACCGATTGGCAAACTTCGAATGTAAACCAGATATGGATCAAGCGCGTGATAAAGGAAGGTGAATCATTTACGCCTGCTCCGGAATTTTTCGGTGCAACATTAGCGACCCGAAACATTCATCCTATTATTGAAATCTCAGCTGAGAATTGTACGGAACAAATGGGTGTATCCGGGCCGTGGTATGAGCGGCTCCCTCACTTCAAAATGGGTTTTACCCCCAGCAGTGGTGAAGAATTACAAGCTGAATATTTTATCCCTCACCAAAACGCGCCCGAGGCAATCAAGGCGGTGGAAACGTTGCGAAATGAAATCAAACCATTATTGATGATCTCTGAAATTCGCACGATCGATGCCGATAATTTGTGGATGAGTCCCTGTTACCATCAGCCGAGCGTTTCCATTCACTTCACACTAAACCCAAACCGCGAGGGAGTCAATAAACTGTTACCTAAAATTGAAGAAAAGCTTGCGCCTTTCGGAGTAAAACCACATTGGGGAAAATTGTTTACCCTCTCACCTACTATTTTACAACCGCGCTATGAAAAGTTAGCGGACTTTAAGCAACTGATGAAGCAATATGATCCGGATGGCAAGTTCCACAATGATTTTGTTAACACAAATATCTTTGGTACAGCTTCGTAAAAGCGCGCAACGTTATTTCTGAGCTTCCAAACCTTGTGAAAAATTCTTCCAGGGGAGTAACTAAACAAAGCGAAGTTGAAGAGCTATGTCGCTAACTACTACCCCCTGAAAATGGGGGTGCAATAATAAAATTACTAATCCTATCCCTATGTTCCGGGATCTTGCTTCCTCAGGCATTCAATTTGTTGTATCAACTTTCTAACATTTTCGTTTTTGACTACCTCTGATAATTTGAAAATTCGGAAAATAATGTAGATTCACCACCAGATTCTTTGAAGTACTAACAAAAAGAATGGTGCATGTGTGCCATTCTTTTTTATGACGTATAGCTACGTTGTTCGATATTAATCGTTAGATGAAAATTATTAAGAGTTTTATCAAGCTTGTTTTTGGAATACCGAATACCGATCCAATACCCTCATTCCAGGCGGTTATTTTTTTTGTGTTGATGGCCGTTGTTGTAATTTTATTCGTCGCGCTGAGGTAGGTCATGAAATTAAAAAGGAGTTATCCCAATCGTCTATTGTGATGCTCCTTTTTAAATTAAACAACGTTGATTAAATGTAAATATTTTTATTGCAATAACGAATAAAATTCAATAATGAAGTGGCTACACGCATGATGCTCTAAACAATTGTGTCTTATAGAGCTCCTCTCGTACCAATATTAGCGCGTTACTTTTCAAAGAATAATTATTTATATATTCGGTTTAAAAAAATCAAATCAATAGATAACGATAATTTTGAATTGATAAGAATGCCGTTAAGCAGGTAATATTTTGAATATCGTCGCCGAAATAATAATACCCAATCCATTATAGTTTTCTGAAAGCCAAATGGCATCCTTCAAAACAATAGCGGAAATATAGTTTTAGCGTATCACCTTTAAGCTGAAAAGAATAAGTTGGTGGGTTAGAAGCTAAGGGATCGGGTTGCGTATCAGGATCAATTATATAAAATGCCACAAACGGCGTATCTGTAACGGTATCTTCCAGAACCCTGTAAAACTTATAATCCTCAAAACCCTTTACCGTTGATGTGATTCGACCATCATCAAATACGATTGCCTGCTTCGGTTTGGGTTGAACGGCTTCTGTAATATATCCGGCCCCGGGAGAGTATCCATGCTCAAACAATAGCCATGACCCTGTGAATTGTCCGGCCTCCTCCTCAGCTGTGCAACAATCCTTTTGTTCATCACAGGCAAGAAAAACAAACAACAGGAGTGCAAGAATGAATGTCAACCTTATTTTTATCATAACGATCTTTTACTATGGACACTACAACAAGAAGATAAGTTGGAAATGACCCCACAGGAACCTCACTACTTTTTTTGCACGTAATGATCAAATGTGATTTTTGAAATTTTAGCAATCAATTCTTCGAGTTTGCCGGGGTCTTCTTTTGCGTTTGAAATAAGTCAGAGCAATCTCCAATGCGGAAGACTCTCCGGAGAATTAAAAGTTTCAACGTGCCTACTCCCCTCCACACATTCAGCACAATTGCAGGTTATAACTATATTAGTCAATCATAAATTAACCCCTAACTAATAAAGCGCTATGAAAGATATTTTGCAAAACATTATCCGGGAAAGCAAAGAGCTGCAAACAATAGAAGCAAATTCTCAGCTCGAAATTGATCAGTCAACTTCAATGGACAACCGTCGCTCTTTTATAAAGAAAACTGCTCTGGGTGGAATTACATTAACCAGTTTGATAGGGCTGTCGGTAGAAGATACAATAGCACAAACCACCTCCAGGGTATCGCGTGCTTCATTTCCTTCCGATCTCAAAATAACCGATATGCGCTATGTGACCATTGACAATGGTACTTCCTTTACCAACGCGCGCAATGTAATTATTCGAGTCGATACGAATCAGGGAATTTATGGATTGGGAGAAGTGAGAGATGGAGCGGACAAACGCTATGCATTATTTCTCAAGAGCAGAATATTAGGAATAAATCCCTGCAACGTCGAAATGATTTTTAAGATTATCAAGCAACACGGCGGGCATGGGCGGAAAGGCGGAGGCGTAAGTGCCGTTGAGATGGCCATGTGGGATTTGATAGGTAAAGTTTACAACGTTCCGGTCTGGCAGTTGCTCGGTGGAAAGTACAGAGACAAAGTTAGACTTTATGCTTATGTTCCCCCGCATAACAGCTCATCCATGGATGTTGAAAAATTTAAAGCAGATTGTAAAGTGCGCATGGAAGAACAAGGTTTTACCTGGCTAAAAATGCATCCCGGAGTGCATGCATACTACAAAGAGCCGGGGGCCATTGTAAATTCCAAATTCATTCCCGGATTTAATGAACCAAATCTTGACAATTATTTATCCTATCAAAACACGCGCCATGGACTAACAGCAATACAAATGACGGATAAAGGAATTGACATTCTATCTAAATATGTTGGCACTATCCGGGACGTTGTAGGATACGATATACCTTTATCTGGTGACCACTTCGGCCACTTTGACTTAAATAATTGTATTCGGGTGGCCAATGCTTTAGAAAAATTCAGGCTAGCATCTTTGGAAGATTTTGTGCCATGGGATAACACAGAACAATTAAAACAAATTACTGACTCGATCAATTCTCCTACCATTACAGGAGAAGACATTTACCTGAAGGAAGAATTCAAGAAGCTATGCGATATACATGCCGTTGACATCGTTCATCCCGATATGGGTACTTCCGGCGGAATTATGGAAACTAAAAAAATCGGAGACTATGCTGAAGAAAAAGACATTGCCATGAAAATGCACTTTGCCGGAACGCCCGTTTCATTTATGGCTAATGTTCATTGCGCTGCTGCCACACAAAATGTACTTGCCCTCGAACTTCCCAACCAATGCGTAGACAATCCCTGGTGGCCGAAACTGGTGAATATGGTAGGCAAGCAACCATTATATACCAAAGGTTTTGCCAATGTACCAATCGATGCACCAGGGCTCGGTGTAGAGCTAAATGAGGACGAAATAAAAAAGCACCTTCATGCTGAGGACAAAAGTTACTTTGCCCCTACTCCGGAGTGGAATGAAAAGCGCTCACACGATAGGCTTTGGAGCTAGGTAAAAAGAATAGATCATTTGCTCTTAAACTAAACTTCCACTAAAAATAAGCACATAACGCAAACTAACCGCTTAAATCTAAATCTCGTCCTTGCATAATTTTAGCCAATAACTGATCGAATAATTGATTAAATTTAGGGTCTAATAATGCGCAATGCCTTTTAGAGTAATTTGTGTAACCCTCCTACTGTCTTACGTGTTTGTGAAGTCGTTTTCACAGGAGGTGATCAGTTATGAAAAAGAAATACGTCCCGTTATGGCGCAGAAATGTTTTGAGTGCCATAATACGGGAACCACAAAAGGCGGCGTAAATCTAGATAACTATAAAGAGCAGGCCAGAGTTATAGAAGACGGACAGTTTTGGCTGAAAGTTCTCGATCAGATTAAAACCCGTCAGATGCCGCCGAAAGGCGAGCCACCACTTTCGGCGGAAACCTACAGCAAATTAGTTGATGGCATCAATAGCATTTTGCAAACGTCGCTTCAGCAAAAAAGTCCGGGTCATGTTGTGATTAGGCGTTTGAGTCACTCGGAATATCATTACACGATTCTCGATCTTCTGCACGTTGACTTTGACGCGCGAAATTATTTTCCTTCCGATGGATCTGGTGGTGGTGGCTTTGACAATCAGGGTGCAGCCTTATTTTTTACTCCGTTGAAATTAGAGCGCTATTACGATGCTGCCGATTTAATTATAGATTCTCTGTACATCAATAAAGAACTGTGGAATAAGGTTGTCCCGATAGCCTATGAGCAAAATTGGTGGCAGCGATTTAGAAATTGGATCAAATCTTTGTTTAGCAATGATTACAAAGAAATAAACCCGCCGGAGCTTGCCGCCGAGAGAGTACTTTTTCCTTTTGCAACAAAGGCGTTTCGCCGGTTCTTAAAAGACAGTGAAAAGGCTAAGTTGGTCGGAATGTTTAAGACTGTTTATGATCAGAAAGATTCATTGGAAAACCCAAGGAGATTTGATGAAAGCATAGCTCAGACATTCCAGTCCATATTAATTTCTCCGCATTTTTTATACCGCGTGGAAGAAGAACCTGAAATGAGCGGGTCATATCCGCTGAGCAATTTTGAAGTTGCAACCAGGCTTTCCTATTTTCTTTGGTCAAGTATGCCCGATCAGGAGCTGTTTAACCTCGCTTACTTAGGCAAGCTGGAGGATACATTGGTGCTGGAGGCCCAGACAAAGCGGATGCTGGCCGATCCCAAATCAAAACGTTTTGCTGAAAATTTTTCAACGCAGTGGCTAGGCATAACCAAATTAATAGACAATCAACCCATGGTTGACGCTGAAAAATACCCTGAGTTTGATATGTCCATTAGAAAGGCCTTGTACCGCGAAACCATTGAATATTTTTATCATGTGCTTACGAAAAGCAAAAACATGTTACACTTAATCAATAGCAACTATACATTTCTCAGCAAAGAATTAGCCGATTATTATGGCATTGAAGGTGTTACCGGCGATGATCTTCAAAAAGTTGTTTTAACGGATTCAAGTCGAGGAGGCGTCTTAGGAATGGGCAGTGTACTATCAACGACGTCTTTTGCACTGAGGACAAGCCCTGTGATCCGGGGCAAATGGGTAATGGAACAGTTGATGGGCATTTCACCTCCACCCCCACCTCCGGTCGTGGCAGAACTGACAGAAGATGCAGACAGCACATAGCGAATTGGGTTTAAGAAAAATCCTTGAGCTCCACCGCTCAAAACCAGACTGCCAGTCGTGCCATGAGAAAATGGATCCGCTAGGGTTAGG
This sequence comes from uncultured Bacteroidota bacterium, assembly GCA_963837415.1. GTDB lineage: Bacteria > Bacteroidota > Bacteroidia > Cytophagales > Cyclobacteriaceae > Chryseolinea. The sequence continues at coordinate 232,437 of CAWING010000006.1, read as the reverse complement.
GTTGGAGAACTTTGATCCCACGGGCCGATGGCGGAACAGCTATGGAAAAGTTGACATAGACGCTTCTGGCGTTATGGCGGATGGAAGAGCTTTTGAAGGCCCATCTGAGTTAAAGATGCTTCTACTGACTGAAAAAGCAAAGATTGCCCGGAATTTATCGACGAAAATGCTTTCGTACGCGCTGGGCAGGTCGATTCTATTTACGGATGAACCAGCGCTTCAACGGTTGGAAACTTGTCTGTTGGAAAACTCCTTCAACCCTGAATTGTTTATTATTGAACTGGTAAAGAGTTATCCTTTCAGAATGAAGCTTAATGATTTTGAAAAAAAGAGTACCGAAGTAATATGAAAAAGAAGTGGCAAATATCACGAAGAAGAATGCTCAAAGGAATGGGTGCGTGCATCGCCCTGCCTTTCCTGGATGCGATGGCACTGCCTGGCTTAAGTTCTCCTGCTTCTGGCAAGACTCCGATCAGAACAGCATTCTTATTTATGCCAAATGGTGTGCATCCCGAACATTGGACGCCTGAAAAAATCGGAGTCGATTTTCAACTTACAAGACAGCTTCTGCCTTTGCAAAATCTAAGACAAGATATTCTTGTTCTGGGGGAACTCATGAATAAAAATTCTTTATTCAAGGGAGCCGATGGACACTACGCTAAATCGGCCAGTCTACTAACGTGTATGCCGATCAAACAAACCATCGGAGATAACATAAGCAGTGGCGGCGTGTCAATCGATCAAGTTATCGCCTCCCGGATAGGTCATGAAACGTTGTTTCCCTCCCTCGAGTACGGACTGGACAGAATCAGCCTCGGTGTAGATATTAATGTCGGTTTTACCCGTTTGTACGGTTCCAGCATTTCGTGGAAATCTCCCGGTCAGCCTCTTTCAAAAGAAATTGACCCACGCCTGGCATTTGACAGGTTATTCAGATCTTTTGTGCCAGGCAGAAAAATAAAAGAAGATCCATGGAAGCAAAGTATTCTAGATCTGGTCATGGATGATGCACAGAGTCTTAAAAACAATTTAGGGAGATCCGATCAGGATAAAGTATCGGAGTACCTTGAATCCATACGGAGCGTTGAAAAAAGAATTTCAAACAGTGCGAACAAAGAAAAATTTGAAGCCAATATCACAGCCTGACATCAAGCGTGAGCTTGTGCGGGTAAATCAAAATATTGATGAGTATGTTGAAATGTACGGCGGCGTAGACGTTACTGAAAAAACGCGCCTCATGATGGATATCATGGCGCTAGCCTTCTGGAGCGATGCCAGCAGGGTCTCTACTTTTATGTTCGGTAATTCGGTGAGCGATCGGAATTTTTCTTTCCTGGATGGTGTAAAAGGTAACCATCATTCCATCTCGCATCACATGGATAAGAAAGAAGCCCTGGAAGAATATGCGCGCATTTCAGCATGGCATGTTGAACAGTATGCCTACTTCCTCCAAAAACTCAAAAGTATTAAAGAAGGGGACAAGACATTGCTGGATAATTCCATGGTTTTATTTAGCTCCGATTTACGCGATGGCAATAAACATTCTCCAAAAAACTTACCGCTAATTCTCGCAGGTAAGGGCGGAGGAAAAATTAAAACCGGTCAGAATTTAATTTTTGAAAAAGAAACGCCGTTAGCGAATCTTTATCTTACGATGTTGGATACCTTGAATATTGAACAAGATAAATTTGGAGATAGCACCAGCACATTAAACGGAGTTAGGGTTTGATGATGGTGAGAAAAGACCTGGCATGTAATACCGGAGAGATTTGAGGAATTTAAAAGAAAAGTTCAGGCGGCCTGCCTTTATCATCGCTTTATTTTTACCCGGAATTTTGCTTCTGGCTTTACCATTTTACAGACCTACCGAACTACCTTTTATTTTTTTGTTCCTCGGCAGACTTCACCCACTTATTTTACATTTTCCTATTGTATTAATTATTCTCGCGCTGCTTTTTGAAATTGGAAGGCATTTTCAGGTGTTAAAAATGACAGATGGTGTGGTGATGGTGGTTTTGATCGCGGCGGCTGTTTCAGCATTGGTATCCATTGGCGCGGGATTCTTTTTATTCGCTTCCGGAGATTATTCAGGCAAGTTAATAGAACAGCATTTTTGGGCAGGTACGATTACAGGAGTTGCTATATTTACAACGGTATCGCTATTTGTTATTTATTGGAGCACCTCGCGTTTTTATCCGATGTACGTTGCAGCTCTTTTAACCAGTAACGTAGCAGTAGCTTACACAAGTCACATTGGAGGATCGATAACGCACGGTCAGGATTACCTTACAGAACATTTAGAATTGCTCATGAACGATTCTGAAGCCCATGAGGCAAAGCCTGAATCGGAAATGCTCGTATATGAAGATTTGATCGCTCCAATTTTTCAAGCTAAATGCTTGAGCTGTCACAATGCTGAAAAAGCAAAAGGAAATTTATTGATGACTTCATATCAAAATCTATTACAAGGTGGTGAAAGTGGTCTCCCTGTCATTACTTCCAAGGTTCCTACGAAGAGCGAATTATTTAACAGAGTTATTTTACCTGAAAATCATAAGGACCACATGCCGCCTGAAGGAAAAACATCCATGAACGATCTTGAAATAGAGCTCCTAAGATTTTGGATTGACTCAGGGGGAACGGAGACACTAAAAGTGATAGACGCCCGGAAAAACAAGGCGATTGATTCTGTTATTGAAAGAATACTACCGGACCTTCAGAAGTACCGCAGGAAAGTGACGTTAGCTACTATAAAACTAAAGACGCTGGAACGAGAACTTAATGAAGTAGCCCAAACACTATTTGTTTCGATTCAAAGGGACACGCTAAGCGAGGAAAATTATTTTACGATATCTATGAAATTTCCTCCTGCACCATTTACCAACGATCAGTTCAGGGAGTTAAGCCCTTACTTTGAAGTTTTTTCGAAGGCTTCTCTCGTGTCAAGCGGAATTGATGATGATGGACTGTATTATATCGGCCAGATGACTAACCTGCAAGAATTGTACCTTCAAAAAACGGGTCTAGACGGATCAGGACTCGTGCATTTACAAAAGCTAACCCACTTAAAAATTCTCAACCTTTCATTTACAAAAGTGGATGACAAAGCGGCAATCGACTTACTCAAAATTCCAAATTTAACCGAGGTCTATTTGTACAGAACAAACGCTAGCAAATCTGTAATTGACGCACTGCAACAAAATAAGCCCACCTTAAAAATATTTTTACAAGAAGGCCCTTACTTTTAAGAATTATTAATTTGAGAGAATCATTTCATTCTATACCACTACCCTGCACAGGTATGGACGTCCCTCCGGGACTTTCTTTCTCTACCTGTATTATTCTGCTACCATATGGATCGTCCCCATGGGACTCAATCTTTTTTCCTTGTAGACTATGCTTTATTAAATAGCGTCGCATCTGAAATAAATGTTGCGTTAGTCCTGCAGGGACGATCTTTTGGTAGAAATTAAATTGGGATAAATATTAAGTCCCAGCGGGACGACCTTATTATTTTGAGAGAATCATTTGGTTCCATACCAATGCCCTGCACAGGTATGGACGTCCCTCCGGGACTTTCTTTCTCTACCTGTATTATTCTGCTACCATATGGATCGTCCCCATGGGACTCAATCTTTTTTCCTTGTAGACTATGCTTTATTAAATAGCGTCGCATCTGAAATAAATGTTGCGTTAGTCCTGCAGGGACGATCTTTTGGTAGAAATTAAATTGGGATAAATATTAAGTCCCAGCGGGACGACCTTATTATTTTGAGAGAATCATTTGGTTCCATACCAATGCCCTGCGCAGATATGGACGTCCCTCCGGGACTTTCTTTCTCTACCTGTATTATTCTGCTACCATATGGATCGTCCCCATCGGACTCAATCTTTTTTCCTTGTAGACTATGCTTTATTAAATAGCGTCGCATCTGAAATAAATGTTGCGTTAGTCCTGCAGGGACGATCTTTTGGTAGAAATTAAATTGGGATAAATATTAAGTCCCAGCGGGACGACCTTATTATTTTGAGAGAATCATTTGGTTCCATACCAATGCCCTGCGCAGATATGGACGTCCCTCCGGGACTTCCTTTCTCTACCTGTATTATTCTGCTACCATATGGATCGTCCCCATCGGACTCAATCTTTTTTCCTTGTAGACTGTGCTTTATTAAATAGCGTCGCATCTGAAATAAATGTTGCGTTAGTCCCGTAGGGACGATCTTTTGGTAGAAATTAAATTGGGATAAAGATTAAGTCCCAGCGGGACGGCCTTATTATTTGAGAGAATCATTTGGTTCCATACCAATGCCCTGCGCAGGTATTGCTAAGACAGGTACTATTCAGATTGTAGAATTCGAAGGTCGAACGTATTCAACTAAAAAATTTCCTGAACCTAACGGTAGGATGATCGTGTTCTAATATTTAGAAGAATCATATAGGGTCATTTATAACGCTAACTATTTTATAAACTTTTCCGTCCGGCTTAGTTAAAATGTATAACTCGCCCGTATGATCTCTTCCGAATCTCATGTCAACTTTTGCGTCGCCGCAAAGCTCCACTAATGTTGTACGTTTGTTGTTCAAAGAAATCTGCATTTCTTTAATGATGGCCTGAGTTCCAATCTTCATATCGGACACTTCGACATAAAATACACGACCTTTTACAATGTCACCGAAAAGGCATTTTCCTTTTAATGGAGACAGGGTTTTACCCCAATATTCAAAGCCTCCGGAGATCGCGTTACCTTCATCATGGTCATACTCTGCCACCGGGTACGTTATGTGGTAGATTGAATCATCCAAGGGAAGAGAAAAGACATTATGCATGTTTTCATCCGCCTTCATAACAAAGTTTCCTTCCCGTATAGGCCAACCGTAATCATTCCCGGCCCTCACCATGTATAACGATTCTATATTGTGATGGCCGATATTAGAAACCAGTATCTGACCGTTCCTGGTCCAAGTAATCCGATGTGGATTTCTAAAGCCATACGCGAAGATTTCGCGGACGGTTTTTGGGTTCGTACTCTTTACAAACGGATTGTTAGATGGAATTCCATATTTGCCATTTGTACTGTTTCTGCCGGCAGGATCTATCCGGATAACGCTACCCCATATCTTTTCCTGACTGTGAACAAGAAAAGGAAACCCTGATTCAACGCTTGCCCCATCCCCTATTCCGATGTATAGCAATCCATAATCATCATCACCTGGCTTTGCCAACGGGTTGAACGTAATTTCCTGAACCCCATGAAACGACCCGATCATATTTATCCGAAATAACTCCCGGCTTTTTCCTTTGAATGGAAATCCGTTAGGCTGATCTGTTTTCCATTCCGAAAGCACCCATTGCAAGGTAACTTTTATGGAATCATTATAACTGAAATCAGCGTTTCCCGACCCCGGACTTTCTGTATGCGTCGTGTATAAAAGTCCGTTCGTTTTAAATTCGGGGTGGAATGCAAAACTTCCGAAGCCAGTTGCCAGTCCGGGCTTTGGTATAAAGTTTGGCTTCTCTTTTACCATATCCAAATAAAGCTTTGGTTGCTTGTTCTCTAGCTGATACAATTTTCCACGCAGGTCTACTATAAACATTTCTTTAGTATCGGGCCGGAAATCAAGTTTGCAGATTCGGGTCATCTGTCCTTCTGTGCTTGACTGAGGGATTTGTGTTACATACTCAAGCCCTAGAACCAACGGGGAAAGCTGAATAGGTTCAGGGATAGGATTTTTTAATGCGTTCGGATCTTTTTTTGTTTTTTTGGGATCAGGCGCCTTTTTAGTACTTATAAACGCAATAATCCCGATGACGTCTTCATCCGTGTAGTGGGAAAATGAAGGCATCACCGTTTTAAATTCCTCAAAAAGTAAATGGGCGCGCTCATCGCCGGATTCAATTACAATCTTTGGGTCTTTTATGAATTTTTTTATCCAATCAACCGATACGGTTGACGTTAGTCCTCCAAGTTGTGGCCCGATCCCATCTCGTTCAAAATTGTGACAGGCGCTGCAATTTTGCGCAAACAACCGCTGGCCCTGAGAAATTGAAGCTGAATCTGTAATCACAGAATTCGCATCAGCGGCTGATTTGGAATTGCATGAGCTTAAAAATAATACGACACTGATAATACTCAGAGAAAAAATAACAATTGTAAGCTTCATTAAGATGTGTGGCGGTAATCCTATCAAATTTAAACTTTATCGCAATATAGACTCTGTTCTCTTTTGAAACATAGCAAAAACGTTTGAAAAAATACTAATCATTTGCTTATCCTCCACTTTTTCTTTGTGTGTCTTTACGACATTTCTGGATCTGTTTAGAATTGGATTGGTTCCAGGTTTTTCTTCCCCTTTATGGCATGATAAAGAGAGCAGATAAATTGGTTTCGTCCGGTGAAAGGGATGCCGGAATAAAAAACACAGCGCACATTTTGCAATAAAGTAGAAGAATTTTGAAAAATTCAAATAGTGCTGAAACTGGAAGGTCCACCCGGATCAGTTTGTTACAGCATCATAGGATTTATTATGTGGCATTAAATGCCAAGCATATAAAAAAAAAGCCTCTGAAATTCAGAAGCCCTTTTATTGTTATCTATCAAAACTCTTATTTGAAATCTGACTTATCTTTTACATCGCGCTTTTTCACCTTTACCTTATTGCCCTTGTCATTGATGTAAAAATATTTACCACGTTCCATGAATAACTTTTCTCCGTTAGGTCCGACTTTATCGATGGTAGAACCCTGCAAATTTTTCTCCATCTCATCCACATCCTTTTGCAGCTCCTGCTCGGTTGACTGTTCCCCTTGTTGGATTTCATCACCCGATTTTTCGGTGCCCTTTTGGATATCTTCCCGGGTATCTTCAAAAGCATTTTGATTGTTATAATCTGTTGAGGCGGAGTCTCGAACTTGTGCCTGCGCCAGTGAGATACCCATCATCGCCACACTACATATCATTATAAATAACTTTTTCATAACAACTATTTTAGGTTACACATAATTTCCTTCAGCACAACATGACGAAACATCATACCATTTTAAAAACTACGGAGAGTACCGGAGCTTGAATAAAAAAGAATGGTGAAACGGCCTCAAAACAATGATACTTCTTATGCGTATGATGCTCGAATTGCTGGAAAAAATCTACAGCGTGATTTTTGTACACAGGAAGGGGTTATCCGTTATCGGTTATCTGTTAATAGTAGTGTTGTTTCACCTCCTATCCCATGCTCCCGACTAACGGATAACTATTAACGGATAACGGCTCCCACCTAATCAACCCTACCCATAATACCCTCCAAGGCAATCCGTGCTGACAAATAATCGTAAATAGCTTCCAGGTAGTTGGATTGCGCTTTGGTGAGCTCAAGCTCAGCATCCGTTAACTCAAGCCTCGAAGAAACACCTCGCTTGTAGCGGTATTGAATAATATTATAACTCATTTCCGCAGTTTCCCTTACAGCGACTGTGGTTTGTAATCGTGCCAACGATTCGTAGCTGTCTGCTACTACCTGATGGACTGAAGACCGAAGCTGTTCATATGCATAGTTGGATCGCAAAGCAGTTTGCTCCTTCGAAAGGTTAGCCTGCCTGACCTTCGCTTGGTTGCTTAGTCCCGTGAATATCGGAACGGAAACTTGCAGTCCTACAAATGAAGAGGACGGATAGTACGCATTCCCGTATTCAAACTTGTTGGTTTGGGACTGAAGCTGATATTGGGCTACGGCTGCCACCGTTGGCATTCTAGCTGCAGAAGCAATGCTTGCCTGTTGTTCACTCAGCTGTTCCTGAAGGGCTATACGCTGGTAATCGGGATTGCTATTTTTCGCTGCATTATAAACTTCTTTCTCATTCGGTATCGTGCCAGGGTCGGGAAGGAATAGTGAATCTGTAAGTTCAATATCCTGAAGGGAATCTATTCCAATGAAGGCTTTCAGTTGGAGCTTGCTGGTCTCTACTGCATAATTCAGCTTTAACAACTCAGGTTCCAAATTTTTTACAGACGTGTATGCCCGAAGAGTATCTACGCGCAATCCTTTACCTTGAATAAATAAGGATTTCGCATCTTGCAATACACGCTCGTTCCTGCTAATGCTTTCGTGTTGTAGTTCTATGCGCTCATTTAAGACGAGTATTTGAATATAGGTTTGCTTCACTAAAGCTTGCGTAGCAACCTGTTTTCCGTTGAAGGCTAATTTACTCTCTTCCTCCTTTAATGCTGAATGCCTCAGCGAAGGAAAAGCCAACGGATTATACAAGGGTTGTACCGCCGATAAGAATGCTCCTAATTGATCTTCACCCCCGAAACGTCCGTATGGAATTTTTCCGCCTGGCGTGTCTTCGCCAAAACCGAAAAAAGGACTTAACTCGAAATAGTGATTTAGCTGAGCGGATGCGCTGATAGAAGGTAAAAACAAACTTCTTGAAATGACCTTTTGTTGTTTGGATTTTTCTATTTCCAATTTACTGGCTTCTATCTCTGGATTTCGCTGGACTGCAAGCGTCACTGCCTCCTGTAAGGATAATTTCTGCTGAGCCTTGGCTTGCGAAATTAAAAGCAAGCTAATCGCAACGCTGAATGATATATACTTGATAATTGATTTCATGGATATTAAAATTGATTTATGAAGCAATGACAACTTCAGGGTTTGATCCCAATGGTTTTTCATACTGTTCCTTTTTCGGAATAAATGCACGTGAGAAATAGGAATACACGGATGGAATAACATATAAGGTAAGTATACCGGCGAATATCAACCCTCCCACTACTGCAATACCCAGCGATGTGCGACTTCCGGAGGATGTTCCCAGTGATAATGCAATGGGAAGAGTTCCGAAGATCATCGCCAGTGTGGTCATCAATATAGGTCTGAAGCGCGAAGCAGCCGCGGAAAGAACGGCGTCCCGAACAGACAAGCCCTCCTCCTTTCGTTGATTGGCAAATTCAACAATGAGAATACCGTTCTTCGTAATGAGCCCAATCAGCATAATAATTCCGATCTGACTAAATACGTTGATTGATTGACTGGTTAACCACAGACTTAACAATGCCCCAGTAAGTGCCATGGGAACTGTCAGTAGAATGATGAATGGATCAATCAGACTTTCGAACTGCGCGGCCAGAACCAGGTAGATGAGTATGATAGCAAAGATAAAAGCAAAGATGAGGCTTGAGCTGCTCTCAGCGTAATCACGACTTTGCCCGCCCAATGCAGTGGTGAATCCGGGAGGCAACACTTTTTTTGCTATACCATCCATTTCGTTTATTGCTTCGCCCAAACTTACACCTGCCGCAGGTGTTGCTGAAATAGTGGCACTGTAGGATTGATTGTAACGATAAATCGCAGGAGGACTTACCGACTCATTCATCTTCACCAAATTATCCAGCGAAATCATTTCACCATTCGCAGCCTTGAGAAAGAGAGAACGGAGATCTGCAGGAGCGGAGCGCTCTTTCCGGTCAAGCTGACCGATCACTTCGTATTGCCGATCATTGTAGATAAAGTATCCGTAGCGTCTTCCGCTCAGTGCAAGCTGCAAGGTCCTTCCGATTTCCTGAGTGGACACACCAGACTGCGCCGCTTTCTGACGATCAATGGTAATACCAATCTCAGGTCGGTTAATTTTAAAGTCAGGATCCTGAAAACTCAGTTTACTGCTTTGATATACATTGCCCATTAATTTAGGCATCACATCAATGAGGCTTTTTAAATCAGGAGCTTGAACTACATACTGCAAGGGTTGTGAACTTGAAAATCCTCCTATGGTTGGGATCTGAATCGGAATGATAATCACATTTCTAAATTTCTGTGATGCGGCAACGAGCTTCAAATAAATTTGCTGTTGCGTCATTCCACTCGTACGCTCTCCAGGATCTTTCAGGAATATCCATTGAAAGCCACCATTAACAGGTTGAACCAATGTACCGAGTGAAGCTGCTATACCGGCGTAGGTCCGATTTTCATTTAAATCCGGTATGGAGTCTGAAACATATTTATTGATCTCCTTCATCGTCTCTTCCATACTCTCATACGAAGTTCCCTCCGGAGCTATAACGGCTAGGCCAACCATAGAGCGGTCTTCAAGCGGGGCAAGTTCGGAAGGTAACGATGGGGCTAATACCCAGGCAATGGCAAATGATAAGATCAGCAAAACAAACCCCAGCCAGCGCACTTTGAAAAAAGCGTGCAGTGACTTTTCATAGCTTCTGTTCAAAGCCTCGAACCAAGGTTCCGTTTTTCTATACAACCACCCCTGGGATGCATTGGCTTTTAGCAAATAAGCGCTCATCATGGGTGAAAGTGTTAACGCAACAAAAGCAGAGATGAGAACGGAACCAGCCACAACGACGGCAAACTCTTTAAACAATTGTCCCGTGATCCCTCCCAGGAAAAGAATCGGCAGAAAAACAGCAGCCAGCGTAACCGTGGTGGAAATTACGGCAAAGTAAATTTCATCTGCGCCTTTCCTTGCAGCTTGTATAGGGCTCATTCCCTTTTCGATCTTGCTGTAAATATTTTCCAATACCACAATCGCGTCGTCCACCACAAGGCCGATGGCGAGCACCAATCCAAGCAGCGTTAATACATTGATGGAAAAATTGCCAAGGTACATGATGAAGAAAGCAGAGATAATCGACACGGGTATTGCTACCAACGGAATAAGCGTGCTTCGCCAATCCCGCAGAAAAATAAAGATGATCAATGCAACTAATCCAAAGGCAAGGAATAAAGTCTCTTCTACTTCCGAAAGTGAATTTCGCACAGGGATTGTAAAATCCTTCCCCAATGAAATGATGTATTCCTTTGGTGCCGTTTTTACAATCTCATCAAATCTGTTCTTGAATTCTTCCACAATGGCCAAAGAATTTGCACCACGTTGTGGTTGAACACCGGTACCAACACCGTAGCGCGCAGTGTTTCCCTCTCCAACGATCATGGCCGTCCGTTCATTTTGAGAAGACATAATCGCAGTACCGATGTCCTTAAAGCGCACCATTGCTCCTTCTTTTTCAAGGATGATCATGTTGTTGAAATCTTCTTCCGTTACAAGTCTTCCTTGTGTTCGTAACGTTACTTCTGTGTTTTGTCCTTCAATACGTCCGCTTGGCAGATCAACATTTTCTCTTTGCAAGGCAGCCTGCACATCGGACGGTGTAAGTCCATAGGACGCCAGCTTAACCGGGTCCATTCGTAAACGCATGGCACGTTTGCGGCCGGCGTATGACTCTACTAGCCTCACTCCGGGTATGGATTGCAAACGTTCCTTAATATTGATGTTAACAAAATCGGTTACATCCTCCAGGCTACGGGTATCACTTTGTACGGTAAGAAATACCAAAAAATCCGGAGGACCCATTTTTTCCACAATCGTAGGTTCAATGTCAGCAGGCAATTGTGAGCGTGATTTGGAAACTTTATCGCGAACATCGTTAGCGGCCGCTTCCAGGTCAGCGTTCAGGTTAAACTCTACAGTGATGATACTGACCTGCTCCCGCGACACCGAAGACAGTGCCCGGATTCCATTTGCTTCGGCAACCGCTTCTTCTAATGGCTTGGTTACCTGAGATGCAATAATGTCTGCACTGGCACCAGGATAAACCGTCGTTACCATAACAGTAGGTGATTCTGTTACGGGATATTCGCGGGTACCGAGAAAGGTATACCCAACAATTCCGAAAAGAATGAGCAACACTGACATTACCCCGGCCAATACGGGACGTGATATACTTACTTGCGAAATAGCACTCATGAAAAAGATTTGATTAGTTTGAAAAGAGAATAGATGTAATTACTTCAAGGTGACGAATTGAACTTGCGAGCCAGGGACCAAGCGCAATAAATTGCTAGTGATAACTGTATCACCTTTTTGCAAACCGGTTGTTATCTCTACAGAACCTGAACTTCGTTGCCCAATTCCTACGGGCACGGCTTCAACGGTATTTTTTCGTGACACATAAATACTATAACCGCTGGAAGACGGAATCAGCGCATTTGATGTAACGCTAAGAGCCTGCCCGGAAGAGCTAAGCGCCAGATTTAATCTGGCACTTTGGCCAGGCAACAGATGGCCGTCACGGTTTGAAGTAACCGCACGAACAAGAAGTGTACGCGTATTTTCGTTAAGGCTAGAGGCTGTAGCAATTACTTTGGTTGAATATTTCTTTTCATCCGATGCAATCGTAAACGTCTGTATACTACCTGGCTTGATAATGTTTGCATATTTCTCAGGTACAGCAAAATCTACTTTGACCGAGCTGTTATCTTCAATATCAGTGAGTACCGTATTTACCGAAACAACTGAGCCCGGGTGAACATTGATGATACCAATATGTCCGCTGAAAGGAGCAGTTATCCTGGTCTTGCTGATCATCACTTGCAATTCCCTGATCTGAGCTTGCAATACACCCAGGTTTGTGGATGCCTGATCATAGTCTTGTTGAGCGATTGCTTCATGTGTAAAGAGATCCTTAAGTCGCTCCTCATTTAATAGGGCGAGTTTCTCTTCCTGACGGAATCGTTCGAGTTGTGCTTGAAGATCGGCATCGTCCAACTGAAATAATAGGGTGCCTTCTTTAACCTCAGCTCCCTCCTTTACATTTACACGTACTATTTTGCGCGTCAGTTCACTGACAATGTCCACTTGTTGGTTTGCTACAAGTGTGCCGAGGACTTCCAATTCCTCGTTCAGTATCTCAGGCTTAACAATAATACCATCAACAGGAGTATATGAAACAGCAGGTTTATTGATCGTAGTTTTGCTCAGGTCATCTGCTTTTGATATACATGCTTCAATAATAAAAGCGATAAGCCAAAATCCCAGCACATACGGGATAACTTTTGTTAGCGGGTGTTTTAAAAATGTGTTCATTGGTATTTATTGATTTATTTAAATTTTTCGATATATTTTCTCGTGGCTTACTCGAAAATATCGCACTACACAAGACTTTAACTGATAGATTTATTGAAATGTTTCAATAAATGAATAAAAAAAATTAATTAATCTTTTTTGAGGGCCTCTAAGAATTGGATGTACTCATCAATAACCTGGTTATTGAGTTTATACTTTACGTTACGCCCCTCCTTTTCCGAAAGGATAAGCTCTGTATCCGTAAGCAACTTAAGATGGTGGCAAATAGAAGGTTGGGCTAGGTCTATAATATCATTGATCTCCATACAATACATACTGTCTTTCTGTTTTTTAATCTCTTTTAGAATAAAAAGTCTGTTCGGATCAGCGAGTGCCTTTGATATTTTTCCGGCCTTCTTTGAGTTCATCACCTGGTACTAATTTTAAAGTAAACTATTTATTAATTGAAATAATTCAATATATCCCCAAAATTTTCAAAAACATCTTGACTTATTGTCTGAGCAGTATTCGTGCCGAGTCTTTCGCTAATGTATTTCCGGGGCTGTCTGCTCAGTCGAAGTAATACCAGGCGGCAACTCTACGATCTTGAAATTTCGAAAATGGATCTGTGCTCCTTCGGATTCAAAGCATATATATCCTTTTTTTTGAGTTGCCTTACTGAGGCCATTTACAAATTTTCCATTCACAGAAAGTTTTACAACACCGTCCACACATATCACATCGTAGGTGTTCCATTCTCCTTTTCCCTTGCACAAATTTTCAATGGATTTACTTCTTTCACCACGTGGGTTGTCGGGAACCGTTTTCACTCCGCCTACGCCGAATAGTTCGCCGTGTACATAAGCGATCGGCGGGGTTTCGCCATTTTGTTTGTTCAGATTCACCCAATCGAGTTCAAGCATTTGCACTTCTATTCCGTCAGGCAAACGGTTCTCTTCGCCCGGCTTCGCTGCACTCCAGACAAAGATTCCCGAGTTACCTCCAGGTTCTAAGTGCTTCCATTCGACATGAAGCATGAAATTCTCATATTGTTTCTCTGACCGCATTACACCGATAGGGTTTCCAGTGCACAAGAGTAGCTCATTTTTCACGGACCAAGTATTCGGAGACGTATTTACATCATACCATAACAGCAGCCCTTCCTTCTCCTTCGATTGAGATGTGATCTTGCTTAAACTCGTCACGTGGCCAAATTTAAGTGGTGTTTGTTGAGCGTACGATACAACGGTATGGATAATCACCAAAATTAAAATTGACAATGAAGTCTTCAAAGTTTTCATAGTGGAAGATTTAATAAAGCACGCACGAGATTCGTTCAGGAATTTTCAGAAGAGCTTAGTGATGCCAGGCATGGCCACCTCAGCAACCGGCCATTTTAATTCCCAAGTGTATTGATCTATCGCAGGGCCTAATACCTGGTTTGAATTCATAGCCTCCTCCCAGGTAATTGTCTGACCGCTGTATGCTGCCATTCTCCCTAAGATACCCAGCATGGAACTGCGTGCCATCCACTCACCGTCATTCATCGGTTTACTTTTCCGAATCGAAGCAAAAAGTTCATTATGTTCGGTCTGATACATGTCATTTACTTCTCCCTGGTAAGTCCATTTTGTGTTTCCCATGATCTCATGGCCATTAGCGCCACCAATCACCGCCTGTCCCAACGTACCGGCTATTTCCACTTTACTCAAGTTGGAACAACCATCCTGCTGACGGCTGAAATGGTATCCTCGTACACCGTTTTCATATTCATATTCTACTGCAAAGTGATCGTAGACGTTTCCATACACCTCTTCGATCCGAACTTGCCTTCCACCCGTTCCGGTGGCTTTCAAAGGAGGCTTATCACCCATCGCCCAAGACATCATATCCAGACTATGCACCATCATCTCAGTGATGAAGTCTCCCGACAACCAGGTATAGTAAAGCCAGTTCCTCAATCTGTATTCCATATCAGTCCATCCAGGTTGCTTTGCCTTAGACCAAAGAGGCCCGCCATTGCGCAGCGTAGAGACCGTCCTGATCTCTCCGATCTCCCCTTTCAGCACTTTTTCAAAAAATGCACGCTTCGGAAAATCGTATCTAAAGCAAAAACCGGAAACAACGGATAAATTTTTCTCTTTCGCTTTTTTTGCGGCAGCCAAGACTTTTCGAATACCTGGTGCATCGACGGCTACAGGCTTCTCACAAAATGTATGTTTACCTGCATCCACCGCGGCGGCCATATGATCGGGCCTGAACGCTGGTGGAGTCGTTAAAAGAACCACATCAACACCAGAATCAATAACTTTTTGATAGGCATCAAATCCTACAAACTTGTTCTTCTTATCCACCTTTACCCGGTTGGGATACAATTCTAATAGTGCGGCATACGATTCGTCGAGGCGATCCGTAAAGGCATCACCCATCGCCGTAAGGATCGTGTCAGGATCCGCCGCCAATGCCTGGCTTGCCGCCCCAGCACCTCTTCCACCACAGCCGATCAGCCCTATTTTTAAGGTATTATTTCCAGAAGCGAATGCGGAATTTGTCGCGCCTACATCGAGAGCCACGCCACCGATAAGGGCTCCTGTGTATTGAATGAATTTTCTGCGATTGGGTTTCATAGCACACTATGTTAAATGTAGTTTTCGTATCTATCTTACTAAAATATTTCAGAGGAAGCAAACGACTTTACACCATGATGAATCCCCTAAGCAAGATACGAAATACGAAGTACGAAGTACACGGTACGCACTTCATATTTCGTACCTGGTGCCTCGAACTTTTGTTTTGGATAGGTCTTTTTACAGGCCCTGGCACATTTGCGCAAACACCTATTGAATCTTCCGAAACTATTTCTATTGGCGGAATAAAACAGTATATCAGCATAAAAGGAAAAGACAATTCAAAACCAGTGTTGCTTTTTCTTCATGGAGGACCTGGAAATTCAGTGATGCCTTATGCAGAAAAGTTTACGCTTAAACTGCAGAAACATTTCATCGTCGTACAATGGGACCAGCGCGAGTCAGGAAAGACATTGGCCTTAAACAAATCCCCTGCATCGCTCAACGTAAGTTTATTCCAAGCTGACACCCACGAGATGATTACCACTTTGCTCAAGAAATTCAATAAGCCAAAGCTTTATCTAATAGGACATTCATGGGGAACGGTCTTAGGATTTTATATCGCTAAAAACTACCCTGAACTTTTATATGCCTATATACCGGTTTGCCCCATGGTTAATCAATTGGAGAGTGAACGGATCATTCTTGGAATGATGAAAGAGAAGGCAAAGAATACAGGCAACCAAAAAGAAGCAGAAGAACTTGCTACTGTTAAAATCCCTTTTGAGAACGGTGAGCAACTGTATTTTCACCGAAAATGGCTCATGCACTTTAATGGTTCGAAAATAAAACTTTCGAAAAGCCAAGTTTTTACATGGGCATCAACCTGGCTGCCGGTTTTTAATGAAGCATCTCAAGACAATTTGATAAAAAGTGCAAAGACCATCGACTGTCCAGTATACTTTTTGTTAGGTCGGAAAGATTATCAAACCAACTCACGTATTACTGAAAGTTACTATCAACACCTATCAGCGCCAAAAAAAGGATTGTTCTGGTTTGAACATTCAGGGCATTCAGTTCCAACTTCAGAACCAGTTTTACTGCAAGACATTATTATTGAAAAAATTCTTCCGGAGACTAATTAGTTTCGAGTTTGTAGTTTCAGAGTTTCGAGTTGTCTTCGACATCCTATCGACCATGACTATGGACTTTTCTACAATACATAAGATCTAATCCAATCATTGCTACTTTCCTCCCAGCCAAAGCAATGCATTCAAGATCAGCTTATTCTGAATTTCACCGTCGAATGTAGATGATAACTGCTTATTCGTTTTATTCTCATAGTCAATATCGTTGTGTCCCATGTTCAGATAGAGCATTTTATAATTTTTATTTTTCCATGCTACAGGATAATAACCACCGTGCCATATCTCATCTTGTTTAGGTCCTGTACCCAGGGGAAAACTCGAAGGATCAATGGATAGAAGAATTTTTATATCGGGGTTAGTTCTCAAGTCCTTTTCCCATCTGTACCATTCGCTTGGAGCGGATTTAAATGTTGGAGGTAAATTTTTTGTTGCAGGGTGCTTTTTGTCTTCTACTCGTAGAAC
This sequence comes from uncultured Bacteroidota bacterium, assembly GCA_963837415.1. Lineage (GTDB taxonomy): Bacteria > Bacteroidota > Bacteroidia > Cytophagales > Cyclobacteriaceae > Chryseolinea. Next base: position 215,406 of record CAWING010000006.1, on the reverse strand, counting down.
AGCTGATGTTGGTCGCCATGTATTACTCACAAATTGGCCCGATCCTAAAAATTTGTTATGGTACCAATCCCAGTTTTGAGGAAAGTCTGAATTGTTCAATGCAAATCCGGCAAAATGAAAGCCGATCCAACCACCACCATTTTCCATATATTTTTGAAATGCTTCCCGTTGTGCTGGAGTTTCTGCGCGCGTGTCTAAAAATAACACCACCTGATACTGACCAAGAAATTCAGCATTTAGATTATTCCAGTTATTCGTGGAGTCATACGTGAAATTATTGCTAGCCGCTATTTTAGAGAACCATTTATTGGCCTCATGTACAAATGTTATGTGCGCGACGTCATTCCTGGACGTATAAAAAGCAATCACTTTAAACGCCGATGAAGGGCTTTGTGCGTTCATGCTGGTAAAACACACGCACAGTGTACTAAACGCAATCGCTATAGTGGATAATTTATTGTTACATGTAAACATGTTTTAAATTATCGATAAAGAGTTTAATAAAAAATTGTGTGGATGTATTACACTTCGTCATTCGACATAGGCGCTCGACGTTTATCTATTGAATGTCGAACGTCGAACCCTGAATTAAAATTTCGAAAGAGGTATACTGGAAGGAGTATAGACTCTTACTCATTCTTCAGCACCTCAGCCGGATTAGTTCGTGCTGCTTTCAATGTTTGTGAGCCGATCATGAATAAAGAAATCAAGATCACTGCTAAGACACCGACTAATAATTCGGTTGCGCTTAGCGGTGCATGATTGGCAATCTCAGGAAGAAGTATATTTTGGAAAAATAAATAAGTTACCGGCAGCGCGATGGTCGAGGCTATTATCAGCAAAAGCAAAAATCCTTTGCTTAACAAGTACAGTAGTCGCCTCTCGCTTGCACCCAGAACTTTACGAATACTAATTTCTTTCAGTCGGGTTTCCGTTGTAAACACAACCATGCCCAGTAATCCAATGGAAGCAATACCTATGATCAGAAATGCCAGGAAAGCTCCCACTTTCATCGATGCCTTCAGTCCATGGAAAGCTTCTTCAATTTGTTCACTGTAGAACTGCGCTCCTAACGGATGAACCTGATCTATTTTTTTCCATATCCTTTCGATCTTGGCGTAGGTTTCAGGCCAATCATTGGAAAGAATTTTAACATTGAGAACGTTTACCTGTTCGTTGGAATAGCGCAGGATTACTTCTTTCCCCGCCCTGCTGTTGGCTTTTCCATATTCGAAATCTTTTATTACGCCTATTATCCGTAGGTCTTTCCCATCCACCGTGACCACTTCATCAATGGCTTTCACGGGATCCTGTGCCCCGACGTTGAAGCGTTTTAATACCTGTTGATTCACAATGACTTCAGACTCTTCTACCTTACCCACCCTCGCTTTAAAATTTCGACCCGCGATGAGTTTGTGATCGTGTAATGGAAGATAATTTTCGTCGATAATATTAAAATAGACATCAGCGGAGTCCTGAGGCTGATTCGGGTTTTTCATTTTTGTATTCCAATAATGTCCTATACCTGCGATCAGTGTTGACTGTGATATAGCTTTAACTTCAGGTAATTCAAATAATTCTTTTTTCAGCAATTCGGCATTATTACCGTGCAACTGGATGTTAAGAATGTTTTCGGTTGTAAAGCCGAGATCATAAGCAATGAAATGTTTGTATTGTTTGTAGAGAATGAGTGTAGCGGTTATGGCGATAATCGAAATGCAATATTGAAACACGATGAGGGCTTTGCGCAGGCTTATACCTGTTAAAACCGGTGCTGCCGATAAATTTTTTAATACTTGTATAGCATTAACGCGCGTAAAGAACATACCAGGGAAAAAGCCTGCCGAGACTCCAACAAGCATAGCAAACAAAATAAAAAGAACGACTAGCCGCGGCGACAGATCCAGCACCAGTAATTCCTGAAGGGATGATTCGATGCTGAGGAAATGAGGTTTAATGACAAGAAACAAAACAAATGAAAACATCAATGCCAGCAGGGAGGTAACAATTGATTCAACGATAAACTGATTTATAATATGACCTTTGAGAGCACCAACAGTTTTTCGAATACCTATTTCGCGGAAACGCCGAAAGGAACGGGCGATGGATAAATTGGTGTAATTTAAGCATGCGGATAAAATAACGATCAGTGTTAGACTCCCGAATATCCAGACTACTGTACTTCCCATTGTTTGCCCAATCTGATTGCTAAGGTTTTCACCCGTCATAATATTGTCCAGCGGTTGCAATGCTAATTCGATGTGTGTATTCTTAACCGTTTTATCTTCCTTTTCGCTGAGCCTGCGAAGGTTTCTTTGCAGGGCAAGTACGTCACCACTATACGGCATCAGTACATAAGCCCACGTACTACCCCGATTACTATCCCATGCCATTTCATGAATATTATCTTTTTCTGTGATCTCCCTGGTGGTCAGCGAAGCCAGCATGTCAAAGCGGATGTGCGAAAATACGGGAGGATCTTTTAGGATGCCTGTTATTGTATAGTCTTTATCTTTATTGACGGTAATGGTTTTTCCTACCACATTGATATCACCAAATAGTTTGCGGGCAGATTTTTCTGTGAGAACAACTGAGAAAGGTGCTTTAAGCGCGGTGGCGGGATCGCCTTGCAGTAGTTTAAAGGAAAAGACCCTGAACATTGCCTCGTTTGCCCAGAAGCCGTAGAGTGGAATAGTTTTTTCTGTTACCACCACATCTCCAGAGAAGCCCCTGTACAGAATGGCTACATCCTCCACACCTGAAAACGTTTCTTTTATTGCCTTCGCCGCCTTTAACGATGTTGTTGCGTGGAAGTCGCTTTGTTTCTCACCCATATATTCGTATTGGCTGATTACTCTGTAAATACGGCTATGGTTTCTATGAAACTTGTCATACGAAAATAAATCTGAGAGCATCGATATCATCAGTAACCCAATGGACATGCTGATTGACAACCCGATAATATTGATCGCGGAGAATAATTTATTCCGCACGATGCTGCGCCCCGAGGTTTTAATGTAGTTACCAATCATAATCCAATGAATTAAAAGGTTGATGAATTTCGGTTTGCGTATTGTGTATGATCTGAAAAACTTTAAGACATCCAGGATGTAAATCCACCGGGCTCGGGCTAACCCCCTCGCCTTTACGTTACGAACGAAGTATTCATTTAGATCACCTTGTAAATCTTCTAACAGTGCTGGCCTGCAATACCAACTTAGGAATCGCTGTGCCCACTGCGGAGGATTATATGCTTTGTGTTTCTTCACATTTGCAAGCGCTAATTATTCATTCTTCAAAACTTTTGCCGGATTGGAGCGGGCTACCTTCCATGTTTGTGCCCATTTAGGAGGCTTGACCGGTCGGTGGGTTTTCATCAGATGCGCTTTAAAACCAGGTCGGGTATTTTATTCCAAAGGTCATCACGCAGTTCTTTTGATTTGATCAAAGCTGCCTTTCCACCGTTCGTAATTCCATAATATCTTTTTCGCTTCCCTCCTCTTGTGCTGGTAGCTTCACCCAATTTACTTTTCACTAAACCTTTTTCTTCTAACCGATTAAGCACGGCATGAACAACACCTAGCTTTGCAGAGCGTCCCGTATTTTTTTCCAGCTCGTCACATATGGCAACACTGTATGCATCATTCATCAATGCAGCAATGGTTAGCAAGACAAGTTCTTCAAACTCACCGAGATTTGTTCCTTTCATTGTAATTATTAATTACGTAAATGTATGTAAAATGGTTATTTAAATTTACGGTCGTCTCAAAAAATAATTTGCATCTGAAAAACATAACTTGTAGCAGAAAGAAATTAGCTGGCGGTTAGCTAAACAAATGGATTTTAAAACCAAAATACTTGAGACTCTTTACAAAAACTTAGTTTGGCGTGTTGATGTATCTATTTTAGGAGGCTCCTCCGGAGCCTGGGAAGACATTCCATGGTTAGCTAGAAACAGGTTGCTCCTCCGGAGCGTTGCCACACGCAAGCTAACACTTTAGTAGTTCTCTCCTATTACAAAGAGTTAACGATTGGGATTAAAGGAATTCAATTGCTTATGTTAGCCCTTCCAAATAAAAATGTCACACATTACCTCAGCTCTGCTTTTACTTTCTCTCACAATAATAAGTTGTGGTCACGAAAAGGAGACGTCATTCGTCAACGAGATTGATGCTTACTTTACCAGTCAATTTCCAGTTAATGAACCGGGCGGTGCAGTTCTCATCATGAAAGGCGACAGCGTTGTGTTTGCTAAAGGATATGGCTTGGCAGACCTGAACATAAAAGAGACAATTACAACAAAAACTCTTTTCAACCTGGGCTCCATCTCCAAGACTTTTGTTGCCAACGCTATTTTAATTCTCGAGGAGCAAGGGAAACTTTCTGTTGAAGACAGTCTTATTAAATACTTTCCCGGTTTCAAAAACAAAGACGCAGCAAAAAAAATAAAGATCAAACATTTATTAACACACACCTCCGGATTGCCGGATAATCGTGAGGTAAGCAAAGACACAGCATTCTATCTAACGGCGAAAGATACCGAGAACTGGTATCCGGTTACACAAACCGATACCCTGGAGTTTGAACCAGGTTCGCAATACAATTATTCCAATCCTGCCTTTAATGGACTAGCGCTGATCGTAGAACAAGTAAGTGGATTAAAATGGCAAAAATTTGTACAAGAAAATATTTTCAATCCTTCCGGAATGGCGAACAGCACGATAACAGATGGTTCGCATCCCGATCATGGAGTCTCACACGCGTACATAAAAAAAGATGGCCAATGGATTGAGGATGATTATGGTGAAGAACCGACATTCCCGGCTGCGGGAAATGGAGGGGTTTGGAGTTCGGTAGAAGAACTTGCACAGTACGAACGCGCTATCCGCCATAATTTATTTTTGAGTGAAGAAAAGATCCGGGATTCGCGAAGGGTAAAATATTTCAGAAATTGGTCGGGTAATGCTGAACCATTCATCGGTTGGTCATGGCATGTTACAAAACAAGATAGTATTTCCATTATTGGTCATCCTGGGAGTCAAGGCGGTTTTTTGACTAACTATATTACTCTACCAGGCAAGGAAATTTTCTTCGTTATACTTTGCAACACCCCGCGAGAAGAGTATGAAATGAAAAAGACTTTGATGTTTGTCTTGGAACGCGTAAGAGAACAAAATTGGTGACTCTAACTGCCGCGTTAAGTGCTCCTGAATTATATTGTCCCGGAGAGAATCGAACTTCGTAGGGACGATGCAACCTTTCTCATTTTTCCATGTATTTGATATGTCAATAAACAAAGCCCATGATTCAAAACTATCTGAAAATCGCCTGGAGAAATTTACTCAGAAACAAAACGTATGGCTTGATCAATATCGGTGGCCTGGCCGTTGGCATGGCTGTGGCTGTAGTTATTGGACTGTGGGTTTATGATGAAGTAAGCTATAATCGCAGTCACAAAAATTACGAACATATTGCCCAGGTGTACAGGCGCAACACCGAGCCCCTGGAGCAAAAAACATACAGCTCAAACGGGCTGCCTCAACCCGTGGCTAAAGTGTTGACTGAAAAATACGGGCACCTGTTCAAACACGTGGCTCTGCTCTGGTGGGACACCGATTATACCCTTCGGGTAGGTGAAAGTAATTTTATCAAAACAGGTCAATTCATCGACAAAAATGTAATTGATATATTTTCGTTAACGATGCTCAGGGGCAGCATCGAAAGTCTTAACGACCAGCGGGCGATCATTATTTCGGAATCCACAGCAAAATCGCTTTTCGGGGACAATGACCCCATCAATCAATTCATCAAATTGAATTCGGATATGGATGTCACGGTGACTGGCGTATATGCCGACGTTGCTCCCAATTCCATCTTAGGGCACATACAGTTTTTTGGAAATTTTGAAGGGCTGAAAGCCAACAATGAGGGCATCAAAGCGAACGAAAATAACTGGGACAATACCGCATGCCGGATTTTTGTGCAAACCGCGGAGGAGGTAAGCATTGAACAGGCCAACGCTGCTATTGCTAATTTGTATTTAAAAGATTCGCCTGGCGATGTTGCGCAGTATTCACAAAAGTACAAAACCAATGTGTGGCTGTACCCGATGAAGGATTGGTATTTGTATTCGGAGTTTAAAGCCGGCTATCCTACGGCAGGGCGGGTAACTTTTGTTTGGCTTTTTGCAATCGTGGGAATGTTTGTATTGCTGCTGGCTTGCATCAATTTCATGAATTTAAGTACCGCCCGCAGCGAAAAACGAGCGAAAGAAGTGGGTATCAGAAAGGCGATTGGTTCTATGAAATCGCAGTTAGTCAAACAATTCCTGAGTGAATCTTTTTTAGTGGTTTTCCTCGCATTTGTAATTGCATTGCTGTTGGTTTTTGTATCACAATCGCCATTCAATGCGTTAGCAGACAAAAGCATCAAACTGCCCTTTACGAACATTTATTTTTGGCTATTCAGTTTTGCTTTCTTATTGCTAACATCATTCTTGGCAGGGCTCTATCCGGCATTTTATCTGTCTTCATTCCAGCCGGTCAAGGTCCTGAAAGGTACGATCCGGTTGGGAAGATATGCTGCTTTGCCACGCAAGATGCTGGTCATTACCCAAGTCACTGTTTCGGTGGTGTTGATTATCGGAACGATTATCGTTTTCCAACAAATTCGATATGCTCAAGATCGCCCGGTTGGTTATGACAAGGAAGGTTTAATCCGAATTCCGATAATGGACCCTGATTTCAATAAGAACAAAATGGTAATGAAAGACGAAATACTCGCTAGTCGTTTGGCAAGCGCCGTCGGATTTTCGAGCAGTCCCGTTACCGCCATTTGGGATAATTGGGGAGGCTTTAGCTGGAGAGGTAAACATCCCGAAGCAGAATCCAGCTTCACGGTTACCTGGATTAACGAAGACTATGGCAAAACTATTCAATGGAAAGTGCTGCAAGGCAGAGATTTTTCCAGAGAATTTGGTACCGACGCCCAGGCCGTTATTATTAACAAATCCGCTGCAAGATACATGGGTCTGGAAAATCCAGTCGGTGAAGTCATTACCCTCGGGTCGAATAATCAACACCGACAAATCATTGGGGTGGTGGATGATGTGGTGGCCGTCAGTCCTTATGAACCCGTGAGCCCAGGTTTCTATTGGTTGGAAAAGAATAACCCGGGTAATCTGGGCCAAATGTTGATTAGACTCAGTCCCGAGATGAGTGCAAAGGCTGCGTTATCAACAATAGAATCTATACAGCGTAAGCTCGCGCCTTCCGCTCCGTCTGACTATAGTTTTGTAGATGAAGAATTTGGTAATAAGTTTAAAGCAGAGCAACGAATAGGGAAGTTAGCTTCCTTATTTGCCATATTGGCCATATTTATTTCATGTCTCGGGTTGTTTGGATTATCATCGTTCCTAGCCGAACAAAAAACAAAGGAGATCGGAGTACGAAAAGTCATTGGTGCATCCATATTTAATATCTGGAGTTTACTATCAAAAGAATTCATTGCGTTGGTTTTGATTTCATTTGTAATCGCAGCGCCTATTGCATACTATTATTTACATCGATGGCTATTGACTTATAACTATCACACGGATATAAGTCCTCTGGTATTTGTATACTCAGCGATTGGCGTTTTGGTGATTACTTTACTTACTGTAAGCTTTCAAAGTGTAAAAGCAGCGATAGCCAGTCCGGTGAAGAGCCTTCGATCAGAATGATCCTACGTTTGCGCGGAAGCCTCAGCGTACGAACACGCTTTCGAAGAGAGTTTGACCCTTCGGTGATCTATCCCATAGGGATGCAATATGGGTAGAGAAATGACAAGAGATCAGAATTCAAGTCCCGTAGGGGACGGCATGTTCTTGCTCGCACAATCGATACGCCTTTAAGGGTCGATTCTTAATGTCATATAGCTCACTCATGAGATAATAATCGTGATTAGGAGACCTAATGAAATCCTGTCTACCACGAGCGCAAAAAAGCAAGAATGCAGAGCCATTTCGTACTTTTTAACATATTTAGCAACTTCTTCAAGAAACCTTACATATTTTACTTTCATAAATTCACATAAAGCATTATAATTATCTTTAAATCAATTTCTTAACTATAGTGTACTATAGAATAAGATGAAGGTATAATGAGGGTAATTAGGGCGAACAGCCTGCTAGTTGTTTAGTTAATGTACCATACATCCTCGGGAGAGCATCTGACATATACCGTGTCACCATTTTTGAGTTCATCCCTTTTGCTGTTTAGCGTGATACTTCCTTCTCCCAACAAAATTTCTATTTCATAATAGCTTCCGAAAAAAGTGGTCTGTGTAACTTTTCCTTCAAGCGACTTCCGTTTCTTGTTGACGATTTTAAAATTCTCCGGACGAACCAACAAGCTTTTTCTTTTTGGCTTCATTTCCCAAATACTGTAAAAGGGGTTAGCATGTGCTGGCCGTAGTAAATTATAATTACCAAAGAGGCCGGCTATATATTCATTTAAGGGCCGTCTATAGATTTTACTAGGCGATCCTTTCTGAAGAATCTTTCCATCTTTCATTACAATGATTTTATCGGCCCATGAAAGCAAATCCAAGGGGTCATGAGAAACAAGAATACAAGTAATTTTTAGACGCTTACAAATATTATCGATGACAGCCTTCAACGTGTTCTTATGAACCATATCCAGGTTTGAAAATGGTTCGTCCAACAATAAAAGTTTAGGGGATGTGATAAGCAGCCTAGCCAACGCAATTCGTTGACGCTCTCCTCCGGATAGCTCACCCGATTTTCTTTCAAGCAAATGGCTGATCTGGCAAACTTCAAATAATGTGTCAGCCTCTTCCTTTGATATTGAATTTGAATATCCTAAAATCTGCCCGACACGTAAGTACTTAGGCAACTCAAAATCCTGTGACAAATATGATATTGATGGATGTCCGGCTACTAAGTTTTTAGCAGGCCCATCTATCGTTTCATCTTTAAGTTGTACGTCACCACTATCAGGTTGTTCTAAACCTGCAATAATTCTCAGAAGCGTACTTTTCCCGGAGCCTGTTTCACCAGCAACAGCAATTTTTTGATGCTTCCGTTGGGAAAAAGTAATTTCTTCCAATCTAAAATCCCCAAGTCCCTGTTTAGAGATTCTTGAAACCGTTAAGAGAGTCATCTATTTTTATGTTCTACTTTTTTGAGTTTTCCCATGTATCCATTTTAATTTTTTCAATCAGCAACGAGTTTTTGAACTCATGAATTATTTTTTCCATTTCAGATTCGCGGGCTTGAAGGTCCTCATAGTCCTTATTGTGGGCATCGATAACAGGTTTAAGTTTATCCAGATTAGCCTGCATGCTTTCAATTGCTAAACCCGTCTGTTCTTTATCCTCATGCGCGGGCTCGTCGGCTGATTTTTTACGCAACTGTTGAAGAATTTCTTCAATGTATTCGATCATGTCCCAGGGATTATTGGGTAGATTCCAGGTGAATTCAATATTGCATTTGCGGCATTTGTACCGGTTGCTCTTCCACCCTTTTTCATTTTTTTCAACACCGACAAGCTTCAATTTATCATTGGTATGACACTTGGGACAGTTCGCGTTATCTTTCACCAGCTTGTTAAGGTACTCCCGCTGCTCCCGAACAAATGTCCTGGTGTTGACGTGATTATTTATGTGCTCTAAAAAACGATCAACCGCTTCTTCCACTTTCCGATGTTCTTCACCGAGCTTTCCTTCTTCAATCAATTTTTTGCTCTGCTTCTTAAAAAAGCCAGCAAGTTTAACCAGGTCTCTTTCCTTTTGATTGAAATTTTTAGTCATGCAGTTTTCTTCAAAAATAGGAAATCAAACCTTAGGCGTGCCATTGAATGTGAAAATTGTGGAGCATTTTAAGATTTGTAATTTTCCTTCATCAGCTTTGATTACATTTGCACCATTAAAATTTCTTTATAAACATTTAAAATTCCGTGCAGAACCAAACGAGTTCTGTCCTACCTGGTGTTGATGTGTTAACACAAGGAAACTTTTATTTTAAATTTTTATAAAGAAAGCAATGAAACAAAAATCAAAAATAGCCATCCTGGGCGGTGGCGGCCGGACAGGTAAATTTGTTGTAACCAAGCTTGTCAATCATGGGTATCACCTAAAGTTACTTCTCAGGCACCCTGAAAATTTCAACACCAAAAATCCTTTTATTGAGATCATGAAAGGTGATGCAACTGATCCTGAAGCTGTAGATTCTTTGGTGGAAGCTTGTCAGGCTGTTATAAGTACTGTAGGCCAGCGTAAAGATGAGCCGCTTGTAGCGTGTAAGGCAACTGTCAATGTGTTAAGCGCTATGAAGAAATACAAAAGTCAACGCTATATTTTAGTAGCCGGGTTAAATCTTGATACTCCGTTTGATAAGAAAGGTCCTTCAACTATTGGCGCTTCCGAATGGATGAAGGCAAACTTTCCGCAGATTCATGAAGACAGGCAAAAAACCTATTATCTTTTGTCAGAGAGCGATGTTAACTGGACTGTGGTAAGAGTCCCTCTCATTGAATTTTCGGATGTGGAAAATGAAATAAAGGTAAGCCTGGAAGATTGCGTAGGTAATAAAATAAGCGCAGCGGACATAGCCAATTTTTTGACTGAGCAATTATCGGATACACGATATTTCAAAAAAGCGCCGTTTATATCAAATGGCTGACTTATGATTATTAACAGTGGGCCGGAAATGGATCACTGTTTTTTTTGCCCCTACTTTATTAAACCTTCCATTAATTCTTTTGGGATCGCATATTTTTTTGCTCCCGTTTTGAGTTTAGTCCCCATAAAATGGTTATTCAAGCCATATCCAATAGAAAGGTTTGTGAGCTGGCTTAATCCGCCCTTCCCGTATGCTTCCTGCTTTATAAGAATAATGAAATCTTTTATTGCAGAAGGCACCTTTCTTTTGCTATTCATTTTTGTCAGCTGGATATCGTTTAGCCATTCTCTGATCTTGATTTCTTGCCGTTCGGTAATTCTCAAATCATTATAGAGCTGTTTGATCAACGATTCTCTAAATAAATTATCAAATTTTTTTAATTCGGCTTTTTTTATGTTGATCAATACAAAAGAATAAGCTGTTTTAATATTGGTGAAAATAAGATTTTTTTTATGATCCAAAATAAACAGGTGCCCATTCCAGTTCCCAAATTTGTTTTTGGGATCGGGCTGCAAATCACTTTGCACCGAACCAAATAATTTCTCTAATCTGTCTGTGCAAAATATGGTGGTCATTTATTTGCAAGTTTAGAGTTTTCAGTTTCGAGTTTAGAGTCTAGAGTCTATAGTTTCGAGGATCTGGCTTCCGCGTTATCGAGACAAAAACTCGAAACTTTAAACTCATAACTCGAAACTACTTAAATCTAAGTGCTTTCAGGTTTTGGATTTTTTTCCATGATGTCTTCCTGGTCAATTTTGACTTTGGTTCTATTACGCAAAAGAATTAGCACTCCTGCGACTATAAAAGGAATGCTTAATAGTTGACCCATATTTAAAATAAGGTCGTCCTCAAACGATACCTGATTGATTTTGAAAAATTCGTCAACGAAACGAAGGCCGAAAAGAATAACAAGAAACCACCCGGTTAAAAATCCATCTTTTATTTCATTTCTTTTCCGGTACCACACCCAGAATAAAAACAGAAAAAGCAAGAAGCAATAAATTGCCTCATAGAGTTGAGCCGGATGACGGGGCACATTGTCAATTGCAGTAAAAACGAATCCCCAAGGTAATGTTGTAGGCAAGCCAACCATTTCCGAATTCATTAAGTTGCCCAACCTGATCAGTGATGCCATCAATGCAGATACGATCACCAATCGATCTACGATCCATAGGTATTTTACATTTGTCTTCCGCGCAAAAAAATATAATGCAATAAGAATTCCAATCGCACCTCCATGGCTCGCCAATCCTCCTTCCCAAATTGCTAGTATGCGCAAGGGTTCATTAAAATAGTAAACTGGATCATAAAACAGAACATGTCCCAATCTCGCTCCTACCATGGAGGCTATGATCATATAAATAGTCAATGTATCAACCTCCTTGTCCGTTCTCCCCTCCCGCTTATAGATATAAGAAATGATTTGCTGGCTTACCAAAAAACCGACAGCCCACGATAATCCATACCACCTGATCGGGTGATTTAATACGGGAACAATAAATACGTCAGGGTCTACATCCCAAATAATATAGTTTAAAATGCTTAAGAAGATCATTATCAATATTTTATTTTTAGGCGACGCTTAAAAACAAGTTATCATCTATTCAGGATTTACTGAAGAGACGAAACCGATTTTTTCAAATTTTCTCAAGTTCGAAATATAAGGTTTATCTCAGGAGCCCGTACCATTTGTTCTTCGAAAGAGCTCTTTTTCAATGCTTGATGGGTAAAGAGTTAAGTGCTTGAAGTGATTTTACGAACTTCTTGACAATAAATTGACTAAGGCTTTTTCGTCTATGTTTATTTTCTTCTTTTTTTATAGAAACTTTATTACTCTTACATGATTTGAAAACGCTTCCTTAGTTTAGCTAAAATACAACAGTCGAAAAATACGATACATATATGAGGCCCATTGTACAAATTTCACTTGACCTAACGAATATTGATGAAGCGCTTGAAACGGCGGCGCTCGCCATGCGCGCTGGTGTCGATTGGCTTGAAGCCGGAACCCCACTAATCCTGGCGGAAGGACTACATGGGGTACGAAAGCTTCGGGAAGCCTTTCCCAAAACGCCGATTGTGGCGGATCTTAAGACTATGGATGGCGGTTATCTAGAAACGGAGATGATGGCGAAGGCAGGAGCTTCGTACGTCGTTGTCATGGCTCGCGCGCATGAAGAAACAATCAAATGCGTAGTCAAGGCAGGCAGCGATTTTGGCATTGGGGTAATGGGCGATAACCTGGGCTGCGCAGATATGGTGGAAGCTGCAAGGTGGCTGGAGGATTTAGGCTGCGGTTATGTCATTCATCATATTGGCTACGATGAACGCCGAGGCATTGCAGCGCGGGGAAAACGGATGCCCAGTCCGTTAGATCAGCTTCGTGAAGTGGTCAAAGCTGTGAACATACCGGTACAGGCTGTTGGCGGACTTAGCCTTGAACAAGCGATTCAATGTCCTGCATATGGGGCCCCGCTGGTAGTTCTGGGTGCTCCTCTTACTATTGATGCAGACGCCTTCAAAACAGCTGATGGCAATCTTGAAGCTTCTTTGCGTTTAATTTGTGATACAATACATGCTTATGGAGAAGTTACCGTCGGCAACCAATAATTTGCTATCACATAGAATTGTTTTACAGCGTTAATAAAAAATAATTATGAAATCAGCAGCGGTAGTGAATTATGCGCCAGAAAAGGGTTCGGTTGAAATACGCGAAATTCCGATGCCTTCCTTCGGCGATGAGGATATTTTGCTGGAGGTAGCCAATGTCGGAGTGTGTGGCAGCGACCTGCATCAATGGACTGCGGATCATAGCTGGCCGGTGAACTACCCTGTAGTTCTTGGTCATGAATTTGGCGGACGTATTGTTGAAATGGGAAAACAGGTCGTCGGGTGGAAGTTAGGTGACCGTGTTGTGAGCGAAACGGCTGCCGTGATAGATCCAAACAACCCGATGTCCAGAGCCGGCTTGTACAACTTAGACCCTACACGTAAGGGTTTTGGGTATGGAGTAAACGGAGCCATGACCCGCTATGTAAGGGTCCCGGCGCGTTGTCTTCACCGGGTTCCGGATCAACTTGCTTTTGAACAGGCCTGCCTGACAGAGCCTTGCTGTGTAGCGTATAATGCTATTGTTCAAAACTCTCGCCTTAAACCCGGAGATCGTGTGATTGTGCTGGGGCCTGGAACAATTGGGATTTTATGTGCTGCCGTAGCCAGGCTTTGTGGAGCAGAAGTCGCGATCGTGGGATTAGAAGCAGACAGGCATCGCCTTACCATCGCCAAGCACTATGGGTGCGACGTCATTATTGGCGAGGCAACGGAATGGGCGAGGCAACGCGACGGACTGGGGGCAGACTGTGTCATTGATGCCGCCGGCGTAAGCGCCACCTTGAAAATTGCCCTGAACCTTGTACGGCCCAACGGCCAGATCATTAAGGTGGGTTGGGGACCTCAGCCACTTGGATTTTCCCTGGATCAACTCGTGCAGAAGAACGTCACGCTACACGGAAGTTTCAGCCACAATTGGCCCGTATGGGAGCGTGTCATCGCCTTGCTCGCCAGTGGGCAACTGGATGTAAAACCTATTATTGGTGGTGTATGGCCTATCACGCAATGGCAAGAAGCTTTTGATAAAATGCATAAAGGAGAAGTTGTTAAAAGCGTGCTTAAACCTGTTTGATCTGTGCGGCTACAAAACAAGGTCATTATCATAACAGGAAGTACGACAGGCATTGGTAAGGCTATTGCATTCGCATGCGTTTCCGAAGGAGCACGGGTTGTTGTTCATGGCCTTGAGAAAGATTGGGGTGAAGAAGTTGTGTCTAGCCTCGGCAACGATAAAGCTACGCTACATATTGAAGATATTACCTCCGAGGGTGCCACGCAACGGCTTGTTGATCTTGCTTTGCAAACTTTTGGAAGACTGGACGCTGTTGTGAACAATGCTGCTGCTGTTGTTTCGTCCAATATTCACACTACGGATTTGGCTTTCTTTCGGAAAGTGATGGAGATAAATACATTTTCCCCATTTGCGCTCATCAAAGCGGCCCTTCCACATCTGCGGGAAACTAGGGGATGTGTTCTTAATATCGGCTCCGTAAATGCCTGGTGTGGAGAACCGAATTTATTTGCTTACAGCGTTTCGAAAGGAGCGCTTATGACTATGACACGCAACCTGGGGGATACACTTCACCGGGAGGATGGTGTCAGAGTAAATCAAATTAACCCCGGTTGGGTGCTTACAGAAACTGAAACCCAACGCAAAAAAGACCATGGACTAGCGGCAGACTGGTATAAAAAAGTTCCTAAAGTCTATGCTCCTGCCGGACGCATTTTGTGGTCGGCTGAGATCGCTGCTGCCGCAATCTACTGGCTTGCCGACGAAAGCGGTCCTATTAGTGGTCAGGTAGTTGATTTGGAACAGTATCCGTTCATCGGACGGAATCCGCCAAAAGATGAAACGACGATACAGAATCATTAACCAATGCGATAATTAAACACGTTCATCATGCCCCGACTAGCTGCATTTCCGAAAGCCTTTATGCAGGCCCTTTGTAAAGATGGAACTATGAAGGTCTCTCAGTGGATTGACCTGGCATCAAAACTTGATATCGATGGATTGGAGTGGTATGCAGGATTTTTAGAAATGGCAGATGAATCGAACTGGCCTAGGTTCAGAAGAGAGGTAGAAGATCGTGGTAAAGTAATACCCATGATGTGCTGCTCCCCCGATTTTACACATCCCGATGCATCGTTCCGAGCTAAGGAAATCGAAAAACAAAAGCGCTGGATCGATATGACGTATGCGTTGGGAGGTTCTTATTGCCGCGTTCTTTCCGGCCAAAGAAGACCTGAACTATCCATCGATCAAGGCGTAAAGCTTGCCGCTGAATGCATTGAAATATGTCTGCCTTATGCGCAGGAACACAACATCACGCTGATCCTTGAAAATCATTACAAAGATGATTTTTGGGAGTATCCTGAATTTGCCCAAAAGATGAATATCTTTTGTCAGCTTGTAGACAGTATCCATCATCCATTCTTTGGTGTTAATTATGATCCCAGTAATACCTATCTCGCAGGCGAAGATCCCCTCGAATTGCTCGGACGTGTATCCCATCGCGTTGTTACGATGCACGCCAGTGACCGGTTCCTTAAAGAAGGCACACTTGAAGATTTGAAACGCGAAGAAGGAGGCGCTACCGGATATGCAAAACGGCTTAGTCATGGAGAAATTGGTAAAGGCCTGAATGACTATGACGCTATTTTTAAAGAACTTAAAAGCGTAGGTTTTGATGGATGGATTAGCATTGAAGATGGCGTTGAAGGTATGGATCAGCTTGAGCGAAGTGTCGCATTTCTCAGAAACAAAATCGGAATCTATTGGCCTTCTTGAGATTTCAGTTCATACCTTAAAATTCAAAATCAAAATATTCCATTCATCCGTCGCGTCGCGAAAGGTATTTACGATTTCAAATCCAACGCGTTCATGCGCTCGCATCGACCGGGTATTACGCGTAGAGACTGAAGTAACACATAGATCATAATTCGCTTGATGCAATTCTTTGTGCTTCCTGTAAAGTTCCTCAAATATTCCTTGGCCCCTATAATTTTCAGCAATACAGATTTGTCCCATGACATAAAACGTATGTGCGGTAATTTTTCTTTTATGATATTCAATGGTGGAAAGCATTTGAAATAAAGGCTTCAATACAGGTATCATATCCTCAAATGACTTTAGCATGACCAAGGCATAACCGACAACCTGATCGCCATCTTTAGCGATAATTTGGGGAGCAGCATCGTTCATTTGCTGCAATAATTTGAAGGAATGCATGACGGTAACAAATCCATCCCGTGAAGCTTGTGCTTCCGAAATTGACGAAGCGTGATTCAAACGCTGTAACGCTAGGATCTCACGCAGGTCTTGTTCAGAAATTGCTGTGCCGAAATCAACAGGCATATTATCAATAGGAGCTTTAAAATTAAAGATAATCCCTTTCGTATGCTTCTATAAATAAATGTTGTGTCACCAATATTTTGTCGAATGCTACTGATTTTAAAATACCTAGTTATTAAATCTCATCCAACCTATCCAAGACCTCTCCTTGGTCTCCGGATATAAAACGAGCCACCAGGATCCAGCTCTGCTCAATTGAATTATGTTACTAAATTTGGTCAATCGGATCAACTGATTTCCTCTGATGATTACATCTCTGCAGTCATCTTTTTTAGCGACATCATCTATAACAGGTGACGTCCGGATTGTACCAACCACCGTTACAGCTCTTAATTTACTACCCAAAGTTAATTTAGTGTTTTTTGTAAATGTTATAATGTGCTTAGTCACGTTTGATGAGTCATCAACGGTTACCTCTATATATTCTGTATAGTGGTCGCAGCAGCATGGCACTTTTAGAATGTTTATTATAGTTTTAGAAGGTCTTTTGTCAATAGATACAATTTCTCCGGGATAGTTATGTATTTTTCTAAAACTGACTCCACTGTTTAAGAAAATTCCTGTTTGTCCGTAAGGCATACAGGGACCAGAATAAATTAAGTCCTTGAGACCATCGTTATTCAAGTCAACCACGTGATAGTAGTCCGACGTATTTTGATTCTCATTATCACAGAAATAGTCAAACTTCGGTAGCGATGAAAAACCTGTAGTGTCGTGTTCGAAAGGAACCCGGGCCTCCAGCAATCTTAATCGTCTATCAACGTCCGTCAATGTCTGTCCGTATGCGAGAACAGTCAACCCGGTAAGCAATATTGTTAACACGTATTTCATATAAACCACAACGTCGGCTTAAGCCTTATCTTCAATTTATTCTGTGCCTCTTTACTTATCTATGAATTTTATAAAAGCTTCACGTCTGTTCTTTTTGCTCTTAGCCACCTGGTTATCTCTTAGTCCTCTTAAAAATTGTACCTCTATCTATTCATTAAACGCTTTGTAAGTCTTATCGTTCTGATAAATAGAGATCGCGCTAACTTAATTTATTTAATTTCATTTCTTTAGAATTATCCGAAAAGGTTGCAGCGCTCAAATTCATTGAGAGGGTACCCATTCATTGCAAGATTCTTTCACGCCAGAATGCCCGGTTATAGTTAGAATTTATTTCCTACCAAAGTCTCCATTACCTTATTTGTCCTAGCTCCGGAAACACCGGTACTGGGGCATTGTCCTTTACCGAGAAGCTCATCTACAATAGTTTGTATGAGCGGCCGCTGAATATTTACAGGAATATCAAACTTCATCAATTCTTTTTCTTTTCCTTCTACCTCTAACGTAACGGAATGGTCACTAAAAAATGGAAAAGAAAGCTGTCCTTTGCTGCCGACGATCGTTGTAATTTCCTTGTCCGAAGATTTAGAAGTAGTAAAGCACCAGGTACCTTGTCCAACAATTCCATTTTCGAAATAAAAGCTCCCCATCACTATATCTTCGGCCGCATACACACTGGCCTGGTTGCGGGCAACACCTTGTGCTCCCTTAATTGGCCCAAAAAGAAAATCCATAATGTCCAGTTGATGCGAGGCCAGATCATAAAAGTACCCGCCTCCGGAGATTTCGGGCACGATACGCCAGTTATTGGTGTTTCCGCTGGCCCACACAATATCGGGTTGCAACGTTTTATTGAGTAAAATATTTACATAACGAACTTCTCCAATAACCCCATCCTTTAACATCGCTTTAATTTTCAGAAAATTCGGAAGGCTTCTGCGGTAGTAGGCTGTGAACAACGGTACGCTTGCCCGCTTACAAGCTTCCACCATGGAGATGCATTCTTTGTGGGTTCTTGCCATAGGCTTTTCCACATACACGGGTTTGCCGGCCTTTGCAGCCCGTAAGGTATATTCTTCATGCGAACCCGGTGGCGTTGCAATATAAATGGAATTTACCTCGGGGTCGTTGATCAGCTGGTCTGCGTCATCATACCATTTAGGAACACCATGACGCTCCGCATAGTCCTGCGCCTTTGCTCCGTCTCTACGCATCACAGCAACGAGTTTTGAATGGTTAATCAGGTTCATGGCCGGGCCACTCTTTACTTCGCATACATCGCCTGCACCAATTATCCCCCACCTTACTTCAGTTAAGTTTTTATCAGACATGATCTGGTTTATAGTGAAGCGCTAAGATATGGAAAAAAGTGTTGGAGTGTTGGAGTTCGAAGTGTTGAAGGGTACGCGTGTGTTTAAGTGTTAGATGTTTGAGTGTTTAGGTTGTTATGGAGTATAGAGATTGAGGTGAGGAAGGAATTCGTACCTCGTAATTCGTACCTCGTACCTTTATCTCGCATTTTAAAAGACAATAAAAAATCTCGCCCTCGGATAAGTTGGTTATCCAAAGACGAGACTATAAAAATCAAATGTACTTAGTTGTTAATTTTATAGACTTTACCTGAGTTAGCAGTGCCTCCGTTGGTAAGGACGTAAACTTCCCCGTTCTTATCTTTGCCAAAACCCAGCACATATTCATTAAGGCCGTTGCTGATATCCAGCATTTTGTAATTCCACGTACTGCCTGAGCGATCGGCTGCAAATATGGCTCCATTCATGGCATCCGGATTCTGGGTGAGTACTCCGAAAATATATTTTCCATCCAAGTCGGATACATCACTTCCCTCATACACATATCCTCCTATGGATACATTGCCTAATCCATCGCTGAAGCTCTTGGAATTTTTAAATTCGATGACGGGATCTTTCAACGGATTTCCATTCGCATCTTCAGATGGACAGGAAGTTGGAGCGGTTTCGGGGTTTGCAGGGTCAAAACAATGGGCGCCTTCTTTTAGGTTCCATCCGTAGTTCCCACCTTTTTCGACCAAGTCTATCTCTTCGTAAAGTTCTTGTCCCGCATCTGCTACGATAACATTTCCGCTGGGATCAAAACTAAAGCGATAGGGATTTCTAAATCCAAAGGCAAAAATTTCATCAAATCCATCGACTCCTACGAATGGATTGTCAGCGGGAATGCCATAGTCCTCTGTATTGTTTACATCGATGCGAAGAATGCTGCCTAATAAATTTTGTGTAATATCCTGACCGTTGCCTCCTGCCACATGGCCTTCGCCGACATCATCGCCACCACCACCATCGCCAACCGAAATATACAAATACCCATCGTGACCAAAAGCGACCATTCCTGCATTATGATTTCCCTGAGGATGATCCATAGCAAGTAAAATTCTTTCCGAGGTTGCATTCGCCTGATCAGCTCCAGGTGTAACTGTATACTCCGCTACATAATTTGTGTGGTCCCAGCCTGTAGGTCCTGTTGCACTTAAGGGTCCGCTATAATAAACGAAGAAGCGGCCGGTGCTTGCAAAATCCGGATGAAATGCTAAGCCCAATAAACCGCGTTCATCCTGCGGGCTTTCACGGGGAATGACTTTGCCTGTTATATCCAAAAATGGCTGTGGCAAACGAGCCCCATCTTTCACGATATAAATTTGTCCGCTTTGGTCTGCGATGAACAATCTCCCGGTATTATCAGTAGATTCTACCACCACGAGCGGAGAAGCTAAGCCTTCTGCCACCAGGTCAAGGGTTACGGCTCCAATTTCATCCACATCGGGATTATCATCGTCATCATCACAGGAAATTCCTATTATCAGCAGCGCGCTGATAAACAAAATGCTATAGTATTTTAATCTTATATTCATATGTGTTTTTGATTTGTGTACCGTGATCATGAGAATGGCTTCCACACATTACACGGACTTGTGTTTATAGTTTAACTTTTTTCTTACGCACAGTGGCGCTACATCAACGTCATATTGATTTCATCTACCATTTATTCAGGTAGTACCTGCTGCATATCCAAGCGAAACATTAATGGGAATGACGTAATGCCGCTGAGGGATTTGAATCGATTCGCGAGAACTTGGTCAATTTTTATTCCACTTCATGGAATAGGAAAAAAATATGTTTTAACATCTAAATTTTTCGCAAGCGCGCTTTTTTGAGAATTTTATTCCCCGGAAATTGTGGAAAGAGGCTACAATGAAGGACTTGAATTAGGTTAAAGATATTTGTTTTCGTGGCTTTTAGTTTCCGAGGTTTAGTTTTTTAAAAGTTTGCTGACGGAACCTGATGAAGTATCATAAAAATTTTCAAGAGTTATCTGGGGGCCTTTGAATATACGAGAGACATTAAGTACCTCCTTAATCGACTGGAGTTAATCTTGCAAAAAATGCGCCGCTGGAGTAGGTTGTAACGCGATCAGTCGCGTTTAGTAAAAGAGCTAGTGAAAGGGGGGCGGATTGGGATGGAAACAATTCTGCCCCTCCGATCGCTGAGCATTTCCACTGAAACGCAGGGGCTTGCAGGGTGCCAATAATATAAAGCACCAGACGCTGTTCGCCTTCCAAGTATGTTCCTGTAGTTGACGTAACATGCATAGGGCCTTTGCCTATAAAACCGTCTGGAACAACCTGGGTACTACTGCAGCCGAGCAGATCGGTTAACGTTTCTGGAGTAACCGTACCCATGCTATTGAAAATATTTGAACAGGTAACTGTACCTTCGTTTATCTCTATTTCTTTTATCTCTATTTTCATACTGGTTGAATCCCACTCTTCAAACGCCTTGCTAATCAGACCACCAGTTAAACGATCCTTGGTAGTAAATTTCATTTCGAATTTGAATTCGAGATCTATAACAATTCTAAAGACTGTATACTTACCTAAGCCCCATTTAAGCACTTCACTAAGAGAAATTAACCTTGGACCTTTTGACAGCGCGAGGTTATTATTACAAGCGGGCAATTTACTACTGCCGTTAGATTGGTAGAAATACCCATTAAGGTAAATTCCCACATGACTGCCCCATAAAATAAGATCACCATTTTTCATTTTATCCATTGTGACCTGCCCTATATTTTTCATTCTTAAATCTTTATAGTCTGCTGAAGCTTTAAACGCCTCAGTCCATTTTGAGGCATTTGTAATGTTTGCCACGCTGAATTTGTCTTGAGGCACCACTGGTGGCAAAAAAGAAGCCTGCGTCATTGCCCAAATCATACCCGAGCAGTCAAGTCCATGAATTTTTAAATTCTTGCACTCACCAGTTCCACCAGGAGGAGTTTGCCTTTTCTCGTAGTCCTTGGAACCCCAACTGTACGCCAAGCCAAATTGAAAAGGCGTGTCGGTACCTGCTGCAGCATAGACATGCCTGGTACGGTCAACCAGAAAGGTCCCTGCGCCCATCATCCTTGATAAAAACATATTCTTCTGTTGTCTTGGAGAATCACCTCTCTTTTTGTCTACCCTTCCCGATGGATATGTCTGAAGAAAGGCAGGGTCATTTATTTCAAGAAAAGAGCGAACACTCTCCCCGTTTTCCAGAATAATGTCCTCCAGGTGAATTATTGTATCTTTAACCGTTTCTAAAAAAGTCAACTCAGCATCCGTCAGCGGCACATCTTCTGTACCAATAAAAATTGGTTCGGGTTCTACACTGTCATTCTCAGTACATGTAGAAAAAACCGCTACCAGGGTAGTAAGCGTCAATACAAATTTGAATGCTTTCATTGCTAGTATTTTAAAGCCTAGAAAATTAAGACTGACATAGACGAATCAAAAGTAAAATTGAATATGACGCGTATCAATCACCTGAAAGAGTGAATTTAATACGCTCCATTTGCCGAGTAACAGCATATGTTCTAATCCCGGTTGCGAATCATTATTTTTTGAATGATGATCTGGAAATAACGTTTATCCTATACGCTTTTTTTTGTTGATTTTCTTAATCGATTGGAATAGCCTTTGCAAAAAGATTCCCACTGGGGTCTTTGTACGTGGGTATACTATCATTCAAATTAAATTCTAGGTAAGGTAAAAAAAGAGGTCCATAGCCTACCGCGGTTGATAGCGCAGGATTTGGAGGGCAATGCACAGTAAGAGCAGGGGTATGCGCTGTGCCCTTAAGGATAAGTCTTAGCTTAGGCTCCCCACCCTCGGCCTCAGTAGTCAGGCCAATGCCCGAAGTGATCGTGAATGGACCTGCATACTCGCCCACGAACCACTTAATAGTGCAACCATTTGCCTCTGTTACAGAAGCTGGAATAATTTCGCCAATACCGTTGGTGAAATCAGAACAAGTAACAATTTCATCTTTTACTACTACTTTCACATTGGCTGAATCCCTCAATAAAACGTCGGAGTGAAGCGCATAAAAGCTACTGTACTTGAGTTCGACCCTGAATTTATAATCTGCAATAACTCTAAAGACCTTATAGGCACCCATCCTTTTCCAATCAAGTATCTCGGATAGAGAAATACATCTGGGGCCCTTTCCTATTTCAAGGTTTTTATTGCAACCGGGTTTTGTCTTGGAGCCATTAGACTGATAGACGGATCCATAAAGGTACATTCCCACATGGCTGCCCCATAAAATGAGGTCGCCATTTTTCATCTTGTTTTTCTGGATCATTCCCATGTTTTTCATTTTTAAATCTTTATAGTCAGCGGAAGCCTTAAATGCTTTGGTCCATTTGTCAACATCAGAAATATGTTTTACGTCGAAAGTTTCCTTAGGCTCCACGTTCAATTTCGCTGCGTCTGTCATCGTCCAAATCATCCCCGTGCAGTCAAGTCCGTAAATTTTTAAGTCCGTGCATTCGCCACCAACTCCAGGAGGAGTCTGCCTTATGTTATGGTCTTTTGAGCCCCAACTGTAAACTAAACCTACCTGAGCCGGTTTATCTGCGCCAGCGGAAGGATAGGTATGCAGGGCATCGTCCACTAAATTATTCGCCTTACCATACATTCTAGCTAAATACTTAAGTTTCTGCAGTCTTGGAGACGACGCTTCGGTTTTACTAATCCTTCCGGATGGGTGCTCCTGTAAGAAATCAGGGTCGTTGGTCTCAAGAAAAGTGCGGGCATTCTGCCCATCCTCTAGAATAATGTCCTCCAAGTGAATTACCGTGTCCTTAACAGTTTCTAAAAATGCTGCCTGCTCATCGGTTAATGCCAGGTCGGCCGAGTCAGCGGGATCGGGAATGGGATTAGGTTCTACGTTGTCATTCTCGGAACATGTAGAAAATAGAATTACCAGAATAATAAGTGCTAATAAAAATTTAATTGTTTTCATCGTGTTGTTTTAAAGCCAAGTGAATTAAGACATGGATAGACGAATCAAAAGTAGAATTGAAGACTACAGGCATCAATCACTTGAAAGAGTGAATTAAGGTTGCTCTGTAAAAATCCCCTGAAGGCGTGATTTTTAATACAGACTTGGTTAAGGAGTAAAGAATGTCAACATTTATCCAAGCGTTTACCTGAAGCCTATCCTTACTGCCCAATTCAATGCATCCTAAATTAAAAACACTATTTTTTCTCGCGATGTGTATTTATGGTAGACAGCTTCACGCACAGCAAACAATTATTGACAGCCTGGAAAATGAACTTTCAATTGCTCAAACTGATACGACAAAAATAAACTTACATTATTACCTGGCTGACCTCCTATTTGGCTACGACTCCATAAGACCTCTTAAGCATTTGGAAGAGGGGCTTACCCTCGCGAAAAAGATCAATGACAACTATCAGGTTGCTGTGTACTATTATTGGCGAGGGAGTTTCCTCGCCAGAAGTTCGCATTTCGCCAAAAGCCTTCCTTATATGGATACTGCTCTCCTGTTTTTCAACAAGCATGCAGAAAAATACAAAGGAGATGAAAAGACTCAGGTATTCGTTAGGTTGACAAAGGCTAATTTATTGAATGAGTACGCTACGGCATATATGGGGCTGTACCAATATGAAAAAGCAGTCAATTGTTATTTACAAAGTATTAAAGAATGGCAAGGCGTCAGCCCCACCTATGCTAAGAGAGATGAAGCGATTGGAATTTTTTATGGAAATATCGCAATCACTTATCGCCAAATAGGCCAATTTGAAAACGCCTTGAAATACTGTCTTATGGCTGTCCCCTATAGGATGCGTGATGGAAATAAGGATTTTCTGGCAAGAATTTTTATGGAAATATCCATGAATTTTACTTCGCTGAACAGTTTTGATTCCGCTAGAAAATATTTGGAGAAAGCTAAACCATTAGTCCTAGCGCTTAATCAATCCTTATTGAACACTAATTTTTATTTACGCCAAGGCGAATACGCTAAATTAACACGGAACTTTAAGAACGCTTTACTGTCGTACCAAATGGCCAGGGAGAATGCGTTGCAAATCAATCATAAATTTCATCTGGCAGGAAGCATTATCGGAATCGCGGAAAGCCATCTTGGTGAAAATAATCTCGATAAGGCGCGCAACGAAGCACTGGAAGCGCTGGCTATTGCAGAACAACTCCATTCCGCCAAACTAAAGTTAAAGTCACTGACTATTCTTGCGGAAGCCGAAGAGAAAGATGGAAATATTAGCAAAGCATTTTATTACCAAAAGCAGCGGCTTGTGCTCAAAGATACACTAGAGAAAGAAGATGTCAGGAAAAAAGTCATGGAGCTGGATGCGCATTATCAGTCCGAACTTAAAGACGTGAAAATCGAACAAATGAATAAAGACAAAGAGATCCAGGAACTAGAAGTCGAAAAGAAAACATTTTATATCTACTTCCTTACAGGTGGCCTAATCGCGATCCTTGTCATTGGCGTTCTTGGTTACAGAAATTCTCTGAACAAACAGAGACTGTCAAGGCAAAAAGCCGAACTGCAAACCCAGCGCATCAAAGAACTGGAATTGGAAAAACAATTGGTTGCCTATAATTCATTGCTGAAAGGCCAGGAATTAGAAAGAAGCCGGATGGCAAAAGACCTGCACGATGGACTAGGCGGAATGCTTAGCGGAGTAAAATTATCTTTAGGAGCTATGAAAGGAAATATTATTTTATCGGAAGACAATGCCAGGCTTTTTACCAAGGTATTGGATCAGCTCGACCATTCAATAAGCGAAATGCGAAGAGTGGCACACAACATGATGCCCGAAGCTCTGGTAAAACTGGGGCTTCAACAAGCGATTCAGGATTATTGTGATGGCTTGAATGAATCCATTCAACTCCATTTTAAGGTCCAGTTTCACGGGCTGGAAAACCGCCTGGAGGCTGCTACTGAAATTGTCGTGTATCGCATCGTACAGGAACTCCTCAATAATGTTGTAAAACATGCCGATGCAACGGTAGTGCTGGTACAAATTATGCGTCATGATAATAACCTCAACATTACGATCGAGGACAATGGAAGAGGTTATGACGTTAATAGCTCGCCGAAAGGCGATGGATTAAACAATGTCCGTTCAAGAGTTGATTACCTGAAAGGACAACTCGACATTCAATCGACTCCAGGTAAAGGAACATCGGTTCATATTGATTTAACTATTCAGGAAACGTAATGGAAAAGATAAGTGTATTAATAGTAGATGATCATCCCATGGTGCTGGAGGGAATAAAAGCGTTGTTATCAAACTTTAATTACATTGATATAGCTGGTACGGCCTCCAATGCATTTGAAGCAATGGACAAGCTGAAAGCAAAAAAAATAGATATTGCCATCGTTGATATCAACTTACCCGAAGTAAGCGGCATTGAGCTTACAGCTAAAATAAAAAAAGAATTCCCCACCGTAAAAGTGCTTGCCATGAGCACGTTTACCGAACGAAGTTACATTTCACAAATGATTCAGAGCGGTGCTTCAGGTTATTTGGTGAAAAGTGCCTCCAAAGAAGAAATTGAAGCAGCGATACTAAGTGCGAAAGAAGGCAAATTATATCTAAGTATCGACAACAATACCTTTGATTTAAACACCGAAATCATTTCTGACGTACCTGTGGTAAGCCGGCGAGAAAAGGAAGTTTTACAATTAATTGTCGATGGCCTTACCAATCCTCAAATAGCGGAGAAACTTTTTATCAGCCTGCACACGGTGGACTCACACCGAAAAAACCTGCTAACAAAATTTAATGTCAATAATACCGCCTCCCTTATTCGGATTGCCGTTAAGTGTAATCTTGTGAACATTTAACCACGTTTTTCTTGTGCATGCGAGAAGCATTCTCTGGGTGGATCGTGCGCCCTCCGTAGCCAGAGGATTGCCTTTCTCCTTTGCAAAAGCCTTCCCTCGTTCGCAATGCCAAGAACTTTTTTTTCAAACCAGCACGCCATCAGCCAGATGTAACGTATGGATATATTGATAATAACTATTACATTTAAAAACTATGAAATGTATTTTTCTAATCACCCTGATTCTAACACTTGTAACTGCACTCGAGGCTCAAAAAAAAACCTTTAGCCCCGAGATCGGAGTTGTTCAGAATTTGGAAAATGACAGTTTGCTTCAGGCTTATGGCTATCGTTACCTTATAGAATCTATTTCGAAAATAATTTCGCCCAAAAAAGTTTCCGAGGAACAATTTCGACAATATGCGCAGAAGATTAAAAAATTACGAATACCGTTATATGCATGCAATATTTTTATCCCTGGAGAATTAAAAGTTGTTGGCCCTGCAGTAAATGAAAAAGCTGTATTGTCGTATGTTGATTCCGTCTTTCAACGGTGTCAGGCAGCGGGGGTGAAAATGATCATTTGGGGAAGCGGAGGATCGAGGCGCGTGCCCGAGGGATTTGATCCCACAAAAGCAAAAGAGCAATTTGTATCTATAGCGAAGAAAATTTCCGAACTGGCAAATAACTATAAAATTACTTTCGCTCTGGAAAACTTAAACAGCACAGAAACAAATTTCATTACGACAGTAGAGGAAGCACTTGATGTGGTGAAAAAAGTGGATCGGGACAACTTCCGGTTATGTGTGGATATTTATCATATGTTAAAGGAAGGCGAGTCTGCAGCCACAATCGAAAAAACATCAAAATATTTAATTTATTGTGAGATCGCAGAAAGGGAAAGCCGTACCCCACCCGGCGTGAAAGGCGATGACTTCAGGCCCTACATTGCTGCATTAAAAAAAATTGGCTATAAAGGTAAAATTGTAATAGAATGCCGTTGGGAGAATGTGGCAACTCAGGGAGCCGCAGCATATCAATATCTTCGCAAGCAAATTGATGAGGTATATTTGAACTAACCCATTTCCGGTGCTTAATAAAGCATTCCGCCTACCAGGTAACACGAGTTACTAATTAGTCCCCCACAATCTTTTGAAGATATTTTCATCAAATATCTATGCAGTACTTCTCCATATTAAAATTGGCAGTCTTCCAAGTACTTCCTATATTAGGAGACGTTCTAAAACAAGTTCGATTTAAACATCGAAGGGCTTCGAACTCTTTCGGAGAAGATTGGCAAATGTAAGTACAGATTTGCGTTAGATCGGATTATCAGAAGCTCAGAAAAATTCAATCGGCCGTTGCTGCAGCATGCTTCTTCAGAAAAGATTGCAATTAGGAACAGTCTTTTCAAATAACTCGAACTTAATGCACTTTATATGAACTCCTCCAGATTAATGTTGTTGCTATTTCTGCTTGTCTCTTGTACCGGACACCAGAAAATCAATCATAGGTTTAGCGCTCCCATGGTGAATGCAGAACAGGATTGCAAAATTCTTATTAAAAAGCAAAAACATCAGTATAATATAGCGAGTCGTGAAGCCAAGGCTAATCATAAAAGAAGAAAACCAATCGTGGTAAAAAATAAAAATAAGGAATATGATAGAGAGCATTTGTCTGATTTGATTAGCACACCTACGCCAGCGTTCAACATTAGCACTATACTAAGAAACTTCAAACAGTCATATCCACTGCTATATCAGCCATATTTTAATGAAACGCCTTCACATCTTTCTGATAAAACAGAAGAAAAATCTTTAAGTCAGCAAAAAAAGGAAATAACACTAAAGAGTAACGAAAGCCAAACCTTTGAAACAAAAACCGTAATTAAAAATACAGTTGTCTCAGAAAATTTTTATTCTAGTTCTGGCGCCTTGCTACTAATGGGACTATCAGGATTGGCGGGAATGATGATGCTTCGGTTCT
The DNA here is from genome assembly GCA_963837415.1 of uncultured Bacteroidota bacterium. Taxonomy (GTDB): domain Bacteria; phylum Bacteroidota; class Bacteroidia; order Cytophagales; family Cyclobacteriaceae; genus Chryseolinea. The sequence continues at coordinate 186,773 of CAWING010000006.1, read as the reverse complement.
TCCAAAAAAATGCGCGGGGATTATCGTCTTGGGCGGCTCAAAATCCATGGAAGGCACGTTCCACAATTGTATTGGCTCAAGCGGTAACCGGTGTCGCAAGCCTTTGGCTGGGAAATTATCTGTATGCAGAAAGAATTATGATCCCTGAATATTCGCGTTTAGTATTGGCCGGGATGGTAGGCACTGCAGCTATTCTATATCCTAATAAATATCATCCGAACGGGTCGCCGGCATTTAGTTACACGAGACGAAAATTCCATGACATAGCGTTGTATACAGCGGGAGCCATGATGATAGTGTATGCGGCCAACCACTATGATTTCACCGTACAGCCGGTCGCCGCCTCACAAACTGTTTCTTCTTTAGCTCCTTCGGAAAAGTTGATCTCCGTAAATTTTATAAAAAGCAAAATTAGTCTTGTAAAAAAAGGATTCAATGAGCGCTTGAAGGTTTATGCTAGTAAAGGTCCAAAAAAAGAAAGAACACGGGGACAAAAAATTGCTTTAACTATTTTAGCCTCCTTAGGCTTTGCTGTCTTATCCGGCGCAGTAGCAGCATTAGCTTGTAATATTTCGTGTTCCGGTAATGAGGCAGCCGCGATTGCAGTCTTCATTGCAGGGGAAGCCCTAGTGATTTGGGGACTGGTAGCATCGATTCGGAGTATTCACAACATGCGCAAGAAAGAGAAAACCATGAACGTACAGCCGGGCACATAAATTTCTCATGGTGTTCGTCTGAAAACTTTTTTAAGATGCTAACCACACAGATAATTTATTTTTGATGATAACCATCTGAAGATTACTTTTAACGACTAAACCAATACGCCGTGAAAAAATTGTATGCTTTCTTTATTTGGGCTATCTCCCTTGGAGTTCTCTCGCCCATGGCCTGTAAAAAACCGAGCACCCTCGAAGATGCTGCTTCGGATTCTTTGTCAATTACTGACGCTGACTCTTCTTCCGTAAACATGCTTACCGAAGAAGAAAAAGCTGCTGGATGGGAGCTACTGTTCGATGGCAGTACCCTCAACGGTTGGAAGCGCTACAACCATGATTCCATCGGTCCGTTGTGGACTGTTACAGACGGAGCGATCAAGTGTGATGGCACAGGTCTCACCGAAGGCACTGCCAAAATTGGCGGTTCACTTATTACCATAAAACCCTATGAGAATTTTGAGTTAACCGCGGAATGGAAGGTATCTCCGGGGGGCAACAGTGGAATTCACTATCATGTCATTGAGAAAAAGGAATACGAGCACGAGTTCGATACCGGACCTGAATTCCAGGTAATGGATGACGCCGGATGGAAAGGTGATTCACTTAAAGATGTCCAAAAGGCAGGAAGCAATTATGATATGTATGCTGCCCCTCCAACAAAAAAATTAATGCCTGTCGGCGAATGGAATACCGCGCGCCTCATTTACAACAAGGGACATGTCGAGCATTGGCTCAATGGTGAAAAAGTCGTTGAGTTCGAGGACGGTAGTCCTGATTTTATCGCGCGTTACAAGAAAAGTAAATGGACACAATACCCGGGATGGAATAAATCCAAAACGGGCTCAATTGCTTTACAAGATCACGGAGCGCCTGTATACTTCCGGAATATCAAGATCAAGGTGTTATAGAAGTTTACGCAGCCATTGAAGGGGCGACGATTCCTTCGTCATTCGAAAATTGGTGTTCAGTGTTCGATATTCAAATTTAAATTGAACACCGAACATCGATCAACGAATGCTGAATTATGAACTACTTAATACAGAAGGAGCCTTCAAAAATAGGCAATCAATCTTCCGCAGGTAATCACGCTAAACCAGAGCACAAATGAAATAATGGCGGCCGCTTTTGCGGCCGCTGGTGTTTGCGTGCTATTCCACTTGGAAACAGAGCGGAACGTATAGCGATGAAAGAATCCAGCATTAGCAAAAGCTACCAGGATAAGAATAAGTTTTAATCCAAACACGCTATTGGTGCTGAGTGCTTTTGCCTGCGTGATAAATAGTAAAAAACCAGATGGAATAACAATCAGTAAACTTCTTCTCGACCAGGGAAGTACATAGTGAGCCACATCTTTTACCTCCAGCTTTTTGGAGACGCCCAATAGACGCAAGTCAAACAAAAAAGCGGATCCCACCAGAAATATAAATCCGACGATATGCACAATCTCTATCGCAGGAAAAAGCAACGGCGACTGACGAATGTAAACGGCCAGGTAAGAAGATTCCAGCCATTCAAAAACATCAGGCGACTGCATGTTAGCGAAGTTCTGTTGTTTTGTTGTTGATGGTTATTCGCTCTGCACGCATTTCATCTTTGATCTTCAAATGAGGATAACCCACTACCGTCGCAGTAGCTCCTACCTTCAGCATATCCTTGGAAAGGCCACGGCTTTCCATTCGGCTGGGAGGTGCTAGTACAACAGTCCATTTCTTTTTTCCTACCTCCAGTTTGATGATACCGTGCGGATTTTCATAGCCTGTCTCAAGGATCTTTCCGTTGACGTTCAAAGGTTTGGTTTGATCATAACTACTCCAGCCGTGATGCAAGGGAGCAAATGAAAGATAAACCAATGCAACAAATGCGAAAGCAAATGCTTTGATGTTGGTGTTTGAAATAGTTCGTGCCATACATGATTTAAGTTATGATAAAGGGATAACCCTTCGCTGAAAAAAGAGTTCAGAAATGCTAAATATTATCGGAAAGGCTATGTTTAGGAGATCATCATACTCTTCCACCCTAAGGGAAATCACGATTCATTTCCATGCCATTCATGGGATATTAGAATAGTCTTTGCTTAATACACCTGTTTTACTACCGAAATCCATTTATGATTTTGGCATCTACCCAATATATATCCCTATTGCTTGTATAAAGGAAATATTTTCCATCCTTAGAAACAAAGGGACATAGTTCATGGCCAGGGGTATTAATTACCTTCCCCATATTTTTAGCTTTTTTCCATGTTCCATCTGCATTTTTAAAACTTATGTAGAGATCGCCTTTACCATAGCCTTCGGGACGGTCACCGCAGAATATTAAGTAAGACTCATCATATGCAACAAATACATCAGCTTCATAACTTGACGTGTTAATGGAGTCACTCAACTTAACTGGTTTTTGAAATTCTCCTTTTTGTCCTGGTGAAGCATATATGTCATAGTTACCCTTGTCATTCTCAGTTGTCCCTACGTTGGATGAAAAATACATTGTTCCATCTTTTGTGAACGAAATATAATATTCATTTTTTGCCGAATTGATTGCATTGCCTGCGTTAAGGGGTTTTGACCAGGAATTTCCATTCCTCTCTATATACCATATATCATAATCTTTCTTCCCTCCCGTTCCGTTCAAAGGCATGTCGGAAATAAAGAAGAGTTTGTTTTCATCGGGCGATAAAAATTGATCGTTATAACTATACATATCACTGAGTATTAATTTCTCCGGTTTTGTCCATTCATTATTTTTGAGTTTCATAAATCGGATTTCAGCTTTGCGTTCAACATCAACGGCGTAGTAAAACGCCTCTCCACTAGCTGAAAATATGGAACCAAATTCAAATTGATCGTCCAACGATACCAAGCCAGGCGCAAATTTTACAGGAGTTAACCCAGGCGGTTGTTGGTTAAGATATTTTAGGGATTTATTGTTGGCAGTTTGTGCAACGGTATTACTTGAAATGAAAAAAATAACATAACAAAGTAGAAATAAAAGTTTCATAGCGTTTGGTTTTAGAAATAGCGCTGCCAATACGCATGCCATAAAATAACCTCCAATGGATTCCACCAACGAGGAGATGGTTTATTCAACGATCGAATTCGGATTATTTTGTGCGAATATGGCCAGATTCCATAATTCTAGAGTTTTACATATCCCCAGTTTTCGCCGGTCTTGATCCGGTGGATTTGCATATCGGTAACGCCAAATTGTTTTGCAATCTCTTTCAAATTCGTTCTCCCAGCAAGTATTCTTTTTTTAATCCTGCGCACCTGGCTTTCGGTTAATTTTTGATTGCCAATGCGTTTCCTGTTCGGATTTCGTGCGGTATGTTTAAACTTTTCCTCGTGCGTTACCCACTTCAGGTTTTTATAATAGTTGTCGTCCTTCACATAGTTGAGATGGATCACAAATTTATGCTTAGGACTCGCTTGTTTTAAGAAGTATTTCGCGACCAATCGATGTATCAGGAATGTGTAACTCCTATTTTTCGAACGTACCGCTATACCAGGATAATTTGAAATAGATCCGGATTTCAGAAAGTGACCTTCTCGGGGCGCCGTAGTGAAACTAATGACTCTTCCATAATTGGTCAACGCGTATGCGTTTCCTTTAGGTGATCTTTTTAGTGGAAGTACAACGAATTTTTCGTCTGTATAAAATTTTAACTTTTTGGTAGGCATAACTTTTTGAGAGCTAATAAAATTACAATTACTTTTTAATTATAATTCCATCTTTTAAATAAAACTGATTCTTCAGATTTCCTGATATAGTCTGGTAATTGAAGCCCTTCTTAGCCAATGAAACCAGTGTCAGATACACCGAATTCACTTGTCTTGAAGGAGTATTGTGTCATAAGTTCCTGAAATATACGTGCAAACATATCGCGAGATGATAACCAGGCGTAAACAATAGGTAGACACCTTTTCTTCTAGGGATTTTCCAGATTTCGAATATATGCACTTAACTCAATGTAAGACACTATGCGTACTTTCCGCGCTGACTACAACTTCCTCCTTAATTTTCTTCCTGCCGGTGATCAAAATAAAAAGAGCGATGAGAGAGGTGATTGACATGATCGTGGAAGTGGGTATGCTGTCGGTAACATCGAAAAGACCAACCCCGGCTGAGGCTAAGCCGGCTACTCCAATCTGTAAAAAACCGAGGAGCGCGGAGGCGCTTCCAACATTCTTTGTAAACGGTGCAAGGGCGAGTGCCGTGGCATTTGGATTGGTAAGTCCCAGACAGGATAACGCAATAAAGAAGTGTATGATAGTAGCTGTTAGGCCATACCAGTTGTTCCATGCTCCCAGAAGAAATACGATACTTGTTATAACCAGAACTGTTAGTGCAACGCGAAAAATCTGCTCACTCTTGTATTTACGGTTGATGAAAATGTTTAATTGACTGCCTCCAATAAATCCGACCGACAACAAGGCAAATATGCCACCGTATACTTTCGGGCTAACATGAAATATTTCCATGAAGATAACCGGCGATCCTGCTACATAAATAAATAATGTACAAAATGAAAAAGCCCCTGCCAGGCTATACGTATAAAATTGAGGGTGCTTAAGGATCGAAAGGAAAGTATTAAACATCGGCTTGACCTTCAATGAAACCCCGGGATCAGGGGGGTGTCCCTCAGGTAGGAAAAAAATCGTTATAAGTAGGATTAGAAATGCAATGATAGCTAAAACGATGAACACCCACTCCCACCCTAGTCCTGTGGTTATAAAGCCTCCCATGGTTGGTGCTAGTAAAGGTGAAAGGCCGATGACAAGGATCAGCAACGAAAAAACTTTGGCACTTTGCTCCACAGGAAAGAAATCACGCACCATCGCCAGCGCGCCCACCCAGGCCACACAGCCCCCTAAGGCTTGTATAAAACGAAGTACAATTAGCGCTTCAATAGTTTGTGCCTGCATGCAACCGATGCAGGTAATAAGGTAGATTGTCAAACCGAAATACAGTGGCCTCTTTCTTCCAAATCGATCGAGCAGGGGGCCATAAAGCATTTGTCCAATAGCGAGTCCGATAAAATAACTTGTTACGGACAGCGCAATCCGCGAGGGCGTTGTATCTAACTCTTCTGCCATCTGCGAAAAAGAAGGTAAGTACATATCAATTGAAAACGGGCTGATGGTGGATAGAGCGCCGAGGATGAGAATTATGACAGAGTCGGACGGACGGAACTTCATAGTTTGGATAAGTTTTGAGTTTGTAGTTTCGAGTTGTCGTTAAAAAAAATTGGGTTCTCGTAAAAGGGTTTTGGGTTTCGAGATTAAAGTTATCAGGCCGTCAAACTCGAAACTTTAAAACCCGAAACTCTAAACTTTCCTCAACTTTTTCCGGTAAGCAATCTTAGTTATCAGAACAAAAAGCACAGGCACTACAAAGATCGCGAGGGAACTTGCAGCCACCATGCCCCCGGCAACTGTCCAGCCGATGGTCTTTCGGGCTTCTGCTCCTGCTCCTGAAGAAAATGCCAATGGCATTACACCAAGGATAAAGGCAAGAGACGTCATAATAATCGGCCGCAAGCGAAGTTTTACCGCCTCGAGTGTTGCCGCTACAATTTCCATCCCTGTGTCTACACGCTCTTTGGCAAACTCAACGATCAGGATGGCATTTTTTGCAGCAAGGCCAATCAAGGTAATCAAACCGATCTGCGCGTAAATATTGTTAGTCAGGCTTGGTAGAAATGTTAATGTTAGAATTGAACCAAAGGCTCCAATAGGCACAGCAAACAAAACAGAGAATGGAACAGACCAGCTTTCGTAAAGGGCTGCCAAAAATAGAAATACAAACACAATCGAGATCGCAAATATTAATCCCGTGGTATTCCCGGCTTTGACTTCCTCCCGACTCATCCCTCCAAACTCGTAGCCGTATCCAGCAGGCAATACTTCGGCAGCAACTTCTTTCAATGCCGCGATCGCTTGGCCGCTACTATAACCGGGTTTGGCCGATCCGATAATTTCAGCAGAGCGATACAGGTTATAGTGTGAAACCAGCGAAGGGGTTTCTATAATTTTTGAAGTGATTAATGCGCTTAAGGGTACCATACCACCTGAACTGTTCCGAACATGGTACTTGCCAATATCGCTGATGTCTTTCCGATACATGGTATCAGCTTGGGCTACTACTCTGAAATTCCTTCCGTAAATATTAAAGTCATTTACATAACTGCTTCCAAGCAAAGTCGATAATGTATTGTACGCTTCGACAACGGATACGCCAAGCTTTTTAGCTTTCTCTTTATCGACATCGACTTGGTAGCTTGGAGTGCGTGTTGAAAAGAATGTGAAAGCCATAGCAATCTCAGGACGTTGGTTGACAGCCGCCAAAAATTTGCTTAAGACGGCTTCGAATTGACGTATGTCATCCGTACTTGTCGTTTGTTGTAATTCAAATGTAAAACCTGATGAAGCTCCTAAACCCGGGATTGCAGGGGGCGAGTTGACAAGAATACGCGCTTCCTTGATATCTGCGGTTCGCTTTTGTATTTCAGCCATGATCTTGGGAACACTTTCGGTTTCCAGGTCGCGATCATCCCAAAGTTTCAGACTGACAAACAACGTTCCGGTATTGGACTTATTTGAAAAGGTGAGGATATTCAAACCCGCGAGTCCACCCACAACATCAACAGCACGAATCTCTTGAATGCGTTTTTGAAGCTCAAGCTGCATTTCGATGCTTCGTGTCGTCGAAGTACCTTCGGGCATCTCATACGTCACATACAAGCGCTTCTCATCTTCTGTCGGAATAAATCCGGTAGGTTTGTTTCTGAATAAAAAGAATAGTCCAACAAACAAACATGCCATCATGACCAGGACATATGGAGTTCTTTTAATCCAGGTGCTTACTCCTTTTGTATACGAGTTTGTTATCTTATCGAACCAGGTATTGAAGCGATCATGGAACTTGTCGAGCAAATTCTTTTTGCCATTTTCTGCTGCTGGTTTTAACAACAGCATACTTAATGCAGGCGTGAGCGACAAGGCAACAAAAGCAGATATCATTACGGATACCGCAATGGTGATAGCAAATTGCTGATACAGTTTACCCACAATACCCGGAACAAATCCTACCGGGACAAACACAGCTGCAAGGATTAGTGCAATTGCAATTACGGGAGCGGAAATATCTTTCATCGCCTTTATCGTGGCATCCTTCGGTGAAAGCTTTTCGTGGTCCATATTGTGCTGAATAGCTTCAACAACAACAATCGCGTCATCTACTACAATACCGATTGACAATACAAAAGCAAATAGAGTAAGGGTGTTGATCGTAAATCCAAACGGAATGAAAAAGATAAATGTACCGATCAACGATACCGGTATTGCCAGTACGGGAATTAAAGTAGCGCGCCAGTTTTGCAAGAACAGAAATACGACAAGAACTACAAGTAACAATGCTTCCACAAGTGTGATAATTACTTCTTTGATAGAAATCTCAACTACGGAAGTGGTCTCTAATGGAATCAGATAGTCAACATCTTTTGGAAAGTTTTTCTTTAACTCCTCCAACGCTTTCATCACCCCTGCATTGGTTTCCAGTGCATTAGCCCCGGGAGCAAGATAGAGCAGCATAAAGGCGGCGCGTTTGCCCATAACAAATGGATTATTACCATAATTGAATTTAGCCAATTCAACCCGCGCAATATCTTTCAGATACACCATATTGCCCAGAACCGGGTTGGTCCGAACAATGATGTTTTCAAAATCTTCCACTTTGTTAATGCGGCTATTGGTGAGCACATTGTATTCAAAGGCCTGGATATTGGGCTGCGGATTTCCGCCAATAGAACCTGCTGCTATCTGTATATTTTGTTCTGCGAGTGCCAGTGTTATTTCTGCCGGCGTTATTCCAAGGCTGGCAAGCTTTTCAGGATTTAACCAGATGCGCATACCAAAGTCATCGCCTACGGAAAAAATATCTCCTACTCCCTTTACCCGAAGCAATGGATCTTTTAAATAGATGTTAGCAAAATTTCCAAGGAATGTCGCGTCGTGGGTTCCATTCGGAGAATACAACGCCAGCGCCAGAAAGATACTGGGATTCCGCTTGCGAACGGTCAAACCCAGTCTCTTCACAATCTCTGGCAATGTCGGTTCGGCCACACTCACCCGGTTTTGAACATCCAGTGTAGCAATATTGATATCTGTTCCAATATCAAAGGTAACGGTAATACTACTTGCTCCGCTGCCCGTACTGTTACTTGACATGTAGGACATACCCGGCGTACCATTTACCTGGGTTTCAATGGCCGTGGTTGTCGTCTGCTCAACGGTCTGGGCATCCGCTCCGATGTAAAGGCCGTTTATCGCAACTGTTGGTGGTGTTATGTCAGGATATTGCGAGATAGGTAGCGTGCTCATGGCGATCAATCCCACCAACACGATTACAATGGATATAACAATGGCCGTGACGGGTCTTTTTATAAAAACATCTGCTATCATAATTCTTTTTTATAATTTATTCTTGATTATGCCTGTGGCAACGCTTATTGCAGAACCTTCCCGAAGATTCTGAACGCCCTCAATAACGATGGTCTCCCCTTCTTTTAAACCATCTTCAATGATCACATTGGAACTGATCTGCTTGCCCAACAAGACTTTTCGTTGAGATACTTTGGAACTATCGACCACGTAGACAAAAAATTCTCCCAACTGTTCAGTAATGGCTTTGTAAGGAACGAGCACCGATTTTTCTGATGAAGCAGACAACACGCGAAGGGTTGCACTCATTCCGGCCCGCAAGGCGTTGTCGGGATTTGGAAATGTGAGTCGCATCTTGATCGTACCTGTTTGCGGATCAACCGCGCGGTCAATGATGCTGATCTTCCCGGAAGCCGGATAGACCTGACTGCCAAGCGCCAGGCGAAACGTAGAATCTCCTTTGGTATTATTTTTTGCCAGAAGCTGTGTAAACTTGTATATCTCCCGCTGATCCACGGCGATGTCCACTGCAATGGGATCATCTGACGAAATCGTGTTTAACAACGTTACGCCTGGTGAAACGGAAGCACCTAACCGTACGGCTGAAATGCCAATGGTACCATCAAAAGGTGCAATAATTGTTGCATACCGCACATTGGTTTGAACGCTTTGAACGGTTGCTTTTGCTGCTTCCACCTGTTTTTGCGCAGCGGTATAAGTTGCCTCGGCATAGTCCACCTGTTGCTTGGCGATAGCATCTTTCTTGATCAGTTCACGATAACGCTCTACATCTTTTTGGGCCCTCTCCAGGTTTGCTTCCTGCACAGAGAGGTTAGCCAAAGCTTGATTATAAGTGGCCTCAGATTGCTGTTGATCTATGGAATATAATTTCTGTCCTTTCTTCACCTTGTCGCCTTCTTTAAAATGCATGGCCGTGATGTAGCCATTCACTTGTGAGCGAAGTTCTACTTCGTTCAAGGCTTTTACGATTGCAGGATATTCATCGTAGTATACTGCACCTGATGTGCTTACCTGGTGGACAGCAACTGAAACCGGAGGAGGTCCCTGCATTCTGGGTTGATTTTTGTTGCCACAAGCAGCCGCTACCAGAAGCAGTCCAAAGAATGAATAGTGAGAAAGATTTTTTAATAACATATGAGAAGGTATTTCTTATTGGTAATTAATTTGACCGAGCGCCCGTTGCACATCCATTTTGCTAGCTAACACCATATAGAGTGCATTGAAGTAATTGATCCGTGTCGTTCGTAGATCGCTTTCCGCAATCGTTACATCAAGGTAGGCTCGTACACCACTTTGATATTGAAGCTGAATAACTTCATATACTTCTTTTGCCAGCTCCACATTTTCCTTCTGAGCGAGATACGTGGCCAGGTTGCTTTTATAGTTGGACATTGCCCTAGTGTATTCTGTATTGAGATTATTTTGAAGGTCTACCAGGCTTAAATCAAGCCGTTTTCGTGTCCACTTCTCCTCCTGAATCTTAGCCGTTCGCTTGCCTCCTTGAAAAATAGGGAAGGCTAGAGTAGCTCCTACATACGAGTAGGGATACTCTTGTTTGTACAATTCTCCGAAGTCGTTATTCTGATAGTTTAGAATGTATGATCCGAATGCATTGAGCGAAGGAAGGAATGCCCAATAGCTGTATTTTACATTTGCATCCTGCAATTCCTTTTGTGTATATAGAATTTTATAATCAATGTGTTCGGTATAGTTGACTTGCTGAAGCGTATCCAGGAGGGTTTCGTTTTCCATTTGCAACGTGTCGTATTGTACAGTCAACTCCCTGTGCAACGGATAGCCCATAAGGGTTTTAAGATATTCTTTCTTGTACTTTAAGAGTTCACTATTCGTTTTGAGTTCAGCCTTAGCGTTGCCCAACAAAATAGTGGCCCTTTTGTAATCGGTTTTATCCGCAACTCCAGTAGTATATCGGCTATATGCGTCTTTAAGACTTTTTTCCAGGCGCACGATAGATTCTTCACTCACTTCTATTTGTTGTGATGTCGCCAACAAATCATAAAATGCCTTCGTTACATCCACCACTACATCGATCTTACTGCGACTGGTATTCTGGCTCGCGTATAGTCTTACTTTAGAAGCCGTGCTGCTTGCCAGCAAAGCATCCCGATTAAAAATATTTTGCGTACCCGTAAACTGTGTGGATGAAGTATTATAGACTCCTAGTGGAATGGCTTCCCCATTAAATATAGCAGTTTGTAAATCAATAAAGCGCTGATAGTTATACGTGAAATTGATTTGGGGATACCAATCTGCCAGCTTGCCTTTAATGATCTTATTTGTTATTTCTTCATCTATCTCTGCTTGCCGAACAGCCGGCTGATGTGCCAGTGCATACTGAACCACGTTGTTCAGCGTAGCTATCTGCAACACGCTGTCTGCTGAAATATTTTGCGCGCTACTTACCCTGACAAGCAAGAGCAGGATCAAAACTATCCAACGACGTGTCCGTGATTTTAATTGGGTTGATGGCATAGTTATTACTTATGAGAGGGTTTATTTAGTTTTTCTTTGGAAATCAATTCAGACATTTCTTCATGAAAGATGGTACGGAAAATGATCTGTTTGCGTTCCATTAAAAATTTGTGGTAGTCTGCATCTGTAAAGCCATGGATAGTTTGGATAACCGATTTGGCGAGAAATGGATAGTTGCAAAGCGCAGCGAGGTTAACCATAAAATGCTCGGCCGAGATCGGGGCCATTTTGCCTTTCGTTACTTCGGCATCAAGATCGTCGCGAATAAGGTCGCTCGATTTAAAGCGGTCCTTTGAGCAAAACAACTTTATTTTATCAGGATGCCTTGCTGTTTCGCTGATGATAAAATTTTCCAGGTAAGGATACGTAAGTCCATAGTCGACTACAGCATCAATGTAATTGGCAATCTTTTCACGAAACGAAAGTTCTGAAGTCAGAATTCTGCGAACACGATCCTTCTTTTGCTGAAGTGTTTCCTCCAGAAGCGTATCCAGCATTTGTTCACGCGAGCGGAAATAGTAATGAATCAATGCCCTGTTAACTCCTGCTTCATTCGCTATCTCCTGCGTGGTTGCGTTTAAAAAACCTTTTTGAAAAAATAAGGTCTTCGCCTTTTCTTTGATCAATTGTTCCGTTTGTACTTCCTCCTCGGCCATTGTCTTTTTTGTTTAACAATTTTGTTAAAACGCAAAGTAACGGCATTCGGGTTCGGTTTTACAAGGAAAAATTTATTGAGTTCAGAAAATATATGTTAATGTCTAGTTAATTCGACCTCCAAACGATTGCATTGAGACTATCAAATTTTATCGTACGGAAGATAAATATAAAATTCCGCGCCGTGACCTACCTCGCTCCTGGCCTGAATAAAGCCATGATGATTTTCAACAACTTTTTTGCAAAGGGCTAAGCCGATACCAGTTCCGGCATAATCTCCACGGCCATTAAGACGCTGAAAGATGGTGAATATCTTTTCAGCATACTGTTGTTCAAAACCGATCCCATTATCCTTAAATATCAATTCAACATATTTTTCTGCGAGGTTCAAAGAAGGATGGTTTGCTTTAATCTTATTCGCGGAAACGATCTTGGAAGAAACTGTAATAACTGGTTTTGTCTCTGAAAATTTAAGGGAATTACCAATAAGGTTTGCAAAAAGCTGACCCAATTGTAATGGAACTCCCCTAACTACGGGAAGATTATCATTTTTTATAATGGCATTCTTTTCTGCAATTAACAATTCATAGTCGGCTACCACATTCTCCAGAATGACGTTTAAATCGGTCTCAACAAATGGAACATCATCGACAGAAAGGCGGCTGTAGTTCAATACAGATTTGATAAGCTCTGCCATTCGCCTGGCCGACGAATTAATTTTACTAAAATACTTTTTCCTCGCTTCCTCGCTATGAATCTTTTTTTCCAGCAATTCCGTAAAGGTTTGGATTTTGCGAAGTGGTTCTTGTAAGTCATGAGAAGCGATGTAAGCAAACTGTTCCAACTCTTTGTTTTTGCGGTCAAGCTCTTTTGTATGTTCTCTCAGCTTATCTTCAGCAATTTTTCTCTCCGTAAGGTCGCGCGTTACCTTTGTATAACCGATTACATTATTTTTGTCATCGTGTAACGCTGTGATAACAATGCTTCCCCAAAAAACGCTTCCATCCTTTCTCTTACGCCAGCCTTCGTGCATAGCTCTGCCTTGTTCCTTTGCTTCATTAATTAATTTTTGAGGCAGTCCATTTTTACGATCTGATTCCAAATAGAAAATTTCAAAGTTTTCACCAATTACTTCCCCTTCTCTATATCCCTTTATCTTTGATGCGCCTTGGTTCCAATTTAAAATAGTACCATCGCTATCCAATAAAATGATAGCATAATCCTGAACCTCTTCGGTCATTTTGTAATAACGTTCTTCGCTTCTTTTTAGCTCTTCATTTTTTTTCTGCAAGCTTGCCGTCCTTTCTGTTACCTCCCTCTCCAGATTATCAACTTGTGTTTTTGAATCTGTTATGTCCAATGTCGTACCATACACGCGCCGTGGTACGCCCTTTTGGTCAAACCCAACATTACCATTCAATCTTACCCAGCGCACTGTACCGTCGGGCCACACGACTCGCGCTTCATAAAATAGCACCCCGTTTTTAAAAGCTTCTTCATGAGCAGCCTCGCGGATTTGCCGATCTTCAGAATGGATACGATCGCTGAAGTCCTCTTGCTTTAGATTTGAAGTATCCTTATAACCAAAAATTTGTGCTAACCTCTCGGAATATTGGAATTCAGATTTAGTAACATCCCAGTCAAAAGTACCCATCTCCGATGCCTGAACTGCAAGTCGCATCCGAAGTTCATTTTCGAGCAACTGGATATTCTGCTCTTTTTCAGTCGTAATATCTATTACCGTACCTATAAATCGATCGGGTTGTTTGTCTTTATTAAAATATACTTTGCCTTGTGCCTTTATCCAACGTGCCTGACCGTCGGTAAATCGCAGAATTCGATAAGTAAGATTGTAATTACCTGGTCCATTTGGATCCATCGCCTTCATTATCTCGGATTCTACAAAACCTTTATCCTCTGGGTGTATGTGTTCAGCAAAAGTTTTAAAATCGATATTTTGTCCAGGGGGAATCGCATATATTTTCTGACATTCCTCTGACCAAGTCAGCTCTCCAGTTATTGGATTGAAATCCCAGGTACCCAGCCCAGTCGACTCTATGGCCATACGCAAACGGGCTTCGTTCTCGTCTATTTTTTTCTGCGTCTTAACGTGTTCAGCAAAATCTTCGGCTCTTAACTTTCTTAAGCGTACGTCATTAAGAATTAAAGGAGTGTTTTCTATCAGAGTCGTAAAAACACCCGCAATCTTTCCCACCTCATCATAAATGGGGCTATTGGAAAAGGTAAAATATCCTTCCTCTAAATAGCCGTGACGATTTAAGACGAGCCTCCGGTTTTGCGACCATGTTGCCCTTCCTTCAGTCAATGCACTTTCTAACATGGGGCCAATAATATTCCAGACCTCCGGCAAAACGTCCTTTCCCTTTGACCCCAAGGACTTTGGATGTTTTGAACCCAAGACCGAGCGAAAAGAATCGTTGTATAGGCTTGTGAAATCTTTTCCCCACCAAATCGCGATAGGGAACTTCGAATTAAGGCAAATGCTCATCGCAGAACCCAAACTTTGCGGCCAGCTTTTTATATCTCCCAATGGCGTGTCGCTCCAGTCCCTCGAACAAATCAACTGTCCCAATTCGCTCTCGCTAGCCAGAAATTGATTCGTAAAATGGGCAAACGTACTTTGCGTCATTGATGAGAGCTCATATTTAAATTAAGCAGCGACCCCAACAATTGGCTGAGCGTCGAAATACTAGGCGGCTTCACGATAAAACTGGACGCCCCAAGCTCTTTTGCTCTAGCCATAATTTGAGGATCGGCCGAGGTGGAAAACATAAATACCGGAACGAGCTTTAGGCGGCTATCCTTTTTTATTTCTTGAAGACATTCAACACCGTTCATGCGCGGCATATTGATGTCAATAAAAATATAATTAGGCAAAAAGGAGTTATCACCCCTTAATTTTTCCAATGCCTTGACACCATCGTCTGCAAAAACACAGTGTATGGATTTATCAAGTTCCTGCAAAGCCATAAAAAATATCTCCTGATCGTCTTCGTCATCATCAACAAGAAAACATTTTATTGGACTATGCTGCGGTGATGAGTTAGTCATTCTCGATTCTTCTCCTAAGCTTTTTTATAAAAATACAGGTGTTAATAAAGGCATATCAAAGCTAACAAGAAAATTGTTGTTGAGAAATCATAAGCATTATTGACGGAGTCCGCCTGAAAATAAGAACACAAATTTGATTACTGCAATAACCGATATAAAGAACATTTGTTCTCCATCCATTAAATTTTATGGCGGGCGTCAACATATTTACATAAAAATGGCAGGAAAAGGACTCCTGCGTTGGGAAGATAGAAATGAATAATTCAATGCATTTCTAATCGAAACCAATCCAATTTCTTTTGTGAACCGCATTCAATCGGATTAATACGCATTCAAAACTGAATAAATGAAGGTTGATGACAGGTAGTTTACGAATCGTCCTATAGCACCTATTACGATCCCCTGATTATTGATAAATCAGGTGATTCCCTGAGTTAATGCACGTCGGATTTTCCCTGAAACCATTTTACTAAATAATTCCTTGTACTACTATTACAGTTTTTTAGTATGGACGAAAGGATAAAATTGAGTGTTTTAGATCAGTCACCTATCCGTAAAGGGGGAACGGCTGTACAAGCTTTAAAAGAATCGACAGAACTCGCGAGGTTAACGGATAAACTTGGTTACACGCGTTATTGGGTTTCAGAACATCATAACGCCACCAGCCTGGCAGGTACAGCACCTGAAGTTTTGCTGGCGCATCTTGCAGGCGAAACCAAGCATATGCGGATGGGCTCTGGGGGAATCATGTTACCCAATCACAGCGCGCTGAAGGTGGCAGAAAATTTTCGAACATTAGAAGCACTCTTTCCCGGAAGAATTGATCTAGGGATAGGACGAGCACCGGGTGGCGATCGGATCTCATCATCCCTGCTGAATCCTTCCAATACATTCAGCGAACAGGATTTCGTACAACAGCTGGTCGACTTACAACACTTTCTTCAAGATACCGGTGAACGAAGTAACGTCAAGGCTGCTCCGGTCATAGAAACTGAGCCCGCGCTATGGTTGCTCACATCCAGCGGACAAAGTGGTTTGTTCGCTGCGCATTTTGGCATGGGTCTTTCTTTCGCTCAATTTATCAATCCGATTGGAGGACCTGAAGCCGTGCGTGCGTACAAGAAATTATTCAAACCTTCCGATCAATTTGAAAAGCCACAGGCAAGTGTAGGCATCTTTGTCATGTGTGCCGAAACGGAAGAAAAAGCAAATGAATTACAAGCTGTCATGGATTATCAATTGCTAAACATGGAGCGAGGCGTGAGACAAGGCTTTCCGCCATACGATGAAATTAAAAACGTCAGATATTCAGCGGACGAAATCGAACGCATTCATTTTAACAGAGGACGAACCATAAGCGGAGCACCGGACCAGGTCAAAAATAAATTAGCGCTTCTTGCTCAACGATACGGCATAGATGAAATTGTAGTTGCTACCATCACGCATGATTTTAAAGACCGGGTTCGTTCCTATGAATTGCTGGCGGAAATATTTGAATTGCAGGAGACGCCGTTATCAGTTATCCGTTAATGGTTATTCGTTAGTAAGTTAGTATTCTTTAGTAGAGAATAGTAAATGCTCTTCATCCGTAATTCTGCGTTGAACTGATAATGCCTTGAATAGGCAAGTCAACATATCAAGCCGCAATTTTAACTTTTTTCGATTTGAAAAATTTATTGAGGTAATTCCTCGCCGGAACTTCGATATACCGATATGTTAATGAGGCGACAAACAATGTCAGGATCACCAATGCAATACAATAAATTAATCCAAGCGCAAAGTCAGGAGTTGTTTGCATTGGAAATTTGGCGTATAGGTCTGGATTCTTTTTAACTAAAAAAATGATGAATATTTGCGCTATTGGAATGTGTACCATATAGATCGAGAACGACCAATCACCTAATCGTTGAAGAACAGGTGTGTCCAATACTTTTTTGAGGCTTGTATTATTGTAGGCGGCAGATAAAATAATCAATGGGAAAAACAGCAAGACAAGCAGCAACTCATTAACTTCAAATTGCATTGCTAATAAAGTCGATCCAGAAATGAGTACAAAGCACCAGTTGTTTCTTAAGATATTAAAACCTGATCTTTCTTTATATGTTTCGTACAGAAGCATGCCCAACATAAATCCGGCCAGGCATCTGAATACTCCAAAGTCGGGAATTACGTTAAGCCTTGGAGGTCCTCCAGGGAACGGTTCCGCCATAGGCCCGAGCCAGTAATATATGATGAGGTAAAAACCGATAATAAGCAAGAAGGTTATTATTTTGCCACTTCCTCTTAAGCGTGAAAAATAAGGAACCAGGAAGGGGAATATCATATATACCCACCATTCCGTACTCAATGACCACGAAGGAGTATTTAATGTAGGAGTCTTATATATGTGTAGTGAATGAAGGAGCAAAAGAGAAGGTGGAGCTGCCTTTGGATTATAGACACCTTGGTAAAATGGGTCCATCGCATCAGCATAATAAAGAATGATCAACGTGCATACTAGCGACCACATCAGTGTAAAAAAGTGAAGCGGATAGATGCGTGCAAAGCGCGCCCCGATGTATTTCCAGTATTTAGAACTACGGATGGATTCCCTAAATGTTTCGCTGTATACATAAGAGATAATAAAACCACTGAGTATAAAAAAGAAGTCAACCCAAGTCCAACTTGCGTTTAGTAATTTAGTTTCATCTCGTGGCAGCATGGGCTGGACCATCAGGTTGGAGTGAAATATTACAATAAGCAATGCCGCCATACCTCGCAACGGAGTCAATGTGGTTAGATACGGTTTATTCAAATTCATCATACAGCAGGGTTTGTATTTAGGAATCCGTTAT
The DNA here is from genome assembly GCA_963837415.1 of uncultured Bacteroidota bacterium. GTDB lineage: Bacteria > Bacteroidota > Bacteroidia > Cytophagales > Cyclobacteriaceae > Chryseolinea. Next base: position 168,545 of record CAWING010000006.1, on the reverse strand, counting down.
CGACGATAAATAACCGTTTTAGAAAAAATTAGTTATTCAGGCAATGCTGTTTATCAAATACCATTTGGAATGCGCAAGAAATTACAATTATGCACAAAAAAACAAATTCATCCATCGCAATCAATTAGTTCTTTTGCATCCATTTCCGGTCGGCTTGGAATGGATGGTTCGGTTCAATACCTATTTATTTTCAAAGGAAAAAATCTCAGAATTTTAAAGCGCAAATTTTTTGAATGAATATCTGATGTAGTCCAATTATTGAGTAAAACTTTTTCGATAGCATATAACAGAAATGAAAATGGTCTTAATAACAACGCCGAGGGAATTATTTTTAGTAGCTAATATTGCACGTCAAGGAGGGGTTCGTTTATCTGAAACTTTGTTGGGTTGAAGATTTCAACTGTAGACTCGATTTTAGTATCAAATAAAAAGGCCGGCAAATCGCCGGCCCTCCCCTACCATCAACCTTTTAAATTACTTTTTGATGCGCTGCACGCCTTTTGAAATTATCCATGAAGGATACCCTTTCATCGCAACATTACCCTGCGACGGAGCGCTTTCCTTGTCATAACGATACACGCCCTTGGAAATAATCCAGGACGGAGTTCCAACAGAAGGCGCCATCATATAAGACTTTCGCATATTCTCATCGTTATACATCTTTTTATTGGCTACTTTCTGCACATCTTTCGAGACAACCCATGCAGGGTGCGATTCCCTCGTCTGGGCATTGGTGAAAAATACACCCAGTAGAAATAATCCCATTAAGGCAATTCGTTTCCTTACGTTTTTTTCCATAGCACTGTTTGTTTGCTTTTACACAAATAAACGGCGTATTGAGAGGCTGGTGAATCAGGAATTATACGGTTTGACTATCCGTATTTATACGGATAGGATCTTAAAGTCAGGTGATAATTTTCAGTTCGATTGCTTTTCTTATTAATTCAGCGGAGTTGCTGACCTTCATCTTTTTTAACATGTTTATCCGGTGAGATTCAACGGTACGAATGCCGATGCCCAATTTGTCAGCTATTAACTTGGTACTATATCCCTGAGCCACCAATTCCAGCACTTCCTTTTCGCGCGGTGATATTTCACCAAGTTCGGGTAGTTCGGGCTTTATAGCAACGTCAGCCAAAATGCTAGTAACGACAGGGCTAAAGTACTTCCCACCTTCATAAACGGCGATGATTGCTCTCTCCAGTTCAAATCTTTCTATATTTTTTAGCAAATATCCCTCAGCTCCGATTTTTAGCGCATTAATTACATACTCACGCTCTTCGTGCATGGTAAGGATAATAAACTTGATCGCTGGGTATTGCATCTTAATCTTTTCTAGGGCAACGAGCCCATTTATAATGGGCATATTAATATCCGCCAGAATAACATCGGGCACCAGATTATTAATCAGGTCCATCAGTTCTTTCCCATTCTCAGCTTCACCCACAATTTCAAATCGCTCATTTTTGTCCAACATAGATTTGAACCCCGCTCGTATTAACGGATGATCATCAGCAAGCACTAATCGAATTGTATTCATTCGAAATTCACGTTAGGATAAGGTATATGTATTTCAATAACAACTCCGTGTCCAGGCGACGACTGAATATCCGCGTTCCCGTTCAAAAGTTTAGCACGCTCTTTAATATTTCGTAATCCATATCCAGCACTTCCCTCCATTCCCTTATCATCAAATCCTCTTCCGTTGTCCTCGAGAAGGAAGTAGAGCTCGTCCTCTTTATCCAGTACGTACAAATTTACAGTTGTAGCATTCGCATGCCTTACAATATTATTGAGTCCCTCCTGTGCAATCCGGAAAATGGCTATACTAATTTCAAAGTTAAGTTCGTGTTCATACTCCCGGACATATTGAAAATCAATTTTTAGGGCCGAGTATCTCTCAATTGTATCACATAAACCTTTTAGCGCTGCTTTCAAACCATAGTCAACAATAGCCTGCGGCATGACATTGTAGGATATTCGTTTTACTTCAGCGATAGTCTCATTTAGTTGAGCTATAATCTCGCGCTTCACTTCATCGTTACTGTCCAGTACGTCGACACGCATACGTATCGCAGTAAGCAATTGCCCCACTCCGTCGTGCAGTTCATTTATAATTCTCTTGCGTTCTTTTTCCTGCCCTTCCAACAATGCGGCTGCTCTCTCCCGAACCAGCTTAACTTCTTTTTCACTGAACTTCCGCAATTCGTCGCGCATTGAAATTAACGCCAACCCCAACGTGTCTTTGTCGCTTAATGTTGTAAATGTTGCATCAAAATTTCTGGAACCTATTTCTTTCGCAAATTGTGATGTTCTTTCCAGTCCGGAAGTCAACTCAGAGATGGCTTGCGCCATTTGGCCAATTTCATCTTCGGATGATGTTGACGGCGCTTGGGATGGAATTATTCCCTTTGATAGCGTAAGAATAGTTTTCTTCAATTGTAAAATCGGAAGCGCTATCGCATTGGAAAGAACAAATGTGATGATTGAAGTGAGTAGAACGATAACCAGTGTTAGACCTATCAAATAATTTCGAAGCTTAATAATAGGTTGAACAGCCTCATCCCAATCTATTTCTGAGAAAATTGTCCAGGGCAAATCCGGGAGATTAATGCGGCGGTATGCACTCAAAACCAGCTTCTCCCTATAATCTTTAAAAACACCATTCCCGGTACTACCTTCAAATGACTTTAAGGCCGCCTCTCCTTTCACCTCAATGGAACCCGGCGGCTTGTCCGGAAAAAACCGGGAAGCCGAACGTAAACGATTATCTTTGCCCACCAGGTAAGACTCGCCTGTATTACCCATCCCGGAAACTTCAAATAATATTCGCTGAATTTTTTGAAAATTCTCCTGCACCAGTACTCTCCCCGTTATCTTATCGTTCCGGAAAATGGGCAAATAATAAAAAAGCAAAGTATGCCGGTCCCTTGAAAAGGGAGATGCATCGATGATGTGCAATTGTTTGGGATCCGAGCGTACAATTGAATCAATTTTTTGGAGGATGTTTTCAGGAATATTTTTTCCATCTGTACTATAGAGCAGGCGACTATTTTCATCAAACAAATACAAATTTCGAAAATCATAAAGCTTACCAATGGTATCAATTTCAACGACGTCAGGGATTTTATCCAAAGAATCCTGGGCTGGGATCTTTGAAAGCAAATCGTAGAGGTGAAGAAATTTATTTTCCAACTGCAATTCTTGCAGGTTTTGCTCCGACCTGAAGAAATAACTTTCAACTAAATCCTTTTTTAAAATATTGACTGAAGAAAGTTGATCGAGCGTTCGCTGTATCAACATATCGCTTACGAGAATGTAAAAAATAGTAGACAGGGCTATGATGGACACTAAGCCCACCATCGTGTGAGAAATAAATAATTTTGTAAAAATCTTCAGATTTCTCATCCGTTAACCCAAAACAAATGTGTAAATATAATCTTCCCTCCTTTTTAAACACCCAATAGCAGACCGAAATCTGAACGAAAATCACAACTTTTCACGTTAAACAATATTATCTGCATCCATAAAAAACTAATTTTCAGAATGCTTAAGATTTTACCCCAATTATTTTATCAGGGGTCCGACGGTTACTAAGGTATTAGTAGATGGACTATCGTGTATTATACACAAAAGCTGGATCAGCCGGTCTGAAGTTGCGCTGCAGGAATTTGCCGCCGGCGTGCAGGTTAAGATACCTTGAAACGTTTCGGAGACGCACGTGATATTGTCCGAACAGCACTTTTTCTTGCATCTGGCGAAAGTACATTCATGACAGATTCAGAAATTTTTGTAGATGCTGGGAAAAGCAAATGTTTTGACGTACTGGTTATTTGTTCAGCCTGCCTGTTATGCCGGGAAAATTACCAACAATTAACCATGAACTAGTAACGGATAACTATTAACTTTAAACTCGTTGCCTACAATCGCAAACATTATGAAAACGTGTATTCTGTTACTCGCATTTGCTGCATTGCTATTTTCCTGCGCAAAAAAAGAAGAAGTTAAAGTAATAACAAAAGAAAATGTGCGGAGCATTCTAACGGACTATGGCAAGGAAAATCCCGAAAGATTGGTGGACATCAAAACAAGTTCGGGAACTATCCGCGTTCGTTTGTATGATGATACGCCGCTACACCGTGCTAACTTCATAAAGAATATCAAAGAGGATTATTATAAGGAATCAGACTTCTATAGAGTTGTATCTGAGTTTATGATACAGGGCGGTGATCTGACTAAGAGTCTTCCCTATCGGATTCCTTCAGAGTTTAATCCAAAGTACTTTCATAAAAAAGGTGCACTAGCTATGGCCCGGGTGGACGAAAATAACCCGGAATTGGAATCATCGTCAACTGAATTCTACATTATCCAGGGCCGCCGGTATGCCGACTGGGAAATTGGCGACGAAGCTCGAAATTCTGGAATAGAATTGACGCCAGAACAACGGCAAACATACCTGACGATCGGGGGCGACCTGTCCTTAGATCAAAAATATACTGTGTTCGGAGAAGTAGTTGAAGGATTAGACGTGGTTGATATTATTGCTAAAAGCAAAACGTACAATGAAAAGCCAAATAAGAAAATTCCATTTGAGATACACGTCGTAGAGCCTGCTCAGTAGATATTAGTTTTTAGATCGTAGAAGCTATAAAATTCACAAAACGATTAACGATTAACTGATAACGGATAACTGCTAACCATTATCTTTGCCGCCTTATTTAAATAATCATGATTTCAGTTGACGCAGTCAGTGTTGAGTTTAACGGTTCAATTCTATTTAGCAACATCACTTTTAATATCAATGAAAACGATAGAATTGCCTTGATGGGCAAAAATGGTGCAGGAAAATCAACGCTACTAAAAATTATTGCCGGCCAAAGTAAAGCTACGCGAGGAAAAGTATCGGCCCCTAAAGATGCCATTATCGCCTATTTGCCTCAGCATCTGCTGATCGAAGATAATGTTACCGTGTTTGAGGAAGCTTCCAAGGCTTTTGCGAAAATCCTGAACATGAAAAAGCAAATGGAAGAGCTCAACCATCAACTCGAGACCCGTACGGACTACGAATCAGAAGAATATTCCAATATCATTGAGCAGGTATCAGAACTAAGCGAGAAATATTATTCCATTGAAGAAATCAATTTTGATGCGGAGGTGGAGAAGACGCTGATGGGTCTAGGATTTTTACGATCCGATTTTACAAGGCCCACCAACGAGTTTAGCGGCGGATGGCGTATGCGCATCGAGTTGGCAAAGATCCTTTTACAAAAACCTGATCTGATTCTGTTGGATGAGCCAACCAATCACATGGATATTGAGTCGATCCAGTGGCTGGAAGATTTTTTAATCAACAACGCCAAGGCTGTCATTGTCATCAGCCATGATAAAACTTTTGTTGATAATCTAACCAACCGGACCATTGAAGTTACGATGGGACGTATCTACGACTACAAGACAAACTACTCTCATTACTTGCAGCTGCGTAAGGAAAGGCGTGAACAACAGCAAAAACAATTCGACGATCAGGCAAAACAAATCGCGGACATACAAGAATTTATCGATCGGTTTAAAGGTACCTACTCCAAGACACTCCAAGTGCAATCGCGTGTGAAGATGCTGGAAAAAATTGAGATCATCGAAGTAGATGAAGTCGATACTTCTGCTTTGAATTTAAAATTTCCACCAGCACCCCGCTCGGGCAGTTATCCCGTGATCGTTGATGGCCTCACCAAAAAATACGGAGAACATACCGTATTTAAAGATGCCTCGTTTACCATTGCCCGAGGTGAAAAAGTAGCCTTCGTAGGAAAAAATGGTGAAGGTAAATCCACGCTGGTAAAAGCCATCATGGGCGAAATTGATTATGAAGGAAAGCTTCAGCTTGGTCATAATTCGATGATCGGATATTTTGCCCAGAATCAAGCTTCCCTGCTGGATGAAGACCTTACCGTCTTTCAAACCATCGATCAGATCGCCGAAGGTGATATCCGAACTAAAATAAAAGATATCTTAGGCGCGTTCATGTTCAGCGGCGACACGATCGATAAAAAAGTAAAAATGCTTTCGGGAGGAGAAAAGACCCGACTCGCCATGATCAAATTATTACTACAACCCGTTAATCTGCTGATCCTCGATGAGCCTACGAACCACCTTGATATAAAAACAAAAGATATTTTAAAAGATGCTTTAAGAGCTTTTGACGGCACCTTAATTCTAGTCTCGCACGACCGGGATTTCCTGGATGGACTTGCCATCAAAGTATTTGAATTTGGCAACAAGCGCATCAAAGAACACTTTGAAGATATCAACGGGTTTTTAAGGAATAGGAAGTTGGAGAATTTGAAGGAAATAGAGAGAAAGCAGAAGGCTTGAAAAAAGCTGAAAGCTGAAAGCAGAAAGCTAGCGCACCAAGCCTTTGTTTTTTCGATGCAATTGATCAATTTTTTAAAATCTCAAAGGCAAGGGTTAAAGCAGAGGCCTAATGTTATAAGAAAAAAAGCTTTAAGCTTTGTGCTTTCTGCTTTAAGCTTTAAGCTTAACTCTCAATCTTTCTAACCGCAGGCAATTCCGTCTTGCTCTTATACCATTTCCACGCCGCAGTTGCAAGACCCGCAAGGGCCAAGCCTATAAGTTTAATGTTCTTTAAAAGCAATGCCAGTATTCCCACTTTTGCAAGTACTTTACCAGCGACGAGGCCACCTATAGTCCACGCTGCAACCTCATCCATACTTGGGTTGAAATCAGCATACGTATTTCCGTCAGCGTAGCTGAAGGATGCGAGAACAGGTTCAATGTTTTGTTGTACTTCGGGTAATTCCATCATGGAGGCAACTGCATTCAATACAAGGACACCCTTTCTTCCGAGTATGCGCACATTATAGTTTAAGGTAGTTCCGTCATTTTCTCCAAACTTTATTTCTTTAGCCCAATGCAGAACTTTTTTCTCGCTATCGTAGTAAGGTTTTGCGGCCCATCCAATAATAGCTATGGATTCATACCCTTGCTCTACCCGTTCTTTGTTTGCGGATGCTGCGTCACTTTGCATTTCTTTCAAGAGTTCATCGTAGTCAACTTCGTCTGCATCATCATCTTTGACGAAACCCATTTCGTCATAGGTTATAATAAAGGCCCAGGAACGTTCATTGGTTAGGCCGATGTTTTCTGGAATGATCATCCCTAATGTCGGTGCATCGGGTGGGTTACCCCACATCTCGTGTATAACATATTCGGACTGCTCTGAATCGAGGAAACGAAATCCAGCAGGAACGTTTAGGGTACCAATACCATTGTCGAGCTGGATCTCCCCATGCTGGTATTGAAATGAAGCTTCTAGACTGTCAAAGAATAATTTTGCGCTATCTATCTCAGTCGCTGCAGCCGCATGAGCCATAGTCACGCACAGGAAAATGCCTAAAAATGTTTTCATCAGTTTTAAAATTTATATCGTAGTGGTTTTCTTTAATTAAAGACGTCGAATTCTTTTGTGGGCACGGGTTGTACCGATGGAATGCCATGTCGATAATAGCGGTGGGTGAATGCTTATTGCATGAGCATTTCATGTGAAAATAGTGGTTAGCGTAAGGGAAATATTCATGCTAACAGCTCTTTTCGTGATCTGCCGTGCGGATGAATATTTCCTAGGTTTGGTTTAGCGTCTATGAAGAAAAACAAATTGACTTGGAAAATGAAACGGTTGTAAGATTTCTAAATCGGGTTAATTGTGTCTAAAGCGACTGGCAGATAAAGCGACTGCAACAAGGCATAAATTGCACGTATAGAACATGAACGACATCAGTACCTTCAATAAATAAAAAGGATAAAAACTTACCTGGGATTGAAGAAGTCCGGAAAAGTAAATTTCTGAATTCCGGCATGCGAATTTTGAATTTTTTAACTTCATTCTTCATAACATTGTAGACACAAATTACTGACTTATGAAAGCTAACAGGCGCAAATTTATACAACAATCACTCGCAACAGCAGCGGGACTAGTTGCAACCCCGGCCATTGCAGATTCTTCAGGTATAAGTTCCAGACCCATTATCAATAGCGAAAAACCCCCCAAATCCAAAGGGAAAACTTTAGCGGCTATTCGCTTTTCTGTCATCGGATTAAATCACGGTCATATTAACAGCCAAACTGATGCAATGATCAGAAACGGGGGGCAACTCATATCTTTTTACGCGAAAGAATCAACGCTAGCGGATGCGTTCATCAAGCGATATCCACAGGCAAAACTTGCGCGGAATGAAAAGGAGATATTGGAAGACTCCACCATCCAGTTAGTAGTCAGCGCTTCCATCCCGATAGATCGTGCTCCACTTGGTATTCAAGTGATGCGCCATAACAAAGATTTTATGGCTGATAAGCCGGGGATCGTATCTCTTGAACAGCTTGCTGAGGTGCGACAAGTCCAAAAAGAAACCAAGCGGATCTATTCCATTATGTATAGCGAACGTTTCGAGAACAAGGCAACTGTTAAAGCGGGCGAATTAGTAAAAGCTGGCGCTATCGGAAAGGTCATACAAACCATTGGGCTTGGTCCACATCGTATTAACCTGAAATCCCGTCCTGAGTGGTTCTTTGACACGAAGAATTATGGAGGTATCATCACGGATATTGGCTCTCATCAATGTGACCAATTTCTTTTCTTTACCCAGTCCACGAAGGCAGATATTGTTGCTTCTCAAACCGGCAATGTCCACTACGGACAGTATCCAAAATTTGAAGATTTTGGTGACACGACTGTACGCGGCAACGGTGGAACTGGATACATTCGGGTAGATTGGTTTACTCCTGATGGGCTTAATACCTGGGGTGATGGTCGGTTAACAATTCTAGGCACAGATGGGTACATCGAGGTACGCAAGAATGTAGATATTGCGGGACGCGAAGGAGGAAGTCACCTTTTTCTTGTTGATCAAAAAGAAACCCGTTACTTCGACTGTAGCAAAGAGCCACTCCCTTACGGTGAACAACTGATAAACGATATTCTTAACCGCACAGAAACCGCGATGTCACAAGAGCATTGCTTTCTGGCAACCGAATTAGCTCTTAAAGCCCAAAAACAAGCACAGAGACTTGACCTTACAAAATAAAATGAAATTAAATTGATCCTTTAATACTATTCACTCCTATCCATTGACTTACGATATTGCGCCTCTTAAAGACTGGGGAGAATTTTAAACATCGGCTGCTGCTTTTGTCTGAAATTAATGCAGTATGTTAGTTGAAAAATAATTTGGTCAACCAGAATGGATACACTCACGGAAAAACCTCGCATCGCCTCTATCGACATCATGCGAGGGCTCGTAATGATCATTATGGCAATCGATCACACACGCGATTTTTTTCATTTTGATGCATTTCTTTTCGATCCTACGGATCTGAGCAAAACCAATCCGCCCTTATTTTTCACCCGGCTGATCACTCATTTTTGTGCCCCTACTTTTGTGTTTCTTTCGGGGATTTCTGCTCGCATCAGTCTGCAGCGAAAGTCAGTGAAGGATTTATCCTTATTCTTGCTTACCCGTGGATTATGGCTCATTATTCTGGAGTTAACCATTGTGCGTTTTGGCTTGGTGTTCAACCTGTACTACGATTTCACATTTTTGCAAGTGATATGGGTTATCGGAGCTTCCATGGTAGTGTTGTCGGCCCTGGTATTTCTTCCACAACGGATCATTTTAATTATCGGACTCATCCTCATCTTTGGACATAACCTGTTCGATTTGGTTCCCATCAAACCGGATGAAAACGGATATGCCTTGTGGGTCCTTCTTCAGCAAGCAGGCGTGTTTTCCATTGCCCCTGGAAAGCTATTCCATGTACCCTATCCGCTAATTCCTTGGCTCAGTATTATGGTGACAGGTTATGGCATGGGTTTTCTATATGATTCGAATTTTGATGGCGCTAAGCGAAGGCAGATTTTACGTTATGCAGGAAGCGCGGCAATACTTCTCTTTATTGTGCTCAGGTTTACAAATTGGTATGGCGACCCGAGGCCTTGGATGCCTCAGAAAAATGCCATGTTCACCTTGATGAGTTTTCTGAACGTTACAAAATATCCCGTGTCTCTACTCTATACACTCATGACATTGGGACCAGTACTGGTCATCCTACCTTGGATGGAAAGACTGAGAATAGGTTCCCTTGAGCCATTCAGGATCATAGGAAGGGTACCCTTGTTTTATTACATTCTTCACTTCTACCTCATCCATTTTACTGCCTTGTGTTTCTACACGCTAACAACCGGTATATCCTGGTCAGAACTTGATTTCCATTTTAGCAAAGGATTCGGGGGAATCCCCCCTGGTGCAGGTTATGTCTTGGGTTGGGTCTACGTAGTATGGATATGCATAATAGTCGCATTGTATCCTCTGTGCCAATGGTATTACCGGTATAAAGGGAGACACAACCATTGGTGGTTAAGTTATCTGTAAGTCTATGCAGAAAATATAGGTAATACTAAGTTTGAAAGATCCATTAAAATCAATTTTGGGTCAATACTTAAATAAAAGCTGCATCGATTATGATGCGTAGGTTGCGTGTCGTTCTGATTTGTTTTTCAAACAGCATGCGTAGTCGACACGCTTCGTGTTTTTATTTAATCCCGGAGCTGAAGCTCCGGGCTACAATCATAACATCCCTCCGGGACTTTTTAGTGAGTTTTCATTATAAGCATTCACATTTCTGGCGATGAATTTTATAGCTGCGAGCTGAGGTGAATGTCCCGAAACTGTTAATGCTCGGAAAATATCTCCAGAGATATGTTTGGCTTAAAAGCTGAGTTGTTTATAATGCGAAGATTGCGCGTCGTTCTGATTCTGTTTTTCAAACATCATTGCACAGTCGACGCGCTTCTTGTTTTTATTTGATCTCGGAGCTAAAGCTCCGGGCTAAACTATTTACCGGAATTGCTCACGAAGGCGATGCTTTTACTATCCGGCGACCAAGAAGGAACGTTGATCGTACCCTGACCACCATATAGATATGCAATTACTTTCGGAGCGCCGCCAGCCGATGGCATCAGTTTTAACGTCACTCTCTTATAAGAAGGATGGCTATTGACAGGTATGTCGTATGGGAATGAAATGTAGGCTATCCATTTTCCATCCGGTGAAATATGAGGAAACCAATTGTTGTACTGGTCAAAGGTGATTTGCTCATGCGCTGTTCCATCAGGTTTCATACGCCACAGTTGCATGGTGCCCGATTGACTTCCATTATAATAAATATATTTACCATCCGGTGAATACTCACATCCATCTACGTGTTCGCCTTTTCCCGTATTTGTCAACATCACTTCTTTTGATTTTCCATCAATCGATTTTTTGTATATGTCATACGTTGGATTGTCAGGACGAGTGGCTACATATACAACTTCTTTGTTGTTAGCAGCCCAGCCATGAAGATAGGATGGGGTTTCTTCCGTAAGCAATTTAGGTTCACCTCCTTCAAGTGGAAGAACATAAACGGATGATCCACCACCCGGCATTCCATCGCGAGAGCTGCTGATGGCGAGCATTTTTCCATTGAAGGAAATCACGTGATCATTGTTAAGCTTGTTGACGGCCCCTGTGTTTACTTTTTGAGGTTCGCCACCCTCCACTGGAATAGTATAAAGCAAGCCATCCATATTAATTAATAGCTTCTTACCATCAGGCATCCAGTTAGGAGCCTCAAAGCGCCCATTTTTTTCATAAATAACTTTTCGCTTCCCGTCAAATACATTCATAGTCTCCAGCCGGCAACCAATCCAGCCTTCCTTACCTGGATTATAGCTCTCAGGTACCGGGCGATCGATGCGGACGTTCCACACTCTTGCTTGTTCAACAACATCTTTGTTGTGTGAGGAAATAAACAATCCTACCAGCACGGAATCTTTAAAGCTCTCCATTCTATGTGATCCCAACATTTGAAGCGGCTCTCCAGGATGCGCTGCGCGCATGATTATATTTTTACCGACGCGCTCCAATTGCAGGATGGTATAATTATTCTTTTGAGGAAAAATTTCGTCCTCCGGGTCACGCATGAAAGCACCTCGGAGTTCACGCCATTGCATCACGGTCAGACCATCGCCGTGCAAGGTAGCATTGATGCTGGCGGCCTTTTCATCATCAGATTCCCGGACCATTAAACCAATCTTGCGATGCGGGTCCGTTCCCTTTCCAATAAATTCAAAGTTGGCAGTGATTACAAAATCACCGCCCATCTTGTTATACAAATAATTAAACTCATCTCTTTCAAACCAGATGTTATAACCAGCTCCTTTCAGCGTATACGATTGGGTGACTTCGTCAAACGACGCCGCGCCTGCTTCTTTTGGTTTACCGATGTCTTTGTTGTTTTTAAATATTCCGATGGAGTTCTGTGCGAAAGTAATGCTCCATACAAGGGAGAAGACAATAAGCAGTGTATATTTCATAATGAAGTGAAGGTTTAAAACAAATCGATAACTATCCTGTAATTATAATAAAAAGACCCGGAGTAAAACTGGCGTCTAACGTACCATAAATTCCAATATAATTTTTGCCATTCAGGATTTTGTTTCACCACCTGTCACTCAAATCGATGCATCGGTTACGATTAAAAAATTTTGTTTCAACAATGAGGGATGCCTGTAATAATATTCCTGCCAAAATCTCTGGCTACAGCGTTCGCATTCATAGCCAGGGGATTGCTTCCCTCCTACGCACATTCATTCCCTTCATTCGAAATGACGTGACTTTTTTAGATCAGGCCGAAAAGCCACTACGGACCATAGTGAAATGCACGCTTTCCAGGGAGTTGTGTTAAACTTCCTCGTCAAAAGTCCCTCGCTAAATAAAAGCTAATCGATATCTATTGTCCTTATCTTTTACCCATTCACTGATGCTTCCATTGGAAGCCAGCAAAGTCGCTGTGCGATTTGCATTCTACTGCCTGATCTAAATCCATCGGCCGCTAAGGCTGATGGATTAGATCAGGTCACCCAAAGCGCGCCACTGCGAATTATATCTGAAATGAACTCTCTCCAGAGCGCGCCTGCAGCGAACTTCCTCGACAGAAGTCTTGCAATGTCAATATCTATTTGGAACACTGCTTCCGTGGGTTTGTCTATTCGACGGTAATGAAATTTCCCTTGATATGCTGGGTCGATTAAAAAACATTTGCCTTACTCTTAGCAAGCCATTGATTCCTCCATTGGACACCAGGCAAATTCGCTATACTGCCGGGTCTAAATCCATCGGCCGCTAAGGACGATGGATTTTAGATCCGGCATCCAAAGCGCCACTGCGAATTATATGTGAAATGCACTCTTTCCAGGGCGCGCCGCACTGACCTTGCTCGTCAGAAGATGATGTTGATCAATGTTTAAAATCGCGAGACGTCTTCGCCTTGTAAGGTTGTCCTACCCACCGATAATGAAATTTTCCTTGATAAACTTGCCGTAGCATCATAAAAAAATTTACTTGACGCTGTGGGCATGCCATTGATGCCTTCATTAGACATCAAGCAAATTCGCACCGGGAATTTGTTCATACTGCCTGATCTAAATCCATCGGCCGCTAAGGCTGATGGATTAGATCAGGTCACCCAAAGCGCGACTGCGAATTATATCTGAAATGGACTTTTTCCAGGGCGCGCCCGCACTGCACTTCCTCGTCATAAGACTCGCTAGAACAAAAGCCAATCGATATCGATTCGGCCCGAAATCTGTGACTAAGAAGTTTACTCTGATTTCAATACTATCAGAATGTTGACCGAAGCCCATTTACGAATTACATTTACATTCCTTACAATAACCTTTATGAAGAAAAATACCCTCCTTCTATTCTCCCTCATTCTATTTTATTCAAAAGTCTACACACAGGTTATCAGTGATTCTATTAAAGTCGGTAGCAACTACAGATCTTTTCATTTTAACCGATCTCAATCCTTAAAACCAGGAGCTAGTTTGGTTTTTATTCTGCATGGTTCTGGAGGGAACGGTAAAGATATGATGGGAAGGACCACCCAACTCGGACAAAAAGCTAATACCGAAAATGTTCTACTGGTTTATCCCAACGGTTATAAGAATTATTGGAATGAATGTCGCAAGGCCGCCAGCTCGTTGGCAAATACGGAAAACATTGATGAAAATACCTTCTTCAACTTGATGATCAGCTACTTTAAAGAGAAATATAAAATCAATGATCAACACGCTTTTGCAATCGGTACATCGGGCGGCGGACATATGTGCTATAAACTCGCGATGACCATGCCCGGAAAATTTAAAGCGGTAGCAGCTCTTATCGCGAATCTTCCCGATACCGATAATCTCGATTGTGCTGAAGCCAAAGTTGCTATTCCAATCATGATCGTTAATGGTACTGCTGATCCACTCAATCCATATGAAGGTGGCATGATGCAGTCGGGAAATTTTATAATGGGCAATGTCCGTTCAACGGATAGAACATTTCAATACTGGGCAAACCTGGCGGGATATAATGGAGATCCCATCAAAGAATCAATACCGGATAGCGATCCTAGTGACGGAAAAATAATTGAGCGATACACCTATAAGAAAGAGGGCAAACCGGAAGTCGTGCTATTGAAAGTGATTGGCGGAAAACATGACTATCCTAATGATATTGATGTTCATGTTGAAGGCTGGGAATTTTTCAAAAGACAAATCGACAATAAAAGATGAAAATCATTCCTACGATGAAATGTAAGGATATGAAAGAATCATTATCCTTCTATACGGACATCCTGGATTTTGAACACGTTGGTACATGGCCTCCATCAGGATCTCCATCTTTTAGCATACTTAGAAAGGAAGGTGCTGAAATTAACCTCTCGACACATAGCGGAGATGGTACGTTTGGTAATGTTGTTTATATCCTGGTTGATGATGTGGATTCGCTATTCAAAAAATTTGTAGATCGGGGTTTAGACACTTCATACAAAAAAGAATCGCCTGTCCATCAGGGCCCTTTAAATCAAACGTGGGGATCACGGGAATTTTATGTTAATGATCCGAATGGTAACACATTGAGGTTTGGAAAACCTATCGAATAAAATTTCCGCTCCCGTTTTAATAAATAAATAGCCTTGTCGGTTTTGTTCTATTTAAGAACTTGTGGTAGTCATAATTTTGTAAAAAAAGTTATGACCAGGAGCATAGCGAAATCCCGAAAGAATTTGAGAATAGTGACCATGTTCTTTTTTTTGATGACGTTTTTTGTCACTACAGCATTCAAAAAATCAATAACAGCACACGCGACCTCTGGTGAAAGTTTGTATAAGCGAAACTGCAGCCGTTGCCATGGTGCGGACGGAACAAAAGAGTTTCTCGGAGCAAAAAATTTAAAGAGAAGTATATTATCCGATGAAGATATTCTCCAAAAGATTCAAAACGGAAAAGGATTTATGCCGTCATTTAGTAAAAAATTCAGTGATGATGAATTAAACCAGATTCTACTCTATGTAAAAAGCTTAAGAAGGGGTTAAAAACTTTACTAAAGTGCATATCAACCAATCATAGAATTTCTTACGAAGTCAACAAAACCTAATAAATCAAAAAACAGACTATGGCAACACTATCAAACGCTGCGTTAGTTATAACAGCCACAACTACAGCCCTAATTGCCGGGCTTTTTTACTCCTGGTCGTGCGCCGTAACCATTGGACTTGGCCGATTGTCAAATGTAGAATATATCGCAGCTATGCAATCCATTAACAGAGCGATACTAAATCCGGTTTTTTTTATTTCATTTTTAGGAACCGCTTTGTTGTTACCGTTAAGTACCTATTTGCATTATACGGCAGCACCTTCTATGCGTTTTTGGTTTTTGCTTGCTGCAGCAGCAACCTACCTGATCGGCGTATTTGGCGTTACCATTGTGGGTAATGTTCCATTAAACGAGGCATTGGATGCCTTCAATTTACATTCAGCCACGGCGCAAGACATTGCTGCACAAAGAGCCAAATTCGAAATACCCTGGAATAATCTGAATATGGTCCGCACAGTTGCATCTACGATTGCAATTGTGCTCGTAATTATTGCTTGCATTAGCCCCGCCAGATAAATGAAAATTCTCGTTGTCGGTATTCTATTTTAACTGAATGCACTGCCTGTTTAAAAAAGCATCTAGCCAATCCTATTAAATTTTTCTTGGGGCGTTTCAACTTTGATAAGGTTTATGGGGTCTGTGGTATAGATGAATCACTATAAAAAATTTATTATACTTCTTGCTATTACGGCACTTCTGACTGATTGCGGAGAATTGGATTTTCCTGTGAAGAAAAGAAGAAGCGCTAATATTCTGAAGTAGCAATACCAGAGCAAGGTCAAAGTGAATCAACCCGTTACCATTAATTTAAAGCAGAAGGTACCAATGGATGCTGGAGTGGCTTAGTAGTTACTATGCATACAATAAACAGGTATCATGTGACCTTTAAAGCAACTGGTCTTTCAACAAGCTCTGGCTTCTGCCCCGATATTATGGTATATGAAGACACAGTGATTAATTTTCAAACGGACTTACCTGGAAGGTATTTCTTCCAGGTAAATGACCGACCCTTCCCCATTTCTTACGACACGTTGGTGATTAATTGAATCCTTTGTGATTATCGCCTTTTATCACAATCAACCGCTATATGAATTATTGCAAGTTGAAAATAGGGATGGCGCAAATTGTATTCAGCAAAACGCTCGCGCCCGGAACAAACAGTTTTACGATCCATTTCTATTTAAGATAAACTAAAAACCGCCCGAAGGGCGGTCTTAGTGTGGTGACTTGTAAAAAATTGTGATGAGTAATTAATTATATCCTGGATTTTGACTGTACAGTCCAGGACTAACCGTTAACTGAGTCTGCGGTATAGGATAAATGATTTCATCAGCGCTCATCGGCTTTACTTTATTCTCTAAATCATCTTTAGCATCCCATGCCGACATGATCTCTATTATCGTACCCGATCTAACCAGATCGTGCCACCGAAGTCCCTCACCAGCGAACTCATGTCTTCTTTCGAGGAGTAACATATCTAGTGTGACCGAAGAAACACTTCCTAAACCCGCTCTTGCTCTTACCATATTAACAATATCATCAACCTCCTGCTGCGTTCCCAAGCCCCCAAATCCGCCGCGAATAATTGCTTCCGCCTTCATCATTAAAACATCAGTATAACGTAACACGGGATAATTTATCGGCCAATTAAAGCGATCTGCCCCTTTCTTTGAGGCATCCAAAAATTTTATGAACTGACCTGTGTTTACCGTGTTACCCGATAAATTAACATAGCTCGGTAAGATTGAAAAAGTATATCTGACATCACCGGTTTCATAAGAACTTTGAAGATCTTTAGAGGGTGCTTTAGGGCTGTCAACGTCAGCACCTCCAGGGAATCCCAAACCGATGGCCAGTCCATACGCCCCATCATAGATTTCAGAAGGAAATCGGGACCCTACTCCAACGTCCCCTGTATTTCCACCTATGGCCTGTATATCAAAAACAATGTCTTGATTACCTTCATTGGTATAGGAAAATATACTTGCATAACTACTTACCCAACTAAATTTACCACTATTGATTACCTCATTGAATAATGAGACGGCTTCGGAATATTCATTTGTGCCTAACCCCGGCCCTTCTATTCCATAGGTGCTGCCGGTACGCGTTAAATACACCAATCCTAATAATGCTTTCGCTGCAAGAGAGGTTGCCTTGCCTTTACCGGTGGCAGGATAAGTCTCCGGCAACTTTCCTAAAGCATCCGTCAAATCAGAAATAACTAAACTATAAACATCAGCTACAGGACTGCGAGAAATAGTAAGCGCTTCTTCGATGGTTACAGCATGATCAACAAGTGGTACTTTCCCAAACCATCTGATCAGATCAAAATAAAAAAATGCGCGTAAAAATTTCGCTTCACCTTCCATTTGACTTCGAGTGGCTTCATCCGGAACGACGGTTGCATTTAAATTATCAAGAACGGTGTTTGCCCTTAAAATTCCCAGGTAATTAGCATACCAGGCTTCGTTCATATTTGGATTCGTAGCAAGCGTCTTCTCAAAGTTGTTAATAGGATTCCAATCTCTTACGCCTGTGCCCGGAGAATAAATATTGTCCGAACGTATTTCTGACAATTCAAATCTTCTGATCGCATAGCCATTGATAGCTTGTGATCCATCAACAACATTTGGACCTGCATTTAACGTATTGTATATACCATTTACTGCCTTTTCAAAATCAGTGGTATTGCGATAAAAATTAGCAGCACTTGGGTTTGATAAAGGCGCCTGATTCAGCTCATCCTCACAAGCGCTGCATGCGAAGAACCAAAATCGTATTTATTATTAGGCTTATTTTTTTCATTGCTAAAAAGTTTAATGATTAAAATGTCAGGTTCACCCCAAAAATCAAAGACTTGGAGAGCGGGAATGCCCCATAATCTTCGCCGTTGTTATTCACACCCTCAGGATTAAATCCTCCGTCATATTTATCGTCTCCAAACCAATTTTCAGCGGTAGCATAAATTCTTGCACCACTGATCACATTGCTTTTAATCACCGCCCCTAGATTGTAACCCAACGTAATATTTCGCACTCTCCAATAGTCGCTTGAGTATAGCCAATCCGTATTTTTAATACGTCCGAACGTAGATGGCATTTTATGAAGTCCGCTGTTGCCCGGATCTTCCGGCGATCGCCACCGATCCACATATTTTCCCAAGGTGTTGTCCGGAACGCCCATACCTGTTCTATCCATGGCACGGCCAAACATCGAATATAGGTGCCCACCATACTGACCTTGGATCAAAACATTCAAATCAAATCCTTTATACTTAAAAGTATTGTTCATTCCCCAGGTATATTTGGGATTGGGATTCCCTACAACCACCCGGTCGTTGGCATCAATTTTACCATCAGGTACTCCGTTAGGGCCACTGGCATCCAGGTATTTCGGATCGCCAGCTTCCTCCACATTGTACATAGGATAACCCGCAGCAATATCTTCCGGTGTCAGCACTCCAATCTGTTTTACTACCCAGATACTCCACATAGGCTCACCAACCTTTAACCGGCGATGTTCAATGTCGGCGCCGCCGGCATCTAAAATCGGAGTGTCGTTAGGTCCTAACTTTTTAACCTCGTTTATATTATGGCTAAAATTAATGTCGGTGCTCCAATTAAACTCACCTACCAGATTCCGGGTATGCAACTCGACTTCTACTCCTTTGTTTAATACGCGTCCTATATTGGTAAGCGCGTCTCCGAAACCGGAAGCTAATGGTACAGGTATTCTTAAAAGCAAGTCTGTATTATCCTTTGTGTAATAATCCACTGAAGCATTGACGCGATTCTGAAAGAATCCAAAATCCAATCCTACGTCAACGGTCTCCGAAGTCTCCCAGCTAAGTTGTTCGTTTGGAAAATTTTGAGGAGTCTGCCCTTTTACAAGTACTCCCCCAAAACTGTAATTCGAAAATTGAAGGAGTGCAATACTTCCATAATCAGGTATTCCATTATTTCCCGCAATACCCCAGCTTGCGCGCAATTTTAAATCGCTCACAACATTCGAAATGCCTTGCATGAAATTTTCCTCAGAAATCCTCCAACCTACTGAAGCTGATGGAAATGCACCCCACTTCGTAGCTGCGCCGAATTTTGAAGAGCCATCTCTGCGTATTGAAGCTGTCAATAAGTAGCGGTCGTTATAGCTGTATTGAACTCTACCAAAATACGAAAGCAATATGTTTTTGTTTTCGGTACTATTACCACTAATAGCAGTGGCGGCATTAAGCGTGGATATCTCATCGGAAGTAAACGTGGCACCATTAATTCGCCAGTTGTCAAATTTGAAAGAATTGTAGGACATACCTGCCAAGACATTCAGATTGTGTTTGCCAGCGAAAGTGACATTGTAGGTTAACGTATTTTCATTTGCAAAATTTTGCCTTCTGAAACCAGTAAGCGATCCGGTCGTAGCTCTGGTGGTTGTTACTTCCGCAGGCGTCCACGTTTTGACAGAACCTTGTTGGTTATCAAAATTGACAGACGACCGGAACGCCAGGCTTTTTAAAATCTGGTATTCTGCAAAAGCCGTATTCAGCGTTCTGAATATTTTTGTATCTCCTATGGACTTATCGATAACGGCAATGGGACTAGAACGTGTAGGGCCCCAGGTATACTGTTTATTGGGTCCAACATTTGTATTATAAGCGCCTACGCTTTCCTCGACAACCGGAGTCATGGACGCAGCAATGTGCATCTGATTGTCTTTCCCTTCCACACCAGGGTCATTTGTTATCGAATAGGAAGGGGAAATATTCAGTCCAAATTTTAACTTATCATTGGCTTTGATTTCGACATTGGCCCTGGAAGAGAATCGTCTATAACCCACTCCTATTGCAATACCTTCCTGGTCTAAATATCCACCTGAAATAAAATACTTGACAGCATCAGTTCCACCCGTTGCAGACACTTCATAGTTCTGAACGACACCGGTGCGAAACATCAGATCTTGCCAATCCACATATTGAAGTCCAGGATGACCGGGTTGAAGCCAACGATCATCAATCATAAAATTTTGATTGATGGTTGTTGTACCTAGAAGGGCTTGTCGTTGTGCTGTTGTTTGGTCTGCTGTTCGCCCTGGGCCCGAACGAACCCAGGCATAATTTATAGTTTCAATAGCACGATCTACCCATTCATCTCCGTTCATTACGTCCAGCTTTTTGACTGTTTTATTTATGCCGGTATAGGCGTTGAAAGTGATCTTAGCTTTTCCTGATTGTCCTGATTTGGTTTTGATAATCACCACTCCATTCGATGCGCGTGAGCCATAAATTGCTGCGGCTGCTGCATCCTTCAATACCTGGATAGATTCGATATCGCTCGGGTTGATATTATCCAACGGGTTTCCTCTTGCAAAGCTGCCGTTCGCATCGGCTCCTGTCGTAGCCAATCCGGAAGGTTCTAATGGAAATCCATCAACCACATAGAGCGGTTCCGTAGTTGCACTGATGGATCCTGTTCCCCGAACTTGTATAGAAAAACCTCTGCCCGGTATTCCACTCGTTTGTTTTACACGTACTCCAGCCATTTGGCCAATCAAAGCCTGATCGACTTTCAGTAGTGGACGCTCCTTTATCTGATCGGTATTAAAAGTTGCAATAGCTCCAGTTACATCCGCTTTCCGTTGCGTACCGTATCCCACAACGACCACTTCCGACAGTTGCTTAATATCAGGAACCATAACCACATCGATTACGGTTCTTCCCATTACGGCAACTTCCTGCGAAGCATAGCCTATTGAACTAAAAACAAGTACAGATTCATCGGATGAAACCTCTAGGCTATAATTTCCGCTGCCGTCCGTAACGGTGCCGAGTGAAGTGCCCTTTACAATAACATTTGTTCCGGGTAAACCGGTACCATCATCCTGCGCAGTAACGTTGCCTGTAACGACTATTGCTACATGCTTGCTAGGTGTAAGTGAAAAAACACGAGGGACAATAATCTTGTCTGGCTGAGGTTCTGCCAATTGTAATAATGACGGCAATAGAGGGCTGGCTTCATTGGAAAATCCTTCCGTCTTTATACCCTCATAAATCACGTAATTGTTTTGAGACAGTTTTTCAAATTTTAACGTAAGAGGATCAAGAATCTGATGCAAAATTTTCTCCAGGTTCGCCTCAGTCTTTTCACTGTCAGACGAAAACTGCACTCGTATATATTTATCTTTTACAACTTTTGGAGAGAATCCAAAATTGACGCTGAAATGCGTCTGAAGATCGACGAGTACTTTTTCAAGAGGTATATTCTTTGTTTCCTTTTCCTTAATTTGAATAGTACCAGCAATCGTGCCTTGTTTCGTACCCATGTTGCTGAATATATTTTTTGCATAGGTTTGACCCGACGCGGGATATACCATCAGCATACCTGCAAAGCAGATAACAAAAGCAAAAAGTTTTAACAAGGCTGCAATAGGTACGCCTTTATTCACTTCGTCCCGTAGATTTTTATTCATAACTTTCAGTTTAGTTCTTCCTGCCATATTTAAAAATGCAATTGTCTTAGTCATAAGTGAGGGATTAAATTCCAACTAATATTTCTTTGCCCGATCTGTTGATGGTAATCTTAAAAGATTTGCTTAATGCAGTGAGTAATACATTCACATCATCGGCCGGATAGGTTGCCGTAAACGTTTCTTTCAGAAGAGCGCTATCACGAACAGTTGCCTTATACCCATAGTTGTCCTCTAGGATGGAAAGAATTTCTTTAAGCGGGGTTTCATTAAAGATGAGGTTTCTATTTTGCCATGAAGTGTATTGGCGGGCGTCAACAGCCTTTCTTATAATTTTTCCCTGGCTACTGACCTCTGCATAATCCCCTGACCGCATAAGAATTTCATTAAGGCTTCTATTCTCCATTCCTAATTTTATTTTACCCGATTCTAAAACCACCTGCGTCCGATCCCTACGGTTATTCACGTTGAATTGAGTACCCAAAACTTCAATCGTAACTTCGTTTGAAGTATGAACCAAAAATTTTTCATGATTATGTTGATGAACCACGTTGAAGTATCCTTCACCGTACAGCATTACTTCTCTTGGTTGATCAAGGCTCCAATCTTCGCTATATCGCAAGGTTGAATTAGCGTTTAAGATGACGGTTGAATTATCGGGGAGAGTTATGGTTCTAACTTCACCAAAAGAAGTTTTGACAACCATTTCTTGGGACGCGCTATTAGGGAAATAAAAAATTCCCAAGCAAATTATAAGGGGAACAAAAACGGCAGCAACACGCCAATGTAAGTTGATGGCTGGGAATTTTCCCACGGAAATTGCCTGCTTTTTTCCGAATAGCTTATTCTGTAATTTTTCTTTTAAGGTTGCACTTATTTCTTCAGACACTTTTTCGCCCATCGCTATTTCCCGCGCGGCATAGTCATCCATAATTTTATGTAACAAAGGATCGTCGGGGTACTTTCTTATATATAGAAGAAGCTGTTCCAACTCTTGTACATTACATTGATTGTTTAAAAACTTTTCAACTAAGAACTGTATTTGGTTCGGTTTTGCCCTCATACCATACAATACAATCGAGAACTCTCAGATGACGGCTCCTCACAAAAAAATGGATATAATATTGTTGAAAGACACCAGCACGTGCTGGAGAGGAATAGCTAATTGCCTAACATGGTGATCAACGTAAAAACAGAGCTGATCTCTGCGTTGACCCTCAGGTAGCTTCTAACAAATTTGGCGGCTTTGGCCAAATGATCACGAACCGTATTCTTTGAAATTCCGAGAATTGCGGCGATCTGGTGAAAATCCTTTCCCTCCTCTTTATGCATAACAAATATCAACCGCCTTTGTGGTGGCAGGTTTTGAATGGCCTGATCAGCGAACCGATTTAAATCGGCATATATCACTTCGTCTTCATTTCGTGTATGGGAATACACCGTGTATGCCATAATCTCTCTTTTAATTGCTTTTTCAAGAGATGCACGTTTAAGAACGTTCAACAGATGATTTTTCGCTATGGTAAAAATAAATCCCCGGAGAGAACATTCCGATTTCAGGGTACTCCTTACTTCCCATAATTTTACAAATACATCTTGTACAATATCTGCAGCCAGGTTTGGCGATTTTACAAAGCGAAGGACATGCTTATAAAGCGAATGATGATATAACTCAAAAAGTTCATTGAATGCATGCTCGTCACCACGTACCAGGTTAGCGACCAGTTTGTATTCTTGGGAAAGATTGAGATTGTGTGAGTCGACCGGCGGCTTTTCTAGTGAGATTATGTGAACGCCTTCGCTGTGCATTCTAAAAAAATTTAGGCTTGGTAATCCAATTAGAAATTTTCAAAGAGAAAATGTGTCCTGTACTATATGGTTTGCGAATTCGATTCCCAGGTCGAAATCACTTTGCAATAGGACAGCTTACCTGGAAGATGCTGACTAAAATCAATTGGTTGGAGAAACTTTGAGGATTTTAGATTGCGATTTTAGATTTAGGTGCCTTTCCAATCTACAATCATCAATCTACAATCGTCAATCATCACACTTGGTGCAGCTGGATCAGATTACCACAAGTATCTTCAAACAGAGCCTCGATTCCATAGTCTGTTTTTTTTGGTTCCTTACGGAAGGCAACACCTTTATTTTTTAATTTTTCATATTCAGTTTGAATATCATCCGCCATAAATACAATTGCAGGTAACCCCGAAGCATATATACCTTCCTGATAGGCTTTTGCTATAGGATTTTCGTTGGGTTCAAGAAGTAATGCTGTGCCATTCGGTTCTTCGGGTGATACCACGATGGCTAAATAAGCCTCCGGAACGTACATCTTTTTAACAAAACCCAGCACCTCCGTGTAAAATGCGAAAGCTTTTAAAGGGTCATTTACAAATACACTTGTCAATCCAATTTTCATATTTATTTAATTTTGATAATTATAGTTCACCGAAGGATTGTAGATTTTAGATTGCAGATTTTAGATTTTAGGAGCCTTTCAATCTACATTTGTCAATCATCACACCTGGTACACCTGTATGAGAATATTGTGGATTTTAGATTTAGGTGTCTTTCTAATCTAAAATCTACAATCTAAGATCCATCCTTCGCTTTTCGTTTTAAAATCAAAGAGCTGATTAATGTGATGATCAAGCCCAAAGGAAATATTTCTGCATAGGTTACCAAAACAACAAACAAAGGATTCTTATACATCTCCTTAAAGCTTGCCATTTCAGCGGCTTTTTCCTGCAGTTCAACAGCACTTGCACCATTGCTGCTGGTTTTTTTTAGCACGTGGGGAATATACTTATCAAGAAAATCAGGAATGAAGATGTAGTAGTCGATGAGCCAGACAAAAACATAGATACTAGAAGCAATGAGTGTTATGTAAAATCCGGTTTTAAATGCTTTTCCAAATGTGATGATGCCACCGTTGTACTTGTCGCGGTAATTTTTTATCCCGATAAAAACAAATGAAAAGACTGCAATCATACCGGCATACCCCACAACATCATTCGTTTTCATGTCGGGATTGGTATAACATTCCCCGGCCTGGTATACCGCAAAGCAAGCCATGATTATTCCGATGATCGATCCAAATACCCAAACATTCTTTTTCATAATGTCTCTTTTGATTTTAGTAGAACATACCTGCCTCCTCAGGCAGGACAATCGTATATAACATTCAGCGGTTTAAACGTGAATATTTATGACGACTTCATTTTAAGTTATTTTGATGACTACATCACAAAAATGACATGCCAAAGCGATTTTACTCTCATCCTTTGGAACGATTTTAAAAGAAGAAGTGAAGTTTTCAACCTTAAGTATGATGAGCTAAGGAATGATGCTCAGCTTTTTTGCCTTATCAACGGCCTGCGTTCTACGGGCCACTCCCATTTTATCAAAAATATTTCGGGAATGTGTTTTAATGGTGCTCAGTGAAACAAATAAGCGATCGGCAATTTCGTGGTTGCTCAGTCCTTCGGCCATTAATTGCAACACTTCTAGCTCACGTTTACTTAAACTGAGCTTGGTAAGTTCGGTTTCGTTTAAAATAAACGAATTACTATTGACATAAACCTCTTTCTCAACAATCAAGGTTTCGACCTTAGGCTTGGTGAGCTTCAGTGCAAGCCATATTCCTAAGCCGGTGAAAATTAATGCAATGGCACCGATGTAAACGTCAAAGGCATGATCAATAATGACAAATCGCAATTCAAGCCATTTCAATAGAAATAGTAACAGAGCCATGGAGATTCCATAGAGTAAAACGTGTTTATTTCTAGTCAGAAAATTCATCTTTTGATTGACAATTGCAGATTGACGATTGTGGATTGAAGGTTGAGGGATTTAAATCTACAATTGTCAATCTAAATCTAAAATTCCTACGGTCTTATAAGCGTTCCATCCCGCTTCCGTACCTGCCAATTTGATTTCGTGGTAATCGGATATTTAGCTGCGGCCTTTTCATTGATATCAACACCAATGCCTGGAACTTCATTCACCGACATATATCCATTTTTCATCGTGGGACATCCTGAAAAAACTTCCAGCATCTTATCGGAAAATGAGACAGCTTCCTGAATTCCAAAATTCCATACAGCAAGATCAATATGCGCATGTGCCGAATGCCCGACAGGTGAAACATCTCCGGGCCCATGCCAGGCCGTTCTAATATTGAACCATTCACCTAACCGTGCTATTTTCATCGCAGGAGTGATCCCTCCTATCTGAGAAACATGCACGCGGATAAAATCAAACCATTGGTTGACCATGGGCAATTTAAACTCATTGATATTATTGAATAATTCACCCATGGCGATTGGCACGGAGGTGCTCATTCGAAGTTGCTTAAACCATTCCATGTTCTCGGGTGAAAAGGGGTCTTCAATAAAGAAAGGGTTAAACTCTTCCAGCTTCTTGATCATGTTGATTGCATCCATGGGTTGAACACGCTCATGAATATCGTGCAACAATTCCACCTCTTCACCACACCGTTTACGGGTAACTTCAAACATCTTTGGCACGGATTTCAGATAGACTTTTTCATTCATGTAGTTATCGGTTTCCATTCCAAAACCCGCCTCCTTAAAATCCGGCTTGTCGGTAGTAGCTCCAACCGCCCCATATCCACCCTGTTGGACCCGAACATATTTGAATCCTTGATCTATGAATTTTTGAACACTCTCAGCTACCTCTTCTGGTGTATTGCCACCTCCATGCGTATAACACGGAATTGCGAATCGTACTTTTCCACCCAACAATTGGTATACAGGCATGTTAGCCCTTTTTCCTTTTATATCCCATAATGCCTGATCCATCCCGCTTATTGCATTGTTCAAAACAGGACCGTTGCGCCAGTAAGAGCTCACATACAAGCCGTGCCACATATCTTCTATATTATCCACATCTCTTCCAACACAAAATTCGTTGAGGTAGGTGTTGATGGCCGTAACTACTGCAAACGCCCGCTGTGTAAATGTTGCGCAGCCTAAACCATATAAGCCTGGTTCGGTTGTTTCGACTTTCACCACGATAAGATTTGAACCTTGTGGTGCTGTAGTTATCGCCTTTACGCTTTTGATCTTTACGGGAGCCATGCCCTTTGCATAAGCAGGCGTGACATGGTTCGCCGCCCTTGCGTCGCTACTTCCGAACATTCCTAAAATGCCTGCAGTTGAAGTGACCCCAAGCATTTTCAGGGCTTCTCTCCTACCGGCTTCGAATTGGCTTTTCGTTTTCATAATTTTATCTGGTTGAGGCTATTGGTAATTTCTTTGTGAATATGGTTCTTAAATTTTCATTGAAATTTGAAAGAATCCTAATTAGGTAGAGTGAATTCTTTGCTCGTCGCCCCTTCAAACAAAAATTGGAACCGCAAAGGCGCAAAGACGCAAGGGAATGCGTCCTTCGAATTAAAGTTCAGAAATAGATGTCGAACTACCAGAACTATCAGTTGCACAATTCTTTCGTATAAAATTCTTAGCGCCTTTGCGCCTTTGCGGTAAAATATGCCTTCCAAGAAAAATTCGAACCGCAGAGGCGCAGAGACGCAAAGGGAATACATTCTGCAAACTGATTTTAATTTAATAGTTGTAGTCTGCCAAAGTATACAATAACCCACAACCCGCTTATAGAAATTCTTAGCTCCTGTGCGCCTTTGCGGTAAAATATCTCTTCCTTTCGAAAATAATATATCTTACCACCTATGGACAGAAGAAACTTTATCAGAGCAACCACTGCTATCGGCGGGGCAACGCTCGTGGGGAATTCATTTGCTTTGGCTAACTCCGGGAATACCATTACTCCAAACCTCGATGCACCGTGGTTCGATCGTTCGATGCGCTGGGCACAACTTGCCTTTGTAGAAAATGATCCGAGTCACTTTGATCCGGATTTCTGGCTTAGCTATTTTAAACGCATTCATGCCGACGGCGCATTGCTGAGCGCTGGCGGTGTCGTTGCCTTCTATCCTACGGAAATTCCGTTGCATCATCGCAGTGACTGGCTTGGTAGCTCCGATCCACTGGGTTATCTGGTTAATGGATGCCGGAAAATGAACATGTCGGTCATCCTTCGCACAGATCCGCATGCGGCAAGACAAAACGTTTACGAAGCACATCCCGATTGGATCGCATGTAACGGCAGATGGAAAACAACGGCGTCACTGGGCGAATCCGGAGCTATGGGTAACATGCGCATTAGGCCCCTATAATTTTGAATTCATGACTGGCGTGACCAAAGAGATCATGGAACGTTACCAGCCAGAAGCGATCTTCTCGAACCGATGGTCAGGACATGGAATCTGCTACTGCGAACATTGTGTGCAAAATTTCAAAACATTTTCCGGATTAGAATTACCGCGCACGAATCAGACTGGATCGAGTACATCCATGGCCAGTGGGGATCCGAATGATCCGGCCTATCGGCAATACAGGATATGGCGAACGAACCGCTTGAAAGAGTTGTGGTTCTTATGGGATGGTGAAATGCGTAAACAAAAGCCAACAGCCCGCTTTATCCCGAATGGATTTCCCGATAAACTCATTACAGGACAACATTCCGATTTTTTCTTTGCCGACCAGCAGGCACGTAGTGGTGTGATACCGCCGTGGTCAAATGGCAAGCATGCTAAAGAGCTGCGCGCAACGATGGGCATGAAACCGCAAGTGGGAATTTTTAGTGTCGGCGTGGAAGAACAATACCGCTGGAAAGATTCTGTACAGAGCAATGCGGAGATCAGCGTATGGGTTGCTGAAGGAGTTGCCAACGGCCTTCGCCCCTGCTTTGTAAAATTCGGCGCATTCATTTTTGACAAACGTTGGATGGATACGGTCGCAAAAATGTATGTGAAGTATTACGAGATAGAACGCTATCTAAGAAACACGGCACCGATGGCTCGTGTGGGAGTTGTCTATTCGGAACAGACAGTTGCCAACTACGGAGGAAAGCCCTGGCAAAAAAATTATAATGATCACGCCTTTGGTATATACCATGCGTTGATTGAAGACCACATGCCTTTTGAAATGGTCAATGACCGGTTAATGGATGCTGAACATCTTAAGCCTTATAAGCTCTTGATCCTTCCTAACATTGCAGCGCTGTCCGATAAACAATGCGATCAGTTACGGAAATTTGTCGAACGACGGTGGAAGCCTGGTAGCCACGTATGAAACATCCCTTTATGATGAAGAAGGAAAACCGAGATCAGAATTTGGATTGTCCGATCTTTTGGGTGTTTCGTACAGCCAAGGCGTTGAAGGTCCGTTGCAAAACAGTTACCTGCGATTGAAAAGTGAGGCAGCAACTGGAAAATTTCATCCGGTATTAAAAGACCTGGAAGATGCGTACCGTATCATCAATGGTACCCATCGTGTGAAAGTCACATCAAAAGAAACCCTTCCCAGTCCCGTTACCCTTGTGCCCACTTATCCTGATCTTCCTATGGAAGACGTGTATCCTCGGACTGGCGATACCGATATACGCGAACTTTATTTACGCGAAGCCGGCAAAGGTCGCGTGGCGTATTTTCCTGGTGATCTGGACCGAGCCTTCTGGCAGATCATGAGCACCGATCACGGCAAGCTCCTGCGCAACACCATCCGCTGGGCGCTGAATGAAGAACCAATTGTATCTGTAAAATGTCCGGGCGTACTTGATGTTACGATGTGGCGTCAGGAAAAATCCATGACCGTTCACCTGGTAAACCTCACCAATCCGATGATGATGAAAGGACCTTTCCGGGAATTGATACCGGTGGATGCAGCGGTAGAGATTCGAGTACCAGAAAACATCAAAGTGACTGGGGTAAAGTTGCTTTTGCGGGGGAAGAAGGTGGCGTATAAAGTAGAGCGTGGCGTTATTTCAGTTTCAGTTCCGAGGATAGAAGATCACGAGATCGTTGGGGTGGATTTGTTGGCCTGATTGACCGAATATAATTTAATCGCATTAGTCCCTACAGATAAAATTAAACTCAGGGACTTTAGCAGTAAGTAACTTTATCACTCGTCATCTTATCAAAGAAAGCTTTATGAAAATCCGCATGCATTAGACAATGCATTCAAAAATTATTCATTGATTAACAAAACCAGAAAATGCTTCTTGACATCAAACTTAATTTACACCCGATCAATTTTATCATTATTTCATGTATCGTCCAAAATATAATTCTGGCGGGAGTCTTAGTGTTTTATAAAAAGGGCAACAGGCGGGCGAATCGATTTATTGGTCTATTCGTACTGATTTGCAGCGTGCATTTTGCATGGCCTTTAATGATTGATAGTAATCTTGGCGACATCTTTAACCAGGTCTTTTGGTTCCCTTATTCCTACTTACTGGCAATAGGTCCTTTGCTTTTCTTTTATACAAAGTCTCTCACAGAATCTAATTTTCAGATAAGTATCAAAGAGTCGATTCATTTTCTTCCAGCCTTAGCGGAAATGTTGATTCAGTTGTTCTTTATTAAAGAAAGTATCGGAAATAATATGGTACCGCTTGAAGCCAGGGGATTTCTAATGTTCCGAATAATTGAGTTTGCAGGAACAGGCATTTCAATTTTAGTATATGGAAAAAAATCTTTATCGCTCATCAAAATACATGAAGCTCGGCTCGTGGAAAACTTTTCGAATCAAAGAGATATCACACTCTCCTGGTTGTTTAAGCTGATAAAGTATTTGAGGGTATTGTGGATATTCTGGTTAGCGTTTGAATTGTCATTAATTGTCTTTTTGCAATTTCAAATGCATCTTACCCCGGTCTATTTGTTGCTCTATTTCCTGTTGGGAGTGATTACTTACAGTAATTATTGGATCGGCATACAGGCCTTGAATAAATCAGAAGTATTGATAGAAAAAGAGCCCGTCAGTCGTCTCCACGGAAAATATAAATGTCTACTCAAGGCTGAATGAAGTCGAACTAAAAAGTTACGCTGAATCACTTAGTCAATTGATGCAAAAAGAAAAATTACACTTGCATGAAACGCTGAGTCTTAGAACGTTGGCCAATAGACTCCAATTGGACCCTAACCTTGTTTCATATGTCCTAAACAACATTTTTCATAAGTCATTTTACGACTATGTCAATGGATTCAGAATTGAAGAAGTTAAACGCAAGATGGATGATCCTGAATATTCGCATTTTAAAATAGCAGAGGTAGCATATGAATGTGGGTTTAACTCGAAGGCAACCTTTAACCGCGTTTTCAAAAAACTTACCGGGAGGTCTCCTTCAGAATACAAGAAAGAGTCTATTAACAGGTAGTATTCGGGTGATTACCAATCTAAAGGCGTCATTTAGTTATCTTATTCTACCTATTGAGTCGTATTTTCTCCTATTGCAGGCTTCCTTGCATAAAATTTAACTTCAAAAAAATGAGATTGCTTTTGATTCTATTACCATGGCTTTCAATGCTTTCGGTCCAGGCCCAAACTAAACCGCAAATTGCCAGTCTCACTTTTTCAAAGTATACCGGAAAATATGAGACAAATGGCATGGTTGTGCAGGTAGTTTTAAATAAGGGCTCTCTGGTACTTGTAGTGCCGGGGGCGCCCCTCCAAGAGATGATACCCGTTAAGACGAATAAGTTTAAATCGAATGCGTTCGATGATGCGTTCTTTCTTTTTGTCGAACAGGAAGGAAAAATAACAAAAATGATCAGCCAGGGCGCAGGAAGTTCTGTAGAATTGAAGAGAATTTCCGACAAGGCAGATAATATCAATGAAGGCGATTCAATGCTGACGTTAAAGAAATCAACTGAACATTTTACGTTCCTATACAGTGAAATTGATTCAATCAGCGTTGGTCATATCGCCAGTCGGCTTGAGCGCAGTTATCATAAAATACTTGGGGATTTTAAAATCGAAAAGATACCGATGACGACCGTTAGAATCTATCCCAACGTCAAGAGTTTTCATCAGGGAATAAATTTTCCTAATGCACCAGATTACGTTTTGGCGACAGCTTTTGGAAAGGATGATTTCCGAATGCCATCTCCCAATAGCGTCGGTGCGGAGGACAGTCTAAACCTGATAAAATATGTGGCCCATGAATTTACTCATTGTGTTCATTTGAATATTGACTATGCGCCAAATAATCCCAGTTGGTTATGGGAAGGTGTGGCGAACTTTGAAGCAGATTGGTTCTTTGACCCCAAAGAAATAGATGTTATAAAGAATAAGCAATTTCCGCCGTTCGCAACTCTTAACAATGGAATGGACTACATGCTTGGCTATGTTATCATTGAAGCCATTAAAAATATATGGGGATTCGATGCGGTTATCAATTTGATTAAAAAGCGAGGCAATACCCTGGCAGTCTTAAAGATTAACCAGGCGCAATTTGAAGAAAAAATATATGACCATATCTATAAAAAGTACATCCAAAATTAACTGAGTTATCTCTGAAATTATAGGACTGGATTTGGCTTGGTTATAAAACTTATAAAGTAGCAACTGACCGTGCCCGCAAATCAAAATCCAGAAAGTAAGCTGTAGAGGTGTCCGGAATATTAAATCCGGATTGTCTTTAAGAGATAAGACAATATCCACATAAAGCTTATGAGACATTTTAAACTAATGGTTATTCTTTTCTGCCTTGCAGGAGGATTTTCATGCCACAGTCAAAGCCCAGAAACCGAAAAGCAAAATCAAGGGCATGAAAAAATTATCAGGGATTATTTTATGGGCTGGGTAAAAAAAGACTGGAATTTAGTTTCAGCTCAACTTGCAGATGGATTTACGTTTACAAGTCCCGCCCCGGACGATCATATCTCCATGGAAAAATTCAAGAAAAAATGCTGGGTTCAGGCCGAACATATTCAAAATTTTGATTTCATTAAAATTATTGGGGATGAGGATGAAGCATTCGCAATAGTTCATGTGTTGACGAAGGATCGCAAGATTATTCGGAACACGGAATATTTTAGTTTTAGCAATGGAAAAATAAAAGCAATTGAAGTATTTTTTGGAGGGACAGGTCAGGGTTTCCCTACGAACGAAAAATATAATAGTGACTTAAGCACCCTTATCGCTGCTTCGTCGTAGCAGAGTCTCCCGTCTCAAGGGCTCTGCATCCACTATTACTTTCAGAATAAATTTTACATATTAGGATTTTACGAGGTGAAAGTATTTCGTCGTAGCAGAGTCGCTCGTCTCTAGGACTTTGCGTGCGCTATTACTTTCAGAATAAATTTTAGATATTAGAATTTACGAAGTGAAAGTATAGAATGGAGATCATGGATAGAAGGAGTTTTATAAAATCGGCTACCCTAGGTACCATTGCCATCGGACTTGGCAGTAGCTTTCAACGAAGAAAAACGCATGTCCTTACTCTTAGCTTCGATGATGGATTTAAAAAATCTTTTTATAAGACTGCCGAAATTTATGAGCAATTTGGTTTAAGAGCATGCCTGAATGTAATCGCATCGGGGCACTTGCCCGACTTTCGGCCTCCGGATAAATTTATATCACCCGACTTGCTGGGAAATTTTGATGACTGGAATGCGTTGAAAAAAAGGGGCCATGAAATTATGATGCATACCTGGGACCATACGAACTTAACGCAGCAGCCATTGGATAACGCAACGGCGCTTATTGATAAGTGCATAAGTTATTTTGAGAAACATCTTGAAGGATTTGAAGCATCTAAAGCGGTATATAACTTTGCTTTCAATGCTTCTACACCAGAATTGGAGAAGTACGCCCTAACCAAAGTTCCTGCGGTAAGAACAGGTGGTGATTCTCCAATAAATTCTATTCCCGATGCAAAAAATCCGGTTCGCCTGGGATGTTGGTCGCACGGTCCAGGAAATATAGATAAGTTTTTAGATGAGCAGATAAACAAGTTCCTTGGCTCGTCAGGGGGATGGTTTGTTTTCAATACACATGGTGTGGATGACGAAGGTTGGGGACCTATAAGTGCAAAATACCTTACGAGTTTGCTTAAACGCCTTGTAAAAATTGAAAATTTGGAAATTCTCCCTGTCGGAGATGTACTGATTCTTCCTTGAGCAGGACGGCACATCGTATAAAGCCTTTCCAAAAAATCATACCTTGAGGAATTATTCCACTTTTATGTTCTTATCCTTCAAGAAAAAATAACCACCCTTATGAGAAAGAAGATTTACATCGGCATTGCTTTACTGTTGGTTGTCGTAATTGCTTTCGTGCTGTACGGCATGTTTGCTGGATCGAAAAAAAGTCCGGAACAAATTACTGCATTTAGTGATAAAGGCCTTGATGTAAAAGTGGTTTACTGCCGGCCTTCGAAACGCGGAAGACTTATCTTTGGAGAGGCGAAAGACGAAGCCTTGCAACCATACGGAAAATACTGGAGGCTGGGAGCGAATGCAGCTACCGAAATTACGTTCAATAAGAATGTAAATTTTGCAGGTAAACCGGTTAATGCCGGAACGTATCGCATGTATGCTGTTCCCGGTCCTGACGCCTTTGAAATTTCGCTCAACAGCGAACTTGGAGTTTCGTCTGCCCACAACGAGCCCGACTACACAAAAGATATTGCAAAAGTTGATATACCCGTAGAGCCCGTACCCGAAACAGAGCAATTTACTATAAACTTTGGCAGCGCCTCGGACGGTATCAGCATGGATATTGTGTGGGACAAAACACGAGTCCGGGTTCCAATCACACTTCAATAAGATTTTCACCAAGCAAATGTCCCGTTTATCTAAAATGAAGTGGATATTTCTGTCAGTGTTTCGATTGATTCCTATACGTCTATCCTCGTTTGTATTACTATCATTATTAACTGGCTTTGGTGATTGTTATGGTCAACAGAATCCCACTATTACAAAACCAAAACGTGCTCTTCAAAATTATGTTGACAAGTTGGACACCTCTTTCAACTTTCAAGATTATCATCGGATAAAAGATACTGACGGCACTTTTTATGAAGTAAATCTGGTCTCCCAAACCTGGCAAAGTATTACATGGAGACATCGACTAATTATTTATTTCCCAAAAGCTGCAAAATATTCTGCGACGATGCTGATTGTGTTGCGGCATATTTATAACCGTAATGGAGGAATGGCTAGCTTGGAGACAATCAGCGATGCTACCGGCACGCCTTCAGCCATGCTATATGATGTTCCCAATCAACCTTTATTTGATGGAATGGAAGAAGATGATTTGCAGGCTTATACGTTTTCGCAATATATTAAAACGGGAGATGAAAGCTGGCCGCTGTTATTTCCGATGGTTAAGAGCGTGGTGCGCGCCATGGATTTAATCCAAATATTATCTCAAAAGGAAAACGGGGCTGCCGTAAATGATTTTGTAGTAGCAGGGCATTCCAAACGTGGGCATACGACGTGGTTAACCGCTGCAGCAGATGAGCGAGTAAAAGGTATTGTTCCCATTGCAATCGACGTCTTGAATTCCTCGGCACAAATGCCGCATCATTTGGAAACATTTGGAGAATACAGCACCCCTTCCGTTGCTGCTACCGATTTTATTAAGGAACTCGGTCAGCCCAGAGGGCAAAACCTAATAGAAATGATTGATGCGTATTCTTATAAAGAGCAACTTATGTTACCTAAATTAATAATATCTGCTACTAATGATCAATTCTTTACCACCGATGCCTTGAATTTATATTGGGATGGATTAAAACAACCTAAGGCCGTGCTTTATCTATCTAATGCTGATCACGGACGAGCTGATACAGATCCGCGTATTAATCCTACAGCTTTTGCGTTTGTACGAGCGGTTGCTGCCCACAAGAATTTACCAGCATTGGAATGGAAATACGAGAAGTATGAAAATCAAATTATTCTAAAAATAAAGTCGGACTCCTCAGCAGCGAGAGCCAGGTTATGGAAGGCCTATTCAAGTAGTAAAGACTTCCGTCAAGCTTTATGGACATCTCAACCCATGTCTTTAAAGCCCTATAAAGGCAAAATTAGTAAAGGCACTGAATCTTTAAGGCAATATCAGTTGGAAATAAATATGCCAAATACCGGGTATATGGCCATTTTTGGAGAGGTTGAATTTACGCAGGATCGTCATACTTTTTTACTTTCCACCCAGACCAATATAAGTCCGAATAAAAGATGAAAAACTGTTATGGAGGAAACGCCGAAGGTAACGTATGGGCTGTTACTGAAAAATAAAAAGCTAAGAAGGCGCAGCAAGAACGGTTAGTGTTTTAAACATGTCATGGATTATATTTATTCCTGTATTCGATTGGTGACATTCCCGTAATCTTTTTAAACACCTTTC
Source organism: uncultured Bacteroidota bacterium (assembly GCA_963837415.1). GTDB lineage: Bacteria > Bacteroidota > Bacteroidia > Cytophagales > Cyclobacteriaceae > Chryseolinea. The sequence continues at coordinate 132,304 of CAWING010000006.1, read as the reverse complement.
TGAATGCGTTTATATCTGTGTAGCCAACATTGTACATCACTTCATTAATGGTTTTCCTTCCCGTTTCTAACTGCTTTTTTGCTGCTTCAATCTTGACGCGCTGAATGTACTCCACAACAGAGTTACAGGTCGCTTTCTTAAACCACCTCTCCAAGCTTCTTCTCCCCATATTGAATTTATGCGCTAATTCATCTACGGTAAGTTTTTCCTGATAATTTTTTTCGATGTACTCCTGGACATTTAAAATATCCTTGGCATTGTGTTCCTTTTGTCCATTAAAAATCGCGAATGGCGACTGACTGTTTCTTCCTATGTCGAGCGCAAAATATTTTGACGCCCATATGGCAGTTTCCTTGTCCGTATATTTTTCTACAAGGTGTAGTAACAAATTCCAGTAGGATGTCGATCCTCCGCTTGTATAAATTCCGTTTTGCTCTGTAATTATTTTTTCATCCACTAGGTTAACGCCAGAAAAGAAGACTCTGAATTCATTCGCATATTGCCAATGCGTGGAACAGTATTTTCCTTTTAGTAACCCGGTAGACGCCAGCAGAAAAGTGCCCGTGCAGAGACTGGCAATTTCAGCGCCTTGATGATAACTTTGAATAAGCCAGGGATTAAAATTCAAGTTCAAGGCGAGCGGTGATATCATATCCCCGGTAAGGGATGGAATAATGATCAGGTTAGGGCAGGAATTGTTTTGAATTATTTCATCGGTTTTTACCGTATACTTTCCTTTTTCTAAACTCACTTCCTGAGTCAATCCCACTAATTTAATATTGAATACAGGTTTTTTGCCGCCTTGTTTCAGAAACTCATTTACCTTCGAAAACAGGTAACGGGCATCCTCTACCGATGATAACAATGCTTTATGAGGAACCATGATCGCAATTTGCTTCATCCTGTAAAGGTATGCTATATCAGTTTCAATTGTCGCAATCGGCTGTTTAGATTGTCGTATTTGCCATGCGCACAGTAACAATGCCGACAATACCTTGCATTACCAAATCAACAAAAATCAAATGGCAACAATCAATCCCTATTTAAATTTTATGGGCAACACCGAAAAGGCAATGAATTTCTACAAGTCAGTGTTCGGCGGCCAGTTTAGCATCTTCCAGCGGTATCGAGAAATACCGGGCGGCGAGAAAATGTCGGATGATGATCAGGAAAAGATGATGCATATCAGCTTGCCATTAAGCAGCAGCAATGTTTTGATGGCAACAGATGCATTAGAGTCAATGGGACAACCGTTGACTATAGGAAATAATTTTTATTTATCCGTGAATGCTGAAAATGAAAAAGATGCGGACAGAATTTTTAATGCACTGACAGAAGGAGGTCAAATAAAATTGGCGATGAATAAAGCATTTTGGGGATCTTATTTTGGTATGCTCACCGATAAATTCGGCATTCAATGGATGGTAAGTTATGATTTTGCAAAGGCGAAATAAAATAATCTGAAACGATATTCAAATGACAAAGAATAATACAACCTCGCTAGCTCTTGATCAATCATCAAATTTGACAAAAGCCATTTCTCAAAACTTCGCAAGACTTTCCTTGTGGTCTGCGTCAGCTTTTCTAGTGTTACTAGGTGCGTTGCATTTTGTTAAACCTGAACTTGATCCTTCCTGGCATTTCATCAGCGAATATCAAATAGGAAATTTTGGGTGGATGATGTCCCTGGCATTTGTTTCGCTTGCCTTTAGTTGTATTTCCCTGAGCATAGCATTATGGACGCAGCTAAAAAATATTGTTGGACGGATTGGATTATTTCTCTTAGTCGTCAGTGCCCTCGGGATGGTAATTGCAGCAATTTTTATAACCGATCCATTAACCGCGGGCAAAGAATCTGAACACGGAAAGCTGCATCAATTGGGTGCGATGCTAGACTCCATTCCATTAGCTTCTATACTAATCAGCATTGGTCTTATTCGTAAAAACCAATTGTGGAGGCAGGCAAAAAATACATTGCTTTGGCCTACCCTTTTAGTATGGGTCGGCTTAATCTCGTTCATTGTATCTATGGCACTCCTATTTCCTGAAGATGGTAAGTTTGGTCCTGATGTTTTGCTTGGTTGGCAAAACAGATTTATGATAACCGTTCAATGTATTTGGCTCATGGTGGTATCTCGGCAGATGATTAAGATCAATTATTCAGGTAAGTGATGTTCAATAAATAGTATCTATTCAACGAGTTATGAGAAACTTTTACCAGATTACATATTGCCCAAGGGTAATAAATTATAAGATGTGGAATATCTTGATCACACAAATACGTTCTCACACTCGTATATTTATGCGCCTAAAATTCGATGCTAAAAAATTATTTGAAAATAGCGCTTCGCTTCATGATGAAGCAAAAGGGTTTTTCGATCATCAATATCGCAGGTCTTACCATCGGGATCACCTGCAGTTTGCTGATTATCCTTTACATTCAGGATGAGTTGAGCTTTGACAAATTCCATACAGATGCACATCGTATATATCGGGTAGGGTTTAAGGGAGTATTAGAGGGTAAAAATGTTAATTCTGCACAGACTGGAACAAAGGTCGCGGAAGGATTGCAACAGGAAATCCCCGAGATCGAGAGCACTTTGCGCATGGCAAGCTGGGCAACTTTTCCTGTGCGATACAAAGACAAATCCTTTACGGAATCCAGGTTGCTATTGGTAGACGAAAATTTTTTTCGTTTTTTCAATTTCAAATTAATCGAAGGGCACCCCGATAGCGTGCTGAAAGGTGAGCGAAAACTTGTTGTTACAGAATCCGCAGCCAAACGTTACTTCAATTACAAAGGGAAGGGTGACCGAAGTCCCCTTGGAAAAAAATTAAGTCTTGCCCAAGGTTATACAGCACAAGTAAGCGGCATAGCGGAAGACCCTCCTCTTCACTCACATTTTCATTTTTCTCTTCTCCTCTCTCTTAGCTCTTATACAAATACCGACTCCGGCGATTGGATCACAGGCCGAGTGTTTACATATTTTAAACTGAAGCCAGACCAGGCCTTAGAAACTGTTTCCGCTAAATTTACTTCCATCATTGAAAAAAAAGTTGGCAAGGAACTGGAGCAGATCCGGAATACCACGCTCGAAAATTTTAAGAAAAAGGGAAACGATCTCTCCTTTTTTAGCCAGCCGTTGCTGGACATTCATTTAAAATCACAACTAAGCGATGAGTTAGAACCTAACAGTGACGTCGAATACCTCTACACATTCGGGAGTATCGCCTTATTTATCACCCTGCTGGCGTGTATAAATTTTATGAACTTGTCCACAGCAAGGTCAGCAAGCCGGGCAAAAGAAGTTGGAATCCGAAAAGCAGTAGGCGCTCCGTATAATCTGTTGATAGCACAGTTTCTTCTTGAATCTTACTTCTTCATCATCATTGGTGTGGTGCTTTCCACTTTGTTTATCCTGGCACTTTTGCCGGCATTCAACTACTACACGCACAAACAACTTAGTTTTGGCACGCTGATTCACCCGGCATTCTTGGGAGTGGCTTTTATTTGTATCGCTCTTGCTGGAATTTTAGCAGGAAGTTATCCGGCTTTTTATCTGTCCCATTTTAGTCCCGTAGAAGTATTGAAAGGAAGGTTACGTGAGCAGCTTCGAAGTTATGGGATCAGAAATGGCCTCGTCGTTTTTCAATTTTTCATTTCTTCGGTCCTGATAATCTCCACGCTGGTGGTGTATCTGCAAATCCGTTATATCCAGAAAGCCGATGTTGGATTCGACAAAGGAAGTGTTATTAATCTTATACATACGCGGAACCTGGGCAAAAACGGACTGGCGTTCAAAAATGAATTAAACTCGAATCCCGGAATACGGTCTGCTAGTTATGCGAACAGACTCCCGCCTCAGGTGGATTGGCAATTTGTGTTCAAGCCTGTCGAATCGAAGAAGGAGTATTTTTTTATGGTCTATGAAATGGACTACGACCACCTTGAGACTATGGGCTACGAAATGGTTGATGGCCGTTTCTTTTCCGCTCAGCGTTCCTCCGACTCAAGCGCCGTGATCCTGAACGAGACTGCAGCCAGAAAGCTTGGACTCGACGGATATAACGGTAAAAAATTAGTTACCAATTATGACGTATCCAGACGGGAACGTCAAGTCATAGGGACGATGAAGGATTTTAATTTCCAATCTTTGAAAGAGCCAATACAACCTTTGGCTGTCGTGCTGGGCCCTCAACCAAATTGGGAGATGGCCATCCGTTTATCGAAAGGAAATACCGACGAAAAAATAGCCCTCGTAAAATCGCTCTGGAAAAAATATGCAGTTGATGCTCCGTTTGAGTACACCTTCCTCGATAAGAATTTTGAAGCAAAGCATGCAACGGAAAAGCGCATCGGATTGATATTTCTTTTGTTCACTTCCCTTGCCATCTTTATTGCTTGTCTCGGTTTGTTTGGACTTGCTACTTTTACCGCAGAGCAGCGAACAAAGGAAATAGGCATACGGAAAGTAGTAGGCGCCAGTGTACGCGACATCACTTTTATGATTAATGAAGATTTTATGAGGCTCGTGGGAATAGCCAATTTATTAGCGTGGCCAATAGCCTGGTGGATCATGTATTCGTGGCTGGAAGGATTTGCTTTTCGCATTTCATTCCCGTGGTGGATCTTTCTTGTTGCCGGTACAACTACATTGCTGATCGCATTTGTCTCAGTTAGTATTCAGGCTGTTCGCGCTGCGAGAGGTAACCCTGTGAGGTCGTTGAGGAATGAGTAATTTCTTTCGTAACGTGAGATGTTCCCATCTGACACCACCCCTGTTTCACTCTAGCCTTTATTGTGGGGCAAGAAAAAGATCCTGCCAGACATAGCAGATTCTTTTGCAGACGATTCGATAGTGAATCCATAAATCAGGTATTTCAACTCGAAAATCACCTTAACAGGTGACTGATAATTCACGTGTTTGCTGGATTGATCGTCATGCTATGACATTGCAACTTTGATCTAGTAATTAGACTCGGGGGAAAAACTCCTGGCGTCCATGAATCACCATCAACTAAAAAATTAATCTTATGAAAAAGAATTTCGGCTTGCGTGCATTACCAGTTGTTTGTTTCGTTGCAACATTAGCGCTGGGGTGTGGTAGTGATGATAAAGTCACCACGGTTTCCTGCGAACAGTCTGTCAATAAAGTTGAGGCAGCCTTAACCGCATATATGAATGATATCAATGATAACAGCAAGTGCCAGGCATTTAAAGCAGCGGCAAACGATTTGTTGGACTGCCCAGGTATTACACAAGCACAGAAAACAGAGTATGAAAATACAGTGGCTGGTCTGACATGCCAGTAAGCTCTCCTGGGACATTTAAGGAATTGGATGGACTGTAAATCCTGGAATACAGGTACAAGTTACCCGGTGGCTATTCATCACTTTTATGGGGAAAGCAATTTTTGTCGTCGTTCGTATTCAAGTTTAAGTGATTAGGAGTTGCACTAACTGATGATATTCTATCATCGGTTAGTTTTTTTAAAGGCCTTATAAACATTGAATTTTTATTTTTATAGCGTGTCGTGAACAGCACTTGAGGCACGATCACGAAATTTACTTTTCATCCAATCGCACGTCATGTCGCATCAACGTATAATGTATAAGCGGAGCATATAAACCGCTTGAAGACATTGTTTTAGTTCTTATCCTTAAACTGAAAGACCAAAAGAACGCTGAGCATCGTGACGGTGCAGTTGAAATTTATGCTCAAGCAGCAATTGAGCGAAAATATCCATTATTTTTCTTTGCTTACCAGGTAACTTTTCCCAAAAGGTGTTGTTAAACTTAATTTGATTTGTACCCGGGAGGGGCAGATAACTTGTCTCAAAGCGTCATGAAAAATTAACCAAGTAACCACTAACCAAAAATCAAAATGGAAAAGTCGAGCAATCAACCATCCCCAGAAAGTATAATGCAAATAGGTACTGGATTTTGGCCTTCAAAAATTCTTTTGGCTGCAGTGAATTTTCAATTGTTCACACATCTGGCAGAAAAGAAAAAAATGTCAGCAGTACAGATTAAAACTGTATTGAACCTTAAATGTACGGATAGAAATGTATATGATTTTTTAGATGTATTAACCGGGTTTGGCTTCTTAAATCGTGAAGGTGTCCTAGAAACTGCGCAGTACTCGAACGGTATACATACCGATGTTTTCCTGGATAAGAAAAAGCCTTCTTACATTGGTGGAATATTGGAAATGGCGAACAATCGCTTGTATCGCTTTTGGGGAAACCTGGAGGAAGGTTTACGCACCGGTCTTCCGCAAAACGAAGTTACAGAGGGAACGGACTCTATGTTTACAGAGCTGTATAAAGTGCCTGAAAAATTAAGGGAATTCATAAATGCCATGAGTGGCGTACAGATGGGGAATTTTATGGCCTTCGCCCAGAAATTTGATTTCTCAAAATATAAAACCCTTACGGATGCGGGAGGTTCAAGCGGGTTGCTTTCATTGACGGTCGCAAAGCATCAACCCCACATGAGTTGTATAAGCTTTGACCTTCCTCCTGTCGAACCAATTGCGAAAGAGTATATTCAGCGTTCTCAGCTGGCCGATCGAGTAAAGATAGCCAACGGAGATTTCTTTTCCGACCCTATCCCAAAAGCCGATGTCGTTGTTATGGGTAACATCCTGCATGATTGGGATGAAGAGCAAAAACTAGCGCTGATGAAAAAAGCTTACGAAGCAATTCCTGAGGGTGGCGCGTTCGTCGCTATTGAAAATGTAATTGATGAGGAAAGAAAACAAAACGTGTTTGGGATGATGATGAGCTTAAATATGCTTATCGAAACAGGTAAGGGTTTTGATTACACCTATTCCGATTTTAAAAAATGGGCAAAAATTGTCGGATTCAAAACGACGTCGATAATTCCATTGGCACCAGCAAGCGCAGCAATTGCTTATAAGTAAATCTCTCAAACGGAGCTCGACGAGGATTTAGTTTTTTAATTCAGATCCTAGTAGCCGGTCAGTAGATACATTCAACTTTAATTGTTATTTTCATTGAGTGGTTATTTCGCTCCGGTGGGTTAAAGTCATAGATAGATACACCTACTCAAGACGTAATCTATAGGCCATGATATAATGAAACTTTTAATTATTGGTGGAACGGGCGGAACCGGGCGAGAGCTAATTAAGCAAGCCCTGGAACAGGGACATAGTTTGACCGCTCTCGTCCGTCATCCGAAAAAAGTTAAAACTGTGCATCAGGACCTTAACGTTATAAAAGGAGACGTTCTTGACCGTGACAAAGTAGAAGAAGTTGTGGCGGGCCAGGATGCAGTATTATCAGCGCTCGGACATAAAAGATTTTTTATTAAAACGAATATTCTTTCAGAAGGCACAAAGAATATTATTCATGCGATGGAAAAGCGCCAAGTGAGCCGGTTCATCTGCGTTACTTCTCTTGGAGTAAATGACAGTAGGTTTAAGCTGGGTTTGTATTACACACTTTTTGTAATTCCGGTAATCGCTTTTTTTTATTTTTGGGATAAGTCCAAACAGGAAAAATTAATTCAGGACAGCAAATTAAACTGGACTATAGTTCGTCCGGGTCAACTTATAAATGGAAAAAAACGGGAACGTTACAAACATGGTAAATATGTAGGAAACTATTTTCTTACTAAAATGATATCGAGAGCGGATGTGGCGCATTTCATTTTAAGCCAGTTAAACGATTCGATGTATTTTCACAAAACACCCGGTGTGGCGTATTAAGATTGTCAAACTTTAAAGACAAAAACTACCATATTTTTACGCTATGACCGACGTAATGATTTAGAACCTTCCAAATATTCCAATATGGTGGCATCATTCCTACAGTTTCTGAGTATCATTTTAGCAGGCTTATTATCAGGAACAAGTTTTGCAATCTGGATAGGTTTTAATCCAAAGAGCTTGTCAGAATTAGTCTATCTAGAGCAACAACAAAATATGCTTCGTAGTCTAAATACATTAATGATTGCGCTTGTTGTGAGCTCAACTCTTATAACTGTAGCCTCTGCTTTTTTACAAAGAAAAAATAAACTTGTTTCATTGCTTTACTTTTTGCCGCAAGCTTTTTTTTTGCGTGTATATTAATATCACGATTTGGAAATCAAACAATCAATGATAATATCATGACGTGGAATTCTAATTCCATGCCAGCAAACTGGACCACATTGCGAGACCAATGGTGGTCATTTTACATCATGAGAACAATAACCGAATTAATAGTATTATGCCTTGTTGCCTGGGCTAGCATCCGTAAAAACAATAGTGTTTCTTGACGACTAACGCGGAAAATATATAACGTGCGGGATATGCACCAATTAATCCTGCCTTGTATAGCCCCTACCAACAGGTACCTTAATCAGATGCGAAAGGTAAAGGCACATCCTCGCTTTCCAAAGTAATTATGATTTTTGGTTCCAAACATCTCTCCCTGGTGGGTTGTTTCTAAAAAAAATGGAACCAAAAAGAGACATTACAGTTAAGCCTGTTGATCAATCAAATTGGATAGACTTTGAAAGACTTTTTAAGAGTAAAGGAGCTCCAAAATATTGTTGGTGTATGGCATGGCGGGCAACCAACGAGGAGTTGAAACTTAATAATCCCACAAGTAGGAAAAGGTTTATCAAAAAGAGAGTATCCAACAAGGTACCGATAGGGTTGTTGGCGTACGTAAAAGATGACCCAATAGCCTGGTGTTCCATTGCTCCAAGAGAAACTTTTCAAAGACTGGGTGGAGACGAATCTTTAAAGAACGTTTGGTCACTAACGTGCTTTTATGTTAAGAGAGAATATCGTCGGAAGGGAATATTGGAGATACTCATATCAAATGCTAAAAAATATGCCAAGAAACACCGGGCAAAATACCTGGAAGCATACCCTGTTGAACCAGATTCACCGAGCTACAGGTTTATGGGTTTTATTTCAAATTTTGAAAACGCCGACTTTAGTTTTGTTAAGAAAGCTGGAACAAGAAGGCATGTAATGACGTGTGAACTATAAATAAAACAGTGCTAATTTCTAATCCGGAAAAATGCAAACAAACATACTTTGGACAGGACGGGAATATTACTCGCTAGAGAACTGTGTGATCTCCAAAACGGAAACGGGCTCCGAAATAAACTCGGCTATTGTTGGCAGATACGAGCATAAAATTTATAGGGTGGAATACTTAATAAAGACTAATGACAAATGGGAAACGACATACTTTCAATTAAAAACCCAAGTTTCGAATAAGCGAGAAGTATTGAACTATTCCAGTAATGGAAAAGGCAATTGGACGGCGAACGGTAAACCTGTGATTGAGTTCAATGGATGCATTGATATCGATATTCCTTTAACCCCCTTTACAAATACATTGCCGATAAGCAGGCTTAAATTATCCGTACATGAAAGTCGGCAGATAGAAGTATTGTACCTGGACATTTTAAACAACGAAATTAAACCTGTGAGACAGAACTATAGAAGACTTTCACAAAATGAATACAAGTACGAAAATGTGCCCAATGATTTCGAAGCGATCATAATGGTCGACGAATCTGGATTTGTTGTGGATTATCCTGAGTTATTTGTAAGGACAGAACGCCTGGAAAGTAATTATGGCCAACTCTATTAATAGAACTAAAATAGTACCCTGGTTGCAGGCACGAAAAGGAAAAGCAGGTGCCTTAGAGTTTTTCAAAATTGTGGGGGCCCTTCATATCAAAGACTTTCGTGTTTTTCGATTATGAGCAATGAAACTCAGGTGGCCGTCGAATTTATAATTGACGCAGACGTTCCTTCAACCGGCGGACATTACCGCGATGAAGAAATACATTTATGGACATTTGATAAGTCGGGCAAAGTAATTCGTTTGCGTCACTACTCAGATACTTTAAAGCAGATAACTGCTGCCAAAGTCAATAATTAAATATCTCGGCAAATCAAGTCATTAACTTTACTGGGTGATTTTAATTTGGCTCCCCATTTTGACGACGCAAGATGAAACATTATGATATAGCCGTTGGTATCGAAGTACCGTTCAATGGGATGCTCGCATGCGGACATTGCTGTTCAGTTCTGACCGACATGTTTTTATTAAAAACACGCTTTTGGTTACAACATACGGCCTTTTTTCGTTTGAGTTATGTGGCACTGATGTTGGAACCACAGATTAGGCAGTTAGATATTTAAAGAAAACAAGCCATGCAACCTTTTTGGCGGGCGTTTAGTCTTTAGCAAGTAATATAAGAGTCGGGTCTGTCGCTTATGCAAGTTGTGCGCTGCAAATCATCCGCTCAGAAAAATTGAACAAGTAACTAAACAATTTATATAAACACGTAATGAAAAAGATTTCCAGCCTTTTGTTTGCTGTCTTACTAAGTGTAGTAGTGCAGGCACAATTTCAAGATGATCCGTTTATTACAAAATCATTTTCCGGCGAATCAGTCAAAAAAGTATTTGCCCGCACATCAGGAGGCAGCATTTCAGTTTCCGGGGGCTCTTCCGAGGCCAAAGTTGAAGTGTCCATTCAGGGGAATAACGGAAGATCACTTTCTAAGGACGAGATCAAACAACGGTTAGATGAAGACTATAAGTTAGTTATTGAAGTAAATAACGGTGAGTTAACTATTACTGCCGAACCCAAGGATAAACTTTTTAACTGGAAACGTGCCTTAAATATTTCGTTTAATGTAAACGTTCCTCAAAATGTTTCCACCGATCTCAGTACAAGTGGAGGAAGCATCAGCATGAACAATCTGGCAGGAACTCAGAATTTTTCGACCAGCGGAGGCAGCTTGACTATCGACAAATTAAGTGGAAAGATTAGAGGCCGAACTTCAGGCGGCAGTATTGATGTAAGCAATACCAAAGATAATATTGACCTCAGCACCAGCGGTGGAGGGATTGACGCAGAGAATTGCTCCGGAACACTTACACTTTCAACATCCGGAGGACACATTCGACTGGATAATTTAGATGGTACCGTTAGGGCAAATACCAGCGGCGGCCCCATTCGGGGTAACAATATCAAAGGTGAACTAACAGCTCATACTTCCGGTGGTGGAGTTGATTTGCAAGATCTCGCTTGTAGCGTTGACGCATCAACAAGCGGTGGAAGCATGGACATAGAAATAAATAAACTGGCAGAATTTGTAACAGTTCGTAACTCGGGCGGAAACATTCACATCAAATTGCCGGGTGATAAGGGCCTCGATCTTAAATTACGCGGTGAGCGAATTAATATTCAAAACATGAATAACTTCAGTGGCGACAAAGACGAGCATAAAGTGGAAGGTAAACTGAATGGTGGAGGTGTGCCCGTGAATGTTCAAACAAGCGGAAATATAACCGTTGCGTTGAATTGAGCGATCTGTTATCGGCTGTTCGTTAACAGTTTCATTGATATTAAAATTTGGCGCCTCTGTGTCTTCTCGGTCTATGCCAACAAGACACAGAGGCTTTTATTATTACAGCGCAACCTTAGCGCCTCTCCGCTTTTGCGGTTCAATTTATTTTAGTCCAACTTATTTAATACTTCCGAGTAAATGTAAATATTAGCATATTCGATTTTATGTTTATATAAATCAATTATGCAACCCGTCAAATTACGCATTACTGGACTTCAGCATGTTGGCATACCTGTTACTGATCTTAAAGTATCAGAAGCATTCTATCAAAAGCTTGGATTTATTAAAGTGATGGAATCTCCATTTGAATTTAAGAATGATCAGGGCACATGCATCATGATGAAACTTGAAAACATCATGATGGAATTATATCAGTTTCCTTCAAGTGAACTGTCAGGCATTAAAAATCGCAAGGATGGACACGTTGATCATATTGCTTTTGATGTACCTGATATTGATCAAACATTTGCTGCCTTGAAAAATGCAGGATACACAATTCCGGAGGAGACACCAGTCTATCTGAGTTTCTGGTCCAATGGATGTAAGTACTTTAACATCCTGGGCCCCGACGGGGAGCGGCTTGAGTTTAACCAAATTCTGTAACAAGTTTCGATGAGTAAAGTGTGTTTGAACTTACTTCTGCTTGCCAGGCGGCTTGATTTGAATAAATGGATCTGAATGACGAGCTCCAGTCCACAACGTGATGCCTGGGTGAAGTTGGAAAAGAATAGCTGCTTTTTATTTTTCAATTTAAGGTGAATCAGCAATTGACTAATGGATGAATGGCAAGCTCCTTGTGTGAATAAAAAAATTAGTCCAAAAAATTTAAGATTCGTGAATGCCTTTAAAGCCATCTCCCTATTAGTGTTACATAGCCTCGTTCCATTCTTTACATGAATCTAATTTACTTAAATACATGACCTTCAAATTTTTGATTGCATTTGATTTAAGAAAAAAAATAGTCGCATCAATTCAACGCGGAAAAAGTTTATTCACATAGAATAAACACATCTTCTTCCGAAAAAAAATTTTTACCTTGTGAAATTTGTATATCGCGAATGTATGTGTTGTAAGTAATTCTGGGGACATGATCACCTGTCGTGTAGATAATCATCTACACGCGCGCGAAAAATTTTATCCCAACTGTATGTAACTAAAGCACATGTATACGTGGAATAATTTTTGTCCTCTATTTTTAAACTATCCAAATAATGACAGACATAAAATCTCAAGAAGTTCTGGGTGGAGACAAATCTCGCAAACCTTTGGAGAGAGATGCCATAAACATGGATGAAGGGTATGAAGTCCAAGCCTGGTGTGAAATGTTCGGAGTGACTATCGTAGATCTCAAACGTGCTATTGAAGCAGTTGGGCCTAGTGCAGTTAAAGTAAAGAACTATCTCAAAGATAGGACCCCAAAAGACCTTAAATTCTGAAAGAAATCTAACCACTTAGCTCTCAAAAAACGCATTACTGAATTTTTCAATGAGCAATGAATTTTTTATTGTTGGTGTCGGGGCATCCGCAGGTGGGGAAGCACCGCTCTATGATCTTTTTGCGAACATTACAAGAAGTGCAAATGCCGCATTTATTGTTGTTCGTCACTTAAAACGTGATTTTCAAAGTCAGATGAAATTTTTACTATCAAGGCATACGCCCTTGCCAATTTTTACTATTCGAGATGGAGAAGAGGTGAAACCTAATAATATTTATTTAATGCCGGAAAATACTTTGGCCACCTTAAAAGATGGTCATTTACTTTTAAGAGAAAGGCCCGCTGAAGAAACGATAAATTTCGCCATCGATGATTTCTTTATTTCGTTAGCTGAGGATGCTAAAGAAAAAGCCGTTGGGATTATCTTATCCGGCATGGGTTCAGATGGTACAAATGGTGCAAACGTTATTGAGGGATATGGAGGTATTGTAATGGTGCAAGATCCTAAATCTGCAAAATATGATTCAATGCCAAATCATGTAGTACAAGAAGATCATCCGGATTATGTTCTACCTGCAAAAGAAATGGGTAAACATCTTTTTGAATACATGAACTCAAAAGAGAGAAGGTGGCACATTGAGAGGTAACTTTTGTTTTTAAGTCAATTCCGGTAATCAATTAGGATCTTTCGCTAAATAATTGTGCAACTCCTCATTCTTATGCAATGGGCCCATCACATATAAGACGATAAGGACTCCGATCAATGCTAAGAGTCCATAGCCAATAAATAAATAATTATACGCTGCTGTATAATCTGAACTTTCTGAAATGGCCTTAACGGTACGTCCTGATAAGGATTGAAAAACAGCGCCGCCTAAACCTGCTCCAACACAAGCAATCCCCCAAACAGAAGCAGCAGAAGTTTTAGGAACCACGTCTGCGGGGAAAGCAAGCGAATTGGCGTTATAGGCAGTAAAGCCAAAACCGGAGAGACCAAAAATAATTAATGCTGACATGGGAGTGGTAATTATAAAAGGCGCCAGTAAAAGGGAGCCGCCCATAAGCGTACCTGAAATTGCAACCGCAAGTTTTCTTGCTTTTGGTATTGACACGCCTTGCTGAATTATAAATTGTGTGAAATATCCACCGATGATGTTACCGACGTCTGCAATGACGAAAGGAATGATCGCGTACCAACCAATCTGTTTTAAATTCCAATGATGGACATCCGCAAGATATCTACCTAGCCAAAACGTAACGAAATACCAGACAGGATCCAGGAACACTTTGGATAAGGTAAACGTAAGCACAAAGCGTGTCTTTAGAAGTTTAAGTGGCGGAATGATTTTTTTCTTAGCGGTTTCTGCTGCAGTCCCGGGCGTATAATAGACAAACCAAAAAATAGCCAACCATAAATAACCGAAAGCTGCCAAGATGATAAAGGTAGACTGCCATCCATACCGCATGCCCAAAAATGCTACCAGGGGCGGAACAATAATAGCCCCTAGTGCGGCTCCACTGTTAAAGATCCCGGAAGCCGTGGAGCGTTCATGCGGGGGGAACCATTCGGTGGTCATGCGTATGGCAGCTGGCCAATTTCCAGCCTCTCCTATGCCTAACAGGAACCGGCAGATACCAAATTGAAACGGAGTAACTGCAAAGGCATGGACCAACCCGGCTGTAGTCCAGAAAGCCATACACAACGAATAGCCTAACCGCGTTCCAAGTCTGTCGATAACAAAACCGGAAAACGCGTTTGACAGCATGTAGGCTATAAAAAAAGCTGTACCTAAATATCCAAAAGCATCATCTGGAATTAATTCACGCAACGGTCCATCCGCACTAAGGTAATTGAACGACAATCGATGAACGTAATTCAACACCGTTGCCAGGAATGCAAGCGCTACCATCACCCACCGCATGGGCAAGGGTTTAATAGGGTTTAAGGAATCAGTGGGAGTATACATGAAGACAGGGATGGTAAAATTTTTCCGTCATAACAAGAATTATAGGCTCTCCAACAGTTACCGTCTATAGACTACAACGTGACGCTTCCACGCCTCGGATACCTTTCATTCGTAAAGAACTTAGATCAGAATCCCAGCTTTCCTTTTTATAAAGACGTAATCTCGACCATCTTCTCTCCTTCTTTTGAAATATGTATGGGATTCTCTAACGCCCGCCCTAGGCCATTCCACTGCACGCTCATGATATCGCCGTGCTGCAGCTTAACTCCCTTTCCGAAACTAAACGCATCAGCTCCAAAGAAATGAACGTGCGCCTGTAATGGAATCCGGTGACCTGGATACTTGAAATGATGGTATTCCAGGTTCTCCAGGCTATGCGCCATATTCTTTTCCCCTGATTCAATTTCGGTCGCCCACAGCACCTGATTTTGCCGCAGCACTTTTACTGCTCCTTGAAATCCTTTGAATTCCAAATCGATAACTAGCTCAGGTCCGATAGCACATTGCCGTAACTTCGAAGGAGCCAGGTATAAGTAATTTTTTTTCTCCATCTCATGGTCGCTGAATTCATTGCCCGTAGTAAAACCTATTCGCCAGGGTTTGCCTTTTTCGTCTACGATGTAAGCACCGGCTATTTCTGGTTCTTCTCCTCCATCGTTTCCAAAAGAAGGGACTTCGAGTGGTTCGCCATGGGCCCGCAACACAGCGCCACTGCCTTTATAAAACCACTCGGGTTGAATTCCGATTTCTCCTTTGTCGGGAAATCCTCCCTCCACACCCCACTGATACATGACCAGGCTATCCGTAGGTTTGTCATCAGCGAAGTGGTGCATCATCTGTCTATTCAATGCGCTGTTCTTATGCGTCAATCCCGTTCCTGAAACAAGGCATCCAAAGTGACTATGCGGATAATCGAATGACGGCAACAGCTTCCATTCATGCCGACCATAATATACAGCATCATAGTCCAGGGTGATGTTGGAAAGATGGGAATCTATTAAATCGCGAATTTTCTTTTCCTTTTGCGTCGCCTCAAACGCCATCTCATAAATGGAGGGTACACCAGGAAGGAGAATTAAAGAAGCACCTTGCACCACGGCCACGCTCCGGCCGCGTTGCGGATGAATAAGCTGAACTAACCTTGTGCTCTCCATTGGTATATGTGATTCATGAATACTAATTACAAAATTATTGTGCTACCCACCCACCGTCTACGGAAAACATGCCGCCCGTTGTGAAGCTCGATGCAGGGCTGGCCAAATACAATGCGATGCCTGCAATCTCGTGTAGCTCACCCCACCGTCCCATGGGGATTTTGGACATGAAGGCCTGGTATTTTTCGGGGTCATCCATAAGTGGCAGGTTCATTTCAGTGCCAAATGGTCCGGGTAAAATTGCATTTGCTGTGATCCCGTCTTTAGCAAATTCAATAGCCAGGGCACGCGTCAATTGTAAAACAGCGCCTTTGCTGGTTGCATACGGAGTACGCTCCGGAATAGCGATGACAGACAACATCGAACCAATGTTTATGATCCTGCCATATCCATTTTTTTTCATGTGCGGAATAACTGCCCTGCTCGTGAGCCAGGAACCCGTGACATTAATCTGTTGAACTTTGTTAAAATCCTCCAGTGATACATTTGTAATAGCGCCCCGTATATTTATACCTGCAGAATTGATCAGGATATCGATCCTGCCAAAACGGGATACAGTCTGTTCCACAGCACGTTGAACACTGGACTCCGACGTTACATCGCACACGGTATTCATACAGCCTACCCCATACGTTGATTTTATCAATTCATCTGCTTGTTGATTCATTTTTTCATCGCGTGAAGCAATGGAGATATTCGCACCTGCTTCTGCCATCGCTTGTGCCATCACAAGCCCAAGCCCTCTGTTGCCTCCAACGATCAGCGCGGTTCTCCCGTGTAGTTTAAAGAGATCGAGTATGCTTTGCATTTCGTTATCGGTTATCAGTTATCCGTTATCCGTTATCTGTTAATTGTGAACGTGGAATTTGTGTCACCTTATTCGTTTAATCAGCTACTTCTTAACTAAAGCCGGTTTTTCTCGAACCTGCCAACTATTAACGGATAACGGATAACCATTAACCGACAACGCCGCTCACTCAACGATATTAAAATGCTCCAGGCCCTTCGTCTTCAATGTTAACCCTACTCCTGGCCTGTTATCATCCAACTGGAGTTTCCCGTTTACTGCCACGGCTTCTCCATCGAAGATGTACCAGAACATTTCATTTCCTACTTCAATTTCGGTTTGAGGAAAATACTCCGCCATAGGTGAAGCAAACGAGCTCATGACCACGTGCAGGTTATGCATTTGGCCTCCATGAGGAATCACTTCAACACCATGCATTTGTGCCATCGTACAAATTTTTTGAGCTTCTGTAAAACCCCCTACCCTGTTGGTATCGAATTGAAAAATATCCAACGCCTTGGCCTGCAGCAGATCGTGAAATCCGTATCGCGTATACTCATGCTCACCGCCTGAAAGCGGTATAGATGTCCCTTCTTTCAGCTTGGCAAAATTGTGAATCTCATCTGGCAGCAAGAGCTCTTCAGCCCATCGAAGATTAAAGGACTCCAGAAGTTTAAGAAATTGTCTTGCGTACGCATAGTTAAATCCCATGTATGCTTCCAACATAATGTTTACATCATCCCCAACGGCCTCACGCACCACCTTCACCATTTCAACATTTTTCTTCATGCCCTTCATACCTTCTGTAAGCGGATAGCCACAGCGCAATTTCATTCCCGTAAATCCTTCAGCCTTATATTTTGCTGCTTCCGCCTGAAGACTATCCAGATTGCGGGTGTAAAGACGGCTGTAATAGGTTTCTATATGTGACTTCGTACGTCCGCCCAGTAACATGAAAACCGGCTGCCCTAGTGCTTTACCTTTAATGTCCCACAACGCAATATCCAATGCACTGATGGCAGCCAGCACGGCACCCTTACGACCGTAGGCCACACTTGACCGGTACATTTTTTCATATAAGTACTCTGTGTTAAGTGGATTTTCATTCATCAACAAGGAGCCTAACTTGGTATCGATTATTTTTTTAGTTACATCCGGACATAATCCGGCGTTACCTATCCCTACAAATCCTTCGTCGGTTTCAATCTCAACAACTAACCAGCTAAAGAAACGAAACGGAGCTTGAGAATCATCCTGAAAGGGCAGTAAGCTTAAAGGCGTAGCAAAAATTGTATCGGTAGTTTTTACCGGGCCTTTCCATTGGTAAAGCTTGGTTCTGATTTTGGTTATTTTCATGTCAGATAATAAGGTGCTATAACAGATCTTGCAATATGTAGGAAAAAATTCTACAGAACCGAATGTTTGGATGATAAAATGATTAGCGGAATTTAATGGTATACGTTTTAGGCAAGTTCCTCACCGTGAGGGAACAGATCTTTCATGGGGAGAAATAATCGTAATCATTGGCACCATAGTAAATTATTTACTTAATTGTCCTTACCTAAACCTTATGAAAACACGGCTTCTTTTCTTTTTTTTCGCGCTTATATCCATCGTACAACTCTTCGCGCAACACCCTCTAATAGGCACATGGGAAATGGTTTCGATAAAAGGTACGAACGCCGCCGGCGAAAAATTTTCGAGCGATACTTCCACCATAAGAGAAATAAAGATTATAACGCCCACTCACTATATGCTGATTGCCCAAGATGTAGAGGGTGATTCTCTCGTTTTTAACCGGTGCTATGCAGGGACTGTTCACATTCAAGACAATCGGTATAAAGAGACTCCCACGCTGTCCTCTGCACCAATTTTCGATAATGTAACGACAGATTATACCTGGAAAGTTGAGGGGGATAAATTTATCCAGGCAGGTACTTTCACCCGACCCGACGGAAAAAAAGTAGTATTAGATGAAATGGTGTTTCAAAAAGTAAAAACACCTCAGTCTTACACTAAAAATCCAACGAACGGGACATGGGAGCTTCTATCATCTTCCTATACTAATGTAGATGGCACAAAGGAATCGTATACCAATGAAACGGCGAAGTGTTTGCATGTGATCACCCCTACGCATTGGATGTATATTAGTTCCCGCGATAAAAAGTTTGAAACGGCAATGGGTGGAAGTTATACCATGAAAGGAAACAAGTATTACCCAAGTTTAGACTACACGTCTTTTCCAAGAAGCTTATTGGGAAAATTAGAGATGACTGAAAGAGTTGAAGGAGACCAACTCTACATTGATGGAATCAGCTTATATCCCGATGGAAAAAAACTAGTTTGGAATGATGTGTTTCGGCGAGCCAAATAAGTCATGCATTGGTTGATGCACCTTGGATGCATTCAAGGTAAGTTATAGAAGAAAACTTGTTTCTAGTTTCTATTTTCCAATTTCTAATTTCCAATTATCATAGCGGTAAGGCAAACCCTTCGATAAGGCGCGTAATATTTATATTCCTACTTCAATATTGGCTTAATATCAATCAAAGGAGTTTGATCAATAACTTCCAACCCTGAGATCTTAATAAAACCATTATCGGAGATGGAAAGAACTTTTGCCGTATGAATACCGATTGGATTGGGTCGGTCGGGAGACCTTGTTGAAAATACTCCAATAAGTGGTGATTCATAATTCTTTCGAGGTATACATTTAATAACGCTTCTGTCCGCTTGGTGCAACCAGGTTAAAAGCAGGATCTCCGAGCCTATCATTATATCCTTGATGCCTTCGGTAAACTCTGGCAAAATTTGAATGGTTGCTTCGGGAGCATTTTCTGCCTCTTGCAAAGGACAGTCTTCAATTCTTTTCAACTCAGAATGAATTTTGCCAATATAAGTTAGTGATGGTTCCATAGGATAGAAAGATGAATTGAGTAAAAGCCGGCATTGAGTAACAACAGTTGATACTATTCGTTGTTTCTAGTTTAGAATTTCGCATTGGAAGTTATTGCAATTTAGCAGCCTTATTATCTCCTTCGAATCAATTTTGTCACTTTCCACTCTCAAGATTCTATCACAATCTCCCAAATCAAAATTTATGGAATAACCAGGAAATATTTTGAGCAGAAGGATAATTAAATCGTTCGCCTGCGAAACTTCCTGAACATTGGTTGTAAAAACTTCCACCATTTTTTCACACTGATATTATTGTGTTTACATCAACAATAACAATTGCGAAAGCCAAAATTGGACAATACAGAGAATTTTTTTTAAGCAAGCCCATCAATTTTCTTTTGAATATCCTGTTTTTCAGTCTCTGTTTTGGCTAAAGAACATGCCTTTTGAAAATTGGATTTTGCCTTCTCATTATCCGTGTTTTTATAAAGCTCGCCCAGCAGTAAGAAATAAAAATGATTGTTCTCCAATTTTAGTTTTTCAGCCTCGGCTAATGCTGCTTGAGGTCCATTCGCTTTGTATAATGCGAATGTCCTGTTAAGCGCTACACTTGGTGAATAATTTACCAAGAGCAACTGGTCATACAATTGCAAAATATCTTCCCATTTTTCCTTTGTATCTTCTTTCATGCAATGCCAGTAAGCAATTCTGGCTTCTAAATGATAGGAGCTTATTTCATCACCCTGTGCAGAAAGATATAAAAAATGTATGCCTTGATTTATTAAAGCCGTATCCCACAGAGCTTCGTTTTGCTGTTCGTACAGGACAAATCCCGACATGCCGGACTCATTCATTTGCCTGGCATTAAACCGGGAGGCATGAAAACACATTAACGCTAGTAAAGCATTTGCTTTTGGTTGATTCGTTTTTTCATATTCTGTGAGCATTACGCCCAAACGCAACGCTTCGAAACACAGGTCTTTTTGCAGAATTTGATTTTGCGTTTTAGAATAATATCCTTCGCTAAAAAGCAGGTAGATAATATGTAAAACGTTATCAAGTCGATTGACTATTTCACCTTCCGATGGAAGTTCCATCTTTATTTTTTCGGTTCTCAGCTTTTCCTTTGCCCGGAATAATCTTTTGTTGATGGTTTCTTTGTTCGATAAAAATGCCTCGGCAATTTCATCAATTCCAAAACCGCACAAAATACGCAACGCCAGTCCTATCTGGGCTTCGCTAGCGATGGCAGGATTGCAAATGGCAAAAATCATTTGCAACTGGCTGTCTTTGATGTTCTGATGTGAAAAATTTAAATCTTCGGAGCCGTTATTTTCGTCATATGTGGAAGCTAATTCTGGAACTACTTTCTGTTCAAAGATTTTATTTCGCCTAAAATGATATAAGGTTTTTTGTTTGGCTACGGCGTAAAGCCAAGCAGTGGGGTTTTCCGGAACGCCTTTAACTCTCCATGTTTCTGTTGCCACCAAAAATGTCTCACTCACAATATCTTCTGCTATCTCGATATGGTGCAGTCCAAAAAGCTTGCTGATTACGGCAACCATTTTGGAAAATTCCTGATGGAATAGATGTTTTAACGATTCTTGTTGTTTTTCCATATTCAATAGCAAACCCACTTCTTTACGAGTGGGTGTTTTCCTGATACGTCTGGCCCTATTCAAAAACAGGCCTAACTTCAACACTGCCATTGGCATCTAGTGCTGGACAGCCATGTGCTAACGTTGTAGCTTCTTCTAAACTTTCAGCTTTAACAACAATGAAACTGCCCAACCGTTCCCTGATTTCAACAAACGGGCCATCGGTAATAACACCACCGGCCTTAAGCACTTTTCCTTCCATAGAAAGGCGGGAGCCATTGCTCGCTAATTTCCCCTGCGCTGCTATGCCCTGTACCCAATCCCTCCATTTTTTTCCGAGGGCCTGCATCTCTTTTGGTGACGCTTTGCTGTAGTCGAAGCTGGGTTGCCGGAATAATAATATGAAGTCTTTCATTTCGCTTATTGTTTAAGTTTTTTAATGTGTGAATTACACTCCTATAATGATTGAGCTTACGCAAATTGGACATCTTCAGGTCCAAATTTTTTTGGCTTTTTGAAAAAGCTGACAGCAAACTCGGATTACTGGATGTTGACAAGTAGGGCTAGTTGGTTTTGTCTTAAATTTTCAGAGCTACACTGACGCCTTTCCGTAACGTGTTATGTATCTCTGCAATCTTGTCAACATGGTTAATAAGCTCCGTAATTTCTTGTTGCGAACTGTTAGATGACTGAATTTTCGCATTGTATATAATATTTTTGCCGGGCTCTCCTTCTTTACCAAATTCTCCTGAAACGTTAACTTCCACGGAACTGATATTGATATTCCGCCGGGCAGCTTCTCGGTAAACATCATTGCAGAAACACGTAGCCAGGGATAGGAATAGCAGTTCGCCACCGTTAACCGATGAACCAAAACCTTCCGTTTTACCCGGAATGCTGATTTCCTTTTTGTTGGTATCTGTTGTAACGGTTATATCATTTTCCTGGTAACCATTTTTAATTGTAGCAGAAATAATCATACTAAATATTTTATTGGTAGCATCAAACCATGTTAGCTATTAGGTCTTTTACTCGTAGTGATTTATTTTGTTCGTCCGTCAACAATTTTGTCGTATTCAATGTCGTCGGGTTCCCACAATTCAATTTTGTTTCCTTCAACATCCATAATATGAACAAACCTACCATACTCGAATGATTCGATTTCGTCCGTAATTGTGACTCCATTTTTTTTCAGTTCTTCAACAAGGGCATCTAAATTTTCCACCCGATAATTTATCATAAAGTCCTTTGTAGAAGGTTCAAAATATTTTGTTTTCTCTGCAAACGGGCTCCATTGCGTAAACCCTTTTTTTGCCGTTTCAGCCCCTTGCCGCCACTCAAAATTCGTCCCGTATTTATCTGTCTCTAACCCCAAATGAGTTTTATACCATTCTTTTATTTTGTCAGGGTCTTTACATTTGAAGAAAATGCCGCCAATACCTGTTACCTTTTTCATTTTTATAGGGTTGCTAGTTTGTTTTATTAACCAAGTCGTTTGTTGCAAAGCCAAGCAAAAATGGTCGCAAACGAAATGAAAATCAAAAATGTCCGCTGGGAATTTTAATACGAAAGTATCAATACATTCTATTATTTAATTGCAAATATTTAACTCCTAAAATGTTTTGAAGTTTGGCGAACTCTTGTCCGTTAATGATTGCTTGGGATCTTTTGATAAAAGATGCAGGCCTTGTTTATTGATTGAAGGCGTAAGTATTTTCGCTATTGGAATTTCCTAAAACATTTTCCTAACCGTAATACCGAAATTTCTCGGATCTCCAAGGTGAGTACCTCCAAAGTCATATGCGTAGCTGATGTATTTTTTATCGCCAATGTTTCGCATCCAAAACATAACTTCAAAATTGTTACCGGCTACCCCGGCACGGGCGTTAAAAAGGCTATAGGATTTTTGTTTGATGGTATTTGCCAGGTCGAAATATTGTTCACCCATGCACATAGCCTCACCGCGGAATACCAATTTTAATGCTTGCCAATCGATAATTTGCGGACTAAACTGCAAGGCCACCATCGATGTAAACTCCGGTGTAAAAAGCTGACGGTTACCCTCTAGGTTTACCTCAGTGCCTCCGTTAGGAACGGTCAGCTTGCTGTATTTAGCATCCGTGTATCCAACATTATACTCAATCTCAAATCCTTTTGACGGTGTTGCAGATAACTCTGCTTCCAAACCTTTGCTGGTAAGCTCACCTGCATTTTTAGTTACGGTCAACGCTTGTGGTAACACTAACGAAGGAACCTGTGCATCCTGAACTTTGATGTAGAACGCTGAAATATTTAACCGCAACCTATTGTGCAGAAAACTATTCTTGATTCCGATTTCAATGTTGTTGCTGTATTCAGGTTTGTACTTGTACAACGGTGGCTGCGAAGGATCAGAAGAAAGTTGCGTAAGTCCTCCCGTACGGTATCCCCGACTATAGACTCCATACAAATGATGGTCTTCCGTAATGTTATAGGTCAACGCAAACTTGGGTGAAAATGCATTGTATGAAACTGTGGCTGACGTATCCGGTTGCGATTCGAAGATCGGTTCGGGATCAGGATCCTGCTGATATTCTCCCAGCACGCTTTGCTCCTTACGCTCATGATCAAAACGAGCCCCCAGGGTGATCTCAAAATATTTGTTTACAGCATATGTACCCTGTCCATAAAAGGCAATGCCCCGACTTTTAGCTATGGTAGTATTGATAACGGATGAGTTCGGTTGAGCTCCATACAAATCGCCATTCTCTCCAAAGTGCGTAGTTTGTTTTCCAGGATTATCCTGATGGAAAAGGTAGGACCCGGCGGTCCATTTAAAAGGTGAAGCTGACGAAGCTGCAGATGTGAACTTAAACTCCTGTGTCCACACTTTTACATTGTTCCAGTCTTTGCCGTAGTTGTTTATAATGGTGATGATATCGGCTGGAGAAAAATCGCCGTCGATAGGTTTATCATAATACCGGTGATTGGACTGATAGGTTGTAAGCGAAGTAAAATTGACGTTCGGTCCGGTATGATGGATATTCAGTGAACTGTTAAAAACGTTATCGATCAGGGTGGTCAATGCATTTTGCTCAACCTCAAAAGGATTATTAAATGCTTCTTCCGCATTTGGCGCTAATGTAAACGCTCCATCATTCCGATTTTGATGATGCTTTACATTCAAAGTAACGGATAGCCTGGAGCTGGGCATGTACTTTAAATAATAATTTCCAGTAAAGCTGTGCTTTTTATCAAAGTCCTGATTGTAAAATGTATTATCATAAAAGCCATCCGACCGGTCATACAATGCTGCTACTCCTAGATATAGCTTATCTTTCAACACCGGGGTTCGCAGCCCGCCGCCATATCGTTGTTGACCGTAGTTTCCAATGCTCACCTCCCCAAAACCATGCATGGTGTTAGTAGGCTCCTTCGTGATGATATTAATAACTCCTCCCATGGCATTTCTTCCATACAAGGTGCCCTGTGGCCCGCGCAAAACTTCGATGCGCTCTACATCAAAAAGCTGCGCGATGTAAGTGTCGAGCCCAAATTGATTTACGCCATCGATGTAGGTGGCTACGGCAGGATCGTAGGACGTTGTCGTTACTCCGCGAATTGAGGTAACGTTACGATTATCCCCCGGGTTTGCAGAATATACATTCGGCGCTATGGCCGTTATATCTTTCGCATTCCATAGTCGATATTGTTCTACCTGCTGAGATGAAATATTGCTGATGCTGGAAGGGATCTTCTGAATATCGTCTTCTTTTTTTTCGGCCGTTACAATAACAGCATCCAATTGACGTACCGACTCCACCAGCTGGATCCGTAGCGGTTCCGGGTCATTTAGCAGGTCGACCTCTCTTTTTATACTCGCGTATCCTAATGCGGAAATTTCGACAGTGTACTTTGCTTTGATGAGATCCGGAATAGTGAACTCACCCGCTTCGTTGGTTATTGTACCTATATTCGTATTGAGTAAACGAACGGCTGCCCCTGATATAGGCTCAACATTTGTATCACTTATTTTTCCGGATAAAACGCCTGTTTCCTGGCCAAATACCGGAAGACATGCAATTAGTATTAAAAATATAAAGATCTGTTTCATATAGTTCACCTCATTTGTAGTAACAATTTTTAACTCCAAATGCTTTTTTTTTAATAGGAAATATGCAAAGATAAGAGAAGAACTAATATGTAAGTAGGAAGTAAAAGGCATCTTGTTCCTACCTGCGCTATAGAAATATTCCCTATTTTGGGCTACAAAATATTACACTTTTACAATTTTTACATTTATTTCCCACTCTTAATACTTTTGATTTTGAATGACTATGCTAATCACGTCAGACGAAAAGACCGCCAAGAAACCGACCCGGCATTTTTAAAAGGTTTACTGCACAACTCTGTCTCCTGCTCGATTGCAATTCAACGAGAAGGTTACCCACTCAATCATGTTGCATTTTTTGTGTACGATGAGCCTAACCAGGATATTGTTTTTCACTTCTCAAAACATGGGTTTGCAGGCGAGGAAATAATCGATGGAAAGAAGGTCTGCATTTCAGTTTATAAATACGGCAAACTATATACGGCTGAGCGGGCTGTTGATTTCGGATGCGAATATCAAAGTGTTATTATTTATGGAACAATTCAGATTCTGAAGCAGGAGGATGACCGAATGCGTGCCATGGATCTTTTTTTTCGAAAATTCTTTGGTGACATTCCAAAAGGTTCGTATGAGGACTTCACATTAACAGATGCCAAGCCGATACATGTTTCTAGAGTAAAAATTGATAATTGGTTTGGCAAAGAGCACAGGGTTCCAGATCTGGCTCTTTCATCTTTTTATTCTGCAACAAGTCCGGTTATTGAGTAGAAGTCGATCCCCCATTTAGAACACTGAACATCCGTGCCCGACGGCAGTCAGGAACCAATGAATAATGAATTACGAAGTCAGCAATTCGACATTCAGTATTCTATGGGAAATTAACTATACTGCTACCCTAATGGGCAGCAGGCTTATACTTCATTTCTCCCGCCTGAATTTTTAAAGGCAAGTGATTTACCTCGGGAGGTATTGGACAGGAATACGCAGAACCATAGCTGCAATACGGATTATAACATTTATTAAAATCAATAATTACCTCCTCCGAGGTTGGTATCCGGAAATCGAGGTATCGTCCCACTTCATATGTATCAATACCATTGGTTTCATCGGTAAAGGGAATGAACAAATAATCTTCAAAGTCTTCCATCTTCGAGATTTCCGGACTCTGATAAACTTCGAGCACGCGCTCCTCACCATCCAGTTTAAAATGGACTTCACCATACTTCAGGTATTCGGGTAATCTGGTTGTCGTGGTCTTCATTTTAAAGAGCACGGGATTTTCCGTTTTTACGAACTTTGCTTTTATCCTATAATCCAGGTTCACTGGGTAGTAGTTCAACCCTTTAAAATCCTTCCTTAATTTTTTATCCAACGGCGATTTTTTCGAGTCTCTGAATTCCTCTTCTTGCTTTTTCCGGTGAGCCTCTATCTCATATAGCGCAGAGTCGATCTGTGCGAAAAGAGTAGGAGCGAAAAATGTCAGTAGAAGAACCGCGGCGAGCCGTTTAAGCGGAAAGCGGAAAGCGGAAAGCTGAAAGTTTTGGGGCCGGAGGCTTTGAGCTTTTGTTGAAAAGTTGATCATCTTAAATAGAAAAGAGAAACCTTGAAAAATCCCTATCATGAATGATTTTAAGCGTAAAGCAGAAAGCTTAAAGCGTAAAGCTTGACAGCTTAACGCTTTGAGTTTTTCTGCATCGATTTCAATTGCAAAAAGAAGAACGCTGAAGAAATGTCTTAGAAAGCAACAAGTCAAGACCGAAGCTTTGAGCTTTAAGCTTTCTACTTTCAGCTTAAAAAGCTTTAGCTCATTGCTTCTTATAAGACAATGCTTCCGGGATCCAACCTTGCAAATCTTTGATCCGGGTAGAATGCGAGGGATGGGTTGATAAAAACTCGGGTGGCTCCTGCCCTCCTGATGCCCCTGTCATCCTTTCCCAAAATTTGGGTGCTTCATTCGGATCATAACCAGCCATAGTCATGAAGATCAACCCGATGTGATCGGCTTCCGACTCGTGTTCCCGGCTAAATTTCAGTAACCCAATGTTCGTTCCCGCGCCCACAGCCTGCATTAACAATTCTTTACCAGCTCCCGGGTTTTGTCCCATCAACGCGCTTAATGTTCCAAGCCCATATTGCGCCAGCATTTGTGTACTCATCCGCTCACGGCCATGATTAGCAATGGCATGCGCCACTTCATGTCCCATAACTACGGCGACTCCGCTTTCATCTTTACATATCGGCATTATACCGGTATAAAAAGCAACTTTACCCCCAGGCATACACCAGGCGTTTACGGTTTTCGGATCATCAATCAAGTTAAATTCCCAAGCAGAAACCCTGTAATTCCGAGCTCAAGTCTTTGCTTGCCATGTATTCCTCAACTGCTTTCTGAATTTTTACACCAACGCGTTTCACCATCTCAGCCTGCTCCCTATTGTTTGACAATGGCCCTTTTCGTATCACTGAATCATATTGCTGGTTCACGATGGGAAGTATTTCAGCATTCGATACCAAGCTTAATTGTTTTCGTCCTGTAACCGCCACGGAAGTACACGCATAGATCGCTAACCCTATAATTGAAAAAAGGAATATCCTGTATTTCATAAAAAATTTATTTTTCATGTAATAATACAAATCCTCTCTAAGATTGTTTATCACATTGATAAAGAAGTTATGCCAATGCTACTCCTAATATTATTTGCTTAAATTGTAACGCCTTGAAACAACTTATATTTTAGCTGGACAGCATACCGATACCGATCCGACAGTGTATATAAGTAACTATGAAAATTAAAAAAGTTCTGATCATTGATGATGAAGAAGATTTTGGCATGTTGATGAGGCGTTTCTTTTCCAAAAAAATTATGAAGTATATGTGGCCTACACCATAGCAGACGGAATGAAAATTCTGGACGAACAAAAGCCGGATGTTATTTTTTTAGATAATAATCTCCCGGATGGATATGGATGGGACAAGACTGAATATATTCTTGCCACATATCCACAAACGCAGTTGAATCTGATCAGTGCCCTTAATGTTCCTAAAACTTCTGCGTCTTCATTTCGGATTTTGGAAAAGCAAATGCTCCTGAAAGAACTTCCTAAAATGTTTGTATAGTGATCGGTAGTTAGCAAGGACTAAGATTTTTTGAGCTGATCCGTTAGCTGATCAGCAAAAGCGACACAGCGGAAGGAGGCTGAACTAAACCTCAAAAATTACAATGAAAGGTAAGGCTAATACGATTGATGAAATATTATCCCCTCTTTTGCAACGCTTTCAAAAAGACAATTTTGCTCGGAAGGATGTTAATGAAAAACCACCTTTGCGGTCCGAGCTTTTTAGTGCTGAGCAGATGGACCAGCACGCCCAACACCTTGCCGAAGCCCATCAGATAAGCAAAGAACTCGGTCCCGAGCTGCTTTTAAAACGGCTTGCGGAAAATGAGGATATATTGTTTGAAGTAACTAATCTTCTCCATGACGATGTCCGGGACAAAAAATCCATTACACCAGCGGGTGAATGGTTACTGGATAATTTTTATCTCATCGAAGAGCAGATACGAATTGCTAAAAGATATTTGCCGAAAGGATATAGTAAAGGTCTGCCACGGCTAACCCAGGGTGTGTCAGCCGGATTTCCACGGGTATACGACATCGCCATACAAATCATATCGCATAGCGACGGCCGGGTTGATATTTACAGTCTTGGCAATTTCATAACAGCATATCAAAAAACAAGTTTCCTCACCATTGGTGAATTGTGGGCGATTCCCATCATGTTGCGGTTGGCACTTCTGGAAAACCTAAGCCGTGTAGCTGCGCGTATTGCCGTTGACCGCAATGATACTGCTTTGGCCAACGAATGGGGCAATCGTATTATCCAGGTAGCCGAAGAAAGTCCGAAGGATCTAATTTTGGTTACAGCCGATATGGCTCGCGCGAATCCTCCTATGGTAAGCGCCTTCGTAGCTGAATTAACACGCAAGCTTCAATGGAAAGGTCTCGATCTAACGTTACCCCTAACCTGGATCGAGCAACATCTTTCGGAAGCGGGCAGTAACATCAATATAATGGTGCTGAGCTGAAAATCAAAAGCAGGCAGCGGACCAGCTCTCCATGAGCAATAGCATTAATAGCCTCAGGCTCTTAGCCAAAATGGATTGGCGTGAATTTGTAGAAGCGATGAGCGTGGTGGAGCAAACCCTGCGCGAAGATATCAATAGCGTCTATGAGTTCATGGACTTCTATACCCGCGATAACTATCGACATGCGGTAGAAAAAATTGCAAAAAAAAGCAATCTATCGGAATACGAAGTAGCTCGAGCGGCAATTAACCTTGCAAAAAAAAGCGCTGTTAATCAAGCCAGTGAAAAACGAAAATCTCATGTTGGATACTATCTTGTCGACAAGGGTACGCCCCTCACAGAGTACGTAGCTCACGTTACATTGCCTGCATGGCAGGCTGTCCGTAGAGCCCTGATACGCGCAACTCCAAGTTTATATTTTGTTTTCGCGTTCCTCATTACGCTGGGGGTTAGCGGTGCAATGATTTACAAAGCGTATTCCGATCAGGTGCAAGGCAATTTACTGATTGCAATCTCCATCCTCTCGGTGATGGCAGCAAGTCATTTTGCATTCGCCATAGTAAATTGGTGGGCTACTCTTTGGATAACGCCGAAGGTTCTTCCAAAGATGAACTTTTCAAAAGGTATTCCCGATAAATACCGTGCACTAGTGGCCGTACCTTCAATAATTGCTGACTCCA
Source organism: uncultured Bacteroidota bacterium (assembly GCA_963837415.1). Classification (GTDB taxonomy): domain Bacteria; phylum Bacteroidota; class Bacteroidia; order Cytophagales; family Cyclobacteriaceae; genus Chryseolinea. The sequence goes on along the minus strand of CAWING010000006.1, from coordinate 102,216 downwards.
AACAAGCAGAAAAGTTATTAGAAGACCTGGAAGTTCGTTTCCTAGCTAATCGGGATTCTAACCTTCTTTTTGCGCTGCTAACAGATTTTAAAGATAGTCCCGTTGAAACAGAGGCTGAGGATGAATCTTTATTGAAGTTCGTCCAAAAAGGCATTGAAAACCTCAACACAAAATATGGGCGGCTGGGCAACGATACATTTTTTCTATTCCATCGGCCACGTCGGTGGAATGCGAAGGAAAATTTATGGATGGGGTATGAACGCAAACGTGGAAAGCTTTCAGAATTAAATCGCGTATTGCGTGGAGAAAATCTGGATCGGTTTTCTCATATCATTGGCGATCCCGGGATTTACACCACTGTAAAATATGTGATCACGTTGGATAGCGACACTCAGTTGCCTCGGGACTCAGCCGGCACGTTGGTTGGTCTAATGGCTCACCCGCTCAATCAGCCGGTATTTCATGAGAAGAAAAAAAGAGTGGTTGAAGGGTTTGGTATTATACAGCCGAGGATTGCCATCAGCTTGCACGGAGCAACACGCTCACGATTTAGTCGCCTGAATGAAAATGATTCGGGAATTGATCCTTATACCCGCGTTGTTTCAGACGTTTACCAGGATGTTTTTGGTGAAGGGTCCTTTATTGGTAAAGGGATCTATGAAATAGATGCTTTTGAAAAAGCGCTGCGTGATCGCTTCCCGGAGAACAGGATACTAAGTCACGATTTGTTAGAAGGCTCATATGCGCGTTGTGGTTTTGCCAGTGATGTGCAGCTTTTTGAAGAATATCCTTCCAAGTACCTTGTTGACATCGCCAGACGACACCGATGGATAAGAGGTGATTGGCAAATTGGAAATTGGTTTTTGCCTGTTGTCCCTGGCCTGGATAAACGCTTTCATAAAAACCCTATCAGTACGTTGTCGCGATGGAAGATATTTGATAATCTTAGAAGAAGCCTCATCCCTGTTGCGCTCTTCGTCCTCATCATTCTTGCGTGGACAATGCTTCCCGATTCATGGTTTTGGACACTCTGCTTAACAGCTATCATTATCGTCCCACCCCTGCTCATTTCCTTATGGAGTATGTTGATGCATAAACCTCCGGAAGTGGAACAGACTCAACATTTAAACAACACCTTTGAGGCTACTTATAAAAATTTAATTCAGGCGTTTTTTACACTTGTATGCCTACCCTACGAAGCGTATATAAGCATTGAAGCTATAGCGAAAACGTTGTGGCGTATGTGGATAACACGAAAAAAATTATTGCGATGGAACCCGTCGGGCTTTATTCAAAACCTGGATAAAAATTCGGTTGGTACCTACATCGCCATGATCGCAGCTCCTGCAGCTGCGACCGCTGTTTTCTTTTACCTTATTAATCGTAATGTTGATCCTTTATTCATTGCGGCGCCCATATTAGTTGCATGGGCGCTTGCTCCTGGCCTTGCCTGGTGGGTAAGCCGTCCACTTCCTTCCCGTAAGACGAAGGTTACCGAAAACCAGCAATATTACCTCCGTGAACTTGCGCGAAAGACATGGGCGTTTTTTGAAAATCTTGTAGGCCCTGCCGATAACTGGCTTCCACCTGATAATCTCCAGGAGTATCCGATTCCAGTCATTGCGCACCGCACTTCGCCCACCAATATCGGACTTTCATTGTTGTCTAATCTGGCAGCCTATGACTTTGGATATGCGACTACTTCAGAGCTGCTTCACCGCACGGGACTTACATTTTCAACGCTGGAAAAGTTAGACCGTTATTTGGGGCATTTTTACAACTGGTACGATACACAAACTCTTCGAATCTTAAACCCGCGATACGTCTCCACCGTCGACAGCGGAAATTTAGCAGGTCACCTGCTCACCCTGCGCCAGGGACTGCTGGGTCTTCCAGGAGAAGGTATAATACAACCTAGATTGCTGGATGGATTGCATGACACCATTCGGTTAGCGGCAGCTTTTCACGGCGAAAAATCTCAGCTTCATCAGTTTAAAAAGGAGTTCGAGGAGAATAAGAACACCGTTGTGTTCAACTTAGGCAATATTAAAAATTACCTGGAGAAATTGTTAGCCCAAAAACAGGTGATAATCGAAAATATTTCCCTTGATCCTAAGTCGGAACTGCATCGATGGATTTATGCCTTATTTGGTCAAATCGAAAAAGCCTTGGACGAAGTACATTTTCTCGCCCCTTGGTTATCGACAACCATTCCTGATAAATTCAGTTTGCTCCCGCTTGTTAACGATGTACCTACCTTGGATCAACTCGCCGGAGCTGACAAAAAAATTCGAGGTCAATTGGAAGAACTCCGTGCAGGCGCAAGTGAAAATGAAAACGCGTGGTTATCCGAATTTGAAGTTGCCCTTGACTTAGCGAGCAAACGGGCTCGCGAACGTATTGCCGCAATACAGTCCCTTGCCGTGCAATGTTTTGAATTTGCAGACATGGAGTACAACTTTTTGTACGATTCATCGCAGCATCTTCTGGCTATCGGGTATAATGTTGATGGCCACCATCGAGATAGCAGTTTCTACGACTTGCTTGCCTCCGAGGCGAGGTTGAGTTCGTTTGTGGCTATTGCGCAAGGTAAACTCCCGCAGGAAAACTGGTTTGCTCTCGGTCGCAGGCTTACCACAGCGGATAACACTCCGGTCCTTCTTTCATGGAGTGGCTCTATGTTCGAATATTTGATGCCTGTTCTGGTAATGCCTTCATACGACAATACATTGCTGGATGAAACGTGTAACGGAACCGTCAAAAGGCAAATAGAATATGCAAAACAGCAAAATGTACCTTGGGGAATTTCAGAATCCTGTTACAATATTGTAGATGCAAGTCTAACCTACCAATATCGGGCCTTTGGCGTACCCGGATTAGGGTTCAAACGAGGACTTGGGCTGGATCTGGTAATTGCTCCATACGCTACCGTACTCGCGCTGATGGTAGATCCGGAAGCAGCGTGTGCCAACCTGGAGACCATGCGCGCAGCAGGATTTGAAGGTAAGTATGGATTCTTCGAGTCCATTGACTACACTCCATCGCGATTGCCCCGCGGTCAAACTCACGTTGTCATTCAAACCTTCATGGCGCATCATCAAGGTATGAGCTTGCTTTCGCTAGCCTCCCTGTTGCTGGACAAGCCCATGCAAAAAAGATTTGAAGCCGATCCGCAATTTCAAACCGCGCTGTTGCTGCTTCAGGAACAAATTCCTAAAACCACGGGATTCTATACGGCATCAACCGATATGGAAGACATTACTCCCATCTCATCACACGCTCAGATACGCGTTATCCATACACCTCATACACCAACGCCGGAGGTACAATTTTTATCCAATGGAAAATATCATGTGATGATGACGAATGCAGGCGGAGGATACAGCCGCTGGAAAGAAATGGCTGTTACTCGCTGGCGCGAAGATAGCACATGTGACAATTGGGGATCCTTCTGCTATATCCGGAATAGGGATACAAACGAGTTGTGGTCGAATACATATCACCCCACCTTAAAAGAAGCGGATAGTTATACGGCTGTCTTTTCGCAAGGGCGTGTCGAATACAGAAGGCGTGATGAGGACATAGAAACCTATACAGAAATTATCGTTTCACCGGAAGATGATATTGAGATACGAAGGATCCACATTACTAACCGTTCCAAAGCGAAAGTGAATCTTGAGTTAACAAGCTATGCTGAAGCCGTGATGGCCGTTCCCATTGCGGATGCCACACACCCTGCTTTCAGCAACCTTTTCGTGCAAACTGAAATCATTCCTAACCAACACTCTATTCTCTGTACGCGAAGAGCCCGGTCAAAAGAGGAACGACCACCCTGGATGTTTCACCTGATGAAGATCAACAATACACATGTATCGAAAACCTCCTATGAAACGGATCGACATAAATTCATAGGAAGAGGACATACTATGGTAAATCCAAAAGCATTGAGCCAAAAAGAGGCGCTTTCCGGTTCACAAGGTTCGGTGTTGGATCCAATCGTTTCAGTGCAACATCGGATTTCATTGGATACAGATGAAACAGCTATTGTTGATATCATTACCGGCATTGCAGACACACGTGACACCAGTCAATATCTCATTGATAAGTACCAGGACCGTAACATGAGGGACCGTGCGTTTGAATTATCATGGACGCATAGCCAGGTGGTGCTTCGTCAGATAAATGCCACGGAAAAAGATGCTGAACTTTATGCGCGCTTAGCCAGCTCCGTTATCTACATGAATCCTGCTTTGCGCGCCAATTCAAATATTCTGATTAAAAATCAACGGGGCCAATCAGCATTGTGGAGCTATTCCATTTCCGGAGATCTTCCGATTGTGCTGCTGCAAGTTTCTGACAGCAACAACATCACGCTGATCAAACAACTGATTCAGGCGCAAGCTTATTGGCATTTGAAAGGTCTTGCCGTTGACCTTGTTATTTTAAACGAAGATCCAAGCAGCTACAGACAGATACTACAAGATCAGATTCAAGGTCTTATTGCAGCCGGAACTGGCATTAACACTTCTGAAAAACAGGGAAGAATTTTTGTCCGGCCGGTGGATCAGGTTTCAGCGGAAGATCGAATTTTGTTACAGGCTGTTGCCAGGGTTATCATTTCAGACAGCAGGGGAACATTAGCAGATCAGGTGAACCGGAGACTAGCAACAAAAGCAGCGATTCCTTATCTCACTTCCCGTTCAAGCGTATGCTCCAATTGTAAGCAAACTATCTTCCAGCAAGGATCTTATCTTTCAAAATGGACTGGGGGGCTTTACTCCCGATGGCAAAGAATATATCATTTCCACCAGAAAAGAAAACACGACGCCTCTACCCTGGATCAACGTAGTGGCCAATCGAAATTTTGGTACCATCATAAGTGAAAGCGGATCTTCGTATACCTGGTCAGAAAATGCACACGGGTTCAGGCTCACACCATGGAACAATGATCCGGTTTCGGATACTTGCGGCGAAGCGTATTATATACGCGATGAAGAAAACGGAGCTTTTTGGTCGCCAATGCCATATCCCCGTCGAAACAAATCATCATACCGTTCCAGACATGGATTTGGATACAGTGTATTCGAACATTCCAATGATGGTGTGCATCTCAGAAGTGATCATCTATGTAGATGTAGACGCAGCTATAAAATTTGTTGTCATTAAAATTCGAAATGCTTCGGGCAGGGCCAGAAAACTTTCCGTTACCGGATATGCTGAATGGGTTCTGGGTATGTTACGGTCCAAATCAGCTATGCATATCGTTACTGAACTTGATACGATGACGGGTGCACTTGTCGCCAGAAATGCTTACAATACAGAGTTCCCCAATCGTGTTGCATTCTTCGATGTGGATGAGCCTCTCAATAATTTCACTGCAGACCGCGCGGAATTTATTAGGGCGCAATGGAACGCTTGAATGATCCGGATGCCATGAAACGAATGAAACTTTCCGGCAAATGGGGAGCGGGGTTTGATCCGTGCGCCGTGTTACAAGTTCCGTTTGAGGTTGAAGATGGATCATCACGTGAAGTAATTTTCCGCATGGGTGCAGGAAAAGATAAACTTGAAGCTGAAAGAATTATTAAACAATTCCGCGGAAGCAAAACGGCAGCGCAAGCGCTGGAAAAAGTGCATAACTTCTGGCGACATACGTTGGGATGCTATTCAAATAGAAACCCCAGACCCTTCGTTGAATATTCTTTCCAACGGATGGCTTGTCTATCAGGTACTGGCTTGCCGTCTTTGGGGACGAAGCGGATTTTACCAGTCTGGTGGCGCGTTTGGTTTCCGTGATCAGCTTCAGGATGTCCTTGCCCTTATGCACGCCGAACCTCAGATGAGCGCGATCAAATATTGCTGGCAGCCTCACGACAATTTAGAGAAGGAGATGTTCAACATTGGTGGCATCCTCCGGTAGGCAGAGGTGTACGGACATTATGTTCGGATGATTTTGTATGGCTGCCTTTTGTTACTAGCAGATACGTTACCTGCACCGGCGACACAAAAATTTTAGATGAGGTCGTTCCTTTTATTGAAGGGCGCCAATTAAATGCGCACGAAGAGTCGTACTACGATCTTCCGATCATCTCTGAAATGAGAACCTCTCTATATGATCACTGCAAACGGGCCATCCAACATGCGCTTCGATTTGGAAGTCATGGACTGCCGCTCATGGGTTCGGGAGATTGGAATGACGGAATGAATATGGTTGGCATACACGGAAAAGGAGAAAGTGTATGGCTTGGATTTTTCTTGTATGATGTGCTTATGCGGTTCATACCCATAGCGGACTTATGCAAGGACGCTGAGTTTGCAGAGCTCTGAAGAAAAATGCAGCGCTGTTAAAAAAGAACATCGAATAAAAACGCATGGGATGGTAACTGGTATCGCCGGGCTTATTTTGATGATGGCACTCCACTCGGTCATGCGGAAAATCCAGAATGTAAGATTGATTCAATTGCCCAAAGCTGGTCCATTTTATCTAACGCCGGATCATCCAGAACGCACCCAAATGGCCATGCAATCGGTTGACAAATATCTGATCAATCGGGATAAGGGACTCATTCAACTTTTGGAACCTCCATTTGATACGTCCGACTTAGATCCGGGTTATATTAAAGGATATGTACCTGGTGTCCGCGAAAATGGAGGACAATATACACATGCTGCCATCTGGATGGTGATGGCATTTGCTAAAATGGGCGATCAGCAGCATACGTGGGAGTTGCTGAACATGATCAATCCAATCAACCACGGAAAATCAGCCGAAGATGTATGCCATTTATAAGGTAGAACCGTATGTGATGGCCGCCGATGTTTACGGGGTTCATCCCCATACCGGGCGCGGCGGATGGACATGGTACACAGGTTCGGCAGGCTGGATGTACCAGCTTATTTTAGAGTCTTTTCTGGGCTTGCATAGAAAGGGCGATCAATTGTGGTTTGAGCCTTGCATTCCCGCAGATTGGCCCTCCTTTAAAGTTCAGTATAGATACCAGGAAACATTGTATCAAATTGAAGTCACTCCGACCTCCGGCAAAAATAAAACAGCGATAGTAGATGGCGTTGAACAACCAAATGGAATATTAAACTGATAGATGATAAAGGGGTGCATTCTGTGACTATAAAATGCCCTACCTTTGTTAAAACAATCTATACAAAAACAGATAGGCGTTGAGGAAGTGCATAACAACAATAACAATCTCAATAAAGAATTAAAGATTTTATTATTTAACATCTTAATTTTGTTGATTTTCAATGAGTTATTCCTTTTGAATAAAGTAAACATTTATCTCTATGCGGATTTTTGCCATTGGCCGGAACTATGCGGAACACATCAAGGAGCTTAGCAATGAAAAGCCCGATGAGCCTGTGATCTTTACCAAACCGGATACTGCACTTCTTCGTAACAACTGCACCTTTTTATTACCCCACTTTTTCTAACGATGTACACTATGAAGGAGAGCTCGTGCTTGCGCATCAGTAAAGAAGGAAAAAATATAGATGAAAAATTCGCATCAAAATACTTCGATGCGATTGGCATTGGTGTTGATTTTACAGCGCGGGACTTGCAACAAAAAGCCAAAGAAAAGGGTTTGCCTTGGGACATCGCAAAAGGATTCAACGGCTCGGCTCCTGTTTCAGACAAATTCATTCCCGTGAGCGACTTCAAAGATTTAAAGAACATTAACTTCAGTTTGAAAGTTAATGAAGAATTAAAGCAAGAAGGTAATACAAGTTTTATGCTTTTTAATTTTGATTATATAATTTCGTATCTATCAAAATTTTTTACGCTGCGCACCGGTGATTTTATTTTTACGGGCACACCAAAAGGTGTGGGCCCGGTCAAGGTTGGCGATGTGCTATCAGCTAGTATCGAGAATGAAAAACTATTGGAATTTGAAGTTAAGTGAACTCGTATTTTTATTTTTTACGATCACTCCTTTGTTAGCGCAGGCTCAGTTCAGCAAGCCACGAAGAGAAATTTCACGCTGACGAAACGTACCTCTATCCGGTCTATCCAGGGCAGCCTGGTTCTATCGCAGGGACTATGGGCGAATTGCGAAGTACCCATTTTCACTCCGGCATCGATATCCGAACTAACAATATGATTGGCTTACCCGTACGGGCATCCAAGAGCGGGTATATTTCACGAATAACTTCAAGCGGTGTTGGCTATGGAAACGTTATATATATAACACATCCCGATGGAAACACAACGCTCTACGCACATCTTGATAAATTTAGCGGGCCGATAGCACAGCATATACTGGAAGAACAATACCGACTGAAATCCGGTGAGATAGATCTGTACTTTAAGCCAGACGAATTTACAGTAGGCCGTGGAGATACTATTGGCTTATCCGGAAACTCAGGATCATCCGGAGGACCTCACCTGCACTACGATATTCGCGACTCACAAAATTATGCGCTCGACCCGTTGAAGGTTGCCGATTTTTCTGAATTGATTGACAAGTTCCCGCCGGCTGCCGAAAAAATTGCCTTGCGTACATTGGATATTAACTCACGCATCAATGAGCGCTTCGGAAGGTTTGAATATTATGCGCAGCGAGTCGGTAATGACTACATTATCGCCAACCCCATCCTCGCCACCGGAAATATTGGTGTTGAGATCATCGCCAAAGATAAACTCACTTATAATAGTTCTTTTTATGGAGGTGTGAATCACATCGAAATGCGTTTAGATAGTCAACTTATCTTCAAACAAAGCATTGATAAAGTAAATATTGCTGAAACCCGTGCGATCTATACGTTGATGGATTATAAAACGATGCGCAACAAGGGTACTCGCTTTTACAAACTCTATATTGATGATGGAAATGCCTTGAAGTTCTACGATGAGTCTCCAGGTCCTGGTAAAATCAAAGTTAACCCATCAAAAGAATCTCACGTCCAAATAAAGTTGATGGACAGCAACGGTAATTCAAGCTATGTTTCGTTTCGCCTTAAACCAAATGAACGAACAAAGGAAGTAACGTCCCTGGAGACCTTTAACTCGGAAATTATCTCCGACATAACTGAAAATACAATGGTGGTCACGGCCAAACCTTGTACTGCGACCAGCAACAAAGCCAGAATATATTTAAATGGGATCTCCACAGAAGTTGAACCCGATTACCTGAATGCAAATCAATCGGTGTATTTGATCGATTTACGTAAAACGATTCCCGACTCAATTTCTGTATGCGATAAATGGATAGCCCCGAAAATTAAAGCCACCGTTCCATCAGGAACAGAGTATAAGTTTTATAGCAGCTTGATGGATATCACATTTCCCCTGGATGCAATTTACGATACGCTTTACCTTAATACGAACTATACAGTCACACCAACCGGCAAAGAAATATACACGATTGGAACGCGCACTGTTCCCTTAAATAAAAGTTTCGTTGTTTCCCTGAAGACATTAAAGAAGTACCCGCAGGAGAGCAACGTGGCCGTGTACCGGATAGCGGGAAAAGGATTTACCTATGTCGGCGGAGAATGGATAAATGACAGGGTTACTTTTCATTCGCGCGAATTCGGTGACTTCATGATACTTCAGGATTCCATCCCTCCTACCATTAAACAGGTATTTATTAACGGTTCGTCTGCACGCTTTAAGATTAAAGACAATCTATCCGGCATCGCCTACTATGAAGCGAACATTAATGGTGAATGGGTGTTGATGCATTATGATAACAAGAACGGGGTTATTTGGTCTGAAAATCTCAATAAGAAAATTCCAATGAAAGGTTTGTTTGAGCTTGCGGTAACCGACAATGCTGGCAATAAAACAACATTCAAACAGAAAATATTTTAACTATGGCATTACAAGCGGGCAATAAAGCTCCCGATTTTTCAGTGAACGACGAAAATGGAAACCGGGTACAGCTGAAAGACTTTAAAGGAAAAAAATTGGTGCTGTATTTTTATCCCAGGGACATGACGCCGGGTTGCACAGCCGAATCATGCAACCTGCGTGATAATTATAAGACTTTGTTAAAGCAAGGATATGAAGTGTTAGGTGTGAGTACAGACTCAGAAAAGTCACATCAAAAATTTATTGCAAAGGAAAAGCTGCCCTTTCGTTTACTTTCCGACCCGGATCGAAAACTTCATGATGCGTACGGAACGTGGGTAGAAAAATCCATGTATGGAAGAAAGTATATGGGGACAGCTCGTAAGACGTTTATTATAAACGAAAAAGGAATAATCGATGAAATCATCGAAAAAGTAGATACTAAAAATCATGCGAGCCAAATTTTGAAAGAAGACGCAGCAAGTAAGGGTCGATAGTAATAGTAGATAGTCCCCATTGTCCATAGTCCATTAGTATTTCACTTCGCTATCCCTATCAATTTAAGCCCAAAATGTCTTTCTATTTTCTGAACAGCAAATGATGAAGGGTTGCGCCTTTTTGGTTTCAAACTGAATTGCAATCCTTAACTAAAACTTTTAACGCAAAACAGAATACATCAATTCCTTTTATAGCGTTACCTTGTTCTATGGATTTCCCCTCTTCTCAATTTCGTAAAGGTCTTCTCAGCATCCTTCTTTTATTTTTTTTCGCTTCAGGCTTTAGCCAAACAAAGATCCAGCAAAAGCTGCCCGAGAAAACGCGAATCCTTTTTCTGCTGGACGCTTCCGGAAGCATGCTGGAACAATGGGAAAGACCCAACCAAACAAGGTGGAGTGTTGCTAAATCGATTCTTACAAAGCTAGTCGACTCCCTCGGAAGAAACAGTAAACTTGAACTTGCACTCCGCGTGTATGGACACCGTTCTCCCCAGGAAATAAAAAATTGTAAGGACACATGGCTTGAGGTTCCCTTCAAAGCAAAAAATCACACGGTGATCATAGAAAAGCTAAACCAAATCAAACCAAAGGGAGTCACTCCTATCACGTATTCACTGGAGCAGGCCGCCAATGATTTTCCTTCTAGTCCCGGTTACCGGAATATTGTTATCCTCATAACCGATGGAATAGAATCTTGTGGTGGTGACCTTTGCGCCATGTCACAGGCGCTGCAGAAAAAAGGTGTATTCTTACGTCCATACATTATTGGTTTAGGTTTGCTTGCCGAGAAGTCATTAGAATGCGCCGGAAAATATATCGATGCCAGTACGCCAGGGAAATTCAGGGCTGTTCTTAACGAAGCCATCGAAACAACTTTTGCTAAAACCACCGTTAGCATAGAGTTGCTGGATGCAAACAATCAACCTACTGAAACAAATGTTAACGCTAGCTTTCTGAACTCGCTCACTGGGATACCGATGTATGACTTCGTCCACTATCGCGATAGACAAGGAAATCCGGATACCGTGCAGGTTGATCCCGTGATGGACTATGATATCGTAATCAACACCATTCCTCCTGTGAGGAAAAAAAATATTTCGCTCGTCATCGGTAAGCATAACGTAATTACTATACCCGCACCTCAAGGCAATTTAATAATTAAGCAAGAAGGAAGACGAGACAATAATCTTCACTCCGTTATTAGGGAAAAAAACAAACCTGAAATTATTCATACCCAGGCAAGCAACGAAACCGTGCGTTACCTGAAAGGCCAATATGAAGTGGAAACGCTTACGCTTCCTCGCCGAATTTTTGATGTTGACATACAAGGCAACAAAACGGAAAACATTCTACTTCCATCACCTGGGGTTGTAAACTTTAATACCATCTCCACCGGTTATGGTAGCCTCTATGAAATTAAAGCGGACGGCACCCAGGCCTGGGTATGCAATCTGAACGAGTTTAAGAATCAGTTCACGCTAAGTTTATTGCCAGGTCAATACAAAATTGTTTTTCGCGTAAAGCAAACTGCTGGCAGCAAGTACACGGGCTTTAAAAAGTTCGCTGTGAAGTCTGGTGTAACGCTTATGGTAAATGTGTTTAATTAGATGCTGTTATCCGTTATCAGTTATCCGTTAATCGTTAAGTGCGAAACCCTCAGGCTGACGTACACTAATACGGATAACGATTAACTGATAACGATTAACGGATAACGGATCTACAGTTTCTCTCCTAAGCTCACGCCTTTCAATTCTTCCTGCAAAGAGAAAGGCTGGTTATACAAGCGTTTGCCAGTAGCTTTGAAATAAGCATTGGCTACCGCACCGCCAGTGGGTGGTAGAGCAGGCTCTCCCAAGCCTGTAGGATCAATTCCATTATTCACAAAATGAACCTCAACTTCGGGTATTTCCTTTAACCTGATGAGGCGGTACGTATTAAAGTTGTTTTGTTCTGCGGCACCATTTTTAAAGGTAAGGTGGCTATACATCGCGTGCCCTAAGCCATCGACAACCCCACCCATTACTTGCTGATATGCTCCGCTTAAATTCACCACCACACCACAATCGGCCGCTGCATATATTTTTTTCAATGAAGGTTTACCTTTTTTCATTTCAACCTCTGCAACCTGAGCTACATATGATCTGTGAGAAAAGTAAACGCTAAAGCCTTGCGCCAGATTTTTCTTTGTGCCCCATCCTGATTTTTCCGCGGCTAATTCAATAACGGCTTTCATCCGATCGATATCATATTTAATTGCGCCAACAGGAGTTGCCTTGGCTTTCGCCAATAGATCAAGTCTGAATTTTACTGGATCCTTCTTGGACGCGAGGGCCACTTCATCGAGGAAGGCCTGTTCCGCAAAAGCAAGGAAATTAGTAATCGGCGCGCGCCATGGTCCAGTCGTGATGGGAGACTTATGTTCGACTGAATCGATCAACAGATTGTCGACAGCACCCGAAGGAAAGTTGTCTTCACGGGTGCAGTTGGCTGCATTTATTCCCACACCACGAAGTTTGTATCCGATCAGATTCCCGTTTGCATCCAAAGCGGCGTCAAAGCGATAACGGACAGCGGGGCGATAGCTGCCTCCTCCCAGATCATCTTCGCGAGTCCAGATTACTTTTACTGGAGCTTTTAGGATACTTGATAATTCAGCGGCTTCCAATACGTAGTCAGCCTTGAGCCGACGCCCAAAACCACCGCCCAGACGCGTTAACTCCAGTGTAACTGTTTCCGGAGCAATACCGAGTAGTTTGGCCGTTTCGTTGCGAGCCATATCCGGGGTCTGGGTCGGTCCCACTAACTCAACTCCATCTGGTCGTACATGTGCAAAGAAGTTCATTGGCTCCATCGGGCTGTGCGACAAAAAGGGACACTGATATTCACGCGTGATGACTTTAGCCGCCGATTTAAAGGCAGCATCAACATCTCCATCTTTGCGCCTTTCGGTTGCTTCCTTGCTATTGAGCAGCTCCTTAAATAATTTATCGTGATCTGAAGTGCTTTCAATGGCGCCTTCAGCTTCGTACTCAATCTTTAATGCTTTTCGGGCTTTATTTACCTGCCAGGTAGATTTGCCGACAACAGCTACGTTATTCTTGAATGAAACTACGTCGACGATACCAGGCATCGCCTTAGCCGCTGCGCTATCCACCGATTTTAATTTCATTCCGAAGGATTGTGGCCTTTGAATCATGGCAAACAACATTCCGTCACGGTAGAAATCCAATCCGTAAAGTGGTTTACCCGTGATCATCTCTTTGTTATCCACATTACGTACAGCTTTACCAATGAGCTTGAAGTCCTTAAGTTCCTTTAACTTAACTTCTGTTGGTACAGCAATAGTTGAAGCTTCTGTGGCGAGCTCACCATAGCTAAGCTTTCTATTTTTATCATTATCAACAACAAAACCATTATCTGTGGTTAATGCGCCTGCTGAAACATTCCAACGCTTTGCTGCTGCCTCAACGAGCATGTGACGTGCCGTTGCGCCGGCTTTGCGCAAGCGCTCCCAGGAATGAGGAATGGCGCCGCTACCACCTGTAACCTGCCGCTCGTATTTTTTTGTATCCAATGCGGCCTGCACCACTTTTACTTTTGACCAGTCAGCATCCAGCTCTTCCGCCACGATCATGGGGAATGAGGTCTTTATATTTTGGCCAAGCTCAGGATTAGGAGAAAATATTGTAATGACTCCTTCGGGTGAGATTGACAGATAACTATTAAAGTTTATATCATCTGCAACACCGCCTACCACTTTTATCACCGATGCATCAGTATTGCTCCAGTGAAAGCCAAGCAAAAGACCGCCACTTGCTGTAGCAGCAAGCTTTATGAAATTCCGTCTGTTAGTTTTAGGTAATGTCATGGCTATTTAGTTTTTGAAGATGCAAGTACAATAGCTTCTTTGATCCGATGGTAGGTTCCACAGCGGCATATATTTCCATTCATGGCCCCTTCGATTTCTTCGGCTGTCGGTTTTTTCTTTTTATTAAGCAAAGCAGTAGCAGACATTATCTGGCCTGCCTGACAGTAGCCACACTGCGCCACATCCACTTCATCCCATGCCAGTTGTACAGGATGATCTCCGTTGGCAGATAGGCCTTCGATGGTTGTAACTTTACCAGATCCAATGGCTGAAACGGGTACAGTACAAGAACGAACTGCGTTGCCATTTAAGTGAACTGTGCATGCACCACATTGTGCAATTCCACATCCATACTTGGTGCCTACGAGGCCGAGATTATCACGCAGCACCCAAAGCAGCGGGGTATCTGCCTCTACATCGGCCTCATAGCTCCGGCCGTTAATTTGCAATTTGTAGTTAGCCATTCTTTTATGAAATAATGTTTAGTATGTCAAGTTAGGAAAATATTTTTCCATGCATTAAAAAGCAAGGGCTTTGCTTAAACTTTTTTGGATAAACCGCTGCATAGATACATGGGTGGTTTGCTATCCTCCAGAGCATACCGGGCGCCAACGTTTTAAGTACGGTGGACAAAAAAAATAAGTCATTTTTCGTGTTGAGCGGTTTTACTACAGATGAACGAAGATTTCTCATCTTCTTAGTTCCGTAAAAACGTGATCCTGTTGTTTGAGGTGGCAATTGAAACATTGTACCTTTTCTTCGGAAGGCAACATTCGCGGGCTGTCATCACTCTCAAACTGAGTGTAACCCCAGCCTCCGGTTTGAGCAAATTTTATACTGTCCTTTGCCATTACATCCATGTGACGACGCTTTCCTTCGGATATGTAATTATTGTTTTCAATAACCTCGACCACATCAAAAACGATTATGGAGCCATCGGGAAAATTTCCGGATTCATAACCCTGCGCCGCCTTTTCATTAGCATATACATGATTAAAACCACGGTACTTAACGTTCGGGTGCGCAGGACCCACCATCGATGATTTTATATGCATCCAATTTCTGTAGCCTGCGGGATATGGTATTTCAGCATCTACCGATGGGCTAATTTTAAAACTCGTAATGATGATGAATAGCACAAACGCCGACAGCAAGGTATAGTATGTTTTCATGTTACAATTTTTATTTTATTCCAATTTCAAAAAAGTCTAAACCGCCCATGTAGAACCAGAGCTGCAGCAAATATTTGCATTCCGAGACTTATCCTAAATTCAAAAGACATCCAAAATGAAATCAAAGTGGAGTTATTTCTCCAACACTAACAATTCTGGAGTTTTGATTCCGCGGTTAAGGCTTTGACCAATCGTAATACAAGATGTCGGTGGACCACACCTAATAACAGGTTGCTTAGCACGGTCAAAGAGCTATCAGTCCTCGGAGAATTGTGTGAAACGCACAAAACATTGACTTATTAATTTGAAAATTCAGGTTACACTTTTGAACGCTTGTAACACTTGGAGATAAAAGTTTATAGCCTGCCACGCTTCTCTCCATTCACCAGGTAGGTACCGTCTGTCTCAAAGAAAATTTCTATTCTGCTCAACGGTTCTTTATCCTTCGATAAAAACGTAACACAGTATTGATAGGCAGCTACCCTGTCTTTGATATCATCTGTAAAACCGAGGTCGAGTTTTATAATTAACTTCGGATCAAATTTTCGCATTAATAAAGTTGAGGTATTATTCTTGACGACTTTAACCCGCAATTCTTCAGGAATTACCTTCAGTACTTTAAGATTAAGAAAAAGATACGGTGCCGGCATGCCGGCCTTTGGCAGCTTGCGCCTCTCAAGGTCAATGGTATTAGCGTCTGCTTGGGGCCGAGGCTTGAACTGCAAATCAAGTTTAAGTTCAAATTCTTCATTCGGCTTGAATGGCGTCTGATCCTGAAGCAGAACGCACATAAAAGTGATAAGCCAAATCAATTTCATATTAAAAAATTTAACCTATCTAAGTTACTGAATTAAATTGAATGCTCCTGCTGTTAATATTTGCGCTATTCTTTATACAGGTTCGAAATAAGTCTCTATGCCGGCGATCCTGTTCGGCATAATGATCTCCTGGTTTGGAAATATTCTCTAGAAATCTCATAGCGCAACAAATGAAGTTATTGTGCGACACCCGGAGAAGCATAAATTCAAATTGCAATACTGGTCACCCTCTATGGCATGAACGGAATTCTCCCGGAGCTAAAACAGAATTAGGTTCTAAGATTTCAATACGAGCTAAAATGAGTTTTGAATATATTATTCGGATTAATCGAATACTTGTAAGTCTAGGTAGCTTTCACAATACAGGATGGTTCAGCATACTGCCAATCCTGCACTGTTCTATCTTGGATGCTCCTGTCGGCGTTTAGTTAAATTTCTGGTGACAATGCTTACCTTCGCATTCATTAAATGATTGTCCAACGATAAATTCTAAGGTACCTGAAAAAGGAAGCCGCGCAGACCGTGCTATGAAAACAACATTATTCATTCTCTTTTTACTGGGGTCATCTATTGCCTTTGGGCAGAAAAAGAACAAAGATGAAGTCAATCTCTTTAATGGCAGCGATCTGAAAGGCTGGAAGATCCTCAATGGCAAAGCAAAATATGAAGTAAAAAACGGCGAGATAATCGGTACGACCGTGGTGAAGGAGCCCAACTCTTTTTTAGTAACCGAGGAAATTTTTGGTGATTTTATACTGTCACTGGAATTTAAGATCGACTCAGGTACCAACTCAGGGATTCAGTTTCGCAGTGAAAGCAAACCTGAATATAAAGACGGAAGAGTGCATGGATATCAAATGGAATTTGACCCGTCTGCGCGCGCCTGGACCGGAGGAATTTACGACGAAGGACGCCGGGAATGGCTCTACCCCTTGGATTATAATGTACCTGCAAAATCCGCATTCAAACAAAAAGATTGGAACACGGCGCGTATCGAATGCATTGGAAATACACTCCGAACATTTGTTAATGGGATACCTGCATCGCATGTTGTTGACGACATGACTCCCAAAGGTTTTATTGCCCTCCAGGTCCATTCTGTAAGCAAGCCCGAAGATGCGGGTAAACAAGTAAGGTGGCGAAACATCCGGATTCAAACACAGAATCTCAAACCAAGTCCGCTGGATCATATCTTTGTGGCCAATCTTATACCTAATACTCTGAGCGAGCAAGAAAGGAAAAACGGTGTCAAGCTATTGTGGAATGGTAAAACTACGGAGGGGTGGCGCGGCGCAAATAAAGATAAATTCCCAGATCATGGCTGGGAAATAAAGGATGGAACAATCAGCATTGCGAAATCTGCAGAAGCCGGATCTCAACATGGCGACGTTGTTACAGAGAATGAATTCGGAGCTTTTGATTTGCAATTCGAGTTTAAACTTACCGAAGGTGCCAATAGCGGGGTGAAATATTTTGTAACGGAGCTCGAAGCAAATAAAGGATCAGCACTGGGGTTGGAATACCAGGTGCTTGACGATGTAAAACATGCTGACGCCAGCCAGGGCGTTGTAGGAAACCGAAAGCAAGCCTCATTGTATGACTTGATTCCTGCATTGCAAGTAAAGCGCGGCCAACGAAAAGTTGGAGATTGGAACTGGGGAAGGATCGTAGTGTATCCTGACAATCGCATAGAGCATTGGTTGAATGGATATAAAGTTGTTGAGTACCAGCGTGGCACACCTATTTACAACGCACTTGTTGCCCGAAGTAAATATGCAGCGTATGAAAATTTTGGAATGGCCGAAAAAGGTAGAATACTTTTGCAAGACCATGGGGATCATGTTTCCTTCAGAAGCATTAAAATTAAAGAATTCACGACAGTTCCTTCAGTGTTGAAATAACCAGAGCATGTAGCAAATAACAAATTACCGATTACACCTAACGCCGACAATATGAAAAATTCGAGAAGAGATTTTATCAAACGCACATCAGCAGCAGCAACAGGCGCCTACCTTGGAGCACTGGGCTTTAGCGCAAAAAGTTATGGAAATATAATTGGCGCCAATGACCGCGTCCGGGTGGGCGTTGTTGGTTATTCCGATCGTTTCGTGGGTTCGTTGTTGCCCAGTTTCTTAAATCATCACAAAGAAATGAATTTTGACATGGTCGCCGTGTCCGACATTTGGAAACTTCGCAGAGAAGAAGGGCAAAACAACCTGAAACAAAAATTGGGGCACGACATTAAAGCATGTGTAAACAATGATGAATTATATTCTACAAAGGATATCGATGCCGTAATTATAAGTACGGCTGATTTTCAACACGCACTTCATACCATAGAAGCTGTCAAAGCAGGCTGTGATAGTTACACGGAAAAACCTTTTGCAGAAACGATGGAGGATAACCGTGCCGCGCTGAAAGCGGTTCGCGAGAGCAAAAAAATCGTACAAATCGGCTCTCAGCGCAGAAGCGGATCCAATTACCACGCTGCAGATGAATTTATCAAAAGCGGAAAATTCGGACCTATCACAATGGTGGAGCTTACATGGAATGTAAACCAGCCCGGCCGTTGGCGAAGAACCGAACAGGTAAAAAAAATGCGCGAAGCAGACACGGATTGGAAACGCTTCTTAATGAACAGACCTGTTGAACCGTTTGATCCCCGTAAACATCTGGAGTTTCGTTTATATTGGCCCTATTCCTCGGGCCTGCCAGGACAATGGATGAGTCATCAGATCGACACCGTGCATTGGTTCAGCGGATTGAAACATCCCCGCAGTGTAGTAGCTAATGGAGGCGTTTATGCATGGAAAGACGGGCGCAAAAACTGGGACACGTTGACAGCCGTTTTTGACTATGGACCTGAAAATGATCCCACATCAGGGTTTCAGGTAACGTTCAGATCACGCATGCACAATGGAAAAGATGATCCATCTGAAATATATTATTCCAACGGGGGTGAATTAAATCTTGATACGAACAAGATTTCTTCCAATGGAGGACTTCAAGAGCGTCATGCCAAAGCCATGAATATGCAAGCTAACCTGCTCCCCGACATGGACATTAGCAAAACAGCTGAAAAAGTTGTAGCCTCCGCTAATACGGGAGGTGATTCCCTTACCTCTGCTCACATGCGAAACTGGATGGAATGTGTGCGCAGCAGAAAGGAACCAAATGCACCAGTAGAAGTGGGTTACTCGCATTCCATTGCCAGCATGATGACTACAGCAGCATCCCACACCGGCATGAAAGCAATTTTTGATGAACAGAAGCAGGAGATTATGGTAGGCAAGACCGCCTTCAAGTACTGACATTATAGATTTTAGATTGAGCGACTTTAACGAGCGTAGCATTTCAATCGCATTGAAATGCTAAAATCTAAAATTAAGGAGCGCTAATCTACAATCGTCAATCTAAAATCTAAAGTCTAACGACATGATTAAAACTTCCAGGCCTTTCCTAGGCGATGATTTTCTGTTGGAAACTGAAGCTGCAATTCACTTGTATGAACAATATGCCGCACCGTCGGCTATTCTTGACTTTCACTGTCACTTGTCTCCCAAAGACATTGCTGAAAATCGTAAATTCCAAAATCTTACGGAAATCTGGTTGGAAGGAGACCACTATAAGTGGCGAGCCATGCGAATTAACGGTGTCCCTGAGCGGTATTGCACGGGAAAAGCAACACCTTATGAAAAATTCGTGGAATGGGCCAAGACCGTGCCCTACACCATGCGAAACCCGCTCTATCACTGGACTCATCTGGAACTCAAAAATTATTTCGGCGTACGAAAAGTTTTGGATGAATCAACAGCTAAAGAAATTTATGATGAGTGTTCCTCCGCATTGCAACAGGACGAATTCAGTGTTCAATCCCTGCTGCGACGAATGAACGTGGAAGTAGTCTGTACTACGGATGATCCAACCGATACCTTAAATTTTCATCAGCAATTCAGCAAGCAAAAAACGGGTATACGGATGTTTCCCACATTCCGCCCCGACAAAGCTTTTGCCGTGGAAAACCCTCAACAGTATAACACTTATATTGACAGCCTAAGCGCCGCAGCCAACACCTCCATTCAATCTTTCGATGACCTTTTAGAAGCACTCAAAAAACGAATTGACTTTTTTGATTCCTTAGGATGCCGGGCCTCGGACCACGGACTGGAGTACATGTTTTTCGATGAAGAGGCAAGATCAAAAGCCCCAGCACTCTTTCAAAATGTGCGCTCAGGCAAATCGTTAAACGCACAGGAACGGATTCAATTCAAATCTGCTGTGCTTACTGAGCTTTGCAAACTATACCATGCAAAAGATTGGATACAACAATTTCATGTCGGCGCACTTCGAAGCAATAACTCAAGACTTCTTCGTGAGCTCGGACCTGATACTGGCTTTGACTCTATTGGAGATTTTCCACAAGCGCAAAGCATGTCTCAATTTTTTAACCAATTAGATGATACCAATCAGCTTGCAAAGTCCATTATTTATAATCTTAATCCTGCCGACAACGAAATTTTTGCCACCATGTTAGGCAACTTTAGTGTGGGAACTCCGGGCAAAATGCAATGGGGCTCGGGTTGGTGGTTTCTGGATCAAAAAGATGGCATGGAGCGCCAGATGAATACACTCTCAAATATGGGTCTGTTATCACGGTTTGTCGGGATGGTTACAGACTCCAGAAGCTTCTTGTCGTACCCACGCCATGAATATTTCAGAAGAATCCTTTGCAACTTACTTGGGCGAGATATCGAGCAAGGCGAATTACCTGAAGATTTTGAATGGATTGGAAAGCTTGTCCAAGACGTTTGCTACAACAACGCTAAGAGTTACTTTAACTTCAGATCATAATATTGCATTTTCTTAGTCATGTTGGTAGTGGGCCCGTTGTAACGGCAGAAACACATCAATGAGAATGCTGAAGTGTACCCACGCTGTGAAAATTTATATATATATCGTTGCTGATGATTCAGGGATCTCACTGTACGTACTCTTATGATCGCATTTTTTGACCACCTTCATCGCTAGTGACAGCTGGTATGCATAGCCAGATTAATTGACTTGGAAAATAGAAGATTCATCTTAGCAGAGCGAAATTTTCTCCAAGCGTTAAAAACGTGCCTACGGAAAAAAAACTAATATTCGTATACATTTTGAATCAATCCTTGTTAGTCTTTCAATAATGACAAATCAACCTGCTTATGCAAATAAGGCACTTGTCAGCCTAAAAGGCGAACGCTGGAAAGATATCCCCGGCTTTGAAGGCATATATAAGGTTTCCAATCTTGGAAGAGTCAAATCGCTTGATCGGGTGATACCACATCCACGATTAAAGGAGCAGTTTGTCGCTGGCCGTATCTTAAGCCAATCGATGGCAGAAAACAAAAACATCAAAACCGGGGAACCCATGATTGACCTCCGGGTATCCCTGTCGAAGGATGGTGTTCAATACTATTTCAACACGCGACGAATTGTCTATTCTGCTTTTGTCCGGGAAATCGATTATGAAAAGGACGGGTTGTATGTCATTAATAAAGATGGAAATGGTTTTAATAATGCGGTAAAAAATCTGAAG
Organism: uncultured Bacteroidota bacterium; assembly: GCA_963837415.1. GTDB lineage: Bacteria > Bacteroidota > Bacteroidia > Cytophagales > Cyclobacteriaceae > Chryseolinea. The sequence continues at coordinate 80,481 of CAWING010000006.1, read as the reverse complement.
CTCGTTACGAAAAGTGAAAAGAGCATTCGTGCTTTTGATCGCGATAGAGTAGTAGAATCGTATCTGAAAACCGCTGATCGGTCGAAATGGAAAAACTACGGTGGGTATACCCGTCGAAAACCGGTAAAACAATATACTTTGAAAGGAAAACTCATAGCGCGTTACGAAAGTATCCGGGAAGCTTTCCGGAAAACGGGATGTGGGGAAAAGGAAATTATTATGGTAGCGCGTGGGGTGTATAAACAAACTAAGGGGTTTAAGTGGAAGTACGCGTGAAATAGTAAGGTAATCGGTAAAAGGTGAATCGGTAAAAGGTAAAAGTATCGAGCTAACGATGACGGATTAACTATCACGAATGACTTAATGCCAATTACCTTTCACATTTCACATTTTACGATTACTCTTACCGTTTACTGTTACCAACTCACCAATTCACTGGCACTTCACTCCCTTCCCTACCCACCTCGGGCGGATCTATTGGATAAGCTTTCATATCCCAATCGGCGGGCTGTTTAAAGTAATTGTATGACAATTTGTTGGCTGTCCACTCTGTCCATGTATGTTGATGAATAAACTGAGGATCACGGTTGGATCTTCGGGCACTGCTAACACTGATCCAGGCAATCGTCCGGTAAAAGAAAAACTTACCCCACTTTTTTGCTTGTAACATATGACCGTATTCATGCCGGAGCAATGAAATGTTTTGTACATCATCCGGATGAATGAAGATTCCTATTCCCGGTAAAGCCAAGGCTGCATGATTTTTTAATTCTCCCACGCTGCTTGTGAAGTAAGGAATGCCTTCAAACTGCCCGGCATATTTGCCAAGACGAACAATGTTAATAAACCGGTGAAAAAAAAGAAGAAAATTCATTCAGGAATGGAATTCCTTCAAAGAAAAGAAAGTATTGGACAGAAACGAATTCTAGAGTCACTTGTAAACTCTGGACCGAACTTCTGTGATCTCTCCTATTGAAACAGAATGGCCGGACTTATGATCGCGTAAAAATTCCTCAATCAGTGTGGCACTATTTCCTACATTTTTAATCAATTGAAACAACGTAAAAGGTGAAACTGAGAATCGTTGACACCAATAATTGATATCAGACCGCACATTAATTGAAATGCAATCGTTATTTCCTTCTTGATATGATTTATTGGTATACATATTCAATAAAAGCTAATGCAAAAATGGTTCCTGACAAAAAGAAAAGGATGAATTTTATATTACCTGGCAGAATAATTTTTTTTAAACTATTACAATGCAATCGTTGTCTGGTTGGCAACCATGCTGTGGCTTACTATGGCTATTTAATAACTATCAAGAAAGAATCTTGGTGAATAAGTCTAAAGTTTATGCAAGTTTTTGGGCGCGAGAAGCGACAGATCTATATAAGTTCTAGGCACAAGTGAACAACCCACAGGCCAAGCGCACAATACTCGCATCAGTTTTGCGTTGGCTTTAAGTTATATTCTTGACTTTACAGATAACGTGCAGCATTTGAAATCAAAGCGATAAAATCAAGAATGCATACAAGAATCACAAGAATCAAAAGAATACTCTGTGCAACAGTTAATGGCTCTGAATTTAGATACGATACTTCTGCATCATTCTTATTTTTTTTCTTCCAAAAGTGTTTTAAACCCATTAGCAACAAGTAAACAACAATCACTGCAATAATGATGAGCCAACTCACACGCTCTTGCATTAGATTTACAACAAATTCGATGAGATCAAATATTTCTTTGGCAGATATAAAGGAGAACATTTCTAATGGATTAAAAGAAAAAGAACTACATCGATTCCAAACAAACTGAAATTAATCAGTGGCAATTAAATTTCAAAATCAATTGATAAACTTAAAGTCTTACCTGCGATTGGCGGTAGTATTGTTCATCCAGATTGCGCGGATCACTGGAGCCAGTCTGAATCCTATGCAAGTTTTTTAAGTATGAGAACCGACAGGACCTGTAAGTCTTTAGGCGCGAGTGAGCAACCCACAGGCCAAGCGCAAACACTCGCGCGAGTTCGATCGAGGAGGACACAGCAAGGTAACGAAAGGAAAGGCGAAGGGCCGACCGGGTTGGTCACGTCCTACGACACAAACGTAAGTTGAAAATTAACTACAAAATTATTCCAAACCCTGTATTAGCGGCAGTTCATTACTTCTGCCCTTCATTATGCCACCAGACTCTTGTTTTATCGAGGCCGTCAACATACACCATAGTTATTTTATATATGATAGATCTAGCGGGAATTAAACTGTCTAGCTCCTGCGAGGAGGAAGTCTTGGCTGTCAAATGAGCACTTGCCTTATTAGCAACCTTAATAAGATTACAAAGATGTATCTTCTCATCGTCCATAATTTTGTCAAGAGGGTACGGTTGTTTTCCTGGAATGATGTCCCATATCTGAACATCATCATTCCTTTCACTTACATAATAGTCCAGCTTTGCGTTCCTCAACGTCAGCCCAAGAAAATTGAGCAACCCTCTCCCAAACACAATGGATATCTCGAAGGCAGGATCAAGGATTAGGGAATCTTCATAGCAACGCTTTGTGTCGGCTGAGATTTTTATTTTGTTCTTACGGTGTTGCAAAAGATCCCAAGCCATTAAAGAATTCAATCTATATGGAATGTGTTCAATTAAGTACTCCAGTCTTTGTCATGAGTGACTCTCATTTGGAATGCATTGTTATTACCTGCGATTAAGGCACCTTTTTAATTCCGAGAAGTTCTACTAATAAACTCCAAAATAAAGAAATTGGTCTGCTTTTTTTGATCGCCAACGATTCGACTAACTTTTGCATTTCATCCTCAAGGGCATTCATTAAGAGCTTGTGTTCATACTTAGTGGCTACCCGAATAGAATACTTGATATGATTGACAGCCACAAGGACGTAAATAAAAATGAATATCAATCCAGAGATTTTACTATAATCTGCATCTATATTTTGATAGTTGACCGCCAGGTATGGTAGCATCAACAAGAATGAAATCACAAAGGCAGCTATTATATTTCTATGCACCCAAATTACAGACCATTTTCTCTCAATAAAACTCAGACTTTCGTCCTTAATATGTTTCCTGACTTTCACTTGATAGAAGGGGTAAAATTCACGCTCAAATTCTCGGCCTTCTATATCGCCCCGGGCCAACTTTTGCCTCAGATCTGTTTCCAAGTCCGTAGTTATCGTTTTTTCTTCCAATATCCATTTTATAAGCATTTTATTTTTTGGTACAAAATAGTATGTTTTGTAGCCTTGCCGTAACACTAAAAATTGGAAGCCGATTAACGAAACCATAATACCCAGTGTCGGCGTAGTGAGAATTAATGCAATGATCTTGAATAGATATTCATCACCTCCGAAAAAATTAATAATGCCTTGAGTATCCCCACCGAAGAGCAGGAAGAAAAACACTAGCGACATAAGAAGCGTACTTCCCGCAATCGTATATCTAAGTAATCGATCAGTAGGCATAAGCAACAATTATTAAATCATGGCAAAAACCGAAGGGAGGGCAAAAACCGTGTCATGAAAAAAACCGCATTTCTGCGGTTTCTGGTTGAGCCCCCTGCCGGAATCGAACCAGCGACCTACTGATTACAAGTCAGTTGCTCTACCTGCTGAGCTAAGGAGGCTTTTAAAATTTTTTCTTTAGCCACTGATTTCAAGTCAGTTTCCGCCAGCTGGCGGATGAGCTAAGGAGCTTGAAGAATTCTGCGAAATTCTAAAGCGGTGCAAAAATAAAGTAAGTATGCTCTATAGCAAATAATTACTATAAATAACTTGGGAAATCCTTGGAATTTAAACGGTTTTCAAAAGCTTTAAGCTGATCCTTGAGCTGTTTGAGATGCTCGTGGGCGGTCTTTATCTTATCGTTGAACTCTTCCCTCACCTTTTCGGCATTTTGGGAACGGGAGAAGAATTCGAGGTTATTTTGCCACAGCCCAATGTCATTTTCAATTTTGCTGATCTTCTTCCGGATGACCTGCTCCTTCTGATAGATCTTCCGGTCAGCCATCGGATCATTTCGCAAATCGCTGAGCTGATTCTCCAATGAGATCTTTCCTTTCTCATTTTCGCTGATGCCCGGAATGCTATTGATGAACCGGTCAACCGCTTCATGATAGCGGTTCCGGATGGCATTGATATCCTTGCGGGGAACAAAGCCGATAGAACTAAACTTGTCCTGCAACTCTCTTAAAATTTCATGAGTCGCTGTCCTTGCTGCCGCATGACTTTCCAGGTGGGTACAGATATCTTCTTTGAGCTTCAGATTTTCCGCCTGCTCATCCTCCATCTTGCCATGCTGCATTCGTTTTCTGTTCGAAGAAATAATCGCACGCATCTTTAAATTCCTTGAAAACTTTCTCTCTGAATTTTTCAGGCACAGGTCCTATTTCCTTCCATTTGACCTGAAGGTTTTTTAATTCATTTGATGTCCTGTCCCAGTCGTTGCTTTCTTTTAACTCATGCGCCCTTTTTACCAGATTCATTTTTCAAGCTGCAGATTTTGTTCGCGCTCCTCATCCAGTTTTTTGAAAAATGCATTTTTGTTGTTGAAGAAAGTTTTAAAGGCAGACCAAAACTTTTTGTTTACTTCTTTTGCTTTTGCCCGTGGCAGATCCGCCGATCACTTCCCATTGCTTTTGTATCTCCAGGATCTCTTTGGTTTTCTGATTCCATTCTTTGATCCGATCGGATTGAAAGTTTATAAATTCCTGAACGCTATCGCTCAAGGTGGCTTTGCTATCCCAGGTTTACCTGAAGCTCCTGCTGCAGGTTTTGCAGGTATGCATCCCGCTTGGCGTATACCGCATCCGATGCAGCCTTGAACCGCTGCCATACTGCTTCCTTATCATCTTTAGGAACAGGGCCAAGATGTTTGAATTCATGGTGCAATTCATTTAGCTCGCGAATAGCATCTTTGATGATTTCAACGTCCGCCAATTTTTCTGCACGCGCGCAAAGCTCAAGCTTGGCTTCCAGATTCTTCTTTCGATCGAGTTCCTTTAGCTCAAAATAAATGCTTTGATTGTCATAAAAACGATCGAGCAAGGCATGATAATTTGCCCACAACGTTTTTGCCTGCGGACCGGAAACAGGACCAATCGCTTTCCATTGCTTTTTGAAGTTCTTTAAACTTGCTCAAACTGATCCGTTGTATCCTGTGAATCGGAAAGTACGCGAAGCTTTTCCAGAAGCTCCTGCTTCTTCGCAAGGTTCTCGATCTTCTGTTCTTCCTGTTGTTTATAATACTGCGTCTTACGATCGCGTATGAGCTTCAGGTTGGCATCAAAAATCATATCGTACTCATCCCCTTTGTATTCAAAATCTTCGGCTGATCCCCCACCTGTCCGATAAACTTTGACAAGGGCTTCTGCTCTTTCTTTTTCGCGAAGGTCATCATAAATCGGTTTGATCTTCGCGAAGTACAGTATCTACTTTTTTATAGTTGTCCTCTTTGGCAAGATCTTTTATCAACTCAGCGAGTTGCTGTTTGGAATAACTGCTGTAGTCCACATGGACATCTTCGTGTCATGATGCTCTTCTGACGCCTCATCCTGATCAGATAAATCAGCTTCGGAATGTAACGTGTTGACATGGTTTTCAGCCACTCCGGCTTCGTGCGCATGTGCCTGCTCTTCTAGTTTTTCTCTTTCCATTTCCATGTTCAATGTTCCATTACTATGCGGATAACGTAAATTTACTTAAAAATGCTCAATTCAGCCGGGGGTCTACAGGGTAGTTTGAATATACGGAAAATCGGCCACCCATGCTTCCCAAGGCCTTTTTCCAAATCACTGGAGGGTCTGTATCAAATAAAAGTTCGTCTGTTACAAAATCGCAGACAATCCACGAATCTTCCTCAAGTTCTTTATCCAATTGCCCTTGCCCCCATCCACTATATCCTAAATAAAACCGGATGTCAGATGATTTTAATCGTCCGGTATCCAACTCCACCATTAAACTTTCAAAGTGCCCCCCCAGATAAATGTCATCCTGTATCTTAACAGCATTCTCCACTGGTGTGTTTCGATGTAGAAAGTGCAGTGTATCCTGTTGCACCGGACCCCCGACAAATACAATATCCTCCATAATTCTAATATCTTCTATTACATCATTCACTTTTAAAATGGAGGGTTTATTGATCACAAATCCGAATGATCCATCGTCGTTGTGTTCACATAATAACACAACGGTACGTTCGAAATTGGGATCGGGCAGAAAAGGTTCTGATATAAGCAACCTGCCCTTTTCTGGTTTCAGTTTGTTTTTGTACTTAAAGAATTCCATGACACAGGTGTAAAATATCAAATTTTTCCTGAAACTCATCATGTTTCACTACCTGAATAAAATACTTCGCTCCCACCTGTGCAAATTTTATTTCTTTGTTAATCTTATGATCAAATTGCAACGTGTATGCATAGTCTTATCTGAATATACGTAAAGAATACTCAAAAGCTTCATTGGATGTTTCAACCATATTTCCAAGATCCTATTGAACAATTTGAGAAATGGTTTCATGAAGCATTAGAAGCGAAAGTACTTGAACCCAACGCCATGAACCTGGCCACTATAAAGACGATAACAGGCCTTCATCGCGTATTGTTTTATTAAAAGGTATTGAACGTAACAAGTTTCTTTTCTATACTAATTATCAAAGTTTAAAAGGAAGGGAACTTGAACAAAACCCTGCGTGTGCCTTAACATTTTTTTGGCCGGAATTAGAAAGACAAGTACGTATCGAAGGTATTGCTGAACGCGTTGATGAAAAAAAATCCGAGGAATACTTTCAAAGCAGGCCGCGTGGTTCCCAGGTGGGAGCCTGGACCTCTCCTCAAAGCTCCGTTATTGAAAGCAGAATTATTTTGGAAGAACGCGCCAAACAAATAGAAAAAAAATTTGAAGGAGTAGAGAAATTACCCAAACCCAATCAATGGGGTGGCTATCAAGTTGACCCTGGTGTTATTGAGTTCTGGCAAGGAAGACCAAACAGGCTACACGATAGAATACAATTTTCTAAGATCGATAATGCGTGGGAGATTCATAGGTTGGCGCCGTAGCCGTTAAGGCAAGTTACTTCGACATTCGGTGTTCGACATTCGGCGTTCTTGAAATTTGAATGTCGAATGTCAGAACGCCGAATTTCGAATGTCGATTGGACCATACGGATAACTATTAACGGATAACCTAAATCAAATCAAACAACGAATTCACGCCCGGATACCTGCGTGTCGTAAACCCTTCACCATACTTTGTGCCTATTGCATAGCCCCAATCAATAGCGCGAGCCTCTAACATTTTTACAAAACCAGGACTTGATATGTATGTATCTGCTTCGGTACTTTCAGGATCATAAAACTGCGACTTAAATGCTCTTGATCGCTTGAATCTTTATTTCCCAATAGTCAGAGATATCAACTATAAAATCGGGTTCTATGTATAAACTTTGTATGTAATGATACACTGCTTTGGGCCTCCACGGCGCTTGCTTCTTTCCATTTTCATCGACCGTTTCAATTCGTATCAACCCGGAAAGAAAGCAGGCATCATACGCGAGCGATGCTCCTTTTCCATGATCTATGTGACGATCATAAACAGCATTTGCCAAGACTATAGAAGGTTGAAATTTCCGGACGGCACGAATAACCTCCAACTGATGCGTTGGATCATTCTGAAAAAATCCATCTTTAAGTCCGAGGTTTTCACGAACGGTTACTCCTAAAATTTTAGCGGACGCAGCAGCCTCACTTGCACGAATCTCCGGCGTGCCCCGTGTGCCTAATTCACCTCGGGTGAAATCAACGATTCCTACTTTATGTCCAAGCGCTACATGGCGGGCTATGGTACCTGCACAACTGATCTCAGCATCGTCGGGATGGGATGCGAGGACGAGGATGTCTAGTTTCATTTAAGTTTCGGGTTTCGAGTTTCTAGTTTCGAGTTAGGCAGACGTTGAGGATTGGTGGGTATTTTTTGAGTTTAAAGTTTCGAGTTATCTAGCCCGAATCATTATGTTAAACGGCAACACGAAACTAGAAACTCGAAACTCTAAACTACTTCCAGCTCCTTCGCTACAAGAAATTTCTCTGCATCCAATGCTCCCATACAACCTGTTCCTGCAGCGGTAATGGCCTGCCTGTAAACTTTGTCAGCTGCGTCGCCTACAGCGAAGACACCTTCAACATTTGTTTTAGTTGAACCAGGCATAACTTTAATATACCCCGTCTCATCCATTTCGAATGTATTTTTTAAAAATAACGTGTATTTGGTTCGTGTCCTATGGCAAGGAAAAATCCCTGCGATAGGAATTATTTTCTTTTCGCCTGTTTTGTTATTTACTACCCTGACTCCCGTGACACCACTGTCATCTCCCAAGATTTCGTCAGTCTCCGTGTTCCAATGAATCTCTATGTTCGGAGTCTTCATAACGCGTTGCTGCATGATTTTAGAAGCGCGCATTTCGTCTGCGTCTAACAATCAGGTGAACTTTGGTACAAAGATTAGCGAGATAGGTGGCTTCTTCTGCCGCTGAATCGCCGGCTCCTACTACAGCTACTTCTTTACCACGATAAAAAAATCCGTCGCATACCGCACAGGCCGAGACACCTTTGTTATTAAATTTTTCTTCCGATGGAATACCCAGGTATTTTGCCGTCGCTCCTGTGGCAATGATAACGGTACCGGCATGTACTTCTTCTTTCTCATCCACGATTACTTTATGCGGATATCCTGAAAAATCAACCGAGGTTACCATGCCATAGCTGACTTTTGTGCCAAAACGCTCGGCCTGTTTTTGAAGGTCGATCATCATTTGGGGACCATTAATACCATCAGGATAACCTGGGAAATTTTCAACGTCGTTGGTGATGGTAAGCTGCCCGCCGGGTTGAGCACCTGTATAAAGTACAGGTTTTAATCCGGCGCGCGCCGCATAAATAGCTGCTGTATAACCTGCCGGACCCGACCCGATGATGAGAACTTTTACTTCTTCTTTTGTCATGGACTAAGTTTTACTTTTTAAACAAAATAAAAGGTCTCGGAATTCGAGACCCTTAAAATAGCTTCAATTTTAAGTTTATTAACCGAGGTAAGGTTTTAAAGCTTTACTTCTTGAGGTATGACGCAATCTTCTGATCGCCTTTTCTTTAATCTGGCGAACGCGTTCCCGGGTCAAGTTGAACTTCTCGCCAATTTCTTCTAATGTCATAGAGTGCTCGCCATTCAGGCCAAAATAAAGTGTGATGACGTCGGCTTCGCGCTGGGTAAGCGTAGACAGAGCACGCTGAACTTCCCGCCTTAGGGAGTCATTCATCAAACCAGAGTCTGGCGTTTCCTCACTGTCGTTCTCCAGGACATCCAGCAAACTATTTTCCTCACCTTGAACGAAAGGAGCATCCATCGATACATGACGACCTGAGATCTTCATGGTATCTACTACTTCCGCCGTAGTTACATCCAAGACTTCTGCAAGTTCTTCTGGAGAAGGTTCGCGTTCAAATTTTTGTTCTAGTTCAGAAAAGGTCTTCGAGATTTTATTCAATGATCCTACCCTGTTTAAAGGCAAACGTACTATACGCGATTGCTCGGCAAGCGCCTGAAGGATAGACTGACGGATCCACCAAACTGCGTATGAGATAAATTTGAAACCCCGAGTTTCATCAAAACGCTGAGCCGCTTTAATAAGACCCAAATTACCTTCATTGATCAAGATCGCCTAATGAAAGGCCTTGATTCTGATATTGCTTGGCAACAGAGACAACAAAACGAAGATTAGCCTTAGTAAGTTTCTCTAATGCTATCTGATCACCTTCCTTAATACGTTTTGCTAACTCAACTTCCTCATCCGGTGTAAGAAGGTCAACCTTGCCAATCTCCTGGAGGTATTTATCCAGCGACTGGCTCTCGCGGTTGGTAATTTGTTTACTGATCTTAAGCTGTCTCATTCTCTAAATATACATTCGTTTATGTAACAATATAGTGCCTAAATATAGTTCTGTCAATTAATCCTGATAACGATTATTCCGCAGGGGTTGTTTCTTTTTTTGGAGGTCTTGGCAGCAGCACTTTTCTTGACAGACGATATTTGCCCGTCTTTTTGTCTACCTCAATCAATTTTACTTTTACTTCTTCACCTACTTCAAGCACGCCTTCCATAGTTTCAAGACGATCCCATTTGATTTCCGAAATATGCAACAAGCCATCTTTACCTGGCATGAATTCAACAAACGCTCCAAAAGGCATAATGGATTTTACTTTTCCATCATACACTTCGCCTACTTCAGGAATCGCAACGATACCTTTGATCCGTTTCACAGCCGCTTCCATAACGTTCTTGTTGCTGGCAAAAACATTTACAACCCCTTTATTTCCTACTTCTTCAATTACAACTGTTGCCCCCGTTGTATTTTGAATATCCTGAACTACTTTTCCGCCAGGGCCGATCACCGCTCCGATCATTTCTTTTTCAATAATAATTGTTTCCGCGCGTGGGGTTTGAGGTTTAAGATCAGGTCTCGGCGTCGATAACGTCTTCTTCATTTCATTGAGGATATGAAGTCTTCCTTCTTTCGCCTGAAGCAATGCCTCTCGCAAAATTTCGTATGTAAGGCCGTCCACTTTTAAATCCATCTGACATGCTGTGATGCCTTGCTCAGTTCCTGTGACTTTAAAGTCCATGTCACCTAAGTGATCTTCATCGCCGAGAATATCGGAGAGGATAGCATACTTGCCAGTTTCACTATCGGAGATCATACCCATAGCAATTCCGGATACCGGACCTTTTACAGGAACACCAGCATCCATCAACGCCAGCGAGCCCGCACAAACAGTGGCCATGGATGATGAGCCATTGGATTCAAGAATATCGGATACAATGCGTATCGTATACGGATTTTTTTCGTCCGGAGGAAGAACTTGTTTCAAAGCTCGCCAGGCCAAATTGCCGTGGCCGACTTCTCGTCTGCCCGGTCCGCGGTTTGGCTTTACTTCACCTGTAGAAAAACCAGGGAAGTTGTAGTGAAGGATAAACTTGCTGGAGCCTTCGATCATTGCTCCATCAATCATTTGCTCATCAAGCTTGGTTCCAAGCGTTACGGTTGTTAACGACTGTGTTTCGCCCCGAGTAAAAATGGCTGACCCATGAGGTGAAGGAAGATAATCAACTTCACTCCATATCGCCCTGATTTCGTTCGTCTTACGGCCATCCAAACGAACACTTTCATTAAGTACTAAGTCACGGGAGGCTTTTTTCTGAATATCGTGGTAATATTGTTTGGCCAGATGCTTTATTCACGGTAGTATCCTCAGGAAGGGCATCCAAGTATTCATCGATTATTTGAGAAAACGCTTTGGACCTGATCTTTTTTACCATTTGTAAGTTGACGTGCCACAGCATACGCTTTGTCATACATTAAGCTCCATAGTTCCTGGCGCAATATGTCATCATTCTCTTCATGGCTATAGGTTCTCTTGGCCGTTTTGCCGACAGCTTCTGCAAACTCAATCTGAAGGTTGCATTGCACTTTTATAGCCTCGTGCGCATGCTTAAGTCCTTCGAGCATATCATCCTCATTTACCTCCTTCATCTCTCCTTCCACCATCAGAATATTTTCAATAGAAGCAGCAACGATAAGGTCGATATCAGCACGTTTTTTCTGCTCCATCGTTGGATTGATGACAAAGTTTCCATCCACACGTGCTACCCGTACTTCGGAAATAGGTCCCTGGAAGGGAATATCAGAAACAGATAAAGCGGCTGAGGCAGCAAACGCTGCAAGGGAATCTGGCAATGCATTTTCATCTCCGGAAATCAAGTAAATCATCACCTGAGTATCAGCGTGATAGTCTCTTGGGAAAAAGAGGGCGAAGAGCACGGTCAACCAACCGGCTGATAAAAATTTCATAATCGGATAATCTGCTCTCGCGTTTTAAAAATCCGCCAGGTACTTTTCCGGTAGACGCAAATTTTTCCTGGTAGTCAACAGACAACGGCAAAAAATCGGTGCCTGGTTTAGCTTCCAGGGCGGAAACTACCGTTGCCAGCAACATCGTATTGCCCATGCGTAACACGACAGATCCATCAGCTAATCGGGCAAGTTTTCCAGTTTCAATTGTTATTTCGCGGCCATCGGGCAGCTTACATGTTTTAGAAATTACAGTAGGTTTCATGTGTCAATATTTTTTTAGCAGCGAGTCCATACCTGCCTATCGGCAGACAGGGAATACCCATTCATAGTGTCATTCCTTTTGGTCTGCATGGCTGATGGGTATTTCATAATAGTGAGTGAATTAAAAGGAGGCTTAACAGACGCGCCTCATAATTTGAAAATGCAAAAAGGGAACCTTTGTTCGGGTTCCCTTTGGGGAATGTTGTATCGTTACTTTCTCAGATCCAGTTCAGCAAGAATCGCTCTGTATCGGTCAATGTTGGTGTCCTGAAGGTAGTTCAAAAGCTTTTTACGCTTACCAACCAGTTTCATAAGACCTTGTTGCGTTGAAAAGTCTTTCTTATTTACCTTCAAATGTTCTGTGAGGTGATTAATACGGTGTGTAAAAAGTGCGATCTGAGACTCAGCGGAACCAGTTTCTTCTTTTTTCTTGGCAAATCCGTGTTTAGCGAATAGGTTTTGTTTGATTTCTGTAGTCAAATACATCTCAAATTTGTTTTTTCTTTATTTCAAGGGGCAAAGGTAAGCCAGAAGGGGGCTATTTTCCAAAGATTTATAAGATTTCATTTTTTGAGCAATCAGGCCAATTTAGGGCGTAGAAGCTTTTTATTGGTAAGCCATTGCTTCACTTTGTCCATTACGACAGAATAAAAATCTGCTTCAAATAAACGCGCATCAACGCGCGCCTGCCGTAGGAAAATAAGACCTATAATAAGAAGGATGACGTCAGCTATCCATACTCCCTCTGCGATGCTTATGGTATTTTGCTTCGCCAATTTCTCCCCTTGCATGGTGATAACGTAGTATACGATGAAGAAAAATATCGACACAAGAAATGGAACTCCAAGTCCACCCTTTTTAATGATAGCGCCTAATGGGGCTCCAATCAGGAACATAGCGATGCAGGCAAATGAATTCGCTAATATCTTATGCCATTGAATTTCGAATATAGCCTGCTCTTTTTCATAGTTATCGATAGAAACGTTAGAATTCATCACCTGGCTTTTTACCTGGCGTGCTAAATTAGTGGCACCCTGGACTATGTCAGGAGTTAGGGGCGCATTAAGGATACTATCCGCCTTAGCCAGACGAGCGGAGTCAGTTAAATGAATCTCTTTTTTGGGGGTCGGTAAATTCTTTTTTTCCGCAATTCGCTTTGGTCTTTTTATTCCTGCCCTTTTATTTTCAACCAACGGCTTAAACTTGTTGCCAGCTTCTCGTTCAACTTTGTTTTTAGGTAGGGAATCTTTTGCTGCGGAATCCTTCAAAGCAATTGCAGGTTGAGGTTGCGTTTTAACTGCATCCTTTTTCATTTTGTCGCGATACGGAATACTAGTGATCGAATCACGGATTAATTTCTGCCGATAAACTTCTTTGGGCATTATTAACGAATCTTTTTTCAGGTAATAATTAAAATAGGTAGCCCGATACAAATAATGAGTCAGTCGTTGATACAAAACCTGACTTTGAACGGAATCAATGTCCTGATCCAACTCTTTTAGATTGCGCATGATCCGATTACCTTGAAACCATTTTTTATCCGTGGTCTGCATTTGAAATGAAGAGAGATCGAATACCACCTGCATTTTAGAGAATTTCGCTTTGCTCAAAGATTCCTCCGAACCTTTTTGTCCACCGAATTCTGCATCTTTCCCTGCCCCTTCGGAATAATCGTATCCATTAAAAAGTTCGAACTTCAGATAACGCTCGTTTAAGATGGTGTACATTCGGCCAGAATCTGCAACGATAACTTTTTTATTTCCATCGTTCTTTCTGTGATCATATACGATGACACCTTTTAGCGCTGATTCATCGCTCGGAAATTTTTTATCCACTTTAATACTTATATCATCGATGCCAGTGTAAAAAGTTCCTTCCCGTAAATCGAGCGCCGGCTTTTTTTGTTTGATATCATACAACAGACTGTAGGCTTCGAGTGCAGCTTTGGGAACTAAATTATTATTAGCATAGAAGGCTATGCCTGTTAATACAAGTACAAATAAAAAGATGGGTCTAAGAATTCTAACTAAAGAGATACCTGCACTTTTAATTGCCGTTAATTCAAAATGTTCACCGAGATTTCCAAACGCAATGAGTGAGGAAAGAAGCACAGCGAGAGGCATAGCGGTAGGGACTGTAAAAATCGCAAAATAGAAAAACAGCTCTCCCAGAAGCAACGTATCAAGACCCTTCCCGATAATGTCGTCAAAGTACTTTAACATGTTTATGTTAAGCAGTATAAAGACCACCACTAAAAAAGTGATTAAAAAAGGACCGATGAAGGCATCTAGTACGAGTTTATCAATTTTCTTCATCTTGGAAGTGTTGGAGTGTTGATGTGCGAAGCGTTGGAGTTAGTGTTTAGTGGTTAGGAATGGTTAGATGGTTGAAACCGGTGTCTCAAAAATAGGGCCAATGCAAAGTACGAAGGGAAAATAGTTTGAAGAAATAATTAACCGCCGACGGTTTTTCGAAGAACCTCGATCAGGCTATCCCACAGTGAATGAAGTTCTCGTTGATCATCAAAATCGGAATAATCTAAAATCTTTATGTAGACCGATTGAGTAAGCTCATTAAATTCCAGGCGCAACTCAAAGTAAGATGGGTCCTTCTCATCTTCTTTACTTTCGGGAAGAAATTCAAATCTGACAAAGTGATTGGTACGAAAGGCGACAAGTTTTGCTTTGTGCTCTTCATTATCCCAAAAGAAGGTAAATGATTTATCTGTGTTGTTGATGGTTACATCGTCAGCAAACCATTCAGAAAGTCCACTGGCAGTCTGAATATAGGGATACAGCATCTTGATGGAGGCATGGATCTCATAGTCAGCGGTGAATAGTTTCTTTTTGGATGTACTGAGCGTCGCCATAATTTGTTAGTGCGTTTAATTTAGACCATTTTAAGGACTATGACAATAATATTACCGAAGGATTTGCCGGGACCCTTATAAATATCATCAAACGCGTTTGAAACGAAGTTAAATAGGTTAGCCTATATAAATCTTTACATGAAGTGCCTATCAATTGCTATTTCAAGATTCTACTCAAAAAGGTAGCATTAGGACGATAAGTAAATTATAAAGGCTATGCATCTTAGCACGGCCGGTGGGATCAAATTATATTTTTTAAATGGGCTTGAACGCTTAAATTGAAAAATCTTGATGCAATGTCGTTTTGTTAAGCCCTTAATCTATTTGAATCGTGAAGAAATTTTACCGCAGAGAGAATTACCGAGAAAATTACGCAGAGGCTTTATTAATTTCTCCCTCTGCAACTCTCTAGGTATTCGTCTCTACATTTTCCTCTGCGGTAAAATGCTTCCTAATTGAAATGCAATTTTTAATGTATAGCTTAACTAAACGACATCGTTAAACTAAGTACCGCTAACCTTAATTCACTTATTATGATAAACAGGAGAAAATTTATTAAGAATTCAGCGACAGGAGTTGCAGGCCTGACGTTAAGTCAATACGCATTTTCACAAACTCTTATACAAAAGAAAAAAGATAAATTAGGAGTAGCACTTGTAGGCCTGGGGTACTACAGCACAGATCTGCTTGCTCCAGCTTTGCAATTAACCCAAAAGTGTTCTCTGACAGGTATTGTTACGGGTACGCCCGCAAAAGCCGAGAAGTGGAAACAGCAATATAATATTCCCGATAAAAATATTTACAACTACCAGAACTTTGATTCTATCGCTAACAACCCTGACATCGATGTGATCTACGTTGTATTACCACCTTCTATGCACGCAGAATATACCATCCGCGCAGCAAAAGCAGGGAAGCATGTATGGTGTGAGAAACCAATGGCAATGACTGAAATGGAATGCAAAAATATGATCGATGCCTGCAAAAAAAATAAAGTTACGCTCGGCATCGGTTATCGGTTGCACCACGAACCCAATACACAAAAAATTATTCAGTTGCGTAAAGATCTTGTTTATGGAAAAGTTTTAAGCGCCACGGCTGCTGCAGGATACCACGATGCACGAACAAATCACTGGAAACAAACGAAAAGTCTTGGCGGAGGAGCGATGTACGATATGGGGGTTTATCCATTAAATGCAGCGCGGTATGCTACAGGATTAGAGCCTATTGCAGTATCAGCAAAAGCATCTACAACACGGCCCGAAATATATAAAGAAGTGGAGGAGACCATGCACTTTGAACTTGAATTTCCGGGTGGTGTAACAGCATCTTGCGAAACAACTTTTGGAAGGGGGGTAAATGATCTGGAAGTAAAGTTTACAAAGGGATGGATTAAGCTCTCACCTTTTCAAAATTATAGCGGCCTTAAAGGAACTACAAGCGATGGAACTATACTCAACGCAACCATTCCTAACCAGCAGGCTAAACAAATGGAGGAAGACGCCATCGCCATACTTAATGGTAAGCCATTGCTCGTACCGGGTGAGGAAGGATTGAAAGACATCAGAGTCGTTGAAGCCATCTACCGATCCGTTGCAGAAAACAAAAAAGTAAAAATAAGCTAACGGTTTTTTTAACTAGTGCGAATCTGTTTTAAATTTGATTCGCACACTACTTCAAAGCAATCCAAATTTTGTGGACGCAACTCTAATTCATAGCACGGTTCCTGTTATAAGTACAGACGATATAGTAAAATCGCTTACGTACTATCAGGAGGTACTGGGATTTACTTTTGATTTTCAATATGGAGACCCTCCTGACTATGCTGGCGTAAATTCAGGAAGCGCTGAAATCTATTTCACCTATAGCCCGGAGCTCGTTAAGCTGTTCAAAGAAAATGCGCTTAACCCAGACATTTTTATTTGGGTAACGGATGCAGATCATTTTTTTAATATGCATGTAAAAAATGGAGCCAATATAATCGAACCCATTTCTGACAGGCCATGGGGCGCAAGACAGTACGTAGTTAAAGAGCCGAACGGGTATCATTTAAAATTTGCACAACCTTTGTAGTCAGTAATCGGTAAGAGGTAATCAGTGACCAGTAAATTGCTAGGGTGTAAGGTATAGGTAATTGGGGAAAGAAGTCAACGATATCAGAATCAGCCACCGATTACCTCTTACCGATCACTGCTTACCAACGCACTCAACAAGCTACGCAAGTCCAACGGTTTCGTAAACATATCCAGGGAACCATCCGGCTTAGTTGGCCATAATTCTTTCGGCCGGTCCCAGTACAATTCAACACCATTGCGATCAGGATCATTTAAATATAGCGCTTCAGATACGCCATGATCAGAAGCTCCTGTGAAGGGATAATTTGCTTTTGTTAATCGGTCAAAAATAATAGCGAGATCTTTCCGCGTCGGATAAAGAATTGCGGTGTGATATAACCCCGCTGCATTGATTGGTGCAAGTCCCGCTCCTCTGCTATGCCAGGTATTTAACCCGATGTGATGGTGGTATCCACCCGCTGAAATAAAAGCGGCCTGATCTCCATACAGCATCGTCACTTCGAATCCGAGCAGGTCGCGATAAAAGGAAAGTGCGCGCTCGAGATCAGTAACTTTTAAATGAATATGCCCTATTTTGGTTTGGGCTGGAACAATATAATCTTTCATCATTAAAATTTCAGGAAGCCATTAATATAACCGGGTAATTATTGGATTGGAAAAGGAGAAGAACAAGGATCGGTTCTTAAAGAAGGTATTTAGTAACAGAAAATCAAAAGGAAGAATCAGAACGATTTCCTTTTTTTACTTCCATAGCCGTTATTCTGAGAATGTCTTTGTCGGTAAGCGGCTTCACAAGAAAATCAGATACATTTTTATTAGCATAAGAACGTTCCTTATCGCGTTCATCGATGGAAGAAGACAGGATGCAGATTCTAACCCGATCTTTTATTTCATAGCTAAGATTGTCAAACATCTCCAAGAATTCCCAGCCGCTCATAACGGGCATGTTAATGTCGAGAAGAAGTAAACCTGAGGTATCTTTTAAGTTCGAAAAATCAGATAGTATGTACTGAAATCCTATTTCAGGATTAATGAATGCTTTAATATCGGCTTCGCCCAATGTCATTTCAATTGTCAACTTGCAAATCAAGTTGTTCATCGGATCGTCATCGACCAGGATAAATTGGAATGGAGATTTCATTTACCATAAATATAAATAAAATCTGGTTTTATTGTCTCATTTTGGTTTCTAAGTCTTTATTTAATGAAGACTATCTGGTTCACCTCCAAATTTGATCGAGGGCTATGATCAACATTTGACTAAAACGGGCGACGATACCGGATTGCTCCAACATGAACTGACAAAATTTATAAGTCCATGCTACGTTAGGTACCTTGGAGGATGTGGGGTCAGAGAGCGTTTTCATTATACATTCGAAGAATCGACGATCATGAAAGGCACCTTACAATCAATGTTGGCAAACGCAGCAGCGTTCGGCCCTGAATCTGCAAACGCCCAGCACCACATCCATACTAAATATGTGTTGTCCGCTTTCATCCGAAAGTAGCTATGGCCAATTGATGTGCTCTGAAAATATAGATTGTCACTGCCGCCGCTTATTTCAAGATCAAGAGGCCTTTTTGACTGGCTCCAAAGCATCTCGTGCTCGTCCTTTATCAAAGTTCCTGTGGATGCATTGTAAATAGTGATGCCCAATCCGCCTCTCGAAGCAGCATAACCTCCCCCTTCATTAATAAAATTTGACCATGAATATGATACAGGACAATGCGCACTAAACCTTGTTGAGACATCAACTGAAGGCGACAGAAATACACCTACACCGGAAGCTCCATACCCATTGCCTATGGGAAATGATTTAAATGTGCCGGAAACTTTATTTGCGCTGGAAAAAGATTCAAAGTTGTTAGTCCATTCGGTATCGTAAGGTGGAATGATAATTTCAAACCCAGGTTCTATGGAGAATAGAAATTTATTTCTTCTATGTGCCCGGGCCTTAATGTCAGCGATTTCTTTGAATTTCTGTTGGTGAAATTCTTTTAAGTTTTCAAAAACCGGATTGTTTTCAGGGTTACAATCAAAACTCAGTCCTCCGTCTACAACATTATATTTTGGTAGCTTGAATTCTTCATATTCATACTCTAAGAAGCTTACCATTTTTCGCTCCATAAATTCCGTAGCAGAATTTAACATCCTGGTTTCGGGTAACTCTCCCCGAACTCTTAAATCAATCTGGGAGTCGATCGTTATAATATCTTCTGGTCCATGATTTATTCCGTTATCCGTCCGTTCAGCATTCGATTTCCCTTGGCCTGACACAGCATCCCATTCTCCGTTGTTGATAATCTTCATGGCTGGTTGTTTTTTGTATTCCTTTATGGAGGAAAGGGGGAATGTAACCCATGGAAGTCGTTCCTTTTTTCAGGGAGGAGAGTCAGTCGTTGTTGGTGAAGGAAATATTGGTAAAGAGGGAGAACCACCTCAATAGCGAACTGAAGTGTGGGTTGCGGGTAAGCGTGAAGCAACCGGTTGCTACAACGCACGCACTTCATTGTCTGGGGATTGCTTCACTCCAACGCTAACGCCTTCTCTTCGTTGCCAATGACGCAACTTTAAAGCGTAACCGTAAACAATGTATAGCTTCCGGGGTTTGAATCCACCGCTATTTTTCCGCCCAACTTCTCGATCGTTTCTTTTACAATATACAGTCCGAGGCCTGATCCATTTGATTGTAATGTTGCCCTAAAAAACATATCGAATACTTTAGCCTGATTTTCTTTGGATATTCCAATCCCGTTGTCCTTAATTTTAATCCGGTCACTTCCCTGGTGTTTACCATAACTGATTTCAACAAATGATTCGGGGTCATTTCCATTTTTGTACTTCAGCGCGTTCGAGATTAAATTGCTAAGAATGATTTTAAGACGGAGATAGTCGGATATCACGCAGTCGGAATTTTTATAGTCCTTTATAATTTTCACCTTGTCGGAATGGAAAGGATATTTTAATTCATCAAGAACTTCTTCCACCATTTCATCGAATATGAATTCTTGCTTTATGATGGCATGACCCATGTTGCGTGAAAATTGGGTCAAGCTATTGATAACGCCTTCTAATTTTATAACACTTTTTTGCATGTGCTCCAAGTGATTATAAAGTTCTTCATTCTTGTTTTCCAGCCGAGTCAGCTGGATCAATCCCAAAATTGATTTCAACGGCGCGCTCAGATCGTGCGAGGCGCTGTACACAAACCGGTCAAGTTCCTGATTTGCTTTTACCAGTTTTAATGTACGCTCGTGCACGCGTTCATCCAGTTGATTATTGATGGTGAGCAATTCTTCGTGTGCATGCTTTAGTTCATTGTTGATCGTCTCAACTTTTCCCTTTTGCTCTACTAAATCCTGCAGTGTAGAGCCCAACTCTTCATTGGTTGTTTTAATTTCATTCTGTTTTTCCTGAAGTTCATTTATCAAACCGCGAAGCTGAGCTGTGCGGTCATTAACTCTTGCCTCAAGCTCGATATTTTTCTTTCTTAATTGCCGGACGCGCGCAAAAATCACCAGATACACCAAGAAAACAAAAGCGATAATCAACAATGTTTTAAACCACCACGTTTTCCAAAATGGCGGCGTAACAATGATCTTAAGAACTCTCGCCTGATCGGTCCATAGTCCATCGTTGTTAGATGCTTTGACATGAAATAAATACACTCCGGGATCCAGGTTGGTGTACGTTGCGGTATGCTGATTACCCACAAAGTTCCAGTGTGTTTCCAATCCTTCCAACATGTAGGCATATTGATTTTTCTCCGGCATCAAATAATTCAACGCAACAAACTCAAGTGTAAATACAGAATAGGTATAAGGAAGTGTCAATTCATCCAGTTGAGTAATGTGCTTTGGAAGAATAGAATCTTCGTCACCAACCAAAACAGGTTGGTTAAAGACGCGGAGGCCCGTGATATAAACTGGTGGAATGTAATTGTTACTGCGAATGCTGTCGGGAATAAACGCGTTGAATCCATGGGTACCTCCGAAAAGCAATTCGCCGCTTCGGGTTTTGTATGCGCAGTACCTGGAGAATTCTCCTGCCTGCAGTCCATCGCGCTTATCATAATTAACAAACAATTCACTTGCCGGATCAAATTTGGACAACCCTTTTGTAGTTCCAATCCATAGATATCCTCTGTCATCTTCGATAATGGACTTGATATGATCCGTGGGCAATCCGTGTTTGGTAGTATATGTTTTAAATATATTTTCCTTTTTTAAAAATTTGCTTAGCCCACCCGATGTGGCAATCCAGACATTTTTTTTAGTGTCTATAAATATATCGTTCACCAGCTTTGATTGCAGGCTAACCGTATCGTGGGTGTTGGGGATAAATTTTCGAAAACTTCCTTCTTCAATCTTGTCTTTTTCTAACACGTTTATGCCACTGTGCTGAGTTCCCGCCCAAATATTTCCTTCGCTATCTTCCTTTATAATAGGTATTACGTTACTGCTTAAACTGTTCGAATTTAGAGGATCGTTAAGGTATGTTCTCAGTACGTTGGTTTTCACATCAAACCTACTGAGGCCACCCTCGTAGGTAGCCGCCCAAATATTTCCTTGACTATCTTTCATCAAACTAAAAACACTGCGAAGGTTCGGGTTTTGGGCTTCGATTTGCCTGAAGGTTTTTTTCTCTTCATTGAAAATATTAATTCCACCCTGCCAGGTAGCAATCCATAAGTCACCATTCACTTCGCAGATTGACAACGCTGCGTTGGATTGGATACTTTTAGGATCAGCGGGGTCATATTGATATGCATTGAATTTAGAATTTATCCGATCAAAAAAGTTTAATCCTCCTCCATCCGTGGCTATCCATAGATTGCCATTTTTATCTTCATAAAATGATCGAATGATGTCATTGTTAATACTGCTGCCACCTACGGATGATTTATAATAATGATCAAATTTTGCTAAGTTTTTATCAATTACGTCAATGCCATTTAAAGAGCTTCCTAACCATAGCCTTCCTTTCTTGTCCTCATAAATACACCAGTATGAATTGCTGGAAATACTAAAAGGATCGAGAGGATCGGGCGTGTAGGAAAAGAAGGTGTCATGTTTGGAGCTATAAAGATTAAGTCCTCCATTCTCATGGCATGACCAGATGTTATTTTTGCTATCGGCAAAGAGCATCCGCACGTCATTGTTACCCAATGTATTCGGGTTTTTAGGGTTGTGTTTGTAGTGAACAAATTTGCCTTGTGATTCCTCCGACACCAATCTGTCTACGCCCCAGTAGTTAGTACCAACCCATAAATTATTTTGCTTGTCTAGGATGATTGTCGCAATGTAATCACCTGCTATGCTATTCGGGTTTTTGGGGTCATGACGGAAATGCGTTACATCCTTGGTTTTTGTATTTACTTTTTTCAGGCCTTCGTTTATCGTACCAATCCAGAGAATACCATTTGTCCCGGCACAAATAGAATTTAAATTGGTAGTACCTAAAGCGTTTCCATCAGCTTTTGTAAAAAAAGGAACAAAGGATTGGTTCTTCTCATTAAAATAAAAAAGACCGGAGTGTTGACTTACAATCCACAGCGTTCCATCGCTGTCCTCTACAATTTCCTTTATCCTTTCGGTATAGGGATCTAATGGATCCACTAAGTCATTTGACGTTTTAAACCTGATAAAATTATTCAGGTCGCGATTATAACGGCTGATGCCATCATGGGTACCAACCCAGAGATTGCCGTTCTTATCTTCGAATATTTTTTCCACCCTGCTGTCGTGCAGGCTGGTGGAATCTTTAGAGGCCTCAAAGAGATCATAATCTTCGCCTCTAAACCGATGTAAGCCGCCGAGTGTACCGACCCAAAAAAAGCCGGACTGGTCTTGCACAATGCTAAAAATCTGGTTATTGCTTAGTTCCCTGTTAATATGCTGAAACTTGAACGCAGGTTTTTCAATTTTACCTTGCCCAAAAAGATTGATTGTGGAAAATAAAAAAAAAAGTAGAAATGCTTGAAAGCAAAGGGGAAAAGAAGCTTTTAGGGAATTGGGGATAGCAAAGAAAACTTGATTAGAAGCTTGACTCCCGATTGTCTCTTTCATTGACTAAAAATGGACTTTAGGGGAAATTAGTAACCAATAGTTTAGCATATTAATCTTAACCTTTTCTAGAGGTTCCTCAACCTAAAATTTACGATAAAACACAAAGGTTTCAAACGTTTGCACCCAAGACAGTCGACAAGTGGACAAATCTTCATTTGAACTTCTTAACGGGCGTTCAGTTAGATAGAAAATCGAATATGAAGGTATTAGTAACTGGTGCAAACGGGCTATTGGGGGTAAACCTGATTCGTGAGTTTGTCAGGGCGGGTGAAGAGGTAAAAGCATTTGTAAGATCTTCCGCAAATCTTAAGGGTTTAAACGACGTTCCCTGTGAAATTTTCCGTGGAGATATACTTTCCTATGACGACATATATAAGGCTTTGGGTGGCTGCGATGCAATAGTTCATGCCGCCTCAACCACCAGTGTACTGCCTGGGCGATACGAGTACTATAAAAAAATCAATATCAGCGCAACGGAAAACGTTATACGCGCGGTTTTGAATCAAGATAACAAACGGCTGGTTTACGTCAGTACAGCGAATGCATTCGGTCCGGGAAGCAAAGAAAATCCGGGAAATGAATTGTCTCCGTTTAGCTTAGCGCAATACAATTCTGGCTATATCAACAGCAAACATAGGGCCCAGCAGCGAGTACTGGAAAGTGTAGAAAACCATAATTTAAATGCAGTCATCGTAAATCCAACCTTTATCATCGGTCCATATGATGTCAAACCAAGCTCGGGTCAAATTCTGCTATACGGTTTAAGACGAGGCATTCAATGGTGCCCACCCGGTGGAAAAAATTTCGTGCATGTTCAACATGTTACGAGAGGTATACATCGCGCTTTGAAACTTGGCCGAAAAGGTCAGTGCTATTTGCTTGCAGGTGAAAATCTGACTTACAAAGAATTTTTTTCATTGTTAAACCGCCTAACAGGCAGAAGACCTTTGAGTTTTATTCTTCCAAAAACTCTTGTTCGTACTGCTGGGTCAATAGCAAATGCCTGGAGCAAATTGAGCGGACACGATATGGCATTTAATAAAACGAATGCGCAACTTCTCTGCCTGGATAATTACTACACAGGCGATAAAGCAAAACATGAATTCAGATTAGACGCTACACCTATTAAAGTCGCTATTGAAGAAGCACTCCACTGGTTCAAAAAAGAAAATTACATCTCGGAAGACCTCTATTTTACCCAGGGCACCAATTTGGATTTATAAAAATTAATGCCTTTCGCTGTTAATCGGGGGCCATGTTTTCCCAATCGAACTTTATATTCGTCCCAACTCCTGGCTGATGCTGGAGTCCAACCGATCTCAGCATGACCTATAAGGCGTGGGAAAGCCATATATTCAATGTCCTCCATCGTAAGCAAAGTCTCTGACCAAAGCGGAGATTCTATTCCCAGAATATTGTCCTGTGTAATACCTTTCGCTATCGTTGCCGGATCCCAAATGTAAGCACTATCTACTTCTATATAGGCGGCCCAGTGTAATCCCAACTCGGATGTTGAATCATAACTCATGTCGAGATACATTTTTTTGGCAGGAGACATAATTAACCTAGCGCCTTGTTTCACGGCCGAATTTGCGTGCGTGGCATTCGACCAATATTGAACCACCGTTCCTGGTTGAACGGTACCTTGCGCGAGTTCCTCCCATCCGATAGGTTTTTTCCCATGGGCTAAGACGATCTCCTGAGATTTGTTTACAAAGCGAATAAAATCTTTCTTTTTAGTAGCGTGGCTTTCATCACCCCCGATGTGGATATAAGGTCCCGGAGTTAACTCCGATAACTCTCTGATTACATCATCAACAAATTTGTACGTAATTTCTTTGTTTACGCACGCTGTGCTGAAACCTACCTCCGTGCCCGTGTATAAAGCTGGTGCCTTACCGTTGCAATTCAATTCAGGGTACGACGCTAACGCCGCATTTATGTGACCGGGCCAATCAATTTCCGGGACGATCGTGATGTATCGATCTGCGGCATATTTGATGATGTCCTTGTATTGCTCTTGCGTGTAGTAGCCACCTTTGCCGCCTCCCACTTGTTTACTTCCTCCATGTGTTGCCAGGTTAGGCCATGACTTTATTTCTATACGCCATCCCTGATCGTCGCTGAGATGAAGATGCAATACATTTAGCTTATAACATGCAATCAAATCTATATATCGTTTCACATCGTCCACACTAAAAAAATGGCGGGCAACGTCGAGCATCGCACTGCGAAAAGGGTATGTTGGATAGTCCCGAATCGTACCAGTAGAAATTTCCCATGGGCCTTTCTTAACTTCCGCGGAGTCTACTTTAACAGGCAATAGCTGCCGGATAGTTTGAATCCCCCGGAACAATCCCGCAGGTTTTGCCGCGACTACTTTTAGTAAATCTTCCGATATAGTCAGTTCATAACCTTCTTCGCCCAATGTCGCGTCAGTTTCTGATGTAGCCAAATAAATACTACCGGACGCAGGGTCCCCTTTCGTTGAAGAAACTTTTAATTCAAAACCAGTTGACGGGCTTATTTTCTCTTTCAGGTATTGCCCAATTTGCAGGAGTTCTTCAGACTCACCCTCCACGTAGATTCCAGTCGCCTTTGTTAATTCAAAAACATCAGCCGTGGCTTGTACAGAAACGGGTTTAGGAATCAGATTTTCCTTCGTCAGATCTGTTGGCGCGTGTGGCTTTTCACACCCTGCAATTGCAATTGAAATGGAAACAGTCAATAAAAAATTTCTATAATTCATAGGGTGCAGATTTATTCATTTTCGAATGTAGAAAATTTATTATCAATTAAGCTACAAATTAATCTTCTTCATTCAATATTCGTTTTAAGCAAGAGGCCACGGTGATCTTTAACTAATCAGCAAGAATTAAATGCCGCAAGTGTGTGTGTGTGTTTGTTATTTTCGAATGCTCATACAAGTCAATTAAACTTCAAATTATTTTATAAGGGCTTAGGTGTTTTAGTTATTTAGAATGTAGAAAGTGAAGTTATGGAAGATAGGGACCTATTTAGGCTTTGCTTAAAAGAACTGTGTGATAAAATGGGGTATATCAACACATCGAAATTGTCACAGGCAGAATTTGAGCATGTATGTTACCTTATTGAAGAGAAGACAAAAATATTGATCAGTCTTTCAACAATAAAGCGAATATTTAACGGAGAGTTTCAGCGATTACCTCAGGTATCGACTTTGAATGCGCTGGCAATATTTATAGGATATTCAGGATGGCAAGATTTTAAAACAAAGAAACGCACCGAAAATCCTGCCTTTGTTATACAGTGCAAGTCAACTAAATCCCCGTGTAAAACGTCTGAAGGTTAAACATCTTTACAAATAGGTACTGCAGCTTGTGTGATGATGTGTTGGTGGATCTATGAACAGTGGAGAATAAACAAAGCTGAAGAAGGAATTCAATTTACTGCCCGCAAGGTCGTAAATGAGGGCGTTCCCAACAGTGTTGTTTTTAATTATGATATCGAGAACGTGACCGGCGATAGCTTTTTTATTCAGCCGTCGTGGAATAAGAATCACAGGTTACAGATTAATAAAAATGATCACACACGGACAGCAATCTACTATGAACCAGGTTATCATACAGCGAAATTGATCGCCAACAGTACCATTCTAAAAGAAATTGTGGTGGACATACCTACACCGGATTGGATGGGTTATAGCAAGATAAATTTTTTTGATCCTTATACCGGGTACTTCAAAAAAGAATATATTATTCGCGATAGCGTGTTAGGCGTGACAACTGATGGGCTGCGCGCAAGCAATGTTAATTTTGAAACTGACAAAATTTACTACTATGCTTATTTTCCCGATTCATTTGAACTCCCAAGCGACAACTTTACGCTGAAAGCCCGTGTAAGAATGAGCAGCATCAAAAATACGTTATGCCCCTGGATCATTTCAGAAGTTTACGGCGAAGCATCCATTTTTTATTTTATGGGAATCATTCCGGGTTGTGTTAGTCAAATTGAAGTTCAGGTTAGTGATCAGCATTTTAGTGGGCAAACAACGGACCTTTCCACCTTTGGTTATGACGTCACGCAGTGGCAGGAAATTGAAATTGATGTTCATAATAAAAATGTAACGATATCAATTGGCACAAAACAAGTTTTTAAAAAACGCTATTTAAAATCTGCTGGTCTTATTAAGGGTCTGGGGTTTGGCTCCAATGGATTGTGTGAAGTGGATTATGTCCACCTACTGGATTCTGTTGGAAATGTCGTGTACAAAAATGACTTTAATCCTAAATCTTCATTGGGAATGATGGTGCCTGTAAAATGAAATAGTATCTTCGGGTACACCATAGTCAACCTCACTCCTATTGAATCAATATGACGGATGAAAGTCGATCCCCGGAGGATTCCGAAAAAAGATATCGCGTAACGTTTCAGAAAATCAGTCAGCTTTTAGCCCATCGTTGGCCCGAATATGTCATCGAAATCATCGTCGTTATTATCGGGATAACGATTTCACTTGCACTAAGCAATTGGCAGGAAAATGTATCGGATAGCAGACTCGAGCAAGTGTATCTCAAGGATCTGCTAGAGGATATTTCATCAGATATAGATGAATTGGAAAAAACTATTGGTGATACAGATAGCGTCATTCAGAGCGGAAACACGTTGCTTAAGCAAAGCGATGCCGAAAAAATCACGTTGGAAAAAAGGGAATTTGTTAACCTCATGCGATCCATTATAAAACGTCCAAATTTCATTTCCAAAAATGCCACTTTCTCAGCCTTGAAAAGTTCAGCCAATTTTCAACTAATAAAAGATATAGAACTTAAGAAACTTTTATTTGAATATGATCAACAGTACCAAGGTCTGAAGTCCGTTGAACAGGCAGAGTTACAAGAAACCGTGGTAATTACTGGTCCTTATATAATAAAATGCATTCCGTTTGCCGATTCAAAACAATCGGATTATTGGCTTAAAACTCTTGACATCGGGAATATCTTGAGTGATATCGAATTTGTCAACAACATCGTACTGCGGCGGGGTAAACGCACAGAATTATTAGAGAGCTATAACGAAATTCTTAAAATTGCCTACCAGATTCGGGAGGCGTTGCAGAGAAGCGTAAAGCATTGAGCAGAAAAACGAAGACCGGGAACGCCTACAAGCTTAAAGCGGAAGCAGAAAGCTTAAAGCAAAACGTCGTAAACACATAAACACTTAAACACTTAAATACCTAAACACATTTTCCCACTCTGCTATCCCGAGATCTTGCCTCTTCTTCTCTTTTTAGCTTTGAACTTTTTGCGATAATTTTTCTTGTTAGGCTTATTGTAGCTTGCTTTTTTGTTTGCAAAGCGAGCGCGACTCTTTTGCATTTGTTTTGCCTGAGGCTCGTACCGAAGCATGAGTTCATGACTTCCGGAGTTGGTGCCTGAAAACTGAGAAAGGGTCATATCGTAGGCGTAGCCAAAATTCAACTCCGGTTTAGCTTGAAACTGAATCATAGCAACTATTGCATCCGCTGTTCGGTAAGAAACACCTGCCCCTACCTTCTCCCTCCACCAGGCATTTATATTTATATCCATTTCAAGAGGAGCACCATGTACCCCTTTTACTAAGACCGAAGGTTTTAAAGTCCATTCAGGGTTCATGTCGAAGCTATAACCTGAAGTTATAAAAAGGTGACGGTTTTGTCTGTTAGGGAAACTTGTAAAATCCAAAGTCGGTCTGTTGGTTCCCGCTAAATTATTTTTGATCATTTTAGGTACTGCTAATCCGAGATAAAACCTGCCGGTATAGTAATATGCGCCGAAACCAAAATTCGGAAACATGCTGCTAACGGACTCGGCGAACGCATCATCCGGTAAAGGACCAGTCCCATTAAATGCAGTATTAACCGAGCTATAATCCGCCCGATATTGATTTATTCCACCTTGTAATCCAAGGGAAAGCACACCACCATTTACAAACATGATACGGTAAGCATAACACACATTGATCATCATGTTTTTCGAAATACCAATTTTGTCGCTCACCAAATTTACGCCAAGTGCCATCTTCTGATTTCGGATAGGCGCGTCCGCGCTGAACGTTAACGTTGTTGGCGCCCCTGATACACCAACCCATTGCTTACGATACAAGGCTGTCATGCTGAGCACCTCCCGGCTGCCTGCATACGCAGGGTTGACTGAGAGCATGTTAAACATGTACTGGGAGTACATCGGATCTTGTTGAGCTTTCAGATTACCGGTGCATATCGCACAGAATCCTAAAGCACAAAGCAACAGTTTCAATATTCTATTCATACTATTATTATAAAAAGCTATCTATATTATCGTTGTAGTGTAAAGGATTTTACTTGCTTGAATGCACCTATGGAAACCTTGTAGAAGTAGGTTCCATCCGGCAACTCACTGCCTATTATCAAGCCGTGAGTAGCTACACCATTCCAATCGTTTTGATAATTGTCCTGTTTATACACAAGGTTACCCCAACGGTTATATATTTCCAGCTGGATACGCTCAGCACCGGTGTATAAAATTTCAAACGTATCATTCACGCCATTTCCATTCGGAGAGAATCCTTCCGGGACAAAAATCACACCTGCGTGTGGGTCTGTTACCGTGATCACAAGCGTACTCGTTACACACAACCCTGGAAGAGGTCTACCGCTATCGCATACTTCAAAGGTGACTGAGTCCTCGCCGACAAAATTAAGATTGGGGGTATATGTGTAGTTACCTTCACTATCAATTACTACGGTTCCATGAAGTGGACCTGACACAGGTACGGTATTTACAACCAATTGTGTGGTATCGGGATCCAAATCGCCAACCAGTATGTTTCCAGTAGACAGTTTATTTCGCTCTGCCGGACTAATATCAGGTAGTAACACGGGCGCATCGTTCACTGCATTTACGGTTATTATAATATCCGTCGTTGTACATGCAGGTATAGGGTTGGTATCACAAACCTCTACTGTTATTGTATCGCGGCCATTGAAGTTTAATTCGGGAGTATACGTATAACTTCCATTCGGATTGATGGTGACTGTGCCATGTTTAGGGTTTTCAACAGGGGTCGTAGTTACTACGAGCGGCAATCCTTCAGGGTCGGAATCACCGGAGCTTAGTATATTCCCGGTTGACGGAAAATCTTCATTTCCAGTAGAACGTTTCGTACTCACCGACGGGTCTTGATTCAATACTACTGTAACGGTAAGGGTACTGTTTACACAGGCAGCCGGAAGTGGTAGTCCACTATCACAAGTTCGGATAACGATTATATCAGTGCCGGTAAAACTAGGATCCGACTCGTACGTATACGAGCCATTTGGGTTGATAACAATTGTGCCATTCGCGGGGCCGGACACCGGGACTGTATTAACCGTAAGGAGCGTTCCGTCAGGGTCGGCATCTCCGGTAAGTACGTTTCCGGAAGAAGCTAAACCTTGCGTAGCTGTATCTGTGTCGTCACTCACTGTGGGCGCATCGTTGACAGCATTTACTGTCAGGCTAATAGTAATAGCGTTAGAAATACCTCCATCGCTATCGCGCACGGTATACGTCACAGACGAATTGCCATTGAAGTTCGTGGCTGGAGTAAAGGTGACATTTCCAGCGCCGTCAACATAAAAGGTCCCTTGAGGAACAAATACGGTGGATTGAACACCGATTGTGATAGGATCCAGATCAACAGACGAGCCATCTATTGTTCCATCAACATCTGTATCGTTCGCTGTTATATTGAATGTGGCTGATGTATCTTCATTCGTGGAGATATTGTCAGCTACGGCAACAGGTACATCGTTTATCGAATTTACGTTTACGGAGATAGTCCCTGGATTTGAGGTTGCTCCATTATTGTCATTTACTGTATAGGAAAGAGAAACGGGTCCATTGAAATTAAGAACTGGCGTAAACGTTACGTCACCTGAGGAGTTGACAGTCCAGCTTCCTTCCGCAGTGGTGAAAGAATTTTGGATACCTATTGTAGCCACATCCAGGTCCACCGTAGCGTCATCTACTGTTCCATCTACATCGGTGTCATTATTCGTCACGTTGAAAGTCACCGGTGAATCCTCTGCTGTGTTGGGATTATCATTGCCAATCACAGCGGCATCATTTACGGGTGTTACCGTTACAGTGATGGCGACCGTATTGGAAGTTGTACCCACATTGTCATTCACCCTATAGGTTATTGAAGTGGTTCCATTAAAGTTTAATGCAGGAGCTAACGTTACGTCACCCGTTGCATTAACAGACCAGGAACCCTCAGTAGTATTATAGGTGTTTTGAATGCCAGCTGTAAATTGGTCGAGATCGACAGACCCTGAATCAATAGTTCCATCAATATCAGTATCATTCCCTGTCACGTTAAATGTGAGTGGAGTATCCTCATTTGTAGTGGGCGAATCGCTAACGGCTACAGGTTGATCGTTAATTGCATTTACTGTGATGATAAAAGTTTGTGTAACTGAAACGTTATCACCTCCATTGACTGTGCCTCCATTATCTGATAGTACAACGGACACGGTAGCCGATCCGAAAGCGTTAGCCGCAGGTGTGTAAGTCAGATTTCCCGTTGTCGGATCAATAGAGGGCTGTACCGAAAATAAAGTATTGTTATCATTCGTTGAAGCGAAGGTTAGTACTTGTGTACTTTCATTCAGCGCTCCTTTGCTAATTGCTGTTGCCCAGCCAGCAATAGTCTGCGCACCTGCATCCTCATTTACAGTTTGATCTGAACCTGCGATGAAGTCTGGCGCATCATTAACCGAATTAACCGTAATCGTAAAGGTCTGCGTAGTAAACGTGTCGTCACCTCCATTTGCAACTCCTCCATCATCTGAGAGCACAACGGATACAGTAGCCGTTCCGAAGGCATCCGCTGCCAATACATACGTTAGATCCCCGGTAGTACCGTTGATTGAAGGTTGAGCTGAAAATATTCCGTTATTATCGTTGGTTAGTGTGAACGTCAACACCTGTGTATTTTCATTGGCTGAACCTGTGTTAAGCGCAGTCGCCCACGCGGCAACAGTTTGTGGTGCTGCATCTTCGTTCAACGTTTGATTTGTTCCTTTTACAAAGCTCGGCTCATCATTAATACCTCCGATCGTAATAGTAAATGTTTGGGTAGCAAAGGTATCATCTCCGCCGTTCGCAGTTCCTCCATTATCGGTGAGTACTATGGTTACCGTTGCAAAACCGAAAGCACCGGCTGCAGGGGTGTAGGTCAGAGTACCGGTAGTGGCATTGATAGCTGGTTGCGCAGAAAATAAAACGTTATTATCATTAGTAACGGTAAACGTTAACGTCTGACCACTTTCATTTGCTGCGCCTTTGTTTATCGACGTGGCCCAAGCTGAAACAGTTTGTGCTCCTAAATCTTCATTTACTGTTTGATCACTGCCTTTTACGAAAGTTGGCTCATCGTTAATGGTACTAACTAAAATAGTAAAGGTTTGTGTGGCGAATGTATTATCTCCTCCGTTAGCAGTGCCGCCATCATCCGTAAGAACAATAGAAACTGTAGCTGTTCCAAAAGCATTCGCAGCAGGCGTATAGATTAAATTACCTGTGGTGGAATTAATAGAAGGCTGTACTGAGAATAAAGCATTATTATCATTAGTAACCGTGAAGGTTAGCGTCTGTCCACTTTCATTTGCTGGTCCTTTGCTAATTAAAGAGGCCCATGCTGCAGCAGTTTGTGCCCCTGCATCTTCATCCACGGTTTGATTGGCCCCTTTAACAAAACTCGGTTCGTCGTTAACAGAATTGACAGTGATGGTAAAGGTTTGAGTTGTAAACGTGTCGTCACCTCCATTTGCTGTCCCGCCGTCGTCTGTAAGCACCACAGAAACTGTCGCTGCACCGAAAGCATTCGCAGCCAGTGTGTACGTTAAATTTCCTGTTGTTGCGTTGATGGAAGGCTGTGCTGAGAATAACGTATTATTATCGTTCGTAACAGTGAAGGTCAATACCTGAGCACTTTCGCTTGCTGCTCCTTTATTGATTGCTGTCGCCCACGCTGCAACATTTTGTGCTACAGCATCTTCGTTCACAGTTTGATTTGCTCCTTTTACAAAACTAGGTTCATCGTTTACAGTGTTTACCGCGATGGTGAAAGTTTGAGTACCAAATGTGTTGTCTCCTCCATTGGCTGTGCCTCCATCATCGGTAAGCACGATCGTTACAATAGCCGAACCAAATGCACCCGCTGCAGGGGTGTACGTTAAATTACCTGTGGTTGCATTTATAGAAGGTTGCACGGAGAATAAAGGATTGTTGTCGTTTGTGACAGTGAAAGTCAACACTTGTGCGCTTTCATTTGCTGCACCTTTGTTGACTGAAGTCGCCCACGCTGCAACAGTTTGAGCGCCCGCATCTTCATCCACTGTTTGGTTTGCACCTTTAACAAAACTTGGTTCATCGTTAACTGAATTGACAGTGATCGTAAAGGTCTGGGTTGCAAATGTATTGTCTCCTCCATTGGCCGTTCCTCCGTTATCAGTAAGCACAACGGAAACCGTGGCTGATCCAAATGCATGGGCAGTGAGCGTATAAGTTAAATTACCTGTGGTTGCATTTATAGAAGGTTGTACTGAGAATAAAGGATTGTTATCATTGGTGACAGTGAAAGTTAATACTTGAGCACTTTCATTTGCTGCTCCTTTATTAATTGATGTTGCCCAACCTACAATGTTCTGTGCGATGGCATCTTCATTCACAGTTTGGTTTGCTCCCTTGACAAAGCTTGGTTCATCGTTAACTGAATTAACGGTGATGGTGAATGTTTGTGTAGAGGTGTTATCACCTCCATTGGCTGTTCCTCCGTCATCGCTAAGCACAACGGTTACTGTTGCTGAACCTGAAATTCCAGCTGCAGGGGTATACGTTAAATTGCCCGTGGCTGTATTGACCGTCGGTTGAACAGAGAATAATCCATTGTTATCATTGGTAACAGTGAAAGTTAATACCTGTGCACTTTCGTTCGCTGGACCTTTGCTGATGGCTGTCGCCCAGCCTACAATGTTTTGTGCAGCGCCATCTTCGTTTATAGTCTGATCTGCTCCTTTTACAAAGGTAGGTTCATCGTTAACAGAATTGACTGTGATCGTAAAGGTTTGGGTTGCAAATG
Source organism: uncultured Bacteroidota bacterium (assembly GCA_963837415.1). Lineage (GTDB taxonomy): Bacteria > Bacteroidota > Bacteroidia > Cytophagales > Cyclobacteriaceae > Chryseolinea. Next base: position 46,167 of record CAWING010000006.1, on the reverse strand, counting down.
TGTTGTCTCCTCCATTGGCCGTTCCTCCGTCATCGGTAAGCACAACGGAAACAGTAGCTGATCCAAATGCATGGGCAGTAAGCGTATAAGTTAAATTACCTGTGGTTGCATCTATAGCAGGTTGAACTGAGAACAAAGGGTTGTTATCATTGGTGACAGTGAAAGTTAATACCTGCGCACTTTCATTTGCTGCTCCTTTATTGATTGCTGTTGCCCACGCTGCAACATTTTGTGCTGCTGCATCTTCATTCACAGTTTGATTTGCTCCCTTGACAAAGCTTGGTTCATCGTTCACTGAATTAACGGTGATGGTGAATGTTTGTGTAGAGGTGTTATCACCTCCATTGGCTGTTCCTCCATCGTCGCTAAGCACAACGGTTACTGTTGCTGAACCTGAAATTCCAGCTGCAGGGGTATACGTTAAATTGCCAGTTGCTGTATTGACCGTCGGTTGAACAGAAAATAATCCATTGTTATCATTGGTAACAGTGAAAGTTAATACCTGTGCACTTTCGTTCGCAGGACCTTTGCTGATGGCTGTCGCCCAACCTACAATGTTTTGTGCAGCGGCATCTTCGTTTACAGTCTGATCTGCTCCTTTTACAAAGGTAGGTTCATCGTTAACTGAATTGACTGTGATCGTAAAGGTCTGGGTTGCAAAGGTATTGTCTCCTCCATTGGCTGTGCCCCCGTTATCGGTAAGCACAACTGAAACAGTGGCTGATCCAAATGCATGGGCAGTGAGCGTATAAGTTAAATTACCTGTGGTTGCATCTATAGCAGGTTGAACTGAGAACAAAGGGTTGTTATCATTGGTGACAGTGAAAGTTAATACTTGCGCACTTTCATTTGCAGCACCTTTGTTGATCGATGTTGCCCAACCTACAATATTCTGTGCTACCGCATCTTCGTTTACAGTTTGGTTTGCGCCCTTAACAAAGCTTGGTTCATCATTCACTGAATTAACGGTAATGGTGAATGTCTGTGTAGAGGTGTTATCACCTCCATTGGCTGTTCCTCCATCATCGCTAAGCACTACAGTTACTGTTGCTGAACCTGAAATTCCAGCTGCAGGGGTATATGTTAAATTGCCAGTTGCTGTATTGACCGTCGGTTGAACAGAAAATAATCCATTGTTATCATTGGTAACAGTGAAAGTTAATACCTGTGCACTTTCGTTCGCTGGACCTTTGCTGATGGCTGTCGCCCAACCTACAATGTTTTGTGCAGCGCCATCTTCGTTTATAGTCTGATCTGCTCCTTTTACAAAGGTAGGTTCATCGTTAACTGAATTGACTGTTATCGTGAAAGGTCTGAGTTGCAAATGTATTGTCTCCTCCATTGGCTGTTCCTCCGTCATCGGTAAGCACAACTGAAACAGTGGCTGATCCAAATGCATGGGCAGTAAGCGTATAAGTTAAATTACCTGTGGTTGCATCTATAGCAGGTTGAACTGAGAATAAAGGATTGTTATCATTGGTGACTGTGAAAGTTAATACCTGCGCACTTTCATTTGCTGCTCCTTTGTTGATCGATGTTGCCCAGCCTACAATGTTCTGTGCAACGGCATCTTCGTTTACAGTTTGATTTGCGCCCTTAACAAAACTTGGTTCATCGTTACACTGATTAACTGTAATGGTGAATGTTTGTGTAGAGGTGTTATCACCTCCATTGGCTGTTCCTCCATCATCGCTAAGCACTACAGTTACTGTTGCTGAACCTGAAATTCCAGCTGCAGGGGTATACGTTAAATTGCCCGTGGCTGTATTGACCGTCGGTTGAACAGAAAATAATCCATTGTTATCATTGGTAACAGTGAAAGTTAATACCTGTGCACTTTCGTTCGCTGGACCTTTGCTGATGGCTGTCGCCCAACCTACAATATTTTGTGCAGCGGCATCTTCATTCACGGTTTGATCTGCTCCTTTTACAAAGGTAGGTTCATCGTTAACTGAATTGACTGTGATCGTAAAGGTCTGGGTTGCAAAGGTATTGTCTCCTCCATTGGCTGTGCCCCCGTTATCGGTAAGCACTACTGAAACAGTGGCTGATCCAAATGCATGGGCAGTGAGCGTATAAGTTAAATTACCTGTGGTTGCATTTATGGAAGGTTGTACTGAGAATAAAGGATTGTTATCATTGGTGACAGTGAAAGTTAATACTTGAGCACTTTCATTTGCTGCTCCTTTATTAATTGCTGTTGCCCAACCTACAATGTTCTGTGCGATGGCATCTTCATTCACAGTTTGGTTTGCTCCCTTGACAAAGCTTGGTTCATCGTTAACTGAATTAACGGTGATGGTGAATGTTTGTGTAGAGGTGTTATCACCTCCATTGGCTGTTCCTCCGTCATCGCTAAGCACAACGGTTACTGTTGCTGAACCTGAAATTCCAGCTGCAGGGGTATACGTTAAATTGCCCGTGGCTGTATTGACCGTCGGTTGAACAGAGAATAATCCATTGTTATCGTTGGTAACAGTGAAAGTTAATACCTGTGCACTTTCGTTCGCTGGACCTTTGCTGATGGCTGTCGCCCAGCCTACAATGTTTTGTGCAGCGGCATCTTCGTTTATAGTCTGATCTGCTCCTTTTACAAAGGTAGGTTCATCGTTTACAGAATTAACTGTGATCGTAAAGGTCTGGGTTGCAAATGTATTGTCTCCTCCATTGGCTGTTCCTCCGTCATCGGTAAGCACAACGGAAACAGTAGCTGATCCAAATGCATGGGCAGTAAGCGTATAAGTTAAATTACCTGTGGTTGCATCTATAGCAGGTTGAACTGAGAATAAAGGGTTGTTGTCATTGGTGACAGTGAAAGTCAATACCTGTGCACTTTCATTTGCTGCTCCTTTATTGATTGCTGTTGCCCACGCTGCAATATTTTGTGCTGCTGCATCTTCATTCACAGTTTGATTTGCTCCCTTGACAAAACTAGGTTCATCGTTAACACTATTGACGGTAATTGTTAATGTTCTGTTTACACATGCAGCCGGTACTGGCGAACCGGCATCGCACACCTGAAACGTAATTGTTTCTGTGCCGCTAAAAGCAGCATTTGGGGTATAGGTATAGGTACCGTTAGCATTGAGAACTATTCCGCCGTTGGTAGGTCCTACAACCGGTGTTGTGTTTACAGTGAGTACGGTGCCTTCGGTATCCGAATCGCCGCCATCCGTCACGTCTCCGCTAACGGCAATGTCTTCATTGGTCGAAGCCGTTTTATTGCTAACGGTTGGTGGTACATTACATTGGACCACTACGCTTCCCTGGCTCACGACACATAACGTGGTGGTCGATCTTGCGTAAACGGTATATGTGTTATTAGCCAAACCTGAAAATGAATTTGATGCCTGGTAAGAAACACCGTTAACGGAGTACTCTAATGTACCTGCGGAAATTGAAGCAGTGATAACAATTGTTCCATTTCCAGCAACGCCAGCACAACCTGCAGTTACATTGGAAATTACCGGATTTGGATTAATAGTGGCTGTCACCGCTACACGTGTACTCGGACACGTACCGTTGTAAAACTCCACATAGTAGATAGTTGTGCTCGCTAGTGAGGTAGTTGTAAAGGAGGATGTTGTTGTAGCAGCATCCGTTTCCAGTAAGGCTCCCCCTGTCGAAGCAGTATACCATCTGAACGTTCCGGAGGCTCCGGAAGAAGCGCCTAGTGTTACCGTTCCAGCTTCACACCGTGATCCGTTCGTGATTGTCGGCACCGCCGGCGTGCCTAAAATACTAGCTGTTACTGCAGTTCGAGTACTCGTACAGGATCCATTGTCAAATTCGACGTAGTAGGTCGTATTGGCGGAAATAGAAGGTGTTGTATAATTAGATGAAGAAGTTGAAAGACTTGTTGAAAGCAAGGTGCCGCCGACAGATAAATCATACCAGCGGAAGATTCCGGTTGTTGAGGATGTTGCTGACAATGATACGGTACCCGTGCCGCAATTTGAACCGTTTATACCTGTTGGCGCAATAGGTAGCGTATTTACAATCGCATCTACAGCAGTGCGTGGAGAACTTGTACATGATCCATTATCAAATTCTACATAATAAGTAGTAGTAGTTGCAAGGGCCGGTGTTGTGTAATTGCTTGTTGTTGAAGCGGCTGTAGTTTGCAATGGCGCGCCGCCAGTGGCTGCCGAATACCAACGAAATATTCCAGACGTAGAAGATGTTGCTGTTAGCGTCACGGTACCATTTCCACAGCGTTGAACATTCGGTGCTGTTGGCGTAGTGGGTATCGTATTGATTGTTGCCGTTACCGCAGTCCTTGAACTGCTAAGGCAGGTTCCATTATCAAATTCCACATAATAAATCGTAGTTGCAGACAATGATGGTGTGTTGTATGTCGATGTCGTTGCGGCTGTCGTAGTTTGAAGTAAAGTACCTCCCGATGCGGCGGACCACCAACGAAAAACGCCAGCTCCTGCACTCGTAGACACTAATGCAACTGATCCTGTTCCACATCGTGATGCATTTGTTGCGGAAGGAGCAGCTGGTGCAACACCGGCATTTACGGTGGCGACGACGGCCGTGCGGGCACTGTTACATCCCCCGTTGTTAAAATCTGCGTAATATGTGGTTGTAGCTGCAATGCTTGGCGTAATGAATGTCGAAAGGGTTGTGGTAATATCAGTTTGTAGGAGAGTTCCACCGGAAGAAGCAGTATACCAGCTTATTGTTCCTGTTGTAGAACTTGATGCAGCAATAGTTACAGTTCCCGTTCCGCATCGCGATCCGCCGATAGCTGTAGGTGCTGTTGCAGCTGGATAAACCGTAGCGACCACAGGAAACCGTGCACTCGTACAAGCTGGACTAGCGGTAGTAATTGAAACATAATAAGTTGTTGTAGCAGCTATGCTGGGTGTTGTATAAGAATGTGTTAATACACCTCCACCCGATGTTGCCAGAGCAGATCCTCCAGAGGATGCAGCGTACCAATTAAACGTTCCGGCTGTAGCGGCTGAGACTAGCAAGTCGACAGTACCTGTTCCACAACGGCTGTTATCCGTTGGGGTCAAATCATTAACAACGTAGGCGCTTACTACAGTTCGCGGTGAGGTTATACAACTGCCATTGTCAAATTCAACGTAATAATCCGTTGTTGCGTTAAGAAAAGGTGTTGTATAGTTTGATGTTGTTGCCGCAGCTGTCGTAGATAATGCTGATCCGCCAGTGGACGCTGCATACCAGCGGAACGTTCCCGTGACACCGCCGGATGAAGCGCTTAGCCCAACCGTACCAGGACTGCACGAAGTTCCGTTTGTACCTGTTATCGTAGCTGCCGTTGAGATGGTGGCAGTAACAGCCACCCTCGGTGTAGTAGGTCCACAGGCCGGACTGGTTGTTGTAAAGTCGACGTAATAAATTGTAGTTCCAGATATACTTGGCGTCGTATAACTGGAGGCTGTTCCCGCAGCGCTTGTTAAAAGCAGCGTACCACCTGTAGATGCAGTATACCACTTAAAAACACCTGAAATTGTTGAGGTCGCACCAAGAGTAACCGTACCCGCCCCACACCTGCTGGCACTGATGCCCACTACAGAAGTTGACACGACTGTAGCTCTAACTTGTACTCGGGCACTCGTGCAACTGCCGTTGGAATATTCAACGTAATAATTTGTTGTTGCAGAGATTGAAGGTGTTGTGTAATTGCTGACTGTCGCTGAGGCTGTTGTCTGAATCGGTGCCCCTCCTGAGGCGACAGTATACCACCGGAATGTTCCGGCAATACCATTGCTCGCTGAAAGCGTTGTTGTTCCCGTCGTACAAATTGTGCTGTTGGTAACAGTAGGAGCCGCAATAGCTGACGTAACAGTAGCCGTTACCGCTGAGCGTGTAGTCGTGCAAGTCCCGTTACTGAACTCGACGTAATAGGTAGTATTAGCAACTATGGAAGGTGTCGTAAAGCTGCTTGCGCTTACGCCGCTTTGCGAATAAAGTAAGAGTCCACCGGTAGATGAATCGTACCAGCTAAATGTTCCTGAGACCCCCGCAGAAGCGGATAAGGTTGCTGTTGGATTGCCGCAGGTAGATCCGTTTGTCACTGTAATCGCTGGCGGAGTTGCTATTGTTGCAGCAACAGCGGCGCGTCCACTGGTACATGTTCCGTTATCAAATTCAACGTAATACGTTGTTGTTATGGCAATCGACGGCGTTGTGTAGCTGCTGGTTGTAGCGGCTGCTGTTGTCAGAAGCAAAGTTCCTCCCGAAGCTGCTGTGTACCAACGGAATGTACCGGAAGAACCTGACGAAGCTCCTAATGTAAGTGTACCGTTGCTACACCTTGAAGCCGGAGTAACTGAGGGGCTTGTTGCCGGGGTGATAATGGTTGCAATCACCGGTTTACGGGCCGTTACGCATCCGTTATCAAATTCAACATAATAGGTTGTATTTGCTGATAGTGACGGCGTATTATAATTGCTCGTCATTGCAGCTGCCGTGGTCTGCAATAGGGTTCCCGCCACTGGCGCATCATACCATCTGAAGGTACCGCTTGAAGTTGCCGACGCGTTTAACGTAACAACTCCATTTCCGCATCGATTTCCATTTGTTACCGTAAGGAGATTGCTTGCAAATAAATAATTTGGCTTCGGAGTTCCGCCTTGTGAAAAATCATCGGCCCAGGATGTATTGCTGTTTGTATTTTCTCCCGCCACTCCAGTCGAAGCCGTTAGTACACAATCACCATCATCATCTGTATCACGCCAGTCACGTTGGGTATCGGCATCTGTATTTTGCAACGGTGAGGATGAGCCTGTTCCTCCCATACCGGTAACGGTGCTGTTTACTCCGGCCACCAGATCATATCCATTTAAAAGACCATCGCCATCTGAGTCGCCCGTCACAGGTAAAGCAGGTGTAGGAATCCCATCACCATCTGCATCATTAGCTTCTATATTGTCGGCGACACCGTCATTATCGGAATCCGAATCGAGATAATCGGGAACATCAGCCCCGTCGGTGTTAGTTAATGTAAGCGGTGTTGTATCGTAAAGATTTGCTATACCATCTCCATCGGTATCTGCATTAACAGGGGCAACGTAAGCCGCCGTAGTTTGAGCTTCAACGTTATCCGTTATGCCATCATTATCACTATCGATATCAAGAAAATTTCGTTTGCTATCTCCATCCGTGTCGGGAATGGTAAGGGGGGTACTACCAGAAGGGTTCGTGCCAGTCAGCGCCAAACGATTTGTTGTTGGATCTACAGAAGAAGCATAACCGTCTTTATCTGTATCGGTAAACCCATCGATAATGCCATCTCTATTTACATCTGTACCACCTGCTTCGATACAATCTGTGATTCCATCACCATCGGCATCACGATCACGAAATGCATAACGCGTATCGAGGTCCATATCCGTAGGAACGAGTCCGGCACCCAGGGGATCAGACAATCCATTTAAATCTGCGTCGACAAATCCGTCAACAATGCCATCTTTATTTGCGTCATTTCCACCTGCTTCAATACAATCTGTAACACCATCATTGTCTGAATCCAGATCAAGAAAATCCGGAATTGCATCCAAATCGAAATCAAAATAATCATTGATACCATCACAATTAGCGTCGAGATAAGGCACAAAGCTGGGGTCAGCATAGTTTGGTACATTATCATTGTCGCTATCGGCAGAAGGGTCAATGCCGGAAAAGCTTTCACTTATGTCTGTAATTCCATCATTATCATCATCGAGATCTTCGCTTCTGTCGTCAATGCCTTCACCATCACCATCGATTATACAAGTAAGAGTATAAGGCATAAAATAAGGAGAAACCGGAATATCATTTTGCCCTGTGGCTCCCAGTGTACCACCATTTGGTGGAAACTCAGTGGCAGAATTGGATGTTGATGTTCCATTTATACCATACACATAAGTATATGAATTGCTTACTCCACAACTGCCAGTTCCACTTGTTGGGATCCCGATAAAACCTCCGCCACCACCTCCGGCACAGCCTTCTGATTCATCACCTCCAATGAGCTGATTACCACCTGATCCGCCGTTAGCATTTAATGATTGTCCGGTAAAAGCGAACGCCTTTATAATGATCGTACCACCTCCACCACCACCACCAGGCGCATCGTTGTGACCGGGCACGGTGTTGTAACCGTTCTGACCTTGAGCACGGATAACTCCCGTTCCCGTAATTGTATTCGCAATAACATAAACAATTCCTCCGCCATCACCTCCATCGTTGGAAGCATTATTATTTCCATCTCCCGCGCCACCACCGCCGCCTAAGAAAATACGGCTTTCAACAACAGCATTAAGTGGCCTTCCTCCACGTCCCCCGACGGCATCGCGTTGATCTCCCCCCCACGCTGCATCCCCGGGAGGATTAACAAATGCATTTGCATTGGCCGAGCCAAACGTATAACCTCCACGTCCACCGCCGGAAGAGTTTGTCAACGCATTTCCATTGGCGATGAAATCAGGGTCGAGCTGCCAGGCTGGCAAGTACAATGGATTTGGATCCATTACACCATTACCTGTCCATGCTAGTCCGTTATTACCATTGGCGCCACCACCACCTGCGGCATTGTGCCCGTTACCACCACCCCCACCGTTAGCCGGGGCTCCGCGTCCATAGCGTCCGCCCATGCCTGCAGCATCATAATCTGCCTGATACCCTGCTATACTTTCTCCTTTTTCCCCGCCTCTATCAGCGAGAGGTGAACGATAGAGCGTAACTACGGTAGCATCATACGGCGAAGATAAGTTATCTCGTTTGCCGCCCCTGAAGCCCGCACTCTCGGCATTCAAGGTTCCATTGTTGGTTAAAATCCCATTTACATGTACTGCCACAATACCTCCTGAAACCCCGTTCCATTTTGCGGGAATTATAGAAGTCCCCGACGGAATCGTGAGATTAATATATTGAGGGACTTTAATTACTTGTGCACGACCGGTGGCAGCGTATGCATTTTTAGTTAAACATCCCAGTGTAATTGTATTGGTTGAAACTGAAGCGACATAGGCATACTCATATAGCCCCGCACTGTTGTAGGCTAAAATAGCTCCATAATTATTATCGTCAGTTGCTTGGATAGTTGCTCCCTGAGCCTGATAGATCAGAATAAGATCTCCAGCGACGAGTCCTCCTAAATCTGTGGCTACACTATTTACGGTAACCGTGTTTGAACTGACAGGTACATTTGCCGTTATTCGGCTGTATGTATTGACAACCGTGTTGACTGCAGGTACGGTATAATTTCCATTTTTTCCAGGTTGAGCATAAACCTGAACGACGGAAACTGCAAGTAATAGAAACGTAAGTAGACGTTGTATCATTATGTAATCCAGTAAAAAACGGTCCCATGAAGCATTGCTCGCAACGTTGCACCCAGCCGGTCAATAAACTGTGACCATTTTCACAGTTCCCTGACTTGCTGAGATCATTCTTACATGACTGAATTAAGAATGATGGCCATGCCCGGTCTTATTAGCTTGAAAAAATTGAGGCTCTTATACAAAAAAAATTCAGTAGCGAAACTGATTTCAAACTTTAGGGTTAAACTGATAAGGCTTCTCAAGCATCGAAAACATGATACGAAGTACCTTTAAAAGAATGACTATAATTGGTAGTTAAACCTGTTTACATTACATCGATTAGAATTTAGGTAATGACTTACAAAATCAGGGTTTTCCCTGAGTTGCAATCTCAGGGTTCAATAATTTTTTTAGGATAAAACTAAAATGATCGGTTACTTATTTCGTCGAACTTGCATTTGTAATACTGCGTAACACGGTATCCATCGACACAACATTTGGCAAGTCTATTCTGAACGTTTTTTCTAAAATCATTTTTAGATCGAAAGCGCTAAGAAGGCGTTTTCGCTCGGTGGTGCCATTCAGGTAATGTGTCGTAAATTCATTATTCCGAAGTGCATACCGGCCATCAGGAAAGGGCAAACCTGCAATAAGACCCGTAACAAAATGTGAGTTTGGGTGATTGGATAAATACCAACTGGTAACTTCGCAATCCGGCAAAAAGTTTTCTTGCATTCCGAACGTATATAATGCCTTCCAGATCTGCCGCACATTAGCTTCAAGAACAAAATCCTCCCCGTTTTTTATTAGCCTGAAGTATTCATGAGGCGTCTTCTGTTCGATATCGGGTTTTAATAACAACGGAGCAGTTAAGGTTAACCCTCCAAAACCAGCGTCAGCTATAAAAAATGTATCATCAACTTCAACAAGAAGCAACATGTTGCCCGCGTGATGTCATAATTCCTTCCGGAACATTCCAAAGAACACGCGCAGCCAGCCCTTTGACTTGAAAGCCAAGCGTTTTCAACACATGACTCAGTAATAAATTATGTTCGAAACAATATCCACCCCGTCCATCCACAACAAGTTTCTGATAGATGGAATCAATATCGAGTTGAACAGGTATCCGGAGTAAAGGATTAAGATTTTCAAAAGGAATAGTTTTTGCGTGAAGCAGGTGAATAGATCGCAGCGTACCAATCGTAGCTGCTAGTTCTCCTGTAAAGCCTATTCTTCGGAAATAATATTCCAAATCAAATTTAGGATTGACTTCTAAAGGAATATTTCTGGTGATCGTTGTCTCTGACATTTTATTATAACTCTTTCGTTTGTAACGCCTATAAATGGAAAGACGTTTCCGAAATAATAATATTTATTTGGGATAGTGCCAATTTTCCATTTCATTCCTGTACCTACAAATTAGAAACGGAAACAAACGGTCGTCAATTCTTTCAACTTTTTTACACACCAATCTTTTCGCTCTTGCGTGTGTCTATTGGAAAAAACACTAGTAATAAAAAAATATGAAGTTCTCCCTTTTAATAGCGGTATTACTTTGCGCTTTTGGTTTTTTCTGCCATAACGATGACATGGAGGATGGTGGTCCTGACGTTTTGGTGATAAAAACAGGACAAGAATGCGGCTGGTGTGGAGGGCGGGATTCACTTATTATAACAGAACTTAAAATTGATTATAATTTTACCAATCCCTGCGACAGCGAAAAGAATAAAACAAGAAAATCAAATACTAACCGCGAAAAATGGAATGAATTGTTAGAAAGTTTTAATTGGAATGATTTCACTCAGGTTAATGTGAATACATGCAGTGTTTGTGTTGACGGTTGCGATACATGGATCTCCATCCAAAATGGTGGCTTGGTTCACCAGATACGGTTTACAGAGAATTCACCCAAGATCGAACCATCCGAACTTTCTTCGAAAAATTGGATGCTCTGAGAAAGATTTCAGAGACAATTGATTAGTATTAAAATCCCCTCTAAAAAGTCTGCGGCGCAATCGGAAAACAATCAGGATGATAGTCATCCTGACCTATTTGAATGGTGAAGTGAAGAAATTGATCGTCAAACTATTTAAAAAATAAGGCGACTGATTAACGTTCTACTTTTTTACCAAGAAAATTTGCATATCGTGTTGCCGCGGACGAAACTTTCTGTTGAATAGATTTACTTGCAGGAGAAAAAAAACTGATATCCATTACAACTTTATCATTTTTTAATTCTCGTCTCCACGTACCCTTAACTTGCCCATCGACAACGATGTTGGGATTAAATATTCCGTTCCCTCCTTTGCTTGCAAATTCCGGATCAAGAACTAAAGTGCGATCATTGTAGGCGACAGTGTATTCATCGTAACTAGGTAATAAATGTATAGTCTGTTTTTTTGTTTGCTTCAATGCGTTAGAAGACACAGATAGATAGATCTGTCCATTAACTTCTTCACTTTCGAGCTGCGATTTAATAATTTCAATCCCTTTTCTCGCATCACCCGGGCTTAACCCTGACCACCATGTAAAATCTTTTGCTGTAGCAGGACCACGACTGGCAAAATATCGTCTGCTAAGCTCTGCTAAAGCTTCGTCCTGTTTTAATACCTTAGCATTCGGCGCACGCTGCTCAAGCAAGGCGTACGTAAATTGTTTACCTCGTTTTGCTCCATTGCATATGAGCTGATCCAATTCAGCGCGAAAGACTATATGTGTCAACCGGAGCTCGTTCGTGGCGATACCCGCTTTCGTAAGCGTATCCCCAAGCTCTTTACGGGTAAGATGTTTGCCTGACTGTAATGCTTTTACTATGATTTTATTGCTGCGCTTTAAAACAGTCTTATCCAATTGCAGGTCGCGAAAATATTTTGCACTGAACGCACTAATTCTCGGCTCGGTAAGCGCAATCATCCAACGGATATCATCGGGAGAAACGAAATGCCAGGTTGGCCGCAGCACATGTGTGCGAAGAATCTTTCCATCATCAATAGCTTTTTCTATATCCGTTTCAACCGGTTGTGTCAATCTGTTTGCCAACGCCCATTTTGCAGCAGCATAGTCTTGGGCTTGCACAGCTCCAAGCCATTGCACAAGATCAGCCGGCGTAGTAAACGAGGTATCCGTTAGCTGTTGATTTTTTAAGCGCAGCGTAATAATGTCACGGCTTTTCATGTTAGAAGTGTTGAAGTGTTGTGGTGCGATGTGTTGGAGGATGGAATGTGCTTAAGTGTTTACGTGTTTAAGTGTTTAAGGCGGTATGCTTTTAGCTTTCTGCTTTCCGCTTTAAGCTTTAAGCTTTAAGCTTTCAAGATATAAAAATGTTTCAAGCTAGACGAAGTGCCCAAGATACAAAACTTCGTACCTCGTCTTTCATACCTCATACCTCGCCCACACTACTCGCTTCTCAGCGAATTCACCGGGTTGGAGTTTGCTGCTTTAATGGATTGATATCCCATGGTGAGCCACGCGATGAGAAAGGCAAATGCGCCTGCTAATAAATACATCTCTATCCCTACATCAACTTTATAAGTATAATCTTTCAGCCACCAGTCGATGGCAAACCACGCGATAGGGGCCGACAGTGCAAATGCAATAACAATCAACTTACCGAATTCTTTAGAAAGTAAAATAACAATACTACCTACTGAGGCGCCGAGGACTTTTCGAATCCCAATTTCCTTCGTGCGCTGCTCTGCTGTAAAAGCGGTGAGTGCGAAAAGCCCGAGGCAAGCGATGACAATCGCCAGGCCAGCAACAATTGCAAATATTTTTCCCAAACGCTGTTCAGAAGCATACATTTTTCCGAAGTCTTCATCCAAAAAAGAATATTGAAAAGGCTGTCCGGGTGCGAAGTGCTTCCACAGCTTTTCGATTGTAAGAATGACATTTTGAGTATTGGCTGTCTCAAATCGAAAAGATACGTTGCCGTTGTTCTCTTCATTTATGAAAAGAGCTAATGGACCTATATTTTCTCTCAATGATTCAAAGTGAAAATCTTCAACTGTTCCAATTATAGTCCATGTTTCAATTTGTTCCGGGTCAGGCGTTCCGTCCGGCTTGTTGCCGCCGAATGTACTTACCTTTTTTCGCAGAGGGTCTTCAAAACCAAATCGTTTTACTGCTGCTTCGTTCAAAATGACTGCTGTGGAATCGGATGGAAAATGGGTTGAGAAGTCCCTGCCCAATTTGATTTTCATTCCCAGCGTTTTAATATAATCTGAATCAACGTGCCAGGCCTGCAGGTTTACCATATCATCTAAGCCTTCCTGATTGGGTTGAACACCTTCTTTAAAAAAAGTATTATGGCTTCGCCAAGTACCACTCACTGGAAGATATCCGGAAATTGTTCCGCTTTTAATAAAATTATACTGTAATATTTCTTCTTTGAAAGATTCGATCTTTTTACCCAGCAAATGGGCATCATTCACAATGATTATCTGGTCTTTTTCAAACCCGATTTTTCTATTCTGAATAAAGGAGAGCTGTTCACTAATTGTAATTGTTCCTATTAGCAGAAAAATGGATATCATAAACTGAAAAACTACCATGGTACTTCTTACCCTTCCACTTTTTATCCCGAGCGAAAGCTGACCTTTAAGCACATTTACAGGTTTAAAAGCTGAAAGAAACAACGAAGGGTAAAGGCCAGCCATAATCCCAACCAAAACAGAAGCGATTACTAAAATTCCATAAAACCAAGGATCATTTAGTGGCAAGGCAAGCCTTTTCTGAGCAAGGTCATTGAAAACGGGAAGGAATAAATAAGCTACGACGATAGCGAGTATAAAAGAAAGAATACTTAAAAGAATAGATTCTATAAGGAACTGTCGTATCAAGTGAGATCGCAAGGAACCCATCACTTTTCTTACACCTACCTCCTTCGCCCTATTGGCTGAACGTGCTGTTGACAAATTCATGAAGTTGATACAAGCAATTGCAAGAATGAACAGCGCTATAGCCGAAAAAAGATAGACATATGTTATGTCACCATTTGGCCCAAGTTCGCCAAGCAAATCAGAGTACAAATGAATGTCAGCTAAAGGCATAAGCGTATATTCCCACTTATTCCCGGCCGCGTGAAATTTTTCTATGGTAAAATCGCCACCCAACACATTTGCCATCTGCGGCACAATATATTTTTCTACGATTCCTGGTAGTTTTGTTTCGAGGACTTTTGCCTCGGCATCTTCGTTCAAAAGCAAATACGTTGTGAAATCACCGCCACCAATAAGACTCACCGATTTCGCTTCATCCAATCCGGCCATTGCGACAAGAATATCGAAATAAAAATGACTGTTTGATGGCATATCTTCATACACAACGGTAACCTTATGGCTCCAATTGTCGGGAAAAATAAGTACCTGCCCTATTGCGTTTCCGCCTGGAAAATATTTAGCAGCCATTTTCCGGCTTATCGCGACGGTATTAGGTTCTGATAAGGCAGTTGCAGGATCTCCCTCGAGTACAGGGATCGAAAAAATTTTAAAAAAAGTACTATCCGCCCAAACCACATTGGGCTCCTTGAAATTTTCAGATCGTTGATCACTTTTTACAAAACGTGGCCCCCAGTTTCGAAGACGTACAGAAGATTGAATTTGTGGATAAGTTTGAACAAATATATCGGCAACGGGAGCATTGCTGGTTGCCAGGTTGAAGTGATTACCTCCAAATTTGATTTCCGTATTTACGCGGTAAATACGGTCAGCGTTTTGATGGAAACGATCAAAGCTCAATTCGTGTAGAACAAACAGGACAATGACCATGCACGAAGCAATTCCGATCGCCAGGCCGGCAACATTAATAAATGTATAAAACCGGTGCTTTTTCAGGTTTCGTACTGCTACAGTGAAATAATTTTTTAACATAAATATTGTTTTTTGATTTCCTGATTGAAGAGATTGCCATTGTACTTTTCTAAGCCCTGCTGTATGACCAAATGATTTTAAAACCTGGTGATAGGCATCGATAAATTTTTTTCCATCTTCCATTTCTTTTTCAACACAAGCTGCAATGTGATCAACCAGCTCCTGTTGAAAATCGTCAAGCACGATACCTCGGTGATAGAGATCTTTGATGATATAATTAATATGCTCTGAGCTCAATTTCATTGTTGTAGTTACTCGCTTCTCAACGAATTAACCGGATTGGAACTTGCTGCTTTAATGGACTGGTAACCCATGGTGAGCCAGGCGATGAGAAAAGCAAATGCTCCTGCTAACAGATACATGCCTATGCCAATTTCAACCTTGTAGGTGTAGTTCTTTAACCACCAATCCACAGCGTACCAGGCAATGGGCGCCGCGAGAACAAATGCGATGACAATGAGTTTCCCAAATTCTTTCGATAACAATACCACAATACTGCTTATTGATGCTCCCAGTACTTTTCGGATTCCAATTTCCTTGGTACGTTGTTCCGCCGTAAATGCAGTGAGTGCAAATAAACCAAGACAGGCAATCATTATGGCAAGACTTGCAAATACCCCAAACGTTTTGCCCAGACGTTGTTCGGTGGAATACATTTTTCCGAAGTCTTCATCCAAAAAAGAATATTGTAAAGGTTGACCAGGTGCCAGGGCTTTCCACACTTTCTCTACCGCCTGGATCACTTCTTGGGCATTTTTCGATTCAAACCTGAAAATTGCATTCCCTGGACTTCGATGAATAAATAAACCGAGCGAAGAAATATTTTTCTTCATGGATTCGAAATGAAAATCTTCAACAACGCCGATTATGGTCCAGGATCTAACAGCTTTCACATCAGGAGACCCATCGGGGTTATTTGCGTCAAATGTGCTGATCTCTTTTCCAATGGGATCGTCCCCCAAATTAAAACGTTTGATCGCCGTTTGATTAATAATTACAGCGGAAGAATCGGATAGAAAATCTTTTGAAAAATCACGACCTTTAAGAATTTTCATTCCTAAGGTTTTAATATAATCATGGTCCACCCCCCAGGTTTGAAGGCTTACCATATTGTCTTGCGTAGGCTCACCGCCTTTAGGCCAAAAACTTTTATCGTTTCTCCACGAACTGACGGGAAGGAAGCCGGTAACGGAGCCGCTTACAATAACATTATGTTTCAAAACTTCTTCCTTAAAGCTTTCCAATTTATGGCCCAATGCATAAGCATCCTTTACTACAATCACCTGATCCTTTTTGAATCCGATCTTTTTGTTCTGAATGTAGTCGATTTGCCGGTTCACCGTGAGCGTTCCTACGATGAGAAAGATGGTGATAACAAATTGAAACACGACCAACGCACTGCGAATTGACGCGCTCTTCATCCCCAGTGACAATTGACCTTTTAAAACATTTACCGGCTTAAAAGCAGAGAGAAAAAAAGAAGGGTACAATCCGGCGATTACCCCTATTGTAAGAGAGGTCAACAATAGAACCACATAAAACATAGGCTCGCTAACGGGCAGCGCCAGTTGCTTTTGGGATAGATCATTGAAAACAGGAATGAATAAATAGGCCAGGCCTAAAGCCAGAAAGAATGCAAAGAAGCTAAGCAACGTAGACTCCAGTAAAAACTGGCGAATGAGATGCAAACGCAATGAGCCTAGAACTTTTCTTACACCTACCTCCTTCGCCCTGTTTGCTGAACGTGCCGTGGATAAATTCATAAAGTTGATGCAGGCAATTCCAAGAATAAAAAGAGCAATTGCGCTAAACAAATAAACATAAGTGATATCGCCGTTTACGGCAAGCTCGCCTTGGCGATCTGAATGCAGGTGAATGTCGAGGATAGGCATGAGGGAATACTCTAATTTGTTTCCACCTTTGATAAATTTTTCCATGGTAAAGTCTCCGCCTATCGCAGCCGCTGCCTGCGGCCCAATATATTTATTTACAAATGCAGGGAATTTAGATTCCAGCGCGTTAGCATCCGCGCCTTCTTTAATTACTATGTAGGTATTGAAATTATTGCTTAGGAAGGTCAATGATTTTGCTTCTTCGAGACCAGCTAGAGAAATGAGGATATCGTATCGAAAATGACCTGTCAAAGGCATGTCGTCAAAAACGGCAGTCACTTTGCAATTAAGATCGTTGTCCAGTATAAGACTCTGTCCCAGGGGATCTCCTTTGGGGAAATATTTATTTGCTATCTTTTTACTGATAGCAATGCTGTTGGGTTCCTTCAAAGCACTGTCGACATGACCTTCTATCACAGGCACAGTAAAAACTTTAAAGAAGGTGCTGTCTGCCCAAACAATATTGTGCTCTTTAAAATTATCCGCAGTTTCCGTCCGTTTTACCAAATATGAACCACGCTGGCGAAAACGCACGGCAGATTCAACTTCGGGAAAATCCTGAACAAACGATTCGGCTAGCGGCGCCGGCGCTTGAGCAAGAATATGGTGATTACCCCCGAATTTAATTTCGCTGTTTACCCGAAATATGCGGCTAGCCTTTTCGTGGTGCTTGTCATAATCCAGTTCATTTATAACAAACAACACAATGACCAGGCATGCAGCGATTCCAATCGCCAAACCTGCAATGTTGATCAGGGAATAAAAGCGATGTTTGTTCAGGGTGCGAAATGCAATCGTAAAATAATTTCTAATCATAAGTCTTGCTGTTGAATTTTTTGACTGTATTATCTTTTGTTGCGTATTTCTGAGGCCGGTGTTATGTCCAAATGCACGAAGCACTTTATGATAGGCCTCAATAAAACGGATGTTTTTGTTCATTTCTGCTTCAACGCCATTGCAGATGTGGTCGATCAGCTCCTCCTGGACCCCCTCCACCACAATACCCCGATAGGTCAGGTCTTTCTTGATGTATTCAATATGGTCACTCGTTAGACTTGACATGATTAACCCATCTCTACCTGTAATACATTTGACATGGTTTTTATAAAATCAACGAATTCGTTTACACGCTCCTTCGCAAGACTTCGTCCTTCGGGGGTAAGCGCATAATATTTTCTGACCCGCTTACCCATCATGACTGTTTCCGTTTTCAGGATCTTTTCCGCCTCGAGCTTGTGAAGTGTGGGGTAAAGAGCACCCTCGGTAAGAAGTATTCGATCGTCAGACAATTCTTTTACACGTTGTGTAATTTCATAGCCGTACATCCTGCCATGGTCTTTCAAAACCTTTAGTATGATGGTCTGGAGGGTGCCTTTCAACAGTTCTGGGGAATGCATAATTGATTAATACATAAGTGAATTATGTATTAGACGCGTGAGAAAACCGAAAGGTTGCAGGGGGAATTTAAATTCTTTTACGAATGAGGAATAATTTTTCCTGGTGAGAGGAGGTCGTTACACCCTTTTCATTGAAATTTAACGCACGTCCAGGTCACTTCCATGCAAGGTTGATCGTCAGTAAAACCCACTCCGGTCTGCTTTATATATTTATCCGCTATCTTGATATTTTTAATCACCATTTTAAAAACTTTTCCATACTCCACTCCTATGTAAAAGTTCGCATTTTCAATATTTGCAAATCCAAAAAAACCTTCTGCAAGTCCCATTTTTTTTATTCCTGCTCCACCGCATTGCGCCATGGCTTCAATAAGGATTACTCCCGGCACAAAATTGCTGCCCGGAAAACTTCCCCTCAAAAATTGATCGGCATCTGAAAATTTCTTCGTTCCTATTATCTCCTCTTTTGACAAAGAAACAAGTTCGTCTACATAAAGAAATGGATTTCTATGGGGAATTAAAGTTTCGATTTCTGTCATGTAATTAAGTGTTTTCAAGCCATCAGATCGTGCATTTTCTTCGAAATCAAACTTTTGCGCCTCTTTTTAACTTGTGTCCTTGAGAGCTAGTTAAATATTGAGAAATACTACGCGTTGAAGTTTCATCGTCGGTTTTGCATCTGCCCTGTTGCGCGTTTTTGAAGTGATATTAGTTAAAGTTGCCGGGTTTTTCAAGTTCCTATTCCAGCATGCATTTCATGGGTTTAGACAGGTGTTGAAATCGTAATAAAATATTTTGTAACCTTTTATTAATCGGGAATCAAACCATAAGCAGGAGTACGTCCTGCGCGTTTAAATTTTTCCGACAGCTTAAAATATGAAAATGAAAAAGCCTACCATAACTCTAATCCTTAGCCTAGGGATTTTCTTATCCTTCATGCTAATGCAGTGCGAATCGCCCAAGAAAGCAAAGAGGGCAGAAGCAGATGAATCCGGCAAACCGAATGCATGGAATACAAGCATCACCGAAAATGCGAATGAAATGTTGGAGAAGGGAAAAGCAGTTTTTCGTTTTGAAACGTTTGGCGATGAAGCTTTCTGGACCGACAAACTTCAACTTCACCGAGCGATAGCAGATGAGGGGGCGGGAGGTATTGGCCAAGGATTAACGCCTAAAGCAGCATTGGATGCTGGATTAAAAGTGGATCTGGATGTCCTTCCTGAAGTTATAAAGAAGCAAATCAAAGAGGGTAAACTCCTTGATGACACCGATGCTACTCTTGCCTTAATAAAGTTAAGTGCTGTCGTTGGAGTTGTTGGTAATTTTGAGGATGGAAAATTAAAGTCCATCGGACTTACCTGTGCTGTATGTCATTCCACAGTTGATAGCGAGACGGGCATTGGCAAGCGATTGGATGGCTGGCCAAATCAGGATTTAAATGTAGGAGCTATCATTTCTATGGCTCCGGATCTCACCGTATTTACAGAAAGCCTAAATGTTGATGTAGAGACACTGAAAAAAGTATTAGCAAGCTGGGGACCCGGTAAATTTGATGCCGAGCTCAACCTGGATGGGAAAGCAATGCGGCCCGATGGTAAGCCAGCTGCTACATTGATACCCGAAGCCTTCGGCCATGCCGGACATAATCAACACACCTGGACGGGAGGTTGGGGAAATGTTACGTACTGGAATGCTTACGTAGCAAATCTTGAGTTGGCAGGTCAGGGAACTTTTTATGATCCACGTCTGATGGACGCAACGCAATATCCTATTGCTGCGAAAGCCGGCCATGGAAACAAACGAAATGCGGAAGATAAAATAAGTGACAAGCTCGCGGCCTTGCAGTTTTATCAGTTGGCGATCCCTGCGCCTAAGGCACCCAAAGATTCATATAATGAAGCAGCCGCCGGTCGTGGAGGATTATTATTTAATGGTAAGGCGCAATGCGCAACATGTCATGTTCCACCACTCTTTACCGAACCAGGATATAATGCTCACAAACCCGAGGAAATTGGCATTGATGATTTTCAAGCAAATCGTTCGCCTGATAAAACTTATGTTACACAGGGCTTAAAAGGTTTGTGGATACGGAAAAGAGGTTTTTACCATGATGGCAGATTTCCAATGCTATTGGATGTAGTAAACCACTACAACAATTTTAAAAAACTGGGTTTAAGCGACGCAGAGAAAAATGATCTGGTTGAATATCTAAAATCTTTGTAGAAAAGCTACTGGTGAATTAGTCATTCACAAAACCTTTCATCGATTCCCACACAGCTGGAAAATTACAATAGAGAATGACGTGTCCACAACCCGGAATAATGGCAAGTTTCGCATTTGGAATCTTGCTGTAACACTCAACAACCTTTTCAACCTTATAGTAATTGTCGTTGTCGCCCGCCATAATTAGGACCGGACATTTAATTTTTTCGAAGGTTTCTGTGCTTACAACATCATTGTTATAAAGATCATTTAACATGTTGAGACACTCATTCCAGCGCTCAGGCTCCGGCATCAGTTTTTTCAGGCTACTAAAATAATTGCCACTTGTTTTCATCAGACTTTCCTCCGAATAATTGGTTAGCTCTTTAGTGGGATCTTTTTTACGATCACCTATCCCCATAGTAACCAGTTTATTCACAACTTCAGGATAGAGCGCTGCCATTTTAAATCCACCAAAGCCTCCATCGCTAAAACCAATTACGGTTACACTTTTTATTTTCAAATGTTGTAAGAGCTTGTAAGCATCTTCAGCGCGTTGTTGAAATGTAAATGGCTCGTGTCCAATTTCAGATTTGCCATGCCCACGAGTTGCCAGACAGATCACTTGATGATTCTCAGCAAGTTTGGGTATTAAATGCTCGAACTCGCTGATGTAGCCATAGACACCGCCGTGCAAAAGTAGAATGGGATCTCCTTTCCCATAGATCTCATAATATAAATTGACTTTGCCGGTGTTAAAATATTTTCCAACCTTAGCGTTGTTCCCATATGGGATCACCTCTTTTTTTTCGTCAGCAGCCTTTGCATTTGATTTTGAAAGCTGAGCATCACAAATAGAAATCTCCACCATCCAAATCGCGAAAATCAAATAGTGTATGAATTTCATTTTGAGATCTTTTATAACATTTAGTCTACGCTACTTTGACGGCGTGATCACCACATTTGCAAAACTTCCTCCGGAATTATTGCCTAGCGTTAGAGCAAATTTTCCTTTCGTAGTCTGACTGAGTTTTTCTACTTCCAGGCTCGGTTTGGATGAATCGTTTACAAAAACTTTTACACTCTTGCCTTTCAATAAAATTTTTACATGAAACCAATCATCCGGGTTGGGTACGGGGTTTACTTTGTTTTCATATTTCCCAGGAAATTTCTCTCGCAATGTTGGCCAGGAATACTGCGGCATCGAAACGTATTGAACTGAACGCGGTCTCCGAACGGTATCTGGATTTTCGAAATTAAATGGCCTGAAATAAACGCCGTCGTACGTGTTTTCATCCTGCAAGTGAAATGCGACCCCCACAAAACTCTTTTGCAGTTCGTTTTTTCCCTTTACATCGAACTCAATGGTGCCATCTGAGAATTCATAGTCTTTTAAAATCATAAGTCCGGCGTCTGGGACCTCATTAAACCGGACGCCTTTTTTCCCATTTTCGAACACAGGCTCCGCAGTCCGATTTATCAGTTGCCATTTCTTGGCGTCTTGCAAATCTGGTTTTAGGGATTGAGCATTTAATTGCATCCCTATCAACAAGAAAAGAATTACAGTTTTGATTTTCATAATCTTAGGAATAATTTATGCTTCTAAACTTTTGTAAAATGAACGGCAAAATTGGCTCCACAAGATCTAAATTGCTTGTTCAAAGCGATACCAAGTTCGTGCAAAATGATGCCAGGGGATTTAATTCAATAAAAATCATATGACCAAAAGCACAGAGGAGGTTTATATCGCCAAATGCATCCAACGAATTGAAAAAAAGTTGAATTGGGGCAATAGTAAAGAATGGACGAATTATGATTTTGAAAAACTGAGTACAATCATCCGGGATGAAACGAATGTCGCGTTGAGCGTAACAACACTGAAGAGACTTTGTGGA
Organism: uncultured Bacteroidota bacterium; assembly: GCA_963837415.1. Lineage (GTDB taxonomy): Bacteria > Bacteroidota > Bacteroidia > Cytophagales > Cyclobacteriaceae > Chryseolinea. The sequence goes on along the minus strand of CAWING010000006.1, from coordinate 23,630 downwards.
AAAATAAAGTATGACAACCTGCCCACGGTAACAACCTTGAACACACTGGCGAAGTTTGTGGGCTACGAGGATTGGAGGTCATTCAAACAAAATGGAAATGATAAAGGTGAATCAAGTCTTCGGAACAATCAGGCTAAAAGTGATAGAGACAGGGTTAAAACTGAAACCAGCAAAAATGCAAGGCAGAACGTGAACTTCTGGCTTATCGGACTGCTGTGCCTATTACCCATTGTCTTTATTTTTTATGTTGTCCCGTCAAACAAAGTTGACCTTTCCAAATTCCAGTTCGAAGCGAATAAAATTGTGTCTGAAGGCGTACCAAATTCGGTTGTGTTTACCTACGATGCTTCAGCTGCAAAAACAGATTCTGTCTTTATAGTTCAAACTTGGGACATTCGAAGAAAGGCTTTGGTTTCAAAAGACAAGCATCAGCATTCTGCCATTTATTACTACCCGGGATTTTTCAGATCAAAGCTTATTGTAGGAAATCAGATCGTTAAAACCCATGACATCATGATCACTTCCGATGGATGGACCGCAGTAATAGAAGATGAAAAAACACGGGTCCCACTTTATTTTAAAAAAGATGAATTTGTAAAGGACAACAGGATAGAAGTCGATAAAGCAACGTTGCAAGCCTACAACCTTTCTTTACAACCCAATCTTCCTCGATTAAGATTTATCAATGTAAAGAACATGGGCGACCTAATGAACGACAATTTTACGTTCGAAACCACGCTTAAAAATGATTTTAATGAAGGCACGGCAGCCTGTCAAAATGTACAAGTATTGATCTTGTGTAAAGACGACGTCATTATTATTCCTTTATCAGCCAAACCCTGCATTGGTGATCTTTATTTAGTTGCAGCTGGCAAGCAAGTGGCCAGCAAGGAAGCTGATCTTTCAAAGTTCGGTTGTGATCTGACTCAATGGACGAGTTTGAAAGTAGAGGCAAAAAACAAACACATGAAATTTTTTGTCAATGGGGTGGAAGCCTACTCCCTTACCTTTCCGAATGATCCGACAGGTATTGTAGGTATGCAATATCGTTTTGATGGTGTTGGAGCGATTAAGGATACAAAGTTTGTACGTGGAGAAAGGGTGATTAAGTTAAATTAGTTCCTTAGAGGGATTTTTAACGATTCTCCAAAGTTAAGAAGAGATCAAGAGCTTACTTTTCAAGTTGTGCTATCTCTTTTACTAAAATATCAAAACCCATTTTGGTTGCAGGCGCTGCACGTTTCAGGGCTGTCAAAATTTCTGGCTCAGTTAGAGTCTTTCCGCTTTTCCATAATAATGCCGCCACTTGCCCAGCAACAGCTTCATCATAAGAGGATAACCTTTTAACTATTTTATCGATATCACCCTGCGATGACTCCAGGATTTCTCTCGCATAGTCATACGCACTGTTGCGTTTTCCATTTTTATCAGCATCTATCCAAACAGCTCCTGTTGAGCCCATTACTCTTGGTTGCCACTCGGGCGAAGCAGGTTGATATGGTTTTTCTATGGGCCAGTAGAGCATTCCAGCTCCCGGACCTTCGGCAATGGCAACTAAGAAAATATCGTGTTTGGGTAACGGGAGCATCCATGAGCCCCTCCATTTTACGCCCGGCGCTCCACCGTTCAATATCTTCTGCTCTCGGATTTTTTTTCCATTTGCATAAAGGGTTACACGTTCGGCGGCTGCCCACGAAGGTCCTGATACTTCCAGGACAACATTCACTGAATTTGATGAAGTGACCATATCACCTGGACCGTAACTGTTATTTACTACGACCTTGGTGAGCAATCCTAAACTTACCATCACTCGACCCTCGCGAAAATTTTTTATTGCTTTTTCAATATCAATATTTCCAGGATCGTCGTCTTTGGACTGAATGTAGGTTCTCCCCTGCCCTACGGTGTAACGACTCACGTCATGAGAATCGCTTGAACCAACCGGAGTAAGAAAATATCCCCTGTTAAGCATACCAAACCAATCATGATATAAGTTCATAATATCCGTTTGTTGAGAACCTGAATTAATGATTTCCATAGCATTGGCTGGAAATTTCCAATCACCTTTGCTTGTACCTGCATAGGATAGGTGTCTCGCCGGATCAAAAGGCCGAAAGCCATTGTGGATATCCCGGGCATGATTTAATATAATTGCCTTCGTATTTTCTACATCATTTATATTCTGTAGCACACCATTCCATTCCCCAACGTTGTGTTCAATAGCTGTTGCCCCAGCCGTTGTTTGAAATATATTAAAGTGGCCCACTCTTGTTGTAAGCTCGTCCCCGACCACCGGCGTGAAATACGTGATCACCTCTTTGGATTTCGCCACTGGTTTTAAGTCCACGTTTATATTGTGATCTGTAAGTATTGGAAATTCAATACCTTCCCCTGCAATAGTGAGTGCCCGTTCTTCAACAGTAGCGTCTCCATGACCTGAATGTGTTAAGGTATGAATGTGAGTATCGCAGCTAATCCATCCTTTAGTATCTACTTCGCGTTTTATTCGTAATGTTTTTTGAATACGGTCACCTGCCCTAAGATCGACTTGAACGGAGTCGATTCCATATTCGAAACCCCGGCCTGCGTAAATCGTGTATGTGCCAGCAGGAAAACCGAGTGATGCTTTTCCATTTCCTGTATATACGTAGCCTGGACGCATAGCTAAATTTTCTTTAGATGAAGAAGTTACTGCCTGTAGAATCCCCCTAGCGTTGACGATGGTAATTCGCGAAGGAATCAAAACATCAGTTGTACTTTCCATTACCTCGAAATCAACAGTTGCCTCAGAAAGTACAATATTCATTGAGCGGGTGTCCAATATGATATCCCCCACTTTGATATCATCGGAAGTCGCATCAGTAGTTTTTATTTGAAGTATATTCTCATTTTCACGAAGTGTTTTCGGAGGGATATTAAAATAAGTAATCATATCCTTTTCATCTGATGGCAGCGCTCCGATGTCATGATCATTAATGAGCACGCGCCAATTTTGCTTTACATCATATTGTCTGAGAGAAAGTGTCTGAGCCGCTGTGTTAGTTTGTGACTGAAAATTAATCTGAAGCTGTTTTTCATTGGCTTGAATTGGAAATTCAGACCACTCCCTTTCTTTACCATTGCGCAAATGGTGCATGGCGCTGTCTAATACTTGTTTTTGAGCATACGCACAACTTACAATAAAAAGACCTAAAGGAATCTGAAGGAATAAAATTATTTTTCTCCTCGGGATAAAGATCAGGGATTTATATTTTTGATATTGGAGGATGTTGTCTCTTGCTGTAGTCATCGTGAAATTTCCGTTTTCCTTTACTTTCTTTTATCCACCTAAGAACGACTGGGCTTTCAAAAAGATTTTTAATTGTAGGTGTTATCTATGTTTCTACAATTTTAAAATGTACTACAGCATTTGCTTCAGCCCCAATTATTATTACTATATCTTCAAGAGATGACTTTCATCTAAAAATGATAGGTTGAAATTAAACCTTAGCTTAATATTATGCAAAAAGGCTTTTTCCATTACTTTAATGGCATTCTAAATTTGTTCATCCATTCAACCAGGCTTTATTAACTTTCAATATGAAACATCCTACAACAAGATTATTGTTTCTATGCGTCGCGCTGGTTTCTGTAAATGTTTTTGCACAGACTGCTGAACTAAGTCGCGTCAGCGTACAAGGAAACAAATTTGTAACTGCAGATGGAAAACCAATTGTATTCAGAGGCCTGGACACAAGCGACCCAAATAAGTTAGTGAAAGAAGGCCATTGGAATAAAGAATATTTTGAAGAGATGAAAAAATGGGGAGCCAACATTACCCGCTTCCCTGTACATCCGACGGCATGGCGTGAACAAGGAAAAGGTAATTACATCAAGCTGCTGGACCAAGGTGTCGGCTGGGCAAAAGAACAGGGAATGTACGTTATCATCGACTGGCATAGCATAGGCAATCTGCGCACCGAGATGTATCAAAATGATATGTATGAGACCACGCAAAAAGAAACCTTTGAATTCTGGCGGACCATGGCCAAACAATATAAAGACAATACCACGGTAGCATTCTTCGAGCTTTTTAACGAACCCACTGTGTACAATGGTCAGTTAGGGAGTTGCACCTGGCCTCAATGGAAACAGCTGGTGGAAGAAATGATTGGCATCATACGAGCTCATGGAGCTACAACGGTTCCCCTGGTGGGTGGATTTAATTGGGCTTATGACCTTAAGCCCGTGGCTACAGATCCCATCCATGCAGAAGGTATTGGCTATGTGAGCCATCCGTATCCTATGAAACGCAGCAAGCCCTGGGAACAACAATGGACTGATGATTGGGGATTTGTCGCAGAAAAATATCCGTTGATCTTGACCGAAATTGGTTTCTGTGGGCCTGATGATAGAGGCGCTCACGTTCCTGTAATCAGCGACGAGTCCTACGGAGATGCCATCACGAAGTACTGCAGTGAAAAAGGTATTTCCTATACAGTGTGGGTATTCGATCCGAACTGGTCGCCCATGCTTTTTACTGACTGGAAGTTTACACCCTCCCGGCAGGGACGATATTTTAAGAGTGCAATGCAGAAGGGCAAGTAATCAATTCAAGCCATACGTCTTCAACGTGGCGTTCTGAAATGGCTGTCACTCGTAATGGCGTTCCCCAATAAGAAAATAAAGATTAGCTAAATGGAATTCGTTAAAACACCCTTTGTATAACATAGACCATAGCACCCAAGGCTGCTAAAACGGCGTAAAGAATAAATTCAGCTTGAACCAATTTAAAAAACCCTCTGAAGAAGCGTTTCATACGATGTCGAGTTTATGCAGCCTAGTGTGATAAAACGAAAGTTTCAGTGTTAATGTTGCTTCTTCGCCCTTAAAATGAGGTGGGTTAATAGTCGCTGAAAATCACTACTACAGGCGAATGAATACGTTTCGTCAGGTGATTATTCTAATAGGCTTCATTTCCCTTCTTCTGAAAACTATAATACAAATAAAACAAGGCAGGCAAAATGAATATGCTGCCTAACAATAACGCCCAGCCTAGAGCCGAAATGGTCTTTTGCGGGGCTTGCTCTTCTAGTAATGAAAGATCATTTCCGTTTTCAAGAATAACAAAATCCGGAAAGTGTGCATAGCTGATGGCGAGAAGTATCATGGTTACCTGAAAGGCAACGAGAATACGGGGAATCATCAATATTTTAGTATCTATCCACCTCCACATGAAAACCAGCGAAACTGTCGCCAATATCACAGCTGCTAACCCTACACTGTCACCAAAGACCCAGTTCATCAATGGGATTTCATCAAACACGGCAGCGACAAATACTAATATTCCAGCGCATACAGTAATAATGTTCAGGCTTCTTGCTTTGCGTATAAATCGCTGTTTGTCAATCTCGTCGTCTGCCTCCCCGATTAAATAAACAGAAGCTAGAAAACCGCATAGGGCTACCGTGAAAAGCCCTACTGCCAGAGAGAACCAATTCAGCCAGGTGAAAATATAGGCATCGAGAAAAGTATTTGCTTCCAAATCAATATGACCGGATACGGTGCTACCTGCAATTATGCCAAGAAATAGTGGCGTAATGAAGCTTGACCAAACAAAAACGCGATTATAGATCTTTTGCATGTCGTCTCTTACAGCGTCGTAATGCCTGAAAACAAATGCAGTGCCGCGTGCGATAATACCCATCAACATCATAAGCAATGGAATGTGCAGATAAACGGAAAGCACACTATAAATCAGGGGGTATCCCACGAACAAAATTACAATCGCAATAATAAGCCACATGTGATTTGCCTCCCAGATAGGACCAATAGCGTGGTACAAAGTTTTACGTGTGCGCCTGATATTTCTGGGGGAGGTAAACATCTCGATGATTCCCGCACCGAAATCAGCGCCACCCAAAAGAAGGTAAAGCAAGATGGCAAGCCAGAGGTAGGTGATTACAATATAGTCCATCGTTATGGCTTGGGTGGTAAAGATTCAGGTTCATCATACAGTACAGGAACCATTTTTATTTGGCGGTGCAGCAGAAAAATAACTGCCATGCTCAACGTGATGTACACCGCTGTAAACAAGTAAAACGACCAGGCAATTCCGGGCATGGGGGTTACCGCATCGGCTGTACGCATAATACCCTGAATAATCCAGGGTTGGCGGCCTACTTCCGTTACAGTCCATCCAGCTTCCACGGCTAAAAATCCCAACGGTAGGACTACGACAAAAAGCTTCAGTAGCCACGACGAATAAAACCATTTTCTCCTAAGCAACGCAATAAAGAAAGTAACAGATACCAGCATCATAATAACTCCACAACCGACCATGATCTGAAAAGCATAATGCACAATTGGCACGGGAGGCTGATCACCCGGTGGAACCGTATCCAGGCCTTTCACTTCGGCGGTAAAATCTCCGTGTGCAAGGAAGCTTAGCATCCCGGGAAGTTCAATGGCAAAGTTCACTTTTTTATTTTTCATATCCGGAATACCCCCGATGATCAGTGGCGCAGATTTTTGGGTATGGAAATGTGCTTCCATGGCCGCAAGTTTAGCGGGTTGCCTGCGGGCAACATCTTTCGCGGAGAAGTCTCCACTGATCGGTTGAAGAATGGCAGCAACAGCTGCAAAGATTGCAGCGATCTTAAATGCTTTCGTATGAAAGACAACATTCTTCTTCTGCAGAATCATCGCCGCGTGAACGCCGGCGACAGCAAATCCCGTGGCGGCAAAGGCGGCAAGTGTCATGTGCAAGGCTTGAGAGAACCACGCATCATTGAACATGGCTTTTATTGGATCAACATTGAGATAATTTCCATCCACATAATCAAATCCAGACGGGCTATTCATCCATGCATTCGCTGATACAACCAGAATCCCTGAAGCAAGCCCGCTGACACCTACTACGACGCCAGTGAACCAATGAAACCATGTATTAAAACGATCCCATCCGTAAAGAAAAAATCCTAAGGCGATAGCTTCGATAAAAAAGGCTGTACCCTCTAACGAAAAAGGCATCCCAAAAATAGGTCCGGCATGCCGCATGAAAGATGGCCATAATAATCCTAGCTCAAAGGAAAGTACTGTACCGGATACAGCTCCCGTTGCAAAAAAGATAGCAACACCTTTGCTCCATGCCTTCGTCAGGTTTTTATAAACTTCGTTCTTGGTTTTGATCCATTGATAATGTGATACAGCCATAAAAAAAGGCATCACCATTCCAATGCAGGCATAAATAATGTGAAAGCCTAGCGACAAGGCCATTTGCGAGCGGGCGGCTAGAAAATCATCCATAATAAAATTGATGTTTGTAAAAATAGTCACGGATTTGATAAATGATGTGGATTATCGGTTGTTTCGATAAAAATTATTCGCGCTGAATGCTGGCGAATATATAACCCGCTGATTGTGGATAGCAACAATATTTACATGCTCTCTGACAGGGACGGTTCAGAGAACCCGATAGTTTAGCACATAAGGTTTAAGCGTTGCTTAAAAGAAAATGATCGTTCTTATTTCTTACTGATGATGCTGTCAAGAGAATATCTGCCGCTGCCGAAAACAAAAAGCGTTATAAAGACCAGGAGGAACAACAACGGTTTCTCTTTTGTACCAAATGGGTCATTTGCATGAGCATGAAATGTTACAACGAGCATCGTGATTATTAAGGGGATTGATGCTAATCGCGTACCTAATCCGAGGATAATGAATATCGAGCAAAATACTTCAGCAAATATGACCAGCACCAATGAAATGGTAGTACCAAAACCAAATGGATCAGCGAATTTAATTTCCGCGCCTGAAGTAAGTCTGGCAAATTTGGGTAATCCATGGGTAAGTGCGAATGCACCAACTGCTATTCGTACAATCAAAAGACATAGGTGTCCATAAAACTCAGGAAATGAAGTGCTGAATAGTCTTTTCATAGGTATAAGTCCCAATCTAAACGTGATGCTTGCTTAAGAGTTTCTAACTAAAATCAAACATGGTCAAATAGACGCGTATTATTAAAATAAATGTTGGTAGTCGGATTATTTCCGGTTTAAACTGCGGGGTGTTCTTTCATTGCGAACACCCTTCCGCATCGCTACGCTCGCACCTTCCCTTAACAGGGAAGGAAGTTAGTAGCTACAAATATTTTTCGGGCTACAAATTTCTTAAAGTGCACCAAAACTTTTTAGCCCTAAACATTATATAAGTCCCGCAAAACTCCCTCCTTCCCAAGCCTTACCAAGGAGGGGACGTCCCGACCTTTCGGGACTGGGGTGGTTATACTTCTTACCCTTCTTTTGGAATTGTTTTTTGAGCCGTTTCTTATTCAATATGGAAAGAGGTAGACTATGTGATCACCTTACAAATACATCACAGGTGCTCTAAAATTTCCTTAATAAGAATAAACTGTTTGAAGTTGGCGTGGTCAACTTGGTACTCAATTTTTTCGTGTCCCCAGGTTACATGATACGGAATGTGAAACGCGTGGCCTCCAATATTCAATACAGGAAGAATATCCGATTTTAGAGAATTTCCAATCATTAAAAATTCATCGGGTTGAATATCCAAGTGCTTTATGAGTTTCTTGAAATCCGCTTCAGCTTTTTCCGACATAATTTCCGTGTGATGAAAATAATGTTCCAACCCGGATTTTTTTAGTTTTCTTTCCTGGTCTAGCAAGTCTCCTTTTGTCGCAACAACTAATCTGTACCGACCTTTTAAATTTTGAAGGACTTCATCAACGCCGTCTAACTTTTGAATAGGTTTTTGTAATAGCTCCTGACCATATTCAATTATTTTTTCGACTACGCTTACATTTATTGTCTTGTTCGAAATTGCAATTGCGGTTTCAATCATTGAAAGTATGTAGGCTTTTATGCCATAGCCATAGAGTGAAATATTTTTTATTTCGGTACGAAGAAGTTCCCTGCCTACGCTATGCTGAGGCAAATATTCTTCCATGAGTTCACAAAACTTCTTTTCGATCTCCTGAAAATAATTTTCATTTTGCCAAAGCGTGTCATCAGCGTCAAATGCAATTACTTTTATGTTCATATACGTATTAGTCAATTGTAAAGCCAGGCCATAAACGGAGAACCAGAGTCCAACTCATTTGATTTTTTTGTGTCTTATAAAAAAATTAACCGAGGCGGCAAGGCAAAGAATAAGTTTAAAAAATTCAATATAAATCCAACTTCAGGTTCACGCAAAGGTCGCTAAGAAAAAAATCCGAAGACCGCAGAAGTCCTTGCGGGTTATCTTTTGTCCCGATATAATCGGGATGAAATATTTTTTACCTATCATTTTAGAAGGACCTTACTACCAATCATCTTTGTTTTTTTTCTTCTTAGGTTCAACGTATTGAAGCTTATCGGTGAAAGCCTGATCTAATAAACCAAGCATATTTGGGCGGCACCAATCCTGAGCTAAAACGGTTCCATTGTTTTTGCAGGCATAACTTGTCAGCTTATCTTTTACCAATATTTTCTTATAACCTATATCTCCGGTTAGTTGAAGGGACTGGAAAGTTATTCTGTATTTTCCATCTTTTACTCCGACCTCCACGCTGCCGCTGTATTTTCCCGTCTGGATAATGGATGGTGTATTTACCTGAGTGAATTGAAATTTCTTATAATCAATAACCAGGTCGTTAACTTCAAATTCCACACCATCTTCAACTACTTTGGTGGCTGAAATGTAAGGGAGGGTTTTGTAATAAGCTTCCAGCTTCACCGGTGTTATAGAATCGAGAGGCACAACTTTTTGATAAATAATTTCCTGTTCAGATACTTTAAAATTTCCATACGAGGTAGATTGAGTAAAGCCTGGTACTGAAATTAACAGAAAGGCAAAAATTAGCGTTCTCATATTGGTCTGTTTACAACTAAGAAATTAGGAGGTACGAAGTACGAGGTACAAGGTACGATGACCCGCGCAGGATTTCGGGTTGAGGTATGAAATTCGGCCTTTTCGTCGTCCCGTCGTATACGATTGCTTAATCGTCAGCCGATCCCGGTGGTCTGATGACTGGATCTACATAAAAAAGCCGTCTACCTTTTGGAAGGAGACGGCCTTACGTTAATGGATATTATCCTAAAAAAATTTGCTTATCAGATTTTCGTAGTACTCCTGTTTACCGCTGATCTGTTCAGGCTCACCATTTTTGCGGGCAAGTGATCTCAATGTTTCTAGTGATAGCCTGCCGCGGTCAAATTGTTTGCCTTTTCCTGAATCGAAAGAACTATACCGTTCTTTTCGAAGGTTAATAAATTCACCATCGTCGAGAAGCGCCTGAGCAGCAACTAAGGCTCGCGCGAAGGTATCCATGCCACCGATGTGAGCATAGAAGATGTCAGCTAAGTCAGTTGAAGTCCGGCGTGTCTTCGCATCGAAGTTTACACCTCCCGTTTTAAATCCTCCAGCCTGAAGAACCACTAACATCGACTCCGTAAGCTCGTAAAGATTATTGGGGAATTGATCGGTATCCCAGCCATTTTGATAGTCACCACGGTTGGCATCCATGCTGCCTAATAGCCCTGCATCAGCAGCCACTTGCAATTCATGTTGAAAAGTATGATGCGCCAGCGTTGCATGATTCACTTCCATATTTAATTTGAAATCATCCATCAGATCATATTGACGAAGGAATGAAATTACGGTTGCAGCGTCAAAATCATATTGATGCTTGGTGGGTTCCATTGGTTTTGGCTCTATCAGGAAAGTTCCTTTAAATCCATTCTTCCTACCGTAATCGCGGGCCATGTGAAGAAAGGTCGCCAAATGTTCCTGCTCCCGTTTCATATTTGTATTAAGCAACGAAAGATATCCTTCTCTCCCACCCCAGAATACATAGTTTGCTCCGCCTAAGGCGATGGTTGCATCGATCGCATTTTTTACCTGCGCTCCTGCCCAGCATACCACGTTGAAATCGGGATTGGTAGAAGCGCCATTCATGTAGCGGGGATGAGAGAACAAGTTTGCCGTTCCCCAAAGCAACTTTACCCCTGATGCCTTTTGTTTCTCCCTGGCATAGTCAACGATCTTATGAAAGTCGTGATTCAGATTCTTTTAATGTAGCACCTTCCTCGACAAGATCGTAATCGTGAAAGCAATAAAATGGTGCCCCTATTTTTGTAATGAATTCAAATGCGGCATCCATTTTATCATATCCGCGTTGCATAGCATCCGGGCTTTGGTACCAAGGGAAATTTTTAGTGCCACCTCCAAACGGATCGCCGCCGGTTCCACAGAACGTATGCCAATAGGCAATAGCAAAACGGAAATGTTCTTCCATCGTTTTTTTTCCCACCCTGCGCCTAGGATTATAATATTTAAATGCAAGAGGATTATCTGACTCAACTCCTTCAAACTTAATTGGCTTAATGCCTTTAAAGTAGGTCTTGTCTCCGAGTGTAGCTCTCATAGTTGGCTGGATTAGTAATTGAAATTGGTGATTGAAATATTCAGAATAAAACTGCTGTTAAAGGAATGATACAATGAATTGGATGATAAATTTTTCAAGCTGACTGGTTTTAATTTTGTATCGTTTTCTCGCCAAAGATATTGTTTTTAATTAACGCCTATTTACTCGACCCGATAAAGTTAGATCACGAAAAATTATGGTTGTACCTGTACTCATTCGGCAACAGAAAAATCGTTATAGATTTTGATTTAAATGCTTAATCCAATTCTGATAGGCTTCTGCATAATGCGATTTTAATTTTTCTGCAGGCTCCTCAGACCGTATGACATTCAATCCTTGAAATGCTTCTTCAAATGAATTGTAAACACCTGCTCCTACACCTGCTCCCAACGCCGCACCTTTAGCTCCATCGGTATCATATAATTCCAGCCGTGCATCAATCGTGTTCACAAATGCCTCACGAAACAAAGGACTTAAAAACATGTTCGCATTTCCTGCGCGAATTACTTTTGTCTTTAATCCCATCTCCTGTAACACATCAAAACCATACTTCAATGCAAACACGATCCCTTCTTGTACAGCCCTAAATAAATGCGATTGCTGATGACGGTTGAAATTCAATCCATGAAAAGAGCTATTGATGTTTTTATTTTCCAACATCCGTTCGGCTCCATTACCAAAAGGCAGTACGACCAATCCATCGGAGCCGATAGGCGCATCTTCTGAAATTTTATTAATGGTATCATAATCATAAGGAGCACCGGCACCTTTCATATTTTTTCTAAGCCAACTATTAAGAATGCCAGTCCCATTGACACAAAGAAGAACGCCATTTCGATGTTGTGGACTACTGCCTGATGATCCTACAGCAGCCTGATTGTTCACATGAATAAATGTATTGACCCGCGACTTCGGATCATATGCATTTTTCTCGGTAACACTGTAGATAACCCCGGATGTACCAGCAGTCGCCGCGGTCTCGCCGGGATTCAAAACATTCAGGGAAAAAGCATTGTTTGGTTGATCACCTGCCCGATAGGCAAACGGGGGTTCCCTCCTTGAGCCCGAGCGTATCTGCGGCTGCCTTTTTCAATTTACCCTGAACAGAAAATGTTGGAACAACCGGGGCGATCAGCTCTGGTTCAATCCCATAAAAGCTTAGCAGCCGTTCAGGTACAGTTTTCTTTTCGTAATCCCACAACATCCCTTCAGATAATCCGGATGCTGTCGTTACAATCTCTCCCGTGAGCCGCATAGCCAAAAAATCACCTGGCAACATGACTTTATGATATTTGACCATAAACATGAGGCTCGTTGTCTTTTACCCACTTTAGTTTAGATGCAGTAAAATTTCCCGGAGAGTTTAATAGCCGCTCCAAGCAATACTTTTCACCTAGCTTTCTAAATGCCTCATTACCAATATCTACACTCCGACTATCGCACCAAATTATTGAAGGCCTCAAGACGTTTTGATTTTTATCCACGCATACCAAGCCGTGCATCTGATAGGAGATTCCGATGGCGATAACATCAGCGGACCGTGCTCCACTTTTTTGAAGGCAGGCTCTTGTGCTTTTTACGGTATGTTCCCACCACATTTCAGGATCTTGCTCAGCCCAGCCGGGGTTTACGGCCAACATCGTCATCTCTTCTGCCGGTGATTGTGCAGAGGCAACCGACTGCCCGGTTGCTATATCAACCAATGAAGCTTTTATAGAAGAACTTCCAAGATCAAACCCCATTAGATATTTAGCCATAGGTTATCACCACAGTTTTATTAAGCGGGTGGCAATATTAATTTATTTTTGGGAAGCAGGAAAGCTAAAGCTTAACGCTGAAAGCTTTTTGTCCATTTACAATCCGTAGCAAAAAGTATTTTTCTTCACTAAACCAGTTGGAGAATTTTCTTTTTAACCGCATCTTAACGCCCCTATAGCCCTAAACCTTTAACTATGAAACAAAATAATATAAAGCGCTCAAATTTGATTTGGGCAAGTTGTGAAGCGTTAATCGGTCGGCGTTGATGCTGGTCGAAGCTCGCCTGCTTGGAGCCTTCCAGAGAAATTCAAGCGTCAAGTCGGCGTCCCGTCTAAATTCAATAGACCACGGTAAGCCCATGCTGCGTGGTAATAAATAAATGACTATTTTCCTTTCCTAAAACCAAACCTGACGAAAAATGAATGAACACAACCCCAAAAGACTTTTCTACGGTAGTTGTTTTGCATTAATCACAACTGCTTTTTCATTTAGCATAAGAGCTGGAATTCTACCAGAGCTGGCTGAGACTTTTAATCTTACCGCTCAACAGCTTGGGTTTATTAACTCGATGTTTTTTTTCGGGTTTCCAATTTCAATGGTCCTGGGAGGGATATTTTACAGTACCATCGGGCCCAAAAATATTATGATTTTTGCCTTTTTTGCCCATACCCTAGGTATCATCATGACAATTTTCGCGGGCGGATACACGGGATTATTGATTTCCACCTTGTTCATTGGACTTGGCAATGGATGCACGGAAGCAGCTTGTAACCCGATGATCGCAACGGCCTACAGCGGGAAAGTGATGAATACACTGCTAAACCGATTCCACATGTGGTTTCCAGGCGGTATTGTCCTTGGAAGTTTAGTATCACTGGCGATGACAAAAATGAATTTGGGTTGGGAGGCGCAAATATGGGTAATCATGATCCCTACTTTAATCTATGCCTACATGTTTTACGGTCAAACATTTCCAGAACCAACAAACCAGGAGGTTGCTTCACTCAAGGGAAATCTTAAAGCGATGCTCCCTTTTGGCTTCCGCTCCAGTACACCTCTTTTCATTTTCATGTGTGTATGTATGATGCTTACTGCAATTTCTGAGTTTGGACCAACACAGTGGGCACAATTGGTATTAGCAAAGAGTGGAGCAGAACCGATGGTGATCCTCGCGCTCATCACCGGGTTGATGGCTGTTGGAAGGTACTTCGGTGGAGAGTTTGTACATAAGTTCGATCAAACCGGTGTACTCCTGGGATCGGCAATTTTTACTACACTTGGAATCTATTTGTTCAGCACGCAGACGGGTCCGATGGCTTATGTTGCCGCTGTCATTTTTGCTATCGGCGTTTGTTATTTCTGGCCTAATATGATTGGATTTGTGGCAGAAAAAATACCATTAAGTGGTGCAATAGGCATGTCCATTGTCGGGGGCTTTGGCATGTTTTCTACAGCCATCTTTCAACCCATTATTGGCGGGTGGATCGATAAGGCCGGTGAGGAAGCAGCTGCCACGGGACTGCAAGGTGATGCCCTGGAATTAGCAGCTGGTCAGGCTACCCTTCAACGGATGATGATATTTCCAGCAATACTGATTGTACTTTTCACCATTTTATTGTTCTGGGTCCGTAGCAGAAAAGCAGCTACCCTAGCAACTAATTAATCCAAAGCCCGTCGTTTGAGCTGGATTCATAAATAATTTTTAAAAAGGGATGGCAAAAAACCATCCTCTTTTTTTTATCGTAAATCAACAAAAGCAAATGAATGCTGTTTGATTTTATTATGAAAGCTTTTTTAGCCATCCTATTTTTGCTCTCTACACCAGCGATGGCACAACAATTAATTATTGAGGATAAAATAAAATTTCTGGCCTTAGGCGATTCCTATACCATTGGAGAAAGTGTTACGGTCGACCAGCGTTGGCCTATGCAACTAATCGATTCACTCAGCAAGCGAGGTCTCGAATACGAAGCACATAAAATTATTGCAACGACAGGTTGGCGCACGGATAATCTTAAACATGCGATCAGAGATGCTAAACTTAAACCAGAATACACGTTGGTTTCCTTGCTTATCGGAGTCAATAACTATTATCAGGGTAAATCTGCAGACAGTTATGCTCCTGAATTTGAAGACCTGCTTCAGACTGCCATTACCCTTGCAGGAGGAATCAAGTCCAGGGTATTCGTTGTTTCCATTCCTGATTACGGTTATACTCCGTTCGGAAAAAATAATCAAGGAACAATAACAAAAGGAATAGATGCATTTAATGCTATCAATGAATCTATTACAAAAAAATCCGGAGTTAAATACTATAACATAACAGACATTTCCCGAAAAGGACTTGATGAACCAGACCTGGTAGCTTTTGATGGCTTGCACCCTTCGGGTAAAATGTATGCTGAATGGGTTAAGCGAATTTTAAGTGATGCAACAATAAAATATTCGGAAGAAACCAATACGGATGAAGAAGGGGATAATACAGAAGATGAAGGCAATAGTGGAGAGGATAGTGATATTACCGGCGTTTCCGACGAAACCTATGGATTGAAAATTTATCCTAATCCCTTTCAAAATTTTATTAAACTCAAAAACCTGACACCTTCGCAATATACTTTACAACTAATAGCTCCAGACGGCAAAATTGCCTTAAGTATCTCAGCGGAAGAGTTAAACTCCCACTGGAGAATCGATACCCATGACCTTGCATCCGGGAATTACACGCTCACTTTAAAAGCCTCCGGAAAAATTATTAAGACTAAAAAGGTTTTGAAGATCTAACCGATTTTGAAACCGTCATCCGGAGTGAGGGATGAGGACGGCATTTGCGCGGAACGAAGGATCCCATTCAAAGTCAAAGTGCATACAATGATCCCCTTCGAATTGACTACGCACAAAGCAAATAAAGATCCTTCGCCTGTACATCCCCGCGGATAAAGTCACACTTAGGATGATGTTTTTCAAAAGGAGTTCATGTTACGGCTTCAAAAACTGAAACAATCTATCCACATCATTATCGTCATTGTAAAGGTGAGGAGAGACACGCATACTTGATCCTCTGAAACTGACATAAATCTGGTTGGCCATTAGCTTCTTACCAATTTCCGCGGATGTATTTTCATTGATCCTAATGCCAATCAAATGTCCAACTCGATTATTTTCAATAGGTGTTTCCATTCCCCGTTCTCCTGCTATGCCTGCAATTTTATTTGTCAGCAGTGAAAGCGTCTCCTGAATATTATTAACGCCCCAATCCAAAATTTGAGTCAAGGCCGCCGTTGCCATAGGTAAATGTATAAAATCGGGAAATTCCCCGACATCAAATCTTCTCGCCCCAGGTTTATAAACGTCCGTATAAAGAACAAGACTCGTAAAGTCTTCACTGCCTTTCTTATTAAGCCAAGAATATTCAATTGGCTTGCCTGTAAAATATTTCTCATCTGCATACAGATATCCAAGGTTGTAGGGACCCATAAGCCATTTATAGCCAACAGTCACAAGAAAATCTGGTTTTATTTGATTTACGTCCAACGGATAAGCCCCCAGGGATTGGCTTGCATCAATTACCAATTTTGATCCTACTTCCCTGCCCCTTTTGCTTACCTGGACCAAATCAATAAGACTGCCATCCGTCCAATGACAGTTTGGTATGGCTATCAATCCAGTCTGCGAATCTATTTTTGCCAAAATTGCTTCCGTCCATGTCTGCCCAGGCTCCCTTTTTACGGTTACAATAGCCGCGCCGGTTTCACGCGAGAGTTCACGCCATGCGTAAATATTAGAGGGATATTGTTGATCCAACACCACAATATTTTGCGAGGAATTAAGGTGTATGTTGTTTTTTGCAATCGCCGTTCCATAGCTAACGGATGGGATAAGCGCGATGTGGTCCTTCGTTGAATTTATAATTTTTGCAAACAGTGATTTTAATTCCTCAGCAGGCTCAAACCATTGATCTATGGAGATACGCCAAGGAGCATTTCGCAAACTTATACCGTTAACTCCAGCTTCGTTAACACTTTTCAGCAAAGGCGCCATGTAAGCGCAATTCAAAAAAGTAACATCGTCAGGAATATTGAAAAGAGACTTTTGATTCGGTATTACCATGCTTTAAATTTTTGCATTAAAATTAGGTCCGTAGAAGGGACAGGGTTGCTTTATCATTTATTTACTCAACAAAATTAATTTGTTATAGTTTTATTTGTGCATCGTGGACTATGCAGGCCAAGGCCATTTTTATAGACTACCACCTCATTTTATTTTTTACATATCCTGAAAGCTCCTCAGCGAAAATCACATGATCTTTCATATCAGGATGACCTCCGCATCCATTATTGAAAGCTCGTGAAAAGAAAAATTTATCTACTCTCCTATCTCCTTGTTTATTAACATGATTAACGATCCCTGTTAAATAGTTCTTCAATACCCCGCGAAGTTTATCATTCGCCATCGGACTGGTAAGGCAAATGACTTGCGCTTTGTGATAGTTGCGTCGAATCTTTTTAATAAAGTCAACGTAAGCCATACAGAATTTTACAGAATCTTGTATTCCATCATTTTGTCCCAGGCATATTGTAACCACATCTGGCTGGTAAAGACTAAAATTCCATGCAATCGAATCTTCGCTAAGGCTTAGGTTATCGTATAATTGGGGCATGACAAATTTTTTCTTGCAGCAACTATGGATCAATCCTATTCCCGAATCTGACGTGAGATGCCATTGCGCATTCAACTGCTGGGCAACCATAGGACCATAGCTATAATAAGCGTTGTGCTGATCATACCACGCGCCGCTATCGCAGGGAATCTGGGAAAGATCGCTTTCCGAACCACTGGTAATGGAGTTCCCAATAAATTCCATTTTTTACGCTTTGGTTTGGGTGGCATTGGCACCAATCCTTCACTTCCAGGTAGCCAACCAAGGCTTCCGTATTTTTACAAATGGTAATGGTGTGCTCTCCCCTGCCAAGCCTTCAGCAACGGTTAGGGTATTTGACTTTCCCGTAGTTTTTATTTTGAAAGGAGTTTGATTATCGATAGCTACCTGTAAGTAGTTATGTGCCCCGCCCCGTTCTTCGTCATTAATCACAATTTCGCATAATGTACCCTTGAATTTTGCCTGAATGTAAACACCTGCGGTCCAGAATCTGGGTTTCTTAGGATCAGTAAAATCGATTCTTCCGGTATGCTGGATATTTTTATTGTCTGCTCCGATGAAGTGAATCTCATCTTTCACGAATGCCTTAAAGCTCATTGACCCCAAGAGGAAAATTAAAATAAAGTTAACCGTACGGGTTAAGGAATATTTCATTAAAGTAATTTTAGTAATAGTGAATCCAAAATCTGTGTATTACAGTGACTACCCTTCCGCGTCATAAGCCATTGCAGCTTTTTTCCATAACGTGTATAGGGGCGCGGGTTGAAGCCCTCTGTTGCTGGGCTCGCCTGGTCGAGCCCAGCAACAGAGTATAGACTCCGGAAGCTTACAGCTTCCGGTCGTATCACCATCACGATCTGCATGCACTACCAAGGTCTCTGCATTCATTATAACACGACCCAAGGAAGCCCGCTATCCTGGACGACTAAAAATTATCATCTTTCGTCCAGGATTTGTAAAGGTTTCTTATTAAATATCAATGAAGGATTCCGGCCATCATACACGTAGTTGTAAGCCCAACTATTTTAATTGGACAATCTCATCTTTCAACATGATTTCCAACGGTTCGCCTGATTCAAGGTGCGTTTCGCAATGATCTTTGCTCACTTTTAGTATGATAACCCTATTCCTGAATTCTATGCGGAAGGAATACGATTTCCATTTGTCAGGAATAAAAGGATTGAAATGAAGTTTATCGTCTTTCACCCGCATGCCTCCGAATCCTTTTACGACACTCATCCACGTTCCCGCCATGGAAGTAATGTGACAACCCTCTTCGGTATCATTGTTATAGTCATCGAGATCGAGCCGGGCGGTGCGGAGATAGAACTCATATGCCCGTTCTTTATATCCTAACTTGGAGGCAAGGATAGCATGGACACAAGGTGACAGTGACGACTCATGAACAGTCATGGGCTCGTAAAAATCAAAATTTTTCCGGATTGCCTCCTTATCAAAGTCATCTTCAAATAAATACATACCTTGAAGAACATCAGCTTGTTTAATAAAACAAGAACGCAAGTATTCTATCCCATGACCATTTCTGATTTATCGGACGATCTTCGGGCGCTAGCTCACTTACCATACGTCAATTCCTTGTCGAGAAATCCATCCTGCTGCAAGAGTATCTTACGTTTATCATCTTCCGGAAAATACATCTTCTTATAATTTCTTTCCATTTCGATGGTTCTTCACTTTCATTAAAATTAGTTTTGCCAACAATCTCTGCAAACCTTTTGGGATCCGTTTTCTTAACATATTCAATAGCCTGCAACGTATATTTAAGTGTCCATGCGCCCAGGTAATTGGTATACCAGTTATTGTTTACATTGTTCTCATATTCATTCGGTCCTGTAACACCCAGGATAACATATTTATTTTTATCTGTTGACCAGTTAACCCGTTGTGCCCAGAATCTTGAAATTCCGATAAGCACTTCCAGGCCAAACTCTATCAAGTAAGCCTGATCGCCGGTATAATCTATGTAGTCGCGGATAGCATACGCCATCGCGCTGGTACGATGAATTTCTTCGAATGTGATCTCCCACTCGTTGTGGCACTCTTCACCATTCATCGTAACAAAAGGATAAAATGCAGCGCCATCCTTGAAGCCAAGCTTCTCTAGCATTCTCTATTGCCTTTGGAAGATGTTTGTAGCGATAGACCAAAAGATTACGAGCTACTTTTTGCTCAGCAGTACCGAGGTAAAATGGAATGCAGTATGCCTCCGTATCCCAATACGTGCTTCCACCATATTTTTCTCCGGTAAATCCTTTGGGACCAATATTCAGTCGCTCATCTTCCCCTGTATAGGTTTGAGTAAGCTGAAAAATATTAAAACGAATTCCTTGCTGCGCGGCAACGTCACCTTCTATGGTAATATCACATTCCTCCCATTTGTGAGCCCAAACTTTCGCATGCTCTTCGAATAACTTATCGAAGCCTGCTTCCAAAGCTTCATTCAAGACTTTGGTGCAATTAGCAACAAGTTGGTCTTTGGGATGATTTTCCGATGACAATACAGCGGCATATTTATACACCACTATCTCTTTGCCTTCATGAAAGTCGAGCTGGATTATATTGCCTGCAAACTTTTCGCGCTGTTCAATGTTTACCCTATCAAAATTTACTTTTTTTCCTTCCGATAGTAATGGTATAGCGCATCCCTGTCGTTACATGGAAGAAAGTTTTTTTGGTCTGTGCTGTGACAATGGCTTTTCCTTCCGATGCTTCTTTGTAAACTTCTTCCCAGAATTTTTCATCGTAGTTTGAATCCTTGTTCACAACATCGGCATCAACGAAAATAGAAAGTGTAGCCTTAGAGGAAAAATTCAATGGCGTGATCGCATAACGGATTGCGCCAACTTCACCCCTTGCCATGCTACAAAATCGTTTCGATTCAATTCGTACTTTCTTTCCGTCGGGAAATGTAGCGGCAAAACTTCGGGAGAGAAGTCCGACCTTCATGTCCAGCACGCGTTTAAAATCCTCAACCTTACATTTGGCCAGATCTAGTTTTTGATTGTCTATGCTTACATGAATGCCTATCCAATTTGGTGCATTCAATACTTTAGCAAAATATTCGGGATATCCATTCTTCCACCAGCCTACCCGTGTTTTATCGGGATAATAAACGCCTGCTACATAACTTCCCCGCAACGTTTCGCCTGTGTACGTCTTCTTCAAAATTAGCACGCTGCCCCATCCGGCCATTGCCTATGCTAAATACACTTTCTGAAATTTTATTTGTATGAGGATCGAGTCCCTCTTCAATGATATGCCATTCGTGAGGCTTGAGATATTGCTTCATGATTTGTATAGCCGTTAATCGTTATCTGCTAATTCAGCTAATTATAGTTTAGAGTTTTATTAATTCCGTTAAGTCCGAGACTCTAAATTCACCGGTTTTTGCTATTACTTTGTTGGCGTGCTTCAATTGCTGAGCGTCACCGACACCGACACATTTCATACCTGCTGCCAGGGCGGCCTCTACACCCGCTTCCGCATCCTCAAACACAATACATTTCTTAGGTTCAACACCAAGCTGTTGTGCAGCAAGTAAAAATATTTCCGGATGAGGTTTTGAGTTCACGATCATGGTGCCATCGACGATCGCGTCAAATTCATGTTGGATGTGCAGAAGCTGAATGACAGTTTTAGCATTTTTACTGCTTGAAGCCAACGCTACTTTTATTCCGTTCGCCTTCAAATCCCGAATCAGCTGTTTTACACCGGGAAAAATTTCTTCGGGCACCATTCGCTCCAGGTAATCGACAAACCAGGTATTTTTTTTGTTAGCCATGAGCTCTTTGTTATGCTCGCTTAACGTAACTCCACCTAGATCGAGAATAATGTCAAGCGACTTCATGCGGCTTACACCTTTCAAACGTTCATTGTCTGATTCGGTGAAGTTCGAAACCAAGTTCAACGGCCAATCGCTTCCAGGCTAAAAAGTGATAATGAGCAGTGTCCACGATCACACCATCAAGGTCAAAAATACAGGCTTTAATCAAAATAATGCTATTTTAAGGTGTGACTGCGGTTTTTGGAAGGTCAAAAATAGGTTTCCTGAATGATTTTATCTGTCTCTTCCAAAGATTTAAATACTGCAAACGTTTTCCCCTGAGTTCGCAACGCACCTAACGCATTTCCGTACCGGGCAGCGCCGATGTAATCTTTTTGATTTTGCAACAAACCGAAACCAATGCCTCCGGCAAACGAATCTCCACATCCTGTAGTATCAATGACGTTGGCTACTTTCACTGCGGGAACCATTTCTTCTTTTAATTTGCCTTTTTCTTTAAAATATACTAGGCATCCTCGTGAATCCACGGTGATGTAAACGCACTTCACTCCCATTCCAAGGCAATGCTCAGCAAAGGCGCGCAGGTCGTCGCGATCCACCTCCGGAGATTCAGAGAAATCACGAGTTTCATATTCTTTTTTAAACCACGATGCATTTGCCTCTTCCTGGTTCATCTTAAGTATATCGATATAAGGCAGCCATTGATCCCGATCAATCCAGAATTTGCGCTGTCGCTCTCCAGTGTATAGGCAAGCCGTTGTAGGGCCATGGGCATCAAAAACGACAAGGCCTTTGCTGTTTTCCTTGATAAACTTTAGCGTGTCCAGGGAAATTTCATAGTCGCTGATCGGAATGAAAACAAATACGTCACAATCGAGGAGACCTTTAATGTCCCCAGGAAGTATCGGATCCATAAATCCGGTCTGTCGCTCCAACCGGTTGTTCATATCGACAAACTTCAAACTGATAATATCTCCTTGATCATTTTTGCAGGTCAGGTGTTTTAAATTAATTCCAGGATAACCTTGAAATACTTCCTTTACATTATCAAGATCCACCTGACGAACATGAGATACCGGTATGATCTCTATTTTATTTCCGACCATAGTTGATAACGCTATAACCGGATGTGTTACACAGCCCCATTTTTGAATAAGGTCGCCTTGATGGGTTACAATATGGTCACGTGGAATAGGGCCAGGATAGCAATTCGTTTCATCTGTATATTATTTATAATAGTTCGTATTCATTTGAATGCTTAGTCTTGCCTTTCACTAAATAACAACTTATTTCCGAATGGATCTATTACTTCCATGCATATGGCATTCCACGGCGCTTTCTCCAATCCCGGTTTATTAAATTTATAATTCTTATTCATTAAATAGTGATGATAATCTGCAATGTTGGGAAATTCAATGAATACTTTTGCTCCCGGGCAACATCTCCATGATGTTCTGACAAATGCAATGTGATATGCTCCCTGGAAATCTGCATGTACAAAGGAGAATCGGTTGAAAAGCGATGCTCCCAATCAATTTTAAAATCCAGCCAATCCACATAAAATTCTATTGCTTTTGAATAATCAAATATTCTCAACACCGGAATTACCTTATTGTTCATGAACCGGAATTTTCAACTTACCAAAAATGCAGCGCCGATTACGCCAGCGCTATCACCCAGAGAAGGTTTAACAATGGGAGTATCAAGTCTGTTATTAAAAACATATTTTCGCACAGAATCCAGTCCGCGATCATATAACAAATCGATGTTTCCTACCCCTCCGCCAATCACAATTACATCCGGATCGAGTATATTGATAATTACACTCAATGCTTTTCCAAAAAATTCAATCAATCGTAACATGGTTTTTTGCGCTGTCGGATCAACCTTTGATTCTGCCAATGCTACTATGTCTTTGAATGGCTTTCTGTTGCCAGTCTCTTTAAAATAATATTTTTCCAAGGCAGGTCCGGAAATTACCTTTTCAACACAACCTGATTTTC
>CAWING010000005.1:0-60737 GCA_963837415.1 uncultured Bacteroidota bacterium | reverse complement strand
ACGGTTTACGTATTGGCGATGGTGTGGCATTTGAAAAACGTCAGCCCAACATTTGTACAAATGCTCAATAGAATTACAAATGTTGAATTTACAACAGTCAGCCACACTATTGCCAATACGATGTTGTGGCCAGTTTATTTCGTCTGTTATATTCGGTTGTTTTTTACTTCCTTCTGTTGTCTGGTTTTAAGTCTGCGTATTATCCACTGTTACCTAAACTTAACTCAAAATTCCTGAACCAAAGCATCATCTTAATAGGCCACAGCTGCTACTTGATTGATGTTGAATCAAAATATCTCTTACACTTCGTTGATCTCATTTGCAGCACGAGTACCTGATTCAATCGCACCCTCCATGCTGGCGGAGTATATAGACGTATGTTCTCCCGCAAAATGTATACGACCTTCAGGACGGATGATTTCAGGCAGCCATGATGTAATTTGGCCAGGAAGAAATAACGAGTATGCTCCACGTGAATAAGGGTCAAGCTGCCAGCTTTTTGAAGTCCCTCCCTCATAGTAGTCAAAAACATTAGGGTGAACTTTGTTCATTTGTTCAAGTGCGAATTTTAACCTTTTGTCATTCGACATCTTGTCAAGTTGGATTGCATCCTGCCCACGTGCATGACCTTCAAGAATGGCCCTACTCCCTTCTCTTCCTGTTTTGATCATAGGGTGTTTCTGTACTTGCCCGATGGTTAAATCTGTCATGGCTGAACCACTCTCTCCAACACTTTCCCAAAACCGTTGTTTTACTTCCAGGAAAACGCGGGTTGTCGGCGCATAATACAGACCAGCAATTATCTCTTTTTTTGGGCCTGACAAAGAAGGCGAGATATTTATGTTTTTCAATACTGAGAAAGGAATAGTGCAGACGACGCGATCTGCATTAATGCTTTCCTGCTTGCCAGCTATGTTAACTCTTACTTCTACGCTGTTGGAATTATTTTTTATGCTCACCACTTCAGCACCAAATCGAATCCGTTCTCCTAATCTGACTGTAAATGCTATCGATAAATTGTCAACTCCGCCCGGGAAGCTGTAAACATTTTTACTTCCCGCTCCCTGTAATACTGGTAATAAATTCCAGGCAGCAGAGGCCCGTCCTTCGCGGTCGGAATACCAGGTAGTCACCCGAATAATCTCTTGTGCCCCGGCAGAGGCACCTCTTTCTGCGATAAGCTGAGACAATGTTTTGTTGTCAATTGAACGAGCCCAGTCATACAGTGAATCTGAAATGGCAGTATCCTTCACGCCGTTAAGTAAGGGCTGGACGTACCTGTCCGTGAGACTACCCTCACGCTCCTCCGGTTTGAGATCATATGGCCAATCTATTTCTCCGTTAACTGGAACAATTCGCTTGCCACGCAGGTGATAGACCGTACTTCCACCCTGGTTTCGTATAACAGGGGCGCTCAGTGATTCATATGGAATATTGAAAAGCTTAACGTAACGAAAAAGGTTAAAATAATTATCATTGAAACTCATACCACCGGCCTCGGCCGTCAATCCTGAAGTGAAACCTTCGCGTAGTGTTAGCACACGACCACCAGATCGATTTCTCGCTTCAACCACGATCACTTCGTGGCCGGCTTGTACCAGTTCCCACGCTGCTGTTAAACCAGCAAGGCCTGCACCAAGGACAATCACTTTCTTTTTTGCTTTTTCGTCAGATGCAGTTAAACCAATTGGTAGCAAAAGGCCTGTGGTTGCAGCAGTGGAATTTTTTAGAAAGTTTCTACGATTCATTGAATCTGATTGATAGCTATTTTGATATTGTATATGTCAACGAGTTCACCAAATTGATATCAGTAATAAATCGAGTCCCCGTGTTGCAAATTCCCCGCTGAAAAGCTAAATGCTTTCTATATTTTTATCGACAGAATCATTCTCTTTACAAAGCATTGTCGATCCTTTTGGCTAATTGGCTACAACGTTTAGGTATAGTGCGTATGCGATTTAAAAGTACGTCATGGTCCACCACTAATAAATAAATTTAGGTGCAGAAACTGAGATAACAAAATAAACTCGCATATGCATTATACCTTTTGTTACCTGCCGTTTGTGGTGCTGCTAATTAATCTACGGGATATTTCCCCACTACTTTAACTCCATCGTCCGTAAATTTTAAAATTTCTGTTGTTATTGGGTAACCAGATTGCTTAAACTCTTCAACAACAACAACTCCGATTCTGTCAGAAAAAAAGCCATAGTCATTTTCTGAAAAAATATAGCAAAAGTCCCTAACAGGGATTACAGCATAGAAAGGAAATCCAAAGTCCTTCTTAACTTTTTCCTTCATCGCTGGGGCGAAAAGCAATGCTCCTTTTAAAGATTCATGTTCGGCATTTATTAGGCCAAGCTTACGATTCTCTATAGTGTCAAAAGTAATTTCGGTTACCGTTAGAAGTTTGTCAGCGTTCAAATTTGCCTGTCGGTCCAATTCTTCTTCTGTTATGTTCCATTTTTTCAGGTCATTCTTAGTTATCCAAGTTAACTTTTCTTGTCCACTGTGAACATAAACTTTTCCAAATTCTTCAGTGATATTTTGGTGCAAAAAGTCCTTAAAGTCGTTGTCGTTAGGAAATAGAGAAATATAGATGTCAGATTTAGCTTGCGTCCAGTCCGCGGGGATTTCAATTGAATAGGATATTAAAGTCTGAACAAAGTCCGAGATATGTGTTTTATCCTTATCTCGTTCATAGTTTCTTCTAACGTTGTCTAAACTAATTTTCAAGGTTAATTCTCCTTGAGAAATATAGAGAAATCCTGTTTCGTCAACAGAGTCAATTCTCATTCCTTGTTTCTTGATTTGTGATTTGAATTCGTCAAATACAAAATCATTCACCTTGTCTTTACAGCCAAAAAGTCCGAATAGCATTGTTAATAATATTATTTGTATGCAGTGTCTCATTTTTAAATGGCAGGTAACGTTTATGTATGCCCAGTAGCGCCGACGCTATGAAACACACGATCCGAAGTTCTACTAAATCTACCTTTTCTGCTCCACTTTTTCAAGACTGAGCGCTATTGGGTATACATGGTGTTATGCACTGTGCCGCGCATTGCACAATCTAAACCACACGGATGACAAAGCTTTGATTGTGTGTCGGCATGTGTGGCTTTGGCATTGGTGCGGTTTTCGGAGCCTATCATTTGTCGTCCACTACCTTGTCATAACAATCTGTCCATCTAGTAGCAAATTCGCTATCACATATTCCATGTGGCCCAACATTATTTTTCAAATATTATATTCAATTGTCCCGACACCCCTTGCGGCATATTTGCCGCGGTGATCTTATATTCAATTTGGTAGTTCGTAACATCATCCCGTTGTTTATAAACCATAACCAAATCGTCCAACTTTACGCTATAGGAATGTTTGATGTATTTTCTATACATGTTTACATCATAACTATTAGTTTTTTTAATACTTGGTCTATTGAAATCGATGTTTGATGGAGGAGTAAATTGTGTCCGAGGGAGAAAAATAGCAGGATTAATCGAGAGACTTCTAAAATCCATTCTATGTTTCGGTCGATATGGAGGATCTGGTTTTTTAGGCAACTTAATTAAGTCATTGGGCTCCATCAAATCAAAACCATCAGGAAAGTGCAGATGCACGTCAATTTCTTCACCCGGCACAGTGCCTTCGTTGAAGATTGAAATCTCAATGGGATAAGACAATTCTTGTTGATGCTCAAATTCATAAAGCGATTCTAGGTACTGTTCAACTTCCTCAAAGTATTTATCAAGGTCTATATTGTATTGGTCTACTTGGTCTTGGCTAAGTGCTGCAAGTTGCATTGAAATAGCTGACAATGTATTTCCGTTTGAATCCTTCTTATTGAGTATTTCCAAATAGGGTGTTTCATCTTTAATCTTTAATATGTTAATCTCGATGAATTGATCTCTAGCGAGCAAAGAAGACTCTTTTACTTTTATTTTCTTGTATTCGAGTCCATTGTCAAATTCGAGTTTTAACTTCGGTATTTTCGTTTTTAAGAGAAGATTCTCATGTTCCAATTTTTTAATCTTCTTTTCGTTTTCAGACTCCTCAGAAGCAAGTCTGTAAACATCACTCAACTTCAAAGTCTCAATTTGAAAGTTTTTAGCTCTTAATCGAGGTCCAATATCATCGGAGCATAACACTATTGTAGTAGTTGGATTCTTCAGACGATAGTCAATGATGCTCGCCAGTATTCTCTGGTCCGGTTCATCGTAATTTAACTCATGCTGATCATAAAAGCCCTTTGTAGGTTTATGATCCACAATATTGATTTGTACGCCTTTTTGAATCTCTAACTTGTTTGCTTCAATAAGCTTCTCTATTTTTTGAAGTGCAGTCCTTGCTCTATTACCAACCTTTGAAGTGCCTACCTTTTTCTTATCCAGTTCATCAATAACAAATGGAGAAAGAACTATTTCACATTCAGAACAGTCACTTTCCTTTAGCCATTGAATCTCATCGAATGAGGTAAAATGCAAAAAGATATTTGTGTCTAAGAA
Source organism: uncultured Bacteroidota bacterium (assembly GCA_963837415.1). Taxonomy (GTDB): domain Bacteria; phylum Bacteroidota; class Bacteroidia; order Cytophagales; family Cyclobacteriaceae; genus Chryseolinea. The sequence continues at coordinate 56,229 of CAWING010000005.1, read as the reverse complement.
AATGGATTTCATTATAGAATAAGTCTGATCATTACAGAGAACAAATATAACTTTAAGTACTCTTAGTTCCGGAAAGAATTGGCTCTTTTGCTTGCTTCGGTGTCGCGACGGAATGTGTGGCAAGCAAATGTGCCAATGCGCGGTGGCCGCTACTCTGTCCGCGCGGCATTGTGCATAACGCTAGCATATAAGCAGTGGCGGGTGTTCGAAGCCGAATCTGTCCATCGTTACGAAGCGTTGAACGAAGGTAAATATTTTAAACTTACACTGCACCCCGCCATTGATTATATGCATTGTTAGCAGGCGTATTTATTGTCCCGGCCTCCACAAGTAGTCGTTTCCTTCTGTGATTTTTGTTGCCGTGCTTGTTGAAATGTCAAATACGTGTATGTCATTTATCCAAATACTATTTTTATCCTGTCTATTGTCTTTTGCGACCAGCAGCCGCTTTCCGCTTGGCGAATATTTTGGTTTGTAAAATCTGTCACTGACCAGCTCCTTTTTTTCCTTTGTCTCAATATCCATTTCAAAAATGGCAGAACCTTTTCCTAAGAATCCTGCCAGGTATTGAAACGAGATTTTCTTCCCGTCCGCTGAAAGTGTTGGGTTGTAATAGCCACTTCCAAATTTTGGTTCAAAATGTCCATCAAATTTTAAAAGCAAAAGAGTATCTCTTAAGTCAGTCAGGTAAAGATCTCCGCCTCTGCTAAAAACCTGTTTGTTGTTCACAGTTTCACTTCTTGAAAAAAATCTTTCAGAGTTACAGAATTCTATTCCTTTGTATGAAGAAGAAGACATACCACAAAGAAAGGTTGTATCGGTCTGATTTGCTACTTTACCTGTATTGTCGAACGAGGTTGCTTTGATTTTTAAGGTAGTACCATCAATATGCTCGTATTCAATTGTTTTGTGCTTATAGTTGGAACTGTCATTCAGGTTGATAGCATAAAAGGATTCAATTACATAAACGCGCTTGTCAATTGTGATGTATGATGGGCTGTCAGTGATAAATGTGCTGTCCCCGTCTGCGTGATATACGTACTTCGAGTAAACACGTCTTTCCTTTTCTTCATGAAGCGATTTACTTCGATGTCCAACAATTAGAATGCTATCATTGATAAATTTAAATTCCTTTTCAAGGAATATTTGGTCTGTCTCGTAAAGTTTTTTTTTCGTTTCTGTTTTTAGATCGTAAAGAAACAAGCCGTCATTATCGACGGTATAAACAATTTGAAAGTTAGAATTTTCGTCAATTGAGATTGTCGAATCGGAAGCACATTGTGCCATTAACAGGATTATCAATATGTAGATGGTCTTTGTCATAATATGCCTGCTAACGTTTGGCTATGAAACGTGTGCGTTTAAAATCTGATTCATTGTCATATTTTGCTGAGTGAAGTGAATAGCAGTCTTTTAAAAATACCTACACCACAGCACATGTTTTATAGCTTTTGTTGCCGGCTGGCCGTTCTTACTTAATCTCAATCGGTCCCGGTTTCAAGTCTGTCTTTAAAACTTCATTTATTTTTTGAACTAGGTCCTTCAATGTAGCGTAACTGTTGTCCGGAGCATTTAACACAATAACTGCAATTGTGTATTTGGTGAAATTCTGTTGGTACTGCAAGTTTTTGTCAAAGGTCAACAAGGCGTCAAAATTGTTCTCGGTTATCAGTCCAAGTAATTTACCGTTTGATATTCCAGTCCAGCCTTTGTCTGCTGCTGTGTAAACTTCATGTTCTTTAAGGTCTTGTTTTAATCTTTTTGGGAGATTCTCATCAAGCAGCAGTCTCATAGATTTGCTCGATGTTTTTTGAGGTCATAATTTTGCCCGCAATTTCAATAACTGCAATTGCTTGCTCCTTTTTTACTGTCGGGAAGTCGTCCAGAAACTCGTCAAGAGGTATTCCTTTCTCCAAATGGTCAAAAAGGGTCTGAATAGGAACTCTAGTCCCCCTAAATACAGGATTTCCTGATAGAATTTCCTTATCAATATTTATGTAGTCTTTCACTCGATACATAGTTCAAATATACAAATTTATCGGTAAATTTTTTTGTCCTGAAGGGCTTGCCGGCAACAATTCAATATACGCATTGCGTATATCCTACTAGTAGGTATCGGTATTGCGTATATTTTCTTTTTATGTCTGGCATTCAAAATTCAATTTTCAATTTTTCTATGGGACTTACAACATCCCGTATGCCTTTGGTAGATACATGGGCATATATTTCTGTCGTTTTTGGCGAAGTATGACCCAAAAGCGTTTGAATATACCTCAAATCTGTTCCGTTTTCGAGCAAGTGAGTGGCAAAAGAGTGGCGGAGTGTATGGGTGGAAGCAGGCCTCCTGATGTTAGCAAGTCTCAATGCATGTTTCATTATATTTTGAACACTCTTCGAACTATAAGGACCTCCATTTTGTCCTTCAAACAAGTACTCCTTGGGCTTGAAAGCTAAATAATATTTTCTTAGCAGAGCTAGTGTAGTTTCGGAAAGGATTGTATTCCTGTCTTTATTTCCCTTTGCATCCCGAATCAACAACAAATGGCGGTCACTTTGAATATCTGCAATTTTTAGGTTTAAAAGTTCCGACAACCTTAATCCACCCGAATAAATTGTGACAAGGATTGCTTTGTGTTTTAGGTTTGCCGTGACAGAAATAACCTTGGCTATTTCTTCTTCACTCAATACCGAAGGCAATTTTTTCTCTTTCCGCGGTCTTTCAATTTCGTAAAATCGCTGAGGCATATCCAGCACCTGTTCATAGTAAAACTTGATCGCATTAATAACCTGATTTTGAAAGGATAAGGATTTGCCCTGCTTTACAATACCATGCAAATATTTTTTTATGTCATATTCATTGATTTCGGTGAGCGGCTTTTCCTTGAAGTAGTTCATAAATTCAGAAAAAAGAAAAGTATACATTCGGGCCGTATTCAGACTGTAGCGTTTGGTCTCCAGCAAGGTTATGTATTCATCAGGACAGGCCAAATTTTTTTCTAAAGATTTAGCTTTAATAGAACTTAGGTCAACGGCCTTTGCTTGCGAAAAAACCGGTTTGTTCCTATAAAAATACCGGCAATTAATCCATGCTGAGCCCTTAAAGGTTCTAAATATGGAATAAACGTTACCGGGAGTATTAGCAATGTAAACCATGTTATACGCTTGCGACCACTTCGGTGAATCCAATGTTTTAATAAGAGCATGAATGATTTTGGAATGGTAAAATTGAATTCCGATACATTTATTACCGCCGATCATAAGGTGGCGTAATGTAATTATTGGTAATTGGCTCATAGTATAAAATTGTTTAGTTAGTCCCATGCAATCCTAAAAAAAGCCAGTAACTTAACCGAGTTAATACCCGTGTACATTCGGATATAAACAGGTAACAACAAGTTGTGAGTAAACCTAGGTGCCCGATCTGTAATAATCCATTAACCGGAAGAGCGGATAAAAAGTACTGTTCCGACCAGTGCCGCTATATAGCAAACAACAAAAATAAATATCAAACAGAACGTCCTATCCTGGATATTAATAAAGTGCTTCGAAAAAATCGATCTATTTTGAGAACACTGTGCCCGGTAGGAAAAGCAACGGTTCGAAGGGAAGTATTGAATGCGATGGGCTACGATGTCAGGGTGTTCTCTTCACTTTTTCTGACTTCAAAAAAACAAGTCTATTATATATGTTACGATTATGCGTTTACTCCTATTCTGGACAATAATGTTGAAAAGGCGTTGATTGTTACAAAGCAGGAATACATGAATTTCTGGGACCCATGGAAGTTTGTTAAAAAGAATTCCTGAACCTCCCTAAGTTGCAGCAATAATAATTAAACGTAATTTTCACTACTAGTAAATTCAAATATCACTATAACGCATCCGGATTGACGGCAAATAATCTTTCAAGAATAACATGAAAAAAATCCATACATGCTAAACCCCGGACAAGCCCAGCTGCAAGCTGTTTTCAATACTCACCCAACACTTATGCAGAACCTTTTTTCAAAAAAGGTCACGCTGGGATTCGATGGTTTCATTGATTCGATCGTGAAGATCATCCGTCACAAAAATGAAGACAGCAAGAGCACCTATTTTGAAACCAGCAGCGATTTTGCGCACTATATACTGGAAAAGGAGTCCAATAATTTTTCTGTTGAATTGGAAGAGCTAACCAATAAAATCGGGGGCAATATGGCAATTATGAGCAATGCATTGGCATTGTTGGGACCGGAGCTTACTTGTATCGGCACGTTTGGTTTTCCGCAAGTCCATAGAGCCTTTCAACAGATGCCAGGCAATTGCACACTTTATAGTTTTGCAGAGCCGGGCTTAACCACTGCGTTGGAATTTAAGGACAGCAAAATTCTGATGGCGGAAATGAAAGGCATTAACCAGGTAAACTGGAAAACCGTCAAGGACATTGTAGGTGAAGAGAAAGTCATTGAATTGTTTTCTGGCCGCCACCTGATAAGCCTTCTGAATTGGAGTGAGTTGGAGAATTCTACGGATATCTGGAAGGGACTGTTAACAGATATTTTGCCAAAAACAGCTTCGTTAAAAAAGAAAGCCATTGGTTTTTTTGATTTGTCTGATTGTTCCCGAAAATCACCGGCAAAGATCAGGGTGGCCCTTGACTTGCTAAAGGAGTTTTGCGCTTTTTGGGAAGTTACCTTAAGTCTTAACCTGAACGAAGCCAACGTGTTGTATAGTGCGTTGGGGACAAAAGGAAAAACTGCTGGATCGGTTCACGGAATAGGGGATACCATTTATCGGACATTGGGCATCAGCAAAGTGGTGATCCATTACTCAACGGAAGCTTTTTGCTGGGATTATAATGGAATTCACCACAGCCCAACCGTTATCGTATCGGAACCTAAAGTATTAACGGGCGCCGGCGACAATTTCAACGCAGGGTTTTGCGCCGGCTTGTTGCTGGATTTAGATATTGACTTAGCGCTGCAGTTGGGGCATTCTGTTTCAGGATACTATCTGCGCCAGGGTGAAAGCCCTAACCTGCATCAATTGATATCGTCCATCTCAGCGACGAAGTAATAATGAAATCCGTGAAACATCCATACGAAGGATGACTTTGAAATCTTATTGCCGATAAAACTTAGGCCATACTATGTGAATGGACGCCTTCCTTGAGCCGCTCGATATACCAATCGATAAACTTTGCCACTTCAAGCTCGGCGGGAGCATACAAACCTGGGCTATAATGGCTGGATTCGATTCCCCTGAAATTATTTTCACAGAGCTTCCAGTCCTGTTCACCGGTGATCTTCCAAAATTCTGTCAGCCTTTCTATTTCATAATCTTTTCCTTCTTCGGCTTTTGCATCTACCAGCCACGTAAGATCTATGCTGCAGCGCGACGCGCTAAGCGGTGTAATCCGCATGGTCCAAATGTAGTCGCTTACGGCATCCATCCAGAAATTTGGATAACATACCAATCCTAAAACACCAGCATCAAAATCACGATGGTCGCCCATGGGCAGCGAAACTGCTTTTCCATCGAGGCTATAACTGTCTACGCCTGGACGCAGCGGATAGCGCGTAGCAAAATGAAACGATGGGCCGTCAAACTCGACGCCCTCCGTAGCAAGCCCCTTTTGTTTCCAGGCATTTTGACGTTCTTCCAAAACTGCATCAAAAGGTTCCCGCAGGTTGGCTCCGATCACGGCGCCGCAATACTCTGGATGAGCCGGACCGCAATGATAGCACTCCCGAAAGTTTTCTGTGATAAGCTTCCAGTTCGTTCTAAGCTCATAACTTTTTTTATAGGCCACCTTAGCGTTATCAATTTTAAATGGTTTTACGTAAGGTGAAAAGTCAGCCTCTACGGTGCTAAAGTCAGGGGGATTGGATGCTAGTGAGATAAAGATCAACCCACTGACTACATGTAAATGAACAGGATGAAGGCCTTGCGTAGAACGGTCAAAATCGTCGGGCATTAACCGCGCACGAAACAAGGAGCCGTCGGTATTATAAACCCATTGGTGGTAGGGGCACATAAGCTTTGGCGCATGGCCACGCGGTTCCAGGCAAATTACCGAACCCCGGTGACGACAAGTATTGTGGTGCGCATAGATTTGATTTTTATCCCCACGTATTACGATGATCGAATCTTTCCCGACTTGGTAGGTGAAATAATCTCCTGCCTTGGGTATCTCTGCTGTTACTCCCGCAAAAAGCCAGTAGCGCCTCCAGATGTGCTCCCAGTCAAGGGCAAAGATTTGCTCGTCTGTATAAAATGGCTGCGGCAGGCTTGTTCCTGTTTTATACGCATCCAGAAGTGACTCTATTTCAAAAGCTTTCATGGCAATTGCGTTTCAGTTGGATATATATTAAAGTGCAAAAAAATCTTTCCCGTCAATTCAAAACTATCATTTTAATAATCCTTTATCAACCAGACAATTTAATCAATTTAACACGAAACGAGATCAAATAAATTTCCTAAAATAATTTTTTTCCTCACCGACAGCGTAGAACGTTGCTGGATTTACGCTTCCGTTTGGACTATAGGCAAATCAACCCAACTATTTAAATTTTAACTTATTTGAAGTTCTTCTTCATACTATCAATCTTTGGGGAAATTTTTTCCCTTATGCAGCTAAACATTTATAAAGATTACACGGAATTATCTTTCAGGGCAGCAAGAACCATTGTACAGCAAATAATCGATGAGCCTGAATCCGTCATTTGTTTGGCGTCGGGAGAAACTCCCTTGCTAGCATACGCTTTGATGTCGAAAATTATAGTAGTACAAAAGGTAGATATTAGCCAGTGTACATTTATTGGTCTTGACGAATGGGTTGGCATTTCCAAGGAGAACACTGGCAGCTGTTATTATTATTTGCGCCAAAATGTTTTTGATCCTTTGCAGCTAAAGGCAAATCAATTCAAATTGTTCAATGCTGTATCCAATGATTTGAACGCGGAATGTGATTCAATGGATGATTTCATTCGCTCCAAGAAAGGCATTGATTTAATGGTTGTAGGCGTCGGAATGAACGGTCACATTGGCTTTAACGAACCTGGTGTATCGACGGAATTGTATTCACATGTCATCAACCTGGATGAGAAGACTAAAACAGTTGGGCAAAAATATTTTACAGAAGCAACTGCCCTGAAACAAGGTATTACGCTTGGCCTGAAATATTTCATGGAATCAAAAATTGCCGTGTTGATAGCGAATGGCTCAAAGAAAGCCGATATTATGAAACTTGCGCTAGGGGGAGAAATCTCAAACACAGTGCCGGCTTCCATCATTCAAAGGCATCAGCATGGTATAGTGATGCTGGATGAAGCTGCTGCCGCGAATCTTCCCAATAAATTTTAACCGATAGGATGGAGGCATGATAAAAATTTCTGAGGCAAACCGTTTACGCTTGCTGTACTTTTTAGTACTAAGCTGCACTGCCTCATGGCTTCCTATCTTTGCCGATAGCTTAAAAGAACGTGGCTTTTCCGGAATCGAGATCGGCATTATACTGAGCATTACCCCCATAACGATGTTCGTCATCCAACCCTTTTACGGGATGATGGCCGACCGGCTGGGGTATAAGAAATGCATGCTCATTTCCAGTGTCTCCGCCGCGTTGAGTTTTTTGCTTTATCTGGGGCAGGGCAGCTTTGGATGGATATTGGTGGTCACCATTTTTATGTCTGTTTTTTACAACGGACTTCAACCCATATTGGATAGCCTTACTTTGCAACTGACTGGCCGGGACCCATCCTTTAGCTATGGCACAGTGCGTATAGCAGGGGCCGTTGGGTGGGCGCTGACAGGCATGGTGGTCGGGTATTACATAGACGCCATCAATATCCAGGTGATCTTTATTTTTTCTTCCGTGAGTTTGTTTTTGGTCTTTTTACTTTGCTTTACACTGCCACCCGATATTAAACATTCGCCGAAGGAAGCACAGCAGTCGTTTCAACATTTGGGAAATGTGCTGGCAAACCGGACACTGATTTTTCTTTTGGTGTCTGTTTTTTTAATTTCCGCTACTGTAACCACCATCTGGAATTTCTATTCCATTTACATGAAGGAAAATGGCGCGTCGGCCTCCCTGGTAGGGCTCGGTATATCTTTCCAGGGGCTTTGCGAGATTCCCTTATTTTATTTTTCGGCCCGAATCATATCCGTGTTGAATCTTAAGAATACATTGATCATCACCGTATTTGCCAGCGCCTTGCGCATGTTATTGTATAGCCTGGTTAAAGATCCTGTTCTTGCTTTGTCAATCGAGTTATTGCATGGTTTATCGTGGTCATTGTTTTGGGTGGTTTGTGTTGTATATGTAAATCAATTGGTGAAACCAGAATGGCGAGCTACAGGGCAGTCTTTGTTGTACGCCGCCTATTTCGGAATAGGCGCTATAGCAGGTAATTTTTGGACGGGTTACCTATACGATAAGCATTTGACTATTGCCTCGATCTTTTTTTTAAATGCTGGTATTGTTACCGTTGTTGGAATAGCGATGGCAATTATTATTAAAAAACCAGCCGTCGGCGAAGCTGTGCCTTCCTGAACGAGCAGGGTTCAGATCTTTTCTTTGCATTCTTCCCTCTAAACCATTACGGAAAATCCTTCGACCTTTGAAATGCCGAAAAAATTTGAAACATTTTCAAATCCATAGCAAAGGGTCAGCGAATTGAAAGTTATTCAGGAATCGATTGAATTTGAAAACAATTTACCCTAAAATTGACTTGAAACTTAAAAAGTGGAACGTCTCATCGAAATTCATAGCGATATCCAACTTCTGGAAGGATTGCGCAAAGATCGAAAAGATGCTTTTAGAGAGATCTATTTGCGTTATTGGAATGAAGTCTTTTTAGTGGCGTACAGAAAGGTCCGTCATAAAGCATTGGCCCAAGAGCTGGCGCAGAACCTGTTTATCAGTCTTTGGGAAAGACGTTTAGAAAGTGACATAAAGAATTTGCGATCCTATTTATTTTCCTCCTTAAAGTATGGCATTATTAATCATTATAAATCTCAGATCGTTCATGAAAAATACCTTAGCTATCTGAACGAAAGCAGCGCCGTGGATACCTGCTCGACAGAACAATCTCTATTGCTCCGAGACTTATCAGAAGCTATTGAAAAAGGCATTTCCCTACTCCCGAGCAAGACCCAGGAAGTATTTTTGCTCAGCCGGGTGGAGAATCGCTCAATTAAAGATATCGCAAGAGCACTGAATATATCTGAAAAGGCTGTTGAGTATCACGTCACCCGGTCATTGAAGGCCATGCGTCTTCACCTGAAGGATTACCTATTGTTCATTTTGCTCCTTTTCCTGGAGTAAGAAGATTATATTTTCAGTTGCCTTATTATTATACCGTTTTACCGCAGGAAGACCCGTTGATTAAAAAACATTTTAAAAAATTCCTTTCCTTCTTTAGGGTAGAAGCCCTGTTTCTTGACTCATTGGTATAAAGCAAAATTAATCACTGTTACCATGAGCCGGGAAGCCTTCTATCATTTATTAAAACGATACCTCGAGGGAAAATGTACGGAAGAAGAAAAAAATGTGGTGGAGCAATGGTATGGTACGTTAGAAGATGAAAATCTCCCGGATATTCACAAGGCAGAACTGTCATCTCTTGCTGAAAAATCCTGGAATATTGTCGATTCAAAAACACCGTTGCCCTCGCGGTTACCCGCGCATAAACCATTGAGCGCTATTTCGTTTTGGCTGCCTAGGCTTAGCGTTGCTGCTTCGATCGTTGGGTTAACGTTTTTGGCAGGTTACTTTTTCTCATACCAAAAGAACCCAGCCGATTTTTCGGCGAAGAAGGACAAGCACTGGGTTCAAAACGTTAATAGTACGACTAAGCCTTTAGAGGTTTTGCTGGAAGATGGCAGCAAGGTCGTATTACAACCGCGTACAGAATTGACTTACCCTAAACAGTTTGCAAAAACGCATCGCGAGGTTTTTGTGCGGGGTGAAGCACTATTTCAGGTTACAAAAGACAAAGAACATCCTTTTTATGTATACAGCGACGATTTGATAACGCAGGTTGTAGGAACTAGTTTTATTGTGAAGGCAAATGAAAAGACCCATCAAAGTGAGGTAGTTGTTCTCACTGGAAAAGTTATCGTAACAAAAAGTGAAGCCAATAAAAACTTTTACCAGAAACTGCTTCCGAAAGAATCCGGTGCAGTCATTGTGACGCCAAATCAAAGGGTTGTGTATCAGAAAGAAGAAGAACTTAAGGTGACCCTGGTACCAGATCCGGTTCCTGTCACTTCGGAAAATGAGAACAAAATAAATTTCTTATTCAATGAAGCGCCTTTATCTACCGTTATAGCCGGAATAGAGGAAACGTTTGGAATAGAAATCATGACGGTGAATAAAAATATTAATCAGTGCACGTTTACCGGAGATCTGACTGACCAAAACTTGTATGACATGCTTGAATTTATTGGACAGTCTGTGGGAGCAACGTATAAGATTGAAGGGACTAAAATTCTGATAGAGGGTGGAAGCTGTAATTAATCACAGGATAATAATTCAATGAAAGCAAATAAGATGAAAAAATTTTACACGGATACCTGAATAATGAGAAAGCTGACAATGTGGGGCATTGCCAGCTTTCAACTGCCTTTTTAAGGCAGTGTTTTGTTTGAAAAATCATTCATGGAACAAAACTTTTGAAGTTATGAAAAAGAAAGGAATTGTTGATTTTTTAAAAACAACAATGAGAATTACTATTACCCAAATTATTCTAGCCGCTGCATTGACTTGTACCACCTTGGCGGCGCATGTTGAAGCGCAGATTTTGGATCAACGCGTTTCTTTATCTGTAGATGACGTTGAGATCAGGTATATTCTGAAGCAGATACAAAAACAAATAGCGGTGAAGTTTGTATACAGCCCGGCTGCTATTCAAGCAAACCGAAAAGCATCGGTTGATGTGAAGGATAGAAAGTTAGGCGAAATTTTAACCGAAATTTTAACGCCGCTTCAGATCAATTTTCAGGTAAAGAACAATCGAATTTTACTGTACAGGCAAAGCAGCCAGACCTTAAATCAGGGCGAAAGGGAGGGCCAACCTGTTTCGGATCCGGATGAAGTTATACAACAGCAGAATATTAGTGGAAAAGTTACAGACGAATCAGGACAGGGGATGCCTGGAGTCAACGTCGTCGTAAAAGGAACGAACCAGGGAACAACAACCGACGCGGATGGAATTTTTACAATTTCTGTAGAGAACGGATCGGAGACGCTGGTGTTTTCATTCATCGGATATGCCTTACAGGAAGTTCCGATAAATAACCGATCCGTGGTCGATGTTTCATTGGTTCCGGAAGCAAGGACTTTGCAGGAAGTAGTCGTGATAGGGTATGGTCAGCAAGAGCGAAAAGATGTGACGGGTGCGATCGGCACCGTTAAATCGGAAGAGTTGAATGCAATGCCCTCAGCAACAGTAGAAAATCAATTGCAAGGCAGGATAGCAGGTGTAACCGTGACTACCAATGGGCAACCCGGTTCAGGAGCTAGTATCCGGATCAGGGGCCTTTCAACTTTTACAGGTAACAACAGTCCGCTGTACATCGTTGATGGCGTTCAGACGTTCGACATTTCTACACTTAATCCAAATGATATCGATCAAATTTCTGTGCTGAAGGATGCAGGAGCTGCTTCGATTTATGGATCACGCGCTTCGAACGGTGTGGTATTGATCACCACAAAAAAAGGCAAAGCAGGAGAAGTGCAGGTCACGTATAATGGTTATTACGGCACGCAAAGTCCCGGCAAAGGCTACACGCATTTGCTCAACGCTCAGGAAATGGCAAACCTCACCTGGCTTGCTCAAAAGAATGGAGGAAAAGTACCGGCCAGCGCACAATATGGTAATGGAACAGACCCAGTTTTACCGGATTATATAATTCCCACAGGGACAATGGAAGGAAGTCCTTCTGTCAATCCTGATCTTTACAATATCGATTTTTTGAAGGGCCCAATATATCAAATAGTAAGGGCCAATAAGAACGGCACAGATTGGTTCGATGAACTTACCGATGCTGCTCCGATGCAAAGCCATGACGTGGCGGTTTCGGGTGGAAATGCCCATAGTAATTTTCTGCTGGGCGTTAACTACTTCAATCAACAGGGAATAGTCCTGAATACTTTTGCTAAACGATATTCAATCCGGGCTAACAGTGAATTTACAATTAAGAAGAAGGTGCGCATAGGCGAGAATATTCAGGTTTCCTTTAGGAGAAATTCTGGTGTAAACAATTTGAACGCTTCAAATCCGATTGCTCAGACTTTTCAAACCCATCCCATTATTCCCGTGACCGATATCTTTGGCAACTGGGCTGGTTCTGCAGCCACAGAATTTGGTGCCGGCGGCAATCCCGTGGCCGATCAATCGCGAGGCAAAAACAACAAGGCGTTTGATGTACGTTTGTTTGGAAATATTTATGCTGAAGCCGATATACTGAAGGACTTTACCGTGCGCAGCAGCTTCGGAGGATCTTTTCAGTTTAATAATTATAAAACTTTCTATGCTAAATCGTGGGAGGGCGGTTTTAAGAATTCCATTAATCAGCTTTACGAAGGGAGCGGCTATTACGGTGGCTGGACATGGACCAATACCGCTAACTATAAAAAATCATTCGACTCCCATACTATTAATGCATTGCTGGGAACGGAAGCTGTGGCAGACAATATTGGTGGCAACCTGGACGCTAGCCGCCAGAATTTTGTTTCGGAGGACCCTGACTTTTGGGTACTCACCAATGGCTCGGCTACATCAGCCACGAACTCCAGTTCCAGTTATACACCCAGGACTACACTTTCTTTTTTTGCAAGGGTAGATTATAGTTTTAAAGACAAGTATCTGCTAAGCGCTACGGTCAGACGCGATGGGTCCTCGGTATTTGCCCACGGGAATAAATATGGGAACTTCCCGGCCGTTACAGGTGCCTGGCGTATTTCCGAAGAGTCTTTTATGAAGACTCAGAATTTTATAAACGACCTGAAACTTCGAGTTGGGTATGGCATCATGGGAAGTCAGTTTGCTGCCGGCACGACCGATCAATATGATGTATATGATTCTTATGCGGGTTCAACCGATTATGACTTATCGGGAAGCGGTAACTCCACTTTTCCAGGATACAAACGGTCCGTTATTCCAAATGCAAATGTTCAATGGGAAGAAAATAAAACCACAAACATTGGATTAGACTTTACTTTATTTAATAATTCCCTGGATGTCATGGTGGATGTATATGAGAAACGTACGGAGAAGCTGTTGTACTCCGTGGAAAGCCCAGGTGTTGTAGGCGTTTTTGCGGCGAATGCTGCTTTAAATATCGGGTCGATGAAAAATAGAGGCATCGACCTTCAGATCACGAAACGAGGAAAGTTTGGCAAAGCATGGCGTTATGAAGCGGGGCTGGTCTACACCATGTATCGGAACGAGATCACTGAAATTGACAACCGTACAGGTACCACCTATTTTGATGCCGGCAATTTTGTTCGCAATGAAGAAGGATTTCCCTTCTTTTCTTTCTACGGATACCAAATTGAAGGGCTATGGCAATCGCAGGATGAAATTGATGCTGCCGACAATTTCGATGGAGAAGCCGGAACGGATTTTCAATCCGGCGCAGCTATAGGTCGCTTTCGTTATCAGGATAGCAATGGTGACGGGACTATCACGGATGATGATCGGGTGCACTTTGGAGATCCAAACCCAAAATTTACTGCGGGACTTAATCTAACGGTCGGCTACAGGAATTTTGATTTGACAGTATTTCTTTATGGAGTAGCGGGCAGGGATATTATAAATTACACTAAATATTATACTGACTTTTATTCTTCTGCGCAGGGTGTAAAAAGTAATGATCTGTTGTATAACTCCTGGACGCCGGAAAACCCGTCTGCTAAAACACCTATCGCGGAGGAAGCGGCAAGTTTCAGCAGCAATCAGGCCGCTAACTCATACTATCTGGAAGACGGATCATACCTGCGCGCAAAAAATATCCAGCTGAGTTATTCTCTTTCGGACACCTGGTTAAGTAACCATGGCCTGGGCAAAGCCAGGATATACTTGCAAGCCACCAATGTGTTTACGCTGACGAAATACAGCGGACTTGATCCTGAGTTGGGCGAATCTTCTGTTCCCGGAAATAAAACGGCGAATGGAGTTGATGTAGGTAACTATCCCATGGTGCGTCAATTTTTAGTTGGTGTAAATCTTTCATTTTAACGTGATACAATCAATGTTTATGAAAACGAAATTAATACTCCTATTCGTAACGATAACCTTAATGATGAGTGGTTGCCAGGATTTTCTGGAGCAGACACCACAAGGTGTGCTGGGAACTAATGCGCTGGCTACACGCCAGGGTGTTGAAGGACTGTTGACAGGTGCCTATGCTTTGCTTGATGGTAAAGATTCTTATTTCAATTATCAATGGGAAGGTTCGAATACCAATTGGGTTTTTGGTAGCATGGCGGGGGGAGAAGCTCATAAAGGGCTTCAGCCCGCCACCTTTATTGAAATTGATCAGATCGTGGGCTATGAGGCTGTTCCAACCAACTACTACTTCAATGCCAAATGGCAGCTTTTGTATGAGGCTATTGCCCGTTGCAACTCAACGCTTAAGGCTTTAAAAATAACTTCCGAGTTAACGGAAAATGAAAGGGTAAGCTACGAGGCACAGGCAAAAGCATTGCGCGGATTTTTTCATTTTGAGGCGAAGCGTATGTGGAATATGGTTCCGTTCATCGATGAAAATGAAGACCCTTATGAAGCGGATAACAATTCGGATATATGGTCTGAAATTGAAAGTGATCTGCAATTTGCATTTGCCAACTTACCAGCTACAGGTTTGGAAATCGGACGAATCAATAAATGGGCCGCTGGAGCATTTCTGGCCAAAGTATATCTATATCAGAAAAAATTTACGGATGCAAAACCATTGTTAGAAGACATCTATATCAATGGCACACAACCCACGGGCACAAAATATAAACTCAACGATAAATTTCAAGACAATTTTTCGCTGGCTGCCAGGAACAGCCCGGAATCTGTTTTTGCAGTGCAAAGCTCGGCGAACGATGGCTCCGGTGGATTGAATGGAAACTCGGATTTCACGTTAAATTATCCTAATCAAAGCAATGAATTTCCCTATTTCGGTTTTTCAGCATTTCAGCCATCGCAAGAGTTAGTAAACTCCTATCGAACGGATGAAAACGGATTACCATACCTCGATGGGTCTTATAATGAGCCTGACAAGTCGGTG
Organism: uncultured Bacteroidota bacterium; assembly: GCA_963837415.1. GTDB lineage: Bacteria > Bacteroidota > Bacteroidia > Cytophagales > Cyclobacteriaceae > Chryseolinea. The sequence goes on along the minus strand of CAWING010000005.1, from coordinate 40,963 downwards.
GTAAGTGATGATGGTATTGAGTCATGGGATTATTTTGAACCCGATGCAGGGAACCTTGATCCCCGCCTGGACTTGACCGTGGGCAGAAGAGGCATACCCTTCCTTGACTGGAATTTTGGAGCTGCACATCCCGGGAAAGACTGGATTGCCGATCAGGCATACGGCGGACCTTATTCACCCAAAAAGATGATATTTCAACAGAGTGAAATATATGATGGCCTGGTAGACTACGCCAGTTATCCTACCAGTTCAGCGATCAATTATCCCCTGGTCCGTTTTGCCGATGTCATACTCTGGCTTGCTGAATGCGAAGCCGAAGTAGGGTCATTGGATAAGGCGCGTACTTATGTGAATGAAATACGTGCCCGGGCCGCTAACCCCGAGAGTTGGGTATTGGGGGAGTACTCGACTGAACCGGCTGCCCTATACGTCATTGCTGAATATCCGGCGGGAGCTCCTTTTGACACCAAAGAAAATGCCTTAAGGGCAATCCACTTTGAACGGAAACTGGAATTGGCATTGGAAGGGCATCGTTTTTTTGACCTGGTTCGATGGGGAGAAGCTGAACAGCAATTGAACAATTACTTAACTTATGAGCAAACGCTCCGAAGTTTTTATGCGGGAAAAACATTCCAGACAAACGATATTTATTTTCCAATACCACAGAAACAGATAGATTTAATGGGGATAGATAAGTTAAAACAGAACGATGGGTATTGATCAGTGCTGTAGAGATTGAACGTTTAGATGCAAAGATCAGCAAGACGAAATAACTATGTTTCTTATGTAACAGCGATGTTTGTCATGGTTGTAAGCCTGACCCATTGTGCCGAAGTGAAGGATAACCTGGATACGTCACGATCATTTTATGTTCATGAAAAAGGGACTGACGCCAACGACGGAACGAAGGAAAGTCCATGGAAAACAATAGCTAAATTAAATGAAGTAGATTTTCAACCCGGTGATTCCGTATACCTGCAAGGTGGACGGACTTTTGACGGAACCCTTCAATTTGATTCAAATGATTCAGGCAATGAATTGCTTCCGGTAGTGATTACTTCATACGGAGAAGGAAAAGCCTCAATTCATGGCGGCAATTACGCTGCAATTGTTTTGCGTCAGGCACAGTATATTAGAATTCAAAATCTTCATCTTAAAGGATCGGGCCGGAAAGAAGGGAATACAGAAGATGGAATAGCCGTGAAGAGCAGTAACCACATCGTTATTGACAGCCTTGAAATTGAAGGATTTCAAAAATCCGGATTATTGATTTACACCTCATCTCATATACAAGTTAACCGTATCTATGCCCATGAAAACGGTGCTGCTGGAATTTCAATCGGAGGATTGAACAGCAAGGAAGATTGCAAGCACATATATATCGGTTATTCCCTGGCTGAAAATAATCCCGGTGATCCTACCAATTTAACCAATCACAGTGGCAATGGAATTATTGCCGGATTATGCCGTGACGTAACAATCGAATATTGTGCGGCGACAAATAATGGCTGGGATATGCCACGCATAGGCAATGGCCCGGTAGGCATCTGGGCATATGAGGCCGACAGCCTGGTCATTCAGCATTGTGTTTCTTACCGGAATAGAACTTCAAGAGGAGGGGAGGACGGGGGTGGCTTCGATCTGGATGGAGGAGTGACTAATTCCGTTATACAGTATTGCCTTTCTTACGAAAATGATGGATCTGGTTTCGGGATCTTTCAGTACAACGGAGCAAGTCCGTGGAAGAATAATACCATCCGGTTCAATATAAGTGAAAATGATGGCCTGGTGTCAACTGCACATGCCGGCATTTATATATGGAACGGCTCAAACGATGAGAACCAGTTTAGCGACTGCTTCATTTATAACAATGTGATTTATAATGCGCGTGGTGCGGCCATTCGCTTTGCAGAAGAAAGCAAAAGGAAGGCATTCGCTTATTATAATAATATTTTTATCGGCAAGGACGAGCTTACAAAAGGACTATCGATGAATGATATTTTTTTAGGTAATAACTGGTGGAGTCTGACGGGTAAAGGATTTAACATGTATGGCATTAAAAATTTTAACGCTTGGACAGAACAAACGGGACAAGAAAAGAAAGGTGAAAAGATCAAGGGAGTAAATATGAATCCGTATGACGGTTTTGAAAATTCTGATGTTCCCTTGATCACCTCTCCGCTTGACTTGACAACGTTTACAAAATACAGGCTCCCCCGGAATTCTTTGCTCCGCACGACGGGACTTGACCTGAATGCCGATTTCGGAATTGAAAACGGGAATAAAGATTTTAACCAAAACCCACCGCCAGCAAAAGGCATCGGCGCAAGTTTTTAAAATGAAAATTTCGATTCAGTTTGTAGCTATAAAGAATTATTGCACCTCAAAACTCCCAGTAAAACGTGTCATGTAATGGAGGGACTATAACAACAAACCCGTTTTAAATGAACTACATTGTTATAGGCATGATTCTTATGGGTGCTTTCACGGAGATCCCGGACCAGGAAATTTCCAAAAATTCGGCCCCGTTCTTTGTATCTAAAGAAAAAACCCGTGTTAACATTGATTCGGCATATACATATCAGTTTGCAGCCGCCGATTCTGCTGGAAATCAGATACACTACAATGTTCGTCGCCTACCCGATTGGTTATCATACTCTTCAACTGACCATGCAATTACTGGTAAACCTTTGAGGCCAGGTCAGTATCCTGTTGAGATCATTGCCGCGAATGGAAAATCAAAGACTTCACAAAATTTTATGATAACGGTTTTTGATGATCAGACAATCAATATTCTTGCGATTGGTAATTCGATAACCAACGGCACTGACAAATATAATAGTTACCGACGGCCGTTGTGGAAGATGCTTCATAAGGCGAATTATAATTTCGATTTTATAGGCTCATGGAGCAAGCATCACATGGGTGGTGAAGTTCCTGATCCGGATTTTGACATGGACCACGAAGGACATTCTGGATGGAACTTTGAGCACGTGTTCAATCCTCCCGACTGGGATGTGAAAAGAGGAAACATTAACGCATGGCTTCAATCGTACACACCCGATTTGGTCTTGTTAGAGCTTGGTACAAATGATGTTTTTCAATGCAGGTCCGCGGACGATATACTAAAAAATATGTTATCGCTAATTGATCTGTTACGGAGCAAAAATAACGATATGAAAATTTTTATTAGTACCATACCTCCGCTCGGACGCGAATGGAGTGATCAAAACTTATGTGGCCGTACCTACCGGGAATTGCTGGCGGAAGCGAATAAAAGAATATCGGATTTTGCACGGCTTAACTCGACTCCTCGCTCTTCGCTTATTTTAGTGGATCAATTCTCCGGAATTAATCCGCAGATGCACTTGTATGATGATATACATCCCAATACACTTGGGGAAGAAATAATGGCTCAAAAATGGTTTGAGGTCATACGCAGTTATTTAGTGCCGCTTAAAAAATAACAAAACAGTTAGAGGGTACTAACCCCTTGCCGTGCATAACAACAAGATTTTAAATGGACATAGGTCCGGAAAAATATTTTCTTCTCACGTATCTTGCCGATGTGTCCTTCTTATTAAAATAATCCTTCATCCAGGAATCTTTTGTTTCCAGATACTGTGGTCTCCATTGAGAAGGGTTACCTGCTGTTTGGTTGTCAAGAGCTCGCTTAACGGATTCCCGGAAAGCATAGTGATTGTATAAACGCATGTATTCACCCAGGTAAATATCGGCGATTCTTTTATCGCCTTTGATCACCAGCATATTTTCGTCATTTGTATCTGTACTTGCTTTGCTGAAGTTTGCACTTCCCGTAACGACGACAGGTTCAGCACTGAGCGGATCTACAATCATATACTTTGTGTGAATCCAATAAACGTGTTTTCCTTTTCCGTCAACCGAGTACATTTCTCTTAACCACCTGTCAAAGGCGTTTGTAACAATTCGGTTTCCCAGTGCGACAACAACGTTGGGCAAATTCCTGATTTCTTGAATATCCTTTTCATCGCGTTCTCTTACGCTAAGCGCAGCGTATGCTTTTTCCATTAGAGAAATCCTCAACACATCATCTTTCTGACGGAACACTGTCTTGAATTTTTCATGCATACCAAAGGCAAATGTCATGAGCAAAGCATCATCGGCAGCTCCGGCTATTTTCGCGTACCAGTCCAATACATCCAGTCCGGTGCCCCTGGGTGAAAACACGGCATATGTGTCCTTATCAAAGGTTGCAGGGATAGCGAATGCTGCTACGTTCAGATTTCTATACTCAGGTCCGACTTCTAAATCCCGCTCCAATCGTTTCCAATATTTCATGAAACCTGTGGCGATCGTTTTATCCTCGACAATATGACCAAGATTTGAATGGCCGTAAATGCCATTTTCAGTCAAGTTGGTAGAGCCTGTCCAGACCGAAATCGGATTGTTTCCTTTGCTCAGGATAATAAATTTATTATGCATAAGCTTTGCGTTGGCTCTTCCCTGACAACAGTTATCAAGGCCTGCATTTGTGATCTCTTCCTGGTTTCTTTGCCAGGGACCTTTTGCTTCACCTTCCGGAGTAAAGCCCTCTACGTTATCATAAATAATATTTACCTTGACTCCACGAGCCTTCGCCGCCTTAAAAGCCTGAAGAACTTGACCCCACTGAAATTCGTAAACAGCCGCGTGTAACGAATCTCCTCTTTTTGCGCTTCCTATAAATTTAATCAATGCTTCCACGAGGCCCCTTGAAAGCCACTTGTATGCTCCAGGTCCTGCATCTTTCGGAATTTGATTTAAAAATTTTCTTGCATATTCCTGAGTTGCAACTGAGCCTCGATTAAAATAAACGGAATGCATGCCACCCAGTTCAACCTCAGTTTTTATGTTAATGGATAGTTTGCGTCTAGCTTCCAGATCATCGGGATCGCCATACATGCACACAATTGTAAACGTGTATTCACTTCCGGGCTTAACGCTGTAGTCAGCCCACTGAAATCCCTGCCAAGGATGTTTGAAAGTTGAAAATGTTTCGCCCATGGTAGGAGTAGGCTCAGTTGCCTTAAAAGTTTTTAAGCCTCGAGCCCAGGTTATCTCTCCATCTGAACGATCGAGCCTTTTGATTGCAAAACCCCGGAATTTTTTATGGAATGACTTATTTAGATCCATGCCAAGGAATACGACATACGTTCCGGCAATAGCATTCACCGTAATGCCATTAAGTTGTTTTCTTTTTCTCATGTTTAAAATGAATTATAATAGCCTATCAAGAAATTCAATTGACCGTGTACGACCTGAATCAGGCCCAATAAAATATCCACCAACGAGAATCTCAAAATAAAAAACCCATCCTCTCGCCTACAGTATTGGCAAGAACGGATGGGCATCCTGATACAAGATAATTCTTATCTGCGCAGCCACAAGAAAATTGATATTAATTTTTATTGATCTTATATCAATTAAAATTAACCTGACTAACTAATCCTTATGGTCCTTAATTTTTAAGAATCGGGAAGACACAAATTTTGTAAACCTTGCGGCTGTCAACACTATTTATTTTTTCACGCCGATGTGTTTTAAGGCTTTAGCACCCTTCGAAACATCTTTTTCCAAATGCACCTCTTGTGGTCCCTTATCAACTCGTAATCCCTGAAAGACGGGATGCCTAATACTTCCATCATCCGTTATCTCGGTGTACTTGACGTTGCAAACTAAAACCGGATCCACCCAAGTCATATCCGCCGTTTCTTTGATAGGCACATCAAGTGGTGAAGTTTTGCGAATTATTTTTTTAAGCTTCGAATGAAGATCTTTTAAACTTTTATCGGTAAAGCCGGTTCCAACATTTCCGACGTAAACAAGTTTATTTTTTTTCTTCACGGCCAGGAGCAGCGAGCCAAATGCATTTCGCGCTCCTTTCGGATCTGTGAAGCCAACGATGATCGCTTCCTGGGTCTGTACGTTTTTGATTTTAAGCCAATCAGAAGACCGCTTGCCAATAAGGTAAATGCTGTTCTTTCTTTTGGCAATCATCCCTTCCAGGCTCATTTTTTTCATTTCCCTGAAAAGGGACTTGCCGTCGGTGTCGACGTGATCACAAAACACGATCACATCCGATTTGGGCAGTAACTTCTGGAGCGTTTCTTTGCGTTCAATCAGAGGCAATTTTGTAAGAGACTTTCCTTCTAATTCCAAACAATCAAACACATAATATTGAATTACATATTTGTCGTTGCTCTTATAATTTTGAAGTTTTTGAAAATTCGGTTTTCCTTTCTCATCAAACACTACAATTTCTCCATCAATAATTGTTTTCTTTTTGATATGCTTTAACGCTTCGAATACTTTGGGGTAAGCTTTGTCAAACGTAAGTCCGTTTCTGGAGTAAAGTTTATTGTTTGATTTATTGATTTCCGCAATGGCCCGGTATCCATCCCATTTAATTTCAAAAACCCAATCCGGACTGTCGAACGCCGGAAGATCTGTTAACTGTGCTTTCATCGGCTCAACAAAGGAAGAAAGTTTCTGGCTTCCCTCGATTCGTACATATTTCATAGTGAAAAATAACAAAAAACCCGGCATTTAACCGGGTTCAATTCAAGTAAATAATTTTTCGGGACTGGTCGAGAATAGCTTCAGACAATTAATAAACAACTACTTTATCACTGCGAATATCAGGGGTCCGTACAATCATCATCCCTTTGAATCGATCATTTACATAATTTTTCAAGTCCTCAGTTTCAATGAATTTGGTCAAATCGATTTCGGAATTGATAAGTAGATAATTCGGCTTTTTGCTGAAATTTTCGAAATAGTCCTCCACTAATTTGTAAACTGTTTGGTAGAATTTATCCTTGTCCATAGATAGTAGTTTTGTACATATTGCCAAGAGTAAAAATGATGCCAACGGGTTATCATGGAAAAATCCTTAGAAAATTGGGTAGATTAGTCCATAAGGTGAGGAAACAATTACTCTCGATCCAGATTATGGATTGATAATTCCTGATTAGGGAAAGTAGGCTATAATACAGGGCAATGACTGCTCTTGATTTATTGCCCGCCAGAGAACGATATAATATAAAAAGCGCCTGCCTTTTTGAAACAGACACCGTGAGCTTCAATTTTAGATTTGCCTCGCCACAAAAACACATGCGATGTCTTACCAATTGACGGAATCGAAATTCATAAAATCATCACAAGATTTCCTTGATAATAGGAATATAATTCCCTTAATCGACAGTTCGAGCCGGAAACTTATCTTAAAATAAAAAAAGTATATTCGTTTGCCGAAGTCAATTTCACAATTAAATAAGTCCTATGGCTGAAACAAAAAATCAACAACAAACCGCACTAGGTGATGTAGCAGCGAGACAACTGGCCATTGCTACCCGCACAGTGCCGCAGATGCAGAAAATCTCACCTAGGTGGTTGACCCGTTTGCTCAATTGGGTTCCTGTGGAATCAGGAGTTTATCGGTTAAACAAAGTAAAAGATGAAGATAATGTTGAGGTGGATTGCTCTACCCGTGATGAACATGAAATACCACACACCTTTGTTGATTACATTCCAAATCCCCGTGAGTATAATCTATCAGCAGTAAACACACTGCTCGATGTACACACGCGTGTTTCCGATCTATACGGCAAACCTTACAATCAGATCAGTGAACAACTCCGCCTGGTAATTGAAACCGTAAAAGAAAAACAAGAAAGCGAACTGATCAGCAATAAGGAATACGGTTTGTTGAACAGTGTTCATTCTTCACAAAGACTTGACACCAGGACAGGTGCACCAACACCGGATGATCTGGATGAATTGCTTGCTAAAGTCTGGAAGGAGCCCGGTTTCTTTTTATTACATCCCTTGGCCGTGTCTGCATTTGGCCGGGAATGCACGCGAAGAGGGGTTCCCCCTCCAACGGTTTCGATGTTTGGCTCACAGTTTCTTACTTGGAGAGGAATTCCATTAATTCCAACCGACAAAATGCCAATTGAAGGAGGAAAATCAAAGATCGTATTACTGCGTACCGGCGAAGCCCGTCAGGGAGTAGTAGGGCTCTACCAGCCCGGTCTTCCAGGTGAACAGTCTCCCGGATTGTCGGTTCGCTTTATGGGTATCAATGATAAAGCGATTGCATCTTACCTCATATCACTATACTGTTCTCTTGCCGTTTTAGTGGATGATGCAATAGCAGTTCTCGATCAGGTAGATATTACCAAATATCACGAATACAAATATTGATGGATACGAACAGTGTTGATCACAATGGACTTCCGTCCGTTGAAGAGTTGCAGCGATTGTCCAATTCTTATTTTTCTGCTCCTCCGGGAATTGGTTTGGGCATTTCGCCACAGCAATTTGCTAACCCTTCCGTTTTTCAAAGTCACTTGTTGAATCAGAGCAATGTGATTGATGTAAATGACCCAGCTTTGAGTTTGCATAATCCTCAACATCCATTTGCAGGTCCTGCTACTCCACCCTCTATCAAGCAGGTCAATAACAACATGATGACCGATTACATCCTATCGCCGCTCCTATCTGAAAACCTGGACTATGGACATTTACCTAAATCGGTGGCAGGAAGTGGGATCTCACCTACAGTAGCTGAAAAGGGGAAGCCTTTCAATATCTACGAACCTCAAACAAGTTTGCTTGATCCGAATTTTGACGAAGGTAAAATACCTAAATCAGTAGCAGGTAGCGGAATATCTCCTTCGTTTCTAAAGGCAGAAAATAACGTGACGCCTCAAGTTGATGCTTCGATTGAGTCTGCATTGAAGTCCGCGTTAAATGAAATGGTATCCTATGTTCCTTCATCCCAACTACCATTGGGCACAACGACTGGGATCAACGAAACGGCTTTTTATTTTTTGACTGGAACAAATCATTTCAACCATGATTACCTTCCAAACCCTTTTGAACCTAGTCAGAGCAATGTTTCCGGAGCACCCGGGTTTGTGAAACCACCCTTTGATATCAATCGGGTGAAACAGGATTTTCCTATTCTTCAAACCAAAGTGAATGGAAAAGAAATTGTTTGGCTTGACAACGCCGCGACTACCCAAAAACCCAAGTCCGTGATCGACCGGATCAGTTATTTTTATGAAAATGAAAACTCAAATATCCATCGTGCAGCCCATGAGTTGGCAGCACGTGCTACCGATGCGTACGAAGCGGCCCGTAAAAAAGTGCAGCACTTTCTGAATGCGGCGTCAACAAATGAGATCGTTTTTGTCAGGGGAACTACGGAAGCTATCAATTTAGTAGCCGATAGTTGGGGAAATCAATATCTGACTCCCGGTGATGAAATAATTCTCAGTCATTTAGAACACCACGCCAACATAGTACCCTGGCAGCTGCTGGCCAAAAAGAAGGGGCTTATCATTAAAGTAATTCCGGTCGATGATGATGGACAGATATTACTTGAGGAATATGGAAAACTGCTCAGCTCAAAAACAAAACTGGTTTCTATTACACAGGTGTCGAATGCACTTGGTACAATCACTCCAGCTGCTCAGATCGTAGAAATGGCACACAAGATTGGTGCGAAGGCGCTGGTGGACGGAGCGCAGTCGGTTTCTCACATGCGCACAGACGTTCAGTTGTTGAACGCTGACTTTTTTGTGTTCTCCGGTCATAAAATTTTCGGGCCCACCGGTATTGGGGTACTTTATGGTAAAGAGGAATTGCTGAATAAAATGCAGCCTTACCAAGGTGGAGGCAATATGATTAAGGACGTGACGTTTGAATATTCGCAGTTTCAGGACGCTCCCACACGCTTTGAAGCTGGCACTGGCAATATTGCCGATGCAGTGGGCCTGGGTGCTGCATTGGATTACGTTTCAAAAATCGGCATTGACCTGATTTCACAATACGAACATGCGTTGCTTCAATATGGTATTGCTTCGCTTAAAACAGTTCCGGGACTTCGTTTGATAGGAACGGCGCACGAAAAAGCAAGTGTTATGTCATTTGTCGTCGATGGGTTCACCAACGATGAAGTGGGTCAGGCGCTGAACAACGAAGGTATTGCCGTACGCACCGGCCATCATTGCGCGCAACCTATTTTACGCAGGTTTGGTGTAGAATCTACTGTTCGTCCATCGCTGGCATTCTACAACACGTGCTCTGATGTCGACCGATTAGTGGAAACATTGCTTGGCCTTTCTAAGAGCAGAAAGAAAGTGTAAATATTTTAATATGATGAAGTGGTAAATCATTTCTAAATAGCTACCAAAATTAAGTTTAAGAAAAAAGGGATCCTATCTAATCGTTCAGTTCAACCTTATTACCTTAGTAACTTAGAGAATAAGACGAAACAAACCTTATTACATTGTTGCCTGGTCATTTCACTTCAATACGCTCTTGTATCTGATAAGGTAATAAGGTTGGAAGTCCAGACTTTTTAGAGCGATACCAATTCAAAAAAATTTCTAAATAGCTACCAAAATTAAGTGCAAGAAAAGGCAATACTATTTAATCGTTCAGTTCAAACCTTATTACCTTAGTAACTTAGAGAATAAGACGAAACAACACCTTATTACATTATTGTCTGGTCATTTCACTTCAATACGCTGTTGTATCTGATAAGGTAATAAGGTTGTATAATTTAAAAAAACTTCGTGCTACTAAGGTAATAAGGTTGGAAGCCCAGACTTTTTTAAAGCGATACCAATTCAAAAAATTTCTAAATAGCCACCAAAATTTAAGTGCAAGAAAAAGCAATACTATCTAAATCGTTCAGTTCAAACCTTATTACCTTAGTAACTTAGAGAATAAGACGAAACAATCCTTATTACCTTATTGTCAGGTCATTTCATTTCAATACGCTGCTGTATCTGATAGGGTAATAAGGTGTGTAATAATTAAAAAAAACTTCGTGTTACTAAGGTAATAAGGTTGGAAGCTCAGACTTTTTTAGAGCGATACCAATTCAAAAAAATTTCTAAATAGCTACCAAAATTTAAGTGCAAGAAAAGGCAATACTATCTAATCGTTCAGTTCAAACCTTATTACCTTAGTAACTTAGAGAATAAGACGAAACAAACCTTATTACCTTATTGTCAGGTCATTTCATTTCAATACGCTGCTATACCTGATAAGGTAAAAAGGTTGTATTAATTAGGAATTTAGTGTTACAAGGTAATAAGGTGGAGGCCCGGATTTTTTTAGAGCGACACCAATTCAAAAAAATTACAAAGTCTTTATTAATTTCTCCCTCTGCGCCTCTCTGGGCATTCATCTCTGTATTTTTCCTCTGCGTTTAAAAAATGCTTCCAATTGAAATGCAATTTTAGATTAACTAACCACCTTGAATCTTATACTGAATTAAGGCTTCTTTCAGATAGCCTTTTCATTTTGTAACTTATAGTCTATTTATGGCGAGTTGAATTCGCCAGGCGTTAACCGCTCATTCTGACTTTTCTTTTTGTCACATTAATCTATTTTCGACCTGGATTAGCAAGACTATGATCAAAGGAAATCACATTGGATTCTTTATTATATGCTTCTTGATCCATATCGCAAGTCTCTACGGTCAGCAGAATATTGTTCAGTTTGAGCACATCAATTTGGAGGAGGGGTTGTCGCAAGGTTCGGTTTATTGTGTACTGCAAGACCAAAAAGGTTTTTTATGGTTTGGAACTCAGGATGGGTTGAATAAATACGATGGCTATCAATTCACGGTTTATAGGCACAACAAATATGACAGCAGTTCGCTTTCAGATAATTGTATTAATGCCATATATGAAGACGTTGACGGTTACCTGTGGATAGGGACTCTTAGCGGGGGGCTAAATCGTCTTGACCTCCGTACAAATACATTTAAATCTTTTCAGGTCAAAGGAAATAATCCGGAGAGCATCAGCAGTAACACGGTATCGTGGATTTATCAAGATCATTCCGGAAAGATGTGGGTGGGGACTGACAACGGATTAAACCTGATGAATGGAGAGAACTTTATTAAATTCAAGTATGATGAATCCAATTCATCAAGCATCAGCGGGAATAGTATTACTTGCATTTATGAAGACAGCCAAAAAAATTTATGGTTCGGAACGAATCAAGGTTTAAACCGATATGATCCCGCCACAAAATCCTTCCAAAGATTTTCGCTTTATCATGAAGCTGATAAAAGTAAATACAGTCATATCACTTCCCTTTTTGAAGATCAAAACCGGAATCTGTTGGTGGGTACAAATGGAGCTGGGCTCTTTCAATGCACGTTATCATCAAACGGCAGGGTGCAGCCGGAATTTAAACGCATAACATTTCCTGGTATTCGACTAAATGAAGTATCATCGCTTCTGTCGGACCCTGACGGAAATATCTGGATTGGTTACCAGGAAGAAGGTCTGGTCCGATGGAACCCCGTTAGCAATAAGCACGTTCATGTCCGGACCAATCCGGTACAACCTAAGAGTCTGAGCAATGACAGGGTATCTGCGCTATTCTTTGATAAATTTGGAAATCTATGGGTAGGCACCTTGAATGGAATTAACAAACTAAATCTATCCAGTCAAAAATTTGCCTCCTACCAGAATAAACCTGGTATTCTGGGAGATATCAGCAATAGTGTTTTTGCCATCTCAAAAGACGAGGCTGGAAACTTTTGGACCGGAACGCGAGGGGGGTTGTTTCGCCTGGATACAAAGCAAGAGGTTATAGAATATCGTCACCAGCCTGAATCTCCGGGAAGACGTGAGGACGCTATTCGCTCGATTCATATAGATAAAAATGCTAGTATATGGATTGGAACGGAAAAGGGTACACTTGAAATAGTTGATCCTGTTACTAAAACTTTCCAGGCAATAGAGATCGATCCCCAGTGGAGAGAAAATCCGATCTATACCATCCGAGAGGATGAGGATAATATTCTCTGGCTTGGTACACTGGAAGGGCTGTACAGCATGGATCCCGTGTCCCAAGAAATAAGGCATTATGACTGGCAGAAAACAATTCAGACCGGCACAAAGCGCAGAGAGATCCGAAGTATTGAAATTGATGATACCGGTAACTTATGGATCGGCACACGAGGCGCGGGATTATTTTACTTTGATAAGCAAAAAGAAGCTTTTATCAATTTCCAGAACGACCCCAAAGATTCCCTTTCCATTAGCAATAATGTAATTGCTTGCATCTACATCGAAAAAAAATCGAATACGATCTGGATTGGTACAGCTTCCGGCTTCAATAAATTCTTTCCCAGCGAGAAAAAATTTAACAGCTATACTGAAAGTGATGGATTGCCCAATGATGTCGTATACGGTATTCTTCCGGATGATGACGGATTTTTATGGCTGAGTACTAATAATGGTGTGGCGAAATTTGATCCCAAACGTGAGACATTCAGAAGATACGATGTAAGCGATGGACTCCAAGGCAGCGAGTTTAATGCCGGAGCTTATTACCGGAGCCAGGACGGAGAATTGTTTTTTGGAGGTATCAACGGATACACCGCGTTTTATCCGCGTGAGGTAAAAGACAACACATTGCTTCCTGAAATTGTTCTTACCGGATTTAAAGTGCTCAATGAAGACGTGGGTTTGAGTACTTCAGTTGAATACATCGATAACATCAACCTCACCCATAAGGATTATGTGTTTTCTTTAGAGTTTTCGGCAATTCACCTTACCGCACCGGAAAAAAACCGCTATGCCTACACACTGGAAGGCTTCGACCATGGTTGGGTCTACACACAAAGGCGATTTGCTACATACACAAACCTCGATCCGGGAAAGTATACATTCAAAGTAAAAGCATCTAACAACGATGGAATCTGGAACGAAAAAGGACTGTCAATCAACATTTTTATCAAACCTCCTTTCTGGCAAACCTGGTGGTTCTATGCTCTCGTAACAGCGCTCGCGGGAAGTGTAGTCTGGGTTCTTTACAAATTCCGAGTTGGGCAAATCCGGAAAGAAGAAAAGCTTAAAACAGAATTCAATAAAAAACTAGCAGATGTAGAGATGACGGCTCTGCGTGCACAGATGAATCCGCATTTCCTATTCAATTGCCTGAACTCGATTAACCGGTTTATCGTCAGGAATGACGCTGAAACCGCATCAAATTATCTGACAAAATTCTCGCGCCTCATCCGGCTCATTCTCCAGAATTCTAAATCTTCCACCATAACATTACGAAATGAGCTGGAGGCTTTAAAGTTATATGTGGAGTTGGAAGAAATGCGATTTGAAAACCGTTTTGAATATAGTATTTATGTGGATGATAATATCGAAGGGGAATTTGTTGAAGTTCCTCCGCTATTGCTTCAACCCTATGTCGAAAATGCAATCTGGCACGGCCTAATGCATAAAGAATCCAGAGGAAAATTGACCATTGCGATTACAAAGGAAGGAAACCGACTGAGGTGTATCATCGAGGACAACGGAATTGGTCGTCAGAAAGCTCAGCAACTGAAAAGTAAATCAGCAACACGTGATAAATCATTGGGCATGAAAATTACAACGGACCGGCTGAATCTCTACAAAAAACAAACGGAAGTACAAGTTATCGACCTCATGGATTTAAACGGTGCTCCATCTGGCACCCGGGTGATTCTTGGAATCCCCTATGCCATTGAGCTGCAACAATCACCACTGTTGTCATGAGGATTTTGTAAATTTACTTAACGCCATGGATTCTAGCAGAACGATAAAGGCCTTATTGGTGGATGACGAACAACATTGCCTTGAAACACTTACCTGGCAATTGGAAAAATTCTGTCCCGAAGTCGAGATCATCGGTGTTTGCGATAGTGCTGAAAAAGCATTGGCGATTTTGAACAACGAAGAAATAGAGTTGGCATTTCTGGATATTGAAATGCCTCACATGAACGGTTTTGAATTGCTGCAACGTTTTAAAAAAATTCCATTTGAAATTATATTCACTACGGCATACGATATGTTTGCTGTAAAGGCCTTCAAGTTTAGTGCACTGGATTATTTGCTAAAACCTATTGACAAAGATGAATTGGTCCAGGCCGTTGAAAAGGTGAAAGAAAAAAAGAATCAGGCAATCTTGCCGGAACAATTGAACATTCTTTTTCAAAATTTTTATAATCAAAAACAAACTTCGCAAAAAATAGCCTTACCCACCATGAACGGCCTGGAATTTGTGATAGCAGACGACATCATACACTGCCAATCGGAAGGTAATTACACACATATTTTTTTAAAAGACGACGCCAAGTTTCTCATATGCAGGACGTTAAAAGAGACCGAAGAGTTATTGTCCGGCCATAATTTTTTCAGAGTCCATCATTCGCATAGTATCAACCTAAATCACATCAAAAAATATGTAAAGGGGGATGGCGGTTATGTTATCATGTGTAATAATTCGTCCATCAACGTGTCTCGCAGCAGGAAGGAAGAGTTGTTGCGGATTTTTAATTAGGTCTGTCATTTTCCTTCTAAGATCAACTACCATTTTGGGAATTCTTCGCGTCTCTGGTTAATGCATTTTTCACCGCAGAGGCGCGAAGGCGCAGAGGGAAATGCAAAAACAAATAATAATATTTTGCGGGCCTTTCTTTGCGCCTCTGCGCCTTTGCGGTTCATCACTTTTTGGGATTTCATAACTCAGGGTACACCAATTATTAACCCAAAGCCGCGCGTTACTCATTCTAGCTAGAAAATCTTCCGTTGACAAACGAAGTTAGATGACGGATGCGCGCAACTCCTGAAATCAGGTAGTTGTATTGCATCTCCCGAAAGGAAAGCAAGTGTTGTGCAACTGGAGTTGAATAAAGCTCTCTGCGATGGGTGATTTTTTATGCAAGTTTAATGAGAAAAATACGTTGGTTTTAATCATAGCCTTACTGTTTTGTGTCTATAACAGTCATGTGCAGAATGAAAAAGGTATCGGCCAGCAAAAGCCTGTGGAAATTACAGGAATGCTGGCCGCCAACCTTACTTATGTCGGTGCTCTTCGCCATCCTTCAAACAAGAAAAAGTTTACGACCCGGAGCATAGTCATACCGTTGAAACGATCAACGCAAAGGGGAATAGTTTTTTAAGGCAGCCCGAAAACCATGATACACGCAAGCTATCAATTGGTATATAATCTCAACGCCAAAAAGCAGGGCTGCTCTTTCATCACATTTCAAAAGCCGACTGAGAACCGACACCACAGATTTAAATCTCGATTTGACCCGAAACCACTATACCTGATCATGATCACTATGATGCTGAGTGTTGTTATATCACGTGCTCAGGACATAGAAAATTTGAGAGATGCTAAGCCTCTGGAAATTAAAGGTTCGCTAAGCGCATCGGCTATTTTTTTTGATGTCAACGGACGTAAATCCAGTCGGGAACCCTTTAGCTGGCTGTTGCGAGGAGACCCCATATTTTATATATACGGTATCGCGTTTCCTGTCAATATTGTAGTGTCAGAACAGGAGCGGGATTTTCGCCAGCCATTCAATCGATTTGGAATCAGTCCCGCGTATAAATGGGTCAAACTTCACGCCGGCTACCAGAACCTGAATTTTTCAAGCTACTCGCTGGCAGGACATGCTATAACGGGAGTGGGGGTCGAGTTGACGCCAGGCAAGTTACGATTTGCTTATATGCACGGGCGATTGCTCCGTGCCGTAAATTCTCCTTTAGTAGAAGATCAGGATTACCGCGTGCTGCCCTCATTTAAGCGAATAGGCGATGCCGTAAAGATCGGCTATGGAACAGAAAACAATTTTATCGACCTGGCAATTTTGAAAGCCCGTGATATTGCCTCATCCATAGACAGCATACCGGAAAATTCCACCCTTACACCCGCTGAAAACCTGGTCGTTGCTGTGCGAACAGAACAACTGTTTCTTAAAAAATTTCGATTTGCGTTTGAATATGCCCGCAGTATTTATACCAACGATATGCGCGCGGAGAAGTCGGCGAATGGTTCTTTATCCTCTTTTTTACTGGATGAAAAAACATCCACCGAATCGAGCACGGCACTGGAAGCCAGGCTGCGCTATGAGGGAAAGCTTTTTTTTGGAGGCATCAGTTTCCAGCGGATCGATCCTAACTATCGGTCTATGGGCGCATACTTCTTCCTGAATGATATTCAAAAAATAACCATTGATCCTGGCGTAAAACTTTTTGACAACCGTGTACGCATTGCTACCAGCTATGGATATCAGGAAAATAACCTGGGGAATACCAAGAGCCTTAAAACGGTCCGTAAAATCGGATCCATCAATGTAACAGCCAGGATAGGAAAGCTCTACCAGTTCACCGGGAACTATTCAAATTTTGGAGTGGGTCAAAAGGAAGGATTCAACAACACCACGGATCCGGAGCAACAGATCTCACAGGTCACGCAAAACTGGAGTATGAATCACAACTTCAGTCTTCAGCGGCAAAATAGTATGCACAACCTTAACCTGATGGTCAACTATCAGGATCTCGATGATAAAAATGAGGATACCGCTGAGTTTTCAAATTATACATCGGGAACGTATTCCGGTAATTACATGATCAGCCTGCTACCTGTCCTCTTTTCGGTCAATGCCGGCTACATATTTACAACGTACAGCATAGGGCAGCAGGATATCCGGTATTATGGTCCGTCGATTAATCTCAACAAATCGTTTTTAAAAAATAGGCTGCAGGTAATGATCGGCGCAAACAAGTTTACCAATACAACGGATGACACGGTAACCCGAAAACTTTCAAGGTATAGTTTCAGGGTCGGTTATAAAATCACCAAAAATCAAAAGCTCACCCTGAAAGCCTATTTAAATGAAGGAAAGACGCCGGATGATACTGAAAAGAATTATACGGAGACCAAAGCTGAATTGAATTATGCCTATCACTTTTAACGATTGAGTATGAAAAGTATTCGGAAAATTTGTTTGTGCTTTATGTTCATAAGCATGGTGATGGGTTCTGCAAAAGCACAAGAAGCAACTATTGCTTTTCAGTTTAATCCTCCATACGATAGACCCTTAGAAGACTATAAGGATCAACTCACGTTGAATTTCACAGTTGGCCGCGTCCGCGTTTCGGGCTTTTTAAGTATATCCATCTTTAACGATGACCGGAGTATAACCGTAACCAGCACATTGCCGGGGCGCAAGCGGCTAGCCCTGAACCCAGGTGTTACCATGCTAACCGGGAGCGACCTGGACGACCTGCTGGAACTTCGCCTTCTCCAATTTACAGGAGCCGATCCTACGGAAGTATTTTACGATACCGGTCTCCCGCCAGGCAGGTATACACTCTGTTTTCAAATGTACAATGCTGCCAATGAATCGCTGAGCAATAACGCCTGCATGAATTTTCAAATTAATATACCAGCGGTTTCGGGGTCCATGGTATTTTTACCTCCCTTCAACGTTCCTTTTGATGCGTACAGCGATCAGGTTACAACCACGTTTGTCACTACCAATTCGTTTAATGCTTTGCTACAGCTCTCGGTCACTAGCGCCGATGGAAGTATTGCCGTGAGAAAACAAGGGAATGTTTCGCTTGAATCCGGCTCCAATATTTTCAACAGCTCAAACCTGGAACCTTTGTTTTCGCGCGGTAATTTTCTTACCCTAACCGGTATTACTGAAAATCAGCTGTTTGGCGCGGGCCTGCCGCAAGGCAATTATCTTATGAATTTCTCGCTTATCGTCGATAACGCTTCTATCGCAAGAGCGGAACAGCCATTTTCAGTTCCTGTTTCTTCCATTGTGATGCGATCGAATGTTAATCCACCGTTCGATGCCCCGCTGGAAGAGCTGCTTTCGCAAACTACGCTGACGCTAACTTCTTCAAGGAATATTCAGGATGCCTATGTCACGCTGGTCATCACCAGCGATGGCGTACAAATAGAAAGCACTTCTGTTGCTGTGAAAGAACGGGTTTCGCTGGAAGCCAATACACCGGAAATCATTTCGGCAGCCGATCTGATTGAGATCGACGGCCCGGGTGTAACGTTCAACGGAGTCTCGCAAGTAGATGCTGTTACCCATGGGTTGCCCGGAGGTGGCTATTCGTATTGCTTCCAGCTATGGGATAGAGATGGACAGCTTTTAACTCAAGAACCCGCCTGCTCATCGTTGAATGTACCTGAAACAACGATAAGACTAGTGATTAACTCGATCCCGCCATATGCCCCGGTTCTAGAAGACATGTATAACATATTACACGTAACAGCTACCGCCAATCGCAATGTGCGTACCGGTTTTACGGTTAGGATTGAAGGAGATAACGGCATAGTGATTGTCGGTGAAAAGAGTGACGTTCATGACCTGATAGACCTTGATAAAAATATTCCCCTCGTACTTTCATCTGACAATCTTTCTTCTTATTTCGATCCGGACCATTTAACCGTCACCGGCATAGACAGAAAGAAGGTTTTGGATTACGGCCTGCCGGAAGGAAATTACCGGATATGCCTGAGTCCATATATTGTGGAAGGCTATCCGTTAACCAACCGGGAAGAATCGTGCAGTAATTTTTTTCCTATCAATCACATTGAACCGCCTCAATTGCTGACACCCGAATGCGGCCAGACAATAGATGTTTCGCAAGGGCAATTTGTAGTTTTTAACTGGCTGCCTGCGCCCGGTGCGCCTCGTGAAGCATTATATACCCTCAAGATTGTAGAAATGCGCATTCCCGATCAGAACCCAATGGACGCGTTACTTACCTCTACATCGCCCGCTTTTTTTGAAGAACAGGTGGCGGGAACTTCGTTCCTCTATGGTCCGGGTGAACCTTTGTTGGAACCTGGACAACGTTATGCCTATCAGGTTTATTTAGGGGATGAGCCTGTCAGAGGTAATTTCACCAATCAGGGATTTAGTCAGGCGTGCTTTTTTACTGTAATAGACAACACGTTACCCATCGATATTCTCGAAGACACGCCTAAACCAAATCGGAAAATTGCCGTCAAGCCCATTGCGGAAAATCCGTTTCCGGGATTTGCATTTCCAGTCACAAAAGTCTCTGGCACATTGAACTATATGTTCAAAGGATTAATGATTAAGAAAAAGGAAGAAAGCAATCAAATTAAGGCAGTCTCACAGGGTGATAACTCACTTTCAGTGAAGGAGATTCCCCAATTCAGCCCTCCGTTCAATGAGAACGATGACGCAGTCAGAGGATCATTGCCCTTGAAGGGAACGATCGTAAAGCTTCAGGCGGGGTATCTTTTATATGGCAAGCACTTAGGTAAATCAGTGTCCGGCAAATTTATTTCTACGGGTTTTAAGACGATTGCGTCCACAACGACAGATGCCAATGGAAATTTTGACTTTGTCTTTATACAAACCGATTCCCTTGGGTGAGGGTCATAAGATATCCCTATTCGAAAGTGAGCTCATGGGAATCTCGGGAACTGCTTATAATGTATATCGCCTTGTGGTGGAGAGCCCTTATTACTGCAGCCCGGATATAAATATTGTGGTACAACCCTGGGAACACATCGACCTGGGCACGCTGGTCTCCTATGTAAAATCCTATAATCTGAAGGTGATTGTTAAGACCGGAGCTAAAGGAGATTTTTTTGCTGATCAGACGGGTGGGGTAGGTGCTACAATTCCAGATGCAAAGACCCAACTCAAAAGGTCAACCAACGTCGCCACCATCCCCGAAAATGAAGGGCAGAATCTGGCAGGCAATCTCGTCGCTGAGGGTACGACAAATGCTAACGGATCGATCGTTTTTAAAAATCTTGTGCGGCATAGTTTTAACAATCCACTGGACAAATACACCATCACGTGCGAGACAAGTAAATACAAAGGCGAGTATAATTTTCAAACCAATAGCCATTCCTATCCATTATTGAATCAACCTTCGAAAGAACCTTATTCTTACGCTTTACCCATTGACTTCAATTCAGACTGGACAACACAATTGTATGTCGATACCGTAACGATGTTTCCTAAACTCCCCAGGGTATTTGGCGAAGTAAATGGTATACAGCCTCCGGCAGAACTGACTCAACCGACCAAGAATATCAATAGTCCTGCTGCCAACATAAGTTTCATCAATTCGTCATCAAATGGTTCGGCTCAAAACATGCTGTCGACGTCGCTGTACCAATCCAATATGACGTTGTCAGCATTCACCGGCATTTTGCAGAAAGATCCCAATTGGAGCGAGAAGGCGAACAAGGCAGCGTTGCCAGATGTAAAAGTTACCCTTTTGGAAGTTTATAACCATTGGCAGGAATACAACGGTCAGCCTATTGTTAAATTGCAGAGGCAAACAGACACCAATGGTCAGTTTTCCTTTGACAAGCTCAATTTGGAGGTTACCGAAGATCTTATTGTGGACGGCCCGGCACGGCTCCTGATCGTTGATCATCCCGGCTACAAAAAGTATTTTAAAAACATTCCACCGGTAGAATACCTAAAATGGGGACAGCAATATAAGGAGGATGTTCTACTGGAGCCCGACGGATTTGTATATGGCTATGTTGAGGATGAAAAAGGTAATCCCGTAAAAGCAGAAGTGTTTATAGGCGAGTTCACTTCCGCCACCACCGTACAATCACAGGAATTTCAGGACATCCTGGGAATCAGTGGCCCGCTAAAGGAGCTATTCATTATCAAAGCTCCATCCGGAGGTAATGTTAAACTGCACATTGTTCCTGATAATCCCATCTATGTGCCCGATGATTATTATGTGAATATTGAGGAGAATAATACCAAAATACCACAAAACCTCGGCGAATTTAAAGTCGATATGTACAAGCATCGCATATTGCTACAAGTGACGGAGGAAAAAGTAACGGTAGGAGATCCTACAAAAAAACTTGTCATCGACTATCCTCCTGTAAAAAACGCACTGGTGAAAGTAACGAACTTAGCGATGCAGGGGCCCGCCACCAACTCGAAGATGAGCCAACCTTCCAATAACGGTCCCATAGTAGCGCAATCAGGGAAATCAACCAATCATTGATCCTGACAATGCCTTTTATGGTTATACCGACGAAAACGGATATGTAACATTGACCTTCACAAATAACGCGCAAGAATTCGAAATTGAAGTGATACCACCTCAGGATAAAGACCTCGTAAAAAAAACAACACTATTTCATAGTGAGCCGTCGGGTAAGCCCGTGTATGCCGGCCGTGTTGTTTTAGAAAAAGCCTGGAATATCTCGGGTACGGTAACTTATGGAAACGATTCGTTACCCCTGGCCAATGCCCGCGTATATATTGACGATGACGTTGAGGTTTTTACAAATAGTACCGGAAAATATACGCTCAAGTATATCTCACAAAAATACAATGAGTACACCGTCACAGCTGAAAATCATAAAAATCCGCTTACTCTCATTGCGGAATCCAAAACCATTCAACTGCCTGTTAGTGGAAGCTTGAATTTTAACCTTGCAGAATTTGATGACTTTGAGATTAAAGAGTTGATGGGCATTCCCGTTACTGTAAAAAATATTAAGCCTGACGGAAATAACTACCTGTTGGATGGCGCTTTTATCGATCTGCCAGCAAACGAAAATTTTTCTACCAAAGAGAAAAATACCCAACTGAAATTTCACCAGGTGCCTATCACGAGTATTCAGAAAAACGGCAAGTTGGTCGCTAAAGCTTTGAACAAAACAATAACACTCGATGAGAATGAACTAGCCCTGATCAACTACACCAAGTTCGTCGCAAAACAGGCACCCCTTTCAGGAAATCAATTAATCATTGAGGGGAATGCTGCTGGCCTTGGCAATCTTGTAGGGAAGGTGACACTATCCAATAGTTCCTTCCAATTTGATGAGCACTATATGTCTTTCAACGAGGAAACTTCAAACCCTTCCAAGGGACCAAATTACGTAGCGATTCAACAACCTGCCAACACAGTTACAGACAAGCAGAATAAAGTTTACATCGATCTTTTTAATAAGAATTCTCAGATCAGACTTTTCAACAGCCAACAAAATTCAGGAAACATAAAAACACTATCGGCTGCCCCTTATCCTTTGCAATCTTTTCAAATATCTGATGATAAAAACCAGGATTATGAATTCAAGATCCAGGATTTTAAAGCGTTAGCCAGAAAAAATGAATCTTACGTTTTCCGGGATACGCTGGTACTCGCCACCAGCTTAATAGCAGATGGTATTCCATTAGCACTTCCTAAAACACTGCAAGTAAATGCAGGTGATATTCGCGTGTCGGCTTACGGATTTGAAAAAATACTGGGTAAAGACCCTCTAACGTTTAAGCTGGAGCAATGGCAAGTCACGTGTGACAGCTGGTCCCTAACACCTACTGTCACCGGGATCATTGCGCCTACGGGAAAGATCAACTTTGGCCTCTTCACCACGGAGATTAAGGATATTAAGATCACCCCGAACGATCTGAAATTAGGGAATTTGAATGTCGACAAATTCAAACTTGGAGATGTAGTTCCCATAACTATAAAAGCCGAGACTGTTGCTTTTGACATTGACAACGCTGCCGGCTCAGACAATAAACCGCATTGGTTTTTGAGCGTAATCGGATTTAATAACGAGCCGGCTGCATCGATCAAAAACCTTCCCGGTATGAACCCTGGTGATGAAATCGATATGCAGGAGGTGATGCTGCTTAGTAACGGAGAACAGGAAATGATCATCGGAAACCAGGATAAGCCTCTGACTTTCTATAACATCATTAAAGTAACGCCAGATAAATTCACGGTGTTGAATGGAGGGTTACAGCTTTCCGCCGTCCTTGATCTAGAGATTCCGTTGGTGAAAGAATCCTATGGATCATTTCGATATACAAAAAAGAATAATACAATAAAATCTCAGTTCCTGGGTATGAATATCGGTTTTACCATGCCGGGAAATACAAAGTTTGTTGCTAGTCAAACCCTCGGAGATCAGATCTTGTCCTATAATAAGTTTGAAACCATTGGAGAAATAAAACATGAAGAGAAAGTAAAACTCGATGCCCGGCTGGTGAAAAATCTTGATTCTACTTATATCTATGTCGATCCGTTGCACCAAACACTTGCCATTGCCGACGATGGCAGCAACTATATGGCTGAAGTGACCGGCGGAACACGCGCCCTCCAGAATGATTGGAATAAATTCGTGTTCAGCGGCGACCTTACCGGTATGAAAGGAGTCCAGGATTCTAAAAAAAGAAAAACATTTATTATCAACGGAAGCATCAATGCGGAGAACGAAGGGTTGGATGTAAAAAACATCTCTGCAGGTTTTGGTGGGATGAAAATCACTTACGATTTCCAAAACGCTAGACTTACCGGGAGCTTAGACTTTGAACAAGATTTTTCGTCGGTGCAGATTACGGGTCACGCCGATTTCCTTACCGATGCGGAGGGCTGGCTTTTTATCGCGGGAGGGAGCCTCACTACACCTGGCTTCGGTCAGTTAAACGCCGGTCTGGGTATTGGCGATTATGGAAATATGACGACGTTGATTGATGGACAAAGTATTAAAGATCGCCTGCTCAAGGAAGCGTACAACAAAAATTTGCCACCCGCTTTCCAGAACGGATTTTCCGGATTCTATTTCACGGCGCTTAAAACGATCCCGCAACTGAGTGTGCCCGAAACTGGATTTGATTTTCTGTTTGTCTCTGGCAGCATTGAGCTTAAGACTGGTTTTGATGCCCGTGTATGGATGGGCTTTGATGATGGTGCTACTGAGTTTGGAATCGGCGTAATGGCTTTCGCAGAACTGACGCTTATGCTTGATGTATCCATAACCTGTACAAGTCTTTATGGCTACCTTGGCTTACAGCTTTTGGTGGAAGGCAAGTACAATACAGGCAATGGCGTGTTTTCATTGGACGGCTGCGCAAGCATTACGCTCGCAGGCGCGGTGGAGCAAGGTATCCCCAATCCGATTACATTTTCCTGTGAGGAAGTCGGATCTACTTGTGGTTCGATAGGGTTGAAGGCTACCATGCATTTTGACTCCGATAACAATATTGACGCCGGATTTTCTTTGGGTTCCTGCAGCGGCGGAGAGCCATTGAGCCAGGAAATTAAAGACAAATTTAACTGCAACTGATATGAAGACTTTAACTATATCGATCCTGTTCTTTTGCATATCTTTTGCCCCAGCCCAAGAGTTGAAAATTTATGAAACCCCAAACGGATATTTTGTGCTCTTGGGAAAGGATCTCCCGAAAGACTTCAGTTACCGGATCAGTCGCCGGCAAGGGGATCAATCCTTTGTGGTAATTGGAGAAACGAAGATGCCTGCAAGCAAAGATGAGTACAGACAGCGCGTCCAGCAGATTCAAATACAATTTCCAAAACTTCCTAAGCCCAACGCAAATCAGATCGGACGTATTTGGGATCACATCAGTAAATCAGGAAGGGCGGACAGGCTGTACCTGGTCAGCTATGTCATAGAAAATCTCGGCGTTGGCCTGGCCTGGCAGGACACCACGACAGAAAGCGGAAAAACCTACCAATACAAAATTGAAAAGGTGAAGACTGGCCAGGTTATATCTTCCCAGCTAACCGAAGAGAAAAAATACGTTCCGCCCAGCCAAGTGGACCTACCCAAAGCAATTTATTTTAAACACGACTTGTACGATGGAAACATCAATGCCCAATGGCTGCTCCTTAAGAAAAATGCAATTACGGGTTTCGATATTTTTAGGCAGGACAATTTGAAAGGCGGCTATCGCCAGATTGCCATACCTGTTGGCTATGCGCAAAACCTCGATTCTACGTTCGTGCATGTCAACGACACACTGGCCAAGAAGTTCGAGGTCTATGAATACAAACTCCGGCCATTTGATCAGTTTGGAAACCCTGGTGCTTTTACGGAAGTTACTAAAGTAGCCAATTTCACTCACCACGATTTTCCGTATTTGCGAACCTTCAAGGCCGTGGCGCTGAACGACCGTCAAATAAAATTGCAGTGGTCGATGGATTTTAAACCATTCATCCGCAGCATAAAGGTGTTGCGGAGCATGTCCTTTGATAGCGCCTTTGTAGAAATTGGCGAAGTTTCCCCGAGAGACTCTACCTACATTGACATACTCCCGCGTTCGATGGAAAACTACTATTATCGCCTGAAGATCAATGGCCCGGAAGATGTGAGCATATCCACATCATCCACGTTTGTATTGTACCAGAGTGATATGAAACCTGAACGTCCAACCGGATTGGGTGCACGCACAGTAAAAGGCGGAGTGGAATTAAAGTGGGAAGATCGGCAACGCAATGTCTTTGGATATTATATATTCAGACAGGAAAATCATGAAGCGTTCGTCCAGGTTTCTGAACCTGTTCCCGTCAATAAGGAGGGAAAATATCACTATATCGATGCCACGACCAGCCTCCACGGTGACCGGTTTTATAACTATGCCATCAAAACCATCAGCGATAGCTATGTGCTGAGCCAGTTTTCGGATACCCTCTCGGCCCGCCCAGGTATTGATGTTCCCATCGCTGCCCCAAAAAACCTGAGGGGTCGCAAGGCAGAGGGGAAAGTGTTTCTGTTTTGGGATGATATGAGCTCCACCGATAATAATCTGATGGGCTATAAACTTTTCAGAAAGAAGTCCTCTGAAAAAGATTTCAAAGTGTTGCATGATTCTGTATTAACTGCTGACACCAATCACTTTATCGACAGCACAACACAGAGCGGTTACGCCTACGACTATGCCGTGAAAGCCTATAATTACTTTGGGTCAGAAAGCGACTTGAGCAACGGGATTCAATTCAAATTTTACCTGAACCTACCAACGCCACCACCGGGTGTAAAAGCACATAAAGTGAGGGAAGGCATTCGCATCGTTTGGGGCGACGTGATTGCGAACGATTTGGGAAGTTTCCATCTCTATAAATACAGTCCCGGAAAGAAACCAACACGGATAACCACCGTGCCTGCAGATCAACATGATTTTCTTGACCCCAAGGTGGAACGCGGGAAATTGTATTTCTATTATGTAACCAGTAGCAATAAGCAGGAAATTGAAGGGCGGCCCAGTAAAGAAGTAACGGTGAGGTATTAAAAAGAAAATTATCCGTTAATGGTTATCCGTTAATTAGTATTCAGGATAATATCAGCCTTTCTCTGCTTGTACAATTTGTCCCAACCCATTGCTTTGCCCAATAGGGACATTGATCATTCTTCATTTAAACTTTCGTTGCTTCTCGATATTTCCAATCTCCAATCCGATAATCATCACCCTCGAACGTATTGAAAGAGGATTCACTCCACTATCTTTGGTGAAAAGTACCTGTGGAAACATTTAAATCTATTTCCTTATTCGCATGGCTTGTCATAGGCGCCTTGTTTTGTGTTGTTATTTTCTTGGTATATCGGTTAAGAAAAATAAGCAGCAAGGAGCCTGGACAAAATAATGTTGATGAGCAATTTAAACGGCTTCAGTCGCAAGTAGAAGGCCTTGAACTCCGGACAATCAAGCAAACACTTAATCCTCATCTTTTTAAAAACACGTTGAATGCGATTCAATCACACGCGTATCAAACCTACTATGCACTTGATAAACTTGCTAACGTCCTGGACTACATATTGTATGAAAGTAATCGTAAGTTCGTGTCGGTCAAGGACGAAATCGATTTCGCATTAAACTTGATTGAAATAAACCGGTTGAAGGTTAGCCCGCTATTTGATCTACGTGTCAAGCAAGATATTAGTAAAGAAGATAGTGCTTATCATCAACCGGGCGTTGCTCCTTTAATTTGCGTTGATCTGATAGAGAATGCTTTTAAACATGCAGATTTGCAAAAAGAAGATGCTTTTATATCCATCCTTTTTGAATTGCGAAACGGCGAATTTATTCTGACGGTTTCCAATAAAATCAGCAAAAAACCAGCAGTTAAAAAAAATAATAGTGGGTTAGGTAAAGAAAATTTTAAGAAACGATTAGAAATTATTTATAAAGAGCATTTTGTGTTGACGGATTCTACAGAAGAAGACGTCTATATTGCTCAATTAAAATTGAATCTCCGTGAACACCAAGCTAAGATGCCTGCTATTGGATGACGAACTACCTGGCTTGGCCTACCTGCGATTATTGTGTGAACAACTCTCAGGGGTGGAAGTTGTCAAAGCTTTTAACGATCCTATTAAACTTTTGCAAGAGCACAAAAAGTTGGACTTTGATGTTTGTATTTTGGACATTGAAATGCCTGCCCTAAGTGGAATTTCTGTTGCACAATTGCTAAAGGGCAAACCCGTCATTTTTACTACAGCTTATAAAGAGTACGCTGCTGAAGCATTCGACCTTGAAGCCATAGATTACATACGGAAACCCGTGATGAAAGATCGGCTGGAGAAGGCTATTAATAAAGCGATTCGTTTGCTAAAGGAAGGAAATAAAAACCCAGCGTATATTCAGGTAAATACCGACAAAGGTAAAGCTGTGATTTTCTTCGATCAGATTTTACGCATCACCACCACTGAAATTGATAGTCGCGATAAATTGGTCCTGTTAGAAGATGGCCAGGAAATTATTTTGAAAAATATTGGCTTTGATAAACTTCTTCAATCGCTTCCTGCCAATGATTTTTGTCGCATTAATAAAAAAGACATTATTGCTATGAAGGCAGTGCGTTTCTTTTCGCAAGATCAAATTCAAACGAATTTATCGTATCAAGCACAAAGAGACTTGTCTTTAACGTTAGGGGAAAATTATCGCAAGGATTTTTTAGAGAAAATTAAATCCTAGCAATTTAACAGGGGCCTGCTGTTCCGCGCCAAAGAACGTTTTGATTGTTCTACTTTTCACATAACGGCGCGGGTTCGACACAGCTAGATGGTGCGACCACTAGCTTACAATGCGGTCCCTCGGCGCGCCTACGATCTGAAAGAAACTTCAATAATATCTTTCGCGCCGTTAGCACGCGCTTGATCTATGCGCGGACGCATACCACTTCCAATATTCATCCCTTATTGAGGCTAAATGGACAACAGAAAATCGCAGGCGTATATAACGGTTGGGTAAAATACTGTCATAATTTTTTCATTACATATTTTATCCTTCTTATTACAAAACTTTGTGAATTACTGAACGTTTCAAATCATAACTCCTTATAGCATTATACATTTGCCATCCAATATCCGGGGATAAAGGGCATCAATCTTACTTCACGGTAGATTGAAGCCCTATCGCCCGGGCCAAGTCGGTTCCGCAGCATGAGGAAAAATATCAGAAGTCTTTTATTTTACATTCTGTCTATTGGTGGATTTCTGGTATTGATGTATTATATCATTCAACGAGGCGAATCGCTCGGAAACAGGGAATTTATCAATCCAGTAATCCTACCCACTCACTCTCCCTGGACACAATTTATTGAAACGTATTCTCATAATCTGATGCACCCGCTCTCCATTCTGTTGCTTCAGATTATGGCTATTATTATAACGGCAAGGGTGTTTGCATTTCTCTGCCGTAAAATCGGGCAGCCGTCTGTTGTAGGAGAGATCGCTGCCGGTATATTTCTGGGCCCTTCCTTTATTGGATTGTACTTTCCGGAGATAACCAGTTTTCTTTTTCCTGCACAGTCCCTTGGCAATCTTCAATTCCTCAGTCAGATCGGCCTGATTCTTTTTATGTTCATTGTCGGAATGGAGCTTGATTTAAAAATGCTGAAGAACAAAGCGCACGAAGCTGTTGTGGTGAGTCACGTCAGCATTATTTTTCCCTTCGCATTAGGGGTGGGACTGGCCTATTTTACTTATAATGATTTTTCGCCGGAAAATATTCAGTTCTATTCCTTCGCCTTATTTTTTGGGATTGCGATGAGCATAACCGCTTTTCCGGTCCTTGCTCGCATTGTGCAAGAGCGTAACCTGACCAAAACCAAATTAGGTGCATTAGTCATCACGTGCGCTGCGGCCGATGATGTCACAGCATGGTGCATACTGGCTGCTGTAATTGCTATTGTAAAGGCCGGTTCTTTTACAAGCGCGCTTTATACGATGGCCATTGCAATTGCTTACGTAATCGTTATGTTGAAAATTGTACAGCCTTTTCTCAAGAAGCTCGGAGACGTTTATTACAATCGAGAAGGTCTGAGCAAGCCTATCGTGGCCATATTTTTTCTCACATTATTACTTTCATCGTATGCTACGGAAATAATTGGGATACACGCCTTGTTTGGTGCCTTTATGGCTGGCGTGATTATGCCTTCCAATTTGAACTTTAGAACGGTATTCATTGAAAAGATTGAAGATGTATCGTTGGTATTGCTGCTGCCTCTTTTCTTTGTCTTCACAGGATTACGCACGCAAATTAATCTTATCGATAATGGGTCTATGTGGATAGTATGCGGTGTCATCATCGTTGTAGCAGTAACGGGAAAATTTTTAGGAAGTACGATTGCTGCGAGGTTTGTCGGTCAATCGTGGAGAGACAGTTTAGCTATAGGTGCATTGATGAATACACGTGGTCTGATGGAACTGGTTGTATTGAACATCGGATATGATTTGGGAATTTTAACTCCGGAAGTGTTTACGATGATGGTTATCATGGCCTTGGTAACCACGTGTATGACCGGACCTGCGCTCGATCTGATCAATAAGATCTTTCCAAAACCGGTCGATGTGCACACCAATGGAGTAGATAAAGCCGGCAAATTCAAGATACTTGTTTCTTTTGGAGATCCACAACGGGCCACGAAGATGTTCAGCCTGGCGCATAGCCTGGTACGAAAGGCTCCTTCAAATGCAAGCATAACAGCGCTTCATTTGACGCCATCTACTGAATTAAATCAATTTAATGAACAGGAATACGAACAGGAAAGTTTTGCGCCCATCAATGTTGAAGCCAGAAGGTTAAACCTCCCAATCGTTACCCTATTTAAACCTTCCACGGATATTGAGCGGGACATTATTCAAACCGCGAATGTGGGAAATTTTGATTTGATGATCATGGGTTTTGGTCAATCTGTATTTGAGGGTAGTCTATTAGGGAAGGTGTTAGGCTTTACTACAAAAATGATTGATCCTCAGCG
This sequence comes from uncultured Bacteroidota bacterium, assembly GCA_963837415.1. GTDB lineage: Bacteria > Bacteroidota > Bacteroidia > Cytophagales > Cyclobacteriaceae > Chryseolinea. The sequence goes on along the minus strand of CAWING010000005.1, from coordinate 10,073 downwards.
AATTTATGGCACTCTAAAACGCAAGGAGAGATTTTTTGAAAACATATTTGATGAAAGAACCCGGAGAATTGTAAAGTCTGCAAAAGTTCCTGTGGGTATCTTCATTGATAAGGGGTTGCATCATATCGATGATGTGATCATATTTCTTTTTGATAATCATGATTCTTTTTTATTGCCATTCATTCAGCGGTTGATTTTTAACAATGATGCTCGTGTTACTATCTATGATCCAAATGGTATCACAAAAAATAATCCTGATCTCAAAGAAAGTATACGCCTTATTGAACAAACAGCTCCACAGCATTTGGCTTTGTTTGTAAATGCTGATATAGAAGAAGCCTTAACTAAGAAAGAAGATCTGTTGATAATTAGTTTGGAAAGCTGGACAAAGGCTGTTGAGAACCAATATTTGTGGCTTCCTAAAATTCCGTCGGTGTTGATTGTAAAGCCCTAACTCCACATTCATAGAAGAGACACAGAGTTTTTATTCCGAAAATTACCTCCAATCTTTTGATGAATATTGGATAGAGTGAAGTTCCGTCATTGGCAACTGAGCGTGGAATGTGTGTAGGAGTGAGAGCAATCCCCTCACTACGGAATGCCATTTGTAGCTTGAGAATTTGCACACCTAAAAACCTTATTACCTTAGTAACGCAAGATTATTATTAAACAACAACCTTATTACCTTATAATATCAAAGGTTTTCAAATAAGGTAATAAGGTTGAGAGTCTAAGATGCCCATTTTACTACGGTAATAAGGTTACAAGGTCCCAAAAATTTCGAAAGTGTATACCTCTTTAGCAAGCCTTAACTACTCCCGGTACTTTGTGAGAATCTATTTATATTTCCAAGCCTAAAGAAATTTGATTTATGAAAATCATCCCCACACTTTTTTTTATCCTTATTGCAAGCACCTGCATTTCGCAACAAACGGACGGAGTAAAATCTGTTGCAACAGGAAAAAATAAAACTCAAGCAGGCGAATTTATCGTAGAGCCTCCGACGCTTGTCTGCGCGGGGTTTGAGTGGATGATTGACGGAGATGAAAATCGAAATGCCACAGTATCGGTAACGTTCAGAAAAAAAGGAAGCGTCCCCTGGCAAAAAGCATTACCGCTGTTGAGAATCGGAGGAGAAAAAATCTATGGGCATGAGCAGCCCTGGGTATACACAACGCCGCACATGTTTGCCGGCAGTATCTTTAATCTGGATCCGGATACTGAATATGAATGCAAATTTCAACTGATCGATCCGGATGGAGCTGAAGGTTCAGCAGAACAAAACATTGTGGTTCGAACTAAACGTGAGCCAAAGCCGTACGAACATGGAAAAGTATATCACGTATATCCTCCAGGTTATAAAGGTGCTAAAGAAAGTCCTGCATTCACGGGACTGAATGAAGCGTACTATGGAATTGGCAATACCGGTGATTGGTGGAATGTGCCTGAACCTCGCGTGCAGGCTGGCGATGTTATTTTGGTCCATGCGGGCCGTTATAAAGGCAACCGCCTTAAATATGCGGATTCATTAGCGCTCGACTTCCACGGTGCGTACGTCCTTACCCAAAAAGGTACGCCTGAAAAACCAATCACTATCAAGGCTGCTGGAGATGGTGAGGTGATTTTTGACGGTGATGATTCGTATCGACTCTTCGATGTCATGGCTGCTGATTACCATTATTTCGAAGGACTAACGATCAGAAATACGGATGTTGCTTTTTATGCAGGACTTAAGAGAGTGATGGGATGCAGCGGGTTGACTGTCAAGAATTGCAAGATGGAAGATATAGGCATGGCCGTGGTAACATACAGTGCAGATTCCAAAGATTTTTACATCGCTGATAATGTCATGATCGGGCGACATGATCCTGATACATTAGTGGGGTGGTACGGTTTAGAAAAGCCGGCGCCTTTAACTTCATACTACGCTATAAAAGTTTATGGCCAGAGTCACGTAGTATGCCATAACTACATCGCTTATTTCCATGATGGGATTTGTGTTGATACACATGGCTTGCCTGAGGAAGGAAAACCCAAGTGCGTCTCCATTGATTTTTATCGAAATGATATTTTCAACATGGCCGATGATTTCATTGAGGCCGATGGCGGAGTCCACAATATCAGGGTATTTGAAAACAGGGGATTTAATTCATACCACTCAGCGCTAAGCGCTCAGCCGGTTTTTGGTGGTCCTGTCTACTTCATCCGGAACATTTGCTATAACATTCCGGGAACTGCACTAAAGTATACGGTGCGTCCGTCTGGTATCTTTACGTATCAGAATACATTTTTAACAGACGTGGGCATAAACAATTTTTCCAATGGGCACTTTAGAAACAACTTGTTCCTGGGTCCAGACGATAATCGTCCATCGCTGACGGGAACTACCTTTACGCGGTATTCCACCCTGGACTATAACGGATACAGGAAGAAGAGCGGAGCCGGGATGAAATACCGGTTGAGGTACCCGCCAAATGATTTATTGAACAATGCCGACGAAAAAGACCTTACATTCTCAGAATTTAAAGATCTCAAAGAGTTTAGAAAAAAGACCGGCTATGAGGTTCACGGAGTAGAATTAGATTATGACATCTTTGAAAATGTATCCATGCCAGACGCAAAAAAGAAAGGTCACATTTACCCTATAAAAGGATACGATTTTCGACTGAAGCCATCCAGCAAGGCAATAGATGCCGGTTGTGTGTTACCCAATGTAACAGATAACTATTCAGGTAAAGCTCCGGATTTGGGGGCGCTTGAACTTGGTCAGCAGCAACCCCACTATGGACCGAGAAATTAAAGTGTGTTCGGGATTTGGAAGACTTATGTCTTTTCTCACCCAAATTCAATTCAGTAGATAAGAAAGGTAATATTTTTAATGCGATAAAAATAAAAGTAAATTATAAAATTGTTTTTTGTTAAAAATTTTAATGTGCGAAATTTATAACTAAACCAAATAAACCTACAAACTGAACAAGAATGATTAAAGAACATGTAAAATATTTATGTTGCCCAACATGTATTGGTGAGCTTAAAATAACTATTAGTGTAGCTGAAGACAAACACGTAATTGATGGCAATTTACTTTGTACAACCTGTAACAAGGAGTATACTATTATTAAGGGAATACCGAGATTTGTTCCTGATAATAATTATGCGGATAATTTCGGTCTAGAATGGAACACACATTCACGAACCCAGTACGATGGTTCTTCAGGGTTTAAGATTTCAGAAGGACGTTTTATCAATGAGACAAAGTGGGGAAATAAACTTAACGGAGAACTTATACTTGAAGCAGGAAGTGGTTCTGGAAGGTTTACGAAACACGCAGTTGAAACTGGAGCAATGATAATTTCCTTTGACTATTCAAGTGCTGTTGAAGCTAATTATAAGTCAAATGCCGGAAACGAAAATTTACTGATTGTTCAGGCTAGTATTTTTGACATGCCATTTAAAAAAAATTATTTCGATCGTCTATTGTGTATAGGAGTTATTCAACATACTCCAGACCCACGTAAGGCTTTTCATTGTCTAGTTGATGCAATAAAGCCAGGCGGATATTTATGTACTGACATTTATTTAAAAAGCTTAGGAAAAGTTTATTTAACCCCTAAATATCTAATAAGAAAAATAACCAAACGTATGAACCCTGATAAGTTATATAAATGGACCGTTTCTTACATTAATTTTATATGGCCTTTGACACGTTTAATACGAAAAATACCGAAGCTTGGTAAGAAGATTAATTGGCGATTAATGGTCGCAGATTATTCAGAACTGCTACCTAATGCAGATGATAAAACCTTAAAGGAATGGGCCATTCTTGATTCTTATGACATGGTCTCGCCCGCTTACGATTTTCCTGAAACTTTAAAATCATTTAAAAAATGGCATGCGGAAGAAGGATTAGTGGATATAGATGTTCATTATGGCTATAATGGAGTTGAAGGAAGAGCAAGAAAGCCTCTTTAAATTTATGTGCGGTATAGTTGGATATCTTCATTTCAATAAAGAAAGAGTATCAAGTCAAAATATTCTTAAAAAGATGACGGATTGTATTTCATCCCGTGACCCTGATGGAGAAGGGTTTTTTGTAAAAGATAATTTGGGATTGGGACATCGCCGTTTGAGTATTATCGATTTGAATACCGGTAATCAACCAATGTTTAGTGACGATAAACAAAAAATTCTCGTTTACAATGGTGAAATATATAATTACCTAGAGTTGAATGCCGCACGTTAAAATTTTTGAGGATGTTTTGAAGGAGCATCGCTTCCTGCGTATCCACCGGTCTTTGGTTATCAATCCAGACTATGTGATACGTTATCCAAAGGCAAAGGCGGTTTTGTAACGATGAAGAACAAGCGGGAGTTGGAGGTATCGGCCAATAAGAAGAAGGAATTATTAGAGTTATTGAAAAATGAACAATCAGATTTACATAGAACTTAGTAATTATTTCTTCGTCTTCCTTCCAGTCTCAAGTTTAACCGTGGTTTCGCGAACTGCGATCTTTGGAAGTGTTTCAGCATTCTTCTTTAAATAAAGCTCAAGGGGCTCGCGATTGTATTTAGTCATGCTTCGCAGTAACCAAGAGATAGCTTTTGTAATTAATATTTTATTTTCGCCTTTCAGCCGGTCAATAAGAGCTAATGCAGTTTCCGCCATCCGCTTGTCTTCGAGTTTACTTAAGGGTGAGCAGAAAAATACGAGTGACGCTCGCTGCTTGTTAATGTTTTTGCTTCTTGAAAATTTTATCAGCAACGGTTTCCATTTTAGCCATTGATCTGCAATTTCAGTCCGCGAATATTTGCTGGTACATACTGCATCTATTTCCGCCCAACCTTCCAAATGATCGAGCCATTTGTCGAATAAAACAGGATTGAACTTTCGCTGATCTGCGGAAGAATAATCCAGTAAAATTCCGGCCATCATTTTTTCGGTGGAAGACTCACCCTGAACCAACTCGTTAAGCAGCGCTGCAAATTCTTTTGCTGACAAATCGCGATGATCCTTCATCCAATCTTTTGCTATTTTCCTGAGAATGGGAGCGCTGATAGGATAACGTGGATGGGTATTGCCCAAATAGGTGTTAAGAAATGTATGCTGCGTTGGTTTACCTGAATTTTTCTTGATCAGCTGCAGAATCTGCTCGTGGGACGGAATTTTCATTGCGTGAATCTTTATATTGGCGAGTATAATTCCGCAATGTGTCAAAATCAATAGGACAGTATATATTTAAATTGCTCTTCCTTTTTGCATCGGTTGAAACGATGGCACAGCAGCCTGTGACCGTTCGAAATGAAGCGATGCAACTAAAGACAACAATTCTTCAACATCACGTTAACCCAAAACCGATTGACGATTTATTTTCCACTATTGTCTTTGATCACATGCTGCAGGAGTTAGATCCGGAAAAACTTTATTTCACGCAAATCGAAATAATGGAATTGTCAGTGTATAAAAATAAAATTGATAACGATCTCACAGCGTCCAGCTGGGATTTCTTGCCTGCGATCACGAAGGTCTACAAGAAGCGTTTAGTTCGAGCCGATGAAATGATTACCCAACATCTTCGGTCATCGTTTGATTTTACGAAACAGGAAATTTTAGTATCGGATACGAACTGGGCGCAAAATGATTCCGAAAGCTCACAACGCTGGTATTTAAATTTAAAATATGAAACTCTTAACGAGCTTATACGCCTAAGGAAAAACATGGCTCAAGTTTCGGACAAAGAATTTTTAATTAAGAAAGAAGCTGACGCCAGGCAAAGGACACAACGAAGCAGCTCAAGAAAGATCAAAAGAATCCTTCATCATCCATTGGGTTATGAAAACTATTTGGCATCGCTGTTTCTGCGATCTATAAGTCTCGCCTTTGATCCTCACAGTAGTTACTTCTCATCCACTGAAATGGAAAATTTCATGGCTTCGCTAAGCACGGAAGGGTTTTATTTCGGAATAAACATAGAAGAAAATAATGACGGTGAAATCGTTATTAGTCAGCTTACACCCGGCGGTCCTGCCTGGAAGTCGGGCGAAGTTCATCCGGGTGATGTAATAGAACAGGTTCGTTGGGAAGGAAGCGATTGGGTGGAGGTGGTTGGAATGAGCAAGCGGGAGATCGATGATTTGCTCCTGGAGTCCAATCGAAATGCCATCGAGTTCATTTTAAGACAAACAGGTGGTATCCAAAAAACAGTTCAGTTGCGAAAAGAAAAAATGGAGGCTGAAGAAAACGTTGTGAAGAGTTTTATACTGGAGGGAGAAAAAAAAATTGGATATGTTTCTCTTCCCGGATTCTATGCCGATTGGGGAGAAACCGAAGGTTCACGTTGCGCTAATGATGTGGCTAAGGAAGTACTTAAATTAAAAAAAGAAAAGATAGATGGCTTGGTGCTGGATGTCCGATACAATGGTGGAGGATCTTTAAATGAAGCAGTAGCGATGGCAGGCATTTTTATAGATGCCGGTCCGATGGGTGTTTTGAAGAGTAAATCTGGCGATATACTTTCCGTAAAAGATATGAACCGCGGTACGGTGTACGATGGTCCTCTCGTGTTGCTGGTCAACGGACTCAGCGCTTCTGCATCCGAATTTCTGGCTGCAGCCTTACAGGATTATCACCGTGCTATTATTGTGGGGAGCAGAACATACGGCAAAGCTACCGGTCAAGAGATGTTTGCATTAGAACCGGGGAAGACCACTCAGGGGGATGCGTTGCAGCGTATAAAATCAGGCTGGGGCTTTTCAACTGTAACAACAACTAAAATTTACCGGATCACGGGAAAAACCGCTCAGCAGCGCGGCATTGTTCCTGATATTCCGCTGCCTGATCTTTACGATTTTATCGATTTCCGTGAAGCGCATTTATCGGGAGCGTTACCTTACGATTCCGTTCTAAAGAAAACGTATTACACACCTCTTGTACTATTGCCATTGCACGAACTAAAACAAAAAAGCATTTCACGTGTAGCAAACAATAATGCATTTCAAATCACAGCGAAATGCAGCAGGAAATTAGCTGAGATGCAAGAAAAATTTGATTCGGTATCCTTGAACTGGCTGGATTTCAAAAACTTTGTGGCCTTTGAAGGAAAGGAATTTGAATTGTTAAGGGATCTTAGTGACAAAACTACGGGCGCATTTAAAGTAAGCAGTCACGCTTTTGACACACAGCGAATGCAGGTCGACGAGTACGTCAGGCTGATTAATGAAGTATGGGCGAAAAATCTACTTCGCGATATTTCTTTAGAAGAAGCTTTTTATATTATTTGTGATTACATCAGGACAACTTCCTCGAAATAAGTATGAAACGTTTACTTTTTAACGCGCTGATGTTTTTGGTTGTCCCAATTGGGCTTTCTGCGCAATCAACAACGGATAACCCGGTTGATTACATGAACTACCTGAACCAGCTCGAAGAGAACTTATCTAAAAAATACCTCTCTTATATGAGTGAAGTTGCCCATGGCAACAGGGCGAGGAAAATGGAAAAACGACGGATGGATTTAATAAATTCCGTCAATGAGGCTATTCGTGACGGGGGAAAATTGCACCCATACAAAGGGGATGCTACGTTGCGCGATGCTTTTAAAGAATATTGGATCGTTATGCTTACTATTTTCAAAGAGGATTATCATAAAATTGTTGACATGGAAGAAGTAGCGGAACAATCGTATGACGCGATGGAAGCGTACTTGCTCGTTCAGGAAAAAGCGCGGCAAAAACTGAATGACGCATATGGTAAAGTCCCGAAAGTATACGAGGCCTTTGCCCTCAAACACAATGTAAGACTTACGGAAGGGCAAGCTACCAAACTTTCGCAACGCCTGGATCAGGCAGGGAAAGTGAACGGTTATATGAACCAGGTTTTTTTGCTCTTCTTTAAAAGTAGTGTACAGGAGGGGTTGATGCTTAAGGCAATGGAGACCAACGACGTGAATGGTGTTGAGCAAGGAAAAAACAGTCTTTTCAAATTTTCGGCGGAAGGGCTGGAACGTTTGGATACGCTTAAACCGTTTAAAGGGGATGGATCCTTAATAACAGCATGCCGGAAAGTATTGGAATTCCAAAAGAGCGAAGCGGAAAACAAGGTATCGTCGATGACCGACTTCCTGATGAAAAAGGAAGAGTTTGAAAAGTTGAAAAAATCATTTGATACAAAGTCAGCAAACAAACGTACACAAGAAGATGTTGATGCTTATAACAAGGCGATTGAGGAATATAACAAAGCAGTGAATAATTTCAACAAGATTTCCAATGAGCTTAACACAAGTAGAACGAAGGTTGTAAGCAATTGGGAAATAACACAAAAACGTTTTATGGATTTGCATGTCCCTTATAAATTATGACAACGAAAGAAAAGCAAGCTCATATTCTGATAGGTTGTGCTGATGCACGAGACCTCAACCAAATTCAAATTGATGCTGTCGCAACGACTACGGCGGAATTTCGAAAGCAAGGTATCGAAGTCGAGATGCACGTGATCCGCGCAGCAGGGTCTTTTGTAACTCCCGATGTCGTGATGGACATTAAGCGGACCTTCGAGCTGGTGCAACGCAATAATGATAGCCATGTGCCTATGCGTTATTATGTCCATATTCAAACGCATGGCCACTTAACTGAAGACTCAAATGACAATTATATCAGTCACGTGCACGACTTGCGTATTGTAGATGGCTCGCCCTTGAATTGCGGTATGTTACACGCCTCTGCAGTTGGAGTTGAGATTGAGCAAATGATCGTTGAAGAAAAACCTGAAATTGAGGTAAAGGGGAAAAAGTTTAAGATTGTCAATGATACCAGCATTAAATTGTTGCTCCGCGAGGTGTACGCCTATGATGGCTATCTCGCAGGTGATTGGATCTCGAGTATTGATTTGCTTCGTACGCATCCACGGCATCAAAGGACATTGTTGGAAAAAGCAATTGCGAGCGATCCCGAGTTAAAGGTGCTTGATATCCAAATCACCAGTGGTATTCAGGATTATGCTATTCATGCATTGATCCGTGTGGATGACGGAGATCCCAGTGTACCTTTCTGGGATACTGTTCAATTAGAGATACGGAAGCATGCGCAAAATGAACGTGCTGCCAAAGAACTGTTAATCAATCAATCGATAAAGCAAGCCCCCTTGGCAGGATTGATATCCATGAGCAACCCGAGGCAGGCTTCGAGAATTAAGGCAGCGAATTACTACAAGACCTTGAAAGGTATTCAACATACGGGGGAGTATCTACCCAATACGTTGTTTAACATGACCGGAACTTCATTCGATATACCCCATACGCCTTTTGGTCCCTATGTAATTGCTGGTTTTTATTACGCCGTCAAACATCTTAAGCTTATCGACCAGATGGTAATGGGCTATAATTCCGTACAGACGTTGCGAATGATGCAGAAGATCAAGAACGACCCACTCATGAACATGATCGCCAAGAAATTCGAAGTAAATTTGATCCCTATTAATCAGGTCGATTTTATTTCTATGGCATGATCGTAAAAAGAAAAAATCTAGATTCAAAGATCACTGTCAGAATAGGGTAGAAGCGTCGGGTCAAAATGACTCTTATGAATAACCAATCCAATTGCATAAGTTATCCACTTTATGATGTCCACAGAAAATCACACTATACCTACACTTTACGAATGGGCGGGCGGTATGCCTACTTTCTTAAAATTGACAGATGTATTTTACCAAAAGGTTTTAGCGGATCCGATACTTGAACCCATATTCCGAAATATGTCAACAGACCATCAGGTGCATGTTGCGCATTTTATCGCCGAAGTTTTTGGAGGACCCACCCAATACACAGAACGGGATGGTGGAAGCCACGCCTCCATGGTTAAAAAACATTTTTTCAGAGACCTGACCGAACAACATCGAAAACGATGGGTAGACTTGTTGCTCCAATCCGCCGATGAAATTAATTTGCCGGATGATCCCGAATTCCGTTCTGCGTTCGTGGCCTACATCGAATGGGGTACCCGTATCGCGATGATAAATTCAAATGGCGCGCCCATCGAAATGAGCCCAACTGAACCTATGCCAAAATGGGGGTGGGGTGTTC
>CAWING010000004.1:0-67976 GCA_963837415.1 uncultured Bacteroidota bacterium | reverse complement strand
CAATACCATGCTCATTTTATTTGGTGCCTGGAACATGATACTATTGCCCAATCTGATTGCCTTGAAAAATTATTGAGTCATTACAGCGAAAAGGAATTAATGGCATTATGCCCTGTTGAGGATAACGGATAGATTTCGCTAAAACGAAGTATTATACCTTTCATTCTTCCGGATTTCGCAAGCTGACGGATAAAAAGAAGAATAACTTATATCGGGGTGGCCTTTCTTTTAACGGTCTATTATTGCCCGTCAATATTGTAACCAAGGTGGGATATCTTAATGAAGCTTTTTTTATTGGCCGCGAAGATCTCGAATTTTATAAAAGAATTTATAAAGCTGGCGGCTATGTACTGCGTGTTCCCGGTTCCCGGGTATATCACAATTTATATAAAGAAAAAAAGCAGATTAGACTGCTCAATACTGTAATTTTATTTCCACAACAGTCGATTCTGCGTGAATTTTATTCCTATCGGAATTCCATTTACATGTTAAAAAATCAAGGAACGGCTAAGTGGAGATTGTATGCTAGGCACATGCTGGGAATTTTAGTAACACTTCTTTTCAGAAATTCAAAAATCGAAAGGGTCAGAAATATAACAGTCGCTTTCAAAAATGGGTTGCACGGTACATTAGGAAAATAATTATGCTATTTTTTTTACATTCCAAAAACGGCGGGATCGACACTGAATTATATCATTAAGAATAATTTTCAGGATGACGCGCAAGAAATCCGATGGCATTGGACTACCTGGATCTCGAAACAAGAATTGCTTCAGAAATTAAAGAAGGTCGATACCTCTACGAAACAATTAATTCATGGACATTTCGTTTTTGGAGTTCATGAATTGATAAATCAAAAAAGTGCAAAATATTTAACTTTTGTAAGGGAGCCGTTGAAAAAGGCGATATCAGGATATCATCATGTTAAACGGGATGCAAAAGCACAGCACCATTCCGATTACATCGACAAGAAAATGGAAGATTACGTTTTAGATAACAGGATATATGAAAATGATAACGCGTTAGTAAGAAGATTATCAGGTATAGGAAATGAAACACCTTTTGGTCAGGTTGATGCGCATCATGTTACCATGGCGATTGAGAATATCAATAAATATTTTTTAGCAGTGGGCATAACAGAACAGTTTGATTTATCCATAGAATTGTTCAGGAGCCTGGGAGTATTCAAAAATGTGTACTACTGGAAACAGAATATTACTAAAAATAAAAGTTTGGATAATACCGATACTCTTTCAGAGGAGGCGGTAAAAAAATTCAAAGATATCAACAGGTATGATTACGAGTTATATTCCTATTGCCTGGATCGATTTAATAGAGCTTCAGAAAAGTTAGTGTTTTCCCAGTCAAGGTTTAACCTCGGAAATAAGTTTTATAATATGACTTTATTGCCGCGAAAAATTAGTAAGAAGGTGGGCCGGATTTTGGGAATCAGATAAGGGTAGATGAGTGATTGGTAAACTGTGAAGCGACTATGATAATTTTAACGTATCATGCAATAAATGAAGTAGAAAATTTTGAAGACCAGATTAACCATTTGGTACACAATAACTACAACATACTATCGCTTTCTGATTTTATTGATGGCTATGCAAACAGGAAATTAAAATCAAAAGATGTTCTCATTACCTTTGATGACGGGGATTACTCGGTATTAAAATATGCATTTCCCATTTTAACAAAATACAGTTGCCCGGCCGCTTTATTTGTGATCACTAGTTTAATAGATACGAAATATCCCTATTGGTGGGATGAAATTCTATACTATACGAATGACAAAAAGCAAGTAGTGCATGCAAAATCGCTAACCAACAATGAAAGACTGGATTTTCTTGAGAGGCTTCGGTCAACGAGTAACCGTGCCCGATTGCAACATCGGCAACTTACGTTACAGGAGCTTAAGGTTATGGAACAGGGAAGGATATCGATAGCTAATCATTCTCATACGCATCCCATGCTTGATAAACTTTCAACGAATGAAATAAAATACGAATTAAGTACGAGTTCTGCATATCTGAAAGACAATGGCCTTCCGCATCATAACATCTTTGCATACCCCAACGGAAATTATACTGAAGCGTCGGAAAAGATTCTAAGAGATCTGGAAATAAAGCTAGCGTTCTTGTTCGATCATAAATTGAATTCTCAATACGTTAATCCGTTCAGAATTTCCCGGTTGAGCGTAAATGACAGTACCCCATTGTGGAAATTTAAATTGATTCTGAGCGGCTGGCATTCGCAAATTGCGCCGATTACTAAAAAAATTCATAAGTTAATTTCATAAGTAAACGGACAAACGGCTCTTTGTTCTATTTTAGCGGGATTATTAATTCCCGAAAGAAAAGTTATGCCATGAACCTTAGAAAGAAGCTTAGGAATGTTTACTTCAGTTTACTCGATTCTTTTTATATACAGGTTGACAAGAAATATGTTAAGCGGACAAACAATCTCAAGTTCATACCGGGATATAAGGATCGTAGAGGCGGCAAGGTTTCTTATGGCGAGTGGTCGCATGTCATTGGAATTTTTCAAACACTCCTGTTTTTTTTAATTAAAGGTAGAAAAGGAATCACCATTGTAGACATTGGATGCGGAACCGGATTGCTTGGAATAGCTTCTTATCCGTTTGTTTCAGAGTCAGGCAAATACATAGGTATGGATGTGAGAAAAAAGGAAATCGATTTTTGCAGACAGAATTTTCCTGAATCCCACTATGAATTTATACACTTTGATGTTCACAATGCCCGGTATGCCAACGCCCAGGCGAGTAACAGCAAGCAATGGTAGCTTGAACCAAATTCAGTCGATATCCTTACGGCCTTGTCAGTCTGGACTCATATGAATAAGCAGGATGCTGCATTTTATCTGACGGAAGTCTCCAGGGTATTGAAGGAAAATGGTAAAGCAATCATTACTTTTTTCTACCTGGATGAGCATTATCGGGAGTCTTTGCAGAAAAGAGAAAAAGGACCGGGACGTTTTCATTCTACACGTCAGGAGAACTGGATTTTTGATAGAAAAGCATACGATTCCCTGGATTGGTTTACCCCGAAATGGACAAAAGTGCCCGAAGATGCTATTGGTGTAACAGAGAGTGGATTTAATGAGTTATTAAAAAATTCGCGGCTTAAGGTCGCAGATTACTATCCGGGTAACTGGAAAGAAATACCGGGATTGTACTTTCAGGATGTATTTGTTCTTGAAAAAGAAATAAATGAGTAACAAAAGTTATAAACAACGCCTTTATGCCCGATTTCGGAAGAACAAGATAAGCACGGCTTTATTGTATTACACAGGTGAAGTTCCAAGACCAAAAAAATGGATTTTTATTATTGGATGCTACAACTCCGGAACTACACTACTCGACGAGATTTTAACACAACACGCTCAAATCGGCGGACTTAACGATGAGGGAGTCATGCTTTCGAACAGGCTCCCGCGTCCGGAAGACTTCGGTTGGAGAAGGATGTGGGTCAAATGTGAAAATGAAATGGCGATTCCTGCAGCGACCGCAGACACCATTGCAATTGAGATTAAACGACATTGGTCTCATTTTTTTACAAAAAAAAAACCACTGCTGATTGAAAAATCCATCTCCAATACGCCGCGGGCGTTATTCTTTAATGATTATTTTAAACCTGCTTATTTTATTCATATCGTTCGAAACGGATATGCAGTCAGTGAAGGTATCAAAAGAAAGGCTGCGATAATGCCTGGAAATCCGCTGTATGGACTAGCGCATTATCCGATAGAATTATGTGCCACCCAATGGGTAAGAAGCTTGGAAGTTGTTGAAGCTCAAAAACAGCAACTTGAAAATCTTTTAGAAATTTCATACGAGCAGTTAACGGGTAACCCAGACGAAACTATTCGTACGGTATGTGATTTTCTGGGCATTCCACCTTTCACTCATTCCCTGAGAGACGTTTCGTTTACTGTACACCAAAGTAAAGAAGCCATAAGGAATATGAATGAATCTTCGTTCAGGAAACTTTCGGCGGAAGAAATAATTTCTATTAATAAGGTTGCGAAATTATATCTGGAAAAATATAAATATCCTATTCCCGGTCAATGAAGATACTCTATGTGCTTGATTCTCTGGGAACTGGAGGTGCTGAGCGCTCAACTGCTGACCTTTGGTATTATTTACAAAAAAAGGAAATTGAAATTTTTATTATTACACTAGGCCATAGAAAACAAGGTATTGAAGAAGAGATTTTAGCAGCGGGATTCAACGTTTGGTTTTTAAAGAGTAAAGGAATTGCACTTCAGTGTAATGAAATAGCCAGGTTAATTAAAAAAATAAAACCTGATATTGTTCATTCAATTTTGTTTAAGTCCAATCTCAGGGTAAGGATTGCGCGATTCCTAACTAAATTTATTCATGTGGAGAGTTTGGTGAACTGCTCGTACGATCCTGTTCGTCTAAATGATCCGCGTATTAGCTCTCCTTCCTTTTATTACTATAAAAACTTAGATCGTTTTACAACCCAGCTAGTGGATCATTTCCTGGCGATAACAGAAACCGTCAAAAAACATTATCATGCACAGCTTCAGGTTCCACTGGAAAAAATTCAGGTACTATACCGTGGCCGCAACAAAAATCAATTCCTGGATCAACGTAATGAACTTCGCTTAAAATATTTGCGGGAACTAAACCTTCCCAGGGAAACCCAGTTGGTTCTTCATGTCGGCAGACAGGAATTTCAAAAAGGGCATTTGATTTTATTAAAGGCAATTCAATATATTGAAGATAAGATAACCACTCCTGTTGCCTATATTTTTCTCGGTCGTGAAGGAAATAGCAGCCAGGATATTGAAGTGTTTTTAAAGGAAAATAAGCTCAAATCAAAATTCGTCTGGCTTGGACATCGCCAGGACGTCGCGCAATGGATGGCGGCCGCAGATATATTTGTATTTCCTTCTCTATACGAAGGATTGGGAGGAGTATTGATAGAGGCGCAAGCGGCATCATTGCCTATTATATGTTCTGATATACCTGTATTGAATGAAGTAGTGCTACGGAATAAAAATGCGCTTATGTTCGAGGCGGGAAACATTCAAGAATTAAGCGAATGCCTTGGCAATTTGCTAAACCATGCAGATAGAAGACAGGAAATGGGTGAGAATAGCATTCGTAATTTTAAAAAGAAATTTTTATTAAGGTATATCAACGAAGCGTCTTTAACATTCTATGAGCAACTTATTGGATGAAGATTTTTCAACTTATTCAAAAGCCGCAATTAAGGGGCGCTGAGATTTTTGCGTGTCAACTTTCCAAAGCATTGACTAAGAAAGGTCATACCTGTATAATCGTGACTCTATTCCAAGGAGATGCTGTTTTACCATTTGATGGAAAGGTAATTCATTTGGGCCTTTCCAAGAAAATCAGATTTATCGATTGGCGTGGCTGGAAGAAATTGGCTGATCTCATAAAAAGCGAAAACCCGGATGTACTTCAAGCAAACGCAGGCGACACTTTAAAGTATGCAGTCATTTCAAAATTGCTTTTCGGCTGGAAAGTTCCTATTGTATTCCGGAACGCCAGCACCGTAAGCCTCTATATAAAAAATCCATGGATAAAAAGGTGGAATGCTTTTTTATATGGTGTGACTGATTATATAATATCGGTAAGTGAATATACCAGAAATGATTTTCTATCGGTATTCCCTTTTGCCTCAACCAAAATCGGGGTTATACCGATCGGGATTGAACCTGATGACTTTCAAGGAAATAAAAAATCTGAAATCGATATACCCATTCTGCTGCACGTTGGTGGGTTTACCTTTGAAAAAAATCATACAGGGTTGATACGAATTGTTGAACAAGTGAATATTCGTTATCCTAACGTTGTATTATGGCTAGTAGGAGATGGGCCGTTGAGATCTAACGTGGAGCAGTTTGTACAATCCAAATCAATGACGGATAAGGTGAGGTTTTGGGGATACCAAGCCAACCCAGCAGAATTTTTCCGACAAGCTACCCTATTTTTATTGCCGAGCATTATTGAGGGGTTGCCTGGTGTGATCCTGGAATCATTTTACTGTAAAATTCCTGTAGTGGCATATCACGTTGGGGCTATTGGTGAATTGATAAAAACCGATGAAACTGGTTTTCTTATCGAAAAGGGGAATGAAAAAGATTTTGTCACAGTGGTTGTAAAAGCCCTGCAGGACAAATCCGGTTTATCAGCTTACGTTGAAAATGCCTATCAGTTGGTTACGGAAAATTACACCTTATCAAGTGTTTCAGATCGTTTTGAGTCTATGTATAGAAAACTGGTTGAGTAAAAACGAATGCCTAAAACAAAAATACTTCACATTATAAAATCACTGGGCCGGGGAGGGGCAGAGATGCTTTTACCAGAAACACTGAAGTTGCATGATAAGACGAAGTTTGAATTTCATTATATCTATTTTCTACCGTGGAAGGACCAAATGGTAGATAGCCTGCTTGCAAACGGAGGAAGGGTGACTTGTTTAAAAGCAAATAACAATATTCAGTTGATAATGAAGGTTGGGGCACTCATTAGTTATGTGAGGAAATATAATATTCAAGTGATTCACGCCCATTTACCCTGGGCTGGAATTGTGGCCCGTATAGCAGGGAGGATAATAGGCATACGCGTGATCTACACAGAGCATAATAAACAGGAGCGATACCACAGCGCAACGCGATACATGAACCTCGCCACGATGAATTGGTTGTTCCGTATTATTGCTGTTTCAGACGACGTGGCTCAATCTTTACAAAAGCATAAACCTAATTTAAAGGTACCATTGGAGATCATTTTGAATGGCGTGAATCTGATTAATTTTGCGCCCGGTGTATTTGATGGAAAGAAAATACGTCGCAGCCTGGGTATCCCGGAGAATGTACCGGTCATTGGTACAATCGCGGTTTTTCGTTTTCAAAAACGATTGGATTTATGGTTGGAAATCGCACATAAAATAATTCAAAAAATACCTGAAATTCATTTTATAGTCGTAGGTGATGGGCCCCTTAAGCAACAGCTATTAGAAAAAAGTACGCGACTGAATTTAGATCACAAAGTTCATTTTGTTGGATTGCAAACCGAAGTTAGACCCTACCTTGCGGCGTTTGATGTATACATGATGAGTTCTGTATTTGAAGGGTTGCCGGTTGCCTTATTAGAAGCAATGGCTTCGGGATGTCCTGTAATCAGCACGGA
Source organism: uncultured Bacteroidota bacterium (assembly GCA_963837415.1). GTDB lineage: Bacteria > Bacteroidota > Bacteroidia > Cytophagales > Cyclobacteriaceae > Chryseolinea. Next base: position 60,766 of record CAWING010000004.1, on the reverse strand, counting down.
CGCCGGAGGAATTAAAGAGGTTATCCGTCATAAGAAAGATGGATATTTGTGTCACATTGATGAGTCTGACAAGCTGGTTCAGTTTGCTATTGATTTATTTGCAGATGAAGCAAAACGAAAGTCCGTGGCTATAGAAGGAAGAAGCCGTATTGAAGAAGCGTTTAGCATGGACAAGATGGTGCGAGAACTAGAAAAAGTGTACAGCACTTGTTAGACTTTGCAAGCTTTTACAGTTGCAAATAACGAGATCTTTATTTTCCATTTCGAAAATATTTAAATTCAAATTTTAATTTTGCTTCACCCCTTATTCATGTCTAAACAAAAGTCAGTCATTTATTTTTACACTCCTGAGATAGAAAATGTTCCTGGAAATTCGCAAGAGGCAATAAATCCGAAATTTTATTCGACAGGATTACATCATTGGGTACATCTCACATATTCCTATTTTAAATATATTAATCTTTCTCATTCTTATGAAGTCCTGGTTACCTCCGATATTCCAGAGGAAGGAATAATAATTTTTCATAGAGGAAGTTTTCCAATGGATCTAAAACCTAATGCCAGGCAACTTTTTGTTTGCATGCAAGTAGATTACGGAAAGCATCGGTATGCTCAAATCCAGGTAATTCATAACCCTATAAGTGTTAACAACTATAGGTTAAGTACTAAGTCCTTGTTTGATAAATTTTTTTCTTTTGCAAAGGAGGCTTTTATACCGAGTTGGCCGCAGCCGGGATTAATTGCGCGATCCAAGAATCGGGAGTATAAAATTGAGAATATCCGTTTTATGGGCCATGCTAAAAACTTACCCAAGGAATTGAGAACGACTGAGTGGCTTAAGAAATGTGAAGAACTGAAGGTTAATTTTCAAATTGTTAATGAATCTGAAAAATGGTCCGATTTTTCAGAAATAGATTTAATTCTTGCCATGCGCTCATTTGGTAAGAAGCCGTATCATAACAAACCTTTTCTAAAGATCACGAACGCTATTTTTGCAGGAGTACCGGTTATTGCTACACCAGAAAGTTCGCACTTGTATCTTAAGCACGACAAGGGCGTAGATTTTCCCATTGTGGATAACACAACCGAATTAGCTGCCGCTATCAAACGAATGAAGAATAATCCGTTGCCTGAATTCCAAAAAATTGAAACCAACCAGCAATTAATAAAGGAGTATAGTTTCGAAGGTGCCTTTAAATATTATAATCGATTGTTCGGCGAATGTGAAGATATGCTTCGCAAATGGACCGGCGTTGGCCCGATAAAAAGATATCTTTTTCTTAAAATTCGGCAATTTAGGTTCTCCTTGAAGTGATCCTATTTTCGAATATATTTTGCTTCCTCTTTTTATCCGCAGTATTAATTTCAACAAGCTTAAAAGCTGATAATGCTTTTGTTGTTTTGAAAAAAATATTCCTAAAAATGACGAGTATTGCGACGAGGGAATCTACCTTATGGAGATTAGGGCTGCTACAGAACAAGATATACCTAATATTGTGGACCTTCTTAAGCAAACGTTAGGGGAAACCCTGCTGCCAAAATCGGAAGACTATTGGCGCTGGAAGCATTTAAAAAACCCTTTCGGGGCATCTCCTGTTCTCCTTGCCCTTGACAGCAACGAGATCATTGGCGTACGCGCTTTTATGACGTGGCAGTGGATAGAGAGAAAACAGATTTATCGTGCTGTAAGAGCAGTGGATACCGCTACACACGCCCACCATCAGGGAAAAGGGGTTTTTAAAAAGCTTACATTAGCGTTGGTCGATTTCTGCAAAAATAAAGGGGATCATTTTGTATTCAACACGCCGAATCAACAAAGTAAACCCGGTTATCTTAAGATGGGATGGCAGGAAGCTGGTAAACTTCCTATACATTTGAGTATTGATCGGCCTTTCGGTCTGGTCAAGAACTTATTGGTTAAAGGAAGAACCCTAAAAGTTGAAAATAGTCCTATAAAATATTATCTGGATCATCCGGATCTCACAAGTTTAACAGAAAATCACCTTTATCAAACACAAAATTTAACTACAAATATTTCCAGGGCATATTTGAAGTGGCGTTATCTGGAAGTCCCCGTAGCTAATTATGTTGCCATTGGTGAAGAAGAAGGTCATGAGTTAACGGGATTGATTCTTGCCAGAATAAAACAAGGCCGTATGGGAATGGAGTTGCGCATTACTGATTTGTTTTTGAAAATGAACTACCCGCGTAAAGGACTTCTGAAGCAATTGGAAGCAAAAAAGAAGGAATGGGGCATCGATTATTGTACATTATCGGGGACATTATCTGAACACAGCAAGCAATTGTTAGGGCGACTCAAATTAAGCGCGTCCGTCGGACCCATAGTAACCATCCGGGATTTATGTCTTGCTGATTTAAGTGGCTTGCAAAACTTTAATAAATGGTCGCCCTCACTCGGAGACCTTGAATTATTTTAAAATGCTGGGTGGAATACTTGTAATCATACTATCAGGCGTTGTTTCTTTTGTGATTATCGCTCGTTTAAAGAATCGCTATCCTTTTATAGAAGCCTCTATATTAAGAAAATTATTCTTTTTTCATCTTTTACTCACCTTGGCATATTACGGGTATGCGCTGTTTAACCCATCGGACTCTAAATTTTATTATCTGAAAGTGTCAACCAATTTTCGCGGAGATAATTGGTTTGACTTCTATGGAACGAGCACAAAATTTGTAGAGTTTATTGGATATCCATTTGTTAATTTTTTTGGCTTCTCATATGAGGCAACGATGGTATTATTTTCATTTCTGGGGTTTATCGGATTCGTTTATTTTTATGTTTTCTTTAGAGAAAACATTCGTTTTAAACATACCTTTTTGGGATTCGATTTAGTAAAGCTTATTTTCTTCCTTCCTAATCTGCATTTTTGGTCTGCATCATTTGGAAAGGGGCCTATAAGTTTTATGGGCATCGGCTTATTTTTTTATGGTATCAGTAAGATTCATACCCGCTGGATCGCTATCATTATCGGGGGGTTTATAATCTATCACACAAGACCCCATGTGATGCTGGTGATCCTTGTTTCCTCTGCTATTGGATTTATGTTTACGACAAAGGGTGTTTCTATACCATTGCGGGTAACTTTTCTAATAGGCGTAACAATTGCGTTTTACTTTATCTATAGCGACGTACTGCAACAGGTCGGAATCGACGAAGAAGAATTTATTTCACAAGGATTAGATCTAACCCATCGTGCTACAGAACTAACGAAGGCCTCCTCTGGAGTCGATATAGGCAGTTATAGCTTGCCTTTACAGATCTTTACTTTTTTATACCGGCCTTTATTTTTTGATGCTCCGAGCATTCTAGGTTTTATTGTATCCTTTGAAAATGTATTTTATCTTTTACTCACTTTTAAATTGTTAAGCTGGAAAGGAATTAGATTTTCATTGACCGGTAATTTCTTGGTCAAAACGGCTCTTTTTAGTTTTCTAACTGTAACTGTCGCTTTAGCTCAAATTTCAGGTAACCTTGGTTTGGCCATGCGTCAGAAGAGCCAAGTCATTATACTTTTTTTATTTGTAATCCTTTCGTTTATGGATGCAGAAAAATTGAAAGCGTATCGTGCATCCATCGTACAGCGTATACGCAAGGCAAGACTTGCCAAACTGCGAGAACAACGGGTTGTATGAAGCGGGCTGTATTTATTGTCTCCCTTGACTTTGAACTTCATTGGGGTGGTTTCGAAAAATGGCCTTTAGAAAATTATAGGCAATATTTTTTAAATACGCGGAAACTTATTCCGGAGATGCTTACACTTTTTCAGCAATATGAAGTTCATGTAACCTGGGCTACGGTTGGTATGCTATTCCATGATTCAAAGGACTCCCTGCTTGAATTTGCTCCTGGGGCAAAACCTTCGTATAACCAATCTGAGCTATCTGCCTATAATTTTATCAAACAATATGGAATCGGAAACACAGAAGAGGACGATCCTTTTCATTTTGCGAAGGGCCTGGTGAAGCAAATAATTGATACGCCTTTTCAGGAATTGGGTTCTCATACATTCTCCCATTATTACTGCAATGAAGCTGGGCAAACGATTGAACACTTCAGGGCCGATCTTCAGGCTGCACAGCAATCAGCAAAGGCTAACGGTAAGAAGCTTCGATCCCTTGTATTTCCACGAAATCAGTTTAACGAGGAATATTTAAGAGTCTGCTTTGAAGAAGGATTTATTGCTGTACGCGATAATCCCCGAGATTGGTTCTGGAATATTCAAAGCACGCAAAGGGAATCATCCTGGAAGCGTCTTAATCGGGGAATGGATGCTTACCTTCCTATTGGAAAAAAAAATACGTATGCACTCGAAACTCTCAAAAATCGTCCAGGCCTTCCGGTATGTATTCCGGCCAGCAGGTTGCTGCGTCCATACCGTCCCAAAGAAGTATTTTTGAACAACATGAAAATCGCTCGTATTAATTCTGAAATGGAACGAGCTGCTCAAAAAGGAGAAATCTATCACCTCTGGTGGCATCCTCATAATTTTGGTCATTATCCCGAGCAGAGTTTAAATGCACTTAAGAAAATTTTGGATAATTTTTCTCGCTGTAAGGAGAGATACGGGATGAGGAGTTTGAGTATGGGGGAAGTAGCGGATCTTGTGAGGGGAGGGTAGATTGATGATTGTAGACTTTAGATTTACGATTTTAGATTGATAGTTATAATTTTAAGTGTTGAATTTTGAATAGAATTATGTTTTTAATTTTCTCAATCTACAATCTTCAATCTACAATCGTTCTCCATCTAAAATCTACAATTGCCTTGCCCCGGCTTCTTAGAATCACCACTGTTCCTATCTCACTCCACCTGTTGCTTCAGGGGCAATTTAGGTATATGCGTGAAAATGGTTTTGAAGTAATTACAATTAGTGCGGATGGATGGGAAGTAGAGGAAGTACTAAAGGAGGGAGTGGAACATAAAGATCATACCGTTTACCCGAAAAATTACACCCGTCCGTGATTTAATTTGTTTGGTGCAACTCATTTACCTTATAAAAAAACTTCGTCCGGATATTGTTCATACGCATACACCGAAAGCGGGATTGTTGGGTATGTTGGCTTCCATGGATTTGTCAGGTACCAGTCCGGCTTCATACCGTAGCAGGGCTTCCGCTGATGGAATCATCGTGGTTTCAAACGTGCTGCTGGATGGCAACAGAAAAAATTACGTATGGGTTGGCCCACATCATTTATCCAAACTCGGAAGGATTAAAAAAGTTTATTCTTCAACATCTTCATGTGCCTGATCGAAAAGTAAAGATTATTGGAAAAGGTAGCAGTAACGGTATTGATACTGTTTTTTTTTCGAGGTCGGTTGAATTGAAAAAAAAGGCGAAAGAATTGCGCTATAAATACAAAATTAATGAAGGGGATTTTGTCTTCTCCTTTCTGGGCCGCATTGTTCGGGATAAGGGGATTATTGAGCTGGCAACAGCGTTCAAAACGATGCAAGATACTCGTGGACAAGGGGAGAGGAGGTTGGTTTTATTGATGGTAGGACCCTTTGAGAATGATCTTGATCCTTTGCCACCATCGGTCATGGAATTTCTGATGGAGAATAAAGATGTTTTTCTTGCGGGGTTTCAGGAAGATGTTCGTCCCTGGATCATGGCTTCGGATGTTTTTGTATTTCCCAGTTATCGCGAGGGTTTTCCCAATGTTGTGATGCAAGCTAGCTCTGCTGGAAGTGCCGTGTATTGTATCGGATATCAATGGTTGCAATGAGATCGTGAAGCATGATGTTACCGGAATGGTCATTCCATCGAAGGATGTTCCGTCGCTGGTAGAGGCAATGAAAATGTTGGTGAATGATGAAGTGAAGCGCAAAAAGTTTGCTGCCACTGCGCGTGACTTTATCGCTGATAATTTTAAGAGGCAATTTATTTGGGAGGAATTGAGGAAGGAGTATGTGAGGTTGATGAAGCATTATTAACCGCAGAGGCGCAAAGGCGCAGAGAAATTTCGCAAAGAGAATTAAAAACATTTTGGTTGGAATTTTTCTGGGTCTGTACTAGGCATCTCTTTGCGTCTCTGCGCCTTTGCGGTTAAATCGAAATTAATATTATTTTTACGCGCAAACCTCAACCGGATTGTATACCAGAATTATTAAACCTTTCTTCGATCGAGTTATTTCTTTTGTGGCTCTGGTAGTTGCTTCACCTGTAATTGTAATTATCGTTATAGCCCTGGCAATTGCTAACCGTGGGAAGATCTGGTTTACACAAGACCGGCCTGGTAAGGATGGAAAATTATTTACCGTCATCAAATTTAAAACCATGACGGATGAATGTGATAAGGATGGAAACTTAATGTCAGATGAGAAACGGCTTACTTCAATTGGAAAATTTGTGCGCAAAACATCGATCGATGAAATTCCACAGCTTTTTAATGTTTTACTGGGACATATGTCATTTGTGGGGCCGCGCCCTTTGTTAACAGAATACCTGGCGTTATACAACAATGAACAGCGAAGAAGGCATTTAGTAAAACCGGGCATAACCGGATGGGCACAGGTAAATGGAAGAAACGCTTTATCCTGGCAACAAAAGTTTGCCTACGACATCTGGTATGTTGATCATATTTCATTCGCATTAGATTTTAAAATCTTATTTTTAACGGTTATTAAAGTTTTTAAAGCAGAAGGTATCAGCAGCGAATCTTCTTTAACAATGGAAAAATTTCGTGGCAACCAATAAAATTATTCTGCACGGCGGAGGTGAGCATGCACGTGTAGTACTTGATTGTGTATTTGCGCAGGGGCATGACGTTGTCTCTATTTATGATCCCAAATACGACGGAGAATTGTACGGCATTCCACTGCGCGGCGAATATAATCCTCATGCGGATCAGGACGCACATGCTATTGTGGCCATCGGTGATAATAGCCTGAGAAAAAAAGTGGTGGAAACCATGAAGCATTCATTTGCAAACGCCATTCATCCGTCCGCTATAATTTCACCTTTTGCAACGCTGGGAAAGGGAAATATGCTGCTGCAGGGAACGATCATTCAGGCGCAAACGAAGATTGGCAATCAAGTCATTGTCAATACAGGTTCACAAATAGACCATGACTGCCTTATAGGCGATTATGTACACCTTGGACCTGGCGTCATTCTTTGCGGCAATGTCCAGGTAGGTGAAGGTTCTTTTATAGGTGCGGCGTCAACGGTGATCCCAGGAAAAAAAATAGGAGCTTGGACAGTCATTGGAGCAGGGTCTGTCGTCATCAGTGATATACCGGATTTTGCAGTGGCGGTCGGCAATCCGGCTAAGGTTATTAAATATGTAAATCAATGAGAGAGCCTTTGTTAATTTATGGTGCAGGAGGATTGGGAAAGGAAATACTTTCTCTCGTTCGTGAGCTTGACGAATTTGAGCCCATAGGTTTTCTTGATGATGGGATCCGGAAAGATTCCCTCGTAAAAGGCCTTAAAGTATTGGGCGGATTGGATGTCTTAAATTCCTTTAGTACTCCTGTCAATCTAGTATTGGGGATTGGAGACCCGGCGAGCAAATCGATCCTTATAAAGATGATCGATCCTTCGCGTGTATATTATCCTGTATTAAAACATCCTTCTGTCATACTTCAGGAGGAAGCAGCAATCAAAATAGGTGCAGGGAGTATTCTGACAGCGGGGTGTATCCTTACTACCGACATACAAATCGGAAGCCATGTGCTCATCAACCTGAACACCACAATTGGGCATGATGTCATGATAGGAAATTGCTCGTCCGTGATGCCCGGTGTAAATATTGCAGGTGGCGTAAAGATCGGCGAAGCCGTTTTGATTGGGTCGGGAGCGAACATATTAAATCATGTTAAGGTTGGCAACTATAGTATAATTGGGATGGGAGCTGTTGTGATCAGGGATGTGAGTGCTGAGATTACGGTGGTGGGAGTGCCGGCGAAGAAGTTGGGGTAGCCACTAACCACCCCGGTCCCGACTGAAGTCGGGACGTCCCCTCCTTGGGAAGGAGGGGAGTTTTGTGGTACTTATGTAACGTGTAGTACTCAAAATTTTGGTTGCACCAAATAACTCCTTCCCTGGTAAGGGAAGGTGCGAGCGCAGCGATGCGGAAGGGTTGGCAGCCAGATAAAATTAGTTAGAAACGATGCCCTACGAGCAAATCAATAATAAAAAAGAGCTTGAATCTCGCAGAAAAGATCTGCGTAATAGCCTTACTTCTGCTGAAGCAACCTTGTGGACATTACTTAAGGGAAAACAACTCGAAGGGAGAAAATTCAGAAGACAACATAGCGTAGGTTTTTACATTTTGGATTTCTACTGTCCTGCGGAAAAGCTTGCTGTTGAGCTTGATGGTCAAGGACATTTCACTGAAGAAGGATTAAGTCGGGATGAAAAGCGAACGAAATATTTAAACAGTGTGGGTATTAAGGTGATTAGGTTTGAGAATGAGGAAATTTTTCAAAGTCCGGAGGGGGTGTTGAGGGAGATAAGAAATAATTTTAGCAGCGCGGTTAACCACCCCAGTCCCGACTAAAGTCGGGACGTCACCTCCTTGGGAAGGAGGGGAGTTTTGTGGTACTTATGTAACGTGTAGTACTCAAAATTTTGGTTGTACCAAATAACTCCTTCCCTGGTAAGGGAAGGTGCGAGCGTAGCGATGCGGAAGGGTTGACGCGATGCACAAGAAGATGGATTTGGTGAAGATAAATTAGAAACGTTTGGCTAACTAAGAACTGAATGAAAAATTTTTCTATAAAAGAATTTATGCCAACCATTTTATTCCTCGTGAAGTTTGTGGGGATCTATGTGGTGGGTAATTTTCTTTATGGGCTGTATGTTACGGCTTACTCTCCTGCTCCTGATCCCGTTACGCATTGGGTATCCGATCAGTCGGCTATTGTTCTTACTTCGTGTGGCTGGCCAACCACCATTCAAGACCATGGCAATAAACCGACCACCAAGTTGGTATTTGATAATAAAAATATTTTAGCCATTTACGAAGGTTGCAATGGCATCAATGTGATGATCATTTTTGTCGCATTTATTATTGCCTTTGGTCCCTGGTCGCGTGAGCTTCTTTGGTTCATACCGCTGGGGCTATTGATCATTCATATCATGAACCTGGCCCGTGTCATATTTCTTTTTTGGGTGGCGATATACATGAAGGATTACATGTATTTTATGCATAAATATTTTTTCACCGTTATTTTATATGTTGTAGTTTTTGTGCTCTGGGTGTGGTGGGTAAAAAAATTTACATCTAAAAAAGCAGTAACCGCCTGATGTATACACGCATTCTCGTTGGGGTAATTTGTGTATCGGGTTTGATTTCGGTATTTCTATTTCAACGTTTTGATGTAGCGGGATTGCTAGGCGTTGCCGAGTCATCCATAAACAGATTTCTCATCAACCGTACGATCCGGTTTTTCCTGAATGATACATTCGCTATCGGATTGATTTACGCGTTGTTTGCAGAGCGGAAGTATGTGATCTTTTCATTGTATGTTCAGCTTGCGGGACTGATCCTCTTTTTAATTCCCTATTTTATTTTGAAGATTTATTTTCCAGCATTACAATGGACCGCTGATTTCCTTTTTACATCGGCTGGTGCTTAATCCTACGTTGTTGATGCTTTTGATTCCGGCGTTTTATTATCAGAGGAAAATGAGGGGGAATGACGAATTGTGAATGTTGAATTTTGGATTGAAGAACTGTAGTTAGTTGGTTTAGAATTATGAGAGTTTTGTGTGGGAATTGGGTGTGACACTCCCCGTGCCCCTCTCAAGAGGGGAAGTGTGAGCATGGCGGGATTGGGGTGTGGGGCGTGCGAAAAAACTGGTTTGTGCTTGGCTTAAAGTTTGATCGGAGTGCGGACCTTTCAAATCTTCTGGAGAATGTGGCAAGTATGATGACGGGTTAAATGACGATGAATTTTATTGGTATAAACTCCAATCGTAGGGACGTCCCCTCTTGAGAGGGGCTATGGGAGTGTTGGCGGGCGCACACATTCGTTTCAACTTTGCTTCTCCAAGTCATATTTCCCGACAAATGGGCAAGCCGCCCTACTTAATTCGTACTTCTAATCTATCTTTGCCGCCAATGAAAAATGAAAGAATATGGCTTTCGGCCCCTCACATGGGCGGTGAGGAGATCAAGTTTGTAAAGGAAGCATTTGATACCAATTGGGTTGCTCCTGTCGGACCCCATATTTCCGCTTTTGAAGAAGAGCTTGCAGCTTATAATTCGATCGGGCATTGCGCGGCATTAAGCTCTGGGACCGCAGCAATTCACCTTGCCTTGATTATCTTAAAAGTAAAACGCGGTGACGAGGTTATCTGCTCGAGTTTTACATTTTCTGGTTCGTGTTATCCTGTGGCTTATCAGGGCGCGATTCCGGTTTTTGTTGATTCGGAAGAGGAAACATGGAACATGGACCCGCAACTTTTGGAAGAAGCTATCAAGGATCGGATAAAAAAGAAAGGAAAAAAACCTAAGGCTATTATCCTGGTGCACCTTTATGGAATGCCTGCAAAGCTCGATGAGATTATGGCCATTGCCAGGACCTACGAGATACCGGTCATTGAAGACGCTGCTGAAGCATTGGGCTCAACCTATAAAGGAAATAAACTTGGGACTTTTGGCGATTTGGGAATCTATTCTTTTAATGGTAACAAAATCATAACTACATCCGGCGGTGGCGCTTTAGTCTCTGAAAATGTTACGTGGATTCAAAAAGCAAAATTTCTAGCAACGCAAGCACGAGATCCAGCTCCACATTATGAGCACAGCGAGATTGGGTTTAATTACAGGCTCAGCAACATTTGTGCAGGGATCGGTCGAGGACAGCTGCGGGTACTAGAAGAACGTATTCAACAGCGCCGGGCGAATTTTGAATTTTATAAAATTCATTTAGGTAAGTTTCCAGGGCTTACTTTTCCCAAAGAACCTGCGCAGGCATTTTCAAATCGCTGGCTGACAACAGTATTAATTGATCCCAAAATGACTTCGGAGGCTACCCGGGAAGATTTCCGCCTTGCATTGGAAAAAGAAAACATAGAAAGTCGGCCGCTTTGGAAACCAATGCACCTTCAACCTGTTTTTAAAAAGGCTCTCGCTTATAAAAATGGAACTTCGGAAAAGCTTTTTGAGAAAGGGTTGTGCTTGCCTTCAAGCTCCAGTTTAAGTGAAAAGCAAAGGGACTTCGTGTTCCATGTTATGGTAGATTTCATGAAACAAAAATGAGACAATGAGGTTAATCGGAAATCAAAGTCTTTGAAGTAAGTTTAATCTGGGTTTTTGAAGAAATTATGAACCAAAAAAGATATATGGTTTATAAATGAAAAATAATGATTGAACGTGGTTACGAAAAGAGTTTCAAAACGATATAATTGTTGAAGTTTTTCTAAATTGAAGACTTAGTTTGAACTTTCATTACTTTTGTAGTTAAAGCACGATTAGACGTATGAAATCAGTCCTTTTTACCTTACTTTTTTGCCTTAGCGTTGGATTTGCTTTCAGCCAATCAAATGGGGATTATCGAACACGCAGAGATGGAAATTGGCACGCCGTTGATAGATGGCAAGTTTTTAATAACGGGGCTTGGAGAGTTCTTGGAACTTCATCTGCAGGGCCGTATCAAAATGTTATTCCATCAAGTTCTTCAGGTAAAATAACAATACTAAATAATATAGGCATATCGAGCAACCTCTCCATTAATCAAACTACCATTGTGAGTGGTGCACAGTTAACTATTAATGTCGCGGTCGTCACCGTGGTAGATGATTTCACCGAAACTCCTTTGCTTATTCAATCAGGGGGCCTTCTCACAAACTTTGGAACTCTTGATTTGCAGACACAGCTTTCTGCTACTCCCTGTGTGGTAAATAGCCTATTAAGAAATAAAGGTGTAATTAACATATCCAATCCTTCCTTACTTTCATTTAGTGCAGGGTCAACTTACCAGCATATGCATGGCTCCGGTGGCAACATACCCTTGTCTACCTGGGATATAACTTCAGACTGTCAAATAATAGGAATGAATTTTAGTAATGCACTTCCTCCTGGAAATTTGGGACAATCCTTTGGAAATTTTACATGGAACACGCCCAGTATGGGGAATGGTGCATTCTCCCTCGGAGGCGGATTGCAAACCGTCAACGGTAACTTAACGTTTGTGAATACCGGAAATCCAGCGCGGTTCGTTCGTTTGGCGAGTGGAGGAAGCGGTTATAATTTGACTGTCGGGGGAAACTTAGTTATGAATGCTGGCATATGCTGTTTTGGGCGCAAAGCCTAAGCAGTGCAACATCAGTAACCATAGGGGGGAATTTAATAATTACGGGGGGGACTTTTTACTTAGGATCAAATAACAATTCAGCTACTAACGTTCTGTTGAATGGTAATTTTCAAAAAACAGGAGGAACTATAATCAATAATGGTTCGGGAGTAGGCACGATTCGATTTGATGGTGGCGTTCAAACCTATGTCAACAATTCGCCAATCACTTCTGCTGTTAGTTTCTCCGTTCAAAGTGGAAGTACGTTGAATCTTGGAACAGCATTTTTAACGGGTACAGGAGCTTTCACTTTATTTTCAGGAGGAACACTAAATGTTGGCTCGACAGACGCTGGAGGCGCCATACAACTAGGTACTGCCGGGGGTAATATCCGAATGAGCGGGACAAGAACATATCAAGCAGGGTCAACAATTGTTTATAATGGTGCAATCGCTCAATTTATGGGAGCAGGGCACCCTGCTGCCCCGAATACAACACTGAGTAATCCGAGTAACATTGTTACTATGGTTTCAAATGTAACGATTAACGGAGCGCTGAATTTAAGCTCTCATAATTTATTCATAGAAAATAATACGTTGACGGTGGGCGGTGCTTTTTCCCGTACAACGGGAGCCTTCGGCGCAAGAACCACTTCCAGTATGGTGATCAATGGATCTGGCGATTTTGCAGATCTGGTATTCTCTTTTAGCGAATTCGCAAACAATCCTATTAACAATTTAACGATCAACCGAACAGGAGGAACTGTTTTTTTAGGTAATTCGCTAATCGTTGGAGGGACCTTTACACAGACCAATGGAAATTTTTCTTTAGGAGCATTTAGTTCGTATACACTCACACTTAGGGGCAATTTTGCTCAGACAGGTGGCTCTTTGGTGGTTTTTGGTCTTTCAGGTTTAGTAATCGAGGGTGCTGGGACACTCCCAGCCAATGTAGCTATTACCGGACCAAATCTTGGAATACTAACGATGGATAGGCCAGGCAGTACTTTCGCCACTACGTCACCTGTGACCATTGTCAACTTGAACTTGTTTAATGGTGTGGTAAATAATGCGACCTTTAATCTAACCATGGCTTCCGACGGCCTTTTAACACGGCGGTCAGGTGGCTCCATTACACAAGTATTAGGTGTATCAACAAGTTACGATGTACTTTATTTTGTTACCACCGATATTGTCACGGGAAATGAATTACCATTCACCAGCCCTGTAACCACCAGGCTAGGCAATTTGACAAAAGTTGGGCCCGCAACAGTTTTCTTAAACCACGACATCGTGGTTAATGGAACTTTTACCATTATTGAAGGTATATTTGATGTTACGATAAATAATGATGTAACAATCAACCGAAACCTGACTGTAGATGGAACATTTGAAACACAGCAGGGATTAGTAACATTTGCCGGGGGTGCTCCTCAAACCATTTCAGGTACAGTCCCAATCACATTTTTCGATGTAGCTATAAGCCAGACTGCGTCATCCACATTAGATATAACAACCAATGTTGATGTTGAGAATAGCCTTACCGTTACTTCAGCGTCCACTATTAATGCGGGAAATCAGCTTCTCAGATTGGTATCCAATGCTACCGGTACAGCATACGTGGCTCCTTTAAATGCCACCGCTAGCATTGTAGGAACTGTCATCGCGGAAAGATTCTTACCAAATAATGCAGCAGCCCGAGTCTGGCGCTATATTTCCGCACCTGTCACGGGAACTTCTGTAGCGGACTGGAAAACTGAAATGACTATTACAGGCACTTTTAGTGATCCGGCAACTGGGCCTGGAGTCGTATCAAACAGTCCTTCCATGTATGTTTATGATGAAACTTTTGTTGCGGGAGGCCCAAATCTTGAAGATCGATACAGGCGTTATCCAGCCTCAGGGTTAGCAGCAAATGCACCAATCATAAACGGAAGAGGTTATTCTGTATTTGGAAGGACAGAGGGAGAAATTATGTTTGACAGCAGGGGTACATTGGCTCAAGGTGATAGACCTGTGTCGGTCACCAGCTCCGGTGGAGCAAATGGAGGCTGGAACCTTATTGGTAATCCGTATCCGGCGCCTATCGACTGGGATAATGTTGCTATTCCAGGAGGGGTTAACAATGCCGTTTATATTTATGATAACGCTGATAATGCTGATAATGGAGGGGTAGGTTTTGTTTCTTATGTAAATGGTGTAAGCTCTCCTGATTCGTTCGAGGGGGAACTAGCTCAAGGTCAAGCGTTCTTTGTTCGTGCTACAGGAAATGCAACTATTACGTTTCAAGAAAATGATAAAGTGAGCAGCAGCCAATCCCAATTTTTCAGGGAACAGGATATACCTGATTTGTTGCGTATAACTTTAAAGGGAAACAATCATTCCGACGAGACTGTTTTACGCCTTCACGAGGAGGCTACAGATCTTTTTGATGGAAAGTACGATGCTTATAAATTTCCAAATCCTGCATTGAGCTTAGCGACGCTGACAAAAGACAATGAAAAACTCGTGATCAATTCAGTCAGCAGCCTGGAGTGTAGTATGAAAGTGCCGCTGGTTATTGAAAGCGCCACTAAAGGTTCTTATCGGTTGAATTTTATAGGAATAGAAACATTTAATAATGGTTCACCCTTATTCTTATTTGATAAACTTAAAAACGAAAAAACTGATCTTACCAGAATTAATGAATATTCCTTTACCCTCTCAGAGGCGGATTTAGATGGCTTAAAAAACAGGTTTGAACTTCTAATTGGCAAGCCAGTCATGGATTCTCTGAGTATCCGGCAAGAAGGTGAAACCCTAATCTCTAGTTATGAACAGGGCAACCAATGGTATTTGGATGGAGTGATGATTGAAAATGGCACTTCTCAGGAAATCACCCCAATGGTTTCCGGAATTTATTCGGTTGTCGTAAACCAAAAAGGTTGCACCGTTTCAGCGGCGCGTGAAATGACCATTACCGAATTAGAGGAAAACGGTTTGAGCAATATGATTAAAATCTATCCGAACCCAACATCCGATAAAATTACAGTTGAAGTTAACAGCAATAATGGTGCTGGTACTGTCGTTAAATTGATGAGTCCTCTAGGGCTAGAGTTGCGTTCTTTAGATTTAGATGGAGTGGATAAGAGATCTGGGGAGTTTGATTTAAGAATTTATCCTCAGGGTGTTTACCTGATCCGTATTCATGACGGGCAATCTTTTTATACTAAAAAAGTTTCAAAAATTGAGTAATGAGATTTAATCTAATCGCTTTTATAATATTGCTATGTAGTGTGACAACTGTAGGGTTGTCTCAACCGCAAAACCCCCAGGGGGACCCAGACAATCCGGTACCGATTACCGGTGTAGAATATTTGATCTTAGCTGGTGGCGCCTATGGTGTACATCGATTTTCCAAAAGAAAAAATAAGAAAAACGAAGCTTGATACAAAAATTATTTAGCAAGCTTACGGTACTTCCTCGCGGTGTAGTTATTTTCATCGACCAGGTATTAATTGTCTTTTCTGTTGTCTTTAGCATATCTGCTGCGTTTTAATTTTGAATTAACGGATGTTTTTAATTTCAATCCCTTCTTCGGGGTTTTGCTTTGCCTGGCTTCTGCGATGGCAGCTACGCTACTTACAAAAAGCTATGCGGGTATCGTTCGGTATACCGGTATTCAAGATGGATTGAGGATTGTAGGCACAGAACTTCTGAGTATTACCCTTGTCGTTGTTTTTAATCTTATATACTTTTATAATTTTGGCAGAAATGTCATTCCTTATTCCGTTGTTTTTATCTCGTTCTTTATCTCTTCCTTGCTCCTTTATCAATACCGCCTGCTGGTTAAAAATGTTTTTACATTCATTAAATCGGATACTTCGAAACAAACTCCTGTCGTCATTTTCGGTGCGGGGGTTGCTGGGTTTCTTACCAAGCAAGCCATTGAGGCTGATATTGACAGCCCATATAAGCTTGTTGCCTTCATGGACGATGATCCTAAAAAACACAATAAGGAAATCAATGGCACTAAGATATGCGGACTGGAAAAGCTGGGTGAGCTAGTAAAAAAGCAAAAGGTTAAGAAAATGGTAATCGCTACCAAAAGCTTATCCATCGAACGCAAAAATGAGATCGTTGACCAGGCTTTATTTTATCATGTCAAAGTAAGTTATGTTCCATCGTTTGAAAAATGGCTCCGCAACGAATGGGATTTAAAACAAATCCGGGATATCCATATTGAAGACTTATTGGGCCGTGAAGTGATCCGATTGGACAATCCTGAAATTGAAAAAGAGATTCGCAATAAAGTAATTTGTATCACCGGCGCTGCCGGTTCTATCGGTTCCGAACTTGCCCGCCAGGCGTTGACGTATAAGCCTCATACACTCATATTAATTGATCAGGCTGAATCGCCCTTGTACGAGATCGAGCGTGAACTGAGGGGCCGGAACCAACAATCCAGGATCCTCGTATTTGTAGCTAACATCTGCAACAAGGCCAGGATCAATACTATTTTCAAAGACTATCATCCGGAAATTGTTTTCCATGCTGCAGCCTACAAACATGTTCCGCTGATGGAAAGCAATCCGTCAGAGGCAGTTATGGTGAATATTTTTGGTACCCGGATGCTCGCGGATCTGGCGATCGAAAATAAGATTAAAAAGTTTGTGATGATCTCCACTGATAAAGCTGTAAATCCCACCAATGTCATGGGATGCACAAAGCGCATCGCTGAGATCTACGTGCAATCATTGGATCGATACTACAACCGTTTAGGACTTGGCAAAACATCCTTTGTTACAACCCGGTTTGGTAACGTATTGGGATCCAACGGTTCGGTTATCCCCATCTTTAAAGATCAGATTTTGAAAGGTGGACCTGTCACCGTAACCCATCCGGAGATCACCCGTTTTTTCATGACCATACCAGAAGCCTGCGAGCTTGTTATCGAGGCTGGCTCGATGGGTCAGGGTGGAGAGATCTTTCTTTTTGATATGGGTAAGCCGGTCAAGATTTTTGATCTGGCTAAAAAAACCATCATGCTCTCCGGCAAAGAGTTAGGAAAAGATATTGAGATTGTATTTACAGGTTTACGGGATGGAGAAAAACTATACGAAGAGTTATTAAGCGATGAAGAAAATACCATTCCTACACACCATGAAAAAATACTAAAAGCCATGGTGTCGGAGTATGAATATGAAGAGGTGTGCCAGGACCTAAATCTTCTCGAAGATCTGATTGCCGATAAAAATGAGCTTAAGATGGTAGCGCTCATGAAGGAAATGGTGCCCGAATTCAAAAGCAATTATTCCAGATTCGAAATTCTTGACGTCCCTTCTTAAAATAATACATTTTACCGCAGAGGCGCAAAGACGCAAAGGATTGGAGGAAAGTATATTCTCTGCGTCTTTGCGCCTCTGCGGTTCAATTTTTTTTTTGCCGGCAGCATCCAAAAAAAATCAGGAAAACCAGATAGTAACTTCACACCTGCTTCCGAGTTTCTTTTGTACTTTTCATTCGTTATCCGTTGTGTATTATGTACTGCTTTATCAGGAAAGTTATCTTTCTTGTTGGACTAACGTTGTGTGTTATTGTTCGTGGTCACAGTCAAATCGTTACTTCAGCAAGGAATGGCCTATGGAATGATCCTTCTACATGGATAGGAGGTCAGGTTCCAACGTTAGGGAATGCCACCGAAACTATTGTCAATCATGACGTGGTTATACCGAGGTCAAGCGCTGTTTCCATTCAGAACACCATTGTGAATGGAGGCCTTCTCATTGAGTCTAAAGCAATAGTTGATCTTGTGGCGGATGCTTCCACCGAATGGAATCTTCAGGTCTTCGGAATCTTGACACTGCAAGACAGCGCGACGCTAAACGGAACATCGATTTCAACCACCAATTTCGAATCCGGATCCAGGTATATCCATCTTCAAGGTCCGCTAGGATTTATTCCGTATGCCACATGGGACAAGAATTCAACTTTTGAAATAGCAGGCTTCCGATCTCAGGGGTATATCAACATTGCTCACAGCGATACCTGGAAGCAAATATTTGGCAACGTGGTTTATAATTGTCCTCAACAAACAACGGCCTTTGTAGATCTGAACGGATACCTGAGAAATATTACGGGAAACTTGTCGATCGTAAGTACGAACAATCATGCCTTGCGACTATCAACAACTCAAAATTCCGTTATCTCAATTGGTGAAGATTTTATTGTTGAAGGACCTTCTAAGGTTTGGTTTAGTACGAATGCTTCGAATGCCGTTATTAACATCAGTAAAGCTTTCAGGTATCGCTCATCCTCTACAGGTATCAGTTATCTCACGACAAAAGGAACTGTTACAATCAATATTGGAGGGGAAATGGAAATGAATTCTTTAGGTAGAATTCATTTAGCTTCAACAAGCCCTGATAGCGTAGGTTCGAGACAAGCAACGCTTAATTTAAGTCAGCATTTTAAGATTATCGCAGGACTGATTGTATCACCGCCTGTGCCAGGAAAAGGCAACCTTATTTTTAAGGGCACAGAAACTCAAACCGTCATAACATCTCCAACTGGAAGTACATTCCAGGGAAATCTGAATTTTATTGTTGAACAAAATGCCACGGTTAGCCTGGGTAATTCTGTTCTATCCAATCAATCCGGAACACTGTTGGTGAAAGGAACATTGCAAGTAGGTTCATCCGATCCCGGCGGCGCTCTCCAGTTAATAAACAAAGGTAATTTACACATCCAAAATGAACGCATTTTTGAAAGTGGTTCAACGGTTGAATACAACGGATCAGCTGAGCAATGGATTGGCGCTGGCCATCCTTCTACCTTAGGAGTGAATCTTATCTGCAGCAACCTCACGACAGTATCTCTTCTAAAGGAAATTGTAGCAGAGGATTTCATATCTGACAGGAGGAAGTTTCAACACTCAATCATTTCCAATAACCATTTATGGAAATGTAGCAGTAGCCGGCGGAATTAATTTTACTCCGGAACAAATTAATCTGTCTGGTGTAAAGAATCAGAATATTTCTGCGCCAGGAATAACCTTCAGGAATTTGATCATTAACAAATCCGCGAACGCAAATGTAACCTTGCATAATCCATTATTGATAAGCGAAATTCTATTGATCCAATCTGCAAACACTACGCTTAATTCAAATGGACACCTGGTCCTTCTTTCAACTTCAGATGAAGGTCCTGGGACTGCAAGTGTCGGTCCATTGCCATCGGGATCATTGATAACCGGAAATGTAACCGTGCAGCGGTTTATGAAGGGTGAAGGAAGGATCTACCGTTATATTTCTTCTCCAGTTCAAAACGCTACGGTAGCATCTCTCATGGATGACTTTCCTATCACCGGCACATTTCAAGATCCAAGTACCGGACCTGGAATAGTGTCCGCGAATCCATCCTTTTATTTTTATGATGAGTCGCGCGGAGGCTTACAAGAGGGATGGCTGCCCTATCCAACGACTGGTTTAGCCACTACAAATCCGTTGATTGCAGGAAAAGGTTATGCCGCATTTATTCGAAATGGAAGCTCTTCGACCATGTGGGACGTAACGGGAACATTAAATCAAGGCATGATGGAATTGCCACTTGCATTCACTAGCCAACAATGCAGAATCCAACGGATGGAATTTAGTTGGAAATCCCTATGCTTGTGCGATTCAATGGGATGAGGAAGGAGCAGACAAATGGACCATGGAAAAAATCTCATCTGTCATATCTATACGCGATAACGGCAGTGGCGGAGGTACATTCAAGTACTGGGATATGGATGAAAATTATTCCGAAATACCGGGAGGGCAAATTGCAACGGGCCAGTCATTTTGGGTCAGGGCCACGGAGGCAAATCCAAAATTGATAATTCGGGAAGGTGTGAAAGTGATAGGAAGCGCAACATTTTTTAGGAAGCAACAAAAACATATCCCCAGTTTTGCGCTCAGTCTTTCCAAGGATTCTTTGACTGACGTAGCCTATTTTAAAATCCGCCCTTCAGCAACAGCGGAATTAGACAAATGGGATGGAGTTAAGCTGGACAATGACAATTTTGATCTGTCCTTTTTTTCTGTTGATAATAAATCTCTGGCTATTCATGCGCAGGACCGGATGCCATGTGAGGAAATCATCAGAGTCGAACTCAAAGATTTAAAGCCAGGCACTTATAAGCTAAGCCTCATTACAAAATATGAATTTGCGAATTACAGCTACAGGTTAATTGATAACTTTTTAAAAACAGAAACCGTAATCACATCGGATCGGCCACTAAACCTCGTAGTGACACAGGATAATGCCTCCTATGCAGTGGATCGTATTTCGCTTTTCGTTAAAGAAGCCCCGCTAAAAACTGATCTTCAGGTTGTAGGTCCTCCCGTTGCTTGTAGTGATGAGGTTGTAAAAATTAGTATCAAAGGTGCCCAGCTGGGCGTGACTTACTCTGCATGGATTGGAGCTAAGCAACTAGGTGAAGAAATCTATAGCACCGGTGACGATTTTGAAATTGAATTCTCAGCAGATTCTTTGTCACCTGGACAACATACTATTGCCATCAAAGCCGAGACCGCCTGTCAAATGGGTTTACTATCTTCTACCGTTTCTTTAGTAAAGGATCGATCACCAGAGATATATGCTACCAGCGATATAGCGTGCACCGGAAATTCTATTAGCCTCACAGCTTCAAGCGATAGGAGTGACGCGGTTTTTACCTGGTTTTCAGACGCAAATTCAACGGATACAATTGCTTCCTCTTCTCACTGTGAAATTACTTCCTTAATGAAGCCCCAGCACTATTATGTTTCAGCTTCTGTTCCCTCGGGATGCATTAGTGCCCGGCTGCCTGTTCGAGCTGAAATAATAGTTTTTGATAGCGCTAAAATATCGCTGATTGATAACACAACCCTCGCTTCAAATTATGCCACAAACAATAGCTGGTATCTTAACGGCCAAAAACTAGAAGATGCAATTGGTCAATATGTGAACTTGAGTCTTGCAGGTATTTATACATTGAAAACAGATACGCTAGGATGTGTGTCGTCTGATAGCTTGACTTATGTTCTAACGCAATCTGAAGATGTATTGGGTGATGAAGATTTTTATCCGAATCCAGTAAGTCAATTTCTTTTTGTTCGAGATCCGTATGATCGCATCAAACGAATAGAGGTATTTAATTCATTGGGAGCATTAATGATCAAACATGACTTAGAACTTTTGAAAAATACCGAGGCTAAAAGTCTTGACATTCATCATTTGCCAAATGGAATTTACCTTGTAATTCTAGCCGAACCGTTAAGAAAGCGTGTCTTTCGATTTATTAAAAATTGATGACCGGCTAGGTTTCAAGTTTCAGTTGCCACGAGCTTTAGCTCGTGGACCAGTTAATAAATTGATTTGGGCTTTAGCCCATAAAAAAAATTAAAAAGTATTTTATCAAATCATGCCCATTACAAAAATATACATTCATTTTATTTGGTCCACAAAAAACAGAGAACCATTTCTGGATTCATTTGCGCTGAGACAACAAGTATGGAGCCATATAAAAGAAAATGCCAAGGAGAAAAGAATTTTCATTGATACAATAAATGGCTATCGGGAACATTGCCATTGTTTAATTTCTCTGGGGATAGATCAGACAATGAGCAAAGTAATGCAGTTATTAAAAGGAGAATCCTCCTATTGGATCAATAAACATAAACTTTGTAAACAAAAATTTGAGTGGCAGGAGGAGTATTTTGCAGTTTCTGTTTCTGGATCAGGGATTAATAAAGTAAGAGAATATATAAAAAATCAGGAAGATCATCACGAGAAGATGCCCTTTCCACAGGAGTATGATCAGTTGGTTGAGAAGTACAGTGATCAAAAATTTAAAGAGTAATAGTTTGGCTAAAGCCTTTTCATCAATTATTAATCCACGAGCTAAAGCTCGTGGCAATTGAGAATTGCACAATAGTATGGCGGAAATGTATTGCCGACTTTGTAAAATGGGCGATAAAAGGCGAGCACAAACTCGTTCACCACGCAAAAAAAAAGCGATGAAAAAATCATCGCCTTCAGGTTTAGGGTTAGGTTAAAATACTAAGATCCTAGTAGGTTTTTCTGAATATCATGTGCCTTATTCTCAATCGCTTCCTTCGCATCTGCCAGTTTTTCACCTACAGTTTCTACGATTGAAGAAGCGGTTTCAGCTACTGCATCCTTTACCTCCGTTGCCTTTTCAGAGGCGGCCACTCCAAATGCCTTGGCCTTTGTGGAGACATTCTTCTTAATAGCTGTTGCCTTTTTCGTAACGGCCTTCTTGAAAGAAGAAGCTTTAGATGCCACCTTTTTTACAGGTGCCTTCTTAGCTACTTTTTTGGCCATTTTTTTGACTGCTTTTGCAGCCTTTTTAGCCGATTTTTTGGCAGTCTTTTTTGCTGCTTTTTTAGCGGTCTTTTTTGCCGCTTTCTTAGCAACCTTCTTGGCTGCCTTTTTAGCTTTCTTTGCCATTGCTATAAAAGTGTTTAGTAGCCAAAAGTTAAAGAAATAAATTTCACTTTAACACAATAGCGGAGAAAATTTTTACAATTGAGCATATAAATTTCGCTTTTGTGAAGCTTTTCTTTTTCAAATCTCACCGATTTCTCCTATGAGAGAGCAACTGTTGAGACATAAAATATAATATTCATTTGCTTCTTATACTTTTTCCAACGGACAGGCCTAGAGTATGCGAGATAGTCACGCCCACCCAAATTTCTTTCGCCATGTATCCCCTTGAGTGTAGAGCTTAGGGTGCAGTGTGACACCCCCGCGACCCTCTCAAGAGGTGAAAGTTTGGGATTTGCGGAGGGTGAGCTTTACTTTCCAAACCTATTTTTACCCTAGGTTCTTCGTAATCAATTTCACCATTGTCAATAATATCAAGGGCAGGCACTCACCTTCGAACGCATGCTCGCACTTATCCCCCCAGCTGGCTTGAGATACAGAGGTGTTCCGGCACAAGTTCCAACTTATACTATAAGCTTTTTTAGTATTGCCTGAGGTTAGTGTGACACCCCGGAGCCGTCTCAAAAGGGGAAGTGTGCGTTGGGGAGTTTACTTTCCAAACTATTTTTAACCCTTAACTCCGTTCCAGTAAATCACCCTTTGAGATCAACCATATCAGGGAAGTCACTCTCTATCTCCCGCCGACTGGCCGGAGATACAGGGCATCCTGCGCAAATTCCAACTTATTGAGCAAGCTTTTAATAATGTGTGTGGGTTAGAGCGTGACACTCCCGTGCTTCTCAAGAAGGGGGAAATGTGGGTTTGAGTAGAGTGTGAGCAGCACAGCCAGAGCTATAGCATCGCCAAACTTTCACCAATGACTTTCTCTCAATCATCACATAAAAGTGACAATCTTAAATTTATATTCGCGCCTGATATGTATAGAGCTCAAAGTACCGGCCTCTCTTTTCAATAAGTTCCTCGTGTCTTCCGCGTTCCTGAATCCGGCCTTTTTCAACAACAAGGATCTGATCAGCCTGGCGGATAGTGCTCAGACGGTGCGCAATCACAAAGGTAGTACGTCCTTTCATCAGGCTACGCAAGCTCTCCTGAATATAGGCTTCTGATTCGGTGTCAAGATTGGAGGTTGCCTCGTCCAGGATCAGTACCCGCGGATCGGCAAGGATCGCCCGGGCAATGGCGATGCGTTGACGTTGTCCGCCTGATAATTTCACACCCCGTTCTCCAATAACTGTATCTAACCCTTTTTCAAAGCGGTCTGTGAACTCATGAACATGCGCAGCCTTCACGGCCAGGAGCAATTGTTCCTCTTTAGCATCCGGTCTGGGAAATAAAATATTCTCGCGAATAGTACCTTCGAAAAGGAAGTCGTCCTGTAAGACAACGCCCAACTGGCTCCGATAACTGTTTAGTGAAACTTTAGACAAGTCAATACCGTCCACTGTAATCTTTCCTTTCGTGGGAGTGAGATAGGAAGCGGCCAGTCCCGCAATGGTCGTCTTACCTGAACCCGATGTTCCTACCAATGCAGTGACGGATCCTGATAAGGCTGAAAAACTGATGTCCTCGAGTACGGGTTTACCCTCTTCGTATTCAAACCAAACCTCGTCATAGACGATGTCACCTTTGATTGGGCCAATCTGTATGGTCCGGGTCGTGCCGTCGTCCTCCGGTTGTATGTTGAGCAGTTCTTCTGTACGGTCAAGTCCTGCGAACGCTTCAGTAAGTTGACTGCCGATGTTGCTCATTTGTACAATCGGGGCGATCATAAATACCATGAACATGGTGAACTTCAGAAAATCACCGGGACTGAGGTTAAAATATCCGCTAAGACCCATAATGCCCACGCTGGCAAGTCCGACGAGGAAGGTGCCTGAACTTGTAACAAGGCTTGTGGAAGTAAGACTTTTTTTGACATTCTGAAAAAGTTTATCTACACCCTGTTCAAAGATCTTTATCTCTTGCTGTTCGGCATTAAACCCCTTGATCACCCGTACGCCATTGAGCGTTTCGGTAAGCCTTCCCGTTACTTCCGCGTTTATTTTCCCACGTTCCCGAAAAATGGGCCGGATGTAGGCAAATGCTTTCATCGTGACAACGCCAAAGATCGACATGGGCAGAAGAATAAATAAAGTCATTAGGGGATTGATGCTGATCAACACAGCTATCGAAATGACAGCGGTTAATACGCCACCCACCAATTGTACCAGGCCTGTACCTACCAGGTTGCGAACGCCTTCCACATCCGTCATCACCCGCGATACCAGTGCCCCCGACTTTTGATTATCGAAGAAACGCGTCGGCAACCGGAGTAGGTGCTTCTGCACTTTTGAACGAAGCACGGATATGAGGTGCTGGGCTTCGACACTGAGAAGCTTGGTTAGCAGAAAGGAAGTAACTGCCTGGATGAGAATGGCTATCGTAACCCACGTCAGGATTTCCGGGAGTTTGCTGAGATCTTTATTGACGAGAACATCATCAGCAAAAGGTTTTGTCGCAGCGGGAGGCACAAGGCCGGCAACACGGCTGATAACAATAAGAATCAGCCCAACGAAAAGAAGGTTTTTCCGGGGCCAGATAATGGTTTTGAAGACATACGCTAGAGTTACCTTGGGTTTGGATATCTGGGGATTGGACATAAGTCGGCTTGAGATGCTTGTAGGCTGAGACGAAAGTAACTGTTTTTTAGTGTAGGGGGGACGGTTAAATGTTTCAGTTTACAGGTTTCATGTTTCAAGTTTCAAATTAATAGTTACAGCTAAAGGCTATCAGAAAATACAACCAATTCAATAAACCTTGAACCTCGAACCTTAAACCTTGTAACCTCTAACCGTCTCACTGTAGAATGATTACTCATCGGCGTGCTACATATGTTCTACAGTTGCCTTAAAAAATATGAATTTTCAATTTGTTGAGAGAGGCATGATTTTTATTCTATTAATTTGACTTTCTTTTCAAAAGTCCCTTATGAAATGTAACAACTTGCTTTTAGGCGGATCAAATGTAGGTCTGAGAGAAGTTTCTTGAATTAATCGAAATAATCTTATAATCTCAAAAATAAAATGTTCAATTAAAATTATGATATACAAGAAATGCATTTTCGGGTTATCGGTCATGCTTTGTTTAGTAGCGATCCAGGTTGTAGCTCAACGTTCAACAAAGGAGCCTACACTAGTAACAGAAATTATTGTAGGCAAATGGGATCTTCAAAAGGTGTATGCCGGCAGCAGGGAGATTACTAAAAATCCCAATGCGGAAACCCATTCGGGAATTGAATTTAAACAGGATGGGACTTACGAGCAATCAGGAGCAGAAACTGATAATGGCTCGTATCGCTTAAACGAAGACCAATCAATCTTATACCTTGAAAGTCTGCAGAAGAAGGAAACATCTTCTGCAACGACAGTTAATAATTTAAAGGAATATAATATTTTAATAAAGGAAGGGGTATTAACCCTTCAGAGCCGAGGGGCGGAGAATACCGGTGTGATGAAGTATGTTTATACCAAGAGCACGGTTGTTGAAAACTAGGTGAGTCAGTAATCGGTAATCAGTAATCGGTGAATGGTATGTCATCAGTTATAAGTCGTTATCTATTAACAGTAACAAGTTTTAGTAGAGCGACTACTGCTTACCAATTCAAGCGTATAGCAATTCTTTCTGCTCTGAAACCTTCTCGCTATTGATGTATTCATCATAGGTCATGAGCTTATCAATGAAGCCGTTAGGTGTTATCTCAATAATCCGGTTGGCAACGGTCTGGGTAAACTCATGATCGTGCGAGGTAAAAAGTACGGTTCCCGGAAAATCCTTTAATGCATTATTAAACGCCGTTATTGATTCGAGGTCAAGGTGATTTGTCGGCTCATCGAGAATCAGCAGATTACCCCCTGCCAACATCATACGAGAGATCATACACCGCATTTTTTCTCCTCCGGATAAAACACTGCATTTTTTAAACACCTCTTCTCCCGAGAATAACATCTTTCCCAAGAAACCACGGATATACACTTCGTCCTTATTTTCATCTTCAGCAAATTGCCTGAGCCAATCGATCAGATTATCATCTGATTTAAAAAATTGTTCGTTGTTGTTAGGTAGATAGGCTGTCGTGATGGTTTGGCCGAACTTAAATGTTCCTCTATCCGGCTTTATTTCATTCATTAAGATTTGGAAGAGAGAGGTGCTTGCGAGACTGTCTTTTCCCAGGAAAGCAATCTTATTGCCTTTGTTAACGTAAAAGTCAAGATTTTTAAAAAGCGTATTGCCATTCAACGAATACGTTAAATTTTCCACGTGAAGAATCTGATCTCCGGCTGTACGCTTTTGCTGGTAAATGATAGCTGGATACCTTCGGGTAGAAGGTTGAATGTCATCTACATTTATTTTTTCCAGTAATTTTCTCCGGCTGGTTGCCTGACGAGATTTTGAAGCATTTGCGCTAAAACGAGCGATGAACTCCTGCAACTCCTTTTTCTTTTCTTCTGATTTTTTATTTGATGCAGATCGTTGAGATAATGCGAGCTGGCTCGACTGGTACCAGAATGAATAGTTGCCGGTATATAGTTTAATGGCCCGAAAGTCGATATCTGCGACATGTGTACATACAGTGTCCAGAAAGTGACGGTCGTGAGATACAACAATAACCGTATTCTTGAATTCCAGCAGGAAATCTTCCAGCCACGTTATGGTATGGATATCCAAGTCATTAGTGGGTTCATCCAGAATAAGAATATCGGGATTTCCGAAAATAGCCTGTGCTAACAAAACCCTTACTTTTTGATTCCCATTGAGCTCTTTTACGAGCTTAAAGTGATCTTCTTCACTAATTCCTAATCCGCTTAATAATGCAGCGGCATCGGATTGAGCATTCCATCCATTCATTTCAGCAAACTCATGTTCCAATTCGGAGGCCTTTAGGCCATCCGCTTCAGTAAAATCGGGCTTTTCATAGATGGCGTCTTTCTCCTTCATGATATTCCATAACTTGAGATGGCCCATCATTACCGTATCCAAAACCGATATTTCATCAAATTCATGATGATTTTGGCGTAAAACGGCCATACGCTTGCCCGGATCTATGGTGACATTTCCACGCGTGGGATCAATTTCGCCGGATAAGATTTTCAAGAATGTAGATTTTCCGGCGCCATTAGCACCTATTACTCCGTAGCAATTCCCTCCTATAAATTTGATGTTTACGTCATCAAAAAGGATTCTTTTACCGAACTGGAGAGAAAGATTATTAGCAGCAATCATGTTGTAAAAAAATAAGCCACAAAGATAAGGAAAAGCACGATGCGGGCCAGGCCTTATTTGTTGGTGATGTTAAATGAAAAGATTTTGATTTTTGAGATAGGTTGAGGTGTTATTTATACTTTATAATGACAGTAAGAGATGGTGAGTTCCAAGACAACAGTAAAAGTTGAAATTTGTCGGGCGTTAACACCCCTCTGTGTCTCCCCTCAAGGGGAGAAGTGTGAGGTGTGAGATTTGGGTGTGAGTGAATGCACTTGATGTGATTGACGATTGCAAAGAGAATAATTAGCCAGTAAAAAAATAAGTTTGGAAATTGCGGCGCACCTCACTCACTCGCCCGCACTTCCCCTCTTGAGAGGGGCACGGGGAGTGTCACACCCATACCGCACACTGCTTTTGTGACAAAAGCATTAGTTTAGTCTTATCAAGTTGTGTTAAACGCCATGGCCAGAAACAAAATCGTTCCGTATCGACCGGAATTAAAGGACAAAGCTAGAAGGCTTAGAAACGAAAGTACTTATTCCGAGATTTTGCTTTGGAGTGAAATTAAAAACAAACGACTAAGATATCAGTTTCACCGGCAGGTTCCAATCCTTGATTACATCGTGGATTTTTATCGTCATGAATTGATGTTAGCCATAGAACTAGATGGTCAATGTCATGACTCTGATTCGGCAAAAATTTATGATAGCAAAAGACAATCAAGGTTAGAAGAATGGGGTATAACTGTCTTGCGTTTCGATGATGCGAGAATGAAAATGGATATCAATAAAGTTGTTGAAGAGATTAGAGAATGGATTGAAAGACACAAAGCCTAAGTTCATCACAAG
The DNA here is from genome assembly GCA_963837415.1 of uncultured Bacteroidota bacterium. Taxonomy (GTDB): domain Bacteria; phylum Bacteroidota; class Bacteroidia; order Cytophagales; family Cyclobacteriaceae; genus Chryseolinea. Next base: position 31,941 of record CAWING010000004.1, on the reverse strand, counting down.
TCAACACCCTCCGCAAGCCTGCCAGCGGCGAGTGTAAGGTTTGGGTCGGTCTGCGGTGTTTTTGAAAGAGTTCGGGTCCTTAAATTGAATTTCGAATGATCAACGTAAAAGGATTTTTGATCTTGTTCCGTTTACGGTTCTTGATCATGTCGGCAAGGGTTTCTCCCATTTTATTAAAATCTGTACTCAAGACGGTTATGCCTCCGGCCAGTATTTCCTTAAAGGGGGTGTCGTTGTAAGTTATCGCACCGATATCTTTGCCCAGCTTAAGATTATATATGTTGGCCTTTTTAATGAGCTCCACCAAGTCTACTTCTTCAATAACGATGTAAAGTTCTCCAGCACTTATTTCACGGGCGCTGACGCGTTCAATAATTTCATATTTAAAATCCTCCTCTTCACAAAAATTTCGAAATCCTTTGTGAATGCCGGAACAGTAATAGTTGTCCGTTGGAAATACAAGAATGAGTTTGTTATACTTTCTGATTTTATCGAGGCCAGTGTAAAGTGCCTGGTGAATATCCAGTTCAAAATCCTCGAACACGCATCCATAGTCGCCTTCAATTCCCTCCATGTCTTTATTAAGCAGAATTAACCTTTCTTTTGGAATCTTATTTATGGCGGCTTTTACGCTTTCGGTTTCTTGCCGCAGGTGTGGCATTAGTACGTAGTAGTCGTAGCGGCCCAGGCTTTCAATAATTATTTTCTCCAACGTACGGCTATCCGCATTGTGCACCTGAAGATCGACTGTGAAGCCCTCGCCCACATTTTTGACAAAGGAATTGTATATCGTTTTTTTATGGTCGCTCAGCTTATTGAACATAAGCAAGACCCTTCTTTCTTCATTTTTTCCGGTACTGGCAACGTAAAAACCTTTCCCCCGAACAGCTGTGATGATGCCTCGCTTGCGTAAAATCTTATAAGCTTTCTCTACGGTATCGCGTGAAAGATAATATTCTTCGCTGGTTTCATTTATGGAAGGTATTTTATCACCCACTTTTACTATTCCAAGTTCAATATCAGACACAATAGTATCTACTACCTGCTGATATTTGGGAATCTTTGAGCCTTCATCAATTGTTAAAAATCCTTCGAACATAATTATTAAATCAGGGGCTATGAGCTTTTGTAAAGAGTCTAAATTAGGAAAAAATATCAGCCGATGCAATCGACGTAGATTGTATACTTATATTACGTTCGGTCTTCCAGTGTTATGCTTGGGTAACGTTCAATAGTTGGTTTTTCCCGATATAGGCGCTTTTATCCTGAACTAACCATGCGGCGCCCAAGGCAGCAGCCCGCGGATGATCTGACATTAAAATTTTTCGTTCTTTCAACTCTGCCTTCGCAATTTCAAAGAACAATTTGCTTTTTGTAAATCCACCCACTACAATCACACTTTTTACCTCGTAACGGGGATCGATCAGGTCGATGGAGATTTTTTGCCACTGCACTAGTTGCCGGATTAACTGGTGCTGTGCCTCTTCAAAATTAGCAAAGGCAGAGTAATTTGTTGGAGTTGCGGATTGATTTAATTGAGGTCCCGTGCCTTCCATTCCCAGCGCTTGAAAATGTGACTTGGAATTACTTTCGACTATTTTCTTATACAGTTCAGGATTGAACGCAATTGTTTTATAATATTCAGGATCCACCTTATAATGAGATGCCATAGCTCGTTGTTGCAGCTCATGCTCATGACCTAAAAAAATCCGCGAAGCTTTTACAGGTTTACCTTCAAACGTGAGATAGCACAAACAGTCCTGCGACAATTCCCTTTGCGTCAAGAGCTTTTGATTAAATGGATTAAAACATATATTCCAGGTGCCCGTTGAGAGAAGTAAAAATTTCTCTTTCATAACGACCAAGTACGGCATTAAAGCAGCCGAACTATCATGGACACCTATTCCAACTTTTACAGGCACTTTATCAATTGAATGATCCATGGTGTGACTGGCAGAAAAAAGGGGAGGAAATAATTTTCGGATTTGTTCCTTATCAACCCATTCATGATAATCCTGTTTCCCAAAATTCCAAAGCATGGTGTGGCATCCTATGCTGGTGATATCGGAAAGTTTTTTTCCAGTAAGTAAATAGGTAAAGTATTGGGGAAAGTGTAACGATGTTTGTATCCGCTCAAAGACGTCAGTTTTTTTATTTTTCAGCCAAAACAATTGAAGACCAGAATTAAGAAGTCCGAGAAAAGGAGACGCAGTTAACGTTAATAGGTCACCTTTTTTATTATAGCGCGTTAAAAATTCTGCCTTAGACTCTTCGTTCAATGGTTTGAGATAATTGTAGAACGGTTCTATCGGATCTCCATCCTTAGTTAAATGAACAAGACTGGCCCCATACGCGGAAAAGTTTATGTGTGTAACCTGGAACGTAGGATGATGAAGATAATGACGAAGCATTTCTTTTACCCATTGGGTAAGTACGCTAAAATTTTCTCCAGGAAACCCCTCTTCATCCGGTACTTCGGCAAAGCTTTCTGTTTGTTCTTCCAAAACATGGAAGTCTTTGTCAAATACAAGAACCTTTTTGGTGGTTTTGCCTATATCAAAAATCAACGTTACTGTTTGTTCGTTCAATGCACTTGGGTTTCAGGAAAATGGTTGAGAAAAATTTGAAGCAGCGAGTTTTTTTGTGAACGATCAGATAGGATCCCAAGTCTCCATCCAACGTAAGCTGTTTGGCTGAAGGTACCTAACCAAGCACCATAGTAAAATAATTTCTGAGCGGAAGCGTCCTGTATTATCATGCTCAAAGTTGTGAAGATTTTAGAATTTTAGGCCTGAATATATCCTTGCGAACTATTGAATATCATGTCTAGTTGAGATTTACGACTCTGATTTCCAATGGATTTAACGTGTATGCGTCTTTTCTAAAAATCACGCGTTGTAAAGTTGAACTGTAATTTGCGAGTATTAATTTGAATGATTGGTTATCATTGAGTAAGAGAGCATCGCAAAGATGTGGCTGGCTACTTTCGGTATGTACTACATGGGGAACATTCGAAGTTAAAATTTCTTTTAACACCTCATAAACAGGATACTTATTTCCAGCCTCTGATAGAATTCCTTGACTTCCTACGCTTTGATAGAGGGTAACAGAACGGGCGTCTGAAACGGATAATGCTTTAATACTTCCTAACGTAAAGGCTGCACCAAACTTTGTTTGCTGCCTGGGATCAGCCTTTCGTTCATTTGTTAATATTTTGTCATTGGCGGTCTTTGCTGCGGGATTAAATCTCTTTCTTAAGGTTAAGGATGAGATATGAATGGCTTTCGAACGATACATATTTTTTGCGGAGTCTACCGCGTCTCCCTGAGCCTGGATATTTTCCATGATTGTAAGATCATCTGTAGCGTGTTCTTGGGGATCAATACTGTAACTAATAAAGTCGAGTAGCTCAGCATGGAAGGGATTACAATTTAATTCTCTAAAATTATAATCCGTGCCGGCGCCAATTTTCACCAGGGATAGAAGATTTTTTAATGACTCTGCTTCATCGATAATGGACTGCTCTGTTGCCGCCCGATCTACGCTTAAAAGTATAATCCTCTGAATGGCAGGTTTAAGCTGTTTATAGGCTTGACAAAAATCCCTAATTTCCGCGGGTGACTTAACGTGCAATGCGATTTCAAGCGGCAACTTTAACTTTTCTGCATTCTTACAATCAAGGGTAAATCGATGAACCCACGATGATAGCGAAGGTTGTACTTCGATGCGATAGTGATTAAGATTAAGTGCCGAGAGCGCTTGAAGATTGTCTTCGGATAATACATCGGTTTCTGTCGATGCTGCTATCCCGATTGCCGGTAACTTTGACTTTTTTGCCAAAGCAACAATTTCTATTGAATCATCCGTGTTCTTAGGTATGGGAAGTATTTCAGAGTCGGCTTGAAAGATGACTTTCTGATGTACTTTGTCTCCAGCTTTTAGTTCAACGGGAAACGGTATTTCTAAGGGAGTGCAAAATGTTTTGTAGGAGGCATCTGACCAGTTACGCTGATCTTCTGTTTCAAACAGATCGCCTTCAAAACGTAAAACAAACCAATCATGGCGACACCGCCAGCGGAAGCCTTGCAGATTTTTAAAAGGATTATCACAAGAAATTAGCACTGGAAAAACTTTCTTTATTTGAGTGCCGTCCGGATGAAGCGTTTCGCAAGGCTGACCCGCCGTGGATTTAATGGGATGTAGCACACAAATTCCAGCCCTGTTCCTTATTACATTGGTAAGAGCTTCCCCGTGAATTTCAAATGAAATTTTGCTGTCGGAACTTCCCTTGATGTCAACGCGCCAATGAAAAATTCTTTTTCCATTTAATTCATGAAAACAGTCATACTGAATCGCAAAGCTATCGTCCTCCTGGTGGACTTTTTCATTTTCAATAATGGGTTCATAAGTCATCCAGTTTTGGTCCCGCAACGCCATGTATATCATACGGAGTATTTCAAGGTCACCATACTGGATGTGACGCAGAAATCCGTTTTGATACAGAATTGAAAATACCCCAGCTTGAAGTGTATGCGTCTTTTTAATTCCTTCGTCGGTCGAAATTTTATTCATCATTTACTACTTTATAAATTGATCCACGTTTTCGGACGTAATTTTAAGTAAGCCCGTATTAATAATGTAAGGTACGCTCGTGATCCCTGCCTTTGCATCATTTTGCGCCAGGGGATTTGTGCGATGTACCATGTCGTATAAAAACTGAGCCCCATACCAGGTAAACAGTTCACGTTTTTGTCCGGCAAGCATTTGAATGATACCATCTTTAACAAGCTGCAAATGTTCAGGTTCCCAATCAACCGTAGTGATTTTTATTTTGCCTGCTTTTCCAGCTTCCCGAACTGCAAGTGCAATGCCTGGACCGGAGTTTGAATCAAAACCACAAAAACCGACTATATCGGGATGCGCCGCTAACACATCGGAAGTTATCTTTGCTGCTTCCTCAACATTTGCTTTGTCATCGTATTTTCCCACGACTTCAATTTCCGAATATTTCTTCAGCACATCTAACAATCCTTGAAAACCCGCCTCCATATTGTTGAGCCCTAAGATTCCCATGTAGGCAATTTTACCTTTTCCTCCAATCAATTTTACCATTTCCTCTCCCTGCATTTTTCCGATCTCATACCAATCTGTTCCGAGAAATGCATGTCTGTTAGAACCGGGAATATCAGAATCATAAACTACCGTGGGTATACCTGCAGCGACAGCTTTGTTAATAACTTGTGCGATAGCCGGATCGGTACCGTTGATAAGCAAACCTGTAGGCCTGGTGCCGATCACTTCTTCGATGGTGTTGATCTGCGCTGGGACATCCCATTCGGCCGGGCCAAGGATTGATACTTTGACATTCATCTTTTTCCCCCAACGTTTAAAAGCAGCCTGATCGTGGTTTACATACATGGGCATAGTTACGGCTGTCGTGACCATTACGTATTCTTCATTTTCGACATTGACAGGATCAGTTTCCCTGTTTGAAGTTAGTGCCAGTGTGCTCTGTTTCCTTGGCGGGAGTTCGCAGCTGACGAGCAACAGTATACTATAAAAAATAAGTGTTCTCATGTAAGTTGAGGTTAAACCCTGATGTCGACAGCATGGGAGAAAGGTAAAATTTTTTTATTCCACAAAGGAGTTAATTTATACGAGCATATTTTTTTTGCAAGACTTTATCTAGCCACAGTGTACTGATTAAAATGAGCCCCAGAATTATTTCCTGCCAATACCCGGACACTCGCGCAATCACCATGATATTGGAAATCAAACCCATAAACAATGCGCCTAACAAAGCGCCGGGTATTTTCCCATAGCCGCCACTTAACGTAGCGCCACCGAGAATCACCGCTGTAATAACACGTAATTCCAGGCCACGGCCCATGGTGGGCAACGCCGCGCCTAATCGCGACGATAATAAAATACCGGCGAAGCCAGCGAGCATGGCGGAAATGATAAACGCATATCATTTTCATTTTTTTTACACGGATACCGGAAAGATCGGCTGCCTTTTCATTTCCGCCGATATAATAATATCGCCGGAAGAAAATGGTCTTGTTGAACAAAAATGTAAAAATGCCGACGGTAATAAGCATATACCAGATGGGCATTTGAATACCTAAAAGTTTGGATTGGCCAATGGCATTAAACCAGTAGGGAAGATTTTGTATTCCTGCGCCGCTAACTAACAAGGCGCAACCTCTCACGATACCCATCATCGCCAATGTTTGAATCATGGGATTTATATTTTGATATGCAATGAGATAGCCGTTGATCAATCCGATTAACAGGGCACTAAGCAATGCCAGTATTAACGCTATGGGTACCGGTACTTGCAAAAAATGCATCAGGTAAGCGGCTAGGCAACCGGTAAAGGCAACGATGGATCCCACGGATAAATCAAAAGCTCCGGAGATCAAAAGCAACATCATACCAACAGCTACTATTGTATCAATAGAAAGATTGAGCAATATCTGGCTGAAATTTTCAAATGTGGGAAAGGTGTCCGCAAAAATAAAACTCGTCGCTACTGCGGTAAAAATGAGCAAGATGCCAAGGGAATAAACGCGGTCTTCTAATATTTTATTTAATGTCATATCTTATGTATAAAGGAAATATTCCCAGGCAACAGTGCTTGCTCTTTGTCGAAGGGGATTGCCACGCTCGGCGCGCATAGCCTACCCTTCGCTGCCAATGACGTACTCATCTACGTCGCTAACTTCATTATTTTTTCTTCAATCATATCTTCACCGGTTAGTTCTCCTGCTGTACGACCTTTTTTGATTACAATTATCTTATCGCATAGGCCGATCAATTCTGGCAATTCGCTTGAAATCATAACAATACCTTTTCCTTCAGCGGCCAGGTTTTTCAGGATTTCATAGATTTCATATTTTGCACCTATATCGATTCCGTGGGTAGGTTCATCTACTATCAAGACATCCGGGTTTATAAGAAGCCATTTGGCTAGCATAACCTTTTGCTGATTTCCACCACTGAGATTGCCCACACGTTGTTGAATGTTATGCGCAGCAATACGGAGTTTATCTTTTGATTCTGTCGCAAGCTTTTTTGTTATTGTTCTGTCATAAAATCCAGACGGCATGAGCTTGTTCAAGCCTGCGGCGATAATGTTATCCTGAATGGTCATCTCAGGGAATAATCCTAACGATTTTCTTTCTTCGGTAACATAGGCCATGCCATTTTGTATAGCCTCTTCTGGATGTTTGGCACGGAATGGTTTATTTCGTAATAAGATTTCACCTGATTCAAGGGTATCTATTCCAAAAATCGATCGGACAATTTCACTTCTGCCGGCACCCACTAAACCTGACAAACCTAGAATTTCTCCCCGGCGCAGTGTAAAAGAAATGCTGTCGAATTTAGAACCGTCTATATTTTTTACATCCAGCAACACCTCGCCAGTCATCGTGGACTCTGTTTTATATACTTTCAACTCGCGTCCGACCATACGGTGGATAAGTTGATCCCGTGTGAGTTCTTTTGATGGAAATGTGCCCTGATATTTGCCATCTTTTAGAACACTGACTCTGTCGGCCAATAGAAAGACTTCTTCCAGACGATGAGAAATATAAATAATGGAAACACTCTTTTGTTTTTGGACGCGCAGAATTTCAAACAGTGTTTTAGTTTCTTTTCCTGTTAACGATGCGGTGGGCTCATCTAAAATTAAAATGGATGGATCTTTGGATAGGGCCTTTGCGATTTCAACCATTTGCTTCAAGGCTGGCGAAAGCTTTGAGACCAACGTTCGTGGATTTATTTCTTCAAGGTGCAATTGGCGTAAAAGGATATTCGTTTTTTTATAGAGCTCATCAAATCGAATAATTCCCCATTTGTTTGTTGGCTGCTGGTTAGCATAAATATTTTCCGCCACACTCAAACTATCTACTAAGCTAAGATGCTGATAAACTATGGCAATATTGTAGGCGAATGCCTCCTGCGGATTTTTCAGGACGATTTTTTTCCCATCCAAGGAAATAGTTCCTTCATCGGGCAGAAGATTGCCTGCAAGGATATTCATTAGCGTGCTCTTTCCGGCGCCGTTTTCACCACACAATGCGTGTATCTCTCCCGGTAGAATTGATAACGTGACATCATCGAGTGATTTTACTCCCGGGAATTGTTTGGTTATATGTTGGAAAAGCAAAGCCATCAAAAAGTTGATATGTCAATAACCTTATTACCTTTTGCTGATGCATACGAAGCATGAACGAGCCTCACGGTTTCAAGATTGTCTGCTCCGGTGGTTTCTGCCGGCCCCTTTCCGTTTAATGCATTCAATATATTCCGGTTGCAATCGACGATGCTGGAATGAATTAGCGCATATTTTGGATCCGCCCAGGGATATGTGTGAGGTTCGGCCTTTATGATTTGAGTACCCGTTCTGGTTGTGACGTGCAATTCACAATCCTGGGTAAGGTGAATTGAACCGTGCTCACCTTCTATCAAAATAAACGTTTGTGGGAAAGATTCATATTCCAGTATGGAGGCGTACGACATTTCGGCGTAACAGGTAGCTCCATTTTTCATTTTCATAAAGACATTTGCGACGTCTTCGCCTTTAATCTTTTTATTAACGGTAGCGGTATGACATTGCAAAGTTTCAGCTTCACCCAGCAGGAAGCGACATACATCGAGAATGTGCGAACCAATATCCGTAAGGATAAATTCATCAAGTTCCGCGAGAAAGGGTTGATTGTCAAATACTGGAAATCCGGAACAAAAGGTAATACGTGCTTTAAAAATTTTTCCGACTTGACCATTGTTGATTATTTCTTTCAACTTACGGATCGGGGCCTGCCATCGCCAGTTTTCGTGAATAAACAGCGGTATATTACGTTGATCACAAAGGATTACCATCCTCGTTGCTACTTGAAGTTTTGGAGCCATTGGTTTTTGACAAATAACGGCAACGTTTTTTCTTGCCGCCATTTCCGTAAATGTAGCGTGTGTGTCAACGTCGGTAATGATGTCAACAAAATCCAATGTTTCTTCCTCCAATAATTTTTGAACATCGTCATAAACAGTTGGAATACTGTATTTATGGGCCAGCGCTTCTGCTTTCGATTTTGTTTTGTCGCATAACGCAATCAATTCGACACCTTCCAACTCCATCCATGCAGGAATTTGGAAGTTTGCCCAGAAGCCGGTGCCGATGATAGCGAAGCGAAGCTTTTTCATCTTCTATATTCCTGGTTTACAAAGCATATTTATTTTGATCCGGGTGCAGGAAATTTTTTCGAAGCATCATCCAGTACCAAAACCCAATCGTGCCCGTATCCTGTTGTAGGCGGGGTAAATTCCTGCTGGTCTCTTTTAGTGCTTTTCCGATCTCTTTCACCTCTCCGTTGCGCGGATTGTACCAATAGGAATTGATCTCCTGCCCCGAAATTTTGGTTGTATTAACCGTAAACTTTTTTCCCTGAGAACTATACACAAAAATATAATCATTACCCCGCGTAGCCTGAATGTGATCATTTACGTTCAGGGCAACCGTTATCAGACTTTGATCCGGAATGCGATCAAACATAGGGCGGGATTCGATCAGCTTTCGCAAATATTTCATCTGGCCGGCACCGGGAAGGTCAACAGCTACATACCATGGGAGGTGAGGTCCGTTTACCGGTGTCCGGTTTGGTGCATACATTTGCCATATATCATGGCATCCATAGGTATGTCCGAATGCTCCTGCAAAAACAGCGAACCAACCGGCTTTGCGGACATCATAAGCACTGGATGTACCCAAATCGTTGGCGTTAAAACACACCGGGTGATCTTCATAAATAGGCTCACCGTCAAACACGGGTTTAACCGGCTTCAAATTGTATGCATATTCAATTCGATCCCAAACATTATTTTCGCGGCAATGGCCGGTTTGAAACATATTAAAATCCAACCAGGCATCCTGGTGAAACCATTTTGCCGAACCTCCATCTTTAACGTCAGTGGGCTGCGGATGGAACGTCATCAGCGCTTTATCTTTCCCCATACCCTCTTCGATCCCAGCGGCCATGGAGCGCCAGATCGCCAAGTCTTTTTCATCCCGTGGATTCCTGTCGCCCCCTAAAATCCAGACAATGTTTTTATCATTTTTATACCGGTTTCCAATCCATTTTCCATATGCTTTGGCATTGTCGACCGTGAAGATTTCTGGTCCTGCTCCCCAACGATTTTTAAAAATTTTATCTCCCCAGGTCGGTAGCATGCCGATGTAAATATTTAATTCCGCTGCTTTACGAACAATAAAATCGACATGCTGGAAGTAAGCTTCCCGTGGTTTTGTCGGGTCATCATTTTCCAGAGGGATTTCACCGTAAGCATTGGGTTCATGGAGCCCATCCAATTCGGCGAGTACAACGGCCTGTATAACCGTAAATCCTTTATCAGCCCGATTCTTTAGGTAAGTTGTTGCCTCCTCCCGGTTTAAGCGGTGAAAAAGTTCCCAGGCCGTATCACCCAACCAGAAAAAAGGTTGCCCGTCTGCTGTTTGAAGGAAGCGCTTGTTCGGACTGATTTGAAGTTGAGCTAATGCCATCGTGGAAAATAAACAAAGCGTTAAAGCGGATAGTAAATTTTTTTTGATCAATGTCGTAATAGTTTAGGTTATAAATCAGGCTTGAGGAGATATTTTAGTCATAACATCAATCTGGTATTTCACATGATCCGGGTCAAGCACTTTTTTCCAGTCTTCTTTGAAGATCAGCGGTTTGCCAATTTGAATCGCTTTGTAACATGCATCGGAAAATACGCCTCCGGGAATCTGGTCGAAGCATAAGGCTAAATCAATATTAATATGGCCCATAAAGAAATCGAATACCGCATCCTTTGGAACTCCTTTTTTTATCACCTCATCCATAGCCTCACGCATGGTGAACATAACGGCGCCGAGAAAAGTCTCAGCCAGCCCTGGTTCCAGCATTGCCATTTGCTCAACGGTTATTCTATGCGCGCGAGTGACCGGCGCATACATCGTGGTCGCCAGTTCCTCACCGATTTTATAATGTTCTTCCGGACCTTGCATCAAGGCGCAGACGATAGCCTGGCGTGCAGTGATTCCCCCAAAATAGTCGAAGTGCCTTTTCTGGTCTTCTTCCCAATTGAAAACGGAAGGGTGGGTAGGATGCGATATAAAATAGGATATATCTTCTCTTTTTGGCAGATGACCGCCAGCAGCGGCCGCGGGGTCAAGGGTCACGATGACTGCTCCTGACTTGAATTTGTTTAGCAACCCGGTGGCTACTTTACCAATATAGATATCGGGCACAGCTAAAATCACCAGATCAGCTGCTGGAATTACATCTTCTTCACGAGACACTTTGACTCCTCGTTTTTCCAGCCGTTCAAGTCCGGCAGGGCTTACTTCGACGTAACTCATTTTATACGATGAGTTTTTTAAATTATCAGTCAGACGGCATCCCATTTTTCCGCCAGCCCCGATCAATACAGTATTTAATGTAGACATGTTGATTAAGATAAAGTGTTTTTAAAGTAAGGCAATTGCTTCAGATAAAGAATTCCCAGCTCGGCCCATTCGCATTCTTTTTTTATGGTTTCATCAAGTTGATCTTCCGGCGGCACCCACTGCTCAAGTATGGCGCTCTGGCATCGGTGATAAGTCGCTAGTTTTTCCATTACCCAGGGGAGATTTAACATCCCTTTTCCTGCTTCAGCGCCCGCTACTGTAAATCCCATTTTGTGAGAGAAACGTTGGATGCTAAAATCTTTGATGTGAAGATTAACGGTATACGGAGCAAGGATGTCCGTGACCCATTCAATCCCTTCGCCAGCGCCAATGGAGTTAACACAATCTAGGCAAATCCCAACGTGTTGATCAGAAATGGATTCCATGATTTTGGCAAGTTCTTTTGATTTAAAACGATCATGATTTTCAATCCCCAAGGTAATCTTGTGTTTCCGAAGATCCGATAGCACATTTCGCAAAATGGAAATTATGGTTTTGCTGTCGGGCTCATATTCATTTTCGTCGATTACAAAACGGAGCAATGGAGCCTGAAGAAAAGCGGCAATATCAATATATCGATGGAGATGATCTTCCGTCAATTTTCTTGCACCCACCTCTAATCGAATGGTATTTTCCTCGGTAGCCTTCCTGAGATCGGTTAACCTGGAATGAGATAAGGTGTGAACCGGAAGATTATCTCCCAACTGCAGGCACTTCAAACCAAATTTCAGGGTCTGGTGGATAAGATCTTGCTCATTCAAACGCGAGGCGTATCCATCGACACCCATTGACCAACCGTACGTGAAACTGCTGATACCCAAAGTCATTCAGCCTTTTGTTTATGCAATTGTACGTCTAAGCCCAAACGATTGCGTCCACTTATTTGCTTAATCTTGATGCTATTTTTGCATATCTTTAAATAGATTTCCATATAAGTGTTTATTTAGAATATATGATCAACCACCTCCCGCAAAGACCTCATTTGCTAAAGATCATTCCTCCGGTAGAAAACTCCATCGTTATTAAGGGAGATGACATTATTTGGAATAATCCGTGGCATTATCATCCCGAGATTGAATTGCTTTACTGCATCAAAGGGAAGGGAACCAACTTTATAGGGAACAGTATCCGGAGCATTGAAGAAGGCGAACTTTTATTATTGGGCAAAAACCTGCCACACACCCGGCAGCGTGACAAGGTTTATTACCAAGAGAATCCCACGGATAATCCGGAGTCAATTGTTATTCAGTTTCGGGAGGATTTTTTGGGTGATCGTTTTTTTGAGCTAAAAGAATTTAGTCACATCCGCGAACTTCTGAACAAGGCAACGACCGGCTTGAAATTTTTTGGTCACACGTTGACAGTGGTTACGGAGAGATTGGAAAAGATAAAGGATAAGCATACCACTTCGTCAATTTTGGAATTGCTCGCAATCTTGGATATTTTGGCGCGATCAGAAGAATTTGTTCAGCTCAATTCAGTTAACTACATCATCGACGTCCATGAAAAATCTTCACAAAAGATCAATAAAGTTTACCATTTTACAATTGGACATTTTCGAGAATCTATTTCGCTGAATCAGGTGGCATCCCTGACTAATCATTCGCCGGCAGCGTTTTGCAGGTATTTTAAAACCCGGACACGAAAAAGCTATTTTCAATATCTTACTGAAATACGTATAGCCTATGCGTGCGAACTTTTGATGGAGGGCAACAAGGATGTGACAAGAGTATGCTTCGCCAGCGGATTCAACAACTTGTCAAATTTCCATAAACAATTTAAGAAAGTGATGAAAATTACGCCCAGCCAATACCGCCAAAAGAGTTTGAAGAAAATACCCGATTGAGTTTTAGCAAGAGCTCTCATTGACTAACTAGCGAAAACCCTTAAACAAGCCATCTAATCTTATGAATCTAACTTCAGCACTTTGGTTGATCATTTTTATATTCCATGTTTCTGCCATTGCTCAGAACAAACCTGCGCCGAAGCTCATCGTTAGGGGCGATGATATGGGATTCTCCCATTCCGGCAATGAAGCCCTTATCAAAACTTTTAAGGAGGGTGTTGAGACCTCCATCGAAATTATAGTGCCATCGCCCTGGTTTCCGGAAGCGGTAAAACTATTGAAAGAAAATTCCACCGTTGATGTCGGGATACACATCGCCTTAACGAGTGAATGGGACAATGTGAAATATAGACCTGTGTCTAACAGCCCAAGCCTCACCGATGCAGACGGATATTTTTATCCATTTATTCATCCGAATAAAAATTATCCGGGTCAGGCACTATCAGAGAATAATCCGAAGCTGGAAGAAATTGAGCGTGAGATTCGTGCTCAGATTGAGTTAGCTATGAAAAAGGTACCACGCATAAGTCATATTTCCTCGCATATGGGCTGTTACAATATGAATCAGGAAGTACAAGCTATCGCGAAAAAATTAGCAAAGGAATATAAGATTGATATTGATCCAGGTGAGTATGGGGTAAAACGTGTCAGTTATGTCGGACCCAAAGAAACGTCGGAGCAAAAAGTACAAAGTTTTATTAAAATGTTGGATGATCTGAAAGCAGGGGAGACCTATTTATTTGTTGACCATCCCGGGCTGGATACACCGGAATTAAGAGCGATTCATCATCTAGGATATGAAAATGTTGCCACAGATAGGCAAGGCGTTACGGATGCGTGGACGGATCAGCGGGTGAAGGATGCGATTAAAAAAAAAGGAATTCAGTTAATCAGTTATGCGGATTTGAAAAAATAGAATTTTTATTTATAAAGTGTAATAGGGTGAATGATGGTGTGAAGAATTGCGTGTCGTGAAGATTCTGTATTTCAAAGAACATTTGTAGTCGACACGCCCTCTTTACGATTTTTTACGCGGAGCTGAAGCTCCGGGCAATTGAAATGACATTCTTCGGGATTTCTACAAGGGCGAGGATGTGAAATTTTCAGATGAAAGATTTCTATTTGAAGCCAGCGCGAAGGTTGCGTGTCGGGAATGTTTGTATTTCAAAGAACATTAGTAGTCGACACGCCCTCTCTAATGATTTTTACCCGGAGCTGAAGCTCCGGGCAATTGAAATGACATTCCTTCGGGGCTTCTACAAGGACAAGGATGTGAAGTTTTCAGAATGAAAAATTTTTCTATTTGAAGACAGCGCGAAGATTGCGTGTCGTGAAGATTCTGTATTTCAAAGGACATTTCGCAGTCGACACGCCCTCTCTTGTGATTTTTTACCCGGAGCGCTCCGGGCAATTGAAATGACATTCCTTCGGGACTTCTACAAGGACAAGGATGTGAAGTTTTCAGAATGAAAATTTTTCTATTTGAAGACCGTGCGAAGATTGCGTGTCGTGAAGATTGTGTATTTCAAAGAATATTCGCAGTCGATACGCCCTCTCTTGTGTGATTTTTTACCCCGGAGCTGAAGCTCTAGACAATTGAAATGACATTCCTTCAGGACTTCTACAAGGGCGAGGATGTGAAATTTTCAGATTGAAAGATTTCTATTTGAAGACCGCGCGAAGGTTGCGTGTCGTGACAATGCAACATTTCAAAGAACAGTTGTAGTCGACACGGCTTATGCGTTAATTTTTAATTCACATTGCAAAACTTTGGACGTGGGGTAGCATTTAGCCCGAAGGGCTTCAATGTAAATAGCCCTGAGTGCAACTCAGGGTTACGGGATCGAATTTTGTACCAACCCCGAAGGGGTTTAATGTTTCTGTTTGAAGTTCAGTCACAATAAATAACGCTCATCAAACTTGACGCCATTTTCACGCAATAATCTTTTGTATTCATCATAAAAACTTTCGGATCGATGATGAACTTTTTGGTTTTTGATATATTCACCTAAATTATCTTTTTCTGCGTGAGGATATGAATTCATTTCAGATTGAAGGTTTCTATTTGAAGGGCGCAAAGCTTGCGTGTTGTGACAACCCAACATTTCAAAGAACAGTTGTAGTCGACACGGCTTATGCGGTAATTTTTAATTCACATTGCAAAACTTTGGACGTGGGGTAGCATTTAGCCCGAAGGGCTTCCATGTAAATAGCCCTGAGTGCAACTCAGGGTTACGGATCGAATATTGTACCAACCTCGAAGGGGTTTAATGTTTCTGTTTGAAGTTCAGTCACAATAAATAACGCTCATCAAACTTGACGTCATTTTCATCCAATAATCTTTTGTATTCATCATAAAAACTTTCGGATCGATGATGAACTTTTTGGTTTTTGATATACTCACCTAAATTATCTTTTTCTGCGTGAGGATATGAATTCATTTCAGATTGAAGGTTTCTATTTGAATGGCGCAAAGCTTGCGTGTTGTGACAACCCAACATTTCAAAGAACAGTTGTAGTCGACACGGCTTATGCGTTAATTTTTAATTCACATTGCAAAACTTTGGACGTGGGGGTAGCATTAAGCCCGAAGGGCTTCCATGTAAATAGCCCTGAGTGCAACTCAGGGTTACGGGATCGAATATTGTACCAACCCCGAAGGGGTTTAATGTTTCTGTTTGAAGTTCAGTCACAATAAATAACGCTCATCAAACTTGACGTCATTTTCATCCAATAATCTTTTGTATTCATCATAAAAACTTTCGGATCGATGATGAACTTTTTGGTTTTTGATATATTCACCTAAATTATCTTTTTCTGCGTGAGGATATGAAATTCAATTCAGATTGAAGGTTTCTATATGAAGACCGCGAAGGTTGCGTGTCGGGGATGTGTGATTTCAAGAACATTTGTAGTCGACACGCGTTTTTAAATTTTGATTTTATCCGAGCTGAAGTTCCGGCAATGAATGTCATCCCTTCGGGATTCCTATAATGGCTGGAAGGTGGTAACACCAAGATTATAATTCCAAGATAGTTTTTTCGCCAGGCTTTAACGGATATGGTTTTCCTTTCCAATGAAAAGTTCCAGGTGTATTTTTTGGCAAGGTAATTTCAGCTTTCCATTTACCTTTTAGCTGAAAATAATTCACTATAACCTCTCCGTTAGGATGCGGGATTTTTCCCTGGGCTTGCGTGAGCGGCCCGAGGTGTGGCTCTATTTTTACTTTTTTGAAACCAGGTGAATCGCTATCCACACCTAATACAATCCTAAAAAATTCCACGTTTGGGCTTGCGCCCCACGCGTGGCAATCAGAACGACTGTTATTGTGGTCTGAAATTTCTGCCCAGGTCGTTAATCCGTTTTCCAATTGGATGCGCCAATCTCCTAACAACTCCAGATAACGGTTGCCAAAGCCAACTTTTACAACAGCGCGGTGAACATAATATTTAAAGTAGATGGTAGCTTGTGTTAAGCTTTTGTCAGCTATCACTTTTTCCATGAGCTGGGCCGCCTCCTTGCCAGTGATTACCTCGACCAGTACGGCTAAGGTGTTGGTATGTTGTGAAAATAAATTTTGTTCCGGGGTATCAGCAAACAATTGTTTTGAGGCATTCCAGTATTTTGATTTTATTGTTTGTTTGAGTTGCACAGCAGCCTGTCGATAGTGTTTCGCATATTCCTTCATTCCCAGGCTATCCTCCATCTCCGCAGCGAGTTGGTATGCCCAGCATAATTGAAGATCAAGCGCCGCTGAAGATCCACCTTTACCCATGGGCGCCACACCTCTGTCCCAGCCTTCGGCCTCAGCCCAATCCGTAAATTCCCAATAGGGAGCATCTTTTAATGATCCGTCCTGTTGTTGATAGTGCTTGAAGAAATTTAAAACTTGTCGTGCGCCTGCTAATTTGTCCAGAACAAATTTGTCATCCGGACGATACATCCAATAATCGTGTAACATTCCAATCCAGAAGAAAGAAAAGGTCGGGATCTCCTGCGCGTTAGCTGAAGGATACCGGCTCAACGTGATGCCTTCCGCCATGCGGGAATTATCTAATTGATTAATGGCGTTTAGCACAAGCCTGTCATCTCCGCTATTAAATAAGGAGACTAAAGCCTGAATCCGAGTATCACCTAAATATTGCAATTGCTCATAATACGGGCAATCCATGTAAGTTTCAGCTGCGCATAGCCGGGCAGTACGCCATCCTACCTCTAGCATTTTGTTCAGCTCTGGATTCTTGGCCTCAAACTGTGCATTTAATTTGAACGGATAGCCCGTGAACAAACTATAAAAATCATCAATGACCAGAGCATCATTTTTTGTTTCAATTTGAAGCTCGATATAACGAAATGTTCTCCAGGCAAGTGGAGTAAAGGTTTGATGTTCATCACCGATGCAAATAATTTGATCCATAACACCGACAAATCGTTTGCCTTCAACTTCATTTCGATTTCCTTTTTGATGTTCGGTTCTCCAGTCGGCCGAGTTTTCGATTTTATAAAGAGCTTCGGCGTAACGCAAACTGATGGTTGCATCTTTACCCTTACTGAATTGAAGTACGGGATACCCATTGGTCAGATGGCCCTGATCGAGAAGTATGGTTATTTTTTTATTCGCTTGAATTGTTACAGGTGACTTCGTTCCGGGAAAACTTTTAGGTAGTGACATACCGTCTACTTTTCTCGCGCTAAGCAATCGCTGCGGCGTGAGTTCCATTTGTGGAATGGGCCGAGGTACAAGCATCCACCCGTCCGTCCATTCGAAAACGCCTTTCGGTAATCCCTTAAAAATTTCATTTGCGTTTTTCCACGAGGAATCATCGTAGGAAGGGGATCCCCAGCCCTTAATATGCTTATTAAAATCTATTTTTTCTCCTGGTCCTGCTACGTAAAAAGTATAAATTAATTCCGGAGCAAGAGGTTCGAAACTTTCATCTCGAATACATTTCCAATTTTTTCCAGTATTAACAATTTCTTCTGTGGAAGTATTGCCTTGCAGGATAAACGCTGTTCGCCAGGAGATTTGTGCTTCAGCACGGTGCTCGCCAAAATTCCATACAACGGCGCTGATAACATTTTTTCCCGTATTTAAATAAGGTGCGAGATCAACGGTTTCAAAATTGTAATGGAACAAGTCACCACGCGCAGGGCCATGGGATACCTGTTGATCATTAACGAACAATTTGTACCGGTTATCAGCAGAAACGTGCACAATAAAGGAGGCTGGTTTCTCTTTCAAGTCAATGACATGTCGGAACTTGTAAACGCCATATTCATTTTCAGGCTCTCCCGGTACCGAAACCCAGAATGCTTTCCACGTTTTTTGAAGAATATCAGGATGGATCGTTTGTGCAGAAAGACTTGTGAATACCAGAACTAGGGGGCCAAAAATTAAATTTCGAAGAACAGAAAGGAGTGAAAATGATTCTGTATATTTTTTCTTTATTTTTGGACGTTTCATTCTTGCGTTTTTGAAGATTAAGGAATATTAGCAGTTAAAAATAAGTTGATTTATCCCTTACAATAAAAAACTTTAACTGATTTTATGTATCCTGCTCTTTATGCCAGCAGGTTTAACTTTTAATATGAAATGACGAGGCAATGAGACAGGAGCTTATTAAAATTTTCTTTTAATCATTTCGATTAAATCTTTTTTCAAGATCGGAACTATACCTTATTTCTGATTTTGGAAATGTGACCGGTATCCTTTAGAGATGTAGATTTGGATACTCAGGTGAATGGTAAATTAAACTTAATATTTGATGATGGTGCAGGAGGCGAATAATCGTTAAGATTTCTTTACCTTATTACGCTCTATTAACAAGCTACCATTACTAGAGATTGACAGCGTGGAATGAAAGCACTAACGTATTTAATTATTTTCCTGTTCTGTGCGGCACCTGCATTCGGGCAAAGCTTAGGTTTTGATCCAGTTTCTGACATAGAAAACCTTTCAGGTATTCAGATAAACGATATTAAACAGGATACTTTGGGATTTCTGTGGGTTGGAACAAATGAGGGATTGTATAGATACGATGGATATAAATTCAAATTGTATGAGCCTAACTCCAGGATCGCAGGCTCGTCAATAATTAATAAAATCTATTTTACCCGGCAAGGAGAAATGTGGGTTGGCACACGAGGGGGGCTATTTAAATACTATAAAAACCGGGATCAGTTTGTAACGTTTAGAAATGATCGTCGCAATGCCAGATCAATTAATGGCAATATTATCAATAGCATCGTCGAGGACTATTATGGTAATATCTGGATAGCAATATCAAAAGGGGGTGTTGATCTATACGATAAGAAAACAAATTCATTTCGCCATTTTTTAAAAGCCGATGATTCAGGCCTTTTATCCGATGATATCAGCGATTTGCTTATCGACAAGGAAAATAACCTTTGGATTTCCACCTGGGATGATGGATTAAATAAATTAGATCTTACACACGCATTCAATAGAATTCCAAAGCAGGCAAAGTTTAAGTCATACACAAACCCGCAAAAGCTACCTGGCAAGCTGGCAATCCGCTTTATTTTTGAAGACCCTCAATCAAAAGAGCTTTACATTGGAACTGCCGGCAAGGGACTACTTCGATACGATAATAATTCTGACTCGTTCAGCTCGACTGGAATTCGCGAACTTGAAAATTGTTCTTTGTATGACGCTTACTTTACGTCAGATCACAAAACATGGGTTTCTTCCGATGTAGGAATAAAGCTTGTGAATCTAAGGACACGCGCGATTGAAAATTGCTCGGCACCGTTATGCGCATTTGCCGGTCCGGTATATACAGTTTTTATAGATAATCAAAACATTACCTGGCTAGGATCATATAAGGGATTAGTAAAAAATGTAGAAAAGAAAATTAGGCATCATAGATTGAATGATAAGAGAAATAGCTACACGGATAATATCATGGCTTTGTGTAAGCAGGGCCAATATCTATGGGTGGGAACTTGGGGCGATGGATTGTATTTAAAAGACGAACAAAACGGAAAATCCATTAAAATCAATGCCGATAACCCTATTTTAAAACATGTTTGGGATATCAAATTAGTGAATGATAAGTGGCTCCTAGTTGCCACCGGCGAAGGTCTAGTGCGTCTGAACGTACTTGAAAAATCATTTATAAGCTACTTCAAAGAAAACAATTACTCCTTCGAAGGAAGTAATTTTGCCGCGGAAATTTCGTTCACCTCGTTTTCAAAAAACACTTCCGGTATCACCTGGGCTGGAACCTGGCGAGGAGGTCTTTATGAAATTGATGCTGAAAGGGGTGAAGTAAAAAAATACAAAAAATACTCCACCGAAGCGCATTTTGTTCAGGCTGTACACCTCGATAAAAAGAATCAGTTGTGGATTGGTACTGTACACTCAGGTCTTATCAGATTGAGTAATTTAGACGGTGCTGTGAAATCGAAAATATATGCCCAGCAAGAATCACCCTCGCTTGGGCTCAGTAGTGATTACGTGTCCGTCATTTTTGAAGACAATGAAGAAAGATTATGGTTAGGGACTGGAGATGGAGGGATTAATATTATAGATCCAAAAACGGATACGGTAAGTTGGATTGTGAAAGGTGATCATAACCTGCCCAACAATACAATTAGAGCTATTATACAAGATAGTCCTGGGGATATATGGATGAGTTCGAAATCGGGAATATCTAAATTAGATCATCATAACATCTTTATTAATTATACTGAAGATGATGGACTGGAACACATGGAGTTTAGTCCGAATGCTGTAATGAAAGATGGTCCCTTTCTATACTTTGGAAACGGGAAAGGATATAATGTTTTTAACCCTTCAGATCTAATATTTCAAAAGAATCCTCCAAAAGTTTTTATCACGGATTTTAAAATCTTTGACAAATCTATCACGCCCGGAGAAGTTTACGAAGGAGGTATTATTCTGGAGAAACCTATTAACGAATTAGAGAGTATCACACTTTCTTACAAAATAAAGAATATAGCTTTTGAATTTTCAGCGCTTAATTTCACAAATCCTAGGCGTGAAATTTTTGCCTATACTTTGGAAGGTTTCAATGAAAGCTGGATCTATACAAATGCCACAAACCGATACGTGTCCTACTCCAATCTTTCTCCCGGCGACTATGTCTTTAAAGTAAAAACAGCAAGAAATAATGACGCGGGGGAGGACCAGGGTAGAGTTATAAGAATACACATCGCACCTCCCATATGGCAAACTTCCTGGTTTATTGTAATCGCGGCTTTGGTTTTTATTTTGCTATTATATTCCATCCATTGGATGCGATTGGCTGGATTGCGAAAGCAAAAAATGGTGTTTGAAAAGTTAGCGCACGAGCGCGTCAAGGTAATTGAAATCAAAAACCAGCAATTGGAAAGGCAGAATATTGAAATTCAAAGTCAAGCCGCAAAGTTGCATGAAGCAGATCAATCGAAAATAAATTTCTTTGCTAATATCTCGCATGAATTTAGGACACCGTTGATGCTCATCGTTGGCCCTATAGCAAGAATGCTTGAAAACGACGAGTTAACGGAGAACGAAAGCCTGACAATGATCCATCGGAATTCGAAAAGGCTGCTAAGGCTCATCGATCAAATCATGGATTTTTCAAAGATTGAAGCCGGTAGCTTGACCCTAGAATCGGAACAAAGTGATTTTATTAAATTCATTAAAGACATTACAGCCTCATTTAACTATCTGGCGAAAGTAAAAAAAATAGCTTTTGAATTTCATTCGGCTGAGGAAGCATGTTTCATTTATTTTGATCATGATAAACTAGAAAAGGTTGTTTACAATTTGTTATCGAATGCTTTTAAAGTTACGCCGCAAGGGGGACGAATCACCGTTGCATTGGAAATGTTACACGGTGACGTTGATAATTCCTTTAATGCTGTACGTATTGAAATTTATAATACCGGAAAAGGGATAAACAAAGAAGAACTACCGCATTTGTTCACCCGATTCTACCGTACAAAAAGTTACTCGGATGGGACGGGAATTGGACTTTCTCTTACCAAAAGTTTGGTGGAGTTACATGGAGGCCAGATCGAAGTGAAGTCGGATGAAAACGAAGGCACGTGGTTTTATGTGACCATACCGGTTCAAAAATCGGGTGAGGCAAATAAGATAGATCAAACCGATGTTGAATTACTCTCCAATGGCAATAGTTCGAAGTATGTCGAATTACAAGCCCTTAAGGAAGGTGAGTCAGTCCAAACGGGACGGGTAGGTAATCCGAATGCAAAGACCATCCTAATTTTAGATGATGACGATGATATGCGGTTTTTCATTTCAAAACTTTTGGCACCTTTTTATAATGTTATAGATGCCGCAAACGGAGAAGAGGCATTGAAGCTTGCCTGTCAATTTCAACCCGATTTAATTGTAAGTGATATGATGATGCCCGTAATGGATGGATATCAGTTTCTAAGAGTGGTTAAACAAGATCCGAACATAAGCCATATACCTATTATTTTATTAACTGCGAGGGCTAGCATGGACTCGCGGCTGAAGGGGTTGGAAGAAGGGGCAGACGATTATATCACCAAACCCTTTAATGAAAAAATATTGATCCTCCGCGTCAAAAATTTAATAGAGCGTATCCAGCGCGCAAAAGAACGTTTTTCCACTGACATAAACCTGGAACCCAAAGAAATTACCATTACTTCCCTTGACGAAAAATTTATGCAGGAACTCTTAAATATTGTAGATAAAAATATGGCTAATCCCCATTTTGGTTCGGACATAATTTGTCAGGAATTAGGAGTCGGGCGATCGTACCTATACGCGAAAGTAAAGGCTTTGACAGATCTGCCGGTAAATGAGTTTGTAAAGACCATACGATTAAAGCGCGCGGCTGTACTATTGACAAAAAGCCAGTTACATGTAAATGAAGTGGCTTATAATGTTGGGTTCAATGACAGGTATTATTTCTCTCGATGCTTTTTAAAGCATTTTGGCATTTCTCCCACACGATACCAGAAAGATAATACGCCTATTACCTAGCATTTATTCGCAGAGGTAAGAAATGGTAAGAGGTAATCGGTAATCAGTGACCGGTGATCGTAACCGGTTCAAGAAATATGTATTTTACGACTCCTCGTTACCGACAACTGGTACCAACCACCGATTACCTGCTTCCCAACTCCCATAATTACAATATCGTTTTGACAGGAGTCCATAATGTGTGTACTCCAGTCCATGTGGAACAGAGTACACCAGATTTGGATTCCAGTACATAATTTTTTTTGCCTTAACTATAAGTTTGCAGCATGTCTGGCTTTCAATCAAAAACTTATGAAAAAAATCATTTTACTATTTCTGTTTGCTCTATGGATTATAGATGCACAAACTCAACCAATGATAGAAATTGACGATGCCATCCAAGGCACCGGCACAAACCAGTTTAATTACGTAGGAAGTAGTTGGACGCATGGCACTTCCTCTAGTGATCCATATTTGAATCAAACGGTTTCTTACTCTAACGTTGTCAATAATTACGCAACCATTTCGTTCAAAGGAAACCGTGTTCAAATTATCACGCGCAGGGCAGATCATCATGGAATAGCGGCGGTGTCCATTGATAATGGTGCGGAAACATTAGTTGATTTAGTACGAACGGATCGTCAACCTCCATCCAGTTTTGCTGTCGTATATGATAGCTACCAAACTAGCATCAAGGAGGGCACTCACACTTTAAAAATACGGGTTACAGGAACAAAAAATACTAGAGCTACAGGGACCTATGTGGTTCTCGATTATGTTCGGGTATATTCTTCAACCGAAGTCAACACAAGTGCTGGCTATCAATCTTTGGTCTCAAATACGAGCGGCAATAATAACACCGCTTATGGGGCTAAGGCCTTGAATTCCAACACCTCTGGACATAGTAACACAGCCAATGGAAGCTACGCATTACAAAGCAATACGGTGGGGTATGAAAATACAGGAGTAGGTGATGAGGCATTAAAATCTAATACTGAAGGTTCAAGCAACAGTGCATTCGGATATTTATCCTTGACCTCAAATCTCAGCGGTTATGGGAATACAGCCCATGGACATTCGGCCTTAAATAAAAATACCACTGGAAATCAAAATACTGCATTGGGAGCAGGTTCAATGACAGAAAATGTTAGCGGTTTAGCCAATACAGCTGTTGGAGCATGGAGCTTGCGGACAAATAGTACTGGGTCTTCAAATACGGGTGTTGGCGCGGCGAGCTTAGCGACAATTGGCAGCGGAACTGGAAATACAGGTGTTGGCACTAGCGCATTATATAGTAATTATGTTGGAATAGGCAATTCAGCAGTTGGTTTTAATGCATTACTGGAAAGTAAAGGCTCTTCAAATACCGCAATTGGCACCTGGGCTTTAGCAAATCTTAACATGGGTGACCGTAACACTGCTATAGGTGCTTTTGCGGGACCTTTTCGCCAATACGGGTATGGCTCGCCCCCCGTGCCTGAGCTTCAAAACACTACTGCTTTGGGGGCTCAAGCTGTAATTACGGCCTCTCATCAAGTACGCATTGGAAATTCAGAGGTCACAAGCATAGGAGGACAAGTCTCGTGGTCAACGTTATCTGACGGGCGGTTTAAAAAAGATATTAAAGAAGATGTATCAGGCCTGGAGTTCATCAAGCAACTAAAACCTATTAGTTATACCATTGATAAGGATGCTTTCGATAAATTTTTACGAATTCCCGACAGTTTAAGACAGCAAAACGCAAGTTCTCGACAAAAAGGTGTACGCCAAACGGGCTTTGTTGCTCAAGAAGTTGAGTCCCTGGTTAAAAAAACAGGATTTGTATTTAGTGGAGTAGAAGCACCCAAAAATGAAAATGATCACTACAGCATTCGTTACGCAGAATTTGTTGTGCCTTTAGTTAAAGCTATGCAAGAGTTAGCGGCCAAAGTTGAAGCGCAGGAAAAAACGGTTGCGGATCAACAAGAGAAAATTAGCTTATTAACAGATCAGCTCGAAAAGGCTGGGATGAATACAGATGCTCTTCGTACCACGGATGAGGTAGAGCTTTTTCAAAACAATCCAAACCCATTTACCCTGGATACAGAGATCAAGATGGCCTTGCCCGAATCTGCAGTTCATGCAAAAGTGATCGTTTATAACTTGGAAGGAAAACAATTGAAAGACTTTCTGGTACGAGAACGAGGTAAAACTTCTGTAAAGATTTCGGGTAGTGAACTCAGTGAAGGTATGTATTTATATGCCTTAGTCGTAGACGGTAAAGTAGTTGATACCAAGCGTATGATTTTAACCGAGTGATTCATTCAAAAATATAATTAAGGCTCACCCCATCTTGTGTTGTCTGCGAATAACGCGGTTTCGATACCAACTTTGATTGGATGATCAAACTGAAGTTTGGCAGGGTGGGGTGAACTTTAAGAAAGCAATCTAAAAAGTCCTTAAGACGTCCCCCACACAGGTTTATACAAGACAGTTCCACGTTCGTATTCTTTGGAGTTTTTCGAGCTTGGGTAAAACTTTTTCCGGTTTATTAAGAGATCTTTAAAGAGTGGGAATTTAGCGACGAGGAGGCAAAATGCGTATTGATAGGAAAGAAGCTTATATTACTACAGGAGCCATAGTAAGCTAAGCAAATGTTTTTTACTTTCCGTTTCCAATATTTGTTCCCTATGAAAATCATTTATTGCACGAACGATTATGCCGCGCCGATACTGGATATTCTAAATGAAGCGATAATCAATTCAACAGCATTATACGATTATGAACCACGAACATCGGAAACTATGATTTCCTGGTTTAATATTAAAATTAAAAACAATTTCCCTGTTATTGGTTTGGTTAATGATCAGCATGAGTTGCTGGGTTTTGGAACGTACGGAACTTTCCGCGCCTGGCCAGCGTATAAATACACCGTTGAACATTCTCTTTATGTCCACAAGGATCACAGGGGAAACGGCTATGGAAAAATAATACTGAAGGAACTAATCAAAGATGCTACGGCAAAAGATTATCATAACTTAATCGCAGGTATCGATTCTGCCAACGAACCAAGTAAAAAACTGCATGAATCTTTTGGCTTTAAATTCAGTGGACAAATAAAGCATGCAGGGTATAAATTCTCCAGGTGGCTTGATCTTGATTTTTATCAGCTTATTTTAGCTACGCCTCTTCAGCCGACAGAAGGTTGACCAACATTCCTCAGACTTTCTCTTGGTTGATTGAATACAAAGCAAACAGCTCTAAAACCAGACAAAGTGGAGGGGGAAAAATGTATTAAGTGTTTAGGTATTTAAGTGTTTAGGGCGCTTTGCTTTAAGCTTTCTGCGTTCCGCTTTAAGCTTTTAAAGTGCTCAAAAATACAGCGTGAATTCGGCAAAATAGACCAATTAATGTCTATGGGGTTTGGTTAAATTTCGTCAAGCATAGATATTATGAAAACTTTAGTAAAGCCTGGCTACATCTTATTCGCCATTTCAGTAATTGCCTTTGGAGTCGTGAATATTACTTTTGGAAATTTTCTTGCGGGCTTAATACCTGTGTCGCCTTCCGCACCCGGCCGGCAATTTTTAATGTACGTCGTGAGCTTCATACTTATTATCTCAGGTTTTTGTGTTCTGGTTCGGAAACAAGTATGGAAAGCAGCGATCACATTAGCAATCTTATTTTTTGTACTTACCATTTTAGTCCACTTGCCACGGAATATTGCCAATCCGTATGACGGCGGGGCGTGGACCGGCACCTTTGAAATGATAGCTCTTTGCGCAGGCGCCTTGATTCTTGCCGATACGCTCCCGGCTGAGAGCCAGCTTGCAAGTGGATGGAGTTTCCTCATCAGATCTGGCCGCTATCCCTACGCCATTTCATTGTTCGTGTTCGGAATTCAGCATTTTATTTACGCTGACTTTGTTGCCACATTGGTACCGGCATGGATTCCACCGCAGTTATTCTGGACCTATTTTGTGGGTATTGCTTTCATTGTTTCAGCGGTAAGCATCATGCTTAATGTCAAACTTTTATTGGCTATGATCCTATTGGCAATTATGTTTTTTATTTTATTATTATGTGTTAACCTACCCATTGTTGCTACAAATCCTCAAATGGAAGCGGCCTGGACAAGTGCCTTTGTTGCCCTGGAGATGGGTGCAATTGCTTTAATGCTGACGAGAAAATGAAATTCTTTTGCTCGTATTCTGATAAGAGTTTTGCATTACAATTGGATAGCTGAAACCGCTTACGAGCTTCGAGCCGCGGGTTACGAGCAATTTTATCAAAGCTTATTGCTCGAGACTGACACTCAAAGCAGGGCCGAATTAGCTTACATGACTTTGGATTCTGCTTATCTCCTTAATTGTAGAAGTTGAGTTAATCAATTATCATTGTTATAAAAGTAAAGCCACGCCCAAAGCGTCGTAGCTTTCTTCTTATAAATTCAACTACAACAGAGACCCGACTGCACATCATGGAAAAAACACTTGCTAAATCCCGTTGGTATCGGCTTATCCCAGTGGCTTTTATTACGTATAGTCTGGCTTACCTCGACCGCGCGAATTTTGGTTTTGGCGTTGCAGGTGGGATGGCGGAAGACCTGCATATTACCGCAGCCACATCTTCGTTATTAGGCTCACTGTTTTTTCTTGGCTATTTCTTCTTTCAAATTCCCGGAGCATTATATGCAGCAAACAAGAGCGCAAAAAAATTAATTTTCTGGTCTTTGATTTTATGGGGCGCGGCAGCAATGGCAACTGGCATGATCAGCGATATAAATGCATTGATTGTCATCCGTTTTATGCTCGGGGTTGTGGAGAGTGCAGTATTTCCCGCTATGCTAATCTTGTTAAGCAGGTGGTTTACAAAAACTGAGAGGTCGCGCACCAATACTTTTCTAATTCTTGGTAATCCGGCAACGATTCTTTGGATGTCAATCTTATCGGGTTATTTAATAAATTCCGTTGGCTGGCGGTGGATGTTTATTTTAGAAGGAGCTCCGGCTATTATTTGGGCTTTCTTCTGGTGGAGATTGGTGGATGATAAACCCAAAGATGCGAAATGGTTAACCCCAGATGAAAAACTAGCACTAGAGGAGCAGTTGCAAAAAGAACAGCAAGGGATTAAACCCGTTAAAAACTATGCTGTAGCTTTTAAGTCCCGAGTGGTTATTTTATTATGCCTGCAATATGCTCTATGGAGCATTGGCGTGTATGGATTTGTGATGTGGCTTCCTTCCATTATTAAAGCGGCACCCGACATGGATATTGTATCCACGGGGTGGCTATCGTCTGTACCTTATGTGTTTGCTATTATTGGTATGTTAAGCGCATCTTATTACTCCGATAAAACATTGAATCGAAAAGCATTTGTCTGGCCCTTGCTACTCATTGGGGCTATTGCTTTCTATGGCTCGTATTTAGTTGGTACCGATAATTTCTGGTTTTCATTTGTGTTGCTTACCATTGCGGGTGCTGCCATGTATGCTCCTTACGGCGCATTCTTTGCAATCATCCCTGAAATTTTACCTGCTAATGTTATGGCAGGGGCCATGGCGCTCATCAATAGCTTTGGAGCACTGGGATCTTTTATCGGTTCGTATGTGGTTGGCAGACTAAATGGCACAACGGGGGGGTTTGGCGCATCTTATATTTTTATGGCCGGTTCACTTTTCCTGTCAGCAATTTTAACTATTATAGCTCTCAAAGGGGCAGCGGATACTCGCAAACAGAAATTAGTAGAAGCCAGTGTCTAACTAAACTTTTTGCTAATTACAATACTGCTTGGTGGTGAAACTGTACAGTTATGACCAGTCAGGTGTACACTTGTGAATAGTCGGTCTTATGGGCATTTTATAAATCTCTTAAAATCACCACATTATTAAATTGGTTTGGCTTTTGCCCAGAGTTGCCAAAAGAGAATCCATGAAGACAGTTGTAGCCATTTTATTGTGGTGTATTTTATTCGCATTGTGCTGGCCTTTGGCGTTGGCTTTGATATTTTTGCTTCCCTTGCTGTGGCTGATACTGCTTCCCTTTAGAATTGTTGGATTAACTCTTGAGCTGATATTTAAATTTATCAGCGCTGTTTTATTATTTCCATTCCGAATAGTCGGCGGTATGAAATAGTTTTTTTGCACTGTTCTTCTGCTATAGTGGGTTTCCCTTTTTTTTTACCAACGACAATCTAATAGAGAATCTGACGATGACTGCTCATAGTTTTATTTTGATGACTGTTTAACCCTTTCAGGGTTACCACCAATATTTAACTTTCTATCCACCGGTTTCACCGGTGGCTATTCACATTGAAGCCCTTCGGGCTTCATGCCATCTGCTTAGAAGAGCAAGCCTGAAAGGCTTTAATGTGAATAGCCCTGAGTGCAACTCAGGGTTTAGGATTGGAATAATTTACAAGAAGCCGTCTCAAAAGTCATGAGGCGGCTTTTTTCGTTTCGAGGGGTTAGGAACTGAGATTTTAATAAAGGAAATAAAGTAAAGCTTCTCAGGCTGCGAGTTTTCCCAGATTATGCGCCAGGGCTAGTAACCCTGTCTCTATTTCCACCTTTTTGATACCCTTAAGCATGAACCGCTTGAAGTTTTTGTTGTGCTTGATATTAGCAAAGACAGGTTCAATATCGGCAGGACGTGTTTTTCTGAACTTAATACCTTGTTCAGTTTTTAACCTGATGTTGGCTTGCTCTTTCAGCTTTCGCAGCCGGTGATTAATGCTTACAATTCGGTTGCCTTTTTGGCTATGGCAAACATCCCGAACAGGGCATCCCTTGCATTTGGTGGCCTGGTAGTTTGTTAGTGTCTGCTTAAACCCGTTGGCCGTTACGCGTATAGACGTACCGATATTATGCATCGGTTCATCGATGGGACAGTAAACAATATCTTTCTTTTTATCGTGTTCCAGATTTTCACTTTTAAACCAGTCAGTTTCCTTGCTGCGTTGCTCTCGGTCAAATTGATTATGCTTTACGTATCCTGTGATTTTACGCTTGTCCAGCAGTAAGTAATTCTCTTCTGATCCATATCCTGCATCTGCTATTAATGTATCGGGATTACGCTGGTAGAGTGAATAAAAAACATCAAGATGAGTTTTAAGCGTGGTGGTATCTGTTGGGTTTTGATGTAAGCTGTAATTGACAACAAATTGATTATTGCTGGACAGTTGAACGTTGTAGGCTGGCTTTAACTGACCATTCCTCATGTGATCTTCCTTCATACGCATGAAGGTTGCATCGGTATCGGTTTTAGAATAGCTGTTGCGTTTGGCTAGAATCTTTTCTTGCTCAGCGTACTTCTCAACGTTGACAGGCCAATGCTTCTTTGCATAATTAATCTGTTGACGCTTTTTTTTTGAAATGCCCTTCCCTTCAAGAGCCTGATCAATCTTGAGGATCGTTTCCTTAACCTGATCGGCACTTACAGGAGCAAAGCTTTCAGGAGCCTCATCCTTCAATTCGTCAGCAGCAATTTTCTCAGCATAAGCCCACAACTCTTTAAGCTGTTCTTCAATTCTGGATTTGCTGGTCTTGATGGCATTGCCCCATACAAAAGTATAGCGGTTGGCCTGTGCCTCCATCTTGGTACCATCGGTATAGATCTCCTTTAGACTTAAGTGACCAGCCTGTGAAAGAAGCATAACAACCTGGGAGAATACTGTTTTCAGAACATCTTTTAACCGATCACTGCGAAAGCGGTTGATTGTATTGTGATCAGGTTTATTCATACCCGCGAGCCACATAAAGTGAATGTTCTCTTTTAGAGCTGATTCAATCCGTCTGGATGAATACGTATTGTTCACATAGCCATACACCAAGACTTTCAGCAGCATTCTTGGATGATAGCTTGAGGTGCCTCCATCCTTGAATTTCTTCAACAGTGGATCAACATCAATTTTGTCAATTACCTGATTTACAATGCGAACCGGATGGTTCTTCTCAATGAGTTCCTCCAGGCTGGGAGGAAGCATCACAACCTGGTTGGGTGTGTAGCTTTTAAATACTACTTTATTTTTTAGAGACACACGTAAGTTAAACAGAACACCAAAAAAAGCACTCAGACTTGCTTCACTTTTTTTTCTCACCTAAAAAAAGAGACTGCCCTTTTGAGACAGCCTCTTAATGTTTTCATTTGAGATGTAATTGCAATAATCGTGGGTTTTCTTTTTTGTACCCAAGACAATTTATTATAGAATCTGAAGATGACTGCTCAGGGTTTATTTTAGTGACTCACAATGTTTAACCCTTTCAGGGTTTACTCCAATATGTAACGTTTTACCCACCGGTTTCACCGGCGGTTATTCACATTGAAGCCCTTCGGGCTTCATGCCATCTGCTTAGAAGAGCAAGCCTGAAAGGCTTTAATGTGAATAGCCCTGAGTGCAACTCAGGGTTTAGGATTGGAATAATGTACAAACCCCGAAGGGGTTTAATGTTTTCATTTGAGATGTAATTGCAATAATCGTGGGTTTTCTTTTTTGTACCCAAGACAATTTATTATAGAATCTGAAGATGACTGCTCAGGGTTTATTTTAGTGACTCACAATGTTTAACCCTTTCAGGGTTTACTCCAATATGTAACGTTTTACCCACCGGTTTCACCGGCGGTTATTCACATTGAAGCCTTT
>CAWING010000003.1:0-191787 GCA_963837415.1 uncultured Bacteroidota bacterium | reverse complement strand
ATTTTTGAAAATGATCGAGTTCAAACCCCGAAAATGAACGAAATCGTCTCTCTTATCATGCTGGAAAACAAAGAGTTAGAGTCAACAAAAAAGGGATCGAAGAAAAATTTTTCTCTTCAATCCCCTCAAGTTGTGAACCTGCAGGGATTCAAACCCCGAATCTTCTGATCCGTAGTCAGATGCTTTATTCAGTTAAGCTACAGGCCCAAAAGATTTGACTAGAGGTGAAATGGACTCAGCCTATAAAAATTGGACTGCAAATTTAAAGAATAAATTCACTCAACAAAATAAAACGATTTTTGACCTGCCAACAAAAAAGCTATTTTTGACCCTTCTAATTTAATTAACCTTATCGCATGATGCATAAATTTGCAGCTTTAGTAATTCTATCAGGAATTTCCTTCACCGCTCTATCTCAAAACGAAGTACCCAAAAAGATTTCAGCACGACCCGATATACCCGGTACGTTTGCTCTTGAGCTTGGCTTTAATTTCGATTTGAGTGCACCAGATAATTTCAGTTTAGGTTTTTATGGATCACGAACGGTTAATGTTTACTATCAGTACGATTTTCGAATCCTGAATTCCAGCTTTAGCTTTGTTCCTGGCATTGGCCTTAGCTTGGAACGCTTTAAATTTACGAATGATAACACCATTGATTATGACCCTTTAGACGCCGAAAGTATAGTCATGATTGCCCCGGGAAATACTGAATTTCCCGGTATTAAGAAAGTCTCAACTCATCACGAATTATATTGATGTTCCCCTTGAGATAAAATATAGTACTAATCCGGACGACCCTGCCAGAAGCTTTAAAATATCCGTTGGTGGACGAGTGGGTTATATGTATGATTCATTTACCAAGTTGAAATACAAGGAAAATGGAGAGCTTAAAAAGTTAAAAAACAAGGAAGATTTTAATCTAAACAAATTTCGCTACGGCTTAACCGCCCGAATTGGTGTGGGCAACTTTAGCCTGTTCGGTTATTACAACCTTACTCCGCTCTTTGAGGATGGAAAAGGTCTAAGCGAGAAATTCGGTAAAAAACGACTTCAATACCCTAACAATAGGTATTTCTCTAGCTAGTTTCTAAAAGCATTCGTCCGAATAGTAAAGCTGGGAAAGGAAAAGATTTAAAAATTAGATTCTTTGCTCAGCATTCTTTTTTGGAGCCTTTTTAGCGTAGGTAGGGCATGTATACTGGCTACATGCCGAAATAAAAGCCGCTAAAGCAACAAAAGCAACAATCTTTTTCATTCTAATAACTTTGGTTATAACAAAAATATAATTCTTTCTCATTAAAACAAATCCAGGGGCATCGTAGTATCTGGATTGGTCGTTAAATTACTCGATCATCAAACTACACCCCCGTATATCACTGTTGTCAAGACGGCCCAAAACCTCAAATGAACCATCAAAATACGCTTTTCCCAGGTCTTCTGTCTCTATAAAAGAAACGGTTTGCCGATTCGCAAGATCGATGACGTTAATCCCTCCGGTTTCAGATAGTAACCCCTTTTGGAAGGGATCTGTAAGATCACGGCAAATTACCCTCATCCAAGGGGGGCACCAAAACCGGGAATCCCCCTTTGAATACGACTGAGAAAGCAATTCAGTCATGCCATATTCTGAATACAGTGGCCTAATACCTAGTTTTTCTTCCATTTTGGCCTGCAACTCAAACCTTGTAATTTCTTCCCTCCTACCCTTCATTCCGCCAGTCTCAAAAACCATGCAGTGGCTAAGATCAATCGAATAATGCTCGGCTAAATCTAATAGGGCGAAAGATACCCCCCACAAAATGGTCTTTCGTGGGTCTTTTTTAAGTTCTTCTATTTTCTTTATCAGTTTTTCGTAGTCGTGCAGATAAAAGGATGAATGATTTGAAGCACTGTGCTGAATAAAATGGTCCATCATAGTAATTAGGGACGAACCCTGACGCTCTGAGTACGAGGGAAGGAGAGCCAGAAAATGATAATTGGTTAATGGCCCGAAGAAATGTTCAAAACATCGTTGAGTATGATCCAGATAAAACTGCAGATTCGGAACATAGTGTAAGCTGGGGATGCTTTTGGTAGTCCCACTGCTGGTAAATGTAACTTCTGGAGTCCATTGACCCGTTTTTACAGCATGTGTTTTAAAAAAATGTATCGGCAAGAATGGAATTTGTTCTAACGAGTTGATCTTTTGTACTGGAATTGATAAGTGATCAACGAAAGCATGGTATACCGGATTATTGAAATACTGAAATTGAAAGAGATCTAGTGCAATATCCGTAAAGGATGAATCGTTTACACCATATAATTTCGAAGCAAAACTTTTAAAAGTTTCCAAGCGTTTAGTTAACTTGACGGATTCAAATTTAGGGATGAAACAGGTAAGGAGTGTATTATTATTCGGGATTTCTGTTCTCGTCAGCGCATGCTTTAATCCTCCGGACTTTGATGATTCTCCAACAATCAGTTTTGAAGATGTTTACTTTGTAAAGTCCACCGGCGTTGGAGTTAAAGATTCTTTCGTAATCTCACTGAATTTTAAAGATGGAGATGGAGACCTGGGACTCGCTGCGAGTGAGATCGATAGTCCCTATCACGCCCTTAACTTTTTAGCAAATGATAATGGTGAATTACTCCCTGTGCAAGCAAGATTGAATGCAGATTTTACAGGTTTCAGTTATAAAAAGACAAAAAAAACGCCTAAAAATGCGTCTTATTTCATCCGTTTCCCTCCGCCAAATGTTGCTGAACTCATTACATTGGCGAGTAGAAATGACGGATTCTCCCTGCCCCCTTTTGAAAAACCCTATAATTGCAGCGCTAATCTGGAATCCTACCTGAACGAGCAGCAAAGTGCTGATACTATTTTTATTTTTCGAGACGATGCCCATCTCATAAAGAATAAGGCTACGATAGTCGATACGTTGGAAAACATTCAGAACAGAAATCAGTATTACTTTGCTGTGGTCGATTATTTCTACATGAATGTAAATCCGGCGCACACGAATATCAAAGTAAAATTTCTCCTAAAAAATGGCGATGGAACATTCACGGAATATGACTGGAGAAGAGAAGTATGTGAAACGTATGATGGACGTTTTCCAATTCTTACGGACAAAACCAGACCCTTAGAGGGAACCATTAATTACTCCATGATAAGCTCCGGATTTTTAACAACGTTTAGTATTAAGAGGATGAAATTGGCAGTTACAATAACGGATAAGGCATTGCGTACCAGCAACACAGTAGAATCGAAGGAATTTACGTTGGATGAAATAAGACGATAAGATCGACTAGCCCAGTTTCGGAATTGGATTAGATCAACTTCTTCCATGACCGCGTAAACTTCTCAAAACTTCTCCTGGATTGGATTCAGAAAAATAATCGTTATAGGTCTATGCTCCTTCGTAGTCGTAACATTTTCCAAGCGTTCAGTTAACTTGACGAACTCAAATTAGGAATGAAACAGACAAAGAGTCTATTATTATTCGGGACTTCTCTCCTCGTCAGCGCATGCTTTAATCCTCCCGACTTTGACCATTCTCCGTCAATAACCTTTGAAGATGTTTATATAAAGTCTACCGGCGAGGGAGGCAAAGATTCTTTCGTAATCTCCGTGAATTTTAAAGACGGAGACGGAGACCTGGGGCTTCGTGCCGATCAGATCAATAACCCATACCACGCCCTTAACTTTTTAGCAAATGATAATGGTGAATTACGCCCTATCGAAGCGGAATTGAAAGCAGATCTCGCGGGTTTCAGCTATAGAAAGACTAAAAAAACACCTAAAAATCCTTCTTATTTCATTCTTTCTCCATCTGGAAATGTTGGTGAACTCATAACATTGGCAAGTAGAAATCAAGGGTTCTCTCTACCCCCTTTTGAAAAACCCTATAATTGCAGCGCCAATAATGAATCTTATCTCAATGAGCAGCAAAGTCCTGATACTATTTTTATTTTTCGAGACGATGGCCATCTCATAAAGAATAAAGCCACCATCGTCGATATATTGGAAAACAATCAAAATAGAAATGTCTTCTACTATGCAGTGGTGGATTATTTCTACATGAATGTAAATCCG
This sequence comes from uncultured Bacteroidota bacterium, assembly GCA_963837415.1. Classification (GTDB taxonomy): domain Bacteria; phylum Bacteroidota; class Bacteroidia; order Cytophagales; family Cyclobacteriaceae; genus Chryseolinea. Next base: position 187,710 of record CAWING010000003.1, on the reverse strand, counting down.
GCACATACGAATATCAAAGTAAAATTTCTCCTAAAAAATGGCGATGGAACATTCACGGAATATGACTGGAGAAGGGAAGTATGTGAAACGTACGATGGACGATTTCCGGTTCCTACGGACAAAACCAGACCCTTAGACGGAACCATAAATTATGCTATGATAAGCTCTGGATTTGTAACAACGTTTGGCAATAAGAGAATGAAATTGGCAGTTACAATAACGGATCAAGCATTGCGTACCAGCAACACAGTAGAATCAAAGGAGTTTACTTTGGATGAAATAAGGCGCAACCCTTAGTTTAGTTTAGGAAACCTGAGCGGATCAACCTCTTCCATAATTGCATACACTTTCTCAAAAACATCTTCGGGATTGGGTTTAGAAAAATAATCTCCATCAGATGCGTAAGCAGGCCTGTGCTCCTTCCCCGTAATCGTAACAGGTTTTGAATCGATGTAGCTATATGCTCCTTGTTCTTCCAGGACTTTCTGCATCATAAACGAAGTTGCCCCGCCGGGCACATCTTCGTCCGCAAATACAATACGATTTGTTTTTTTAACAGACTCCAGGATAGAGTGATGAATATCAAAAGGAAGTAATGTCTGCACATCTATTACTTCACATGATATTCCCAATCGCTCCAGGTCTTCGGCAGCGTCCATCACGATCCGGCACATAGAGCCGTAGGTCACGATCGTAATATCCGTTCCTTGTTTTAGAATTTCAGGAACTCCCAGCGGTACAGTAAACTCTCCGATATTATCGGGCAGCCTTTCTTTCAAGCGATAACCATTTAAGCATTCGATAATTACGGAAGGATCATCGGATCGCAGCATGGTATTATAAAAACCTGCTGCCTGCGTCATGTTGCGAGGAGAAATGATGTACACACCTCGCAGCGCGCTGAGCAACATGCCTACTTGGGAACCGGCATGCCAGACACCCTCCAACCGGTGACCACGGGTACGCACGATAACGGGAGCTTTCTGCCCTCCTTTGGTACGGTAGTATAAACATGCAAGATCATCCGACAATGTAGGTAAAGCATAAATAAGGTAATCAAGATATTGAATCTCGGCTATCGGCTTTAATCCACGCAACGCCACACCTATTCCCTGGCCAACAATCGTACATTCACGAATACCGGTATCCGTTACACGAAGTTCACCATGCTTGGACTGCAGCCCTGCAAAACCTTGATTGACGTCACCAATCTTTCCCACGTCTTCTCCAAAAGCAAGCACACGGGGATCACGTGCCAATGCTGCATCAAAGCACGCCTGTAATACTTCACGGCCATCAACCAATGGAGAGGTGTCTGAATAAACAGCGTCAACTCTTTCAACCTTCAGCGCCGATTCATCCGATAAGCTTGCTATATGCGAACTATAACGATCATAATTATCAGCTTCTGCATTTTTTAACCATGCTAATAGTTCTGCTTTAGCCTCAGCGTTATCCTCCAGAAGCAATCTGATTGCCTTTTTTGCGGCTCTCATGGTCTCCAACCGCGTAGGGTTAATTGCTTTGGTCAAATCATTTTTGATAGATAAAATTTCTGTGCCGTTTTTACTTTGCTGTACGGCTTTTTCAAGAATTGCAGTTACTCTAAACTGATCTTTGCGCACATCGCTTGCAAAAGCTTTCCATGCGCGTTCTTTCGCTTGCCTTGCAGATGCCTTCGCCTCTTTTTCAATCGCATCAATTTCTTCAGGCAAAACAAGCACCTCATTAATAATCCACTCACGCATTCTGCGAATGCAATCATATTCCGCTTCCCACGCTAATCTTTCTTTTGATTTATAACGCTCATGTGAACCGGAGGTAGAATGGCCCTGTGGCTGTGTCATTTCCTGTACATGAAACAGTACCGGCACATGTTCTTCGCGACAAATTTTTTCGGCGCGTTGATACTCCTCAATCAGCGCCAGATAATCCCATCCTTTTACGGCAATGATTTCAAAACCCTTTTCATTATCCGTCCGCTGCAATCCGGATAACGCTTTGGATATACTCATTTTTGTTGTATGATATTCCTGCGGAACGGAGATACCGTAATCATCATCCCAAACCGAAACAAGCATCGGCACCTGCAATACTCCGGCTGCATTGACAGCTTCAAAAAACATTCCTTCTGAGGTAGACGCATTGCCAATTGTTCCAAAGGCAATTTCATTACCATTGTTAGATAGATCAGTATATTCTTTTAGGGCAGGATTTTGACGAAATAATTTTGAAGCATAAGCTAAGCCAAGCAATCGTGGCATTTGGCCCGCCGTTGGTGATATATCCGCGCTGCTATTTTTTCTTTCTGTAAGGTTGATGAATTTTCCATCGTTATCCAGGAAACGTGTAGCATAATGGCCATTCATTAATCTACCTGCAGAAGCGGGATCCGCTTCTAGACTGGTATGCGCGTACAATTGGGCAAAGTATTGTTGAACCGTTAACTCTCCGATGGCAAACATAAAAGTCTGATCGCGGTAATAGCCAGAGCGAAAATCTCCTTTACGAAAAACTTTAGCCATTGCAATCTGCGCGATTTCCTTTCCGTCGCCAAAAATGCCAAACTTGGCTTTTCCCATAAATACCTCTTTGCGACCAATGAGGCTGGCTTCACGGCTTTCCACAGCAAGGCGATAGTCAGAAAGGATCTCCTTCACCTTGACTTGCGAAAATTTTGTTTTCACTTCTTTAATTGCACTCAAGATTGTAAGGTTGAAAGGTGAACAATTGTTGTTATCAAAAATAGAAATTACCCGTAACTTTCAAAACACCATATAGTTTGTCGAATTGTCACTTTTTTGAATAGGCCAGGTGTTTATACTTCACTTAGTTGCCAACGCAGAACTTCGTTTTGATAAATTGATAATTCATGATAAAATAAACTAGTGTAGCGATAAATTAATTTAAAGTACGAGGTACGAATTACGAAGTACGAGATGCGTACCTCGTATTTCGTACTTCGTACCTAATTAACAATGGTCTATAATAAGCGTAACACTTAGGATGCAAATATTCCCAGGCTTTAAAAAAGGAAGGGTTGCTCCCGTGCAATGATGCCCTACTTACTATATTTGTTTACAATTAAAAGGTTGGTCCCATGACAATAGGTATTCCCAAGGAAATTAAAAATAATGAGAACCGCGTAGCGCTTACGCCAGCGGGCACGCAAGAATTAGTAAAACGAGGTCATGCTGTTTTTGTACAAGCAACAGCTGGGGCAGCCAGCGGATTCAATGACGATGCCTACGTTAAAGCGGGTGCTAAAATGATTAATGATGCCACTGAAGTTTATGCCCTAGCGGAAATGATTATCAAAGTAAAGGAACCCGTCGAACAGGAATACAAGCTCATCAGAAAAGACCAACTCGTATTCACCTATTTTCATTTTGCCTCGCACGAACCCTTGACTAAAGGTATGATTGCAAGCGGAGGCGTTTGCCTTGCATATGAAACCGTTGAGCGTTCGGATGGAAGTTTACCCTTGCTGATTCCCATGTCGGAGGTAGCGGGTAGAATGGCCATTCAAGAGGGTGCTAAATATTTGGAGAAGCCATTGAAAGGACGTGGTATATTATTAGGTGGGGTTCCTGGTGTTAAGCCTGCTAATGTACTTATTCTGGGTGGCGGTGTAGTGGGTACAAATGCAGCGAAGATCGCTGCCGGTATGGGTGCGAATGTTACGATCGTGGATTTAAACATCAATCGCCTGCGGTACCTTGACGATGTTATGCCCAAGAATGTTCAAACCATTGTTTCCAATGAATATACTATTCGCGAATTGATTAAAGATTCAGATTTGATTATTGGTGGTGTGTTGGTTCCCGGAGCCAAAGCTCCAAAACTCATTACGCGAGATATGTTAAAGGATATGAGGCCTGGAACCGTGCTTGTTGATGTTGCTGTTGACCAGGGAGGATGCATTGAGACCTGCCGGCCAACCACACATGAGGATCCTACTTATATTATTGATGATGTGGTTCATTATTGCGTGGCCAATATGCCCGGCGCTGTTCCTTACACCTCTACCCTTGCATTGACAAATGCAACCCTGCCTTATGCTATTCGCCTGGCAAATCAAGGTTGGAAAAAAGCGTGTCAGGAAAGTATTGAATTACGCAATGGATTGAATATAATAAACGGCGAGGTGGTGTATAAAGCTGTTGCCGATACTTTTGGTTTTCCTTATAGTGATGTAAGGAAGTTTCTATCCTTATAGCTATTGATTAATCCTACTTGTTAGCTACTTCGAAATTCGGTGTTCCTTGTTCGTTATTCATTTTGATGAATATCGAATATCGATCGACGAATGATGAATGACGAATGATCCCATTCAATAACCCAACAATAGGAATAATCTTTTCCTTAAAGATATTCCGGCATCGTATTAATCACAATGGTCTTCGAGTTCACCCAATCAATTTCACAACATATGTGAGTCATGCCATTTGTAACAACAAGGTATTTAGCTTTTAATGAATGATTATAAATAGAAGCCTGATGTACAGTTCGGTCGCTTAATTTTAAATCGGGAGCTTTGCATTCTATCACCATCCAGGGATTTCCATCGCGATTAAACACCAGAATATCAGAACGTTTTTGAAGCGTATTAAATATCAATCCACCTTCAATTTTAATTAATGATTTGGGATACTTTAGATGATTGATCAAATAATGAATAAAATGTTGTCGAACCCATTCTTCGGGAGTTAATACAACATACCGCTTTCGCAAGAAATCAAAGATCAAGATTCTATCCTCAGCATGTTTAAGTTCGAAATTAAATGTCGGCAGATTCAGTTTTACCATAGATACTTGAAGGAACAATCTGTATCAAGGCTTGAAGATCGTAGAAACCAATGGTTTTTGACCACCTTTTTTTATGATAACTTTATACTTATGAAGACGAAACAAGAAATTGTAGCAAACTGGCTCCCGCGCTACACAGGTCAGCCGCTTGATAAATTTGGCGAATACATATTACTAACCAATTTTGATAACTATGTAACATTATTTGCAAGCTGGCATAACGTACCCGTAAATGGCCTGGATCGCGCTATGCGAAGCGCCACAGCGGAAGGCATTACCATTATTAATTTTGGTATGGGAAGCCCGAACGCTGCCACTATTATGGATTGTTTAAGCGCTATCAAACCTAAAGCGACTCTTTTCTTAGGAAAGTGTGGAGGATTAAAAAAGAATGAGCTTGGCAATTTGATTTTACCAATTGCCGCTATCCGTGGTGAAGGAACGTCCAATGATTATTTTCCTCCCGAAGTACCTGCGTTGCCTGCGTTCGCATTGCAGAAAGCAATTTCCACTACTATCCGTGATCATCGACAAGATTATTGGACAGGCACTGTATACACTACAAATAGACGTGTATGGGAGTGGGATGAAGAATTTAAAATATACTTGCGAAAAATTCGTGCCCTGGCGATTGATATGGAAACAGCAACCATATTTTCCACTGCCTTTTCAAATAAAATTCCAACGGGTGCCTTATTGTTAATTTCCGATCAGCCTATGGTACCGGAAGGTGTTAAAACTGAATTGAGCGACAGTAAAGTAACCCAAAACTTTGTAGAGATCCATTTGAAAATAGGAATTGATTCGCTAAAACAACTTATTAATAATGGTATAACGGTGAAACATCTTAGATATTAGGTCCACGGACCACAGTCGACGGACACCGTAGAGCAATGAAATTCTGTGGACGGTCGACCGTGGACTATAGCCCGTCTATTTGGCCACGCGAATATCCTTGGATTTAACTGCTAAAAGAATCGCTACTCCTAAAACAAAATAGATCGTTAAAAACAAAGCACTGTTTCGCATACTTCCCGAGATTTGATTTATAAATCCGTATGAGAAAGTACCCATTACGATAGATAAATTATAGGTAACATCATAAAAACTAAAATAGGACGCATTGTCCTTGGTGGCTTCAGGTATAAGTTTCGAATACGTTGCGCGCGACAAAGACTGAATCCCTCCCATGATCATTCCCACGATTGTGGCCAATGCGTAAAATTCATACTCTGTGGTTATGAAATAAGCTCCTACGCAAACCGCACTCCAAATGAAAAGCATGCTGATCAAAGAAAAACGATTCCCTCGATGAAAAGACAGCTTAGCAAACAACCATGCGCCTACTGATCCTACTACCTGAATTATCAAAATGGTCATGATGAGTTTTGAACTCTCAAGCTTGAGAACATCTGTACCGAATAAAGTAGCCAAATACATAATGGTTTGCACTCCTGAGTTATAAAAAAAGAAGGCTATCAGGTACTTCTTTAAATCCGGAAAATCTTTCAGGCTTCGCCACACTCTTACTATTTCATAATATCCTTTTGCCCAAATATTTCCCGTGGGCCGTCTGTTATAAATATTTTCCGGTAAAACCGAAAAGGGAATCATGGAAAAACCGATCCACCAGGCTCCCACCAATAAAAAAGAAAAACGCGTCGCTGCGCCATCGCTGGGAAAACCAAAGGACTGAAAGTTTAAAATGAGCATGAGACAAATGATCATTAGAATCACACTGCCATAATATCCCATGGAGTACCCTCGGGCGCTTGTAACGTCGTAACGATCTTCCGTTACTATTTCAGGAAGGAAGGCATCATAAAACACCAGGCTACCTGAATAACCAATGCTCGCTAAAATAGAACACAATATGCCCCACCATAACATACTCACATCATCGAAGAAATAAAGTCCCATACAAGACAGTCCGCCCATCCAAACAAAAAACTTCATAAAGGATTTCTTTCTTCCTGTATAATCGGCAATCCCGGATAAAAACGGCAGGATAGCTGCTACAATTAAAAATGAAAATGAAAGCGAGTACGAATAGAGCACGGAATTTTGAACAGTAAATCCAAAAAACTGAACTTGATCACTACCGTTGTTTGTAGCAACCGCTTTGTAATAAATTGGAAAAATTGCTGATGTTATAACTAAAGAATACACGGAATTTGCCCAATCGAACATATACCAAGCCCGCACAGTCTTAGGGTTATTGAGTACGGCTGCAATACTGACTCTGCTCATAAAAAGCCCGCCGGAAGAAACGGGGCGGGGCAATTTATTAAATCTTAATTTGATAATTAACTTTCACTTCAGATGAAGTTTAAATTCTTGTGTGATGAGGGTTGAGTCAACAGTAGCATGTCAATTTCTTTTGCGTATTAAAAGTTGGTTAGTCATTTAACCATCTGCTATATTTTCAATTTCATCATATATTTGGCGTCCGCTTTTACAGCCATAAGAGGTGTACTGTTATCATACCTCTCTTGCTCAACAATAAAATATGCCATGCCATTTTCCTTGGCTGCTTTAACAATCGTAGGGTAATCGATGCTTCCAGTTCCGAGTGTACAACTTGCCTCACGTTCTGTTGTATTCCGTATCCTGTCTTTCAAGTGGCCAAGACGAAAACGGTTGGGATATTTTTTAAGCCACGTCACGGGGTCTTGTTTACCAGTGACCACCCAATAAATATCCATTTCAAAATCGACTAAAGCAGGATTGGTATTGGCCATCATAATATCCTGTGGAAACTGACCATCTATCGGTTGAAAACTATATTCGTGATTGTGGTAGGCGAAGCGGATACCATTTTGTTTGCATATTTCTCCCTTAACATTGAAATCCTCAGCAACGATCTTAAATTCATCAACAGTTTTTTTTGATCTTGACGGACATATCAGGTATTTCATCCCAATGGCTGCGGCGTCGGCTGCTTTCTTTTCAAAATCCTGGTCGATGTTACAATGGCTGGTTATGAATTCCATACCGAGATCATCCATATATTTTTTAAAATCGGTGTTGCTCATTCCCCAGAACATGCCCGTCGGACCTTCATAACCTTCAATTTGTTTATAACCAAAGGAAGCAACTTGTTTTAAAATACCTTTTGGATCTTTTGGCATATCATCCCTTAATGAGTATAGCTGAAGACCAAAGACCTTTTGCTTTTTTGCAATCTCTTCCGCCTCATCTTTTGACACTAGTTTACCAGATAGTGGTGTGATTGTTAAACCCACGGCGATGCCGCTGCTTATTTTGAGAAAATCCCTTCGCTTGTAGCTCATAGTATAATGTTTTTTAAGTTAAGGTTTATATTTCAGTTCTACGCTACTGCACAGCACAAAGCGCAAGACGAAAGCCACGATAGGCACTCTTCTCAGCGGGAGGATTGCTGGCCCGGTTTGCTGAACGTTCATCATTGGACCAGCTCCCCCAACTACCTCCGCGATTCACCCGGTGCGTGCCGGTATCCGGACCCATTGGATCAGCCACGCTCCCCCCGGGTATGGCGCCCACCAGTCGCGACACCACTCCCATACGTTACCCAACATATCATATAACCCCCATGCGTTAGGCAATTTTTCACCCGTGTTGCGTGGACCTGCAGCTAAATTACTAAGCCCTTTACCTTTGTAGCCCTTGGCGCTGTTGCTGCTATACCAGCAAATATTTTGCAGGACGGATGCATTTTTTTCCTGAGCATCCAATGGTCCGGCGAATGTTGAAGTTGTAGTCCCCGCGCGGCAAGCATATTCCCATTGCCCTTCCGTTGGCAGCGTGTATTCGTATCCTTCGGGTAGTCGCCCGTTTTCCTTTTCTTGTAATGTAAGACTTCGACAAAACTCCATCGCCTCATGCCAACTGACAAAGTACATAGGCAGTCCATCATCCTCATTGGCCATGATCCCATCCGGATTTTTTGGATCAAAGTGCATGTAGTCACGCAGTTTCTGTTGTTGTCCTCCAAACTCATACAGTGTTTCATCAGTAAGCATTTTGATTACCTGGTCGCGAAGGCTTAGTCCCGTAACAGCATTCCATTGTCCTATCGTTACTTCTGTTTTTACCCAGCCAATAACCTTTGTTGAGTTTCACGTTTGTTTGTGGACCTTCATCTACGTTGCGACCGGGTTCTGATTCCGGACTACCCATGAGAAAATTGCCAGGTGCAATCCAGACCATATCAAGGATGTTGTTACCGGGAAGAGGTAAGCGCCACAGTTTGCCAACCACCGGGTTATTGAAACTGAATTTTTGTTTGTCCTGCGAAAAACAGCTTTTAGAAAAAAAAATTAGGACTACTGCTAAAGTGATTTGTATAAGACCGTTTGCTCCTTTCATCGGTTCAGCGTTCTGTGTTCCTTAGCTACATCGGATGAATTATTTCTCACTTCTTCCACGTTATCCACTTTGCTCCTGGTAATTTTGTCATCCATTATTTAGTTGAGGATAATACTTTCTTTTGCAGAAAGCCTTCATCTGCCAGCCATTCTGCAAAGCGCTCTGGCCACCCTGCAACAGCCCCCTGATTACCCTTTCGAATTCCAAAACCATGTCCAGCTTTTGCATAAATGTGAAGCTCGGTGGGAATTCCGGCTTGCTTATATTTGAGATAAACCTGGGCCATGCCCTCTGCAATGTCAGCCCTATCGTTGTAACCACCCACCAGGAACAGAGGCGGAGAGTTTTTAGTTACTTCGAATTTGTCCGAGCCACCCGGATAGACGAGCGCCTGAAAAGCAGGCCGGGAAATCTCCCTATCAATACCATCGGCAGCTGAGCTTTTACCTTTATCAAAACGCATAGCTGCCAAGGACGCTAGTTCACCCCCAGCGGAAAAGCCCATCACTCCAATACGCGCCGTATCAATACCCCACTCTTTAGCGCGGCTTCTAATCAATCCGAAAGCCCGCTTAATATCAGCAAGGGAATGTTGCTCAACGGTGTAGGTAGAATTTTCATCTTTGGCTAAACGATATTTAAGAACAAACGCGGCTATTCCTCTATCACTAAGCCAACGGGCCGGATTATATCCTTCATGATCAATCCATAATTCCCGGTGGCCGCCACCGGGAACAATAACAACCGCCGCTCCAGTTGCCTTTTCGGGTGTTGGGAAATAGGGTGTAATGGAAGGGTTATGGATATTTGAGATCACATGATCTCCCGTTTCAGCAATTCTTATTTTTTCAAGACCTGATTTACCCTCTGAGCCCGGAGCTCCCTTGGGCCAAAGCAGAATTTCCTTTGGTTCTTCTGGAACTATAAAGGCTGACAGCAATAAACAAGAAAGTAATGCGCTCCATAGCAATCTTATTTTCATTTTGAAAAGATTTACATTGTGATCAAATCATTTATGCAGCGAAGGGAAGGCAATGGTGTAACGTAACATAATCCCAAGCTATACGTGATGCTCCGTAGTAGAGATGGCTTCACGCTTGCACACATTCCCGCGCTTCGGTTCTTAATCACGGCTTATCCATTCAAAACACGTTCCTTACTTCCCCACAAATTCCTAATCATAGTACACAGCAATAAAATTATTGCCAATTCACGGTTATCAACATTGACTTCTGTGTAAAAAAATAACTGACTCTACGCAAAGGAATAAAATGTTATCAGTTTTCTTTTATCACTTTACTTTTCTGGAGCCAAATACATTCTACTTCCAGATTGTATGGCTTGTTTAATTCCGATGAGGGTATACCAGGCCCAACGGTTATTTCAATTTTTTCAGCGTCCGCTAAATTTAATTTATTATCCGATCGGGTTCCTTTAAAGACCAGGGGGAGAAAACCAGGATACGGCCTGGGCATCAGCAAGGCAGAATCGGGCGCCAGCTTGTCCAGGGGAATTTCAACGTCGCGGAAATCGCTTGTAAGCGTAATGGATGAGGATACTGATAACGCATCGGAATTTATTAACGCAATTTTTACTTTCACGGGAACTGCATTATCTGTTCTTGCTCTAACGATCAGTTTATCAAAAGATTTCAGCTCATCCAGCCGCCCTTTTACTTTCTCAACAAAAGAATATTGAAAGCCCATCAATTTGCTATTTGAAAGTTCCTCTGCTGTCAATCTTAATATCAGTTGCCCTGGTTTTTCTCCTGTAACATAGCTGGGTTGAAAACCTCTTCTAAATACCGGGTAAGTACGAACGTTTTTATCATGGGTAGGATTGAATAGTTCAAGCATACCTTTTTCATCAGCAACAAATGTCTTCCACGGTTCATTGTCATAATTGTCCCATGAAAAAGGATTTTCTTTTTTATTGCCGGGAAAGACAGAAAAGTTATCGCCTTTCTGGAGAACGATTCTGTAATTCAATATTCCAGGTGTCAGGAGATCAAGGGGAACTTCAGCGACAAAATCATACGATGTTTTTCGCACCATCGGAATACTTTTGAACTGTCCTCCCAACCGATTTATTTGCAACGTTACGCTGCCGGTATCAATGCCAACAACTTTTGCTTGAATGGAAAAGGGTTTGCCCGCTGAAACTTCAACAATGGGTTCGTGGTATAAAAACATTTCTGCACTTGACTCCTTTGGCGCAACAAATTCATTCAACTTGATTGGACCTAGATCGTATTTACCGAGTGAATCATCTTTCCCTTTTCGAACCAGCAAATAAGATCCCGGTTGAATCGCGAACCCGTCAGCTTTAGAAACTGTCGAATAGGAATTGTCATCATTCAACGGCTTAATACTAAAGTCCCCACTAAGATCAGCAAGCGTGATTTGCATCTGATTTGTCTGCCATTGAATTCGGGTTACCTCCTTTTTGGGTGAAGCTTTTTCAAAAGGATCCCTAACGTGGATGGCATCCGGCATGACTTCCAAGCGCCAAACTCCACCTTCCAGCTTATCTAAAAAGTACGCTCCGCACCCATCATACTTTACAACGGGAGAACTTCCAAAACCAGCAAGGTGCACAAGCTTTCCAATATTAGCAGGCTTTGTTTCGGTTGAATTGGAATAATAAAACTCTGCTTCCGTATTCATTTCACTCAGCGACTGTTTGTAGCTAACCCGAAACACATCGAATACACTGTCGGCCGGATACGTTCCGTAATTTTTTAATCGTGGTACTTTATGAAAAACCCTGGAAGCGATGAGCATACTTATCGCTTTTGAAGGGGTATAGGCAAGGTTTAAATAATGGGTTTGATATTCCGTATTAGCATAGGCAAGCGCCATCGGATCATAAGCGAATTGAGTGGCCCATTGAAAGCCTGCTTCCCGGAAACTTCTTGCCATAGCGGGATACATATACGATTGCAAAATATCCGCTGCATCAAATTCATAAACCATTAAAGCCTTTTTCGCATAAGCAGGAATGGTGTCGAAGGGAATAGTGTACTTATCTACATTTGGCAGATAGTTTCCTTCTAGTGTATTACCTGATACAAGGCCTGAAGGGTACCACTGAAAACTAAATCCATCAACTGCAGAAGCAGCAACGGCATCGGCATAGTACGGTCCTTGACTTATATTATAAAAAACCGGTTTGGACCAACCGGTACTTTTGACAGCGGCGGACAATCTGTTGATGTAATTTGTCACTCCGGACTTCGCTCCGCTATGACTAGGCTCGTTATTAATTTCCATAGCAATAACATCGGGATCATCCTGGTAGGTGAGTTTTGTATAGGGGTTTATATGCTGAAAGAATTGTTTGAGGTAGTTCTCCTGCGCTGCTATAGCAGAATCATTTGTAGTGAGTTTTCTCCGTCCATACACGGTGGAAAAACCGGGAGTATTTTCATCTTTTTCTGGATAACCGTTACCCCAGAAGGCGATGGGCGTTATTATTGTTTTGATGTTGCGCTTTTTTAATTCAGCAAGCAAAAAATCATACAACCTCAGGTGCTCGTTTTCCAGCAGATTTCCTGACGCGTCAGAAATTTCAGTATCCCACACGTGTACCCGGAAGGCATCGAGACCAAGCCGGGCTAAATGATAAACATCTTGTTGAATCGCCTTTTCCAAATCAACACCCAACACTTTATGGGCACGATAAGCATAAGCAAAGGGAGTAGTATAATTCACACCAAAAAAAGATGCTTCAGTCTTATTACTTTTCCAACGCATCACGCCCTCCTTATCAACATAAACCGGAGAACTGGATTTCGATTTAATTTTTTGGGCATAACTCATGTCCACAAAAAGTGTGAGAACAAAAAGAAATCCGATATAGCGATATGAGGTCGAGTATTTCATTGGTTAGAAGATTGATGAATACAGTGTTTTTAGAGTAGTTCCATTAATATTAGATGCTATCAATTATAGGAGTGTTTCATAAAATCAAATCCTTGCGTAGCATTTCCGTCAAAATCAAAGAAAGTACAGTTCTCCCATGAAGAGCCCGTGTTCCAAAAGTCTTTCATGTCCGAGGTGATCCAGGCAGGTTCCCAGTACACAAGGCCGATGCCACCTCCGTCAATTAATTCCTGCGCAATGGCTTTCATAATATCAAGCTGCCCTTGCGGAGTATAGGGAAATCCGGAAATGGGCGCTTGACCTCCAAAGAGATTTCCGTAGCTATCATCGCCGGCCGTTGTCCAAGGGTAAGCGGTCTCCAGGATCATGATGTCCTTTTCATATTTGCTTTTGAAACCGGCCACCCGGTCTGATAATTGAGAAATTGAAACTCCGGTATGCCAAATTGGATAATAGGAAAAGCCAATGATATCAAAATCACTGACTTGTCCTCCGGCGGTAACATTATCGAACCACCAGCTTATGTTTACCGGATCGGCAACGTGAAGTATAATTTTTGTTTTAATACTGGAAGCAGCAGACGCATCACGGATGGCCTGTATGCCGCTGTTAATAACGGTTCTTAAATTACCCCATTGGTCATTGCACCCATTGCAGTCTGGGAATCCAGGCACAGGATTTTCATCGTGCTCGTACAGCATTCCGCAATTTGTTTCATTTCCTATCTGTACAAATTCAGGCATGAGACCTTTGTCATTGAGATATTTCAATGTTTTAAATGTGTAATTGTAAACTGAATCTTTAAGGACGTTAATGTTTTTTATATTCAACCAGGCCGCAGGTATTTCCTGGCGTCCTGGGTCAGCCCAGAAATCAGAATAGTGCAAGTCAAGCAACACCATCATCCCTTGCTCTTTGGATAAGTCAATTGCCTTCTCAACATCGAATAAGTCATTATACTGTTGAGGTCCATCCGGATCGTATATTTCTGTTGTCCAAATGGGATTATGCCATAGTCTGAGGCGCACCAGGTTAGTGCCATGATCCTTAAATATTCTATATGGATTTCTCACTTCACCTTCGTCTTTATATACTCCACCATGATCTACTATTTGATTAACATAAGAAAGGTCCGCACCGAAATAAAAGGTGTCGTCTTCAACAGGTTCTTCATCAACGATAAAGTCTGTTGCACTCATCGCGGTATAGCCGTCGACGGTAAGGGAAATTGGACCGCTACTAGCCCCGGCCGGGACGGTCGTTGTTACGGTTGTTGATGAATAGGCTGTTACTGCGGCCGTTGTTCCGTTGAAGCTGAGAACGTTGCTTGCCAGCGTGGAGCCGAAGTCAGTACCGGATATGGTTACCGTTGTGCCAACTAACCCACTGATCGGGCTGAATCCGCTGATCGATGGTGGGGACATTTCCTCCTCTTCTTTCTTGCAGGAGGAAAAAGAAAACAAAAGAATGTAGCTTGCTAAAGTCACGTTCACGCAAAGACCGCGAAGAAAAAAATACGCAAAGGCCGCGGATCCTATCTTTTTGCGGCCTTTGCGGACTATCTTCGCGTACTTTGCGAGAAATATTTTTAACATCGATATTCTATTTATCGTGGAGTGTAAAATAAATGAATTTGAGTTGTAAGAAAATAGAATGAAGCTTTAAAAAGCTTCATTCTATTTAAATTAACTTCTCAATTAATAACTACCGTTGAATTTATAAGATCGACTGTTATCGTATGGCTCCCCGTGGTTCCATTGAACAAGAAGTTTTGATCACCGCCTCCACCATTTGTCAAATCACTGTCAACCGTAGTGAATGAAGTAAAATTGAGTTCATTCTTAGGCTGCGACCACGCGGGGGTTATAAAAAACCGGAAGATTGAATTATTTGTAAATGTTGTGGTCCCAACAAATGTACCACCACTTTGCCAAGTCAAAGCAAAAGCATTTCCCAAGTTCCAACCTTGATCGGCTCCAATAACGTGTAACACCGGATCTGAAATTGTGATCGTTTTATTAATTAGTGAGACCGTAATCTTATAATACCTTGTCGGTCCTGAATAAGCGAGGTTATGATCACCGCCACCACCGTCAGTAAATATGCCAGGGACTGTCGTAAAATCATCGAATCCCCACTGCGGTTGAACCCAATCATTCGTGCTGAAAAATCGGAAGCCTCCATTGCTAACTTTGGTCATGCCTTCATACACGCCAACTCCCGTGCTCAGCAATACAACAGCGTTATTAAAGTTCCACCCCTGCGGATCTCCATTCACCAGCAATGTTGCCGGGAATGGCGGTGTAGAGGGTACAACTTTAATTGATTTATCTTCCGCTGATATCGTAATTTTATAGTATTCCGATTCGTCACTTAAGAAAATAAAGTTGGAGACGTCATCGCCGCTATTTCCTAAATCACTATCGATGGAATCTTCATTGAAATAACTCCAACCCCATTTTTCTTTATTCCAGTTCAACTGCGTAAAAAATCGAAACTTGGTATCCCTGGCGACGATTATTGTGTTTTCATAAACACCTGGTGACGTGCTTGGAAATTCAATGGCATCATTCAGGTCAACGGTTTGTGCTGTTACCAAAAATAACGATGCTGGCGGTGGCGGAGGTCCTGCAGGATTAACAGTGATGGTTTTTGCGTTGAGATCTACCTTTATTGTATAGGTACCTGATAAACCCAGGAAGCGAATATTGCCGTCTCCGTCTCCAACTGGTTCCAGATCGCTGTCAAGAGTACCACCTGCAAAGTCAGTTGAATTAACTTGGTCCGCATCCCAGGCTAAATCGTAAAAGAACCGGAATTGACCATCCTTTAAAAATATACCTTCACCTTCATACACACCCGGCGAGTAACTTACCAATTCAAGAGAGTTCGTTAGTCCCCACCCACCTGGTCTTGCATCGCCAATAACATGAAGAGGGGGAAAAGTAACAAGGTAAGGTTCAACCGTAACGGTCAATACGTTTGTAACACCTGGAGCTTCCAAATAATCCACCCACGACCGGACTCTGATGTCAGCGCTGACTGGAGTGCCTATGTCAAATCCCAAGCGCGCCAACGCTAGGTTTAATTCTCCAACGGTAAGTGTATCTGCCAATGCTTTAGTTGTCGAGATGTCGATCGGATCCGCAAAATTTGTTCCGGCTGGAGCAACTTCAATTGAATAGTTTACCGTTCTAGAAGGACCAAAATCCACTGCCTCCCATTTTAGTTTGACATAGTCGGCGTCGGTATTCTGCAAATTAAATTCAGCACCTGAAAGAGTTGACTCCATCGTGCTGGATTTGAAGACAAGGGGTTGTTCTTCATCTTTCTCCACGCAGGAGAAAAATGAAACAAAGCCAAGCATTAATAATATATTGTATACGCTGCTTTTCATTTTGAAATTTATATAGTAGTACATAAACTTATAGTTTAACGTTACTCTGTTGTATAACCTGGATTTTGTTCAATCACTCCCTGCGCCTCATTTATCACATTGATAGGAATAGGAAACAGGATATGTTTATCGGTAGCATTGATTCCTCTCTCCTGTGCCTTTGAGACAAATTTTCCGTGCCGGATTAAATCCTGCCTCCTCACTCCTTCTGCGTATAATTCACGGCCACGTTCGTCCAGCATGGCATCCCTGAATTGATCCTTAGTCATTCCGGTAAAATTATCTACGCCTGCTCTAGCCCGGATAGTGTTCACGTAAGCATACGCCTCTGCAGGCCCACGTTGCTCGTTGATCGCTTCTGCAACAGATAAATAAACTTCTCCAAGCCGGAATATGATTACGTCATCCGGATACGCACCTCCGACTCCTGCTCCTACAATTCCTGTATATTTTAATGGAATGGGACCTCGAAGACCAGTGTTCCTATCTGTAATTCCATCGCTTGCATTTGTGTAGCTTGCTATTATCGTTTCTGTGCGCTGATCATTAGCTTCGTATTTATCATAAAAATCCCACGCCATTCTATCGGTGTACCAGCCAGCTCCGCGAGTAACAATCGGAGATGATGCATAGTCAGCGGGAAACAAATGTTGAGGGTACCAATTGCGCGCTCCTGTTGCAACATCACAATCAATTGCAAAAATCACTTCGTTGTTGCGCTGTTGTTTAAAAATATTAGCATAGTTAGATTGAAGGGTATACCCCATCGCCATAATTTCATTGCCGATGGCTTCCGCTTTTGCCCACTGCTTGGTGTGCATGTACAGCTTTAGCAATAACATTCTGGCAACCCCTTTTGAGACTCTGCCCCAGTTTGCTTCATCACTGTTGTACATATCAGGTAAATTGGGAATAGACTCTGTCAAATCCTTTTCGATTTGCCCTGTGTATTCCGCATCCGATGGACGGGGTAGTATCTTCGTGTCTGCTAATGTTGCTGGATCATACTTCGCATTAACAGGGCCATAGAAGTCATACAATATGTACATCATCCATGCACGCAATACTTTTGCCTGCGCAATGTATTTGTTCTTCACATCGTCGGATACTGAAGTTGACTTATTCATATTGTCAATTGTACCGGTAGCTCTCGCTACAAATCGTATCCTAAAATATGTTTCATCATTACCTTGCCACGTAGAAGGTCCCCAGGTAAACAGTTCTTGCGCACCGGGATTATCGTTTTCCATTTCGTCTGTTGTTAGCATGCTGCGCATCAGATACGTTCTGGCATTGGCATTATACAGATTAGGATAATATCCTCCCCCTCCAACATCAGTAGCTCCCCAGTCTGTACCAAAAGGACTGTACAGGGTGACCACTGCTGCATTGAAGTCGCCTTCAGATTGATAAAAGTTTTCGGGTGTTAATTGTGAGTATACTTTTGTTTCTAACTGATCTTCACACGCTGTAACCATTATGAGCAACATGGCAACCGTTGTAAAAACAAATCCTGCTGCAAATTTTTTGGTTTTTATATTCTTGTTTATCATATTCTATGTCTTTTAAAATCCAACATTAATACCAACCGTGCTTGATAAAGCTTGAGGATATGGATTGATCTCCGTAAACTCAGGATCAAAGCCATCAAAATTTGTAAACTTTGCCAGGTTTTGAACATCCACAAAGATCCTTACTGATCGGAGGAATTTACTGCTGAGTAAATCGTTGGAAAATGTATAACCAAGTGTAATATTCTTCAGGCGAATAAAATTTGCCTTTTGGAGATAAAAATCATGGTTATCCGTTTGAGGATAAAGAACAGGATTATTGCCAACGGCCGGATTGGTTGCCGGATTTTTACCGGCATAACGATCCTGAGCCAGGCCTGGCCAATCACCCGTCGGGTTATCCGCTGTCCATACCCGTGCAATATCTTCTGGTGCGTTCTGTGTATCGCTTGCAGCGAGACGTTCGCCCGGGCTTGCATTGTTAAAAGCGCCAATAGAATTTATGGAAGCTATATTTCCTCCGCTTGCGTAGAAAAAGAAATTCAGGTCGAAATTTTTATAGGTAAATGAATTTGCCAAACCAATATTCCATGTCGGGGCACGCTGCCCTAGCATCACAACATCATCGCCATTAAGCTTCCCATCGCCGTTAGCATCCACATATTTAATATTACCGGGACTGGCATTTCCAACCCTTTCCAATGGGTCATAATTGGCGTCGGTCATGTAAGCAGGAATTTCTGAGTTGCTTTGAATGATACCATCCGTTCTCCATCCATAAACGGCGGATAATGGATCATCCTTTTTAACCCATGAATTCAACGGACGGGTTTGATTTCTCTCAACCCAGAAGCTTTTGTATGTGCTTATATTAAAGGAGGTCCTCCAGGTAAGTGGTCCCTCGACATTGACTGAATTAATCTGTAGTTCAACGCCCTGGCTGCGGGTAGTTCCAATATTTGTGGAAATTTGACCGATTGCGTTGTTGAATGGCAATTGATTATTGTCCAACAGGTCTTTAGCCGTGCGTTGGTAAACATCCAGTGATCCGGATATCCGGTTACCCGCGATGCCAAAATCCAATCCCACATTTATTGTCTCATTGGTTTCCCACGTCAGGTTGGGATTCGCCAACTGCAATTGTGTTACCCCGCTATGTACAACCCCTCCTATGGGGTAATTGAACCGGTTCTGAACTTGTGCATCCGGATTTAAACCAAGCAGCTCAATAGCGCTTCCGGCATTCAATGGATTACCGGCGCGGCCCACTCCGACCCTTAACTTCAGGTCAGAAAGGAAGGTTGCGCCGCTCATGAAATTCTCATTGCTGAGTCTCCATGCAACGGATAGGCCAGGGAAAAATCCGAATTTTTTATTGGCAGCAAATTCGCTGTCGCCATCATACCTGCCCGAAAGGGTTACAATATATTTGTCCTTGTAGGAATAATTTACCCTGGAGAACAAAGATTGCCTGTTCCTTTGAGTCCTGAATGAGCTGAACGTGCTTAGATCTTTTGCCGTCGCTATTCCAATATTGTCACCTGATAATGCGTCCGTAAAGAAATCAACTGCTTCGATACCAAAATTGCTGGTTTCATTTCTGTACATCCCTGCACCGGCCACAACGTTCAAATTACTTGTGCCAATTGTTTTAGTGTATGTCAGATAAGCTTCAGAAGAATAATTGCCAATGTTGGAATTGTATTTTTGTGCTGCACCATTGGGAAGCTGAACATTCTGAGCAGCCCTGGGGATATAAAAGTCCCGCTGAGAATTCTGACGATCTATTCCACCAACAACATTGAGCTTTAGTGCGTCTAAAATTTTTACTTCAATATTAGGGGACGCTAAAAAACGGGTGGTCACCGAATTATCGTCCATGATGAGAAAGGATGCCGGGCTTGTGATCATTCCGTTGAAGGATTTTGAATATTTTCCCTGGGCATCAAAAATTTCCACGGTGGGGGAGTATGCATATGCAGCTTGTAGCATATTATATTTTTCCGTCCCTCCGGAATTTCCACCTGACGAAATATTTGTATTGTTAGTCTGGCTTGCCGTTAAGTTCAATCCCAGGGTAACCCTTCCGCCAAGTCTCTGATCTACATTTACCCTTCCCGTGTACCTTCTCAGGTTTGAGTTTTCTAAAATCGCATCGTTGTCAAAAAAGTTAAAGGCTGAATAATATTTGGTGTTTTCATTTCCGCCTGAAATCGAAATATTATGCTCATGTATGGCACCATTTCGCAAGAGTAAATCGAGCCAATCCGTTCCTTTCCCTACTATTGACTGAATATCCGAACTGGAAAAAGTGGGGCTAGGCTCCGGCGGTGCTGATGATGGATCTACATTTCCATAGGGAGCGATATTATTTTGATACAAATACCTGTCGTGCGCCAATCGGTTATGGTGTTGCATAAATTCCCTTGGACCAAACAAGTCTATATATTCTTTCGGAGTTTGTAGGGTGTAGCTGCCCCTGTATTCTACCTGAGCAGGGCCCGCTTTCCCCCTTTTTGTGGTGATCAACACCACACCATTGGCCGCGGATGCACCATAAATAGCCGTGGCACTGGCATCTTTTAGAATATCTATTGATTCGATGTCGGAAGGGTTGATGCTATTTAATGGATTACGGTCAACCCCTCCGCCGTATCCAAGCTGTCCCCCTCCTGTTAAATTTTGTTCCGGAGATGAGTTATTAAAAATAGGCACGCCGTCAATAACATATAATGGGGAATTAGCACCCTGTGGTGAAATTGCGCCCCTTATGTTAATATTAAGGCCACCGCCAGGCTGAGCGCTTCTTTGCGCCATATTTAGTCCAGGCACCCGTCCTTGCAAAAGTTGATCAATGGATGTGTTAGCGACCTTGGGTAGGTCTTTGGTTTGAACGGAAGAAACCGAACCCGAAATATCTTCCCTTTTCAATGTTCCATATCCAACTACCACAACCTCGCTTAGCGTTTGGATATCGGGCAATAACGTAACGTTAACAACCGATTGGTTTCCGATAGCAATCTCTTGCTCTGCAAAACCGATGAAAGAAAATAACAAAATTCCTTCATTCTGTGCGTCGGGAATAGAAAGAGAATAGGTACCGTCAGCTCCCGTAACCGTTCCGGTTGTGGTACCTTTGAGGAGTATATTTACCCCCGGCAAGACCCCACTCGATTCATCAACTACTTTTCCTGAAACAGTTTTCTGTGCTGATACAGTAAGACAGGCAAAAAGCAGGAAACAATTTAATAAGAGTAAACTTTTCATCATATGACTTGATTTAATGTAAGATTGGACCAAGAACCGTTTGCAAATTACTTTCAATCGTTTGCACGGCAGGAAAATAATCGTACAGAAATGGATGATAATCCTCCATTTGGAGGGAATTTAAAGGCTATCGAAGGCTAAATCCGGAGAGCAGGGGTTTTGAGGTCCGGATGATAGGCAACTTAATCGTTGATTGAGCCAGCACGTTAAATATCAAATCCGGAAGCTTTTTCTTTCGCAGCTCTTCCCTTAATTCAAATTAGATGTATGATTGAGGACACATCTTAAGAAACTATGATGTTCATGTTTAACCTTGAAGCTCTTTCGGTTAAACAAGATTGTGCAGACTAGAATAGCTAGGAGTCGTCACAACATTATCGCTTATTATTTTAGTTTTCCATACGGTATATTTGTTCATTCCACACTATTTCATCGGATTCATTGGAGCTATTCTAGGTAAGGGTTATGCGGCGGTACTTGGTAAAAAATAAAATTCTATTAGTATCGGTCACGATTGTATTCTTCAGTTCGTTCCTGAACAATAAAAAATCCTATTCCCAACATTTATTTTTCTCCACACTTTCAATTAAAGATGGGTTGCCTTCCAATATTATTTCTGGAATTGTACAAGACGAAAATGATTTCATTTGGATTGGCACCGGAAACGGCTTAACCCGTTATGATGGAAACCGTTTTAAAACATTCAAAAAAAGTGAATCCATTAATTCTCTTCCATCAAACGAAATTAGTTGCTTGCTCGCTGACGGAGATTTTATTTGGATAGGCACATGGAACGGATTGTGTAAAATAAATACAATCACATACGAAATAACCAGGATTGATCTTGGTAAAAATAAAGCGGTACGCACCTTATATAAAGGCCAGCCCAACTCTATATGGATTGGAACTGAGAGCGCGCTAATCCAGTATCAGAATGATAAGAAGAAGATTGTAAAGTCCTTTACTAAAAATAATAGCGGGTTAAGCCACAATACCATAAGGTCAATTTACCAGGATAAAAAAGGAACTCTTTGGGTTGGCACGTACGATAAACTGAACAAACTTATAACGGGAAGCGCGCGCTTCGAAACGTTTGACCTGAAAGGCACTTATAAGCCTTCATTAAAAAATAATCTTATTTGTGGTGATATAAAGCCTTTTTCAAAAGACAATGATTCGCTCTTATGGATCGGTACTGAAACGGGTTTGTGTTTGTTCAACGCTGCTAACGACACACATCAGCAGTTCACTGATAAAAATGTAAATTTTAGCAATGAGGTAGTAAAGTGCATCTATCCCGATGAGGAAGGTAACTTATGGCTGGGAACAGATTTTGGATTGAATGTATTTAATCCAGATAAGCTTGCTAGTACAAGTTATTTTCATAATCCTCAAACTCCTTATTCTATAGCCAACAATGCGATCTGGCAAATTTTTGAGGACACAGGCGGCGTGATTTGGTTTGTGACCTCAAACGGACTCAGCAGGTTAAATAAACACAGAAATTTTTACGACTATCATGAAGTTTCCAATCAGGTAGAAAATCAAACCGTGGGCAACCAGGTTAAGTCTGTTCTAATCGCCAAAAACAATGCCGTGTGGCTTGCAACCCTTCACGGCGTAATCCGAATCGATCAAAAAAATAATCAAAAGGAATTGTTTCATACAAACTCGCCTGATTCAAAGAGAATTCTTTTAAACAATTCGTATGCTCTGGAGGAAGACGATTACGGCCGAATTTGGATAGGTACAGCGGGAGGAATAAATGTTTGGGATAAACTCAATGAAAAAATGTATTCTATCACGGCTAACGCTACGAATGGTCTTGTTACAAATTACATAGCCAAATTTGTCAAAGGTTCTGACGGATCATTCTGGGTAAGCGCATATCAGGGGGGATTGTTTAAAGTTGTAGGCGATTTTCGAGATATAAATTCCCTGCGTTTTAAATTGGTTGCCGCAGAATTTGGTTCTGAAAAAGTTGTTGCCGGCGCGGGGGCGATATGGTACTCTATGTATAATGAACTCTTTCGGATCGATGAAAAAACGCTGGAAGAAAGTCGAATCCAGTCCTTTAATGAACTGACAAACAAAAGAGATATTCACTGCCTCTATTTTTCAGAAAAAGGAACATTGTGGGCAGGGACTCAAAATGGTTTGATTGAATATGATCCAACTCGTAACGTTGCTGAATTCAGACCCATCGTCTCAGGTAACGACTTGCACATTGGGAACATCGCAGAAGATGGAGACGGTAATATCTGGGGCGGTACTAATTATTTCATCTTTAAATTTAACACCTCCACGAAGGAGATCGAACTGTTTCCGTTGGACAAGGACTTGCCCTTAAAAGGTTTCTTTTATGGATGCTCTGCAAAAAGCCTGGCAGGCGAAATAATTTTTGGGGGCGATAACGGTTATATCATGTTTCAATCGGAAAAATTAAAACCTAACCTATACCATCCCAAAGTCTATATCACGGCGCTCGAAATAAATAATAAGCCAGTGATCAACGATGAAAAGGTTGATGGGAAAATAGTCTTGGAGAACGACATTTCTTTTACCAAAGAACTCACGTTGGACTACGCGCACCGGTCTATCACCCTGGAGTTCTCATCGCTCCACTATTGGCAACCCTCCATGAATGTCTATGCTTATAAACTAGATGGTTTTGACGAGGATTGGAACTATGTATCAGGACAAAAGAATTTTGCCGTGTACTCAAACCTGTCTCCTAAGAAATATACCTTTAGAGTCAAGGGGACAAATAACTATGGTGTGTGGAGTGACGCAGTAGCGACGGCAGAGATCAATGTAAAACCGCCTATCTTTTTAAGCAAGGGTTTTATTATTCTCTACATTATCATTGTAATCGCCGTTATATTTTTTGCGCTACGAACATATTCTTCCAGGCTCCATTTAAAGAATGAATTAAAAATTACCCGTCTGGAGAACGAACACATGGAAGAGCTTTCCAAAACCAAACAGCAATTCTTCACTAATATTTCACACGAGCTGCGTACACCCATAAGCCTTATACTCCCTCCGATCCATCAGATTCTGAAACACGGCAATCTAGACTATGAAAACCTGAAGCTTATAACGCTGGCAGAAAAAAACTCGCACCGCTTATTGCGCGTCATTAATCAAATACTTGATTTCAGAAAATTGGAAAATGATACGTTACAATTAAAAGTGAACTCTATCGAACTGGTAAACTTCTGCCGCGATATACAATCCCTTTTTACTGACAAAGCAACCCGCAAAAATATTGCATTCAGCTTTAGCACAACCAGCGATGAAGTAATTGTTTGGATGGATACGGAAAAGATAGAAACTGTTCTTTTTAATTTACTTTCTAATGCCTTCAAGTTTGTTCGCAAGGGAGGTAAAATCCATATGTCTATTGCTCAATTATCGAAAACGAAAGCTTATCCGGAAGGCATCGCGGAAATAAAAATTGAGGATACGGGAATTGGGATAGACCCGGATGAAAAGTCTAAAATATTTGAGCCGTTTTATCAGACCGCTGAAGCAAAGAAGATGGAAATTGGAACGGGTATAGGTCTTGCTCTTGCTGCGGAGTATATAAAACTTCATCATGGTGAAATTAAAGTTGATAGTATAAAAGGAAAAGGTTCTTGCTTTACCGTATTGCTACCATTGGGCAATTCTCATTTCCCCATTGACTCCATTCACGATGAACAGGAAATCCATCTTGTCGCCACGAAAGAGACTTCTCTTATAAAAGAGAATATAGCTAAACCGTACAGATTCGATTTAGAATCCGACAAACCTTTAATACTGATAATCGATGATAGCAATGACATAATTGACTTTGTACGCATAAGCCTCCACAGCAAGTACAATTTTATCACCGCTGAAAACGGAGAAGAAGGATTACAAAAATCGATCAGCTTCCTTCCTGAAATCATTATCAGCGACATTATGATGCCGGTAATGGATGGTTTAACACTTTGCAAAAAAATTAAGGAAAATCTCAAAACCAGTCATATATCAATAATACTATTAACAGCTAAAAGTCTCACCTCTCAGAAAATCGAAGGTATCCGTGTCGGTGCCGATGTGTACATAACCAAACCTTTCGAGTTAGAATTTTTAGAAGCCAATATTGACCACCTCCTTGCACGAAAAAAAGAACTTGCTGATTACTTAAAAAATGAACTTATCATTCAACCCTCTACGGCAAGTGATAAAGAAAATGTGGATGAGAAGTTTATAAAAAAGGTAATGAACATTATTGAAGCCAATATTTCAAATACAGATTTCAGTGTTGAAATACTCAGCGATGAGATTGGAATGAGTTCAACACATTTATACAGGAAGTTAAAATCGCTCACGCAGCTATCGGGTAATGAAATCATTAAGAAATACCGCCTTAAAAAAGCTTCGCTGCTTCTTAAAAATAAGGAGGGGAATATTTCAGAAATTATGTACGATGTAGGATTTTCAAATCTATCCTATTTCTCCAAATGCTTTAAATCGGAATTTGGCCTTGCTCCAAAAGATTATCAGCAAAAAATGAGCAAAGGCACGTTGGATATTATTAAAGAATTTGAAACTTAAATAAGAGGACTACTCTTTTAATTTCGTAGCGGCCGAAAAAAAGCACGGATGTCATCGGCCAATAATTCGGGTTCTTCCATCGCCGTAAAATGTGCGCCGCGCTTCATTTTTGTCCAACGCTGAACGTTGAAAAAACGCTCGGCCCATTGGCGCGGAAGGTCACTGTTATCTTTTGGAAAAAGAGCAAACCCCGCGGGTACTTTTGATGAGCCTGTCCATTCCTTCACTTTTTCACCGATCCACGTGAGAGCACCTGCATTCATTAAATCGTAATAGGGCAGAAATGAAGTAGAAATAGATTCCGTTAACCAATAGATCATGATATTCGTCAGCAGTTCGTCCTTTGTAAAACATTTCTCCAAGTCGCCATTGCAATCATTGTATGCCTGGAATTTTTCAATAATCCACCCGGCAAGACCGACAGGAGAATCATTGAGACCAGCCGCTAAAGTTTGTGGACGCGTGGATTGGATCATATTATAAGCGCCATTTGCCATTTGCCACTGTTCAAGACCCGCCAGGAATTTCTGTTCCGCGTCCGATAAATCATCGGGCTTTTGAAAGGAGTGTGTAAAAGGTACATCGGTTAAATGTATACCGATGAGAACATGAGCGTGGCTCCTTGCCAGATGTTCAGTGATAATTCCTCCCCAGTCTCCTCCGTGTGCAGCAAAGCGCTCGTATCCTAAAACTTTTGTCATCAAATCTGCCCACAAATTATGGATGTGAAAAATATCCCCACCTTTCTCTGACCTTTCGGAAAAACCATAGCCCGGTAAACTAGGTGCAACAACGTCAAAGGAATCGGCAGGGTCTGCGCCGTATGCTTCGGGATCGGTTAACATCGGAATGATTTTTTCAAATCGCAAGAATGAGTCCGGCCAGCCATGGGTCAGAATGATTGGAAGCGGATTTGTGCCTTTACCACGTTCGTGAATAAAATGAATGGTATTCTCATCAATCTTCGTTTTGAATTGTGAAAACGTATTGAGTTTCGCTTCCTGTTTTCGCCAGTCGTATTCGTGTAGCCAGTAATCAACCAGTGTTTTTAAGTAGGTTAAATTCGTACCATAATCCCAACCGGATTCTTTTAGCTCATCGGGCCACCTGGTATTTTTCAACCTCCTATTTAAATCGAGCAAGGCCTGCTTTGGAATTTTTATCTGAAATTTTTTCGCTTTCATACTCATAGTTTTTATTCATCTTTCAATTGCTGAAGATGTTGCTTAAAATAGATTCCTTTTCTATTCCGTTTTCTTTGAAATTAATTTCCCAAAGAAATCCAGTAGGTCAGCCGCCATCAGCTTCGGTTCCTCCCATGCAGTAAAATGACCGCCTCTTGGCATTTCTTTCCAGTGCTGAACGTTCAAGGTTCGCTCCGCGAATTCACGTGGGGGAATTCCACCAATATCTTTTGGAAAGAGCCCAAGGCCCACTGGAACTTTCACATAGTCCTTTGTCGTCAGCGACGGTGATTTCATTTCCAGGCGGTAATTGCGCATGGAGGAAGCGATGGTTTCAGTAACCCAATAGATCATGATATTCGTAAGCAGTTCGTCTTTCGTAAAACTTTTTTCTATATCGCCGCCACAATCACACCAAAAATAAAATCTGTCCAGTATCCATGAAGCAAGACCCACAGGAGAATCATTCAGGTTATAAGCAAGCGACTGCGGTTTTGTAGTGTGAACCATCGCATAGGCACCTTGTTGCATGAAGGATTTCTTGCCTTCTTCCAAATAATTCTGTTCCTTCTTACTTAGTGTCGATGGATCAACATATGAAACGTGCCATCCAAGGTCAGTAAGATAAATACCCATTACCGATTGAGGATGATCGATCGCCATGATCTGAGCAAGGGGACTTCCTCCATCGCCACCCGCGATCGCGAAATGTTCATAGCCAAGCTCTTCAGTCATTAACTTCCAGATCACCTCCGCTCCGTGACGCATGGTTTGCTGTTGAGGAAGTTCCGTTGGACAATCTGTAAATCCAATGCCTGGTAACGAAGGAACAATCAGATCAAAGGACATGGTTGAATCTGCTCCAACAGTAGCGGGGTCGGTAAGCATCGGAATAATTTTATGAAACCGGTAAAACGAATCCGGCCAACCATGTAAAAGAAGTAACGGTATGGGGTTTGGACCTTTGCCCCGCTGATGGATAAAATGAATATGGTAATCGTCAATTTTACTTTTGAAATGATTGAACTTATTCAGCTCATCCTCTTGCTTACGCCAGTCATACGTATGCTGCCAATACGCAACAAGTTCCTTCAGATAGTCCATGTTTGTGCCATAGTCCCAGCCGGCATCTTTTTTTAGGGGATGCATCCAACGGGTATTCAGAAGGCGTTTTTTAAGGTCATTCAGAACCTCGGCTCTTACATTGATTTTAAATGGGCATACATTTTTCATTGGCGATTCTTAAGTTCTCATCAAATACTACAGACTGATACTTTAAAATAACATGTCCTCATGGTTCAGTTAGTCGTTACTTCTTATTTGAATAATGACAATGCAAAAGTTATTAACCGATCTTTTTTTAACCCTGTTTATTATGATTTTGTTTGTCCTTCACCCTGAATAGTTACAGGTTTGAAGTCGGGAAA
Organism: uncultured Bacteroidota bacterium; assembly: GCA_963837415.1. Taxonomy (GTDB): domain Bacteria; phylum Bacteroidota; class Bacteroidia; order Cytophagales; family Cyclobacteriaceae; genus Chryseolinea. The sequence continues at coordinate 159,294 of CAWING010000003.1, read as the reverse complement.
AATGGTAGTTTTTACAGGTATACTTAAAAGTTCTTGAAAGGTCGGAACCGCTGCGTGGGTGCGGCTGTAAAATGTTGCTCAGCTATTTTTTACGATAGGTCAGGGATATGACTCCTTCTCTTTTTTTGAAGGCTTTATTGAAATAGGAAGTATCAGCATAGCCAAGCCAGTCGCAGATTTCTTTTATTGACATAGTGGTTTGCTTCAATAGGCTTTTGGCTTCAAGGAAAATGATTTCATCGATCATCCTTTTTGCGGACTTGCCAGTTTCTGAAACCAATACTTCGCTTAAATATTTTGGTGTGATATTCATCTGTCCAGCGTAGAAATGAACATCCCGGTTGTCGAGAAAATGTTTTGAAACCAACGTTTTAAAATCACTTGTTATTTTTTCATTAGTTGACAGTGAATTGTGATTTTGGTTGAGCTTTGTATTTTGTGCTTTTATAACCAGCATTATTAAAGAATAAATAATCCCGGCCACCACATCTGTGTCACCTTTAAATTCCCTGAGCGTTTGAAAAAGTGATTTTATTTTTTCAGCATACTTATCCGTCACTGTAATGACATGATTTCCACCGGGAGAAAAAAACTGAAGTGAACTAAGGAATGAATTTTTTAAAGTGGTTTTAAAAAGCTCTTCTGTAAAGAAGATGGTGGCGCTTGTAGCATCAATATTTCTTACCCATTGCGAAACAATACCCGGCCCAATGGTGATCAGACTGCCTTGCTGTATCTGGTATTCATTACTCACTATTTTGCATGAACAACTGCCGGAATAGGTCAACCCTATTCCATAACAAAAACTTCGAAAAGGAAAATCGACTCCGGCTTGTTGATAATTTCATGAGATGCTAGAAAATAGGGAGCGGTCAAACCAGGTAAAAATTTTTTTTTAAGATGTTCTAAAAAGATGAAAAGATTTTAAATCCTTTTTATTGGTCATGCATTAGATAGAATCTCCATGATCTAATAAACTCTTGATTCCAGAGTTAATCTTTGGCGGAGAGGGCGGGATTCGAACCCGCGATACCGTTTCCAGTATACACACTTTCCAGGCGTGCTCCTTCAACCACTCGGACACCTCTCCTATTCCGATATAATAGTAAAATGGGCTCAAAGAAATTAATAATTTAAGCCGTTTGCAAGTATGTTACGCTGTCAATTCACCAGCTAATGATATTCCGATCATACTCTTGCATTTGCTGACCCATATTCTCCAATCAAAAGCATAAGTTTGGTAACCGCCGCCTCTGTCGTCATATCCGCTCCGCTGATGACACCGATTTGCTGCAATTTCTTGCTGGTCTCATACCGGCCCTGGACTACCCTTCCTCCCGGACATTGTGATATATTTAGCACGATTATACCACGTTCAATAGCCTTGCTCAATTCTTCCAATAACCAGGTAACTGTTGGCGCATTTCCCGAGCCATAATGTTTCTAAAATTACGGCTTTTAAACCGCTCGTATTTAATACAGCATTCACTACATTTTTATTTATTCCTGGAAACAATTTAAGGATGGCAATGTTGGTTTCGAACGATGCCCGAAGATTAAGTGTAGCCGACTTCTCTGGCGTGCGAATAACTGAAAAATTATAATCGATCTTCACACCCGCCTTGGCCAACGGCGGATAGTTACCTGAATCAAACGCATCAAACTGCATACTTTCTACTTTCTTTGACCGATTACCTCGCAAAAGTTCGTAGTCGAAATAGATGCAGACTTCTGGAACAATAGGAGCGTCCTCAGTCTCGGGCAGATGCAATGTCCAACGCTGTGATCAGATTTTCACGTGCATCTGAACGTGGCTCGCTGATGGCAAGCTGTGCGCCCGTAAATATGACGGGCTTATTTAACCCATCCAACATAAAACTTAAAGCCGAAGCTGAATAGGCCATTGTATCCGTACCGTGCAAGACAACAAAACCATCGTGCTGATCATATTGATCGTAAATGACACTGCTGATAAGTTGCCAATGTTCAGGATTGATATTTGAAGAATCAATCGGCGTCTCAAAAGATACAGCTGTGATGGCCAAGCGCCAAATTCTTTAAGTGTCGGCAACTGATCCAGGATATATTCAAAATTGAAAGGAATAAGAATGCCGTCCTTGTCATAACTCATACCAAATGTTCCCCCCGTATAAATGATCAGTATACGCGACCGGGCTTTTCCTGGCAGTGCCGTATTGATACTAACTCTTTTTAGATTCATATAGCATGCTTGAAAAGGTTCAACGCATTTTGAGATGTAATTTTCTGTACCTCTTCAACTGAAATTTTCATTAGCTCAGCAATTTTTGATGAAATTATTGGAATGTACGGTGGTTCATTTCGCTTACCACGGTGAGGCACAGGGGCGAGATAAGGACTATCGGTTTCGAGAACAGCATATTGAAGATCTATCTCCGGAAGAACTTTATCTAATCCACCATTTTTAAAGGTCACCACTCCTCCCAGCCCGATATAAAATCCGAGTTTGGAAATTCTTATTTGCCTGTTCCGCAGAGCCCGAAAAACAATGGAAAACTCCTTTTAGATTTCCATCCTGAAGCCTTTCGATTATTTCAATCGTCTGATCCAAACTTTCCCGGCAATGCAAAACGACGGGCAACTTGTATTTCTTGGCCCAGTTAACCTGAATGATCAATGCCTCTTGTTGCTGCTCCCAAAATGATTTGTCCCAATAGAGGTCTGTACCGATCTCTCCTACTGCTGAAAATTTTCGTTTCGAAAGCCATTCTTCAATGATGATAAAGCTCACGTTCAAAATCTTTCTTTACCGAACAAGGATGAAGGCCCATCATGGAGTAACACTTTTTTGGCCATCGGTATTCAAGTTCTAACATTTTATCGATCGATGTGTGATCGACATTGGGCATAAAGATTTTATCGATCCGCTGTTCATCACATCGATGAAACATGTCTATCCGGTCTGACTCAAAATCCTCGTGGTAAATATGGGCATGAGTATCAATGTAAAAATCCATCCCGTTATCCGTTAATCGTTATCAGTTATCCGTTAATCGTCCATTTAAATACTAATTCCCATAAATCTAGCTACATATCGAATAAGTAACACTGAAAACTATTAACGGATAACTTTTAACGGACAACGGATAACAATTCTATATCAGATACTTTCTAAAAATTATTAAACCGATAATCAACGATATCACTGAAACTGTCAAAACTGCACCCGCCGCAATATCCTTTATCTTTCCAGCAAGAGGATTTCGTTCGATCGTCACAAGGTCAACTAGATTTTCCAATGCTGTATTTATCAGTTCAAGCCCGATAACCAAAGCAATACACAATAATATGATGCACCATTCTATGGGCGTGATTGAAATATAAAAACCAGCGCCCAACAACAACAACTGCTACTGCTATTTGAAATTTTAAATTGCGCTGATCTGCAACTCCGGACCAAATCCCGTGAAGAGCATAGATAAAACTTTTAAAAAGACTTTTCATCGGTTAATTTTTTTAAAAAGCTGCAAACTTTTTCTGTAATGGCCAGCAGTATTGCCTGTACGTTAAATTTTATTTAGTGCCATGTCTAGTGCATTGTTCAATAATTTCCTACTGTCTTTCCTATCAACACTAAACCCCGAATACGCCTGGGATTTGTCCAAAGCCATCTTCAAATTAAAATTGTGCTGAGTCATGGTGTATGCAACTCTCTTTTCTTTCCATCTGCATGGCCAGGTACTCTTGCTCCGTCTGGCCAGGGGTAGGAATTAAGATCGCTTTCTTACCCAAGGCAGCCAAATCCATTATCATACTATATCCGCTGCGAGCAATAACCATTGAAGATTGTGAAATAACCGTTTGCAACTCTTCACTGTTTAAGAATTCAACCTCATTCTTCCCTAAGGAGACAGCTTGCAAGGGGATTCCGCTTGCTACAAAATAACGTAGTCCTGAGACGCTAAGCTGGTCTATCACGATTTTTTCAAAAATACTTCGTTGAGGCTCCGGGCCGGAAAAAATACAAATAACATCATATTTTCTCTCAGTAGAGTTTCGGTTACAAAATCGTGATAATGGCCCAATATGAGCTATATTTTTCAATGAGTTTTCATTATAAGTTGCCAGTTTTCCCGCCAGACTAAGTTCCGCATCTCTGTAATCGGGCACCCAGCAAAAGGAGAATTTTTTTATCATCCTTTCATTGAGACTTCTAACTACTTTTGCCAGCCACCATAAGGATTTTGGCATCAGGATATTCAGTTGATGGGTAATAATCACGGTTGGAATTTTTGCAGACCAGCATCCATACCGATTGTCGGAAATAACCAGGTCGATCTCAAGTTCGTTTATTAAAGCCTCAACCTGTTCATGTTCTTTTTTTATTACCTTATTAAATTTAATAAACTGGCGGGCCATCATCCATACCATATTGCTGTTTGAAGGGTAGATTGGATCATAACCTTGTAACAAAAAAAAAGTAAGGAAAGGAAATTCATTTTTTAATAACGCTAACGAGTTTCCACTTCCCGCTATAAATACCGTACACTTGCGCTGTAGCAGTTCCCGGATGATGGGAACACACCTGGTCGCATGTCCTAACCCCCAATCCATTGGGGCTATCAAGATCCTGTTCATTTACATTAGCGCTTTAAATGTAAATCCCAAACCAGCATAATATTCTATAAACCGAGGCAAGACAAACCGTAAATTTTTTTCAGCCTTGTAACTATCGTGGAATACAATAATGGATCCTGAACGAGAGACAGCAATGGTATTTTTCAAACATTTTTCAGGAGAAAGTTTTTTGTCGTAGTCCACGGAGAGTACATCCCACATTATGATTTTAAACTCCGCTAATTCTTTTATTTGATTACGGCTAATACGACCATACGGGGGCCGAAATATTTTGCAATTTACCGGGTTTTGAAATCCGTTCCGAACATGCATTGCTATTTCAGCATTGCATAGTTTAACGTTATGACTATAATCTTTCGTTTTAGTTTTCCATCCATTCAAATGATTAAAGGTATGGTTTCCAATGGTATGTCTGTGTCCCACTATTTTTTTAAAAACCTCCGGATGCTTTCGTATATTTTCACCGATACAAAAAAAAGTTGCCTTAGCGTCAAATTTTTTTAAGGTGTCTAAAACAAATTCAGTGGGTCCAGAAACCGGACCATCATCAAACGTCAGGTATAATTCATTATGGGTAGAAGGCATTCTCCAAATAAGCGAAGGATATAACAACGGCAGGAAAAAAGGTGTACGATGGATCATTTGAGTAACCTATAATTTTCCTGCTGGAATCACATCGCTATGGTTTAAACCGATCGAGAATCTCAGCCTACCCTACAAGAAAGAATGGTGATATCGTCATTGTATCCATTCCGGCCTTTGAAGGTATCCAACGCCACGATAATATCCTGGTGAATGACTTTCAGATCTTTGGTATAGGTATCGCTCCTTCTGAAATACTCCAACAAGTCGGTCAACACCATATTCGTTTTGCGATTCATTGACTGTTTCAGTAAGTCCATCGGTATAACAAAAAAGCAAAAAATCTTCCAGGTTTGTTATGAATCCTTCATTCAAAAAGGGCAATGGATGCATCGCGCCTAACACCGTAGAACCATCTTCCAACAGCCGAATCCCATTTTTCTTATCCATAAGAATTGGAGGATTATGTCCAGCATTTACATACACCATAGTCTTGAGACGGATATCGTAAATAGCGGCAAAAAAAGTGATAAACTTTTCGCCTTTGGTATTTTCAAGCACCTGAAAATTAAGCGCTTCTATAATGTCCGTAAGGTTGGGCGTCTGGCGAAGCAATGTTCTTAATGAAGCCTGAAAATTCGACATCATCAACGCTGCCGGAATACCTTTACCGCTTACATCGGCAACACAAATCAAAAATTGATTTTTATTGATGGGGATGTAATCATAATAGTCGCCACCAACGATATCGTGGGGTAAATAACTTGCTTCCACTTTCAGTATATCCGTGTCAGGAAGTTTATCCGGGAAAAGAAATTGTTGCACATCACTGGCGATTTCAAGCTCTTTTCGAAAAGATTCCTGCTGTAACTGTTTCCTCACCAGCTTTTTATTCTCGATAGCAACAATGATAATATTGCTCAACGCCTGAATGAACTTCACTCCATCTTCATTCTGATAATTATTTTCATTTTTCTCCAATCCCCCGACAAAAACCAACGCTAGGGTATTGCCTTTGTGGGTAACCGGAATGATTAGATCAAAAACGGTAAAGTCGCATTCCTCAAATTCCTTGAGATGGGTAATATCCTGAATGGTCTTAAAAGCTGGCAATAGACACGATTTGCTGAAATGTTTTTTCGTTCCGAAGCTTACTTTGCAATTCCACTCATCATCCAAAACAAAAAGCGCCAACTTCTGGATATTTAGGTTAGAGCGAAGCGTGAAATTATAGATCTTATAAAGTGATTCCTCGGATAGATTGTTGTTTATAGCCTGCGTGATCTCAAGCAACGCGTTTAACTCGAGCTCCTTGATTTCAAATTTGGCTTTAAGAGTCTGTTCGGTTATCATCTTGACCGTAAAGTTAATCCGAAAAGCGAATTTTTTAGGTTTAAAGTTTCAAGTTTAAGGTTCAAGGTTTTATTCGAAATAAGTTTAGCACAGTGACAAGCGACAACGTATTTACCGTCGATCGTACTACTATCGACCATGGACTATGGATCATGGTCTATACCCAGGTTTTTACTCCTTTAATATACAGTTTCATCTTATTTTTTGATCGTGCTGACAGTGAGCGATTTGAGTTTTCGCCCCTTCCATTCAAATGAGCTACGATTTGCTATCAGTCCTATAAACACGACATAAAACGGATAGACTAACTGTAGAAAAAGAAATACACTCCATTTCCATGGAACGCCAAAGAAAATGGCAACTTTTTTTAAGAAGTTCAGCTCAACAAATGCTTTTGAAAGCAATAACGCAACGCCAATGAACGGATCTATCCATCCGGCTAGCATCCCGAACGGAAGCAATATAACTGAGATTTGAAAACAGAAAATAAAAATTGCCAGCAAGGTGCTTAACAGCGAGGCATTATACTTCCATTTTCCGGCCCAGCGAATACGTTGATAAATAAATTGTTTTACGCTTACCGAAGGCGATGTTTTAACAACAGCGCCAGGATTTGCTGCAAAACGGATTCCGTTAGGATATTTTTCAAAAATTTTTCGCATTAGAAATTCGTCATCTCCCGATGGAATGTGAAGATTGCCCGTATAACCCTTCTACTTCCGCAAACACCGACCTTCGATACGCAAGATTTGCTCCATTGCACATCGTCGGAAACCCAAACGCCAATGTAGCGGAGGCTGTCCCGATCAAACTCAAAAATTCATGAGCCTGAATTTCCGAAAAGAATGAATTGCCCTCAATTTTAACACCACCAAAAACCATTTTGCTATTATCGTCCTGGAAATAGGACGATAAGGAAGTGAGCCAGCTGCCACCAACCCGACAATCTCCATCGGTCGTAACAATGATTTCACCATGGCTGTCCTGGACACCTTGCGTTAGAGCAGCCTTTTTCCCTTCGCCCTTGCTATTCAACAGCTTGAACCGATTATCATTAATAGTATAAGGCACAACCGATTCATATGTATTGTCTCTCGAATGATCATCAACAACAACTACTTCAAAATTTTTATACGATTGATTTCGAATGTCTTCCAATAAATTTACAATTACCTTACCTTCATTTCGAACTGGAATGATAATAGAGAGCAAAGATTCTTGCTTGGCAATTGAGGGTACCTCTTGTGTCAGGGATTTATTCCATCCGACAACTAATGCAACCACAAATAACAGGTAAATCAAAAAAAGTAGGGCAAAAATCAATGTCATGCTACTGCAATTTCAATAATTTATAAACGCTACCTATCTTGAACCCGTGAGAAAACTGGTAAAAGAAAGAATTATTCTAGGTCTTGATCCGGGTACCAATGTAATGGGTTACGGTGTTATTCTGGTAGGCAAACCTAAGATTGATCTTTTGCAGTTCGGAGTTATTCATTTAAACAAATATGAAAGTCATGAACTCCGGTTGAAAAAAATATTTGAGCGCGTATTAAGTTTAATCGATGACTTTCACCCTGACGAAGTAGCCTTGGAAGCACCTTTCTTTGGCAAGAATGTTCAATCCATGCTTAAATTGGGCAGGGCCCAAGGGGTTGCTATGTCAGCTGCGCTTTCGCGCGAAATTCCTATTGTAGAATATGCCCCTAAAAGAGTAAAACAATCCGTAACGGGAAATGGCAATGCCTCCAAAGAACAAGTGGCAAAAATGCTGATGACTTTATTTACAATCAAGGAACTTCCGAAACTATTGGACGCCACAGACGCTCTTGCGGTAGCCGTTTGCCATCATTTTCAAAAAGGAACAGCGAAAAATAAAACCAAGTCCTGGGCCGCATTTGTGAAGGATAATCCTGCGCGGTTGAAAATTTAAAGACAATTTTAAAAGCTTGGTACCTCATCATTCCTGTAATCGGGTCCTTAAATTCGACTGAGATTTTCAGATAAGGATTGTAGATTTGAAATTCTTACATTCCCAGCGATGTCCAACCAATCTATAAAAGATAAAAAGCTAAACTCTTTAATCCTCATTACAAATCATTTTCCTTACGGCCTGGCTGAAGCTTTTCTTGAAAGCGAATTAAAATACCTTGTGCATGGATTTGATCAGGTGATTATTCTTGCAAGGGATGTAACATCACCTGAAACCCGTGTAATAGATAATTACCTAGCCTACCGGATTAATCCAGAGAGTTCGTGGAAGGAGAAAACATTCACATTTTTTCTTTATTTAAAGCACCTGAAAAGAGCTGTTAATTATTTGAGGGAAGAAATCCAATATCTGCGGTCTAAAAAAAAGCCGATCACATTAGCTGTTAGCCAGACTATGATACATGATCTGACAAAAGCGATTATCACTTCGTATCAAATTAAAAAAATAATCCAAAAACACGTGACCGAGGGGAATGTAATGCTTTACTCCTATTGGTTAACATCAACAGCTTTAGCGACAACGTTTGTGGATCGTTCGCCGGGTATAACGGTAAAAAAAATTTCGCGGGCGCACGGCGGAGATATTTATGACTACCGGAACAACTTGCATTACCTCAGCTTTCGGGCTTCTTTAATCAAACACCTTGATCATATTTATACCGTTTCAGAAAACGGTTGCCATTATCTTTCGCAATCCGGAAATCCACAACATAAAAATAAAATATCAGTTTCAAGATTAGGTATTCACGATAGCGGTCAGACACCCGCTAAAAAGCCTGGTCCCCTTTTACTTATATCATGTTCCTTTCTTCATCCCGTAAAGCAAATTCATTTAATCATCGAATCCCTGGAGCTTATTCATAAAATTGAGTTGCAGTGGATCCATATTGGAGACGGGCCGTTAAGACGGGAGATGGAAAATTTAGCCAAGAAAAAATTGAACTCTAAAAAAAATATCAAATATCAATTTAAAGGCTCTATATCGAATAAGGAATTACTTCAGTTTTATAGCCAGCAATTTGTCGACCTTTTTATAAACACCAGCTCATCCGAAGGAATACCGGTTACCATGATGGAAGTACAATCTAAAGGAATCCCCATTGTAGCTTTTAATGTCGGTGGCATAAGCGAGCTTGTGTCTGCTGAGAATGGAAAACTACTTCCACCTAACTCACCTCCGGAACATATTGCCCAAGCTATCGAAGAAATTCTCACCTTACCTGAAAAGGAGTATCAACATCTGCGCACACGTGCTTTTCAAAGCTGGGAAAGCAAGTATAATGCTGAACGAAATTTTTCTACTTTTGTCGCTGAAATTTTAAACATACAGCATGAAGCTCGATGAAAAGACTTTGGAGTACCTGAAGGGAAATAAATTCTCAAACAGTCTTGAAGTGAGTTATGATTATTATGAGCCCATTCCCAACCGGATTAAATTTTTGAGGGAGATGGCGAAAGGCAAACGCATTCTCCATTTAGGGTGCCTGGATCACATGCCTTTAATCGATGATAAAATTAAAAGAAATCAGTGGCTCCATAAGGAACTTACAGATTCCGCCTCCCTTTGTCTCGGCGTTGATATTGATGCGGAAACAAAAGAGTACGTTAAATCCAAATATGGTTTCGAGAATATAATTCTCGGCGACTTTACAAAAACAAGATTATCTGAAATTACAGCCAAGTCATGGGACTTTGCCATTCTCGGTGAATTGTTAGAACATATCGATAATCCTGTTCAGTATCTTACGGACATACGAAGTCTTTACAGCGATTGCTTAAAGAAAATAATTATCACTGTTCCGAACGCGTGGACACAAACTACGATGCAAAAGGCAAAACAATCTGCAGAAATTATAAATTCGGATCATCGCTATTGGTTCACGCCCTATACGCTGGCAAAAGTTGTTACCCGCGCAGGTTTGAAACTGGAAGAAATTTATTTCGCCAACCGAGTACCTTTAAGTTTACCGGGGCTTGTCCAGCAGAAATTCTTTAAAATCGTGGGTCATCAGCCAAAATACAATTTTACTTACGCTTCGTCTATTGTTGGTATAGCGCATTTATAAATTTACCTAATGAAAAATGTTTTGGTTCTTGTATTCAGTAATCTAAAACACGATGCCAGAGTAATCCGTCAGGTAAATGCATTGAGAAAACGAAATTCTGTAAAGGTAGTTTGCTTTGATGCAGAAGAAACCCCGGGTGTTGAGGTTATAAGGATAAAGCAAACATCGCTTACATTATGGCGCAAAGCACGGATGGCCATTTTTCTTATTCTAAGGCAATACACATTAGCATACAAATTATTTCATGATTACAGTTTTCTGATTGATAAATTAAAAAATCAGCACTTTGATCTTATTGTTGCCAATGATATTGATACGCTTCCGTTAGCGTTCAACGTAAAGGGACACGCTAAAATTATTTTCGACGCTCATGAATATGCACCACGCCATTTTGAGAACAACAGAATTTGGTTAACTTTTTTTCAACGGTTTTACCTCTACCTATGTAAACAGTTCATACCGAAAGTAGATGCAATGCTCACGGTAGGAAAAGGTCTCGCCCAGGAGTATGAAAAAAATTTCGGAATAAAACCAACCATTATTACCAATGCAGCCCGGTACCATGAAATCAAATCATCCGTTCCTGCTAAAGATAAAATACGTCTGGTTCATCATGGTATAGCAAATCCGTCAAGAAGGATTGAACTAATGATTGAAATGATGGATGATCTCGACGAACGTTTTACCCTCGATATGATCCTGATGACTTCCGATTATGCTTCTCCACAAACCAAGTCTTACATACATGCTCTAAAGGAAAGTGCTGCAAAAAACCCAAGAATTAACATTCTTCCTGCGGTAAAGAGCAATGAAGTTGTTCAAACCCTCAACATGTATGACATGGGGGTGTTCCTTATACCTCCCGTTAACTTCAACTATGCTAACACGCTGCCGAATAAACTCTTTGATTTCATTCAAGCTCGACTAGGCATTGCTATAGGACCTACGCCAGAGATGGCAAATATCGTAAACCACTATGGCCTCGGAGTCGTGTCTGATAATTTTGAAGTAAAAAGTCTGGCAGCGAAACTTAACAGCATTACTTATCAACAGTTGTTACAATTTAAGGAGAACACCGATCTTGCTTCAATCGAACTGAATGCAGAAAAAAATGAGGAGATTTTCATTAGCCTTATAAACAAAATAACAAACCGGTGAAATGGGGGTAGTCATTCGACAGAGCATCCTTACATCGATCATCTCTTACATCGGTGTGGTTGTCGGCTACGTTAATCTTCTCTATTTATACCCTAAATTTCTTGAACCCGAACAAATAGGGCTAATGCGTACCCTTCAGGATTCTGCCATGCTCCTCGCACCCTTTGCTCAATTTGGATTAGCGCAAAGTATCGTACGATTTTATCCTCATTTTTCAGCACGAACACAAGCAAATACCTTTATCAGCTTTATTCTCGTGTGCGCCGTTTTTACATATGGAATATTTATTATCGTTTTCCTTTCACTCCAAGATTACATCATGGCATTTTTTAAAGAGCATGCTGGCGATATCATTCAATATGCTCACCTAATTCTGTGGTTAACATTTTTACTGATGGTCATCGCCATACTTGAGCAATACTCGCGTTCGCTTATTAAAATAGCGTTCCCGAGTTTTTTACGAGAGGTTGGCACCCGGATCCTTCAAGGGATATTAGTTAGTTTTTACTTTTTGAAAGTGATTTCATTTCATCAATTCTTGATTTTTTCAGTCTTAATTTATGTGCTCATCTTATTAACTCTTATCATTTATCTTTTACTCGAGGCACAACTGAAATTAAGTTTTAATTTTCATTCCATTTCTAAAAAAAAGATCAAAGAAATCGTAACCTTCAGTTCCTTAAGCTTCGTCGGGACAAGCGCGATGATATTGATTGGGAAAATGGATAGCATCATGGTAACGGGGTTGATAGGCTTAGCATCCAATGCCATCTATACAACTGCGTATTATATGGCAACCGTTATTGAAATTCCAAAGCGCGCCATTACCAGCGTAGCCTCACCCCTCATCGCTCGGGCCTTTGAAGAAAATGACTTGGCTCACGTAAATTTGATCTATCGAAAGACATCTGTTAATCAATTAATCATCGGATCACTCTTACTTTTAGGTATCTGGGCTAACCTGCACAATATTTTTAGGTTAATGCCAAAAGGCGAATACTACCAGGCGGGTATGTATGTCGTTGTGGTTGTGGGTGTTGGTAAACTAATAGACATGGCATTCGGTCCAAGCAGTGAGATTATTGGCTTATCGAAACACTATTGGTTCAATTTAGTTGTTATCACATTGCTCGCCGGCTTGGTCATTCTAACAAACTATTTATTTATCCCGAGATTTGGAATTCTTGGGGCTGCATATGGTTCTGTAATTGCCTTGTTCTCTTATAATTTTGTGAAATACATTTTTATCTATGTGAAGTTCCGTATCCAGCCCTTTACTAAGTCAACTATAAAAGTTGTGCTCATCAGTGTTACCGTCCTTTTCATCAACTTCGTGTTACCCGTGACCCCAAATCTTTTCATTGACGTATTCTATCGCTCCGCGACCATTACTGTTGTGTTTGTTTCACTGATCTTGGCAAGCAATAGTTCGGAAGAAGTCAACAAGCTGTTTTATTCTTTCTTGAAAACGATTGGCATTAGGGGATAAAATAATGTATGCATACCTCCCTCAAGTCTTTCAATGAGCCGTAAACTATTTTTTCTAAGATCATTTTAATTATTGAACACGAAAAGAACTGAGCGATAATTCCTTTCGATACGCCCACCACAACACCCCACCACAACTTAATAGATAAAATAAGTGGACGATGTAAGGGTAATCCTTACCAAAAATCGGCTCTAAAATCAGAACCAGTAAAAACAAGATAACGGGAGCCACCACAGCCTTAAAGACATTAAATCGAAACTGGAATATACTTTTCATGCTAGTGAATAATAAAAGAATTTCTATTGAAGCACTGATCAGGGATGCGATGATTACACCATAAATTTCTATGTACCTCATGAATGTTAACATTAGAATAATTTTCAGGGTAGCAACTATCAGGTAGATCACGGGCAACGGTTTTGTATATTTTAATATACTATACGGAAAAGTGAAGAAAAGTCTGATGGTGCGAAATAAATAAATAACCGCCAGGTAAGGCACATATGGAATTGTCTCCTGATAAGCTTGTTTATGTACAAAAGTTTCAATGATCCATGGCAAAAATAAGATGGTGCTGCAAACGCCTAACATCATAACACCCGTTAAACCGTAATAGTACCGATTCGTTTGGGGGACAGAATGCTTGTGAGTCTGCGCCATTATTGTACTAACTACTCTTGGATAAAATGAACTATGCAGACTATTCATCAGCAACTCAAGTGCTATTAAACACTGGGTAGCAAAAACATATACACCTACGTCGGAAAGAGACAATACCAAAAGCATCACGATGCGATCAAAATAATTAATGACCCATTGCAAAACCTGGTAAAGAAAAGTATAAGCATTAAAACTGAAGGACGAACGAAGCCAAAGGAAATCATAATGGAACCCGAACTCTCGAAATATTCGAATCAAAGCCCAAAGGCCACAGAGTATTGAAGCAATCGCACGGCCTACTACCGGCCCCATTAAAGAGTTTGGAAAAAACTGTAGTCCGGCAATCGTGAGAGAAGCGATCAATGAAAAAGAAAGCACATTAGACCAAAGGAAGGTCTCCGGTTTCTCACGACTTTGTAGCAGACTGCTATGTACTTTGAAGAAGGCTTGAGATATTCCCGCCCCCACGGATGCCAGGCCGTAAGGGTAGAAAGAAATATTTCGTTCTGATGGCACGAGTTTTAAAATTAAATCGCCCAAGCCGGTTAGCACTATTCCGACAACAAATCCTATAATCAACATAAGAACAAAGGCAGAACTAATCATGCGTGACAATTTCCGCCTGTCATCTTTAAATTCATGAAAATGGATATATACGGAGGTATCAAAACTAAACGTGACAACGATCTGTACTAATAAAGAAAAAACGAGGTAACTCGATAAGGCTCCATAAACCTCAGTGGATAAGTGGTGAATATAAAATGGAAGTAAAATTAAAGAGCTGGCCATCGGCAACGTTCCGGCCAGTGTATAAATGAATGAACTTTTAATGAACCTTTTGCTGATCAACGTCTGCTAATTCAGATTGCAATTAAATTGATTTGAAAGTATATAAGTCAGAATAATTCAATTAATTCCTTCGTTATCGCTTTCCGCGAATATCCTGATCCTTCTCTCTTTTGAATAGATGCGGTACCATTACTCCACGCGATAAAATGTTCCATGACTTTTTTCTTAATTTTTTCCGTCTCCAAGCCTTCTATCATCTCTCCGCCTCCGGTTTTGGCAAGCAATTTTGCCGCATCACCATTAGAAGGTCCCGTGCCCAAAATTGGTAATCCCGAGGCCATGTATTCAAAGAGTTTGCCTGGCATGTAGCCTTCGGCATCCTTGTAGCCTGTCAGAATAAGCAGCAACAATGATGATTGCCCATACATTGAGATGAGGTCCTTGTGAGTCATTGAAGCCGTGAACGAAGTGACGGCGGAAAGTACTGGGATGGCCTCAACAAAATCTTTGAAATGGGAATGGACTTCTCCTACAAAATCAATGTGAAGTTTCGACTTAAAAAAAGAGTCCTCATTTAATAATTGCAGCATGGCAATCATAAACGGTTTGGGGTCACATTTTTCATTCACAATACCAACGTGTCTGATTGTAAATTTTTCTGTAGGCCGGATCACCAACGATTTAAAGTCATCTTCGTCATAACCGTTGGTTAACAACGCTACCTTCCTTTTAGAAAGAGCTTCAAAACTTCTCACATAAAAAGGAGTAATCGTTATGATTTTATCAGCTCGTTTCAACACTTTTGCTTCAAGCTTTCGATGAATTCTTCGAGCAATTGAACCTACTTTCAAGCTATCAAGCAATCCCCATTCGCTCCAGGGATCGCGAAAATCGGCCAGCCATTGAAGAGATGGATTTTTTCTTTTCAAGTTATAACCGATTAAATGCAAGCTATGAGGAGGGCCGGTGGTTATAATGATGTTGATTCCTTTTTCGCGCAAAAAATCATTCAGAAAGTTTACCGAGGGCCGAACCCAGAAAACGCGCGGATCGGGGATAAAAAAATTTCCGCGGACAAACGTGCTTATCTTTTGGAACAAGGATTTGTTTTTAGTTAACACAAGGTCCGCAGGCTTTGCCGATTGTCGCCCACTAAAAGCAGAGGACATCTTAAAGAAAGATTCGTAGGGCTCCCAAATAGGAAAACGTATTACTTCAGCTTCAGCAGGTACATCCTTTATTAATGATTCATCACGAATGGAGAACGAAGGGTTATCAGGGGTGAATACATAGGGTTTATAGCCGAACTGAGGAAGGTACTTAGCAAACTTAAGCCATCGCTGAACTCCACTTCCTCCACTTGGAGGCCAATAGTACGTTATGATCAATACTTTTTTACTATCCATTATTTTTTATAATAGTCTTCCGACCACTTGAGTTGGCCGGCGACTACCTATTCACAAAGTCAATTATTTTTTGAATATCGTCGCTTGAAAACCACTTTATTTCTGCATCGCGCTTAAACCACGTAAGTTGTCGTTTAGCATACCGCCTCGAATTCCGTTTCAACAAACGTATGGCCTCTTCTTTATTATACTTTCCATCCATAAAATCGAAAATCTCCTGATATCCCACCGTCTGCAAGGCCTGCAGGTGCTTGAACAGATAAAGATCTTCTGCTTCTTTAAACAAACCATCCTGTATCATTCTTTCTATACGTTCATCAATTCTACGGTAAAGATCTTCCCGCGGAAGTTCCAATCCAATTTTGATGATAGAGAAAGGACGATGCGCTTTATTTTTTGTTTGAAATGCTGTGATGGATGATCCTGTGGTCAACCTAACCTCTAGTGCCCGAATAAGGCGGTGAGGATTTTTTTGATCTATATTTTTGAAATGTTCAGGATCAAGCTGCATCATTTTCTGCTGAAGCCACTCAATGCCGGATTGCTCATAATTTTGTATCAATTCATCGCGCGTACCCTGACCAATTTCAGGAATATCATCAAATCCTTCACACACCGCTTTAATATAAAGCCCCGAACCACCACAAAGGATCAAGGTATGGGAATGTTCAAAAAATTTTGATATCAATTGCAACGCCTCGCGGCCATATTGAGCTGCATCATATTCATCGCCGATCGAATGGGTATTTACAAAATGATGGGGAACCAGTTCCATCTCAGCATCAGATGGTTTTGCAGTGCCGATAGTTAGTTCTTTAAAAATTTGCCGGGAATCTGCTGAAATAATTTCCGTGTTGAAAAACTGGGCGAGTTTTATAGCCACGGCTGTCTTTCCTACCGCCGTCGGGCCAACTACAACAATTAAGTTTTTGCCTTCTTTTTCCAAGGGAGGAAGATAGTAAATGTGGATTATTAATTATGACGAGTCCATGGTCGATAGTCCATAGTCCATGGTAAAGACCACGGTCGACGGTCCACAGACCACAGCAGTCCGTTTTACCGTGGACTGTGGTCCGTCGACTGTGGACATGTGCCGCCTGCTATGGACTATGGACCATCGACTATCGACTTTACGCACATTTTCGTTATCTTTCGAACCAAAATTATTCAATACTCATGATTAGATATACAATTCCTTATCTAAGCAAGCTGGAAGATATGATCGCTGAGTCGGACTATGTGCTTCGCTATGAAAAAGGTAATTTTAAGTCAGGCTATTGCGTGCTGAAAGATCAGAAGATCATCATCGTAAATAAATTCTATACAACAGAAGGTAAAATCAATGCCTTGATAGAGATCCTAAAAGGCATTGTGCTCGATTGTTCCCGTTTTACTGAAAAAAGTCAGAAACTTTACGAAGAACTCTCCCAACCATTTGAAACGGCTTAAAATGCCAGTTCGCTTTTTTCTTCTAAATTCCTTTCTGCAGTGCGTTTGCATTCCATATCAATATAAATTGCCTTTTAATAAAGTTCGATGCATATCAATTTCACGCTCTTCTTTAAAAATTAAATTTGAAGGCGCATGAAAATAACTTTTCTTGGGAGTGGTACTTCGCAGGGTGTCCCTGTTATTGGTTGTACTTGCGAAGTTTGCCGTTCCCTTGACTTTCGTGACAAGCGATTGCGCGCGTCCATTCAAGTGGAGGTATTCGATCAAAGTTTTGTGGTAGATACCGGTCCGGACTTTCGCCAACAAATGTTGCGAGAGCGGGTAAAGCGAATTGATGCCATTCTGTTTACACATGCGCATCGCGATCACACTGCAGGACTTGATGATGTACGGGCCTATAACTTCATGCAGAAAATGGATATGCCCGTTTACGGTACAAAACCTGTACTTGAGCAGTTGAAAATCGAATATGCTTACGCATTTATGAAAGATAGTTATCCAGGCATACCGCGTTTGTTGCTCAATCTTATCGATGAGACACCCTTTTCGATTAATGGATTAGAAGTCGTTCCATTGGCTGTGCTTCATTTAAAGATGCCTGTCATGGGTTTTCGATTTGGCAATTTTAGCTACATCACCGATGCGAACTTCATCCCGGATAGTACGATGGAAAAACTTAAAGGTACCGAATTATTGGTACTGAATGCGCTGCAACGCGAACCCCATATCTCCCACTTCAATTTAAAAGAAGCGATAGCCATGGTCGAAAAAATAAAACCTGCAAAGGCGTACTTCACCCATATAAGCCACAAACTTGGCCTGCACGCAGAGATATCAAAAGAATTGCCGTCAAATGTATTTTTATCATATGATGGTTTGCAGATAATGGTTTAAAGGTTTAAGGTTCAACGTTATTATAAGTCAATCTTGCGCCCATGAACCTGAAACTTTGAACCTTTAACCTTGAACTTAACCAAGAGTGCATAACAACTATTTCTTCCTTCGGCAACTAACTATTTCTCTGGGACGAAAACTCCAGTCGGCCGTTGTGTCCGAATGCTTCAGTCAGAATAAAGAAGAGTTAATTTTAAGGTTCGAAGCGAAGGAACCTTTTTTTATCAAGGCTAGCTTATCATCTTCTTTTTCATGTCTGTCATTTCCAGAAAATTTTCACCGGGCCAGAAAGAATAGTATTGATCTATTTGAAAAAATAATTGGACAACAGGTTGAAGGCATTCGTCAATTTGAAAATGAAAGAAGTTTTGCCATCAATTTCAGCAATAATTCCTTCTTGCTTTTTAAAATGCATGGAAACCGCGCTAACATAATACTGTTCCGCAATGATGTTGTTGATGAAGTATTCAAAAATAACATTCCTGGGGATGCTGTATTAAACTGGACCACGCTCGATCGCCATATTGATTGGACCTATGAAAACTTTGTACAACACCACAATAAGCCTGAGTCCATCTATTTCACATTTGGAAAAGTGGTCTGGAAATATTTGAAAGCGCTTCAGTACGATCAGCTTTCTCTCGAGCAACAGTGGCAAGCCTTGCAAGATGTGCTTCATAAGCTCAATGATCCCGCTTATTATATTCGGGAAATAGACGGAAAAGCAACTTTTTCCCTGCTGGAAGTCGGGCAACCGATCGAAAAATTTGATGACCCAATAAAGGCGATAAACGATTTCTTTTTTTTCTATACCCAGCAAGACGCATTTAACAGGGAAAAATTATCAGCTAGTTCCATTTTGAAGTCAAAATTACAAGCCAGTGAAAATTATTTCAAAAAGACATTGGGCAAACTAAATGAATTAGAGAGCAACAATACCTATAAGGTCTGGGCTGATTTACTGATGGCAAATTTAAATTTAAATTCCGGGGCTGATCGAATCGTGGTGGCTGATTTTTATCACGACAACCGACCCACCGAAATAAAGCTGAAAAAAGATTTAAGCCTTCAGAAAAATGCAGCAATTTTTTACAAAAAATCAAAGAACCAGCAAATCGAAATAAATCACCTCAAGCAATTACTGGAAGCAAAACAAAAAGAAAAGGATGCAATCAAAGCAAAGCTTGAACAGATCGAACACGAGCAAGATCTAAAAGCCTTGAGGAAGCTGGTTGAAAAATTGAATGTCGTAAGCGAAAAAGAAAAGCAAAGCGTACATGTTCCCTACCGTGAAGTAGAGTTTAAAGGTTACAAAATATGGGTAGGTAAAAATGCCCAAAGCAACGATGAGCTTACCTTAAAGTATGGTTATAAAGAAGATCTCTGGCTTCACGCAAAAGATGTAGCTGGCTCCCATGTGCTGATTAAACATCAATCCGGTAGAAACTTTCCCAAAGAAGTAATTGAACGCGCAGCGCAATTGGCAGCCCATCATTCCAAACGCAAGAATGAATCTCTTTGTCCCGTTACAGTAACTCCGCGAAAGTACGTGCGAAAACGAAAGGGTGACACGCCCGGGGTAGTGGTCGTTGAGCGAGAGGAAGTAGTTATGGTGGAGCCGAAGGGTTGAGTGTGATCGATAAACAGTAAAAGGTAAGAGGTAAGAATAATCGGAAGTGCAGTTGACCGATTACCTACTGATTACCGTTTTACCAATTTCCAATTACTTCACGACATTGATCTTGAGCGTATTCGTTCGTGGTTTTTCATGAATTGGCATGCTGGCCAAGACAATAATAATATCACCTGATTTTACGTGACCATCACGTTTTAAGGTAGTTCTCTACATCAGAGATAGTTTCGTCCGTAGAATTTGTCTTATCGTAAAAATAAGCTTGCGAACCCCAAACCAGGTTTATTTTATTTAGAAGGGAAGCATTTGACGTAAATACAAAAATATTTGCGATTTGGCCTATAGGCAGAAGATTGATAAGCCGTATAACCAGACTGTGTCATACCGACAATAGCTTTTGCTCCAACATCTTTGGCAAGCTTACAAGCGGCAAGTACAAAGTTATCGTGAATGTATTTTGGTGAATTGCGATCAACATCTCTGAAGTGATAATAGATCTTTGGATTTTTTTCCACGGAAGCTACTGTGCGTACCATACTGCGGATAACTTCCAGGGGATATTTACCAGACAGCTGTTTCAGCTGAAAGCATTAATGCATCTGCTCCATCCATTACGGCATTAGCAACATCATTGGTTTCCGCGCGGGTTGGCCGTGGGTTTTCAATCATGCTTTCCATCATCTGCGTCGCGACGATCACCGGCTTTCCAGCTTTATTGCATTTTTCCACCAGCATTTTTTGAACCATCGGCACTTCCTCCATCCAGATTTCAACACCAAGATCACCGCGCGCAACCATCACGGCATCAGTCTCGGCGATGATCTCATCAATATTGCTCAAGGCTTCCGGTTTTTCAATTTTCGCAACGATGCGTGCGGCAGAATTATGGGAATCGATAATAGCTCTCATCGATTGAATGTCAAATGCCTTTCTTACAAAGGATAAAGCGATCCAATCCACATCATTCTTAATACCGAATTCGAGGTCTTTTAAATCCTTTTCCGTTAAGTGATGGAGCCGAAACTTTTGTGAAGGGAAGGTTAATGCCTTTGCGCGATTTTAATAGTCCGCCGTAGACCACTTCTGTCAGCACTTCTTCGGTTCGTAATTTCTTTAACCTTCAATTCTATTTTGCCATCATCGATTAAAATCATATCCCCTACTTTTACATCTTTGGGTAGACTTTGTATAGGATGTACTTACAATTTTATTATTGCCAACCAGCTCTTTTGTTGTAATCATTAATTCTTGTCCGCGCTCAATGCATGACATTCGGTTCCATTTCGTTGACGCGAATTTTTGGTCCTTGAAGGTCTTGCAGCAGGCAAATTTTAGTACCTAACTCCTCATTTAACTCCCTGTACATTATGAATTACTTTTAAGTGATCTTCGTGTGTGCCATGGGAGAAGTTCAATCGGAAAACATCCACTCCTTCTTTGATCAGAGCACGAAGCATTTCTTTGGAATTTGAAGCAGGGCCGACAGTGGCAACAATTTTCGTCTTGTTGAACGATACTTTTTCTAGCATAAAGGTTTAAGGTAATTCGTAATCTTGAGTGTAAGTAACAACTTCTCGCATTTCAATCAGAAGATAAAATTCGATTTCGATTTAAGTCCTTCCAATGGAATGGAAGCAACTAACTGAATAGCTGTGATCGATCTGATCAGATGAATCAAGTGTTGATGCGCGTGCTGGTCTTCCATTGCGGCCAAAATTATAAAATCGTAATGAGGAAATTCAGGGATTAGAAAATACTTTCCGCTTTCTTGTTCAGAAGGCTTGTTTTTGAATAGTTTCAATCGATTGAGTTGTGTTTCATGAGCATAAAAAGAAAAGCTCTTTTCTTCATTATTTTTAAAGCCAACCACCAAATCGGGTTGTTTTACCAGTTGTATGTCCAATACCTGGTTGATTTCCCAGGCAAGTTTGTAACCCCGGGCCGATGAAAGAATACCCAACAACTCAAAATCAAAATCATATTCGATGACTAACTTGCTTTTCTTCATTTTCGCATCTCGATTCAATCGCCCGTTCACGCGGTCTGGCAAGATCAAAAAAGTTTGACAATATTGCCGCAAATCTCTTTATTTGCACAGATTTTTAAATCATTAAACCGTAAAAACATGTCTGAAATTGCAACAAAAGTAAAACAGATCATCATCGAGAAACTTGGTGTTGAAGAATCTGAAGTTACTCCCGAAGCGAGCTTCACTAACGATCTTGGTGCTGACTCTCTTGACACCGTAGAGCTTATTATGGAGTTCGAAAAGGAATTTAATATCTCTATTCCTGACGATCAGGCTGAAAATATTTCAACAGTAGGCCAGGCAATTTCTTACCTGGAGCAAAACGTGAAGAAATAATTGATTACTGCCGCATTTCTACCACACCCCATTAGACATGACATTAAAACGAGTAGTCGTTACAGGACTTGGTGCACTCACTCCCATCGGAAATACACGTTCCAGAATTCTGGAATGGACTGAAATCGGGTAAAAGCGGCGCTGCTCCAATTACACGTTTTGATGCCTACCCTTTATAAAACAAAATTCGCCTGTGAAGTAAAGAACTTTGATATTGGCAACTTCATGGACCGCAAGGAAGCCCGCAAAATGGATCCCTTTGCGCAGTTTGCCATGGTAGCGGTTGATGAAGCCATAAAAGATTCAAACCTCCCGTTAGCTGAACTCAACCCCGACCGTGTAGGCGTGATTTGGGGATCCGGTATCGGGGGGTTATTGACTTTTCAGGAAGAAGTTAAAGCCTATGCCAAAGGAGATGGTACTCCCAGGTTCAATCCTTTCTTCATTCCGAAGATGATTCCTGACCTCAGTGCGGGTCATATCTCAATCAAATATGGATTTCGAGGGCCAAATTTTGTAACTGTTTCCGCTTGCGCATCTTCCACCAACGCTATTTATGATGCCTTTACATTTCTTACGTCTGGGGAAAGCTGATATCATCGTTTCAGGAGGCTCCGAAGCAGCCGTATGCGAAGCAGGTGTTGGTGGTTTCAATGCTATGCGCGCGCTCTCCGAACGAAATGATTCGCCCGAAACAGCCTCTCGTCCCTACGACAAAGATCGCGATGGATTTGTCTTGGCGAAGGTGCTGGTGCGTTGATCCTGGAAGAATATGAACATGCTAAAAAACGCGGAGCAAAAATTTATGGCGAGATTATTAGGAGGCGGAATGACAGCGGATGCTTATCACATTACTGCGCCCCACCCTGAAGGCGCCGGGATCACAAAAGTAATGTACAATGCACTGGAAGAAGCGGACGTTAAACCAGAAGATGTAGACTACGTCAATACCCACGGCACCTCAACACCACTCGGCGATGTAGGCGAAATCCGGGCCATTCAAAAAGTATTTGGAGATCATGCCTATAAGCTGAATATCAGCTCTACCAAATCCATGACTGGCCATTTGCTAGGCGCTGCGGGTGCCATTGAAAGCATTGCTTGTCTGCTTGCCATTAATCAATCTATCATACCCCCTACGATCAATCATTTTAACGATGATCCTGGACTGGATCCAAAATTAAATCTCACTTCAACTATGCACAGCAACGAAATGTAGATGTTGCTTTGAGTAACACTTTTGGTTTTGGAGGGCATAATTTCTCCATCATTTTTAAAAAGCTTAAAGCTTAACAGAGCCTTCACAATTGCAGTGCGATACTTTTAAGATAACGATAATTGCTAAATTAGCAGCTGTACTTTCAATGACTTTGACGCTTGGTTTGGAAGATTCTTAAAATCCCGAAAGGAAAGTCGAAAACAGATAAAAAGCTGTTGTCAGCTATTCATAACATTGCCGGGTTTACCCCTTCAAATCTGGAACTCTACCGTCTGGCTACCGTACATAGTTCTATTGCCAAAGAAAATACAACTTCAGGTTTCAAAGAATCCAACGAACGCCTGGAATATCTTGGCGACGCCATTTTGGGAGCTGCCGTGGCAGATTATCTCTTTAAAAAATTTCCTTTTAAATCAGAAGGGTTTCTAACCGAAATTCGATCGCGGATCGTCAATCGTGAAGCCCTCAACCTTCTTGCCCGGAAAATTGGCGTTGCCAATATTGTTCAATACGATCAAAAGAACGCCCATCTTCAACAAGTCATTCTCGGTAATACTTTAGAGGCAATCGTGGGCGCCATTTATCTGGACAAAGGCTACTTAAGGATCAAGAAATTTGTCATTGATAAGCTGATTATCCCAAACTATGATCTAGAAGACCTAGTCAATTCAAATTCCAACTTAAAAGCAAAATTATTGAGTGGGCCCAACGCGAAGGAAAAGAAGTACGCTTTGAAATTCTAAATGTAAAAAAGGACGCAATCATAAAGAATTTACTGCACAAGTTCTGGTGAATAAAGAAGCTAAAGGCACAGGCTATGGCAATAGCAAGAAAAAAGCAGAACAGGATGCAGCTTTTAAAACGTGTGAAATGTTGGATCTATTTAATGGAGCTTAAAGCACATAGCTTAAAGCATAAAGCTGCTTTCTGCTTTAAGCTTTTAGCTTTCAGCTATAAAATTAATAGGAACTAAAAACATGAACGAGCGCTGAATGCTGTAAGCTTTAACTAAGAAAATTATGAAGCTGAAAATCGGGGGCGCTACTGTTAACCAGATTCCGTTTGATTGGAATAACAATTCTCAAAATATTATCGATGCTATACAGGAAGCAAAAGCGCAACACATTAAAATTTTATGTTTGCCCGAATTATGTATTACCGGCTATGGATGTGAAGATCTTTTTCTGAGTGACTGGCTTCCCGAACGGGCATGGAAAGAACTTTTACACATCCGAAATTTTTGTGACGATATTACCGTAAGTGTGGGATTACCAGTGCGCATAGGTGCAATTACATACAACGGCGCATGTGTCATCAGCAATAAGAAAATACTGGGCATTACCTTAAAACAATTTCTGGCGAGAGATGGAGTACACTATGAGCCACGTTGGTTTGATCCCTGGAAACCGAATAAGACAATGGAGATCATTCGGAATGATGAACATATTCAGATTGGTGATCTGATCTATGAAGTAGAAGGAGTACGCTTTGGCTTTGAAATTTGCGAAGATGGATGGCGCAGGAAAAACCGTCCTGGCTACAGGCTTTTTGAAAGAGGCGCTCACCTCATTCTTAATCCAAGCGCAAGTCACTTTGCTATGGTCAAAAGTTTGCTTCGTGAAGAAGAAGTGGTGAATGAAGGTTCAGCCAAATTTAATTGCGTGTATGTATTTGCGAATCTGCTAGGCAACGAAGCCGGTCGAATGATTTATGATGGCGACATTATTATTGGCCAGCAGGGTAAATTAGTAGCAGTAAATAAAAGATTTTCTTTTGAGCCTTTTAATGTATTAGGCACCGAGATTGACTTCACAGATCCTTCTAAAACACAAGTTGTTGCTTTAACAGATAACAAAGAAAAGAATGAAGAACTAACACAAGCAATTTCGTTGGGTTTGTTCGACTATCTTCGAAAAAGCAAAGCAAATGGATTTGTACTTTCGTTAAGTGGAGGTGCAGATTCTTCCATGTGCGCTGTGATCGTAGCAGAAATGGTTAAGAGGGGGCTAAAAGAATTAGGAGCCGAACCCTTTTGCAGCGCGTTGAAAATACCAGTGATCGATTCCTGGCAGTCCGGAGTAGAAAGATTATTATCCTGCGCGTATCAAGGGACTGAAAATTCTTCTATCGAAACATTCACGGCTGCGCAGCAATTAGCTGAATCTATCGGAGCTGAATTTCACCACTGGAAAATTGACGAAGAAGTTATTTCCTATACGCAAAAATTGAAAAAGCAATCGGCAGAAAATTACAGTGGGAAACAGATGATATTACCTTGCAAAATATTCAGGCCCGCACACGTTCACCGATTATCTGGATGCTGGCCAACATAAAACGTGCAGTGCTTCTCACTACTTCGAACCGAAGCGAAGGCGATGTAGGTTATGCCACCATGGATGGAGATACAAGTGGAAGTTTTGGCCCAATCGCAGGGTTGAGTAAGACCTTCATTTTACAATGGCTAAAATGGGCAGAAAAAAACTTGGAACATCCAGGTCTTTCCTCGGTAAATAACTTGCAGCCTACCGCAGAACTTCGTCCCTTGGCAAGTCAACAAACGGATGAGTCGGATTTAATGCCTTATACCGTTCTAGTAGAAATTGAGAGACATGCTATCTTTTATCGCAAATCTCCTGTAGAAGTTTATCGTGTTATGCTAAACGATTATGAGCCTAACCAACTAAAAATTTATATAAAGAAATTCTTCAGACTATGGGCTGCCAATCAATGGAAGCGAGAGCGCCTAGCTCCTTCCCTTCATCTCGATGATTTAAATGTTGACCCCAGAACATGGTGTCGGTTTCCTATCCTTTCTTCTGGCTTTATTCAAGAACTAGAATCTCTTGACGCCCTTTAGAGGTAGCCACCGACAACTAAAAAGCGACATGGAAAGAAACCTTTACCAATATCAATTAACAGATTATATTTGCCCCCTATGGCTATACTAAACTACATTATCTGGAATGCTAGTCCTGAGATTTTTTCTTGGGGGAGCTTTTCATTACGGTGGTACGGATTATTCTTCGCATTAGGCTTTTTGATAAGTCAGCAGTTTATGTACTATTTCTATAAAAGTGAAGGTAAACCTGAAAGTGATGTCGATACTTTAACCATTTATATGGTGATAGCCACCATTGTCGGTGCTCGCCTGGGCCATGTTATTTTCTATCAACCGGAGATTATCACTGAAAATCCGCTGAGTATTTTTCTACCCTTTGAATTCAGTCCATTCCGGTTTACAGGATTACAAGGATTAGCCAGCCATGGGGCGACCATTGGAATTCTTACTGCCTTATGGCTCTACAGCCGGAAGAAAAAGCCGGGTCAAACTTTTTTACAAGTTGTGGATCGTATTGTAATTGTGGTCGCGCTAACCGGTGCACTGATTCGGTTAGGAAATTATTTTAACTCCGAAATTATTGGGGTACCTACAGATAAACCTTGGGGTGTCGTATTTGTAAACAAATTTTCAGAAAATATTACTGATGCCCGCGTTGACAGAGACGGCATTCTTGAATCTGTAATTATTAAACACAATGACTCTATCTCAAGAGATGATAGTCGCGTACCACTCAATATTTACCTTTCCTTCAAAAAAGGAGTTGCTGGAATGGTAGCGAAGGATTTTACAGACGTCACAGCGCGAAATTTATTGAGTGATAAATTGTACGAATATTTTGATGCAGGTGGAGACAATACTAAAACAAATGGGCAGTTATTGGATGATGGAAAGTTTATGGCCCGAATAAGTACGTTGGGAATTTCAAGACACCCTGCGCAGCTTTACGAAACGATTTCCTGCGTATTCCTTTTTCTATTTCTATTTTGGATTTGGTCAAAGTACAAGGAGAGATTACCCGCAGGCAGATTGTTGGGAATATTTTTAATCTGGTGTTTTGGTTTGCGTTTCCTCTTTGAATTTGTAAAGGAAGTCCAGGAGCCGTTTGAAGAGGGTATGATTTTGAATATGGGCCAGATTCTAAGCATACCGTTAGTAATTGCCGGAGTTATTATTCTGATTTTATCGTATAGAAAAAAAGAGCCACAAGTCCATAACAAGAAAGTAATTTAACTATTGGCACCAGTGGTAGTCTTAGTGGAACAAGATGCGGGCGTTTATCTTAAGTGTCATAATTTCTTCATTAGCTTCTGGACTAAGTGCACAGCGGGAAGAATCTATCCTGCCCGACACTTTAAAACGATCTCCACTTCCTGTCGCGTCCGATTCGGTTGGCCGCTTTATACACATCAATCGAATCCTTATTGTTGGAAATCGTATCACGCGTGATCAGATCGTTCTACGCGAGCTTACCCTTCAAAAAGGAAACATTATTTATAACCGGGATTTGCCCTCCATTCTCGAGCGTGATAAAAAGAAATTAATTAATACGCGTTTATTTAATACCGTTGAGATTCGAGTGCTCGAATTGCAAGAAGGTTTTATAGACTTGCTTATCGATCTCAATGAACGGTGGTATACTTTTCCATCGCCAATCTTTGAGTTGTCCGATCGAAACTTTAACGAATGGTGGCATAATTACAATCATGATTTCAATCGCGTTAACTATGGATTGAGATTATATCAATTTAATATGCGCGGTCGTAACGAAACACTACGTCTTACAGCACAATTTGGATTTCAACGCAGGTTTGAATTATCGTATCGAATTCCTTATATCGATCGTAAGCAAAAACATGGTCTTATTATCGATGCCGATTTCACTGAGACCAAGAACCTTGCTTATCGAACCCTTGATCACAAACTCGAATTTCTCAAATCAACAGATATTCTGCGCACAACTCGAGGCGGAGGCCTTACGTACACGTATCGAAATTCGTTTTACGTTTCTCATGCCCTGAAAATAGAATATAGAAGTAATAACATTAATGATACGATCGCGGATTTAAATTCAAACTACTTGGGCGATGAGAAAATAAGACAGCAGTATGGTGTCATTACGTATCAATTTACCTCCGACCATCGCGATTATGTAGGCTATCCTTTGCGCGGATACTATTTAATGTTGTTAGCTGCAAAAAGTGGTATAAGTTCTAAAGACGATTTAAAAAAACTGGAAGCAAGTGTTTCATATGCAACCTATTTTGACTTAAAGAAAAATTTTTATCTGTCCAACAACATCATTGGCTATGCGGGTACGCCTGATGATTTGCCCTATTCTAACTATGGAGCTCTGGGCTACAAAAAACAATTCGTGAGGGGGTATGAAGTTTATCTTATAGAAGGCGTTGCTTACGCTCTCAATAAAACCACCTTAAAGAAAAGGATATTTCACCGCACCTATCAATGGAACATTATGCCAATTCCTCAGTTCAGGCACATACCTCTTTCTATATTCATCAAAATGTATGGGGATCTCGGTTATGTGAAGGGTTATCCCAACTACACCATTAGTGACAGGTTAACAAATAAATTATTGACAAGTGCAGGAGCAGGCGTTGACATCGTTGCTTCTTACGATTCGGTATTTCGCATTGAATACACATTCAATGGCGACGGTGAAAAAGGATTTTTCTTACATGTAAGGAAGGAATTTTAAAAAAAAAATCAAATTCATTTGATTTCACTTTCGAATTTCGTTATTTAAAAAATATATTTAAAGTTAACCCGTTGTGTGCAATTCTTTATTCGCCGTTGGCATAGTCATGTTATGCCTTTCCCAGTCTAATGCGCAAAGTTCGTCCACGTTAATTGGTGCTCGTGCCAACAGCCTTGGTTATGCCTCCTCTTGTCTTGAAGATGAATGGTCAATCTTTAATAATATCGCAGGAATAGCAAACGTAAAGGAAGTTTCAACAGCAGTTACCTACGATGCTCAACCGTCTTTCAAACCATTCAATAAAGCTGCTGCCGTATTCGCACTCCCCCTCAAATTTGGAGTAGCGGGTGTCGGCATTTTTCGTTTTGGTGATAAACTATATAATGAGCAAATCCTTACAATGGGCTTTAGCAATACATTCGGATTGGCATCCTTAGGTTTAAAAATCAATTACATTCAGTATCATGCCGAAGGTTTTGGTCGCAAGGGTGTATTAAGCTTAAGTTTTGGAGGGATCGCGAAACTTACAGAAAAAATTTTCATAGGCGCTCATATCATTAATGTAAACCAACCAAAAATATCCACAACTGAGAATGAAAAACTTCCTACCATTCTGATAACCGGAATTTCGTTTAAACTTTCCTCGAAAACTTTTATTGCAACTGAACTCGAAAAAGACTTGGAGTATCCCATATTATGGAAAACCGGGTTTGAATATCAAGTGCATAAAAAATTTATTTTCAGAACTGGTTTTAATATCAATCCTCATGCAGGCTTTTTCGGACTAGGGTTTCGACCAAAAAAATTTAAAATAGACTATGCATACCAAAATAGCTTCTCTCTTGGAAGTAGGCATCAGGCAAGCGTTGGGTACATTTTTAACGCGGTTCCAAAATGAAATTTTTCGCGTGCATTTTACTTATCCTAGGATTTACTGTTGCTTCGGGTCAAGAATACCCCCGTCAAGAGATAGATGTTAGCGCGATTGCTGACGAACTTTATGGATTCCCTGACCTGGATCTGAACTATGAAGAGTTGTGTGAAAATCTGGTTCAGCTAATCGCTAACCCAATTAACTTAAATAGGGCAACCGTTGAAGACCTCCGATTTATTAAAATCTTAACAGAAACTCAGATCAGTGAATTCATAAAATATCGAGTAGAAAACGGAAATTTTATTTCCGTTTATGAATTACAAGCTATTCCTGACTTTGACATGCCAACTATTTACAGGCTTGCTCCTTTTGTAATAGTGAATGCTCCCGGTAGCAGGGTTGATGCTACACTTCTGAAAAGAATAAAAAACGAAAGTGAAAATTACTTTTTGCTGCGTTATGACCGCACCATACAAGCAAAGAATGGATTTGACCAGCAAGGAGCATCGCCATCCCAGTTTAAAGGATCACCGGATAAATTTTATATGCGTTTCCGCTCGAGCAGGTCTGGTGACTTTAGCATGGGGTTTACCACAGAAAAAGATGCAGGTGAGCAAATTAACTGGAATCCATCAGCCCGATATTACGGGGCGGATTATATTTCTTATCACGTACAACTTCAAAATAAAGGGAAACTAAAAAACCTGATTTTAGGAGACTATCAAAGTCAATTTGGTCAAGGACTAATGCTTGGTGGAATACTAGGAATGGGCAAAGGTGGCGAAACGATTACGACAATTCGGCGAAGTAATATTGGTCTTCTCCCCTATACATCCGTTTATGAAGCGGGAGCGTTGCGGGGAGTGGGGATCACAATTCAAGCTGCGGACAATATTTACGTGACCGGATTTTATTCTAATACGAGAAAGGATGGTAAATTATCTACAGACGATCAAGAAGACTTAATTTCTTCGTTTCAGACTACCGGCCTTCACCGGGATGAAAACGAACTGGCCAATAGAAAAAAAATAGGGGAGCGAAATTTTGGTGGCGTTGTCCAATACAAACGTGATGCTCTTGATGCTGGCGTCATGGTCAACTACACCGAATTTAGTGAGCCCGTTCGTCGTTCGCGTTCAGCATACAATCAATTTGCTTTCGAGGGAACAGGGAATCAGAACATCGGAATATATCTGAACTATACGTTGCAGAACTTTACTTTCTTTAGCGAAGTATCACGTTCTGTTCGAGGTGGCTATGCGGGAATTGGCGGAATGCTTATTGGTTTGTCATCCAAACTCGATTTATCTATACTCTATAGAAAGTTTGACCGTAATTTCTACACATTCTATTCCAATGGTTTCGCTGAAAGCACGAATACACAAAACGAAACAGGTTTATACTGGGGTTGGAAATACCGGTTCGACAGAAAATTTAGCCTTTCAGGCTACGCCGATATCTTCAAATTCCCCTGGCTGCGTTTTCGAAGTTATTCCCCTGCAAATGGATATGAATGGCTGTTGCGTTTTAGCTATGAGCCGTCACGAAAGGTTAAGATCTTTATTCAAGCCCGCGAGGAACTTAAAAACAGAAATATTGAAACTGTCAACGTGAATCAATACACATTAGCAGCAGGAAAGAAGAATAACTATTGGTTCAATTTTGATTACTCGCCACATCAGGCGTTACGTTTGAAGAGCCGGGCACAACTCAGCGCATATACTATTAATCAGAAGGTCACAGATGGTTTTGCGCTCACCCAAGACGTAATAGTCGATATTGGAAAACTAAAATTCACGGTGCGTTACGCATTATTTGATACGGAAGATTATGATAACAGACAATATAGTTATGAGAACGATGTTTGGCTTGCCTATTCCCTGCCCGCTTACTTTGGATCGGGAGTTCGTAAGATGGCAATGCTCGAATATAATGTTAACAAACATATTAGCTTTTGGCTTCGCTATGCTCACATACGCTACAGAAATCAAAAATTCATTGGAACCAGTGTTGACCAAATTGACGGCGATAAAAAAAATGATATTAAATTCCAGATATTGTTGAGGTTTTGACGCAGGTATCTGTTAATCGTTATACGTTAATCGCGAGTGGGATGAGGTGTGTTCTTACAATATTTGTTACTGTCCTCCACAACTTTTACCTTTTAACATTTAAATGGCATAACTCCCACTCTCACGATTAACTATTAACGGATAACGACTCATGCACGCCATAGATCAAATCACCCCCGAAATTTTACTTATGATGTGCATCGGAGGTATTGCCTTCATACTCATATTCAAAGCAATCTTTAGAAATAAGAAGTAAGATTTACTGATAATAATAGATTTATTGGGGCATTGCACCGACCAGTTTCACTTTTAGTCGTTAGGATGATTTTATATTTTACCTATCATGTGGTTATTTGATCTTAATTATTTTATGCATATGAAAAAGAACTTGTTATTACTGCTTGTGATGTTTTGCGCCGTGGGAATTAGTATGGCACAGACAACCAAGAAAATTTTAGAACTCCCTGAATTTAAAGGCATTTATGTAAACTCCAATTACACCGTGTACCTGAAGCAAACGAATAAGCAAGAGGTTACTGTGGAAGCGTTAACTGAAATCTTCGCTGTTAGCGTTATCAAAGTTGAAAATGGAATACTCATGATTAATGTCGATCGTAAACCGGACGATCCTAATAAAAGTCTTTGGCAAAAAATAGATGACATAAAACTTAATCCCACCATGAAGTTATACGTCAGTATGAAAAATGTTAGCGACTTACAAGTCAATGGCAACGGCAGGATTATATCTGAAAATTCCATAGCCTCTGATTTTATCACCCTTGGTGTATCCGGTGGTGGAAGTTTAGATGTGGATCTAAAAGGCAACACAATCAAGGCGGAATTGAGCGGAAGCGGAGTGATGACAATCAAGGGTTACGCGACGTCTATAGATGCTGTTGTAAGCGGCTCGGGAACATTAAATGCTTTTAATTGTACGGTTGAAACGGCCAAATCAAAAGTCACTGGTTCAGGAATTTGTCAGCTAAACGTCTCGACTAATTTGGACGCCTTACTATTGGGTAATGGTCAGATAAAGCATAAAGGCAATACAAAGGCAGCGCAGAAAAAAATTTACGGGTCGGGCACTATCGAGCGTGCATATTAAATCCTGCAATTCGATTTAAAAGATCTAATAATCACCGGAAGGCTTTTTATTTGACACTAAATATGCCTTAAACGGCCCTAAAACGCCACAAAAGGTTGAAAATATATCTTTTTCTAATTAGTCAAAATTTCTTCTTACTTTTAAATGTTGATTGTCATTCTTTACTGAGGCCCTCCCGTCATTGCGAGTAGTAGTTCCAGCCAAGTTTGCCAGTTGGCATTTAATTAATTTCTCATTTATTTTATTTTACCAATGAACATTTATGTTGCCAATATCCCTTTTAAGGCATCCGAACAGGAATTGAAGGGATTATTCGAAGAGTATGGCGAAGTTTCTTCTGCCAAAATTGTAATGGACAAAGTAACACAGCGCAGCCGCGGTTTCGGTTTTATCGAAATGTCGGATGATGCTAGTGCCCGTCAAGCTATTACTAGTTTAAACGGTTTCAACTTCCTGGGTAAGACCCTCGTAGTTAACGAAGCAAGACCCCGAACTGATGCCCCCCGTAGTGGTGGTGGAGGCGGTGGTTACAAAAGCGGTGGCGGTGGTTTCAACCGCAGAAGCAATAACGAATATTAATCCATCCGATATTGTAATCAAACTGCTCTAAAGAGCAGTTTTTTTTTGTTCTTCCTGTTCTTTACGTAAGCTTATTATCTCGAACAATTTGTATTGCGCTGACTACATTTGCTAGCGCTTAACGAATATGGAAAGGTTCTACTAATTGCGCGATCTACTCCATCCATAATTTAGATCACTCCTTTTAGAAAACAGGGTTACACATTATGAATTTAAACAAAGTCCAAAAAATCATCCTTGGCATTTTTACATTCTTGCCTTTCGTTCTCTTCCCTATTATTTTTTGGCAAGTATTTCACGTTGTTGTTGATCTTATAAAAGCCAGCGAGCATAATGAACCCGAGGCAAGCGCTATACTTGCTTTAGTTTTTTCACTCGTTACTCCGATCATGCTTTTGTCATTCGGCTGTTTAGCTTTGCTGATCTTCTACATTGTCCATGCTGTTAGCAATAAAAAACTGGAAACAGCAGAACGATTGCTCTGGATCCTATTATTCATCTTTTTTGGAATCATTGCATTTCCCGTCTATTGGCTCATCCGAATAATGAATACCTCGACATCCTCATTCATACAGACGGAAAGGGCTTCTAACCCTTAATAAAAGAATCAAGCTGAGACAGATTAAATAAATCTTGATTCTATCCGAATAGTTTAGTAAACTTTGTATAAACAAATCAAAAACTTGTATGAGTGTAATTACCGATCTTGAACGATGGGGTAATAGCCATCGCCCTGGTTTTTTGGATTTATTTCGGTTCGTGCTCGGAGCATTTATTACCTACAAGGGGTTATATTTCATAACCCATATGTCAGAACTTGAAATGACTACCTCGGGAATAAATGTGTATTTCGCTGGAATGACACTTTCGCACTACGTTGTCTTTGCTCATATTCTTGGAGGGCCTTTGATTTTTTTTGGATTATACACACGCATTGTTTGCTTAATTCAGCTCCCAATTCTTATTGGCGCTGTTTTTATGGTGAATGCTCCAAAAGGTTTTCTTTCCATCGGTCAACACATGGAACTTTGGATATCAATTGTTGTCTTGATTGGTTTATTAATCTTTATGGTTTTTGGAGCAGGTAGTTATTCCATTGATGCTAAACGAAGGAAAGAGATGGGAGCAGCTAAACTGTGATACCATGTAACCTAAACCCCAAGAGGCACTTGATTTTCAGGTGCCTTTTTTGTTTTTATTCCTATCTTCAGCATCTTAAAAATTAGGCATGACCTATCTTATCGGCATCGACATTGGCACGGGAAGCGCAAAAGCAGTGGCTGTAAAAATTTCAGGGGAAGTATTGCATTCAACGCAAGCCTCATACCCTATTTATAGCCCTGAACTAACATTTAGTGAGCAGGCTCCCGAGTTAATATGGCAGGCTTTCGTAAAGTGTATAAGTCGGCTAATCGATCACATGAAAGAAAAACCGGAAGGAATTGTACTTAGCAGCGCTATGCATAGTGTAATTCCAGCGGATGAACAAGGGAGTCCGTTGATGAATATGATTACGTGGGCAGACAACCGGAGCTCTGCCATTGCTAAAAAGTTAAGATCATCACCCTTGGGTGAAAGGATTTACATCCAAAACGGGACGCCCATTCACGCCATGACACCGGTATGCAAGATCAAATGGCTCCAAGAAAATAAACCCGAGCTATTTGAGAAGACCTTTAAATTCATTTCTATTAAAGAATTTATATGGTTTAAACTTTTCGGTGTATACGAAGCGGATTATTCCATCGCATCTGCTACAGGATTGTTTGACATTGAAAAATTGAAATGGAGTAAAGACGCGTTAAATTTTTGCGGCATAACGTCCAACCATCTTTCACAGCCCGTTGAAATAAACCATTCCCGTAAAGAACTGAGATCTGAAACAGCATCCATTTTAAAAATAGCAAATAATACACCCTTCTTTATCGGCGCTAGTGATGGTTGTATGGCTAATTTAGGAAGCTTTGCCGTTGCTCCTGGTATTGCTGCATTGACGATCGGCACAAGTGGAGCTATTCGCGTTGCAAATACCAAACCCACCGTTAATTTTCGTGCCATGACATTTAACTATCTTTTAACTAAGGATATTTTTATCTCAGGGGGACCTATTAACAACGGGGGGGTTGTGCTTAAATGGTATACCGAAATTTTCTTACAAAAAAAATTGAACAATTCAGCAGATTATGATGCCATTTTGAATGAGATGGCCAACATTAAACCGGGAGCCGAAGGATTAATTTTTTTACCTTATTTGTTGGGTGAACGAGCCCCTATTTGGGATGGCGACGCTAGTGGAGCTTTTTTTGGTGTTAGAAATTTTCACACCCAAGCGCATTTTACCAGGGCAGTTGTCGAAGGCATTTCAATGGCACTCTATAGTATTGCTGCAGCTATGGAATCCTCGGGTTTATTGATACAACAAATTCACGTAAGCGGTGGCTTCGTCAAGTCGGAAGAATGGCTCCAGATATTAGCGGACATATTCAACAAAAAAATCTGTTTAGTCAACGCCGAAGACGCGTCGGCGATAGGCGCGGCCTACCTGGGGTTCAAATCATTAAATCTCATAAAAGATTACGACCAGCTTAAGCCTGATGAAGATGTAACATACATGCCCAATAAAGAAAAGCATGTTGTTTATAAAAAGACATTTGCTATTTACGATAGGCTATATGATAAACTAAAAGAGGAAATGGAGCTTATCATTGAATTACGGAATTGAATCGTTAGTTGAGCCGTTATCCGTTAATGGTTATCCGTTATTAGCCTACTTAGTCGCCCAGGAAAAATCTTTAATCACTCACTGTTTGATGCTCCTGTTCGTCAGTTGCTATGTAGGAGGACCTTAATAGGGAAACACTCCTTGTCTCACTCACGATTAACGGATAACTGATAACGATAACTACCCTCTCTTCAACTCTATGATTGTCAACTCCGGAGGCATTCCGATCCTTCCGGGATAGCCAATGCATCCAAACCCGCGGTTAACGTATAAGTATTGACTACCTTCCTGATAGAGTCCGGCCCATTGCTTAAATCTATACTGTGCGGGGCTCCATGTAAAGCTTCCTAGCTTTACACCCATTTGATATCCATGTGTATGACCCGCAAACGTTAGATCAAGATCAGGATACTCAGGCCTGACCTGCGCATCCCAATGCGTAGGGTCATGTGAAAGTAAAATTTTAACGGAGGCTTCCTCTGTATTCGCATAAGCCTCATTTAATCTTCCATATTTCGGGAAACGCAACGGAGGACCAACTCCCCAATTCTCAATACCCAATATGGCAATTTTCTCTCCGCTTAATTCCAGCATCCGATGTTGATTCATCAAAAGGTCATATCCCATTTGTTTGTGCACAGCAAGCATGGCAGCAAAATTTTTTCTTTTCGCTTTCTCATTTGGCCAATCTTTATAATTACCATAATCGTGATTTCCGGTAATCGAATAAACGCCATAAGGAGCTTTGAACTTATCAAAGACATTTACATAATTTTTTATCTCCTGCGTCTCTGAATTTACCAGATCTCCAGTAAAAAAGATTACATCGGGTTTCTCGCGCATAAGCAAGTCCACCCCTCCCTGAATCGCTCTTCTATTAAAAAGAGAGCCAGCATGAATATCAGAAAGCTGGCCTATTCGAATCCCATCAAAGGGTTTTGGGAGATTAGGAAGATATACTACCTGCTTGCGCACCTGAAAATTATGTGCTCCCGAAATAATTCCAAATGACAGCGATACAAAGGGAATGCTCCCGGCAACAACGGAGGTCTTTGCAAAAAATTCGGAGCGGGAAATTCGTTGAGAAGCTGTTTCCGTATTCTTCTGGCGCTTTCTTTTTAAATAACGCCTTGTAAAATGCATGCCCCGGCGGATATCATCAGCAAACAAAACTAAAACAAGGATAAGCTTTGAGAAATATAATATTCCAAGCCAAATGACAATCCATTGGATTAATTTCTCATTCGCGATACCACCCAGACTGATCAAGAGTAAACTAAAAATAGAAAGGATAGTTATACTCCAATAGGTACCTCGGGTAATCCTTTTTAAAACGATGGGGAATCTATTGCTGGCAATACGGATGGCCTGATAGGTATAGAAATCTATCAGTAGAATGAGTACCGTGCCAACAATGGCCATTCTGATCCGATAAAAGGCATCCTCGCTCATCATGTGAAATAAGCGATAGTGGGTCAATAAAGTTCAAGCCCGCTTTAATTCAATGATGGTCAATTCAGGGGGCATTCCGATTCTTCCCGGATAACCCAGGTACCCAAACCCACGGTTGACATATAAATATTGAGATCCTTCCTGGTAAAGGCCAGCCCATTGCTTGTAAGCATATTGTGAGGGACTCCATTTAAAATTTCCTAGTTCAATTCCAAATTGAAACCCATGAGTATGGCCTGCAAACATTAAATCAATCTCAGGGTACATCGGCCTTACTTGTGCATCCCAATGACTGGGGTCGTGCGAAAGCAAAAGTTTCACTGCCGCATCTTCGGTTCCTTTATATGCCCGGTCTAGTTTTCCGTATTTAGCAAATCCCCTACCACCCCAATTTTCTATTCCCATCACCGCGACCTTTTCGCCGCCCAACTCCAGTAAATGGTTTTGGTTCATAAGCAATTTGAATCCCAACAGGCGATGTGCTTCAATAAGGTCTTTGAAGTTTTTTTGCTTAGCCTCTATATTTGGCCAACGATGATAATCTCCATAGTCATGGTTGCCCGTTATGGAGTAGGTTCCCAGTGGTGCTTTGAGTCTATTAAATATTGCGATATAATCTTTAACCTCCGAGGCCTCATTATTAACGAGATCACCCGTAAAGAAAATAATATCCGGTTTTTCGTCGAGCAGCATTTGCACTCCGCCTTTTACCGCCGTCCTATTGAAAAAGCTTCCTGAATGGATATCTGAAAGTTGAGCAATTTTAATTCCGTCAAATGATGTCGGTAGATTTGGAAGCTTCACTGTTTGTCTCCTGATACGGTAATCATGCGCCCCTGAAATAATCCCGTAAGCCATCGTGCCAAAGGGAATTGCTGCTGCTACTAAGGCTGTTTTTGACAAAAATTCTGAGCGTGTAATGGCATCCCCGCCGATTGTTTCCTCCGATCCTTTTGAAAAGAAAGAAATGACAGATCGAATACCTCGAGAGAGATCTTCCGTTAGGAGGACGGCAATAGCAAAGAGTTTTGAAAAGTATAGGGAAAATAAAGCTGTGATCACCCAAGTCCGAACGCCTGCGCTCCATTTGTAAGGATCACCGAGAAACCACCACAAAATTGCCGCAATACTCAGCGTTGTGGGAATCCAGAATCCATATTGAAAAATTTGTCTCCAGGGTGCTGACCAGTTTTTGCTTACGGTTACTATGGCCTGGAAAACGTAATAGTCCACAACGAGAAAAAAAATTGAAAGAATAATCAACGTCATCATGCGAGGCTTCATAAATAACAAGGTCGTCTTTGATTGGAGACGACCTTGTTGAAGTTTTGTTGTATTGAAATTAAAATATTCCTACGCTGGCGCAACAACAGTACCCGCCTCATCCTCTGCTCTACGCGCTCCTGCTTTCTTCCCGTAAAGGCGTTCTTTCAGTTTAGCAACCAGCAAGTACATGACCGGTACAAGAACGAGTGTAAGAACCGTTCCAAAAAGAGTCCGAAGATCATTGTCCATGACAAAGGTCCCCAGAAGGCGACATTATCTCCTCCAAAGAAAATATGCGGGTTGAATTCTGTGAATAAGGTGACGAAGTCAATATTCAATCCCACAGCCAGCGGAATCAGACCGATTGTTGCAGCGATTGTTGTCAGCATCACTGGAGTCATACGAGTTTTGGCTGCTTCTGCGATTGCTTCCCGCAGGGGAACACCTTGGCTTATTAGAAGATCCGTAAATTCAACCAGCAAAATACCATTCCGTACTACCAATCCTGCCAGCGCCATAATACCAACACCCGTCATTACGATGGATATTTCCATTTTAAAAAGAGAGAAACCGATCAACACACCAATTATGCTGAATAAAATTTCAGCTCCGATAATAAAGGGCTTGCTAACCGAATTGAACTGAAGTACCAATATCATAAATATCAACCCCGCAGCGAGGGCCGCTGCCAGGAGCAAAAATGAGAATGTTTCTGCCTGCTCTTCCTGCGCACCTGTCATGTCAACAATTACTCCGTCCGGTATAGCAAACGATTCTAGTCTTGATTTGATATCGGCAACTACTTCGTTTTCATTAAACCCTCCCAAAACATTGGAAGCTATCGTGACTGTCCTCTTTTGATCGATCCGTCTTATACCGGCGTAGCTGCTGGAATATTCAGCAGTAGCGATGGCGGAAAGAGGCACCTGCCTCACCTGGCCATTTTTGCTCATATCCTGGAATGTGATCGGAAGATTCATCAGCGTATTTACATCGTTGCGCTGGCTTTCAAGAATTCTTACCTGAATAGGATAATCATCATTGTCATCGCGGAATTTAGAAACTTCTGCCCCATAAACAGCGGTACAAAGAGCACCTCCAATTGCCGACGTCGAGATGCCTTCCCTGTTCGCTTTTTCACGATCAATTTTGATGTTGATTTCTGGCTTATCACTTTGAAAATCTGACTTCAATTCTTCAACACCCGGAATCTGCAAAGAATCCAAGTAACGTTTAAGATGTGTGGAAGTACTTGCCAGCAATTCAAAATCATCTCCACTAATCTCAATGTTAATAGGCTTACCTGTTGGAGGGCCACCTTGCTCCTGGTTAACTGAAACTTCAGCACCTTGTATTCCCTTCACAGCCTCTCGAATTTTATCCATGTATACCTTAGTACTCTGTCCATCGCGTTGTGAAAATTTAACAAATGCAACGGAAACTTTTCCCAAGTGGGGGCTCCCTATCGTTCCACCGCCTTCCATCGGATCTTCACTTGCTCCGATGGCCACATTGGAAATAATAGACTCAACAATTGGATTGTCCTTGCCGACAACCTTTGCTACCCTTTGTTCTACTACTTTTGTAATGGAATCTGTAACAATTTGGTCAGTACCGATGGGCATTCGGATGTAAGCAAATATGAAGTTAGGATCACCTTGCGGGAAGAATACAACCGGCGGCTGTCGAATTGCTGTAAAAACAATTGAGAATACAAACAATACGACAATACCTGCCACGATCCATATCGGTCTATAGCGGGCAACACACCATGCCACTAGATTTTTATAACGTGCCTGAACTCTAGGCCACACGTTTGTTTGAAAACGTGTTATAACCCCAGCAATAAAGAAATGGTGCAATGCATATAATACAAACAGGAACACCACAAAATTACCGAAGCCAGCGACGCCAATGAGGTACGATACAAGAGCTATCGAACCAAAGACAATGGCTGTAATTTTAAATCCTTTAGTAATCGTCGGCTTTTTATTTTCTTCGTGATCATGTGGTTTCATGAAATCTGCAGCAAACACGGGATTAATGATGTAGGCCACAACCAATGAAGCCAACAGCGCAATAATCAGTGTAATCGGAAGAAACATCATGAATTTACCAATCACACCGGGCCAGAATGCCAGGGGAACAAAGGGAGCCAATACGACCAGCGTACCCGAAAATACAGGAATGAATATCTCACCTGCGGCAATCTTAGCAGCTTTACGAATAGGAACTTTACCGTTATCAAAAACACGATGGGTATTTTCTATCACTACGATGGCATCATCTACGACAATTCCAAGGGCCAGCAAGAATGAAAATAACGTCATCATGTTCAACGTAAAACCAATTACCGGAAACCATAGGAAAGCAATAAAGGCTCGATAACGGTACCGATAATCCCACGAAGATTGCATTCGTTGCACCCATGAAAAACATGAGGATGATCGTTACCAAAATGAACCCAATAATAATCGTGTTGATCAGATCATGTAAGGTGACACGGGTATTGTCCGATTGATCAGCAGTGATGGTTATATGCAAGCCCTGGAGGCAGTATTCCACCTTCGTATTCCTTAACGATTTCATTGATCGCATCGGAAGCGGCAATCAGGTTTTTACCGCTTCGTTTAATGACGTTAAGGGTTACTACATTTTTGTTATCCAACCGTGCAAAACTTTCCTGTTCCTTATGCGTGTCTACGACATCGGCGATATCCTTCAGGTAAACTTTTGCACCCCGGATAGAACCTACAACGGTATTCGACATTTCCTCGGCATTCAAGTATTCGCCCGTTACACTCAACGACCTTTTTACCCCCGCTACAGTAAGCTGTCCCGCAGGCATAATCACGTTTTCTGATGAAACCGCCTGTGTGACATCATTTAAACTAACGCCTGCCAAAGCCGCCTTATACAAATCAATATTGACTTGTATTTCACGATCCAACGCCCCTACGATATCCACTCTTCGAATTTCTGTGAGAGCCTCAATGCGGTCCTGCATCTGCTCTGCATATCGTTTTAAAGTTTGAAGATCATAATCTCCTGAAAGATTAATGTTCATTATTGGCAATTCCGATATGTCAATTTCGAATACTTCAGGATCCTTATCCAATGTGGGTAATTCGTTTTTAGCACGATTAACAGCATCCTGAACATCCCGCTTCGCTTCCGTTACGTCGATATCCGTTTCGAATTCGATGATGACACTCGACGTGTTTTGAACTGAGTTGCTCGTGACTTTCTTAATCCCATTAATTGATTTGATTTCCTTTTCAATCTCTTTGGTGATCAGGTTTTCAACGTCGGTGGGAGGAGCACCCTGAAAAATGGTAAGAACATAAATCTGTGGGAAAACAACCTCCGGAAAACTTTCCTTTGGAAGTTTGATATAAGCGGAAATACCGGCGATACAAATAAGAATTGTGGCCACGTAAATGCTTACTTTGTTATCGATGGCCCAACTGGTGGGCGCAAATTCTCTTTCAGTGTCTTGCATAGTGTAGATGTTAGTAAGTTAAATGAGGGGTGACGGTCATCATCACTGTTAACATTATATCTTTAAGAATTCACCATCGTTGAGGCCCTGATAGCCAAACGTAATGACCTTTTCGCCAGCGGAAAGCCCGCTTACCTGTGCCTTACCGTTATAAACACCTTCAACGCGTACTACCTTTTTACGCGCAACGGTATTCTTTCCATTAGCCTCGGCTATAAATACTATCTTTTCACCATTTATATCCTGCACGACATTGATAGGTACTGTAATAGCAGCGGGTTCTGTATGAAAGATTACTTTGATAATGCCTGTCATGTTAGGACGAAGGTAAGTTTCAGAAGGTAACTTAACCTCCACGATAAAGGTGCGTGAAAGCGGATCGATATTTCTGCCCACGAATGTTACACGTGATTCTATGTCCTTTTTCAACTCTGGAATGTGCACCAAAACTTTGTTTCCTTTTTTAACATTCGTTACATAAGCTTCAGAAACACTAGCCACAAGTTTCAGGTCAGCCGTGTTTACTATGCGAACTGCGGGCTGGCCAGGAGAAACTGCTTCTCCTGCTTTTACAATCACTTCATCAACTGTGCCGTTTATGGGAGCCTTTATACGCGTCATATCGTTCTGCTCTTCTAAGCCAGCAAGTTGCCTTTCCAAGCTTTCTTTATTGCTTTTTGCCTGAAGATATTGAACCTCGGTTCCAATTTTCTGATTCCAAAGATTCTTTTGACGTTCGAAAACCGTTTGTGCCATTTCCAGTTGAGTTTTCAAAGATTCTATGCTTCGTAAGATCACGCCATTATCAATTTGAGCCAATACCTTGCCTTTGGAAACCTGCTGACCTTCAGTAACATAAACTGAGTTAACCACCCCGGGCGATTTGGCGCTAACGGCTACGTTGTTTTCAGCGTCCACATGACCTTGTGTTTGCACATAATGATCGAAACTGGTTGGAGCAAGTTCCGTTACAGCAACATCTTTGGTTTTTATTTTAGCTTCTGTAGGGTTTTCCTTCGCCATATCCTTTTCAAGCTGTTGTACTTGTTTTGTGATTTCAGCCTGCTGCTGTTTTAATTTTTCAAGCTGGGCCTTCTTGTCATCAGGCGTTGCGGCACTGCAGGCGGCCAAAAGGATAACGGCGACCAGCACAGACAAACGGGAGTAAAAGGAAGAATTCATATAGAACGTATTTTTCATGTGTTACTTTATTTAGAGGTGGTTGTGACATATTTTGTTGGATCGATCTTAGCAAATGCTTTGTCTAAATCAACCTTGGCGATAAGCGCATCGTACATGGCATTGTAATAATTCACCTGAGCCTCACGTAAACTGCTTTCCGCATCTATGACCTCAATGTTGGAGCCAACGCCTTGTTCGTATTTTATTTTTGTAACTCGCGCTACTTTCTCTGCCAGATCCATATTTTGATCCTGAGATTTTAGCGTCTCAACAGAATTTTTATATGTCACTGTGTTTTGTTGAATGCTCAAATCAATTCCTTGTTTCAGGGAGGTAACGCTGTTCTGCGTTTTTAGTAGTTCAAGTTTAGCTTGCTGCCCCTGGTAGGTTCGTTGAAGGCCACTGAAAATAGGTACATTAAGAGTAACTCCGAATGTTGAATAGCTATACCATTTATCAGGACCAACAAATCCGTTATCTTGAATATTGGTATTTGTCTTAAATAGCCCTCCAATGTCG
Organism: uncultured Bacteroidota bacterium; assembly: GCA_963837415.1. Taxonomy (GTDB): domain Bacteria; phylum Bacteroidota; class Bacteroidia; order Cytophagales; family Cyclobacteriaceae; genus Chryseolinea. Next base: position 114,788 of record CAWING010000003.1, on the reverse strand, counting down.
GGAGATTGGGTGGAATAGCCAAGGTTTGCAAATCCAGACAAGCTTGGAAGCGAAGCTGCATGTTTATTCTTCACATCTAACTCTAACAATCTTCGTTGTGTATCAAGCAAGCGATATTCTATTCTGTTCTTAAAATTCCATCCTTCTTGATAGCCGTCTAAAAGTGTTTCATCTATAGTAAGGTCGGTGATATTACCACTTAATGAAAGTCCTTGGTCCATCGGATAGTTCATTTGATACTTTAACAGCGACATGCTTAGATTTTGAAGGTTGATAAATTTCAATCGCTCGGATTTTAAATTATTCAATGTTACCTGAATTCTATCAACATCAATTTCTTCAGCAAATCCATTTTGATGTAAAGCACGGGTTGTGCGTAAAAGAGAATCTACGCGAGCGATATTATTATCAAATAGTGTAATCCTTTCGTTATTTACAAGCACTCCATAATATGCCTTCATTACGTTTTCAACAATCTGAATCTCAGTTTGCTCCGTCGTCTTAGAGGCCAAGTCTTTATAGGTACTTGCAGCTTTTAATCCAATCAAGTACGAACTATTAAATAGAAGTTGATTGATATTTAAAGCAGCATTACCACTACTAGGAAGCTGGAAAAAGTTTCTACCCGCCACAATATCGCCATCCTGTGCTCCTTCTATATTTTGAAAGAAACTAAACGCAGTTGAATCCGTGGTGTTTGGTCCAAAAAATCGGGGAAGCTTTTGATTATGAACCACTCCAACCGACGCATCTACTTGGGGCAATCCGAGTCCCCTTGTCTCCCTTACCTTTGCTTTAGCAATCTGTTCATCAACACGTGAATTCTTAACTTCTACTGTATTTTCAAGCGCATATGTAATACATTGATCAAGTGTAAAAACCGTTTGCCCTGTTGTCTGAGCATTTGCCCATATCGGAGTTACAATAAATAGGGTAATATAATAATCGTTTCATAGTCGAGGAGGTTAATGATTAAAGTCTGATAGATTGCCTAATGTTTCTTTGTACTTATGATATAATTTTCTTCCTTTCTCTGTAACGATTCCATGAACGAAATGATCGAAGATCTGCATTTGTACTTCGGCCAACCTGAATCGCGAGGGAGGAAAAACATTGTCGTCAAAAGGTAATTGCACCAATTCAAGTCTCATGGCAGCAATGACTTCAACATTTAGCTCCGGGCGATAATGTCCTTCCTCAATGCCTTGTTTGAGATTGCGTACCACGGATTCACGTATAAACTTATTTTTATGATTTAACCATACCCCCCATGCTTTTGGATGATATTTCTGAAGATCGAACAGCAAAGAAGGATTTGTATCTTCCATGTTCTGCTTTAGACAAATTGAAATTTTTGATAATTCATCGATAGCATTTTTTGAATTCTTGCTGATTTCAACCATTTGATTTGCAATAGTTTCAATATGAGCCTGACAAGTCATTGACACGATGTCTTCTTTGTCAGCAAAATGCTGATACAAGGTCTTTTTTGATACCGATAAATGACGGGAGATGTCATCCATTGATATACTGCGCACACCATATTTCATAAAAAGATTTTCAGCAGCTTTTAAAATCTTCTTTTTTATATCCAGCTGTTCCAGTTGTTCCATAGGGCAGCAAAACTATGGAAACTTTTAACATTGTAAAAGTTTCCGTAGTTTCCTTGAACGGGCCAGTCAGCCTTTGGTTTAGCTTTTTTCTAAGTTTTTATATTAAATTTTTATGAAATGGATTTCAATCGTTTGAAACCTTCGGATCTTGCTCAGAAGTCTTTTCACTTGGCGCACACCATTTTTGTTTCATCTTTTGCTTAAAAGCTTCCCGCTCTTCGGGTGTCAACGAAGATATTTTTTCATAAAACCGATGCTTCCAGTGTTGTTGGGAGGATCTAGGGTCTTGATTCCAGTGCCGCCTTCCTCCAATTCCAAAGAATAAAATTTTAGTAAGTACCAACAGACCAAGCGCTTGGCTATACGAAATCATAGGACCAGCAAACAGCACAGGCACAAGCCAGTTCCAAAGCAACATGGTAATCCATGCAAAAAAGAATATTGCTACGATGGCAGCCAAAATACATTTCAAAAAAATTGCACCTCTTTTCATAGCTCTGGCATTTTACATATTATCATACAGTCGTTGTAATTTCTTGCGCAGTGAAAGAATGGCGTATCGTTTCCTTGATAACAGCGTATTGATGGATACTTTTGTTTCTTCCGATATTTCACGAAAACTTCTTTCTTCTATTTCATTTTGAATGAATATTTCCCGCTGCTCAGGAGGAAGTTCATCCAGGGCCTCCATAATAGCTTCCCATATAGCCTCTCGCAAGTATGCGTCTTCCGGTGTGTTTCCTAAGTCAGGCAAAATATCCTGAAGTGTTAGAGGTGCTCCATCATCTGACCCAGAGTAGACAGCAAAGTCTGATTGTTGAGGCCTTGCCGAATCTCGCCTGTAACGATCTATAATTTTATTCCTGGCTACTGAAAATAACCATGACGTGACACGGTCAAGTGACTCAATAGTTTCATAGCCAGCCACGAATTGATAGAACACATCCTGAAGGATATCTTCAGCTTCCTCCAGCGAGGAAACGCGGTTACGGATAAACCCCAATAACCGATCCTTCTCCCTGAGGAATGTTTCTTCTTTTATTTGCATGGCAAGATCCATCACTTTGCGTCGCTTATAAAGAGATAGTCGCAGTGAACCAAGGTTTTATTTTACATTTCAATTAATATTCATTATACGTCTTTTACATTAAATCGGTCCTATGCCTCGTAAAAGACTTACCTGTAAAGGAGTGCGTAGCCTGTTATTGCATCGTAATAAATTTGAATGGGAAGTCAAAAAACCTAGTTTTGAATAAATACAACTGCTCAAGTGAATATAATTTTGCGTTCAGGAAGGCACATCGGATTTATTCTGGGACCAATATTATTTTTTATACTCTGGATCACCATACCCGCCACTTTTATTTCTCCAGGAGCTCACAAAGTATTAGCCATAGCTGCCTGGATGATTACCTGGTGGGTTTCCGAAGCTGTTCCTATTCCTGTCACAGCATTCATACCGCTTATACTGTTTCCATTATCAGGCGTAATGACAATGAGGGAAGCTGCTGCGCCGTATGCTAATCCAATCATATTTTTATTCTTAGGTGGTTTTATGATTGCACTTGCGTTGGAGAAACACCGGCTTCATCAGCGCATCGCCTTAAACCTGATTCGGGTAACAGGCACATCCGGCAACGGAATCATTTTGGGTTTTATGATTTCAACTGCATTTATCAGCATGTGGATCAGCAATACGGCAACAGCTATGATGATGCTTCCGATTGCACTGTCTGTAATTCATTTGCTGAAACCTAAGGAAGACCTTAAACCTCATGAACTTCCCAAGCAGGAAAGAAATTTTGCCATGGGGCTTTTACTTATGGTTGGGTATGCCGCCACCCTGGGAGGATTAGCCACCATCATTGGCACGCCTCCCAATGTCGTATTTGCTGGCTTACTGGACGAATTCTATCATGAAAAACTTGACTTCGGAAAATGGATGCTGGTAGGCGTACCGGTAGCTATATTACTTCTACTAAGCACTCATCTTATCATAACTCGCATACTCTTCCCAAATAATCTTGCGCATGTAAAGGGAACGGACGCCTTAATTAAAGATAAACTTCGGGAGCTAGGCAACATTTCCAGAGAAGAAAAACGCGTGCTGACCATTTTTGGACTAACCTCATTTTTCTGGATTTTCCAACAAGCCTGGAATACGTACATTTTTAATCAGGATATTTTAAATGACACTAACATCGCAATGACGGGAGGTCTTTTGATGTTTATCGTGCCTTCGGATTTTCGCAAATATCATTTTTTGCTGGAGTGGAAAGATACTTTTCACCTTCAATGGGGAATTCTTTTCCTTTTTGGCGGAGGCCTTTGCCTGGCTGAAGGACTGGAAAACACCGGAATTATTCAAAGCGTAGGCACTTGGATCGCAGCTCAAAGCTCATTCAATATTTTGCTCATTTTAGCCCTGATCGTGGCTACCGTAGTTCTTTCGGAATTTATGAGCAATGTTGCATTGGTTCAAATATTTGTGCCCGTAGTATTTGGAATAGCGGATGGTATGCATGTTAATCCGATCCTATTAGCAATGCCTGTAACATTAGGGGCTAGTATTGGATTCATGTTTCCTATCGCAACCCCACCAAATGCCATTGTTTTTTCAAGTGGTTATATAAGGATGAAAGACATGATTAAAGCTGGGGTTCTTTTGGATATTGTATCCATTTTAATTATTCTCCTGGTCTCCCTTACTATAGTAAAATGGGTATACGGATAATAAATTTTTATTTTGTAAGGATAATTATCATCCCAAAAGATCTTTTCTTCGTCATAATTGTTTTTAAAATTAAATCGTTGGTATAATATCTGCTAACTTGATAGAGTTTTTCCAGGGAAAAACATGCAATACTTTAAAGGGAAATTACATCCAAGCTCAGTTAAAAGAAAAGTCCTCGCCGGATTTCTGCTCGTCTTTTTTGCAATTCTTTCAGCTTTGGCCATAACGCGTTTTGGGTTTCGTGAGATGATGTCTACCGTTGAAGCAGCTGTCCGCGCCGAATGAAAAATTGAAATCGTTAAACAAGATATTTCAGGAAATTACAACGCTGGACCAATTACAACGCGCTGAGGCTATCAAAGATCCTCAGAAACCTTACCAGGCATTTCTTGTTCAGTCGAAATCCATGGTGGACAAAATTGATTCACTACGGTTGATGCCTTGGGACACCACACAACAAAATCGCCTGCTATCTATTAAGAATATCTTAAATAAGCGAAACAGGCTCTTTTTTTCCTATCTAAAACTTAAATCGGATCTCATCAACAACAAGCGGATGTCATACCGCCTAGATACGCTTTCTACTATTATTCAGAGCGAAAAAGTAAAAGCTGATACAAACGTTGTTACTACCCAAAAGAAAATAGTTACAACATACACGAAAGATACTGTACTCGCCGAACCGAAAGATCAACGTTCCCGATTAGGAAGACTATTCAGCAAGAAGAAGAAAAGCTCCGGATACCACACAATTCCAGGTGCAGGAAGAAATGCTGGTAACCATTGACACTCTATCTGTAGCACGGCAAAATAAAGCGCTTGAGGAAGTTGGAAAAATTATGATCGATCTGGATAAGGAGCAACGCGCTGAAAATAAAAAGTTAATGGAACAGGAGTTGGAGCTTATCAATTCCAATAGCCTTTTTATCACTCAATTACTAGGCATTCTTCATGAAGTTGAAAATGAAGAGTTATCCAAAATGAATGAAAACAATTACCATGCAGTGAAGGTGGTGACGCAAAACATTTCACGCATAAGCATTTTGCTACTGGTATTTTTTCTAGGCGCTGCAGTACTTGTTTACCTCATCTGGGTTGATATTACCCGAAGCAATTATTATAAAGAACAACTTGAAAAAGCCAAAGAAGAAGCAGAAGAACTCAGCCAGATCAAACAACGTTTTCTGGCGAATATGAGCCACGAAATCCGCACGCCCCTTCAATCGATCATTGGTTTTTCCGAACAGCTAAAAAACCACCATGGAACTCACCTGGAAGCCGTAGGTGCGATCCATAGTTCCTCTGAGCATCTGTTGCATATTGTAAACGAGGTTCTGGATTACAGTCGCATTTCGTCGGGAAGTTTTACACTTGTAAAGGAGCCCTTTGCATTATTTTCGGTGCTAAGAGAAGTTGAATCAGCTATGCGTATACAGGCTGAAAGAAAGCGGCTGACCCTTTTGCTCGATCTTGAAAAGGCTACCGACTTTAACTTATTGGGGGATCCTTTCCGCCTTCGTCAGATTTTGTATAATTTGATTGGCAACGCCATTAAATTCACGGCAAAAGGTTATGTTAAAATAACGCTTAAAACAAACGAAGATGAAAAAAATGTAACCTGCACTTTCGAAATAATGGATACCGGTATCGGTATACGCCAGGATGACCTGGAAAAGATTTTCAATCAATTTGAGCAGGCCAGTTCATTTCATAACTCGCAATTTTGGCGGTACTGGTCTCGGGCTTACAATTGTCAAGTCGTTGGTAGAAGCACAAGGAGGTACATTGGAAGTTTCCAGTGAACCTGCACAAGGATCCACATTCCAGGTAAATATTACCTTCGAAAAAGTTATTGAAAAATTGGTTCAACCCGTGATTGTTCAACGCGTTGATACAACATCCTTCTCAGGAAAAATTATTGTTGTGGATGATGACTCCATGATTCTAAGGCTTTGCAGTCTTATCCTTAAAAAAAATGAAATTGACTTTGTGACCTACAATGATGCTGGAAAACTCATTCATCAAGAACCCGACGCGAATGTTACCCACATCTTAATGGATATACGCATGCCTAATATCAATGGAATCGAGTTGTGTCATGCACTTCGAAAAAAATACAGCAACGACACTGTTTTTGTAGCACTTACAGCCCATGTATTCTTTCAAGAACGGCAGCAACTACTGGACGAGGGATTCAACGCGATACTATCAAAGCCTTTTCACGAGGAGGAACTGCTTCAAGGTGCTAGGTTTGAAAGTCACGGAAAATCATATTCCAGCAAGTACTCATCCTGTCACTGTTGATTTTTCGATGCTAAGGCAAATTACGATGGGTGATGAATCGTTGTTTCAATCTATTCTTGTTCAATTTCAGGAAGAAACGGGAGAGGATGTGCAAAGACTGAATGAAAATCTAAAAAATCCAGACGCAGCCGTTATCCGGGAAATTGTACATAAGCTTGCCGGCCGGGTTGGTCAAATGGGCGCATCTGACCTATCTGCCAAACTTCATAACATAGAAAATGAAATTGTAAAAGGAACAGCCATCCCATTGCTTATTGATGCCATAATAGAAGCTAAGTCGGACGTTGTGAAGTTATTGAACTCCATTCGACTCACGACCATGCAGCAATCAAGTTAATGCCTTCATGACAGCCAGGTTATCAACTCACTCAATGCCGTATTTCTCTATTTTCAGATAAAGGGTTTTTCGATCAATGTTAAGGATACGAGCTGCTTTTGATTTATTGAACCGCACCTCTTGCAAGGTTTTAATGATCATCTCTTTTTCCTGTGTTTCCTGCAACGCCTTTAAGTCGTATATCTGAGGAGTTGCCGACGTTTTTTGTGGTGGATTCCGGACGGTCTCCAACATTTCCGCCGGTAGCGCATGTACTTTAATGAGGCCTTCATTTGTAAGAAGTACGGCCCGTTTAATTACATTCTTCATCTCGCGCAGATTGCCCGGCCAATCATAGATCCTGAAAATTTCTGCCACCTGAGGATCCAGTCCTGTTACGTTACGGTTCAATTCCTGATTCGCCAGTTCCCGGAAAAAATTCAAAAACTCTTCCAGATCTTCGTTGCGCTCGCGCACCGCCGGAACTTTCAATTTAAATTCATTTAAGCGGTGATATAAGGTCTTCTCTGAAATTTCCTTTTTTTACACCCTCTGAAAGATCATCGTTGGTCGCCGTGAGAATACGGACGTCAATTTTAATTTCCTTGTTACTTCCTACGGGCTGAATAACTCTTTCCTGAATGGCTCTTAGCAGTTTGACCTGTACCTCATAGGAAAGATTACCAACCTCATCCAGAAACAAGAGTCCCTTTATGCGCCTCTTCAAACTGTCCCACTTTATCTTGCACAGCGCCGGTAAAAGAGCCTTTAACGTGACCAAATAGTTCGCTTGCAGCAAGTTCTTTGGAAATCGCGCCACAATCCACCGCAATAAAAGGGGCCTTGGAGCGGGCGCTGAGCCTATGAATCGTGCGCGCAACATTTTCTTTACCTGTACCGCTTTCGCCTTCAATTATTACCGACATATCGGTAGGAGCTACCAGGCGCACATAGTCATACAACTTTCGCGAAGTTGCACTGACACCTTCTACAAATTGTTTAGCAAGAGCAGTTTTCTCCGGTACTACCAAATTTTTCTCTTTTTTTAACGCTTGCTGAACGAGCATCAGCAATTCATCCGGATTAACAGGCTTTGTTATATATTCAAAAGCGCCCATTTTCATGGCTTTTACCGCGGTTCGGATATCAGAAAAGCTTGTCATGATGATGACAGGCGTCTGAAGGGAAATTTTTTTTATATCTACCAGAACATCCATTCCCGTCATATCGGGCAATCGATAATCCAGCAGAACAAGATCAAATTGGCCAGATCCGAAAGCTTTAAGTCCGTCCTGACCTTTATGACAAACGGTAACCGCGAATCCATTTTTACGCTAGAAATCCCTCAAGGATTCGGGAAAATGTTAAATCGTCTTCAATAACTAAGATTCTGCGCCATAATGGGCCCAAAATAAAAAAGAAAGCTGGAATATTTTCCAGCTTTCTTTTTTGACATTTACAAGTTGTTAGAAGTTGTTAGAATAAGCGATTAATCTACCTTCTTTCCGTCTTTGTCAAACTTCACTGTCTTTGTTTCAGCACCATTCTTCAATTCAACTTCATAAGAATCAGTTGATTTTACATGATATGCTGCATTGATCAACCATCCACGATATTCTTGAGCTTCAAGTGTTTTCTTTACAGCTTCAGGAAGTTCTTCTGATTTTATTTTAGCCTTATCGTCTTGAGCTGGAGCAGCAGCTGGCTCTTGAGTAGGTGCAGGAGCAACTGCTGGATCAGTGGGAGCAGGAGTAACAGCTTCAGTTGCTTTATTGCTTTCTCTTGTAGGAGTAGCTTCTTGAGCGTTTACAAGTGCAACACTTCCAATAGAGCTAGAGAGGCAAACATTAATTTTTTCATGTGTAATAGATTTTAGTTTAACATTAGTTTTGTTGATGTTTCGTCCAATGATGTGCCAGTAACCCGAATGACAATAAACTTCTGTTAGTCAACAACTTAAAAAATCCGGTTTTTATAAGTGTGTAATAAAAGGTGTAGAAGGATTCTACAAGATGAGATCATCCTCTACAAAACGATAGATTCATACGTCTACAAAGCAAAGGCTGATCACTCATGATCAGTCGTATTTTCCACTACAAAATTCTGAACTATTTTCTTTCTTCCGTTTGATTCTTTCTTTCTTCAATTAGATAAGATGCTCCTAAGCCCAATACCTCCACATATAAATAACATCGAAAAATAGCCTACCTCTTCCATGTAAAAAGATTGATCCAGAAAATGACCAAATAACAGCCCAACCCCCGCACCTATCAGCAAGAGGGCCGCTCGCAGCGGCCAGCGAAGTATCTCGACGGGATTTCTTTACGTGAAAGAGATGAGGATCAACCCCCTTTTCGATCATTGCCATACGCTCTTCATTTGCATATTTGCGCAGGTAAATAATCATTACATATGCGCCGATGATTGCTATAATCACCATTACTATTCCATAAATTGCTGGAGCCATATCTGTATTTTTGTTAAATCTGCTCCTTTGACGTAGTGTCATTAACAGAGGTTACATGTAAAGCTATAATGATTTTATGTTCTGTATGGAATTAAGCAAGGGCATTTCGTTTACAGATTGGTACCTCCCCTATTCAAAGAATGGATAGCAGTTTTAGGGCTACTTCATGGTCGATCCGTAAAGACCAAACAACTTTATTTTGAAAGGTGTAACTTCATTAAAAAAGATTGCGTCCAAGTGATGTCATGACCAACGATCCGGAGCATTCTCGTATTGAAAGGATTCTAGCCGGTGAGCAGCACCTGTATGCTGAGCTGGTTGATAAATACAAAAGCTATGCTTACACCATTGCTCAGAAGATTCTTCAAAACAAACCTGAGGCCGAAGAAGCAACTCAGGATGCATTTATAAAAGCATACCATCATTTGACTGGCTTTAACCGCCAGTCGAAATTTTCGACTTGGTTGTATCGGATTGTTTTTAATACAGCCATTAGTTATAAGCGTAAAAACCGACATCAATTTCAAAGTATTGAAAATACGTTTATTGAGTATCGGCAGGAGGCTGAAGGAATGTTAGAGAAAAATGACAAGAAGAAATTTCTAAGCCACGCGATGGCGAAGCTTAATGAAGCAGACCGAACTGCGCTTACTTTATTTTACCTGGAAGAATTTTCGCTTGAAGAAATTGCTGAGATTACGGGCATGCAAGCAAATACAGCTAAAGTGCGCATCCATCGTGCGCGACAGCGATTGGCAGATGAATTAAAAAATATATTAAATCAAGAAGCGTTAACTTTATAACGAGATGAAAAAGATACCCCAATCTGTTGATGACACATTGTTAGACTACCTGGATGGGCTGCTTAGTGTCGCTGATACCGAGAACATTGAACGCGAGCTTCAACAAAACCCATTATGGCTAAAAAGGTTGAAGAGCTCAAAGCCGTAACCTCTTCATTAAAGGAAACAAAAATAGAACAGCCTTCTAAAAATTTTACGATATCCGTAATGAGCAGGCTGGATCAATATCCCAGCTCAACGTGGTTTTTCGGTGCGAAATGGAATCTTCCTGTTAGCAGGGGTTTTGATTGCTATTGGTATCGCATCTGTTCTGCTTTCGGCGGGAGTGTTTGATAACATGACCACACCATAGATCTAAACCAACTTAACCAGGTAGACATCTCCAAACGATATATTAAAACTCCATTGCCTTCTTTCAATTTAATGGAAAATTAATAGTGAACATCATCATTATATTGAATCTGGGCCTGGCTTGGCTTGTCCTTGATCGCGTGATTTTAAAACCATTTTTTCAACGACGGATACACGCGGAGCATTAATTTTTATCTGCCCTTTTCATGTACCTTAAATTTTTCAGTTCTGTCCTTTAGGCTCAGGACAATCAATCTTCCAGTCTTTAGCCAGCGCCAAAGAACCATCTTTTACTTTCTTTATCAGCTCGTCTTTTTTCTTGCTGAATTTACAGCCGATATCGACATGCCTGTATTTCGCGCCATTAATTATAAAATTGAAATGACATGTGTTGGTTGCTTTGTGTGTCTTATGGCAAATGAACTCAATATTTTCTCCCTGGTATGCGGGATGAAGCTTGAAGAGAAAATAATCAACAAAAGAATACTTAGAACAGCCTCTTATTTTCATGTCGCACAATTTGTGGCAAAGGTAGAAACAAGCTTGATGCCACAAATAAAAAAACCCCGAAGCCCAGGGTCTTTTTAAAGAATCTTCAATTTCATTACATCGATCAATATCTGTAGTAATCAGGCTTGAAAGGTCCTTTGGTATCGACACCAATGTATTTAGCCTGAGCTGGTGATAAGTACTTCTAATTCAACACCAATTTTCTTTAAGTGAAGGTTAGCAACCTTTTCATCCAGATGCTTGGGAAGCATGTACACTTTGTTCTCATACTTATCTGCATTCGTCCAAAGTTCAAGTTGAGCTAATGTCTGATTTGTGAATGAGTTTGACATTACAAAAGAAGGGTGTCCCATAGCACAACCTAAGTTAACGAGTCGTCCTTCTGCCAAGAGAATTATTTGTCGTCCATTGTTCAATGTATAAAGATCGACCTGTGGTTTAACGGTATCTTTCTTGCCATTTTTATTTAACCATGCCACATCAATTTCATTGTCGAAATGACCAATGTTACATACAATGGCTTTATCCTTCATGTTCGTAAAATGTCGATCGACGACAATGCCAAAGTTACCTGTAGCAGTAACTATGATGTCTGCCTCTTTCACAGCATCATCCATTTTTTTTACTGCATAACCATCCATAGCTGCCTGCAACGCACAAATCGGATCGATCTCTGTTACGATCACTCGGGCCCCTGCACCACGCAACGAAGCAGCTGAGCCTTTTCCCACGTCACCATAACCCGCCACAACTGCAACTTTACCCGCAATCATAACATCGGTCGCTCTGCGAATAGCATCCACGCAAGATTCCTTACAACCGTATTTATTATCAAACTTTGATTTTGTAACAGAGTCGTTGATGTTAATAGCTGGCAATGGAAGTTTTCCATTGTTCATCCGCTCAATCAAGCGATGAACGCCGGTGGTAGTTTCCTCTGAAATTCCTTTGATTCCTGGCACCAATTCAGGAAAGCGATCCAGCACCATATTGGTAAGATCACCTCCATCATCTAAAATCATGTTGAGAGGCTTGCCTCCTTGAAAGGCATATAATGTTTGCTCAATACACCAGTCAAACTCTTGTTTCATTCATGCCTTTCCAGGCAAATACTGGAATGCCGGCTGCGGCTATAGCTGCAGCCGCATGATCCTGAGTTGAAAAGATATTACAGGATGACCAGCTTACTTCAGCACCTAATTCGACCAGGGTTTCGATCAATACCGCGGTTTGAATAGTCATGTGAAGGCAACCTGCAATACGTGCACCCTTTAAAGGTTTTTGCTTGCCAAACTCCTCACGGGTGGCCATTAGGCCGGGCATTTCCGCTTCGGCCAATTTAATTTCTTTGCGTCCCCACTCTGCGAGGGAAAGGTCTTTAACCTTAAATGTTAGTTTTTTGTCAACAGTCATTTTTCATTTGTTAGGATTGCAAAAATAAGATAAAGGCCTGAAAATGCATAATGGATACGTTATTCATTCGAGCGAGCATATCACATTTTTTTTCCTTGATTATACCCTGCAAACGTTATTTTTTCTTTTTCTTTTTGACTGGCCACTTCGGACTCTTTAATTAATTCAGATTGTTTAATTACAGCAGTCCAAACACTTGTTTTCCCGTCGTCCATCCGGGTCCAGATGGGTGTTATTATTCCTTTGTGTGCAGCGATGTTGTTATAATCGCCAAAAAAGGCTGAATCGACAGGAGTAAAGGGTGTTTCGCTGATTTTTACATTTTTAAATGAAGACTCCCCCATTGGTAGAATAGGCAAGGCAAACGTCGGTTTGATTGTCCTCATAATTTCCACGATCATAGAAAATAGCGTAGATATATCCTGTTGCTTGATCAACTGTCATCCACGGAAGATACTGATGCCTGCCGTTTTTATCGTCACCTAATTTGATGGGAGTGGTCCAATTATCTCCAAAATTCGTCGACCGCATAAACCACACATCTGTGTCCATTTCTCCTTTACGCTGATCTGCCCAAGCGACATAAAGACTGCTCTGATAAATGCTTTTACTTTGATCGATCATTAATACAGGCATACCGTTGCAACGATCATGACCCGGGAATTTTCATATCCCATCCTCCGGGCTGTTGTGACGATGGCAATGTCGTTTGTTAAGCCACAATCCACCACCATTGAACGACCGGTCGAGAAAAATTTTACTTTGATTTGACCAGGCCACAAAAGCCTTTCCATCCACGGCAATAGCAGGTACTGCACCTTCGGCCGTATCATCATCATCCTTACAATTGCCCGGAGTCTGTGAAATTTGAACGGGCTTGCTCCATTTCTTTCCATTCGAAGAACTGCTTAATAAAATGTTCGACTGACAATTCGCATCTTCGCTATTGTACTTATCAAACTGTGTCCATGCGACCCATACATTTCCTTTTGAATCTACAGTAGCCCATGGCTTGTCCTGATCTTTGGTGCGTTTAGACCGACTGGGCCGCCTTCCTCCCAAGTCTTACCACCATCTTTCGATATATGACAGAGAATCTGGTCCATACTCTTTTCATTTTTCCAGCCTTCTCCGGTGGGATCTGATAAATGAAACGAATAAATATTGCCCTTGTCATCTGATACCAGCACAGGGTCCCCATAAACACCCTGAGCAGAGGTCAGCTTATGATTTTGCCATGTTATGCCTCCATCTAAAGTATAATAGATATTATCCAGAATAGAGGCTGCAATTATATTGTTGGGATTCTTCCTGTTGATCGTAATACTAGGTTCACAAACCCGATTTGTCGAAGTAGCTTCATCCAATTTAATATTTTTAAATTGTGCGAAAGAACTTAATGACGTAACCAAAAACAGAATTAAACATTTTCCCATGTGATCTTCATTTTGAGTTTTAGCAAAAATAAAAAGTATTCACCCTTAGTAAGGGATATCAACCAGTCCCCAGTTTACAAAAATTAAACTGTTCCATTTTCAATAATTGCACGCATTATTTTATTTTAGAGTCCTTGAATTCTTTATTGCTGTTTTTTTCATTTTCTTTGCTCAACGGGAAAGTTGATAGCAACAATCGCGGAGGTGGAATTTCTAACGAATTGTATACCAGAACAATTGACAAATTATGAAAAATGCTTTAATCCTTATGTCCTTTTATGCTTGACTATAACTGGTCTATTCCCAAAAAATAAAATTGATAGAAGGTGACTTAAGTCCATTGAAAGGACAAACAGCAATTAAAACTGAATTCAAATATGATGATATGTCTGTTGGAAAATTTCCAAAGGAAGAGGACTACATCGCTAAGAAAAAAAGCGAGCTGAATGAAAAAGAAGCAGGCCGAGGAGATAGCTGGGAAAAAAGCTGGAAGGCTGATCGTCAGGATCGGTTTGAGCCTCAGTTTCGTGAATTATTTTCGAAACATTCTGATTTATCTACGGTTGGAGAAAACGCTCAGTATACACCTTGATTTTTAAAACCATCAAAACAGAACCTGGATTTAATATTGGCATTACCAGCAGACCTGCCTTTATCGATGGAGAGGCCTGGGTTGTAGAAACTCAAAATCCGAACAACGTTATTGCAAAAATTTCGATTACCAAAGCCCCGGGACGTGACGTTATGGGATTTGACTATGAAACCGGTGCCCGACTTCAGGAAGCATATGCTAAAGCCGGAAAAGAACTGGGAGGCTTTATTAGAAGAAATGTAAAATAAGTATTTAGTCTAATCCTATTAAAGAAAAGTCAGGTAATTGCCTGACTTTTTTGTTTTTATCAACCTCAACTTGTTGATTTTTTCCTCACTATGGACATCATTTTTTTCGATGTTTTACATCAGCACGGGCAATAAATGCATCGGGTGACCGTTTTTTGAGGTTTCATTAACTTGTATTTAGCCTTCTTATCTCTTGCCCATCGTTTGCTAAGCTCTACCCAAGAACTTAAAAACTTAAAATTATGATTAGGAAATTAGTATTTGGATTAGCCATAGCTGGCGCATTTTGGAGCTGCGATACAAAAGAAAAACAACGCCTTCAAACTCAAGTGGATTCTTTAAGAACTGAACTTCAGACAAGCCAGCAAACCGCACAAACTCTACAAGAGATTGGCGTTTTGATCGATTCAATTGATGCGAATCGTCAATTATTGAGAACAGATGTTGTTGAAGGAACTTCTTACGCGGACTATAAGAGCCGCTTGAAGGATATCAACGCCACATCAAGGACACGCAAGCTAAAATTGCAACACTTGAAAAATCTGTAAAATCAGCTAAGGGAACTTATGCTACTACCATTAAAAGATTAAAAGCTGATCTGGAATTAAGCACCCAACAAATCGCTGCACTTCAAACTGAAGTTGAAAAAATGCGTGGTGAAAATCGAATCACTTGCTATGACCGTTTCTCAAAGGGATTCGGCGATCAATCAAAACCTGGAAACTATCAAGATGAAAGAGCAAGATGTAGCTAACCTTGAAACCCGCGTTGAAGATATCAATGCACAATCTAAGGCTAGCCAAGCTGACTTATATTTCGCACAAGCTCAAGCATTAGAAACTGCAGCTGACCGTACAAAATTTGCTCCTCGCAAAAAGAAAGAAACAAAACGTGAAGCGCTTGAACTTTATAAATTGTCTTTGTCTTTAGGTAAAACTGATGCTCAAAGCAAGATTGATGAATTGAAAAAGATCTTAGCTAATAGAATTTGTAACCTGTAAATGATTTGAAAGGATGACTTAAAGGTCATCCTTTTTTATTTTCGATTATCGAAAAATTTTCTGATTTTTCTGCTCTTTCCGGATCCAGTTGCAGAATTTCTCAATTTCATGCGGACGTTTACGAATTCAAAAAACGGAATCACCCGCAGCCGTGACTGAAAAGTATTTTTTAACAATTCTTCTATCCTAATTTGATTAGTCTTCGACATGAAGATGAAGTCTGATTTCATCAGTCCCTAATTCTCCGGTATACGCTTCTACTACATAATCCTTTACGGATCTCCGAACTGATTTAAAATATCAAAAACACCCTGGAGGATATATAGTAGTGCCTTTTAGCTTAATCATTTGCTGATGCCGGCCCAATAACGGGTCCTAGTCGCAACGTGTTTCTTCCGCATGGACATGGCGTATCATAAGCCCGTTGCAATGTCTCCGGTTTTATATCGCAGCAACGGCATTCCCTCTACCCCGAGGGTTGTGATTGTAACTTCGCCCGGCTCTCCCAGTTTTACAAGCTTGTTGTTTTGCATCCAGCAATTCTATAATTATTAATTCAGGGTGATGATGCCCGCCAATACCATGACTACATTCTGTAAATGCCGTTTGCATTTCAGTCGACGCATATGTGCTATACAATTTGTATATTCCACAGGATTCTGATATTTTTTTTCCCAGCGTATTTAACTGCAAGGTCAGCATCGCGCAAACTTTCACCAATACATAATCGCTTTTTTTACAGAGCATCTGTTTAGATCAATTCCCTGCTGATTCTGCAAATTCGATTAACTTTATAAGAAAAGAAGGTACTGCCACCAGCACTGTGGTTTAGGCGCTCAATTGTCTCCCATTGCATGGCCGGGAGCCCGGGCCCAACACGGATTAATCCAGCGCCCAGTTTTCGTATTCCTTCATAGTAAGCAATACCTGCCATGAATTGTCGATCAAGGGTAAGCATGAGCTGGTATAAATCATCTTCATTGCCATCGGCACATGCAAAGGAAATACTTTCATTATAGGCCAACCGTTGCAAATCCCCTTCGGTTAAAGCAATTGTAACGGGCTTCCCCAGGTTCCTGACGTGCTGGTGTATTCAACAATCTTATTTTTGGCAACACATAGAAAATCCCAATTGTGTTGCTGAAGATCATCCTTTGTTGTTACCGGAACCGCTGGCTAAATCCTCCAGCTTCAAAATCGAATCCGATAGAAACACCGATTGTCTTTGAACAGTCTCTTATAGAAAGGAGAATACTTGAGATATATAATTGTAACGCCTGCTTTAACTTCTCCTCCTGGAAACTCTTAATGTCGATCTTTCGATTACTAATTCTATTTCGGGAATATGCTTCATTGTTCAATGATAACTACAGCACACGCAATTTGCTGCAAGTGCGAAAGTGACAAATGTATTTTATTCCAACCATTTTGCTCAGCCTGCATTTTGAAATTTCCATTTAGATTAAATAGATGGTTTGCCATTAACATCATTTACGACCTCAATTTCTGATAGATTCATGGTCCCTAACAGTAACCCAAATCCTGTCGCTTTTAAAAATGCTTCTTTAGCAGCAAAACGTGCTGCATAATTTTCAGACCTGCGATTTGATTCACAAAACTCAATCTCACCTTTTGAAAATACCTTTTCTTTAAAACCATTGTCCTTGTCGATCTTTTCATCACGCGATCTACTTCGATCATATCTATACCAATTCCTACTATCATTTGGCGTTGGCTTTACACTTCAGTAAGATTTTTTTCCATGTGATCTCGCTCCTGCACTGTTGCAATTTCCTTTGTCAATCCCTGTTCATACAATGGAATTGCCTTAGGCCACAATTTTCGATCAAAATAATAATCCGCGGCTAACATGTACGCATGATACGAATTTGGATTCCACTTAATCAAACTATCCGGATGAAGATCAGTTTGCGGATTAAATGGAAATCGATATTTGCTGAACTTTACATATTGTTTATATTGGGGTGTTAGCAAAAATGAATCGGCTGGAATTGTAAGATCGACTTCATAAATCTCTTCATTATTCGTTGCCTTGTAGGCAAAAGCTTTTTCTAAATCATAACAAACGAATTTGCCCAACTGCCACGGCGCTGTGGAAATCCACATTAATTTTTTTTCCGGCTGAAAAATAATCCCATGATGAGCCACCAGTTGATTGATTGCTTTTTCATTTCCCAATCCAATATCCTTATCGTTAATTCCTAACTGGTCACGCAGAATACCGGCAGTTTTTAATACGGAATTTTGTTTGTTCCGGCCTAACTAATTCCGCTAGTCGCTTAAAACGATAAGGTGAAGCGCTGGTTTTCATGTGTTCTTGGTTGAGCTGGCGTATTGCCCAGTTGTTTGCCCTGAAAATGATTTGTGCTAAGAATATAATCTTCAGTCGATTCAACAATAGTCAATTCGCCTCGGGTGTCTTTTCTATAATTGCTGCTTTTCCATCTTTTGCTGAACCAATCAAAAATGATTCAGCAACAAACATTTTCCTTTTTTCTACGATGGCGTACGCCTCCTCAATGGTAGATGCATATTGAAGGATTTCCCGTGGTAACCAAGGCGACGGGGGTGGCAGACGCGGCAGGCACGTCCGATTTTGCAGCATTAATCGTAACAGTTAAGCCCTGATCGTTCATTCCCGAAATACCCCTGTCATACCACCAAATGTCACCATCATGAATTTATGGCCCTCTGATGGTTTGTAAAAAGCTATGATTTTATCTCGGGCAAAATCATCACCGACGTAAAAATCAAAATTGCGGCCAATGATTAAAGTAGAGTCTTCGGATTTAGCGCCCCATGTTGCAAAGGCGGTACATCCGACCAGCGACATATTTTGTAATGCATGGCCAATGTCATGTGCCGCATGATAATTTAAAATTCGCTGATATGGAGGCGCAATGTCATCAAACTCATGAGACGCTGCTTGCGATACACCAAAAATTTCAAGCTGGTATTCTTCTATTACATTATCCTGCAAGTCGCGATTGAACCATCCAACAAAATATTTAAGCACGCTTAAGTAAAAATCTGAGGGCACTAACCTGTGGATTTGTTCCTTAAAGACTTCTTCCTGATATTGCACCAATTCCTTTGTGAGTTTTCCATTTGCAACCCACGTTCGAACGGATCTCCTTCCACATACAATTCATATAATCCACTTTCACTTTTTTTAAACCAATTGTTATCAAGCCTAAATAATCCGGTATCAACCTCAACAACTTCCTTATCTAATATCGCCAGCTGCTGCGGCTTTAGGCGCATTCACCGTAGCCACCACGCGGACGTAAATCATTAACCCCACCAGGAGCAGAATAACGATCCCAAAAAACCAACCAAAAAATTTAGCTGTCTTTCTGAGCATCTTTGATTTTGTCAATCATGTAGTCCATTCCTAAAATTTGAGAACAGGTAAGCACGGCACTTACCGTTACGCCCAATACACCATGAAGGTTAAGGTTTTGCCCCGTCAGCAACAAATTAGGAATTTTTGTACGTGGTGAAATAAATGATCTTAAAGGATCGCGATAATCCTTTGTAAGTCCGTAGAGGGATCCATCCTCATGTCCCTATATAATCCCGCGCAGATAACGGAGTAGCTGTTGTGTATGATTTAATACACGCTTTAAAACCCGGAAATTTTCTTTCCACATAGTCGAATAGTATTTCTGCCTTTTCTTTTTTAAATGCCTCATAATCCTCGCCGCGGTTGCGATTCATCCGAAACTGTATTAAAAGTATGTTCCCATTTTTTTACATCTTCAAATCGCATGTACGCCATGATGGTAACTCCTTCTGTAAATTCCTCATCGCGTGAGGAGGTTGTGAAAAACAAAGCAAAACCCAGGGGCCAGTTTTCATCTGTATAATTTAAAACCCCCCATGGATCTTCCTTCTCAAAATAATAATAATTATGGTTCAAAAGTTTGAAGGTATTTTTTTTCATCACGACGTTAGCATAAAATGTAGAGATAGAATTCTCCAAACTTTTTATCCGGCTACGATAAGCCTTTTTGAGCAGGGTACTTTCTGTCATATCCAACGTTTGGGATGGATGAATATTTGATATGAAAATCTTCCCATAATATTTGACACCCTTATCGGTTTCCGCATACGCTATTTGTCCCCCCTCCTCTTTTAATTTTGTGACCTTAACATGTTTGATGATTTTTCCACCTCGTGAATGTATTTCACGCGACAAGTATTTGGAAATCTGAGAACCGCCATTGATAAAGCGGTAAGAGCTTTCTATGTAGCTGTTCACAATCAACGCATGGACATAAAATGGAGTTTTGTAAGGCGCTCCTGCATACAATAAATTATTTCCGGCCAGTACATTTTGAAGTTTTTTATTTGACGTAAGCGATTCGAAGAAAGTCTTTGTATCCATTTCCAAAGCAGTCATTTTTTCAAACAGCCCTCCCCCACTTCTCAGATTGTATAAAGGAAATTTGCCACAGACTTCTTTGATCGCCGCACAATATTTTCGAAGGGTTTCCTCTTCACCCGGAAATTCTTTGCTAGGGTCTTAATAAAATTTTCATAGCCCTGCGCATATTTATAAACGATCGGATCCCCTTCAAAAACAATGGCATCGAAAACATCTTCATCCATCTTTCGCAGCTTAAGCTTATCCATAATGCCTAAGTACTTGAAAAGCTGATACAGATTTTGTCCCTTATCAAGCCACCGACATAATGAACCCCAGAATCGAAAATTACTCTGTCTCGCACATAGGTTTGAAGATTTCCTCCAATCTGTTTATTCTTTTCCAGAATGCAAACCTTATAACCCTCTTTCGCCAGAATGGTTCCGCATGCAAGTCCTCCCAATCCACTGCCAATAATTACTACGTCATATTGCTCCATCAATTCTAAGTACGATTTACGAGGTGCGAAGTACGATCTACAAGTTACGATTTAAGCAGTATTTTTTTGAACGCCTAAGGTTGTTTATTTCGAATTACAAAAATAACATTCGAAGTAAATTTTGCATCATCAGTCAATTTCAATTGTCATGCCCTTTCTGGCTGCTATTCTTTTAATGCTTTCGCCTGACAAAAAATTCAATGCATTTGTCGATTTATTAAACTTGAAAAGTTTAACTGAAAAAAATTCGGTAAGCTCAGTTCCTTGTGGCGATCTTTCAGATCAGCATTTCCTTCCCTAACTAAGAGAGTACCTCCGGGATTAAGCGCATCCATACACCGTTCCAATAAAATTTCCTGAGCCTCGGAAGGAAGATAATGCAGCACATCGCTTATCACAATCCCATCGTATTTTTCTAATTCAAAAGTTGTTACATCAGCACAAAAAAATTGCAGCCGATCTGTCTTCAGATATCCATGATCGGCTACGCTTATTTTTTCCTCATCGTAATCAACGCCGGTTATGTTCCGTTCCGATGAAAGAAACTGAAGTGATATAACATAAAAAGCCATATCCACATCCTAAATCAAGAATGGAACCCTTGAAGCGGAAGCAATCCGATGAAAAGGCGCATAATTTTTTTCAAGCCGCAGCTTAACGCGCAAGTACCATTCCAATACAGGTCCCTTATAGATGTAATTTGAAATAAGTTTGGGATAAAAATAATCCGGGGTTTCAACTTCGCGGCTGCAGCGCAGCATATTCTTGTTTAAAATGTCTGCTGATTTTTTTTGTTCGGTCGGCGTACGCTTCACCAAACCGCGCTCTTGAATTTCGATGGGCGGAAGAAATTTAAGCGTGAGTTGGCCAGCATTGAGATAAAAGCTTCCTTTTGGAATAGCGTCGGCAGCGCCATGAATAAGCAACGGCTGAACAGGTAATTTCAACGCTTCGGCAATGTAAAATGCACCTTTGTGAAAACGTTTAATTACACCATCCTCGGACCGTGTACCTTCGGGAAAAATTACAATTGAGTAACCTTCCTGAACACGATCTCTCAACCGGTCAATGCCATCATCTGTACCTTCGCTTACAGGATAATAATCCGCCAAGCGGACTACGCTTCCAAACAACGGAGAATTCCAAACCCATTTGTTGGTGACTAAAATAAGTTTAGGGTGAAGCATGATGGTGAGTAGAATATCAAGGAACGATGTGTGATTCGCGATGAGAACACTGGCCCTGGTAAATGTATCCTTTCGCCTGTTCATTATTTTTTTCTTAACGGAAGGCTCAATATAAATTATCAACCGTGCATAGCCGCTCAGAAGCCGATGAAACAGAAGCTTTACACTTTTTTTTCCAAACGGTATTGCCCTGAAAAGCAAGCCCAGTGCGGTTGATAAAACCGCGCCTGACAAAAATAGAACATAGGTAAAAGCTGTTCGAAAAATGCCATGAAATGTCATGGGAGTGAAACCTTTCCTCGTGCGATTCGTGATCAACGCGCGGAATAAAAATGGCTCAATAGTTTGCGACATAATAAAGACGCAGACAATACCTATAATGGATATCGCGGCGATCGATCGCAAAGCGGGATGTTGTGCAAAAATCAACACGCCCAAACCCGCAATGGTGGTTACGGCCGATAAGAAAATAGATGTTCGAATAGACTGGAAGATTTTTCTTGACCTGCTTTATATTCCTGCAGCAATCCATCCATGGTAAAAATGCTATAGTCATCTCCCAAGCCAAATATAAAAGTGGAGACCATGATGTTTACAATATTAAATTCGATCCCTACAGCGCCATGATTCCTAATATCCATATCCAGGTAATAAGCATCGGAACGAAAGTGATGAGTGTCAATTCTATTCTGCCGTATAAAAGCAGCAGGGCTACAAAAACCAACATGGCCGTGAATGTGACAATGAAATTAAAGTCTTCATTTACATACTCCACAAAAAGATTGGTGAGCATTTGCCTGTCAAAAGCATGTACAGGCGACCTCTTCAATTGCTCGTATAAGAATGCTTTATTGGACGGATTAACATTGACCAATGAAATTACAGTAGCCGTCTTCATTCTTCTCAATGATATAATCATCAAAAAAAGCGTGCGAATCTGATTCATTACAGACGGTGTCAGCGGGCTGGTAATCTTTAGAAATTAATCCTTTAAAATTTTGAATTACCTGATCCGAAAATTTTAATTCCGCGCCCTTGCTTGCACTGATCGACAAAATTCGCTCCTTTTTTTCCGGGGTCCAGAAATTATTCCATTGTTGAATTCGATTACTGTCTGGAGGGAATCTGAAATCAAAAATGTTGAAACAGAAGAATACTTATTTATTTGCCTTTCGTCTTTTAGTCTTTGCAACACGGGAACTACTGCTCATTTTTTTTCAGTGCTGCTTGCAAATCAGGTCCGCTTGACACAACATATACCGAACTCAGCGAAGATTTATTAATCGTTTCCAATCGGTGCTGAGCTTCTTTGCGTTTCTGGTTCCATAAAGTTCAACTTGCTCATGTCGCTATTGAACTTTACGTTCTGGGCAAAATAAAAAAATACGGGAGTGGCCAGTAAAATTATTAAGGCAACATACTTGTTTGAATCCAAAGCCGGAAAGCGATAGTTTGTTCAATCCAGTTCTCCTGTTGACTGTGAAGGAATAATTTTTCAGAAATAAAATGGGGTAAAAAAATCAGCGAACATAATGCAGCACCGATCAAACTGAAACCTGCAAATAAACCAACATCACGAAGCACTGCTGCGTTTGCAAATTGGAGGCAAAAAAAAGCAAGGATTGTTGTGGCGCTTCCGATGGTCATTGGTCTCACCAAATCATTTATAACAGTTTTACATCGTGGGTATGCTTAAGGTGGGATAAAAAATGCAAGGAATAATTTATCGCGATACCCAGAATTACCGATCCTGCCGCAATGGCCAAGATAGAAATTGATCCTTTCAATAAATAAATACAGCACAAAGAGAACAAAGCACCAAACGCAACCGGAATAAAAATTAAAAAGGGCACGCGCTTTTTTCCGGAAGAAGCCAATCAGAAATACGGCTATCAAAATGATTGTTAAACTAAGCGTAAGCATAGCATCCTTCCGAAGTTGGTGCGCATTCCCTACGGCTACTGCAGAGGCTCCAAAGTAAGACGCACCGATCTGTGAATGATGTTGAGATACCTCCGCTATAAGCGAATTCAGTTGTGTAATGAATTGCGTATTATTTCCCGTTTCACTTGGTGGATAAGTGGGCAAACAAAAAAAAGTAAGTGTCGATGATCCTTTGTTATAATATAGCCATCGTACAATTCAAAATTTTCATCGTATTGAAGTTGTTTAAGTTTTTGAAGTGCCAAAAAAGAAAATCCAAGAAGGATCTTTTACGATTATTCTTTTTAACTATTACCCCGCAGGTGAAATCAGTTGCCTGTAATTTTCCTCCAAGACCTGCCAGCAACCTCAGGTTGAATAAGAGAATCTATTTTACATAATCCTCATCGTTCAAAAAAACGGGAATGTGATCGTGTACCGAAGTAAAAAGATTCATCACTTTTTCATCATCGATTTGAGTAGTCAACTGTTTAATGAAAGGTTTTAAATCACTCGTCCATACGTTCGGCAAGTAAATTCGCAAAAGCTACCAGGCTATCGGGTTGTGGTGCTGAAGCTGCTATCCTTTACAGACACCATGACCACCATTCGTTCTACAAATTTCGAATTCTGAAAAACATAATTAAGTTTCTCGACTCGTTCATCGTCAGGAAAAAATTTCGTAATGTCTTCTTCTAGTTTTATGCGTGAAGCGCCGAGCCCGAGCAATCCGACTGTCAACAAAAAAGCTATCCAGAAAAGAAGTTTTTGCTTCAGGAAAAAATCATAGAGGGATAGAAAGAGCGTTGCCATGATCAAACTTTCTGACCGCTTGAAAATCTTTAGTCCGATGTACGTAATTCCTCCAAAAATAATTCCTGCTACGAAGGCTAATGTAACGGCGCCTAAAACATATTGAATAAAGTTAGCTTGCACCATGTCGAGTGTGACCTCTTTGCTAAACGAAATATACTGGGCTTGATCTCCCATCCAAATTGCCCCCGTAAGATGGCTTAAAAATAAAATCAACGGCATCATCGGAGGAATACTAATGTTCGCTGCGAGTATGACCAACACTTTATTTAACCGGAACAGAAAAGCTAATGTTATAGCGATAGCCATCTGAAAACCCCAGACTGGAACGATGCCCATAAAAACTCCAAAGCCTACTGAGAAGGCTTTTATCCAGTCCGGTTCCAATGGATTGAAGAGTTGATCGGTGGAGAACTTGTCTAAAATTTTTTTTTTAATGCTTCGGAAGAAGTCTCGTGGTTTGATGTAAAGAAGGGCAATGATTACCAGGAAAGTATTTAAAATACTTATTCGTGTAAAATCTTTAAAGGGGCGAAAGTGTGAAATCCGATTTTCCTTTTCCGCATAAAATACCCGCACAGGAACCTCTGTAATTTCCATACCACGCCACGCGGAAGTAACCAGCACCTCAATTTCAAACTCAAATTTCCTAGTAATAAAGTTGGTATGCTCCAGCAACTTTACCGGATAGAGCCGATACCCACTTTGTGTGTCACTCATTTTCAAACCAGTTTCAACCCAAAACCAAAAATTAGAAAATTTATGTCCAAAGCTGCTTTTCCCGGGAACGCTGGATTGATCCATGTTTCGCGCCCCAATAATAATCGCAGCAGGATGCTCTTCAAGCTTTGTTAAAAACTTGGGAAGGTCTTCTGCAAAATGCTGGCCATCTGAATCGATCGTAATCGCATAATCGTAGCCCGCTTTTACAGCATGACGAAAGCCTGAACGCAAGGCATAACCTTTACCCTTATTCGGCGAATAGCTCACGAGATTGATCTGGGGAAATTGTTGAAGCAATGCCGGGGTACTATCCGTTGACCCATCGTTCACAACAATGATTTGATCCGTATATTCCAACAAGCTATTCAATACTTTTTCGAGAGTCTGCTCATTGTTATACGTGGGCACTAACACACATACTTTTTTTTGCTTGAACAATTCATGGAATTCTACAGGTATCCATCAGGCGTTTTGAAGCGTAGCTTTTAATTTAAAAAATGTTACCGTGCCTGCAAAGAGTGTAGCGTTGATAGAAAGTTTCCCAGCCTCCTCGATGTAGTTCACTACCACATCCACTTCATTGTTTTGTTCCGGATTTATAACCGACAGGAACTTCATATTATCAGCTCCGGTGATTTTTAACTCCCTTCCCGCGTTTACCTCCATAATTTCTCTGACAATCTGCAGCATACATACGCCCGGGACAACAGGTAAGCCGGGAAAGTGACCTTCCAGAATACGATGGTTTTTATTAATGGCTATTTTGGCCTTCACTACTCCAGGCGTTGGTACTTTTTGTAAAATGGTATAAAAGTCGTTGAGCAGAATCATTCTTTTTCGAAGCGGGTAAGTTTTATCTGCATGTTGAATGTGTGGTGCATCAATTCAATTTTTTCTGGTGATGGGTAACTCTGCCCTGTAATCTGAACGGTAACTTTTCGTTTCCGGGCCGAACCCCATTCCAACCTGCGCAAAGAAGCACAATCTTTAGTGGTAATAAAATAGGCCGTTTCTTTTTTTTGCCTCACCCCATAAAAAACTTCATCGTTTGTGGTCCAAGCTTTTATAAGATCCATTTTTGAAACGGCAGACCCTAAAATCAATTCGAAGTCCTTGCGCAGCGTTTGGATAACTGGACCTTTATCCAACTGCCTGATCATGTTGTGCACCTTAAAATTCCTGATCGAAGAAAATTCGAAATCAAAAAAGGTTACGCCGGCTTCATTGGTAAATACCACGCGTTGAGAACTATCGGGCATATTTTTGATTAGCAACAAACCACTGATGTGATTTCCCATCACGTCTACGCTTGCATTATACCAGGATGTATTGAATTTTTTGGGGGCAAGTTTTGCTATACACTCCTTGTTAGGTTCGACAGCGTGCAAATAACGATAGTCTGAAGCACAGCTTACACAGAAGATACAGGCAACACTAAAGTGCAAATACCGCATCAGAGACCTGTTCGTTTAATTTTTTATTCTGGAAAGAAATGATCGTCTTATCTCCGGAAGGTTCATTCATCTCAATAGCTTTTACGGAATAATCGCTTTTTTCCACAGTAAGCACAATAGTTTGAAAAAATTCACGAAGTGTTTTTGATGAAGGGGTCATTTCAAGCAAATATACTTTTTCGTTCTCAAAGACCTTCGTGGTAAAATCCTTGCTATCCAAGATTGTTCCCTGCACACAATCAATCATGATCCGGTTTACCTGTTGAAATAATTTATTGGATTTTACATTGATTTTATTTTCTTTTTCATTATCACGAACCAACATCTTATCTCCATTCATTATCATAAGGTAAGCAAATGGTCTTATGTATTCTATCCGGACTTTATTGCTTCGCTTAAACCAGAATTTCCCGGAAGAGGTGATTTTCTCCGTAAGGGCCGTCAGCGTTTTATCTTGTGTGAAATCGCTGGTGATTGATAGAACCTTTGCTGACTCAGAAGCAAATTGTTTTTTGAATGAAGGTAAATCGGTGATGGGATTGTAACCTGAATATTGGGCAGCTATTGGATTAGATAACAGCGCCAATAAAATCAACTGATAGAACATCTTCAGAGCACTGGGACGGATGCCGAATTTCAAATATTTACGCATATGGTTTCTCCTTCAATAGCTCATCTACTCTTACAATTTTCAATCCAAGCTTGGCTACGTGCTCCAGAAAAGCCGGAAGAATCTCCATCGTTGTTTTGCTGTAGTCATGGAACAAGATCACATCTCCGCCTTTTAGTGATTTGGTAACACGTTGCATTAATACGCCACTATCTTTAGTAACTGTATCAAACGACCGCACGCTCCATCCTATCGTTGTGTACTTACCTTTTTTTACGGCCGTTGCCACCATTGGATTTGTGACGCCATACGGAGGCCTGAAAAAAATAGGTTTTTTACCAATCACTTTCTGAATGGCGGTATCGGTATCCATTAATTCCTGCGCAATCTTTTTAGGAGACTGAAGATCAAACATGACGCCATGCCAGTAACTGTGATTTCCTATTAAATGTCCAGCGTCATGTATTCGTTTGGTTAACGCCGGAAAATCATCCACCCGGTTTCCAATACAAAAGAAAGCGGCGGGCACTTTATAGGTTGTTAGGATATCCAGTATTTTTTCTGTCATGACAGGAATAGGTCCGTCGTCAAAAGTGAGCGCTATTTTGTTAGAATCCATATCTCCCTTAAATTTTACAGGCAGAAAGAATTGCATGGATAACACAGATGAACCATAGATATGGATCGCTAAAAAAATAACGATAAGGGCAGCATACCACCAAAGGGACATGGTATTATTCCAGTCATACAGCAATAGACTGACCAGCATGCCTAAAAAGAGAATATTGACGATCTTTGCTTTCAACATGCGCTTACTAATATCAGTGAATGATGCGTGCCAAAGTAGGGGTTGTAAATCAATACCCGTTTTATTGGCCTGTTTACATTTCGGAAAACAACTACATCTGGAATGTGGTTCTCCTCTATCACTCGGGCTGCCAGCCATAAAGCAAATGCGGAAGCGGTCGGGTATTCACCACATAGGTGTTTAAACAGTCCGATGGTGCTTGAAGCAAACAATGCGTTGGAAATTTCTTCTGTTTTCGAATCTAATTTTTCATCACCACATTTTCCAAGCAACACCAAATCAACGTCTGTATTTTTTAATGAGGTGGACTCTAAAAGTCGTTTAATTTCATTTTGCAGCGTAACATCATCGGGTTTGTACAATGTGGCAACTGCATCTATACAAACTTTATCTTTTACACTTTTTTCTCCAGACAATACGAAATAAGCTGCTCCTTCCCCGTTCAGCGTTCCTTTTACTTTAGAACCAAAAAGACCCAGGTTGGTATTGGATGAGGTTCTAAAAATTCCGAAACGAGTTTGTATCGCATGACTGATGTCGGTGATCTCATCTACTCCTCCGACCATCAAAGATTGATTGGGGGAATCACGTAATTCAAGGATTGCATCTAACAATGAATTTTCAAAGGAAAAAGCACCCTGCGTGTACGTCTGATTATAACCTTGGCACTGAAGCAATAAAGCAATTTGCGACCCAATCGTGTTGTGCGTGGATTGAATAAAGGGAGTTGGATTTAATGCATGTTCCTTATTTTCAATCATCTTATTCAAGAATATTCCAGTATCGTCAAGGCACCCGTAAGCTGTACCCGTGATTATACCGTGGGGAACAGTAAGACCCGCATTTTTCAATGCTATTGAACCGGCAGTTACACCCATTTTTATAATCCGGCTCATTCTCCTAAGTTGCTTTGGCTCGATGTACTTAATATAATCGGGTTCATACCCGGCCAACCTGTTCCCCTGATAGACCAAAGGCTTAGCAAGTAAAGTATCATCGTCCCAGGTTTTCTGGGGAGAGATGTTACCGATACCTTTGATGTATACCATTTACGATTTTCGTTATCCGTTAATTGTTATCTGTGACTGGTTCAAGGTATCCTGATTTCTTGTGAATTTTATAAAAATATCAGCCGGTAGGTTGCTACGACATAGAAACGAAACATCTCCGATTATATGATTAATCGTTTGGAGGACTGATTTACGATTAACGATTAACGGATAACGGATAACGGACTTCATGCCTTCGAGAATATTATAGATGAACAATTTCCCCCGAATCCAAAAGAATTGCTCATGACGTGGTTAACTTTTATAGATTCTTCAAAATTCTTTTGAGGTGTTACACCAATCTCCGGAATCGGGTTTTCAAAGCGCAGGTTGGGAAATACACATTGGCGCTGAATAGCCATGATAGAAAAGACGGCTTCTATTCCTCCACTGGCTCCAAGCGTATGGCCGGTAAAAGCTTTGGTAGAACTTAGCTTGGGATATTGGTCCCCATATAATCTGGTGATCGCCATTCCTTCCGATAAATCATTATTCAATGTACCTGTGCCATGAAGATTAATGTAGTCGATATCGTGAGGGCTGAGCGCACTCATGGCCAGTGCTTTTTGCATTGCACCAAATGACCCTCTTCCTTCCGGAGATGAAGCCGTTTGATGATATGCGTCATTCGTATTTCCAAAACCATTTACATGGGCAAGAGACTTCCCTTGCCCGGCATCTATCACGCGATCCGAAACTAAAACTACAAATCCCGCACCTTCTCCTAAATTCAATCCGTTGCGGCCTGCATCAAAAGGACGGCAAGGCTGACTATCCAGTATCATCAAACTATTAAAACCGTTTAATGTAAACTTTGAAAGCGCATCCGTTCCCCCGGCAATTACAACATCGAGATGATGATGGTTAATGAGACGGGCTCCCATGGCAATGGCATTGACAGAAGATGAACACGCTGTGTTAATCGTGGACACGAATTCTTTTACTCCAAGATCACTCGCTATTAACTCGGTCGATCTTCCGCATTCATGGTTCACAACCTCGCGAAGACTTCCTTTTGTTTGATCTTTCTGAAAATCATTGAAAAACTGTTCTGTCTTGTCCATACCACCCACGGTAGTAGCTGATATAAGACCCGTACGCCATTTTTTAAACTCTACTCCGGCGTTTGCAACGGCTTCTCTTGCGGCGTGAATACCAAGTAACGCCGTGCGGGTAATGTGAGGCTTAAGTGAAAGCTTTTGACAGAGGTCTTCATTCGTCATTTTTACTTCACCCACAGGAAGCACTCCGCGATAAACTGAGTCAAACAATGTAATGTGACCAATGCCCGACAATTGATTTTTAAACGAATGAAAAGTCTCCGCTACTGAATTTCCAATGGCAGAAATTAGTCCAATTCCAGCTACATGTACGAGGCCTTTCAAGATTATGCAGGTTGGTGAGCCTTGATATACTCTGCAATGCTTTTTACAGATTTAAATATCTGTGGTCCATCCTGCGGATTGGCAAGTTTGATATTGTAATGCTGCTGTAAGAGCACAATTAATTCTAATGCATCAATAGAATCTAAACCCAGACCGTCTACAAAGAGAGGTTGATCATCCCCAATATCTTCCGGTTTGAGATGCTTTAAATTCAGCGCTTCTATAATTTGCCTTTTGAGATCAGCAACTAACTGTTCCATATTCTTTCAGCTGATAAAGTTTTTCGATTTGAACTGCGGAATGTTCCAACGTGTTCCCTTTTTTTTGTTTTTCTGCCAAATATAAGAAAACATCGTGTTGAGCTCCCATGACGTCTACCCAACCGGCCATGCATGCTTGGGTTTTTTCTGAGGCCATTACCATCTCAACATAAGCGTACATTTGCTCGGCGCTAAATGCTGGCCAGACAAAAAAGGCGTTTTCGCCTTTAATCCTATGCCTGATGCAAATTTCGCCCGCAACAATATTCGGCAAGGTATAAACGAATAATGCCGGGGCTCGCTATTGTTTTTGTTGATTCAAAATATCGAACGTCGGTATCCAGGCTTCCGTGTGCATTGGCCAATATCAAAGCCACCTGCTCCGGCTTATAGCTGCCGCCCAGGGCTGAATTCTGCAATACCATTTCAGCGCCCAGGAATCCCAATTTCGCGGATTGGTCCATTTTATAAAATTTTGGATAGCTTATTGAAAGAGCTTGAAAGGCACTATCTAAAAAATCGTCCAGCTTGCCCTCTGTATTTTTATAAATTATCTCACCCTGTCGAATCAGCGAACGATTTCGAATATGGGAGTAGCTGCTGATGAAATTCATCGATAAATGTAAATATTATAGGCCCGTAAGATGGGATAGTCCATATTTAAATAGCATTCTGGCAAAATAAAATGCGACTTGTGGGACCGTGGGCTGTGACCGTGAACGCAATTGCATTTACCGTTCCTTTTTTTTGCAATGTACACGGGAAATCTGGAAAACATGCGGTATGTAAGGTTATCTCATAAAGGGTAGCACTTAGGAACGCAAATGATACCACCTTTGATCACCGTCGCGCATTTCTATTGGGAAATTTGAGAGTCTCCTTTCCTAGCGCGAAGTTGTCAGAAACCACTAATAGAAAAAATAACAGCGTTCAGTTTGCAATGAGACATTGAGGGAATAATCCTTCAGGCGTTGATTTTAGTTGGTTGACAGGTGGTGCAATAGGACCCCACCTGCTGACCAATTGGCAGTCCGATAAAGGCCACGTGAGATTCAGCTTTTATTCACTATTAGCAAGGGTGAGCCACGGAAGGCTACCTTGATGACGTCTAATATTAAGTAAGCAACTACCACAGTATGGAAAAGAAGTATAAAGCAGCAGATCAATTGATAATTGCTAACATCGAACTTGCCTTTTTAAACAAAGAGAAAGAAAAGCGGGCAGCAGAGTTACTTGTTGCTAACAAAGAACTTGCCTTTCAAAGTGAAGAAAAAGAAAAAAGAGGGGAAGAGTTACTCGCTGCTAATATAGAACTTGCTTTTCAAAGCGAAGAAAAAGAAAAACGGGCAGCTGAATTAATTGTCGCTAACATAGAACTTGTCTTTCAAAACGGCGAAAAAGAAAAACGAGGAGCTGAGTTAGTCCTGGCTAAAAAGGAGCTTGTCTTTCAAAATAAAGAAAAGGAAAAAAGGGATGCAGAGTTAATTCTCGCTGACAGAGAGCTGGTTTTTCAAAACAAAGAGAAAGAAAAGCGAGCAGCAGAGTTAACGATTGCTAACAAGGAACTTACCTTTCAAAGCGAAGAAAAAGGAAAACGGGCAGCAGAGTTAGTCGTTGCTAACAAAGAGCTTACTTTTCAAAACGAAGAAAAAGAAAAGCGGGCAGCAGAGTTAATTATTGCTAATACAGAACTTGTCTTTCAAACCAAAGAGAAAGAAAAACGGGCAGCTGAGTTAGTCCTTTCCACTCTTGTTGATCTTTCTGAACGCAAAAAAGATGAGGAATATGTTGGACACCTGGCTGCCATTGTGGAATCCTCTGATGATGCCATTGTCAGCAAATCTTTGACTGGAGTTATAAAAAGTTGGAACAAGGGTAGTGCAAAAATGTTTGGATACACAGCTGAAGAAGCAGTAGGTAAACATATTTCTTTGGTGATTCCACCGGAATATATCAACGAGGAAAAAACAATTCTTGAGAGAATACGCAATAATGAAATTATTGATCATTATGAAACGGTGCGAAAGAAAAAAAGCGGTGAACAATTCTATGTTTCTCTTACCGTATCACCCCTGAAAAATCGGGCCGGAAACATTATAGGTGTTTCCAAAATTGCCCGGGACATTACATCCCGAAAAAAATCCGAAGCGGAACTTATTCGTGTCAATAAAGAACTTGCCTTTCAAAATAGCGAGAGGGAAAAACGAGCCGCAGAGTTAATCGTTGCTAACAAGGAACTTCTCTTTCAAAACGAAGAGAAGGAGAAACGGGCAGCCGAGTTAATTATCGCAAACAAAGAACTTGCCACTGAAAATCAAAAGAAAGAAAAACGAGCGGCAGAGTTGATCATTGCGAACAAAGAACTTGCTTTCCAAAACGAAGAAAAAGAAAAACGGACCGGTGAGTTAATCATCGCGAATGAAGGCCTTAAACAATTTGCCTATGTAGCTTCCCATGATCTTCGCGAACCACTTCGTGCTGTTTCTAACTATATGCAGGTATTTGAGGAGGATTATATAGAGCGGTTAGATGACAATGCGCGCAAATATCTTTACTCAGTAAATAATGCTACAAAAAAGATGAGCCAACTGATCAAATCTCTTTTGGGCTTTTCGCGGATAGGCCATAATAAAAAACTCACCTATGTTGATTGTAAAGAACTAATGAATGTGGTGATTGCGGATCTAGGAATTATGATCAAAACATACAATGCCGTCATTGAAGTAACCATGATGCCTAAGTTGAATGTTTACGAAACGGAAATACGTCAAGTGTTCCAACATCTTATTATTAACGCAATTAAGTTCCATAAAAAAAATATTCTTCCCAAAATTCAAATCAGTGCAGAAAAAATTGATGAAAAATGGAAATTTTCGATACGTGATAATGGAATAGGCATTGCTCCAGCGCACTTTGAAAAAGTCTTTGATGTTTTTCAGCGTTTGAATGCAAATGAAGTGTATGAAGGAAACGGAATTGGCCTTGCCAATTGCAAAAAAATAGTTCAATTGCATCAAGGAGAAATTTGGGTTGAATCAAACCTGGAGCAAGGAACCACATTTCATTTCACCATCCCAAATTTAACTGTATGACCAAGAAATTAAATTGCATAATGCTGGTTGATGATAACGGTGATGATAATTTCTTTCATGAAAGAGAGATTAAAAAATCCGATTTCGCGAGCATTATTATAATGAAGAATTCAGGAACTGAAGCGTTAGCCTATCTAAGATCAATGAAAGAGAACAAAGACCCGTATCCAGATCTGATTTTTTTGGATATCAATATGCCAGGAATGAACGGCTGGGAGTTCCTTAAGGAATACCACCAACTGGATAAAGAATTACAAATTCCGGAAGTACTTATAATGCTCACCACTTCGGATAATCCTGACGATGAAGCCAAATCTAAAAAATGGGGTGTTGTTTCTGACTACATAACAAAACCTCTTACTAAAGATATAATGGATGCTATTGGCAGCAAATATTTCAACTAGCAAAAATTTTCCATCCCTTACACTTCATTTAAAATAGCGATGGAAAAAATGACAATTGATTAGATCTACGTGTTTGAACCTGTGAGTCCATCATCAATCCCACACATGCACGATTAGGCTACCCTAAGGGATCAAATTATGGAAGGGCACGTATGGCATGATAAGCAGTTAAAAGACTTAAACCGTTATGGAAAAAAAGTATAAAGAAGCGGATCAGTTAATCATGGCTAACATGGAACTTGCCCTTCAAAGCAAAGAGAAAGAAAAACGGGCGGCAGAGTTAATTATTGCTAACATAGAACTTGCTTTTCAAAGCGAAGAAAAAGAAAAACGAGGGGCAGAGCTAATCATTGCCAACATCGAGCTTGCTTTTCAAAACAAAGAAAAGGAAAAAAGGGCAGCTGAGTTAATCATGGCTAACATAGAGCTTGCGTTTCAAAACAAAGAAAAAGAAACACGGGCAGCTGAGTTAATTATTGCTAACATAGAGCTTGCCTTTCAAAACAAAGAAAAAGAAACACGGGCAGCTGAGTTAATTATTGCTAACATGGAGCTTGCCTTCCAAAATGAAGAAAAAGAAAAACGGGCTGCTGAGTTAATTGTTGCTAACGTAGAACTTGCCTTTCAAAACAAAGAAAAAGAGACAAGGGCCTCCGAGTTAATTATTGCGAACATCGAACTTACCTTTCAAAACGAAGAAAAAGGAAAACGGGCCGCAGAACTGATCGTTGCCAACGAAGAACTTACCTTTCAAAACGAAGAAAAGGAAAAACGCGCAGCCGAATTAATCGTCGCTAACACAGAACTTGCTTTTCAAAACAAGGAAAAAGAAAAACGAGCGGCAGAGTTAATTATCGCTAATAAAGAACTTGTCTTTCAAAATGAAGAGAAAGAAAAACGAGCTGCTGAACTGATCGTTGCTAACACGAAACTAACCTTTCAAAACGAAGAAAAAGAAAAACGAGCTGCTGAATTAGTCGTTGCTAACACAGAACTTGCTTTTCAAAACAAAGAGAAAGAAAAACGGGCAGTTGAATTAATCATTGCTAATAAAGAGTTAACCTTTCAAAACGAAGAAAAAGAAAAACGGGCTGCAGAGCTATTCGTTGCTAATAAGGAGCTTGTTTTTCAAAATGAAGAGAAGGAAAAACGGGCTGCAGAGCTATTCATTGCCAACGAAGAGCTTGTCTTTCAAAACGAAGAAAAAGAAAAACGAGCCGCAGAGTTAATCATTGCTAACAAAGAGCTTGCTTTTCAAAATGAAGAAAAAGGAAAAAGAGCAGCTGAGTTAATTGTGGCGAACAAGGAACTGATCTTTCAAAATGAGGAGAAGGAAAAACGGGCTGCTGAGTTAATCATTGCCAACATCGAACTTGCTTTTCAAAATGAAGAAAAAGAAAAACGGGCTGCCGAGTTAATTGTTGCTAACAAAGAACTTGTCTTCCAAAATGAAGAAAAAGAAAAACGGGCTGCTGAATTATTTGTTGCTAACGAAGAACTTGTCTTCCAAAATAAAGAAAAAGAAAAACGGGCTGCTGAATTATTTGTTGCTAATGAAGAACTTCTTTTTCAAAATGAAGAGAAGGAAAAACGAGCTGCTGAGTTAATTGTTGCCAACAAAGAACTTGCTTTTCAAAACCAAGAAAAAGAAAAACGGGCTGCTGAATTGATTGTTGCCAACAAGGAACTTGCTTTTCAAAACCAAGAAAAAGAAAAACGGGCTGCTGAATTGATTATTGCGAACACAGAACTTGTCTTCCAGAACGAAGAAAAAGAAAAAAGAGCTGCAGAATTAATCATTGCTAACGAAGAACTTGTCTTTCAAAACAAAGAGAAAGAAAAAAGCGCGACAGCGCTACTCATTGCTAACAAAGGCCTTAAGCAATTTGCTTATGTCGCCTCACACGATCTTCAGGAACCGCTTCGTACAGTATCTAATTATATGCAAGTATTTGAAGAGGATTATCTAGAACGTTTAGATGATAATGCACTCAAATACCTTCATTCCGTAAATAATGCCACAAAAAGAATGAGTATGGTGATCAAATCCTTATTGGATTTTTCACGATTGGGTCACAATACAAAACTCACTACGGTTGATTGTAAAACTTTAATCAATAATGTGATCGAGGATCTTGAAACTATTATAAAAACTTCACACGCAACCATTGAAGTTACCGTGATGCCCAAACTGAACGTTTATGAGACTGAGCTCCGTCAGGTGTTTCAAAATCTTATTACTAATGCCATTAAATTTCACAAGAAAGATACTCAGCCCAAAGTTCATATCAGCTCAGAGAAGATAAATGGAAAATGGAAATTCTCAGTAATCGACAATGGAATAGGAATCGCTCCGCTCCATTTTGAACGCGTATTTGATATTTTTCAGCGATTGCATACCAGTGAGGAATATGAAGGAAACGGTATTGGTCTTGCGAATTGTAAAAAGATAGTTCAATTGCACCAGGGGGAAATCTGGGTTGAATCACAACTTGGTCAAGGGACTACAATTAATTTCGTCATTCCTAATTTAGCTATATGAACAAAAAATTAAAATGTATTATGCTGGTTGACGACAACATAGATGACAATTTCTTTCATGAAAGAGAGATCAAAAAAAGCAACTTAGAAAATATTGTTATAACAAAGAATTCAGGACTGGATGGATTAACGTATTTAAAATCGCAGAAAGAAAATAAAGGTCCACACCCTGATCTGATTTTTTTGGATATCAATATGCCGGGAATGAATGGTTGGGAGTTTCTTCAGGAATACAATGGACTGGATAAGGAATTACAATGCAAGGCAGTAATTATTATGCTCACCACCTCTGAAAACCCCGCGGATGAAGCAAGAGCAAAGGAATGGAATTTTGTGTCTGACTACGTAACCAAGCCGTTGACTAAAAAATTAATGAAAGATATTGGCGACAAATATTTCGTTTAGTAGCGTTTTTTAGACCCTAAAAACTTGAATACAAACCAATTACAAAGTAGACAACTTCTCTTGAACGTCAATAAGCTTGGCCAATCGCTTTAAAGCCAAAGCATGATCCTTAACGTATGGATTTTTTTGATCCCAAACATAGCCTGCTAACACAGAGCAAATTTGCCGCTTGATGTTTTGATCCGGATTTTTGGAGAAAAAAATTTTCTCCAGCGTTCCATCGTACCACGCCATTACATAGGTACGGAAAGTATCAACACCCTGCCTGATAAAATTTGTATAGTCGTTATCCCAATCAATGGTTTCACCATTCAGCTTCCTAATCACCATTTTGCTGGCCAGGTGACTTGATACGGTTGCAAACATAACCCCGGAAGAAAATATGGGATCAAGGAATTCAGTTACATTCCCTGTCAGCACAAATCCCTTTCCATAAAACTTGTCGGTTGTAGCGGACCACGCTTCAAGTTTACGGGGTTCAAATACCCAGTCGACATCGCCAAATCTTTTTTTCAAATATTCATTTCCATTGATGAACGTTCTGAATTGCTGAGAATGGTCACCCGGAATGGTGGCAAAGAAATCGAAGCTGCCCACAAATCCCAACGATGTAACTCCAGTTGAAAATGGAATTATCCATGCCCATACTCCTGGTGCATACATGACGGCGATGATACGATTGGGTTCATCATGATCACTTCGATGCGTATCCTGGACGTGAGCAAATACAGCCTTTCGTGGATCCAGGTTGGACGGTTTATCCAGGTTAAATAACCTCGGGATAACTCGCCCATATCCGCTGGCGTCTACGATAAACCGCGCTGAAATCTTTTCGGATGTACCATCCTTGCGTTGTACTGTTGTGGCGGAACTTTCATCATCAAAAAATTCTATTGCCGTTACTGTAGTTTCGAAATTTACCGGTACGCCCATGTGTTGTACTTCTGTAATTAATGTAAGATCAAATTCAGCTCGCTGAACCTGCCATGTCCAGGTCCACCCTTGCGAGAATTGTTCAGAAAAATTAAAGTCCGACACCTTTTCTTCCTTCATAAATTTGGCACCAAATTTCTCCTGGAAATTTTTAGCTTTTACCGCATCTAAAAACTTGGCGTCCTCCAATACTTCCATACAGCGCGGCAACAAACTTTCTCCAATTACAAACCGGGGAAATTTTTCGCGCTCCACTACGCGTACTGAATAACCTGCCTGATGGATCATCGAAGCAGCGACCGACCCAGCAGGGCCCGCACCAATTACTAATACATCAATCTTCTCACTCATTTTACATTTTTTATCTTTATAGGACTAGGGCAGAATTTTAATTTTATAAATAAATCTCTTCGCGACTTCAGCGTCTTTCCTTTGCGTTCTTTGCGTGAATGCACTTCACGCGAAGAGACGCAAAGGGATCTCGCAAGAGCGCAAAAGTCCAAATTTAAATTGTATCATATAACAATTTCCTTTTTAGATTGTCTCGACGAATGATTATCCGTCCGTATGTCGTCATTGACAAACTAACAACGTGTGGCTTACACCAATAAAATCCTTTTGATCAATCACTTTTAATCCAGCCTGTTCTATTAGCAGAATAAATACTTTTGAATCATACATCTGGCTATTTCCATTGGCCATGACGGTAAAGTATAATGATGTTTGTTGAAGCGAAAAAGCTGAAGCTTCAAAACGCTGGCGATCCCAGAATGTTTCCAAAATAAAAATGTGGCCATCTGGATTTAATGCTTTTTTACACCGTCTCAGAATAGAAACGATTTGTTCATCTGAAAAACAATCTAAAAACTGGCTCATCCAGATAGCATCAAATCCGGAAGGAAATTTCTGAGATTCGTCCAGTATGTTGCAAGGATAAAAAGAAATACGATTGCCAAAACCTTTTTTATGAATTTGTTCTTTTGCCGTTTCGACATAACCTGGCAAATCCATGATGGTAATTTTTACCTCGGAGTCGTATTCAAAACTTTGCATGGACCATTTACCAGTATTACCCCCGATGTCCAGTAATTTTTTTGGCTTGTACGCATAGACATGGGGTAATACCTCAGGGAAAGCGTAATCCGAATAAAAATGATCAAACGAAAACCAACTGGTTTTTGCTTTTTCGGGAAGGTTTGTAGACAATGCCTCATAAATCGTATTCCATTTGCCGAATACTTTCAAGCCTTCAGGTTTTTGATTTTTGATGCTTTCCTCCAAAAAGTACATACCATTGTAACATACATCGTGCGTAAAATCCATGTTCACCTTGGTAAGCTCGTCGTGAAGAATGAAGTAGGTAGTTTTTGTAATTTTATACTTCCCGTCTTTTAAAACGAGTAAACCTATACCCAATGCTGCTTCTATCAAAACCCGTATGCCGTACGCAGGAAGTTTTATTTGTGCCGTAACCTCCTCCAATGTTATTCCCTGGCGATTCGATTCAATAAGACGATAAGATTCCACTGTCCCGAAGCACACGGGTAGCTTGAAAAACAAATGGAGCAAAGGTGATCCATTGTGCTTCTTCTTTTGCTTGCAACGCTGAAAGTTTTTCCTTTTCAAAAAAATTCATGATTCAAAATTATATTCTTTTTGTAAAATTATTGCCGCATTGCATCCTCCGAATCCGGATGCCGTTTTAAGACATGTTTTTAAGGAGCGATGTTCAATGGCGTGAATAACATTGACGTTTTGCGTAACTCCTAGTTGTTCAAATCCAACGGTAGGGATAAGCTCATCGTGTAACAGGCTTTCCGCGCTCAGCACGGTCTCCAGGATACCCGCAGCACCCAGTGTATGACCAAAATATCCTTTCAAACTATTTAATGGCACTGTATCCAGCTTCATCAAATTAAAAGCCTTTGCTTCCATCTCATCATTATAAAGCGTAGCCGTACCGTGAGCAGAAATAAAATCAATGTTCTCTTCATTCATGCCTGCCTCAGTCAACGCTTGTTCTATAGCAAAACCGAGTTCTTCACCAGTGCGCGACGGTCCCGAAATATGGTTAGCATCGTTGCTTAGTCCTCCTCCTGCAATCCGAACGTGCGGTCCGCTCGTTAACATGTCCAGTTCTACCCGTAAGCACAACGGCTGCTGCACATTCTCCCAGGTTAATACCCTTTCGTTTCGCATCAAATGGACGGCAAGCCTCCGGACTTAAGGCCTGAAGACTCTGAAACCCAGAAATAACAAAACGGCTAAGAACATCTGCACCGACAACAACTGCATGATCATACAGTCCGGCTTCAATCATTCGCTTTCCTACGAGCAATGCCATCACGCCAGAAATACATGCATTTGAAATCACAAAATGATTTTTAAATCCGTGTAGATGGGCGAGGTATGCCGCAGTTTCGTGCAAATGAATCCTGGGATTATCAACATGGCCTTCCTCCAGAAAGGTTATATTTCCCTTAGTTGTCGAGAGAATAAAAATAGTTCGGTCTTTTTGAATCGGTGCTTTGATCAATAACTTGCCGCAATGACCTCCTTACAAAGAGATTCAAATTTTGTGCAAGAGGAATCGCTATCAAAATGCTGAACAAGACCGCCGTAAAAAGAATCAGCACTTAATTTCGCCTCCCGCATCAACTTTAAGCCGGAAATTCCCTGTTGAAGGTTTTCATAATTTTCCTGAGTTGATGAGCCCAACGGAGAAACAATACTGTCCGCAACCATCCAAACCTTCCTCATCTCAGATAAAATTCTGTTTCTTTTTCCATGCTTCAAAAAAAGCGGGAATGGTAAGTTGAAGTTCAAATGTTTTTGCGTCAACAAAAACCTGTAGCGTAGAGCCACTGGCAACTAATGTTCCGTGCAAGGTATCGAATATGCGATACTTGAATTTAAGTTTTGCTGCAGTGCGTATTGATATACGACGTTTCTACCATTATAGTATCTCCATAACGCAACGGTTTTTTATAATCACATTGTATGGTTACGATAGGAACCGCCAAACCATTTCTGTAAAAATCCAGATAGGAAATCCCATATACCTTACCAAAATCTTCCCGGGCATCTTCAAAATAACGGACGTAGTGTCCATGCCAAACAATGCCCAGCGGATCGGCTTCGTTAAATCTTACGGTTATTTCTGTTCGGTGGATCATTAGAAAGCGTAAAGCTTAAAGCGTAAAGCGTAAAGCTTTAAGCTCCTTTTGCTTTCTGCTTTCTGCTTTCTGCTTTCCTCAGCTGTGTTTTTTGCGCCAGTTTTCAAATTCTTTTTTCTTGATTTTTGTAAGCACTCCATTTACCGAACCTGCCCAAAAATTACGCATTCCGAAACCGCTGGGGGGCGCGACTAGTCTCTCGGTAAAAAGGACTTCCTTCGTATTCATATTGACAAACGTGATCCATATGGATCCTTCTTCAATTATTTTATTAAAGCTCTCGACATTAAATATCAACCCTATGCCGTTAAGTCCTTTGAAATCATAATTGGAAATTATCTCTTCTACATCTGATGCTTTAAGATGAATGTGATCTTTCCCGTCGCTTGAAATCATTGTCATGACATCGAGTTCAGCATTGTGTTCATTTGCCACCTGAGTACCGTTCTCTACTTTTTTCTTTTGAATCGCCGCAGCGACATTGTACTTATCTGCCTCCTTGATCATAAGTTCATTCAGCGCATCCAGTAAATGACGTATGTCCGATTCAGAACCCAGACGCTCGCGATCCCCAATAAATTTAGCATCGCTAAAATCAAGCCCTAACCAGGTTATTTCCGTGCTTGGGTTGAACACATCGCGCTTCTCCTGTGCGAACGTTTCCGAACTCAGAACAATGGAGAATATGAAAACAATTAATTTGCTTTTCATAGCATTCATGTTTTAGGATTTATTTTTGCAAATATTCTCATCTCGCACGAACATAACAAATTCCCTTCCTGCTCAATCCGACCTTCGACAACGGTTACATCCAACACTTTATTTGTCACTTTTACCGACGTGATAATACGCGTATTTTGTTTTGGCAAGCTTTGAATCTTCAAATCTTTTACGGCGGCGATGTAGCCGATCGGTATTGGAATGTTTTTTAAAGCGCACTGATACCCAACATGCATAGCTGCTGTTTGTGCAATGTTCTCCACCAACCCAGGTTCCGAGAAATATTCTTTTGAGACAAAAACGTTGTCTGGCTCAATGGTGAGCGCGGTAACAGCGTGGTCTTCGTCCGCTTCCACTAACTCATGTACCATTACGATGGGATATCGCTGAGGGATGTATCTGATAATATCATCTCGGGTTGCTAAGATCATTTGGCCCAAAAGTTATAATAATTAAACCACTGTTCTGGATACATTTTTATTTTTTGTTCCAGCTCGCAAACAAAAGTTAAGTTCAGGCGAGATATAAAATCATCTTTTGATTCTTGTCCGTCGCGTATTAATATGGGACTTCCAAAAAAATGATAATGGTTTGTGGTTTCTTTAAAAGCAAATACAACAGAAACGGGTACACGGAAACTGGCAGCGAGCAAGAACGGGCCTACCGGGAATTGAGCATCTTCCGCCCAAAAATTCATTCATCCTTGTTTTATTTCCTTCCAGAAAACGGTCAGCGTGTAGACAGATCAGTTCATTTTTTTGTAATGCTTCGCCCATCGCGTACACGTGCGACATATCGTCGCTAATCAAAATAATTTTCAAGTTATGGCCACCTGTTACACGTTCAAGGTATTCCTTGATCTGCTGATGTTCACCGTCGAACATAACCACATTGATACGCGTTTGAGTCTTTTCAATAAATGTCCGGCAGCTTCCCAGTTTCCCACGTGCGCGCTCAATAAAATTCCTCCCTTTCCGCCTTTGACAATGTCGCGCAGATTTTCTTCGCCATCGAAATCATAGGTGAATTTATTTTCGATATCGGCCATGACAATCACTTTGTCGAGCAAGGTCTGACCGAACACATAGTAATTTTGATAGATTTTCAAAATTGATTTAAAGACACCGTAATGATGGCGATCTCGAAAGTAACGATAGATATGTCGCGTAGAACTCC
Source organism: uncultured Bacteroidota bacterium (assembly GCA_963837415.1). Taxonomy (GTDB): domain Bacteria; phylum Bacteroidota; class Bacteroidia; order Cytophagales; family Cyclobacteriaceae; genus Chryseolinea. The sequence goes on along the minus strand of CAWING010000003.1, from coordinate 71,452 downwards.
ACGAAAAAAGAAAGTAATAGAAAGAAACAAAGCGTAGCACAAGATATGCCATGGTTACACCTGTAGCCTTTATAATGAAGACAAAAATACGGTAACCCAGAGGAGTGCCTTTGGATTTACCTTGCCACTGCGGCATGATCAGGAGTGAACTTTCGCCGCTACGCGGCTGATAACGTAGTCGTAGAAGGATTGAAATGTGCTGATATTCGCAAAATCTTCCGGTCTCACTTTAAAGCCAAAGTTGCTTTCGATGGCTACCACCAGATCAATGTAATCCAGACTGTCCAGTTGTAACGTTTCTCGAAGATTTGCTTCAGACGTGATCTTTCCTGGCTCTACCTCAAATTCCTCCACTAAAAAACCATTGATTTTCTCTATGATAGTTGCTGTTTCCATTTACGAATTTATCCACTTTTTAATGATCAAAGTCGAATTTGTCCCTCCAAATCCAAAAGAGTTTGACAAAAATACATCAATATTTTTATTCATTGTCTTTGCGATGATATTAAGCTTCGCAGAATCTTCATCCGGGGTTTCAAAATTAATATTCGGAGCAATGAAAGAATCTCTCATCATAAGAAGCGAATATACGATTTCGCTGGCACCTGCCATCCAGCATTCATGACCAGTCATGGATTTTGTTGAGCTGACTGGAGTGTTTACTTCCCCAAAAACATCAAAAATTGCTCTTGCTTCACTTGTATCACCTGCAGGTGTCGATGTTGCATGTGCATTTACATAATCTATTTCAGCAGCTTTCAGTCTCAGAATTTTTCATCGCCATTCGCAGCGATCTTGCAGGTCCTTGCACGCTGGGATTTGAAATGTGTTCTCCGTTAGAGGAAAAACCATAGCCTATTAACTCTCCCAATATTTTTGCACCGCGTTTTTGGGCAGATTCCAAACTTTCAAGAATAACGGTAGCTGCTCCTCCGCTCGGTACCAAGCCATCCCGATTTTTATCAAAGGGTCTGGAAGCTGCTGTAGGACTATTTTCACGAATAGAGAATGCTCCCAGTGCATCAAAATTTCGCCATCGAGTAAATATTCGTTTCCTGCGCCCCTCCACAAATGATGCAGTCCTGCATACCATTGCGAATGAACATCGATGCCATACCTATTGCATGTGATCCACTGGCGCACGCTGCACTAATGGTAAAATTTATCCCTTTCAGTCGGAAGATCGTGGCCAGGTTCATATTAACAGTAGAGTTAAGCACCTGAAATACGTTTCCCGACCCTACCAACATCGTATCTTTTTTTTCTCGAATGATGTCGATAGCTTCGATAACAGGTTGAGCGGAACTATCATTTCCATAAATAATTCCCAACTCGTGCTTATCGATATAATCCTGGTCAATACCGGCTTCCTGCAGCGCTTCGCTAGTAGCCATATAGGCATATTCGCCCTGTTCCGGAAGCATTACGCGCGCCCGTCTGTCAAGAACTCCTTTTAGATGAGGCCTCTCTACAAAACCTGTTAAACTTGATCGATATCCCATTTCCTTACGCGTTAGGATCCAGGACGATTCCCGACTTGCCTTCATAAAGCGATTGCCGGACCTCCGCCAGGTTTTTGCCTATGCAAGAATAAATTCCAATGCCTGTGATAACGACTCTATTCATCAATCAACCTGTAAACCCTTTAAAGTACCCTGATTTTGAAGACTTTAACCAACTGCAAAAATATATTTAAAATTGTGATTCGCATAAACTGTTAACTCAAACTCAATTCCTATTGGCACCTTCGTAAGAATTGAATCGAAACATGAAGATTTTCAAGAACGTTCGCGGCAGTAAATGCTCGAAAGGATTTTTTTTACGAATATAATCCTCCGTTTATAGAAAGCACAGCGCCTGTGATATAGGATGCTTTGGATGAAGCTAAGAAAACCACTGCATCGGCCACTTCATCGGGTTCGCCGAATCGTTTCATGGGTATAAGTGCTTTAAGCTCCTGCTCATTTAAATCTTGTGTCATGTCTGTGCGGATGAAACCAGGAGCCACAGCATTTACCGTTACGCCCCTGCGCGCAACTTCCTGAGCAAGTGCCTTTGTAGCGCCGATTACACCGGCTTTTGCAGCAGAATAATTTGTCTGACCGGGCATTCCTTTAATCCCTGAAAGGAAACCACACTTACAATCCGTCCATATTTGTTAGCCAACATGCCACTTAACACCTGCCGCGAAACGTAATAAAATGCATTCAAGCTTGAGCCTAAAACATTTTGCCATTGATCTTCCGTCATCCAGATCATTAATGCATCTTCGCGAATGCCTGCATTGTTGATCAACACTTCAATGGGTGTTTCTTTATTTTTTTCAACCCATCCGCCCAGCACAGAGTCCACGTCAGCTTTGTTTGACACATCGAACTTCATCAACTCTGCCTGCACATTTTTTTCGCGTACCATCTCGGCCGTTTTATTTGCTTCCGCATCGTTGCTTTTATAATTAATAATAATGTTATACCCCTGTTCTGCCAGTTTAATACAAATGGCCCGACCTATTCCGCGTGATCCTCCGGTTACTAAAGCATATTTCATGTATTAATAATTTTTTTAGTTACGACAGTGATCGGGAGAATCGCATGCAATTTCTTCAATTTGAAAATTAGGAGGCTGCATAGATTTTATTTACAAGGGCGTTGAGGAGCCTAAACGTGATTAAATACTTTCGGATTAATTGAATGTCATTGTACCGTGGTTTGTCTTCCACAATCGGCAGGAACAAGCGCACGTACTTCATCAAAAAATTTGTGTGAAAAGGAAGACATCCGCGTTTGACATTTAAGATAGTCAATCGCCTGAGCCAACGCCAAGGTTTGCACAGCTAATACATCGAAGCTATTGTCAATCACTCTGCGCGTCATCAGCGCCGCATTACATCCCATACTTACAATATCCTGATTGTCGTTGTTATTTGATATGCTATGGAGATACATCGGATAGGAAAGGGTTTGATTTTCAGCCACGGTAGAGGTAGCTGTAAATTGCATGCCCTGCAGTCCCAGATTCAATCCCAACTTTCCCAGGTTTATAAACGGAGGAAGTTTTTGGTTTAATTTATCATTCAATAAATAATTGAGCTGCCGCTCCGACAACATGGAAAGCTTGGTCATTACAATCTTCAGCTTATCCATGGCCAGCGATACATAATCACCATGAAAATTTCCGCCGTGATATACCATTTCTTTTTCATGATCAATCACCGGATTGTCGTTCGCCGAATTCACCTCATCTTCTAACACCCGTTGAACTTCGATCAAGGTATCGTAAACGGGCCCGAGGATCTGCGGTACACAGCGAAGTGAATAATATTCCTGCACCTTGTCGGTGAAAACCGCTTCCTCTATTTTCCGGTGATATAAATGTTCGGGACGTTTCCGGATTAATTTGCTATCAGCAAGAAGGGTCCTGATAATGTCAGCCACTTTTGATTGACCTTTGTGATGTTTGACATGATTCAATTCGAATGAAAAATGATCATCAAACGATTTCATCAGTTCATTCGTGATCGCGGACAGCATGATCGAACAAACCAGCAGATACCGTGCATGAATAATATTTGCCATGCCTACTCCTGTCATAGCCGAGGTTCCATTCATCAAGGCCAGTCCTTCCCGGAGATGAACCTCAAGCGGTTTGATATTTTTCGATTCAAAAACTTCTCTGGCCGGTCGCCACGAGCCATCCACTAAAACTTCTCCTTCTCCAATCAGATTTAATGCCAAGTGCGCCAGTTGGACCAAATCACCGCTTGCACCTACACCACCTCTTTCAAAAATGCAGGCTGAAATTTTCTCATTGATTAAGATCACGAAGTAAGTGTAACCGTGCTGGGATGCACACCTGAAGCACCTTGCATCAGACTATTAAGTCTGGCCAGCATCGTAGCCCGCGACAGATCTTCAGCGATAGGTTGCCCGGCTCCTGAACTGTGACTTCGTATTAGATTATATTGAAGTTGACGTTGGTCTTCATCACTAATTTTATACTGCGCCATAGGTCCAAGTCCAGTATTGATACCATAGATGATCTTGTTCTGTGAATATGTTTTTAAAAACGTAAAACTTCTTTCCACCTTCTCCAAGGCGCCGGTATCCAATTCAATTTTTTCTCCTGCGTAGAGTATTTTTTCAAAATCATTGGATGACAGTTTTTGCTGCCCGACTTTAATCATAAGCGTTAAAATTAATAAAGGCTAAGTCAAGTGATCGCAAAAATAGCAAAGGCCGGCTAATATTCACATATCCTCAGAATAAGGTATTAGTTGATTAGCGGACGCCAAGAGAGATGGTTAATTGCAGGTCAGAAATTGTTTACCGAAAAATTTTTAATGTTATAAAAACTTTCATCCGAAGAGGAGATTTAAATCGGCATCTTACCGGAAGGAATTATCTGTCCGTGCATATTTTGGTATAAAATGCAATAATTCTCCCAATCAATAAGGACGTCCCGCTGGGACTTAGTCTTTATCCTTATTTAATTTCTACCAGACGATCGTCCCTACAGGACTATACGCAAGGGTTTACTTTTACACGCTATCCATTTAATAAAGCATAGTCCATAAGGAAAAGGGATCGAGTCCGATAGGGACGCTTCTTATGGTAGCAGAATAATACAGGTAGAAGAACAAAGTCCCGGAGGGATGTCCATACCTGCACCGGGCATTTGTCGTCTGGATGGAAACCAAAATATATTTGTACAGAAAATTGAGTGACTCACAATATCGTTTGGCTTAAATGTTTTTAAAAAAGTCAATGAAAAATAAAAAAGCCTCAAGGGAGGCTTTGGTCCGGATTAGGAGTTTTAATCAATTAGGCATTACAATGGTATCAATAACGTGAATAACTCCGTTCGATTGATACACATCATATGTAGTGATATTGGCCACATTACCTTTCTCATCTTTCAAAATGACATTTTTCGGACCATTCATCGTTGCCAAAAGTCTGCCGCCGCTAACCGTTTTCAACTCTGCAGTACCACCACCGGCTTTGATTGCTTTTGCAATGGCATTAGAATCCAATTTGCCTGGCACAACGTGATAGGTTAAAACGGAGGTTAGTGCGGTTTTGCTTTCAGGCCTTAGTAATCCTTCCACTGTTCCCTCGGGAAGTTTTGCAAACGCCTGATTGGTTGGTGCAAATACGGTAAAAGGACCTTTGCCTTTCAGGGTCTCCACCAACCCTGCAGCTTTTACAGCCGCTACTAATGTCGTGTGGTCTTTTGAGTTCACAGCATTATCAATAATATCTTTGGCCGGGTACATTTGCTCTCCGCCGACCCAAACTGTTTGCGCAACAGTAGCGATAAAGGAAGCACCAATGAGTGCGATAGTTAAAATTGACTTTTTCATAAGCGAGTTTGTTTGTTTTATGTATTCCCACTTACGACCTCTGAAAATGAATTGGATTTCAAAGGGCAAAAAATTTCCAGATTACTCACTTATCAAACTAACCCTGATCCAAATAAAGTTGATGATCCAAAATTATCCAGTTAAGCTTTAGCTCACCTTATGCCTACTTCTTATTAAAATAATGTGCTTAAATCTCCATTGGATAATTAATTAAGAGCACCTACCTTGGGCAACTTCAATTTTGTTTTAAACTATGTATTTATCCGAAAAAGTAAGTTCGACGGAAGCGATTCAGTTGATCGATGAAGTTGTTATTGAGGTTAAAAAAATAAGCAAGCAAGTCGCTGTTGCTGTAGGTGGGCCCGAAGGGGAACTCATTGCCTTTCTGCGAATGGATGAAGCAAGTCCGGCGGCAGCATTAATTGCGCAGAACAAAGCATACACGGCCGCACGCGACAGAAAGGACACAAAACTCATGGGCCAGTTCATGCTTGGAAATGACCGACCTCCTGCCTTCTGGGGTGATAAAGGAATTACAGGCTTTGGTGGAGGCGTTACGATCAGGCAAAACAATAAAGTAATAGGTGGCATTGGTGTGAGTGGATTGTTGGAAGAAGAGGACGAACGGATAGCGTACGAGGCGATTAAGAAGGTCTACGGATAGGAGAAGAATTGGAAGATTGGAAAAATTGAAAGATTGGAAGATTGAAAGATGGACTTATCTTTCGCAACCTACTAACCGCATTAACTTGGACCATGGACTGTTGAGATCGATCTCTCCGTGGTCCGTTGACTGCGGTCTGTTAACGGCTTTTCGTTTCATCATTTTTAGCTTACTTTTCAAAAGAAAATAATCTACCTATGAAATATCTTATTGCTTGTACTCTACTGATTGTATCGTTCTCCTGCACTCAAAAAGAAAATAAAACCATTGGGTCGATAGAGCGAACGGATCCTGCCTTCGATGCCTTAGTAAATGCAGAGGCTAAGGTAGAAGTTATCGCTGAAGGATTTGAGTGGAGTGAAGGTCCGCTTTGGATCGAAGACCAGAAGGCATTGCTTTTCTCTGATGTGCCAACCAACACGGTTTACAAATGGACGGAAGAAAGAGGAAAAGAAACTTACCTCACACCGTCCGGCCGAACAGGTTCAATGCCTTATTCCAACGAGCCAGGTTCTAATGGATTAACATTGAATAACGAAGGCAAGTTGGTGCTTTGTCAACATGGCGACCGGCGAGTTTCTATTATGGACGCTCCACTAACAGCACCAGAACCAAAATTCATTTCCCTTGCTGACAATTTTGAAGGTAAAAAATTAAATAGCCCGAATGACGCAGTTTTTAATAGCAAGGGTGAATTATTTTTTACTGATCCTCCTTACGGACTTCCGAATCAGGCGGAGGACTCCACAAAAGAAACTTTATTTCAAGGCGTCTATAAGGTTTCAAACGGAGCACTCAGGCTGATAACTGACTCGATCACAAGACCAAACGGAATTGCGTTATTCCCTGATGAGAAAACTTTACTGGTTGCAAACTCCGATCCCGAAAAATCCATTTGGTATGCATTCGATCTTCTCGAAAATGATTCGGTGGCGAACGCCAGAATTTTTTACGACGCAACTGAAGTCGCGAAGACGGAAAAAGGATCGCCAGACGGATTAAAAATTGATAAACAGGGAAACGTTTTTGCAACCGGCCCAGGAGGGATATGGGTTTTCAATAGTGGGGGAAAATTGCTTGGTAAAATAAAAATATCTGAAGCTACCTCAAATGTCGCTTTGTCGCCGGATGAGAAAACACTTTATATCACAGCAGATATGTATGTAGCGCGCGTTCGACTAAGAGATTAATTGGACTATTTAATTGACATCCTTGGATGGAGCGGCTCACTTTCTATAGTGCTAGCCTACGGATTAAATATGTATCAAAAAATAAGATCGGATTCGCTGTTGTTTTACAGCCTAAATATCGTTGGTGGGATTTTTCTGATACTATATTCTGTTAATAAGGCCGCCTACGCGAACACATTTGTTAATGTTGTATGGGTGGTTATTGCTATTCCTGCTATCATCAGGTTGCTGAGCAGGACACCACAAAGATGAACTATAAACAAGCGAATGGAAACCTCGCAGAAAAACATTCAGGTTCAGCAATGGGTTGCGTTCGTCTCCGTCGTATTGCTTTTAGTTAAAATTGGAGCTTACTTATTAACCAATTCCGTTGCCATTCTAACGGATGCTTTAGAAAGCATTGTAAATGTTATCGCTGGATTTGTGGGGCTTTTCAGTTTATACATTTCAGCCAAACCCGGTGACGATGATCATCCGTATGGCCATGGTAAAATTGAATTTGTTTCCGCGGCCCTGGAAGGAAGCATGATCTTCGTTGCCGGATTTCTCATTATTTACAATGCGATAAAAAATATAATTTATCCAGAGCCCTTGCATCAACTGGATTTAGGCATGGCCCTTATTTGTGGCACAGCCGTGGTCAATTATGTTATGGGAATCGTCTGCATTCACATCGGCAAGCGGAATGATTCTATGGCACTGCTAGCCAGTGGAAGGCATTTGCAATCAGATACCTATACAACCCTGGGAATTGTTGTTGGCCTGTTGCTTATTTATTTCACAGAAATTCTCTGGTTCGATAGCGCTGTAGCAATTCTTTTTGCCTTCATCATTATTCACACAGGTTACAAAATCCTCCGCAGTTCGCTGGCGGGAATCATGGATGAAACGGATAGCGTCTTGCTGGAAAAAATTGTTGCTGCCCTGAACAAACACCGCAGGGAAAATTGGATTGACCTACACAACCTTCGCATTATAAAGTATGGCAACAAATTGCACATTGATTGTCATTTAACCGTACCGTGGTATTTAAATTTGCATGAAGCACACTTTGAAATTGATGAATTTAAAAAATTTATTTGTGAGCGATTTGGAAAATCCATCGAGTTCTTCATTCATACTGATGGCTGTCTGGAGTTTTCTTGTAAAATCTGCGATAAGCTAAGTTGTCCAGTAAGAAAGCACGCTCTACAAAAGAAAATTCAATGGACTGTCGAGAATATTTCAAGAAATAAGAAGCATGAGGTGACAAGTTGATCTGAGGTCTTCATTGCAATAGCTCAGTTCAATTTTCCATTTGCGATAAAGTAATTAACAGCAAATAACATTGGAGGCTGGTCCCGGTCACTTAAATATTTCTTTCTTAGTTCTACATTTTCGTTATCATATTCGCGTTTAGATAAATATGTTCTAATGAAACGAAATTGCTATTTCTTATTTTTTCCAAAGGCGCGGATTTTTATGTGAAATGGGTTCCTTACCTTTACTTTTATCTTATCCAAAAACTATGGCGAAAACAAGTATAGTTTTATTCATACTGTTATTTTCAACGAACACGTTTGCACAAGATTACCCCCTTACCGATAGTCTGAAACGCAACCTGGAGCAATCCAAAACCAACAAGGAGAAAATTAAATGGTTGAGAGATTTAGCCAGTTTTTACATTAACCTGAACACTCCACTTTCGGATGCGTACGCGAAACAACAATTGGAAATAGCGGAATTAAGCCGTGACAGGACGTTGATGCTTGAGGCGTTGTTGTCGAATGCCTACCGATATTATAGCAACCCCAAATCACAGGACTATATTAACAGAGGCAATAGCTTCACCCAGCGGGCATTAACTTTGGCTAAAGCAAGCAACAACGATGAGTACCTGGCATGGACGTATACTTACCTGGCCTGGGGCGCCAGAATTGAAGGAGAAAAAAATAAGGCATTGAATTATAATACACTCGCCCTTTCTATTGTAGCCTCCGTGGATAATGATTCGTTAAAAATTTCTGCTCTTCGTTCTATAGGTGATACATACCTGAGCAGAAACGAAGAATTATTGGCCTTCAGAAACTACATTCAAGCCTTGAACCTGGCGGAGGAGGTTCAAAACTACGACCAGATGCGCAGGTGTTATTATATGATGGCAAACTTTTACTCGGACCTCGAAGATTTTGAAAAAGCAAAAGATTACCTCTTCAAGAGTGAAAAGCTTGCCTTACAACGACGTGAGCCGTATCATCGCCTCAACCTCTATAACAACATAGGAAGGATCTACACAAGAGACAAGCAATATGACATGGCAACCTCATTCTATGAAAAATGCATGAGCTTATCCGATAGTCTCCAGTTTGAAATTTATAAGATCAATTCATATTCATTTATAGTCAATCAGTTTCTTGACAGCCACCAGGAGGAAAAAGCACTGCGCTACTTAGAAGAAAGGAAAGAACTAAGAGAATTCATGATAAAAGGAGGTTTTGACCATTTTTTGAATCAGTCTTACGCTAAAGCTTACACAGGAATGGGCCGATACGATTCTGCCAATTTTTATTTTAAAAAAGCGCTTCCGTTTTTTGAGACGAAAGCAGACAAACAGAATAGGTATCTTTTTTATAATGAATATGCGAACTATTTTTTCAAAAAAGGAGAATATAGAACCGCGCTGGACTATTGGCTGAAAACAAAAAAGCTTAGCGATGAGACGGGTGATATTGAAATGCTTCAGACTGTTACCAGCCGTCTTGATTCAGTATATCAAAAATTGGGTGACTTCAAGAATGCTTACTACTACAATTCAAAATACAATCATTATAAAGACAGCCTGGAGACATTATCAACTGAAAAAGATTTGCTGCTGTTAGAAGTTGACAATGAAAACAAAAGAAAAGAAAAAGAAATTCTAGCTGCGGAACAGGAAAAAAGGGAAAGACACAATATCCAGTATATGGGGATCACTGCGGCTATTGCAGGAGTATTTATAGTTTTGGTCATGCTGGGAATATTCAGCGTATCAAAATCTACCATAAGAATTCTTGGATTTTTTGCATTTATTTTCCTGTTTGAATTCATCATCCTTATCGCTGATAATCAGATCCATCACTGGACCCATGGAGAACCCTGGAAAATATTAGCAATTAAAATCGGGCTCATTTCAATTCTATTGCCGCTTCATCATTTCCTGGAGGAAAAAGTTATTCACTACCTAACCACGCGTAAAATGATGGAGGTTACTCCCAAAAGCCTTTTCGCTAAATTATCCGGAAGTATCAAACAAGGTGAATAATAGATTCCGTCACAACAATTCATTCAATCCTTCTTCGCCAAACTTTAAGCGGATGTGTTGGTTAACAAAATGTGACGCTATATTATTAAGACACAAAAAATAGCATGAAGAACCTTGCTCCTGATATTTTTAGAAAGAGAATGCTGCTGGAAGGCTTCTTTTCCATCGAGGTGAACGAAGTAACTTTGGTTGATTTCTTTCATTTCATAACACAAGAATTGCACCTTAGGACGTACGGAGATCCTACCGTACACGCTACCGGAGGTCTCGGTAAAGAATCCAACCAAGGCTATGATGCATTTGTGCCACTTATTGATTCCGGAATTTACATTGGCGTGTGGTCTAAACAGAAATTTCTATCGCTGGTCATCTATACCTGCAAAGAGTTTGATGAAACAACTGCCAAAAGCAAAACCATTGATTTTTTTAAAATGTCTGGAGCTGAATCCAAATTATTTTAAATAACGTGATTGAAACGAACTCCTATTAGCTTTTGCAAGTATTTGATACTTTATAAATACTTGCTACCCGTAAATATTCTGTTATTCCCACCGCAACTTCCCTTTTATTTTAAAAGATAAACCTTCAGCAATCTTTGCTCCTTACTTACTGACATAATGCATAATTCCTTATGGTTTGAAGGGTGATTCTGTGAAATATTTCCTTGCCTATTGTGAAACCATTAAAGACAAAGGCCGTTACAAGCCCTTGATTCAATCAGTTGTCGAAACTTTGGCTGGACTTTTTACCGATCTGGTTATGTTTAGCACCGCGTCGTATTGCGATTAGACAGTTGAGCATCAGGTGCAGCAACTTCCACGAAGGATCCTAAACCAGACCTTGCTGATCTGCCAAAAGCAGTGTATTTAAATTCATACTTATTTAATTTTGACACCGGACTAATGAAGCCCAGCCATTTGATTAAATTTTTCCGTTCCCTCATTTACTGCGGCACTGTTTTTTCAAAATCGTCCGCGGAAAAACGGGGCATCATTTTATCCAATGCTATCGCGCTGATTCTCTTCAGCACCAGCTTTCTTTTATTTGTCATGTACTACATCTGGTATGGTTGGAGTTTCGTAACATTTTCCATCCCAATAATTGGATTGTCTTGTCTTTCTGTAATTCCCCTGAATGATAAAGGCTACAATGACAGTGCGCGCATTTGGATCAGTCTTGCTATTCCCATCATCATCACGGCACTTTCAATCTATTCTAAATTTCTATACTACGATCAGCAGGAGGAGCTCGATTATTTTACATTCCGGATTGTTATATTGGGCAGCTGCGTAATTCCTTGGGTTTTATTTTCACTTCGCGAGAAAAAATTCCTCATCACATGCTCTATGCTTGGGCTGTTGATCTTAATGTGTTACGATCCGCTCCACGATGCTTTCGGAGTCCCCTATCAACAGCACAAATTGAAGGTAACGAATTACTACTTTACAAACATTGTCATTTTCTTGATTTATTGGGCCTTGATGGCACACATAATCTTTCTAAAATGGCTTTCAGAAACTACAGAAAATAAAAATGCTGAACTTATCAAAGAGTTAAACAAAGCAAATGAAACACTGCTGTTAAAAAATGTAGAGATCCAAACCCAGAGTGCTGAAATTTTAGAACAAAGCGATATCCTTCAAACGAATCAGGATAAACTTTGGGATGCTAACCAGGTGATCGAAGAACAACGAAGTAAGCTTCTTCAAAAAAATCAAACCTTGCAGTCGGAATTGATAGAAGCAAATAAAATTTTGACAGAGACCAATTCCGAACTCATCAAACATAACAATGAATTGAGACAATTTTCATTTTCAGTTTCTCATAACTTGCGTGGTCCTGTAGCAAGCTTGTTAGGACTTGTTGCGCTGATCGATCCGAAGAGTATTACAAACGAAAATGTTGAAATCTTTAGACACATTCAATCATCGACTGAAAGACTTGACTACATTATAAAAGATCTTATTAAGATCATCGACATTCGCCAAGACATATTTCAAATCAGGCAAAAAATTTGCCTGGAGCAGGAGTTCAAATCCATTCACGATATTTTGGAGAACGAAATTCACACACATCACGTGCAGTTCATGAATGACTTTAGCAACTGTGAAGTGATTTATTCAGTGAAACCGATGATCCATAGCATTCTGTATAATCTGATTAGTAACAGCATTAAATACCGCTCACATGGATCAGCCTCCTGTTATTGAGATCTCAACGAAGGAGGACAAGGATCACTTTATACTTACCGTCAAAGACAACGGCTTAGGTATTGATTTAAATACACATAAAGACAATATATTTAAACTTTACAGACGATTTCATCGGCACATAGAAGGTAGAGGACTTGGCCTTTATCTCGTAAAGCTTCAAAGCGAAGCGCTTGGGGGAACGGTTCACGTTGAAAGCGAACTAAATAAGTTCACCAAATTTACATTGCATTTACCAAAACCTGAAAATTTACAAATGCAATTGCTGTTCGATGAACCTTATGCTAAAATCGTATTCGATGCTACTAATAATTCCACAGGTGTAACGTGGCAGGGACCCATTACCAGCGAACAATACAGAAATGTTTTTTCAAAGGCGCTTGAATTTTTATCTGCATACAATACACCGAACTGGGTGTCGGATATCTCACAACAGGGATATATTGAAAAAGAAGATCAGCACTGGATGCTCACTACAATTTTACCAGAGGCAGCAAAAAATGGACTAAAGCGAATTGCTTCTATTCAACCCGACCTGATGGATGATAAAGTAAAAGCTTATCTTGATGCGATTGAAATGAATATCCGTAAATTTGGTATTCGTTATAAGTCCTTCCGCAATCCAAGGGAAACCTTTGAATGGATACAAGAGGAAAATCAAAATGCCGCTTCACTCCCTAATCATGATCGATCAGTTGATAGAATATGATAAAGAACTCCTTCGTTACCTTAACGGATTCCATGCATCGTGGCTAGATCCTGCCATGCTCGTCCTGACAGAGACGATCACCTGGCTTCCACTGTATCTTTTCCTCGTCTATCTTATTATTAAACAATACAAAAAAGAAAGCTGGATAATTTTGCTTGGCATCGCTATCACCATTCTTCTAGCTGACCAAATTACCGCCAGCATTATGAAGCCTTACTTTGCCAGGTTACGGCCGTCTCGCGAACCAACTCTTGAAGGATTAATCCACTTAGTAGACGGTTATACAGGAGGCCAATTTGGATTTGCATCAAGCCACGCAGCCAATACATTTGGGACTGCCACTTTTTTCTACCTTCTCTTTGGAAGCACTAAACGATGGATAATCGGATTATTTGTCTGGGCAGTATTCATGACGTATACGCGCATCTATCTTGGTGTTCATTATCCCGGCGATATTATCGTGGGGGCAACTGTTGGGATGATTTGTGGCTGGGTTGGGTTCAAATCTTCACGTTGGCTTCAGCAATGGGATGAGAAAAGAAGAATGTCTTCGACGGGCTAGCAAATCAGTAATCGGTGATCGGTAAACAGCAATTGATTGCTATCCGGTGTTTAGTAGTCTTCTGACATATTTTCCAATGATATCAAATTCCAGATTTACCAAGCTTCCTACTTTAAACTGATGGAAGTTAGTATGCTTATGCGTGTAGGGTATAATCGCTACAGTAAATTCGGAAGGTTTGGAATTGAAACATGTCAGGCTCACGCCGTCGACGGCGACTGAACCCTTTTCTACCGTTACATTACCTGCAGCTGGATCATATTCAAATGTGTAAAGCCAACTCCCGTCAACATCTTTATAAGATTTCAGAAGTGCCGTTTGATCCACATGCCCTTGCACTATATGACCATCAAAGCGTCCGTTGTTTAACATGCAGCGTTCTAAATTGATAGCATCATGCTGTTGTAACTTTCCCAGGTTTGATTTTTGAAGTGTCTCCTGCACTGCAGTCACCCAATGACACTCATCTTCCACTTTTACAACGGTGAGGCAAACACCATTGTGCGATACACTTTGATCTATCTTGAGCTCATGACTAATCGTACTAGCAATTTTAAAGTGTACGTTAGATCCTTCGCTTTTTATATCAGCAACACGCCCCACTGTTTCAATTATACCTGTAAACATTATTGTGAAATTGTTAACTACTAAAAATTATTTGATCATAATTCCGACAAATCTACAAATGCAATCCGGTTGTCTAATCACATCAAATCGATACTCCTTGAATTTTAGTTAGAAATCCATTCTGATATATCAAAGAAACTTTGTGTCGCAATAAGCAACTTAGAACCGACGGCTTTGACCCCGGGTGAAAAATTTCTTCCGCAATCCACAAACGAGGGACCTTAAACACCGTAAAATCCATCCCAAAATTTAACTCTCTACAATCAAAATAGAGTTTTAAAAAATATGTAGTTTATAATATAAACTAGTTTATTATTATTTCGTATACTTGTACATGGAAACAGAAAATCAAATTCTAACAACCGAGCAAAGCCTGGATATCATCACTAAAATGATCCACCAAGCACACGGAAATGTAAAAAGAAATAGCGTCTACTTGATCCTTTGGGGGTTTGTAACCGTTGCCGCCAACCTGGGAATGTTTATCCTCATGCGGCTGGATTATCCCCATCCTTACATTGTATGGCTAGTAACTATACCGGCATGGTTCGCAACTATGTTTATAGCGTACAGCGATCGGAAAAAAGCAGAAACACGTTCACACCTTGATAAAATTAATGGCACGCTTTGGTTTACCTATAGCGTTGTTGTGTTTGCGATTATACTGTTTGGAAACAAGATCAATTATCAATTAAACCCCATCATCCTGGTGATAAGTGCGCTGCCTGCTTTGATTTCTGGAACCATTATTAAATTTCGACCATTGGTTATCGGAGGTATTTTATTTTGGATATTCGGCATACTTTGTTTTCTGGTAGACGGCCCGTGGCAATACCTTGTGGGTGCTGTCGCCGTAACAACTGGTTATCTTGTCCCGGGCTTCATGCTCCGAAATAAAACCGATCATTAAATGATGTTTAAAGAACTCGATCCGCTTCTGCACTCCCAGCTGCGACTTGCGATTATGTCGCTGCTGATTAGTTTGGAATCGGCGGAGTTCACATTCATCAAAGAAAAAACGGACAGCACGGCAGGTAACCTAAGTGTACAACTCGACAAACTTTCTCAAGCCGGATATATTGCTATCGAAAAAGCATTCAAGGGAAAAAAACCGCTCACTACATGCCGGATAACAAAAAAAGGTATCAAGGCTTTCGAAGAATATGTAAATACATTAAAGCAATACATAAATAAATAATTTTTTTATCCATTAAGTTTATAATATAAACTAGTTTACAATTATGAAAAACATACTCCTTATTGGCCTGATGCTGGCCGGAATGATTAGCAGTAAAGTATTTGCGCAATCACCCGAGATTATGGGAAAAGAAAAAATGAAACCATTTTCGAATTGGGCCGGGCGATGGCAAGGCGATGGCTTTATACAAATGGGACCAGGCCAGCCCAAAAAATCAACGGTGGATGAACACATAGAATTTAAACTGGAGGGGATGGTTTTGCTCATGGAAGGGATTGGAAAAGCGATTGACCCACAAACCAATGAAAACAACGTAGTACATCACGCGTTGGCTATACTATCATTTGATCAGGTGACTAGTCAGTACAAGTTAAATTCGTTTTTAAAAGACGGAAAAAGTGTTCAAGCCTGGCTCACCATCTTAGAGGACGATAAATACCAATGGGGTTTCGATGCTCCTACGGGCAAAATAAAATATACTATTGCACTTGACCCTATAAAGAATACTTGGAATGAAATCGGAGAATTCTCCAGGGATAACGGCGGCACATGGATGAAGTTTTTTGAAATGAATCTGAAAAAACAAAATTAATAATCGAGCAAAAATTCACGTTTCAGTTCATTTCGTATCTTTAGCGATATGGACTTCGGCAAGGTAGAAAACACAGACTTAAGTAGCATTGACTTCACCCTTCCCCCCGATGCTGCGGGCACGACGGAATTATTGAAAAGGCAAACTTTACATGCCAAACCTGAAATCTTTGTCGGCTGTGCAAAATGGGGAAGAAAAGATTGGATTGGAAAAGTTTACCCTCCCGGAACGAAGGAAGCTGATTTTCTTTCGCTTTATTCAAAACATTTTAACTGTATCGAACTCAACGCTACATTTTATCGCATACCCACAGTGAGTCAAACCGCGGGATGGGCGGCTAAAGTGGGAAAGGATTTTAAATTCTCTCCTAAAATAACCGATCGGATTTCGCATTTGAAACGATTGAAAGATGTCACGGAACTCACCACTCAGTTCCTCGAAGGCATTAGTGGATTCAAAGGTAATCTTGGCCCTGTTTTTCTTATGCCACATCCCGGCATGGGACTAAAAACATTGGAGACAACGGAAGCCTTTATACAATCTTTTCCCAAGGACGTCGAATTGTTTGTTGAACTCCGAAATCCGCAATGGTTTGCGGATCCTGATGCATTTAACAAAGTTTTTTCAATGCTGGAAAAAAATAACGCTGGTTCTATAATTACCGACGCTTCGGGAAGAAGAGATTGCGTACACATGCGCTTAACCACGCCAACAGCGTTCATTCGTTTTGTTGGAAATGGCCTCCACCCCACGGACTATACTCGTGTGGATGACTGGGTGCAAAGGATTAAAACCTGGATCGAAAATGGACTACAAAAAGTTTATTTTTTTATGCATCAGCATGAAGAAATATATTCTCCGGAATTATGCAGGTACGTCATTCAGGAATTAAATAAACACTGTGGTACCTCAATTCCGGAACCGGAGTTTGTGAAAGAAGGTGAAGTAACGGCAGCGCCTGAAAAAAAGAAAAGGGTAAGCAAAAAGTCTGATTCCTAATTTGTACTTGACCAACATTTTCCTACCGATCGGAGAGTATTTAAATCGTTCCAAACTCTAGTCATCCTACCTTTATTAATCACTTTTAAATAAAGTCCGTTTATTAGTGTTATTTTCGGCCGATTTTTTCTGGTATGACGCTTTACGAAAAACACCCTATTCATCTTGCGAATTCCTTGAGCGGCAAAAAGGAATTATTTGAGGCTCTTAACCCCGGCCATATTGGTATGTACGTTTGCGGGCCCACCGTATACAGCGACGTACACCTCGGAAATGTTCGGACCTTTCTGACCTTTGATATCATTTTCCGATACTTCCGGCATTTGGGCTACAAAGTTAGGTACGTTCGAAATATTACTGACGTTGGCCACCTTGAAAACGATGATGATGACGGCGAGGATAAAATTGCAAAAAGAGCGCGTCTTGAAAAGTTAGAGCCAATGGAAATTGTGAAGCACTACACAGATGATTTTCATCATGTATTGCGGCAATTCAACATTCTGCCTCCCAGCATAGAACCTTCTGCGACAGGACATATTGTCGAGCAAATAGAAATCACTAAAAAATTAATAGAACGTGGATTTGCTTACGTTGTAAATGGCTCAGTCTATTTTGATGTTTTAAAATACAATGAGCACCATAATTATGGAGTCCTGTCGGGGCGTGTAGTCGAAGATTTGATGGAAAGCGGGCGTAAACTTGATAGTCAGGATGAGAAAAAAAACAAAGTGGATTTTGCACTCTGGAAAAAAGCGTCTCCCTCCCACATTATGCGATGGCCTTCCCCATGGAGCGAAGGATTTCCGGGATGGCACATTGAATGCACGGTGATGAGCACAAAATATTTGGGCGAAACCTTCGATATTCACGGTGGAGGTATAGACTTAAAATTTCCGCATCACGAATGTGAAATAGCTCAATCCGTTGCGGCCACTGGAAAGGATCCAGTCAAATATTGGGTACATTCCAACATGCTAACTGTCAATGGACAAAAAATGAGCAAGTCACTGGGCAACTCTTTTCTTCCCCGTGAATTATTTAACGGCTCTCATTCTTTATTGAACAAAGGATATGGTCCGATGACAGTAAGATTCTTTATGCTCCAATCGCATTACTCCAGTACCCTGGATTTTTCGAACGAAGCGTTAAACGCAGCTGAAAAGGGTTTCAAAAAACTTTCGAATGCGCTGCTTATAATTAAAAAATTGACTCATCCGGGCGGAGCAATAAAGCAGTCACCTTTGGAAGAAACGCTAACCAATCTGATTGATGAACTCTATAATAATATGAGCGACGATTTCAATACAGCAAAGGCCTTAGCTGTGTTGTTTGAAATGTCTGCGCGCATTTATGATATTAAATCCGGAAATACTTCATTAAGTCAAATTGACAATCAAACATTCGAACGTTTTAAAGAAACCTATATTGGCTTCATGGAAGAAGTGCTCGGCCTCAAAGAGGAAGAAGAACATAACCAGGAATTGCTTCAAGGTGTTATTCATGTGCTGATTGATTTGCGCAAAAAAGCAAGGCAAGACAAAAACTTCAAGCTCTCTGATAAAATTCGCGATGATTTGAAAGCCATGGGCGTTCAACTAATGGATGGAAAAGACGGCGAAATGAGTTTTACATTGGAATAATAACAATGAAAAATCGTGCTAAAAAAATTATTCATACTGCCGATTCGCTTATATCAACTTACACTCTCTCCCTTAATAGGAGCAAATTGTCGGCATATTCCATCCTGCTCACAATATACAATTGAAGCTATTCAGGAGTGGGGTGTAATTAAAGGGACGTGGCTTGGTGCCAAAAGAATTTCCAGATGCCATCCCTGGGGTACTCATGGATATGATCCTGTTCCTAAAAAAGAACATGTTGAATAAATCTTAGATAAAAATCGAATCAAAATCCCGGTTAGATTCGCAAAAAAAGATTATGTAGACTGTGTGTTGTGCGTGCCACCAATCAGGGTCTGTACGGTCCGTTAGCATAAAATAATTTATATGTTGCAATCGTTTAACGAACATTGTTAACCAGAAAAGTTTACATTTAAACTCTATATTTTTCATTTTACCTATGCCTGAATTCCAAATAAAAAAAACAGCTAAAGCTTACGATGTGTGTATTGTTGGTTCTGGAGCCGGGGGCGGAATGGCTGCTTATATCCTCGCAAATGCCGGAATAAAAGTAGTGCTTCTGGAGGCAGGGCCGCTTTATGATCCCGCTAAAAATGTAACTCAATTAAAATGGCCCTGGGAATCTCCACGCCGGGGCGCCAGTACTCCCTATAGACATTTTGGAGATTTTGATGCTGCTTATGGTGGATGGGAGTTGGAAGGAGAACCGTACACACACAAAAATGGTACAAAGTTCGATTGGTTTCGTTCGCGCATGGTAGGTGGCCGTACAAATCACTGGGGAAGAATCTCGCTTCGCTTCGGACCAAAAGATTTTAAACATAGAAGTATTGATGGATTAGGGGACGATTGGCCAATAGGCTATGATGACGTTGCTCCCTTTTATGATAAAGTGGATAAGCTGGTAGGTGTATTCGGATCGAAAGAAAATCTTCCCAATGAACCTGATGGTATTTTTCTTCCCCCGCCGAAACCACGATTGCATGAACTTTTTATAAAAGATGCAGGTACAGCCTTAAATATTCCTGTAATTCCTGCGCGATTATCCATTCTTACCAAACCAGTTAACAAAGAGCGAGGAGTTTGTTTTTACTGCTCGCAATGCAACAGAGGATGTACGGTGCATGCTGACTTTTCTTCCTCATCTGTTCTCGTAAAACCGGCGATCGCAACGGGTAATGTGGATATCATTCCAAACGCCATGGCGCGCGAAGTTCTTACAAATAATGAGGGTATCGCAACTGGAGTTTCTTTCATCAATAAGGATGACATGCAGGAATATACAGTCAGTGCGAAAGTTGTTATACTTGCTGCCAGCGCTTGTGAATCGGCGCGTTTGCTGCTTAATTCAAAATCCTCACGCAATCCCAAATGGACTTGCTAACGCTAGTGGTGTTGTCGGAAAATATTTACACGATTCTACCGGTACCGATATGGGTGGAATTCTTCCTAAACTTATTGGACGTAAACGCTACAACGAAGATGGTGTAGGCGGTATGCATGTATATTCACCGTGGTGGCTTGATAATAAAAAACTCAATTTCCCACGAGGATATCATATTGAATATTATGGAGGCATGGGAATGCCAGGCTATGGATTTGGGTTTGGTATGCAGGGAACCAATGGCAAATACCCCGGACGTGATGGGAAGAAAAAAGATGCTGGAGGATATGGAGCGTCATTAAAAGATGATTATCGGTATTTCTATGGGGCGCACTTTGGAATGTCCGGTCGAGGCGAAGCAATTGCACGCGAAGACAATTATTGTGAGATCGATCCTAGAGCTGTTGATAAATATGGCATACCCGTATTACGGTTTCATTATAAATGGAGCGATCATGAAGTTCAACAAGCGAAGCACATGAAAGAAACTTTTGCTGAAATCATTGATAAAATGGGTGGTGTCGTTACCTGGGGCAATAATGGAACCGCTGAAAATGAATATGGACTCGAAGCACCGGGGCGGATCATTCATGAAGTAGGAACAACGCGCATGGGAAATGATCCTAAAAAATCAGCGGTGAATCAATTTAACCAGGCGCACGACTGCAAAAATTTGTTTGTTGTAGATGGTGGTCCATTTGTTTCCCAAGCCGATAAAAATCCAACCTGGACAATTCTGGCCTTGTCGATGAGAGCCTCAGAATATATTATTGACTCAATGAAAAAACAAAATATCTAATATGTATTCAGAGTTGTACTCTAACCAAATGATTTAGACATAACTCGAAACTTTAAACCCGAAACTCGAAACTAAAACCTCGAAACTCGAAACTTACTATGGACAGAAGAAAATACTTAAAAACATTCGCAGCAGGTTCCGTGGGAGCAATGACCCTGCTCCAAGCTTGCGACCCGGTTCTAAAAGAAAGAGCGAAAGAAGAGGCACCAAAGTCTGCCGTCTGATCGCACTCCGGCTGAAGAAGAGCGCGACAAAAAACTCCAAAGTGAAAAATTCTTTGACGATCATGAAATGAAAACCATAGGCATTCTGGCGGATATTATCATTCCTAAGGACGATGTTTCTGGCAGCGCCACAGATGCGGGCGTACCGGCATTCATAGAATTTATCGCGAAAGATATGCCCGACTATCAAACTCCATTACGGGGAGGACTTCGATGGCTTGATATTCAAAGCTTGAAACGATTTAATTCTGATTTTGCCTCCTGCACATCGCCACAACAAATTGAAATTGTGGATGAAATTGCATTTCCTGAAAAAGCAAAACCTGAATTCCAGCAAGGTGTTTCGTTCTTCAACACGATGCGCGATCTGACGGCCTGTGGATTCTTTACCAGCGAAATTGGAATTAAAGACTTAGGATATGTAGGTAACAGACCCAATCAATGGGATGGAGTGCCTGAAGATGTATTAGCACAATATGGTGTGAAATACGATGAGCGTACCTTGGCAGAAAGTGTCAAGTTTGATTCGTAGACGTTATCCGTTAATCGTTATCGTTAATAGTGAAGCGGATGATTTGTGTGACTAAAATTAACGATTAACGGATACAACTAACGTGATTAACGGATTAACTGATAACATTAATAATAAACAATATGCCTTTGAAGAAAACATACTCCACCGTCCGCCCAAAATTTATCAAGAAGAAAATTTATCCAGGACGCAGGCCTGACAGCTTCCGCTTTTACCATTGTACCCCGATTTGTACTCGGCGGTGCTGGTTATAAAGCTCCAAGCGATATGCTATACGTTGCAGGTATCGGGGTGGGCGGAAAAGGTGAAAGCGATATTGCCAATTTTGCAAAAAGTGGCAAAGCGGAAATTGCTTACCTCTGCGATGTCGATGACCGGAGGGCCGCTAAATCGGTAGCCGCTTTTCCGAAGGCAAAATACTACAAAGATTATCGCATTATGTTAGACAAAGAGCATAAGCATATTGACGCAGTTTCTGTTTCTACTCCTGATCATAATCACGCTGTGCAAGCCTTGGCAGCCATGCAGCTGGGTAAGCATGTCTATGTGCAGAAGCCTTTGACGCATGATATCTATGAAGCACGCATGCTTACAGAAGCCGCAAAAAAATATAAAGTTGTAACCCAAATGGGCAACCAGGGTGCCTCGGGAGATGGCGTACGCCAGCTAACGGAATGGTACAACGCAGGAACTATTGGCGATGTTCATACGGTTTATTGCTGGACGAACCGGCCGGTATGGCCACAAGGTATTGCCTGGTCGGATAAAAAAGCTCCAGTACCGAAAGAACTAGATTGGGATCTGTGGCTCGGCACCGCCCCGTATAAAGAATACGTAGAAAAAATTGTTCCCTTTAACTGGCGCGGCTGGTGGGACTATGGAACAGGCGCTCTAGGCGACATGGCATGTCATATTGTTGAACCTCCGTTCCGTGTGCTGGGATTAAATTATCCTATCTGACGTCACAGCGAGTGTTGGTAGTGTATATGTCGATGAATTCAAACGAGGATATTTTCCTGAAAGCTGCCCTCCTTCCTCTCATATCATACTCACATTTCCTGCCCGGAATGGAAAACCTGGGGTCAAAATGCATTGGATGGATGGTGGAATTCAACCGGAAAGACCAGATGAATTAGGAGCCAATGAACAAATGGGTGATGGTGGGAACGGTGTGATTTTCGTGGGAACAAAAGGTAAAATGATGTGCGGTACTTATGGCGCATTGCCTAGTCTTTTACCTACTTCAAAAAATCAAGAAGTAAAAGTTCCTCAAACCATTAAGCGGGTACCGGAGGGTGCCAATGGACATTATGCGCAATGGGTGGAAGCTTGTATTGCAGGATATGGCAAAATGGAAGTAAGTTCTCCATTTGAAATTGCAGGCCCTCTCACAGAAACGATTCTGATGGGCAATCTGGCCATTCGCAGTCATGATATACGTAAACCCAAACAAGACAAGCCCGACCAATTTGATTATCCTGGACGCAATATTAAATTGTTATGGGACGGCGCAAACATGAAGATCACAAACTTCGATGAAGCCAATCAATTTGTCAAACGCGAATATCGCAACGGTTGGAAGCTTTCGTAAGTCAAGTGAGATTCTTTTCATCCGTGTCTATTTTTTTATTCTATATAAATTTTTGAACTGTTAATTTCTTCATGGTACGACCAAAAAAAAATCTTCAGGAACCCAAATCCTTTTCACGAAGAAAATTTCTTAAGAATGCAGGTGTAACTGCTGCTGCTTTCACCATACTTCCGCGCTTTGTATTGGGAGGCAAGGGATTTATTCCCCCCAGTGATACATTATATATTGCAGGCATCGGGGTCGGCGGTAAAGGAGAAAGTGACCTCACTGGGTTTGCGAAGAATGCAAAAGCCAAAATTGCTTTCCTATGCGATGTGGATGATCGCATGGCCGTTAAATCAAAAGCAAATTTTCCGCAGGCCAAGTACTACAAAGATTTTCGGGTGATGCTTGATAAAGAAAATAAAGGAATTGATGCAGTTTCAGTTTCCACTCCGGACCATACCCATGCCGTAGCTGCAATGGCGGCGATGCAACGCGGCAAACATGTCTATGTTCAAAAGCCGCTCACTCACTCCATTTACGAAGCCCGAATGCTTGCTGAAGCAGCAAAAAAATATAAAGTCGTGACGCAGATGGGCAATCAGTATGCATCAGCAGATTATGTCCGTGCGGCAAAAGAAATAATTGACGCCGGACTTATCGGTGATGTAACGAAAGTTCAAACCTGGACGAACAGACCGGTTTGGCCGCAAGGTATTCCAACTCCAACCGGCAAGCATGCAATACCTCCAGAACTCGATTGGGACCTTTGGCTTGGTCCCGCAAAATTTATAGACTATAACCCAGCCTACCTTCCCTTTAACTGGAGAGGATGGTGGAGCTTTGGTACGGGTGCGTTAGGCGACATGGCCTGCCATATTATGGATGCGGCGTTCAGAATTCTTCCAATCGATTTTCCCACGGAAGTAGAATGCAGCGCAACAACAGCGTGGGAAGGATTTTTTAAGGACGCAAACTATAAGGATAGTTGTCCTGCATCATCGATCATCCACTTAAAATTTCCCCGCAAAGACGGAAAAGGAAATATCAAGTTTACCTGGATGGACGGCGGCTTGCTTCCGGAAAGACCTGAGGAATTACTTCCAGAAGAAACATTAGGTGACGGCGGTAACGGCTACATCTTTGAAGGCACGAAGGGAAAATTAATGGGCAACTACAATATAATGCCAGTGTTGCTTCCTACTTCGCGCATGAAAGAAGGGACTTGCCGAAACCATCTATTCCGCGTATCCCCGGAAACGAAGCAGGGCATTACACCCAATGGGTTGATGCCTGTATAAAAGGTTATGGCAAAATGGAAGTTAGTTCTCCTTTCGAATATGCGGGACCATTTACGGAAGCGGTGCTAATGGGCAATTTAGCGTTGCGCAGCTACGCCATGCAGGGTCCCGACGGAAAAGGTTATCCCGGACGCAAAAAATTATTATGGGATGCTAAGAATATGAAGATCACAAACTTTGATGAAGCAAATCAGTTTGTTAAAGACCAATACCGCCCGGGCTGGACGCTGTGATGCCGTTATCCGTTATCCGTTAATTGTTAATCGTTTAAATTAATTCCGTTAACTTATAAATCAGGTGTGAAATAAGCTTGAGCAAAATGTAAACGATTAACGGATAACAATTAACGATTAACCGACATTTCTCGCGCAGATTATTCATCACCTTCATCAACGCATGGACTACCCATCAGCTTGTTATAGAAATTGCGACACCATTAAGTTCCTTCGGTTTTAGAAGAAACAGTTTTTTGGAAATAAGATTTTAGATTTAATTTTTTATAATACATTTCTCTCTCCCATCAAAGAACAATTTATCGAATGGGATAAATTAATTTTCTCGAAGACAAATTTTTGGAACCCGACAAACATCTGTGCACGAGGATCGTATCGAATTCCTTGAAAAACTCTTTTCCAACGTTTGCATTTCTAACTTAAAATGTATTACTTTCAAAAACCTACAATCAACCCCGCTTATCTATGGGAAAAGTTAGAAACATTCTTCAGGCCAAGGGAAGTGTTGTCTTTTCCGTTGAGCCTTCGGTCACTGTCTACAAGGCCATCGAACTAATGTCGCAGAAAAATATCGGAGGTCTAATCATCACGGACCAACAAGGAGAAAAACTCCTTGGTATTTTTACAGAACGCGACTATGCCCGCAGGCTGATATTAAAAGGAAAATCGTCTAAGGATACCCCGATTGGGGAGATCATGACAGAAAATCCAATCACTGTAACGGGAGATAATAGCATTGAAGATTGCATGAAAATTATGACTGACCGTCATATCCGGCACTTACCGGTCGTAGAGAATGGAAAACTTGCCGGCATGATTTCTATCGGCGATGTGGTGCGGTTTGTTATTGAAGAACAACGCTCGATTATTGAAGACCTGGAACAATATATAACAGGTCATCACCAGTAGGCGCTATGGCGCCGTGTAGCATTTTACATTGGCAAAAATGCTTTTGTTTTTTGTTTATTACTTTATCGGTTTGCATGACTCCCTAAACACTCCACCCGTTGGATACTCCAACAGAAAATATTGCTCCGCTCTGGCCATTGTTCCTCTATGGCGTCATCGTATTAAGCCTTGTCGGCGCGATGCTTGGTTTATCGTACGTGCTGGGTCAGCGCCATAAAGAAACCGCGACCAATGATCCTTATGAAGGTGGCATCCTGAGTACAGGTTCAGCCCGCATTCGTTTCTCTTCTCAATTTTATCTTGTTGCTATGCTCTTCGTCATCTTTGATGTCGAAACGATCTTCATATTTTCCTGGGCGATCGCTTTTCAGGAATTGGGTTGGTACGGCTACGCGGGGATGATCGTGTTTCTGATATTGCTTATCGTTGTCCTTATATATGAGTGGCGCGCCGGAGCCCTGGATTTCGGCCCGGACGGACAAAAAATTTTAAAGGCCTACAAACGCTTAAACCAAAAGAAATCATGAATTGGTGGCTAACGAATGCAAATGGATCGCCAGGTACTCTAAAGGGCACAAGCTCTATGGAAGAAGCCGTGCGTCAAAGTGTTATGTTAACCTCAGTTCAAAGCCTGCTCGCGTGGGGACGCAAAAATTCGCTCTGGCCTTTTCATTTTGGACTATCGTGTTGTTTCGTAGAAATGGCGACAAGCATGACACCGAAATACGACGTAGCGCGCTTCGGTGCCGAAGTCATTCGTGGAACACCGCGCGAAGCGGATGTGATGATCATCGCCGGAACCGTTTTCATCAAAATGGCACCTATCATCAAGCGATTGCATGAGCAAATGATGGAACCTCGATGGGTAATCTCAATGGGGTCATGCGCGAACTCGGGTGGGATGTATGACATCTACAGTGTCGTGCAAGGTGTTGATAAATTTATGCCGGTAGATGTTTATGTTCCCGGATGCCCGCCCCGACCGGATGCTTTTATGGAAGGCCTCGTACTATTGGGAAGCAGTGTCCTTCAGGAAAAGCGGCCTCTTAGCTGGGTGATTGGAGAACAAGGTGTAATAAGACCTGAAAAAATTTCAATGAAAGAAAAAAAACACGAGCAGCGGCAACAAATGGTAACCTTCCGCTCGCCCGACGAAATATGATGCACAACTGGCCAACGACTTAAGGTTGGGATTTAAATGATATATAGCGAAAACGAAATGGCGATGAATGATTGATTAGAAGATGACACCTAATACTGAGTACGAAATGTGTTCAGAAGTGTAATGAATACTATAACCAATTCAACGGAGCTGTTAAAGCTAAAGTTCGGTGAATCCACTTTCACCGTTCAATCCGCCAAGGATGATATCATCACCCTATGGCTGCCGTTGGTCAAATTAAAAGAGGTGCTCACATATCTAAAAAATGATATTGAGCAACCGTATCGTCTGTTATATGATATTACCGCGATTGATGAACGCACGCGGAAAAAAGCACCCGATTATCCCACCACTGACTTCACCTTAGTTTACATCCTCCTTTCATTTGAACGAAATTCGTTTATCAGGCTCAAAGTAGCGCTGACTGGAGAATTTCCCACCGTACCGAGCATCACGAAAATTTGGGCTAATGCTAATTGGTATGAGCGCGAAATATTTGACATGTTCGGCATCCGTTTCGAAGGTCATCCATTCCTGAAACGGCTTCTGATGCCGGAGTCGTGGCAGGGCAATCCTCTCCGGAAGGAACATCCGGCACGAGCGACTGAAATGGGACCTTTCAGATTATTTGATGAGAAACAAGCACTCGAACAAAAGGCATTACAATTCCGGCCGGAAGAATGGGGACTGTTAACTCAAAGCGAGGATTCTGATTTCATGTTCCTGAACATCGGTCCACAGCACCCCGGAACGCATGGTGTGCTCCGCATCATCCTGCAACTTGACGGTGAAGACATCGTTGACGCTGTTCCTGACATTGGATTTCATCATCGGGGCGCTGAGAAAATGGCTGAACGTCAGTCATGGCATACTTACATACCTTATACAGACAGGGTCGATTACTTAGGGGGTGTTAACAACAATCTCGCCTACCTCCTCGCCGTTGAAAAACTTGCTGGTATTGATATACCGGAACGCGCAAAAGTTATTCGGGTGATGATGTGTGAATTATTTCGAATCGCCAGTCACCTGGTATGGTATGGTACTTTCGCCCAAGATCTTGGACAACTTTCGCCTGTCTTTTATATGTTTAGCGACCGGGAAAAAATATTCGACATCGTAGAAGCGGTCTGTGGAGGTCGTATGCATCCCAACTGGTTTCGAATCGGTGGTGTCGCACAAGACCTTCCCAACGGATGGGATAAGCTCGTAAAAAGTTTCCTCGATTATTTTCCAAAACAGCTACGGGAGTATGACAAGATGGTGATGCGCAACAGCATCTTCAAAGCAAGAACGGTAGGTATTGGAATCTTCACATTGGATGAAGCCATCGAATGGGGTGTCACTGGCCCGGGTTTAAGGGCATGCGGCATGGATTGGGATTTCCGCAAGAAACAACCTTACTCCGGTTACGAAAATTTTGATTTTAACATTCCCGTTGCAAACAATGGCGATTGTTATGATCGCGCTGTAGTAAGAGTGGAGGAGATGTGGCAGAGTCTTCGGATCATTGAACAATGTATGAAGAACATGCCTGAGGGTAATTACAAAGCAGATCATCCACTGACCACACCCCCCATCAAGAAACACACTATGAAAGATATTGAAACGCTGATCACTCATTTCCTCGGCGTAAGCTGGGGTCCGGTGATCCCAGCGGGAGAAGCTATGAGCTGCATTGAAGCAACGAAAGGTGCAAACAGTTATTACACAATCAGCGATGGCAACACATCGCCCTACCGTGTGAGAGTACGAGCGCCTTCTTTCCCACACATGCAGATGCTACCCTATATCAGTAAAGGTTACACCGTAGCCGATTTGCTGAGTATTTTGGGTGCGATGGATTATGTACTGGCAGATATTGATAGATGACCTCAATCCTCGTCACTTCTCTCGATGAGAGAGGAACCTTCCAGGAGGGATGAGGTCGGGTCTTAAACTTTTACAATATGTTAACCCGAGAAGAAATTCTTGAAATTGAAAAAGCAATACATGTGGTGCCTTATAGACAGGCGGCTTGCATCGAAGCACTGAAAGTTGTGCAGGAGCATCGCCGGTGGATATCCGATGAATCTTTAAAAGATATTGCAACATTTATGGATATGTCGGCGGAAGAACTGGATTCCGTAGCCACCTTCTATAATCTCATCTTCCGGAAGCCTGTCGGTAGACATATTATCCTTTTATGCGACAGCATTACGTGCTGGATCATGGGATACGAAAAACTTCACGAATACCTCACAACAAAGTTGGGCATCCGCTACGGTGAAACAACGGCTGATGGCCGCTTTACAATGTTGCCCAATCCATGCCTGGGGACGTGCGATTGTGCTCCTGCATTGATGATCGACAATGAATTATATAGAAACGTAACGGCAGAACAGCTTGATGAAATATTAAAGAAATACAATTGACTTTATACTTACTTCTTCTGTGAAGAAGTAAGTAGGTAACCAGTCGACTAAACCTTAACATAAATGGAGAAACCACTCACCTCCCATATACGCGCTGACCTTCGCCCGCTTACCCTCAAAGAATATGAGCAGGCTGGCGGATATCAATCGGTGCACAAAGCACTTAAGGAGATGACACCGAAGGCTGTTCAGACAGAAGTGAAAAACTCAAATCTAAGAGGCAGAGGTGGAGCCGGTTTCTCAACGGGACTCAAATGGAGTTTTGTTCCACTCGATGCTCCAAAACCGAAATACCTTATTGCCAACGCCGACGAAATGGAGCCAGGCACATTTAAAGATAGGCTTCTGCTGGAAAGTTCACCCCATCAAATGATCGAGGGAATGATCGTATCGGCATATGCTATTCAGGCAGATCAATCCTTCGTATTTCTGCGCTGGGCATATAAGGTGGCAGCAAAAGCAATTACACAAGCGATCGAAGAAGCATACCAGGCAGGTTACCTCGGCAAGAATATTTTAGGATCCGGCTTCGACCTGGAAATGCATTTGCATACAGGTGTGGGACGCTACATGTGCGGGGAGGAAACTGCTCTGCTAAATTCACTCGAAGGCAAGCGCGCCACACCAAGAGCTAAACCTCCCTTTCCTCAGATCAGCGGATTGTTCGGAAAGCCCACCATTGTTAATAATGTAGAAACACTTTGTTGCATTCCGCACATCATCAACAAAGGCGCAGACTGGTTTCAAAAATTAAGCCTTACGGCAGATGCAGGCACCAAGATCTACGGAGTAAGTGGCAAAGTAAAACGTCCTGGCCTCTGGGAATTACCAATGGGAGTTACCATGCGTGAGCTCATCGAAGAACATGCAGGAGGAATGATGGATGGTTTAAAATTCAGAGGTGCTTTACCTGGTGGCGCATCGACTGACTTTCTCGTGGAAGAGCACCTTGATGTAAAGATGGACTATCCTTCGGTGGCTGCGGCGGGTAGCCGTCTAGGTACAGGAACTGTAGTTGTTCTGGATGACAAAACTTCGGTGGTGGTTTTGTGAAAAATCTCATTCACTTCTTTGCACAAGAGTCCTGCGGATTTTGTACACCTTGTCGTGAAGGACTGCCCTGGATTGAAAAAATACTTCACGCTATGGAATTTGGTGACGGTCGGAAAGATGACATTAAGTTGCTGGAGTTTCACACGAAATATTTAGGTCCTGGTTATACCTTCTGCGCCCTGGCACCGGGAGCGATGGAACCCTTGCAGAGCGCATTGAAATATTTTAGAAAAGATTTTGAACAGTACATTAAGGAATATTCAAAACCGCAGGCCGCCTTAGCATAGCCTGCGGAGATACAAAAAGAAGAACGAACTATGGCAACACTCTTTATCGATGATAAACCCTATGAAATGCCTTCCGGTAAAAACTTGCTGGAGACTTGCCTTAGTTTAGGATTTGACCTGCCCTATTTCTGCTGGCATCCTGCATTGGGTTCCGTAGGTGCTTGCCGCCAGTGTGCCGTGAAGATCTATAAAGACGAAAATGATAAGAAGGGACGTTTGATCATGTCATGCATGGAACCCGTCCTCAACAACCAGCGCATATCCGTTAATGATCAGGAAGCGAAGGAATTTCGCGCTCAGGTGATCGAATGGCTAATGACCAATCACCCTCACGACTGCGCTGTTTGTGACGAAGGCGGATCCTGTCATCTGCAAGACATGACTGTCATGACGGGACATAACTATCGCAGGTTTCGCTTTAAAAAACGCACCTATAAAAATCAGTATCTCGGCCCCTTCATTAACCATGAAATGAATCGTTGCATCCAATGCTACCGTTGCGTGAGATTCTATAAAGATTACGCCGGTGGAGACGACCTGGATGCATTCGCTTCAAAAAACAATGTATACTTCGGAAGAGCCGAAGATGGTGTACTGGAAAATGAATTCAGTGGAAATCTTTCTGAAGTATGTCCAACAGGTGTATTTACAGACAAGACATTAAAAGAACATTACACGCGCAAATGGGATCTTACGATGTCTCCATCCATTTGCCAGCACTGCAGCGTTGGATGCAATACCACCGCGGGTGAACGGTACGGTACCTTGCGGATGATCGGCAACCGTTACCACGGAAAGGTTAATGGATATTTCCTATGCGATCGAGGTCGTTTCGGTTATGAGTTCGTCAATGCGACAACCAGAATTCGTCAACCACTTCTTGGCAACAAGGTAATTACACGTGATGAGTTGCTGGAAACCATTTCACCGGCGGTGCAATCCAGGGTGATTGGCATTGGCTCACCCAGGGCTTCGCTTCAATCGAATTTTGCTTTGAAAGCATTGGTAGGAGCAGATAATTTCTATCATGGTGTTTCGGATAATGAACATGATATGGCAGAGCTTGCCATCAAGATATTGAAAGAGGGTCCGGTGCGTACGCCGTCGACCAGAGAAGTAGAGAAGGCGGATGCGATTTTTATTCTTGGCGAAGATATTACCAACACGGCACCCATACTCGCACTTGCTGTGCGTCAGGCTGTAAACCAACAGCCGGGTAAGCAGGCTGAAAAAGTGAGCATTCCCAAATGGCATGATGCTGCAAGGCGTGAAATTATGCAGGAGAATACGGGACCATTGTTTGTGACCAGTGTGCATCCTACCAAACTCGACGGAGTTGCCCGGGAAACCTATCGCGCGGCACCTGAAGATATTGCCAGGTTAGGTTTTGCTGTAGCGCACTTGCTGGATGATGCTGTCCCCGACGCTGATAATCTTCCAGAACATTTAAAACAATTGGCCACCCAAATTGCAGAGGCATTATCATCTGCCGAAAGACCTGTCATTATCGCGGGTACAGGTTATGAATCCGGATGCTTGATGAAAGCAGCGGCGAATGTCGCCTGGGCGTTGCAGAAAAAAAACAAAGAAACAGGTCTCGTGCTGACTATGCTAGAGTGTAATTCAATGGGTCTGGCGATGATGGGCGGTCACCGACTTCATTCAGCTTTCAATGCTGTATTGAATGGCCACGCAGACACGGTGATCATCATGGAAAATGATTTATACCGCCATGGTAAAACCACAGCCGTAAACGAATTCCTCAGCAAGTGCAAGCAAGTAATTGTGTTGGATCATTTGAATCATGCCACAGTAGCCAAGGCGAGCATGGTCATTCCGGCAGGCACGTTTGCCGAAGCCGATGGAACAGTTGTAAATAATGAAGGCAGGGCACAACGGTTCTTCCAGGCGTGCCAACCTACTGACGCCGTTCAGGAGAGCTGGCGTTGGCTTCTGGATATCGGAGAGCGTGCTGGAAATAAAAGAATGGCACAGTGGAAAAATTTTGATGACCTTACCGTTGCCATTTCCATGGAAGAACCACTTTTACATGGAATAGATAAAATCACACCTCCAGTGAATTTTCGGATTGCGGGACAACGGGTAGCCCGGGAGTCGCATCGCTATAGCGGTCGCACGGCCATCTTGGCAAACATTAACGTCAGTGAGCCCAAACCCCCTGATGATCCTGATTCGCCGCTGACATACACGATGGAAGGTTTTCACGGACAACCTCCTTCATCGCTTATTCCGTTCTTCTGGTCTCCCGGCTGGAACTCGGTGCAATCGGTTAACAAATATCAGGAAGAAGTAGGAGCCTCTTTGCGTGGTGATGATCCAGGCATACGGTTGCTTGAACCAAAATCTGAAAGTCAGCCGACTTATTTTATTGGTGTACCCGAGGCTTTCAAACCACTGGAAGATCACCTCTGGTTTGTATCGCTGCACCATATATTCGGATCTGAAGAATTAAGCGTGCACTCAGAGTCCGTAGCTCAACGGGTACCGACGCCTTACGTGTTGATCCATGCCGATGATGCTAGCAACTTTAAGGTAACAGAAGGTAGCATGCTCTCTTTCAATGTCGAAGAGCAATCCTACAGTCTTCCTGTAAAGATCAGCACTACAATACCATCCGGTGTAGCCGGAGTTCCTTATGGACTTGACGGAGTTCCCTATGCAGATCTTCCGGAGTGGGGCATCATACGCGAGGTAACAAAAAATCCTTAGACCAATGGAGGTGAAACATGATAGTTAAATATTTAACCGATCAAACAACTAGCTATGGAGAGTGAGTCCCTACAACATATTTTCATTACGTTGGGCGTTCTTGGAGGCCTGCTGCTCATCGCTCCCGGACTCATCTGGGTTGAGCGAAGATTGCTCGCTTTATGGCAGGATCGTTACGGACCTAACCGGGCCGGGCCATTTGGTATACTAGTCGTGCTGGCGGATACCCTGAAACTTTTTTTTAAGGAAGACTGGATACCACCTTTTGCTGATAAACAAGTTTTTGTAATCGCTCCTGCGATCGTAGTCATCACTGTATTGCTGAGCTTTGTAGTCATTCCCTTTGCTCCCGGGATCATCGTGGTTGACCTTAACATTGGTATTCTGTTTTTCCTGGCAATGTCATCTATGGGTGCTTACAGCATCATCCTCGGGGGATGGGCATCAAACAATAAATACGCATTACTAGGCGCTATGCGCGGCGCAGCTCAGTTGATCTCATATGAAGTGTTCATGGGCCTTTCGCTAATGGGAGTAGTGTTGATGGCAGGCTCCTTTAGCTTACCTGACATTATTGAAGCTCAGCGAGGGATGTGGTTTATTATTCCGCAGTTCCTCGGCTTTGTCATCTTCCTTATTGCGGGAATTGCAGAAACTCATAGGCTTCCTTTTGATATACCGGAAGCGGAAAGCGAACTCGTAGCAGGCTTCCACTCCGAATATTCCGGGATGAAATTCGGATTGTTCTTCGTGGGCGAGTATTTGGGGATTATGTTGGTTTCGTGTATGGTTACTTGTTTGTTCTTCGGTGGATGGCTCGGGCCTGATTTTCTTCCCCCCATCGTTTGGTTCATGATCAAAATGTTTGCTTTCATCGGACTGTTCATTCTGCTGCGGGCATCATTGCCCAGGCCGCGTTACGATCAGTTGATGGAATTTGGGTGGAAAATTTTACTGCCGCTATCGTTAGTGAATCTGGTTGTAACAGCGGGCTGGATTTTATATAGTCAAGGGAAGTAGTTTAGAGTTTAAAGTTTTAAGTTTTAAGTTTCGAGTTAAAAGCCGAGTGCCAAGGATAAGTTTATATGATTTGAGTAGGGTAATTTAAACAAAGGAAAAAAAATGTTCAGCATTGTAAGAAGTATGTGGCTCGTTTTCCTGCACATGTTCAGGAAGCGTGTCACCATTCAATATCCGGAAGAGAAAGTTAAACTCCCTGCGCGATATCGGGGGCGGATTGTGCTGACCCGCGATCCCGACATGGGGGAGCGTTGTGTTGGATGCTACCTCTGCGCTGCAGCATGTCCGGTGGATTGTATTTCATTGCAGGCAACAGAGGATGAGCATGGAAGAAGGTATCCCGAATTTTTTAGGATCAATTTTTCCAGGTGCATTTTCTGCGGCTATTGTGAAGAAGCTTGTCCGACGTATGCTATTCAATTGATCCCGGATTTCGAGATGGGCGAATACAACCGGCAGAATCTGGTCTACGAAAAGAAAGACCTCCTAATCGATGGCCAGGGGAAATATCCTGGATACAACTATTACAACATCGCTGGCCTTGCGATCGGAGGAAAAGACAAAGGCCAGGCGGAAAACGAAGAAGTTCCCGTGGATGTAAAGACCCTCGTACCATGACAAAGGCTTCGTACGTGTTACATCAAATAACTTCACCACACAACCACACGCCTAACTGCTAAATTTCGAAATCACGCGCTATGGAAGCAACATTTTACATCGCCGCTGCAGTTGCCATCTTATCCACCATTATGGTGATAACACGCTATAACATGATTCACGCGTTGCTCTACCTGGTTATTTCTTTTGTTTCTGTCGCAATCGTCTTTTTCATACTCGGTGCACCCTTCATGGCTGCACTCGAAGTTATTGTGTATGCGGGTGCAATCGTCGTGCTGATTATTTTTGTCATCATGATGCTGAACCTCAAAGAAGAATCTGTAGAACAGGAAAGGATCTGGTTCTCACGTAATATCTGGGTAGGTCCTGGCATTCTCGCGGTGATTTTATTGGGTGAGCTTATCTATATCCTGCTCACGGCTGAGGTTCTGGAAGCATCAAGCAAAATTGTTGACGCTAAAAATGTAGGCATGTCGTTATACGGCCCGTACATTATTGGAGTAGAGCTGAGCGGATTGCTTCTGATGTCCGGCATTGTAGGGGCTTATCACCTTGGCCGCCAGAAGAAAAAAGTAGTTCATCGTTTTCTTGAAAAAGTTGAAGAATGAAAGCTATACCGATTGAATATGGACTTGTCCTGGCCGGAATATTGTTCGTGCTGGGCCTGATCAGTGTCCTCGTCAGGCGCAATATTATTTTTATGCTGATCTCCGTGGAGATCATGCTGAATGCTGCGGGACTCGCTTTTATTGTAGCCGGTTCTCATTGGGGACAAGCCGACGGGCAGGTCATGTTTATTTTCATCCTGACCATGGCCGCCGCTGAGGTGTCCGTTGGACTGGCACTGATTCTCCAAATATACCATCAGTTGAAAACGCTAGATACGGATGCAGCAAACAAGATGAAGGGATAGTATATATACATAAAGAAATCTAAAATGAAACATCAAGGAAGGTACAGAAGTTTCACAACGGAAGTCCACTGCGAAGAACAGCTTTTTCTGTACGCTCTGATTGCTGGATTTTAAAAACATAAAATTATGATTGACCTCCTCTGGCTTATACCAACCTTACCATTTCTAGGAGCTTTGATCCTGGTGTTGTTTGGTTCCAGGCTGCCGCGGCAGCTTGCCGCAGTCATTGGATCCGGAAGCGTAGGCTTGTCGGCATTGATCACCATACTTATCGGATACGATTTTCTTTCCTCAGGGATGGATTCCTACAAACATGTAGCATGGAACTGGTTTGCAGTAGCTGATCTTTCAACAGCCTTCACCTTCCATCTTGATGCGTTATCTCTTGTCTTCAT
The DNA here is from genome assembly GCA_963837415.1 of uncultured Bacteroidota bacterium. Lineage (GTDB taxonomy): Bacteria > Bacteroidota > Bacteroidia > Cytophagales > Cyclobacteriaceae > Chryseolinea. Next base: position 34,872 of record CAWING010000003.1, on the reverse strand, counting down.
TTTTGTTATCACGTTCGTAGGTTTTCTCATTCATATTTATTCCGCAGACTTCATGCACGATGATGAAGGGTCTAACAGATTCTTTGCTTACCTGAACCTCTTCGTCTGCGCCATGCTGCTCCTTGTGCTGGCCGATAACCTGGTGCTGCTCTACCTGGGCTGGGAAGGTGTCGGGCTCTGCAGCTATTTACTGATCGGATTCTGGTATGAAGAGGAGAAAAACGGCTACGCTGCACGCAAAGCTTTTATCATGACACGCGTAGGCGACACTGCCCTGGCTATTGGTTTGTTTATGCTTTTCAGCATCTTTCATACTTTAAACATACAGGATATTCTAACACAGGCACCTCAGCTCTGGACACCAGGTTCTCAAACAGCTGTTATTGTTGCCTTTTTATTACTGGGAGGTGCCGTTGGAAAATCAGCACAGCTACCGTTGCAAACCTGGCTACCCGATGCGATGGCTGGGCCTTCGCCGGTAAGCGCACTGATCCACGCGGCTACAATGGTCACCGCAGGCGTTTATCTGATCGCCCGCATGCATGGAATTTATGAGCTTGCTCCCTTAGCGCAAGTATGGGTAGGAATCATTGGCGCCGTTACGCTATTAGTCGCGGGGTGTACTGCCCTTACCCAGTATGATTTAAAGCGTGTCCTCGCCTACTCTACCATCAGTCAAATCGGTTACATGTTCCTGGCCTTAGGCGTAGGAGCATGGTCAGCAGCCATATTTCATTTTATGATTCACGCTTTCTTTAAGGCCCTGCTCTTCCTTGCGGCAGGCGCAGTGATCCTGGCGCTCCATCACGAGCATGACATGTTCAAAATGGGTGGGCTCCGAAAGAAAATGCCGGCGGTCTTCTGGACGTTTCTTATCGGCGCAGCATCTTTGGCAGCATTGCCTCTTTTTACAGCTGGCTTTTACAGCAAGGATCAAATCCTTTGGCTGACATGGGCAGGAGAAAAAGGTAACTTTTTATTTTTCCTTGCCGCCCTAATAGGTGCATTCATAACTTCCATCTATACTTTCCGAATGGTATTCTTAACATTTTTCGGAGAAGAAAAAACGCATATCAGCCACCCGCCGGGAAAACTCATGATCATCCCATTGCTTGTTCTGGCGGTGCTTTCATTGATCGGTGGTTTTATTGAGTTACCCCATACCCTCGGGCATCTCGCTTTACTCTCGGATCTTCTGAAGCCGGTTCTACCGCTCGTAGTCTTACGCGAGGGTGTAGAGAGCACGGAATGGATCATACAATTAATAGCTGCTGTTTTATCATTGAGCGGAGTCTATATTGCCTATGCGGTCTACGTGAAGAAACCCGAAGTCGCAGATGAGATCAAGAACGCGACTTTCGGAGTTCATCAATATTGGTTTTCGGGCTGGGGTTTTGACACTTTGTACGATACGTTGTTCGTAAGACCTTTCGTATTTCTCTCAACGGTTAATAAAAATGATGTTGTCGATAAGTTTTATACAGGTATCGTTTCAATTGCCGAATATTTTAACCGCGCATTTTCCCGAACACAAAATGGTGTGCTGCGATGGTACATCATGGGAATCGTTGCGGGGGCAGTCCTGATCATTACACTTAGTTTAATCATTAATCCATGAAGCACATCATATGATATTAGTGTGGATCATAATCATCCTGATGGCGGGGGGAGTTATCGCCGGAGCCGCTTCGAAATTGAGCGCTTCCCTGTCCCGTTGGATTTCCTTGGTTGCTATATTGATTGATTTTGTTCTGACAATCGGTATATGGCTGCAGCAAGATATTGCGACCCAATCATCATCCTCATGGATACTTGATTTCAGCGTTCCATGGATACCTAGCTTTGGTATCACCTTTCACCTGGCTATGGACGGGCTCAGCCTTCTCATGCTGATGCTAACATTTTTCCTCGGACTACTCGCTGTTCTAACCTCGTGGAACGAAATCCAATACCGTGTCGGGTTCTTTCATTTTAATCTTTTATGGGTAATCGCCGGAATCACCGGGGTGTTCCTGACCATGGACTTATTCCTATTTTATTTTTTCTGGGAAGTAATGCTCATTCCTATGTACTTCCTGATCGGCATCTGGGGGCACGAGAACAGGCAGTACGCGGCCTATAAGTTCTTCATTTTTACACAGGCCAGCGGATTGCTTATGCTCCTTTCTATTATTGGACTTTACTTCATTCACGGAAATCAAACAGGTGAATATACATATGATTACTTTAAGCTTTTGGGAACAACGCTTGCGCCGGACGTAGCGCCGTGGCTTATGCTTGGTTTTTTAGCAGCGTTTATGGTTAAGTTACCGGTGGTGCCCTTCCACACCTGGCTTCCTGACGCACATACGGAAGCACCGACGGCTGGTAGCCTGATTCTCGCTGGCTTGTTGCTTAAAACTGGAGCATACGGTTTGATCCGTTTTGTGCTTCCCCTTTTTCCTATACAGTCTGCTGATTTTGCACCGTGGGGTATGTTGCTCGGTGCAGTCGGTATTATCTATGGCGCCATTCAGGCTTATTCACAAACTGATCTGAAACGCCTCGTGGCCTATACCAGCGTAAGTCACATGGGCTTTGTGATGCTAGGTGTTTTCGCTTTCAACGAAGTGGCAATGCAGGGGGTGGTGATGCAGATGATCACCCACGGTATTAGTACCGGTGCACTCTTTATTCTTGCGGGATCTCTTTATGAACGCATTCATACCCGGGACATAACGCAAATGGGAGGGTTTTGGAAGAAAGCACCGTTCATGGGTACGATTGCTATGGTGTTTGTCATGGCATCCCTTGGACTTCCCGGGCTTGGAAATTTTATAGCTGAATTCCTGACCCTTATTGGTGCCTGGCCTGCAAACCATCTGCTTACTGCCATTGCTACGGCCGGGCTGGTGGTTGCTACAGCCTACTCCTTGCGCATCATGCAGAAGATCTTTCTTGGAAAAGGAACGAAAGACTATTCGCTCACAGATCTTACTGCACGGGAAAAATTGATCATGGTCCCGCTAACCGTTCTTATTATAATCCTCGGCTTATTTCCCCAACAGGTGCTGAACACAGCGAAGGCGTCCGTAACAGAAACGCTTCAGTACTACAGCGCACGTCTGCAAACAGAAGAACAAGAACCAATGACCTCAGCAAAGACTGCTGGTACACCATCTGTGAAAGGAGAACACCATGAATAAAACCGATCTTCTAAGTCTCATTCCTTTGTGGATACTCTCGAGTGCGGCGATACTCAATTTCTTCTCCATTTCAATTAAAAGAAATCACAAGGTCATTTTTATTATTACAATGCTCTCTTTGCTCGTCGATTTTATTTTCCTGACGACTTACAGCATCGATCATCAGCAGTCGATCGAACCCTTGCTCATCATTGATGGCTTCGGAATTTTTAATATCGGACTGATCCTGCTCACCACCCTGGTCGTTGTGATGATGTCGTACGCCTATTTTGAACAGCGTGAAGAACGCAAAGAGGAATATTATATTCTTATTATCCTTGCTGCCCTGGGAACATCAATCATGGTCATCAGCAAACATTTTATTTCGCTTTTCCTGGGATTGGAAATTCTCACTGTATCGCTTTATGCGTTGATTGCTTATCTGAGAAAGCGTGAGCGATCCGATGAAGCAGGAATAAAATATCTGATACTCGCAGCATTTTCATCCGCATTCCTGCTATTCGGGATGGCACTAATATACGCTGCAACAGGTTCCATGGATTTTACTGCGATAGCAGCGTGGCTGGCTTCGGCTACACAGGTACCATTGATCATTTGGTGCGGATTTGGAATGATGATCGTGGGAGTAGGATTCAAACTGGGTGTAGTTCCCTTTCACATGTGGACACCCGATGTTTATGAAGGGGCGCCTGCTCCTGTCACGGCGTTTATCGCTACCGTTTCAAAGGGTGGAATGGTGGCGTTGCTCGTGCGTCTTTTTACCACATTAAATGGCCATCAATATCCATTGTTCGTTACCGTGTTTACTGTAATTGCTATCGCATCCATGTTTGCGGGTAATTTTTTGGCGTTGCGTCAAAACAATGTTAAACGGCTTTTGGCTTATTCGTCAATTGCCCACCTTGGTTATTTACTTGTCGCATTTCTCGCGGGCGGGGAAATGGGAACAGAAGCGATCAGCTTTTATTTAGTGGCCTATTTTATTACGAGCCTGGGAGCGTTCGGGATCATGGCTACACTATCCGATAAAGAACGCGATGCAGAATTGCTGGACGATTACCGCGGTCTCCTTTGGAGGCGGCCATTGACAGCGATTACTTTCAGCGTAATGTTACTTTCCCTTGCGGGTATTCCGCTGACGGCGGGCTTTATAGGAAAATTCTATGTGATTGCCGCTGGTGTAGGGACCAGTCACTGGCTGCTTGTGTTTTCGCTTGTCATCAATAGTGTAATCGGTCTTTACTATTACATCAAATTAATTGCTGTGATGTTCGATCAGAAACACGTTGCTAAACCAGCTGAAGAATTACATCCTCTGGTTTACATCATGAGCAGTGTTACCATGGCCATTTTAGGTATTGGACTATTGTGGTTGGGCATTCATCCTGAAGGAATGCTGACATTGATAAAAAGTGTGCTGTAATATTTATTGTTCATGCTTTCATTGATCCAATTTTTTGTCAGCATCAATAAATCACAAAGCTTACTTCGTAATTCGAAATTCAGCGTTCCTTGTTCGATATTAAAATGAATATCGAACACCGATCAAGGAATGACGAATGACGAATAACTGGAAGAATAATAAAGAGGTGGAATGGCTTATAAAATAACAAAGGCCCTGTGATCGTCTATCACAAAAGCCTTTGTAATTCTTGCAAACCTAAACCCTAACTTAAATCGCAAGAAATTCTACTATCCGATGTAAAAGTAGGGCTAAATGCCATGCAGAAAGGCTAAAATGATTAGCCGGGCGGGTTGGTTTAGTATGCGGGAGAATTGTTTAGTAGGTGGATTATAAGAGTTTTATAAATAACAAAGCGCACCTCGTAATTCGAAATTCAGCGTTCCTTGTTCGATATTAATGAGTCGTCCTGAAAAAAGTTGACATAAATTAGTCAACTATGAAAGTAAAAAAAAGTGTAGTTATTCGTTACAGCGAAGCCTTCAAACATCAGGTCATCAAAGAAGTAGAGGAAGGTCATTGTAGTTGCGCCAGGCCCATAAGAAATATGGGATAAAAGGAGTCAATACGATTCAGTATTGGATGAAAAGAATGGGTAGAAATTAAGGGCTGGGATAGCATATAAAATAACAAAGGCCCTGTGGTCGTCTACCACAAAGGCCTTTGTAATTCTTGCAAACCTAAACCCTAACTTAAATCGCAAGAAATTCTACTATCCGATGTAAAAATAGGACTAAATGCTATGCGGGCGGGACTAAAATGATTAGCCGGGCCGGTTGGTTTAGTATGCGGGAGAATTGTTTATTAAGTGGATTATGAGAGCCTCTGGGATGTGATATATCCACAAAAAAAGACCTGATTTAAACCAGGTCTTTTCGGGAGTTATTAATCAAAAACTACTATTCAATTTTGTTTTATTTTCCAATTCCACATTCCAATCCAACGAATGAGTTCATTTTCATTCTGGCCGTAAAATCCCTTGGTAAGAGATTCGCGGATTTCATAGGACGAAGGTGTATGCCACTCTACGGCGACAGTCCCTACAGTACTATTTACATAAACCCTGATGCAATCGTTTCTAAATTTTTTCTTGCTCATTTTGTCTTTCAATCTTAAAGAACAACGTTAGTCATACAAGTCCATTAGCTGGATATACATTGATCTGGAAGATCAATAAAAAACCACTTCGTTTAAAAAGTAGACCGAGGTCATGCGTTGGTTAGTTCGAGTTACGAATACCTATTTTGTTTAAAAAAGCTTCTTTCTTTCGTCTTAGAGACATCAAGCGATATATTGTTGTTAAGCACAACATAGCCGCCATCGCCTTTTACATATTTTTTTATGGAGTTTATGTTTATGAGGTACGAATTATGAATGCGGAAAAAATTATGATCCGACAACAAATCATCGTATTCCTTTAAAGTTTTACTTACTAAATATTTTCCTTCCAGTGTAAAGATCTGCGTATAATTGCTCGAGGCCTCACAATAAACAATATCATTCACTTTAACAAAAACAAGTCCCTCTAACGTGGGCAAAGCAATTTTGAAATTTTCGTTTGATCCGAATTTCAGATTTTGCACCAACTCTGTCAATCGGCTGGTCATGTTATTGCCAACCCTTTTCTCGACTCTGCTCACTGACTTTTTAAGATCTTCGATATCAATCGGCTTTAGCAAATAATCAATGGCCGAAAACTTAAATGCCTTAATTGCATATTCTGTGTACGCCGTGGTGAATATGACTTCAAAATTGATTTCCTTTAATTTTGTAAGAGATCGAATCCGGTTTCGCGCTGCAATTGAATGTCAAGAAAAACAATTTCCGGAGAATGTAATTTTACCGCTTCCATTGCTTCCGCAATATTTTGGCATAATGCTGACGACTTCAACGCCTCTGAACAAAATCCTGCAAAAGAATCTGGAGGTTTTCCCGGGCTTTAAGTTCATCGTCTACGATTATCGCTTTCAACATAGGGTCATCATTCCAACATTCAAACGTAAATAAAGACGTGCTTTCCAAGTTATTTAGAAAACAATATTTTCTTACATAGCTACCCAAATCTTCACTAATGTACCAGATGATTTTTCATCGGTAAAAAGGTCAATAATCTCGTAAGAAGCCTTTTCTTCCAGATTAATGAGTTTAAGGCGTTCTTCTGTAAGAACTGTGCCCATCGACTTATGCTGAGGAAAATTTTGCTGTCGTAATTTTCGCGCAATTTCACGTCCAACGCCATCATCTTCGATTTCAAAAAGAACAAAATCTTTGTCTTCACGCACAGAAATTTTTAACGTCCCCTTTGCGGGTTTATTATATAATCCGTGCAAGATCGCATTTTCAACGTAGGGCTGAATAAGAAGCGAAGGAATTTCGATGTTATCCAATATCAAGCTCCGGTGCAATGGAAAGAATAAATTCAAATTTATTTTCAAACCGCAGCAATTCCAGATTTACATAATGTCGTCAACAACTCAATTTCCTCTGAAAGTTTGACTTTATTATTAACTGAATTCGTTAAAATACCACGTATTAATTTTGAAAATGTGGAAAGATAATTAATGGCATTAAGCCGATCATTTTTTGCAATAAAAAATTGGATGGAATTTAGGGCATTGAAAATAAAATGAGGGTTCATAACCGAACGAAGCGCCATCAATTTTAATTCACCAATGGTCTTGTTTGCATTTGCCAATTCGCGTTCTCTTTGAATCCGCTCTGTAACATCTTCCGCAAACACAGAAACGCCTGTGATGCCATCGGCTCCAATGATCGGACTTAAGGAATAATCCATATACCTTTCGCCAATCTGCTTTGATTCCTTAAAAATTTCTCCGGCCAGCGCCCGATCATATCGTTTAGTCCATTTTCTCCTAAGACGTACCGAATTAGGATCCGTTGCATCATCAGGTATCATCTTTTCGCCCTGCTTCAGCTCAATTCCATAGTTCGTTCGAAAATAATTTTTAACAGGCTCATTCAAGGCGATCAACGTATAATCGTTGTTTACAGACCACACCAGCAATGTGGTGTTATTGATGGTGGCATTTAGGTTAGCCTCACTTAACATCAATTGCTCATTGGAATTCCGCTGATAGTGCAGCGCTTTTTCGAGGACTTGTTCACGGGTTCGCTCACGCGTAATATCCATCCATCCTCCTAAAGCACGTATCGCCTTACCTCTTGTCATCGCGAATGATCGTTGCCTGATCCATCATCCATGCAAAGGTGCCTCCAACTTTTCTGACGCGATAAACATCCACAAATCTTCTGCGATCCCGATGTAATAATATAATTGAAATATCGAGTTACACGTTCACGATCTTCAGGGTGAATAGATTCCTCCCAATCCTTATGCGTGTAGCTGCCTTTGTTAAGTCCAAATTCCTCCAACGCATTGCTGCCGGCAAACCAATTGATTTTTCCGCTTGCTAAATCAAGCTCCCACATTGCCGCATTAGACATTTCTGAAATGAGCTTGAACCGCGACCGGTCGATTTCCATGGCGCTAAGCGTCTCTTCCAGTTTCTTCTGTTTCCGTACAACTTCGGAAATATCTTTCCATACGCTGATAAAACTAACTGGTATACCAGCCGTATTACGGATAAATTTCAATTTGGCGAGAATGTGATAGTAATTTTCTCCCTTTCCTCTGAACCTATATTCATGTTCGAAAAAAAATACTTTTTTGTTTTTAAGGGCGTTGCTAAAATTTTCGAGAACACGCTCCTTATCATCGGGATGAATATGCGAAATCCAAAAATCAGATGGTAATGCGTTGGGAATATTGAATTTTTTTTTATTCTCTTTTGAAGCATAACACATGTGCTTCTCTCCTTGCAATACCCAAATAACTTCGGATGATAGCTCGAAAATAGATGCAGCAACCTCTGGATCGATGTCCGTATTAAAAAGAAAATCTAACCCTGTATTCACTTTTCTAAATACTAAAATTTGTTTTTAAACGCATGCCTCATATCACGACGACATGAATAGCAAACATGAGGTTATATTTTCGAAGGTAACAATAAATAGTACACCCAGTAGTGATAAATTAATTTTGCAACTTCTTGTAAAGGTACGAGATGTGCATAACTAAAGTAATCACGACATAGGTGAGTTCAATTCTCCACAAAAAAGATTCCCGACTATCCCGTGATTTAAAAAATAAATTTTCCGATTATTACTCATGCGCTCCAAGTTCTTCCATTTTAAAAAATCCACACTTCATTTTACCACCGTAGGCACGGGTCCTAAGAATCTATTTATGTTTCACGGATTTGGTCAGGATAACAACATTTTTTACTCGCTATCAAAAGTACTTTCGGATCAATATGCGATTTATGTGTTTGACCTCTACTTCCATGGCAAAAGTATGTGGGGGTATGGTGAGGCGCCTTTGGAAAAAATTCATTGGAGAGAAACGATGCAGGAATTTTTGCGGGAAAATCGCATTGAAAATTTCTCTCTTGCAGGTTTTAGCCTGGGTGGAAAATTTGCGCTGGCAACCTTAGAAGCTTTGCCGGAAAAGACGAACGAAATAATCCTGTTAGCACCAGATGGAATCAAAACCAGCTTCTGGTACAGCCTGGCAACCTATCCCCTTTTGTTTCGTAAAATTTTCAAAACGATGATCCGCTATCCGGAGAGCTTCAACTCACTCACTAAAACGGCTCATGCGTTTGGGTTTGTGGATAAAGGCCTCATTAAATTTGCCGAATTTCAGATGAACTCGGAAGAAAAGCGAAACAGAGTATATTACTCGTGGGTGGTTTTCCGGCATTTGAAATTCGATCTAGATAAAATTGCTGCGTTGATCAACCATTACAAAATTCCTGTTATGCTAATTGTTGGCCAATACGACAAGGTTATCAAACCAAAAAGCATGGAACATTTCCTAAAGAAGCTGGACACTTACCGATTTGAAACTCCCGAAGCCGGGCATACCGGGCTTATTGCAGAGAGCGGAATTTACTTCACAAGTCTGAAATGATTCGTAAAAGGATTGTCATTTATTGCCATTTCAAATCGTCACGATTCATTTGACCTGACAATTCGCATTTCAAACGATTACAGCGTTGGATTATTTGCAAAAATTATCTCCGAATCCTGTGAAAATGCTTGTATTTTTGCGACTCAATTTAACTCATCAATGATTCAATTTTTTCGTTCCGAAGCCAACACGCTTTATGCCGTTGGCATGGCACAGCCATTGCAAAATTCTGACATCCAAAAACTTACCTGGCTTTTCGGCGGGGCAGAACCCCTTTTTGAAAAAGCATTAAACGGAAATTTTATTGGCCCCCGAAAAGAGATGATCACCCCGTGGAGCACCAATGCAGTCGAAATAACCCAAACGATGGGCATCACTGGGATCCAACGAATTGAAGAGTTTAAAATAGTAAGCTCCTCGGAGGTAAAATATGATCGCATGCTGGAAGTGCTTTACACCTCCCTCGATCAGGAAATTTTCACCATTCTTCATTTGCCCGAACCTATTATTGAAGTCGAAGACATTGCAGCTTATAGCAAAGCAGAAGGGCTCGCCCTAAGCGCTGAAGAAATAGACTATCTTGAAAATGTCGGCAAGGAACTTGGCCGGAAGCTTACCGACAGTGAAGTATTTGGCTTTTCGCAAGTAAACTCCGAACACTGCCGCCATAAAATTTTTAATGGCACCTTCATTATTGATGGACAGGGGAAACCATTCACGTTATTTCAACTCATCAAGAAAACATCAAAAGAAAATCCTAACCTTCTTGATTTCTGCTTACAACGATAATGTCGCGTTTATTAAAGGCCCAAGGATCGAACAATTCGCTCCTGCCAGACAAGATATTGCTGATTACTTTAAAGTTGAGGACATTGATTCTGTTATTTCATTAAAAGCAGAAACACATAATTTTCCCACCACAGTAGAACCCTTCAACGGGGCGGCCACTGGATCAGGCGGCGAAATCCGCGACAGGCTTGCCGGTGGCAAAGGTTCTTTACCCTTGGCAGGAACGGCAGTGTATATCACCTCCTATCCCCGCCTGGAGGGCGACAGGCCTTGGGAAAAAAAATTTAAGGATCGCACCTGGCTGTATCAAACACCGGAAGAAATTCTTATCAAAGCTTCGGATGGCGCTTCCGATTTTGGAAATAAATTCGGACAGCCATTGATCTGTGGAAGTGTGCTCACCTTCGAACATTTTGAAGGAGATAAAAAGTATGGTTTCGATAAGGTTATCATGCTGGCCGGAGGCATCGGCTTTGGCAAGGAAAAAGATTCTAGAAAAGAGCACTTAAAAGCAGGCGATAAAATCATTTTGCTTGGGGGCGATAACTATCGCATTGGTATGGGTGGAGGCGCTGTTTCATCTGTCGCGACAGGCGAATATGGAAATGCGATTGAACTAAATGCAATTCAACGCTCTAATCCTGAAATGCAGAAACGGGTAATGAATGCAATCCGGGCGATGGTAGAGTCCGATACTAATCCCATCGTATCCATTCATGATCATGGCGCCGGCGGCCATTTAAATTGCCTGTCCGAATTATTGGAAGAAACCGGAGGTATAATTCATATTGATCAACTTCCCGGTAGGTGATCCTACTTTATCCGACAAAGAAATAATAAGCAATGAATCTCAGGAACGCATGGGATTAGCCATCCCAGAGCATGAAGCTAAAACCTTGCAAAAAATATCCGAACGTGAACGGGCGCCATTTTATTCTGTAGGTGAAGCGACCGGAGATCATAAGCTCATCTTTGAAAAAAAAGGGCAACAGAAAAAACCATTCGACCTGCAAGTCAATCATCTTTTCGGTTCTTCACCGAAAACCATTCTTATTGACACAACGCAGACCATATCCTACAAAGCTGTTCAGTATGATGCTGCGAAAATTCAGGAGTATGTTAAACACGTTCTTCAACTTGAATCCGTTGCCTGTAAAGATTGGCTTACCAATAAAGTAGATCGGTCGGTGACAGGTAAAGTAGCAACACAACAAACCTGCGGACCCATTCAACTTCCCTTGAACAACGTTGGGGTGATGGCACTGGATTTTTTGAGCAACAAAGGTGTAGCAACCGCCATTGGTCATGCTCCCGGAGCAGCGTTAATTGATCCGGCATCAGGCAGCAAACTGGCCATTGCCGAATCCCTAACCAATATTGTTTGGGCTCCGCTTTCACATGGACTAAGGGGGTATCGCTCAGTGCAAACTGGATGTGGCCTTCAAAAAACAGCGGTGAAGATTCACGCCTTTACAGCGCCGTTGAAGCGGTTAGCAACTTTGCCATTAACCTCGGGATAAATATTCCTACCGGAAAGGATTCTCTTTCCATGACGCAGAAATATCCGGATGGCGAAGTAGTCTTTGCTCCAGGTACCGTTATCATTTCTGCAGTGGGTGAAGTAGAGGACATCACAAAAACAATTTCCCCTGCATTACATCCCGTTGCCGGTTCTAAACTGATTTACATTGACTTATCAAGCGACAATAGAAAACTGGGAGGAAGCAGTTTCGCTCAAATTCTAAATCTGCTAGGTGATGAAGTTCCTACCATAAAAGATGACGCCTATCTTCATTAAAGCTTTTGATGCTATTCAATATCTCATCAAGAACAGATTTGATATTAGCAGGACACGATATTTCCGGGGGAGGTTTGATCACCACCTTGCTGGAAATGTGTTTTGCTGTTCCTGATGTCGGTCTAACAGTTGATCTTCAACGCCTTGGGAGATGATCTCATACAAAATTCTATTCAGCGAAAATCCGGGTTTAGTCTTTCAGACCTCACGTGAAAATGAAGTTATTCCTGTATTGACACAACGGGGTGTCAAGGCGCATATTCTTGGACATGTTTCAGCCGAACGGAAAATTATCCATTCATCATAATCGCGCGCTGATTGCAATTTGATATTGATGAGCTGCGCGATGTGTGGTTCAAAACTTCTTATCTGCTAGACCTAAAACAACGACCTGCAGTCCATGCAGAAAAGCGCTATCCACAACTATAAAAATCATGTGCTGGAATTTAAATTCCCTTCTTCATTTGATGGCAATTTCAAAGCGTTTGGCATTGATCCTGCCCGGAGGAAACCATCAGGAATTAAAGCAGCGATCATTCGCGAGAAGGGAGTGAATGGTGATCGGGAGATGGCTTACACACTTTATCTCGCAGGATTCGATGTAAAAGATGTTCACATGACCGACTTGGTATCAGGTCGCGAAGATCTTTCCGATGTAAACATGATCGTGTTTGTTGGAGGATTTTCCAATTCAGATGTACTCGGCTCGGCGAAAGGTTGGGCAGGAGCATTTCTTTACAATCCAAAAGCCAAACATGCGCTTAACAATTTTTACAACAGAAAAGATACGCTCAGCCTAGGGGTATGCAATGGTTGTCAACTCATGATGGAACTTGGCTTGGTTTATCCGGAATGGAAAGATCATCCGAGGATGCATCATAATGGATCCGGAAAATTTGAATCAACCTTTGTAAATGTCACCATTCCTTCCAATAATTCTGTTTTGCTGACCAGCATGGCAGGATCGCGGCTAGGTGTATGGGTAGCGCACGGTGAAGGACGCTTCATCTTCCATCCGATAAATCCTTGTTTCAGGTCGCCGCAGAATTTTCAGCTATCCGGAATATCCTGGCAATCCGAATGATTCTGATTATTCCGCGGCAGCACTTTGTTCGAAAGATGGAAGGCATTTGGCTATCATGCCACACCTTGAAAGATCCCTTTTTCCGTGGAATTGGGCCTATTATCCTTCTCACCGCAAAGCCGATAAGATCTCTCCCTGGATAGAACCTTTCATCAACGCCAGAGAGTGGGTAAAAAAACAATTATAAAAATGTCCAACAAAAGGTTAAAGCATTCTGTTGTACCGAAAGTTGATTAGTCTTATATTCAACCTTCAGTTAACGAGTTGGACCATGAAGAAGCTTTACCTTGCCTTTATCATTCTTATTTTTTTTGCATCATGCCTTGGCTATAAAGAATTGCCTGTGGAGTATGATTATAGCTACAAAGGAAATTTTAAAAAATATCGAACGTTCGATATCATGAAGCCGGCAGGACCTGCCGACTCTACAATGACCAATGAGGTGATTGAAAAATCCATCATTGCCCGGATGAAGTTTTTGGGCTACCGCCAAAATTCAAACAAGCCACACTTGATTGTTGGTTTTAAAATGTTCAATGACAGCTTAAAATTCAATGGATACATCCAGCCAGAAATTGAAGATTGGGTAAAAAATCAAAATGAAGATATTGACTATGATCCTCAAAAGTTCATTTTGAATGAGGGTACGTTGCTAATTCAATTTTATGACAGGCGTCAGAACCGGTCAATCTGGCAAGGATATGCCACCACACAGTATGGTTCAATCGATTTCCATAACAGCCGGCACCTACGTAATGCTGTTATTTCCATCCTGGATAAATACCGCTTCTGGGCTGAAGGATTTATGGATGGAGCCACCGCGACGGTTGAAGAAAAAGACCTCTAAAAGTTCATTCCAGGGGTTAAACTTTCTAAAAAATAATTCTACATTTGCATCCCAAAATAGGGTCACGAAGAACTATTGGGAGTTTTGTCCGATGGTGTAACTGGCAACACGCCTGATTTTGATTCAGGAAAGTCCAGGTTCGAGCCCTGGTCGGACAACATGGATTCAGAATCCCGCTCAGCGGGATTCTGTGTTAATCGTTAACGAATAGTTAACTTATAACGGATAACGATTAACGGATAACGTAACCATAATCATGGCTGTAAAAATTTTCAGCGGCAGAGCAACCACTTACTTGGCAGAAAAGATTGCCAACGCATACGGCGAGCCTTTAGGCGAAGTGGATTACCAGCAATTCAGCGATGGTGAAATGTCACCATTTATTGCTGAATCTGTACGCGGTCATGAAGTCTTTATCATTCAATCTACTTTCCCTCCTTCCGATAATTTGATGGAATTGCTGCTGATGGTCGATGCCGCCAAACGGGCAAGTGCATCCAGCATTAACGTGGTAATTCCCTACTTTGGTTATGCACGTCAGGACAGAAAAGACAAGCCAAGAGTATGCCATTGCAGCAAAACTAATTGCAAATCTTATCTCAGCAGCGGGCGCAACACGCATCATGGCATGCGACCTACATGCCGATCAGATTCAAGGGTTCTTTGATATTCCGGTGGATCACCTTGATGGATCATATATCTTTGTGCCTTACCTCAAATCGTTAAAGCTCGTTGACATCATGTTTGCCTCTCCCGATGTCGGTGGTATAAAACGTGCACGCAGCTTTGCGAAATTCTTTGATGCTGAACTTGCCGTGTGCGACAAGTACAGGAAAGAAGCAACAAAGTAAGCTCCATGCGATTGATCGGTGAAGTCGAAGGAAAAGACGTAGTACTTGTAGATGACTTAGTGGATACCGCGGGAACGATATGCAAAGCAGCGGTCTTACTAAAAGAAAAAGGTGCTAAAACTGTGCGTGCAGTGTGTACGCACGCTGTGTTATCCGGAAAGGCGTATGAAAATATTGAAAATTCAGTTTTGGAAGAACTTGCCGTTACCGATACCATTCCTTTGAAACAGACGGGCAGTAAAATTAAAGTGCTCACTGTTTCAAACTTATATGCCAAGGCTATCCGCAAAATTCACGATAATGAATCCATCAGTTCATTGTTCATCAAACTTTAACGTATCAAAAATTTTTAACTAAACAATTATAATTATGAAAACCATTGAGATTATAGGGTATCGAAGAGCAAATCTCGGGAAATCTGGATCACAAAAACTGCGGGATGAAGGTCTCGTTCCTTGCGTACTGTACGGAGGCACTGAACAAATTCATTTTTATTCTCCCATGATTCTTTTTAGAGAATTGGTGTATACCAATGAAGCGCATTTTGTGCATCTGAATATTGAAGGTGAAGAAAGCCAGGCCATTCTTCAGGAAGTTCAGTTTCATCCGGTGAGTGAAATTATTTTTCACGCTGACTTTTTGCGCATCGCTGAAGACAGAAAGGTTAAAATGAATATACCTGCCCGTCTGGTTGGTCAGGCACCCGGCGTATCTAAAGGGGGGCTCTTGTGCAGAAAAGATCTGCATTGAAAGTATATGCATTCCCGAAAGATATGCCCGATCACATCGATGTAGATGTTTCAGAACTTGACTTCCATCACGCTATTAAAGTCGGTGATATCAAAGTTGCAGGCATTGAATTAGTAGATCCCAAACAAGCTTCTGTTGCTGTGGTCGAAGTACCGCGTGCTGCGAAGATGGCTGCTGAAGAAGCCGCTGCCGCTGCCGCTGCCCCTGCTGCCGAAGCTGCTCCTGCGCAGGTGCCGCAGGTGCGGCCGCTGCCCCAGCTGCAGGTGATGCCAAGAAAGCCGAAGCTCCCAAGAAAGACGAAGGCAAAAAATAAAATTTATCAACTGCAACCAGTACCAATCCCCCGGATTTTTTCGGGGGATTTTTTTTATAGTGTTTAAGTGTTTAGGTGTGTATGTGTTTAAGATGCCGGCTTTGAAAGCATCCAAGGGTTTTTAGCCAGGTTGTGACTTGAGTTCCATAGTATGAAATTTGGCCACATGCTGTACCTTACTTCAACACTCCAACACCTCGCACCTCAACACCACTAAAACACTTAAACACCTAAACACTTCTCCAAAAATGAAATATCTGATAACAGGCCTAGGCAACACCGGTGCTGAGTACGAGGTAACTCGACACAACATGGGCTTCCTGGTATTAGATCAATTGGCTGATAAGCAAGGCGCATCGTTTAAGTTAGATAGGCTCGCTGAAAAAGCGGAGTTCAAATATAAGGGAAGGACCATTCACCTGATCAAACCTACAACGTTCATGAACCTCAGCGGAAAAGCAATTGGCTATTGGATGCAGGAATTAAAAATCGAAAAAGAAAATCTATTGGTTGTTGTGGATGATATCGCATTGCCGTTTGGGAGCTTGCGCCTTAGAACGAAAGGAAGCGCTGCAGGTCACAACGGATTGAAGAACATCGAACTCTTGCTCAACGGTCAAAATTATTCGCGGCTTCGTGTGGGTGTAGGCGATACTTTTAACAAAGGCCAACAGGTGGATTATGTGCTGAGCAATTTCACACAAGCCGAATTCGAAGCGTTACCCAGTATTATTTCAAAAGCGAATGAAATGATTTTGTCTTTTTGTACCATTGGCGCTGAACGAACGATGAGTCAATACAATGATTGATGACCAAGATATATTCTCAATCCGCTATTTTGACCGAGACCTGGTGCTAATCATGAAGAGCCCATTCTTATTCTTAAAGAAGGAGCCATAGTAGTTTTTGTCCAGTAAAAAGCATTGGAGAGTTCGTCACAACATAGTATGTTGGGATCATCGCAAATTTAATCCTATAATTTTAACAGACCATAAACACGTTGGAGCCTATTTTTTCGTTTTAATATACAAGGATGAAAAAATTAAAATTTTCCAAGGACAATGGATCCGACTTTTATAAAGAGTTGATGGAGCGTCTGGATGAATATTTTCAAGAAAGACAAATTGAACGAACTGGCAACAAAACAATGTTGATAAAACTGTTCCTTTATTTTGGTCTCGACATTCTCTTTTATTTGTTGATGATAACCAGCATTACGTCACCGGCCTTTTACTCTTTCTATCTGCTTATGGGACTTTCAGTTCTGTTAACTGCCTTTAATATTTCACATGACGCAGCCCATGGCGTAGCCGTAAAAAGTAAGTTTTGGAACAAATTACTCTTTCAACTAAGCTTCAATTTGCAGGGAAATAACGCATATGTCTGGGGAAAGAATCACACTGAATCACATCATCTATACACAAATGTAGAAGGAAGCGACATATGTTCTCACTTACGCCTTCTGAAAAAAATGGGAATGCCAATAGCTAAGTGTGGTCATTTTACCGATTGATGTTGCCGCAAAATAATTTTTCAGCACCCTATATTTACGTGAAATCCGTTCATTAGTGAATTGTATCGATATGGGATGGACTTGCATATCCTTTATTGTTGATCTTGCTATTGCGAGAAGTTTTTACAAGATTATCTTAGAAGTCAATCGCAAACAGTAACTCGATCGCTATTCTGATTGCATTTTTAATTGAGAACTCAATAACTAAAAATGATTAAAAGAAATTTATTAGCGCTGACAATAATAATTCTATCCGTAGACCATGTATCCGGACAATCTGATAAAGAGAAAGCCTTTACGAAAGGACAGGAAGCGATTGATCTCATGGATAAAGGAAAAATTGACGAGTCAATAAAGCTTCTCGAAGAATCAGCGAAATTGGACCCTGACAACCTTGACTACCCTTACGAAATTGCATACGCTCACTACATGGCTAAAAATTACCAGAAGTCCATTGATATATTGGCCGACTTGATGGAGAGAAAGGGTGCTAACGATCGGGTGTTTCAATTGTTAGGAAATAGTTACGATAACATTGGGCTAAAAGAAAAAGCAATAGAGACTTATGAAGCGGGACTAATAAAGTTTCAAAATTCAGGTAAACTACATCTTGAGTTAGGAGGAATGTATTTACAGGTAAAAAACTATGACAAGGCAATTTATTACTACGAGAAAGGTATTGAAGTAGAGCCGGCTTACCCTTCTAATTATTATCGAGTCGCTAAACTATTCCTTGACTCGGACGAAGAAGTTTGGGGCATGATATACGGTGAGTTATTTATGAATTTGGAAAGAAATAGTCCCCGCAACACGGAGATAAGTAAACTGCTTTATGATACGTACAAAAGGGAAATCAATTTTACTTCGGATACCTCTTTTACTGTGAGTTTTAGTAAAAATGCCGTGGTTATGATGAACTCGAAAAAAATTGAGCTGCCATTCGGCGTCGGAATATATGAGCCGACATTAATAATGGAGATGCTTAATGAGAAAAGTATTGACATCAATTCCCTGGATAGAATACGGACTGGATTTGTTAAAAATTATTTCATGAACAAAGGGGATAAGAAATACCCTAATATTCTTTTCGATTATCAGAATAAAATTTTTAAAGAAGGACACTTTGAAGCTTACAATCACTGGGTGCTAATGCATGGAGACGAAGAGGCATTCGGTCATTGGAAAGAGTCAAATCAGGAAAAATGGGAGAAATTCGTAGAGTGGTTTAATCCAAACGGCCTAAAGATTGACGACAAAAACAAATTTTATAGAGGACAATATTAAACGAGGCCGCAGCTTGATAATAGTTTAGACACTAAATAATGATCGTTATGAGATTTTTATTGCGCCTTAAACATTGGCAGTTATTTCTTATCACATGGGGCCTACCCATAGGCATGAATATTTTTACGTTGATTGACCCGCAACTTATGTTAAAATTATTTCCAATTATGATGATTGTATTCTCAATTGGAATATTTGGATGGGTCTGGGCTATAGCCACAGTGCTTCATAAAAAATTACCCGCTGGGGTTAACCTTAATATTGGTCAATTTAAAATGCTCTTTTTCATACCAATAATTTATATGCTGTTTATTATTCTCTGGATAGGTTATCAATTTTATTTCCGTACAGTGGTAAAAAATTCAAACATGGGAGAAGAAATCATTATCATATTATTTATGCATTTCCTTTCCATGATATGTATTTTTCTTGGACTTCGTTTCGCAGCCAAAACAATGAGATCGGTTGAATTGGGACGGCTGGCGAGGTTCAGTGATTATGTGGGAGAATTTTTTCTCATTTGGTTTTCACCGTTTGGATTCTGGTTTCTTCAACCAAGACTAAATAAATTGGCCGAGGATTAGGACCAATTCCATTCAAAAAGTTAAGGGGTTTATACATGGAGACTTTACCAACCTATGTTAAAATTGTTTTCGCTCTAACAACTTTTTTGACCGTATGGCTTTTTTACAGAGCTACTAACCATTCCAAAGCGACCTTAGTCATTTTGCTGGTATGGCTGACCTTTCAAGCATTCATGGGCATCTCCGGCTTTTATACCGTGACCGATACAATTCCCCCCCGATTTTTATTATTGGTATTGCCACCGCTATTGTTAATTATTGGACTCTTTTCCACTACAAAGGGAAGACAATATATAGACAGCTTAGATCCGGGCGCCTTAACGATTTTACATACCATAAGAATCGCTGTTGAATTCGTTTTATTCTGGTTATTCATTCATAAGGCCGTTCCGGAACTCATGACCTTCGAAGGCCGGAACCTTGACATTTTATCGGGAATGACGGCTCCTTTTATTTTTTACTTCGGTTTTATTAAAAAACAAATAAGCAAAAAGATAATTCTCCTTTGGAATTTCATCTGTCTCGCGCTTCTTCTGAATATTGTTGCTAATGCCGTATTATCAGCGCCATCTCGCTTTCAAACTTTTGCATTCGACCAACCCAACATCGGAGTTTTATATTTCCCATTTAACTGGTTGCCTGCCTGCATCGTGCCGCTGGTTTTCCTTTCACACCTTGCGTCCATCCGGCAATTGTTAAACAAATAAAAAGCGCTGAATTTGGGCAAAATTGAGCACAGCCTATTTTGTGCAGCCAACAATAAAAAAAAATTAAATAGGCTTAAATTCTATGAAAATCGGGTTTTAAAGGTTTACATGATGGTATTAAGCTACATTGAATAAATAGAAACTTTCCAACCTCCGTTTACATTCCAACCAAAAACACCATTAATGTGTCAAAGGAATCAGTGAATGGTTATGAGCGGATTGATATTACGGATTTTGAATGAGGCGGCTTCCCTGCTGACGTTATTCAAAGCTAGATTTACCACGGTAATTGTAAACTTATGCAGCTTATTAAGGGCATACTATCCCTAGCTGTATTGCTATCTCGCTTAACTGCTGCTGAATAATGCGTTGCCTTTAGCTTTCCGCTTCTAAGAATATCCAATTATTTCACGAACGCACCGTTGATAGATCGGTTAAGTCGTAGCACCCTGAATGCTATACTCGAAGACTATTAATTCAATTAAGGTTGAGGACGAGCGTGCAAGTATTGTTACGTAGATAGTTTAAGAAAAAGGGGACATAGACCTTCCCAAATCTTAGTAGACCTCCCGCACACTTATCTCTTCATGTCCATTGAATAAGAAAAAATAATCACCAAATTTATATACGTAAATGTTTGGTGATGATCAACCAAATCAACGGCATATGAAGAGAAAGAGATTTTTCAAAGCCTTAGGTATATTGCCTTTGCTTGACATTCCCATAACGAGTTTCGGAAAGGGTAATATTCCATTTCGCGCGGAACCATGTCAAACGCAACGAGATGCAGAAGGACCATACTATAAATCAGATGCTCCAATAAGGACGGTAATAGAAACCCAGGGTACGTCGTTGCGCATAGAAGGAAAAGTTCTCAAAGGTGATGATTGTCAAACACCTTTATCCAATGCCATTATAGATGTGTGGCATTGTGACAATGACGGTGAGTACGATTTACAAGGCTTCAAATGCCGGGCACAAATCAAGACCGATTCCAAAGGCAACTATGGTTTTACAACGATCTTCCCTCCTGCTTATGGCGGGCGACCAAGGCACATCCATTTTAAAATCAGAGCTCAAGGTTATAAGGAGTTGACCACACAACTGTACTTTCAAGGTGATCCTAACATTAAAAATGATTTCGCACGCAACGCTGGAAAGGAAAGAGTCTTGGAATTGCGTACAGAAAATAATTTAAAAAAAGGGGTGTTCAACATTTTTTTATAACGCAGCTTGCTGAATCAGCTGCTTCCTATTAAGAAAGATTCGTAGAAGACTATCTTATGAATAAGATTGTTAATTGTGCTGCTTATGCTGAAGGCTGCAAAGTAGCAAACGTCGAAATAAAAGAGATCAGGGAAGTTCTGAAACAACCGAACCAGTTTGTGTGGATCGGATTGCATGAACCAGATGAGGAAATGCTCCGTCAGGTTCAGCAAGAATTCGGGCTACATGAACTGGCTATCGAAGATGCTCACCGTGCACACCAGCGACCAAAACTTGAAACGTACGGCGATTCGCTTTTTATAACCCTTCGAACCGCCCAGATTAATGCAGAGGAGCATATTGATATGGGGGAGACACACTTCTTCTTTGGCAACAACTTTATCGTTACCGTGCGCCATGGATCTTCTATTGCCTACACCGATGTACGTGCCCGCTGTGAAAGTACGCCCCATCTCTTGCGTAAAGGTCCAGGGTTTGCTCTCTATGCCGTTATGGATGCCATTGTGGATCAGTATTTTCCTGTGATTGACAATCTGGTGCAAAAACTTGAAGCACTCGAGGAAAATATATTCTCTGAAAAATTCCCGCGGGAGACTACAGCACAGATATATAAGCTCAAACGTCAATTGTTAGAAGTTAAACGTGCCGTCTCTCCATTGATTGACATTTGTAACAAGCTGATGCGTTTTGACCTCGCTTCGATTCAGGAAGAAACGCGGCCCTATTTCCGGGACGTATATGATCATGCGATCCGTATTAATGAAATGGTAGACAATGCACGTGAATTGCTGACCTCGGCGCTGGAAGCGAACTTTTCCTTGATTTCCCTATCGCAAAATGATGTTTCGAAGAGATTTGCCGGGTGGGCGGCGATCATTGGTATTCCAACTATGGTTGCGGGCATTTATGGCATGAATTTCAAAAACTTACCAGAACTACAATGGGAATTCGGATACCCCGTTGTAATGGGGTTGACCTTTGCGGTATGTGTTGTTCTCTACGTGCTTTTTAAACGGTCAGGTTGGCTTTGAAAACGAAGCGGATCAGGCAATAGTAACTAGCCCATCCGTTAAACAAGTAACCCGCCAACAAACACTATTACAAAAATTAAACAACTAAAACATGGAAAAACAATTTCACTACGTAACAAGACTTGACATCAAGTTCGACCATTTACAACGTATGGACATCCCGCAGATGGTAAAGGAATGCAAAGACAAATGGTTCAACCAGACCTTAACGGAGGTTAATGAGAGCGTCGTGAGACTTGGAATTGTTGAAGGTGAGTACCACTGGCACAAACACGACAACGACGATGAGTTTTTCTTTGTGCTGCAGGGACAATTACTCATTGACCTGGAAGACCAGACCATTGAGTTAAATCCCCATCAGGGAGTAACCATTACCAAAGGAGTAATGCACCGCCCACGAGCACCCAAAAAGACGGTGATGCTGATGGTAGAAACAAATGCAATACAACCCACGGGGGACTAAAATAAATTTATACCTCTGCAAAAAGAATGAATTGCAGTTTTAATAAATAATTCCACAAGAGGCTACGGGAAACAAAAAAAGGCAATAAAAAAACGTTCCTGGTCGGAGGCCAACAACCTCCTGCAATAAGGCACCAACTCCTCCAACCACTTTTTGAGTGGTCGGAAAACTTGACAAAAGAGCAAACTTATCAGGTTATTCTACTATGATCTTTCCCTTCATTACCTGATGAAGGTTGCAGTAATAATCGGTCGTTTTTGTAACTGTCAAACTCCAGGATTCTCCCTTAGACAAAGGGGATGACGCCCAAGCTTTGGTCGTTTGTTCGGTTACATCATGATCTGTAATGTCCTTATTGATCCAAAGGACCTGATCACCCTTTTGTACTTTCACCTCACTGGGTTGAAACATCATTTGTTTGATTTCAACAACATGAATTTTTGGTTCCTTTTTTTGCTGTGCATCGGGTTTGTCCTCCTCTAAGGGATAAATATCCTCTTCCTTAACGGGATCTTTTTTAGTTGAAGGTGTACATGCTGTTGAAAAAAAATATATGAAAGATAAATAAAGACAACACCTCCAGGTAATCCTTGCAAGACTCATCACTTATGCGTTTTCTGAAGCATTTCAGCATGCGCAAGGTGGGTCTTAAGAGCAGGAACAACATCTTGTAATAATGCCTTTAACTCTGCATTCTCCGCTTCGGGAATTAAAAGGCCTTCCACAGCTCCTATCACGGCCTTGTGATAAGCAACTTCATTGTCGATATATGCCTTATTGAAATCTTTGCCTGATTTTGTACGCAGCGTTTTTTTAGTTTGCTCAGCGTCCGCTAACAATTTTTGACCGACCGCATTATCTTTTGGCGTAACGCCTAATTTTTTTACCAATGCAGAGGCCTGACTAATTACAGCTTTGTGATCATTGGTCATTGTCTCGGCAAATTTCAAGATCTCTGCATCTTTTGATTTTTCCTTAGCAATCTCAGCATAGCTGATATCGATCTGATTAGCTACAACAGCAACAGAGGCTACCTCTTCATCGGAAAGCTTGGGATTTTCCTGTGCAAATGCCGGCCCTGCAACTAAACCTGCGCATACCAAGGCACACGTGATCCATGTCGTACGTTTTTTCATAGTTTTATCTCCATTTAGTGTTTAATGGAAATTAGATCAGACAAGTAGAAAGAGGTTACAAAAATGTATCAGTTTATTCGGTACGATGTTATTTCAGATTGATTACAGAAGAAATGCCCACGAAAGATATTGTGGGTTAAGCGGTTTCCTCATTAATCCATTTGCCTACGGTTGGGGCTATATAATTGTCCATTTTCTCAAGCAAGTCATCTATATCATTGCTTATCAAAAGCATTTTATAGTTTATTACTTTAAGAAATCCTTTGTCAACCATTGTTTGTAAAAGAATATTTAAGCTATCGTAAAATCCATTTATGTTTAGCAGGCCCACTGGTTTCTTATGCAAACCGAGCTGACCCCAAGTAAGTATTTCAAAAAGCTCCTCCAATGTTCCGAAGCCTCCCGGCAATGCCATTATTCCATCGCATAGCTCATGCATTTTAGTTTTCCTTTCATGCATGCTCTCCACCAGGATAAGTTCTGTAAGACCTTCATGAGCTATTTCCTTGGATCTTAAAAAATGCGGGAGAACTCCAATTACTTCTCCTCCCCCATTTAAAGCACCATCCGCCAGGGCGCCCATAAGTCCAACTTTAGCGCCACCATAAATTAATTTTAGGTTGCGTTTGGCTAATGTCCTTCCAAGCAATACGGCTTGTGAACTGTATATGTATTCTGTTCCATTACTAGATCCGCAAAATACAGCGATATTTTTCATTTCGTAATATAAATAAAGTTTGTCCTGAGCAGCACTTTATTTGTGCTAACCAAGGTTATGAAATGGGTTATGGAAAATGGGTGGATTACGTCCCATGACGAATTGAATTAACGCTACGGTCTATATGAAAGTAGCTTGATAAAAATACGCTATGTAAGTCCCACTCATTTTATCTGAATTAATTAGGCTGAGTCATTTTTTTAAGCAAGCCAAAAAAGCCTTTCTTTCTTTCCGAATTGATACCCCAATCAACCGGAACGCTTTGATAGCCATCGGTAAACTTCTCATCTTTCATACGATAATCAAAGTAGCCCCACGAAGCGTGCTCCTGGGTAGCTGCAATAAAATGATTAAAGTTTTTGTCGAAATCAAAATGATCATCTTCATTAATAACGATCGGGTTCTTTTTATAACCTGATTTCAATCTAACCGTCTTTATCAATTGTCTGATTTGTTCAGGTTTCGGCACTCCGTTTCCATGAATCAGTACAAAATCAGCTACCTCTAACACATTATCTGTGGGAATAGCTCCTCCGATAAAGCTAGTGGAGACTAAAAGTCTTCGTCCATTTTTTTTTGCAGACTTTACCAGATTTATTAATTCATGCACGCGCTTCGAATCCAATATTGGATGATCATAAGGGTCTACGGGGTGTTTGGCTGCGAGATCGTTGATGTCACATTCATTGTTTATTTCGATAAGTACATTGCGATAACCTTTATCTAAAACCCATTGCGTTGCCAGTTGTACTGCTTGTTTTACAGCTTGTTCGTTTTTAACATTCTGATCTTGTCCAAAATAAAAATATCCTAAGATCACAACCATTCCTAGTTCATCTGCGCGATTCAAGATCCGCTCTAATCGTTTCATGTATTTTTCATCCAACGTGCCGTCTATCCTGAAAGCAGAATTTAACCAAGCCTGGTTATTGGCACTATACCCGAAGGGACTACCCCCCTGAAGATTAAGGGTAAAAGCCAGCAAACCATGACTCTTCCAATCAGGCATCGCGGCTATAAATTCGTTCGTATTACGCTCTGCATCCCACGTTTTTGTATCCCGATATATCCATAGGGATTGAGTTTTAGGATTATAATCATCAAACACCCCCTGAACCATGCGAGAGTTTGGCAGCAGCCCTTCTAAACGCACTCCGGTATATGTCTTGCCTTTTAATGTAATTTCTCCATTTATATAAAAATCTTCTCCCTCGATGCTTACCTCCGTATTTCTTTTTTGACCGATAGCTGTAAGAATAATAAAAGACAAAATTAGAGACGACAAGAAATTTTTCACGTAGTTCGCAATTAAGCTTTGACAAATTATTAAAATCTCAGATCCGTATAAATTCCGGCCACACTTGTCCGACATGAAAGTTGTCCCGGGAGGGCAGCAGGTTTAAACATGGATTTGCCCAACAACATACGAACACATTCCTGTATGCCTTCCGTGATCGACGGATGTGGATGAACACATTCAGCTAACTCCTCAATTCCTTTGTCCATAGAGATCAATAACGCTACAGCTTGTATTGCGCTGGAAGCATTGTTTCCAATGATCTTCAACCCAAGGATCTTCATGGGTTCAGTGTTGGTAACCAATAATTTGATGAACCCTTGCGTGTTTCGTTTTGCAATAGCACGGGGTATGCAACTATAATCCAGCGTTGCTACTTTATAATCCATCGATTTCTCCTTCGCCTGTGTTTCATTTAGTCCTACACCTGCTACTTCGGGATTGAGAAACATGATGGTGCTGATATTTTCGTACAACAGTTTACGCCCTGGGGCACCAAAAATTTTTTCTACTGCATACCGTCCTTCCAGCTCCCCAACATTGACAAGGGAAATATCGGAGGTGATGTCTCCAACGGCATAGATATTGGAAACATTGGTTTGAGTGTCATTATCTTCAATACCTCGTTTCGAAATGGTAATAGTCACATTGTCGTTCCACAATTCTTCATAGTTAGGTGTGCGCCCCACAGCAACCAACGCTCTCTCTACGTTAAAGGTACCTTTTGTTGTATCATCATATTCCAGCTCATATTCCACACGACCGTTTTTTATTTCCATACGAATCAATCGTGAGTTACGGTGTATGAGCACTCCGCTGTTTTCCATATTGCGCTCGATGACACGAACAACATCATCATCCTCGAATGGCAGAATGCGTGTGCCTTTATCGATAAGATGTACTTTCGTTTTACCAAATCCTGCAAAAATAGTAGCATATTCACAACCAATCACACCAGCTCCCACGATTACCATACTCTCCGGAAAGTCTTCTATGCTTTCAATGCCGTCGCTTGTCATTACGATTTTTTCGTCGATAGGGAGCTCGGGCAGGTATCGCGGACGACTTCCAGTAGCCAGTATAATGTTATCCGCCCACACTACTTCTTTTTGACCTTCGTTATCAATTTCAATTTCATTCTGGCTGAGCAGCCGTGCGCGTCCTTTCTTGAAGGTGAGAAGGTCTGTGTAATGTGATTCTTTCATCAATTGCATATGCTCCTCCAACATGCCTTTTCTTTCCTGGATAGCACGTAAAACTTCATCCTGTATCTCTTTATAATTGATACTTGGAATTTTTATGTTGAAACGTTTTAGATTTTTTCGAAAGGATGCTGTTTCCCTTGATAGTTCCCACCACGTTTTGGACGAGAGCGCACCATTGATTACACCGGCCCCGCCTACTTTATCTTTTTCTATCAGCAGTGTTTTCTTTCTAAAATCGAGCGCACGCATAGCTGCGGCATATCCGGATGGGCCCGCTCCGATTACGACCAGATCAAATTTCTCCATAAAAGGGTTAGGATGTAACGGCTACAATATAAAGGTTTTAGCAGTAAAGTTTCGAGTTTAAGGTTTCGAGTTTCGGGTTTCGAACTTGACTCGTGTGCGTTAGATTGACCCTTTGGGCGTTAGCCAAGTGGTAGAAAAAGAGAACTTTTATTAAATAGAACGGCTTGTCGCGGTAAACTTATTTATTTATTCATCGGCAAAAACAGAGAGCCATTGATGATTGGACTAAAACTAATGGCTTTTATTAAAGTTGCCACGAGCTTAAAGCTCGTGGCAATCATCCTATTGAATTACAATTTCCTGAGAGCTTTTTTGTGCTTCGGGAGTTTTCGGAAGTGTAAGTTTTAAGACACCCTCATCTTGCCTGGCACTGATATTAGCGGTATCAACTTGACCGTGAAGGCGAATAATCCGTTCAAAAGACTTGATTGGATATTCTTGCTGAATAAAATTAGGCAAATTATTTTCATCTATCTGCCGGCTGCCGTTAATATAAAGGACATCGTTAACTACGCTCACTTTTATTTGTTCCTTATCAAAACTCAAAGCATATACATGAACTTCGTAATTCGTTTCGTTCTCAATAATGTTAACAGGAACATTATATTTCGGTCTTCGATAAAATCCGCTGCCTGATTGAAACTTCTTATACAACGGAAGATTATGCCTTTTCAGGCTTGGAGACCATCCTCCACTATTAAAATATCTATACATAGTTTTATTGTTTAGTTGAATGAATTAAAAATCATTTTGCGAGGAATCATTGTCAGGATCTTTCGCATTATTTTCCTTGTCCTGATATTCCTTATTTCGCTTATGGTCATCGTTGTGGCGGTTATGATATCCATTGTGTGCATGCCGGTAATGGCCTCGCCACTCGCCGTGTCTAGGGCCAATTACTAAGTTGAGCGTTCCGAAGGTAAGGGCCGCTGCGGCAAAAGCAATCAGAAAATTTGAACTTCGTTTCATTGTTATTCTTGTTTTAAAAGTTATCGTTTTAAATCATCTTTCTTGGTCTCATCTTCCTCCGACATCCTGTATCGATCGAATTTTCTCTTAAAAGCTTCATACTCTTCATCATTCATATGACGTATTGTATCAGCAAAGGCGGGATGAATCCCGCTGTCTCTATGCCATCCCCATCCACGGTAAGGCCGGCCCCATCTGCCCCAAAAGAAAAAACGAAAAAGGAACCAGATGAGGAGAAAAAAGAAGAATCCACGAAATAAAAAGAAAGGCATTGCATAAAGAGCCGCGCCTATTAGAATGCCAATTAATGCTGGTTTTAAAATTTGCTTTGTCATAGCTGTATCATTTATTGATAAAAAGAACCTCAAACAGGAAGACGAATGACTCGAGCAAATACTCTTTTTTTCAGAAAATATTTTTTGAAAAAAAACAGGCTAAATAAAATTTAGAAGAGCAAAGCATCTATTCGTATCCAACTAAAGAATAAAGAGTTGGAAATGAGTTCTCAAAAATCTCATGTCGTAGAGTATTTCCTAACGTCCGCTGCAACGCCTACGCCATTCTTCCTTAAATTTACTTCGTTCCTCTTCGCTCATGTTCATCCATTTTGCACGTATGTGCCGAGGTGGACCAAAGTTTGGGCGACCTCTCCCTGGAAACGGAAAACCTCCAAATAAAATCTTCGAAAGGATAAGCAAGCCAAAAGCCTGGGGATAAGTAAGCTTTTCAACGTGCAGGACTGCCGGGAGAATAGCATTCCATAAAAACATAACAATAGCTGCCAACCCTATCAATATTAGCGGAACGAATAGGAAAAAGAGGTATCTTCTTTTCTTCATATTATCTATATTGATTTAAAGTGATTATATCTTAATAAATTAATAAATCACGGTACAAGTATTCAAGCTTTTCACGCAAATGTCTTACGGCATAGCCCTTTCGGGAAATAATTGTTTTGAGCTTTTCGCCGGTTTTATCGGCGATTTGCTGCAATGTCATATCTTCCAGCTCATTCCAAATAAAAACGTTCCGTTGATTCTCTGGAAGTTCCTCTAAGGTTATAAATAATTCCTGCCAGAATACTTCGCGCAGGTACTCTTCCTCGGGACCTGAATCATTCATCAAGAAAATATCCTTATAAGAATATTCGCCATCATCAGTTTCATAACTAAAGTCCTCGATCGAAAGGGTGCTTTTTTTCTTATGCTTATCGATAATCTTATTGCGGGCGACTTGGAATAACCAGCCGCTCATTTGTTCTATTTCATTTGTATTAACAGCCTGGCTTAACTGGAACCAAACATCCTGTAAAATATCTTCGGCATCCTCATCTGTTTTTACGCGACCGCGGATAAAACCAAACAGACGGGTGCCATAGTCCTTTACAACTTGAATGATTTTTTTACTTGGTCTATCAGTCTTCAATGTAGTCAGAGCCTCATCCACTACTCTAAAGACGCAGAAATGAAAATTTTACTTTAAATTTTGTTGGGATTCTTTAAAATGATAGTGTTTTATGAGAAGATTGACTTTGCTTAAGGAATGACGAATAGAGTTATCCGTTAATCGTGGGAGTCGGATATAGTGCGTGCATTACTATTAACGGATAACTTTTAACCTTTAACCTTTAACCCTTAACCAATCTCTATCACCACATCATCCGTAAGTGGATGGCCTACGCAGGTTAGCACATAACCTTCTGCGCGCTCAGATTGGGAAAGCCCTTCTTCTTCATCTAATTTAACTTTACCGGACAAGGCTTTTCCCCGGCACGCAGTACATAAACCGCTCTGACAAGAGTAAGGCAGATCGATACCCTGGTCTAACGCGGTTTCAAGTATAGCTTTATTAGGTGGTACTATGACTTTATATTCTTGGCCATCGTAACGGATGGTCACCTCACGGGCTTTCAACTCTCCCACTACTGCTTCAGCCTCTTTCTTGTCTTCCTTATCGATTGTACCTTGAACAAAACTTTCTTTAAATATTTTTTCCTTGGATATCCCTCTAACCTTTAGAAGAGACTCAACATTTTTCATCATCCCCTCGGGGCCGCACATGAGATAAGTGGTACCCGCTGTGCCCCAATCAGGGATTCGCTCAAGGAGCTTGGTAAGCATATCATGATTAAGTAACCCTGAATACCCTTGCCAGTTCATAGGGGCATTATCCAGAATGTGAATAACGTGAAGCCGTCCTTCGTAAGTTGTTTCTAACTTTTCAAGTTCATTCTTAAAGATGACACTATCTATATCGCGATTGCAATAAATGAGCGAGCATATGCTATTGGGTTCCTGTGTAAGAATACTTTTGATTATTGACATCATGGGCGTAATTCCTGACCCACCTGCAAATAAAATAACGTGCCGCTTATTGCTTGAATTAAATTCGGTAGTGAATTGCCCCATAGGCTCCATTACCTTCAGCGTAGCTCCTGCTTTCAATTGGTCTGGAAGCCAATTGGACATCAATCCGTTTTCAACACGTTTGACTGTTACAGCCAAGTCCTGATCCACAAAAGGCGAGCTGCACAAGGAATATGCTCTGCGTACTTCTTTACCGTTGACATTAACTATAAGTGTTAAGAATTGCCCTGCTTTGTAAGTTATTTTTTCATCTTCGGGATGAAAAAATACAATGGAGATGGTATCTTTCGTTTCTTGCACGATATTTTTTACACGCAATTCAAAGTACTGCGGTCCGACGTGCTTATCTTCCTTTTTTGACTTATCCGATTTCTTAAAAAAACTAAAGGCCATGAGGTCAGTTATCAGTTATCAATTATAATTATAAGTTATCCGTTCGGTTGCGATTAGGTGGTTGGTTTGACTTAAGTCTTCTCCTTTCAATATATCTCGTAGCGGTCGGATTACCCATGCGGCTTACTCTAGTCATGGGTGACAATATTACAACAAAGAAACTCGCTGCCTAGTTTAAAACGCGATGTCATAGGTATCAAAGGTCATTTTACACGCAAAAGTAACAAGTATTAATGCCATTTATAAATTTTGGGTTGTTGGCATAAGCGATTAATTTTGAGCTCTAACCAAAACCCACAGTGGAGCTAAATCCCCTTACCGCCATATCGCCAATTGATGGCCGATATTTCGAAACCGTAAAACCCCTTTCACTTTATTTCTCCGAATATGCGCTAATGCACTATCGTGTTCAGGTAGAAATTGAATACCTAATCGCATTATCAGGAACGGTAACTGAATTGGTGGATTTTCCCCTTTACCGTTTGAAAGATCTCCGTGGAATCTACAAGAACTTTTCCGAGAAAGAGGCGTCTGAAATTAAAGAAATCGAAAAGACTACGAACCACGATGTAAAGGCGTTGGAGTATTTTATCAAAACCGAATTTGATAAGTTAAAACTGGAAAGTTTCAAGGAATTTGTACACTTCGGCCTTACGTCGCAGGACATAAATAATACTGCCATACCCCTGCTGTTAAAAAAATTTATAGAGGATGAATATTTTCCCTTGGCAGGTGTTGTACTGGGTCGTTTAAACGGTATTGCCAAAGAATGGAAAGATGTACCTATGCTTGCTCACACCCACGGACAACCAGCATCACCAACGCGCGTGGGAAAAGAAATCATGGTATTTGCCACCCGAATGGAAAAACAATTAAATCAATTAAGAGTCATTCCTCACTCCGCTAAGTTTGGCGGCGCTACCGGCAATCTGAATGCACATCACGTTGCATATCCAAATATTGACTGGAATAAATTTGCGGATGAATTCTGTCACCACTTAGGTCTTTTAAGAAGTTTTCCTACAACACAGATTGAACACTACGATAACATGGCAGCTTTGTTCGATAATCTGAAGCGGATTAATACCATTATGATCGATTTTTGCCGTGATATGTGGCAATATATCTCCATGGAATATTTTAAGCAGAAGATAAAAGAAGGTGAAGTAGGATCATCCGCAATGCCGCATAAAGTGAATCCGATTGACTTCGAAAATGCAGAAGGTAATTTAGGTTTTGCAAATGCGATTTTTGAATACCTATCCGCTAAGCTTCCTATCTCACGTCTGCAGCGTGACCTGACCGATTCTACCGTGTTAAGAAATATTGGTGTTCCTATTGCCCATACCTATATCGCGTTTCAATCGATATTAAAAGGATTAAGCAAAATTGAACTGAATCAATCCGCCATCAATCAAGACCTCGAAAATAATTGGGCCGTTGTTGCA
This sequence comes from uncultured Bacteroidota bacterium, assembly GCA_963837415.1. Lineage (GTDB taxonomy): Bacteria > Bacteroidota > Bacteroidia > Cytophagales > Cyclobacteriaceae > Chryseolinea. Next base: position 2,153 of record CAWING010000003.1, on the reverse strand, counting down.
GAGGCTATCCAAACGATTTTGCGAAAAGAAGGATATGCCAATCCGTACGAAGCTTTAAAAGAGCTGACTCGTAAAAATGAAAAGATCACGCAACAAAGCATCTCTGAATTTATCGATGGCCTTGAAGTTTCTGATGAAGTTAAAACACGTTTAAAGTCCATTACTCCTTTTACTTATGTTGGAGGTTAACAGAAATCAAACACAGACGTGTGAAGATTTTCTATCGGAGTTACCATAACAAGTTCTGTGTTCGTAACGTGTTGATTACATTGCTCTCAGCGCCGTAAAGTAAGTTAATTGAGCGTTGGAGATTTACCGATCTTCTTCGAGGGAATCAATAATGAATGTTCCAGGGATAATCTCAATACTTCACCTACGCTCCATGCTTGAGCTATACAACCCCTGGAAGTATACGGAGGTTCAGCATCAAAAATTTCCGATACCGTGCCAACTCCGGATTCGTTCAAATGGTCGAAAAACTGATGTAAAATCCGGGTGGCTTTTGTCCTGCCTTTCTCGCCTTGGATATATAGCAATGCATCAATGTAAGGACCGATCAGAAAGCCCCATACCGTTCCCTGATGATATGCACCGTCGCGGCTCCATACTCCCCCACCATAGGAACCTTTATAATCTTTGTGTGAAGGCGATAAACTTCTCAAACCTTTTGGAGTCAGTAAGTGCTTGGTTACTGCTTCAAAAACTTTCTTTGCGCGATCTTTTGTCAACAATTTAAACGGCAAGCTGATGGCATAAATTTGGTTTGGCCGCAAGTCATCATTTTTATACATTCCATCAACATAGTCATAAAGTAAATTTTGATTTTCATTCCAGAAAAGTTTGTTAAAATTCTTCAACACTTTTTTTGCTTTTATTTGATACGCTTCCGATTCCTCTTTCATCTCCATTTCAACGAACAAAAATCCTAACGTACATAAAGTATTATACCATAGCGCATTTATTTCCACGGATTTACCTCTACGCGGAGTTACAATCCAATCGCCTACTTTTGCATCCATCCACGTAAGCTGTACACCTTCTTTTCCACCCGATAAGAGTTCATCCGCCGGATCAACCTTGATATGATAACGGGTACCCTTGTAGTGCCATTCAATGATATCCTTTAATACTGGCAATATTGATTTTATAAAATCCTTATCGTTTGAGTATTTATAATATTGATAGATCGCATGAAAAAACCATAACGTTGCATCTATGGTATTATACTCCGGGGTTTCACCATAGTCGGGAAAACGATTGGGCAACATACCCTCGCTTACGCTTTCTGAAAATTGCTGAAGAATTTGTTTTGCCTCCTTGAACCTGCCAGTTACAAGACATATACCGGGTAACGATATCATGGCATCTCTTCCCCAATCAGCAAACCAAGGGTAGCCCGCTATAATTGTGCTATGCGCTCCGCGCTTCACAATAAACTGATCCGCCGCTAGCGCTAACCGCTTTATGTCATCGTTCCATAGAAATGGTTTTATTAGTTTCTCACGCCTTTTTTTCTCAATCTCAAAAATTTCAAAAGCATCTTTTCCTGTTGGATTTTCTGTGGAGATAATGATACCAAGCTTATCACCTTTTTTTAATTCAACTTTAAATTTACCATGTGTATACAAGTCTTCCTTGTAATCCATTCCGCGATATTGTTCAATAGAATATTCAAAATTATAATACCAACCTCTTGATTCTATAAATTGTGATTTCGGAACTGCTATAAACAACTCCGGACAGCCTTGATAATTTAATGTTCTGAAAATGCCCTCATCAAAAAGGTAATACTGACTGATGCTGTCATTTGCATGGGAAAGGCAGTGAAAGTCCCGACACGCGTATAGGGGCACTAACTCAAGCTCAAAAGCGGAGGGAGCATTTACTACATCGTAAATGATAAGCGTCGTGTTTTCTCCATGCACAGCTGCTATTGTCTTTTTCAATTCTATGCCGCCGGCCTGAAAATGAAATTCAGGAAATAAGTCACGGCAGAAAGTTTGAATCAAATTATACCCTTGGGGGTGGACGGCGCCCGGATATTGGTTGGCACTCAGCTCGTACCGCTCATTCACAACAATTATCGTTTCATCTAATTTTGAAAGCAGACTAACCCTTCCTACAGGGGGTTGCGTGGCAGCCATCAACAAACC
>CAWING010000002.1:0-908262 GCA_963837415.1 uncultured Bacteroidota bacterium | reverse complement strand
GTTTCAAAACGAAAATTTACCCGTAATTAGTTGATAAAGAGAAGAAAGAGAATCGTAAAGATTTGAAGTACAGTGTTTGAAATCCTGTCACTGAGGTTCACTTGAGGGGATTGAAGAGAAAAATTTTTCTTCGATCCCTTTTTTATTGCGTCTAACTCTTTGTTTTCCAGCATGATAAGAGAGACGATTTCGTTCATTTTAGGGGTTTGAACTCGATCATTTTCAAAAATCAATTTTTCTGGAAAGATCAAACCCACAAGCTTTTGCTTTATCTCAACGCTCGCCTCCAAATAAAATTTATCCAAATGTCTAAGAAGATTGAAAAACTTCCAAGGATCTTGGTTGCACAATCAACTTTGTCTAACTCTAGGGATGCTTGTTCTCTTATTAAAGTTGTATTTATATCATCATATAATTTTATTGACTTGTAGTCTGATGAGTTTATTTCACCATCAAGCATCATTTGCGTTGCATTGTTGATCCGTTCTTTATTTTTTTGAATCGCTTCTTTTAGCTTTTTAATCTTAGTCAATCTCTCATCATTATTCTGACCGAAATAACATTTCAAAATCGACTGGTATAAATCCATGATTTCTTTTTTTGCGACTATAGAATTCAATAGTTCTGCGAAGGCAAAATGGACACGCTTAGTTGAATAAATTTCTTTACAACATTTGGAACAATGATAGTAGTAATATTTTCGTTTATGTTTACTTAAGCCGGTGCTGGCAGTTAGGGTTCTTCCACATTTGCAGCATTGTAAAAAGCCTCTTAATGAAACTCTTCTCGGCAAGTATTCTTTGTTGTATTAATAGGTTTCTTCTTATTGATTATATCCAGGACTTTAAAGTATAGCATTTCATCTACGATGGCTTCGTGAGTTGCCTTTACATAACATTCAGGTTCATCCTTGAACGCCGGGATGAATAGACGTCCAGAATATACTGGATTTCTGATTATTTTGTTGAAGTTATTTTACTGCATACAACACCTCTGGAATTTAAACGCATGCGCATTTCTTCCTGGTTAAAGTTTCCAGTTGACATTTCCTCAAAGGCCAACCGATCAAGGGAGCATTACTGAAGCGAACAACATTGGCCATGACCCAAATGTTAGAAGTGGCAAAAAACGCTGTAGCGTTTGCGAAGAAATACCGCGAAAGTTACTCTCGCTATAGGGAGAATGACCGTTTCGGACGCTTCTACCAGGTGGATAAATCACACAAAGAAATCGGTACAGGCATCGGGCTGGCTCTTGTGAAAGAGCTTACCGAACTACCAGCCATAACCCGATTATCCTTCTTACCGCAAAAGCTTCAGAAGAGAATAAGCTCATTGGTTTGAAAGTGCGCGGATGATTACCTCACCAAGCCATTTAATAAAAATGAACTGCTTCTAAAAGTCCGGAATGCTATCGCCTCCCGCGTTAAGATCCGTGAGAAAATACGGTTGGAACTGTTGGCCGAAGCCCCAAAGTTGGAGGCTATCTCTGCAGACGAGAAATTTTTGGTCAAAGTAAAACAGGCCATATAAACCGATTGGCAGACGAACAATTGAGTGTCGAATCATTAGCACAGGAAATAGGACTGAGCGGCGCACAGTTCTATCGCAAAATAATGGCTTTAACGGGTTTATCTGTAAATGACCTGATCAGAAGCTTTCGTCTTCAAAAAGCTGAGCAACTTCTTGCTCAACAATGGGCTCCGTTTCGCAAGTAGCTTACGAAGTGGGATTTTCAAATCCATCCTATTTCAGCAAATGTTTTAAGGATCAATTCGGAGTACTTCCTTCGGAGTGTACTTTCAGACGTTCTGATTAACCTGAATTGGATGGTCCTCACCATTCATGCACTGCCGGATTTTATACACACGCCGCTGTACATCCTTTTCAAATATCACCATTATTTGATTTTTGCCAATTCCGAATTTCTAATAATGCAAGGACGGGGAGAACGCTGATTCCAAAGGCATGCATCATTTTTTGCTAAGAATGAGACGGTATTGGTAGCGTCTTAAACAAGCCCCTCATACCATTTTTTTCATGAACCAAATGAGTAAGTGAATGAGGCAACGCAGGTCGTTGCCTTCGAGCCCTTAGTGGACTTTTGGTGAGAAGCAAATCAAAAAATTGTTCCTCCAAAATTTTAATCACTATGGGAATCTTTGATAAAAAATGCAGTGCCCAATTGTTCCTGGTTCTGATACAGTCTACCCTACTAACTCTCTCAGGCTGTTCCAAGAAAGAATTCCAACAAACGCAAAATCGCCAAAAACAAGAAAGGTTTTTTAGCCTTACTTACAATCATTTTGAAGCGGGTGTGCTATTTGCAGATGTTGAAATGGGATTAAATGTCCTCTGGGAAGCAAGTTTTATAAATGGACGAGTCTATAAAGAAAACGTTGGCTTATTTGTGCCCGGTGGATTGTTGATATTACCCAATAAGGATAACACGAGGAACAGTGGAAGGTTCGTATTGCCAATGCAGGTTAAGAATAAAAAGTTGATTGTCCATTTTGCAGGCGACACTTTACGGGTGTTGGGAATTATCCACACGCATCCCGAAGTTTATGCCTTGCGAATGCCTGCCCCAGGAACTGATTATCAATATAGCTATATCGGCATTCACAATTATGTGATAGGCTTTATGGATTTATTTGACGCCTACAAAAATTCCAGAGGAATTGAGAAATACACCCGATTAGGTCCAAGGAATGCTTACCACTTACTTCCCTTTAAAATATCGCGTCCAACGGTTACTGAAAATGCAGATTTTAATAAAAAAGTTATTCCGACCAACAATGAACAAGATTTCAGTTTTTTAGAGCAAAGTAGACGGACTCCACCATACTGATCTAGTTATAGACGAGACTTTATAGATTGTTTTGTTCATGCGGGCGCCGAATTTGCACATACAAACTAATAAAGTGACGCAGATGGTTTCAGTGGACGCTAAGTTCCCAACAGTCATAGACTCGTTGGTTCGACAAGGCTTTGATAGGCGACAAAGATCTGTTGTTTTATAATGTCGACAGAACCCCCAAGCCCATAACATATTGACACACGTTGTCAGTAGACAGCTCCGTCATTGTTTAGTAGTTTGATAACGACCACCCTTATAGGCCCCTCAACAAGGAAAAACTTCGATCATTTTCCTGCGCCTGTCCCATCCGTTGGAGACCGAAAGAAGAGGCATAACATATCTGGTGTTCTTAAGGTTCATATTTTTCCTGTTTTTTGAAACTATAATATGCGATTTCTACTTCTGATTTAGGATTCATTGTAGCGAACGAGTGAAATTAAGATCAATACCCTGGATTTTGGATTAGATATTCATTGACAGCCAACTGCTGATTGGGTATCGGAAACAACAGGTACTTAGGATCGCTGATATATTCTTTCTCCTGATACTCGCCAAGGAATTTTCCGAAACGGATTAAATCCTGCCGTCTCCAGCATTCTAGCCACAATTCACGCCCTCGCTCATCCAATAAAATATTCAAGTCTATGGCAGAAAGCGCACTTGCCCCACGGGAAGGGTGCTGGCGGATTGAATTTACAAGCTCAAGGGCGGTACCGCCATAAGGACCCGCGCTGGTAGCCGTACCACCTCGCAAGATGGCTTCCGCTTTCATCAGCAAAACATCTGGCAACCTGAAATAAACCCAGTCATTATCTAATTGCAAATCATAGGTCCAGTCGTATACATACTTCTGAGGTCTGATGCCTGTAGTCTCCAAGTCAGATCCTGTTTCAAATACTTCTACCTCTCTTGTAAATATCAGAGGCCTATCGGTGTTGTCTTCTAATGGTTTGTCAGTATCGAGATCATATTGTTGGCCAACAAGAAATCCAACATTGATTCTATTACCAGGATTGGTAGGACCGTTTAGAGTGGGATAGGCCTGTCCTCTACGCAAATCCTCTGGTTCAAACTTATCGTAAAATTTAGAAAGCGTTACCCAACCGTTATAACCCCCAGGCGTATTGTTGTAGTGTAATGAACCGATGCTATAATGGGCCAGCTCCGAGCCTGACCTACCACCGACATTCTCCTGAGTAAAGATATTTTCCTTTCCTATTGTTGTGTTACTTGGAGCGAAGTTGTCAAAATAGTTGTCGCTAAAAGAATATCTATTCGAATTGAGCACTTCATCCGCCAGTTTGATTACTTCGTTCACCTCAATTGTCGAAAATGTTGGTGATTGCCTGTCTGCATAAACACCTTTATTCAGGTAACATTTCATCAAAAATACCTTCGCGGCATTATTGTTTGGCAGTGTAGCCGGGCCATCGGGCAAATTTGGCATCACCTCATTTATCTCACTAATGATGTACTCAAGAGCCTCCAACCCTTTTCTGACCCTTGCTGTCAGAAGGGTGCTTTCACCAGGGTCCCTGTAAGGAACCTGGTCAAAAAAATCCAATAGCCAATACATTGCCAGGGCACGATAGAATCTTGCCGTAGCTTCTTGCTGGGCGGTTGGGCTGAATCGCAAGATATCAGTTGCTGCAAAAACAACCCCGTTTAAGGCATTGAAACATTGGGTAATCAAAATATGGTCTCCATTCCATCGATGCTGGTGAAGTTGCTGCCAGATTCCATTATCGTACCAATCAGTACCGCGTGTCGGGGCTATCAATTCATCCGTAGTTATTTCAGACAAAACTATGGCATTGCTAAAAGGATTTTGGAAAGCGACCTTCAATGCGTTGTCCAGGTTGGTCAACAAAGCCTTAATTGAACCTTCATCATTAGCGACCTGGCCTTCGGTCAAGTTACCTCCATACTTTTCCTCGAGGTCAGTGCAGTGCGTGATTGCCAACAGTGATATCGCAAGAAGAGAAATAAATATTTTGCGTTTCATATTATATCGCATGTAAATTCAATTTCAATCAACAGTTTCCTAAAGCGAAAAACTCATTCCAATAATAATAGTCCTTGCTGTTGGGTAGGTGTGATTGTCTATCCCCAGTGACGGAACACCATTGACACTCCTGTCAATGTTTACTTCCGGATTAAATCCTGAATAATTCGTTATCGTAAATACGTTTTGCACCGTCACATAGAGTCTGCTTTGTTTAAATGCTTTGCCAATGCTGCCTATGTTATAGGCAATGGTGGCATTACCCATTTTCAGGTAATCGGCACTTTCAATATATCTGGAGGACGCCGTAACCGGATTGGCCAGTGATTCTTTAACCGGCTTTTGAAATACCGACAAGGCTATATTTTTTCCCGCCCTGATGTTGCCAACACTGATTGTGCTGTTCAAGGTATTGTTATAAATGGATTGTCCGAAAGCTCCATACAGGTTTGTTGTAAAAACGAGTTTTTTAAATGTAAACGTAGTGTTGATACCCAACAACGTCGTGGGATTTGGGTTTCCAACATTATAAAAGGCGCCATTGTCTTCATAGATTGACAAGCCCGTGGAGGGATCAATCCCGAGAAATTTTCTGGTATAAAATGTATTCATGGGAGCATCATTCTTTATTTGTTGGACTTCTGTACCCGACATACCTCCACCTGTAAGGTAACCAGTCAGAAAAGGGGATTTTAAACCTGAAACATTATTCCTAACAAAGGTTGCGATCACTCCAAGATCCCAGGCAACGTTACCATCATTAATGATTGAAGCGTTAATAGTTGCTTCCAGGCCGGAATTTAAAATTTTGCCATCGAGGTTTATCCATGTAACGACAGAACCTTGTGGTGCAGGTTGAATTGGATAACTGGGGTACAATAAATCCGTTGTTGTTTTTTGAAAATAATCAAGGGTTCCTGAAATCCTATTGTTAAGAATCGTAAAGTCAATGCCGACATTGAACTGTTCATTAGCTTGCCACTTCAAATCTGGATTGGGATTATTGATTTGTCCATAACCTCCGTTATTAGTGAATTTGTACAGGACCACTGAAGAACCGCCAGGGAATTCCTGGCTGCCGGTTTTTCCCCAGCCTATTTTGAGCTTGAGGTAATTGATAAAATCGACCGATAAAAAATCTTCTTCGCTAACAATCCATGCAGCTGAGGAAGAGGGGAAATAGCCGTACTTGTTATCCTTGCCAAACTTGGTAGAGCCATCAGCCCTGAACGTGGAGGTCAAAATATATTTGCGTTTGTAGTTGAGAACAACTCGACCAAAATAAGATTGCAATTCGGTTAATGGATCCGTAAATGAAGATACCTGTCGGTCTGTGGGATTTGAATATTGAATGTAGTCGGTGTAGTCCAATCCAAAATTTCCAAATCCTTCGGAAATAGGACCGGTCACTCCGATTGACGAACCTTTGTTGGTAAATTTCATATATTCAAATCCAGCGGTTGCGGTTAGATGCAGCTGAGGGAGAATATCTTTATGAAAACGAAGAGTGTTTGTTATCTGGCTGGTATAATTCTCATTGTTATAAATGCTAGCCGTGCCATATTGGGCAATAGCAAGAGGAAACAAGTCCCCCCCTCGAATGAAGTTCGCCTTATTCCGGTGCCATAGTTGATGCTTCCCAACATTCTGAATTCCAGCCAGTCGGTAAACTCATAATAAGGAGAGATGCTGGCTAAAATGGTTGTAACTTTTGTATTATCGTTATATTTCTCAGAATTGGCAATTGGGTTGCCCTTATTAGGAGCTAAGTTAAACGTACCGTCTTTGTTCCACAATGAATCAGTTGGATTCCATGTCAATGCATCGCCAACAATGCTGACCTCATTTCTGATCGGTGGTATTTCTTCCTGATATTGACTTGCCATAAGATTAATATCTACTCCAAGCCTTTTACTTTCCAAAAATTTGAAACTTCCTGAAAGGTTAGCGTTGTATTTTTTAATTTCTGACTTGGCTATAATTCCTTCCTGGTCGAGATAGCCAAATGATAACCGGTAATTCGCATTAGAATTTCCTGCGCTGATTCCGAGCGAATAATTCAGCTCCTTCCCTGTTCTAAGGATGGAAGCAAGGGCATCAGTATCTTTTCCTTTATCATTTGAAGCGTTAACTTCATAGTATTGAATTGCCTCACGGTATTGGGCGGCATTAAGAACTTTTACTTTATTTTGAATGGAAGCAACACCAGTGGAAAAAGCAAAATCAATTCTAGGCTCTCCCTTTTGTCCTTTCTTGGTAGTAATGATAACAACTCCATAGGCGGCCCTTGAACCATAGATGGCCGCTGCGGAGGCATCTTTTAAGACATCCATGGAAACAATATCAGCGGGGTTTAGAAAATTTAAAGGATTGGCACTTGGTGTAGTGCCAAATATTGGATCAGCAATATTTGGCCGGGCGCTAGTACCGCTTAGAGGAACTCCGTCCACCACAAACAAGGGCTGACCAGTACCATTTAGAACGGAGTTACCTCTGATCTTGATTGTGGAGGCAACACCCGGCTGGCCACTCGTGTTGGTGATTTGTACACCTGCTACCCTGCCTTGAATCAGTTGGTCGGGAGAAATGAAATTGCCTTTATTAAAGTCTTTTTCGTGGACAGACGATATAGCGCCTGTTAAATCTTTTTTTGTTTGCGTTCCATACCCCACTACAACCACTTCATCCAGCACCGTCGTTGCTTCGGTGAGGGAAATATTCAATTCCGTTTCATCCCCTAATTCCAGTTGGAAATCCTGAAAGCCAAGAAAGGAAAATTTAATTAAGTCTCCAGGTTTTGCCACCAATGTAAACCTCCCTGCTGCATCTGCGGTGGTATAGTTATTTGTGCCGATGATTAAAGCAGCAGCGCCAGGGAGCGGAGCTCCGTCGGTTCCTGATACGGTACCGCTGACGTTGGATTGCGCAAGACCCGATCCAGTCGCAAATATAAAAGCCGATAGTAATAAGAGAACAGACCTAATGGGGTTGCGCATGGGGAAGCACGTTTGAAGAACGGACTGTGGTATGGAAGATAGGAAATAATACGCAATCCAGAACGCCGGTACAACGTTCAATTGATTTTTTAAGGGATTTCTGTGCCGCTAGTTAGAGGCAGACTGTACGGTGCCAGGTGATTTAGACTGGAGTAGACTTAAGCATGCAATCACTGTCGCGCATCACTGATTTTTACGGATTAATGGATGTCACGCATTGGATCACGGATCACCGAAGTTCTTTTAAAGATAGGCCCGACCCTGTGCCGTGCCTGTTGGTTTTGTGGTGAAGAAGAGTTGAAAGATTTTATCTTTAATGTGATTGGGAGTACCGTTACCGTTGTTCGCAACTTTTATTTCAACTCTAGCCCCTCCGACCGAATCGTCCGGGCGGGCTTTCAGTTTCTTGGTGCTTATTGAAACTGTTGGATCGTAGCCTACTGGTTGGTTTTATTTTTTTCATTCACCGCATAAATAGGTTGTTGATTAAATTCAAAATCACCCCTGCCAAATATCCTGAGGGTAATCTGATTAATTGGTTTGAATTTCATAACGAGGGAGAATTCAGCTTGTGTTCTTCCCATACTCTGAAGGCAGCAATCCATAGTGCTCTTTAAAACATTTGCTGAAATAGGAAGGATTTGAAAATCCCACTTCGTATGCTACCTGCGAAACGGAACCCCATTGCTGTCCAAGCAGGTGTGCCGCTTTCTGAAGACGGAACCCTTGGATAAGGTTATTGACGGACTTGCCCGTCAAAGCTGTTATTTTTCTATAGAATTGCGCCCTACTCCATCCGATTTCCATGGCTAGAGACTCTACACTCAATTGTTCATCCGCCAATCGGTTCAGGATTGCTTCCCTCACGCTGACCAGGAATTTTTCATCTTCTGAAACGGCCTCGAATTTAGGCGCTTCGGTCAGCAGTTCAAGCCGTATTTTTTCCCGGATTTTGACACGAGATGTGATTGCATTCCGCACTTTAATAACCAGTTCATGCTTATTAAAAGGCTTTGTGAGGTAGTCGTCCGCCCCGGTGTTCAGGCCGGTGAGCTTATCTTCCTCTGTGGCTTTGGCAGTAAGAATGATAACGGGTACATGGCTGGTCCGGAAGTCTTTTTTGATCTTGGCCGTCATCGTGAGGCCATCCATCTCGGGCATCATCAAATCACTGACGATCAGTTCGGGGATTTCCATCAGCGCGACTTCAAGACCCAGTCTTCCATTATCCGCTTCCAGAAAATCGTAATCGTCTCCCAGCGAAACGGTGATAAACTTTCTCAAGTCCGCATTGTCTTCTACTACCAGTATCTTTGGTTTTTCAGGAGCCTCATCACTTTCAGCAACTATGGAGAATCCCTCGGGCGGAAGGGGCGCGGTTTCTTCAGGATGCGGAAGATCTTCAATTTGTTCAAGAACTTTAATGATTTGCAGCGGCATTACAACCCGAAACTCACTTCCTTTCGCCAGTTCACTTTTAAGTGTTATTTGTCCGGCCATCAGCTCGGTTAATTCTTTCACGAGCGCAAGCCCGATTCCCGTACCAAGTTCCGTATGAGCCCCACCTTGATCCACCTGGTAAAAGCGCTCGAATATTTTTGTTTGCTGGTCGGCAGGAATTCCAATTCCATTATCCGAAACGGTGATGATTAATCGAACCTCGCCAGGGGAGCTGTCTTTTTCAATGTCAGCACTAAATCCAACTTGACCATGTGCCGGTGTAAATTTTAGCGCATTGCCAATCAAATTAATTACTATTGCCTCCAGCTTGTCTTTATCGAAACGGGCATGACAGCGGATATCAGGCTGTTTAATAATTAAATCGATTCCTTTATACGAGGCCGCAGAAGCGAAGGAATGAACAATTGCGTCAAGAAACGAAGTTAAATCACCATCCGTATTTTTTATCAAAAGATTCCCGGTTTCCAGTTTGGCCAGGTCAAGCAATTGATTGATGAGTTTCAAAAGAAGGTCGGCATTGTGCTGGACTACTTCCAGCTGTTCCCTGACTTTTGGTTTGTTCGAGAATTCCTCTAATAGATTTTGTGTCGGGCCTTTAATAAGGGTAAGGGGTGTACGAAATTCGTGTGAAATATTCGTGAAGAATGCAGTCTTAACTTTGTCAACCTCCTGGGCCTTCTCCAGCTGAATGTGTTCCTTCTCTCTTTCGATTTGCTCCAACTTCAAATTTGATTTTAGGCGTTCTCGCTGTATGATAGCGCGCCTCGCTCCTGCCAGCATTCCTGCGGCGAGCAGTACATAGCCGGAATACGCCCACCACGTGTGCCACCATGGCGGTCTTATTTTGATGATAATGTATGTTCCCGTTTCATTCCAAACGCCATCGTTGTTTGTGCCTTTCACTTTAAAAGTATATTTACCCGGATCAACGAACGTGTATCCAGCATACCGCCTTGATCCGCTGTAGACCCAATCTTTATCAAACCCCTCCAGTTTGTAAGCATATTGATTTTTTGATGGGTTGTAAAAGCTTAAGGATGAAAATTCGAAGGAGAAATAATTCTGATCGTAATCCAAAACTATTTTTTTTGATTCATTAGCGCCCTTTATTAGTTTATCAAACAGTTTAAACTGGGTAATAACTATTGGTGCTATCGTGCTGTCTGCCTTAATTTTAAGGGGATCAAAAAAATTAAACCCATTATTACCGCCAAAATATAATGTGCCATCCTTGCCTTTAAACGCAGCACCACGATCCCTTTCTCCCGCAAAAAAAACATTGCTTTGCAAGCCGTCTTTATAATCGTAATTCGTAAAAGTTTTTGTAACAGGATCAAAACGTGACAGGCCATTACCCGTACCTAACCAAAGGTTGTTCTTGTTGTCGTTCAAAATCGAATACAGTGAATTATCGGGTAGCCCATGCTTATTCGTATAGGTAGTAAATTTTTCTTGTTGATAATCGAAGTAACATAGGCCCCCTGCTGAAGTCCCCATCCAAATATTTCCTTTGGGATCTTCATAAAAACTACTTACAATATTAGAACTGATGCTCGTAGTATCGAGTGGATCATGCTTATAGTGGGTGAAGCGGCCGGTGCGTTTGTTAAATTTGTCAGTCGCTATACTGCCATGGCCAATCCATATATTATCTTTTGAATCAGCAAAAACTTTTATTGCCGTGTAATCACTAATACTATTTGTATCAGCCGGACTAGAATAATAATGGTCCAACATCGTAAAAATATGCCCGAACTCGCCGGATCTTTTATCAAAACTTTTTATCCCGCTACCGGCGGTACCCAGCCAAAGAAGTCCCTCCCGGTCTTCTGTCAGAGATAAAATCTCCTCCCGTCCATTATCATGATTTCGGATATCGATATAGTGGGTGAATTCACCTGTTTGCTTGTGTAACTGAGATAGAACCCCTCCATTACCTACCCAAAGGTTCCCCTCCCGGTCTTCCAACATCGTCGCAATGGCATCGTGTTTTAGCGTTCCAGGATTGTTGGGATTGTGCTTGTAATGAGTAAACTGATTGGTTTTTTTATCCCACCGATTCAAACCTCCACCATAAGTACCAATCCAGATTATACCTGCTGCGTCCTCCACTATTGCTGTTACCTGGTTATTACTTAAAGAGTTAATATTGTCCTGATCATGGCAGTTAAGTCCGAAAGCTTTTTTATTTAAGTCTGCCTTATTAAGCTCTCCACTCAGGTTTCCACTCCAGGCACCGGCCCATAAAATACCTGCTTGGTCAATCTCCAGAGACGTAATAATATCAGAACTAATACTGTTAGCCTCAGTGGGATTGTTGAAATAAGCGGAAAAAATAGTACGATCCCGGTTAAGTTTATTTAACCCCTTGTCGGTACATATCCATAAATTGCCTTCCTGGTCTTCTTTAAGTCCGGGGCCACCCCAAAACACTAAATTATTACTGCTGATAGAGCGACTATTTTCAGGATCATGTCGATAACGTTCAAATATGCCTGTCTTTCTATCAAAGCTATTTAGTCCATTATCGGTTCCCACCCAGATAATGCCGGCCTTGTCTTCTATCACAGATCCTACATTATTGCTGCTTAAACTATTTGGATTGGCCTTATCATGGCGGTAATGCGTAATATTAACTGCTGAGGGTTGGCCTGCTTTTGGTCCAGTTAACTTTAACGCGTGCAACCCGGTTTTATTTCCCACCCATATTATTCCTGAACGGTCCTTATAAATGTCGGATATACCGCCTGTAAACACAGCCGGTTCACCCGGTAGTCGGTCAAAATCCAAATCAAAACTCTCTTCCAAAAACTTTCCGGTTTTCCTATCGAAGCGGCACAATTCACCTGATGTGCTTCCTACCCACATCATTTCTTCGGCGTCTTCATTAATGGCATAAATATTTGGATTAGAAAATATGGCATCCGGCGAAGGTCTATAGCGGATAAATTTTTCAGTGGATCTATCAAACTTGCACAACCCTTCTAATGTTGAAGTCCAGATCGCACCGGCTTTATCCTCAAAAATGGTGTATATAAAATTTTGAGAGAGCGAGTTGGGATCGGAAGGATCGTACTGGTATTTGGTAAAAGAATAACCATCGTATTTATATAATCCATCAGCAGTACCGAGCCACAAAAAGCCTTTTCTGTCCTGCAGAATGGCTGTTACAGAGGGATTTGCAAGGCCTTCTTCAATTCCTATTTGCTCAAAACGCAAGCTTTCGTTTTGGGCGATGCTGTTTAGGGTAACACTAAAAAGTATAAGCAAACAAAATCTCCCTGATTGACTAAAAGTTTTCATTTACCTCATATTTAAATGCATCTACAATACAAGTGCATATTCTGAGAAAGCATTATTATTCTGTTATGATAAATGTAAGTTCGCTACCAGGGGAATAATAATTATCTTAGCTCGAATTTTTGCCAGCATATTGTGGTAAGATAAAGCATTCTTGATCGCGAGTAACACTTTGCGTTTCACTTCAATGAACTGACGGCGCCCGTCCGCCAAGATAATTCCTTCGTTTAATAGACCCGGCCTTTACGATGCAATAGCCTAGCGTTTAACCAGCGTTCCAAACCATTTGTTTGTCCAATAACGCCGGAGGTGCTATTAGTTGAGGTTCGATTCTTTCCCTCCGCCGCATACGAATGGTCGTCAAAAGAAACTCAAGGGACGCTCCTCGAGAACGGTCGGCAATCATTTGAACTTCATCTACTATTATTGTGCTGCTTTTTTTTGGGATGTGTGGATGCGTGAGCACAATAGCTGAAAATTTTTCATATGTGAGCAAGGCGATGTCATATTGTACCTTAACTAAAGGCGAGATATTACCTGTTTCACCAGTTGCCTCAATTGTTCGTATGCCATAGGAGCCATACACTCTTTTGAAATATTGATGTTTATCCGAGACGAGAGCCTTCAATGGCAAAAGGAACAACGCTCTCTGCCTTTTCATAGTAGAATGCAAGGCTGCAAGTTTGCCAATCATTGTTTTGCCCGATGAGGTGGGCGCAACCACAACCAAATGTTCCCCATTCAAAACGCCGTACTCATAGATCGCGTCAATTTGCAGTTTAACTTCTAGCGCGCCCAGCATTGCCTCAATAACAAAGTTGGTAAAATAGCCATGCCCTATCTTTGCATTTTCCCATGCCGGCTCATTTGCTGCTGATGCGATGATTATAAGGCGACCACTCCCAGACCATCTTGCCAGTTGCACCTCAACGGAATCAATACGCCATAGGAGGGAGTCGAACCCTCACACCCGAAAGTAAATGATTTTGAGTCGTGTGCTTCATTTGTCAGGTGAAACCTGAATTTGACAATCTGCGGAGTTGGAAAATTTCGACTGTTAGTTACGGTTATCGCTCCAAAAATTTGCGCTAAGAATTTTATCGGAAGACTTGCTGGAACGAGTTCAAACACTTTCAGTCTATTTTAATGGTAGTTTCAAAACGAAAATTTCCCTGTAATTAATTGATAAAGAGAAGAAAGCGCGTAGAGAGTTTGTAGCAGAGTGTTTGAAATCCTGTCACTGAGGTTCACTTGAGGGGATTGAAGAGAAAAATTTTTCTTCGATCCTTTTTTATTGCGTCTAACTCTTTGTTTTCCAGCATGATAAGAGAGACGATTTCGTTCATTTTAGGGGTTTGAACTCGATCATTTTCAAAAATCAATTTTTCTGGAAAGATCAAACCCACAAGCTTTTGCTTTATCTCAACGCTCGCCTCCAAATAAAATTTATCCAAATGTCTAAGAAGATTGAAACTTCCAAGGATCTTGGTTGCACAATCAACTTTGCCTAACTCTAGGGATGCTTGTTCTCTTATTAAAGTTGTATTTATATCATCATATCTTAATTTTATTGACTTGTAGTCTGATGAGTTTATTTCACCATCAAGCATCATTTGCGTTGCATTGTTGATCCGTTCTGGTAAAATAGTAATGGATCAGGGAATGAGTTCCAGATCACCAGACGCCGAATTGATAACTAAATCATAAAACGACTATTAGAACTATCATTCACCCAAATTTAGTCCAATGTGGAAGAATTATTTCAGAACGGGTTTTCGCAACCTTTTAAAAAATAGGGTTTTTTCTTTTATCAATACCCTAGGTCTGTCGTTGGGGATAGGCTCATGCCTTTTAATTGCAGCTTACATCAACCATGAGTTGAGCTACGACCAATACCATGTCAATGCTAACCGTATTTTTAGGATTGTCAATGATGTTAAAACTCCCAAGGATAACCTTCATTGGGCTATCACATCTGGGCCGTTGGCGCCATCGTTAAAAGCGGACTTTCCGGAGATTATGGAGGCCGCCCGACTTTATCCGGGGAATGTTGTCTTTAATTTCGAGGGAAAGCAATTCTTCGAAGAGCGTTTATTTTATGCCGATTCTACAATTTTTGAAATTTTTACCTTCCCTTTTTTACAAGGCAGCGCGAACACGGCTTTAGTAGATCCTTACTCAGTTGTCCTTACTCAGAGCGCGGCTAAAAAGTATTTTGGCGATAGTGATCCCCTTGGTAAAATACTTGTCTCGAATGGCGAGTCTTACAAAGTTACCGGTGTCATCGCGGATGTACCCACCAATTCACATTTTACTTTTGATGTGCTTATCTCCATGTCGACAGGAAAGAATATCAAGCCGTTGGACCGATACCTGGATGTGTGGTTTAACTTGAATTTTTATACCTATATTCTGCTTCCCGACCAATATAATCCTGAATCGCTCAAGGAAAAACTTCCCGCTTTTTTTAAAAAATACAACGGAGAAGACCAACTCTATAGTACTATAACCTTCGATTTTGAGCTAGAGCCGTTAACTAAGATTTATTTTTATTCGGACTTTGAGCGGCAGATAGGAGTTAAGGGCAGCATCAATAGCGTATACATATTTACCGTTATAGCCATCTTTATTATTGTCATAGCGTGCGTCAATTTCATGAACCTGTCTACAGCACGCTCTCTTGAAAGAGCAAAAGAGGTAGCTATGCGGAAGGTTGTCGGAAGCATGCGCCACCAATTGATTGTCCAATTTTTATCTGAATCACTGATACTATGCTTTTTATCTATGATCCTGGGGGTACTATTATTTTTTCTGTTCCTCCCGTTTTTTAACGATGTATCAGGAAAAACTATTTCGATTGATTTAAGCGATGGGTTGTTTTCCATTTCTTTTTTGCTGCTCTTCGCTTTTGTATTGGGAATAATTTCAGGAATGTATCCTGCCTTCGTGCTTTCCGACTTCTCCGCTTCCAGTGTTCTAAAAGGCGCGTTTAAGAACTCGAAGAGGGGGATTGTACTAAGAGCAGCCCTTGTGGTCGTACAGTTTGCAATTTCATTTGTGTTGATAGTCGGTACGTTGACAGTATTCTATCAGACAAAATTCATGTTAAGTCAGGACCTCGGCTTTACGAAGGAAAATATTTTATTGATCGACTATAGTAGTGACAACGATGTGAACAAACGAATCAAGGTGATCAAAAATGAGCTATCGCAAGTCCCATCTGTTGTAGATATAAGCGCCTCTTCCAGGGTTCCCGGAAAAGGAGATTTAAGCAACTTCATTTCGATTGAGAATAAAGAAGGCGAGATGACTGCGTTGTTAAGCGACTTCTACTATGTCGATGAGAATTTTTTTAAGAATTTTGAAATTGATGTGCTAAAAGGAACTTCGTTCAATGTCGAGAACGATAGTATTAATGAACTGATAATTAACGAAGCTGCCCTTAGGGAATTGCATTATCCCTCTCTCGATGATGCGCTGGGAAAAAGGTTCATGCAAGGAAGGGATAATGGGAAGATCGTCGGCGTGATACGTGACTTTCATTTCCGATCGCTTCAGGAGGCCGTTAGGCCCCTCGTCATACGATATGATCCGTCGTATATGAGATTTCTGTCAATGAAAGTGTCGTCCTCGAACCTGGGACAAACTATTAATGAACTTGAACAGAAATGGCGGTTGCTTGTTCCCCACAGACCCTTCAATGTTTCTTTGCTAGAGGATACATACAATAAGCAATATGCTAAAGAAGAGCGCTTGGAAAAGATACTGGCCATATTCTCAATACTGGCACTCTTTGTCGGCTGCATGGGACTTTTCGGCTTGGTTTCTTATTCAGTGAGTCAGCGTGCGAAGGAGATAAGCGTTCGCAAGGCTTTTGGAGCTTCGAGTTCGAATGTTGTGACGCTTTTTCTGAAAGAGCATACACGATTCTTGATCGCTTCCTTTCTGATCGCCGCGCCGATTGCTTACTATTTTACCAGTAATTGGCTGGCCGCGTTTCCTTATAGAATCGACATGAGCATCATACCTTTTCTGATTGCATGTTTTGTAATATTGATCAGTGTGTGCCTGATTGTACTGCTTCAATCCGTTAAAGTTGTCATCTCGAATACTGCACGCACTTTGAAATGCGAGTAGACGATCCTTTTCTGCCACTTAAAGTCTAACATTTTACAACGGCATCCGCTTGCCTTTCCGTCTGGGCATAAACCACAGCGCTAGGCGTCTAGTGTCATCTTGTTTTTTCAAGGATCTATGGTAGCCTCTTTCAACATCAGGATAACTCACAACTGCTTTAACGTTCGGTAAGATTTCATTTAGTAAATAAATATCACAACTATGAAAACTATATATATGGAAAAATTTCCAAAGGTTGACCGTATTTCAACCCAACAAAGCAAGAATTCAATGAAAAATATGGATTTGGCTCAATGCCCCTACTTATCGAAGGAATGATGGATAAAAGGTGATTGTGATAGACCAGTTGACCGATGAATGCCTTGCTCCGGCAAACATTTCCCAGAATAGTGACAGGTATCAAATTCAAATTCCTTAGAGAACAGCTATGGACAAATTTTTGAAATCGAACGTGGTGATTGAACCATTATTCTACAAGTGGTATGCATGGGCTCACTTGATTTCGCAGACGACCGCCGCATGAATATCACGGGCCGTCATTTGAAAATAATGAATTCTTATATCCAGGCGCCGCAAATTCATGCTGCTGCCGTGAAGGACTCTAAAATGAAGGGAGGTCCGTTTGTTGATCTTAAGGGTGAAAGATTGAAGGAGGTCACAGCATTGAGAGACCAGAAGTTGGAGAGCAGAAGGATTGCATAGCTTTTTCAGAAGCTGTCAAAGAACTTGATGCCATGTTGAAAAGCAATGCAAAAGGGTATTCACTTGAGCCGTTGTACGAACGCGTGCCGGAAATTCTGAGAGGCTATGTAGAATTGGTGTATGATTTGAATAACAATCCATCATTCAGATTCTTTGAATCCCTTCTATACCAGAGCAGATACTATAAGACTTCTTCGCAAAGCATCTCTTTGTGGATTACAAACAATGATGAGAGGCCATTTTGTCTAATAAAATCAAGCTTTTGATGAAGTGCAAGTCAAGTACGAATTCCAAAATGGAGTTGTTTGATAAGGCTGTTATTCATTGATGGCCACAAGGAGCAAGAACAGCTTTCCATTCTACATCTATGTGAAAATTTCCTGGAATTTAGCCAAAATCTAAAACAAAAAAGGTTCTATTACTGCTGCTTTGCTGATGCATCAGATTAAATAGTTGATCCTAAATGAATCTTTAATCGTAGAAATTACTGCACACCGTTGACGTTTAAACTCACAATTTAGATTTGCTTAATGCGTTGATAAAAGTATGATCGCAAAGAAGCTTGACTTTATTTCAAAATACTTGATAAAACGAAATGAAACGTTAGCTGTTGCTGAAGGCGTTACAGCGGGCCATCATGAATAATTTTTCATTGGGCTCAAAACGCCACAGAATTTTTTCAAGGTGAAGTGAAAACATTAACTTAGGACAGAAGACGCGATATTCGGATCGAGCCTATTCACGCTGACAAAAAAATCGTGTCTCACAGCTTGTGGCTGAGCAAACGGCATGTCGAGTAGCCCACCAGTTGTGTTCGCATTGGGAATTGGTTTTACAGGATATGCTGCCCCTGTTCCTGATACAAATAGAGTCTCGCTTTGCAATTTATTCATTTGCATGTAACGCCGTGCTTGTAAACACCGCTCGTATTGATACAAAGGACGAGCATTGATGTAATAAAAGAGGCTACTTAGACCCAAATTTTTTAGCTGGAGTTTTTCTTTTGGGCGCATAGTCAACTTCGTGCGCCTGCTTTTTATTTACATAGGATTTGTCTTTCGGGCCGGTTTTTTTTCCAGCTCTTGATGTTGATTGTTTTGCTGCCTTCCATGACTTAATGTTTTGTTTACTATGGAATTGCAAAAACAATGCCTATAAAGGCCTCGTCATATTACTTTGTCCATGAATCTTATACTACCTAAAACTCTTCTCATTCCTTGAAGCCTTTATAGGCATGGGGCGACCGTTATGGGTGGCCGGTAATGCTATCGTCCGAGTTTTTACCTTTATTCGAAAATTTAAGGCATGCGGTTATCCGACTTAAATTATTTTGTTTTCCGAATCTGGTCTTGTGTCATCGCGACAATTTGATCATCCGCTGATGAGGGATCGCCTCGTCCATCCTGATTACTGATGGCAAAATAAATTTTTCCATCGGGACCTTCGACTACATTTCTAAGTCTGCCAAATTTCGTATAAAGATATCTTTCGACAATTTGGATTTTAGAATTATCTGTGGGATCAAAGACCGCCCTGTATAAAGCCTGGCCACGCAAGCCTGTAAAGAGTAAAGAGCCTTTCCACTCCCCTTGAGTTACAAAAACTCCTCCCGTCGGAGCCCAAGTCGTCGTATCACCACTGTGATAAACGGGGGCTACTAAACCTGATTGAGTTTGGCTTCCTGTTATAATGGGCCATCCATAATTATTCAACGGCTTGATTAGGTTTATTTCATCTCTGCAGCACCCCTGTTCCTCTGAGGGGCCGTGTTCTGTTGACCACAATTCTTTCGAGTCCGGGTGGAATGCAAGTCCTTGAGGATTTCTATGGCCTAATGAATAAACATAAGAACCTGGAATGGGATTGTCGCTCGGTACTGTTCCATCGTCGTTCATTCTTAAAATTTTTCCATTGAGCGAAGAAAGGTCTTGTGCAAGGGTTGGGTTAAAAATTTCTCCCACTGTTATAAATAATTTACCATCAGGCCCAAATTCGAAAGCTCCTACATTATGAAGGTAATTCCCATCTATTTGATCTAGCAGAACTCTATCAAAGACAGGTTTTTTATTTGCATCTTCTTTATATCGAACAATTTTGTTTACGAGTTTTAATGGAGATTTGCTTTCAGCGTATGTATAACCAAAATAAACATATCCGTTTTGATTGAATTGTGGATGAAGAGTTATTCCGAAAAGTCCCGATTCTCCGACTTCTTCAACAACAGAATCAAGGGCGAGCCAAATTTTCATATTTCCATTTTCAACTACGCCAATACTTCCGGGCCGTTGCGTAAAAAATAATCTGCCGTCCGGGGCAAACGTTAACTCCCATGGCGTATCTAAATGGTCTGCGATCACTTCACCACGAAATTTTGGCTTGTCATCGTCATCGCCGAACCAATCTTCGCAAGAGAATAAACAAAAGCTGGTGATGGCCACTAGGAGGGGCAAACCCCATTTTGAGTTTCGGCTTGAAGTATCAAAAATCTTTTTCATTTGACTTATTGGTTTTCATTTTTTCTTACGAATGAAAAATTGATGCCATGTTTCGACCCTCGTTGAAAATTTGCCGACGTCTAATAGAAACACATGTGATAATATGATCGGCGCTAAAGAAAGATAATCTAAGATCAGGAGCAGTTTTTTACTCACGTGAGAATCAAAATCCACATTGCAATGTCCAAAGGTAATATGACAAAAGACTTATGCTTGTAAACGATGGACACTACTTTTTGCTCCTGCAGATCAAACGAAACAAAAAAATCCAAGGATTTTAAATCCTCTTAAAACCAAGTCGAATAAATGTTGGGACGATATTACCCGATAAATGTAATTTTTGGTAAGGAGACCAGTCCCTTAACTGTTAAAATAAATTTAACCTCCTCTTCTTTGTACGGTTTGCCATCCGTATGAAAGATGTCATGAAACCAAAGGGAAGGTTCTCCGTCATAAGTAACGGTCCACGAATCCCAGGGAAAAGTAGTTTGTGTTTTACCGGCTACAAAACCCCAACAATAGGCACCTACATTATATTTTTTCAGAATAGGGAGAATGCTTTGGAAAGTGCTCTTTAAGCCCCTCGCCATATACTCCGTACATAAAATGGGTCGAGCAAATCGTTGAAGAATTTTGATTCTTCGTTCCATTTCGTCGGGACCTTCATAGTTATGGAAGGTGATGATATCGGATTCGTTCAACATAAAGCGGTCCAGCGGCTTTAGTTTTTCCTCGCACCATTCACCAATCCAGACACCCGCTGTTAAGGGTTGAGAAGGATTTACGGAACGCGCCCACGCAAATGTTTTTTTCAATAGCATCAAGCTAAGGTCAGCTTTATTTTCAGGTTCGAATTTTATGTAAGAGCTTGGATTAATATTGTCGGGCTCGTTAAAAAGATCCCAGCTGTGAATCCGGGAATCATCTGCAAAATGACTGATGACTCCCTTTACATAAGCTTCAAGCTCGTCGTGTCTTTTTAAATCTTTAAGAATCTCCACACCGGGACTTTGAAGCCACCCTGAATTATGTACACCCCGTAGACATTCACGATGACCAACTTTTGGATGCGGATTCCATACCCCGTCAAAAATTACAAACATCACTCCCAGGTGATGATGTGAAGCAATGGTTAAAAACTGCTCCATGCGTTGCTTCAGACCTTCGGGATCATGTTCCCACAACAGATGATGAAGAAATACACGCAATGTGTTAAATCCGAGTCCTTCTGCCCATGCGAGCTCACGATCAATCGTCTTAATATCGAAGGTATCGGACTCCCACATTTCCAGTTGATTCACTGCCGTGGAGGGAGCATAGTTGCATCCCAGAAACCACCCTTTTTCATTATACCAATCGTTAGCCTTTTCCTGAGGCCATGAGGAAGTTGACATTGTAGTGCGTTGGGTTAAAGTCTATTGCTCGTTTAAAAAATGTTCACCAGGGCAATCACAAAAAGTTTAAAAAGTAAATGTATTGATCAAGAATATGATAGCTGAGTTTTGCCTTTACGAAATTCAGAAACTATTTATGTTCGAACAAGTTAATTTGAGGATTTTATCGGTGGTGTATGATTTTTTGATTTTTAGCGAAAGGAGTTACATAATTGACACAACGGTAACTTGTTAAGTTTATTATTTTCCACAATCTGAGGAAAGAAATTCCTCGTGGGAATGGGCATTTGATATAACCAATTGTCCATATCCCTAACCTAAAAAGAATTTTCACCCGAAATTCCGAGAATGTGAACAGGAACTATTTCTCTTAAATCTCTGGCATAAAATTCACATATGTGGAGACACCCGGTCCAGTGGTTTAAACAGTTAACCGAAATGTGTATGAATGACTTTGAAGGAGTGGACGTAATTTGTTTCTCACACTTGCGATGGAATTTTGTTTACCAGCGACCTCAACATTTAATGACCCGTCTTTCAAAAAAGAATCGCGTCTTTTTTGTGGAGGAACCTCTTTTTAGTGAAGAGAGCCATTATGATGTTTTAAAGCAAGGTGAAAATTTGTGGATCATTGTACCTCATCTGGCCCGCGGAATGGACGAGTCAGCAATCATTGAGCGTCAACGGGAATTTCTTTCAAGGCTGTTGATCAACATGAACATTAATCAATATGCTTTATGGTACTACACCCCCATGGCGCTACCAATAAGTGGTCATTTGCAACCATTGGTGATCATCTACGATTGCATGGATGAACTTTCAGCTTTCAAATTTGCTCCCCAGGCTTTGAAGGATCTCGAACTTAGATTACTTAATAAATCGAATGTTGTTTTTACTGGCGGCCTAAGTCTTTATCATGCTAAGAAAAGTCAGCATAATAATATTTATCCCTTTCCAAGTAGCATCGATTTCAATCATTTCTCTCAGGCAAGGACGTTGAAGGATGAGCCGGATGATCAAAAAGAAATACCCCATCCCCGATTTGGTTTTTATGGTGTGATAGATGAACGGATGAATCTCCTTTTGCTAGAAGAAATCGCAAGGCGGAGAAAGGATTGGCATTTCATCTTGATTGGTCCTGTAGTGAAAATAAATGACAATGATTTGCCTCAGCTAGATAATATACACTATTTAGGACGGAAGGAGTATAACGCCTTGCCCGCCTACCTTGCGGGTTGGGATACTGCGATCATGCCTTTTGCACTTAACGAATCAACGCGGTATATAAGCCCTACAAAAACGCCGGAATATCTGGCCGGTGGTAAGCCTGTAATTTCAACACCGATTTTAGATGTCGTTAAACAATATTGCAAAGTTGTCCACTTCGCGAACTCGGCTGATGACTTTATAAAGGTTGCTGAAAATGACCTTGAAAATAGCGCGACCTGGTTAGGCGAGGTTGATAAAATATTATCCGAAAATTCATGGGATCAGACCTGGATGCAGATGGAAAAAATAATAATAAGCGCTTTGCAGAAAGCAAAAGATAAATTTAACGTAAAAGACCTTCAACAATATGTTTGATTATATGATCGTTGGCGCGGGATTCGCAGGCAGCGTACTCGCAGAGAGACTGGCATCGGTGTCAGATAAAAAAGTTTTATTGGTGGAGCAACGTGATCATATTGGAGGAAATGCCTATGATTACTATAATCATCATGGGATTTTAGTCCATAAATATGGGCCACATATTTTTCACACCAACAGTAAGAAAGTTTTTGACTATCTAGGCCAATTTACGACGTGGCGTCCTTACGAGCACCGTGTTTTAGCGAGCGTGGATGGCCAACTCGTTCCTCTCCCAATAAATCTGAACACCATTAATTCCCTATATGGCCTTCAATTGAATTGCGATCAACTTGAAGCATTTTATAGTCTAAAAGCAGAAAAGATTGATCGAATCAGAACCTCAGCGGACGTTGTTTTAAGCAAAGTGGGGAAGGAGTTGTACGAAAAGTTTTTTAAGGGATATACGCGCAAGCAGTGGGACCTTGATCCGTCGGAGTTGGATGCTTCGGTTACTTCACGCGTTCCTACGCGGACTAATAAAGATGATCGATATTTTACCGATACTTACCAGGCGATGCCAATGTATGGCTACACCAAAATGTTCCGTAACATGCTTGCACATCCAAATATAAAAATCATGCTCAATACGGATTATAAGGAGATCATTGATATCATTCCGTATCAGCGAATGATTTTTACGGGCCCTATTGACAGTTATTTTAACTACTGCTTCGGCAGGCTTCCGTATCGCTCTATTGAGTTTAAATTCGACACATTTGAGAAGGAGACTTTTCAATCCACAGGAACCATCAATTTTCCCAACGAGCATCCTTATACCCGGATTACAGAATTTAAATATTTAACGGGGCAAATTCACCATAAGACTTCAATTGTGTACGAATACCCAACGGCCGAGGGTGACCCATACTATCCCATCCCTCGCCCGGAAAATGCTGCCTTGTACAAAAAGTATCTGTCCCTCGCAGAGAGCATGTCTAACACCTATTTTACAGGCCGGCTTGGGACGTACAAATATTATAATATGGACCAAGTTGTCGCCCAGTCGTTGGCGTTGTTTGAAAAAATAACGCAAGCAAAAGTTAAACTGGAACTAAATGGTCATGCCAAACAACACACCTGAGCTTTGGGCTGGGCTGGAATGCTCGTATAATCGAATTCATGGTCGTTATGGTGATCAACTGGATTATTGTGGCCACTATAGAAGAGGAGTGAAGGATATCGAAAGTATCGCGCAACTCGGCGTTAGCGCCGTGCGGTACCCTGTAATTTGGGAACGTTACCACAACGCAAGCGACATATCATGGTCGTGGCTTACTCGACAATTGAATTCCCTTCGATATTATAAGATCAAACCCATTGTCGGTTTGTTACACCATGGAAGTGGTCCTATTCATGCTTCGCTTAATGACCCGTGTTTTCCTGGGGAATTGGAGAAATACGCTGCCCGAGTTGCAGCAACTTTTCCCTGGCTTGAATATTTTACACCGATTAATGAACCGTTGACCACAGCGCGCTTCTGCGGCTTGTATGGATTTTGGTATCCTCACTTAAAGCACGCAAAAAGTTTTGCTGAGATCTTGCTCAACGAAATGAAAGCCATTGTATTGGCGATGAGGGCCATTAGGAAAGTCAATCCCGCAGCAAAATTAATTCAGACGGAAGATCTTGGGAAAACGTTCAGCACGGAACTCTTACGATATCAGGCGGATTTTGAAAATGAAAGACGATGGCTCACAAATGATTTATTGTGTGGTTTCGTAAGTCCAGGACATGCGATGTGGGATTACTTCCTATGGCTCGGCATCTCGCAAGAATTGTTGGAATTCTTTCTTCAAAACCCCTGTAAGCCGGATCTCATCGGCGTAGATTACTATATTACTTCAGAGCGTTTTCTCGATGAAACTCCTGGCAGGTATCCTTCTCATACGTATGGATCAAATGGTAAACATCGGTATGCCGATGTGGAGGCGATACGGGTACAGCACAATGGAAAGCATGGAGCAAGTGTTCTATTAAAAGAATGCTGGGATCGATATAAAATTCCAACCGCGGTTACCGAAATCCATATTAACGGTACGCCTGAGGACCAAATTGCTTGGTTCAGTTATATATGGGAAACATGTTTGCAATTGAAAAGTCAGGGAATCGAGATCCGCGCCGCAACGGCATGGGCCCTCTTCGGGTCATACGGTTGGAGCAAGCTACTCACAGAAAATTTTAGGGAATATGAATGCGGTGTGTTCGACGTGAGTTCAGGAATTCCAGTAAGTACCCCTTATACAGAATTTCTTAAAAATTTAACAAAGCACCCTCATTTTAAACCTTCGGCTTCACATGTTCCTGGCTGGTGGCAATCATCTGAAAGATTTCTGTTTGATGAAGTGTTGAAATGAGCGGATAGCTAAATGCGCTTGTTAGCTTCGACAGGTTGGAGGTAAAGGCCGTAAATATTAATCTTTCTTTCCCCCCTCTCGGTCTTGGTGCTTATGCTTAGCGCTATCCGCGTTATTACTTATGATAAACTGTCTAATGTTCTTTTTATCTTTCTCCCAAGCGTTTGCCATGGGATCAACATTCGGCATGGAGATATCTTGTCTTTTCTTTCTTTTTTGCTCGGTAGAAACTTTAAATCGTTTATCTCTTTCTTCAAGTAATCTGGGCGTGATCTGACCGTCTTTTGTGAAGCCCATCATTATCATCGGCGACCCTATTGGTAATATATGCTGTTGGTCGGTATGCCAGGTATGAATGGTTTTTCCATACGTCGATATCAGTTGTTCCATGAACTCATGTTCGGCAATATCGGGTATTCCGGGAGCGATTAAAGCACCAGAACTTACCTCATAGTGATGGGAATGCCACAATTTTTTTTCTTCTTCGTCTAAAGTCCTAAAAAGTCTTCCTGACACAATATATTCCACGCCCATAATTTTCGCGTCCTTTTCATTACCGTCGAAGATAATGGCCTGATGTAAATCTTCATTTAGCCGGGATACATAATGATGTGCCTCCATTTGTGCATTCATATTTCCGCTATAAAAATGAAATCCATCAAGGTAAGCACTGAATGTATTTAACGGGCTTTTATCCTGAAATACGTCTGCGCCTTTTTCCAGGAGTTGGCTTTCACTAGATTTTGGCCGTCCAGGAGCTTCCACATTCGTGTCTGTATTTTTCCCACCGCAAGCAAACAGCGTTGTTACCGATAAAATAAGCACGCATCGTAACATATTTCGACAGGATAATTGATTTGAGAATTAGCCCGATGTTAAAAAGTTATTAAGGCTTAAAGGACGTTCCGCCGAGAAGAGCTAATCAGCCGAATCCTTATCGTGCCCTTCAAGTTTCACCAATTTGTTGTATATACCAAACAACAGGAAAGGTGCAGCCCACTGTCCAATAAATAAGGCTGTATTTTTCTTTCCTAAAATATTTAGTGTCAATGAAGTCGCCATTGCACCCACCGACGCCCACAAAAATAAATCTGACGGTAACTTTGCAGTCTGTGATTCAATGGCTTTGGCTACTGGCCCTTCTTTTTGTTCAGGATTGAAATTTTCCGCTTCGGTTTTTAATTCTTTTTCTACTGTTTCGGTTTTCATAGTTTTAAAATTTTGTTGCGCGCATATGAATAGTTCTCCATGTTGATTGAACGTAGGATAAAATTCGTGCCTGGAAGTAAGAGCGTGTTTCTTGTAATTTATAGGGAGAAACGTAAAATGTTTTCCACAATGTCTTACGTTTTGCTGATTTTATTGCTGACTTCTTAAACAATGTATTTATCCGTTGGTGTTCCGCTCTTCAGTATATATTTGCCAAAAGGACTTTTCCACGAATTATTGTACTTAAATAGATGCACAGGTAAGCTAATCATCAATATGGACTGCGCATGTTGTGAACGACCTCCAGTGACAAGCTTAGAATGAGCCTGCACAAATATGCATCAAAATTTCATTGTCACGCTGTGTAACGCGTGGACTAGTGGATAAATAATTGGCACTCTTCATAATCAAAAAATAGAGATTTGGGAATCTTTTGCCACAAAGCAGTCGGGGAATTTTTACGATCGATAAGTAAGACCTGCATTTAGAATCTAAATGAAAAGTTTTTTTAATGGAATGGTTTTTGGCCTTTCTCCGGAAAAATAAACTCTAAATATTATGTTTTATCACGCACAAACACTCATTAATGAAATTGTTGTTGACGAACCAGATCCATCTGCCGCTAATGCCTTACAAGAAGGGTTAGGAGGTCAGTTTGGCGAAATGCGCACAATGATGCAATACCTTTTTCAAAGTTTTAATTTTCGTGGCGATGCTATTCCCTATTTGGATCTTATACAAGGCATAGGGATCGAAGAAATCAGTCACGTTGAATTAATATCGAAAACCATCTCCAAACTGTTAGATGGCGCGCCAGAATACCATGGCAAAAAATTCGATGTTCCCGGAAAAGGAGGAGAAGCTAGTATGGATATGGCAAAAGACCAACAGAACCCACATCATTTTATTGTTGGGGCCCAAGGCGCCTTACCTGTTGACGCTGCGGGTAACCCTTGGAGCGGATCATATGTCCACAACCATGGAAATTTAGTATTGGATTTGATGGACAATCTCGTCTTGGAGGCAACTGGACGGTTACAAAAGTGTCGTATCTACCAAATGTCTGAAAATGCGGCGCTTAGGGCTACCGTATCTTTCTTAATTGTCCGCGATGAGGCTCATCAGGCGGCATTTGCCAAAGCGTTGGAAACGTTAGGTGTTAATTGGGGAAAGGTGTTGCCAATACCTAAATTTGACTCTAGTAAATATCCGGAGGTAAAACGATTGTTAGACGCAGGAATCCATCGTGAACAATATCATTTTAGACTTGACAGTTCGCAAATGGCGAAAATTTTTAACGGACCGGCGCCGTTAGGAGACAACACAGAGTTAGTAACACTAAAAGAACCAAAGCAAAGTTATCCGATTCCAATGGCTCCCGAAAGGCCTGAAGAATTTGCCCCAGGGCTGGACCCAGAACTTCAAGAAATGGCGGATGCACTTGCTGATTTTAAAGAAAGTATGGCAAAGGGTTCCGGGGATAACGGAAAGAAACCAAAAAAATAAGCTAATTAGAGGGTAGACCTTGTCGTCGCTAGAGGACAGGGTCTATTTTTTTTTGAGTATTTTGTTAGTAGACGGAATTTCTTTGTTCATCCCTTCCCGACCGACAAAGATTACTTTTGTTACAAATTCAGAAACGTTAGAAGACATAGATAGCCGTCGTTTATTTGACTACAGATTGTTAGAATCCGTGACAATACACGTAGAGAAATCGCACTGAGTAAAATAGTCTACACGACACGAGCGAGTCAATACTAGTATCATTTGAAATCATATTTTTTATCGATAAAATTTGACGATTAACTCTGGCACATTTTGCGCTTATCAGAGTAAAAACAAAAACCTATGAAAACACTTACACCTTTTCTCTTTCTTTTCGCTCTCATTCTTTTTTCCGCCTG
This sequence comes from uncultured Bacteroidota bacterium, assembly GCA_963837415.1. Lineage (GTDB taxonomy): Bacteria > Bacteroidota > Bacteroidia > Cytophagales > Cyclobacteriaceae > Chryseolinea. The sequence goes on along the minus strand of CAWING010000002.1, from coordinate 879,817 downwards.
CTCCACTAAAAAGGCAGACGATGCGAAAGACGTAGCAGAAGAACAAAATGAAGCGAAATTTGAAGACACTAACTTGGAAGAAGTTACCGAATTTGCCGTTAATGCTGCGGACGCGGGTATGTTGGAGGTTGAGCTTGGTTCTCTGGCCTTAAAAAAAGCATCTTCACCAAAGGTTAAAGAATTTGCTCAATCTATGATTGACGATCATACCAAAGCAAATGATGAGTTAAAAGCCTTGGCGCAGGGCAAAAACATTTCCCTTCCGCCAGCTCTAAGCGACAAATGCCAGAAGAAATACAACGATATGATGGGAAAATCCGGTAGCGATTTTGACAAGGCGTATTCTGACTTGATGGTCAAAGACCACAAAGATGTTGTCGATATGTTTAAGAAAGCTTCGGAAGATTCCAAAGATGCCGAATTAAAAGCTTGGGCGAGCGAAAAGTTGCCCGCTCTCCAACATCATTTAGAAATGGCAGAAGCATTAGAGGACGGTCTAAAATAATTTATGTGCAACTGCAGGCTGTGAGATAATTTGAATAGGAGGAGATGTTGTTGAAGATGGATCGAATTATTCTTACAGCCTTTTTTGCCACTAGTCTTATGACTGTTTTTAGTTATTTGTATAGTGCCATTCGAAAAAAACAATATAGGGAGCCAGAACTCCTAAACATCCTCTTAAGCCGGCTAAACTTCGGAAAAATATTGACTATAACTCATCCTTCCGCGGGATGGATAATTCATTATCTTATTGGGTTTCTTTTTATACTTGCTTATTTCCTCCTTTGGAATGTCCTCGGTATAGTGCCAACCTTTCTGACTTGTTGCATCCTCGGCGCAGTAAGTGGAATGATTGGAATAATGGGCTGGAAAATCGTTCTAAATTTACATCCCTATCCACCTGCAATTATTTATCGGGAATTTTATTTTCAACTATTAATTGCGCATGTCGTATTCGGGGTGGGAGCGTTCTTGTCGATTATTCTTTTAAGCGGTTAATTCATACTTACGATATTTATTAGATTTCATTAATCGATCATCTAGTCCGGACACGTTGCGCAACTATGTGTTTTGACAGTGCGCGAAATTTAGTTTATGAATTGAACGATGAGGCATGGGCTTAGCAAAGTATAAAGACAAAAGATCCTTCTTAAACACACCCGAGCCGAAAGGCGGCAAGTCGAAGCAAAAGTCGCTGACCTTTGTGGTTCAAAAACATGCTGCTTCACATTTGCATTATGATTTCCGCCTAGAGATGGAAGGGGTGTTAAAAAGTTGGGCAGTTCCAAAGGGACCGTCTGCTGACCCGTCTATTAAGCGGCTCGCTATGATGGTGGAGGATCATCCATTTGATTATAAAAACTTTGAAGGAATTATTCCGGAAGGTAATTATGGAGCGGGTACAGTGATGATTTGGGATGAGGGCACTTATGAAGCTACCGAACTAGAGGATAAGGATAAAACATTACAGGACAAAAGCCTAAGGCATCAACTGCATGCCGGCAAAATTAAGTTTCGACTGAACGGTAAAAAATTGAAGGGAGAATACGCTTTAATCAAAGCGAAAGGTCGCGGAGAAAACAGTTGGCTTCTCGTGAAAATGAACGATGAACATGCCTCGACGCAAGATGTTTTACAAGCAGATAAATCCGTCGTCTCAGGCAAGACACTTGAGAGAATTAGAGACACTTCTACCAGAATTTATGGTAAACCGGAAACAGAGAGTAAGAAGTCACCCGCCAGATCTTTCAGCAAAACCTCTTTAATAAAACCATCCAAACAGGCCGGGGCCTTAAGGAAAAACATTAACTCATTAATTGCAAAAGGAGTTCTATCTCCGATACCATCACGCGTTATTCCGATGCTTTCAACATTAATTGACAAGCCATTCGATCGAGATGGATGGCTCTACGAGATTAAATGGGACGGTTACAGAACCCTCGCATTTATAAACAAGGGAAATGCCGAGCTAAAATCTAGAAATGATAAATCATTTAACGAAAAATTTTATCCGATATTCAACACGATATTAAAATGGAAAATAGATATTGTGGTGGATGGAGAAATTGTTGTGGTTGATGATCAAGGCATGTCGGATTTTGGGGCGCTCCAAAATTGGCAGAGTGAGGCTGACGGAGATTTGATGTATTTTGTGTTCGATATACTTTGGTTCGATGGTTATGACCTCACCACGCTGCCGCTGTCTGCAAGAAAAGAAATTCTCCACGCAGTAGTTCCAGGGTCCCCTTTAGTTCGCGTAAGCGACAGTTTCGAAACTTCCGGCATTCAATTTTATGAAGCTATTAAAAAAATGGGGCTAGAGGGAATGATCGCAAAAAAGAAAAATAGTCCCTATTCACCAGGTGTTCGCAATACCGATTGGCTAAAAATAAAAACGAATAAACGGCAGGAGGTTATTATTGGTGGATATACGCAGAATGCGAACACGAGCAAGCTCTTCAGCGCGTTGCTTGTTGGAGTTTTTGATAATGGACAATTTGTTTATACTGGGAAAGTTGGAACTGGTTTTACCGACAAACTTCAAAAAGAGTTGTTTGCTAAATTTAAACCTTTAATAACAACACAAGCTCCCTTTCATGAATTACCGGATATCAACAAGCCTACTGCCTTCAGATGGAATCCTCCTCATGCTATTGCTACTTGGCTAAAGCCGAAATTGGTTTGTGAAGTAAGCTATACGGAAATGACAAGTGATCACGTCATGCGCCATGCGTCGTTTGAAGGACTTCGGATTGATAAGAAGGCAAAGGACGTCGTTTTAGAAATGGAGATACAGACGGACCTGAAGCTTGATAGTACTGAAGAAAAAAAGTTGATTCCACCGAAAAGAATCACTTCCCCTTCTGACGGGGATCGGAGCGTGCTGTTAAGTTCTACTGAAGAAACACAGGTAAAAGAGGTAAACGGTCACAGTCTTAAGTTTACAAACCTTAGCAAACTGTATTGGCCGGAGGATAAAATCACTAAACGGGATATGTTAAATTATTACTACCAAGTGGCTCCATATATTTTGCCTTATTTAAAAGACAGACCTCAATCCTTGAACCGTTTTCCAAATGGAATACATGGAAAAAGCTTTTATCAGAAAGATGTTACCGGGAAAGTTCCTGATTGGGTAGAGACCTATCGTTACCGAAGCAATGATGAAGATGTGGACAAACATTTTATGCTAGGCTCTGATGAGGCTAGTGTGTTGTACATGGCTTCATTAGGCGCTATTGAGTTAAACCCCTGGAGCAGTCGGATTCAAAAGCCTGATCACCCCGATTGGTGCATTATTGACCTTGACCCCAGTACCAACTCATTTGATCAGGTGATCGACGCAGCCTTAATGACAAAGCAAATTCTTGATCACCTGAAGGTTCCGGGGTACTGCAAAACAAGTGGATCGACGGGTATCCATATTTACATTCCATTAGGCGCAAAATATACCTATGAGCAATCGAAAGAATTTGCTCGAATTGTGGTTACGTTAGTACACCGAGAAATTCCAAAATTCACGAGCATTGAACGCAAGGTATCCGATAGAAAAGGAAAAATTTATTTGGACTTTCTACAAAACAGGGCGAAAGCTACCCTGGCAGCACCCTATTCGTTACGACCCAAACCTGGTGCAACAGTATCTATGCCGCTGCACTGGGAAGAGGTAAAAAAAGGACTAAAAATGACAAATTTCACTATTCACAATTCAGTTGCCAGAATCCGAGCGCATGGAGATATTTTTCAACCGGTTTTGGGGCAAGGAATAGATTTAGAGCAGGTTGTGTATCGTTAGTAAAAAATAGTTTTACTTCGCCAGCAGCCAATTATCTCCAATTTACTTGTTCCGGCCCCACTTGCACACCATAAAAGACAAACTTTGAAATTGTTTAAAAGATGTCGAAAGTATTAGTCATGGATGACGACACCGATTTGCTGATGCTGCTGCAAATGGCCCTCGGCAAAGCTGGATATGAGGTTGAATGTTTAACAGATGGCTGCCCGATCGTTAATAATCGAATCCGGGTACCTGATTTGTTTATTATTGATAAAGGATTGAATATTATTGATGGCATAGCGATCTGCAAATATTTAAAACTGAAAAACGAAACCAGCACTATTCCCATCGTAATAATTTCTGGTGAAGAGTTGAGAGAAAAAGCCTTACTGGCGGGAGCGGACTATTTTATGTGTAAGCCATTGAAAATAAAAAAGCTCTTAAAGGTGATTGATTCTATCCTTCACAAAAAATAGTAAAAGATTCATTGCTTTAACCCAATCAGGTACATACCCGAATTAATTAATCAATACGACAACTTTATTATTTTCTGAAAACTAACGCTGCAATTTTTTCAGTTCACAAGACAAGCTGACTTTTAAAACAATAAAACTGTCAGTTTTTTTTTGATCAACATGTGGTATTGAATTCACTCATTCTATTTGCACGCCTTTTGATTAACTGAAATCGTTTTTCTTTAACACTAAGACCATGAATTCAAACGAAAAACTTGATGGTCTTTCTGCAAGGCGGAAAACCATCCTGGAAAGTAAGCAACTAGAGCCAGCGAAACCCTTGGTTGTAATTATTCTTCTACTGAGTGTGCTACTCGGATCATGTCATGAAAAGACCAGCGGCCAGCAATCATCCGGTAAACACCCAAAGTCCGCGCTTGCAGACAGCACAGCAAAGCCGCAAGTGAATGTCAAGGTCAATAAGCGCTATGATGATAAAGGAAACCTTGTCGGATTTGATTCTCTGTACTCCTCCTATTATTCGAATATAAAAGGTGACAGTGTGCAGATGGACAGCCTTATGAGAGGCTTCGATACCTATTTCCAGCGCAATCATCCAATGTTCTTTAATAACAGGCTCAATACCTTATTCTTCAATGATTCACTGCGATATCCCGATTTCTTTCATGATGATTTTTTTATGAAACATTATCAGTTGAATGATCTTTACATGAAAGACATGATGAGACGAATGGATTCAATTAAAAATAAATTCTATAAGGATCAGCATCATAGAAATAGTAAAGATCCTAGACCAAAAACAGGCACTTAAATTTCAATTCAAGCAATATGTTTAACAAAAAGAAAAAGGAGGTAATTATGAAAACACTTTCAAGAACCAACGGAACTATGTTTCCTGCAATTCCGTCTTTGTTGAACAATTTTTTCAATGAAGACTGGCTCGACTCATCCCTGGCAACCTGGCGATCGGAGAACGCAACTCTTCCCGCTGTGAACGTCCGTGAAACAAACGAGGAGTACAAGATCGAAGTGGCCGCTCCAGGGATGCAGAAAAATAATTTCAAAATAGAACTAGAAAACCACGTACTAACGATTTCCGCCGACGTACAGCACAACACTAACGATCAGAATGAGCAAGGCGACTACACGCGGCGCGAGTTCTCATACCGATCTTTTCAGCGAACATTTGCTTTGCCAGAAAACAAAGTCGAGGGCGATAAGATCGCTGCGCGTTATCAAGACGGAATTCTTTTTATCACTATTCCCAAGCGTGAAGAAGCGAAAGTGAAACCCCCAAAACAAATCACCATTGGTTAAGGAAAGGCGGGTTACCCGCCTTTCAAATTTTAATTAAAAACAAACAACGTCAAGACGCACGGTTGGGTCGGTGATTTTACGCAGCGCATCGTTACAAATCTTAGCAGATTCGAATTCGATGCTAGAATCAATTTTATAAAGCGTTTTACTAAAATATTGAATGTCTGTTGTGTTATTATGAACAAGCAAGATTTTCATAATGTTCCGGCAACGGTTTCGATCAGTAGATTCGGCACCATAACCTGCTAGCGGTCCTACGACGGCTCCAGTTTAAGGACCGTCAAACCGATAATTAGATCCTAAGTTTGACGTATTTTGGAGCCCTCGCAAAGTCGCCTCTCCATTATGTCGTAAGTACGACATCTATACTGCCGCTTCTTCTCGAACCATATTTGCTCTTGCGTTGATCAAATTTTTCGCAAGAAAATTGAGTTTGGTATCTGCTTGTTGCTCCTCTTCCAGTGTTAACCTTAGGCGCTTACCGATTCCCTCATACCCGAGCATTTCGGCATAATGAGCGGCCGAACCGTACCCCGAAATTTCATAATGTTCTATTTTTTGTGCCCCGGCAATTAGTGCCGCGTCCATGCCTTCCTCGGTTGCATCTTTTGCCATTACCTTGTTTCCTTCTTCAATTATTCCTTTGATGCCAGGGTTAAAATCTCCCCTCGGATCTACTTCCAGTTGCTTACAAATAGCTTCTAAAGCAACCTTATGCTGATCAGTCTCAGCAAGGTGTAGCCTTAGCATATTTTTCAATCCTTCATTTTTTGCCCTTGCGATCATCTGAGGCATTGCTTCAACCAACATACTTTCTGCACTCCAAAGCACTTGGAGCTCGTGAAAGAACAGGTCTTTTAAATCTTTTATTTCTTTCATAAAATTTATTCTAGGTTATTTTGTTCCAACTACATTAATGTCTATCTATCAAGACCAGGTTTCAATACAACCTTGACACAATCGTCTGTTTTATTTTTGAACATGTCATATGCTTCCGATGCCTTACTTAACGGTAGCCTGTGGGTAATAATGTCGTCAAGTACCACTTTTCCAGTTCGAACCAATTCAAAGCATTGATCGATATATAAATGAGTTTGAGCTTGTCCGAACTGCATAATCAACCCTTTGTCAAATATTCGGTGAATAGGAAAATTATCGTAAGGACTTCCGTATACTCCTACTACGGCTATAGTACCGCTCCGTCTTACCGCTTCTGCGCACAATTCTATTACCTTCGCTGTTCCTTTCTCGGCATTTAAAACGGCTTTCGCTTTCTCAAGAAAATTTCTATTGGCCTCCATCCCAACAGCATCGATAGCAACATCAGCACCCCTACCGTTAGTCAGCTCATATATTTTATCGATGAGATCGTCATCATTAGCATCCAATGTATCAACTTTATTTACAGTCCTTGCTTTATTTAAACGATATTCCAGGGGATCAACAGCGATCACACGCTCTGCACCATGTAGCCAGGCAGCTTTTTGGGCCATTAGGCCAACGGGGCCACTTCCGAAAATTACAACGGCGTCTCCCGGTTTAACTTTTCCCCATTTAACAGCGGACCAGCCCGTCGGAAAAATGTCCGTAAGAAATAATACCTGTTCATCCGTTAATTCCTCCGGAATTATCTTAGGTCCCGCGTTCGCTTTAGGTACACGAACAAATTGAGCCTGGCCTCCATTATACCCCCCATATAAATCTGTGTAACCGAACATTCCGCCGCCCTTTTGATCGAGTAAATCACCACGTGGTCCGTAGTGCTCAGGGTTAGTATGATTGCAGTTGGGATGAAATCCCTGCGAACAATAAAAGCAATGTCCGCATGCAATTGTGAACGGTACCACTACCCGGTCACCTTTTTTTACACGTGTGACCGCCGGTCCTGCCTCCTCCACAATACCCATGAACTCATGACCGAGGACCATATCCCTCAGTTGTGGGATAAACCCATCATAAATATGTAGGTCTGATCCGCAAATTGCAGTCGACGTGATGTTCACGATGATATCGTCGGATTGCTCAATTGTGGGATCTTCTACAGTGTCTACACTGATGTCACCCATTTTATGGAATACTGCTGCTTTCATCTTTGATATAATTAGTAATTCAAACCTGACAAATCGTACCACAAGAACGATTTATAAATTTTACAATTTCAACCTTAAAAAAATGGACATAAAGCTTTCGGCAAGAATCGTAACTATCATATTTATTCAAGATCCCTCCGAGAAATGGCCTTTGAACTATCAGGGAATATTTCAGACCGAATCGTAGGCTATACGCAGACCTTCGAATTAATTATCGATTCAACAACAAGTGATCAGGATACCGGTAAATTCTTTTTAAAGAATTCCCGCCAAGGCGGGAATTCTCAACCCCTAATCCTAATCATGGCCATCAACTTTTACAATCTTGTTGTAAATTCCTAATAACAGAAAAGGTGCGGCCCATTGACCCACGAACAAAGCCGTATGATTTTTTCCGACCAGCTTTAACGTGAGCGACGTGGCCATGGCACCCACAGAAGCCCATAGAAATAAGTCCGACGGTAATTTTGCGGTCTGTGACTCTATCGCCTTTGCTATTGGCCCCTCTTTGCGTTCAGGATTCACCTTTGAATCTTTACTCTTTACATCTTTTTCAATCGTCGTTTCCATAATCCCTGTTTCTATTTTTAAAAAAATGTTTAAAACCAAATACCCGCCATTTGACTATCATCACTTTGGAGTGTCATTTGTTTTTCTTCGCTGTTTGTCCTCAGAGGACTTCGCGTCATTTTTCTGTTTCTTTCTGTTTTCCCTTCTTGTTTCCTTGTCATTGGTCTGACTGGAAGAGTCTTGTTGAACACCTTGACTTTGTTGAGCATCGTTTGAACGTTCCGTTGCTTGATTTTCTTGAGCAGCAGAATTGCTTTCGCTTTTCGTAGTATCCGATTGTTGGGCTAACGTAACAATACTCATCATTGCTACGCCACATACTGTCATAATAATTTTTTTCATAAGATTTTTTTCTTTTGTTGGTCATCAACATCGTGCCAAAAAGAAAAAGACATTACAATAACGACTGGTCTAATTTCTTCCTTACTGTCGGGCTAGCCCATTGATTTTTTCCCCTTATACCTTAGAATATCTTAATTGTAAATCGATTGTAAATACTGCGTAATTTAATCTTCACTGCTAATGATTCTAAAAAAAAAATTTTGTCGCGATGCCGTAAACGGAAGTATGTCGGATTTTAGTGGTTAATTAATTCCACATGCGAGAAAGTATTTCCGCGAGTTCTAGGATAAATCTCAACCGAGGCGCTTCAACTGATGAAACATGGGCGTGCGTGCTGGCATAAAATTGGGATGCGTCACAAAAAGTAAACATCATTAACATGAAAAGAAAAGAGAATTATGCACTCGTTACAGGTGGAACAAGTGGCATTGGCTATGAGCTCGTACAACTCCTTGCGGCAGACGGATACAATCTGGTTATCGTAGCACGCCATGAAAATGACTTGGTAAAAGTTGCGAATGAGATCAAGGAAAAGTATGACGTAGACGTTGTATTGATAGCCAAAGATCTTTTTGACCCTGAGAATGCTTTTGAAGTGTATAACCAGGTTAAAACCAAGAATATCATTGTTGAAATTTTAATCAATGACGCCGGCCAAGGTGTATACGGCGAGTTTAAAGATACCGACCTGCGTCGTGAGCTTAATATTGTCCAGCTCAACATTTCCAGTTTACTAGTCCTTACCAAACTATTTTTGAAAGAAATGGTTGATCGCAAAAGCGGTCGCATCATGAATTTGTCTTCCATTGCTGGCAAAATACCAGGACCTTGGCAAAGTGTTTATCATGGAACAAAAGCCTTTGTTCAATCTTTTACAGAAGCTCTTCGGAGTGAGGTAAAAAACTTGAACGTCACCATCACAGCCCTTTTACCTGGCGCAACTGATACTGACTTTTTTAATAAGGCTGACATGCAGGAGTCTAAGATTGTGCAAGAAGGAAAACTCGACGACCCTGCTCAAGTCGCAAAGGATGGCTATGAGGCAATGATGAGCGGTGAAGACAAAGTAATTTCAGGATGGAAAAACAAATTTCAGGTAGCAATGACTAACCTAACGCCCCATAGCCTCGCAGCTGACAAAATGAAAAAGCAGCAAGCGCCGAGCGGCCTGGATAGTCAATAGAAGTTTTCCTGGCCGCTCCTGCATCCTTTCTAATTCAGGACGAGTTCCCAAGAACCTTTAGAGAAGCGTATAATTATAAGTCTCCGTACTAGGTACAACAGAAAGGAACTTTTTACTTCCATTAAGATCTTACCCATCTTACTGATGAAACTTCGTTTTCAAAAGGTAAGCATGGGTAAGCCTATTTTTAACTGATGCTACTCACGACGCGATGAACAATCCGGCCAGGTCGTCTTCATCACAAGAACTAATTTCTCGACTATCGCCACTCCAGTTTAAGGCCACGAATACTTGCTTTAAAAAAAACCGCCCCTTGTGGGACGGTTCCTTTTTGTTCAAATGGTTATTATACGTCCTCTTTCTTTTCTAAAGAAAGGGGAGCCGAATCCTGAGTCACGGGATACTTTTTCATAATAGCCCGGATACCTTTGCCTATCTGTTTCTGGAGCGTAGCGGCGTCGTCTATTTTTCCGGCCACCGATCCTCTCCATACGACTTCATTTCTATCCACATCTAGAATGTCAATAATTAAAGTTCCTTCTGTGTAAGTCTCAGTTTGCGGAATACCATAGCCGTAAGGAAATGGCCAACCCCATCCATACATGTACGGCATAAATCGATAAGAATAGTAAAAGGGTGACCCAAAATACGGCCGCCCCGTGGTATGTTCCTTTTGCTCTGTGTACGTATGGTAACTTACCAACAAATCGGGGTTATGCTTTTTTTTGGTTATTCCACGCTTTGCAAATTCTTGTTCAATCGTGTTTTTGATATTCTTATGAATTAAGTCGCTTTCGTAAAGAGGATTTTCGACTTTTACGTCTGATTTACCCCAAAAGAAAGATTTGTAAGCATCAAAGTTGGCTGTTCGGTCTAAATCTGTCACTGCGCAGCTTGTAAGCCCGACTATTAACAGACCGACTAACCAAAGATTTACCTTCATTAATTTATATCTCATATTTTTAAAGCTTTAGTTCTGGTGTAATAACGAAATCACTATTTCCATTTGTTCAATAGTGTAAAAAATTTTGAATTATTTATTTTGAAATGAAGGAAACTTTTTTAAATACTAAAAATGTTCTTATTATATGCGAAGATACTTGCAGGAAATGTTTCCTATATTCTTTTCAACTCTCTTCCCTTTATTTCCTCGTTAAACGTCTGGCGCCGGAAAAGATCCTATGGTTTTAGCCTGCCGTTTAATCTGCATACCATTTCGCGAAGTCAGGGTCTGGGTAGATATCATGCCGCTTCACAGAGTTGCGTTATAGCCAGTTCAATATTGTATTCCGTTTCTCGTTTGAGCCAGTCTTTCTTCATAAAAGGAATGCTTTCTAAACCTTTGTTTCAGAGATAAAATTTTCAAGCGCTTCGTCTATTCTATTCAGGTCCATCGCATTTCACCAGGCTTAGGTAATCCCTCATAACCAGTAATCAACCAGGATATCCACCGTCCCAAAAATTTTCGAATCGAAAATTAATTTCATTTTCATAAAGTAGAACACCTCGCCAATATTGCTCAGGGAAATTGTTCGCATAAAATGCTGCTTAGGATTTTGTTGTTTTTATTAGCAAATGTTGAACAAGGTATGTACATATGAATCCCCGTTTTACCACTTGTCTTGATAAAAGACTTTAGCTTAACTCATCGAAAAATAGCTTCGCTGCCTGTGCCGATTCAATCGGAAGAATCAAGATCTATTATGCAACTACTATTTATTCCGACGAAGTTACAACATTGAATACCTTGACAACAATGGCAAAAAAAGATTATTGAATTTTGGAATTAATAATAAGAAAAAGGAAATTGAAATAATAAATAGAAATTAGCAAACTCCAAAAACGAAAAGTTGAGCCCGCCAAAACTGCACACAAAGAGATTATTGATATTCCTTGCTAGCATGTTGGGACTGGGTTGCGCAACTAAGCATACAGGAGGTGACTCAGCACGGGACAGTTCCGATAAAGAATTTGTTGAGCTAAATGAATCTGAGAAACTTGAAGTATTTTCTCAAATCGGGGAAGAATTTAAAGGTGACTACAGAAAATATTTAGGACAAAATGAAGACTCCACAAAAGTTCGACTAGTACTAAATAGTGACAAGCGATTTGCAATAGGTTTCAAACCCTTTTTCGATGATAAAATGGAGAACGGTGACAGCATGTTTACATTTCAATTTTCAACAAAAAGCGAATTCAAAAACCTTTGCATAGGTAGTTGGGCAGATGAAGGACAGATGATAAAATTGAAAATTCTACTTGGACAGAGCAGCTTTTTTGATTCTCTTAAAAATGAGGGTGCAGTAGAAATTATTGACAACAAGACCGTGCTGTTGGACAAGGATGCGAACGAAGTTTGGATTTCGGGAGCTTTATGCAAAAGAGATTAATGATTTAACCAACGTGCAGGCCGCTTGCCAAAGGTTAGACTTTGTGCATTGTCGGACTTTGGGAAAAATGAGGAAGTGTGAACACTGCACGTTCGTGCGTGATACACAGGTCTCGGTGGCCACATAGCCCACGCGAGAGACCTTCCTCCAATTACTTCGGGTCCACCGAGCGGTAAGCGGCCAGCGTAGCTAACTCACCCTCTTTTCCGGGTTTACTAGTACCGTGTTCCATTCCTACGAAGCCTCGATAGCCTTTGTCGTATACGTGCTGTAACACTTTTGGATAATTGATTTCTCCTGTTGTAGGTTCATTTCGTCCCGGTGTATCTCCTACTTGTATGTATGCAATTTCATCCCATGCATAATCCAGGGTAGGCAAAACATTTCCCTCCTGTATTTGGATGTGATAAAAGTCGAAGAGCACCTTTATACTTGGACTGCCAACAGCTTTCGCCAACGCATAGGCCTGAGGTATCGTATGTAGAAACATGCCCGGATGGTCGATCTTATGATTCATCGACTCCATTACCATGATAAGTCCATGAGGTTCATAGATGGAGGCGATGCGCTTCAGCAACTCAATAGCATTTGCCATCTGAAAATCCCAGGGAAGTTTGGGGTCTGCCATTCCCAATACATTGTGAATGAACTTTGTGTTCATCCGTTTGGCAATATCGACCGATGCGCCGACATCCTGCAGGACCTTTTCCCTCAAGCCGCTATCGCGACCTGCAAACGTTACGTCTTTAAAAGTCAATGTGCCTACGAATTGTCCAAACTCCATCCCCAGTCCCTGGACTGTTTTGCTGATTTTTTCCTGCTCTTCAACGGATCTGTTCTTAAGCCCTGTACTTTCCCATGCGCGAAACCCCTGATCATATCCCCATTTAATTTGGTCGAGCGGATTACTGCCTGCTACGTCTCCGAAAATTCCAAACTCAGGGGAAAATTTCATTTTAAAAACATTGTCATTTCCAACCTTATTGGATCTGTTTGCAAATGCAGAAAAAGAAAGAGCACTTGCAGCAAGTATTCCATTTTTTACAAATGATAGCCGTTTCATATTGAATGTGTTTTATGATGCATTGTTGATTTAGTTAGCGCAACAGTTCTGAATCAGTCTCCGGATCCTGGTCTTGTCCGATGAGGAAGGCCATGAGGTCGGCTAGTTCTTTTTCTGTAAGTAATTTATCCAATCCCAATGGCATCATGGATACGTCTTGAATTTCTGTTGATAGGATATCCTTGAGCTGTATCTGCACGGATTCCTGGGGAGAAATTCCAAGTCGGATCATGTCGCCTGTTTGTTCCTGAATAATTCCAGTGAAAGTTTTATCCTTCGTTTTGACTTGATAAGTTTCATACTCCCTGACAAAACTCACACCCGGATATACGAGAGCTTCAACTAAATCATGTGCCGACCGGTCGCGCTGGATCGAAGTAAGGTCAGGACCGAAGTTGCTACCTTCGTTACCGATCGCGTGACAGGTATAACAAATTGCTTTGCCAAAGAACAGGATCCTCCCGCGTTCAATGTCACCCTTTGTGATGCTGCTCTCAACGGTATGAATACGGGCCAGGCGTTCGGCGCGTACTTCCTTTAATTTGGTCATTAACTTTTCTGTGGTTGTGTTCAGTTCAGGAGGATAATGGGCGAACGTTTTTCGAAGATACTCCTCGGTGATGTTGTCAAGGCTCGGCGAGTTTTCCAGCGCGCTGGCCAGTGATTTTCCGATTTCAATATCTTTCGCACCCTGGAACACCGGCATTAGTCTTGGAAGTATGAAAGCATCCGCCTTGCCGAGAAAGTCTTTGGCAAGCTTTAAGAGTTGTTCATTCGACAATTTAGCCTGTCCCAAAACACCCGCTGCCTGCTGACGGACACTGGCATCATTGGCAGGCTGAAGTTGAGTGTATAGGTAATCGAAATGCTTGTTTGAAAGTTGTGTGCTGTCATTGATCGATGTTCCAATTGCATTGACTCTAAGCACTGCCGTATTTTGGTTATTATCAGCCACCTGTTCAAGAGCGTTGGTGAGGGAGCCGATGCCATGCAGCCGGATAAACTTCAACACGTTAAGTTTCACGGTTGCATCAACATTCGAGGTTAATTCCTTCCTTAGCTGAGCAATCCAGCTGGAAGGGATGTCCTTTATATCACATGCGCTCATGGCATCCAGAATAAAGAGTTTCTTTTCAGAGGATGCACTTGCCATCTGCGCAACTATGAATTGTTGCATGGATGCGACACCGCAATAAGAAACAAGAATGTCTTTCAACTGCTTTTTTTCACCGGCCTCCAATTTTGTTTTGTTCAATTGTTTCTGAAGGTACGTGATCATGTTTGCCGCCCATTCGGGATGATGACTGACCACCCAGCGCGCGGTGCTTTCAATCGTGCTGTCATTACTTGCCAGGAAAGGTGTGACCTGTTCCGGTTTTAAGGAATGTTTCTGCATTTGATCAAGGGCGATTAGCGCGACTTTCTTAACATCATCCGAAGAATCGGCGAGTCCTTTCTTAACCAGGTCGGGTTGATTCATAGAGATCAGGGCGTAAATGATGGCGTGTTCGATAAACCGATCCTTTACTTTATCTGAGGCCTTAAGCAAGGCGGGAATTGTGCTCGCCTCGCCAATCTGACCCAACGCTGTTGCGGCCTGACGCCTGCATGCCGGATCATCGTTTTGAATCATTTGTATGAGTTGTTCGATGGAGCCTTTGTCTTTTGCAAGTCCAAGCACTCTCGCTGTGGCTATACGCACTTGGAGATCTTTATCGTTTAATCCTTTTCGCACGGCCGCAATCGATTCATTGCTATTGACCCGGTAAAGCCCAAATACGGCACGGGCACGCGCATACACGTTGGTCGATGTTCCTAACACATCAGTCAGTGCGCTAATGGATCCCTGTCCACGATCTACGAGGTTGTTGGCGGCTTTGTCAGCTACAAAGGGCCTAAGGTCTTCGAGATACTTGGTGACCGCAGCGATATCGAGAGACGTCCAATCAATTGTGTTTCCAAATGGATCTTCAACTTTAGCAGCACCTTTTTTCCTTACGCGATAAATTGATCCCTGCAATTCTGGTTTTGATACTTGCGAGAGTGGACAACCTTTGATGAACCATCCGCCTGTTTCCACAACGAGCAGGCTACCATCACCATCTTCCAATACGTCGGTGGGGTGAAAATCTTCGTTGGATGAAGAAAAGAAGACTTCATCTTCCGTGCGAAACGACGCACCAATGCGCATCAACTTATGACGCAGCACACGATGCGTATTAAATTGAGCGCTGAAAAGATTATCCTGATAGTCATCACCCAGCGAGCTATTGCGGTAACGGGTTATACCTGAGGGCGCCACTCTTGAGTATTTCGTGATGACGGGCATAAGATCTCCAGTTAACGGCAAGCCCATCACGTGTAATGTTGTTATTTGGCTTGGGATAGATTCCTCCTTCTGTCCAATACATCAATGCATCGCGCTGACCTGCTTTCGGGTCGGTGAAATACGTTTGCGTTCCCAGCACTTCGGATGCGGCGGTGAAAGTCAGCCCCACAGGATTATTCATTCCACCTGCCGATATCCATTGAAGATTTGAACCATCGGGTCTTAGTCTCCATACCCGTGCCGTTTCACCTTTAAGATGCTCTCCTTCTTTTGTGGTGATGTCAAAACCTTCGATGGCGCTAGTCAAGTACAGCCAGCCATCAGGTGCCATGAACGGACCAATCAGGCTATTCGCATTGACATTCAACTCCCATCCCGAAAGAATTACTTCGCGTTTATCTGATACTCCGTCTCCATCCGTGTCCGTAAATTTTAAGAATTCGGGCGCCGAAGAAGCGTAGAGACTTCCTTTGTAAAACACGCCTCCCTGGGGAAAACCAACTTTGTCCGCAAAGATGGTGCTTTTATCATAAGTACCATCTCCGTTCAAATCTTGAAGAAGGTTAATCCGGAACTGCGGATTAGTGATGGCATCTTCCGTTTTGTTATAAACATTGCCGGTGGACTCAAACACAAAAAGACGTCCGGTCTCGTCGGCGACAGCAAACATCGGATAGTCCACCAGGTCAGGACCAGCTGCCACTTCAACTACAAAGCCATCGGGAACCTCAATGGTACCTGGTAATGCGTCGTCACTTTTAGTGCATGAGGTCAACGTGAAACATGCGCTTGCCATAAACAGTAAAAGCCGGCGGCCAAAATTTTTGAGATGAAGCATGAGGGTGCAGTTTGGTACTATGTGAATAAAAGCATTATTTATGAATCGTGCTAGGGATGGCGTTGATGAGGATAGAATTTATTGTGAAAGGCAGCAGGAGCGAAGAAATTGAGTGTAGGAAATTCTGTATTTTTAAGTGAGCCACAGAATATTTCCAACTATTAAAGTAATATAGAACAACTAGAATTCCTGTTTTATGACAACAAGTCTAAGACAAGTAATGATCAAAAAATCAGAGGATGGACTGATGGACTATTTGCACAATTTCAATAAATACACACCTGAGGCCATAACCGAAGCAGTTAATGAATTAAAAAGAAGAGGTCGAAATTTTACCGACGAAGAATTGAACGACATAAAAATAAAAATTCAAACCAGAACAAAAGTTGAAAGGGATGAAGAAGGCCTATTGACCTCAAACTTTTGGAAAGAAAATGTCGTGACGGATCCCAATGCTCCATTGTTATACTCAAAGGGAGCGATAAGCGCTTTTTCGTTATTTTTTAGCGTGATTTTTGGAGCAGTCCTACTTTCGACCAATGTCAATGATACCAAGAAGAAATGGATAGTAATTTTATTTGGCATTATTTACACGAGTATGACAATCGTGATATTGAATTTAATTCCAAGAAATACCTTCTGGGTATTGCTTCTTAATGGCGCAGGCGGACTTGGCTTGACAACTACTTTCTGGGACCGTTACGTTGGAAAAGACATTAAGTACAGATCAAAACCGATTTGGAAACCATTAATAATTTCAGTCATTATTTCGATTCCATTCCTATTCGCAATAATTTACGGTTGACAAAAACTGATGCCATTGCTGGGCGCAGTTTAAACATCGGACAATGAAAAAATTGAAGATTATTCTTTTCGTATTTGGTGGACTGATTATTACCTACTTCGGAGTAAAGGCATTTAGAAGTTTTTCAGTCGTCGACAAATTAACGGAATTAAGAACAGAACATTTTGTCATTTCATATCAAGGAATTTATAATGAGGAAGCACAAGACATTGCTGACAACCTGGAACAAAATTACGCCAGGATTAGAACCAATTTAAATGATCCAGACCACGATACAATTCGGGTATTTGTTCATCCGACACAGAAGGATTTTAACAAAGGAACAGAACTTCCAAATAGTACGGCAAGTGGGACAAGCCGCGGTCCAAACGAATTCCATTTCATTTGGACAAACTGGTTTAACAGTATTTTTCCCAATGACCCAATAAAGACAGCAATTCATGAATTTACTCATTGTGTTCAGTTGAACATTCTCATAAAGGAAGCACAACGTGAGTGGGGAAACGCAGACATCGAAGCTTTTGGCAAAATGTTTGAAGAGAAGTTTATCAAGGAATACCCACAATGGTTTTGGGAAGCTATCTGTGACTACGAAGCAGGTATTGTAAATAATATGAGCGTGAAGTATGGAATGAGAAAAAATCTTGCCCTGAAAGACTTAAATAATAGCAATCAAATTTACAACGTCGGCTACACTATTATTGAATATATAGTTGAGAGATGGGGCGAAGACAAATTACCGATTTTAATTACATCCTACGTCGATATTGAAAATGTTTTAAATGTAAGTGAATCCGACTTTGAGAAAGGCTGGGTCGGTTTTGTTGACGAAAAATATTAATGCTTAAAGAAGATGGGTGAAAGCCGCACTTTGAGTCTACAATTACCGAGCATCAACGCAAGCTCGCGGAAATCCAAATTTCAAACTCAAGACCTTGGCCGACAAGGACTACAAAAATAACGTCTCTGACAGCGGTCAATTTTTGAAATCGGAGAAATTTCAGTACGACGACAAATGCCTAAGGTGTAAATAGAATGTAAGGGAACAAATTTTGCAGATATTGACCAGTCAAAATGCAGGCAAATGAGGTTACACATAAACGGCACAAGGACCAACATTGTGGGCAATTGATTCTTCCACAAATTCGTTACAATCCATTAGGGACTGAATAGAAATAAAATAATGAAATACCTGTAAATTCAGCACTAAAATAACTTTACAAATGATACCGATTCAATACTTTTGCCGTTCCGTTGCCTTATGTAGTTCTTAAGACATTGGGGGTCTTTAATCTTTTATATTTAGCATATCAAGCCATACGGCCAAATAGCAAGGGCATTTTCGAAACCAAAAATGACTTGCCAATTGACAAGAATTCGAAACTATTTAGTGTTGGTTTTCTGACGAATGTCCTTAATCCTAAAAGTTGCAGTATTTTATCTCTCTTTTTTTCCTCAGTTCATAAAACCTGAAAATGGTTCGGTCATGCTCCAAAGTATTCAGCTTGGCTTAACTCAGGTGACCGTTAGCTTTTCAGTTAATCTTATTATTGTGTTAACAGCTGCTAAAGCTGCTTTATTTTTTGCTGAGAATCCAACATGGATAAGGGTGCAAAAATGGTTTATGGCAGTATCTTGACGGCTCTTGCAATTAAGATGGCAATTGCTAAACAGAAATAAAAACTACCACCAAGAAAAAGCTATAATACATGTGCCTTTATGTTTATTTTTAATTAGGCAAGGCCCACGCTTAGGGCAAGACATTAGCGGCAAGGCATATCTACAACGTACGGACAAGAAATGAAACTAATATCGTGGAACTGTCAAGGCGCCTTTAGAAAAAAAGCTGATATAATTTTAACTCACCAACCTGACATTTTATTAATTCAGGAATGTGAACATCCAGACAAATTACAATTCAATCCAACTACTCAGAAGCCAAGTGATACTTACTGGTATAGTGATGGGGGTAGAAAAGGAATTGGACTCTTTTCATATTCGGACTACAAATTTGAATTGCTCCCTTGCTTTAATCCTGCCTTTCGCTACGTTCTTCCGTTTCGTGTGACGGGTAACGGACAGACGATCACATTTTTTGCGATTTGGGCTATGGACAACAAGCAAAAACGCTCAGCCCGTTACATTGGACAAATTTGGTTTGCGATAAATCATTATAAAGACTTGCTTGGTAACTCAACAATTTTAATCGGTGACTTTAATAGCAATAAAATTTGGGACCACAAAGATCGAGTTGGATCACATTCGCACGTTGTGAATCAACTTGCCGGCAAAGGGATATACAGCGTTTACCATAAACACTTTGACATAGAACAAGGAAAAGAAACGCACTCGACTTTTTTTTTATACCGGAACAAGAATAAACCTTATCACCTCGACTATTGCTTTACGTCGGCCGACATTTTTGACAAAGTCGTAAAAGTTGAAATAGGAACTTATGACAACTGGAACACGCATAGCGACCACTCACCCCTTATCGTTGAATTTGACTTTCAAAATGCGGGAACGAACGCACGCTAAACCTACGGGCTTTCGTCGACAGAATTGACTCAAAATTATTTAGTGACTGACAGAAGAAATAATCAAACTTATTGAGTAGCTATGACAAAAGAAACTCACTAGTCGAACATACGTAATGACATCACTAACTAAAAACAGAATACAAAACATCGACTTATTGAAAGGGTTAGTGATGGTGATAATGGCACTCGATCACACACGGGATTACTTTCATAGTGCCGCATTTTTATTTAACCCAGCTGACCCAACCCATTCAACTTTGCCCATATTTTTTACAAGATTTATAACTCATTTTTGTGCTCCATCCTTTAGTTTTCTGGCTGGCCTTTCTGCCTATATGGTAGGTAAACGCAAAACACAAGGTGATTTGTCGATCTTCTTATTAAAGCGTGGACTATGGTTGATTTTTATTGAGCTAACGGTAGTAACATTTGGATGGCAATTTGATATACAATTTAGAATGAATGGCTTTGCGGTAATAGCAGTTTTAGGAGCAAGCATGATTTTTTTAGCCGGA
Source organism: uncultured Bacteroidota bacterium (assembly GCA_963837415.1). Classification (GTDB taxonomy): domain Bacteria; phylum Bacteroidota; class Bacteroidia; order Cytophagales; family Cyclobacteriaceae; genus Chryseolinea. The sequence continues at coordinate 859,581 of CAWING010000002.1, read as the reverse complement.
TTAATCCATTTGCCACGAACCTTTATTTTAATTTTTAGCTGCGCCCTTATTTTTGGTCACAACTTACTCGATAATATTCATTTTCAAGACAGCTTTTTGTGGGCCTATATTCATGAAGCCGCTATTTTCAATTTTTCAGATGGTTTCAAGTTCTATCTAGACTACCCTATCATACCTTGGATTGCTGTCATGTCTCTTGGTTACTGCTTTGGTTCTTTATATGACAAACCTTTCGATGGTACCAAACGAAAAAGAATACTCAACACAATTGGTTTCTCTTCAATTGTTCTGTTTATCGTCTTACGGTGGAGCAACATTTACGGCGACCCTATACATTGGGTAACCTGGAATAGTGGATCTAAAACACTAATGTCATTTTTACAGCTTACGAAATACCCACCATCCCTTTTGTTTCTTTTAATTACACTTGGAGTTGCTCTATTCTTTCTGGCAAATACAGAACATTTAAAAGGTAAGGTTGTTGATTTTTTTACCACTTTCGGGCGAGTTCCGTTTTTCTTTTACATTATACACATTTATCTTATTCATGCTTTAGCCATGCTTTTTGCACAACTCTCAGGCTGGGGTTGGCAATTAATGATCTTACCAGATTGGATTCTGGAATCCCCAGAGCTCAAAGGATATGGTTTTAGTCTATGGGTTGTCTATGCTGTCTGGGTGGGAGTTATTATATCCCTTTATCCTTTATGCAAAAAGTTTGACAACTATAAACAAAATCACAAAGAAAAAGGGTGGTTAAGTTATTTTTAGAATTGGCTTGACACTGTATTGAGTAATGAGGAACTAGGGAGGATCGTTAGGCATTGATAACGAATTGTAACCGGATTTGGGCATAAAAGAAATATTCAGCAATATCTACTAATAGAATATACGCCTTGCTGATATACTATAATATATACGTATATTGAGTTTGTTGTGTGCAAGTTTATTTGGACAATTAAGTCATGAAGGAACAGATAGAAAAATTCAAAATATCAGGACGAGTTTACATTTGGAAGTACACTGACAATGGCAGGAATTATCCAGGTTGGAACATGACGGTAGACAATTCAGCTAGTCAGGAATTGTCACAGCTATTTGACATGATGGAGAAATGCGAATGGTCGACAAACAAAAAAGTATTAACGACCCAGCCTACTGACAAAGAATTAAGTACTCCGAACAACAGAAACGGAATTGCCAAGTGGACGACTAAATCCAAAATTATTTTTTCACTTAAGACTAACAAGGCTCCTGACTATTGGGAGACAACCCGATTGACGAATTGGAGATCAGTTTTGGAAAGGAAAAACTTAAACGACTTAAGGACGCAATAATTAGCATTCCACATGGCAAAGGGGACTATTCAATTGCGAAAGGCGACAATAACATTTTGACCTTTTGGTGGAGAGTGTGAGAAAATAAACCTGCACACAAAAAAAAGTGCATATGCAATTTAAATTTGATTAATTATTTTTAAAGGTAAATTTAAACTGCATATACACTAGCGTTGGCGGCCATAGCTCAAATGACTTCGTTGACAAAATTGGAATGATATAAGTACAGCAAAAATGGAAAGAACTAAACTGAAACTAAACCTGGACATTTCACCCCATTATTTTACAGGACTATTTGTATTGGCCGTACTAGGCTTTTGGCCTTCCTATTTCGCCAAGTTCTTTAATGGGACTGCTGACTTTGTACTTTATCTTCATTTCCATGCCGCTCTGATGATGCTTTGGATTAGTATGCTAATCATTCAACCTATATTAATCAGGACAAAGAGTCTCCAACTTCACAGATTCATCGGTAAACTTTCTTATATTTTATTTCCGATGATGTGTATATCTATCATTCTGATCATTCACCAAAGTCATACTGTTGGTAATGAAAACTTAGGTAACATATTACTAGGACAATCTAAAAACTTGCTCATTTTTATAGCAGGTTATGTAGTTGCAATAAAGTACCGACATAATATCGATGTACATGCTCGTGGGATGATTGTAACCGGTATTGCATTGATGGAACCTGCGCTTACAAGGTTGATGCTGAACATGCTTGTTGCGCTTGACCTATACACAAGCTCGCCCAACTTTTTCTGGTACGGAAGTGTGCCAACAATATTAATAATCTTCTCATTTCTAATTGGTATGATGATAGTGGAAAGGCATCAAAAGAGAGGGCGGTGGGTATTTCCATTGACACTTATTTCATATTTTATCCTTTATGTGCTTATGATATCTAATATTCATATATCGTTATGGGAGTCATTTTCAAAGTGGTTTATCTCCTTGCCATTGACCTAATTAGAAGGTTAAGAAATAGCGTGTGTAGGACTACTACCACCAATACAATGTGCCATTATTTTGGACGAAACTAAAGGTGAGTATTGTGGTGTGGGTATTCACGGTCAAGTAATTTATATTAACCGTTCAGCCAATATGGTCATAGTTTACTTTTCAAGCCAGCCTGATGCATCATCTGCTTCTTCCGGTGGATACAAAGCAATTAAATCTAAATTGAATGCGTGCAGAGGGTTAGCGAAAAGTATGAGTAAGTAGTTTGTGCGTTGGTTGTCGGCACTCCCTATAGCTAGACGATATCTATGATCAAATCAAGGAATTGACGGGTTATTTCATTCTCGGTTGACTAAGCAGCAACCGTTTTTTGGCTCCGCAAACGCAATTCTTAATATTACACGAAAATTTTATTCACGCCATTTGCATCTATCTGATTTTTTCATTCACTTTGAATCACAAAGTACTTTTAAAATACCGGGAGGTTACCCAAGAGAAAAGAATTGCAAAATTTTGCGAGCTAGACACGAATGAATTTTTATTATCTAAACATTTATAGAGTATGAATATTCCAAGGATAAAATTTGTTTTCTTCTTCCTCATTTTTGCGTTTGCCTTTCTTTTTGGTACCAATTTGCTTTTGGATCAGCCACCTGAGTCTTTCCTGGGATTGGAATCACAAGTATCCTGGAAATCTGCCGTATCCACAATTCTATCTCCTATCAAGATTATTTTGATAGGACCCCTGTTGCCTTTTATTAAATTTTTGCAGCAAGATCCCGATGCGCCGCCTCCATTTTTTCTTGTCGGGTTTGCTTTCTACTGGACGATCCTTGCCGTAAGTCTTCATTATCTCCTAAGCAAACTAAAACACGCTAGATGACTTTTGTTGACAAGATTGAATTCGAGAAGCTCGGTTTACGCGGAAAATTCGTTCCGCAGCAAGTTCGGTCGACTTTGGAGAAAAATAAAAAACGAATTCGGTGCTCAACTGTCGACTAGACAATACGAATTCATTAGGAGGACTCGTTCGCGTCCAAAACAATTTATTTCTTCATTATATTTTTTCTGTGCTGAACACCCCATTTTCTCAAGGCGTCAATAACCTCACGGAGGGCATTGCTTTGTGAGGTTAAGTCATACGTTACCTTGACAGGATAGGTGTTGTATACTTTTCTCTTTACAAGGTTATTAATTTCCAGATCGCGCAATTCTCTGGAAAGCATCCTGTCTGTGATGCCTTGAACTTCTTTGGATATTTCTCCGAAACGCCTTTCACCAAAGGAAAGCGCTACAATGATGGGAAGTTTCCATTTGCCGTTTAAAATATCCAGCGCGTCCCGCACGGGCCGTAAAATTTCTTTGCACTCCAGCTGTGTCTCAGATGGTTTTTTTGACATAATTTATCGTTACTATAATACAGTATAGTACTATACGTGTGTATTTTACTATACAAATGTAAGTATATTCCATAACTTTACGTTATGATTTATAAAAGGGATGAAATCTTTTAGTTCATGTACTAAGACACTAAAACTTAATAAGATGGAAACACAAATAATCGTTCAAAGAAGTATACAACAGAGATGGGCGCTCGCACCCCACAAGAACACACCTATTCACAAAGCCGGTTTAGTTTTGCCTCCGGGCAACTGGGAATTATTTGACCCTTTCCTTTTAATGGCTGAGGACGATATGAAAAAAGGTGCGTTTGATTATCACCCGCACAGGGGAATAGAAACCGTAACGTATATGATCGATGGTGAATTGGAACATATGGACAATGCAGGAAATAAAGGAAAACTAAAGAAAGGTGATACACAATGGATGACTGCAGGCAAAGGTCTTCTGCATCTTGAGGAAGCTTCTGAAAATGGATTTGCGCATTTACTTCAATTGTGGGTTAATCTTCCTGCAGACAAAAAAATGGTTGAGCCGCGTTACCAGGATATACTACAATCTGATACGCCCGTGCGTAAAGAAGAGGGAGCTGAAATCAGAGTCATATCCGGCTTGTCAGGTAACGTAAAATCCGGAACGCTGAATTATGCGCCTGTTACCATGGTAGAGATTATGTTACAGGCAGGTTATTCTGTAAATCAAGATCTTCCTACTGATTATAATGGTTTTATTTATATCCTGAACGGTTCCGGTGTGTTTGGAAAAAATCAGGAGACCGGGAAAAAGCACGATGTGCTTTGGCTCGAATCAGCTGGAGAAAATCCCAGTGAGATAACGATCCACGCCACCGAACAATTAAAATTTCTGGTGATTGCAGGAAAGCCTTTAAGAGAGCCGGTAGCAGCCAGAGGACCTTTTGTCATGAATACGGAAGAGCAGTTGACGGAAGCCTTTCAAGATTATCGGGAAGGAAAATTTGGTAAATGGATCCATTAAGCATGGTGTACACGATATCTTCCGGTAGTACTTTAGCGGAGTTATGTACATAAAAGTTTTTTTGTAGTTATATAGTCAAAAGTTATATGGAGATTGGAATTGACAGTTTTGCAGCGGCCTCGATAGGGGATGGCGAAGACAAAGGAAAGAACAGCATGAATGCTTTGGCAGAATTGCTTGGAAGAATAGAACACGCCGACCATGTGGGGCTTGATATATTTGGAATTGGCGAACATCACCGAAAGGAGTTTTTGGATTCAGCGCCTACCATGATTCTGGCCGCAGCTGCGGCACGAACGAAACATATCCGCCTTACAAGTGCGGTCACCGTACTCAGTGCTGCGGATCCGGTAAGGGTATTTCAAAATTTCGCAACCCTGGACTTAATTTCTCAGGGACGTGCAGAAATGGTCGCGGGACGTGGCTCATTTATAGAAGCCTTTCCGTTGTTTGGTCTGAACCTGCAGGACTATGACGCGCTTTTTTCTGAAAAACTGGATCTGTTGCTTAAAATTCGTGACAACGAATTTGTAACCTGGTCTGGTAAATTTCGGAGTGCACTTCACAATCAGGCAATTTACCCAAGGCCGCTACAAAACCCTCTTCCTATCTGGATAGGAGTGGGCGGAACCCCAGCGTCCTTTGTTCGGGCTGGTACCTTAGGGTTACCGTTGATGGTAGCGATTATTGGCGGCGAAACGCACCGTTTTCGGCCGCTTATTGATCTCTACAGGGAGGCCGGAAGAAAAGCTGGGCACGCGCCTGAAAAGCTGAAAGTTGGATTGCACTCCCTCGGCTACGTTGCAAACACAACAGAGGAAGCCGTTGAAGATTATTATCCAGGCTATGCAGAAACTTTCACCCGAATTGGGAGAGAACGCGGATGGCCTCCGGTTACACGGAATAGTTTTGACGCACAACGGGGAGCTCGCGGCGCATACCTGGTCGGCAACCCTGAAGAAGTGGCGGAGAAAATCCTTCGTCACAGCAACGCACTCGGTGGGATTTCACGCGTTACGTTTCAAATGGACAATGCAAACTTATCACATGAACAATTGCTGCAAGCCATTGAGTTGATTGGTACTCGCGTGGTGCCATTGGTTCATAGAGAAAAGGTATATAATTAACAATGGAGTACTGATAACAGAAACTATTAAGACACGTATCTCAGAATTCTGATCTGTAAGGAAAAATAAAGATTTGTTATGCTCGATATTGTAATAGCTGCACGCCAGGCATCTTTGGGTCCCGGTATGGATGTACGCAGGATACTTCCATTCCGCCTGAGAAGAATGGTGGGTCCGTTTATCTTCATGGATCACGCCGGTCCTGTTGATGTACAGCCTGGCGCTGGATCCTCTATGGATGTATTGCCGCATCCGCACATCGGACTATCCACAGTTAGTTATTTATTTGGTGGACAAGTAACGCATCGCGATAGCCTGGGAGTGAAGCAGAGTAATACGTCCGGGCGAAGTAAATTGGATGACGGCAGGAAGTGGCATTGCACATTCTGAACGGTTTGAAGATCCTGCTGCATTGGCTGGTGGAACACTTGAAATGATCCAGACCTGGGTGGCGCTTCCTGAAAAGGACGAAGAAGCGATGCCTGCTTTTGATAATTATAAGCCAGAACAGCTACCGGTGTTTACAGAGGCAGGTGTATGGATGAGACTGATCGCTGGAGATGCTTTTGGTTTGAGAAATAATGTCAAAACTCATTCACCCTTATTTTATTTGCACGTGATGCTCGATAAGGACACGCGATTTGGTCTACCAAAAGAACATTCGGAGCGGGCGATTTATATTGCAAAAGGTAGCGTTGAGGTTTCCGGAAGTACATATACATCCGGTCAAATGCTTGTCTTTAATAAAGGTGTTGATCCTGTGATCATTTCAAGAGAACCAACCACGTTGATGTTGTTAGGAGGAGATCCCTTGGGAGAAAGATTTATCTGGTGGAACTTTGTTTCCTCCAGAAAGGAAAGGATCGAACAGGCAAAAGCAGACTGGAAGGAGGGGAGGATTATTTTGCCTCCGACGGACAATCTTGAATTCGTACCACTTCCGGAAGACCGCTCCAGGCCAGCCAACAACCCTCCACCTCAGGCGCTATCTTAATAACCAGGTTGGTTCTAGAAGGTAAGTGTCTTCAACTATTTGCACGGGGTGATTGCAGATGCAACCTGGAGGCGACACGCCATCAGGACGATTGAGAAGTTGTTTTCAAATACTTAAACTTCAGTTTAGCGAGTCAGCCATGATCAGCATTTCATGGGAAACTAATGAGATTACTTGAAAAGCTTAACTGCTTGTTTAAAATTCATGATGTTGGAGGTAATTCCGAACGAAAGGTTGCTCAATTCATCTTTTGCAAAATGTATATTATAATAATCCTGTCCACGGTAAAACCGCATGAAGAATGCGATCTCATCAAACCATGCGGGGTAATATTTATAATAGGCATCGACGATCAAGCGCCCGGAAACACTAACCGGAGCGATCCCATTCATATTTCCAAAGATCCAGCCCACCTTTAGTTCAAGACTTGAGCGCTGGAGCCATCGCATCAGCCCTTCCCGTTTCAGATTTTTTTGCGGCCCCACGACTCCAACATTTGCAAAAATCCGATACGATCCATAGCGATCCTTCAATTCATCACTGTACCACCGTGCTGGATGATATTCCAGTAAGGCTTTGAAGCTCCGGATCGAAAAATAGTTTTTGTTTATTTCTTTTATACGGTATGTGGAAATGCCGAACTCCATATAGTCGGTAGAAAAATCGCCGCCGGTAAAATTTACTTCCTCTGTGCTGTCGGTGGCGTAAAAATCTCCGTCCTGACCATTGGAGTGGTGTACATAGGATGCATGCCAGATGGCGTTTTCATAAAGTAGTTTACGGAGAAAAGTATGTTTCCAGAATTTTACTTCCCTGTAAAATGTACCATAAACGCGGTAACTCGGGTTACGGATTGGAAGCGATTTTTGATTGAGAATTCTGACCTGCACTTGTGGATTGACCATTACTGCCCATAGCCTCTTGTTCCTGGAAAAAAAGTAGCTCGGGGAAAATTTGGATTCCAGTATCAACGGCTCAAGATTGCCAATTCCTGATCCGACCGTGACGTAACTTTGTTCCCGGTTAGCGTTCACCATGGTAAGAAATTTTTGGAACTCTAATGAATCAGCTTCGGGAATATCATCTTGTGCCTGCGATAACGATGAGAAAACGATTGAAAACAATAAGATGTATAGTGATATTCGCATGACTTTTGGTTTTCTCCTTTAACGCAGTTTCATAACTACTGTTTGGGCCACCAAAAATCTATTTCGTAGAATTGCAAATCTTTAAAACTTTGAGGGAGTAAAAAGAAGCCTTATGCGCTAGACGCCACGTTTGAAAAGGGCGAAAGGTTAAACACTGAGAAACAGAAGCATGAGCTTTGATTCTTCGATCGATGAGCTCCTTATAGCAGTTGCTCTGCAAGTAAACTTCCGAATTTTTTTCTCCCCCTCAGTGTCACCCGTCTCCGGGACTCTGAGGCTTCGAGGTAGACACTAAGGACCCGGATGCTTCCTGTAGACACTTTCGAATTCCGCATATTCAAGTTGCAATAAAACGCGAATAGATTAAGTTCGAAAAAAAATCACCCGTTGTCATTACATACTGCACATATCGAAAATTCGGAAGTTTACTTTTGTACTGTAACATGCTATAAGTGGCTTCCATTCAATCCCCCTCAGAGTCACCGGTCTCCGGGACTCTGAGGCTTCGAGGTAGACACTCGGACCCTAATGCTCCCTGTAGACACTTTCGAATTCCGCATATTCAAGTTGCAATAAAACGCGAATAGATTAACTTCGAAAAAAAATTCACCCGTTGTCATTACATACTGCACATACCGAAAATTCGGAAGTTTACTTTTGTACTGTAACATGCTATAAGTGGCTTCCATTGATCAAAGAATCAAAAGCTTATGCTTCTGTATATCGGTGGTTTAAGCATTTAAAAAATGATGGTCGTTTAGTAGTAGGATACGTGATCATGCCCAATCATTTTCATGTTTTGCTATTCCCAACGCATACTGGAACATCGCTAAACAAATTAGTTGGCGACGGCAAAAGATTCATGGCGTATGACATTGTTAATAGTTTGAAGAAACAAGGGAAAGAAACCATCCTTCACGGACTCAAACAGGGCGTTGAAAAAAAGGAGAAACTTAGCGGAAAGAAGCACCAGGTATTTCGAATATCTTTCGATGCAAGAAAATGTTTCAGTGAAAAAATGATAGAACAGAAACTGGATTACATTCATCATAACCCTGTAAGTGGAAAATGGAATTTAGTTGAAGATTTTACGCTTTACCTGCACTCAAGTGCAGCATTTTATGAACTTGGAATAATAGGTGATGTTGAGATCACACATTACAAGGATTTGAATAAAGAATAATAAGGAATAAGTAAGTAACAGAGCGTGTGCCCTGAAACCTCAGAGTCCCGGAGACCGGTGACTCTGAGGGGGTGTAAAACTTGGAATAGTAGATGATGTTGAGATCAAACATTACAAGGATTTGAATAAAGAATATAAAGAATAAGTAAAAGAACGTGTGCCCCGAAACATCAGCGTCCCGGAGACCGGTGACCCTGATGGGGTGGAAAAAGGTGATGTTGAGATCACACATTACAAGGATTTGAATAAAGAATAATAAGGAATAAGTAAGTAACAGAGCGTGTGCCCTGAAACCTCAGAGTCCCGGAGACCGGTGACTCTGAGGGGGTGTAAAAAAATTCAACTCATGGCTGTGATCAAAGGATCAGTTAAGTTTTTTTCTCTAATGCATTCTTTCCATACTCAACGCATTTGGCTACTTCTTTCACCGCATCGGAACCCGCCGGAATTTCATACTCGAGTTCTATCGTACCGGGGAATTTGTACTTATTGTCTCGCATCAACTGAAGAGCAGCCATGAGGGGTGTATCGCCTTCACCCCATGGCATATTCGCTCCACCATTGGCTTTTGATTTACGGTCTTTTAAGTGCGCACTGTAAATGCGGTCATGCTTTGCTTTGAGCAACGGGATCGGATCGAACCCAGCGGCTACATAGTGACCGAGATCACAATTGAGTCCGTTGTAAGGAGATTGAGCCAGCGCTTCATCCCAGAAGGTAAAAGTTTGTTGTGTGTGACCATGATACGCCATTCCAATTTTATGTCGGGAAGCTATTGCCCCCAGGCGTTTGCTTTGTGCCGGATTAGTTGGAAGCTCAACAGCCAGATGACTTGCACCTAATTCCTTCGCCGCGCGAAAAGCGTAATCTAGTTCCGCGTCCGTATTTTTTTCATCCAGGGCGTTGGGTCTCCATGCATAAATGGAAACACCGGCGTCCTGATACATTTTTCGGAGCTGACTGAATTTTTCCATGGATGCATTGGCACGCCACTTGGCCAGCTCTTCTGCCTTAGCAGTCCGTTCTGCGATCTGCTCGGCGGTTGGTTTTGGGCGTGGTGCATTGGGATTAAACGGAGGCATGGGTTCAGTGGAAATATTAGGGGCCCCGGCAAAAGCTTCTGCTGTTGTACCCAACAATTCAATGGCACTTACATTCGCATCAAGGCAGTATTTTAAAACCTGTTCGGCATTCGTAGGTAAACTTCTGAATGAATACGTAATCGTACCCAATTGCACACCATTAAATTTTGAATTGGGTTTACCAACATTTTTCAAAATAGCGGGCGCTCCGAAAATTCGTTGTGGTCCAACGACCAATGTAGTAATAGCCAATGTAGATTTTTCAATGAATGCTCTGCGGGATGGTTTTGATTTATTTTCTTTCATTTCAAATAGAGTTATAAAACAGTTGAGTGTTATTGCTTTGTTTGTCGATGAAAACCTCGCTTTGGTTAGTCACTACGTTGGATGCTGTTTCATTCCATTCCCAGACCCACCTTATTCACGCTAGGTTAGTAGGAGTGAGGTCGTTTGATATGCAAATCTTTATAGTTGAAGGCATCCAAACCCATATTAAATGCCCTCAGCCTTTTACAAAGACCGTCAGGCGAGAGCCTTGCGCGCTTCCCTGTCCGGATCATTCTTCACTGCGCAAGTATCATCAAGTATCATAGTCTCTCCGTTGGCGCTCGTATAAGCAGGCCACCGTGGTAATGATCCGCCATTTGGATTACCTGTACGCATAAAGTTTACCAGCGCATCACTCATTTTAATTGAAAGCTTCCGTGGTCGCGCGCCGCCGCCAGTGTGCGTAAGCATGACGTCTGTATTAGAGAACCAGAAACAAATATCGGCGCAGTGGAAGGCGCGCATCCGGTTGTCGAACAGGGGAGGCTGCCATCCAAACCAGGCAACATAAACGCCTGCAGGCTGTTTTGATTTAGCGTCTGCAAGGGCTATCGCATTCTGTCGGTTACTCGCAATCATTGACCATATTTCGATGGGTCGTTTCTCAGGGAATGCTTTGGTATAAGCATCCACGATGCTTCCTGTCTTATCGCCAAAACGGTCCTTCAGTTTATCCTTCACGCCATTCGTATCAATGTTTTCAAGCGAGGCATCGGTTCTGCTCGGTGATTGTTCGTTGAATGTAGAACAGATGAGCATAGATACATCTGCCGCTGACGGTGCAGGCTCAAGATTATAGGGATGCTGAGGAAGATAAGTTCCGTCTACGACAGGAGCAAACCCGCCACCTCCACCGAACATCGGTAGTTTCATTTCTTCCCTGAACTTTGTTAGCGCCCTGGCAGCAAATTCGGAATACTGCTTCCATGGCATTTGCTGAAGCTTGTCCATTTCATTGTAGGTGAGCCCTGCTTCTTTGAGAATGTATGAGGCCAGCTTTTCTGCATTACTTTTTTCTACAGCTTTTAAGGAAGATCCGCTTAAAGCAACAGCCTTATGAAATAATCCTTTTGCAGAAGGCATGGCAGTAAGCACACACACTTTTGCTCCGCCACCGGATTGTCCCATGATCGTTACATTACCAGGTTCACCTCCGAAATTAGTTATGTTGTCGCGGACCCACTCAAGGGCGGCCACGCAATCCAGCATGCCTACATTTCCCGATGCTGCAAATTTTTCGCCTGCCGCACCAAAGTGGGCGTAACCGAGAGGACCAAGTCGGTGGTTGATGGAGACAAATACGACGTCGCCCTTTCGAGAAAAATTTTCGCCATGGTATCCGTCTTGTTCAATGGCGTTTCCATTGGCGTATCCTCCTCCGTGTAGCCAAACCATAACGGGGCGCTTCTTACCATCATTGATGGCTGGTGTCCATACGTTTAGCTTAAGACAATCCTCACTAACGTCATCGTAGTTCCAGTGATCGGCAAAAGAGGCATAAACATTCGCATACCTTTTTTCCATATTTTGAGGAGCCGTGTTGCCCCACCACACTGTCGGCAATACTTCGGTCCATGGTGTCGGTTTCTGCGGTGGCATGAATCGGTTGGCACCGGAAGTATCTGCCCCGTAAGGTATTCCCAGGTAGGTATTTATTCCGCGCAGAATGAACCCCTTGACTTTACCGTGAGTTGTGTTTGCAACGGCAACATTGTCGCCGATGAATAATAGCTGACCGTCTTTGTCGGTATAGTCCCGGGTGACCGAAGCCACGGCCGGTGCTGCCATACCAAGAGCCGCTGCACTTAGTCCGGCGTTCTGGATAAATTTTCTGCGATTGGTGTTCATGATTTGAATTGATTTGTGGAATTCATTGTGTTGTGGGTACACAATTGTACTAAAAATTGAGGAATGTTTGTCTTAATGACGTCTGTTTTCCATGGACGGAAGTTCGCTCGTTCGCCTAACCCCGTCGGGCTAAGGCTGTGAAAATGGTAGGCAAAAGTGAGCCGTGCACCTGGCAACTGCACAACACATGCGCCAGACGCAGAGCTATTTTATAATCCGTTTTTAGGCTCATTATATGTTGCGTGCAAAACAAAAAATCATCGGCAATTTATTGCCCGCGAATACTGGAAAATTTTATAGGTTTAGCCTTTGATCGCTTGAAATGATTTAAATCCGTATGAATTCCCAGAGAAAATTCATGTCCTGGGCATGAAATCATTTCCTATATTGGTAATCGATTCATCAAACGAAATAATTGATACTCTTTCTTCAAAAAATCGGTCTTAATGTTTTTTTTCTGTTGCTGCTTTTGATGGTATTGCTGGGCTGGCTTTTCCCGTACTATGGCACAGAACAAAGTCCCCTGCATGTATCGACTGTCATAGAATATGGAGTGCCGCTCATCTTCTTTTTTTATGGCCTGCTATTAAGTCCTGAACAATTGAAGAAAGGGTTAGGGAATTGGAAAGTTCATCTTCTCATTCAAACCTCAACGTTCCTATTATTTCCATTGATTGTTCTGTCATTTTATTTTTTGCGTAACACGGAATACCGCCTACTATGGCTGGGGACATTTTATCTTGCTGCAATACCTTCTACGGTTTCATCTTCCGTCGTAATGGTTTCTGTTGCGCGTGGCAATTTGTCGGCCGCTATTTTTAATGCAAGCATTTCCAGTATTATCGGAGTTTTTATCACTCCTTTTTGGATGAGCTTCTTTATCGAAGAAACAGGAAGTTCCGTGCAATTTTTGGATGTGATCATAAAGCTTTGCTTGCAGGTTTTGGTTCCTGTACTGCTTGGATTGTTATTGCATAATCGATTCGGGAAGTGGGCGTTTAAGCATAGAAATAGGCTGCGTTATTTTGATCAATCTATCATCTTACTCATCGTATATGCCGCTTTTAGTGAATCATTTTATGGGAATATTTTTCAGAGTTACCCGTTCCGGGAAATCGTGATCCTGGCAATGATCATGCTCGCCCTGTTCTTAGTCATGCTCGGCATCATGCAAATACTTTCCTCACTCTTTAAATTCTCCAGAGAAGACCGTATCGCCATCCTCTTTTGTGGTTCCAAAAAATCACTGGTGCAGGGAGCAGTAATGGGCAGGATATTATTTGCTAATTCGGCCGCGCTTGGAATAATTCTTTTGCCGTTGATGCTCTACCACGCCCTTCAGCTGCTAGTAGGGGGTATGATAGCGCAGAAAATGTCTTCCTCCAAGTAACAGATTCCACCTGTTCGTCATTCGAAATTCGATATTCATGTCTTGTGTCAATTGAATGTCGAATGTCGATTACAGAAATGTCGAATGACGAACGAATAAGGGTAATATAATATTCTCAGTTTGTAAACTTATTGGAGCGTGTCAGGTTTTAAAACAACCGAAAGCATTTTTACCTAACGGATAAAAACTTAAGGAACTTATCAGACTTTGAAGACATGATTAATAATTATTATTATTTGATTGTGGGAATCCTTGCGATTCTTTTTTCCATTACACACGCCTGGAATGGTCAAGCTCTTGTTCTGCCATCGCTCAATGTTGAGACAATAACCGCAGATACAAAAACAATATTTTTTTATGTTTGGCATATTATCACCGTAGAAAATATGCTCTTTGGTTTCGCTTTTATTTAGTTCAGTTCATAAAGACTTGTCAAAAGTCAGATTTGCGGCTTCGATTATTGCTATTTTAATGATTGTTCGCTGGATCGTTATTTTTGGTGGAACATTATTGTATGATGCTTCAGGACTTAAAAACACTTTAATAGATTCCATTGCAATTGTTATTTATGTTGCGCTAATAATACTAGGCATAAAGGTAAAGGATAAGCAAAATGGAGAATCGACAGCATTAGCAACGTGAAAAATCTCATCAAATTTGTGGCGATATTTTTTGCTGTAGTAACGTTGTCGGCATTGATGGCACATTTGTTTGAATTAAGAATGAAAATTGAATTACCAAAAGACAATTATCAAATCGTTCAAGGGATATATCGGAGCTGGCAGTGGCTCGGCATTTTTGAGCTGGGAACGATCTTGTTGACTGTATTGTGGACAATTCTATATTGCAAATCAAAAACACATATACCCTTTTATCTTGCTTTATCATAAGCACAACAATTTTTTTCATATTTACTTTACCAACGAATTAAGCGACATTTAACTGGACAACCTTAAATAGCGACTGGGAATCTCTTAGGAAAACGTGGAGTATTCACATGCTGTCAGGGCTATCCTGCACCTTATAGGATTCATTTTTTTAATCTTGACACTTTTGAAGAAGAAGGAAATACTGCCAGCCTTTATTAGCTATCACCAACCTGCCAGTCCGAGAACGTTGGGCGCAATTGAGTAACAATACCCCTACATAAGGGTAACTTAGAATGAGGACGTACCCATTTGTAAATTTTGATTTCTCTACTTCGATTAGACACTGAAATTAGTAAAGAATCTTTCCTGTGTCATAATTAATTTTATTTGTTCAATATTACAGGGATCAAATACATTCACATGCCCATTAAACGAGGAATTAAAACACGCAGAGAGTTTATTAGCCAGTCTTTAGTGGCCTCAACGATGTTTCCTCTTTTGTTTTCCTGCGGACAGAGTTCAAGATCATCCAAGTCTGCTTTCGATCAAGATGCTTTCAAAAGGTTCAAAAGCAGGTTTAGCGGAAAAATCATTCTTCCTCGTGATGCAGAATATGAAGCCAAACGATGGTCAAGTATTATTAACCCAACAATGGATAAACACCCTGCGATCATCGCCATATGCAAAAAAGAAGAGGATGTTTTAAGAAGCGTTGACTTTGCAAGACAGTATCAATTAGAAATTGCAGTGCGATCAGGCAATCATAGTAACATGGGTTGGGGGACCTGCGAAAAGGGTATGGTGATAGACCTCTCGCAAATGAAAGGAATTACGGTAGATGCGAATAGTAAGACGGCTATCGTTGCAACGGGTGCCACTGCCGAACAGATTCTGGCGGCTACGGCACCTTATGGCCTTGCGCCTGTATTGGGTCAGTGTGGCAGTGTGGGCTCTGGCCTTGCACTAGGTGGAGGGTTAGGTTGGCTTGCGGGAAAATATGGTGCTACGTGCGATAACCTGATCTCCGCAAGCATGATCAATGCAGAGGCTGAAATTCGAAAAGCGAATTCTACTAACAACGAGGATCTCTTCTGGGCAATTCGTGGGGGTGGCGGTAACTTTGGAATTGCTAGTTCTTTCGAGTATAGGTTACATGCTGTAAAAGAAATGCTAGGTGGCAGTTTCTTTTACCCCATTGGTCAGGCTCGTGCCATCGGCAGATTTTTTAACGAATTTATGTCTACCGCGCCAGATGGGTTACAGGCAGACTGGTATCTCTCGCGTGATAATTGTTGGGTGGAGTTTGTTTTCGTCGGTGACCTTGATACAGGTGAGCATTTGCTTGACAACTTCCGCAAGTTCACTAAGCCTAAACGGGATTCAGTAAAACGAAGAATTTTTTCTGAGGTGTATAGTATGAATGTCGACGAGCCATCGATTCCGTTCAAGTTTATTTCAGTGAAAGGTACTTATATAGAGCAAATGACAGATGAGGTAATTGAATTAGTATTGGATCGTATCGCGAAAACTCCTCGCTCGGGCACAGTGTACTTTAATTTTAGCCACTATATGCATGGAGAAGTTTGCCGCATTTTGCCGGATGCGACTGCTTTTGAACTTCGCAAAACTAGTGCTGCACATCTTGTGTTTTGGGTGACGTGGCAGGATTCAGTCAATACGACAGCGTGCATAACATGGGACAATGAAACATTTAAACATTTACAAGCCTATTCTGGTGGACGTATTTATTCCAATTATATGAGTACCCCAGGTGGACCAACAGCGAAAGCCGTGTTTGGTACCAACTTCTCACGCCTCGCTCAGGTGAAGAAAAAGTATGATCCTAATAATATTTTTCATCTCAATCAAAACATCCTTCCGGGCTAACAAGGAAGCAACCAAATCTGGCTTGCAAAGTTTGGTCTTCGTGGACAAGAACTGTAGATTAAAATAGAAATCAGAACCAAGCTAACCGACAGTTTTTAAATTGTAGTTTGATTTTAAGTAACGTGTTGTTACGTAGGATAGTTTAATCTTTCAAAGATCAGCAACGTCACATACATAAACGTTACCGGCCACGCACTCGGACAGACAAAACAATTAATGCAGACAACTAAAAACACAAAGGCTTGGGACAAGTAACATCTGACGACATTCTCCGACTTCTTAAAAAGTACGGACTTATTTTAATTGCATTTGAACTATTGACAAGGCTCGGACTGACTTATATCACTAGGTTTTATCATCAGACGTTTCCAATAGAGGACCTCTCGACATTGAATGATTTAAACTCAACAATTTCTGTATTAACATATTTATGCTGCGACCTCGTGATAGCACTAATAATGTTAAATGACTTGGACAAAAATAAAACTCTGACATGGATAATTATTGGATTGACATTCTTTACTCCATGGATAAGTATAGTGTTTCTCTTGATTTGGAAAGTTGTTGATTTAAAAACAAAGGACACAGGAGAATAATAAGCGGAGATCACGCACGGGCGGTAACAATTGTATATAAATCATATGCGGCCTGATTTTGCTATGAATTGTGTCGTCACACGCTCCAAAATTTTAAAATAAAAACCACCCATTGAAAACTTCTATTCCAATGGGCGCTAAATCTGTACTTTAGGTACACCAACCCTAAACTCATTCCAATGGAAATCCCATCGACAGGAACTCGGATTCAATCCATAGATATTGTTCGCGGTATGACCATTCTCGTCATGATATTCGTCAACGATATCCACGGCATCAAGGAGTTGCCATGGTGGACTTATCACATCCCGCCAGGGGAACAAGGGATAACTTATGTGGATGTGGTTTACCCTGCATTCCTGATGATGATGGGCATGTCCATACCCCTTGCCTTCAACCGGCGCGTGGCGATGCGTGACTCCCAGCCGAAAATTCTGTTGCACATTATTGTCCGTGGCCTATGCCTGGTTGCCATGGGCATCCTCGTCATGAATGGCCGCGAGATTGACGCGGAGGCTTCCGGGGTGTCACGCGCTGCGTGGAATTCCCTCATGCTTGTAGGTGTAATTCTTTTCTTCATCAAGTATCCGAAGGCTGATGGAAGCAAAAAAACACTGTTCCTAATCCTGAGGTGGGGAGGACTGGCCATGGTACTCGTCCTAATGTTCTTTTTCCGGCGAAAGGAAGGCGAAGAAATAGTATGGTTCGATCCCAAGAATTCATCCATCCTCGGTGGCTTGGGGTTCTCTTATATTTCCTCTGGTATCTTGTTCATGCTCCTTCGGGATAAGATCTGGAAACTGGCGGCAGCTTTGGTATTCCTGGTTCTCCTGAATGTCGGGATGAAGACCGGGGTTCTGGAATTTATTCGCTCCTGGCCTTCTTTGCTGTGGCCATTCCGATCGGGTTCGGCCGCCTCCGTTACCATGTCGGGCGTTATCATGTCTATGATTTTTCTCGATGACAGATTCGCAAAGAGCTTGCAGGACAAGTTCAAATGGGGCGTCGCGTTTGGTGTACTCCTGTTCCTCGCCGGCTGGGCGCTGCTACCCTTCGGGTTGGCGAAGATCGGAGGGACGCCGAGCTGGTGCCTTCTTAGCGCTGGATTTACCGGCACCATTTTCATTTTTGTGTATTGGCTGGTTGATGTGAAGGGCATCAGGAGTTGGGCTGCATTCCTGCAACCGGCGGGCTCCAATCCTTTGCTGGTCTACCTCTTACCTGATATTTACTACGCCTTGTTTCGTACGTTCCACAGGTCGATTGCCATGGAGGGGTGGGTTGGTGTGTGGAGGCCGCTCGCGCTGACCACGCTGATCCTTATAGTAGCAACGGTGTTGACCAGAAAGAAAGTAAGGATGCAACTCTAGCGATGGGTAGCCGTTCAGATTTTAGATGCACACGTTTTATTGCTAAAGGTTGTGCGACATGCGATAGCGTTATTCTATGAACAAGTTTTTTATATTCTTTATCGGGCTACTTATCTTTGCCTGTGGGACCAAGGGCACAAAAGAAGAAATTCAAAATATCTTGAAGCAAAAGAATTATCAAATCCAAGTCAAGTTTCAAGGGTGCTTTGGAGCGGGGATTGAAAAACTTGAAATAAAAAATGATGAAGTGGCTGTATACACTTATCTAAACCTTAATGACACAACAGCTTCATTTGGAACGACGCGGGAAATTGCTTGGGACATTGAGAAGCAGAAAATAGTAAAGGAAATCTTCGAAACAGGGATCAACCGTCATAACACTCTGGGATTTTGCACGACAACGTCAAAATATAGATTGACCACTTTCATACAATCAGTAGAATTTGAAGATATGAACTGTGAACTAACAGATAAATTTGCTGCCCTGTTAAAATGAAAACGTCACAGCTTGTGTATAATTACCATAATTTAAATACATCAATTATGAAAAGATTTACATCGGTTATCTTGGCATCTTTCTTCTTAGCTTCATTGCCTAGTTGCGAGCGTGCAAAAATAGACATAAAGGGAGAGGGTGAAAAACTTATGCAAGCCAGCAGAGAATGGTCAAAATCTGCATCATCAAGAGACATAGAAAAAACATTAGCCTATTGGGCTGATGACGCTGTTGTAATTTCGGCAGGCGAAAAAGAACTCAAAGGCAAGGATGCAATCAGAGGCATGGTTGAAGGGGGTTTAAAAAATCCAGATTTCGAAATTAGCTGGGAACCTCAAAGTGTCGAAATTTCAGAGGGGGGTGATATGGGTTATTTATTGGAAGATGCGAAAATTATAACTAAAGATTCAAGCGGAAATGTAATGACTCAACATTTTAAGTCTGTAACCATTTGGAAAAAACAAAGTGATGGATCTTGGAAAAATGTTGTAGATGTTATGAGTCCGAAAGCAGTAGAATAAGCAGGGCCTGCCACTAATACTGAATACAAATCATATGGCTGAAATAAAAACAAAACCAACCTCTGCAAGCGTCGAGGATTTTATCAACAATGTTAAGGATGAACAAAAGCGCAAAGATAGTTTTGTGATTTTGGAAATGATGAAAAAAGCAACTGGGGAGGAGCCGAAAATTTGGGGCAGCTCACTCATCGGTTTCGGTAATATAAAATACAAAAGCCCAGCCACCGGCAGGGAAGTTGATTGGATCCGGATAGGTTTCTCTCCCCGTAAAGCAAATCTATCGTTGTACCTCAGCATCAATATTAAGGAGCATGCTGCTGATCTTAAAAAGTTGGGCAAGCATAAGACCGGTGTTGGTTGTCTGTACATACATAAGTTGGAGGATATCGATATGAAAGTTCTGAAGGGAATGATAGATGCATCATTAAATCGAAAAAAAACCTAACCCAACTAAGCTCAATAAAGTAAAGAGGCATAGCTCATACTTTGGCCACTAAATCTATTTATGGGTTCAATACAGTTCGTAAATTCAAGACTTTGGAAAAAACAAAAATTGCACAGCCAGTACCTCAACTTCCCGTGAAGATGTCGAAAGGACTCAAATTTATTGTAAAGAAATTTAGGGTTTCGAAATTTTGTGGACATATCCCGACAAATCCATAGGCGCGGTGGGGCGTGAAGAGATTGCAATCTTTTTTTCCAAAACAAATAAGTCAATCGAACCGCATATCCATTGGATTTTCGCGGAAGACGTTGACTTGACCTATGCAGAATTTAAAGGCAGGGGCGTTGATATAATTGAAGACATTGAAGATAAACCTTGGAACCTTAGGCAATTTGCGATTAAAGATTTGAACGGCCACATTTTCTATATCCATCACGACCTGTAACTTAGTTATCGCTTCTGAATGATAAATCAGGTCGACAGCGCAGCAGCCAACAAAGTGCATAATAAATAGCGGGACTCAGTTTAAGTTTTGTAGTTTAGTTTTTGAATAACGTTTGATTTTCGTAAGACCGTGTCGGATGTCTTCATCCAGCTACTGCTTATGCACAGGCGTTGTCAGTATTGAAACCAACTCGATTACCTGACTTAACTATAGCAATGACAATTTCAAAATATTTAGCTCTCGTATTATTCGTTAGTCTAAATCTGTTCACCAAGACTCTGGCAGCACAAAGTAAAAACCTAAAGATTTCAAAAAGTCAGGAAGTAAAATCATCGCTAAAATCCTACGAAAAATACTTTGATGATAACCATGATTCACACTTACAAGAATTTTTAGAGCTGGTCTCCATTCCCAGTATATCTTCTATTCCAGCACACAAGCCTGATGTTGAAAAAGCGGCTTCCTGGATCGTCAATAAATTAAAGGCCATTGGAATCACAACTGTACAACTAATACCAACGGACGGAAATCCTGTGGTATATGGCAGTTGGGACAAAGCTCCAGGAAAACCAACTGTTTTAATTTATGCCCACTATGATGTTCAGCCGGTAAAGGAGGCTGAATGGATCCATCCTCCCTTTGCACCAAAAATTGAAGATGGAAAAATATTTGGTCGCGGAGCGAGCGATGATAAGAGTGGCGTGGTGATACCCATTTGGGCGGTGGAAGCCATGTTGAGCAAAGACAAGAAACTGCCTGTTAATGTTAAATTTATATTCGACGGCGAAGAGGAAAGTGGAAGCCCAAACTTTCGAAATTTTCTGGCTAAAAATAAAGAACTGCTGCGAGCAGATTTTGCCTTGAATGCTGATGGAGCCCAATACAGTGACAGCATTCCTTCCATTTGGATGAGTTTGAGAGGCGCTGCTCTATTAGAGTTCAGCCTGAAAACGGCTGATGTTGATGCACATTCAGGTGCCTTTGGAGGCAAGACCCCCAATGCTGCCGTGGCCATGTCTCAGATTATTGCGTCATTTCATGACAACGAAGGCAACGTAGCCGTAGAGGGATTTTACGATAAGGTAACGCCTTTGACGGCACAAGAAAGAGCGATGGTAAAAAAAATCCCGTATGATAAATCCGGGGATATGAAATTACTAGGTACAACAGCGGAAACAGGAGATACGACGTACACTCCGCTGGAGAGAATTTGGTATCGTCCCACGCTTGAAATAATTGGAATGCAAAGTGGTTATACAGCCGCAGAAGGATTTGCGAGTATAATACCGGGTAATGCCATGGCAAGAATATTCTGCAGGTTGGTAAACAATCAATCGGGAAAAGAAATTATTGATTTGATTGTAAAACACATCAATAAAAATTGTCCGGCAGGAGCAACCGTAAGCTATAAATTCATACCACAAACTTTAGCTCCTCTAAAATTCCCTTCAAACACAAAAGCCTACGATTATTTATCAGGCGCTTTGAAAGCAGTTTACGGCACAGAACCTTTGCAAACTGCGATCGGTGGTGGCATAGGACCCTTGGTAGATCTAAAAGAGCAGCTGGGAATTTATACCTATTCGTTAGGCTTTGCGCAGGCAGACGAAAAATGGCATAGTGCAAATGAGTTTTTCAGAGTGTCCAGTGTGCGCAAAGGACAACTGGTATATTGTTACTATTTACAGCATGTTGGTAACGAAGAAAACAAATTGAAAAGGTAGAAGACTACAACTTGGTTTAGCAACAGTGGACAAGTGGAGTTGGGCTTGTTTAAAAAAATGCAACGGTGACAGCGAAATAGAAATTGTTGTAGATTGAGACCACCCACCAACAACCCTAACAATGAAAGAAAACACACCCATTGAGCGGAGAAAGTTTCTAAAAATGGCCGGCTTAACAGCTGCCATTGGATCAGGTTTTGGTTTTAGCTCGCAACATTTTGATAGTGGCGTTACGACCGCACAATCTAAAAATCGTCTGAGGTTTAAACCCGTCAACGTTTCCGCAGATCGAGTGATTCGGACGGTGGTTGGGTTAAGGCCATTTCGCCCGTCGGGCTTCATGCTCAAATCGGAGCAGTTAAACGATAAAACTGTAATTCACAATTATGGTCATGGAGGAGGAGGTGTGTCGCTTTCCTGGGGAACGGCAAAATTAGCGGTTGACCTAGCTTTGCAAGCTCAGGAAACTTCGTTTGCCGTTCTTGGTTGCGGTGTAATTGGCCTTTCTACAGCACTGCTTCTGCAGCGCAGAGGTTTTCTAGTTACTATATATGCCAAAGATTTACCTCCTGAAACCACATCCAATATTGCCGGTGCACTGTGGGAGCCGGTGTCGGTTTACGAAGAGAGTAAAGCGGGAAGTGAATTCATGACTCAGTTCAACCTTGCTTCTAAAATTTCCAATAGAATGTTCCAAAATCTTGTGGGTGACAAATATGGCGTGCGTTGGATTCGGAATTATTTTCTTGATGAAAATTTCGATTTCCCCGGTGGCCCGGAATTGTATCCGGGATATAAAGAACATCATGATAAGAAACGTTACTTCGGGTCTTCGGATGTTGCTGAGCTCAATACAATGCTAATTGAGCCTGCGATCTATCTCAATGCCCTTCAGGAGGATTTTTACCTTGCTGGTGGTAAACTTAAAATCAAAACTTTTAATTCATTGGAAGATGTTTCTGCATTGACTGAAAAAGTAATTATGAATTGTACCGGGCTCGGTGCAGGCAAACTCTTTAATGACACAGAGATCGTTCCGGTTAAGGGGCAATTAAGTGTATTGTTACCCCAACCTGAAATCGATTATTCATACGTTCTTCCTTCCCATGACAACTTGCTTTACATGTTTCCCCGAAAAGACGGGATCATTCTTGGAGGAACCTCTGAAAAAGGAAATTGGTCCCTGGAATCAGATGCAAAAGAAAGCGAAAGAATTCTCAATGGACACCGCACTATCTCTAAGTCACTGGGAGGGTGAATATTCCAGTCTTCCGAACTGTGGTGGCACTTGTCACATTGAGAACATAACCCAACCATATTTTATGGACAGAGAAAAAACTTGGTTTACCAAGCCACTTCAGGGTCTTTTGTCAATGAAGCTTCCTTTATTTATCGAGTGGCTTATTGTGAAAAAGTTAGGTTCCATATTGGCCTGGGTAGACTGACGGGAATATGAATGAAAAATCAATCGTACTGTTTTGGATTAGTAAAGCCGCTTGGTGTTGAGGCATTTCCATCCCCCTTTCAAAACGCCACATTACTTTTTTGAAGCAGCACATTTTCTCACCTGGGCAAACGCTGGAGATAAAAACATCGTGTACGAACTGTTTTATTTCATACAAAAAGAAGGGTGAAATTTAAGTCAGTAGACAGTGAAGCATCGAATGATTTAATTCACTACTTTAAATTTCTTAATCACTTTTGTATGAATGATAACATCAGCCGCAGGCAAATGATCAAGGCGACCTCCATGGCTACGCTAACGACTTTAGTTTCACCTTCATTTGTGGCTGCAAAAAGTAGCGCTACTGAGGTGCCCAAAAGCAACGTAGAAATGTCAGTTGCCGAAAATGAAGTCTGCTATATGAATGCAGTGGATTTGGCAACGCTACTTCGGAACAAAAAGATATCTGCGCGTGAGGTCATGCAGGCACATCTCAAACAAATAAAGAGTGTTAATGCCAAGGTCAATGCTTTCGTTACGTTCGTACCTGAAGACGAACTAATGGCCCAGGCATTGGCTGCCGATGAATCGCTCGCCAAAGGAAAACTGATGGGTACGTTGCATGGCATACCGATAGCGGTTAAAGATCTGGCAGAAACAAAAGGTATAAGAACAACTTATGGATCTCCCATGTGGAAAGACTTTATTCCACCACAAGATGCATTGATCGTGGAGCGAGAGAAAAAAGCCGGAGCTATTGTTATCGGAAAAACAAATGTGCCCGAGTTAGGCATGGGCTCGCAGACTTTCAATCCCTTGTTTGGTCCTACCTTAAATCCGTACGATATTTCAAAAACATGTGGAGGTAGCACGGGTGGGGGTGCCGTTGCCTTAGCTTGCGGCATGACGCCTCTAGCCGATGGCAGCGATATGGGTGGATCTTTGCGAAACCCCGGAAGTTTCTGCAACGTGGTTGGCTTGCGTACTTCTCCTGGGAGAGTTCCTTTGGTCGCATCTAAACTTGCATGGGGAGGATTAGGCGTCCAGGGTCCGATGGCTCGAACAGTTTCAGATTGTGCATTCTTGCTTAGCGTGCAAGCGGGGCCGGACAGTCGTGCTCCCATATCCATTATGGAAAGTCCTCAACAATTTTTGAAACCACTTAGTCGTGATTTCAAAGGTGTAAAAGTAGCGTTCTTCAAAGGCCTTGGTTTGCCTTGGGAGAAGGAAGTTAAAGAAGCTGTTAATGCTCAGCGGAAAGTTTTTGAATCACTTGGTTGTATCGTTGAAGAAAATGACCCTGATATGACGGAGGCCAATGAGTGCTTTGTAAACTTTCGTCATTGGCAATACGAGGTACAGTATGGTGATCTACTGGAAGCAAATAGTGATAAGCTGAATGAATACACCAAATGGCATGTAGCAGAAGGTAGAAAATTAACCGGCCCTTATTTATCGCGGCTCGAAGTGAAGAGGTCTACGTTGTTCAGACGCGTGCAAAAATTTTTAGAACAGTATGAATTTCTGATCTTACCTGTTAGTCAGGTTTTACCTTTTGATGTAACTAAGCCGTATCCAACCGAAATTGAAGGCGTAAAGATGCTGACGTATATCGATTGGATGCGATCCTCCTATTACATTTCAGTGGTTGGTAATCCTGCGTTATCCGTACCGTGTGAATTTTCAAAGACGGGACTGCCCATCGGTATGCAAATAGTAGGCAGGCATAACGCTGACTTCAGTGTATTGCAAATGGGATTTGCCTTTGAACAAGCTACTAAGATTGGGCGTCGACGTCCCGTCATATCTTGATATGAGAAAAATGTAAGGACTAACAATATTTGCATCCAAAATACCATTCTTTGAAACATTATTACTTAGCCCATGGAGTCACAGGAAATAACTTTGAACAAGCTACCAACATTGGAAGTCGACGTCCCGTTATATTAATTTCAGACATTCCATATGAAAACCATTAAACCATTAAACCATTAATATGAAAACAAAAATCAGCTTCCTACTT
This sequence comes from uncultured Bacteroidota bacterium, assembly GCA_963837415.1. GTDB lineage: Bacteria > Bacteroidota > Bacteroidia > Cytophagales > Cyclobacteriaceae > Chryseolinea. Next base: position 833,965 of record CAWING010000002.1, on the reverse strand, counting down.
GTTGTCCTCGGATTGTTATTTGGTTGTCAGCAAAATAAAACGACAGACGACAGTCCCAGAATAAAAAAGGGCATGATTAAGGTAGCCATCTTATATCCAAACGGGGAGGGCAAAACATTCGATATGGATTATTATTCCATTAAGCATATGCCCATGGCGGCAAGTTTATTTGGTGATTCTTTAAAGGCAATGGAAATTGATAAGGGATTAGCCGGCGGGACACCAGATGCGCCTGTTCCATATTTAGCAATTGGATACTTTTACTTTGAAACCATGTCATCTTTTCAAAGTGCAATGGGGCCAAACTCTGAGAAACTTAGAGCTGATGTTCCAAACTATACAAATATTCAACCTGTGATTCAAATCAGTGAAGTTCAAACAGCAGAATAGGGAGCTTTCAAAATACACATTGGTTTAGTATAAGAGAGGTAACAGACTTTAAATTTGATTAACTATTTTAATGGAAATTTAAGGCCGTGCTTAAGCGTTGTGCGATACTCTAAAAAAACACACTTAGCCAATGAACTATCAAACATTTCAGCCTCACCCAGATTTAGAAGCTCTGATAAAATGTTATTGGATTTTAGAGGTTCCAGCTGAAAAGGATGTTCAAAGACAACGTATTATACCTGATGGATGTATTGAAATGATCTTTATTCTTGGCGATGATATAAAGAGATATACTTCAGAAGATGAATTTATCCTTCAACCGCGTGCCATGGTACTGGGTCAAACCATCGAACCTTTTTTCGTACAACCGACCGGATTTGTAAATTCCTTTGCTATTCGTTTTTATCCATACGGTTTTGCAAATTTTGTAAGTACACCTATTAAAAACTTAGCAAATAAAGAAACATCAATCGATTTACTATTTGGAAAAGAGCCTGCAAAAGAATTAGAACAAGAAATAATCCACGCAACAAATACAGAGAAAAGAATAGAAATTATAGAAGACTTTCTTTTGCGTAAGCTGAAAGATAAAACGACAATTGACAGTATTGTGAAAACAACTATTGACGCTATATTTCTAACGAAAGGAAGTGCACCTATAAACCCTATTCTTAAAGATGAAGTATCAAAAAGAAGACAACTCGAAAGGAAATTCGTAAAACAAATAGGGATTAGTCCAAAGCAATTAGGAAGAGTCATCAGATTGCAAACAGCTTTAAAAATGTTGCTTAATCAACAATCTGAAAGCTTAACCAAAATTGCCTATGAAAGTGAGTACTACGATCAGGCACATTTTATAAAGGATTTTAAGGAATTTACAGGAACTAATCCCAAAGACTTCTTAGAAGATGACAAAATGGTTCTTTCTTCTCTTTTTATACAAAGGACTAACGTGTCGCATTTTTACAATTTTCGACTTTTGCTTGTTCTCTATTTTTGTTTGCAACCAACTTAATAGAAACAAATGAAAAATTTAATTTCGATTTTTGAGATACCTACGATTGACTTCTCAAGAGCAGCAACATTTTATCAAGCAATACTCGATATTAGTATCGAGATAATAGATATGGATGGAATACAAATGGGATTATTTCCCAGTGGCAGCGAAACTGTTTCCGGAGCTTTAATTAAAGGTGGTGAGTATAAACCCTCTTCCGATGGAACAATTATCTATCTAAATGGAGGAGATGATTTACAAGTACTATTAGACAAAATAGAAGTTAGTGGTGGCAAAGTACTTGTAACAAAAACAGAAATTGGGCCTGAAATGGGTTTTTATGCCATGTTTATTGATACCGAGGGAAACAAACTAGGATTACATTCTATCCATTAGAAAGGTGAGAATGATTCGAGAGCTTGATAATTATTATTTGAATAAAGAAGAGCCCAACAAGAGCTGCTTGCTCGCTTTACGAAGCATTATTCTTAAACAAGACACACATATTACAGAAACGCAGAAGTGGGGAATGCCCTGCTTCTGCTATAAGAAAAAGATGTTCTGTTATTTATGGACTGACAAAAAAACGGATGAACCTTATATTCTTATGGTAGAGGGAAAATACCTGAACCACCCTAAATTGGAAGCCGGCAAACGCTCCAGGATGAAGATTTTTAGAGTTAATCCGAACAAAGATTTTCCGGTTAAGACAATTGAAGTTATTCTGCAAACAGCATTAGACTTATACAGGACGAGTATTTTAAAACTCAAAGGATGACTGAGAGTAATTGGTTGTGCCATGGTGAGGTGTTGACCTGCGTTCCGATGCAGTACGACACGCGCCGCATTTTCGACTGAGCACTACACGCGCCGCCTTTGTTGTGTGTTCTTCACCAACAAACGCACGCATTCGGATAACAGACTGAGATGTACAATCTCAAAATGACCTATCTTTTTTCTTTGGTGCACTGGAGGTTCCACGATATATTTAGAATTAAATCAAGTTGTGCGCTATATGAATCAAGAGAACCAGGTAAAACAATATGCCGATTTCATTACTGTGACATGTCTTGAGTGGAACCCTATACTTGAAGAAGATAGGTTAAAAGATATTATTGTTGAGAGTTTGTCATTTTTAAGCAAATCAAAGAGAGTTAATGTCTTCGCTTTTGTTATCATGTCAAATCACTTTCATTTGATCTGGCAAATGCTAGCGGATAATGAACGCGAAAATGTCCACCGTGATTTTCTAAAATACACCAGCCAACAGATATTGAAGATTTTGAGAAATGAAAAAATATGCAGGATGGACTGTTAGTTCGTAGCAAAGACAGAAAGTACAAGGTGAGGGAGCGAAATCCGCTGAGTATCCCTTTATGGTCAGCTCAGGTTATCGATCAGAAATTGGAATACATACATTATAATCCGGTGAAGGCAGGTTTGTGTAAATATCCTTGGGAATATCTTTACTCGAGTGCTGGATTTTATTATAATTCAGACAAACGGTGGGATTTCTTGAAGCATTGTGATGGGTAATTTGAGTAGGCTCAACGTTCGTGCGCTTGTTGGTGAAGAACACACAACAAGGGCGTCGTGAGAGGAACTCAAGGGAACGTTTCGCCACGTGGGACAGGACGCAGCTTCGGAAAGGCACCACTGCATGAACACAAACGTTTCAAGCCATGCATAAAAGAGCCCTGAGACTATTAACGATATTAATTTTAAGTTCAATACTTTTATCAAGCTGTTCCGAGAAAAGAACGAATGACCCAATCGAATCATACAAGTATTGGGCGGGTTCCAATCCGACTGATGATATAGAAGTTTTGAAAGGAATGTATTGGCAACGGGACATTGGACAAGGGAGTACATCCTTTATTTAAAACTTAAACCAACAAATAATTGGTGGGACGAATTTATAAAGCAAAATCAATTGCAAATTGATAACGATAAATGGGTTAAGCCTCCCGACGCACCAGATTGGTTCAAGCTGACTGATAAAATGGAAGTTTATAAATACGCAGATGATTTAATGATTCAAGATATTTCCTAGACCAGCAACTAGAGAATGTTACATATATGAGATTGAACTATAATAAAAACTAATGGGACAATTTTCATTTGACATTGAAGACAGCAAGGGACTCTTTGAAAAATTAGAACGGGAGTATAAGACATTCTTGAGTGAAAGGTCTTCCTCAGACTACGCAATTAATTTTTCAATAACAGCATATCATCTATTTGAATGGACCGATTCAGAATCTGATCAAGACCAAAGGACTGAATTGAAAAATATGAGAAAAGAAATAGAAGAGGATATTCAAATAATTAGAGACATAACAAATGGATCCAAGCATAAGGAAACACGTTATATCCCTCAATTAAAAAAAGCTAAAAAGCATAAAGGTGCATTCAATAGTGGATTTAGCCGAGCATTTGATATTACAGTTCTGATTGCAGAGTTATCGGATGGAAGGCAACTTTATTTCGAAGACATAGCAGAAAGGATTTATGATTTTTGGGACAAGGTTTTCCAAGTGAAAAAATTGAATGATGGGTTAATGCAATGCACGGCTGGCAACAAAAAAGCTATAAAACATGTGCTGTAGCGTAAGTACTTTAAAAGTGTGCAAGTAACTTCATTCAGTAGCCGTGGACAATGAATCAGATTTTAAACGCACACGTTTTATAGCCAAGCGTTGCCAGCCATTGCTTAATGAAATCCGCGAAATTTAGACTATGTGGACTTGGATTGTTCTTCGGACTGATACTCTTTTCCCTAAATACGGGAAATATTGCCGTCTTTGCACTCGGTGAATAAATTTTGACAATCAATAATTACATGAAAACCTTAACTCAATTATTCTGTTCTCTAATAATCAGTTTGTCTTTCTTTTCATGTTCAACGCCTAATCAAAATTCAAATCAAGAAGAAGCTGCAACGCTAACTGCCCACTCAGGAGTGTTTACAAAAAAGCAAGTCGAGGTGGGTGAAATTCTTTATGCTAATAATTGTTTGGCATGCCATGGAAGGGATCTACGAGGAACGGAAGGTGGCAGTGCACTTATTGGCGAACGATTTATGTCCAAATGGAAAGAAAAGTCGCTGGGTGAATTGTTTGAATTGACAAAGGCTACCATGCCTAAGACCAATCCTCATTCGTTAGATGATGCTTCTTATTCTGCACTTTTAGCATTCATACTTAATGCCAACGCATTTCCTGCCGGAGGTGCTGAGTTGTCATCGAACCAGAAGGAGTTGCATACAATTGTAATGGGTGCACCTCCTGCATCGAGGGTAAGTCTAGGATTTACACCAAAGAACTATGACGCTAAATCACCGACTATTGAAGCGGAATGGTTACAGCATAGAGGCGATTATGCAAGCACGAACTATTCTCCTTTGGATCAGATCAACAAAACTAATGCAAAAGATTTAAAAATCGCCTGGCGATGGAAGGCGGATAATTTTGGACCGGGCCCGGAGTTTTATTTTAAGTCAACACCCTTGATGGCCAAAGGTGTATTGTATACCACCGCAGGTTTGAATAGAACAGTAGCAGCCATTGACGCGCAGAATGGCGAAACACTTTGGACATTTCGCTTCGATGAAAAAGAACGAAAGGCAAATGTGCCGCGCCAGAATTCAGGAAGGGGAGTAGCATATTGGTCATCGCCTGTCAAGGGAAAAGATCGGGTCATTTATATCTCACCAAGTTTTCAATTGATTGCTCTGGATGCTCAATCAGGTCAATTGATCTCTGATTTTGGCGACCACGGAATAGTGGATTTAAAGAAAGGATTGGGTCCACATGTTGATCCGCTTACTGCAACTATAGGTTCCACCTCTCCTCCCATTATAGTAAACGATGTGATCATCGTGGGCGCCAGTTTTCCGGTCGGACTTGCTCCGGTTTCGAAAAAGCAAGTGAGAGGCGACATCATGGGATATGAGGTAAGGACAGGAAAACAACTTTGGATTTTTCATACGATACCCCAACACGGTGAAGAAGGCAATGAAACGTGGGAAGGTGATAGTTGGAAATATACCGGCAATGCAGGAGCGTGGGCACCACTCACAGCCGATCCTGAGTTGGGTTATGTGTATCTACCATTAGAGGCAGCTACCGGAGATTTCTATGGTGGCCATCGTCCGGGCAATAATTTATTTTCTCAAAGTTTGGTTTGCTTGAATGTGAAGACGGGTAAAAAAGTGTGGCACTATCAATTAATCCATCACGACATCTGGGATTACGATATACCCGCCCCTCCTATTCTGGCTGATATTGCTGTTGATGGGAAAGCTATCAAAGCAGTTGTTCAGGTTACGAAGCAGGCATTCGCATTTGTCTTTGATCGGGTAACGGGAAAACCAGTTTGGCCAATTGAAGAACGACCTGTTCCAAAGAGCGATGTGAAAGGAGAATGGACATCCCTAACTCAACCCTTTCCCACGAGGCCCCAAGCGTTTGACAGACAAGGCTACTCAGACGACATTTTAGTTGACTTTACTCCAGAAATAAAAAAGGAGGCCTTAAACATTGTGAGCAAGTTTAAAAAGGGACCGCTGTATACGCCTGTAAGTGTCTACAATCCTCCGAATATAATGGGAACGTTAATGCTTCCTGATGCAGTTGGTGGAGCCAACTGGCAAGGCGGTGTGGTTGATCCTGAGACAGGAATGTTATATGTTGGGTCCAGCACCGTGCTCCGGCCGATGAGCTTAGAGTCTTCTCCCGATTTATCGGATATGGATTATGTAGCGTTTATGGGTAGTTCGAGAATTGGTCCGTATGGTTTGCCATTAGTTAAGCCTCCTTATGGAAGAATCACGGCCATTGATTTAAATACTGGAAATCATGCATGGACGATAGCCAATGCCGATACTCCAGACTGGGTAAAAAATATTCCTGTGTTAAAAGGAATTGACATTCCGCGAACCGGTTCACCTGATCGGGTAGGATTGTTGGTGACAAAAACACTTTTGTTTGCTGGTGAAGGATCTGGTTTATATGCTGCAGATGGAGGTGGTGGCAATAAGTTCAGATCACATGATAAAGCAACCGGTGAAATTATTTCAACTTTTGAATTGCCAGCCAACCAATGTGGCATACCGATGACTTATTCAATCAATGGCAAACAATATATTGTGATGGCAGTTGGCTCTGTTGGACATCCTGGAGAATTGGTGGCTTTATCGCTTTGATACATAAGGAGGATACTATCTGCATCTGGTGCCAGTTGTATAAAGAAATAGCTAAGATTTTGCTTGTTAGTTATATATTCGGATGTTGGCTGCTATATTGTTGGACAAATATAGGGCACGATAATTTTATTTGACTTTGACAGTACTTTAATTACGAGCAACCATATTTTTGAGACTGAGCCGCAGACGATTGTTCAGCGACTGACTGGACTAGAGACTGTTGAGTTGTTTCAAGAGTTAAGGTTTAAGGGACATTCAATTAACGCAACAGCTGGCAACAATAGCTTGCATGGGAACTATAAAACATATACTGTATCATAGGCATTAAAGTGGATGCTATTAAATCTCTTCAGCAACATGGGACGAAGATGTAGGTATTTACACGCATTTTATAGCCGAACGTTATGGGCAATTTTAGTGACACCCTACAAGCAGACAATTCCAACTGACTTTTCAACACCCTGAAAAAAAATCAAGTCCAAATCAGCCAGATAACTCTGATAACGCAACCAATCAAATCGTAATTGCAAATGACTCCAGCAAAAACATTAAAAATAAAAATATGATTACTCAAAAAATTACACCCTATTTGTGGGTAGAGAAAGATGCCAAAGCTGTAGCAGATTACTACTTATCCATTTTTAAAAACGGTAAGCTGAAAGATTTTCGCAAGTTCGATAGTGGTGAAAGTGGAAATGATGCAGGCATAGAAACAGCTGTAATTGAAATAGCAGGAATGGAGTTTAGTATATTAGCAGCAGGCCCACTATTCAAATTTAATGAAGCAGTTTCTTTTGTTATCAATACAAAAGACCAAGCTGAAACGGATTATTATTGGGAAGCTCTTACTAAAAATGGTGGTGAGGAAGGCTCTTGTGGATGGTGTAAAGATAAATATGGATTATCATGGCAAGTTGTACCAACTGAATATTTTGAATTAATACATAGCGATGACCCAATAGTAAGGGAAAAAGCAATGAAGAACACATTAAAGCAGAAAAAATTGATACTTTCAGAACTTAAATAAACTTAAATTATTGACTAATACAGCCGAGGTGGAAACTGTAACCAGAAAGAAATAAAATTGGCCATAACAAAGTGTTCACATACACGAACGTGTGTGTCTTGAACTTCATTCAGCTGTAAGAATGAAGATGCTGTACAAAAGAGGGAAGACTCTTAGGAAGATCAACAATCATGTGGAAGTCGAGCGAACAGAACTGGCCAATGAACTGAACGGAAGAAGAGGAGTGAACTTCCGCAGGCGATTGTCAGAGATAGCCTGCAAATCACCTTATACTGCAACGGTGGAAACATACGTTGGTGAACGATAAGAAAAAACGGGAACAATGATTCCTGTAGATGTTTGTTGAAGAGCTGAATAGATTGAATCAGCGACTGAAGCCTCCTAATGTAAAAGAGATGATGTTAAAAACAGGTAGTTGCGTTTGTATCTGTGACCAAGTGCAATGGATGATCTGATTACTGACTGCATAACATCCGGGGTAAAGCTGGCAGGACTTCAACATGGGCTTTTGTATGGAACAAGAGAAGTCGCTGTCGTTATGATGAGTCGCAAGACCATTGTAGGTGTAAAGATAACACCAGATAGCGGTGACGGACTAAGTTGTAGTAGTGAAGAAGTTACTGAAAGGTAATGGAGCGAAGGACTTAGCCTGTTTAGTCTTATAACTGTTGACAACCAGCTCTTGGGAGGATCCACTAACATAAGACAAAATCACAACCGACTCCATTGGTATATCCATGATGTAGAAATACATTTGTGATTAAACAGGAAGAGCCGTGTGAGGGGAGACTCAAGCACGGTTCCGTGAGAACCTAAGGGTGAAACTCCCTTGGGTGACTCGACTATGGATAATTGGGCTGGCTCCGTTGACTGTGATGACCAAATTAAGGAATGAACATTGACTTGATGAACAGAGAACCGAGACAAGTAGGACTAAAAACAATTTTTGACCTATGTAAACAAAGACGAATCCTTTTTACCATTGGGCTTATATTTACGTTACTTCCGTTTGCTTTTGGCGCTATCTTGTTGCTTGTGACCTGGATGCGAAGTCATTGTAGCAAATGCTGAGTTAAATTATCTCTTGTAATAAATTATAAAATATAAAATAAAATGAAGCAAGTTTCTTTTCTTCTATCAATCACATTTCTTGGATTATTAATCATTGGTTGCGGCAAAAAGGACAATGCTTCGGCAGATATCAATGAGGATAAAATTGACACGTTTGATATAGCCGTATTAAAGAAAATTATTGACGAGAAAAACAATAGATTTACTCGAGCACACATAACGGGTGACACAGCATTTCTGAATAACATCTTCACTCTGGATGCGAGAGTTTTCGCACCCAATTCCGAAGCTGTAGTTGGGCGTTCTGCCATTGCATTGGTGAATTTAGAATACATCAATTACGGCATAAAAGAATTTCGTGAAGAGACAACTGCTTTATATGGTGACGAAGAATACCTAATTAACGAAGGCAACTATTTTATGAGTTATGGGGACGACACTATTGATGAAGGAAAATTTATTAATATTTGGAAAAAGGTAGGTGGTGACTGGAGATTATATTCCAATATATGGAATACTAACATCCCTGCAACTCCTACGGATCTTGATTAATCTTGACCTGCAAGCCTAATTAAATTGACAGTTGACAACGACTCGCAAAAATACGTGACAAAGGGACAACTTAGTGAATCGTGGTTTAAGGGGACTCGTTCACGTCAATAATTAAATTAACGGTGCACTTTAGACATGTCCATAATAAAAGTTACCATTCACGCGCACGAGCTACAACAAAATGTTTATACCAGCTCGGGGTGAAGTGTAAATTTAAAGTTTAGTTTTCTTAATTTCGTTCAACCCCGTGGGACAGTGAAGCACTTCGAAAGCCCAAGCCGTCATAAACATAAACGTTATGGCGCATCGTCTTTGGTTGACTAATCGGACGATAAATATGAACAGAAAGGTTGCAATAATTTTAGGGACAATCATTTTAGTTGTTGGAGGACTGTTTACATTTCTAGGGTTGACGATCGTGAATTCAAAGGGATGCAGCCAAATTGTAGTCGACACGAACGAACTTCATTCAGGAATTGATATACCAGTTGTTGACTTCATTAACTGCTATTTTGACGAGCAAAAGAAAATTCGGGTTTCGATTTACAAATTGAAGTTGAATGCCTTCTATTTGCATGCCTATATTAACAAGTTTAAATTAATTGATCAAATAGCCTATTCGGGGATAACCGAATTAGAAATAAGGGAGCAACCAACGACCAATAAATTGTACGAAATAGGTGGTACAAAATGGGGCAATAAATGGAAGTATGTTATCGAACCAGCAACAGGAATGTTATGGGTTGAAATCATTTATGATTAGACTCCGTTTCAAATGTCACGCGATAACAAATGCATATAATCAATGAGCGGAGCTCCATTTAAGTTTAAATATTTATCTTCGGTCAACACTCGATAACGGTGGAAAGATCCGGCTTTTAACACCCGTCACTGCTGATATGCGGACGGTATGCACAATGCCGAGGGACAAATACGGTGCTTCGAGCACTGGCACATTTGCTTGCCGCGCGTCACCAAAGCAAGCAAAAGAGCCAAGGAATCCCCAAGGCCAATCGACAGACAACCGCCAATTGTTAATTTGATGAGTCTTCGGGACAAATGATGTTCCAAAATGTAACCTTTTACCTTTTAAAGGGTAGTGAATCAAATTAAACATCATAGAAATGAAAATTAAAGCCCAATTTGTTTTTATAGCGTCCATTATTTATTTCCTGCTAGTATCAATGCCAGCATGGACACAGGCTAGTCTCGTTCAAAAAGACTCCCTGTATTCTAAATATTTAAAAGAGCAGAGACCTATAAAGATTATTCTCCCCAAAAATTACAAAAATAGTTCAGCCGAGAAATTTGATGTTTTGTATGTATTAGACGGAGAATGGAATACTTCCTTGGCGGAGAAAGTTTATGAATTTTTGGAACACGCTAAATTCATACCTACCAATATCATCATTGTTAGTGTTCCAAACTTTTACAAGAATGGAATAAATATGAGGGAGAGGGATTTTACCCCTACATCAACTGAAAATAAAGAGGGAAAATTTTCATGGATGAAATCCAGTCTTATTTCGGGAGGTGCAAGTAATTTCCTCCTATTCCTAAAGGAAGAACTAGTGCCTTTTGTAAATAGAAAATACAACACAGCAATTGAAAACAACATTCTTTATGGAACATCATCAGGTGGCTTATTTGCAATTTATGCTTACTTATACGAGCCTACGGTTTTCAAATCATACCTTACCGTTGAGCCAAGTTTATGGTGGGATAAGGAGTATATAAATAAAATCGCATTAGGAAGACTACAAAATAAAGAAGGAATAAAAAATACACTTTGGATAAGCTCTCGAGACGGAAATGCACAAGATGAAATGGGAATCTTCGGTTTTGATTCCTTGCTAACTCTAAAAGCACCCACTGATTTGCAATGGAAAGTGGAAGCCTATCCAAACGAAACGCATTTTTCTGCAATTTGGAAAGGAATTTATGATGGCTTGAAATTTACCTATGTAAAGTCAAAAACTGACGGAGCATTAATTAATAGGGCAAACACTTCCGACTAATTTAGATTAGAAAATGGTAAAGCATATTTCACTTCCAAAGTGGAACATTTCTGAAGTCTCAAATGGATTCAATTGGAATGCCTGGTTTGTCATTTGACATCATTAATGACAAGCAAATCGTATATCATAGAATTTTGGGGTAACAAATGTTGAAACAACACAAAGGTATCGAATGAAACAATTTTTGGCGCTAGCCCCTAGACCCACCACGTTCTATACACCAACGTTAGCGTCGAGCTGGAAACCTCACTTCACCAAAGAAGATTTTGGATCAGAATAAACAGAAATCTCTTTGCCTTCTGCATACAATTTTCCCCAATTACATAAACTGTCTAAAATCGGAACCAAGTCGTTTCCTTTATTGGTCAATATATATATTATACCAGTCGGAACTGTATCTGGAATTTCCCTTTTTACCAAAATTGCGTGAGTTTCCAATTCCTTTAATTGTCTTGCTAAAACCGTTTCGGAAATATTGGGTAACACTTGCTGTAAAAGATGGAAACGATTGTTTCCCTTGGAGATGTAATAAACAATTTGTGATTTCCAACGACCACTAACCATACTAATGGCTGAATTACGTTCACAAACCTCAAACAAGTATTGTTCATTTATATAATTGGAAGATTCTTTCTTTCTCATAATTAGAAGAATAAAACTAACAATTTTGTTAGTCATTGTTTGTAAAGCTGTTCACTAAGACTTTTGACAAAAATACAAAAAAATGAAAATCAGCATCTACATTGCCGTTTCGACAAACGGCTTTATTTCCAATAAAAGAAACGTTCCCGACTGGCTGTCTCCTGAATATGAACAGGGACTTTTTTCCATGTGCCAAAAATATAAAGCAGTTATTATGGGCAAGACGACTTATAACATACTTGCACCAAATTATCTTCCCCTGACAAGTGAGGGAACAACGGTCGTGCTTACAACGGACAAACAATCAAACTCTGACAATCCAACAGTGGTTTTTACTCAAAACAATGCATCTGAAATAGTACAAATGCTTGCAGATAAAGGACACACCGAAGCAGTTATTATTGGGGGAGCAATGACTATAACTGAGTTTGTGAAAGCAGGCCTGGTGAGTGATGTTTATTTTGTAATGGAACCCGTTCTCTTCGGAACTGGCTTGCCCTTTCTAAAAGAAATTGACCTTGACTTCAAACTCAAATTATTTGAAGTTACGAAACTGAACGAAAGCACTGTTCAACTGCATTATGAAATACAAAAGCGATATTGAAATGGAGGATAAATCAATTTTAGCTTTGGAGCTGACGCAACTAAAACCTTTAATTGGTAAATGGAATTTCAAAGGAAGTTTTAAGGACAATCCAGATAAATTGGTTGAGGGTTGGGAAGCTTATGAAGTTATAGACGATGGCAAAGCAATTCTATGTGACGGTGAAACACAAACCATTCTATCAGGTAATGTAATAGACATTTATAAGAACTCAATGAAAATTATTTTCAAAACGGATGTAAAGAAAATTATAGGAGGCAACGAATGGGAAATAAGTTTTGATAGAAACACACTCATCTTTCAAAACAATAGACATCGTTTTACTGGAAACTTCGATGAATCGAAGGGAACAATTACAGGCAAATGGGAGAATAAAATTACCTCTGGAAAATGGAAATACTGGTATGACAAGACATTTACCAAAACAGACAACTCCAACTGAATGAAAAGTAAGCCAGCCGCTAACAATTAGGTATTATGCATATGCGGTTCATTTGGTTATCCGAATTTCTGCACCTAAATTTATTAGTAACGACTGAGTATGATGTGGGTCCTTAGGCATGTGCATTATACCCAATTTACCCTTGATGAACCAAAACGGGGAAGCCGAAAACCGAATAGAGTAGGCAACATTAAAAGATAAACACCATGGCTCTCTATTTAACACGCTTCAGCTATATGCCTGAAACATGGGCTCGATTGACGAAGAATCCCGAAGATCGTAGGGAAGCAGCGAAAAAGTATATTGAATCAGTCGGTGGGAAGCTTCACGGTTTCTGGTATGCCTTCGGATCATACGATGGTTACAATCTTTGGGAGGCACCTGACAATGTTTCAATGGCGGCGGTTGTTATCGCGATCAGCGGGGGTGGTGCTTTATCGAAAGTCGAGACAATACCGCTGCTCACGGTTGAAGAAACCATTGACGCACTTCGACGTGCGCAGAAAGTAGGCTACCGGGCGCCCGGGTCGTAGCCGGGTGACTTTGGCCGTCTTCAACGGCAATGGCGGGTCAGTCAGCCGATAATGGCATTCCGGTGTTTCGCTCAAATGGTTAGCGAGAAAAAGATAATTAGAAGCGAAATGACGAGTCGTCCATTCGCTTCTTGCTATTTTTGTTCAACTCATTATTAAATACAAATACTATGAAACATCTCATTACTGTTCTATGTAGCGCTTCTTTGTTTTTCCTGTTCAGTTTCCAGCAGCCGGAGCTACAGGCGACGAAGCAACAGGATCCCCCAAAGGCCGCTTCGCATATCTATTTAACGAGGTTCAGCTATACGCCGGAAACATGGGCTCGATTGATGAAAAACCCCGAAGACCGCCGGGTGGCAGCCCGTAAGTATATCGAGTCAGTCAGCGGGAAGCTGCACGGTTTCTGGTACGCTTTCGGAGCATACGACGGCTATTGCATTTGGGAAGCGCCTAACAATGTGTCAATGGCTGCAGTTGGGTTCGCCATCACCGGCGGTGGTGCGTTGTCGAAATTCGAAACAACACCGCTGCTCACAGTTGAGGAAACTCTTGAAGCCCTTCGACTTGCGCAGAAAGTAGGCTATCAGCCACCAGGAAAATAACGAATTATTTTTTCCGAGTCAGTAATCATAAAAAGAGCCTGCCTTTATGCCCAGCGTTACACGCCTTGTATGTGGAACGTTGTGCTAGCCAGATTCAAAACGCCACCGGACAAACTAATATTTTCGGGTTAGGAGTTAATTATTATCTGACAAAGACTAGGAGTAAATGAACACCCACAACAGCATACATAAAGCATATGAGGATTCATGTTGTAACCCATAAAAAAAGGCAAGTAATTTTATCCATCAACGCTTAAGTTGGCCTTTCAAGCCGCATACGCTATATACATAACCTTGGCCTCATTTGCTTGGACAGCTAAGAGAATAATTAAAGTATGAAGAGAACCTTTTGGATTATACCATATGGACTATTTATAAGCCTTAGCTGTATTGGACAGAATAACTTATCCGAAAAACTGAAACAGCCAATTCCACAGCTACCAAAGACAGATCTGCCTTCAGCTAGAATGAGTCAAGATACTATTTCGAAATTGATTCATTTGATAAATACAAATCCCCCCAACGACTTTAGAGGTCTAGTCGTTATAAAGGACAATAAATTAGTCATTGAAGAATATTTTAATACTTACTGGAGAGAGACCATTCATGATATTCGTTCAGCTGGTAAAAGCGTAACTTGTTTGCTCTTGGGAATCGCTATTGACAAAGGCCTGATCAAGGACACAGAACAAAGCATATATGATTTCTTCCCCAGTCCTAAATTCACGTATCCTGCTACGGATGGACATCCTGACATTAAAATAAAACATTTACTTTCAATGTCATCTGGGTTAGGTGCCGACGACAATGATACCAATTCACCGGGCAATGCAGTAAACTGGCTTACGAAAGACAATTGGGTAAATTTTGCAATCTCGTTACCTAGGATTTTCAACCCTGGCCACAAATATGTTTATAATGATGTTTGCCCAATGCTAATAGGCGCAATTATTGAGGAAGTATCAGGAAAGAAACTTTCAGACTTTGCAAGAGAAACTCTTTTCTCACCGCTTGGTATCAGAGAATTTTATTGGTACACCGCTTCCAATGGAAGAACTGGACCAATGGGAAATTTGTATATCTCTACCTTGGATTTTGCAAAAGTAGGGCAGCTTGTATTGAACAAAGGAAATTGGCAAGGAAAACAGATTATTAGTCCTGCCTGGATAAAAGAAATATTTACAAAAAGGTTTGATATCTCGAAAGACGATCCATTTGCAGACGCTTATGGATACCTATGGTTTATTGCAACAAAGGAGGTGAATAATAAGAAGTACGAATGTTTTTATGCATCGGGAAATGGAGGAAACCTTTTGTTTATTGTTCCTGGTGAGAATTTGGTAGTAAGCTTAACTTCGAGTGCATACGGACAGGGATACGGACATCAAAGAACACACAATATTTTTGAATTCATATTGAAGTCCATAGCGAATAAATAACTGAAACTCAGTTGGAGGAATAAACATAAGGTTGGGCGCAATGGGTCCAACAAAATGGTCAACTAACAAATACGAATTCCAATCTCAACTCTGTAAAGGGATAACATCGGCGACAATCGCTATCGGTTTCTTTCCATCTTTAATACCAAAGGTGTGTCCTGTATTAAAAAATAGTAAAATCCGTTTGCAATTTTCACGTTAATCATCATCAGGTCCTCGTCGGGAGATCCGACAAAGACCTTCCGCTCTTTGGATTTTATATGCCACATTTTGTTGTTCATGGATTCAAGCTCGCGGAACTCCATTGGAGCGTTGGCCGGCAGCCGGAGTAAGAATAGTCCGTTGGGTTTGAAAATAAATTGTGAGTTGACGAGTCCAAGTTTCGTTTTTTCAACAGTCGCGTTTTCTAACGGTGTTTGTCCAATCTCTTTTGTGAAAGAAACCTCCTTGGAAATCCAGATCCCCACGATTTGTTCGCGGTTAAATGTTTGTCCGGCGGCGAGCGAAGGGCCCACGAAGCAAAGCATAGTGATCAGAATTCTGTTCATGTCGCCGGGACTTTGGTGTTGCATAGGTGCTGATAACGAATAAATTTGTCAAAACTTATGTCACGAGCCGTGTTGATCGAAAAAACAATGAAGCTCCAGAATAAGCACGATAGCAAGTCTACCTATGACGGAGATATTTGACGACATACGCAAACTTTATTTGTTCAGAGCGCCTTGCCCTGAATTGACGGAGCACATTGAGTTTTTCTCAGAAACTTCATTGGAAGCAACGAGTCACTATATAAGGGAGGATAGGTTTAGCGTAAAACTTTTCCCGAGCTTTACGCCTACCATCTGGCTGAACATGGGCGCCCCGTATCAGCTTCTGAATGATGGTAAAGTTATAAGAGTTGAAAAGTCATCGGATATATTGGTGTTACGAAGTACTACACTGGAACGAAAAAATCTGCCAACCGATAATATCTTCACGATTAAATTTCTGCCAATGGGGTTTGAAGCCATTTTTGGAATAAGTCAAGCCGAAATAGGGAATGGTATTGTTAATGCGAATGAAATTCTAGGTGCTGACGTTATAAAAAAAATTAAAGGGCTTCAAACGTTAAAAGAGAAATCACTTTTTTTAGAAAAAATCCTTATCGAAAAACAGAAAAGGAATTTGCAAAACAAATTTTACGTGGAGTCTATAAAAAAGTCAATTCGGTTATTTTCGCAATCCAGTATGGAATCCAGATTGAATGATCTGGCTTCTCAATTACACGTTTCTGAAAAAACCTTTTACAGGTATTTTCAAAAGGCAATAGGCACCAATCCAAAGGATTTTTTTTTAGTCACTCGTTGCAGAGAGGCGCTTTCCGTTTATAAAAAGAATAAGAACTCTTTCTCTCCCTATGATTTCGGGTATTACGATTTTGCTCATTTTTCAAAGGAGGTAAAACGTTTTACCGGCTCCAATCTAACATCCCAGAGCATCACAAGTTAAACTGTCCGATTTTTACTTTGCAAGCATCTGCGCTTATCTTTCCTTTGCTTGAAACATAGTTTTATGAAGGGCGCCGGAATGATTATTGTAATGGTTTTGATTTTTTCGGTTGCAACTTTCGCCCAACGTTATCTTCCCATCATTGAACCGTGTCCATGTTTAATGAAAGTGGATGTACGTTTGAAGGCGAAATGCGGATTTTTAGTCGTCCCCGAAAACCGAAAGAAACCAAATGGGAATAAAGTAAAGATCCCGTTTGTTTTTGCCCGAAAACCGAGTCAGGATTCCACTAAAAATATTACTCTTTTTACCACGGGTGGTCCTGGCTATGCTACGATACCTGTCGGAGATAGTCTTACCTATAATTCAGGGCGATTTGCTTTTGGCGGGTTTATTCTCTTTGATCAACGCGGAACAAAAAATTCTATCCCGTGCCTGGACTGCGAAGGCATAAATGAAGCCATAAAGAACTCGTACATACTTAATCGATCGAAAGACAGTCTTATGGCTATTGCTGTAACAAACTGCAGAAAGAAATTTGTAAAACATGGGATTGATCTATCGGCATACAATACCATTGAATCGGCTGCAGACATTCGTGATTTGAAAGAAATACTTAAGGTAGATTCCCTTACCTTACTTGGCATTTCGTACAGCGGTGGGTTAATGCTTATGGTAGCCCGAAATCATCCGAATGGCATTAAATCTTTGTTGCTTAATTCTCCTCTGCCGGGATTTGTAAATTATGAAGAGCACGCGTTGTTCAATCATAACGAAGCCATCAATCAGCTTTTTGATAATCTGGAAGCGGACTCGGTTGAAAACGCGCGATTTCCCAATCTAAGGCAGCGCTTCAGGAAATATTTTACAGCGATCTCTGGCAAGAAATTTCCTATTGTATTTCAAGAGAGAGAAAATCAGCAGAAACAAAAAATTCAATATTCAAAGAATGATTTGCTTGATGCTATTTTTGATCGTATGTCTAATTCAGCTTATCAAAGTGTACCGGAGGTAATACAGGATTTGGTGAGCGGCCATCATGAAAAATATATTCAGGAAGTGCTGAACGGTAAATTTGCTGGGAACAAAAGTCTGTCCTATGGCATGAGGCTCTCCGTATATTGTTCGGAACAAATTGCCTATTCAGATAAAGAGAAGATTAAAGAGCAAGAAAAAATTTTACCGTGGCTGGCAGGCTACCCATTCAATAATGTCAATCATCAAATTTGCGACTGCTGGAAAGTGCAGCCTGAGCCTCAATATGTCAAGACTCCTGTGTATTCCGAAATCCCTGCGCTTATTACGGCCGGAGCATTAGATCCATGGACACGTCCGTTTTACAATCGTCTCATAAAACGGACAATGCCTAATGCACAATTACTCATTATAAAAGGTAAGGCTCATGGGGCAGGTTTTGGAAATGGATTAATAGATAGTTTCATGGCTAATCCGTTAAAAAAACTATCTTCTACTTCGGAAAATGTGGCCGTAGAATAAAATATATTAAATGATCCTCTTCAATTCAAAGGTTGTAAGACCTAAAAGGCCTTCCTTCAAAAAACTACACCTATGCCAGTGCCACCCATGGAGCAAACAACAAAGTTAATTTATGGACAATGCGTTTAAAGACCCTTTATGGAAACAGTTTGGCGCAAGTATAGACATGCTTGAGAACGCCATTACAATGTGCCCTGATGAACTGTGGGACACGGATAAAAAATTTTGGTATAGTGCTTATCATTGCTTGTTCTTCCTGGACTACTATCTTACCCTTGAACCTGCAAAGTTTTTACCGCCACAACCGTTCACACTTTCAGAGTGTGATCCTTCTGGTGCAATGCCTGAACGGACCTATACGAAAAACGAACTACTTACATACTTAGGGGCAAGTCGTGAGAAATACCATAAGTTGATTGCGAGTTTAACGGTAGAAATCGCAATCAAGCGTTGGATTAACGAGTATAAAAATTATTCTGTTCTGGAAATGCTGCTTTACAATATGCGACATGTTCAGCATCATGCTGCACAACTCAACTTACTGCTGCGAACGGAAATAAATAATGCATCGACGTGGGTTTCGCAAACAAAGATAACCTTGTAAGAAGGAGCTGGATCATCAACGAGTGCCCATTGGGTGAGCTCGTGGATACCTGACGATCATGCCGTCAGAGTTCCGGCCGTATTAGAGCAATTCTTTTTATTAAAAAATTTTTTCTCTATTCCCGTCGAGACGCGAGCTTAATACAAATTTTGAGGGATAAAATTAAATGAACGGTTTTACGGCTTACAGATGAAACCTGGGACTTCCACAATAATGTGCAGAAGCCATGGCGCGGTTAGCGTTGCATGGCAGTTTTTGGTCACTGTATTTTGATTTAAAAATAAACAGTCAGAAAGATTTATTGATGAACGCAAATGGAAGCGACGAAACACCGCCTTATTGCACCTAGTGAGCCAAAGCACTCACCATTCAAAAATTAGTCCTTTGGACGTAGTAATCTTATAATGGTTATAGTGTGAAGAATCATTCACAACTTCCTTAAGGGATTCGAAGCTTCGAGTGTACAAAAACTCAATGTCTACCACATCCCGTATTTTTTTTTCAGAATTTGTAATGGAAATGCTTAATCCCGTCGCAATAATTTCCAGCGTATCTTTAACATTTTCGCTGGGACACTGACTCGGATCGGTACAATATGAGGAGCGAACAACATGCAAATTTCTATAGCTCATATGGCCCCCATTCGCCAAAACCACAGAATTCGAATTAGAATAACTGTCGAGTTCAAAATTCACGTTAGCTCTTTTAGAAATATAGCCACCGGTATGCCCACCCGCCCCGGACACCGTGTCTGAACCAACTAATGTAGCGTTGCCTGCATTAGTCCCATTAATAACCAGACTAACAGGATAGACAATAAAACTTTGATAACTATCGTTGGTAACTTCGTTCAGCAGCGCTTTTTTTAACGAGTCCAACGAAATGGCCACTGTTTGAGCATCTTCAAGTTCTTCTAGAAATTGACCATCGTTCTCTTCATGATCACATGAAATTAAAGAAATGGAGAAAATGACTAATAATAGAATGACTTGGACAGTCGTGATATTTTTACGCATAGTCGTGATAACGATTTGACTTCATTTCAGTCGCTCAGACTACAATAATACGAAAAATAAAAAAAGAATACCCGGCCTGCGGACGTTCGGGCGGTAGTGCCGCTCAATTGACATTGTTGGTGTTGTGTGATGGTGAGTAGCGGAGACGGTCACCGGTCAAAAGAACTACCGGAATATTTCCGGCTGCTTATCATTATGAATATGCTTTCAAAAAGCGGTGATTATATTTATTCCGATACTGATGGGGCAAAATTCCTGTCACGGATTTAAAAGAAAGCCTAAACGTTTTATAATCCGAATATCCTATTTCAAAAATAATATCATTAATTTTTTTATCAGTCAGTTCCAGTTGCTTCTTCACCGCTTCGATCTTCACGCGGCGAATGTATTCATTGAGTGTATTACTGGTAGCCTTCTTAAATCTTCGCTCCAGGGTTCTTCTTCCCGTGGCAAGCCTTTGGGCCAGCTGGTCCACCGTTATCTTGTCCTTGAAATTTCGTTCGATAAATTCCTGGGCTTTTTTCACAGTAGGATCCTTGTGTTCTTTCTGTCCCTGAAAAATCACGAAAGGCGATTGATCCGTTCTATCGGAATCAACCTGAAAAAATTTAGAGCAATAAAGGGAAACATCTCTTCCTGCATATTTATCGATGAGGTAGACGATAAGATTTAAAAATGAAGCGCCGCCACCACTGGAATAGAGCCCGTCCTCATCCGTAATAATCTTGTCCGTTACCAATTCGACTTCAGGGAACATACTCCTAAATTCATTCGTTCCAGCCCAATGCGTTGCGCATTTTTTTCCATTAAGTAAACCCGTCCCTGCCAACACAAAAGCTCCCATGCAAAGACTGGCAACTTCAGCTCCACGCTTATGGTGCTTCTTAATCCATTCGATGAGATTCTTATTTTTTTTCAAATACTCAACCATGTCACCGTATATGGCAGGGATAATAATAAGATCGGTCTTGCGCAAACTTTCAATGGTTTTGTCGGGCTGAATAGTAAATGTATTTCCATGCAGGCGAACGGACTTGGAAACACCAACCAGCTGCACATCGAAAATCGGCTTTTTCCGCATTCGGATTAAATATTCATTAACTTCGGCGAATACCTGGCGTGGAAATTCGATGTTTGATAAGACCGCGCCATGAGGCACTAAAATGGAAATATGTTTCATAGAGCTAAGATAAGGAAATGTCGCAATTTCCCTATTTTGTAGTTGTAGGGGTACGTTGAATTATTATTGAGGATTGCACAATGGTGAGTATTAACAACAGCGAATGCGGTTCCGGATTTGGGCATAAAAGAATATCCGCTAAGCGTATACCCGTTATAATATATACGTAGTGCGATTTGATTTAAATCTAAAGGTATATAGAGTTGTTAGCGGTCATTGTAGGATAACTATTCGACACGGACAATCTCGAATAATTCAAAAACACATTTCGTATTTAGACTTTAAAATAAAAAGTTAAATCGTAAATTTTCAAAGACATTATGATGGCGTGAAATAATGATATTTTTTGAATAATGATAATTATTTATTGTTTATCAATAATTTTTTATTATATTTCCTTTGCAATTTAAAATTCATTAAATCATTATGAAAAGAATTTCAATAATATTTCTTCAAGCAGTCATCGTGCTTATCGGTATTGTGGCACTTTCCATTATGATTCGGTTTCCATTGACCGAAGGAAGAGCCCAGAACTTAGATCTGTTCAGCATTTACTTTGATCCATTCATCTTGTATGGATATGCATCATCAATCGCTTTTTTTGTTGCGTTGTATAAAGCATTCAAATTACTCGGATATATCGGACAAAATAAATTGTTTTCACTACACTCGGTAAGAACTTTAAGAAGCATAAAATATTGCACAATCTTACTAAGCATTTTAATTGCGATGGCAGGGTTGTACATAAGGATATTTCATAATAAAGAAGACGACCCTGCTGGTTTTATTGCCATGTGTATCGTAATTACTTTTATATCTATCGCAGTTGCAACTGCTGTGGCAGTACTTGAAAAAATCTTGCAAAATGCCGTAGATATGAAAACTGAAAATGACTTAACAATTTAAGCTATGCCAATTATTGTGAACTTAGACGTGATGATGGCAAAGCGAAAAATTTCTCTGAATGAACTTTCTGAAAGAGTTGATTTGACATTATCTAACCTTTCTATCTTAAAGACGGGGAAGGCGAAAGCAATTCGTTTTAGTACCTTAGACGCAATTTGTAAAGCATTAGACTGCCAACCAGGTGACATTTTGGAATATGTAAATGGCAAAGAAAAAACAACGAACCGCTAACATGTGGTGTAAAAAATTGCCGGTTCAGTTCGTAATTCAAGGGTTTCGCTACTATTAAACTTAATTGTGCCTTGATTGATAATCGCTTCGAAAACGGAACTTTTCATATCACCAACGTTAGCGGTAATTCTATGGTGAACCTGTAACCATGAACATTCGGTCAGACAAACGAACTCTTGAAGGCAGGCAAAGCCTTAATTACAACTCTTCACAAAAACAAATGTGAAGCAGCGCCACGCATGAGCTGAACCAGTTGCTTCACATTTGCTTTTGTCCACCTGCCACCCACGACAATCCAGACTGAAAAAATTGTCCATCTACTTGCGTTAATCATCCATTTTAAGACTTCTCATGTCATTGCATTTTTGCACTGTCAATAATGACATAACAGTTTAAGAAATAAAAAGATGACAAGATTAAAAGCGCTAAGTCCTGATCAAGTTACAGGCAAAGCAAAGGAAATGTTTACAGCAGTAAACAACAAATTTGGTGTAGTACCAAATATGGTTAGGGCAATGGGAAACTCACCGGCATTGTTGGAAGGCTATCTAAATTTTAGTGCTGCACTAGACCATGGAACATTGGGAGCAAAGACAAACAAACTAATTGCATTGACGGTAGCCGAAAGCAACCAGTGCAATTACTGCTTGTCTATTCACACTTATCTTGGCATAAATCTTTTAAAAATTGATGCCGCGGCACTAGATGCATCAAGAAGCGGAAAAGCAAACGACGCTAAAACCCAAGCAATTTTAACCTTTGCAAAAGCATTGGTAAGCAAAAAAGGATTGGTAGA
Source organism: uncultured Bacteroidota bacterium (assembly GCA_963837415.1). Taxonomy (GTDB): domain Bacteria; phylum Bacteroidota; class Bacteroidia; order Cytophagales; family Cyclobacteriaceae; genus Chryseolinea. Next base: position 810,721 of record CAWING010000002.1, on the reverse strand, counting down.
TGATGCTGACATAAATGCTGTGAAAGCATCAGGAGTTACTGAAGCCGAAGTAGGAGAAATTGTAGGGCACGTTGCTTTAAATATTCTTACCAACTATTTTAATAACACAGCTAATACGCAGATCGACTTCCCGGCGGTAGAAGCTCACCAATTAGCCGCAGTATAATGTGAACTTCAAAACATTCAGGTATTAATTGATTAAAATAAAAATTCAAAACATTTATCATGAAAAACTTCACAAACATACTTTTTGCCTAGTACTTTTAGTTTCAGGCAATTTGATTTTCGCCCAAAATGTCGATCCGGTTGAAAAATAAAGTCGCCACCGTGGATACGGTTTTGTAGCTTATTTCACCGACAACGCTGCTGTTAAAGGATCCAAGGAATTTACGCACGAATCAATGATGTGAAATATCAATTTGCATCTGCTCAGCACAATGAGCTTTTCAAAAACCATCCTCAAAAATACTTACCCGCGTATGGCTATTGCGCTTGTTGCTGCAAAAGGAATCAAAGTGCCAGTGAATCCTTAAGCATTCAAAGTAATTGATAATAAACTTTACCTTTTCTTCATTGGAAAATTAAATGGTAATCCAGTCAACACGCTTCGTGAGTGGAATAAAGACGAGTCGAACCTATTGTCTCAACTGCCTGTTCAATGGTCAAAGCTTAAATAATATCGGATACAATCATTCAGAAAGTCGGGGCGATCGTTTTGGCTTTCTTAGCAAATACAATATGGAAAAGAAACGACTGCCCATTCCACCATTTACAATGGAAAATGCACTGCAAAAAGTGCGAGCCGCCGAAGATGCATGGAATACGAAAGACCCTGATATGGTATGTATGGCTTACACCAGTGACACCGAATGGAGAAACAGAACTGAGTTTATAAATGGCAGAGAGGAAGTAAAACAATTTCTCAAAAGAAAATGGGAAAAGGAATTGGACTATAAACTAAAAAAAGAGTTGTGGGGTTTTCGTGAAAATAGAATGGCTGTCCGTTTTGAGTACGAATGGCGCGACCATACTGGGCAATGGTTTAGGAGTTATGGCAACGAACTTTGGGAATTTGATGAAAATGGCTACATGCAAAAAAGGTTTGCAAGTATCAACGATTTGCCTATTCAAGAAATAGAACGCAAACTAAAATAATACCCTTGTAATATGACAACGCAAACAGTTTTTACATTGGTAAATCCTCAAAATGGAAACTTGGCCTTCAAACTTTTTGCGTTTGAAGACGGCAGCTATTTTGACCACATTCAACGCAACAATTATTATTCACTTGTTTGGCTTACACGAGGTAACGGGAAAGTAAAAGCTGATTTTTCGGAATACGATTTTAAACCAAATAGTTTATTTACATTTTCGCCTTACCAACCGTTTATGTTGGCCGCAAGTAAAAACTTAATTGGTGTTGCAATTCAGTTTCATCCCGATTTCTTTTGCATTCATAAACATCAAAAAGAAGTAGCTTGTAACGGTGTTTTGTTCAATAACATTTACCAGCCACCTTTTATAACTATTGATGATAAAAGTTCAGAAACTTTTAAAATGCTTATCGAACAAATGAAAGCAGAAATGCAAAATCCTGCATTGGCCCAATACGAATTACTGACTTCTTATTTGAAAATATTTTTAATCACATCGTCTCGTCTAAAAACGGAACAAGAACCACAAGCCCTGCAAGCAGTGGCGGACCTAAAAGAACCTTTCATTTTGCAAAGTCTGAAAGATGCTATTGAGAAAGATTTTAAAACTAAACACGCTGCAAGTGATTACGCAAAAGCATTAAATATTTCAGCTAACGCATTAGCTAAAATCACGAAAGCACATTTTAATAAAACCTTGACAGATTTAATTTCTGAAAGAATAATCATTGAAGCCAAACGAGAATTATACTTGACAAACAAAGCCATTAAAGAAATAGCCTACGAATTGGGCTACAAGGACGAATATTATTTCAGTCGCTTTTTTAAAACAAATGCTGACATATCACCCCAATTGTATCGGGACACAGTTGGCTTTGGACGAGGGGAATAATCTAACACGTTGAAGTAATGATATTTTTGAGAAAAGCAACCTTGAACGACTCGGAAGTTATTGCAACATATTTGGTTTTAGCAATGGAAGATATTGTATACAAGTTTATCGGTGACGAAGACCCGGAAAAAGCTAGAGAATTTATGTTGCACTTCGTAGAAAAAGCCAATAACCAATATTCCTATGAAAATTGTTGGGTTGTAGAAGATACTATGAAAGTAGTGGCGGCCATCAACTTATATAATGGAGCACTACTAAGTGAATTAAGACAACCCGTTATTGAATACCTAAGAAACAAGTTTAATAAGGACTTTAACCCTGAAGATGAGACACAGGCAGGAGAATACTACATCGACTCCTTAGGAGTAAATCCAAATCAACAAAACAATGGAATTGGTACAAAACTTTTGCGATTTGTAATTGATGAATATGTGAACAAGCATAGTCAAACGTTGGGTTTGCTTGTGGACGAAATAAACCCGAATGCAAAAAGACTGTATTTAAAGTTGGGATTTAAAAGTGCAGGAAGGAAAGTACTTTTCGGCAAGAGTATGGAACATCTCCAAATCAAAGGTTGACCATTTAATTTCCAATGCAAAAACTACCGCTAACAAAAAGGTATAAGTCATTGTCTTTGTTGTTTATTTTTTAAATTGAAGGCAAACGCCTTTATGCACAATGCTGCGCGGATTGAGTAGTGGGGACCACCGTACATTAGCAATCATATATATAAAATTATGCTTCAATTAAAAGGGGGAAGATATTTAGGATCTAATAAAAGAAGCTGGGAGGCAAACGGAGTATTTGTAAGTGAGACAGAGTACCATTCCAAAGTCTTTGAAGGATGGCATTATCACGAGAATAGTCATATCACCTTCATTTTACAAGGCGGCAACCGTGAGCAAAGAAAAAATCAGGAACTTGACGCAATTCCTGGAGAAATTCTCTTTTACGCCAGCGGAGAACTTCATCGGAATTTAAATACAAGGCATCCATCCAGGAATATTAATGTCGAAATTGAGAATAGTTTTTTTTCTCACTATAATTTGGAGATTACTTCCATTAATAACACTAAATTAAATTGTGCGAATGCAAAATTCGCCATATTAAAAGCCTACAAGGAGTGTCTAACAAATGATGAACTTTCGCAAGAAACGATTCATGGACTGTTACTTGATTTCATTGCGATGACCACTCATATTAAAGACGAAAAATTTAATCCCCAATGGGCCCGGCTACTAAGGAGTATACTAAATGATCGCTGGAATGAAAATATATTGCTACACGAACTGGCTAGTTTAGTCCAAGTACATCCAGTGACTATTTCAAAATTCTTCCCGAAATATTTTCGGTGCACCCTTGGAGAATACGTTCGAAAACTCAGAATTGAAAAAGCAACAACGTTGATTCTAAAATCTCAACGATCGCTTACGGACATTGCACATCAATGTGGTTTTTTCGATCAAAGCCATTTTATCAGGGTTTTTAAGCAAACGACTGGTTTTTTACCAAACACGTACAAAAAGATTTAGCTAATTGTGTACAATTAAATAACGTCCAAGGATCGGAAATTTGTGAAAATTTAAAAGAATCAAATGAAGCACATATTTCCTTTAATAATTTTCCTGACGTGTTGCGATTAGTTCAATCACAGGCTTTTCTCAAAGCTTGTCAAAAAAAGAACTTGAATCAGCAATAACAACTATTGCAAAGCTTATTAATGACAATTATGTATTTCCGGAAAAAGGAAAACGAATTGCTACTCATTTATTGCAAGAATATAAGAACGGTAGATTCAATCAGATCAAGGATTGGAATACATTTGATTCAATAGCCACTCAATGCCTTAGGAGTTTTAGCCATGATGGTCATCTGTATGTCCACAATGACTCAAAGGCGGTAAAAGAGCTTTTAGCAGCCCAAAGCCAAACTGCAGATTCAAATTCCACAGAACAATTTAGCTATGATCCTTTTTACTACGGTCCGGAAGCGATTGAAAAAAATTTCGGTTTTCGTGAAGTTAAAATATTGGAAGAAAATATCGGTTATATTAAACTTTCTGAGATCAATATATCGACAAGAAGTTTACCAGTCCTCTTTGCTGCGATGGAATTTATTTCTAATACAAAGGCGTTGATAATCGATTTGAGAGACAACGGTGGGGGAGGGAGCGAACTGGGGTCGGTTTTCCATAGCTTCTTTCTGCCAAAAGACATTCCGTTACTTGACTTCAAAACCAGAAATGGTCCCAGCAGAATTGATAAGACAGTATTATGGCTTACAGAAAAAAAATATGACAATCCATTGTTCATTATTGTTAATAAGGGGACAGCCTCTGCCGCAGAGGCATTTGCTTATTCATTGCAAAATAAAAAAAGGGCTAAAATTATAGGGCAACAGTCTGCAGGAGCCGCAAATATGAATTCATGGTATGTTGTAAATGAACAAATATATGTATCGGTATCTACTGCTGCTCCAACACTACCCGATACAGAAGAATCATGGGAGCAGAAAGGAATACAGCCAGACCATATTGTTGAAAATGATACTGAAGTTGAGTTTATACGAACATTAATTAAATAAATCGGATCTCTGAAGATTGACATTAATTATACCTGCTGTATATGCTACTAAAAAAAAAGACCGTGGTCAAGAGGCTGCAATCGTGACACTGTGCATAATAAAGTGCGTAATCAATGGCCGGGTCGATGTATATTTGTAGTTTAGTTTTCAAAACGTTGCCAGCCATTTTTCGGGACGACACTGACGACAATGATTAAGCAAGAATTTTTAGAGAGTCTGAATAATTACACATCAAACAGTGGACAACAACAGACAATGTGGGATGAAGTTGAGGAGAACTATTCCAAGTCTGACAGACATTATCACAATCTTTCACACTTGAATTCATTACTGTCAGAACTAAAAATCTATAAGGACAAATTCGTCAATTGGGAGGTAATAATATTTGCGATTGCCTACCATGACTTGGTTTATAACACGTTAAAGAGTAACAATGAACAACGAAGTGCCGAAACAGCGATAAAAAGACTAACTAACATATCATTTCCTGAGAAACTGAGAACTTTTTGCGGGCAATTGATTCTGGCAACAAAAAAACATGACGTCAAGTGACTTCGAGACAAATTTATTTACAGACGCGGACCTATCAATTCTTGGCTCTGACCCCGACACCTATAAAGTATATTCCAAACAAATAAGGCGTGAATATTCGATCTATCCAGAAATCATTTATAATCCAGGAAGGAAAAAAGTTTTAACACATTTTCTTAAAATGGACAAAATTTACAAGACGGAGGAATTTTCGGATAGGTATGAACTAAATGCAAGAATAAACATACAGACAGAACTAAACTCATTGACAAATGGGACTGTTTGATTTCCTGAAAAAAGGAAAGGTACAGCCGCCAGTAAAAGCTATAAGTCATTTGCCTTCTTTGTTTATTTTTATTTTGGTAAGGCAAACGCCTTATAGTGGACGTTATTGGCAGGTAAGTTAGACGCAACAAATAAAATCATAGGAAAACTTTGTACCTAACTAGGAGGTTTGCTAACTAAAAATCATGCGATGACAGAAATTGACCCAATAATAGCTGTAAAAGATGTTGAAGCCAGTTCTAAATGGTATCAATCCGTATTTGGCTGTAGAAGTATGCACGGGGGAAAGGAGTTTGATATACTGGTATCTGAAAATGATGAAATTCTACTCTGTCTTCATAAATGGGGAGAACACGGGCACCCTACTATGATAAATCCAAATATTATTCCTGGAAATGGACTAATCCTCTACTTCAGGACCGAAAACATGAACGGTGTACGTCAAAATGTCGAAAAAATAGGTGGCTTGGTTGAAGAAGATATTCACTTAAATCCAAACTCAACGAAAATGGAATTTTCACTTAGAGATCCGGACGGATACTATTTGACTATAACGGAATTCCATAAGTATGAAGGCTAAAATAAATAAAAGCCAGACCATAACGTTCTATACGCAATGTGGACAACCAAGATGCAGAAAAGTAAAATGACCAATGAGCGCCGTACTATCTGCTTACAATTTTTACGTCGTTATTTTAATTTCTCATTGAAGAAATCTATCGTACGTTTCCAGGCAAGTTCTGCAGCAGCTTTATCATATCGCGGAGTTGTGTCGTTATGAAATCCATGATTTGCATTGGGGTACATGTGGGCTGTGTATTCTTTCTTATTCGCTTTTAAAGCTGCTTCATAGGCCGGCCATCCCTCATTGACACGCGTATCCAGTTCAGCATAATGGAGGAGGAGCGGAGCTTTTATTTTCGGAACCTCTTCAGCAGCCGGCTGACCTCCGTAAAAAGGTACGGATGCAGACAATTCCGGAATTCGCACGGCCATCATATTCGAGACCCATCCACCGAAGCAAAAACCTACAACGCCAATTTTACCAGTACAATCTTTATGTCCTTTTAAGTATTCGTAAGCCGCAATAAAATCTTCCAGGATTTCATTTCTATCGCGTTTACTCTGAAGCTCCCTGCCTTGATCATCATTGCCAGGATATCCACCTAGCGGTGTCAACGCATCAGGACCAACAGAAAGAAATCCCGCCAAGGCGGCTCTCCTTGTCACATCTTCAATGTGAGGATTCAAACCCCTGTTTTCATGAACTACTACAATGCCTCCAAGTTTTCCTTTTGCATCCACAGGTTTCGACAACAGCGCTTTGATCGATCCGCCACCTTTTGGTGATTGATAATTCACGTATTCGGATTTCAACCTTGGATCATTTTGTTGAATCTGAACGGCACCATGATAGTCGGGCATGAGGAAATTCATAAGCGATGCAACAGTCAGACCGCCTACAGCGTAGGTGGATAGCTTTTGCATAAAATCGCGTCGGTCAATCCGGTTATGGGCATAGTCATCATAAAGGTCAAACACTTCCTGTTTGATGTCTTCTTTTTTTATCTCGTTCATAGTATAAGGCATGGATATTTGCCCAATTTAGTTTATTGATCTCAATTGACTATAATAGAGGGATTCAATATGGTTATTTTTTTATGGATTCGTTTCTGCATCCTGCTTTTTTGCCTGTCATCGAATCTGTTGCCAATACACCAGACTTCTATTCAAAATTGCTCACACAATAATCTCTCCACTTGTCATTGGATGAATTGTAATTGTCATCAAAAGAAAATAGTTTAAGGTTTCAGCGGTTGATGAGAGCACTACTACTATTTGTTTTTCTTCCCCATTTTCTGCTGGCGCAAAATATGCCCGGCTCTTTCTTACACATCAAAAAGGTGAAAGGTGAAATCACTCTTGATGGTAAGCTGGACGAAGCAGATTGGCAAGAAGCGGATGTGGCGAAAGACTGGTTTCTTAATTATCCGGTAGATACGGCACAGGCGCCTTACCAAACCGAAGCCAGGGTAACGTTCAATGATCAATTCTTTTATGTCTCTTTTGTGTGTTATGATGATGACAGCCCGGATCTTATTAATTCGCTGCGCCGTGATTTTGAATTCCCGTTAAATGATAATGTGGGGATTAACCTGGGCCCTTACAACGATGGGCTTAATGGTTTTTTCTTTAGTATTACGCCGGCCGGAGTTCAGCGTGAAGGGATTATTTCGGGTGGTGGCGCTGGTACTGATGCGTTTAATAGTTTTTGGGATAATAAGTGGTATTCAAAAGTCACCAGGTACACAGACCATTGGATAACGGAAGCTGCCATCCCCTGGAAAAGTTTCCGGTACAAAGATGGCCTGAAGGAGTGGAATGTTCTGTTTGACCGATCAGACAAGAAGAGAAACATGCGCTCGTCATGGATTCGGACACCCATTCAATTTAGTACTGGTATGTTTGCTTATTCGGGAAAGCTGATCTGGGACGATCCAGTTCCTCCCGCGCGTAAAAATATATCCTTCATTCCGTTCGCGGCCGGCAGCTTTTCCAATGACGCTGAAGTTGATCCTAAAAAGAGCGCGTCCGAATTTCAGATGGGTTTTGATGCTAAAGTCGGCATAACCCCATCGTTGAATCTTGACCTGACTTTTAATCCCGATTTTTCGCAGGTAGAAGTTGACCAACAAGTGATAAACCTCACCCGCTTTGAATTCCAGTTTCCTGAACGGAGGCAATTCTTTCTCGAAAACAGTGACCTTTTCAACCGCGCTGGATTGCCGGAGGCACGGCCGTTTTTCTCGCGAAGGATTGGACTTGTAAGAACTTCCAATGGGCTTTTTCAAAGAGTACCCATCGTGTATGGTGCGCGACTGAGCGGTTCGTTTAATGAGAATTGGCGGATTAACGTCATGAATATCCAAACCAAAAAAGAATTATCGCTGGGACTGCCGACTCAAAACTTTACAGTAGCCACTGTACAACGTAACTTCTGGCGTCAGTCCAGCTTTGCTGTGACATTTGTAAACAAGAAAAGCATGGAGGTAGGCAATGGCGACACACTAAAATATTTTCATGAAAGTATTTTCCGGAAAACATTCGTCGGCGGGAACCCTATTTTTGAAAAAAACACCTTTAACCGTGTTCTCAGTTTTGATCTGGAAATGCTAAGCAAAGGCAATAAATGGCACGTCAGCTCTTTCTTTTCCAAATCCTTCGACAACTTTAACAAATCGGATAACACAGCTGCCGGCATTTTTGTAGAGTTCTCAACACGAAACGTTTACGTTCGATTTAAGCCTACTTATGTCGGTGATAATTTTAATGCCGAGGGAGGTTTTGTTCCCAGCGAGCGGGTGTACCCTGGACAAATAAACTACCACGGTGGGGTTACCTATAAATTTTATCCAACGCATAAATCGATAGTATGGATGGGCCCGACAGCCACGCTCAATCAAACTTATCTTCCCGACGGCACACTTGCCGATAGAAATTACATTCAAAGCTACAGCTTTAATTTCGTCAACACGGCTATGGTTACGGTGGCGTATAATTACATTTTTCAGCGATTAACAAATGACTTTAACCCTGTTGGTCCATATGTTCCTTTCCTTCGAGGAGAAGAATATACCTGGCATGCCGTGTCTGCCGCTTTTAATAGCAATACACGTAAAGTTTTTAATTTCAATCTTCAGGCTATTTACGGAGGCTTTTATAACGGAACGAGCTTCAGCGTAAACGGGCAGTTCAATGTACGGTATCAACCCTATGGAAATGTATCGCTCTTATTCGATTACAACGATATAAATTTTGCCGAAAGCTATGGTCAGGAAAAATTATTTCTTATCGGTCCCCGCATTGACCTAACTGTCACAGACAAACTTTTTCTGACTACCTACTTTCAATACAACAACCTGCTGGATAACATGAACCTCAATGCCCGGTTTCAATGGAGGTATAAGCCTGCGTCCGATCTTTTTATCGTGTACACTGAAAACTATTTTCCTGACAACTTCATCAGCAAAAACCGGGCATTGGTCTTTAAGCTAACGTATTGGTTGAATCTTTAATCATAGGGCATAGAATTTGGAGTGCCGCTCATAAAGCACCGGTAGTCTATTTAAATCATTAAGAACATCTGAATTAAAATAAATCTCTTTTACTTCAAGTTATTTGATAATATTCGCTGATCAAATATGGAAAGCCTGCAAAAAAAATTAGTTGGGTGCGTATTATTTATTGCATTCGTAAATGTTGTGATTGGACAACATCTACATCCTACATCCGCACAGTATCAATGGCCAACAAATCCACTTGTCAGCAAGAAGCTGGAAACATGGCGTGATCAAAAATTTGGAATGATAATTCATTGGGGCCTATACGCTGAGGCCGGTATAATCGAATCGTGGTCTTTATGTTCTGAAGAATGGATTTCACGAGACAGTTCTTCAGATTATGCTGAATATAAAAAATGGTATTGGGACTTAAGTAAAAAATTTAATCCCGTAAAATTTAATCCGGGTCAATGGGCACAAGCGGCTGAAGATGCAGGGATGCGATACCTGGTTTTTACCACGAAGCACCACGATGGCTTCAATATGTTTGATACACGTCAAACAGATTTTAAAATCACCAATGGTCCTTTTGGCAAGAATCCCCAGGCCAATGTTGCCCGGCATGTGTTTGATGCTTTTCGCAAAAAAGGAATTATGATTGGCGCGTATTACTCTAAACCTGATTGGCATAGTGAATATTATTGGTGGCCTAAGTATGCCACGCCGGACCGAAATATTAATTATGATATTCGAAAATACCCCTGGCGTTGGAACCAATTTAAAAAGTTCACCTATAATCAAATAGAGGAGCTCATGACCGAGTATGGATCGGTGGATATTTTATGGTTGGATGGCGGTTGGGTAAGACCATTGGAAACAGTCACAGACGAAGTTCGCTCATGGGGGGCAAGGATCCCCGAATGGAGCCAGGACATAGAAATTAATAAGATTGCTTCTATGGCGCGCAGCAAACAGCCCGGTTTGCTTATTGTGGACCGCACTGTGCACGGTGAATTTGAAAATTATCTTACGCCGGAACAAAATGTTCCCAAGGACAAACTTGATTATCCCTGGGAAAGCTGCATAACATTGGGTGGTGCGTGGGGTTATGTTCCGAATGATAATTTCAAATCATCGGCAAAGGTAATTCAGACCCTCGCGGAGATTGTTGCTAAAGGAGGAAGTTTATTACTCGGTGTTGGCCCAAGACCAGATGGTACGTTGAGTGACGAGCAAATCATGCGGTTGAAAGAAATTGGGAATTGGCTTAAGGTGAACGGTGATGCTATCTATAATACAAGGACAACGGATCAATACCGGGATGGCAAGACATTTTTTACAAAAGGAAAGGATGGAAAACTATATGCCATTGTGTGCCTTGAAGAAAACAAGCCATTGCCTTCGGAGGTGTCATGGAAATATAATCTGCCGGGAAAGGGCACCCAAATAAAATTGCTCATGAGTGGAAAGAAAGTAAAATGGAAGAGACAAGGGGATGCAATAAAAATAGTTCTGCCGACTGGTCTCCCGAAAACCACATCTTATCCGGCATTGGTATTTTCTTTTACTGCCGAATCAAACTAAATTTAATTTTTAATGGTCTATCCATTCCTGATGAGAGCTCAAATTACTTCGCGTGATAATTTCCAGGGGAAAAAGGTAGGTCGGAGCTAGATCCTTTTTGAAGACCAGGTGATTCGCCAACTGGGTTATTCCCGTAAAAGCTTGGCGCTTCGAATTTTGATTGATAAGAAAATCGATTATTCCTTTTTTTAAATACAGAACATTTTGTTCGAGGAGGTCATAAGCCACCATTCTGATACCATTTTTTCCATGCTTTTCCAATAATTTTGAAACGATCGAAGCGCCTTTTGAGGTGGTGACCATGACGCCTTTCAAGTTAGGATCATTGAGAAGTTGATTCAGCTCCTTTTCAAGTGTAGGCGCGTGGCTCACGTTAAGGTCAACACTTAAAACATTGCATTTCTCCGTTTTGAGTTTTTTGAAATAGTCCTTAAACCCTTTCTCCTTTTCCGACAAGTGCACGGAATTATGGATATCATCATAAATATGCAAAATAGCATAGGTACCGGGTTGCTTTTGATTAATGTGAAGCAATTCAGCTCCCACAACGCCGCTTTCATATAAGTTCTGTCCTATAAAAGTTAAAGATCCGGTTTTAGGAATATTATTATTAAATACGGCAAAAGGTATTTTTTTTGAGCGGCATAGTTTAAAATAATGTAGAGCTTCCTGATAGAATATAGGTGCGGTCAGAATTCCATCGGGTTTAATTTTTAGAGCTGACTTAAAACATTTTTTGAAAGAGTTTTTATCATATAGGTCAAAGAATAGAATCTTAATAGAGATTCCATATTGCGACCAATCCTTTTCTGCCTTCTGAACTCCTTCATACGCCATTTTCCAATATTCATCTTTATCCGCATCCGGAAGCAGGGCTATAACTTTAAATGTCTTGTGATTGCCTAACGTCCTCGCGATCAAATTGGGTTTGTACCCTGTTTTCTCCAGGATGCCCATTACTTTTTTAAATGACTCCGTAGAAACTTCGCCTCGTTTATGAATCACACGGTCTACAGTTCCAACAGACACCTGGGCCATCTTGGCAATATCCTTTATTCTGATTGTGTCCTCCATTTTTTAATTGACTAGCGCAATGTAAGGGAAATAAGCTGGGATCGTTTACGGGGCACAATTTAATAAAATATTCAATTTTACAAAGTGCTCACGTAATTTACGTTATCGAGCACGGATGCCACCGTGTGCGCAAACGAAAATAATTTTTCCTTGCTAATCCAAAACATCTCCTTTACCTTTATTTTATAATGACCACACTCTAACACATCTGTTGATGGCTATTCAGTGTGGTTGATCACAAAAACAATTAACCTCTTATCCATGAAAAATTCTTTACGCTATCTGGCAGTCATTTTTGTAATGACGGGATTTTCCACCTTTGGTCAGACAGTCGCAGGGCGTGTGACATCATCATCCGATGATACTCCTTTGCCCGGTGTATCTGTTCTGCTGAAAGGAACAACCAATGGATCTACGACAGATTCAGAGGGACGGTATTCAATTCAGATTCCTGAAACTGAAAAGGAAGCTGTCTTAGCATTTTCATTTATCGGATACGCCACACAAGAGATTCCGGTTAATGGAAAAACATCAATCGATGTTTCCCTGGCAGACGATATAACCCAGCTTGGTGAAGTTGTCGTTACTGCGTTGGGTATATCGCGTGACAAAAAAGCGCTAGGTTATGCGGTTAGTTCGATCAGCTCAGAGCAGATAAATGCCGCGGCCAACACCAACTTTGCATCAGCCTTATATGGTAAGGCCGCGGGTGTCAGGATCTCATCAGCGCCTGGGGGAGCAACAAGCGCAGTCAATGTTCAGATCCGCGGAATAAACTCTATTAAAGCCACCGGCAATCAGCCGCTTTATGTAGTCGATGGCGTAATGATTAGAAATGCAGAGCAGGCGCCAAGCGGTATCAATAATGGTGGATACTGGGACGATCAAAAGATCAGAGGCAATGGGATCCTGGATATAAATCCTGCGGATATTGAATCATTAAATATTCTTAAAGGAGCCAGCGCTGCCGCCTTGTATGGTTCTGAAGCTTCCAATGGGGTCATCGTAATTACGACAAAGAGAGGAAGTAAAGGAAGCGGCCTCGGTGTTGAATTCAATTATAATTTAACGGTAGAAGAAGTTGCCTTTACTCCCAGATTTCAAAATACGTACGGCCCTGGCTATGACCGGGAAACAAATAATGTAAGTTTTGGCGCGAATGAAGAAGGTTTTATCCCAACCGATGTTGACGGTGATGGTACCAATGAAACGATACGTCCGAACTTTCGCTCATGGGCTCAGTTCGGACCACGGATGGATGGCCGTCAGGTAGCGTGGTGGGATGGAACAACACGCGCGTACTCCGCGCAGCCCGACAACTATAAAGATTTTTACCAGACTGGTTCAAGTTCAAATTTCAACATTGCATTATCGAATAGTACAGATAGAGCTTCTTACAGACTTTCATATACGCGATTGGATTACAAAAGTATTGCGAGAGGATCTGATCTGCAGCGTAACTCTTTCAATTTGAACAGTTCGTTGAAACTAAATGATAAAGTAAGCGCCGATATCATTATCAACTATGTGAACAGCAATGTTCATAATCGTCCGGAGTCAATCAATCGCCTTACAGCAAATTATGGTGGATTCTTTAACAGGGCAGATTACATGGATGCTTACCTGAATAAATATCAGACATCAACTGGTTATAAATATGTACTCCTTGCTGATAAACAAAGAAATCCGGATGAAGCGATAAAATATAATATCCGGGCTTCAGACTTGCTTGAATATTTATGGCGAAATGTTCGCGACAATGATGATGAATATCAGGACCGGCTCATTTCAAGCGCGACGTTGAATTATCAGATAGTGAAAAACCTGAAATTCAGAGGACGTGTTGGTAATGATTTTACCAGCTTGCGCAATGAGATAGAAAGGCACAATGAATATCCCTCTTCCTTTAATACTTCATCCTCCACCGGATCATATTCATTGTGGCAAGGTCGGTACTCTATACTTTATACCGATGCTCTTTTAACCTACAGCGCACAGCTTTCCCAGAATTTCAATTTCTCTTTAATGGGAGGATTCCAGTCAAGATCCCAGAGTTACCTGGATCAAAGAGCCGGGACAGCGGGGGGACTTGTGCAGGAAAACTGGTTCAGCCTCAACAATTCCTATGGTATTGGAACTGCTTCATCAGCACGGACTAAATCAACCATGTATGCGTACCTGGGAATGTTGAACCTGAGTTTTAAGGAATATTTGTATCTCGAAGCAACCGGAAGGCAGGAATATACTTCCACATTACCACCGGATAATAATGGATACTTTTATCCCAGTGTGAATGCAGGATTCGTATTTACCGATGCATTCGAGCTTCCTGCATTTTTTAGTTATGGAAAGATAAGAGCTTCACAGGCGCGTATTGCCAATGGCACTCAGCCTTACGCCGCTAACGTACTGTATACACAACAAACAATTTCGACAACCAACGGAGCGGTTACTGAGTTGAGCGCATCGAGAAGCTATGGCAATAACAATATTAAGCCAGAGCGAAAAACGGAAACGGAGTTTGGTTTAGAGGCCGCTTTTTTAAATAATAAATTCGGTTTCGATGTAACGTACTATACGAATACCGTGAAAGATCAGATCATTGATCTGAGCCTGGCCCCGAGCATGGGTGCTTCCACTGTGTTGGCAAATTTGGGAGAGCTTTCGTCGAAGGGAATTGAAATAGGTCTAAACGCAACACCTTTTAACAACGGATCATTGCGCTGGGATTCCAGACTAACATTCGCGAAGAATGAAACACGAGTTGAAAAACTTGCTCCGGGCATGGATGAAATGACATTCTATAATCTGGATGCAGGTGCTGTCCTAATCAAAGCTGAAGAAGGTGATGTATTGGGAAATATTTATACACACACTCGGGTTAAAGATGCCAACGGTAATTACATTGTCAGCGATGATGGTCTATATACTTTATCAACGGGTAATGATTACGAAAAGGTAGGAAACATTCAACCCAAGGCAGTGGGCGGATGGTCTAACACCCTATCGTATAAAGGTCTTTCTCTTATTTTCTTAGCCGATTATCGTTTTGGCGGCAAGCTTGTTTCAGCTCCGCATTTATACGCTTACGGCGCCGGCATGTATGAAAATACGATGAGCTATCGTGACGAAGCAAACGGTGGACTACCCTATAATATTGATGGTGATGGAAATAAAGTGCTGGCTAGCGATCACGGTAGCGCACAATACCATGATGGTGTTTTGTTAGAGGGTGTAACCACAACAGGTGAACCTAATACCACAATTGTGGAAGCTGCATACTATTACATCAATTCCTTTTATTGGGCTTCAGGCCGCTATGAAACGCAGGGTGTACTGAAGAATGACTACATCAAAATGCGGGAAGTAACCTTAAGCTATAGTCTTCCAAAAAGCATTTCCAATAAACTTCGTTTCCAGGACCTGCGCGTATCCCTCGTTGGCAGGAACCTGTTCTATTTATACAGAACGTTGAAGAATCTTGATCCCGAAGTGGCCATTGGTTCAAATTGGCTCAGGCAGGGAGTGGATGAAGGATCGTTGGCTGCAACCCGCAGTTTTGGTTTCTCGCTGAATGGAAGATTCTAATAAACTACTCAATTATTTAAATCATGAATATAAAAAAGATATTAACCGGAGTGGGAGCTGCCACAATGATTGTTACAGGCTTGATGTCATGCCAGGATACATTGGAAGAACAGTATCTCAACCCTGAAAAGACAACGGAAGCTTCAATAGGAAAATTTTTCACCACGATGCTGGACAATCGAAGAGTCCGTGCTGATTACTGGAACATCCGGACTTTTCTAGTGATGCATCCAGGTGTTTATACCAACGCTGTCAGCTATCCTAACACAACGAAGCGTTATCAGCAACAATTGAACTACCTGGACGATTTCTGGAAGGATTATTATACGCCCAATTATTATGATCAAAACAGAATCACGGGAGGGGCAGGCGGTATTATGGCCCACATGCGGGAGATTGAAAAAGAGTATGCTACACTTTCCGCTGAAGAGCAGGCAGATGCAGATGTATACCTGCACGCAGCCAAAGTTGTATTTTATGATCAAACTGCACAAATGGTTGACCTGTGGGGAGACATTCCTTTTTCGCAGGCGGGCATGCTCAATCTCAAAGGTGAAATAACAGCACCCAAGTTTGATAGCAGCGAAGAGATCTACGCCACCTTATTAGATGGGCTGAAAGCATCTGCCGCCTATTTTGCCAGCGCGAGTCTCGATCCGCTGGTAGCATCCGCTTTTTCGAAACAGGATATTCTGCTTAAGGGAAGTATGGATAAGTGGCGCAGGTATGCAAACTCGCTGCGGCTCAGGTTGCTGATGCGCATCTCATTTCAGAACGAAACGAAGGCGAGAACAGAGGTTTTGGAAATGCTTAATGCACCTTCAGAATATCCACTTGTGGATGAATCCACTCACAATGTACTGTTAGCGCCCGTACTAACATACACCGATTTTATGAGGAATGCTGTTACGGAATTAACGACGCATATAGCTCCGAAATTTCTGGTAGACGAAGTTTTGAAACCGGCTAATGATCCAAGGATCCGTGCTTTGTTTGATAAGAATGTTTCAAACGGAGTACCCAACGCAGATTACTTCAGTATGCCAGCGGATATTCCTTCCTCTGAACAGGAAACCAACATCGCTGCTGGAAAATATGCCATACTGGATTCAACGACATTTTTGTTCAATACTGCATTTCCCGGCATCGTTATCACAGCTTCAGAAGTGAATTTTCTTAAAGCCGAAGCGCATGAAAGATGGGGTAGCACGGCCGATGCTCAGGTAGCGTACGAAAAGGCAGTTACCCAGGCCGTTGATTTTACATTTTATCTGAATGGTACCGGTGCTGATTTTCGGGGCGCGGAGCCCGAAGAACCTGCGACTCCGTCTGAACTAACAGCTTTGTTAGGCAGCCCTTCGGTTGCATATACAGGATCAAACCCTGAAAAACTGGCTAAAATATGGACGCAAAAATGGGTAAGCTTTGGTTTTATACAGTCCATTCAAGGATGGGCCGAAGTAAGAAGAACAAATTACCCGGCGCTTACTTTTGTTCCCGATAACAGCACGCCAGGGTCGGAGATGCCGCCCGTGCGTTTGTTGTATCCGGGTAGTGAAAAAGTATACAATGCAGCAAACTATGAAGTTGTTGCCGCAAAAGATACCCCAGGCGCAAAGTTGTTCTGGGACGTACAGTAGTTTTTTTTTATAATTGGTTTGGTTGCCACAAAAGAGGTTGCGGAAACGCAACCTCTTTTAATAACTGTTATATTTAACAATGATCTAAAAGATTTTCTGCATGAGATTATGGTTATTCATTTTTCTATTATTCCCTGTTTTTATTTCAAAAGGGCAGACAGAACATAATTTCAAAACTGGTTTGGCCGTTGCGCAATGCCATCGGTATGGACGGGATGCAATCGTAACGGATCAGCTTGCTTACCAGTTATACACAGGTGAGTTCAAAAAACCAATGTCAGGTGAAAAGCTTTTTACAGATGAGAAAGGTGCTGATATTCTTTGGCAAAAGATCGAAGTTGACACCACCGGAAGATTCAAAGGTGACGTATTGACGAATGGTTACATCTATCTTACCTATCAGGCCGATCGTTCACAAAATGCATTGCTAAATATTTCTGGAAATAGCATGTTCTATTTTAATGGGGAACCGCATGGCGGAGATATATATAACGATGGGTGGATGAAGATTCCTGTAGAGTTGAAAAAGGGGAGCAATGAATTGTTGATAAGGTGTGGAAATTTTTCGAGGTGGCAGGGGATTAGTGCGCGTTTACTATTTCCGCAAAAACCAATTTTGCTGAGTACAGAGGATGTTACCCTTCCGCACATTATTATCGGAAAATCGAAGGAAGATCTTTTAGGCGCCATTGTTATCATCAATACTTCAAGCAAGCCTCTCACAAAAATGTCGATCACCGCTAGCTTAAACGGTAAAATAACGGATACAAGTATTCCGGATATCGCCCCGGCTGCCATACGTAAAACGGGTTTTTATTTTAACCCATCCGCTGTTTCAGCCAAGGGTGATTATGTTTGTACCATTCAACTGAAGCAGAATGGTAAGTTGCTCGATGAGCAATCAATAACGGTCAATGCCGTCAATGCAGAAGACCACCATAGTTATACGTTTATCAGTGACATTGATGGAAGTGTACAATATTATAGTGTGGCGCCTCAGTCCGTTGGTTCAACGGAAAAGGGGGCATTGTTTCTTTCCGTTCATGGCGCGGGTGTTCAGGCGATTGGCCAGGCACGTGCCTATCAACCCAAGGGCTGGGGTGTTCTTGTAGCGCCCACGAATAGAAGGCCGAGAGGTTTTAACTGGGAAGATTGGGGGCGTATCGACGCACTGGAGGTGCTGGAGCTAGCAACCAAAAAATTCAATCCCGATCCAAAAAAAATATACCTCACGGGTCATTCCATGGGCGGGCATGGCACCTGGTACCTCGGGGCGACGTATCCGGATAAGTGGGCGGCTATAGCACCGTGTGCCGCCTATCCGACTCTTACGGGATATGGATCTGCCGATGGAAAAATTCCTGAAAAAGGTCAATCCGATGCAGAACAAATTTTATTGCGCGCAAGCAATCCCAGCAATGTGATTGAGCTTGCTCAAAATTATAAGGACCTTGGCATTTATATTCATCATGGTGATAGCGACAAAGTTGTTTCTGTTAACTATGCACGCCAAATGCGGAAAGTTCTTGGAGAATTTCACAGCGATTTTAGTTACTACGAATATCCCGGGGGAAGTCATTGGTTTGGAAGTGAAAGTGTTGACTGGCCTCCGTTATTTGAGTATTTCCAGTGGCATACGATCAAGCACGATAGTGCACACAATGTCATCGATTTTGTTACGGCAAATCCTGCAATTTCATCCTCGTACCGATGGGCCTCCATTATACAGCAAAATAATTCCCTTGCGTATAGCAAGATCCATTTGGTGAGAGATAAAAAAACAAGAACAATTACCGGTTCGACTGAAAATATTGCGCTGTTAAAATTGGAAACGAATTACTTCAATGTAGGTGATACAGTTTCCATATCGCTTGATAAGGAAATGATTCAGTATGTCGTAAGCAGTGATCGCATAGTTTATCTTTCCAAAAGTTCTCAATGGAAAATTGCGTCGAGCCCGATGGCAAATCATAAAAATGAATTGCGGTCAGGCACCTTTAAAGAAGCATTCAATCATAAGATGATATTTGTTTACGGCACGCGAGGTAATTCAGAAGAAAATAGGTGGGCTTACAACAAAGCGCGGTATGATGCCGAGGTCTGGTATTACAGGGGTAATGGTGCGCTTGATATCGTCGCCGATCGCGACTTTACACCAGCAAAATACAGTGACAGAGGCGTAATTATCTATGGCAATTCAGTTACGAATTCCGCCTGGGATAAATTATTGAAAACGTGCCCGATAAAGGTGACACGCGATCAAATTACGGTTGGCTCCAGCGTGTATGCAGGAAAAGATTTAGCCGCTTATTTCACGTGGCCGAGACAGGATAGTAACATCGCGATGGTTGGAGTAATAACTGGAACCGGATTACCAGGTATGAATGCCACTGACCCCAATCAGTATTTTGCAGCCGGAAGTGGTTTTCCCGATTATATGATCTTTTCAGCGGATATGCTGAAAGTTGGTTCCAAAGCAATTAAAGCTGCGGGCTTTTATGATAATAAGTGGGGACTAACAAATGTGTCTAAATGATTTTCACGCCGCTAAACTTTGAGAAACACGTAGGCTAGCAGAAAATTTGGGTGCCATTGTAAAATTCGATTATTGAAACTCGCTATCTTCAGTTTTAATTTATCCGAAAAAACCACTTCATGAAGAATCCAAATGATGATGCCTTATACGGGAGGAGAAAATTTTTATCTTCGGTCACCAGCCTTGTCGGTACCTCTATGGTAATGACTTTACCCAGCGTAAGTCTCGCAGGAAATGTAGCCAGACTTTCACGGTAAAGCAAGTAATTGATATCATACTGAAAGAAATTCCCGGTGCTCCGTTTGCCACAACGGTCGATCAGCTTCGGTCTGGCAGTATGGATCAGGAAGTAACTGGTATCGTGACCACGATGTTTCCTACGATAGAGGTAATTGAGAAAACTGCTAAGGCCGGCGCTAATTTTATCATTGCCCACGAGACCCCTTATTATAATAATCAGGACGAAACGGATTGGCTACAGCAAGATGATGCCTACCGTTACAAAATGACATTATTAAATAAACACAAGATTGCGATATGGCGCTTTCATGATTACTGGCATGCGCATAAGCCCGACGGGATCATCATGGGCAATTTGATTAAGCTGGGATGGGAAAAGTATTATGATGTCAACAGTCCCAGGCTGCTCACCTTGCCCAAGCCCATGTCTTTGAAATCGATAGCCGTACTCGCCAAAGACCGATTGGGTATTCCAACCGTACGCGTTGTTGGCAAATTAAATCAGGATTGCCATACGATCTATCTGGCATTTGGTTATATGGACAGTAAAAGGCAAATCGCTGCCATCCAAGAGCATAAACCAGATCTCATTCTAAGTGGCGAAACCAGGGAATGGGAAACTGTAGAACGGGTAAGAGACGGCAAACTCATGGGACAAAAAACTTCATTGCTTGTGCTGAGCCATGCCGTAAGTGAAGAAGCCGGCATGGAGTATGCCGCTACATGGCTACAACCAAAAGTTCCCGGCATTAAGATAATGCACATTGCATCTAACAATCCTTTTACTTTTTTATAAGGAGGAACAATAGCTATAAAACATATGCTGTATTGTAGCTTCGTAAAGTTTGTGCATTCAATTTCGTTGGCAACGTGGGAGAAAGATGTAGGCTTTAACCGCATACATTTATAGCCATGCGTTAGCGGTCAATGTAAAGAACAACAAAACAAAAAAATGACAGACAACATACTGACATACAAATGAAAAATATGAGAAAGGTAATTGCAGCATTCAATATGACACTTGACGGTGTTTGCGACCATACGGCAGGAATTGCTGACGAAGGGCTACATCAACATTATTCTGAACTAGTAGATAATGCAGGAGTTATTTTATATGGACGGACAACCTACCAACTCATGCAATTTTGGCAAACGCTATTGCAAAATCCTTCAGGTAAAAAATCGATGGACGACTTTGCAATTTCAATAGATAAAATTCAAAAACTTGTTTTTTCCAACACACTAAAAGATACAGGATGGAACAGTGCAGAACTTGCAAAAAGACCTCTTGGCGAAGAAGTTTTGGAACTCAAACAACAAGCAGGGAAGGACATTCTTGCTGGAAGTCGGAGTTTGATTATTCAACTTTTAAACAGTAATCTTATTGACGAATTTCAAATTTGTATTCACCCTATCATCGAAGGAAAAGGGATGCTACTATTTGACCAAATCAAAGACCGGATTATGTTGAAACTCATTAATACAAAATTGCTAAACTCAGGTGCAACAGTATTTTATTATGAGCCGACACCAGAGTTAACAACGAACCGATAACAAAATGTTCCATGAACGTTGTGCGTAATTATTTTTGAATATGACCGCGGATAATTTCTATACATCACTTAAGGACTTCTTATTAGAGGCCAACTCTGTTAACGAAGAAGTAACTCGGACAGAGTTCAGAATTGAAATGCAACCAGGACTTGTTTTCTTTGGTGGTGAATTCATTCTAAACAATAATGACTCTATTCCAGTTAACCTGAGACAAGGTGGAAAATTAAAGTGCAGCAATTTAACTAGTGAAATTGAAAGTTTTCACAAGACGACTACGAAGAACGGGGAAAATAAATGGAATAGAGCTCTTATTAGAATTAGTAGAGATGGACAGATTAAAACGGAATTTATGTGGGACGAGCAATTAGAACAAGAGAATATAGACGCCTACAAAGATGATCGGGAATTAGTAAGACAAAAATGGCACTGGGAGGAAAAATAACTACGCACAACGCGGGTATATAAATCATATGCTGGTTCATTTTTTTATCACAACTTCTGCAAGTAAATTTATCGACCAACGGTTGATAGCGATTTGGTTTCTAAACCGCATACGTTTTATGTACGGACCGTTGATGGCAATGTGGCCAGAGAAAATTCAGCTGACAGGCGGCACTCTACTAACAAAGATTTACCACGGGGACAAGGGCCACGACTTTATGAAAATTTTGGACGTTGAAAAAATAAGTAACTTTGAACAAATGGGAAATCAAATGGTAGACTGTTCGTATTTTTAAGTCCATTAAAGAGTAACATTATTCTGAAAACGGCAAATGCACTGAAAATACTAAGTCACTATTATAATAGAAATGAAACTAAATCGCCCCGATATTTCTTCCGCTTTTGCTGATATTTTTTTAAAAGCCGTTCAGTTAAGCGCGCTGAATTTGACATGCTTATCAATTAAACCTAATCTGAAATAAAAATGAGCAAAAAGACAATTGTAGTATTTGGAGCAACCGGAGCGCAAGGTGGTGGCCTGGCACATGCCATTCTTAATGACGCGAATAGTGGATTTGCAGTTCGTGCAATAACAAGAGATGTCAATTCCGACAAAGCAAAAAAACTGGCAACTATGGGAGCCGAAGTGGTGCCAGGTGATGTGGACGATGCTGCCTCAGTGCAGAATGCCATGAAGGGCGCTTATGGTGCATTTTGTGTTACTTTTTTCTGGGCGCACTATTCTCCTCAGAAAGAAATGGCTGAAGCTAAGATAATGGCCGAGGCAGCTAAATCAGCCGGACTAAAACACGTAATCTGGTCAACGTTGGAAGATGTACGAAAGCATGTGCCACTCACAGACAACAGAATGCCAACGTTGAATGAGAAATACAAAGTGCCTCACTTCGATGGTAAAGGTGAGTCTGACCAGTATTTTATAAATGAAAAGGTACCAACTACTTTTCTGTTGCCGTCCTATTACTGGGAGAACTTGATTTACTTCGGTATGGGACCCAAGCGTGGTGCCGATGGCAAACTTTCGATAACATTTCCGATGAGTGACAAGAAAATGGCTGGCATAGGTGCGGATGATATCGGCAAATGCGCTTATGGAATATTTAAAAAATCAACTGAGTTTATTGGTAAGAGGGTTGGCATAGCAGGCGAACAACTCACTTGCGCAGACATGGCTAAGGAGCTGTCAACAGCATTGGGCGAGGAGGTTTCTTATAATGCAGTTACTCCTGAACAATATCGTGGGTTTGGTTTCCCTGGTGCTGAAGATTTAGGAAATATGTTTCAGTTCTATGCCGAATTTGAAAAGGAATTTGAAGCTTGGAGAGATGTGGATTTATCTAAAGAACTAAATCCGGAACTTCAATCATTTAAGATGTGGGCTTCGAAGAACGCAAAACGCATTCCCATTTAAATTAAATTACTACTATCTAATCCTTGAGTAACTCCAGTAATTAACACATGTAAAAAATGGAACGATACAATCATCGCAGCAGTCATAACTCAAGCTTGGCGGTAATTGGGCCGGACAATTCAAAATAAGTTTAAGAATGGAGAATACAAATACAGGACAATGAAAACCAAAAAGCATTTATTGACAGTATTGTTTTTAAGCTATTTAATATTTTCCTCTTGCAGTAATAAGAAACCTGACGCTAACGATAAAGAGAAGAATCCTTTTGGAATTGATTCAAATATTGAAACTCAGATATTGCAACCGTGCCATTGGTCATTTACAGTTGAACAAAGTGCTAACGGTGAAGCTATACTTATTAGTACAGCGAAGCTTGATTCCGGATGGCATTTATATTCTCAACATATTTCGGATAAAGTTGCCACGAAATTTGCTTATGATAGTTTGCACACCTATAAACTTATAGGGGATACTGAAGAAGGTGAGACGATTAAAAAATACGAGCCCTACTTAGAGATGGAAGTTCTCTATTTTGAAAGGGAAGCAGTATTCAAGCAAAAAATTAAAGCACTGAGTAAGATGTATTTTACAATTACTGGTACTATTGATTATATGGTTTGTCTTACCCAATCCCAATGCGTTCATTCTGATGAAGAATTTTCTTTTAACGTGAAAGGAAATCCTTAGGAGATTAATTGACTGAGTAAATGAGAAACAATCGACACGTGGGTCAAGCCCAACTACCGCCAACAAAGCTATGAGTCATTTGCCTTTTAATGTTTATTTTTATTTTGTAAGGCAAACGCCTCATAGCCAGACGTTATCGGCAATTACACCAAACTGCTTTTCAATTATCAGCAAATAAATTTTAAACAGTAGAATGCACAGTATTTATTATTCTTTCGGGTTATAACCAATGCACATCAATGTGTGATGTCGGCCCCAGGTTGCATGCCTTGTGATTTCATCACCAAGACTACCCGACGGCTGGTCAAAAATTTTATCAACGCTTTGGCGGCAGCAGGCACTTTTGAATTAGTGCTGACACCCGCCGCAAATAAGACATAGGACTGTATTTCCGCAGGCAGCGGACCAACCAGTTCAACTCCGGTTGTGGTTTGAATTTGTGTAATTACCACCAGCCCGAGTTCAACTTCGCCTTTTGCCACAAGCTTAGACACGATATCCTGTTCCGGTCTTATAACCTTGGATTTGAGAACTTCGGTAAGGCCAAGCCGTTCAATCACTCCAGCGAGATAGATACCACTCTGCCCCTCTTTAAGATAGGCAATGGATTTGGCTTTTAGCAGAGCACGCTTAAATGATTCGACAGAACTTATGTCAGGCTTCGCAGCACCTGCCCGCACTGCGACGCCAATTCCCGACCGTGAGAGGATGGTTCTCGTTTGCGCGATTATCTTCCCCTCCTTGATTAACCCATCTATCTGTTCTGGCGAAGCAACCAAAACGTCGAACGACTCTCCTGCCTTTATCTGACGCACCATCCTAATGGCAATATCAGTTGCAATATCGAGTTTGTAGCCAGTTGTCTTTTCGAAGCCCCTACCTGTCTTGGCCAGCACGGTAGCTATTGCCCTTGTGGTGAAAACCTTGATGGTATCGGGAGTACCGACTGGTTGAGCAAGAATGGAAATGAGCCATAACCATACCGACGCAGACATGTTCATTAAAACTTTAGCATGTGGTCTATAAAATCCTGCTGCAAAAATCGGCAGTAAATCAAATGTACGCCAAATTTTATATAGGCAGAAGGTGTAACGTGAAAAGGGAAAAATGGAATTGGTAGATGCAATAACGCCGTTAATCATGCGACTGCATCAGACGGCGCACTAATTAGGAAACGTATTTGCAACAACGCTGTGTCCGTAGCTAAACACAAATCTGAAACGAGTCACAGCGAGAACCCGAAAAGGCAATCGCGATGGCAGCTAAAAGTTTAATTGCGGGGCTTATGAACGACGTATGGGAAAAATTTACATGCATTTACATTCTTTTTACAAGCTGTTTACTACTGTCCCTTCCATTCGTACGTACGTTTGATTACACAAAACCAAAGCAGCTTTTTTATGAAACATTTGAAAAAGCGTTCAGGTGGTCGCCGTGTCCATGTCTAATCACAAAAATCCAAAAATGAGTCACGACGAGAACCTGACACTTTACCAAAACAAACACATACGATTATGAAACTACTTCGTCATTACCGCATCCTTTCAAGACCCCTTGTATTCCTGGTGGCATTCCTGTTCATGAGCTTCACAACAGACAAAGTCAATGTTGTTGCTCCTGCAAAAGGTCAAACGATCATGATCGCGCTTTTGCTTGATACGAGCAATAGTATGGATGGTCTAATCGATCAGGCAAAATCGCAGTTGTGGAAAATTGTAAATGAAGTGGCCGCCGCCAAAAGCGGAGATGGCAAGCAGCCCAATATTAAGATTGCGCTGTATGAATATGGCAATGCCGGGCTTTCGTCTGATGAAGGCTTTATCCGCCAGGTGAGTCCTTTAACCGAAGACCTTGATGTTATTTCGGAGAAGCTGTTTTCACTAAGCACCAATGGTGGAAATGAATTTTGCGGACAGGTGATCAAAACTGCCTTGAATCAATTGGCGTGGTCTGCCTCCAATGCTGATTTGAAAATGATTTTCATTGCAGGCAACGAACCATTTACGCTGGGAAGTGTATCGTACGAGCTAGCCTGTGGTGCGGCAAAGGAAAAGGGAGTTGTGGTGAATACCATTTACTGCGGTGATTTTAATGACGGCATCGCTTTGAGCTGGAAGCGTGGCGCGGAATTAACAGGCGGAGCATTTATGAGCATCGAACAAAACAGCAAGACTGTCTATGTGCCAACACCATACGATGATCAGATTGCTGCGTTGAACGATAAACTTAACGCGACCTATGTTTACTACGGAGCGTCAGGTGAGTATAGGAAGGAACAACAAATTGTACAAGATAAAAATGCAGCGAGTTATGGATTGGCCAATATAGCGGAGCGCAGCTTTTGCAAGAGCTCACATGCCTATAAGAACTCCAGTTGGGATCTGGTGGATGCCGCAAAAGACAATGAAAAAGTAATTGCGGAAACCAAGTCAGACGACCTTCCCACAGAAATGCGCACCATGAGCATAGAGCAGCGCAAGGTATACATCAAGCAAAAATCGGAAGAGCGTACAAAGATTCAGGCCGAGATACAATCCCTGAATAAAAAACGACAGGAATATATCTTTAAAAATACTCCCCAAAGCAGCAAAGATAAAATGCTAGATGCATCCATGATGAAAGCGATTAAGGAACAGGGGAGGGCAAAGAATTTGAAGTGGGCAGAAGGTTGTTAGTTTAATGGCAAAACCATAGCTAAATGGGTTCGGGTTTTCGCTGCGCATTGTTTAGAAAAAGCAAGTAGTAAATCCAACGCCGCGTCTACAGCTAATCACAAAATCCAAACATGAGACACGGCGAGATCCTGAAACACAAATTCGAAAGAGACGCAGCGAAAACCCTGAAGTTCGAACCAGACATTTATACAAACCGAACCAAACTGATAAAAGCGTACATCTTTCCCATACTTGCTACCTTGTTTTTTTACACAGGCAGGAATTGCCCAATCCACCGGCACTTTTACCGACGCACGCGATGGGCAAACGTATAAAACGATCACCATTAAAAATACTTTAGTCGGAACTACGGTTATCTGGATGGCCCAAAACCTAAACTACAAAGTGCAGGACAGCTACACTATGATGACAAAGCGCGCAATCGAAAAGAGCTGGGCTTGCTTTACACCTGGGAAGCAGCAAAAAAAGCCTGCCCCAGCGGTTGGCATTTAGCAACGGATAACGAATGGTCTATGCTGGTAAGTCAATTTGGTGGAATGGACAAGGCCGGGGAAGCCCTGAAAAGCGCCAAAGGCTGGAATGAAGACGGCAACGGCACTAACAACAGCGGGTTTGACGGACTGCCTGCTGGTATTCTCAGAAATGGTAGTTATGAGGTCCTGGGTTCTTTCGGGTTCTGGTGGACGTCAACACCCACGGGTGAGGAAGGCACAGCCTGGGGATGGACTTGCATTATGCTAAACCACTTAAAACAAAAGTGTTCCGTTACGAATCCTATGTTTCTAACGCAGTTTCGGTTCGTTGCGTCCGGGATTGATTTAGGGTTCTCGCCATGTCTCCATGCCGGGCTTAGTGCGACTGCAGGACACGGCACACTAATTAGGACTTTAGTATTATAAGTTGAGCTTTTATGGGAAGAAAAAGTCTAAAACCGATCCGCCAAAAAGCCATCATCAAAGCATTTTATAAAGTAGCACGAAAGGAAGGCATGGAGAATGCATCGATCGCCAAAGTTGCCCATGTACTGGATGTAAATCCCAGCCTGGTCCTTCACTACTTTAAAACCAAGCAAGACCTGATTCACGGTCTTATTGAGTACGTACTGGAGCGGTACCGCTTGATCTATAACCCCGAAAACGGCACGTCCGACCCCAGGGAACGGCTGGAAAAAATTATCCGGAATCTATTTTCAAGGAAATGGGATAAGCTTTTTGATGATGGCGTCTTCTATAGCAGCTTCTCCTTGATCTTTCGGGATAAAGCCTTAAAAGTCCATTATAAAAATCTACATGATCATCTCCGTGAAATGTTGACTGACACGCTGAAAGAAGCCCGGGATAACAATGTTATTGAAATTGAAGACGTTGAGAAAACAGCTGATTTGATCTTTATTTTTATTGAAGGCGCTTACTACTACCTGAGCATGGTTTCGGATAAATCAGAATACCAACGGCGAATTGATCACTATCAGGAGACTGTCCTGGCGATGTTACAATTGAAGTTACAATTGGCGTAAGTATCCTACCTAGTCGGAGCAAACAACGGCATAAGAGGATTTGTACTTCCGGACGGATTTCCTCTTGACTCAGTTAAGGCTCCCACGTTGGAATATTGGGCCTCATCCAATAAGAAATACATTGAGTGTATAACACATTGACGCCAAAAAAGGATTGGCGAAAAATGGTTAACAACTTAAACCTGATGGTGTATGAGAAGGAATATTTTCCGACTAGTGTCTATGATAGCATAAACATTCCAGTGATGATCGTGCTCGGCGATCACGATATGATTTCAATCGAACATGGACTGGAAATGCACAGATTAATAAAAAACAGTGAATATTGTGTTTTGCCAAATACGACACACGAAGTGTTTGCGGAGAGACCTGATCTTATTAACAAGATTGTGATAGACTTTTATAAATAATAGATTGGTTGAAGCCATGCCTGTGTATAACAAAATGTTGCCATTGTGTGGCTTGGTTTAAATTTTTTTGTTTTATTTTTCAAGCAACGTTCGGAGTCGTGGGACGATTTACTAATCTTAAACCTACAACGTCACTTACATAAAGGTTGTGCCCCCATACTGATTTGACAAATTGTGTTATAAAGACTATGAAATTCAGAATTATATTAATTACAATGATAATTGGACTCGCTGGACATGTTTATGCATGTAAGTGCGGTGGACCATGGTCAGTGGAGGAGGAGTTTGAGGATACCGAATTAATAGTCTATGGAAAGGTGATAAGTAAAGAGTTGGTCTCCATTCAAGAGACTTTAAAGCAAGACAAAGTAAGTGATGTGAAGGAGAGATTAAAAGGTGACAATCAGAAACTCCAATTTTTTGAATCGTACAATGTTTTTGAAATTAAATTTGAAATAATAGAAAAATATAAGGGAACTGTCCTTCGCGATACGATGACAATTTACACTGCACCAAAAGCAGCCTCTTGTGGATACAAATTTGAGAAGGGCAAAATCTACATTGTGTATGGATCAAAGAGATCCGACATTGGCTTTATGTTCTTATCAGACGCTGATATAAATGAGAATTTGGAAAAGGAAAATACCTTCTGGACTAATCATTGTACGCGAACAACTGAATACAATAGGCTAGAAGCGGCCGAATTAAGAAAACTTAAAATGAGGAGTGGCTAAAGTAAGCCAGCGCACAACAAAATGCATAATCCATGGCTCGGTTATCATAAGGCGAAAGTGTTTTCAACTACTTAGCTCGCAATTGAATAGCAACGCGGTAACTAACACACGAAATGGCTTATACATAAACGTTGGCGGTTATTCTGAAACGACAGGCAGTCATCAAAACCAAATACTTAAAATGACAATACAACTTCCAATATGAAAAAGCATGTGCTATTTATACAAGGCGGAGGAGGTGACGAAGATTACGCGGCAGATGCTAAGCTCGTCGAATCCTTGCAAGAGGTCTTAGGCGAAGCTTATGTGGTGCATTATCCGCGCTTGCCCAATGAGTCAACACCAGATTTTGGGCGGAAAAAGCAAATCGGCAAGGAAATTTCGTCACTCAAGGGCGAAATTATTCTGGCGGGACACTCTCTGGGCGCTTCAATGCTGCTGAAATACCTGTCAGAAAGCCGGATTCGAAAAAAGATTGCCGGGATTTTTCTTATCTCTACACCGTTTTGGAGTGGTGACGAAGATTGGAGCCAAGGTCTGAAACTGCAGGAAAATTTTGCTGATAAGTTACCGAATGATGTTCCTATTTTTCTTTACCATTGCCGCGATGACGAAGAGATTCCATTTGACCATCTTGATTTTTACGTACAAAATCTGCCGCAGGCAACCGTCCGCGAAATAGCCAGCGGGGGTCATCAGCTTAACAACGATCTATCACGTGTAGCGAAGGATATTAAGTCATTATGAAAATCAAAGCTTATGCAATTAAAGAGAAAGGTGGGAAAGCAGAACTTTTTTTCTATGAAAGAAGACTGCGTAAAAATGACGTTTTAGTCAGAGTCACGCATTGTGGTATGGCAATGGGAGACATTCAGCTTATAAACAATGATTGGGGCGACACAAAATTTCCCTTGGTTCCAGGTCACGAAGTTATTGGTATAATCGAAGAGATTGGTGAAGAAGTAGCTGGTTTAATAAAGGGAGATCGCGTTGGTATCGGTTATCAGCAAGAAGCATGTTTTGAGTGTCAATTTTGTAAAGAAGGCAATGAACAATTTTGCCCTCAGCAGAAAGTAATTGCAGTTGATTGTTATGGTGGTTTAGCAGAGCATATTGTTGTTGATGGCAGGTTTGCGTTCAAACTTCCGCCAAAACTTGACTCGGCAAAATCAGTTCCTTTATTGTCGTCTGGTCTAACCGTGTACTCTGGAATTGTTAGAGCAAAATTGCAAAACAATTCCATAGCGGCTGTGTTAGGCATTGGAGGACTCGGTCACTTAGCGATTCAGTTTCTTCATAAAATGGGGCACACGGTTTCTGGATTTTCTCACAGTCCTGAAAAGAAAGAGATGATTGATCAGGTGGGAGCGGAATACGTAGATAGCTCAGACTCAAAAAGTCTGACAGGGTACAATAGAAAATTTGATTTTATTCTCTCAACATTAAATGCAGAATTTGACCTGGACGCATATTTAAAAATGTTGAAACCACAAGGGAAATTTTGTGCGGTAGCTTCGCCCTTGAAAAAGCTATCGATTAGCGTTGGTTTATTGTATGATTACGCTCAACGAACTATGTATGGAAATTACGTAGGCAGTCGCAAAGATATGACGGATATGATCGTTTTTTCAGCAAAGCATAATATCGAAAGCATTGTAGAAGTTATGCCATTTTCTAAAATGAATGAAGCAATAGAAGTGGTTAGGGCAGGAAAGATTCCAATGCGATTAGTTTTAGAAAATCGAAAATAAGAATGCAATCAAAGGAGAAAATAATAAACTGCTACAATCAGGTAGCGGACGATTATGCGGCAGAGCGCAGTGACGAACTTTCCAATAAACCTTTTGACCGTTTGTTGTTGAGGGAGTTTGCTTCGGTCAACAATGGCAAAGGACCATTCGCCGACTTTGGCTGTGGACCGGGCCAGACGACAAAATTTCTATACGACAATGGCGTAAAGAACATAATAGGCATTGACATATCTCCCGCGATGATTGACGCTGCGCGGAGGCTTTTTCTTAAAGTCAAATTTGAGACGGGAGATATTCTGAATGTTTCCTACGATTCAAACTATTTTGGAAGCGCCCTTGCATTCTATGCCATAGTACATTTCAATTATGACCAAATCAAAACTGCCTTCGGTGAAGTAAACAGGGTGCTAAAAAAAGGAGGACAATTTTTAGTTTCTTTTCACGTAGGAAACGAGACAGTGCATTTTGACACCGCACATGAAAAAGTTGTAGATATTGACTTATATTTCTTCCAAACAGACAAGATAATAGAACTTCTCCACGACACTGGATTTAAAATAATCGATGCCTTAGAACGGTATCCATACAAAGACGTGGAATATCAAAGCAAGCGAGGATATATTTGGACTGAAAAAAAGTGAAATAACGCCCCTTATATGCGAACGTTAGCGGTTAGGCAAGAACCGACAACAAGAGAAGAATTGGATAATTTTGATAAATAGATTTCAAGCTATCTTTGCCAGACAATACCTTGTAAGCGAGTGCATCAGCCCAACAATATGCTTCGCCACCCTAAGTAAAAATCATCTTTTTTGTCCGTACCCTCTCTATTCCTATCTGCCAATAGATATAATTATAAAAATAGTTGCATGACTATATAAATAGTTATACATTTGATTTATGGCATACAGGGATCTCACCAAGGCGGAAGAACAGGTAATGCAAATCCTTTGGAGGCTCGGTAAAGGTTTTCTGAAAGACATTCTTGAAAGTTTTCCACAACCAAGGCCGGCTTATACCACCGTTTCTACAGTGATAAGGGTGCTCGTCAAGAAGAAATTCATAGGATTTAAAACCTACGGAAAGATTAATGAGTACTATCCACTTATTTCCAAGACGGATCATTTTAAGAGTAAGCTGAAACCTATCATTACCAATTATTTTGATGGATCGAAACGGGATCTAGCTTCTTTTTTCGCCAACACCCATTTAAATCTTTCCGAACTTGAAGAAGTAAAATCGCTCATCGAGGAAAAGATTAAAAAACTAAAACGGGGGAAATAATACTATGCTTTCAACGGGTTTATATTTGATAAAATCGTGTGTGTATGTATTGGCTTTTTACATTCCTTTTATCCTGATCTTTAAACGCACTACCTTCTTCACGATAAACCGGATATACCTGGTGTCAGGACTTTTACTTTCATTCGTTCTCCCGCTGTATACAGGGCTCACCACAATTCCGGCATACGCACCTCCGGATTTGCCATTTATGGGCCCCATTGTTACACAAACCGAATCGGTTATTTCACTGGCAAGGGAACGTACAGGTTCGTTTAACATAGTCGCTCTTCTCTTTGTATTTTACCTGATTGGAATTACTATTCGATTGATCCTGTTCTCTTTTTCAATCGCAGGCATTTTAAAACTCAAACACCAGGGAGAGATTTTAGCCTATCGAAATTTAAAGGTTGTTAAGACGAATACACCTGTTCCATTTTCTTTTTTCAACTGTGTGTTTTTGCCCAAGACCGTCGATGATCTGGGAATTTTAGAGCATGAGGCGGCTCATGTTCGCCAATATCACTGGATAGATTTAATGATCGTGGAATTAGTGTCCATCATTCTTTGGTTTAACCCAGTGATGATTGTCTACAAGCGTTCCTTAAAACAACAGCATGAATATTTGTCCGACCGGTCAGTACTTAGAAACGGAATTGACATTGGAGAATACTTGACGAGTATCAAGCAACAAATTGAACTCGCAATCTCTTCTCCACTGACCAGCGAATTTTATTTTCAATCCATTAAAACCCGAATCAATATGTTGACAAAAGAAAGAACTTCAGTCTTTGGGTTAGCTATGTACACTTTTGTGTTGCCCATTATCATTTGCCTTCTCATGGCTTTTTCCCCACCGACCCATTTCCAAATCATGGAGCGTGGTGAGATGGATTCTAGTCAGGAGCAAATATCATTATGCCTGCCCATTGAAAAGAATAATTTCTTGTTGGAGAGCGGGTATGGAGAAAGGCAGCATCCTGTTTTGGGTGTAATGCGGTTGCATACAGGAATTGATTTAGTTACGGCGGAAGGCGTTCCCGTAGTTTCTACTGAACATGGGGTAGTGATAAAGGCACAGTTGACCCATTCCTGGGGAAACATAATTATAGTTCAACATGATGGCACGTACTCAACTTCATATTCACACTTGAAAACCATGAATGTGAAAGAAGGTGATAAGGTCCAGAAGGGGCAGGTGATTGGACTTGTAGGTCATACCGGGTTATCCGCCAAGGACCATCTGCACTTTGAACTTCTTAAAAATGCTGTGGCTATAGACCCGGTTGATTATTTGCCACAGATTAAGTAGCCGGTGACAATTGTGCTTAGTAGACGGTTTATTGTCCTTTTGATCGCTTTAGATTTAGCCATCTGCTCACACCAAAAATGTTTATGCAATAGTGGGAATGATGTGTAAACATTGAGTCTTTATCGATATCAATGTTCTGTCACGTATGACAGAGACGTTTTCAAAGCCTGTACTGAATATATAAACGTTTAGCGATCACGCAAGAACCGACAACAACTGCAACGACAATACCTAAGACAGATAAGCGCTATGGCAAGGCACGTTAAACTGACAAAGAATATAACAGAGGAAGAGTTTGACAAAGGTTACTGGTTTGCTAACGAAATAAAAGCCCTCGGAAAAGAAATCGGTATTGTCAATAGCAGCAAGCTTCGCAAAGACGAACTCGAACAACTTATTAAGCATTACATCAGGACGGGACAAGTAAAAAAGGCTGGGAGAAAGAATATTATAAAAACGGGTACAAAAGATCTTGACAAAGGACTGACAAAATCGCTTCCGATTATCAACTACACTAGCAATAAGCAGACAAAGAATTTTATTAAGACAGAAGCAAACAAACTTGCACCCGGAATAAAGATTAAATCCGGAGTATGGTACCGGTTAAATCGTTGGCGTGACCAACAAATCACGAAAGGACAGAAAACATCCTATGGCGACTTGGTTAACCAATTTATACAATTGAACCAGACAGAATCAAAGTTTGAAAAAGTTAGAGTTGGACGCTACATAAATTTCCTTTCTGACTTTTTAGCAAAAGAAAAGGGTGTGACAAGACGACAAGCGATCAATGAATGGAAAAAACTAAAAAAGCTGGATATTGAAAAGGACTATAAATCGTGGAAGCGATACAAAAAAAAATAGAGCCCAAATTGCTACCATGCATATAATCAATGGCGGGGTGCAGTGTAAGTTTTAATATTTATCTTTCTTCAACGCTTGGTAAGGGTGAACAGATTCCGCTTCATAAACCACCCCTGGCATTTTAAAATTTGGACAGATGCGTGTTTTATTAATAATAAAGATAATTCTTGTTTCATGGACAATTGACACTAAGGGGCAGATTTTTTGTGAAGAAGGAAAAACTATTTCGGTTAACGAAAAAGGAGATTCAATAGTGGCCTACGTTGAAAAGATGCCTTATTTGAAAGATGGATTCGAACCGCATATGAAATGGATCAAGAATAACATGGACAAGAGATTGGTAACGAAGAAGAAAGAAGAAAAGAAGACAGTGTATATTAGTTTTGTTGTACATGAAGATGGGATGACTTCTGATTTTAAAATCGCAAAAGGAATTGGTGACCTTACGACAAAGAAGCAATGAGGTTGATCATGCAAAATCCGCAGCTATGGGTTGCTGGACAATGTGGAGAGAAGAAAGTAAAGACAAGAATGACGATGCCGGTAAAATTTTAAACGTCCAACAACGACGTGTGCGAAGCGAATTGAAAAACTATATATCTAAAATTCTTAATTGGAAAATTATTGGAGGTAAATAAAGATAGATATGCAATCTTCGCTCGGTTATTGAATCAATTCGATAAATCCACTTTTCATGATATTCGCAGATCCAAACTTTACGGAAATAGTATAAAAGTAAGTACCAGTCGGTGCAGGGCCACCGCTGCCATTGGTTCCTCGCCACACTACAGTTTGATTATCGTAACCCGTGCCTGTAAAGATCAGACTTCCCCAGCGATCAACAATCACTACGTTGTTGTCTTTAAATTTTTCAATGTTGGTCAGGATCCATTCATCATTTGTTCCATTACCATCAGGTGTAACTAGTTTGCTGATATCAAGTTCTATTTCCATTTGAGAAACGATTACGTTGAAGTAGCAATACGAGGTATTGCCTGCATCGTCGGTTGCCTTATATTCAATTTTAGTCGTGCCAACATTAAAATCTCCTGGCTGATGTGAACCTATCATTGTCACTTCGCCGCATTGTGCGGATGCAGTTGGCATGGCCCAGTCAGCAGTTGCCATATTCAATTCGTTTCCTTTAAGGACTATATCGTTGGGGCAATTTGAAATTATTGGTGCGGTTTCGTTCTTAACGATCACATTAAATGCACAAACAGAAACATTGCCTTGACTATCTGTGCCTGTATACTTCACTTCGGTATTTCCAATGGGGAAAGTATTACCAGGATTATGCGAACTTGTAATTGTAACGACGCCCGCACAATTATCTGTAAAGGTAGGAGCAGTCCAGCTTACAACGGCCTGACAGGATGCATTAGCACTGACTGTAATATTCGCAGGACAACCCGTTATCACCGGAGCAGCATTGTCGACTACATTCACATTAAACGAACACGTAACGGTATTTCCGACAGCATCTGTGGCCGTGTAGATCACCGTTGTAGTTCCTTTTGAGAAAGTACTTCCCGGCGCTTTGGTGGGAGTAAGTGTTCCTCCAGCACAGTTATCGGTTAAGGTAGGAGCAGTCCAGCTTACAACCGCCTGACAAGAAGCATTAGCATTGACTGTAATATTCGCAGGACAACCCGTTATCACTGGAGCAGCATTGTCGACTACATTTACATTGAAGGAACAGGTTGCGGTATTGCCAACAGCATCCGTAGCCGTGTAGATCACGGTTGTAATTCCTTTTGAGAAAGTACTTCCCGGGGCTTTGGTGGGAGTAAGTGTTCCTCCAGCACAGTTATCGGTTAAGGTAGGAGCAGTCCAGCTTACAACCGCCTGACAGGATGCATTAGCATTGACGGTAATATTCGCAGGACAACCAGTTATCACTGGAGCAACATTATCGACTACATTCACATTAAACGAACACGTAGCGGTATTTCCGGCGACATCGGTAGCCGTGTAAATCACTGTTGTAGTTCCTATTAAGAAAGTACTTCCCGGCGCTTTGGTAGGAGTAAGTGTTCCTCCAGTGCAGTTATCAGTAAAGGTAGGAGCAGTCCAGCTTACAACCGCCTGACAAGAAGCATTAGCATTGACTGTAATATTCGCAGGACAACCCGTTATCACTGGAGCAGCATTGTCGACTACATTCACATTGAAAGAACAGGTTGCGGTATTGCCAACAGCATCCGTAGCCGTGTAGATCACGGTTGTAATTCCTTTTGAGAAAGTACTTCCCGGTGCTTTGGTGGTAGTAAGTGTTCCTCCAGCACAGTTATCGGTTAAGGTAGGAGCAGTCCAGCTTACAACCGCCTGACAGGATGCATTAGCATTGACGGTAATATTCGCAGGACAACCAGTTATCACCGGAGCAACATTATCGACTACATTCACATTAAACGAACACGTAGCGGTATTTCCGGCGACATCGGTAGCCGTGTAAATCACTGTTGTAGTTCCTATTAAGAAAGTACTTCCCGGCGCTTTGGTAGGAGTAAGTGTTCCTCCAGTGCAGTTATCTGTAAAGGCAGGAGCAGTCCAGCTTACAACCGCCTGACAAGAAGCATTAGCATTGACTGTAATATTCGCAGGACAACCCGTTATCACTGGAGCCGCATTGTCGACTACATTCACATTGAAAGAACAGGTTGCGGTATTGCCAACAGCATCCGTAGCTGTGTAGATCACTGTCGTAATTCCTTTTGAGAAAGTACTTCCCGGTGCTTTAGTAGTAGTAAGTGTTCCACCCGCACAATTATCTGTAAAGGCAGGAGCAGTCCAGCTTACAACGGCCTGACAGGAAGCATTAGCATTAACGGTAATATTCGCAGGACAACCGGTTATCACTGGAGCTGACATTGTCGACTACATTCACATTAAACGAACACGTTGCGGTATTTCCGGCGGCATCGGTAGCCGTGTAAATCACTGTTGTAGTTCCTATTAAGAAAGTACTTCCCGGCGCTTTGGTAGGAGTAAGTGTTCCTCCAGCGCAGTTATCAGTAAAGGTAGGAGCAGTCCAGCTTACAACCGCCTGACAAGAAGCATTAGCATTGACTGTAATATTCGCGGGACAACCAGTTATCACCGGAGCAGCATTGTCGACTACATTCACATTAAACGAACACGTAGCGGTATTTCCGGCGGCATCGGTAGCCGTGTAAATCACTGTTGTAGTTCCTATTAAGAAAGTACTTCCCGGTGCTTTAGTAGTAGTAAGTGTTCCACCCGCACAATTATCGGTAAAGGCAGGAGCAGTCCAGCTTACAACGGCCTGACAAGATGCATTAGCATTGACTGTAATATTCGCAGGACAACCAGTTATCACTGGAGCAGCATTGTCGACTACATTCACATTAAAAGAACAGGTGGCGGTATTTCCGGCGGCATCTGTAGCCGTGTAGATCACGGTTGTAATTCCTTTTGAGAAAGTACTTCCCGGCGCTTTGGTAGGAGTAAGTGTTCCTCCAGTGCAGTTATCAGCAAAGGTAGGAGCAGTCCAGCTTACAACCGCCTGACAAGAAGCATTAGCATTGACTGTAATATTCGCAGGACAACCCGTTATCACTGGAGCCGCATTGTCGACTACATTCACATTGAAAGAACAGGTTGCGGTATTGCCAACAGCATCCGTAGCTGTGTAGATCACTGTCGTAATTCCTTTTGAGAAAGTACTTCCCGGTGCTTTAGTAGTAGTAAGTGTTCCACCCGCACAATTATCTGTAAAGGCAGGGGCGGTCCAGCTTACCACGGCCTGACAAGATGCATTTGCATTGACTGTAATATTCGCGGGACAACCAGTT
This sequence comes from uncultured Bacteroidota bacterium, assembly GCA_963837415.1. GTDB lineage: Bacteria > Bacteroidota > Bacteroidia > Cytophagales > Cyclobacteriaceae > Chryseolinea. The sequence goes on along the minus strand of CAWING010000002.1, from coordinate 772,081 downwards.
ATCACCGGAGCAGCATTGTCGACTACATTCACATTGAAAGAACAGGTTGCGGTATTGCCAACAGCATCCGTAGCTGTGTAGATCACCGTCGTAATTCCTTTTGAGAAAGTACTTCCCGGTGCTTTAGTAGTAGTAAGTGTTCCACCCGCACAATTATCTGTAAAGGCAGGGGCGGTCCAGCTTACCACGGCCTGACAAGAAGCATTAGCATTGACTGTAATATTCGCAGGACAACCAGTTATCACCGGAGCAGCATTGTCGACTACATCCACATTAAAAGAACAGGTGGCCGTGTTTCCTGCGGCATCTGTGGCCGTGTAGATCACGGTTGTAATTCCTTTTGAGAATGTACTTCCCGGTGCTTTGGTAGAAGTAAGTGTTCCTCCTGCACAATTATCGGTAAAGGCAGGAGCAGTCCAGCTTACAACGGCCTGACAAGAAGCATTGGCGTTGACCGTAATATTTGCAGGACAACCAGTTATCACTGGCGCAAGGTTATCGACTACATCAACATTGAAAGAACACGTAGCAATATTGCCGGCAGCATCGGTAGCGGTATACGTGACCACAGTAATTCCTTTGGGAAATGCAGTGCCTGAAATATGACTGGCAGTAAAGGATGTTACAGCACAATTATCGGAAGCTGTTGGGGCAACCCAACTAACAGGCTGAGTACAGCCTGGGCCTGTCATATTAATTGTCCTATTTGATGGGCAGCCGGTGATTACGGGATCGGTTACATCGGATAAACATGGATTTTGTATTGTTGCACAAAAGTCGCCATTTGAGCAACCCGACCCATCATCCGTACAATCGGAAGGGTTAATTTGAATAGTTGGGCATCCCCCCACTCCACAATCCATACACGCATTGCTGGAGTTTTTGAATTTATCACCGACAACGACAGTTCCGGTTCCTGACCATATTAAAGTAAAAATATCATTGTCAACATCATCAGTAAAGTTTGCATAACCATTCACCACTATCTCAAAGACACACGGATTTGCCGATGTGCATTGCCCATTTTTGGAATGCAATTGAAAATTGCCACTCAAATTAACAGTGACACCCGCAGGAATTATAATCTTGCCATCGCCATCAGCGTCTACATGTAGGTTTCCAGTTATGTTAACAGTGGGAACATTGAATGTAAAGATGTCCCCATCACCCATATTAATATTTTTGCCCAACTCCAGATTTGAAACTGTGGAGCCCCCGCAAGATCCACTAAAGGTGCGACTCGCTGTGCCTGGGAAATCTATCTCACAGTTTTGAGCTAAAACAGGGAGAATACAATACATTAAAGCGATGACAAGAAAAATCCTTATAGATAAACTTGTTCGAGGTTTCATAATATGAATGTTCTCTGACGCAAGGAAAAGTGAAGCATTTTTTTTTAAAGAATTTATCTCAGCATGAATACTTTATCTTAGCAATTGGTGAGCGCACTTGAACCCCCTATAGCAAATATTTATTTCCCATAAAATGAAATAGATATCGATTTGAAAAGGCCAAAAAATTAATCGGCGAATGACCCTCGGTAGACTTTAAAAGTATGACAAAAAAGTAGCTACAATGGTGCTATTTAGTCTGATTCAATACATAATGCATAATATCAAAGGTTTGATCGCATTGAGGAAATGCTTTCTCAACAGCAATGTAGAAAGTATTCCCCATTACAAGGATGAAGTAGCCGGAACTGGTTTAAGAGTAGGCTGTGATAGTGGAAAAAAGGATCTCACCAGAGCGATAATCGGAGACAAGGGAGCAGCCAATGGAGGTACTAATGTTAGGGCTATGCGATGACTCTCCAAATCAATAACAAGTCTTTCAAACAAATAAACTTTTGTTGACAAAGAGAGCGTAATCAAAAGGAAACACGTATGCAAACTAATGACTTAATTTTGGAAAGATTCTTCACCTTAAAAATCAAATCAAAAAAAAGAGGGATATCCAGTACGTTGGGCATGTTCCGCAAAAGCTAAATAGTAACATAATGTCTCGATTATTAGGTACGAAACCTAAAGTGATAGAAGTTGGATGAAAAATGTCCTTATTGGCCACTTTCAAAAAAGTTATGTTGGATGGGAGGGGAGCCGTTCGGCTTCGCGGCTTTGGCTTTACTTTTTCTTCGTCCTGGGTTCGTCTTCCGTCCACTCGCGGACAGTTTCTTCTCCGAATGAACAGGGCCTTTTCTTTGAAGGCTTTTGTCTCGGCATTTGGTGGTGCTTTTAAGTAGGGCATTGTTATTGCAAATCCGTAATTTCAAAATGAGAATTACGAATTTCAACAGTGTCTTACTTCGAAACTTGCTACCTTATGGTAAAGAGCGAAAGTTTATGCACTTTATGTAACCTTTCCAAACTATGCCAGTATTCCTTTATATCCATAATTCCCACACCTATGAAGCTTTATAATCGCCTCCTAATTGTTTGCCTGATCATTTTCCTGGCATCGACGCCCGGGTTTTCGCAAAAATCCAATCCGAAAAAGGATGAAGCACAGCCCGTAAAAGAACCGGCCGAAACAGAAGAAACCGACGAAGAATCATCGAGGTCAGCCGGTTTAAGAAAAATAGTGGACAGGTCACACCGTGACTTGGATTTGGATATTCATATTGATGGAGACGCACTGGAAGCGGCTATCGAAAATGCTATGAAATCAGTGGAGGTTGTGCTTGACAATCTGGATTTTCACATGGAGCCCATCGAAATCGACCTGAGCGATCTGAACTTCGATATCGATCCTATCGAGATCCAAATTCCTGACATTAACATTGACATAGAGCCGGTTGAAGTTGACCTGGATGACATGGATATCGATATCGACATCGATGACGACGATTTCGATTGGAATGACGATGATGATGAAGAAGTGAGCCAGGATGAGGAGTTGAATCCCATCGATCATGATAAAGACAAGGAAAAGGAGAAAGACAAGGTGAAGGATAAATCTAAGGTGAAGGATAAATCTAAGGTGAAGGACAATTCAGATAAACAGGAGAAGGACAAGGCGAAAGGGCTCAAGAAGCTCAACTAGCAACCAGTAACAAAATTTTGCCTGAGCAAAATTGAAGATCACTTGGATTTTTATATTCGGCAAATTTCGTGCGTCAGCTCGCGAACGCGAAATTTCACATGCTGGAAAAGCAAAATGCCTTATTTTGATTGGTATTTTTATTGTTTATTTTCCGATACTAACAAAGCATAGCCAAGACGTTATTCGTTATTATGAAAAAAGTACAACTTTCACTAAATGCCAATTTTATTTTACCCAAGGCAAATAATCTTAGTACAAATGGGTCGATTGTAAAGGCTTGTCTGTTATTTAAATAAAATCCCCGCCGTCAGTTAGTTGTTTGCACACGAATTAATGTAAGGCATTAAGTGGCGTCAAAAAATAACGCTGGCAAATTCCGAATTAATGTTACAACAGCGTTCGGGGCGAAGCGCAAAACAAGATACCATCAATCTTTGTTCTGCTCCGTAGCGTGGACAAAATAAAGGTTTCTCTTACATTGGAAAATGCGCCGCTGACAGCAATGTTCCATGAGCTGGCGGCAAAAACGCAGTTCGTCTTTGCTTATTCCGCACAGCTGGAGTCTGATAAATCGTTCGACTTGCACTATCAGAATGCGTCTCTGCGCCAGGTGCTGGAAGATCTCTCCCCGAGAAGCATCCATAGAAATTTAAAAGGATCAATAACACGATCTCCGTCACGGCAAAAAAAGATTCCCCAAAATTGAAGTTATAAAAGTGGCGATCCCTGTTACAGAAAGTGTAACAGACGATATTGGTGATCCACTGCTGGGTGTGAATGTCATAGAAAAAGGAACAACCAACAGCGTCAGAAGTATGAGCAGATCTGGGGAACAAATCGCAATCTGATCGAGATCGGTGGCAAATATTATGAGGTGCTGGATGCTGGTACGACAAACCCTGAATCGGGTGGATTTATCAATGAAGATGCGCTCATCTCGTACCTGGGCAGATTCAATTATTCATATGATGAAAAGTATTACTTAACAGCAAGCAAAATATGTTTCAAAATTACACTTGCTGTCACATAGCCGTCATTACCTTGATTTTATTTGTTGCCTCTTTCAAGAATTGTCCTCGTGAAGATCATTTAAAATCCAAGTATTATATTTCGTGTCGTTTAACGGTCTGTAAACTCTGGCATCCGAAAATAAAATAAAATGGAATGATTGAATTAAATCAAGGTAGTTTTACTGAAAGCTGACGTAAATGAATAATTGCGGAACTGCTAATTCAAACGACATGGAAAAAAAATTTGTTGCCTCCAATATTAATGCCGGTGGTGTTCAGCAAAACACCTACGATGCGATTGTCATTGGCTCGGGTATCAGTGGAGGCTGGGCAGCCAAGGAGCTTTGCGAGAAAGGATTAAGAACTCTTGTCCTCGAACGAGGCCGGAATGTTGTGCACAATAAGGATTATCCGACAGCCACAAAAAATCCCTGGGAGTTCAAACACCGGGGTCGAATGACTCGGGCATTCCTGGAAGAAAACCCGCTCATCAGCAAGGCAGCAGGTTTCGGCGAAGATACTGCGCACTTTTTTATTAAAGACAAGGATCATCCTTACATACAGGAAAAACCGTTCGACTGGATCCGTGGTTATCAGGTAGGAGGTAAATCTCTTACATGGGGACGTGCCACACAACGCTGGAGCCAACATGAATTTGTTGCACCCGCTAAGTTCGGATATGGTCTCGATTGGCCGATCCGCTACGACGACATCGCTCCCTGGTATTCGCATGTAGAGGAATTTATAGGTGTTTGCGGCAATAAGGACGGCATAGAAGCGATGCCGGATGGAGAATTTCTTCCTCCCTTCGATCTCAATTGTGTTGAGTCAGCTGTTCAACAAAGTATTCGGAAGAGCTATACGAACCGCCACTTGGTGCAGGCAAGGTGGGCTCATCTTACCCGTCCTAAAGAAATTCACCTTCAACAGGGGAGAGGAAAATGCCAAGCTAGAAATCTTTGTATGCGAGGTTGTCCGTTTGGCGGGTATTTCAGTTCCGTTTCGTCTACTTTGCCGTGGGCAGAGCGGACAGGCAATCTCACTATACGGCCACACGCCGTCGTTCATTCTATTCTTTATGATGAAATGAAAGTCAAGGCTACTGGCGTTCGGATCATCGATGCACTTACAAATGAAGCAACGGAATATTTTGCAAGGATTATTTTTGTAAATGCTTCGGCGCTGAACAGTAACCTGATCTTATTGAACTCGACGTCATCCCGTTTTCCCAATGGTCTTGGAAACGATAACGGTCTTCTGGGGAAATATGTAGCCTTTCACAACTACCGGGCTTTTGTCGGCGCCACTATAGAAGGGTTTCAGGACCGTTATTACTCGGGCCGCAACCCAACAGAACCGATCATTGCCAATTACCGAAACCTGGGAAGGCAAGAGATGGACTATGTCGGAGGGTTCACCACGTTTATGGGTGCTTCCCGAACACGAGGAGATAGGGAAGCCCTTCAAAAAGGATGTGGCGCAGAACTGAAATCCATTATGGCCACGCCCGGAGGGTGGACGGTTTATATGTATATGCAGGGTGAAACTATTCCCAAGGAAAAGAACCATGTTCGTTTAAGCGATGATAAAAAAGATCAATGGGGAATTCCATTGCTTGTGACATCTGTTGATTATGACAACAACGATGAGAAAATGACACGCGATTTCATCGAACAAAGCTCTGAAATGCTTGCGAAAGCCGGCTGCAACGATATTGAATCGTACGATTCCAAACAACCTCCCGGCCTTGATATCCACGAGATGGGTGGCTGCAGAATGGGAAGGAGTGCAAAAACATCGCTGCTCAACGAATGGAACCAGCTTCATGCCTGCAAAAATGTTTTTGTCACAGACGGCGCCTGTATGACCAGCACCGGCAATCAAAGCCCTTCCATTCTCTATATGGCACTAACGGCGCGGGCGGTCAATTATGCTGTGGAAGAAATGAAAAAAAGAGATTTGTAGATGAAAAAGATATTGACCACACCTTATAAGCAGGCCGTTGGGGCGAGCAGCTTATAGGATAATGAAATTAATTCTATTAATACCCACATTCGCATTTCCTTAGCGAGAAATGGATGCAAACCTTTATTGCTGGATTATTTTTTGGTGGCTAAAAAGAGAAGATGACTCCAATGAAATAGCCGCTTTAAAAAGAAGTGGAAACCGGATTTCTTTACTTTCTGTAATTGTTTTCGGAACAGGTTTGACACTTTTGTTAACCTTTGGTAAATGAAAAATTATCAGTAACCAATGTTCCTATGCGGGATTGGCTTAATGGAAGTGATGGTTCCTGCATGCTCCACGGCTGATCTGAAATTTAACAGGCCTGTTGGGAGACAATCAAAAGCAATAACGCGATGGGATGGGATGAGATAAAATTTACGCATAGGAGCAGGGTTATGGCTTCAATATGTCGCTTAACAGTTTAAGCATACCTTTTCCTTTCTCTACTGCTTCGGTTATTTTTATCTCATTGAAATCACGTTCTGTCGTAAAGCTCTTCAGGTGAATTTCCAATTCTTGCATCATTTTCTTAACATTTTTATCCGATGAACTGGAGGCCAGAGCGCGGATGATCGTGATCTTTTCAAAATCAACAATTCCCTCGCGCAATTTTTCGAGCCGTATGCAGCTGTTAGCGCCGGGATAGATCAGGAAACAATCACCGGCAGCCCATGAGCCATGACGTGCGTCACGCATTGGATCGCCGGGCCACGCGTCGTATGCCCAGCGCAAAAAGCCATCGTAGCCATACGCCAACGAATACCAGCTGATCCAACGGCCCTCAATCGGTGGGGAAAAAACAAAGTTATTGGGTTTAGCAGGATTGCAGCACACATAATACGTTGACTTCGCTCCCCGGGTAGCTCTTTCTTTCTGTTGAGCGATAGTAGGTTCCTTACCGTATAAAAAAGAATAATCGTCCAGCAGGAGATCAAGTTCCTTGTGCCAGTCGCCAGCATAGGTTATTCTCCATTTATCCGAGTGCGCTTTTATCACCTTGATCGCAGCTAACGTCTGGTCCAGGGTATTCTCATTGATCCCGAGGTAGGTTTTGTCGAACCATCTCTTTTTTTCAAGATGTGTTCTCAGATCCGACAGAAAAATATTCCAATGTTCCTTAAATTCGCTGGAACCAGGGGCCCAGGTTTCATACGTGTACGTTCCTGTTTTTTCATCCTTATACCGGAACCTATTTCCCCAGGGAATAGGAGTGTAAATGGTTATAGCCTCATCGATACCAGCTTCCATCGACAATTCTACGTATTGATCGAAGATACTGTAATCAAATTTCCAGTTGCCATTGCTTTCTTTGATCCAGTCGATCATGGCTCCCTCGATCATGTATGAGTTATCAGCCCAAGGAGAATGTACCGCATACGTTGTGATGTACTTCCCGCCCGCGTCGGCATATAACTTAAGATGTTTTTTTAAGAGCACCTTGTGCTCGTCTGACCAGGGTGTGAGATTATAGTGCCAGGCAACAACCCACGGATTCTGCCAAAGGTCAAGCCTGAATTTCCAGTCGACGGGTTTGGGTAAAAGCTGCGCCTGTACGTTGACCTTCAGGTTAAGCGTTGCCTTATAATCTATCGCAGTTACTTCCATTGTTCCCTGGTACGTGCCAGGCTCCAGGTCCGATGGTATTTCTACCGTGAGCCATAAAGGCCTCACTGTTCGGCCGGGTACGTCGAACCGGTCAATCTCGATATCTATCGGGACAAACCTGTCGGGCATTAAATAAGCATCTTTGTACGGCGACGGCTCACAGGTTACATCGGACGCACCATAGGGATAATTTGAAACTACGTAGCGTACCATGTTAAGCCGGAGGTTATCCTTGGGGAGTACTTTTCCATTAGCGTTCTTCAAATCATTCAATGTAAAATGTACTTGGCTCAAGGTATCCGGCGACCATACCACAATTTGGGCGTTCAACCGTTCTCCTCTCCAGCCTGTTTCTTCCCAAGAGAATTTTTCCTGACTGAGGTCCGGCACTTCGGTTCTGAAATAGAGTTTATCGGAAGATCCAAAGGATACATGCATTCCCGGTTTCTCTCTGGTCCACCGCGCGGGATCCTGTGGCTCATCAAACGTATATTCATCCTGGAAGTGCGGGCTCAACACGGGCGCTTTTGATTGGCTGAACTGTCCTTTGTACGATTGGGAAAAGGCAGCTCCGGAAAGAAGAATACAGAAGAAAAAAATCAATTTGGTTTTTGTCATGTCGAGTTTCGTTTAAAAATAAGTCCGTTGAAAAGACATGGTCTTTAACAGCCAAAGACATTGACTTTTCAACGGAGCTATAGGCATATCGTTATGATTACGCTTACCATCCTGCATTTTGCACCAGTGTACCTCGCGATAGTTGGATCTGCTGCAATGGAAGAGGGTCAAGGTAGTGCCTTAGGAGAAATTGGCGCGAGCTCGCGGGTTCGGTTACCAGAAATCCTTCTGCATCTACGGTGATATTCACACCTGGCTCCAGATCAGGGTAACCCGCTTCGTATTCGGTGCCTTCGAATTTAATCCCTCTGATCGCCTGCGGCATAATATTTTCGGCGGTCTTCCAGCGGCGAAGATCGTCTCTCCTGAATCCTTCAAAAGCCAGTTCAACGGTGCGCTCTCTTCGGATCTCTCCGAGCATATCCAGATTATTTACACTAGCATGAGCGTTGGTGAGCGCTGGCATGTTTACGCGGGTACGTAATAAGTTAATGGTGCGGTCCAGGTCTGCATCAGAGATCTGACCGTTCAGTTCAAACAATGCTTCTGCCAGGATGAGCAGCACTTCTCCGTACCGGAATTCCTTAAAGTCATATTGACCTTGGAATTGTGTTGCTTCCAGTGTTTCATCTAAAAACTTCCGTAGCATATACCCTGTTTGTGTAGCGTTTGTTCCTAAAAAGCCTGGAAACGTTGGAGCCCACACGCCGCCGTCCGCATATATTTCACTTCCAGGGACAATAAATGTCATGGCCATCCGGGGATCCCTGTTTTGAAATTCACTGTCGAAGTCATCATATCCTTGGAACAAGGGTGAGTCTTCAATGGGAAGGCCATCGGTAGCAAGGTAGACGTCGGCGAGGTTTTTTGTTGGCACCATGGCGTTGAACCACAGTTCGCGCGTCCAGTTGTGTGTCGCCCGGTTAGCATAGTATCGTTTGGCCAGAATTACTTCTCTGCTATCATCACCCCGCAGGATAAAAAGATATTTATAACTGTCGGCACCGCTTCCGTTATACAGGGCATACTCCCCGGAAGCGATCAGTTCTTCAGCAGCGTTAATGGCCGCCGTTAGATAGGGGGTAGCATCACCTTCAGCATGGTATTTCATCCATGTTCCCTGGTAGAGTGCAACCCGCGCTTTTAACGCTAACGCTGCGCCTGCTGTAACGCGCCCGATCTCCGTTTCATCCAGTTCGCTTCGCGCGGATAATTGGGGAATCGCATTGTCAAGATCATTTAAAATGAAATCTATGATCTCCTTTTGAGTGGATTTCTGAGAATACAATTCTTCAGAGTCGGTACTCAGGACTTTGTCAATAAGGGGAACAGCTCCGTATGATTTGGATAAATCCCAGTAATGGTACGCCCGGAAAAACAATGCCTCACCTACGTAGCGCTGAATGCTTTCACCCAATGCGGACTCTTCAGCTTTTTCAAGCAGGTAATTCGTGGCGCGGATCCCGACATAGGAACTATCCCATAATACCGTATTAGCGGTTGCTAAATAAGAACCGTTGCTTACGTTGTTCGACCCCGAGCTGAAAGCAATGTCGGAGTTAACATCAGTGTTTTGGGGAGGACCTTTAAGACGGTAATAAAAATCGTTGGCGGCCAGTTTAAAATGGTCTGGTGTTTTCCAGAACGATGCATCCGATATTTGGTCTTTCGGAGTAAGATCCAGGGACTTATCACAACCTGCTGATATCAACAGCAGCAGTATAGAAACAATGTATATTCTTTTCATGATTCGCCTGATTAAAAAGTAATATCAATACCAAGAGAGTATAGTCGCTGGAAAGGATAGTTAAATCCTGACGAGCTTGACTCCGGATCCCATCCGCCTTTTACATTATGGATCTCCAGTAAGTCGAATCCGCTGAAATAAATTCTTGCGCGGGAAAGAGAGACTTTACTGATGAGGGCTTCGGGGAGCGAGTAGCCGACTTGTACGTTTTTAAGCCTGAGATAGGCCGCATTGATGGCTTGTAATGTAGAGGGTTGGTAATTCCAGTTCCGGATGTTACCATGGCTTAACCGTGGGTACTCGGCATTCGGACGGTCTTCATTCCACGTTTTTTGGTAGTAAAAGGTAGGGGGTTGCCTCCACCAGTCGCTCCACGGTATGGAATATTCTCCTTCTCTGAATAACGTTCGCTCTCCGACACCTTGCAGGAAGATCCCGAAATCGAAGTTTTTCCATTTCAGATTGAGATTGAGCCCATAGGTGTAACGTGGTGATGTATTGCCTGCATTGATCACGTCGCCATCCTCACCGGGAGTATCGCTGTAAAGGCTGATCTTCCCATCGCCGTTAATGTCTTTGAACCTGGCGTCACCTATGTCGATGTCGGAGGGTACGCCGCCCAGTTCTTTGTAGGCATCAAGCTCTTCCTGTGTTCGAATAATACCATCAAACTGATAAGCAAAATAGGTATTGATCGGATAGCCTTCACGGGGGGGTCTGTCGGCGCTGACCAATCCGTTCAGTCCCAGTTGGTATGTATCCTGTCCGCCAAAGTTGACCATTTCGTTTTGTGCATCGCTCAGGATAACACGCGCAGAATATTCGAGGCTTCCGATCTTATCTTTCCAGGCCAGGGAAGTTTCAAATCCCCACGTCTTCAATTCGCCGGCATTTGACGCAGGCGGCTTAGCGCCCAGCAGGCTTGGATACGATACAGGTATGAGCATATTTTTATTTCTTTTGACGAAGTAATCAAAAGAAAAATCGAGCTTAGACGAAAGCATGGTTGCGTCGAGACCGATGTTGGTTGTGGCAACGGTCTCCCATGTTCTGTCCAGCGAGACCACACCGGATAAGTAGGCAGACTGATCCTGTTGGCCCGCGCCAAACGGATAGGGCGTACTCCTGCCCACATTGATAAGCTGATAGTAATCATAGAGGCCCACTACATCCTGATTCCCGGTTTCACCATACGATGCTCTCAGTTTCAGGTTGTCGAATAATCCGAGATCGCGAATGAAGTTTTCTTCTGAAAGGCGCCAGCCCACGGAGACACCGGGGAACAAACCCCAACGGGTACTTTTCTGGAAACGCGAGCTGCCATCATAACGGAGATTGGCTTCAACCATGTATTTGTTATTGAATACATAGCTTATCCGAGAGAAAAATGAGCCGATCGCCCAGTGCTCACCGCCTCCATCATTTTTCATATTATCTGTCGATCCGAGCCCAAGCACCCATAGGTCATCCGTTAAGAATTTTGAACGTTCGGCCTCAAACCAGTCAAAATCATTTTCTTCGTGAGAGGCTCCTCCCATAATATCCAACTCATGGTTGTCGCCAAATACCTTAGCGTACTGCAGGTAGGCAGTAAAATTCCGGTAAATGTTTTCGGAGTTGTACTGGGTCATCCAGGTCTGGTCAGGATTAGCAATGGAGTAGTATGCGATACTGCTTTCATCCCAGGTATAGAGCGGAAATGAATTGCCGATATCCTTGTCGTTTCTCGTGCTGTAATTGATTCCGGAATGAAAGTTAAGCTTCAGTCCGTCTGCTAGATCTCCGATCAGTTTAAAATTCGTATTGATGTTCCGGGTATTGAATGTTGCTGTTGCGCCTTCTTTGGCCATCGTAACGGCGTTGCCCCAACCACCTTGTGCGAAATACTTATTTCCACTCTGCGTATAAACCGGATGGTTCGGCATTCCGAAAATACTCTCTGTGATCAGGTAAGTACCCACGCCGCCTACATCCGAGCGCTTCTGGTTTTCCAGCGACAGTTTAGTTTCGAGGTGTATGCGTTTTGAAAAATCATAATCGTAATTCATACGAAGATTGTATCGCTTGTTGTTGTCATTGGCATCCCGGATGACGCCTTCCTGGTCGGCATAGCTGGCGGACAGGTAATAGGAGGCGTTGGTTCCACCACCGGAAACGTTCACGGTGTGCTTGTGCTGAAAACCATTTTCGAATACAGCTTTTCTCCAGTCCGTAGAGGTAAAGAAAAGCATCCAGCCGCTGCCTCCATATACAGGGTGGGGAATAGGATTGGGATCGCCGATCCGTACTCTTTCCAGCAGGTCAGGCGTATACATCGGGGCTGACCCGTTGTGAATGTTCGCTTCGTTGTCCATCACCGCCATCTGGTAGTGATTGGGTGTTTCCATCATGCCGGCTAGTTTGCTTATAGCAACGTTTGAACTATACGTGATCTTGGGAGCGCCGCGTTTCCCTTTTTTCGTAGTCACAATAAATACTCCATTGGCTGCACGTGCACCGTATATGGAGGCGGATGCATCCTTCAAAACCGAGATTGATTCAATGTCTGCGGGATTCAGCAGATCGAGGCTTCCAGCAATCCCGTCAATCAATATCAGCGGAGAATTACCGCCGCCGATCGAAGAAAAACCTCTTACATTAATTTTAAAATCTTCTGCCCCGGGCTGCCCGGAAGAGCGTTGCACGATGAGTCCAGGCATAGCGCCTTGAATAGCTGCCATGGTGTTGGTGATTGGTCGTGATTCCAATACATCGGAAGTAATGGTGCCTACGGCACCTGTAAGTTGTTCTCTTCTTTTTTCACCGTATCCCACTACTACCACTTCGCCGAGCTGTGTCACATCTTCGACCAACGAAACATCGAGGGTTGTCTGACTGGCAACTGCTATTTCCTGCGTCGTATATCCAATGAAGGAAAACACGAGGATACCGTTATCGTCTTCCAGAGCAATGGAATAGTTTCCTTCAGCGTCTGTCGTTGTGCCGGTTGTGGTGCCTTTCACTACCACGGACACGCCGGGCAAAGGCGAATTGTCATGGGATGAAGTAACGTTCCCTGTAACGGTAAGGGCATACGCTAATGGGGTTTCGGTAACCAGGTCCTGCGTTTCTTCGTTGGGTTCCGGTCGCTCCAGAGATCCTTGGCTGGGTCGCGCTGCCATCAATACGATGTGATCGTTATCGTCTTGTACTTTGTACGTTATACCACGGGATGGCAGCAACATTTCCAGCACCTCCCCGAGCTTTTTCCCAGAAGCTTGCAGGGAGATTCTTTCGTCCAGCATGACACGATCACAACTGTACACGAACTTCACACGGCTTGCTTTCGCAATTTGGCCCAATGCTTTTTTAAGCGTTATTTCTTTCAGATCGAGCGTTACTTCCCTGTCCAGGATCTCCTGTGCGAAGTTGTCATTTGCCATGGCAAGGCAACAGAAGGCCATTGCCAATGTCATCTGTATAATCGATACCTTCATAACCTTATGTACCAGGTCATAGACCGTAGAATTATTTTGCATAAATTTCAATGTTGATTTCAATTCGTTGAATGAGACAAATGCCCTTATTATTCCCGCCCTTGGCGGGATCATCATGGGGCGAAGGCAGCAGGGGTGGTACCAACACTCCTGCTTAACTTTTCAGGGCGAGTGATTAGGAAAAATTGTTTTCATTAGCTTCTTGGTTAGGTTATTCACAGCCGTTACCCCGCATGGTGACCACCGCATTTTTTATTTCGTATTCAAATCCAAGAGATTGTGAGATCATCGAAAGAGCGTGGTTTAAAGACTGATCTGTTAGGTCCGCCGTTATCCGGCATTTTTCCATATGATCGTTCTCCATCGTTACAGTGACATTGAATTTTCCTTCAATTCTCCGGACGATTTCTCTCATCGGTGTATCTTCGAAATCCATGTTATACTCTGTGCCTTGTAAAGTTTGATCCACGTCCTCTTTTTTGAGTTCTACCTTTGCAATGAGGTCCTGACCTTCATTGTAAACAGCTTTTTCATTGGCTTCCACGATCAGATCATGCTGGCGATCAAATGAATACAGTGACACTTTACCGGTGAGCACGGTCACTTCGATATTGCCATTGCCCGATTTGATATTGAAACTTGTGCCTAGCACTTTTGCTGTGAGGTCGCCGCATCGGATAATGAAAGGATGGGAGGCGTCTTTGGCTACCTCAAAAAGAGCTTCGCCTGTAATGGATACATGGCGTTCGGTTTTTTCAAACAAGGAAGGGTATGTAAGGATGCTGTTCGGTTTAAGCCAAACGATCGTCCCATCTGTGAGCATCACTTTTTTGTTGTTTCCGAAAGCAGAAGCCTGAAGCATGGTGGCTACTGTTGTTTTGTCTGTCTTCACCCACTGCCATGCGAAATAGGAGGACACGATTAGCAAAAGTACTGCGGCGGCTGCACGCAGCACCCAGGTATTGAGTGTACCCTGGCGATCACGACGATCATTCGCCACAATTCTGCGTTGAAGTGTGCGACGGACATTTTCTTTGATGTCTCCTTTTTCTTCTGGAGTAAGCTTCTCATACAGGTCACTTTCCGCGCGGCTTTCAAGCCATTTTTCAAGCAATCTTATTTCTGCATCGGTCGCTTTGCGTGATTGATACCGGATGATCAACTGTTTGAATTGTTCTTCATTCATAGTTTTACAAATTCCCTGTGTTGAGGCACATAACCCTTATATCTATGTTACCTTACAGGGCGTACACACCCGGTATTTGCTTGATTTTTTTTCTCCAGTCTTTTTCTTGATTGGGATTTTAATCCGGATGCATTTCAAATTAAAATCTGTCTTGCGGCGGACTGGAAATTTTAATTGTTTTTTTAAATCGATTGTTATTACTTTCTCATAACTTTAAATACATCTTGCAAATCCATTATTTCTCCTGTGAAGGAGCGAAAATTTGATTTTATGAATACAGGGGTGTATGATGCATGCGATGATCTTACCCTGCTGAAAATGGCCGGTCAGGAGGATTGCCGCGCGTTTGATATTTTGTACGATCGTTATTTTGACCGTTTGTTTTCCTTTGTTTACAACCGCCTGCATAAAAAGGAGGACAGTGAAGAGATCGTGCAGGAGATCTTCTTTTCTCTTTGGTCCAATCGTCACAGTATTGTAATCAACACCACGCTTCCGGCGTACCTGTTAGGCGCTTGTCGTCTTATGATCCTGAATATCATGCGCAATCAAAAAGTAAGAAAAACGTATACGGATGAGTTGAGCGCCTACCTGCTGGAGCATTGTGATAATTCAAATGAAGAATATCAGGGCCTTCAGGATCTTGAACACGCCATCGAAATAAGCCTTTCTCAGCTTTCTGAGAAGTGCCGGACGATATTCCGTTTAAGTCGCGAGCAGCACTTGCCCATTTCTAACATCGCACGGAAATTGAATTTGTCGCCCAAAACAGTGGAAAATTACCTTACGCAGGCACTAAAGCATTTGCGGACTTCTTTGGAGGGAAAGTTTATGGCGACGTTGATCATTTTGTTGACTTTGTAACGCTCGCGTTTTTGTTCACCCTAAAATTTCAATCTTAAAGGAAGACAAATCCTGATTCAGCTGTAAGAAGTTGTATCGAAGTTGACTATAAAACCGCAAAAATGAGAAAAGACAACAGTATTTCACGCAGAAAATTTATTTCGACAGGAACTCTAGCTGTTTCAGGAATTGCAGCGTTGAGTTTGCCTTCATTTGGTCAAAGGTTTGCTGAAAAAAAGAATATCAGGTTAGGGTTGATTGGTACAGGAAGCAGGGGCTGTGGCCTGGCAAGTCTTATTAGGGAAATGGGCGGTGTGGAGTTGGTTGGTTGTTGTGACATTATACCCGAACATTTGAAACAAGGAATAAGCCTCGCTTCAAAAGATGCAAAAGGTTATGTGGATTACAGAAAGTTGCTAGAGGATAAAACAATTGATACCGTGATTATCGCCACCCCGCTTTTCCTTCATTATCAAATGGCCGTAGACGCAATCGATGCAGGGAAACATGTTTACCTGGAAAAATCGTTGACCTACGATATTCAACAAACACTTGATTTAGTGAAGAAAGTAAGGGAAAGTAAATTAGTTTTCCAGGTAGGTTATCAATATCGTTACTATGGATTGTACCACAGGGTAAAAGAAGTAATTTCTCAAAACTGGTTAGGAAAGATTACCCACTTTGAATGCCAGTATAACAGAAATTCAAACTGGCGCAATCCTGTTAGCGATGCTAAATTAGAACGAACAATTAACTGGCGTATGTACCGCGAATATTGCGGTGGTCCACTTTCAGAATTGTGTGCCCATGAAATTGATATGGTTAATTATTTAACAAGCAGCCATCCTTTAAAAGTGACCGGAATGGGTGGCATCAGCTATTGGAAAGATGGACGGGATACGTATGATAATGTCCGGACTATTTATGAATATCCAAATGGGATAAAAGCAAGTTTCACTTCTGTTCTTTCTAATGCATACAATGGTTATGGTATAAGAATCTTAGGCGATAAAGCCACGGTTGAAATACAACGAGAGAAGGCATTTATATATGCTGAATCAACAGAAAATATAAGGGGAACTGTGGATGGTGTATCGGGTGCTACAATCAAGGCAGCAACGCAAGGGCAACCCGTTGAAATCATTTTCAAAAAGCCTGGAGAAGGAGATATTGAACCAACCACATTTGCTTTACAGGATTTTTTCGAGTGTGTACGCAGCGGCAAGAAACCTGTATCCAATGTCGAGAACGCAGGTGAGTCTTCCATCGCCATTCATATGGGTAACATAGCCATGGATACAGAAACGTTGCAAGCATGGAAACCTGAATATGTCATATAGGAGGTCAGAACAGGATTACTGGATTTTGATCTTGATTGGCCGGAATTTATAATGCTCTCCACATTTGCTGACGATGAATTTGCGAAACAATTTAGATGATTATATGATTTCCAATTCTTAATAGCAAAGCAGAATATGAAAAATAAACGAAGAGAGTTTATTAAGCTTACGGGGATGACCAGCCTGGGCGTAGCCGGTAGCGGTCTTTTAAATATTTTTGGTGCATCAATAAATAATTCGAATACCCTAAATAATTTTTCTCCCGTGGAAAATACAATGGTGAGTGACAAAAATTCCAGTATCATCGGCGCTTATGGTAAATGGGCCGCTGGTTTAAATGAGAATAAATTACCATTGCTGTCTTTCCGAAAAAAAGATTTCACCAATGTGGATGTGTGGAAAAAAATTGCCCGTAATCGATTGGCAGAGCGATTGGCGTACTCCCGACATAGGCGGGCTTCCCAAGGTGACTGTAAAAAAACAATATACGTATGGCGGTCTGCACATAGAAGAACTTAGTTGGCAGCTGCCCTACGGAGCCCCGACGGATGCAATTCTATTGAAGCCAATAGACGTAAAAGGTAAACTGCCGGGTATTCTCGCTTTTCATGATCATGGTGGACTAAAATATTTCGGAACGCGTAAAATAACCCGCACATCCGATGATCTTCATCCGATGCTAGTAGAGCATCAGAAGAATTACTATGAAAATATGGCTTGGGCTAACGAGGTGGCTAAACGGGGATATGTAGTTCTTGTTTCGGATGCTTTTCCGTTTGCAAGCCGGCGGGTGTTGCTGAGGGATATTGAACCGGCTAATTTACGTAACGGATTAACCGATGATAACCCTGAAAGTGTGGATCAAGTGAATGCGTACAACGATTGGGCTTCAAACCACGAACACACAATGTCAAAGTCTTTATACAGCGCAGGAACAACCTGGCCCGGAGTATTTTTTGCTGAGGACAAAAAGGCGTTGGACATATTGTGTGATCGCCCTGACGTGGATCAAAAAAATATCGGCTGTTGCGGATTATCAGGCGGCGGCATGCGCACCGTATTCATGGCGGGTCAGGACGACAGGATCAAATGCGCAGTATGTGTTGGGTTCATGACGACATGGAGAGATTTTGTTCTGAACAAGGCGACCAATCATACCTGGATGACGTATGTTCCTTTGTTGCCAAATGAAATGGATTTCCCTGAGATACTTGGACTACGTGTACCATTAGCCACCATGGTGTTGAACGATACTGATGACGAACTATATACGGTAGAAGAAATGAAAAGGGCGGATAC
Organism: uncultured Bacteroidota bacterium; assembly: GCA_963837415.1. GTDB lineage: Bacteria > Bacteroidota > Bacteroidia > Cytophagales > Cyclobacteriaceae > Chryseolinea. The sequence continues at coordinate 753,911 of CAWING010000002.1, read as the reverse complement.
TATATTGGGGGAAGTATATCAGAAAGCAGGTGCTGCTGATCGTTACAAATGTTTGTATTATCCAGGTCCGCACAAATTCGACCTTAAGATGCAGGCAGATGCGTTCGACTGGTTTGATAAATGGCTCAAAGCATAAACAAAAAGACATTGTGTTACACGATAAAATTCGAATGTCTCATGAATATTAGCCCAAGCCTGTTATGGCCGGCAACTAAATGCAAATTCTTATTTTGGATCAATCATTCTAATTTTCTGACAGTCCAAATTATCAGCGAACAAGTAAAAAGAGTGATAAGAAATGCTTCTAAAGACTTACTTATTCGGGACAGGAAACCGTAACATACTGATTAACAGTTTTATCGGTTTAATTTGTAAAACATTGTAGAAAACTTTAGGCGATAAAAAAGGATCTTTCAATATCTCATAGCAGATAATTTTAATTGATTCGGACCACCAATTCAAACCTTACATCACCAAAAGGTTTAGGACGATCATTGTAAAGAGTAACCCAAGCGTCCAAAGTGATTTGGTCAAAAGTTTTTTTTCATTGAGGAATAAAATCATCACCGAGACGATATTGCCGCTAATAAAAGGAGCAGCAGGATGGACATGAGGGAAGGTCATCGGTTTCTGTGTACGTTTTTTTAAGGCCCCTTTGCATACCAATAAAAGGAATCCAGAAGTAGCACAACATCAGTGTCACGTCCCAACAGGTTTCAAATTTATTATGTTTTGATTCGTCCATTACCTGACAGCTATTGGCTGACTTGCAAAAATAGAGCTCGTGGCAGCCTGGACCAAATTGAAGAAAATAATTCTCCTTTGAGGATCATGTGGATTGTGTGCCTAAAATAGGAGCCGATTGATTGCGTAAAACTCTATGAATCGAGATTACGCAAAACGTCGTTGAACTTCAATACAAGTGGTTCACCTTTTACTATCCCTACTCTGTCAAGTTACTTGAAACTGACTTTTGGCGTGGAGCGTCAATATTATAGGTCAAGAAGTTGCGTCGAAATTTTAAACGCACAGCTACGCTATCAACTACGCTAAGCTTCGTCGATTGAAAAAATAGGCTCAACAAAAATGCGTTAACTCCTCTTGCAAACTACTCGAGCAAATCTATTCGACACGAGGCCGCAGACGGCCAAGCCGTGGGTCGACACTGTGCTTCGTAGGAAAGGTTCCGTGATTTCTCCGTGGCTCCGCGACCCGTGGTAAAAGAAAGGAGCAAAGATAACGACGCACCAGGGCCCAAAGAATTGACAACGGCTGATAATATTTTAGAATCGTAACTTGACAAAGCAGGGCTAGGCACCCTCAGGGAAACCGATAATTATCATTCCCTTACTCCGATTTCAAAGAGTTGACTGGATTAATAATTGCCGCCTTGATCATTTGATAGCTTATCGTAATTAATGTGGTCACCAGGGCAATTATGCTGGCGAACAAGAATACCCAGATTGAAATCTCTGTCCGGTATTCGTAGTTCTGCAACCAACTGTTCAGAAAGCTCCAGGCAAGGGGAGTTGAAAGTAAACAAGCAATAACCACCAGCCAGATGAATTCGATAGATAGCATCTTCCACAATTTAATTACTGAGGCTCCGAGAATTTTGCGGATTCCAATTTCTTTTTTGCGCTGCTCAGCAACAAATGACGACATGCCGAATAGTCCGAGGCAGCTAATAAGTATGGCCAGTGATGCAAAAACACTTGCAAGCTTACCGATGCGTTCTTCTGCTGCATATTTCAAGGCGTATTCGTCATCTGTAAATATGTAGTCAAACGGTACTGCGGGAAACAAGGACGTAAATACATTTTCAATCCTGGCGAGTGCCTCGTTCGCACTGAGTGCCGGATTCATTCGAATATTCATCAAGGTGTTCTCCTTATAGTCTAACCAAAATATTGTTTGCTTGACGGGCTCATAAGGGGAAGTCATGATCATGTCTTTAATGACGCCGATTACTTTCAGTTTTTTTCCATTTCGTGTAATCTCTGCGTTGATCGGCTCTTCCAACCCCATAAATCGCACAGCAGTTTCATTTAGAACGACTGCTGAAGAATCCGTCGCAAACTCTCTTGAGAAGTCCCGGCCTTGAATGAATTCCCAGTCCATTGTTTCTCCGAAGTCGTGTGTTACGGCCAACGCGGCAAAATCACTTTGCTGGTTGGGATCTTTCCCTTCCCAGTTTATGCCTGTATCGTTGAACCAAATTTCCGTCACCGGACTCGATGACTCGGCCATATTGGCAATCGCGCCAGACTTTACCAGTTCATTTTTAATAGCATCAAACTTCCCCCACAGCTCCGGAGAAGTTTTACTGACCATGATCAATCCCTCGCGCGTATATCCTATAGGCCGGTTCTTGGCATATTGGACTTGTTGCCAAACAATTATTGTTCCGATGATCAACGTTACGGACACTGTAAATTGAAGTACAACCAATGCCTTCCTTGGCAGCGAAGCAAACCGGCCTGCTTTAAACGTACCTTTTAATACTTTGACAGGTTGAAAAGAGGAAAGGTATATCGCAGGATAGCTTCCTGAAAGCAAACCCGTAACAAGAATAAACCCTAAACCTGCGAGCCAAAAATACAAGTTCGTCCAGGGCACACTCATCCCTTTGCCTGCCAAGTCATTGAACCACGGTACAGCGGCAGTCACTATACCTATCGCGATTACAAAAGCAAATACAGTAATCAGCATAGACTCTGCTAAGAATTGATAAATCAATTGCGTGCGCTCTGAACCAATTGATTTACGTATGCCTACTTCCTTTGCACGCTTTTCAGATTGTGCAGTGCTGAGATTCATAAAATTGATGCACGCCAAAAGCAAAACAAATATTCCTATGATGCCAAATAGCCAAATGAATTGTATTCTTCCGCCTGTCTGTTTTCCGTCTTTCCAATCGGAATATAAATGCCAGCGGTCCATGGGCTCGAGAAACAACCTTGGATTTTCGGCAAGTGCCTGTTCCCGAGCCAATTTTTGTAGCCTCACGTCTTTTATCTTTGAAGAAGCAGATTCAAACGTCGTGCTCGGTTGTATTTCTACAAATGTAGTGATGTCGCTGCTCCAATTGTCTTCGTCGGCTTTCATCCACGTATAGGTTGACGCCTCCCAAAATTCCCACGTGGAAATAAACTGCAAAGTGCTGAAGCGTGAGTTGCCGGGTAAATCTTCATAGACTCCTGTTACCTTCACGTCCATGGTGTTGTCGATTCGTAACAGTTGGTTCATAGGATCGCTGTGACCGAAGAGTGCTTTTGATGCGGATTCCGAAAGTACAATAGAAGCCGGTTCCTTCAGACTTTGCCAGGAACCTTTTAGCATGTTGAATGAAAACATTTCGAGTGCTCCCTCGTCCATGAATGTTCCATTTTGAATAATCTTCCGGTCACCGATAGAAAGAGTATGATTGAGTTCCCACCAGACTCTGATAACATGCTTGAAATCGCTTTTGTAGACTGTTGTAAGTTCTGCCGTTAGTGGTTGGGGCACCCCCTGTGAGGTGTTGACTTCACCGTTAGCGGTATAGTGCTGGTAAATCTGTGCGATGCGGTCGATATTCTTATGGTAAGTGTTGTATGAAAGCTCATCATAAACCCACATGCCAATCAGCATGGTAACACTGATGCCTACCGCCAGGCCAACAATGTTGATCATTGAATACCCGCTTTTTCTGACGATATTCCGATATGCGACTTTTATGTAATTGGCGATCATACAGGTTGTTAATTCAAACTCCTGTTTCAACTTGCGTACCATAAAAATTAATCGAATAAATCCGCTTAAACGCAGTGGCTGAGTTGCGCGAAGTTCGAATACGGACTATTGTGTTCGGATTCAATGCACTTACACAAGCAGGGGCTTTTTGTTACGGCTGGTCTTTTCCTTCAGGAATTTCTCAATGATCAGAACTGCTGGATAATCATCATTGCCGGGTTTCAAAGTCGACAATTCACCGATGTAATCCCCGTGGCCTCCTGGAAGAATCATCAATTTCGCCTTCTAAATCTGTCGGTACATTTCAACACCACACCGACCAACCCCTTCCCCTTTAACCACCTGGCGAATTTCTGAAAAAACATCTCGTTGAGTTGGCTGAAGTTTACTTTGGTGTTGAACTCATTCAGATAGTTTTGAAATGTTCTATATTTCTTCAGTGTATTTAGTGATTTTCCCTTGACTGATTTCATGAATTCAGCAACATATTCATTGAACACATTTGGGTCTGCTTTCTTATAGTAGTGTTCGGTTAAGCTTTCTAGCGTAATGCCATTCCCAAACAGCTTCTGCTTTAATTCAAATTGCTGCAGTGCATAGAGCTTCTTCCTGATGATTGAATTCAATTCATATGCGAAAGGGTAGGAATCCTTTACCCACTGTTTGCATTTCCCGACCAGAAGGTTACATCAATTTTTTCACCTGTATTTAAGTCTTTGTATTTGCGATCAACGGTAAACACGGATGTAAATGGAATATTGGCCAGTCTTATTTGTCCGGTTGTTTTTATTCAATATAGCCTTGAATGAGCATCCCATTGCTATTCACAAAAGTGTGAAAACAAACAGGAAAACATTTAGCGAACTCAAACGGTACGAAACGAATCAATAGGCCCTAAATATGTGACCTAATTAAATGAAAAAGAGAACGTTAAGTACCGTTCTCTTTTAGGTTCGTAGCGGGATATAGACTCTTGGCCAAGAGTTGTTTAATCTCAGCTTTTATTTTTTCATCCGATGGAGGTGATGCTTTCATGTTCACAATATTTCCGGATTGATCAATTAATATATAATCAGGTACTCCAAATAATTTATAAGTAGCGTAAAAAGATTGAAGCATTTCAGGCTCAATAATGATGTGAAGTCCCTTCCAGGCTTTGTCTTTCTTTAGAAAGTTCTCCCAATCAGACCGTCTACTATCCACCGAGACATTCAAAAATTGAACCTTATCCTCATTCATTAATTCGCTCTGCAATTTTTTAGAAGCTGGGATTTCCGCAACACAAGGGCCACACCATGTTGCCCAAACATCGATGTAGATTACTTTTCCTTTAAGATCTTTGATTGATATCTTTTTACCCTCAAGTGAATATCCTTGAAATTCTGGGGCAGGTTTACCCGGGGCAATAGCAAGCCATTCGTTGTAGTTTCTGTCTAATGCTGTAAAATAATTGGATTTTCGATATGTTCTCTTAAAACTGGCAAAGACCGAATCTGTTTCAGGTGTGATCCCCAATGCTGACAACCAGTATTGAAGGTTGAAGGCAGTTAAGAATTCACGGATTCCCTCGGGATAATCACCGTTTTTTATCAAAGCATTAGTCATAAGGGGCGCCAAGGTTCCCGAATCTTTTGAACTTATAAGTTCCTCTTCTACTGGTAAATTAATTTTATTATGCCAATAGAAATTGAGTAGCATTTGATAATCTCCATAACCATCTTCTAAAAGTGTAGTATCAAAAGGGATTTCGTCAGTTAATTTTTCAAGCTCTTTCGAGACCTTACCTTCGATATAATTTTGTCCATTTTTATAGGCTTCCCATTTTTCATTAAAGGAGTTATTCAACCGGAGAAATTTATATTCTTGCCCAACCTCTAAAAATTTAATGCTATTCTTATATAGAAGCATAGATACAATCTCATCACTGAGCGCAACAGAATCGATGTAGCGATCATGAAAATCATTAATCGTTGTTTTGAGGGAATCAAATCGATCTAGAAATTCGTTCGTATCCAGTTGATTTAGACCCCTTCGGTTGGCCCATTTTATTTTTTCCACATTTGAATTAACCCAGGAGATATAATTGTTTACTTCAGCTCCTTTACCTGAAAACGTTAAGGGTATTCCATAGTCCTGACCATTTTCTTTGATCACCAGGTCAAAACCAGGACAGAGGTAAACTTCCCCATATTTTTTTCCGATTTGAACGAGGACAAGAATTGGCTTATGCAAGGTTACTTCATCTGAGCTAAAGCCGGTGGAGTCTGTTTTTGATTCAATCAGTGTGGTTTGATCTAAGTTCTTATAGAGGCTAATTTTTACATCGGCGTTAAGTTGTGTTATACTTTTAATGGTGATTGTTGCTTTGTCATTTTCTTTCGTATTGCATCCCAGTATTATAAATGACTGAATAGCGAAACAAAGACAAGTCTTTGAAAGGGCTTTCATCTGTTCAATAGTTAAAAAATATACATCTGTTAAAGGATGTAAGGATTCAAGTTTAGTTTAATGGGGACATCAAAATTCAGGTCCTAGTTTATTTTAGTTATCCAAATCTTTCACCCTTCACACATATTGATAACATTCCGCAAGATTCCTAACGAACACGTCGATAGGTGGTAAGCCTATTTCAGGCTGGCTACTTCTAAACTTACTCCAATTAGTCTACACGTTTTAGTTTTGACAACGAAAGGAATAAGAGAATTGGACCGATCACCGGAAGAAACAAAGTACCCAAAAGCCAAATTATTTTTTTGGTTGGGTCAATCCTCTTTGCAGTTAGAACCAGAGTCCATGATATTAAAGCCAAGAGAATTGTCATCAAATAAAATAGCTGCCAAATCACGAGAAAGCTGCCTGGTGTAAGTAGTTCCATTGTTAATTGTAGTTATAGTTTTAAAAAAATCTGATCCTTTATTTTAACTCTCCGTCATCCTGCCTTAATTTTAGCTGCTTCACACGTCATCCCCATTCGTGACAACGTTCCGCAACTAAATTAAATAATTAAAATCAAACACTGTCGGCATGACGGTAGAAATACGCGACTGTCGCTCAGGGTTAACCCCGATTTTCCTAAAATCAGGGATTTCCCTGAGAGAATTCTGCCCCTAATAAGTCAGCTTTGCTGAAGAGCTTCTGATGCCTTGGATAAAAGCATTAACCATTAGCTCCGAACGAACTGGCGTCATTTGATAACCTTTCATACGAAGAATAAAAAATGGAAATAGATTGCGAGTCGGTTCATCGGCTATTTTATCCTTCGATTTTCATTTGGGTTTTTTCACCCTTATGTCCATGAAGATCCATTCCTGTTTGCTGGTTATTTTTCTGGTGTTGAGTTTGCCTTCCGGTTTTTGCCAACAGGCGAATTTGAAATTCAGGCATTTAAGTAGCCGAGATGGGCTTTCCCAAGATCACGTAAATGCTATTTTTAAAGATCACAAGGGCTTCATGTGGTTTGCTACAGATGAGGGCCTAAACCGGTACGACGGATATCATTTCTTAGCCTATAAAAATGATCCCGAAAACAACAGTACGATTAGTAATAGTTTTGTTTATGATATTGTAGAAGATACCCAGCAGAATTTATGGCTTGCAACAGCAAGCGGACTGGATAAATTCGATCGAAAAAAAGAACGTTTCATCCACTACAATCCGGAAGGAAAAAAATCATACATAAAGGATATTTTCGTTGACAGCAAAAAAAGAATGTGGATAGGTACAACAGAAGGCCTATATCTTTTTGACACGGATAAAGGTACATTTAAAGCGTATGCAAATTCAGGACATACAAATGCCTTAAATAATAATGATATTCATTGCATTACCGAAGATGGTGAAGGAAAATTGTGGATTGCTACCCGAGATGGATTAAACATCTTTAATCCGGAAAACGCAAAATTTACGATGTATGTGCATGAACCTGGAAATAAAAAAAGTATTGGTGCCAGCAGGATCAAAAGTGTATATCGTGACGTGCGGAATAATATGTGGGTAGGAACACAAGGAGGAGGAATTGCTCGCTTTGACCGCGACGACAATTCCTTTATCAGTTTCAAACACGATCCTTCCGATAAGACCACGATCAGCCACGACGATATTATCTCCTTCGCTGAGGGTCCTGATGGAAAGCTATGGGTTGGTACCGAAAATGGCGGGATCAGCTTATTTGATTATTCGACATCTGCTTTTACGTGCTACAAATATGACCTTGCCGATGAGAATAGTCTAAGCAACAATTCTATTTACTGCATGTACAAAGATGACATTGGGAATATGTGGATCGGAACCTGGTCAGGCGGTGTAAATTTCCTTCCAAGATCCGGACAAAAGTTTGATCACTTTCAACAATCTGTAAGTGATAAGAACAGCTTAAGCAACAATATCATTTTAGATTTAACCGGTGATGAGGAAGGAAATATTTGGATCGGAACCGACGGAGGGGGACTCAATCGCTTTGACCCAAAAACGAACAGGTTCACCCACTTTCAACATGACGCTACCAATAAAAACAGTCCCGCCGGAGACTATGCTATCTCCATTGTTGAAGTTGAAAAAGGACTGCTTGGTATCGGATATCATCAGGGTGGTTTTGATCTGTTCAATACTAAAACAGGAAAATTCACACACCATAAACCGGAAAAGGAAAATCCGAATAGTCTAACCATGCCATCGGTAAACGTTGTCATGAAGGATCGCGATGGTAACGTATGGGTGGGCACATGGGGAGGAGGCGTCGGCTTATATGATAAGAAGAGCAAAGGGTTCTCCTGGTATCAGCAAAGATTAACAGGCAGGGCCATCAGTAACAATTTTATTCACTCCATTGGGGAAGATAACGATGGCGATTTATGGATTGGAACGAATCTGGGCGTGAATGTACTGGATAAAAAGACCGGGCAGATTACACTCTATCAAAACGATCCAAATAATAAAAACAGTTTGAGCAATAATATTGTAGGTGTTATCAAAAATGATCGTGCAGGTAATCTCTGGTTAGCAACCGCAGGAGGCTTAAATCTCTTTCATAAAGAAACCAAAACTTTTAGTGCCTACACTGAAAAAGATGGCCTGCCAAACAACATGATCCGTAGTATTGAGGAAGATCATAATGGCAACCTTTGGGTAACTTCTAACAAAGGACTTTCAAAATTCAATCCAGTAACGAAAGCATTCAGGAATTATAGCTTCCACGATGGGCTCCAGGGCAATCAGTTTAAACCCCATTCATCTTATCAGGGAAAAGATGGTCGGATATTCTTTGGAGGCTCAAATGGATTTAATAGGTTTTACCCAGATAGTCTTAAAGACAATACTTTTATCCCATCACTTTATTTTACTGATTTTCAGGTCTTCAATAAATCCATTTCGGTAAACAGCAAAGACTCGACGCTGCTGCAACATATCAGCGAAGCAAACGAAATTATTTTATCGTATGACCAGTCCGTATTCACGATTGAGTTTGCTGCACTCAACTATACCTTGCCTGAAAAAAATATGTATGCCTACAGGCTAAAAGGTTTTGATAAGGAATGGAACTATGTAGGACATAAGAGAACGGCGACCTATACAAATCTGGATCCTGGCGAATATGAATTCCACGTTAAAGGTTCTAACAATGATGGTTTATGGAACGAAGAAGGAACGTCGATTAACATTATTATTACACCTCCGTATTGGCTCACCTGGTGGTTTAAAACCCTTGCTGTTTTGACTACTATTACAATCAGCTTTCTATTGGTACGAATACGCATTAAGGGGATTAATGAACAAAGAGCAAAGCTTGAGCGAGAGGTAAAGCAACGGACCGCAGAAGTCATTCATCAGAAAGAAGCACTGGAGCAGCAAGCCGAAAACATGCAGGTGTTAAATGAACAGTTGCAAGAGCAGACCGATTTTCTTAGCCGTACGAACATAGCGATCATAGAAAAAAGTGACGAGGCGGAAGCAGCCCGTCATGAAGCGGAACGTGCCAATCAGGCGAAAGGTATTTTTCTTGCAACCATGAGTCACGAAATCCGGACACCCATGAATGGTATAATCGGAATGGCTTCGTTGCTGGAAGATACTCCTCTTTCTACTGAGCAACGTGATTATGCACAAATCATCCGTAGTTCGAGTGAAAACTTGTTAGGAATAATTAATGATATCCTGGATTTCTCAAAGATAGAATCCGGGAAAATGGAACTTGAAGAAAAAGATTTCGAACTGCGAACGTGTATTGAAGACGTATTGGACATGTTTGCCAGTAAAGCCGCTAGCATTGGATTGGACCTTGTCTATCAACTCGATAATGATGTGCCCAACCAGGTTATTGGAGACAGTCTCCGCTTGCGGCAGATTCTATTAAATCTGATAGGAAATGCAATTAAATTTACGCACAAAGGTGAAATTTTTATTGGTGTCCATCTGATCAAAAAAAATAACGATGTCTTAGAATTGGCGTTCGAGGTACGCGATACTGGGATAGGTATACCCGCCGACAAATTAAATCGTCTTTTTAAAGCCTTCTCTCAAGTCGATGCATCGACCACACGCAAATACGGAGGAACCGGTTTAGGTCTTGCCATTGCTGAAAAACTCGTGGGCCTTATGGGAGGTAGCATATGGGCAGAAAGTACTGAAGGAATTGGTACAATATTTAGATTTACACTTCAAGCAAAGTATAGCAATCAACCAATCCAAACAAATGTGTATAGTAACATCATTTGTCTGAAAGGAAAAAAGGTTCTGGTTGTAGATGATAATTCGACCCATCGCATCATTTTGAAAAACCAGATGGAGCTTTGGAACTTGTTACCAACATTAGCATTTTCCGGAAAGCATGCTTTGGAAATTTTATCACAAGGTGCAGCCTTCGACCTGGTACTTACGGACATGCAGATGCCCGAAATGGATGGCCTCCAATTGGGCAGGACTATTCATGAATTATTTCCAGGACTGCCTATAATTCTTTTAAGTTCTATTGGTGACGAGCGAAATGAATTACACCGAATGATTTTTTCATCCGTGTTGAGTAAACCTGTAAAACAGAATATGCTTCGCAAAAATATTCTAGCGCTGTTTCACAGACACGATAAATCAATTGAACCTGAACAAAAAGTAAAACTGAAATTCCATGAGGATTTTGCCAGCCAATATCCGTTGCAGATTCTTATCGCGGAAGATAACCCTGTTAATCTAAAACTTGCTATTCGGATATTGAGTAAACTAGGTTACCTGGCTGACGTTGCTTCAAACGGAAAAGAAGCGGTCAATGCTTTCATCAAAATAAAATACGATTTGATCTTCATGGATGTACAAATGCCAGAAATGGATGGTCTTGAAGCAACTCAAAGAATCCGGGCTCTACCGGAACGGCAACCGATGATCATAGCTATGACAGCAAATGCAATGCAAGGCGACCGAGAGCAATGCATAAAAGCGGGGATGGATGACTATATCGGGAAGCCCATTGACGTAGACAAATTAGTTGAATCGATACAAATGTGGGCACAAAAACTTCAAACGAAGAGCGCGCATGTCGCCTGAATTATATATTCGAATATCCAACGCACACACATCTCTTCCCTGTTTGTAAAAAACTACGGACGTCCGAATACACTCATTAAGCTGACGTGAAATAATTTTTTAAAAAAGATTTCCTGTGTGCGATGTGCTTTCGAGCGAATGGTGTTCAATCCTTTTAGCATTTGCCACTCAATCATTACTTATAACCTGCAGAACAAAAGTGCAATGATTTTTGGCATCGGGCTGGTTATATTTTTCTAGATATATCATCTTCGTGAGATTTAGCTTTCGATGTTTAGACTTTACTTCTTATTCTAGTGGTATGCGTGTACAACCCAGTGTACGCCCAACTAACATATCAGGTCATGGCCATCAGTGAAAAAATCACAATCGATGGAAAATGGGATAAACCCGTCTGGGAAAAAGTCAAGTCGATAAGGATCGAGAACAGGATGGGAGAAGAGCCTCGATTCCGTCCATTAACGGAGGCGAAGATGCTCTATGACGCGACTAACGTTTATGTCATTTTCCGCGTGCACGACAAGTTTGTTAAAAGCACGGTGACAGCCTATAACGGACATGTATCCGGTGACTCATGTGTTGAATTTTTCTTTTCACCCAACAGTGCCGAGCCGGGGCACTACTTTAATCTCGAAGTTAACGCTGGGGGAACCCCGCTGATTTTTTTCATTACGAATCCCCGGAAAGAATTCACCAAGCTGCCTGATACAGTGATCGATGAGATTGAGATCGCACACTCGCTTCCTAAAGTGGTTAATCCCGAAATTACCGAAGACGTTACGTGGACGATCGAATATCGCATTCCCCTTGGAATGCTCAAGCAGTTTACCAACGTCACGATGCCTAATCCTGGCGTTACATGGCGAGCCAACTTCTATAAGACCGGGAGCAGTACCAGCAACCCACACTATTACACGTGGTCGCCAGTATCGAATCCGGAACCGAATTTTCATTTACCGGCATACTTTGGGACACTTACTTTTGACTGATTTAATGCGCTAAATTACGATCGCTCTCGGGTATGCACCATGATCATGAAACAACCTAATCGCACATATGAAAAGAAGAGATTTAGTTAAAAGCATTACGCTGCTGCCACTTGTTGGCGGTTCAACGGTATCGCTGGGCGCTTCGGTAGCAACATTGCCAGCTGAGCGCGATTTCTTTAAAGAGCTAGGCATTCGGGTATTCATAAACGCAGCCGGTACTTACACATTCATGACCGCCTCGCTTATGCCACCGGAAGTTGTCGAAGCCATCCGCGTAAGCGCGAAGCAATTCGCAATTCTCGATGACGTTCAGGATAAGGTGGGAGAGCAGATTGCAAGGATCATGCAAAGCAGAAGCGGCCATGGTTACCGCCGGATGCTGGTCAGCCATTGTTCTCGGCATGGCGGGTATTCTCACGGGAATGGACAACAAAAAAGTAGCGCATGCTGCCGTTCCTCGAAGGATCAGGTATGAAGATCAGAAGTGATCGTCCAAAAATCGCACGCCAACGGATATCACATGGCTTTAACAAACACGGGTGTAAAGATTGTAATAGTGGAAACCACCGAGGAACTTCGTAAGGCTGTGAATGAAAAAACAGCCTGCCTCTGGTTTCTGAATCGCGAAGCACCCGTCGGATCCATCAAGCATGAGGAGTGGTTAAGCCTGAGTAAGGAATTCGGAATTCCCACGATGATCGATATTGCCGCGGATGTGCCGCCAGTTGAAAATTTGTGGCGATATAATGAAATGGGATTTGACCTGGTTTGCATTTCCGGCGGGAAGGCACTGCTTGGACCGCAGAGCGCGGGCATATTGATGGGCAAGAAGAATCTGGTGGCTGCGGCGCGTTTAAACGCACCCCCTCGTTCAGGCATCGCGAGAGGGCAGAAGGTAAATAAAGAGGAGATCATTGGCATGTATGCCGCACTTGACCGGTATGTTAAGTTGGATCACAAGAAAGAATGGAAGGAATGGGAACAAAAGATTGCCGTCATCGACACGGCTGTGAAGAAAGTAAGGGAGTAAAAACAGAAGTAATTGTGCCCCCGGTTGCTAACCATACACCATCGCTGAAGATCACGTGGGATCCCAATGTCACAAAGCTCACAAGTGAAGAGTTGGGCAAACGACTGCGGGAGGGATCACCGTCTATAGAAGTTGTTTCCTGGGAAGAAAAGGACAGTATTAAGGTGACCGTGTTTATGTTGAAAACAGGAGAGGATCGAAATCGTCGCGAAAAGACTTAGAGAAGAACTCGAAAAAGCAAGTAAAGCATAAGAGAAACTTTTAATCATCACATTAAAATCAAGACCACGTTCAGCATTTTTATGAATAGACGATTATTTTTCAAGCATCCTGGCGTATAGCATGCTTTGGTGTAGGCATGGCGATGCTTCTCCTATGCAGCCAGTGCACACAAAATAAAACTGAAAGCGTTCTCCCTAAAGGCGATGCCGATAATGGAAAGCTTGCCCTACCAGACGGCTTCGAGGCTGTCGTCGTCGTTGACAGCGTCGGGAGGGCACGACACATTGCTGTTAACGAAAATGGCGACATCTATATGAAACTTCGCGGTGTGACGAGCCAGGGCGGTTCGGTGGCGCTTCGCGACACTACCGGTGACGGCAAAGCGGATATCATCAAATACTTTGGTACCTATAAGGATCCCAGGAATTACGGTACTGCTATGCGCATTTACAATGGATATATTTATTTCACCACGACGGGTACTGTATTTAGGAACAAGCTGATTCCGGGACAACTGTTGCCAGATACTACTACGGAGGCCGTTGTGATCGATGACTATCGAAGCCGTCCTTATGGGGTTGAGCATATCGCCAAGCCGATTGCGTTTGATGATAAGGGCCACTTGTATGTTCCCTTTGGTGCTCCAGGCGATATGTGCCAGGTCGAAAATAGAGTTCCTGGCTCTCCCGGAAAATTTCCATGTCCGGAACTGGCTATCCATGGGGGCGTCTGGCAGTTCGACGCCAACAAGGTTGGCCAGATGCAGGCGGATGGCAAGCGATACGCTACGGGTATACGCAGTCTTGTGGCGATGGAGTGGAATTTCGAAGATGGTAATCTGTTCGCGATTCAACACGGGCGCGATGATTTTTTCCGAACATGGCCAGACGTATATTCGGCATATCAAAGTGCGTTGCTTCCGGCTGAGGAATTTTTCCGTGTTACAGAAGGCACAAATGGCGGCTGGCCCTATTACTACTTTGATCAGATGAAGAATAAAAAAGTGTTGAATCCGGAATATGGCGGCGATGGTAAAAAGAACGATGGGGCGGATACGGTAGCTATGCCACTCATTGGCTTTCCGGGCCACTTTGCACCCAATGATCTTCTTTTCTATAAAGGCGATCAATTTCCCGCCCGCTACAAAAATGGCGCATTCGTCGCATTTCACGGATCTACGATACGGGCCCCCTATCCGCAGGCGGGATATATTGTAGCGTTTGTTCCCTTCAGCAATGGAAGTCCATCAGGTCCATGGGAAGTATTTGCCGATGGATTCGCACAATTGGATACCATTGAAAATGTCTTCGATGCGAAGGCCCGCCCCATGGGACTTTCAGTGGGACCGGATGGCTCATTGTATATCACGGAAAGTGTAAAGGGAAAAATTTGGCGGGTCATGTTCAAGGGAAACAAAGAAAAGTTCGGCGAGAAACAACTTGCGGGAATGGAGCAGCGAATGATGCATACCAACGTCAAAACGCCTGACGAAGTTAAAGACAACTTGTTAAAGGGAAAACAACCGCCAGGTGCTGTCGCATACACCCGTTATTGTGCGTCGTGCCACCTTCCCGGCGGACAGGGAGACGGAAACAGATTCCCACCGTTGTTCGGCTCTGAGTGGGTAAGTGGTCCAAAGACTAGATTGATTGAAATTGTGTTGAAGGGCATGTCGGGTCCTATCACAGTAAGGCGCAAACCATACGATGGCGTAATGCCAGCACATGCGTTCTTAAATGATCAGCAAGTTTCGGAAATTCTCACATACATAAGAACAAGAATGAATCATGGGGGATCACCTATTTCAGCGGAGGAGGTACAGGCGGTACGGAACTGAACCAATAAGTAACAACGAGTCCAGCATAGCTGAGCTGGTGGGATTTACTTTCAAGCTGATGCTTTTTTAGTTTTAACCTTTTTACGAGACTATATAAACGAGTAGAGATGAACCCGGCGCAGAAATTAATATCAGGAATGTCAACTCAGTGCAACCAATAAAATGCCCATCATACTTAGGCCAAGCCCCATCCAGTTAATAATCGATAATTTTTCTTTAAAAAGCCAGACGGCTATCAATGTTGTAAGAATCACGATAGCCATATTGTGAATCGGAATAACATCAGCACTTCGCTGTTCATACTCTTTTAAAAATGTTATCGTGCACCAAAATGAAAAATAAGTTGGAGCGCCAACTACAATACCGGCAACAATGCTCTTTTTATCAAACGGATCTTTATGGGTTGCCAGTCGGACCACCATATACAGCAGACCGAAGACAGCAGCCGATGCAAAAGAAAACCCCAAAAAATGCAACTGATTCCGCTCTTCCAGATATTGCTGTTGAACATACTTAACCAACGTATCTCGCAACCCGCTGCCTATAAATATTAAAGACGGTAAAATAACCTGCAACAGATCAACATTCCTAAAGGTGAAGGTCTGCCGGTTTGGTGGCCAGCATATCATCACAACGGTAGTCAATATAATACCAATACCTATTATTTTTCCGGGAGTGACTTTTTCATCATAATAAATAATGGAAAAAACGAATGGAATAATTAATGACAAGCGGTTGGATGCAGCAGCAATAGCCACACCGACTTTTTGCGTGGCGAGGGCAACCAGCATATACAATACAATAAAAAGGAAGCCTATCACAATTGACCAGCCGAGCCATCCCTTCCCGACTAGCTCTGCCGGAAATACAAAGGAATCATTGGTAATAAAGCAAATGAGGGAGCTGAAAATGGAAAGGAAACACAATACTTGAATGTCGGGAAGATTGTGTCGCTGCGTGACTTTAAAAGACAACGTGAGATAAGAAGTAAGAATAATACTTCCGATAAGGTAAAGCAACTGTCGGAGGTTTATAGAATCATAAAATTTTATCCACCATATCAAAAGCTTTCGCTGTTATAATAGGATTGGAATATTCATGATATTCTTTTACTTGACCCTTCTCGTCAAACCGGAATACAGCAAAATATTCATTGTT
The DNA here is from genome assembly GCA_963837415.1 of uncultured Bacteroidota bacterium. Lineage (GTDB taxonomy): Bacteria > Bacteroidota > Bacteroidia > Cytophagales > Cyclobacteriaceae > Chryseolinea. Next base: position 737,410 of record CAWING010000002.1, on the reverse strand, counting down.
GTAATTACCCCGACTAGCTTTAAGCTTCGCAAAACCACGGAACTTTACAGCAACAAAACCAGGATCGAGCATCGGAAAAATAGTATCAATTGTAAAATGCATTTCTGAAAACTTATCTGGAATCGGCATCCAAAATTCCCTTAACGCTGCTTTTCCCCTGATCTCGGGAGGCAACATACCTTGTTGAAAATAGTTAAACTGTATACCATCCTGGGCAAACAGGTCTACCAAAGTAGGAATATCCTTCCGTTCTGGAAGATTGATAAACTGTTTCACTGTTTCTATATTTCTTTCCCTTTGCTTTTCCATACCGAAGTTTGATTGACGTGTAACAAATGATGAACACTAGCTCTTCACCACCCAGGCATCACGCTGACTCTTTTTTACATCATTTTCCAATGACGGGGGCCAGACATTTCGGAACTTATGCTTTTCTGATTCTACGGTTTCTATAATGATATTCACAATATCATTTGGGTCAAGCTGTTTTTCCAATGCAGCTTCCAGGTCTTTAATAGCTTTATGAGGAGTAAAGTTTTGTTCGGGATCATACCATTGATAAATAGAATCTATACCGCTTTCATTGAAACCGGTTTTGAATGCTCCAGGATTGATTGTCGCTACCTTGATACCAAAGGGTTCAAGTTCCTGTTTCAACGCTTCAGCTATAGCTTCCAGAGCGTGTTTGGTGGCACAATACGCACCTGCCAACGGAAAACCAACAAGCCCGCTCATGGAAGACATAAAAACAATCTTTCCTTTTCTTTTTTCTACCATCTTGCGGATAAAACCCTGCGTAAGTTCCAAGTTGTAAAAGACATTAACGTCAAACATGCTGCGAATAAAATCCAAAGGCTGTTCTGCCAAGGGGCCCGCTTCACAAACGCCTGCACAGTTCAACAAAACATCGACATCATGCTCCAGCGCTTTTTTTTTATCGGAGCTATTCAACAGATCAAGCTTTTGCACTTCCAGAATAATATCTTTTTCTTTCGCTTCCTGCCGGAGCGCCTGTACTTGTGGGCCTATATGAGCACCAGCCGTTACGTGGTGTCCTCGTTGCGCCAATGTAAGCGCAGCAAGTTTTCCAAAACCGCTGCCTGCTCCTGTAATAAATATTTTTTTTGCCATTACAATTTTTCACTTGTTAGTAATGCTTCAAGTATTTCACTACAAAATTATAGTGTGGTAAGAATGAAAAATGACAGATTCGAAACAAAAATCCGGATAATTCAAACAATCATTGCTTAAACCCCTTGGGGGAAATACCCGTTTGATTTTTAAAAAAACGCGCAAAATAGGAAGGATCTTCAAATCCAAGGCTATACGATATTTCAGAAATGTTCCAGCCTGAATGTTCCAGCAACGTCTTTGCTTCAGCGACGAGCCTGTCTGCGATATGTTCTGAAGTGGTTCTGCCGGTAATCTTTTTTACAGAACGGTTCAAGTGATTGACGTGAATGGAGAGTCGGTTTGCATAATCCTGAGCTGTCTTGAGCATCAATGGTCTCCTATGTTGATCAACCGGAAACTGACGTTCCAGCAGCTCAGTAAAAAACATTGCAATACGCGAATTGGCATCCGTGGGAGTGAAAAAACTGTCAGCAGGTATTTTCTTTAAGGCCTCATGAATCAAAAGGTTAACATAATTTAAAAGAAGTTCATTTTTGTATTGATAGACGGAATTAAATTCTCCAATCATTTTTTGAAAAATGTCACTTACAAATTCCACGCCTGTGGGATCCAGAAAAAAAACATAGTGGCCTCCCAGGCGGACCGGTGAAGCAGGTATAGCTTTGCTTGCTGTACTGAATGTGAAAAATTCTTCATTAAAAAGACAATAATAGCCCGATTGTTCGGTGGAAAGAGATTCCCACGAATAAGGAAGATGAGGGTGAGAGAACATGAGCACGGGCCGGTCTATCTTCATTCCTTTATCAGCATAATAAACCAGGCCTTCCCCGATGATCAACGCAATTTTATAGAAATTCCGGATCATGGACGGAGTATAATTTTTTGTAATAGCATAGTCGCGATACCCTACACTAAAATAAGCTTTTCCGGTACTGTCTTTGGGCAATTCGATACTGCACTGCCGACTGTAAAATTCTTCGAGTTTTTCTTTTTCGAGCATATGGGTTTGATTTTAACTACAGTATGGAGATACAATAGATAAACGTTTTCTGATAATATTGTTCAAATTAATGCATCGCTGAAACGCCTTTCTTATCCGTCGCAAGTTTCGTACCCAGGTCTGTTTTAAAGTGCTTCCGAAAATGTTCGCAGCACATGGTGATCTTTTTTCTCAAATGGGTCACGCCCATGCGTTAGCAATGGACGCGCGGAGGTTGGTCAAAAAATTCGACAATACGTAAAAAAAAATAATCGCTTTTATGTTATTACAGAAATAACAGGCTAAGACACAACTAGTCTTTATGTACAGATTTTTCTTTTGATCAAATCTTATGAAAGCGTCAGTGCATCGCACGAATTCAGGATTAAACGATAGATGCCTTCAGCGTTATTTTATAGAGCTCGTCCTATCGCTCCTTGGTTCCACTGTATGTGATGTCGGAGAATTCCACCTGACAGCTATTACCAACGGGTGATTGTGAATAAAATCCGATTTTCAACTGTTGGGGTTTGTGATAAACAAATTCTCTTATCACGGTCCACTCTTTTCCGTCGGATGAGGTCAGGAAGTTAAATACTTTTCCGACTTTCGTAACCCTCAAAAAAACGTCTTTACCCTGAGGGATAAAATAAGCATCATCCGTGATCTTATCTTTGATAACTGAGATTCCTAAAATAGGTTTTTTGTCGATGTATTGAAGGAGAACTTTCGCCCAGTTTTCGGAATCACTATAAAGAAGTATGGCTCCTCCGTCATATTGATTTTCAAAGGAAGGTTTGACCCGCGCTGAAAAAACAAAATTAGCATCCGGCGTAAAGAGAAATTTCGGTGCATTGTGTCTGTAGTAACTTCCGTTCGCAGGATTATGAAGGTCAGTTTCTTTACCCGCCGTCATTACAATAGCATTATCAGATAACACTTTAAATTCTTTTGGATTTTCAAGCAGCGTATAGGGATAAGGTATGGCTTTTACGGGCGTGTTTGATTTGACGGAGGCTTGACCAGATACCATTAGACAACGAAGACAGAGGACGAAAATGAATAAAAGTGTTTTCATGGAAGTGTTATTTAATGAAGCGCATGAAAATAAGAAGAATAAACCATTCATCAGATGGATGTGGAAGATTGTTTCAGATAAAAAGGGATAGATCAATAGGCACCATGACCTAGTCATTGTTCATTCTTCGTGAGAAATGTAAAACTTTTTAAATTCGAAAAATAGATGTTCCGCTCAACTTTAGTAGTGGGTAAAATGGTTTACATAAAATTATATTGATGTAAACAAATTATTTTGTACCAAAGACAATCTGATGGAGAATCTGACGATGCCTGCTCATAGTTTCTTAATTGGCTCACATCGTTTAACCCTTTCAGGGTTACCTGCAACATATAACTTTTTACCCACCGGTTTCACCGGCGGCTATTCACATTGAAGCCCTTCGGGCTTCATGACGCTTCGAAGTGTTGCAAGCCCGAAGGGCTTCAATGTGAATAGCCCTGAGTGCAACTCAGGGTTACGATTGGAATATTGTACAAACCCCGAAGGGGTTTAATGTTTTCATTTGAGTACAATCACAATAAAGAACGCTCATCGAACTTGACCTCATTCTCATCTAACAATCTTTTCTATTTTAACTCTTTCAGGGTTACATGCAGCATATAACTTTTTATCCACCGGTTTCACCGGCGGCTATTTACGTTTAACCCTTCGGGCTTCCAACACATCGAAGTAGGTGGGATTAAGCCTGAAAGGCTTCAATGTGAATAACCCTGAGTGCAACCCAGGTTATCATTGGAATAGTACAAACCCCGAAGGGGTTTAATGTTTTCATTTGAAGTACAATCACAATAAATAGCGCTCGTCGAACTTGACGCCATTCTCATCCAACAATCTTTTGTATTCGTCATAAAAATTTTCCGATCGATGATGAACTTTTTGATTTTTGATGTATTCAATTAAATTATCTTTTTCTTTGATCGAGTACGTAAAAGCTCCGTAACCATCTTGCCAACCTTCAAATTGTGGAAACAAAGTAGATTCTTTCAGCCAAAGACTGCTTGCCACCTTGATATTTTTGATGTAATCCGCAAGTGATATTGACGGATGCAGATCAGACATTATATGAATGTGATCGGCAATCCCATTAATCCTGTACAATTTGCTATTGTGCCCTTTCACAATCCCCCAAATGTACTTGTATAGTTTTTCGCATTGTTCTTCTGCTATCGTGGGTTTTCTGTCTTTTGTACCAAAGACAACATGATAGAGAATCTGACGATGACTGCTCATAGCTTTAATTTTAATGGCTCACAACCTTTTAACCCTTTCAGGGTTACCTGCAATATAACTTTTTACCCACCGGTTTCACCGGCGGCTATTCACATTGAAGCCCTTCGGGCTTCCAACACATCGAAGCAGATGGCATTAAGCCTGAGAGGCTTTAATGTGAATAGCCCTGAGTGCAACTCAGGGTCTCATTGGAATATAGTACAAACCCCGAAGGGGTTTAATGTTTCTGTTTAAGTACAATCACAATATGATAGGAAATCTGACGATGACTGTTCATAGTTTTAATATTAATGGCTCACAACATTTAACCCTTTCAGGGTTACCTGCAACATATAACTTTTTACCCACCGGTTTCACCGGCGGCTATTCACATTGAAGCCCTTCGGGCTTCATGACACCCTGCTTCGAAGTGTTGCAAGCCCGAAGGGCTTCAATGTGAATAGCCCTGAGTGCAACTCAGGGTCTCATTGGAATATAGTACAAACCCCGAAGGGGTTTAATGTTTACTGTTTGAAGTACAATCGCGATCTGATAGGAAATCTGACGACGACACATACTCATTTTCGGACTGCAAAAGGTTCTTGTTAACCGGTTAACTTGCTATGACGGAACTGGCAGCATCTGTTCTTGAAGACAATCAACAATACAACGATATAGATAGGCACTTTAGTCTTCACTATGAATGTTATTGATTGAACTGATTTTACCTTGTAAATTTCAGGGCCGAAATTCCATTCAGATCCCAAACAATTTTTCCTGCACGAATTGTTAACTCCGCTTCAAATTTCTGCTTGCCCTCTATTTTATTTCCACCCGCGTCGACAAAGCCAAAATTTCCATTCCGTAAACTCAACACCGTGACATCGGCGCCTGCACCCTCGCTCAATTGTCCGAGGTCCGTTCGTTTGATGGATTTAGCGGGGGCCCAGGTAGCCCGCGCAATAATATCTTCTTTTGTCATACCCATGGCCAAATATTTGGACATCACATTTAACATGTCTTTCATCCCGGCATTCATGCTGAATCGGTGTAAGTCGGTCCCAAAGGAATTGGGAGTGAGCCCTTGTCGCAGCGCTGGCATTGCTTCACTAAACCAAAAGCCAGCACCTCCATGTCCAACATCGAATAGAATTCCTTTTTTTTGAGCTTCTTTTACGAAAGGCCTGACCTTGCCTTGCTCATCGATGACAGACATTCGTTCCGAGACTTTTTCAAAGGAGTGTGTGATAATATCTCCAGACCGCATTCGATTCAACTGATCTTCCAACGAGTACTTTGGCAGATGACATTCTACCAATAGGGGAACGTTAGATTGGTTCGCTGCGGCTATAGCGTTTTCAAATGGTGTCCATTGGCTACCCTCGTAGTGACCAATTTTTACGCCTACGATAATATCCGGATATTTTTGTATAGCATCGGAAGCTTTAGCAGGATCCATATCATTGATATCTTCTTGTGTCTGCTTTCCGCTCATGCCCGCACCGGCGATATTCAGAAAGGCGAGGATACGCGTTTTGGATCGATCGATCACCTGATCCTTGAAAATAGGGAAATTCCGCCAACCGGAAGTTCCAGCATCTACAACTGTTGTAACGCCTGACCTCAATGTGAAATCATCCGGAGACAAACTTAAAATACCATCCGCAAATGTATCTGCCTTGCTCCCTACAAAAACATGGGTGTGGATATCAATTAAGCCTGGGCATACATACAAGTCAGTGGCATCAATTACTTTTTTCGCTCTGTCCGCGGGAATACCGCGTGCTACCTTGAGTATTTTGCCATCGGCAATAGCTACATCCAATCGAGCGTTAATATTATTCGCGGGATCTATGACATGTCCGTTTTTTAATAAGAGATCAATCTCCTGAGCTTGTGTAAAAGTAGTTACCAAGAAAAGAAACAAGCTCATCAATATTAGAACACCCTGCTTACTACTTGACAGGGAAGGTTTGGGCAGTATGAAAGAGCTGGATTTAACCGCAAAGGCGCAAAGGCGCAAGGATTCGCAGAGGAATTTTATCGGGTATTGTTGCGTACCGTCTCGTCTTAGCGTCTTTGTGGTTAACACATTCATGTTTTGATTCATATGAATCTACTATCCATATTTATTTCGCATCAGCAGGGGCGGATTACAAACGGAGTTTGAGCTGGTCTCGCTCATCTCTCTTTGCGCCTTAGCGTCTTTGCGGTAAACAATCTAATTTATTTTGCATTCCAAACCGGTGCGCTTATACCGTTCAAGTCCCATACAATTTTTCCGGCGCGGATGGTCAGCTCGGCTTCTAGTTTCTGCGTTCCTTTCAGTTTGGTACCACGGACATCCATAAATCCAAAATCACCTTTCCTTACATTGAATACGGCAATATCAGCTTCGGTGCCCACACTCAAATTACCCAGCTCTTTTCTGTTGATGACATTGGCGGGAGCCCAGGTAGCGCGCGCGATCGCGTCCTGAACGGACATGCCCATGTTGATGAACTTGGATAAAACATTAGCAAGGTCCTTCATGCCTCCATTCATGCTTTGAATATGCAAGTCCGTACTGATAACATCAGGTTTAAAACCTTGCTGCATGGCTGGGACTGCCTGCCGCCAGGAAAATGCACCGCCCCCATGACCTACATCGAAAATAATTCCTCTTTTTTGAGCAGCCACAATAAATGGTTTAACTTTTCCATTTTCATCCACTACCGTTTCACGTTTCGTGGGGCCGTAAGAATAGGTGTGTGTAAAGATATCGCCAGGACGAAGGTGTTTCATAAACAGCGCTTCAATCGATAGGGGAGGATCATGTTCCCCAAAATCAACCATAACCGGTACGGTAGCTAAACTGCCGGCTTCAACGGCACGATCTACTTGTGTAAAATCACCCCAATAATGAGCTGCTTTAATGCCCACTATAATATCTGGAAAAAGTTGTTTGATCATGTGCGCCGTCATCACCGGGTTCATGTCTGCTACATCCTGCTCTTCAAAACGTCCGACCATGCCGGTACCGACAATATTTAATAAAGCAAGGACTCTCGTTTGAGCCTTGTCAATGGTTTGCTCTTTTAGCTGGCGAAAATTTCTCCATCCGGAAGAACCGGCATCCACGACAGTGGTCACCCCGGCTCTAAAAGTAAATCCATCCGGTGCTACACTCGTTGGACCGTTAGCGATATAGGCATCCAGATCGTTCCCCATAAAAACGTGCACATGCATATCAATTAGCCCTGGCGTTACAAATAATCCGTTTACATCGATCACCTTTTTAGCATTCTTAATCGGAATATCAGGGGCCACCTGTACGATTTTACCTTCGAAAATGGCGACATCCATCTTGGAATCAATTTTATTTTTTGGGTCGATGACGTGTCCTCCCTTTAATAAAATATCGATCTGCTGAGCCCTTAGTGCTCCAAATTGTATCGTACAAAAAAGAAACAGGATACACGGGAGTGAATAGACAGCCACAGAGCGACGTAAACACTTTTGAGTTACCATTCCTTATTTAATTATGCTTTCAACTTTGTTTTTAGGTTGCTAATGGTGGCCCGCCCGGAATCACAATTCGTTTGCGTTCGGTCTTGTAAGTTGACCTTTTAGCTGTAAACTTGGCGTTTAGGTATTCACCCAGGAATATCGAGCCAGAAATAGTCGTCCCGGAAACTTTGCCAGAGAACATATAGGTAATACCGTCGCCTGGAAGACGAAGATTACTTCTGAGCGTCACTTGATCTCCTTCAACCATTCCCATTACTTCTTGCTCCGAAAAATCGGAGGTATGTGTACCCTGAATCCAATTTCCATCTTGTTCGATGAATAATTTATGATCGCTTTTGCTGGTAAAAAATTCAACCGTCACATCCCAGTGGCCATCGATCGTCACCGTGGGCACTGTCATACTACTAGACCCTGGGTTGCGCTTTTGAGAAAGAAGGTTATAAATTCGCTCTGCCACGATCTTGTCGTTGCCAGGCTGCATCTGACCAGCGGTAATATGGATCGAAGTCGTTCCTGGTGCGTTGCTGCTGCCAATCGCGATGCGCGGTTTAGTTCGTGCAAAGTTTTCAGCCACTTCATCGCCTGTAATATTTAACGCGTCCGGATCCCATGTGATTTTTAGCCTAGGGGAACGGTTGGAAAGTGCTGTTGGCTCATCTACAGCTGTCTTGATGCCATTTATTTTTGAAACCTGTTTTGAAATATTGTCGAGGTAGGAAAGCCATGTTTTCCATTCTGCCAGATGGTCGCGAGTAACCCAAGCCTCTACTGCGGCAAGCATGCCCATCATTTCTTCTTTGCCTACTTTATTATCACGTCCAGGGCCATGATGAGGAGAACTCGCTTGCCAGGCTGACATGAGAAGATCTTTGCTTCCCAACAATAACCCTGCGCACTGTGGTCCACAGATCGCCTTTCCTCCACTATACGCTACGACGGTGGCTCCTGCCTGTAGATGAACATTTGGAATGGTTAGGATCTCCGCCGCTGCATCGGCAAGAATGGGTATATTTTTGGGCTTGGCAATTCCTGCAATGACTTCCAATGAAAGTGGTTGACCACTAACGGATTCGTTACCCGTCATAATGTAAATCAGCGCTGTCTTTGAATTGATGGCGTTCTCCAGTTCTTCAGCAGTGTTGACCGTGATGATCTTCACACCAATGTTACGCACAGCATGGTCGTAAGCATTTCTGGAGTAAGCCGGTATGATGACTTCCGTTTTTTCAAAGCCGGTCAAATCAGGAATCCGAATCAGCTTCTCGGGATTGCCTCCCGTAACACAGGCAGCGGTGACATGCTTCATTCCGGCAGCGCATCCTGCTGAAACCATTCCCCATTCTGCACCGGTCACCACGGCTAATCTCCGGCCGATACCGAATGCCAATTCATCGTATTGCACAAAGTAGCCCGACGCTGCTTTCATTGCGGCAACGACTTCAGGCCGCTCAACCGATCCGCCGATGATGGTGAAGGTACCGCGACAATTGATGACAGGATCTACACCGATAGACTCATAGATATTAGGTCCAATCAGAAGTGGGCCCGAAGGCAGGAGTCCATTTTCGTCAGTAGGAGAAGCACCTGATGTGAGCGGTAGAAAACTTCCGGCGAAAGGTAAAACCGATAAATTTTTAATAATGTCTCTGCGTTTCATGTGTGTTGAATTTATTGATGAGGCTGGCATGGGTTAAAGATAAAATTATTCTCGTCTCGTGTTCTGTAGCAGGAAAAAAAATTAAAATATTTTGAAGCGATCGATGAAGAAAGAGACACGGTACACATCGATCTTCAGCCTCTTGGATTCTATAATCTAGATTTTCTTGTAACCGAAAGTTTTTGTTTGCCGGTCGATGTAAGTCCTACATACGCACAAACGCGGATTATATTTTCGCACAGCTTCTCGGCATTTTAAAATTGTTGGTTTGAGACTGAAGCATAAGTAAATATAAAATTATGATAATTTTTCTGGTAGCGACTTGATGCTTCGCGTGTGATGCGTTACGACAATGTTGTTTTTAGTAAGATCCAAGGCTTATCGCTGGCCATCCTAAGGATACCTGATGATTGATATGTATCAAAACGCAACCTGGAATGAGAAGGGTCTTCCGGATCAGTTTGAGCCATTCATGTTTTCCTGCAGATACTTTCCGTAAGGCGCTCCTCTTCGAATAATTCAAAATTGATCAGAGCGTTGTACAGTGGAAAGTATTATCGTCAAGGGAAATGGAATGGTCCTCAGCACGTGAACATTAGATCCTTCAGCTAATTCGACAATACCTAGTGTCTTCAGTTAACTCCCTTTAAAATATTCAAGATTTCTCAAGACATAGATGACAGGAATATATATTTTGGGGGTTGATCGAATCTATTGAATTCCCTCGTTCACAGGTTACGTCGCTGCAAAATTACCAGGTCAGCTTTATCAAAGCTCAGCTCAGGATATCCAAACTCTTGATACGAATCACTTATTTGCTGTATTCTCATTCACCGAACTTTGATTGCATATTAATACCGAAAGAGAACGATTACTGCTATTTGAAAAAATTGATCTTCAGAGGATACTTCCAGGGATTTTTTCCATTATAGACTCTTATAGCGTTAAGCGCCGGAAATATGCCAAAAAACACGCCGCATAACAAGCCGCCACCAATGAAGTAAAGCGGAAAATGTTGGTAAATCTCATAAGGAAAATGCTTGCCAGGGCGCAGAATTGGCATTAGTATCAGCGCCATCTGGGCGAGGAACAGGAAACTGATCACAATCGAATACGTGAGCTGTCCGTTGAGGATATCCTTTCCATGTTTATTGATTCCGTTTACCTCCTCCCGTTTCAACATCCAAAAAATAAAAGGAAGAAGTACGTTTCCGATCACTGGAAATAAAAAGAATCCCGCCGGTGTAATGTGAAGAATCGCTAGCTGATTAAGCTCATGCTGTGTCGGCTCGGGGAGTAACTCCTCCAGATTTACTCCCAAAGCTTCGGCAATCGATTTGAGCGTGTACAACCGGGGATCAACTTCTCCAGATTCAATTCGCTGGATGGTACGGACATTCAATCCGGTTATTTCAGCAAGCGTTTCCTGGGTGATGCCTTTCAGCTTGCGGAAATGAATAATTTTTTTGGCAATCGATGTCTTGTCCATAATTGTTTCTATTTGCCAAATCTCACGCTTTTTCAATCCGTTTTGTTAGCGGCGTATACCCGACATTTACCCGACAAACGGTAATCAAAGATATAAAAGAAGATTTAAGTGCCGACCTGCTTTTGCGCCCGGAAACAAAGCGGCGCAAAAACGGGGATTTCTCAAACAAACGGGAGAAGAGATAATCTCGAGGCATCAACGTTAACTAATCTCATGCTTTCGACACAGCAGCCAAGCCGTGGATGATCATGAACTTGAGAAGGAAGAAAAGCAGGGGGTTGAGATTATAGCTGGACGCGATTTTGTATTTGGTTTTCATGAGGTTTGAATATTTCATACCCTGCGATACACAGCACAGCGGTTTTCTGCAAACGGGCTTTGATTTCTAGGATTTAGACAAGCTCGATAGTGATGATTTTTTTGATACAAGCTGTTATTTTCCAGACATGCAAAAATCCCACTTATCATTATTAAATAATTCTTAAAGTAATATTTGACCGTTTGGTATATAATTCAGTTATTTGTACAACAATTTTTAAAAATGGCGGGAAGACCAAGAATATTTAAGGAAGAGGACGTATTAAATAAGGCGATAAACTTATTTTGGACAAATGGCTATGGTGCTACCAGTACAGAGGATTTGTTAGATTGTATGAAACTTAATAAAGGAAGTCTTTATCACACCTTCGGCAGCAAAAAAGGACTATTTTCTACGGCACTGGATTTCTTTGCCAGCAATTCATTTAAGGCAATAGAGGCTAAAATAAAAAATGCGAAAAATCCTATGGAGGGTATTCGAATTTTTTTTTTAGAATTGGCAACAGCAAGTAATGATGCGCATCAAAAAGGATGCTTTATGGGTAACTCACTGTCTGAGCTTGCACATATTGACGATGAGCTGAAAGAAAAGGCAGCCGCGAATTTAATTGCCCTGGAAAACCTATTTTATAAATACATCGATGAGGCCAAAAAATCAAAGGCGTTAAAGACGAAGGCAGATGCTCGAACTTTGGCCAGATACTTAATTACGCTATGGAATGGCATTAATATCACACGGAGGATGTATCCAAAAAAAGAAACACTCGAACCAATAATTAAATTACAACTAGCGGTATTGGTCTAATTTTTTTATCCAATTATTGACCAATTGGTCAATAATTAAAAATCAACTTGTATATAAAATAGATTAACGTTAAAACACACTAAAATTTTTGAGATGAAAGCAAAACTATTTTTAATCGCAATGGTAGTAAGTACGTTGACAGGTATTTGCCAAACGGAGATTTCGAAAAAATCGCGAACGTCTGACCCAGTAAGAACGGACGAAACAATAGTAAAATTTAAAACTATTCGAGTAAATGGACTGGATATCTTTTATCGGGAGGCTGGTGATAAATCAAGACCATCGATACTTTTTCTGCACGGATTCCCATCATCATCGCACATGTACCGCGATATTCTGGATGATCTTTCATCAAAGTACTATGTGATAGCACCCGATTATCCCGGGTTTGGTTTGAGCAGCGCGCCAGGCATTAAGGAATATGCCTATACCTTTGATAACCTCTCAATAACGATGGATCATTTTATCGATGCGCTCCAGTTAAGGGATATTACGCTTTATATGCAGGACTATGGTGGTCCTATAGGATTTCGGATTGCTGCCAGAAGACCTGAGCTAATCCGGGGCCTGATCATTCAAAATGCAAATGCCTACAAAGAAGGTTTGGGAGAAGCGGTTGCACCGTTGGTAAACTATTTTGAAGATCCTAATCAAGAAACAGAAAAAGGTGCAAGAGAAATTCTAACGACCACAAAGTGGCAATATACGGACGGGGTTGAAGACATTTCGAAAGTTAGTCCGGATAGTTACATGGTAGACCAGTTTTACCTTGACAGGCCAGGTAATGATAAAATTCAACTGGCCTTGTTCCAGAACTATCGCACCAACGTGGCGCTCTATGACGAATGGCAATCCTATTTCAAACGAAAGCAGCCCCCGACCCTTGTGATATGGGGAAAGAATGACAAAATATTTATAGCGCCTGGTGCAGAAGCCTATAAAAGGGATCTAAAAAACATTGAAGTGCATTTACTTAACGGAGGACACTTTCTATTGGAAGAACATCATATGGAAGCGGCTCGGTTAATAGATGCATTTTTATCCAGGGCGTTGACAAAAAAGTAAAATAAAAAGAACGGAATTGGGCTGGTATTAAAACCAACTTTTCACTATGCGAGCAGCAGAAGGAATTTTGGTCAATTCTAATCTGCAATGTTAATGCGCGAATATCCTCTCTTTTAATAAATTTCTCTATCCAACTTTGAAATAGTTTTTAAACATCTTGGAGCGATTAATATTGCAACCTCTTGGAGCGCAGGGCTGAGTTATAATGGAATCAGATGAATCGGGAATTCCTGTAAGGCGGCAGGAGTTCTTTTTGAAGTTCATAGGATTTTTAGATGACTCATAACTAGCTTATTTTGCATGTACAATAATTAAGTGCTATGACGGAAAGAGAACTGCTCAAACTGGAAGGGACGATCCGGAAGAAAATGGAAGATATCAGAAAACAGCGCGTGAGTTTGAAAGATTCCGGTATCGGTGGGTTAATGAATTCGTTAAAGAAAGTAGACGAAAGCCTTTATGATAAGATCTTTGTCGAATATAAAAAGATGGTTGCGGAGAGCAACATTTTTAAATAGGTTCTTAGTATCTTCATGAGCTTTGAATTCATCTATTATGTCAACACGAAGAGAATTTGTAAAACAGACTATATTAACGGCTTCTGCATTATGCATGACACCCTCCTTTGAACTTACGGCCTCTTTAGAAATTTCCCTGGCGGAATGGTCATTGCACCGCGGCCTGAAAGGAGGAACGATCGATCACCTTGATTTCCCTTCTATTGCAAGCAAACAATTTGGGATCAACGTAGTCGAATACGTGAATGGTTGTTTCGGTAGTTACAAAAGAGATTTCAAGGAAGCCGGACAGGACAAGGGCTATCTCCGGGAATTGTTGAAACGAAGCCGAGACGCAGGTGTCACAAATCACCTCATCATGGTTGACGAGGAGGGTTTTCTGGCAAAACCGGAAGACAAGGAAAGATTGGCGGCCGTAGAGAATCATAAAAAATGGATCGATGCAGCAAAATTCTTGGGATGCAAAACGGTTCGCGTTAATCTTCACGGACCGGGTGAGACGGCAGCAAAAAAAACTGCTTCGGTAGATTCTCTTTCGCGGCTCGGTGAGTTTGCAAAGCCAATGAATATCAACATTGTTGTGGAGAATCATGGAAGTGATTCATCCAAGGGTTTTTGGATTGCTGACGTCATGCGCCAGGTGAATAAAACGAATGTGGGAACGTTGCCCGATTTTGGCAACTTTTGCATTTCCCATGAGTGGGGTACTACGCAAGGCGAATGCGCTGAGATATACGATCGCTATAAGGGCGTTGAGGAACTGTTACCCTTTGCTAAAGGTGTCAGCGCCAAAACGTATGATTTTGATTTGAACGGTGAACAGCCAAAGATCGATTACAAGCGATTAATAAATTTGGTAAAGGCCTCCGGCTTTAAAGGGTTTATAGGTATTGAGTTCGAAGGTGAAACTCAATCTGAAGAAGAAGGAATACGGAAGACAAAGGCATTGCTTCAAAAGTATTTGTAGTGGCTTAAATGGCGAACCATTACTGTTAACCGTTTATTCTTGACCCAACCTTTTTTGAAGGTGACAAAACAAAGGAATCAATTCTTGAAATAGAAGGGAACTCGTCAGTGAATAGTTCTATAATTTCAAACGATAAGCGCTATTCGTATTGAATTCAGTAAAATATAAATAATCATTTTTAATATAGATGCTATTAGGTCCGTTTAATTTTACTTCACTACCTGTTTCATCAACAGTCGGGAGTTTGTAAATCTGTTGGGCCCTATCAATTTTATAAATACAGTTGTGGCCATAAGAAGGGCAATAGAGATTTCCGGAGTTATCAAATGCCAGATATTGAAAATAGCCGGTTACGGGATCCGGTAACTGCGCGTAAAGTGTTTTGTGTCCTGATCTATCAATCTTATAAATCGCTCCTGATGCAAAATTGGATACATACAAATTAAATTTGTTATCAAAAACCAATCCTAACGGTACCGACATACTATCCGTGAAAATGGTTTTATTTCCTGAGGGGTCTATTTTTAAGACTTTTGATCCGTTGTAATTTCCAAAGCAGGAAACATATAAATTTCCATCACCATCAAACTTAATATCACTGGGATGATCAAGGCCAGAAGCATATACTCTTTTGCTTTTATCGTATGAAATTTTTAAGATCTCGCCGGATGCAAAGCAAGAAACGAATAAATTTTCCTTTTCATCAAACGCTAATCCGTCCGGCGAGGATAAGCTATCCAGAAATATGGTTTCAGAACCTGCCGTGGTAAATTTAGTGACCGTAGTACCTTTTCCGCCTCGGCCCCAGTTAGCTATGTAGATGTTATTCTGTTTGTCTATCACCATGCCATCGGGGCCATCTAAGGTTTTTAGGGGTAATCGATAAAGCTTTTGACTGCTTGCATTGAAAAAACCAGTAAGTACCAATATGGTTAGTGTACTTTTTAGTATCATAGAATTGAATATTTCAAAAAAAACAGCATTTAATTTTTTAAGCTTGTGGACATTTTATTCATAGTTATTTGGCGTTATCTTATCGTTACCATTTTTCCTGATGAAGGAGATAAAATTAAGTAGCTAAACTAACAGAGAAGAATGATCAGATCGAGTGCTAAAATTGATTAATGATAAAATAATCCTAGAACACCTCCATAAAACAGATGTGCGAGAATGGTCGCTATGGGTGTACCCTTACCATAATTGAGTGCTAGAAAGCCAGGAGGTTCAAGTTGTCTGGTAGGCGTTGGCCCTTGAAACGGTCTGGCCATTCTTGGATGAAAGGAGTTAACAATTTGCAGTCCTGCAGTCAAAACAAATGCTGCATGGACAAATCCGATCGAACTGCCAAACCACCAATTTTTTATTCCGGAAGTTTCAAACGCGGCGGAGTAGACGAAAGCAAAAAACCACCCCATTATTAAATGTATTATGAATCCGAGCCAAGGAGCCTTGTTTCTATTTGAAGTAAACATAGTTCCAAGCAGAAATGGCAAATCCATTCTTGTAAGGCCGAAATATTTGGACGCAGTCATTATGGTCGTTAGAATTAGGGTGGCTGCAAATCCCCACAGTATCAAGGAATAAATATTCATTCTAAACCACTTTGTTTGCTTGCTTCATTGATCGAAAGTACAGCATTTATTAACCCGATATGAGAAAAACTTTGCGGATAGTTTCCCAGAAGTTCATGTGATTCCGGATCGATCTCCTCTGATAACAATCCTGTAGGGCTTGCGTGGTGTAGTATCGTTTCGAGCAAGGTGGTGGCTTCTTTCACCTGACCCGATTTAGCTAAGTTTTCAGCAAGCCAGAAATTGCAAACTACAAATGTACCTTCTTCACCTCCGAGCCCATCATTAACATCCCTGTAACGATAAATTAATTCATTCTTTGATAAACGCTCATAGATTAACTTAGTAGTTGAAACCATTCTGCTTGAAGCCGGGTCACAATATTCTACAAGGGGCATTGTTAACAGGCTTGCATCCACGTTGTTTCCCATTAATTCTCTGGTATATGAACCTAATTCAGAATTGTATCCATGTTGCTCGATATTATTTCTGATAGCATCCGCTGTATCCTTCAATTTTTTCGCTGGCACATCTTTCCAGTTATAGATATTACAAAGTTTGATCACGCGATCCAGACCAACCCATGCCATGACTTTTGAATGCGTGTGATGTACCGGAGATGACCGTATTTCCCAAATCCCATTATCCGGTTGACTCCATAATTCGCAGATCATTTGGCTAAGCCCTATAATAAATTTCTTACTATTTCTATCAAATTCTTTCACAAGTGGAGCGTAGGTGTAAACGGCATCAAGGACTTCGCCATAGATATCCAGTTGAAACTGTCCATCTGCCTTATTTCCTATGCGAACTGGCTTTGAGTTTTTGTAACCGCATAACCAATCAAGCGTCTTTTCTTTTAAACGGGAATGACCATAAACAGAGTAAACAACCTGAATCTTCGGTCGTGTTAGCTGAGTAGCATGAAGTATCCAGTTCATATACGCATGTGCCTCTTCTTCAAATCCTAAATTAACAAGCACTCTGATTGTAAAAGAGGCATCTCTCAGCCAGCAGTAACGATAATCCCAATTTCTTTCTCCGCCTAGCTTCTCCGGTATTGAAGTAGTGGGCGCTGCTATTATTGAACCTGAAGGTGCATGTGCTAAGAGTTTAAGTGTAAGTGCACTTCTTTTTACTTCCTTTTGATAAACACCTGAATATTTACATTTGTTGCTCCAGCCTTTCCAGTAATTAATGGTGTTTTGAATTCTTGTTCCTGCAGTTTCCTTTATTTCAGGCAACACTGCTGGACTTTGACTTGAGTAACTGAGAGAAAAGATTACTTTGTCACCTTGTCTTACATCGAATTCAGCAATAGCCTTTCCCGCTTTATTTTCAATTTTGATTTTATCAGACCCAAGTGTTGTAAGAAGAATAAATATGTTTTCTTTCCACCCAAATTGGATACCAAGTTTTTTGCGGTCCTTTAAATCAGGAATGTGTTTGCCATAAAATATTCTGGGAGAATACTCAAACTTCATTTTTACTAGCCCCGAAACTCCTTCCACAACACGTAAGATTTCGTGATCCGGAAAAAGAGATAATTTCTTTGTCTCCTCATCCATGGCCGTAAAGGCATCTATTATTTTAACTGCCCCTTCGCTTGTTGTAAAATGGGTTTCAAGAACATTGGTATCTGTTAAATAATTTTGAGTTGATTGATTTTCTTCTCGCGGTTTGATAAAAAAATAGCCGCCCTTTTCTCTATCTAAAAGGGCGGCAAATATGCTTGGAGAATTAAATTCAGGTAGACAGCACCAGTCAATAGAACCATCTTTGCAGACTAACGCAGATGAGCAGCTATTTCCGATAAGCGCGTAATCCGAAAGGTTAGGTTCAGCCATAAACCTTTTTCGCACTTACCGGGTGGGAGCTTTCCAATACATCTTAATCTTCGTTTTTACTTCTATTGAGTAAGGTGTAAAGAGAGAAGGCACCGATAGCCATCACCGTATCTCTTACTGCTATATCGAAATATTGTCCTGTTAATAAAAGATTTATCGCTATGCCAATGAGCCACAGAGCAACAATAAGGCTTCCAATCTTTGGCTTAACGAGCACAATGATACCAGCGACGATTTCAATTACTCCGACGATACTCATAAAAGTACTAGGAGACAGAGGGATAATGTCCGTAACGACTGGTGCCAGGTACTTATTCCAATCCGTTAAAATGTTCATAAATTTATCAGCGCCGGCTGCTATGGGCATTAGTCCATATGTCCATCTTAGAATGGCAATCACACGCTCTACCCGGTCATTTGCTACTGCCGGAGCATGATCTGAATAATTTGTTGTTATTGTGGCCATAATTGTATGTTTTTTTAGTAAAACATCCAAAACCACTGATAGTTTTATGTGTGTTATAGATTTCTTTCGTTTATTTTTTTGACAGACAGACATTTACCCATTCATTCCTGCCATGCTTGAACATCTCAACGAAGGATTATTTAAATATTTGATTTGATGTTTTATCCCTAGCGCTGGGATTATAGGTAAGGGAAACATCGTCCAATTGCATTAACGGGTGGCTCCTAGACGGTGGGCTCGCTTGTCATTTCTCGAAGCAAATTTAATTACCTCAGCAGCGATCTTCTTTTAAATACTGTACCCATTGGTCTTGACTTATGTGGCCGAGGAGGATAACTATCCCGAAATGGTTACTCAAATTAAATGCTTTACCAAGTCAAAAACAGTTATCTCGCAAGATCATTTTATGATCCCAAATCCTATAGTATCGTTATCTTCGTATCACGTTGATGTTCTTTCGTCCATGATGACCTATCATCCTTGTTTTGATCTAAATTGATTTAAGAATCGCTATAAGGAAATGCCTTCTATAAAAATTTATTCCATAATTTTTTTTTTCATTACCACCTCATTGCGAGGCCAAAATCCCTATGAAATAATTCAACATTATATTGATACTGCGTCGGACGGTGATATTAATAACTGGGCTAAGATTAAAACCGTTTATATGGAGAGCGTTGGATTTTATAGTCAACAAAAGTTCGATCAGTCGCTACCAGATTTTTCAGAAATACGTCCGAACTATGAAAAAACTTACCGGGAATGGCCTGATAAATCAAAAACTGAACTTTATGAGGATTCAACTTATAATAAATTTCTTAGTGCGACACTATGGCTAACCAAGAAAAATAAATTAATTCTTACGTTTAACACAATGGAACCAATCATTAAGCCTTTCAACGGCGAGCTCTGGGATTTTTATCCGGTCGTTATTTCCAAAATGGTGAAAGAAAGTAAGGCAGTTAAGTATAAAGGGATAAAGAATTTTATTACCGATGGTATTTCTTGCTTTTGATATTGAAGTTGAGACAAAAGAGATAAAAATAGATTTGTATTTTAATGTCAAATCCTATTTACTGGAATATTGGAAAATTTACTTCGCTGATGATCCCGATAATTACACTAAATTTTATGACTATAGGAAAGTTGATGGGCTTCTCTTTCCTTTCGCAACGAATGGAACAAGCCATGGAAGAATTTTTACGGGGTCTAGAACCAAAAGGATACACATTAATTACCCAATTGATCCGGAAATCTTTAAGTATTCTAGCCGATAGTTACTTTAAATATATCCATGGCTTTTTCAGAGCTCATTCTCAATACATCGGGATGTATTACAAATAATTCGACTGAAAGTATCTTTTTAGATTTTTTTTTAACTACAATGGTTTGCTACAACGTTATGATTGGACAAAAGCTTCGGGTGAAGAATTAAAGAGAGTCAGGCATTGATCGCTGCAAAAGTGAAATGTTTGATTCTCATAAGTCGCGATGTGATTTCCCTTTCCGGGATCAACCAGCATGTGACATACCGGATCGACATAAAAAAATAGGTTTGATTGCGAATTGTTTAATTCAAAAATTTCTATTTCGTTCAAAACATTTTTCAGCTTATGCTTTCCGAGAGAAACAAAATTAAATTGCTCAACCGTCTGAAGTTTATTCACATATGCTGATGAGCACAATATCTGGCCCCGATTCGCGAGGTTCATGATGCGAGACGCTATGTTGATCGTTGAGCCAAAAAAGTTACCATTTTCTATGAGAATGGAGCCATAATGGATGCCCATGTGAATGGAAAGAAAATGATGCTCTTGTGCCGAGGCCATTAGTTTTTGAGCAGATATTGCAATATCCAACGGTTGGTCGCTCATCATTACAATCTGGTCCCCGATCCGTTGAACAACTTGTGTACTTCCGAAAAGAGATTGATCTACGAGCTTGATATATTTATGTACAATTTTAGCCGCCGATGCACCGCCGTGGACATCTGTCATGGCGGTGTAGCCCGTAAGGTCGGCCATTAAAATCGTTACTTCTTTTTCCATGTGTCAATAGCCAAAGTTAGCCAATTGAATACTGAAGAGATTATGCTTAGGACAAAAGTCTCTTGGGTTCATGATTTATATCTTTTCCAAATACTTGCTTATAGTAACGTTGCCCTCCTATATTTCTTCGTTACAGCAAGAGAAAAAAAATAGTTCCAAAATGGTTAATAGGTATAAACAAATAAAATGGGAAATGGAGAGCCTCCTATTTGTCCGCTTTGCTTATGCAAGTGTGGTAGGTATAATTACAAAACTGTCTCTGGACTGGAGTTCTTTCTTTGTCCTTGTTGCTGTGTATTCTGTATTTGAATCTATTGTTTTTTTTATCCTTGTTAGGCGAAACGAAGTATTCAATGAGGAAAAGGAGTACGAGGAAAAATCATTGACACGTATTCAACGAATGCAAATTTATTTTCAATCCAGTCGCTATGCGGGCTCATATGCGGCGATCGGGTTCTTCCTCTCTTTCGGTCTGATTTCATTTTTTGGCGCCCTTGCCAAATGGATACTGGAGGTATTTTTAGGATAAAACATAATCAGTAGTCGCTTTTTTCGCCTGAGGTTTTTAGGCAACATTAATAGGCAAATGCGACTTCACGGTGGATTTCCGTAGACCTATTCGACTCACCAAGCACTGAAAAAAATGGCTACCGTAATTATTTCAACACCCTTGCGTAAATTCACTAATTCACTAACAATGCTGCACGACTTAGGCAAATTCAATATCTGAAATGATTAACAACATCAGTACCGATCATCTGACTTGAAAAATGCCGATAATCACTTGGTTAATACCGCATTAAATATATCAAATCGCTATCTGGTATTGTACTTCACCTTTTGACAATATTGCCTCGATTTTGGACATGATAGCCGGGATATCTGCGACTACGTTAATCTTTTGACCCTCAGCACAATTGACAGCGACACCGTCAGACGGGCAAATGAGATAGTGAAATTCCAGGTTTTTTTTATTGCAGATATCGTAATCAATATGTCTTACATAGGTCTCTGGGAAAATCTGCAACACCTTTGTTCCTGGTTCGCAATAGACGAGGTTGGCAAATCCAGAACCCTGGATTCCTACAACGAGACGCGCGGAATTAAAAAGTTTAGCTTCATCGGAAACCGCCATTTCAGACAGGTAATGAATTTCAAAACCATAATTCTCTAATGCTTTCATTAATTCCGGTTCATTCAGAACCTTTCGGTTTACGGCCGCATCTCCTCGTGGTATATAGATTAATTTATCCTGTTTATTTATTTTATGAGGCGCAATAAAACTATGGTATAAGAAATCACATGCCCATTTAGGGTGGTGGAATTCTACTTGAACAGGTGAACTAACGATCAAGTACTCTGCCTGAATATGAGGCTCAAAATCTTCGATAATAATCTTGTCCTCGGTAATCCCAAAATGATTTAAGTATTCTTTATGATATCTGGCGCTATACGCAGGAACTAAAAAATAATTCACTTGATTAAACTTCCCGCTTTTTTTCAAAAGGGAAAGCTTAGCAATTGAATCAATCATCCAATGATAGTAATAGTACTTAGCGCCGCCTCCGCCTAATAAGCTAAAAACAGTTCCAGCATATTTCCTGGGACTCTTCAGCCCTTTAATCTTAAATACTTGATTATCCTTACCCGACAGTAGGCGCTCGCCTTGATCAGGACTCCATTGAAAGGAAATCTCATCGATTAAATAATTTTCTGCAGAAATTATAGCCGTATTAGAAGAATCACAGGAATAAATACGGCCATCCTTTAAGGTGACAATAAAATCCCCAGGGACTTCGAGTGACATTATGGGCTGGCTAAATTCTGAACAATCATCCA
Source organism: uncultured Bacteroidota bacterium (assembly GCA_963837415.1). Lineage (GTDB taxonomy): Bacteria > Bacteroidota > Bacteroidia > Cytophagales > Cyclobacteriaceae > Chryseolinea. The sequence goes on along the minus strand of CAWING010000002.1, from coordinate 714,907 downwards.
GAAATTGCGACGGAAAACTAAGATTCGATACGTAAGGAGGTCGAAATTCCAGATATTCAACGAAGTTTCCATGATTTGATACCAAAGGTTTTACTCCTAAAGGCTTGTATTTCTTATTGTAGGACACATATTTTGAAAGGATGCGTTTCAGCTTATTATGCGCTTTGGCAACTAGCCTCATTTTGGTTTTCATTACTAGCTTTCGTTAAGTAAAAGAATAGAGACGTGAGAGGTTAGCGTCACTAATCACATAAGCCGACTACATATAAGCAAACGTGATTAATGATCAACTTACTTATTAAATGTTAATTACATAATGATAAAAATCCTCAATGATGAAGATCTTCATCATTAGTCTGACAACTCGAGTACCAACGCGACATTTTAAATGCTTAAAGTCAACGTGATGATTAAGTGAAGACGCAGATCACATTCCAACTTTGAAATATTACTGAATGGCTACTGGGTGCAATACTTTTCCTTCCATGATCCCTAAAAACTTTAGAAAAAAACCCTGATACTATGGTCTGTGTTTAACTCATTCAATTAATTTGATGATTAGTTTCAAAAAAAAATTTACCTGCAATCCGCTGATAAAGAACAGAGGGTGTGCGCCGAGAGCTTGGAGGTATTTCTTCATCAAGTATCATTTGTACAGATGTTGACCCGTTCTTTTTTTTATCGTATTTTACCAGTTGGACTGAAGTTGTACTTGGCAGTTTTTACGCAAATAAGAAACCTCGAAACTGCGCAGTCTTCCGCACGCGTTATGGCTAGTGCGAAACTCTGTACTAGTCTTTCGCATGGTGCTATGGAAGTGCAAAGTAATCTTGGTTAGAGCTCTCAAAGAGGGCCGAAGAGAGGGTTCAAGTTTGTACCCAGCAACTGGGTCGTGAGCTTGACTGGATTAGGACAGTTGGAAAGTAGAAATAGTTGCAGTAAGAGCAATATAAATAGAAGTAACGAAGCATGGAATTGATACTAAATACATCCAAGTCGAATTGGACAAGAAGCAGATTTTTGAATAAAAAGTTCAACTGGCCTTTAGCTGTTTTAATTTTAATTCTTTTATTCGTTTGTTGCAATTGTTATAGCCAGGATAAAATAACTGAATCCATTCTTCCTGTGAACCTTGAATGGAGCGAAGGAAGTATCATGGTGAATGACGGCGCTGAGCTGAAGGGTTTATTAAAGTATAATGATAAAAATGGAATTCTATCATATGAAAATGGTAACGATACTAAATCATTCACTGCCCGCAACGTTGCGGGTTTTGAGTTTTTCGATGAAAGCATTCAAAGGCAAAGAGTATTCTATTCTTTTCCATACGAGGATTCACAAAACAATATTAAAAGACCTTTATTTTTTGAAATCGTCAAGGAGTTCCAACGTTTCGTTGTTCTTTCAAAAGTTGATCCCATAGATATTGAACAGAAATCTGTTTCTTCACCAGGGGCATTCAACCCCACCACGAACACCGTCGCGCGAGGCACTAATTTCGGAACCTCTACTGAAATATCGCAAACTGAAACGATCTATATAATGGATACAAAAGGTAACATTGAACCCTATATTAAAATCATTGATACAGAAGTCGATGGTGTTTTCTACGATGTGTCAAAAACGCAAAACAAAATGCTAAACGAAGATTTGCTGGAAAAACATGTAGGGTCGGCGATGTTTAAGAGACTGGATGCGTATGCAAAAGAAAACAAGTTACGATTGAAGCGTAAAGTTGATTTGATTAAAATCCTTAATTATTATTCAGAGCTTATTAAGTAGAGCGTGGCACTATTCGTGGTTTAAAATTTTCCTTACTTCTTCCTTATACATTCGGCTAATGGGTAATTCTTTTTTGGCAACTTCGATCAGTTCATTATTGAAAGAATCAATTTTATTTAAAGCAACTAAATACGACCTGTGAATTCTTATAAAAGCGTCGTGTGGCAGCATCCCTTGCAGGGAAGAAATGGACTGCTTTGTAATGATTGTTTTTAACGGTGTGAATATTTTAATGTAATCCTTTAAACTTTCTACGTAGAGAATATCGTTAAGTGCCACTTTTATCATCTTCCTGTCGGCCCTGAAATAGAGGAAGGCATCCAGCGTATCTTTTTTGTAGTGTGTGGAAGGGTCATGCCCTGTAACATGAAGAGTCCTGTCCATTACCTTGCTTACGGCTTGAAGAAAGCGCTCGAAAGAAATTGGCTTTAATAAATAATCTATTGCATTAAGCTCGAACCCTTCAACTGCAAATTTTCTGTAAGCCGTGGTAAAGATTACTTTCGGGGGACTTTTCAGGCTGCGGACAAAGTCTGTACCCAAAATTTTTGGCATTTTAATGTCCAGAAACAATAGGTCAACAGGATGCTGTCGTAGAATACCCAAAGCTTCAACGGCATTATTACAAGAGGCAACGAGTTCAAGAGTAGGCACCAATGCTATATGCTTTTGTACCACATTTAAGGCGGGAGGCTCATCGTCCACCGCCATGCAAACTATTCTTTTATTGTCCGATATATCAGAAATAGGTTTCATAAAGAAGTTATAGCCCGTTCATGTATTCCGTTAAGACAATGTTGGCAAGGCATCACGTAGTGGTGTTGGTTCATACTCGACAGCATGTTGCGTTAGATTCTGTAAGGGCACCCTCATTATAACTGTAAACTGAGTTTCCTGATTTGTAATAATAAGTTCATGACTTTTCGGATATAATAATTGCAATCGCTTTTCGACATTACTTAACCCAATCCCTTTTTTCTCAATTTGCACAGGTGTCGGGCTGGGTTTACTGTTACGCAATTCAAAATAAAGATCGTCATTATTCACGGCGATGGTGAGTGTAATCCATGGGTGCTCAAGTATTTCGCTTGCCCCATGTTTAAAACTGTTTTCAACTAAGGGAATCAACAGAAAAGGAGGGATACCTTTATTTTTATGATCAACTTTTATTTGAACTTTAAGATCCAGGCGGTTGCCGTAACGCACTTTTTCCAAGCCAATATAGTCCTCAATCATCTTAATTTCTTTTTCAGCTGATACCAATGAAGCTTCGCACTCATTGATCATATACTTGAGCACGGCAGAAAGTTTTAAAACGAGCTCGGGTGCTTTTGTCGACTTATCCAAGGCATAGGAATAAATGTTATTCAGTGTATTGAAAAGAAAGTGTGGATGTACTTGCGCTTTTAACAATTGTAATTCCGCATTTGTGTTTTCGCGGATAAGGGTTAACTCTTCTTCCTGCTTCAGATACCAGGTTTTCAACATTTTAATGGTTAAGAACAGACCGCAGAAAACAGGAGGCCCATCATTCACGAAAGATAATCCGTTAAACCATAAGATGATTAAGGCATCGTCTGTTGGTGTATCTAGTCTGAGTCCACGAAGATATAGCAGGCAAATTTCTACTATCAGCGTCACTATAATAAGCCATGATCCGAATGCCAGGTATTTCTTCTTAATTAAATAATAGGGTAGAAGCCAATACGTGACCAGATAACTGTATACGATTATTATAACAATATTCATTAGCGTAAACATGATCTGCTGGGTAAGGCTTGTCATGCTCAGATCAGTACTGATTTCAAGTATCGTTTTATCTAAGCCCAGCTCCGTATTGTTGATGTGCTGAAAAATAAAGAATCCAAAAAAGAATACGAAAGCAAGCGACCAGAACAGAACATGCCGGGCCAGTATGAATTTTATTTTTTTTGAGAATATGAAATTTTGAAGTTTCATGAATTATGAAGGGTTCGCCAAATGAAGGTCGAAAACTATTTTGCACTGTCCTTCATGATTTTCAAGTTTCAGTTTAAAAACCTCCTCCCGAAATTCGTCTATTTTTTCCTTCATGCTTTCTAGCATATGAGACCATTCCGTCATGATCGATGTTTGACCTACTTTTTCAATCACCATGCTGGCGTGAAGCATTTGATTATCTGTAACAATTTCAAGATAAAACATGTGATGTCCTTTCCCGGCACCTATTATCTCAAAACAATTTTGCAGAAAGGGAAACAAAATAAGAGGCTTAATAAACTTGCTATGTGAGTAAGAATTAATCTTATAATGGATGTTCAGGTGCTGAGCTTGATTTATTTTTTCGATTGAAACGAGGTTCACGATCATATTCAACTCCTTTTCAACCGGAATCAATTTTTCGGTTGACTCATATAACAGGTAACTCAGCAGGTCCGATAATCTCAAAATTATTTCGGGTGAATTGGCTGAGCCGGAAATCATCTTATCGTACAGGCTGTTCAATGACTGAAATAAGAGGCTTGGATAGATGCGCGCTTTTTGCAACTGAAGCTCATTAGCAGTCTTTAAGTTCATCAGTCGTTGGTTTGCTCTCTGCTTCACTATCCAGTCCTTGGCAACTTTGAATCCTAAAACCATGACCCCGATTGTCAAGGCATGAGCAGTATTGATATTGGCAAGTTGTAGAAATTCTGTGAAAGTTATAGAAGAGATTGAACAATCGCAGGTAAGCCAAAAGAAAAGGATACTGACAAAATAGTTCAGTAAAAGCAAGGCGATGGTTAACAATGCCAGGCCAAAAATGAATATAAAATACTTTCGCTCCAGTATAACCGGTCGCAAAAAATGTAAAATCAAATACACGGAAAGGATGCAGGCCGGGAAATAACAGAACAAGCTGATCAACGCTGTGTAAAACAAATGACTAATTGGTACCAGGCTTTGTAAGTAGTACTGAATACCAAAAACTCCCCAAAAAGTTAGGTGCCGGCTCAGTTTGTGTGGCTTCTTATCGGAGAATATAAATTCATTGACTGTCAAGTATTCGTCGTTGAGGAGACAAATTAAAGCTAACACAAAACCTCCATAATTCTCTCTGAGAAGATCAGCCTGTAGACAGTCAACTCAATTTTGTAGACGAATGACACCCGTAATTCCCGCGGGCCATCATCATCGCTGTAAAGTTGAGTGTTTTGCGAAAGTCCCATCTCAGCGAATAAGAAAATTTTCTTAGCAAAAGGAAAATAGTTTCCCCTCGTACTCAGGCATTATGGTAAAGAGTACACCACGTGAAAAATCATACGCAAGGGAACACCAATTTTACAGTACAGGAAATTCCTGTCAAAAAGAATTTTCTGTTTGTATTACTTTTATTTGCTGATTTTGCTTGTTCGCAAAAGTATTTGGTTACTCCCACCCATGCTAAAGAAAGGATTATAGAACGGGATGAATTTCTCAGCCTCTCGTATAATCATTTTGAAGGCGGGGTTTTCTTTTCTGATGTGGAATTTGGGCTAAATGTATTGTGGAAAGCCAGCTTTAAAAAAAATAACACCTATAAAGAAAATATTGGATTTTTTGTTCCCGGCGGATTCTTGATTTTACCGAACAGGGAAAACACTTATAACCGTGGTAATCTTAACGCTTTTCCAAAACAGCTTAAAGACGGGACTCTATTTGTTTGGTATAATAACGAGCTCTTAAAAGTTCTGGGTATAATTCATACCCACCCAGACATCTACAGTGAACCTATGCCAGCGCCCCTAAACGATTATCAATTTTGCTACCTGGGAATACACAATTACATAATGGATCACCGAAATTTATTTGATGCATATAAAGATTCAAGAGGAAGAGAATGTTACCAGAGATTGGGTTCCCGACGCGATTATTACAAAATTCCATTTGTATATCCCGACAGTTTGCTTGCACGCACAAAAAATAAACGAATAAATGATAATGATTGACTTTAGTGTTAAGGCAAAAAGTAAATAAGAATTCATAGGGGGTCATTCCTAGTATTAAAAATGTAAACGTCTCCTATGCTCGAAGTACAAATAGACTACAGGATGAACAACGAAGAAGGGAGGAAAGCATGCAGCAAAAAATTACGGAATTGACTCCATTCAAAAGAGTTTACAAGAAAAGACCAAGAATATTTATGCAAAATTGCTGTGTTTGAAAGGATGATTAAACCGGAATAAACTGTGAGAAAATAGAGTTACATCATTTCAGTATGATTACCACAGTATCAATTATTTTGGATCCCAAAAAATTAATATCAGTCCTCCTTTTCCTGACTGACGAAGGGGTAGCACATCCTTATCCATATAGAAAGAACTAATTAAAAACACGTCTATTCACTTACCTTCTTTGTTAACGACTCAAAATTAAAGTAATTCTATATAGTGTTATTTGAGATGTTATTTACAAATTTGGTCGTCTGTTTTGGATTTAGCGTCACTTTCGGGTGGTAGCCATCCTTAACTTGAGTATTACAACCAAATAGACCACCAATGAAAACAACCACAGTAGGGGAAAAAGCTATTCTAAACACAGAAACCGAATCTCTCGGCAAACCTGCCTTCACCGAAAATAAATATATTGTTACTTTAATATTTGTCACATCTCTCTTTATGCTTTGGGGTATTGCTATTACCATGGGTGATGTGCTGAACAGGCATTTTCAGAATGTTTTGAATGTATCGAAGGCACAATCGGGACTGGTACAATTTTCTATTTTCGGAGCGTATGCAGTTATGGGTATCCCGGCCGGGTTGTTCATGAAGCGATTTGGATATAAGAACGGAGTGTTATTGGGACTATCGCTATATGCTCTCGGCGCATTTCTTTTTATTCCGTCAGCCGATACGGAATCATTTCTTTATTTCCGGATTGCTTTGTTTATCCTGGCTTGCGGATTAGCTACGCTGGAGACTGTTGCACATCCCTTTGTCGCTTCTCTTGGTGATCAGCGCACCAGCGATCAGCGTATCAATTTTGCGCAATCCTTTAATGGACTTGGTGCAGTGGTTGGACCGCTCATTGGTGGATATTTTATCCTGCGGGCAGGGGATGGGGAAGTGAGTGACCTAAGTTCCGTTAAAACATTGTATATAATCATAGGCATCGTGATCATGAGTGTAGCCATTGCGTTTTACTTTGTAAAAGTTCCCGCACTCGTCGATCCACATGTATCTTCTGTAAAGGGCCAGGTCGATGCGAGGCCAGCAAAAAAGTTATTTCAGCATCGTCATTTTGTCTGGGCAGTAATTGCACAATTTTTTAATGTAGCAGCACAAGGGGGCACATGGGCATTCTTTATTATTTATGGAGCTGAAAAAATGGAGGGAATGTCCGATGAACGGGCTGCCTACTTCTTCTCCTTAAGTATGGTGATGATGATGGCTGGACGTTTTCTTGGCACGTTTCTCATGCGATTTATTGCTCCAAGCAAACTATTGGCAATTTTTGCATTGGCGAATATCGTCATGTGCGTCATTGTAGCGCAAAGCTTGGGATGGCCTTCGTTCATCGCGCTGATCATGATCAATTTCTTTTTCAGCATCATGTTTCCGACAATCTTTAGCCTGGGACTAAAAAATCTCGGGCCCCTCACGCAACAGGCTTCATCTTTTATTGTGATGGGCGTTGTGGGGGGAGCATTGTTTCCACCGATCATGGGCTTGATCGCGGACACGGATGTTGCAACTGCTTACTACCTGCCCATACTCTGTTACCTAGTGATTTTTTTGTTCGGGTATAAATTCTATAAAGTGCAGTCATAGTACAGGAAGTAAATTTTTTTTTCGTGATAGTGTGCGGCTTTTTGCGTAGTCTGTCTTCTTTTGTTAGCCACGATTTATTGCTCAAAGGGCACATCAAATTTACCTCATCATTAGACATTATACCAATCGTTCATCCATGAAGAGTTAGGATGAGAATAATTTCCACAGCATTGTATAAATAGCTTTACATAAAATGAGAGAAGGCGGCCGTTGATGCTGGAAGTCAGAAATGCAATTTTAAAATATTGGGAGGTTTTTAAAATGTCAGCTCCCTTCAATGCATACGTACCATCAACTAATTAATTTAATGCAGCTCAATTTCCCCTCATGGGGAAACTTCTGCCCTCAGGTGGTGGGGAATTCTTGACCGATATCTTTTCCGATTATAATCCAGAATATTTCATGGAATGGTTTTTGGCAAGACCCATCATACTAATTACTAACGCTAATTTTTTTAACACTTTAAATCTAATTTTTATGTTTTATCACGTTCAATCACTTATTAATGAAATTGTTCCCGATGAACCAGATCCATCTGCCGCTAATGCTTTACAAGAAGGGCTCGGTGGTCAATTTGGTGAGATGCGAACAATGATGCAATACCTCTTTCAAAGCTTTAATTTTAGAGGAAATGCTGTACCCTATCTTGACCTTATACAAGGGGTCGGGGTGGAGGAAATTAGCCACGTGGAGTTAATCTCAAAAACCATTTCCAGACTTCTGGATGGTGCACCAGAGTATCACGGTAAAAAGTTTGACGTTCCTGGTAAAAATGGGGAAGCCACTATGGATATGGCGAAGGAACAAAAGAATCCGCATCATTTTATAGTGGGGGCTCAAGGAGCCTTACCTGTTGATGCTGCAGGGAATCCATGGAGTGGATCGTATGTTCATAACCACGGAAATTTAGTGTTGGATCTCATGGATAACCTGGTGTTAGAAGCTACGGGACGACTGCAAAAGTGTCGGATATACCAAATGTCAGACAATGCAACGCTTAGGGCAACAGTTGCATTCTTAATTGTACGCGACGAGGCCCACCAGGCTGCTTTTGCCAAAGCATTGGAAAGTTTAGGGGTTGATTGGGGAAAAGTGTTACCTATACCAAAATTCGATTCATCAAAATATCCTGAAGTAAAAAAGTTGTTAAATGCAGGTATTCACCGGGAGCAGTATCATTTCAGGTTAGATGGTTCGCAGATGGAAAAAATCTTTAATGGCCCAACTCCGTTCGGCGACCATTCTGAATTAGTCACCTTGAAAGAACCGCGTCAAAGCTATCCCATACCCGCTGCCCCTGAGCGCCCTGAAGAATTTGCACCAGGCCTAGACCCTGAATTGCAAGAATTGGCAGATGCATTTACCGATTTTAAGGAGAACATGGTTTCCAAGAAAATGGGACCGAATGGCAAGAAAACAAAAAAGTAAAAATTTTTTAAATCGTAACGAGTACTCTCTTCACTTATAAGTGGAGAGGGTATTCTTATATGAATTTTTGATTTCATTGCCTTCTGAACTCTCAGCTCACTAAACGGTATGTTAGGTCGCGATCTAAGTCCAAGAATCCTGAGGATTTAGTTTTCCGCCATTTTCTGGAGGCACTATTTATTGGGCATACGCCGTAGTGAGCGTAATGGTATTACTGCGTTGAAGTTCGCTCGATTAACTCGGAAGGAATAACAATTATCTCATTACCCGAATCATATCCTTTTTTCTCCAGTGTTTTGAAAAGAATCGTTGCCGCCGCTTTCCCCATTTCAAAGGCAGGTTGCGCAATGGTAGTAAGCGGAGGATCAAGCAAAGCAGCAATTTGCAAATGTGAAAAGCCAAGGATCCGTATCTCCTCCGGTATTTTTATTTTTAAGTCGCGGCAAACGGAATAAGCGAGTGTGGTTATTTTTTCAACCGCTCCAACAATACCGTCTGGCCTGTCTTTTCCCTGTAACAACTTTTTTATGGCTTGAAAGTTTTGAGGCTCGTCATCCTCACAATAAAGTATCATGTCTTCATTTACGGGAAGACCATAGACAACGTGAGCTTTGAGAAAGCCCTGAAGGCGCAGGTTGAGAATATCTAAATCTCGGGAGATGGATAAAAATGAAAGCCGGGTGCAGCCTTTTTTTATAAGATGCTCAGCCGCCTTATACCCCGATTCATAATCGTCCGTCACAACTTTTGCAGCCTTAACATCTTCACAGATGCGATCAAAGAATACAAGCGACACGCCCTTTTTTAATAAATCGTCAATATGGGTTGTTCCCCCAGCTCCTCCGGCAATTGACATTAAAACTCCGTCCACGCGACCACTTCGTAAGTCATGTAGTATCGATTGTTCCCGCTCTTTGCTTTCATGTGTCAGATACACTACTACGTGATACCCCTTCTCGTGAGCAATTGACTCGATGCCATTAATGGCTGCTGAAAAAAAACTGTCTGCAACTTCCGGAAGGACGACAGCGATATTAGCAGTGGCTTTCCTTTTAAGGCTACTGGCATAAGGATTGGCAGTATAGTCAAGCCGTTTTGCGCATGCCAAAACTTTCTCTTTCGTCTCCGCGCTTATTTCATGACTATCACGTAAGGCTTTCGAAACTGTGGAAACCGCTATCTGAAGTTCTTCAGCAATTCTTCTGATTGTTACCTTCATTGCAATTGAGATTCCGACAAGTTAGGCAACTGTAATGAATTTCACGAAAACGGTTTCGTAAATAACAACCCGTAAAACATTGGCCAATCCAGGATTATTTCTCAAGTTCGATGATCGAAGAGTGATGGAAAAATCAAAAAATAACGTTATGACGCCTAAGGTTGAAAATAATCCATTAAAAAGTCTGGATGACTGGGAGGATGATTTGCTGAAAAGGTATCCGGATCCCGAGGCAATTGCTCAGGAAAAATCGACAACGGAATACCGGAATTACGATAATCCTGAACGCGATACGGTCCGCGAATTTTACCGTCTAAACCATACGTATCAGTCATTCGATTTTGTTAGGGAAAAACAATCCGAATTTTTAAAGTTCAACAAAAAGGAAATGGCCGTGTGGGCTGCTTTTGATTTTCTAAATCAGCTTGTTGATGATTCTGATCCGGATACGGATCTCGATCAGCTTCAACATCTTTTGCAAACTTCGGAAGCTATACGACGGGATGGCCATCCGGACTGGATGGTGCTCGTTGGCCTTGTACACGATATGGGAAAAGTGCTTTGTTTGTTTGGAGAACCGCAGTGGGCGGTGGTAGGCGATACGTTCCCTGTCGGGTGCGCATACTCAGACAAAATTGTTTATCCGGAGTTTTTCCAATCCAATCCTGATTATACGCGTAAAGAATATAATACAACATACGGTGTGTATTCACCTAATTGCGGTCTGCGGAACGTGCAGATGTCGTGGGGACATGATGAGTACGTGTATCAGCTGATGAAGGATTATATTCCGGAAGAGGGCCTTTACATGCTTCGTTATCATTCATTTTATGCTCAACATAGGGAAAATGCGTACGATCATTTAATGGATGATCATGACCATGAAATGTTTAAATGGGTCAGACTCTTTAATCCTTATGATCTATACTCTAAAAATCCAAATCCACCGGATTGGAAAACCTTACGGCCTTACTATGAGGAACTGGTTGCCCGTTACTTGCCAGCAACATTGAAGTTTTAATCCGCTAACTCAAATAACCAACGACACATTGATTCGGATAAAAATTTTAAATTCGAATCAATGATGGGTCAATTTTCCTTTCACTTAAAACTAAATCAATGCACCGCGCCCGGGAATTCCCCCGGGGATAACGACAACTGTGTATGAATAAACTTCACACAATCGACCATATTGTCTTTTTGGTGTATTTTATTGTCGTATCGCTTTATGGGTATTACATTTTCCGCCATAAGAAATCTGCTTCAACTAATTCAAAGGATTTTTTTCTTGCTGAAGGATCACTTACCTGGTGGGCTATTGGCGCTTCATTAATCGCGTCAAATATTTCAGCTGAACACTTTATTGGAATGTCTGGTTCAGGCTTTGCGTTGGGGCTAGCGATATCCACCTACGAATGGATGGCTGCAGCAACACTTATCATTGTTGCTGTTTTTTTTATTCCTCTTTATAGAAGCAACAAAATTTACACGATGCCACAGTTCCTGTCCATGCGGTATAACGATACGGTAAGTCTCACCATGGCTATTTTTTGGTTGCTTGTTTATGTATTTGTAAACCTGACCTCCATTATTTACCTGGGGGCTATTGCTATTCATTCCATTTCATCGATAAGCTTTGCAGCAAGTGTCATTGGTTTGATTGTCTTTTCCCTCATCGTCACGCTGGGAGGAATGAAAGTAATAGGATATACCGATGTTATTCAGGTTTTTGTTTTGCTACTCGGAGGGTTGGTCACCACGTACTTAGCCCTCTCCCTAGTATCTGAAAAATTTGGATTTGGAAGTGACGCTCTCAAAGGACTTTCCCTTCTACATCAGAAAGCTGACTCGCACTTTCATATGATATTTGAAAAGGACCATCCCTATTATAGAGACTTACCAGGATTGTCTGTTTTAATAGGTGGCATGTGGATCAACAATCTGAACTATTGGGGATGCAATCAATACATCACACAAAGAGCATTAGGTGCTGATCTGAAAACTGCGCGCAACGGAATTCTTTTTGCAGCATTTTTAAAACTGCTCATACCCGTAATTGCAGTGCTTCCAGGCATAGCCATGTATGTCTTATACCGGGAAGGAATGTTTCAACAGGAAATGACGGACAATGGTATTCTGAAACCGGACCATGCTTATCCCACGTTGATGAATCTTTTACCACCGGGACTAAAAGGTCTTGCTTTTGCCGCGCTAACAGCGGCAGTAGTAGCTTCGTTGGCGGGAAAGGCGAATAGTATCTCCACCATTTTTTCCTTGGACATTTATAAAAAATACATCCATAAAAATGCAAGCGAGATTAACGTGGTGCGCACCGGAAGATGGGCGGTGATCATCTCCCTGATTTTAGCGGGCATTGTTGCTCCAGCCCTTAAGACGCTTGATCAGGCCTATCAATTTATCCAGGAATATGTAGGATTTATTTCACCGGGCGTGTTGGCTATTTTTCTAATGGGATTTTTCTGGAAGAAGACCACCACAACGGCTGCCTTATTAGGTGCCATGTTAACCATTCCTGTGTCTACCATTTTAAAATTTCTGCCGGCCTGGACCAATGGAAAATTTCCGGATTATCCATTCCTCGACAGAATGTCGATCGCCTTCATATTCATTATAATAGTCATGGTTGTGGTAAGCCTGCTGTGGCCTCAGAAGGAAGGTACCACCAAGGGAATTAAAATTGATGTGCAATCATTTAAAGTTTCACCTGGGTTTATCATGGGATCCCTTATCATCGTAGGAATTCTCACAGCTTTGTATATATCATTCTGGTAAGAATATCTATTTATTGAGTCTGATTCTTGCGATATTGAATCTTATTAAAATTTTCCAAACTGGAATCAGAAAAGGAACCCTGCTCATCTCGGGATCTTTTTGTAAACGTCTGAAATAGAAGTAATGGACTTGAAATCAAATAATCGTTTTTGGTCTTTCGGTATATTTTTTGTCACCGTGATTTTGATTACCTGTAAAAAGAATAATCAAAATGATATTATTAAAGAAAACACCAATGTCGACATAGCATTTTGGTTAACCACGGCAGATCGATCCTCCTTATTTCAAAACACAAATCAAAGGTTAGCGTTCGGTGACGAAACATCCAATCTGCCCGTAATTGAAGTTGATACAACGCAGCAATTTCAATCCGTCGATGGGTTTGGATTTTCTCTCACAGGAGGAAGCGCTTATCTGATCCATCAAAAACTAACAGCATCAAAACGAACCGAATTGCTCCAGGAACTTTTTTCTCCAGATAATTCCGGAATCGGCATAAGTTATCTGCGTATTAGCATTGGTGCATCCGACCTTGATGATCATGTTTTTTCCTACAACGATCTGCAAGGAGGTGAAACGGATCCTGCTCTGACCAAATTTAGCTTGGCTGCAGATGAAAAGTATCTTATTCCCGTTCTGAAGGAAATCTTCGCAATAAATCCCGATATAAAAATTATGGGCAGCCCATGGTCTGCACCAGCATGGATGAAGACAAATAACAGCACGAAGGGGGGTATCCTGAAGACAGAATATTATCCAGCGTACGCGAATTATTTTGTGAAATATATTCAGGGAATGGCAAATGAAGGTATCGTGATCGATGCCATCACGATTCAAAATGAGCCTGAAAATCCGAACAATAATCCCAGTATGGTGATGACCGCGAAAGAGCAGGCGCTATTCGTCAAAGAAAACTTGGGGCCGGCATTTGAGAAGGCAGGTATAAAAACCAGAATTGTTATTTTTGATCACAATTGTGATCATCCGAACTACCCCGTTGAAGTCCTCAATGATGCGGAAGCAAAAAAATATATAGATGGCTCAGCCTTTCATTTATATCTGGGGGAGATCGGAGCTCTTTCAGAAGTTCGAAACGCCCACCCAGATAAGAACATATATTTTACAGAACAATGGACATCGTCGGAGGGAAAATTTGATGGAGATCTTCGCTGGCATATCAAACACTTGATCGTTGGTGCCACGCGCAACTGGAGCCGGAATGTATTGGAGTGGAATCTGGCCGCAGATCCCCAATTTAATCCACATACCGAGGAGGGTGGATGCACCATGTGCCTCGGAGCTTTAACAATTGGTAATGAGATCACGCGTAATGTGTCGTATTACATCATTGCCCATGCTTCAAAATTTGTAAGACCAGGTTCAGTTCGGGTGGCCTCTAACATCACGAACGACCTTCAAAACGTAGCATTCATTACACCTGGTGGAAAGAAGGTTTTGATTGTCCTCAATGATAGCAATACGGTAAAGGAATTTGCAATTAAGTTTAAAGGAAGATCGGCACGTGTTTCTTTTGCGCCCGGCAGTGTAGGAACATTTGTTTGGTGATAATCAATCTTGCCAAGTTAGTTTTTAGTGTAAAGCAACATCTGCTAATAACTCTTACTGACACACGTGCTCAAGAATTTCCATGCGGGGCCACCCGGCCCGCGAGGGTGCTATGGAAATGTGCCGCGATCCGTTCTAGTGTCTGAAGATTTCCACATGACATTACAGGATTGGTTATCTATTTAATCCAATAGCTTTCGGATCCTTAAGAACAGCTAACATGCCACGCATTGCTTTTAAAATGAAATTAAAACCTGGATACGCACAGGAGTACGAAAAGCGGCATAACACAGTATGGCCCGGATTGAAAGCATTATTAAAAGAGGCGGGAATTTATGATTATTCTATCTTCTTAGATGAAGAAACCAATATACTCTTTGCCGTACAGAAGACTAACGAGGAAAAGGGTTCCCAAGATCTGGCGCAACACGAGATTGTTCAGAAATGGTGGAAACACATGTCGGATATTATGGAAACCAATGCAGATCATTCGCCGGTATCTATTCCGTTGAGGGAAGTGTTTAGACTGGAGTAAAGTTAGTTTCGAGTTTTGAGTTTCTAGTTTCAAGTTTGTAGTTCGGTGAATATATATTATGCTCAAGTTTGAGCTCGAAACCCAAGCGGTACATATAAAATAATGGATCAAAAAATGCGGCTACGAGTTGTTGTTATTCTTCTGCTGTCGGCTCAAGTGAGCATCATAGTGTGCGCTCAATCCTTAAAGCCGGCGTGGCCTTCGGTTAATCGAGAAACAAAACCTTGGACCAGATGGTGGTGGCATGGCAGTGCCGTCACTAAAGAAGGCATCACGGCGGAGATGGAGGCTTACAAGAATGCCGGTCTGGGAGGATTGGAGATCACGCCAATTTACGGAGTGTACGGAATGGAAAAGCAGTTCGTTAACTACCTCACCCCGCAGTGGATGGAACTTCTAGTCCATACGCTAAAGGAAGCGGAAAGGCTCGACATGGGAGTGGATATGGCTACAGGAACCGGCTGGCCTTTTGGCGGCCCCTGGGTAACAGATAAAGATGCCTGCAAAAATCTTGAATTTAAGACGTACACAATAAGCAAAGGTGAAAAGTTATTGGAGAAAATCTTTTTCATCCAGCAACCCTATGTAAGGGCTGTAGGAAATCAGATTTATGAATTTTATGATAGCGTCTCCAGGCGTACAGTTGCGCAAGGACCATCGAAGGAGCCGCTTTTGTCTAATAAAGGAGAAATAACCATTAACCAATTGGTGGAGCCTATTTCTTCAAATAAAAATCTTCAGGCTCTTGCCTTGGACCAGGTCAAATTTGAAAAGGCACTTCCATTGCAGGCGTTGATTGCTTACAGTGATACAGGAAAAGTATTGGATCTCACATCGAAGGTAGACGAGAATGGAACGCTGGATTGGATAGCACCCGAGGGTGCCTGGAAGCTTTACGCCATATTTTCCGGATGGCATGGAAAGATGGTAGAACGTGCAGGGCCCGGAGGTGAAGGTAATGTCATTGATCATTTCTCAGAGCAGGCGCTGAGAAATTACCTCCAGCACTTTGATGCAGCTCTTAAAGGACATGATTTGAATTCCTTACGCGCTTTTTTTAATGACTCCTATGAAGTGGACGATGCGCGTGGTACAGCCGACTGGACACCCGGATTATTTGAAGAATTTAAAAAAAGAAGAGGATATGATCTCAAAGAGCATCTGCCGGCGTTGCTTGCACAAGACGAGGATGAAAAAAATAGAC
Source organism: uncultured Bacteroidota bacterium (assembly GCA_963837415.1). Taxonomy (GTDB): domain Bacteria; phylum Bacteroidota; class Bacteroidia; order Cytophagales; family Cyclobacteriaceae; genus Chryseolinea. Next base: position 698,612 of record CAWING010000002.1, on the reverse strand, counting down.
GTGTGTTATGCGATTATCGTGAAACCGTTTCAGAATTACTGTTAGAAAATTTCACACAGCAATGGAAAACCTGGGCACATCAAAATAAAGCCATCGTCAGGAATCAAGCGCATGGATCTCCTTCTAATATTTTAGACCTGTATGCAACGGTTGATATACCCGAAATTGAAGGGGTGGAGCCATTGAGGATTAAGATGGCATCTTCCGCAGGAAATGTGACAGGTAAGAAATTAATTTCATCGGAATCCGCTACCTGGTTGAATGAGCATTTTGAATCCAATCTCGCAGATATTAAAACGGCAGTAGATAGGTTTATGCTCCACGGGGTCAATCATATTTTTTATCATGGTACTTCCTATTCTCCGCCGGGAGAGGCGTGGCCAGGTTGGTTATTCTATGCGGCTGTGCATTTAAACCCCAGGAATCCACTTTGGGCTCACTTCGGTGCGTTGAATAAGTATGTTGAAAGGTCACAATCGTTTTTGCAAAATTCCAAACCCGATAATGATGTGTTGCTTTATTATCCAATTTATGATCGGTTTTCAACTCCTGGTGAAGAGATGGTTGAACATTTTGATGGCGTTGGACTTCAGTTTCAAAATACAGCGTTTCAGCGTGCGGCGGAGATGATGCTCAGCCAGGGATATGCATACGATTATATATCGGATAGGCAACTGGAAAAAACCCGGGTTGAAATCGAAAATCTGGTAACAGAAGGAAATGCCACTTATAAAACAATTGTATTGCCTCACTGTAAATTCATTCCTTTGGGAACGTTGAAAAAAATAGTATCGCTGGCGGAAGAGGGCGCTACAATAATAGCATTCGAACAGCTCCCATCCGCTATAAGCGGCTTTGCTAACCTGGAGGAAAACAAGAAATCATTTGGTGATCTTATTAGCAGGCTAAAACCTGAAGATAGTGATGGTGAGATTAAAGTGATCCAAGTAGGAAAGGGAAGGGTATTGATTGGTAATGAACTCAAAAAACTGTTGGAGTACACCCAGATCCGGTCTGAAAATATGGTTAGTCAGGGAATACAATTCCTCAGGAAGAAAACGCCGGCCAATCAAATACGCTACTTCGTGTGGAATGGAGATTCGAACTTTGAAGGATGGATCTCTTTGCAAGCGAAAGGGAAAGCGGCGGTAATTTACAACCCCATGACCGGCCAAATTGGAATTGGTAAAACAAGAAAATCAGCCGATGACCGGCTGGAGATTTGGGCGCAGTTAAAACCCAGGGAGACCTTGTTTATTGAAGTGGTTGCTGAAAATCCGGAAGGCGTTCCCTCTATTTATAGAAAACCAGTTGGTAACCCGTTAGTATTAAAAGGACCCTGGAATGTTAAGTTCATAGAAGGCGGTCCGCAACTTCCCCCTACAGTAAACGTTAAGGAGTTGGCTTCATGGACTTCTTTTGAGAAGCCAGCGTATCAGTCTTTCTCGGGCACTGCAACGTACTCGCTATCCTTTCAAAAGCCAAAGGAGAAAGCGGATGAATGGCTTCTTGATTTAGGTATAGTCAAGGAAAGTGCCGAAGTTATTATGAATGGAAAGTCATTGGGCATTTTGATTGGTCCTGTGTTTCAGGTCTATATCGAAGATTCGTTGTTGAAGAAAACGAACATACTTGAAGTGAAGATTTGTAATCTCATGCAGAACCGCATTGCATATATGGATCGCGAGGGTATTTTTTGGAAGAAATTTTATAATATCAATTTTCCCGCACGAAAAGCAGAAAACAGAAAAAACGGACTCTTTGATGCCTCACGGTGGAAACCTCGCGAGGCGGGACTCATCGGGCCGGTGCATTTATCTGCTACCTTGACTGATTAGCCGTTTAACACGGTCACCCAAAAGGTTAATAACAATTTCATTTACTGGTAGGGGCAAAATAAGCCGGTTAAATCGTTTGTATTACAGTTTTATATCATAAATTGGTTTGGACAAGGACAGTACAGGATGCCGTTTGTAAAACAAGAAGTGTATTTTTATCAATTGTGCAATCGGTTGCACAAACATTATAGTAGAAACTTAAATCTATGCATATGGAGAAAAATCTATCAAAATTTCACCCAAAAATTTGCGGGAATAATCTTTCCGCTCTCCTCAAGTTGAACTTGCGGGCAATACCAGTACAAAGCCCCTGAGTATTCACTGGCTTTCCCTAGTCAAATGTTATCATGGTTTGTGAATAATATTCACTTTCGAAGATAGAACTCCAGTTAAATTTTTAAGGCCCAGGCCTTTCAACGTCATAAATAAATACCTAAACCCTAACCCATATGAGAAGAATACTACCACACGTATTTGCGATAGCGATGTGCAGTTTATCGTTGTGCGGCTATTCAAATGATTTGACTTTTTTCAGCATTGTTTCCGGAACTAACAACTCCAATTTCCTGCAAGCCGTGAAGATAACCGGAAAGGTTACTGACGAGACTGGTACAGGCATGCCCGGTGTTAACGTCATCGTTAAAGGTACCTCCAACGGAACAACAACCGATTCGGAAGGTGCATACGCACTGAATCTTACATCCGACCAAGCTGCTGGTGCACTGGTATTTTCATTTATCGGGTACACAACTCAGGAACAGCTTATCGACAATAGAAGTGCGATAAATGTATCGATGGTTTCAGATGTCAGCGAGCTTTCTGAAGTTGTGGTGGTAGGATACGGGACGCAGGAAAAGCGCGACGTTACATCTTCCATTTCTTCTGTTACGGGTGAGGCTATCACAAAAATTCCCACTAGCAATGCTATGGACGCCATGAAAGGGCAAATTGCCGGCGTTGACATTTTGCAAAACGGCGGACGTCCCGGTGAAGCTCCCACGATTCGCATCCGGGGACGGCGATCACTGACGGCTACTAACGATCCGCTTTTTGTAATAGATGGTATCCCTATGACAGCTGGCATAGAATCCATTAATGATTTTAGTACTGCAGACATCGCGTCGGTTGAGGTGCTTAAGGACGCCGCATCACAGGCGGTGTATGGATCAAGAGGATCTAATGGTGTTATTCTGATCACCACCAAAAGAGGTGAACCTGGAAAAACATCGGTGAATTTTTCAACTTCTTACGGTGTAACAGAACCGTTTAGATTGATCCCCATGATGAATGGGGCGCAATTTGCAGACTTAAAACGGGAGGCTAACCGAGTTGGGGCAAACGGGCAATCCGGCCGCGCAGCCTGGGGTGACGTGGGTTCTTCCATTCCGGCAGACGCAGCCGTTTTTAATGATGCCGTCGAATTGAACTCGGTAACGAATAACGGCTTATCAACGGATTGGCAGGATTTGATATATCAAAATGGATCGCAATTAAACCAAAACCTAAGCGTATCAGGTGGAACGGAGAAAACCTTTCTCCGCATTGGTTTTAACAATTTTAAAGAAGATGGACTTATTGAAGGGGTTGATTTTAAAAGGCTACACGGGACGTATCAACCTCGACCATAAGTTTGGTGACAGATTTAGGGTTGGCGTTTCCACAATTATCTCGAACTCGACCAACAACTTTGGTTCCGGCTCTGTAATTTCAGAGGCTGTAAATCAATCACCACTTGGCTTGCCGTACGACGCAACGGGCAACGTCATCTTCTTACCGATATCAGATGGTATCCGCTCTAATCCATTAAGTGAATTAGTTCCGGGGAAGCGTATAGATGAAAGAAAAGTAAGCCGGGTTTTTGCTTCCGCGTATGCTGAGATTGAACTTATCAAGGGACTTCAATATAAATTTCTGATAGGCAAGGATCTCTGGAATCAACAGCGCGGTATTTTTGAAGGCCAATTTACCAATACCAGGAAGAATGGAACTCCTTCTGCCTCCCTTATAAAAGGAGAAGAGGACGGTTATACGCTGGAAAATTTGCTCACGTATAATAAATCGTTTGGAGAGCATGCTCTTGGATTAACCTTTTTACAAAGTGCCGCAGAACAAACTTATACCTACAGTCAAACCGCTGCGCAAAATCTTCCTTATGAAACTGCGCTCTGGCATAATCTGGGGCTCGGTACAGTCACATCATACCAGTACTAATTTTGAACGAGTACCAACTACTTTCGTATATGGGGCGTGTAAACTATGCATATAAAGGCAAATACTTATTTCAAGCCAGTATGCGATGGGACGGTTCGTCCCGTCTTGCGCCTGAAAATAGATGGAGCAGCTTCCCAGGCGTTTCAGTCGGTTGGAGAATAAAAGACGAAGGATTTATGGCGGGTGTTACTCCCGTTAGCGAACTCAAATTGAGAGCTTCTTACGGAAAGGTGGGTAACACCTCTGTAAGCACCATATCAAACTCAAGGTACCTTGGCTCCCTCATTTTATGATTGGAATAATACCGATGCCCGGGGCTTCAGGTTAGATCAGATTCCCAATCTGGATTTGGGCTGGGAAGTTTCTGAATCATTTGATGTTGGATTGGATTTTGGTTTCTTCAATGGCAGGTTGAATGGATACATTGATTACTATACTACGTCAACCGGCTTTCGCTACTCTTAAACCGCGCCCTTCCGCCGACATCAGGATATGCTTTTATTCTGCAAAATATTGGTGGTACCGAGACAAAGGGATTTGAAATCACACTTAACTCAACCATCATTGATAATCCAAATGGTCTAAAATGGACCGCGGAGTTTAATTTTGGTACTTTAAAAGAAAAGATCGTTGACCTTGCTCTAAAAGGCGCCAATGGTGAAAAATTTAATGATGTTGGAAATGGCTGGTTTATCGGTGAACCCGTGAGAGTGTTCTACGACTATGAAAAAGTAGGAATCTGGCAGGCGGATGAAAAAGATGCTGCTGCAGTTTATGGACAGTTTCCAGGAGAAATAAAAGTTAAGGACCAGCTAACTGTAGACACTAATAATGATGGTGTACCCGATGCCGGCGACGGAAGAATTGATCTTACCAATGATAGAAAGGTATTGGGAAATGATGTTCCCAAAGCCTATGGCGGTTTGAACAACAAGATAACTTTAAGGGTATTGACCTGGCATTTTTGTTCTACTACAGACTTGGATTTATGATCCAGAGCGAGTTCAGCAACGGCCAGGCCACCATGCAGGGTCGTTATAATAATCTGCTTGTGGACTATTGGACAATTGATAATCCAACCAATGAATATCCAAGACCCAACAAGAACCAGGAGAATATCCAGTATGGGTCAGTCTCTGCAGTATACCGATGGCGGGTTCGTAAAGCTTCGTAACGTAACGTTAGGCTATAGTCTCCCGGCTAGCCTTATAGAAAAACTTCACCTGACAAAACTACGGCTCTTCGTAACAGCACGAATCCCGTTGTTTGGTCAAAGTACAAGCTGTTTGATCCCGAAAGAGCAGGCAACGTGACGTCTGGAGAAATGCCTTCCAACAGAATGCTTCTCGGCGGTATTGAAATAAAGTTTTAGCGACCCATAAAAAGTAACGACTATGAAAATGCTTAATAAAATAAAATCGATACTACTGGTTCTTGCTTTGATGGCCTTTAGTACACAGTCCTGCAAAGACTTTCTCGACGAGGAATTAGTATCAAATGTCTCAGCCGGAAGCTATTATACTACGGCGAAAGGTTTGGAAGACGCCGTAGATGCCGCGTATTCTTTCTTGCGTGAGATCTATAGCAATGAGCGGTCTTATTCACTGTCTATTTTCGGAACAGATACACACACAAATGGAGCAGATGGTGGCTACAAAGGTTTTAACCGCTATGATAATGAGTTAAATTCTGGTGTCGACATATTACTGCAATCATGGACCTTTCTATATCAAGGTATCAACCAGGCGAACGCTGTATTGAATCGGTCTGCAGCGGTAACGGATATGTCGGACGAGTTAAAAGCACAACGTCAGGCTGAAGCGCGCTTTTTACGCGCTTTCTATTATTTTTATTTGGTTAGAACTTGGGGTGATGTACACTTTTCCCTTGAAGAAACAGTTGGCGCTCAGGTGACAGCAAATAAAACGAGTCAGGCTACCATTTACGCAGAAGGGATTATTCCTGACCTTGAATTTGCAATCGCGACTTTGCCGGCAACGCAAAGTAACTACGGCCGTGCCACAAAACCTGCTGCTCAATTTCTTTTGGCACAAGCTTATTTAACAAGAGGTTATCAGCCTTTTGGAGCGGGTGGCGATTTTGCCGCTGCTGAAGCATTGCTTACCAGTGTTATTACCGGCTATAGTTTTGCCTTGGTCCCTTCTCATAAAGATTTATGGGACCAGGATAAACAATTGAACAGTGAAGTAATATGGGCTATCCAATATTCGACAGATCTTATATTAAACGGTGGCGATGAGCCCGCTGTTGGGAACAGAGGCCATTTATATTTTGGGATGGAGTACGATGTTCAGGCCGGAATGATTCGCGACATTGCTAATGGGCGACCTTTTAAAAGATTCAGGCCCACGGATCACATGGTCGATGTTTGGGCTGCAGCGCGCCCGAATGATCAACGATATGAAGACACCTATAAACATGTCTGGTACTGCAACGATAATAGAACATCTGGAAATGGTATTCCTTTGTGGAAGCAAATTCACGTAGACAAGGGAGCTAAGAAGGCAAATGGTTCTCCGGTTACTGCTGGAGACATTGGCAAGAGACGGTTTGACCTTGGCGATACTGCGCTCTATATACCCGGCCCTGGTCAAGATGCGAAATGGTTGGCAGATGAAAAACTCAAAGTGAGATACACTGTGATTACAAAAACAAAAGCATCTTATCCTGCAAGCACTCTTCCCACTTCAGATGCCAACTACTATCCTGCTGACCCTTTCTTTTATAACGAAAGATTATTTCCTACAATAGCTAAATTCTTTGACCCCAGGAGACCAACCATCCAATGGGAGCGGGGATCGCGCGATTTGTTCATAATGAGGTTAGGGGATGCTTTGTTGCTTCGTGCGGAGGCGCGGTTTAAGCAAGCTAATTTGCAGGGAGCCGCAGACGACATCAATGTTGTCAGAACAAGAGCTGCTAAACCTGGAAAAATTGCCGCCATGCAAATAACAGCAGGAGATGTAACCATCGATCGTATCTTGCATGAGCGGTCGCTTGAACTCGATGCGGAACAAGTGAGGTGGTTTGATTTAGCAAGAACGGGAAAATTAATCGAGTATGTGAAAGCATATAATCCTTTAGGGGCACCTAACATTAAAGATTTTCATATTCATCGTCCAATCCCCCAAGCGCAGAACGACAGAACCCAGGGTGGCTATCCTCAAAACGAAGGCTATTAGGTTGGGCTTTAACATTAAATAAAAAAGATAGTGTCTGAAAGGTTGGCCGGAGAGCATTCTCCGGCCCCTTTTGCTTTATCGGTACTTCATTCTTTAGTAACTTGTTTTATAAACCTTGGTCGATTGACGGAACGGAGATTGCCACAAAGGCAAAATTTTAAAAGATGATTAAGGCAGTAAAATATATTTTCATAACCTTCTTTTTAATTGCGCTGTCATGCTCTAATGCCAGCAAAAGCTCATCCGACGATACGTTGGTGGAACCCACGGGAGAAGACAATCTTGCCTATAAATGGGGAAAAATTTCGCTTCAATGTACAGCCAACGATACCGAGAACTTTCGGCCCAGGCCTACCGTAACTTCAAGAATATTAGCTTTAATCTGGACATCCATCTTCGATGCCTGGAGCCGATATGATGCTCATGCGATCCCTTTTTATTTAACTTCTGTTGAAAGACGACCTGCCCCAGACCATACGTTGCGCAATAAAGAGATTGCCATAAGTTATGCCGCTTACAGGTCGATGCTTTATTATTATTTTTCTGACTCTACATTGCTGCGCAAAAGCATGATTGAATTCGGACTTGATCCGGATGACCGTTCGACAGATCCGACAAGCCCAATCGGTATTGGCAATCTGGCGGCAAAAATGGTCATAGAAAACAGACTATCAGATGGATCTAACCAGGCAGGAAATACGGAACATTCAAATGGCAAACCCTATAGTGATTATACGGGATATAAACCTATAAACTCCGCAGATGAATCATCTGACCTCAGCAGATGGCAGCCGAAATATTTTTCTGATGGAAAGGGTGGAAAATTCGCACCGGCATGTCTTACGCCGCATTGGGGAAAGGTAATTCCCATGGCACTGGATTCTTCAAATCAGTTCAGACCAGGACCTCCGCCAAAGATTGGCTCCAAAAAACTGGCTGCCGAAGTCAAGGAAGTAGTTGAAGTTCAGTCTAAGTTAACCGACGCACAAAGGGCATTGGTTGAATTTATGCGCGACGGTCCGAAGTCCGTTCAACAAGCAGGTCATTGGTTTATGTTTGCGCAGAATGTGTCTGTGAGAGATGCCCATACGTTGGACGATGATGTAAAAATGTACTTCCTCGTCGAAATAGCAGCCATGGACGCGTTTATTGCATGCTGGGATGCGAAAATGTATTATGATTTTGCCAGGCCTTATTCATTGGTTCATGACTACTATCAGAAGCAGGTTATCAAGGCGTGGAGTGGCCCGGAAAAAGGAGTGATTGAAATGAAAGGAACGGAGTGGAGACCTTATTCTCCCGACACGTTTTTATGTCCACCTTTTCCAAGTTATGTTTCTGGTCACAGCGCTGTAAGCGGGGCTTGTTCAGAAGTTCTTCGGCTTTACACGGGCAGTGATAACTTTGGTGAAACTGTTAAGATTGTACCCGGCTTGCTGACGGAGCCAGAAAATATTGGGGATACAGTTGTTTTGAAATTTCCGACCTTTACGGAAACCGCGAACATGGCCGGATTCTCCCGCGTGTTGGGAGGATATCATATCCAATCAGACAACGTGGAAGGTTTATCTCTCGGGCGAAAAGTTGCCGAAGTAGCGTGGGGAAAATATTTAAAGCACGGTGGAGGTGGGGAGGAATAGGATAGGAGGGGTATAAGGTATAAAGGGTGTAAGGAGCTATACGATATTATCTTATATTTAATGTGATAAGAGTTGTCTAAAATATTTCTTCAAATGGAAAACGGTATTGTTAAATATGATGCTCAAAAAGATTTTACAACACTTGAAGCATGGAAAAAAGCAAGATTAGTAAAATTGTTTTTTTATAAGGATTCCGCACCTTCCAGCCGAAGAAAAATTTAATCTAAACACACAAATACGCCGAGCAAGCGTAAGTATGACTGCAAATATTTCGGAGGGCTATGGGCGATATCATTATCAAGAAGGAATTCAGTTTTACCGTATCGCACGGGGTTCCATTTTATGAATTAAAAGACCATCTAACTACCTTTTACGATCTTCATTTTTTAAATAAAGAAATTTTTGAAAAAGGGATTTTCTTGATAGAAAACGCTAAGCTAACCCTGAATGGTTATATTAAATTTGTTCAAGCGAGTAAGAGAAAGAAAATGGATGAAGTGTGAGTGAAACAAGGTCTAGTGGAACAAGGTATGAGGATTATCTTCAGAATTTCCCATATCCTACACCCTATACCTCTATACCTTATACCAACTCCCATACCAACCAAACTATGCTAAAAATAAAGCCCATTCTCCCGTCCGCCTTACTTCTGATTTCATTATTTCTTTTTGGATGCAGTCAGAAAGGAGACAAAAAAGAAATTGAAAAGGTCGCTGCAGCTGAAGAACCTGTTTTCAAAAGAGTGACCTCAGCCCACAGTGGCGTTGCTTTCCGGAACATGGTAGACGAGAACGTCAATACTTTCTTTGATGTTTTTGCCTACGTGTATAACGGTGGGGGTGTAGGCATCGGCGATATTAACAATGATGGCCTTTCCGATATTTATTTCACTGGCAATGAGGTTCCGAATAAACTTTATCTCAACGAAGGAAATCTTAAATTCAAGGATATAACGAAAGCTGCAGGTGTTGAAGGAAACGGAAAGTGGAACAATGGCGTCACCATGACAGATATAAACAAGGATGGTTATTTGGATATGTACGTCTGCAAAGGCGGTTGGCAGGAAACTCCCGAGCAGCGAAAAAACCTTCTCTATATCAACCAGGGGAATCTTACTTTTAAAGAGCAGGCACGTGAATATGGACTTGATGAATCGGGATACTCCATTCATGCTTCGTTTTTTGATATGGACAATGACAACGACCTGGATGTGTACATAACCAATCGGCCGGACTCCTTTGACCTTCCGTTGACAGAAATGGTGAAACAGAAAAAACTTTCGACTTCCAAGACCAGGGATAAATTGTTTATCAATGAAAAGGGAAAATTCAAAGAAATAGGATTGAAGGCAGGAATTACTAATAATTTCGGCTATGCCTTAAGTCTTGTTACCTCTGACCTTAACAACGATGGGTATACTGATATTTTTGTTGCTAATGATTTCGCAGAAGGTGATTATATGTATATAAATCAAAAAAATGGAACTTTCAAAGAACAAGTAAAGGAGGCCACTAACCATATCTCCATGTATTCCATGGGAACAGATATTGCCGATATAAATAATGATGGCCTCGAAGATATTATGGTAAGCGAAATGCTGCCTGAAGACTATAGCCGTTCGAAAGTTTCTATGCCCTCCATGGATGTGGAAGGATTTAATGCCATTGTGGATAATGGGATGCATAAGCAATACATGCATAATGCATTGCATTTAAACCAGGGTAACCTTTTTTTTAGCGAGATATCACAACTCTCCGGTGTTGCAAAAACGGAGTGGAGCTGGTCATGTTTGCTATCTGATTTTGACAATGATGGCAATCGCGACATTTTCGTGGCTAATGGATACAAACGCGACGTCTTTGACGGCGATGCACAGGAGAAGCTTACGGTTTATGTTAGAAAAAATATGCATAAATACAAGTCTCCCCAGGAAATGATGGAGAAAGGGTTTAAAGATTTTATCAATGTCTATAATCCGATCAAGGTCAAAAATTATCTTTTCAAAAATAAAGGCGACTTGCAATTTGAAAATGTAAGCGATGCGTGGGGATTTGATGCTACCAGCTTTTCTAACGGAGCGGCTGTGGGTGATCTTGATAATGATGGAGATCTTGACCTGGTGGTGAACAATCTAGGTGATGAGGCATTTGTTTACGAAAATACTTCTGCCGGGCGCAACAACTATTTGAAAGTAAAATTGAAAGGGCCACAGGGAAATGCCGATGGAATAGGAACTAAAGTAACGCTCTATTACAATAATGAAATTCAATATTTTGAAAATAAAACCGTAAGAGGATATCTTTCTTCCAATGAACCCGTCGTTCACTTTGGTCTAGGGAAAGTTCAGAAAATCGATAGCATACTCGTAAAGTGGAATGATGGCAAGGAAAATCTTTTAAACAACGTTGAAGGGAATCAGCTGCTTCAGGTCAGTTATGATAAGGCGCAATTCAAATCAGCGAAAAAACCAGGGGTGAAAAATCTTTTTAAAGAATCAACAAGCGAATTGATGTCAGTGTCTTTCGTTCATCATGAAAATAAATTTAATGAGTACAAGGAGCAAATCCTCTTGCCGCACATGTTTTCCCGTAGCGGCCCTTTTATTTCCACAGGCGATGTTAATAAAGATGGTGAAGATGATTTTTATGTAGGGGGCGCCGCTAGTCAGGCCGGCAGTTTGTATTTACAAAAGAATGGAAAGTTTTTAAAAAAGGGCAACGCTGCATTTGAAAGTGATAGGCCTTACGAAGATATGGGCTCAGCATTATTTGATGCAGATCAGGATGGAGACCTTGATTTATATGTTGTTAGTGGTGGAAGCGAATTTCCTGAGGGATCGGATATGTATCAGGACAGGCTGTATGTTAACGACGGTAATGGAAATTTTAAAAAGTCAGCATTACCAAAAACACACAGCAGTGGATCGTGTATTGTTCCTTACGATATAGATGGTGATGGTGACCTGGATTTATTCAGAGGTGGACAGGTGGTCTCCGGAACTTATCCGAAGTCTCCCAAAAGTTATTTGTTAGTGAATGACAAGGGCAAATTTGTTGATAAAACCACTGGGATCTCTCCTGGCTTGTCTGAAGTAGGTATGGTAAATTCCGCGATATGGGTTGACTTGAATGGGGATGCAACGGCCGAACTGGTGGTCGTGGGAGAATGGATGCCGGTTAAAATCTTTCAATATAAAGGGGAAAAACTCGAAGATATTTCATCTGAATACGGTATAGAAAAAACAGAGGGTTGGTGGAGCAAAGTGATAGCGGATGACCTGGATGGAGATGGTGATCAAGATTTGATAGTGGGTAACATTGGAGAAAACTATAAATTTAAAGCAAGCAGTGAAAAACCTTTCCAGGTCTTTGCTAAAGACTTTGATAACAACGGAACAAACGATATTTTTCTTGCACGCTTTTATAAGGATACGCGTCTTGTGCCCATCCGTGGGAAGGAATGTACATCACAGCAAATGCCCGTAATTGGAAAAAAATTTCCAACGTATCTTTCTTTTGCCACATCCGATCTCACAACAATTCTGGGAAAAGATATCGAGAGCGCGATGCATTATAAGGCGCATCTTTTTTCAAGTATTATGCTGATGAACGAGAATGGGCAGCTCGTTGTCAAAAAATTGCCGACAGATGCACAGCTCTCGGCTGTAACCGGAGTCATTGTCAAAGATTTTGATCAGGATGGTAAGAAAGATATTTTATTAGCCGGCAATAAATTCGATGTCGAAGTAGAAACAACGCCAGCAGATGCGTCACCCGGTCTTTTGATGAAAGGAACAGGAGATCTCAATTTCAAATGTTTGAAACCTTTCGAAAGTGGATTTTTTGTGCCTTACAATGTGAAGGATATGAAGGCCATTAAAATGAAGGACAAATGGGCAATTGTAGTAGGTATTAATAATGAAACGTTAAGAATATTTTCTACCGATAGCCGTCCTGCACCAGTTGGATTAGCACTCGCAAAACAATAGCGAGTAATAAGTTTTTATATATATAAGAGCGTGTGTGGGTTGGGCGCGACACTCCCCGTGCCCCTTCAAGAGGGAAGTGCGGGGGTGAGCCGTGAGTGTGATCTGATCCTGCCAAACTCATGCTCACCGGCACACCACTTCCCTTCAAATATTCTTGTGCACACGCTTCCATTGAAGCAGTCGCTCACACTCACTCCCATTCCCACACCTTCTCCCCTTGAGGGGAGAGACAGAGGGGTGTTCCCACACTCAAACCCACACCCACCCGCCACACTACTGTTTCAACCTCGCGTGATGGCTCTATAATTTTGTGGCCTTAGCAGGCAAAGAATTTCTAAAAAAGTTTACACATTGATCATACGTCTTATCTACTCCCTAACTTTTTTTCAGTTTTTTATACTGTCAAACTGCGGTCTGCGCACCAACGAAAAAGAAAGCAACGACGACCTCAACCGTTTGGAAAAAGCGGGAAGCCCATATCTCCGGGAGCACGCCGACAACCCTGTTGATTGGTATGAATGGAGCGCTGAGGCGCTGGAAAAAGCAAAAAAAGAAAACAAACCGCTAATCATCAGCATTGGTTATTCGTCGTGCCATTGGTGTCATGTTATGGAACGCGAATCATTTATGGATACAACGGTAGCCAGGATTATGAACGAGAATTTCGTTTCTATTAAAATTGACAGAGAAGAACGTCCCGATATTGATCAAATATATTTGAGTGCTGCTCAATTGATTTCGGGCAATGCAGGATGGCCTTTGAACGCTTTTGCTTTGCCGGATGGAAAACCTTTTTATGCCGCAACCTATTTTCCAAAAGAGCAATGGATAGCAATACTTCAACAGGTGATTGACACCTACAGAAAGGATAACATGAATGTAGTAAAACAAGCTGAAGCACTAACAAAGGGCATTCAGGAGCATGAAGTAATAACGATCCCGACAGATAGTGTACGCGCCTTTAATCAAAAAACATATCGGGATATTTTCGCTCACTGGCAATCTTACCTCGACTATGAATCTGGCGGCCTTACTGGCTCCCCCAAATTTCCGATGCCGGTAGTTTGGGAGTTTTTTTTGCAAAACAATCATCTTACGAATAATAAAAGAGCGCTCGAAATTGTCAACACTACACTACATGAAATGGCGAAGGGCGGGGTATACGATCCGTTGGGTGGTGGTTTTGCACGTTATGCAACAGATATAAACTGGAAAGTGCCGCACTTTGAAAAAATGCTTTACGACAATGGCCAGCTCGTAAGTCTCTATGCACACGCTTACCAGGTAACGCGCGATCCATTGTTTGAGGAAGTGATCAGCAAAACACTGGGCTTTATAAAAACGGAAATGACATCGGCGGAAGGTGGATTTTATTCTTCTCTTAATGCAGATAGCGAAGGCGAAGAAGGAAAATTTTACAGCTGGACAAAAACAGAGATCAAAAATACGGTAGATCCAAAAGCTGCCGATTTATTTTTAGATTATTACCAAGTAAGCGATTCCGGGAATTGGGAAAGCGGCAAGAATATTCTTCACGCAAAGATGACGAAGGCTGAATTTGCAAAAAAGAATGCGATGACTCCTGCTGAATGCGATAAGATATTTGTCGATGCAGAGCGGATCCTTTTGGATGCACGAAATAAGCGCGAGCGTCCTTCTCTTGATGACAAGATATTGGTTTCATGGAATGCCCTCATGCTAAAAGGATATGTAGACGCCTATTTTGCTGTTGGCAATCCTGGGTACCTTAAAGTAGCGTTGACAAACGCACACTTCCTTGAAAAAAACATGATGCGACCAGGCGGACAGTTGTGGAGAAATTACAAAGACGGCAAAGCCAGCATTGACGCATTCTTAGATGATTATGCCTTGCTTGCAAGGGCTTTTATTTATCTGTATCAAGCCACCTTTGATATTTACTGGCTCGACAAAGCGAGAGCTCTTACTGAATATGCCGTCACTCATTTTCGCGATAACCAAAGCGGAATGTTTTATTATACGTCGGATGAGTCTGAAAACCTGATAGCCCGGAAAATGGAGCTGGCCGACAATGTGATCCCAGCTTCTAATTCGGTTTTAGCAGAAGTCATATTCCTTTTGGGACAATATTATAGCTTGGACTCTTATAATCAGATAGCCGTTTCGATGCTGAACCAAGTTACCGACGCGATAGCTACGGCAGGACCACACTACGCAAATTGGGCCAGCCTTTTGGGTATGATTACATACCAACCCTACGAGGTTGCAGTAATGGGTGAAGATGCCCTGAAGAAAAGTAACGAAATGTTGCGATATTATATTCCCACGGCAATATTCATGGGTGGTAAAACTGCAAATCTTCCGTTATTGGAAAATAAGCTTGTGGCAGGCCGAACTATAATTTATGTCTGCCGAAATAAGGTCTGTAAAATGCCAGAGGAAAATGTTAAAAAAGCAATGGCACAGTTAAAATGAAAAGAGGTAAAAAGTGAAAGGTGAAGGGTGATGGGTAATTAGTGAGAATTAATTAGTGATTATTAATCGGCGGTCTTGGTCATTGATGTTCATCTCCATGTACGATTTACCTTTCACCTTTCACCTTCACCTTATCTACAGAGGCGCGTGTTATTCCCTGTGCTCAGATGTTTATTGACTAGTTGAAAATATGCTTTTCAAAATAGTGTGATAGGCTTCGAACTTATGAGGTTTTACGAAGGTGAAATCTGCGCCAGAATTTTTTAGAACCTGAGAAACGCTACTAGGCATAGAAGTCGAAAACATGGTAATTGTTACTTGATCAAAATGAGGATTCTTTCTCAGCTGCCGCAAGCATTCATCCCCACTGATTTTGGGCATGTTGATGTCAATAAAAATATAATTTGGGACAAATTTTATTTCTGATGAAATATCGTGAATAGCTTCGTCACAATATATATAAGGGATACACACTAACGATTTATCTACTTCATTGATCGCTTGCTCGAGAAATTCAAGATCATCCCGGTCATCGTCAATTAAAATTGCTGTTTAGCCATTCGGGAGATTTAAGGAACTCCAACATACAAGCTTGGTTTCAAATTGCAAAGTTTGTTTTTTTCAGGAGGCCGATCAAAATCTCCTGAATTGATATGGTTTTTATTTCCGCCTAGGCTAACTCTATTTAATCATCTACCCGGTAAGTCCTGATACAGCCAGTCTTCTATCTTTTTACCATTATTTTGAAATGTGATAAGTGCGTGAACTTTATCTTAAATCTCTGTCTACTTTATTTGTTGACTAACGCATGGCGGGACGCCCATCGAGAAAAAAAAGGTCACCCTGTACAATACCTGAACCAGACCTCTTTCAGAACTATTCTATATTATTAAATGGTGTTAAAAAATTATTAAATCCATAACTGGCTATGCGTCAATGCTCAACATAATGATTGAGTTTTTTGCCTAGTTTAACCAGTTAGATTTCCGATTTAATTTAAAAATATTTTAAGAACTTTTTCATAATAATATGGCTAACTTATAATGGTATTGATGATGTGGTGGCATATCCATACCGTTAATCTTATTTTATCCGGCCATTTTTACTATGCTTCAACAAAGTAATGTAGAGACCGAAATATTTGTTGCCGTAGCGATTGGCGTGGCATTAATTTTATTGCTGATTTTATACATTTTTTTTAACAGCAATAAAAAATACATTTTAAAAAAAGACGCTGATGAAAAAATCTCGAAGATCAAAACCGAATTAGAGCGAAATGTACTTGAAAAGGCCGAAGCGTTATATAAGAGTGAAAAAAGATTTCAGGGATGATATCAGGACCTTCTCCATGGTTGGAAGGGAGGCGATTAAGAAAGAACTTGTTAATTTGGATCAACTTATAAAAGAAGTTCTTGTAGAACTGCAGCACCAGGGAACGATTCTTCCAACCCACCTTTCCGTCAGTGGATTAAAAACTGCTCAATGTGATGGTAACTTGATCAAACAGGTGTGGATTAATCTTATTTCGAATGCGATAAAGTATTCCAGCAAGCGTGAACTACCTGTGATAGACATAGGAATAAAAAAGGGCACCACGGATATACCGATCTATACATTACCGATAACGGCGCTGGTTTTAATATGAAGTACTATGGGAAGTTATTTAACGTATTCCAGCGCCTCCATAATCAGGAAGAATTTTCAGGAACAGGTGTTGGACTCGCCATTGTTAAGCGGATTATCACACGTCACGGATGGACTATATGGGCAGAGGCGAAGGTAAATGAAGGCGCAACCTTCTATTTTACTATTTAGAATATAGAACCTGTCCTGAGCATCGCCCGATAATCAGCCAAATCTTTCAGGCATAGAACGCTACACGGCCAGACACAGGGTGAAGTCCTCCCATTTCTTCTTTATCTTCATATGAACAATCGGTAGGTATAACAGTTAAATACTTATCCTAGTGAGTAATTAAATAAATTAGCCTTGGAAATTTTGGCGACCTATTGTTTTGACCGGTTTTAAGATTAAAAAGTGGATTATATGAACATCTTTTATTGCGATGATGACTTAGATGACATTGAATTTTTTAAAAAAGCTATCCGGAAAATAAATCCCACTATCAATCTCACAATAACAAATGACGCTGAGGAAGCTTTAAATCTGTTAGCTACGAACGAAAAGACTCCCCATTCTATATTTCTTGACTTGCACATGCCGAAATTGGACGGTCTTGAATGCGTTATTGCTATAAAGAGGAATAGAAAACTGAAACGCGTTCCTGTCACGATTCTTGCCAATGATCTTAGCAAAACACAAATCGAACAATTTAATAAACTGGGCGTTTTTCAATTTATTTCAAAATCAAGCTATGAAGATTTGGAAGCCTCATTGAGAAATCTATTGAGCGACATTTCTTAAACATTGTAATATGTATTTTGTTCTTAGACAAAATACAATTGTGGAAATCGTATGGAAATAAAAAAGTATGGAGATATTGTACGTAGAAGATGATAATGAAGATATAGAGTTATTTGCTGAGGCTTTAACAAACATTGATTCAACAATTAAATTTAGTTACTCAACGAATGCTACCCAAGCCGTTGAGGATTTGGAAAATGGTTTAATGAAGCCCGACGCTATATTTGTGGACGCCCATCTACCGGTTATAGATGGATTTGAATTTGTTTCATCCCTTAAAGTACAAGAAGCATTTAAAGATATACCGATAATCATTTTGTCTACTACGATAGAAAGCAGGCAAGTTGACAAATTTAATAAAATCGGTGTATACTATTTTCTTTCAAAAAGCGCTTTGCTTTCAGACCTTGAGCCCGCCTTAAAGGTCATCATCCATTCCCTTTGCAAGGACAAAGAACACAATCTTAATTAGGGCTGTGGGTTTTATTTGTTCCTAGCAAGGCCTAGCGAATCCGAACCTCTTTTTTGCGAAATAGTAATTCTTTATGGTGCGCAATTCGAGTTGCATAATAACTTTGTAAGGGTAAGTATACTAAGAACGTTAATTTGGAAAATAAATAAGGACTATGGAAAAAATTAATTGGGGCATCGAGTTCTCAAAAGAGTTAGAGGCTGAACATCGTGCCACACGCAAATGTCTGGAGAAAATTCCCATGAATTTATTTGACTGGAAGCCCCACGAGAAATCCATGGCGATGGGGTATCTCACGCTTCTCGTTGCTGAAATCCCGAATTGGATAACGCATATGGTTGAGAAATCGGAAATTGATTTGGCTACTTATGAGCATTACATGCCCAAGAGCAACTCAGAGCTCCTAAACCATTTCGAAGAAAATATGAAAGGAGCCAGAAAGGCATTGGACGATGCTTCAAACGAAGCCCTTTTAGAATCTTGCTTCCTTAAAAGTAAAGGCCAGGTTATTTTTACTTCATCAAAAAAGGAAAGCGTAGGATCATCTATAAACCACATGGTTCACCATCGAGGGCAGCTAACCGTTTATATGCGGCTTAATAATTTGCCTGTTCCATCGATTTATGGTCCTTCGGCAGATGACAAGGGGTTTTAAATTAGAAATATTCGTTAAGTAGCTACTCGGAATGAAACCTATGTGAATGGTAAATGGTAAAAGTAAAAAGTTTATTGTTTAGGGAATTATTACCAGAGGAACAGTTAGATATTCGACTAAGTCATCAGATAATTCTTTATCAAGGGTAAAAATAGTTTTGTCCATCACGAGGAAATTTATATCGTGGCTTTTTGCGTGTTCTTCAACTCTGTCAGCTACGAAACCCACTTCGCTTTTAAAATCGTATGACAGGCCCCTATTTATCAATAAGTCTTTCTCAATAATTCGGAAACTTTCCACAGCTTCATTTTCTATTTTTTCCTTCATACGCAACAAACTTTCACCATTTCGAGGTTGAATAAGACGGTACGGATACAACACGGTAAGGTGCATTTTAAGTTTACTTGCATTGGCAATAGCCCATTTCAGCGCTCTGTTAGAGGGATTTGAAAAATCAATCACGCATAGTATGGACGTTGTCATATTCTCCTGCATTTTTCACCAATACAAACATAATTCTTTGAGGTTGGTAAAATTCGAACATTGATCACGCTTAAAAATGATTTTTATCATGTTCTTGAGAATGGGTATCTTACACAAGTTATGCCTTCTTTAACCCCAATTTCATTTGTAAACAGCGATGCTGCTTTCCGAGAGATATTTCATAGCATGTCTGAGGGTATTATCATAGTGGATGAAAGTGGAATGATTGTTATAGCAAATCCCATATCGGAACAGATTTTCGGTTATAATAAAGACGGATTGACCGGTGTATTTTTGGAGGATCTTTTACCACATCGCTACCGGGGCCGTCATGTGAATTTTCGTGAAGGGTTCAATAAGCATCCTGAGCCCAGGCGGATGGGTTTTGGGCGTGACCTTATGGCGCTACGAAAAGATGGTGTAGAGTTTCCCGTAGAGATAAGTTTAAGCTTTACAAAAGTAGAGGGCCAGCTTTTAGTAATGGCTTTTATAATTGACATTTCCCAGCGAAAAAAGGCAGAGGAAGACCTTAAACGCAGCGAGGAACAACTTCTCGTCTATGCTGCTGAACTGGAAAAAAAAGTTGAGGCTCGCACGCACGCCTTAAATAATACTATCATAAAGCTTGAGGATGAAGTCCGGGAGCGAAAAAAAGCGGAGGAAGAGGTCAGAAAGGCTTTTGAGAAAGAGCGGGAGCTTAATGAACTAAAATCAAAATTTGTTTCGCTTGCCTCACATGAATTTCGAACACCTTTGAGTGCCGTCCTGAGTTCTGCCGCTTTGATAAGCCAATACAAGGACAAAGGTGAAATGGATAAGGTTGGGAAGCACGTTGCTCGAATTAAATCTTCTGTTATTCATCTCACCTCAATTCTGAATGATTTTTTGTCGTTGGGTAAACTTGAGGAAGGTAAAATACAAATCAATAAAGGGACTATTCATGTTGCGGAATTTTTGCAGGATATAAGGGAAGAATTATTAAACACCCTAAAGACTGGGCAAGACATAAAAATTAATTGCCAGTCCGATGTTGATAGAATAAATTCAGACATTCACATGTTGCGGAATATTCTCTTTAATCTTATCTCAAATGCGAGCAAATATTCGGAGCAGGATAAAAAAATCTATTTAGAGTGCCAGAGGCAAAATGACAACATTGTTTTCAATATCCGCGATGAAGGCATCGGCATACCTGAAGATGACTTTAAGCATATGTTTGATCGTTTCTTCAGGGCCAGCAACGCTGGAAACACTCAAGGCACGGGTTTGGGCTTGAATATTGTGAAACGGTATGCGGACTTATTGGGAGGCTCCGTTACATTTACAAGTCGCTTCGGTGAAGGGAGTATATTTTCTATTGCAATACCCGTTTAACAATTGTTATGAAAAAAATTCTTTTAATCGAAGATAATCTGGAGGTACGTGAAAATACAGAGGAAATTCTTTTGCTCGCGAATTATAATGTTTTAACAGCTTCCAATGGAAAAATCGGTGTTGAGCTTGCTCAGCGCGAAAAACCAGATCTCATCATTTCCGATATCATGATGCCTGAATTGGATGGATATGGTGTACTTCATATCCTGAGTAAGAAAGCGGAGACAGCTGGCATTCCATTTATTTTCCTTACTGCTAAAACGGAAAAGACGGATATGCGAAAGGGCATGGCCCTCGGGGCTGACGATTACCTGACAAAGCCATTTGACGATACCGATTTGCTGAATGCTATAGACGCAAGGCTGCGGAAAAGCGCTATGCGACAAAAGCAGTATGATACAAGTCCTGAAGGGTTGGATGATTTTATTAAGGATGCACAAGATGTTCTCAATATAAAAGATCTGGGAAAAGATAAGAAGGTAAAGTCTCTAAAAAAGAAGACCGAAGTCTTCGTGGAAGGGGATATGCCCTTACATGTGTATTTTATTAAGACGGGAAATGTGAAAACCTTTAAATCGAATCATGATGGAAAAGAATTGATTTTGAATCTTTACGGCGCAAATGATTTTTTTGGTTTTGAATCCATTCTTGAAAATTGCAACTATAAAGAGTCCGCTGTAACCATGCGGGATACCGAACTCATCTCTATCCCCAGGCACGATTTTATGATAATGGTCCAAAACCATCCAGATGTTTCGAAGAGCTTTATTAATCTCCTTTGCAATAAGGTTGCAGATCGCGAGATGCAATTGATTAGCCTGGCTTACAATACCGTGCGACAGCGGACGGCCGAAGCGTTACTAAAGGCCGACAAGTTGAGAGATTTAAATTCGGTCATCGCAATATCGCGCGATGATCTCGCGAAAATGGTGGGTACAGCGTCCGAGTCAATTATTCGCGTGTTGTCTGACTTTAAGGAGGAAGGTCTTATTGAAACAGAAGGAGGAAAGATTAAAATTATCCAACCCACCAATCTTGAAAAGGTTGTACGTTGGAATGTTGTAAGATAATCGATAAACTTTTTTTGGAATGTAACTTCGAATTAAATCTAATTTGGCTTTATTAATCTCATTTTATGCTGGAATATAAGTGCGATGTTTTGGGCTCGGCCTTTCGCCTTATTCGTTTTTTCGCCAGAAAAATTTTCATCCAGGGTTTCTGCAAATAGTTTCAGCCATTGCCGGAAATGTTCGGTTTCTAAAGGAAGGGGCAAATGTTTCTGCAGCGGGTTTCCACTATAGGTCTGATCGCCAAGCAACAGGGAGCTCCAAAAGTTATACATCGTTGGTAAATGGTGGGGCCAATCCAAATGACTGAATAGGGGTGCCAGAAATTCATCCAACTTCACTTTATCATAAAATTTATTTACTAGCAGTTCAACATCTTGCCGAGACTCAATATCCTTTTTCATTGAACTCATTTCAATGTGTTTTTATTGACTGAATAAACAGTTCTTATACCACTTTTTGAATCCTGGTTCATTTGATACGGTGCAAAGATTGTGCAAGATTTAGAGTAATAAAACTTGTCCGAAAAAACATCTCGCGCTTGGTACAAGTTTGGTAAACTCTAAATCGTACAGAAAAGAACTCGTGTTTCAATAAACGGTGGTTTCGAATTCGTAGGTGTGAAAGCGCTCAAATGCGGAGCGCTCCAGGACTTCTCGGTGATTTGGATGCGCAATTTCGATGAGTGCTTTTGTCCGTTGTCGCATGTTCTTTCCATAAAGGTATGCAACGCCATATTCTGTCACGATATAATGCGCGTGTGCCCGCGTAGTTACAACTCCTGCTCCTTGCTTGAGAAAAGGAACGATCCTGGAAATTCCCTTGGTTGTTATAGAGGGGAGAGCAATAATGGGCTTCCCACCTTCTGATAATGACGCGCCACGAACGAAATCCATTTGACCACCAACGCCGGAGTAGTGATAAGTCCCGATAGAATCGGAACAAACCTGCCCGGTAACATCAACCTCAATAGCGCTGTTCACTGCTGTTACTTTTGGATTAGAGCGGATCACAGCCGTATCATTCACATAGTCTATATTTAAGACTACAATAGCGGGGTTATCATCCACAAAATCATATAACCTTCGACTGCCCAGAAGAAAAGATGTCACCGTTTTACCTCTATATTTTTTCTTGTGCTGATTGGTGATAACACCCTTTTCAATCAATGGAATAATGCCATCCGAGAACATTTCGGTGTGAACACCAAGCTCTTTATGATTGGAAAGACAGGTGAGAACTGCATTGGGAATGGAGCCTATTCCCATTTGAATAGTTGCGCCATTTTCCACCAGGTCCGCACAGTGCGTTCCGATTCTCATGGATATTTCACTGGCTTCGCCGCACACTACCTCAGGTAATTCCTGTTCGGCATAAACTAAGGCATCGAAGTCATCAATCTTGACCACGCCATCACCTAACGTTCTGGGCATGCGTGGATTTACCTGCGCAATAACATGTTTTGCTGTTTTAACAGCAGTAGCTGCAATGTCCACGGAAACACCCAAAGAACAGTACCCATGTTTATCCGGTGGAGACACTTGAACAAGGGCAACATCGATGGGCAAAATTCCCCTTCTGAAAAGTATAGGAATTTCACTTAAAAAGATGGGAACATAATCCCCTCTTCCTTCATTGACTGCATCCCTTATATTCTCAGAGACAAACAATGAGTTGATGCGAAAACTATCTTTATATTTTTCCTGCGCAACAATTGCATCGCCTTGCATACTGATGCTTACGATCTCTACGTTCCACAATTCAGAGGACCTTTCTGCTAACTTTTTTAACAAATAATGTGGGGTTGCCGCACCGCCATGAACAAAAACCCGTTGGCCTGGTTTCACTATTTTTAACGCTTCTTCACCTGATATATAATTCATATGGACAATTTAAATTTTAGATGCCGGTAAATAATGGACAAATGTGGTACCATATGGAGCCTAATCATATGATATTTAATATCTATGAAAGTGACTTTTATCAGTTTTGAGTTGGAATAGGAAGGTGAACCTCGTGATTTGAAAGCAGAATATCATATGCTGATAAAAGTCATACTCCTTATTGAACTTCATCATATCAGAATATAAGCGGAGCCAATACTTTTACTCATATCAAAACGCTCCGGACTATGGCACTTATGAAAGAAGTTACTACTCGAAGCAGAGAGCAAGCGGGCCATTTGCTAAGTCGAAAACTTATGGCCTATAAAAATACAAATGCGATTGTCCTTGCCGTTTCTTATGGAGGTGCCCCCGTGGCATTTTGGTTAGCTAACCTGCTGAACCTTATGTTTGATGTAATGCCCTGTCGCAAGATCATACATCCGGGTAATAGTTCAAAAACCATTGGAGCAATAACTGTTGACGATGTGTATATGCATGAGGATATCGAAAACATTCCGCAAGATTATGTATTTCATCAAATTGAAATACTACGCAATAGTCTAAAGCAAGAGCGCCTTTTTTTTGATAGCTTGAAACCACATTCCAGTTTACGAGATAAGGTCGTAATTCTTGTCGATGATGTCCTTATCAATAGTGACGTTATGGTTGCATCTCTGCGGGATATCCGAAAACAAAGCCCTCTTAAGATTGTTGCGGCTATTCCATTCGTTATCGCTGAAGCCGCTTCGAACGTTGCTAAAGAAACTGATGACCTGATCTATCTGCAAAAAGAATATGGGGCGCAATGTGTTCGCGATTTGCATATGAGTTTTCCTAATGTGAGTAGAGAGGATGTGAAAAATTTATTAAAGGAGTCACAAAGTACACGCAATTTAAACTAGTAGAATAAATTGTCGATATATTGAATTCATAATATAAGAATTTACAACGATCATAACGTAACGGCTATTATTAGCCGTTTTTGGTTTGAACGTCGTTCAACAACTCTTCCAATCGAGAAGCATAACCTGACGTAAATCATCATTTCGAATACCGTTTTGTCATAATCTACGAATGCATTGAACTTTACCTTCGTGTCATATTAAAAGCCAAAGCAAATGAAAGTCAGACAAGTTCTCATTATTACGGTAGGGTTACTGGTGCTTCAGGGAAGTCTTCACGCACAGTCCTTTAAATTGAAAAATTATAAAATGACTATTAAAGGCACTTCAACTTTACACGACTGGGAGTCAGCTACAGAAAAGCTGGAGGCCAAAGGGTATTGCACACTTCAAAATACCGTGCTTGCTGATGTTAGGGGTGTAGAAGTGAAAATTCCGGTTACAAGTATTAAAAGCCCGAAAGGTAAAATGATGGATAGCAAAACGTATAAAGCCTTTAACCATGAAAAGTACCCTAACATCATTTTTACCCTGAATACAAAAAAGATTACGGAGACTAATTCCACAATGGATTTAAAGGGTAGCCTGACGATGGCTGGTGTGACAAAGACAATAGACCTTACAGTAAACTATAAACTATTACCCAACGGTGAGTTACAGGTTATCGGATCAAAGGAAATAATCATGACTGATTTCGGAATGGAACCACCCACTGCAATGATGGGAACCATCAAGAGCGGAGATGCAGTGGTCGTGACCTTTGACATGACATTTACAATCAACAATGCAATTTTATAATTCTACTTATCTCTAACTATATGACTATGTTATTCTCTAAAACACTTCGCTTCATGAACCTGATGATGTTCATGATTGTCGCCCTGGGGGCTCACGCTCAGTTAAGTCCGATCCAATACTTCAGACCCTATGACAAACGTGGTATCAACGTATTTGAAACTTCAAAAAATGATACGTTAAAGTTTGATGGCTTGAAGTTACGCGTAGGCGCAAATTTTACCCAGCAATACCAGAACCTGAAACATTCCAACTCAGAAAACATAGTGGGCGAAGTAAACAAGAATGCACTGTACGACCTTAGCCCTGGTTTTAACCTGGCGATGGCGAATTTCAACATTGATGTTCAACTGGCGGATGGTTTGCGCGTTAGTTTGGTTTCTTACATGTCAACGCGTCACCATAATGAATTCTGGGTTAAAGGTGGTTATTTCCAGATCGACAAAGTTGGCTTCTTCAACAGCGAGACCATGAATGATCTCTGGAAAAATCTTACACTGAAGATCGGTCACATGGAAATCAATTACGGAGATACTCACTTTCGCAGAACGGATGGAGGTAATGCATTATACAATCCCTTTGTTGAAAACAATCTGATGGATGCTTTCACAACAGAAATTGGTGGTGAATTGTATTGGCAGAAATCCGGCTTCCTTGCCATGGTAGGTTTAACCGATGGTGAGATCCAGGGCAGTGTAACCAAGGGTGATGACAGAAAACCTTCTATTTATAGCAAGATAGGCTTTGACAAAACTTTCGATGAAGATAAACGCATACGATTAACCGGATCTGTTTATACCACTAAATCTTCCATCAGCAACACGTTGTATGGTGGTGACCGCGCCGGATCACGTTACTACTTCGTGATGGAGGGATCGGCGGCGACGTTAACCGGTAATTCTTTCTCCGGCCGTATTAATCCGGGTTTCAAGGATAATATTACTTCCTTTATGATCAACCCTTTTGTGAAATTCAAGAACCTCGAAATTTTCGGCACGTATGAAGTGTCAAAAGGAAACAGCCAAGTTGAAAATGGTGAAGTGCAATCTACAGACACAGCACAACCATTACTGGGAAAACTCGCAAAACGTCAGTTCCAACAATACGCAATAGATGGTCTTTATCGCTTTGCAAATAATAAAATGTATGTGGGTGCAAAATACAATGTTGTTAATGGTGACCTTGTCTTCGGACAAAGTACAACTCAACCTAACATTGCCCAGGGTGTTCGTCAGGATGTGAAAGTGGAGCGTACTGCTTTTGCTGCAGGCTGGTTTGTAACCAGGAACATTTTACTCAAGGGAGAGTATGTTACCCAAAAGTACAAAGACTTTCCTTCAACCGATATCCGGAACAATGGAAGATTCGAAGGTTTCGTAATCGAAGGTACTATCGGTTTCTAATAGAAAAACAGACTTTACGTTTGCTAACCTAGAGACCAAGAGAGAACTAATGGAGTTTTAAACCCGTTATCGTCGTGGAAAAATATAAATGGAGTTAGGGTGACTAAACATTTTAGTATTGAAGTAGAAAGTAAAAAGTGCGATATGAAGTCTACACAGATTACAATTTCAAGTCTACCTTTTTTCCGGATTTCATAGCAACGACGATGGCATCCAGAATCTTTAAATCTTTTACTCCTTCTTCACCATCAACAGGCACTGGTGGTTTTTTGCCTTGCAAAATGATAGCCGCCATTTCATCCATCTGTACTGTTTGATGCGTGATGTGAGGATGTGTTAATTCACCAGCATGGGTGCGGCCTTGTATAGGTCCGTATCCAGTCGAAGGCATGAGTTCAGCAAATCCCTTATTATCGCCATTCAGGAAAAAGCGATCCAGGTTATTCATGGAATATGTCGATAGACATGAGGCTACCGCTCCACCTGGAAATCCCAATTGAAACTGAACTGTTTCGTCAACGCCTTCTTTAAATTTCTCAGGATTGGTTTTGGTTTCCTGAGCTGTAACCCAAATGGGTTCTTCTCCAATCATGTAACGTGAACCATTGACTGCATAGATACCAATATCCATCAGTGACCCTCCGCCCGCAAGCTGCCTGTTCAACCGCCATTGATTTGGATCGCCGATTTTAAAACCGCAAAGCCCTTGAAAGAATAATATTTTTCCGAATTCACCTGCACTTCGCATGCGGATAATTTCAAGCGTCTTCGGCTCAAAGTGCATTCTGTAGCCAACGAGTAATTTTACATTTGCTTTTTTGCATCCATCAACCAACTCCTGACCCTCCTTTGCATTCATCGCCATAGGTTTTTCACAAATCACATGTTTACCTGCGTTCGCAACACGAATACCGAAAGGCTTGTGCAATGAATTTGGTGTAATAACATATACCGCGTCAATGTCCTTATTGGTTTTTATGCTATCGAAGTTCTCGTAGTTGTAGCAGTTCTTTTCCGGGATATTATACTTGCTTTGCCAGTCTTTAACTTTGGAAGGGGTGCCGCTTATAACGCCAACGAGCTTTGCCATCTTACAAGATTGCATCGCGTCTGCGACCCGTGTTCCGTAACTTCCTAACCCCAAAATCGCTACCCGTAAAACCGGACCCTGATAAGGTAATTCATACGGTGGGTTGGCGCTTTCCACACCATAGGCCGGTACAAAGGGTAAAGCAAAAGCAGAAGCCGTAATTTTTTGTAAAAAGTCGCGTCTGGAATTCATAGGTTGGGGTTAAGGGTTAATACAAGATCTTACGAAAGATATAAAATGGATCGTATTCAAATGTACTAAATCTCCATCCTTCTTTTTGTCCACTTGGGGGAGTGGTTTAATGGCGTGCTTAACGGAAACCCTGGCAAAGAAACTTTGAAGAGGTTCCAAAAGGGAAAGGCTTGTAAATACTAGGGTGTTGAGTTCCGGGAGGGTATTGAAGAAATTTATCAGATCAGGGAGAGGGAGGTGGATGCTAAATCAAAACGGCTATTTAATTACGATAAAATGTCAGCTATATTCGATTTGAAAAATCATTCTTCATTTTTCTTATCGGAAGTTTCATCCTGAAAACCCTTTAACATTTTTTTCAAAGCAAATCCACGCACACCCTCTATTACTCTCTTGGTTGTTGTAAGATCTTCCTGTACGTCCTGCTCTTCGCGCACTCTGTGTTCAAATTCAGCGATGTGCTCGGGGCTAAGCTCGCCGGCAAGGTAATTATCGATTTCTTCTATGTTCTTGGAATCCGTGCTCATTCTATATTGGAATACCTTTTTCTTTAAACAGTTTCACTAAATAACCGAGACATCTCCACTTCTTATTTTTTGCGGCCTGAACACTATTAACGTTGAACATATCTTTAAGTTCAGCCATGGATCGGTTGTTGAAATAAAATTCGATCAAAATCCGTTGGCACTCCTCCTGCAATTCGTTCATCAGCAAGGAAACAACTTCTACATTTATTAAAGGTTCAACATCATCACCCGACTCATGCATCAATTCTGTTTCCGCGATCGACTTCTTATTCCTTTTATAGAATTCCCGCCGCCACAGGTTTTTACAGATACCGAAGATATAAGTTTTAATGGAAGACTCTCCACGGAAAGTTCCATTTCTCAGATTACGGTCGAATATTAATATGCCATCCTGAAAAATATCCACAGCATCCTCTTCCGAACCACCATGCTTACGTACCATATCACTCACCATAGGATAATAGGTTGAGTAAATATGCCGCCATCCTTTTTCGATTAAAGATGCTTCAGTCGATAAAACCTGCTTAATCAATTCCTGATCTGACGCATTCACTATTTAACGGTTAGCAATGTACACCGGCTCCATGATGCTTATGAAACGCAAAAGTAGAGATAAAACCTTTACCTGCTTCATTTGAGTACGACAAAAAATATTTTTTTTCAGCTGATGACCTTTTCAAGAATATGGAACTAATGAACTGTAGGGCACACCTTACCATTCCGTTTACCAAAATGTATTCTTCTATGAGAAAGCTACTATCCATTGTCATTGCTCTCGTGTTTACCTTTTTCCCGGGGTATTCACAGCCAATTTATCAAGCCCTGAATATTTTACCTCCTTACCCAACAGCAAGTGCCTTCGAAAAAGATGGTTTGGGTCTATTAGTATGTCACCTACAACTGATATTGATATCCCTCTTTATAGGTTCAAAACTAAAAATCTATCGATACTCATTTCTATAAGTTGGAATTCCAACGGAGATCACGATGCGAGTATAGCGAAGCATTACGAGTACCACAGTGAGGAGCAGTAATACAAATTAACAATCATTTGGGATGGAACCAACGTATAGCCTATAACACGTACAACAAAAATACATTCAATCCAAACGCCAGGATATTGAGCCCGCGTGCTTTTGGGGAGATCAAACTCTGGAAGTGATTTTTCTCCCCGCGCTGAAATCGAAGCGATGAACACGCGTGTTCCTCTTATAACCCGATCACCCTCATTCGATCTTGGCAATCGCGAGTGGGTATTTGGCGCATTTGTAGGAATGAAAAAGGAATATAAACTGATAAAAAATGTTAAAGGCACGGCTATGGTAATAGTTCGACTATTCAATCCATCACATAGAAGTCCCGTATACAGATGTCTTGAATGTCAGGTTTGGTTTTGAATTCCCGATGAAGAAAAAGGCTTTTAAACCAAAGTCATGAATAGTTGATCAAAAATAAATTTATAGCAAATCACGCTTATGATCTTGTAAAATAACAGCCAACAGTTAATGCAAAATTATGATCAAAAATGCTCTCCATTCATATTTCAAGACAAAAACCTTGCTGAATAGTATCTCGCGAATACTGTCTCTCGGTTTTGTCTTTTTCTTATTGGGGTTAATAGTAAGCGTCAACTTAGTTATTTGGATCGGTTTGGGAATGAGGATACTCCTTTTCCGGGATTCATCTAATTCAATTGAAACGAGTGAGCCATACATAAGCCAGCCACACCTCACGAGCGCCAGTTCTCGTGGTGACCTTTCCTCTACGACTAGAATTAACGTCCGCTCTGAGTATATATTAAAAGAAGAAAAAAAAGGAAAATGGAGCCTTCCAAAAATTACTTGGTCGACCATTAGATAAAGAATATTATTAAAAATTTTAAACGAATGAAAAAAAAGAATTTTGGTTACTCTCTCATTTCTTTTTTAATCCTGCTATCGAATGTCAGCCATGGCCAGTTCGGAGGAATGCTAATGACAATAGACCTCAATGTACTTCTAAACTGAACACTCGGGAAATGGCGCGAGTGTTGTTTGGTGGCTTCTGCGCGACTCACGCGTGCCTAAGATCTACACACGATAACTACAGTGCGTAAAGAAATCCTTGACTTACTATTTACAAAATATTTAACTTGAGCTCTTAAACGAACCGTTAGCCATGAGCCGCAGGTACAAAATCCGAGATCAGGATAAGTTATATTTTGTAACATTCACTATCATTCATTGGACAAGTTGTATTTATAAGAAGAGAATACACAGATATTTTTCTTGATAGCTTAAGATACTGCATGACTAAGGGGCTTGAATTATGCGCTTATGGTATCATAAATCATGCTCAGATGGATTGTAGGAAGAACTTCAGATCCAATCCTGAAAAGCAACAAAGAGTGGTTCGCAAAATGCATCGCCTTTAAAATATCCGATATGAGCAAAAAGAAAGTAGAAATAGCCTTGCCCGACGAAGTAGTAATTAGTAAAATCTACCTTGTCAGAAATCATAAAGTAATGTTGGATATTGACTTGGCAGAACTTTATTTAGTGGAGACCGGGAGGCTCAACGAACAGGTAAAACGGAATGCCGACAGGTTCCCTGAGGATTTTATGTTTCAGTTGACCAATAAAGAATGGGAATCTTTGAGATCGCAATTTGCGATCTCAAAGAAAGGCAGAGGCGGTAGAAGGTACGCACCCTTTGCATTTACCGAACATGGTGTTCTGATGTTGTCAAGTGTTTTGAACAGCGAGCGAGCCATCCAAGTGAACATCCAGATCATGCGAATATACAGCAAGCTGAAAGGAATGATAATGGATCACAAAGACATCTTACTAAAATTAGAACGGCTGGAAGGAAAAGTGAGTAAGCATGATGAGAATTTTAAAGTAGTTTTTGATTACCTAAGAGAATTGTTAAATCCGAAAACAGAACCAATACGTAAGATCGGATTTAAGCATAAGAAAGATTAGTTTACACGGCAGTCATTGTATAAATAAGTAGACCCGGAACTGGCGAAAGTGTTGTGTGGTGGTTGGTGGCTCGCTCGTGCCTAAGACATACACGAGATTACAATGAAGTAGACAGATTAGTCAATCGATATTTTTCTCTAAACAGGCGAAGGTTAAACTTTTCTCATTTAAACCTATAGCTCACATAAAGCGAAGGGCCACTAGCATACATCGGAACCACCGTAAGGTTCGTATTTTTATTTTTCCACTTGTAGCGATGTGTTAGGTAGGCAATATTAGTAGATAAGATCCCAATACCAGCTCCGGCAAGAACATCGGAAACCCAGTGCCTGTTATTCATAATTCTCATTGCTCCGACAGTCGTTGCCATACCGTAGGCACCTACGCTATACCAAATACTCTTATCGCCATATTCTTTTGCCATAAATGTCGCCGTAGCGAAGGCTTGCGCCGTATGTCCGGAAGGAAAGGAGAATTCGTCACTTCCATCTGGTCGCGAAACACTCGTAACCGATTTTAATGTATACATGAGACCCGTCATAATCGCTTCCGATTTTATAAGAAGGAGGGTTCTGTTTTTGAAATCATTTTTGCCTTTTATACCCGCAATGTTTAAACCGTATACAATGGCAACGGGAGCATGCATCAAGTAATTATCAACAGTTGAATGAAAATGAGGCATGTGTTCATTTCGTTGTTCCCTAATTTCGTAGCGAACCTTCTCATCCAAGTTGGAATATATCCCCAGTCCGATTAAAGTTACCGGTACTTTAACGGCGTTTAAAAAAACAAATTTCTTTTTAGACTCAGCTACCGGATTGTTAATGGAAATAGAGTCAGTTTTTTCCTTTTTCAAACCGGATTGGGCGGTGGTTAGGTGATTTGCGGACAGAAGACAAATCAATACCAAGCCTTTCGTAAGGTTGAAGTCATTGAACGGGACATTAAGATCTAGCGTGAGAAGTTTTAAGGTATTAATGCTGCGCACGGTTTAAGAATTAGGCGAGAAGGAATAGGTGCAAGATAAAAATTTGTTTTCAAAACATTTCAGTAAAAGCTGTATAAATCATGCATTTACGGGATGAACCTCTAAGGCGGTTTTACCATTAAAAGGCTTTATTATTCAGAGGGGCAATGGTCAAAACGATAAATTGAAAAATATATTACAAGCCCTTAGGTTAAAATTATTCATTCTATCCCTCAAAACTCTTGTTATCCAACAGATTAGATGTGTACGAATGATTAATTCCCTTGTGTTAAGCTAATTCCCTTAGCTTTAATGGAATCAGCTGATTCATACAAATTTTACTTTAGTTTGTTAATTTCGATCAAAATGAAGGACTCGATCAAATGAATTCAATTCATGGGACATTTCTCTTTTGCTTACTCTTTTTACTAAGAACACCCCCATTATTTGGACAACAAGCTTCTGAAATAAAAGTAATCCTTACTGCAAATAGCGCTGACCTGAAAGAATCTGGAGACCTGTTCTTGATGGTCGATGAATATTGTCAAAAAACGAAGGTCCCGGTGCTGTGGGTATTGAACGGGGATGTATTCGCTGAGTCATTCACGGAAGAAAAGGTAGACCAATGGCGAAAATCCGCCGTAGAAATTCTGGATAGACATACCCATCTTTCCTTCGTGGTAAATCAAGGCGATCGCGAATGGAATAATTCCGGTAAAAACGGATGGAAAAGGGTTCAGCAATTGGAAAAAATCGTAAAATCAGGGCATCCACGGTTGCATCTATTTTTTGAAAGTGGATGTCCGGGGCCGTGGGTTTTTTCCTTTTCTCAATACCTCGATGTCATCACCCTAAATTCTCAATGGTATAATCATCCCTATGAAAAACCAATGGCCTATATGAATGAATGCGACATCGCGGACGAAGACGTTTTTTTTGAAAAATTGAACGACTTATTGGATGAAAGCAAGAATAAAAACATTCTCCTGTTATCTCATTTCCCCGTTGCATCCTTTGGCAAGTACGGGGGACGGTTCCCAGCTTCTTCTTATTTACTTCCACCTCTTATTGGAAATGCATTGGTGTCCTATCGTCAGAACATCGGAACAAGTCAGGATATTGTAAATGATAATTTTAATGGCTTCGGGAGTAAACTTGATGCCCTGTTCAATGACTATTCCTCTTTAGTTTTGGCCTCCGGCCATGAGAAAAATCATTCTATTTTTAAAACCGGCAACAATTTTTACATCAACAGCGGTGCTCTTACCAAGGGTGATTTTATTCGAAGGAGTAAGCAGACTACGTTGGCAACTTCAAGAGCAGGCTTTATAGAATTAACTTACAACACTCAGGGTGAAGTTAAGTATCAGTATTTTCATTTGCTTCACAATCGGCTAGTGCCCGAAACGGGTGATGTTTTATTAAAATCCCCTTGCAGCAGTCCAAATGACGAAAACTCAAACACAAGTTATCAACCTTGTGCATCAAACGCTCCCTCTCCACAAAAAACGTCACAGGTTTATAATCCTCAGGAAAAAATATTCGCAGGCCCGGAGTATAAGGTTAGTAAATGGAAACAAATGTGGTTTGGAAAGCACTACCGCTATTCCTGGATTGTACCCGTTAGTGTGCCCTATCTTAATCTCGATACAACCTTTCAAGGTTTGGTAATAAATAAGAAGGGTGGGGGAAGACAAACCACTTCATTAAAAATGAGTTCGGGAAATGGAAAAGAGTACGTTTTCCGTTCGGTTAATAAGGATCCTTCAAAAGCCTTAACTCACTCATTGCGGGGTACATTAGTTTCTGACGTTATAAAAGACCAGACCAGCACGCAACAACCTTATGGCGCGTTGGCTGCATCCTACTTGTTGGATCAAATCGGCATCCTGCACGCCAGACCTGAGCTTTATGTTTTGCCAAAAGATGATGGACTTGGAGTTTTCAAAGAAGAGTATGGAAATATGTTGGGTATGCTAGAAGATTTTCCTTCTGATAAAATCCAGGAGGATAAAATTTTCGGAGGTGCTGATAAGATCGAAAAGAGCTACAAGCTCTTTCAGGAATTATATGAAGACCATGATAACCGCGTTGATAGATTCGAATTCTGCAGGGCCCGGGTTTTTGACTTACTCGTGGGGGATTGGGGAAAGCATGAAGATAACTGGAAATGGGCGGGTTATAAAAAAGAAGGAGGTGAGGTATTCAGGCCTATTCCCCGGGATCGGGACCACGTGTTTTCCAGATGGGATGGTATTTTTCCTTTCCTTGCTGATAGAGAATGGGCAAAAGAAACCGGCGAAAATTTCGACTATTCGATAAAAGGTCTCCGCAGCCTGATGCACCAAGGTAGGCACATGGACAGGCTATTAGGTAATCAGCTTACAAAAGCGGACTGGATAAATGCGGCAAAAGAAGTTCAAAATTCAATTTCGGATGAAGACATAGACTCAGCTGTTGGGAAAATGCCCAACGAAATTTACAGTCCGGACGGGAAAGTGATTGCCAGCAAACTTAAATCACGCATTAAAGATCTTCCCTACTACGCTGAAAAATATTACGGTATGCTGGCAAAGGAGGTGGATGTTGTGGGTTCTAATAAAGAAGAATATTTCCAGGCTACACGAAATGAAGATGGATCAGTTAGTATTCTTGTTTGTGATATCAACAAAGAAAATAAGCAACCCAATTTCCAGAAAGTTTTTTATCAGCGAAAGTTTGTGCCAGATGAAACAAAAGAGATCCGGTTATATGGTCTCACAAACAATGATATTTTTGTTATTAAGGGTGAATCAGAAAAGTCCATTCTTATCCGGATTATCAGTGGAGGGGGAACGGATATAGTATCGGATTCCTCCTATGTCGAACAAGGATCGAAAAAAACGATTATCTATCAGAAGGACAATCGGTCTGCAACTGTTCTTGGTAAAGAAGCAAAAATAATTAATCCTAAGGATGAAAGCATGTATCATTACAAAAGAACGGCATTTGCTTATAACACTTATTTTCCTCTGGTTTTATTAAACTACAATCCTTTTACGGGGCTTGCACTAAATGCAAAAGTGACGTTCACGAATCATAACTTTTCAAAGCCAGATTTTAGCACGAAACATACCATAAAAGGCTCGGTCAGTACAGAAGGAAATTACGAATTAGGATATCAAAATCAAGTTCGGTACCTCGTTGGAAAGTGGGATGGTATCTCAGAATTAAATCTTTCCCGACCACTGAATTATAATTACTTCTTCGGTATTGGAAATGATACGAATAGCGATGATGAAGTTGATTCTAAATATTATAACGCGCAGTATAATTCCATCTTAGTGAGCATGGGTTTGATGCGAGACTTTTGGAAACGCAGTCAGGTTGCTTTTTCCGCGGCCTTTGAATCAGACGAGGCCGTTAGTCGCAAGCAAAGTTTTTTATCTGAACATCCTGAAATTTTTGGCGTGCAGAAACTGGATATGATAAATATAAAGGCCGTGCTAAATCTTGATTTTAGAGATGATCCTTTTTTACCGGAAAGAGGTTTCCTTTTTAAATTAAATCAAGAAGCTGTCCATATCATCGACGCACAAGAAAAGCTGGCTTCCATCTCTTCGTTTGAAATGACGCAATACCTCTCCACCTATAACAAAAATCCAATTACGATAGGCGTGCGCGCAGGCGGTGGGTTTACCACGGGTGAGCTACCTTTTTACAGATTATTTTCATTGGGTCAATTAAATGATCTGCGCGGCTTTAAAAGAAACCGGTACACTGGAGAATCCAAGGCATTCCTGAACACGGAGCTCCGGTGGCAAATTCTTGAGACTGAAAATAAACTTATTCCCGTAAAGGTAGGGGTCCGGGCTTTTTATGATATGGGAAGAGTTTGGGTAGACTCAGATCCGGAGGAAGCTAATTACTGGCATCAAGGATATGGTGGCGGATTTTACATGGCGCCCTTTACGAACCAATTTTCCATTAATGTCAGCTTTGGATCTTCAAAGGAGGAGCAGTTTCTTTTTATGTTCGGCATCGGGGGATTCTTTTAATGTAAATGTTTTACAATTTAAAATGACTTGCAGCTTGAGGCTAGCAGCATTTGTCGAAATGTCCAATCGAGCACGTCCACAAAAACCAGAGTGAAAAATGATATGGTAAAAATAGCGTAGGCAAAGGCATTATTATTGTGCGTGTTGATTTAATTCCCATCGCCTTCAGGTTATCCAATCATTTCTACATCTATTTTTTCCAACTGCATTATTCAATTTTAAAAATTCACGCAACCAAAGTGGCATGATATTTATCTCTATTTCAACGTTAAATCTCTTAAGGAGCGATACGATTTGCGATACATCGATAAAATGAAATGTCAAATCGAATCTGAGATTATATCCTTAAAACTTGATCTGGACAATGCCAGCGAAAGGAAAGAGAACAACTAAGAGGCTGTGCTATTATTTTATTATAATATCGACAGGCTCTTACTTTTTTTCTTTTTTTTAAAGAATTCTGTAATTTTTTAGAAATTAAGAAAGACAAAAAAACCAATAGAAATTAAGTAAGATTTAATTTGCGCGTAACGTAACCGCTATCACGCGAATAGAACATTATTTTTATCCATGACGGGCGTCGCCCTAAATAAACAACCCAAATACAACATCATGACATATCCCACCATAACTCATCAGAACGACATTGAAGCGCTTCGCGCGAAGTTAAAAGGCACACTTCTTTTACCGGAAGATTCCAAATTCAGCGCCGCATCTCAACCCTGGAACCGGAGTGTAGATCTACATCCTGCGTTTGTGGTAATGGCAGCGTCATCTAAAGACATACAACTGGCTGTCAGATTTGCGAATGAGAATGAACTTGGTGTTGGTGTTATGTCCACAGGACATGGCATTGGAACTCCCTGCAACGACGGTGTACTTATCAACACATCACAGCTGCGCGGGGTGACCATTAATCCCGATTTGAAACAGGCAACGGTCGAGGCCGGCGCATTGTGGAAAGATGTTATTGCTCCCGCATACACGCACGGACTTGCCACACTTGCCGGATCTGCTCCTCACGTTGGAGTAGTGGGTTACACAATGGGAGGTGGTTTAAGTTACCTGGGCAGAAAGTACGGCTTAAACTCCAGGGGTGTTATCACCGCGGAGATGGTGATGGCAGATGGTACACTCGCAAAAGTGAGTGCAGACAAAAACGAAGATCTATTTTGGGCTGTGAAAGGCGGAGGCGGGAATTTCGGTGTGATTACTTCACTAACTTTCAGGCTTTATCCGCTAGAAACAGTTTACGGTGGAGCCGTGTTTTATTCAATGGATCATGGACATGAAGCACTGACTGCTTTTGTAAAATGGTCAAAGCAAATTCCTGACGAGATTACCGCAGCATGCTCCTTCATGAACATTCCCGCAGTTCCGGCTGCACCGGAAATGTTAAGAGGGAAATCGGTCGTTGTGATCAAAGGCTGTTACTGTGGAGAAAATCCTAAACATGGAGAGCAACTCTTCGAGCCACTCAGAACTCTTTCCACGCCTATCGCTGATACCTTCACCACGATGCCGGTGGACGCGATGGGTAGAATCAGCAATGATCCCGTAGATCCTACGGGCAATTTGCCATACGGTGGGTTGATCAGAGACCTTTCAGCGCAGGCGATAGAAGCGTTTGTGAAAGCTGCCGGTGCGGGATCAGGGTCTTCTCTACTCTTTGTGGAAATCAGGACACTAGGCGCAGCCCTTACACGAGAAACAGGTGATCTTAATCTTATGGGCAACCGGGATGCGAAGTACTCGCTCAACGCCGTTGGTCTCGCTATCGATGCGGCTACGGCTGAAAAATCAGAGCAAGATTTATCACGTCTGTCCGAAATCGTGTCACCCTATCTTACCGGGGAAGTCTTTCCTAATTTTCTGGAGGTTGATCCCACTAAAGAACGCGTTCGCGCGATTTATACTGCAGATGATTGGCAGCGACTAACCATGCTTAAAAGGAAGTATGATCCTAAAAACACTTTCAGGTTCAACAGGAACATACCACCACAGTAACCGCTACAGTCGAATAAATAAATTGATCGGTCAACTCTTACTTTGTCAACTTGCTCGGGAAAAGTACATTCTAATCTCGACCACTCAACATGCAAGACCCGCAGGCTTTTGTCCCGTGCGCGGTATTCATCAGTCTGCAAGAATCCGAGGTATTGGGTAACCTTATGAGCTGGCCTCCTTTGACCTTTCAAGAAAACGAGACTCGAGAACTTCATATGAGCGACCCGAATGTGCCGCACGGACGTTGGATTTAGTGTCACCTTTTTTGTTGATGACCGATATGCTGCCGGGCAATAAACCTTAACCAGTTATTGTAATTGTAATTAATATAAAAGTCATAGAATCAAATGAATTAGTTTTGTTTTTACTAGCCATTGGCATTCTCTTAATATTCCTTTAGGATTCTTAGGCATGAAGATCCGATATGAAAGCACTGATTTTAAAAAGCGTTTACGACCTGCTTCAAGGAAGTCAACCGCTTGAGCAGGTAGACGTACCTATGCCGGTGCCTGCGGCCAACGAAATTCTAATCAAGGTATCGTGTTGTGGAGTATGTCATACCGAACTCGATGAAATTGAAGGTCGTACTCCGCCTTCAAGATTTCCGATGATCTTGGGACATCAGGTTGTAGGCAACGTCATAAGAAAAGGAACTCAGGTAACCCGATTTCAAGAAAGTGACAGGGTGGGGGTAGCCTGGATATTTTCTGCGTGTGGTGTCTGTGATTTTTGTAGTAATGGGCTTGAAAATCTTTGCGCTGAATTTAAAGCAACTGGAAGAGATGCGCCCGGAGGCTATGCTGAATACATGGTGGCCGATGAGAAATTTATTTATTCAATACCTGAAATTTTTTCGGATGCACAGGCAGCCCCACTTTTATGCGCAGGGGCCATTGGCTATCGGTCCCTTCAATTGACCGGTCTCCAGAACGGCCAGACGTTGGGCCTCAGTGGGTTTGGAGCGTCGGGACATCTTGTACTGAAAATGGCGCTCAGCTTGTTCCCAAATTCAAAAACCATTGTCTTCGCCAGGAACAAACATGAGCAGGATTTCGCGCGATCGCTTGGTGCAGCCTGGGCTGGAGATGTTACGGCTATTCCTCCCTTTAAAGTTAACGCTATTGTCGAAACCACTCCGGTTTGGAAAACTATTGTAGAATCGTTAAAACATTTAAAACCAGGTGGAAGACTCGTCATCAATGCCATACGCAAAGAAAAAGAAGATAAAAACGCATTGTTAGATCTCAGTTACGAAGATCATCTGTGGATGGAGAAAGAAATTAAAAGTGTAGCCAACATCACGCGTAAGGATGTGGAGGAGTTCCTGCAACTTGCAGCAAAAATTCCGATCAAACCTGAAGTCGAGATTTATCCTTTCGAACAAGCGAACCAGGCTTTGCATGATCTGAAACACAAGCATATAAAAGGAGCCAAGGTGATTGTGATGAAAGGGAATTAGTCTTCAACCTTTTTCAGGACGACTCCCGCGGAATGTCGAACAACGAATTTCAAATTTCAAATGTCGATTGACAAAAATAATCATCATGAGTCACAACGTATGCCGTGGATGGCCTTGCTTTGGTATTACTCTTTTCATTCTTTTCCCAATGCCTTATCATAAAAAATGAAATTATTAAGATGGTAAGTACCACGATAGTAGCAATAATAGAATAGGTAAAAATTCGCTTCATTTTTGCATCTCTCTCATGACGACTCAAAAGATCTCCGTAGTTTCGGTGGCGGGCAATGCTCCCCGAACTTATCTTATGCCTTCGTAAACGTATTTCATTCTTTCCCATCGTACTTGATTCGTAAATTAAAATTTCTGCGAAGGCGGTCCAAGGCGCGATAGGTTCGCATTTTAGCACCGCTTTCCGTAACATCAAGAATAAAAGCGATCTCTTTAAAATCTTTATCTTCAAAGAAACGCAATTGCAAGACCTCCAACATTTCAGTGGGCAAATCTCTCAGGTAATTCATCAGCCGCTGAATAATTTCGTCATCATATTCTTCGTTGGCTTGATCCAATAGTTCTCTTACACGCATTTCTTCAATGCTAAAGACGTTAACGTTTTTTTGTTTCCTATAGTGTTTATTTACCTCATTGCTTGCAATTTTATACAGCCATGCGGAAAAAGGAACACCCCGAAACTGATAACGATTTACATTTTTTAAAGCGACTAAGAATGTTTGAGAACATAAGTCGGCCGTAAGATCCTCATCATCTGTCCGCCGGTAAATAAAATTAAAGATACGATCAAAATATTTTTCATAGAGCTCTCCAAAAGCCTGAGGATTTTTCTTTGCTCGGTCTAGGATCGAATACTCTTCGAGTATTTCAGCTTCTGACATGCGGTAAAATTATACCTTATAATACCAATCTTTGAAGTAAGTCACACTTCAGATTTTTTTTCTTAGGATGCAACCCTATATACGAATGCAATTAGGATATACGATGCTGGAAAAATCAATGGTTATCGAAAGGAAATAAGTCAATTCCGCTGATTCTTTTAACCATCTTTCAAAATAAAAATAGGGGATGCCAATTGTGATCTTCAAAGGTTCGGGCACCTCTATGATAATGTGTTTTTTGAGCGCTGTGGTTAGGTTTTTCGTTAGACAAGGGGGTTGCGCCAAATTAGGTTAAATTTGAATTGATTAAAATTATCCCTCCATAAGGGGTATTCGTTATCGGAGTATAAAACATCAACTTTGTACCGTGTTTTGCCTTAGCAAAGTTTCTTATTTCACCATTTTTATCAGCCTTTTTTCAACGCTTCTAAAGGCCCAGGATCGTTTTTACACAACACGAAATTATACTGCCCTAAACGGGCTTCCACAATCACAGGTCACGGGTCTGCTGGAAGATCAAAGTGGCTACTTATGGATTGGAACCCAGGGGGGAGGCTTAGCCAGGTTTGACGGCAGAGAATTTAAAGTGTATACAACCCTGGATGGACTAGTAATGAATCAAGTTACAAGCATCCAATTGGACAGGCATGATAACTTGTGGATACTGCATCCAAGAGGTGTTACAAAATTTGATGGCCTTCATTTTAAAAAATTCGAATCGCCGGGAACAGCGCCCAGTTCCACGAACCAGATGTGGCGAATGTTTGAAATGAAAGACACCATGTTTGTTTTATCCGGCCGTGATAAGATCAGCAAGCTATATGGTGATTCAATCTATTACTGGGAAAAACCTTTTGTAAAAGAAATGCGAAGAATGCATGTGGGCCCGAAAGGTGAAGCTTGCTTTTTTTTGGCGGGTGACACCTTCCTTATTAAACTCCTGGACAAGACTATAGTCTTTAAGTCGCAAGTTAAATTAGGCAGGGTCTTTAATTTTTTTAATTATAAAGAAGATGTGCTGTTCCGTAGCCTGGATGGAGTGTTTAAACTCGATATAACAAATAAAAAAGTTTCCAAGATGCCGTGGAATACCGAAAATTTTCTTTTGTACTACGATGAGAAAAACGAAGCCTTATGGTCGGGAAATTCAAAGGGTTTGTTAAGAGAAACTACGAAACAGGGTCGTATAAAGCGCGATACTATAATAAGAGATATAGAGGCGACTCAGGTATTGATTGATTCGGAAGGAAGCACATGGATAGCAACGAATGGAAATGGTTTGTACAAGTATTTCGTTCAGGATTTTCAGCGGGCGAGCGCTGAAAATATACGTGCCGTAATGGCCGTCGAAAAAGACAGCGAGGGAGTGATGTGGATAGGGACCATGTATAAAGGGCTATGGAGGATTAAAAATGGAAAAGCCAGTTCATATGTATACGAAAAAGACGCGTATCGAAATATAATAACGTGTATCAAAGAATCTCCGGCCGGGGAAATCTGGGTTGGTACTGGATACGGATTAGGAATTTACAATAAAGCAACTGATTCGTTTCGATGGCTTTTAAAGGAGGATGGTCTTCCAGGCACATTTATAAGTAGTATTCAATTTGATGACAAAGGCGTCTGGATCGGAACGGGTAACGGCTTATGTTTCTACGATGGATTGTCGTTTAAAACTTATAGTACGAAAGAGGGATTGAGCCACAATACCATTGCAACTATTCTTTATTCCAAAAAACATAAAACCCTTTTTGTTGGAACGGAGATGGCTCTCCAAACCCTGAAAAATGGAAAAATAGATTCATTGTATATACCTGAACTGGTAAACACGTCCATTCTCTCACTATATTCTTATAAAGATTCCCTGCTGTTAGTAGGTACGGCTGGCGCCGGTGTTGCCGTGATAAATCCTTCATCCAAGCAGCATAAACTGATCACGACACGCGAGGGTTTAGCTTCT
This sequence comes from uncultured Bacteroidota bacterium, assembly GCA_963837415.1. Taxonomy (GTDB): domain Bacteria; phylum Bacteroidota; class Bacteroidia; order Cytophagales; family Cyclobacteriaceae; genus Chryseolinea. The sequence continues at coordinate 655,722 of CAWING010000002.1, read as the reverse complement.
GATTTTATTTATTTCGTAGCGTCTGACGACAAAGATTATGTATGGATTGGCACGGAGAAAGGAATAAATCGCCTGCTGTTAGATGGACAATTGGAAGTGGTTGAAAACCTTCATTTCAACTATGACAATGGATTAACGGGCGTAGAAACAAATCAAAATGCATTTTACATAAGTCCGAAGGAAAAATATTTCGGTCTCGTTGATGGCCTGTATGAGTTTAATGATAGCACCGAGCAAAATCCAAAATCATTTGATGTGCATCTAACCGATGTGCAAATTTTATACGGTGAATACCCGGTCCGGGAATATTCCGATAGCACGTTTGGTTTTTTTAGAATCCCTTACCAGCCTCAGCTGCCACCGGACAAAAATCACATTACATTTTATTTTAACCGCGTTGACAAGCGATATTCTAAGTCTGTAAAATACAAGTACTTTCTTGAGAATTTTGATCTGAAGTGGTCACAGCCTTCATCTGTGAATTCGGTTACCTATAGTAATCTACCTCCAGGCGACTATGTTTTTAGGGTGATGGGTACGAACAATGAAGGAAGCTGGGCGGACAGTAAAATTTCTTATCCCTTCACCATAAAAACACCTTTTTATAAGACGAATGCTTTTATTGCGGGAATGTTTATTCTGATAGTTGGCATCATCGCTCTTATTTTCTACATCAGGATGAAACAACGTATCAGACGGGCCATTATGATGGAAGGAATTCGCCAAAGGGAACAGGAGAGTGTACGAAAGGAAATCGCGCGTGATTTTCATGACGAAATGGGTAACCAGCTTTCGCGTATCATCAATTATGTGAGCTTATTAAAACTAAACGGCAACGGCAATGGTGCCGAAATAAATAGTAAAGACCTGTATACAAAAGTTGAAGATTCGGCGAAATACCTCTACACGGGAACGCGGGACTTTATTTGGTCCATTGATCCTGTGAATGATGAACTATCAAAGCTTTTCATTCACATTCGGGATTTTGGGGAAAAACTTTTTGAAGAGAAAGGGATAAACTTTCGCGCCTTTGACGAAGTGAAAGGCAAAATTAAATTGCCCTACGGATTTTGCCGCCAGGCTAACCTCATATTTAAAGAGGCAATGACCAATGCGTTCAAATACTCCGAAGCTAAAAATGTTTCATTGACCTTGAAGCGCGATGAGAACGATGGTTTTGAAATGAGCTTTGAGGACGACGGAGTGGGTTTTTATACCGGTGATATACAAAAATCGAACGGTCTTCAAAATATTCGCGAAAGGGCTGATAGAATTAACACTGTTTTACGTATACAGAGTGAGAAAAATAGTGGAACCAAAATAATTTTAAACTTTAAACTCCCTAAAACTTTAAAATATGGCCTTGCCTTTTAAGAAACGGGTTATGATCGTAGAGGATGATCAGGAAATTCGCAACAGCTTTACGTTAATCGTTAACAGCTCCCAAAAGTTTATGGTAGTGAATTCATACGGTAACTGCGAAGAGGCTATCGCCTCGCTTCATCGCGACAAACCGGAGATTGTGCTGATGGACATCGAGCTGCCTGGCATGAATGGAATACAAGGCACGAAAACAATCAAGGACAAGAGTCCACATACTGACATAATTATGGTGTCAGTATATGAAGATAGTGAACTTGTTTTCGAGGCCTTGAAAGCTGGAGCGTCCGGATATATCACGAAGAGTGCTAACTATATGGAGTTGTTGTCAGCCCTGGATGAAATTGTGAAAGGTGGAGCTCCCATGAGCAGCCGGATTGCGCGAATGGTCATCGACAATTTTCATGTGAACCCCAACTCTCCACTTACAAAACGTGAAACTGAAATTTTGCAGCTTATTTCAGAGGGAAAAACGTATACTCAAATTTCAGAAGAACTTTTCATTTCTAAGGAAACCGCAAAGACGCATATCAAAAATATATACTCCAAGTTGCAAGTAAACAGTAAATCCGAAGCAATCGCCAAGGCTAACCTGGAAAAACTTATTTAGATAGGTTGGGCCAGAACGCGAAATATTCTAAGTCAACCTTTAATCTTGAAATTTTGGATGCCGTATAGGCTTACCGATGACTTCTTTCAACCAAACGAACGGAAGTCAGTGGCACTTTATAATTAGATTTTTATTTTTATAAATCATACCGCATGGGTGACAAAAAATCCGCGTAAAGAATTTAACTTGAACCGAGTCCTTCAATTACATGAGTAGATTTTCTTCATAAGTTTAGGTTAATGAAAAATTTTCTCTGAAGGATTTGGCCCCCTAGGTGAGGGGGCTTTTTTTTGCCATACTAGTTTATAAACTATGTTGTGCGCATCTCCTTGCAATAGAATATAACCCAATACGTGGTAATTCTGATCAATTAATATACCATCCATTAAGGCATTCTTTTACTAGGCGCTTTTGGGAACTTTTGGACAACATCCTGCCAAGTGTTAGGATGGATATGAGTAACTCAACAAACCTAATACACATGAAGAAGATTTTACTATTAAGCTTCTGTTGTCTTGTACATGTAAGTGTTACATGGGCACAGGAGCGAACGGTTACCGGAAAGGTAACAGCAACTGAAGATGGAAATCCGCTACCGGGTGTCAATGTAGTGGTCAAGGGAACATCCCTTGGCACGGTTACGAATACCGAAGGTGTCTACACGCTTAAAGTCCCTGATACAAACACCACGCTGATTTTTTCTTTCATTGGACTTACAAGTCAGGAAATCGAGATTGGCGGTCGCACAACAATCGATCTTCAGATGTCCCAGGACATTCAGCAATTAGGTGAAGTTGTCGTAACAGCTGTGGGTATTGAACGCGAACGTAAAGCGTTGGGCTATTCTGTGGAAACTGTCAGCGGAGACAAAGTCCAGCAGGTTTCTGAGCCAGATCCCTTGCGCGCATTGACTGGAAAAGTACCAGGGTTGAATATTGTTTCTTCAAGCGGCGCTCCGGGAAGTTCCACACGGATTACAATCCGGGGGAACTCCTCTATGTTAAATAACAATCAACCCCTCTTTGTTGTCGATGGTATCCCATACAACAACGATTATGTTACAACTGAAGGCACCAACTTAAATACCGGAGGCCTTACGGCAGGGGGTGCATTTTCAAGTCGGATTTCTGATCTTGATCCAAATGATATTAAGTCAATTTCAGTTCTAAAAGGAGCGACTGCGGCAGCATTATACGGTGCCCGCGCAGCTAACGGCGTAATTGTGATCACCACAAAATCAGGTTCTGCCTCCGCATCAAGAAAAGGACTTGAAGTCACCTATAGCACCACCTATGGAATCGAAAAAATTGCCAACATTCCGAACTTTCAAAACGTCTACGGAACGGGGTCCAATTTTAATTACGCGCAAGCAAACGGTTCATGGGGTGCTCCATTTATAGGAACACGCCCCTATGCTACCCTTGATTCGATTCCACACTGGTACGCTGGCCGTCCTGGCATGGGTGCTTTTGATGGTAAAAAAGTACCGTATCGTGCGTATCCAAATAATGTAAAGGATTTTTTTGAAACCGGGAGGATCTTTGAAAACTCAATTTCAATAACGGGCGGAAATGAAAAGTCTGTTATTTCTGTCACTTTATCACAGCTTAATCAGCAAGGTTTTGTTCCTGAAACAGAATTCCTACGGCATAACATAAGCGTAGGTGGTAAGACAACCCTAGCTAACGGACTGGTTATTGGTGGAAATCTGGCGTACACCCGTTCGAATCAAAGCGGTGTGTTGAGTGGCGCTCCTAGTGCTACGTCGGGCGACCCGTCTGCATTTGCTCGCACTATGTATTTTGGCAGAAACTGGGATTTACAAGGTCAGCCTTTCCAAAATCCCGTTGATAAGGGAAGTGAATTTTTTATTGGAAGGAATACAGCAAACAATCCGTATTGGTCTGTGATGAATTCAGGCATACGATCCCGAGTTGATCGCTATATAGCAGCCTTCAATGTTGCTTACGATTTTAATGATTGGTTAAATGTTTCCTATAAGATAGGGATCAATGGATTCGGGCAGAGTCAATATGAATTTCAAAGACCCAATGGTGCAGGTAATCCTTTAGGAACAATGACCACCGTAGATGTTTTTACAGATGAAATAAATTCTGACCTTATTGTAACAGGGGTACGTGACATAACTGAAGATTTCACCATCCGGGCTTTGGTGGGTTGGAATGTGAATCAACGTACCAGTAAAGTCCGCTCATTGGATGGAGTTGGTTATGTTGTATTTGACATCGATGATTTGACCAATCTAAACGCTGTGACACCGAATCCAAACAGCGCTTATTCCAGACGAAGGCTTTACGGCTTTTACGGTGACGTAAATTTTGGATATAAAGACTGGGCCTTCCTCACACTAACAGCCCGCAACGACTGGTCATCAACGCTGCCTGTTCAAAACAGAAGCTTCTTCTATCCTGCGGTCAATGCTTCCTTCATTTTAAGTGAAGCATTAAATATGTCTACTGGCTTCTTTAACTCGATCAAGCTTCGCGGAGGCTGGGCTACGGTAGGAAACGATACAAGTCCTTATTTGCTCAATAACGTATTTGTTGTAAATGATTTTGATAACACTACGAAAAGTGCTGTAGCACGTCCCTTCACACCAACAGGCGGACCGGCGGCCGGTTCTACAGTTCCCACCTCAGGGCTAACTGCTGTTGCAACAGACCCGAACCTTAAGCCAGAGAGGACCACTGAGATTGAAGGTGGTGTGGATGTAAAGCTCTGGAATGATAGAGTTGGCCTAGGTGTTACGTTGTATAGTAAGGAATCAAAGGATCAGATAGCTCAGATCTCCTTGCCAGAGGAAACTGGTTTCCAGGCACAGCTGACTAATTTTGGTACAGTAACAAATAAGGGAGTTGAAATAGGTCTTGAACTAACACCGGTGAAAACTCAAAGCGGATTGACCTGGATTGTATTTGGTGCGTTCACAAAAAATAAAAATATAATCAAAGAATTAAGAGATGGTGTAAGTGAGATTCAATTTGGTTCTGGGTTTGGAGGATCTGTTGCAACGGTTCACAGGCCGGGACAACCTTACGGAATACTGACGGGTACTGTGGATGTAAGGGATGACGAAGGAAACATGTTGATCGATCCTGCAAGTGGACAGTATGTTCAAGCCTTGGATCCAGGCATTATCGGAGATCCTAATCCTGATTATATTTTAGGGATTACCAACACCATTACTTTTAAAGGCATCACACTTTCAGCTGTGTGGGATCTGCGAAAAGGTGGCGATATCTTTTCTGTAACAGCAAATTCTATTTTGGGTCGGGGTGTGTTGGAGTATCAGGCTGACCGCGAAGAGAATGCAATTCTCAAGGGAGTTTATGGAAATACCGATACTTTCCTTCCTTACCTGGACGACAGTGGAAATAAAATTCCGAACCAGACCATGATTGAGGTGAACTCCTTATATTTTGGAGAGACCTTTGGCGTTAATGCTGCAGATGAGTGGTCCGTTTTCGACGCAACTACCTATCGTTTGCGTGAGGCTTCGATCCTGTATACCTTCCCGAAAGCTATTTTACAGCGGACTCCTTTTGGCTCCATCAGCTTAGGCCTAACGGGCAGAAATCTATGGAACTACTCGCCCAATTTTCCAAAGGATTTAAACTACGATCCCGAAACCAACCAATTTGGTGCGAGAAACGGACAAGGTATTGAGTACAGTACCACACCTTCTGCCAGACGTTTTGCTGTTACGTTAAGGGCTACTTTTTAACTTACCAATTTGAGCTTATGAAATCATTTTGCAGTGTCCCGGAACTTAGCGATGAATGTTGCATGCGATCCATATGCTCTTTTAAACTTCAATAACACTTATGAAATCAAAATTTAATAAAATACTTGCCGCTCTTGTCTGCATCGGATTGCTTAGCTGCGAAAAAGATTTTTTGGATATAAACGATGATCCTAATAATCCCTTAGATGTATCGTTGGAATTACTGCTTCCTTCTGCCCAATTAGATCTGGCTGGCGCATTGGGCACCAGTGGCGGAGGATTGTCCACCAATACGGTTACGTATATGCATCAATGGGTTCAGCGACGTAACACCCAAAATGATTATGCCATTCAGGGCGGTGATTTTGGCGTTACTGCTCCCTGGTTAATTCTATACACGCGAGCTTTGGCCGATACCGAAATAATCATCCAAAAAGGTACGACTCAAGAGGCATTTCCATACCTGGGAATAGCCCAAATCATGAAAGCATATGCATATAGTCTAATGGTTGATACCTGGGGCGATGTACCGTTTAGCCAGGCGCATAAAGCAGACGTATTACTCCCTGCGTATGATAAAGGTGAAGACATTTATCCACAGCTTTTTGAACTCCTGGATGCCGGCATAGAAAACCTTGAAAAAGAATCGCTCTTCGAAGTAGGTCAGGATGATCTTTTTTATGGAGGAGATACAGACTTATGGATAAAATTTGCCAACTCCGTAAAACTAAAAATGTACAATCAAATAAGAAAAGTGCAGAATGTTTCGGCAGAAGTCAATGCTTTATTAGCCGAGGGCAATCTGATTAGCGAAGGATCTGAAGATTTTCAGATGGCTTATGGCGTTAGTGCGGGTCCTGATAATCGGAATCCGGGGTATGTACAAGAGTGGAATGCCGGAGTAGCCAATTATCACATCAGTCCTTTTTTCTATGAGACCATGGCCAATCTCAACACCTTCAATCATCGTAATTATGGCGGCGATATTGATATCGTTGATCCGCGTATTCCCTATTATTTCTATAATCAATTATCCGAGGTAAGTCCGGATGAGTCTCCAGAAAACCCGTGTAGTTATTGCTTTGGTTACATAAGTCTCGCGTCGGGAGATTTCGTTACCGTCGTACCTGAACTGGAGGGGACGGGGATGGTTTCAATTTATAATTTTTCGCTCAACATCGATCCCAATGAAGGCTTTGATCAGGGCGCTTCAAAAACTGTATGCGGCCTGTACCCTTTGGGTGGTGAATTCGACGATGGTCGCGGCGGTGAGGCTTCATTTGATAGTGGTAATCCACAGGTACCTCAACGGTTGCTCAACTATTATGCTATAAAATTTATAGAGGCTGAGTTATACCTCACGGGTGCGGCATCCGGTGACCATCGAGTGGCTTTTGAAGAAGGTATCCGAGCAGCATTTGATAAAGTAAATGAAATAGCGGATGGTGTGGGCGCGCCGTCAATGGCTCCCGCGGATATCGACGAGTATGTAGATGCTGTGCTGGATGACTATGATTCTGATAATGAAACCGGCAAGTTAGAACATATCATGACTCAAAAATGGATCGCAAGCTTTGGATTTGGTGTGGATATGTATACCGACTATAGAAGAACAGGCTTTCCGGTTTTGCACGACGGGAATACGGATAACTTAAGTTTTACAATTCGGTCGAGAGAATTTCCACATTCATTCCCTTGGCCCACAGCGAATTTGTCGGTCAACGGTAATGCTCCTCCTCAGAAAAATGTGACGAGTGACGATGCGAAACCATTTTGGATGAATTGATAATCTGTAAAGAGAACACCATGAATCGTCAGCAAACTACATGTAGCAACGCGATTCAGATGTTCTTAAAACATCAAACTTAATATGCATATGAAATCCCCATTAGCAAAGCAGACCCAACGGAATGATAATTCAATATGGGCATTCCATGTGTGCTCTAATAAAAATTATAAACACATGAAACAGATAGTATTTCAATTTTTAATAAGCGTTCTGGTTTTAAGCATATTTTCTTGTGAGGAGCAGGAGAAGCTTGGCCCCGCCCAATCTGATAAAGCTTTCAACTTACGAGTCACGCCTGATAAAGGTACCTTCGATATATCGGTTGGAGATCCTCAAATTAATTTTACGATGTTTTCGGATACGAAGACCATCGAAAAAATTACAATCCTTGTTGAATTAATTCAATTTGGAAGTGATGCACCCACACCACGGGCTGTGTTGAAGGAAATTCCAGGAGATGTATTCAGCGGTTCGACTTCGTCCACAGTATCCGTTAAGTTGTCCGAATTTGTTGGGGCTGTTGGCCTGACTCTTGATGACCTGGCCGGTGGAGATATTTTCACGATCTACAATCAGGTAAGCATGAATGATGGTAGAGTGTACCCTGATACATTGCAATTGGGGGACGATGAATTTGTTAACGTAGAGAATAGTTTTTTTACCGCGGCAGGAACCACTAGCTATACCGGTACCTTATCATTTCCAGTACTATGTCCTTTCATAGCGGCTGATGCAGTTGGCACATATGTCGTAACCCGAGATGATTTTGAAACTTACCTGGATCCAGAATATGAACCCGAAGTGATAGCAGGGCCTGGTCCAAACCAAGTTACATTTGTTAACCTTTTTGGTCATCCGGAAGGATATGATGTTGTTGTCGATGTAGACCCGGTAACAGATGTTGCTACTGTTCGCAAACAGGTTGCATGGCACGCGGATAACTTTGGTGTTCCCTTTGGTGAAGGATCGATTGAGGGTGGAGGTTTTTATTTTTCTTGCACAGGATTTATAACTGTTGATCTAGAGCATACTGTGGACGCAGGTTCCTTTGGTACTTTTAGACTTGAGCTTGCAAAGAAACCCTGATAATGGGTTCGTCGTAAGCCTTTCAGATCAATAAATAAAACGAATTAATAGAAAGAGACTGCCTGATTTGAGGCAGTCTCTTTTTTTTTGACACCAATCACCACGCAATCTCTCTCGAGGATTGTATGTTTGACTTCGATTTTGTCATTTTCATTTTAATGTTTCTTTTCGCCATAAAGAGGATGTAGGTTTTATTATCTTTTTAAAGAAAAATTCCTCATCGGCTTTACGAAGTTGCAGGTAATAAGCCATGTCTTAGTAGGCTAGTCTATATGTTGCTACGAGCACTTATTGGTGTCTTTCTTCTTTCAGCTTCTATATCCTGTTTTTCGCAACAGAATCAAATAGATAGTTTAGAAAACTTAGTAAAAACGATCCCAAACGATACCACTAGAGTTTGGCTTCTTAATCGTTTAGTCACAACCCTTCGGGAGGGCGACAATAATAAAGCATTAGGTTATGCACAACAGGCAGCAGAGCTCGCACAAGTGCTAAATTATAAGAGAGGTCTGGGTTGGGCGTTGGAGAATTTGGGTTGGATCTATTACAGGAAAGGTGATTATTCAAAAGCTTTCGAACTGGCAACAGAGGCCTTAAAAATAGGTGAAACGTTTCATGACAATTCCGCCATCGCCAGGTGTTTGAATAGTATAGCCGCTATTAATTATGAGCAAAAACAATATGTAGCCGCTATTTCTAATTTTAACCGCGCGTTACAGGCGGGTTATCGATGTAACGATTATACTTCAATCGCCAGGAGCTTAAATAACATAGCCTACACAATGTTGCGGCTTGATAAGTATGATTCGGCAAGTATCTATGCCCAGCGAGGTCTCAAAGCAAGTGAAAGGGCCAACAATAATTACCTGAAGGGCTATGCATTCCGGACATTAGGTGATATAGACTTAAAATACAATAAGTTCGAAACTGCCTTGCAAAAGTTTGGTAGCGCCGTTTTAATGGCTGATCGAATTGGAAATAGCTTTCTCAAGATATCAACCCTTCATCGTGTAGGGAATGCGTATTTTTTACTCAATCGATCTGACGAAGCATTAAAATATCTCTTGGAGGATATCAGCCTTGCGAGAAATTTTGGATATAGCGATGAGCGTGAGATTGCGTTGAAGTTAACAGCTGATGTTTATGCTTCAAAAAAGGACATTGCAAAAGCACATGAGTATCAATCTTATTATGTTAAGCTTCATGATTCATTATACAATCAGCGCAACAGCGAAAACTTAGCGCTTATGCAAGCTCGCTTTGAGTCACAATTAAAAGAAGCAGAAATAGAGCTCTTAAAAAAAGACCGCCAACTCAAACAACAAGAAATAGACAGCCAACAAGCCTGGATGTATTTTACAGTTGGATTACTGGCGCTGACTGCTATTCTTGTATTTGTCTTGTTATACAGCAACTGGCTCAAAAAGAAAGCAAACGAATTATTGGGAATTAAAAATCAAGAGATACAAGCTCAGGCTCAGCAGCTGAGCAATCTTAATGTTACAAAAGACAAACTGTTTTCCATCATCAGTCATGATGTGCGCGGCCCGCTAGCCAGCTTGAGGGGTTTAATAAATATTATTTGCAGAGGTGAACTCGCGCATCATGAGTTTTTAAGTACATCGGTAAAATTGAGGCAAAATTTAGATACTGTCCAGGAAGATTTAGATAACCTCTTGCATTGGGCACAGTCGCAACTTAATGGTTTGCAGATTAATTTCGAACCTATAAAGATACATGCTATTGTAAATGATAAAATTAAGTTATTTAAAGAAGCGGCAGACCATAAAGCATTAACTATCATAAACGACATTGCAGAAGACTTCGTCGTATTGGCGGATAAAAATCACCTTGGACTTATTGTACGCAACCTCATGGCTAATGCAATAAAGTTTAATACCCGGGGAGGAGCAATTCGGATTCAGCAAAAAACGGTAGGCGATCATGTTGAAATTTCTGTATCAGATTCCGGTGTAGGCATTAATTCATCCGATGTGAGAAAATTATTTAACGCTCAAACGCATTTTTCCAATCCCGGAACAGATCAGGAGAAAGGTGTCGGTATCGGGTTACTGCTCACTAAAGAATTTATAGAAAAGAGCGGTGGTTCGATATGGGTAACCAGCGAAGTGGGAAAAGGTTCGACATTTACTTTTACAACAAAGCGAGTTCTCCTGTCCACAAACAAAGAAAAAGGAGCTCTAAGCTCCCTTTAATTTTCTTAGCTCTTCTTCGAATACATTTAGGAAAGGTTTCTGATTTTCAGGAACATTTTTTATCGCCGTTTCCCAATTTTTAATTGCGTTCTTCTTATCGCCATTGGCAGCGTATCCACGGGCCAGGCCGACGTAAGTAGTAAATTTATCCTCGGGATTTCTTTGCCGGTTTAATTTAAATACTTCCAGTGCTTTCTGATTTTTACCCGCTGAAAGGAGTGACCTTCCATATTGATGGAGGGCTTGCATCGTAGCAGTTGGTTGTTTAATAGCCTTATCCATAAGGGCATCTACATCGGCATCTTTTCCCATGGCCGATAAAACCAGCGCTTTTGTTTGCAGTGAAAAGAAATCTTCCTGGCCGATGAATGTGCCGCTAATAGCAATCTCTGCCCACGTTAGAGCTTCTTCAAGATTAATCTTATTTCTAGCGCAGAATTGTGCCCCTGTCATCCAACTTTGATAATTAAATCCGGTAGTCGTACCGTTCAGCACTTCCCGAAGTTTGTTCACGTACAGGTCATTTACATTAGGGACCTCAATCTTAAAAGGAACTCGCTTGTTCTCCCATTGGAGGTATGCGGTTGTCGATGAAGGTTCGCGATCATCAAATCCGTAGGTGAGCCATTCAGTGTACTCCACATCCTTTGGCACCGTTTCAACGCGGAGTGCATCTTCTTTTACATCATAGTAATAACTACCCCAGCTAGATGAATTGGTTGAGAAGATCCAGTACCACGAACCTTCTTTTTCAACATCGAGAAAAAGTCCATAAGTGCCGGCTTTAAGTTCCTTCCCGTTGATCTTAACATCGTTGGAAAATTGAATGGTGGTATTCTCATTTGCTCCCGCCCGCCAGGGGGCTGCTTTAGATGGTCCATATCCTTGGTCGATGAATCCATAGTGAACCAGTTCACCCCAAATGTGCCCCTTGCGATCATCACCATTGGGTCCATGAACATTTGGACTGCTGTAGGTAATGGTTATCTCAACGGGACCGACCCATTGTGTGGCGGAAGATTTTTGATTATCTCCATTTGGAGGCAACGGTAATTGTGCGATTGCTCGACCGGCAAGTATGATACAACAAGCAATGATCAAAACTTTTTTCATAATAAATTTATTTTAATGTTAAGGTAACCGGTGGCTTGGACTATTTACATCACCTGCATAGCGGGATTTTTAAATATCGGAGCCGAAATATGGGTTGGGAATTAAGATACGGAGAGAAGCGGGGTTCAAATTAATAATAAAATTATCCGCAAGTCCACTTGGCTCACCATCAATGTGGTACGGGACAGGCTTCGAAGTTCTTATATGGAGCTCTTTGCCTTGAAACATGTCGCAAAGGCCTGACTTCTTCAGAGAACCGTTTACTAGCGAATAAATAAAATCCAACCGATAAGGTGGTATTTTTTTGATGATGGTAATATGGAACATGCCGTCACGAACCGATGCCGATGGTGCTATTCTAACATTGTTACCATATTGTGAAGAATTTGCAATGGCAATGACAAATGTTTTATAGAAAAAGGTTATTTCGTTAAGAGTCAGCTCTGCTTCAAATTCAGGAAACTTAAAAAATTCTTTGAGACCGACTTTTAGATATCCAAAAAGCCCCCGGATACTTTTACCAGCGAAAAGATTCGCAATATGACCGTCAAAGCCGAGGCCCGATACGTTGAGCGACAGTTTATCATTAATAGTTAATGTATCCATCGCGATTACTTCGCTCTTAAATAAATTGCCAATGGCTTCGTCGAAGTTAACTGATATCCCAAGGTGTCTCGCTAATCCATTGCCAGAACCTCGCGGTAGAATCCCCATAGTGATTTCAGAGTTAAGTAGCCCTCTGGCAACCTCATTTATGGTACCATCGCCGCCTACTGCAACAACATAATGAAACCCATTTTTTGATGCATCATGAGCTAAGGAAATTGCATGTCCTCTGCTTTGTGTGTATTCGATTGAACATTCAATATCGTGTTTTGAACTTTCACTTCGTATGCGACCTTCCATGGAAGTCTCATATCCAACACCGGAATGTTTATTAATAATGAATAATGCTTTTTTTCCTGGAACCACAAATCAACATTACAACTTTTTGAATATGAACTATTATTTAAGAAAAGAAAGTTTAAACAGAGACGTCTTTTTGCCTGTAGAGATTTTACTTTGCCTACCTCTTCAATTTTTCCTGAATATATTTTACAGCCTGTCCAAAGGTTTGCATTTTTTCAGCATCATCATCGGGGATCCGGATGTCAAAGGTTTGTTCAAACTCCATCACAATTTCAGCATAGTCGAGAGAATCGATTCCGAGGTCCTTAACAAAGTTTGCGTCTGGTGTTATTTCTGATTCTGCGATGCCTAGTTTTTCAGTCAATATTTTGGTGACTTTCGTCTGGATATCTTGCATAGCGGGATTAACTCTTTTGGTAAATGTATTAAATCTGTTTTTGCCCTACAAGTATTACCAGATTGAACAGAGGGAACTACGCAGACACTGGGACCCTGTATTTTAAAATCGCATGAAAAATTCTGTTCCCTTACCAACGGTTGATTTCACTGTTAACGTTCCTTGGTGTTGACGCATAATTTGTCTTGAAAGACTAAGTCCAATACCTGATCCTGTTTTCTTTGTCGTGAAGAAAGGAATAAATATTTTTTCCATAGCTTCCGGATCAATACCTGTTCCATTGTCTCTTATGGCAATAACAGGTCGTGACTTTTCATTAACAAACACTTTAATCCTTATCTCTTTGTCCTCCTGGTCTTCAAATGATTGAATGGCATTTCGTAGCAAATTGATTAATACTTGCTCAATCATGTTTTTGTCAGCTGAAATTGTCAGGTCTTCCGGATATATTGAAGTAGCCAGTTGAATTTCTCGTTCGGCCAGATCCCTTTTGTGTAATATGGTAAGTTCTTCCAAAAGTTCGCGCACATTAATTTGAGCTGGCCGAGGTTTGGGGATAGCAGTAAGACTTCTAAATTCTTTCACAAAGTGAATAAGTCCCTCGCTTCTTTTGCTAATAGTTTGAAGGGAAAGATGGATGTCTGCGAGTTGGTCTTTTGACAAAGATTCTGAGCTATCCTCGCTTACATGCGGTTTCAATTCTTCTTCGACGATACCCGCTAATGAAGATATCGGTGTTACAGAATTCATGATCTCATGGGTTAAAACACGAACGAGATTTTGCCAGGCCTCCATCTCTTTCTCCTCCAGTTCACTTTGGATATTCTGTAGCGAAATGAGCTTTACGTTTTCCCCTCGCAACGTGAGCTCAATAGCATAGACCGAAAGTTGGACTAGCTCTTCGCCTATTTTTAATCGCACTAATTCCTGCCCGCCGGTTTTCAGTCTTTCAAAAACATTTACCAGTACTTCACTCACCTCTCTTAAATCACTTAATTTTTCTGCGCGGTTTACTTTTAAAAGCTTCCTGGCGGCGCTGTTAAAAATTTCAATACTGCCATCTTCTTTAAAGACAATGAGGCCTATCCCTACGTGCATTACAATGTTTTTGAAGAAAAGAAATTCTGAATCTTTCTCTCTTCGGGAATTGCGCAGTTTGAGCATGGCTTCATTTAATTCCTTATGAAGTCTTTTAACGGCAGGATCGTCACTGGCAGTTTTGAATGAATAAGACAAGTCGTCAAACTGAATTGAGTCTAGGAACGAGGCAATGTTTTCATTTGAACGTTCCAGGTGTTCAATCAGAAGTTTGACCTGATAGGCGCTAAGAGAAAAAAAAATGAGCGCATAAACCCAATCTCCGCGCGAGAATGTAAAGAATCCAAAAAGAAAAATGGAAGCAGCTAAAAATGCCACTCTTGGCAGAACCGGAGATCGCCAATTAAAGTCCATACTTTTCCATTCGCCGGTAAAGCGAGGCGCGGGTTAGTCCAAGTTCGTCAGCGGCCTTGGAAATATTACCGTTGTGCATTTGCAAAGCTTTAGCAATTGCACTCCGTTCGACTTCATCTAAATTAAGGGTGTGGTTTACCGTACCTGAAGATAATGACCGGCTTAAAAGGAAATCACTTTCCTGTAAGGTATCTGAGTCAGTCATGATAACAGCGCGTTCGATGGCGTGTTGCAATTCACGAATGTTTCCGGGCCACGCGTAACGTTTAAGCCGGTCCATGGCTTCACTCGTAAGTACCTTTACTGATTTGTGATATTTTTTTGCATAATAATTCAAATAATGCTGCGCCAGCAACGGAATATCTTCAACTCGTTCGTATAAGGAGGGAACTTGAATCTCAACCGTATTAATTCGGTATAAAAGATCCTGACGGAACGTTCCTTCTTGAACCATTTTATGCAGTGGCATATTCGTAGCACAGATCAAGCGGATATCCACCGGCTTTGATTGATTTGCCCCCACCCGTGTAACTTGACGGGATTGAAGAGCACTTAATAATTTTCCCTGTAAGCTCAGACTTAAATTACCGATCTCGTCTAAAAATAGGGTACCTCCGTTGGCTAATTCAAATCTTCCGGGCCTGTCTTCTCGCGCGTCGGTAAAGGCACCTTTTTTATGACCAAACAATTCACTTTCAAAAAGCGTCTCGGTGAAAGCACCCATGTCTACGGATACAAAACTATTGTCTTTCCGTAATGAACGTTGGTGAATGGCACGGGCGATTAATTCTTTTCCAGTTCCATTTTCACCAAGGATCAGCACATTAGCATCTGTCTTTGCTACCTTATCTGTTAAGTTAAATACTTCCTGGATCGCCTGACTCTTTCCTATAATTTCTGCAAAAGGTTTGCTGATTTGTTCCTCCAGCATTTCCTTCGCTTTTTTTAATTTGTCAACTTCGTTATACGATTGTTTCAACCGTATGGCTGTTGCTATAGTGGCAATCAATTTTTCGTTTTGCCAAGGTTTGAGAATAAAGTCCGTGGCTCCTTGCTTCAATGCTCTTACAGCCATTTCAACATCGCCAAATGCTGTTATTAAAATAACCACCGATGCGGGGTCATGTTTAATAATTTCATCCAGCCAAAAAAAGCCTTCCTTTCCACTGGTTATGTCCTTGCTGAAATTCATGTCCAGCAGGATTACATCGTAGGTGTCATTGTTCAAGAGAAAAGGAATTTTTTTTGGATTCTTCTCTATGATGACATGATGATTTTGTTTTTTGAGCAACATTTTAGCCGCAAGGAGTACATCCTCATCATCGTCTATCATTAGAATTTTACCGCCTTCAGGATTCACTTAGTTTTGATTTAGGTCAAGGGAGTCAACTAGGGAAATTTGTGCCAATCATTAAATCGTGCTTTACGGCCTGATTCTCTATGGGCCTTGTTCTTTGCTGTACAAAGATGTTCAAAACTGAACAGTTTTATGGCTTGAATTCGAAAAAATCTATGGTGTTACCCTGGATCCCGAAAAGGCGCTCATCTGTTATTAAAGCGAACTTGAAGGGTTTACCCAACCGCATTTCTCTCTTTTCGGTTGAAAACAAGTTTAGGAAGGCAAGTTTACCACTAGCAGGATAGTACAATTCTTCTCCCAGAAAATTGAAATAAGTTAAGTTGGCGCCAGCTATCGTTTTGATCCACTTACCCATACCGTTAAAAATGTGAATACCTTTTTGTTCCTCGAGAAGAAAGAGAAAGCCTTGATATTCCCGAAGGGAAATAATCATTCGAAAATCGGTAGGGAGATGTTCAGGAAATTTGACGTCAACTTCCATCGTCGAAGTTCTGGGGTTAATTTTTTTAAGCGTTCGATCGGCTGTATCGAGTATCCATAAATTATAATCTCCGGAAGAACAAACCAACCAGGGCTCGATAACAAAAGCGGAGTCTATTAAGTAGTTGGTTGATACCTCAAAAGACGGACTGAGAAATTCTACGCGCCGGTCTTTTCTGTAGTAAGCAAACAATCGCGCGCCATCGCGTGGATCGAACAATGTAGGCAAGGGTATCTTTTTATAGACATATAAGAGCTTGCCTTGTGTATCAAACTTTTGGATCTGGCCCGATGTGGTTACAACATATAATTCACCAACTCTGTCAACGGTAGCAAATGTTATTTCATCCGTAACGTTTATCGTATTGATTTTCTTTTGCGCAAAGGATTGCGTTGCTCCAAGAATGATGAAGAATAAGATAAACCGCGTGTTTGAGATCATTCCGGTTTGAACGTTTTTAATACAACCTGTTTTCCATCATACACCGCATAGCTGTATACGTTTAGCCATTCTCCTAAATTAATATACCGGCTATGCTCGCCAATTTTTAGCTCCAACGGCAAATGACGATGACCGAATATGTAAAAATCGTGATGCTGGTTGCGTTCTATTTCAGTACAGTATGTCCAAAGAGATTCACCATTTTCACCCCGGAATTTCTCTTCTCGCTTCAAACTGCGGATCCGGCTTGTCCGAGACCAATACGATGCAATACCGATACCAAGATTAGGATGGATACGGGCAAAAAGCCATTGACAAAGCCCGCTATCAAAAAATTTCTTCAAAAACTTATAGGTATGATCTCCTGGTCCTAAGCCATCTCCGTGACCAATAAAAAGTTTTTGCCTACCTACTTCTATGGCTTGAGGCTTTCTATAAACCGGAATCCCCA
This sequence comes from uncultured Bacteroidota bacterium, assembly GCA_963837415.1. Lineage (GTDB taxonomy): Bacteria > Bacteroidota > Bacteroidia > Cytophagales > Cyclobacteriaceae > Chryseolinea. The sequence goes on along the minus strand of CAWING010000002.1, from coordinate 638,292 downwards.
GCTCTTTAGGAAAGTAATCAAACATCCACATGTCGTGATTGCCGGTAAAAAACACGATTGGAATTCCCGCGTCACGCAACTCGGCTAGTTTACCTTGAAGTCTTATAAATCCTTTTGGAATTGCATGTTTATACTCGAACCAAAAATCAAAAATATCGCCTAACAAATAAATGGAATGCGCCTCATGTTTAATAACATCAAGCCATTTCACTATTCTCTTTTCGCGTATCACGCTACTGGCCAAATCGGGAACCCCCAAGTGAAAATCGGATGCAAAAAAAATTTTCTTGCCGTTAAGGTCAGGAATGGAATCAATCATAACAAAAAACTCAGGTGCGGTAAAACACCTGAGTTCAAAAATAAGATTTATAACGATATATCAATTAGCGGATTCAGCAGGCTTCTCGCCATCCAGGGTAGGAGTAGGGTCTACGCCTGGTTGTTCATTTTCAAGTTGCTTCTTCTCATACTTACCCAGTCCATTGGTAAACTGCTGGTATGTTGTCAGCTTTTCAAACGGCCGTTTACCAATCAATCTCTCCAGATCCGCCTGAAAAAGTATTTCCTTTTCAAGCAGTTCCTTGGCGATAGTATCCAGATGTTGTCTATGCTGGGTGAGCAATTTTATAGTGCGGTTATAAGAATCATCAATTATTCGTTTTACTTCCTTATCAATCCTTTCGGCCATTGCTTCCGAATAAGGTTTCTGAAATGAATACTCCGATTGTTTTGAATCGTAGAAGGATATATTTCCTATTTCCTTGTTCATGCCATAAATGGTCACCATGCTGTACGCCATTTTTGTAATGCGTTCCAGATCGCTCAATGCTCCTGTAGAAATTTTACCAAACACCAACTCTTCGGCAGCACGTCCTCCAAAGGCCATGCACATTTCGTCCAGCATTTGTTCAGTTTGATATAAGAACTGCTCTCGGGGCAAATATTGTGCGTAGCCTAAAGCAGCAACACCGCGGGGAACGATACTAACCTTCACTAACGGATCAGCATGTTCCAGGAACCAACCAGCCACCGCATGGCCTGCTTCGTGGAAAGCAACGATCTTCTTTTCTTCCGGGAGTATAATTTTATTTTTCTTTTCAAGGCCTCCGATAACGCGGTCAATGGCGTCCTGGAAGTCTTGCATATCAACAGCTTTTTTATCTCTTCGCGCTGCTATCAGGGCAGCTTCATTACAGACATTGGCAATTTCTGCTCCTGCGAAACCAGGTGTTTGCGCCGCAAGCTTTTTCGGATCTAAACTGGGATCAAGCTTGATCGGTTTAAGATGTACTTTAAAAATCGCTTCCCGTCCGACGATATCCGGTTTATCAATACTGATCTGACGATCGAAACGGCCAGGTCTCAAAAGAGCAGAATCAAGTACATCCGGGCGGTTCGTTGCAGCGAGTATAATGACACCGGAGTCAGTAGCGAAACCATCCATCTCAACCAGAAGGGAGTTTAGGGTATTTTCTCGTTCATCGTTCGCACCAGGCACCTGGCCACGGCCACGTGAACGGCCTATTGCGTCAATTTCATCGATGAACACAATGCATGGAGCTTTTTCTTTTGCCTGTTTGAAAAGGTCTCGGACGCGCGCGGCACCTACCCCAACAAACATCTCCACGAAATCCGATCCTGATAGTGAGAAGAAAGGAACTTCGGCTTCTCCCGCAACAGCTTTTGCCAACAAGGTTTTACCTGTACCAGGAGGGCCAACCAGCAGAGCACCTTTAGGAATTTTTCCACCCAGCTTAGTGAACTTTAGCGGAGTCTTCAGGAAGTCTACAATTTCCTTTACCTCTTCTTTGGCCTCATCCAGTCCGGCTACATCAGCAAATGTAATTTTAACTTTACTTTCAGCATCAAATAGGGCGGCCTTCGATTTACCAATATTAAATATTTGACCACCCGGGCCTCCTCCTCCCGTCATCCGACGCATTAACATCCAAAAACCAAAAAGTAAGAGGAACAAAAATCCCCATTGTACAAAAACGCTGAAGTAGTCCTCGCGGTCCTCCGTTTTATATTCAGGAGATCGATCAGCTGGAAGTTTATCGCGATAGGATCGGAACTCCTGATCGAAGTTACCGGCATCCACAACTTTCATTGAAAAATGGGGGCCGGCGGCGCTTCCACCTAACGGTCCATCATTGATATTAAGTTCTTGCTTGTATTTCGCATTTTGCAGCGCTTCAGGTTTGAGCGTTACTTCTACAAACTTTCTGTTTTGTACTAATACAACTTTTTTAACATCACCATTATTAACCATCTGTTTGAATGTATCATAATCCAAATCCTTGAGGTTACTGGTATTGTTAAAGTACATTACGCCAATGATCACAGCTACCGTCGCCAGAATAACCCAAATTTGGTAGTTACCTCGCGGCGGTTTCGTGGGCAATAATGGTTTATCATTTCCTTTCTTGTCAGCCATTCTAATTTTCCAGATGATTTAAAAATATCAAATTTATAACGTGTGGGTGGGGTTTTAGTTCTTATTGTTGTCTATTTCAGTAATGTCAGCATCACCCCAAAGTCTTTCCAATGCGTAGAATTCCCTGCGATCTTTGCGAAAGACGTGAGCTACTACATTGATATAGTCGAGTAGCATCCATTCTTTATTGTTTTTGCCTTCTGTATGCCAGGGATTTTCTTGAAATTTTTTATACACCTCAGCATCTATGGAATCTGAAATAGCATCTATTTGTTTATCGGAACTTCCGGAGCAGATAATGAAAAAATCGGCTACTGCATTCTTTATTTTTCTAAGGTCCATTACTACAATATCAGAAGCTTTCTTCTCCTGCATCCCCTTCACAATTACATTACTGAGGGTCTCGGAGTTGGCCCTCTTCCTTTTTTTCACCATTAATCTATCTTCGTTTTTATTTAACCTACAAAACTAATCAAAATTACTTTGTATAAAATCCCTGCCAGCACGCTTTTCATCGGTAAAAATCTTGTTTTTGTGCCGGAATGTCATTCTACCAACAGTCTTGCCCTTGAACTCTGCCAACAAGCGTCGACGCCAGAGGGTACTTTAGTAATTACAAACAGGCAGACTTCAGGGCGTGGTCAACGTGGTAATGTTTGGGAATCTCAACCGGATATGAATTTAACATTCTCTTTAGTATTAAAACCCACTTTTCTTGCGGTTAAGGATCAATTTTTCCTGAACATGCTCGTATCCCTGGCCATCCGCGATTATTTGGCAGAAATGTGCAATGCGTCAATTCATATTAAATGGCCAAACGATATTTTAGTAAATGAGTTCAAAATTTGCGGCATTCTTATCGAAAATCAAGTCTTAGGTGACAGAATTATCAACGTTGTGATGGGTATAGGGTTAAACGTCAATCAACAACAATTTATTACTCCAACTGCAATTTCCCTGTCACTGATAACACACCAAGTTTATGATTTACAAGTGGTGTTGGAGGATTTACTTGGCCACCTTGAAGCTCGATACTTTCAACTCCATCAAAACAAGATAAGCGATTTGCGAAGTGACTATCTAAAGTATATGTATAGATTAAATGAACCACACTATTTTATCGCTCATGACAAACGATTTAAAGGTAAAATCACGGGTGTAGATGGACATGGACGTTTAAAAGTGCTGAGCGAGGGCACCGAAAAAGTCTTTGGGTTTAAAGAAATTTCGTTTGGGTGATACCTCTCTTTAAAATTAAAACTATGAGCGGTCATCGTCAGATTCTCTATCATATTGTCTTTGGTACAAAAAACAGAAAACCCACGATAGCAGAAGAACAATGCGAAAAACTAAACAAGTACATTTGGGGAACTGTGAAAGAGCACAATAGCAAATTGTACAGAATTAATGGGATTGCCGATCACGTTCATATAATGTCTGATCTGCATCCGGCAATATCACTTGCGGATTATCAAGAATATCAAAGTGGCAAGCAGTCTTTGGCTGAAAGAATCTGCCTTGTTTCCACGATTTGAAGGTTGGCAAGAAGGTTACGGAGCTTTTACGTACTCGATCAAAGAAAAAGATAATTTAATACATCAAAAAAACCAAAAAGTTCATCATCGATCGGAAAGTTTTTATGACGAATACAAAAGATTGTTGGATGTGAGAATGGCGTTAAGTTCGATGAGCGTTATTTATTGTGATTGTACTTCAAAATGAAAACATTAAACCCCTTCGGGGTTTGTACTATATTCCAACCGTAACCCTGAGTTGCACTCAGGGCTATTCATCTTGAAGCCTTTCAGGCTTAATGCCACCCTGCTTCCAAGTCTTGCAAGCCCGAAGGGCTTCAATTTGAATAGCCACCGGTGAAACCGGTGGGTAAAAAAGTATATACTGCAGGTAACCCTGAAGGGTTGAACGTTGTGAGCCATTAAAATTAAAACTATGAGCAGGTGATGAAGGGAATGCATGGGCGTATAACTCAGTATCAACTGAATATTTTTTCTCCAAATCACAAACGTATAGTATAAGTTTGCCAGAATGAACACAGATATATTTACTACGCGGAGCCGGATCGTTATTACTTGCAGTAAGCGCTTATCACCCTATTTAGAGCAAGAGGTAAAAGAACTCGGCTTCGAGCTTGAGCGGGTCTTTTCTACTGGCGTAGAATTGTTCGGTACGGTGAATGATTGCATTCGCTTAAATCTCAATCTCAGATGCGCAAGTCAGGTGCACTATTCGCTGCTGGAATTTCCCGCTAAAACTCCGGATGAATTATATAGAACGTTGTCCGAGTATCCATGGGAAAATTTGATTTCACCGGACGGTTATTTTTCCGTAACCAATAATGTGGATCATCCCACGATCGACAACAGTATGTTTGTCAATGTGAAAGTAAAGGATGCCATCGTTGATCGCATTCGAGCTAAAACATCGAAACGACCCAATTCAGGATCGGAGTTGAGTGGAGCTGTGGTTTACCTTTTCTGGAAAGATGATCGTGCGGAAGTTTTTGCTGATACTTCAGGTGAAACTTTATCCAAGCACGGTTACCGGAAAATTCCAGGCAAAGCCCCCATGCTGGAAGCCTTGGCGACAAGCACGTTGATGGCCACAAAGTGGGATAGAAGGTCTCCCTTTATAAATCCGATGTGCGGATCGGGTACGATTGCCATAGAAGCCGTGTTGCTTGCTACTAACAGGAGACCTGGATTATACCGGAAGAATTATTCGTATATGCATTTTCTTGGATATGATGATAAGGCACATAAAAAGGAATTAGCAGCTGTAAAAAATCAAGTGAAGGAAGTTCCTGGCCTTGTCGTTGTTGCTTCGGACAACCGCGAAGATGCCATTTCAGTTTCAAAAGTAAATGCGGGTATGGCGGGGGTTGATAAATTAATTCGCTTTCAACTTTGTGACTTTGAAAAAACAGATTTACCTGAAGGTGGACCAGGAGTAATATATTTCAATCCGGAGTACGGTGAAAGAATGGGTGAAATTTCAGCGCTGGAAACAACGTATGCAGGCATAGGCGATTTTTTGAAAAAGAAATGTCAGGGTTACATGGGTTATATCTTTACAGCAAATTTGGACCTGGCAAAAAAAATCGGATTAAAGGCAAGTAAAAGAATAGAATTCTATACGGCGAAGCTCGATTGCAGGCTGCTTGAATATGAGTTGTATTCCGGAACGAGAAGGGAAGTCAAAGAATCAAATCCATAAATTTTAGCATGCTCCTTAATTTTTTTGATCTCAAGCGATTTGGCCATGATTTCGTTCGTCCCTTCCGGAGCTTATAGCAGTTTCCGCTTGAGGAGCTTAATGACATCAACAAAGTTTAAGAGAATATTATTTACCTGTTGCTTAGTCAAATTCAATTTGACTAATTTGGAAACCTTTTAAACTAAAAATTATTTCATTATTATTCTATTATTAAAAGGAACATTTAACCCCTTTATCAAATGACCGACGTACTTGAAGTTCCAAAGCGACCTGTCCGAAAATTTTTACCCGAAGAATTTAAGGTAACATCATGGGATGTATTAAGACCTTTTTTTGACGATCTGCTTGAGAGAAAAATCGAGTCGGTTACTGATTTGAAAAAATGGTTTCATCAACGAAGTGAGCTGGAGTCGGTTATTGCGGAAGATTTAGCATGGCGGTATATCAACATGACGCGGTATACGGAGAACGCAACATACAGAAAATATTATCAAGATTTTATTGAGAATATTCAACCGCAAATTGCTCCCGTCTCAGACCAATTAAATAAGAAAGCAGCCAGTTCAACTTTTTTAGATGACCTGGCAACAAAGGAAGGATACGACATGATGATCCGGAATCTGAAAAAGGATATTGACATCTTCCGCGAAGAAAATGTTCCTTTGTTTACGCAGATCAGTACTGAGTCACAGAAATACACCCAGATCAACGGCGCTATGACTGTTGAGGTGGATGGTAAAGAGCTCACACTACAACAGGCTTCTGTACTATTGATGTCAACAGACCGAAACCTTCGGCAAGAAGTTTATCATAAGATTACAGCCCGCCGGTTGCAAGATCGTGAAACACTCGATAATCTGTTTTCTAAATTAGTGGAATTGCGTCATCAGGTTTCAGCTAATGCTGCCTTCAAAAATTTTCGGGATTTTATGTTTAAAGCACTTGGCCGCTTTGACTATACTCCACAGGATTGTTTTAATTTTCATGATGCCATTCAATATGAAGCAGTTCCCATTCTCGATGAGTTTTCGAAGGAAAGAAAAAATACGTTGCAGGTAAAAGAACTCAGGCCGTGGGATAAGGCAGTTGATCCTGAAGGTCGCGAAGCGCTTAAACCTTTCACGAATGGAAAAGAACTCACGGAAAAAACGATTGAAGTTTTCCGAAGACTTGATCCATTTCTAGGCCAATGCCTTGCCATTATGCAGGAAATGGGTCACCTGGATTTGGAATCGAGAAAGGGAAAAGCGCCTGGTGGATATAATTATCCCTTATCAGAAATTGGTGTGCCTTTTATTTTTATGAATGCTACATCAACATTGCGTGATATGGTTACTATCATGCATGAAGGTGGCCACGCCATCCATAATTTCTTAACGCGCGATCTTGAGCTTAATGATTTTAAGTCCACGCCTTCTGAAGTTGCCGAGCTTGCTTCCATGTCGATGGAATTAATTTCCATGGATCACTGGGATATTTTTTTCCCGAATGAAGCTGAGCTTAAACGCGCAAAGCGTGAACACCTGGAAGATATCATTGAAACGTTGCCCTGGGTTGCCACGATTGATCGTTACCAGCATTGGCTATATGAGAATCCAAATCATAATCTGGAGGATCGCAAAGCAAATTGGAATAAAATTTTTGATCAGTTTGCCGACACCGTAACGGATTGGTCTGGGTTGCAAGATGCCAAGGATTATTTGTGGCAGAAACAATTGCACTTGTTTGAAGTGCCTTTCTATTATATAGAGTATGGAATGGCTCAACTTGGCGCAATTGCTGTCTGGAGAAATTTCAGAAAGGATAGGCAAAAGGGTTTGCAAGGTTATCAAAATGCATTGAAATTGGGATACGTCAAGTCTATTCCCGAAATCTATAAGGCAGCGAACATCAAATTTGATTTCAGCCGGCCGTATATTAAAGAGCTAATGAATTTTGTTCGTGAAGAACTGGGGAAGATAGTTTAGAGTTGCGAGTTTCTAGTTTAAAGTTGTCCGATGAAAAAGTCGTAAGCTAATTTTTATCTTTTGCTTGGTCAATTTGATTAAGCACAACTCGAAACTCGAAACTCAAAACTCGAAACTGTTTTCATCCCCGACTTTTATCTAATAACTCGCTAAGTTGGAGAGCTTCCTCTTCGGTTAAAGAAAGAACCTTATCTATCTGGCTTTGATATTTATCCAATGTTTTTAACAATTCGAGACCAGCTTGAGTAATGCTTACATCAGTCGCCCGCTTATCATTGGGGCAGGTTTTTTTTGAGATAAAATCTTTTTTTGTTAGCCGGTCTAGCAACCGGGATACATCTGAATTTTTATCCAGCATGCGTGCCTTAATTTCCGTACCAGAAATGCTCTGAGGATGTTGCCCTTTTAGGATTCGTAAAATGTTGAATTGTTGCAGCGTAATTTGAAACGGTTTAAAAAAATCCTGTTGCCTGCTTTGCAACCAACTTGCCGTATAAAGAAGATTAATGACTGCTTTTTGATGGCCACTCTTAAATTTCTGCTGCTTGATCTCTTCTTCAATTTTCATACTAAAAAAATAAACCCCGGATTTGGTCCGGGGTTTAAAAAATTAAGCTTTTTTGTCAATTTCTACCTTAGCGATGACCTCTACTTCATCACCTACCACCAATTCTCCCGTTGGCACTTTGTTATCCCATGTCAATCCGTAATCTTTCCTGTTAATTTTTCCAGTAAGTTTAAATCCTGCCTTTTTTCCCTTGCCGGTATCTATCGTGCCGCCATATGTTACATCAAACTCAACTTGTTTGGTTACCCCATGCATCGTAAAATCTCCTTTGAGTTTATACTTACCACCATCTTTTACAAGGGTTCCCTTAAATTTAGTTTCGGGGTATTTTGATGCGTCAAAAAAGTTTGGAGACCTTAAATCGTTATCTCTCCTCTCATTTTCCGTATCGATGGAAGCAGTTTTTGCAGTGAATGCTACTTCAGCCCCATTAAAGTCATCAGCCTTGGTGACTACTGTTCCTTCAAATTCTTTAAAATTTCCTTCTACTTCTGCAACAGCCATATGGGTTACGTTGAATCCTACCTTGCTATGATTTCGATCGATAGACCAAGTGGTTTGAGCGAATGCGCCCCCTGCGAAAAGCAAAAGGGTAACTACTGCGGTAATTTTTTTCATTTGTGTTTTTTATTGGTTATGTCGAAGCTAACAAAGATTTTAGGATACTTGTTTAAACAAATAAATTATATTTAATAACTTGTTGATAGTCAATGAATTTTAATCACTAAAGTTTAAGATAGAAATCCTGAGTAAGTCTTTTATATGAATCTGACCACTCATCATTGGCCTTATAAAGTAATATTTCCCCGGTCGCCAAAAGATTTGATCGTTTAGAAAATTCGAGAAGCCATCGCTCAATGGGCTTCTCCTGTCGGGTCCTAAAACTGTATTGTCGTGTACATGAAAGATCGAATTGGTGTGCCAACTTAATAAATTGAATCCCTTCCAGATAGGGAAGAATAACATTGAATTTTCCATTCTTACTGAGAAGTCGAACGGTTGACATGATCAATTCCTCATAATTCAATGCGATGGTGTGCCTGGCTTGATATCTTTTTTCGTTGGGAGGACTCTGACTGTTATTAAAGTAAGGGGGATTGCTTACGATCAGATCATATTTTTTTTGAGGAAAAAACTCCTGAATGGAAATCGCATGCAAATGAATTTTATGCGACCAGGGAGACTGAATAAAATTTTCGCGCGCTTGCAGTGCATCTGTTTTTTCGATTTCAACCGCATCAATTATTGCATCTTCAGCGGTGCGTTGAGCTAACATTAAAGCGATCGTACCATTTCCCGTACCGATATCCAGAATGTGAATTGCATGACCTGTATCCACCCATGCACCTAGCAATACCGTATCCGTACCCACTTTCATCGTACTTCCCGCATGTGAAACGGAAAACTTCTTGAAATGAAAATCAGTTTTGCTTTTCATACCTTCACTACCATGGATAAAACCAAAATAAAGGATTAAAAATGAGTGTAAAAATTCGTTGGGGTATATTGGGATGTGGAAATATAGCCAACAAATTTGCAGCAGATCTCAAATGGGTTCAAGATGCAGAGCTTGTGGCCGTAGCTTCGCGTAACCATCAAAAGGCGATCGAATTTTCCACGAAACATGGGTCCAAACTGGCGTTTGATTCGTATGAAGCACTAGCTGCCTGCGAGCAAATCGATGTCATATATATAGCTACGCCGCATGGTCTCCATCACGACCATGCTCTTCTCTGTATTCAACATAAAAAATCAGTGCTGTGTGAAAAAGCATTCGCATTGAATTCCTTTCAAGTAAAAGAAATTATTCAGGCTGCGAAAAGAAATGGTGTTTTTATAATGGAGGCTCTATGGACTAAATTTCTTCCGCAATATGAAAAACTTAATTCCCTTGTCCGGTCCGGCGACTTGGGAGAAATAAAAATGATTCACGCCGATTTTGGATTTAAGGCGCCTTCTCCAATATCGCAACGGTTGTGTGACCCTGCACTAGGTGGCGGAGCTTTACTTGATATCGGAATCTATCCTGTTTTCTTAGCTACGTCATTGCTCGGAAGACCTACCGAAGTATTGGCTACAATAAAACAGTTTCCTTCGGGAGTTGATGAACAAATCGCGATCCTCTTAAAATTTGAAGCTGGTGCATTGGCAATTTTAAGTGCAACCTTTGAAGCAAATACTCCCGTTGAAGCTACCATCTGCGGGAAAAATGGTTACATCCGCCTGAGCAATCGCTTTCATAATGCCACGGCTAATGTAGCAGTTGTAAGAGATGCGAGCGCCTCTGAATTATTATCAATAGACCGGGAGGATGGCTATGGTTATCAATATGAGGCAAGACATGTTGGAGAATGTTTGCGAAATAATTTAATAGAAAGTCCGGTGATGAGCCATGCCGATTCATTGTTATTAATGGAAACGTTAGATAGGATCCGCGTTAGCTGTGGAATATGTTATCCTGCCGATGCGAAGATGTAGGGAGAAGAAATAAATTAGTAATTTTCGGACTTGTCGAACCATACTATGCAACAAGATTTATCATTGAAGGGCGATAAACCCACTGTGTTGGCTTCTGTAGAAAAGTATTTATCGGATGCTGGATTTAAAATAGCAACAAAAGATTTCAACCGGCCCTGGGGTGGATTCTTTGTCTTGGATGAATCGCAAGCCCATCAATTTGGTCAATATTATTTTCCCGGTATTGAATTATCTACATTAAAGATCAGCGGCAAGCTTAGTCCTAAAATATTGATGGTTCAAACAAACAAAAGATTATCCTGGCAATACCATCACAGAAGGGCGGAGATTTGGAAACTGGTCGCCGGTACAGCAGGTCTTGTGACAAGCGATACAGATGAAGAAGGTCCTATTCAAAAACTAAAAGCCGGAGAGATCATTCGCTTAAAACAAGGTCAACGTCACCGGCTCGTGGGGTTGGATGGCTGGGGTATGATCGCCGAGATATGGCAACATACCGATGTGAAGCATCCCTCTGACGAAGATGATATCGTGAGGGTTCAGGATGATTTCGGCCGATAGACTGACGTTCCAACTTAGTTACCTTTCCATTCGATGTTTTATTCCTTGCTGAATAGCTTATCAACAATAGTAATCTTTCAGCTTTTACTGCTGACGTTGTTTCTTTTCAACAGCCGAAAAGGTAAACCATTAAGCAACAGACTCCTCGCAGCATTCTTCTTGTTGTTAGCGATCAACCTGAGTGATGGTTTGCTGGTGTATTATGGATTCTATCAACGATTTCCTCAATTGGCACACTTAGAAGATGGATTTGTCTTTTTGTTGGGGCCAGCATTGTATTTTTATACACGGTCAATGGCTTATAGCCACTTTAGATTTAGAGTAAAAGATCTTGTTCATCTGATGCCCTTTATTCTGTTTACTATTTCATTTCAGATTTTTTACCACCTGCAGCCGTCCGATTTTCAACAGGTAATTCAATCAGCGGTTCGGCAGCAGCAATTACCAATGGGATTTTATTTTTCGATCATTGCAATATATGCTCATGTTGGGATATATCTTGTTTTTGCCTATCGGGAAATAATTTCATATCAACAGCAACTTCAGGAGAAATTTTCTCATTTAGGTAAGCGCAACTTAGATTGGTTGCTGTTTGTGGTTTTATCTGTTGGTGTGATCTTGATACTTTCATTCATCTATACACTGCTTCCCCTGGCTACCAGAAAATGGTTTGATGGTGGATTGATGGTTGTCATGGGCTTTATTTTTATTTTCACAAATGTCATTGTCTGGAGAGCGCTAAAACAGCCCGAGATTTTCTTAGGAGCTGAAGAAGAATTAATGAAAAAAAAATATGCCGGATCTACCTTATCCGAAACTGAAAGGAAGGATGGACTTGCAAAGTTGGAACTGCTGCTTGCTTCGAGTAAAGTGTTTTTAAACGCTGATATAACAATCGAGCAATTGGCTGAAAGCATAAACCTTCCGTCAAGGAAAGTGTCCCAAATAATTAATGAGAATTATAAACAGAACTTTTTTGACTTTATAAATTCGCTAAGGATCCAGGAAGCGCAACGAATCATGCAAGAATCTACTGATCCGAAATTAACGGTGCTTGAGATTATGTATCAATCCGGATTTAATTCGAAATCGTCTTTCAACACATTATTCAAAAAGAAGACCGGGCAAACTCCATCTGAGTACAGAAAGCATTTAAAATAACGTTCGACTTTCACCCAAAAACAGTTCGACTTCGCGTGGTCGGTCGATTTGACCGTATTTGTTGCCGTTTCTTTGGTAAAAATTAATGCCCCATGAAAACCAAAGCCAACGTATTTTTAATACCACTGACTTTACTTTGTTTTATTCTTTTATCCCCCAAATGGTTGTTTCCGCTAGCAGCCTGGCTCGCCCCGATGTTTCTTATCCTGTCAATAAAGAATATTAAGCCGTGGAAATCTTTTTTGCTGGCAGTGGGTCTATTGACCATTTCTTCTTCGATTGCTAACTATAAAGTACTTCCTTTTCCCGGGGTATTTTTTGTAATTATGACCATCATTATTAGCATTCAGGCTGCGGTTCCATACTGGCTTAATCGGGTATTATACCCGAAAATGCATGGATGGAAAAAGACTCTGATATTTCCGATCGCTCTTGTAATGTATGAATACGTTAGTTCATTTGGAGGTGGGGGTACCTGGGGATCTCTAAGCTATACACAGGTTTCTAATTCTTATTTAATTCAAACTGCATCATTGGTAGGTATTTGGGGAATAACGTTTCTAATAGGATGGGTTTCATCATTAGGCGTCTGGGTGATTGAAGAACAAGGGAGCTGGAAGGTTGTGGGTAAAACAATTGTTGTATTCACATCATTGCTCCTGAGCCTATTATTATTTGGGATGGCTATAACAAATTTGCATTCTAATTCAATACAAAAGACGGTGCGAGTCGCAGGTATAACAGGAAGCAATATTCCTTTCATTCAGTCGATATATAAAGACGTATTTGGAAAATGGATTGAAGTAGATGAACAGACTCTAAGTCAGACATCGCCTGAATTGGCTGAGCTTAATAAAGGACTACTACAATTTATTGAAAATCCTTTCGATCCGAAATTTGAAAAAAGCCATAAGTTCTTGAGGCTATCCCAGGATTCTCTTTTCGCTCGAAGTCATAGGGAAGCTTTAGCTGGTGCCAAAATCATTTCATGGTCCGAAGCGCTGACCTTTGCTATAAAATCCGAAGAGGAAAAGTTGATCGATAGAGGCAAAACATTTGCGCTTCAACATCGCCTGTATTTTCTGATGACGTTCGCAGCCATTCACCCAGGGAAAGTGGAGAGCGGAAAAAAATTTATGGAAAACAAAGCCATTTTGTTTAGCCCTTCCGGCGATGTGTTAACTATATTTTTTAAGAATAAACCGGTACCTGTTATAGAACCCTGCATACCTGGCGATGGTAAAATTCCTGTCAATGAAACGCTTTACGGGAGATTAGCAACCTCAATTTGCTACGATGGAGATTATCCAACATTAATGCAACAAACTGGCAAACAACAGGCAGACATTCTCCTGTTGCCTTCCGGCGATTGGAAGGAAATTTCTCCTTATCATGCGCAAATGGCTTCCGTGCGTTCTATTGAAAATGGGGTAAGCTTGTTGCGGATTGCCAGTGGAGGGCCAAGCATAGCCACGGATCAGTTCGGACGTGTTATCGCATCTAATAATTATTATAACGATGGTGAGAAAATACTAGTGGCTCATCTTCCTGTTAAACATATTCCTACGGTGTATAATTTTATAGGTGATGCCTTTGCTTGGGTCTGCATCGGTGGTTTAGGTTTATTTTTACTCTTAAATTATTCAGGCAACGCTTTAATTATTCTATCAACTAGGTTTTCAAAATTAAATCCATGATGTGAAACTCCTAGCCTGACGATAACCAATTCCCGGGAAGGTATCACCATAACGCTTTGTTCTTCGAACCCATCGGCCCAAAATGCGTCGGTGGGAAGCCCGGAATATTTACGGAGAGCTACATTATTTTTATCGCCAGCGTTCAACCACCAGTGAGCACCATATTTTCCCATTTCGGCAACCGCGACAGGTGTAACAGAATATTTTACCCACCCTTCAGGCAAAATCCTTTCTCCATTCCATATCCCATCATTTAAATATAAGAGGCCGAAGCGAGCCCAGTCGCGGGCAGAAGCAAAGCTGTAAGATGAAGCTACGAATGTACCTGATGCATCCGGTTCCATGATGGCATGATTCATTCCTATCTTATAAAAAAAATTTTTGTAAGGGAACTGATAGTATTCATCATCGCCCACGGTTTGCCGGATGATTCTGGAAATAATGTTTGTCGTTCCGCTGGAATATTGAAAAAATGTACCAGGCGCATGAAGCAATTCGCGCGAGGCAGCATACGCAGCTTTATCATCGCTATGAATAAACATTTGATGAAAATCAGCGGAAGGATTAAAGTAAGATTCTGACCAGGCTAATCCGCTGCTAGCTTGCAATAAATTATGTAGCGTAATTTTATTTCGACTGTCGTTTTGCCACTCCTTCACCGGCGCAGGATTATTCACATTAAGTTTTCCTTCCTTTACTAAAATCCCTACCAGTGCGTTGGTTATACTTTTGGTCATAGACCAACCCATCAGTCTGGAATTTTGGTTATAACCTTCTGCATACCGTTCCCCGATAATTTCGCCTTTGTAGATGATCACTACAGCATGAGTATGAATCGGATGTTTGGGATCAGGCTCCAAGAAAGCGTGATCGATCGCCTCATTTACTGAAGCATAATTTACCGCGTGGAGAAGTGAATCTGTTGTTTTATTTCCTGCCGGCCAGACAATCGTGTCCTGATTTGCGGTGGGCATTACCGGGACTATGACCTCTTGGTCTCTGACTTCTTCTTCCGGTCGTTGAGCGAGAAGTGTACAGCCTAATCCTTTTCTAAAAATAGCTTTGCTGGTTTTCCAAAATACAGTGGCTGTTACGGTAGAGTCCGTATCGTTTACGACTATAGTTGAACTTGATAAGCCTGGGAAAACCTGAAGTTCTTTTTCTTTTACACTTTGTGGCGTGCGGCCTGTCACATAGACGCAAGAGCACATCGTTTTTGCAGCCATTCCAGCCATGACGGGAGGGAATGTAATGAAGATATAGGCTAGTATCGTGAGGAGGATGAGGAAGAGGGAAAGTAAAAATATTTTAAGGAATCTTTTCATGAGTTGGTTATCCGTTAATTGTTATCCGTTACCCATTAATTGCTATCAGTAATGTCTCTAGAATACTTGATCTCAGAAATTTATAAAATCGGTGACTATTAGCTGCTTTTTTAAAACTTATTAATCTTGCCTTACATTCGCACTTGCTCAAAGCAGCAATAACGATTAACGGATAACAATTAACGGATAACGGTCCTGTGACAAAAGTAGAACTCAAAGCATTCCTGGACGAGAAAGTGAATCTCTACAATCGGGCAAAATTCATCGAGTCGGATCCAATCAGTATTCCGCATGCTTATCAAAAGAAACAGGATATTGAAATAGCGGGACTTTTTGCTTCCGTATTCGCCTGGGGTCAGCGCGTTACGATCATTAGAAAATGCAAAGAGTTGTTGACGCGTATGGACAACGATCCGTATCAATTTATCCTTCATCATACCGAATCGGATCTAAAGACAATGCAGAAATTTAAGCATCGCACTTTCAATGCCACCGATACGCTTTATTTTCTTGCTTTTCTGAAATGGTATTACACGAATCATCATTCCCTGGAAGAAGCATTTAAAGTTTCTGCCACTGATAAAACGATTGAACGCGGTCTCATCAATTTTCAAAATCTATTTTTTAGCTTGCCGGATTATCCCCACCGTACGAGGAAACACATAGCCACACCTGAACGAAAATCAACCTGCAAACGACTGAATATGTATTTGCGCTGGATGGTACGACGGGATAACAACGGTGTAGACTTTGGTTTGTGGAAAAGTATTTCACCATCCCAACTGGTTTGTCCCTGCGATCTTCATGTCGATCGTGTCGCGCGCAAGCTTAAATTGATAAAGCGAAAGCCAACGGATTGGCAAACCGCACTTGAGCTAACGAACAATCTCAGAAAACTTGATGCTGACGATCCTGTCAAATATGATTTTGCTTTGTTTGGGTTGGGAATCGAGGAAGGATGGTCTAAGGATTAATAGGGATCGTACGAAAAAAGTTAAATCTAAATTGACTGAATGCTACTTTTAAGGGCATACAGTATACAGGATTAAAAGTCAATAAACAATTCAATTTAAAACTATTCTAAATTAATTTCTCCGATCAGGCAGAAACATTTTCACTTTACCTTCCAGTTGACTTTCAGTGAAGTAAGGTTTTCATCATAATTTATCTTTCAACACTTTAAATAAATTTGAAAAAATGAGTTCCGATAGTAGATTTGTGCCGCTTGTTTTGAAAACGGACACTGAACCACACATGAATAAAAACTTTATCTCCTCCGCTTGCAAGTTCTTCTCACTGGTTTTCGTTTTCGCATTTATAAGTTTTACATCCTCCGCTCAGGAAATTTCTACTGACCCTGCCGCGATTAAAGCTGGTGAAGCTTTGTTTAATGCGAATTGTAAAGCTTGCCACAGAGTTAGATCAAAAGTTAGTAGGCCCCGCGCTGGCTGGAGTTCAGCAACGTGCGCCCTCGATCGACTGGATCATAAAGCTTTGTTCATAATTCATCTGCAGTAATTGCCAGTGGCGATGATTACGCCAATAAAGTTATATAATGAGTATAACAAAACTCAGATGACCGCCTTCACCTCGTTGAAGGATGAGGATATCATGAATATCTTGGCTTATGTTAAAGCTGAAGCTGCAAAGGTTGAAGAGCTCCAGAACGCAATCCTAAGGACAACCTGGCGAGGAGACACGAGTCTTTCCTCCAAATATTTAAACATCATTCTCATCGGGATGGTCATCATCCTGCTATTACTCCTTATTATATTAGGATTACTTGTTTCCGCTCTTAAACGTTTCCTCGATCAAAAACAACTTTCGGATGAAGACAAAGAGGTGGTTCACTCGCCTATCAGCGTTGGATCCATTACCAGAAGCTCGGGATTTATTTTTATTGTCATATTTCTCGTAGCAGCACTGGGTTTTAAAGCCGTGATCAACGGTTTGTTTTCCGTGGGTGTTCAGCAAGGATATGCGCCGAAGCAACCGATCGCTTTTTCCCATAAAATTCATGCGGGCCAATATGAAATTGACTGTAAATATTGCCACGTTGGTGCCACGAAAGGTAAAGAATGCTACCATCCCTTCTGTCAATATTTGTATGAATTGCCATAATCAGATCAAACAAGGAAGCTTGACGGGAGAAGGTGAGATAGCCAAAATTGTATCGGCCTACGAAAATAATAAACCGATTGAATGGGTTCGTATTCACAATCTTCCCGACCTGGCCTATTTCAATCACTCTCAGCACGTCAATGTAGGTGGTGTTGAATGTCAGACCTGTCATGGACCGATTGAGACGATGGATGTTGTTAAGCAACATCTTTATTAACAATGGGTTGGTGTATCGATTGTCACCGGAAAACAGATGTCAATGCAAAAGGCAATGCCTATTATGATAAGCTTGTTGAACTTCACAATAAGTCCAGCAAGACACCTATGAAAGTAGAAGATGATAGGTGGATTGGAATGTTCTAAATGTCACTATTAGATCCGTTATCCGTTATCTGTTAATCGTTATCGGTAGTGCGATACGACTGACAACAAGAAACAAAGATATTATTAGGGAATAAGGATAACTGACAACGAATAACAAATAACGGATAACGATTAACGGCTAACGGCTAACTGATAACGAATAATGGAGTCTAAAAAGATATACTGGAAAGGCATCGAGCAACTGGCAAACAGCCCCGAGTTTGTAAAGCATGCGCATCATGAATTTGCTGGCAGCCTGGTCCGGAAGAAGATCTAGGCCATTCACGGCGAGATTTCTTGAAGATGATGGGTTTTGGTATGTCAGCCGTAACATTGGCGGCGTGCGAAGCTCCTATCCGTAAAGCAATTCCGTATGTTAACAAACCGATGGATACTGATGCAAGCATAGCCAGATTACTTTGCTTCGACTTATATTAATGGAGGAGATTATTGCAGCATTGTAGTTAAGACCCGCGAAGGCAGGCCGATTAAGATTGAAGGCAACGCTCTTTCGAATGTAACGAAAGGTGGAACCAATGCGCAGGTGGAGGCTTCCGTGCTTTCCTTATATGATAATTCCAGATTACGGGGTCCAGAAGCAAATGGCAAGCGCATCGACTGGGCAGATCTCGATAAAGAGATCATAGCCAAACTAAACGAAGTTTCAGCAGCAGGAGGTCAGATAAGAATTGTAAGCAACACCATACTCAGTCCAAGCACAAAAGCAGCGATTGAAAAATTCAAAGCAAAATTTCCAACGACACAAGTTGTTCAATATGATCAGGTTTCTGCCTATGGAATACTGAAAGCAAATGAAGAATCTTTTGGTTCAGCTTTTATTCCTTCGTATGATTTTAGCAAAGCCAATGTCATTGTAAGCATTGGAGCGGACTTTCTTGGAAGCTGGTTAGCACCCATTGAATTCACCAAACAGTATGCTCAAACGCGTGAAGTAAGCGAAGAGAAAAGAGACATGTCTCGACATTATCAGTTCGAATCCGTCCTTTCCATCACCGGCGCTAATGCAGACTACAGAACGCAAATTAAACCTTCTCAGGAAGGTGCTGTTGTGGTTGCAACTGTATAATCTAGTTAGCAGCAAAAGCAGGCCGGCCCACAGTTTCAGGAGGAGCCGAAAAGCTAAACAATCTTGCCAAAGCTGCTGACGATCTATGGAGCAATCGCGGAAAAGCTTTGGTGGTTTCGGGCTCTAACAATGCAAAGCATTCAAGTATTGGTAAATGGAATAAATGATATCCTTGGAAGTTATGGAAGCACCATCAACACTAGCCTCCCCGTGAATTATAGACAGGGTGATGATCAGGCGATGGCCAGTTTCGTTAGCGATGCAGAAGGAGGAAGCATAGGTGCTGTAATTTTCTATAACTGTAACCCGGTATACGATTATCCTGCAGGTGATAAGCTGGCAGCGGCAATTAAAAAAATTGGCATTTCTATTTCGACAAACTATAAAGAAGATGAGACCGGCTCACTTGTAAATTATGAAGCCCCGGATCATCATTTCCTCGAGTCATGGAATGATGCCGAGCCCAAGAAAAATCATTTTAGTCTTGGCGCAGCCTGCGATCACACCGATTTTCAGATCACGTGCGGCACAGGAAAGTTTCCTGACCTGGGCCGGTGAATCAGATACAGACTATTTTGAATTTGTAAAAAATAACTGGAGGACTCGTTTTTTCTCAACCCAGTCGGTACACGCCCATTTCCAAAACTTTTGGGATAAGTGTTTGTACGATGGTGTATATGAATTGCCGGTTGCCGCAGGCCCTGCTCTTATTTTTAACGGTGATGTAAATGCAGCTGCAAGTTCAATTGCAAGCAATTCTAAAGCAGGTACATGGGAACTGGTAGTTTATGAAAGCGGAAACATCGGCAATGGTTCGCAGGCGAATAATCCGCTGTTGCAAGAACTTCCTGATCCGATCACAAAAGCAGTTTGGGATCACTATGTAACAGTTGCTCCAAAAGACGCAAAGGGAATTAATTTCGCTGAAAGTTTTACGAAGTTTGCCACTATAAAGGCGAATGGTAAAACTGTAAAACTTCCCGTACTGGTTCAACCTGGGCAAATGCCTGGAACAATAGGCATACCGTTAGGCTATGGCCGGACAAAAGCAGGCAAGGTAGCCGATGGCATCGGACACAATGCATATCCGCTGGTGGAACTGGTAAACGGTTCATTAAGCTACAGTGTGAGCAATGTGGAATTCACCATAACGGATGAACCGTATCAATTGCTCAGACGCAAACCCATAACACATACATGGGCCGCCAGACGGTAATTCAAGAAACTGATCTTGGTTCATTTAAAAGAGATGTTGCTGCGGGAGCTTTTGATCCTAAGGTGTCCACCTGGACGGTTCCGGAACATAAAACAGATCCGGAGTTGATTTCCCTTTGGAAAGGTCACGATTACAAAAATCATCACTGGGGCATGTCCATTGATCTCAATACTTGTATTGGATGCGGATCATGTGTAGTTGCATGTAATGTGGAAAACAACGTAGCCCTTGTTGGACGACAAGAAGTTATCAACAGAAGAGAGATGCATTGGTTGCGCATCGACCGCTACTACAGCAGTGATGCGCCGGCTGACGATTGGAAAGGTGTGGAAAAAGCCAGCGAAAATCCTGAGGTGGTTTTTCAACCGATGCTTTGTCAGCATTGTAATAATGCGCCTTGCGAAACTGTTTGTCCTGTTGCTGCTACCACACATAGCACGGAAGGCCTTAATCAAATGACTTATAACAGATGTATTGGCACTCGTTATTGCGCCAACAACTGTCCTTATAAAGTAAGACGTTTCAATTGGTTTAAATATCACGACAACGAAACAGTTTGAAAATACAAACCCTGCCATGAATACCGACTTGGGTAAAATGGTTTTGAATCCGGATGTAACGGTGCGCTCTCGCGGTGTTATGGAGAAATGTACTTTCTGTGTACAGCGAATTCAGCTGGGTAAATTGAATGCGAAAAAAGAAAGAAGGACGGTTAAAGATGGCGAAGTGGTGACGGCGTGTCAGGCGGCGTGCTCTACCGGAGCCATTGTATTTGGCGACATGAACGATCCTGAAAGCAAAATTTCGAAGTTGATACAACCTCGTCCATTGCAAAAGGATCGTCCTTATATTAATGACAAAGAATCTGGTAATCCACGCGCTTACCAGGTTCTCGAAGAAATTGGTGTAAAGCCAAATATTTGGTACTTGAGAAAAGTGAGGAATAAAGATGCTAAGGCATAGTAAACAGTTATCCGTTAGGCGTTAATCGTTAAACGGATTTCTTAACAGCACACACACTTCACACGACAATTAACGGATAACATTTAACGAATAACGATCCAAATGCAGATAACGTCAGCAGTTCGTGATCCCTTGGTAACCGGCAGGTAAAACAGTAAAAGATGTTTCGCATGACATCAGCCGTCAGGTAGAAGGAAAGCCTACACCTCTGTGGTGGATGGCGTATGGCTATATCCTTGTCCCTTCTGGCATTTGGTTTTTATTGCATATGCGTCTTATTGTGGAACGGGGTCGGCGTGTGGGGACTAAATAAAACAGTAGGCTGGGCGTGGGATATTACAAACTTCGTCTGGTGGGTGGGTATTGGTCACGCGGGTACATTGATTTCAGCCATTCTTTTACTATTCCGTCAGAAGTGGAGGATGTCCATTAACCGCGCCGCTGAAGCGATGACGATCTTTGCCGTTATTTGTGCGGCCACCTTTCCATTGATGCACATGGGCCGCCTTTGGTTAGGCTTCTATTGGACGCTTCCGCTCCCGAATGCTTTTGGTTCGCTATGGGTGAATTTTAATTCTCCACTGTTGTGGGATGTATTTGCGATCTCAACATACTTTACTGTCTCACTGGTGTTCTGGTACATGGGTCTTATTCCTGATTTTGCTGTTATTCGCGACCGTGCTGTTGTACAAGGAAATAAAATCAGAGCCAACATTTACAATGCATTGAGTTTCGGATGGCAGGGTGGTGCAAAAGCGTGGATGCGCTATGAATCTGTCGCACTTATCCTGGCAGGTGTTTCTACTCCTCTTGTATTGTCCGTTCACACAATCGTATCGATGGACTTTGCAACTTCTGTTATTCCTGGATGGCATACGACAATCTTTCCACCCTATTTCGTTGCCGGAGCTATCTTCTCTGGTTTTGCCATGGTGTTAACTTTATTGCTGGTCACCCGCAAAGTTTTTAAGCTCGAAGATTATATCACCATCTATCATATTGAATTGATGAACATCATCATTATTGTAACAGGTTCGATCGTGGGTATTGCGTACATCACTGAATTATTTATCGCATGGTATTCTGGAGTTGAATACGAAGGATATGCTTTTTACAATCGGGTTCAAGGTCCCTATGCGTGGGCTTATTGGTCGATGATGACCTGCAACGTGATCTCTCCTCAACTCTTCTGGATTAAGAAAATCAGGACCAGCATTGTAGCTACATTTGTGCTCTCGATCGTTGTGAACATCGGTATGTGGTTCGAGCGCTTTGTGATTATTGTTACTTCGCTTCATCGCGATTACCTTCCGTCGAGTTGGACAATGTTTCATCCAACCATGTACGATATCGGGGAATATCTATTCACATTTGGATTTTTCTTTACTGCTTTCTTATTGTTTGCCAAGTTCTTCCCGGTGATCAATATGGCTGAAGTAAAAAGTATTTTAAAATCAGGTTCCGAAAAAACAACATGGCGATACGCCGCATTGATGCTTTCTAGGTACCATAAAAATTAGACAAATGGATGCAGATAAAAACTTTTTAGTAGGCATCTTTGATGATGAAGACCTGGTACTCGATGGCGTACAAAAAGTACGTCAAAGCGGAGTGAAGATTCACGAAGTATTTTCGCCGTTTCCCGTTCACGGATTGGATGAAGTGCTAGGCTATAAAAGAACCCGGCTTCCAATCGCAGCGTTTCTTTTTGGTATGACTGGGACAGCTCTTGCCCTGATCATGCAGATATGGATGCTTGGTTATGACTGGCCGATGATCATCGGTGGTAAAAACTTCGCTTCATTACCTCCTTTTATTCCCGTTACTTTTGAGCTTACGGTATTGTTGGCTTCTTTTGGTATGGTCGCCACATTCTTGATCGTAAGTGATCTAAAGCCGTACGCGTGGCCTCGTCAATTCGATATTCGCAGCACGGATGATAAACATGTGATGGCAATCGACCTTGCACTTAATAAAGGTAAAAGCAAAGCTGAAATTGCCAGTATTCTTAAGACAGCTGGGGCTTCTGAAGTAAATGAAAAGAATTTTGAATAATAAGAGAACAATAATTATGCGTTTAGCAACAACTCTACTCATTGCATTTTCGCTGTCGGTGATATTGACTTCATGTGGAGCTGGTGAGGACAACCAGGGAACTGAGTATGCACCCAACATGTATCACTCCGTTGCATATGAGCCCTATTCGCAGATAGAAGATTGGGATGCCGGGAGATGGTTGACTTCTATTGAATATCCAATACGAGTAACCAAAAGAAAGGTCATGCAGAATTTTATAATTCCAACACGTTCAATCCGAATCGATATGAATATGCGTGAGCCTGCGGGCAATACAGTAAGAGAAATAAACACGGTTGGCTTCCTTACCGTCTTGGTAAAGATAGTTTAGCGTTTGCGGCGTCTACTTTAAAGAACCCATTAGACTCAACAGCGGCAATGATCGCGGAGGGAAAGCTTTTATACGATACCTATTGCGATCATTGTCATGGCGCTAAAGGAACAGGCGATGGCAAAGTGGCTGCAGGTGTTACTGTTGACGATCCGGAGAAAGGCAAAATTGAAAAGAGTACTTACAACGGAGTGGCTAACTTAACGGGTGATGCATTGAAGAAGATCTCGGAAGGTCATATTTTCCACGTCATCACGCATGGCAAAGGATTGATGTGGCCCCATGGATCACAGATCAACGAAGAGGATCGGTGGAAGATTGCCAAATATGTTAAGACCCTGCAGAAATAATAAACCGAATGATAACGGATAAACGGACAATGAATATAACAATGGCTCATCAAGTAGTAGTTACGGAAGAACATTATGTATTTAGGGCAGAGACCAAAAGAACGCTCTTCATCTTGCTTGCTGTAGGCGTCGCGTTATTCATTGCTGGCTTATTCATAGCGAAGAGTGGTGGCCATCACGAAGCCGGCAGCAGTGAGCACGCTAGCATGCAGAGCAGCGAATTAGTGGCAAGTGTTCAACAACATGCTGCTGCTTCAGAAGGTCATGCTGAGGCCGGCCATGAAGGAACATCACCCTGGTTGAAGAGAATATATTACAACGTCTCTGGATGAACAATGTATTCTTTACAGGGCTCGGCATTATCGGATTGTTTTTCGTTGCGATTCAATATGCAGCACAGGCTGGCTGGTCAGTAGGTGTCAAACGCGTTGGCCTGGCGATGGGCACTTGGATACCGATTGCAGGTATTATTAATGCTTGCGCTGTGGTTTTTTACAAAACATGATATTTTTCATTGGACACATAGTTATCTATACGATGAGAAAGGTGCTCAATTTGATCCCATCATTAATAAAAAAGCGCCCTTCTTTTTCTGGCCTTTGGCAGGTGGAACATTTCCAATATTTTTCATCTTCAGAATGGTATTGTTCTTCGGAGTATGGTACTGGTTCTTCATCGATGATCACGCAAGAATATGCTGGCGGAAGATCTTGAGGGCACCACTTCATACTGGCATAAGAATGTGGTTCTATCTACCGTGTTTCTCATATTTTTTGGAGTTAGTTCTTCCGTTGCTGCCTGGGATTGGGTGATGAGCATCGATACACATTGGTTCAGTACCATGTTCGGATGGTATGTTTTTGCCAGCTGGTGGGTTACCGGGTTGCGGTGATTACACTGATTGTTGTATACCTGAAGGATGCCGGTTATCTTAAGATAGTTAACTCGAATCACTTACACGATCTTGGAAAGTTTATGTTTGCCTTCTCGATTTTCTGGACCTACATCTGGTTTAGCCAGTTCTTGCTGATCTATTATGCCAACATTCCGGAAGAAACAGTGTACTTTCTTGAACGCATGAAGAATAGTCCGTATAGCTGGATATTTTATCTGAATTTAATTTTGAATTTTGTGTTGCCATTTTTGTTACTCATGACAAGAGATGCGAAACGCCAGATGTCAACGCTAAAATTAGTGTGCCCTATTATTATTGTAGGCCATTGGTTCGATTTCTTTAATATGGTTACACCAGGTGTTATGAAGTTTGATGGAGGTGTTGGTCTTATTGAGATTGGAATTGCCTTGATCTTCGTGTCCGTCTTTCTTTTGGTTGTACTTACGAGTCTGACCAAGTTGCCACTGTTTGGAAAGAATGATCCGATGCTGCAAGAGAGTCTTCATCACCACATTTAAATTATTGAAACTGATATGATGAGTTTGATTATTTTTCTGGGTGTTGTTCTGATTCTGGCGATTCTCTACTTGATCTTCAGGGTTAGTAATCTGATAACCATTGCAAAGGGTCCGAGGGATGAAAAAGCGGGGACCGCTAATAAAGTTAATGCAGCCCTTTTTATTGTCTTCATGATTGCGAGCTTAGGAGGTTTCTTCTGGTATTCGATTGCTTATTTTGACGATTATAACTTACCTGTCGCTTCCGATCATGGGGCGTGGACTGATACTCTTTTCTGGATTACGATGGCCGTTTCAGTGGCGGCATTTGTGATTATCAGTATCGTCATGTTTGTATTCATATACCAATACCAGTATCGTGAAGGACAAAAAGCGAAATACTATCCTGACAATCATTATCTAGAACTAGCATGGACTATTATTCCAGCCATCGTCTTGCAGTTTTGATTTTTACGGGACTTCGTGCCTGGAACGACATAACTGCTCCAGCTGCCAAGGATGCTGAAGCTCATTGAAATCATTGGTCAGCAGTTTGCATGGACAGCCCGGTATCCTGGCGTAAAGGATGGCCAGCTCGGAAAAAATAACTATAAACTTAATTGATGCTACCAACGAATTTGGACTTGATCTGACAGATAAAAATTCATTTGATGATTTTAAATCCCTGGAGTTGCATCTCCCAGTCGATAAGGAAATTTTATTGAAGATCCGGGCAAAGGATGTTTTGCATAGCGTTTTCTTACCTCACTTCCGCGTGAAAATGGATGCGGTGCCAGGGATGCCAACCCAGTTTAAATTCAAGGTAACGAAGACCACCCAGCAGATGCGGGATGAGTTGAGTAATCCCAATTTTAACTACGAATTGGCTTGTGCTGAAATTTGTGGACGCGGGCACTTCTCTATGAAGATGGCTGTTGTCGTAGAGGATGCTGAATCTTACGAACGATGGAAGGCTTCCCAGGAAGCATGGTTAAAACAAAATCCGGACTACCTGAAAAATGTACCGGACGCGTTGAAAGAAGCGGCGATGATCAAAGCAGGTATGGAAAAAGATCCTGGATCATCCGTAGCGGAGGCAAAGGAATAATAGAATTTAAAGATTATCAACGACATGGCAACGACTGACATACACCTTCATCAAAATGTTCACCATCACGATGATCATGAAGACGAGCATGAACATCATGAAGGCAATTTTTGGACG
Source organism: uncultured Bacteroidota bacterium (assembly GCA_963837415.1). Taxonomy (GTDB): domain Bacteria; phylum Bacteroidota; class Bacteroidia; order Cytophagales; family Cyclobacteriaceae; genus Chryseolinea. The sequence continues at coordinate 611,740 of CAWING010000002.1, read as the reverse complement.
CAATACGTTTTTAGTCAGGATCATAAAATAATTGCAAAACAATTTCTTATCACGGGTATTTTATGGGCGTTGCTTGGAGGTATACTTTCCGTGATATTCCGGTTGCAGCTTGGTTTCCCAGATATGAATCTGGATTGGCTTAAACCGGTTCTGGGAGAATGGATCACTGCCGAAGGAAAACTTGATCCTGAATTTTACCTCGCTCTTGTCACGATGCACGGAACCATCATGGTGTTCTTTGTACTTACTGCCGGACTGAGCGGAACCTTCGCCAACTTCCTCATTCCGTTGCAAGTCGGAGCGCGAGATATGGCTTCTGGTTTTCTGAACATGCTTTCGTACTGGTTCTTTTTCCTTTCCAGTGTCATCATGTTTACTTCCCTCTTCCTGTCAACGGGTCCCGCCGCAGGAGGATGGACAATTTATCCTCCGTTAAGTGCATTACCTCAGGCCATTAAAGGATCCGGTCTTGGAATGACGTTGTGGTTGGTAGCCATGGCATTGTTTATTGTAAGCTCTTTATTGGGTGGTATCAACTATATCACCACGATCATCAACTTGCGTACAAGAGGGATGTCATTTACAAAAATGCCACTTACCATCTGGGCGCTTTTCTTTACGGCTATCATTGGTGTGCTTTCTTTCCCGGTGTTATTTGCAGCCGCATTGTTGTTGATCTTCGACCGCAGTTTTGGAACAAGTTTTTATTTGTCAGATATCTACATTGGCGGCGAAGCGTTAGCACACGATGGCGGTAGTCCGATTTTGTTTCAGCATTTGTTCTGGTTCCTGGGTCACCCTGAAGTATACATTGTGTTGCTTCCTGCACTTGGGTCTTTCATCCGAAATTATTGCAACGAATTCGCGCAAACCAATCTTTGGATATAAAGCGATGATCGGATCGATGCTTTTCATTGCAATTCTTTCCTTCATTGTATGGGCTCACCACATGTTCGTAACAGGTATGAATCCATTCCTAGGTTCGATCTTTATGTTGCTGACATTGATCATTGCAGTGCCTTCGGCAGTGAAAATATTTAACTATGTAACAACACTGTGGAAAGGCAACATCCGGTTTACGCCGGGAATGTTGTTCTCGATCGGTATGGTTTCGTTCTTTCTTGACGGGTGGTATCACCGGGATATTCCTGGGAAACTCGGCGATTGATATTCAGCTTCATGATACGTATTTTGTCGTTGCACACTTTCACCTGGTAATGGGTAGCGCTTCATTCTTTGGAATGCTTGCGGGTATCTATCACTGGTTCCCAAAAATGTTTGGAAGAATGATGAACAGCACGCTGGGGTCTATCCACTTCTGGTTAACGTTTGTCGGTGTGTATTTGGTGTTTTTTCCGATGCACTACATTGGCATTGCTGGTTTCCCCAGAAGATACTATTCATGGACTAACTTTGAAACGTTTAGTGGTTTTGCGGATTTGAATATGTTGGTGAGTGTTGCAGCTATCATCACGCTGGCTGCACAGTTTATCTTCCTGTTCAATTTCTTCTACAGCATGTTCCGCGGTCGTTTGGCTCCAGCCAACCCATGGGATTCTACTACACTTGAATGGACAACACCTCGTAATCCAGGACATGGTAACTGGGTTGGAGAAATTCCTTCTGTCTATCGCTGGCCCTATGATTATAGTAAGCCAGGTTCAAAAGAAGATTATATTCCGCAGCATATTCCATTTTCAGAAACTCCGGAGTCTAATTTTCCAAATGAAAATGAGTTGATCAAACTCGAATCTTCGAACGGAGATAGTACTATTGTAGTGGAAGGAAACAAGCATTAGCAATTACCTGTTTCAGATTAATGGTTCAAAGTCTACAATACATTCAACTTTGAACCTTAATTTTTCGTTTCACACATCGGCGCTAACAGCATATCCCAAATAATATGCGTTCATTTCGAAGGCTTACCATATCAACCCTAGTTGCCGTTTATGTTTTAATTCTGGTCGGAGGTATTGTTCGAAGTACAGGTTCGGGAATGGGATGTCCCGATTGGCCTAAATGTTTTGGAAGCTGGATTCCGCCAACATCAGTTTCGGATTTGCCTCTGAATTACAAGCAAGTATACGCGGCCCACCGGGAAAAGAAAAATATACGTTTCGCCAATATCTGAGTAGCCTTGGGTTTGGAGGAAACGGGAAAAAAATTCTAAATGATCCGGCCGTTCTTCATGAAAATGATTTCAACGCCACAAAAACCTGGATTGAATATATCAACCGAGTGATCGGTGTTATTATCGGTTTTCTGATTTTTGCAGTGTTTGTTATTTCAATCAGATTCAGAAAAACAGAATCCAAACTCACCATGATATCCGGGTTTGCTTTTTTATTGGTGGGATTTCAGGGATGGATTGGTTCTTTTGTGGTGTCGACAAACTTAACACCATGGACTATTACGATTCATATGTTTCTCGCTCTTCTTATTGTGGCCTTGCTGATTTATTTGGTTCATCAAAGCAGCTATGAAAAGGAGATTCAATCTTCTTTGGGTTTTTGGTGGCTGTTGGCATGTATAGCAGTGCTTTTAGTTCAGATTTTGTTAGGGACACAGGTACGCGAGGCAATCGATCAGGTAGCCGCCAGTGCTGCGCGTGAAGCGTGGATAAGTAACCTGGGGGGAGAATTTATTATTCACCGTTCATTCTCCTGGATTGTATTGATTCTTCATGTTGGATTAATTGTAAGATTGTATAAAACTGAGGGATCAAAAGTTTTCGCACTTACCCTAATCCTGCTAATTTTGGGGACAATTTTATCAGGTTTAGGTATGGTTTATTTTGATGTTCCCCCTTTTCTTCAGCCAATCCATTTGCTGCTGGCGACCGTTACATTTGGAGTGCAATTCGCGTTTTTATTAAAGCTGAATAGGAAAGAAGAAACTGCAATAGCAAGATGATAGTTAGCGAATATAAATGAGCTGAACGGGATTGCTTTTGTGCTGACAAAAGGAAGAGCCTATTGGGAGTTGTTAAAATTCAGATTGTCGTTTTTAGTGGCATTCTCGTGCGCCTTTGGTTATGTGCTTGCATCTCCCAGCGTAAACTGGATCACACTAGTCATGCTTTTCCTCGGAGGATTTTTATTGTCAGGCTCCGCTGTTACCATTAATCAAATTATTGAAAAAGATTTAGATAGTCTCATGGATCGAACGATGAACCGGCCATTGCCCACGTATAGGGTTTCGGTGACTGAAGCGAGTATGGTGGCAGTCTTTTGTTTATTAGCAGGAGTATCTATTCTTATCCTTTATACGAACGTATTGACCACCATCCTGTCAGTGGTGTCCATGATCCTCTATGGGTTTGTTTACACACCACTAAAAAGGGTAGGACCGATTGCGGTTTTTGTTGGTGCCATCCCAGGAGCACTTCCGCCCTTGCTAGGTTGGGTAGCTGCAACAGGCGGAATATCGCACGAAGCTTTGATCATATTTGGCATTCAGTTTATCTGGCAGTTCCCGCACTTTTGGGCCATTGCCTGGGTGTCCGATGATGATTATAAAAAAGCAGGATTTAAACTGCTTCCATCGGGAGGTAAAAAAGATTTGAACACGGCTATGCAGATCATGATCTATACCATGTTCCTAATTCCACTCGGATTATTGCCCGCCACATTTGGCATTACCGGAATCAACTCTGCTATTGTAGTAACGGTTTGTGGGGTTCTTTTTTTGCGCAAACATTTTCATTGATGAGTTCTGGAGATCGTAAGTCAGCATTGAAAATCATGTTTGGATCTTTTTTGTATTTGCCTATTGTACAGATTGCATATTTATTAGATAAAGTTTGATAGGAGGGTTGAAAATTTAAAATTATGGCAACTGAATATTAGAATTGTAGAAGAAGCTAAGAAGCCATTATCAATGCATCCCAAGAAATTTGCATTGTGGCTATTTCTTGTCACTGTGATTATGATTTTTGCTGCGTTGACCAGTGCGTACATCGTTCGTCAGGCAGATGGAAATTGGATGGTTTTTGAATTGCCTAATTTGTTCTTAGTAACAACAGCAATAATTCTTGTTAGCAGCGGCACCATGCATTGGGCTTATCTCTCTGTTAAAAAGGATAATTTAGAAGCGGCGAAATTAGCTATTTCGATCACCACTATCCTAGGTATAACTTTTCTTATTGGACAATACCTTGCCTGGGGCGAACTTGTAAAAAACAGCATTTATCTCGTGGGCAATCCTTCCGGGTCATTTGTATATATAATTTCGGGTTTGCACGGATTGCACATTGTGGGAGGCATAATTTTTTTGCTAATTGTGTTGGTATCAATATTTAAATTAAGGTCCATTCTAAAAACCTTGTGCAGGTGGAAATGTGTGCAACCTATTGGCATTTTTTGGGTGGACTTTGGTTATATTTGTTCGTCTTTTTACTCTTAAACCGATAATTTAACATAACAATGGCAATATCGTCAGCAGTAGCTCCAGGTAAAAGTGCATGGGATGGTGGAGTATCACCTATGGGTGTCAGTTATGGCAAACTCATGATGTGGTTCTTTTTGTTGTCTGATGCATTTACATTTTCAGCACTTCTTATTACGTATGGTTTAGTACGCTCTTCACACCAGGCCTATACCGGACCCGTTGAGGATTTCAAATTTTCGCCGGAGTACTGGCCTATTCCTGAAAAGGTTTATGAAGCAGTTCCATTTTTACACGGTGTAGAACTTCCATTGGTATTTGTGGGCATCATGACTTTTATTCTCATCATGAGTAGTGTTACGATGGTGTTGGCAGTGGAAGCTGGTCATCGGATGGATCGCAAAGCTGTCGAAAAATGGATGCTCTGGACGATTGTTGGGGGGATAGCTTTCTTATCTTGCCAGGCTTGGGAGTGGGCACATTTTATTCATGGAGCAGAAGTAGGAGATGCAGTGGTGGCAGGGACAACATTCTTGGAGCGAGCTTGTCTTATAACCAATATGGTCCTCCCGATTTTGCAGCGTTTTTCTTTTTCATAACAGGTTTTCACGGATTCCATGTGTTTAGCGGGGTGTGTCTCAACTTTCTTGATTTACTATAATACTGTAACCGGGGTTTATCAGCGAAGAGGCCACTATGAAATGGTTGAGAAAGTGGGATTGTATTGGCACTTTGTAGACCTGGTTTGGGTATTTGTGTTTACTTTCTTTTATCTCGTTTAAATTTCAATCGACATTATACCTGTAAATAATAAGACATGGACCATACCAATGAAATAGCTCACACCGATGAAGATATACCTGTAAATGTTGTTCCGCCCAACAGGGAAAAGATAAAAAAACTTTGGACTGTAGCTGGCATACTTGGCATTGTTACAACCATCGAATTTATTATTGCTTTTACAATGTCGGCCGGAGCTTCAAAGACATTTATATTTGTTGCCTTAACAATCGTGAAGGCCGGATATATTGTATTGGAATTTATGCACTTGAAATATGAAGCAAAGGTATTGTTCTGGTCTATATTGATACCCATGATATTTGTTGTGTGGATGTTAGTGGCTTTTGTTTACGAAGGCATGGCTATTTCTACTGCCAGATAAAATTCATTCTTGCAAACAAAGAGGCTTAGGTGAGGACTTAAGCCTTTTTTTTTGAATTTTAATTCAAGAACATATTGCTGATGATGGACGATGGTACTATGAAACAAAAAAAAATAATTTTTCTTTTCCTTGCCTTGCTTTTCCCCATATGCATTTTCATTTTCTTGAAACTTTTTGGAAAAAATGAATTTGCAGTACCTGCGTTGTATGCCGATGTTTATCCTGATGGGTTAGAAGATTGTGGAATCGAAATTATGTTGCCGTATAGCATCCCTGATAGTGTTCGGGCAGAACTTTCCATTGGAAACGATAGCTTAATATTAATACACGTCGGGGAGTTGGCTGCCAATTCACAGCAGCAAATAGACCGTGTTAAAAAAGAGTATGGAAACGAAATTAAGCTGCAGATACTTTCATCTTCAGATAAGTCGTTGAGACTGAAGAGCTGTATTTTTTTTTTACAAGATCCATATGATCTTGTGTTGGTGGATCATAAAGGTGTAATTCGTGGTCAATATATTTTAAACAACCGCGAGGAAATCGACAGGTTATTGATAGAGTTAGCCATATTATTTAAAAGATACTAAGGTTATTATTGTTAAGCATATCCTGACGTATTTAAGCCTTGAGCTTCTAGCCATGAGCTTTGAGATAAATGCCCGAACTTTGAGAGAAGTCTCGAAACTCACAGCTCCAGGCTCGTAACTATTATCGAATTGAAGGTACACTTAACTTGACATGAGATGGAAGAGACGTCATTAAAAGTCGATCAGCGGAAGGACCCTTATAGAAAACTAATCGTGGGCGTTTCAATTCTTATACCGTTGGTTATTGCAGTTTTATTTAGGGTTAAAATAAGTGGTTATGATTTCTCGTTTCTTCCGCCGATTTATGCGAGTATAAATGGTATTACTGCCTTCCTGTTGATTTCGGCTGTGATTGCTATTAAGAATAAAAAGCAGGGCCTGCACGAGTTTTTAATGAAAACGTGTATGATTCTGTCGTCGCTGTTTTTAATTATGTATGTACTTTATCACATGACCAGCGAATCCACTTCATTCGGTGGAAGTGGCTCCCTCAGATATGTATATTTTTTTATTCTTATTTCGCACATTTTACTTTCCGTTGGTGTTGTTCCGCTGGTGCTGTTTACGTATTTGCGCGCATGGAGAAAGGATTTTAAGCGTCATAGGGCTTTGGCCAAGATAGCGTTCCCCATTTGGCTTTATGTGGCGGTAACCGGTGTGGTTGTTTATTTGATGATTAGTCCATATTATAAGTAAATTTTGCCGGGTTCATTTCAAAGGCATGCTTCTGGTTGATTAATATTATGAAGAAAGCAGTAGTTCTTTTTTTAATTATTATAATTACTTCTACAGGAAGAGCTCTTGCCCAATGCGCTATGTGCCGGTCAACTTTAGAGAATAACTACTCGAATGGAGACCCCGGAATTGCCGCTGGCATAAATACCGGAATTTTGTATCTGCTCAGCATGCCTTATCTCGCGGTTATTGTCATCGGTTATTTATGGTATAAATCCAGTAAAAATGCCCGCAAAAAATTATCCGACAGCGCTATTACTAGGTAAATGCCCACGTTGCCGCGAAGGAGATATATTTAAGTATCCCATAAGCCGTATTTCGAAATTTAATGTGATGAACGATTCTTGTCCTTATTGTGGTGTAAGACTTGAACCGGAACCTGGATTCTATCAAGGTGCTATGTATGTTGGCTATGGCTTCACGATTGGATTCTTAATGCTGATCGGTGTTCTTCTTTATTTGCTTGGTGATCCTTCCGAATGGGTTTATATCAGTGTCAGTATTGGTGTGATGGTTCTCGTAGCGCCATTAAATTATAGATACTCACGCATTGTATATCTTTATTTCTTCGGAGGCATCAAATATAATCCTCATCTCTCGCAACCAAAGTAATTCGTTAACTTTATCAATCATCAATTCCGATTGAACATTTGAATTTGAAATATTTAGCACTTGGTTTTGTTGTTTTCTTTATAGCGGGAATGTTATCTGTCTATTTTGCAAGTAGGCCAGTTTCACCACAGAACATTGCCAATAAACTTTCGCAAAACCTGAATGAAGAATTACAAAAGGTTGATGTCGAAGCTGAAGCCTTTCTTTCAAATCTAAAACAGGGAGGGAGCCTTCCCCTTACTTCCAAAAATGAGTATTCATTTTATTTCTTTGATGGGCTGCAATTGAAGTCTTGGTCCAACAACGACTTTGTGCCTTCCGCGGCATCTGTAGCAGAGAGCTTTAACTTAAAATTGTTAAAAGCTGGCAATGGTAGTTATCTCGCAAAAAAATGGAAACTGAACGACAACGATTTTTTGTTGGCTGTGATTCCGCTCTTTCGTAAATTATAATATTACCAATGACTATCTAAAGACAGCGTGGAATGAGCGCGTATTCCCCTCTCCAAATTTTGATATCCTGGAACCGGACGCTAATCTTGGGTTACCTGTTTGTGTACAAGATCAGTGTGCGTTTCGTGTTAGTTTTTTGCAAAATGAATTACCCATTCATAAACGTACTAAAACAGTTGCCGTAATTTTAATTTCCATCTCCCTCGTTTTACTGATTGCACTACTATTTCAGTTTACGAATCGAATCCAGGTTCCTGAAATGCAATTTGTAGCGCTCTTTATACTATTGGTTGGCCTGCGTTTTGCAATGGTCAAACTCAACTTTCCCAGTTCACTTATTCTTTCAGATCTTTTCAATCCACAGGTTTTTGCTTCCTCTACGTTGAATGCATCATTGGGGGATCTCATACTAAATGAAGTTATTCTTTTGATTTTGTGTGTACACCTGTTTCGGAATTACAAGTATTTTAAAAGCTTGAAATTTCTCTACCGTCAAAATTTACTTGCATGGTCGATCTCCGTTCTTTCAGGCGTGTGTGTATTGTACGCGATATTATTTCCATTCATTGTAATTCAGACCCTTTACAATAATTCTTCTATCTCCTTGGACCTATCTCAGTCCCTTCGATTTGATTTACTTCGCGTGTTTGCCATTATAGCTGTTTTGCTTTCAGGCATATGTTCATTTTTGTTTGCCCATACTTTTATTCGGTTGTTAATAGCGGACGGCGCTAAGGTAAGGGTGGTGGTATGTTTCTTTATCGCAGCATTACTCTTTTCCGTCATTAACAGTTTGATTGAACAAGCGTATTTGTCATCACTCTTTCTTGGCATAGGATATTTTGTGTTGGTTTACTTTCTAAAGTTGTATACCAACTTAAGGCACCTGAGCTTTGGTACGTTTGTGTATTTATTTGTTTCCATATTCGTTTTATCTGCAAACGGCGCATTTGGGATTCATTATTTTGAACGTAAAGAGAAAATTGAAAATCAATTCAGGTTTGCTTCCAATTTTTTAACTGATCGGGATTACTTTGGAGAATATCTACTGCGTGAGACTGCTGAAAAAATTTCTCAGGATGCCTTTAGTCAATTGCGCATAGCGTCACCCTTTCTTAGCCGTGATGCTGTGCGTCAGAAAATCAGACAGGTATTTCTTCCCAGTTATTTCAATAAATATGATGTGGAGATCTTTATTTTTAACGCAGCAGGCCAGCCGTTGGATAATCGCTCGGAAGGCACGTTTTCGGAAATGATCGGTGCCTACGATGATGATTCATTTCGCACGGAGTATGAAAGTGTATATTTTATTAATAGTCCCTCCAGCGATGTAACTCAGAAATATCTTGTAAAAGTACCTATGAACCGGCTGAACGCAATTGCCGGATACGTCGTTCTTGAGCTTTCATTAAAAAAAATTATCCCGGAAAGTGTTTATCCGGAGCTGTTGGTTGATAATCGATTCAAGGAATTTTATCGCGGACAGGATATAAGTTATGCCGTCTATTCAGATACAAGTTTGTTGTTTAGCTCAGGGGATTTTAATTATGAGAAATTATTTAAACGCGAATGGTTGGGTATACCAGAATTGCACACCGTTGGAATCACCGAAGTTAGATACGATCACATCGCAGAGGAAGATCAAAATAACAGGGTAGCCGTAGTCTCTTCTTCCGAAACGCAAACCAAGTATATACTTGCCAATTTTTCTTTTTGGTTGGTTTTAGGGCTAACCATCATTCTAGTCCAGTTATTATTCCTGGGAGTCCAAAATTATTGGCAGGGAGAGAAATTATTTTTTTCAGCAAGGATTCAGCTTCTGTTAAATGCCGCCTTCTTTTTACCATTAATTATTGTGAGCGTTACCACCCTGGATTTAACCAATATATCTACCCAACTGCAACTCAATAATGAGTATTTGGACAAAGCCGAATCTTTTGGTGCACAACTTTCCGTTTACCTTAATAATTACTTGGGCGATGAGAAAGATGATATCGAGAGTTTTGAAAATCGATTAACGGACCTGGCAAATCTGACTCACCTGGATGCTAACGTGTACAACGTGAATGGAGAGATAATAGCCACCAGCCAACCCTTGATTTTTGAAAATAATCTTGTTTCGGGTTATATTAACCCTAACGCTAAACAAGAAATTATCGATGGTAAAAATATTGTGATACAAACAGAAAATGTAGGAACGCTGGAGTACTTTGTATCCTATGCAGCGCTAAAAGCACCTCGCACAGGAAAGTTGATCGGGATTTTGGGAATTCCTTTTTTTCAATCCGGATATTCTTTGGAGAAAGTACAGATTAACATCCTTGCTAATATCCTTTCTATCTTTGCGCTTATTTTTATTGGTTTGGTAATTCTTTCCTATTTTGTCTCTCAGTGGCTTACCTTTCCATTAAAATTTATTACACAGTCACTTCGAAAAACATCACTGCTAAAAATAAATCAACCTCTTATCTGGAATGCTGATGATGAGATAGGATTGATGGTGAAAGAGTATAATCAAATGCTTTTTAAACTTGGTGAAAGCAAAGCGGAATTAGAGCAAACACAACGGGAACGTGCATGGAGGGAAATCGCACAACAGGTTGCTCACGAGATTAAAAATCCTCTTACTCCAATGAAGTTGACCCTTCAACAGTTGGAACGCGCGATAGAGAGTGACAGTAATACGCCTGAAAAAACAGAAAAAGCCATTGCCTCCCTGCTCACTCAGATAGAAACATTGAATGAAATAGCTTCTTCCTTCAGTTTGTTTGCAAAGATGCCAGAGCCGGTTATGCAGTCTTTAGAAATTGTTTCTCTCTTAAAAAGAATTGTTGATTTACACACTCATGCAGGGGACTTGATTTTCAGTTCGTCCATAAAAGAAGGTTTTATACTTGGCGATGAGCAACTGTTGGGCCGCACATTCTCTAACATTATTATTAATGCTTTTCAATCTGCTCAACCCGGCAAAGCGATGCAAGTGAAAATTACTTTAGCTAAAGACGATGTTAACTACGTTATTTCTTTTCAGGATAGTGGGAAGGGAATTCAGCCTCACGAAGCGGAACGAATTTTTTCGCCTTATTTCACTACGAAACAATCTGGATCGGGTTTAGGATTAGCGATCAGTAAGCAGGCGATCGAACAAATGAAAGGCAGAATTTGGTTTGAAACTGTAGATGGCAAGGGAACAACTTTTTTAATTTCCTTACCCATACTAAGTTAGCCTATTCAGTTTCGTGAATTACCTCTGATAACTAACGCTGGACTAAAAGTACGAGGTACGAAATACGAAGTACGGCTCGTACTTTAGATTTCGTACCATTGCCGAGAAGCATAACGAAGTAGTCGCCATCTATTGAAGCGTTTCAAGAACTAACACTGGGTGGGATAAATTTTAACCAAGTAAATCTTCATGACCAATTAACTACTTAAATAACAATGATAATTTTTTATTACCATACGCAACCAGATCATATCAAAGTAGAAGACCACGGAATCATTTTAGATCGAGTGTGACATAAAGCGAGTATGTGACATGAATGTAGATAGGAGTGATGTTGCATCCTTGTTATTTCAAAGTTTAGGAACTTCAATCGCGCCCGTACACATTATATAGGACGCTCGTCATAAAATTTTGGCGCGGAAGAGCAGGTACTTTGTGACACTGAGGGTGAAGCCTCGGTCTTAAATAAATGCGAGTCGTTGAAAACTATATCAACCGAAATCTTTTTTAAAACCTCAATGTAAAAATTGTTTTTACATCCGGTTCAGATTCTACTGTTATCGAGCCATTGTGCATTTGCATGATCTGTCTCGAAAGACTAAGGCCAATACCCGATCCGGTGCGCTTGGTGGTATAGAAAGGAACAAAGATATGCTCCAAAGCTTCTTTAATAATTCCAGAACCGTTATCAGTAATTTCAATCTTCACGGAATTTTCGTCATACCTTCCCAGCAGCTCAAGCGTAGGATTTTCAGTTTCGGACAAGGCTTCAATGGCATTCTTTAATAAGTTGATGAGAACCTGCTCGATCATCTCAAGGTCAGCCTGAATGGTCAGGTATTCTGAACTGCATTCATAATGGAAATTGATCGCCGTTTTCTTCAACTCGGTCCGCATAAGTTGAGCAACATGGTCGATTAGATCTTTTAGCCTCACCGTTGCAATTTTAGGTCTTGGTAAGGAAGTATATTCACGATAGGCATCAATAAATTTTATAAGTCCCTTGCTGCGGTTTTCAATGGTGCTTAATCCTTCGCGTAAATCTTCCGCGCCCTCTTCTTTTAATTCATAGTGTGTATTTTTCTTTTCCATATCATGATCCAATATTTCCCGCAAAGTCGAGGTCAGCGAGGAAATAGGCGTTATGGAATTCATGATTTCATGGCGTAAAACGCGGGTAAGATTTTGCCAGGCTTCAAGTTCTTGCTTTTGTAATTCGGGTTGAATGTTTTGAAGGGTGACAAGCTTTACATCTGTTCCCCGAATGCGTAACTCAGTCGACTGAATAGTGAGGTATATTTCATTTTTACCTTTGTAAAGTTCACTTTTGCCCAACTCCGCGCTATTGATAGCATGATAAAGTTTAGGATTAAGGTTAATCAGCTCCCGAATATTCTTAATGCTTGTAATGCCCATGAACTTTTTTGCATTCGCATTCATGAGCTGCACATTTCCTTCGGCATCAAACGACAAAATTCCGGTTCGCACCTGCTGAACAACGGAATTGAAGGTACTGCCAATGTTCTTCTTTTTCCGAACGGGCCTTCCGGAATGCTTCAAGCACCTCGTTAAAGGCGATGTTTAACTCTTTAAAACTTTTACCTAACCGGTTGTCGGCAGCAAATCCTGAAATGAAATCCGAATACCTCACAGATTCTAGAAACCGGGTCAGCTTGCGGTTCGTCTGGCTTATAAACTTAAAAATATCGACCAACTCAATGATAATAATAATGCCCATAAGCATGGCCGCGAACAACATATTCGGCCTTGAAATCATATAGATAAACAAAGCCATGGTTAGTCCAAGTAAAACTACCCGCAGGATTACGCGGGTGCGAAAGTCATTGAATCCAAAGTTCAAAAGGGAATGTTTCGAGTTTCTAGTTTAAAGTTTCGAGTCGTTGCAAGGTTAAAGTTACGAGTTTAAAGTGAAGACTCGTTAAGGCAATAACCCGAAACTTTAAACTCGAAACTCGACACTTAAAGTCCATACTTCTCCAATCTCCTATAAAGAGAGGAGCGTGTAAGTCCTAGTTCCGAGGCAGCCTGAGTAATATTGCCATTGTATTTTTTTAAGACTTTGCGAATAAGCAGTTTTTCAACTTCCTCGAGATTATATTGGTCAAGGCTAAGCTGGCCATCGTCTTTTCCGGCAGAAGGCGTGAAATTAAAATCTTCGGGTTGCAAGACATTGCTGCTGCTCAGTATAATTGCTCTTTCAATAGATGTTGTAATTCGCGAATGTTGCCGGGCCAGGGATGTTTATGCATACGGGACATAGCACCTTCACTAATTTTGCTTACACTTTTATCATATTTAGAGGCATAGTGTTTCAAAAAATGATTGGCAAGCAAGGGTATATCTTCAAAGCGATCGCGCAAGGGTGGAACTTCGATTTCGATCGTATTAATCCGGTATAAAAGATCCTGACGAAAACGATTTTCTTTCACCATTTCATATAGTGGCATATTGGTGGCACATATCAATCGAATATCAATCGCAGTATCTTTATTTGAACCTACGCGACTTACTTTTCTATTTTGCAAGACGGTGAGCAGTTTGGCTTGCAACGGCATGGATAAATTGCCAATTTCATCAAGGAACAGCGTACCTCCATTGGCCATTTCGAATCTTCCTGCGCGATCCTCTTTGGCATCTGTAAACGCACCTTTCTTGTGACCGAAAAGTTCACTTTCAAATAGCGTCTCAGTTATGGAACCTAGATCAACGCTAGCAAAGTTCTCATTTTTCCGGGAAGAATTTCTGTGTATAGCCCGGGCGATAACTTCTTTGCCCGTTCCATTTTCACCTAATATAAGTACATTGGCATCGGTCTTAGCCACTCGGTCGATGGTCTGAAATATTTGCTGCATAGATGTGCTCTGACCAATGATTTCGCTGTATCGATCATTTAGAGCCTGATTGATCTCATGGTTCTTGATTTTAAGATTCTCGATTACATCACGCGATTCCCGAAGGCGCATAGCAGAATAAAGCGTGGCCAGCAACTTTTCATTTTCCCAGGGTTTCACCACAAAATCGGTGGCACCTGCTTTAATAGCTTTAACCGCCATTTGAATGTCACCATACGCTGTAATAAGAACAACGACTGCTGACGGGTCCAGATTAAGAATCCGTTCAAGCCAATAATATCCTTCGCTGCCGCTGCTTACATCCTTGGTAAAATTCATGTCAAGAAGAATGACGTCATAATCATCATTATTCATAAGCGCCGGTATGGCTTCCGGATTTTTCTCGATATCGACTTGAGAAAAATGCCGCTTGAGGTGCATTTTGGCGGCTTTGAGAAGATCTTCGTTATCGTCGACGATTAGAATTTTTCCGTTTTTCTGTTCCATTAAAAATCGGTTTAAAAGGCTTGGTAGTGTATCATAATAGAAATAGCTGTCCGCTAATGGGCAAAGTATATACCGAAACCATTACATTGCTAATTGCGGTAAAAACCCACTTTTGCCTCATAAAGAGCCGTTCGAATGCGGACAATGGCGTTCAGATGTGAACTTGATGAAGTCTGCATAATCTCAAAAGCAATCAAAAATTGCCCTTCCGTCACTTGGCACATTTGTTGGCATCGAGGGGTACAGTTGACAATTGCTAGGTGGCGATTGAAAACTAAAATAACGGACAAACGAAATTATTTAAGGTTGAATGGATAAGCAATTAAAGAAGAAGACGTGGACAGTAAAACGAGTAGCCACATTTGGGGGAATTGCCCTTTTTGTTGTATTTATAGGCTATCAATTCATCTTTGCAGACAGACGGTCCAAGTTAAAAATTGAAAAAGATAAGATCACGATCTCTGAAGTAAAGCGGGGTGTTTTTCAGGAATTCATTCCTCAAACCGGAATCGTGGAACCCAGCCGCACAGTCTATCTGGATGCTGTTGAAGGTGGTACTATAAAACGTGTTGTTGCAGAAAGTGGCGCAATGCTGAAAGAAGGAGATATTATTCTTGAGCTAAGCAACCTTAATCGTGAATTACAGGTCTTACAACAGGAAGTCACAATTAAATCAAAGTATAAATGAATTGAGGCAGACTCGTTTATCGTTGAACTCAAACGATTTGGCGCAGCAGCAAACGCTCGCTGAAGTGGACAAAGAATTGGCGAAATTAATACCTCAGTATAAAAGGCAAAAAACATTGTATGAAAAGAAATTGATTTCAAAACAGGATTTTGAAACTGTTGAAGCAGACTATCTATTTAATTTAAAAAGGAGGCAGATCACGTATACAGTTTACAAGGCTGATTCTGTTCAAAGAATACGACAGGTCAAAGATCTGGATAATTCTGAGAACAAGATGATGCTAAGCCTGGAAGGTTCAGGAAAAATACTTGACAATCTAATTATTCGCGCTCCTATTGAGGGGCAGCTTCAACGTCCTCAATTGGATGCTGGCCAAAGTGTAACTACAGGTCAGCGGTTAGGACAAGTCGATGTTGTTGGTAGTTATAAAGTAAAAGTACCAATAGATGAATTGTATTTACCGCGAATCACAACAGGTTTGCATGCCACAACTACGTTCAACAATAAAGATTATAATCTGGAGATCAAGTACATCTACCCGGGAGTGATTAATGGAAGATTTGAAGTCGATATGAACTTCGTGGGAGATACCCCGCCGGGAATCAGAAGAGGTCAATCGCTACGTCTACGGATTGAATTAGGGCAATCATCCGAAGAACTACTCTTGCCCGTTGGCGGATTTTACAAAGATACCGGAGGGAATTGGGTCTATGTCTTGGAAGATGGAAACCGTGCTGTTAAAAGAGATATAAAACTGGGTCGCAAGAGCGGAGCGGAGAATTTTGAAGTGCTGGAGGGCCTGCAGCCGGGGGATAAAGTGATTACTTCGTCGTACGAGAATTTTGGAACAAATGAAGTTCTTGCTTTTGAATTAGTTTTCAAACATTGAAATTGTAACAACGGAATTTAATATATCGTCTAATAGTAACTTTTTGGTTTTAAACAAGTACTAAACTCAAAACTAAATACGTCCTCTAACCATCAAACTGTAAATAAACTCACCATGATCAAACTTAAAAACCTCGAAAAAGTCTACACGACTGAAGAAGTAGAAACCACAGCCTTAAATAACATTAACCTTGAAATCAAGGAAGGCGAGTTCGTTGCTATAATGGGTCCTTCCGGCTGCGGAAAGTCAACACTGCTAAACATTCTCGGGTTATTGGACAATCCTTCCGGAGGTGAATATCATTTTGGCGAATCATGAAGTAGCGAAATACTCCGAGCGTCAGCGCGCTCAGCTTCGAAAGGGATCTATCGGTTTTGTATTTCAGAGTTTTAATCTAATCGATGAACTTACAGTATTTGAAAATGTAGAGCTTCCCTTGCTATACATGAAAGTTCCCGCTGGGGAGAGAAAGCAAAGAGTAGAAGAAGTTTTAGAGCGCATGAATATTATGCATCGTAGAAATCACTTCCCTCAGCAGCTTTCTGGTGGTCAGCAACAACGCGTTGCAATATCACGTGCGATTGTAGCGAAACCCAAGAGTTATTCTTGCCGATGAGCCTACAGGTAATCTTGACTCTGCTAACGGAGAAGAAGTAATGAAGTTGTTATCACAACTCAACGAAGAAGGAACTACCATCATCATGGTTACCCACTCTCCATATGATGCAAACTACGCGCATCGCATTATTAACCTATTCGACGGCAAAGTGGTTACTGAAAATATCAAAGAACAATTTCATATTTAATGCCGGTCATAGATTGCAATACGAGGAATCGTTAAACATTGATTCATTGAATAGGCCTTCCCGGTGACTTAAAATCCGGGAAGGCTTTTTTGTGACATTATTTTACATTCTGTTTGACATATTTTTACAACATAGGTGCAACCTCAATGCGTAATTTCCAGTCTTAGATTTATCCGCAAAACCATTTTCCATGTTTAAAAATTTCTTTCTCATCACACTCCGAAATATGATGAAGAACAAACTGTTCATCATCATTAATGTTTTTGGAATGGGCGTTGCAATTGCGTGTTGTATTGTTGCCTACTTTGCTTATGAGTACCACTCCACATTCGATGCGATCCATAAAAATGGAGAACAAATTTATCGAGTAAGTGCCGTCAGGGACTTTGATAATCACACCACGCGGTTTGGTTTCGCTCCTCTTGCACTAGGAACCATAGTAGATCAAACCTTTAAAGATGTTGATAAATCCTCCCGCTTCTTTCATTCATGGTCTAACTTTAAGCGGGACACGGATCTTTTCCAGTCTAACTTAAGTTATGTTGATCCCGAATTTTTTGAAATGTTTTCCTTTGAATTTATTTTGGGAGATCCCAAGGAGATAAAAGACGTCACCAGTGTTTTTGTGAACGAAAAAATGGCAGTCCGGCTTTTTGGCTCCCCTAGAGAAGCTTTCGGAAAAACGATTACACAGGTATATGGGGCCGAATTAAAAGAAATAAAAATTGCTGGTGTATTTAAAGAGCAGCCTCAAAATTCTAGTTTTTATCATCGTGACGCCTACATGAATTTTGAAAACTGCAATGATGAACATAAAGAAGTCACAGACAACAACTGGAGAAGCGAAGCTACTTTATTTGTCCAGATCAATGATGTGAGCAGAGTAAGTAAGGTACATCAGCAACTTCAGCCTTATATTGAAAACAATAATAAAGTAAGGGAGGATTTTATTATTAAAGAATTGGCCCTTGATCAATTACCCTCGATGGGCCATCGTGATCAAGCGGAGAACGTTAACAATTGGACCTGGAATACGCCTCCAATTTCAGCCATCGTTGGATCGGCAACGATGGGAATATTAATTTTGCTCATTGCCTGTTTTAATCTTACCAATACGGCTATTGCCATTTCCTCCAGGAGATTAAAAGAAATTGGTATTCGTAAAGTTATGGGAGGTCTCAGAAAGCAGTTGATCGTGCAATTTATTGGAGAAACTGCGATGGTTTGTTTTCTTTCATTGTTATTTGGATTGTTCGTTGCTGAGTTTTTAGTCGAGGGATGGAACTCCATGTGGGAATATATGCGCGTTACCCCTCACTATCTCGACAATCCTCCATTTCTGTTTTTTTTATTGGGTGTATTGATAGTTACCGCGTTGTTGGCCGGGAGTTATCCTGCATTTTACATAAGCAACTTTGAACCTATCAGTATTTTGAAGGGAAAGTTAAAATTCGGAGGCACAAATTATTTTACCCGTATTCTGTTGGCCCTCCAGTTTGCCATTTCCTTGATCGCCATTGTAAGCGCTATTGCTTTTCTACAGAATGCAAAGTATCAGGAGAACTATGATTTAGGTTTTGATATAAAGGGTTCCGTTATCGCTTGGCTAAACAGCAAGGAAGAATTTGAAATTTATAAAAATTCGCTACACGGAAATCCCGAGATCATTTCTATTGCAGGAGCTTCAAGCGGGATTTTTTCAAACCGAAATCATGAGCCGGTTAAATATGAATCGAAACAATTGGAGGTGGATATTATTGATGTAGGTGATCATTATTTGAAAACCATGAATCTTACGTTGCTGGAGGGAAGGGATTTTACCCGAGATTCAGAAACGGATAAAAAAGAGTCTATTATTATATCTCAGAAAATGGCTTCCATGTTTGGATGGGAGAAACCATTAGGCAAGGAAATTATTTGGAAGGATACCGCTAAATACTATGTGATTGGAGTTGTAAAAGATGTCTATACCGTGGGTTTATGGCGTGCCATGGAACCGTTAATGATTCGCTACATCGGCCCTGAAAAATATAGTCAGATCGTTGTAAACACAAAGGCTTCAAACGTGCCGGCTATGAATAAATTCATGGAATCAAAATGGAAGGAAATATTTCCCAACCGGCTTTACAATGGATATATGTTGGCTGAGAACACGGACGAAGTCGACAACGTAAATAAAAATATTATGGTCATGTATAGCTTTTTAGGGGTAATTGCCTTAATGCTATCGGCAACGGGTTTGTTTACACTGGTATCTTTAAATATCATCAAGCGCACGAAAGAAATAGGTGTTCGCAAAGTACTAGGGGCTTCTGTCGGTAATATTACAAGGATCATTAATACAGAATTCTTTATTATATTGACAATTGCCTCATTGGCAGGGTCTGTTTTGAGTTATTATGCCGTAGATCTTTTAATGGATAGCATATGGGATTATTATCAGCCCACAACGTCACTGACTTTTATCATTTCTATATCAATCATGTTTATCGTCTCGGCTGTAGTCATTGGTTATAAAGTATTTTTAGCCGCCTCCATGAATCCTGTAAATACACTACGCGATGAGTGATATTAACCTGATGTCTTATATAACATACTTTTAAATGTACGTAACTTAAAGTCGACGTAAGCTGTCTAATGCCCATGATATAAGGCTGAGTTTTTCCATAATCTATTATTTGTCTTTATGCTAAAAAATTATTTTAAAGTCGCTATTCGGAATATCATGCGGTATAAATTCTATTCCGCTATTAATATTTTGGGCATGGTGATCGGCCTCACAGCCTGCCTGGTGATTATACTGTATATAGCCGACGAATTAAGCTTTGATAAATTTCATCGGAATGCCGATCGAATTTATCAGGTCGGACTTCATGGAAAAATTGGTGGCCAGGATTTGATGGTAGCAAATACTTGCCCTCCCATGGGCCCTGCATTAGTTGCTGAAATACCTGAAGTTGAGTCGTCTACACGTATAGCTCCCTACTACGGTGAGCCCGCTATTAAATATGAGGAAAAAGTGTTTGCTGAAAGCAAGGTCTTTTATGTAGACTCAAACTTTTTTGAATTCTTCAGTTATAAACTGCTTGAAGGTGATCCTAGGTCTGTTCTAAAAGAACCCAATACAATGGTAATGACAGATGAGCTTGCGAGGAAGTATTTCGGAAATGAAAATGCAATTGGTAAACTCGTCGTCATCGACAAACAAAACCAGACCTATAAAGTTACAGGCGTAGCAGAAGATCCTCCTACAAATTCTCATTTCGACTTTAATATTTTGATCTCAGCAGAGACGGGCACGAGATTAAAAAGTACGGAATGGCTTAACAATAATATGTTCACTTATTTTTTGCTTCGGAAAAATGGACAGTTGGGTGCGGTCCATAAAAAGTTTGAAGGCTTGGTGGAAAAAAATATTGGCCCGGAAGTAGAAAAATTGATGGGCACTACACTGAAACAATTGAGGGAGCAGGGAGGTGAGTATGGGTATTATTCCACTAAATTAACGGATATACATTTACGCTCAGTTTCTGTAGGCGATCTTGAGCCAAAAGGAAATATTGCTTACGTATACATCTTTGGCGGGGTGGGACTGTTTATTCTGATAATAGCGTGTATCAATTTTATGAACCTATCTACCGCCAGGGCAGCCGGCCGGGCCAAAGAAGTTGGATTGCGTAAAACACTCGGATCGTTACGGGAACAAATGATTGGCCAATTTCTCGCAGAATCCATGATATACAGCCTGTTGTCTGTAGCGATAGCTTTGCTTGCTTGCTATACGCTTCTTCCTTCATTCAACCTCTTATCGGGTAAGGAACTAGGAATGTCTGTATTTGTTCAACCATGGTTTATAGGGGCTATTATTGGGTTGATCATTTTTGTTGGATTTATAGCCGGAAGTTATCCAGCGTTTTATCTCACCTCTTTTAATGTTGTAGAGGTGCTGAAAGGAAAGGCTCGGGCAGGAATGAAAAGTAAAGGTGTAAGAAGCTTTCTTGTGGTGTTACAATTTTTCATCTCTATGTCCCTGATCATTTTCACCATTGTTGTATATCAGCAAATAGAGTTCATGCAGGAAAAAAATCTGGGTATTGACAAAGAAAATATTTTGATCCTTAAAAACACGTATCGGCTAGATAAAAATAAGGAAACTTTTCGCAATGCTTTAACTCAGCAAAAGGGTATTGTTAAAATAAGTTACACCAACAATAATTTTCCTGGAGTTAATAACACGACGGTGTTCAAGGAAGCAGGATCTGAACAAGATCATATTATGGGTCTGTATTATGCAGATTATGATCATCAGGAAGTGATGAAATTTGAACTGAAGGAGGGTCGTTATTTCTCCCGTGACTTTCCCACCGATTCACTCGCCATTATTTTAAATGAAGCTGCAGTAAAAGAATTTAACTTTTCAAATGCGCTAGAGGGGGAGATTTTATATAATAATGACGGGGCGGTAAAAAAACTAAAGGTTATCGGTGTGATTAAGAATTTTAATTTTGAATCATTTAAAGATCAAGTGCGGCCGCTGGCTATTCTCCTTGCTCAAAATTCCAATTCTTTATTGATCCGATATGAGGGTAGTCCAACCGTTTTGCTGGACAATGTTGAAAAATTATGGAAGGACTACGCAGCCAACGAACCATTTGAATACTCATTTTTAGATGAAAGTTTTGACGAGCTGTTTCGCTCAGAGCAACGGATGGGAACGATCTTCAGTATTTTTGCCGGTCTGGCAATCTTTGTGGCTTGCTTAGGATTGTTTGCGCTTGCCGCCTTTACATCAGAGCAAAGGACCAAAGAAATAGGAATAAGAAAAGTGATGGGTGCCTCTGTACCTAGCCTTACCGTATTACTTTCCAGAGAATTTACAAAGCTTGTATTAATAGCATTTATTCCAGCAGCCATAGCAGGCTGGTTTGGATCAAATTACTGGCTTGAGAGCTTTGCATACAGGATCAATATCAGCCCTCTTATCATTATTTTAAGTGGAGTCGGTGCCATAATTGTGGCTTGGTTAACCGTAAGTTTTCAATCTATAAAAGCCGCAACTTCTAATCCAGTAGATTCGCTTCGGTATGAATAGTCTGATGTCCTGTATAGAACTAAATAGTTGGCTAACAGGCTAATTTGGGGCCCTTAAAGATGGAAATAAAATCTTCTGTGTTTTTAATTTATTAAGGATCAAGCTCATGTGTGTTTTGTTTGGAACCGCATCTTTAACTTGGTATCCACCGAGATATAAATGTCAAAAAAACGTCTAAATTTGGGCAAAATCGCCGTTTTTTTTTATCTGTGTTAAGTTTATGTTAAATGGATAATCTCCAGCTAACATTTACTACTTTAGCTCGACAATCATAACTTTATGGAAAAAACAAAGACATCTAAAAAGGCACTCAGGAGCCTTATAGCGGATTCGATGAAAGAGGCTATCGGAACATTAGAATTACCTAAGCCAACTAAGAAAGTAAACAAATTATTGCAACGGAATTCCAAAAAACTCGCTTCTCTTTTTGCAGATATGATCAGACGTGAAAATAAGAAAAAGAAAAAAGAGGAAAAATTTATGGAAGATGCCGGGAAGAGCAAGTCAAAAAAAGACGGAAAAAAATCGAAAGCAATTAAAGTTCTCCAAGAACGCAGAAGCTGTAAACGCTTAATTTAAAACTAAATTACATCGAATACCCTTGATATTGAAATTGCCACTTGGCTTTTCAGGATCAAGGGTTTGATTTTTATGACGGTCTTGTAACCGTTCATATATTGCGATATTCAACAGCATTAAAAGCATCGCATAAAAAATATCCTCTATAGGGATTGTGCCAATCGAATGCCCAGACTAGCCTGATCGTTGTACCATACCACCTCTTCTTCAATAAAGGCGCCTGTCAGTATTCCATTAATTAAGAGGAAGGGGATAAGGATAACTGCAAAGGCAAAATAAAAACGTCCCATGTAACGTGGCCGTACTTTCAACGTGATGTATGCTAAGCATAAGGATAATAATATGAAGGTAACTGCGGTATAAATCTTGTCGGTATTGTAAATTCCTGAAATCAATAAAATAATTATAAGGAGACTTGAGATCAACTCATGATGAGGAAATAAATAATCCTTTTCCATCACGTAATTGAGCGTGAAGTAAGTGAAAACACATGCATAAGGGATGCAAATAAAGAAGAGAATTTCTTCCAGAGGTAACGATCCGAGATAAATCCCTGCGAGGTATTTTTCATTGAACCCCCATACGTTCAGGCGCGTAAAAATCTCATCCCACACCACGAAAATGATGCCTGGAATTAAAATGGCTACGGAAAGATATTTCCATTTTTTGTAAAAGGGTGCTTTAGAATAGAAGCTTGCTAATAAAGGAAACAGAATACTAAGTAGTATTAAGGTGAGGTAGAGATATTGCGACTTCAAATGGAGCTCGTGGTTTTTTGTGTATGTATTTTTTGCGAAAACGGTTCAGGCATATATTTTTTTTGAGCAATTAAAAAACCAAAGGCCTCACAACCTTCTTTGGTGTGTTTGCTGTGATGAATGTAGTGCGCATTTATTAGACGCTCAAGGTATCTTCCTTTTTTTACCAATCTCCATTTTATCCGTTGATGAACGATAATGTCGTGGAAAATAAAGTAAAATACCCCGTAACAAAATATGCCGATACCAACGGCATATCAAATAAGGATTATAATATACCAAAGTGGCATAGTAAAGCATTCCGATACACGGTATACTGAAAACCAAAGCAAACAAGTCATTGCGTTCAAACAAATGATCGTGCACAGTATGATGTGATCTATGCCATTTCCATAAAAAACCGTGCATTATATACTTGTGACTGAACCAGGCAATAAATTCCCAAAGCAAAAAAGTAGCGATCTGAGAAGCCCACAAAATATAATGGTTATTAGATCCATGCTCAAATTGGGTACCTTGGCTGATGTTTTAAAATTGAACGCGATTTCAAAAATAGCATTTAGCTCTCGGTACGCAATAATCAATTGCAAAGATCAAAAATTCACCTTAGTCAAGTGAATTTATATTCGTAAGACTAAGTTACTTAATGGTAAACCGGGCCCTATGTTAAACAAAACTTGATTGTTGAAAGTTAGCCTGGAATGCGTGACCAAAAGTGTAAGAAGGGGTTTTGAAAGTCCTCTAAAATCCGGAAATTTAATGTGGTTATGACCAGACCTGTGAACCTGATATGCTTTGTTTTGATAGTTTTTACTGTCTTTTCTTGCAAAGAAAATTCAACTACTTCTGCCGTAAACGATTCCATTGATTATAATCTCCATATACGCCCTATTTTATCGGACCGTTGTTTTAAATGCCATGGTCCTGACGCAAACCAGCGCAAGGCAAACCTTCGGCTGGACACTCCGGAAGGTGCGATGGCCACGCTGAAGGATAATCCTTCTGCACATGTTATAGACCCTGGCCACCCGGAAAAATCAGAAGTTTATCTTCGAATATCATCGGCAGATACCGCAGAGGTGATGCCGCCAATAAAATCAAATTTAAAACTGAATGGTCAGGAGATTGAATTAATAAGAAATTGGATCGCACAAGGGGCCAAATATAAACCGCACTGGGCTTTTATTCCACCCCGGAAGACAGATGTTCCCAAAGTACAAGCAGAGGAATGGCCTCAAAATGAAATTGACAATTTTATACTTGCCAAGATGGAACAGAACGGGCTCTCGCCCAATGAATCTGCGGATAAAGAAAGATTATTAAAACGTATAAGTTTTGACATCACGGGTTTGCCTCCATCCATCGAAATGCAGGAAAAATTTCTAGTCGATGATGATGCAAATGCCTATGAAAAAATGGTGGACGATGCTTTTGGCGCAACCGCAGTATGGAGAAAAGATGGCTGCGCATTGGATGGATGTTGCTCGATATGCTGATACTCATGGTTATCAGGATGATGGACTTCGTACGATGTGGCCGTGGCGTGATTGGGTCATCCATGCGTTTAATGAAAACTATCCTTATGATCAATTTCTGACATGGCAACTTGCAGGTGATTTATTACCTAACCCAACCAAAGAACAATTGTTGGCAACGGGTTTTAATCGGAACCATAAAATAACACAGGAAGGCGGTGTGATTGATGAAGAATATCGGATCGAATATGTAACGGACCGCACAAATACGTTTGGTAAAACTTTTCTTGCCCTGACATTTGAATGTGCTAAATGCCATGATCATAAATACGATCCCATTTTGCAGAAAGATTATTACAGCGCTTTTGCTTTCTTTAACCAGGTTCCCGAAAAAGGATTAGTGGGCGACATTATGTTGGCTTCGCTAGCTGATCCTCCAAAAATAAAGATCACATCAGAAGAAATTGAGAAAATTCTTTCCTTCATCAATAAAAAAGATACGGCAGCCGTGGAAGTAATGGTAATGGAAGACAAGCCAAACCTTCGGCCGACTTTTCTGTTAAAGCGTGGAGTATATGATGCTCCGGGAGACAGGGTGCACGTTGGCTTGCCATCTGGCATTATGCCATTTGATTCAATAAAGTATGGCAATAACCGCTTGGGGTTACCAAGTGGTTGCTCGATAAACGCAATCCGTTAACGTCACGCGTTTTTGTTAATCGCATGTGGCAGGAATTTTTTGGGCGAGGGCTTGTCAAAACTTCAGGAGATTTTGGAATGCAGGGAGAAATGCCATCTCATCCTGAATTGTTGGATTGGCTGGCAGTTGACTTTATGAGATCATGGATGGGATGTAAAACGTTTGATCAAACAATTTGTGATGTCGTCAACTTATCGGCAATCAACGGTGATAACGGAGGATAAACTCAGTTCTGATCCTGAAAATATTTTGTTGTCACACGGCCCGCGTACACGAATGTCTGCCGAAACCATTCGGGATATGGCATTAGCGAGCAGTGGATTGCTGGTTAAAGAAATTGGTGGCCCAAGTGTGAAACCTTATCAGCCTAAAGGAATTTGGGAACTAGCAACTTCGGGCAGAGGGTTGTCGCGTTATGTTCAGGATCATGGTGATAAATTATACAGACGCGGTCTTTACAGTTTTATAAAACGAACTGTTCCACCGCCAGTCATGTTGATTTTTGACGCAAGCAACCGCGACCAATGCGAAGTAAATCGGCTCCGCACAAATACTCCCCTTCAGGCATTGGTATTATTGAATGATCCTCTCATCTTAGAAGCTTCCCGTGTTTTTGCGGAAAGATTGATTGAAGCAAGAACTTAATCACAGAGGAAAGAATTTTCCAGGCCTTTCGCGCTATTACGTGTCGTAAACCGAAAGATGAGGAATTGAAAATTTTGATGAATTATTATGAAGAGGAGAAAACAAAATTTACCAGTTCACCGGAAGAGGCAAATGAGTTTATTCGTGCTGGTGAATACCCTATGGCCGGCATTCAAAGATGTTGCTTCACTGGCCGCTTTAATGCAAGTCGTGCACACGATATATAATATGGAGGAATCAATCACTAAAGCTTAATGTATGGAAAATGAATTTTTAAAGAAGCAGATTCATATCACGCGCAGACATTTTCTGGGGAAGATGAGCCTTGGGTCTTGGTTCAGTTGCGTTGGGGTCATTGCTTATTCCCGATCTTTTAAAATCGGGCCAAGATGAAATGCTTCAGGCCACCGGCCTTCCTCATTTTGCACCAAAAGCCAAACGTATCATTTATCTTTTTCAGAATGGAGCTCCATCACAGCTTGAAAGTTTTGATTACAAACCCCTGCTAAATAAAATGACGGGTGAAGAGTTGCCTGCTTCCATACGCATGGGGCAGCGCCTTACAGGTATGACTTCGGGCCAGGCTAAATTTCCTTTGGTAGGTTCCCATTTTTCTTTTAAACAATATGGAAAATCAGGAGCATGGGTAAGCGAACTGTTTCCTCATACCGCAAAAATTGTGGATGAATTATGCTTCATTAAGACGATGCACACAGAGGCCATCAATCACGATCCAGCTTTAACATTTATGCAGTCCGGCGCACAACAAGGAAATAGACCAAGCATGGGCGCGTGGTTGAGTTATGGGCTTGGGCAGTGAAAATAAAAATTTGCCTGCCTTTGTGTCTTACTTTCGCGTGGCCGTGGAAATGGTCAGGGCGTATATTCAAAACTATGGACCAATGGATTTTTAGACAGTATTCATCAGGGAGTTCAGTTTAGCAGCAGCGAGGAGCGTGTTTTGTATTTAAAAGATCCTGCAGGACGGGACAGAGAAGCTACACGGAAAATGCTGGATAATCTTGGCCAACTCAATGCCATGAACTACAAAGAATTTGGAGATCCCGAAATAGAGGCAAAGGTTCAACAATATGAAATGGCCTACCGGATGCAAACTGCTGTACCTGAGTTATCCGATTTATCGCAGGAACCAGATCACATTATTAAAATGTATGGCGCAGATTGTTTGTCACCAGGAACGTATGCTTCCAACTGTTTACTGGCTCGCAAGCTTTCTGAAGCGGGTGTCCGGTTTGTTCAATTATACCACCAGGGCTGGGATCAACATGATAATGTCGTAGGCGAGATGCCGCTTCAAGCCCAGGATGTGGACCGCGCAACGGCAGCGCTGGTGATGGATTTGAAACAACGAGGTTTACTGGATGAAACACTGGTTATCTGGGGAGGGGAGTTTGGAAGAACCAACTATTGTCAGGGCGATTTAACAAAGAATAATTACGGCAGGGATCATCATCCAAGGAGTTATACCATCTGGATGGCCGGTGGCGGGGTTCAGCCTGGTATGGTCTATGGGGAAACCGATGAATTTGGGTATAATATTGCCCGCGATCCTGTACACGTAAATGACTTTCATGCTACCGTATTGCACCTTATGGGACTTAATCACGAACAGCTTACATTCAAACATTTAGGAAGAAGATACCGGTTGACAGATGTTGCCGGTAAAGTAGTGCACGGAGTATTAGCTTAGTCGCAATTCATGAAGACGATAAACCGGATTGTTCTGAATGTTATTTTTTGCCTTCAGATTCTCTTACTTTTTTTATTGTTTGTGGAAAACCGGGTTGAGGTGCCGGCTTGGTTACAGGTAGCTGGCAGGTTGCATCCGCTTATTCTACATCTTCCCATCGGATTCATCATTTTTCTTGTTGTGATCATACTGCTTCAAAAACAGTTTGATAAAACTTCAACGCATCAGATTATACATATCGGATTATTAATTACTTCTCTTTCCGCTTCGTTAGCCGCACTTTTTGGATTTTTCCTTAGCCTCCAGGATGAATATGGGACAGAGGCATTGATGCGACATAAAATTAGCGGAGTAATGTTGAGTTGGCTTTGTTATGCAGTCTTAGTATGGAATAATCAGGGAGGGAAAAGGCCGATTTTTTTGGGATTGGGTATTTTTACAATCGTGACATTGATATTTGCCGGTCATACGGGTTCAGTGCTAACACACGGTGAAAATTTCTTATTAGCGCCGATATCCGCTTCACCTGAATTAACAGTTGAGAATGCTTCAGTCTATCAGTTTGCTGTGCAACCCATTCTGGAAAAGAAATGTTTCTCTTGCCACAATGAGGTAAAAGCAAAAGGTGGATTGATTATGACCTCCATCGATAAATTCAAAGCAGGAGGGAAGAATGGCAAGGAATGGGTAGAGGGAAAACCCGAGGAGAGTAGAATGATAAAAGCGTTTTACCTTCCGCTAAGTCACGACGAGCATATGCCGCCGGATGGAAAACCTCAGTTAACAGCCGTTGAAATTGCCACGATAGAAGCCTGGATCAAATCAGGTGCAGACTTCGAAAAGAAATTAAATCAGTTTGCAGAAGGTGATTCTTTAAAATTTATTGTTGCTTCGTTTCTCGCTGCTCAAACAAGTACCCCCGCTGCGGAAAAGCAATACAACTTTGAGGCAGCTTCCAACGATGTTGTTGAGAACCTTAATTCGCCATTTCGTTCCGTGTTCCCACTTTATCAAAATAGTTCTGCACTTCAAGCAGATTTTTTCCTTAAAGAAAGTTTTCAGGTGAAGGCACTGGAAGAGTTAAAATCCATTCAGGATCAACTAGTGGTTTTGAACCTATCTAAGATGCCCGTGACTGATAAAGACCTGCAAATTATAAGTTCGTTCAAAAACCTTGAGATCTTAAATCTCAACTTTACAAAAATTGAAGGCAAAAGTTTGCCTTCCCTTCAGTCTTTAAAAAATTTACAATCCCTATCACTTTCTGGTACGCCTGTAACCGGAAAGGATTTGGAAACGGTATTAAAGTTGCCGCAGTTGCGTGAGATTTATATTTGGAATACTAAAATTAATGATGGCGAGCGACAAGTTTTATCAAAAAAATATCCCGACATCACTATCATCGGCAACTTATTTGCCGATGATGGAATTTTGAAACTGGGAAAGCCAATAGTAGATAACGAGGGTGTTATCCGCAAGGGAGATCGTGTATCATTGAATCATAATATGCCAGGGGTGAAGATTCTGTTTTCACTTGATGGTACAGAGCCTGATTCATTGAAAGGAGAAATTTATTCAGAACCTCTTTCTATTCAGGAAACCGTAATTCTAAAAGCGAAGGCTTGCAAGGATGCTTGGTATTGCAGCGATGTTCAAGAAGTAACATGCTTCATACAAGGCATCTCACCTGAACATATTGAATTATTAAATGCTTCAGATGTTCAATACCCTGGAGAGGGAGCGAAAAGTCTTACTGATCTCCGCAAAGGATTTGCTGATGATTTTAAAGAGCCCGTGTGGTTGGGTTATCGTACTCAACCTTTTTCAGCAGCATTTGATTTTGGCAAAGACCTGCTTATAAAAAAAATCGTAATCAGCTATGGAAAAAATATTGGCGGCTATATTTTTCCTCCGGAAGAAGTGGAAATCTGGGCAGGTAACGATGCGAAGAACCTTAGTTTATTAAAAAAATTAAAAGTTGACCAGCCTTCTGGAAATAGTCCTTCCAAGGTAGAGGCACTGTCGATACCAATTGAGGCAAAAGCAAATTATCAGTTTTATAAAGTGGTAGCAAAACCGGTTGCTAAACTTCCTGCATGGCATGGTTCGAAAGGGGAGAAGGCATGGTTCTTTATTGATGAAATATTTTTTTATTGACTAAGATAGTAGTCTTACTGAAAAGCAGCAGTGTACATTTTTATCGCTCGTTTCTGTGCAAATGAATGATCAACGATGGGGCGGGGATATTCTTTAGTTTCAAATTCGGGTATCCATTTTCTTATGTACTCATTTTTTTTATCAAACTTGATGGCCTGGAGGTAAGGGTTAAACACGCGGAAGTAAGGTGAAGCATCACACCCAGATCCTGCCGCCCATTGCCATCCTCCATTATTGGCAGCTAAGTCAAAATCCAATAGCTTTTTGGCAAAGTATGCTTCACCCCATCGCCAGTCAATCAGCAGATGTTTTGTGAGAAAACTAGCGACAATCATGCGCACCCGGTTATGCATAAACCCCGTGGCATTTAACTCGCGCATTCCAGCATCAACAATGGGATAGCCCGTCTTTCCTTCACACCATGCTTTAAATTCCTCAGGATCATTCCTCCATTCAATTCGGTTATACACAGGTTTAAAGGGCTCGGTTTCCACCTGCGGGAAATGCCAAAGAATCATATGATAAAAATCCCTCCAGATGAGTTCATTTAGCCAGACTTCGTTTTTTTTTAATGCAAGCTTGGCAAGTTTACGAATGCTGACAGTTCCAAACCGAAGATGCACACTTAAACGGGTTGTACCTTCTATGGCCGGAAACTCCCGAAGCTCGTGATACTTTTCAATGACCCCTGTTTTTATGACTCGTTCAGGAAACGGAATGCCTGCGGATTGAAATCCAAGCTCAGAAAGCGTAGGACAGGGAAGAGCATTGGTCTGTTTTAAATTTTTATAATATTTTTCCGTCGCATAGCTATTTAGATAGAACGTGTTCAGCTTTGCTTTCCAACTTTTGCTGTAAGGAGTGAAAACGGTGTACGGCATTCCATCATGCTTTACTACTTCGTCTTTTTCGAAAATAACTTGATCTTTGTAGGTTCTGAAAGGTATACCTTTGCTACTTAAAATGTTTTCAACTTCCTCATCGCGTTTTTTTGCGTACGGTTCATAGTCGTGATTTGCATAAACCGCTTCAGGTTTTACATTTTTGAAAAAATCAATGGGATTGCCACAGAATATCAATAACGAACAACCTAACTCTTCGAGTTGGGTTTTCAGAATCAGTATGGATTGGTGAATGAATTCTACTCTGCGGTCCTTTTTATCCTCTAATGCATCCAATAGTATCGTGTCGAAGATAAATAGGGGGAGCACATTTTTATTTTCTTTTAACGCATAATGCAGGGCTGCGTTATCCTGAAGACGAAGATCTCGCCTAAACCAACAGATCACGGTATCGGGACCAAGCATGTCGAAGGGTAAACTAAAAGACAATGAATTTGTAATTTTCAGATTGCTTTATCTTTTAGTTCCTGATGATTCATGATGAGTTTGAACCAGGCTGTGTATGAATCGGGATGTTTTTTCAAATCGTGCCGAAGGGATTGAATACCGATGAATTTCCAATCTTCTACTTCTGCGCTGTTGACCGATGGAACGCCATCAAATATGCCTGTAAAAACATGATCATATTCGTGTTCTATCAGATCCTTATCAAGTTTACTCTTGTAAATAAATTTGTAAGCAAATTCCGGTTGAAGCTCGATTCCCATTTCATGTTTCAATCTTTTTCTTGTCGCATCAAACATAGATTCATCGGGCAACGGGTGGCTACAGCACGCGTTAGTCCAAAGTCCGCCGCTGTGATATTTATTTTTTGATCGTTTCTGAAGAAGTAATTCACCCCTCGAATTAAATATGAGAATGGAAAATGCACGATGAAGAATGCCCTTGCGGTGAGCCTCCATCTTTTCCATGTTACCAACCACATTGTCTTGTTCATCTACTAGGATCACATCTTCCATCAGATCATATTAAATTGATGCTTTACATATGAATAGGCCAGCAGTCTAGCTTTATCCCGGGTTGGAATACGTATACGTCGTTGAAGGACTAATTCAGGAGGTGTACTTTGATTTTTTTTAAACAAAGCCAGGTAATAGGCATATGCCACATATACTCCCAATCGCGAGGACCGCGGTAATTGTTTAATGCCTTTTAATCCTTCACTAAACTCAACTGCAATGCTTTTTTCAATTTTTATTTTATTGTATTTATCCCATTGACTTATCGTAACGCCGGGAAAATATATTCTTCCCATATCCTGATAATCCGTGTTTAGATCGCGAAGAAAATTTATTTTTTGAAACGCCGACCCAAGACTGCTTGCATAGCGTGCAAGTCGATTGTACAGCAAATCGTTGTCTTCACAAAATACTCGCAGACACATTAAGCCTACTGCTTCTGCAGAGCCGGTAATATATTCTTTTATTTCGTCCGCACTGTAAAATGTTTTATGTAGGTCCATTTCCATGCTGGTCAAAAACGATTCAATCAAATTTCTTTCGATTTTGTATTTATTTACAGTCGACTGAAAGCTATGGAGGATAGGATTCAAACTTATCCGTTCGTCAATAGAGCGGAAGGTTTCTCCTTTAAAACGCAAGAGAAGATCCTTTTTATTATGGGAATGAAAGGTATCCACAATTTCATCAGCGAGTCGTACAAAACCATAGATAGAATGAATCGGATTCTGCAATCTTCTATCCAGGCAGCGGATGGCCAATGAAAAAGATGTGCTGTACATTGTAGTTGTTAACCGACTGCATCGAACAGACAACCTGTCAAACAAATGCATCATACACTTTCAATTTTGGAATTCCTGTGTCTTTTGATAACCTCATTCGCCACCACTTCTCCTGAAATTATTGCCGGAGGAACCCCGGGGCCTGGGATAGTTAGCTGTCCTGTATAAAACAAGTTAGTAATTTTTTTGCTGATAATGGAAGGCTTTAAGTTAGCGGTTTGTCCAAGAGTATTGGCTAATCATAAGCATTACCTTTAAATGCGTTATAGTCCTTAACAAAATCGTCATGCGCATAACTTCTCTTAAAAATTATATGATCCCGGATAGTCTCACCAATGAGTTTTTCCATTCGTAGGATCACCATGTTCAAATACTTATTACGAATAGCGTCCGTATCCTGCAGGCCGGCTGCTACTGGTATAAGAATAAAAATATTTTCGCAGCCGGCGGGTGCCACCGTCGCATCTGTCTTAGACGAACAGCAAACATAAAATTGCGGTGCCGACGGCCATGGTGGATTTTTATAAATTTCATCCGCATGCTTTTTAAAGTCCTGATCGAAGAATAATGTATGGTGCAGAAGATTATGTATTTTTTTATTGATTCCTAAGTAAAATAGAAGACAGGATGGAGCCATCACCCTTTTGTGCCAGTAAGCTTGGCTATACATACGATGTGAAGCTGGTAGCAGATGTTGCTCTACATGATGATAATCGCCAGAGGCTATAACGTATTCGAATGGTTGGAATGCATCTCTTACAATAACACCTTTCGCTTTTTTTTATCGACTTCCAAATGTTGAACGCTGCTATTGAATTCAAATTCTACTCCTAAGGATTTCGCGAGAGAAGTAATTCCTTCTATTACTTTGTACATTCCTCCTCGTGGATACCAAGTTCCAAGCACCATGTCGGCGTAATTCATTAGACTGTAGAGAGCGGGAGTTTTCTCCGGCCTGGCGCCAAGAAATAAAACTGGAAATTCAAGCAGTTGAATCAAGCCGTGGCTACGTGAAAATTTTTTTTATATACGAGGAAATCGAATGAAACAGATGCAGGCTGAAGAGGTTTTTAATAACATCTATGTCTAGAAATTCGGAGATTGACAAACCGGGTTTATAAACCAGCTTCTGAATACCGATGTCATACTTTTTCTTCCTTCTTCTAAAAATTTTTCGAGATGTTTACTGCTGCCCGGTTGGAGCTGTTCAAACATTGCATACAAACCCTCCAGGCTTGCGGGGACATCAAGCATTTCATCTTTGCCATAACACCACCCGATAGGATGGATCTAATCTTTCCAGGAGATAGAAGTCAGAACTGGTTTTTCCAAAATGGGAAAAAATTTTTCAAAGACATCTGGCATCCAGTACCAACTCGGCCCCATGTCAAATGTAAAGCCTGCGGTTTCAAATTTTCTTGCCCTGCCACCGGCAGTAGTATTTTTTTCAAATACCGTTACCTGAAATCCTTCCTTGCCAGAAAACATGCTGCCGAAATCCTGAAAATCCAGAACCAATTATGGCAATTCGGGTCATCCAAAGAGGTTAAGCAGGAAGGTAATCAATACCCCTGTAACCTCTTTTGGATTTCTTTTCGTGCGTGAAAAATTCTGTTCTTTACTGTTCCAATTGGAATGCGAAGGTGATCCGCAATTTCATGGTACTTATATCCGGTAGTATGCATCTTAAAAGGAGTCAGTAATTCTTCCTTTATGTTGTTTACATTTTTCCAGATCTCTTTGAACTCTAAACTTTCCTGCGGGCGATTGAAAGTATGTTCTTCTTCAACATTCAAAAAGTATAAATCCTTTGTAGTATCATTTGAAGTTTTTGCGCGCTGATTCTTGCGATAGTTATTGATGAAAGTATTTCGCATGATTGTAAAAAGCCAACCTTTCAGGTTGGTATCCTGACGAAACTTGTCGCGATATGTTAAAGCTTTTAGAATGGTATCCTGAACAAGATCCAACGATTCATCCTTATCGTGTGTAAATCTTCTTGTGAAAGTTTGAAGTGTGCTACGTAAACCAGCTATCTGATGAGTAAATTCTATTGCAGTCATTGTGGTAATGGTTTAAAGTGTTTAATTATATTTGCATTATCGTTAAACAAATATAGTGCTTAACCAAAATGACCCAATCATTTTGTTTAATAATTTTTGTTAAAATGTTAAACAAAAATAATATTAACATTTTGTATAACTTATTAATTTACAGTAAAATAATCTAAAGCTTAAATGATTTGCTGAGTTCAAGGGCGGTTGAGAATGTTTGAATATTTCCCACCTTGGCCCCATTAAATTTTTGCACCTGATAACCAGAAACCAGGATTTTTGTTTGTCCGGAAGTCGTTTGCAAGCCTTTCCAAGTACTTTTCAATCGGTACCGACAGGGTTGAGGTGATAGATGTAAGCATAAAATCGGGTTGGTGAACTTTATACACACTTATCAAATCATCGTGTGGCACATTTTGCCCAAGGTAATACGTGCGATAACCCGCTTTGCGAATAAGAAAATGATAAAAGAGTAGCCCCAGTTCATGCATCTCTCCCTCCGGAAGAAAAAGGAGGATTTTTTTTGCTGCTTTTGGGGGAATGGGCAAGCCATCAATTGCCACTATAATTTTTTGCCTGATCAGGTTCGAAATAAAATGTTCATGGGCAGGTATGATATTTTGTGTTTGCCAGAGTATCCCGATTTTCTCCAGGAAAGGATAAATGATTTCTGTGATGGTCTTTTCAAAGCCGTAATCGTAAAATAAGATCGTTCAAAATTTTCTCAAACAATTCCTCCTCCATGTCGATCATGGCGATCACCATTTGATCGATATGAATACCTTTGTCATTTTGAAGTTCGCTGATCTCGAGAACTTTTTTGTTCATGTCCTCCAGTGACATGTCGGCGATTTTTGAGATCTTGATGCCGTAGGTATTCAGCAACGAAACATTGATTATTTTTTTTAGGTCAAGGTCGGAGTAATACCGGATATTCGTTGCTGTTCTTGAGGGCTCAATGATTTTATGGCGCTTTTCCCAGATCCGAATGGTATGCGCCTTTATTCCTGAAAGCTGTTCAAGTTCTTTGATTGAATACTGCCCCATCTTTCAGCTTTTAAATCTTTTTAACAGGAGGGTTTACAAATTGTTTTTTTAACACTGCGGGAACATGATAATTTAGGCCTACATGGCCGATGATCATATAAAAATAGGAAAAGATTGGTTTGCGGCCAGAGGCTGGAATCCATTTCAATTTCAACTTGAAACCTGGCAAGCTTATCTGAATGGAAAAAGCGGTTTGGTAAATGCCCCTACGGGAAGCGGGAAAACTTATTCCTTGATGGTGCCCGTGCTCCTTGAGTTTATTCGCAACAATCCGAATTACAAATCAAAAAAAAATAATGGGCTTCAGGTGATCTGGATCACCCCCATCAGAGCGTTGTCGAAAGAAATTGAATTGTCAGGAAAAAGAGCTATTGAAGGTTTGGGCTTACCTTGGAGAGTTGGTGTTCGGTCTGGTGATACTTCTATAAGCGAACGAGCCAAGCAAAAATTAAAACCGCCTGAATTATTAATCACCACACCTGAAAGTTTGCACCTCTTGCTGGCGCAAAAAGGGTATAAAGAATTTTTTGGTAGTCTTGAAGACGATTATTGCAGATGAGTGGCATGAGCTGATGGGCTCCAAGCGCGGAGTACAAATTGAACTTGGCGCTTTCCAGATTAAAAACCATTGTGCCTGGCTTGAAAGTGTGGGGTATTTCCGCGACTATTGGCAATATGGATCAAGCCATTGAAGCTCTGCTGGGTAACTATTATCATGAAAAAAAATATACCGTCATCAAGGCCGATATTGAAAAAAAAGTGAAGTTGTTTCTGTTATGCCCGAGTCAGTCGAAATGATGCCGTGGTCAGGACATTTGGGAATTCATTTGCTTCAACAGGTAGTTGATATTGTAAAGCAAAGTACCACGACCTTAATTTTTACTAATACAAGGTCCTTTGCAGAGATATGGTATCAGAAAATGTTGGACAAGGCTCCTGAACTTTCAGGGTTAATCGCCATGCATCACGGGTCTATTAGTCAGGAGTTAAGAAATTGGGTAGAAGATCAGTTGCATGAAGGAAAACTGAAAGCAGTAGTCTGCACATCAAGTCTTGATCTTGGTGTGGACTTTCGTCCGGTTGAAACCGTCATACAAGTCGGCGGCCCAAAAGGAGTTGCACGTTTTTTACAACGGGCGGGCCGGAGCGGCCACCAGCCGGGAGCAACAAGCAGAATTTATTTTGTGCCTACGCACTCGCTTGAATTGATGGAAGCTGCAGCTTTGCGTGAAGCGATCAAAGCAAAAAATTGTTGAAGATCGATTGCCCTACATCAGGTCTTTTGATGTCCTGATCCAATATCTTATGACGCTGGCGGTTTCCGACGGATTTAAGCCAGAAGAAATTCTTCCTGAAATCAGAAGTACTTTCAGTTATTCCAGCATCACAGACGACGAATGGTATTGGCTGCTCAATTTTATTACTACAGGCGGCGACTCCCTGCAGGCGTATGATGAATATCGGAAAGTAATCATTGAAAATGGAATTTATAAAGTAGAAAATCGTGCCATAGCGATGCGGCATCGGCTTATCGATAGGAACCATTGTAAGCGACAGTTCTATGTTCATCCGTTTTGTCTCAGGAAAATATTTGGGCACGATTGAAGAATCATTTTATTTCCCGGTTAAGTCCCGGCGATGTTTTTTGGTTCGCCGGAAAAAATCTTGGAATTGGTGCGCATTAAGGAAATGGAGGTTCAGGTTCGGAAATCGAATCGTAAATCAGGAGCCGTTCCTTCCTGGCAGGGTGGGCGGATGCCTTTGTCTTCACAAATGAGCGCCATGATTCGCTATAAACTAGCGGAAGTTGTCGAGGGAAGGGAACATGATGAGGAGATGAAATTTTTGAAGGCCGTTGTTTGAGTTGCAAAAGCGACGTTCACATTTGCCAGGCAAACATGAATTTCTGATTGAATATTTCAAAAGCACTGAAGGGTTTCATGTGATGATGTATCCTTTTGAAGGGCGGTTTGTCCATGAAGGGATGGCCGCGCTTGATGGCCTATCGAATAGCTCAGATTCAGCCAATAACATTTTCACTCGCGATGAATGACTATGGATTTGAGTTGCTTTCCGATCAGCCCATTCCTATTGAGGAGGCTATTGAAACGAATGTTTTAGGAAGTGATGATCTGATGAAAGACATTCAGGCAAGCATTAATTCAACAGAAATGGCGAGAAGAAAATTTCGAGACATCGCCGCCATTTCGGGTTTAGTATTTAAAGGATATCCAGGCAAACCTGTAAAAGACCGACATCTTCAATCTTCTTCTCAATTATTTTTTAATGTCTTTCATGATTATGAGGCGCACAACCTTTTACTCCGGCAAGCATTTGAAGAAGTAATGGATTTTCAATTGGAAGAGGCACGCCTTCGAAGGGCATTGGAAAGAATTGCCACGCAAAAAATTATACTTACAACCCCTGATAACCCAACGCCTTTTGGATTTCCCTATTATGGTGGATGGCATGCGGGAAAAACTTACCTCTGAAAAATTAGAAGATCGAATTAAGAGAATGTCTGTTGAATACGCAGAGTAGTTGCCCTATGGCGAGTGTCTATCTGATTTTTTTAAAATGACGACTCCATTTAGGATTATTAATAGCGACCAAAAAATCCAAAATTCTACAGCTAATGAAAGATTAAATAAATTGGTATATTGGGCATGTCGCTTGAAAATATCTCACACAAATCAATCCAACTATAAATGATAATTAGTCTAGGCTTTGGCGGAGCAACGCTTACAAATTTGAAATCATTAAAAGAAATTTTGCAACTGCTTGATCTCGCATTTTACAAGGGTATAAGACATTTTGATACCGCCCCGTTATATGGACAAGGATATTCAGAAGTGATTTATGGGAAATTTTTAAAAGACAAACGTCAGGAAATTACACTGACGACAAAATTTGGCCTGGGGGAGAACAATGAAACCGAAAAAATTCCAGTAACTCTGATTCTCCCGCTCAATTATTTAGTTAAAAGCATTACCAAAAAACTGAAAAGATCCAACGAAGAAAGCAGCCCTTTTTTTGCAGGTTTACCGTATCGAAAAATCGACAAAAATTCCATTCAAAAGAGCTTTGAAAAGAGCTTAAAACGGCTAAAGACAGACTATGTTGATTATTATTTAGTACACGAAGGCTTACCGTCATTTTTAACAGAAGAAGCATTCTCTTATCTATTGGCCCTTAAAAAAAAGGTAGCGTACGTTATATAGGCATAGGTTCAAATATTTTTGGCATTAAGGGATTGAGCAACGAAGAAGTAAAGTTATGGGACGTGTTACAATACGAATCTAATATCCCTGCGAATGCCCGTGGGGTACTTGAGAAGTTTCCCGAGCAAATTCATTTTCACCATAGCTGTTTGAAAAATATGAATACGGACGTACTAAAAGATATCGCGTCCGACGATAAAGGTGGTTTCTTACTAGCGCAAGCTTCATTAAATAACCCCAATGGTAAGATTATATTTTCTACGCGTTCTCAAGCTACTTTAAAAAAAAATATTGACGGATTTTTAAAATACCGTTCAACGTAATTTTCTACTTGCGTTAAGAATTTCGATACCTATAATAAAATGCAATTCAAATAAATGAAAACTGAAAATAGTGATTCGATTGTCGTCGTAGGCGGAGGCACCATGGGGTTGTTTATAGCACATGAGTTGATGCTGAGGGGCAAGCGCATTATTTTAATTGAATCCGGAAATGAGCAGGTACAATCTTTTGGCGAAGATGAATACAGGAATTTGGGTCATGCTCATTCAGGGATTTCAATCGGACGTGCAAAAGGAATTGGCGGTACGACGAACCTCTGGGGTGGGCAATTGACTCGATTTTTACCTGTTGATATTGAAGTCAAAAATAATTACGGCCAACCTAATTGGATTCTTTCGTGGAATGAGTTAGATGAATATTATTCTAAAACATACAAAAAACTTGGGTTTACGTCGAAGCCATCAGATTATACAGAAAAGTTGGATGGAATATCTTCTGGAAAAACGCTAGAACTTTTTTATACCCATTGGCTCAAGCAGCCAAATTTTAAAAATCATTTTCTTAAAGCACTAAAAGAATCAGATTTAGTGACGGTATTTGAAAACACCGCAGTGACTAATCTAAATTTTAATGATAAAAAGTGTGTTGCCATTGAGGTCAGCAGTAAGGGACAAAAAGAAACGATAAAAGATTTCGATAAAATTATATTGGCGAATGGAACATTCGAAATATGCCGTCTACTATTGGCGACTGCAGTCCTTCCTAATTGCCCTTTTTCTGATAATCAGTGGATAGGAAAATATTATCAGGACCACATCACACTAGGCATTGCGTCAGTTCAAAATGCTTCCAAGGATTTTTTCAAAAAATTTTCAAATATTCTCCGTGAAGGGAACAAATTGCAACCGAAAATCAGGATTAATTCATC
This sequence comes from uncultured Bacteroidota bacterium, assembly GCA_963837415.1. GTDB lineage: Bacteria > Bacteroidota > Bacteroidia > Cytophagales > Cyclobacteriaceae > Chryseolinea. The sequence goes on along the minus strand of CAWING010000002.1, from coordinate 571,546 downwards.
CAGTGCTGATAATAAATATATAGGAGTTTCAGCGTTTTTTTCCTTTAGTAGTGATGTAACGCAGCATCTGGACAATTTTAAGCAATTTGCTAAAGCTGTGTTGGGCAGATCTCAGGATTCATCCAGTATTAAAGATAAAGCATTATTGTTTATTAAGGTTGTAAAAGCTCTTCCGCAGATTATGCCCTTAATTTTTCGTTACGTAAAAGATAATCAAATTTATGTCCCGTTTAATTCTAAAATAACACTGGTTATTCAAGCGCAGCAAATTTCGATTAAAAATTCTGAAATTTCAATTTCAAATAAGGAAATGGATAAGAATGGTCGGCCTAAGGTTCTTTTAAATTGGAAATTGGATGGTCGGGAATTCAGTCCTATCCGGGATTTTTGTAACAATCTTCAAGGTTATCTTAAATCAAATCAATTGGGAGATTTAGTTTTTGAAAACTGGTATATGGAGGAATCTGAAAATAATTCAGGTGAATGGCTCAACTATGTTACAGACATATATCATCAGGCTGGCGGCGCTATCATGAGTCATTCAAAAGATGCAGGGGTCGTTGATAAAAACTTGAAAATTCACGAAACGGACAACATCTTTGTTTGCGGGCCATGCGTTCTGCCCACGTCAAGTTATGCTAATACAGGACTTACTGCTTTGGCATTAAGTTACAGACTCGTTGACCACCTTACACCCTCAACGTAGCCAGTAGCATTACCCAATATTTTATTAATGTTTCCCTGTTTGAATATAATTCCATGGAGGAACGGATTTACGTAAAAAAAAATTGAAGTGATATTTGTATGGAGAAGAATAACTTTCTAAATCATTTTTCTTTGAGCCAACAGAAAAAGAGAAATTAAAAAATAGACCTAAACAACAAGAACAAGGTTCCTGCCATCATCATAACAACGGGAAGGGTAAGGAACCAAGCGATTAAAATGTTCCGTACAGTATCCGGTTGAAGATTTTTTACCCCCTTGCTGGCCACCATGCTGCCGGCGATTCCAGACGAAAGAACATGTGTGGTACTAACAGGTAGCCCTAACTTAGATGATAAACCAATGGTAATTGCCGCAACGATTTCTGCGCTGGCTCCCTGCGCATAAGTAAGATGTTCTTTGCCAATTTTCTCACCAATGGTTTTTACAATCCGTTTCCAGCCGATCATGGTACCTAGTCCCAAAGACAAAGAGATCATTAAAATTACCCACCGCGGAGAATAGTCGGTCACTTTGCGTACGTTCTTTAATTCTTCCCTGAGCGTTTTCTCTTCCGCTACGCTGAGCCTGACTTCTTCCTTTTTAATGATGGCGGAAAGATTGCGGTCCATTACCATGATATCTTTACGAACAAGGAATCGTTCTTTCCTGGGAATATCCTCGATGTTCTGTAAAGTAGAAAAACGTTGCTGAAGCCTCGAATTCATCGCAGTTACTTCTGCCAATTTAACTCTGTCAGGAGCTGAAAGTGACATTGGGTCTACGGAGGAAATAACGCGCTCAATCTTTTGAAGAGGCATTGAAAGTTTAGATGGGCTGAAAGAATCATCTAACGCAAAATACGCGGGTACAATTCCGATTAAAATCAACATCACTAGTCCAACACCTTTTTGTCCATCATTTTGCCCATGAAAAAAACTTACCAATGTGCATGTGAGAATCAGAATTCCACGGATCCAACTTGGAGGTGGTTGATTTTTTTTAGGTTCTTTAAATAGACTTTCACCATACCAAGTTTTTTTTGTGAGCGATCTGATGAGGTACATTAGAATAATAGTCACTGAAAAACCAAATAAAGGAGATATTAACAACGAGAGGCCTATTTTCTGAGCTTCACCCCAGTTAACCGCCTCGCTTGCCGCTTCTGGCAAAAGTGAATACGCCAGACCAACGCCCAATATAGAGCCGATCAAGGTATGTGAACTCGAACAGGGGATTCCAAGGTACCACGTCACGACATTCCAGAAAATAGCGGTTAGAAGCAATGCTATGACCATGGAAAGACTATGGGCAATATTTTGATCCACTAACGTTTCTACAGGCAGTAGATTTATAATTCCAACAGCGACGGCGATGCCTCCTGCAAAAACACCTAAAAAATTCCAGATTCCGGACCAAATTACCGCTACCCATGGTTTAAGGGAATTGGTATAAATTACCGTTGCGACAGCATTTGCTGTGTCGTGGAAACCATTAACAAATTCAAAGGAACAGGCGGCGATGAGACAGATGACAAGAAGAACCGAGTAGGCGAAGTCCAATTCGAACATAAAAACATTTATTCGGGGTGCAATCTAGGGGGAAAACCTGTTTACAATGTTAATCTTGTGTTAACTTTTTTATTTTAAAAAACACGCGATATACGTTGGAGGCTACGGATAATTTGGGTCATCTCATGCCTGTTTGATCAAAGGTAGGTTAGTTTTAGTCAGTTATTTAACCTTTTTTATACTTGATGGCATATACGCGATTCTCGTTTGAATCACAGTATTTAATTCAATTTGAGCCCTAAAGAAGCACTTATTCATTGAGTGGAGACGATTATTGCGCCTTTGTGTTGGTGATTAGAAATAATTTGCCTGTTGGTTTATATGAACCAAAGTCTTCAGATTTAAAGTGAGGATTGTCATTTAAAAATTCAATCCATGCGCGATATTCTCCAAATTCCTTATCATCAACCCAATCATCAAAAAGCACGATAGCTATATCCTTAATAAAAGGCTTACAAAAGTTTAAAGCCTGTATCGACGACGTATAGATGTCACAGTCAATCATGATTACGCTCGCTTTCCTGATATTATGTTTCTCAACAATTTGTGGTGTTAATGTGTCCGAATACCAACCTTTAATCAAAAATGTTCTAGTCCAATTAACGCCCTTTTCTGTAAGAAAATCTTTGGTGGCTTCTAAAGAGCTGGCAAACTCCCCCGGTTTCCATTTGCCACGGTCTTCATTTGCAGCTATCTCAGGCATGCCTTCAAATGAATCAAATCCGAATATACGAACGTGGTCTAATCCTAATTTCTTTAAAACTTTGTGCATTAGGCTCAAAGAAGAACCATGAGATACTCCAAATTCCAGGTAATCCCCAATGGCATTTTTACCGATTTTTTTTATCAGAAAATCACAAGCCTTTTGATATTGAGGTAGTATCTCTTCAGTTACAACGAGCGGAATGAATGTATGCTTACCTATTAGAGAGTTGAGTCTTAAATACAACCAGTTAGGGAGTAAACCTTCTACTTTCTTGTAGGCTTTATTAAGTTGCAAGCCTCTTAATACATTAAGGAATTTACCTGCGGTACTTACTTTGGCCATAATAGTAGTTGATTGAAAAATAAAAATAATTGCGCTTATATGTTGAAATTAAACGAAAATCGGAAATCATTTCCAAATTGAACTAACAACATCTGAGATAAAAGTAAGTAAATTAAATGAATCCATAAATTTGTTCTAACGATTCAAACTACTGGTAACGATTGAACAAGGAAATAAAAATCTTTAATGAAATCTTAGAGCTGTGGCCCCAAAAAGCAGTCCTTTGGAAAAAGAAAAATTTGCTTTTTATAGCAGACCTCCATCTGGGGAAAATAAATCATTTCAGAAAGTCAGGTATTGCTGTCCCTTCAAAAGCGAATGATAAAAACCTCGAACTCTTAATCGATTTAATAAATCTGACCAAACCTGAACGGGTTATTTGTTTGGGTGATTTATTTCACAGCTATTACAATCCTGAGTGGGAAGTGTTTGGTGAAGTAATAAAACACTTCAGCAATATTTCATTTGAACTGGTATTGGGTAATCACGACATCATGAGTAGCATACAGTATGTGCGAAAAGGAATTGCGCTTCACCATACGCTCAGGGTGGATCCGTTTATTTTCACTCACCATCCCATGACGGAAATCGAAATGCAATGTTATAATATCGCCGGGCACATACATCCTGGCGTAAATCTCAGGGGAAAGGGAAAACAATCCCTTACCTTACCTTGCTTTTATTTTGGAGAGTGTTCAGGGCTATTACCAGCCTTTGGTATGTTCACAGGGTTGGCTAAAATCCACCCCCAAAAAAGAAGATAAAATATTTGTTATTGTAGAGGACAAAGTAATGGAAGTCCATGGTCCATAGTCGATGGTCCATAGTAACATCTACAGGGAAACGACAATTGTCACACAGTTGATAGTAAGAAAGTTAAAATGAAATAGTCGATGATAGATGTAAAAAATAATAGGGAATCAAAATTTAAGCCTTGGACCAAGGACTGCCCGTCGCCGACCATTATCGATGGACCATGGACTATGGACCATGGACTGTTGGTAAAATTCATAGCTCTTGTACTGGCCTATCTGTTTGCATATACACCCGCTACATCTCAGGACACTACCCGCCTCTCTCTTCTTTTTGCTGGAGATATAATGGGACACGATTCGCAGATTGCTTCTGCCTACGATCCGATTAAAAAGACATACGATTATTCTTCATGCTTTCAATTTGTAAAACCATATATTGATTCCGTTGACTTGGCTATTGGAAATCTTGAGCTGACGTTAGCTGGCCCCCCTTACACCGGTTATCCGGAATTTGGCTCACCGGATGCGCTGGGCGTTACTTTAAAGGATGTTGGATTTGATGTATTGGTTACGGCCAATAACCACTGCGTTGATCGTGGCAGAAAGGGCTTGGAGCGTACGATTGAAATGCTTGATAGTTTTAAAATAGCTCATACCGGTACTTTTGTAGATACTGTTTCTAGATTGAATGATTCTCCTTTACTCGTGGAGAAAAATGGATTTAGACTAGCTTTGCTCAATTACACGTATGGCACGAATGGAATTGCAGTACCGAAACCAACCATTGTCAACCATTTGGACACCGCTATTATGCGCAAAGACCTGATCAAAGCCAAAGAATCAAAACCGGATGCGATTATTGTATTTACACATTGGGGACTGGAATACCAAGCCTTCCGTCCAAAGTGCAAAAAGATTTAACGGAATTCTGCTTTAAACACGGCGCACAACTCGTAATCGGAGCACATCCTCATGTGCTTCAGCCAATGGAGTGGAGAAAAGAAGAAAATCAATTTGTGGCTTACTCATTGGGCAATTATGTTTCAGGTCAACGCAAGCGGTATACGGATGGTGGGTCAATGGCTTACATCGAACTTCAAAAAATAAACTACAAACCGGACAGTGCAATTACAACCATTGACAGTGCCGGGTTTTACTTAGAGTGGGTGTATCGTACTGTGGACCGTTATAAAGATTACTACGTGTTACCTATAGCTAAAGTTGAGAGCGACAGTATAAGTTTCATTGCGGATCCAGTATCAAAGGCTGCCTTTAAAGTATTTGTAGATGACTCAAGGTTATTGCTTAAGAAATACAATAAGAATGTTTTAGAACTAAAAGCACTTCCAAAAAATTATTCAACAGAAGCTAGGTTAGAGGAACCCTAAAAATTGGAAATGATTAAATAATCAGAGGGATACACATTTTTATAAAAGAACTTCTGTTATTGCTTCGTTGAAGGTTTTTTATTTAAGATATAAACAGCTGCAATCCCCAGTATCCCTCCGACTATTGTATGCGCTTCTATAACTTCACCCAAAAAGATCCAGGAACTTAGTGCGGCAGAGAAAGGAACGAGAAAAATGAAACTGCTGGCTCTGCTTGCTCCGATTTTGGACGTGGCTACAAAATAAAAGGTTGTGGCCAGCGAAGTAGTGATGGTAGCGCTAAAAAACAGGTTGCCCCAAAATCTGAAATCCGAATTATGTATAACAGCTAGGGTAGGTTCAATGCCAGCTAAGAAAAGCATAATACATGTACTTATTCCGTACATCCAACAGCTGAATGAAACAGAAGATCCATATCGTGTAGCACGCGCCGTAAAACGACTCAGGATGGCCCATGTAAAAGCGGCGACTAAAAAGTAAATATTCCCTGCCTGAAATATCTGATCTGCTTCGGTAATCAATTTCAATAAAATTATTCCTGCGAGAAGTCCAAGCAACAAGCCAATAAACTCATTACGGGAAGGTTTCCTTCGTGATAACGTCAACATAATAGCGTAAGCGATTATTGGATTCAACACCGTCACCAGTACGCCACCGGCTCCCGCTTTTCCCAAGGTTAGTCCCTTAAAGAAAAGGTAAGTATAAACTGAAATAAGTATGGAGGCGATTGAAAGATCAATAAGTCCGCTCCGATGGATTAGCAGTTTTTCCTTGAGCGGCAAGAGAATAAAGAACAGCGATACAAATGTTAATGCAAATCTAAAAAAAGAGATTGTCATCGGGTCAGAATATGTGGAGAGGATCTTACCGGAGGTCCAGCTAAAGCCCCAGCAAACCATGCTCAAAATCATTCCAACCAAAAAGAGTTTATCAGCAGATTTAGATTCCCTCATGATTATTCGCCGGGAAAAATATCTATCCCAATAACTAAGAAAGAACTTTCAAAGAAGTCTTTAGGAACTTTATAGAATAAGTAAAGGACCGGAATCATAGCGCGTAAAAGTATATCATTAAAATTTTTCAACATCTTTTATCTTCTCTTCCTCTTGGGAGGTCCGGCTTTCTGTCCGGAATTGAAAATTAGCCCGATCGAAAATTCAAGCCCCGTTAGATCAATTTTTGCGTCTGAATATTCAATTTGTTTAGTTTCCAGTGTTGTATTTCCACCCGAATAACTTCCTGTGAGGGGAAATTTAGAGTCGCCCATCAGGTAATTTGTTTCCAACGAAACACCGAGTTGTTGCGTTACATAAACAGTCAACTCGACACCGGCATGGAATCCCCATCCGGGTTTATTATCGTATTTAAAATCGCTGTTGGCCACTTGCCAACCTTCATATTTTCGTATTGCGCGGTCCAGGTTTCCATAATTTATTTTCTGACCGAAGCCATAAAATCCAAAGACTCCCCCTTTAATATCGAACTCTACGGATGAACTTCTTAGTTGAATGACTAGCTCTGCAGGAACGAGAATAGTAAAGTTTGGTCCCACTAAGGGATCTTTTGTTTCAAATGGAAGATCCTTTATATTCAATCCAGACATGCGGTAAAGAGATGCACCTGTTTCAAGAGCGAGATAACGATTAAGATCGACGCCAATTCCGCGAATAGAAAAGGGACTGATAGGAGTTGAGAAATACCCATTCTTTGGAATGAAATAAGAAAAAGATAATCCAAACTCCTGCGCAAACGCGGAAAAATTCAGTATCACAAGAAAGATTAAAGCTTTGTATTTCATGTTACTAATTTTTTTTTTGTGATCCCATGTTATCGGGACAATAGCCAATGTATTATCAAGCCAATGAATGGCCTTAATACTTAGGCATTTTTTATAATTTTTCCATCATCTTAAAATAATCTGGCGGGTTGTTAGAAGTCTAAATAATTTTTCAGCTCAGTTAAAAAATTTTCAATATCCTTCTTGTGAAGATCACCTAATACCGACAAGCGAAAAGTAGCTTCTTTTGCTCCTTTGCCTGGGTAAATGGTATAACCTTTTTGAAAGAGGTAATCGTGCATGGTATCAAAATTATACCTGGGATCAGAGGGCTCGATAACGGCTAATAAAATTTTAGATTGATAGGGCTCGGGTAAAAGAAATTCAAACCCCAATTTTTTAAGGCCATCGCATAATGTTTCCCAGTTTTCCTGATATCTGTTCCAGCGGTTTATTTCGCCTTCAGTAAAATATTCATCGATTGCCTGGCGCAATGCATAAGCTACTTGCACCGGAGGAGTAAATTGCATTTGTCCGGTTTTTTCAAAACCGATGTACTGGCTGTACAAATCAAAATAAAAAGAACGCTTTTGATCTTTAAGTACGGACAACAATTGTTTTTTAAAAATTACAAATACCATTCCCGGCATGCCCTGGATGCATTTGTTCGATGAAGAAATAATGAATCCGGCATCCCATTTTTTTGCATCAATAGGAATCCCGGCATACGAACTCATACAATCTACAATCACTTCCACGTTATACTTTTTCGACAGATCACAAATCTGCTGGACCGGATTCAGCATTCCGGTCGTTGTTTCATGGTGAACCACAGCAAGGTGGCTGACAGTTTTATTTTCTTTCAGACGTATCTCTATTTGATCTATATCCGGATAATCCCCGTACGCAACTTTGTAAATTACGACTTCGATACCAAAGGTAACAGCAATGTTTGCCATACGGGCGCCATAGGCGCCGTTGTCAACGATGAGAATTTTTTTTCCTTTTGGTACTGCTGAAGTAATAGCAGCCTCAAGCCCACCTGTGCCGCTGGCAGTAAAAAGTGCGGCAATGTATGCCTGTTCTCCATGAATAACTTTTACAAGATCTTCTTTAATGCTGTCCAGGAGTTTTCCAAAATCTTTTTCCCGCGGACAAATATCTTCCACAACCATCGCCTGCTTAACACTATCGGTTGTAGTAGCTGGCCCGGGATTCAATAAAATTTTCCTCGCTACTTTCTTCATGCTATGTGCGTGCGTTTAACCAAACCCAATAAATTTTGAGAACTGAAAAAGTCTTAAAAATAACGATAGCAATGCTTAGAGATAAATACGCAACGAGTATCCAAAAAATAGCATTGATAAAGGCGAACGTAGGGATATATAAAATTAAAAGCAGCACGGGAGTAACATAATCCGTGGCACGTTCTACGCCGTCGATCAGATGGCCATGCATGATTCTTCCGATATACAAGCTTGCATAGAGTGTAAGCAATACAAATAATTGAAAGCTGCTAAATAAAGGTATTGCTAAAATTCCTGTTAGAGCCAGTAACAAAGTAAATATCCAAAACCCAGGTTTAATTTCGGGCGTACGCTTCCAGGTTTTATAAAATGTAATAACGGCGCCAAGAGCCGAGAGTATCATAAGAACTTCGACGACAGAAAAGTCTTCGAGGATAGGGGTAGTGAGCAGGTTGTAAATAGAGCGAAATGCAGCTAATCCAATTAATAAAGCTGAAAGTAAAACGCCTTCTAAAGACCCGATGGGCTCAAAGGTCAGCCATCCCGTTTTGAATTGTTCATAAAAAACAGACATGTGTGCCCAGTATGAGGTCACTATTATTGCCGCAATCACTGGTTTGTGGCTAATGTCAAAAACGACAAACATAGTGTATACGATAACGCCATTATTAAAAGCATCCAGGTAGTGGTCGCAAAACTCGCCTAACGCTGATCCTGTTCCTGTACGCTTTGCTTGCATGCCGTCAAGGTGATCACCGATAAGATAAAGCATTAATCCCGCGGCGATAAATAAAGGTGTGGCGCTTCCAAGGACTTGAGGATTTAACGCTAAGAATAGCGTACCGTATACAATTCCATTAGAGATAAAAGTGATGATATTCGCCGGTATTGCCCACGGGATAAACCTGATCAGGGGAGTAATAATCCATCGTTTAAATGGCGGCGTCAACAAGGAGTAGTCGTTGCACCGGTATTGGTATGCTCTCATCGTAGCAAAAGAAGTCAAATAAATTTTTAAAAGATCTTACCAGTAAGGTTTATTTTTTTGTCAGAATATTTCACAAAATATTTTAACAACCCTATTTCACTACCAATCTATTTTCAATCAGCCTGTTGTTATATTGTTGTATAATAGCCTTGATCTTTTGTTCCATACCTTTCACGACATCAGGTTGTTCATTTTTTAAATCCCGTTTCAACATTTTGTCTTGAACAAAATTATAAAGCGAGATCGTCCTTTCTCCATTAAATGTTAACAGATATTCTCCGACATATAAATTAAATGCATCGTTGTAATTGAACGCCATAGGTTGAACATTTTCCCGAAAGACATCTCTGCCGAAAGCGAAATAAGGTTTATCATAATGAAGATACCCCAGCACAGATGGCATTATATCGACTTGCTGCGCGATGTCCGAAGAATAGTTTGCGAGACTGTTGTCCGGTTTAAAAAAAATGACAGGTACTGAATAATACCCCCAATTCGTTCTCGATTCTTCAAAAATAATATCCGATGAACAATGATCGGCTGTAAAGACGAACAACGTGTTTTTGTACCACGGTTCCTTTGAGACCGTCTTAAAAAATTCTCGCAATGAAAAATCGGTGTATTCAATACATTTTAAGATAGGTTGTTCACCTCCTTTAAACTTTCCATCAAATTCCTTCGGCACTTTAAAAGGATGGTGTGAACTGACAGTGAATAGAGTAGAGAAAAAAGGCTTCGGAAATTCATTTAATTTTTTCGCGAAGAACGGCAAAAATTTGTGATCCCAAATTCCCCACAGTCCATCTGAATCTTCTGCATTGCCGTACTCATCCAAGCCGTAATAATTTTCAAAGCCCGCAAGACGCGTAAACGCCGTGTAACCCATCGCTCCATTTGGATGGCCGATAAAAAATGAGGTATGATACCCTCTTTCTCCCAAGAGCGTTGCCAGACTGTTAAACTTATTATTCGCGTAGGGTGTGAGGACGAAGGGAACACCAAACGTCGGAAGGCTGGCCAACGCTGAGGGTGGCCCATCAATGGATTTTCGTCCATTTGAAAATGAATACTTAAAAGTTTTGCTATGCTGAATTAATGAATCCAGAAAGGGCGTATATCCTTTATAGTCTGGTTTGTCCTTGTTAAAAGCTCCGAAGAATTCTTTTGAAAAGCTCTCTAGCAGAATGACAACAACATTATCTGCTTTAAATTCCACGGTATCCTCAGATGGATGAAGCGGCGTGAAGATGGAAGCCAGTTCTTCTTCATTTTCAAAATAGTTTACTTTCTGGATTTTAGTTTTTCCTATGGTGCGGAAAATGGAAAATGGTGTGTTGAGTACAATGTTAGTTTCGCGAGGATTCCTTACATATTCTCCTGCATTGCTAAGCGTAAGCGGTCTTGTGCTGTGCTTAAAGCCTCCACGGACCCCTCCAATAAAAAGATAAGCTACCAACGGAATGGCCAGTGTTCCCATGACGTAATAAACTATCCGGTTTTGCATCATAGGTCCTTCTACTTTTATTCTATTATAAAGGATCACCATCAACCAAAAAACAGCCACAGCAAAAATAGTTACATACCAGTAGTCAATGATGAAGCGGAAAAAAAGACCTCCTGCGCCCGGTCCTTCTTCAAATTCATTAAAAATATCAGCTGTGGTTCTTCGCAAGGTAAACTTGTAATAAATAAAGTCTGCAAGATTGGCTATCAACCCTACTCCATTCAGAAAGAAGAAAAGGTATTTAAGAATGGATTGATAAACTGAGTTAAACCGGAAATCAAAAGGAATAAGCGTAAGAAGAATGATTAATAAATTAATATATAACACAGCAGTCAGATCAAACCGTAATCCTCCCCATAAAATCCGCAGAAAATGACTGAACGTCATTTCAGGAAAATAGGAGGTATTGTATATGTAAAATCCAATTCTACAAAGCGAAAACAGAAACATAGCTAAAAGAAGACGCAGGAACAGCGCCCAATAAATATTGCCTTTTAGTCGTACACCTTGAAAATACTTCAGTGCTTGCATAGCGTTTTAAAAAAAAGGAAGCTGATCGTTGGTCGTGCCTCAGACTTGAAAGGATTTGAACGCGAGGCAGGCAAAAAATAATCTCTAAAACAGTGGTCGCAGACTCTCATCACGGCAAAAAAAGTAAATAAAATCTAAAAAGAGCCTAATAGCACGTTATTTTAACGGAAGATGAATAAGATATTATGATAACATTGTATTTTTGGCCGCATTTTTAATAGACAATTTTTTGATATGAAGAAAACGACACAGCTAAGATCAATGGTCAATTCGCCCGAAATGGCATTTCTGATGGAAGCGCACAATGGTTTATCCGCAAAGATTGTAGAGGAAGCGGGTTTTAAAGGCATTTGGGGAAGCGGTCTTTCTATATCTGCAGCGCTAGGCGTGCGAGATAATAATGAAGCTTCATGGACTCAGGTCCTGGATGTGCTTGAATTTATGAGTGACGCCACCTCAATTCCTATTTTGTTGGATGGCGATACCGGATACGGAAATTTTAATAACATGCGCGGCTCGTAAAAAAATTAGAGCAACGCGATGTTGCAGCGGTATGTATAGAAGACAAACTTTTTCCTAAAACCAACTCCTTTATTGGAGGCGAGAATCAACCGTTGGCAGATGTCGATGAATTCAGCGGTAAAATAAAAGCGGCCAAGGACACGCAGCTTGATGATGATTTTATGGTCGTAGCTCGGCTGGAGGCTTTCATTGCCGGATGGGGATTAGACGAAGCGTTGCGCAGGGCTGATGCCTATCATAAAGCAGGAGCCGATGCTATTCTTTGCCACAGTAAAAAAGCTGACTCATCCGATATTGATGCATTCATGAAAGAATGGGGAAATCGGTGTCCTGTCATTATTGTACCTACGAAGTATTATTCGATACCCACAGAACATTTCAAAAAAATTGGTATCAGTACAATTATCTGGGCGAATCATAATATACGGACCTCTATTAAAGGGATGCAGGAAACTTCTGCCCGAATATTTAAGGAGCAAACGCTGATTAATATTGAAGGAAAGTCGTCAGTGTAAATGAGATCTTTCGCTTGCAAGGGGCCGATGAACTTGAGGCTGCCGAAGATAAATATCTACCCACCACAGGAAAAAAAGTTAACAGTATTGTATTGGCAGCAAGCCAGGGATCACTGGGCGAGCTAACAAAAGACACCCCAAAAACATTGCTGGAAGTTCAACGGCAAATCCTTGCTCAGTACCCAGGTAGAAGAGTTTAACCAACTCGGAATAAAAGATATAACGGTCGTGACGGGTTTTAAAAAAGAAAAAATAAAACTCAACAACATCAATACGGTTGATAACGATGACTTTGCATCTACGAAAGAGCTTTATTCTTTATACCTGGCGAAAAATCAGATCAAGGAAAATACGTTGATCAGCTATGGAGATATCATTTTTAAACGATACGTGCTCCATGAATTATTGAATGATCAGAATAATATTACCATTGTTGTTGATGCAGATTGCGATGAAAATGGTACGGAAAAAGATTTTGTATACGCATCGGAAAAGTATGAAAGAACAAACTATCTGGGTACGTCTGTATTTAAGAAAATGGGCTCCGATCTTCCTAAGAAAGATACTTTTGGGGAGTTCATTGGTTTGTGGAAAGTAAATCAAACTGGGGCGGCTCAAGTATTGAAGGCGTTGGAAAAATTGAGCAAGGCAAGTGATTTTAAATCCATGACGTGCTCTGATCTATTTAACGAAATTGCGAAAGAAAATACCATTGCAGTAAAATACATCAGCGGGGCATGGCTTGATGTTGATACGCTGGTTGATTTACAGAATGCCGGAAAACTTCGTCTTTAATTACTAATTTCTTCAGATGGTCAATACAAAAATATTTGGTGATGAAATGAAAGCGCTGGGCTTTGATTTTTATTCCGGAGTTCCTTGTTCTTTTTTAAAAGCGCTGATCAACTATGCGATCAACGAATGTGATTATGTGATGGCAGCCAATGAAGGCGATGCTGTAGCAATCGCATCAGGAGCGAAATTAGGAGGTAAAAAAGCCGTTGTGCTTATGCAAAACTCCGGATTAACCAATGCGACCTCACCGTTAACTTCATTGAATTTTACATTCAAACTGCCTGTGTTAGGATTTGTGAGTTTGCGCGGCGAACCTGGTGTAAAGGATGAACCTCAGCATGAGCTGATGGGCCAGATCACGGAGCAGATGCTTGCCCTTATGAAAGTGGAATGGGCTTATCTATCCGATGATATGACGAAGGCTGCTAGCCAACTCAAGGAAGCTAACACTCATATTGAGGCAGGGCGTACCTTCTTTTTTGTAATTAAAAAAGGAACCTTTGGTGACGTAAAACTCAACCAACAAGCCTTAAAGCAGGTCTCCAATAACAAGTTAAAAAAGTCATCAACTAAACAATCTCTTCCCATCCGAACGCAAGCCCTGAAATGTATCTCTGATTTGGCTGACAAAGATACAATTCTCCTTGCCACGACAGGTAAAACAGGACGCGAGCTATTCGAAGTAGAAGACAAACCGAATAACTTGTACATGGTAGGTTCAATGGGTTGCATAAGCTCGTTAGGATTAGGGCTTGCGCTGGCTCGTCCCGATAAAAAAGATAATTGCAATTGATGGCGATGGTTCTGCGTTAATGCGCATGGGTTCATTTGCAACCAACGCCTATTATCAACCGAAAAATTTACTTCACATTGTACTGGACAATAATGCGCACGATTCAACGGGAGGGCAGGCCACGGTTTCGCATATTGTCGATTTTGCCGGACTGGCATCAACGGTCAGTTATCCTATTGCAGTGCAGGTAAATTCACTGGAAGAATTGGAGGAAACAATTACGCAATGGAAGAAAAGTGGAGTACTTACATTTGTACATCTCAAAATATCACAAGGATCTCCCCCTGAATTAGGAAGGCCAACAGTGAAACCATTTGAAGTAAAGGAAAGGTTGATCAAATTCATCGGCTAATGAATTCACAAGTCACCACGGCTGTGATATTGGCCGCTGGCCTGGGTGCACGGTTAAAACACCACACACAGGATCAACCTAAAGGATTTCTTGAAATTGATGGGCAGTCCTTGATTGAACGATCTATTTCAAACTTAATCGAAAAAGGAGTTTCAAAAATTATTATTGGCACTGGCTATCTTCACGAGCATTTCGATTTGCTAAAACGAAAATTTCCCGTTACTACATTTCGCAATGAGGACTACAGCGTCACAGGAAGCATGTATACGTTGTATGTTTTACGGCATTTGCTCAAGAGTCAATTTCTTCTTTTGGAAAGTGATCTTTTATATGATCCTGCTTCCCTCGATTATCTTCTGAATGATCCTAGAGAAGATATTATCCTGGCCAGCGGAGCAACACACTCGGGTGATGAGGTCTTTATTCAATATGCCCCGGATGGAACATTGCAGCAAATGAGCAAAGATCGAAGTCTGCTAAGTCATATCAACGGAGAATTGGTCGGCATCAGTAAATTATCATTTGCTACCTTGGAAAAGATGTGCCTCTTTTTCGGAAGTTCATTTTAAAAAGGGTGAACGGATGTTGAATTATGAGGATGCTTTAGTAGGCGCTGCCGCAAAACGTCCGATCTATATTAACGTGGTTGAAGATTTGGCCTGGTGTGAAATAGATGACGAGAACCATTTGCAGCGTGCAGTTACTATGGTGTTTCCAAAAATAACAAAGCGAGTAGATGCCAGATTGCGCCAGTAATGAAACTTCGAAATTCAAAATTCGTCGTTCGAAATTCGATATTCAATGAGGTAAAAGTATTTTTGGGAATTATTAAGAGATAACGGAATAGGAGCTTCCTGATGAAACAAAGACTCATTCTTCTTTTCTCTGGATTTATCGCCTGGACGTTGTTCTTCATTGTAGGTCGTGCATTGTTTATGTTGTATCACAACCATTTCTCCAATGAACTTTCTCTAACCGAATTATTGCTTGTTTTTACATACGGCATTCGCATGGATTTTTCTATGGCAGGATATTTTTCTTTGCTGCCAGGGTTGATGTTCTCACTAGGGTTTTTCATAAATGGAAAACGTCTTTGGCCGTTTTGGATAGGATATCACGCTATTATTTTATTTATATGCTGTTTTATTATTGTACTGGATTTTGAATTGTATAAGCATTGGGGTTTCCGGCTGGACGCAACACCGCTGATGTACATCGGTAAAGAGGCAGCCCAGTCGGGTGATTTATGGAAATCAATTTTGCTGATCTGTTATTGGCTGGTAATTTTCAGCGCCAGCCTGTTTTCATTTTATAAATATTTTAAGAACCGAATTATTCAACTTCCTCCAGTTTCATGGAAAGTGTTGCCCGCTATTTTGTTTGCGACCGTCCTTTTTATAATCCCAATCCGTGGAAGTTTTGGCGTAGCACCTATGAATACCGGTTTCGTTTATTTTCACGAAAGTAAAATTTTCGCGAATCACGCGGCCGTTAACGTGGTGTGGAATTTTTTGTACGCGGTTCAGAAAATGAACAGGCTAAAGTATGCGGATAATTATTTTGATAAAGATAAAACCGAACAATACTTTAAAAACCTTTTTCCAAAGTCCGATAGTTCTGTCCGCGTGATTCAGGGGAGAAGACCGAACGTCATTATCATTATGTTGGAAAGTTATACCTCCGGTTTGATTGAACCATTAGGAGGGTTAGCAGGAATAACACCGCGATTTAATGAGCTCGTGAAGGAGGGTATTCTCTTTGATCATTTTTACTGCAGTGGCGATCGCACGGACAAAGGCATCGTTGCGGTGCTAAACGGATATCCATCCCAACCTTTAACGTCTATAATTAAAGAACCAAAAAAGACAAAAAGCCTTCCGTACCTGAATAAAATTTTCAAACAACAAGGGTATCGAACTGAATTTACGTACGGTTACAACATAAACTATGCTAATTTCAATTCCTACCTTATTCACGCAGAATTTGATCATGCTACGCACAGCGCGGACTTTCCTCAGGAACTAAATACCAGTAAGTGGGGAGTTCACGATGAATACGTATTTGCTAAATTTTTTGAGGAGACGCAAAATTCATCGACACCTTTCTTCAAAATCATGATGACTCAAAGCAGCCATGAGCCATTTGAAGTTCCTATGGAAACTGTAATTACAGGAGAGGATGAGCTTCATCGCTTTTTAAATTCGGCTTACTATACCGATAAATACCTTGGTGAATTTATTGATAAAGCAAAACAAAGTTCCTGGTGGGAAAATACACTTGTCGTAATCACCGCAGACCACGGTCACCCTTATCCGGATAACCAAGGTGTATCTAATCCCAAGAAATTTAAGATCCCTATGTTGTGGATAGGTGGAGCGTTAGGCATTAGGGATACCGTTGTCCACTCTGTGGCTGGTCAAACCGATATTCCGAACACAATTCTTGCCCAATTTGACCTGGATGCGAATGAATTTAAATTTGGCCAGAATATTTTAAGCAAAGCGTACAATCCTTTTGCTGTATATGTTTATAATAATGGATTTGGCTTGGTAAAAAGAGACAGGCTTTTCGTTTACGATAATATTTCCAACAGCATTGTTCAACAGGAAGGCGCCCTTCAAGAGGAGGATGTGTACGAAGGGAAAGCCTATATTCAGAAACTCTATTGGGATTTTAATTCCCGCTGAGGAGATTTTAGCCATCGGCTGAAAAGAACCAAAAACAAATAGAATAAAACCAAAAAAAGCGGTATCGAAAAAGTAGCCCATACGCCAATCCCCAAGAGCAACGAAAGTCCAACTTCTCTAAGCAAATGAACAATGTCATTTCGAAGCAGGAATAGCAGCTGATCGGCATTGTATGGGAAAGGATTGAGATGAAACAACCGTGTTCCCATCTTAATAAACGGTATGATAAGTACCAGTTGGATCGGTGCGACGAGATAATTTACCAGCTGAATCACAGGTATGTTTAGACGAAATAGCAGGGCTACTACAAGGCACACGATTGTGGTCGTGCCAAATAGAGGAAAAATTCCGAACACAACACCGGCAGCACACGTCATTGCAAGTTTATGGGGAGTTAAGCCCTGGCGAAAAGCATCATATAAAATATTTCTTACGTATTGACGACTGAATTTCATTCACGTTAAATCAGAGTAAAGAGCAAGAAGTATTAAAAATTTGTATTTCAAAGATAATAGTTGCGCTGCTTCTTATATTGTGATTACCGATTTATATTAACCCAGATGTTTCGAAATAGCTTTTTGATTTTTATTGTTTTTGCTTTCGCCTGTAACTCAAACAGGCCTGCTGATCTTGTCATATTCGGTGGAAAGATCTATACCGTAAACAATATCAATCCCACTGCCGAAGCTGTCGCTGTAACAGGAGGTAGAATAACTTTTGTAGGTTCAGAAGAGGAGGCGAAAAGGTTTATTAATAGCAAAACCAACGTAGTTGATTTGAAAGGAAAAATTATGACACCTGGTTTTATTGAAGGTCACGGTCATATCATGGGTATAGGATACAATGAACTCAATCTCGATCTCACACACATTAAAACGTTCGATGAGATGGTTGATCTTGTAAAAGGCGCAGTTAGAAAGTCTTCCCCTGGAGAATGGATTGTCGGCAGCGGATGGCATCAGGATAAGTGGGATGTTAAACCCGATACTATGGTAAAGGGATTTCCCGTACATAGCAAGCTCAGCAAAGTATCACCCGACAATCCCGTATTTCTTCGTCATGCCAGCGGCCATGCCGGTTTTGCAAATGCAAAAGCAATGGAAGTTGCCGGAGTAAATATCCTTTCCATCGAAAAATATTCAAGCGAGGAAAGTGAAGGCGGAGAAATTGTTCGCGATGAATTAGGCAATCCAACGGGATTATTCAATGAAAGCGCTATGACTTTAATCGATCGACATATTCCAAAAAGCGCGCCCGAAACGGATCAGAAAGCTCTTGACCTGGCAATCAAAGCGTGTTTGAGAAATGGTATCACAAGCTTTCACGATGCAGGGGCTTCTCGCGAGAATATAAACTTGTTTCATGAATTTAAGACCGAAGGCAAACTCGGTGTCCGACTATATGTCATGGTCACAGGACGGGATCATGCATTAGTTTATGAGTGGCTGAAGAAAGGACCGGAAATTGATTCCCTCGGATGGCTTACCATTCGTTCCATAAAACTTAATTGTGATGGTGCTTTGGGCTCTCGGGGTGCATGGTTGTTAGAACCTTATACAGACCGTCCCGATTTTTCGGGTATGGCCACGTTGTCTATGGATACCGTGTTGAAAATTTCTCGTGAGGCGATAAAGAGTGGATTTCAGGTCTGCTCACATGCCATTGGGGATCGTGCTAATAAAGAAGTGTTGGATCGTTATGAAACAACTTTTACCGAAAATCCTGATAAAGCAAATGATCATCGTTTTCGAATTGAGCATGCTCAGCATCTTCATCCGTCGGATATTCCCCGATTTGCTAGACTTGGAGTTATTCCTGCCATGCAGGCAATTCACATGTCGTCCGATAGGCCTTGGGCGATTGAGAGACTAGGGGAGAAAAGAATAAAGCAGGGCGCTTATATGTGGCAGGCGTTATTAAAGTCGGGAGCAAGGATTGTAAATGGCACAGATGCTCCCGTTGAACCTATCAACCCTATACCCTCATTTTACGCTTCGGTTACACGCAAAACACTTAAGGGCAAGCCTGAGGGAGGATATGAGGCAGAACAAAAAATGACTCGTGATCAAGCGTTGCGATCATACACAATAGACGCTGCGTATGGGGCGTTCGAGGAGCATATAAAAGGTTCTATCGAACCAGGTAAGCTGGCAGACTTTACTATTTTCACAAAAGATATAATGCGTGTTCATGAAAATGAAATTCTACAAACTGAGGTGGCAATGACTATCCTGGGGGGAAATGTCGTATATCAAAAGCAATAAAAACAAAGGAAAGGAGTGGTTCCTTCCCTTTGCATTTCATCGTTTAGCTTATGCTTTCAAAAATTTCATCGCTTTACTTTTTACCATATCGCGATCGGCTGTAATCGTGGGATCGCTGTAAACGTGCTGCGATATTTCAGCGACAACTGATTTTTTAAATCCAAGTTTATCTGCAATCTGCTCGCAGAAAACAATTTCGCTGCGAAAAACTTGTCCATCCATTTTCATGAGCTGGATAAGGTGGTACAAATGTTCAAATTTTTCATCAGGAGTGAGCGTATCAATGCTCCCGATAGGCATAGGGATTCTTAAGCATGACATCCACTTCCTCTTTATTAATGCCGTTTGCCTTGCCTATGGTATGAATAAGTTTTGATTCGCGGGAGGCCACATTTCTATCGCTGGCGGCCAGGTTAATAAGAACATTCAATTCCGCTTTCTTGTCAAAAATCATATGTAACAATTTTTATTGAATACAAATGTGAAGAAATGTACCTTGAAATTTAGTGTAAAATACGATGTTTTCGTACATCAGTAAAATAAATGGTGCCGCAAGAGGTCATGCAACCCTTATATTTGCAGGCGGTCTTTAGATCAAATTTTAGTGCCTTATGAAGAATTTATTACTTATAATATTACTTATCCTCATTGCCCGATGGGAGTCCTTTGCGCAGGAATCAGAAACCCGCACGATTGGCCCTTTTTCAGGTGTAAAAGTTACTGAGGGTATTGATGTTTACCTTAAAAAGGGCGACAAAGAGAGTGTGCGTGTGGAGGTTACAGGCACCAAAATAGAAAATATCATTACCGAAGTATCCGGTTCTTATTTGCGGGTGCATATGCGGGATGGGGGCTATAGGGGTAAAATAGACGCGAAGGTATACGTTACTTATGAAAAGTCGATAAACTCTCCGCGAGTTCCGCAGGAAGCATTTTTTCAGAAAGCACGATTGAGGCAGATGACATGGAGGTCAGTGCTTCAAGCGCGGGATCGATTGAAATCACTGTTAAAGCCGAATCTGTAGAATCTAGTGCTTCGAGCGCCGGACGAGATTGAATTACAGGGAAAAACAAACTCGCTCGAAATTGATGCCAGCAGCGCTGGTCAAATTGACGCGTATGACTTAGAGGCTAAAAAGGTGTCAGCGCAGGCAAGCAGCGCCGGAACTCTCAAAGTAAATGCCACGGAAGAACTAGAGGCCCGAGCCAGCAGCGGAGGTAATATTCGGTACCATGGAAATCCCAATAAATCCATCACAGATTCTAGTAGTGGCGGCTCTGTCAAAAAATCAAATTAACTTAAAACATTTCGTTTTTTAAATTTAAAAGCGCCTTTCCGGCATAGAAATACCCCCGGCCATATAAAATTTTGAAATGTCCTGACATGTTGTGAGAACTTTGTTCTCTGAAGATGTTATTCCTGCAATGAAGAACCTTTGTTTTTTTTTAATTCTGTTGAATACGTTGGTACTGGTTCAAAACAGCTATAGCCAGGATGTCTTAATTGCGGGGACCATCGTTGATGAGCAAGAAATTGCCGTGCCTTATGCGAATGTATCCATTCACAATGTATTAGATTCTTCCCTAGTTACCGGAGTAGCATCCGATGTTCAAGGGAAATTTCAAGTGCCTGTAAAGCCTGGCCGTTATTTTGTAAAAATCAGTTTTCTTTCTTACCAGGAAAAAACAATACCGGGTGTTGTGGTTGCCAATGAAAATGCTGACCTCGGAACAATCATTTTGAAGGAGCATGCCCAAATGTTGGAGGAACTAGTGGTGGAGGGTGAAAAGGATCAAATGGAACTTCAGTTGGATAAACGTGTTTTTGATATTCAAAAAGATCTCAGCAATGTTGGCCGTAATGCATCCGATATCCTGGGTAACTTACCCTCTGTTACGGTCGATGTGGATGGCACGGTGAGCTTACGCGGCAGCGAAAATGTCAGGATATTAATTAATGGAAGACCTTCAGGACTAACCTCCCGAGACCCAGAGGCGTTGCGCATGCTTCAAGGTAATCTGATTGAAACAATAGAAGTAATCACAAACCCATCATCGCGATACGATGCGGCGGGCGAAGTGGGTATTATCAATATTATTTTGAAAAAAAATCAGGACAAAGGTATTAACGGTACCTTTACTGGCAATGTTGGATATCCTGCATTCTATGGTGGAGCCTATAGTATTAATTTTAGGAGGAAGAGTACGAATATATTCTCAAGCTACGGGGTAGATTATAGAAATAGGCCAGGTTACGGCGATTCATTCCAACGGTATTCGAGCGATGATACAAGTTTTGTTTATTCGCAGCATAATGATCAATCCAGCGCAGAATTATCGCACAACTTTATTGTTGGCCTCGATTATTTTTTAAAAGACAACAGCACGATCACAGGATCATTTTTATACAATACTTCCAATGGCTTAGGTAAGATCGGCACGATCTATAATGATTTTGATGAGAATGACTTGTTAGCACGTACTGTCCTCCGCAATGAAAGGGAGAAAGAAGATGAAGAGAACATTGAGGCTTCACTCAGTTATAAAAAGGATTTCGAAACAAAGGGTCGTACACTCACTTCCGATTTTAAATGGATAAAAAGTATAGACGATGAAAATACGGACTATACGCAAGCTGTTGACGAAGGTCCGGATTCATTGCAACGTTCAATCAATTTTGCAAATGAATTAAACTGGCTTTTTCAGACAGATTACATTCATCCTTTTAGTAAAGAAGGCAAGGTAGAAATCGGAATTAAAACAGCAACCCGAATTATTAAGAACAAGTATGGTTATGAGTTGCAAGACGCAGACTTGAATTGGATAACGGTTCCTGAGTTTACAAATAATTTAATTTATACAGAAAGGATTCACGCTGCATACCTTATGGCAAGCAATACCTATGGTAAGTTCTCCATTCAAACGGGTATACGTGGCGAACTTTCAGATATTACTACTGAGTTAACGGAAACCAATGAAGTAAATCCGAGAAACTATTTTAATTTATTCCCCAGTGCAGCCCTGTCTTATAAGCTCCGGGACAATAAGACCCTGCAATTGAGTTATAGCTACCGAATCAGCCGTCCTGATTTCAGAGACTTGCTTCCATTTTCCAATTTTAGAGATCCCCGGGTCTTATTTGCAGGAAATCCTAACCTTCGGCCTGTAGTACACAAATTCGATTGAAACAGGATACTTGTTGGATTGGGAGGGTGGCTCCATTCTTTCCAATATCTATTATCGTCGCAGGACTGATGTCATCCAACGAATTATTACTACCCCAGATTCAGCAGGACGATCAAGTATTATTCCAATTAACTTGGCAACCGAGGATGCTTTTGGTGTTGAGTTTAATTTATCCTTAACGGTTCAAGATTGGTGGCGCATTAATTCCAGTGCGAATTTTTACCGTGCCATTACCAAAGGAGTATATGAAGGAGATGTTTTGGAAAGCGATACCTATACATGGACGAGTCGAACAACTTCAAAAATGACTGTCTTAAAAAAAGTAGACTTCCAGGCTTCATTCAATTATCGTGCACCCCGTATTACCACGCAGGGAAAAGATTTGTCTATTTATTCCATAGACCTGGGAATTTCAAAAGATATTTTTAAAGGAAGAGGGACCATCACAGCGAACGTGAGGGATTTATTAAATTCTCGGATTAGGAGGTCAATCATTGACCGCGAAGGGTATTATTCCAATTCAAAATTTCAAGGAAGACCGAGGCAATTCATGCTTACTTTTACTTACCGCTTAAACAGAGAAAAGGACAAGCAGAGAAATTCAGATGAGCGGGAAGAAGAAGAAGAACAAGATTAACCGGTCTGTCGCACGTATTCGTTATATGACGAAAAAAAACCGTTGCACGAAATTTAAATTCCTTAGTTCGTTCTAGCAACCGCTTACTACTGATCATTGATTACCATTTACCGATTACGTTTGCTTTGATAGTGGTAAAATTACCCTATGCAAACGTGTTCTTAACAAAAAATTAAAATTATAGATCATTTTTTAATGGCGTTTGGAAAATTCTAATAGATTTGGACGCAAATAGATTTAAATTTTAATCCCCTATGGCCCACCTACGATTTGAAGCTCTAAAAAAATTGAGCGAACGTTCCCGAGTACATGTCGACCTGCCAAGCCCAAATGTTTCCAAGTTTTTTGGAGAAAATGTATTTGGTGCTGAGCAGATGCGTGGTACACTTGCCCCAGCTGTTTTTAAAAAAGTAAGCCAGGCAATTAAAAATCATGAAAAAATTGATGAAACTACTGCCGATGCTGTTGCAGCTGCAGCGAAATCCTGGGCCATGGCAAAGGGTGCATCACATTTTACACATTGGTTTCAACCAATGACTGGTGGGACTGCAGAAAAACATGATTCGTTTTTTGACGCACTTGCAGGTATTGAAAAATTCAAAGGAAGTGAGTTAGTTCAACAGGAACCTGATGCTTCTTCATTTCCAAGTGGCGGTATCCGCAGCACGTTCGAAGCAAGAGGCTACACGGCGTGGGATCCTACGTCACCTATGTTTCTTTACGGCAAGACACTATGCATACCAACCATATTTGTTTCTTATACAGGAGAAACGCTCGATACAAAAGCACCTTTATTAAAAGCTTTAAAAGCTGTGGATAATGCTGCGACTAAAGTATGCCAGCTCTTTGATAAAGATATCCAGCACGTAGTAGCGTCATTAGGGCCTGAGCAGGAATATTTCATTGTCGATAAGGCATTGTTTGATGCACGCCCTGATTTGGTGATGGCAGGTCGCACGGTATTTGGCCACGCTCCCGCACGGGGTCAACAAATGGAGGACCATTACTTTGGATCGATACCTCCACGTGTTTATGATTTTATGAAGGAGTTTGAGATTGAAGCGTGGAAGTTAGGAATTCCGGTACGCACACGGCACAATGAGGTTGCACCAAGTCAATTTGAAGTTGCGCCTTTGTTCGAAGAAGTAAATGTAGCCAACGACCACAATCAGCTTATGATGGATGTGATGAGTCGCGTTGCTGATAAACATAATTTGCGCGTGCTATTTTATGAAAAACCATTTGCCGGTTTGAATGGTACCGGTAAACATAACAACTGGTCTTTGATAACCGATACCGGCGTTAACCTGTTCGCTCCAACCAGCAGCGCTCGGGATAATCTGATGTTCTTAACTTTTTTTGTAACCACTATAAAGGCAGTGCATGAGCATGCAGATCTTCTTCGTGCCAGTATTGCTACTCCTGGAAATGACTTCCGCCTCGGCGCAAATGAAGCACCTCCTGCAATCGTGTCGGTGTTCATCGGATCACAAATGACTGCGGTTTTGGACGAGTTGGAGAAAAAAGGAAATGTAAAGATCGAGAAAGGCGATAACATGTACATGAAATTGGGAATCGATCAAATTCCTGAAATTATCCTGGATGCTACTGATCGTAACCGAACTTCACCATTTGCTTTTACGGGTAATAAATTTGAGTTCCGGGCTGTAGGTGGAGGCGATAATTGCGCAGTGGCTATGACGGCCCTAAATACCATCGTAGCTGATCAACTTGAAAGATTCCACGACGCAGTTAATAAAGAAGTTGAGAAGGGCGAAGAAAAGCGCCTTGCTATTGTAAGCGTTTTAAGAAAGTATATCAAAGAATCAAAAGATGTACGTTTTGAAGGAGATGGCTACTCGGAGGAATGGGTCAAAGAAGCTGCTAAACGCAAACTTGGTAATGTGAAGAACATGGTTCGTTCGCTGGATGCTTATCTCACCAAAAAATCAAAAGATCTTTTTGAGAAGTATGAAGTAATGTCGCACAAGGAAATTGAGGCTCGTGTTGAAATAAGACTTGAGGCCTATATAAAACGGGTACAAATCGAAGCTAGGGTAATAGGCGATTTGGCTATGAATCACATCGTGCCTACCGCTATTGCTTATCAAAACAAATTAATAATAAATGCAAACGGCTTAAAAGGTCTTGGCGTAGATAATAAAGCCGTTGTCCAGACAATCAAGGAGATCTCAGGTCATATTGAAGGTATTAAGACCAATGTCCGTGCAATGATTGATGAGCGCAAACGCCTTAATAAAATCAGCGATACACACAAGCGTGCCATTGGTTATTGTGATGAAATAAAAGAAAAATACTTTGATGTTATCCGGGATGCGGTGGATAAGCTGGAATTATTAGTGGACAATGAAGACTGGCCGCTGGTAAAATACCGCGAATTGCTATTCCTTCGCTAGTAAAGAAAACCAGTCAGCCCTGTAAAATAAAGCGGGTTCCTTTTTTTAAAGGGATCCGCTTATTTTTTTAGACTATTTCTATCTTGCATAAACCATCATTCACTTTGATATGCGCTATCATTCCTTGATTTTCTTGCTGCTTATTGCCTTTGGGGTTTCCGCCCAGAAAAAAGTTATTCAAAACGTAGAACAATCCGTTACTCCGCTGGAGACAGAAGCACACCTCACATTTCTTGCTGCCGATGAGATGAGAGGTCGTGATACAGGCTCTCCGGAAATAGACATCGCAGCTAATTATATAACTGCTCAATTAAAAATTTTGGGGGCAAAGTCCGTGAAAAGTGATCCGAACTATTTTCAAGAAGTCTTACTGGAAAAAATCACGCCCCCAAGCCAAATGGAGTTTACTATCGGATCGGATGTTTTCAAGATGAAGGATGACATTCTGTTCTTAGCCGGCGGCAGCGCAGCCATTGAAAAAGAGATTGTTTTTGTGGGTTATGGAACGAGTACTGATTTTGAAAAGATGAATGTTAAAGATAAGATCGTGGTTGCTTTTGCCGGCAATGATTCCACTACGAATGCAGTTCAGGCTCTTTTTTCTGAGTCACCTGCGAAGAGCAAAATAGCGGCAGCGCATGGTGCATCCGCTCTTATAGAAATCATGTCATTGCCAGGTTTACCTTGGCCCTCGATGGTAAATTTTCTTTCTGCACCTCGAATGGCTATAAAAAAAGAAGACAGAAATTCTTTACCTCATTTATATATGAAAAAAAGTGAAGTCGCCAGCATAGTATCACTGCTCGAAACAAAAAAAACGACCGGTAAATTGAAAGTGGAAGCTTTTGCTCCAACACAAGTAGTAGCAAAAAATGTAGCCGCTGTAATCGAGGGAAAGGACGCTGAGCTGAAAAATGAATGGATAATAATTTCAGCGCACTATGATCACATTGGAGTAAAAAAAAATGCAGGGTTGGATTCCATCTTTAATGGTGCCCGCGACAATGGCATCGGAGTAGTTGCACTCTTGCACGCGGCAAAATTTTTTGGTAAAAACCGTCCTAAACGGTCGGTCCTATTTCTTGCGCTTACAGGAGAGGAAAAGGGATTGCTGGGCAGCAGATGGTACGCGGATCACCCATTGGTGCCTTTAAAACAAACGGTTTTTAATTTCAATTGCGATGGCGCGGGATACAACGATAAGACTATTGTAACATTGGTAGATTTAAATCGAACTTCAGTGGATGAATTGTTAAAAAAAGCTTGTCAATCTTTTGGGTTAGGCCTTGTGGGTGATCCTGCGCCCGCACAGAATTTATATGAGCGTTCCGATAACCTTAATTTTGCCATTAAAGGTATACCCGCAGTTAATATTGCTCCCGGTGTCAAAGCGTTCGATCAGGAGCTATTGAAATACTACCATAAAGCAGCTGACGAAGTAAGTTCTCTGGATATGAATTACGTGGTGAAATTTCATAGGTCATTCGTCTATGGCGCATATCTAATTGCAAATGCTGCCGAAAGGCCAGTGTGGAAGAAAGGGGATAAATTCGAAGAAGCGGGTAAAAAATTATATGCTAAAGATTAGTGGGCCAATAGCTCCTCCTTCATCGTTAGCTTTTTAATCATACTGAGAATAGCTTCATTAATTAATTCGGGATGGCTCCAAGGCACGAAGTGATCCATATCATCGATCAATACCAAATCGAGCGGAGCATTAACTAACATTTTTTTGGCGAAATCAGCATTTTCAGGTGCCACAAGGACATCCTTTTTTCCTTGAATTAAGATCACTGGACATTTGACCTCTTTCCAAAGGGGAAGCATTCTTTGAAGCTCAGGTTTTAGCTGGTAGATCTCTTCATTTGAAGCGCGGAAAGAATTTGGCAAAATCCAGCTAAGGAAAGGTGTTGCCAGGGGTGCCCGAAACCAAGTCTCATTGGGTTCGAGATCCGGATCAATGGAGCCGGCCACTATAATCAGGCCGTCAACTAAGTCTGGATAATCCGCTGCCATCCTTCCAATAAGAGCACCCGCTAATGAATGGCCTACTAGGATAATGGGCCGGTTCATTTTATATTCTTCCAGTATGGGTTTTAATATTTCACTTTGTTTTTTCAAGGATGACTCCCCGTTGCCGAAGTTGGAGTATCCAAAGCCTGGTCGGTCGGCTGTAATAAGAAGGGCTTTAGTTAGCAACGTACTGTCTACCAGGAAATCTATAAAGGCGCTTAAAGATCCCGGCGAACCGTGAAGGAAAAGTACCAAGGGCTTGGAAGCATCACCGGCTTTTACATAGTGCAGTTCTCGGAAGCCAACCTTATAGCTGTGTTGTGAACCGGCTACATTATTTTTTTTAAAAAATGCATCGACCTCTTTTGGACTAATACGAAAGGTCACACAGGAATGGAAGCTGATCATTATTCCTATAAGCAAAATGAAAATGATCCACCGGGTTTT
This sequence comes from uncultured Bacteroidota bacterium, assembly GCA_963837415.1. Lineage (GTDB taxonomy): Bacteria > Bacteroidota > Bacteroidia > Cytophagales > Cyclobacteriaceae > Chryseolinea. The sequence goes on along the minus strand of CAWING010000002.1, from coordinate 543,407 downwards.
TCTCCCGATCCTAAAAATCATTTTCACGGAATATTTAGAAGCTTTTTGTATTGGATGCTATTGTGAAGAATATCGGTAGCCATTTTTATGTCCTTATCGTATTTGAACGCCACTTCGACACTTCCTCTTTCCAGGTGATACCGAGAGACAATTTCTTCCTCCAACTGCTTTTTGATTTCATCTTTTTGAAGCACCAACTCATTCTTTTTACTCTCTGCTATCCGGGTACTAACGAGGTCAAGCTGACCTTTCAAATCGGCAAAATATTTTTCTTTCTTAGCTTCTTCTGTAAACTGTTGTAATTGATATTCCATATACGATTTGTAGGAATAGTTTTTGTTCTTCATCCAATTTAAGAACTGCTGATATTCTTCATCGCTTAAGGAGAATGTTCTGGAATCCACTGGATCAGCATGTTTATAGACGTATTGAGTAGCAAAGTCAAATAAAAATCCTTTTTCAAATAACACTTGGATTAGCATGTGCCCCTCTTGGTTTTGCGTTTTTATATCGGGATCAATACCACCGCCGTCATAAACTACACGACCATTCGTAGTCTTAAAAGCTTTTTTTAAGGAATCAGGGATCGAGCCTACACTGCCGTCATCCCTGCGGTGTCCATAATCCAATACTTGAATACAACGGCCTGTAGGTGTATAGTACTTAGCAGTTGTTACCTTCAGCTGGGAATTATAGGACAACGGTCGGCTTACCTGAACCAAACCTTTACCGTACGATTTTTCTCCGATGACAACAGCGCGGTCATAATCTTGCAAAGTGCCAGCTACAATTTCAGAGGCGGATGCGCTTCCACGGTTAATTAAAACGGTTACGGGTATCTCCGTATCGATAGGAACATTTAGCGTTTCGTAGTTTAAATTATTCTCAGGAATTTTACCCTTTGTACTAACCACCAGCTTGCCTTTTGGAATGAACAAATTGGTGATGTTAACAGCTTCAATCAGCAACCCTCCTGGATTTCCACGCAAATCCAGCACAGCGCCTTTTGCTCCTTCATCCTTCAATCTTATCAGTGCATTTTTAACTTCTTTCGCGGCATCCGGGGTGAAGTCTGTTAGTTGAATGTAGGCGATATCTTTCTCAATCATACCTGAGTATGGAACATTGGTAAGCTTAATTCGCTCGCGTTTGAATTCAAGCTTTATGGGATCTTCCACGCCGATACGTTTAACGGTGAGGGATACCGGTGTGCCTACCTGCCCTTTCATGACTTGGCCGGATTCTTCGCGAGAAAGCTTGGAAAGATTTATGTCATCGATCTTTACTATTTCGTCACCAATTTTTAGGCCTCCCTTCTGGGCGCCATAACCTTCCATAAGCATGGTAACGACCGTGCGATCTCCAATCTCACGAGTAATGGCTCCAATTCCTCCATATTGTCCCGTATTAATTGTGCGGAAGTCTTCTACTTCATCTTCGGGGATATAATTTGTGTAAGGATCCAGCGAGCCAAGCATGGCGTCAATACCCGTCCGTACCAGTTTGTTGGGATTCACTTCCTCAACATAGAGCGCATTCACTTCTTTAAAGAGCGTAGCGAAAATATCCAGATTCTTCGCGATTTCGAAATACCGTTCGGCAGGATCAGTGAAGGAGAGCGCTGTAACAACGCTAATAATGGTCGCTATCCAAAAAATCTTTTTATTCATAACTTAAGCATCTCATAAAGAAACGAAACAACACCACAAAGAGTTTGAAAAGGCAATTTACCTGAAAATAAGGGATTTCTTAACGATTAAATGTGTGCGGTTATATCACATCCGTTTGTTAACTCCCGTACCGGAAATATAAAAATGTAAAGAATAAGAATTAATGCCAATAGGGCCTAAAACAGGTCAATTCCACGCCTTTTTTAAAAACCTCAGCCAATTGCCGTGCATCACATTTTCGATATCTGCCTTGCTATATCCTCTTTTCGAAAGTAAGTCTGGAAATTTCTGCAGATCCGCAATCGTTTCGAGGTCGTAGGGGCTTTGTTCTTTTCCAAATGCCCCATCCAGATCGGAGCCAATACCAATATGAAGGGCATTACCGGCCAGCTGGCAGATGTGGTCCATATGGTCGATAACCTTCTCAAGATTACAGTCCATACTTTGCGGCGAAGATACATTCCGAATCCAGTTAGGAACCATCATCCACGCATCCATGACCCCCCCAATAACAGCACCGCGGCGAATGAGCTCCTTGAGTTGCTCATCACTGAACTGGCGGTTATGATCCACCAACGCTCTGCAATTGTGATGGCTGGCCCATACATGGCCATGAAAATTTTCCATGGCTTCCCAGAAACTGTCGTCACATAAATGTGTTGCGTCTAGAATGATATTAAGCCTTTCCATTTCCTTTAGCAAAGCCTTCCCACTTTTGCCTAGGCCACCCGTGGCATTGGTACCTTGAGCGTATCGTCCGGGTCCGTAGTGCGCAGGGCCCAGGGCTCGAAGTCCATACGCGTATGCTTTTTCCAGATGTTTCAAAGTTACTATCGAATCTGCCCCTTCGAGACTTAAAATATATCCAATAGCTTTTGAATCGTTGGGTTTTTCGTCATTCCAATAGGTAAAGTGATTCTCCAGTGAATGAAGGTTGTTTATCTGTATAAGTTCGCCTTCTTCCTCCATAATTTTATACCATGCTAGCTGAGCTTGTGTTTGTGCCCAAGCTTGCTCCGGAGAGTGCCATCCAGGTAACGGATTATCGGTGGCAACAAATCGCGCTATTTGGGTAGCTACAACAAGCCCAACATTTCCCTTGCGTAGCTCTGGAAAACAAACGACATTATTACCTCGGTCTGCTTTATCGCTCATGTCTTTTTCCCGGCTTCTGATTTCATGAATGGGTTTCCGCAAGTCGCGGTTCCATTCCATAGCATTCATACTTAAATCCAGATGTGCGTCAATAGTGAACATTTGAGTTGGTTTGATTAGTTAGTTAAGTCCATAGTCGATGATCCATAGTCCATGGCGTGGTCCACGGTCGACTGACCACAGACCACAGTGAAGTACAAGCTGCTGTGGTCTGTGGACCGCGGACTGTCGACCTTCCGCTGCATGGACTATGGACCATCGACTGTTGACTTCCCAATTAAACTGTTATCCTCCTGTTTCGTGATAACGTCTCCCAATATTTTATCACTTTATGGTCTTCTACAATAGCTGATTGGTCATGCAATGCAATGGTAGGGCATATGTGGTATGGTATGCCATATAGGACGTCTCCTACCTGAAATTTTTCTACTTCTTCTACTGTGAAGACCATATGCTCCTCGCTATGGCCTATGGGCATAAGCTTTGGAGCATTTAAAAAAGATACGCGATTAGAAAGCTGATTTTCAGAAGCAATTGCTTTATGCCCCAGATCTGTACAAATTATATTTGCTGATGGTTTTGAAATAATGCGCGTCACAATAAGCGCAGCAGGGATATAGTGTTGTTCCGTGAGAATTTGTTCGTATCCCTTATCCCAATAAACAAATGTCCCCGGTGAGCACTCAATTTCTTTCCGTTTTGAATGGATGGAAAAAGTGGGAGAACCCCCTGCTACAATAACCAATTTCTTATTTTCTTTTGAAAGAATTTCGTGTTGCAACGCTTCCACCCTTGAAAAGGCTTCATCACATCGTTTCGAACGAAGATTGAAGTCAGGATCCCGAATATGACCATCGTATACATGAAGGCCCACTATTTTTATTCCTTTGATGCTTTGGCAGTGTTTATAAAGCGCTAATCCATCTTCAGGAGGAATACCTGTTCTGTTCATTCCTACGTTCAGATCGATGAATACAACCGCTGTAAGACCCTGTTTTAAAAAGTTTTTTGCAAGCTGCTCAGCAGTATCGCTGTTGTCAATGAGGCAGGAGAATCTAGTGCTGGGATACTTATCTATAAGGTGTATAAGACGGTCAGCTTTAGGTCCTACAGGTTGATAGGAAAGAAGCACGTCAGGAGCTTCTACGAGAGCCAGCATTTCTGCCTCTGCGATAGTCGCACATTTAAATTTTTTGATACCCGCTTCCAACATCAACCTCGTTACTTCTGGGGACTTATGCGTCTTAATATGAGGCCGAAGTCTTTCTACTTGGTCGATGCTGCTGATAAATGTCTGAATATTTTTTTTTACCCTGTCAAGGTAAACGACCACAGCAGGAGTGTCAAGCACATCAATATTATCAATTTTATACCAGGCTTGTTCTTGAGTCATACCTATATTAATTCAAATACAGCTTCAATCTCTACGGGAATATTGTCGGGAAGTGATCCCATTCCTACAGCACTCCTGACGCCGATCCCCATATCTTCGCCCCAGACTTCAGCAAACAATTCGCTGCATCCGTTAATAACGAACGGGTGACGTTCAAATTCGGATACGCAATTTACCATACCCAAAACTTTGATAACACGCTTTATCTTGTTGAAGCTTCCAAGATTTTTTTTTAAGGTTGCCAATATTGCAAGGCCAACCTGACGTGCAGCGGATTTACCTTCCTCCATCGTTAACTCTCTTCCAATCCGGCCAATGATCAATGAGCCATCTTCTTTTAGAGTTCCATGCCCCGACACATATACAAAATTACCTACGATAAGAAAAGGTTTGTAAACGCCCAACGGGGTGGGAGGGGGCGGAAGTTTAAGACCTGTGTTTTCAAATTTTTGATCAGGCGTTAGCATAGTTTGGTTATATATTTATCCGTGTTCAGTAATCAGTATTGGACACACCGATTACTGTTTACCGATTAACTTTTTTACGTTGCAAATCGATTTTGTTTAAGCCTACGAGATAATTGCATTTAAAATCATCACACCAGCTAGACCAACGATGGCTACTATTGTCTCCATCATAGACCACGAGCGGATGGTATCCTTGATGCTGAGATTAAAATACTCCTTAAATAGCCAAAACCCTGAGTCATTCACATGAGAGAACATCAAGCTTCCGGCACCCACGGCGAGCACCATCAGATTTGGATCAACATCTGGGCTGGTTTAACAGCGGTAAAACAATTCCGGCCGCCGTTAATCCGGCAACAGTAGCGGAGCCAACACAAACCCGGATAACGCAGGCGATCGTCCATCCTAGAATAAGTGGATGAACATCGAGCCCATTAAGTAATAAAGCGATTTCATTGCTAACGCCGCTATCGATCAATATTTGTTTTAATGCTCCCGCTCCTCCCATAATAAGCAAAAGTATAGTAATATCCTTTACTGCATCCACGTAGATGTCCATGATCCGTTTCATCTTCATGCCCATCCGGAGCCCCAGCGTGTACGTGGCAACGGCAAGCGAAAGTATCATTACGATAGCCGGATCACTCAAAAAGGTATTCAGGGTCTTAAGAAACCCGTCTTCAACAATTACCATCGGCTAATACCGTTGTGAGGCCAAGCAGTATGACAGGCAGCAAGGACGAAAAAATGCTTATGCCTAAGGCCGGGCAGCTGAGATTCTGGCAAGTCCGCCGACTTGAATGTTGTAAGCATCGGAGCTTTAATATTTTTTAGCATCTTCGCGAATATGGGACCGGCAATAATTGAAGTGGGAAGACCAATTAAAATTCCATAGAATAATGTAGTACCCATGTCTGCATGGAATTGTGCAACCAGCGCGGTGGGCGAGGGATGTGGTGGTAAGAATCCATGGGTAACGGAAAGCGCAGCCAGCATCGGTACACCAATATAAATCACGGGTAAATTATAGCGTTGGGCTACTGAAAATATCAACGGAATGACCAATACAAATCCTACATTGTAAAACAACGGAATGCCTATTATAAATCCAGTGATCAATAGCGCCCACTGAATATAACGTTCACCAAAAATCTTCATCATTCCGGAGGCAATCCGTTGCGCAGCGCCGCTTTCGGCAGCAAGTTTGCCTAGCATAGCCCCGGCCACCACCACAATTACCAAAGAGCCGAGCATGTCGCCCATTCCCTTTTGCACTGATCCTGTAATTTTTGAAGGTTCTATTCCCAGCAACAAATCCGGCAAGAATGGATACTATTAAAAATGCAAGGAAGGCATTGATTTTAAATTGTGTAATGAGTAAAACCAGTATGGCCGATGCAAAAGAATATGATGAGTAAAGACATGAATAAGTATGGTTACAGGATTAGGTTGGTGACGAAAGTATAAAAAATACTATTGTGAACAACTACCATTGGAATAAAGTATGGCTTAAAATTTATCGGGCACCTGAATAATGCGAACCACGATTTCATGAGGATCTCCATCTTTATCAAGCAAACTAAATCTAACCATCGGGTTGTCCCGTTTGACATGAACTTTCAACATGTATGATTTGATTATTCTCCAGGTGCTTTTCTAATTCTTTTTGAAGTATGTATAAGGCGTTTGCAAAATGTACTTCTAACGAACTTGGGTTGTAGGATGCGGTCTTCATTGGGTTTGGTTACGGACGTTTCGAGTTTGAAGTTTCGAGTTTAAAGTTTCCGTCATTAGCCAGTCTAGCAACTTGAAACTGCCAACTCGAAACCCGCAACTAAATCACCACCTGATCAATGCAGAGGCCCATGTGAACCCACTGCCAAAGGCGGCTAAACAAATTAAATCATTTTCTTTGATTTTACCTTCAGCCCAGGCTTCGCTTAGTGCGATAGGGATGGATGCGGCCGTGGTATTTCCATACCGCATAATATTGTTATATACCTGTGAATCCGAAAGTCCGAGTTTTTCCTGAATGTATTGACTGATACGAAGGTTTGCCTGATGGGGAACGAGAAGAGAAATGTCATCCGTTTTGAGTGAATTTGCTTTCAGCGCTTCATTGAATCACTTCCATAAATCGGACGACAGCGTGCTTAAATACCTGGTTGCCATTCATCACCACTTTGAAGGTTGAGGTATCCAGGATTTGCTCAGGCTGTCGTTCCTCGTGAGGGCGGCTGCTTCCGGGATCTTTTACGTAAAGCTCTTCCGCAAAGCGTCCATCGGAGTGAAGATGTGTAGAAAGTATGCCAGCTTTTTGGGAAGCTTGAAGGATGGCTGCTCCTGCTCCATCTCCAAAAATAACGGCCGTATTTCTTCCGCGAGTTGTAATGTCGAGTGCCGTGGATTGAATTTCAGCACCTATAACGAGAATTGTTTTATACTTTCCAGTCTTGATAAATTGATCTGCCACGGATAAAGCGTAAATAAAACCGGAGCACGCATTGCGAATATCCAGGGCCGCGATGCTTCCGTCCAGCCCCAGTTCGCGTTGAAGTAAAACCCCGGATCCCGGAAAAAAATAATCGGGCGTAATGGTGGCAAAAACGATGAAGTCAATATCTTTTTCGGAAAGTTTAGCGCGGTCTAACGCCATACGCGTTGCTTTCGCAGCCATGTTTGCTACCGTGTCTTTGGCCGGATCTATCCACCTTCTTTGCTCGATACCAGTTCGTTCAATGATCCATTCATTCGTTGGTATCCATCTACGGAAGAGAGGTATTCATTTGTAATGACCTTTTCGGGAACATGATGGCCGAGTCCGACAATTTTAGAATGGAGCATGCGTAAAAATTTAAGCATTGCTAAGGTAATCAAATGTTGGGAATGGAGATGGACGAAGATCGATGGATATTGATGTGGTGTGATGTCAGGTGTTTCCACCTGACATGCAATACGTTAATTATAAGAATTGGTCTTGGGGCACGGTGCTCAAAGGTGTTTCACACCACCACATTTACAATTCTGCCAGGCACAACAATGATTTTCTTTGGTGTCTTGCCTTCAGTCCATTTCTGCACCATTTCAGAAGCCATCACGAGTTTTTCTACGTCTTCCTTCGGCATATCCAGGGCGAAGTTCATTTTAGCGCGTACTTTTCCATTGATGGAAATCGGGTAATCAAATGAGCGTTCAGCCAAATATTCTTCGTTGTATTGGGGAAAGGATGCATTTAATACCGTATCGTCATGACCAAGTTTTTCCCAAAGTTCTTCTGCAATATGCGGTGCGTAGGATGCCAGCGCGATAACAAGAGGTTCTAAGATCGATCGCTTGTTACACTTCATCGAGCTTAATTCATTGCTGCAAATCATAAACTCGCTTACCGTCGTATTGAATGAAAAATGATCGATATCGTATTCAACTTTTTTTAATGTTTTGTGAAGGACCTTCAACTCTTCTGGTGTTGGTTGTTCGTCGCTTAACACGAAATCTCCTCCGGAGGTATGAAAGAGATTCCAAAACCTTCTCAGGAATTTAAAAACACCATCTATACCGTTGGTATTCCATGGTTTTGAAACCTCTAGTGGACCAAGAAACATTTCATACATCCGTAGCGTATCCGCTCCGTAGTTATCCACAATTTCGTCAGGGTTAACGACATTCAGTTTGGATTTAGACATTTTTTCGATCTCTGGTCGTGTTTCAAAATAAATTGGTCGAGAAATAATATTGTCATCAAAATCTAACCACTGCTTTTTCTCCCAATGGTAGTAACCTTCATCGGCAAATAATATAGGTTTATAGGGTTCTTCATTAAGCCATTTATCAATATTGAGAACAAATTTTTCTTTTTCTGTTGTTATGAATTTTACATTGGCACGACCTTCAATAGTTCTAGTCTGAATAAACTCGTTTGATGCAGGATCTTGATATTTGAACGAAATTCTTGTTGAGTTTTGACTACAATATTGATGATGCCATTCTTTTATTTTGACCTTTAATTCTTTGATTAACTTTTCATTTTCAAATACACAAAGCAGCAATTCTTTGTTATCATAGGACGATTTTACAGAAGATTCAATTCTTATTTCCTTGATGAATTGGGACACACCTTGGATGTGCCCTTGGTTTATCAATTTTCTAAACGGCTCCTCAGAATCTACATACTCCAGATCTTTTAACACTTTGCACCAAAAACGTGAGTATAGTAGATGACCAGTTGCATGTTCAGACCCACCTATATACAAATCAACATCTTTCCAATACTTCTGAATGTCTTTGCTGCAAAATTCTTTGTCGTTGTTTGGATCCATATAACGGAACCAGTACCAACTCGAGCCTGCCCAGCCCGGCATGGTTGTGAGTTCGAAGGGGTAGGCCTCACCCCGGCCCTCTCCGGGGGAGAGGGAGGAGGTAGGTGTGTACTTCCAATCTTTTGCTCTTGCTAAGGGTGGATCTCCTGTTTCGGTGGGTTTGTACTCATCAATTTCCGGAAGTTTAACAGGTAGATCTTTTTCGTCCACCAATTTTGGAATTCCATCTTTGTAATACACAGGAAAAGGTTCACCCCAGTAACGTTGTCTTCCGAAGATTGCATCACGCATTCTGTAATTTACTTTTCTTACACCAATTCCTAGTTCTTCAACTTTTTGCAAGGCCACGTCTATTGCTTCATTCCAGGGCATGCCATTTAAAAATTCAGAGTTGATCATCTCCCCCGACTTAGGATCAAAGTTGTCTTTGGTGATGTCACTAGTCGGACCTTCAAGTACATCAATGATGGCTAAATTGAAATGTTTCGCGAAAGCATAATCACGTGTGTCACTGGAGGGCACAGCCATGACTGCCCCTGTTCCATAGCCAGCCAATACATAGTCGGCAACCCAGACTGGTATTTTTACACGGTTAAAAGGATTAAGAACGTATGCTCCAGTGAACACACCAGAAATGCGTTTCACTTCACTCATTCGCTCGCGCTCGCTCCGGTTCTTTGCTACTTCTACGTACTTTATCACTTCTTCACGTTGTTCGGCAGTGGTGATTTTTTCTACCAGCTCATGTTCAGGAGCAATAACCATAAATGTTGCACCAAAAATCGTGTCGATTCTCGTTGTGAAGACACGTATAGCCTCACCCTCGCTCTCTTCGGACGAGAGGGAATTTAATGTTTTGTTAGATGGAGCGTTATCTAAAGCCGACTTAATTTCCCTTAGAACTTTTTGTAAATGAGATTGTACAGCATTGTTGGTAAATCGGATTAGTTGAAAACCTTCGGATTTTAAAAACTCTGTTCTGGCGGTATCCAGTTCTTGATTGTTAAGATGGTAACCGCCGTCTACTTCAATAACGAATCTTCTGTCAAGACAGACAAAATCTGCTATAAAAATCCCAATAGCGTGTTGTCTCCTAATCTTATGGCCGAGTTTATTGTTTCTAAGTTCCTGCCACAAAATTGATTCTGCCTCCGTTGGGTCTTTCCTATTTTCTCTACCGAACTCTTTGAGGATGTGCCAATAGGTTTTTTCGGATGTTTTGAAGTTTCCAGCCTCACCTCCTCCCTCTCCGGAGAAGAGGGAGGAAAAGTCCCTCTCCTTTGGAGAGGGGTTTGGGGTGAGGCCGGCACTATCGATATAGAAATCCAGCTCACATCCTACACTCTTTCCGATCCAGTTCCGTTGCATTTCTCTAACCGGTTCAGGCCAATCAATTGTATCCAATCCTTTCAAAAGTCTTTCGGCGTAAGCAGTGATCCGCATACTCCATTGCATCATCTTGAGACGTTCAACCGGGTACCCACCCCGTTCACTTACTCCATCTTTTACCTCGTCATTGGAAAGGACGGTTCCGAGTGCAGCGCACCAGTTCACCATAGTTTCTGCGCGGTAAGCAATACGATAATTTTGCAGAAACTCTTCTTTCAATTTCTCATCAAAATTTCTCCACTGGTGCGCAGTGATGATCGGAGTATTTTCATTGCATACCGCGTCAATGTTTCCATTTCCATTTTTTGCCAACTCTCCAGTAAGCGAAGAAATATTTTCTGTAGCACCATCTGTGGACTGTGAACCGTTGACTTTCGACTTATTGTTATACCAAGAGTCAAATAGCTTCATGAAAATCCACTGCGTCCATTTATAATATGCAGGATCTGCTGTTTCAACTTTGCGATCCCAATCGAAAGAGAATCCGATTTTATCAAGCTGCTCAATATACGTGGCAATATTTTTTTCCGTGGTAATCCGAGGATGTTGTCCGGTTTGAATAGCATATTGTTCTGCAGGTAGACCAAAAGCATCGAACCCCATCGGGTGTAACACATTAAAACCTTTTAACCTTTTGTAACGGGCTACAATATCGGAGGCGATATATCCTAGTGGATGACCAACGTGAAGACCTGCCCCGGAAGGATAGGGAAACATATCCAAAACGTAATATTTGGGTTTATTTGATTGGTTTTCGACCTTATAAACGCCTCGTTGCTGCCATACATTCCGCCATTTATCCTCGATACGTTTAATCTCCTCTTTACTGTAATCGGCCATGGATTGATGTTTAACGTGGTTCTTACTGCACCATTAAGCCTGCAAAAATAACAATCTAAAACATCTTTTTTCAGGTTTCCCCTGCCTGTGCGTAAAATTTGAGAAGTCCATGTCGACAGCTCATCCACCCCATCGAACACTTCGGTAATTCCTTTTTAGAAAGCTCATGCGCGTGTTGAACCTTTACCGTGTAATCGCTGAAGGATCAAACGATGAAAATTTTACTCAACATCTTTTTTATACTCCTGTCTGTTCAAACTCTTGGGCAAATTAAAATTTCGGGAGTGGTATCTGATGTTCGCGGAAAAGTCATACCGGGTGCCAATATTTTTTTAGTAGATACATATGATGGAGCAAGTTCAGATGAGGAGGGAACGTTCGAATTTAAGACAACAGAAAGCGGTAATAAATTATTAGCAGCTAAGTTCATCGGCTATAAAGAATTCAGACGGGAAATTTTGGTTAGCAATCAAGACGTCACATTACAAATTTACCTCGAAGAGGAGATCAATGAATTAGATGCAGTCACGATCACAGCGGGTGCCTTTACGGCAAGCGATGTTTCCAGAAGAACAATTTTCAGGGCTGTAGATATTGCCACAACCGCCGGTGCTACAGCCGATATAGCGGGCGCTCTAAATACGTTGCCCGGAACGCAGAAGGTAGGGGAGAGTGGAAGATTGTTTGTCCGAGGCGGAGACGGAAATGAAACACGGACTTTCATCGATGGGTTAGTGGTACTGGATGCGTATAGTCCCTCGGCTCCAAACACTCCATCGCGTGGCAGATTCCTTCCGTTTATGTTCAAGGGTACCAGTTTTAGTACAGGAGGTTATTCAGCGGAATATGGTCAGGCTCTTTCTTCAGCGCTGGTGTTAGACTCAAAAGATAAGGGGGAATTAACTCGAACGGATCTTGGCATTCTTTCGGTTGGTGGTGATGTTGGGCATGCTCAAGTATGGGAACGAGGTTCAGTCGGAGGTAAACTTCATTATACAAATATTCGTCCTTATGTTGGGCTCATACGGCAAGAAATAGATTGGAAGAATGCTCCTGTCTCGTTCGAGGGAAGTACAGCCTTCAGGCAAGAGGTTGGAAAAAGCGGCCTGCTTAAGGTCTATGGTAATTTTAATAATTCGAATTTTTCCCTATACCAACACGACATTGATGACTACAGCAAGAGCCAACTTTACGATCTGAAAAATAACTATCGGTACCTGAATGGTTTTTATAAAGACAATCTAAACGCTGACTGGTCAATCCGAGGCGGTATTTCATATACTTATTTGCAAAATAAAACGCGTATTGAAAACAATAGCACAGATGAATTGCAAAAAGGTCTCCACGCTAAAACTGTACTTGAAGGATCTCTGAACGCTAATGTCGAGATAAAAACTGGATTCGAAATTATAGATCGTACTTACAATCAAAACTTTACTCCTGAAAATCAAGTTTCATATGACCAATCATTTCATGAGCGAATTACAGCCGCATTTATAGAAGCAGATATTTATGCGAGCAACCGGTTTGTTACACGGGTTGGAGGTCGAATCGAACACAATGATCTGATCCATCAGGCTAGTGTTGATCCCCGGGTTTCTTTGGCGTATAAAGTAGCGGCAAATGGACAAGTATCGCTTGCATACGGCAAATTCCGCCAGGCTGCAAAGAATGACTTTGTAGATGTTAACAACAGTCTCGATCCGGAAAAAGCAGATCACTACATTCTTAATTATCAGTTCGTAAAAGACAAACGAACTTTTAGAATTGAGACCTATTTTAAGAGTTACACACGTCTGGTGAAATATAAAAATGGTGATCCGACTAATTTAACGAATGATGGAAGTGGGGACGCAAAAGGAATTGAATTATTCTGGCGTGATAACGAATCAATCGACAGGCTCGACTACTGGATCTCGTATTCCTATTTAGATACGAAACGAAACTACCTGGACTATCCTTATCCAGCGACTCCAACTTTTGCTTCCAAACATAATTTTTCCCTGGTAACAAAATACTTTGTGAAAGAAATCAAAAGCCAACTGGGTATAACCTATTCGTTCACCTCGGGAAGGCCCTACAACAATCCCAATCTTGAAAAATTTAATGACGCACGAACCCCTAATTATGCTGACCTCAGTTTTAACTGGAGCTACTTGCCTACAACTTCCTTGATTATCTATTTCTCGTGTACGAATGTGCTAGGTCGTGATAATATTTTTGGCCATGAGTACAGTTCCGTTCCAACCGCCGATGGAACTTATAACGATAGGGCAATACGTCCCGCAGCTACACGCTTTTTATTTCTGGGAATTTTTATAACGCTTTCGAAAGATAAGTCAGTTAATCAACTACCAAACTTATGAGTGATTTTAACAAAGACTTTTAAACTAAATTATTTCAAAATTTAAAATTAAACTATTATGAAAACGCTAAAGATCATTTTGTTATTCGGTGTCGCGTTTGGATACGCACATTTTACTTTTGCCAATGATAATAAATATGCTGAGGCGATGACAAAAAATATTCAGACTGTTTATACAGCCCAATCTATTGCCGAGTTACAAAATGCTGTAAATGCCCTTGAACGCATCGGAACAACTGAAAAAACAAAATGGGAACCCTATTACTATGCCTCGTTTGGTTACATTATGATGGCCACCCGTGAGGAGGACAAAAAAAAGAAGGACACCTACCTCGATCAGGCAACAACGGCGATAGGAAAAGCCCAAGCGATTAAGGCAAATGAATCGGAAATTATTGCACTCGAAGGATTTATTCACATGATCCGTGTTACAGTAGATCCGGCTTCCCGAGGTCAGCAATACTCCGGACTTGCCATGCAGGCTTTTGGTAAGGCCGCTGCGTTGAATCCTGAAAACCCGCGCGCGTTGGCACTTATGGGTCAAATGCAGTATGGAACCTCACAGTTTCTAGGATCATCAACGGCGGAAGCGTGTGCAACGATTGACGCCTCATTGCAGAAATTTGGTACTTTCAAATCAGATAATCCTTTAGCTCCACAATGGGGCAAGGCTATGGCGGAGAATGTAAAAGAGAAATGCAAATAGGAGAGAAGTTGTGAGTTTAGAGTTAAGAGTTTCGAGACCTGAGGCATGGCTTGTGCCTGTGTCAAAGACATCCGTCCATTAACGTCACAGGTAGTAATTCAAGATCATAAAATTCAATTAAGGTATGCTAACATTGATAATTTTGCTTGTTTCATTTTTTTTCTTTTGGCTTCTCAACAAGTTTATGCTTAAGGACCATTTTACGGTTAGCTTCATTGGAAGAATCGCGCTTGCAACGATGCTGTTATTTACTGGTCCATCTCATTTTTTTAAGACAGAAGAAATGGTACAGACGATGCCTGAATTTTTTAATTACAAAGTTCAGCTCGTCTATCTTACGGGTATTTTAGAGATAGCTGCTGCAGTTGGGGTGCTGGTTCACCGAACTGCAAAATGGACAAGCATTGCTTTAATCTTGTTCTTTCTGTCCGTTCTTCCTGCAAATATTATTGGTTCTATTAAAAGTGTGGAGTTGGGAGGAATGGAGAATGGGCCGGGTTATTTATACTTTAGAGTTCCGCTACAAATCCTGTTTATCGGGTGGGCCTATTACTTTGGTATAAAACGAATCCGAAATGTTTCAAAAGAAATGAATACACAGTAGCTTCCATAATTAATGGCATTCCCTCAATACGTAAAGAATAGAATATACATACTTCCCTGGGTTATCGCCGGAGGAATTATAATGACGCTTTTTACGTGTAGGACGTGTCATAGTTCACTGAATCGCTTCCTCACTATTTCTACCCTAACCATCGTCTGTTGGATGTTGATGTGGTTTGGTAATGGATATCTTCATGAATTACTAGACAAAAAGATAACCTGGACAAAATCCCCCCTTAAGCGGTTGCTTGCAGGAATCATCGCGATGATTTTTTATACTGTAACCGCTACTTACGTAGTTCTTAGTGTTGTTCGACTGGTTTTTGATTTGAATGTTGGCGCAATTTCAGATACAATATATCTGAGCATGGCTATCACCTTTGTCATAAGTACTTTTTTGACAAGCCGCTCATTCTTATTTAACTGGCGGCAGACCGCCATTGATGCTGAGCGATTTAAAAAAGAAAGTACAGCTGCTAAATTCGAAAGTTTGCGCAGTCAGGTGAATCCACACTTCCTATTTAATTCTCTGAATGTTCTTACGAATTTAGTGTATGAAGATCAGGACAAAGCTGCAAAATTTATCAAGCAGCTTTCTGAGGTTTACCGCTACTTGCTGGACACTCGGGAGAAAGAAATCGTGTGTTTGGAAGAGGAGAAAAAATTTTTGAATGCATACCTTTTTCTTCAACAAATCAGATTTGGAGACAAACTAAAACTTTCTGTTTCATTGGATGGTAGGGAATGCATGATACCGCCGCTGGTGCTGCAGATGTTGGTTGAAAATGCGATTAAACACAATGTGATTTCCGAAGAAAATCCACTCGATATTCGTATTTATAGAGAATCTGATTTTATTGTTGTTGAAAATAATTTGCAAAAGAAAACAGTACTTGTTGAAGATTCCCCGGGCGTTGGCCTCGACAATATTTGCAAACGATATGAATTCTTAACGGATAAAAAAGTGGAAGTAAATCAAGGTGGAAAATTTCAGGTTAGATTGCCTGTGATATTTCAAGCTAAATGATGCAGAATGTATTAATTATCGAGGATGAGCCTCAGGCAGCACAACGTTTGCAAACGTTGATTGAAGATTTGATTCCGGGGATAACGATTCTGGCTAAAATTGATTCGGTCGAAAAATCAGTGAAATGGATTCAAGGGAATGCTTCACCCGACTTAATTTTTATGGATATTCAACTAGCGGATGGTGTTAGCTTTCAAATTTTTGAACAATGCGAAGTGAAGTCGCCCGTCATCTTCACTACCGCATTTGATGAATATGCATTGAAGGCCTTTAAGGTTAACAGCATCGACTATATTTTAAAACCCGTTGATAAGGAGTGACCTGGAGAGAGCGATGAAAAAATTTCATTCTCTTACCCAACGAGAAGGCAATTCCAGTAAAATGCTGGAGAACATCGGCGCAAGCCGTAAAAATGCTCACCCGGAAATATAAGACCCGGTTTGTTTTGAAGGTGGGCGAGCATTTAAATCAATTGAGGTAAACGATATTCTTTTTTTCTTTAGTCTGGAAAAGGCCACTTTCGCGAAACTTGGCGATGGACGTAAGCATATTCTTGATTTTACACTCGATCAATTGGAAGAAGCGCTGGATCCTCAACAATTTTTTCGCATCAACCGAAAATATATTATCTCAACTAGCTCGATTCAGGATATGGTGAGCCATACAAATAGCCGCTTAAAACTAATCTTAAAAACGAGCGATGATAATGATATTATTGTTTCTAGAGAACGGGTGCAGGAATTTAAAGATTGGCTGGACCAGTAAATTCGGTTTCATTGATCAGTTTCTTCAAATCTTCGATATCGGTTTGCTTTAACGGTTTTGTAATGAACTGAATGACATTTTTAAAGGTAAAAGCCTGCGAACGGTCTTTGGCGCTGTTGGAACTTGTAAGCACAACAATCTTTGACTTCGTTTTGATCAGGTTCGGGCAGGTCTTTAAAATTTTTTAGGAAGGAAAAGCCGTCAACTTCAGGCATATTTAGATCGAGAAAGATAATATCAGGAGCCTGTTCAACACTTGCACTTTTTAGCCAATTTAGAGCTTCATCAGCAGATTTATACAGTAAAAGCTCATTTGAAAAATTATAAACTTCCAGGAACCTTCGCTGAATGAACAGATCGATGTCACTGTCATCGATTAACACCGTTTTATCTACTAGTCTAGGCATAACATGTTTTTCAAAGGTGCATTAATAAACTTAATAAAAAAGTACCAAATGGAGAAAAAATCACTTAAAATATAAATGTTGGTTTTAAAGCTTTGAAAAATGTGTTAAAATTGGAACTCTAAAACCTAAGCATAACCATGAAATTCAAGCACCTCATTTATTTCGCTTTTAGCACCCTGATAGCCATGGGTTTGGCCTCTTGCGGGTCATCCAGTAGCGATAAGGACAAAAACTCATCCGAATTCAAAGAGGCAGAACAGAGTCTGAAAGAACAAATTGAAGAAGTTCTCTACAACATTCCTTCTCCTTCCGAAATTCCTTATTTATTACAAGCAACTGGTGCCGAATTTAATGAAAGCCTGCTAAATCCGCGCACATAAAGTCGACCAGTATGCCTCTCGTACCGATAAGGCGGCGCTGAATCTCGGTGTGTATGCTGCAGACATTGGGTATTTGAGCTCTTATGATAAAACTCAGGAAGCCATCGATTATCTTAATTCTACCAAAACATTAGCAGATAATTTGGGTATAATTGGATCTTTTGATGTAGAGGTGCTTCAAAAATTTGAGGCCAATATTTCAAATAAAGATTCACTAACCCGGCTGCTTGACCGAACTATTAAGAAGACTCAATCTTATTTAGCGGACGACAATCGTAATAAACTTTCGGCATTGGTAGTGACAGGCAGTTTCGTGGAAGGACTTTATATTTCTACAGGACTGATTAAATCATATCCTAAAGATTTGCTTCCAGATGATAAAAGAAACCTCGTCCTTACTCCTCTCATGCGCGTAGTATTGGAACAAAAGAAATCGGTTTCTGATCTGTTAAAAATGTTGTCTTCTCCTGCTGTTGAACAGACGGAGCCAGTTACCTCCATTGTTACGGATTTAAAGTCTCTTGAAGCGGCTTATGCTTCATTGAATATTGAAGAACAAATTAAGAACAACAAGGCAAACCTTGTACTGACAGATAAAAATCTTATCGAGATAACCAATATCGTTGAAAAGATAAGAAAGAGTATTACAGATTAGTGCGTGCTACTGACTGGTATTATTAAATAAGGGATTGGTAATTTACCAGTCCCTTATTTTTTTCCGGTATATAGCATCTTTCGATTATCTTTAGCTATCCTGGACATAATCCTATACTATGAGCGAACCGTTACTTAAAGCCATTCTTCGTCTGTTTGCAGTAGTAGCCAAAGAAGATGAGGTAACTCAACAGGAACGTGAGCAAATCAGGATCTTTCTAGAAGAACACGTAAGCTATTCAGCCGTTGAATCCTATTTAAAAATATTCGATGACTTTACCCACAATCATTCCCCTAAAACTGGAGATCTCATAGCTGAAATAAACCGAGTAAACGAACTCTGCAAGGATGTAAATACAGACCTGACACAAAAACAAAAAATTGTCATCGTTCTGGAAATCATCAATATTATACAAGCCGATGGAAGTATTTCTGAACGCGAGAAAGAATTGGTTAAAGCCATTGGTGCGAATTTTAAGATTACAGCAGAAGCGATGGAGGCCATTACAACCTTTGTTTTAGGAAAACACGGCGAGCGTCTCGATCATAATCAAATCCTTCTTATAGATTCTTCGGCGCCCGGCAAGTATTCCAAATCACAACATATTTGCAGGGATCATTTAAATGGATGCATTGCAATTTTATACGTCGAACAAGCCGAATTTTATTTTATCAAGTATTTGGGAGGCTCGGATGTTTATTTAAATGGAGTTCCGGTGAAATCCGGCCGGATCGCCGTTCTTGCCGTAGGCAGTATGTTGCGTTGGGAAAAAGATGAGCCGGTTTATTATGGTGACATCCTGAACAGATTTAAGAAATTCGGTGAATTTCCAAGACTCTCATTTGAAGGAAAAAGCATCAGTTTCAAATTTAAAAATGGAAGGCTTGGATTGCGTGGCGTGAGTTTGGCGGAAGAATCGGGAAACCTCATCGCCTTAATGGGAGGAAGTGGAGCAGGTAAATCCACTTTATTACACGTATTAAATGGATCTGAAAAACCTTCTGAAGGGCAGGTGCTGATCAACGGAATTGATATCCATAAAAATCCCGAAAGAGTTGAAGGGGTCATCGGATTTGTTCCACAAGATGATTTGTTGATTGAAGATCTGACTGTGTATCAAAATTTATACTATGCTGCAAAACTTTGTTTTACCAATCTTTCAGAACCGGACATCGACAAGTTGGTGATGGCCGTGCTCGAAGATTTAGGATTAACGGAAACGAAAGACTTAAAAGTTGGATCACCGCTTCAAAAAACGATCAGCGGCGGTCAGCGAAAACGACTCAATATTGGTTTGGAACTTTTACGTGAACCGGCTGTACTTTTTTGCGATGAACCGACGAGCGGATTATCATCCCGGGATTCGGAGAATATCATTGACTTGCTCAAAGAGCTTTCACTAAAGGGCAAATTAGTTTTTGCTGTTATCCATCAGCCTTCATCGGATATTTTTAAGATGTTTGATAAGCTTCTAATCCTGGATACTGGTGGTTATCAGATTTACTATGGCAATCCAGTAGACTCGATCGTGTATTTTAAAAAAAGCATCAATTTGGTAAACAGCGATGAAGGCGAATGTCATGATTGCGGGAATGTTAATCCAGAACAGATTTTCAATATCATTGAGACCAAGGTTATCAATGAATATGGGCATTTTACAAATGAGCGGAAAATATCTCCTGATCAATGGAATTCTATCTATAAAAAGAATTATAAGCCTTTTTCAGTTGAACCTTCAAATGAAGTTCCCCACTCAACACTAAATATTCCGACTCGGGTTAAGCAAGCGCATCTCTTTTCCATGCGTGACATTCAGGCTAAAATTCACAACCGGCAATACATGATCATCAATTTGCTGGAAGCTCCTGTGCTTGCTTTTATTCTTGCCTTCATCGTTAGGTACTACAATGAAGACGATAAATTTCTGAGTGCCTACGTATTCTCTAAAAATTTAAACCTTCCTGCTTATTTGTTCATGAGCATCATCGTTGCGCTCTTTATGGGACTAACAGTAAGCGCCGAAGAAATTATTCGGGATAGGAAAATACTAAAGCGCGAAGCTTTTCTCCACCTCAGCCGAAGCAGTTATATCATTTCTAAAATATCAATCTTGTTCATCCTATCCGCTATTCAGACTTTTTCATTCGTCTTAATAGGGAATTATATTTTGGAAATTGAAGGAATGTTTTTCCAACATTGGTTTATTTTATTCACCACTGCATGCTTTGCCAACTTATTAGGATTAAATATATCGTCCGCTTTCAACTCTGCAGTCACGATCTATATTCTTATCCCCCTGTTGCTTATACCCCAACTTATATTAAGTGGTGTAGTTGTCAAATTCGATAAATTAAATCCAAGAATCGGAAATGCAGCAACTGTACCTTTTGTAGGCGATCTTATGGCTTCTCGCTGGGCGTTTGAGGCGGCGATGGTATCGCAGTTTAAAGATAATGACTACGAAAGGCAGTTTTACTTGTACGACAAAACGATGGCCAATGCGGATTATAAAAAGGTTTACTTAATTCCGGAGATCGAGACAAAACTTCAGTATTGCTTAAATAATTTTCGGTCCCGTGATTCAAGTATAGTCGGAAAAGTTGCGCAGAATTTGGCCGTCATCAAAAATGAGATTTCGGAAGAACTTGAGGACTCGAATAAAAAAATTAATGCATTGGATAATCTTGTGCCCGCTGAGTTCGATTCTTTAACGTATGACGAAATAGCTGCCTACCTGGACAACTTAAAAAAATTTTATGTCAACCGATACAATGTCGCAGATCAGCAGAGAGAAAAATTGATTTTTAACCTTACGAACACACGGGAAAAAGAAGCCGTGTTTAATCAGTTCAGAGAAACGTATCACAATGAAGCCATTGCCGAATTAGTAAAGAACCTGACAGAGACACACCGGATTATCGAAAAAGATGGCAAATTAATCCAGAAAATTTACCCTATCTATAAAGATCCCGACCCCGATCATGCCATTGATTTTAATGCGCAGTTTTATATGCCTGCCAAACATTTTTTAAAGATGGACATTGATACATTTTATTTTAATACAGGCGTAATCTGGTCGATGACATTCGTGCTGGCCATTGCTTTGTACTTTGATATATTGCGCAGGATCATTGGTGGAATTGAAAATTTGTCGAGCCCATTAAACAGAAGAAAGTAAAATCAAAATAAAATGTTTTTTGTACTTTCTAAAACTTTGAGTTTTCTGGCCCAGCCACTTTCCCTTGTATTTATTTCTTTTTTGCTTTCGGTATTTATAAAAAGGCAGCCCTGGAAAAAAAGATTTTTCTGGACTGGCTTTATCCTTCTTATCTTTTTTTCAAACTACTTCATTGCAAATGAGTTGATGCGTGCGTGGGAAGTAAAGACCAAGGCGTTTCGCGACATGAGACAATATCAAGTGGGTATTGTGCTGACTGGAACGACTCAATCCTTTATTCAACCAGATGATCGCGTATATTTTCAGCGTGGTGCTGATAGAGTTATACACACGATTCAACTTTATAAATTGGGATTGATAAAGAAAATTCTTATAAGTGGAGGTAGTGGCAGATTGTTTGACTTTGATGAACCGGAGGCGGATAAGCTTAAACGTGTAATGATCTTAGCGGGTGTTCCGAACGGTGATATAATTACTGAAAATAAGAGCCGCAACACGTACGAGTCAGCCGTGGCAGTAAAAAAGGTAATAGATTCTCTACATTACAACGCTGAAGATTGTTTGCTGATAACCTCAGCATTTCACATGCGGCGTTCTTTGGCTTGCTATAACAAAGCTAAGTTGAACGTTGAATCCTTCAGCACTGACTTTTATGCTTCTTCTGAGAGGGTTTGGTTATCACTTGTCCTGCCCACCATCCATAGTTTTATTATTTGGGAGAAACTTTTAAAAGAATGGACTGGTTTTGTAGCTTATAAACTGGCGGGATATATTTAATTGAAGGCCTATGATACTAAGATTGTTAAGTCAAATGAAGCTTTCAGTATGCATTTTATTTATTGCGTTTGGTTGTTCTGCTCCGGAGAAAAAGTCAGCTGATGAGGCCTTGAAGAAAGGAATAATAGTTCTTCCTCCAAAGGACTTTAAAGCGGAACTTTCGTCTGCATCTGATGCAATTTTAATAGATGTCCGGAAGCCTGGGGAATTACCCGATGGAATTATTAAAGGGGCCATTAATATTGATTTTACAGGACCGGAATTTTCAGAAAAAATTGCCGTATTGGATAAAGAAAAAAGGTACTTCGTTTACTGTAAATCCGGTAAGCGAAGCGGTGATGCCGTGAAGCTAATGGAAAAAGCTGGGTTTGAAAACATCTACACGCTTGAAGGTGGTTTAAAAAACTGGATCGAACAGGGATTGGAAACAGAAAAACCGTAAGACCTCCCGATAAGTAATGGGCATATCAAAAACGAAAAGTAATTTATTAAGTATGAGTTTAATTTCTTTTTTGTGTTCAAAAAGTTCATTTAATCTTTAAATCCTTTGTACTTAAAAACAGTTGATTTTTATCGGACTTACTCATTAACGGAGATCCGAGAGTAAGATAGGCGTCGCCTGGAGCGCGTAAAAGACTGAGAGTAGTTGAATTGGAGATCTTAAAATGCTTTGCGGTTTTAAGTTTGCTTTTTAGCGGACGCCTGCACGTTATCTATAACGAACAAAGTCAACATCCGTCCGCAACGCACAGCCTTTTGATCAGGCATGTTATGCAGGATCATGTTGTTTCCCCAAATTCTAAACAACTGAAAATTTGTGAACCGTTTTTTGATGATAAGTAGTACCCGGCAACAATAGCGTAGATGGAAATTCAGGATGATTGGGTGAATCCGGAAAATGCTGCGCCTCCAGGCAAAGAGCTGACCGGTAGGGATATGTTTTGCCCAATTTTCCTTTATCTGTTGCATCCAAAAAGTTTCCTGTATAAAGTTGAAGCCCTGGTTCGGTTGTCCAGACTTCCATTTTCCTACTGCTCTTAGGATCCATTAAAGTTGCAGCATGCGAAAGTTCATTGCTTTTTTTATTCAGTACCCAATTATGATCATATCCCTTGCCGTAAACTAATTGTTCATCGTCATCATTGATACGAGCACCGACAGAAAATAATTTTCGGAAATCAAATGGAGTACCGTCTACTTTTCTAAATTTTCCAGTAGGAATTAGACCATTGTCAATCTGGGTGATAAAATCTCCGTTAATCATCAGTTGGTGATTCAGAATATCTCCATTTCCTTCGCCGGCCAGGTTGTAAAAATTATGTTGAGTGAGATTGATAACAGTGGTCTCGTCAGTAGTAGCGCTATACTCAATGATCCATTCGTTGTTGTCAGTGAGGATAAAAACAACTTTTACATTGAGATTTCCAGGATAACCCTCTTCTTTATTTTTGCTTAGGTACTCGAGTTGTAGAGCTTCACCTTGTTTTACATAACCAGGAGTAAATTCCCAATAACGACTTTGAAAGCCCATTCCACCATGCAAATGGTTATTTCCATTGTTGATGGGCAACTGATACTCTACCCCCTCAATCGAAAAAATTCCTTTTGCAATTCGATTTGCATACCTTCCTACCAACGCACCAAAAAATGGATGACCAGCGATGTAGTCCTGGGCAGAATCATGACCTAATACAATATCATCTAATTTTCCATTTTTGTCGGGTACCTTTAACGTTATGACTCTTGCACCAAAATTGGTGACTGTCATTTCAAGTCCGTTTTTATTTTTTAGCGTAACAACATTCAATGAGGGGGTATTTTGATTCGGCATTGAAAGTATAATTGTGGATTATATAAAAAGTAGTTCTAACAAATTTAAAACTTCAGCCGAAGTAAAAAGACCACGCTAAGATCAGCAGCCTGGAATTAAATTGCAAATTCTGAATTGCCCTTGTGGATCACTCAAGACTCGCAACTAAAAACTCGTTCCTGCTTAGGGTATAGGTAAAGCTGTGGCTTTATATTTACTGATGTTGGTAAGCGGTATGGATGATCCAAATTTAGTATTGATAGCTTCAATAAAAATCCTGGATATGAAGGCATATCCCCGGCTATTGGGATGAACGCCATCTTCTGAATAAATACCTGTCGGTGGGTTTATATTGGGAGTTATTGTGATGTTATTAAATACGTATGCTTTCGCAGCAATGAAGTCTGCAAATGCTTGGCTTACATCAGCGAGGGCGATCCTTGATGTATTAGCGTCGGCAAAAGCTTTAACGGTAGCATTAAACGCCACTCGGGAAGCCTCGATAGCTGCGATTTCACTTGGGATGAGAATGTATTGATCAGCCATGGGGACAGTTACACCGTTCACTTTGCTAGGATCCCCACCGACAGCAGTTCCCAGCACCGCTCCAGCCCCCAAGGGTATAATGTCGGTATTTTTTGTCTGCCTGGCTTTAGCATACGGGAGTAACCCGGCAAATGGCCCAGCCATATATGGAGTTAAATCAGTCAGTGTTTCATCATTAATTAAAATTGCATTTTGCCCGGCTATATAAGTTAACGTTCTAAGGGTTTTTTCTGTATCGGTTATTATACCATTAGTAACCATGGCAGCCAAAAATGCATTGTAATTGTTAGCCAGATTGGTTGTGACGGTGGTTGCTGTTGCCGCATCTAAGGGAATAGCATTCCAGGTTACAGATGTAAAATGGGGCATCACAAAAATGTTAGGGAAGTTGCCAACAACTCCTTTAAGCTCAGGATTTGAAGCAAGAAGAGAACCCACCGCGGCAGCGTATTGTCCATCGAAACCAGTAGGAAGAGGACCGGAGGTAGTCAATGGGGCTTTTGAAGGATCGGCCCCAAAAGCAGCATGTAAGAAGAAGTCATCCATGCCCAGCCAAAACATAAAAAATGTTCCGCTTGCCGCTGCAGCATCGCCGATAATAGTAGATGTTCCTGTACCCGGAAAGGCCAGCCTCCCATAAAATGGGTTGAATCGAGGATCAACTCCTGCACCCGCCCAATTGCCCGTTTGAGGAATTAACGCTTGGCCTAGTACAATAGCTTGTATTCCAAAATTGTTCAATTCACTTTTGCTGCCTGTATAAATAAATCCAGGATTAGAAGCAGGATTTGGAACGGCACCTATAGTTGAAACTTGTGGCGTTGGTCTGGGTGGTGCTCCCTGAAGTAGTAATCTCCCAAGAACAGTTCCTGAAGGGGTAGGATTGGGGCTAATAAAAATATTATATCCTAATGGGGAGTTAATAGTAGGTTGATTAAATGTGCCCGTGCCGCCCACGCATTCAAATTGCTTGTTTAAAATGGCAGGTAAAGAGTTGGCCTGACCTTCATCGAATAACGCCCCCGCCTGAAAGCCAGCAACAAAGGAATTTCCTACAGCAATAAATTTTGTAAAATTTGCAGAGCCAGCACTTCCTTCACACGGGTCAGGAGAAATATTTGTTAAATCGGGTTCTGCCGGAATGGTTTCGACTAATTCCTGTTCACAAGCGCTTAAAAAAATTACTATGGAAAGCTGCAGAAGGATGTATTTTATTTTTTTCATAATGTCATTCATTATTTAAAAAATTCGTCAAATGTTAGGGAGAGATAGTACTGCTGTCCTACAAAAGGACCTCCTAAGTTTGTTCGATAATCGCTTCCAAAGAGATTTGAACCCCCTAATTTCACGATGGTTTTTATCGAGGGAACTTTGTAACTGACCTGTGCGTCAACAACTCCGAATTCAGGTACAACCCAATCACCAAAGTCAGACTGCCATAAGAAACTGTCTTGCCAACGGAAGTTCACCTGGAAGCCTAAATTCTTTGTCACCTTTCGATTTCCAAGACCTATGCTGAATTTGTTTTCAGGGGTATTAAAGCCCGCACGGAAGGTACTGCCGTCGGCTTGTTTGGAATCAAAAGTAGCATAGTTATAATTTCCCGTTACCGAATACCCCTTTCCGAAATTGTAAGTCAATCCTAATCCTATACCTGTTGAATGTACATCCTCCTTTGAGTTGCGATAGGGAGAGTATATTGTTCCTGGCGCAAAAATTCTTCCCTGATGCGTTGTCTGAAATTTTGCTGCGACATCATCACCACCAATAAAATCAGAATAAGAAGTGCGGTATACATTTAAATCAACAAAGAAACTTTGTGTGAATAATCCCTTATAACCTATTTCATAAGAAGTGAGCTGCTCGGGCTTTACATAGTCCACATTGTCGGTCACCAACCTGCTTGGGTCGCCACCTGTTGGCGTACCATCTGCTTCCAGTCTACCACCGGAAGTACGATAGTCTTCGTAGGATGACCGGGTCCAGGCACCACCCTGATGAACGCCATAACGTTCTGCATTATCTTTTGCGCTTCCTAACAACGTGTTGGTACCAACGGGAAAGAAAATATATTGTGCTTGAGTATCTGGATTACGGAACCCAGTCTGGAACGATGCCCGAATGTTATGATTCTGACTGAAGGTATAAACTGCAGAAATACGTGGCGTTATCCGGCCCTCAAAGTTTTCATTTTTATCGAACCTGATAGAGCCCGTAAGTTTTAAAGCTTCTGCAAGTGTTTTTGAAATTTGAGTATAGAGTCCAAATTCGTTGATGTTGATTCTTTCGAAGTTTGTACCATCATCAGGGTCTTCATTGAAAATGGTACCGTCAGAGAACAAGCTGTATTGCCTGAAATTTCCGCCGACTTGTATCTCTGCGAATTGAATCCGATCGGCAAAGTTGTAATTGAATTCGGCGTGATAGAGTCTGGAATTGTCGGTGAATTTTGCTCCCGAGGGATCGCGCTGGAAGTAAGCATTCCTAACATCCTCCAGCAATGTTTTGTACTCGGAAGAACCAACGGATGGCCTATTTCTATCTGCATAAGCTCTCGCGGCTGCATGTGCGGCCTCATCGTTACCGGCTGGTACTCCAGGCACAAAACCTTGCCGTGCCAAAATAAAAGTTTGTGCGTACTCCGGCGCCCATTGGGCAGCTGTAGGACTAATCCGTTCATTTAGGACTCCTCCAAGCGCAGCCATATTATAAGAATCGCCTGCGTCTGTGGCAGTGATATAACCCCGCACAAAAAAGTTACTGCCTTTCAATTCAAGCTTGTGGAACTGTTGGGTAAAATCGCGTAACGAATATTTTTGAGAACCTTGATACACAGAGCTTCCGCCTCCGAACCGATAATTATAAAGTATTTCTAATTTATCGGTTGGTCGATAGTGAAGAGCAACATCTCCTTTAATACTCTTAGCATCATAATTATCCACGAGATCTTCTTCTTTCCATCCCGTTCTTCGCAGGTCCAAGGCAGCAAACCCAGGAACCGGCAGGGGCACGGGTATTCTGGTTTCATCGCCATAAAGATTTACCCCATCAAAATTAGGTTTGCCTGTTAAACTAACTGTTGACTCAGGAGTATTCACATCTGTTGTGTAGTCGTTACCTCTCCAATCTTCGGCATCCATGATGGCGAAGTTTACTTTGAAGGCAAACTTGTTGTTGAATGCTTTAGCATATCGAACGTTAAAACTGTAGAAGGGAAAAGACTCGCCTTGAGCATCGGATGTAGTAATGCCACCTTTAAACTGTGCACTTAACCCTTGATATTCAAATGGGCTTTTACTCTTCATTAAGAGAACACCGTTAAAAGCATTGGGGCCATAAAGGGCCGAAGCAGTGCCCGGAAGTAGCTCCATACTTTCTGTATCTAATTCTCCGATACCCACAATATTCCCTGTCGGAAAATTTAACAACGGCGCCTGCGTATCAATTCCGTCTACCATTTGTACAAAACGCACATTGGCGATCGTGGCAAAACCGCGTGTGTTTATTTGAGGGAAATTTAAGCTGCTTGACGTAAATTGAACTCCCTTTACATTCGCAAGCGCATCAAAGAAATCGGCTGCAGGTGCTTGCCGGATTGTCAGCAAGTCTAATTTTTCTATTGTTACAGGTGATTTTAAAATATTTTCTTCTACTCTAGAAGCGGAAACCACCACCTCTTGACCTAGAATTGTTTGTTCTTCCATCTTAATTTCGAGGCCGGCTGTGTTTTTATCAGCGATGTCGATTTCCTGGGTCTTATACCCTACGAAGGATAAGACCAGGGTTAAAGGAGGATCATCATTAACTTTAAGATTGAATGTCCCTTCGGTGTCGGTAATGGTACCAATAACTCTTCCCTTCACAATAATATTTACCCCAGCAATCCCTTCTCCAGTTGCGCCATCCGTCACCTTACCGGAAATATTAGTTTGGGCTAAGACACCAAATGCACTTAGCAAAACACAGGCTGCTAAGGCTATTGAATTTTTGTAGAAATTCTTCATACGGTCTTGCAATTGAGTAATTAAAAAAATCGCTCGGAGAAGAGCATATAGTATGCATACCGAGTTTATTTACAGAAAAGTACAAAAAAATACGAATAAACAAACGTTTGATACGCGCGAAATCAGGGATTCTTGTTTTTCAGATATTTTACGAGACGCTCGCAGAGAGCATTTATCTCATTAGACATGTATTCGTCTTTCGTTGAGGTAAGAATGCTTTGAGCTAT
Organism: uncultured Bacteroidota bacterium; assembly: GCA_963837415.1. Lineage (GTDB taxonomy): Bacteria > Bacteroidota > Bacteroidia > Cytophagales > Cyclobacteriaceae > Chryseolinea. Next base: position 514,727 of record CAWING010000002.1, on the reverse strand, counting down.
GCCGCCGAGGCATTCAACATGGAACCTTTTCATATCTTCTACTGGCATATCTTTGGCCCAAAGGTCAATGCGCAGCGTATTTTTTTGAGTATGATCCCAGATGGCAACGCTTAAAGATTTTGTTTCGGAAAGACCGGGATCAGGTTTGTCGGTCGCCTCCCAAAATATTTTATCTGGAATATTGTTTTGATCTAGTTCGACAGTGAAATTGACCGTGGATTTTTTCATGGCGGCAAGTTACTACTAGCGTGGTAACAAAGTAATTCAGTACGCGCTTTTTTGCTGATCAGTTATTCGTAGTGAGCGACTGCTTTTACTGTTACTGTTCAATCTCTCTCTATTGCTGGAAGCTCATTGTTGGAGTACTGTGGAATTTATCTCGATCCTTTATAAGGCTCTACGAGAATCGTTTTTTCGCCAGCGCTACAAAAAAATCCATCGAAGCTGGATTTTTTAATGTGCCAGCGCTGACTACGTTGACAGGATTTTGCCCCATTAATACTTTTTTCACTGGAGTCTCCGTCTTCTTTCCGCTTATCGTATATGGAATATCTGGAACAGAAATAATTTCATCTGGTACATGCCGTGGACTGTAATCATTCCGAAGTATGGCATTAATTTTTAGTTTAATGTCTTCCGTCAAAATTTTTCCCTCTTTCATCACAACAAACAACGGCATCCAGAAGGTGCCACCTTTTTCTTCTACACAAATAATAAGGCCGTCTTTAATCTCTTTTATTTTATCCAATGCGCGGTATATTTCACTTGTTCCAATACGCACCCCGCCGCGATTCAAAGTAGCGTCCGATCGGCCATAAATAATTACGCCGTTACGCGGGGTAATCTTAATCCAATCGCCATGACGCCACACCTTCGGATAATTCTCGAAATAACTCTCTCTGTACCGTTTAAATTCGGGATCGTTCCAAAAATAAATCGGCATAGAAGGCATCGCGTTAGTGATTACCATTTCACCAACTTCGTTTTGTACCGGACGACCCTCCTCGTCATAGGCCTGTACGTTGCAACCCAGGGCACGGCATTGAATTTCTCCGACATGTACGGGCCACGTTGGATTTCCACCAACGAAGGCACTGCAGACATCCGACCCGCCGCTCATCGAAACTAACCAAACATCTTTCTTAACCTTTTGATAGACCCATTCGAAACCTTCGGGTGGTAAAGGACTACCAGTTGAACTTAAGGAGTGAAGAGAGGATAAATCAAAATTCTTTCCCGGCTGAATACCTTCTTTCATGTTTGCCAACAGGTAACCTGCGCTGGTTCCAAAGTGATGTATGCCGACATCCTGTACAAATTTCCATAATGCATTTAGGTCGGGGTACGCAACGCTGCCGTCGTATAGAACCATCGTACCACCTAGCAATAAACTTCCATGAATATAGTTCCACATCATCCAGCCCGTCGTAGTGTACCAAAAACAGCGTTCACCAGCCTTAAAATTGTTATGGAAGGCGCCATACTTTAGTTGCTCCAATAGAATGCCCCCATGGGAATGCACAAATGCTTTTGGTAATCCTGTCGTACCAGATGAGTACAAAATCCAGATAGGGTGGGAGAAGGGTACCCTCACAATTTCAAGCTTTCTTCCGGAATTCTGAGTAGCATCCCTCCATGCAGTGATTGGTTTCTCCGAGGACGGCAAAGCTTGCCTGTTGGAAATTAAAATAATGTGTTCTAGTGTTGGAAGGCCTTTGATTAGCTCTTGAACTACGGCAGTTTTATCGAAAGATTTGCCTCCGTAAGAGTAATGATCAACGGCAATTAATATTTTAGGATTAATTTGATAAAAGCGATCAATAACAGCAGGTGTGCCAAAATCAGGTGAGCAACTTGACCAGATTGCCCCCAGGGAAACCGCGGCGAGTAATCCGACGGTGGCTTCGGGAATGCAGGGCATGTAAGCCACCACGCGATCTCCCTTGGAGACGTTCCATGTTTTCAGATAATGTTGAAGGGAAGCGGCATCGGAATGAAGCTCATTCCAACTCATTTCTTTTAAACCCTCCGATTCTGTTTTGTAGATAATGGCGGGCGTCTGATCATTCCTTCTGCTGAAAATATGTTCAGCATAATTTAGATTGACCCCCTCAAACCAAGAAGCGTCATACATATTCTTTTCACGCACTACGGAGTTATAATTTCCATCGTGAATTATATTGAAATACTGCCAAATTGATTCCCAAAAATCCTCCTGGTTGCTGACTGACCATTTCCACAGTTCGTGATAGTCGGCAACCGAAATTTTTTTGTTCTCTTGTAGCCAGTGAGTGTAATGGCGAAGATTGGAGTGATCTATAAAGTCTTGAGATGGTGACCAGAGCATGCGTTGTTGTCGGTTATCGGTTATCAGTTATCAGTTAATTGTTATCCGTTAATAACTCTGCCTTGAATCCGGAATTATTGCTTTGTTTAATGGCCATTACCATTTTGATAACCATTAAAGAATAACGGCTAACGTCTTCAAGGCTTCTACTTTATCCAAATAAAGTTGTCTTTTTAATTCTTCGAGATCATTAAATTTAGCATCGCCACGAATGAGGCTGTGAAAAAAAATCGTTAAAGATTCCCCATAGATGTCCTTGTTAAAATCAAAAATATTGACTTCTATATTTCGTTTTACGCCATTCACCGTTGGACGATTGCCAATGTATAGCATACCCTTAAAAAGCCCATGAGCGTATTGAACGGTAGCCGCATAAATCCCGTCAGCGGGCACGAGCTTATAGGATGTATCAATTTCAACATTAGCCGTTGGATATCCCAGAATTCGGCCAAGCTTGTCACCCATTATCACTCTGCCGGTAAGGCTATACGGATGACCTAGAAAATGCTTGGCTGTTTCAATATCTCCGTCCTCCAGTGCTTTTCGGATTTTAGTTGAGCTCACTCCAACATGATCGACATCCTGGCGGGGAATTTCTTCGACTTCAAAACCATATTTTGGGCCATTGAGTTTTAATTGTTCAAAACTTCCTTCCCTGTTTTTTCCGAAATGGTGATCGTGCCCTATTACGAGCTTTTTAGTTCCTATGGTTTCAACCAATATTTGTGTTATAAACTCTTCGGAGGAAAGCTGAGAAAATTCCTTCGTAAAAGGAATACGAACTAAATGATGAATTCCCTGGGCTTTCAACAGTTCCGCTTTTTCTTCAAAAGTATTCAGTAATCTCAATGAGGTATCTTCCGGATGGAGGACGAGCCTGGGATGAGGCCAAAATGTAATAACAACAGTTTCACCATTTTTTTTAGTTGCAATTTCCTGAAGCCGAGATAAAATTTTGGAATGACCAACGTGCACGCCATCAAACGTACCGCTGGTAACAACGGCATACCTGAGTCTCACAAAATCTTCAAGCCCGTGGTATATTTTCATGTATTAAATTTTTGTAGCACACATGGAAATGCCATGTTAATTGTTTTAGTCAGTATTGGTTCATTGTGGTTGCATCCTCAAGCCGAAAGTTTCCTATGCGCGTGCGACATAACTCGGCGAGGTAGGCGCCTACGTGAAGATGGTCCCCAAAATCTCGAACGAGGCTTCGGATGTAAGTTCCTTTTGAACAGACAATACGGAAGCTTACCTCGGGTAATTTGATATTATTAATTTCAAATTCTTTTACAGTGACCTCGCGATGAGCGAGCAACACTTCTTCGCCTTGCCTCGCATATTCGTAGGCGCGTTTTCCTTTTATTCTTATGGCGGAATGCTGCGGCGGAAGCTGACTGATATTTCCAATAAATCGTGTAGTTGTTTGTTTAATAATAGCTTCGGTAATGTGACCAATTTCTTTTTGTTCAGTCACTGATGTTTCAAGGTCGTGGGACAACGTGGTTTGTCCGAGGACAAACTTTCCAGTATATTCTTTTTCCTGACCCATAAATTCGTCAATACGTTTAGTCATTTTACCAACGCAGATAATTAATAGTCCCGTTGCTAAAGGATCAAGTGTTCCAGCATGGCCAATCTTTTTTATTTTTAACGCATAACGCAGCTTGTTGACTACATCAAACGACGTCCAATGTAAGGGTTTGTTGATGAGCAAGATTCGTCCAGGGTCTTCTGATTTTGTATCCATTATACAATGGTAAGTCCCACGCGTAAGTAATAAAGGGTAAGAATAATTATTCCGACAATAATTCGATAGTATCCAAAAATTTTAAAACCATGCCTGGTCAGAAAATTGATGAAAGATTTTATGGCAAGGATGGCCACTATAAAGGCCACCACATTTCCGATAACTAGGAGTGATATTTCCTGGGATCCAAACGTGCTGCCTCCGTCATAAAACTTATACATTTTATAAAGGGTAGCAGCAAACATCGTAGGAACTGCTAGGAAAAACGAAAATTCGGCTGCGCTTTTCTTATTGAGTTTTTGCGCCAATCCACCAATGATAGTTGCTGCCGATCGCGAGACGCCAGGTATCATCGCAATGGTTTGAAAAAAGCCAATCTTTAAAGCGGAAGAATAACTGATGGATTGGTCTGGTTGAGCTTCATTCTTCTGAAAAATTTTATCTACAAAAAGAAAAAAAATACCACCTGCGACAAGTGAATATCCAACAACGTCGACACGTTCCAGCATGGTGTCAATCCAGTCATTTAATACGAAGCCAATAACAGCTGCTGGAAGAAATGCTACAACAAGCTTCAGATAGAAATTAAGGATTTCCGGAAGTGAGTCCTTCTTAGGTAGGAATTTTTTCCAGTAAAGCACGATCACCGATAGAATAGCCCCAAATTGAATAGCTACCGTGAACATTTTAGTAAAAGGATCTGACGCAATCCCCATTAGAGAAGATCCAATAATCATATGCCCTGTCGATGATATGGGCAAAAATTCAGTAACGCCTTCTATGATAGCCAAAATAATAGCCTGAACGATAGACATGCAGTGATGATTTACATTAACGACTATCTAAACATGAGTTGTACCTTAAACTCATTTGGTGGGTTTTCGAAGAATGGCAAAAATTTCAATAATAAAGCCGGCCATGACAACTAGTGGTCCCAGGGTAAGACCTAAAAAACCAAAACCATGCTGTTCATTGTCTAAAGACATGATCACAAATCCTACGACGAGCGTAAGTACACCGATGATCATGAGTTGGTAATTCTTTTTACCAAAAGGAAGTTTACTCTCCATTGTATTTTTATTATCAGTATAATTCGTCTAATGACATTTTTAAATATTTGTGAATGGAAAAAAAGGTGCTGATTGTAGCAACAATTACTCCCGTGACCGCCAAAAGTAGGAGCAATGTTAAAAAATGCTTTTCGTTATGAAGTAAAGAAAGATCTGCAATCTTTTTCTGTGCATACGTTGAGAAGCTCCACAAGAGGACAGAGGCTATCGCTCCTGACAATAAGCCATAACCCAGGGCCCGTACTAAAAATGGTCTTTGAATAAACCATTTTTTTGCTCCGACCAATTGCATGCTGCGGATTAGGAAGCGCTGTGAAAATAGTGCAATCCGCAATGTGCTATTAACGAGTAAGAAGTTGACAACGATTAGCAGTACCGCTAGCACTAACAGGGCAATTGAAATGTTAGTGAAATTTTTATTTACTTCATCAAACAAATGTTTTTCATAAGTTGCTTCTAGCACTCCATTGGTATTCTCTAATTCGGCCTTAATTTTTTTCAGGTTGGTGGTGTCTTGAAAGGCAGGGTCAATTTTTACGATAAAAACATCCTTTAGTGGGTTTTCTCCCAGAATTTCCTTGTAGTCACCAATTTGCTTAATCAGATCTTTTTCTGCTTCGTCTTTGGAAACGAAGGTCACCGCTTTTTCTCCTTTTGCTACAAATTTTTTAGAGCTTATGGTACGTTCTAACTGATTTCGCTGCGTCTCTGCCAACGTGCTTTTAAGAAAGACTTTTATATTGAGATTATCGCGAACTATTTTTCCAAATTGATTTGAATAAATAAGGAGGTTCCCAAATAATCCTAAAACAAAAAGCGCCAGCGTTATGCTGGTTACAACCCCCAAGGCGGGATAACCTCCTAATTTTTTTTTATGTGTTGCTTTGTTCATGCCTGAAAGATCTCAAAGTTAGGAGAAAATATTAAAGCAAGGAAAGTTCAGGCTACACACCCACATCTTTTAAAATATAAAAGCCCTGAGTTACCAGGGCTTTTAAGTTTTTTATATTGCTGGGTTATCGAGTTCCGCGATAATCTTTCAACTTCTTTATAAGGGTAGGATCATTTATCGGAGCGAGCGGTCTGATCTTATCATTTTCTTCATTTAACAAGTAGTAACTGTCCTTGTAGAAGAGGAAAACTGTTCTTTTGTTGTCGCTGAAAAACTCCATGATCTCGTACAAGTTTTTCTCGAATGCTCCAAAGAGATGAAGCTTACCTTCTTTAAACTGATAGTGGAAATTGTACTTTTTATTTTCGCGGTCAATTTCAACAGCAATAGAGGAAGGTTTAGCCGAGGCAGGTTCACGAGTGGAATTTGCGTCGGGGTTTGCCGTACTTGGGTTTTCGGTCTCAGTAGTTGGATCGAAAACATCCAGTGCCGCTGGGCTCTTAGGCTCATCTTCTGTCGTTAAATCATTTGGAGTCTTTGGTTGAACCTCTTGCTCAGTTTCCGCGGGTCTTTTAGAAGTTTCATCTTCCTTAGCAACTGCCGGACTCTCCTGTTTTGGGGCTTGTTTAGGTTCAACTACCGGAGGATTTTCTTTTGTTACTTCTTCCTGTTTTGCAATGGATTTCGTTTCAACTTTATCGTTGTTATTTAAATAAAAGTATAAACCTGCACCCAACGATCCCACAACAGCTACCCAAAGTGTAACTTGAGTAATCACAGAAGTTCCGCCGGGCTCCAAGGAGGCCGTCGGTACATTGTTGAACATTGTTTTTAATTCTTTGACCCGGGCCTCACGGATTTTTTCTACTACCTTTTTTTGGATGGCATACTCATTTTTTAGAGAAGCATCCGATTCCAGCTTCTTTTCAAAAGCAGTTCTATCCTGAGGTGCCAGTCGGTTGCTGACGTATTGGTCGAGTAATTCTAAATCCTTTTCTGAGGCCATAATTTCTAATCTAAAAAATCCTGCTCAGAATACTGAGCTTTCACTAAATCATCCAATTTTTTCTTGCACTTATACTTTTTTGTTTTCGCTGTATCTGTGTTCGCGAAACCAAGTTTGTCAGCAATCTCTTGCATCGACATTTCCTCAAAGTAATAGTACATCAATACTTTCTTACATGTTCCGTCTAGTTGATCGATACACTTTGCAATGATTTTTTCACGCTCAAGTGTTTCAGTATCTAACGCGACAGCAGCATCTTTTTCTTCATTCGAGAAGCGTTTTTTTCTATCCAGTTCTTTTCTCCACAAATTTTGACAAATGCTGTAGATATACGTACTCATTTTTGAGGTCAAGATCAGATTACCGGATGTAGCTTTTTGCCAAAAGACAATTAATGCATCTTGATAAACGTCCCGGGCCTCATCTTCAGTTCCACTATTTGTGATGACTAACTTGGTCATCATCCTATAGTATTTCTTATACAAGAACTCCAGAGCTTTTTCGTCACCTTTGCAGATGCGTTCGAAAATCTCTGTTTCGTTCATTGCCGAGCCTGTTCTGTATACCATCGTGAAGTGCCTTAGTAACCTGTTATACGACGTTTTTGTTAATTTTACGACCAATGACTATATACGAGGATCAATTTACTTTCTTCCACGTTTGTGTCCGATAGAATGGTCCCCAGTATCCTCTGACCTTTAATTTGTTCCCTTCTGACCACATTCTGCACCGGTATATTTTCCCATCTTGAGGATCTAAAATATTGCCCTCTGCATACTCAGTTTTATCCTTTTGCATATCTTTTATAATCTCCATTCCAATGATCTTTCTCTTATACCTTGGGTCGTCTTCGGGACATTCTTCGCACACAGGATCGGGATCTTCGTGGGTAAATATCTTTACAATTTTACCATAAACCTTCCCATTTCGTTCGAATATCTCAATAATGGATTTCTCTTCTCCGGTTGATTCATCAACTGTTTGCCACTTTCCAATGACGGAAGTTTGGGAATAACTTAAAAGTGTTGACAACAGTAGAGGCAGAATAACTTTCATAGCCGAAATATAAAAACTATACACTTAAAGTCTTAAGTCTGAAATTTTGGGGGTAAGATTGGACAGGGAAGATGGCTAAAGCTTGGAGTTTATGATTGAAATAATTGTTTCAAAGCCATCCAAAGGTGCCGTTTTTTTTCATCATCGAGCTCAATGAGTTCATCTGCAATAAGGATAGAAGTTTCTTGTACATAAAATTGCTCATACTTTTTAAAAGGCCCTTTTACTGTAGCTCCAAAGGAAATAATGCAGGAGGGGGGGCCGTATGCTTTAAAATCTTCTATATTAAATTCCTTCGATTGTATGATCTGAACTGCTGCCAGGTTTAATTTTACCGCCCCCAGAATTTTTTCCAGCAGAAGCTTTTGCTCATCAGCAATCTCCTTCCAGGGTCGGGAAATAATAATGATTACCTTTTTGCGAATTTTATACAGCTCCTCCGAATAGAGGCTTTCCAGAGGCAATGCTTCCATCATAATCATTGTATATCAAAAATAGATTTTAACTCCTTTGCTTCGGAGGGTTTCATTCTACCAGCGAGGATAAGCCGTAGTTGCCTGCGCCGGAGAGCCCCTTCATAGAGTGCTTTTTCCTCGTCCGTTTCTGGCTCAACCTCAGGCACATCAATGGGACGACCTAGTTGATCCACTGCTACAAATGTGAAAAATGCATTGTTGCTTTCTGTTTTAGTATTGGTGGGGATATCTTCAGCCTCAACGTCGATCCGAACCTCCATGGAGGAATTAAACGCACGTGTCACTTTTGCCTTTAACGTTACTACGTTTCCTAATCTTATAGGATGTTTAAAGGAAATGTTATCTACAGAGGCTGTAACTACAATCCTATTGGAATGCTTTTGGGCAGAAATCGCGGATACTATATCCATCCAATGCATTAATCGTCCCCCCATTAAGTTACTCAAGATATTGGTGTCATTTGGAAGCACCAATTCGGTCATACTTACAGCGGATTCATTGGGAACTTTTTTCTTTCGGGACATTTTGAGGATACATTTTAAATTTCGTAGTAATTAGTCGTAACGTATCTGCGTGACTCTATCTTCAATGTTACCATTTTAGCTACTAATCGTTAGTTCGTGCAAAAATCATAAAAAATACTTTGCAATCAAGTTTATCATTTCATTATTTCGAGTCCTCAAATGCAAGCGACCTATTTCATATCCCTTTCAACAACTTTCTTTCAGAAGACAGGAATCGCCTGTCCTGCTTCTATTGTCGCTACAACCATTATTACGGGGTGACCCGTGCGCTATTTTTATACCCCAGCCATGTCTTTTATTGTCCATCTCCAGGAGTTGGATCGATGGCAAAATTCAAATTGAAACTGTATATTATTAACTGCATTTTTTTTCATGAAGGTTTTGAAATTTGGTGGCTCTTCGGTAGCTACTCCCGCAAGGATCAAGTCGGTAATAGAAATCGTTAAACCCTATTTAAATGGTGAAGTGGCATTGGTATTCTCTGCTTTCGGCGGAGTAACAGATACGCTGATCCAGATTAGTACCCTGGCCCTGGAAGGAAATCTTATCTATAAAGATAAATTAAATGAGATCGAGAAAAGGCACCTCGCGGCGGTGCGTGAACTGGTCACTATACAAAAGCAAAGTGGAATTTTAGCCCAAGTCAAATTCATGATCAACGAACTTGAAGATGTGCTTCATGGTGTTTATCTTGGTGAAGGAACGGACTACCCGCACGCTCGACTATATCATGAGCTTTGGTGAACGTATATCTGCTTATATCATTGCAGAAGCATTCAAAAATGAGAACCAAGCAGCCGAGTTCTTAGATGCACGAAAGGTTATTCGTACTGATAGTAACTTTGGCCATGCCAAAGTGGATTTTGAAGTTACCAATAAGCTTATTCGCGAGCATTTCAAACATCATGCTGATGCTCAGATCATCACTGGTTTTATTGCTACCTCAGAAAGTGGCGAAACAACAACGTTGGGTCGAAGTGGCTCGGATTATACCGCTGCGATCTTTGCTGGCAGCTTTAAACGCTTCTGATCTGGAGATCTGGACAGATGTTGATGGCATGATGACAGCGGATCCAAGAAAAGTAAAAAAAGCTTTTACTGTTCCGCAAATGAGCTACGAGGAAGCCATGGAGCTTTCGCATTTTGGCGCGAAGGTAATCTTCCCTTCCACGATGCAGCCTGCCATGATCAACAAAATCCCAATCTGGATAAAAAATACATTTAATCCATCATTCAAAGGAACCGTAATTCATGCTCACTCTTCAAACGGCAAGATGATCAAAGGGATTTCGTCTATGAACGGTGTCAGTTTGCTGAGCCTTCAAGGTAGTGGCCTATTGGGTGTTGTTGGCGCTTCCATGCGTTTGTTTGCTACGCTGGCCCGTGAAAATTTAAGTGTGATTTTGATCAGCCAGGCCTCCTCTGAACATTCCATTTGTTTTGCTGTGGAAAACAAATATGCGGATAAAGCGAAAGGAGCCATCGAGAAGGAATTTCAATATGAAATTCGGAATGATGAAATCGATGATGTACCGGTAGAGAATGATTTATCTATTGTAGCCGTTGTAGGCGACGGTATGAAACACAGCCCTGGAACCAGCGGCCGTATGTTTAGTGCATTGGGCAAGAATGGTGTTAATGTGGTAGCGATCGCTCAGGGATCGTCCGAACGCAATATTTCTGCCGTAATTCCTCAAGTCGATGTCGCGAAAGCACTTAATGCCTTGCACGAAGCTTTCTTCCTTTCTGACCGAAAGTTGCTAAACGTATTTTTGGTGGGTACCGGCTTAATTGGTAGTTCGCTCGTTGACATGATTGATGATCAGTTTGTTAAACTTGCAAAAGAAAATCTTCTGGAAGTAAACATTGTAGCCGCTGCGAATAGTAAGAAGATGCTGTTCGAGGAAGATGGTCTTGAATTGAAAAGTTGCATTGCTAAAATGAAAGAGGAGGGAGAACCAATGAAGATGAAAGATTTTTTTGATAAAATGACTTCGTTGAATCTGTCTAATAGCATATTTGTGGATTGCACTTCCAGCGAAGAGGTGACATCCTTTTATGGGGATATTTTATCCGCAAATATTTCGATCGTAACCCCCAACAAGAAAGCCAACTCCTCGTCCATGGAAAATTACAGGCACTTAAAGGATGTAGCCTTTAAACGGGGTGTGAAATTTTTGTATGAGACTAACGTTGGGGCTGGACTTCCTGTGATTAATACCATGAACGATTTGTTGCTAAGTGGTGATAAGGTATTGCGAATTGAAGCTGTATTAAGCGGAACGCTTAACTTTATTTTTAGCTCCTTTGAAGAAGGCAGGAAATTCAGCGATGTCGTACATGAAGCAAAGTCAAAAGGATATACTGAACCTGATCCAAGGGACGACTTGAACGGAATGGATGTGGCACGAAAGATTTTAATCCTTTCACGGGAAGCAGGGCTTGACCATGGAATTGGACGATATAAAGGTCGAAAACCTGGTACCTGAATCTTGCCGAGGCGAAATGAGTTTGGAGCAATTTTTCGCTTGTCTGGAGAAATACAATCAGGATTTTGAATTGCTTAGAAAGAATGCAGCTGAGCGTGGCGAAAAACTACGTTACTTGGCCATTCTGGAAGGAGGAAAAGTTAAAATTCAATTGGGTTCGGTTGATCAAAAGCATCCCTTTTATTCTCTGTCCGGAAGTGACAATATTATTTTAATGACCACAGAAAGGTATCATGATCGGCCGATGGTCATTCGAGGACCCGGCGCCGGAGCTGCTGTGACCGCGGCAGGAGTTTTTGCAGACATTATCCGGATAGGACATTATGCTAAGTAAGTTAACCGTTAATCGTTATTGGTTATCCGGTGAAGGTCCCTTTCAGGTGACTGCTGATTCGGCTACCTTGTACCCTTTTCTAATCCAGACATACGATTAACCGATAACTGATAACGGATAACCGATACCATAACGGCAACAGAATGAAGTCAATAAAAGCATTAGCTCCTGCTACCGTAGCGAACGTCTCCTGTGGATTTGATATTTTCGGATTTGCAGTGGAAGCCCCGGCAGATGAAGTTATTATAACATTAAAAGATAGGTCCGGGGTTGTTATCAAAGAAATAATGGGCGACGATGGTAGATTGCCGTTGGAATCTACCCGCAATACGGCTGGCGTAGCAGTTCAAGCATTTTTAAAGGAGATTGAAAGCAACCAGGGAGCTGAAATAATCTTGCACAAAAAGCTTCCGCTCGGCAGTGGTATGGGCTCGAGTGCTGCCAGTTCAGTAGCTGCCCTGATAGCGATCAATCATCTTTATAATAATCCATTTTCGCGAGAGCAATTGCTACCTTTTGCTATGGAAGCGGAACGTATTGCTTGTGGGTCAGCACATGCTGATAACGTTGCGCCGTCATTATTAGGTGGGTTTGTCCTGATACGAAGTTATGCTCCACTGGATGTGGCTAAAATCCCAACGCCTGCTGGCCTTTATTGTACGCTCGTTCATCCACATCTCGAGTTAAAAACAGAAGATTCCAGACGCGTGCTTAAATCCTCCATTCAGATGAAGGATGCGATCACCCAATGGGGAAATATTGCCGGATTGGTAGTGGGGCTTATGAAACCAGATTATGGGCTCATCACTCGATCTCTTCAGGATGTAGTAGCAGAACCTATTCGTTCTGTATTGATCCCGGGTTTTGATACTATAAAGGCTGTGGCCGTTAAGAACGGTGCGCTCGGATGTGGCATCTCTGGATCCGGACCAACTATTTTTTCGTTGAGCACGGATTATGAAATTGCAAAAAGGGTGGGCATGGAGATTCAACAGCAATTCATCAACATCAAGCTTAAGAGCGATGTATTTGTTTCGCAGATAAATCAAACAGGTGCAAGGATATCTCAATGAGCGTTTAATATTTTTTGAATGAAATTTTACAGTACCAATAATCCAGATCTCAGAGTCGATTTAAAACAAGCGGTGTTGCAAGGGCTTGCTCCGGACAATGGTCTGTACATGCCTGAATATGTTCCTGTTCTTTCCAAAGAATTTTATGAAACGTTGGACCAAAGATCCTTTCAGGAAATCAGTTTCGAAGTTGCCTATAACTTAATTGGGAATGACATTCCGAAAGATGAATTAAAAAGGATTGTCGAGCACACCATTCAGTTTGATGCTCCATTGGTAGAGATCGAAGAAAATGTGTACGCACTTGAATTGTTTCATGGGCCAACCTTGGCCTTTAAAGATTTTGGCGCCAGGTTTATGTCGCAACTTCTCGGTTATTTCGCCAAGCAGCAACAACAGGAAATCATTATTCTGGTAGCTACCTCTGGCGATACCGGGAGTGCTGTAGCGAATGGATTTTTAGGCGTTGCAAGTACACGGGTGGTAGTGTTGTATCCATCCGGAAAAGTAAGTGATATTCAAGAAAAACAATTTACAACGTTGGGCCAGAATATTACTGCAATGGAAGTAGATGGCACATTTGATGATTGTCAGCGCTTGGTAAAACAAGCCTTCCTCGATCAGGAACTTAAGCAAAAATATTTTCTTACTTCCGCGAATTCTATTAACATCGCGCGCCTCATCCCGCAGTCATTCTACTATTTTTATGCGTATGCTCAGCTACGACATAAAGATGTGCCTGTCGTTTTTTCAGTTCCGAGTGGAAATTTCGGAAACCTTACGGGAGGACTATTGGCGAAACGTATGGGCCTGCCGATACATAAATTTATCGCTTCTACCAATATTAATGATGTCGTGCCGCAATATTTATCCTCTAAGTTATTTAGTCCCAGGCCGTCACATCAAACCATAAGCAATGCTATGGATGTCGGGAATCCAAGCAACTTCATTAGGATGGTAAATCTCCATCACGATTATGATAGTTTGGCAAAAAATATTGAGGGCTATGCATTTACAGATGAAGAAACAAGATCGGCTATGCGTGAGGTGTACTCAAAAAATAATTACATTATGGATCCACATGGAGCTGTAGCTTATTTGGGATTGAAAAAATTTTTAAGGGAAGGCAACGAGACCGCAGTCGGGATTTTTGCAGAAACAGCACACCCCGCAAAATTCAAAGAAGTTGTAGAAGAAACGTTAAATACTTCCATTCAAATCCCTTCAGAGCTTCAAAAGTTTTTGCTGCAAAAGAAGAAGACTATTGTGCTGCGAAACGGGTTCGAAAATTTTAAGACCTATTTGCTCAACAACTTTTGATAGTTTATGTAAAGCATAAACATATCCGAACGTACTCTGCGCAAGAAGCTCAATGTGCTTACCTTTGAGCTCACTACCCGAAACTAGAAACTCAGAACTCGTAACTTCCTAGCCTTTCCACCCTTGTTCCCCGAGCAAAGGAACAAATGCGAAATTGTCGAACTCCTTTTTGATAAGCTCGCCATCCTTGTTTCCGTATTTGAACCATCATCTGCTTTTCCCTTCCACCGACGGGGATCACGAGGATTCCGTCCTCTGAAAGCTGATCGGTAAGAGCCTTTGGGACCACTGGCGCACCGGCAGTCACAATAATTTTATTAAAGGGTGCTTTCGCGGAAAGGCCATTTGAACCGTCTCCATAGAAGAAATAGGGTCTATATCCCAGTCGCGGTAAAAAGCTCCGGGTTATTTCATAAAGTTTGCGATTATATTCGATGGTATAAACCTGGGCACCCATTTCAAGTAAAATACAGGCCTGATATCCTGAACCTGTTCCGATCTCTAAGACCTTATCTGCCGGCCTTTATTTCAAGTTTTTCGGTCTGAAAGGCTACAGTATAGGGTTGGGAAATGGTTTGACCTTCCCCAATTGGAAAAGCTTTATCCTGATAGGCGTGATCAATTAAGGCATTTTCAAAAAAAGCGTGACGCGGAACCTTGTTAATGGCAGCCAAAACTCCTTCATCCTTAATTCCTTTTTCCTTGTAGCTTTTTTACCAGTTTATTGCGCAATCCCCGCAGTTTGTAGTTATCTTCAATCATGCCCTGATAATAGTTTTAGAAATTTGTGGATCGTTTGTGGATAACATGTAAGAACCTTAAAATCAGCAACATACATTGATAAATTATTTTCTAAAATGAAATTATGTCATAGGGTCTTTTAAACAGGTTTGCAAAAAAGACATTTTTTCAGGCTTTCCAAAGTTTAAAAGATTCTTTAGGAAAATTGAAACTTATGGTATTACTTTAAAGTTCTCCACAAGTGAAAAAGCTTTTTGCCATAGCGTTCACATGTGTTTATCTGCTCCTTACAGTAGGTGTGATTTAAACCACACACTACTGTATGGGCAGAATAAACCCCTTCACCTCCTTGTTAAGAAGCCCACTTAAAGAAGCCCACTTACCTGTTTAATTCGGAAAAGGCCCGCGCTGTGACGATAAATCTGCCTTAATTCAAATTGAAAATGATCAGACTCCTGCATCCAATTTTTCATTAGATACTCTGCATTTTATTTAGAGACGTTGATCTCCGAAGCATTGGTCGTTCACCTAGCATCCATAGAATCACTGTTCAAATACAGTAAAACAACCAACAAATCCACACGCATATAGCCGGTGTCACTTTTCACCGTAGCTTAATGATCCTGAAGTAGTATCATCATTCAACAATGGATACTGCTCTTACGTGAAATAAAACTTTCGGATTAAGTTTTTGGAGTAATAGCGAATGACGGATTTCGTTTCAAAAATACATTTACGTAACGTAAGGAGATGGATTAAAAACCAATGAGGATAAAAGGGGCCCAAAAGAACGGTCCTGCGTAAGTATTTCCTTTTATTAAATTTAATTTTGCCTGCCGGAGGTCTTGACTAAAATTTTGAGACGGGTGCTCGAGAAGCTGGTGATAAAAATCCTGCATTAAACTCGCCGTGGATTGATCTGCAACACTCCAAAAGGATACCATGATATTTTTGGATCCCGCATAAACCAGTGCTCGGGATAAACCAATGACCCCTTCTCCTTTCGATATTTTCCCCAGGCCCGTTTGGCAAGCAGAAAGCGTTACGAGGTTTGCATTGAGATCCAGATTATATATTTCACCTGCGAACAGGTTGCCATCTTCGTCATTTGAAGAGGTGTGAAGAAATATTCGCGAAAGCTCAGGATTAGTTTCATCGACAATACCATGGGTAGCAAAGTGCAGGTAGCTAAAATTTTTCAAACTTCCGTCCTTCACTAATTTTTCATCCGCCTGATACCGGGTAAGTACGGAGCTCTTAAAATTCTTTGAGGTAAAAAGCTGGGAAATTTCTTTGACTTCGGCTTCTGTTCCAGGCAGTTCGTCAAGATCGACTTTTTCAAAAGTGACGGGAGCGCATAGAAAAATAGAAGTTGCATTATTTAATTGTGCCTTTGATTTTTGCAGTATAAGCGCTGCCGAAAATTCGTAACGGATACTGTAGTTGTTAAGCATGTATGGAAGTGATGTAAAGGTATTTTCTTTACGAATCTTTTTAACGAAAAGGGTTTCAAAGGGGATAACGCTTAGCCGCCCTGTAGGGAGAATCACTAACTCGGTAATGGCATTTGGAATGTTTTGAGGAATAAGGAGTGAAGAGAGCTTCGCGGATGCCTGTTTATAAGTTTCCAATTCGTTAAAAAACAAACTATTCCGCAAAGCCGTAAGGTACTTGTCAAACTCCTTTGGAATGGCATGCGAAAGCGCGGTAAATTTTTTTGATGTGACCTCAAAGATGTAGATCCGGTTATT
The DNA here is from genome assembly GCA_963837415.1 of uncultured Bacteroidota bacterium. Taxonomy (GTDB): domain Bacteria; phylum Bacteroidota; class Bacteroidia; order Cytophagales; family Cyclobacteriaceae; genus Chryseolinea. Next base: position 497,895 of record CAWING010000002.1, on the reverse strand, counting down.
TTTGTCGTCAGTAAAATAACTTAGTATGGCTGTTGTCGTATTTAATTTAGCTTGAAGATCTTTAATGGATGGCGTGGAAACATTAAATTTTAAATTAAAATAAGCCGGGAATTTTGCCTCCAGTTGATGAATGAAATTATCGTAGGTTCGATTGATGGAGTAAGCCATCTCACGCAGATACTTTTCTTCAGATTCTGAAGGTTTTAAGGAGAGTTTCTGAGCTAGCATTGAAATTTCTGCCTTTAATTTTTTTTCTTCCTCCAGCAATTCATTCGGGATGCCGGAAAATGATTTCGCGTTGGCATCTGAAATAGCTTCCAGCAAAACCGCAGACTTACTTTTCTCAGCAAAATAAAAAGCGAGCTCAAACCAAGGTTTCTTATTGACAGCGGCCTAGCCAGCTTGATGAGTTATGCGGACGCCGGCAGCATAACATCGGTAGCAATGGTTCCTAACGAAATTTTATCGCTTTCATTGGAGATTTGTTGCCGGAGGTTATCAATAAGTGTGTCACAAACCTGTAGTGTCTTCGTTGCCAGAACAAGCTCATCAAACTTTAATGATTTTCCCAAATACCGGGCTTCCAATGCTTCTGCTTTGTTAAGCAAAGAAAAGAGAAGCGTATTTCCGCTATAATAGTTTTTAAGTGAAGGATTAACACTTCGGTTTGCATCATTAAAATCCCTAACGTTAGAAATTAGCGCTCGCTGATAATAGTATAATGCATCATCAAATTTCCCGGATGATAATTTTAAACTTCCGATTGCATTTAACACGGTAGCAATCCCAGGATGTTTTTTCCCATAGCTCTCCTCGTACATTTTTAATGCACGCTCGTAATAACCCTCCGCAGACTTTTCATTTCCAATTTTCAAATAAGTTTGGCCGAGGTTAAAAAGAATAAAGGCTTTTGTCGGGTGGGCTTGTGGGTAAATTTTTTCCCAAACTGCTAAAGCCGATTCAAAATTATTTATGGCGTCACCGTACAATTCGAGTGTGCGATAAATAAAACCAATGTTTGTATTCGCAATGGCAACTTTTGGATGATTTTTACCATGAAGTTTTTCGTAAATCGCCAACGCTTTTTCATAGTGATCCAATGCTTTGTCTGCATCTGTTATGCTATACACTAATCCAAGATCATTGTAGGACGCAGCAATCAATTCGCTGTTTTTTTCTACCAAACTTTCCCGTATAGCCAACGCCATGTCTAGTTGTTCCTCTGCTTGAGTGTATTTGCCCGTAGTCAAATATAAGTTTCCGAGGTGTGAAAGAATTTGCGCTGCTTCAAGTGTGTTTTGCTTGTTTTCCTTTTCTATATTGGATAAGGCAGACTGAAGTGCCTTCAGGGCTAAATCATTTCGGCCTTGATTGAGGTACAAAAAGCCATGTATTTGTTTCCGTGATTGCCCGTTGATAAGGAGTTAATGGTTTTAGCGCCATACTCTCCAAGTGTCTTTCCGCTTCTTCAAATTTTCCTGAACGAATAAGCGCTTCGGCTTTTTTATTTTCCAGAATAATACGTTGATTTTGATTCGAAGTTTTCGTTAACACTTGATCGATCTGCACAATGGCTCGTTCATAATGCGAGTCGAAGAATAATGAATCAATTGTTTTATTAGGATCTTGGGCAAAGCACTTTGGTATTGCCATCAGAAGTATGAAGGAAAGAAAATATTTTTTCTTTATCATATTCAGAATCGATAATAATATCCAAGCGTAGAAACGAATTCACGTGTGAGACCATCGGGATTGTTATCGCGTTGAATGATTTTATGACCCAATAAAAGTTTTAAGCCTGATTTTACATTAAAGCTATATCCTGTTGTAAAAATTACAGACAAGGCCAAGCCTTTTGCGCCAGCCGGGTTCACACGTTTTCCATTCGGGTCGCTTATCTCATCGTTATTAACCCGATAAATGGGCAATAGTCCCAATGAGAAATTCAACCGCGAAAATCTCCAATTGCGCTCAGCCCGCAACATAATATCCGTGCCTCGTTTTAATTCTTTCGCCTGATTGTACAAACCAATGTAAGGCTTCCTCACTGGTCCCTTGCCAGGCTTCCAAAGAAATTGATTTTCATTTTTATTGAATGGATAATTGAATACCGGTAGCAAACAACCAATTCCGGCTGATGAAGGAAATGCCGGTTATAAAATCATAAGTCCCAAGACTTGTTTGATAATACATCGGCAACGGCAGGCCTTCGGTATCTTTGATCGGAATTGTTTGTTGGAATTTTTCCACCGAACTGAAAAATTGATATCAAATTTTTCAGAGGTATACAAGGTTCGTGTTATACATAATGAAATATCCCCAAGGCCGGAAGTATTTGCCAAGTCGACCTTGTACAGCCTGATAATGGAAGTTTAATTTGAAAAGATGTTTTTGAATTTAAGCTGAAATTAAGATCCGCAGTTGCAACGTAGATGATGGGTGTTAAGTGGTGTTGTTCCCCGGTAAAAACTAATCTCCATAGACCGAAGTCTTAGCTGAATTTTTTTATTGAAAGGCTGGTCGGGTTTCATAGCGCCCATCGTACAAAATCCTGCGTCACTGCATCCTTGGGAAAAGCTAATGCGGGAAAGAAGGAGAAGGATGATAACTGCAGAAGCTTTACTGTAAATACTCGAACATATGACTTAGCGACAGGCTAAGATAAAAAAAGAAACCCGAAGCTGCCTTCGGGTTTCTGATTTTAAAATATAGTTTATCTAGATAGTTACATGCCCAATGATTGATTTTCAATCGACGCAAGTTCGAGAACTTTTTCATATTCTGCCGGTGAGAGGTCGTTATAGAAATAATGAACAGGATCTACCTGACCACCATTGATTAAGACTTCGTAGTGGAGGTGAGGCGCTGTAGACATACCCGTGTTTCCTACATATCCTATGAGATCACCACGTTTTACATTTTGTCCGGAACGAACGGCAAACTCATGCATGTGCGCATATCGTGTTCGATATCCAAAACCATGATCGATCTCAACCATTTTTCCATAACCACTGAATTTTACACTTACTTCGCGACTGTGCCATCCGCTGTTGCATAGATGGGAGTACCTATAGAAGCGGCGAAATCAATACCGGGGTGCATTTTCTTTACTTTGTAAATAGGGTGGGTTCTCCATCCGAAACCGGAAGAAAGTGCCACCAATTGTTTATTGGAGATTGGCTGAATTGCGGGTATGGCAGCATACAATTTTTCTTTTTTCTCAGCCAGAGTAACAACCTCATCTTGTGACTTTGATTCGATGTATAATTTTCTTCTAAGTAGATCTACTTTTTCATTCAGGGCCAGCACCAGGTCTTCATGGGCAATATCTTTTTCTTTAATATCTGCATATCGATCTGACACCACCAACGCCGGCATGTCGTACTGATTTTTCGATTGGTTCGGCCCCAAGTACTACGCGATAAATATTGTCGTCACGATGTTCTATGTTATCCAGAATACTGCTAAGATTTGCCACATCTTTGGTAAGCTTTTGATAATAGAATTCGAGCTCTTTTACTTCATTTTTAAGGATAAGCTCTTTTGGTGATTCAAAATAATTGCTGTACAAATACAGGGTAAGAAGGCCGGCGGCCATGGCAATTGTAAGGGAAAGAATGCCCAGGGCGTTTAGAATAACATCACTGGTTTTGACCTTTACCCGTTCATATTTACAGGTCTCAGTGTCGTAGTAATATTTAATGCGTGCCATATAAACTAGTAATTATACGGATTGCGGCCTAAAAACCCTTATCACCTCGTCGTTACATTCGATGAACGGTCCTTCCAGCAGGTCAATGCAATATGGTATCGCCGGAAAGACAACTTCTAAACATTGCCGAATAGATTTTGGCTTCCCTGGTAAATTTACAATTAAAGATTGGTTGCGTATGCCGGCTGTTTGACGCGAAAGAATGGCGGTGGGTACGTATGTAAGACTTTTTGCCCGCATCAACTCGCCAAATCCCGGCAAAATTTTCTGGCATACAGCTTCTGTGGCCTCTGGAGTTACATCCCTTACGGCAGGACCTGTGCCTCCCGAAGTTATAATCAGGCAGCATTTAAGGTTATCAGCCATTTCAATCAGGGTTTTTTCGATGAGAGCTGCTCATCTGGAATTACTGCATATTCCTTTTCCCAGGGACTTTTAATATATTCAGTAAGTACTTCAACAATCGCTTTACCCGGAATATCTTCATATATACCTTTGCTGGCTCTGTCCGATACATTGATGATTCCGATTCGAATGGTCATGCTGAATGTTTTTTTGATGCGTCTCAGCTTTGAAGTTGAATATTTTCAGATCTTCCTTTTTTGAAAACCTGTCTTCCTTTATTAATACCTTTTCTTATCTCCTTTTGTTTTTCAATGGGAAGAATTAAAATTTCTTTACAAGCTGTCTGAGCAGCACCCATTGTATAATTCTCTGCATTCTTTGCATTGAATAAACAGCAAATGACATCCATCGTTTTTACAATTTGTGTGATCATCGCATGGTTTTCCGCATTGATGACAAACAGCAATTATATCATCGGATATTCGCTCTCCTAGTCGTTCATCAAAAACAAAATTCTTTCCCATGAATTTGTTTTCGATGCCCTGTTCTTTGGATTGACGCGCATATTCAATAATGCCTCCATCAAGTTGAAAAACATTTTTAAATCCATGATGCTTCATCCAGGCGCTGGCTTTTTCACAACGAATTCCACCCGTACAATACATAAGGAGATTTTTATCTTTTTTATCCTTCATGAGGTCTTCTACCAGTTGCAATTCCTCACGAAATGTATCTACATTCGGACAAATGGCATTTTTAAAATGACCTACTTCGCTTTCATAGTGATTGCGCATATCAACGATAACCGTGTTTTGATCATTGGCCAAATCGTTAAATTCTCGCGCATTTACATGTATTCCGGTATCTGTCACATCGAATGTGGTATCGTCCAACCCATCGGCTACAATTTTTTTGCGCACTAATATTTTAAGTTTAAAAAATGATTTTCCATTATCTTGTACGGCGATGTTCAGCCGTATACCATTCAAAAAAGGGATGCTGTAAAGATAATTTTTAAAATTTTCTATTTGCTCCTCCGGCACACTGATCTGAGCATTGATTCCTTCGGGTGCAACGTAAATTCTTCCCAGTACATCCATGGGATTCTAAACCTATATACAATTCATCCCTGAATTCTTTTGGTACCTTGTATATGGTGATATTTATAAAATGATATCGTTACCCTTTTTATGGGTATCAACGATATTTTTTCTTTTAAAACCTTTCCATTTACCCGATTGTACAATGCCATACTACTCGAATTAATTGCAGAATTAATCTCGTAAAGTTAATGGTAACTGAAAAAAAATAATAATCAAAGGAAGTCAACGCAGAACTTGGTAATCTAATTTGCTTTCTTGAGCTCTCCGCGCAACAAGAAGATTGTATTGTTCGCACGTTAGAAGTCCATGCGTCATTGCAATATGGGCAGGTAGTGTATTCGGATCCGAAGGCTGCTTTTTTGACGATCACATGATCTCCTTTGCATACCGGACAAGTAACTTTTCCTGAGGGACCACAATCAATTTCATAATTGACCGAAAGAACTTCCCCTGCTTTTTGCATCTCTGTGCTTTTTTCTTTTACAAATTCCGTTTCCGCACTTTTAAGCAATGATGCTGCTTCTTTTGAATACTGCCCATTCGTGCCTTTGAGTTGAATATATTTCGTCAGCCAATCAATACTTTGTTTGTACTTTTCCAGGTAAAAAGAATTTTTGCCGAAGAAGAAAGTTAAGATCCGAAGGAACGCTTTTAATATTTTCAAGCACGTAATGAAATTTAGCATCCGCTGTCAGGTAATCTCCTATATCCATATAATAAACGCCGGAATCTAACTGTCGCAGCAATTCTGTTTTTTTGAGTTGTTCCTGTTGAAGTACATACTCATCGACCTTTGTGCGTTGAGCATAACTTTGTGTTGCAATGGTGAGCAAGAAAATAAATATAGATATAGCGAATCATTAATTAAATCTTTCTTTAGAAATATCGAGCCACTCCAGTGATGCATTATAAAAAATATCTTCTTTCATCGTATTATCAAGATCCATCTCTTCAATAAACTTTCCCATCTCCAAATCCCCTAGGGGAAATGGATAATCTGATCCCAATGTAACGCGATTCGATCCCTGAAGTTTTAACACGTATTCTAGCATCAGCGCATCATGTGTTATGCTATCCACCCAAAATTTGCCAAGATAATTTTTCGGATCGACAGGATTATCAATCGCCACCAGATCTGGCCGGCAATCAAAACCTTGTTTTATTCGTCCAATGGTAGCTAGAAATGATCCTCCTGCGTGGGCAAAATTTACGCGCAAGTTTGGTAATCTTTCAAAAATTCCTCCAAAGATCATTGAACAAATTGCCCGTGAAGTTTCGGCAGGCATGCCGACTAACCACGGCAGCCAATAGCGCTGCATACTATTTTGTCCCATCATATTCCACGGATGCACCAATATTGCCATGCTCAGTTTTTCGCAAGCTTCAAAGATGGGAAAGAATCGCTCTTCATTTAAATTCAAATCATTTATGTTTGATCCTATCTGTATGCCGTTCAAACCTAACTCCTTGAATCGTTGCAGTTCCTGGATTGCCAATTCACTATCCTGCATAGGGATGGTTGCCAAGTCCTAAATAGTTTTTTGGATACTTTAATATCAGTTCTGCAATGTGATCGTTGAGGAATCGTGAGATCTCCAAGACAATCAAATGCTTTTGCCCAATATGAAAACATGACGGGGATAGTACATACCACCTGAACTTGGGTACGAAATTTTTCATACTCCTTTATTCTTAGTTCCGGATTCCACGCGTTCTCTTTTATTTCTCTGAAAAATTGATTGCCACGCATCATTTTAGCGTAACCCTTTTTATGATGTTGAAGGTAAATGAAATCACCGTAGCCAAATTTCTCACTCCAGTTAGGAAGTTTTTTGGGAAGAATGTGAGTATGACTGTCGATCTTCAACATCTAACGAATGCAACGCGAAATATCGAAGATTTTTAACTGCTTTCAAATTAGGTGATAATCAAGTCAGGTGTTGTAAGGCAATTTGCAGTCTCAATTTGAATCGTATTCTTTTTGATTTTTCTTGATTCGATACGCTTCTGGTGTAGTAATTGCGGCTTTGCTGTAGATTTAAGTCTAAATAACTCCGTTTTACCGGTTTTGGAACTGATTCAGCCAGCTGGCATCATATTTTCTACTTCTTAGGAAAACCAATAATACTTTATGGAGCTATTCATTATCATTCTTTCTTTTATCCTGGCTTATGGATTGTTTGTATTTGTGGCAGTTAAACTTGCCAAAATGTTTTTTCCTAAAATCAATGTCGATGAAATCGAGATGAAACCAGACGAATGAGAGATCGACATCCTAAAAGATTTTCTATTTAATCAATTTTACTTAGATAGAAAGCCTGACTCCAGTCAGGCTTTTTTTTATTGAAATGCTGGCCACATTTCCACCACTAGTGTGGAATTTTTTCCACTGTCCTTTCCTTTGTATAACCTTGCTTTTAATATGTAATCAGATTACTAATCAATCTTTTATACTAGCATAAGTCAGGGTTAGTTCACAATGGCATTATTATTTCCGTTGAGGTTTACGACCAAATACCATTTAACCCCTTGAAACCTTGCTTATGAAAACATTATTTAAAAAAAATCACTCTCAAAAGCGCACACGAATTATAAATCATCCGTGGCTCTCCAAGAGAAGAATCGTGCAAAGGATAATTCGATCGATAATCTTTTGATTCAAAGAGTCGGAAAAAGCAGGCAGGAAATTTTTGATTTGATGAAAATTTTAAAAACGTTTTAATCATTCAACGTATATGAAAACAATATTAAGAATTGCTATTTCAATGATGTTGACATATGCATTGCTTAATTTGGCAGCACAGTTCTAATGTCCATATGATTTTTTGAAGAGCATAGAAGCATACAATTTATTTTTCGTTTAAGAAGAAAGCCATTATCATGCCATTTGTAATGGCTTTTTTTTGTGATGTTTTAATTGAAAATTAAGCTAATAATAAAGTAAAGTATAATCGATAAGATCAATACTCCATACATGATCAAATCCACCCTGACATAAGGTTTGTATTCGTTGTATAGCCTTTTTAATTTCTTAAACATCTAAAACTATAGCATTTTATTGCCGTTGAAGGTAACTATTTAATGATTTATTCGTCCAGAAGGTAAGTCATCCAGGTTATCTATTTTTATCCAGCCTTATAGGGGTAAATGAAACATTAATTGTCTGATGCATAAATAATTCCTTCCATGATTAAAAATTTACTGGTTTCTTTTTTTGCTGTATTATCATTTTTTGCCGAAGCCCAGGATAAGGCTACACTTAACGGATATGTAAAAGATGCCGGCAATGGCGAAGAGTTGATTGGAGTTACAGTTTACATTCCTGAATTAAAAGCAGGTACGATAACCAATGCTTATGGATTTTATTCTATAACCCTTCCCAAAGGTACTTACTCAGTTCAGTATAGCTATATGGGCTATAAATTTCAATCTATTAAGATCGACTTGGATACTAATGTTGCACTTAATGTCGAATTGCAAAATGAGGCTACGTTGATTGAAGAAATTGTTATTTCTGATAAACGCGTAGATGAAAATGTGGTCTCCATTCAGATGAGCAAAAATACACTTGATCTTAATCACGTTCGTAAGTTGCCAGCACTGTTTGGTGAAATAGATATAATTAAGAATATCCAAATGTTACCGGGTGTCTTAACAGCGGGAGAGGGAACTTCTAGTTTTTACGTTAGAGGAGGAAGTGCCGACCAAAACCTGATTTTGAATGATGAAGCTCCAATTTATGATCCTTCACACTTGTTTGGATTGTTTTCAGTTTTTAATGCCGATGTTATTAAAGATACAGAGCTTTACAAAGGGGGAATACCCGCGCGGTTTGGTGGAAGGCTTTCCTCTATTTTGGAAGTACGCACGAAAGATGGCAATAACAAAAAGCTAAATGTTTCAGGTGGCATTGGTTCCATGGCCAGCCGGGTCATGGTAGAAGGCCCTTTAAACAAGGACAAAAGCTCGTTCATTATTTCGGCACGGAGGTCATACATTGATGTATTTTTAAAAGCTGCGAACCAGGATAACCTCGTCCACTTTTATGACATTAATGCAAAAGTTAATTGGAAGTCTAATAACAACAATCGTTTCTTTGCTGCATTTTATGCGGGACGTGATGTCTTTAACTTTTCAGATCAGTTTGGTTTCGCCTGGGGGAATAGGACGGCCACTTTCCGATGGAACCACCTTTTTAATGATAGGCTTTTTTCCAACACATCTGTTATAGCTAGTAATTTTGATTACAAGTTAGAACTTGAAGACCCTGTTCAGGGCTTTAAATGGATTTCAAATCTATATGAAGTTAGTATTAAGAATGATTTGTCGTATTTCATTAACACCAATCATGAATTAACATTTGGCTATCACATAACAGGAAGAAGGTTCTCCCCTGGAAAAATATCCCCTAACACCGAAGGATCTATATTTTCTGAAGTTGAGCTGCAGCATATGTATGCGTTAGATCATGCCTTTTATGTTAGCAATCAGCAGCGAGTTAGTGATAAGATCACTTTAGACTATGGGTTAAGATTATCTATTTTTCAAAATATTGGTAAGACCGATGTGTATTTGTACGAGGACCCGCGCGATAATATAAACATCATTCGGACGGATACAATTCATTACGGAGCGTGGAAGAATATTAAAACATATGTCAATCTCGAGCCTCGTGTAGCCCTTCGTTACATGATCACCGAAGACCAGTCTGCAAAAATTTCCTACAACAGAATGGTTCAAAACACACATTTAATTGCGGCTGGTACTGTACCTGTTCCATTCAATACATGGAACCCCAGTGGATATTATCTGGAGCCTCAGATAGCTGATCAGGTTGCCGTTGGATATTTCAGAAACTTCAACAATAATATGTATGAATTTTCAGCAGAAGCGTATTACAAAGACATAAAAAATGTCACCGATTTCGCAGATAATGCAGCTATCTTTTTTAATCAGGATATATCCACGGAATTTCGTCAGGGAAAAGCCTGGGCCTATGGACTCGAACTGATGATGAATAAGACGCAGGGCAAGCTTACTGGATCGGTAGGCTATACGTTATCAAAGGCTATGCGTAAAATTCCTGGCGTTAATCTGGACAGGCCATTTGTAGCGAATTACGACCGGCGGCATGTTGTAAACATACAGGCTGCATATGATATGAACGAGCGGTGGACTTTCGGCGCAACGTTTACGTACAGCACTGGCCGGCCAATCACATTGCCCACGGGAAAATTCGAGTATCAGAATTATCACCCCGATGTAATCACGGAACGAAACGGGTATCGCTTGCCTTCTTTTCATCAGGTTGGATTTGTCGGCAACGTACACTCCCAAAAAGAATGCGAACAGAAGGTGGAAAGGACAATGGGTGTTTTCTGTATACAATGCCTACAACCGTCAAAATCCTTTCACTATTTATACCCGCATAACCAAGGACGACGATGGGGACACTATCGGTGATGGATATACTAAGGAAGCGCGAATGATCTATCTTTTCCCCATTCTTCCATCCGTTACATATAATTTCAAATTCTAATTTCAGTCATTATGAAAAATATAATTGCAGTCGTTCTTATTTCAATTTTATTCTGAGTCGTGTGATGAGCCCATCAGATTGGATGTAAACCAATCTACTTCACGTATCATCATTGAAGGGCAAGTCACGAATCAGCCAGGATATCAATATGTAAAAGTTACCCGATCAGGAGGATTCTATGATACAGGTAGAACCGCCAAGAATAACAGATGCTACTGGTCCTCGTAAGGGATGATGATGGAAATGAATATTCCCTTTATTCACAATCCCGGCAGCTACGCGGATTCTGCAGGATACTATTTGCCTGAAACTCCTTTCACGGGAGAAATCGGGAAAACCTATCAACTGACTGTAACAGTCGATGGCGAGGTATACGAAGAGATATGATAAAATGTATAGTGTTACCACGGTCGACTCATTAACGTATCGAATTAATGATGATGAAAAAGACGATCCTAAAGATTACGGGAGATTTTATGAAGTCCTGATCTATGCTAAAGAACCGCAAGGACACAAAGGACTATTATCTATTTAAGTTTTATAGAAATGATTCACTTAAAAGTCTATAATGACACCGAAATTTATTATAGTGATGATGAAGTATCTGGGCGAAAAAATTGATGGAGTTACTTCTCCGATTTTTTTTGCTCCTGGTGATGTTGCCCGAATCGAAATGTATAGCATCTCAAGGGACGCGTTTGTATTCTATAATGATTTGCAAAATTTACTAAACAGTGATGGTGGATTGTTTAGCCAGCCTCCTTCGAATTCCCGAACCAACCTCAGCAATGGAGCACTCGGGTTTTTCCAAGCCAGTGCATTGGATATTAGTGCGGTAGAGATTAAAGAATAACTTATAGTTGTTTTTCACAAAAGGGAGTTTCATCTTTCATTTGGTAAATTGTTCCAGATGAAAAAAATTCTTATTTTTTATTTTATTTATCGCTTTTAGTCAGACATTGTTTGGCGCAGCTTGTATTGGAGAATAATCCTACTTCTGTTAAATGGCAACAGATTAATACCCGTCACTTTCGTGTTGTGTTTCCTAGGGGCTTTGATTTTCAAGCCCAGCGAATGGCCAATACCCTAGAGCAAATTCGCAGTGCAGAAGCCAGAACCCTGGGTACTGAGCCCAGGAAAATTTCTGTTATCCTTCAAAATCAATCTTCCGTTTCCAATGGATTTGTTTCCATTTTACCCCGACGTTCCGAGTTTTGTACGATGCCGCCTCAGGATTATAATTTTATTGGAACCAATGATTGGCTGAACCTACTGGCAACGTCATGAGTATCGCCACGTAGTACAATACCAACACGCCACCCGCGGATTCAATAGATTTATTTATTATTTATTTGGATCAACTACATTAGCCGGATTCTCTCAGGCAGCGGCACCGCAATGGTTTTGGGAAGGAGATGCTGTAGCGACAGAAACTGCATTTACACCAAGTGGACGCGGTCGGATTCCAAATTTTGGTTTACTCTTTCGAACCAATCTTTTGGAAGGAAGAACATTTAACTATCACAAGCAATACCTGCGTTCCTATAAACATAATATTCCTAATCACTATGTGCTTGGATACTATATGGTAAGCTACCTGCGACAGAAAATCCAAAGATCCCGAAATCTGGGGCAAGATCACAGCGCGATCATGGAATGTGCCTTTTATTCCGTTTACATTTTCCAATGCCATTCATAAACACACAGGACTTTACGTGACCGATTTATTTAAGGAGATGGCCACTGACCTTGAAAAAGGAATGGCAAGCTGAAGTTGACCAACTCAAACTTACTCCTTTTGAAAAAGCAAACCAGAGAACATCAAAAGCATATACTGACTATTTATATCCGCAGCCACTGGACGGATGGTTCCGTACTCGTTATGAAACGAGGCATTGGGGATATCGAACAATTCGTGATCCTCGAAAAAACAAGTCATGAGCATAAAGTATTTACGCCTGGATTTATCAATGACGCGGGTATGCTTTCGTGTTCGAACGATAAAATTGTCTGGAGTGAATATGGTTATGATCCACGCTGGGCAGTACGAAATTATTCCCTTCTGAAAGTTTATAATTTCTCTTCCAAATACAAAAAAATTATTGGAGGCGAAAAGCACGATTAAGCGGTGCAGCCTTGTCTCCCGATGGCACAATGATCGTTGCTGTTGAATGCTGACACCGACTATAAAGTCTCCACTTCAATTGTTTGATGTTGCAAGTGGCAGTAAGGTGAAAAAATTTCCAAATCCCGAAAATATTTTTTATTCCATGCCGCGATGGTCGGACGATGGAAAATCAATTGTCGTTATCAAAACGGATAACAAGGGAAAAAGAATTTCGATGATCGATGTCGCCAGCGGCGCGTCAGAAGATATTCTTACCGTAGGTCATGAAAATGTCGGCCATCCCGTTTTGTATCAACAATTATATTGTTCTTCAATTCGCCGATCACGGGTATTGATAACATATTCGCATACGATCTTCAGACAAAGAAACGATATCAGGTTACATCCAGTAAATACGCAGCGTATAATCCAGCCATTAGTCAGGATGGCAAAACTATTTATTACAATGAACAGTCGCGCGATGGATTGGATGTTGTAGCAATTCCTTTTGATCCATCGGCATGGAAAATTTTTGAATACAGCGTCACATGGTACCGTCGATAATCTTTATCAACACCTGGTGGAGCAGGAGGGAAGGCCGCATTTGCTTGACAGTATTCCTCAAACGAAACATCCTATTACCAAATATTCCAAATTTAAAGGGATTCTCAATCCATATAGCTGGGGAGCTTTTGTAACCAATGATCTTGCTCAAATCAATGTAGGCATTACTTCGCGCGATATTTTGAGTACAACTCCATTAATGCGGGATATTTGTATGACATCAATGAAGGCACGTCTTCCTGGCGTGCGGGTGTAAGTTACCAGGGATTGTATCCCATTCATCGATCTTGATGTTAGAACTGGAAATCAGAGAAAACGAAGAGCAGGTACGCGACCTATGATTTGGAATTTTCGTGGAAGGAAGTAACAGCAGAAGGCGGTCTTCGGATTCCATTACAGTTAACAAATTCTAAATATTCGACGACATCTCTCGATTGGAGATGCTGTCGGTTTTACCCGGACATCTGAATTTAAAAATCTGATTAAACGAAATGGCACAGTGATCTACGATGGACCCGGACGGACTGTCCCTGCATTTGATACCCTGGTTTATATTTATAAGGATCAATTGAACAATGGAGATTTGGTCTATAATCGATTTTCATTTTCATTTGCTAATTTGTTAAAACGAAGCCGCAGGGATTTTTTATCGAAATGGGGACAAACCTTGGATATAGATTTGTACAACACGCCGTATGGCGGCGATTTCAAGGGCAAATTATTTGCCGCCCGATCTATCTTTTATTTTCCTGGATTTTTCAAACACCATTTTCTTTACGCGCGTCTTGCCTATCAGGAAAGTTTGCAAGGTATAGAAACGAATACCTACATCTTTAGAAACAGGATTGCAAAGCCCCGAGGGCTACAGTTATCCTTCCGATGAAACGTTTTTTTCTTTTTCAGCAAACTATGCATTGCCGCTTTGGTATCCTGATATCGCATTAGGTCCAGTATTAAACGTTCAGCGAATAAAGGCCAACTTTTTCTATGATTACGGGAAAGGAACAGGCAACGTATTTTATTATAAGCCTAATTCGAATCAGGGTTTATGTCTCAGATACCGGAGACATCTATCAATCGGTTGGTGTTGAAACCACATTTGATTTTAATGTAATGCGATTCTTGCCCAAATTTGAGGTTGGTTTCAGATCCACCTATCGTTTTTCAAATGACAACAATAGCAGTGGAGTAGTATTTGAAGTGGTGATCGGGAATATCGGCTTTCTAATAGCTTGAAATTCGGCTTATTTAAACCTATTTTTGGCCTTTCAATTAAAAACTTAAAGGTAATTTCAAAAAGCAATGGCAGAAATAGTACGAATGCCTAAGATGAGCGATACCATGACCGAAGGCGTGGTGGCCAAATGGCATAAGAAGGTAGGGGATACCATTAAGTCGGGAGAGTTAATGGCCGAGATCGAAACGGATAAGGCCACCATGGATTACGAGTCTTTTAATTCTGGAACAGTACTTTATTTAGGAGTACAGGAAGGTCAGGCAGTAGAAGTTAATGATGTGCTGGCTATTGTCGGAAATCCAGGAGAAGATTATAAAGGTTTATTAGAGGGTGCTGGCTCAAAAACCTGCTGTCGAAAGCAAAGCCCCTGAACTGAATAAGTAAGGCCCCTGAACTAATCAAGAATCCGAAGCTCAGAAGCAGCCCAGTAAAGCAAAGCCCTGAAGCTACCAGTCAAGCACCGCAGCCAGCAGCACCGAAACTGCTACGGCGACAGCTGTAGATACATCCGGGATTAAAGCTGAAATTGTATTGATGCCTAAGATGAGTGATACAATGAATGAAGGTGTTATTGCCGCGTGGCATAAAAAAGTAGGGGATACTGTAAAAACGAATGAATTGCTAGCGGAGATCGAAACCGATAAGGCTACCATGGAATATGAATCTTATAATGCTGGCACTTTGCTTTACATCGGTGCTGAAGCTGGCCAAGCAGTTCCTGTAAATGGTGTGCTTGCTATTATTGGTGAAAAAGATGCCGACTGGAAAACGTTGTTGAAAGCGCATGAAGCAAAGTCTTCTGGCTGGTCCCAATCCGCATACACCAAAGCACCGAAGCCAAACAAGAACCTCAAGCTCAACAAGATACGGCAAAAACGCTGACGGATGCTTCTGTTCGCATTCCATCCAATGGTCGGGTCAAGGCATCGCCCTTGGCAAAAAAATTGGCGAAGGACAAAGGTTACGATATTGGAAAAATTGCCGGCTCAGGCGAAAACGGCCGTATCACCAAAGTTGATGTTGAAAATTATAAACCTGCGGCACAGGCGGCGCCAGCAAAAGCAGGTCAGGCACCGGTTGCATTGCCAAAAGTGGTGGGAGAGGAAAGCTTCGAAGAAGTCAACTGTTTCGCAAATGCGCAAGACGATTGCAGAAGCGTTTGTCGGAAAGCAAATTTACTGCCCCTCACTTTTACGTGACCATGGAAATTAACATGGACAAAGCCATTGAAGCACGAAAAAGTATCAATGAAATTAGTCCTGTAAAGATTTCGTTTAATGATATGGTGATCAAAGCTGTTGCTGCCGCGTATACGTCAGCATCCGGATGTAAACGTCAGTTACCTGGGCGACAAAATGAGAAAGAATCATCACATTCACATTGGTGTAGCCGTAGCGGTAAAAGATGGATTACTAGTTCCTGTAATTCGTTTTGCTGATAACAAATCACTTTCCCACATTGCAGTGAAGTAAAAGACCTGGCACAAAAAGCGCATGATAAAAAACTTCAGCCGTCCGAGTGGGAGGGAAGTACCTTTACGGTTTCCAACTTAGGAATGTTTGGAGTGGATGAGTTTACGGCAATTATCAATACACCCGATGCATGTATTCTCGCCGTTGGCGGTATTAAGGAAACAGCCATTGTCAAAAATGGTCAGCTTGTTCCAGGCAATGTTATGAAGGTTACACTTTCGTGTGATCATCGCGCAGTAGATGGCGCTGTGGGTGCCGCTTTCTTAAAGACATTTAAAGGTTTAATGGAAGATCCAGTAAGAATTTTAATTTAAAATCACTTTCATAAGACCCTGGAGTGATCCGGGGCTTTTTATTTTAATCGATATGGAAAAAATTCACGCAACAACCATCATCGCTGTATTACATAACGGCCAAATTGCCATCGGAGGTGACGGACAGGCCACCATGGGAAACTACGTTGCTAAAAGCAACGTACGGAAAATACGCAGACTTCAAGATGGCAAAGTGCTGGCAGGTTTTGCAGGTTCCACTGCCGATGCCTTTACGTTGATCGAACGCTTCGAGGAAAAATTAAATACCTATGGAGGAAATATGAAACGCGCGGCCATTGAGCTGGCAAAGGATTGGCGGATGGATCGTTTTCTGCGGAGGCTTGAAGCCATGCTGATCACGGCAAATAAGGATGAGATTTTAGTTCTATCTGGAACTGGCGATGTTTTGGAGCCGGATAATCAAGTAGCAGCTATAGGATCGGGAGCGATGTATGCGCAAGCCGCCGCGCTTGGCGTTAAAAAAACATGCCCCTCATCTGACGGCCGAAGAAATTGTGCGCGAAAGTTTAAACATCGCCGCTGATATTTGCATTTATACGAATCATAACCTGGTGATTGAAAAAATGTAGGGCGTTTTGTCTTTTAGCTTTTTTCCTTGCGTCTCCGCGATTTCTGCGGTTATAATTCAGCAGCAAAGAATACAATCTGTATCGAACTCAAATGGAAACCCTAGAGCATTTATTTATTTTCTCATCAGCCTTTTCCTCAACGTTCAATTCTTTAGCAATAGGTAAAGTAGGTTTTGACTTCAATGGAATTTTGTCCTCCAGTAAAATGACAAACGGTTTAAGGTGCTCTGAATGTGATAACAAAATTTTAAGTACCCCAATAGCGGGTACCGCGAGAATCATTCCTGCAATGCCTAAGATTTTTCCACCAATCAACAAGGCAATGATTGCAGCCAATGCATTGATGCTGACTTTCGATCCCGTGATCCGGGGCGTTATGAAATTTCCTTCCAGGAATTGAACAACAGCAAAGACAATGACAACTCCAATAGCATACCACATGCTATCTTTTGTGATAAGTGCCATGATCAGAGGGAATAAAGCTCCAATGATTATTCCTACATAAGGAATAATAGTTAACACACCCGATAAAATTCCAAAAAAGATTGCATGATCAATGCCCAACGCCAGAAGTCCGATGCAATTTAATGACGGCAATGATCAGTGTCACCAATGTCAAACCTGAGATGTAACCTTGAATGACGCGTTCAATATCTTTTTTCCAGACAAACTCTTTATCGCCTGGAATCAGGCTTAAAAAGAAATCCCGAAACTTGTCGCGATAAATTAAAAAAAGAAAAATGTAGATGGGAATTTGGATCAGGATGGAAATTGTATTGGTGGTGGATATTAAAATATCACCCAGGTATACTCCAATATTTCGTATTGAGTCGGCCAGTAGTTTGTTCTGCTCTGATCGTGCTGATACCAAAGTCTCTGCGAAGCGTTCGACTAACCTGGTTAACGTAAGTTTCAAATTTGGTTTGAAGGTTTGGAAGGTCATTGATAAGTCCTACCACCTGATCTATCACAAGCCAGATCACTAATCCCAATACGATAACTGTTCCCAGTAAAACGAGGGTGATAGAAAGTCCGGCGGCTATCTTTCTCTTTTCCAATTTTTTTACCAGCGGGAGCATCACTACCGCTAGAAATGCTGCAAATGCCATAGGCACCACAATATCCCTGGCGAGAATCACTACTGCAATGAATAACGCAATGACCACGGCAAGTTTGTATGTGTAGTCAAGTCTATCGAATGGCTTACTGTTGGACATAAACGAAGTTAGACATTATCAATGGCCTTCAAAATCGTTTCGCATGACTCCTCAATTTGTTCTTTGGTGATCGTTAGGGGAGGTGCAATACGGAAACTGTATGGATGAGAGAGAAACCAATAACAAATAACACCTAGCTCTTTGGCTTTTAGTACTATTTGTGAAACGATTTCAGCTGAGTCAAAATCGATGGCGAACATCAAGGCCAATTCTTCTTACTTCTTTGATTTTGGAATGATGAAGTAACTGTTCAAAAAGCCTTCCTTTTTCCTCGACGTCGTCCAGCAATTTTTCATTTTCAATAACTTGTAATGTAGCCAAGGCTGAAGCACAACATACAGGATTGCCGCCAAAAGTAGTGATATGTCCTAGCATGGGGTCATGCGTAAATGTTGCCATAATCTTTTTATCCGATATGAAGGCCCCGATTGGAAGTCCGCCTCCAAACGCTTTAGCAACGGTGAGTATATCAGGCGCAATGTCAAATTGTTCAAAGGCGAACAGGGTTCCTGTGCGACCCATGCCACATTGGATTTCATCTAGTATCAGAAGCGTCCCGGTTTCATCACATCGCCTTCGGACAGCTTTCATATAGGACTTTGAAGGAATTCGAACACCGGCATCGCCTTGAATTGTTTCCAAAATGAAGCAGGCTGTTTTTTCTGTGATGAGGTCTAAGTCTGATATTTTATTAAAATCTATAAAGCGTACGGCGGGCAACAATGGTCGGAAGGCTTGTTTCTTTACTTCGCTACCGGATACACTTAAAGAACCATGTGTACTACCGTGGTAGGAATTTCTGCAGGAAATAATTTCAGCCCTGAAGGTGTACCGTTTCGCTAATTTCAAAGCACCTTCATTGGCTTCGGTGCCCGAGTTGACAAAGTAGCAGCAATTTAAATTAGGGGGAAGTAAACTCGTTAGCTTGCTGGATAATAAGTTGGGGGATGATTGGATATACTCCCCATATACCATGACATGTAAATGTTTATCTAACTGTTCTTTGATAGCCTGCACCACGGTGTGGTGGCGATGCCCAATATTGTTTACACCAATTCCAGAAATCAAATCAGTGTATCGTTTACCATGGGCATCATATAGATAAATGCCTTCTGCATAGGCTACTGAAATTAAGGAAGGTGAGTCGGTGGTCTGGGCAAGGTGGTTTAAAAAGATATCTCGGCTAAAATCCATGCCCTAAAACTAGGCAGAGAAGATGAATGCCGGAAATAAAAAAATCCCGCGGGAGCGCGGGATTAAAAAAACTAAACATCCACTAAAAATTTGCCTTAAAAAATGGGCTTAGGCGATTAAAAAATAGTTATTCTTCTATACATTTACTGTTATGGAAACAATCATACCCAACAATACCACCGCCGATAAGATGGCTAATTGTCTTAACCTCGGGTTCATCTTTGAATGTGAAGCCGATTTGTAGTTGCTGTAGTTAACATTATTTGAGTAAGCCATAGCGTAATTATTAATGTTGCTGTTGATAAGTCAAAGGTCGTCATAGCATGACCTAGGCTGCCACCCGGATTTAACCTAAATCCTACATTGGTATCATTATATTATCTATAAAAATAGATTGGGATGTGATTGAATTTTCGGCCCACCCTAGTTGTAGGCGGACATTTTTCTATCTATTGAAATCGTCCATTTAACTGTTTCCAGCCACAATTTGACCGGAGCGTTTACTACGAGGAAAATTAATTGAGAGTTCTCCCCGATAGAAAATCGAAGGCATTATTATTATTGGTTTTTTAAAAATATTTAAAAACTATGTCTATTAGTCCTTAAATGTTACATGAGCGAATTTATGCTAAGGACTAAATTGTCAGGTGTTTACGATCATCCAGTTACAGTACAATATCATACATTAAATCAGGCGTCATTCACTTTTAAAAAGTCAATTACTTCCTGCCGAACATTGCTTATCCGGGTTTCATCAGATTGCTCCGTGGCGATGGACTTAAACAAGTCACTCACAACAGAAGGTTTAAAACCAAGAGCGGTTGCGTAGATCGTAGCTACCTCAAGTTCGACATCTTCCACTACTTCATCGAGGTAAATCATATATACCAGATGGTAAATAGCTTCCAGCTTTACCACCTTATCATTGATGGTTAAAAACTTTAGATCCGATATATCTACGTTGGCATTTTTCAAATCTTCGCTTTTAAAGCTAAGCTGAAGGCCCCACTTCAATAGGCATCTCAAAAACCTGCTTTCAATTTTATCATGCCCCAGGAAAAGGGCTAGAATATTAAAGTAGCTTCTCTTGACAGAAGCCATGTGTTCTTTTGTGTTTTCATTTTTGTTTTCATTCATACGGTTTGTCGTTTGTATGACCTGCTCCAAGTCAGCGTTATGTTAGTTTTCGTAAAAATACACCATGCGAGCGAGATTCCAGATATTTTTTATGCTAACGATGCTAAGCTGCTGTATCGGTGTCGATTACTTGGAAGATCCAGCAATTGGAGAGAGGATTGAAGTTTCACCCTTACAGATCGCGTTAAAGCCTGGGCAAACTACTCAGCTTATTGCTTCTTACTTTGATGCATATGGCGTAGAAGCATCTGTTGTTGTGGCTTGGACCACTTCGGCTAATCACATAGCGACCGTTGACGAAAACGGTATCATAACTGCAAGAGAGGTCGGACAAGCAGTAATTACGGCGTCGTATCAAAACACCATTAGTGAAGCTATAAATGTTAATGTCGTTTTGGATGACGATGCTGTGGCTTCTGTGGAGTTAACCTCGTCTAAAACGGTGTTGAACGTAACTGAAAAGGTGAGCCTGACCGCATCAGTTAAAAATATTAATGGCGTTAATTTATCCGGCCGAACTGTTGAGTGGTTCAGTGAAAATTCTTCCGTCGCTACAGTGAATGACGTGGGTGAGGTTACAGCCATAACCAATGGTATTGTAGGGGTTCATGCAAAATCTGAGCATGTAAAAAGCAATTCTATTGAATTTGTAATTGGCTCTTCGCGGTCTGGTTCATTTGTTCCCGCCGGCGGATATAAAGCCGAAGGTATGGCCGCACTCAGACTTACTAACAATGAGATTATCCTGGAACTCAGCGATAAATTTAAAACCAGTTTCGCGCTCGGCACATTTGTGTACTTATCAAATTCAACTTCTGGCTCAGTAACCTTTTCCAATGGATTAGAGATTGCTCAGATCACCACGGATGGTGCTAAGAGTTTCAATGTTTCTGCCATCAACCCCGACGTTGGGCTCTTTGATTACAGGTATGTGATCATTCTTTGTAAACCCGCTCGCGTTACTTTCGGCTTTGCGGATATGAATTAATCATTATGATAAAGAGTATCATTATCCTCCTTCTGTTTAGTGGGCTGTTGCCCGCCGTTGCAGGTGGAGGCTGGCCTCAACCTAAAGGAAAGGGATATTATAAACTCGGTCAGAATTGGATCACATCAGATTCGTTCTATGGCCCGAACGGGGATATTGTAACAATACGCAGCACAGCACTGTATACCACAAGCTTCTATGGCGAGTATGGGATCACCAATCGCCTGACAGGAATACTTTATTTTCCATTTTTTGTGCGCAACACGTTGAATGAAGAACACTATATCCCAAGCGGAACACTCATACCGGGGGAGGCTTTAAATTCGTTGGGAGATAGTGATTTGGCGTTCAAATATGGAGTGATCACTGATAAACCTGTCGTATTAAGTGCAACCCTTTCACTTGGTCTTCCTATTGGGGAAACCTCAGGAGGGGAAAGCGGAATCCTTCAAACCGGTGATGGAGAATTTAACCAGATGATAAGGTTTGACGCCAGCGGCTCTTTTTATCCCGTGCCGCTATATGCCTCAGTCTATTTAGGTTTCAATAATCGCACTGAAAATTTTTCGGACGAGATTCGGTATGGTGTGGAGGTAGGATATACTTTCTTCAAAAAACTAACAGTCATCTCCAAGTTGAATGTGGTGGAATCACTTTTTAATGGTAGTGACGTGGCTGCAGAAAGCAATGGTATATTTTCAAACAATACGGAGTATGTATCGCCAATGTTAGAAATTGGTTATTCAGTTACGGATAATTGGGGCTTCTCATGTTCAGGCGGTTTCGCCTTTTCAGGAAAGAATATTTTGGCATCACCTAATTTTGGCGTTGGCGTTTACCTCAAACGTTGAGGAATAGTTTCGAGTTTTGAGTTGAGAGTCTCGTATGGCAGTTTCGAGTTTTGAGTTTTGAGTTTCGAGTTTCGGAACTTTAAAGCTACTGCTTACTGGCAATTCCATATCTAATAGCGTTGGGGAGCAGTTGTGAATTTAAAATTGGGAGTTTTCGAGTCAGCATCTCGAAACTCTAAACTCGCGACTCGAAACTGTTCCAATTATCGGCAGTACTTCTTTACAAGCGCTTCCGTTTCTGTAGCGCCTAACTTTCTCGCTTTGCTAAGGTCGATACAGCTGTCTTCAAGATTGCCAAGGTGTGCCTTTGCAACTGCCCTGAGCTTATAAGGATTGCTGCGGTTACGACGTAGAAATACCGCCCAATTACAATCCGTTACTGCTTCTTCAAAATTATTCAATAGAATATTTGTACGAGCTCGCGCTTCAAAAAGGTCGAAGTAAATGTCAGGTGCATCTGCAGGATTCATTATAACTTCGAATGCCGCACCGTAAATTTCCGTCAGGTTCTCCTTAAAGACCTTCTTTCCGTACGTAAAATAATAAAGTGCTTCTTCCGGATTTTCTAATTTTTCAAGGTTGAGCATTCCGATGCGGTATACAAGTTCCAAGTTATACGGCCTCTGATTATGGAGTTGTTTCATGGCTTGCAGGGATTCTTTGTAATTACCCAGGTAATATTGACAAATTGAAATCTGCTGAATGGTTCCAAATGACGCTGGATCTTCGTAGTTTTTAAGGACCAAATAATATTCGATTGCTGAGGAGAAATCTTGAGAATTAAATTTTTTTTCGGCCATGGTTCTCAGCGCATGCACCAGGCTGTCGCGGGCATAATTGTACCTGTATTCTAATGGATCCTTTTCTTTCAGCGAATAAATTGTTTTAAAAGCCTCATCGAATCGGCCGTTGCTGAATAATCCATCAACTTGCTTTAGCGCTTTACTGGTTGCCAAAAATCGTTCTAACTGCTGTTGCTCAGTATAGTATTGAGCAGCGTGAATGATGGCAAAGCAGAATCCGGCAATTACGGTAAACACTAAAAAAGCGAGCGCCTGGATTTTAACATATTCCTTATCAATGCGATAATGCTTTTCCTGCATGCGCCGCCATTGATAGTATCTCATTTTATTTACTTCGCGCTGATAATCTATGGGAGGTGAATACACACTATTTATCTGCCAATCGTAACGCGACTTCTTTAGAGGATCTGATAATGTATGATAGGCTTCGTTGACTACCTTAAACATCTCTTCAGCGTCTTTGGAATTGGGATTATGATCGGGATGATAGCGCATAGCCAGCCGTTTATAGGCGGCCCTGATTTGAGCAGGACTGGCGGATTGATCAATGCCTAATATTTGCGTAGTAGTTCCCCATCTAATTCTATAACGCATTTCCCATTGAAATTGCCTGCTATAAAATTAAAAAAAGTCTGCATTCAGTCGCCTGACCACTTTGAGACGACTGACCAGTTTGGGTCTGCTTGGAAATTAATAAAAAAGGTGCCGTTTAAGCACCATTTAAAGAGGTCAGATCCTATTATAACTTGGCCAATTCCTGCACCAAGTCGATTAATTTGTTGGAGTATCCCCATTCATTATCATACCATGCTACCACCTTAATAAATTTATCATTTAAGGCAATCCCTGCTTTTGCATCAAAAATGGAAGTGCGCGAGTCGCCGCAGGAAATCCTGTGATACTACTTCATCCTCGGTGTAGCCCAGAATGCCTTTAAGCTCGCCTTCACTGGCTTCTTTCATAGCAGCTTTTATCTGATCATAAGTAGCCGGCTTTTCTAATCTCACGGTAAGATCAACAACAGAAACGTCAGCCACCGGAACACGGAATGACATGCCGGTGAGTTTTCCTTTAAGTTCTGGAATTACCAGTGCACTGCTTTAGCCGCACCGGTAGAAGAAGGAATGATATTCTGATAGGCACCACGACCACCGCGCCAATCTTTTGCGGAAGGGCCATCTACTGTTTTTTGAGTAGCAGTTACTGCGTGAATTGTGCTCATCAGACCTTCGGCGATACCAAATTTATCATTCAATACTTTTGCGAGCGGAGCGAGGCAGTTGGTAGTACACGAAGCGTTGGAAACAATCGTATGTTGAGCATTTAATTTTTTATGGTTTACCCCCATCACGAACGTTGGTGTATCGTCTTTTGCAGGAGCGGAGAAAACAACTTTTTTAGCGCCAGCCGCAATGTGCTTTTGTCCATCGGCTTGTGTTAGGAAAAGCCCGGTGGACTCAATGATAATTTCAGCCCCAACGTCAGACCATTTTAAATTAGCAGGATCTTTTTCAGCGGTAACCCGTATTTTTTTTCCATTTACAATTAGGTTGCCATCCTTCACCTCCACAGTACCTTCAAATTTTCCATGCGTGGAATCATACTTTAGCATGTAGGCCATGTATGCAGGCTCTACGATGTCATTGATCCCAACAATCTCAATATCTTTACGAGTGATAGCCGCCCTGAATGCAAGGCGACCGATACGGCCGAATCCGTTGATACCTACTTTTGTCATTTGTTTGTCTGGTTAATTTTTGAGAAGCCAAAAATAAACGACGAGCTTGCCAAAACCAACGAAAAGGAATGCCGTTTTCAAACTTTTTACCGCACTGGTTTGCAAATCAAACTCACCAATCTATATTTGCACCCTCTTTTTACGGATACGTAAAAAGAGATAGTTTCACACCTCATATTGGTCTGTTCGTCTAGGGGTTAGGACACCAGATTTTCATTCTGGTAACACGGGTTCGATTCCCGTACAGACTACATAAATAACCATTAATCAGTTAACCATCAGCTAGTTAACGGATTTTTGGTTGATGGGTGTACCAGGGTGGACTCCAAATGGTGCTCTTGTTTTTTAAATGTTCAAGGGGAAATATTATTTTTCAACCCCTTGTAATTGTCAAGCCCCTCCTTCGCAAAAACTTACTCAATTAGAGTTAAAAAAACGTCTTTTCTATTTTGAATTTTCCTTATTGCTAAAGTAATAAAATAGTAATTGCAATTAGTTTCATTGCTATCACCTCTGTGAGCGTAATTTGCACATGATCGTTGAAATCCTTAAGAAGCTGAAGGCCTAAATCAATACCTTTGTCAAATTCAGTTCTTTCCTTAAAAATCCCGCCGATCTATTTAAAACCGATTTCCTTCATATTAAAATTTTCGTCACAATTTTCGTTGACCATGAGTGCTTTTCGAAACGCAAGAAAAAAATAAAAAAGACTTTGTCGTTCAATTCTTAGGTGCACATCAATTTTTGCAGAGTGGCCAAGTGCAGTCATATAAATATTGATTGGCTCAAAAAGATCTTTACTATTTAAACAGGAAGAAAAGTAATAAAATGCCTTTATGGCCAGCTCCAGGGTGAGCATGTTCAAAACCATTTTCTTTTCGGACCAATTAAACTTCAAATCAGGATTCGCTAATGCCAGCACCCGTGTTTTATTTTCGAGATCCCAAATCTCATTATATTTGGTCGGTATCCACCGGCACATGCCAATAAAAAATTCTATTTGACCCAACATTTAAAGCTGCAACGAATAATTGGGCATTCAACCATGCGTCGTGCCAGAGCCGTTCAACTGGAGTATTTGTGGTCAGAAACATATCCATGACGATAATCGAACATGGCGGGGGATATTAGGATACCTGAAAGCTTACCTAAACATTCATTCCTTTTTGTACTGAACCCGAGAATTTTGAGGTTCTGATTGCAAAAAGCCAGTTTTGGTATTATTTTTGTTCATTATTTTGCATTGTTCACGTTTCATGAACAATAATAAAAAGTGAACATGAAAGACCTTGAAATTGTCAAGACCGCCCTCCAAGCCTTTGAAAATCAAACCAGAATTAAAGGCAAATGGAAACCTACCCCTAACCAACCACTGGATGGAGTGATGAATCTCTATTTTGCAGAAAAAAAGGCAGAAGGATTTATAGTTGAGGTCAAAAAAGAAATAAGAAATCATCATTTACCCGGATTACTTGACCAAGCCATTCGGCATAAGAACCTAATGGTCATCGCAGAAAATATTTTTCCGAAAATCAAGCAAGAGTTGCAACGGCATAATATCGCCTACCTAGAAACAAACGGAAATGTGTTTTTGCGTAAGCACGCCAACTACTTCATTTGGATTGATCATCATAAACCCAAGATCCCACTCAAAGAAGTAAACCGTGCTTTTACCAAGACTGGCCTAAAAGTAATATTCCTATTTCTTCTCAACGAGACTTACATCAACCGACCGTATCGTGAAATTGCTGACAAGGCTGAAGTTGCCCTAGGAAATGTAAATATTATAATAAAGGGATTAAAAGCGTTGAGACTACTGGTGCGTAAAAACGAGAACGAATTCCTTTTGCCTGATAAAAAGGCGTTATTGGAAAAGTGGATAGGAGCATATGACGAACGGCTCAAACCAACGATTCACCAAGGCAACTACAGGTTCCTGAATAACGATGACTTTTTTAATTGGCCAAATCTTAAAATAAAAAAGGATACCACCTTGTGGGGAGGAGAGCCCGCTGGCGATCTGTATACAGCCAACCTTAATCCTGAAATTCTTACGATCTATACTACTGAAGGCCGTGCTGAATTGATGAAGAACTACAGGCTGGTTCCGGATGAGAACGGAAAGGTTAAGGTCTATAAGAAATTTTGGAAGATAGAAGAATACAACATGGACAAGGCTGTACCTCCCGTCCTAGCATATACCGATTTAATCAACACAGGCAATCAACGATGCATCGATACTGCGCAAAAAATATATGAGAAATTCCTCAAAGATAAACTTGAATGAGGCCAGGGACTCGCGGCTCAGAGTAGTTCTTTTGACTGTGGACGAATGCTGCCTTGACCTTGGAATTGATTTCTATATCATTGGTGCATTGGCAAGAGACGCATGGTTTACCAAAGAGGGTGTAGCAGCACTCGGAACAAAAGACGTTGACCTTGCAGTGTTGGTAAGCGAGGTTGAACAGTTCTATCAACTCAAGAATCGTCTAATAGAAAAGCATGGTTTTGAAAAAGTCAGCACAAACGAATTTGTGCTACTCGGCCTAAACCAAATGCAAATTGACATTCTGCCTTTTGGGCAACTCGAAGTTGATGATGGCGTAGCCGTCAAGGGAGAAGGCCTTAACCGAATAAAAGTCAACGGATTCAAGGAAGTTTATCTAGCTTCCGTAGAGGATGTATATGTGCTAAATGATAAACAATTCAAGGTAGCCACGCTCCCTGGAATCTTCTTGCTAAAAATAATTGCTTTTGATGACCGTCCAGAACAACGCCCGAATGATCCCGAAGACTGTATAAGCATCATTCAAAACTACTTCAACCTTCAATCAGACCTTATCTACAATCACCACAATGACCTATTTGGCGACGACAACTTCGCTCTCGAACAAATTTCAGCAAGGGTAATCGGCAGAGAAATGAGAAAATCACTGAATCAAAACGATGCATTACGCGAACGGGCTATCAAGATATTAGAGAGTCATATTGCCCAACGCGAAAAAAGCAGCTTCATACTTCGCATGGCGTCTTCGTATACCTGGGCACTGAGGATTGTGTTCTATACCTGAAAGAAATTTTGAGCGGCATCACAGAAGACAAGGCGAACGAGGGAAACCATGGTTGAAAAACAGCTTGATTTTTTCCAGATCTATTACCAGGAGGACCACCTCACGAAACTATATAGTTTTGCAAGACCTGTTTATAATCAAACGCTTACGCCTTATTTTGAGAATAGTGTTATTTCAACATTAGTAGCACCCAGCAACGCTGACCTTATAGCTGTAACCTCTCGGAGGCTCAAACAAAAAAGGAACGCGTTTCCGAGTAAAACGGTTTTAAAGGCAGCCGGATCTTTTGACCTGACAAGAGAACGAATACTTTCTAAAGCATTTGATGTCGCCATTCTAACGCCAAGGCTACCGGAGCATAAGATGTTATTTATGGCACGACACTGGCACGGCCAAGCGTGGATTCTTTTTCTTTGCTCTCATCGTTTCTTAGGGAGGATCTCGGAATAAAAGTGGCAATCGAGTTAAATTATCCAATTTACGAAAATCACTTTATCGCGAGAGGTGAAATCTATCGTGATTATGTTCGCTCGTTTCTAATTCCGGTAATCTATTTCATGGAGAGCCAAGAAAATATTTTTACTCAAGATGCCGGCTATCGAGCACGAAAAGAAATGATTGGCGGCATTGAGGCGATAGCAGACTATGAGAAAGTTTCTGGTCGCAAAGACTGGATGATCGGTGTATTTCTATTGGAGAGGCTATTTAGTATTTGGATAAATGAAAAAGGCTTCCATGTAATTAATCTGTGATCGCATTCAGGAAACAATGCGCCTTACTATTTTGAGTTTTTTTTGCGGTTTGTCTGATAAGGACCTGGAACATGTTGTGATGATATCGCCAGTCCCAGGTGGTAAAGGTTGAAGATGAACTGAATCCATGTCAACTCGCACAATACCATTAGTAGGAAGTCCCTCTGGATCGATTTGCGCCAATACAAATTCTATTTGGGAATTACCACCATCCGGATGCGAATTGAAGCCAGGTGTACCCTCCTTTCTTCCAAAATCCTCATTTAATATACTGATCTGCGACTCAATTCGCGCCAGGGAATAGTTAAAGCCTTCACCCACCGGCTCACCTGAATGTAAAACGTGTACTACCACTGGAACTTTGTATTGGGAGGCGGGAGACTTTCCGGTAGTGATTTGTTTTGAATAAAGCCAATGCTCGAACCGGTTGGTATCTTCTAGTCTTTGGGTTTCACACCGGCGGTAATTGTCTGGTTGTGCTTTTGCCGACAAGATGCCAAAGAAAAATAATACGAAGACTTTAAGCATCTAAGATGGTGGTGAAAAAGTATTGTTGCTAAAATAGCGACAGGCCACCGCCGGATCTGGTAGTTTAGATTCAAACTAGGGGTAATCTTGTACCTATTGGAAAAATTAATAGGGATAACCGACGCCACTTTAAGGACTTAAGCTTGAGTTTTAATCTCAAATAATGAGGTCGGCTATGGGCCTATCTCTTGGCAACAAAATAAACGCAACTGATTAGTTTAGTGGTAGACTAAGGCTTGCGAATGATTAAAGAACAGAACGAAGAATGCAAAGAATTAATACTGAATATCAGCTTCTTAAGGTTATCCACTTTAAGAAATTAATAAACCGCCAATTCCTCTTTGGCTACATCAGAGCTTCTAACAATCATCATACCTTTAAAACTATTTTGGATGTAATCATGCAGATCATTGCTATCCAAAAACATGGTGAGATCAAAATCCGCGTTGATAAATAAATACTTTGGCTGTTTATGATTATTATTAATGTAATCATCCACGAGCGTATAAACGCTGTCATACAATTTTTCCTTTGTCATAATCTAGCAGGTTTATAAAAGTTTAACGCGAATTTTTTTTAAGGGTTTACTTACCTTTTTCAAAATAACGTGATGATTACAACTTAAATAAAGAGAAATTCTACGAACGCCATTCACGTGCCGGGAGTGAAGACTTTTTCGCGACGGAGACAATAGATCACTAGGACATAAAACTTTCGCAATTTTCAATTTTACAAGTTATCCTTTACCGGGATTTTAATCAAGCTTTAAAAGTCAGTAAACGTAGTTAAGGCATTTGTTTTTAGCGGAGCTTGAATAGCCTTGAGGTCAGCGGATTATAAGATAGTAAATAGTGGAAGAGTCTCGTTTAAATTATATTCTCATTTTAGGGCTTACTGACCTTAGCAGGCGATGGGATTTTTTTATTCAAAGTCAATTAATTTTAACAAAATGCATTCGCTTATGCACCTATCTTGAGCCAAATGGAGGAAAACCCGTTTGGATTTTGATCCAGGGGTTCATAAAAGGGAATGCTCTTTTTAAGAAAGGGTTCATCAAAATGTCTAATTAGCGGAGTTGACATTTCGATTTGGAACTTAGGGTTAAAACAAAGAAACGCCTGTAAAAACATAGCTTCATTCCAAAGCATAGGCCAAATCTCATTAAATATCCATTGTTCGGGTGGATAGGGAATATTATAGGGAAAATTCACATCGTGAACGTGTACCGCAACTCCAACATTCAATACTGGGAGAACCTCCAAAAAAAGAAACGGAACATCGGAGTCTATCTTTACTACATGACTCGAATCAATAAAAAAGATATCGTTTTCCTCTAGTTGTTG
Source organism: uncultured Bacteroidota bacterium (assembly GCA_963837415.1). Lineage (GTDB taxonomy): Bacteria > Bacteroidota > Bacteroidia > Cytophagales > Cyclobacteriaceae > Chryseolinea. Next base: position 467,290 of record CAWING010000002.1, on the reverse strand, counting down.
AAATACCGAAAGCTCAACATCTTGAACTTCCTTCGCGTGAATTTGGATACCCGGGATCGAGTAAAGTTTTTCATATGGGTAGGGTTCGATACAGGTTATCTGGAGAGGATACCCTTCGCTGGCATTCTTCTCTGCCGCCAGACTACAATAATATGTAGACAAGCCGGATCCTACTTCAATGTAGCGCTTTGGCTTAGTTTGTCTGATCTTCATGTAGAGGGTGAGTGCATCTACGTGTGTAAAGCCTATCCCATACCCGACTTCTTTAAGTTTTTCAAAAGAAGGTAAAGCGGAGAATTCAGAAAGATACTTGGAGAGCGAATTGGTAAGTCTATCCTTCATATTTTCAATATCGTATTTAACGCCCTTCAATGCGCTAGGTCGATTCCATCGCTTAACGTTTGCCTTGAGATCAGGAACTGCTGACAAGGGAGAATAGTAATAGTTTCTAAGGGAGACTGCATATCCAGACGCTTCAAGCGATTTTTTAACGCCCTTCCAAACTTCTTTTTTTAGCCACCATCTAAAAGATTTAGGGAAAATAGATCTAATCATTTTTTTTATCATGACTCTTGAATATTGTGTTAGATTTTGTCTCGAATCTTTTCACCTAAGGCCTACTACAATTCACTTACAAGATGGTGGCGATGATTTCGAAAAAGTTAATATACACGGGATAAGAACGGTTTGCAATTTCGTTGAAAAGATTTCACGGATTTTTAATTAATAAACTGTATTCAATATTCAAAAATGGAAGAAGTATAGCTGAAAATTTAGCAGGGAATAAGAGTGATACTAAACCGTCATCGTTTGTAACATAGAATACAGGCGTTAATAATTAAAATCACTGTCTTCAATATTATTATTGCCTACACATTTGGTTTAAGCCGTATCAACCGGGACCTCGTAATACTGCAACGCCCATTCCAGCATAAATCGAACTCTTGAGGGAGTGACCCTGTAAACAATTAATTCAGGATTATCAATTGTCCCCAGGTAATGCTGTAGCAATCGGTTAGCGTCCCATATTTCCTGTAACAATTTCCGATCGTGAACTATTTCTGCTTTCCCTGTGATGCGCACTTGATTATGATCTTCATCGACATAGCAAAGTTCTACGTTCGGATTAGCCTGAATCTCGCTAGTCTTTCCATAACTTTTAAGGTTGGCAACATATATGGTGAAACCATCTGTGCGCACAGGAGAAACCGGACGTACGCGAGGTTGATCACCATCCTGTGTGGCGAGTTGGGGAAATCGAACTTTTTTCACCAGCTCCACAGCGAGCTGCGGAACCATCGCGGGGTCTATAGGGTGGGGTACGGGCTTGCTCATAGGCGGATTTAAAAATTTCAGTTTGAAAGCTAAAAAAAATTGAAGAGTATTTCCAACCTGTAAATATGCGTGATCCGATTCCAATCTTTGCCGTATATTGATTCACTCATACTATTTATAATGCTATGCGACTCTTATTTCTTTTTTTAGCCCTTGCTGTACTGGTTTTATTATCCTTTTTTATTTGGGGAGATACCCTGATGAATTTTTTTTCTCAGAAGGGAACAATTGCGTGGTTAAGTGGATATGGAAATTGGGCCTGGCTAGTGGCTATAATGCTATTGATGGCCGATCTATTATTGCCCCTTCCTGCGACATTGGTAATGGCTGCGCTTGGCTATATTTATGGGCCTTTAGCCGGAGGGTTAATTAGTGCAACCGGCTCTTTTATGGCTGGTGCGTTGGGATATTGGCTTTGCCGATTGATGGGAGAAAAGACTACGCTTCGATTATTGGGCGAAAAGGATTATGCCCGAGGGAAAAAATTATCCGGTAATGTCGGGGGATGGGTAGTAGTTCTTTCGCGTTGGCTGCCCGTTTTTCCAGAGGTGATCGCGTGCATGGCTGGTCTTACGCGAATGCCCGCACGTTATTTTCATGGTGCCTTACTATGTGGCTCTGTGCCATTGGGGTTTGTTTACGCCTTTGTGGGACATACAGGCGTCACACATCCTGTTGTATCGGTAGGGCTAAGTGCTGGAATGCCTCCACTGATCTGGTGGCTTATTAGACCGGTTTTTCGCTCGAAGTTGCAAAAGCAGGTATAACACAGTAAAGAGATCGCTACAAGGTTATACGAGACTACAGGGAAACGTGTTGGAGAGCATCACACACCGATCTTTTCTTTTTTTCCTGATTGAATAGATTTATGAATGGCATCGATGATCAACATATCTCTCCATCCATCTTCTCCTTTTACAATAGATTCCTTGTTCGCTATAACGCACTTTGCAAAATCGTCCACTTGTAGTTTTTGTTGAAAGACCGGCTCAAACTTGAATTCCCCTTTGGAGGATTTCCCGGCTTGACCGGAATAGGGTGTACAGGGATTTAATTCCATAAAACCATCTGTGCAACCTGCAAAGAGTCTGTCAATGCCAGCTACAGGGCCGGAATAAGAATTGCAAAGCGTCCCATCTTCCCATTCAAGCTGCCATGTAAAGATCTCATCAATTTCTTTAAAGATATCTTTTCGTTTTGTAGTCGCCTGAGCTGTTACATACACCGGTTCCTTTCCCTTTGTATGTCGCGCGCTCTGAATAGGATAGACGCCGAGGTTATACAATGAACCTCCTCCCGTATTCTTTTTCACCTTCCATGAATCAATTTCCGGAGCGAATGAATACCCCAATGCACACTCCATATAATTGATGGGACCAAATGCTTCGCTTTGTCCGAGTTTTTTTACTTCGATAAAATACGGATCATAATGCATACGATATCCAATAGCCAACTTTCGTTCAACCTTCTTAGCGGTCTCTATCATTTGCATGGCTTCAGCTGCATTCATAGCCATCGGTTTTTCACAGATTACATGTTTTCCGGCTTTCAATGCTCGAATAGAATATTCTGCGTGCATGCTATTGGGCAACACGACATATACAATGTCTATTTCCTTATTGGTTGCAATATCATCGTAGTTAGTATAGTTGTAAATATTCTTTTTGGGAATATTATATTGCTTTGACCATTCCTCCGCTTTTGAGACGGTACCTGTAACAATCGCCGAGAGATAGCAAAGATTTGTTTCTTTTAATGCCCGCGCCAATACCGTGGTGCTGTAGTTGCCAAGTCCCACGAGGGCTACGCCTAATTTTTTTTTATCCTGCGCCTCACAGGAAGTAAAAGGTATTGACGGCAGAATAAGACCAGCAGCTGAAATTTTGCCTGCTGCTTTTAAAAATTGTCTTCGGGAACCAAACTCATTCATATAACTGATTTTTTTGAAGGTAGAAGGTACTGAATTCTCCGAATGCAGGGAAAAGGATTATATCATTTTTACAGACTTGCCATTCAGTTACACGAACGGTTTAGAATTTCTTTTAACTTTTAACGCAAGACAGTAGTTATCTGCAATGTCATAGGCTATGAACGTTGCTTTTTACAACAAACTTTTATGCAACTATGTGTATTAAAAATCCCACCTGTGGATTTTCATCATCATTCAAATTCGGATCTATAGAAACCAATTCTGTAGCTAAGGCATTTCTATCACTTCCTATCGATTTTTTTCATGATATAATGTGCAATTAAAGTGGTATGCCTTTTCTGGTAAGAGTAATAAAGCATCCTCTTAACTCTAAAATCCACCTATATGAAAAAATTATTCACAACCGCATGTATTGCTGCTTGGCTAACCATTTGTCCAGCAAAAGCGCAATCTCAGGATGCTCTTTTAGTCAGAAATGATAAGGAGGAAGTTAAAAAAACAAATGAAGACCGTGATCGAATAGAAAAAGAAGGTCTTAAAATAAATACATCAGAAACAAATCATCCCGGTAAACCAGCCGACAAAATTGAACCCGTAAACGTCCGTACTGAATTTTATAAAAGCGAGAAAAGGTCGCCGTTGGCAGGGAAGGTTGGTCCTAATGGCGAAGAATTGTTCTTAAAGGGTAGTAAATATTATTATATCAACAGTGAAGGGAAGAAAGTGAAAGTTAAAAGTTCTCGATTGAAAGACAGCCCTAAGCATAGCTAGCCGGGCACATGTGTGCTGTGAGGATATTATAATTGATTCAACAGATACTAGTGAATTTTTCTTGGGAAATCTGAGGTAGTATCAGTCTATTGCCTCGTCGATTAAAACAAAAGTGACGGACGCGACGAATAATCACTTCTGATTTATATTTTCAATTTTGCTGAGATCATAGCCATAAAATGGGCTGTCAATTGTACTTCCCCAAAACTGTTTGCTATACGATTTCGCAGGACCTTTATACGAAATTCCCGAATAGTGGTCGGGAATAAAAAAATAACTAGGGTATATACTTATACCAGTGTATTTATTTTTAAATATTGTTTTGGTCAAAAAATCGGAGCCGACGATTTTCCAAGCCATGTGTTCCGTTTCCCAGGGTGAACAGCGTGGTATATCTAACAATGTTTTAATGTTCTTTAATCCAATCCCATCTATGAGCAAACGCATTAGGGGATTGTCTTTAGTCGATCCTAAATATCCAACCGCTACTAAATTGCCTCGCTCAAATTCATTTTCGTAGCAACTGAATGAATCATTATTTAGCATAAAATCGTCGATTTTATTAATGCAAATACTATCAGCATCAATAAAGAATCCGCCAAACTTATTTAAGATTTCATACCTGGCTATATCGCACTTTCCACAGAGTTCTTGCATCTCATCAAATTGTTTTTGATTTTGGAGGCCATTTGGAAAATGGTGAGCAAGAGTTCTTTCATCCCAAAACATATAGTTCCAATCGGGATTCACGTGCTTCCAGGTATTCATCAAACTGAAAGGAGGATTTTTGGGGCCAATCCAAAACTGGTGTATAATTTTCGGAATCATCTGAGCAGGTTATATTCACTATTTTCGCCGTCTTATCCTTTGCCACAGTTCACATGTCCACTTCTAATGTACTACGATTATTTTAGCGTTTTGCGGGGAGAAAATTCTCGCCTGACACACAAAAGATAACAATTTAACTTTCAATAAATCTTTTTTTAGGAATGGACTATGATCTAAAAAACAAAGTGGCCTTAGTAACTGGCGGATCGAGAGGCCTGGGTTCAGCGATCTCAATTGCGTTAGCGCGTAGCGGCGCTAAAGTTGCTATTAATTACTTTAGCCGTACTGAAGAAGCAGAAAAAATTAAGTCTAAAATAATAGAAGGTGGCGGTATGGCGGAAATTTTTCGAGCCGATGTTACGGAGGAGAATCAGGTGAAATTGCTGTGTGAGAAGGTTGTAAAAACGTGGGGACCAATCGATATCCTTGTTGTTAACGCTACGCTGGTACACGTTCACAAGCCAATTGAAGAGTTGGTCTGGCAAGATATGCTGGATCACTTGCAATTCTTTGTTAAGAGTCCTTTGCTCCTTGTAAAGCAAGTCCTCCCTACGATGAAAAAAAACAAATATGGAAGGATCATTCAAATAGGGTCAGAAGTATTTGAAAGAGGAATACCTCGGTTTAGCAGCTATGTATCCGCAAAAGGAGCACAACTGGGGTTGACACGATCATGGGCTAATGAACTTGGTCCATACCAGATAACAGTTAATTTAATAGCTCCTGGATGGATACCAACGGAGATGCATATCAATGACCCTGAAGAAATGAAGCTTAATTATGCGGAAAATGTACCCTTGAAACGGATGGGCGAGCTGGAAGATATAGGGGAGATGGTAGCGTTTCTGGCTTCCGATGCAGCCAAATTTATAACCGGTCAGCGTATAACGGTGAATGGTGGGAATACAATGCCATAAGTCGGGGAGATGACTAATAGGCCTTCATCATGCTTGCATCTCACCCCCAGCCCAATATCCATTTGACACGTGCACAAAATTTAACACTCATATTAAACGCTAGGCAGAACTTCGGTTGCGCGATTATAATATTTACTAATTGGTAAAGTAAAAAAGATCATATCCATTTGTTATGATTTTTTTTATGTTTCTTTATAGGGGGTCTTTTCTGTTTCTTATGAATTTATCTTTTAGAGGCACTGCAATCTTTTTTTTTGGGTTGATTCTATTTTGCTGTAGCCGCCATCCAGCGGCCGACGAAACACAGCAAATCCCTGTAACCCACGTTTCGCTTGACTCTGTGAGACATGTTTTTTTGGATTCTTTAAAAAATGAAGCACAACCCGTCATTCCATTTTTCTTAAAAAAACCCCCTCGAAAATCAAGGTATCCGCTTACTGATAAAAAGATAAAGGTCCTGGCTCTTCATTCAATCAATTCCTTTTTCTTATTCGACGGCGAGGAGCACGGTTTGGAGTATGAATTACTTGAATTATATGCTAATCATGCTGATCTCGGGATTGATATCGTTACCGTTGAAAATTATAAGCAAATGTATGACAGTATTGCGCTAGGAAATTTTGACATCGCCATGGGCACGTTGTTCGTAAATGCTGCTATGGATTCGATAACTCCATTCAGCAACCCCCTGTACCATTCAGATGTTATTCTAGCGACATCAAAAATGGAAACGGCTGAAAAATCTAAGTTTTCGCCATCGATGAATGTGATCCATCATTCACCAATTCATTTTTGGATGAATGAAAACGATTCAATCACCCAGAATTTAAAGGATTCTATACAGCATCTCGGAATGGAATTAAGCAAGGAAATAGCATTGGAAAGATTAGCCCACAAACAATTTCCAAACTTGCTGATAGACAAGCATGATTTCATGATTATGCATGCTTATTTCCCGCAATTAACAGAGCATGAAGTAGTCCAGCGTGAGCAACCTGTGGCTTTTGCATTTAATCCTCATTCCGAATCTTTAAAAGATCATTTTAATACATGGCACGCTTCCAAGAGGCATTCGGCAGATTATGCATTTACGTTGAAAAAATACAGTGATCATTCTGCGTTTATTAAAGAAAAGCTGAAAAACGAAATGCCTGTTATTCGAAAAGGAATTATTTCAAAGTATGATTCCCTGATAAGACGATATGCCGAAAAGGAATCTTTCAACTGGAAACTTATAGCTGCAATTATCCATCAAGAATCAAGGTTTAGGCCAATGGTTGTCTCACCGGTTGGTGCTTTTGGATTAATGCAGCTTATGCCTTCTGTAGCAAAAACGTATAGAATAAATTTTAAAAGCCTATCGTCGCCTGATCTCAACATCGCCACGGGCACGAAATATTTTCGGTGGATTTATAATCATTTTGATAAACCGGAGTTCAAAGAAGAGGATAAAATAAAGTTCAGTCTGGCGGCATATAACGCAGGCATCGGACATATATACGATGCAAGGGCATTAGCGACAAAATATAAATTGAATCCCAATGTATGGAACGGTAATGTTGAAGTTATGCTGCTGAACAAATCATCTCGCAAGTATTATGCAGATCCTGTGGTGAAGCATGGTCACTGCAGAGGATATGAAACTCGCGTGTACGTTAGAAATATTATGCAATACTATGAACATTACCTTAATTTTTTACCTGTAGTAACCCAATAAGGTGCTATTAGAACGACAGGAAGTTCGCGCATGGGATTAAAAAGAAACTGATTTAACCGAACCAAAACTAAACACAACGTAATGGCTATGGGTGAACCACAACTATTTTATATTTACCTTCCGTAAATGGCGCTTCTATAATATTCATGGCAATAACTTCAAGAACTAGATGAAGAGATACATTGATCTAAGTCATACAATTGAAGGAGGAATGATTACCTATAAAGGTTTGCCCGCTCCGATCATGTGCGATTTTCTAAGCCGCGAAGCATCCAGAAACATTTATGAGGCAGGGACCGAGTTTCAGATTGGTAAGTTGGAGATGGTGGGCAACACGGGCACTTACATCGATTCACCTTTTCACAGGTATAAAGACGGGAAGGACCTTGCGGATCTTTCAATGAGCAGTCTGGCAGACCTGGAAGTCATTGTTATTCACGTTGACGGCGACAAAGTGAAGGCTATTGACAAGTCCTATTTTCAAGGTCTTTCACTTGTGACGAAGGCAGTATTGGTTCACACCGGTTGGGATAAATATTGGAGGACAGATCATTATTTTGAAAATCATCCTTTTCTTACGAAAGAAGCTGCGGCATTTTTGGTTGATGAAGGGGCAAGGTTGGTGGGAATCGACTCACACAACATTGATGATACGTCTGGCAATAGCAGGCCCGTTCATAGTGCTTTATTAAAAAATGACATTCCGATAGTTGAACACTTAGCGAATCTCAAAGACGTTCCTGATGAGGGCGCATTGTTTTACGCCGTTCCTCCGAAGATCAAGCATTTTGGAACATTTCCAGTAAGGGCGTACGTATTAATTAACGGATAGATTCTTATCGTTCCAGAGTTATCAAATTACTGGTTATCGTCATACCGCCGGAATTGCGTATATAAAATTAATTTTTCACAACAAGTTGCTCTAAAAAAGTTTTGAATTCTGCTGTATCGTAATTTGCGGCACCCTGTTCCTGCGCGACAATTTTTCCCTCCGGACTAACGACAAACGTTGTCGGTATTATGGTTACTTGAAGTTGACTTGGTAAATAACCTTTAGGAAGGTAAACGGGAAATGTGTATTCTTTTTCTTTCACAAAATTTACGACTTTGTCGAGGCCATTATCTTGATCGACGGACAACATAACAAAGACGATCTTATCCTTATCCACTTGGTCATATAATTTTTGGATGGATGGCATTTCCATTCGGCACGGTCCGCACCACGTTGCCCATATATTTAAAAAGATAGTTTTTCCCTTAAAATTTTTAAAATCGATCACAGCGCCGTTTAAATCTTTGATTTTAAAATTGTAATTAAACGATTTATCTACTGGGGGCTTCTCCATGCTAGCGTTCATGACGCCCGACTTTATTAAAATTCTTCCAGTCAGGTACGATATGCCTGAAATCGCTCCTGTATAGCGTAACACCAGGAACACTGCTAATATTATGATCCATGGCCTTATACTTCTCCAGGCGGTTATTGCTTTTTGAGTGATAAATGCCATTTTCATTTAGTAGAGTCTTTGGATCATTGGTTACCCAAATGTCTGGATTTTAATTAATTTCGAAAGATAATCTTCCCTGAAATGACAAAAATTGCTTTGATCCAGTTCCTTCTCTTGTTGCTGGTCTTCCTGTGCTTTTGGGCAAAAGGTGAAGTATAAAGATATATGGGGATTGCTCAGCACCAAGCGATATGAGACCGCCGAACCTTTCCTTAAAGCATATCTCAAAGAAAACAATGATAATCCTAATGCTTTCCTGTACATGGGAATTATCTACCAGGAGAAATCGACCAAAGATGATGTATTAAAGCAAACTAAACGTGCCCTGGTGGATATGGATTCTGCCATATTCTTTTATGATAAAGCTTATAAATTACTCAATGAAAAAGAAATAAAAAGAAACGATGAATTCTATCAGGCCTACAATCGCAGGGACCTTAGAACGGGTGAATTCGGGGTTAAACTTTCAGATATTCAGTTTGATCTTGAAAAGAAAATAGAAGGCTTGCGCGAACGTATTGATCGTGTAAAAATGGTAAAGCATTATTTTTCACTGGCAGATAGCTTGTATAAAAAATCGAATGAGCTCTTCAAATCTATACACGGTGCTTATCCGGACGAAAAAGCTTTCTACTTGCGAGGGGATGGGAACACGCTGAAAAGACTAAACGCCTTATCTGTTCGATTCGATTCATGTGTTAAAGTATTTGACAATTATCGTTCAAGCTCCACAACGATTGGGCGCACAGGGTATGATCAGGCGCTTTCTTTACATGACATTAATAATTTTGCAACAGATGGTATTTCGGGTGCTAATTTCTTTCTGGATAATGTTGATGTCTGGAATTATAAAAAATTCGCAGAAAAAGCAACAGATGCTATTGAAAAGGATATTATACCCATGCGTGATTTGTTGGTGACGTATGATGTTGAAATTAACAAGCTGAGAGAAAAGTTGAGTACCGATTCAGTATCAGTAAAAAATGCGCTCACGGCGTTGATTGATAAATTGCTGATGGAGAAGCTTAAAAAATACGACAAGGAACCGTTGCCCATGGAAATATTTACACTAAAGATTTCAGACCTTGAATATCGATCTACATTGCTGGAGCACAAACCGTTTCGCGATTCTGCTGATGTTCACTTCCGCATCAATTTGTTAAATAAAGAGCTTCAATATCTTAACAAAATGGATAGCATGGCTACTAAACTTAATGGCGAAGATATTGATCGCGAAGCTGAGGATTATGCCCACTTCATAAACAATACGTACAGTAATACTATTGTTCTTAAAAGTTATGTTAAAGCATTGAAGGAGTATGCCGATCGTGAAAAAAGAAAGAAGAGTGCTGACTCTCTACACCTTCAGGAAGCGCTGCGGTGGATCATTAGTGGCACAGATTCGATCCCTGCGTCAATGGGTGCAGCATCTGCAACCTTTAGGCCTCTCGTTCTAGTGGAAGAAAAATATACGGCGGGGCTACATTACGTAGATTCTATTGAAGTATCGGGGTATTTTGCTACGATAATACCCACCCGTGTTGCTGATATTAGAGTAAATTTTCCTCTGGACAAACCGAATTTTAAGTTGGCGGATTTTGCAACGTCCAAAGGCTTAGTATTTTCTGATGCCGGAGGCCAGATTTATTTTGTGTTGTTCTATAACGAAAAAGAAATCAGTGATAAAAAATTTGCAGCAACACTTGCCAAGATTTACCGCTCCGATGGACTTGCATGGAGTGCCAATTATCAGCTTGGATTTATTCCTACTGAAGTTTTATTTAAGCCTGAAACAGGGGAACTTAGCATAAAAGGGGAGACTCAACAAAGTATCGTGGATAAGAATGGAAAACTTCTGAAGTAATTACATGCCAACTAATTTTTTCCAGTCAAAATATCGCATGTCTATTCGGATTTTCATTTTTTCATAATTCTCCCAGCTGTCGGTAACGTGATAAATAGAGGGCAGGGCCTTCACCAGGATTTCATCGTAATCATTTCTATACAATCCGCCACCATAGTAATAATAAGTGAACATATTTCCTTGCTTGCTGAAAAGTTCAAAGCCAAGGTACCCGTCCCAGATTTCGCTTAGAATGGTGCATGATATTTCCCGCCGTTTGAAACGAAAAATTTGGTTGGAAGCTTCATCTTCAAAATATTCCGAATAAACTCCTGTATCAATTATCCAACCCAAATAGATGCCGATATGAACGTAGGCTTGTTCGATGGGTAATGAGTCTGGGAAATTTCCAAGAAAGTGACTCTTTGCATTATCATAGATGGTCTTTTGAATCTCCGCTTTCTTTTCCATATAACAATGATACCTTTGATTGGCCATTTAAACAAACAAAAAAAGGCATTTTTAAGGCCTTGTACCATTGGTCATCGTTGTGAAATATTCTAAATGTGTGCAAAAAATTCCACGCTAATGAAAGAATAAATATCCGGCAAAAATCCCACCCAGCACGCCAAAAAGGTCGGCGATCAAACCTCCCGTTACGGCATACCGGGTTTTGCGAATGCCTGCAGATCCGAAGTACAAAGCGAGTATATAAAATGTTGTTTCAGCACAACCTCTGAAAATGCTTGCCATGTTTGCGACAAACGAATCTGGTTGGCCTTTCGAAATTGAAATCATCATAGCCCTTGCGCCTTGTCCACTCATAGGTTTCAGGAAAGCTACTGGAAGTGCATCAACAAAATCGGTGTTAAGGCCCGCTATCTCAAGTGTCCAGCGAACTCCATTTGTCATATAAGTAAGCGTTCCGGACTCCCGAAAAACACCAATAGCCACAAGGATACCTACCAGAAAAGGAATAATCTTAACCGAAGTTTCAAAACCTTCTTTCGCACCTTCTATAAATGTTTCAAAAACGGGAATCTTTCGGTACAAGCCCATCGAAATAAATGTTATGATAATACTAACGATGATAACACTTGTCAATAAAAGGGATTGTGTCTGAAGTTCATGCTGTGATAGCGAGGAAAAATACCATACCCCTAGTCCAACAATTCCAAAAATGCCAAACAGATAAGCGAGTAAAACCGGGTCAAGCAAATTAATTCTTTGCCTGAGGGAAACATAAATTAATCCTGCAAGGGTTGCGAATGAATGGGCAATGAGGACCGGTATAAATATGCTCGTTGGGTTGGCAGATCCCATCGTTACACGATCAGCTATGATGGAAATTGGAATTACGGTTAAACCGGATGCATTCAGTACCAGAAACATAATCTGTGCGTTGGAAGCGGTTTCCTTATCAGGATTTATATCCTGAAGTTCTTTCATTGCTTTGAGTCCTAGGGGAGTCGCAGCATTGTCCAAGCCTAGAATGTTTGCACTGAAATTCATAATTATTGCACCCGTAGCTGGATGGTTGCGTGGGATGTCGGGGAAAAGCCTCGCGAAAAACGGCCCAACTAGTCTTGAAAGAATAGGAATCATACCTCCACGTTCTCCAATTTTCATTAGTCCCAACCATAGGGTCATAATGCCTGTTAATCCAATGGAAATCTCGAAGCCGGTTTTAGCCATATCAAAAGTTGACTGAAGCATGGCCGGGAAAACGGTCGTATCGTTGAATACAATTAATTTAACAAGCGCTACAACGAAGGCAATAAGAAAAAATCCAACCCAGATGTAATTTAAAATCATTCCGTTGAGTTATTGCACAATGTAAACGATCATGACGTGTTTGCCAAATTCAAAATATGACATGCTGCCATGCCTGCTGTTTCAGTTCTGAGCCGTGCAGGACCCAGACTCACTTTTTTAAAACCACGCGCTTCCGCCAATATTAATTCTTCTTCGGAGAAATCTCCTTCGGGTCCAATGAGAACAAGGTATGAAGATCCAGGCTTCACTAGATTTTTAAGATGGCTTGGGTTGTCGTTGTCAACATACGCGATGTACTTTTCGGAAGTATGAGAAGCTATAATGATGTTGCGAAAATTGACTGGGGGATTTATCAGAGGAAGGGAGGCTTTGAGCGATTGTTTCATCGCGCTGATTGCCATTTTTTCAAGACGCTCCATTTTTAAATGCTGCCGTTCTGTGTGTTCACATTCGATGAGTGTAATTTCATCGATCCCAAGCTCGACTGCCTTTTCAACAAACCATTCTATGCGGTCAGCATTTTTAGTAGGCGAGATGGCGATATGAATAGTAAAGTCTTTTTTAGGTTCAGCAATTTCTTTTTTTACATCAAAAGTGCATTGATGGGAATCAGGATGTGTGATGGAAGCATCATAAAATGATCCTTTACCATCTGTTATTCTGATAAGATCATTTTTCTTTTTTCGAAGGACTTTAACAACATGCCTGGATTCGTCAGGGTCGAGATAAAGTATTCCCTCAGGAAGTAACGGTTGATAAAAAAGATTCACAAAGTTATCTATAGAGTTGATTAAGGCTATCTACTAATCTAATGTATTCTTGTATGGCAGTCTCCTTCGATTTACCTTTCAACTCTTCCCAAGTATCATATTTAGCGATGGCTTTAAAATCAAATCCTCCTGGCCGCTCTCCACTGACATCCCCTTCCGATGCTTGTTTATACAGGGCATAGAGTTGAAGTAGTTCCTCATTTGTGGGGCGCTTTGTAAAATCTTTTGCACGGGCCGCAGCACTTTCAAATTGTTCTTGTAGGGTCATTCGTTATTCGTTAAATGTTATCCGTTAATCGCAAATACAGGATTGGGGTATTTGGTTACAGGATTTCTTTTGTATGCTTAAAATATATTTCTTTTATGAAAGGCACATTCTATGTGTACCCACTTCTCATTGCTAATAACGAACAAACGAATAATGAATAACATTTAACAACTAACCGATAACGTCTAACGGTTTCCCATCTCCGCATAGGGTCGCAACGTAGCGCCTGTATAAATTTGTCGCGGTCTTCCTATGGGTTCTTTATTATCCCGCATTTCCTTCCACTGTGCAATCCATCCAGGTAGGCGACCCATGGCAAACATAACGGTAAACATTTCAACGGGTATCCCTAGTGCCCGGTAAATAATTCCCGAATAGAAATCAACATTCGGATAGAGCTTTCTTTCAACAAAATAAGGATCTTTTAATGCTGCCTCTTCCAGCTTTTAATGCGATCTCCAGGACAGGATCATTTACACCGAGCTTTTTAAGAACATCATCAGCTGCCTTCTTTATTATTTTAGCACGGGGATCAAAATTTTTATATACGCGGTGGCCAAAACCCATTAAGCGGAAGCCACTGTTTTTATCTTTTGCCTTGTTAATCCATTTTTCGGTATCTCCGCCATCTTTCTTGATGTTTTCAAGCATCACAATCACTTCCTGATTGGCTCCACCATGAAGGGGTCCCCACAGGGCATTAATACCCGCTGAAATAGAGGAATAAATACTAGCCTTCGAGGATCCCACTATTCGTACTGTAGAGGTAGAACAGTTTTGTTCATGATCTGCATGTAAGATGAGCAGCTTGTCTAACGCATCGACGATTACGGGATCTACTTCATATTCCTCTGCTGGGAGTGCAAAATACCATTTTCATAAACCTTGCACAATAATCCAACTTGTTGTCTGGGTAATTGACAGGATGACCCATTGCATTTTTATAAGCCCATGCCGCGAAAGTTGGCATTTTAGCCATCGATCGTACAATACTTAAATAAATACCTTCGCTAGGTCGATTAGGATCTAAAGATTCAGGATAAAAGGCGGTCTGCGAACAAAACAGGGAAGCCAATACGCCCATAGGATGTGCGGTGGATGGAAATCCATCGAGAATTTTTTTAATGTCCTCATGAACCAGGGTGTGTCGTTTTGATATCATAGACTAAACTGATCGTATTGTTTCTTGATTCGGGAGTTCACCAAAAATGAGAAGATGAGCTACCTCTAGGAAGTTAGATTTTTCAGCCAGCTCTTCGATGGAATAGCCGCGGTAACGAAGTATTCCTTTATCGCCATCAAGGAAAGTAATAGCGCTTTTGGTTGCTCCTGTGTTCTTATAGCCAAGGTCCAAGGTAATGGCCCCGGTTTTTTCCAAAAGCTCGCTAATATCAACTGCAACTTCATTCTCGGTTCCTACAACAAGGGGCAGGGTATATGATTTTCCGTCAATAATCAATTCAGCAGTTTTAGACATGGTAGAGGGTTTAACACCGGTTTTAAATATACAGGCTAGATCGTTGTTCTGCGAAAAAATACGTTAAAAAAAGAATTATTAATTATTCCCTAGTATCAGCGGCATGCCATCTGCCCCGGACCCGATGACTATAACTTTAGCATTAGGCGATTTCGAAAGTTCCAAAGTAGCTTCAATACCTCTCATTTTCAACAAGTTATTAGTTAAACTATTATTGATAATGTTGTTTGCACGCGATTCACCTTCGGCAGCAATTCGTTTTCTTTCAGCTTCACTTTTTTCCTTATCCAACCGGTATTGATAGGCTAACGCTTCCTGCTGCTGCTGGAGTTTGCTTTCAATAGCCGTCCGGATCTGGTCCGGCAATTTGATCGAGCGGATCAGCACCGCCTTGGAATCAATAAAATTGGCGTTAAGTATTTTTTCTGTTTCGGATTTAATGGTATTCTCTACCTCTGCACGTTTTGTAGAATAGATTTCTTCAGCTGTATAACCTGGCCATTACCTGACGAGTCATAGACCTCATTCAGGGATTACAAGGCGATTGGCATAGTCTGTCTTAAATTTTTCATAGATATGTCCGATTTTATCATTCTTTGGAGTGTAACGCACCGTTACATCAACGTGAATAGGCAAGCCATTTTTGTCGTTGATATCCATATTTTCATCGGAAGATATTTCCGAAACGTCAAAAACAATGAGATCATTCCAGGGTGCCTTCATGTGAAAGCCGGTTGCAAAATATTCTCTTTATCAAGCCCGCTTCCAAATTTGTAAAAGATAATAGCACGTTCAGTAGCACCAATGAAAAAATATGCTGGAGGAGATGCCCATAATGATAAAAAGTGCAATGACACCCAAAATATGAAGGGTAGAAATCTTCGGTTGTTCATAAAAATTTTTTATTGGTTTTAAGGTAGTTTGAATATCGGTCAGTTAGATTGACTTCGGGGCGGACGCGGTAGGCCCATCAATTTGCCAATGATCAAAACTACAAATAAATTGCCCCACACCGCCTCCAGGACGCTGATGTTTCTGATAAGTCTGCTTACATGCGGATAACCTCCATCAGCGCCTCCTAAGATACTGAGACTATATGTAACGCATTCTGCATAGTTTGCCAGGCCCGATTCAATTTCCTTTCCCAAGCCTCCTGGCTTGATAATACAGATAAGATCATATAAACTTCCGAACGATATCCCCGTCATTAAAAAAACGCATGCCGCACCCCACAATTTGTCTGGAGTCAAAAATTCCCCGAAAATATATCACGAATGGCAAAACTGATAACCGTAACTTCAATCGGAAACAATAAACCATGGATTACCAGGAGATATAATTGTCGGTTTGAAACTTCGAGGATGGTGTAGTACGGAAACTCGACTAAGGCTCCCATTAACGTGATGCCTAACAACGTGAAGAAATAAATGTGGATGAGTAATTTATTTTTTGTGAAATTTTTTAAAAGGTCCCAGAGCAGAAAAGCATACGTCACCCCGAAGACCGAGAAAACAGTGATAATAGCTTTCGCCAAAGCAGTGCGAGCACCAGCCAATAAAAATTCTGAGAGTGTAAGACCAAAAACAATAATCACTACTTGAATAAGAACCACATTTCTGTAGTCCTTTTGTTTTTCCTGGTTTACTTTAGTTATAGAATCTACGATTAGTTTAATAGGCATGGTAAGCTATTGAGATTTTAGATTGTAGATTGAAAGACACGACGCTTAAAATCTAAATCTACAAACCTTCAATCTAAAATCTACAATAAGAAATCTACAATCAAATCGCCGTAGCAGTTTCAGGATCCCAGTTAATAATCTTTTTCTCGAATAAGCTTTTGTTGCTAGCCAACGCAGGGCCGCCTGCGCGCATGCCAAATAATGCATCTTCTTTTATCGGAGCTTTCTCGCGAATCCCTTTATAGAAATTAATATGGTGATCCATATTTGCGCTATAATTTGGCGGCGCCTGGTAGTCGGACACGGGTTTGGATTTTTGTTCCTGCACCTTACCGTAATGAGCCGCATACCATTTTTCGTATTCCTTTTGCTGAGCTACAGTAAATGTGTTAAACGAATCCCAGCCGCCATAGCCTGGCACTTTTGAAGTTTTGTTCACCGTAACTTTTACATCATTCCAGCCCATTGTGATAACGCCATCGCTACCTACTAGGCGTATTTGCTCGCCTCCACCACCACCATCAACAAAATTCACGCGCATTTGCAACGTAAAAGCTGGATGTTTATCTGTTGCAGGATAGTCGTATAAGCCCGTTATAATGTCGGGCACATCCCTTCCATCTTTCCAATAGCGTAAGCCACCCGTTGCGTAAATTCGGTTGGGTCCCTTTGAGCTGATAACGGCGTGTAATCCTGAGAAGAGATGCACAAATAAATCACCTGCGATTCCTGTTCCATAATCCTGATAATTTCTCCACCGGAAAAATCGGACCGGATCGTAGGCAACTTTCGGGGCATCGCCTAAGAATTTATCCCAGTCTACAGTATCGGCATTCGCATCGGTAGGTATAGAATATTGCCACGCTCCGTTTCCGCCCTGTCGATCATTCCAAGTTTCCACCAGCACCAATTCTCCAATAACTCCAGATTCATAAATTTCTCTTGCCTTTTCAGTAACGATGGAACTTACTCGCTGACTTCCGATCTGCATTACTTTGCCCGTTTTTTTTTGCGTGGCAATAACTTCAGCGCCTTCTTCCAACTTATGGACCATGGGCTTTTCACAATACACATGTTTGCCTTTATTCATTGCCTCGATCGATATCCGATCATGCCAATGATCTGAAGTAGCTACGATCACAGCGTCGATGTCTTTTCGGTCCAGGATTTCACGATAGTCTTTTGTCACAGCTAAATCTTTCCCGTAAATTTCCTTGGCATGATCTAGCCTCCCGTGTATAGTCACAAGCGGCAACAATTTTACACCAGGTACCTGAGTCGATGTTTCGGCATTGCTAAATCCCATGATACCCATCCCGATGACAGCAATATTAACCTGGTCATTAACCATGAAATTTTTACGGGGAGTAAGTGTTTCGAATGTGATTGTCAGGTTGAGCAATGATGCTGGAAGGTACACCGGTAATAATTGCACTGCCTATAGCCTTTTTAATAAAACTTCTTCGCGATTTTTGTGATATGGTCTGACATATTAATTTAATGGATTGGTTATACGTACGGAAGTTACGACTTTTGTTAAATCCAAGCTAAGAATTTTATCAATCTGGAAAACTGTTTAACATTACAAAATGAATTTCAATTTTTTTAAAAACAGAAATGTAGCGCTTGATCTGGGCAATAATAATACTGTTGTGAGCAACCGCGAAAGTGTACTTTTTTCGCAACCTTCTTATATCGTATTTGATTTGGAACAGCCAGAATGTGAAGGCGGTTGGAGATAAGGCGTACAACATGTTTGAAAAAAATCATGATGACCTTAAACCTATAAAGCCACTGAAGGGTGGAGTGATTGCCGATTATGATTCAGCGACGAAGATGATCCATGAAATGGTGGACCAAGCCTATGGAGCACAATCTTTTATGAGTGGTTATGATTGCAATTGTAGCGGGCATTCCATTTTATACTACAGAAGTTGAACGAAGGGCGCTTAGGGATGCCATGGGTCAATTTAATGCAAGGCGTACCCACATGGTTTATGAACCTTTAGCCGCTGCTATGGGCATTGGGCTGAACATTCGCGAACCCGATGGAAAAATGTTAATTGATATTGGAGGAGGTATCACTGAGATCGTAGTGATTTCGCTTTCCGGAATTGCAGCATTTCAATCCCTTAAAGTAGCTGGCGATACTTTTGATGAAGAGATTCAGGATCATTTTCGTAGAAATTATAACATGGCCATCGGATTAAAAACGGCTGAACAAATAAAGATAAAAGTAGGAGCGGTAATGGATGATCTTAAGGAAATTCCGGAGCCTTTTCAGGTGAGGGGAAAAGATATGATAGAAGGTATGCCTGTTACACGAATGATCAACCACAGCGAAGTAGTCTATATTTTGGAGAAATCAATTTCATCCATTGAACATAGTGTAGTTCAGACGTTGGAAACTTGTCCATCCTGAGCTTGCCAGCGATATCTATGAAAATGGAATTCATATAACAGGAGGAAATGCTATGCTTAGAGGATTAAGGGAAAGATTCGAAGCTAAGATGAGAACTACCCGTTCATATTGATTCTCAGCCTTTGTTGTCGGTATCAAAAGGTATAGCCCGCACATTAGGTGAGACGAAAAAATTTGAAAGCATTTTGATGGAGTGAAGAGAATGGTTCAGCTCTTTCCTGGGCTTTCTGTAATATCCTTTACGCTTGATATTGTAAAGCTTATTATAATTCTCGAAAACCATTTTCGGCAGGTAGTATTGCAGCGTAATGTTCGCGATAAAGTACCCATCATTCTCTTTGGGATTTCCACGAACTCCCACCTCTGTAGGCCTGCCTGGTTGCGTGTCAATCTCCACCCTTCGGTCTGACAGCGCTCTCGCCAAATCATTTTTTAAAGTGGCAGCGGCAGGATATCTACGAATACTTGCATCATCTAAATAATCCGTAAAAGTTATCCGATAACCTGCTTCCACTAAAATATTAAAAAATGGATCCAATTTTATTCGCGCCCCTATTCCTAAAGGGATTACAGGTTGAATCCGACTGTATTTTTTTCCTTCGGTCTGGAGAGGCTGCAAGGCATACGTTTTTCCTTTATATTCTGCTTTGGGATTAAAATATAAAACACCAATACCGGCGAACGCGTGAAAATTAAATGCCGATCGCTGGTAAAACCGTACACCCATGGGAGTTAAATTAACAGCACCCATTACCGACAACTCAATGTTACCCGACTTAAAGGATAGGTTTCGCTCTGTACGGTCATCGTCAGCATCTTTATCGTTTCCACATATTTGGAACCACGTTAATTCTGCCCGGGCACTTAAACGGCTATTGAAATAGATATTCAGCACCGGCGGTAAGGTTCGGTTTGAGCGTTCCAAACTCTCCGGGATTCACCATTTCCCCTTTGTAATTAGCGGTACCCGTTCCAAAGCTTACTAAAAAATTACGATCCCTGCGCAAGGCAAAAAAGCTCTGGGAATAACCTAGCAAAAGGTATCGCGATTAGTGCGATCAGAGCAAATATGGCAAGTTTTTTCATTCGTTATTACACGGCAATAGTTTTTTGTGAATATAGTATAATTTAAGGGACTGATAAAAAGTGATTTTAACCTAAAACTTCTTTAACCCGTTGAGCCGCATCTTTTAGCAAGATCGCGGAAAATACTTTTAACCCAGACTGTTGAATAATTTTTGCACCCTCTTCAGCGTTTGTTCCCTGCAAACGCACGATGATCGGCACGTGAATATCACCAATCTTTTTATACGCCTCCACAACGCCATTGGCTACACGGTCACATCGGACAATGCCTCCAAAAATATTGATCAGAATCGCCTTTACGTTTGGATCTTTAAGAATTATTCTAAAACCGGCTTCAACTGTCTCGGCATTTGCTCCACCACCAACGTCCAGGAAGTTAGCAGGTTCTCCTCCAGAGAGCTTTATGATATCCATAGTGGCCATTGCAAGACCCGCACCATTCACCATACATCCAACGTTTCCATCCAGTTTTACATAGTTGAGTCCTGCTTTACCTGCTTCAACCTCCAGTGGATCTTCTTCTGTAATGTCACGTAATTCAGCAAGGTCTTTATGTCTGTACAAGGCATTATCATCAAGATTTACTTTAGCATCGACTGCTAAAATTTTATTATCCGAGGTCCTTAGCAAAGGATTGATTTCAAACATCGATGCATCAAGACCGAGGTAAGCCGCGTACAGGGAGTTGATGAATTTAACACCTTCTTTAAAAGCATTCCCTTCCCAACCTAAAGCAAAAGCAATTTTTCGAGCCTGAAATGGTTGTAACCCCACAGAAGGATCGATCCATTCTTTTATAATCTTTTCAGGATGATTTTCAGCGACTTCTTCAATGTTCATTCCGCCTTCTGTGGACGCCATGATTACGGGGCAGGCTTTTGATCGATCGAGTAAAATGCTTAGGTAGTATTCCTTGGGTTGTCCTTCGCCAGGGTAATAAACATCTTCGGCTATTAAAACTTTATTAACTTTTTTTCCTTCCGCGCCGGTTTGATGTGTCACCAGCGTTCCACCCAGAATAGCTTTTACTTTATCTGTGACTTCCGAAATATTTTTGGCCAACACTACACCATGTGAGCCTGTCTCCTTTATTTTTCCCTTACCTCGGCCCCCTGCATGAATTTGGGATTTTATAACAAACCATTTTGTCCCAGTTTCAGCCTGAAGCTCCTTTGCAGCGAGCACGGCACTATCTGGTGTATCTGCAACAATGCCCCGCTGAATCGTTACCCCAAATCTTTTCAGAATTTCTTTGCCTTGGTATTCGTGAATGTTCATGAATTTTTTGTTTGAGGCGAAACTAGTTTATTTACGGCTTTATTTCAAGAAACACACAAACTCAAACAATGTTACGGGCTGCTCAGATTGAGAAATCCTACGGAAAATTATCTGTGCTAAAGGGAATCGATCTCAAGATCGAAAAACGAGAGGTGGTGGCAATTGTGGGAGCTTCTGGAGCAGGTAAAAGTACATTGCTTCATATTTTAGGCACATTGGATCTTCCAGACCGGGGCAAAGTTTTTATTCATGATAAAGACGTCTTTAACCAGTCAGCTAAACAGCTTGCAGCATTCCGTAATAAATCCATAGGTTTCGTCTTTCAATTTCATAACCTCTTGCCTGAATTTACAGCGCTGGAAAATGTAATAATTCCCGGATTGATTGGAAATCGGGAGGAACGAAAAATAAAAAAACGAGGACAACAATTGCTGGAGATGCTCGGTCTTGCCGATCGAATGGATCATAAACCCTCTGAGCTTTCTGGGGGCGAGCAACAACGCACTGCAGTAGCCCGGGCCATGATAAATGCGCCTGACTTGATCCTAGCAGATGAACCGAGCGGAAATTTGGATTCTAAAAATGCAGAAGATCTTCACCATCTATTTTTTCAGCTAAGAAAAGATACAGGACAGACTTTTATTATTGTAACACATAACGAACAACTTTCAGAAATGGCTGATAGAAAGATCCAACTCAAGGATGGTGTGATACAAAAATAACTCAAGGGAAAGTTTACAGTGCTTACAGCGTACGCCTCGTAGTAACGTCAATTAAAATTTTCTTTTTGTGTAAATAGCGCGCACCTTAATCAGGACCGGAAGTGCATTGTATTTTTGAATTCGTTCTGATAAAATTGCCAGCACGGCTCCGATGCAAATTAGAGTGATCATCTTGTTGGGGTTAAAGTATCAAAAGTACTAACCTTACTATTCCTGGTTTTTGAATTGTTCAAAATTATATTAAGCATGTAAGTATCGAGGACCTCGCGAAGTTTTGAGAGACGGATTTTTATTCGGTTTGTCCTTGAAATTAAGGCCATGAAGATTTTTGTTGGAGATTGAAACTAATCGATAGGCTATTTTAAGAGGATATAAATGTTGATCTTCAACTAGTTACAATAACGAATAGCAGGATGACAAAGGATTTAAAGAAGTAATTCCAGATTTTGACTGACAATCTTTCGACCTTAAGTACTTCATGTAATGAAAAGCCTTTTCAAGGCAAAAGTTAGAAAATCAGTAGGTTATATTGAATGTATAAAAGCTTCTGTTGATACCTCTTCTAAATCAACAAGCCCCTGAGTGTTAATCCCGATTAGTCGCACCCTTTTGATTTCATTTACAAGTAACGGATCATACTTAGCGGTAACACGAATATAATTTTCTGTAAATCCCTGCATCATGCCGTCTTCTAAATCATTTTCAAAAAGTACCAACGCCTCCCGATTTAAGTTTTCCTCATAGAATCTTCTCCTCTTTTTTTCGGACAAAATGTGCAGCATTTTAGAACGGTCGGAACGCTGTTGCCGAGGTACTGAATCGGCCATCGTTGCAGCGAGCGTATTTTCACGTTCCGAATAAGTGAAAACATGCAGGTATGAAATATCCAACTCATTGAGAAATTGATACGTTTCTAAAAAATCCGCGTGCGTTTCTCCTGGAAATCCGACAATAACATCCACCCCAATGCAGCCGTTTGCCATCCGGGATTTGATTTTAGATACACAGTCCGCATACAGTTCGCGCAGGTATCTTCTTTTCATGAGCTTCAAAATCTTATTGGAGCCTGATTGAAGCGGAATGTGAAAGTGCGGAACGAATTTTTTTGAATCCGCTACGAATTCAATAATCTCATCTGTCAAAAGATTGGGTTCGATAGAAGAGATTCTGAACCTATCAATACCATCAACGTTATCCAGGGCTTGTATCAAATCGATGAACCGGTTTTCACGTCTTCCATGTTGAACTCCAAAGTCACCGGTGTTCACCCCTGTGAGCACAATTTCCCGGACTTCAGTTTGCCCTATTTCATGTGCTGTGTTAACAATGTTGGTGATGCTATCGCTTCGACTGGCACCTCGTGCCAATGGAATGGTGCAGAAGGAACAGGAGTAGTCGCAACCATCCTGTACTTTTAGAAAGGTGCGGGTTCTATCGTGAATGGAGTATGAAGTATTAAAACCGTTAACTTTTTCGATATCCGAAGAAAAAATTGCGGCTTGTGGTTTTCGAACAAAGCCATCGAGCAACTCCACTAATCTGAATTTTTCTGCAGCGCCTAATACGGCGTCAACTCCTGGAATAGATGCGATTTCAGTTGGCTTCAACTGAGCATAACACCCTATGATGGCCACATAAGCTTCTGGCGAAATGCTTCGCGCTTCGCGCACGATTTTATGGCATTTCTTATCTGCATTTTCCGTGACTGAACACGTATTAATAATAAAGATGTCAGGGTGATCTGTAAAAGCTACTTTTTTATAACCTTTTTGTTCAAACATCCTAGAAATGGTGGATGTCTCTGAATAGTTGAGCTTGCAGCCTAGTGTATAAAAAGCAACTTTTTTCATGACAAGGGGCAAATTTAATAAGGATTTGCCGGAATGCAGAAGTGGATTTAAAAAACCCTTATTGAATAAGCCTTCTATGATAATTAATTTGACCTAAGTGATAGCTCAAATGTGCGGTAAGATGAATGAGAAAAAAAGCGGTAGTCGTCGGGTAATCGAAAATTTTTTCAGGATATTCTGTTTCCAAAACAGAAGGTTTAAGGTTTTCTAACGTGTCATGAACGGTTTGTCTGGTTTTTTGAATTTCTGTAATCAATTCTGCTTTTGATATGTTCTTAGCCGCGAATTCATTATCACGGTTTCGAACATAGGATGTACGTCCTAAATTAGCGCCAATGTAGTGCTGGAGGTTACCGCAAAGATGAAGGCATAAGTTGCCTGCTGGATTTTTGATTTCACCACTGACTTTCCAGATCGACTCTTCGATTGGATATAAATTTATCTCTTCTTCTAATCGTTGCAAATCGCGATCGAATATTTTTATCAAGGTCTCAATGATGATCATCATATTGGTGTAGAATTAAACTGAAAGTAAGTATTGTTCAAGACCTTTAATTTTATCGTCGAGTTGCGCTGTAACCATTTCAAAATCCGCTTTGGATTGTAAAGGAGCTTGTACGCTCATGTAAAATTTAATTTTGGGTTCTGTGCCCGAAGGACGAATAGACACTTTACTTCCATCCTCCAAATAAAACTGCAAAACATCAGAAGTCGGAAAATTTAATGCCTTTGCTTCTCCTGTCAATAAATCTTTTTCTGACAGTGTTGTATAATCTAATAGGCGGGTTATTCTGCTTCCAACAATTTCAGCCGGCGGATTACTTCTGAATTTTTCCATCATTGATTTTATTTCCTGTTCCCCTTGCTGGCCCTTTTTTGTAATGTTAAGCAACGTTTCTTTATAATATCCAAATTCTACATACATGTCGATGAGCCAATCCTGCATCGATTTGCCTTCATCTGTTGCGCTAGCCGCCATCGCACCAAAAAATGCACAAGCCGATACAGCATCTTTATCACGAACAAAATCACCGACCATATAACCGTAGCTTTCTTCACCGGCCGCGATGAAGCGTTTTACTCCATCCAGCTTACCCATAAGTTCTGCAATGTACTTAAAGCCAGTAAGTGTGTTGTAACATTCTACACCAAGCTTGGCAGCCATGGCATCCACCAGATCTGAAGTTACAATTGTTTTTGCGATGTATGCATTGTCTTTGCTCTTGAGGTTTCTCAAAATGAAATACATCATCAGGCTAAAGGCCTGGTTTCCGTTCAGTAAAATGAAATCTCCGTTGGAACTTCGTATTCCTATGCCAACACGATCTGTGTCCGGATCTGTTGCCATAACCATTGTTGCTCCGACTGCTTTACCCTTTGTAATTACCAACGCCATGGCCGACTTTTCTTCAGGGTTGGGAGACTGGACCGTAGGAAAATTCCCATCCGGTTTTTCTTGTTCTTCAACTACCTGGATATTGGTAAAGCCTATTTGCCTCAGACACTCAGGGACCATGGTTATGCCCGACCCATGAATGCTTGTATAAACCAAAGGAATATGATGATGTTTAGCTATGACATCCGTATTGGGAATCAGTTTTTTTACTTCATGGTAGTATGCTTTCTCAACTTCAGGCCCAATAGTATAAATGTTTGATTTAACAGCGTTGAACTTTACCTGTTCAAAGGACTTAATCAATTTTACCTCACTGATGATGTTTTTATCGTGCGGTGGCACTACCTGAGCTCCATCATTCCAGTAAGCTTTGTAGCCATTGTATTCCTTCGGATTGTGTGATGCTGTGATGACAACCCCTGAATCACATTTTAAATATCGAATGGCAAAAGACAGAAGCGGAGTAGGCCGCAGTTCCTGAAACATATATACCTGAATACCATTAGCAGAAAAAACATTCGCAGTTACCTGTGCAAAAAAAGCACTGTTATTACGACTGTCGTAAGCAATTGCTGCCTTGATCTTTTTTCCGGGAAAATTCTTATTGAGGTAGTTGGAAAGCCCCTGTGTTGCAACTCCGACTGTGTATTGATTCATGCAATTGGAGCCAGCTCCCATAACACCTCTTAATCCGCCAGTTCCAAATTCAAGGTCTTTATAAAAATTATCGATTAATTCTTTAGTATCCTTTTTAGCTAAGAGGGACTTTATTTCAGTTTTGGTTGCTTCATCAATAACAGGACTATCAAGCCATGATTGTGCTTTAGATTGAACGAGTTGTAAAAGATTGTCCATGTTGTTGTTTTAAAAGTTGGCCAAAAATAAAGAAGGCAAATCATATTTGACTTTTGTGCCATAATTTTTTGTGAATTTTTATTCTGTAAGGTGTTTCATAAATCTTTTTGTAATTCATCTATTTCTTTAATCTTTACGGAAAATACGGCTATGGATATTAAAGCGCTTAATACGGCACTTCAGGAAATTGTTAAAAAACGGGAAGAACTCAGCAAGGTAAATTATAATGACCCTTCGTACGACAGCCTGGAAGAACAATTACACGACCTTGAAGATGATTTTCAAGACGAATATGGTGAATACTTGGAAGAAGCCTTGCAACAAGTGCATGATGAATATTGCCCGGAAAATGATGTATTAATGCCAATTGGGTATCTTGGCCAGGGAATTCCGGTAGAATTAGAAAAGTTGCCTGGCAAGGACGCGAGACTTATACTGGCTCCGAATCCAACACGGATTATTTTAAGTGTGAATAACGAAAAGTCGCAGATAGTATGGAGTTCGGAGAAATAAATTGGACTCAGACTTCTTGAATTAACGGAACCCTAATTTTTTTCGAACGCGACCGATAACTTCGTGTGCGATAACCCTGGCTTTATCTTCTCCTATTTCTAATTTCTTATCGAGTTCGTTCACGTTGCTCATATAATAGCTAAAAGCTTCGCGTTCCTTGGCAAACTTTTGTAGTATGAGTTCAAACAATTCCTGTTTAGCATGACCGTATCCATAATTACCTGCGAGGTATTTATTGCGCAGGATTTCTTTTTGATCCGGACTACTTAATAAACTATAGATTGCAAACACTGTATCGCCATCTGGATTTTTTGGTGCCTCCACGGATGTACTATCTGTTTTTATCGATTTGATCTGTTTCAAGAGTTCTTTGTCCGGCAAGAAAATATCGATAATGTTTTCACGTGACTTGCTCATCTTTTGACCATCCGTACCGGGTATGGTCATTACTTGGTCTTCAATTTTTGCTTCGGGAAGAACAAATGTTTCGCCGAAAAGATTATTAAAAGATGAAGCAATATCCCGGGCCATTTCCACATGCTGTCGCTGATCTTTGCCCACAGGAACTAAGTGAGCATCATATAAAATAATATCCGCTGTCATCAATACAGGGTAGGTGAATAATCCCGCATTCACATCTGCCAACCGTTCCGATTTATCTTTAAAAGAATGTGCATTTGCCAACATCGGAAACGGAGTGAAGCAGTTTAAATACCACGTAAGTTCACATACTTCCGGAATTCTGGATTGACGATATAAAAAATTTTTATCGATATCAAAGCCAAAGGCCAGCCAGGCTGCTGCCACAGCGCGAATATTATTGACACGAACTTGGCCATCTTTTATAGATGTTAATGAATGTAGATCAGCAATAAAAAAGAATGATTCGTTTCCTGGTTTCTGCGAAAGCTGAATAGCGGGTATTATTGCGCCTAATAGATTTCCAAGATGAGGACGACCGCTGCTTTGAATGCCTGTAAGAATTCTTGCCATAGTTTTGCAAAGAAATAAAATAAAGCTGAACCGAATTAGTTTTAAATTTGTACGATTTAAAAAATTAGATGATGCGGGTGAGAATATTATTTTGCTGTTTCATGTGGAGTACTTGTGTGCTGGCCCAGGTAGCAAAACCGTTACAATTCCGGGAGGAGATCTTTGACTTTGGATCTATAAAGGAACAGAGTGGTCCTGCAGTACACGAGTTTTCCTTTACAAATAATAGCGACAGGCATATAAAAATCCTTACTGTGCAGGCATCTTGTGGCTGTACAACTCCCGATTGGTCTAAAGATCCGGTTGCTCCCGGAAAGTCAGGCTTTATTCATGCCAGTTATAATCCTAAGGGTAGGCCAGGTTATTTTAACAAATCATTAACGGTTACTACTGATTTCGATGCCAATCCCATTATTCTTCAAATTAAGGGACAAGTCGCTGTAGACGGTGAAACAGAAAACATTCAGTTCCAATCTGCCAATGGGAATTGGAAATTGAAGTCAGGATCGTTTAATATGGGCAAGGTTTACTTAAAAGATGAATTTACAGTACGTGACTTTCAAGTTTTAAATGGAGGCACCAAGCCAATAACGTTTTCCGGAAAACATGCAGGTCCAGCTTATATTAAAGTTGATGTGCACCCTAAAGTCCTAGCCCCGGGAGAAAAGGGGAACATTAAGATTAGCTACAATGGGAAAATGAAAGGTAAATATGGATTTCAATCCGACAATATAGAACTCTTTACCGATGATGAATCGAATTCAACCAAATCGTTTTCCGTTTACGCAACGTTGGAAGACCAATTTCCCCAGCTTAGCGCAGATGAGCTTGCAAACGCGCCCCAGCTTCGGGTGCAAGTAACTTCCGTCGACTTTGGAAGAGTAAGGCCACATGCAGCAAGTGTACGAGAGGTTCAATTCTATAACACCGGTAAACGAGAACTGGATATTAAATCATTGCAAGGTAATTGCACTTGTATAACTGCTTCCGCAGAAAAAACATCCATCAAACCAGGAGAAAGCAGCTCCCTGAAAATTTCTTTCAACCCGCAGGATCGTAAAGGTTCCCTTCAGAAAGCTGTTACCATCTATTCCAATGATCCACAAAACCCGATTCAGCGGATAACATTTTCAGCGTACGTGGAGGAATAGCGTTAAGCTTAAAGCAGAAAGCTTAAAGCCTGTGCCTGCTTTCCTGAAAAATTAGGAGCATATAGCTAAGAGTTGAAAGTTATTGTGCACGAGCTTTAAGCTTTTTGCTTTAAGCTTTCAACTAAACGCGGATATCCCCGTAATCTCATTTCCTAAAATCAACAAGTGGATATCGTTTGTCCCTTCGTAGGTAATTACCGACTCAAGGTTCATCATATGACGCATAATCGGGTATTCTCCTGTAATGCCCATAGCTCCGTGGATATGTCTGGCTTCCCGGGCTATCTCTAGGGCTATATGCACATTGTTTCGTTTGGCTAACGAGATCTGGGCAGTTGTAGCTTTGCCTTCATTCATTAGTGTGCCGAGGCGCCAGTTAATGAGTTGTGCTTTGGTAATTTCCGTAAGCATTTCGGCTAATTTTTTTTGAACCAATTGAAACGAAGCGATCGGTTTGCCAAATTGAATTCGTTCAGCAGCATATCTTCTTGCTGACTCATAACAATCCATAGCGGCGCCAATTGCTCCCCATGCTATTCCATAACGGGCTGAGTCCAGGCACATAAGAGGAGCGCCCAATCCACTTTTTTCTGGCAGCACGTTTTCTTTGGGTACTTTAACATTATCGAATACCAATTCACCCGTAGCACTTGCCCGTAAAGACCATTTGCCATGTGTTTCCGGTGTAGAAAAGCCCGGCATATCTCGGTCAACTATCAGACCATGAATCCGGCCCTGTTCGTTTTTAGCCCAAACAATAGCTACGTCTGCATAGGGGGCATTGGAAATCCACATTTTGGCCCCATTCAAAATGTAATGATCACCGGCATCCTTAAAATTTGTTACCATTCCGGCCGGGTTCGAGCCATGATCCGGCTCGGTGAGGCCAAAACATCCCAGCCATTCACCGGAAGCTAACTTGGGCAGATACTTTTTTCGCTGTGGTTCCGATCCAAATTTATAAATCGGATACATAACTAAAGACCCTTGAACGGATGCTGTTGAGCGCATGCCTGAATCCCCACGTTCAATTTCCTGCATGATGATTCCATATGCGATGTAATCCAATCCTCCTCCTCCATATTCTAGCGGAATAGTAGGTCCAAAGGCTCCGATATCTCCAAATTTTTTTACGATCTCCCGAGGAAAATGCGCCTGCTGAGCCCAGTCTTCGACATATGGCGAGATTTCCAACTTCACAAAATCCCGGATAGATCGACGTATAAGTTTATGTTCTTCAGTCAACAAGTCATCGAGAGCGTAGAAGTCAGGGTGCTCAAATAAATCCTGCTTTAAGGATTTTTTAGCTTTTGTAACTGAGGTTGAACTTTTGGCTGACATAATGATTTGGATTATTCGTAATTATGGCCTCAAATTTACACAACTAAAACACATTCTTACTTCAACAAAGATGGGCGATAATGCTGTTGATCCGCACCTGGTAGAGCAATTAAAAAAGCTTCAGGCTAAATATGATGTCATGGGGCAAGATCTTTCTTCCTACCTCGATGGATTATTATACTCTGATTATCTTAATTATTGGGATTATATACATTTGGACACATTGCTTAGTTTACAATCCCCGGAAACCAGTTTCCCGGACGAAAAGGTGTTCATTCTCTACCACCAGATCACAGAATTATACTTTCGCATGATTCTGTTAGAGCTCGAACAAATTTCCAATCGGCCAAATATTGATGCTTCTTTTTTTAGCGAACGGCTCGGACGGATCATACGATATTTTCAAAACCTGGTAAATTCCTTTGACATCATGGTCGTGGGAATGGAAAAGGAACAATTTTTAAAATTCCGGATGGCTTTATTACCTGCGAGTGGTTTTCAATCAGCTCAGTATAGGCTTATTGAAATTGCCTCTACAGACATGATAAACCTAGTCAATCTTAGCGAAAAAGAGGGTTTAAAAAATGCAGATCTCGGAGCGATGCTCGAAAAATTGTATTGGCGAAGCGGCGCGACTGAACTGGCATCTGGAAAAAAAACGCTGACGTTACAGCAGTTTGAAACGAAATATATGAGTTCCTTTTATGAGGCTGGTGTGAAGTATAAACAGAGGAATCTGCTACAAATCTTTAATACGCATTTTAGCAACAGCGACCAAAAGGAGGAGATCGTTGAACAACTTCGCATTTATGATAACTTAGCCAACCTACAGTGGCGTTTTGCACACCTTAAATCGGCCGGCCACTATTTGCAAAAAAATCAAAAGGACATTAAGGCAACGGGAGGCACGAACTGGCAAAAATACCTTCCTTCGCGGATACAAAAAGTAATGTTTTTTCCCGATCTGTGGAGCGCACAAGAACATGCAGACTGGGGGAAAGGGGTATTAGCAGCTGTGCATTGAATCAGTAATCGGTAGAGGTAATCATGATCTGACACATGCCTACCTGCGGAACACCGCTTACTTAAGACCAATTACCATCACCAATTACCGATCACCGATTACCTCCTTCCACGCACCCGTATTCTTTTAAGTTTAACTATCTTTGACCAGGCTAAGACACTGGCATTGAGAAGTTTCATACTTATTTTTTTATTTTTTAGTGCTGCCGCCTCGCAGATTTTTGCACAAGGCTTCATGCGCCAGACCTACCACGATCCCGAGAAAAAAAATCTCAAAGAGGTCTATCAGGTAAAGGATACTATTAAAAATATCCTTCATGGTCGCTACATATCCTATTACGTCAATGGAAATCCTGAATCGAAAGGAGAATTCACGAACAATGAAACTTCTGGAGTTTGGGAATTCTTTTATGAGACGGGCAAACTCAAGATGAGGGGTATTCTTTTCAAGAGCTCAAACTACGGGCTGTGGGAATACTTTTTTGAAAATGGCCAAAAAAGCATGGAAGGAATTATTTATGGAAAGAACCGGGAAGGGGAATGGAAAATGTTTTATGAGAATGGACAGGTCAAGGAG
Source organism: uncultured Bacteroidota bacterium (assembly GCA_963837415.1). Classification (GTDB taxonomy): domain Bacteria; phylum Bacteroidota; class Bacteroidia; order Cytophagales; family Cyclobacteriaceae; genus Chryseolinea. The sequence continues at coordinate 435,262 of CAWING010000002.1, read as the reverse complement.
ATCGGTGAATATAAAAATAACAAACGCGCCGGCCTTTGGAAAACATATTTTGAAGATGGCGTTCTGAAAGGTGAAATTGATTATGCCGATGATTTTGGAAGATATACTGAATACTATCATTCTGGAAAAGTGCTGGGTGAAGGGCCAAAATCAGGAACAAAGAATGCAGGATTTTGGAGATTTTTTGCGGAGGACGGAACCTTACAGCATGAAGGAGAATTTGCAGGCGGAAAGAAAAATGGAACGTGGACCAATTACTATTCTTCGGGTAAAATATCATCTAAAGGTAGTTATGTCAATGATGAACTTTCTGGAAAGTGGGAATACTTTTTTGAGGATGGCACCATAAGTTCGGCCGGCGAATTTAAGGACGGTAAAAAAGATGGATACTGGAAAACATTGGATGCCAATGGAACTCTCAAAAGTGAAATTACATATGAACAAGGGGCTGGTGAATACCGTGAATATTATACAAACGGAAAACTTAAGCGAAAAGGGAATATCGTTGATGACAAACGCCAAGGCAAATGGGAGTACTATTATGAAGATGGCAAATTAGAAGGTACCTGTGAATTTGATAAAAGCAAGGGAACCTATTACGGATATTTTCCAAATGGAAACCTTCAAACGAAGGGCATGCTCGAAGAAGATCTAAAAACAGGTACATGGGAGATCTACGAAAACGATGGAAAATTATCAGGTTACTACAAGCCATTTTATGATGACCAAAAATTAAATAAGGAGATCACAACGTTAGCTGGCAAAAGCAGCATAGCCAAGAAAATCACAAAAGGTAATCATTTCCCTTATTTTGATCCACGCGTCAATGAATTTCAAGGCGTGATTTTTGGGACCAATCCGGTATGGCTAGCGGCGGGTAGATTACCCGTTGGAATTGAATTTTATTTAGAGGAAAGAATCGGTCATGAATTCGAATTTATCGGTATCCGCGATCCTTTCTTTAAATCCGATTTGAATATAGCGCCGGGCAAACTTTTGAAAGAGGATATAGCATTTGCATAAAACAAAAATTTTATAATCCCTTAAAAGCCGGAATGTGGTACTTCGGCCACGAGATTCGATTCACGAACCTGGGTCATTTTGTAAACGAAAGACAAGTAAATGGTCAGAATCCTGATGATATATTCACTTTCAATGCCGTGGAGCAACGGATTGAATGGGGGCTGATGCTTGGTTATCGGATTATGAGACGAAATAATTCCACAGGATTTTCCATTGATGCGTTTGTTTCTGGTGATATTGGATACCGTGGATTCGATGTTGACCCAACTTTTTCAACCTATTTTGAAAATTTCGAACAGGATAAATTTGCCAGGACATTTCACTTTGGCCTGAACTTAGGAAATGTCTTTTCGTTTGACTAGGGAGTAGTTTCGAGTTGCGCGTTTGTAGTTTCGAGTTAGTCTGGTCCAACTTGAATCTGAAATAGAAACTTTGAATCAAAGAACTTTAAACCCGAAACTCGAAACTTGTAACTGTCCTTATGAGAACTGTAGAAATCATCTTAACGCCCGAAGAGGCGTTCGATGAAGAAAAATTTCAGGACATTCTTTATCAAAAGCTTGGATTAAAGCAGGATGAAAGTGTTTTCATTCGGCCCATAAAACGATCTATTGATGGCCGGTCCAAAAAAGTTATTGTTCGCGTTCAGTGCGAAATTACAGCACGTTCGGAAGCTAAACCTTTACTTTCGTATTCGAAGGATATTAAGAATGTAACTAATAAGCCAACCGTTATTGTTGTCGGAAGTGGTCCTGCCGGTTTATTTGCCGCATTGAGATTGATTGAGTTAGAATTTAAACCTATTGTTCTAGAACGAGGCAGCGACGTGCAGGAGAGGAGGCGCGACCTGGCAGCTATTAACAAGGATCACATTGTTAATCCTGAATCGAATTATTGTTTTGGTGAAGGCGGCGCGGGTACCTATTCGGATGGTAAACTCTACACTCGTTCCAAAAAGAGAGGCGATGTACGAAGAATTTTAGAAGTGCTAGTCGCACATGGAGCCAAGGAGGAAATTTTGTTTGATGCTCACCCGCACATCGGGACAAATAAACTTCCCCGCCTTGTTACCAAACTGAGGCAAAGTATTTTAGAGGCGGGAGGAGAAATTCATTTCAATACACGTGTTACTGATTTTATTCTACAGGATAATGTTATCAAAGGCGTAGTTACACACAAGAGCGATACGATTTTAGGTGAAGCAGTTATACTGGCAACGGGACATTCGGCACGGGATATTTTTTATTTGCTACAGCATAAAAATATTTTAATCGAGCCAAAGCCATTTGCGTTAGGTGTGAGGGTAGAACATCAACAAAATTTAATTGATCGGGTTCAGTATCATTGCTTTCCTGATCGCGGAAGATATCTACCTGCCTCATCTTACTCCCTGGTGCATCAAGCTACAGTAGATGGTAAAGAACGAGGTGTATTTTCGTTTTGTATGTGTCCCGGCGGATTTATTGTTCCTGCAGCAACAGCGCCTGGGGAAATAGTTGTAAATGGGATGAGTCCGTCGCGGAGAGACTCTCTATTCGCAAATTCAGGCATTGTGGTCGCAGTCGATGAAAATGACTTTAAGGACTATGCGAAATACGGAGCACTCTCAGGATTGTATTTTCAGGCTTCCATGGAACAAAAGGCATGTGCTTTAGCAGGTGGCACTCAAGCCGCTCCTGCACAACGGTTGATGGATTTTGTTGAAAATAAAGTATCTGCTTCAGTGCTGGAAACTTCTTATAAGCCAGGACTAACTTCCGTTGACATGAAGGAAATCCTACCTCTTAGTATTGTAAATGCATTGCGGCAAGGGTTCAGGAACTTTGGTACAAAATTGAAAGGATTTCTAACCAATGAGGCGCAAGTGATAGGGGTGGAGAGCCGCTCTTCGTCTCCCGTAAAAATTCCTCGTGATAAGAATACGTTAGAGCACCCTCAGGTAAGCGGGTTGTTTCCATGTGGTGAGGGTGCAGGTTATGCCGGAGGCATTGTATCCGCTGCTATGGATGGCGAACGCTGTGCCGAGGCGGTCGCCCTTAAATTAAGACATCGTGAACTTTCTCATGATATTTAAAATACAAGAGTTATTCCTCCGATCAATTTTCACTGATCCAGGATTTTCGCAATGTTAACTGTGCAGGACTTGCTTGGTCATTCAAACCAAGAAGGTGTCTTACCTCGCGCTCTACCATTATAAGCTCAGCTGTTAGTTCTACTTCTTGCTCAACTCCGGCTTCATTTTTCCTTAACACCGTATAAGATAATGTTTTTCCTTTTTGCAGGCTGCTTTGCTGTCTTTGAATAAAGTTTGGAAATTCTTCATTATAAGGAATAAGCTCGCCATTTATTTTAATAAGAAGATCTCCTTCTTTAAAACCAAGGGCTTTGCCCTGAGCATTAAGAGCCTGGACATTGGCAATGGCAAGTTTGGGTGCACCATCAGCCTGAGAAATCGTAACCGCATTGCTTTCTAAACCGAGGGTTAATTCAGGAGAAATAAATGATTCAATGTAGTTTACTCCGACCATTTCGAAAATCTCTTTTAAAGGAAGCTTGGCGGAACCAGAAACATATTGTTTAAGGAATTCCCCTATTTCAGGATAGGTAAGGGCCGTGATTTCATCAAAAAGTTTGTCGTCTTGAAAAGCTTTTGATTTTCCATATTTTTTCGAGAGATCTCTAATAAGATTTTGAAGTCCATATTCGCCTTCCGATAATTTCCGGAGTTTAATATCAAGGCACATACCGATCAACGCTCCCTTTTGATATACATTATAATATTGATCCTTGTATCGATCAAGTGTAAACTTGCTAATGTCAGTGAAAGGAACAGTGTCTTTAAAATTATCAGCGGTTAAAATTTTTTCTCGAAGCTTATCTAAATAATCTTCGAGCGTAATCAATCCGTACTTTACCTGGACATTACCTGCAAAATACTCCGTGACCCCTTCATAAAGCCACAGGTGTTGTGACATTTTAGGATCGTTAAAATCAAAATTTCCAATCTCTTCCGAATGGATGGTCAACGGGGTAACAATATGGAAAAATTCATGCGCCGCGAAATCGCGAAGTTGCTGATTCATTTCATCTATGGTGCGCTCAGGCATAAAATAAAAGGAAGATGAAGAATGTTCTAATGCCCCATAGGAATAAACAGGCTTATCTGTGAAATAAAAAATGAACGCGTATTTGTTTACTGGCAGCGTACCACCCAAATACTCTTTTTGAGCCAATAATACTTCGCGGACGCTGTTAGCAATTTCTTTAGCATTTATTTTTTTAGTCGGCGAATAACACCCTATCAATACTTCTGTATTTCCCACCTTAATCACAGCCGTATCGGGCTCGCTATACATGAGCGGTGAATCAATCAATTCATCATAATCTTCTGCTATGTAGGTGTCTACTCTTTGGTCACTGGGAGTTGCACCTTTTTCTAATTTTACGGAGGTAACAGGTTCGCCGGATTTTTGTGGTATCAGTCCGGTAGATCCATAAAAATCTTTTTCGCGGACAACTTTTAAAACAATTGGTATTTCTTTCATGTTTTCGAAGTAACCGAAGTAACCGCTGCTGTTGATGACGTAGTTTTTATGCTCTTCGATATTTGTACCTGCTGGTTGAAAAATAGTTGGACCTGCAATTTCCGTATCGTATGAGTCATTAACCCAGTAGCTGATTTTACGAAGTCGCGTAGCATTTTTTATTTTCCACGTATTGTCATTGACTCGTTCAAAAGGCAAAGCATTTCCTTTTTTATCAACTGCTTTAAAATCGGAAACGAAACGGCCATAGTCAGCAATGGCATACGTTCCTGGGATAATCTTGGGCAAATAAAAAGTTATCTCGGATGAAGAGATAGGTGGTGGTAAAAGTTCAACCCATACTTTATCATCTACCACTCGGGATAAGTCGACGGTATATTGATAGTTGCTTTTCTTTTTTGATTGACCTATAACTGGATGTATAAATACAGGAATAAGAACAATGAGTGCTAATAACTTAATTTTCATAAACTGTAATAAACCGAAAAGTATGCACTTTATTTGAATTGATCTTTGTTTAAAATGTAAATGATTCTGTAACGGAGACAGGATAGTATTAGTTTAACATAAAAGAAATTTCTTGAAGAAGACAATATTAGTCGGAGCTACACCCAACTCTTCGCGTTATGCCTATTTAGCAGCTACGATGCTGGAAGAATACCAACATGATACCGTATTATTAGGTATCAAAAAAGGTGAGATCAATGGGAAAAAAATTCTGGATATTCGTGAAAAGCCTTTAATAACAGATGTAGATACTATAACTCTTTATATTGGTCCGCATCGCCAGCCCGAATGGTATAACTATCTTTTAAGCTTGAAGCCCAAACGTATTATTTTTAATCCTGGTACAGAAAATGAGGAATTTGAAAACATGGCAAGGCAACAACATGTGGAAGCGCTTCAGGCTTGTACACTGGTACTTCTCCGGTCAAGGCAATATTGACACAGGACGAATATATGTTTAGTAAAAAACCGAGGGAGTTTTAAGATACGCTTCAAACCAAATTGGAAAAATGATTAAGAGATTTTATACCTTGGCTTTTTACAGAGAATTCCACTATGCTTTCAGAAGAAGATTTCGTTGAGATCAAGAAATTTAAGGTAAAACCCGGAAAGACAATAAATCTAAAAAATTATCCAACCGATTACAAAGGAAAGACCTTGAATAAGAAGGAGGCTGGAGCTTTACTTGAAGCCGGCCGTAAACATTTGGCAGAGGTCCAGGAAAAACTCTATGCCCAAAATCGTTACAGCGTGCTTATTATTTTGCAAGCTATGGATGCATCGGGTAAAGACAGTGCCGTAAAGCATATTATGTCGGGATTCAATCCCTTAGGAGTAAAGGTCTACAGTTTTAAAGCCCCAACACCCCAGGAACTTGATCACCATTATCTGTGGAGGCATGATCTGGCTTTGCCGGGCCATGGTGAAATCGCCATTCACAATCGGTCGCATTACGAAAATGTGTTAGTAACGCGTGTGCATCCTGAATACATTCTTAAAGAACAACTTCCCGGAATAGATTCCGTGGAGAAGATTGATAAAAAATTCTGGAACATGCGTTTTAAACAAATTAATCGTTTCGAAAAAAACATTAGTGAGAATGGCACCATCATTCTTAAATTTTTTCTGAATCTCTCGAGGAAAGAACAACAGAAACGCTTTCTGGAAAGGATTGATGACCGGGAAAAAAACTGGAAGTTTTCCTTTGGTGATTTAAAGGAACGTGCTCATTGGGAAGATTATCAACGTGCATATCAGGATGCTATCAATGCCACTTCTACAAATCATGCTCCCTGGTACATTATTCCTGCGGATGATAAATGGTACACCCGGCTTGTTATCGCCGCAGTAATCTATAACCAATTCAATGCACTAAAGATCGATTACCCTGTGTTAAGTGAGTCCCAAAAAGCAGATTTGCTAAAGGCCAGAGAGATTCTAATCCAGGAACCTGATTGAAAGTTTTCGGAGTTTAGTTTCGGGTTTTTTAGCTGCCAAATTTCCAGGTTTTTAGTGCTTTAACGCCTAACTCCGAACTCCAAATTCGAAACGAATATTTGTATAAAATAAACTCTTTTTATAAACTCAAAAGCATTATTTTTGGCGGTTCTAACAATATAACATGAGTGAAATTAAAGACAAAGTTCCGGCTGATTATTCAGCCAATAATATTCAGGTTTTAGAGGGATTGGAGGCTGTGCGTAAAAGGCCGGCTATGTATATTGGCGATGTTAGTGTAAAGGGGCTGCATCACCTGGTATGGGAAGTGGTGGATAATTCAATTGATGAAGCATTAGGCGGGTATTGTGATGACATAAAAGTCACTATTCGCGAAGACAATTCAATTCAGGTTGAAGATAACGGTCGCGGGATTCCAACAGGAATAATGGAGAAAGAAAAAAAGTCCGCGTTGGAAGTAGTAATGACGGTCTTGCATGCCGGTGGCAAGTTTGATAAGAATACCTATAAAGTATCGGGCGGATTGCATGGCGTAGGCGTTTCTTGTGTAAATGCCTTATCAGAAATGCTGCATGTTACGGTCTTTCGCGATGGTAATACCTCTGAACAGGAATATGAAAGGGGTATTCCTAAATATCCTGTAAGAGTCGTAGGGCCTTCCGAAAGGAAAGGTACCACAGTACACTTTTTACCGGACAAACAAATCTTCCCCATCATTGATTATAATTACGAAACTGTGGCTACACGTCTCCGTGAGTTGTCATTTCTTAATCCTAAAATAAAAATCACACTCACTGACCTGCGTGAGAAAGATGAAAAGGGTGAAGCCCGTCATGATGATTTCTATTCTGAGGGAGGCCTTCGGGAATTTGTGGAGTACATTGATTCGACACGCGAAAAATTAATCCAGGCACCGATCTACATCGAAAATGACAAGGGTGAAATTCCGATTCAGGTTGCCATGAGCTATAATACGTCGTTTAGTGAAAACCTCGTTTCGTATGTAAACAACATTAACACACACGAAGGTGGAACACACGTGGCAGGTTTTCGCAGAGCACTAACCCGAACCCTAAAAAATTACGCAGACAAATCTGGTTTGCTGGATAAAGTAAAAATTGACATTAATGGTGACGATTTTCGTGAAGGGCTGACATCGGTCATTTCCGTAAAGGTTGCAGAGCCCCAGTTTGAAGGGCAAACAAAAACCAAGCTCGGCAATTCGGATGTTATGGGTGCAGTCGATCAGGCGGTAGGTGAGGCGTTGCAGCATTATCTTGAAGAACATCCTCGCGAAGCTAAGCTTATTGTCAATAAGGTTATTCTTGCGGCCCAGGCTCGCCATGCTGCCCGAAAAGCCCGGGAGATGGTGCAGCGCAAAAATGTATTATCAGGTACCGGTCTTCCTGGTAAACTAGCTGACTGTTCAAGTGCTGATCCAAGCATTTGCGAACTATATCTGGTGGAAGGAGATTCTGCCGGAGGCTCAGCGAAACAAGGACGCGATAGAAATTTTCAAGCGATACTTCCCTTGCGAGGTAAAATTTTAAATGTTGAAAAAGCACAGGAGCATAGAATTTACGATAACGAAGAAATCAAGAATATGATCACCGCGTTGGGTGTATCATTTGGAACTCCGGAAGATGATAAAGCGCTTAACATGAATAAGCTCAGGTATCATAAGGTTATCATTATGACAGATGCCGACGTGGACGGAAGCCACATTCGGACGTTGATACTCACTTTCTTTTTTCGGTATATGAAAGATTTAATTGAGAATGGCTATGTGTACATTGCTCTTGCCGCCGCTTTATTTAGTAAAGAAAGGTCGCGAAGAACGGTATTGCTGGACGGAAGAAGAACGCGAAGCTATCGTAAAAGAACTAAGCGGAGGAAAGGAAGATTCTGTTGGTGTCCAGCGCTACAAAGGACTTGGTGAAATGAACCCTGAACAATTGTGGACCACCACCATGGATCCGGCAAAGCGGTCTCTTAAGCAAGTTAGCATAGAATCTGCAGCGGAGGCTGATCACTTGTTTTCCATGCTTATGGGCGACGAAGTTGCACCTCGAAGAGAATTTATTGAAAAAAATGCGAAGTATGCCCGCATTGATATTTAGATAGCATTTTAGTGGGAGTTTTATGGAGGATGTAGCTATAGTTGAAAGAATTGCTCATCAGATTGAGGAAAGTAATTATATAAGCCGTGATCTAAGCTGGATCAAATTTAATTATCGTGTCCTCGATCAGGCTAAGCACGTCGATCGAAGTATTTTCGATCGGCTTAAATTTTTGTCGATCACTTCGTCTAAACTTGGATGAGTTTTGCACCATTCGGCTTGGTAGTTTATACAACTACCTTGACTATGGCAAAGAACGTTTTGACTACAGCGGTTTGCGTGAAGAACCATTTCGTATTTACCTGCTGGGGGAAACAAAAAAGTTTTGCAACGACCAGAACGAATACTATGTAAATCACTTACGCCCTTTATTTTCTAAGAACGGTTTTGTCATTGCTTGCTACAAAGAGTTGTCCGTTGAAAACACACAAAAGGTAAACGACTATTTTAATAAGACCATCTTTCCCATGTTAACCCCGATGGTCTTTGATAGTTATCATACATTTCCCATTTTAATGAACAACAGACTTTTGTTGGGGGTGGTGTCGAGAAATCCAACAGAGAATCAAAACCAGCAGAAAGTTTCCTTTATCCAGGTACCGCAAAACCTTCCAAGATTTTATGAATTATGGGATGGAGAAACAATTTTATTTGTTCCCATTGAGGAAATCATCAGGAATAACGTGCATTCACTTTTCAGAAATGTAGAGATCATCAGTACGAATTTATTCCGTATCAACCGCAATGGAGATTTTACATTGGATGAAAGCGAAGACATTGAATCAAATTTCTTGGAAGACTTACGCATTAAACTAAAAACAAGAAGAACAGGAAGGGTTGTGCGGATGGAGGTTGAAGAAAATCCAGATCCATGGATGATGCGCCTTCTCAGAATACAATGGGATTTAGACGAGCATAATATCTTTTACTCGCCTACTGAAAGTTTGATTGATTTTTCCGGTCTTATGCAGATCATCAGTCACAAAGAATTTAAAGCTAAACGCGCACAGCTTCCAGAGCCTATAAAACCACTCAACTTTCCGGAGCATGGCACACGCGACCTATTTGAAGTATTGAAAGAGCGTGACATCCTGCTTCATCATCCTTACAATTCAATGGAGCCTGTGCTTGAGTTAGTAGAAAAAGCTGCGGATGATCCACATGTTCTCTCCATTAAGATCACCATTTACCGTGTGGCGAAAGAATCACGCATCACGTCTGCGCTACTCAAAGCCGCTGAAAATGGCAAGCACGTTTCCGTATTATTTGAAGTCAAGGCCCGGTTTGATGAGGAAAATAATTTGCGCGAGGCACAACGATTACAAAAAGCTGGCTGTTTTGTTATCTACGGTATTAACAGCCTAAAGACCCATACTAAGCTTTTATTAATTGTACGAAAAGAAGAAGAAGATAAAGTTTACCGCTATGTTCATCTCTCCAGCGGCAACTACAATGAGTCGACTTCAAGATTGTATGTGGATATTGGTTTACTTACTACCAAAGAGGTGTATGCCAACGATGTTTCTGAATTCTTCAACGTAATTACAGGTCATTCGCAACCCTCTACCTATCGGAACTTGATCACGTCTCCGCGCGATATGCGCATACAGATTTGCAATTTGGTAAAACGTGAAGCTGAGAACGCACGCAATGGAATTCCTTCCGGAGTCGTTATTAAGTTAAACTCTTTGCAAGACAAAGAATTTATAGATGAGCTTTACGCCGCTTCACAGGCTGGCGTACCGATAAAACTTGTAGTGCGTGGAATGTGCTGTCTTCGCCCTGGCAGAAAAGGGTTAAGTGAAAATATCGAAGTAATTTCTATTGTCGGAGAATATCTTGAACATTCGCGCATATATTATTTCCATAATGCCGGCGAACCCAAAGTTTATATTGGGAGCGCTGATGCTATGGTTCGAAGTTTTGATCGCCGAATAGAATCTCTTTTTCTATTGGACGAAGAAATATTAAAAAAGCAGGCTATCAATAACCTTCGTTATAATTTAAAAGATAATGTGAATGCCAATATCATGAAAGAGGATGGCAACTATGAAAAGAAGCAAAATGGAGAGCCTCCATTTAATATACACAAAGAATTTTACCACGTCACGAGAGAAATTGTGATGGGCGCGAAGTTGTTCTGAACGAGTTTGTGGACATTCTGGATTTTTATGAATCGGCGTTTTCAGCCGATAGGCTCATCGTAGCAGCGTAATACTTCCCGATCTGGGTACACTTTCCTCCCCTTCACAACGTATGATATAGTAGTAAACACCATCGGGTAATCGTTTTCCATTGAACGAACCGTCCCAATCATTCATATAAGGCTTGGCATCGAATACCTTTACACCTTTATCATCGTAGATGGTTACTTCGCACTGAGGATATTCTTCAATTTTTTCTACTAACCAATACTGGCCAACGATATCTCCATTGTTCGGAGAAAAGAAATTACCAGGAATAAGTTTCTTAACGATGGCTTCTCCCTTGACTCTTACATCCACTGTAGCTTTACCCTTACAGTTGTTACTATCTTTTCCGGTCACTGTATACGTGATGGATGTTAATGGGATTGCTACGGGATTTGGAATAGCGGGATTCGATAAATTTTCAGCGGGAGTCCAGCTATAATTCTCTAATCCTGAAGCTTCTAATTGGACGCTTTGTCCCTCGTCCACAACTTCAGGCGTGGCTGAAATTGATACTTCGGGCGCAGCCAGTCTGGTGATTGTTTTACTTGCTTTCAATTCACATCCATTGGACGCTGTTACTATTACATTATAATCTCCCGGTTCTTCTATAACGAGTGTTGGAGTGGTAGCACCGGTGCTCCACGCATATGAAGTAAAGGAACCGCTGACGAGCAACACCAATTCTTCATCCGGACAAATTTCAAATTTATTTAGGTCGGTGGTAATCTGAGCTGGAGGTGCGTCGGTAATGGTAATAGGGTGGTTGACCGTAGCGGGGCAAGCATTACCGTTATAGCTTACGGTAAGATTTACTGTAAAAGACCCGGTGCTGGAATAAATATGTTTAGGATTTTTATCGGTTGATATGGCGGCATCACCAAAGCTCCACATGTAGTTTGCAGTCGCCTGAGTATCCGAAGTGGATTGATTCGTGAAGCTGATTTCTTGCCCTTTACAAGCGGATAACGGGGACGTGAATGCAGCTACCGGTTTGTTAACCACAGTGAGTTTAGCAATCGAGGATGTTACAACCGGACAATTTGGATTGGTTGATTTTGCGGTAAAGTAATATTGACCGGAAGCTCCAATAGTATATGGTGTTGCCGTGGCGCCAGTTATAATTCCAGATGTTTGTTCATACCATTGATAACTAAAGCCCGGTGAGTTGGGTACAATATGCAGTTGTTTTAAATCACCTGAACAGATGACATCGGAACCTGTGAATCCTACTTTAAAGTCAGGAAGGTCAACGGCTTCGACTAATGTTGACTCCCTACGCGCAACGCAACCACTAGCTGCCTTTACATCTACATAATATTTTCCAGCATTTGCAAGTCTAAAATTAGTAATAGGCGCAGGGGTTAATCCAGTGCCTGTATAATTTTCAGGCCCTGTCCATTCATACGTAAAACCAGCTCCCAGATCATTTGAAATCTTTAGCGTTAAGGTTTGACCGAGGCAAACAGGGCCGTCGTTAACCGGTAAGGGATCTGCGGCTATGCCCGGTGAGATGGTTACTTTTACTGTGTTGGAAATCTCATTGCATGTAGCACCTTCTGCAATAGCTTTTACAACATAGTCGCCAGAAGCTACCGGCGTAAATTCGTTCGTGCCTATAGTGCTGATGTTCGTTGTGACATTAGTCCATTCATATGTGACCCCACCACCTATTGTCGCCTTTAACACGACAGGAAAACCGGCACAGACATTCAATGGACCTTCCGGTGTAATTTTAGGAATCATACACGTTTTATTTCTGAAGACAGAAACTTTGGAGGCAGGTATGTTCAAGTTATTATCGTCAATACTTGTAAAGACGACGTCGGGTTTACCATCGGTATCAACGTCGCAGATGTTAACGTGGCGGTTGATGTACGTAGTAGGTTGGATCAGGCGGTCGAACGCCAGGTTTCCCGCAGTACTTTTATTGTTTAAAATGGTGATCGACTTTTTAGTGATAGAAGCAACTGCAATATCTGTCTTCCCATCTCCATCCAGGTCGCCAAAATCGATACCCCATGGAGTTGCATCCGTAGCGATGTTTTTTAAATTGTCAAATGCTATAGCGCCTGAACTTTGATTTAGAAATATTCCAATACTTGAAGAGGTCAGTTGCGTGAATGCGATATCTGGTTTAGTGTCACCATCAAGATCACCAACGCGAATGTTTTTTATGGGTGTACCTACTGTAAGGGTAGTTATGGGTCCAGCGGAAAATGATCCGGGAGAACTTTTATTTTCAATGATATATACATCGGAGTTCGTCTGAAACTGACTTGTAATTATTTCAGGTAACCCATCACCATTAACATCTGCAATAGCCAAGCCCTCTGTGCTTACAGCGCCGGGAATGGTAATATGAATAGGTGGAGCTGGCGAAAATGAGATGGATGCAAGTGTGCTTTGATTTACCAGTACAGTTACAGTATTGCTTCCTTGTGATGTGATGATGACTTCGGGCTTCCCATCAAGATCCAGGTCTGCGATTTCGATACGCTTCGGTCTTTTACCGGCGAGTGTGATAGGTATTGGCGCGGTAAATGAAAAGTTCCCGATGCCAGAGCTTCCATTTTTTAGAATAAATATTTTGTCAGTTGTGCCGCTTTCTGTTGCAATCAAATCGGCTTTGCCATCTCCATTTAAATCACCGCATTTGATGTGCAGTGAAAGGGACGCAATGTTAATCGCCGTTTTACTGGGAAATGTTACGGCGCCTACGGCGGAACTGTTGGGGTAAATGTTTATAAATTTAAAATTATCATTCGCTGTGGCGACATCTACCTTTTTATCACCATCAAAATCACACATACAAAGATCATAAAGTCCTTCGGATGCAGGGGCGCCGGCAGGAAAGTTGAATTGACCTTGTAAGTTGCTCAGCTCGAAACCGGGCTCCCCACCAAAGCTTAATAAGAATTGTTGTGACGTGTATCCGGAAAGCCCAGATGTGAGATTGGTAACGTGTATATTATTGTACGTCGCGCCGAAAGGCACCTTTACTTCAAGGATTTGATCCGTTATTGAAACAATATTGCCTTTGGAAGCCCCAAACGTTACTGCAAGTTTGGTCTGATCCGCTCCAAAGTAAGCTCCCTTTACCGTTACTACCTCCTCCATATGACCCGCCAATTTATCAATAGATTTGATTTCCGGCTTCTGGGCCAGGGAGAGCTGGATCGTGCTTGTCAAAAAAATGATAAGCCACGCTAGGTAAATAAAGGTTTTCTGAATTCGGTCCATGATACTTAAATCCCTCAAATCCTTACCAATGTAACCCTGATTTTAATGCTACTTATCGCTTGTTACTACAAGCAGGCGTGCGCCCTTCAGTTTCGTGTACGTCTTCAAATTTCGAATTTCTTCATGCGCTTCAGAAGCCTTAAACGTTTCCAACACATGAACATAATACTTTTTATCCTGCGGGTTATAGAAAATCTCAGCGTTGAATTTATCTGTAATGAGTTTTCGTTTATAGCTATCAGCTTGCGTAAAGTCATTGAACAAGCGTATTACAACATAATACTTCTTTTTATTAGTGCTTTGGCTCTGAGCAATCTGATCAGGATCTTCAACAGTGTCCTGGAAACGCGCGGTATGTTTTTCAGTTGGTGCTTTGGTAAGGGTAGAACGTAATACAGGTGCAGCGCGCTTGAATTTTTTAAGGCTACCTAATTTTAGTCCGAGTATTACCTCATGTGAGCCTTGTGAAAAACCATCCTGCGGTTGATTGGCCGGTTCATAAGAATAGCCCAAGATAAAACGTTGGGTATTAATCCCGAAATTACCCGTGAACCCGTAGGGCAAACGATATGAGCCACCTAGCCAAAAATGCTGTGTCAGGTTTAACTTTCCCAAAAACTCAAACTGACTGTTGCCAAACTTTGAATACTTATAATTGAAGTACATTTCTAAAGGCGCAATCGCCTCCTCTGTTCTTACTTTTCTTTTTAATCCTCCTTGTTTGCGGCTTACGATCTTGCTCTCAACTTTTCGCTTATAATAAATCGTTACAAAAACATTATCCGAAGGCGACACTGTTGTATTAGAAAAACTTGCATCGCTGTTATATACATTTGGAAACAATTGGGGAAATGAAAAACCAACATTCAAACCCGAGCTGGAACGATAAAGAGCTCCAAAGCCTGCGGCGGGTTGTAAGTTGTTTGCTAAATAATTAGCAATAGCTGGATCGTTAGGGTCAGTGACTTTCGTTATATCAATGGAGTTTGAGATAGCGCCTCCAGAGAGACCAAGAAATAACCAATTTTTCTGACCCATCGGAATACCATACGCATAAGACAACGTGACGTCGGTTGTATTTAGTAAACCCCGTTTATAGGAAGAAAACTTTCCCCCGATGCCCGCACGCGATTCGTTCAACAAGGTGTTAAAAGTCAGCGTAGAAACTATGGGAGCTCCCTCCACTACTAACCATTGCTGGCGATGCAATGCGAAAACTTGCGTGTATTCCGTTAAGGCCTCCGCAGGATTATATAAAAATGGATTTACGTAAAAACTATTATAAACGGGAAAATTCTGCGCCTGTAACAAAGTACCGCACAAGAGCAAAAAGGATGATATAATTAAGTTAAAAAAATAGCGCATTCACTGCCATTAATAAGGACAAAAGCTTAAAAGTCACCTAAAAAAACAGGTGTTTTGACAACTTATCGTTAAAAAATAGCCTCTGCCTGTAAGTGATCTATTGTCCGGTTGAAAAGTTACTTTAAAGTAACTCCCGAATATACGGCGTTTTTTGTTTTTATTCCCCTCCTGCTTACCTAGCTTGTTCAGAATGGAGTAATCTTGATGTAATTTTTTAAACGCCAGAACATTTTTTTGTGAAAACTTTTTATTCAATTTCTTTTTACTCGCAGTATTGGGGCCTCGACATTTTCCGAGTTACTGGTTGGGCCGGAAGGGGCGTCAATTATTCCTGGGCTTCATTCAGCGATGAGGATCTGAAAGACGAATTTAAGGTGAGCCCGGTAGTCGGTTTTCATGCCGGAGGTCATTTGGCTTTTAAAGTTCGCAATCGCTTTTTTCTTCACGTTTCTTTGCTTTATTCTTCTAAGGGAAGGGTATTGAACGGTAAAGTGGGCGCGTTGATGAAAAATTCAGCGCGGTATAATTATATCGATATGCCCATTAACTATACCGTTGATTTTAAAGGTAAAATTGGGAAGAGCAAAGAGTTAAATATTTTTTAGGTATTGGTCCCAACGTGAGCTATTGGTTGGGGGGAAGGGGAAACTCTTCAGCACAGATTTAGATGAAAATAATAGACAAGCGCGTATCCTATAAAATAACGTTTGACACACCTTCCGATGACCAGCCCACGGATGAAATGAGAGTTGATCGGGCAAACAGACTACAACTGGGTCTTAACCTGATTGCAGGAATGGTTTTTGAGCCCTGGAATAAGCAACGAGTTATGTTTTCGGTTCGATATGAACTTGGTCATAGTTATTTAGCTAAGACAAACGGAATTTTCAGGACACCTATTTCAAGATCCTCTTAAGTCGCGTAACCAGGGATTTCAAATTTTCGCTTGCTTATCTTATTGATTTAAAGGTAGAAAAAAGGAAAAAAGGGAAGAGCACAATAGACCATGGTAAACCAGAATAAATTGTACGAATTTAGAATTCGATTTTTTTCTGCAGGATGTTCTTCTCATACAAATGTAAAATAATTCCATCTTTTAATCCGACTTCAGGTACGAGAATATTACCTGCGTGTGCCCACTCCATTACTTTCAAATAAATATCGCTGGCAGGAATAATAACATCTGCCCGATCGGGATTCATTTGCAATGTATAAATCCGTTGTTCAATGGAATATTCTTTCAATCATATCCCGGATCTGTTTTACTTTTTTTATCGAAATGGTTTTGCCTGGCTTCGTCAGGGCCAGCTCAAATATTTTACTGATATTACCACCTGTACCTACAGCCGTAATTCTTCCATAGCTTTTTTTGATGTTTTCTTTTACCCAATGTTCCATATCCTGCCACATGATAGGTGAGTCTGTACCCTCCAGTACTCTTACAGAACCAACTTTAAAAGAGCGGGTACTGAATTTTTTTTCCGCCGAAATATAGGTTCAGCTCAGTACTTCCTCCACCTACATCAATGTGCAGATAAGTTTTGGTTGACAGGTAAGAATGGATTGCACGATTAACAAATTCGGCCTCTCTATTTCCATCAATGATGTGAATGGTAATACCTATCTCTTCCTGTACCCGATTAACTAACTCCAAACCATTTTCAGATTCACGCATAGCTGATGTAGCACAAAACATATAATCTTCTACTTCATATAATTCAATAAGAAGTCGAAAAGCTTTCATCAGCTTTTTAAATTTCTCTATACTTTTCTCGCTGATACGACCCGTACTAAATACATCATGACCAAGCCGAAGAGGGAAGCGGACATACTCTAATTTTTTGAATAATAACTGAGGAGAATTATCCAACACCGTGGAGACCTGGAAACGGATTGCGTTGGAGCCGATGTCTATTGCTGCAAGTTTCAATAGGTTGTTAATAATTTAATTATTCTAGGTGTTTCCTTATCAACCTCAAAATGTAGTTCTTCCCCCACCGCCTTCGTATTATGATAATGAGATTTTACGTTCACGAAGTTTTGCGCAAAACTATCAAAGTTTGTTCAATCTTAGAAAAACAGAAAGCACAGTCCCCGCGGCTCCCATGAATTTCCTTCTGCAAATAGCGACTAGCCATTCACATCATTCGTTTGAGCGGGCTCAATACACGGTTTTATGTTTAAAAATGGTTAAGTAGTTTTCTTTTTATAGCGGAGCGGTGCCGGCGATTCTAAACACTTAAACATTCAAACACCTAAAACAAGTGTAGCCAACCCTTATTTTAATTTTTATAATTCATTTCTAATGGTTTTATTTGTATTGCTTATCCAGAAAGACCGAGGGTTTTGGGCCCTATGACGTCTTAGCATCCTATCCTCGCCTCAGCGGGGGTGTTGTGCTAAATCCCATTCGCCGACTCGGCGGGAAAAGATAAGTACCCCCTTAAGCCGGGCTCTCTGGATAGCATACCGTAAATGAGAGCTCTATGAAAATCGAAGACATTTTAAAAGAAAGAATTTTGGTCATTGATGGTGCCATGGGCACCATGATTCAACGCCACACATTAACGGAAGAAGATTTTCGGGGTGAGCGATTTAAGAATCATAAGTATACCCTAAAAGGCAATAATGATTTGCTTTCTCTCACCCGACCGGATATTATCAAAGACATCCATCGCCAATATTTTGAAGCAGGTGCGGATATCATTGAGACAAACACATTTAGCGGAACAACCATTGCACAGGCTGACTACCATCTCGAAGATGCGGTTTATGATTTGAATTATCAGTCAGCAAAAATTGCGAGGGAGGTGGCTGATGAATTTACCTCGAAGGAGCCCCATAAACCCCGATTTGTAGCCGGTGCTATGGGACCCACGAACAAGACAGCCTCCCTTTCGCCTGATGTTAATAACCCTGGATATCGGGCCATCACGTTTGATCAGCTGGTAGTAGCATTTAAACAACAAGCCCAAGCGTTGGTTGACGGAGGAGCTGATGTTCTACTGCTAGAAACTATCATCGATACGTTAAATGCTAAAGCTGCTCTATTTGCTATTCAGGAATTGTTTGATGAAACGGGCAAATCCATTCCGATCATGGTATCGGGTACAATTACAGATGCCAGTGGCAGGACATTATCGGGTCAGACCACAGAGGCTTTTTTGATTTCCGTCTCACACGTTCCCTTATTAAGCATCGGATTAAATTGCGCTCTAGGAGCGTCAATGCTCCGTCCTTACCTGCAAGTATTAAGCGAAAAGGCACCTTTTTATGTCAGTGCCTATCCCAATGCCGGACTGCCAAATGAATTTGGTCAATACGATGAGACGCCCGAACAAATGGGCGCGCAAGTAGAAGAATTTTTGAAAGAAGGACTGGTTAATTTTTTAGGAGGATGTTGCGGGACTACACCCGAGCATATAAAAGTGATAGCGAAGTTGGTGGAGGGGTACAAGCCAAGAGTATTGTCCACGGTCGACAGTCAACTGTCCACGGTCGGTTAAATATGGCATTTAAGTTTGAAAATTTAAGGGTATGGCAAGAAGCGGTGGAGTTAAGTGGGTTAGTTAGTGATGTATGCAAGACATTTCCCAAGCAAGAATTATATATTCTAACATCTCAAATCAAAAGAGCCGCAGATTCGGTTTCGCTAAATATTGCAGAAGGTTCAACTGGACAAACAAACCCTGAATTCAAGAAATTTCTGGGTTTTGCGATACGATCTGGTATTGAGGTTATAGGTTGCATTTATCTGGCGAGACGTAGAGAAATTATTTCAGAAGAAAATTTTCAACTTATTTATGAAAAAGTCGATGATCTAATAAAAAGAATACAAGCATTACGAAAATCAATTCAATAATTCCGTGGACAGTCGACTGTGGACTGTGGACAACTTCCTATGAATAGAAACAACTATCTAAAACTGAGCGGACTTGAGGCAGTAGAAATTACTCCAAATTCGAATTTTGTCAACATTGGCGAGCGGACTAACGTTACCGGGTCTGCAAAATTTCTGAAACTTATTAAGGAAGATAAGTTTGATGAGGCGCTCGAAGTGGCGCTCGATCAGGTGCGGGGAGGCGCCCAGGTTATTGATGTGAACATGGATGAGGGTATGTTAGACTCCGAAGCGGCTATGGTAAAATATCTGAACCTGATGGCTTCTGAACCTGAGATATCACGAATCCCAGTCATGGTGGATTCTTCGAAGTGGCATGTGATTGAAGCTGGACTTAAGTGTCTCCAGGGAAAAGGTATTGTGAACTCCATCAGTATGAAGGCAGGAGTGGAAGAATTTGTGAGGCAAGCGAAATTAGTGAAACGATATGGCGCAGCCGTTGTAGTAATGGCTTTTGATGAACAAGGCCAGGCGGATACGTACGAGCGAAGGATTTCAATCTGCAAACGAGCTTATGATATTTTAGTTAATGAAGTGAAGTTCGCTCCACAAGATATTATTTTTGATCCCAATATTTTTCCGGTAGCCACCGGCATTGAAGAGCATAGGAATTATGCTCTTGATTTTTTCCATGCTACAACATGGATACGGGAAAATCTTCCACATGCGCACGTGAGCGGAGGAGTGAGCAATGTGTCGTTCAGCTTTCGCGGAAATCAAAAAGTACGCGAAGCTATGCATACCGCATTTTTATATCATGCTATTAAAGCAGGAATGGATATGGGTATTGTGAATCCTACCATGCTCGACGTATATGATGATATCGATAAAGACTTACTGGAACGCGTTGAGGATGTGCTGCTAAACAGAAGAGATGATGCCACTGAACGTTTGCTGGAATTTGCTGAAAATGTAAAAGGATCGGCAAAGAAAAAAGAAACAGACGATGAATGGAGAAAGGGTACTATTGAAGAAAGGATTACACATGCGCTAGTGAAAGGGGTAATTGATTTTATCGATCAGGATACGGAAGAAGCGCGGCAGAAATACGGGAAACCGTTAAATGTTATTGAAGGACCTTTGATGGCCGGTATGAATGTGGTTGGGGATCTGTTTGGGGCGGGAAAAATGTTTTTGCCTCAAGTGGTAAAAAGTGCCAGGGTGATGAAAAAATCGGTTGCATATCTCACACCTTTTTTAGAGGAAGAAAAAAGGAATAACGGTGGTGTTGAAAAACCCGCCGCTAAAATTTTAATGGCAACCGTAAAAGGTGATGTTCATGACATTGGAAAAAATATTGTCGGTGTCGTATTGGCGTGTAATAATTATAATGTAGTTGACCTGGGTGTTATGGTGCCGTCAGAAAAAATTATTGAAGCCGCCAAACGCGAAAAGGTCGACATGATCGGTCTTAGTGGATTGATTACTCCTTCACTGGATGAGATGGTGCATATGGCCAAAGAAATGCAACGTGAAAAAATGGTGATGCCTTTGCTGATTGGCGGTGCCACTACGTCGCGTATCCATACTGCTGTAAAGATCGATCCTGTTTATGATGGACCGGTTGTTCATGTGCTGGATGCTTCCCGTAGCGTTCCTGTAGCCAGTGAATTCATCAACCCCGACACTTTTAAAAATATAAAAACAAGGGTAAAAGATGAGTATTCCAAACTGCGAATAGATTATGAAAAGCGTAAAGAGCAAAAAAACTATATCTCGTTAACTGAGGCTAGGAATAACCAGGTAAAAATTGATTGGAAAGAAACTTCCATCACCAAGCCTCGGTTTCTGGGGAATAAATCCTTTATAAACTTTCCCCTTGAGGAAATCAGGAAGTACATCGATTGGACTCCATTCTTTCAAACATGGATGTTAGCCGGTCGTTATCCTGGAATTTTTAAGGATGCAATTGTAGGCACGGAAGCAAAGAAGCTATTCGATGATGCGCAGAAAATGTTAGATCAGATCATTCAAGGCCGGAGCCTCCAGGCCAACGGCGTCATAGGATTTTTTCCTGCTCTTAGAACTGAAACCGATGATGTGAAGTTCTCTAAAAAAGAAGGTGATCAACCGTTTGCTACATTTCATTTTCTGCGTCAGCAAAATAAAAAAGCACCAGGACTTCCTAATTTTTGTTTGGCCGATTTCATCGCTCCGGAAACGTCAGGCAGGCAGGACTACATGGGTATGTTTGCTGTCACTGCTGGTATTGGCATTGAGAAACTTATTGCAAAGTATAAAGCAAAGCAGGATGACTATTCCGATATTATGGTAAAGGCCCTGGCAGATCGACTAGCAGAGGGCTTCGCCGAATGTCTGCATGCCAAAGTGAGACAGGAATTGTGGGGTTATGCATCGGACGAAAAATTGACTAGCGATGAACTTGATAGCAGAAAAATACAGAGGCATTCGTCCGGCACCAGGATATCCTGCATGTCCTGATCATACTGAAAAAGGCATACTGTTCGACCTACTCGATGCGGAGAAAGCAGGGATCAAACTTACGGAATCATTTGCCATGTACCCCGCGTCTTCTGTCAGCGGATTTTATTTTGCAAATTCAGAATCGAAATATTTTGGACTAGGCAAAATTGAAAAAGATCAGGTCAATGAATATTCAAAACGCAAGGGAATGAGTGTGGAAGAGATCGAAAGATGGTTGTCGCCGAATTTGGCTTATGATGTTTAATTAAAGTGTTGGAGTGTTGGAGTTCGAGTGTTGAAGGAGTATCGAAAATTGTGAGTTGTGTTTTAAAAGTTGTTAAGTTTAATAAATTTAAATGGTTGTGCTTATGAGTAAAGTAATTCGCTTTGAGGATTTAAAATGTTGGCAAGCGTCGCGTGAATTGGTTAAACAAATTTATATTATTTCTGAAACATTAAAGTTACTTAACGATTTTGATACAAAAAGTCAGATCAAACGCGCCGCACTTTCTTCTATGAATAATATTGCAGAAGGCTTTGGTAAATTCAGTAATCAAGAATTTATTCGATATTTAGATATCGCTCAAAGTTCCGCTCTGGAAGTAAAAAGTATGTTATATGTTTTATTCGATATGAACTATTTGGTAGAAGAAAAAATTAATGAACTGCACCGCTTAAGCAGATGACACACGAAATCTAACGCTGGCATTGATAAAGTATTTAAGAAAGCAAAGAAAATTAAAGTCAACACTTCAACACTTAGAACCCCAACACTCCAACACTTTTAAAAATGAAAGTCTGTGAACACTTAAAAAAAGCAAACGGTCAAACGTTGTTTACCATTGAGATTCTTCCACCGCTGAAGGGGGAAAATATTAGTATGCTATTTGATAATATTGATCCGTTGATGGAATTCAAACCTCCTTTCATAGACGTTACGTATCACCGTGAGGAGTATGTCTATAAAAAAATGGAGAATGGGCTTCTCGAAAAAAGGTCAACGCGCAAACGGCCTGGTACCGTTGGAATTTGTGCAGCAATTCAAAATCGCTACAAGGTAGATACTGTGCCTCATATCATTTGTGGTGGTTTTACCCGTGAAGAAACTGAAAATGCACTGATCGATCTTCATTTTCTTGGAATTGATAATATTTTGGTGTTGCAAGGGGATGCCATTAAAACAGAGTCTCGTTTTATTCCCGAACCGGATGGATATCGCTATGCCTCTGAATTGCTGGAACAAGTAGGCCGTATGAATAGAGGTTTCTACCTGGACGACGAACTACAAAATACTTCGCCCACTAATTTTTGCGTAGGGGTTGCAGGCTATCCCGAAAAACATTTTTCAGCTCCCAATTTAAAAGCAGACATGAAGTACCTTAAGCTGAAAGTGGACTTAGGTGCTGAATATATTGTCACGCAAATGTTTTTTAATAACCAAAAGTATTTTGAATTTGTGGATGAATGCAGGAAAGCAGGGATTGATGTTCCTATTATTCCAGGCCTAAAACCCATCACAGGAAAGGGTCAACTCACCATTCTGCCCAAGAGTTTCCATATAGACATTCCAGAGGAGTTGTCAGAGGCTGTGGAGAAATGTAAAGATAATGTTGCTGTTAAGGAAGTAGGCATTGAATGGAGTATAAAACAGTCTAAAGAATTGATAAAGTATAACGTGCCAACGTTGCATTTTTATTCCATGGGTAAATCTGACCCAATCTACCGTATAGCAAAAGAACTATTTTGAGTTAACTTTATCATTCGACTGGAGTAGGTTTACTTGAAAAATGAAAAGACTTGCCTTAATGGTTTGGTCACTTTTGTTCTGTTTTAATTCAGACCAGGTGCAAGCCCGAAATAAGATCGACTCTCTTTTGCATGCTCTTCCCAAGGCTGAGACAGGTAAAAAACGTGTTGATTTGCTCAATGGCCTCGCCCTTGCCCATACATTAATCTCTATTGTTGATGCCGAAAAATTTGCTACACAAGCTATCGGGGAATCACGCGAGGCCAATTACCAGGCTGGGTTGGCCGAAGGATTCAAAATTCTAGGGACAACATACTACGTGAAGGGTGAACACGATAAGGCCATTGAATACTCGTATGAATCCCTTAAGCTATATGAGGCTACTGGCGACAAAGCCGGACAATCCAGTGTGCTTAACAACATGGCCATTGTCTTTACAGCTCGGGAAGAATTGGATAAGGCATTTGCACTTTCTATTAAATCACTAAATCTTAAGCGGGAAATTGGCGACAGCTTAGGTGTAGCAACCTCTATTTTGGCGTTGGCGGAAATCTACATGCAAAAAAAACAGGTTGATAAAGCGCTCGGATTTGGAAAGGATGCTTTAAACCGATACAAGCTCCTTCATAATAATTGGGGAATAAGCCAAGCTATGTTGCAGCTGGGCAAGATGTATCATCAGTTGAAAAATTTTCCCTATGCCTCCGGTTATTATTATGAAACCATTCGCACAGCTGCTAAGGCTAATGATCACATTCAGACAATTGCTGCCTACAAGCAGTTAGGTAAAATTTACCTGGAAGCAAATCGGTATGATTCATCGTATTACTATTTGCATCTCGCGCTATCCCTGGCGCATCAAAAAAATAGCAAGAACAATGAAATGGAGATAGACGAACATCTGGCGAGCTACTTTTCAGATCTTGATGAACTCGATTCCTCCCTTTATTATACCAAAGCTGCAGGTATTTTGGAACGGGAAATATTTGATACTCACAAATCCCAGCAAATAGCCACAACCCAAATGCTATACGAATTTGAGAAGAAAGAACAGATGCTTTCCTTTAAGGAAGAACAGATTCAAAGACAGTATTTTGCCATCGTTGGTGTTACATTAGTTCTTGTTTTAGTCACCATCTTTGGAAATAAACTTTATTGGCTCAATAAGAATAACAAGTCGGCAAAAGAAGCTTTGCAGTTGCTGAATTTGGAGATAAATAAATTGAATGAAAACCTGGAAGGAAGGGTTCAGGAAAGAACCGAAGAAATAAGGCTTCAAAATCAAAAACTGGTGGAGTATGCTTTCTTTACAGCCCATGAAGTGCGCGGGCCATTAGCGAGAATTTTAGGCCTCGTGGAATTAGTGAAAGTAAAAGAACTAAATCACGAGAGGGAAGAAATAATAACGCGCCTCCAGGTTGCCGCCAACGAATTGGACGAAATAATCCGTAAAGTCAATCGGAAATTGGAAGAAAAACGCAAAATCACTTCATAACTTATTGCCCGTCTTACTGACATTTCAATTCGATTTAAGTCTCTATCTTTCGTCCTGCCTTACGAACCACGACCATGGACTATGGACTACTCTGTAACCATCACATCTTTACCAGGTATTAACTTTAAGCTTAAATCTTTACCCAATGATCCAGAACTACCTCACCTCCGTATGGCGCTACGTTTCGCGTAATAAGGCTTTTACTTTCATTAATATTCTTGGCCTTGCTATCGGTATGATGGCTTGTATGCTAATCACACAGTATGTTCTGCATGAATTCAGCTATGATGATATTCACGAAAGGAAAGACCGGATTTTTCGGGTGCAATTGGATCGTTATGATAAGGGTGAGCTCTCTACTCGTTGGGCTTCTGGTTGTGCAGGTATCGGGCCGGACCTGAAAACGCATTTTCCCGAAGTGGAGCAATATGTACGACTAACCGGTACAAACGCTACGCTTTCAACGGCTGATGTTTTTTTTAAAGAAGAGGCTGTATACTATACTTCAGAAGATTTTTTCAACGTTTTTTCTATTAAACTAGTGGCGGGCGAAGATTCGTCAGTGTTGAAAGATCCTTTTAAAATTGTGTTATCTCAGTCGTTGGCTAAAAAGTATTTCGGAAGCGAAGATCCTATAGGTAAAATTCTAAAGAACAATGGCAAAGAAGAATATCAAGTAACGGGCGTTTTTGAAGACTTACCGGTTAACACCCACATGGAAATTAATGCCCTAATGTCCTTTGCTACGTTGCCCAAGTTGTGGAATGATCCAGTTATGTCGTGGCAGTGGGATGGATTTATGACTTATATTTTGCTGGATCGTAAAGCTGATGCAAAAGCATTGGAAGCAAAGCTTCCTGCATTTGTTCAGAAGCAGGCCGGGGAAGAATTGAAAAAATTTAATGCGGGGATGGTCTTTCATCTCCAGCCTCTGGCCAGCATCCATCTTGATTCGAATTTTATGTTTGAGTTTAAATCCAATGGCGACCGTCAGGCAGCTTATTTCTTGTCTATCGTGGCCATTCTTATTCTAGTGATCGCCTGGATCAATTATATTAACTTATCTACAGCGAAATCCATAGAACGTGCACGCGAGGTAGGTATTCGTAAAGTAATGGGGGGTTTTCGCTCCCAGCTTATCCAGCAATTTCTATTTGAATCAGTATTGCTCAATAGCGTTGCTGTCATCGTTTCAATTGGCTTTGTTGTTTTGTTGACGCCATCCTTTAGTGACTTAACAGGTCGCGAATTAGGCTACCTGTTGTTCAAGCAAAATATGTTTTGGGTATGGATAGGTGTACTGATTATCGGTGGGGCGCTATTCTCCGGGATATACCCGGCGTTTGTGTTATCTTCTTACAAACCCGTTGACGTACTTAAAGGAAGATTTAAAAACACGAGCTCAGGAGTACTATTCCGCAAAGGAATGGTAGTAGTTCAGTTTATTTCGTCCATCACTCTCA
Organism: uncultured Bacteroidota bacterium; assembly: GCA_963837415.1. Taxonomy (GTDB): domain Bacteria; phylum Bacteroidota; class Bacteroidia; order Cytophagales; family Cyclobacteriaceae; genus Chryseolinea. The sequence continues at coordinate 408,782 of CAWING010000002.1, read as the reverse complement.
TTGTAGGAACCTTTACAGTCTATAAGCAAATCCGATTTATGCGGGAGCAAAAATTAGGTGTTGACATTGCTCAGACGTTGATTCTTCAATCACCCAATGTAATTGACTCAACATATCAACAAAAATTTCAAGTCTTTAAACAGCAGATTGAGCAGTATCCTGAAGTAGTTGCAGTAAGCGCTTCTTCCACGGTGCCCGGACGTCAGCCTGGCTGGAATGCTGGAGGCATACGCAGGCTCAGTCAGCAGGAAACCGATGCCAAACAATACCGCGTGATCATGATGGATCATGATTTCATTAAGTCATACGGATTGGAAGTAATCGTCGGAAGAGGGTTTTCTGGAGAAACCGCCAATGAAGACGAGAATGTTTTGCTCAATGAATCAGCTTTACGCCAAATGGGTTTTAGCAAACCAGAAGAGGCAATTAATGATAAGATCTTCTTTTGGGGTGACACATTCCGTATTGTAGGCGTACTAAAAAATTATCACCAGGAGTCGTTGAAGAAAGCGTATGAGCCTCTTATTTTTCGTTACAACGCTGCACCTGGGGGGTCATATTCTATTAAGTTCAACACTGCGAATGTAAAAGAATCGCTTGTTCACTTTGAAGAAGAATGGAAAGCTATGTTCCCTGGTAATCCTTTTATCCATTTTTTTCTCGATGATCATTACAACCAGCAGTATCAGGCTGATCAACAGTTTGGAAAAGTGTTTGGCATATTTTCATCCCTCGCTATTTTTATTGCGTGCCTTGGCCTTTTCGGTCTTTCATCGCTCACGGCTATTCAACGCACCAAAGAGATTGGCGTCCGTAAAGTGCTTGGAGCTTCGGTACCTAGTATCCTTGCCTTGGTAACAAAAGATTATATTTTACTTATCCTGACTGCTATCGTTCTATCTGTTCCGCTGGCGTGGTGGATTATGAATGAATGGTTAGCAGATTTTGCTTACCACATTCCTCTCACGTGGTGGATATTCGCTCTGCCGAGCTTGGTGGTTATAGCTATTGCCCTTTTAACGGTAAGCATTCATACATTAAAAGCAGCTCGTACCAATCCTGCAACGTCATTGAGGTACGAGTAAAGAAGGTTGTTGATGGCAGTATTCTGGTGTAAAGTGGATTTGACTACGGATCTATACTATAAATCTAAAACAGTCTTCGCAGCAAAAATTTTCGAAGACGGAAATCTTGCCTTGGAGCTCCTCATGCGTATAAAGCTCCCTTAATGAGATTTCTTGAATAGGCTTAAAATATCAGGTGGATGCACCCCCTCAGTGCAGTGTAATGACCATAGCTAAGAAATAGATCTCAAGATTAATTCACCAAGGGTTTTAAATACTAAGAGATAGGAGCAATGGATTGAACTTAAAGCCATTTAAATTCCTTTTCATTGTACCTCTGCCAGTCGCACGAGTCAATTCGCATGTTTATGTAGCCGTTCTATTCAGAAACATAGTGGAAACAGACCTCGTCATGCGTCGGGACTTGCGACATACAAAGAATTATGGAGAACTATCAAGGAAGATAAGTTGATTCTTCTGCGGAATAGGCCGTGGTTTTTATTTATTACAGTAAATTTGACACTACCTTCACAATCTTTGATTAGTTAGCTGCTAACGAAGTGTTAGTGTACTGTAATAGAGATCCTGTATTGTAAGGTCGTTGCGACTTAAATGAATAAATTAAGAGTGTAAAAAAGGAATTTCGCTCGTCAACAAGACCAAGCAATGCTTGTCACCGAATACTATGTGTAGAGCATCCTTCTTGAAATAAACTATTTATGTTCCGGTAAAAATGCCTTTTACAACTAAAGAATTACATGTATTGGTTATAGAAGATAATCCTGGTGATTTTATATTAATAGAGGATTACTTGCGGGAAAAAATTGCCCGTCCTTCCATACACCATGCTTCGACATTCTTGCAGGCTGAAGAAAAGTTAAGGTCCGGAATTTATTTTGATGCTATCCTTTTAGATCTTTCACTTCCGGATGAAAGTGGTGAGAAATTAGTAAATCAAATTATCGAATTGGCAGGTTTTACACCCGCTATTGTGCTTACAGGTTATTCAGACAAAGATTTTGGCATTAAAACACTTTCATGGGGTATATCCGATTATTTGTTAAAAGATGACTTAGATGCCGCCCTATTATACAAGAGTATTTCTTACAGTATAGAAAGAAAACGCTTTGCTCTCCAGCTCAATGAATCGGAAGCAAAGTACGGGCGTCTGTTTCATTTCAGCCCAATTCCAATGTTAGTTTTTGACGTTGAAACGTTGAAGATTTTGAATGTTAATAAAGCCGCCATAAAACAATATGGATACAGCGAGGAAGAATTTCTTAAAAAAACAGCATTGGAAATCTGGTCCTTTAAAAGTTATGAGGAGCACCTGGAAAAATTGAGGGAAATTAAAGAATCACATTACCGCGGCATTGTGCAGCACGCTAAGAAATCGGGTGAATTGATGTATGTAGAGATACAAAGCGATGAAATCGATTTTGACGGAAGAAAAGCCCGCCTTGTTCTGGCAACAGATATTACGGAAAAAACAAAATCAGCTAAAGCCCTTCAGCTAAGCGAACAACGCTTTAAGGCGTTGGTGCAGGACGGTTCGGATATGATAGCCATACTCAGCCGTGAAGGTTATTATAAATATGTCAGTCCGGCTTCAGAATCCATTTTAGGTATTAAAGCTGCAACCCTGGTTGGAAAAGAGGCCATGGACTTTATTCACGATGAAGATAAGGAAAGGGTACAGGGTAATTTTAATCTTCTTGATCATGAAAAGTTTATTCAAATTGCTCCCTTCAGGTTTAAAGATAATGACGATAAATGGCGCTGGATTGAAACAAGGCTAACCAACATGATTGGTGATCCGGCAGTAGGTGGAATTGTTGCAAATTCCAGAGAAGTGACTGAAAGAATAGAAGGCGAATTAAAAATTAAAGAAAGTGTGGAACGCTTCAATATTGTGGCAAAGGCTACCAGTGATATTATTTGGGATTGGAATCTTAAGACCGATAAGATAGAATGGAACGAAAACATCAAAAACGTTCTCGGTTATTTGAGTGTGCAAACCTCTTTTGCATGGTGGATTGATTGTTTGCACGTAGAGGATATGGAAAGGGTCGAAAAAAAAATAAAAGCTTCCATCCAGAAATTAAATACTTTCTGGTCGGATCAGTACCGGTATCGTTGTGCAGATGGAACGTATAAATATTTTTTTGACAGAGGCTTTCTGATTCGTGATGAAAATGGAAACCCATCCAGGATGATTGGTTCTATGCAAGATATTACCCGCCAGAAGAGCGAAGAGCATAGACTAAAATTGTTAGAGTCTGTAATTACGTATGCAACAGATTCAGTTATGATAACGGAAGCAATGCCTATAAATAACCCAGGTCCTAAAATCGTTTATGTAAACGATGCTTTCACAAAAATGACAGGCTATTCAAAGGAAGAAGTAATTGGAAACTCACCTCGCTTTTTACAAGGGCCGAAGACCAGCAGGGAAGAACTCAATAAGCTTAAAAAGGCAATGGAAAATTGGAAGTCATGTGAGGTTGAAATTATCAATTACAAGAAGAACGGAGAGGAGTTCTGGATGAACTTGGCGATTGCTCCTGTGGTGGATAGCACGGGAATCTATACCCACTGGATATGCATTGAAAGAGATATTACGGAACGCATGAATCATATTCAAAAAGTAGAAGATCAGAACGAGCGTCTTAGAGAAATAGCGTGGACTCAGTCACACGTCGTAAGGGCACCCTTGGCTCGCATTATGGGATTGGTTGAAATATTGCCTAAGTATGAATCTTTTGATAAGATCCCAAAGGAAATCTTCCCTCATATTTTAAATTCCGCGCGTGAATTAGACAATATAATCCGTGATATTGTGCTCAAAACAGAAGTGATATATAACTCCGAAAAGAATGAAGCTTGAAGTCCTTATTGTGGATGATGACGATATGGTGATCTTTTTACATAAAATCGCAGTGGCTGAAAGTGGGTTGAGCCCTAAACCTGCCGTCATGTCTAATGGTAAACAGGCGCTAGATTACATTTCCCGACATCACACTCCCAATACTGCCTTTTTAGTTCTTTTAGATATCAACATGCCTGAGATGGATGGGTGGGAGTTCCTGGATGCCATTCAAACGCTAAGTTTTAAAGCCCCCGTATCTGTTGTGATGGTTACTTCTTCGGTCGATAACAGAGATCGCAAAAAGGCTAACACATATTCTCAAGTCATTGACTACATAGAGAAACCGTTAAGCATAATAAGTTGTGCTCAAATTAAGAATTTGCCTCAGGTTGTTGATTTAATCTAATTCAGAATCCAACTTAACAGCACTTAAATCACCACTCAGCGATACTGTTATCCCGATGTCTCCAAACTGGATTTTTCCAATTGTGCCCAATTCCAGTCATTTTTCTCACATGTTGTTCATCAATCTCAATCCCCAGACCAGGGCCGTCAGGTATTTTAACATAGCCATTTTCAAATTTAAATACACTTTTATCAGCAAGATAGTCAAGTAAATCACTGCCCTGGTTGTAGTGAATTCCTAAACTTTGTTCTTGTATGAAAGCATTGTGACACGTAGCGTCAACTTGCAAACAAGCTGCTAATGCTATGGGTCCCAACGGACAATGCGGCGCAGCTGCTACATCAAATGCTTCCGCCATTGAAATAATCTTTTTACATTCAGTGATCCCGCCTGCATGCGACAGATCGGGTTGAATAATATCAACATATCCGTCCACTAAAAGATTTTTAAATTGCCAACGCGAGAACATTCGTTCACCCGTCGCGATAGGAATGGATACATAGCGGGCAATTTCGCGGAGTGCTTCATTATTTTCTGAAAGAACTGGCTCTTCTATAAACATGGGACGGTAAGGCTCAAGTTCTTTTGCCAGAATTTTTGCCATAGGCTTGTGTGCTCTGCCATGAAAGTCAATTCCGATGCCTACGGACATTCCAACGGCATCCCTAACAGCTGCAATTCTTTTTATTGCTTCGTCAATTTTCTCGTATGAATCAATATACTGGAGTTCTTCCGTTGCATTCATTTTTACCGCTGTAAAACCATGACTGACGATTTGTTGCGCTGCCGAACCCACTTCTAAAGGACGGTCGCCCCCAATCCAGGAATAGACCCGGATCGAATCCCTGGCTTTACCTCCCAGCAATTGATGGATCGGAGTATTGTAATATTTACCTTTGATGTCCCATAGAGCCTGGTCGATGCCTGCTATTGCACTCATCAGAATCGGACCTCCCCGATAAAATCCTCCGCGGTATAATGTATTCCAATGATCTTCAATATTCATTGGATCCTTTCCTATGAGATATTCCATCAATTCATCCACGGCGGTTTTTACTGTTGCAGCTTTACCTTCAATAACGGGCTCACCCCAGCCTGTTAGGCCTTCATCAGTTTGGATTTTTAAAAACAACCACCGAGGGGGAACTTGAAATAACTCATAGCTTTTAATTTTCATTGTTATGCCATTAATCGTGTTTAAAAGGAAATCTTAAAAATTGAAAATATTGATTCATTTCAAAATTTAGTGTGTAAAGTTTAATCCACATCATTAACCATTAATTTAATGCAATGATTAATCATTTTTATCCTCGCCCTTTCATTAGGCAACTACGTGGTATTGGTATTTAATGCACATCTTCCTTGTTTTTTCAACAACTTTTAGTTTGAAGGTCCTATTGCAGAATCTCGTTACCGATACGTCCTTCTATGTACGCTCTTTCTATTATCGTAGGGGAGGCAATAGCTACAATGACCTCTCAGGTTTCGTGAGGAAGTTTTAAAAGAACTGGATACGATGGAATTTATAAGGACGAGTATCTAGCGTTCGGGTCATTAATCCTCTTATCAGTGGTGCTGACGCATATCGTAAGCCGATTTTCTGTAGAAAATAACCCGGCAATATGTCTTAACAGATTTTAAAAGCAAAAGAAGGAACGTTATTTTTTTAATAAATCTTTGCAAAGCTTGTGTTTAGCATGTATGTAATGTTTTTGACCTTTTATACAGTTCCTCTAGTAAATACTCAGTTTATCCTGAAATAGGTTACTCTACCGACCAATGTTTTTAAGCTGACTACCTGGAATACATTTTTGCGACCTTACGAATAATTGAACCTTTTACCATAAAAGATAAAAACCCTCCTAATTGAATCATATGATTAATCTTTAACCAAAATGTAAACATGAGGTATGTAAGTATTTTATTTCTTTGTCTGGTTTTCGCCCCTAGTTCTTTCGCTACAATTTATTATGTAAGTCTATCTGGAAATAATGCAAACGATGGGAGTTCCGGAAGACCGTGGCGTACGCTTCAGTATGCTGCCACCAAAGTACCTGCCGGTCAAGGTCATACCATTAAGTTAGGAGCAGGTACATTTGTTGAAAGTCAAATTTTACTGCCGATGGGTGTTAATATTCTTGGTGAGGCAAGAGACCTGACTATTATTAAATCCAATCCTTCCTTTTATTTTTACCCGGCAAGCCCTGGGTTTTCCAACGAAAAATTTTTAATAAGACTTTATTCAGGAAGTTCATCCGCTGGAAATCAAAGCATAAAAAATCTAACCGTTGATGGAGATGGGAAGAAATTGCATGGAGGCATTTTTATAAATAATAGAAATAACGTTGTAATCGAAAACGTCAAAGTCCAGTATGTGAATTTTAATGCTATTTGGTTTTCAGGTTCACACAATGGTACCGTAAAAAATATTCAGCTTAAGGATTGTGCATGGGGAAGCACCAGTTGGTGTTCTGCGGCACTGGCATTTGCTAACTCATCCAACCTGGATATTTCCGGTTTTGACATAGATGAGGGAAGGGGATACGGTATTAAGAATTTGGGCCATGATCAAAATGCTCCGTTGACCAATGTAAAATTGCATCATGGAAAAGTTTCGGTTCATCAGACGGGAATGTGGAATGGTGGCAGTGCACCAAATATTTCTATTGAATTGTGGGCAAGTGCGTTTCCAGGTACTGAAATTTCTAATACCTATATCGACAATCATATCTCTTTGGTAAATCCCAGTGGGACACGTTCTTCTGTTCCGCTTAAAATCTATAATAATGTATTTGACATTTTAGGTCCGCGCACGAAAGGCAGCGGATATTGTATAGAATTGTCAGCGAACGATGTGGAGATTCGAAACAATTGGTTCTACGGAGGAGCCTATGGCGTGGTGAACTGGGCCCCGCGCATTTTTAACAATTGGAATATTCACCACAATGTTTTTTACGGAATATCAGGTGGTGCTAACCCAACTTCGATCGTTTGTTCTTATAAGGGCGGTGTTCAGGGGCTTAATCTCTATAACAATACAGTTGAACTTACCGGGACCTCTCAGGCAGTACACTTTTTGGAATTGGATAACGGCAGCAGAGGTACAAATGTGAACCTTAAAAATAATCTGATCCTTAATTCAACGGCAGCTAACAAAGTCATTAACCTTAGAGCAAACTCATCCATCAGCGGTCTTAATGTAACCAATAACTTTTTTCAGAATATTACACAAGGAACAGCGCCCGGAAATTATTCAGCAAATAGTACGGGTACTGCCGGTATTCTGCGTTCTGGAAACAAACCTCATAGTTATTACAACCATATAGCTGGAGGCAATTTAATTGATAAAGGTGCTTACGTGGGTTTTGAGTCTGTGGCTGACATTGGTGCTTGCGGCGACAACAATGTAGTTGGTATAGGAGGTTCCAGCTCCACTCCGCCACCTCCGCCGCCCTCAACACCCATCTTGGTGACCGGCGTAAGTATTGCACCATTGGCTCTAACGATTGGGGTAAATGCCACAAGTACCTTAACAAAAAATATCGTTCCTTCGAATGCTACAAATCAAGCTGTAACGTGGAGTTCCAGCAATGCAGCGATCGCAAGAATTGATGCTGCGAGTGGAGTTGTAACTGGCGTTGCACCAGGTTCTGTTACCATAACGATAAGGACAGCGGAAGGAAATAAGACCGCCACTTCTACGGTTACCGTTAATTCTACACCGCCTCCAGCAGGTGGAGGTTCTGTAAATGGTTTGTTGACGAGAGCAGCCTGGACAGGAATATCCGGAGATTTTTTAACTGGATTAAAGTCCAGTCCTAATTATCCTAACAATCCAAATAGTATTGGAACAGTTTCAACCTTTGCCGGCCCTGCCAATTGGGCGGACAATTACGGAAGCAAAATTTATGGATATATCAGACCTCAGACCACTGGTAGCTACACTTTTTGGATTACGGGAGATAATAATTGTGAATTGTACTTGAGCCCAAATCAGAATGCTGCGAGTAAAACTATGATTGCCACCGTGCTGAGCTATTCCGGTCCGACGGAAGTAAATAAACATCCACAGCAGAAGTCAGCACCGCAGACACTTACTGCAGGCCAATATTACTATGTTGAAGCGTTGCATAAAGATGGTCTTGGACCTGAACACGTTACCGTTTACTGGCAAGGGCCGGGCATTGCTCAATCCATTATTGGGAGCGCTTATATATCAACAACTCTCGGTGCTGGTGGGGGAGGTGGATCTCCGGAAACAGGGTCAACGGTTTTGGCAGAAGAAGAACCTGCTGATCAATTTGTAGTTTATCCAGTTCCAGTTGAACAAGGTGCAGATTTTACTGTACTGCTACCTACGGCGTCAAAGGAAGTAAAAGTAATAGATATGAATGGAAGGGAACATCGAAGCGTACCTGTTTCCTCTCAAGACAAGCTAAGCATTTCGTCTCAAGGTCTCGTTACCGGAATATATTATCTCCAGGTCATTCATTCCCGAGGCTCGGAGTTCAAGAAAGTATTGGTGAAATAATCTGATGTAAAGTTAAAATGAAAGGAGACTTACATAGTCTCCTTTTTTTTGAAAATGAATTACGAAAACTTGATTTTAATTTTCTATTAGTTCTTTTTTTTGTTGTAAATATTTTTGAGATCCTTTTCAAATAAAGTATAGGGATCGGCATGAAATTTTATAAAATCGGGTATGCTCTGATGACCCGGATAAGGCGCATAATAATGCGTTGCGCTGCGTTGGTCATTCCGCCATACAAGTACATAACATAGCCGCATATTTTTATCGGATCTCATCACTTTTAGAAGGGTTTCAGTCCACCAGCTGGAATTGGGAATCGATTCTAGACCGGTCTCAGTAAAAGCTGCGAGCTTTCCCGCTTTACGTGCGTAATCTGAGACGATCTTAAGTTTTAACGCCGCCGTATCCAAGTCGTAACGATTTCTGCCCATATCCCCATAGTTATCCATGCCTACGAGATCAACCCATTCGTCACCTGGATAGCGTTCAAGAAATTGTTCTTCAGTTTTGAACTTGTTGTCTGGCGAAAACGCATAGATAAAATTATGAACACCCAGACTGTCTTTCAAATAAGAAACTGTAAAACGCCAGAGCGTAATAAATTCCTCCCTGGTACAGTGGGGTTTACCCCACCAAAACCACCCACCATCGAACTCGTGATAGGGGCGAAATATCATCGGGACTGCTTTTCCATCTGAACCTTTAACATCGAGGGCCCAGGCACCTATTCCGTTGAGAATTTCTTTGTACTTTTGATGGGCATCTCCTCCGGGTATTATGAATTTTACAGCGGGAAGAGATAGTGAATCGACCCAATAAAATCCACCTCTTGAAACAGGATTTGAGAAATGCCACGCCACCGTTGTGACTCCACCTCTGTTGTAGGTATCAATCACATTTTGTTTTAACTTTTCTTTTGCTCTTGCAATGTCATCATCGGGCCTTCCCGAAAATCCACTGAAATCTACTCCTATAACAGCTGGATGAGACCCGATTATTGATTTCACGTCCGATCGATCTGGCTCACCCGACCAGCCATGACCATATTCTGTTGCGTGTTGATGGCCGAAAAGTGTGTGACGTTTGGATAACCTCTTAAGATTTTTATATAAGGCTTTCGTTTCTCTCGTGGCTTCCTTATCAATGGGTTTTCTTTTCTGAGCATAAGTCATGTTGCAAAGGCAGATGACAGATGCTAACAACAACGTAAAAAACCTTTTCATGGAGAATAAATTTATTTCTACCAAAAACCCATTGTAACCGGCACGGCAATTAATCTTCAATTTCGCAATGAAACTATAAAATCCAGAAATTTCTATGGAATTGTGTGCTATGTGCTTTACTTTCTACGCCTTCTATCCATAAAAAATAATTATTTCTGTAACTCTTATGAAAAGTAGTAAATTAATAATTACATATTTATTCAATCCTTCACCATGTCTTTTATGCTTAACCGAAGAAAACTTATCCAGCGATTATCAACATTTCCCTTACTGGGGGGTGCATTTGTAAGCGCCGCTCCATTGTCATCTGCCTTTGCGTCGACTGTAGCTCCCAAGAGAGATTTATTTAAGGAATTTGGCGTTCGCACCTTTATCAATGCGGCTGGAACCTTAACTTATATGACGGGTTCACTTATGCACGATGAAGTCTTAGACGCTATAACCAACAGTTCAAAGGAGTTTTGCTTGCTGGATGAATTACAGGATAAAGTAGGAGAGAAGATAGCAAAAATGGTGCATGCAGAAGCAGCCGTGGTTACCTCCGGTGCTTTTTCAGGAATGACAGTGGCATTGGCGGGTATCCTCACCGGTATGGATGAAAAAAAGGTACAGCAAGTTCCTCATTTGGCCTATTCCGGAATGAAGTCAGAGGTTATTTGCCAAAAGAGCCATGACATTGTATACAATCACGCTCTTACAAATACAGGTTGTAAAATTATTCGGGTGGAAACGGCCGAAGATGTTGCTAGCGCTGTGAATGAACGAACAGCACTCATGCATTTCTTACACATAGAATCTGATAAGGGTAAAATTCAGCACGAAGAATGGGTATCTATAGGTAAAAAATATGGTGTGCCAACTTCGATCGATATGGCGGCAGACGTTCCCCCTGTATCGAACCTCTGGAAATTTAACGACATGGGATTTGACTTTGTTGTGGTCTCAGGAGGTAAAGCGATGCGCGGGCCGCAAAGCGCTGGGATATTAATGGGTAAAAAAGATATTATAGCCGCCGCTCGATTGCACATGCCTCCCCGAGGATTTAATATCGGCCGGGGCATGAAAATAAACAAGGAAGAAATTTTAGGAATGTATGTGGCGCTGGAAAAATATATAAATCACGATCATGATAAGGAATGGAAGGAATGGGAGGGTAATCTTGCGCATATTGAAGAAGCCGTAAAAAAAGTCCCGGGCATTACAACTGAAGTGCATGTACCTCTATTGGGAAATCATGTGCCAACGTTACGCATCACCTGGGACAATGCAAAGGTAAGGCTAACAGATAAGGAATTACGTGAGGCGTTACGAAGCAGCAATCCTTCAATCGAAGTCGGGGGCGGAACGGCAAACACAATTAATGTAACTGTCTTTATGTTAAAAGCAGGCCAGGAGAAGATCGTGGCAACAAGACTAAAAGAGGAATTCACTAAGGCAACAGCATAATAATTGAAAGTCTTTCTACTTTCTCAATGATATATAAGGTCTTCATTGTTTCCTTCTTGTTAATGGGTCGTTGGACGATTGCATTTCCATTTCCGTTTCAATTTGATTCTGCAAAAACGGTTATAAAAAAAACATCAGATTTTACGATTACCGGAGACGGTACATCTCCTAATTGGGAGATCGCCGAATGGGTTACAATAACAACACAGGAATCTTCATCAACTAAACAGCTGGCAACACAAGTAAGGATACTTTATTCTGATCAGGGTATCTATTTTTTATTTAAGTGTGAAGATCAAAAGCTTTCGGCTACATTGAAGGAGGATTTTACAGCTTTATTCAAGGAAGATGTGATCGAAGTTTTTTTATGGCCCGATGAATCTGTGCCCATTTACTTTGAGTATGAGCTTTCACCGCTGAATTATGAGCTACCCATCCTGGTGCCCAACTTAAACGGAAGAATGCAGGGGTGGCTACCCTGGCGCTATGAGGGCAATCGAAAAATAAAGCATGCAACCAGTGTTCAAGGCGGTGAGAAGAAGAGCAATGCGCTAATTAAAAGCTGGATAGCAGAGTTTTTCATACCCTATACTTTGCTTCGACCATTAGTGGTCAGCCCTCCTAAGTCGGGTTCACAATGGAGAGCTAATTTATATCGCATTGATTATGATGAAGGTTATACAACTTGGACATGGCAAAAAACAACGAAAGGCGTAGGCGGTAATTTTCATGAGTATAAAAAGTTTGGAACATTGGTTTTTGAATAGGTTCTGAATCTAAAAAGGTAAAGAAGGCACAATAAGACGTATCATTTAACATGAAATTATTCAGCATACCATTCGGCTTTGTTATCGTTTTATTCTTTGGATGTCTAATTCTGCTTTTAGGATGTGAGGGTAAACAAAAATTGCCTCCGGGTGATCCTGCCAACGGTGGACTATTTGTGCCTGAAAATTTTGAAGTCGTTGTAGTAGTTGATAGCCTTAAGGGACGCGCAAGACATTTAGCAGTAAATGACAATGGAGATATCTACGTTAAGTCGAGATTTTCTGAAGCGGAGGGAAGAAACGTGGTCCTGCGGGATACAGATCAAAATGGCAAAGCAGATGTTATTGAAAAATTTGGTAAATACGAAAAAGAAAGAAGCTATGGGACAGCCATGAGAATTTATGATGGCTATCTGTATTTTAGCTCCGAACTGGCGGTGTACCGATATAAATTAACACCAGGCAAGCTTATACCTGAGGGTGAACTTGAAACAATTGTTATCGATGATCATGCACACGGCATGCATGAACACATCGCGAAACCGATCTCATTTGATAACAAGGGAAATCTTTATGTGCCCTATGGGGCGCCATCCAACGCCTGTCAGGAAATCAACAGAACGCCTGCTGTACCTGGAATTGATCCGTGTCCTCAATTGGAAGATCACGGAGGAGTTTGGAAGTTCGACGCACATAAAAAAAACCAGACGCAAAAGGACGCTATTAAGTTTGCAACGGGTATACGTAGCGTTGTTGCTATGGACTGGAATCCTACGGACAACAATCTATATGTTGTGATACATGGAAGAGATGACTTGCTTCGATTGTGGGCTGGTGTTTTCACACCTTGGCAAAGCGCAGTCTTGCCTGCGGAGGAATTTATTAAAGTCACGGAAGGCACAGATTTTGGCTGGCCATATTGTTATTACGATCAAATTCAGGAAAAGAAAGTGCTCGCTCCCGAATATGGAGGCGATGGAGATAGCATAGGGAGGTGTGATGAATTCGAAAAACCCCTATTTGGTTTTCCCGGCCACTGGGCGCCCAATGATTTATTATTTTACCAGGGAGATCAATTTCCTGCCCGATACAAGCAAGGCGCTTTTGTTGCATTTCACGGATCAACAAATCGCGCACCTTACCCGCAATCGGGATATTTCATAGGGTTTATTCCCTTTGAAAACGGAAAACCAACGGGCACATGGGAAGTTTTTGCCGATGGTTTTGCTGGGGTCGATCCCATTGTAAACGTTAGTGATGCTGTGTACAGACCAATGGGTATTGCTACGGGGCCTGATGGGTCGCTGTACATTGCAGATACTGAAAAAGGAAAGATCTGGCGAATTATGTATAAGGGAGATAAAAATGATTTTGGTGTGAAGCATTTGGCACAAATGGAAAAGCGAAAAACACTTTCGCACATACGTACCCCGGATAAAATAAATGACAACTTAGATAAAGGCTTGGTTGTGGGGGGAGAAAAAGTATTCAATGTCTATTGCGCGGCTTGTCATCAGAAAGATGGTAAGGGCGCTTCGGGAAGGTTTCCTCCGTTGGCCGGCACAAATTGGGTTACCGGTGATAAAAAAAGATTGATTGGCATCGTATTAAAAGGACTTGAAGGAAGTATTGTTGTAAACGGTGAGAATTATATCAACGCAATGCCTCAACATAGCTTTTTAAGTGATCAGGAAGTAGCAAGTGTTTTAACATACATCCGTCAGAATTTCGGGAACAAAGCCAGCGATGTCACATCGGAGGAGGTAAAGGCAATCAGAAATATAAACGCAAAATCTAAAATATAAATCCATTTATAACCTTTAAACTAAAAATCCATGAAAGAGCAAAGAAGATCAACATTAAAAAAATTATTCGCTTCCCTGGCAGGTATTACCGGGCTAGGAATCGCTACTAAAGCAAAGGCAGATGCTACCCCCGAAAAAGAAGTTTTTAATGTGGTAAAGGATGATCAGGATGTCCCATTGTTTTCGGGTTCTACGAAGTTCGGAGGCATGGTCTTCGTCGCGGGTAAGGGCGCTCATTTTGAAGGAGACATAACAGCACACACCAAGCACGTGCTCGATGAAATAGAAAAGGAACTGGTAAAAGCCGGGTCTTCTATGCAAAAGGTGTTAAAGGTAAGTGTGTTTCTGCATGATTTAAATGATTACAAAGCCATGAATGAAGCCTATAAAGGAAAGTTCGGTAACAAACCTCCTGTTCGCACAACGGTTGCGGTATATGGTGGAGTCCCTGGCGATTCTCTTGTAGAAATGGATTGCATCGCATATGTCTAAATTATTAATCCGCGAAACTCAAAACTCGAAATTCTAAACTCGAAAACTAAACTTTCTCCCATGCTTCATAAAACGTTTCTATTGCTTTGTTGCGTATTCTGTTTTTGGGTAAGCCCCATAATCGCGCAGGATTTTATTATCAAAGGAGGGCATGTTGTTGATCCAAAAAACAAAATCAATGAAGTAATGGATGTGGCCATCCTTGAGAATAAAATCGTGCAGGTAGCCAAAAATATCGATGCGAAAAAAGGTACTCAGGTTATAGATGCGAAAGGTATGTACGTAACTCCTGGTCTCATCGACATGCATTCTCATAATTTTTTCGGAACAGAGCCTGATCATTATTTAGGCAATGGACTTGAGGCCCTTCCTCCCGACGGTTTTACATTCCGAAGCGGTGTAACAACCGTCGTGGATGCCGGTGGAGCGGGTTGGAAAACTTTTGCCGCTTTTAAAACACAAACTATCGATCATGCAAAAACCCGGGTACTCTCCTTTCTGAACATTGTCGGTGAAGGTATGCGCGGCGGTGCCTATGAGCAAAATCTCAATGACATGGATTCAAAGATGACTGCTATGGTGGCAAAGCGGCATAAGGAGGAGATCGTCGGAATAAAGGTGGCACATTACATGGGCGGTGAATGGGATCCCGTCGATCGTGCAGTCGCTGCAGGAAAAATAGCCAATGTTCCGATAATGGTCGACTTTGGTGGAAATACTCCACCGCTGTCAATAGAGGAACTGTTTACTAAGCATCTTCGACCCGGAGATATTTTCACACATGCATTTGCACAATTAACGAGCAGGATGCCAATCGTGGATACACAGGGAAAATTACTTCCTTTCGTTGTTGAAGCTCAGAAGAACGGAATTATTTTCGACGTTGGACATGGTGGCGGAAGTTTTCGTTTTTCACAAGCAATCCCGGCTTTAAAAAGTGGTTTTATTCCGAACACGATCAGTACGGACTTGCATACAGGAAGTATGAATGCAGGTATGAAGGACCAGCTTAATGTTGTGTCTAAGTTTTTAAATATAGGCATGAATCTTCAACAAGTGATTGAAGCTTCCACATGGAATCCGGCGAAGGTAATTCACCGTGAGGATCTCGGACATCTATCCGCAGGCGCTGTCGCTGATGTAGCGATATTCAGTCTCCTGAAAGGCAAGTTCGGTTTTATTGATTCAGGAGGCTTCAGCATGCAGGGCACTCAGAAACTGCAATGCGAGCTTACCGTGCGCGATGGAAAAATTGTGTATGATTTAAACGGAATATCAAGGCCCGCATGGGACGCCGCTGCAACTACTGGATCTGAGGCTAAGCAAAAATAGATATCGTAATAAGACTAATTTTTATGAAATGAAAGATCCGGCAATCTTGTCAACCTCTCCCGCAACGGAGAAGTTACACATCGCGTCCATTGATATACTTCGGGCCCTCACGATGGTGCTTATGATATTTGTAAATGACTTATGGTCATTGAAAGAAATCCCAGCCTGGCTGGGGCATGTCGAACGCGGAGTGGATGGGATTGGTCTGGCTGACATCGTGTTTCCTGCTTTTCTCTTTATTGTTGGTTTGTCTTTGCCCTTCGCTATAAACAACAGAAGAAAGAAAGGTGATACCGATGGCCAACTTGTAAAACACGTGTTAGTCCGCACCATTGCATTATTGGTCATGGGTGTATTTCTTGTCAATGGAGAAACGATAAATGCAGATGCAACGGGCATGCCCCGGCCCATGTGGTACTCTATCTGCTGCGTGTGTTTTATTCTTATCTGGAATACATATCCTAAAGCTTCAAATAAGATCTTAATTAATGCTCTCCGGGGGACGGGTATTATCGTATTGATAATTTTAGCCATTCTTTACCGAGGTGGAGATGAAGGAAATATACAGCATTTCAGTCCACAATGGTGGGGCATTTTAGGATTGATTGGATGGGCTTATTTAGCGAGTGGACTTATTACCATTTTTGCCAGAAATAATTTTTATGTAATACTGGGAGGTTGGATTTTCTTTAGCGTATTAAGCATGATATCCAAGGCCGGCTTAGTACCTGATATTTTATCTTTTATTCCAAATGCTATTTCTGGTGGCACGCTTGCCGGACTTACTATGGGTGGTGTATTAACTTCAATGATCTTTCAGCATTACAGGACTCGTCAGGATAATAAAGGCCTAACCATTGTTTTCATTGCGATTTCAGTTCTGCTGATTGGACTGTCAATAGTTACACGTCCATACTGGGGATTGGCAAAACTAGGTGCCACTCCAGCGTGGCTATTTCTTTGCAGTGCATTTACGATTCTCGCCTTCCTTGCTATATACTGGGTGGCTGATGTAAAAGGGAAATCACGTTGGTTTGATATCATTAAACCAGCGGGAACGGATACTTTGCTTTGCTATCTCATACCTTATTTTGCATATGCAACTACGCGGGCCTTAGGTATTCATTTGCCGGAAGTAATATTAATCGGAGGGGTAGGTCTATTAAAATCTTTTCTGTTTGCACTGCTCTGCGCAGTTATAACGGGATGGCTGATCAAATTGGGTATTCGTTTAAAGATATAGAGCGTGGACAAGCTCATGAAACTAAAAATAGCATTCGTAATTATTTTTGTCAGCATACTTTCTTTATCAAAGGCGCAGCCGTTAGACCCCCCATTTAGAATAGTTGGGTATTATTCATTGGATGCAGCTGCGGACGTTAAAAAAGCTCTCCTTAAAAAGCTCACACACGTTAACTTATGGTTTCTTAATCCGGATTCGCTGGGAAATTTTACCCGCGATCTTTCCGCCATAGCGCCTTTTGTAAAAGCGGCTCATAAAAAAAATGTAAAAGTGCTATTCTCTATCGGTGGAGGAAGCAAGCAGCCTCAATATCATGCGCTTTTACAAGACGATAAAAGATCCTTGCTTATTGGTAACCTTATTTCTGAAGTTCTGGAGCATAATGTGGACGGAGTAGATGTAGATCTGGAAGGAAGCAATATTGACGCGAATTATGAAAAATTTATTGTTGAGCTGGCTTCCGCATTAAGATCTCATAATAAATTAATCACAGCAGCCATCGCTATTTATTATAAAGATCAGTTTACGGACAATGCGTTGAGCCAATACGATTTTGTCAATGTTATGAGTTACGATCGAACAGGGCCTTGGCGACCTGAGAGGCCCGGACCACACTCGACGTATGCCCATGCCGTGGAGGACCTGGAATATTTTGGATCGGTAAGAAAAATACCTAAAGAAAAGATGACGCTCGGTGTTCCTTTTTATGGATATGGATATGGCCCTGAGACTACATCTCCTGCTATTAGCATGAGCTACGGTAAAATTGTATCTTCCTTTCCAGGTTCGGAAAATGTCGATGAATGGATTATGCCCGATCGTAAGATTCTTTATTACAACGGTATACCAACCATGAAGCAAAAGGCTCTGTTAGCAAAAGATAAAGCATCCGGAGTGATGATTTGGCAGGTACTAGGGGACGCCAAAGGCTCTAAATCTTTGCTTAAGACTATCAACAAAATAGGAGGAAGGTAAGGGATAAATTGAAGCATTCGGTAGGTGATTGAACATAGATCACAGCTCTGGTATCGGGTGGATAGAATTAAAAAATTCAGAGCCATATTAAATGACTCTGAATTGATTTTAAATTTAGAAGGCGTTCTCCATTACTTTTTCCAAATGCATAGTTTCATAATTTTGGCGTAAGAATTTGTTTTACACCATTGATTTGCAAATATGCCATGGCTGAAACCCAAATAGCTACTAGACTGATTGCGAAGTAACCAACTCCGGATAAATGGAACATTTGAAGCAGAACAATAGAAAAACTCCCCAGTACCCACATTACGTCCAAAGCAATGATCAGCTTTACCATACTAAGGTTGTGTGGAAATCTTTTACTTTCAATAAAGACCAAGCAGGCGAAAGAAAATAGAAAAGCTCCTACTCCCCATAGCGCCCTGTAGTCAATAATTCCAAAAAGTTCGGAGACACTAGCGGCAAAAACAATAAGACCGATTCCTGTAGCACCTGAACTCACTGCGTTCAAAAGCAACACATTTTTTAGCGTTTTCATATCCGTATGTTTTAGTTGATGATTATAAGGCAAAGATATTCTGATGCATCTTCAGTGGATTTACCAATATGCGTCAAACGTTTATCATTTGATGACAAAATGATTTACGAGTTGTGCAATGCAGATTATAAAAAATACTTTTGTGTTATGGAGGATCAACAAAAACAATTTGCGCTGAGCTTGATTGCCTATGCCGCCCAACGCGACATTTCCGCGGAACAACTTTGCGAAAATGCTAACATTAATCTCAAGGCGCTTAAGAAGAAATCAAATCTTAGTATCTCGAGTAGACAATTGGATGACTTATGGCTGTATGCCAGTCGACTTGGTAATGATCCATTATTTGGACTTCATTTTGGAGAGTCGTTACAACTGGCTGCATTGGGTGTAATCGGAGAAATCATAAAGAGCAGCAACACGGTCGGAGGCGCAATAACTATTGCTGCATCTCTAACGCATTTAATAACTGACTTATTCAAAATGGAAATTATTCAATCAAAGCAGAGTTTTAGTATTCAATTGATAGCAAATGATTCGCGAGGGGATTTGACCTTCACTTCGCGCCAAATGGCTGACCTGTTAATGGTATTTATCGTCCATGAATTGGATGGTCTGATGTTAGTAAAAATTAAGCCTCGGTCGGTGGCATTTCCGTATACGGTTTCTGATATTCATGAATATGAACGCGTGTTACGCTGCAAACCAGTAAAAAAGAAAAATGAGTATGGTATTCAATTTGATAAAAAGTATTGGGAAGAACCGATACTTTCAGCCAATTATGAATTACAGGGGTTACTTTTACAAAAGATAAACGCAGTAGCAAAAAATAAAATAATCTCAGAGTCCTTTGCTGGAAAAATTCATCGATACTTAATGACTAATGCTTATTTGGGTATGCTTTCCCTGGAAGACGTAGCTTCAAATTTTAATATAGCGCCACGAAGTTTACAACGAAAGCTTCAGGATGAAGGTGTAACATTTCAACAATTATCGGATACTATACGAAAATCGTTGGCGCTGAATTACATTGAATCCGGGAAACACCAGATCAAAGAAATTTCCAACATGCTTGGCTATAATGAGCTCAGCGCATTCTCCCGTGCTTTTAAACGGTGGACGGGAAAAACCCCTATAAATTATCACGGCAATTAATCGTGTCACAGGACCTTTTACAAATCTTGGGTGGGTAATAAAATAATCTTCAAAGTTTTTTACATTGCTCGTAGAGTGGTGTTGGATATTCCTTTTCAACTTAGAACGCGCGCCGCGAATTTATTTCAAAACTTTCTCATTGAAGAATTGAAAATCAGGTTCCTACTAGCTAACGAATATGTCTTTCGCAAAGAAAATGAGTACTAAATCTAAAGTTAAACAAATCAGGGTCCGTTGCTGGATTGATATTGATGGTGAACGATTCTTTGGTCCAGGGCGAGCGGATCTCTTACAGCTCATACACGATACCGGATCAATTTCCAAGGCTGCCCAAACTATGGGAATGTCGTATAAAAAGGCTTGGGCTATTGTTGGTGAATTGAATACGCGCGGCCAAAAACCATATGTTATTACCCATAAAGGAGGTCAAAAGGGGGGAGGTACGCAAGTTACTAAAACAGGCTTAGAAGTTCTGAAGGCTTATCAAACGTTGAATAATAAATTATCCTCTATCGTCGAAAGGAATCTGAATATACTAAAGATGATCTAAACGCTTTTAGTAAAGTAAGATCCTGGGAAGCAAGGATTTGTGGTTTTACAACACATTGAGAAAAATTCGTTGGCCACAACATTTAAAGATTTTATGTAAACGAAAAAAGCAACCGAAATTCTTACCTATTTTGGTCGCTAAAAAGTAATAACTTCGCCGATGCATGATCGAACTGGATCCTTTTGTTCTGACTTTTAAGCTCGCTACGGTCACTACGATTATCCTTTTTCTGGTCAGCGTTCCGCTTGCCTATTGGCTAACATACAGCAGATACAAGGTTAAATATGTTGTAGAAGCATTGGTCAGCCTTCCATTGATACTACCTCCTTCAGTTCTTGGATTTTATTTGTTGCTTGCTTTTAGTCCACAAAATGCCTTCGGAAAATTCCTCGAACAGTATTTCGATCTCAGGCTTGTATTCACTTTTGAGGGACTGGTAATCGCTTCTATTTTGTACAGCCTTCCGTTTATGGTTCAGCCCATTTATAATGGATTAAAAATGTTGCCGTCATCCTTGCTTGAAGCTTCTTATACACTAGGAAAAGGGCGGGTTACGACGCTATTCAAGGTTCTGTTGCCGAACATTCGTACCTCCCTTATTACAGGTATTATTCTTTCTTTTGCTCATACCGTAGGGGAGTTTGGTGTAGTGCTTATGGTAGGTGGCAACATTCCACGCGAGACAAGGGTAGTATCCATAGCGTTGTACGATGAGGTGGAAGCAATGAACTATGGGACGGCAAATCTTTACGCAATTACTCTTCTTCTTTTTGCTTTTCTGACGCTGTTAATAGTTCATTTGGTTAATTATCGTTCCCGAAGAATCAATCAGACGCCATGATCCACGCTAATATTAAGAAAAAATTATTTGCTACAACCGGCGATATGCATCTGGAGGCAAATTTTTCAATACGCAGTGGTGAATTAGTCACACTCTATGGTCCCTCGGGTGCAGGAAAAACAAGTATACTCAGAATGCTTTCCGGATTATCAACTCCGGATGATGGCCAAATATCGGTTTCTGGAAATACATGGTATGATGCGAAAAAGAAGATCAATTTGAAGCCGCAGCTGCGTAACGTTGGAATCGTCTTTCAAGACTATTCACTCTTTCCTAATATGACAGTAAAAGGAAATTTAGAATATGCTCTTGCTAAAGGGCAATCCCATCGTATTGTCGATGAATTGCTCGAACTAATGGAATTAACAAATCTGTACGATAAAAAACCAGTGCTTCTTTCCGGAGGCCAACGGCAACGTGTAGCCCTGGCAAGAGCGCTTGTTCGTAAGCCTGCTGTGTTATTGCTCGACGAGCCAATGTCGGCGTTGGATACAACATTAAGACTAAAAATACAAGATTATATTCTTAAGGTGCATCGTCAATACCACCTAACCACTATATTGGTAAGTCATGATATACTTGAAGTGATCAGGCTTTCTAAATATGTTTTTTTAATCGAACGCGGAAGGATCATAAACCAAGGTGCTCCTGCGGATGTCCTTCCTCTGCAGACATTAAAACGAATGATAGAAGAGCTTCCCAAGGGGAGAGATGACGAATAGAATTATCTAAGTCTTTTAACTTGTGGAGTAAAAGCCTCAGGGAATAATTATATGTCAACAAATGCGATTCGATTGTTTTTCTTCCATCAATAGACCTGCGCAAGAAAGAGGACTAGTTAAATAAATTCAGGTGACAGAAATGGTATAGATTTCAATTCCTCACAAGCTTTTTAACTCAAAAGCCAATGCCTCAGCGGTCGCATGCATAGAATATTTTTCAAGCTTGTTTTTTGCCCAATTAAAGTCTCGAGGGAAGGAGGCTAATTGTATTATTGCAGCAGCAAGCTCAGTAGGGTTCGCTTCTTTGAAAACCCTGAAACGTTCCCAGGTCTTAAAGTCCTCTCTGCATCCCACCGCGTCGCTTACAACAACTCCACATCCTCCCTGCATTGCTTCATTAGCGACAAGCCCCCACGTTTCACCCATTCTCCGGGAGGGTAGTACCATAATATCCATGGCGAGGTAATGCCCCGGCAATTGCGTTTGATTTACAAACCCTGAAAAAAAACTCTTTACACCGAAATTTTTGAGCGCGCTTTCCGCTAAGTCTTTTAACTTCTTCTCGAGGGGGCCGCTTCCCATAAAATATAAATGTATTCGGTTTCGTAAATTTTTCGGGAGAAATTCGAGCATTTGAAAAAGGATTTTGGGATTTTTTTTCTCAATAAACTTTCCGGAAAACCCTACAACAAAACTTGAAACAGAAATTCCTGCCGCAAGCCTGGCTTGATTTCGCTTTTGCTCTTTTTCATGATCAGTCATACTTGCAAACCGATCTATGGTTGCATACCGTGCCGGCTTAAGCTTAGAATCTGCTACCCCACGGCGCTGGTAATGCTGTTTATTTAATTCGCCAATGTAAAAAATCCTGCTCACCGCAATATATGCAGCTCGATAAATTAAGGATCTGATTATTGCTTTTGCAGCCGAACGGCTAACAGCATCATCCTGAGTTTCACAACGCAACCATACGGGTATGCCCATTCTCCTTGAATGTAGATAGGCAACCAGATCATATTTATAATTCAATCCTGTTAGAAGAACAGCAGTGGGCTTTATTTTTTCGATCATTTCTTTCACTCCTTTGCCGGTTAAAGAGCTCCACGAAGCAAGAGGTTCACCTTTTTCGCAATTCAAAATGGTATGATTATACCCTGCAAGCATGGGCTCATCCCAAGCAACAGTTTGACCAAAGTCCTTGTCGTTATGTCCGCGAATAGAACAGTCCGAGCCATAAACCACATGAATAGAACCTGGGTTGAGGGATTCTAAAATTTGCCAGATGGGAACTCTATACTGAACGGGATGTGAATCAAAAACCAATAGCTTCGATGTCATTCTTTAACTAATTCTTCTTTTAAACATTCACAAAATTCCAATTAATTTATAAATAACATCGATGAATTCGTTTGGAAAGACAACTAACGATATGCATGAATGTGAGAAGCATCCACCCACTTGATATGATAACCCCACTGCTTGAGTAGCGTGGCAATACGCGAAGCAGAATTTCCTAATTTTCGCTCCGCCATTCTGGCAAAATGCATCTCTACTAATATATGCCGACAATTGGGATTGGAAAAAGTTTTAACTCCTCCGCGCAATACTTCTTCTTCATATCCTTCTACATCAATTTTTACAACATTGGGTTGGCTTTCACCGCCCTGTACAATAAGATCTGCGGTTGAAACCAGGACTTTTACACCATTCTGATTGCTAGAATCGTCAAGCAAATGTGCGGTGGTCGGAATACTATCATCATCACTGTTTGAAAAAAAAGCCTCACCTGATTTCTCCGCCAATGCCGTATTTCTCAACACGGCCTGAGAAAAATACTTATGTGATATTAATTCTTTGCGCAGTTCTTCAAAGGCTTTTGGAAAGGGTTCGAAGGCCACAACTTTGCCGTCTTTCCCTGACCAATCTAAAAACTTCTTTGTGTAAAGTCCAATATTAGCTCCAACGTCCCAAATAGTATCACCAGGTTTAACAGCGCTTTCCATAGCATGATTAAACTGCTGTTCATAGAGCTCATTTCTCTGTAATACCCTTTTTACCAACCCTAAAATCCCAATAGAACGAGCGAAATTTCTAATTTTTTGAACCCAAGGCCGATGATACAAAGTATTAAACATAACTAACGAAGATTAAGTATTGAAAAGTAAAACTCCGATTGATCGATGCCTTGCATCATGCAATCGATGGAATGCCAAATTTCAAATATTTCAAATGCAAATATTCTTTTTGATGGATATGCGAACTTAACAATATATATGAAGATTTACGAATTCAGACTTACAAAGTGAATTGTAATAGCTCGGGTAAGGTCCGCAACTGTTAATGATTTAGTCTAGCCAGAGTCAGTTAAATAAATCAAAAGTTAAATTTGAATTTATTTCATGCTTAATGCACGGATAAAAGTCCGTCTAGATACTTTGACTAGGGTACGCAACGATCAAAATGCTACTTCAAGTTGATAGAGTCGATTTTGAATTTCCTTAATGAAGACTATGAGCAGTAAACAATCGGTGTATAGGTTTCGAGTTTTCTTGAATTAAGGATTACATAGATAGGTTTTGGAATATTAATATTCAGCTAATACTGGTATGCCTTTCTGAATAATAAAATTCAAGCCATTAAATTTAGACTGTAAGTAATTTTTGTAGATATACCGATTCTAACATTGAATTCTGCATATCGATCCTGATACGGAATTCAGCTATAGGATATCATATGCTGTAAACGGAAACTAATTTTGAAAAACATTTTTTCCTGAAGCAAATTCAATAAATGGTCAAATCGCTTTAGTTAAAATTTTCAGCACAGAGCCGCCTGCCATCAAATTGTTAATAAATAATTCGAAGGGATGCTTTTATTACCCTGGAATCCTTTAGTCGAATGACATATTGATACTGACCAGCCTGTAAGGGTTGTCCTTCCACCGTTCCATCCCAGGTATTGTTATAGGACACTGCTTCATAGACTTTTTGACCGGAGTGATTGAATACCATTAATAGTGAATTTTCATAAAGTTCATTATTTGGCCATTCCCAACGATCCTCCTGCCCGTCACCATTTGGTGAGAACGATCGAGGAATTGTTCCCAGGGAAATGGAAGACGAATTAACCGTCACAATAACCTGATCTTTGCTGATGAGACCGTCTGAGTCTGTAACCGTAAGTTCGAATACATACGTTCCTTCAACTAAGTCAGTCAATTCAATTTCTCTGGCAGCAGGGTTAAAAATAGGGGAGCTAGGACCTTCCAGTTGAACCCAATTAAATTGTAAAGGCAAGCCATCTGGAGCTTCAGCGGCGGTTAATTTTACGGAATTATCCGGTAATGTCAGGGAGATATCTTGGCCTGCATTTGCAATAGGATTAGCGGAGTCAATTACAGAAATATTTATAGCGGCAGAAGAGGTGGAAGTATTTTGATTATCTGTTGCCTTTGCAGTTATGGAATAATTTCCAGCCGGTGCGTCGGCCCATATAAAGCTATAAGGAAGGGTTAAATCTTCTCCCAGCTTTGTAGTACCGCTAAAGAATTCAACTTTAGATAAAGTCCCATTGACATCAGAAGCTGTCGCTGTGATCGTAATAGGATCGCCCGTCGTAAATTGAGCGTTGTTTGCTGGACTGGTTATCGATATGATTGGGCCAACGTTCACACTCACAACGGTAATGTTAACAGGAGCGGAGGTTGCCGAATTGTTTAGATTGTCGGTAGCTTTAGCTGTTAAGACATGAGCTCCAAGAGTAGCATTATTCCACGCAAAGGAATATGGGCTTGAAAGATCTTCCCCCAGCTTTGTAGTTCCTCTAAAGAATTCAACCTTCGTGATGGAACCACCGGCGTCGGAGGCTGTCGCTGTAATAGGAATAGAAGCTCCTATTGTAAACTGAGCGTTGTTTGCTGGACTGGTTATCAATACGATTGGAGCAACATTCACACTCACAACGGTAATGTTAACAGGAGCGGAGATTGTCGAATTGTTTAGATTGTCTGTAGCTTTAGCTGTTAGGACATGAGCTCCAAGGGATGCATTATTCCACGCAAAGCTATATGGGCTTGTAAGATCTTCTCCCAGCTTTGTAGCTCCTCTAAAGAATTCAACCTTCGTGATGGAACCACCGGCGTCGGAGGCTGTCGCTGTAATAGGAATAGCAGCTCCTATAGTAAACTGTGCGTTGTTTGCTGGACCTGTTATCGAAACGGTAGGAGCAACATTAGCCAATACGGTAATACTCACAGATGCGGATGTTACCACGCTGTTTCCACTGTCAGTAACTTTGGCGGTTAAGATATGGACTCCGGTTGCAGCATTATTCCACGCAAGACTATATGGGCTCGTCGCATCTTCTCCGAGCTTTGTGGCGCCACTGAAAAATTCAACCTTGGTAACCGCGCCGTTGGGATCGGAGGCCGTGGCATTGATAGTAATGGGAGCTCCGGCAGTAAACTGTGCGTTGTTTGCTGGGCTTGTTATGGATACCGTAGGAACAGCGTTCGCACTTACGACAATGGTTACGGCGGCTGATGTAGCTATATTGTTTCCGTTGTCAGTCGCTTTCGCGGTTAATACATGCGTTCCTGCAGGAGCGTTATTCCACGCAAAACTGTATGGAGCGGTAAGATCTTCTCCAAGCTTTGTTGTCCCGTTAAAGAACTCAACTTTAGTCACAGTTCCATTGGCATCGGCGGCCGCAGCCGTAATAGTGATCGGAGTTCCTGTTATAAATTGAGCGTTGTTTGATGGACTTGTTATAGATACTGTAGGAACAACGTTTCCATTCACTGTAATATTCACCTGGGTTGAGGTAGTTACATTATTTGAGTTGTCAGTAGCTTTAGCTGTTACGGCATGTGCTCCGACCGAGGCATTACTCCAAATAAAACCGTATGGACTAGTAAGATCTTCTCCCAGCTTAGTTGTTCCGCTGAAGAACTCAACCTTAGTTACCGATCCATTAACATCGGAAGCAGTTGCAGAAATGGTGATCGGGAAACCCTGCGTAAAAGATGCATTGTTTGTTGGAGCCGTAATGCTAACAACGGGCGGGGTATTCGGGATAATAATGGCAGTTTGTGGAATATATCCAGGGACCCAGGCTGGTGCTCCATATTCATAAGCACCTATGTCAGGAGCCCCGACACTACCATCCGTGATTCCTGCCAATGGCATACCTGCATTAATGGCCATCGAATTACCATTTAGCCGATAGTTTAATCCGCCACCGCCACTCCCTACGAATGATGGATTCTGAGTGTTGGTTAAACAATTTGCAAAGTTACCTGCACTGAATGAAAGGATCCAGTTAAAAAATACATCGTCTCTGTAAATATTATTTCGTTGAACGTCAAGTGTTACCGTATTGAAGGTTACGTACGACCTAGCCCAAGGGTGATCGGGTTGTCCGGTCGTAGCAAAAGTATTATTATAAAGCAACGTCGGTCCAGCATTTTGTCCCTCGCCCGCAGGCTGATTCGTGAAATCGGTTTGATAATTATTCCAAAAAACGTTATGGTGAATCGTCGTAGGTCCGGATGTTTGATCCTGATAGATAGCGGCATTGATCCCCACGTCATGTGGAGCGTATGGAGTTATAACAGCCCTACAATCGTGTATCCAGTTATGATGAATAACAGTTCCATTCAAACGCGTGAAGACGCTACCATAGATAGCACCTCCATCAGCACTTATCATCCCATAATCATATAGGTCATTAAGCTCTATATTCATGTTTAAGTGTGAACCATTCTTGATCCCACCCATATCAATACAGGCTCTCCCCATCCTTCTCATCGTATTTCCCTTTATGATCTGACCTCCTGTAGTTCCATAAGGAATCACACCAGCACCATAATTACCTTCATAATTAATATCCTGTATTAAATTATTCTCTGCTCTACCGTTGGCCCCAAGATGTATAGCATTAGCACCCGCGTATTGCAACTCAGAGTTTCTGATAGTACTGTTCGGACCTATCAGTTTAATTCCGGTCTGGTTGGCGTTAAAGTATTGAAGCGGAGATCCTTCGGATATTACGACGTGATTGAGATACTTAGCTTTGATACCATCTACGACCGTGTTAGCGCTGTTGATATCTCCGTTGATGGGATCACATCCGAAGAATTGAAGGCCCCTCACCGTTACGTTTGATTTACCTCTCAGGTCAAATCCCCAGTTTCTGGCTTTGTATTCGACGCCCGTTGGAGGTCCTCCTCCTTCTTGCCAAAAGTATAACGTGCCTGATTCGTAGTGCCACTCCTTCGCTTGTGTTAGAGCGCCTAGCTTTCCGGTTACATAATAATATTGAAGAAATCGTAGGTCGCCCCCTAACCCGGAGTTAAATCCGATGGTGGTACCTGAGTGAGAGGTAATGTTTGTGGTATGGGCCAGAAACCATCCAATGATATAAATCTTTCCTCCAGCCCATCCCCCTGGTATATTCGGTAGGCCATTATCGGTAAGCGTATTTCCCTGCCAGTTTGAGGTTGACACGCGACTCCTAAGTTTTGACTTATCAAGCAGATCATTAACGGAATTTACCTTCGGCCACCTGGCTTCAAACTGCATGGCGCCGTCTTTGAAGACCTGATTTGCCGCGAGGGTGGTATTGTTCGTAATATTTCTGTTGTAACCATTGACTGGTAATGTAATTGTTTTCTTATAGATATTCCCGCTATGCACCGCCCATCCGCTATTGCCAGCCTCATTAAGTCCACTGATAATAACATTGGCCCCTTGATCAGGCTGATAAATAGTTCCGGAATTTGCCGGCACGATAGTTTCCCGATAGGTACCTGATCGAATGTTTATAACGTCTCCAGCAACGGCCACGCTAGCTGCTTTTTGGATTGTTGCAAACGGTTGCGTGGCTGTACCTGGATTACTGTCTGATGCTCCTGAGCCCCCTACATAATAATCTCTCGCGAATGCCTCACAAAAGCCAACTAACAACAGTATTAAGAGAATTATCCTATTCATCATTTTTATGTTTAAATTTTAATTCACAACACTCAATGGGATAGAGATTTCTTGAGATATACGTGCTGTAGTAAATGATATTTAATCTTTACTAGGAGATATAGTGAACTGACGATACGAATTTCGCTAAAAGTCTTCATGCTAAAACCCCTCTTTATTTCATGCGGCACCTATGTACCTTTTTTAGATTTCTAAAAAACTGTAAAAATTTTAATCAATTTTTTTTTGTGATGCCGAACGGTTTTAAAGTCCGCTGGAATGGCCATCCGTTAGACGAATGTTTATTAAATTTTCAGCAAAAATCGCGAGTTTAGACGATCTGTTAGTTTGACTTTTAATAACTAGAATTTGATAATAATTAATTTTTTAATTCTTAAAAATGTGCAATATGTGTTAACCTTTTAAAAGAACCAATATTGCTTAATGATTTCGCAAATAGATCCTCCCTAAGTATTAGAAACACCAGTAGATTTTACTCCATCTAGAATTTACATTTAATACTTCAATCCTTACGGCCTGGTAGTCGTCGCTTTTATTCAGATTAAAGACCTCCGAACTCTTCATTTTTGCCTATTAGTAAGGCTGTGTAGATTTTTTCTACAGATCTTCCAGATATTGCGTTTATATAATCGATAAAGGGTTAATTGGATAAGTTTTTTAACTTTCGGCTAAAATAAGAAGTTGGCGTAAAAAATGTTTCACTATTAACCGGAGTCGTCCTAAAAAAACAAAGACAAACAATGATACAAGTAATCCGAAATTCATCACGATTCATCATGTTGGCCACACTCGTCATTTTGATGGCAGTGGGAGGTGGCTGTAAGAGTAAAAAGAAAGCCATGGAAGCAGCAGCTGCTGCTGAAAAAGCAAGGATGGAACAGGAGGCAGCTCTAAAGAAGCAGCGGGAAGAGGACGAAGCAAGAAAAAGAAAAGAGGCTGAGGAAGAAGCCGCGAAAAAGGCTGCTGCAGAAGCAAATAAGCCCGATCCTCAGGCCAAGTTGGAACAGTATTTCAGTGCTATTTCAAGTTCAGGCAATGCAGCTTCTGCAAATAGCAGCATCAATGAAGCACTAGCTCTCTTCGCCTCAGATCAGACACCCGTTTTAATTGTAATCCACGAATCAGGAGGCCAAAAAGATTATGACAAGCCGACTACCATTAAAGATTATCTCAATTATTTGAAAGATCAGAAGAAACAAGCTGATAAAATAGGCAATCTTCAATTTGATAATTCAGGTAAAATCACGGAAGTAGAACTGGTAAAACAGAAATAATTTCAATCCAAAAACAAACAAACATCATGATTAAGTATAAATTTTTATTCGCTTTACTGATCGGCTTGTATATCACGAGCAATGTATCAGCGCAGAATGCTGATATAAGTCCTGAAAGAAAACAGGCCATAGATTCCCTTGCATTGGAAAAAGTAAGGGACTTAAGCAAGTACATCAGCATCATCGGAAATAAAAAAACTCCATTTTCTGAAGCTACCCGGGTGATGGATCGTGCCGAAGAACTTTTTGCGCCGGATAGTGAGATGGGTGTTTCCTCCTTAAATCGGAAAGAGATCAATTATTATAAAGTCCGTAAATATTTTGAACGTTTAATGGCGCTTAACTATGATCGCGTTACTATTTCTTGGTATGATATTCATTACATAAGTGACCTGGAAAGGCAACCCGATGGCCGATACGTTGGTGTGGTTACTATTTATCAACGTTTTGAAGGCGAGTCTGATGATGGATTGAAATATAAGGACACCACCAAAAAAGACATTACCATCTACGTGGAAAGAAAGAAAACTCAAATCCAGGGAAGGACTATTGAATTTTGGGATGTGATGTTGGGTGATATCAGGGTGAGCGAAACGAGTGCATGAAGTCTATTAATGTATTTGTCTTAGTACTATTATTGATCTCACATCATCTGCAGGCCCAGCTTGTTGATGATATGGATGATGAAAGCAAACTTTACGCTGAGAACAAGCAAGTCAATCAATTTTTTAGGCGATTTAATGGGGAGGAAGATGAAAAGGGCGAACGTTATTACCCGAAAGACAGACAATATCAGAAGCGAAAAACTCCGGAAGAAATACATAGGAATCTTATTTGATGCCAGCAATAGCGGAATAAATCAAGACCTCAAGGTTCAATTTGCAAAGGATGTTCTTGACAAAGACAAACCAGTCATTCTCAATTTTCACGGGGGTAATTGGTTCTCTGAAGTACATACTACCTTCACGATGAATGGAAAAAATGTGCCAGTGACGTTGTTCATGGAACTGGAAAAGCATCACCACGGCACCCGGTGGGTGATCAGCAAAGTATATGCTGATGTGTTCAAACCTTATTTTGAAAGAGATACCACCAAGGTTGGTAAGATTTCTTCATCCGTTAAGTCACGAGTTGGACTTCATGAATCTGAGAAAGGCCTTTAGCAATGCGGACAGTGTAAGTCAATTTACTGTCAAGAAGTTTGTACCTGATCATCTTTCTGTTTTTCTATATGAAGTAAAAAAGGGGAACAAATTTAAAACAGTGGAAGAAGTGAAGTTCCATTTTTTTCAAATCGGTGGTTGGTATTTTGAACTTTCAGAATTTAACCGACCTGGCTACAACACAGGGTGGTTAATATCAAATCTTGTCAAAGTAAAAAATGATGGTGAAAAAAATCTTCTCAGGAAGCACGTCTATTATGAGACAAAATAAACTAGTTTGTTCTCGCCTTTTTTTTTCTTTTCATGCAGGTCATGGATGTTTGGGCGCAAAGCTAAAGCCAGACACGAAAAAGCATGAGCAAAAAGTAAAAGACATGGTGGCCTTTCTGGAATATGTGCTCAATACACTTGGGAGATGGTGGCACCTCCGCGCGTGATAAAGATGTACTTGATCACGGAAAGTTATACCAAGATCTTTCGGGATGCCAAAGTGCAAATTGAAGATGATCTAGTTGAAAAAAGAAATGCCATCACGAACAAAGATGTCCAGGCTTACTTAAAAGATGTGGATTTCTTTTATGACAACCTGAAGTTTGAATTCACAATAAAGAATATTCAAGGCAAGGTGAATGCGAATGACAAACTTTTTTACAAAGTCTCACTGCTTCGCAACATACAGGGAACAACAGTTGAAGGTAAGTTGGTCAACAATACAATTCCGCGCTATATCGAGATCAACTATGATCCAAAAGATCAGGATCTTAAAATTGTAAGCATCTATACCAATGAATTTGATGAGAAGGGTGCCCTTTTAAATTGGTGGAAACAATTATCGTTTGAATGGCAATCCATTTTTCAACAGAAATTAAATATTACGGATAGTGTGGACCTGGCGGATATAAAAAACATTGCCGCCATTGACGCTCTCGACCTTAGCAAAAATCAATATATTCAAACTATAGAACCGTTAAGTCAGCTGGGAAATCTTCATGTACTCAACCTGTCCAGCACAACGATAACAGACCTTAGTCCCATCCGGAATCTTACTGAACTGGTTGAACTTAATTTATCCAACACTCCGTTGCAGGATATTTCGGCCTTAAAATATTCTGACAAATTAGTAAAGTTCAATATTAGCAACACGGCGGTTGCCGATATTTCTGTGCTCGAAAAAATGACCCGGATGGAGCACCTCGACCTAAGTGCAACAAACGTAACCGATTTTGCTGCTCTCAGTAATTTGACATCCTTGCGATATTTAAATGTTAAGGCGACAAAAATCGCGAATCTTTCTCCAATCCAAGCACTGACTAACATTGTCGAATTAAATGCATCAAAGACACTGGTTGAGAATTTGAATCCAATTAAAGACTTAAAAAATCTCGCGGTTCTTAATTTAGACAGCACAAAAGTTTCTTACGCAAAGGCGTTGGGAAGCCTGGAGAACTTAAAAATTCTTCACCTGAATTTTACGTTAGTCTCTGATTTAAGTGAGTTGCAGGATGCTCCACGTCTTGAAAGAATTTATTGCGATCAGACGCAGATAAATCGGGAGATGGCTGATGCTTTTATGGCTTCTAAAAAAGGAGTTCTTGTCATTTTTGATTCAAAGGATTTGAAAGGCTGGTGGGATTCACTTCCCATTGCATGGCAAAAAGTATTTAGGGATGCAGCGCAGACAGCGTCATCTCCAACGAAGGAAGAGCTGGCAAAAATCACAAACCTTGATTCCATATCCATTGCCGATCAAAGTGAGATCAAGGATATTGAACCGCTGCAAAGACTTCAAAAGCTACAGGTGCTTATTGCAAATAAAACAGGGGTCAAGAATTTATCGCCACTTCAGGAACATAAGGGAATTAAATCCCTGGACATAAGCGATACCGAGGTTGAGGATATTTCTCTATTACATCAATTCACGAACCTTGCTGTGTTAAGGGCAGATCACACTAAAATTGTAAATCTTGATGCTCTTTCAGGCGTACGGAGTATTAAAAAAATTTATGCAGATGAGACCGGGATTCGGGATACTCATGTGCAAGAATTTTTGTCTAAGAATCCGAATTGTCTTGTTATTTATAAGACAGATACCCTCATAACCTGGTGGAACGAACTTCCGGAAAATTGGAAAGAAGTTTTTAAAGCAGAAGTTCCTATTAATGCCAAGTCACGAAAAGAAGACCTTCATCGCCTTTTGAACTTGAGTCACTTAAGTTTAAAGATGCACAGGTCGAAGAGTTGTCATCCTTAGGAGTATTTGTAAGATTAAAAGAATTGCATTTTTCGGGAACGGCTATTGTAGACATTGCTCCACTCGCCAAGGTAAAATCCCTAAGGTCATTGCATGCTACGAACAGTCCTATTCGCGACCTGTTCTCATTGGGCGAGTTAGCCGACCTGGAGGATATTGACATTTCAAATACACCAGCAGAGGATTTGGTGCCATTAAGTGGGCTACAAAATCTCAAGACACTCAATTGCTCAGGCACTCAGATCAGCAGCTTAAGTCCTTTGCGAGAACTGGCGTTGGAATCGCTTGACTGCTCCAACACCAGTGTAAAAAAACTTGAACCTCTTTTAGGGTTGCCCCTCAAATTACTCAAGTGTTACAACACCAGAGTGTCAAGTAAGGAAATTGAAAACTTCAAAAAACGCATGCCCGAGTGTAATGTTATTTACTACCGTTAAGGTGATGTTCCATTTGTCTTAGTCCATTGTGAATACCCATGCTTCCTTGAATAAATTTTTCCACCTGTATTGATTTCTGATTTTTCTCGCTTCTTCAATGTCGTACGATGAGAAAATGTATACGTAGTAGAATTTATTTTTTGGATTAAGGGCCACGTTTACATTGTATCCCTCCCTTATTAATTGTTTGGTAAACTTGGTAGAATGATCCATCATACTGAAAACCGCTACAACCACATAATGACCTTTGGAGATTGTAAAGGACTTCGCAGGTCGACCAGGTGTTGTCTTCGGAGCATTTGGTTTAGGTGAAGTTTCTTTGCTGATTTTAATATTCTCAGGATTTTTCTTCACGTTAGCATCAGGCTGTTTATTTTGAGGTACAGTCGTCTTGACATTTTTGTCCGTAGCTCCTTGCTTGGCGATTTTATTTTGTGTGCCAGCAGTTTCAATGCTGTCTGTTTTCTCAATATCTGTTTCAACTACCTCGTTAGCAGGTTTAGTATATGCCGGTTTGGGTTTATTCTTTACAATAGAATTAGATTTTTTCTTTCCAAACTTTACACTTAAATGGAGCTCATGAGCGCTTGTGGCTGTGACACCCGACTTAAATGGAGGGAATTCGTAGCTATAGTTAAACTTGAATTTCTCTTTTACATTCATCCCAAGAAAAAGGGCTAATCCATTATTTTGATTATAGCCAGCACCGGTCCATATTTTATCCTTAAAATAAATTAAGGATGCTGCTTCCCAAGCATCCTGCAATCCATCGGTGCTTTGTCGATATAGCACATAAGGTTCTACTGCAAAATTTTCCATAATCCCCACATTAAAGCGATAGCTCATGGAATAAAGACGATTTTTTAAATTTGAAAGCGAAAATTTGTTGAATGTTTCCTGATTGAATGAATTGGAATTGAATATTTCTGTAAAGGCAAAACCAAATTTGAAGCCTGAATGGGCATACACTAAGCCCACATTTCCATCCACATAAAAATTGTTATCTGTAGCGTTTCTAAGTGCGGGGTCATTTGAATTAAGTTCTTCAGCGTTCAGATCCAGCGAGTTCATACCAATGCCACCCGAAAGTCCAAAGCGCAGCGACTGTTTTTCACCAAGTGGAACGATATACCCAAAGGTTGCCATGAATGAGGAATTGCGTAGCAGTACCTGTTTCTCGCTCGTTAAGTTGAAGCCAAACGCGACTCTGTTATTGGTTGGTAATTGTAAATTAAAACCCGCCAATACAGGTGCATCTTTAAAGTTCACCCACTGCTGACGATATACAACGCTCGCTTCTTTTTGCTCATTTATTCCGACGTAGGCAGGATTAAAAAGATATGGGTTAGCTAAAAAATGCCTGTACCGCGGACCATGTGTTTGACTATGAACTGTGTTAATTAGAACGAGCGTTAGAACAGCGAGTGTAAATAATTTTTTTCTCATGCGTGAAAGTATCGTTTAATCCAACAGACCGTATTATCGCTTAATCGGACAACTAACAATAGGCGTCTGGTAATGGTGAAAAAATGTTTATGCAATGGATTGAAATAAGTTATTTGCCTCATTCAATTTTTTTTAGAATTACAAATGGTGATTGTGACATCCTTATTAAAAAATTTTGATGAAAAAATTATTGGATAGTATACGGACAAGAAATAAGTAACCCGAAGAGTGACTTAATCTTTCAAAGCTGAGGGATCTTTAAAAGATGTTTGAATATCGTGTGTATGGTCGCATCGGGAAACAAGGGATCGATAAAGCAACCTATTCTTAGTTGAAAGCTGTTATTTAAAGACGATGAAATCACCTTTAAAATGATTTGAGAATAACCACTATAAAATCAGTAGCGAAGTCAATTTTATAAGCATTATAAATTGGTAATAAATTCTAACGTTATTCATCGAATGGTACATTGTCAAACAGGCGAATCACGAATGCCAAATGATCAAATAAAGCGGCTATGGGCGTCCAAATAATATCTATCGGGTGGAAACGATTTCGGAAATGAAATTGGCAGAAAAAGCAAGTTTTTTTTAAGACCATTTTAATAAATCTTACACACGTCAACATCTAAGCTACCTAGTTGTTAGTTGTTTTGATTTTGAGAAGAAAACTGGTCGCGCTTAAACTGATTAAAAGCGTTTGAGGAGACAAGTGTCCCCTCATTAAGGGATGTCAATCTGTTTTGACTCGAAGAAAACGAGAAGTCATGAGCAAGATCATCGTTCTATCAATCTAAGGTCATTGAAGTTTAACTTGTAAAATGTTTTATTAGACCTCTTTTGACTAACCGAGATAACTAATCGTTAAATGGCCGCTCATCTTGATAATTGGACTGTTGGTAGCGCTATCAAATTTCAAACGCGATTTTGGAGTTTATCTGAAAAGAATAAATGTGTTTTTTAATGGAAGATTGTTTGCAAAAAAAATACTGTAGATATTAGATAAATACTGTAGATATTACATAAAAAGTGAGTTATAGAAGAATTGAATTGGTCCTTGATACTCTTTGATTTAATTTTTGCCAGTCAAAAAACTAGATTATTTGATTTATCATCCGCGTGCTCCGGGCTGTTGCATCTGGAAGTACTGTAAATTTAAATTTATGTTAAACATCATTTTCTGACTATGGAAAGATTGAGGCTGAAAGATTTCTAAAATTTTTCTCCTGATTATGAGACCGGCTATGAAAAAAAGACTTTTGCTCATTGGTTATAACTTTTATCCGGAACCTACTGGTATTGGTAAGTATAATGGAGAAATGGTCTCCTGGTTAGTCGAACGTGGTTATGATTGTACGGTTATCACTTCCTATCCTTATTATCCATTTTGGAAGATTCAGGAGCCTTATTACAAAAAAAGATTTTGGTATTCAGTAGAGAAATGGGACGGTTCCGGCTCAGGAGGTAAATTGAAAATTTATAGATGTCCTCAATATGTTCCAAATAGACCCTCTGGGTTAAAAAGAATTCTCTTAGACATTTCATTTATACTCTCTGCCTGCATCCCTATATTAAGATTATTGCCCGGGAAACAATTCGATTACGTTTTAACCGTAGCACCTTCTTTTCAGGTCGGCTTGTTGGGCTTGTTATTCAGAAAATTGCACAAGGCCAAACTCCTCTATCATATACAAGACTTGCAAATTGAAGCTGCCAGGGACCTCAACTTAATAAAATCGAAACGGGTAATTAATGGTTTATTTAAGATTGAAAAATATATTTTGAATAAGTCGGATGTTATCAGTAGCATTTCCGAAGGTATGGTGTCCAGAATCCAGGAGAAGGCCCAAAAGGATGTGGTATTGTTTCCCAATTGGACCGATATCAATATGTTTTACCCGATTAAAAACAAGGTTAATTTGAGGAAGAAATTTGGCTATCAACCCTCCGACAAAATAATATTATACTCAGGATCTATTGGCGAAAAGCAGGGACTAGACTCTATTTTGCATATTGCTGACCAATTGCGGAATCTTAAAAGTTTAAAATTTATTATTTGTGGTTCGGGCCCCTATAAGCATAAGTTACAAAATCTGGCAAAGCAGTTGGACCTTCAAAATATTAAATTCTTTCCAATCCAGCCTTATGCAAAATTTAACCGATTTCTTAATCTTGCGGACGTACATCTGGTAATACAGAAAGCGCGGGCTAGCGATCTGGTAATGCCTTCTAAACTTACCACAATTTTAGCTGTGGGGGGATTGGCAATTATTACAGCTGACCCGGGATCAGGGCTTCACTCTTTAATAAAAGAGCATGATATCGGCATATTGGTAGAGGCAGAAAATCCAGATGCATTAAAAAACTCCATTCTTATGGTGGTAGACAACGATTTCCCACAAATTAATAATAATGCGCGCAATTATGCGGAGACGTTTCTGTCGATGAATAAGATCATGGTTTCGTATGAGGATTTTATACAAAACCGGAAAACCAGCTTTGGTGAGGCCACACCAGAATTTACTCCACCCGAAGTATCGGGGCTAACGGTTCGAGAAGCTGTTGAGTCCAGATCTGATGTTCCAATAACCAGGGGATCTCAGCCTTAGAGTAGCTATTATTAACAGAATAATTAACTTTATTAAAATAAAACCCCTCGTGAAAAAAATGTATATCAAACATGAAGTACGCTGTAAATTAGTTTGCTTTGTAATTTTAATACTAATCACATCGTGCTCGAAAAGGAACCTAGTTTATTTCAGCGATCTATCCCCATCTTCGGGTAATGAAACACCAATTAACAATTATGTACAGCCGAAGATTCAACCCGATGATATTTTAAGTATTTCCGTAAGCAGTTTAAACCCGGAGTCAAATGTGTTGTTTAATAATGTAATTCTTCCGACATCAGCAAATAGTGGAGGGGTTATCGCAGCAACCAAGGTCAATGAAGGATATCTCGTTGACAAAAGTGGCTTTATTAACTTCCCTGTAATTGGAAAGGTAATGCTTGCCGGGCTAACCAAGGAACAAGCAATAGAAAAGTTGACGGCAGAAGTGAAAGTGCACGTAAAGAACCCAATCTTGAATATCAGGTTTGTCAATTTTAAAATAACGGTGATCGGTGAAGTGAACGCCCCCTCTAGTTTTGTCGTTCCTACTGAAAAAATAAACGTCTTGGAGGCTTTAGGACTTGCTGGAGATATGACTGCATTCGGTAGACGAGAGAATGTATTAGTCATCAGGGAACAGGGGGGAGTGCGACGCACTACCAGAATTAACTTAAATAACAAGGAGGTGTTCAATTCACCATTCTTTTATTTGCAGCAAAATGATGTTGTTTATGTAGAACCTGATAACCGTGCAAAGGTTGCGCAAATTAACCCGAATAAAGATTTAATGCCTATTTGGACCACACTGCTCTCAACGGCGGCTTTTATTGTAGTGACTGTTCTTTATAACAATTAAATTATGGCGAAAAAAGAAGATTTTAGAGGCGATCCGAGCGATGATGTTGATGTAAAACAACTTTTACGAAATTATTTTCGCTATTGGTATCTATTCGTCCTTTGTTTGGTGTTGAGCCTGGCTGCTGCATATTGCCATTTGTATCTCGCTACACCTCAGTATAGAGTAGTGAGTACTATACTTCTTAAAAATGAAGAGAATCAAAATAATTCCCGGAATTCAGAAGTAGGTGAACTAAACATTTTTAGTACCAAGCAGAGTATTGATAATGAGCTTGAAGTATTAAATTCAAAAAGTCTGATGCAGCGCGTGTTTTCAGAACTGTCGCTTTTCGTTACATATCATGTGGAGGAAAAATTTAAGACCAGAGAAATTTATGGAAAAGAGCTTCCCATTAGGTTAAGCATCACTAAACTTCATCCAACAGCTTATGGTCGGAAAATAACGATTCGAAGGAAGACGAGTACTGTTTTTGGCATTGAGGAAGATGGGGGGAAGGTCAGTAATCATAAATACGGTGAAGAAATCAGCAGGCCTTATGGAATATTTACGGTTATAGCCGCACCGTTGGATTCGGCTTCCAAATTTAATAGGCAGACGCAACAGCCTATCATCGTAAAATTTCATGATTATATTAAACTGGCGAATGATTA
This sequence comes from uncultured Bacteroidota bacterium, assembly GCA_963837415.1. GTDB lineage: Bacteria > Bacteroidota > Bacteroidia > Cytophagales > Cyclobacteriaceae > Chryseolinea. The sequence continues at coordinate 369,140 of CAWING010000002.1, read as the reverse complement.
TCATAGTTCCCTGACCGTTGAAGCGGTTAATAGGAGGGCCAGCGTGATTCGATTGAGCCTTGTAGAATCGGTACCGCAAAAAGGAAAAGATATAATCAACAAACTATTAGAAGTTTATAGTGACGAGGCCCTGGAAGACAGAAAAGGGCTTGCAAAAACCACGATTCAATTCATTGATGAACGTTTAAAATTACTTACTTCTGAGTTAACAAATGTAGAAAAAGATGTAGAGCAGTTCAAACGCGCGAATGAAGTAACCGATGTTACTTCCGATGCTGGGCAATATCTCCAACAAGCTACTGCTTACAATAAACAACTGTCGGAATTAAGTAACCAAATTGAAGTTTTAGAATCTCTTGAAGATTATTTAAAGAAGCAGGCTGGCACATACGAAGTTGTTCCCAGTACACTCAGCATTCAAGAACCAACATTGTTGAATTTGATAACCCGATTCAATGATCTACAGCTGGAGAAAGAACGCATGTTACGCACTGCGTTACCGAGCAATCCATTGGTCCAAGATATTGATGAGCAATTGGCAACTATTCAATTAAATATTCTGGAAAATTTGCATACAATTAAGCAAGGCTTGGTAATTACCCGAAAAAATATGCAATCCACCTCCGGTCGTTTCAGATCTCAAATTAATAAAGTTCCGACAATAGAACGCGAACTTCTTGAAATCAATCGGGACCAAGGAACAAAAGGCAATTTGTATCTTTACTTACTACAGAAAAGAGAAGAGTCAGCTCTTGCCCTGGAAGCAACCGTTTCTAAATCCAGGATGCTTGATCCGGCAATAGTCGATGATAATCCTGTTAGCCCGAAAAGGTCCTTGACTTATTTATTTGCAGTTATTGTTGGGCTAGGTCTGCCATTCTCAGGGATATATATCAAAAACGCATTGAATGACAAGTTGCTAGTGAAAAGAGATGTGCAACGGATTACCCGTACGCCAATTCTTGGAGAAATTTCGCGCAATAACTCTGGTTCAAGTCTCGTAATAACAAAAGATAGTACGAGTTCCATCGCGGAGTTATTTCGCCTGATTCGTTCCAATCTTCACTTTGCGACAGCGGGTAAGGAAAATAAAGTTTTGCTTGTAACATCAAGCATGAGTGGAGAAGGTAAGACGTTTTTTTCCATCAACCTGGGAGCTAGCCTTGCCTTAATTGGTAAATCGGTTGTTATACTGGAATTGGATCTAAGGCGACCTACCATGGCAAAGCAGCTCGGCGTAAAGCCGGGATTGGGAATCACTAACTATTTGATTGGGATGGAGAAATATGCTATAGAGGATATTATTAAGCAACATAAAACGGTGCAAGGACTTTATATAGCACTTTCTGGTTCCATCCCGCCGAATCCTTCAGAATTAATGACATCTAAAAATCTTGCCAATTTCGTACGCGAGGTAAGAGAACGATTTGACTATGTAATAATAGATACTCCTCCTATTGGCCAGGTAGCGGATGCCTTTAGCCTTAATCCTATTGTAGATTCCTCCATTTATGTGATGAGATTTAACTATACTACTAAATCTCAGGTAGAATTAATTGACGACATCTATGTAAATAAAAAATTGCCCCATCCGATGATCGTTCTTAATGACTCGAAGGAAGTTAGCGGGTATGGATATAAGAGCAAAGACGTAAAGGAAGAAGTTAGTCTTATTAACCTGTAGGAATGGTCAATTCAAAAGGTAGGGCTAATGGGTATTGTATTAATTTGGGGTATCTATGTCTACGGCTGCACGATTAATCTCTGGAAGTGCAGCTTCATGGGTCCAAATTGGTGTTACAATGATTTCTCAGGTCGTTTTGGTTCCCATATACCTCAGCCATTGGAGCGTCAAAACTTACGGTGTTTGGCTCGCCGTTCAAGGCATAATGAGTGCGCTTTCTATGCTTGATTTAGGTCACCAAAGTTTTTTGGGTTATGAGTTCCTGCGTTTTGGAAAGAAAAATCCCCTGGCGCTAAGTAAATACCTCTGGTCTGGAATTATTTTCGGAGTGCTTATTAGCTTATTTCAAATCTTATTGATCATCGTATTCGTTTTCACTGGCCTACTTACTTTTCTTCTAGGGGAATCAGGGACACAAGACGTTGCTTTGATCCATTCAGCCGGTGTTGCTCTCATTTTGCAAGGAGTGGTGTGGCTAGTGGGGGTTACTGTTATTGGTTTGGTAGTCAGAGTCCTGGCGTGCTTCGGATACTATCCAAGAATGGCGTGGTGGGGGGTACTGGGTGCAATTGTTAATGCTTTAGCTCCTTTAACTGCTGTAGTGATGGGCGCTGATCTCATGATTACAAGTATTGTACTGACATGCTCTGTGCTGGTGGGCATCATTCCTGAGTATATCGATCTTTTTAGTTTGCTCAAAAGAGAGAGAGTAAAATTCATCAAGCCCTCTTTAACCCTGGGATATTCGAATTTCTGTAAGTCGCTACCTCTCCTGGGAAAATCTTTATTTGAAAATGTCAAGCAGCAAGGAGTCCGACTTGTTTTGGCTCCCATGGCGGGTGCTGTAGGATTGGCCGCCTTTTCTACAATGAGAACAGGCGCAAACGTTGCCTTACAAGGACTTAATACGATAACAAATCCTCTGCTGCCAGATCTAATGAGGTTTTTGCACGACCGAGATCAACCCCGAAGCGAAGCAGCATTTGCCACAATATGGATCGTGGTCGTTGCATTAATGGCTCCAGGTGTGGTGATCTTGCAGACATTTGTAGAACCATTATTTACCTTTTGGACGCAGGGGAAAATCACTTTTGACCCCTTGCTTTTCGCCTTGCTTTCCCTGGGAGTCCTTGTATACGCCGTTGTTCAGCCAGCTTTGGCAGTGGTCATAGGATCTAACTTAACCAAAATACAGTTGGCTCTCGCTATAATGTCTGCTGTAATCGTATTTGGAGTTTTATTTTTTTTGGTGCCGATTTTTGGAATTTTAGGCGCAGCGATGGGTCTGCTCCTGGCTGAGTTAGGGGCCGCAGTAGGCTACAAAATTTACGCGGAAAGATGGCTAAATCAACACCACTTAGTATGGCCAAAACGCGCATTCTACTTGGCCGTAATATCGGTTCTTATTGCGGCAGGTTCCTTGGCCTGCATGATATGGATACCTCAACTCAAGTGGTTAATACTTGCTATTTCAATGCTGCTTCTGGGTTGGAATCTTTGGAGGTACTGGCAGGTGCTGCCAACGGTTGCCACAGAAAGCGCCAAAAATATTGTCTTTAAAATTCCTGGTGTCAGAAGTATGGCGGGAAAAATCACAAGGATTGTACATAAATAATTATATATCTAGGGATGTAGCAAAATTTTAAAATATATGTCTGATATACCTGCTATTTCTATCGTAACACCCGTCTGGAACGGCCTTCCATATATTAAGGAATGTGTTGATTCTGTATTGATCCAAGATTTTCAAGACTGGGAAATGCTCATTGGGGATAATGAATCCGACGATGGTACAAGCGAGTATCTGAAAACTTTGAATGATCCAAGGATAAAGGTTTTTCGGCACGAAAAAAACCTTGGCGTGTACAGAAATATGAATTTTCTATTCAGTAAAGCAACGGCTCCAATATACGTAGGATTATGTGCAGATGACTACTTCTACAAAGGAGCATTGCGCTTAATAGTTGATGAGTGGCTGAAGGCAGGTCCGGAGACCGGTCTAATTACTTTTAATTGGAAGAGTAGACAGATGAAACATGACAAACTAACACAAATGTCTTATGCGGTACTTCCCAAGATGCTTAAAAATGTAGACGCAACCTTTGCATTTTTTCTTTTTGGATGTTTCCCGGGGAATTTTTCGGAAATATCCGCAAAAGTTTCACTCGTAGCTTCAGAGCCTTTTTTATATCATATCAAATTTTCAGCGGATTATGAATATTGGTGGCGCCTTGCAAAAAAAAATCCAATCTATTTGAGCAACACGAATGTGGTTTACATCAGGAGGCATGATCGGGTAGCGGCCACTTACATCATAACAAAAGGTGAATATCATGAGGAATCGATTGAAATTTATGAAAAGATCATTAACGATCTCTCGGCTTACTGCAATCGGAAAAAATTAATTGCATTTTACAATATAGAAATATGCTCAATCCACTTTCGTAGCGCTATAAAATTTGCATTTGCAGGAAGATTCGAGGCGCTTAAGTCATTCATCAAATTAAAATCGCCTATATTCTGGCCAAAGGGCCTTCAGTTAATGGGGTGTTTGCCTTTCGCTTTATCTGAAACTTTACGGTCTTCTGTTAGCAGAAGGTTGGCGAAGAGTATTCTGAAAAATCGTCCATGAATAATTATCCTATGCTGAGATCTAAACTGGTCGTCGTTATTTTAGTATTTTCAATAGCCTTAATTTTCGTGGAGATTGTCTTAAGAAAAGTTTGGGGATTCGGTGATATGATACTTTTTCAAGAAGATACCGCTTTTGAATACATACCAAAACCCAACCAGGATAGAAGAAGGTTTGGCAATGATAATATTTATAACGAGTATTCTATGCGAAGCTTGCCTCTGACCAAGGATGATACGTGCATTGTGCTTGGTTTCGGAGATTCAATACTCAATGGCGGGGTGCTGACAGATCAAGACAGTCTGGCTACAACATTGGTTGAAAATCAATTACAAGAAAAGGGAAACAATGGGGTGAGATTTTTAAATATTAGTGCAGGTAGTTGGGCTCCCGATAATTGTGCGGCGTACCTTAATAAATATGGATCTTTCAATGCTAAAATGATAGTACTGTTTGTAAGCAGTCACGATGCCCACGATAATATGACCTTTGAAAAGATAGTTGGCGTTCATGAATCGTATCCCCAAAAACAGTATCCTTTAGCTATGCTCGAACTAATGGTAAGGTATGTTATGCCACGCGTTATGAACTTGATGAAAGATGATGGAATGACCGAAAATCTAATGATAAATAAGGATGGCCCTGCATTTAATTCGGGCTTTGAATTTTTTAAAGATTTTACTCAAAAAAATGGAATCCCTTTCATTGTTTGTCTGCATGCAGAAAAAACAGAGGTACAAGAAGCAAAATTTAATACACAGGGTGACGAAATATTACAGTACTGTGCTAAAAATAACATTAAGGTAATATCAGGGTTAGAAATTGGTGAAGATGTGAACGATTTTAGAGATGGTATTCATATTAATGAGAAAGGTCAGAAAAGATGGGCGAAAACACTGGTTAAGGAAATTCAAGGAACAATTAAAGCCTGCCTTTAACTTGAGGCAAGTACATACAGTTTTTGTTTATTTTTATATTCTAATTGGGAAAGGTATTAGAAACGAATGGTCCAACAGAGAAATGAAATCGATTTAAGGCTAAGAAAAGAAACAGATTTTCTTACTAAAGTGGTTCGAACTTCTTGGGTAGTTCTGTTTCTGTGTATTCTGTACCAGATCATATTTTTTGCTGAAATAACAAATTTGATTGGTATGGCCGCAGTCGTTTTTGCCTGGCTTATTACCACCAAAATCTGGCTTCGCCCGGAAATGTTAGAAACATATCTTCTGTCTGCCTTCACGATTGTAGGTTTCGTCTCCACCCAATTTTACTTTCCATTACTATTTACCACAATGGAAAATAAGGCTCTGACACATAATTTAGAACTTCCCGAAGAGGTATTCCTTCACTCTATAGCAGCGGTTCTTGTTTTAGTTGTAGCCCATGCGTTTTACCGATTTTTAATGAATGCAACTCCTACTAGATCCTTTTCATTTTTAGACAAATCCGGTTTTTTTGACCCCCCGAGCCACCTACAACTATGGATAATGGGTATGTTGGGAATGGCTTCATCATTTTATGTTTATTTCACTTCCCCGGATATAGGCCACCAGGTAACCGGGGCTGCTTCCGATAAACTTGTACAAGCCTTAGTTCCATTTACGTATGCTCCATTTTTTATTCCCTTAGCGAAATTATATGGTAATAATCAGAAAACTCATAGGGGATTTGGTCTTATGATCCTTCTTTATGCAGTTCTCCTTTTTGCTGTAAGTATCGGCCGAAATAGTAGAGGTGCGTTTATCTTTGGCTTTATAACCCCTGCTTTTGCCTATGGCTTAGGACTTTTACTTGGCGTGTTTAAGACCCGTATATTAACAGTGAAAAACATTGTGGTGGCCGGGCTAGTCCTATGGTTTCTAACGGGGCCCCTATCTGATCTTGGCGTCGCTATGCTAAATGTCCGGGGTACTACGAAGGAAGTTTCGGCTATGGAGACAATTGCGCTTACGATAGAAGCCTTAGATGACAAAGAAGCAATTCGGGCCCGAAAGGCAGAGGACATAAATGAACTGATGGACATGGATTGGGACGAGCGTTACCTGGATAATCTTTTTACGGCAAGGTTGGCGAATATTAAATATAATGATGCCAGCCTGATAAACTATTCAAAGGTTGGAGAGTATGATCCGGATATGCAAGCCTATTCTCTCGATCATTTTTTGGCGCAATTGCCTGATCCGGTACTCAAGATTTTTAAGTTGGACGTAGACAAAGAACTTGTACTTTCACTTTCGTTTGGAGATTTTCTATACATTCTTGCTGGAGGGCATGGTACCCCCGGAGGATTCCGAGTCGGGCAGTTTGCTGGTACAGGCATGGCAGCATATGGATGGTGGTACTTGTTACTATTCGGATTAGTAACAATGCCTGCATTTTATTTGAATGATAAGTTTTTCAGGCCCCAGGAAGGGTTGGAACTGCGTTCTTCAAAAAATCCTTCGCAGCAATTTAAATTTAGCTTCTGTGGTGTTCTGGCGCTCACTGTATTCTTTCAGTTCTTAGGTTTTGAAAGCGTAGTATTCGGAGCAACTTATTTGATTCGAGGATGGATACAAATGATAATACTTTATCTTTTAATATTTCATGCTAGTCGGGCTTTGAGTTTTGTTATCGAGAAGCGTAAGCGACCCGTACATCTAAGCCCGAATTAATGGAAATTCTTTTTGAAACTTTCGGATGACCAGCGCAACTTTATCCTTGAATAATGACACACACTTATTGTGTTTGATTCTAGTCCCCCTTTGTACTTCACATTTTGCAAACGAAATCATACAAGCTGTCTGCCGATCGACAGCCAGTAACGCATTAAGATCTGGCGAAGATTTTAAGATTTTGAGCGATTCAACGTTTTCACAGAATCAACTCTTTTTGTATTTGCCAGTTGTGCAACGCTTTTATTTAGAGTGTCTTCCACAAAATCCCAATAGCGCTCTGGTTATATCCAGGCTAGTAAAAATTTTTATAAAACAGTTCTTAGAGCTGCCGGCGCCCGTAATTTTAAATTCAGGAATCATATGGGTTCTTTCGTTAAATAAGTTTACAAACTGTGGCAAATATTCTGTACCTGGGCAATAGCTCATCCAGTTCGACATCCGGTCATCGCGCTAACGCCATTAAAAGGCTTGGGCATTCCGTCACCGTTGGTGATCCGTATATAGCTTTTGCAAAGACACTTGGCTCTCGATGGTTTGGGGCCATACATTTTAGGACAGGCTATAGTCTCTTGCAGGCGAAGATGGCAAAATGGTTAGGTGAGGTTTTAAAAACTTCCAGCCTTAAACCCGACCTTATTTGGGTTGATAGCGGAGAACTCCTGGGACCAAAATGTTTAGGGATCTTGCTAAAAATAAAATGCCCCATCGTTTTATACAACGTGGATGATCCAACGGGTAAAAGGGATGGACAAAGATTTTACTCGCTCATTAAGGCACTTAAATATTATGATCTTATCGCGGTGGTAAGGAGGGAAACCGAAAAGGAGTGCCATGATCTAGGAGCTAAACGCGTAATTCGGGTCTACAGAAGTTACGATGAAATTGCGCATAAACCTTTTCCATCCACCAACGAAATTTCAGAAGATTTCAAATCCGATGTTGCTTTTATTGGAACCTGGATGCCGAATGAAAAAAGGGATGAATTTTTATTGGAACTCATTTCCCACGATGTGCCGGTAAGTATTTGGGGGGACCGATGGCCAAGCAGCCCACACTTTCAGAAACTAAAATCTTATTGGCGAGGAGTTGGCCTAAGTGGGCGTGAGTATGTTGCGGCCATCCAAGGCGCTAAAGTCTGTATAGGCCTACTTTCAAAAGGAAATCGGGACCTGCATACGCAACGGTCCCTGGAGGTTCCATTTGCCGGGGGATTGCTTTGTGCTGAGCGAACAACCGAGCATCAGGAAATGTATCACGAAGGTAAGGAAGCTGTCTTCTGGTCTGATGCCTCTGAGTGCGCGCGCGTTTGTAAACAAATGCTAAATGACAAAACTTTAAACGAGAACATCAGAATGGCTGGCATGCTTAAGGTACGATCGCTTAAAACTGGAAATGAGGATGTATTTAATAAAATAATGATGACGGCCTTCGAAAAGCAATCATAGTTCCTTCTCTAAATAACATCACCAAGATTGGGATGTCCAACAAGTTTAATATGAATCTCATTTTTTTTGCTCATCCCGATTTCCTTCATCATCAAAGTATGCCTCGCTTTGCTGGCATGCTGGCAAACGGTATGCGGCATCGAGGTTATAATACAGAAATTTGGTCCCCTAAGGCGCGGTTCTTTAAACTTCCACTACCGAGATCAATGAAAAAATGGCTGGGGTATATTGATCAATTTCTCGTATTTCCAATCGAAGTTCGCAGTTGGATTAGATCATGTCCTCAAGACACCATTTTTGTTATTACTGATCATGCATTAGGCCCCTGGGTTCCTTTAGTTGCTCACCGGCATCATGTAATTCATTGCCATGATTTTTTAGCCCAACGTTCTGCATTGGGTGAAATTCCGGAAAATCCCGTAAGGTTTACCGGACGGCTGTATCAAAGGTTCATTCGCCGGGGGTTCTCAAAAGGAAAACATTTCATCTCAGGCTCAGAGAAAACCAGGACGGACCTTTACCGGTTTTTGCCTTCCGGGTCGTTATCCTCTGACGTTGTTTACAATGGTCTCAATCAGGTATTTGTTCTCCGAGAACCCAACACGGCGAAGGAGATATTAAGCAAGGAATTCAGGCTTGACTTGAAATCCGGATATCTGCTTCACGTGGGAGGAAACCTCTTTTATAAAAATCGTTCCGGTGTAATTGAAATTTATAATGCGTGGCGTTCGTTTTCAAGCCGCTTGTTACCCCTTTTAATGATTGGCGAATCTCCTTCCCCTGATTTGCTATTGACATATGAGTTATCTCCGTACAAAAAGGATATTTATTTTCTTTCAGGTGTTAAGGACGAAATTGTTCGGTTTGCGTATGCAGGTGCCACGGTTTTTTTATTTCCTTCCCTTGCAGAGGGCTTTGGATGGCCAATAGCCGAAGCGATGGCCTCTCGATGCCCTGTGATTACAACGAATGAACCGCCTATGACTGAAGTGGCTGGCAATGCTGCATTTTTGATTCCACGACGGCCTTCTAATCCTTTACGGATTTCGGCATGGGCTAATGAGGCTGCCAAAACTGTGAATAAAGTGGTCGAACTTTCAGACAGTGAACGCAAATCCGCCGTCGAAGCCGGGCTTTTAAATGCGAAAAGATTTGATACCAAAATTGCGTTGGATCGTATCGAAGAAATTTATAAAACCATTCTAACACAATTGTAAGATTATGAATTTACTCCATGTAATTTCCAGTATGGATCCATCTCATGGAGGACCTTGTCAAGCAATAAGGAATTTAGTGGAGCCTTTAAAAAAATTGAACGTTCATAGTGAGGTTGTGAGTTTGGATAGTCCGACAATGACTTTTATGAGCAAGGATTTATTTCCAATACATGCCTTGGGATCTTCGAAAGGACCTTGGAGTTATAGTGCAAAACTTTTGCCCTGGTTGCTTGATAACCTGAGTCGCTTCGATGCAGTAATTATTCACGGGCTATGGCTTTACCACGGTTACGGCACCGCGAAAGCTTTCCGGCATTTCCGGAAGTCGGATAAAAAAAATACAGGCCCCAAACTATTTATTATGCCACATGGAATGCTTGATCCGTACTTTCAGCGTGCCCCGGAAAGAAAACTTAAAGCACTACGAAATTGGATGTACTGGAAAATTTTTGAGTCTAGCGTAGTGAATGGTGCTGATGGACTTCTGTTTACTTGCGAAGCGGAACTTTTATTGGCCCGGAAGCCTTTTCGTCCGTATGCTCCGAAGCGGGAAATAAATGTAGGTTTGGGGATTCAAAAACCTCCAGCATTTACTCCGTCTATGCGTGAAGCTTTCCTGCAAAAGTGCCCTGAGGTTAGAGATAGTCCTTTTATCCTTTTCTTAGGTCGGATCCATGAAAAAAAAGGCGTTGATCTTTTAATCAACGCGTTTTTCGACGTCATCCTTGAATTGCACGGGCGAGAATATGGAAATAATGCCGTAGCCACTCTTGTTATCGCCGGTCCTGGACTCGAAACTCAATACGGGCAAAGAGTTCAGCAATTGGTTTCAAAAGCGGAAAAACCAAAAAAGCTAATATTTTTTCCTGGGATGCTAACAGGTGAGGCAAAGTGGGGTGCATTTTACGACTGTCAAGCTTTTATTCTGCCGAGTCATCAAGAAAATTTTGGTATCTCGGTGGCCGAGGCGCTCGCAACCGGAAGGCCAGTACTAATTTCAAATCAAGTCAATATTTGGAAAGAGATTAAAGCTGCGGGTGGTGGAATTGTTGCGGACGATACTCTTGAGGGAGTTAAAAATTTATTTGTGACGTGGGGAAATCTTTCGAATGAACAAAAAAGAGAAATGGGACGAAGGGCTCAAAATACATTTGAAAAAAATTTTGCTATAGATCCTGTTGCACAAAGGCTCGCTGACGCGGTGAGTTCATAAAAAAATTTAAAATAAGATAGGAATGCTTAGTCTCCATGATTCAAAAAGCTCAGACGGTTACCTTCGGCCTAGTTTTTCAACAGGGGATAAGGTTAAGCGTGTTTTGTGGAATGCTTCCTGGACATTGCTTTGTCGGTGGACTCCAAAACCTCTGCATCGTTGGCGAGTTTTTATTTTGCGGCTATTTGGTGCCCGAATAGGAAAGAAAAATTTTATTTATCCATCGTGCAAAATTTGGGCACCCTGGTTAATAAGGACCGAAGATGTAGTCACAATTGGTCCGGGTGTTGAGATTTACAATCCAGGGGGTGTGCAGTTGCACGACCATTCTATACTTTCGCAAGACGCTTACTTATGCGGCGCGACACATGATTACGACTCACCAGAATTTACGTATGTTAAGAAAGAAATTATAATAGGGCCCTATGCATGGATATGTGCTAAGGCGGTAGTATTGCCCGGGGTTCATTGTAACGAGGGTAGCGTTTTAGGGGCGGCTTCGGTTACTTCAAAAGACCTTGATCCCTGGACTGTATATGCTGGTAATCCTGCAAAATCACTGAAGCCTCGCAAAAAATTTAATGCAACCTAATGGTCCAATCCAAATGACGTCACACGACGGTTCCGAGGTAATTTATAATGTGTGCATCGTGGGAAGTGGGCCTGCGGGAATAATTGTTGCATTAGAGTATTCCCGACTTAACCCCGATAAAAAAGTGCTGCTCGTTGAGTATGGTACGAAAGGTCAGACGGGAACAAATAGTCTTGATGATTCGATTGAAATTAAGAATACTGTAAATCATCACGACCCGTATGAATGTACAAACAAGGGGTTAGGAGGAACTTCTGCCACATGGGGTGGCAGATGCGTTATGTATGATGAAGTTGATTTCTTAGACAGGCCGGTTCTAGCCAATGGATGTACCTGGAAATATAGTTTGTTTGAAGAATTAAAAAAATATCTTGCACCTGCTGCAGGTTATTTTGAATGTGGAACTCCGGTTTTTGATTTAAATGCTTTACCTCAGTTTCGGAATCAGCGGATAACTGAAAATTTTTCAGAAGGAGTCGTTACCGATTCTGTATTGGAGCGATGGAGTATGCCCACCAGGTTTGGAAAACGTTATGAAAAGGAGATTGCTCAACGATCCAATCTCACCTTGCTACAAGGTGTTGAAGCTAGAAATTTTTCTATACCCGACGACAAAAATAACGTTCGCTCACTTTACATTCGCAAAGTTGGTAGCACAGAATTACAGGAGATCAAATCAAAATTCTTCATCCTCGCTGCAGGCGCTCAGGAAACCACCCGAATTTTACTTCGCAACCAACAGTTATTCAACAATATTGGAGGCACTCCTTATGCACTCGGAAAATTTTACCAGAGTCATATTTCCGGAAAGATTGCGTCAGTGCGATTTACCGGAGATCCAAAGAAAACGGATTACGGTTTTTTGCGCGACGATGATGGAACTTATTTGCGAAGGCGTTTTCAATTTTCTTCCAAATTTTTAATTGAGCAAAATTTATTGAACGCAGCAATCTGGCTTGATAATCCTTTATATTTTGATCCGAAGCATCGAAGCGGAGCGATGTCTTTTATGTACCTTGCGATGATCACTCCTTTTCTCGGTAAAAAACTTGCACCTCCAGCAATTGCTCAGTCAATAACGAAGGGAAAGGTAACGGGTTTACATAAGCATGTTTGGAATATCCTTCGCGGATTGCCAGGATCCTTGGTAACGCCTGCCTCAATTTTTTTTAAAAGATATTGTTTGAAACGTAAACTTCCGGGCGTTTTTCTTTACAGTCCCAACAATTCATATGCTCTTCATTTTCACGCGGAGCAACTTCCGGAAGCTTCAAATCGAATGGAGCTTGGCCTGGATGGAGAGACCTTGATTATTCATTATAAACTCTGCAGAGCGGATGTTCAGTCCGTTGTTCGATTGCATGAAGTGCTTGACGAAAATCTTAGGAATTCCGGAAGTGGTAAGTTAGAATATTGGTATCCGCGCGCCGAATTGGAAGAATCAATAGAAAAAATGTCGCGTGATGGAATTCATCAGTCCGGTACGACGAGAATTGCTGATGATCCAAAGCAAGGTGTAGTTGATCATGATCTTAGAGTTTGGGGAACGAACAATGTATTTGTATGCAGCAGTTCGGTATTTCCCACTTCGGGTCAGGCTAATCCAACCTTTTTTTTAGGGGCTTTTGCCGTTAGACTCGCTAATTATTTAAGCAAAATATGAGAACGATTGAATTAGTTAAAGGGATTCATTCTTCAGCATTGGGATTTGGCTGCGCACCAATCCTAGGATCTGTCGATTCGAAAAAGGCGCAACGATCATTGGAAATTGCCTTAGACTGTGGAATAAACCATTTGGATTTAGCCCGGTCTTATGGTTACGGAGAAGCAGAACAATTTGTTGGGAAAATTATAAAAGGACGGCGGAATAAATTAGTGCTAGCCAGTAAGTTTGGTATAACAGCGAACTGGAAAGCAAAATTGTTTGGACCGGTTAAACCATTGGTTAGATTTATCAAGAGTAAAAAGAATAAGCCTATATCTTCAACAAAGGATTTGGAAGAGCGTGCAGTTGTCAACATCGCAGATCATTTTCATGATCGGGTTCCCTTGCGCAGTCCACAAATGCGAACTAGTCTGGAGCGTAGCTTGAGGGAATTAGGAACGGATCATTTAGATTACTTTTTTATCCACGAGCCTCCAACAAGCGTTTTGCATATCGAAGAGCTGGCTGCTACGGCGGAACTTTTAAAATCAGAAGGTAAAATCAGAGCTTGGGGTTTAGCTTATATGAGAGTAAAGGAGCATCTGCATAAACCTTACATTGACCATTTCGATGTACTCCAATTTGATAACTCTCCGGGCGCTCTTGGGTATGAAATGGTGGTGGCCAAGCGAGGATTATTACCCAACATTATATTTTCCCCGCTAAAAGGCGGTACACCTGACATGAAACCAATAGATAAGTTACGTAAGCTCTTTGCCGAATTTCCCAATAGTGTCGTGCTTTGTTCGATGTATGATGAGAAACATATTCTGGCTAATGTTCAGGTTGCTGAACAGTGAATTTCATATTGCACACAGTAACAAAACTAGGAGTTTAGGTCATAGTGACATGGACCAAATAATCTCTCTGATTTTCATTGAACAAAATGGGAGATTAAAATTCATTTTAATCAAATAACTTTATTGAATTCGAGAAATCTTTTGTTCACGGACCTTACAATATATTTGATTAAAATAAGACATTTTAAGAATAGCAAAGGCTAATCCTCGGGCTCCATCTCTAAAACCCCCTAAAAGAAAAAAACTACCAAAGAAAAATGCGGGACTTATCCAAACGGAACTCATCAAACGATATTTCAAGCGCTGTTTCCAAGTCCAATTTACTTTGTTAATGGATGCTGAGAGAAATCGTTTGGCTTCCCACGAAGCATATTCATTATGCTTAGTAATATAGTGAGTGACATCCCTGAAATCCAGGTGGTCAATTTTGTGTTTAATAACTCCAATTTCACCCTTCAATACCGGATGCTCATGTATCTCCATGTCTAATTTACTCCAGTTATCCTCATCAATCTGTTCATACTCTCCGTAACCGACACGAAATAATGCCAGTTTCTTTAAAGGATATCCACCCCTCAATTTCTCGCCCATAAAATAAATAGTGTACTTCAACCAATAGCCAATGTTGTTTTCCCGATTCAACTTTTCGACTAATTCGTTTTTAAAATTTTCTGTTAAATATTCATCGGCATCAAGAAATAATATCCATTTGGTATCAGGAGAATGATTGCGCAAGAACCAATTTCTTTTTTTTGGAAATTTCCCATTCCATACAAAACTCACAACTTCTGCTCCAAAAGATTTGGCTATCTCTATTGTGTTGTCCGTACTTCCTGAATCAATAATTACAATGCGTTTTGCAAATTCCTTTCCTATTGAATTTAAGCATCCTGGCAAATTTTTTTCTTCATTGCGGACCGGAATGGCTATTGTAAGATCTAAAATCATTATCTATTTTTTTGCATTCTATGAAATAAGATATTCTTATTTCATCAGACATCAAAGGACTATACCAAATCTATATTTTTCTAAAAAAGATCTGAGAAATTTTATTGTTAGATTGGGGAAGGCCAGCATGCTGCGCGGCTGTTAGATTTAGTCATGGATTAAGGGATTGACTCTCTCCATTATCAACGTTATTGCCTTTGCCGAATACAAAAATATGCCCACTGCTACAAGGTATGCGGGAGGCCGTAAACGTTGATTATTTTTATTCCTAACTTTTATTTACAATTGCATTTAATAATATAGAAAGCCGTCCCTTGACAGGGGTATATTAAGCACTTGATTTATGTATATTGAGAATATTTTGAAAGCCATAGCATTTGCTAGAGGCGGCGTTTGCCGCAATAGCAATTAGGAGTCAATCGAAGCAACGCGTGGATTTGCAATGCGCTCCACATGTGGCTTAAAATTGTTTGAGATTTAACTATGTTGTCTACTCACACCGTTGTATCGGGATGACCAGGGCAGGAACAACGTGCTTCAAAAAGCGGATGTTGACATAGTCAACAAAACATGGGTAACCTTTAACTTCAAACTCATGTCTATTCCGCCACGTTGTCCTGCTGGCCCCTGGCCAAGATTTGAGTTTACTTGCTAAAAGTCCTTAATCCTTCCTTAGCCTTTTTATTCCCGGGATCGGCCTCCAACACCTTTTGCCAATATTCCTTAATAGACTTTAAAGCTTCTTTGGCTTTAACATTCGCAGGATCTATAGCAATTACTTTATCCCAAAATGACTTCGAAAGGGGAAGGTCATTTTTTAGGTAATGATAATATCCTAAGTAAGAGTAAGCCTCCACCAAGTCGTTTTTATTTTTTTCAGGAGTAGCGGAAGCTTTTTCGATTAGCAATTCGTAATGCGGTTTAGCTAGCCCCCCCTCGGACGTTGAGTCGATGCTTGATTTTGTACGTGCCTGCCACAAGTAGGGTACAGTCATAGTTGGCTGAAGTTCAGCAAGTTTCTGAAAGGCAGAATCAGCCTTGTCATATTGTTGAGTAAAATAGTAGGCCCTACCTACCGTATAATAATCCTGAGAACCCAGTTTTCCTCCCTTCAAACTTTTAAGTTGTTCATAGGCAGCAACAGCTTCGGGGAATTTTTTGGTTTTGAAATAAGCCTCACCCAACATTTGTACAATTTCAGGTTGGAGGCTATCAAGTTCGATACTCTTTTCAAGTTGAATTACGGCCAGTGAGTCTTTGCCTTGTTTTTGTAAGGCTTGACCATAATAAGCATAGTCACCCGCTTCAATTTCCTCGGGTTTTACCTTAGAAAGAAACTGTTCAAAAACACTTGCACTTTGGGTATAATCTTTTGCTTCATATAGTGACAAAGCATTGAATCGCAATGTTGTAGGACTGATACCTTCTCGTTTGATCACTTCCTTGAATACTTCATTTGCCTTTGTAAAGTTTTTGGCCATAAACAAGAAGAAAGCGTAGCGAAGTTGTGCCTTTTCCGGTTTTTCGGTTAACGCAAGGTATTTTTCATATGCTGCCACGGCTTTTACACCTTCTTTCTTCTGGTAATAAAGTTCACCCAGTTCCTTGTGTGCTAAGGTGTAATTAGGATCGATTTGAATCGCTTTGTTAAACGACTCTTCTGCGGTTGGAAAATTCCGCGAACGTAAGTAAACCAAGCCTACCTTGTAATGTGGCTTTGCAAGTTTGGGGTCTAATGACGCTGCACGCTCATAGCTACTAACAGCCTGCCCACCATTATTCTGAGCCAGATAAGTGTCACCCAGGAGAATAAAGGTTTCGGGATCATGGTCGTCAATGGTCTTCGCTTTTAACAAAAGCGCCAATGCCTTATCCGCGAGTTTGCTATCAACCAAATAGCCCTCTGCAACTGCTTTAAGAACACCAACATTTTTTGATTTTGTCATGGACAAAGCTTTGTCAAAATCGAGGGTGGCTTTCTGCGCGTTATTCTCAAGCATGTTGAGATGTCCCCTTCCTACATAATTCAAGGGTTCTTTCTCGTCTGTAGAAATTCCTTTATCAAAAGATTTTGCTGCAAGATCGCGCTGTCCATTTTTTAATTGAGCGTATCCCAGGTGATACCATAATGCAGCAGCTGATGAATTCTTTTGAGTGGCATCAGTCAATAAGGTAATAGCTTTTTGAACTTGATCATTATCAATCAGACGCCTTGCCTCTTTGGCTTCATTCTGTGCCGATGCAATATTTATGGTTAGGGCAGTAAAGCTTAAAAGCATTAATGAAGTAAATCCTATTCTGCTCCAAACATCTCTTATTTCTCTTTTCATATTACTAAAATTTATAAAGGTTCATGGTTAACTTCTACAATTCGAATGGGCATGGTGGCCGGTACTAAACCAGATTTTAAAACAACCCGTTGACCTTTCTCTCCGGCAACAAAAGCTATAAAACCACTGCCCAATCCAGTCCTGGCTTCACGACTGATCATAACTACATCACGCAGCAAAGGATAAACCCCTTGAGCCATATAGGCTTGATAAGGTTGATAGAAACTTGAATCACGCGAAATACCTACTACACGAATAGAGTTGAGAAATGAATTAGCGGTGGAATCTTCCCGGTCACTAATCCAACTTACATCAATCAACCCAAGAGCGTGCGGTTTTTTAGAGACGTAATCCACAACTGCGGCATTACTTTCTACAGCAAAACAATATTTTGGAAGTTTGTCAAAGGCTACGATAGAGTCTTTCAAATACCGGATTATACCTGAATTTGGCTGGTCGAACACCACCTCCAAGGGGAGCGTTGATTTTTTCTTACTAGACTCATTCAGAGTTTGGATTTCTCCTAATAAGATTTTTTTTAATGTCTCAAGCTGAATCAGCGTGTCTGGATTTTGACGATTAACTATCAAGACCACTCCGTCAATTGCCACCTTCAGCTGCCTCGGATTCATAGCTTGGTCTTTCAGCACCTTTTCCTCGCTCTCCACCAATCTACGAGTTACAATGGCTAAGCGTGCGGAATCTTGTAATAAGGTATCGATCGCTTCGCCCTCGCTTGTATAGATTACCTTGATGTGGGCATTCCGGTAGATACCCTCGAATGCGCTGATCTCGGCATCAATCAAAGGTTTAAGCGATTCATCAACAGCAATAGTAATAGAACCTGACGTCGGTGTATCCACCAAGTTTCCATGCTTGTCCCGGTTCGCACAGCTTACCAGGCATGCCATAACTAAGGTCAGATTCAATACTCTTTTTATCATTCCTTTTTAAAATATTTCACGTACAAGCGATAACCGCGATATAATCCATAAGCCATCAGTGCGATCCCTAAGGGCACAATGTATTTTGATGTATTCAAAAGTTCGCGCGACCTCAATAGCATAATAATACCCACTCCCACGTAAGTTAATGCCATGAGTATTCCTCCGTATTTCATAACCATCTCAAAAGTTCTCGTGTACTGCTGATCAGAATCAGACTTCATGTAGCGAGCTTAAATTTGATTGGCAATACGAACCGACATCTTACTGCCTTTCCATTTTGTTTTCCAGGTTTCCACGGCGGCATCAACTTTACAACTCGGATAGCTTCCTTGTCGCATTCGGCGCTGATACCTTTAATTACCTGTGGATCGCTGATATTTCCTTCCTTGTCTATAACAAAGCTTACAAATACCGAGCCTTCAATTCCCATTCTTCTGGCAACAGCAGGATATTTCATATTTTTTGCGAGGAATTTCGCCATAGATTCAAAACCACCTGGAAATTCGGCCTGTTGCTCAACGATGGTAAAGATCACGTCTTCGTCACCTTCACTTACAACCTCCTCAACAGGTTCGTCAAAAATTACTTCTCCGGTTCCTTCTATATTTTCAGCACCAACATCATTTTGTTTTATTTCCTCAATCGTGGGCATTGGTTCCTCTTCAACAACCTCTTTATCGGTCACTTTTGGAGGTAAAAACTTAATAATGGTTTTTACTGGAGGTGGAATTTCCAATCTTGGAGGAGGAGGGGTGTTCTGAATTGGAGGTGGAGGCGCCAGTTCAGTGTAGTTTACTGATTTTGTTTTTACCACTTCCTGCTCCTGTTGACCTTTGATCCACTCCGCAACATAGGGTGCAGCGAATAATGCAGCAATGGCAAGAATTGTAATCACCCAGCCAAGCACAACATGCTTGGAGTATTCTTTTCGGATAAAATATGCGCCATACTCTTTATTGCGAGATTCGAATACGATATCCTCCCAAGCTTGTGGTTTCAATTGTTCTGCTTTCATAAATTCGATTCTTTTACGAGTTCTTCATCAACAGGCGTTATTTTGACCATTGCAAAACGCTTCATGTCGGTAATAGTCATTTCATCAAGGATGTCCACCACATTTTTGTAACGAGATTCCTTACTAGGTTTGATCAGTATGATCATCCCAGGGATTTCTTTATTCTTTTGTAGGAGCACCTTGCGTATACCATCTTTAGAAAAGTTGGTCATTTCAATCTTGGGATCCGTGATTCCATGATACCAGTATACTTTATCGTTCGCACCCAAGATGACTGTAACAACCTTTTTTTCGTTCACCTCCGGAAGCTTCTCTTCCGGACCCTTGGGTTTCTCAGGCATGGTTAACTCCATGGTCTGAGGCTTATTGAGCGTTGTGGTAAGAATGAAAAAAGTAAGCAACAGAAATGCTAGGTCAACCATGGGCGTCATGTCAATTTTCGTTGACGCTTTTTTGACCCTTACTTTGCCGTCTTTACTACCACCACCAGCACTTTGACTAATTTCTGACATTTTTTTAAAGTTTAAGAGTTATGAGCCTTTCTCCATGTTCGTAATCAGATTGAACCGATTGATATTATTATCAATAAGCGTATTCATTAATTTTTCAATGACAAGATAATTCGCATCCTGATCACCTTTTATAGCGATACGAACGCTAGGGTTCGTCACCCGCGAAAAGATGATCCAATCCTTTAATTGATTATTTGTTGAATCAACCGGAATACCAGGTTGTTGTACCTCTTTTCGTTTTTCCGGACTTAAATTGATAAATTCTTTTAAATTTCTGACATCCAATCCGATACTTGACAATACCCCAAACCGGGCCGCCTCTGCATCTGTAAAATCGATCTGATAGTGCTGGCCGATTTTTTTCAGTAACTCCTGACGGTGGTATTTACCGTCCATGCTGAAAAAAACTTTGCCATCTTTTGCCACGGTAATCAAGAGAATATTTGTTTCTGGTATTTTAATATCTGAAACAGATGAGGGCGTGTCTACCGTTACCGGCTCATCAGGTACAGCCGTAGCCGTGAGCATGAAAAATGTCACTAACAAGAAAGCCAAATCCACCATAGGAGTCATGTCCAATGAAGGGGATGTCCTATGTACTTTTACTTTTCCCATATGTCGTTTATCTATTTAAGAATTATTAATGCTTTGCTTGTGTCGTAGCTGTAAAGTTCTGTACAATGCTGTATCCGGCTTCATCAATACCATAGGTAAGCACATCGATCTTGCTGGTAAATAAATTGTAAAATACGATCGCTAAAGCTGAGGTAGCAATTCCAAGAGCGGTGTTAATAAGGGCCTCAGAAATACCATTGGCAAGTCCAACGGAGTCAGGAGCACCAGCTTGCGCCAAACCGGCAAAAGCCTTGATCATCCCTAAAACGGTTCCTAAAAGGCCAATCAGCGTTGCGATAGATGCAATGGTAGCGAGGATTACCAGGTTTTTTTCTAGCATAGGCATTTCGAGCGACGTTGTTTCTTCAATATCCTTTTGGATCAGAGCAATCTTCTTTTCTGGCTCGATCGTGTTATTGCCTACTAACTCAGTATATTTTACAAGCCCGGCTTTAACCACATTCGCAACGGAACCTTTTTGTCTGTCGCATTCTGCGATAGCTTGCGAAATATTACCGCTGGCAACTAAAGAACGAATACGTTGAACAAACGATTTGATACTGCCTTTACCTTTTGCTCGCCCTATAGTTAAAGCGCGTTCAATGGCGAAGGTGAAGGTCATTAGCATGAGTCCAATTGCCAACGGTACCAGAACTCCTCCCTTATAGAAAATGCCGAAATAATCACCGTCAAGGGGGTGGTTATTAGTATCACCTCCGACGAAGTGAGACGGGTCTCCGAGCACAAATTGCCAGATAACCCATCCAAGTACTATTTCTATCAATATTACAGATGCTGCAAATCCAGACTTTAGGCTGTCAGACAAAGATGAAGAAGATGACTTTGAAGTTTTCATAGATAAGAATTAATTGTTAAAGGTTTTTAGTTTAGGAAAAAGTTTATTTAAAAAGATGTTCGCTACAATTAAGAAACTATTCATTATAATACCTATGCCCAGCCAAGTATAAAATGCTAGTATCGTATGAAAGTCACACGGTTTTTTATTAAATTTTAAATATTGAGTTTTCAATAGGCAAAAGTTGGATTCCATAGCGTCGAAAGTGTCAAATTATATGCCGATGCGTAAACAAGCCCGTTTTTTAGTGAGAATGCGTGCCTGACCCGGACCAAAGTCAGATGCCCGAAATATGTCAATTCTGACGTGAAAATCTTTAAACTCTTATTTTTTAGCAAGGAAGTACAATTCATTTGGTCAAAATTTATTTCTGTTAGCTCTGCTGCCAGCACGCAAGTCTTTACGCACTGCCCTTTGAAACATTGGAATTACATGCCCAATAAGCTTACAAGGTGTGAAGAGAATTTAAATAAGCAAATAGCATTTAGTAACCTTTTTATTGAGGCGCAATGGTTAGAAAGATTTTTAGGGAGCGTTCGCCGTGGTGTGAGTATAAAAAGTATTATAGAGGGACTGGTTAGTTGAAAAACCTTTTGTATTTCCGATTTCAATGCTTACTAAATTAATTATTGCGGCCGTGAAGTCTCCCCCGGAAATTTGAATTTTAGAAATAAACCGTAGCAAATATTCGGTGTTTCGGAAAGCAATTTGTTCAACCGGCGCGAGTCTTATTGTAAGTGCTCCTTGCGTATACTGGTCAATATTGGTAGCCTCCGTCCAAGTGCAGGTGAATACAAAAATCAGCATGAGGGCTTCGAGTAAGAGCCCACCGAGTTGCCTTGTTTTGTTTTTATGTTTCATCCGTTTGTAAAGTTAAAACAAAATTCCCCCGAAAAGGATTAAGCATTATGAAATAAATTAGATGAAAAACGATGTTAATTGTACCCATTGTAAATTTATGCTGACTAAAGATTAAAGAAATGGGCCATTTTACCAAATTTTCTTTGTCAGTAATTTTCGGTTTTTCTCTCATTTAGAGATTGAGATCATATGGAGAAACCAGAAAAGATTTTTGGAATTCCTCTCTGCAAAGGCGGGTCTCCTTGGCTATGCACTATTGCTAGGTTCTTTGGTCTTTAATTTTAATTCGTTGAAACGAGGATCCTTTTCCAGTCCCTTGAACGCAGGATACTCCATGAAAAAATTAACAGGTGCAATTCGCTTTTCAACACATTGGTTGATGTGATAAAATACTTTGTCCAAGTTACCCAACGCAAACCAAACACCAACAAGGTCAGCATCAATAACTGAATCCGGTTCTTCAATCTGGCGCTGCTCTAATTTTCGGATACATTCCATGGCTTTTTCTTTCATACCTAATTTTCCATAAGCAAAACCAACGCCCATGAGTCCTTTGAGCGGATGATTGGTGAGTCGATGCACTTCTTGAAAAAGTTTTAGAGCCTCTTCCCAATCTCCCCTCATTCCTGTTGCCCAAGCTTTAAGCTCGATGGCAATTCGCATTTCCGGATTCATCTCTAACAGCATATCCGCCTGATGAATAGCATCATCGTAGCGTTCAGCAAAGATATAGGTGTTTCCAAGGAATTGATTCATAATAGGGGAGAGTGGATCGATCCTGACGGCTTCTTCCATAATTTTTATCGCCTGCTCTTTCTCCCCCATAATGATGTGGTAAAATCCAAGCAAATGATATGCAGAGCTAGCCCCAGGGTTAAGTTGAATTGCCTTCTGAAGTGATTCATAGCTTTCTTTCCATTTCCATTCGTAAAATAAGTAGACGCTGGCTCTTGCAATATGACCTTCCGCAATTTCACTATTCAGTTCCAACGCTTTATCTGCATACCGATGTACTATTTCAAATGCCTTATGAGGCAACATTTGCCCTGTCGATCCGAGATAACTATACGCACCAGCAGTCATTGCATAGGCTTGAGCATATTCAGGTTCCAGCATTATGGCCCGCTCAAAACATTCGATCGCTTTGCGTGCATCTGCCGGAGTTACTTTGTTCCAATAGTGTAAAGCCTTTAAATACCAAGTATAAGCATCCATGTTTTTTGTTGGAGGTTTACCCTGTTGCTCAGGCCTTTGTCCTTGCACGAGATTTTCTCTCAGTTTATTTGTAATAATGCCACTGATTTCATCCTGTATTTCGAAAATATCAATAAGGTTCCTGTCGTAGTTTTCACTCCAAATATGATAGCCATCTGCTGCATTTATCAACTGAGCGGTTATGCGCACGCGATTTCCCGCCTTCCGAACACTTCCTTCCAAAATTTTATCTACATTCAACTTGATGGCAATATCCCGGATGTCATCATTCTTCCCTTTAAAAGCAAAGACCGAAGTTCGTGATGTTACCTGGAGCCCCTCTACTTTGGTAAGTGCATTTAATAATTCTTCAGTGATGCCATCACTGAAATACTCATTTTCAGGATCGGCGCTCATGTTCACAAAAGGTAAGACCGCTAAGCGGTTAGTCGGTTGCCTTGTTTTTCCTATGAGGTCAGCACGGGCAGGAACCACGATACCTTGGTTTGCGATGGCAAAAATACGAATGGGTTGTTTTACATTTTTCAGCTCAAAATAACCGAGTTCCTGTGCACGGATGTTCTCCTGATTTTTAATTTCGTCAAAAACTTTTTCCGAGACTAATATGCTACCCGATACAGCTAAGGATTCGATGCGGGAGGCCATGTTTACTCCATCACCATAAATTGTTTCATCCTCCACAGTTACATCACCCGTATGTATACCAATACGCAAATCAACTTTGAGATTTTGTTGCAGTTGCTGTTGAATGTCTACGGCATATTTCACTGCATCAATTGCACTCTTGAAAATGCTGAGTGAGCCATCTCCATAGTATTGAAGTATCTTACCCTGAAAGTTTTCAATGGTGGATTCGAAGACATCCTTTAACCGCTTGCGTTTCGCTTTTGCGAGTTGCTCATTTTCCTGCATGAGTGCAGTATAGCCGGTCATGTCTGCAAATAGGATAGCTACAAGTTGGCGCATTGCGGTAAAAGTAATAAACAAAACGAAACCTAAGTAAATGTTGGATGATCATATAATTCCCATTCGATGAAAAATATCCACATGTTGTTGAACTAATTCACATCTGATCGTCAAAAAATAACCCTTTTTAGAGAATAGTTCTTTATCATATGTGAAAAAGGCTTGTCAGGGGCCCGTTTTACAAAATGGCACCATGCTTTCATCTGTTGCGGTGAATATATGTGTAACAAAAAAAAACAACTATGAAATTGATGAAGAGAGAATTATTGAAGAAACGGTTCATGCTTATCAGTGCTATGATGGGAGGAGTTTTTCTTTTCTCTGTGCATGCCAAAGCACAACAAAATGAAACGACTGTGGAAACAAGAACGCAAACAACGCAAACCGTAGAGACAGACAAAAATTATCAGGATGACCCTCAAACAACATCGAAAGCAAGGGCAGGTATTAAAGGCGGTTTTAATATTAGCAATCTGACGTCAGGGGATGTACATGATCGCAATGCGCGTCCTGGTTTTCATGCTGGGGTTTACGGACAATTATTCGCAAGTGAAGCTTTTGCAATTCAACCCGAATTAAATTTTTCTACAAAAGGAAACAAGGTTACATCAACTTTTGGCGTGATCGATCAGGAAACCAAATTTAATTTGAGCTACCTGGATGTGCCTATTCTTGCAGTGTTTAAATTAGGGAATGTAGCAGAAATTCATGCTGGACCTTATTGGGCATATCTCGTCGGTGCAAACATTGATACCGATGGTGACTTGGGTGATGACTTCCAACAGTTAGATCGTGATAACTTTGATGATTGGGATTACGGTTTAGTTGGTGGTATTGGTTTTAATCTAGGTCATGTACAATTGGGAGCGCGTTATAATTATGGATTAAATGAAATCGCCGAAACTCCGGGCGCGAAAAGGATCTTAGGTAACTCTAAAAATTCGGTAGGACAAATATACTTAGCCTTTAATTTGGCCGGTCACCATCAATAGTAAGATTAGAAATTATAAAACCTGACTTTCACAAGTCAGGTTTTATCTTTTTAAATAAAGTTATACTCCAATGATCCGACTTGCTTTAATTTTTGGTATAAGTATTACACTACTATCATGTAACTACGAAAATAAGAACAATGCTAACGACACCACACCTAATAATGCCATGGATACATCAACTTCAACCCTAGAGCGCGACCCATCTAACCATATAAAGGGAGCGGCCGGATTTCTTTTTATTGATGACGGTGGTTCCGGAGAGATACCCGTAATCTTTTTACATTCTTTTGCAGGAAATTCAACCCACTGGATAAATCAACTCAAATATCTAAGGGAAAACAGAAGAGCTATTGCGTTCGATTTTCGAGCGCATGGAAAATCAGATTCCTCTTCTTCTTATAGTTATTCTGCGGAAGCCTTAGCGGGTGACATAGCTGCTGTAGGAGATAGCCTGGATTTAGAGCGATTTGTATTAGTGGGGCATAGTCAGGGAGGTTCTGCAGCCATTGCTTATGCAGACACTCATCCAACTCGCGTTGCTGGACTTGTTTTAGTAGGTACACCAGGGAAAACTTCGGCGGAAATTTCTAAACCAGTGATCTCTTCACTTGAGTCAAGCTCCTACCAAAAGGTGATGGATGATTATATGAAACGCCTAGTCGCCGATGCCAAACCAGAAGTAAGTTCACAAGTTAATGCGGAGGCTAAAAAATTATCCAAAAAGACTTCAATAGCTTTTATCAAAGGATTATTTGAATTTGATCCAACGGAAATGATCAAACGATATCCAGGTCCTAAACTTTTTATTGCTACCTCGGGTGACACAAAGCAGCCTAACGCTCTCGTTAATCAAGTATCTAACCAACCAAAGAAAATTATAGAAGGGACCAGCCATTGGCCACAGCTTGATAAGCCTGATGAGTTCAACCAGATACTGAATGAGTTTTTAAAAAAGATAAAATAATGAGGAATGGATATTCCAACAATTCAGTTGATTTAAGACTCTTCTAAAAGACTGTATCGTTTGTTTATTGTTTTTTTTCTGTGAGATAGGAATGTCAAAATTCAAAGCGAAGGCTAGCTATTGAGTTATTCAAAATTAGAAATTTTTATAATCTGTTTCGATATAGTGGATTAAACTATATCTTGCATTAATAGTTCTCGTCGGACAACGTTGTGCGAATGCTCACAACCACTACGAACAAGTAAAGAAACTTAATCCAAAGACGGATGAAATTCACATTCCAACTCATGCCTTTTGAAAATAATAACTATACTTATCATACAAAGCAAAGAATATTTGACCAGCCACTACGGTGGCGAAATATTTAATCGTTTGCGCCGGTTTATAATTGAATCCTAAATACTAATCTTTGCTGATCTATGTTTCTGCGTGCCCTACTTCCCGCTGAGTTTCGCCGGCGTTTACGCCTCGGTTTTGACTCGTTCTTTTGCCGTCGGGATCTGGGTATTGAGCAAATTGGTGGTGACGCTTCGTGGTGGATAGCTCCTGCGCTGCTTAATTCCGATTCTTGTGTGCTGTCGGGCGGGGCAGGAAATGATATTAGTTTTGAACTCACATTAATTGCACGCTTTGGGTGTCGAATTGCGCTGTTCGATCCGTCGCCGACGGGCCAAATTACCTTTCAAAAAGTGACAGGGAATTCCCAGTTGGCGGTCAAAACTCCAAGTGAGCTAAGTAGTCCAAGTGAGAAGCTTCGCTATTATCCGATTGGACTCGCTGAGATTTCACAGCGTATGACCTTTGCGGCACCTCAAGATGCGCTGGAAGGTTCGTTCACGGTTTCCAGTGTGGCCTCAACGGCTCAAGTGGAATTTGAATGTCTGTCGCCTAGTGATGCATTGGGGCGGGCGGCTTTTTCCTCAGTAGATCTACTCAAGATCGATATTGAAGGCTTTGAGTACGGCTTCCTTAACGCTCTTGTGGCAGCAGAATATTACCCAGCCCAAATTGCAGTAGAGTTTCACGACTTTTTGCCGCATATCTCTTATCGCCAAACTTGGACAATGATTCGTACACTCTACCGGGCTGGCTACCGTATCGTACATAAGAAGCAGTTCGACTACCTGTTTATGCATAAGTCAGCGATAAAACAATTGAAACGATAACATCACTCTTGATTCGCATGAGTTAACTCCTTCTCATATTCCTTGCGAATGATGTTGATTCTCTCTTAACTTAAAATCTCAAATCGTAAAAATCGACTTTCGGATTGTTTATAAGCAAAATTGTTTTACTTACTGTATCCAGTTTTTGAAGGCTTGCGCTTTTTCGCGACTAATGTCAACGGTAATACTCAGCGGTGCTTTTAATTGCAGAAGCATCTTGCTGTATATATCCGTTCGAAAGCTATCCACTGAATTTATGTTAACGATGTATTGGCGATTGGCCCGGTAGAAAAATTTTGGGTCAAGAAGATCTTCCACCTCTTCCATAGTTTGAAAATCGGTTACGAATTGTTGCTTGTCGGTTGTAACAAGATAAATTAACGTGTCTTTCACAAAGTAAGCAACGCTTGCATAGTTTATTACAGTGAAAGACTTACCGGAATGCACCATAAATCGTTCTTTGTAAATTTTAGTTTCCTTTGGCAATGCAAGCTGACTTATTACCAATTGCATTTGTTTTCTAAAATCACCACCCTGGACGGACTTTATTTCTTTAAATTTTTCGATGGCGGAACGCAATTCGTTTTTGTCAATTGGCTTTAATAAATAATCTATACTATTCACTTTAAATGCCCGAAGAGCATATTCATCGTAGGCTGTTGTAAAAATAATCGGGCAGTGGATATCAACATGCTTTAACAAGTCAAAACTGACGCCGTCGCTCAATTGGATATCCATAAAAAGTAAATCAGGTTCCGCATTTGACTTAAAATATTCAATACAAGACTGTAGCGAATCCAAAACGGTAACGACTTCGATCGTTGGGTCGATTTGCAAGATTATTTTATGTAAGTCTTTTGCAACTAAGGGTTCATCTTCTATGATGATGGTCTTCATAACAATTAAATTAAAGGAACTTTTACGGTGAATATGTTTGCCATTTCTTTTATATCTATGGGACTATCAATCAAATACCGATAGAAGGCTTTCAGGTTTTCTAAACCTTGTTTGTTGCTTGTTTCTACCTGTACTTTCCTATTGACATTATTTTCAATGATCAGAAAAGTATCATCGGCAGTAATTGAAATTTTTAAAGGATGTGTCAAAGAAACAATATTATGTTTCACAGCATTTTCAATGAGAATTTGAAGTGTAACAGGAACAATTTCTTTTTCCTTTGCTTCTTGGCTCAAATCAATATCAAATTCAATCGCATTCATAAATCGTGTTTTTAACAGAAAAATATAATGAGCGATGAAATCAAGTTCAGTGGAAACCGAGACCGTTTCCTTCTCTTTATTCTGTAACACGTAACGGTACACTTTGGAGAGCTGTTGTAAAAAATCACTCGCCAATTGTTGGTTTTCAAAAATTAAACTATTGAGAGAAGTAAGCGCGTTGAACAAAAAATGTGGATTTAGCTGATTGCGAAGGGCATCATATTTTACAGCGGTTTGTTCGCGCTGCATGTTGGCCAGGCTAACTAAGTCTTTTTTCCAATTGTAAAAGTAAATCGTACCAAAGAAAATCAAGTTCATTACAATTGAAAGCATGAAGTAGAGCAGATATCCGAACGCCTGAAGGAATGAGGGCAACTGAAGATGTAATATTTTGTTTGACGATATGAAAAGGATGTCGCCAATGATAGAAGCGAGGATGAACGTCGCAAGGATTTGAATGATTATTCTCCGGTTTGGATGGATCGCGATCGGCATATGTTTCTCCAGGAATTTTGCCAAGAATAAAATGAACTCCCATAAGCCGAAAAATCCGAAGAGGGATGCAATCGATACGATAGCATGAAAAGAAGTAGGCTGGCCAGGAAGTATAAAATATCGGAATATGCTAAGGAAAATATTCGCTACAAAAAACACCAGGTACATTTTCTTCCGGCTTATTGGATATACATGTGTCATAATTTTATTCGCTACGGGTCTCCGGTAATCACTACTTCTCCCCGAGAGCATTTTTAAATATGAAGGTTGTAAGAGAAATATAATATTCATGGAGTCTCATCATTCCTATTTATTGGTACCGAATGAAGGTACAAGTAATAGAGGAACTTTTTTTCACGATTAGTTTCATATTACGGAACAAATAACAGGATGATAAAATAACTTAACAATTTTATATGAATGAGTTGCTTCGGTAACCAACCGAGGTTCATAAAAAAGGCATTGAAGTGCATAGGGAATTTGTGTCAAACGAAAGAAGCCAAAGCTAATTAAGCAATGGCTCCTAGGTCAAACTACTAAGGTATTTTAAAAAACTCCGAATTTCAAAGTTACGTTAGCCGTTGGCGCGCTCATTTTCGCATTGCTTATCCCTTCGATATCGGCGCTTGTGATCAGACGGTAGCCACCACCCGCCGAGACACGGAACCAACTTGTTACACTCACTTCAACATTAACTGAGGGTTGAAAGGCAAGGAAACCTGATTCATCTGAAGATCTCCAGCTTTCACCGGTTTCTGAATCATATTTTGAGTGAGAGCCATTTGTTACCACCCCAACACCAACTAACGTGCTTGCTGTCGCATGAATAACTTTGGTTTCGAAAAAGGTATATTCAACCATCAACCCACCGTATCCCATTTTCAGCTCATTTTTCTTATTTGTTTCAGCATTGATACCAAATCCATCATGTTGAGTTACTAAACCATATCCCCCAAGTCCAAGCATCAATTTGTGATTGATCATCCAGCCTCCGTAAGCTCCTACAAAGAGAGCATCTTCGCCATTGAATTTTGAATAGTTGGTTGTTAAGGCTCCGTAGCCGGAGTGATGAAGTTTACCTGCAAAAGGTGAC
Source organism: uncultured Bacteroidota bacterium (assembly GCA_963837415.1). Classification (GTDB taxonomy): domain Bacteria; phylum Bacteroidota; class Bacteroidia; order Cytophagales; family Cyclobacteriaceae; genus Chryseolinea. The sequence goes on along the minus strand of CAWING010000002.1, from coordinate 338,997 downwards.
TTGCTTTTGGCTACATCCTGAGCGAACAATTGAGCGTTGATACAGAGCACTGCGAATAGAATAATCTTTTTCATAATTTTCGTTTTTTAAGGGTTATTGTTTTGTGATGCTTAACGCCTTAAAAACTTCTGCGTTGCCAGTGTGATAGTCCTATCACTTCCAATAACATCAGGAAAGACGGGAAGTGCTTAATAATTCGATCGAAGTGTAATATATTTTGATTAGGGAATAAAATCAGGAGAATGACCATAGCGGTCTCAAACAACATTGCCCTATAACCTGGTTTACTTTAGTTGTTCTGACACCTGTAAAGCTGAATCAGCCTTGGTCTTTAACAATGGTTGTAGTCTAAAATTGGTAAGACATCTCCATAGCCACTCTACCGGCCCGTAATGAAAATGCCTCAGGCAAACTTTACTGATCCATATTTGAAAGACGAAAATTACGAGGGCTATTAGAAAGGAAGTAGCTGCACCCAGTTCGCCAACAAGTCCTAAGCCTATGGTTGAAAAGATTAGTACCCCAAAAAACGCCTGCATCATGTAAGTGGTAAGCCCCATGCGACCAGCTGCATAAAAATGCATAAGACGGCTCTTCCATTTTTCTTTTTGAAAGAGCAAAATAAACCACGCTACATAAATTATGGCGAGAAAAGTATTGAACAGGTCAAAGAATGTTAGCCCCACTAGGGTGTTAACGTCATTGGAGAAACCACCTGTAACTCCGTTTCCGATCATAAAGAATGCTACTGCAAAAATAACAGTGCCAAGTAAACACCATCCCGCATTTCGAAGATATTTCTTGACGAATGGAAGGTGAGAGGGTATTTCTTCGAAAAATCTTTTTCGGCCTGAATAAAGTCCAAGCAAAAATAAACCGGGCGTAGTATAAATTCTACCTGACCAAACCTGAAAATCCATCTTGAATTTAAAACTTTCAAAGTTCGCTTTTAATAAATCGAAATAGCTTCCGAACTTAAATGTATTGTAGTATTCAAGTACTTTTGTTTGATCCAGCTTAATAAACTCATTTACCGTGGGATCATTTCCAACAAGTCCAATTATTCGCACAAATATTCCCGGGGCATCGAACACTAGAAGAAGGGCAAGAATCAAGAGGTATCTGTCTGGCAATCGATACGTTATAACGAGCACAAAACCCAACGTGGCATAAATTGTCAGAATATCTCCCCGGTAATGCAGATGATGAATGAAGCCAATAATAAATAGTGTTATTAAGCGCCATGAGAACTTGAGTAAAAATGGAAGATCTGCGCTTGCTTTAGACAGTTGGATATAAAAACTCAAGCCAAAAAGAAAGGAAAAGATCATGTAAAATTTACCATTGATAAGGATCCATGAAAAGCCGATGGCTATCATATCTATGAGCGTGCTAGTGGTTTGCCCAGCATACTTTTCTGGGAGAGGTCCGGCATAATACTGCTCAGTCATGTGAGTTATGATAATGCCCAAGAGAGTGAAGCCTCTAAGTGCATCAATGAGGGCAATGCGCTGAAATGATGCTAGTGTAGACATTGTTGAAAGGGTAAGGGTATTTAATACGCATCAGTAACAAATGGGATGATAATAATTGGACATTAATTTAAAGAATATGGTTTGATTTTGGCCGCAGTCTATCAATTAGTAGCTGCTTACAGAAATAATTACAACATCAGAAATAAAAGCTTTAAGGCTATGAAATCGTATTTTTATTCGCCCTTTCTGTTATCCGTGGCTTTACGCCAGGAAAAAGAATGACGCTAAAAAGTAACGCCTTTCTTTGCAACATGACGAGCCCCATGGAGATATCCTATTAGTCCTGGGTGCACGGAGGCGTAACTATAAATATCCGACGGAGCAAATTCGGCTAACGTTAATACTCCGCCAGATATAAGTCATATAGTTGGTCAAGGCAGATCACCGATAAGTTCGGTAAGCTCTTCTTCTGTTATGGATTGGACCGAATCGATTATAGCCACATGGTTTTCGGTAATCGTAGCAGCTTTAATAGCATAATGAATCTCTTCGTCAATAATACTTACTAATATGAAATGCACTTTTATACCAATGGGAATTAATCCATAGTGCTCGGCGAACAATTTTTTATCCTTATCATATATGTCAAAACTGGCAAGCGCGGTAGGCTCACCATCATAAGCAACGAACACAGCGCAGTTGGTATTATCAAAACCGTCTGGCACGTCCACGAAAATAGTTGTCTTAGGGCGCGGATCATTATACCAGCGATCAATGTTAGTCCATCCAAACTTACTCTGAAATACATAGTAGGCGGTCTTAAAACCACCAACACCTTGAAACTCTCCGATTTCAATTCCTTTGTCATCTTCCTCTTCCCAGATAACATTGCAATCGTTACCTTCGCATTCAACTGCTCCTGTGAACCTTCTCATATCCTGATCGATTTCACCGGTGTTTTCTGTAGGGGCTACAATCGTGAAGCCCGTTTTTAATTTTAATTGATTGCCATTTTGGGTGGCATTAACGTAAAATTCACCACCTGACACAAGTGTGCTTATACTATCGTTTCCCCACTTTCCATTGGTAGGTTTTTTGGTTAGTAGCATTGTCGCGCGGTTATAAATTTCGATCAGTTCAATATCCACGTTTCCTGTAACCGTTTCTCCACTTAGGGTTAAAAATACCTTCGAACCAAACTGAATCATTGTACCCTTGCTTCCAGTTACTTGTCCTCCTGTTGAAGAGCTGATAGAAAAATGTTGTCTGCTATCATCATTGCTTGTATTGAACCATTGGATTAGTGCTTCCGAATCAGGTTTCGGACCCTCTGGTATTTTTACTTCCTCATCACAGCCTGTCATGTTTAGGAACAGTAATCCTGCAAATGAAAATTTGGCCAAGAAATTAACAGTTCTCATAGTGTTGGAGTTTAGTTGTAAACCACCATGTATCATCGGGGCGAAAGAATGGTTACCCATCGCTTTCTGAATTATCGATGGACAATTTAAATATCCGTCCAATGGACAGGAAAATTCTGAAATAAAGAAATAGCTCATTTAAAGCGTAAAAATTCGTGAGCGGCTGAAAGAAATAACTGTTAAAGGCGGAGGAAACCGGTAATTTAGATGCTTCATTTGTCCTGCTTATATTTTAATGGAGTATCATGTTTATATACCTGGTGAAGCACTTTCACGATATATCAAGTGCTACTGGACCTTGGAGAGTTCCTTGGATGATGCCTACGAAAACAAACAACGGATTTTTCCCGATGGCTGCATAGAATTAATTTTTCATTATGGTGATCTGTTTAAAAAATATTCGGTTAATGGCGCTGCTGATTTCCAACCGAGAAGCTTTCTACATGGTCAGCTAAATCGTTACATGGAAATAGAACCTTCGGGAAATATAGGTGTGTTCAGCGTCCGGTTTGTGCCTTGCGGGTTACAGCCTTTTTTAGAGATGGATATAAATGAGTATACCGGAAAAGCAATTAGCGTTGAGGAAATTTGGGGAAATGAAGGAAAGTTGGTTGAGGAAAGAATGATGCATGCAGAAAACACGATGGACAGAATTAAAATCATTGAACATTTTTTGTCAGGCAGAATCACGATGAAAAAAAATTACAATTCGGTAGAACATTGCGTCAACGCGATCATTCGCGGCAGAGGTTCTCTCTCCATTGATATGTTATCACAGGAAGTGAATATGGGACGACGTCACTTAGAGCGCAAGTTTATTTCAAGTGTTGGATTGAGTCCTAAGTTGTTATCAAGAATAATACGATTTCAGAGTGCACTTCAACTTATCGAACGGAATCAATTAAGTACCCTGACGGAAATTGCATACGCCGGAGGTTTTTACGACCAGTCTCATCTGATAAAAGATTTTAAGGAATTTAGTGGGTTAAATCCAAAACAATATTTTTCTGCAGATCTGGATTTCGCAAAAGATTTGGCCACACTGTGAGCAAGTCGCATTTTTCCAATTTTATGTTGCATTCACATAGTATGTTTGGATCAGAACTCAACCAATATGAAAAATACATTTCTGCCTGCATTGATTTGCGTTTTCTTTTCCTGCACAAATCCGGGTTCTAAAAATATCGATCAAGTTGGTTTAAAGGAATCTAGCCGTGAAATTGAAAAGGCGAGTTGGTTAATTGGGGAATGGAATAATATCAGTAACGACGGGCGCATTGTTGAAATGTGGGAAAAGTTTAATGATTCTCTTTATGTTGGAAAAAGCTATTTTATTCGAGGGATAGACACCGTATCTTCTGAGTCGATAAACCTTGTGCAGGACGGCGATGAGTTAAACTATGTACCAACGGTAAAGAATCAGAATGACGGGCAACCGGTAAGGTTTAAACTTATTTCTTCTGACTCAAATAAATTGATCTTTGAAAATCGTGCCCATGATTTCCCTCAAACCATCTCGTATTATCAACTGTCCGGTGATTCCTTGTTAGCTGAAATTTCAGGTATGGTAAAAGGAGAGTACCGGGCGGAGAAGTTTCCTATGCGACGTGTGAAATAAGTTGCTCTATCGCACTTCGCTATGGACTTTAAAAATTAAAAAGGTAAATTCATACCAATGAAGCGAATGCTCTATGCATTTTGGATGTTGTTCTCTTCAACTTTAAACATCAACTAATCGGTACAATCATGGATGAACTACTTCATAAAATTAATTCCAAGCGAAAGCGTGTTCATGATTTTATAGAAAGGCATGAACCTAGAAACCGTATGCTGATAAACGTCGCCATTATTTGTGGCATTGTTGGTACAGCGCTGGCTGGCATTCCAGCAATCGGAGGCAATGGCGCGATCAACGGGATTAAGGCAGTAGCTCAAACTCAACTACCGATATGGCAAATAATATGTATAGGTGCGGCAGTTTCGACCATGGTTGCGACGATAGCAACATCCTTGCGAAATAATCATGATATCACGAATAAACTATCTAAAGCTCAGGTATGCGAAGCAAAACTCGAAATGTTGGAATTATTATTACTGAGCAATCAAATTGATCTAAAGCAAGCGGTTGAAAAGTATGGTGAGTATTCGGCCGAAGTAGCATTTATCCGAAGTAGTTAGTGATCTGAACGCTTGACCGAACGACTTGAGGAGGAGTCAAAATTGATCTTCGAAGACTACTTTATCATTCGACAACTTGACGTAATCCACAGAACCCGTTCCCTCAAAAATAAAATAGATACCGATGATTTTGGACCGTTTTTTTACATCGTCCTCATAGGTTAAGACATCGTTCAAAAAAACTTTTCCTTTTCCATTTTCCGATTCGACCCGAACATTTATAAAATCTTTGAAGTCGGTGCCAAAAGCAGACAGATCTTTTTTCTTTCCGGAAATGTGGGTACCGTCAAAGTAAAGGTCGATATCCGAAACACAACCCGAAGCAGAAAGCGGGATGCCGGTGGCTGCATCTTCTGCAAGCAAGTAAATGTTCGTCTTTTGGCAGACAGATGACCCTTCGCGGTAATCATTTCTTAATGATGTCTCAAAGATGAATTTATCGGTATAAATCTCCCCGAAGTCACGAACATTTCCATAGAGGACAGAACGTATTTCCGGTTGGAGTTTGATGTTTTGAGATTTTATTTTTTCAATGGAAAGGGCCATTTTACCATCAACAAGGACATCTTCTTTTTTAAAATAAACAGGGACCGGTTCTACATTTACAGCCGTTAACCAGCCATCGGATTTGATAAACACCTCATGCTCCTTTACCACTTGATTTCCTACAATTAATTTGGCCTTGTAGCGATCCGGATAGTAATAAATGCAGGTATGCTGATGCTGGGTTTTGGGAACAGTCATTCTCCGTCTGCTGTCCCAGGATTCTTGGAAAATAATAATATCGGTTGGAGCTTTGGTGGCATCGTAATCGAAGATCACTGAATTTGGAACTCCAACGGTGATAACTTTTTTGCTGCTGAAAGAATAGTCCGCAGGATTTAACTTCGATATTTTTGCTTGAATAAAAGTGAAAATGCAACCCGTTAAGAGAAGAATAGTAGCTATAACATCGATGAATTTAAAGATCTTTTTATTTGGCCCGGCAGATTTCACTACTTCGCGCTCCGTTAAAGCTTCTATTGACGGAGCGATACCATTTCCGTTTTTTAGTTTGAATTCCCTCCAGTTTTCATACCCAATAAATTGGACAAGTGTATTTAAGGTGTGCGTGTTAGGTAAACTGTCATATTTTACTTTCCCCCAAATTCGCTTAAGCGTAACGTGGCTTAGTGATACACTTAATTGTTCCTGAATTTTCTCACTCAAGGCTACAAAATCCTGGTTGGTCCAGTCGTTGCTATCCCCCCAGTTAATTTTGGATTCGATCAACTTTTTAGCTTTTAGGAGCAAGGCATCATCGGTGAGCATAACGAAAAATAGTTTAGTAAAATTAAAAGCTCATTGGAACATGTTTTGGCTTGTACAAACTTGTACGAAGTTGTATAGACGTTTCTGGTATCGTTTTTTGGATTCCGCGCAATTCCTGCTAAAAAATTTAAGATCACAAAAGTTAAATGTGCTGATGGATAAAATTACAAAACCTGGTCTCGACTTTAAGCTATCCTTTGATAGTTTTTGGAATTGAGCATTTTCTGTCTTCTGAGTTTGTTGTAGCCTTTGCCGACACGAATTCCCAGAGGGTTATTTGACGAGTCTCCAGATCGTGTATAACGGTGGTAAGAGCAGTTTATACGTTTCACTCCAAATTTATCAAGAATAAGACCATTCTGAATTTACATTCAGCAAGAATTCCAGGATATTGCAGCAAAATTTTACTGTATGATTAAAATAGGAATGGTATTGTTTGACGACATGACTCAACTGGATCTGACAGGTCCTCTTGAAATCTTTTCCCGGTTTCCTGAAACCCAGATCTATTTAATTGCTAAATCTAAAGATGCAATTCGATGTGATCGGGGACTTAAAATTATTCCGGATACTACTTTTGAAAGTTGCCCGGAAAATTTGGACGTTCTTTTTGTTCCCGGTGGCGCTGGAGTATCAAATGTCCTTGAGGATAAAGTGTATTTAGATTTTATAAGTACCCAAGGTAAATATGCAAACTATATAACGTCCGTTTGTACCGGGTCGCTAATATTAGCGGCGTGTGGACTCCTCAATGGGTTTAAAGCAACAACACATTGGCTTTCTATTAATTTGTTGAAACGGTTTAATGTCGAAACGAGAAATGAACGTGTAGTTATTGATAGAAACAGAATTACAGGTGGGGGTGTAACATCGGGGATTGATTTCGCCTTGACTTTAGCCGCTATGCTTTTTGGTGAGCAACGTGCCAAAGAGATCCAACTATTAATAGAATATAATCCCCAACCGCCATTCAACTGCGGTCATCCTGATGTTGCGGACAATACTTTACTGGTTAAGGTGAAAGAGGAACGGAAGGAAATGCAAAAAAAGCGACTTGAACAAATCGACAGGTTTATACGAAATAACAAAGGGTAAAAACACCTAATAATATATCATGTTATGAGAGCACAGAGAAATAAAGAATAGGTTAAATTCATCTTTCTCAAAATAAAAAATAATGGAGAACCAATGATTTAAAGGAGCACTATATTCACGTGCTTAAAATACAATCACTCCATGATCGATACAGATATTAAAACTCCAAAAGGTTTCAATCAAATTCAGCAAGAATCAAAACAGGCGAATTTTTTGATGGCGTCTGATTTACCAACGGGAAGTTTATTGCGGACATTGTCTGCGTCTAAACCCAAAGGTAAGTTTTTAGAACTAGGAACCGGAACCGGATTATCTCTTTCTTGGATTGTGGAAGGAATGGATAGTGATTCCACCGTCATTTCAATTGACATTGAGGAAAAGTATATAAATGTTGCTAAGACGTTTTTTAAAGCAGACCCCAGAGTAACTATTCTTTGTCAGGACGGCGCGGATTGGATTATAGCAAGTAGAACTGAGAAATTTGATTTGATCTTTGCAGACTCGTGGCCGGGAAAATACAATACACTAGATGAGACGTTAGCATTATTGAACATTGGGGGACTCTATATTATAGATGATATGCTGCCCCAACCCAACTGGCCAGAAGGGCATGCTCAAAAAGCAGAAAAATTGGTTGCCTACCTGGAAAGCTTGGATTACATAAAATTGACGAAATTAAACTGGTCAACCGGGATTATAATTGCCTCCAAAATAAAATAAGACTGGAGAATATTTGTTGTCAGACTTTTAATTGGCATATGATTTGGGCTACCCAAATAAAGTGAATATGGAACAGCAGCTAATCAACCAACTTATTACTCTTCTTTGCAAAAGCGGTAGCAGGTCTCTGATACAAGATTTATTGCGTGAAACCGACCAGGATGGTGATAATCGAAACTGGACCGTAGAAGAAGTGGAAAATGCCAATAATTACCTGAACTGGATCAACAATAATTTCAACCTTTCAGATGCTATAGCTATTGTTAATAATCTGGTTAAGGAATATAAAATCGATTTGAATGCGGTCGATGCTCGCGCATCAGGGTAATCCCTTAAGACCCTGAGGTTTTTTAGAATACAATTGTAAAATTGTTAAGAAAATAATTCGTGACTATCATCGATCCAATAGAAGGATGATGTAAGGAATAGCAGCATCTACAAATAGATCTGCTAAAAGCGTGTTAAAAAGATTTTCCGAATGACCCAATTTGGACACCAATCTCTGAATGAGTTAATAAAATATTTTTTTTTACTATCAAAAAAAATATCAACAGTCAAATGGAATTCAATCTGAAGATCCATCGACGAATAAATCTAATTAAAGTCATTAACTGTTCACCCATGAAGGATCTGTTTATAAGCACCAGAAAACATCCTTTGATTTTAAAACTGAACTTGATTCTTCGAGATGTATTTAGCGGTAAACTTTTTAGTAAAGCAGAAAGGTACCTTTTGAGTATAGACCTGACGATACAATAAGCAAAAACGGTTCACCTTGCACGTATTAATTTATATAAGGTTTTAGAATACCCCGAGATGGAAATTCAACGGAAATTCTTTCAATCTTAACCCTCGCAAATTTTACTATCCCAGTCGTTGCTACAATGATATACTTCGTATTCAGGTATGTTACCAGCTATTAGTTTTTAATCCGTTTATTTTCAGTCCAGGATCAATCCATTTACCTTTTTAAAATAGAGCTGACTAAGAACTTAGTCAAACCTATACCCTACTTAATTCTGCATCCAATTCATTTTACTATCCACACCATAGTGAGACCCGCTATGCGTGCTAATGGACAAAAGACTAACCACCTAAAGTAAAATTATGAAAAGGATTATTATTTTAACCTTGCTTACAGTATGCTTTCAATGCGCCTTCGCTACTGTTTATTATGTAAGCACATCCGGTAACGACGCAACCGGAAATGGCAGTTCAACCAGTCCTTGGCGTTCGCTCAAATTTGCTGTTACAAAAGTACCAGCCAGCCAGGGACATAGTATCAAGCTTTCAGCAGGTACCTTTGTCGAGAGTGGACAATTCAATGTTCCACCCGGTGTAAGTATAGAGGGTTCTGGAATTGACCAAACCTTTATCAAAGCTGCAAGCTCGTTTTATTTTAATCCTGCTGATCCGGGCTTCGCCTTAGATAAATTTTTGATGGTATTAAGTTCACCAAGCGAATCAAATGGAAATCAAAGTCTGAAAAATTTTACATTGGATGGAGACGGTAAAAAATTACACGGCGGCATTTATGTAAAATTCAGAAATAATGTACTTATAGAAAGCATAAAAGTTCAGAACACGAATTTTTGTGGAATATGGATTTGGGATGTAAAGTATTCGGCCCTAAAACAAGTAAAATTATTGAATTGCTCATGGGGAAGTGCGGGCTGGGCTTCAGGCGCCCTTCAACTTGCAAATCTAGTGAGCGTTGATATTGATAGATTAAATGTAGATGAAAGCACGGGTTATGGTATTAAAGCGTTAGGCTCAGGCGGGAACAAGATTACCAACTTGAAAGTATATGACAGCCGTATATCCGTTAACCCTGTGGGTAAGTGGAATAACGGAACAGCTCCCAATATTTCCTTTGAACTTTGGGAAGTCTACCTGGTAGGTTGTGAAGTTTATAACAATTATTTAGACAATCACCTCTCACTGGTAAATTTTCAAACGCCCCCCACTGGAATACAATCTATCCGCGTCCATCATAACACTTTTGATTTGTTATCACGCGCTGGCGGCAATGGTTATTCCATAGAACTTACTGTTAATGATGCTGAGATTGACCATAATTGGTTTAATGGAGGATCATATGGTATTGCCGATTGGAGTCCTGCTTATGTAACGAACTGGTCAATCCATCATAACACCTTCACAGGTTTAAGCAGCGGTTATCCCGGCGACATTATTCGTGCCCAGCAAGTGGGAATACATAATGTAAAAATTTACAACAATACGGTAGAATTTACAGGAACACGTACCATCCATTTTCTTGGACTTCATAAAGGTCAAAGTGACAACATTGAAGTTAAGAACAACCTGGTGATCAATTCAAATACGGGCTACAGCTACGGAGCAAATCAAATGGTCTTTATGGAAAATGGCGCCTCCGTTGCAGGCCTTAACATATCTAATAATTTTCTAAGCAATATAGCCATTGGAACAACGGTGGGTACATTTGCAAATAACCTTACCGGAAATCCTCAAATTACAAAATCAGGCGCTCGTCCCGATCCTTACTATTTACCAATGAGTGGAAGTCCACTTATCAATAGTGGCGTAAATTTGGGATTTGCATTTCTGGGCACTGCGCCGGATATGGGAGCACATGAAATAGGAGGGACTGCAACCCCTACAATTGGGGTTACGGGGGTAAGCATAACGCCATCCACGTTAACCTTAACATCAGGCGCAACAAGCCAGCTCACAAAAACAATAAGCCCTTCAAACGCTACAAATCAGAATGTAAACTGGACCTCTTCTAACACAGCCTCAGCGATAGTAAATGCCAATGGTTTGGTTACAGCGGGAACGACTGCAGGAAGCGCTGTCATCACGGTCACCACTGCTGATGGAAATAAAACAGCTATATCAACCGTTACAGTTTCTGCCGTTATAATTCCAGTAGTAAGCGTCAGTATAACATCAACTGGTACAAGCTTGCCCATGAATGCCACAAGTCAAATGACAAAAGTAATTAGTCCGTCAAACGCTACCAATCAGAATGTAACCTGGAATTCGAGCAATTCAGGTGTCGCTACAATAACATCGAATGGTATGGTAACCACAACGGGAGCTGGATCTTCTACTATTACATGCACAACGGCAGATGGTAACAAGACAGCAACTGCCGCGCTAACCGTAAGTTCACAGGGCGTTACAACAATTGACCTGGACAACGCAACAAGAGGTACCGGTATGAACCAATTTAATTTTTTAGGCACAACGTGGACTCATGGTGTAAGTTCTTCGGACCCGTATTTCAATCAAACGGTATCTTATTCCAACGTTGCTAATAGTACAGTAACCGTATCCTTTACAGGAAATAAGGTAGAAATATATACAGCCAAGGCAGCCAACCATGGTATTGCTGCAGTTTCGATCGACAATGAACCTGAGACAACGGTTGATCTTTATGCTGCCAGCCGACAAAATTTTGCATTGGTATATGGGAGCGCGGTTCTTGCCCAAGGTAGTCATACTATAAAAATTAGAGTGATAGGAACAAAAAATGCAGCATCTGCAGGCGCCTATGTAGTGCTTGATTATCTTAAAGTGTATTCAGGTACTTCGATAACTCCGGTAACGAGTATTAGCGTATTACCCGGGTCTGTCTTATTGAACGTTAACGGCACAAGTCAGTTGACAAAAGGAATAACGCCTACGACAGCAACAAATCAAAATGTAATCTGGAATTCAAGCAATCCAACAATCGCTACGGTAAGTGCATCTGGTTTAGTAACAGCTCTCGCACCGGGAAGTGTTATCATAACTGCGACATCAGTGGATGGAAATAAAACGGCTACATCTTCCGTTACGGTGAGCACAGTATCTAATGCAATAGACCTGGATAATGCTTCGCGTGGCACGGGATCTAATCAGTTTAATTATACTGGAAGTGGATGGGTTCATGGGACCAGCACTTCGGATCCATACTTAAACAATACACTTTCCTATTCCAATGTGGTGAATAACATAGTTTCCGTATCCTTTACAGGAAATAAAGTAGAGTTCTATTCAGCAAAAGCATCACATCACGGGATCGTAGCAATGTCTATTGACAACGGTGCGGAAACGAATGTCGATCTATATTCAGCATCGCGTCAAAGTTTTGTGATGGTGTTCAGAAGTGCTTCTTTAGTTCAGGGTACTCATACAATCAAGATCAGAGTAACGGGAACAAAGAACCCGGCGGCAACAGGAACATATGCTATAATCGACTATATCAAAATCTATTCTACGTCAGTAGGAGGTGGGGGAGGTTCGAATGCAGGCACAACGGCTTCTACTCATATGGAAGAAGAGGTCAAGCCTGTACAGTATTATCCTAATCCGGTTAAATCCGGCGATATCCTTCATGTGAATTTACCTGAAGCAACAGGAGAAGTAACGATTTTAAATCTGGCTGGCATTCCCCAGCGGATCCTACCTGTCATCAATACAGCGTTAGAAATTCCTACGGCAGGATTATATCAGGGATTATATTTATTACAATACAGGACACCCAGAGGACGCGAAGTAGTTAAAATCATGGTCCAGTAATTTAAAAGCATAACCAAGTAAGTCCCCAAGCGACCTAATCGCGTGGGGATTTTTTATTTATCATTACCCCAGCCAGTCACTTTTCCAGATGCTGTGAGCTAATCATTATATCGAATAGTAAATCGTACACAGCAACACATAGCCGCTTGCGTCCCTTCCCAAAATCGAGACTTTGACTACCGCATAAGCTTTCTCTATTAGGTATTATACTCCTGCCTGATGTAGACCACTTTCTTTTTGATATATTGTCTAAGTTTGTACGATTTAGGAATTTTAGCAAACGTGAATTACCCTGATCACCTTACCGACCTATGGCAAATAGAGTAGCTAATCTTTGGATAATTGATAATGATCCAATGGTATCGTTTTATATCAAACGACTAACGGAACTGGGGGCTCTGGCAGATATAATTACCATATACGATAGTCCGCGAGGAGCTGTGGACTATTTGCTTCTCCACAAGACATCCATGGAGCATTTACCCGATATCATTTTACTCGACATTTATATGCCCGAAATGGATGGGTGGGAATTTATCCAGGAGTTTCAGAAAATTAAAGATCAATTGGCTAAAGTGATCGAAATACATATCATCACGTCATCCAATCATCCCAAAGATATTAGCCGTGCAAAGAGTTTTCCGGAGGTAAAGGCCTATTTGCAAAAACCCGTTACTCTTGAAGCCCTGCAGGAAGTTGTTACAAAATACAATTCCTGACTAATTAAAATTAAAGGTTACGTATTGCCGGATTTTTTTTCTAGGCCTTTTGCAAAGTCCAGCTTTCCGTCGGCAGTATAACGGACTTCTATTTTTTCTGATTTGTTTCGTTTATGGAATGAATAGTATAAAGGTTTAGCAGTGGATCGGGCGCCTTCACGTTCAACAGTAAAAGTAGCTGCCCAATATCCGTCATCGGGAATTTTACCAAAATCATTTTCAAAGGCCCCGCGGATTGAAGCAGGCACCTGATCTGGACTTATTTTTTCAGTCTTTCTTAGAGACTGAGCTGCTGAGCTTGTGGCTGCAATAGCCAGCATAACAATGATGAGGAAGGATGTTTTCATGGGTTATCTGTTTATTGTGGTAGGAATAACGTTGTAAGGACTGCTAACGAAAACATGCTTCATAGGTTGGAGGGAATTACTACCGTAAGACAACGTATTTTTTTTTTGGTAACATCACTATACAAAAGGTCGGGACGATTAATAAAAGGATCAATGGACGTAAATTCTGCGCCCAATATTGTTATTATTTGATTTTATCTTTGGGAGCATGGCAGATATGATGTTTAGATTTGTTTATATCTATTATCCTTGCAAATCTACCAGCCAAATGATTCCTCGCGTAATTTAGAAATGATCAAGTCAAACGGTTCTCCTTCAATTCGCGCACTGTGCACCGATATAGATGGTACATTGCTGGACATTCATCGGACATTATCACCCCGAACGATTGCTGCCATAGCAAAACTCCGCGATAGGATGCCCGTGATCCTTGCTTCTTCGCGTATGCCCAGTGCGATACGTCATCTTCAGAAAGATCTGGGTCTTTTATCGCATCCTTTAATTTGTTATAATGGTGGATATGTTATTAAATACAATGGTATTTCATCCTCACCAACTGTAATACATTCTGAGCAGATCCCTTTGTCTATTTGTGCCGCTATCCTCGGGCTTTCCCAAACGACATCCATCCATGTTAGCCTGTATGAGGAAGATCAATGGTATGCTCCTGGCATGGATGAATGGGCAATGCGGGAAAGTCAAGTTACAAGGGTAACTCCCAGCTTGAGGTCGGGAGGGGAAGTGTTGGACATGTGGCGAGAGAATAACGTAGGTGCTCATAAAGTAATGTGCATGGGTCGTCGTGAAGAGATCGGAGTGATGGAGTCCACACTTCGCCTGATGTTCCCTACGCAAATTCATGTTTACCCCTCTAAGTCAACATACCTGGAGATCGCTCCGAAGACTATTTCAAAAGCTTCTGCCTTAAGACTCTTATTACAGGAAATGTATGATATTCCACTTTCTGAGGTTATAGCTTTTGGCGATAATTACAATGATATTGAATTGTTACAATCCGTTGGACTTGGAATTGCCGTTGCGAATGCCCGAGACGAGGTAAAAGCGGTAGCGAAAGAAATAACAGGCAAAAGCACCGAGAATGGTGTCGCTTTGGCCATCGAGAAATATTTTCATTAAAAATTCACCTCACCCCATCAACGCCTTCCAGCCAGGACGTTGATCCGAATAAATTAGTATTCGGGAATGGAGTATAATCAAATGAATAGATCAGCTAGATCAGCCAATAAATTGCATCGTTATAAACCCTGCACCGGATTCTTAGCAAAAAGAGGGCTTAGTAATTCTTTGTATGAATTAAAATCCACCAGCTTACTGGCGACGGTGCCTAGGACTTGTTTTGCCCTTTCACTTCCTAAAAGGCCGGTTAATGTTATGCCGGTTATTATCCCACCCAATGCAGCAATAAACATTTTGTTTTCTGAAATAAATGTTAGGACCCTGCTCTTATCGACGATTTTGCTTTTAGCCTTTTTCATAATGTGAGAATTTTTAATTGTTAATTCGGTATATCCCTATCAAAAACGGTGTCAAAATCTCATTGCCGGTATAGTTGCTCACTTTAGTTCCATAGGAGATGCAAGTGTAATTGAATGAGGCACAATCTCCACATTGATGAAACACTACCCACTTTTTTTTAGGTAGGGTGAAATTTTTTAGATGAAAATTTGCGTAGCCGATGGGTTTCATATAAATTTGTAACCGAATAGTTACATTTAATTTTTTTAAAAGCAAAATGAGAAGAGATGTTTTTCAAGCCATAGCCGATCCTACGAGGAGGGAAATCATTAACCTAATAGCGCATCAAACCTTAAATCTGAATGCGGTATCTGACCATTTCAAAATTAGCAGGCCGGCTATTTCGAAACACGTAAAAATTTTAACCGAGTGCGGATTAATCACAATAAAAAAGCAGGGGCGAGAAAGGTATTGCGAAGCGAAACTTCAAAAACTGGATGAAGTATCAGCATGGATAGAGCAATACAGAATTTTCTGGACATCGAAATTGGATGCGCTCGAACTCTTTCTCGGCAAGGAAAAGAAAACTTCCCGAAAAAAAAACTATAAAAAATGACTTAGGATGCAGGAAAAAAAATTTAAACTTTCAGATCATTACGGAACTGTTCATAGGACCGAAGGTAGTTATAGTATCCGCTTTGAAAGATCTTTCCAACATCCACTTAAAAAAGTTTGGGATGCCATCACAGTACCGGAGCAGTTGGCATTATGGCTGAGTTCAAATCATAAAGAACCGACAACGGAAATTGATTTAAAGTTAGGCGGTAAGGTGCGAATGCAACTTATGATGGCCCTGTCAGAAGGAAAAATTTCACTGTTTGAGAAAGAAAAAATATTGGAAATTACCTGGAGCATGGACAATGTTTCCAGGTGGGAATTGTTTGAGGAAGGCAAAAATAAATGCAGGCTTGTATTCACTGAAACTTTACCTGTTTCGGCGTTACCGTTTGCTACCGCTGCTTATCATGGCTATCTGGACTTTCTCTCTTTAGTACTGGATGGTAAGAAAGTGCCCGATACTATTCTTGAAGAATGGGAAGAAATTTCAAAGGATGCCACTAAGAAGTATGAGGCGCTGCTGCAAAAATTTATTGTTAAACGCTAAAAGTATAAAATGAAAAATGAACCGATTGTGATGGAACGCACACTTAATGTGACTTCCGATAAAGTATGGCAAGCTATCACCGATACGGCCAAAATGAAAGAATGGTACTTCGAAATTGAATCCTTCAAAGCTGAAGTCGGCTTTGAGTTTCAATTTTATGGAGGAGACGAAAAAAAACAATACCTCCATCTTTGCAAAGTAACGGAAGTCGTTCCCGGGAGAAAACTCGCTTATAGCTGGAAATATGATTATGATCCCGGCGTAAGCACAGTCACATTTGAATTATTCCCCGAAGGTGACAAGACCAGACTGAAGCTTACTCATGAAGGCATTGAGAACTTCTCGAAGGAACATCCTGAACTGGCTAAGAAAAACTTTATGGAAGGCTGGAACGAAATCATTAATTCAAATCTGAAAGCATTTTTAGAGAAAGCTTAGAATTATGTACCCTAATTAACATCATCGTCTTGCCGGCGGTGGTGTTAATTATTTGGCTCTTATTTACTCTTGCGCTGTAATAGCAATTTTCACCTTAGAATTAAATCTATTCATTCCATCTGCTGACATAATGCAGTCAGTTATTGTCATATTCTTTGTCGGAAATTCACGTCAAGAATAATTTTATGGAAAAGTTAGATTTAACCAAAGCATTCAGACAATACTACACGGCAAAGACTAAGCCCACGCTAATGGAGATTGAGAAAGCTAAATTTCTTTCCATTGCCGGAAACGGAGATCCTTCGCAAAGGGAATTTGCTGGCAAAGTCCAGGCATTATACACCGTAGCCTTTACGGTCAAGTTTATTTGCAAAGCGCGTACCATGGATTTTGTTGTACCTAAGCTTGAGGGACAGTGGTGGTTTGACGAGCAGAAGTATGGAAGCCTGAGTATTTCGGAAGCGCCTAAAATAGTTAAGCGTGATGATTGGAAATACACATTGTTAATCCGGATGCCGGATTTTGTTGCACAGCAGGACACCCTCCAAGCGATACAAGAAGTTAAGGACAAGAAACAGTTGAATCATGTTGGCGAAATTAAACTTCATACAATGAAAGCAGGCAAGGCTATACAAATGCTTCACGTAGGACCGTTCGAAAAGGAGCCAGAAACATTAAATAAGCTCGAAGAATTTATGCGTTCGAACAAGCTCGAAAGAAATGGATTTCATCATGAGATATATCTATCTGATTTCAGAAAGACACCTCCTGAAAAATTAAAAACAATTCTAAGGGAGCCGGTAAAGTGACGTACCAAGATGCTGTTCAATTAGTTATATTTATCCATGGCTACAGTTGATTCTATTTTATTAAAATACGAAGAGCAGATTTCCGTTCTTGGCTTTCGGCTTCGTGACTTTTTATTGAAAGAATTAAAGGGCATCATTGAATACCCGGATGGTCCTGCTAACATTATAGGCTATGGATATGGGCCAGGCTATAAAGACTTGATTTGTACCATTATACCTTCTAAAAAAGGAATCAAGCTGGGATTTTATAAGGGTAGCGGCCTGCCCGATCCTCAAAAGCTTCTTACAGGCACAGGCAAAGTGCATAAGTACGTGGAGATCAAATCAGAAAAGGACATTAAAAATCCTGCGGTAAAAAAGTTATTGATTGCGGCTCTGAAAGCACACGATCGAAGAGCATCATTGACATGAAAAAAAAATGAAGCCGACTTTTTTCTCAACATCTTCCGAGTTTCGAAAGTGGTTATCTAAAAATCATAAAAAAGAAACTGAGCTTTTAGTAGGTTTTTATAAAGTAAACAGTGGTAAGCCCAGCACGTCCTGGCCGCAGTCCGTTGACGAAGCGCTTTGTTTTGGTTGGATAGATGCTGTTCGTAAATCCATTGATGATAAGAGTTACACCATCCGTTTTACGCGAAGAAAGCCCGATAGTATTTGGAGTGCAATAAATATCAAAAAGATGAATGCGCTTATTGAAAAGGGTTTAGTGAAACCGGAAGGTCTCGTTGCTTTTAAAAAGAGAAAAGAACATAAATCAAAAATCTATTCTTACGAAAAACCGCCTGTAAAACTGGACGAACGATTCCAGACGAAATTCAAAGCCCTAAAAAAGGCTTGGACTTTTTTTCAATCCCAACCGCCATGGTATAAAAGAGTAGCCATACATTGGGTTATGTCTGCAAAACAGGATTCCACTCAACTCAGAAGACTTGAGGCATTAATGGCGAGTAGCCAGGCGGGCAAAAGAGTTTAACTATTTTGGCACTGTCTGTATACCATCTCCTTCTCCTAGTAGATTCGCAATTTTATACTAATTTTATTTCTGCATGGATTCACCATGCCTTTTAAATACCCAATGTATTTCTATGTCTGACAACACTAAAAAGATGCTTGATAAAATTAAAGAAGGCCGAACCGACTTGGTTTTCGATTATGTATCGGATGGCCACCCAGCGAATACTAAGGACGACTATGGGATGTCGCTGATTCAATGGTGCGCTCATCACGGAGACGTTAGCGCCATAAGATTTTTGATCTCGAAGGGCGAATCTCTGCAATCATTGGGAGAAAATCTTGATCTTCACAATGCTTCGTTTCATGGACATTTGCAACTATGTGAATATCTGATTGCCCAACTCGCCGATGTAAATCTACCATTGCCTGATACCGGAGAGACACCACTTCATTATGCAATTTGTAAAACTGATCGCGAGAAATATGATCCTATAGTCAGGGTGCTGCTTGCACATGGTGCGAATCCAAATAGCGCCACAAAAGAATCTGCACCCACAGAGGCGTTCATGCGCGACATCAGAACAAAGGCAGAAACTCCCCTTCATCGGGCAGCAGCTTTTGGAACAGAAGAAACCATCCAGCTTTTACTAGACGCCGGAGCCAAAATAGATGTTAAAGATATGCATGGAGATTCCCCTCTTACCTGGGCGAGCTGGCACTTACGTCCACCATCCATTCTACGAAAACTTTGTTACGGTAATTTTCGAATCCACCCTTCTGCGTAATGGTAAAACAATTATATAGGACAATGAATCAATTCTCTTCAATTTGGTTGTTAAATTTTCCTACTTCGCTCCCTATGAATGCGCGCCACATTTTTTTTAATCTCGCTTTTTTCGCTTCGATGAACTGCGCAGCTCAAACTGACAGGTATCTATATGTGGCGGAAGATCATGGCTTTGTATATATCTACGATATTAATAACCAGCATAAGTTAATCCGCAAATTTGAGGTGCCGGGCACCGGCTCGTACAAAGGTATAAGCGCAGATCCAAACCGCGGCAAATTATACTTGAGTTCGTATGTGGGCGATCAATTTGTATGTGTTGACTTAAAAACCGAAAAAATAGATTGGTCGATCCCCGTTAATGGCTATCCCGATAGCCATTCGATGACTCCGGACGGAAAATTTATTTATCTGCCCAAACGACATGGAAGGGGATGGGATGTGATTGATGCCGACCTGAAAAAAGTAATTGCTTATATAGCTGTGCCTTATGGCAATCCGCACAATACATGGAGCAGTAAAGATGGAAGTAAAATGTATCTCGCAGCCTTGGGGAATGAAAATTTATATGTAGCTGATGTCAAAACAAACAAGATCATTAAGATTATTGGACCTTTTCAGGCCAGCCCTGACGAAGGATGGGGCTGGGTTGATAAAACGTATGATGGTACAAAAGGCATACGACCTTTCGCCGTAAGCAATGATGATAAATATTGTTATGTGAACATGGATGGCGTGCTCGGATATGAGATCGGAGACGTTGAAACCGGAAAGCGGTTAGGTCGCGTAGAAGTCCAGGGATTTGATAAAAAGCGGGGAGGACATCTGACAACCAGCCATGGCGTTAACCTTCCACCCGATCAAAATGAGGTTTGGATAAGCAATGATGCTGGTCCATACGTTCATGTTTTTGATTGCACAGTTACTCCGCACAAGCAAATTGCCGATATCAAGCTTAACAGAAAGAATGGCTGGATTTCATTCAGCGTCGATGGTAAGTATTGTTATCCATCTTCGGGGGACGTAATTGATACACAAACAAAAAAAATCGTAGCTCAATTGATTGAAAGCGAAAAGGTCGTAGAGGTACAGTTTGAAAAAGGCAGAGCTATTAGTGCGGGAACGCGATAATTTAAAAATGTGGTAACGCTTAAATTCAAGACCACCGGAAATTGCGAGATTCATTAAAAAAATCAGGCGCCCGATTTCATTCGGGCGCCTGACATAGTGGTTGTTCTATAATTTACTCTTTCAGGAACAACTCCAATTCTACTCTTCGGTTTTGTGCTCTTCCGGCTGCGGTCTTATTGGAAGCTATTGGCTTGGTTTCGCCATATCCTATTGCCTCCAGTCTACTTTCCGAAACGCCTTTGCTGATCAAATAAGCCTTTACAGAATTTACTCGAGCTTGCGAAAGTTTTAAGTTTGTCGCATCACTACCGTTTGAATCTGTATAACCTCCTAACCGTAAACTGTAGTCTGTATATTCTCCCAGGATGCTTACAATTTCATCGAGCATTGGATAAGACGCTGGTTTTAATGTAGCCTTAGCCGTTTCGAAGTAAATACCGCGGGTAGCAAAATTTAATCGTTTTTTTACTTCTTCTTTTACCTCAGGGCATCCGTTGGCAGTTCCTCCTCCAGGTGTGGTAGGACAACGGTCTTCGGTATCCGGAACACCATCTCCATCACCATCCGCAGGACATCCGGTTGCATCCACCTTCACGCCTGCAGGGGTATTAGCGCACTTATCTTTGGCATCTTCCACACCATCTTTGTCAGTATCAGGGCATCCTTGGAAGGCATCCAGTCCTGCCTGATTTGGACATTTGTCATTGGCATCTTCAACTCCATCGTTATCGGTGTCGGGGCATCCGGCAAAACGAGATGTACCAGGAACGTCGGGACATTTGTCGTCCTTGTCAGAAACATTATCGCGATCCTTATCTGGACAACCTTCTAGGGTTGCTGATCCTACTTCACTAGGACATTTATCCAGGTAATCTGGGACATCATCCTTATCAGTATCTATTGGACAACCTTTGGAATCAACGGAAGCTTCCGAGGGTGTGTCTGGACAATTGTCCTTTCTATCGGCTACTCCATCTTTATCGGTGTCCGTAGGTTTTCTTAAATTGAAAACTAAACCTGCACTGTGTTGTAGATAAACATCATTGCTGCCTTGATCAACACCGTCCCATGCATCGAACAAGGGGACATTAATCGTGTTAGCCAGTTCAAGGCCTATGCGTTCATTAAACTGAAATAGAATGCCTGCGCCAAACGCGATGTTACCCTTAAATTCGCCAGTGGAAATTTCACTTTTGTCGAGGTGGGTGTACTTACTGGATTCTACATATGTTCCGCCAATGCCACCTACTAAAAACGGAGCAATGGCTGCCGTCTCTTTAAATAGATACCCGTTGTTAAGTTTGTATTTTAGTTTCAGATTCAATACGAGGAATTCAGCATTGACGCCTAAGGTCCCGTCATCATTTTGGTAACGCAATTGATTAAATGAAAATTTTTCCACCAGGTTAAAGGATGGATTTAAATATTGCTGCAGAGAAATTGCGGCACCCGGCTTTAAAAAATTAAAATCATAAAAATGATGCTGATTGCCGTTTAGGTCGCCATCATATTCGGTTAATGTACCATGTAGGCCAAGGGCGCCACTTTGGGCATAAGCGCTTTGCGTCGAAACGCAAACCAACACCAAAGCCATAATACTGAGGCAGTAAAATTTTGCTATCATAAATTTTGTGTTTAGGAAGTTTTAGAATGTCGAGCCAAAAGAGTGCCAGTGAAGAACCTTGTCTATGACACTTGTAACAACTATTAAGCTAGATGCTGAGGTATAAATTCCCCATCAAAAATTTTTGTTGTGTATGCTTACCGCAACAAAAATAAAAATAATTTCCTGAATGTGTCTAATCGAAGCCTATTATTTTGGCTTGTAGTTTTCTTTGTGGTATAGAGTGCATTAAAATAAGGATGTCTTTCTAGTTTAATAAAGTGTATATTCAGTTATGAAAATATTGTTCATCATGAATCCGGTCTCAGGAGGCAATAGTAACGACAAGGCTATTCTACTCATTCATCAGAAAGCTGCATCCTCTAAAGCCGACTTTAAATTTTTCTACACATCTGGTGAAGATGATGACCTTGCTATACAAGAACAGATAAAACAATATCATCCTGATCGGGTGATTGCGTGTGGGGGGGATGGAACTGTTCAGCAAGTGGCGGGTAACTTGATGAATAAAAAAATACCGATGGGCATTCTTCCCATGGGATCCGCGAATGGGTTGGCAACAGCACTTCAGCTTCCCCAAAAAATACAAGAAGCAGTAAACCTCGTTTTTGAAAGTACTATCTCAAGGCCTTTGGATCTTTTAAAATTTAATGATAGACATTTGTGTACGCACCTTGCCGATATTGGTATCAATGCGAGGATGGTAAAAAATTATTCTGAAGGCGGTGACCGAGGCATGATCGGATACGCTAAATATTTAATGCAGGCCATTAAAGAAAGCCCATTGCTAACTTACACCATAGTAACATCAGCGGGAAATTTTAAAAAACAAGGGTACATGTTGGCATTTGCAAACGCGAATATGTACGGCACAGGTATACGCATTTCTGATGGATCGGTTTCGGATGGTAAATTTGAAATTTGCAACGTACCTCGCGTTGCGTTAGATGATGCAATAAAAGCTGGGCTTACCAAGTTTAATGTGTTTGTGGATAAAAATATGTTTTCGGATGTGATCAGTTGTGAACACGCTGAAATAGCCATTGATCAAAAAGTGGATTTCCAAATCGATGGTGAATATATGGGAGAAGTTGATCATTTGAGCATCTCGATATTTCCCTCAGTAATCACTGTTTTGATTGGCGAATGAGTCGGACTGTACCCATATTATTAAGCTTCTATGCTTTAACGAACGGAGTAAAAAGTCTTCTTATCGGCCAGCTAACTTATTCTTCTCTCCGCGATTTCAGTTTCAAATCGTATAGTTCCAGGAAAACATTTCGCACTATTCTAGCATTGTACCGGACACGCGTTTTTGCCAATCAGCAAGTGCAATTGAATTTTGATCATGGGTCTACCAAGACAAAGACAGATACCACTGGATCTTTTTTCTGTATCGCTGACGCCGTTCCAGGCCAAACGCATTTAGAGGAAATTATCCTTCAAGGGGGCCAAGCCGTGAGGATTATTGAAGATTTGTACACGCGAACAATTCATCATATAAACACGGCCACTATTATTGTATCCGATATTGATGATACGCTGCTGCATTCTCATATATCGAACAGACTGCTGAAGTTCCGGACACTCATGTTTACATCGGTGGAGAAGCGAAAAGCGGTTGATTCTATGATGAAATTGATTCGTGAGTTGCACGCGAAAGGAGCTACACCATTTTATCTGTCAAACAGTGAGCAAAACCTATATCCGCTTATCTTTCGGTTTTTAATACACAATGGTTTCCCCGCGGGTCCATTATTTTTGAAACAAATGCGCAAAATGCGCCATGTGCTCCGAAAAATTAAATTCGGCGAACGAGATATTCACAAAACAAAAATGTTGGAGCAGATCCTGACTCTTTTCCCTGATAAAAAATATTTCTTGCTAGGTGATAATACACAAAATGACTTGCCGATTTATTTAAAATTAGCAACAGAATATCCGAAAAACATTCGCTACTTAATAATTCGAAAAGTGCGGGGCAGTTCACACGATGACTTCTATTTAAAGGAAACGACTGCAACCTTAAAGGGTCTTGGTATAGGATTTTACTATGACGAAACGTTTCCTTCCACTTTTGATTTATAGTATCCTCATGTTGTCAAAGAATGGGGTGAAAATTGCACAGGTATTGAGCATTCAGACTAATAAAACTCGTAAAGCCTTAAGTAATTAACTGGCCTGATTTTTAGCATAGGTTAAGAAATTAATTCTTGCTTTATGAAAAGACTAAATCCGATTCTTTATTTTCTTTTTCTACTTCTAACGGCCACCAGCTGTGAACTGGTAGGAGATATTTTTGGCGCCGGTGTTTATACCGGAATATTCATTGTAATATTCATTATTGTAATCATTATCGTAATTGTGGCTAGGATATTCAGGAGGTAAAATTTGATTTTTGGCCTTCGCCTTTACTGGGGAGCTTTATCGAAAGAGTTATTTTTTTGGTATTACTTTTTCATTTGAAGGTAACATTTGAGGCTGTTTAAAATCTTCCTTGCTTACCGCTGCTTCTTTCCCCAGGTACATCCAACTTATAGAGGACGAATACTTTTTAAATACATTATTAAGATCCTGAATCGTAGCTTTCTCAACATCTGTCATAAACATTTCTGTTTTTCGCCAGTCGCCTCCGACCTCGGAGAGGCCCAATGCGAGGGTCTGAGAATCGTTCGTTTCTAGGTTTAAAAAATGACCGGTAAGGTAAGTTTCCTTCATGTCTTTCAGCTCCTTGTCTTTAAACCCCTGATTTTTTACCTCATTAATTTGGGCCATCATTACTTCAAGCGTTTGCTTCGGATCAGTAGACGATGCGTAAAATGTAGCATAAGGATTGTTAAAAATAGTACTTGTAAATCCAGCGCTGGGCGCATACGTCAGGCTTCTTTTTGTCCGCAATTCAACAAAGAAGCGGTCTCTCATGATGGCCATAGCCAACATCATGGGTACTCCTTCCTTTTCGTTTATGGATGGAGCGCTCATGAGACCGCGAATATAATTGGTAGGAATGTCTCGATTCTCAATCGTAGCCTGAGGCTTAAGCTCAAGTCGAAGTTCAGCTTTTTGCTGTTTCCCTCCAGGCAATGAAGAAAATGCTGCATTTATTTTTTCTCTCAGATCAGCCTCTGTTATATTTCCCACCACTACGAGAAAACAATTTTGTTTTCCAACGATAGATTGAAAGTGCGCCGCCACGTTTTCCAGCGAAAGTTTATCCAGGCTTTGCGTTGAGCCACGTGGTTTTTTAGCATAATTGTGGTTTGCAAAAGCAGTTTCCATGCTGCGGTTCCTTAAGTGTTCATCGGGATTGGCTTCGTCTTCTTTGGCTTGTGATACAACCTGGTCTTTGATGAGTTCAAATTCTCTGGCTTCAAAACGGGGGGCAGCAATGACATCGGCAAACAGCTTCCAGGATGGATCCCAAAAATCCTTTATACATGACAAACTAATTTCACTGTAATCGTATGACGTGCTGAATCCTATGTCAGTTCCAATTTTTTCCAACGCCGTGGAAAATTCCGTCTTTGTCATTTTTTTAGTTCCGCCTTCAACTGCAACAGCGAGCGCAAGCGATTCAATACCTTCATTCTCTTTGGCGTAATTTGCTGTTCCCCCTTTTATAAAAAAGCGTACGCTAATGATATCCTTAATGGATGGCTTTAAAATTACTTTTAAGCCATTTACATTAAATTCTTTTGGCTTGTCTTCCGTAACTCGATATGAAAATGCAGTGACTATAGCAGCTAGAGTCAATAGAAGGAGATAATGAATAAGCTTTTTCATGTTCTTATTTTTTTGAAGTTTGTAAACTTGCCTCGACGGTTGATTTGTTTTCAGGCGTAGTGAGAATGCCAGTAGCATGGGGTTTGCCCTTGACGTATTTTCTTACATACTGTTTAATATCTTCACGTGTGACCTTCTTAATGTTTTCAACATAGGTTGTATAATAATCTATAGTTGCAGATGCCCACCAATAGGACACAGTGTGAATAAACTCGGAGGTTTTTTCGCGGCTATGGGCATCATCAATGGCTATTAATGTTTTGGCTGTTTCCAATTGTTCATCCGTGAAGTAACTATCATTGTCCCACAGCTTGACATGCTCTTCTATTTTGTCAAGGACGTCCTTTATTTTCTCCGGATGTGGAACTGCAAAAATTACGATGGGCCCGATATACTTGCAGGTCTGATAGCTCACGCTTATATCGAATGCAATTCCGCTATCCACAAGATCCTGCTGAAGCTTGGATGATTTCTGACTTAAGATGAATGATAAAACGTCAGCAGCATAAGTAGCCTTGATATCATTGCGTGTGTCTGGGCCGTGATACCCTTGAATGATCATAGGGTTTTGAGTATTCGCATTTTCAGTAAAGAAAAGTTCCGATTTTTGCAGCGGTTTAAATTCCGGTATCGGGTACTTAACGAATGGGTCAAAATCAGAAGGTGCCCAATCCTGGAATATTTCGGCAACTTTTTTGAATGCATCTTCATATGCTACATCGCCGGCCAGAATTAAAATAGAGTTATTGGGATAATAATATTTTTTTTGAATGGTCTGCATTTTCTCTTTCGTGGCAGTTAAAATGATGTTATGGTCGCCGATCACATTCTTACGACTGTATAGGTCACCCCAAAGTTTTTTATTCAGGTCATTGAATAGCCAGAAAGGGGGATTCGATTCCGCACGTTGGAATTCCCCATCAACTACCGGATTTTCTTTTTTCATTTCGTCTTCCATAAAGAGAGGATATCGAATTGCGGAATTCATAAACTTCAGTCCTTCGCCCAGAAACTTTTTATTGAGTGTAAAGAAATAATTAACCCGCTCATTGGAAGTGCTGCCATTCCAATCCAGGCCCAGTTCATTGGTGCGGTTCAAAAATGCTTCTTGTGAAGGAAGGTCTTTATTCGCTTTAAAAAACATATGTTCATATAAGTGCGATAGTCCATTGTACTCGGGATCCTCCGTGTAAGAGCCATTCTTAACGCAGAGTTCAACTGTAATCAAGGGAACAGTTCTATCTTCAATTACCAGCACTTCCAGCCCATTTTTCAACTTTGTAAGGTGAAAATTTGAAGGCAATTGTTGGGCAACAATAAATTGATGAGACAACACTCCAAAAAAAATGAAGAGAACTTTTTTCATAGCGTAAAATTTAATTTCATAGAAAACGAGATATAACTCTCCTATTGGAGATAATTAAAAAAATTACTTCAGCCATAGGGGTAAGGACGAATCTGATTGTCTAAGGCATAAGAAACAAAAAAAGATATGAAAAGACAATTAAAAACCATCGCCTTAATTTCGGCCATCCTGTTTAGTACCACCTTATTTGCTCAAGAGGATATTAAAAAAAATGAAAACAATGACATCCAGACGGTTTTCAGGGGAGGAGCGCGATCCATAGGAGGATATGGCGCTCTTACCAATAAACTCACCACCATAAGGGGCAGCACCGCGAATCTTGTCGGAGCTTATGGAGGGTTATATATCAATCATAAACTTTTTATGGGAATCGGCGCTGCTGCGCTTACTAATACGATTTCAGTGCCGCTTCAATATAGTGCGGATCCTTTGCGCAACATGAACTATGAATATGGCCAGGTTGGTTTAGTAACAGAATATGTTCTTAGTTCTAATGAAGCGTTTCACTTAGCGTTTAACCTTTTCTCAGGCGCTGGTTTTACCCTACAGCATGAGCGTCAAAACTGGCGTGATCACGATGACGACTTTGATTTTGAAGATGAGGCAGAGGATGAGAACTGGTTTTTTATTGCAGAGCCTGGTGTACAATTGGAGATAAATGTATTCAAGTGGATGCGCTTTAGCCCTGGAATTTCCTACCGCGCAGCCGTCGGAAGCGATGGACTGGGAATGAAAGATTCTGACCTCAGCAATCTTTCGTACAATGCTACCCTGAAGTTCGGAAGATTTTAAATTAAATTTCACGCAAAGTTCGCAAAGATAACCGCAAAGTCCGCTAAGAGAATCTGCGGCCTTTGCGGTTTTTAACTTCGCGGTCTTTGCGTGAACGTGTTAAAAGTTCTCCGGAAGCGTATGCGATCTTCCTTTATTTTGCTTTTTAAGCCACTCTGTTAAAGGAGAAAAATAATCCAAGATGGGTTTTGCAGTTACCTCGGAGCCAAGATTTTTTCGTAGGTGCTTGCGCCAGTCAACGGTTGCTCCAGGAGCCATGATCTTCCTCAGAAAATCGCCTACTTTTTTATTGCCCCAATAATTTGTTGCTCGGGGATTCTGCTTAAGAATATTTTTGGCTATGTAGTCATGAAATTGAAATAGTAATATTTCTGCCATGGCATAATCATAATATTGAGCTGGATCATCAATGATGTGAGTCTTTGTGCAGGCATCACAAAATTGTTCACCGCGATCCGCAGGCGGCACGATTCCCTGATAGCGTTTGGCAAGCTCCCACCAGGTTTTGTTGAATTGATCGGGTGGGAGATTTTTGGTATACAAAGCTTCTTCAAAGCGGGTCATCGTGCCCGAAGCCCAGGGAAGGATCACAATATGGCGTAGGGCATCCGTGAGCAGTTCTAGTGTATCATTCGTTACCAGGTTATCCGGTATTAATTTAAGGGATTGCAGCAAAGGTTTCTGCAAGGATGCTAATCCTATTTGGGAACCGATGGCTTCGTGATAAGCGCGATTTGCGCCGCCACGGAGCAGCACGGGTACCTCGGGTGTAGAATAAGCTTTATAATAATAGATGTGTCCCAGTTCATGAAGGCTGGTTTCCCACCAGGTGGTATTGGTTTCCACACTCATCAACGAGCGGACATCCTGATCCAGATCCATGTGCCAGGCCGAAGCATGATTGTTCTTCTTGTAAGGCGATTTAGGAGGAAGTGGATAAAGACTTGATTTTTCATAAAAGGATTCAGGCAGCGGATCAAATCCAAGGGAGATGTAAAATTCCTCTCCTTTTTTAACAATCCACTCCGGCTTTTTTTTGTTAAGCGTGTCTGTAAGATCAATTCCTTTACTCTTTGCATCTAGGATAGCTACCCAATCTTGAGCCCATTGATTCGGCAGCCAGTGTGCTGGAATGTAGTCGGGCACTTTTTGATTGTATTTTTTTGCTAATTCATACCTTGCCCAGGTATGCAGTTCGCGGTATAATGGCCAGATTTCTTTAATGAAATTATCATTCATCGCCAGCATCTCTTGGGTTGTCATACCGTATTCGGACACCTGATAAGAGAAGTAGTCTGTAAATCCTAGACCTTGTACGGATTGATTTCTTAAGTCGCGAAGACGTTGAAGTCCCGCTTTTAAAGGTTTACCGACTTCTTTGCTTGCATTCCAGGCTGTAAGTCGTTCATTTAGTTTAGAGGAAGTGGTAAGCAGATTGGAGATATCATTTTTGGTTACCGACTTGCCGTTAATTTTAAAATCAAACCCATATAGAACCGTGGTTTGTTCGGCATTTACTTTGATTAACTCTTTTACTGTCTCAGCAGCTGTCGCGGGCGATCCGCCGGCCAGAAACAATATGTATTCCATTTGCCTCTTTTGAAGTGTGTCGAGTTTGTCAGCGATTGCCAAATATTTTTTAGATGAATCGATATTGGCCAGACTTCCTGTAAAATCGGTCAGCTTTTGAGTTGCTTCTTCGTATTGCTGTTGTGTGGTCGTATCACCTTCCTTGATCTTGGTATTTAGCAACCAGGCTGCTTCATTAGCTTCTGTAGTTAGCTTCTTATATTCCTGGCTATAAGCATCCAGATAGGTAGCTGCGTGCGGATGCGATTGATCCGTTTTCTCTTCGTTGGATTTAGAACAGGAAATTAAACATAAAGCTAGTAGGCCAATACAACCATACAGGGGAAAAGAATATATTTTCATGGATAGTGAGTTTCTCAAATGTAATTATAACATTAGATACAGAAAATGGTTAATTAAACAATCACATCGGGTTTTCATAAAGGGAAAAATTTCATCATTCCAATCAGGCAATACGAACCCACGTAGAGTTCACGTTGTACTTTGAGGTGATTTCACTCTTATCTGTAGCTGCTCTTACAGTTTGCAAATACAAATTTACTTTTCCAGCAATAGCCTTACAGACTTTGGAGGCCACCCACGATTATTTCTTGCCACGCCGAACTTTCTTTTTAGACATATCAGACTTTATTATATTACGGCCATTAAATTTTAGTTATGAAAAAATTAAGGGCGCCGTTGTATGCGATTTTATTACTGGCATTCACTTCCTTTACCTATACCATGCAGAAAAAGAAAATTGTATTTTTTGGCGATTCAATTACCGAAGCTGCTGTAAAGCCGGACGGTTATATTGTAAAAATAGGGGAGGTGGCAACAAAGAATGGGATGTCTGATAAATATGACTTAATCGGTTCCGGGATTAGTGGCAATAAAGTATACGACCTTTACCTCCGTCTGGAAGACGATGTGCTGAGCAAAACACCCGAAGTTGTTATAGTTTATATTGGTGTCAATGATGTTTGGCATAAACTCACATCCGGCACGGGTACGGATGCTGACAAGTTTGAGGCTTTTTATACTGCTCTTATTAAGAAGTTAAAGGACAAAAATATTACCGTTGTATTGTGTACCCCTGCCGCTATTGGAGAAAAAATGGATGGAAGTAATAAATTAGATAGTGATTTAAATAAGTATTGTGGTATCATTCGGAACCTCGCCAAAAGGAATAATCTTCCCTTAGTTGATTTGAGGCAGGCACTTATTGAATACAACAAGCAATTTAACAAAGGAAATAAAGAATCAGGAATTCTTACCACCGATGGAGTTCATCTGAACGCTAAAGGAAACCAGTTTGTAGCGGATGAAATGTGGAAAGTAATAAAAACTTTATAGCCTCTATCTATTGATCTCTCTATTTTCTTATCACCTCACATATTCTGCATTTATAATTGTATTGCTGGTGGCCCTGTTTACGGGTATGTCTAAAACAGGCGTACACGGTGCCGGCATGTTGGCCGTACCGTTGCTTGCAAATGTTTTCGGTGGACAGAGTTCAAGCGGCGTGTTACTTCCCATGCTAGTGCTGGCCGATATATTGGGTGTATGGTACTACCATCGCCACGCCTCCTGGGTTCATCTAAAAATATTGTTTCCCTGGGCAGCGCTAGGAGTTATACTTGGGACCGTAGTAGGGAAATATATTGATGATGGAGTATTCAGGATCATCATGGCTGTAATTATTTTAACAAGCGTTGTGGTTATGGTGTGGCTCGAGCGTGGTCATAAGGAAGATGTGCCTCATCAAAAAAGTTTTGCTGTTGCGACAGGTATACTCGGTGGATTTACATCGATGGTGGGCAACCTTGCGGGAACCGTAATGGCTGTTTATTTGCTTTCGATGCGCTTGCCAAAAAATGTATTTATAGGAACCACCGCTTGGTTCTTTATGGCTACAAATTGGTTTAAAGTACCCTTCCATGTTTTTGCCTGGCATACAATTACCTTGAATACTTTTCTTTTTGATCTCGTTACTTTACCGATTATTATCCTGGGAGCCTACCTAGGAGTCGTCATCGTAAAGAAATTGTCGGAAAAAACGTATCGCTGGTTTATTATAATCATGACCATTATAGCAGCCGTGTTTATGTTGTTTTGAACTCAGTTTCACTCGTCATTGCGAGGCCGCTTAATTCACGAAGTGAATAAATGCGGCCGTGGCAATCCCCAGGCTATGAAGTGGCCACGTTGTAGCGTGGGGATTGCTTCACGCTTACGCACGTCCCACGCTTCTGTTCGCAATGACGCATTCCTTAGAGCTGAGAGTTGCAGCCAAACATATGCTAACAACGCAAAATTCTTTTCCTGTTAGGAACTCCACGCACAACATATTATATTAAAATTATGAAATGGTCTTCCCTGCAATTATGGCTTATGGCAACAGTTTTGGCTTCCTGTAATCCCCCGATACAAAATAAGCCAATAGCGTTACATCCTCAGAATCCACATTACTTTCTCTACGAAGAAAGCCCCGCAGTTCTCATCAGTTCGGGAGAGCATTACGGGGCAGTCCTTAACCTGGATTTCGACTATATTCCCTACCTGGATGAATTGGCCACCCATGGTTTAAACCTGACGCGTACATTCACCGGCGCCTATGTAGAACCGGTTGGGGCCTTCAAGATTGAGGGCAACACAATGGCGCCGCCTCCTGGAAAATTCATTTGTCCATGGGCTCGGAGTGAAACTCCAGGTTATGCGAATGGAGGTAACAAATTTGATCTCACGAAATGGGATGAAAAATATTTCGCCCGCCTGAAAGATTTCGTGGCGGAAGCAGAAAAGAGAAAAATTATCGTAGAACTGGCCATGTTTTGTCCATTCTATGAAGACTCACAGTGGAACTTAAGTCCCATGAATTCAAAAAACAATATCAATGGAGGCGGGCCAACAGACCGAACACATGTCTATACATTGGACAAATCAAATGGGTTGCTGGCTGTACAAGATGCTTTGGTAAGCAAAATCATCAGTGAATTAAAAGGGTACAGCAACCTCATTTACGAAATCTGTAACGAGCCGTATTTTGGCGGAGTTACCATGGAATGGCAACATCACATAGCATCGTTAATTCGCGATGAAGAAAAAGAATTTTCGCAACAACACCTCATCTCGCAAAACATTGCAAATGGAAAACAAAAGATTGAAAATCCACATCCATCTGTTTCAGTTTTCAATTTTCACTATGCTGCCCCTCCCGTTGCGGTGGCACAAAATTATCATTTGAACAAAGTACTCGGCGACAATGAAACGGGATTCAACGGTAACGCTGACAGCACTTACCGCAAAGAAGGATGGGCTTTTATCCTGGCCGGCGGCGCTTTGTATAACAACCTCGATTATTCTTTCACGGCTGGCCATGAGATTGGATCGTTTAAATATCCCGCCACACAACCAGGAGGAGGCAGTACTGAGCTCAGAAAACAACTCGGTCATTTGAAGAACTTTATCAGTGGTTTTGACTACCTGGCGATGAAGCCTGATAGCACGCTGATTATCGTTAAGCCCGCTGCAATTAAAACAATTCAGGTTCTTGCAGAAGCAGGCCGTCAGTACGCCATGTATGTCTTCGGCAAGGGACCTCTTACCCTTGACCTTTCAATTCCAGTGGGAACGTATGAGGTTCAATTTATGGATCCCCTGACGGGAAAATATTCAGAAAAGCAGAAAGTCGTTTCCGACAACACGTTGAGTATCAAATCTCCTGCCTATCCGGAAGACCTTGCTGTTAAAATCGTGGCCGTGACTTCCTCAAAATAAAGGCTTATTTTTATTCTTGCCTTTAGTGTTTAACACTGTGCGACAATACCGTGTATAATAATAATTCCATCCATTGTGAGTCCACGATGGCAATTATTCCGCGCTAGCAACATTCATACAAATCCGAAGTTAAGGTGTGGAAAATAAAATCGATACGCAGGTCGATTGCGCATGTATACGAAATGCACTCGCGATCTTCATTATTTGCTGCAGAATCCCTTGACCTCCAGTATCAGAGCTGAGCTATTAACCTCAAGTATTTTTTAGGCAGTTGGTAAAACGTCAATCGCCGTTGTATGGTTACCATCCAACGGCTCATAATCCGAAATGCAATATGCATCGGGCAATGAATCATCAATAATTGAATAAATCCCGTAGGGATGCAATTTTGGTAGCCCGGAGCGTAGCTCCGGGTAAAAAATAAATATATCCAGACGTGTCGCCTGCGCGCTATCTATGAAATACAAAATTTTATTCGACACGCAGGACCTCATAACGTGCTATGAAAATCCTAGAGCCTGAGTGGGTTGCATCACAGCAACTAAATTCTGAATTCTGGGAAAATATTCACATTCCTTTCATCATAAATGATACGTCGTTGTTTGTATATGAAAAATTAATTTACTTATTTACTTGACAAAATATAAGGATATGGCAAAAGAATACCTGGGAGAATTTGAGGAACTAGTTCTGACAATGGTCGCAGCATTGCAGGAAGATGCTTACGGAGCTGCGATCTCCGATGAAATCGAAGCCAAATTAAAACGGGAAGTAAACTTGAGCGCAGTGCATGTCACGCTCTATCGCCTGGAAGATAAAGGTTATCTCAAATCCAGAATGGGAGGAGGAACGAAGGAAAGAGGAGGGAGGCGAAAACGAATTTACACCATCACGAGTGCAGGTCTTGCCCTGCTGCGCGCAATGAAAGAAACGCGGTTGGAGCTATGGAAAATGGTGCCGCAGTTAAAGATGTCAGGGATATGAACGATGATGTTCGGTCAAAACAGGTACTGGCATTGCTGCGATTTGTTTGCCCTGGTCATCTATATGAAGAAATTGAAGGTGATCTGATTCAGAAATTCAATCGCGATGTAAAGAAGTTTGGCGAAAGAAGCGCTAAGCAAAAATTGGTTTGGAATACAATCCGGTTTTTCAGACCGGGAATTCTACTGAGGAATAAATTTTCGTTTCAAATAATTCAATTTGCTATGATACGTAATTACATCACAATTGCCTTCCGAAATTTTAGAAGGCAGAAATCGTATACATTGCTGAATGTGATTGGCTTGTCGTTGGGAATGGCAGCTAGTTTACTGATCATCCAGTATGTTAAGTACGAGAGAAGCTTTGATACCTTTCATTCCCGGGCTCAAGACATTTACCGCATTCAATATAACGGATGGCAAAACGGCCAGCTGAATTTTGAAAGCGCAGTAGCGGTTCCCGCTGTAGGGCCTGCGTTGAAGAACAATTTTCCCGAAGTGGAAGAGTATACACGCTTCCTTCCCTTTCACGGTGTTATGACGTATGAAAAGCCTGGGGAAGAAGCCATCAGCTTCCGGGAGGAACGCGCGCAATTTGCGGATACATTGATCTTTAAAGTTTTTGATTTCAGATTGCTTGAGGGGAACCCTAAAACTTGCCTAAAAGGCACCGACAAAGTTATTATCTCCGAAAGCACTGCCCGAAAATATTTTAAAGGAGAGGATGCAATTGGTAAGAGACTTCTCGCCAATGGCACTGAGCTTTCGCTGGAAGTCACAGGTATATTTAAAGATGTACCTGAAAATTCCCATATCAAATTTGATTTCTTAATCTCGTACGAGACGATAAACGCCAGGACCAAAAACAACTCAGAAACATCATGGACGTGGTATGATTTCTATAGTTTTGTTTTGTTAAAACCGAATACGGATGTAAAAGCGCTCCAGGCAAAATGGGATGCTTATCTGTTGAATGTACGAGGAGAGGAATGGAATAAAACCAATCGGAAACAGGAATTCATAATCCGGCCATTGACGGATATCCATTTATATTCTAATCTTCTCTATGAGACTTCCCCACAGGACCTTCGCGATGGCGATTCGGTTTATGCACTAAGTATTATTGCGTTGTTTATACTCATCATTGCATGGGTGAATTATGTTAACCTGGCAACTGCCCGTTCATTCAAACGCGCCAATGAGGTTGGAGTGAGGAAAGTTGTGGGGGCTTTCAGAGGCCAGCTGATCGGCCAGTTTCTTACGGAGTCTTTCATTTTAAATGTGATCGCCGCAGTTTTAGCGATTGTCCTGGTCAGGGTTTCGTGGTCTTCATTTTCAGCACTAACAGGTTGGAATATTCCTATTGACTTTCTTTTCCAGCAAGAATTCTGGTTGCTGGTACTGGGTTTATTTTTTGTGGGCGCAGTGCTTTCCGGATTTTATCCCGCTATCATTCTTTCATCATTCAAACCTGTTGCTGTGCTGAAAGGAAAGATCATGCGTTCCGCGAGCGGAAATTTTTTAAGGAAGGCGCTCGTGATCTTTCAGTTCGTCGCTTCGGTATTTCTCATCAGTGGGTCGCTGATTGTATATCAGCAGTTGTCGTTCATGAAAAATAAAGACCTGGGTGTAAGCATTGATCAGACCCTTGTGTTACAGCGCCCGGGAATCGTCGATTCTCTATATGAGCAGGACTACGAAGCTTTTAAGACAGAAGTGCTGCGGATACCCGGAGTCACGGGCATCACAGCTTCCTCCAGCATACCCGGAGAAGAGAATTATTGGACAAGCGGGGTTGGCAGACTATCTGGTGGTCCCGAAGGAATAAACATCGTAACCACGGCTGCGATCGATCATGAGTTTGTTTCGCAATACGGGACCAAAATGATTGCGGGACGAAATTTTGACAAACAATTTCCCGCCGACAAGGACAAAGTAATTATTAACAGATCGCTGGCTAAAGAGTTGGAATTTAAAAGCCCTCAGGAAGCTGTGGGTGAGTTTGTGAAACACTGGGGTGATACAATTGAGATCGTGGGAGTAATGGAAGATTTTCACCAGATGTCTTTAAAGGCTAAAGTTATTCCAGTCATCTTTCATTTGATTCCAGCTGCACAGTTCTATTCATTGAAACTTGAAACCCGGAATTACAAAGATGTAATAGAAGCCGTTGCTAAACCCTGGGATTCTTTCTTTCCCGGTAACCCCATTGATTATTTTTTTCTGGACCAGTTTTTTAACCGCCAGTATGAACGCGAAGACAGATTCGGTCAGGTTTTTACACTCTTTACCGTGCTGGCTATTTTTATTGCTTCGCTAGGCCTGCTTGGCCTCGCGTCCTTCATGACGTTGCAACGCACGCGTGAGATCGGGATCCGCAAAGTGCTGGGCTCCAGTGTCTCGGGGATCGTTACACTTTTGTCGAAAGATTTCATTCAACCCGTTCTCATCTCCATAGTTTTAGCCACTCCGTTGGGGTGGTGGTTAATGGATAAATGGCTGGAGTCATTTCCCTACAGAACAAATATCAGTCTATGGGCCTTTGTGATTGCCGGCATCCTGGTTTTGCTGATAGCCTTTTTCTCGGTGTCATCGCAGACGCTGAAAGCTGCCATGACAAAACCTGCAGAGACTTTAAAATATGAGTGAAGGAAAAATCTTGCGGTGGGTTTTTCGGTTCTTGAAATGGTTTTGTCCAGATCATTTATACGAAGAAATTGAAGGTGATCTGCTACAAAAGTTTCGAAGGGAAATAAAAGAGTTTGGAGAAAAGAAAGCAAAAAGAAGGCTCGTCTTAAAAGTTATATGGTTTTTCAGACCCGGAATTATTTTGCGAAATAAATTTTCTTTTGAGTTAAACGGAACTGCTATGATCCATAATTATTTCAGCATCACGTTCAGAACCATCCGTAGAAATCAGATGTACTCAGCGTTGAATATAGTGGGGCTTGCACTCGGTATGGCTGCATTCCTGTTTATTGTTCAATATGTGGCCTACGAAAAAAGCTATGATAAATTTCACGTCAACTATAGAGACCTCTACAGGATCAACTATTCCTATACCTATTTCAAGAATGGCATAACGACAAATTGCGCAACTGCACCGCCCCGCATTGCTCCTTTTATGAAGGAAATGATGCCGGAGGTCAAAGCATTTGCACGCACCAGGCCTTTCCCTGGTCTAGTGGTATCCTATAACAACATCAAGTTCCGGCAGGACAAAGTGTTAATGGTTGATCCTGATTTTCTTAAAATATTCACATTTCCTTTAATCTCAGGTAATCCGGAAAGTGCATTGAAAGAGATCAGAACACTTGTAATATCAGAAAGCGCAGCAAAAAAATATTTTGGTGATCAACCTGCGTTGGGAAAAATCATTGGCATTGATGGTAAAGAACACTTCAGGATCACGGGAGTAGCCAAAGATGCACCTGAAAATTCCCACCTCAAGTTTGATTTCCTCATTTCATACGAGACAATAAAATGGTGGTCGGAGGGAGAGGCGGAAACAAGCTGGTGGGCTGACGACTATTATCAATATGTCTTGCTTGATCCGGCTACTGATATTTCAAAGTTTGATCAGCGGTTTGAAAAAGTTTTTGAACGAGAGCGCGGAAAAATAAACCGGGAAGAAAACAGTAAACAGGAATTTCATTTACAGCCCATCACAGATGTTCATTTGTATTCAAAGCTGAATAAGGAACCAGAGCCTGAACAGCAAGGTGATTCAGATGCCGTGTTCTTTCTCACTATCGTTGCATTTTTTATTCTGTTGATCGCATGGATCAATTACATCAATTTATTCACGGCCCGCGCTATGGAGCGAGCAAAAGAAGTGGGTGTGAGAAAAACTATAGGTGCACTTAGATCTCAATTGATCGGGCAATTTATGGTTGAGTCATTTGTAATGAACAGTCTTGCCATTATCATGGCCATTGCATTCGTATCGATAGCACTACCCTATTTCAATTTGTTGACAAACTCCAAACTCACACTTGACTTTTTGAGGGAGATGGACTTCTGGCAGAAACTTATTGTTTTTCTTTTTGGTGGATCATTGATAGCAGGATTATACCCCGCATTTGTTCTTTCATCTTTTCGTCCTGCAGCCGTGCTTAAAGGTAAGCTTAGCGCCAGCCGGTCCGGAATTACTTTACGGAGATCCCTTGTAGTTTTCCAATTTGCCGCATCTGTGACGCTTATCGCGGGTACCTTGGTAGTGTACAAACAATTGGATCACATGAAAACAACGGAGTTGGGGTTTACCATGACTGAAGTCATGGTAATACGGGGACCCGGAGTTACGGACGATGAATTAAATCCGGAATACAAAATACACACGGCGACGTTTATCAATGAGCTCTTGAAGCATCCTGAGATTAAGTTGGTAACAGGTGGATCCACGATTCCCGGAAAAGAAATATTGAATGGTGTGGCTATTAAAAAACAGGAGGATCCTGTTTCCATGTTCAAGTTTGTTCAAAGTGCCTGGATAGGCTACGACTATTTTTCAACATTGGGTATCAAAATGCTTGCAGGAAG
The DNA here is from genome assembly GCA_963837415.1 of uncultured Bacteroidota bacterium. Classification (GTDB taxonomy): domain Bacteria; phylum Bacteroidota; class Bacteroidia; order Cytophagales; family Cyclobacteriaceae; genus Chryseolinea. Next base: position 299,984 of record CAWING010000002.1, on the reverse strand, counting down.
AAGTTTTAGTCCCGAAATGACAGGAGACACGCTAAGCCTTGTCTTAAATGCTTCGGCGGTCAAAGCATTGGGCTTCTCCTCCGCTGAAGAAGCGATCAACCGGAAAATTTCAGTAGGGACTGAGCAAGTCTGGACACTGATCGGTGTGGTTGATGATTTTAACCAGATGTCAGTACACGATGATGTCAAACCTATGTTTTTCGACTTATATACGGTATACGAACCGTTATACATCGTCAGGTTTGAAAAGGGAAATCATCCATCGTTAATCGGGAAAATAAAAAAAGAGTACGAAAAATTCTTTCCGCGCGATCCATTTGATTATTTCTTCCTGGATGAATTTTTTAATAGACAATATCATAAGGAGCAACGATTCAGCAGTGTATTTACCCTATTTGCCTCTTTTGCCATCGCCGTTTCTTGTCTTGGCTTATTCGGATTGTCATCGTTTACTATACTACAGCGGACAAAGGAGATCGGTATCAGAAAGATCCTTGGAGCAGATTTGATCAACATAACATATCTGCTATCAAAAGAATTTATTCTCTTGGTAGGCCTGGCAAATGTCATTGCATGGCCGTTGATTTATTTCATCATGAACGACTGGCTGAGCAATTTCGCGAGCAGGATAAGTGTTAGCCCGGCCGTATTTATTGTCCCTGGATTTCTAGTTGTATTCATAGCGATTCTCACAGTAAGTTATAAAACCATTGTAACAGCAAAAGCGGACCCAGTGAAGGCGCTTCGATATGAATAGATGTTTTTTATTGCATGTCCCTGGATTGGAAACAGGAATTTTGATTTCTGTTTGCAATTCGGTTTTAAAGTACAAACACTGTTAGAATTAATTTAAAAATTCAAGAGGGGTGATGATCGGAATATTTTCAAATGGATTGAGTGCCAGCAAATCCTGGTCGCCGGTGATGATGCAACCAGCTTGGCCGGAGAGGGCGAGTTCAAGATACTTGTTGTCTTTGGGATCGCGACAAATAGTAACGCTGTGCGAGACTTCAATTATTTTGCTTTGGCTGGTGAAAAGATGGATGAAAAGGTCTCTTTCATACTCATGCCTAAAATACTTATCAAATTTTTTCTTTTTCAACGTATTGGATAGCTCCAGCGTAGTTGCTATCGACCGGATAACAACATCATTCAAAAATGCTTTCCGCACGCTACGGTCAGAAATAGATTGCTTAAGAATGGCTGCGCTGATCAGGACATTAGTATCAATGATAACTGTCATTCGCTATTCGTCTTTCAGCAAGTCTTTCAGTTTTTCTTCAGTCATACCCTGCTTCTTGGCGTATTCGCTGATATCGTCCATGACTTCAAATAAAGTTCTCTTATCATCCAGGAGTCTGGATAAAGTTTCGAGCGTCAATTGTTTTTCCTGGTCAGTAAGTTTTTCAAGCCTTGAGGCCAGTTCATCGCTCACATTCAACGTAATTGTTTTCATAGGCTCAAGTTCAATTACAAAGATAATGAAATAGAATAAAATAGATAAGGTGAAATATCAGAAAGACCAAAATCCATTAGGCTTCCCACTCCGCTTTCTCAAATGGATTTGTCCTGACCGGTTATACGAAGAGATTGAAGGCGACCTCATTCAAAAATTTAATCGGGATGTCAAGTCGTTAGGAGAAAGAAGGGCGAAAAGAAGGTTGATGTTGAATGCGATCCGTTTTCTCAGACCTGGGATTGTATTGAGAAATAAATTTTCGATTGAACTTAAGCATGCCTATATGTTCCGGCATTATTTCAAAACCAACTTGCGTCTACTTAGTAGGAACAAGGCATATTCGTCCGTTAATATTTTAGGACTATCAATCGGCATTGCCAGCACCATCCTGATCATGCTGTGGGTTGAGGATGAATATACCTCCAACCATTTTATTCCAAACCATAAAAATATTTACCAGGTTAAAAGAAACAGTACATTCAATAGTGTGATAAACACAGATGAGTCCTTGTGTTTGCCTGCCTATCAGGCTCTGAAGAATGCCGACACGAGAATAAAAAATACCTGCTATACGGGTTGGACCTACGGTCATACGATCCACCATCAAGGTAAGCTCTTTAATAAGGAAGGATTAGCAGTGACGGCGGAATTTTTGGAAATGTTTGACTTGCCTTTGATCGCCGGATCAAAGACCACCGCCCTGGACGATCCCTACTCGATCATGCTGAATGAATCTACAGCAAAAGAAATTTTTGGAGATAAAGATCCCCTCGGTCAATTCGTTCGATGGGACAATGATAAAGAACTAAAAGTTACAGGTGTATTCAAAGATGTACCCAGGAACTCTACCTTCTGGTTTCATGTACTCGTGCCCGCTTCCTTTTATGAGATTATGGAACAGTGGGTAACATCAACCGGAATGGATTGGAACCATTTCTGGTATCACATTTATGTGGAGCTAAAACCCGATAGCCCAGTTGAAGATATCAATGCGCAAATTAAAGACATGGTCAAGCGGCAGGTGAAAGATGATTTGAATCATGAGTTGTTTTTGCACGCTATGGACCGTTGGTACTTGTATGGCAATTTTGAAAATGGTCATGAGGCAGGGGGGAAAATAGAATACGTAAGGCTGTTTACCTGGATAGGTATTTTCACTTTACTAATCGCGTGCATAAACTATATGAACCTCGCCACAGCGCGTTCGGAACGAAGGGCAAAGGAAGTAGGTATACGCAAAAGTATTGGATCACATCGTTCAGAGCTTGTGGTGCAGTTCCTGCTAGAATCATTTCTCATCACTTTCCTGGCTTTTGTTATCGCCATTCTTTTAGTCAACCTGAGTTTGCCGGCATACAATACTTTGGTGAATAAAAGACTTGTGTTAAACTTAATGTCCACTGAGTTTTTAGTATTTGCCTCAAGCCTCATTGCTGTCACCGGGTTATTGTCGGGCTGTTATCCTGCATTTTATTTTTCTTCCTTTCAGCCGGTAAGAGTACTGAAAGGAAAAATTCAAGTAGGTAAGAATGCACGCTTACCGCGCAATATTTTGGTTACTGCTCAATATGTTTTTGCCATTTTCCTGGTGATAGGAATGATAGTTATCTATCAACAAATACAGCATGTAAAAGGCAGGGAGTTGGGCTATGACCAGGAAAATCTTGTCATGATTCAGTCTAATGATGAGATCAAAAAGAACTATGCATTTGCAAAAAATGAATTATTGAAAACTGGATTAGTTGAATCGATAACCCAGTCGAATCAGACCATTTACCAGAATTATTATACTGAGTTTGTTGAGTGGGACGGAAAACCAGCAAATGATAGAGTAACATTTGACTTCGTTTCCACGGACTTTGACTACGTTAAAACCAACCGGTTGAAAATCGTGGAGGGCAGGGATTTCTCCGAAGAATTCAGGACAGACTCAAGTGCCGTGCTTGTGAACAGAAGTGCTGTCGCAATAATGGGATTTAAAGATCCTGTTGGTAAGGTACTCAGATTCAAAGGGAAGGAGTGGACTATTATCGGTGTGCTCGACGATGTACTGATAGGCTCTCCTTTCGAGCCGATTGGTCCTCTCTTTGTCGGAATGCTGGGAGGCTATCATCAATACCTGACCATGCGGTTGACAAAATCGAAAGACCTGCCTGCTCATATTAAGAAACTGGAAAACGTCCTCAAAAAATTGAGTCCGGCAAATGCTCCGGAGGTGATGTTTGCGGATGAAAACTTTGCTGACAAATACCGCACGATTGAGCTCATTGGAAAACTATCCAATCTTTTCGCGTTGCTCGCCATTTTGCTTACGGCATTGGGAGTATTCGGCCTGGCAGCTTATTCGGCCGAGCAACGAACCAAGGAAATGGCGATCCGCAAAGTTTTAGGTGCAAGTCTAAATACTTTGTTGCTGCTTCTTTCCAACTACTTTATTCGGATAGTTGTCCTAGCTGTGATCATTGCTGCGCCTGTTTCATGGTGGGCGCTGGACAACTACCTTCAAAATTATTCTTACCGGATATCTATTCCCTGGTGGACAATACCTCTTACCTCCCTGACCATACTTGCTGTTACACTACTCATTGTCTTCACGCAGGTGATAAAAGCAGCATCGATAAATCCTGTTAATTCTTTGAAAAATGAGTAGAGAAAAACTTCCACGATTTGCGCTTCGCTTTCTGCAATGGTTTTGCCCTGAGCAGTTATACGAAGAGATTGAAGGTGATTTGACTCAACAATTTAATCGTGATGCAAAGAAGTTTGGTGAAAGAAAAGCAAGGAGAAGATTGGTTTGGAATACCATGCGCTTCTTCCGTCCGGGAATTTTACTGAGAAATAAATTTTCTTTTGAGTTAAACCAAATGGATATGCTTCAAAATTATTTCAAAATCGCCTGTCGACATTTGACTAAGAGTAAAGTTTTTTCATTCATTAATATTCTCGGATTGGCAGTGGGAATGAGCGCCTTTCTACTGATCATCCATTATGCGCGATTTGAACGTGGTTTTGAAAATTTTCATAAAAATGCCGCTAACATTTTCCGGATCACGCTGGACATATACAAGGGCTCGGAATATGTAATTACCGACTGTGAAATGTATGCGCCTGTAGGGCCAATGCTTACCCAAGAGCTGCCCGAAGTACTTGATTTTGTGAGGATGTATGAAAATGGAAACCAGGAAGTAAAAGTGGGAGACCAAATGTTTTATGAGAAACGGGTGTATATGGCAGATCCATCCGTCTTCAAAATATTTTCTTTTGACATAGTGCAAGGAGATACAGCAACAGCTTTATCAGAACCTTTTCAAGCAGCAATTACTGTTTCAAAGGCTAAAAAATATTTCGGAAGAATCGATGTACTGGGTGAATCGATCGAAATCGGAAAGAGGTTGTATCACATCACCGCGGTCTTTGACGAAGTTCCCGTCAATACGCACTTGAAGTTTGATTTTTTATTGTCACATGCCACGATTTCTAAATTGAGGAATTATAATGAAAATGAGTTCAGCGGTAATAATGAATACTTATATCTGCTCGTGGCGAACAACATCGACTTGATTGAATTCAATGAAAAGCTAAAAGCAATTTCCTTGAACTTAAAAGATAAGATCGGGGATGACCGGCTAGTGGCCGAGCCACTAAAAGATATACACTTGTATTCCAATAAATCCTATGAACCGGAGCCAAATGGGAATGCTCAGTCCGTTTACTTCCTGTTGATCATCGCCATCTTTATCCTCTTGATCGCCTGGATCAATTATATCAATCTTTCAACTGCACGCGCAACAGAGCGGGCGCGTGAAGTGGGCATAAGAAAAGTAATCGGATCATTACGTTCGCAACTCATTTTTCAATTTGTGTCTGAATCCATTATTGTAACGGTACTAGCCGGAGGGTTATCCCTTGTTCTAATATATACCAGCCTGCCGTTTTTTATCAACCTCTCTGGGCAGCCCCTACCAGCTGATATTTTTAAAAAGCGTGAATTTTGGTATCTATTTCTTGGGTTAATAATTTTCGGCTCTCTGCTTGCTGGCCTTTATCCTGCTTTTGTTTTGTCTTCCTTTAAACCAGTATCTGTTCTGAAGGGGAAATTTCAGTCCGCCGGCCAGGGGCAATGGTTACGTAAAGGGCTGGTGATATTTCAATTTGCAGCAACTGTAGTTCTTATTGTTTGCGTGTGCATTGTTTATTTACAAATCAGCTACCTGCAAAAGTTTAAACTGGGTATGAGTATTGACCAGACCCTTGTACTGCGCTCGCCACCCTTGAAATTGGATTCTCTTTATCTCACTAAATCCGAAAGCTTAAAAAAAGAATTGCTCGTTCTCCCCTCTGTAAAAATCGTAACGCAGTCGGACGCATTGCCTGGATTGAGCTTGCACGAATTGTCTTCCACTGGAAATGTGTTCAGACCAGGGCAAGAGAATAAGGATAAAGGTTACATCTATTATATCAATGCCTTTGATGAAAATTTTATCCCTTCGTTTAAAATGGAATTTGCAGCCGGACACAATTTTAATGGAAGCGCAGGTAGAGAGGACCAGCTTATTATTAATGAAGAGGCCATGCGCGCGTTGGAGTTCCGGAATGCGGAAGATGCTGTTGGAGCAAAACTTTTCTTTTACAACGGCGAGAAAACGGTAATAGGCGTACTTAAAAACTTCTATCAGCGATCACCTAAGGAAGAACCCTTGCGTATGGTCTTCTTCTATAGCAATTATGCTGATTATTTTTCATTGCGGATCACCACAGACAACGTTCAGGAAACCCTGGAGTCGGTAAAGAAAACGTGGAGTAAAGTATTTCCCGACAGCCCTTTCGATTACTTTTTCCTGGATGAAACATATAATCAACAGTACAAAGCGGATCAACAATTCGGAAGGGTGATTACCACTTTTTCGATACTGGCAGTTTTAATCGCTTGTCTTGGATTATTCGGTCTTTCTTCTTTTACCATCATTCAACGAACGAAAGAAATTGGAATTCGAAAAGTTCTTGGTGCCTCTGTGCTGCAGATAGTTCGCTTGCTGTCTAAGGATTTTGTGAGTCTCGTGCTGCTGGCGGCAATGATAGCTCTGCCAGTTGCATACATGGCAATGGACCAATGGCTATCTCATTATGCAGTCAGAATTCGTATGAACATTTGGGTTTTTGTGCTGCCATTAATAACGATACTTCTCATTGCATCACTGACGGTAAGTTTTGAAACCATTAAAGCCGCAAAGACTAATCCGGTGGATTCCCTTAAAAATGAATAATAAGATGTCTCGTTTTATACTTCGCTTCCTGAAGTGGTTTTGCCCCGATCATTTATACGAAGAGATCGAAGGCGACCTTATTCAAAAATTTAACCGTGATGTAAAGAAGCTTGGAGAAAGAAAAGCAAAGAGAAGGTTGATGTGGAATGCAATCCGGTTTTTTAGACCAGCCATTATTTTAAGAAATAAATTTTCATTCGAACTAAACCAATTGGATATGATCTTCAATCATTTGAAGTTCGCTACACGCATTTTTCTGAAGGACAAATTTTTTTCTACACTAAATGTTCTCGGGCTTACACTGGGCATTGCCGTAAGCATCATCCTGTTGCTGATCCTTCAAAATGACCTCACGTACGATCAGCATCATCTTAACTATAAAAGAATCTACCGCGTAGGTTGCCATCAACAGCAAACAGGCCTTGATTTTCGTTGGGCTCGCTCTGCTATGGACCTTGGGACTATTATAAAAGAAGAGCTACCCGAGATACAGGAAGTGGTTCGCATTGACGATGGCTGGAGACGCACGTTGGTAACAGCTGAAAGTAAAGGGGAGCAAAAAGCTTTCTATGAAGAGAGAATTATGGATACCGACTCCACGTATTTCCGGGTATTTACGCACGAGTTTATTTCTGGAAATCCGGAGACGTGTTTGAACAAGGCACACGCAGCTGTGGTAACAGAAACCATAGCCAGGAAGTATTTTGGAGATGATGACGCCCTAGGCAGATCGTTAATTATTGACAATGAATCCTGGGCCGTGACTGGTGTTATCAAAGATTTGCCCGAGAATACGCATCTTAAATTCGACCTGCTTTTATCCAATCGTCATTGGATCATGGGGTCTAAGATCGAATCAGAAAATTTCTGGAATCCCGGCATCTACCTTTACCTGCTGGTGCCAAGCGATTTTAAACCGCAGGATTTTCTGCTGAAATTTCCCGCCCTTTTCGATAAATATTTTAAGTCGTTCGGAGTAGAGGTGGGAGGGAAATACACCCCCATTCTAGAGCCTCTGGAATCTATTCATTTCTATTCTGAGCTTGATCAGGATGAGCCTCACGGAAACATCGTCTATCTCTACGGATTTACGGCGACAGGAATCTTTATTATTCTGCTGGCCTGCATCAACTACATGAACCTTTCTACGGCAAAGGCAGTAAGCAGAGCTACCGAAATTGCTGTGAAAAAACTGGTCGGTACACGCAAGCGGGTCCTGGTATTTTCTTTTCTCAGTGAATCCATTTTATTGTCTTTGGTCTCACTGGCGTTGGCAATACTATTGGTGTATGGGGTGTTGAATCTAACGAGCTTCAGCGAATTAATAGGCAAAAACCTTACCCTCGACTTCCTCCACAATCCATCTCTGCTGATTGGCTCCCTGGGAATTACATTAACTATTGGGATCATATCCGGACTATATCCGGCGTTTTACCTTCCTTCTGTACCCTTACTTACTGCACTGAAGGGGACCTTTAAAAACAGGAAGTCAAGTCATCTTTTCAGGAAGGTATTGATCACTACTCAATTTACCATTTCGATTTTTGTGGTGGTTTGCACCTTGTTCATGCGGAATCAGCTAGACTATGTAAGAAACAAAGAGCTGGGTTTTAACAAAGACAATGTACTTATCTTGCCCATACAGGATACGTTGGTGGAGAAACAGATTCAGGTTATCAAAAATGATTTTCTTCAACACCCTCATATTACGGCAGCGTCAACAGCGGACAATGTGGTTGGTACTGATGTTGGCGGGATAAGAAATTTCTGGGGCGAAAGCGAAACAGGAATGAAGCAAACGGGATTCACGACCTTATTTGTTGGTGAGGATTACATCAGGACACTGGACTTGAAAATTATCCAGGGAGAGGATTTTAAACCGGGTCCAGTTTCACAATCTGAAACTCCTTATATCGCTAATGAAGCAGCCGTTAAGCTCATGGGTTGGGGGACTGATGCTGTTGGTAAAGAAATGAAGTTTTTTCACGGTGAAATTCCGGGACACATCGTTGGGGTGGTAAAAGATTTCAATTTCAAATCATTGCATAATGCAGTGGAACCGCTGCTGATAATCAAAACGGGAGGAGAGAGCGGCTACCTTCATCTTAAAGTAGAGGGCGATGGTCTTCACGAAACCATTGCCTATGTCAAGAGCAAGTGGTCGCAATATGACCCCAACCGCCCATTTGAATATTTTTTCCTTGACCAGCGTTTCAATGAGCAATACAAGGCTGATGAAATTCAGAACAGGTTGTTATCGCTTTTGTCGTACATCTGCATTTTTATTTCCTTACTTGGGTTAATTGGGCTATCCGCCTTTACGGCTGCTCAACGCACGAAGGAAATTGGTGTCAGGAAAGTACTTGGCGCAAATATACCTGACATTATTTTTCTCCTTTCTAAAGACGTTCTATTCCTTGTCATTCTTTCATCTGCAATTGTTATCCCTTTTTCTTTATGGGTTATCACCCTTTGGATGGAAAATTTTGCGTATCAAACCCAGCTTAATTATTTACTCTATTTCCTGGTAACGGTAGTGGCGTTTGGGTTTGTCTTCTTAACAGTATTGGTTCAATCGCTTAAAACCGCGCGATCAAATCCTGTAGATTCTTTGAAGTATGAATAACAATGCTATGAACGATGATTCAAAACCCACTCTTCCCAAAGCAGCACTGCGATTGCTCTCGTGGTTCTGTCCGGATCATTTGTATGAGGAAATTGAAGGAGACCTGATTCAAAAATTTAATCGCGATACTAAAAGATTTGGAGAAAGAAAAGCGAAGCAAAAACTGGTATGGAACACCATGAAATTTTTAAGACCTGGAATAATTTTAAGAAATAGATTTTCAATAAAACTAAATCAAGTAGGTATGCTGAGCCATTTCTTTAAAATCTTTTTTCGCTCGTCGTTAAAGAATAGCTCGTATTCATTGATAAACATAGCCGGACTTGTTTTGGGCATGACAGCTTTCTTTCTCATCAGTATATATGTATGGAATGAGAGAAGTTACGATAATTTTCATAAGAAAGACCGGGTATTTCGTGTAAGGCAAGACCGCTACACGCACGGAGAACTCACACGTCAATGGACAGCGGGTCCATGGGGAATAGGCGCGGATTTGAAAAACAACTTTCCCGAAGTGGTTCGGTATGTATGTGTAAATCGGGGAGGAATGCGATCTACTGTGCTGGCAAACGCAGACATTTTTTTCAAAGAGGATAAAATTTTTTTTGCTAGCGAAGATTTTTTCAAAATATTTTCCTTTCCGTTGATTAAAGGAGTGGACTCTCTCGTTTTGCGCGATCCGTTTACAATAGTAGTATCTGAATCGCTGGCTAGGCGCTATTTTGGAGAGGAAGATCCAATTGGCAAAACATTAAAAAACAATGGGAAGGAAGAATATGAAATTACTGGAGTTTTTAAAGATGTGCCGGAAAATACGCACCTTAAGTTTGATGCGCTCTTCTCCTTTGAGAGCTTACTTAAAATAATTGGGCCTGCGGAAACACAAGATCTCATGACGAATTGGGGATGGGCCGGCAATTATACCTATATAGAACTGGCACAGTCCGCAGATCATAAAGCATTCGAGGCAAAACTGCCGGCATTCGTAGAAAAAGAAGCTGGTGAAGTACTTCGATCCTGGGGTGAAACTATGGCCTTTGTCCTGCAGCCTGTTTCTTCGATTCACCTGTATTCAAATTTCAAAGATGAACTGGAACCGAATGGTGACGGACAGGCTACAAATTTTCTGGCTCTCATCGCTGGATTTATTTTAGTAATGGCCTGGATCAATTACATCAACTTATCCACCGCACGATCTACGATGCGTGCCAAGGAAGTTGGTGTTCGAAAAATATTGGGCAGTCATCGTGCGCAATTGATCCGACAATTCCTTTTCGAGTCATTCACGATCAAACTCATTGCTCTAGGGCTCACGATAATTCTCGTCGGTCTCATGCTTCCCTATTTTTCAACTTTTATTAACAGGAAAATTGAGCTGTCTGTTTTTGCCTCAGCGAAAGTATGGCTATTTATCGCAGGTATTTTTCTGATCGGGGTAATCGCGTCCGGTTCATATCCTGCATTTGTTATGTCCGGCTTCAGACCAATTCGTATTTTGACGGGCAAGTTTAGAACTTCTGTCAGTGGGAACTACCTCCGGAAGGCATTGGTCACTCTGCAGTTTATTTCTTCTGTTGCATTATTTGTCGGCACATTTGCAGTGCATAAGCAAATTCAATTTATGCGCGGCAGCTCATTGGGTATTAATAAAGAACAAATGCTGATAGTACAAGGACCGCACATTACAGATTCAACATACGCAAGCCGTTTTAGCACTTTTCGTCAGTCCCTTCTTGAGCATCCAGAGATAAACAAAATTGCTGTGTCTTCCGATGTTCCAGGTCGCACGGTTAGAGGAAGTAATGGAGGGGTTCGTCTAGTAGGACAGGATATGAAATCAGGCAACTCTTACAGGGTGATCATGGTGGACGAAGAATTTACTGGAGCCTATGGCATGCAAGTAATAACAGGGCGAACTTTCTCGCGTGATTTCAATGATCATTGGAAGACGGCATTAGTGAATGAGACTGCCATGAAACTGTTGGGATTTACCGATCCTGAAAAAATAATTGGCCAAAAGATTTACGTATGGGACGAAACACTGGAGATCGTTGGTGTCCTTAAAGATTATCATCAGGAATCATTAAAGAAAAAAGTGGATCAACTTATCTTTGTTTGTGACAAGGAAATTTTGGATCACTATTCCATAAAAATAAAAAGCGATAAGGCACTAGCTGAAATAGTAGATCAGACTGAATTAAAGTACAAAGCAGCCTTTCCCGGAAATCCATTTCATTACTTTTTTCTTGAAGACTATTTCAATCAGCAATATCAATCCGACCAACAGTTTGGAAAAATAGTTGGCTTGTTTACGGTGCTTGCTATTGTCATTGCATGTCTTGGGTTATTCGGGCTTTCGTCTTACCTGGTTGTGCAGCGCACCAAAGAGATAGGCATTCGTAAAGTGCTGGGAGCTTCTGTGGACCAGATCATGTTGTTGGCTTCCGAAGAATTTGTTTTGATCGTTTTAATTGCCAATGTTATTGCCTGGCCAATCTCATATTTCATTATTAACAATTGGCTGAACGGTTTTGCTTACCGGATCACCTTAGGCATACTAATTTTTCTTATTCCCGGTCTAAGCGCATTGGTCATTGCTATGTTTACGGTGGCATATCAATCCATCAAAGCGGCCTCAGCCAATCCGGTAAATAGTTTACGATCGGAATAGTTACTAAAGTAAGTAACAGACGTGAATCACAATATCTTCTGATGCAGGGCGTATATAAGTGGGCAAGGATAGGAGGGATGGCATCAGATTAGTCTCTCGAAAAAATTGAGTCCTATGCTTTACAAGGTTACAGTCTTTCTTTTCCTGATGGTGTTCTTCGGACGCTGCTTACGGGCAGGTTAAAAAGAAGATCCGCGAATACGAAAGGGATTTTCAGTTTTCCCTCTTTCCTGGCATCAGTACCAACGGCATAAGCAGTGGATCATATTACAATAAATACTCCTTTAATCTTTTTGGAGGTCTCTCGGCAGGTAACCATGTATTGGAAATCGGCCTTGTTACAAACGGCAATATGAAAAGCATTACGGGCATTCAAATTGCCGGACTTGCCAACATCGTAGGCGCCAATGCCTTTATTAATCTCACCCTATCGGAAGAGCGAACACTGATCAATACCGAGGACTTTGAAGTTAATAGCAAAGGAATTCAGTTTGCAGGTTTTCTGAACTATGTGCTTAACAATTCTACCGGCATTCAGTTTTCGGGTGGAGCTAACGTTGTTGGTGACAATTTCACGGGACTACAATTGGCTGGAATAGGAAATAGTGCCGGAGGTACTACTGTTGGACTGCAGCTGGCTGGAATTTACAATCTTTCTAAAGAATCTGTTGGCGGATTTCAGATCAGTAGCCTATTCAATTATACAGATGCTCAACTCTCGGGCATGCAACTTGGCATGATGAATAAAGCCATGCGCATGAAAGGGAAGAAATCTACCCCACCTACGCGAGCACGAGGTTTGCAAATCGGCCTGATCAATTTCAGTAAAGAAATGGATGGAACACAGATTGGATTGATCAATTTCGGAGGCGATGTGCGTGGCAAGCAAATCGCGCTAATAAATTTTTTTAGCAAACTGCCATCGAAAGAAAGAGTGCGGATGGGAACTCCCATCGGACTTTTAAACTTTGGTTCTAAGGGCTCTTACTTTCGTTTCTATTACAATGAAATTTTCCCGACAAATATCGAATATACGACAGGTAATTGTCTTAATTGTTCGTGGGTCATGGGCTCGGAAATGCCGTTTGACGACAGCAATCAAATCTTCAATCAGAATGCGTTGATCCTGGGTTTCGATCCTTTTCAGGACACATGGGGATTTGGATATGGTTTTCAAAAAGTACTTTATAATAAGGCCTCTATTATGCCTTCGCCCTTTAATAAGCGAAGGGTTATAACGTATGGAATAAAATTTTTACATCTCAATAGAACATTGAGCTTTGACGATTCCTTCAACCTGTTAAGCAGATTGAACGTGGACTACGGTAAACGATGGCGTTTCATGTATATTTTTGCCAGTGTATCCTTGAATTATTTTTTACATGAAACGGATGAGGTTACGAAAAACTATGACATAAAAAGCGCGATAATTTCTACCGGGAAAGTAGGAGCAATGGAAAGTGAGTTTTGGCCAGGATATGCAATTGGAATTCAATTTTAAAGATATAGTTTCTTCCCCTGTTTGCAACTTAAACGTCTACACACTTAAACACTTGGATTATATAAAGAAGGGATTGTTTAAATAACGTTAATCAACTGAGTATGATACGATCTTATGTTCTCCTTGCCCTTAGAGGCATTCTCAAAAACAAAGTATTTTCTCTGATTAATATACTTGGACTATCGGTTAGCATGGTAGTTTGTATTCTGATACTTCAATATGTGAGATTTGAATTAAGCTATGATGACTTCCATCCGCATGCTAAAAACATTTTTAGAGTTTCAACAAAAGTTGTTTTGCAAAATGAGGTTATAAATTTCGAAGCCAATACCTATGAAGGTATTAGCAAGGCCTTAAAGGAAGATTTTCCTGAAGTGAAAGCTGGAACATCGGTAGCGGGATTTAACTCAGATAATACTTTCGTACGATATGAAGATGTAAATAAAAAGCTCGTACCGCTTCAAAAGTTTAAAGCCTTTGAAGTTGATAGTAATTTTTTTGACGTTTTCTCATTTCCTCTTGTGGAAGGAAATCCGGACGCTGCGCTACGAGACCCGTACACGGCATTGATATCGGAAACATTTGCCAACCACTATTTTTCTGGAAATTCAATTGGAAAAATTCTTGAAACAAAGGACGGCACCGAAATCAGACGTTATAAAATTACGGGCGTACTGAAAAATGTTCCTGCCAATTCTCACATTAAGTTTGATCTGCTTATCCGTTCTGTTTCAAGGGACAAAAATTTCTGGAATGGAACTATAGGTTTTTGGGATTGGGGAGGACAGACCTATGCGCTTCTGCAGGATCAGGTACACAAAGCATCTTTGGAGCAGCAGCTCAATCAACTTGCTATTTCAAAAAATGGCTTAAAAAATAATAAAGACGATTATGGACAGGTAAGTACGTTTCATCTTCAGGCATTGAATGACATTCATTTGTATTCCCACCTTAAAGAAGAACTGGAGACCAATGGGAGCAGCGAGCTGGTGTATGGGCTCATTGCTCTTGCTTGCATCATAATAATCATAGCGTGGGTTAACTACGTGAATCTTTCTACCGCCATAGCCGAAGAAAAAATCAAATCAATTGGCGTACGCAAAGTTGTGGGAGCATCAAGGTTTGGATTGGTGTTGCAAATTTTAATTGAATCAGCCTTGTTTAATATTCTTTCCGTAATGATTGCAATACTTCTTGGGCAGCTCCTTCTTCCGTCCTTTTCTAATTTTTCAGGTATTCCTTTAAACTACACAGCGCTTTATGATAAATTTACAGGTGCCTTACTTGTAGGTTTCATTGTGGTGAGTACGTTAATGTCAGGCGTATATCCAGCAATTGTTGTTTCGTCATTTCACCCTGTTCGCGCACTTAAGGGAAGAGTTACCTTAGGAAATAATTTTAACATGCGAAAAGCTTTAGTGGTGTTTCAGTTTGCAGCTGCCGCGATGTTGATGATAATTACGGTAGTAGCTTACCAGCAGTTGTCGTTTATGCGTACCAAGGAATTGGGTATTAATATTGACCAGGTAGTGATCATTAAAGCGCTGAACTTTGATATGGAAAAATGGTCTAATTCGGCAGGAGGATTTGTTGTTGATTCAAATTATTTGAACAAAGCCGAATTATTCAAACAGGAAATTCGATCTAAATCCTCCATTGTAAATGCAACTTCATTATCCCATTTGCCGGGAGAGGTTCTGAATTGGGGAACTGAATTTAAGGCCGAAACGAATGATCCCGAAAAAGCCTATCGGTTAGGGACAATAGGTATTGATTATGATTTCATTCGTACACTTCAGGTAAAATTGCTGGCGGGCCGTAATTTTTCTCCCCAGTTTCCGTCCGATCGCGGCAACGAAGGCAAACGCGCTATACTTATAAATGAGGCTGCTTCCAAATTGCTTGGTTTTAAAACTCCACAAGAAGCTGTAAGCAAACATATTACTACATACTGGCGTGCTGACTACGAAATTATTGGTGTAGTGAATTCGTTTCACCAGCTTTCATTAAAGGAAAATCTAGCGCCACTGTATTTTATCCTTCAGCCCAGAGCGCTATCGTATTTTGCTATCCATTACAACGCAAAAAATACCGAAGATGCTATTCAAAATATTCGTAAAACATGGAGTACTCATTTTCCCGATTATCCATTCGATTATTTTTTTCTTGATCAGTATTTCAACAAGCAATACGAATCGGATCAGAAATTCAATAACGTAATGACCTTATTCTCTAGCCTTGCCGTGTTTATTGCTTGTATGGGACTTTTTGGATTAACATCATATGCCATTGTACAGCGTACAAAGGAGATTGGAATTCGGAAAGTATTAGGGGCTACAACGTCTCACGTGATCGGTCTGTTTACGCGTGATTTTGGAACGCTTATTCTGATCGCTAATGCACTGGCTGTTCCGTTGGTTTATTTTGGTGTGAGCAAGTGGCTTGAAAACTATGCGTTTAAAATCACATTAGGATGGTGGCTTTTTGCTGTTCCTGTCCTTTTGATTTTAATAGTAGCGTTAGTTACCGTAAGCCTACAGACCATTAAAGTTGCTCTAAAAAATCCAGTAGAAAGTTTAAAGCACGAGTAAGGAACTCAAATAAGTCATTCCCTGTAAGCCATAATTATCGCCCCCTGAATGATTGGAGCACTTAAAAGAATTGCACCTGCAATCGCTTACAAGAGGTTAGATCACATTATTATCTCACTTTAGTCCTTTAATCCTAAAATCCTAGTCAATCGTTGCCGGAGTTCAAATCACATCTATTATCGTTGCTTAGTCTTCATCAGATTACCCTAATCCTGCTAATCCGTTAATCCTAAAACCTTAATCAATCCTACGAATCCTAGTCAAATCCTTCAATCTTAAAATCCTAGTCAATCCTTTAATCCCAAAAATCCTAATAAATTTGCGCCTTAAATCTAAAGCTTTGAATTACTTATCTGCGGAATTAGTCGCAAAAACCTATAATGATCGTTGGTTATTTAAAGATGTATCTCTCGGGATTTCCCAAGGAGAGAAGTTTGGTTTAGTTGGCAATAATGGTGTTGGCAAATCCACTTTGTTAAAAATATTAACCGGCGAAGTCAATCCGGATGCAGGTAGTGTGAGTGTTCGGCAAGGAATTCGCATGGGTTATCTCACGCAGCAGCCCAATGTAAATGAGCAGCTGTCGGTTAAAGATATATTGTTTAGCGACTCCAATGAGATCGCCAAAGTTGTAAAAGAGTACGAAGATTGCATTCACCATCCCGAAACCTCAGCCGATCGTATGCAGGCGGTGTTGGAAAAGATGGAAGAATTAAATGCCTGGGACTATGAGAATAAAGTTCATGAAGTAATTGAAAAACTAGGTGTACCGGACATCGATAAAAAATTTGGCGAACTTTCCGGCGGACAAAAGAAACGGATCTTTCTCGCGCAGCTGCTATTGCTCGAACCGGATCTTATCATCATGGATGAGCCCACCAATCACCTTGACTTAACAGCTATCGAGTGGCTTGAAAATTATTTATCGGGTCAGAACATAACGTTAATTATGGTAACGCACGACCGGTATTTTCTCGATAATGTGGTGACTGAAATCATCGAGCTGGACCGAGGTCAGTTGTTTCGATACAAAGGAAAGTATGCGTACTATTCTGGAAAAGAAAGCTGGGCGCGAAGAACTTCTTAAAATCGAAGTAACGAAGGCTAAAAATTTGCTCAAAAAAGAACTGGAATGGATGAGGCGGCAACCTAGAGCCCGAGGTACAAAAGCCAAGTATCGCATTGAAGCATACCATGAATTGGAGAAGAAGGCATCGCAGGATCTTAAAAAAGATAAGCTTGAACTGGATATTAAAGAAACCCGGCAGGGAGGAAAAATTCTGGAAGCAGAGCATATCTCCAAGAAGTTTGGTGTGTTTCCAGATCGTTGAAGATTTCTCTTATGTTTTTAAGAAAAATGACCGCATTGGTGTCGTAGGAAAAAACGGAATCGGGAAATCAACGTTCCTGGATATGCTAACAGGAAAAATTAAACCGGATAAAGGAGAGATCATGCCTGGCTTAACAACTAAGTTTGGATACTTCAGGCAAGAGTCCGGAGGATTAAATCCCGCCAACCGGTTGATTGAAGAAGTAAAAGAGATCGCCGAATTTATTACGCTGTCTGACGGATCTCAGGTCTCGGCCTCTAAGTTTCTCGATATTTTTTTATTTCCGCCCGAGAAACAATACAACTACATCAGCAAACTTAGCGGAGGGGAGAAGAAGCGTTTGCAATTGCTGAAACTATTAGTGACCAATCCTAACTTTTTAATTTTAGATGAACCCACGAATGATTTTGATATCGATACCTTAAATGTACTGGAAGACTTTCTTGAAAAATTTTCAGGTTGCCTGTTATTGGTTTCGCACGATCGATACTTCATGGATCACCTGGTGGATCAGCTTTTTATTTTTGAAGGAGATGGCAAGATCAGATTATTCAATGGCAATTATTCAGACTATCGCGACTGGTTGGAAGAGCAGGAATTGGAAAACCTGACTACGCCGGTTAAAGCAGTCGTCTTAGAAAAACCGCCGGCTGATGCTAAGAAAAAAGCAAGCTTTAAAGAGAAGCAAGAGTACGAAAACCTACAGCAAGAGATTGAATTGCTTGAAAAACAAAAGGAAGAACTTGGGGCAGTTATAAGCGGCGGATCCACCGATCATCATCAACTTCAAAAATGGTCAAAGGAAATTCAGAATATCACAAATATGATCGAACAAAAAACCATGCGGTGGCTGGAATTAGCTGAAATAATATAAACCGTATGTGATAAAAGTGTGCTTGCAAAACAGTTGAATAAATCAATTGTAGCTTCCCGCGATTAACTCTACTGTCCGAGTAGACAAGTCTTGGCCAAATCTACAATGGCACAGATATTAATAATTTATTTTACCATTGGTATAAATTGCTTAATAAATCAATTGAATAGTATAATTTTACGCAAATTTTATCTCAATGAATCTGAATATAGAAGCAGAAAAGAAGAATACCTACGATGCGATTGTGGTGGGTACAGGTATAAGTGGAGGATGGGCTGCAAAAGAGCTTACTGAAAAAGGCTTAAAAACATTGGTGCTGGAACGGGGTCGGATGGTGAAGCATCCTGATTATCCTACGGCTACGAAAGATCCATGGGATTTCCCGAATGGCGGAAAGCCAACGCAAGAAGATTTAAAGAAGCAAGGAGTTCAGAATCGCACGGGGTATACTGTACAACAGGCCACGAAACATTGGTTTGTAAATGACCTCGAAAACCCCTACACCGAAGTACATCGCTTTGACTGGATGCGCGGCTATCACGTAGGCGGAAGGTCAATCACGTGGGGACGCCAGAGTTACCGGTTGAGTGATATGGATTTCGAGGCTAATGTTAAAGATGGTATTGCTGTTGACTGGCCGGTTCGTTACAAAGACATTTCACCGTGGTATGATTACGTGGAGTCTTTCATTGGTGTTAGTGGTCAAGTAGAAAATATACCTCAGCTTCCCGATGGAAAATTCCTGCCTCCCATGGAATTGAATTGTGTTGAATTGGAACTCAAGAAATCCGTTAAAGATAAATTTGGCCGTTTAATAACAATTGGTAGAACTGCCCACGCCACCGCCCCCCTTCCACACAGTCCTCAGCGCGGAACCTGTCAATACAGAAATCTCTGTTCGCGGGGATGTCCTTATGGAGCCTATTTTAGCAGTAACTCATCAACACTTCCTGCGGCTGAGAAAACCGGAAACATGACGTTGAGGCCGAACTCTATTGTATATGAATTAATTTATGATGAGAAAAAAGGAAAAGCTACTGGTGTAAAAGTACAGGATGGAGAAACCGGGAAACAGGAAGAATTTTACGCGAATGTGATTTTCCTATGTGCATCTACCTTCGGATCTACATTTATTATGATGAATTCTATCTCTAACCGTTTCCCCAATGGTTTTGGAAATGATAGTGGAGAGCTGGGTCGCAATATTATGGACCATCATCTGAATGTAGGGGCTACCGCTGACGTGGATGGCTTTGAAGATCAATATTATTTCGGAAGGCGTGCCAATGGAATGTACATTCCTCGTTATCGCAATATCGGTAAAGATAAGCGCGACTATATACGTGGCTTTGGTTATCAAGGTGGAGCAAGCCGACAGGGATGGACAAGTTTGGTTAAAGAATTAAGTTTAGGTCCCGAGCTTAAAGACGTTGTTGCCAAACCTGGCAAGTGGGTTATTGGAATGTCAGGGTTCGGAGAAATTCTCCCTTACCATGATAATAAAGTAACGATCAACAAAGAGAAAAAAGATAAGTACGGTTTACCCACGCTTACCTTCGATGCGGTGTTGCGTGATAATGAATTGAAGATGCGCAAAGACATGGCCAATGATGCTGCCGAAATGCTTGATGGTGCAGGTTTTAAGAACATTCGCACCAATGATAGGGAAATCGGTATTGGATTAGGAATTCATGAAATGGGTACGGCTCGTATGGGTAAAGATCCCAAAACATCTGTGCTTAACAAGTGGAATCAAGTTCATGCCTGTAAAAATGTATTTGTAACAGATGGTTCATTCATGACCTCGGCCGCATGTCACAACCCATCCCTTGGTTATATGGCTTTTACAGCCCGTGCAGTAGATCATGCGGTAAGTGAATTGAAGAAAAATAATATTTAAACGGCTAACTTATAAATCGATATGGATCGTAGAGAAGCATTAAAAAGAACAGCGTGGATAATGGGCGGCGCAATTTCAGCTCCTGCTATGATGGGTATCCTCAAGGGATGTCAAGCTAAACCCACCATTGACTGGAAGCCGGTTTTCCTTTCTTCCGACCAGGGGGCGCTAGTAACACAGGTGGCTGAAATAATTATTCCCAAAACAGATACTCCCGGAGCGAAAGATGTGGGCGTTCCAGGCTTCATCGATTCGATGTTGAACGAGGTTTATTCTAAAGAAGACCAGGATAGTTTCATGAGTGGTTTGAAAGCTTTTGATGATGATGCAAAAAAAGAATACGGTGATCCTTTTGTGGAGCTCGATGCGGAGCAACAATCTGCGTTTGTAAAGAAAGTTCATGATGCCGCTATTGAAGCTGATAAAAATACAACACCGGCACCTAAGCAACCTTTCATTCTCTCGATGAAAGAACTCACTATGTTAGGATTTTTTACCTCTGAACCCGGAGCAACTCAAATTCTGCAATATAATGCCGTGCCCGGCGCATATAAAGGATGTATTCCACTAAGCGAAGCAGGCAATGGAAAAACCTGGGCGACTTGAGTGTTTAAGTGTTTAGGTATTTAAAGTGTTTATGAAACTGCTAAACCCGTTCAATTTTTGCGCGGGTTTATTTTTTTATATAAAAGTTCTTTACCCACTTGTTGTGCATTTTTCTCTCCCTCAACACCTCGTATTTCAACACTCATCCGAGGGAGTCCGGAATTTAAACGTAACGCTGGTATGTTCGACATCGTGTTTACGAGTAGGGTTGATAATGCAAAAGTATTAGGTATTTCAGTGAGCAGGTACAATACTTCTCCTCCAACCAACACACCTCCCGTTGTGTGCACCTTTCCCAATCAAAACGTACAGTATAGGCAGCCGAGTTTAGTGGGGGCTCTCAATCCCAAATTGACATGCAGCTGCTAACAGAAGATGCCATCGAACCGAGTAGTGCACTTTGCCCAATCCCGTAAAAAACCGATGCATTGTAAAAAGTTGAATGTAATACAACAAATCATGCGGAATTTTATGCTAGTAAGATTTAACGGAAGACAAACACATCTTTTATTTTATCACAAGGAGAGCAAATTCTGGATTTTGCTTAAGCTCGTTTAACCTAAGCGTCGGCCTTTATTGTGTGTCTCGTTGTCAATAGTGAAGCTAGAAATTTAGTAATGTGTTCATAAAATGATCATGTAAGAACATATAACGAATTTATGATCAAATTTTATTAAAATATGAGTATTATTGAGCTATATGAATCTCAAAACTTTACGTACTAAAGTATCCGATAAAGCATTCAGAATTCTTTCAAAATATATTTCCTATAATACAAAGTACAAACCGGTTGGAATTCTAAAGGCTTCAAAGCAAAATAAAGGTGGTTCCATAGAATACTTTGAAATAAAACCACCCTATTCGTCAGAGCTTAATTTAACTTCAAAGTTTATTGAAGATTGTTCACCTTATGTTAAGCCGATTTTATCGGTTCAATATCCCGGCGATTATGTTATCAAAATAAAAGATGGTAGAATCTATTCTTTGGATGGAGCAAATACGGGTGTTATATCGGGTGACAATCATTTAATTGAACCAGTTTCATTTCAATGGAGTGATGACAAAATATTGGAGGGCAAGGACAATGCTCTCTTTAAGCAAAAAGTCTTCACAAAACCTAAAAAGTATAAAGGAAAAGTATTCAGTATGTTATCAGGCGGTGGAGCTATCACATATTATTATCATTGGTTGTACGATGCAATGACTAAATTATTTCACCTCAAAGAAAGTGGTCTGCTTGACCAAATAGATTTTTTTCTCGTACCGAATTATGTCTACAAATATCAAAAGGAATATTTAGATTATTTTGGGATAACGCAAGAGAGGATCATAAATGCGGAGGAGGTACGACATATTCAATCAGATTACTTGTTTGTCAGTTCTTATGTGATAATAGAGGATCATCATCCAAAATGGGCATGCGATTTTTTATATAAAAGTTTTATCACACCCGATCAACGCCAAACCAGGGATAAGCTAATCTATATTGCCCGCGGTGACGCTGCTGTGAATCGAAAGGTTATAAATGAAGAGGAATTAATTAAAGCTCTCAAGAACTATGGATTTGAAATTCATTATTTGTCCGGACTTTCCGTAGTAGAACAAGCTAAGCTTTTTAATTCAGCTAAGATAGTAGTCGGGGCACACGGTGCAGGACTCTCCAATCTTGTATTCTGTGAACCCGGAACAAAGGTCTTGGAATTTTATCCCGATAATTATTGCAGACACCTTTTCTACGACATCTGTAATAAAAGAGGAATTGCGTACGACTATCTTTTATGCCCATCTGAAGGCACTGCGAATAACAATACCGAAGGACAAAAAATTAATATGGTTGCAGACGTGCCTGCAATCATCGCTAAAGTCAGGTCTATGTTAAATTAGCCTGTAGGATTTCAATAAATTCCCTATATACAAGATTACCGTAAAAGGTAATCGATATTTTTATTTCTTTGCGTAGCCGCGACGTAGCCCCTAACAGTTTTTCAAAAAAAGTGAAATGTGAGAGCCCTCTCCTGAATGATCGCGGTCATGAATGGATAAGATTATTATCATGTGGCTATAATTAACGCCGAAAAAAACAATAATAAAGGCCTAATAAAATTGGTTAATGATTGCAGTCATGAGCCAATAAGATTGTTATCATGCCGGGAGTTATCCAGCCTTCCTAAGTTGTGGTCGCTTTTTGTGGGATGAACAAAAAGTCCTTAAACCATTACTCATTATGAAATTATTTTTACCGCTTGTAGGCCTATTAATGATAGGTTTATCATTTAATACTTGTGGCCAATCCGGAATAAGTTTTACCACGAGTAAGTTAACCGGAGCAACTCTAGATTATCCAACGACGTTAGCTTTTGGTCGGGATAACCGGCTTTATGTTACGCAACAAGATGGGACCATCTTCGCGTACACCATTCAGAAAAATGGCCCGAATAATTATTCGGTTACGAATACTGAGACTATTAATCTTATCAAAAATATTCAGAATCACGACGATAGAGGTGGGCTCTTTAATTTTGCTAAGCGCCAGCTCACCGGGATTGTTGCTACAGGGACAGCGGCGAATCCGGTATTATACATCTGCTCCAGCGATCCAAGAATCGGAGGCGGTGGAGAATTGGGCGATGTAGACCTTGATACGAATTCCGGAATGATTTCCAAATTGACAAAAAATGGAAGTACGTGGCAAATGGTTCATGTTGTAAGAGGACTTCCCAGAGCTGAAGAAAACCACTCGCCAAATGGCTTATCATTGGATGAAGTCAATAATATTCTCTACGTAGCGCAAGGCGGAAATACAAATGCAGGCTCGCCCTCCAACAATTTTGGATTTCTCGCGGAATATGCATTGTCAGCGGCGATTTTAGAGATCGATTTGGATATGATCAACAGTCAATTCGGAGGATCTTACACGTTGCCAACATTAAACGATCCTACACGTCCGAATAATCCTGACGGAACGGATGTAGGCGACCCGTTTGGTGGTAATGACGGACTTAATCAAGCAAAACTTGTAATCGGTGGACCGGTGCAAATATATGCTCCTGGATTTCGGTTAAGTTACGACCTGCTGATTACTAAAACACCTGGTAAAAGTGGACGTATGTATACCATTGGTAACGGCGGTAATCCAGGGTGGGGTGGATATCCAGAGAACGAAGGTCAGCCAAATGTTACCAACAATCGCCTTTTTGACGAACCTGGATCGACAGCACCAACGCTAACGGATGATAAAATAAACAATCTCGACGGTCTTCATTTTATTCCCAGCCGCGGTTATTACGGTGGACATCCGGTTCCTATCCGGGCAAATCCTGCTGGTGCAGGCTGGTATTGGTTCGATAATGCGACAGGCCAAGGCCATTTTGAATTAAATCCCACAGTTGATTGGCCTCCCTATCCAGTCTCCATGGCTCACCCTGTTGAATCAGACTTCCGCAATGCTGGTGTTAATGATGGGGCACTTTATACGTGGGGTGGTTCTACCAACGGAATGGCTGAATATACTTCGACAGCTTTCTTTAATGGTGCCATGGCCGGGAACTTGTTAACAGCTTCCTGGGACAGTGGAATCCATCGCATTGAATTAACGGCAGACGGCACCGCAGTAACGCGCGTTACAAAGCTTTTTTCTGGTTTTGGAGGTCTTCCATTAGACGTAATTGCACAGGGTGATGGACAAATATATCCGGGGACAATTTGGTCCATTGTTTATGCGGAACCTGGTGTCACGGTGTTTGAACCGGTTGGTACTCCAACAACTTGCTCGGGTGACAACAACAATTTTAACCGGGATGATGACGGCGATGGCTACAGCAACGGAGATGAAACCGCCAATAATACAGACCCATGTTCACCATCCAGCAAGCCAGATGATTTTGATTTGGATTTAATCTCGGATCTTAATGATCCAAATGATGATAATGATGCATTCAACGATATCATGGACAAATTCGCGCTGGATGCTAACAACGGTACGAATACACAAATACCACTGGATTATCCTTTCCTGAATGGCAATCCGGGTACCGGACTGTTTGGTCTTGGACACACAGGATTGATGACGAATTCTGTTGATAGCTATGCGACTAACTTTGACAGGAACGACCCTAGCTTAATTGCTGGTGGCGCTGTCGGTGCTTTGTCTGTTCCAGCGCAGCCGGGAGATGCTGTCACGAATAACCAGAAATATGCCTTTCAATTCGGTATCCCTATTAGTCAATCAACAACAAGCTTTACGTTAAACAGCAGGCTCTTAGGATCGCCGTTCTTCAATGGAGCTACCGGTTCTCAACTGGGCACACAGTCATTCGGTATATATTTTGGAAACGGCGATCAGAATAACTATTTCAAATTCGTGTTGCATGCCAATAATGGAAATCCGGGTTTTCAAATTCTGGTTGAACAAAATGGATCAATCGTTAATCAACAAATGATTCCCATAGCAAATATTTTATCAACAGCACAAATTGATCTTTTCATTGAAGTAAATGCGTTAACCGGCGCAGTACAGTGCCGCTACCAGAACAGCAGCACACCGAGCCCGGTGAATGTCGGTCAAAGTTTTACGGTATCAGGAAATCTTTTGAGTCTATTGCTCAATCATACGGATGCAGTCGCCGTAGGTGTTATTGCGTCATGTGGGAATAAAACCCCGTTTTCCGCGACCTGGGACTTTATGAAGGTAACGAGTACGACAACTGCACCACCTCAGTTAGTGAATGTGATCCGGATCAATGCGGGAGGTCCGGCGCAGAATTTTGCTGGCGAGGTTTGGGTAGCGGATCAGTATTTCACAGGAGGAACAGTATATTCGACGACTGCAGCGATCAACAATACCACTCAGGATCAGATCTATCAGACGGAACGCTTTGGTAATTTCAGCTATGCCATCCCGGTAGGACAGGCAGGTACCTATGCCGTTGACTTGCATTTGGCGGAAATTTATTTTGGAGCGACCGGGCAGCGGATTTTTAATATTAATATAGAGAATGGGCAGTTTGTGAGAAACAACTTCGATATAATCCAGACGTATGGCGCTAACAATACAGCGAATGTATTGCGAGCAGATAATCTGAACATCACGGATGGCACAATCAATATTACCTTTACCACTGTATTAGATAACGCAAAGATATCGGGTATAGCGGTAGGCCGGTACTCTGGCGCTCCACCAACAAATACACCACCCGTTGTAGCGCAGGCGCCAGCGGCACAGAGTGTACCGAGTACACAGGCGACCGTAGTATTGCAGCTTGGCCAGATCTTCAGTGATGATGGAGGGGTGAACAACCTGACCTTCAGCGTACCGAATAATACGAACGCGGCACTTCTCAGCAACACACAGATAACGGGTACACAAATCATCTTTACTTTGAGCGGCACGACCGGAAGCGGAACAATTACGTTACGTGCTACCGATGCGAGCAATGCCTCGGTTCAGACAACCTTCCTACTGACAGTAACGCCATCAGCAGGAACACCCCCCGTTGTGGTGCAGGCACCAGCAGCGCAAAGTGTACCGAGTACACAGGCGACCGTAGTGCTTCAGCTTGGCCAGATCTTCAGCGACGATGGAGGGATAAACAACTTGACCTTCACAGTACCCAATAACACGAACGCGGCACTTCTCAGTAATACCCAGATAGTGGGCACACAAGTAACCTTTACGTTGAGCGGTACGACTGGCAGTGGAACGATCACGTTACGTGCTACCGATGCGACCAATGCCTTCGTTCAGACCACCTTCCAGTTGACAGTAACACCAGCGGGTACACCTACGCTGGCGAATGTGATCCGGATCAATTCGGGAGGGCCAGCGCAGAATTTTGGCGGAGAGGCTTGGGTAGCGGATCAGTATTTCACAGGAGGGACCGTGTATTCAACAACCTCAGCGATCAACAATACCACCCAGGATCAGATCTATCAGACGGAACGTTTTGGTAATTTCAGCTACGCGATCCCGGTTGGACAGGCCGGTACCTATGCCGTTGACTTGCACCTGGCGGAGATTTATTTTGGAGCGATAGGTCAGCGGAGATTCAATATCAATGTGGAGAACGGTCAGTTTGTGAGAAACAACTTCGATATAATCCAGACGTATGGCGCTAACAATACAGCGAATGTATTGCGAGCAGATAACCTGAACATCACGGATGGTACAATCAATATTACCTTTACCACTGTAATAGACAACGCGAAGATATCAGGCATAGCTGTAAGCCGGTATACGAGCGCTCCGCCAACAAATACGCCACCTGTTGTAGCGCAGGCACCCGCGGCACAGAGTGTGCTGAGTACACAGACGAGCGTCGTGCTTCAGTTTGGCCAGATCTTCAGCGACGATGGAGGGATAAACAACCTGACCTTCACCGTACCGAATAATACGAACGCGGCACTTCTCAGCAACACCCAGATAGTGGGCACACAAGTAACCTTTACGTTGAGTGGCATGATTGGGAGCGGTACCATCACGCTACGTGCTACGGATGCGAGTAATGCCTCCGTTCAGACGACCTTCCAGCTGACGGTAACACCAGCAGCAACGCCAGTCCTGACGAATGTGATCCGGATCAATGCGGGAGGATCAGCTCAAAATTTTGGCGGAGAGGCTTGGGTAGCGGATCAGTATTTCACTGGAGGCACAGTGTATTCAACAACCTCAGCAATCAGCAATACCACACAGGATCAGATTTATCAGACCGAGAGATTTGGAAACTTCAGCTATGCGATCCCGGTAGGACCGGCAGGTACTTATGCCGTTGACTTGCACCTGGCGGAGATTTATTTTGGTGCGATAGGCCAGCGGAGGTTCAACATCAATGTCGAAAATGGTCAGTTTGTAAGAAACAACCTGGATATGATCCAGACGTATGGGGCCAACAATCAAGCGATCGTGCTGCGCGCAGATAATTTGAACATCACGGATGGTACCATCAACATTACATTCACCAATATAGTAGACAACGCTAAGATATCCGGTATCGCTGTTGGCCGGTATTCTGGTGGATCTGGTGCGCGGATTGCTGTGGCAAGTGGCCAGAGACCTATTGTTACAACCCCACAAGACGTAACTATACATGAAGGGCAAGCCTGGACTTATCAGGTTGAAGCTTCAGACCCGGATGGAGATCAATTGTCATATGCGTCAACGAATTTGCCGGCCTCACTTTACATGGATAAAGCAACGGGTTTGATAAAAGGTACGATTGAAGTTAATGCAAATACCTATCCGGTTACGATCAAAGTATCTGATGGCAAGGGACTCTTTACGGAAGTAAAATTTGTTGTAACCATCGCACCAGCTAAACCTATCGTCAGAGAGGTTGCTGAGCTGAAGTTTGTTGTCTATCCGAACCCTACAGAAAGAGATGAGTTTTCTGTGAGGCTTGAGGTAAAGCAACGGGAAAAATGGAATTTTACGCTGTTGGATTTTACAGGGAAACAAATAAACCTTGGTTCATTTGAACTAGAAGAAGGAATCCAGGAGCTAACGTTTGATCTCCTACCGCATAATTTAAGCTCTGGACTTTATTATTTAGCAGTGCAAAATGCCCAAATCAAAAAGGTTATCAAAGTTGGAATAAAATTGTAATCCTTAAACCATGGTAGATAAGGGGCTAATTATAAAACTATAATTAGCCCTTTTTTTATTTTTATGCCCTCGCAATCTGATTAATAAATGCAAGCTCTAAGACCATTGATTCTTATTAACAGAAACACTTGAACACATAAGCACTAAAACACAAAATTAATTCTTCGGTGGGGGATTAATCATAATATGGGCGCGATGCGTGCCGGGATCCATGATCCACGGCATGCCTGGAGCTTCAGGTTTTAGGGGCAAGCCAGTGCTTTCTGCTGTTGCATAAGGTATGTAAACCACGTAACGCAGATTTCCATTCTTTACTTCACCTGTTGTTCGATTGAACTCTTCATCTTTTGCAGTAAAAACAAATAGTGTTGCAGGTTGCTTGGGCATTAGCAGTTTCTTGTTTTTAACTTCTGCTTCCCGGAGGTCAAAAACTTCCTGAGATGACTTTCCCTCTTTTTTTAACTCTCGTCCCCGAACCATAAAAGGCTCAAGATCTTTGTGATAGCACGATACATTGAGTCCGGCTTGGTTAGGATCATCCGAGAGGCACACCATCTCATTTTCCCCCTTTCGCAACACAATGAATTCACCTTTGTCTGAATAACCATATACCATCGCTTTTCCGCGCAAAGCTTCAGGAGCCGCCAGAACAGCCGTTGTAATTTGAACTTCCTTAGATGGAATATTTTGCGCGAAGCTTATACATCCGCAAAATAAGAGTGCGAGCAGGAGTTGAACATTTTTCATAGGCGTTATAATTTTAGATTTTAAATTTTAGATTGACGACAGCAGTTTAATTTTAGATTGTAGATTGACGATTGTAGATTTTAGGATATCGACGGTTTAAGGAACTCCAATCGTAAATCTACAATCTAAAATCGTCAATCTCCTCACCATCCTATTCCATAATCCTCTCCATGATTGCTTGAGCCACCCCAAAAGCTTCCATGCTTCCAATCAAAATATATGGCGTTGATGGGGCCTGATGTACGTGCATCAAATGCCATCTTGTATCCCATGCCAGATAATTCTTTCCGTATCCACTCTGGTGTACTGCTGTGCAACAGAATAGCTCCTGGCTGAGGCTTTCGATTTTCATCTCCCAAGGATAAGTGCAATTGGTAACTATTTATATTTGGTGCTTCCGCTGCTTCCTGAACATTCATTCCAAACTCAACGACATTTAAGAAGAACTGGAGTAAATTCTGATCTTGAGAATCACCCCCCTGAACAGCAAACGATAAGAAGGGTTTGCCGTCTTTCATAGCAAGGGTAGGTGTAAGCGTAACCCGGGGTTGCTTTCCAGGCGCCACAACATTGAAAGGATTTAGTTTTGGATCTGTAACAAAACTTTGCATCCGCTGACTCATTCCAACTCCGGTTTTCCCCGCGATACACGCGGGCATCCATCCGCCGCTAGGAGTAATGGACACTACCCAACCTTCCTTATCGGCTGCTTCAACTGATGTCGTTCCAAGCCAAAAATTTTCGAGATACTTTTCATCTAAAGGATTAGCAGGTGAAAGAGTCGAGGCTTGTTTCCATTGTTTTAAGTAATCCTGGTACGGATTGACTTTCCCTTCGAAAGGATATGGATCACCAGGGCCAGCGTTGGCATCATTTTTATTCTCATTTATTGATTTCGCTCGTTCTTTTGCATATTCTTTAGACAGTAACCCCTTAATTGGCTCTTCAGGCGCCACGGCAGGATCTCCATAATAAAAGTCACGATCGGCAAACGACAGGTTCATGGCCTGATAAACTGTATGAATGTATTTTGTTGAATTATAGCCCATACCCTTAAGATCAAAATTCTCAAGAATGTTAAGTGCCTGCAACATCGTGGGTCCTTGTGTCCATTGAGAAAGTTTATAGACATCAATGCCTTTGTAATTTATTTTTAAAGGCTCCTCAATTTTCACTTTCCATTTGGATAGGTCATCCGTTGTAATAAGTCCTCCCTGTTCCTGACTGCCTCGAGCAAATTCTTTTGCAATATCACCTTTGTAAAATCGATCGTTTGCGGCATAGATAGCTTCCTTCCTGCTTTTTCCTTTTTTCAAGGCTTGCTGTTCAGCCTCAACCATTTTCCTTAATGTCTCAAGCAAATCGGCCTGCTTGAAAATTTCTCCGGCTTCAGGAGCTTCACGTTCTTTACCTAGATGAGGAAGAAAAACAGCTTTGGAGTACGGCCATTGTTTGATCATTTCCTTGCCTCGCTCCATACTATTGGCAGCCTGTGCTTCGATAGGGTAGCCTTCTGCCAGTTTTATAGCTGGTGCTAGTACATCTTTCAGGCTCAGGGTGCCATATTCTGCCAGCATCGTGCATATACCACCAGGGGTACCGGGAGTGACGGCTGCAAGCGGTCCATACTCAGGGGGAAAATTCATACCCTTACCTTTAAAAAATTCAGGCGTTGCACCTGTTGGAGCAATTCCCAAAGCATTAATTCCAATTACCTTTCCTGTTTTAGGATTGTAAATGAGCGCTTGTGTTTCGCCACCCCAACTCAGTACGTCCCACATCGTGCACGTTGCAGCCACCATGGCGCACGCGGCATCCACCGCATTGCCACCTTTTTGAAAGGTCATCGCACCGGCTGTTGCAGCTAACGGCTTTCCTGTGATAGCCATCCAATGGTTTCCGTGTAACACTGGCTTTTGTGTTCCTTCCGGACGGGCATTAAAAGATTGCGCTGCCAACTGTGTGGTTAGGTGTAGCCCAAGAATTAATAGATAGATTTTTTTCATGGGAGAGGTGCGTATCGTTAGCGTGTTAGTAAGTTCCTTTATACAAATGATCATTTTTAGGGTTCTGAATTCTTTTCAAAGGAATTTGTTCACCGCCTGTACCGTCCAGCCAGGCCCACATTTCCGTCCGTAGTTGTTTGGCCAAATCTTGGTGTGAGGGATCTCTGATGTAGTTATAAACTTCATGCGGATCGGTTTGAAGATCATACAGTTCGTTAATACCCCAGACGCCATGATTGAATATGTATTTATAGCGATCAGTCCGTACACCAAAGATAGAAGGGGTTTGCGGAAAAGCATCTTCCCAATAATATTCGTAGAAAACTTTATCACGCCAGGGAACTTCCTTTCCTTGTAAGAGGGGCATGATAGACTTTCCTTGCATCTGCGCCGGAGTTTCTATTCCAGCCAACTCAAGAATGGTTGGTGCGATATCGATATTCTGAACCATTTTGGAAATTTTAGTATTGGCATCGATCATTTCAGGACACCACACCAATAAAGGCACGCGCATGGATTCCTCATACATGTGCCGTTTATCGATCAGCCCGTGTTCTCCAAAAGAGAATCCATTGTCGCCCATATAAATTACCAAAGTTGATTTATCGAGGCCCGTGGACTTTAGATAATCTAATACTTGTCCTACGCTTTCATCAATTCCCAAAAGCGTTTCGAGGTACTGTTTGTAAAAAGAATTAAAATCAATATCTCCGTGATACATATAATCCACTCCATGCCAGCTATACCGTTGCTTTCGTACCCATTCAGGAATATCGCGGAGGTTTGACTTTAAATTTGTTGCTTCATTTTTTATCTGATTTTTTGAGAGTCCAAATGTTTTGCTTGTATCCGACGCAGTGAGAAACATGGACGGAGGATACGATACAGGCTCGTTTCGATATGTTCCTTGATGTCTTTTTGCTGGATTAAATTCTGCGTGAACTGCTTTATGAGAAAGGTAGAGGAAGAATGGTTTTGATTGATCTTTATTTTTTAACCATTTCAGCGCATACTCCGTGAGCAGATCAGTAATGTACGTACTATCGCGATACTCAATTTGTTTGCCGTCCACATTCAGGGTGGGATTGTAATAATCTCCCTGCCCGCGAAAGCTTACCCAATGATCAAATCCCTTTTGAGGTTGATCATCCTGATCGCCCATATGCCACTTACCAATAAAAGCAGTAGTATAATTCTTTTGTTTAAGGTATTGTGGAAACAGTTTCAGATTAACAGGCATAGGCGCCTGGTTGTCTACAATGGTATGAGTATGTGCATATTGACCAGTGAGGAGAGAAGCTCGGCTTGGTGAGCAGAGCGCAGTGGATACAAATGCATTCAAACAATGTGCGCCTTCTAATGCCAATCTATCAAGGTTAGGCGTTTTTAGGCCTGACACTTTCCCTGTAAACCCCATAAAGTCGTACCGATGATCATCCGACAATATGAAAATAACGTTGCGGGGAGTAACGCCTGGTATATTTTCTATAACCAATTCCTCTTGATCTGTCTTGCTCCCTTCTTGGCAAGATGAGAGTAGAATGAAAGCAAAAACATTCAACATGAACACCCGCATCAGAAGAAAGTATGAATATCTTATTATCATAATTATTCTACTGCAATTGTGTTAAAAGATACTGCGGAACATTCTTGAGTGAATCGCGCCGCGTGATGCACGAATCTACTAGATAGAAAACAAAAGTGAATGAGATGACCTCATATTAATTCAACGACAATCTATTGCTCGCCTTTCCAAAGGTTAAGTACCGATCACCGATTACCATTTACCACTACCCTTCCGATCAATCTTCTACTTCCAGCAACTCCAAAACGTCTGTTATTGCCTCATAATCTTTTAAACCTGGTTTGATCTCCGTAGTTCCCTGCAAAACAAAACCCTTCACATATTGATTTTCTAGTAGTGATTTAACTTCGAGTTTGGATTTAATTTCCAGGAGCAACGGAAAAGGAGTTTTAAATACACTTTTACTTATTACGTATTCCGGTTTAGTGGAAAGATTACTAACCACGTCATTTTCCTGAAGCGAGAGGATGAGTGGGAGTGGGAGGAAGGAAAATAACGCTAATTCCTGCAAGCTCATTTCGACATAATTGGGCTTATAGTTTTCTATTATCTCTGTTAATTCGTTTGGATTCCGTATTCCGTACACCTCAGCCACTACCAGTGGGCCGTTTATCCATCCCCGTATCTCCTGAAACTGAGCGGGCCTTACGTAATTTTCCTTGCCTTCTATAGTACAAAATCCAAGCATATCAACACCCATTCCAGCGCAATAACGGGCATCGCTTAGGTTTGTAATACTTCCTACCTTTACGAAGGTCTTTAGCGGCATAGTTTTAGTGCTTTAGAAAAAATAACTTTGTAGAGCTTACGTTCAAAGGTCTACCGGGATTCAGGAAAAACAAATTATAGTGAGGCATTTTACAAAATATTTAATCACCATAGCAGCCATAGCCCTTGTATCGTGCGATTCCTCGGATGACGACCGTCCGATGGATACCGGTAAAGATTATTTTCCGCTGCGAAAGGGTCTTTATCAAATTTATGACGTTAGCGAAATTAAGTATACGTTGGGCATTCCTGAAACATTGGCTTTTGAGCTAAAGACGGTAATAACGGATTCCTTTCCCAATGTTGAAGGCAATTACACCTATGTAATCTACCGCAGTAAACGGGGTGCAGGCGAAACTAATTTTACATACCTTGATACATGGTCTGCAAGAATTGATAATCGCGAAGCGGTGCTCAATGAAGAAAACATTCCATATTTAAAAATAAAACTGCCCGTGGTGAAAGGAAATGAATGGAATGGAAATACCTACAACGCGGCGGGCGAGGATGCCTACATGTTGGAGGAAGTTAAAACGTCTTATACTGCAAATGGAGAAACGTTTGATGACAGCATCATCATTAATCAAAATGACAACCAGGATTTTGTGGTCACCTTGGATCAACGAAAGGAAATCTACTCTAGAAATGTTGGACTCATTTATAAGGAAGTGAATTTTCTTAACTACTGTTCTGTAGGTCCGTGCTTAGGGCAACAGCAAGTAGAGAGCGGAATAATTTATAAGCAAACAATTAAATCTCATGGGGTTGAATAGCAGAAAGCTTACTGTTATTTTGATGTTCCTAGCCACCCATGGCTGGGCTCAGATTAACCGGTATGTTGTCTTTTTCAAGGACAAGGAAGGGAGCACATACAGTACTTCGGCTCCGTTGGAATTTTTATCCCAGCATGCTATCGACCGGAGAATCCGGCAAGGTATTTCTGTTACGCAAGAGGATTTACCAGTTAATGAAACGTACGTACACGGTGTACGGGATGTAGGAGCAAATACTTTTTTCAGAACAAAATGGATGAATGGTGTTCTGGTGCAGTGCGATGTATCTTTAATTCCCTCCATTGAAAATCTAGCCTTCGTAGATCGCGTTGAATTCGTAGCACCGAATGAAAAATTGTTATTGGGTGGTCGTAAGCGAACTGAACAAAGGACCAAAGACCTACGTGTGGCAGCTTCAACGCAAGTCCAGTTGCAAATGATCGGATTGGATGAAATGCAATCAGCTGGTTATACAGGCGAGAATATTATCATTGGGATTTTTGACGGCGGTTTCCAAGGTGTGAACACTGCTGGTCCCTTTCAGCATATCTTCAACGAAAACAGAATTAATTTAACAGTATCGAAAGACTTTGTTACGAACAGTAATGATGTTTTTCAATATGATGATCATGGAACTCAGGTGTTCTCGGTTATCGCCGCGTATCAGGATGGATTATATACAGGTGGATCATACGAAGCAGACTACCAGCTCTTCGTAACTGAAGATGTAAGCAGCGAATTTAGAATTGAAGAATACAACTGGCTCTTTGCTGCCGAGCGTGCGGACAGCGCCGGAGTAGACGTCATCAACTCTTCTTTAGGTTACTATAATTTCGATCAGCCGTCCATGGACTATCCTAAAACAGCTATGGATGGAGAAACTACCGTGGTAAGCCGCGCAGCTCAAATGGTAGCCGACAGAGGGATTGCAGTAGTGTGCAGTGCAGGCAACGAAGGCGGTATAGCCTGGAAAATCATCACGGCACCGGCAGACGCGAAGGATGTCCTTGCTATTGGCAATGTAAATAATGCGGGGGTACGATCGGGTTCAAGTTCCGTAGGTCCTTCGGCTGATGGGAGAATTAAGCCTGATGTCGCTGCGTTGGGAGTAAGTACAAGTGTGATCAAGCCCAATGGAACGTTGGGTTCTGCTTCAGGCACATCATTGGCGGCACCCTTGGTAACAAGTTTAGTAGCCGGCGTGTGGCAACGGTATCCCAATCTGTCAAATCTTGAAGTGATAGATGCGATTCGTAAGTCAGCCTCTCAAGCTAATAATCCTGATAACTTATTGGGTTATGGGATTCCAAATTTTAAAGGCGTGGTAAATTATCTGGAACAAACTCAGCAGGAAAATGTATTTGACATTTACCCCAACCCAATTACCCTGGATTCAATTACCATCAGGCCATTCGATCCGACTCAAGTTAGCAGTTGTAAAATTGAACTGGTAAGTTCACAAGGTCAGATCGTTTATGAAGCGTCGGCCAATTTCTCATGGGCTGATCGTACTTATACTCCAACGTTTTCAAATCTTTCTGCGGGTCTTTATTTCATTCGTATTTGGTGGGGAGAAAAAAAATTCACCTATAGGGTCGTTAAGATTTAACGCACAAGTCCAAAATCAATAATCGCTAAGAAATAGGATATGTCTATCTTTATTGGATAGTTCCAACGCCAGGACTTAATTTTTAATACGGCTTCAATTACTAACAACAAGATTTAGCCAACCCTATCCATCTTACTATGCAATTTTCCGGGAAAAGTTTAATCAACAATTTAGCGCTTGTTTTTGCGCTCTTTGTAACGATCAACCTGCACGCACAAAACGATCTAAAGCTTTGGTACAAGCAACCTGCTCGCAACTGGAATGAAGCCCTGCCGATCGGAAATGGAAGACTTGGCGCGATGATATTTGGAAATGTAAAAGAAGAACTAATTCAGCTTAATGAAGGAACTTTGTGGTCGGGTGGACCCGCTAATATTGATCCGAATCCTTTTGCTGCACAATTTCTTCCCGACATACGTAAAGCATTATTTAATGAAGAATATCAACAGGCAGAAGAATTAACCAAGAAGATGCAAGGCCTGTTTACCGAATCCTACGAACCTCTCGGAGATCTTATTTTGAAATACACGCTGGATGGTGAACCGACGGATTACTACCGTGACCTCAATATAGCTACAGCCACTGCCACTACGCGTTTTAAAATAAACGGTGTTGAATTCACACGTGAACAGTTTGTCTCCACTCCACAACAGGTAATTGTCATACGGTTGACAACCAGTAAAAAAGGTGCGTTGAATTTTACGGCGCAAGCTTCCAGTCCCTTGTATTTTAAAAATCAGATCATCAGCAACAATGAAGTTGCCATGAAGGGAAATGCTCCATCGCATACGGATCCCAGTTATATGCAAACCATGGAGCAACCGGTTGTTTACAATGACCCATCAGATTGCAAAGGCATGCGTTTCGAATTGCGTATGAGAATTAAAAACGTGGATGGAAAAGTGAGCAGTACCGAATCTGGTCTCCAGGTGGATGACGCCACGGAAGTTGTAATATTTTTGTCGGCAGCGACAAGCTATAATGGTTTTGACAAATGTCCGGTGAAAGATGGGAAAGATGAAAGCAAGCTTGCCGAGCAATATCTTGGCGGCGCATGGCCGCTGAGTTTTGAGCAACTAAGAAAAAATCATGTTGAAGATTACAACCACTACTTTAGTCGTGTCGGCCTTGTTCTTAATGGAAATCCTAAGATTGATCTCCCCACTGATGAAAGACTAATGCGATATACCAAAGGTGAAAAAGATGCAGCCCTTGAAGTTTTATATTTTCAGTTCGGACGATATCTGCTGATCTCATCATCACGTCCCGGTGGTTTGCCGGCGAACCTTCAGGGACTATGGAACCACCATGTAAGACCTCCATGGAGTAGCAATTACACGATAAACATCAATACTGAAATGAATTATTGGATGGTGGAGACATGCAACCTATCGCAACTTCATACACCGCTGTTAGACCTTATTCAAAGACTGGCTGTTACCGGAAAAGAAACAGCTCATAATTTTTACAACGTATCTGGCTGGACGGCACATCACAACACCGATATTTGGGCTACGTCAAATCCCGTAAGTGGTAGTCCAATGTGGGCGAACTGGCCGTTAGGCGGTGCCTGGCTTTGTCAGCATCTATGGGAACATTATCAATTTACCGGCGACCTGGATTATCTACGAAAAACAGCGTATCCAATAATGAAAGAAGCTGCAGCTTTTTGTATCGATTGGCTGGTGGAGGATAAGAATGGAAAGTTGGTCACTGCCCCCTCAACTTCACCTGAAAATGAATACATCACGGATAAGGGATTTAAGGGAAGTGTATCCATTGCAGCAACAATGGACATGTCTATCATCCGCGATTTGTTTTCGAATCTGATCATCGCATCGGAAAAACTTGGAGTTGATGAGGACTTTCGAAAGACTCTCCTGGAAAAGAAAAGTAAACTTTACCCACTTCAAATCGGGAAGAAAGGAAATCTTCAGGAGTGGTATAAAGATTGGGAGGATGCCGACCCGCAGCATCGTCATATCTCTCATCTCTTTGGACTATTTCCCGGAAGTGAAATTTCCCCTTTGACGACGCCTGAATTTGCCAAGGCTGCGCGCAAGTCTCTTGAACTTCGTGGGGACGGCGGAACAGGATGGTCAAAAGGTTGGAAAATTAATGTATGGGCACGTCTGCTTGACGGAAATCACGCGCATAAATTGATACGGGAGCAGTTAACCCTTACGGGAATGGAAGGAACTAATTATACCAATGCTGGTGGAACATATCCGAATCTTCTGGATGCTCACCCACCGTTTCAGATCGATGGGAATTTTGGCGGTGTCTCCGGCATTACTGAAATGCTGTTGCAAAGTCATTTAGGAGAAGTTCATTTATTGCCGGCCATCCCAGATGAATGGCAGCAAGGAGAGGTGAGAGGTCTAAAAGCACGTGGAGGATTTGAAGTTGATATGTCGTGGTCGGGTCATGTTCTCACCCAGGCGTCTATTAAATCCTTCAACGGCTTACCGTGTATAATACGCACGTCAGCGCCAATTAAGATCGAAGGTGTCTCAGCAAAATCAAAAAAAACAGAGCGTGGCTTTGTCACTACCTTTCAGACTAAAAAAGGAATTGTATACAAAATAAAACGGTAGATGAATTTGGATTTACAACATGAAAATTCCAGAATACTTTCGACACCAAGATTAAAATCGTATCTCATATTCTGTTTAATTTTTAGGAGGCTAATTTGATATTTTAAATCGGTTGGACACCGGTTAAAGCTTCCAACTTTAATGTATTTTTGCCAGCTGATAATAATCTCATGTCAAATCATTTAGTAGCCCCCTCCATACTTGCCGCGGATTTTGCTAACCTGGAACGCGAGGTAAAAATGATTAACGAAAGTCAGGCAGACTGGATACACGTTGATGTGATGGATGGTGTTTTTGTTCCTAATTTTTCATTGGGCATTCCTGTCGTAGAGGCTATAAAGCGGCATGCAAAGAAACCGTTGGATGTGCACCTCATGATTATAAAACCGGAACATCATGTCGAGGCTTTTTACAGGGCCGGAGCGGAAAATATTTCAATTCATGTGGAAGCATGTCAACATCTTCAGCGGAACGTTCAGCAAATTAAAATGCTGGGATGCAAGGCTGGGGTAGCTCTTAATCCTCACACGCCGGTTGTCGATCTGGAAAATATAATCGCGGATATTGATGTAGTGTGTGTCATGTCAGTTAACCCAGGATTTGGGGGCCAGACGTTTATTGAGCATACCTATCAGAAAGTAATGCAACTAAAAAAGCTGATCACACAATCCAATTCATCTGCCCGCATCGAAATTGATGGTGGTGTTAATCTGCAAAATTCAAAACGACTGCTGGATGCTGGAGCGGATATATTAGTGGTTGGCCACTTCGTATTCAGCAACACGAATCCCAAGGAGGTTATCCGCCAGCTAAAAAATGCGTAACGAAGGGTATTCAAAGTAAAGTTGGTGTAAGCTTACGAAAATAACGTCTGCGTTCGTCGAGATTTAAGCGCAGAGAAAAACCGCAGAGACCAGAGAGTTTAAATACAGCGGCTCTGTGCATCTCTGCGTATTTATCTCTGTGCCCTCCGCGGTAAAAAGTTAACAGACCTATTGGATGAAAATCCAAACTTTCCAATTTTCTTATAATTATCTTCCGGCAGGATTTTTGAATTGATATGGTCAACTGTATTAATATGATTAGGCTTTCCTGGATTGCGTTGGGTATCCTTTCTATTTCCTGTCAGACACGAAGTGTAACCCGGATCAATCCGGAAACACAAATTGATCTAAGTGGCCGCTGGAATGATTCCGATTCCAGGTTGGTAGCTGATAAAATGGTAAATGAACTTTTTACATCCGATAAATTTAAAGACTACCTGAAAGAAAATGAAAAAAAGCCAGCGATCGTTGTTGGTTTAATCAAGAATAAAACGAGTGAGCATATTGATGCAGGTAACTACATCAAGAAATTTGAGCTTGCTATTTACAATTCGAATTTGGCGGAGTTGGTGGAATCGGAAGAGTTTCGTGATAAGCTGAGATTGGAGCGCGCGCAGCAGCAGGACTTTGCAAGTCCGGAAACGGTGTCTCAATGGGGTAAAGAGATAGGAGCTGATCTAATGCTTTTTGGAGAGATGACTTCTGAAACGGATACGTACAACAACAGACGTGTAGTCAACTATATTACCACACTTTTTTTAACGGATATAGAAACTAATAAACGCGTCTGGTACGGACAACAGGAAATAAAAAAGTTGGTAAAAAATTAGATGTACAGGTGTTACAATAGATGTATTTATTTTTTTGGGCTATGTTCTCTAATAGTCGGCATGAATGCATGCGCCACCTATTATCAAAATCATTTTGACTTTAACGACGAGTTTGAAAAGGGCGACTTAACTCAGGCACTTGAAACACTTAAGCGAAGAGAAAGCGAAGGGGAAGGCAAAACACGTTTTATATATGATGTAAATAAAGGATTGCTGCTTTCCATTCTAGGGGAATATGAGGAGAGCAATGGCTATTTCGAAAAGGCTTTTCTTTTTGGTGAAGACTATAAGATTAACTATGTAGCTGAAGCAACTTCCTATTTTAGCAATCCTAACGTAACGGCGTATCGCGGGGAAGATCATGAACATTTGATGGTGTTATACTTCAAGGCCATCAACTTTATAAAAATGAATAAGCCTGAAGATGCGCTGATAGAATGCCGCCGGCTAAACATCCGGCTAAATCAGCTCAATGATAAATATGTATCTGCTGAAAAATTTCAGCGCGATGCTTTCATTCATACGCTAATGGGAATTATCTATCAGTCTACCAAAGATTATAACAATGCTTTTATAGCCTATCGCAATGCAGTGGACGTTTATGAAAATGAATATGCTGCCATGTTTGGTATGCAGGTTCCGCATCAACTTAAAAAAAGACCTTCTTAATACCGCGTGGTGGACAGGTTTTCAGGATGAATATGAAAAGTATAAAATGAAATTTGATATGGCGGGTTTCACGCCCACCCAACCTGATGCCGAATTGATATTCTTTTGGCACAACGGACTGGGCCCTGTAAAAGATGAATGGAGTATAAACTTTGCCATCCACACGGATACAAACAATACGATGGTTTTCAGTAATCCGGAGATGGGAATGAGTTTTCCATTCGTAGTATCGGAGGATAAAGAACGGTCGGATTTAAGCAAACTTGAAATTTTTCGCGTGGCATTCCCGCGATACAGAGAACGATCTCTTTATTTTCAATCCGCCAATTTGGAATTAAATGGTACTAATTATTCCCTTGAATTGGCGGAAGATGTAAACAAAGTTGCCTTCCATAGCCTGAAGCAACGGATGCTACAGGAGTTTGGCAAGGGATTGCTTCGCGCCGCCTTGAAAAAAGCCACCGAGCACAGTTTGCGCAAAGAAGATGACCGGCTAGGTGCTGTCATTGGAATAGTAAATGCCATAACCGAAAAAGCAGATACCAGAAACTGGCAAACCCTTCCGCATAGTATTTTTTACGCTCGTGTGCCCTTAAAAGAAGGCGTTAATCCTGTGAAGTTTACATTACAAAGCTCGAATCAGCGGGTTATCGATTATAACTTCACTTATACGGCAAAAAGGGGACAAACACTATTCCATACCTTTTCTTCGTTAGAAACTTCAACGGGTCCTTATCGGTACTATTAAACGATAGGATGATTCCCGAATTTGAGTTAACTTTAACCTTCAATGGCCAGATTATTAATGGCTTACATTTTTTAATTAAGAGATTTAAATCTTTTTTTCTGAAGCGTCATATTTTTATAGCAACGCTCTTACTGTGTAGCTTAGCAGCTGTGCCTGATGTATTCAGTCAGTATGAGAATGAATCGGATGCCACCATACCGTTAGAGTATTTTTACATTAAAAAGAAAGGCAACGGGGTACTTCGAAAAATTCTTAGCAAAGTAACATTTGGCCTCAGTACAGGATATGGAAGCACCACGTTCAAACATGAACTGGATGGCTTCGGAATTTTACAGAACCCGGATTCTGTTCCTAAATTATTTCAGCCGTCCAGCGTCGCTTCCGGTTACTCTAATTGGTTCAATGCCGCCACACCGTCGGGCAATACGACACAGACGGGCGCATTCCGGGTAAATTCTGATACGGCTACAATTGGGTTCAAAAGCAAATCTTTTAATATCCCAATACGAGCAACCCTGCACATTGAATTTGACAGATACCGTATCGGCGGGGGGTATTCGTATGAATTTACTCGGGTAGGAGATTTTAAACCGTTGAGTTATAGTGATAGGATCAGCAATTTTTCTCCGGACTTCTCCAGCTTCTTTCTTAAAAAATATTTCGCGTCGCTCGGAGGATCGGTGTACAGATACTATGAATATTTGTTAATAGTTGACGCTAACATCGGCGGCTATAAACTAGGGAAGAATTTTGATGCCGGATCAATCAAGAAAGGAGTGTTTATCAATTTAGGTGTAACGGTTGAGCGGGAGATGTCGGAATACTTTAAATTATTTGTGCGGCCCTCTTATGAGATCAAAAGTTATAAGCTTAATTTTCCCGAGTCCGGTCAAAGTATCACGCATAAATTCAATGCTTTTTATTTGAACGTAGGCGCCACCTATCGCATCCCTGAGCTTCGAAGATGTTTTCTAAAGTCGTGCAAGGCCCAGATGAATCATGCTCATGGTAATCGGGAGTATCGGAGTCGTGTCCATCCGATCTATAAAAAACAAAATCCCCACTATGGGGAAAATCACCCCGTTCTCCTCAAATACAAAGGCAAGAATAAAAAGAAATTGAATCCTTATTGAAAAACGTTAATGGTTATCCGTTAATAGTTATCCGTGATTGCTCTACCTGTTCCTGACGATCCTCTTACCTTTCACCTTTTACCTTTCACCATTTCCTTCCCAAGTTAG
This sequence comes from uncultured Bacteroidota bacterium, assembly GCA_963837415.1. Lineage (GTDB taxonomy): Bacteria > Bacteroidota > Bacteroidia > Cytophagales > Cyclobacteriaceae > Chryseolinea. Next base: position 257,167 of record CAWING010000002.1, on the reverse strand, counting down.
CAACTCCCCTCCACCTTGATTAACCATCAACAATTAACGGATAACTGATCCATAAACTATTCGTGATTAACGATTGTCCGACAGCGTTTTTTACTATCTTGCACGACTCTAAAAAGAACCCTTTTTAAGTTTAATTATTTGATTCTACATGGCAGAAGAGACCAATGATTTACCGCCACCAAGGCAGAGCATAATACCTATAAATATTGAAGATGAAATGCGGGGTGCCTACATCGATTATTCGATGTCAGTTATTATTTCCAGAGCCCTTCCCGATGTTCGTGACGGTCTAAAACCAGTTCACCGTAGAGTTCTTTACGGTATGCAGGAATTGGGCGTTAACTTATAACAAACCCCATAAGAAATCGGCGAGAATTGTTGGGGAAGTACTTGGAAAATATCACCCTCATGGTGATGCCTCGGTGTATGATACCATGGTGCGCATGGCTCAGGATTGGTCGTTGCGTTATACGCTGGTAGATGGGCAGGGAAATTTTGGTTCCATCGATGGGGATTCCCCAGCAGCAATGCGGTACACCGAAGCGAGACTTCGAAGAATTGCGGAAGAATTGCTTGCCGATATAAACAAAGATACCGTAGACTTTCAGCCAAACTTTGACGATTCCCTTACCGAACCCACAGTCCTGCCGGGTAAACTTCCCAATCTTTTGATAAATGGATCTTCGGGTATTGCTGTGGGCATGGCCACTAACATGGCGCCTCACAATATTACGGAGGTAATCAATGGTATCATTGCCTACATTGACAACAATGCCATTACGATTCCAGAGCTGATGAAGTTTATCACGGCTCCGGATTTTCCAACGGGTGGAATAATCTATGGTCAGGCGGGAATTCAGGAAGCTTACCTCACTGGAAGGGGAAGAATTGTAGTACGATCGAAAGCAGAAATTGTAACATCACCGACAGGGAAGGATCAGATTGTTGTAACCGAAATTCCATACATGGTGAACAAAGCGATGATGATTGAAAAAACAGCGGCGCTTTATAAACGAAAAGAAAATCGAAGGAATCTCCGATTTACGGGATGAATCCGATCGTGATGGATATAGAATTGTATACGATCTGAAAAAAGATGCAATTCCAAATATTGTCTTAAATAATTTATTTAAGTACACCCAGCTACAATCGGCTTTCAGTGTAAACAATGTGGCCTTGGTGAAGGGCCGTCCGCTGACGCTTAACCTGAAGGATTTAATTAAATATTTTGTTGAACACCGCCACGAAGTTGTTGTTCGCAGAACTAAATTTGAATTAGCGGAAGCTGAAAAAAGGGCCCACATTTTAGAAGGGTATCTCATTGCCCTGGATAATCTGGATGAGGTAATTACACTGATCCGTAATTCAAAAGATCCGGAAACTGCGAAGGACGGTTTGATGAGTCGCTTTAATTTATCAGAGATCCAGTCAAAAGCCATTCTGGATATGCGCCTGCAACGGCTTACGGGCCTGGAGCGTGATAAGATTCAACAAGAATACAACGAAGTAAAACAACTCATCGAAAAACTAAACCACATTCTGTGCCAATGAATCCTTACGCATGGATATCATTAAAGGAGAACTATCGGAATTAAAAGAGCGGTATGGCGATGCTCGCAGAACTGAGGTTGTTGTAACTGAAGATGATATTTCGTTCGAAGATATGATCCCCAACGAGGATATGATGATCACCATTTCGAACCAGGGATACATCAAAAGAACATCGCTTTCAGAATACAGAACACAAGGAAGGGGAGGCGTCGGATCGCGAGGCGTAATAACAAAAGAAGATGATTTTACGGAACATCTTTTTATCGCTCAGGCACATAACTACCTGTTGATTTTTACGAACCAGGGAAAAGTTTACTGGAAGAAAGTGTATGAGATTCCGGAAGGAACTAAAACTTCAAAGGGACGGGCGATTCAGAACCTGATAAATATCGAGCCTGGCGATACGGTTCGCGCCATCATCAATGTGAAGAATCTGGAGGACGAACAATATATCAATAACAACTTTGTAATACTTTGTACTGAAAAAGGCACGATCAAAAAGACTTCCCTGGAAGCGTATTCAAGACCTCGGCAAGGGGGATAAATGCCATATCAATCCACGAAGGTGATAGACTATTAAATGCCTCATTAACAAATGGTACGAATCATATTATTATAGCAAAAAGTGAGGGCAAGGCAGTTCATTTTAATGAGCGCGACGTACGGCCCATGGGTCGGACCGCAGCCGGAGTGCGTGCCGTAACATTGGAATCTGAAGCCGATAAAGTTATTGGAATGGTTTGTATAAACCGGGAGGATGCTAATTTGCTGGTGGTTTCTGAAAAAGGGTACGGAAAAAGATCACTCATTGGCGACTATCGGATTACGAAACGTGGAGGAAAAGGAGTGAAGACCCTTAACATTACAGAGAAAACTGGCAAGCTTGTTGCCATCAAGGAAGTGATTGATGATGACGAGCTCATGATTATCAATCGCTCCGGGATTACCATTCGCATTAAAGTGAGTGAACTCCGCGTGATGGGGCGTGCTACGCAGGGAGTAAGACTTATTAAACTGAATGAAGATGACCGGATTTCGTCGGTGGAAAAGATTCAGAAGATTGATAAAATAGATCAAGATATAACAACCCTAAATTAATCATCCACAAAAACCTGTATTTAAAATGAAACGAATAACACTTTTACTGTTGATGTTAGCTACAGTATCTGTCTATGCTCAAAAAGGCTCTAAACCTAACCTTAACAAAGCGCTTAATTCCTGGAAAGAAGGAAAACTGGATGAAGCTAAGACAAATATTGATCTGGCTACTACCTATGAAAAGACTAAGGACGATGCAAAAACGTGGTACTATCGTGGCCTCATCTATGCATCGATTGATACTACCTCAAATGAAGCGCATAAAGCGCTGGCTACGGATGCCTACAAAACGGCCCTTGAATCCTTTGCAAAAGCGGATCGAGCTTAACACAGGTAAAAACGAATTATTTATCACGGATGCCAGCTGGCCTCCCCTGTTAAAATCTCAGCAAGTAACTAATTGGGCAGGTGGATATTTAAATAAGGGTGCAGCCCAATATCAGGAGGAAGATTTGGAAGGTGCCTTAAAAAACTTTGAAAAAGTTCAGGAGATTACACCCAATGATACAACTGCCTATTTCTACGCTGGGTTTGTTGCTAATGGCCTGGAAGATTATGATAAGGCTATTACTAACTTTAAAAAGTATATTGAGTTGGGCGGCAAGTCTTCCGATGCGTACTCCATCATCATCAACATCCATAGCGGTCCGAAAGAAAATAAAGAAGAAGCTCTCAAATTAGTACGTGAAGCGAAAACTAAATTTCCAGCAAACCAGGATTTTCCTAAAGTCGAAATCGGATTGTTGATTGACTTAAAACGAATTGATGAAGCGAAATCTGGTTTGGAAGCTGCTATTAAACAAGAACCCAATAATAAAATTCTTCATTTCTATTTGGGATACGCCAATGCCAGCTTAAACAACATAGAGGAAGCTAAGAAAAATTATGAAGAAGCTTTAAAGATTGACCCTCAATATTTTGAAGCTCAGCTTTACCTGGCAAAACTGATGTACAGCGAAGCTGCTGCCATCAAAAAAGAAATGTCAACCATGGGAATTTCTGCAGCGGATAAAAAGAAAAAGGCTGATCTGGATAAGGTACTTGGTTGAAAAATATAAACAGGCTCTTCCTTATTGGGAAAAGGCAGAGAAACTTAAAGTCGGATGACCAGGAAGTGTTGGATATTCTTTACGCCATTTACACCGATCTTGGAATGGATGAGGGGATCAAGCGCATCGAGAAGCGTTATAAAGAACTGGGCGTAGAAAATTAACTTGAATTTTTTTAAACTAAAAAGGTTGGTTTAAAGCCAACCTTTTTTATTGCGAATTTTTTTAGAAATCCAGAATGGATTAATACTTCCGCTAATCATTTCATTACTTTGAGCCGTGTAACATAATGGTTAACCCCCCGAAATATTTGTCATAGTTTATAAAGTTTCTCCGAAGCAGTTTGTAAGACAAGGTCGTCATTTTAAACTTCACAATAGTTCGATGTAGAGGCTCTATACCAGTGATTTGCGGCCCAAGATTAAAGGTTACTTTGTATAGCGATGCGTGTCAGTTACATTTTATAATTAATATCGATCTTAGGTTTCTAAGCTCTTTTGCCAGCATTTTTTGCTGGGAAAATCGGTAGAGGGGAGGCTCAATCAGGAGATAATTTTTTTTTGTGCATGAGTCAGTAGGCCGTTTGGATTGACGCTCACACCAGTGGGGGTAATTTTTAATTTTGCTCGCCGCTAGACACTCACTGGAACTACTCTCATAAAAAGGGAAACTCAAATAAAATCTTTTTTAGTAGACTCAGGTGGATATTAGTCTTATGCTAAAAAATTTCTTTACAACCGCCAGCCGAAATATTCTAAAATACAAGGCTTACTCCGCGATAAACTTCATTGGACTTACCTGCGGCTTAACACTTGCCCTACTGATCATAACATACGTGAGGTCAGAGATGAGCTATGATCTCTTCCACGAAAAAATTAACACCCTATACAGACTTAGGTATACTGCACCAAATGGAATGGAGCTTGCCACCACACCGCCGCCTATTGGTCCGTTGATGAAAGATTTTTTTCCAGAAGTAGAGGAAACAGCGCGCGTATATGGACGAAACATTAGTATTACCCGGCCGGAGGAACAGACTTCTTTCGAAGAATCGGACGTGTACTTTGCAGACTCCACCCTCATGAAAATGTTCACATTTGAGTTTGTCCGGGGCAACGCAAAAAAAGCACTAAAGGATCTTTATACAGTTATCATCAATGAAGAAATGGCAACCAAATATTTTGGTGATAAAAATCCGATTGGTGAAACACTTTTGTTTTCCGGAAGACATTCCTTTAAGGTAACAGGTGTTGTAAAAAATTTCCCAGAAAATTCACACCTGCGGTTTAATATGCTTATACCGTATGAGAATATGTATAATCTTGAAAATGATGAAGCGGCCCGAGCGATGCGAGAAAATCTTTCGATAAACTTCATTATCAGCCATTCTTACACCTACGTTTTGTTGAGAGCAGGGGCCGATCCCAAAAACGTAGATCATAATATGGAAGCATTTCTTAAAAATTATGCTCAGCCACAATTATTGGTGGGCCAGGTCTTTGAACTTATGCCCGTACGGGATATACATTTGAAGTCGACATTACTTGTTGAACCCTCTGCTACCAACTCCGTGGAAAACATTTCCGTTTTTATAGGCGTTGGTCTTTTGACATTATTGATAGCAGCCATCAATTACATCAATCTTAGTACAGCTCAGTCGTTTGCTCGCATTAAAGAAATTGGTATACGTAAGATTTTAGGATCGTTAAAGTATCAACTAATAGCGCAGTTTTTGGCAGAAAGCTTTTTGTTTTGTTTGATAGCTTTCGTATTATCCTATGGCGCGTTTTATTTTACGCTGCCCATCCTGAATGAGTTTACGGGTAAGAACCTGATATTTTCACAGGCTGTAGATGGTGTGCTGCTTTTGACCTCTATTATTTTGCTGATTCTCATAACCCTTCTCGCTGGCGGATATCCGTCATACTTTGTAACGCAATTCAATTCCATTCATTCGTTAAAGGGCACTTTTATACAACATGGAGGTCATTGGCTGCGCAGGGTTCTCGTTGGTTTCCAATTGACAATTGCTTGCATCTTGTTATCAGGTTCCTTAATGATCTTAAAACAATTGAATTATATCAATAATAGGCCATTGGGTTTCCAGCGCGAACACATCATTACCATTCCATTATTTAGTCAAAATCTAAACGGAATTTTTGGAAGCTCCGACTCAGTTTTTAGAATGCGACTTCAAACTTATCGGAATGTGATTGGAGATGAGACCGGAGTTAAGGAGACAACGCTTTCATCAAATCCTCCGGGTTTGGGAGCAATCTATAGAAACACGATACCGGAAGGATTTACAAAAGAAGATAATCTCTTCATCGCCAACATGTCCATTGAGTATGATTTTCTCGATAGCTATGGAATAGCGTTGGTCGCAGGAAGAATGTTAAACAAGAACTTCGGTACCGATGCGGATGCTGGTTTTATTGTGAATGAGACAGCTGTGAAAGAGTTTAAGTGGGGAACTCCTGAAAAGGCAATTGGCAAAAAAATAACGCGCGAGGGAAAAGAGGGCTACGTTGTAGGTGTGGTTAGAGACTTTAACTTCAATTCGCTCCTTACACCAATTTCTTCCCTCGTTATGGAGATAAACGACAATCAATTGAACACGCTCTCGGTGAAGTTTGAGAACGCAAATGTGGATCAAACGATTGACAAGATAGAAGTTGCATGGAAGAAAATGTTTCCCGAAAAGACGTTCGAATTTAATTTTTTGGATGAACAATTGAATCAGCAATATTCAAATTTTCAGAATTTTGGAAGGATCATCCAAAGCTTTACTCTCATTGCTGTTTTAATTTCCTGCTTGGGTGTGTATGGGTTGGTGTTATTTGTAGTTCAACGCAAGGTAAAAGAAATAGGAGTGCGCAAAGTTCTTGGATCTTCTGTGGGAGGAATACTAAGGTTGATTTATGCGGATTTTGCCTGGTTAATTGGAATTGGTTTTTTGCTGGGCATTCCGTTTTCATATTATCTAATAAAACAGTGGCTAGCGAATTTTACGTATCGTACCGACATCGATGTGCTAACCTATATTTTAAGCTTTACCCTGGTTTTGTTAATCGTATCTATTACGATAAGTTATCAGGCTATAAAAGCATCCCTGGCAAATCCTGTGAAGTCACTCAGAAGTGAATGACGGCCTGATTAGAAGTAACTTTCACGCTACGCGCGGTATGCATCGCAGTTTTTAATTTGTCATTTTTGTGCGTGACTGTAACTAGCATTTCTTAAGCTTTAATGCAGGTATATGAGGTTATTTTGCTTCGCTATTCTGGTTTTCGGTAGTGTCGTGCTGCGTGGACAAAGTCCCGCCGCCATATCCAACAAAATGGGACAAAACAGCAACCCTGATTTTGAAAAACTTCCCACAGTTCAATGGAAGTTTAAAGCGAAGGGTCCTATGTTCTCCTCTCCGGTAGTAGTAGAAAATAGTGTATTTGTTGGAAGCTTGGACAGCACTTTATATGCCGTTGACCTTGGCTCTGGGAAGTTAAAATGGGAATTCAAAACGGGAGGGGAGATCAGATCCACTGTATGCTTGCAGGGAAATCATTTGTTTTTATACAGTGGAGATGCAAACCTCTATTGCCTGAATAAGAACACGGGTAAAGTGGTCTGGTCGTTTAAAACAAAAGGAGGAATTTTAGGAGATAGGCGTTACGACTTTGCAGACTATTATCAATCTTCCCCCGTCTTTAATAATAACCGCATATTCTTTGGGGCGGGGGATGGAAGAATATATGCGATTGGTGCAGCAGATGGGGTGCTGAGGTGGAGCTTTAAAACAGGTGATATTGTTCACACTACTCCCGCGCTGTATCAAGACAGGTTATTCGTTGGCTCATTTGATGGAAATCTATATGCGTTGGGTCAGGAACAGGGAGATTTACTTTGGAAATTTAAGACCGTTGGCCATCGTTACTTTCCTGATGGGGAACTGCAAGGATCACCTGTTGTAGAAAATGATTTAGTGTATATTGGTGCACGAGATTATAATCTGTACGCCATTGATGCCAAAGCAGGTTATTCACACTGGAATAAATCTTTTCCTTTCGGATGGGCCATGGCTGCTACGCCCAGGGACTCAGTTGTCTACATCGGCACTTCCGACGATCGTGTTCTTTTAGCATTGGATGGTAGGACGGGTAAGGAATTGTGGAGGACAGATGTGAAGTTTAATATTTTTGGTCCATGTGCATATAGCGCTTCGATGGGCTATGTAGGAACCCTTATAGGAAAATTGTATGGTATTGATTTGAAAAGCGGAGATATAAAATGGGTCTTTAACATGGAGGGATATCAAGCCCATCATTTAAAATATTTTAAATCCGATGACACCCTCCGGGATGACATAATGAATTTTATCAAAACACCCGCGGATTTTATCGGCATGGAATATAAACTAGGTGCTATATTTTCGACGCCAGCCATCTCGGATAATTATTTGGTTGTAAGCAGCACGGATGGCACTCTTTATTGCCTGAAACGATAGATGATTTAAGAAGTCAGCCCAGGAAAAGTTAGAATGACATCTTCTTCTCCCCAAGGATAACCTGTACATGTTAATACCCTTCCTTGCTGCAGTTCCTTATCCAACAAAACTTCATTGTAGGAAAGCCATACCTTTCCTTGTAAGCACGTTGCCGAACAAGTACCACATTTTCCCGCTTCACAACTGTAAGGCAACGTTATACCCGCTTGTTTAGCAGTCTCAAGAATAGTACGCGGATATTGGACGATAAAATCAAACTGTTTGTTTTCATAGTCAATGTGAACAAGATGCGGTTTGATGTCGGGAGGCAGTTCCTTAATTACCGGCTTCTCTGTACTAAAGTTTTCTTTTCTAATATTTTCCGGTGCAATTCCTTCAGTCAATAAGGTTATGGTTGCCATTTGCGTATAGTGGCGCGGCCCGCAGATATAGAAGAGGGTCTGCTCTTTCCTGATAATTTTTTCATTTATATACTGATGCAAAAGAAATTTTGTAAGTCTTGCCCGAAGCAAGTTCTGCGAGGAACTGAAAAGAAATTCAACTTGAAATTGTATCGGAAAGACTTTTAGCAACGATTTGAGCTCAGTTAAAAAAATTGTATGTTCTTCCGAACGATTGCTATAAATTAGGATAACCTGAGTTGATGGATTGCGATGTAAAACAGTTTTGATCAAGGGTAAGATAGGAACGATCCCACTTCCGGCGGCAAGAAAAAATGTTTGATCATATCTATTTATATTTTCAGGTAATGTAAAGAAGCCTGATGAACCAATGGATAAGAGCACATCACCTACCGTAGCCGAATCAAACAGATACCTGGAATATTCCCCATTGTCAATACGCTTTACCGTAATGGTGAGTTGTTCATTTAAGACGGGCGTTGATGAAATAGAATAAGATCGTCTTTCTTCTTTGTTTTTTTTCTTCCAGATGAATGTTAAAAATTGTCCTGGTTTGTAATGTATTGGATTGTCTGAAAGTTGTTTTAATTTGAGCGACTTTGTGTCTGAGGTATCCTCCTTTATTTCAATAATCTTTAAAGGAATATAGGAAGATTGCTCCATGCAAATCGTTGTGTAGAAGGTCTGATAAAACTATTTAAATCGTAGTTACTTTACTGGTTCTGAATATGCAAGGTACAACAAGCAAGGGTTCAATTTCATTCGTTTGTCCTTACTGGAAAATTTCCTTTACCTTTAGGGATTAAGATGGGCAAATCACTTCCAAAACTTAGACACGTATTCAATTTGGCAGGCATTGTCTTGCTTTTCGGAATCAGCGTAATTTCCTGGCAAGGAGGGACTGAGCTTTTAAGATTTAAAAGATTGCTCACATACGAGGGAGCGTCATCCGACCCTTTAATTGTGGTTCAGGAGCGACCCCGGGCTCGTATATTAATAGATGTGTTAAAAAAGATTGCTTTCACTGACTGGGGACTCCCTGACCCGGTTACCGATGTTCAAGTTATCAGTTGCTCCAGGTTGAAGTCTTTGTTCATTAGTGCGTATCAACGGAATGTTTTTTATGTTTATGCGTCCTTTAGTGTTCCCTAACTAGAATTTTCAATAACTATAGTTAATTCTTTTATTATCAACAGGGGATCCGCTGTTTCGAGAGTCCCTATTTATAACGAACTTTTAGAATGTCATTATCAGAAATATTAAATCCTGAAACGCTTATTCAGTATGGCGGATTAGTGCTATTGTTGCTAATCATCTTTGCTGAAACGGGATTGTTCTTTGGATTTTTTCTTCCTGGCGATTCGTTATTGTTTGCAGCCGGACTTCTCGCTGAATCGCCCTATCTTGATACCCCCATAGGCATCCTCATTATTCTATTGATAGGCGCAGCTGTGATGGGAACCACGCTAGGTTATGGAATAGGTCGTTGGGCAAAAAAATACCTGGAAAACAGAACCGACAATTTCTTTTATCGAAAAAAGTATCTTGAAATGACTGAATCATTTTATCAACGACATGGAATGATGGCTTTTGTCCTTGGAAGATTTTTGCCCATCGTTCGAACTTTCGTTCCAATTTTAGCAGGTATGACGCACATCGACTTTAAAAAGTTTTGGGTCTATAATCTCTTAGGCGCAACAGTTTGGGTTATAACAATGGTCATGGCTGGTTATTTACTGGGGAATGCTTTCCCCGGTTTGATCGAGTACTTGGAGTATATCGTTTTTGGCATGATACTGCTCACAGCAATACCACTTATAATTTCATTTTTCAGAAGTAACCGTGGGCCTGGAAACTAAAGCAATAAAGTATTGTGTTATATCTGAGTAGTTTGATTTTTCCTCCTTAACTTCGGCAGCTAAAAAGCAACGGTAATTTTTAGCGGAACAATCGAATGCACCATCATGTAATATTTTAATGTGATGGTTAAAAAGTTAAGAAAGGATATTTTGTATTTTCAAGCCCATGAAAAACGCTGATCTGATTCAATACGCTCCTATTGCCTTGATGTTCTTGGTTGCCGCCGGTTTTGTTGGAGTAACGATGGTGGCCACCCACTTGTTGGGACCAAAACGTAAAACAAAAATAAAATTAGAATCATTTGAATGCGGCATTGAACCCCGGGGAAATGCCAGAGTACCTTTTAATATTAAGTATTTTCTGGTAGCTATCCTTTTTGTTCTGTTTGATATTGAAGTCATTTTCATGTATCCATGGGCAGTGAATTTTAAGGAATTGGGAGTACAGGGTTTCATAGAGATGGCTATTTTCATAGCAGCCTTGCTCATCGGCTTTTTCTACATCCGGAAAAAAGGAGCGTTAACTTGGGAAGATTAAAAGACATGGAAGTCACAACAGGTAAAATTCTTATGGCAGAAAAACCAGCAGGTATAGAAGGTGCTGGATTTTTTGCTACCAGTCTGGAGAAGGTTGTGGGTTTGGCCAGAAAAAATTCAATCTGGCCTTTACCGTTCGCTACATCGTGTTGTGGCATTGAATTTATGGCTACCATGGGCGCACATTATGATCTTGCAAGATTTGGTTCGGAGCGATTGAGTTTTTCTCCGCGACAAGCAGACTTACTGATGGTGATGGGAACTATTGCAAAAAAGATGGGACCTATACTGCGGCAAGTCTATGAACAAATGGCGGAGCCTCGATGGGTTTTGTCAGTTGGCGCGTGTGCTAGCAGTGGTGGAATATTTGATACATACAGTGTTCTTCAGGGTATTGATCGGATCATTCCCGTAGATGTATACGTTCCTGGTTGTCCTCCTCGGCCTGAGCAAATCATTGATGGTATCATTAAGATTCAGCATTTAGTGGAATCTGAGTCTTTGCGTAGAAGAGATTCCGAAGAATATAAAGTAATGCTGAATAAATACGGGATAGAATAAATGGATGTAACCGTTCAGGATAAAATTATAAACGTATTGAAAGAAAAATATGAGGATCAAATTCTTCATGCCGGAATACTGTATGATTTTTTTACCATTACGCTGAAGAAGGATAAAATCATTGAGATCATTCAGCACTTGTACGATCATCCGGAGATGAAATTTCAATTCCTCACAACTTTATGTGCGATTCATTATCCGGATATCCAGCAGCTGGCTGTTATGTATCAGCTCCATAATCTCATCAACAACGTACGACTTCGCTTAAAAATTTATCTTCCGGCTGATAGTCCTACGGTGCCAACGTTGACACCCGTTTTTGCTGCGGCAAACTGGATGGAGCGCGAGACTTATGATTTCTATGGTGTCATTTTCGAAGGACATCCAAATCTGACCCGGATACTAAATGTGGATGAGATGATTATTTTTCCAATGCGAAAAGAATATCCGTTGGAAGATCAAATTCGCCAGGATAAAGATGACGCGATGTTTGGCAGATAAAACAAAATGGAAGTAAAACAAACCACCGATCAATTTTATCAACCTGAAGAAAAGCAGTACTCGTTCCTGAACCTTGGCCCTACCCATCCAGCTACTCATGGTATTTTTCAGAATGTCCTGAAGATGGATGGTGAGATTATAGTCGATTCAACACCCACCATCGGCTATATTCACAGAGCATTTGAGAAGTTAGCAGAACGCAGACCTTTCTATCAAATAACTCCGCTTACTGATAGATTAAACTACTGTTCGGCCCCTATTAATAATATTGGATGGCATATGACAGTAGAGAAACTCTTGAATCTGGAGATTCCTAAACGGGTACAATACCTTCGCGTAATTATAATGGAGTTGGCCCGTATTACAGATCACCTCATCTGTAATGCTGTGATCGGTGTGGATACAGGAGCGCTGACGGGGTTTGTGTATATGTTTCAGCAACGGGAACTCGTGTACGAGATTTACGAAGAAATCTGCGGGGCAAGATTAACATCTAATATCGGTCGTATCGGTGGCTTCGAACGCGACTTCTCGCCAAAAGCCTGGGAAAAGATCGACAGATTCCTTAAAGAATTTCCTGTGATCTTGAAGGAGTTTGAAAACCTGTTGAAACGAAACAGAATATTCATTGATCGTACAGTTGGGGTAGGAGGGATATCCGTGGAACGTGCGCTTAATTATAGTTTTTCAGGGCCTAATCTTCGGGCCGCCGGGGTGGATTACGATGTACGGGTTGCGTTGCCGTATTCATCTTATCAGGATTTTGATTTCACTATTCCGGTGGGATCCAACGGCGATGTTTACGATCGCTTCATGGTGCGCAATGAGGAGATGTGGCAAAGCTTAAGCATCATTCGACAGGCTATCGACAAGTTGCCGGCAGGACCTTTTCATGCCGAGGTACCCGATTTTTATTTACCTCCAAAAGAGGAAGTTTATAATAATATGGAGGCGCTTATCTATCACTTTAAAATTGTAATGGGTGAAACCGATGTTCCGAAAGGCGAAGTCTATCATTGCGTGGAAGGTGGCAATGGTGAACTTGGTTTTTACTTGATAAGTGATGGAGGGAGAACACCTTTCAGATTGCACTTCAGGAGGCCTTGTTTTATTTTCTATCAAGCGTATCCTGAAATGATCAAAGGCTCCATGTTGTCGGATGCGATTTTGACGATGAGTAGTATGAATGTGATTGCAGGTGAACTTGACGCTTAGCCGTTGTGAGTTATCGTTATCCGTATTTCGGGTAACGATTAACTGATAACGATTAACTGATAACAATTAACTATTAACGGGTAACGGATAACCGAAATGAAATTCTCAGACGAAACGCTTGTCCTCGTGAACAAAATCATCGGGCGGTACCCAGTAGGTAAGCAAAAGTCTGCCTTACTTCCCCTGTTGCATTTAGCTCAGGCTGAGTTTGACGGGTGGCTAAGTCCTGCTGTGATGGATTATGTTGCAGGACTGTTAAATATAAAACCCATAGAGGTATATGAAGTAGCTACATTCTATTCCATGTACAACCTGGAGCCTGTAGGTAAATGCCTGATCGAAGTTTGCCAAACAGGACCATGCTGGCTAAGGGGATCGGATGAAATTATTGCACACCTGGAAACAAAACTGAATATTAAAGTTGGTGAAACCACACCGGACGGCATGTTCACGCTAAAAACAGTAGAGTGTCTTGGTTCGTGTGGAACGGCACCTATGTTACAATGTGGTGCACAATACTATGAAAATCTTACAACGGATAAGGTGGATGCATTAATTAACAATTTAAAAGTAGCAGATAAACGCAGTTCATATATGAGGTAGTGGATAGCCGTTATCCGTTAATCGTGCAAGACTGGTTGTAGTTTTAACAGCTCACGATAAAAGGAATAACGAATAATGAAAACAAATAACGGATACCGATTAACGGATAACAATTAACTGATAACGATTAACTGAAATGCCCAAGAAGTTCCTACTCGAACATATTAACATTCCAGGAATAGAAACCCTCGACGTCTATCGAAGGCAGGGTGGGTATGCTTCCGTTGAGAAGGCATTGAGAACAATGACACCAGATGCCGTTACTGAAGAAGTTAAAAAATCAGGTCTGAGAGGAAGAGGAGGAGCTGGTTTTCCTGCCGGGATGAAATGGAGTTTTTTGGATAGAAAATCCGAAAAGCCCCGTTACCTGGTTTGTAATGCCGATGAGAGCGAGCCAGGAACATTTAAGGATCGGTATCTCATGGAGAAGATTCCCCACTTATTAATTGAGGGAATGATAACTTCGAGCTATGCGCTGGGGGCGAAAACATCGTACATCTATATTCGGGGTGAGTACATGTACATTGTCCGCATTTTGGAAAAGGCCATTGACGAAGCTTATGCTGCCGGGCTTCTTGGCAAGAATATTTTAGGTACTCCATATTCGCTGGATTTATATGTTCATCCCGGGGCTGGAGCATATATTTGTGGAGAGGAAACTGCGTTGCTGGAATCACTGGAAGGCAAACGTGGTAATCCAAGGTTGAAACCTCCGTTCCCTGCCGTGGCGGGCCTATACGCAGCCCCTACTGTAGTTAATAATGTGGAAACGATCGCTGCTGTTGTTCCCATTGTAAACTTGGGGGGCGATGAATATGCAAAAACAGGCGTGGGAAAAAGCACGGGAACAAAATTTATTTCCGCTAGCGGCCACATTAATAAACCAGGGATATATGAAATTGACCTAGGTCTGCCGGTTGAAGAATTTATTTACTCGGATGAATACTGCGGTGGTATTTGGAAAGGCAGAAAATTAAAAGCAGTTGTTGCCGGTGGTTCTTCTGTTCCCATTTTGCCAGCTCATCTGATTTTAAAAACGGCCAAAGGCGAACCACGACTGATGTCCTATGAATCGTTGGCAGATGGTGGTTTTGTTAGTGGTACGATGCTTGGATCAGGAGGATTTATTGTGATGGATGAAACGACGTGTATCGTTCGTAATCTTTGGACATTTGCACGTTTTTATCATCATGAATCTTGTGGACAGTGCAGTCCTTGCCGTGAAGGAACAGGCTGGATGGAAAAAGTATTGCATCGCATCGAACATGGTCATGGGCATATGGAAGATATTGACCTATTGGTTGATGTAGCTAAAAAAATTGAAGGCAATACCATTTGCCCGTTGGGTGATGCAGCAGCATGGCCGGTGGCCAGTGCTATCCGACATTTTCGCGAAGAATTTGAATATCACGTCAAGTATCCTGAGAAAGTTAGAAATCCAAAACATTTTGAGAAGGAACCGTTTAGATCGGAAAAATTTGAAGTAGTTAATGCATAATTAGAACTAGCAATAGGCATGGCAAAAGTAACGATAGATGGCATAGAGGTGGAAGTACCGGATGGTACAACGATTCTTAATGCAGCCAGACAGATCGGGGGAGCCATTGTTCCTCCTGCGATGTGTTATTATACAAGCCTGAAAGACAGTGGTGGAAAATGCCGTGTATGTCTGGTTAAGGTAATGCAAGGTTCAGCTAAAGATCCTCGTCCCATGCCGAAGTTGGTGGCCTCTTGCAGAACACCAGTTATGGATGGAATGGTCGTTCAAAACATTACTTCTGCCGAAGTCCTTGAAGCGAGAAAAGGTGTAGTAGAATTTCTTTTGATTAACCACCCATTGGATTGTCCGATTTGTGATCAGGCTGGGGAGTGTGACCTTCAGAATTTAGCGTATGAGCATGGTGCCGCGAAAACACGGTATGAGGAAGATAGAAGGACATTTGAAAAAATTGACATCGGAGACAAAATCAAGTTGCACATGACCCGGTGCATTCTTTGTTACCGGTGCACGTATGTAGCTGACCAGCTTACAAACAAGCGCGTGCATGGAGTATTAGGTCGCGGAGATACATCCGAAATCAGCACCTATATCCAGCAAGCCGTCGACAATGATTTCTCAGGAAATATGATTGATGTTTGCCCTGTGGGTGCATTAACAGATAACACGTTTCGCTTCAAAAGCAGAGTTTGGTTCACGAAGCCATTGGATGCCCATCGAAATTGTGACAAGTGCTGCGGAAAAGTTGTCCTTTTTACGAAAGGGGAAGAAGTACTTCGCGTATCAGCACGGAAAGATCAGTATGCGGAGGTAAAAGAATACATCTGCAACGAATGCAGGTACGATCATAAGCGATTAAGCGACTGGCAAATCGAAGGACCAAGACATATTGATCGAAATTCAGTAATATCGCAAAACCACTACGAAAAAATCGACCTGCAAAAATTAAAACAGGAAATAGATAGGCAGATCGATTTTGAAAAAGGAAAGCAATTACCTCAACCTAATCCGTTACTGAAAGCATGATTTCATTCTTTATCTATAAAGCCATTCTTGTCGGGGTAATATTTGCCATTACATTGTTTATAGCAGCTTATTCAACGTATGCTGAAAGAAAAGTAGCCGCATTTCTTCAGGATCGTATTGGTCCGGACCGAGCCGGTCCCTTTGGTATTCTTCAGCCTTTAGCGGATGGATTGAAGTTCATAATGAAGGAGGAGATCATTCCGAACGTTTCCAATAAATTACTTTTTGTGTTGGGACCGAGCATTGCTATGCTTACGGCGTTGATGGCAGGCGTTGTAATTCCCTGGGGAGACACCCTGGTAATCAATGGTGAAGCTTACACGTTACAAATTGTCGATCTCAATATTGGAGTTTTATATGTTTTTGCAGTGGTCTCCATTGGGGTTTATGGAATTATGATTGGTGGTTGGGCATCGAACAATAAATTTTCCTTGCTGGGCGCTATTAGAGCTTCAGCTCAAATGATAAGTTATGAAATAGCCATGGGGTTGTCAATTATCGCCTTGATAATGATGACAGGTACGCTAAGTCTTCGTGAGATCGCTGTAATGCAGGCAGGAGGTGTGGGCAGCGATTGGAATTTTTGGAATGTGGTGTATCATCCTTTAGGGTTTGTCATTTTTTTGATCTGCGCTTTTGCCGAATGCAACCGAACACCGTTTGATTTACCTGAATGTGAAACGGAATTGGTGGGGGGGTACCATACAGAATATAGCAGCATGAAGTTGGGATTTTATCTTTTTGCAGAATACATCAATATGTTTGTTTCCTCTGCTGTAATTTCTACACTGTATTTTGGAGGTTATAATTTCCCTTTTATGAATGATCTTGGATTGGATCAAAACGTGATTACGATCATAGGGAGTTTGATATTTTTCCTTAAGATTACTTTTTTTATTTTCTTCTTCATGTGGATACGATGGACAGTGCCTAGATTTCGATACGATCAACTGATGAATCTGGGTTGGAAAGTATTGATCCCTTTGGCTGTGATAAACATATTTCTTACAGGGCTAATTGGGATTTTATAATAGTTGATCAGATTAATCAGGACAACCTAAGGAATGTTAACAAACCGATCGAAACTAGTTGTAAAAAAGGAAATGAATTTCTGGGAGAGAATATATCTTCCGGCAATACTAAGTGGCATTGGAATTACGATTAAACATTTTTTCAGAAAGAGCGCCACCATTCGATATCCTGAGACAAAAAGGGAAATCAGCGAAGTTTGGCGTGGTCAGCATGTATTAAAACGTGACGAGAAGGGGGCCGAACGATGTACAGCCTGTGGATTGTGCGCCGTCGCATGTCCTGCAGAAGCAATTACGATGGTTGCAGCTGAGCGGAAAAAAGGGGAAGAAAATTTATACCGAGAAGAAAAATATGCTTCTACCTATGAGATCAACATGTTGCGTTGCATATTTTGCGGGTTGTGTGAAGAAGCTTGTCCGAAGGAAGCCATTTTCCTGACTGATAGGATTGTTTCAACAGACTACGGAAGGGAGGAATTTATGTATGGTAAAGACAAATTAGTAGAACCCAAGGACGCGCCGATTGATGTATCAAAACGTCAAACTTCTGCAGTTCTGGAATTTAAAAAGCTCAAACAATTCGGTCATAACAAATAAGAAATTACAGTGACAATCAACTTGTTTTACTTTCTTTCTTTTGTTGCAGTATTGTCTGCGTTGTTGGTTGTCTTTTCTAAAAACCCTGTTTACAGTGTTTTATATTTAATCATTACTTTTTTTGCAATTGCCGGGCACTACGTCTTACTGAATGCAGAATTTCTCGCCGTAGTGCATATCATTGTTTATGCCGGTGCGATCATGGTTTTATTCCTTTATGTGATTATGCTGTTGAATCTGAACAGGGATTCTGAACCCCACAAAAGTAATATCTTAAAATTTGCAGCTGCCATTTGTGCTGGATTACTGTTGATTGTACTCGTTGCATCCTTAAAGGGAACCGAACATTTAACTCAGCTTCAACCAAGTAGCGCAACACACATTGGAAGTGTAAAAAATTTAGGGCATGTTTTATTCACTGATTTTTTACTGCCTTTTGAGATTGCTTCTGTATTGCTACTTGCCGCAATGATCGGAGTGGTGATGCTAGGGAAGTCAGAAAAAAATAGCAACCCGCATAATGATCCCAATTGAACACTATCTGTGGCTAAGCACGGTGCTCTTTAGTATTGGAGTACTAGGTGTACTGTATCGAAGGAATGCCATTATTATATTTATGTGCATCGAGCTTATGCTCAATGCTGTTAATCTTGTCATGGTTGCTTTTTCAAACCACCTTAACGATGCCGCGGGCCAAATATTTGTTTTTTTTATCATGGCAGTAGCTGCAGCGGAAGTAGCAGTGGGCCTTGCCATATTGATTATGACGTACCGCAATACAAAAACTACCGATATTAACATTTTGAACCGCTTAAAATGGTAGATATAAATGCGTTGATAAGTTTGATCCCAATTCTGCCCTTGCTGGGCTTTTTGATAATTGGATTAAACGTTCGCCGACTATATCATAATGTTTCATCATACATTGCGTGTGGAACAATATTCCTGTCATTCTTATTTTCCGTAATTGTATTTATACACCTATTACAAGTTCCTCCTGACCAACGTTTTTTTACTGTAACACTTGTTAGCTGGATTAAGACAGCGGGATTTTCAGCAGACATTGCTTTCCTAGTTGATCCTCTGTCATCGATCATGCTTCTCATCATTACGGGAGTTGGATTATTGATACACGTTTATTCCATTGGGTACATGCATGGCGATTCAGGATTTAACATTTTTTTCTCCTACCTCAACCTGTTTGTATTCTTCATGCTGGTTCTTGTAATGGGTTCAAATTACCTGTTAATGTTTGTAGGATGGGAAGGTGTAGGATTGTGCTCTTATTTATTGATCGGTTTTTGGTTTAAGAACCACGACTATAATAGGGCTGCTAATAAGGCATTCATCATGAACCGAATCGGTGATCTGGGATTATTGCTTGGCGTGATTCTTATCTTCATAAATTTTAACAGCATAAATTATCAACAGGTGTTTTCGAATGCCTCCTCGGTGGATGCCAAAACATTAACGTGGATCACAGTTTTGCTTTTTATTGGTGCCATGGGAAAAAGCGCGCAGATTCCTTTGTACACATGGCTACCCGATGCTATGGCTGGCCCTACACCGGTGTCTGCATTAATTCATGCCGCTACTATGGTAACAGCAGGAGTCTATATGGTAGCGCGCAACAATATTTTATATTCTCTTTCTCCGCTGGCATTGCAAATTATTTTAGTGGTGGGACTTTGCACAGCCCTCTTTGCTGCTACAATTGCTTTGGTACAGAACGATATTAAAAAAGTATTGGCCTATTCCACTGTGAGCCAACTTGGACTCATGTTCGTTGCTTTGGGACTGGAGGCATATTCAACAGGTATCTTCCATATGGCAACGCACGCTTTTTTTAAAGCACTGTTATTCCTGGGGGCAGGCAGTGTTATACATGCACTTCAGGGTGAACAGGATATCCGTAGAATGGGTGGATTGAAAAAATACTTACCGATTACCTATTTCACTTTCTTCATTGGTGTCTTGGCAATATCAGGTATACCTCCTTTTGCTGGTTTCTTTTCAAAAGATGAAATCCTTGCAAATGCGTATGCCCAGAACCCGGTTATATGGGGCTTTGCATTGCTCACCTCTTTACTCACCGTATTTTATATGTTCCGGCTATTCTACCTTACTTTCTGGGGCTCCACACGGGCCACGGGCGAGGCCATGCATCACGCGCACGAATCACCACAAAGTATGGCTACACCGTTGGTGATATTAGCAATTCTTTCATTTACAGGCGGGTTTATGAATCTGCCCAAATCACTTTATGGCTCGGCGTGGTTACATGAATTTTTATCTCCCGTTTTTACATCCTCAAAGTTCATCGCCGAGCATCATTTAGATCATGCAACAGAATACAGGCTAATGGCGACTATTGTAGTGCTGACATTGATTGTGATAGCCATAGCTTATTTTCTCTATGTTAAAAGGCAACGTATTCCGGTTGAAGAAGGGAATCTAAGTGCAATTCACCGGATAGTATATCATAAATATTATGTTGATGAAATATACAATGGTTTGATTGTAAAACCCTTGTATTGGTTTTCTGAAATATGTGACACACTGATTGAGAAGTTAGCAATAGATCGCGTGGTAAATTCTTTAGGATATGTTGTAGTACGGAGCAGTAAGGTTTTTCGATTGCTTCAAACAGGAAGTATTGGATTTTATATTTTCATAATGGTGATTAGTATTATAGTGATCTTGGCTTTATCTACTGTCGGTTATCGTAGAGAGTTTTAGAGTCGCTGTAACAACAGGAATATAACTATGCTGACATTGTTTTTAATATTGTGGCCTTTAGCTGTCTCATTGGCAATATTTCTGATTCGTCCGCTAAATGCAAGAATGTGGGCGTTTATAGCATCCAGTATTGAATTTATGGCTTGCCTTATCACCGTATTCCGATTTGATAAAACTTCGACATTTTCATTTGTCTATAAGACATCATGGATTCCTTCACTTGGAATAAATTTTAGTTTAGGGATGGATGGCATCAGTGTTTTACTCGTATTGCTTACAACAGCGTTAATTCCTTTTATTATTCTTTCCTCTTTTAAAATATCTCAGGACAAGCCCGCTAATTTCTATGCGCTTATCTTGTTAATGCAAATGGCGTTGGTTGGAGTATTCACGGCCTCGGATGGTTTCTTATTTTATATTTTTTGGGAAATGGCGCTTATCCCAATCTATTTCATTTGTTTGATTTGGGGAGCCGAAGACCGCGCGGCTATTACATTTAAATTTTTCATTTACACATTGGCGGGCAGCTTGTTCATGTTGGTGGCTCTACTGTATCTATACTACAAGACCCCTGGAGCTCATAGCTTTGAAATTCAAACTTTGTATGATGCTGGCCGCCAACTTCCGGCATCTGAACAAGCCATGGTCTTTTGGGGATTATTTATAGCGTTTGCTATTAAAATGCCCATATTTCCTTTTCATACCTGGCAACCCGATACCTATACCGTTGCGCCGATGGAAGGTACCATGCTGTTGTCCTGTTTGATGTTAAAAATGGGATTTTATGGATTGATCAGATGGGTAATACCGATGGTACCTCAAGGGGTTGAAGCATGGGGTTTAACAGCTATCGTGCTGTCTGTGATAGGAATCATTTATGCTTCGGTTATCGCTATAAATCAAAAGGACTTTAAACGTTTGGTAGCATATGCTTCCATAGCACACGTGGGATTGATCTCGGCGGGACTATTAACATTGAATAAAATTGGAATGCAGGGTGCCTTGATTCAAATGTTAAGCCACGGCATTCTTGCTTTCGGTCTATTTTATATTTGCGAGATAATCTCGAACAGAGCAAATACAAGAACGATCACTTCACTAGGTGGGTTAAGAACTTCTGCGCCGCTGCTTACAACTGTATTTATCGTGGTAATACTGGGAACGTTGGCTTTGCCTTTTACCAGTGGGTTTGTCGGCGAATTTTTGTTGCTTAATGCACTGTTCCAATTTAATTTTA
The DNA here is from genome assembly GCA_963837415.1 of uncultured Bacteroidota bacterium. Taxonomy (GTDB): domain Bacteria; phylum Bacteroidota; class Bacteroidia; order Cytophagales; family Cyclobacteriaceae; genus Chryseolinea. The sequence goes on along the minus strand of CAWING010000002.1, from coordinate 235,160 downwards.
TACTGGGCGCATTGGGCGGACTTACAATTGTCTTGGGCGCAGTATATTTACTCCGTGCGTTCCAAAAAATGATGCTGGGAGATGTCAATGACCAGACATCCGGCTTTACAGATTTGACTGCACATGAAAAAGTCGTGCTTTACCCTATTGTGATTTTGATTGTTGTAATTGGGATCTATCCGGGTCCCCTTTTACAAATCTCTGAAACCGCGGTAAGTAATCTGCTTGAAATATATTCTCAATTTTCCGCGACGGTAAAATAGTATGAACGCATTGTTGATCATTTGTGGATTAGGTTTTGTTCCGCTTTTGGCGGAGATCATTAGCCTTAGAAAAGGATTACATACTGCAATTATACTGGGCTTGTTAGCGGCAGCTATTGTATTAATAAGGGATTGGAACTCTCCTTTAACTTATTTCAACGATATGCTGGTGTTCGATAATTTTTCTATTGCGCTCACCGCCTTGATTGTTATCGTATCTGTGTTTTGGTTTTGTATTGCTGCACCTTATTTTATCGGACAGCCACATCAAACTGATCGGACGTCGTTGATTATTTTTACAGTTGCAGGTGGTATAATGATGGTGTCATTTCACAATATGGCGATGTTGTTCTTAGGCATTGAAATACTTTCCATATCGTTATATGTTCTCGCGGGAAGCAATAAGGAAAGTTTTTTTTCCAATGAAGCTGCATTTAAATATTTTTTAATGGGCTCCTTTGCTACGGGTTTTTTGTTAATGGGGATTGCTCTTATTTATGGCGCCACGGGCTCATTCGACATCACTAAAATTTCAAGTTATGTTGAGGCGAATAAAGCAAGCCTTCCTGTCTTTTTTTATGGCGGTTTATTTTTGATGTTTATTGGAATTGCATTTAAGATTGCAGTTGTGCCATTTCACTTTTGGGCTCCAGACGTTTACGGCGGCTCGCCTACAATGATTACTGCCTTTATGTCGACTGTAGTAAAGATTGCGGCTGTTGGAGCATTTTATAAAATTTTCTCTGAATGTTTTTTAAGCGTCCAGGCTTCTGTTATAGAAACAGTTCAGGTGATTGTTGTACTTACTCTGGTCGTTGCCAACGTGTCGGCTGTATATCAAAATAATGTGAAACGGATGTTAGCCTATTCAAGCATAGCTCACGTTGGATATATTTTACTCGGCTTTATGGCGAATAGTGTTACCTACCAGGGAACGCTTCTATTTTATCTTGCTTCGTATTCCATCACCTCACTTATCGCTTTTGGTATAGTATATAATATAGAAAATGCGAACGGTTCCGCTGCTGTTGAAGTCTTCAACGGTCTTTACAAGAAGAATGCTTTCGTAGCGATAAGCCTGACAATAGCCTTGCTGTCATTAGCAGGTATTCCTCCTTTAGCTGGCTTCTTTGCAAAGTACATCATATTGGCAAGGGCCGTCGACTCCGATTATGTAGGAATGGTCATATTGGCGGTGCTAACTTCACTTGTGGGTATATACTACTATTTCAAAGTTATTATTGTGATGTTTACCAAAGAACCTGATCGTATTCAACTGCGCTTACCTTTTTTCTCAACGGTGATCGTTGCTATACTTACCGTCCTTACATTAATGCTGGGGTTATTTCCAGAGTGGATGATTAGTATCTTAGATTAAGTTGCTTTTCTGCATGTTTAAATGACCGATATTATGGCTTAAAGGATGTCTTGTTTTTTCTGGCTGAAAATAATACCTTCAAAGTTGAAGGTCAGCTATGGGAAAAGTGAAGGATATCTTACGTGTGAAAGGAAATTCGGTTTATTCCGTGGAGCCGTCTGCAATGGTCATTCAAGCTATTGAATTGATGTGCGAAAAAAACATCGGCGGACTTTTAATTGTGGAAAACGGAAAACTTGAAGGGATATTTACAGAACGAGATTATGCGCGGAAGCTTATTTTAAAGGGCAAATCTTCCAACAATACTCCTATAAGTGAATTAATGACAAAAAATCCTTTTACAATAACAGGGGAGAATAGCATCGAAGATTGTATGAATATAATGACCGACAAACATATTCGTCATTTACCTGTGGTAGAAGGTAGTAAACTTGAAGGACTAATTTCCATAGGAGATGTTGTGAAATTCATCATGGAAGAGCAAAAAAGCATTATACAACACCTCGAGAACTATATATCCAGATAACTCGGATTACAATTGTAACGACCATTTTTTTATATTGCATTTTTTTATTTAAGGAGGTTGACCAGCGCACCGATGGAAGCCATATCAATTTCCGATAAAGGGTAGGATTTCACAGAACAATGACAACGATCATTGATTCAATGGATGCGCTACACTACTTTTTGATTAATTTTTGACCAACAAAAAAACCCGATGAAAGTTCTTTTTAAAAGCTCTCTGTTGCTGGTAATCAGTATGATTCTGTTTACATCGTGTTACTATAATAAGCGATTGGTATACTTTCAGGATGACAGTTTTTCCGAAAACGTCAAATTAATGGAAAACAAAAAATCCACCTACCTATTGCAGCCAAATGATATTTTGTCAATAAAGGTTAAAAGTTCTACAGATGCTCAGGTATCGGATCTTTTTAATATCACCACTACCACTCAGGCGCCCATGTTTACCAGTCCAGGAAATCTTTTCCTGGAAGGCTATTCCATAGATACTGAGGGAAAAATTACGCTTCCAATCATTGGCTCACTATCCGTTAAAGATTTGTCCATTGACCAGGTGCAAGCTCTAATTCAGCAAAACGCAAATAAATATTTAAAGAATGCCACGGTCATCGTCAAGTTAATAAGCTTTAAAGTTACCGTGCTGGGTGAAGTAAATAATCCAGGCTATCACTATGTGTACAACAATCAAATAACAATTTTAGAAGCGCTGGGCTTGGCAGGTGATCTTAATTCACAGGGTAGTCGTAAAAATGTAAAATTAATACGGCAAGTTCAGAATGGCTCGGAAGTGGTGTTGTTAGACTTAACGGATCCAAAGCTCCTTCGATCCAAGTATTTTTATCTTATGCCGAATGATGCCATTTATGTTGAGCCATTAAAGGCAAGGTCCAGAAGACTGAATCTGGAACATTTAACCTTGGTTTTCTCCGCTGCAACAACGGCCATCTTAATACTTAATTACATTGACAATAATAATAATTGATTTTAAAATAAACGGATTAATAAAATAGTGCAGCCATGGATGGAAAAGTCAATATTAAAGCGATAATTCTTAAGCTCCTTTCGAAGTGGTATTATTTTCTGATTGCCATGTTCATTGTGATCCCATTGGCATATGCGTACTTGAAATTTACACCTAAGCAATTTCAGGCAAGAGCTTCCTTACTGCTGAAGAGCGAAGAGCCAAATACGATGAGTTCTGACCAGTTTTTAAAGGGAATGGATTTATTCACCCCCAAAACAGAACTGGAAGATGAGGTTGGAATTTTGAAGTCGTATAGCATGGTAGAGCAGGCTATACGCCAACTTAACTTTGGTGTATCCTACTATACCACGAAAAATTTTGTTACGACCGAACGTTATTCCGATGCTCCATTTACGATAGTTCTCGATTCCGTCGTTGATCAATTAATTTATCTTCCTGTCTACATTGAACGAATAACAAGTACTAATTATCGTGTTATCGCATCTGGAAAAAAGGTGGATACGTATAATATTTATACCGATAAAATCGAAGATGTAGTTGAAAAAATAAACATCAAAGAAGAAGCATCGGTTGATAAACCTTTCGTCAGCAAGAATCTTAGTTTTAAAATAAAATTCAATGATCAGTACAAGCCAGACAAAGAAACCAAGATGTTTTTTGTTATCAACACATTAGGCTCATTGGTGGAAGGTTATCAAAATAAATTGGTAATTGAACCAATCGCCATTGAATCCAATATCGTGGAGTTAGGGGTAAAAGGCAGAGTGATAGAAAAGGAAATCAATTTCCTTGATAAATTATTGGAAGTCTATTTAGCCAATGAACTTTACAAGAAAAATCAGTTGGGCCTAAAGACCATCCAATTTATAGACAATCAACTATCAGGTGTATCCGATACGTTGCGACAGGTGGAGGGATCCCTTGAGCTTTTCAGATCCAGGAACAATATTCTGGATATCAATTCAACAGCAGCAAATCTTACACAAAATCTAGATAAAGTAGAAGAAGATAAGGCAGAATTGGAAGTAAAGCTCAAGTATTACATGTTCTTGTCCAAAGCCTTAAAAGATGAAGAAAAAGTCTCTGAAATTGTTGTTCCATCTGCCTTGGGTCTGGAAGATCCACTGCTAAATAATTTGTTGCTTGAATTATCTAAACTTTATCAGGAAAGGACAGGCCTGAATTATAACGCGAAGGAAAATAATCCGCTCACGGAAATTCTGGATCTTAAGATCAAGAATGCCAGGAAAACCGTCCTTGAGAATGTCAACAACATGATAGAGGTTACCTCGATAGCACTAACAGATGTTAATAACCGTGTTTTTAAAATTCAAAAGAATTTGGATGTACTTCCTAGAAACGAAAGGGAGCTGGTAAAAATTCAAAGGAGCTTCGAGTTTAATGATAACGTATATAACTATTTGCTTGAGAAAAGAGCTGAAGCAGGAATTGCCATTGCTTCAAACTCCGTTCAAAAGACAATCGTTGATAGACCGTATCAGGTTGGTAGTGGTCCAGTATCGCCTAGCTCCAAGTTAATATATGCATTAGCATTATTTGTTGGTATCGCGGGCACAGTTTCTTTTATTATGATAAAGGATTTCTTAAATGACAATATCGTAACCCATGAAGACGTAGAACGAAATACAAAAATTCCGTTTATCGGTACAATTTCGCACGGGAACAAACGTGAACAAGGTACGATTATAGCACATGCAAGATCTCCAATTGGTGAATCGTTCAGATCATTAAGAGTAAATCTTCAGTATTTGACCTTGGGTAAAAACGCTAACGTAATAGGGATCACTTCGTCAAGAGAGAGTGAGGGTAAAACCTTCTGTTCTGTGAATTTGGCCGCCGCTATGGCGCACTCAGGCAGAAAAACAATTCTAATTGACACGGATATGAGAAGACCTAAAGTGGCCTCTTATTTTCAGTTAAAAAACAAAAAAGGATTATCCAACTTTTTAATCGGGGATAGCTCACTAAAGGACATCATAAGTACCACTGAAAGTAAGGGGTTCGATGTCATAGGTTCCGGACCTATTCCTCCGAATCCGATTGATTTAATAGGCCATCCTAGGATGGAAGAATTGATTACAACCTTGAAGCAAAGCTACAGCACAATCATACTTGATTCTCCCCCGTTGGGTTATGTCTCGGAGTATATCATATTAATGAAATATACGGACGCTAATCTTTACGTTGTGAGGTCAGACTATACCAATAGAAATAGTCTTACCAAAATCAATAAACTGTACGAGCGAAAGAAAATCAATAACGTAAGCATTTTATTAAATGATGTTAAATCATCTAAACGTACTGGATACGGGTATGGATATGAATATAAATTTTAGTAATAGCCACCTTCCATTCAAATAAGTTTATTTGTAATAACTAAATGATTGCAATCAATTAATGCGATGATGGCAGTCATCGGCAATTTGGATTAACAAATATAACTTTGTGGCCTCGATTCAATATGTCTCTATATGGCTGAACCCGTCTTTAAGACGCCTGTCTTATTAATTATTTTTAATAGAGCTGAGACAACTAGAGTTGTTTTCGAGGCTATTCGGAAGGCCAGACCACCAAGGTTATATGTTGCTGCTGATGGTCCCCGGCCCGGTGTTGACACCGATAAAGTTAAATGTGCGGAAGCAAGAAAAATTGTGGAACGGGTGGATTGGCCCTGCGAGGTCAAAACTTTGTTTCAGGACAAAAACCTGAATTGCGGGAAGGCTCCTTCAACTGCTATGACCTGGTTCTTTGAGCACGAAGAAGAGGGGATAATTTTAGAGGATGATTGTTTGCCATCACAAAGTTTTTTTAGGTTTTGCCAAGAACTTTTGGAGTACTATAGGAATGATAGTCGAGTTATGCATATTGGGGGCAATAATTTTTTAGATGGTTGGAGAAATGACCCGGATTACTCCTATTATTTTTCAAGGAGCGGACACATTTGGGGCTGGGCAACGTGGCGTAGAGCCTGGCAAACTTTTGACCTGGATATTCTGCTTTACGAGGAGTTGAAGCAAAAAGGTTTTTTTGACGATTTCTTTTTGAATCGATTTGAAAAATTCTATCGGCTGAGAAAATTTGATAAGACCGTTGCTAAAAGGGGAAAAGTTGATTGGTGGGACTATCAATGGGATTTTGCTCGATTTTCACATTCCGGCTTGGCTATAGTACCACATAAAAATTTGGTGAAAAATTTAGGTTTTGGCGCGGGTGCAACGCATACGGTAAGCGGCACAGGTAAAATGACTAGCATGGAAGCAATGGAAATGGAATTTCCATTAAAACATCCGCACTTTGTAATTCGTGATACTGAATCCGATAGAAAGTATTTTTATAAATTTATGAAAGACATTATTTTTTCAAAACTGAAGCTTTGATTATTACTTACTGTCCTTGAAGGGAAAGACCGCTCGTCAATTTTTTAAGAATCGATTTGAGCGTGTTATCCGTGAAATATCAAGTACGAAATCTAATTGCAATGAAACAAAATGTACAACTGACTTCGGAGATACCGGTTTTGTTCATGATTTTTAATAGACCAGAAACTACGAAGCAAGTTTTTGAAGCGATACGAAAAGAAAAGCCAAGGAGGTTATTCGTTGCTGCAGATGGTCCTCGTCATAATAAACCTGGAGAAGATGAAAAATGCGCAGAGGTTCGAAAAATTGCGACAGCAGTAGATTGGGAATGTGATGTGAAAACATTGTTCAGAGAAAAAAATTTAGGATGCGGGCGGGCGCCCGCGGGCGGAATATCATGGTTTTTTGAGCATGTTGAAGAAGGTATTATTTTGGAGGATGATTGTCTTCCATCACACGATTTTTTCTTATTCTGTGCCGAGCTTCTTCAACGCTATCGTAATGATAACCGCGTAATGGAAATTGGTGGGAACAATTTGTTGCAGAATCAATCCGAAAATGACGAGTATTCATATTACTTTTCAAATCATAATATGATCTGGGGATGGGCCACCTGGCGAAGGGCATGGAAGGTGTATGATTTTGAAATGAGCCTTTATAAAAAAATTCGCGATACCGAATATCTGGACACATGCTTTAACTCTACTCATGAGTTAAATTATTTTAAATGGGTTTTTGATAAGACCATTGCAAATATTAAGAATGTAAGCTGGTGGGATTATCAATGGGAATTCCTAAGACGAATTAATTCGGGCCTCACGGTCGTTCCTCAAAAAAACCTTGTCGTTAACCTTGGCATAGGAAGTAACGCAACACACACAAAAGATCCAGACGGTGCTGGCCATGGCCTGAAATTAGAAAACTTGGATTTTCCGTTAAAACATCCCGAGTTTATGTTGGTAGACGCAAGAAGAGATAAAATTTTCTTCATAAATACCTTCACCACGGCTATATCGAGAATAAAGGCGAGCTTGAAGAAAGTAATACCTCAATTTATTTTAGATCTAAGGTCTCAACTCTTAAATAGCCATGCTGGATAAGAAAGGGATAATAAATTTTTTGTTTCTCATTAGTTTTCCATTGTACGGAATTGGCTCCTATGTGTACGTGAATTTTAATGCAACAATAGGACACATAGTCAGTGTATTTATTCATTTTTTTATTGTGCTTTTTTATTTAATAGATATCCTGTACAAAAAGGAATTTAAGATCAAAGTCAATGGCTTGTTTTACCTAATGATAGCATTTCAACTTTCATGCATCGGAGCTTTTCTTATAGCACTGAGCAATAATTCACCGTTTCTAAATGTAATTAACTCATACACAAGATCCGGTATCCTGTTAGTCCCCTTCTATGCATTTGTTGCTGTCTGTTTATACAATGAAGGCCAAGTTGATAAATTGGTAAAATTAACTTTTAACAGTTTGAGTTTACTTCTCTTCGTTAACGTGGTTGGATTTTACGTGTTTGGTTTAAAAAATGGAATTCATAATATCGAAGGACGGTTAAGTTTGCCCTTTTTAGATGGTATGTATAGTGGGGCATGCTTGATAGCTATTATTAACCTGATGATCATTTTTTATTTAAAACGATCATCTAACAATCCGGTTCAGTTCGCGTATCTGCTTGCTTATTTTATATTGAATCTGCTGTTTCTTTTCTTTATTAATTCCAGACTTGCCAACTTGATTTTTCTACTGGTGTGTTTGCTCGTTATTTTCAACGTGTCTCACCGATTAAAAGGTCTTTTTTTAGCTGGGGTTTTGTTCGTACCACTGCTCCTTAATCTCGGATTATTTTTATATCAGATTCTGAGTCTTCCGATTTTCAAGGCCGTGATGCAAAGGGTAGATCTGAAGGATGTAGTCACATTTAATGGAAGAGCATTTCCCTGGCAAAGGGCTATCGATTGGCTATTATACGATCAGAGGGGATTGATATTTGGAAACGGTCACAATGGGCATTATTACTTGCACCTTATGCCTGATATTGCCAAGATGTGGGGAGTAAGAGAAACAAGTACACATCTTCACAGTACTGCCTTAAGTATAATTGTTGATCAAGGTGTGGTAGGCTATCTTTTACTCATAGTAATTTGTTATAAAACGTTCATGTATTTTAAAAATAAGTTAGCTGCCGGAAGCACGGAAGGAACATTTTTTCCCGTAATGGTTTTTATCCTTATCGTTATGCAAGTGGATATGTTTGTTTACAGAGAATGTTTGGGGGCAGCTCTCTTATCTTTTCTTGCAGCGATAGCATCGGTAAAATTTAAGGATTCAGGCAATGCAAGTTGGTAACAAAAAAAATAAAATTTAAGTCTGTGATTTATATTGTCATTCCCGTTCATAACCGAAAGGATTTTACACGTGATTGTTTGACGTCGTTGCAGAATCAAACGTATAGGAATCATAAAACGATTATTGTTGACGATGGATCTACCGACGGCACAACAGAAATGCTTCAAGCGGAATTTCCAGAAGTAATTATATTGTCGGGAGATGGTAATTTATTTTGGACCAAAGCAATTAACATGGGCATACGCCGGGCGTTAGAGCTCGGTGCTGAATACGTTATGACGTTGAATAACGATACTATTGCGACAACGGATTTCCTGGAGAAAATGATACATTGGGCTAATCTTACACCAAATGCATTGCTAGGTGCCTTTGACGTTAGCTATAAGACAAAGAAACCTTACTATGGAGGTGAAATTATTAATTGGCCTCTCGCTAAATCAAGACTTCTGTTAAATGAGTTAAAGGAAGAAGAACAGTATGGCCTGCATGAGGTTTCCCTTTTTCCGGGTAGGGGTCTTTTAATACCACGCAAAGTTTTTGATAAAGTGGGTCTCTATGAAGAGAATAAGCTCCCCCACTATATGGCCGACTACGACTTTACCCATTTAGTTATCCGAAACGGTTTTAAAGTTTTCTGCAATTACGACGCAAAACTATATACATTTCCGGAGGAGGGTGGAGATTATAAAATTAAAAAGAAGAAGTCATTACGAAATTATTATAATCATTTGTTCAGTATTAAAGGAGGAGCGAACCTGCGCAATTTTACGATTTATACATTTCGCAATTGCCCAAAAAAACATATCCCTGTTTCCTTGCTTGTAGGTTATCTGAGAAGGCTGGGAGGTTATTGGTTAAATTAAATTAAGAAACTGTCTTGGCGAAGTAACTAGTATTTCTCACTTTTCCACTTTTCCGTGACGGCTTTGTAAACTTTTCGTCAAAACAATATATCCTCTCAGGGTATGGAATTAGGTCGTCGCGAATAATTTAGAATAATATGAGTTTACAAATCGAAATTATTTGAATTCATGTTCTTTTTAGTATTTTTGATTTATGATTAACGAAATAGTCAAGGACTGAGTCTTCATCTCTAAGCTGAATCATAGCTAATAAACCAGGAACTTCATACCGAAGTCTCCCGACATAATTTCTGTTTTTCTTTAAGCTCATCAGCTGTTACTCGCAGCACCACATGCCCTTTTCTATTATGGATAAGAGTACCCATTACCGTAAAAAACAATTTGTAGATTTTATAATAGTAATACCTGTTGGTCCAGGTTGCAAGCTTGAATTTATACTTGATACTATTTCCAGTATCAAGTATTACGTTCACAGCCCATATAAAATTATCCTCACCGACGACTCTCAAAATATTGCAGTTGGTAAAACAATTATGGAACAATACCCAGATGTGATAATTCTAAAAAATGATAAGAATTATGGCAAATTACTCGGATTATATATGACATTGTGCAACGCCTACCGCTATGCGTTAGACAAATTTGATTTTCATGCCTTGATGCGCCTGGATACGGATGCCTTGATTATTGGACATAGTCCTGAATTACAGATAATCGAATTTTTTAAAAAAAACCCTACTGTGGGCTTAGCGGGCCGTCATGTCAAAGGATTACGTTCTCCTGATGACTTTGGAAACGTATGGGAGAATGGTGGGCGAGGGCTTTATGTAGCGATAGCTAATATGTTTCCAGGTTATTATTTGCGGCACCCTTTCATTTATTGGAAGGTCCGCAAGCTCTTATTTAAAGCGATTAATCAAGGATATGAGATCGGGGAATTGATTTTCGGGGGCGCGTATGCCTTTAGCCGCATTGGGCTTGAAAAATTGCGGGAGAATGAGTTACTGCCTGTAAAAAATGTTCTTGGGGCCGGGTTAGAAGAAGACCATTTTTTTACGATGTTGATCGGTTCAGTAGGTCTTGAGTTTGGCGACTTAGCCGGTGGGGAAGGACCTTTTGCATGCACTTGGAAGGGTCTGCCCGCTAGCCCAGAAACCCTACACCAAGCAAACAAAAAAATAATTCACTCCACACGATTCTGGCAGGCGATAAAGGAAGAAGAGATTAGAGAGTTTTTCCGCGACAAACGGCAATCAAAAGTATCCTAAAGTGAAGTGACAAAGTCGCTCAATCGGAGCAAAATTATCCAAGCAAATCAAGCAATCGAAATACTAATAAAAGATACAAGTATAATTTTCTTGGACTCTTTGCCTTAATGAAGAAGGCGTTAAAAAAAAATGCGTTTTCATGATTTTCTAGTGGAGAACTCTATCTAACAATTCGAACTGCGCCAGTGATATTGTCACTGTCAGCTAATTTGATAACATAATAGTAGGCATCCTCCTGCAATGGTTTGCCATCTAATTTCCCGTCCCAGGTATTTTGATACGACACAGCCTCATATATTTTTTGTCCTGACTTGTTAAATACAGTAAGTACTGAATTTGCATAAAGTTCTATGCGCGGCCATTCCCATAAATCGTTAACACCATCATCATTCGGAGAAAAATAACGAGGGATTATGCCTTGAGATTCCGAATAACGTACGTTGATCATAACCTGATCAGAACTTGTCAAACCTCTGCTGTCGGTGACTGTCAGTTCAATAACATAGGTTCCTTCTACAAGACCCTCTAGCGTAGGGGCATTTGAGTTAGCATCATTGAAAGAAGCGCTATTCGGACCAGACAATTGGTTCCAACTGTATAACAACGTCGATCCATCCGACGACACTCCAGACCCTGCAACTTGTATTGAGTTTGTTGGTAAACTAATAGTAATATCCTCGCCTGCGCTAGCGGAAGGGTTATTTCCAACGAAGATTTGAATTTGATCTACTTGAGTTACTCCTTGATTATCGGTAGCCAGCGCCGAAATAGTGTAACTCCCTTCCGGGATATTATTCCAAGTAAAAGCGTATGGGCTACTGGTATCTTCTCCAAGCTTGTCATTTCCAGCGTAAAATTCGACTCTGCTTACGGAACCGTTCGGGTCTGAAGCATCTGCCGTTATTGTAACTGGAGTTCCACTATTGAAAGTAGAATTGTTTTCCGGGCTTGTAATATCAACCACAGGTGCATTAGGCGAGGGACTTACAATGATATTCACCGCTGCCGAGATAACCGTAGCCGCTTGGTCGTCTGTAGCTTTTGCGCTTAGCGTATAGCCTCCAGTAGGCACACTGGTCCATGTAAAGCTGTACGGGCTGGTAAGATCTTCACCCAATTTGGTATTGCCACTAAAAAATTCGACTTTACTTACTGAACCAGTTGCTGTTGAAGCATTTGCCGTTATCAAGATTGAACTTCCTGAAGAGAACGTTGAATTATCCAAGGGAGCAGTAAGGACAATAGAGGGCGAATTAGTGGACGCAGTCACGATGACATCAACCAGATTTGAAATGGCTGTCGCTCCTTGATTATCGGTCGCCCTCGCACTGAGCGAGTATGTCCCTGCAGGAACATTGTTCCAAACAAAATTGTAGGGGCTTGTCAGGTCTTCCCCTAATTTTGTATCGCCTTGAAAGAACTCAACTTTCGTTACTGATCCATTGGCGTCTGACGCAGCGGCAGTTAAAGTGATATTTGCTCCCGGAAGAAAGTAACTGTTATCCGACGGTCCGGTAAGGGTAGCCTTCGGTGGGGCGTTAGAATTAGTTACGGAAATAGTTATGATAGACGATGAACTTGTAGCCCCAAGGTTGTCAGTTGCCTTGGCAGTTAGGATGTGGACACCGATACTGGCATTATTCAGCACATAACTATACGGGCTGGTCAAATCTTCTCCCAGTTTTGTGGCACCATCATAAAACTCAACTTTATTAATAGAGCCATTGGTATCGTTGGCACTGGCAGTGAGGGTAATGCTTGAACCCAGGGCAAAAGAGGCGTTATTCGAAGGTGCTGTAAGACTGACAGTAGGAGGGATATTGGAAGGATTTACTACAATACTGACCTGGTTTGATGTGGTTGTAGCGCCGCCGTTATCAGTAGCGCGTGCCGTCAGTGTGTAGCTTCCTGCGGGCACATTTGGCCAGGCAAAGCTGTAAGGGCCTGTGGGATCTTCTCCAAGCTTAGTAGATCCATTGAAAAATTCAACTTTATTTATTGCCCCATTATTATCAGAAGCATTTGCGGTGATCGTTATAGATGAGCCGGCAGAAAAGGTTGCACCCGATGCTGGACTGGTAAGGTTTACAACCGGCGGGTTATTTCCGTTCGTAACGTTTATGGTAACAACGGTGGAAGTACTAACTGCCCCTTGGTTGTCCGTTGCCTTAGCAGTGATTGCGTAAGAGCCGTTCGGTATAGTACTCCAGATAAAACTATAAGGGCTTACGAGGTCTTCTCCCAGTTTTACAGCACCATTAAAAAATTCCACCTTGCTAACAGTACCATTCGCATCTGTTGCGTTGGCGGAAATTGTCACTGTAGCCCCAGAGGAAAATACAGCGTTGTTTGCTGGGGCTGTGAGAGTTACTACGGGAGGAGGATTGGGATTCGTAACGGTAACACTAACAGGAGATGACGTGGTAACACCTGATTGATTGTCTGTGGCTCTGGCAGTTAGGGAATAGCTGCCCGCTGAAACATTTGACCATACGTAACTATAAGGACTAGTAAGGTCTTCGCCCAGTTTAGTAGTGCCATTAAAAAATTCCACTTTGCTAACTGAACCATCTGAATCTGAAGCTGTCGCTGTAAGGGTTATTGCAGAACCGGTTGAAAAATTAGCATTATTAGCGGGTGAAGTAAGATTTACCGAAGGTAATTTATTAGCAGGAGGGATGGTACTTGCTCCGTACTCGTGGGCTCCAATATCTGGGGCTGATCCTTGAAAGGCAAATCCAACATTTACACCTTTATCAATTGGAGGGCTATTCGAGGTAAGCAAATAATAGGGAGTGGGTCGCGCACCTGTTTTATTAATTTGCGGATTACCTGTAAGGTTATTTGTAAATGTTCCTGCCGTTGTTCCAATGGGTATATTGCTTAGGAAATTGTGTTCAACTTTGAGTCCGGAAATGGCTGCACCTCCTTCCATAAAAATAAGTTGATTGGGCCAATAGCTATAACCTGTATTGGAGTTGATAACTAAGTTATTTTTAATTTCAATGTTATCGCTCTGACCCTTATGAAGTCCGAGGAAGTTCATCGTACGATTTCCAGTGAATTCTACAGTATTGTTATAGACCTTAACATTATGTATGCCGTTGAGTTGTGAACGAATAATCTCACCCGGGTAGCCACTGCTCAAGCTATTAAATGTGTTGTGATGGATTAACCAGTTTGCTGTATAAGCCGGGCTCCAATTGGCTATGCCATAAGATCCCCCATTGAACCAGTTATGATCGATCTCTGCATCGTTAACGCTAAGCTCAATGGAGTAGCCGTGTCCGCCAGCTCTTGATAGTAGGTCAAATATATTGTGATGAACACGAACGGATTGTATGCCAGTAGGAGGGGTTTGAACATTTACAAGGGAAAGGTGATTGTCTAAATAGTTGTTATAGATTTCGCAGTTAACCAGATAAACTTCCCAAAGTTCAAATGCAATATTGGGAGCAGAGCCGTTGTTCCATTTCCCAGCCGGATTCACGGATATACGGCTATCAAAGACTTTCATATTCGTAATCCTATTTCCTCCGCTCCCCAGAGCTTTAATGCCATAACCAGAGTTTTCGTCTACATTCAGGCGATCGATCTCTATCCTTTCCAAATTAGCTAGCTGTAAGGCCCCAGCAGCCCAGCCAGTACTTCCCCATGAGCAATTGACTAATGTCACTTGCCTTAAAGCAGAATCTTTCACGTCCCATATCCAAATACCACAAAAATTCGTGCCTTGAACTTTTACATTTTGTATAAGAACATTATTTCTATATTTCACATAGATCCCTCCGTGCAATTTCTTGCCATCGCCATCGAGTGTAAAATTTTTAAGACTTTGGTTTCCGTTCGCAGCACTGGATGAACTTAAGGACATCAGAAATTTGTCGATGGCAAATCCGGGCGAGGCTGGATTAAAATAAAATGAACTAGCGGCTTTGATAATGGTTTGATCAACACCAGCACCTTCCACGTTCACTCCTGGGGGAACATTGAAAGGGCCGCTTTCAACAAAAGTACCTGCTGAAAGTTTAATTGTATGCCCTTGGCCCGCAGGCACCTTTGTCACGGCAGATCTGAGCGTACGCCAAGGGTTGCCGGCGCTTCCATCTCCGCTTGCATCATTTCCAGAAATACTAACGTGGAAAACAGTAGCAAAAGCACAGTGAAAGCAAATTGTAAACAATAATAGTATGCTTACTCGCTTCATTCTGTTATAAATTAAATTGTTTACTTCTCCTTAGACTCAAATCTCCTTAGACTCAAAAAATCTTGTTGTTGGATAGTAGAATGCGATTTAAAAAATGATTATCGCTTGTTATTGATAGTACAATTTGAACCGAAATATTAAGTATTTGAAGTAGGGTTCGGTAGATAACCATAGGGCTAGAATTTCTGCTAAATAATGCTTTAAAGCAAAATGAGGAAGGATAACTTTGGTGGTTTATCTGTCTGTTTTATAGGCGACTCGATCTTTTTTTGTTGCGATAAAAATGAGTGATACATTACACGCATTTTACAGATTGATATTCAATCACAATGGTATCTTATTTTGAGCAAAATTCAAAAAAAGAGACTTAGAACAAAAGAGAGAAAGCTAACGGATAATTGGAAAGTTAGAACAACGTTCGAAGTATGATAATTATGATAAGTGATTTTTCATCCTCTTGCAATCGTTGATTTCATTAGTGATGTACCAACGAAAACAAAGATTATCCTATAGCGAAGTCGCAACTATTTTGTGCGTTTTTTATTGTGTATTTTTGGCTCTTCGAGGTAAACGATAGTTTTAAAGCCAGTTCCGTCCACTTATCGACTACGTTCTTAAACGTATGATTCATGAGATAATAATTTTTATCTAATCTTTTTCATATGCTCCTATATCAGGAGCCAATCCATTGAAGGAGTGATCAATCTTTTGGCCAGCATCAATCAGTGGGCTCTTCGTCGTTGGCAAGTAATATGGATATGGACGATTACCATTTTTGGTTATTTGAGGGTCAGTGAAAATATTATTTTTTAACGTGGCTTCGATTTTTTCAATGCCAAGATTATAGAGAAGATTATTTTCCACGTGAAGATTTTTTATAGTTGCGCCTTTTTCCAAATTGATAAAGCGATTAGGATAATGTACATATTCAGAATTCGAATTGATGATAAGATTATTCTGAATTCTTACATCTTCACTTGTTCCACCATTATTACATTCCAGAAAATTCACGGTTGCTTTGCCGGTAAACTCTACAGTATTATTAAAAATGCTAACGTTCTTTAAATTTCCGTTGTAGGAATTAATCACTGCCGTCGGATAAAATCCGTCAATTCCATAAAAAATATTGTGGTGAATGGACCAATTGCTTTTTTGTTGGGCCCAATTTGAAATACCAGACTGCCCTCCTTTGAATATGTTGTGGTCGATTTCAGCATCATGAATAGTTAATTCCATTCCATATCCCTCACCCTTAGCTCTTGTTTTAAGATCAATAATGTTATGATGGATCCGAAATTTATTGCCATTGGAGGGAGCATCGTGATTAATGTTCACTAAAGAGATATGATTATCGACATAGCAATTGAATATCTCACAACCGGGAAATGAATCTCCCCAAATTTCGACGGATATATTTGGAGCTTTTCCATCTTGCCATAAGCCTATGGGATTCACTGATATTTTACTATCGTGTAACTTTAGATTACGGGTCGTAATATTTTTATCATGCCCGATAGACTTGATTCCGTAACCCTTACTTTCACTTATGTTTAATTGATCGAATTCTACGTGGTCAACATTTGCAAATTGGAGAGCACCGGAACACCATCCGGAATTACCCCAGGCACAATTCAATAAAAACACGTTCCTTACTATAGAATTTTTTGTGTTTAAAATCCATATTCCGCAAAAATTGGTTTCTTTAACTTTAATATTTTCGATGCGAATATTATTTCTGTAGTTTACATAAATGCCGCCGTGCAATTGCTTTGTATCGCCATCTATTGTAAAGCCACCTAGACTTTGATCGCCATTAAATTCTTCAGATCCATCTAGCCTTATAAGGAATTTGCCTGTCTCGAAGCCAGGATCCGAAGGATTGTAATAAAATGATTTTGCAGCCTTAATAAAAGTTAAGTCTATTCCAGCTCCCTCAAAGCTAATTTTTAGTGGAACTTCTATAGCATTGGTTTCAACAAAGGTGCCGGCTGAAAGCTTAAGAGTATGCTTTTGATTAGTTGGAATTTTTTTTAGGGCAACACCGATCGTTCTCCAGGGATTTTCACGGCTTCCAGTTCCACTCAGATCATTTCCGCTAACGCTTACATAAAAATCTGTAGCCAGTGTGCATCGAAAACAAAAGATCAGCAAAATTGAAATAGTAATTCGTTTCATTTCTTCGTAAAGATAAGTGGAGTAAAATGCCTGCAATGGTATTTATATTTTAACTAGATGAAATGGAACCAATTATTGTGTAAAATCTAAAATCAAAATTTGCGGAGCCTTAAATTTACGACTATGATTAAGCTTCGTTTCATATTAATATTAATGACTGCAATCATTGATACAGTAGATTTTAGTCATGTTTAATGTACTTGTATCGGCCTATGTTTGTCTGATTCAATGCTGTACAGATTCTTCACCAGACAAATAAATAAAAGATTAGAATTTAAGGTTACCTAACTAGTCTTTTTGTCATTCTTAGCATAGATTTTAAATATTAATATATGGCTAATAATGTAACATCTGGGAATTGTAGATTTTGTCAATCTCCTTTAGAGCAAACATTTGTTGATTTGGGCATGTCACCATTGTGCCAGGATCATATTAAACCAGATGAATTGAATAAGATGGAGCCCTTTTATCCGCTCCATGCCTACGTTTGTGGCAATTGTTTTTTAGTGCAGCTGGAGGAGTTTGTGGCACCACATGCCATTTTTAATGATTATGCCTATTTTTCATCATACTCTGATTCTTGGTTGCAACACGCTAAAAGATATACAGATCAAATGCTTGGAAAATTTCCAATTAGCTCAGATAGTCTGGTAGCCGAGTTAGCGAGTAACGACGGCTATTTACTTCAATATTTTTCCCAAAAGGGTATTCCGGTTTTAGGAATCGAACCAGCGGCCAATGTCGCTGAATGCGCGAGAAGTAAAAAGGGGATAAGGACGGAAAATAAGTTCTTTGGTACGAACACGGCCAGGGAGATGATTGCCAAGTATGGTAAAGCTGACCTTTTGATCGGTAATAATGTTTTAGCACACGTTCCCGATATCAACGATTTTGTTTCAGGAATGAAAGCGTTCCTAGGGCCAAAAGGTCTTATCACCATGGAGTTTCCGCACTTACTAAGATTGGTCGAACGCAATCAATTTGACACCATCTATCATGAGCACTTCTCTTACTTGTCATTTACCACTGTGGAAAAAATATTCCAATATCATGGGTTAGTTTTATTTGATGTCGAAGAATTACCGACGCATGGGGGATCAATTCGGATTTATGCTAAGCATATTGAAGATCCTACGAAGGCAATTTCATTTCGCGTTGAAGAGCTTTTGAAGAGGGAAGCTATTGCAGGGATGTCTTCTATGGAATTCTATAAAAATTTTGAAGAGAAGGTTCAAAACACCAAGCGTAAGATCTTGGAATTTTTAATAAAGGCTAAGCAAGAAGGAAAAAAGATCGTTGGGTACGGAGCACCGGGAAAAGGAAATACGCTCTTAAATTATTGCGGCATTAGAACAGACTTTATAGATTACACTGTAGATAGAAACCCGCATAAGCAAGGTAATTTCTTGCCGGGAACGTTGATACCTATTTATGAACCCAACAAGATAAGAGAAACCAGACCGGATTTCGTATTCATACTCCCATGGAATCTCAAAGAGGAAATAATGGATACAATGTCATTTATTCAGGAATGGGGCGGTAAGTTTGTTGTTCCTATACCTGAGCTAAAAGTATACGATCCACTTTGGTTAATTCATAGATTTAGGAAAGCTTCTTAATAAATCACGCTGTCCAGAAGTAAAATTGGCTCGGATTTTTTGACAAGCATTTTTTGGTCCTTTAAAATTATCCATTGCATTAAAGTTTCAATGGATTTTTTTAATTCTCAGGAGGAGAATGTAAAATATTTTTTCTTTTAAATTCAAAATGGATATCAACAATTGTAATCCTAATAAAATAATCGATATTTTTTGCGAGATGAATGAGCAACTAATTCGCACTAGTTCACTGCCACTGCTCGCTGTAAGAGAACAAATGTTTTCGATTACTAGTGAGCGGCTTTCTAATATGCGACGGCATTTCACAACATGGGTAGATAGGAAGACCTCTGTAGGACTATGAAGATAATCATGGTTCATAACAGGTATCAATACCAGGGGGGTGAAGATTCGGTATTTCAGCTTGAGTCTGAAATGCTATCTCAGCATGGCCATTCCGTTGAACAGTTGGTTTTCGACAATAAGGAAATTC
Organism: uncultured Bacteroidota bacterium; assembly: GCA_963837415.1. GTDB lineage: Bacteria > Bacteroidota > Bacteroidia > Cytophagales > Cyclobacteriaceae > Chryseolinea. Next base: position 215,664 of record CAWING010000002.1, on the reverse strand, counting down.
AAAACAGCATGGATAAATTTTTACTATCCATCAAAGGAATTTATAATTCGAAAAGCGGAGCCGATCTTGCAAGGGTTATAAATCGCTTCAAGCCTGATGTTATTCATGTCCACAATTTTTTTCCACTTGCTTCACCTTCTATTTTTTTTGTTGCTAAAAAGTACGGTATACCTGTCGTTGTAACGCTCCACAATTTTAGATTAATCTGCCCTAGCGCAACGCTATATCACAACAATAAAATTTACGAAAAAAATATTCACAGTTTGTTTCCATGGGATGGAGTCTGGAAGGGTGTTTACCGGAAATCAAAGCTTCAAACCGCCGGCCTAGCTGTCATTACTGCTTTTCACAACATTGCGGGAACGTGGAAAAATAAGATCGATAAATTTATTGTACTTACTCAGTTTGCCAAGCAAAAATTCACCGACTCCGCACTCCGTGTTTCCGAAAGTCAGTTTGTTGTGAAGCCCAATTTTGTTGATGACTATGGCAAAAATGAAAACAAGCGTGAAGATTTTTTTCTAATTGTAGGCCGTTTGTCAGAGGAGAAAGGAATAGACACTCTTTTGAAGGCGGTTACTCTTGCTGACTTTAAGTTAGTTATCATCGGGGATGGCCCCTTGAAGGACAGGGTTGAGGCAGCAACCCAATCTAATTCAAATATTACGTATTTAGGTTTCCAGCAGAAACCTGCAATCGTAGATTATTTAAAGCGGTGCAAAGCCTTAATTTTTCCCTCTGTGTGTTATGAAGGCTTTTCGATGACTCTTTTAGAGGCTTTCTCTACGGGGGCACCTGTTATATCTTCACGTATAGGATCAATGGCTGAGATTGTTCGAGATCACGAAAATGGCCTGCACTTTGAAGCTGGAAACGCCCTTGATCTTGTTGATAAAATAAGGCTATTAAATGGCGACCAAAGTTTGTCGGAATTACTTTCTAACAATGCAAGGCAAACTTATCTAGGCCACTATACTTCAAAAACGAACTATAAGATTTTAATCGATATTTACAGTCAGTTGCTATCTTCAAAAGAAGTTAGCCATTAAAGTAAGCACAACAGCCGCTAGGATTAATGGAAAGTAAGAAAGAATACCCTTTAGTAAGCATTGGTGTTCCAACGTACAACAGAGGCATTGGTATTCGTAAGACTTTAGAGTCAATTTGGCAACAAGGATATCCCACCCTAGAAATTATCATCTCTGATAATTGCTCCACGGATAATACAAAAGAAGTCATAGAAGTTTTGTGTAAAGGGCATAATGAAACGAAATACTATCGTCAGGAAACTAACATAGGGATGATTCCTAATTTTGCGTTTCTATTGAGAAAAGCTTCAGGCAAGTATTTCATGTGGGCTTCTGATGATGATGCATTGGAGCCGGGTATACTATTTAAGTATGTAGACTTCCTAGAGGCTAATCCTGAATACTCAATTGCTTCGGGTGAAATAAAATACGATTCTCCCGACTTTAACGAAGGAGGATTTACCTTTGAGCAGAGATCGCCTAGTGTTAGGGTGATAAATTATTACTTCAAAGTTGTATATGGGGGAATGATCCATGGTTTGATGCGAAGGGACCTTGCTAAAGATGTTTCGATACATAAGGTCATAGGAAATGACTATCATTTCATTGCCAATCTGGCCTACCTTGGAAAGATTAAAAATTTTCAATTTGTAGGATACCACAAGAACTTTGGAGGAACTTCTAGAAGCTTTAAGGAGTACGCTAAGGCTATGGGGGACACTGAATTTGCTGGTAATTTTCCTCATCTGAAAATGTCATGCGATGCCTTTGAAGAAGTGATGTACAAATCGCGTGTATACTCAGGTATGCCGATAATTTCCAAACTGACGTTAGCTATATTTTCATTTTCAGGAGTGTTCCTGGGTTACTATGTGAAAATTTTTCCATTTGCTATTGCAGGAAAAATTAAAAGATTCATAATGCGACCATTTAAATAGGATAGAAATTATTTGTTATTCAAGTGTTCGCAAACTATTGTAATTTTGAATGATTTCTATCCGGCAAAAGGATGATACGTATCATTGGTAGACAGGCAGAGATATTATTTGTTTGCAACCGAATATATTATTTTGATAGTCACCGTACTGATAAGCTTGTTTTAACTTAAACTAATTTATGAAAGCAGTAATTTTTGCAGGTGGATTCGGCACCAGGATAAGTGAAGAAAGTGGTGTACGTCCTAAGCCCATGGTGGAAATTGGTAACAAACCAATATTGTGGCATATCCTTAAAATATATTCGTATTTTGGTATTAATGATTTTATTATATGTTGTGGTTATAAATCCTATGTTATTAAAGAATACTTTTCAAATTACTTCCTGCACAGTGCGGACGTCACGTTTGATATGAAACATAATAAAATGGACGTCCACAACGCTTTTTCCGAACCTTGGAAAGTCACCTTGGTGGACACTGGTGAGGATACCATGACGGGTGGCCGCTTAAAGAGAGTAAAACAATATATTGGCAATGAAACTTTTTGCTTAACCTACGGTGACGGGGTAAGTGATGTTGACATGTCTCAGCTCATAGCTTTTCATCAAAAACAGGGAGCAAAGGCAACTTTAACCGCCGTACAACAGCCAGGGCGTTTTGGTGCTTTTACATTAGGGAGCGAGGATGTTAAGATCACTAATTTTCAAGAAAAACCTTTAACTGGAGACTCACCATGGATTAACGGGGGATTCTTCGTCTGTGAACCGTCTGTAATCGATTTAATAAAAGACGATAAAACTACCTGGGAGCGCGAGCCTTTGGAAGTTCTGGCTTCTTCCGGAAATCTTTCGGCTTTTAAGCATTCTGGTTTCTGGCACCCTATGGATACACTTCGGGACAAACATTATCTTGAGGAGCTTTGGAAGTCGGGAAAAGCGCCTTGGAAGCGCTGGTAATAGCTATATTTGGGCAGATGTGGATTTCTTGCAATTTTTAAATCAAATTTAAATATGAAGATTATTATTTTTGGAAACATGGGGTACGTAGGCCCGGGCGTTATTGAAAGACTTAGAGAAGCTTACCCCACGGCTACATTAATTGGTTACGATATAGGGTTTTTTGCGAGTTGCCTTACCAATGTTGATTATTTACCTGAACGGAAATTAGATCACCAATATTTTGGGGATATCCGAAATGTTCCAGATTCTATCTTACAAGGTGCCGATGTTGTAATAAATCTTGCGGCAATTTCAAATGATCCCATGGGTACCAAATTTGAGGAAGTAACACTTGATGTAAATTATAGATCAGGTATAAAACTTGCTAAAAGGGCCAAGGAATTAGGTGTAAAATCATTTGTGTTTGCCTCAAGCTGCAGTATGTACGGAGCTGCAAGTGACGGAGCTAAAAGTGAAGACTCTACGTTGAACCCGCTTACAGCGTACGCGCGATCTAAAGTGTTAACCGAGCAGGATTTGAAACCTTTGGCTGATAAAAACTTTACTATCACTTGTTTGCGCTTTGCCACGGCTTGTGGAATGAGTTCAAGATTAAGATTGGATCTCGTTTTAAATGACTTCGTTGCTTGCGCATTGGCATCAAAACACATAACCATATTAAGCGATGGTACTCCATGGAGACCGTTGATTAATGTTAAGGATATGGCCATAGCGATCGATTGGGCCATAAGCCGACCGTCATCTCTTGGAGAATTTTTAGCGATTAATACGGGAAGCGAAGTATGGAATTATCAAGTGAAAGATTTGGCTGAAGCGGTGGCGTCTATTATACCAGGTGTTAAAGTTTCTATTAATACAGATGCTCCTCCAGATAAGCGATCGTATCGTGTAAATTTTGATTTATATAAAAAAGTGGCCCCCAATCACCAGCCAAAACATGATCTCCTTACCACGATAAAGGATCTTAAGAAAGGACTTGAATCCATGAATTTTAAGGATTCTGATTTCCGTGATTCAAAATTGATGAGGCTTAAAGTTCTTACTTCTTTACAAAGTACGTCACAATTAAGTGATGACTTAAGGTGGAAGAGCAACTAATAATTAATCAGGTAATTCAGTCATACTAAAAGAAGGAGGAAAATTGATTTTTACTGAAACTAAATTAAAAGGTGCATTCCTAATTGATGTCAAAAAACTTGAAGATGAAAGAGGTTTTTTTGGAAGAGCATGGTGCAAGAAAGAATTTGAGGAGCATGGACTAAATTCTAACGCAGTGCAAGCAAATGTTTCCTATAATAAAGTAAAAGGAACCATTCGTGGTATGCATTATCAAGTAGCTCCATATGCAGAAAGCAAGACGATACGATGTACATCGGGTGCGATATACGATGTTATCATTGATATCAGGCCAAATTCACCCACCTACAAACAATGGATTGGCGTTGAGTTAACTGAAAAAAGTTTTCGTATGCTTTACGTTCCGGAGGGATTTGCCCACGGCTTTATTACACTGGAGGATCATACTTCGGTACACTATATGGTTACAGAATATTATACACCCGGTGCCGAAGCTGGGATAAAATTTGATGACCCTGCCTTTAACATTAAGTGGCCAATTAAGCCTACGGTTGTTTCGGATAAGGACAATAGTCATCCGTCTTTCAATGAAAAACTGTTCACTTAACAATAAACTTAACTTAAACTTTGCATTATGATTATTGTAGATACAGCGCTCGCCAAAAGGCAAGAAGAAAATAATCCTGTAAGGGTTGCTTTGGTTGGTGCGGGGTTTATGGGACGAGGCATAGTCTTGCAAATTGCTAACTCAGTTCCAGGAATGGAATTAGTAGCTATCTACAATCGAACTGTTGACGGAGCAAAAAGAGCATACAGAGAATCTGGCATTGATGAATTTGAAATAGTTAATACGCAAGTTGCTTTGGAGGAAAGGATAGCGAAAGGCAAGTATTCAATCACAGAAGATCCTTTATTGTTATGCAAAGCTGAGAATATTGATGTTATAGTCGAAGTTACCGGTGCTGTAGAATTTAGCTCTCGTGTTGTCTTTGAAGCTATTAGAAATAAAAAGCATGTTGTGATAATGGACGCTGAGCTTGATGGCACCATAGGAGCAATCTTAAAAGTACATGCCGATAAAGCTGGCGTGGTAATTACAAACGCCGATGGAGATCAGCCAGGCGTTGAAATGAACTTGTATCGCTTTGTGAAAGGTATAGGAGTAAAACCTGTGTTATGCGGGAATATTAAAGGCCTCCAGGATCCCTATCGAAATCCCACAACACAAGAAGGCTTCGCCAAAAAATGGGGTCAGAATCCGGCGATGGTAACGTCATTTGCTGATGGAACAAAAATTTCTTTTGAGCAAGCAATCGTGGCTAACGCTACCGGTATGACGATCGGAAAAAGGGGCATGTTTGGTCCTGTAGTCCCTTCTGGAACACCTTTAAAAGAAGTGGCAAGCAAGTACCCTTTAGAGGCATTAACCTCAGGTCCGGGTATCGTTGATTATGTAGTAGGGGCGGAGCCAGGACCAGGTGTTTTTGTATTGGGCACGCACGATCACCCGAAGCAGCAACATTATCTCAATTTATATAAATTAGGTGAAGGCCCTCTGTACTTATTTTATACTCCCTATCACCTTTGCCATTTTGAAGTGCCTCTGACTTGCGCAAGGGCAGTGCTGTTCAATGATGCAGCAATTACTCCAATAGGACCTCCGCTGGTTGAAGTTGTAACAACGGCAAAGACTAATCTTAAAGCAGGGCAAATCCTGGATGGCATTGGATGCTATATGACCTATGGTCAGTGTGAGACTTCTGAAATTACCTCGGATCAACAATTGCTACCTATGGGACTAGCAGAAGGATGTATATTGAAAAAAGATATTCCTAAAGATCAAGTACTAACCTATGCAGATGTAATACTTCCTAAAGACAGGTTTTGCGATAAACTCAGACAAGAGCAAAACGACTATTTTAAGATTACAGTGTGATCTAATTTTCTAAGACTTATTCTCTTCCCTTTAAGCATAGTTAAAATAGTTGCCTTACCGTAAAATGGTATGCTTGATGAGAATTTTAGGACACTTACACTTTAGAATCATTTTAATCACTAGTTTCACTCAAAAAAAAATCCGTGCAATACGATGTAATCATAGTGGGTGGCGGCGCTGTTGGTTTAGCGACCGCCCTGCAACTCAAAAAGCAAAATCCTAAACTTAAGGTTGTAGTTATTGAAAAAGAATCGGTGGTTGCAAATCACCAGACAGGCAATAACAGTAACGTAATTCATTCAGGCGTTTACTACAAGCCAGGTAGTTTAAAGGCCAAAAATTGTATCCAGGGCTACAACCTGTTAATCGACTTTTGTCGCAAACATGATGTTCCATTTAGTCTCTGCGGAAAAGTTATTGTGGCTACGGAAGAGAAAGAGCTTCCCTTGCTAAAAACAATCTATGATAGAGGCCAACAAAATGGCTTGCAAAATTTGAAAATGCTCAAGGCTGAGCAACTGAAAGATTACGAGCCTCATGTTGCAGGAATAGGAGGTATTCATGTTCCTCAAACCGGAATTGTAGATTATCGCGTAGTAGCTGAAAAATATGCTGAAGTATTGCAACAACAGGGTGGAGAACTTCGCTTGGGAGAAAAAGTAATCGATATTAAGTTGAGCGCAGATCAGGTCAATGTTATAACTCAAAAAGGCACCTATACCGGAAAATTAGTGGTGAATTGTGCGGGTCTATATTCAGATAAAATAGCCCGTTTAACTTCCCAAAACGTGGATGTAAAAATTATTCCTTTTCGGGGAGAATATTACAAGTTAAAGAAAGAAAAGGAGTACCTGGTCAAAACATTAATTTATCCAGTTCCTGATCCAAATTTTCCGTTCCTAGGTGTCCATTTTACAACGATGATGGGAGGAGGAGTAGAGTGTGGACCCAATGCAGTGCTCGCTTACGCTCGTGAAGGATATAAAAAATCTGACATCAATTTCTCCGAACTAACTGAAACATTAGCCTGGCCAGGCTTCAGAAAAATTGTTTCCAAATATTGGCGAACCGGCCTGGGTGAAATGCATCGCTCTTACTCTAAATCAGCCTTCACCAAGGCTCTTCAGAAACTGATGCCTGAAATACGTGAGGAAGATCTGATCGTTGGCGGAGCCGGTGTGAGAGCACAGGCTTGCGATAGAACCGGTGGGCTTCTGGACGACTTTCTCATCCTCGAGGACAGGCAGGTGATCAATGTTTGTAATGCGCCCTCTCCTGCAGCAACATCATCCTTGTCGATCGGTGAAACTGTGGCAGACTGGGCAAAAAAAAGGTTATAGGTTTACGTTGTTAATCTTATTGAAACTTTTGGAAAGTTTTCGTCGAATTAGATCCAATCCGACTTTGTAAGAAATATTTTATGGTAAGGAGCAGGAAGACTGAATTAGTATAAAAATATCTTCTCCATAACCTTCTGGGCTCCAAATACAGTCTATAAGACCATTCTAAAGACAAGCGTTGCATCCAAGCTGGAGATCGCTTTGCGGTCTCTGCATACACATGGAAAGCTTGCCCAAGCCCTAGCATACAGCTATTGATTTTTCCTTTGTGTTCCGCCATCCATTTTTCCTGTTTTGGACAACCTAAAGCCACAAATACTAAATCTGGCTTTGAACTATTGATTTTGTCAACAACGTTTGACTTCTCTTCGGAAGAGAGTTGTCTGAATGGGGGGGAGTAAAGACCGCAAATATTTAGTGAAGGAAATTCTCGTTTTGCTTTTTCAGAGATTCTATTTAAGACATCATAGGTAGTACCGTAGAAAAAAATGGACTTACCCCTGGCTGCTGCTTCTCTTAAAAGATCTGGAAATACATCCATTCCACAAACCCTCTCTTGTTCCACTTTCTTTAGAAAGCGAAGAAATAAAGATAAAGGCTGCCCATCGGGTGCAACGATATCTGCGTTCTCAACAATGCTATTAAAATCCTGGTCTTTGTAAGCTTCAACGGCCATGTGTACGTTAGCAAAACAGACATAAGAGGAGCGTTGAGTTTCCGCGAGATTGAATATCTCGTCCATGAATTTATTATAGGAACCTATAGAAATAGGAAATGTTATAACGTTCTCTTTTCTCATTTTCGCTATCGTTTGAATTATCGTTGCAAAACTTGCTCAACATGCAAGTACTTTTATTGCCTCCGAGTAATCTTTGGATACTTAGACTTTATCCTAATCGTGTAAGGTTTAATCCCACAAGGTGCTATTAAGTAAACGGTTGCACACTTTTTAAAAAAAAATATCAAGAAACTACATTTTTACCGTCAAGTTTTGGTTTTTTTCACACCAACAGCCCGGTAAAATAGTGTATAAAAAAATCGTCTCAACTAGAGTATAATGCTCTATTTGAGACGAGGTTATCTCGAAGGAATGAAATGAAATTAGTAAGCGCTTTTCTGCCCGTTCACCATATTCCAGACCGTCAAGAAAATAATTTTAATATCTAGTGAGAGACTCCAGTTCTCCATGTAGCTAACGTCATATTCAACACGTTTTTCCATTAATCCAACTTCTTTTGTTTCTCCACGAAAACCATTTACCTGGGCATACCCCGTTATACCGGGAGTTACAAAATGTCTTACTTTATATTTTTGAATCGTTTTAGAATATTGGTCTTGTTGGCTACTGATGTGTGGCCTAGGACCTACTACTGACATATTACCCATTAAGGCATTTACAAATTGTGGTAGTTCATCCATATTTGATTTTCTCAGGAACCTACCTACACGTGTGATACGAGGATCATCCTTCGACGCTTGACGCTCAGAAGAATTATCAACATACATGGTTCTGAACTTATAACATTCAAACAGCTTATTCTTTTTCCCTTGTCTTAATTGCTTAAAAATGATAGGCCCTTCAGAGTCTAGGCGAATGGCCAGGGCAATGATAGGCACGATAATAGGAAAAATTAACAGTATCACTAAAAGCGAGAAAAAAATATCGAACAGCCTTTTTAAGCCAGCATTTAAAGCGACGCCAAGGGGCTCCTTTCTTGTTGTTATTACGGGGATTGAATCAAGCATAAAAACATTATACTTGTCAGTTACGGCTTCACCTAAATCTGGTGTTATTCTCAAATAGATAAAATTGTCATCTGCAAATTTTGAAATCTGTTTTAACAATTCATCATTACCAGGTGGCAAAGCAAAATAAATCTCATCGATATTTTCCTTCAAGCAAAACGCAGTAACATCTTTAACATTTCCTTTAATTAATTCTTTGTGAATAATCAGCGGGTCAGGATTGTCATCAAAAAATCCTTTGAAGTTATACTTTGAAAAATCATGTGACTCAAAGAAATTATAAAGTGCTCGTCCAGATCGAGTTGCTCCTATGATGATAACCTGACGCTGATCGAATCCTGAAAACTCAAAATATTTCCAAGTGAGTTTGTAAATAATTCTAGAGCCAATGAAAAATCCTGCTGTCAATAAATATACAAAAGGTAAAAACTGCACATTAAGGGGATAGGAATTCGTCGTAAAAAGTATCACCGATAATAAACAAAAATGAACGAGAAGTGTACCGAATAAACTGATGCTTATACTTCTGATCAAACTGAATTTATTGATGCGATAAATTTCATTGAGAAAACCAGCGATTACCCAGATCAGGCTAAAGATTACAAAAAAGGATGTTTCCTGACCAACGGGTATGCCTGAACTAAAGCCCAACTTTTTTGTTAATGAAAACGCCAACGAGATAAGGTAGAAATCAAGGATAAATACCATCATCTTGATAAGGCGGGAATAATATTTATCTTCCATAAAAACAGATTTTAAAGCCAAACATGTCATAAAAGTATACGCTATCGCCTTGATAGGGCATGACCGAAATCATCGGTTAACAAAATCTTTCTCATGGGGTTGCGAAGCTTGCAAGAAAGAGGTCTCTTAATTTTATAAGGCCTTAACAATCAGTGACTTATTAAATTTTTATCTTTTAAAAATAAGTGTTTAAACAAGTTTTATCGCTGTAAAAAGGTTAAATCTTTTAAAGCGGGGAGATAGAAAACGTTTTCTGAAAATCGCGTAAATCAAAATAAATATTACATGCCCCCCTTTAATAAGGGCCTGATTATAAAAGTATACTATCCCCAGAAGGTATTCTGTCCGTGATTCGCTGAATTGTAAAAATTGGGATTACCCTGCTTTGTGAGGTAATCCCCGATATAATCTCTGGGTATATACCGAAATCGAATGGACATCTTATGGACGCATTAAAGTTCTAACAAGATTTTCACTTCATTTTAACCACCTTATTGGCAAACACCATGACCAAATGTTCAAGTTTTGCCTTTTCCCGGATTTTAATGCCCTCATCCGAGATCTCAATGAGGCCTTCGTCTTTGAAATCAGCGAGTGTTCTATTTAGTGATTCCGTAGCGGTTCCAATCATATTGGAAATATCTTTGCGGGCGATGGTGATAATTTCTTTTTTGTTAGGTACATTTGCTGGCTGTTGATCTTAAGCAACGCCCCAGCTACACGCTGTCTGACAGATTGATACGCTAAATCAAGCAGACGATTTTCAGCCTCCATTAAATTATTGGAAAGCATCTTAATAAATTTTCGTGCGATGTCTTTGCTGGAATAAATTACAGTTAAAAAATCTTGTTTAGGGATGATGGAGATTTCGGCTTCTTCCAATACTTCCGCACTTTCGTTGTGTTGCTTTTCTTCTAGCAACGGAACGTATCCGAGAAAATCTCCGGCCGAATGAATTCCTGTGATCAATTCTTTTCCGTCATAATTAGCCTTATATGTTTTTACTTCGCCGCTAATGATAAAATAAAGATCAGAAGGAGTTTGTCCTTCCATAAAGACAAATTCTTTCTTTCTAAATATTCGAGCGGGTCTATTTTCCGATAGCTTTTGAAACTCCTTTAACTCGCGTGCCTTGTTAAAAAATGTGTTAACGTCGTAAAGGTCATTTTTGACATTTGCCTTAAGAGACTCATTTTTCTTTAATCTGATCTCAACAACTTTTAAAAGATCATGTCCTTCAAATGGCTTGGTTATATAATCGTCCGCGCCTAGGTTCATACCCATTCTGAGATCATTTTTATCAGCTTTTGCGGTCAAAAAAATGAATGGAATATGCGCTGTGTCGGGATCGCTATTAAGAATGTGAAGGACGCCATAACCATCCAGTTCGGGCATCATCACATCACAAAGAATAAGATCAGGGTGCTGTTGCTGGGCAATTTCAACTCCGATTTTTCCGTTAGGGGCACTCAGAACATTGTAGTGGGCAAGCTTTAATATGCTGCAAATATTCTCCGCCATCTCCTGATTATCCTCAATCAACAATACGGTATACTTCATAGAGATTTGATTGCTTCTTTCAGGATGCTATATTAAGCTTGTTTTTCTAAAACATTCACATTCATTACTGGAATAATAGCAATAAAAGTAGTTCCTTTATTGAGCTGGCTGGTGAATTCAATAGTGCCCTTTAAAAGCCTTATGTATTTCTTTGCAATGTTCAGTCCCAACCCTGTGCCCTCTATGTTATTGGCGTTCTGACCTCTGTAAAATCTTTTAAATATCTGATGTTGCTCATTTTCCGGGATTCCTATTCCCTGATCCGTAACTTTGATTTTTAAAGTTTCTTTTTTTAGTTCTGCAGATAATAGAATTTCAGCATCGTGGGGCGAGTATTCGATGGCATTGGACAAAAGATTGGTTAAGATATTTTTAAGAAGAAATTTATCTGTCATCACGGTGCAATCGATTCCTTCATTTGTAAAATGGATCTTTTGTTTTACTTTTTTAATGGATCCAATTTCTTGCAGAAATTCCTCGAAAAAAGCTTTAATGTCAGTTTCCGTGTACGTCACTTTTAACTTGCCTTCTTCCAATTTGCCAAGGGAAAGGTAATCGTTTAACAAGGCTGTCAGATTGTGAACGGATCTTTTTATTTTGTCAAAAAAAGCAGTTTTCTCTAATTCATAATCAGCATCCGTATAGTTTTCAAGAAGAAAAACAGAAGATAGAATCGTGCTCAACGGAGTCCTGAATTTGTGCGATGCCATCGTTACAAATTGGGACTTTAATACATTAAGTTCTTTCTCTTTTTCAAGCGCCTTTATTAAATTATTTTCCAGATTTTTTCTGATCCGTAATATTTCTAATCACCACCAGCACTTCATTGATTTCATTGTTGGCATCAGGGATTGGAACTCCATTTAAGGTATATGACTTATTATTAATTGTAATTTCTGTTGATACATTCTCACCCTTAAACGCTTTTTTAAGTTCTGGGATTGAAGCTAAATTCAGCAAAGCATTTTCGTTTTTCCTATCGTTTCGGCTCAATCCTAATTCTTCCATTTCTCCTCCATCCGCCAGTATAAATTTCATCTCCGTGTTGAGTACACAAATAACTCCATCGGGAAAGTTATGAGCCATAGCATCCTGAAGCTTTTTTCTTTTTAGTAATTCCTGTTCAATCCGTTTTCTTTCCTGTAATTGATTTTCTAAATCTAAACTCAAGGACTGAAGTTCATTGTGAACTTGTTGGTTTTGTGAATTGAGGGACCGGATCAGATCACCATTTTTGTTTTCAACTTTGATAAGATATCTAAACCTGAAATTGACATAAACAGAAATCCAGATAAAAGAGATTAAAAGCACTCGATTCGTTACACTGACGGGATTTAGACTTGCAAAATCTTCGGATAAATAAAATCCCAAAAGAATAGCTAGCGAGGAGGCTACGCCTAGAATAAGAACACTTTTACGTTGCCCGGAAAATCTAAGGATGTAAATAGCAACAAGTAAATAGAGGGCGCCACCTAGTGTAGCAGCGAATTCTATAGTAAAAATTCCCAACAAAAACGCAAAGCCAACAACAAGCCTATCGAAACGATTTAATTTCATATCCATTAAAAAATAATCCTAACAGACTCATTTCAGTTGATTTTATAACGCATTAATTCTTAGCAAGGTATGATATTTCAATACTACTTTAAATGACTAAAGGTCATCGAAATGCGAGAGATATCAAAAAGCCTAAAAAAAACAAAAGCGGGAGTTCCCGCTTTTGGACCGAATAGTTTAGTGCCTTTTAAAGCAGTTATTCTATTTGGTCTTTCTTAATCAGGAATGTCTCCTTGATCAAACCGCAGTTTTTGTTTCTGATTCCAGATGATTAGTTTTTTACCTGTTACGATAAATATCTCTACCCATCCTGACCTGATCGGACAATGCCTCCCTAATCAAGACGGCCAAAAGGTACAGACCTTACACAACCCTAATCATGATGTCAATCATCAATGAACAAGATTTTTGTCTAAGAGATATATTAATTAGAGTTAAAACAATTTAACCTAAGGAGTGTTTATACCTCCCTAATTAGGATAGTCTCACCCTTCTATAAACCGAGATTTTTCACGGCCTTTTTTAAATTAAGTTTACCCTTTAAGACTTCGGAAAATAAATCGCCGACCTTATTCAGTCGGGTAGCAATATTTTGGATGTGGAATTGAGACGGGTGTAAACCGGATTTTACCTCTTTCCATAGCAGTGGTGTGGAAACTGTTGCCCCTGGGACCGGCCTTAAACTATATACGGAGGACAGGGTTTGACCTCGCTTATTTTGCAGGTAATCGAGATAAATATGATTTTTTCGCTTGTTCAACGACCTTTCAACCGACGTTGTGCGTGGTAATTTTTCGTGCGCAAGCAAGGCTATAATTTCAGCAAATGACCGTACTTGATCATAACTAAATTCACCTCGCAATGGAACATATATATGTAAACCTGTATTTCCGGATGTTTTGCAATAAGATAAGGCTTCGGCTTTGTCCAGGATTTCCTTTATCACCAACGCGGCGTCAATCACTTCTTCAAATGAATTTTTATCAGAGGGATCGATGTCCATCACGAGGTAATCAGGATTATCCAGGTTTTTAACTCTCGAATTCCAGGGATTTAATTCAATACATCCTAAATTATTTAGATAAAGCAACGTAGCCTTCTCATTGCAAAGGATGTAGTCGATTTTCTTTTCGGCGCCCTCAGAATATAACTCGATGCTTTGAACCCATTCGGGTGCGGAACGTCCAGCATCTTTTTGATAGAATCCTTTGTCATTAATACCATCTGGATTTCGCTTCAGGGACTGCGGCCTATCTTTTAAATAAGGAAGGATATACCTGGAAATTGCATTATAATATTCTAATACGTCCCCTTTTGTAATTCTTTCCTTGGGCCAATATATTTTGTCCTGATTTGTAAGTGTTAATGAGCGGCCGTTTACAACCTTGGTTTTCTTTACTGTGATGGATTTAAGGCGATTCGGATGTTTTACGCCTCTGGATGCGCTTATATTAAGACCAGCCTCTGTGGTCGGTTTTTCTCTTTTGCCGTGTACTCCCCGGATGCTTTGCGACATGCCCAATGCAATTCGTTAGGATGCTTTTTTAAGGCTTGCTTTTAGTTGACTCATTAAGTCATCGGCCTTGCGATGAGTAACTTTAAGAGCCGGATGTTTGATGGTTTTCCCTTTCGCTTTTGCTTTGATAAGTTTAAGTAACTCAGCAGTATAAGTATCTTTAAATTTTTTAATATCGAAAGGAGCTGTCAACTGATCAATCAGATTAAGAGCCATTTTCATTTCCGAAGGTTTAGGTTTTTCCTTTGGCACTTTTAATTCAGAAGGATCACGAATTTCTTCCGCAAACCTCAGTCTATTTAAAACAATAACATGCTTGTAGGGTCTAAGGATACACAGATGCTCTTTACTCCGCAAAACAAAACTTCCTATTCCTGCTTTCCCACTTTTATTAAAGGCTTCCCGCAGAAGTGCGTATGCTTTGATACCCGATTTTTCTGGTTCAAGGAAGTACGGTGTTTCAAAATAGACGCTGTCTACATCCTGTTCTAAAATAAAAGCTGTTATTTCAATAAACTTGCTTTTTTTTGGACTTGCCTGTTCAAAATCCTTATCAGTCAAGATCACATAATCGCCCTGATGTTTATAGCCCTTCACAATATTATTCCAGGGAATTTCTTTCCTTGTATGTTCGTTAACCCGTTTAAATTTGATCCTGGAATGATCCTTTTTATCTAGCATGTCCAGATCGAGGTCGCTTTGTTGAGAAGCGCTATACAACTTCACTGGAATGTTTACCAAGCCAAATCCTATTGCTCCTGTCCAAATTGCTCTCATAATAATTTTTCATTCCTCAAAAAATAATGCCACGTTGGCGGGCACCGCATTTTACAACCATTTGTAAAAAGTTTTTTGTGAATAGTTAATCTAGGTGGGGAGGTTATTCTACATAAGACCATTATTTGAGGTTTCTTCCCTCGGGAATTGACGTTGATTTACGACTCATCAAATAACCTATGGCATTTGGTGAGGTCATGCTTATTTTAGAGTTTCGTCAAATTAATTTCCGTTCTATAATGAAAACCAACCTTATCCTACTCGCTTTCTTAATGGTTCCTTTACTGGCTCTGGCCCAGGGAAGTAAGGTCTACGATAATTTATCCCTTCCGAGTAAAATACTAAAAAGCACCAGGAAGTATGCGGTGTATTTACCACCAGACTATGAAACCTCCCAACGGAGTTATCCTGTACTTTATCTATTACACGGCGGTGGCGATGATCAGACAGGATGGGTTCAATTTGGCGAGGTGCAACATATAGCAGATCGGGAAATCCGAGAGGGCCGGGCAACGCCAATGGTTATTATTATGCCTGATGCAAATACAGGTACACGAGGGTATTTTAACGATTTGAAAGGAGAGTGGCGATACGAAGATTTCTTCTTCGAAGAATTTATGCCCTTTGTTGAAAAAACGTATCGCATTAAAAATGAAAAACGCTTTCGTGCCGTAGCTGGTCTTTCAATGGGCGGCGGCGGATCCTTTATGTACGCATTACATCATCCCGAATTATTTTCCTCAGCGTGTCCGTTGAGTGCTTCCACCGGCCCGCTTTCGCTTGACGCTACGAAAGCTTGGCTTGAGCAGCGGGATCAAAAAGGCACCGACGAGCAAATCGAAACTTACTACAAAAGACACAGTGCCCTGGCTTTAATTGATGCTGTCCCTGAAGATAAAAGAAAGAGATAAGATGGTATATTGACTGCGGGGACGACGATTTTTTATATGAAGGCAATTCGTTGGCCCACATTGCTATGCGGAAGAAAGAAATTCCGCATGAGTTTCGTGTTCACAACGGTGGCCATAATTGGACGTACTGGCGCACAGCGTTACCTACCGTGCTTGCGTTTGTATCTGAGCCGTTCCATCAATATTAATTGACGCATCACCTGCGTTAAAAAGTGGTACCCTAATATTTTTGGGAACCGGACCTTTGGGCGTGGTGCCGAGGTTAAGATTTGTCGCAAAGCCAAGATTTAATTCATCGCAGAATTACAGAGGATTGTCCAATAACTACTGAAATTCCCCGACATACTTTTAAGTGACCTTAAGATTCTTCGTTCAGAATGACAATTTTTTCCATCGCGTCGCCTTGACGAATGGAATCTATAACTTCAAGTCCTTCATATACTTTTCCAAACACCGTATGATTTCGGTCGAGATGTTTCGTTGTTTCCCGAGTGTGACAGATAAAAAATTGAGATCCACCGGTATTTCTGCCTGAATGCGCCATCGATAACACGCCACGATCGTGGTACTGATTCTCCCCCTTCAACTCACAATTAATGTGATAACCAGGTCCGCCATTACCTATACCGTTAGGACATCCTCCCTGCACCATGAAGTTTGGAATTACGCGATGGAAGATCAAGCCATCGTAAAAACCTTTCTCTGCTAGTGTAATAAAATTCTTTACCGTATTAGGGGCGTCGGCTTCGAAGAACTTAATTTTCATTACGCCCTTTTTGGTATGTATTTCTGCTTTCTTCATGGTGAATGTTATTTAGGCCGCAAATATAAATGAGTATCTTCATTTTGATAATCTCAAATTGTACTTTATCTCTTAATAATTATTGTTTAGAGTGCTTAACAGCCAAATTAATAGCATGCAATGGTTGAACTTTATATATGGCTATTTCCTTGTAAATTCAATAGAAAGAAAAAATCTTGAAGACTTGTATAACGCATAAGAAAATGTATCCATCGGAAACCATTGCTGAGGAAGCTTTGATTTCAGCGTGGACTACGTATTCTTATACAGAAGGTAATGGGCCTATCGGTGTCTATTTATGTGAGGATTGTGGATCATATCATCTGACTTCGAAAGGCAATACCAATAGGAAATTAGCGGAGCACTTAGCTACGGGCAAACTTCAGCAGAATAAAGAAGCCAATAAGTGGCTGGAGAAGTTAAATCAAAAGCGAAAGCATTCAAGATAATCCGCCCCAACCGATTGTAGAATTCCATACCCATGCATAACTGTAATTTTTTAAACACATCATTACTAAGCAATTACGTGATGTGAACCGGCAGAAGATTTCCTGGCTTGATTTTTTGATTGTGCATTATCGGCCTGCATTATAAAAAGGCAGCATATGAAAAAGTTCCTTCATGTCATATTCGTATTCGCAGCATTTTTCCTTTTCCATTCGTG
Organism: uncultured Bacteroidota bacterium; assembly: GCA_963837415.1. Taxonomy (GTDB): domain Bacteria; phylum Bacteroidota; class Bacteroidia; order Cytophagales; family Cyclobacteriaceae; genus Chryseolinea. The sequence continues at coordinate 198,110 of CAWING010000002.1, read as the reverse complement.
TGCAAAAAATCCAGTAACAGGAAAAAGGGATTTAATGCTTTTATCGGAGGATCAGGAAATTGCTATGGGAAAAGAATCTGATCCAGATATTATTAAGTTTTTCGGATTGTATGATGATAAGAATCTCCAAAAATTCATTGAAGAGAAAGGACAACAGATGGCTGCTATTTCTCACCGCAAGGATCTGAAATACGAGTTTAAAATAGTGGATTCGCCTGTTGTTAATGCTTTTGCCGTGCCTGGCGGGTTTGTATACTTCACGCGCGGCATTATGGCTCACTTTAATAATGAAGCTGAATTTGCCGGAGTACTGGGACACGAAATCGGTCATATTACAGCGCGGCACTCTGCAAAACAATATAGCAATGCGATGTTGGCTCAGATAGGCTTAGTAGCAGGAATGGCGCTTTCTCCAGAATTTGCTCAGTTTGCTGACCTGGCTCAAAATGGCGTCGGGCTTTTATTCTTGAAATTTGGTCGCGATGCCGAAAGCCAGTCAGATAAACTAGGAGTGGAGTATTCAACTAAAATAAATTATGATGCACAGGAAATGGCAGGATTTTTTCAAACGCTGGATCGATTGCAAAAAAACGCCGGTGGCGAAGAGGTACCTACCTTTCTATCGACCCATCCTGACCCTGCAGACAGGGAGGCCAAGGTTGCCAAACTTGCTGAAGAATGGAAAAAGAAAACAAAGGCTTCTTCTCTTAAAGTAAACCGCGATAGTTATCTAAAAATGATCGACGGAATAATTTATGGGGAGGATCCGAAACAAGGATTTATCGAGGATAACATTTTTTATCACCCCGTGCTCAAATTTCAATTTCCCATCCCTCAACAGTGGTCTGTGCAAAATACTCCGGAACAAGTGCAAATGGCTTCAAAAGATGGAAAGGCGATGATGATTTTAACGCTCGCCCAGGGCGGATCGTTAGACGCAGCAGCCGAGGGAATTTTGAAAAACTATCAACTTACTTTAGTTGAATCGAAGAAAGACAATGTAAATGGTTTACCGGCGATCGCGATGGTTGCCGATCAAACAGCGCAACAGCAGCAGCAAAGTCTGAGAACGCTTACTTACTTGATTGAATACGGAAAAAATATTTATGCTATGATTGGCGTATCATCGCTCAATGATTTTAATACGTATGCTCAAACGTTCAAGGCATCGATGGAAAAATTTAATATCCTGAATGATCAGGCAAAAATAAATAAACAACCGGAACGGATTCGGATAAAAACAGTACAGCAAAACGGTACCTTGTCTCAAGCCCTCCAAGGTTTCAAGACTAAAGACAAGCGCATGGAGGAAGTTGCTACTCTAAATGGCATGAAGCTGTCGGACTCGGTGAATAAGGGAATGCTTATAAAAATAATCGAGGACTGAATCACTCATCCGATCAATCGGGATTTGGTTTTGGTCCTAGCCACAAGCAACAAGTTGCAAGCAGCTTACTTCCAGCTTGTGACTTGTAGCTTGAAGCCTTTTACTAGTGACCTAACGATATTCCTATTTGCAGTAATTCCAGTAATTAAATTGCTTCGTGTCCTCTTTCTCCTGTTCTCAAACGGATGCATTCCTCCAGTTGGGTAACAAAGATTTTTCCGCTCCCGATCAGGCCGTCGTCATTGGCTTTGGTAGCATTGATAATTGCATTGCAGGTTATATCAACAAACTCATCGTTCACAGCAATCTCAAGTCTGGCGTTGGGGATTAAATTCGGCACTACAATTTGGCCGCGATAAATTTCTTCAGTTTTGCTTCGTCCATGGCCCGCTACGTTGCTTACTGTTATGCGGGTTATGCCTGCTTCAATAAGAGCTTCCCGTACCTGGTCCAACTGATTTTCCCGGATTATAGCAATGATGAGTTTCATTTCAATTTCTTTTTTTATAAAACTAGCGATGATTTATTGCATTCAGCTTTAGCTTGGATTGACCATTCCGTACCCTCTTTCACCGTGGTAAAAGTTATCGAGCCCTTTCATTTCGGCTTCGCTATTCGTACGGAATTTTATGAGCTTGTTCAAGACCACCAGGATCACCAGCGTTCCAAAAGCAGAATAAGCAATTGCCATAAGAACGGCAAGCGCTTGAACTCCCAACTGCTGCATAACGGTCCAACTGCCTCCGGCAATAGTTGCTGCATCCGCCATCCAGCTATCGCGAATAAAAAACGTCAGGAAAATAGCGCCCACAATTCCACCTACACCGTGAATTCCGAAGGCATCTAGTGTATCATCATAACCTAATTTATTTTTGAGAAGTATGGCCAGATAGCAGATCATGGTGGCAAGAGCTCCGATGATCAAAGCACCTCCTGCTTGAACGACCCCTGCGGCAGGAGTTATAGCAACAAGTCCGGCAAGTATTCCACTAACAAATCCCAACGCTGTTGCTTTTCCCCGGTGTATGCCTTCAATGATAACCCACGTCATGGCACCTGCTGCAGCAGCAACTTGAGTCGCCGTTAATGCCTGCGCCGCCAGGAGACCACTTGTTATACTGCTTCCGGCATTAAATCCAAACCAACCTACCCAAAGCAGTCCTGCTCCGATCAGAGTCATTACTAAATTACTGGGACGCATCGGTAAATGAGGGAATGATTTTCTAGGTCCCAGGTATATAGCGGCTACCAATCCACTTACTCCGGCTGATATGTGTACCACAGTTCCTCCTGCGAAATCTATTGCTCCTTTTGGCCCGAGATTAAATAGAAATCCATCGGAAGCCCATACCCAATGGCACAATGGATTGTAAACCAGAATACCCCATAGGGCAATGAAAAAACAATAGCCCTTATAGGAAACGCGCTCTGCAAAAGCACCGGCAATCAAGGCTGGTGTAATGATGGCAAATTTTGCCTGGAACATTGAAAATACATACTCCGGCACTCCGGCTTCCATGATGACATCATCGATACCTCGTAATAAAAAGTAATCTGAACTCCATCCGAACCATCCTCCCAGGATATTTGGTCCGAACGCCATGCTGTATCCACAAATTACCCAAAGCACGGTCATGATTCCCATGGCAGTGAAGCTATGCATCATAGTTCCCAGCACATTCTTTGTTCTTACCAGCCCGCCGTAGAACATGGCAAGGCCCGGTATCATAAGCAATACGAGCGCAGTGGAAGTAAGCATCCAGGCTGCAGCTCCTGAATCCATGGCTGGGGGGTCGGCTGCAAAAAGGTGGGAGGTAGGAAGGAGGGAGATAAGGAAAAGAAGAATTCCAGAGCGTAGGACTGTTTTCATTTATTGATCGTGTTAATCGTTATCCGTTATCAGTTAATCGTTATTAGTTAATCGTTATCCGTTAAATCGTATTCATTAGTCGGCTACATTATTGTGCGCTTTCCCCTAAGGCAGCATTCACGAATAACAATTAACGGATAACGGATAACTGATTCCGACGCGAAATTAACAGAGGATAAGTATTTAGCAAGAGTGTATGAAATTTAATCTGAAAGAAGTCCGCGGTCGACTGTCCACCGTCCACAGCAAGATTGCACCTTAAAGGGATGTGGGATTTTATTTGAGTTATTAGCGCAGAATAGTTACTGCTCCTTTATAGGTTTTATTAATAAATGAAAGATTCAGATCGATGGTGTAGTAGTACGTATCGACAGGCAGAATCTCTCCATGGTATGTTCCATCCCATTGAGTTTCAGTTTTCAAACCCACAGCTTCGTGGAGTAACACGCCTCGTTTGTTGTACACTCTGATAACCGTCTTATCAAACTGATCTGAATTAGTGACGGCCTGCACTGCCCAGGTATCATTCGCCTGGTCTCCATTGGGAGTAAAGGCATTGGGAATATCCAGATCGACTGAAGTTTCCAGTTCAATCGATCGTTCACCATTTTCACTTGCGAGTTCGCCATCGTTCAAATTGATGCGAATCTTTTTATCGCTGGTTGATATGGGTGATTGTTCGCCATTATCATCCAGGGTCAATCGATAGTTATATTGGATCGATTTAATAGCCGTCATGTACTGTTCAGGGGTAGCGTATCCAATAAGTGACAGCACCCCTTTATTGGCGTCATAAATTCCCCGGATCGGTGATGTAATAGTATTTTCAAAGATCAATTCATCATTGAGGGGGCTGAAAAGTGTATCTATAATTGATACTTCAGCAAATGTTAAAAATTTGCTATCAATATCTACACATTCAAATATTTCGGTGATGGGTATCGGCCCCGTACCAGGTTCATAGAATATAGAAGTAGTCTCTAGTGCGGTAATCTGTGGAGCATCATTTATAGGCAATACATAAACGCTTAATTCAAAGATCGGACTTGAACTTTCACCATCATTTACTGTAACACCTACTGTTAAAAGCCCATTGAAGTTTGGTCCAGGAGTGATCGTATTTCCGGTTACAGAATAATCTGCGCCAGGACTTATATTCATCGTAAAACCAGTTGGGTAATTCGGGTCATCGGCATCAATAACTGTAAGATTATCAGGGTCTAGCGTTATTGATTCGTCTTCATTTACAATTAGGGCATTTTGGCCACTTATCAATGGTATTGCGCTTGGTAAGACGACGCTAATATTTATGGTGCGGGGAGCGCTTACTGCGCCATCATCATCGCGGGCTCTAACAATTACTTTCAAGTCTCCTACAAAGTTCGCCACAGGTGTGACTATATTGAGCCCTGCTCCCGACAACGTGTAGTTATCACCTTCGGAAACAATAAGAGTAATGCTAGTGAGCTTTGAATCAGGATCTGCGACCTCAATGTTTGTGTTTGGAATCAGTTCGGTTGAACTATTTACTTCTGCTTTGATCGGATCAGGTTTTTGCCCGATAATTACAGGGGGGAGATTTACATTCGTTACACTAATTTTTGCCGTAAAATCCCCGCTCTCAAGGGTGCCATTCCTCAACCTTACTTTTACAGAAAGCTCACCGTCAAAATCGAGCCTAGGTGTGACAGTCGTTCCAGACACATTATAATTATTACCCGGAAGGACTATCAATTGAAAGTCGGTATCCCCAATATCCGGATCTGTAAACATAAAATTACCAATTGCCAATGTTAAGGGCGTTTCCTCCGGGGTAGTTAGCGCAATCTGGTCTGTAATTACCGGTGGATCATTTACCGGCGTTACGGTTAGCACAAATGTTGTCACTGCAGTTACAGGGCCATCGTGTACTGTTAGTGTAATCGTTGTATTACCATTCCTGTTTGCAGCAGGGGTAATGACTACAGTGCGCGCAGATCCCGTGCCACCAATGGCGATGTTCGCATCAGGAACAAGTGTTTTGTCGCTTGAACTCCCCGATACAGTAAGAGATCCGACAGAAGTGTCGATGTCATTTATCGTAAAGGATATTGCACCCGTTGCCTTATCCTCGGTTGTTGTCTGAGGAGCAATACTTGAAATGGTAGGTGGATCGTTAACAGAGGTTACCGTGAGTGTAAAAGAAATTTCTTCAGTTGCACTCTGCTCGTCCGTTACCGTAAGTGTTATTAGCGTCGTACCATTTTGACCTGCTGCGGGTGTAATAATCACGGTCCGGTTCTCGCCCGTCCCACCTATTGAAATGTTCGCATTTGTATTTGGCACCAGCGCTGCGTTGCTCGAAGCTCCTGTTACTGTCAGCGAGCCTGCAGCTGTTTCCAGATCATTTACTTTAAAAGATATCGCAGAAGTTGCAACGCCCTCCGTTGTGGTTTGATCGCTTATTGCTGCGATAGTAGGTGCGTCGTTTGCCGGATTTACAGTGAGTTGAAAGTCAGTAGATACGGTGGCAATTCCGTCGTTTACTGTTAGGGTAATCGTTGTCACACCGCTTAGATTAGCTGCAGGAGTTACGGTTACCGTACGGCTGATATCGGCTCCGAATAAAACGATGTTGGCATCCGGGACTAGCGTTTTATCGCTGGAACTTGCTGTTACGGTCAGATCTTCGATAGGAGTATCTGCATCATTAATAGTGAATGGTATCGCCGGGGTTGCTGTATCTTCATTCGTTGCCTGTGCGCTGATAGCTGTGATGGTAGGGCCATCGTTCACACCCGTTACGGTTAGTCTAAAAGTTCTCGTGGTGGTCTTAGGCACTGCGTCTCCATCGGTCACCGAAATGGTAATGTTAGCAATACCATCTTGTCCGAGTGTAGGAGTAATTATTACATTCCGATCTGAACCATTTCCTCCAAAGGTGATGTTGACGTTCCCATTAGGAACCAGGGCGGTATTATCCGAACTCCCGGTGACAATTAGGTCTGAGGCAATGGTTTCAGCATCTCCGATGGTAAATGCTAAAGCGTTTGTTTGAGTATTTTCTAAGATGGTCTGATTGGCTATTGGTGTAATGGTTGGGGCATCATTGGTAGGTGTTACGGTTAAAAGAAAGTCCGTGGAAGTATTGTTTGTTCCATCATTGACTGCAATGGTAATGGTCGTAGTACCACTTTGGCTTGCACTGGGGGTGATGATTACATTACGCGACGCACCTCTGCCACCAAAGGTGAAACCTGTGTTTGGAACCAACGCGGTATTGGATGAAGCAGCTGTAAGTGTTAGATCGCTAGGGCGCTGTTTCCGTATCACCGATTGTAAAATAGATCGCGCCTGTTGGGGTACTTTCAGCAGTTGTTTTGGGGGTAATCGCTGAAATACTCGGAGCACTATTGACTGAAGTCACAGTGAGGGTAAAAGTCATAGGAACACTTACCGTTCCATCATTGACATTAATAGTAATGGTCGAGCTTCCAAATAGATTTGGAGCAGGAGTGATAGTTACGGTACGATTTCCATCACTTCCTCCAAAGTCGATTGCTGCGACCGGAACCAGGGCCGTATTGCTTGAGCTAGCAGTGAGGGTCAAATCAGCCAGAGCAGTTTCGGTATCGCTGATAGTAAAAGGTATGGCAGGAGTGGGAGTATTTTCCTGCGTGGATTGAGCTGGTATTTGTGAAATGGTAGGAGGACTATTGACTGAAGTCACAGTGAGGGTAAAAGTCATAGGAACACTTACCGTTCCATCATTGACATTAATAGTAATGGTCGAGCTTCCAAATAGGTTTGGAGCAGGAGTGATAGTTACGGTACGATTTCCATCACTTCCTCCAAAGTCGATTGCTGCGACCGGAACCAGGGCCGTATTGCTTGAGCTAGCAGTGAGGGTCAAATCAGCCAGAGCAGTTTCGGTATCGCTGATAGTAAAAGGTATGGCAGGAGTAGGAGTATTTTCCTGCGTAGATTGAGCTGGTATTTGTGAAATAGTAGGAGGACTATTGACTGAAGTCACAGTGAGGGTAAAAGCCATAGGAACACTTACCGTTCCATCATTGACATTAATAGTAATGGTCGAGCTTCCAAATAGATTTGGAGCAGGAGTGATAGTTACGGTACGATTTCCATCACTTCCTCCAAAGTCGATTGCTGCGACCGGAACCAGGGCCGTATTGCTTGAGCTAGCAGTGAGGGTCAAATCAGCCAGAGCAGTTTCGGTATCGCTGATAGTAAAAGGTATGGCAGGAGTGGGAGTATTTTCCTGCGTAGATTGAGCTGGTATTTGTGAAATAGTAGGAGGACTATTGACTGAAGTCACAGTGAGGGTAAAAGTCATAGGAACACTTACCGTTCCATCATTGACATTAATAGTAATGGTCGAGCTTCCAAATAGATTTGGAGCAGGAGTGATAGTTACGGTACGATTTCCATCACTTCCTCCAAAGTCGATTGCTGCGACCGGAACCAGGGCCGTATTGCTTGAGCTAGCAGTGAGGGTCAAATCAGCCAGAGCAGTTTCGGTATCGCTGATAGTAAAAGGTATGGCAGGAGTGGGAGTATTTTCCTGCGTAGATTGAGCTGGTATTTGTGAAATAGTAGGAGGACTATTGACTGAAGTCACAGTGAGGGTAAAAGTCATAGGAACACTTACCGTTCCATCATTGACATTAATAGTAATGGTCGAGCTTCCAAATAGATTTGGAGCAGGAGTGATAGTTACGGTACGATTTCCATCACTTCCTCCAAAGTCGATTGCTGCGACCGGAACCAGGGCCGTATTGCTTGAGCTAGCAGTGAGGGTCAAATCAGCCAGAGCAGTTTCGGTATCGCTGATAGTAAAAGGTATGGCAGGAGTGGGAGTATTTTCCTGCGTAGATTGAGCTGGTATTTGTGAAATGGTAGGAGGACTATTGACTGAAGTCACAGTGAGGGTAAAAGTCATAGGAACACTTACCGTTCCATCATTGACATTAATAGTAATGGTCGAGCTTCCAAATAGATTTGGAGCAGGAGTGATAGTTACGGTACGATTTCCATTACTTCCTCCAAAGTCGATTGCTGCGACCGGAACCAGGGCCGTATTGCTTGAGCTAGCAGTGAGGGTTAAATCAGCCAGAGCAGTTTCGGTATCGCTGATAGTAAAAGGGATGGCAGGAGTAGGAGTATTTTCCTGTGTAGATTGAGCTGGTATTTGTGAAATAGTAGGAAGATCATTAACCGAAGTCACCGAAACGAAAAACTCCATTTGTGTAATTCCTCCATCGCCATCGTCCACATTAACAGTGATGTTAGCTGAACCAAATTGGTTTGGAGCAGGCGTGATTGTTACAGTCCGATCAGTGCCACTGCCACCAAAAATGATGTTGGCGTTGGAACTAGAGTAGTATTGCTCGAAATTCCTGTGACTGTAAGATTGTCGGGGGGTGTTTCAACATCATCGATGGTAAAGGCTAGAGCACCTGTTGCGGCATCTTCATTGATTGTCTGATCAGTAATAGTAGTATTAAATACGGGAGGGTCATTGTCGGCAGCTACTTCTACCGTAATTGCAGCGGGAAGGAGCGGTAACGGCAGAAGAGGATTATCATCTTGAACGGTATATATAATGGAAGCTGTACCAGAAAAATTTAAGAGGGGTATGTATGTAACATCCCCTGATGCATTTACACTCCAATCGCCTTGCGCATTTGTAAAAGTGCTTTGAATTCCTGGCGATGCCAAGAGCAGGATCCAGATCCACAGTAGCTGGATCTATTGTAAAGAGAGCTAATGTCATTAGAAGTTACATTCAGAAGTGTTACGGGATTATCCTCTAATGTATTGTCATTATCGGCTACAGCAATTACTTGTCCATAAGAGATAAAAGACAATAAAAGACCGCCAGAAAGTAATAATAAACGATAAAAGTGCACCATAGAACCCCTAAAAGTAATTAATATCTTTATACCTTAATCATTTTTCAAAGTAACACTTCGATATGAAGTTTGTTCATTGCATCAATACCTTGTGAGCCATAATCGACACTAAAAAGCCATCCTGCAATGGCAATCAACTGATAATCACACAAAATATGGAGGCAAATTCCTCTAATTCTGCGAACCATTCAATAGCCATTTACACGGATGGAAGTTGCCATACGCAACTAAAAACCGGTGGATGGGCTTCCTTATTATTTATTCAAGGAAAAAAAATTGTACTGGAAGGCACAGCCCAAGACACCACCCACCAACGCATGGAGCTTACTGCGGTGATAAATTCCCTGGAATATTTGGGATCGAGCAACCTGCTGCATGAACCAATCACCTTATACTCAGACAGTCAATATGTGGTTGACCTTTTTAAAAGGAAAGAGCGCCTCGCATCATCAGACTATCTGACAAAAAAATTAAAACCCATCCGCAATGTCGATTTAGTAAAGGAGCTAATCGCATTTATGCGCTTTCCAAACATCCATTTCATAAAAATAAAAGCCCACCAAAAACCCTTCGATACCAAAACAATTTTGAATCGTGAGGTTGACTTATTGTCAAGGAAGAAGATGAGGGGATAGTTGCGAGTTTTGAGTTTAGAGTTTCCAATCTCGGAACTTAACGCTCCTGCTTTAATGCTCATAGCTTAAGGCTCGCGGCTCTAAGCTATGCACTTTCTGAACAGTAGCCTGTTCAGAAATGTACAAACCAGATTTCATAATCACTCGCTGAACCGCCAAAAAGTGGGTTTTTTCCTATGGCACGGAGATGGTGGGAAAAGTAAAGCAATATTAAAATTGATCCGGCGTTTAAGCTTGCATGCAAAAATTAACGATGTTCTTCTGGAGATGCTCGGGAGCAGAACTGGAACTTTTAAAAAAATGCCCGACTGAATCCAGCAAGTATGTCGGGATTGGTGCGACCATTTTTTTCACAGGTCTATTTGCAGCGTTGTCAGGAGCCTACGCGTTATATACGGTTTTTGATTCTATTTTCATCGCTATCATTTTTGGAGTAGTGTGGGGGTTGATGATCTTCAACCTTGACCGTTATATTGTTTCAAGTATGCGCAAGGAGGGAAAGTTCTCGCGCGAACTGGCATTGGCCACGCCGCGAATTTTGCTCGCTATCCTCATCTCTATTGTTATTGCCAAACCGTTGGAGCTCAAAGTTTTTGACAAAGAAATTCAACCTGAATTGATTGTTATGGAACAAGAGGCATATGCCCGTCAGGAGCAGCAACTCAAATTTCGGTTTATACCCTCGCTCGATAGTCTTAAAGCCGAGGTGCAGCATTTAAAAGATGAAATAATTATTAAAGCGCAAAAGCGCGATGAGCTGTTACGAATTGCACAAGAAGAAGCCGATGGCACCGGTGGAAGCCGCAGAAGAAATCTTGGTCCGATCTACAAAGTAAAAAAGGCTGATGCTGACGCCGCAGAAAAAGAACTTATCCAATTTTCTAACGATAATCAGAAACGGATTCAGAATTTGGAAAAGAGTATTGCGCACTCGGATTCTACAATGACATCAGAACTTATCGCCTTAGAAAAAACGAAAATCAACGGATTGGCAGCGCGCATGGAAGCGTTAAGCCGTATCACCGAACAAAGTGGCGCTGTTACCTGGGCGCATTGGTTTATTATACTGTTGTTTATTGCAATTGAAACCGCGCCTGTATTTGTCAAACTTATTTCCTCCAAAGGCCCGTATGACAATCTCCTCAAGATTGCAGAACACGGTTTTGTTGCTCAGGAAATTGAAGAACTTGCCCGCACAAATGCTCAAACCAAAGAACGAACCTCCACACTTCCACAGCACGAGAATAATTTCGTTGTCAATCGGTTGGATGCGGAGTTGAGGTAGGGAAAGGTCCACAGTCTACGGTCGACAGACCACAGAGAAGTCCATATCCATTGTTCATTCATCTTAAAGGAAAGTTCGTCATTGCGAGGTTGCGTACTCACGCAGCGAGCAAATGCAACCGTGACAATCCCCAGACTACGTAGTGTGCACGTTGTAGCCAGGGATTGCATACCTACCGGCAGCCAGGGCTTCACGCTCACTACATTCTACCCCTTCGGTTTACGACTTGGCGTCTAATCTAGTTAGTTTAAGTCCCGCGTCTGCAGACGTCTGCCTCCGGTTCAACCAATTCCCAGACTGCCTAATGGGCACGTTGTATTCGGCGATTGCGTCAAGCCTGCCCACATGCTTCCCTTCAGTTTACATAGATCTGTGATTCGCAAGGACGACCTTCCCATCGCTAAAACCTTGGGGCTCTGAAACAAGAATATATTATTCTTGGATGAAGTTTTTAATTAATTTCAAACCAGCTCAGATTTTTGATTTGTATTCTTATTGTAGAGCAATTACTTTTCATTAAATTAAGGGAAAGAGTCCTTAGGTTGCCGGTAATTTGTTGTGAGAGATTTTGTGAGGACTAAATCATCTTACTTCTTAATATTTCTATCATGATAGTTGGGAATAAGATAATGACATACCATACATAACAAAATTTTTGAATAGTATTTTTTAAAAATCCTCAACTTAAAAACACAAATTATGAAAAGCCCCATTTTAGTTCTCGTGCTCATGCAGAGCATGTTTTCATTGGATGCACAAATCAGACACACAAACTTCGGGGTTTCCTCCGGGACATTAGGAGATGATGCAAGTTACTTCGGCGCCCATTCCGGGCAAAATTCCACTGGTTACAACAATTCATTTTTTGGTACATGGAGCGGAATGTCTTCAACAGGTCACAATAACACTGCAATAGGAACTGCCGCATTATTTTCCAATACGAGCGGTCTTTATAACGCAGCTGGTGGCTCCCAAGCAATGCGCAATAACACCACAGGCAATCAGAATACTGCATTTGGTTATAGTAGTTTAAAAGCAAATATTTCTAGTCAGTATAATTCAGCATTTGGTTACGATGCACTAGTTGTAAGCACAGGAACCAGTAACAGTGCTTTTGGGAACCGTGCATTAGCTCTTAATACAACGGGAACGCATAATAGCGCCTTTGGAATGCAATCGGGTCCCACTTTAACTGGCCTTATCAATACCACGGCCATAGGGTTCGCTGCAGTACCAACAGCGTCAAATCAAGCAAGAATTGGAAATACAGGCGTAACCAGTATCGGTGGGCAGGTATCCTGGACTACCTTTTCAGATGGCCGTTTCAAAAGAGATTTAAAGGAAGATGTGTCAGGTCTTGAGTTCATAAATCAGCTTCGGCCCGTAAGTTACATCGTCGATAAAAATGCTATAGATAAATTTTTAGGGATTCCAGATAGTTTAAGACAGCTGCTACCTGAAGTAAAAAGTATTTCTGTACGTCAAACCGGATTTGTAGCTCAGGAAGTTGAGGCAATTATTAAAAAGTCAGGGTATGTTTTTAGCGGAGTGGAATCGCCTCAAAATGAAAGGGACCATTACAGTATTCGCTATGGAGAATTTGTGGTGCCCTTAGTAAAAGCTGTGCAAGAGTTAACGGCAATTGTGAAGGAGCAAGAAAAAAAATCCGAAGAGCAGCAACTAGCCATTACTGAATTGAAACAGAAACTTGGTGTTTACGAGGGATCGATTGGTAATGATATCAATTCTAACACAAAAGTAGCGCTGTTTCAAAACAACCCCAATCCTTTTTCTGTCGATACAGAAATCAAGATGGCATTGCCGGAAACAGCGAGAAAGGTTAACTTGATCGTTTATAATTTGGAAGGCAAACAACTTAAGGACATGCTGGTAAATGAACGTGGAAATGCAAAAGCTATAATTTCGGGTAGCGAATTCAGCGCTGGTATGTATTTGTATGCTTTAATCGTAGATGGGAAAGTTGTGGATACAAAGCGGCTGGTCTTGACGAAGTAGTCCACAGTCAACGGTCGACAGACCACTGCAGTAAGTCCATAGTCGATGGTCCATAGTCCATTGCTAATGCATTTAAAGGGGAAGCTTGTGTAGATGGAAAGTTGTGGATACAAGCGATCTGGATTTGACGAAGTAGTACACGGTCGACGGTCCACTGATAACAACATGCTCATGAAAAGTATCTGTGGACGGTGGTCTGTCGACTGTCGACCTCTCAATGCAAAATCGTAACCACACCCTTATACGTCTTCTTCAGGTACGAGAGATTTAAATCAATCGTGTAATAGTAGGTATCCACAGGCAATACTTCTCCGTTGGAGAGGCCATCCCAATCTTTATCATAACCAATAGACTCATAAAGTAAAACACCTCTTTTGTTATACACTCGGATAATCGCTTTATCTAACTGATCTTTATTTGGGGCATGAACACGCCACGTATCATTAGAACTATCGCCATTAGGCGTAAATGCATTGGGAATATCAAGCAACACTTTTGTTTCCATTGTAATTTGGCGTTCATGTGTTTCACTTAAATCTTGCCCATCGTGTACATTAAAATAGATCGTTCTTGTACCGGACAAAATTTCCGAAGGATTCCCGTTTTCATCTTCTGTCATTTCATAATTATATTGAATAGAACGAATAGCAGTCCTATACTCATCGATGGTGGCGTAGCCAACCAGGAATAAAATTCCTTCCCGGTCATAAATCGCTCTTATTTTTGAAGAGTCATTATTAATTATAAGCTTATCATTTAATTGGCTATAATTTTTCGGCCAGAAACCTATCTCTGCCATGCTTAGGTAGTCGCTATCTACATCTCTTAGATCGAAAGCTTCCGATATATTTTTAGGCTTCTCGCCTGGCTCATATGCCAGTGGGGTTGTTTCCAGATCAATAATTTCGGGAGGATCATTAACGGGGGTCACAAGTACCGATAATTTAAATGGTTCGCTCGATCTTCCACCGTCGTTGACAATAACACTCACTTCGATAAAGCCATTGAGATTTGAAGCCGGCCTGATTTTATTATCAGCCACAGAATATACATTCGGATTTCCGGGCAAAACCGTTAGCGAAAATCCCTTTGGGTAGCCTGGACTATCAGCATCAGTAACCTCCAGGTCTTGAAACCTTATGGCGATCGTACTATCTTCCAGCATTGTAATTTCTTTTTGTCCGTTGATTTTCGGTGTTGCACTTATAGGAACGACCTGAATTTTCAAATTAAAAGGAGCGCTATCATCCTTTCCATCATTTACTTTTACACTGACTGTAAGTGTATTTGTAAAGTTTGGGAGTGGCCTTATCGTTGTGCCTTCAACGCTGTAATTATTACCAGATCCGACTTTAAGTGTGAAACCGTTTGGGTATACATTATCGGGATCGGTCACTAACAGGTGTCCTAAGAGCAACGGTAATTGGGTATTTTGAGTAATGCTAATCTCTTTTTGGCCCGTTATAGAAGGAGGTATATTAGCAGGAGGAACGACATTTATTTTCAATGTGTAAGCCGCGCTGTTAGCATCCCCATCGTTAACCGTGACGGAAACATTAAGCATACCCGTGAAAGTAGATAAAGGATTCACATTTTTGCCGGCGACGGAATAATTAGCTCCGTTGGAAATTTTCAGCGTAAAGTCATCCGGATACTTATCATCCGGATCCGTCACTTTTAGATACGATAGCTCTATTGGTATAGACGTGTTTTTGTTCGTGCTTAGAGGTGATTGACCAGTAATAATTGGAGCATCGTTAACCGGCTTCACGGTTAATTGTAGATTGAAAGGCGCACTATCATTTTCTCCATCGTTTACGTTGACAGCTACTGAAAGTATTCCTGAAAAATCTTTCGCTGGTGTAATCCTGGAACCTGAAACCGTATAATTTGGGCCAGCGGTGATTTTTAGCTGAAAGTCCTTGGGATAACTATCGTCCGTGTCCGTTACTTTTAAGTCGGATAATTGTAAGGTGATGTCCGAATCTTCATTTGTTTCTAAATTTTCCTGCCCCGTAATTTGAGGCGCAACGTTTTGAGCTTTTACAACGTCTATTTTCAAATCAAAGCTTTTACTTTCGTTTTGTCCATCGTTTACCGTGACGGGCACTTTTAAGGAACCGGTAAAGTTGGAAAACGGTGTTATCCTATTTCCACTTCTTGAGTAATTGTTGCCATTAAGAACTTTTAGTGTAAAATCCTGCGGATAATTATTATCGGGGTCTTGGACTTTTAGATGGGAGAGTTCAACGGTAAAATTCTGGCCTTGACTTATAGTCAGAGATTCTTGACCTGTGATTACAGGAGCAATATTGTTCGAAGCGGTAACTTCAATTCGAACGTCGAACCTTTTGCTTTTGTTTCTGCCATCATCTACTCGCACCGGAACACGAAGTGTGCCTGTGAAATTTCGATCAGGCGTTACTGTAGCATCATCCACATCATAATCGTCACCATTGTCAACATCTAACGTGAAGCCATCAGGATAAACGGGGAGAGGATCATCATCCCTAATAATCAAGTTACTGAGCTTGATGGTTATCGGCTGGTTTCGAAGGGTCTTAAGTGGGGAAGGAGATTGCCCAACGATCTCAGGCTTGGAATTATTAGACTGACTGAATGTGCTGGCAGTTGATATTAAAAATATAAAAAGAAATAGCGGTCGTAAAGATGGGATCATAAAGGTTATATCAAAGCTCCATCTTAAAAGCATGCCACAGGAAGTAGAAATAGTCGGCATGAGTTTTATTTGATTCCAACGATTTAAGGCCAGCCCCCGAGCTTTTCAACTGTGGAAATAATTCCACATCATAGCAATTATTGCTCAATAACTAGCTCAGTTTCATAGAATTGGTGTGAGCGAATCGCAAGGGCTAGGGTCTTTTCCAGTTCTATTAGAACATTTTCTATTAGAACATCGAATCTCCTGTTGGTGAAATCAGGATCAAGAATACGATTACAATTCGACCTTTGACAAGCATATGAGTAACGATATGGCTACCCACATTGTAAGGTCATCAGGTAAAAAAAGCTTAAGCAACGGTGTTGTCCTTATCGCAAAATCATCACAACACCTTTATACGTTTTTTTAGTGTAAGAAAGTTTCAAGTCGATGGTGTAGTAGTAAGTATCCACCGGTAACACTTCTCCATTAAAAAACCCATCCCAACTTTTTTCAATACCCTTGGACTCATAAATAAGCAAACCTCTTTTGGTATACACCTTAACGATTGCCTTATCGAAATGATTGGCATTGGTTATTGCTCTAATGCGCCAGGTATCATTGGCGTGATCATCGTTGGGCGTGAATGTATTTGGAATATCAAGCAATGCAGAACTCTCTATATTAATTTTCCGACCACGTCGTTCACTAACAAGTTGACCATCGCTTAATGTAAAATAAATATTTTTCGGACCAGGTAACACTTCTGTTTGATTACCTTCTTCATCTTCTGTTAAAATATAGTTGTATTTTATGGAGCGAATAGCGGAGTCATACTTTCCTACCGTAGCATATCCTATCAGTGATAAGATACCTTTTGTTTGATCCCAGATGCCTCTGATGTGTTCGGTATTTTCAAATATTAATTCATCACTCAACGGGTTGAATGTACTATCTCCTATGGAAATTTCTGCGAAACTCAGATACTCATTATCAATGTCTTCACCCGCGAATAATTCTGTTATGACAATTGCGCCTGTGCCCGGTTCATACGGTATGGCAGTTTCCTCTAACGCAGTAACATTAGGAGCATCGTTTACGGGAATAACATAAATTTTTAATGGAAATGGCGCACTCAATTCTTTTCCATCATTTACGGAAACAGTGACCGTGATAAAACCATTTATGTTTGCCGCGGGAGTAATCGTACGACCTTCAAATGTGTAGTCGGGGCCTCCGGCTACAATTATAGTGAAGCCATCAGGATAAACGTCGTCTTCATCCGTTACATAAAGATCGTCGAACTCTAACTTAAGAGGCTCGTCTTCATTCACCACTAATGGCTGTTGTCCGGTGATCAGAGGTTTTGCACTTTTAGGAATGACCTCTACCTTGAGATTGAAAGGAGCGCTATCTGCTATTCCATCATTTACCACCACTTTGACTGTTAGTGTGCCTATAAACCCAGCTATTGAAGTGATCGTATTTCCTGAAAAGGTATAATTGGTGCCGGGTAAAATTTTTAAGGTAAGTTTTTGATTATCCGGATCCGTTACCGTTAGAGATAATATTTGTATTTCCGTTGGTGTTTGGGTAGTAATAACAATGGAGCTTTGGCCAGTTATGACCGGAATGTCGTTTACCGGCGTGACAGTTATTTTTAAATCAAACGGCGCACTATCATCCAGGCCATCGTTAACTTTAACGGGTATCGTAATACTTCCAAAAAAATTGACATCCGGCTTTACACTATTACCTGAAACTGTGTAGTTATTTCCTTTACCCTGAGGAATTTTCAGTGTAAAATCATCGGGGTAATTATTGTCAGGATCTGTAACTTTTAGATTATTTAATACGACTGTAATGCTTTGATCCTCCTTCGTCGTGAGTGGGTCTTGCCCGTCTATCTTAGGAGGAACATTTATTTTAGGAAGGACTTCAATCACAAGGTCAAACTTTTTGCTCTCGTCTATTCCATCATCCACTGCAACAGGCACTGTAAGGGTCCCTGTAAAGGTGGAATTTGGTGTTACCGTAGTTCCGCTAAAGGAATAGTTAGTACCTGAGAAAACTTTTAATGTAAAATCATCGGGATAAGTATTGTCAGTATCCTCAACAGTTAAATGGTCGAGTTCGATCGTAATTTTTTTACCCTGATACATTGTAAGGGCATCCTGATCTTTAATGGTAGGAACGCTGTTTTTCTTAACTTCAACTGTTACTTCAAACTTATCACTGTCTTCATGTCCATCATTAACACTAACTAACACGGTGAGCTTGCCACTAAAGTTTGGATTGGGAATTATGGTATTTCCATCAATGCTGTAATTGCTTCCGTCAAAAACTGTTAAGGTAAAATCATCCGGATAGACATTGTCCTCATCAGTTACTTTTAAATGTGTAAGGAGCATTGTAAAACTATCTCCTTGTTTTATGCTTATACTTTCGTGATCCGTAATAATGGGTTGAACGTTTGTCACATCTATTTCTAAATCGAATATGTTGCTGTCAAATTTCCCATCATTTACTTGAACTCGTACAATAAGCGTTCCGACAAAGTTATTCGCTGGCGTTACTGTTGAGTTTACCAAATTATAATTGTCTCCTGGAAATACTTTCAAAGTATATCCCTGCGGATAGGGAGCCACTAGAATATCAGGATCCACTACCCGGAGATTTTCAAAGGCGATGGTTATTGGCGTATTTTTTTCTGTGATAAGGGGTGTTGGTCTCTGACCCCTGATTTCTGGGGGATTTAAATTAAACAATTGCCCAAAGGCAGAAGAAGTAATCGTACTCAATAGAAGTATGACGACTAACGCGCGTAGTGGTTGGTACATAGGGTTGTTACGGCTAAAGGTTTGAAAATCCTAAATTCCAGCATGTAATATATCCGCTTAATATTACTTATTTTAAGAAGGTGACCGTTCGGTGGTTCATTATTTTCCGATAATATCCCACTTGCAGCCGTTAAGTAGACACAAGATTTGCAGGAAGGTTTAAAGGAGAATTAAAAAAAGCTTATTTTTTAAAGCTTCTGAGCTTTATTTCGGTGAGTTTGCGCTTGGTATCCAGCGGGAAATCGCCATTCATCATCCATTCATAGTATGAAGGTTCTTCTTTAAAAACTGCTGTAACGAGTTTATTTTTGTGTTTTCCAAAATTGAATACCTCCTCGCCTTTGGTGTTTAGAGCCATTCGGCAGGCTAAATCAACCATTCCGGATGATGTAAGCTTGCTCAACGTTTCGACATCATTTTGAATTTTTCCGATGGGATTGTTCAACCCATCAACAACAATTTGTCCTTCATAACGGGCTACCTGTGCAACTAAAACTTCCATGGTAGCTTCGGTATCGGCTTCAGCCGTGTGGGAGTTTTGGATTTCTTTATTTACGTAAAAACGATAAGCGGCAGAGAGCGTACGCTTTTCCATCAAATGAAAAATCTTTTGAGCATCGATAATTTTTTTTCTGCCATAATCAAATTCAACTCCTGCGCGAAGAAACTCCTCGACAAGCATAGGAATATCGAATCTTAGAACGTTAAACCCTGCCAGATCAGCTCCTTCAAAAAAGCGCAGATATTCTTTTGCTACTTCTTTGAACGTAGGCTTGTCTTTTACATCTTCTTCTTTAAGACCATGTATGGCGGATGATTCGGGAAGTATCGGAATGGTGGGATTGAGAACGTTGACTTTACGGAGCATTTCTCCATTCGGCATCATTTTAATTACTGCTATTTCTATTATTCGATCCTGAGTGATGTTGGTACCGGTGGTTTCAAGATCAAAAATGCAAAGCGGATTCCGAAGATTGAGTTTCATGAAACCAGTGTTCCTAGTAAAGTATTTACGATTTAATTTTTTGAGCGAGTCCTGAAATTTCCAGTCCTCCAAAATTTCCCGAACTCATCATTAATAGATTTTTATTTTTCCAGGATTGTTGAACAAGGAATTCATCTAATTTTTGCGCATCATTGAATATGTGCATAGAGGGGGCGGAAAAAGCTTTTCTAATATCTACATCAGCCAGGGGCTCAAGTTTTTTTAGTTTCATTTTTTCCGCATTAACATACACGATCTGAACTTGTGCGGATTTTAAGCTGTCCTTATATTGAGGTAAAAAATTTTTAGTCAAACTGCTAAGTGAATGCAACTCCAGGCAAGCCACTAAATCACGTGAAGGATAAATTTCTTTTAACGCTTTAACAGTAGCTTTTACTTTTGAAGGTGCGTGCGCAAAATCTTTATACAATGAAAAATCAGCGGTTCCTTTAATTTTTTGAAGACGTCCCGAAGCCCCTTCAAAACTTGAAATCGCTTCAAAGAACTGTTCTTCAGTGACGCCGATTTTTTTTAGAATTTCTTTTGCTCCACTGATATTCTGGTAATTATGACTTCCAAATATTTTTATTGGATATTTTTCTCTACCGTTTGTCAAAACAAATTTTGTGCTATCGGATGCGTGAGGATGACTTCGATACGGAATTGCGAGCACGTCGGCTCGTTCTTTCCTGGCAATGATCAAAGCCATGGAATCCTGCTCACAGTAAATTAATATTCCACCTTTAGGAGTCTGATCAGCGAACAGGTCGAATTGTTTTACATATTCCTCTTCCGTGGGAAAAACATTTGCGTGATCCCATGAAATACCGCTGATAAGGCCAACATGATGTTGATACCGGACAAATTTTGGTGTAGGATCAAGGGCGGAAGAAAGGTATTCATCACCTTCTATTATTATAATAGGAGCATCAGAAAGTTTAACAGCATTTTCTATCCCATTTACTTTTGCGCCTATAACGTAGTCAAACTTGTGTTTTAAAAAGTTAAGGACATGAATCACGATAGCGGTTATGGTAGTTTTTCCATGACTGCCAGCGATAACAATGCGTTGTTTATTTTTTGAATGCTCATAAATATAGTCAGGAAAAGAAAATACTTTAAGACCAAGTTGCTGTGCTCTTATCAGTTCGGGGTTGTCTTTTTTAGCATGCATACCGAGTATAACGGCATCGAAGCTATCATCTAACTTTTCAGGATGCCAACCTTCTTTATCAGGAAGTAATCCATGTTTGATTAATGTAGCGCGTGAAGGATCAACTATTTCGTCATCTGATCCACTGATTTCATTGCCTTCTTGCTTGAAGGGCAATCGCCAGATTGTGCATCACACTTCCTCCAATGGCAATAAAATGAATCTTCTTTTTTTTATGCTGCATCGATGGAAAAAAAATTCCGGTTTAAAGTAAAGGAAAATGTTTGGAGTTTGAAAGTCAATCAATTGTAGCTCCACACTAATTTTTTTTCTACATTATTACAATTTAAGGTGAACGAAATTTATTCACATTCTCTTACGTTAATGTTTGTGGAATGTTTATAAGTTGTTGATAGTAAAAATATAATCGTGTATGGGTTTTTATACGTTTGTCACCCCTTACAAAAGAAACCTAAATCCAACAATCACGCTATGGAGCAAACCAGACCAACGTCATTGAGGCTTAGCAATAAAACAAGCAAATTAATTCCACGTGATATTTCGGAAAGCCTTGGAAAGTTGCCACCTCAGGCCCTTGATCTGGAGGAAGCAGTGTTGGGCGCCCTCATGTTAGAGAAGAACGCGCTCAATGCTGTTATCGAATTTCTGAAGCCAGAACATTTTTATGCAGAGACGCATAAAGAGATATACACAGCTATCGTAGATTTATTCAAGTCCTCTGATCCTGTGGATATGAGAACGGTGGTGAATCAATTACGCAAAACTGCAAAGATAGAATTAGTAGGGGGCGCATATTACATTGCAGAGTTAACATCCAAAGTAAGTTCCGCAGCAAACATCGAGTACCATGCAAGGGTGATCATGGAGATGGCCATTAAACGCGAGTTGATACAGGTTGCTTCAGAGATACATCATAATGCTTATGAAGATACAACTGATGTATTTGAACTGCTGGATAAAACAGAGCAATCTATTTTCCAGATCTCCGATTCGAATTTGCGTAAGAACTATGATAACATGCGCAATTTGATGTCGCGTGCAATTCATGAACTTCAATTATTAAAAGAGCATAAAGACGGATTGACTGGGGTACCTAGTGGTTTCACCTCTCTTGACAGAATGACGTCAGGTTGGCAAAAATCAGATCTGGTTATTATCGCGGCGCGCCCTGGTATGGGGAAAACAGCTTTTGTTGTGTCTGCCCTTCGCAATGCATCGGTAGACTTTAAAATTCCTGTTGCCATTTTTTCACTCGAGATGGCATCCATTCAATTGGTGAACAGAATGATATCGGCAGAAGCCGAGTTAGAAGGAGACAAAATAAAAAGGGGACAACTTGCCGATCATGAGTGGACTCAGTTAGTACACAAAACAAACAAGCTTGCTACAGCGCCAATCTTTATCGATGATACACCTGCGCTCTCCGTCCTTGAATTGCGGGCAAAATGTAGGAGACTTAAAGCGGAGCATAATATTCAGCTTGTGGTAGTAGATTATCTCCAATTGATGCGCGGAGAACAAGGCGGAAATCGCGAACAGGAAATTGCTTCTATTTCGCGTGCACTGAAAGGGATAGCAAAAGAATTGAATGTGCCCGTGATTGCCCTGTCACAGTTAAGTCGTGGTGTAGAAACTCGCGGAGGTGACAAGCGTCCGCAGCTTTCTGATTTACGCGAATCCGGTTCTATCGAACAAGATGCCGACATTGTGATGTTTCTTTACCGGCCCGAATATTATAAAATAACGGTGGATGAAGAGGGGATGCCGACACAAGGTGTTGGAGAAATAATTATAGCGAAACACCGTAACGGATCTGTGGGCACAGCCAAGTTGAAATTTATTGGCAAGTATACAAAGTTTGCTGATTTTGATGCGCCAACCTCTTCACACGAAAATCCATTTTCCGGAATGATAACCCGTGAAAGCAGACTAAATACATTTAAACCTGACAACGAACCCCCTGCACCTTTCACAGGTGATGAAACTCCCTTCTAGAAAGAATAATAATGTAAACTAACCGTTCTATTGGTAGCTTAAAGGGCTAACATCATTATTCTTTTTCTTCTTCATAACTTTACTTCTGAGTTATTTTGTATGCGTAAAATTTTATGGGTCTGCATCATGGTTTCTGCAATAGGAGCTTGTTCTGCTGACGAGGATCCACTTGATTGTGAAAAGTCAGGCCTTATTATAAACCTTGACGAGACTACTAATGCCACGAGCTGCAGCACGAATGATGGGAGCTTACAGGTTTCAGCTAGCGGCGGCAAGGAACCTTACAGCTTTTTTCTTAATGATCAACCGCTTGAAACAACAGGTCAAATTGCTAATCTAACGGCTGGTAGTTATTCCGTTTTAGTAAGGGATGCCAATGATTGTACAGCATCGGTTGATAATGTTGTTATTTTGGCTGATGATTTTTCGTTTACAACAATACTTCAGCCGAATACATCGTGCTTATCTGGAAATGGTTCAGCTACTATCGAAGTTGTGAATAATAATCCACCCTACACGTTCAAACTAGGCACTGGTGATTTTACTCCAAATAATACATTTACCGGACTAAGTTCTGGTGCTCACGTTATCGCTGTTCAGGATAACAATAATTGCGTTGTCACCTTGTCTGTTACGATCCCGCAAGGCTTTACAGGAATAAGCTGGACCAATGAAATAAAGCCACTTTTAGAAACAAAATGTGCCATTAGTGGATGTCATAATGGAGTATCACGCTCGAACGATTTTCGGCAGTATGCTTCAGCTAAATCTTTTTCTAAAAATATAAAGTCCAAAACGCAGGACCGAAGTATGCCTTTTGATGGAAAATTAACACAAGATCAAATTGACATAATTGGCTGTTGGGTGGATGACGGTGCACTGCAGAATTAGTTACCGTTATCGGTTAATAGTTATCCGTTAATAGTCTCGAGAGTATTCCGAATGTCGAATGTAGGATTCGTCGTTTTCAAATGTTAATAGAACTCTGAGCGACACACCCTATAACGATTAACTGATAACTGATAACGGATACGACTAACAATCCTCCAACTCCTCGAGGCCCGCCCTCAACTCATGTAGTGTTTTTAAATCATTCTGTAGCTTGGCAATATGTATTCCTTCGTTAAAAATCTTTAATGCATTTTCTTTTTGACCAAGACTTTCATACAATTTTGCCAACTGATAATACGTAGGGATGTAGTTTTTATGGTCCTTCATGAGCGCTGTAAAAATATCGACAGACTTATGCGCATCAAGTTTTAAATATTCCAAGCCGAGTGCGTAAAAATTGAATGGATCGTCAGGATCCTCGACTATAAATTGCTCCAGTTGTTTGATTCTTGAAGACATGACCCTATTCATCTTTATTTACAAGTAAAAAAAATTTAAACTCAAGATAGTATCGAACGAGGAAGAATTGGGCATTATGCTACACGTCTGAAATTTGTTTGGAATTTCTTAATTGGAAAGTGGTTTTTTGTATCTTGAGCCCTGTTTCCAAAATGAGTTTTGAACTTATTGATTTAGAGCGAGATGAAGATTTTAGTATGCATTAGTCATGTCCCCGATACCACCTCAAGAATCAATTTTACGGAGAATAACACAAAGTTTGACACGACTGGCGTTCAATTTATTATTGGCCCTTATGATGACTATGCTCTGGCCAGGGCTATAGAACTGAAGGAAAGTTCAGGTGCAACTGTAGCTGTAATTAATGTTGGTTTGTCGGATACAGAACCAACCCTCCGCAAGGCTTTGGCTATTGGTGCTGACGAGGCAATCCGCGTGAATGCAGAACCCACAGATTCTTTTTTTGTTGCATCACAAATAGCTGCCCAGGCGAAAGTCGGAGGGTATGATTTAATTTTGATGGGCCGCGAGTCAATTGACTACAATAGTGGGGTCGTTCATGGGATTGTCGGTGAACTCTTAGGTCTTCCATCGGTTTCTCCTGTTATGAAGCTAGACATTGAAGGCAATAAAGCAAAGCTCGCGCGAGAGATAGAAGGTGGGAAGGAATACGTAGAAGTTAATCTTCCTTTTGTTGCAGGTTGTCAGGAACCGATTGCAGAATGGAAGATACCAAATATGCGTGGCATTATGTCGGCGCGAACAAAACCTTTAAAAGTAGTGGATCCGGTTTCCGGAGATGGTGGTGTAAAACTTTCTAAATTTGAATTACCTCCCCCAAAGGGCTCAGTGAAAATGATCGCCGCAGAAAATGTAGCTGAATTGGTAAGCTTGTTAAAAAATGAAGCTAAGGTTTTGTAAATTAAACTGAAGTGTATGCCCATATTAGTTTTTGTTGAAAGTGCAGAGGGGAAAATAAAAAAAACATCCATTGAAGCAATTGCTTATGCTCATGCTATGGGTGGTCCAGTCACCGCAATTGCGTTGGGTAATGTTGAGAAAACGGAATTGGAAGGCCTCGGTAAATATGGGGCACAAAAGGTTCTACATGCCTCCGATGAAAAATTAAATAAAGGGGTAATTCAGGTATATGCCGCAGTATTGTCAAAAGCCATGCAGGACGAACATGCTGATATACTGATCGTGGCAAACTCCTCGCTCGGAACTCCGGTGGCTGCGCGTGTAGCCACAAAGGTGGGTGCTAGTCTGGCATCCAATGTTGTGGCGTTGCCGGATACGGCAAGTGGTTTTGTTGTGAAGCGAAGTATTTATTCGGGAAAGGCTTTCGCCTTTGTAGAGTTAAAAAACCAAAAGAAGATATTGGCATTAAAAAAGAATGCGGCTGACGTAAAGGAAATCGGAAATCCTATACAGATTACACCCTATGCGGTATCACTTTCGGATGCTGATTTTGCTGTTACAATCACCTCTTCCGAACAAGCAACGGGTGAAGTTCTTTTACCGGAAGCAAATATTGTAGTTTCCGGAGGCAGAGGTATGAAAGGCCCCGAACATTGGCCCATGTTAGAGGAACTCGCAAGGACATTGCACGCCGCAACAGGCTGTAGTAAACCTGTTTCCGATATGGGATGGAGGCCACATCATGAACACGTTGGTCAGACTGGTGTAAAAGTTGCTCCTCAGCTTTACATTGCTGTTGGAATTTCGGGAGCCATTCAGCATCTGGCAGGAGTGAATTCATCAAAGTATATTGTGGTGATCAATAAAGATGCAGATGCGCCTTTTTTTAAAGCAGCGGATTATGGAATTGTGGGGGACGCGTTTGACGTGTTGCCGAAGTTGACTGAAGCAATTAAACAAGCCAATAAATAAATCCAAAGTCTAGAATAATCAGATAGCTTAGAGCGTAGATTTTAAATTGAAGTGACGTGAAGAAAATAAAATTAGAAATATTGGGATTATCCTCAAGCCAATCTCAAACAGGCTCCTTTGCTCTTGTTCTGGGAGAAACTGAAGGCAATCGCAGATTACCTATCATTATAGGTATGTTTGAGGCGCAAGCCATTGCCATTGAGATTGAAAAAATAATTCCTAACCGCCCGATGACCCATGACCTGTTTAAGGCCTTTGCTACAAATTTTCATTTTACAGTAGAGGAAATCGTGATTTCAGATCTGAAGGAAGGAGTATTTTTTGCAAAAATTGTTTGCTCCGATGGGCTAAAAAATCAGAAGTTGATGCACGGCCTTCCGATGCGATTGCCATTGGTCTTCGATTTGATTCACCCATTTATACATACGAAAACATCCTTGCAGAAGCAGGTATTGTATTGACCGATGAAGCTGAAGAAGATAAACCCGAACCTAAAGCTGAAGCAAAAGTTCGCGTGAAAAAAGAAGTTCGAAAGATGACTTCAAAAACTACTCCATAGAAAAGTTAAATGACCTGCTCAAGGATGCCATCGAGAAAGAAGACTATGAGCGAGCCGCAAAAATCAGAGACGAACTGAGCAAAAGAAATTAGAGGAGCTGAAAGCTTAAAGCAGAAAGCTGAAAGTTATTTTACTTGGGTTTTGAGCTTTCGACTAAAAGTAAACCGGACAATTTCAGATTAAGCAAGCAAACTTTCTGCTTTTTGCTTTAAGCTTTCAGCTTTTATGACCCATCAGGAACGATTAGTTTTTCAACATTTGTCACAATTCGTTTCAGAGCATAAGAAAGAGTTTGTTCGAACAGGTATTAGCCTCACGGACGCGTCATATCACGGTGGTGCTGGAGGATATTTTTCAATCTCAAAATGCAAGCGCAGTTATCCGCACCTGTGAGTGCATGGGGATTCAAGACATACATATCGTTGAGAACATCAGTAAAGTACAGTATCAATCCACGAGTTTTAAAAGGCTCCAATAAGTGGATTGACATTACGCAACATACTTCCAAAACACAAAACAATACTGCTTCCGCTTTCAAGCAACTTAAAGAATTAGGATATAAAATAGTTGTAACAGATCCCGGTAATGATGGAATTTCGATTGAGGATGTCGATGTTGAAGACACGAAACTAGCACTGGTTTTTGGAAATGAACTGCGGGGGATATCAAAAGAAGCCTTGGCGCTTTGTGATCAAAAAGTGAAAATTCCGATGTATGGATTTACAGAAAGTTTGAACATATCTGTAAGCGCAGCGATCTGTCTTAACACCATTATGACAAAACTTCATGCGATGAAAAGCTTTGTTGGATTGACCGGAGAGTGATAAAGAAGTTGCTGAAACTTAAGTGGTATCAGAAAAATAGTTAGGAAGTCGGATCTTATCGAGCGAGAGTTTCTGCGCACAATTGAGTAGATTTGTTTGCCTTATAATGTCTATAGTTGATGCGCTGGATGAAGAGAATATTTCTTACGCTATTCATTTTATTTATTTCGCTTTTCATATTCTGTAATTTATGGATCGTTAGAAGTACGAAGGGTA
Source organism: uncultured Bacteroidota bacterium (assembly GCA_963837415.1). GTDB lineage: Bacteria > Bacteroidota > Bacteroidia > Cytophagales > Cyclobacteriaceae > Chryseolinea. The sequence continues at coordinate 170,507 of CAWING010000002.1, read as the reverse complement.
GAATATTTTCTGACCTGAGCAAACTACCACATCATCGTATTGCGTTGGTGTTGGGAACAAGTCATAGAACGATCCAACAGGTGATCCAAATCCCTTCTTTGAGAAACGAATTGAAACAGCTGCTGAACTTTATAAAAAAGGCAAGATTGATCATTTGATCCTCAGTGGCGATAATCGATCTCATATATTACAATGAACCGATGGCAATGTTAAAGGCTTTGCTTAAAAAAGGTGTTCCTGCTTCGGCGATCACACTCGACTATGCGGGCCTTCGGACTTTAGATTCCATTGTGCGGTGCAAAAAAATATTCGGACAAAATAAATTCATCATTATTACGCAACCATTTCATAGCTATAGAGCACTGTTCATAAGTCAGTACTACGATATAAATGCAATCGCTATGGTAGCGGAAGAACCTGATTTTGAATATTCCATTAAAGTCAGGGTACGCGAGTATCTTGCAAGGACGAAAGCTGTGCTTGACTTGTATGTCTTAAAGACTTCACCCCGGTTTCTTGGGCCGAAAGGAAGAAATAAACGTGCAGGAAGCACAATGAAACCTTACGGTGGGTACATTGGTTTAATATCTATTTCATAACCAGAATTCGCTTGTGCAGAACCTCCCGAAAAAAGTATTGAATTGTATTAGCATCATAACTTCTTATTGTTTTTTGTCTTTTATCAAGTCATTTTGCCTTGTCGCAGGAAACGATTGTTAAAGGAAAAATTACGGATGCAAATTCGGGAGATCCGATTCCTTATGTAAATGTTATTTTTCAAGGAACGTCCATTGGCATTACTTCGGATTTTGATGGCAACTATGTCTTAAAAACCTACAGCCCTTCCGATACCTTGGTCGTATCCTACATCGGATACAAGACAAGGAAGAAATTCATCACAAAAGGAATAACGCAGACTGTCAATTTTCAAATCGAAGAGGAAATTACAAATCTCCAGGAAGTAGTTTTCGTAGCAGGTGAAAATCCTGCCTTTGAAATTTTAAAAAATGTTGTACAGAATAAAAATAAAAACGATAAGCGAAAGCTGACAGCCTACGAATACGATACCTATACTAAAATTGAAATTGATGTAGATAATCTTTCCGATAAATTTCGCCAGCGAAAGGTAGTGAAAAAAATAACGCAGGTATTGGATAGCATTGACCGAATTGCAGGAGAAGATGGAAAACCTATTCTCCCGCTTTTTATCACTGAAAGTGTTTCTAAAGTTTACTTATCGTGACAATCCAACATTGAAATATGAAAATATTCTTCGCTCAAAAATTAATGGAGTAGGGGTAGAGGATGGAACTACCGTCACACAGTTGGTAGGATCTTCTTTTCAGGAATATAATTTTTATCAGAACTGGCTTGATATCCTGAGTAAGGATTTTGTTTCACCTATAGCCGATGGGTGGCGGCTGTATTATGAGTATGATCTGATGGATAGCGTTTATGTAGGCGACGATTTTTGCTATCGTTTGGATTTTTTTCCGAAAAGCCCGCAAGATCTTGCTTTTACGGGAAGCATGTGGATTACGAAGTCCGAATATGCCTTAAAACAAATTGATGTCGGCATTGGCAAGCAAGCCAATCTTAATTTTATTGAAAAAATAAAAATTCAGCAGGAGCTTGAGCCCACCCAAGAAGGCGCGTGGCTGCCGGTTAAAAATAGAGTTCTTATTGATGTGAGTGAAGTTACGGGTACATCGGCGGGTATGTTGGCAAAATTCTATACCTCAAATAAAAATTTTATTATAAATAAACCTCATCCACCTTCTTTTTATGAGGTGCCTATTATCATGGCTGAAGATGCCCGGATAAATGAGGAAGAAAATTCCTGGGATTCATTGCGTCATGAGCCATTAACGCAAACTGAAAAGAATGTGTATAAGATGATCGATACCCTTCAAAATATTCCCGTTGTGAAAACATATACTGACATTTTAAAATTATTGTTGGCGGTTATTACGATGACAGGCAAAGTTGAGTTAGGTCCTTACATGTCCCTTCTAGCGGTAAATAATATTGAAGGTGTCAGAATACAACCAGGCTTTAAGACAAATGAAAAATTTAGTAAAAAGTGGGTTCTGGGTGGTCAGTTAGGCTATGGATTTAAAGATGAAAAGATTAAATACATGGCCTTTGTGCAAAATATAATGTCGCGACGCCGTGGACAACCCTAACGTTCCGAGCCCGGAGGGATATCAGCAGGGTAGGAATTGACGAAGAAAGTGTTGGAGATAATTTTTTATTGCTGGCTTCGCAACGCTTTGGCGTTTTCAGAAGAGGCTATTATTTTGATGAAGGTCGCGTGGATTTTAAACGCGAACTTTTTAAGGGATTTACACAGCGTGTAGGCTTCCGGTATTTTACGTTTGAGCCAACTTTTAATTTTGCCTATTATGATCAACCCGATGATTTAGTCAACTCAAGTGTGCGGCAAAATTTTGAAACTGCTGAGCTGATTTTTGAATCCCGGTATGCCCGTGACGAACTATTCATTCAATCTGACAACGACCGGCTCAGTTTAGGAACTATTCGATGGCCCGTGATAACAATTCGCTATACGAGGGAATAAAGGGAATAGGGAACAGTAATTTTGATTATGATAAGTTGAGATTAAGTGTTTATCGCCGGTTGCGATTCGGGCCGCTCGGCGTAGGTTATTTCAATCTGACCGCAGAAAAGGTTTTCGCCACTTTACCCTATCCGTTAATGGCGCTTCACCTGGGCAATCAAACACCGTTATTTACATCTGTGACTTATAATATGATGAATTATGGAGAATTTATCAGCGACCGGTTTGCTTCATTGCAGTATCAACATCGGTTTGAAGGATTTCTATTAAATAGAATTCCCTTGATGCGAAAATTGAAATGGAGATTGGTAGGTACGGCGAATGTCATATACGGGGGACTGAGTCAGGCGAATAGAGATATCATTGCGCCGACTACTCCCTACGGAGAGCCTACATTGCCTTTTGGTATTTTGATCCTCATAGACCCTATGTCGAGTTGGGTTATGGGGTGGAAAATATTTTTAAATTCTTCCGGGTGGATTTTGTTCACCGGCTCTCGTACCTGGAGAATCCGGATATTCGAAAATTTGCTGTGCTCTTTAGTTTCCAATTCAGTTTATAAAAGCTGGTAGGACTTTTTGCAAATTCGTAATTCATACTTTTTGTTAGATGACTTTTTGCATATTTGTGCCCGAATTAATTTTGTAGTTTAGTTCAAATCAATGAAATCGTCATGCAGTAACCTACGGACTCTGTGATGAGTAAACATGCGATTCCATCGGTATTAGCCCCGCGGAAAAAGCAAGTAATTCTAACGGATTAAGTAGAGAAAAAACATGATATCATTTTAAACAGATGAATGTAAAAATTTCTCTTCCCGATGGAAGTGTGCGGGAATATCCCCGCGGTGTAAAAGGCTCCGAAATCGCGGCAAGCATTAGTGAAGGTTTAGCGCGGGTTTCTCTTGCCATAGAAGTAAATGGTGAGGTGTGGGATCTGTCGCGTCCGATTACGGAAGACGCCTCGATTAAGATCTTAACATGGAATGATAAGGGAGGAAAGGCAACGTTCTGGCATTCATCGGCTCACCTCATGGCCGAAGCTCTTGAAGTCCTTTATCCGGGCGTTAAGTTAGGAATTGGTCCTGCTATCGAAAATGGTTTTTACTACGATATTGATCTTGGTGAAAGACCCTTTGGTGATGATGATCTTCTTGTCGTGGAAAGCAAGATGAAAGAGCTTGCAAAAAAAGACAGTATATATCAGCGCAAAGAAATTAGCAAAGCTGAAGCGCTCGATTACTTTACAAAAAAAGAGGATCCCTATAAAATTGAATTGATTTCTGGTTTAGAGGATGGCAAGATCACCTTCTATCGAACAAGGAAATTTCGTAGACCTTTGCAAAGGTCCCCACATTCCACATACCGGTTTTATTAAAGCAATAAAACTTTTAAATGTTGCCGGAGCATACTGGCGTGGCAATGAAAAGAATAAAATGCTCACCAGGCTTTATGGAATCACATTTCCGAAGCAAAAGGAACTGGATGAATATCTCCATCTTTTGGAGGAAGCAAAGAAAAGAGATCATCGAAAGCTTGGCAAGGAGTTGGAGCTGTTTGCATTCTCCGAAAAAGTGGGGATGGGTTTACCTCTTTGGTTGCCAAAAGGAACAATCATTCGCGAACGGCTGGAACAATTTATGCGCAAAGCGCAAATCAAGGCTGGCTATGATCCGGTGGTAACTCCTCACATTGGCAGCAAATCTTTATATGTTACCTCTGGCCACTACGAAAAATATGGCAAGGATTCCTTTCAAGCCAATCCATACGCCGGACGAAAACGAAGAGTTCTTGTTGAAGCCTATGAATTGTCCGCATCACTGCGAAATTTATAAGATTAAACCTCGATCTTACCGCGACCTCCCTATTCGGTTGGCTGAGTTTGGAACCGTTTATCGTTATGAACAAAGTGGAGAATTGCATGGATTAACCCGTGTACGTGGATTTACACAGGATGATGCTCATATATTTTGCAGGCCTGATCAGGTTAAAGAAGAATTTATTAAAGTGATTGACCTTGTGTTTCATGTCTTTAAATCACTGGGGTTTGAAAACTATACTGCCCAGATTTCGCTTCGCGATCCTGTGAATAAAGAAAAATATATTGGTGATGATCATCTATGGGAAAAGGCTGAACGGGAAATTCAGGAAGCAGCTGATGAACGTGGCCTGAGTACAGTGTCCGTAAAAGGGGAAGCTGCCTTTTATGGACCAAAACTCGACTTTATGGTCAAGGATGCGTTGGGAAGAAACTGGCAATTGGGCACCATTCAGGTCGACTACCAGTTACCTCAGCGGTTTTCTCTGGAATATGTAGGATCTGATAACCAAAAGCATACTCCGGTAATGATCCATAGAGCGCCGTTTGGATCCATTGAGCGCTTTGTAGCTGTATTGATTGAGCATTGTGCTGGAAATTTTCCGTTGTGGCTTGCTCCCGATCAAATTGCTGTATTGCCTATATCAGAACGTTTTAACGACTATGCAAAGCTTGTATATGAAAAGCTTAAAGAGCAGGACATCAGGGGGTTATTGGACGATCGGGACGAAAAAATAGGGAGAAAAATTCGAGACGCCGAGACGAAAAAAATTCCCTATATGTTAATTGTGGGGGAACGTGAAGCTGCCGATGGATTAGTTGCTGTTAGAAGGCATGGGCAGGGGGATCAAGGCAGTTTCCCACTTGAAGAGTTTGTAAATCGATTTAAGATCGACTGTGCAGTTCCAAATTGATTTTGAAAAAATGAAATTATGACGATATTTGCACCCTGTTTTCAAAAACTTAACCAATTTATCTTGTTCAAAAACTTAAATAATTAATAGTATCGCAATCTTTAATAACAACAAACCGAGTTATAACAGACCCGTAAGGAGAGGTCCCCAACGCCCCGAAGAACCTTATCGCATAAACGAAAGGATTACTGCACAGAAAGTTAGAGTTGTGGGTGAAGATATTAAGGTAGATGTTTATCCTATTCAACAAGCCATTAAACTAGCCCAGGATCAGGGATTGGACTTGGTAGAGATTTCCCCAAATGCAGATCCTCCGGTTTGTAAGATTGTAGACTATTCTAAGTTTAAGTACGAGCAAAAGAAGAAGCAAAAGGAGATAAAGTCGAAAGCGTTAAAAGTCGTATTAAAAGAAATACGCTTTGGACCGAATACGGATGAGCATGATTTCAATTTTAAACTAAAACATGCCCAGAATTTCCTTAAAGAAGGAGCAAAAGTTAAGGCTACCGTCTTTTTTGCCGGTCGTTCCATTGTTTATAAAGAACGGGGCGAAATTTTGCTTCTTAAATTTGCGCAAGGGCTTGAAGATTATGGAAAAGTAGAGCAGTTGCCAAAATTGGAAGGAAAAAGAATGGGCATGATCGTTATGCCAAAAACAGGAAAAAAATAGAGTTTAATTTTTTATATAATGCCCAAATTAAAAACAAAATCAGGAGCCAAGAAACGCTTTAAAGTGACAGGCACTGGAAAGATCATGCGGAAGAATGCCTTTAAAAATCATATTCTGACAAAGAAAGAAACCAAGCAAAAGAGAAGACTCGGACATAAGTCCTTGGTTCATAAGTCAGATTTGAAGAATGTAAAAGCCATGCTTATCCTATAAGGTTTTAAATGTTTCACCGGTTGCTGGCAACTAAGAACACGCCCAAAAGCGTGACGCCATCCGCCAAAAATGTAAAAAAATGCCAAGATCAGTAAACAACGTAGCATCAAGAGCAAAAAGAAAACGCATCTTGAAATTGGCCAAAGGTTTCTTTGGCCGCAAAAAAAATGTATGGACAGTTGCTAAAAACGCCATTGAAAAAGGATTAGTATACGCATACCGTGACAGGAAGCAGAAAAAAAGAGAATTCAGAGGCATTTGGATAGCCAGAATTAATGCTGGAGCTCGTTTGCATGGACTTTCCTACTCTGAATTTATGGGTAAATTAAAAAAGGCAGATGTAGATCTGAACCGGAAGGTGCTTGCCGACCTAGCGATGAATCACCCTGCAGCTTTTGAAGCTGTAGTGAATAAAATTAAATGATATACAGGTAACATAAATGATGAAAAAGGGGCTTGACGGCCCTTTTTTTAATTTCAGGAAATTTTAGACTATATTCGGCCACATCATTTTTTTATCTTAAGAAAGGTATTTTTTTAACTCGTGAGAAGTGCAAAGTATAACTTTCAGTCTCTATTGTCTAAATGCTAAAGTTTGAAGGGTGATATGCTGAACAAGCCCTTTCATAATGAAGAGCCCGATAACTCCATCAACGTTTCCTCAAACGTTCAGCTTTCTGATGCCAATCCATTTCCAGGCTTAAGACCTTTTTCCATTGATGATACACATTTGTTTTTTGGCCGTGAGCATCAAATTGATGATATCCTTCTGAAGATTTCCAAAAATCGGTTTATCACGATCATGGGATATTCTGGAAGTGGTAAATCATCCCTATTGTTCTGTGGATTGGTGCCTATTCTATACGGTGGATTTGTTACAGACTCTGGTCCTTATTGGAATGTTATAACATCACGACCAGGAAGTTCTCCGATCGCAAGCTTGACGGAGTCTGTTATCGATTTCATGCTCAAAACCAATCGGTTGGAGCCAGAGGGTGTTGAAATGCAGCGAGCGATAATCAATTCAGTACTTCGCAGCGGTTCAGACGGCCTCATAAAAGTATCTCAATATATTCAGAAGGATAAATTTGAAAATGCGTTTTTTCTCATCGATCAGTTCGAAGAGATTTTTGGATACCGCGACTTCGGAGAAAGTAGCGAAGCGCTGAATGATGCCCAGCTCTATGTAAATCTGTTGCTAACAGCAATTCAGCAAAATAAGGTGTCTACTTATGTGGCCCTTACCATGCGATCGGATTTTATTGGCGAGTGTTCCATTTTCGCGGGTCTGACAGAGCAGATCAACAATAGCAATTACCTGATACCCCAAATGACACGGGAACAAAAGAAAAGTGTTATAGAAGGCCCTATCGCCGTGGCCGGAGGGAAGATATCACAGCGTCTCGTAAAACGACTGCTAACTGATATTGGAAATAATCAGGATCAGCTCCCCATTTTCCAGCATGCGCTTATGCGTACATGGGACCATTGGGTTGAAAATCGTGAAGTTGGCGAACCGATCGATATCAGACATTACAATGCCGTCGGAAGAATAAATACAGCCCTTGCGCAGCACGCTAATGAAGCTTACGACGAACTATCTTCTCGCGACAAGGAAATTGCGGAGGTCTTATTTAAAAATATCACAGAGCGAAATCAACTGAATCGCGCCATGAGAAGACCATGCCGTCTGGGCTTGGTTGCCGAACTGGCTGAGGCAAGCGATGAAGAGGTGATTAGTGTCATCGATCATTTCAGAAGGCCCGGTCGATCATTCCTGATGCCCGCCGCTAATATTCCGCTAAATACTGACTCTATGATTGAGCTTTCGCACGAAAGCTTAATGCGTATATGGAGCAAGTTGGAAACGTGGGTTGAGGAAGAGTTTGAGTCCGCTTCCATGTACAAGAGGCTTTCAGAAGCTGCGGCGATGTACCAGATTGGTAAGACTGGTCTCTGGCGGCCTCCTGATTTACAACTTGCTTTAAACTGGCAAAAAAAACAAAGACCCACGCGTGAGTGGGGTCAGCGGTATGATCAGGCCTTCGAACGTGCTGTTGTGTTCCTGGACACCAGCCGGATCACGTATGACGCAGAATTAAAGAATCAGGAAATGATGCAGCGGCGGGTGTTGGGACGAACTCGCGCTACCGCCGTTGTTTTAGGAATAGCTTTCATTGTCGCCATTATCTTTTTTGTTTTTGCATACCTGCAGAAAATTCAGGCTGATCAGGAAAAGCTAGCAGCCGAAAAAAGTCGGCAGGAAGCTTTAGCTCAGACAAAAATAGCGGAGGCAAATAAGCTAATAGCAGAACAGAGGACGCGGGATGTTGAAAATGCGAGAAAGCAATTGGAGGCTACGAACAATGAATTGACCGAGACCCTCCTCCAACTGACTTTTGAGAAGAACAGGGCAGAACTGGCCCTCCTGAGAGCCAAGGAAGAAGAAACCAAAGCAATAGCTGCAGGTGAAAAAGAAAAAGTAGCCAAAGAACTTGCTGAACGAAAAACCGAAGAAGCTCAGAACAATCTTAACGAGGCTAATCGACTTTACCTGCTGGCAGTAGCACAAAATCTAGCGACGAAATCAGTCCAGGAGGATGATGATAAAGATCTAAAAGGTCTTATGGCTATGCAAGGATTCATATACAACCGGAGGCATAGAGGCAAAACATATGAACCTTATATTTACAATGGTCTTTATTCTGCCCTTAAAAAAATTAATGGTGCTACTTATAACTCCATGAAAATTCAAGGGCCTTTGCGTGTTCATCTACGTTCCTTGGCGGTGTCAGATAAGAACAACGGATTTTATATTTCCGGTGCGGATGGCAGGGTTTATCAAGGTGATTTCAGCAAGCTTACAAATGCGCCAACTCAGTTTAACAATCCATATCCTTCGAAAATAATTGCGATAAGTAAGGATGAGAATTATATCGTCAATGGCAGTGATTCATCTTTTGTTCAAATTTACGACCTGCAAGCGGGGGGTAGACCAAAGGTTGTAAGGGGGTTCAGTGGACCCACAAACGACATTGAGTTTTTGACTGACAACTCCGGATTCATAGTTTCTAGTGGAGGTAAAACTTTATCGGTTGTAAATCAAAATACAGGGGTCTCCACCGTGTTGGCTACACTTCCCTATGAATTAAAATCAATTAGTTTAAGCCCCGATGGTAAATGGGTGGCAGGAGCTTCATGGTCTGGACAAGTCGTCTTGTTCGATCTCCAAAATAAGTCGACCTCCATTATCGCCGAAGATTCACCTAACCGGATCCTTTCTGTTAAGTTCAGTCCGTCCGGAAAATACCTAGCGTATGGGGTGGACGATATTAAAAACAAGAGAGGTCTTGTGAAACTATATGATTTCAACACGAGAGAGACCAGGCAGTTTAGCGGGCATCGCGCGGGAGTGAATGATGTTGCCTTTAGTCCGGATGAAAAGTTACTTGCGAGCGCCGGAGCGGATAAACGACTTCAATTGTACGTCTTGGAAAATCCGGAAGACCTACCCGTAGTGATGGATAATAATAATGGATTTATTTGGGATATTGAATTTGCTAAGGGCTCTGACTTCCTTATTGCGGCCTGCAGCGAGTCTGAAATCCGTATCTGGCCTACTAATCCTTCCTTGCTGGCAGAACTAATTTGTCCGAAGTTGACCCGGAACATGACACAAGACGAGTGGAAAAAATACGTGGGTGAGGCCGTTGAAACCCCTTACGAAAATACATGTCTACGTCTATTAATAAAGGACTACTGATGTGCGAGAAAAAAATAGTAGTTGTCTTTGTCTTCATTCTGTGTTTCTGGAACTATACCAACGCGCAGGATGAATGCGAATTGACGCTTACACATGCGACTGAAGAATTTAATGCAGGTCACTTGTATGGAATTCCGGCGATGCTCAGCGAATGCCTGAATAAAAACCAAAATGATGAATGGCGGCAACGTGCCTACTTATTATTAGCCGAAACCTATTTGCTATTAGAGGATCCGTTGGGAGCAGAAAATAGTTATTTAAACGTATTGTACGCAAACCCTGAATATCTCACCGACGAGAAGAGAGACCCTATTGATTTAGTATACTTAAGCAAGAAGTTTACAGCCACACCGATATTTGCATTTCACGCCATGATAGGGCCCAATACTTCCCTCGTAAACGTCATTCACGATGTCCAGGTAGGAGGTGAATCTCAGACGCGCCAAACGTATAAACTTAGATTAGGCTGGCAGATCGCTGCTGGAATGGATTATAATTACACGGATCACATCACATTCTCTGCTGGCTTCGGTTATGCTTTTACGGGATACAAACACATCACGACAGATCTGTTTGGCTCTAATAAGGATATCGTGGAATTTTTGGATCGTCAAACCTGGGCATCGGTACCTTTAACAGTTAAGTATGGTGATAATGTGGGAAGCATCAGGCCTTATGCGTATGCCGGATATTCATTGAATTTATTATTAAGAGACAAGGGTATTATTAATGTTTTCAACAGGGATTCAAAGACGGGGACAAGTGAAGAATTATCTTCGTCAGACAATGAAACACCTAACCTGAATCTTGATGATCACCGAACAAGGCTAAACGGATCTTTTCTGTTGGGAGGAGGTGTCAAATATAAATACAACCTGAATTACTTTTTCATTGATCTACGGTATTCCTTGGGTCTAAAAAATATTGCAGACGCAGAAAATCGATTTAATAGTTATTCCGAGGGGCTTCCATATCCCTATGTTGATGACGATTTCAGATTGGATAACCTGGCAATTTCGGTCGGATATATTCATCCATTTTATAAACCTAGAAAATTGAAGAAAGCCAGGACGAAATCCGTGCTAAGAAAAATAAATAGAGAAGGCGATGCGACTGATCAGCCATAGTGCAATAATTCTCATAACCTTTCTCTTGTCTTGCGATACGGCTAGCAATGTAGATCCTATTTTCCGGGATTATTTTACTAAATACTACGGTGAGGATGGTGAGCAGGAGGGAGTAGATATAGTTCGCAATGATGACGGTTCCTTAATTTTGCTTGGAAATTCGTTTTCACAAAGTGATCCGGTTTCACCTTTCCTGGTAAAGACAGATGCTTCAGGTAATGTAATATGGCAACGTACTTTTAAGGGACAAAATGAAAGAGCTGTGGATATCGAACTTATCAATCAGGGTTCTCAGTTCGCTGTTGTTTCTAATGTTGAGAGAGATACGAACAACATCTGTTTGTATATACTTAATCAGGATGGAACTCAAACAGACAGTCTTTACATTACCAATTCAGAAAATCAAGTTGCTAAATCTGTTACTCAATCTTCAGACAATGGATTTCTAATTACCGGATATCAGGATCCTAATCCTGCTAGAAATCCGATTTCGGGGAATTTTACTTCGTTGCCAGATCAGGCAGACGTTCTTCTACTTAAGGTCAACAGTTCCCTTGATGTAGTTGATTATTTATCACCTGGCGGCGGTGAACATGTTGGTTCAGGGACCAAAGTCTATGAACTCGATTTGAATGGCACTATCTACTATTTAGTATTTGGCTATTCAGACTTACCACGCGAAACAAATGGCGAATATCAATTGTGCTATCAATTAATTTCAGTGGTTGGATCCAGTAATCCTACGGGTTTGCGTGGTTTTTCCGAAGCTGAAACAGATGAAGAACAAAGGGTCTCCATGACCCTAAAAATTCCTCCGTCATTAGGCGATGGATATCTAATGGTAGGTACTACCTCTGCAATAGGCGGAGGAGGATCAAGTGATCTGTATCTGACCCGTTTTAATAAACCCTCCGGACCTAATATTGTCACACATTCGTTGGATGCAAAAATTCCATTGGATCGAAGAATTCAAGGCATTTCAGCGGCTAATGCAGCACCAGACGGATATTTTGTAGTTGCAAATGAGATTCGGGATAACAATAAAAAAGATATTTTTTTACTGCGAGTTGAGCGCGATGGTGCCGTCACCTGGACTACCAGCTTCGGCTCGTTCGATGGTGAAGATACTGTAGGAGGGGTTGAAGCGCTTCCGGATGGAAGGATAGCCGTTGTGGGAACAATCGAATTGGAAACCCAAAGAAAGATGGCATTAATTGTTACGAATGCGAATGGCAAATTTTCTAACTGATGTAATACCAGGGCAGTTTCAGGTTACTTTCCTTCTCCATTAAAAATTAAGTTTAGCCTTTAAAAGTTACCCTTCTCCCTGGATGTTTAGATTTTACAAGGTTAATCTTGGTTTTTTAGTGATCCTATGGGGTATTTTACTCTTTGGCCCCTATTTTTTATACTCCCAGTGCAGTTTCACCAATCTTAATGCTTCGTATTGTATTAACGATCCCTCTTTTGCATTAACCGGAAGTACCAATTATTTCGGCCCGGGCGTATCAGGGACCGATTTTGACCCAGCCGCTGCGGGCGTAGGCTCGCATACTTTATACGCCACGAGTGGGGTAGCTTCAACCTATGCCGTTAGTACATCGGGCACCTTTAATAGAATTGTGGATGCAGGAACTGTCGTGAATCCAGTGGATGACGGGGAAATAGCCGCGATTTCGATCCCATTTACGTTTAATTTTTTCGGTAATGACTATACCCAACTAAATATTGGGCGTAATGCTGTCGTTGGATTTGGCCCCTCTGCCGTAACAGGGAATGCGAATCAAATCTTACCCGATGCATCAGCGCCTGATAATTTAATTGCCGCGGCATGGGATGATCTGGCAGTCGGCGGTACGATTAAGTATTTTACAAGCGGCGCTCCACCCTTTAGGAAATTTGTAATTGATTATGATGCTGTTCCTCATGATGGAGGGCTGTACACAATCACGACACAAATCCAATTAAATGAATCTACTAATATTATAGAGATCCATACCACCCGGGCGCTTTTTGGGACGAATGGAGACTTGGCTACGCAGGGAATTGAAAATTCTGACGGCTCGTCATTTTATGCCGCTCCAAATAGAAATGATCAGGGTTGGGATGTGATCAATGATTATGTAGCGTTTATTCCTACTTGCTTGGAATCTAGGACTGTAACCGTTGGTGGACTACCAAATGATTTGTTAACACTTTCTTCAGACGCTACCATTTGCGCGGGAAGTGTTGTCCCCGTCACGATTAACGCAGCACATGCCGGTATCTTCTATCAACTTCGTGATCCTTCAGATGTTCCTTTGAGCGGATTCTTTAGCGGAACTGGAGTTGATTTGATAATTAATAGCGATCCAATTGCAAGTACGACAACAATAAAAGTTGCTGCATTCAATGCGACAACGCTTTGTGATATCGACCTGATAGATTTTGTGGATGTCTTTGTTGATTTGCCTCCGACGGCATCCAACGCAGGTGTAGACCAGAACTTCTGCGGTACGACAGTGACCTTAAACGGCAACCCACCAGCGACCGGCACAGGAGCGTGGAGTTTTGCACTAGGAGGGAATCCGGATTTACTTCCTTTAACAGCCTTTTCAAATACTGCCTTATTTAACAGCACTTTCACAGGGACAGCAGGTCAGACGTATGTATTGAGATGGACGATCTCCAATGGAGTGTGTACTCCGAGCAGTGATGAGGTACAAATAAGATTCTATCAACCGCCGACTACTTCAGTGTCGGGAGGCAACCAAACGATCTGCGGAACGAGTGCTAATCTGAATGGTACTTTGCCCGTGATCGGTACAGGCCAATGGAGCTTTGCCCCTGGCGGGAACCCCGATGGACTTGGAGTGATCAGCGACGTAAACAGCAGAACCAGTTTATTCACCGGGACCACTGGTCAGAGCTATATATTAAGATGGACGATCTCCAACGGCACGTGTGCAGCCAGCTTCAGTGATGCAACGATAACTTTTAATCAAACACCAACAGTTTCTAATGCAAGTGTAGACCAGAACTTCTGTGGGACGACAGTGACCTTAAACGGGAACTCACCCGCGACCGGTACAGGAGCCTGGAGCTTTGCACCAGGGGGGAACCCAGATTTACTTCCTTTAACAGCATTTTCAAATACAGCCTTATTCAACAGCACCTTTACAGGAACAGCAGGTCAGACTTATGTATTGAGATGGACGATCTCCAACGGAGTATGTACTCCGAGCAGTGATGAGGTACAAATAAGATTCTATCAACCGCCGACTACTTCAGTGTCGGGAGGCAACCAAACGATCTGCGGAACGAGTGCTAATCTGAATGGTACTTTGCCCGTAATCGGGACAGGCCAATGGAGCTTTGCCCCTGGCGGGAACCCCGATGGACTTGGAGTGATCAGCGACGTAAACAGCAGAACCAGTTTATTCACCGGGACCACCGGACAGAGTTATATTTTAAGATGGACGATCTCCAACGGCACGTGTGCGGCCAGCTTCAGTGATGCAACGATAACTTTCAATCAAACCCCGACAGTATCTAATGCAGGTGTAGACCAGAACTTCTGCGGGACGATCGTAACCCTTGCAGCGGCAATGCATCCAGCGACTGGCACAGGAGCGTGGAGCTTTGCACCTGGAGGCAATCCGGATTTACTTCCTTTAACAGCATTTTCAAACACAACCTTATTCAACAGCACCTTTACAGGAACAGCAGGTCAGACTTATATCTTAAGATGGACAATTAGCAACGGAGTATGTACACCCAGCAATGATGATGTACAGATAAGATTATATCAACCACCGACTACTTCAGTATCGGGAGGCAATCAAACCATCTGCGGAACGAGTACCAACCTGAATGGCACCTTACCAGTAATCGGCACAGGCCAATGGAGTTTTGCCCCTGGAGGGAACCCCGATGGACTTGGAGTGATCAGCGACATAAACAGCAGAACCAGTTTATTCACCGGGACCACCGGTCAGAGTTATATATTGAGATGGACGATCTCCAACGGGACATGTGCGGCCAGCTTCAGTGATGCAACGATTACCTTCAATCAAACACCGACGGTATCTAATGCAGGAGTAGACCAGAACTTCTGCGGGACGATCGTAACGCTTGCAGCCAATGCTCCAGCAACCGGTACAGGAGCATGGAGCTTTGCACCTGGAGGCAATCCGGATTTACTTCCTTTAACAGCCTTTTCAAACACAACCTTATTCAACAGCACCTTTACAGGGACAGCAGGTCAGACTTATATCTTAAGATGGACAATTAGCAACGGAGTATGTACACCGAGCAATGATGATGTACAAATAAGATTATATCAACCACCGACTACTTCAGTATCGGGAGGCAATCAAACCATCTGTGGAACGAGTACCAACCTGAATGGCACCTTACCAGTAATCGGCACAGGCCAATGGAGCTTTGCCCCTGGAGGGAATCCCGATGGACTTGGAGTGATCAGCGACATAAACAGCAGAACCAGTTTATTCACCGGGACCACCGGTCAGAGCTATATATTGAGATGGACGATCAGCAACGGGACATGTGCGGCCAGCTTCAGTGATGCAACGATAACTTTCAATCAAACACCGACAGTATCTAATGCAGGTGTAGACCAGAACTTCTGTGGGACGATGGTAACGCTTGCAGCCAATGCTCCAGCAACCGGCACAGGAGCATGGAGTTTTGCGCCTGGAGGCAATCCGGATTTACTTCCTTTAACAGCCTTTTCAAACACAGCCTTATTCAACAGCACCTTTACAGGAACAGCAGGTCAGACTTATGTATTGAGATGGACAATCTCTAATGGAGTATGTACACCGAGCACGGATGATGTACAGATAAGATTCTATCAGGCACCGACAACCTCCGTATCGGGAGGCAATCAAACGATCTGCGGAACGAGTGCTAATCTGAATGGTACTTTACCCGTGATCGGGACAGGTCAATGGAGCTTTGCCCCCGGAGGGAACCCCGATGGACTTGGAGTGATCAGCGACGTAAACAGCAGAACGAGTTTATTCACCGGGACCACCGGACAGAGTTATATATTAAGATGGACGATCTCTAGCGGAACATGTGCGGCCAGCTTCAGTGATGCAACGATAACTTTCAATCAAACCCCGACAGTTTCTAACGCAGGTGTAGATCAAAACTTCTGCGGGACGATGGTAACCCTTGCAGGGAATGCACCAGCGACGGGTACAGGAGCATGGAGTTTTGCACCCGGAGGCAATCCGGATTTACTTCCTTTAACAGCTTTTTCAAACACAGCCTTATTCAACAGCACCTTTACGGGAACAGCAGGTCAGACTTATATCTTAAGATGGACAATCAGCAATGGAGTATGTACGCCGAGCAGTGATGATGTACAGATAAGATTATATCAGGCACCGACAACTTCCGTATCGGGAGGCAACCAAACCATCTGCGGAACGAGTGCCAACCTGAATGGAACCTTACCGGTGATCGGGACAGGTCAATGGAGCTTTGCCCCTGGCGGGAACCCCGATGGACTTGGAGTGATCAGCGACGTAAACAGCAGGACCAGTTTATTCACCGGGACCACCGGACAGAGTTATATATTGAGATGGACGATCTCTAGCGGAACATGTGCGGCCAGCTTCAGTGATGCAACGATAACTTTCAATCAAACACCGACAGTATCTAACGCAGGTGTAGACCAGAACTTCTGCGGTACCATAGTAACCCTTGAACGGGAATCCACCAGCGACGGGAACAGGAGCATGGAGCTTTGCACCTGGAGGTAATCCGGATTTACTTCCTTTAACAGCTTTTTCAAACACAACCTTATTCAACAGTACCTTTACAGGAACAGCAGGTCAGACTTATGTATTGAGATGGACAATCTCTAATGGAGTATGTACACCGAGCACGGATGATGTACAGATAAGATTATATCAAGCACCGACTACTTCAGTATCGGGAGGCAATCAAACCATCTGCGGAACGAGTACCAACCTGAATGGAACCTTACCGGTGATCGGCACAGGCCAATGGAGCTTTGCCCCTGGAGGGAACCCCGATGGACTTGGAGTGATCAGCGACGTAAACAGCAGGACCAGTTTATTCACCGGGACCACCGGACAGAGTTATATATTGAGATGGACGATCTCCAACGGGACATGTGCGGCCAGCTTCAGTGATGCAACGATAACTTTCAATCAAACACCGACAGTATCTAACGCAGGTGTAGATCAAAACTTCTGCGGTACGATAGTCACCCTTGAATGGCAATCCACCAGCGACCGGCACAGGAGCATGGAGCTTCGCACCTGGAGGCAATCCGGATTTACTTCCTTTAACAGCCTTTTCAAACACAACTTTATTCAACAGCACCTTTACAGGAACAGCAGGTCAGACTTATGTATTGAGATGGACGATCTCTAATGGAGTATGTACACCGAGCACCGATGATGTACAGATAAGATTATATCAACCACCGACAACTTCAGTATCGGGAGGCAATCAAACCATCTGCGGAACGAGTACCAACCTGAATGGAACCTTACCCGTGATCGGTACAGGCCAATGGAGCTTTGCCCCTGGCGGGAATCCCGATGGACTTGGAGTGATCAGCGACGTAAACAGCAGAACGAGTTTATTCACCGGGACCACCGGACAGAGTTATATATTAAGATGGACGATTTCCAACGGGACATGTGCGGCCAGCTTCAGTGATGCAACGATAACTTTCAATCAAACACCGACAGTATCTAATGCAGGTGTAGACCAGAACTTCTGCGGTACGATAGTTACCTTGAACGGAAACCCACCAGCAACCGGCACAGGAGCATGGAGTTTTGCGCCTGGAGGGAATCCGGATTTACTTCCTTTAACAGCCTTTTCAAACACAGCCATATTCAACAGCACCTTTACAGGAACAGCAGGTCAGACTTATATCTTAAGATGGACAATTAGCAACGGAGTATGTACACCGAGCAGTGATGATGTACAGATAAGATTATATCAGGCACCGACAACTTCAGTATCGGGAGGCAATCAAACTATCTGCGGAACGATAGCCAACCTGAATGGAACCTTACCAGTAATAGGCACAGGCCAATGGAGCTTTGCCCCTGGCGGGAATCCCGATGGACTTGGAGTGATCAGCGACGTAAACAGCAGAACGAGTTTATTCACCGGGACCACGGGACAGAGTTATATATTGAGATGGACGATTTCCAACGGGACATGTGCGGCTAGCTTCAGTGATGCAACGATAACTTTCAATCAAACACCGACAGTATCTAATGCAGGTGTAGACCAGAACTTCTGCGGGACGATGGTAACGCTTGCAGCCAATGCTCCAGCAACCGGTACAGGAGCATGGAGTTTTGCACCTGGAGGCAATCCGGATTTACTTCCTTTAACAGCCTTTTCAAACACAACCTTATTCAACAGCACCTTTACAGGGACAGCAGGTCAGACTTATATCTTAAGATGGACAATTAGCAACGGGGTATGTACGCCGAGCAGTGATGATGTACAGATAAGATTATATCAGGCACCGACTACTTCAGTATCGGGAGGCAATCAAACTATCTGTGGTACTACAGCCAACCTGAATGGAACCTTACCAGTAATAGGCACAGGCCAATGGAGCTTTGCCCCTGGCGGGAATCCCGATGGACTTGGAGTGATCAGCGACGTAAACAGCAGGACCAGTTTATTCACCGGGACCACGGGACAGAGCTATATATTGAGATGGACGATTTCCAACGGGACATGTGCGGCTAGCTTCAGTGATGCAACGATAACTTTCAATCAAACACCGACAGTATCTAATGCAGGTGTAGACCAGAACTTCTGTGGGACGATGGTAACGCTTGCAGCCAATGCTCCAGCAACCGGTACGGGAGCATGGAGTTTTGCACCTGGAGGCAATCCGGATTTACTTCCTTTAACAGCCTTTTCAAACACAACCTTATTCAACAGCACCTTTACAGGGACAGCAGGTCAGACTTATATCTTAAGATGGACAATTAGCAACGGAGTATGTACACCGAGCACGGATGATGTACAGATAAGATTCTATCAACCGCCGACTACTTCAGTGTCGGGAGGCAACCAAACGATCTGCGGAACGAGTGCTAATCTGAATGGTACTTTGCCCGTGATCGGTACAGGCCAATGGAGCTTTGCCCCTGGCGGGAATCCCGATGGACTTGGAGTGATCAGCGACGTAAACAGCAGGACCAGTTTATTCACCGGGACCACGGGACAGAGCTATATATTGAGATGGACGATTTCCAACGGGACATGTGCGGCTAGCTTCAGTGATGCAACGATAACTTTCAATCAAACACCGACAGTATCTAATGCAGGTGTAGACCAGAACTTCTGTGGGACGATGGTAACGCTTGCAGCCAATGCTCCAGCAACCGGTACGGGAGCATGGAGTTTTGCACCTGGAGGCAATCCGGATTTACTTCCTTTAACAGCTTTTTCAAACACAGCCATATTCAACAGCACCTTTACAGGAACAGCAGGTCAGACTTATATCTTAAGATGGACAATTAGCAGCGGAATATGTACACCCAGCATTGATGATGTACAGGTAAGATTAGGCCAGGCACCGACCGTGGCTGCTGCAGGCAGTGACCAGACAGGAGTGAGCGCGGTATGTGGAACAAGCACTAGCCTGGCCGGGAACGTTCCTGTAATAGGAACAGGAGTCTGGAGCATTGTGAGTGGAGGAGCAGGCAGTTTTGTGAATGCCGCTAGTCCGACGACCGTCTTTAATGGGGTGGCTGGTACCACCTATGAATTACAATGGACGATCAGCAATGGAGTATGTATAGCCAGCACCGATAATGTTTTTATAGAATTTAACCAGACACCGACGGTATCAGCTGCCGGACCAGATCAGAATTTCTGCGGGACGATAGTCACCCTTGCAGCAAATGCGCCCACAATAGGAACAGGAGCGTGGAGCTTTGTTACTAATCCTGACCTTTTACCTCTTACCGCATTCAGCAACACGGCTTCTCCGACGAGCACTTTCACGGGAACGGCAGGGCAGACATATATATTGAGATGGACGATCACCAATGGAATATGTACTGCGAGCACCGATGATGTGCAGATCAGGTTAGACCAGGCACCGACGGTGGCTGCCGCAGGTAGCGACCAAACAGGAGTGAGCGCAGTATGTGGAACAAGCACTACCCTGGCCGGGAATGTTTCCGTAGTAGGAACAGGCGCCTGGAGTATTGTGAGTGGAGGAGGCGGCAGCTTTGTAAATGCCAACAGTCCGACGACAGTCTTTAACGGAGTGGCTGGTACCACTTACGAATTACAATGGACGATCGGCAATGGAGTATGCGCAGCCAGCACCGATAATGTTTTTATAGAATTTAACCAGACCGCGACGGTATCAGCTGCCGGACCGGATCAGAACTTCTGCGGTACAATAGTCACCCTTGCAGCGAATGCGCCCACGATAGGGACAGGAGCGTGGAGCTTTGTCACTAATCCTGACCTTTTACCTCTTACCGCGTTCAGCAACACGGCTTCACCGACCAGCACGTTCACAGGGACGGCAGGGCTGACCTATGTGTTGAGATGGACCATCAGCAATGGAGTATGTACTGCCAGCACTGATGATGTACAGATCAGGTTAGACCAGTCACCTACACCGGCTGCTGCGGGCGGCGACCAAACTGGAATGACTGCGGTATGCGGAACAAGCACCACGCTGGCAGCGAATGTTTCCGTAATAGGAACAGGCGCCTGGAGTATTGTGAGTGGAGGAGGAGGCAGCTTTGTGAATGCAGCCAGTCCGACGACAGTCTTTAACGGAGTGGCTGGTACCACGTATGAATTACAATGGACGATCAGTAATGGAGTATGTATTAGCACCAGCGACAATGTACTGATCCAGTTTGACGCGCAGCCTACAACAGCAATAGCTGGACCTAATCAAACATTGTGCGCTACGAGTACAATTTTGGCCGGCAACACTCCAGTTCTAGGCACAGGGTTGTGGACCATAGTAAGCGGGTTAGGCGGCAGCTTTGTGCTAGATACCAATCCAACTACGACGTTCAATGGAGTTTCCGGAGCCACCTATGTATTAAGATGGACAACCACCAACGGAGTTTGTAGCACACAAGACGATGTACAAATTCATTTTTACGCTATACCTGATGTTGCTGCTTCCGACAAAACAATTTGTTCCGGTTCAAATGCAAGTGTTTCCATTGCCAATCCGAATGGCGTAGCAGGCACTACATTCAGTTGGACTGTATTCAGTTCTACCAACGCAACAGGAGCCAGTGCAGGGAATGGGTCGCTCATAAGTCAGGTGCTTTCGAGCGCAAATGGAACAACCGCTGGAACGGTAGTCTATAGAGTTACGCCATCAGCAAGTGGATGCCCTGGAACTCCTATTGATGTTACGGTCACCGTTGATCCGGTACCTGTGATAACAAATAGCCCAGCAAGCCTTATTCAATCTATTTGCAGCGGAACATCTTTAAATTTTTTGCCGGGCTCGTCAATAGGTTCAACTACAATGACCTGGACGTCTTCGGTAACTGGAACTATAGCCGGAATTTCAGCAAGTGGCACTGGAACTATCACAGACACACCTGTTAATACAGGAAATGTAGCGGGTACGGTAACATATCAGATAACGCCTAGTATTGGAAGCTGTGCCGGCCTGCCTGTAAATTTTGTTGTAGATGTTAAACCTATACCTGTTGCTACATCTCCTAGCCCGCAAGGTATTTGCAGTGGTGGGACAACTAATATTGTTATTCTCAATCCTAATAGTGTAAGTGGCACTACCTACTCGTGGACATTATCCGGTGCATCCAATGTTACGGGTGCTTCAAGTGGCACTGGATCGGTAATAAGCCAGACGCTCATAAGTGCAGATGGAATTAGTCCGGGAACTATCATTTATACTATAACACCAAATGCGAACGGCTGCGATGGAAGTCCTATTTCCGTAACCGTGAATGTTACCCCTAAGCCGGTTATGACAAATACGCCGACATCATTCATTCAGGACATATGCAGTGCAACACCTCTTAATTTTTTACCCACTTCTACTGTTGGCTCGGCTACCTTTAGCTGGACATCCAATGTTATTGGAACCTTATCAGGAGTAAGCGCATCAGGTTCGGGAAACATTACAGATACTCCTGTTAATGCGACCAATACCAATGCCGTTATAATTTATACGATCACTCCAGAAGTGGCCGGATGCGATGGTGTGCCTGCAAATCTCGTTGTCACTGTGCGCCCTGTACCAACAGCCACGGCAGGCGACCAAACAATTTGTTCGGGTGAGTCAACATCAATTGCCATACTAAATCCTAACAGTGTAGTAGGCACAACGTATACATGGACCGCAGCTGCCACAAATGCGAACGGTGCGTTTGACGGTTCAGGCAGTACAATTTCTCAGTTGTTGACTAGCGCAAATGGCGCTACAAATGGAACTGTTATATATACTATTACACCTTCGGCAAATGGATGCCCCGGCCCAACGTACAATGTAACTGCCACAGTTAAACCGGTACCTGTCATGTCAAATTTGCCAGCGTCTTTGTCTCAACAAATTTGCAGTGGTGAAACATTAGGTTTTATTCCTGCCGCTAACATTGGAGGAACAACATTTACATGGTCTAGTACAATAGTAGGCACTATTACCGCCGCCTCGGTAACAGGGACAGGCTCGGGGCCTATAACAGATACTCCTGTCAACATTGGCAATCTTTCAGGAACAGTCACATACAGGATCACCCCCCGTTTTAATGGATGTAATGGATTACCGGTTGATCTTGTGGTAACCGTTAAACCACTTCCATCAGCGACGGCTCCAAACGCTATAATCTGTAGTGGCCAAATGGCTACCATCAATATTAACGACGATCCTAAAGATGTAGCAGGTACTACATTTGCATGGACTGCATCTTCAGCTACTGTTACGGGTTGGGCTAATGGAAATGGAAGTGTGATCGCTCAAACCTTGAGTTCTACAAGTGGCGGCACAGTTACATACACCATCACTCCTACGGCGAATGCTTGTAATGGCCCGACCACCATATCTACAGTCACGGTCAATCCGATTGCCACAGTTGCCACCCAGCCTAACTTTGCCGTGTGTCAACCAATTACAATTCCTGTATATGGTACAATAGGAGGTAGCGCTGGAGGGGCCACCTGGTCTATTGTTTTAGGAGGAGGTACTATTTCTGCAACTACAGTAAGTGGAACAAACGTAATGGCAACTTACACAGTAGCCGCGGGTGACATCGGAGGCCAAGTTACATTGCGGCTTACAACCAATGACCCAGATTTTGGTGGACCATGCTCACCAGTTTCGGATGATCTGGTCATCGATGTAAACAGAGCCCCTGTAGTGACAGTTCCAGGAGATTATTCAATATGTGAACCGACCTCAATAGGTTTAATAGGAACGTTAGGTGGAAGTGCTAATTCTGGTGTATGGAGCTTAATAACAGGTACGGGAACGCTTTCCGCCTCCAGTGTCACAGGCCTAAATGTAACAGCCTCATACATTCCTTCTACCACCGATGTTAACACGTATGTTAAGTTTAGGCTTACTTCGAACGACGCAGATGGGGGCGGCCCGTGTATTGCAGCCTTCGATGAGATTGAAGTACATATAAATGAAAAGGCAATAGTTAATGCTGGAGTTGATATTGAACTTTGCGAGGATGAAACTGTAACCTTACTGGGTTCTATTAATGGCGCAGCATCTTCAGCTACGTGGAGTGGTCCTAGTGGAACAGCTCCCTTTTTAGATGTTAATGATCCAACGACAACTTACACTTTAACTCCAGCTGATATTGCAAGTGGTGGTATTACGCTAAGACTTACTACCAATAATCCCGGCGCTCCATGTTCCTCCGTTTTCGACGAGGTGTTTGTTAAAATAAATAAACTTCCCGAAGTAATTTTATTCGGATTACAACCAGCATATGCCGAAAATAATGGGGTGGTGACCTTGGATGGATATCCATTAGGAGGAACATTCACAGGGCCGGGAATTAACTTCGGAACGAATCAATTTGATCCAGCTAATGCTCCATTTGGGTCAGTAAATATTACCTATACATATACCAATCCAACAACTGGGTGTACCAACGACACGACAAGATCGACGATCGTCAATCCGGTGACAAGTGTAGATTTTGATATTGAAAGTCAGACAGTAGATATAAATGGAAATCCACAAATCTGTTCTAATTCTAATTTTCTGGAGCTTATTGGCTATCCGGCGGCAAGTACGGGTTCTCCTCAAACCTTATTCAAAAGTTTAGATATACCAATCATTAAGGTAGGGTTTGCCGATTATTATGTTAATACCAACGGGTTAGCGCCAGGCAATTATCAGATCCAATATATCTACACCAACAGTGTGAATGCTACGGATACGTTGACTAAGGTTGTTATCGTACTGGGCGCGCCAAAAGCTATTATTAATTTTAACCGGGTTTGTATTGCCGATTCATTGACCTACACAGATGCCTCCACTATTCCCTTAAATCCCTCAGGCGCAACTATCGTTGCATACGATTGGAGTTACGGCGAATTTGGAAATGGCAATGATGGTGTTACCCGGAACCCAAAATATTTGTATTCTGATCACGGCCTTAAAACTGTTGGTCTTACCGTTACAACCAGCCAGGGTTGTTCTCATGATACGACAAGAGTGATTCGTGTTGGGCCATTACCGGATGTGGATTTTACGTGGAGCAAAATCTGCAGTGGACTTGAAGTTACCGAGTTCCTAGATGCCACTTCAACACCCGGCGACTTTAGTCTTATCAACGAGTATCAATGGAATTTTGATGACGGTGACATTTTGGGCTTTGGACCCCGAGATCAAAATGTTCCCCCCGGTACGCATAGTAATCGAACATCTGGAACCTATACAAATCCAAATCACGACTACAACCTGTTTACTACATTTAACGTGCAACTCACCGCTAATACAGAGGATGGATGTACCGGAACAATATCCCATGATGTTATTATCCTGGATTACGTAACACCTACTGCTTCAGGGGGCTATAGCACAGATTTTGAAATCGGCAGTAACCCATGGGTTGTATCTACTACAAGCACCAATCCAAGCTGGATTTGGGACCCTCCCAATGGAAATGTGATTCAACCTTCCGCGCCGGGAAATAAGGCATGGTGGACTGGCGATAATTCAGACCCAATTGGAACCTTCAGCACATTTAATAATGATGAAAGGTCAGAGGTCCTCAGCCCGTGCCTCAATTTAACAGATTTAAAGAGACCCATGATTTCATTGGACTATTGGTCTGACCTAAGGGGAGCATTTGATGGCGCTGTAGTACAGTATACAACGGATGATGGTTTTACGTGGCAAACGATTGGTGATGCCAACGGATATGGTATAAATTGGTATGATACCCGGGATCTCACCAGCAGTCCGGGAGACCAGGATAACTTTGCATGGTCCGGCACAAGGCCTACCAACGGATGGCGCAATGCCCGGTTCAATTTAGATCAGATACCTGTTAATGAGAGAGATCTAGTGAGGTTCAGGGTAGCGTTTGCAAGCAATGGTGATAATCCCACCGGTGAGACCTTAAATGGCTTTGCTTTCGACAATATTTATATCGGCGAGAAAAATCGCAATGTACTCGTCGAGCATTTTACCAATGATAATTCCAGCAACGCTTCTGATCAATGGCTCGATGCTAGGTACGATGAACAGATCACAGCAAAAGATTCTTCTGACTTCATACTGGTGCAATATCATATCGGAACGGATCCTATAAATGCAGATAACCCCGCGGATCCTGCTGCGCGCTCTATATTATATGGTGTTTCACAAGCGCCTACCACTTTCATGGATGGAATCCAAGGTCCATACTTTGATACAAACTTTAATGGTCTGTTCGCCAATATTACCCCTCAGGAGATTGATAGAAGAGCCTTGGAAGATCCTTTGTTCGACATACGAATTGACACGGTGGCCAGCAATAATAACACGACAATCCATCCGCTGATAACCTATACATACATTGATTCTCTAAAGCCGCTTACCACACCCGTAACACTCCATGCTGCGCTTATTGAGCGAGGCATTAATGGAAATGGAAACGTGGTTAGAAAACTGCTCTTGCAAAGTGAAGGACGTACCGTCAACAGAACGTGGGATGTAAATCAATCTAACCCTACGGAAGTTGCCGATATTCCATATGCGCTTGATGTCCCAGTCACAAACCCGGATAATCTTTACATCGTTGCCTTTGTGCAGGATAATTCAGGGCCTGCATCAGCAACATCCCGGAGAATTTTACAATCTGTTATCGTAAAAGCTTCGCGTAAAGTGGGGCCGGTTATCACAGGTATTGAAGATAATCCAATCATAGCGGAGCTGAAAGGATTAAACATTTATCCTAATCCTGCCTCACAAATTGTAAAATTGAATTCGGATATAAATTTCAAACGCAATTATACCTGGAAGTTGATCGATCAGCGCGGCGTAACAGTGTTATCCGGTGACCTGAAAAAAGATTTCTCTGACGGTGAACAACGTATTGGAGTAGGTCATTTAGCCAACGGCATCTACATTATGGTTATTCAGACAGGGGAGAAGTCAGCGGTCCACAAAAAGATCGCTATCATGAATAGGAATTAGTTCCTAGTTTCGAGTTTCTGGTTTCTAGTTTTCTGGCTTCCAAGCTGTCGAGCCGTAACTCGAAACTTTAGACTCGAAACTCAAAACTCACTACGCTTGTGCTTCTTTGGAAAGTTCGGGAATGACCAATTCGCATTGATGTATAAATTCACTTACCACCTGGGGTAATTCGCCTAGCCTAGTCGATGCTTTACTGTTCTCTTCAATGAACAAAATACTGCTACGTAATTCAGTTAGCCCCATGAGTGTAAAGGAGGGCTTGATTTGATGAGCATGTCTTGCTAATTTTTGCCAGTCAGAATCTTTAAGAGATTGTTTCATTTCAATGAGGAGACCAGGGATGGTTTGTGTAAACGTTAAAACCATCTCACGAATAAATTCTTCATTGTTACCGGAAACCGAACGCAAATAATCCAGGTTATATAACTTGCTCAGATGCAAGACAGGTTTCGCTTTTACCTTCTGCTTTTTTGGTGAAATTTTAAGTTCAATAAATAATTTTCGGTAAAGATCATCGGGAGTAAATGGCTTCGGAAGATAATCATTCATTCCGGCAGCCATACATTTTTCAACATCCGCTTTCGTAGCGTTGGCGGTTAGTGCAATAACGGGTACATCTCGCATGGGCGAATTCATCAAGCGAATCGCCTTTGTTGTTTCATACCCGTCCATAACGGGCATCTGAATATCCATGAGTACAACATCATAGGCCTGATTCTTGATTTTTTCGATAGCCACTAAACCATTCTCAGCAGTATCCGTAAAGCATTGCCAGTTTTTGAGAATGCTCTTTGCGTAAAGCCGGTTGATGTCATTATCCTCCACAAGCAAAACAATTAATTGCGATGCATTCACAGCTTTCAAAGCACGTTCGTTTTTTGGTGAAGATTGGGTTATCGCTCCTTTTTTTCCGATGGCATAGGGCACTAAAACAATAAAGCTGGAGCCTTCATTTTCTTTACTGGTAACCGTTATGCTGCCGCGTTGTAGTTCAACCAATTGTTTCACGATGGTAAGTCCTAGACCAGAACCACCATACTTGCGTGTTACGCTCGCATCGGCCTGGCTAAAGCTTTCAAAAATCGTGTTCAATTTATCAAAGGGAATACCAACCCCGGAGTCGGTTACTTCGATGCGTACCCAACACATGCCTTTCTGTTCGCGGTCCAGGGTACACAATACTTTAATTGAACCCGTATGAGTAAACTTTACTGCATTGCTGATGAGGTTGATCAAAATTTGATTTAAACGTACCGGATCGCCTAACAGAATTTTATTAAGCTTCTCATCGATGTGATAGTCAAGTGTAATACGTTTTTCACGCGCCTGATACATGAATGTGCTGATCAGCGAAGGCAGAAAATCTTTTAGATTAAAAGCTATTTTTTCCAGGCTTAATTTTCCGGATTCAATAGCCGCTAAATCAAGAATATCGTTGATGATAAGCTTCAGATTTTCAGCGGAATGCTTAATCGCATTTAAATACGTTTCGCGCTCTTCCGGGCTCGGATTTTGGCCTAAGTAAACCGGCCATCCCCGCAATGCCATTCAACGGGGTTCTGATTTCGTGACTCATGTTCGCCAGAAACTGCTCCTTTGCTTTTTGCAAACGCACGAGTTCGGCTTCGTTTTCTTTACGTTGAGCAATATCGCGGCAGTCTAAGATGAATCCATCCAGACCTTCTTTATGCTTTAAATTGATGGCGTTAAATTCAAGAAAACGATACGAGTAATCTTTGCAAAGAAATTGAAATTCTATATTCTGCGTATAGGCCCTTTGTTGGCTTTTCTTGAATTGCCGTTTGAGATCTTCAACTGTTTCAGGTAAGATGAAATCGAAAAAATTCTTTCCGTTGAGACTTTTGGGTCGATAGCCTAGGGTTTGATGTACTGCTGTATTGTGATACCGGATAGTGCCTGTAAAATCGACAATGAAAATTATATCGGAGCCATCTTCGACAACGGCCTCGTAGAATGACCCTTTTTTTACATATTGATGAAGCTTCATATTCTTAAATTCCGGCTTCTTCCATCTCCTTTAAATACCGGTAAAGCGAAGACTTTCCGATATCCAGTTTTCTGGCAACCTCCAATACATTATTGTCATATTTGTTGAGAAAGTGCCTGATGATTCTGAACATAAATTCTTCCATGGTCATCTCCTGGTAAAGGAATGACTCCATACGGGCTGTGCTGTTAAAGCTTATATCCTGAGGACGTATTTCGTGCTCTTCCGCCATCACAGCGGATAACTCAATGATAGATTTAAGTTCACGAATATTTCCAGGGAACGGGTATTGCAAAAGTTTTTCCTGCGCCTCTTGCGTGATCTTGAATTTGCGCATTTGATTATCATGTGTAAAATTATCCAAAAAATGTTTTGCAATAAGGATAACGTCGTTACCGCGCTCACGCAACGGAGGGAGATGGATAGGCAAACCGAGTAATCTGTAATATAAATCTTCCCTGAATTTCCCGCCTTTTACCTCTTCAGCAAGATCCCTGTGGGTAGCAGCGATGATGCGAACATCAAGCTTAATTATCTGATTACCTCCGATGCGGGTTATTTCGCGTTCTTGTAAAACCCGGAGCAGTTTTGCCTGAAGGTTTGGATCCATTTCACCAATCTCATCCAGAAAAATGCTGCCACCTTCGGCTTCTTCAAATTTTCCAATGCGTCGGGTAATGGCCCCCGTAAACGACCCTTTCTCATGACCGAACAATTCACTTTCAATAAGATCCCTGGGTATAGCGGCAATATTAACGGCTACAAAAGGTTTATTTTTTCGCTTCGAGTTATAATGTATCGCTTTTGCAACGAGCTCTTTGCCCGTTCCTGTTTCACCGGAAATGCTAACTGAAATATTGGTCTGTACGGCTTTTTCTAATAAGCTGAATGTCCTTCGTATCGCCGGGCTTGTTCCAATAATACTTTTTTCAAATTCATATTTCTCTGATATCTCTTTCTTAAGGTGATCAATTTCCTTGATCAGGGATGTCTTATTGCGCGCATTGTTAATAGAGTTAAGCAAACGCTCCTTGGTCTCATGATCTTTCGAGATATAGTCGTAAGCGCCGGATTTTAAGAGTTCAACGGCCGTGTGAATTTTCTCCTGGGCAGAAACGATGATCACATTTATATTCGGGTCATGGCTTCGGATTTGGCCAAGCACTTTTTCCCCCGGCCCGTCCGGCAGCGAATAATCCAGGGTGATTATTGCCGGATTCTTGTATAGGTTAGCAACACAATCCTTACCGGTTGTGTAGAAATCCACCTCATAATCGGGGTTCAGGCCAAGCACATATTTTAAAAACTTGGTATATGCAGGGTCATCCTCCACGACAAAAATTTTAATAGGGTCCTTTTCGTACATGGTCTGGCTTATAATTTAATGATAAGGGTTTTGCACAACGCTAATAACAGGATAATTACAGCCTGAAAAAATGCAATTCCAGCCAATATCTATCATTGGTAGATATACAGGTTAAATTGGTGCAAAGAAGACGTAGAAAAATGAGTGATTTGATAGATTTTGGTTAGCTTATAAAGCTTAGCATAACATATGGTCAAGGAGCTTGAGAAACTTAGTGGTAAAGAAGTTGAGCTAATGCTTAAAGCTCCCATTCTGTTATGTATCCTTATTGCCGGGGCTGACGGCACTATTGATCGAAAAGAAATTAAAGAGGCCATCCACGTCACCGTAAAAAAAAGGATAAAACCATACTGGATAGCTACTTTAGAGAGGTATCCCAGGATTTTGAAGACAAGCTAAAGATGCTCCTGCAAAGCTATCCGTATGAATCTGCCCAGCGCAATCCGATTCTCATACAAGAACTAAGTCAGCTTAATCCCATTTTAAAGAAGATGGACAAATCGTTTTCCAAACCTTTCTATGATATGTTAAAGCAACTCGCCGAAAAAATCGCCGGTTCATCGGGTGGCCTATGGGGTATTATGACTGTCGATTCAGAGGAAGCTAAATACATCGATTTGCCCATGATTGAAGATCCCTCCAAAAATAATTCGAATAGGCAGTAAGATTAATAAGTTTCGTTGCCCTGCAATTTTCATATTTGCGTTGGCTTTCAAGGCGTAACGCAATGGCATCAGAATCCTCTGTATTTGGCAGTTCAGTCGTTCCTTTCAGGTTGACATTTTTAATGTGGGCTGCTTTTTATCTTGAATCCTTAGTGGGTTTTCCACTTTTCGCTTTTGGTATTGAACCCCGGACATTTCATGGGCTCATTGGAATCTTTACAGCTCCGCTTATTCACGGTGACATTCTTCATTTGATTTCCAATACGATTCCCTTGTTATTCTTGGGCTCGGTATTATTTTTCTTTTATGAATCCATCGGAGGGGCTGTTTTCTTTCGGGCTTATTTCTGGACTAATATACTTGTGTGGCTATTTGCGCGTCCTGCAAATCACATCGGCGCCAGTGGCGTAGTTTACGCATTAGCCTTTTTCCTTATTTTTTTTGGGTTCTTTCGCCGCGATTTTCTCTCGTTGTTTATTTCAACTATCATATTGTTGTTCTATGGTGGTGTATTTTATGGCGTTTTGCCAAGTGATCCACAAGTTTCCTGGGAATCTCACTTTGCAGGAGGTTTGGTGGGAATAGCATCAGCCGTTACTTTTAGCAAACGAAAAGAGTGTGAATTGATGGATGCCAACGTAAAAAAAATTTGGACTGATCTTACTGCAGGAAAATATGCTCCTGTCTATTTTCTTCAAGGCGAAGAAACTTTTTATATCGACTTGATTGCCGATTATATAGAAGCGCATGCTATTTCAGAGGCTGAGAAAGGATTTAATCAAGTGATCTTATACGGTAAGGACGCCACCATGGCAACAATCCTTACGCACGCGCGACGTTTTCCAATGATGGCCGAGCGTCAGGTTGTAATCATAAAGGAAGCTCAAGACATCCAGGATCTGAATAAAGAAATAGGAGTGAAACTTTTGATGGATTACTTGGCAAGACAAGTACCGAGCACGGTATTGGTGTTTTGTCATAAACATAAAAGCCTGGACAAAAGAAGGGAGCTTGGAAAAAAAATAGATCAGTTAGCAGTTACCTTGAATACAAGAAAGTTATACGATAACCAATTGCCTGATTTTGTATACGAGTATATAAAAGAAAAAAAAGTACACGCTGATGATCGGGCTGTTCAAGTGTTGTGTGAATATGTAGGAAATGACCTTCATCGCCTGGCAAATGAGATCGATAAGCTGATCATCTCAATTCCTTCTGGTGGGTCCATTGCAATGGAGCAAGTGATGAATCAGGTCGGCGTGAGCAAAGAATACAATATTTTTGAACTGCAAAAAGCGATTCTTAATCGTGACTCTTTACTAGCAAATAAGATCGTTAATTACTTCGAAAGGAACACGAAGAAAAATCCTATGATCCCTGTCGTAGCTTTTCTTTACTCATTTTTCAGCAAGCTCCTCATGGCAACTCAAGTTGCAGATAAAAGTGAGAAGGGTTTAGCTAGTGAACTGAAAGTGAGTCCGTATGCTATTCGCGATTATACCTTGGCTTTACGTCATTATCAGCAACCAAAGATCATCGATAACATTGCCGCTCTCAAAGATGCTGACTTAAAATTGAAAGGTGTGAACACTGGTTCAGCAGATGAAGGACAAATTTTTAGAGAGCTGATCTGGCGGATCATGAACTAGCAAAAGTATAATTCAATCACAAATTTGGACAATTACTGAATAGCGCCTTACCTTTAAGGCCATGCAATTTCAGCAGCGGAAATTTTTTTTAACTTATTTTTTTAGTCCGCCATTTGCAATAAATTTTTTGCAGCGCTGTTTTACTCACAAAACCAGTATACGTTTAATGTTCAGATTCATCGTTTTTTTAATATTTACTTTCATTGTACAAGGTCTCACGGCTCAGGACCAATTATCACAGAATAAAGTTGAACAACTTTACCGCAGAGGAACAGAACTCATCTCGCACTCAAACTATGGAGCAGCTCGAGAAGTTTTTTCCGATTTTTTGGAGCATGCTTCTCCTACCGATTCGAGAAGGGGTGAAGCCGAATACTATGTAGCTTTTAGTGCTTTGAGCCTGAGACACACAGACGGAGAAAAATTGATCGATGACTTTATTGATAACAATCCGTCCAGTCCTAAGGCATCTACAGCGTATTACGATCTGGCCAATTTTTTTTATGCTGAAGGAAACTATGTTAAGGCATCACAGTATTTTAGGAAAGTAGATTTTCCCGCGCTTACTTTAAACCAGCAAAGTCAGGGACATTTTAAATGGGGCTATAGTTATTTCAATCAGAAGAAATTAAATGAAGCGCTGGAACAATTTAACTTTGTAAAGAGGCAAAGCAGTTCCTATGCTCCAGCATCCAATTATTATGCTGGCTTCATCGAATACTCAAAAGGACAGTTTGATGAAGCATTGTTTGATTTAAAAAAAGCTGAAAGCAGTCCTTCGTACGCCAATATTGTGCCTTACCTCATCGCTAATATTTATTATAAGCAAAGACGGTATGATACGCTAATAGAGTATGCAAACTCACTAAAGGGGCGTACGGTATCTAATGCCAGTGAGATCGCCATGATCGTTGCCGATGCTCAATATTTCAAAGGAGATTACAAGAAGGCCATTGAGTCGTATCAAAAATATTTTGATACTCACGCAAATGCTGAAACCGGTTTATTATTTCGAGCAGGCTATGCAAACTATGCCGCAGGAAATTCAGAAAAAGGAATTGAGTATTTGAATAAAGCTGCAGCAGCCAAGGATACCGTAAGCTATTATGCTTCCTATTACCTTGGTATCCTTTATCTGAAACAAGGCAACAAACAAAATGCATTGAACGCGTTTAACTATGCAAAGAAAAATCCAGAGGATAAAAAACTCGCGGAAGAAAGTTCGTTTCAATTTGCAAAGGTTTCGTACGATGCTGGTAAACCGGATCAGGCCATTAACGAATTTGAAAAGTTTTTAAATGATTATCCCAGCAACGCCCATGTGGTAGAAGTAAAGGAACTCCTGGCCCAAGCGTATGTAAATGGAAATAATTTCAATAAGGCTATCGAATACATTGAAGGACTCCCAACCCGGAATCAATATATTAATCAGGCATACCAAAAGGCGGCCTATTTAAAAGGCTCGGAGCTTTTCAATAAAAATGATTATGAGGGAGCCGTTGAATATTTTGCGAAGTCTTTGGAATACCCTGTTGATCAAAATTATGTTGCACTCGCCAGCTTTTGGAGCGGTGAAGCTTATTCAAGTGGAAAAAAATGGGAGGAGGCCGTGGTTAATTACCAACGGGTCTTGGGAGTAGGTGCATCTGTTGAACCCGAAATTTTACTCAAGACTCGCTATGGTCTTGGATATGCAAATTATAATCTCAATGCGTATGACAAAGCACTCTTCAGTTTTAAAGAGTTTGTGAACAACGCAAATAAGACCACACCAAATTATGCAGATGCTGTCATCCGGCTTGCGGATTGTTACTATGTAAACAAACAATATGATGAAGCGCTTGTGCAATACAATCGCGCTAAAGCGTCAGGATCGTCGGATAATGATTATGTTCTTCTTCAATCGGGAATGATCTTTGGTTTACAACGCAAATACACGCAGGCTCGTAATCAATTCTCGGAACTCGTTAAAACGTATCCTAAATCTCAATACCGTGATGAAGCCATGTTCCAGCGTGCACAATTTGAAATTGAACAAGGTAATCATCAAGTTGCTGTGGAGGGATTATCCGAGTTGATACGAGAAGGAGCAAATTCCCCTTTCTTACCTTATGCTTATCTGCGGAGAGGGGCCTCTAATTTTAATTTGAAACAACTGGATCGAACCATTAGTGATTATGCTACGGTAGTGCAGCGGTTCCCGAATCATCCGGCGGCTCAGGAAGCTTTGATCCCCTTACAAGAGGCGTTGAACTCTGCTGGTCGTTCAGGTGACTTTGAAAACTATTTAACACAATTCAAAAAAGCAAATCCTGACAATAAAGGTCTGGAGGGTCTGGAGTATGAAACTGCCAAGAATTTATTCTTCAACCAGGAATATCAAAAAGCGATAACAGGGTTGCAGAATTTTCTTAATTCTTATCCTCAAACGCCAAACCAGCAGGAGGCCAAATACTATATTGCTGAATCGTATTATCGCCTTCGCGATTACGACAGAGCGCTTCCAATTTATAATGAGCTAAGCAACGATATAACATTCAACCAGGGAAACAAGACCATTGCCAGGGTAGGAGAGATTGAGTTTAAACAGGGCAAGTACAATGAGGCAATTGTATCTTTTCATAAGGCGGAAAAAGTAGCGACCAACAAAAGAGATCAATTCAATGCATGGTCAGGGTTGATGGAGGCATTTTATCTGACGCAGCAATATGATTCAGCTGATGTATATGCTAAGACCATTTTAGAGCGTGGCAATGTGAATGCCGGCGCTGAGAACAAAGCCTCATTGTATCTTGGTAAAACGGCCATGGCACGAGGAGATTTTGATGGCGCCAAAGATGAATTTTTAAATACATTGAATGCGGCGCGGGATGAATATGGTGCCGAAGCTAAGTATTTGCTGGCGGAGATATTGTATCAGCAAAAAGAATATAAGCAATCCAATGAAACCTTGATTAGCCTTAACAATGACTTTGCCGAATATCAGGAATGGGTAGGTAAATCATATCTCTTGCTTGCCGATAATTATGTAGCCATTGATAATGTATTTCAGGCGAAGGCAACGCTTCAATCGCTTATCGATGCAATTTTCCTTTACAGCACATTAAAGAGGGTGCCAGAAAAAAATTGCAGGAGATCGACAAGCGGCAGGCAGAGGAACAGCAGAAAGCAATTACAGGATACAGTTAACACAGTCGACACAGTTGATACCAATCGTTAATATTTTTTACGATGAATAAAATAATTTTTAGACCTTTTTCCATTGACAAAGAACACACCATCTTTATTTATTTCGACGGTCCTGATTTTAGTATCCCTGTCATGCGTTGCTCAAGATCCGAAGAAGAAATGGGCTGAAGAGGGTGAAATTGAAAATGTGGAAATTGAAATCGTAAAAGAGCGACAAATAACCCTTCCTTCTGCCAATCGAAATTTTGAAAAAATTCCACCTAGGCCTTCGGAGCCCATTAAGCCTCCAATCACTTACGATTTTAGATCATTCAACTTTCAGGCTCCCCAAATTAATCCACAGATACGACCCTTAAAAGTGAAACAGGAAAGTGCATCAAATGTATACGGGGGATTTTTGCGGGTTGGTTATGGAAATTATATGTCCCCTTTATTGGAGGGATATTATAATACCCGGCGCGACAAAAATAAATTGTTGGGTGCTCATGCGTACCATAGGAGCTCCGACAAAGGTCCTGTTGATGGAAGAAATTCGGGTAGCGGCTCTTCGAGCATTTCTGTTTTTGGAAGATCATTCAGCAAAGGAATTTCACTTTCCGGAAACGCAGGTTTCGAAAATCGGGTAACTCATTTTTACGGATATCCGGCTGGCACGGAAGTAGAAGCTTCCTCTATCAAGCAATCTTTTAATCTTATTAAAGTTTCCGGCGCTTTGTCCAACGCTAAAAATTCTGACTTTGCCTACAAGCTTGGCGCGGGTGTAAGTAGCCTGTCCGATAAGTACGATGCTAAAGAAACAGAAATAGATCTTGAATTTAGCTCATCGTATGAGCTTGATGAAGATTCGAAAATAAATGTTAAAGGAGATTTCTTTCTCATCAGTCGAAGAGATGTTTTTGTTGAAAAGAAAGCCCGAAGTCTTTTTGTCGTTTCTCCTTCTTATAGTTTTTTACCAATCGAAGACCTTAAAGTTAGTGTGGGATTTATTGCTGCCTTTGAAAATGATTCAATCGATTCAAAGAGTACGCATGTTTATCCGGACATAAAGGCTTCTTATCCGCTAAGCCCTTCCGTTGATGCTGTGGCCTCGTTAAGCGGAGGAATGGAAAAAGTTTCTCTCCAATCTTTAAGCTATGAAAACCTGTGGCTTGCGCCTAACGTTCCGATCTTTCATACGAACAAAACATTCGACCTTAATGTCGGCTTAAATGCAAAGCTCGGCAATAAAATATCAGCGCATGGTGGCTTTGGCGGTCGCTAACCTGAAAAACTGGTATTACTTTGTAAACACCGATGCTGACCAAGCGAAGTTTACAACGGTTTATGATGGAGGCAGCGGAACCAAGCGCGCGAATCTTGTATGCTGCAATAAGTTATGTTCAGTCAGAAGAAGCCAAGTTCATGCTGCGTGCCGATCTTTTCCGTTACTCAACGGCTAGAATAAACGAAGCCATGGCACCGACCAACGTACAAGGTAACAGCAAATGCGTTTTATAACTTGTACCAGAAATTTTTATTCAATATGGATCTTATTGCTCAAGGAGGTATGAAGGCACAGGAACCTATAACCAAAAATGAAATAAAGCTTGACGCAGCATTTGATTTGAATTTCAAAACTGAATATTTATTTTCAGAAAGTTTTTCCGCGTTCATTCAACTCAACAACATTGCATCGAGCAAGTATCCGTTGTTCTTAAATTATCCCGTGCGCGGTTTTCAAATTATGGGAGGAATTACGTGGAGCTTTTAAAATTCATGATCAGTTTGTCAACCATCAGTCGACTGGATAGTTTGATTGTGACTGAGTGATTACCACTTTGCACCGACCGCCAAAAATAGACCATGATCGGCAGTACATTTGTATCGGTGAAATTTTAGCGTAGTTTTGTATAATTACCCTGTTCCTTAACCATTTAACGCCTTGAACATGGCTAGAAAGAAAAAACAAACCACAGATACACCTCAAGAAAATCTCGATAACACTGACGATACTTTGGTCTTCCCGAAGTAGAGTATGAACCCTTGAAACGGGATGAACCCGAGACGCCAGATGAACCCGAGGTTGTAATTATTAACGAAGCTCAGCAGGTTACGCCCGACCCACCGCCTCCGGTAGAACAGCCACCATTTCAATTCCAGGAAACGGAATCAGTCCTGGAGGAACCTGAAAAAGAAAAAGTATTTGAGACGAAAAACGAATTTGCAAGCCATGAGGATCCTTATCAGCCCGACTATTCGTACGAACGCGAGAGTCCGGAAATTTGGCCAAAAGTATTAGGATTCCTTCTTGTGCTCCTATTGGCCGGTGCCGCTATTTGGTATTTTGCTTATTATCGGCCTCAACAGCTGGCCGAAGAAGAAAAAGAAAGAAAGGAACTGCTGGAAATTCAGGAAGAGGCCAGAAGAAAGGAAGCTGCCCGACTTGCTGAGGAGAAACGTGTGGAGGATGAACAAAAAACTGCCGTTACGGTAGCTGAAGCCGCTCCGAAAGTGGGAGCTATTGAAACACTAAGCGGCAGATCTGGACGTTATTATGTGGTTGTAGCTAGCGCTATCGATGGTGATCTTATCATGGATTATGCTAAAAAACTTAGCGCGAAAGGCGTAAGCACGAAAATCATTCCGCCCTTTGGAAAATCGAAATTTCATCGCATAGCCGTGGCTGAGGGTGATACGTATGCAGCTACACAAGCTTCTGCGGATGGCCTAAAAGGTGGGGAGTATGGCGATAAAGTTTGGGTTGTAAAATATTAGTGTTGTAACCAGAGCACGTTTACACTTGACGGCAATAGAACGAACGACAAGGCCTAATGGATACGCACGACGAAAAATTAGAAAAAAAGAACAAGAAAATTGCGCTGCTGTATACTACACTGATACAGGGGGAGTGTTTTTTCTTTTATTTTTTATGGTCGCCTGGCGGCCTCCCGATCCTCCGCTTCCAGAAATTGGAATTGAACTGAATTTTGGATTAGATGATCAGGGTAGTGGAGATATTCAGCCAGAAACTCCCGTGGGCAACGACGGGGCGCAACAAGAACAGGCCGCACGAAGTAAACCCAAAGTAAAGGAAGAAACACAAAAAAAAGTAGAAGAGGTTCTTGAAAAGGAAAAGATTCGAGAAGAAACCAAACCTGTCGAAGATAAGCCGGAGGAAAAGGTGGCTTCAAAAGAAGAAAGCCCCGTCGTTGTAAAAGAGAAGAAAGAAGAAGTAAAGCCTGTTGAAAAACCTGCCGAAAAACCAGTAGAGAAAAAAGTTGAACCTAAAAAGGTTGAACCTAAAGTGGAAGAAAAACCGAAGGTAAATCAGGATGCAGTCTACAAACCGAATGCACAACAATCCACCGCGGAAAATAAACCAGGGGCAACCAAGGAAGGTAAACCGGGAAATCATGGTGATAATCCTGGTACGGTAGGGGACAAGGGAAATCCCGAAGGCACTTTAGATTCGAAAGCTTTGTATGGAAAACCCGGTGGTGGCGCAGGTGGCGTGTCCATGTCGGGATTTAATGGCTTTGATTGGCCCCAGTTACAAACACCAACACTCCCTGATGAAGCTTATGGGGTTTACGAGTTTATTGTAAAAGTCGATGACCAAGGCGTCGTCACTTCGGTCAGGCCATTACAAAGGGGACTCAGTCTCGAAGCTGAACGAAAGTTAAAAGAAGTAATTCAGCGACTGGTCTTTTTACCAAAAGGCTCTAACTTACCTCCTCAGTCAGAGGGAAGAATTACATTCCGAGTAGTCTCCAAATAAATCAATAGTAAGTTGGTGAGGTATGAATTCACAGCACATAGAATTTATGCAGGATGTGCTCATTACAATCCACCTTAACATCCACGAATTAAAGGAGCGCAGAAACTTTGCCGCTCCTGAAGAGCTCACCCATATTGAAGCCAAGCTGTTGGCATATACAGAAATGTTGGGTATCCTTAGGTCCAGCGCAGATGAATTTGGTATTGACCGGGATGAAATTGGATTGTAATCAATAATTACTCTTAGCAAAGGACACTGATTTTGAAATTATCGATAGGAGTAGTCAGATGTCTAACTCCCCAATTTTTAAAACGGAAGAGCAGAAGGTATATCGAAAAGACCATGACGATTTAACAATTCCTTGTATTTTCGCGGAATGTTTCTTACGTACGAAGATACGCTCAAGTTCCTCTACGATAATCTACCCATGTTTCAGCGAATAGGCGCTGCAGCATTAAAAAATGATCTTAGCAATACCTGGAAGCTCTGCGCTGTATTAGGCGAGCCTCAGAAAAAATTTAAGTCAATTCATATAGCCGGAACGAACGGAAAAGGAAGCACCTCACACATGCTGGCGTCCATACTCCAGTCTGCGGGTTATAAAACGGGACTGTATACATCACCCCACCTGAAAGAATTTACAGAACGAATTCGGATCAATGGAGAGGAAATTTCAAAGGATTTTATAATCGATTTTGTAAGTCGTGTCCGGCCGGTCATTGAGGATATAAAACCATCATTTTTTGAAATTACAGTCGTCATGGCCTTTGATTATTTTGTTCACAATAAAATTGATGTTGCTGTAATTGAAGTTGGGTTAGGAGGCAGATTGGATTCCACCAACGTTATAACTCCGGAGCTTTCTGTAATCACGAATATTGGCTGGGATCACATGAATATTTTAGGTGATAGCCTTGAGAAAATAGCACAAGAAAAAGCGGGTATTATCAAGCCAGACATTCCTGTTGTTATAAGTGAACGTCAGCCGGAAATTGAAAATGTGTTTAACGAGAAAGCCTTGTCAACGAAATCCGAGATATATTTTGCTTCTGACCGTTACAAGGCAATTCCGAAAACCGAAAATGGGCAGACCCTATTGGATTTATATAAAGATGAGAAGCGTATGCTGGAAAATTTAAACTTACCATTGCAGGGAGTGTATCAACAAAAAAATGTGATTGGAGTACTTCAGTCAGTCGAAATTTTGAGAAGTCAAGGCTGGAAAATTTCTAAGCAGCGCCTGCGGTCAGGGTTACAGCAAGTCGTATTTCAAACCGGACTCAAGGGACGGTGGCAAGTGCTTAATAAAAACCCGCTCATCGTTTGCGATACAGGCCACAACCTGGATGGTATGA
Organism: uncultured Bacteroidota bacterium; assembly: GCA_963837415.1. Classification (GTDB taxonomy): domain Bacteria; phylum Bacteroidota; class Bacteroidia; order Cytophagales; family Cyclobacteriaceae; genus Chryseolinea. The sequence goes on along the minus strand of CAWING010000002.1, from coordinate 129,747 downwards.
GCGAAATTTTAAGTCAGATCAAGTTGCAATCTTATAGAAATCTCATAATTGTTTTTGGAATGGTGAAGGAAAAGGACGTTACACCTATTTTGAAACTATTACCTTCGGAGGCCTACTATTTTTTTTGCCAACCTAAGCTCCCACGAGCGTTGAATGCTACACTTCTCTTTGAACAGGCGCGTCAATATCAATTAAAAGGTGAGGTGATACCGGATGTAAATGAAGCCATCTATAAGGCAAAGCAAAAGGCAACGTTAGAAGATATGATTTTCATTGGAGGAAGTACGTTTGTTGTAGCTGAAATTGAGAATCTATGAAAAGGAAGCTCGAGCGTTTTAGAATCATTGAAGAACACCCTAATGTTATTGAACGTACCAAAAGTATTTTTGAAGAAATCAAAGGGAAGTGGCGTTCTGATTATTTTAAAAATGATAATCCGATTACGGTTGAATTAGCCTGTGGAAGAGGAGAGTACACGACGGGGCTCGCTGCACTTTTCCCGGGTCGAAACTTTATTGGTGTCGACATAAAGGGAGAACGTATTTGGAAAGGCAGCACCTTAGCCATAGAGCAAAATTTAACGAATGTTGCTTTTCTACGGACTCCTATCTTGTTAATTGAAAATTTTTTTGTGCCTGGTGAAATTGATGAAGTATGGATAACCTTCCCGGATCCTCGTCCGAGAAAAAGAGATATCAAAAGAAGGTTAACTAGTCCACGGTATTTAAAGATTTACAAAAGCCTCATGAAGCCAGGCAGCTATTTGCGCCTTAAGACCGACAACACTGACTTTTATCAATATTCTCTTGAAGAAGCGAATGCGCGAAATGATATTGAAGATTTAAAATTCACCGATAATTTATACAACTCTGAATATAGAGGGGAATGCTTTGACATTAAAACGAAATACGAAGAGCAGTTTGCGTCAAAGGGTGAAACGATAAAATATTTGAGGTTTCGGGTGTAGAGTTTCGAGTTTAGAGTTTAGAGTTGCGAGTTCCCTCCGAATTTGAGCTTCGTAATTTGAATCTGGCACTGTCGAAACTGGAAACCAAAAACTCGAAACTCTCCACCCATATCATAACAATTTCGTAATCGCAGAATCACCCGCAAGTAAAAGAGCCGACTTACCTTTGTTAAGGTTCACCATAGGTTTGAGATTCCCGGGCAACGTTTCGCTTGGGAATCACAATTTATAACGATGGGTAAAAAAAAACGTGACGTAGAACTCGTTGTAATATCCGACATTCATCTGGGCACCTATGGTTGCCGTTCAGAAGAACTCCTGCGCTATCTCAAAACAATTAAGCCAAAAAAAATTATTCTTAATGGTGATGTGATCGATATGTGGCAGTTCAGTAAGCGATACTGGCCTAAGTCGCATATGGCGGTAATAAAACATATCACAGGTTTACTCGCCAAGAATACGAAGATCGTTTACCTGACCGGTAATCATGATGAGATGCTTCGCAAGTTTTCAGGATTCAGGTTGGGTTCGTTTCACATCGACAATAAAGTTGTGCTAAAGCTTAGTGGCAAGCGCGCCTGGATTTTTCACGGCGATGTTTTTGATGTTACCATGAAATACTCCAAATGGCTCGCCAAGTTAGGTGCTATAGGCTACGACACCCTTATCCTAATAAATGCAATAGTCAACTGGTGCCTGAAGCATGTTGGCCGTGAAAAAATTTCACTTTCAAAAAAAGTAAAAGACAGTGTTAAATCTGCTGTTAAGTTCATAAACGATTTTGAAAAAACAGCGGCAGATATTGCTATTGAGAATGGGTATGAATATGTAGTCTGCGGCCATATCCATTATCCGGAAATCAAGTCTATCAAAACTGATCTTGGGGAGGTCATTTACCTGAATTCGGGTGACTGGGTGGAGAATCTAACAGCGTTGGAATACGATGAAGGACAGTGGCGCATTTATCGATACATGGAAGATGATGTTGCAAGAGGAATTAAACTTGCAAAACGTTTTAGTGATAAACTTGATAATGACGAAATCTTTCGCGATTTAGTTACCGAATTTTTAACGGTTAAAAAGTGAAGATTTTATTTGCTATCCAAGGTACAGGGAATGGTCATCTCACCCGCGCGGAAGACGTGATCCCAATACTTCGGCAGTATGGTGAGCTTGATTTGTTCGTCAGTGGCGCGCAAGCGGACGTAAAACTTCCTTATCCTGTTAAGTATAAGTCAAAAGGTCTTAGTTTTTTCTTTGGCACCAGCGGTGGAATTAATTTTTTAAAGACTTTTAAGCAGAACAGTTCGAAAGAAGTTTATAAAGAAATAAAGAAATTTCCTGTAGAGAAATATGATTTTGTTATTAACGATTTTGAACCCATATCCGCCTGGGCTTGCCGGCGACGGGAGGTTCCATGCATTGGGTTGAGCCATCAATCTGCCTTGCTTTCGCCTAAAGTTCCCAGGCCAAAGAATATAGATCCGGTGGGCGAGTGGTTATTGCATAACTATGCTCCAACCAGATCGAACCTTGCTTTTCATTTTGAACAATATGATAAAAATATTTTTACTCCCGTGATCCGAAAGGGGATCCGAGAATGTAATAATAGAACGATGGAGCACTATACTGTTTATTTACCAGCTTATGATGACCGAAAGCTCGTGCCCTTGCTCGCCCGGATTCCTCACGTGAAGTGGCACATTTTCTCGAAGCACACAAAAAAATCGTATCAGATCGGAAAGCTGTCAGTATATCCTGTTAACAAGGAAGAGTTTGCACAGAGCATGACGTCAGCAACAGGTGTTCTTTGCGGCGCGGGATTTGAAACTCCCGCGGAAACGCTTTACCTCCATAAAAAATTGTTAGTTGTGCCGATGCAGTCACAATTGGAGCAACACTATAATGCGGCTTCACTAAAACAAATGGGTGTGCCTGTTGTAAAAAAGTTGCGCAAGAAACACCTCCATAAAATTGTTGAATGGATCGAAACAGACACTAGGGTAACAGTTGACTATAAGGATATCACCGCGGATGCCGTTGCTGAGGCGGTTGCCCTGGGAAAGAAAGCGCTTCAAGTTTAAACGCGTGTTAACATTTCTTCGATGTTGTTCAATTTCTTCACTTCTTCGTAACTGCCCTGTAAGAATAAGGTAATGAGCGGGTCGTATTTTAGCCTTAGTTATGGGCGAGAAGAAACCTTTCAGGATATTGTTGGTTGACGATGATCTGGACATCTTGGAACTTTTAGAATATAATCTTGAAAAGGAAGGTTATAAGGTAAAAACCTTGGATGACAGTAACCTTGCCGTTGGCGTTGCTAAAGACTTCGTTCCCGACCTTATTATTTTAGACATAATGATGCCGCATCCCAATGGCATCGAAATTTGCAAAGAACTTCGAAGCATGAAGCGCTTTGCTGACACATACATTTTTTTTCTTACAGCAAAATCGGAGAGTTACTATCAACAAGCCGCTTTAGATACGGGGGGCGATGACTACATTGAAAAAGTGGTGGGTTTAAGAGCACTTACCTATAAAGTGAGCACAGTACTCAAACGCAGGTTCGTGATTCGAAAAAGCATTCCTGAGCTTTGTATTGGAAATATACGCATCAATCGAAAAGCAAATTCTGTGAAAATTGATAATAATGAGATTGCACTAAGCAAACCCGAATTTGAGTTGCTCTTTTTTTTCGCACAGAATCCCCGTAAAATTATTTCGGAGGAAAATTTGCTGTGTAACATTTGGGGCTCCGAAATTTATCTTTTTGATACGTCAATCGACGTTTATATTCAAAATCTTAAAATGAAATTGGGTATAGATCTCATACAAAATATGCAAGACCACCGATACAGGTTGGACATAAAGTAGTTTAGAGTTTCGAGTTTTTGGTTTCGAGTTCTCGCTTCTCGATTCTAGCGTACAAATTATCAGTTAGATAACTCTAAACTCAAAACCCGAAACTCGAAACCGACACGTAGCACACTTTTTGCGCATGTTGAACGTTAACGGAGTATCAAATTGGATGAAAGAACTTTTTAAGCTTTTTTTAGCTCGTCTTAAGGGAAAAATAGCAGGATTTTATACGCGTCCGGGGTTTTATAGACGCCTTGTTGGCTATTTCTCCCTGTTGATATTGGGTATTATTTCCGCAGTTGGGGTGCTTATCCTATTCGTATGGGTCGGCTTATTTGGAGACATCCCCAGCAAAAAAGAATTGAGCTCAATCAATCATCAGGTTGCCACCGAGGTTTTTAGTGCAGATAGTGTACTATTGGGCCGGTATTATTGGCAGGAACGTTCTACGGTACCTGCTCACGAAATTACACCAGCATTAAAACATGCTCTTGTTGCCACCGAAGATGTACGATTTTATGGTCATAAGGGAATAGATACACGAAGTTTGTTCAGAGTATTCTTCAAAAGTATTTTGTTGCAAAGCGAATCGGCAGGAGGTGGAAGCACAATCACTCAACAATTGGCAAAGAATCTTTATCCGCGGAGGTCTTTCGCTTTTTTTTCTCTTCCGATAAACAAGATCAGAGAAATGATCATTGCAAAGCGATTGGAGAATACTTATTCTAAAGATCAAATTTTAGTTCTTTATCTGAATACGATTCCCTTTGGTGACAATGTTTATGGCGTAAAGACTGCGGCAGATCGCTTTTTCTCATCCTCCGTAAAGATGCTTACCGTCGATCAAGCGGCAGTCTTAGTTGGTATGTTGAAGGCAACACACTGGTACAATCCCAGACTCTTTCCAGACCGCGCGAAACAACGCAGAAATGTGGTGTTGGCGCAGATGGAAAAATATAATTTTATAACCGAGACAGAAAAAGTCTCCTTCCAGAAAAAACCTCTTGACCTTCGCTATAATAAAATAACGCACAACTCGGGATTAGCGCCTTACTTTCGGGAGTATATAAAAAATGATCTGATTGCGTGGTGTTCTTCGCACAAAAAACCAGATGGTAAACCCTATAATTTATATACCGATGGCTTAAAAATTTATACGACAATTGATTCAAGATTACAGCGATATGCGGAACTCGCCATGCAGGCGCAAATGAAGGTATTGCAAAAAAAGTTTGTGAATCAAGTAAGCAAACGCACGCTTAATGAAGTTGTAAAGGCACACTTATCAGCATTGCCTCAGTATGAGCAGTGGAAAAAAGATGGCCTTTCAGAAAAGGAAATTCTCGAAGAACTGAAGAAACCAGCGTTGCGAAAAATTTTTACTTGGGAAGGCGGCAAGGAATCAGAGATGAGCACATATGATTCCTTACAACATCATCTTCAATTTCTTCAAGCGGGATTGTTAGCTCAGGATCCACATACCGGCGATGTGAAAGTTTGGGTGGGAGGTATTGATCACGAATTTTTTCAATACGATCACGTTAAGGAAAGTACGAAGCGGCAGATAGGCTCAACATTTAAACCGATTGTTTATGCCGCTGCTTTAGAGCGGGGTGTTGATCCATGTGAATATGTGTCTGCAAGACAGACTTCCTATTCAAACATGGAAGATTGGACGCCTCAGAATTCAAGTGAAGAATCCTACGATAAAAAATATTCCATGGAGGGTGGATTGGCAGGGTCTGTTAATACCGTATCTGTTAAGCTATTAGAAAAGGCAGGAATAGCTCAGGCGATATTGACTGCTAATAAAATGGGGATCAGGAGTGAGTTGCCCAACGTTCCTTCAATAGCGCTGGGATCTCCTTCTATTTCGATGATGGAAATGGTTGGTGCATATGGAGTATTTGCAAATCGGGGAAGATATATGAAGCCAGTTCTCATTACCAAAATCATGGATAATCAGAACAATGTGCTTGAGGATTTTGATGTCAAGCCTGAAGGTGTCCGGGCGCTATCTGAGGCAACTTCTGATATGATGGTTCATATGCTGAAACGTGTTGTTAACGAGGGCACGGGATCGAGCCTGAGAGCGCGTTATGGATTGGAAAATGATATCGCGGGTAAGACAGGTACCACACAATCAAATGCTGATGGATGGTTCATTGGTATTACACCTAACCTTGTTATCGGCGCATGGGTAGGAGCGGATGATCCACGGGTTCATTTTCGAAGTACGGCATTGGGTCAAGGGGCGACAACAGCGCTTCCAATTGTTGCCAAATTTTTGCAGTACATGAATAAGGATAAAAGCCTCCATCAGATTACGCGCGCAAAATTTCATCCCATCTCAGAAGACTTATTAAATAAACTGGATTGCGATCTTGCACGATCCGATCGAAATTTTTTTCAACGACTCTTCAACCGAAAGAAGGGAGTGAAGGAAAGGAAATTCAAATCACGAAACTGAAGTTTAGTACTTTGATTTGATAATCTTTTTTGAGCGAATTGAATCGCCCCCTTGTTTCATTCCATCTACAAGCCTAGTGTAATGATTTCTACATCACAAAAAATAAAGCGCCAATCAACGCTTCCCGCAAATCGATATTTTCAGCACGATTTTTACGCTATTTTTTGTTTTAGATGGTATATGTTCAATTAAAAAAAGGAGGACTTATGAACACGTATGGAAAAGAGTATGAAGTTGATAATGTAACTGGACAAAATCATGAAGGTCCAGCGGCCAACCTTCCCGTAAAACGATTGACCGCTACTTCTATCATTGGAGATCGAGTCGAAAATTTAGACGGTGACAATTTAGGGAAGATCGATAATTTGATGATCAATATTAACAGTGGGATTATTGAATACGTTGTATTAGAATCCGGATCTTTCCTTGGGCTGGGTGGTAAATTATTTGCTATCCCATTCTCACAGTTTTATTTAAACGCGGAGAAGGAATGTTTTATCTTAAACCGTGATAAAGAATATTATAAAAATGTCCCAGGGTTTGATAAAAATCATTGGCCAGATACCAACGATCATTCCTATTTCAGTGACATTGATAATTACTGGAGTACGTCAGCTCCGGCGGTTCCTTAAATTTCTATTTGACAATCCACACCATTGTAGTTATCTCACATAACCGGGATTTATACGGTATGTGAAGAATTAGACCTTAGTTGTTCAAATCGTCATTGCGAAGCGGAGCTTATGTCCATTCATTGCTGATATGATAATGAATTTATATTCTTCCTCGCAATGACGTCCTATTTTTTAACTTGAGATTAATAATGTTTAGCCTTTTCGCTCAAACCTGAATTAATTTCCTTTAAATTCTTCGCTGATCAAATTTTTAACATTAACTTTTTTTTAAATATGTAATTTTCTCCCGCATGAAATTCCATTCCTCTAGTCTACTTGTGTCCGATAGTATCGGTACCGTATCATTGTTAACATGCACACCAACCGAACTACGTGCAGTTATTATTTTAGCACATGGAGCGGGAGCGGGAATGACACATCGATTTATGGAAAGTTTGGCGTTGGAGTTAGCGGAACTTTCCATTGGTACTGTGCGCTATAATTTTCCATACATAGAGAAGAAAAGTAAAAGGCCCGATGTTCCAGCTATCGCAGAAAAAACGGTTGGCGCCGTCTTGTCACATGCCATAAATAGTTTTCCCAGTGTTCCAGCTTTTTTGGGCGGAAAATCTTTTGGTGGCCGGATGTCGTCACAATATTTCTCCAAAAACCACACGGAAAATGTAAAGGGAATTGTGTTTTACGGATTTCCGTTGCATGCTCCAGGTGATCCAGGAACTGCGCGGGCTGAGCATCTTAAATCCATTAATATTCCCCTGCTTTTTCTCCAGGGATCCAGAGATGCCCTTGCAAAATTTTCATTGGTTGAAAAAGTCTGCGCTGGTCTGCCTGCTGCCACCTTGGTAAAATTGGAGGGCGCTGATCATTCTTTCAAAGTAAAAAAAACCGAACTAATTAATGAATTGGCACTCCACACTCTAAAATGGATGCAAAAGTTAGCTTAAGACTTGAAATATCCCTGAATTGTTTAAATAACGCACACCATAAGGGCTATTTTGACGCTGGCTGGCACAACACCCCCCTTAATAATTTAAACTTTAATTTATTCTATTATATTTGCGGATTATTGTAATAATTAATTTAATAATGAAAGAAGGAACAGTAAAATTCTTTAATGAGTCCAAAGGATTCGGGTTTATTAAGGAAACATCAACAGGGCAAGAGTATTTTGTACACATTTCAGGTCTTCTTGTCGATCAGATCCACGAAAATGATGCAGTCACTTTTGAACTTAAGGAAGGAAAAAAAGGATTGAATGCGGTTAACGTACGGTTAGCCAATTGATAAATCATCATTAAAAAAAAGAAAAGCCAGGTTATCGCCTGGCTTTTTTTTTGAACGGATAGCCCTAATCCCCAAGTTTGGGCGTTGTACCCGCATTTGATGTCTTACATTGGATGATGAAAACAATAGCCAGAATCATTTTTCTGACAATCTGCATTCCTATCGCAGTTATAGCGCAGGTTTCAGTCACCCGAATCGATTTTACAAAATCCGGGCGTGGTTTCAAGGAGCAGGTAGTTATTACCAGGGACAGTGTTGTTTTACGAATTGAAAATTCCAGTTCTCCCAATCCGTCAAAGAAGTATTCACAAAAGTTAGAAGGAAAGAAATGGTCTCGGCTAGAGGATTTAATGGAAGAAATTTCTCTTACCGAAATACATGCATTAAAATCTCCCACGATGAAACGCACCTTTGACGGAGCCTTACACGGTGCTCTCACCTTTACGACGGGAGCAGGCAAAACATATACCCACGGATTTGATAATGAAGATCCACATCCTACACTTCATCCAATAATGGAGTGCATTCTGGAGATAAGGGATCGCGTATTAAAAGTTTCGGGTTTCTAATTTCAAGTTAGATCGTAACTTTTTATACAGCGTGATTGTTGGTCATTATGGATATGTGGAATTGACACCTCCAATCTCTTGCTAAAGTATCCGTGATTGATGAAAAGGATAGTCGTTAAATTTATTTTTTTCAATTCTTTACTTTGGCGCAATTTTTCGCTTTGTTAACGGCATAAAAATCAACTTACCTATATGAAAAAAATCTTGGTGCCATCGGACCTTTCAGTCATCGCGGAACGAGGCTTAACCCTAGCCGTCGAGATTGCTAAACGGTCGGAAGCTACTATAAGTCTCGTGAATTTTACGCGTCATCCCTTTGGAAAAACATTTACGGCCATGGGAGATGTTAACAGCAAAGTGGATACAGAAGGTGAACTATTCAATCTTCAGTTAATTCAATTGAATAAAGACAAGCTAGATGCGCTTGTAGCCAAGTATAGCTCCGATGATGTAGAGATTGAAGCTTCCATTGTTGACGAAGAATTTAAAGATGGGGTAGATGAATACCTGCACCGTGAAAATATTGATTTAGTAGTTATGGGCACCTCGGGTGAGGAGAATGCAACCGAAGCATTCACAGGGAATCATACAGAACAGGTGATTAAAATTTCAAGATGCCCTGTGCTTTCCGTCAGGGATGGATTTCACGTCGAGGATTTTAATAATATCGTTTTAGCTATTAATGTAATTAAAGACAACGCCCATATTAATGATGCATTAAATACGCTCGCTGACCTCGCTGTATGTTTTGACGCCCATATCCATTTAGTCCATGTGCGGGATCGGGCTACCGACTACTCCTCACTCAATTTGCAAAATTACTTCACCGAAATGGCTGAGCGTGCCGGACTTATAAATTATTCGGTAACGATTTATGAAGCGGAAGACCAGGCAGCCGGAGTAATCGAATTTGCGCGCAACGTTGAAGCTGGGCTGATTGCTGTAATCAAGAACAGTACGGAAGGCGTCTTTAGAATCTTCTCAAATCATTTTTCAGACCGTCTGGTAAAGGAAGTAGGCCGCCCGGTGTTTACATTTAATTTACAAAACGCTTAACAGTTTGAAGTTTCGAGTTTAAAGTTTCGAGTTGCGGACTCGACAACTCGGAAGCCTGAAACTCGAAACTTCAAACCCGAAACTCGAAACCTTACGACACCGGCTGTTTTTGCAGTGCCTTGACCAATTCATTTTCGTTGGTAAGATCAAGCCTCAGGGGTGTAATGGAAACATATCCTTGATCGACAGCCCAACGGTCGGTACCTTCTTCGGCAGCTTCCAGAGGTGTAACTGTAATCCAATAATGTTTTCTACCTATTGGATCGGTTCCTGGCACTACCTTTCCATCGTATTGACGCACAGATTGTCGCGTCCAACGTATGCCTACTGGCCTTTGGGGAAAGTTTACATTGACTAATTTCAAATCAGGATTTTCGAGTAACAAGGCTAAAGTCTTTTCAATGAAAGGATCGAGCGCGTCAAAATCAGGTCCGTTTTTTCCTGCCGGGGTACTTAAGGCTATTCCTTTCATGCCTAACAAGACAGCCTGCTTTGCGCCCGCTAATGTGCCGGAGTGCCACATTGAATTTCCCAGGTTAGCACCCATATTAATACCAGAAAGTATCACATCGGTTTGGGACCATAGGTGAGATCCAAGAGATACACAATCAGCAGGTGTTCCGTTCACGCGATATGCTTCTATCCCTTCAAAATTAATTGGGGACTTTTTATAAAAAAGTGGCCTTGATGCTGTAATGGCGTGGCCCATTGAAGATTGTTCAACATCGGGTGCTACAACTCGCACCTCACCAAATCGCGATGCCACCTTAGCCAAGGCGGCTATACCGGGGCTATAAATTCCATCGTCGTTTGTTACTAATATTCTCATACTACTTGTGTTATAGTATTTATCATGCCATTTGCCAGAACTGGGCATTTTATTGCTATACTAATGAAAAAAATACGATTCATGAAAAAAGCAAAGGTTTTACATAACCCGGGAGCAGGTGATGGAGAGAATTCCGATACAGAATTGATGGCTGCCATTGAGGCGGAAGGGTACAAGTGTAGCTATTTATCCACAAAACAAAAGGGCTGGGAAAAAAATGACTGGGAAAAGATAAAATCACAAGAGGTAGATTTTATCGTAGTTGCCGGAGGAGATGGAACGGTTCGTAAACTAGCAGAGGAAATGCTGGAAAGGAAATTAATAGACAAAAAATTACCCATTGCTCTTTTACCGTTTGGTACGGCAAATAATATAGCTAAAACCCTCGGCATAACCGGCGGACCTAGTGAAATTATAAAAAGCTGGAAACAACACGATTTGAAAAAATTTGACGTAGGCAGGATTGATGGTATAAAGAAATCAAAATTCTTTATTGAGAGTTTTGGCTATGGGGTTTTTCCCCGGCTGATGAAAGAAATGAGGAAGCTGGATAAAAGTTTATTTGAAACTCCGGAACAAAAAATTAAGATAGCATTACAGATTCTTCACGACATAATTTTAAACTACAAACCCAAGCTTTGCAAAATTCAACTTGATGGTCACGACTATTCTGGAAAATTCCTGCTGGTTGAAGTAATGAATACCAGTTCGATGGGGCCTAACTTGAATCTTGCGCCCTTTGCTGATCCGGGCGACGGAACATTTGAGGTCATTTTAATAACGGAAGCCCATCGCCAGGAATTTGCTGACTATGTAAAAGGTAAACTGGAGGGGAAAGAAGAATCACCTTTTTTTACGGCGTTAAAGGCAAAAAAAATACAAATTTTTTGGGAGGGAACAGCGCTTCATGTGGATGATGAACATATTATACTCGACGCGCCCACAGATGTTAAGATGGAAATTCAACCAGGCCTTCTGGAATTCTTAGTTCCAGCCAGAGAGGCAACATAGGTATTTCAATACGAATGTTAACATTCGTAGTAATCCGGTATATTCTATATTTTTGGTGAGAAGGTGAGTTCCCTTCGCAGCCAATGAAAAGATATCAGTCTATAACCAGTGATTTGATTTCCCAGGTAACACCAGAATCATGGAAGGTTGAGCTAGAGAAAGCTTCTTCAAAATACCATTTAATAGCAGCCTGGGTTGCTATTATTTTTGACCCTGTTTTTGCTTTTACAGATTATATCAATATACCTGAGAACTGGAAACAATTGCTGATCATACGTATAGGCATATCCATGGTAATTCTCACGTTGGTTATTCTCCGAAGAAAACTTAAAATTCCTTCTTACCTTATTGTTGCCGTAACATTTTTATTGATCTCTCTTCAAAATGCATATACCTATAGCATAATAGGTAATGAAGATATTCTTGGTCATAACCTGAACTATATCGCTTTGCTTATCGGAGCGTCTATGTTTCTCCTATGGGAGGTGACTTACTCCCTGTGGATGATCGGTATATCGGTGCTGGCGACAGCATTTTTTCTCTATCAAAATCCCGTGTTAAATATCAATCAGTTTCTTGTCAACGGAGGATTGTTGTTGTCCGCTATTGCCGTTTTTATGATCGTGCTAATTAAAACACGATACGATCTGACTGTTAGAGAAATCAAAGCGCGGCTTGCGCTTCAAATAAGCAATGAAGAAATACAGGCTCAAAACGAAGAGATTACTTCACAAGCGGAAGAAATACGAGTAATTAATGAAAACCTTGAACAACTGGTGCAGGACCGTACGAAAGAACTCGAGAAAAAAAATCAAGCCCTTGAAGAGTACGCCTTTATAAATGCACACAAACTTCGAAGTCCTGTTGCTAGCATCCTGGGGTTAATAAATTTATTGAATAAAACATCGCTTACCGAAGAGGCGCGTGGCATCATGAGCCATCTTGAAGATTCTACTGGTAAGCTTGACTCCGTTGTTAGTTCTATTACGAAGGCGATTGAAAAAGGTGCCAGGGGAAATAAAAAGTATTAACTAATTTTTTCAAATTGTTCATTCACGCACGGACGCATGTCCCGTTGTAGAAAATAGTTCTCAACTCAAACAGCATTACCTATAAATTTTTAACACCCATAAGGTTTTACTCATGGCAGGAAAATTGAGATTGGTATTCCGTCAACTGGTCAGAGGTGGTCAGCCAATTAATTATTTTTTCAACTTAAAGATGAAGCTATATGATATCTAGAGACGGTGTACGCACGAGTCTGTGGCAGGATTCTGTTACAGCTTACGAGACAAAATCTGCTAAATTTACGAACACAGTATTTGACGTTGCCATTGTAGGTGGCGGTATTACCGGTATTACCCTTGGTTTTCTGTTGCAGAAGGAAGGTAAAAACTGTATCGTATTGGAGGCGAATAATTTATGTTTTGGAACAAGCGGCGGCACCACAGCGCACTTGAATACGCTACTTGACAATCCTTATACTTCCATTATAAAAGATTTTGGCAAAGAAGGCGCACAGATCGTTTCACGCGCAGCTCATGACGCCATTAATCTCATCGAAACAAACATTCATCAGCATCATATTGACTGCGGGTTTGAAAGGACCTCCGCATATCTCTTTTCGCAAACTGAAGAGCAAACAAAAGAATTAAATGATATTCTAGAAGCCTGTCACCAGGTAGGGGTTGCATCGCGCTTTATAAATCACATTCCCATTACAATTGCTTTTCAAAATGCGATCCAGGTGGAGCAACAAGGTAAATTTCATCCTGTAAAATATGTATATGGATTGGCTAAGGCATTTGAAGAAGCAGGCGGTGTTATTGTTCAGAATTGTCGCGTCACAGATAGTGAGGAGGGCGAAGTTATAAACATAAAAACGACGAAGGATAATGTACGCGCGAATAAATTGGTATATGCTACGCACATTCCTCCGGGCATAAATTTACTCCACTTGCGCTGTCCTGCATACCGCAGTTATGCGATGGCTGTACGGCTTAAAGATGAAAACTATCCCGAAGGATTAATATATGATATGTATGATCCTTATCATTATTACCGTACGCAGGAAGTAGAGGGACAGAAATTTCTAATAGCTGGAGGGGAAGATCATAGAACGGGTGAAAAAATAAATACAGAAAACAGCTTTTTGCAACTTGAAAGTCATGTTCGAAAATACTTTCGGGTCGAAGGCATTTCACATCGCTGGTCATCGCAATATTACGAGCCTGTAGATGGGTTACCCTATATAGGTAAGCTACCCGGCACGAAAGATAATATTTTTGTAGCCACGGGTTACGGCGGAAACGGAATGACGTATAGCCATGTCGCTGCCATTGAATTGAAAGATATGATACTAAATGGAGAAAGCCGATACAAGGAATTATTTAGCCCTAGTCGTGTTAAGCCGGTAGCGGGCTTTACAGAATTTGTAAAACATAATACAGATGTTGTAGTACAGTTTCTAGGAAAGTGGTTTGCTACAGAAAAATTAGAGGAGCTGTCATCGTTGGCGCCGGAGGAAGGAAAGGTTGTAAAGCTTAGCAATGAGACGATGGCACTTTATAAAGATGCAAATGGGGCTTTGCATGCTGTTAACCCTGCATGTACTCACATGAAATGTGCGGTTGCCTGGAATGCCGCCGAGAAATCATGGGATTGTCCTTGTCATGGGGCCCGTTATTCTCCAGACGGAGCAGTATTGAATGGCCCGGCTGACGCTGACCTTGAATTGATAGAATTACGATCGCTCATGGAAAAAGAAGATTGATTGCTACTGGATTGATTTTTTATTAAAGAACAGAAGTCATCCAATATTTTGTTCACATAAAACACCTGGACTGTTAGGGGATCCGCTTTTTCAGAATGGATTTTTTTCACCTTCAACAACTGGCCATTAAACGAAATCGCATAGTAGGCAAAGAGTTCGTCTATCGAGCATTCAGGGACAGGTGTTGAATACCCTGTGATCCCGATACCCCAATCGCTGGAGAAGAGTTTGCTTACGTGTAAAGCCATTTCGCTGGCTACCTTGTCGGAAACACAGTTGCAACTTTCCGCGTGTATAGGTTCAATATGTAAGTGACGGGATTTTTGACCGAGATTGTAAGCTGTTATACCACCTTGAAAAAATTTTGAAGCATTTTCCGCTAACGCAAGGGCCACTTGTAAATGGCCCGAGGTTACGCTTTCCGCGACTGCTATCGTGCGTTTACCACCAATCATGAAATCTTTTATAGCGTCAATATTTTTTCGATTGTACATAAAAATCCCGTTTTCTCTGAAAGTGCAATTTTTATACCTCAACACACTCACCATATGGTTAGGTATTTCTCTTTAGGGCACAGCCAGACATTGGATTTATTAAACTGGGGAGACAATGCCACACTTGTGGAACGTTATATGTAAAAATGCCTTTCTGAAAATCAGCTTTTTTGCCCATTTAGCTCTGGCCACAGGGGGAAAGCTGGGTTTTAAGGTTTTTGATTAGTCAATTTTTATCGTTATTCGTGGTATGTATCTTGAAATGTTCTTTTCAAACCGAATCGGATGAAGAAGCAGTTTTTATTGGTATGCCTGGTCGTTCTATCTATTACGGCATGCGATGAAAACAATAACTTCATTATATTTTCTGTGCAAGATGATATAACGTTAGGCAAACAGGTAAGCGATGAGATAGCAAAGGATCCAACCATCAAATTATTATCTCGCAACGACTTTCCAACCGTATACAATTACCTTGAAACAATGCGCGATGGAATTTTAAACTCAGGCGAGATTGCCTACGCCAATGAATTTGAGTGGAATCTTCAGGTCATCCAGGATGATGAGGTGCAAAATGCTTTCGCAACTCCGGGTGGAAATATTTATATATACACAGGACTTATAAAATATTTAGATCATGCCGACGATCTGGCTGGAGTATTAGGGCATGAGATGGCTCACGCTGACCTCCGTCATACAGTGCGTAATCTTCAGCGTATTTATGGTGTGCAGATTTTAATGAACGTTGTTATTGGTCAGGACGCATCTATGCTTGAACAAATTGCCAGCCAGGTGGTCGGTACGTTAACAGGTCTGAAATTTAGCAGAGAATTTGAAAGTGAAGCTGATAGCAAGTCTGTAAATTATCTCTCGCATACCAATTATGCCTGCAACGGTGCGGCCCTTTTTTTTGTAAAATTAAATTCACAAAACCAGGCTTCACCTCCTGAATTTTTAAGTACCCACCCAAATCCCGAAAACAGGATTGAAAATATCAACAAAAAAGCGTCTGAGCTTGGATGCGATATCACGTTGAGTACGGAATCCGATTATGCTTTTATCAAAAAAAGCCTTGTAAAGGGATAATCCAGTCAAAACTGAGTAAATATTCTACAATTGACTTTGAAAATATCTCTCCATTACATCAATTATTCAATGGTATAATTTTTTCTCTCTGGCTACGTGAGTCTGAATTTGAAATAAAGTCGACTGCGGAATAATTTAAAATCTACGATTATGGTACGGTTTATAGTTGTAACAATAATCACTGTAAGTACCTTTTTATTGGTTGGCGCTAATTATAAAGCCCCCACTAAAAGGAATTGCATTGGATATTCAGTTATCGAGGTTGATAAGGGAATTGATTGTAATGGTGATACAATAAAATTAACTAAGGTTAATGGCTTTTTTGAGCGGGTTTCAGAGCATCCTCTTGAATAAATGATTAATCTTCTTATCCTTCAAAGGTGAGTTAGCAGGATAGCTATATCGATCGAGCGTTCTGGCAATTGGAATTTATTAGAGCCATCGGACCAATAGGAAACTCTTCCCTCTAGCGTATTTCATCCGTATCTTTTCTCCTTTTAAGTAATCCAATACCTGCACCAAAGAAAATAACCCCCAGGATTGCTAGTGCCCATGGGCTTAGGGCAACCAGGTCTCTTCCAAAAATTCCCAGGACGCCGAGTATTAATCCAACGAAACCTATAAGGGTTAATATCGTTGCTATTACTTTGATCATAACGAATTCGTTTAGTTTTCAAACAATTGACTGTCTGACTTCTTGCATTACTCAAATTTCATACCCTATAAGTACAAGCGAAAGACAGCAGATAAGGGCAATCTCGCAGATTTTCTAAACCAAATTGTGTAGGTTTTATTCTACACAGCTAAAATTCATTAAAGTTCTTTCTAACTAAGGCGGTTGAAGGGATGAACTGCGCTCCCTTACTGGTAATGTGTCCTCAAAAAATCGATTATGTTTTTGAAAATAAATCGTTCTACAATTTCTTCTGGTGTTATCATCCTGTTCTCGTTATGGACCAATCTATTTTTTTCATTGAGATAATTTGCTGCAAGGAGTAGTAGTTCTTCGCTCAGCAAGGGAAGTTGCTCTGCTGTCCATATTCCGTTGAGTGGATTAATAGTGCCGTCAAAATCACTTCCTATGCATGTTGAACCCCATGCAAAAAGTTGATTGCTATCAAGGACCTCGGCAATGTGCTGAAGTTGGAGCCAGATAATTATGGCTGAATGCTTGTATGCTTTTGGGTGGAAAACTTTATAAATAGATTTGTGTAAAAGTTTTCGACTGGCAAATCGACGGCTATCCATTTGAATGGAAAAGAGTCCCCCTGTTTTAGTAATCGTCACCAGTTCTTCGTCAAAGAAATTAATATCATCCGCGCTGAATATACCTGAGGGTATGAACGTATTTTGATTATAAGAAAAATCGACACCTGTAACCGCGCCATGGCTGACTAACACTGGTACCTTATCCGCGTACTCATTTTTTATTAAGTCATAGTATTCAAGCCTCGATTTGATGCTCATATGTTTCACATCGATCAGGATGGGCCTTTTTTTGTTGTTCAATAGAGACCGAATTACTTTTATTCCCAGCTGATTTAAGCCTGTATTCATATTTTCAAGCTGGTTAACCAACAAGCCTAACCGGTCAAGGTTTCTCGCATGACCACACAAATCATTGTTGAAATTATGTGCCAGCGTAATATACAGGGGTGGGTATTCCCAATTTTTTACTGCTTCTATATTTTCAAGCATATCGCTTTCTTGGGTGGGCCGGCCGAAGAAGCTTAGGCCGGAATTGAAAACATGCCCGCCCTCGATGGTTGGAATAACCGCCATGCAATGGTCTTCCTGTAAAATTTTTTCCACTTCGGACCACGACCTAACTAAACGCCATTTTTTAGTTTGCCCGTCTATTTTCAAATCCATACAACTATTTCTGAAAAAGTTATACTCATTGACCAGATCAGAAAAATAATCGGTGTGCTTTTGCAAATGTCTTACCCGTCTAAAACCAATGCTGGTAACGAGATTTGCAAAGTGGGCTAAAGGAAGTCCTTCCATAACACCATTAATAAAAAAGCCCTTTTCAAGTGGATAAAGGGAAACGCATACAACCTTAACATTTGCTGTTGAAAGCGTCGTAAAATCGGCTTGCCGAAATTTTGTAAGGCCAGTTAACGCATTTAGCGTCTTGGTAAATGCTGTGGGAGGATCGCGATACCACATATTAGACTTATTGATAGTACCATCACACTTGTTTGAGAAAGAATGCCCAAATGTTTTAAGTACAGAGTGGCAGTGGAAATCGGCGAATTTGAATTTTGGTGCTTTCATAATTACCTTTCTTTGTAGCCATGCACACTCCAACAACCAAAAAAGCTATAGTGAAGGTGGGAATGCCTTCTCTTCCATATGTAATTATGAGCGCATTAAATCAAAGACCATTAACAAGGTTCTACTGTGCTTTTGGAACAAAACCCATGCCTTGCTGCATGGACGAGAGTGCTATATATTCTATTTACAATTATTTGGAGAACCAAACTAAGATTTGACGGAATGATTTTCAACGTGACTTGGCTTGCCTGACTCATGGCCATGGTTCCAAAATGATAAATCAATAGTTTGAGTCTTAAAAGGAAGGTATTCGCAAAATCTAGCAAGCATGAGTCTTAGAAATGGACTTTAATGAAAATTGGGATTATTGCTGATGACTCTGGAGCATTAATTATCTGGGCCGTTGAGCGTAAATCTGAAATCGTAGTACAGTGAACGCGGTAATATTCCCTGATTATCAATAGAGCACTCTGAACTTAATAGTATGCTCTATGGCTTTAAGCTTGGCAATTATTTCTTTATCGTATTGTTTGTTGATATCCGTAATTACGTATCCAATCGAATCATTTGTTTTGAGATACTGGCCTACAATATTAATTCCGTGTTCAGCCAGAACGTGATTAATTTTTGCCAAAATGCCAGGCACATTATTGTGAATATGAATTAACCGGTGCGCGTTGTGCAGGATTGGTAAAGTAAGGTTAGGAAAATTTACACTATTGGATGTGCTTCCGGTATTGATGTAGTCCATAATTTTACCAGGAACAAAATTTCCAATATTCTCCTGCGCTTCAGATGTACTTCCCCCAATGTGGGGCGTTAATATTGTATTTGGTAATCCACGTAGCTCTGACTGAAATTCTTCATCATTGCTGACAGGCTCATGTGGGAAAACGTCAATCGCACACCCTGCAACTTTTCCACTCAAAATATCTTCCCGTAGGGCCTGAATATCTACAATATGTCCCCGGCTGAGATTAATAAAAATTACACCTTTCTTCATCATTGCAAATTCGCGAGCTCCAATCAGATTGGTATTTGATTCGCGACCATCGACATGCAAAGAAATGACATCGGCCTGCTCCAATACCTCTTGCATGGATTTGCACTTTATCGCATTGCCCAATGAAAGTCTTTCTTCCGTATCATAGTAAAGAACTTTCATGCCCAAAGATTCTGCAATGACTGATAGTTGGGTACCAATATTTCCATATCCAATTAAGCCGAGTTTTTTTCCGCGTACTTCATAACTGCCTTTTGCAGATTTGTCCCAAACACCCTTATGCATTTTTACGGACTTATCAACGATATTTCGCATGAGCATAATCATTTCAGCGATAGCCAGCTCTACAACGGAGCGGGTATTGCTAAATGGGGCATTAAAAACGGCTACACCTTTTTTTGTTGCTGTCTTTAAATCAATTTGATTTGTTCCAATACAAAATGCTCCGATAGCCATTAAACGCGTAGCATGATCCAGCACTTTTGCCGTTACCTGCGTTTTTGAACGAATGCCCAGCACAGAAACATTTTTTATTTTTTCGCACAGCTCATCTTCTGTCAGTGCTGCATGGTAAACCTCCACATTAAAACCTTCCGCCTTAAGCAATTCCACAGCTACAGGGTGAACGTTTTCCAAAAGGAGTACATTGATTCTGTTTTTCGGATATGAGACCACTGTATTTAGTTTGTTTAAATATAAAAACTCGTCAAGGCTAGGCGTTATATGGTCCGCTTTGGTTTTGATATTTTCACGTTCTACATTTTCCGTGAATGCAAAAAATTTATTGGCAAGGCCCGCGTGCTTAATTTCATAGTCCGTGTAACCATCACCAATAACGTAAATATCTCCGGGCAGGTTGAGCTTCTTTAAGTAGTTCAACTTTACCACCGTTAGCAGATAAAGGATTGTCGCGATCAAACCCCACAACCTTTCCACTATCATCAAACTTGAATTCATTGGCCAGAATATTTTCGGGTTTAACACCAAACTCGGTTACGATCGGCTCTATAAATTCTTTAAAGCCATTGGATATGATATAAATATTATCAGCATGATTCAGAAAGAATTCTTTGTTGCGTTTGAACGATTCAGAAACACTGCCTTTAAGTTTTGTGATCAGAAAAGGCAGATGTTTTCTATTGCAGGCTAACAAATTAAGCCTTCGCTCCAGAGACTCGCGAAAGGAGATAGATCCCATCCATTCCCTGGTTGGTGATCTTCACTATTTCTGCTTTCCGCGATTCTCTTTCCGGATGGTCACTCAACGATATGTCGGCTAGGACGTCAAAGGCCTCAACTTTTGTAAAAGTGCTATCGAAATCGATTACGAAGTACTTATTCGGTTTCATGATTCGGTTTTGAGAACGCAAATGTAATGGATTTGTGAATTCCGATTTAATACCTGCAACTATTGTTATGACCCTAATGGAGGGCTGTCAAACGTTTAGCTGAGGTATTTCTGGATAAACTCGAAGCAGTACGTCTTAATCAACGCTTGTGTACGTTGAAATTCCTTGCGAATTTCCTTTTCAGATCCCTTAGCCTTCGCCGGGTCAGGAAAATTTTGATGCAAGACCTTTATTTTCGCTGGAAAATAGGGACAATTTTCTTTCGCATTGTCACACACCGTAATGACATAATCGAAGGCGACATCCCTATACTCATTTACATTGTTTGAGGTGTGGTGCGAGATGTCGATGCCATCTTCCTTCATGATGCTAATGGCTTGTGGATTTACGCCATGTGTTTCGATGCCTGCGCTATACACCTCGACTTTATCCTTGCCAAAATGATTCAGATAGCCATGAGCAATCTGGCTGCGGCAAGAGTTTCCAGTGCAAAGAACTAAAATTCTTTTTTTCATTTGTACCCTATCTTATAATGCATACATGCCGCAGAAATTGGACACACAAACGCAAACTCAGATGAAGATTTTACTTCGAACGGAACATCGCCGCGGGAAATATCAGTGAACCCTTTTTTCGAAAAGAAATCATGCGCAGTTTCTGTCAGTAAAAAGATGGATCGGATATTTAAGTCTTTCGCTTTTTGCATTAAATCATCTACAATTTGTTTTCCCATGTTCTTCCCGCGATGATGTTGGCTTACGGCAATAGAGCGAAGCAAGGCGGAGGCACCGTACAATTCCAGCCCTCCCGATGCAATTAAATTTCCCGCGTCATCGTAATATCCGATAAAAACATTGCCTTTTGTCTTGATATCATCGTGTGGAAGTTTATTTGACTGAAGAAACCTTTGAAGTTTTTCCAGCGCTATCGAATCCTGTATTAATGTTGGTTTCAGATTCATTTTTTTCATTTGGAAGATCTCGTCATTGGCAACTGAAGCGTGGACTGTGCGGTAGAGTGAAGCAATCCCCTAACTACAACGTGCGCACTCCATAGTCTGGGGATTGCTTCACCCCTGCGCTTATGCGGCCCTTCGTTGCAATGACGTACTCTTTAGTTGCAGCATTCAGGACCACAACATGAATCTTTCTTATCTTCTGATTTAATATTTACCTCGGGTTTTTCAGCGTAAACTGTTATGCTGTAGATTCCGGTTTTTCCATTGGCAAATTTATCTAATTCATCTTGCGATAAATATGCTTCCATGATCTCCTTCGGCATAGTAATCAGCTTCTCTTTCTGAATTGTCACGTTTCGGAAACCGGCCTGCTTTATAATGCTGAGATAAACTTCTTTTTGGATTGCTCCCGAAACACAACCTGCATACATCTCGGCATTTTTTAGCAGCGCCTCAGGCAATTCGCCAGTTAACACGATATCCGATACACTGAAGTGCCCCCCTGGTTTTACGATCCGAAATGTTTCAGCGAAAGCTTTTTCCTTGTCAGGCACAAGATTTAATACGCAATTGCTCACCACCACATCCGCAGTGTTATCCTGAATGGGAATATTTTCAATATCTCCGTACCTGAACTCAACATTATTGAACCCAAGCTTCTTAACATTCACACGCGCTTTTTCGATCATTTTTTCGGTGAAGTCAATACCGATCACGCGTCCCTTCTCTCCAACTATGGAACGTGCTATAAAAGCGTCGTTGCCCGCACCAGAACCCAGGTCAATAACCGTATCACCTTCTTTTATGTTGGCAAATTCAGTTGGTAGCCCACATCCTAATCCTAAATCCGCTTCAGCTTCATAGCCTTTTAAGGTTGAGTAGTCTTCAGTCATAATTTCAGCGTCAATCGTGCTACATCCACAGCTTGCGCCACAACAACTGGATGCATTTGTTTCTTTAGTTTGAAGCGCTATTTCGCTGTACTTTTCTTTGACAATCGCTTTGAGTTGTTCAGACATTTCAGAGGTATTCATGGTTTTATAAATTTATGTTTCTAAATCGTAATATTGCGATAGTTGAGAGCAAAAAATTTTCAACAGCAGCCCTGGCCGGAGAAACTGTCAAACAATTCATTTAAATTCTTCTTCGCTTTTGACCAGATTTTTTCATTGATACAATAGCAGACACTTGGTCCCTCGATATCGCCTTTGATAAGGCCGACACTTTTTAGTTCTTTTAGATGCTGCGATACCGTTGACTGCGAGAGAGGCAGTTCATCTACGATATCACCACATATACACGTTTTGCGTTCCGCTAAAAACTGTATTATGGCAATGCGGGCAGGATGTCCCAGCGCCCTGGCTAAGGCGGCAAGATCAACCTGATTTTTTGTAAATCCTTCTGTTTTGGTTAAACCCATATTGTATTAATCGTAATATTACGATTAAAGTTTCAAGAATGGAGAAGAATTCAGGAATTAATCAACATTCAGAAGAAATTAAAAAAGCTGAATGGCTCGGTCTGACAAATGACGAAGTGGCGTTTTACAATGCGTTAGAGGTAAACGATAGTGCTATCCAGTATTAGGTGATGAACATCTTAGAGAAATTTCCGCGAGATGCACTTTTTTATCACTTCCTTGAATGTAAGGCAATAAGATTTCCTTCCGTATCGATAAATTTTGCAAAATATCCTTGCTCATTGACGGGAGTTTTGGGTGTTACCACTTTTCCACCCGCTTTCTCTACGCGGTCAAGAACAATATTGAGATCAGAACCTCCATTTAAATAGGGTAGTGTACCCTGCTGCGAAGGCGTATAGCCGGGTCCAGAACAGATCGCGCCACCAACCCTGTGTGGCTGCTGTTCATAAAGAAGAAAACCCATGTGGACGGGTCCTAATTTGATGTCTGGCATTTGGTAATCGAAAATAGCTGAGTAGAATTTTTTGGCACGATCAAAATCTGCAACTGGGATTTCAAACCAGGTGATTGCGTTGTCAAGCATTTCCATGGCGCAAGTTTTAGGAAGGGAATTACGCATTTATTTTTGAAAAAAATGCCCTCGAGGCGGAATTAAAGAAGGGGAGTGAGCAGGCGGCACGATGAATCAAGCAAACGATTCCAGAGAGAACGTTGAGACCATTCATAAAAAGTCATTTCGTTACAGGATTGGAGATCTTCTTCAAACGATTTATCCACTTCTTCACAAAATTGCTTATCGTAAATGAGCGCGGCAATTTCGAAGTTTATATAGAAGCTACGGATGTCCATATTTGCTGTGCCGACAATGACCAACTGGTTGTCGAAAGTCATGGTCTTCGCGTGCGCAAAACCTTTTTGATAAAAAAATATTCGAATACCGCTTCGCAGCAATGGGGTGATATACGATAGTGAAGCATGCTTCACGACGTGAGAATCTGATTTTCCAGGAAGGATCATTTGAACTTCTACTCCGTTGCTAGCCGCAATTTGTAAAGCTGTGATAATTTGATCCGTAGGAATAAAATACGGTGTCATAATACAGATTTTTTTTTCGGCTTGGTTTATCGCCGAGAGAATAGCCTCCATACAATAAGGCCGGGGTGAATCGGGGCCACTAGCCACCAGGGTAGCCATAGCTTTCCCTGGATTGATAAACTCATTTCCAAAATAAGGTTGCTTGACGGGAAAGGTCTTCTTGGAGGTGAAGTGCCAGCTCAACAGAAACTGAAGCTGCAAAAGGTTCACAAGTGGACCTTCAATTCTAACGTGAGTATCGCGCCAGTAAAGTTTGTGCTTACCATTGTTTAAATAACGCTCATCAATATTAATTCCACCTTCAAATCCTATTCGTCCATCAACAACAATAATTTTTCGATGATTTCTGAAATTCGCTTGTGCGAGGAAGACAAAACGCACAGGCATAAATCTATAAATATCAATTTTTGCTTTTTTGAGTTTCCGCACCATCCGCTTATTTCTTTTTGACCCAAAATCGTCAATAATGATCCTGACTTCCACGCCTTGTGAGGCCTTGCGGGCCAGAAGGTCAATCATCTTTTTGCCAACGTCGTCGTAGCAGAAAATATAATACTCAATATGAATATGATGTTTGGCTTCCTCGATGGCTTTGAAGACTTCAGGAAATTTAGCTTCGCCATTGAGAAGGAGTTTTACGCTATTATTTTCGGTCAGCACACCCTGATGCTGATTAAAAATCAAACGGGCGGGAGCAATTAAATCACCTACTTGTTTTTCCGTCCGCTCAAAACGTTTATCTAGCTCGACCTGGTTATCGCTCCAGAAATTTTCGATAACCGGGCCATCTACCGCACCTTTCAAATTAAACAATCGTTGCTTTCTATAATCTCTTCCAAAAAAATAGTACACCACCAAACCAAGTATGGGCACAAGGGCCAGCAGTAAAATGTATGCAATAGCTTTGGCTGGATTTTTATTGTCAAGAAGAATCGTGAGGATTACGCCGATATAGGCAAGGATAAGAGGTATACCCCAATACCATTGTTTTGTGATGTCTAATGTAAGATCCCAGAGTGTCATTCCGTATCAGGTGTCCGTTAATTGTTAGCTGTTAATAGTTATTCATAAAATTGTATAACTTGATCGCCGCGTAAACTAAGCAAAATAGCGCCGGATAACAGATCACTCATGAAAAACATTACGATAATCGTCCTTCTCACACTGAGCGTTGCAGCCGCTGCTCAACAACAAACCATACAAGAACGATTAGGTTATTCTAAAGACACTAAACTATTAATTATACATGCTGACGATTTAGGAGTATCTCATTCGGAGAATATGGCATCCATCCATGTCATGGAAAAGGGTGTTGTTAATTCGGCGAGCATTATGGTTCCTTGCCCTTGGTTTCCGGAAATTGCTGCTTATGCTAAAGCCCATCCCGAAGCTGATCTAGGATTACATTTGACCCTTACAAGTGAATGGAAAGTTTATAAGTGGAGGCCTGTTACTCCACACGATCAGGTATCTAGCTTGTTAGATGCGCAAGGGTACTTAAATGAGACCACCGTTTCCTTTGCAAAAAATGCTAAGGTGCAGGAAGTGGAAAAAGAACTAAAGGGCCAAGTTGAGCGAGCCATACAATTTGGAATAAATCCAACCCAATCAAAAAATTAAATTAATTACTTGGAAAGAGATTAGGGATAAGCTTTTAAGTTAGAAATTTGTTTCCTGTTGACGAGTTCGTGTACAGAGAAAGATTCTGCCGTTCCGCGGCTGTAAAAGTTGGTAGCCCGATACGTGTGTAGACCGCGGTTGAGAGAATGAATTACGGTTGGCTCTTAGCGAGCCAACCGTAATTCATTTAAGGAGGCAGCAATTCGTAAAACGAATTTACTTTTCTCTCGGCGATCACGTAGTCGTCGGGACGAGGGTTTGAATTAGATTTCGATTTAATGCGTCACACAAGTTTCTGCCGTTCCGCGGCGATGGAAGTTTTGTACCAGGATGACGTACCTAGGGCTGCAGTTGAGAAAATGAATTACGGTTGGCTCTTAGTGAGCCAACCGTAAACATTAAGGCGGGAGCAAATTCGCTTTACGAATTTGCTTTTCTGGTCGGACTATTTTAAGGGACTCCTGGTTGAAGATTTTAAACTAAGAGGTCTATTGTCTGCCTCGCGGAAGCGCGTGCCGTTCCGCGGCGATGGAAGTTTTGTACCAGGATGACGTGCGTAGGGCCGCAGTTGTGAAAATGAAATACGGGGTTGGCTCTTAACGAGCCAACCGTAATTCATTTAAGGTGGCAGCAAATTCGTTTCACAAATTTACTTTTTCTGGTACGGACTATTTTAAGGGATTCCTGGTTGAAGATTTTTAAACCAAGAGGTCTGTTTGTCTACTTCGCGGAAGCGTGCCGTTCCGCGGTGATGAAAGTTTTGTACCAGGATGACGTGCGTAGGCCGCGGTTGAGAAAACAAAATACGGCGTTGGCTCTCGCGAGCCAACCGTAATTCATTTAAGGCGGCAGCAATTCGTTTCACGAATTTACTTTTTCTGGTATGGACTATTTTAAGGGACTCCTGGTTGAAGATTTTAAACCAAGAGGTCTATTTGTCTGCTTCGCGGAAGCGCGTGCTATTCTGCGGCGATGAAAGTTGGTACCCCGATGGCGTGCATGGCGCCGCTGTTGTGAAAATGATCGGAGTTGGTTGTTAGTGAGCCAATCGTAATTCATTTAAGGCGGCAGCAAATTCGTTTTACGAATTTGCTTTCTTGTACTGAGTATTTAGTGGAGCTGTTGGTTGAAGGTTTTAACATGGTGGGTGTTACTCCGCGACCATGAAAGTTTGGCGCTGCGGGCTGCGGTTTTAAAAAATGAATTACGCTTGGCTCTTAGTGATCCAATCGCAATTCATGTAAAGCAGTGGCAAATTCGTGAAACGAATTTGCTATTTGTTGCCAGAATTTAGGCCCATCGAGCCGTTCAGGCCGATGGGCCTAATTCTGGCTCCCTACGCGCCACTACAAATTGGATGTGAAATACGGAATGAATAGGGCGCGTCGCAGCCAAGCCCCCTCGTCAGATGGGGCTAGAGAAGTCTACTCTTACCGAATTATCCACTGCCTACCTGGAGCTATGTATATATGTATATAGAAGTTAGCGCTGATCTTCCGGCGCTCATAATTCGAAACTCTCCGAGGGAGTCTCCGAGAGAGCCCGGAGCCCTTCGGGCCGGAATCCTTCGGACAAAACTCAAAACTTTAAACTATTTTGCATGAATGAGAAATGCCCTTCAAAAAATTACACTCGTTTTCATTCTTGTTGCTCTTTTACCAGTAGGTTTCATTGTATATGAATTGAGCTCATTAAATGAAAATGAAAAAATTGTAAGGGAGATCTATCAAAACCAGCTGGACGCTATACTCTATTCTATAAATCAATATTCGGATGATGTCATCAGCAGTTGGGCGAACCGTTCTACAATCGCGCTTTCTGAAGAAAAAAATGAAAAGGACACGCTAAGGGGAATCGTTCCTGTATTAAATCAATTTAGTGCTATTGAATATATTTATTTTTCTGATCTGCACAATGAGTCTGTTGTTTACAGTACCGGCAAGACCCAAGATCAAAACAAAGATATCCACGTTATGCTGGACAACATTGTGAAAGGGCGCCAGGACCGTATCAACCAATTGCTTAACTATGAAAAAGCGGGTTTTCGAAAAATGGAATTGATGGATACAATTCATACTGACAACACAGTGCCCGTATTTTTTGTACTTGATGAAGGTGTGGATAAGTATCGTGTGGGCGCTATGGTAATCGATCTCCCCGATTTAATTCAAAATACATTAGGTCCGAAAATGCAGGCTATTGCGCAGGATAAGTTTATTATTTCTGCCTTTCATTCAAACACGGATTCACTCATTTATTCCACAGCCTCAACTCCCAATGATACGGAGCTTCAGGGTGACGATCTCTTAGAAGATAGATCGCAAAAAAAATCATTTTGGCTTTTGCCGGGATATTATCTAAGCATTTCTTTAACAGGTGCTACGATCACTGATTTAGTGAAAGACAGATTGACGACGAGCCTTATCATTCTCGGCATGCTGACTTTTATCCTGGCTCTAGGAATTGTGTTTCTTTATAGAAATATCCGACGAGAGATCTACCTGGCACAAGCTAAATCCGAATTTGTCTCGAATGTTTCGCATGAAATAAGAACTCCGTTGTCGCTTATCAGCATGTATGCTGAAACATTGGAGATGAATCGGGTAACTGAGGAAAAGAAGAAGGAATATCACAGCGTAATAGCGAAAGAAACGGCGCGGCTATCGCGCACGGTAAATCGCATTCTGAACTTTTCACAAATTCAAGCGAATAAAAAAACGTATGATTCAAAGCCAGTACAGTTGAGCGACGTGGTAAGCAATGTACTGCAATCTTATTTTTTCCATTTAAAAGATAAAGGGTTCACTTGTGAATTTATAAAGGACGACAAATTGAAAATAATTT
The DNA here is from genome assembly GCA_963837415.1 of uncultured Bacteroidota bacterium. Taxonomy (GTDB): domain Bacteria; phylum Bacteroidota; class Bacteroidia; order Cytophagales; family Cyclobacteriaceae; genus Chryseolinea. Next base: position 101,142 of record CAWING010000002.1, on the reverse strand, counting down.
CAGGTGATGTGGAATCCATAACGGAAGCGTTTATCAATCTTCTTGACAATGCAATAAAATATAGTCAGGATAAAAAACAGATCAGCGTAAAAACAGGAAGTGATGGCAGGTACAGCTTTATCGAAGTCAAAGACGAAGGCATCGGTATTGCCAAAAAACATCAGCAAGAAATATTTGACCAGTTTTTCCGCGCCCCGACAGGTGACATACATAATACGAAGGGATCGGGACTTGGATTAACGCTTGTAAAGAAAACGATGGATGCTCATCATGGAAAAATAAAAGTTGAAAGCGCACCAGGCAAAGGCAGCACATTTCGATTATATTTCCCTATAAAAGAAATAACGTTATGATGCGAAAAATCTTAATCGTTGAGGACGAGCCTAACATGAGCCGCGGACTTAAGGATAATCTTGAATTTGAAGGATATGAAATTGATGTGGCTGATAATGGTGCATCCGGATTAAAGTTGATTCTCGCAAACCAATATGATCTGGTTGTTATGGACGTTATGATGCCAGAGATGTCGGGGATAGACGTTTGTAAAAAAGTTCGGGAAGCTGGTATCGTGGTGCCTATCATTTTATTAACCGCTAAAAGCGAGGAAATCGACAAGGTGTTAGGACTCGAACTTGGTGCTGATGATTACATTACAAAACCGTTCAGCTTGCGTGAATTGCTGGCACGGATCAAAGCTGTTATGAGAAGAAATAGTGCTGTGCCTGGCAAGGAAAAAGAATCGCATAGGATCGGCAAGTTGACGTTGAATTTTAATTCTTATACGGCGGAAGACTCCAATGGAACGATTAAGATGTCTCATAAGGAATATGCTATTCTGAAGTATTTATTTCTCCGTAAAAATGAAATCATTTCACGGAATGATTTGCTTGAAAATGTTTGGGGTTATGAGGAATTACCCACGACCCGTACCGTTGATAATTTTATCGTTAAGCTGCGCCATAAAATTGAAGACGATCCGAATGCGCCAAAAATTATTCTAACCGTTCATGGGACAGGATATACACTAGTTTATTGATTAATTGCAGTGAAGTTTCTGTCATTGCGATTTTCAACATGTCGGGAGTGGCCACTCCCAGGCTACGAAGTGAGCACGTTGTAATCAAAAGGATTACCTGCCTACCGGCAGACGGGGCACCTCGCTTGTGCCAGTCTTGATAGTTTAAGGTACTCCAACGGGTGGTTAGTTTCATTTTATTATTTAAAGTGACCTTGAAATTATTTCATTAGATTAAAAAAAGAAGTCACATTCTACAGTGACTTCTTTTTTAGAGTTCAAATTTTTTTCGTTTTAAAATCCTAGCCCAATAGCGAGTCCTTGGGCCCCTGGAGGTGCGTCAGCAATTGCCGTTGCCATTCCATTGCCAAGGTTAATAGAATATATTTTTGTTGTGGATCCTACGGTCAACAATGCATAGGCCGTATTGCTCTGACCGCCAATATCGAAGCCGTTATTTGATTCAATGCCAATCCCCAGTGCGCCTATCTCTTCCAGCTTACCATCATTTGGAGGTATTTGTCTATACAGCTTGTCAGTGGAACAATCAATATCATATAAGACCGTAGCTGTTGATCCCGCAAAATTGTTACTATAGGCAGCTGCGGATACACCAGGAGTTCCGGGATTTAAATTCATGTCTGCAAAAGCAATGACCCCGGTTACAGGATGCGCGCGTAGGTTCTGGTCCTCATCGCTTACGATGCGTATGCGATCAACTGTTGGATTAAAATCAAATCCGAATGCGCTGCCTTTGAGCAGAGGATCGAATGCCGCTGTGCTTACGGCTGCCGCAACACCACTGGACATATTGAGTGTATAAATTCTGCTACTACTTCCTAATGCGTACAATTGACCTGTTAATGGGCGCATATCAATGCCGAGAATGGTTTCATTAGCCTGTAGCCCTGTAATAGCTTTACTAACCGGCGCTTCCGATCTCATAAAGTTGAATATTAAAAGATTGTTCGATGCATCTATGCTATAAGCAACCGGATTAGTGGGTATAGCTAGCCCGATGATATCGGCAGGGAGTGCACCCAGACTAGTTGCTCTGCCGGTAGCCATATCGATCTGGTAAAGTCCATTCGTTCCATTGACCGTCAGGCAAGCAAGTGCGACTTCATTATCAGGCGAAATATCAAATCCTCCTTCTCCAGTCGGTGTGACTTTCAAATCACCAACTTCTACTAATGTTCCGTCATTAGGAGGATCTTGTTTAAAAAGTTTTTGCGTCGCGATATCGATATCAAACAACGTTGTAGAAGATGCACCAGCAAAGCTGTTTGTGTAGGCTACTCCAACGATATTCGGAGTACCTGGGTTCAAGTCCTGATCTGTTGCTGCCACGCTTCCTGTTTCAGGATTCAAACGAAGATTTTTTCCGTTGCCGGTGACCACGCGGATACGATCCACTGTCGGATTAAAGTCGAAGCCTACAACGCTTCCATCAATCGCAGGAGAAAAGGGTCCTGAACCTATAGCGGTAGCGATACCTGAATTGAGATTTATGGCATATATACGACTGGTGCTTCCGATGCCGTATAGTTGGCCCGTGGCAGGCCTGAAATCTATTGCCTGCAATGTTTCGTTGGATTGCAGGCCAGTCACCGAGATAGTAGCTAATGGCGTTTCGGACGCGTTTCCATTGTATTGGATCAGCTGATTGGAGGAATTAAGCGCATAAAAAATAATATCCGGTTTAATTATGGGCATTGTGTAATCATCATCCTCATCGCAAGCAATCATTACTAGTAATGAAAGGGAAAGCATAATCGTAAAGAATTTTGAAGAGAGTTTTTGTTTCATAGTTATAAATTTTAAATAAGGAAATAAAGAGACTATGTTTTATACCGGTCAGGATTACCTACGCAGAATCGTTTCTCTCTGGATTTTAAAAAATTAGGATTTTTCATTTTGAAATATTTCACGCATCGACATGAAAAACATGCGTGAAGCATCAGAGTCCCTGAAACCGGTGACTCTGATTGGGGTAAATAAGGCATTCCGCCAACAGTTCAACACTTCGCACGTCAACTCTTCAACACTTCGGTGACAACTTTTTACATCTCTTTACCCCGCTATGACACCAGGATTTTTTCCATCCCGTATTATTACACATGGTTTGCTATTTGGCGAAAAACATTTTCAAGCGGGTTTTATGGGAAAATTAAATGTACACTATTGGACAGGCGTTGCCGGAATAGGTATGTGCGCTTTTGGAATGATGGAGGTGCCTCTTTATTTTATTTACAATGAACCACCCCCTGCATGGAATATTATAATCCAGATGTTTATTAACATGCTCACCTGCATTGGGCTGATCGGATTTATATCCGGTTTCAGAAACATGATTATTCGATTTAATCCGGCTTATGAAGGGCTCGGTTCATTTATTTTTTCTATTGGAGTAGCCTATGCAATTTTAACCTATGTGGCGGATTCTATCCAAGTCGGAGCTGCGTGGCTGAGTACTACACCGATTGGCTTTATGCTTGAGGGAGCGAGGACGGAGGAGCTATTATTAATCTATGGACCTATCGAACGCTTATTAACGACGGTACTTCTTGTTGCTTGTGGTTTAGCCATAATCATGACTCGTTTTATTCCCATTTGGATGGGCTTGTTAGCTTGTATAGTGAGTGTAGTCCACGTTGTGCTTGCTCCAACCATTTTTCATAGGTCAGAATCCACCGATTTTTTTCGTGCTAACGGATGGAATATACCTGTCGCGGGAGGATTTTTTTTGATATGGGTGCTGGTGGTTAGTATTTTTTTACTTCGAAATAAACGAAGAATAGAAATCGCATCACATAACAAGCAACTACCCAGCAGCGCAGCAATAATTTGTTTAATATTTACTATGAATCACTAATATGAAAACACTTTCAATTACAAAAGCCCTCAGTTTAATTCTATTTTGTTCGGTACTGTTCTTCGAAGCCGCGTGCCAGGAAAAAGACAGGCGAGTGAATCTACAGGGCTACTGGCGCTTTATTTTAGGTGATAATAAGAAATTTGCCAATCCTGAATACGATGATTCCGATTGGGAAAAAATACATGTTCCATCTTCCTGGCAGGAAGAAGGATTCGATAATTACCACGGCTATGCATGGTATAGAAAAGCAATAGAAATAGAGGTTGAGAGCAAAGACATATTATATCTTGAGCTGGGGAGGATTGACGATGTAGATGAAGTTTATTTCAACGGCAAACTTATTGGTACCACCGGCGGATTTCCTCCCGATTACTTTACCGCGTACAACTACGGCAGGCGGTATCTGATACCGATCGAGCATGTAAATAAAAATGGCAAGAATGTAATTGCCGTAAGAGTATATGACGAAGGAGGAGAGGGTGGAATAATAGGCTCATCCGTCGGCATTTATAATTATCCACATTATTCTCAAAATAGTTTGAACCTCTTTGGAAAATGGAAGTTTCATTTATTTGATAATCCTGAATGGTCGAAGAAGAATTTTGATGACTCCGAATGGGAGGATATCATTGTTCCGTCAAGCTGGGAGGCGCAGGGTTTTCGTGAATACGATGGGTTCGCCTGGTATCGAAAAACGTTTGAGCTTCCAGCTAATTTTAACGTCAATGATTTAATGATATTACTAGGCAAGATCGATGACATGGACGAAGTCTTTATCAATGGCACGCACATTGGAGGCACAGGAAATATTAATAAAAAATGGGCCGGCGATAATGAGTATAATAAACACAGAACATACACCATCCCGGACGACCTTCTGCAGCCAGGTCAGGATAACGTCATCGCTGTCCGGGTTTATGACCAGGAAGGAGCGGGTGGAATATATAACGGTCCTATTACCCTGCTTCCGCGAAGTGAGTACAAACAATTCTGGAGAAAGTATCGCGATGATAATTATAATTTTGTCGATTGGGTTGCTTATTATTTTGACAATTGATTTTAATAATGGTTTTCGTGAATAATAATGGTTTTGTGAAAAAGAAACGAACGATACTTTTTTTTCTGGTGGTGTTATTTAGTCTATTGGCAGGCAGCACGTCCTGCATGGCGGAAGATGGATGGCAAAAGGTCCTAAACTTAAGAGGTTCTTGGAGGTTTACCATTGGTGATAACAAAAAATGGTCTGATCCTAAATTCAGCGATAAGGAATGGGAAAATATTGATGTTCCATCCAATTGGGAGGATGAAGGATTCAATGGGTACAATGGCTATGCGTGGTATCGTAGAACATTTGATGGAACGGACCTCGAAAACAAAAATTGGGGTTATAATTTATTTCTCGGTTACATTGATGATGTGGATGAGGTTTACTTGAATGGCCATAAGATCGGGTCATCAGGATCGTTCCCGCCAAAGTATCGTACCGCGTACAACGCTTTAAGGAATTATTCCATCCCATCTGAATATATCAACTTCCAGGGACCAAATCTGATCGCTGTAAGGGTTTATGATTCTGATATAGATGGAGGAATTGTCTCGGGAGATATCGGCATATTTACAAATGAAAACGATAAAGATCTTATTTTGAACCTTCGCGGCCTTTGGGATTTTTCCCTGGCCGAACGCACCTACAAAGATCAGGACAGAAAAAATTTTTTAAGCACCGAAAAACATTCACCTCGTGAAGATGCTCGTTGGAGTAAGATTACTGTTCCAGGGATATGGGAGCATCAGGGCTATAATAACTATGATGGCACGGCCTGGTATCGCAAACAGTTTGTTTTACCTAAGGCGCTGGAAGGCGAGGACCTGGTATTGATATTGGGAAGAATAGATGATCATGATCACACTTACTTCAATGGCAAATGGCTTGGGTCTACTGACCAATACGGTAAACTCAGAGTCTACACGATCACTTCTGATATGTTTACTCCCGGCGCTCTGAACCTATTGTTGGTCTATGTGGACGACCCGCAAGGATCGGGTGGCATTTATGAAGGACCTGTGGGGCTCATGAGGCAAACTGATTTTACCAGGTATTACAGGGCGCGCAATAGATAGTCAATGTCACGTCAAAATATTCAACCGGCGGAACTTGAATAGTAAGTAGCATATTACATTCCCCGGGGATTAGATTCCTGCTGTCCGTGTCCCATCGGGACAACATATTGGTAGAAAATAATTTGTAGTTAGCCGAAGTCCCGTAGGGACATGATATATAGGTAGCGAATTATTAGTGTGCTAGTCGGAGTTCCATAGGGACGAAATAATTTTGGTAAGCAAAGCGATTTTTTTTGAACCTTGGGTAGAAACGACTTTTGAAAAACACGAGAACTTGTTTATTCCGAAAATTATTTTCAGTTTTACACCCATGCAAACAACAATCCTTCATATCGCATCTGCCGCAGTGGTGAAGAAATTACGCTTGAAGGCCTGATGATTGTTTAAAAGAAATTTACAACCCTGGCCTTAGAGCCGGGGTTTTTTATTTTAAGATAGATGAAAAAGAACATAAGTATCGCAGTGCTAGCAATTGTCGCAGTGGCAGAGAAACCTCCCATGACCGGATAACTTTTGTTCAAATTAAAAAAGTATAAGCCCGGTTAAAGCCGGGCTTTTTGTTTGTCGACTAAAACCAAATTATATGACGATGATTAAACCAATTCCCTTTTCAGACAGGATAAAAAACATTCCTGAATCTTTTATCAGAGAAATTCTAAAAGTTTCAACCAGGCCGGAGATGATTTCATTTGCAGGAGGATTACCAAACCCGACTTTTTTTCCCACGGAAAAAATAGCGAAGGCTGCAGAGATCGTGCTGAGCAAAGATGGAAAGGCAGCATTGCAATATTCCGTCACGGAAGGATTTTTTCCATTGAGGGATTATATTGCTCAATGGCAATCGCGCAAATCCGGATTGCGAATCAATCCGGAAGAGGTTCTTATTCTAAATGGTTCGCAGCAAGGGCTTGACTTGGTTGGTAAACTATTTCTAAATACCTCCAGCAACATTTTGCTTGAAGGCCCATCCTATCTCGGTGCGATACAAGCGTTCTCGGTTTATCAGCCTGCCTTTCATCATGTGAAAATTTTTGACGGTGGCCCCGATGTTGAGGATTTTAGTCAGATTATGCAAAATAAGAAACCCGTGCTCTTTTATTGCATTCCTAATTTTCAAAACCCCACGGGTAATACGTACGATCTGCATCACAGACAAGCTCTTGTAACAAGCCAGCACAACTCAGATACAATTTGGATAGAGGATAATCCGTATAGTGAAATTTATTTCTCGAAAAACGATCTCCCTGACTTTCATAGTTTGATCCCTGAAAAAACAATTCAGTTAGGATCGTTCTCTAAAATAATATCGCCGGGCATGAGGCTAGGGTGGGCGATAGGTCCGAAGGAAATGATAAGGAAAATGACTATCGCTAAACAAGCATCAGACCTTCATTCAAACAATTTGATGCAGCGAATAATTTTTCAGTTTCTTTTAGACAATTCATTACAGGATCATTTAAATGCTATTAGATCATTCTATAACGAACAGGCCGAGATTATGATGGCTTTGATGCGTCTTTACTTTCCTGATCAGGTGACGTGGATCGTACCGAAAGGAGGGATGTTTATTTGGGTCACGCTCCCTGAAAAAATAGATGCACATAAGCTGCTGGAGAAAGCTATCGAGCAAGATGTACTGTTTGTTCCAGGTCAAAATTTTTATGTAGGAGATAATCAGGGGACCAATTCGCTCCGCATGAATTTTTCGAATCCGTCAGAAGAACAGATTAAGAAGGGAATTAAAATCCTGGGCGATTTAATTAGTGAAATGATCGCGTAGTGTAGCAAAATTACTTTGCGCCTTCGCGTCTCTGCGGTTCAATTTTTTACCGCAAAGGCGCAGAGGCGCAAAGAAATCCCACTCGTTTTTAAGCAGCACTTCAAATTGTCCAGATGCTGCCAGCACCACCCAAATACAAAGCTTTCCGTAATCTCAACCGTTTTCTGTGGATTTTTTTTTGTTGTTTTTATTTCTTCTTTGGTCTTTGCGGTTAAAAATTACATCATAGACGCAGCGCGTAAGAATTAACTATAAGTTCAAGCCCCTCCGAATAGCAACCTCAACAGGGGAGTATGCTCCATCCTCCCGATGCAACTTAATTGGTTCATCGGGATTTGGTTGCAGGGGAGGTTGTGCCAGAAAACGTGGCCTCTTTCCGCGATGTAGTTGCGCTGCGTGAATTAAAAATGGATGACAAAGATAAACTGTTCCGGCTTCACCTGTAGCGTAGGCAATTTGCCGGTTTAATGTAGTCGTTAATTTTTGAGCAAGCTCAATAAAAGTTAATCCATTATTTCCTGCCGGCTCTAGAAGAGGAGGTACATCAAGATGTGACCCAATTAAAATTCTTGTTGGTGCATCATCAACACCGACATCTGAAAACAAAAATAGCATAAGCAAAGCACGCTCGCGGGACGTTAGGTTAAGTCGCGGAACATTGTCTTCTCCGTAAAAGCTTCCATCGGCGTGCCATCCGGTATCCCCTGGATCTATCTTGCTAGGAAAACGAATCGGAAAAGTTCCAATGCCCGTCCGGGGAATCCAACGGCCCTTACCCACCAATTGATCTGCTGCGTTGTGAAGAAGGGGAGTATTGGCAGCAAGGCGAAATGGTTCATCGCCATAGCCCGCCAATCGAATGAGCGGGTGAACCCATGTTGAAGGGTCGTGTGGATCACATCCTGTTTCTCTCCATAAAATATTCCGAGCCTGATCTGCTACCTCGCGCGGAAAAGCATCTTCAAGCTTGACAAATCCATTCTCAATGAACTGTTTTATTTCCAACTCAGTTAAAACTTGCTTCATTTTTTATTGTCTACATGTTCCTACTTCAAACTATAACTTAAATATAAGGGCGAGTTTCATATCAGTGTTTTGAATTTTTACAATCGGTCTATAAAGAATCTTATTCGTGAACATTGATCGAATGCGGACATTCTTATGTTCACTCCTGAATTCCATCCTAGAGAAACGCTTTCAATTTAGTTTCTCGAACAAAATTTTTAATGGCATTCTAATTGACCATAGGAACCTAACCGAAATAGTAAGCCTATGTTTAAAAATTATCTTCTTACGGCGTATCGCAATCTCCTCCGAAATAAATTTTTCTCACTGATCAATATTTCGGGCCTTGCCATCGGTATGGCTGCCTGTATTTTAATAGCGCAGTATGTCGTTTTTGAGAGGAGCTATGATGTCTTTCATACCAACTATGAAAGACTTTATCGCCTCGTAAATGTGAGACATTATCCTACCCACTCGGATGCAAGTGGCGGATCCGTTACCGCGTTGGGACCTGCGGTTAAGGAAATGTTTCCTGAAGTAATCGATTTTGCACGCTGTTATAAAAGCGACCGCGTTTTTACCTTTAATAATAATCCTGTTCATTTCACCCGCGTATTTAGCGTCGATTCAACTTTTTTAAGACTTTTTTCTTTTCCTATAATAAAAGGTTCACGTGAGGGGCTTTTATCGAAACCGAACACGGTAGTTTTAACAAAATCTGCTTCTAAATCCCTTTTTGGAAACGATGATGCGATTGGAAAGACTATCCTTCAAGGACAAACACCTTATGTAGTTGAAGCCATTGCGGCTGATGTACCCGAAAATTCTCATATCAAATTTGATATGTTGCTTTCCTTCGTCACGGATCTCAATGATCCAAACTATTGCATAACCTGTAACAATCGAACCACTTATATTCTACTAGCCGACAAAGCGGATGCGAATGTACTTCAGACAAAAATGGGGAGCGTCGTTCAAAAATTGCATCCGGATGGAAACATAAGACGTGAGTATAAACTCCAATCCTTGTCAGCAATACACTTAAACTCAAATTTGCGATTTGAGCATGAGCAAAATGGGAATGCAAAAAGTGTGATGGCCTTAACTGCCATTGCTGCTCTGATCTTATTTATTGCGTGGCTAAACTACATCAATTTAACTACTTCGATGGCTATCAACCGATCGAGTGAAGTTGGTATTCGGAAAGTAAATGGATCAACAAGAATGAATCTGATTGTTCAATTTCTTATAGAATCTTTGTTGGTTAATTTAGTTGCTTTGGTTGCAGCTGTATTCATAGCACAACTGGCATTTCCAATTTTTAGTGACCTTACCTCGATTCAAACCCGATTTTCATTATTAACTGATCCAATGTTTTGGTTAGCCATGGGCGCTGCGTTAATTGTGGGTTCTTTGATCTATGGATTTTATCCCGCATTTATTGTTTCTTCATTCAAGCCAATCCAATCTTTAAAAGGAAAATCGTTCTTACCAAAAAGTGTTTATTCATTGCGTTTGGTTTTAGTCTTTTTTCAATTTTCTTTTTCCATCATGTTGGTTTCGGGTACGATAGTCATGTACAAACAAATTTTTTACATGAAAAATGTTGATTTAGGAATGCACATTGATCAGACTTTAGTAGTCCCCGTTCCGAACGACCTTCGTGATAGCGGTGATGGATTTGGTACTGAATTGGCACGACATTCAAGCATAGACGACATTACGTATGCATCTACGATTCCTGGTGACGAGAATTCTGGAAACGTAGGAGGGGGCTTTAAGCTTGAAAACGCACCACCGGAAAATAACCTGCAGGTCTATTTCTACTTTGTCAACAAGAACTACTTTGATTTTTTGTCGATTGATTTTCTGGCAGGTAATGGACTTGTAAGCGATCAGCTGAGCAACGATCGAAACACGGAGATTGTTATAAATGATGCAGCCCGGAAAGCCTTTGGATTCAATTCGCCGGATGAAGCACTGGGCAAAATCCTTTATCACGATAATGATATTGTTGGAAAAATAAATGGTGTGGTGAAAGATCATCATAATCGATCGCTGGATAATCCTATAGTTCCTACTTTTTATCAATACACAAAAGGCAAAGGCTATTATCTTATAAAAACCGACCCGGCATCCATAAAGGATAATACAGCACTTGTCAGCAAAGCATTTGGAAAGTATTATCCAAATAACCCATTTGAGTTTTATTTTTTGGATGAATTCTTCAACAAGCAATACAATGAACATATCCGATTTGGAAAAGTATTTGGCATGTTTACCATTCTTGCCATCTTCATTTCGTGCCTGGGCCTTTCCGGCTTGAGTATGTATGTGATTAAAATCAGGACGAAAGAAATAGCCTTGCGAAAAGTATTAGGTGCAACGGTAGTAAATCTACTGGTTATGCTGTCCAGGGAATATGTTAGGCTTACAGTTGCCGCTTTTCTTCTTGCTGCTCCTGTTGCGTATTATCTTATCGATCTCTGGTTGCAAGGCTTTTCTTACCATATTGAAATAGCATGGTGGATGTTTGTTATTCCCGGGTTGCTTATACTCGTAGTTGCTCTACTAACTGTAAGCGCTCAATCTTTGAACACCGCATTATCAAAACCGGCAACGAGCTTGAGGAATGAATAACAAAACGGCTCACATTTAGAAGTCGATAGTCCATGGTCCATAGTCAATGGTAGTGAGTGCTTCATTTATGTGTTGCCTTTTAGAAGGTCATTTTACTCAGATTATCAATTAGCAGAAACCACTATGGACTATGGACCATAGACCATCGACTTACTGCTTTGACTACTCCACAACGATCTCGTCCACGAGCATATTGGCAGGTCGTCCCGCACCTGGATGCCACTCCGGTGTGTTTCCGATCGTATGCGCTTTTACTTTTACATAGCGAGCATCACGGGGCTCAAATTCAGTGATGAAGTCTCGCTGTTGTCCGCCATACTGGTCAATAGGCAACGTGTTTTCTAAAGCTCCAACCTGATCGAAATTCTCTCCGTCCAGGGAAACAAAATACTCAACCTTTTTCGGCAGCACCCGGAGCCAAAATGCATACTGATAATAAGCCGATTCGATCCGCCTTACTTTCTTTACGGCTTCCAGATCGATGATTACTTCTAGGTTTGCGCCAGGAAAAGCGAGCCAGTTGTAATCGTAGTCGTGACTTCCGCGTATACCATCCGTTAACATTTTGTCGTCCCATTTAGTAGGAACTACAGTGGGGCTTATGATGCGAACTTTTTTTCCATATGCAAGGTGTTCATTCATGCCCTGAGAAAAGAGCCTGTACATCGATGAACGGTATTCTTCCGGCGACGTACTCCATTCTTTTACTTGTGTCACACCTTCACGGATACAAAGATCAGTGAAGGGATCAATTTTGGATCGGATCGCTGTTCGTACTTCCCATTGACCATCCACCTTGTCAAACACACCTAGGGTACCTGTGAAGTTTTTCTTTGCTTGTTCCAAAATAGCAAACTCCAGGGGTAAGCGCGCAATCTTCACCCGTTCCAGAATCAATGGCATCTCAACTACTGCTGCCTCGGCTTGATCAAATAATTTTTCATAGCGCTCAACAAGAGCTGGTGTCAGATAGCTTGTTGCTGCTTCATTCGGTGACCCAAAAATACGAAGCGGCTTACCTGACTTGACAAGCGCATCGCGCATTTCATCTATGTATTGTCGGAGAGGAAGAGCTGCCGCACCATAATATCCTTTTAGAAAATCATTCATCAAAGTGTCTGCATTTTCATTTGGATTCCATAAAAGCTTGGCGAGCATGTAGGCACGAAGCGCGGCAAACTCGCCGCCTACTTCGCGGTTTCCTTGTTCAAACATAGCATTGACTCCATGGCTGGCAAAAAATTCGATGTTCGGCTTTAACACATGAAGGTTTGGAAAAGGACTTACCAGATTGGGGAACTGGATAACATAATCCCAAACGATGATGTCTTTCGCAATTTTCCCCCAATCCTCTACATCGCGTACAAAGTCGGCGCTGGTCGGATCTTCTGCTATAGGTTTATCACGAAAGGCTTCAATGCTGCAGAGCATAATATTAACATTCTCGCGCGGTCTCAATGTCTTCGGTGCCCTGCGTCCATATTCATATGCGAGCGTTGAAATCATCTTGTCTGGAAATTGTTCGGCTACCTGATTTACAAAATGAATGATGGAGCCCGAAGGGGAGCCTTCCCGTTCATCAATAGCCTTGCAGTTATCACATGTGCAGAAATTTTTATTGTCGTTCTGACTCACCGACCAGTACAAGGCCTCCGGATGCTGTGCGATCTTCCTACGAAGATTTTGAATCGTAATCGTAAGTACTTCGGGATTTGTTAAACAAAGTTGTGTTGGGATCCTATTACCGTTTACCATGGCATAATATTCGGGATGTTCCTGATAGTAGATCTCAGGCGAAACAAGTTCGTTGAAGGTATGGACCCACATGCCCCAGTCGGTGCGTTCTCCGTTCTCATTGTGATCAAGCTTGTGCCAGTCTGTGTACTCGGCGTCCCATGTGACGCGATAGTGTGTATCTCTAAAGGAGATGGAAGGTATTTGCATGTCATCAACCTTTACAAGTGTAATCTTTTTCTGTTGCGGGATAACCTTAACGTTAGGACTGTACATTCTGCATCCAAGGTATTTTTCGAGAAAGGTATAAACCCCATAAAGAGTTCCCTTCTCATTTCCTCCTGCAATAATTAGCCGGAGGCTATCCGTTTTGATAAGAAAGCCGTCTTCTTTTAACGCATTAAGATTTACCCCAATGTTTAACTCGTCCAGGCGTTCATTCTGTCCTAACACAATTTCATAGCGACTTCTCGGTCGGTCTGCCGTAACTATAGGGATAGCTGCACCTGAAATTTGAAGAAGATAGTCTTGAAGTACGGTTGAAGCTTTCTGTTCGTGATCAGTCGCAGACGATGGGATAACAATGCGATAATGGCTTACTTCATCTTCCGCAATAACAATACGTTGTTCTTCCGCAGACCTTGATTTTTTTTTGCTCTTTTTCTGAGCGGAAAGGGGTAGTGTTGATATGAGTAAATAAAGAATTAACAATAAAATGGTAACACGCTTGGAGCGGACTCCCAGGACAATTTTCAATCTGACAGCCATGGAATTATTATTTATTTGAAGGTAGGGGATAAAAACAAAAAACTAAATTCATTTGTATCAAAGGCAAAGGGAAACAATGAAGGGCCGCTGTGGAGCCCAGTTCAGGGCGGAAGCCGTAACAATAGACAGGTTTGCACTAAGCAGGGTCTAGCACGGTAGAATAAAAATGACTTTGCATCTCACACCACTTTGATTGTAAACCGAATGTATCCGCAGAGAAGAAGTCTGGCTAGCACGAGCGTCAACTCCGGATAAAAAACAAATCGATAAAGTGTGTAGACTGTAAGATTTATATGACATACTGAATTTACACGACACTCAATCTTCACCATTAACTATCAACCCATCGACAATCGTGGAACCGAGAAATGGATAATTTCAGGACCATTATTAATCGCTTCTACTTTTTTGACAGTAGCAAAGAAAAAGCTAGCGATAGACATTGTTAAAATTGAACAGGTTGGTGAAATCTTTCTATCAATCATAACGTCTCTTGTGGTATTTTTTATCCCTGCACTTTGAAATAAGTTTGCTATTGTCCTCCTTTAATTGTTGCGTTTTAGAAACACGAACACTCTATGAAAACCTTAGTATACATTGCATTCCTTTTCTTACCGCTTTCATGTTTGGCCCAAATCATGCCGCTAACGACCGAACCGGATGGCGGAAATAAAAAGGCCTCGGTCTCCGAACAACTTGGCGTTGTAAAAATTTTGATCACCTACAGCAGACCTGGCGTGAAAGGCCGGGAAGGAAAAATTTGGAATACGCCTGTGGCGCATTATGGATTTGTTGATCAAGGCCACGGAACCAGCAATTCCGCCCCTTGGCGTGCAGGTGCAAATGAGAATACGGCTATGTCATTTTCCCACCCGGTAAAAATTGAAGGTAAAGACCTGGCTGCAGGAACGTACGGTTTTTTTATTAGTCTTGGAGAAGAGGAGAGCACGTTGATCTTTTCGAAGATTTCCAATTCATGGGGTAGCTTTTATTATGATCCTTCAGCAGATGCTCTTCGTGTAACGGTAAAAAATAAAGCATTGAACACAAGTGTGGAGTGGCTGAACTATGAATTTTTAGATCAAACCGATAGTTCCGCGGTCATAGCTATGTCTTGGGAAAAAAGAATGATCGCTTTCAGAGTTGAAGCGGATACTAAAACATTGCAGATAGCATCCTTCAAAAGTGAATTTCGGACGACAAGGCCATACTATGACTACATACAAGCAGCAAACTATTGTATCGCAAATAACATTGAACTTGAACAGGCATTAGCCTGGATGGATAGAGCCATCTATTTCCGGGTCATGGGTGAAAAGAACTTCCGTTCATTAAGCACAAAAGCGGCAGTGTTAATGAAAATGAACAGGGTAGAAGAAGCAAAAAAAGTGATGGATGAAGCTGTCCCGATGGGAAGTATGGTCGATGTACATTTTTATGGCCGTCAGTTATTGACCATGAAACAAGCTGATGAAGCCATGAAAGTGTACAAAAAAAATTATGAAAAATATCCCAATCAATATACAACGAATGTAGGATTAGGAAGGGCTTATTCCGCCAAAGGAGATTTCAAAAAAGCCCTGACTTACATGAAATCAGCCTTACCACAAGCTCCCGATGATGGCAACAAAGTGAATGTAGAAACGATGATCAAGAAATTAGAGAACGGTCAGGATGTTAATTGACAATCAAAACCTCCTTATTAAACACACCATTAAGAGTAAACCGTTAAGAGTAAAACGAATCAACCAATAGAGCTACATTTCATAGTAGCATTCCCCTTTATTTTCATTTCTAATGCAAACGCTGGTTTTTCTGGATCCTATGCTTGTTTTTACGGATCGGAAAAAATCGTAACATTATAAGTCAAACCTAAAATTAGTTATGTTAAAATATGCGTTCGTGTTTTCATTCCTCTTTTTGATGTCTTCGTCGGGAGCACAAAATAAATTAGACGATCAATTGATAAGGCTTTCCTACAAGAGTACGGAAGGTAATGAGGAACGGGATGCTTATATCTATTTGCCAAGAGGATATAAAGATGATCCAACTAAGAAATGGCCTGTCCTTATATTTTTGCATGGTGATGGTGAGAGAGGCAATGCCAAAAATGAGCTTGACTACGTATTAAAGCACGGGCCGCTTTATGAGGCCTGGGTTCAAAAAAGAAATTTACCCTTCATCATAATTTCGCCTCAGTTACCTGTCTTTGGGAGAGATGCTACTCAAAGTTATTTAAAGGGCAGAGATATAACTAAGTTCCCTCAACGGTTGGCAGAAGGAACTCCAGCGCGGAGTATTAATCAACCTACGGAACCGATGGTCGGGGCCGTTGTAAATAATGAATTGAATTTTACCGCTGATGTTCCTCCCGATGGATGGGAGAAGAGAGACAAAGACGTAATCGCAGTATTGAACAAAGTTTTGGCAACATATAAAGCTGATCCAAATAAGGTCTATTTAACCGGGCTGAGTTATGGTGGTTTTGGTACCTGGTATATCGCAAGCAAATATCCCCAATATTTTGCCGCAATCAGCCCCATTGTTGGTTGGGCGCACCCGGATTGGATCGATCCGATTGCAAAAAATAAAATTCCGGTTTGGGCCTTTGCAGGCGGAAGGGATCAGGCTGTATTGGCAAAATACTTTTTTACAGCCATTAACAAGTTAGAATCCCTGGGACATAAAAATATTCGTTTTACTATCCATGAGGACATGGGGCATGACACATGGGTAAGGGTGTACGCCGGCGATGATATCTACAATTGGTTTTTGAGCTATTCGAAGAAGTAATTCAGCTCATCAACAGGTATTCGAAATACCATTGTGGTTTTGCATTTTTCGCTCGCCATTTGCAATCGTCAGAACTGCTCAGTTCTTGGTTTAAATTTTTTTTCTGTTTTCTTGCAACCTTTCTAATTATCGGAGGTATTTCTTACTAAATAGTAGAACATATAAATTATTCCTGTACATTAGTTCTACAATTTAGTATGATATCATATGAATTCGTTCACAACATGCCCATTACAAAATGGGTGTGAACGTCCGATTCCATATGTTCTTTAGAACATCAAAAAATTTGTACAGATGAAAGAAACACGCTTAGGAGAATTTGAGGAAGTGATCTTGCTCCTGGTTGGCATTCTGGGAGAAGACGCTTATGCTTTTAAAATTGCGGAGGAATTTGAATCTCAAACCGGCCGATCGGTTTCGATCGGGGCCACACACTCTACCCTGGATCGCCTGGAAAATAAGGGTTTCCTAAAGTCAGAAATGGGGAAATCGACGGCCGAACGCGGGGGTCGGAGAAAAAGGATTTTCACCATTACAGCGCTAGGCAAGAGGGTATTGAAAGACTCAAGAGATTTCAAAGTTGCCCTGTGGCAGCAGTATCCGGCCTTTGCAAACAAAATGAATTATGGATTTGAATAAATTGTAAAGGATTTGAAATTGAGAAAATACAGACCTCCCAGACTTGCACAGAGAATTCTTCTTCATTTTCTCAGGGATGATCTGGCGGAGGAAGTGCTGGGTGATCTGGAGGAGAAATTTTATTCAACGGTGGATCAAAAGTCGCGCTTCCGGGCCAGGCTTAACTATTGGTATCAGGTTCTCCATTACGTAAGGCCATTTGCAATTCGAAAATCGAAATCAGCATACATAAATCACTATCCAATGTTTCAAAGCTATTTCAGGATCGGCTGGAGGAACCTCCTCAAAAACAAAAGTTATGTTTCTATCAATGTCATGGGTTTGGGAATTTCACTGGCATGTTGTATTACGGTATACCTGCTGCTGGCGTACAATATCGAATTTGACAGTTTTCACAACAAAGAAAAAGTTGCCAATGTTTTCAAAATCCATACGCATTCAACGCAAAAAGATGGCAGCCAGGTGCAGGACAACCAGGCACCGATTATGCTTGGACCGATTGCCGCTGAAGAAATTGTGGGCATAGAAAGGTATTGCCGGTTTCTGCAGGGTGATGGATCTTTGCGGTACGACGACAAAACTTTCAATCAGCAGCTGGCTTTTACCGACAGCACGTTCTTTGATCTTTTCGATTATCCACTGATCGCTGGAAGTCACAGCTCATTTAAGGACAAGAATACGATCTTTCTCAGCGAGGAACTGGCTAAAAAATATTTTGGTGATGAAGATCCCGTGGGCAAGCTGATGGTGCTCTATTCCTACAATGAAACAGAAATTGAAGTCATCGTAGGGGGTGTGCTGAAAAAAATTCCTGTTAACAATACTTTCTATTTCTCCGCGCTGATGCGTATCGAGAATTTCATTGACATTTTCAAGCTTAAAATGGATGACTGGAGCGACTGGAGGGACCCCTCCACTTTTGTGGAGATTTCGTCACCGCAGAACGCAGTTGCGATCAGCAAACAATTCAACAAGTACATATCCATCCGAAATAAATTTCGGCGTGATATGGTGGTCAATTCCTATCAGCTGGAGCCTTTTGAAAACAGTTTGGATGAAGCGGAAGAGCGTTGGAGTTGGGTAAATCAGCGGAGCAGCCAGGAGCCGCTTATTATTTTCACATGTCTTGCCTTACTTATTCTATTGATCGCTTGTTTTAACCTCACTAACACCTCTATTGCCATGACTGCACGAAGGCTCAAGGAGGTTGGTGTAAGAAAAGTAGTAGGTGCAGCGCGGAGTCAGATTGTCTCCCAATTTCTTTTTGAAACCTTCCTTATCATTTCATTGTCGCTTGCTGCCGGGTTATTGATGGCACAATGGATTGTACCAGCCTTCTACTCTATGTGGGGTTTGCCTTACGGCCTTGCGGATCTGAAAGGAGTGAATTTTTTCATCGCCCTTATTGTGCTGGTTTTTACTGCTTCGATAGTAGCGGGAATCTATCCTGCTTTGTTTAACAGCAGGTTTAAACCCACTGTGCTTCTGAAGGGAAGTGTACAACTAAAAGGAACCAATCTTTTTACTCGCACACTTGTTGCTTTCCAGTTTGCACTGTCAGTCATGGTGTTAATTGCGGGTGTCGTTTTTACGCTCAACACAGAGTACCAGGAGGGCATCAAGTTTGGATATGATAAGGATCAGATCATTACCGTCAATCTACAGGGTGAACGGGAATTCGAGATCATGAAAAATGCGATTGCCGCTAACGCTAAAATCATTAGTGTAGGAGTTAGTGACGGTAACCTGGGAGATAAAACTTACCAGACTTCGGTGCAGGTTGATACTGGCCAATACAATGTTCAGGTGCTCGGCATCGGAGTGAATTTTTTTGAAACGTTAGGACTCAGGATTGCTGAAGGGAATCCTCTCAACCTGGATCATCCTACTCCGGAAAAGACCGGAGAAGTAATCGTTAATAAAGCTTTCCTTGATCAGACAGGAATGAAAGACCCGCTAGGTAAAACCCTTACGGTGCATGGCGGGAAACGAGTTATTTCCGGAGTCGTGGAAAACCATGTTGACAATTTATACCGATCTGCGAAGGCCGAGCCTTTTGTATTTTATCCGGCCAGCAGGAGCCAGTATATTTCTCTGCTGGTAAAAGCCGAACACCACCACCTGCCCGAAATAAATAAATATCTCGAGCAGACATGGAAGGAACTTTTCCCCAATAAACCATTTGTAAGCCGCTTTCAGGACGACCTTTTATTACAGGGTGTCAGGAAAACAAATGCAAACCTTACGCAAATATTTATATTCATCACCGTACTGGGAGGTCTTCTTTCTGCCGCGGGGATCTACGCACTTGCCTCACTGAATATTGCAAAAAGGACCAAAGAGATCGGTATACGAAAAGCGCTCGGTGCAACGGTAAGCAATATTGTCGGACTGTTGAATACAGAGTTTGTGATCGTGTTGTCAATTGCAGCTGTATTGGGCGCGGTCGGAGGTTACTATGCCACCAGCTACCTCCTGGCTTCACAGTTTGCTTATCACATATCCGTAGAACTATTACCTGTGACTATTTGCGCAACAATAATTTTTGCGATAGGCTTGTTCACAACCAGTGCTACAATAGTGAAAGCTGCAAGAGCGAACCCGATTAATACCTTGAGAAGCGAATAATGTATACCCAATGTCGGATAAACCACCTAGGATCGCCCAACGCTTACTGCTTCGTCTTCTCCGGAACGATCTGGCGGAAGAAGTGCTAGGTGATCTGGATGAGAAATTTCATGTCACTCGAAAAACAAAATCCCTTTTAAAGGCAAGGCTAAACTATTGGTATCAAATTCTTAATTACCTACGTCCATTTGCTATTCGAAAATCAAAACCATCACTAAATCACTACGCTATGTTTCAAAGCTATTTCAAAATTGGATGGAGAAATCTCTTAGGGAACAAAGGTTACTCTCTTATAAATATAGGAGGGCTCGCCGCAGGTATGGCAGTTGCCATACTTATTGGGATGTGGGTGTATGACGAACTTGCATTTAATTCGATGCATGAAAACCATCTTCGCATCGCCAGGGTTATGCGCAACGGCACGCTTAATGGCGAAACAGGCACGACTTCCTACTTACCCTATGCCCTGGGAGACGAACTGAAAAATAAATACGGGAGTAATTTCAAAAGGGTAGCGGTAGCCTGGCCAGCCGGTGATCATATTCTTGCGGCAGGAGATAACAAATTTTCTCAGCAAGGTAGTTTTATTGAATCAAGCGCGCCGGAAATGTTTTCTTTCAAAATGGATAAAGGAACTCGCACCGGGTTAACGGATGCAAATTCCATTTTTCTCTCGAGGTCAGCCTCAAAAAAACTTTTCGGTGATCACGACCCCATAAATAAACACATCATAATCGATAATAAGATGAACGTGACGGTTACCGGTGTGTATGAGGATTTCCCGCACAATTCACACTTTTACGGGGTAATGTTTTTTGCCCCCTGGGACTTGTTTGTGACTTATAGTAATTGGGTTACAACACAAGGGTTCACCAATAATTTTCTTGATATCTATGTTGAAATCCAACCTCACACTAATTTTGAAAGCGCTTCTGAAAATATTAGGAATGCTATCCTCAGCAACGTAAGGCACATAAAAGATTTTGTAGCCGTTAATCCTCAGATTTTCCTCCATCCGATGGACAAATGGCACTTGTATTCAGAATGGAAGAATGGCAGGAATGAAGGTGGAAGAATTCAATTCGTTTGGCTTTTCGGAATTGTAGGGGTTTTTGTATTGCTGCTGGCTTGCATAAACTTCATGAACCTTAGCACCGCACGGTCTGAAAAAAGAGCGAAGGAAGTAGGAATCCGGAAAGCCATTGGATCTGTGCGGAACCAATTAATTCATCAATTTTTAAGCGAATCATTTTTAGTAGTAGGGCTGGCATTTGTATTCGCCATTTTTTTTGTACGTGCTTCGCTGGGTTGGTTCAACGATCTGGCTGGTAAACAAATGGGCATGCCTTTTGAAAACGCCTATTTCTGGCTTATCAGTTTTTGTTTTATTCTGCTTACGGGTTTAATAGCAGGAAGTTATCCTGCACTTTACCTTTCTTCCTTTCAAACCGCCAAAGTGCTTAAAGGCTCGTTTCGGGTTGGGCGATTAGCATCTCTTCCCCGCAAGGTATTAGTTGTTGTGCAGTTTACTGTTTCTGTTACCTTAATTATTGGTACGATCATCGTTTATCAGCAGATTCAATTTGCCAAGGACCGTCCCGTGGGGTATACACGGGATGGTTTGCTCATGATCCAAATGATATCCCCGGATTTTTACGGCAAGTTTGATGTACTTCAAACCGAATTAAAAAATACGGGAGTGGTTTCTGAAATAGCGGAATCTAACGGACCAACTACCGGGATATGGTCCAGCAATGGAGGTTTTCAGTGGAAAGACAAAGATCCTGGTTTGCAGGAAGAATTTGCTACCCTCAGCGTTACATCTGACTATGGAAAAACCGTAGGTTGGCAGTTCGTTAACGGGCGCGACTTTTCGAAAGAATTTGCCAGTGATTCAACAGGCATTGTGATCAACGAATCCGCAGCAAAATTTATGGGTTTTAAAAACCCGATAGGAGAGTGGGTTCGATGGCAGCCAGTATGGGGCAATAAGGTTATCAATTACACCATCATCGGGGTCATTCAAGATATGGTTATGAGGTCGCCTTACGCACCGACGATGCCCACTATTTTTTTCTTAGGGGGAAACAGTAATTGGATCAATATTAAAATACGGCCGGAAGCAAAGGCAAGTGAGGCGCTCCCAAAAATAGAAGCTGTTTTTAAGAAAATAATTCCTTCGGCCCCATTCGACTATAAATTTGCTGATCAGGAATATGCGTTAAAATTTGCCTCCGAAGAACGCATTGGAAAATTAGCTTCCGTCTTTGCTGTTCTTGCTATTTTCATCAGTTGCCTCGGCCTTTTCGGCCTGGCATCCTTCGTTGCCGAACAACGCACCAAAGAAATTGGCATTCGAAAAGTTGTCGGTGCTTCCGTATTTAATTTATGGAAAATGCTATCGAAAGATTTTGTCGTATTGGTAATTATCTCCAGCGTCATAGCGATACCCATAGCGTATTACTTCCTGGTGAATTGGTTAAAGAATTATGAATATCGGACCGAAATCTCCTTGTGGATATTTGTGCTGACGAGTACTGGTGCTGTGGTGATTACGTTGCTTACCGTAAGCTATCAGGCTATCAAGGCTGCTTTAATGAACCCTGTAAAAAGTTTGCGGAGTGAGTAAAGGGTCATCGCCGCGGAACAGCAGAATCCTGCTGGCCCTACCATCTGATGTCTAAAAGAAAACTCACATTAAAATATGTTACCTTGTAACCTATTCCTGTTGGTATGAAGTTAGCAATTCACTTTGGCAGTTGGCTCATATGGTATTTAGTTATATGCTCTCTTCCTTTGCACGCCCAGGTTCCATTTTCAAAAGGTGTAAATCTTACCCAATGGTTTCAGGTCGCTTCTGCTAAAGAAATACAATTTTCCAGATTCACTAAAAAAGATTTTGAACGCATTAAGTCATTGGGATGTGATGCCATTAGACTACCCATCAACCTACACGCAATGACCAGTGGAGAACCTGACTATACACTTGATCCTCTTTTTCTTGGTTTTCTGGATGAGACTGTTAATTGGGTTGAGGAACTTCAGATGCACCTCATCCTTGATAATCATACGTTTGATCCTGCGCAAAATACATCACCAGATATTGGCGCTGCTCTCACGAAGGTATGGACGCAAATGGCGGAGCATTATAAAAATCGATCCTCTTATTTATACTATGAAGTCCTCAACGAACCACACGGAATCAGTGATGCAGTGTGGGGAGGAATACAACAAACGGTAATAGATGCGATCCGAACAAAGGATACACAGCATTATATCATTGTAGGGCCGGCAGGCTGGAATAGTTACAATAACTTAGAAGACATGCCCGTATATTCGGATTCAAAACTCATTTACACTTTCCATTTTTATGATCCGTTTATTTTCACCCACCAGGGCGCCAGTTGGACCGATCCTTCGATGGTGCCCTTGGCTGATGTTCCATTTCCATACAAAGGCAATGCTATGCCTGCTACGCCGAATTCACTGAAAGGAACATGGATTGAGAGCGCTATTAATAATTATGGAAATGAGGGCACGATCAACAAGGTTAAGTCCCTTGTGGATATTGCCGTTAGCTTCAGAGATCAACATAACGTACCCCTATTCTGTGGCGAATTTGGCGTATACATTCCCAATAGCAACAATGCTGATCGCGTGCTATGGTATGAAACGGTAAAAAAATATTTTGAAGAAAAGGATATTCCGTGGACAATTTGGGATTATACCGGTGGCTTCGGATTGTTCGAAAAAGGAACGAATGAATTGTTTGACTATGATCTAAACACTTCCTTGCTGAATGCGCTGAGCCTGAATGTTCCCCCTCAACAGGTATATCGAAAAAGACCGCAGACCACAGGTTTTAAAATTTATGACGACTTCGTTGGCGAAGGTATAGTCAGCAGTGTTAATCGTACAAACGGAGAGGTCGACTTTTATTCTACGTCTTCCCCAGAGACCGGTGACTATTGTCTTTATTGGTCTGGGTCAGAGCAATACAATTCTATTGGATTTGATTTTAAGCCCGACCTGGATCTCTCCCTGCTCCAAAGTCATGGTCATACGCTTAATTTTTGGGTACGTGGAAATTCTGCTGCCGCAAAATTTGATATTCGATTCATCGATACAAAGACTGAAGAAAGTGATCGCCCATGGCGAATGGGCAAAACCATTGAACAAACTATCACCGACGATCAAAGCTGGCATGAAGTCACAATATTGTTGTCAGACCTGGAAGAAAAAGGTTCATGGGACAACGCATGGTACAATCCGGAAGGCAAATTTGATTGGACTGCTATCGACAGATTTGAAATTGTGGCGGAGCACCATGATCTGAGCGGTGTGCAATTTTGGTTCGATGAAATTACCGTATTCGGTGAAGAAGTA
This sequence comes from uncultured Bacteroidota bacterium, assembly GCA_963837415.1. Lineage (GTDB taxonomy): Bacteria > Bacteroidota > Bacteroidia > Cytophagales > Cyclobacteriaceae > Chryseolinea. The sequence continues at coordinate 76,755 of CAWING010000002.1, read as the reverse complement.
CCTTATGAAGAGCCCGTGACGTCTATTATGCGTGAAGCGCCGCTGCTTAACTTCAGTATTCGTCCGAATCCAATGGTTCACCGTACGACCATCCATTTCTCTCTTACGAAACTCAGTCCGGTATTCGTTAGCATTTACACGATAACAGGACAAAGGATAGCGATGATGGATATGCAAAATCTTTCTGCTGGTAATCACACCGTTGTATGGGAGGGAACCGGCAAATTTGGAGAATACTATCCACCTGGTTTGTACTTAGTAAGGATAAATGCACAGGACCAGTTTTTGACTAAGAGAATAGTAAAGACAACGCATTAAATTTTCCTTCGCCGGTTTACACTGATCCAATGCGACTCCTGTTCAATAGTTGCTTACTTTCGCTATAGTAGTAAAATGTTTTTATTCGAAAATTGCAGCTATTAATATTTTTTCTAGTTCAAGTCGCACCGTCATCGGGTAACCTAGATTTATTTTCAGCAACGCTGTGATGATCGCCCGAAAGGATGGCAGCAATCGGCCTAGTAGGAATCCTAAGAACTAATGCAATGTAAAGGGGCAGAACCAATAATTATTCCTAGAGTCACCGAAAAATTATGTCCTACATTAAAAAAGTCAGCTTTGTATAATTTATTGATCCTTTATGTAAAATAATTTTAAATTGAACAATCGATTGCGCATTTTGTGCCTTATTAGAGAAAAGACTTAAGACGTAAGCTGAATATTTTACCATTCCTAAAACTAGATTTATGAAACCCGACAACAGTGTATCACGAAGAAATTTTATCGCTTCTACAGGTGCTATAGCAGGAGCAATGCTGGTAAATCCTTTGAGCTCAGTTTCCGCACCATCATGGGCTGCCGATAAGAAAAAACGAATTGCAATTGTTGGTACGGGAAGTCGTGCTCAAGGCATGTGGTCGAAAAGTGTTCTCTCCGCTTATTCTGATAAAGTAGAATTTGTGGGCCTGTGCGATATAAATCCAGGAAGGGTGGAATACTTTAAAAAAGCCTCGGGATTTACCTGTCCTACGTTTACGGATTTTGAAACAATGATGAAGGAGATTAAGCCAGATACGCTGATTGTTACAACGGTAGATGCCACTCATCACGAATTTATCATACGCGGTATGGAGCTAGGCGCCAATATTATTACGGAGAAACCGATGACCACCGATGAACAAAAATGCGAAGCCATCCTGGAAGCTGAGAAGAAAACGGGCAAGAAAGTTACGGTAACATTCAACTACCGATACTCCCCGCATCGGGCTAAAGTTTACGAATTGCTTCGCAACGGTTCGATTGGTGATATCACGTCTGTTGATTTTCACTGGTACTTGGATACCCGCCACGGTGCAGACTATTTCAGACGCTGGCACAGACTGAAAGAAAAAGGAGGAACTTTATGGGTGCATAAAGCAACGCACCATTTCGATTTGCTCAACTGGTGGATTGAATCGGACCCAGCAGAGGTCTATGCCACAGGAGCTTTAAATTTCTATGGAAAAAACAACGACTTCCGCCATACCAATTGCAGGCCATGTCCTCATAAAGACAAATGTAAATTCTACTTTGATATTACTAAAAACAAGAATTACATGGAGTTATACGTAAACAACGAAAAGCACGATGGGTATTTGCGCGATGGTTGTGTCTGGAAAGAAGATATTAATATTTATGATAAAATGGCGGCTACTATAAAGTATGCGAATGGTGTACAGGTGGCCTACTCGTTAACCACGTATTCTCCCTATGAGGGATATCGCATAGCCTTCAATGGTACGAAGGGAAGAATTGATGTTTGGATTGAAGAAAGCAATCCGATAGAAGAGAAGCCTTATGATGAAGTAGTCTTAACGCAAAACTTCGGCAAGCGCGAGTTTATCCGTGTACCACACGGCACGAGCGGTCATGGTGGCGGGGATAAGCTTCTCAAAGATAAAATTTTCGGAGGAGTGACAGAAGATCCGTTGAACCAGTCTGCCAATGTTCGTGATGGCGCGCTGTCCATACTTGTTGGAATTGCTGCGCGGAAAAGTTGTGAGTCTGGCCAGCCAGTGAAAATTGCAGATCTTACAAGTATCAAGCCCGGAGCAAAGCGGCAATTTGCTTCTACCTAAATAGTTTCGAGGTTCGAGTTTTGAGTTTCGAGGATGGCTATCTACTCTTGGCTCGTTGCTCAAAGCTCATCGCTTATTTTATTGGTTCACTGATTTCTGTCGCATATGATTTTGCAGAATCGTATTTCTTCGAATGACTTGCTACAAATTGTATTCCCTGAAAAATATGGTTGAGGTATGTCTCATCTTCGTAATCTTTTTTGTCGTGTCCTAACGTCGTTATCCAAATCGTACCGCCATCAAAATATTGGTACCACGCCGCAGGGTAGTATTGGCTAAAGGATCCTGAAGATGTTTTAATTTTTTCAGCTTCGTCTTTGCGGAGCGACGTCAGATCGTGCGCTAATACTACCTTAATCCCCGGATACATCTCTTTCATAAAGTAACATTCATCTTCTTTCGTCCACGTATGCGGCAAGTTTTGAACTGAGGGATGTGTCCGATCAATTACATTGACGGTTAAAGATTGAAAAGGTGGATGCCAGACAAAAGTTCCACCTATCATCATTTTAAACCAGGTCCAATTTCGTTCGGTTCCTAATATCGAATGCAGGCCTACAAATCCGCCTCCTGCTTCAATGTATTTTCGAAAGGCTAATCGTTGCTCGTCCGTATCAAAGACATCGTTGTTGGTATTGGCAAATAACAAAAGAGTAAATTGCTTAAGATTATCGAGTGTAAACACGGAGGCGTTGTCTGATGATACTACTTTGAAACCTTTTTCCTGACCAAGTTTTTGAATGGATTTAATAGCGCTTGCAATATTGTCGTGCACATATCCTTTTCCGTTCTTCGTATAAACAAGAATAGTTACATTTTTCCATTTGACATTACTTGAATGTTGAGCATGGGATGTATGAACCACCATGATCAGCATAAAAAATAAAAGAATTGGACGCGTTAATTTCATAATCGCAATTACTATTTGGGTATACTAGGTCTCACCTCAATTTTGCTGGGAAGAGTCCTTGGATGCATCTTTAATAAGTCTATTACCATCTGCCCAATATCTTCCGGCTGGATTTTCCAGGCATCTTCCGGTTTGGGACTCGAACCATTAAACTCAGTAGCCACTGAGCCAGGCATAATGGTAGTTACTTTGATGCCGTGTTTTCTAAGATCCAGCATGGCTGCCTGAGTAAACCCAACAAGCCCAAATTTGCTTGCATTGTAGGCGGATGCACCTGCAAAGAAATTTGTACCGGCAAGGCTAGCCATCGTGATGATATATCCCTTCGATTGTTTTAAGGCTTCCAATGAGGCCTTAACACTATAAAATACTCCCGTGAGATTGGTATCTATTGTTTCAAGCCATTGCTCGATTGTTAACGTTTCGATCGAACTAAAGTAACCGAGTCCTGCGTTCGCGACTAGCACATCGAGCTTTCCCCACTTTTTCATAACATTTTCCACAGCTTTTTCCTGAGCACCGAAGTTTCGCACATCCGCCGCAATGCCAATAGCTTCTCCTTTTCCTGCTTTATTTAATCGTTCAGCTGCTTCTTCTGCGGTTGCGAGGGATCTGCTCGTGACCGCCACTTTTGCAAACTCATTAACCAAAGATTCTGCGACTCCGTAGCCAATTCCTTTGCTTCCTCCGGTTATTAAAACTGTCTTATTTTTTAATGTTTCCATGCTGCTATTATTGATGCGAATATATCAGAATGCAATTAACACGCAATCGACAATTTTTATGGTCGTAGATTTAAGCTCTTTGCAAAAGTTTGATTTAAATTTCGTGTTAATTTCCTATCTTAGCTTATTGTGCCTTATTTTTAAGGGCTAAAAACTTATGGTTGATCTACTCAAATCTCACGTCGGACGACTCCGTATCATCGCTTTCCTTGAAGGCTGTTCTTTGTTACTGCTTGTGTTTATTGCCATGCCTGTTAAGTATCTTTTTAATATTCCGGAAGCAACTCAAACTATTGGCCTTATACATGGTATTTTATTTTTATTATTTATTGTAGCCACGCTAACAATTAGCATACTTCAAAAATGGACCGCAAACCGGATCTTCCTGGTTATGTTTTCTTCGATATTACCTTTCGGAACATTTTATGTCGATAAAAAAATATTGAGGAAGCTGCCCGTTAATGAATAACCACTGGGTCCCGTGAGGTCTTCGAACATCCTAGCCATGGAAAAGTTTCATCTTAAGTGGTGGAAAATTCTTACAATTGTTCTGTTATATTATACAGTCATTGGAGGTTTTCTTATTCCTGTTCCACGACTACCGATTTTAAATGAAACAATACGATTAAATTATTTCCACACTCCGATGTGGTTTAGCATGATGTTCCATTTTTCATTTTCGGTTTGGTCTTCCATCAGGTATTTGCGCACAGCGGTTTTGAAGTATGATGACTATGCTATCGAGTCAGCCAAAGTTGGATTCTTTTTCGGACTGATGGGACTTCTTACCGGTATGGTTTGGGGTAATTTTACGTGGGGGACTTACTGGACGAACGATCCTAAACTTAATAATACAGCAATTGGCCTTTTGATCTACGCAGCCTATTTCATATTACGTGGTTCACTGGGAGATGAGGCGCAACGAGGAAGGCTAAGCGCAGTGTACAATATATTTGCTTTCGCTACGCTTATTCCATTAATATTCATATTGCCCAGGCTGGCAGAAAATTCGTTGCATCCAGGGAGCGGTAACAATCCAACCTTCAGGTTATTTGACCTCGCGCACAATATGAAACTTGTAGTTTATACGGCAATAGTCGGCTTCTCTATGCTGGGGATGTGGCTTACCACAATTTTATTACGACTTCGACAGCTAAATCAAATGGAAGATGAGAACATTTAACACATTAATTTTTGCGTTGTGTATTTTTTTGCCAGAAAAAATATTAGGGCAGGGAAATTCCTCCGTTGAAATGGCCGATGCTTTCAGAAAAGATGGGAAAATTTATGTGGTCGTTTTAGCACTTGTCATCATTCTCACCGGAGTATGTATCTTTTTAATCCGGGTCGACAGAAAAATTTTTAAGCTTGAGAAGAAATTTGAGAAGAGAAAATAAAAGTTGCGCCATTGCGAAGAGAAGTACGAGATTCCCTATTACGTAATCCAATGTAACGTCTTCGCTTCTATGGGATTTACAAAAGGTGTTTTATTCTGTTGTGAAAGATCCCATTGCCGCTTTAACTCGTGATACCATCGGGCTTGTGCATCCGGCTCTCCTAACAACATAAGAGTGGGTTTTGATTTTAAGCCTTCGCCTAATTTCCGAAATACACCCAAATCCTGGTGAATAAATTGTTTTCCTAATTGCCGCAAAGGCCACCAAACAAATTTTACAAACTTGATGGAGGTGAAAAAGATGTGATTGAGTTCCGTTTCGTTTTCGTTGATGGGCGTGAGGCACGTAATGGATATAACTTCATTGTTTCCCACCTGGATATGTTCCGTTCGTATACCGGGTAGCTGAAAATTTATTTCGGTGGAGGTCCCTCCCTTTAATATAGAATATCCCTTTGAGTTCGAAGAAGGTTTATGTCTTGTCATCTTAAAACCGAGGTCCACGGGCTCAAATTTTTTCTCCTTTAGCTTCAGATTTTTTGCTGATCGCCAATACCAGGATTGATGTACAAAAGTAACATGAGCCGGATCGATTAGGCCGATAACGGCATGATCAATATCTGCTGGCATGGTCACTTTTTCAACAAAAAGAAACTTTTGTCCAGGGGGAGCTAATAGGTTTGGCACGTATTCTTCTGCGCCCTGAAGCTGTGTTTTGTTTTGCGGGATATAAATCCAGATCGTTCCACTTATTTCTTTACATGGATATTTAAATACCTTGATCTTTTTCGTATCGAATTTTTCATCTGCCAAAGCTGGGATTCCAATGCAGGTTCCGGTATGATCAAATTTCCATCCATGGTAGCAGCATTGAATAACTTTGCCATCATACCACCCCTTTGACAGGGGAACGCCACGATGAGGACAGTTATCTTTCAGGGCGAATGGCTGATTGTTTTCATCACGTCCAAACACAACCCGTTCTCCCAGAATTTCTTTACCAACAAGATCTCCTTGCTTTAGAAAAGATCCATGCATAGCAAAATACCACAGGTTTTTAAGAAAAAGAGATTCGGTCATGCTTAGGTAACGTTCAGCAAAAAGGTAAATAAAGTAGGTAAAGCGTAAGTTACCAAAATCACCAGCTATATAAATCCTGGAATAAAATTAAGGCTGTTAATTAAACCGCATTCCTTTTAGATTATTTTTATTGTTTTATTTTTCAATCTTTAGGCCTTAATTGAAATTCAAACACTAACTAAATGAAAAGAAAATTACGCATGGGCATGGTAGGCGGAGGGCTTACCTCTTTTATTGGCCCGGTTCATAGAAAGGCAGCCGGTATCGACGGTGAAATTGAATTGGTATGTGGCGCTTTCAGTATTGTTCCGGGTGAATCCAAAGAAACTGGAGAAGCTTTATACCTCAACCCGAGTCGCGTATATGAGACTTACGCTGAGATGTTTGAAAAAGAAAAAAATTTACCTTCCGATCAGCGAATTGATTTTGTATCGGTTGTAACTCCCAACCACGTCCACTTTGGGCCGTCACAGATGGCGCTAGAAAATGGTTTCCACGTTCTGGTTGAAAAGCCAATAGCTTTCTCCCTTGCTGAAGCAAAAACATTAGAGAAGACAGTCAATAAAACGGGGTTGCTTTTAGGTCTGACACATACATATACCGGCTATCCATTAGTAAAGGAAGCGAGAAGAATGGTGGCGGATGGCAAGCTTGGTAAAATCAGAAAAATATATGTTGAGTACCCACAAGGTTGGCTATCTACCTTATTAGAAGGAACTGGAAATATGCAAGCATCCTGGAGAACGGATCCCAAGCAATCGGGTATGGGTGGAGCTATCGGTGATATCGGTACCCACGCGGCGAATTTGGCAGAATACATTACGGGCTTGCAAATCACGGAGATTTGTGTCCTATTAAATGCAGTGGTAAAAGGCCGTAAGCTGGATGATGATTGTTCGATGTTGCTCCGCTTTAACAATGGAGCCTCTGGGGTGTTAATGGCAACACAGGTAGCAGCAGGCGAGGAAAATAATTTGAACATTCGAGTCTATGGAGAAAAAGGAGGTTTGGAATGGAAACAGGAAGACCCTAATACGATGATCTTAAAATGGCTAGATCGTCCGAAAGAAATTATCCGCGCAGGTCAGAAATATTTATCGGATGATGCAAAAGCATATACAAGAACACCGGCAGGTCATCCCGAAGGCTACCTTGAGGCTTTTGCCAACATTTATCGATCCTTCACCAGAGCCGTGCGCGATTATAAACCGGGAAAGAAAATGAACCTTGCAAAGTATGATTTTCCCGATGTAGCGGATGGGGTCCGAGGTATGAACTTCGTTCAAACTGCAGTGAAGTCAGCTAACTCTACAAGAAAGTGGACTGCTCTTAAATAGCTTTGAGCCTTGAGCTATGAGCTATTAGAAACTGCTCGTAACTCATAGCTCGTGACTCGAAACTATTATTAAATAAAATGTCTAACTAAAGTATCTGTCGGTTTAATGAAAACACTTAAAGGGCCTGCAATTTTCCTGGCGCAGTTCATGGGCGATCAGCCTCCATTTGATAATCTTAAAACTATTTGTAAATGGGTTTCATCCCTCGGCTATGTAGGCGTCCAGATTCCGGCGTGGGATAGACGTTGCATTGATCTAAAGCAAGCCGCAGAAAGTAAAGACTATTGTGATGAGTTTAAAGGTACAGTTGAGTCCTGCGGACTGCAGGTTACTGAATTAGCTACCCACCTTCAAGGGCAACTAGTGGCTGTCCATTCTGCCTTTACTGATATGTTCGATGGGTTTGCACCAAAATCTGTGCGGGGCAATCTAAAAGAACGCACAGCCTGGGCGGTAGAACAGATGAAGTTTGCCGCAAAGGCAAGCAAAAACCTGGGACTCAATGTGCATGCAACATTTTCAGGTTCGTTGATGTGGCATACTGTTTATCCCTGGCCTCAACGTCCGGCTGGTTTAATCGATGATGGATTTAAAGAGTTGGCTAAACGCTGGCTTCCCATCCTCAACGCTTTCGATAAGGCAGGGGTTGATCTTTGTTATGAAATACATCCAGGTGAAGACCTTCATGATGGTATTACTTTCGAGCGCTTCTGGGAAGCTACCGGTAAGCACGCACGATGTAACATCCTCTACGATCCGAGCCATTTTGTGCTTCAACAATTAGATTATCTGCAGTACATCGATTTTTATCACCAGTTTATAAAAATGTTCCATGTTAAGGATGCGGAATTTAATCCATCTGGAAAAAGTGGGGTATACGGCGGATACCAGGATTGGGTAAATCGCCCAGGAAGATTCAGATCGCTGGGGGATGGGCAGGTTGATTTTAAATCTATTTTTTCGAAGCTTACTCAATACGGTTATGACGGTTGGGCTGTATTGGAATGGGAATGCGCAATAAAGCACCCCGAACAAGGAGCCGCGGAAGGGTCACAATTTATCAAAAATCATATCATCCGGGTAACCGAAAAGGCCTTTGATGATTTTGCAGCAACAGGGAAGGATACTCGTTTTAATAAGAAAGTTTTAGGTATTTAGCTTCAATTCTTTAGATTTTTAAAGGAGGTACGTTGAGGAATCACGAAATAAAAATTTGTAATTTGAACATTCATTTCACTCATCAATCATGAAAAAATTATTTTATAACATACTTATAATCGGTGCAGTTACGGTTGGACTTGCCGCATGCGGAGGTTCCAAAAAAGAAGAACCTAAGGAGGAAAAATCGGAAGAGGCGTATGATGATTTTGAAGAAGCTGAACCGAAATCAGAATCATCAGATGACTTGATTGCTCAGGGAAAAACTTTGGTTGACGCCAGCGATTGTAAAACCTGTCATCACCCGACGAATAAAATCATCGGCCCTTCGCATACAGATGTAGCTAAGAAATATGATTTTACAAAAGCTAGTATAAGCTTGCTAGCCGGCAAAATTATCAATGGCGGCAGTGGCGTTTGGGGCGAAATTCCGATGTCACCCCATACTGATATTTCACAAGGAGATGCAGAAAAGATGGCCATGTATGTGCTGTCTCTTGATGGAGAAAAACCGAAAGATTAAACCAAACCAGATTATGAGAAATTTTTTTCATGCGATCGTCGCAGGGATACTTTCGTTATTCATTTCAATGGAATGCCTTGCACAAAATACGCTTACCCCAGTGGAGAAAAAAGAAGGATGGAAACTTCTGTTCGATGGAAAGTCTACCTCAGGCTGGAGAACTTTTAAAACAGATAAAGTCAGTCCGCGCTGGAAAGCATCCAACGGCGAGCTCTACCTGGACAAAACTGTGACCGAGGGTAAAGGCGACCTCATAACAAATGACCAGTACAAGGATTACGATTTGAGCTTGGAATGGAAAATCGATGCCTGCGGTAATAGCGGCATCCTATTCAATGTTGTCGAAGATCCGAAATTTGAGGCAACATATCATACAGGACCGGAGATGCAGGTGCTCGATAATACCTGCCACCCCGATGCAAAAATTATAAAGCACCGGGCAGGGGATCTTTACGATCTGATCTCGTGCTCAAAAGAAACGGTAAAACCTGCCGGTGAATGGAACCTAGCCCGGATCGTTTCCAAAGACGCAAAAATGGAATTTTGGCTTAACGGCACGAAGGTGGTTGAGTTTACCATGCATACTCCTGAGTGGGATCAAATGGTAGCGAAAAGTAAGTTTAATACGATGCCCGAATTTGGCAAAGCGCTCAATGGCCATATCGCAATACAGGATCATGGTGATGGCGTGAGGTTCCGGAATATTAAGATCCGGGAATTGAAATAATGATGGCTCGTAGTATCTCAACAACTATGCTGGCCGTCAACTAACTTGTAATTCATGAAATCTTACGTATCGATTTTTATACTCTTTTTTTTACTATGCTCATGTGAAAAGAAAGAAAATTTCCGCTTGTTAATTTTTTCTAAAACCACGGGATACCGGCACGAATCTATCGGTATAGGTAAGTTGACCTTCATCGAGCTAGGTAAGAAAAATGGATTTGACGTTGATACAACAGAAAATGCGGATCTTATTAATGAGGAAAATCTTAAAAACTATCGGGCTGTCGTTTTTCTGAATACTACCCAAAATATTTTAGATCCCGTCCAGCAAGCAGACTTTAAACGCTTTATTGAAGCTGGCGGTGGGTTCATGGGAATTCACGCAGCAGCGGATACTGAATACGAGTGGCCTTGGTATGGAGACCTGCTCGGTGCCTATTTCAAAAGTCACCCCAAAACACAACAGGCTAAATTTAAGAAAGCAGAGGATTCAGAATTGGTAAAAAATTTGCCAGCGGAATGGATTCGGACGGATGAATTATATAACTATAAAAGAATATCAAAGGATATCAACGTTCTCTATACGCTCGATGAAACTTCCTATGAAGGAGGAGAGAATGGCGACTATCATCCGATTGCCTGGTATCATGAGTTTGAAGGTGGGCGTTCTTTTTATACGGGTATGGGCCATACTCCTGAAAGTTATGCCGACTCTTTATTCCTGGATCATATCTGGCAGGGAGTAAAGTATGTTACAGGTGGACCTAAACTGGACTATTCAAAAGTTAAGACCATCCGTGCTCCGGAGGAAAACAGGTTTAGTAAAACAGTGTTGGATTTTAATCTTGATGAACCAACGGAAATGACCATACTTCCGGATGGTAAAATTATTTTTCTTGAACGCAAGGGGAATGTAAAACTCTACAATCCTGCGGATGGAAAAGTCAGTATCATCAATACCTTTAAAATCGGTACAAAATTCGAAGATGGTATGATCGGAATAACAGCCGATCCTGACTTCGCGAAAAACAACTGGATCTATATTTTTTACGCTCATCCTGAAAAGTCTGCAAACATTGTATCGCGTTTTGTATTTGCAGATGGCAAAATCGATACGACTTCCGAGAAGCAACTATTGGAAGTAGTCACCCAGCGTGAATCTTGCTGTCATACGGGAGGTTCATTGGCTTTTGGCCCGGATAAAAATCTTTTTATATCAACAGGCGATAACACCAGCCCTTTTGAATCCGATGGGTACAGTCCCGCTGATGAAAGGCCGGGTCGTGGTCCTTTTGACGCGCAAAAATCATCAGCCAACACAAATGATCTGCGTGGAAAAATATTACGTATACATCCGGAACCAGATGGGTCTTATACTATCCCGGATGGCAATCTTTTTCCCAAGGGTGAAGCCAATACAAGACCTGAAATTTATGTGATGGGATGCCGAAATCCTTATCGCATCTCTGTTGATGAAAAAACCGGTTTTGTTTACTGGGGTGATGTTGGCCCCGACGCAGGTCAGAACGATTCCCTTCGTGGTCCGCGCGGTTATGATGAATTGAATCAGGCGCAAAAAGCAGGCTTCTTCGGATGGCCTTATTTTATAGGAAATAATTATCCCTATGCTAAATATGATTTCGCTGCCAAAACCGTATCGGCGGCCCATGATCCTAAGGCGCCCGTAAATGAGTCCCCAAATAATACGGGTAAGCGAGAGTTGCCAGCCGTTAGTCCACCCTTTATCTGGTATCCGTATGAGCGATCGGATGAATTTCCCATGGTAAAAATCGGAGGGCGAAATGCTATGGCTGGTCCGGTTTATTACAGCGAGAATTTTAAGGGGGTTGACACTGCCTTTCCAGAATATTTTGATGGCAAGCTGATGTTTTTTGATTGGATGAGAAATTGGATGTTCTTGGTTAGTATGGACGAAAAAGGTGCTATCAAAGACATGGAACCTTTTATGCCAAATACTACATTTAACAATATAAGTGACATGGCATATGGCCCTGATGGTAAATTATATATGCTGGAGTATGGAACTATATGGTTTAAACAAAATTTGGATGCACGGCTCGTGCGCATAGATTACAATAAGGGAAATCGGCCACCGGTAGCTGAAGTCCACGTTGATAAAACTTCAGGCTCTGCGCCACTAACAGTTAACTTCTCAGCAGCGGGTTCAAAAGATCCCGACAATGATAAAATAAGCTATGAGCTGACAGCGGGCGGAAAAACGCATCAATCGAATGATGGAAAATTTTCTATAACCTTTGACAAGCCGGAACTTGTAAATGGTACCCTTACGGTTAAGGATGCCAAAGGTGCGAGTGGGTCCTCGACGGTTCGCATTGTAGTTGGCAACGATGCGCCAGTTGTTAAAACGGAAGTCACAGAAGGAAATAAGACATTCTTCTTCCCCAACACACCTATTAAGTATCGGGTCTCTGTAAATGATAAAGAAGATGGATCGTCAGCGGATGGCAAAATAAAATCAGAAGCCGTGACAGTAACATTTGACTACATGAAGGGATTCGATTTGACTCAAATCGCACAAGGTCACCAGGCAGCACCTATCGAGTTGCCGGGAAAGGTTCTTATCGAAAAAAGCGACTGTAAGTCCTGTCACATGATCGATCAGAAATCTGCAGGTCCAAGCTATAAGGATGTAGCTGCAAAATATAAATTACAGGCCGGGGCTGTCGGCCTTTTAGCTACAAAAATTATAAAAGGAGGATCAGGTGTATGGGGAACAACTGAAATGGCGGCGCATCCCCAGATCAGCGATGCGGATGCATCGAAGATGGTTGAATATATTCTCACGTTGAATGATTCGAAGACAACAAAGAAACTTCCGTTGTCTGGTACCGTTGCGCCAGGTAAGGAAGAAGATGGAGTATATATTTTGACAGCTACCTATTCGGATAAGCCCGTTAGCGAACTTCCATCTTTATCATCGACAGACGCTATGGTCATGCGGAGCGCCTTCCTAAAACCTAATCAGATTGACGAAGTCCGTATTGCGCGCAAAGCAAATTTTCAGGGTAACCACTCGCTACAAAATATACTGGATGGGGCACATGCTGTCTATAAAAATATAGACTTGACCGGCGTTAAAAGGGCTACCGTTATGGCGGATATTAATCAGAATGATAATCGCGGAGGAGGCGAAGCAGAAATTCACCTGGATAAAGTGGACGGACCATTAATTGGTATCGTGAAGATTTCCGCTTCGGGACGTTCTGCGGTGTCGACAAAAATAGAGCCTGCAACCGGCCATCACGATTTATATATTGTATTTAAAAATTCCAAAACGCGGGATAAACCAATGTTTAACTTTGGAGGCATTCGATTGGAAAACAGATAAGCCACCTAACCTAAACCACTACAACCATGAAAAGAAGAGAATTTGTACAGAACGCATCCTTTGCAGCTGCTGGAATACTTTCGCTTCCATCCTTTCTCGCTGCGGGAAAAGCACAAAAAAATATAGGAATACAGCTTTACACCTTCAAAGATATAATTGCAAAGGATCCCAAAGGTATTCTTCAAAAAGTAGCCAGCTTCGGCTACAAGGAATTGGAAACGTTTGGCTATGCAGATGGAAAAATCTTCGGAATGGATTTCTCTGAATTTTGCAGTCACGCGAAAAGCCTTGGAATGAAGGTAGTAAGTGGTCATTACGGTTTGGATAAGATAAAAGGAGACACCTGGAAAAAAGCAGTAGAGGACGCTAAGAAGAATGGTCAGAAATATATGGTCTTGCCGTACCTTGTAGAAGCGGATCGCAAATCAATAGATAACTATAAAAAGATCTGCGCGGACATGAACACAGCGGGTGAAGTTTGTAACAAAAATGGTATCCGGTTTCAATATCACAATCATGCTTTTGAATTTGACACCGTGGATGGACAAATACCATTTGATGTTATGCTGAAGGAACTTGATCCAAAAAAGGTAGGAATGGAGTTGGACATTTTTTGGATTGTGGCCGCTGGACAGGATCCCATAAAATATTTTACTAGCCATCCTGGACGGTTCGAGCAGTGGCATGTAAAAGACATGAGTAAAGCCGACCGTACCAAAAATGCAGATATTGGCACCGGCACTATAGATTATAAGTCACTCTTTACTCAGGCTAAGCTTTCAGGAATGAAACATTGGTATGTAGAGTATGATAATTATCCAGTTGATCCTCTTGAAAGTGCCGCCGCAAGTGCGAAATTTTTAAAGACTATACTTTAAAGTTTTCTAAAATAATTTATTTCTGATGTCGGGTTTACGCCCGACATTTTTTTTGAAAGCTAAAATTATTTTTTTTGCATATTGCAACGCCGAAATAGTCATACAGCGTAGTCCCACGATAGGGTAGTTAAGTTATTCAACCCGCTTAGTTTGACATGTCTTAAATCATATAGATGAAATAACAATTATGAGAATTGTAAATTTTCTTCTTGCTGTCATGTTTTTGACTTTCGCATTTGTACAGGTTAATGATCCCGATCCAGTCATTTGGATCTTAATTTATGGAGCGATGGCTGTGGTCAGCATCATGGCGATCTTTGAGTTTTATCCAATGAAATTTCTTATTGGCCTCCTGGTTTTTTATGGGCTCTACAGTTTGTTTTTTATTCGTGGAGTATTGGAATGGCTCAAACAGGATAATAAAGCCATGCTTTTTGATGACATTGCTAAAATGCAGCATCCTTACATAGAAGAAAGTCGCGAATTTTTGGGATTATTTATTTGTATAACAGTTCTTATAGTTTACATGATTCGTTCCCGGAAATCAGTTTAACATTCTGATTTGACATCGTAAGCGGTAACGATATTTCTAACGTAAATTAAAAAGCTGCCTTTTCTTTTTATATTCAGACATTATGAGGAGAGCTTTGTTGTATTTTATAGCCTGTACGCTGGTAGCATGCACCAAGCCCAAAGAAAAAATCCCGCCCATTACAACAATGGAAAAGTCATCAGGAAAAATGGTAGTGTATCAAATGCTTCCGCGTTTATTTGGGAACAAAAAAACAACCAACACGTATTACGGCACCCTCGAGGAAAATGGCGTCGGGAAATTCAAAGACATAAACACCGTTGCTCTGAAATCCATTCGTGACATGGGTGTTTCTCATGTGTGGTACACGGGAATCATTGAACATGCAGTATTGACAGATTATACGAGGCACGGAATACCATTGGATGATGCTGACGTTGTAAAAGGAAGAGCAGGTTCGCCGTACGCCATTAAAGATTATTATGATGTTGATCCTGATCTCGCGGTCGATGTACCCAATCGTATGAAAGAATTTGAGCAGCTCGTCGGACGAACTCACGCCGAAGGACTCAAGGTCATTATCGATTTTGTTCCTAACCACGTCGCCCGCAAATATATATCAGATGCAAAACCAAAAGGTGTAAAAGACCTGGGGGAAAATGATGATAAGGCAGTAGCATTCAGTCCGAAAAATAATTTTTATTATTTGCCCGGACAGTCTTTCGAGGTGCCGAAAGGTTATGTACCACTTGGAGCAAACAACACATTCCCCACGAAAGACGGACAGTTTGACGAAACGCCTGCTAAGGCTACAGGTAATGACCATTTTGACGCGAGTCCAAAAATTACGGATTGGTTCGAAACCGTAAAACTTAACTACGGTGTTGACATACAAGGAAATCGTAAAATGTTCTTTGATCCTGTTCCGGATACATGGATCAAAATGAAAGATATCCTCATTTTCTGGACGAATAAAAAAGTAGATGGCTTTCGATGTGATATGGCTGAAATGGTGCCTGTGGAATTTTGGAATTGGGCCATTCCCCAGGTAAGGGCTGTTAACGAGGATATTATTTTTATTGCGGAAATTTATAATCCGGATGAATACAGAAATTACTTGACGAAGGGTAGATTTAATTTTTTGTATGACAAAGTTCAGCTGTATGACACCCTTCGTTTGCTGGTGAATGGCGAGCGAAGTTCAACGGATATACATGAGATCCATCAAAGCCTTTCAGGTATCAACGATAACATGCTGCACTTTTTGGAAAATCATGATGAACAACGCATTGCTTCTAAATTTTTTGCAGGAGATCCGTGGAGGGCAGCGCCTGCAATGGTAATTAGTGCGACCCTTGATCGTGGACCAGTTATGATTTATTCCGGCCAGGAAGTAGGGGAGCCCGGAGCAGGTACCGAAGGCTTTCAAGTGGATGATGGAAGAACTACAATTTTTGATTATTGGGGTGTGCCAGAGCACCAGAAGTGGATGAACGGGGGCAGGTTTAATGGAGATTCTCTCAGTGCAGAGCAGAAACAACTCAGGCAATTTTACACCGATCTGTTGAATCTCGCTGCCAAAAATACCGCCATAACGCAAGGAGCATATTTTGATTTGACTGCATTCAATATTGGAGCGGGCAATTTCACCAATAAAGTGCACGCGTTTGTTCGCTTCGCTGGCGAAGAGCGTCTTTTGATACTCACAAGTTTTAATGCTAAAGATGAGTTAATCAAAGTTCAAATCCCCAAAGATGTTATTTCGAAATTATCGCTGGATTCCAATGGCGCCTATATCGCACGTGATTTATTGTGGCGAGAAGCAGAAGTAGGATTTAATAAAGATTTTTTGTTTGAATTGAAGTGTAAGCCTTATAGTTCGTATATTTTTAAAATCAAATAAACTTTTCGTGTGAGGTATCTGAAAAACTATCCTAAGGCTTTGATCTATGCAGTGATGTGCGTACTACTACTCTTATTCAGCGCATGTAACAGCAATAAGACGTCTGAAATAGTTCAATGGCCGCACGGAGTTAAGTATGAAATTTTTGTTATGTCGTTTGCGGATGGGGATGGTAACGGCAAAGGCGACTTTAAAGGACTCACTTCCAAACTGGATTATCTTCAGGATTTAGGGATCAATGGTATCTGGCTTATGCCGATCATGCCATCGGATACGTATCATAAATATCATGTTATTGATTATAAGGGCATCGATCCGGATTACGGGACAATCGAAGACTTTAAAATCTTTGTGGACGAAGCACATAAGCGTAACATTAAAATAATAACTGATTTTGTAATCAATCATACCGGCAATTTGCATCCCTGGTTTTTAGAAGCACAAAAAAGCAAAGACAATCCTTATCGAAACTATTATGTGTGGGCTAAAAAGGATTCCATTCGCGGGCAAATTTTTAAAAAGACAGTTTCCTTTGATTCGGATAACATAAAGAAGTGGCACGCGGTTAATTCAGATACAATCAACGAACAGTACTACGGATACTTTAACGGCCTTTGTCCTGATTTGAACCTGGATAATCCTAAGGTAAGGGAAGAGATTATTGATATTGCAAAGTTTTGGCTCAATGATGTAAAAGTCGATGGATTCAGAATGGATGCAGCAAGACACATATTTATGGATGATCGGGCCGAAGATAATCATGCGTTCTGGGTTTGGTTCCGGGAAGAAATGGAAAAAATAAAACCGGATGTATATTTAGTAGGAGAGGTTTGGTCTGATGCTAAGACCGTCGCTCCTTATTTGAAAGGATTACCTTCTCTATTTAATTTTGATCTGGGTTATGCGATTACCAATGTTGCCTATTCAGGCACGTGATACAATTGGACTGGTAAAAAGATATAAAGACATCAGCGACTACTATAAATCCATAACTACTGAATATCTCGATGCAACGTTTGTAAAGAACCATGATCAGACACGGCTGTTAACTGAGTTAAAAGACGATCACAACAAGGCGCGTATGGCCGCTTCGCTTTTGTTAACCTTACCGGGGACGCCATATTTATATTATGGTGAGGAAATTGGAATGGTAGGGGATAAACTAAAAACATACGAAGATTTTTTTGGTCCGGATGCTTACGTGCGAGAACCTTTCATTTGGGATGTGGATAAAAAAGATCCAAGTCAAACCACATGGGAAAAGCCCCAATTTAGTACCGATAAAACCGTGATACCCTTTAGTCTTCAAAAAAAAGATCCGCAATCATTGTTGAATTTTTATAAAAGTATTATTCAGTATCGTAATACCAGTCTTGCCTTAACCCAAGGAGGTGTTGATCATTCAGGGATTGCTATTTCAGAAATTGTGAGTTTTAAACGAAAATTTAACGATCAAGAGGAATTAATTCTTCACAATGTGTCGGATGTTGAAGTTACCGTGAAACTTGAGGGTGATAATAAAAAATTTGAGACCCTTGGATTTCACTCGAAAGAAAACACCGAGCTTCACGACGGGGAATTAAGGGTTCCGGCATACAGTACTATAATTTTGAAATAGATTTCATGGATTCAATTAAAGGGCAGACTCGGGTAGTTATTGAAAATGTTCAACCACAGGTAGACGAAGGGTTGTATCCAGCAAAGCGTACAGTAGGAGAGCGCGTAGATGTTACAGCTGATATCTTTGGCGATGGCCACGATCATATCCGTGGGCGGCTTCTTTATAAAAAAGAAGGAGAGCCAAAATGGAAAGAGGCAGAGATGCTTCACGTGATGAACGACATCTGGCAAGCGCACTTTTATGTTGATGAAAAAGGTACCTATCGATTTACAATACAAGCCTGGATCGACCATTTTGAAACCTGGTACGATGGGTTCAGAAAAAAAGTCGAAGCCAATGTAGATGTCCATTTGGAGATTCAAGAAGGTGTTCAGTTTTTGAAAACACTGGCCACTGGTAATGGAGCATTGAGCACCATTTCGAAGCGACTCGAAGGCGAGTATACGGCAGCTATCGAGTACGTTATGAGTAAAGAATTTGCTGCGGTTGTTCATGCTAATCCAATGATACAACATGCCCTTACCTACCATAAGCAATTAAAAATCACTGTTGAACATGCAAAAGCAAACTTCAGTGCATGGTATGAATTATTTCCACGGTCAGCTTCTTTAGGAGGTAAGCACGGAACTTTTAAAGATGTAATAAGATTGTTGCCTCGTATTTCAGCGATGGGATTTGATGTTTTGTATCTACCACCCATTCATCCCATCGGCAAAGTAAATCGAAAAGGAAAAAATAATAACGTTATGGCTGAAGCTGGCGAGCATGGTTCCCCTTGGGCTATTGGGAGTGATGATGGAGGACATAAGGACATTTTGCGCGAACTTGGAACCGTTGACGATTATAAAAAACTGATATCAGAAGCGAAGAAATATGATATTGATTTGGCACTTGATATCGCGTTTCAATGTGCTCCCGATCATCCTTATGTGAAAGCGCATCCTCGAGTGGTTTAAACAACGTCCCGATGGATCTATTCAATACGCGGAGAATCCACCAAAAAAATATCAGGATATTTATCCCTTTTATTTTGAAACGGAAAACTGGGAGGCGTTGTGGCATGAATTGAAATCGGTCGTCACCTATTGGATTGACCAAGGTGTTAAAATTTTCCGAGTGGATAATCCTCACACTAAACCCATTGCGTTCTGGGAATGGACTATACATGAAGTAAATAAAGAGTATCCGGATGTTATATTTTTGGCTGAGGCTTTTACGCGACCGAAAATCATGGCAGCGCTTGGCAAAATTGGTTTTACTCAATCGTATACCTATTTCACGTGGCGAACCAGTAAACAAGAGCTTACCGACTATATGAATGAGCTGGTCGTTGGCCCGTCCCGGAATTATTTCCGTCCGAATTTCTGGCCTAATACACCCGATATTCTTCCGTATCACCTCCAGCATCAAGGTGAAAATATTTTTATCATAAGGTTAGCACTTGCAGCGACACTATCTTCGAACTATGGTATCTATGGGCCCCCCTTACGAATTGTACGAAAATGTGCCTGTACCTGGGAAAGAAGAATATTTTAACTCGGAAAAGTATGAAGTGAAACATTATGATTGGAAAAAGACTAACCGGATGACTGACATTATTTCGATGATCAATGCTGCAAGAAAAAATCATCCCGCCTTGCAATCCACCTGGAACATTCAATTTTGCTCTATAGAAAATCCAATTTTTACTAGCCTATCTAAAGGCAACGGATGATTTGTCGAGTATCATTTTAGTTGTTGTAAATTTGGATTCTCATGTCCGACAATCGGGTTATGTGCAGCTGCCCTTATCAAGGTTGAAAATCACTGGCCGGGTCAATGTAAAGGTTAAGGACCTGATCACCGATGAGCAATACACCTGGACACAGGAATGGAATTATGTGGACCTGGATCCATATAAGATGCCATTTCACTTATTTAAATTAGAAGTTCACGAATCATTTATGTAATGAGCATTCACCGCTTAAGAGCAAAGACTCCCTTTGGTTTAAAGATGCTATCATCTATGAAGTAGCGGTGCGCGCTTTTTTCGATAGCAACGGTGATGGTATTGGAGACTTTCAAGGGTTGATTCAAAAGCTTGATTATCTGGAGGATCTTAGGAATTAATACGATATGGTTGTTACCTTTTTATGTTTCACCCTTGAAGGATGATGGGTTCGATGTTGTTGATCACTGCGACGTTCATCCCGACTATGGTACACTATCGGACTTTAAACAATTTTTGAAAGAAGCGCACCGTAGAGGATTACACGTAATCACTGAACTTGTTCTAAATCATACCTCTGATCAGCACCCGTGGTTCAAGCGTTCGCGAAAGGCAAAATCCGGGTCGCGTTACCGCGATTTTTATGTGTGGAATGATACACCCGATAAATACAAAGAAGCTCGGGTCATTTTTACTTCAGAAGAGTCTACCAACTGGACTTGGGACCCTGACGCCAGGGCTTATTATTGGCATCGCTTCTTCCGGCATCAACCCGAATTAAATTTCGACAATCCGGAAGTTCAATTGGAGATGATCAAGATTGTCGATTTCTGGATGAAGATGGGCGTAGATGGATTTCGTTTGTCGTCGGTTCCTTTTTTGTTTGAAGAAGAAGGAACGAGCTGCGAGAACCTACCTCAAACGCATGCATTTCTGAAAAAACTTGCGCGCTCACATTGACAAGCACTACAAAAACAGGATACTTATTGCAGAAGCAAATTTGTGGCCTGAAGATGCCACCGACTATTTTGGGGACGGACAGGAATGCCACATGAATTTTCATTATCCCCTTATGCCGCGTATGTTCCTGGCGTTGCGCACGGAGGATAGCTATCCTATCGTCGACATCATGGAGCAAACGCCGGCAACTCCCCCAAACAGTCAATGGGCCTTATTCCTGAGAAACCATGACGAGCTAGGATTGGAAATGGTGACGGAAGAGGAAAAAGATTATCTTTTTAAAGCCTACGCAAATGATGCCAACACCAAATTTAACATGGGTATTCGAAGGACGATTAGCACCCCTTCATGAATAATGACAGACGAAAAGCAGAATTACTCCACGCTATTTTTTTTCCCTGCCTGGTTCACCGGTGTTGTATTATGGAGACGAAATTGGCATGGGGGACAATATTTACCTCGGTGACCGGTATGGAGTGCGTACTCCTATGCAGTGGAACATGAATGTGAACGCCGGTTTTTCAACAGCAAATCCGCAACGTCTTTATTTACCCATCATTACCGATCCCGCCTACAGGCATGAGTCTGTTAATGTGGCGGCGCAGGAGGAAAATCCATCTTCATTTTTGTGGTGGATGAAAAATGTGATGTCCATGCGCAAACGTCTTAATATGTTTGGACGTGGAGAAATGAAATTTCTGGAAAGTTCAAATGCTAAAGTACTTTCGTTTGTTCGCACATTTGAAAAACAGCGCATCATTGTAGTAGCCAACTTATCTCAGTTTTCTCAATCTACCATATTGAACCTTTCGGAGTACAAAGGTTGTGACATCACGGAAGTATTCAGCCAAAATCGTTTTATGAATGTGGATGAGGGTGACTATCCCATCACCATCGGACCGTATGGATATTTTTGGTTCCAGGCCGATGTTAGCTGAGAAAAAGGAAAAAGAAGCAAGCGGAGAACTCGCCTTGTTGAAAACTGAAGTATCCTGGGAAAAGTTATTGGATAACTATAACGAAATGACGGGCGTTGGAGCGCAAGATTCTCCTTCCCTTTATGAAAAAGTGTCGATGGTTTGGTGGTAAAGCAAAAGTGGTAAGTAAAGTAAGTATTCATAAAGCCATTCCTGTTAAGGTGGAGGGGGACACACATTTCCTGACCATCATTGAAGTGCACTACGTGCAACGGCTGCCTGAGTTCTATTTCCTTCCCCTTACATTTCTTCCGTCCGACAACATCATGGAGCGGGTAGATTACACGGTACAAAGTGTTGTCTGTCGCGCGGAGATTCAGGGTAAAGCGGGTTTTATTATGGATAGCAGCTATGATAAACTATTTCGCGATTTCTTGTTTGTCAGCATGGCGAAAGAAATCAAGGTGCGCGATGAAGAAGGAGGAACCTTATTATTTAATTCGGGTGTATTTGCTAAGATTGATGTAACTAAAGAAATAGATTCTAAAATATTAAAAGCAGATCAGAGCAATACGGCAATTATTTATAATGATCTCTATTTCTTTAAATTTTACAGAAAACTTGAAAGGGAAATTAATCCGGAATTGGAGATTGTACGGTTTCTGTCAGAGCATACTTCTTTTCAAAATTCTCCCCGCTATGCGGGAAGTGTTGAATATCATGATCATGAAAACAATGTTATCGTATTCGGACTACTTCAGGAAAAAGTAGAGAACCAAGGTGAGGCATGGAGCATGTCTGTTGATTCCGTTGGACGATTCTATGAGCGGGTGATGGCAAAAGCCAAAACAATCAAGCCTCCCAAACTTGTAAATAAATCGGCGATAAAATTTGAAGATGCTCCTGAGGTGATTCAGGAGTTTATTGGTCGCGGTTTTTATGAGCGTATGGTTCGGTTAGGATTGCGCACTGCAGAAATGCATTTGGCATTAGCATCAGATGCATCAAATCCGGCCTTTGCCCCGGAAAGTTTTACGGCAAATTATCAGCGTTCACTATACTCATCGTTGCGTAAATTGGTAAAGGATCGTTTCAATATGCTTCAAACATCACTTCACTAAGCTTGATCCGGAAGTTCAGGAATTTGCTAAAAAAGTACTGGCGCTGGAAAACGATATCATGGAGTGCTTCAGTGAAGTTTATCAGTTAAAAATCAAAGCTAATAAAACAAGGATTCATGGCGATTTTCATTTAGGGCAGGTCCTTTTCACAGGTAAAGATTTTGTGATCATTGATTTTGAAGGGGAGCCAGGTCTTT
Source organism: uncultured Bacteroidota bacterium (assembly GCA_963837415.1). Classification (GTDB taxonomy): domain Bacteria; phylum Bacteroidota; class Bacteroidia; order Cytophagales; family Cyclobacteriaceae; genus Chryseolinea. The sequence goes on along the minus strand of CAWING010000002.1, from coordinate 53,576 downwards.
CGTTCAGTGAAAGGAGATTAAAAAAGAGCCCATTAAAAGATGTCGCCGGTATGATGCGCTCAATCCACTACGCAGCCTTTGGTAAAATTCTGTTGAATGAAAATTATCGCGAACGCGACCTCGACTTCCTGGAAAGCTGGGCAGAACAATGGCAGCACTATGTAAGCCGATTTTATTTGGGAGCTTACATGGAAAGAATGGACATGGGCACAACTTATCAAGAGAAGATGATGTTCTCATTCGTACATTCCTTCTCGAAAAAGCAATCTATGAATTGGGATATGAACTAAACGGGCGACCTGATTGGACCATCATTCCATTGCGAGGAATTCACTACATATGAAAAGGTATCAGGAAGAAAAAGAGGAGCGTAAGAAAAAATAGTCCTAACTTTAAAAGCAAGTGGCATGAAAATTAATTATTAAATGCCACTTCCACATTAATTTATTAAAATGGCGAAAAAAGCATCTTCAAAATCAGCACGATCAACTTCTGAAGGCTTCACTTTGCTAACAGACTTTGATATTCATTTATTTAAAACAGGAAAGCATTATAAGTTGTACGAAAAACTGGGAGCACACGTAATGGATACTCCAGACCATAAGGGAACTTACTTTGCGGTATGGGCACCGAATGCAAAAGCTATTTCGGTATTAGGAAATTTTAATCATTGGCAGGATAAGCAGCATACGTTACATCCACGCTGGGATGAGTCCGGAATATGGGAAGGTTTTTTTACCGATATACATCATGGAGAAGCGTATAAGTATGCTATTCATTCGAACACTGGCGAATACGTGGTGAAGGCAGATCCGTTTGCATCTCTTTGTGAAACGGCACCTAAAACCGCTTCTATTGTTTGGGAGCCAAAGTATGAATGGAAAGACGGTGCCTGGCTGGACGAGCGAATAAACCAAGCCGGCAAACCCAAACCATATTCAGTTTATGAAGTTCATTATGGGTCATGGAAGAGAAAACCGGAACGGAGACCCGTTCTCTTACCTATCCGGAAATGGCGCTGGAGTTAGTTCGACTATGTGCGCGATATGGGTTTTACGCACGTCGAATTTCTGCCTTTGATGGAGCATCCGTTTTACGGATCGTGGGGATATCAGCTTACCGGATATTTTGCGCCCACTAGCCGTTACGGTAGCCCTGAAGATTTTAAATATCTGATTGATTGTTTTCATCGCGAGGGAATTGGTGTCATCCTCGATTGGGTACCTTCACATTTTCCCGGTGATGAACACGGTCTTTTTAAGTTTGATGGTACGCATCTGTATGAGCATGCTGATCCACGCAAAGGATTTCATCCCGATTGGAAGAGTTACATTTTCAACTATGGGCGAAATGAAGTGAGATCATTTCTCATCAGCAATGCATTGTTTTGGTTGGACGAATATCATATCGATGGCCTGCGCGTCGACGCAGTAGCCTCGATGCTTTATTTGGATTATTCACGAAATGCAGGAGAATGGATTCCAAATACCTTTGGAGGAAATGAAAATATTGAGGCCATTACTTTTTTGAAAGAAATGAATGAAGTGGTGTATAGCAATTTTCCTGATGCTATTACCATTGCCGAAGAATCTACCTCGTGGACCGGTGTTTCGAGACCAACTTATCTCGGTGGTCTTGGGTTTGGTCAAAAGTGGATGATGGGCTGGATGCACGATACGTTGAAATATTTCCAATTGGATCCCGTACACAGAAAGTATCATCAAAATGCAATCACCTTTAGTATGATATATGCGTTCACTGAAAATTTTATGCTTCCGTTATCACATGATGAAGTGGTGCATGGTAAGGGATCATTGATAGGACGCATGCCTGGTGATGAATGGAGAAAATTTGCAAACCTTAGGTTGTTGTTTGGCTATATGTTTATGCATCCCGGGATCGAAATTGTTATTTATGGGTGGAGAGTTTGGTCAAACCGCGGAATGGAATCATGATAAAAGTCTGGATTGGCATTTGTTGGAGTATGACGTACACAAAGGTCTGCAGAAATTAGTACGGGATTTGAATGCTTTTTATAAAGCGCAACCCGCGTTATATAGGCATCAATTTGAACATAAAGGTTTTGAATGGGTAGATTATGCGGATAGCGAGAGCAGTGTTATCGCTTTTCAACGTCAAGGTGAGAGCAAGGAAGATTTGCTTATAGCAATATGCAATTTTACGCCTGAGCTGAGGCATCATTATCGTGTAGGTGTACCGTATCGGGGTACCTGGATAGAGGTTTTTAATTCCGATGATCAGAAATATGCCGGAGGTGGATTGCTTAATATTGGATCGTTGATGACTTCCCCTGTAAAATATCACGGAAGGGATTATTCCATTTCATTAACTTTGCCTCCGCTGGGTATCTCGGTATGGAAGCTTGAAAAAGAATTGAATGAGTTTGAATTGAATGATATTAGTACTTGATTGCCGTTATCAGTTATCCGTTAATCGTTATCCGTTGAGATTAACTTGTAACTTTGATGATGAATGAACGATTCTAAAACTAAAACTAAAGTGATTGTCATTTTGTAGTCCTGCCAATAAACATTTTACTAGTCACCACCAACGGATAACAATTAACGATTAACCGATAACAGATAACGGCTAACAGATTTGAAAAAGTATATTTGTATTCATGGGCATTTTTACCAGCCCCCACGTGAAAATGCCTGGCTTGAAGTTATAGAAGTTCAGGATTCCGCACATCCCTATCACGATTGGAACGAACGTATTACAGCGGAATGCTATGCCCCCAATGCCGCTTCCCGGATCCTGAATGAAAAGGGAGTTATTAAAAATATCATCAGCAATTATTCGAAGATCAGTTTCAATTTTGGCCCTACATTGCTTTCATGGCTTCAGGCTCGAGAGCCAGAAACGTATAATGCCATATTGGAAGCTGATCGAGAAAGCATGAATCATTTTGATGGCCACGGATCGGCTATTGCCCAAGTATATAATCATATGATCTTGCCGTTGGCAAATTCGCGTGACAAAGAAACCCAAATAACCTGGGGCATCCGTGATTTTGAATTCCGGTTTAAAAGGAAACCGGAAGGAATGTGGCTGGCGGAAACGGCTGTAGACACAGAATCGCTTGAGCTGTTGGCCAAACATGGAATCAAGTTTACCATTCTTGCCCCTCGGCAAGCTAAGGCTATCCGAAAACTGCGCGATACAGATTGGACGAAAGTAAATACGGAGACGGTCGATACCCGCAGGCCTTATAAGTGCCTTTTACCGTCGGGAGCAAGTATCGTACTGTTCTTTTATGACGGCGATATTGCACATGGTGTAGCATTTGATGGCTTGCTTAACGATGGAAAAAAATTTGCACATCGTCTGCTGGAAGAATTTGATAACGATTCGGAAGATCCTCAGTTAACTCACATTGCCACCGACGGCGAGACGTATGGGCATCATCACAAGCATGGAGACATGGCGTTGGCTTTTGCGTTAGATTACATCGAAAGACACAAGCATTCGTCATGTTACGAATTATGCCGAATTCCTATCCAAGTTTCCTCCGGACCATGAGTTGAGATTCATGAAAGCAGCTCATGGAGTTGTGTTCATGGTGTGGAGAGATGGCGTGACAACTGCGGTTGCAATTCGGGCAAGCCCGGATGGCATCAGCTGTGGCGAAAACCTCTGCGCAAGACGTTGGATTGGTTGCGCGATGAATTAGCCATAATTTACGTTAAGGAGACGTCTAAGTTTTTGAAAGATCCCTGGCAGGCACGGGAAGAATATATCGATGTTATTCTTAATCGAAATGACGATAACATCAATAAATTCTTAAAAGACACATTGTTTGGTAAATGTTGAGCACAATCGGGTTTTGCGAATGATGGAGGTACAACGCAATGCCATGCTCATGTACACAAGTTGCGGATGGTTTTTCGATGAATTATCTGGCATTGAGACCACGCAAATCATGCAATATGCCTGTCGGGCCATGCAGTTGGTAAGCCAGGTAAGCGATGTTAATCTGGAAGAAGAATTTTTGAAGAAGAATGGAGCTTGCTCCCAGTAATATTACGTCACTTGGGAATGGGAAAGAAGTTTACCGGAAATATGTTATTCCTTCGAAAACAAACTTGCAGCGTGTGGGGATGCACTATGCTGTGTCTTCCATATTTGAAGAAGATCCGGAATCGTTTCCTGTCTTCAATTATACGACGCACAACGAAGTATTTATACGCAAAGAAGCAGGCGAGCAGAAATTAGTAATAGGTATAACGAAAGTCAAGTCGAATGTCACGCGCTCTGAGAAAAAATTTGCATTCGCTGTAATTTATATGGGCCAGCATAATATCATTGGGAATATTTCCATTGATATGGAAGCCGATAAATTTGCCAGTATGCAGTCGCTGATTGTTAAAGCATTTGAGGAAGCGCGCCTGGGTGATATCATTGGATTGATGCAATTGTATTTCGGGCCTGAGAAATATACTATCTGGCAATTGTTTCAGGATGAGAAAGCGGAAAGTTTTCGATCTGATCACCTATCAGAGTATGCGGGACCTCGAAAATTCCTTACGAAGGATCTATAACCGGGATTATCCACTGGTGATGGCGTTGGCGAATAACGACGCACCAATTCCAAATGCTTATCGAACCACATTTGAATATATCCTCAATGCAGATTTGACACGGTGCTTTATTTCGGAGAGAATAAATATCCGCCAGGTGGAACGCATCACAAACGAATTGGTAAAATGGAGATTAAATATTGAAGATAAAGATCAACTGGAACGCTTGGTCGGAGAAAGCATAATCAAAGAACTAAAACGGTTTAATCAGGAAGGTGACAATTACGTTCGCATTGAACGGTTGAACAGATTGTTTCCATTGCTGTGGAAGCTTGATCTCTCCCCTAATCTTTACAAAAGTCAAAATTTGTATTTTGAAATATCCAAAGCAAACCGTTACTATGACGGGCGGTCTACGGATTGGATAAGGGAATTTGTTTTGTTGGGTGAAAATTTAAGGGTCAAAATAGAATAGTACTTGATTTGCGCCAAGTATATGGCTATTTTTTGTTGTGAAAGCGACAGGCAATAGCCATAGACTACAGTTCCGCATTGGACTCATTGCATTAACCGTTGTTACATTGCATGTAACGTTGGGTCTTTATGTCGTTTTTACCCCTGATCACTCACTCATTCGCGCGAAGGTTGTAAAAATTTACAAGCAGCTTATCGTACTTGGTCCTTTCTTTACAGAGTCACGGATTAAATCCTCGCATTCTCTATCTATACGCTATAAGCGGAATAACAATTGGTCACCTCCCAGAGAATTTGGTAAAGAACATTTTCTATTCTACTGTAGAAACCCGTGGAGATGCGATAAACTTCCATATAGCGAATATGAAAAGAGACTTAGCGACCGCGTCGGAAAACTAGCAAAAGCTAAAACTTTCGAACGCGTAAAAAACAATTCTTCCTTTCGCGAATTAAATGGATTTATGCTTCAGGAATTTATTAAAGCTCCCGTTGATTCGATTAGTATGGTGTATGCCCTGAATCACTATAATCCAAAAAAGGGATCTTATAAGTTAGATACCATTTTTATTTATACATATAACCCCACTACCATTGGCAAGGCTAAAAAATAAAGTCTATCGGCTGAGCCAATATCTTACAAGCGATTTTCATAATCCCAATGCTGTACGCCTATTCTTCAGGGCATTGGTGCTTTTTGCTTTCGTCAAGATGTTGATGCTTTGGTCCATTAGTCATAAGGTGATGACATACCATGAAATAAGCCTGCCGAGATCATGGGTTGGAAAATTGATATTAGCGCCTGCTTTTCTGGCTAACAACAACATTGAAATATTCTTCGGCCTCGCTCTGGTTTTCTTAGCAGTAGCATTTATTGTTCGAATGCACTTCGCCATAACTATTATTTTCTTTTGGCTTGCATTAAACCTATATGTAGTTTTTCTCCCATTTGTAAACGGCGCTGACCTTGTACTATTCATGCTTGCCCTATGGTGTATTCCAATGGCGAGATACCCAAAATTTAAATCTGCGTTGGGAAGTATTATTCAAAAGACAATCTACAACACAGGTGTGATCTTATGCCAGCTTCAGATCGTTTTCATTTATCTTGTTTCGGGCTGGGATAAGTTGTTAAGTGAAACGTGGAGGTCAGGCGTAGCCTTTGACTACATTATTCACTTGAATACATTGTATAACCCTGCTCTTACTGGCGCATTTGAAAATGTATTTATCCACCGTGTGCTTTCGTGGACTACAATAGTTTTTGAACTTTCATTTGTGATCCTTGTATGGATTGAAAAAACAAGACTTCCAATTTTAGCGTTGGGAATAATCTTTCATCTTTTTATATGGATTGTTATGAGCCTTCCCGATTTTGCCTGCATAATGATAATCTCATATATCATCTTTTTAAAGGATAGTGATCTAACGAAGATGAACTTAAGCTTCTTCAATAAGCAAAAATGAGCTTCGAGTTATGAGTTATTTATTACTTCAAACAGAAACATTAAACCCCTTCGGGGTTGGTACAATATTCGATCCCGTAACCCTGAGTTGTACTCAGGGCTATTCACATTGAAGCCCTTCGGGCTTGCAACACTCGAAGTAGGGTGGCATGAAAGCCTGAAGGGCTTCAACGTGAATAGCCGCCGGTGAAACCGGTGGATAAAAAGTTATATATGGTATGTAACCCTGAAAGGGTTAAATGATATCCATGATCAAATCAAGCAATATTATTTTTTAATTGGTTGGTGGGGAGTTTCTCTCTTGACGGCTCCCACAATGCGGTGAAGCAACTTGTTTCGCACAGCATTGATGACGCCATTTTACTTTTTCGTTCGGCTACTTTTCAGGCAAACGAAGCATAAATAACAAATGACAAACTCAGACAATTGCTTCCTTAAGCTGCGTATTGTCAAGATAATTCCAGACCAGACTGCTTGCTCCCAGAATAGGTGCTGCCTGATTTTGAAGACCCGAAGGAAGTACCTTTATCTTTCCGCGGAAAAGCGGCATCAGGTTAGCTTCCATGTGTTTGATGGTTGGTTTAAAGATCAGGTCGCCCGCCAGGGAAAGTCCACCGAACAGGAAAATTGCTTCCGGGTCAGTATGTACAATCGTCTCCGCCAATTTCATTCCTAGATATCCTTCCCGTATATTCAAATGCGGCGAGGGCTACAATATCACCACGTACAGCCGATTCCGTAATCATTTTGGTAGTGAGGTTGTCGAAGCTTATTCCACGAAGTTCGCTGGGCTCCAGATGATCTGCAAGTAATTTATACACTGTTCGTTTGATACCGGTAGCCGATACGTATGTCTCCAGGCATCCACGTTTGCCACAGTTGCAATATCTACCGGCGGGATTTACAGAGGTATGTCCTACTTCTCCTGCAATACCATGCTTGCCATTCAACAACTGGCCATTTGTAACAAAACCACTGCCGAGCCCAGTGCCTAACGTAATGACGACAAAATCTTTCATTCCCTTTGCGGCGCCATACACCATTTCGCCCACAGCCGCGGCGTTGGCATCATTGGTGATAATGGCGGGAAGATCAAATTCTTGCTTTATCATGTCAGCCAAGAGGAATAATTCCTTTCCATTTCAAATTGGTGGCACGCTCGATGGTTCCTTTATAATAATTTCCGTTGGCAGCGCCAACACCTACACCCATAATTTTATGGTCTCCGGGTATACGTTTTTATAGCTTCTCGTAACGCGTCGGAGAGTCCGGCAAAGTAATCTTTGAATTCTTCGTATTGTACAGTAGAAATGCTTCCTTGAAAAACTACATTTCCTCCTCGATCCACGATTCCATATTTTGTATTGGTTCCTCCAATGTCAATCCCGATCGTTAGCTCTCTCATAGTACTTCTATTTTATTGGTGGTTAAATGGATAGGATCTTTGCAATTCGAAGTGCTTCGCTGTCAATTGCATGATGCTTGGTCATGATATCATCAAAACGGTTGTAAACCATCTTTTTATCGTTCACGCCAACCATGACATCGGTCTTGCCTGTCCAGTAGCCCTTCGACGGCGGCAACACCCATTCGTGATGCGAGCACGCGATCAAAATACGTAGGAGAGCCTCCCCGTTGTAAGTGTCCCAGGACAGTAACTTTTATGTCAAAATAATTGGAACGTGCAGCTACCTGCTTTGCCAACGCGTGCGCATCACCGATTTTTGATCCTTCTGCTACGACAATCAGATTTGAACTTTTGCTGGTCTTTCCTCCTTCGCCCAGTACAGCATAAAGTTGCTCGAAGGTTATATTTTCTTCCGGAATGATAATAGCTGCAGCGCCTCCGGCAATACCGCTGTTTATGGCGATGTATCCGGAATTTCTTCCCATTACTTCAATGAAAAAAAGTCGGTTGTGAGAAAGTGCAGTATCGCGAATCCGGTCGATTGCTTCGACTGCAATATTGGTTGCTGTATCGTATCCTATTGTATAGTCTGTTCCTGCTAAGTCATTGTCAATTGTTCCGGGTATGCAGATGGAAGGCAATTGAAATTGCTCGTAGAATTTATGAAGGCCCGTAAAGGTGCCATCACCGCCAATGGCGATCAATGCATTGATGCCTTCCTTCTTCAAATTGTCGAAGGCTTTTTCTCTGCCTTCAGGCGTTCGAAATTCTTCGCTGCGGGCTGTCTTTAAGGATGGTGCCTCCACGCTGAATAATGTTTCCAACGGACCGGGCCCCGAGTTTAACAATATCACCTTCAATCATCCCTTCATACCCGCGCATAATGCCGAAACATTCTTTTTTGTAATATGCACAGGCGCGTACTACGGCACGGATAGCTGCATTCATTCCTGGGGCATCCCCGCCGGATGTGAAGACCCCAATTCGCGAAATTTTATTGTCCATTAATATCTAAAATCCAACAAAAATAAGGGACGGGACGTACTTTACAACACACTATTTAATCAATTGAATTTCAAACGTTTGAAATAATTGATTAAGCCATTAGTTGAGGAATCATGCGAACTTATATTCATCCGATGACTCCAATTCCGGAAGGATTTTTTTGGCCAAGACTTTACCCAAGTTCAACACCCCATTGATCAAAGCTGAAAATATTCCAGATCACACCCTGAACGAAAATTTTGTGCTCATACATGGCCATTAAACTACCCAATGTGCGTGGAGTAAGAAGTTTGAAAAGTATGCTGTTGCTGGGTCTGTTTCCTTCAAAAACGCGGAAGGGAGTATGAAATTTAACAGCCTCTTCATCCATACCGGCGGCGCGAAGTTCGCGTTCCACTTCTTCACGTGTTTTGCCTTTCATCAACGCTTCGGTCTGCGCAAAAAAATTGGAAAGCAATTTATCATGATGATCGCCAACAGGATTGTGACTTATTGCAGGTGCAAGGAAATCACAAGGAATCAGCTTTGTGCCCTGATGAATAAGCTGATAAAAAGCATGTTGTCCATTTGTACCGGGTTCTCCCCAAATAACCGGACCGGTCTGATACGTTACAGGTTTGCCGTTTCGATCAACCGATTTTCCATTGCTCTCCATATTGCCTTGTTGAAAGTAAGCCGCAAAGCGATGCATATATTGATCATACGGAAGGATGGCTTCGGAGCCGGCACCAAAAAAATTATTATACCAAATACCAATAAGGGCTAAGATGACGGGTATGTTTTTTTCAAACGGTTCATTTTTAAAATGATTATCCATGGCATGAGCGCCGTCCAAAAGTTTTTCAAAATTTTCAAATCCGATGGTACAGGCAATCGATAGACCAATAGATGACCACAAAGAATAACGTCCTCCAACCCAATCCCAAAACACAAACATATTTTGAGGATCAATACCAAACTTCGTGACTTCACGTTGATTGGTTGACACAGCGACGAAATGTTTCGCTACTTCTCCTTTACGTTGCGTTTTTTCCATAAACCAACTGCGTGCAGTTTCAGCGTTGGTCATGGTCTCTTGGGTTGTAAATGTTTTTGAGGCAATTATGAAAAGCGTCGTTTCCGGATTGAGTTTCTTCAGCGTTTCAGTGATATGAGTACCATCAACATTAGATACAAAGTGTGGTGTTATATTTTTCCAGTAAGGTCGTAATGCTTCGCGTTACCATATAGGGTCCAAGGTCTGATCCACCGATGCCAATGTTGACTATGTCGGTTATTGATTTTCCTGTAAAGCCCTTCCAACTTCCATCGATAAGATTCTCGGAGAAGGTCTTCATCTGCTTGAGAACCTGGTTCACTTCCGGCATTACATCTTTCCCATCAATAAAAATTGGTGTGTTGGAGCGATTGCGTAATGCCACATGCAGCACGGATCTGTTTTCGGTTTGATTTATCTTTGCACCACTGAACATGGCCTCAATAGCATTTTCAATTCAGCTTCATTTGCTAAATCAATAAGCTCCTTTAGTGTTTCATCCACTATCAGATTCTTCGAGTAATCGACAAGAATATCTTCAAAGGTGGCGTGAAGCGTTGAAAATCGTTGTGGATCTTCTGCAAAAAGTTCCTGCATCGAGGTTGCCTGCATGGAGAGAAAGTGCATTTCAAGTCGCTGCCAGGCGGGTGTCTCAGTAGGGTTATGGTTTGGTAACATTGGTGGTTAGTTCTTGCCGCGAAGATAGGTTTTGCGAATATCAGGATAAAAGAATTAGAAAGGTTTCTGTGTGCGTGATTGCGTGAAATTAGGCGATAATGCTTACTTTAGCTTTTTTCCCTGTATAAAGGCCGTACGAATTTAACGCTAACACCATTGCCCATGGTAAAGGTTTACCAGACCCTCATTTTTTGCGCAATTTTTACGATTTCTTTTCACCACAGTTTTTCCCAAAAGATCTATTTCTCCGATGGAGGCGCTGTCAAACGAATGAACCTAAACGCGACAGGCGTTGAGACTATCATTCCCGGAACCACCTTTCAATACATTGCTGTGGATGCATTAACAGCTCCTGGATTTTTATTTTACAATAATGGCCAGGAAACAAGAAGCGCTCTTCTGGATGGAACTTCGCCTGCCTTAATAACAGATGATGGGGCCTTTGCCGGTTATAGCAATATCGCTACTGCTCCAGACTATGAAGCTCTTGTTTACGTCGGTATTTCGGATGATATGGATGATCTATGGCATGGAAGCTATTATGATACTCCATCCACTCCGCCCACCATGATTAATAATGGTATTAATATGGGTGGAGACGAGGAATATCTTGATGTTGTTTACAATATAGGGGATGGGAAATTATATTATACCGGGGCTGACAATGCTGTTTATTCTTCTTATCCGGATGGAAGTGACGTTGCTTTAATCGTTGGATCGAATGCGTACGGACCAATCGGAGTAGATTACCTCAATAGTAAAATTTATTGGGTAAGATATACAGCGCCAAACTATTTCATGATGAGCGCGAATTTAGACGGCACCGGTGCTGCTACAATACATTCAAACGGAAACAATTCCATCGAAAGTTTAGATGTATATCCAGAACAAAACGCTGTGTTTTATGCGCAGACCAATGCCATCTTCAGAATGGCATTAAATGGAACGGGCGCCACTTCGATATTTACCGGCACATACATTACCAATATTGCTATCGATTTTGATGTAACTCCACCTGCATTTTCCTCGCTCGGTCCGGTGGATGGTGCTACAAACGTTTTGACTACTGCAAATCTGACCATGGCGTTTAATGAGAATCTTAAAAGGTCGACAGCTACCGGAACGGCAGACGAGTTATCTATCCGCATCTATAAAACGACAGGTGACGTTTTAGTAGAAACCATAGCCAGGTCATCTGCTAATATTTCGATCAGTGGCAGTTCAATAACCATCAATCCCACCATAACGCTAGACTACAATACCGATTATTATGTGCTGGCAGGAAACAAAGTATTTAGTGATTTGACGGATAATAATTGGATAGGCATTACTCTTTCAACAGGCTGGAATTTTAAAACTGCACCCAATCCGGCGGCTTCATTCTATTCGAGACAAAATGGAAACTGGAATACTCCAAATACTTGGTCTAATGTAAGTCATACCGGTCCAGCAGCAAGTACGTCGCCAGGCACAGGTACGGATGTTATTATTGGTAATGGGCACACGGTGACATTAACTGGTAATACCAGTGCCGTTGCAAATACAGCAGTTGGGACATGGATTATGAGCGGGGCAACACTAAACGCTGCTACCTACGACCTAGATGTTTGGGGCACACTTCGAATTGATGGCCAACTCCTGAATGCAGGCGCACTAGCAGGGACCTTCAATTTATATGCTTCCGGTGGAATTCCCGTATTTGATGAACTTCAATATGGTGTCGCTGCCATACCGGGTTCTCCCTGTAACATCTATACGCATGTGGTCGCGCTCAATGGAATTCAATCCATCAATGGAGGAACCATTAATACAAACGGTTTTCAGATTTGTGTTCCACCCACGCCTCCACCGACTAGCCCTGTATTTTCTAACAATACCAATAACAGCATTACGCTCTCCTGGACTTCCGGTGGAGGAAATGCATTTGTAGTGGCCCGCCAAGGATCAACTTCCTTCAAACCTACTTTCGGCGTGGCCTACACGGCGAATCCTGTTTTTGGTTCAGGGAGTCAGATCGGTACAGGCAACTTTCTGGTGTACAGTGGTACCGGCAATACTATTACTATAACAGGACTTACCGCAGGAACCTATTACGAATTCGACCTGTACAGTTTCACTTCAAGCATCGGCGGATGTTACAGCATCCAAAATTATGAGCTCGCTTCCGCTACTTCTTGTGTGTTGCTTCCAGCGCCTGCCAATCCGGTGAATGCTCAATATTGCACGGGCGACACAAAACCAGCCATTAACGTGGATAGTCCCGGCTCCGGAAAAAATATCAGATGGTATGATGCAGCAACAGGTGGAACGCTTGTGCCCGGCGATGATACGGGAGGAGATGGACGGGGTGGAGTTTTTATTCCGGCCGCAGCCTCTGGAACATTTTACGCGGAGACTTATGATGGAACATCTCAATGCTCAAGCCCAACGCGAACAGCTGTGACATTAACGTTGCATCCTCCATTGGGTCCTGGTACACCTTCAGCAGCCCAAGCTGTTTGCAGCGGAGGTGATCCCGCAGTTATTAATGGAGGAACCGCCACGGGAGGCACCGGCACCTACACCTATCAGTGGGAATCAGCGACGGCATCAGGAGGTCCTTACACAGCAATCCCTACAGCAGATCAACCCACATACGATCCGCCGGCAGGGATCGTTCAAACAACATATTATCACCGGCTTACCCGATCCTCGACCTGTATACAGCCTGGTGCTCCCGTAGCGGTCACGGTAACAACCACGCCTGTAATAACTAGCCAGCCAACGTCCCCACAGGTTTGTGATGGAAAGAGCGCTACATTTTCGGTTGCTGCCACCGGCACATCATTAACATATCAATGGCAATCTAATAATGGTAGTGGCTTTACGAATGTCGGTAACGGTGGTGTTTTTAGCGGTGCACTGACCAATCAACTTCAGATTTCAAATGTAGCAGGACTTAACAATGTTCAGTATCAATGTATTATTTTCTCCGGGGGATCTTGCCCTGTGACTTCGTCTGCAGTACCCTTGATAGTAAACCCGAATCCTGTTGTCGTTAACCAGACTCAAGCTATCTGCGAGGGTACCCCCGGCACGGGCGTAGCTTCTGTTGATTTAACCGCCCTCAATTCTGCAATCACGGGAGGAGCAGGGGGCATGTCCGTGAGCTGGTTTACAAATGCTACCCTGACGACACCAGTTGCTAATCCTTCCAATGCTTCTGCTAGTAACAACACAACCTTCTATGCCAGGGTATCCAATGGATCAACAGGATGTACAAACACAGCAACAACTACGATTTCAGTAAACAGCAAACCAAGCGGAGCCGGAAATATTGCCGGGGCAACTACAATATGCACGAATACGCCGTCAATCTATACCATAAGTGGCATCTCGAATGCGCTCCAGTATCAATGGCAACTTTCTCCGGGATTGCAGATCGTTTCACAAAGTGGTACAACGGCATCCATACAGGCGTCTTCCGGATCTAATGGTACGATTTCAGCAATAGGAGAGAACAGCTGCGGAACAGGTGGATCTGCAAATCTGACGGTTCAAATTTTAACCGCTCCAACCTTTCAGATAGTAGCTCCTCAGGAAATACTTATCGGATCAATTGCATCCTTTTCCTACCAGTCATCTTCTGTCCTGCAAAATATTTTATGGGATTTCGGTGATAATGCAACTTCGACTGAAGAAGCTCCTCAACACGCATATACAAGCGAAGGTAATTACGTGGTGACCCTGGAAGCTTCGGATAACACCAATTGTGAAAATACGGACGATGTTAGCGTTGTGGTTTTGCCGTTACCAGCCTTGACTGAGACTAACATAAAAAATGTGATCACTGCAAATGGAGATAGCCACAATGGAGTATTGTATATAGAGAATATCGAAAAGTATCCATCCAATCAGGTGGTATTGTTAGATCGTTGGGGGGTAGAAGTTTTTAAAGAGGATAACTATGACAACGATTGGGATGCGCGCAGGAACGGAGAGTTTTTACCTGCAGGCCAATATGTATGTGTTGTGAAATTAAACGAAACAGGAAAAATATATTCAAGAACGGTATCCATCATCAAACGGAAATAGCGTGAAAAGATTTTTACTAGCAGTGGGCTTATTATTATTACATGAAGGTTTGTATAGCCAGGACGTGCCTGTATATAGCCAAAAGCTTACAAACTCTTTTTTATATAACCCTTCCGTGGCAGGGAATACGTTGGGGTCCGCCACACTGTCTTACAGGCAGCAATGGGGTGCGGTTGAAGGTTCGCCGCGCACCACATTTTTTAGTATCCACACTCCCTTTGGAAAACACCGTTTCGGAACAGGCTTTAATGTGTATCAGGAAAAAGCGGGAGTAAACCAAAATATTTTTGCCTCAGGAGCATTTGCATACCATCTCCGGTTTACGGATGAAAATATGTTTTCGATGGGAGTGTCCGTCGAATATGT
This sequence comes from uncultured Bacteroidota bacterium, assembly GCA_963837415.1. Classification (GTDB taxonomy): domain Bacteria; phylum Bacteroidota; class Bacteroidia; order Cytophagales; family Cyclobacteriaceae; genus Chryseolinea. The sequence continues at coordinate 38,531 of CAWING010000002.1, read as the reverse complement.
AAATACGAAAATAGATTACGCTTCCATTGATGTTATAGATGGAGATGATGACGTGCTAAATCAAAATCAGCCGAGCGCAAATGCAGTTGATTTTTCTTTTGGTCTAAATTATTCGGCAAAATACTTCAAGCTGGGCGCCTCTGCAAACCGTTTGGGCAGCTTGGTCGGTTTGAATGACTCAACCTCTCAGTTTTCACAATTTTATTCCTCTTTCTTAAACTTCACTTTACCTGTCGCGGGAGATCGTGACTTGATCGAACCCATCATCTACTACCGGAAATTTGCCAATGGTGCAAATCAGATCGATGCAGGATTGTATTACACGTACAAAGAAATTGTTACACTGGGAGGCTCTTACAGAACAGGAGGTGCTATCGGATTAACCGCGGCGCTTCGAATCAACAATAATATTCTGTTAGGATATAGTCGTGAGGTCTTGTCAGGAAACTTTAGTAAAAGTCTGGGCGCCTCGAATGAATTTACACTCCGGTTGGATTTTCGCGATCATAACTATTACACGAAGAAGAAAAATGCAAGAGAGATCAGTACAAAAGCCCTTGCCTTACGACGAAAAACAATTTCAACATCCTCCAAAGGATCGCCTTACAGCAGAAGTCAGAAATATAAAAAGAAGCTCAAACGCAATTACATTAAGTCTCCAAACTACAGAATGGAGGCAAGCAAAAAACTACATTCCAAAAAAATAACCAAGCAACGGGTCAAATCTCGGCCTAAATCCAAAGGGCCAAAATAAGTAGGAGGTTCGAGGTCGGAGGTACGAAGTAGGGACTGGAGGATTCCGTGAAGCTTAAATCACTTTTTAAACTTATTCACCAGCATGGCCAACTTTTCCTCCATTGTCGGTTCTTTTGGTTGGGGCTTGGTAGAATGCGCCGGCTTAGGTGGTGGTGAAGATGTCTTAGATTTTTGTTTGGGATTTTTATCCTTTTGAACGGGGGCTTGCTGGGGAGCAGCATCAGCAAACGGATCACTCTTCATGGACAAACCGATACGCTTTCGCTGAATATCTACTTCCACTACGGTAACTTTTACTTTTTGCTGGACCGTTACTACTTCTTTCGGGTCTTTTACAAATTTATCCGCCAAGTGACTAATGTGAACTAATCCATCCTGGTGAACTCCAATGTCGACGAAGGCACCGAAGGCAGTTACATTCGTAACAATACCCGGAAGAGACATGCCTATTTTGAGATCACTCATACTATTCACGCCATCGGTGAAACTAAAAAATTCAAATTCCTTTCGGGGATCTCGGCCGGGCTTTTCAAGTTCGACCAAAATATCGCTCAAGGTTGGAAGTCCTACTTTATCGGTGACGTATTTTTTTAAATCAAGTTGTTTCCTGAGTTCTGCGCTGGTCATGAGATCTTTTACCGAGCAGCCCATGTCGCTGGCCATCTGCAGAACAATGGGATAACTTTCGGGGTGCACTCCGCTGGCGTCCAGCGGATTTTGTGCCTCCTGTATCCGTAAGAATCCAGCAGCTTGTTCAAAAACTTTTTCACCAAGCCTCGATACTTTCAGCAACGTACCACGGTCTTTGAATGGCCCGTTTTGATTTCGATAGTCAACAATATTTTTGGCTAGCGAGGGACTTAATCCTGAAACGTAGGAGAGAAGTTCTTTACTGGCCGTATTAACTTCAACACCGACCGAATTCACACAGCGCATGACTACGTCATCCAGTCCTTGTTTAAGTTTGGTTTGATCCACATCGTGTTGATATTGACCGACTCCAATAGATTTTGCGTCAATCTTAACCAGTTCGGCAAGCGGATCCATCAATCTTCTCCCAATAGAGACAGCACCTCTTACTGTTACATCTTGATCCGGAAATTCATTGCGCGCAACATCGGAAGCAGAGTAAACTGACGCTCCACTTTCATTTACCATCACAATGAGTATTTTATGATTGATCCCGATGGATTTTACAAATGTTTCGGTTTCCCTGCCAGCCGTACCGTTACCAATGGAAATGGCCTCAATGGAATATTTTTCACAGAGCAATTTCAGAACATTTGCAGATTGTGCAGTTTCGCGCTGCGGGTCGTTCGGATATATAACATCATGATGGAGTAATTTTCCCTGCCTGTCAAGGCAGACAATTTTACAGCCCGTTCTAAAACCTGGATCTATCGCAAGCACATTCTTTTGTCCCAGCGGAGAGGACAAGAGAAGTTCCTTTAGGTTATCTGCAAAAACGTGGATGGCATCTTCGTCAGCTTTCATTTTGGATTCCATCCTAACTTCTGTTTCCAGGGATGGCCGTAACAATCGCTTGTAACAGTCTTTGATAGCAAGCTTCACTTGGTCAGACGCTCCATTCTCTCTTTTTATGTATTGCCGTTCCATGGTATGGATTACCATTTCTTCCGCCGGATAAATATCCAACGACAAAATACCTTCTTTCTCACCTCTGCGCATAGCAAGCAGCCTATGCGACGGAGTTTTAGAAATAGGCTCAACCCACTCAAAATAGTCCTTGTATTTTTGCCCCTCAGCTTCCTTTCCTTTTAATACACGTGATTCGATTGTTCCTTCTTTCCAGAAGAGTTCGCGAACGTTCTTTCTTGTATCCTGATTTTCGTTTATCCATTCGGCAATGATATCACGAGCGCCATCCAATGCCTCTTGGATATTTTGGACTCCCTTTTCTACATCCATAAATGGTTTTGCGATTTCATCCAGATCGAAGGCTTCATGAGTGAATATTTTTTCAGCTAATGGCTCAAGTCCTTTTTCTTTGGCAGCGGTTGCGCGTGTTTTTCGTTTGGGTTTGAAAGGAAGATAAATATCTTCCAGTTCAGCTAGCGTGCCCGCCATCACAATAGTCTGCATCAACTCGGGAGTGAGCTTTTCTTGCTTCTCGATGGACGTAATAATAGCTTCTCTTCGCTTATCCAGTTCGCTTAATTGTTCAATACGATCCCGTATTTTACCGATCATCACTTCATCCATACTTCCCGTCATCTCCTTTCGATATCGGGATATAAAAGGTATTGTTGCATCCTCAGAAAGGAGGGTGGCGACCGCTTTTACATTTTTAAATGGCAGAGAAAATTCCTTGGAAATTTGATCAACCCAACGCGCTATATTGTCCTGGTCCATAATTTAAAGCAGGCAGCAAAATTAGGATAAGGAATTCAACTTCCAATAGTGTATTTTTTAGAAAACTTGTAAAAAGCATCGGCCTAATGGCAAGAAGCTAGATACGGGTTCCATCTCCATATAAATGGTGTGAAGATTAACGCGAAACGCCGGATAATAATAGAGGATGGAATATAAAAATCGCTTCAGTTGTTAAAATTCAATACAAACTAGTAAGTTTGCGCTCCCAAAATAAAGTGGACTTTTTCAAACGGCGCGGTAGCTCAGGTGGTTAGAGCGTTGGATTCATAACCCAAAGGTCGGGGGTTCAACTCCCCCCCGCGCTACAAAGCAAGGCATTGTATTATACTGTGTAAATTATAACTATTGAGAAATTTTATACTGATACATATTGTCTTTGGTACCGACCTTAATTACAAAATTCCCTTTGTCCGTTTTTGAAAGCTTAAAGACTTTCTTAATAATTTCATTGTCGCCCCCTAAGTCTTCATCACTCAACAATGTTTTATCCCTAAAAATTTTAAGAGACACATTTTTATTCAATTTGTTCTGAATAATAATATCGATTGAATTGTCTGCCTTTAATTTTGAGAAACCTACGACAAGGGTTTTTCCATTTTCAGGATGGACTGTTTTATCCGTGCCTTCCACTTTTATGGCGGCAGTTTTTGTTTCTTCGCCATTAAAAATTTCAATGTTATAATTGCCTGGCTGCAGGCTGCCTAAAAAGAGAACCTTTTTAATTTTTTCCACAAACATTAAGGACTCTTGCAAAAGGGAATTTCCCTCTTTGTCCTTAATAAAAAGAATGACTTTAGAGGCAATCGGGTTATTTACATTTATAATAAAATTGTCTGTGGCTTTAAACTTTTCGACATTAAGCGAATAGGGTTGAGAATAACAGGTTAGCGATAGGTAAAAGAATATTTGCCAAGAAAGGATAGTAAGGGTTTTCATAAACCCAATTTAAATTCCCCTTTTTAGAATTTGGGTTATAAAGAGTCTATTAAAGAACTAAGGTTAGATAAATTGGTAATTATTAAAGTTTTGAAGCGTTTTTTAAGCCTTTACAGCTCCGATTGAATTACAAGAGGGAAGACCCAAAATAAGAAATGCCCACAACAGCCGCTCCAGCGTGAGAGCCAGCCCTTTTTTAGCAACAACTTTTTTTTGCATATCCCTTGTAAAGAGCACCTCTTAAGGCTGCTAGGAACAGGGATATTATCTTTAAAAAATGCCCAAAAAAAGCATAATCAACGCAGTTGCTGCAATACCCCGTGAATAAATACAAACGGTCTAGAGGGAGTTATTCCTGAAGAATTGGAATAAGAAGGGTGGCTTCAAATACCGCTGCGAGGGCAAATAGTATAATAATTGTTATCATAGTTCTACATTTACCGGTTAGATCAAAATCTATTAAAGGATATTTTTCTTGTCAAAATGTAACGCAGGGCAGGTCGCACGATCTAACTGCAAAAATGTTTTATGCTGGCAAACGTCACATTACTAGCTGCTGACAGAAGTTTAACGGATGACCTTATTATAACAAGGATCCTGCTGGGAAAGAGAGAATACTATGAGATTTTGGTGAGACGGTATAACAACCTGCTTTATAAGACCGCCCGGGGAATTCTTTCAAAGGAAGAGGACATTGAAGATGTAATGCAGGAAGCTTACATACGCGGATTTGAAAAGCTGCATCAATTTAGAAGCGAAGCCAGGTTTTCAACTTGGTTAGGCCGGATACTGATTAATTGCGCCCTCCAACATCTTCATAAGCTTAAAGGTAAACCTCACGTCAGCATTGACGTATTGGAAAGAGAAGAGATTGACAGTCTCCAGGAAAATGCAGACGAATTGGATAATAATCCCGAAGTAGGCGAGAATCTTAAAAAAGCGCTGGAGTCAGCCATTAGTCATTTGCCAGCTAAGTATAGAATAGTTTTTATACTGCGGGAAATTCAAGAAGTGTCTGTTGCCGAAGCCGCAGCGATGTTGGAAATCTCGGAAGAGAACGTAAAGACCAGACTTCATCGGTCCAAGAATATGCTCAGGGATATGTTGCGCTCAGAGGTGAGTTCCCTGGATGTATTTACATTCCATGCTTCGCGTTGCTCACTCATAGCTACGCGGGTAATGAATCATATTAATTCACGGTTAATATATCCCTTTGGTAATATTCCTAGACAGCGACGGCATTGAACTTTGTTCCATTACAGGCTTGCCGTTTTTCCTTGACTGTTTAAATTCCTCAAGGGTAACCATTTTACCTTGCTGTTCATCCCATAACTTCAGTTGAATACATTTCCATATTTCGCTGGGTGAGAGTGAAGTTGATCGAGGATTCTGTAATTCCACTAAATTATTCATGACTTCATTCAACCGATAAAATGGAATCCTTGAATTAACGTGGTGGATATGGTGAAATCCTATGTTGGCCGTGAACCACCTCATTATTTTATTCATTTTTATAAAGCTCGACGAATTTAGAGCGGCGTCCAGGTAATCCCATTCATCATTTTCTCTTAACACAACCGATGGAAAATTATGTTGGGCATAGAATATGTATCCTCCAACAGCGAACATAATCAACGAAGGGAAAAGAAGAGAATACGTAACAGTAGTCCAACCTCCCAGCTGATAAAGAGCCCATGCTATTGCTCCATGTATCAATGCAGCCAAACCACAATCATAATATTTTTTAGGATTTTCAAAAAAAGGCCAGAGGCAAAAAGACACAAGAAAAATCGGAATGTAAGCAAACAAAATCATCAGAGGATGGCGAAGCAAAAGATACCAAAACTTTTGAGCTTTCGTAGATTCCCGATACGCTGCCGTTGATATCGTTGGAAAACTACCTATAACCATCCGGGAAAATTTTGAATTATGAGTGTGGTGATGCTGGTGAGTTTCATTCCAAATGCTGGCCGGAGCCAATGTTAATAATCCAAATACAGTCATCAGAATCTTAGCAATCCTTGATTTTCGAAGAATAGCCTTGTGATGAAAATCATGGTAAATAACGAACATCCGGCTTGTTAATAAACCAGCTAATAAACCACTTAAGATTTTCCCGGGAATTGAGGAAAACCAGTATGTGCCATAAAATGCTAAGGACATTAGTACCGCAGTAGACAAAAAGTAGTACCAGCTGAGGTATTTATTCTCCCTGGTAAAAGGCATGGTTGCTGTAATTAAATCTTTTTTTGAAATCATAACGAGGTGATTAATATGATTGCATTGTATAAGATTTCTAAAAATATACCGGTTACAAATTACTAGGGATACGGTCTCAAAAATTAATTAAATCTGTTCATGTTCAAGAGAAATCGACAGAATTTTTACCAAATAACTCATTGGAAAATCGATGGGAGTACCTTGAAAGTAAATAAATCTCGGGCGGCAGAAGCTGAGCGCTTGGTTGAGTATAGGATGGTTTAGAAAGTGATTTCTTGTTTTTACCATCACTATTTCTTGATGGCTCATCATTCTGTTAACCGCGATTTGCTACAGTCCAGTTGGAAGGATCACATGAAAAGAAGTTCCGACGTTTACTTCGGAATGAGCAGAAATTTCTCCGTGATGAATCTCGGCGATTTTTCTGCAGAGTGCTAATCCGATACCAGTACCTTCATATTTTTCCCGTTCATTCAATCTCTCGAAAATATTAAATATGGTCTTCGCAAATTCTTGTTTAAAACCAATTCCATTGTCTTCAAAAATAATTTCACAATATGCTAAATCTGCATTCAACATTTTTAAAGCTATTTCTTCTCCCGACAACATCCTTGATTTAATAACAATAATGCACGGCCCTGAATTTTTGCAGAACTTCAAGCTGTTGCTAATCAGATTGTGAAAAAGCTGATTCATTTGCAAGGGAATAGCAGTTACTACAGGAAGTTCATCGCTTTTTACTACTGCTTTCCTTTCTTCTATGTACACCTCGAAATCGCCCAATACATTTTTCAAAAGCTCATTTAAATCAGTTTTGACAAACTGCCCACCCAGGTAGGAGAGACGCGAATAATTCAGTACATCATTAATAAGTCCTTCCATCCGGTCTGAGGAACTCTTAATTTTATCTAAGTATTCTTTTGAATCATCATCCAATGTTCCCTTGCTTTTCTTTTCTAACCTCCGTGAGAAAGTTTTTATTTTTCTTAGTGGTTCCTGCATGTCATGCGAGGCGATAAAAGCAAATTGCTCAAGCTCTTCATTCGTACGCTTCAATGCGGTGTTAGCCGCTTTTAGATCTTTTGTTCTTTCTGCCACCCGCTTTTCAAGATCTTCTGCTATTCGTTTTAGTTGACTTTCCCGTTCACGCAACTCATTTTCTTTTTTCTTAAGCTCAGTAATATCCACCAACATATTCACGGCTTCAACTACATTTCCAGAGGAATCAAAAATAGGGTCAGGATGAGGCATAATATTCCGTCTTACACCATCCGGACGTTCAATTAAAATTTCTTGGCCGCGAATCGATCTTCCTTCTTTTAGGGCCTTAGCCATAGGACACTCATCAAAAGACAGTGGCGCACCGTCAGGTTTAAAAATCTTCCACGAGCCGCACCACAGGTCTTTACCAATTTCTGGAGCCCGGCCCCAGAGTTCTACGGCTGCTTTATTATAAAATTTAATATAACCACGACTATCACACGTATAAATGGCGGCGGGAAGAGTCTGTATCAACTGACTTTGTCTTCTCACTTTTTCTTTCAAAATTTCCCCTTGTATTTCTTCCGTTGAAGAAATAGAATAAGAATTAGTCATTGGATCCATAACACTAAAAAAATACGAATGGGGAAATAAGTCAAATCCCACTGGAATAGGATAAAATACTACAATTCTGGCTTTATCATAACAGATGATTAATAGCTTTGTTCTTAAGGGCCTAAAAGTTTTCAGGAAACATTTAGCATGAAAGCTACGTCCAGACCAATGCAAATTCTTCTCGCTGATGATCGCTCGTTCTTTCAAGAGGCACTGATAGATAGTACCAGTTTCATCTAAGATAATAACACTGGAAGATGGTCAACAACTGATGGATTTTCTATCTGACATAGAAAATCCCCCGCCACCAGATCTTATCTTTCTGGATATAAATATGCCCTGCAAGACTGGAAAAATTTGCCTGAAAGAAATACGACAGGATCAAAAATTTGAGGATGTTCCGATTATTATGTTTTCTACTTCATCGCAACGAAAGATATAGATGGCACCCGTTCAAACGGGGCTAACGTGTATATCTCTAATCTATTTTTTTTGATGATGATGTAAACATATTAAAAAAATTATTTGACCTAAACTGGAAGGATTACCTTCCCAAACCAACCAAAGAAGAATTTGTGTTGGGCATAATGCGGTGATGACGTATTATGACCATCGTTATATTAAGGTACGAAGTACGAGGTACGTATTTCGTACTTCGTACCTCATACCTCACTTTAAATCGGTTCTCAGGGAATTCCCGTACACAAGTCGGGGTATTTCTGATTTTTGCAAAATCCGGCTTTCCCCTGAGTTTTATCTAATTAAGGAGTCCCATTTTTACAGTGTCCTTTGCTGGTTTCAAGCCCAAAAAGAAGCACTTATGACCTCTATTCCGGACTCTTCCCTCAGAAGAATTCTGCTGACTACAATTTTAGCCATTCTCGCATGGCAGGGTTCACTCGCTCAAAGTTATTGCAGGCCAGCCCTGGGAAGTTGTTGCGAATGGATTTCCAATGTTACACTAGGTTCTATAAATCACAACACCATAAACGAAACTGGATATGCTGATTACACGACCATCTCAACGGTCGTAACGAAGGGGGCTACGTATCCAATCAGCATCAAAATATCCACCAATAGCATCTATGTTGAACATGTGAAAATTTATTTTGATTGGGACAGAGATTATACATTCGAGTCTTTTGTATACCTGGGGTCGGCTAAGTTTACCGGTCAAAAAGTTTTTACCGGTGATATAACGGTACCCTTAACAGCAGTAAATGGATGCTCGTTGATGAGGGTCTTTATGCAATATGCCCAACAACCGGGAGGAGCGTGTACTTCGGATGGAGATGGAGAGGTAGAAGATTATACTTTAATCGTAGGTAACACTTCAACGCCCGTTGCCGATTTTACAGTTTCGCCTTCATCCTCGTGTAATCTTTCGCCTCTTACATTTAAGAATAGTTCTACCATTTCCGATGGATCTGTCTTAACTTATCTTTGGAATTTCGGAGATGGAACAACCTCGAACGCGGCAAGCCCCATCACGACGTATGCTTCTCCAGGAACATATGATGTAAAACTTACCGCGTCAACCTTTTGCACAAGTCACAGTATTACAAAAAGTATTAAGGTTAAAACGTTCCCTTCCATTATGAGTCAACCTCTTGATGCAACGATATGCATAGGTGCCAATGCAACTTTTACTGTTAACTCTTCGAGTTCAGACGCTACTTATAAATGGCAAGTAAATTCCGGGAGCGGTTTCAATGATATTAACAATGGAGGTGTTTATAGCAATCCAACTTCCGTTGGACTTAGTATAATAGGAGCAACTGCAAACATGAATGGATATCAATACCGGTGTCTTGTTACCAGTTCCTGTACGACCACTTCTTCAACAGCCATATTGACTTTCGCGCCCGGACCACTTATTACCTTGAATCCGGTAAATACTTCAACATGCCTGGGATGCAAGGCAGTATATAATATCGAAGCAACCGGATCCGGATTAACGTATCGATGGCAGGAAAATTCAGGAAGTGGATTTACAAATTTAAGCAACGGGGGTCCCTATAGTAATGTTACTACAAGAAGTCTTACTCTGTCTGGCGTAACGGACGCTTTAAATAATCGCCAATATCGCTGCGTAGTAACGGGGACTTGTTCCTCAATCTCATCCGTAGCACGCCTAGGAATAGATAAAGCACCCTCAATAACCTTGCAACCTGGGAATACCGTTATTATCGCTGGCTCTAACACGTCTTTCAGTGTAAATGCTTTAGGATCTGGATTAACGTATCAATGGCAGGAAAATTCAGGTTTGGGTTTCGTGAACTTATTAAATGCCTCAGCGTATAGCAATGTTACAACAGCAACCCTGAATGTTAATGCAGCACCCATTTCAAAAAATGGTTATCTCTACCGTTGCATTGTCTCCGGAACATGCGCTCCGATTGTCACCTCCAATTCAGGTATTATTACCGTGAACAGTCCATATCCCGCTATAACCTCTGCTGCGATTAAAACTGTAGATGAAGATTTGCTCTATCACTACGTGCTTCTGGCCACAGATGCCACCGGAAACCCGTTAACTTATTCAGCATTGGTCAAACCGGCATGGCTAAGCTTTAATCCGAATACCCATGTTCTTAGCGGGGTTCCGTCCAATAGCGAAGTTGGAGTACATAAGGTCACCCTGCGCGTTAGTAATGGACTGTTGTATAGTGACCAAACCTTTACGATCACAGTCAAAAATCAGAATGATGCACCTATCATTATGTCTTCTGCAAGAACAACTATAAATGAAAATGAAGTCTACAGTTATGTATTTTCTGCTTCTGATATTGATGCCAATAGTATTTTAACCTATGCTGCGCCAATTATTCCTGACTGGTTAACGTTCAATCAAGTTACAGGGATACTAAGCGGCACGCCGTCTCATGAGGAACTCGGAAGTCATCCAGTTTCATTAAGGGTAAGTGATGGAAGTATATCCGTAGGTCAGAATTTTAATATTGCTGTAGTTGACATAACAAGTCCAACGGTGACGCTAAGCACTTCATCGGGCGCTTTGATAAATAAGTCCTTTAATGTGATTGTTGATTTTAGCGAATCAGTTGGCGGCTTTGTTATTTCAGACGTAACGCTTGTAAACGGAACCGGTTCCTTTTTCACCAAAATTAGCGATTTAAAATTTTCCTTCCTGGTCACGCCAACTCGCGATGGAGAAGTCCGTATTCGGATAGCATCAAATGTCGCCCGCGATCTTTCAGGGAATGGCAATCAGACTTCCGTCGAGTTGACGCGTCAATATGATGGTACTCCGCCACTCGCTACACTATCTACAGACGCTTTAAACCCCACCGCAAAACCTTTTACAGTCACCTTCGCCTTCAATGAAAAAGTAATTGGCTTTACCAGCCAGGATATTATTGCGACTAATGCCAGCGTATCTGATTTTCTTAACAATGGCCTCGTTTACAGCGCCCTGATTACTCCGGCTGTAAACGGAATGGTTACTGTAGCGGTAGAAGCCAATAGTTTGACAGATTTAACCGGCAATAGCATTAGTAAATCCTCGACTTTAGAGTATGTATTTGATAATGTTGCCCCGATTGGGTACGAAATCCAGTTCGGAGTAGATATGGTGAACGTTAACAATGTGAGAGACATTTTATTCGACGTTCGCAAGGCAGAGACAAGTACTTACTACTTCTATTCGATTAGCAGTAGTACTAACACAATTGTCCAAAAAGGAACGGGAAGGGTTCAAACGGAGACATTTACTGTAAGAGATTTAGATCTAACTGAACTAGGGGACGGGGATTTGACTTTAACCTTTTTGCTGGTTGATGAGGCGGGCAATAAAGGAGCTGAAGTCATCACACACATTAATAAAATTACCCGCGATATCATATCAGCAGCGCAGCAAGATACGATAAGGGTGCCTATTCACACACCATTCACGCAATTCACAATACCTGACTCGTTGGAAGTGAGGTATTCCAATAATCAAAAACAAGTCATACGTGTTTTTTGGGATCTCTCTCATTATAATGCGGATGCGGAGGGGATATATACTTTGCCGGGAGAGTTGAAACTTGCACCTTGGACTACGAACCTTAATCATATTCAAGCTGAAATAAACGTTGTCGTAATGAGTGTTACTTCACCTGCGAAAATATTTCTAAGCAATTCCACTTTTAAGTCTTCTATTCCTTCAAACGAAGCGATCGGTATATTCACCACGGGCGATGAAAATGAAATAGCTCACATTTACCTATTGGTCAACGGGGACGGTGATAAAGACAATGATCTGTTTAAAATAGAAACCAACAAACTTTACCTCAGAAGTAATTCGGATATTTCCGATTTTAAAGAATTCTCGATCCGTGTAAGAAGTAGAAATCTGTTTGGAGCTTCAATAGAGGAAGTATTTCTGCTTGAGAAATTTGAAGCTGAATCAAATAAGCTAACAATTAAAATACCAAATACTTTTTCGCCTGATGGTGATGGTATTAATGATAGGTGGATAATAAAAGACTTAAAAGATTTTACGGATGTATCTATTAGCGTATTTGATAGGTCAGGTGTACCGTTGTATACGTCAATAGATCCGAATCAGGGTTGGGATGGCAGTATACCTCGTGGCGGAATATTGGAAGGGCCGTTTTTCTACATCGTCAGAATCAATGATGTTGTTAAGAAAGGCGTTTTGATAGTCATTAAATAAATTAAAGTACCAAAATTTGGTTTATGCATCTCGTTGTGTACGGAAAAGTAGCGTTGATAACGCGACAGAACGTTGGGAAAAAGTATAAAAAGTTGGAAAAAAGTATATCGATTGGCCCTTGGTGAGCCAGTCGGTACACTTTTTTAAATCGACGTAAAATTCACGAAGCAATTTTACTAGCGCGAAAGACCATCTAATGTGGGAGCTTTGCTCTCCCTTAACGCACTATCTCATATGGAGCGGAAACCCATTTACAGACCTCGTCAACTAAATTTCCTTCGAAAAGCGGGTAATCGAAGCTACATAGTAGCATAAATTTCGATGCGTTAATTACAATTTAAACCCCATAAAGTATTTTAAAAGTTGATATGTCTCGTTTGGGCGAGCGGGAGCCCTGCAAATGCTTTTTTTTATGAAAAATAAGGTATTTTCACTTTAAGAAGTGAAGCAAACTCTATTTTTTAAACTTAAACCGATCTGCCTTTGAACTCAATCAAACTTGGACATTTCCGAAACCTGGTGTCGCTCTCCGCCATAGACGGTAAAATAGCAGAAGTTGAAAGAATAGCGCTTTCGAAAATCGCTTTTGAACAAGGTCTGGATCTCGATCGGCTGAACGTCATGCTTAATCGGGCGCACGAATACGTCTACCTGATTCCACAAAACACGGAGGAGAAAGAAAAGCAGCTTGAAGAGATGATTAAACTCGCGCTGCTTGACGGCGAATTCGCCCCCGCTGAACTTGAACTCATCCAAGTTGTTTCTGAAAAATTAGGCTTTTCCAAAAAAGAGCTTGATGCAATTTTGGAAATACATTGTGGGTATAAGAAATAAAGTGTTGAGGTGTTGAAGTGTTGAAGTGTTTTATCCAACCGGCCGTATCGCGTCAATTACTATTTGCGGTCTTTGCGTATTTTTCCTTTGAGACCTTTACGTGAACCCATTTCAACAAACAAGAATCGGCAACGACGTACGACCTCACGAGTATCAGTACGAAAACATTGAACCTAAGGAATTCTCACTGTTCCATTCCCTTTGACCAACCATTTATAGGAAGTCATTTCTCGTAAAGCCATAGGTCCGCGGGCGTGTAGTTTTTGAGTACTTATACCGATCTCTGCGCCAAGACCGAACTGTGCTCCATCTGTAAATGCAGTCGAAGCGTTTGCATAAACAACAGCGGCATCCACATTTTTTAAAAAAAGATTTATAGCATTCTCATCTTCAGCAACAATGGCCTCACTGTGCTTTGAACCATATTTAAAAATATGATCCAACGCTTCGTCTAGACTATCGACGGTCTTGATGCTCATTTTATAGTCTAAAAATTCAGTGCCAAAGTGCTCTTCTGAGGCTCGCTCCAATAATGGATCCGGATAATTTCCTTGTAATAGCGTTAATGCTTTTTCATCTGCAAATAGTTGGACATTTTTTTCAGCTAATCTTTTTGTCAGCGCAGGCAGTTCCTTCAACCTGGCTTCATGAATAATGAGGCAATCTAAAGCATTGCAAACGCTTACTCTCCTCGTTTTTGAATTAAAAACGATATCAGCACCTTTCATAACGTCACCACTAGCGTCAAAATAGGTATGCACGATTCCGGCACCTGTCTCGATAACCGGCACTTTTGAATTATCTCTCACATAATCGATCAGGTTTTGACTTCCTCTGGGAATAATTATATCAACATAGCCCACAGCATTTAAAAGCTGTTGTGTAGCCGACCGGTCGGAAGGCAACAACTCAATGATTTGGGGATTTACCTGATGGTCGACGAGTACTTCCTTTATAAGGGTTATGATCTTCTTATTGGAATACTCAGCATCACTTCCACCTTTTAGGAGACAAGCATTTCCAGATTTTAAACAAAGCGAGAAAACATCAAATGTTACGTTGGGCCTTGATTCATAAATAATTCCAATTACACCCAGCGGGACAGTTATCTTTTCAAGGGAAAGCCCACTGTTAAGATTTCTTTTCTCTAAGGTAATTCCAAGGGGAGAAGGTAATTTGGAAACATTTCTAAGATCGCTTGCAATATCTTTAATGCGCTGCTCGGTTAATTTTAACCGATCATATTTAGGATCGCTTTCGGGCATGCGGTCCAGATCTTTTCGATTTTCTTCAATGATACGAGCAATATTCTCTTCCGCTTTATCAGCTAAAGAAGTTAAGATCCGGTTTATTTTTTCTTCCCCTAACAAAGCAAGTTTTCGACTCGCTTCCTGTACGGATATAAAAGTACTTTCCAACACGATATAAGAATCTAATAATTAATCAGTGTAAATATAAATGATCATAATGGATTAGCGGGGTTTGGTTTTTCATCCCTATTACCTCCTTGGCTTTTTTGTATCCGTAACGTGCCAATCCCAGTCCTACCTCGTGGTCTTTTTCATCAACAATTCTAATGATGTCGCCTTTTTTAAAACTTCCAATTACGCGCGTAATCCCGACAGGGAGTAAGCTGTTAGCTTTTGCTGAAAGCAAAACATCTTTTGCACCTTGATTAATGACTACTTTACCCTTAGGCTCTTCATAAGCATGAGCCATGTATTTCTTAAAATTCGAGGTTAATTTTTTTGCCGGGAAGTGCGTGCCTACCTCCTCATTATTCAAAACTCTTAATATGATATTATCCGTGCGGCCGTTAGCTATATGCACCGGGATGCCCATGCTTGCTATTTTTTCCGAAGTCTGACATTTCGTTAATATCCCACCACGGCCAAATCCTGATTTTTTGCCTGTGACAATCTGCTGAAGGTTTATTTTTTTTGAATCATATATCGAAAGCAAATTCGTTCCAGGAAGTCCAGGGTCGCCATCATAAATGCCGTCCACATTCGTGAGTATGATCAAAATGTCCGTGTTCATCATAGCACTTACTAATCCCGCCAGTTCATCATTGTCGGTAAACATTAACTCTGTTACCGAAACGACATCATTCTCATTGATGATTGGCACAATCTGATTGGTTAGCAGCGCTGACAAGCAATTTTGCATGTTGAGATAATGAGTACGGCTTTTAAAATCCTCTTTCGTGACCAATACCTGAGAGCAGATAATATTTTGTTTATCGAATACCTCCTTATAAAGCGAAATCAGTTTTACCTGACCGATCGAGGCAAGGACCTGACGTTGAATAACCGTATCTGTTTTTTTCTGAAATCGATATAAGCTTTTCCCAGCTGCAACAGCCCCCGAAGAGATCAGTAAAACCTGATATCCTTCATCCTTTAGCTTTTTAATTTGCTCTGAAATGTTGACTATAACATGTTCATCAGGAAGACCCTGGTTGTTGGTTATCACGTTTGAGCCAACCTTTATCGCAATTACTTTCTTTTTTGATGTACTCATTTATCGATTGTAAATACCCACTCCAATATTTCATTTAATCAAAATTTTAATTGGAATAGAAAAATGCTTCCAATAATACATCTTTCAAGGTATGTACACAAAATCCAGTCATACTCATTTCAATCCTTCCATCGTGTAGGGTAACCACCGCATCCATTTGTATCTGAGTGTTTTTAAGTTTTTCAACTTTTCTATGTTACTTCGCATAAATCCATTATTGCATGAGGGGTCTAATTTGCTTACCATTATTAGTTTTTATTTCGTCCCTTTCATGCGCTCAGCATCAACCAGATGCCGCCCAGTTAAAACAAAGGTTTCAAAAACTAAATGTCCTGGGCTCGATTCTTTATGTTGCCGCACATCCTGATGATGAAAATACACGCATTATTTCGCTCATGGCGAACGATAGGTTAGTTGAAACCGCCTATCTATCAATGACGCGGGGCGATGGCGGGCAAAATTTGATTGGCCCTGAGATTCGCGATTTGCTTGGATTAATACGCACTCAGGAATTGCTTGCAGCCCGAAGAATTGACGGAGGCCAGCAGTACTTCACACGTGCCATCGACTTTGGCTTTTCAAAATCGGCTGAGGAAACTTTTAGGATCTGGAATAAGGAGGAAATTCTTTCCGACGTGATCAAAATATTCCGGCAATATCAGCCCGATGTTATCATAACGCGTTTTCCTCCGGATGCACGGGCAGGGCACGGTCATCATACAGGTTCGGCAATTTTGGCCCAGGAAGCTTTCGACCTTTCAGCTAAACCAGAGGTTCTTCCTGAACAAGTAAAAGAGTTTGGTACATGGCAGGTAAAACGACTCTTGACCAACACAGGCCGTTGGTGGAATACCACAATCAATGAGAAAACGCCAGGCATAGTTACGCTTAACGTTGGCGCCTATAATCCACTTTTAGGTAGATCGAATGGCGAGATCGCCGCGATGAGCAGCAGCCAGCATAAAAGCCAGGGATGGGGTAGAGCTGGTCAGCGAGGATATGATCCCGAATTTTTAGAATACGTGAAAGGTGAAAAAGCAGCGAAGGATATTTTTGAAGGCGTAAATATTTCCTGGAGCAGAGTGAAGGGGGGTTCGAAGGTGCAAACCCTTGTTACAAAAGCCATACAAAGCTTTGATTCTGAAAATCCTTCAGCGAGTGTTGGATCATTATTTCAAATTCGAAAGGAAATCTTAAATCTTGAAAATGGAATTTGGAAGACAAGAAAACTTAAGGAAGTGGAACAACTCATCCAGGATTGCCTGGGCCTGTTTGTGGAAGTAAAAGCAGATCAATATTGGGTTACTCCAACGGGGGAAGTAGTCACGAATTTTGAATTAGTCAATCGATCGGGGACAGAAGTAATTCTTCAGCAAATAAAGTCGGAAGACTTACAGATGGACTCAACGCTTTCGCTACCGTTAAATGCGGATGCAGCGATACTATTCAAAAGCAGCAGAATGCTAAATGCATCGAAATCATATTCGGATCCATACTGGCTTCAACAGCCACATGATTTAGGCTTATTTACTATAAAAAATAAATCGCTGATTGGCAAACCGCAGAATGATCCTGCCATTAACATCATTTTTAAATTAAAAATTGGTGAAGAGTCATTGACTCTTGTCAGACCATTGATCTACAAGTGGACCGATCCGGTGAAAGGTGAGCTGACGAGACCTGTAGAAGTTGTTCCACCGATGTTTGTGAATCTCACGGAAAAAGTCCTCATGTTTAGCGATGAGCTGCCCCGTGAGGTAAATGTGAGAATTAAATCATCCAGCAAAAAAATAATGAAGGGGATTTTAAAGTTACAGCTTCCCGCAGAATGGCACGCCGAACCAGCATCAACGCCTTTTGAATTGAAAGCGAGGGGAGAGGAGATGACGATTAATTTCAAAATATACCCGGGCAAAACAGAGCTTGCATCAACATTAAAAGTAGTTGCCGAAGTGGATGGAAAAATTTATGACCAGGCCGTTCAAACTATAGCGCATGACCACATACCAATACAAACTTTATTACCGAAAGCGGAAGCAAAGTTGGCACGGATCAACTTAAAAAGAGAGGGCAGTTCGATAGGGTACATTCGAGGCGCAGGAGATGATGTTGCTGCTGCGCTTCGCGTAATGGGATATGATGTATGGGAAATGAAAGACGAAGAGGTCACCCCTGAGAACCTCAAAAAACTAGATGCTGTGGTGTTGGGTATTCGGGTTCTGAATGTCAATGATCGTATTCGTTATGTTATGTCCGACCTCCTGGAATATGTAAAGCAGGGTGGTACCTTGGTTGTTCAATACAATACAAATGGTAATCTGGAAACAGATACATTTTCACCTTTTCCAATAAGCCTTTCACGCGAGCGAGTTACGGACGAACAAGCAGCGGTGCGAATTCTTAAGCCTGATCATCCCTTGCTAAATACCCCGAACAAAATAACAGCGAAGGATTTTGAAGGATGGGTGCAAGAACGCGGCCTATATTTTCCAAATACATGGGATCCAAACTATGAAACTATATTGTCAATGAATGATACAGATGAGCCTCCGAAAGATGGTGGCTTGCTGGTAGCCAAGTATGGAGAAGGACAATACATCTATACAGGCTTATCCTTCTTTCGTCAATTACCGGAGGGAATTCCCGGAGCCTATAAATTATTTGCAAATATTGTATCATTCGGAAAAACTAAAAAGCCAAAAAGTTGAGCTGAGTAAATACCAGTAACAGGATAAGTAGCCACCAACTATTTTTTATATGAGTAAAACTCAATTGCCGGATAAACCTCCTGTGTTTAAATCGTGGAGTCATTGGTACTTGTTAGTGCTTGGTGTGCTAGCCATTCAAATTGTATTGTATTATTGGTTAACCCGGTCTTTTGCATGAATTACCTTGATTGGGTTGTGCTGTTCGGCACAATTGTTTTTATTGTCCTATACGGCGTTTGGAGGACAAGAGGCAATCAGACTGTTGAAGGATATCTGAAGGGCGACAATTCCCTCAAGTGGTGGATGATCGGTGTATCGATCATGGCGACACAAGCCAGCGCTATTACTTTTCTCTCTACTCCTGGCCAGGCGATAGAGGATGGAATGCGTTTCCTTCAATTTTATTTCGGACTTCCGTTAGCAATGGTTATCATATCCGTTACGATGGTTCCGATCTACTATCGGCTCAAAGTGTATACAGCCTATGAGTATCTTGAAACGAGATTCGATTTAAAAACGAGATCGCTTGCTGCCTTGTTCTTTTTAATATTGCGCGGGCTTTCTGTTGGCATAACTTTATTTGCTCCATCGCTCATACTTTCTACCATATTGGGCTGGTCAATCGGCTTCACCACGATTATCCTCGGTTCTTTCGTCATTGTCTATGTTGTTAGCGGTGGGACTAAAGCAGTGAGCATTACGCAACGTCAACAGATGACGGTGATTATGAGTGGAATGATCCTCGCAGGTATCCTGGCATTTTACATGTTACCGGATGGAGTTTCATTTGGCGACACCGTTGAGATAGCCGGTGAGTTAGGTAAATTGAATTTAGTGAACCTGGAATTTAATCCGACTGACCGTTATAACATTTGGTCAGGATTAATAGCGGGGACGTTTCTATTTCTTTCATACTTCGGTACGGATCAATCACAAGTGGCGCGATACCTGGGAGGAAGTTCTGTGACAGAAAGCAGACTGGGATTGATTTTTAATGGTTTGTTAAAAATCCCGATGCAATTCATGATTCTGTTTATTGGCGTACTGGTATATGTATTTTATTTGTTTAACCAGCCTCCTGTTTTTCACAACCGCGTACTGAAAGAGCAAGCCATGCAGACTACGAGTGCAGATGTTTTGTCCGGTCTGGAAGAAAATTACAATTCCCTTTATCGGGAGAAACGCAACGCGGTAGACGGCTTAGTCCAAGCTATTCATGAAAGTAATCAGGAGAATATAGAAACCACAAGCACAGCGGTGAAGGAGATACAAAAACGCGAAATTGAATTACGCGATTCTGTGAAACATACTATCGGTCGGGCTATCCCGAATGCGAAAACGCAGGACACGGATTATATCTTTTTAAATTTTGTGCTAACGAATTTGCCGCATGGTGTGATAGGACTATTACTGGCGGTTATGTTTTCAGCGGCTATGTCATCGATGGCAGGAGAACTTAACGCATTATCAACCACTACCTGCATGGATATTTATAAACGTTCGTTGAATCCGTCGGGGAGTCCGGATCATTATCTGAAAGCTTCAAGGTGGCTTACTGTCCTCTGGGCTTTGATAGCCATGGTGTTTTCAATGCTGGCAAGTTTTGCTGAGAACCTGATTCAGTTCGTAAACATCGTAGGCTCCTTATTTTATGGTACTCTTCTCGGAATTTTCCTAACTGCATTTTACATTAAGCGGGTACAGGGAACGGCCATATTCTGGGCCGCGATAATGGGAGAGTTGATCGTGCTATACTGCTATGCGTTTACTGATATTGCATACCTGCTTTTCAATATAATTGGATGTACTACTGTTATTATTTTTGCCCTTTTATTGCAGGGGCTGACTTCTACGAAAAAGTCATTGCCAAAATAATGCATTAACGAGCTACTCGTTCTCATGTAGACAGCGCGATCGTAAAGAGTCGATACCGTCCGAGCTACTCAACGTTTCCTAGTGTGTAAAAAAATTAAGGAAGTATAGTATAATTTCCAGCAGACGTAACTGATTGTCCTGCGATATTCAATGTAATTTTTACAGGCCCGGGACCTGTTCCAACAGGTATCATAACAATTATGGATGTATCACTCCAAGTATAAATATCTGCCAGTGCAGATCCGAATAAGACTGTATGCGACGGATTAAACTCTCCGAAATTAGTACCCGTGATAGTAACATAGGTACCAGCAACCCCGGACGTAGGACTAAAGCTGGTAAGCGTTGGGATGGTAACCGTGTAGTTGGGGCCATAGACGACAGTGTGTACACCGGTAAAAACAGAAACCTTGTACGTTCCTGCACTCAGGCCGGGAGGCACAAATGCTATGATCTCGTTGATGGAGGCATTGAAAGCCAAGGCTTGGACAGTCCCGAACTTTATGACATTGTAACTAAAGAGGTAGTCACCAATATTAAAACCGGTTCCTATAATTTGTACTCTGGAACCTCCCAATCCAACTAAAGGCGTCACGGAAGTAATGGTGGGAGGAGTAATCGTAAATTCTCCTGGAACAGCAATTACTTCGGTACCCATTTCCAGTGAGATCTTTAATTTCGCAGCAGTTACGGTGGGAGGTATATTAAATGCAATAGAGTTGTATGAAATATTAAAAACAGACGCGGCTTCGCCCCCTATTTTAATTTGTGAGACCGGAGCAAAATCCCTTCCCGACAGCACAACGGTTGTGCCAAAGGTTCCGGACGAAGGCGAAAAATCCAAAATAGTAGGTAAGATTTTAAAGTTTTGGGTCGCCGTTACTTCCTGCCCTCCCGTGGTTACTCTAATGGTTATATTTTCATAGTATACCGGGTCCGTTATCCCCTCGGGAACTTCCACGATCAATGTTGTTGATGTAGCGCTCAAAACAGTCGCTTCTCTATCGTTAAACTTTACCGTGTTTTCTATTGCTACAGGATTAAAATTTATACCTGTAAGGGTAATCTGATCACCTGCTTTCGCTTTTAGCGGAGCGACTGATGCGGCGGTTAAAATGGGTAATGAAAACTCTTTTACACCGCCGTATACAGTACCTCTTTCATTGGTTAAAAACGTGCGCACGTAGATTGTTGGTTGCCCTGGAAATGGTATCGAAATATTTTTTTCGAAAGGACCAGAAGCAGCTGTTGTACCCATCCCTATTTTTGTTGCCTGAAAAATATCCGGGTTTGAAAATGTGCTATAAACAAATCCATAGTCCACCACCGGGGAACTCCCAATGACCGTGATATTCCCCTTTGCAAGAAAACTTGAAGCAAAAGTAGGTGTGATTTCCAGCGTTTCTATCTTCGGATAAACTTCGTCCTTTTCATCACACGAAAAAATCAGTAGGAGCAATCCGACAAAAAGGAATATATTTTTCTTCATACACATGCGCGTTTAGGGTTCAAAATACGTATCCAATCCGGATGCCATTGAGGAGCATCGGGCTAACGGAAACTTCTGTTTCTTTTGAGTCCGGACTATCCGGTGGAAATGTGCTTCCGGTAGTCGTGATATCTATACGTGTGTATTCTAAGTTTGAGTACTGAAGAGCAGCCTCGTATCCGACAAAGAAGTTTTTTGCAACGTAGAAATCGAACCCGCCGAGCAAGTTAAAGCCATATTTTACGTAACCTTTTTCTTCATAACCGTAAACAAAATTATTGTTGACCAATGTGGTTGAACGCCACGCGCCGTCTATTTTTGTTTTTACAGTTCCATCGTCCAATGTATAATTTGAAAATTTCGTACCGAACGAAAATTCAAAACCGATATAGGGCGATAATCTTTTTGTACCGGTAAAATGCTTTTCGACACCTACGTTCACTCCGAAACCTGTATACTTTTTATTTTCATTGGATATAAAGGGATTGGTTCCATACGGATTGGTGACTGTCGTTTCCTTTTTTTTCACGTCAATATTAAATGCTAGCCGAATAGCAAAATTGTCGGAAGTAAAGTATCGGAGCTTGATTTGGTTGAGGGCGTTATTAAGGCTCAGATCACCCCGAAAAGGGTTAATATTTAATTCCATGGCAAGGTGGCCTGTACTCGCCTTTAACTGATCTCCGCTAGATACTTGTAATGAGTCCTGGCTAATGGCATACGAAACAATATGCAAGCAAAAAAATAGGCACAGATAGACTTTCATCATGTGGATTTTGAGAGTTAGTAATGAAATAAGAATTAGATTTCAAAAGGACACGTAAACACGCTTTTTGGTGAATCGCTAAAAATGTTATTAAAGATAAATAATTTTGGCGCACTTTCCCTATTTCGAGGTTGAACAGGCTTCGCGTTGGATCAACCGTAATTTCTCATCGATGAATTCAAATAAAATCATTACCGCGTTGAAGCTAATTAAATTAGTTTTGTATCTTTGGAAAAACTAATTAAATTAGTGTATGGTAAGGTTGCCGAAAGATGTGGAAAATGGATTTGAAGAAATCCATATAGAAAAAATCTGGAGTATACTAAACGAAAAGTTTTCCTTTAACATCAAAGGATGGAAGGAAAACTTTAAGAAATATTTAGCAAGTCAGTCACGGGAAATATCCGAAAGGCAGGCATTCGTAGAGTTTGGTTTAAAGAAAATACAACCCTTACTAAACGGAATTTTAAGCCGCGCAGAGTATCACCCTACCTGGATTAACCTCATGAGATGGGTAGTAAAAAATAAATAGTATGGAAGTAAAACAAGTCCGGTGGTCGGAAGAAAACATTATCGGCCTGATCCGGAAACTAAGAAATGATTTGATTAATGATTTCCTGGATGATCAACATCTGAAGGAATACATTTTAAGAAATTTTAACAACCAAGTGATGCCACCAATAAAAGTGGAATTGTTAAAACAGGATTTGAAACGGTTATTGAGTACTCCTGTTGACGTTGCTCATTACAGCAGTCTTATAAAACTTATTCAGGAGACTGATACTGCCTCGCTTTCCGAGGGCAACGAGCAATTATTTTATAGTGAGGTTGAAAATGTAATAAAGGACTATGTGTAAAAATAAAAGATATAGTTCTCATTTTAGAAAACATACATCATTCCTGCCAAAAAACTTTTAATCCGATTCACACCGCTCCAAACAAAAAACTATTTCCTCTAACATTGTCGACACTGCGCTGTTGTGTAGTTATGATATGGGAGCTCATATCTAACAGGTAATTCTAAAATTTTAATTAAATCTATATGCGTTGGATAGGTAGACAACAAAGTGGAAATGTGGAGGATCGGAGGGGAATGGGAGGTAAGTTAGCCATTGGCGGAGGTGCCGGTGGACTCATAATAGTAATTATCAGTTTGCTGTTGGGTCAAAACCCCTTGGATTACATCAATGTTGGAGGCTCACAGGCTTATGAGCAACCCACATCCGAGGAACAAAACCAACAGGCCGAATTTGTTAGAGTGGTGCTGAAAGATACTGAGGATGTTTGGAACAAACTTTTTCAGGAAAAAGGTGAAACTTACCAGGAACCTGTCTTGGTATTGTTCTCAGGAAGTGATCAATCAGGGTGCGGTATGGCCAGCTCCGCCACAGGGCCATTTTATTGTCCTCTGGATTCTAAAGTTTATATCGACTTAAGTTTTTACGACGATCTTCAAAACAGATTTGGAGCTCCCGGCGATTTTGCCATGGCTTATGTTGTGGCCCACGAAGTAGGGCATCATGTCCAACATTTATGGGGCATAACAGACAAGGTGCATTCTCAGCGCGAGCGGCTTAGCGAAGAAGAAAACAATAGACTTTCGGTGAAGCTGGAATTGCAGGCAGATTTTCTCGCAGGAGTTTGGGCGCATCATGCGAATAAACTAAATCAGATTCTGGAGCCTGGGGATATAGAAGAGGCCCTTCAAGCTGCCAATGCCATCGGCGATGATCGGCTTCAAAAACAATCGCAAGGTCACGTTGTGCCTGATGCATTTACTCATGGAACGTCCGAGCAACGAATGCATTGGTTTAAAAAAGGATATGAAACCGGAGACATTGATCAAGGCGATACGTTCAGCGGACCGTTGTCGCTTGTTCGTGAATCGTTATCTGTTATCCGTTAAAAGTTATCCGTGAATACCCAGCAATAACATCGAATAACCATTAATGGATAACGTATAACTTTTAACGGATAACGGACAATCAGCTCACTACTTTTTATTAATATTGAATCATACTTTTTAAACCAACAGCTATGTCCAAATCACAAGATGCTAAGAAGGAAACAAAAAAGCCTGCTGCTAAAACATTAAAGGAAAAGCGCGCTGAAAAAAAAGCAAAAAAGGCGGAAAGGAAATAATTTTCCTTCGGGTGTTTCAGCATGCCTGGCATGCTGAAACACTTCATGAAAAATTTAAGATTGTATTAGACTCCTCAATTCGTTGGGAAAATCGTTATCTGTTATCTGTTAATTGTTGTTGACATTTCATTTCCCCATCATCCTGAAAGAAAAAACAGCATTTAGGCAAGCAAAGAGGTCTATCGAGGAAGCTCGGTGCAGTCGCGCCCTAGAAAGAGTGCATTTCACATATAATTCGCAGTGGCGCTTTAGATGCCTGATCTAAAATCCATCGTCCTTAGCGGCCAATGGATTTAGATCAGGCAGTATAATGCAAATTCGCATAGCGAATTTGCGTTGTGTCCAATGGAGGAATCAATGGCTTGCTAAGAGTAAGGCAAATGTTTTTTAATTGACCCAGCATATCTAGGAAAATTTCATTACCGTCGAATAAACAAACCCACTGAAGCAGTATTCCAAATAGATATTGACATTGCAAGACTTCTGTCGAGGAAGTTCGCTGCCGGCGCGCCCTGGAAAGAGTGCATTTCACATATAATTCGCAGTGGCGCGTTTGGATGCCTGATCTAAATCCATCGTCCTTAGCGGCCGATGGATTTAGATCACGCAGTATAATGCAAATTCGCGCAGAGAATTTGGGTGGTCTGATGGACCGCATGGACTTGTTAAAGGAGTCAACTACGTGCAGATTAGAATGCATTCACCACAATAGCGATGTCATATTTAATAGCCCGGAGCTTCAGCTCCGGGCGCGTGTCGAACTGAAATATTATTTGAAAAACAAATCATCACGACACGCAATCTCACATCATATTCAAGGCAAGGTTTCATTGCTAGCACCAAGACAATTTTCCCGGACAACTCGAAACTCACAACTCAAAACTCGAAACTAAAGACTTACTTCAACGATTTGATAAGTTCTTCATTCATCACTTGATAATCGCGGTTGTTAGCATCTTTGGCGGCTTTTAACGAAGCGTTCGCAGATGCTGTTGCAGCGGCTTTGTCACCAAGAGCTTTTTCGATTTTAGCTTTTTGGTGTAGGACCCAGAATGCGGTAGGATTAGCTTTTGCTGCTTCATTTATCCAAGCTTGTGCTTGTTTCAAATCCTTTCCGTTTTCGAGGTAATACACAGCAGCCTGAAAATAATCGTTGGGATTCACCTTGGTAGCAGCTTCAATTGACTTCATAACCTTGGTATCATAATCAACAGTAACATTGAACTTTACCGAAGTATTTTCCCAGGCTATTTGAACCTTTGCATTTTTGCTGTCATCGGAGATATCGCCAATATTAAACGTTAATGTTTCAACTTTTTCGGAAAGCTTTTCCGGTTTCACCTTAAAGTTCGCGGCATCTTTAGCGGCGTCATATTTATCCAAATTGCCACCAAGATTAACATCTTTGTTCAGAGCGATTGTCCACTCTGTAGCCCCTGGCCAGCTCAGAATTAAGTACTCGCCTTTAGGAACAGCGATGCCTTCTACTTTGACATCATCTGAAAATGATATTTTTGTTCCGTTGTTTGCGCCCGTTCTCCAGATTTTTCCGTACGGTAACAAAGCGGAGGCATCTCCGCTAAAAATTTTTCTTCCCTTAACGCGAGGCCTGAAATAATCAATTTTTACATCGGTGAGTCCCACCGTAGCGGATACGGAGCCAGCTGGGCTTGCTTGTGGGGTTTGGACCTGCGCCTCGGCAACGAGCGTTACGATAGCGAGGGCAATAATCAATAGACTTTTTTTCATTGGTGGTATGTTTAGATATTTTAAATTTTGGCTGGCAAAGTTAGTCAATCTTTTGAGAGATGAAATTTAGAAAAATATGAAGCTGCCAGAAAGCTTTTACCAGCGGACAGATGTAGTGAGAATTGCGCGGGAACTCCTTGGCAAAGTGCTCTTTACCAACGTTAAGGGAATCATTACAGGAGGTATGATCGTAGAAACGGAAGCTTACTCCTGGAAAGAAAAAGGGTGTCACGCCTATGGTTCAAAAAAGACGCAGCGCAACGCAATCATGTTCGAAAGCGGTGGGCACACCTACGTGTACTTGTGTTATGGCATGCATCATTTATTTAACATCGTAACAAATCAACATTACATACCGGAAGCCGTTCTCATTCGGGCGCTTGAGCCTGTTCAGGGCGTTGAAGAAATGTTTTCAAGAAGAGGGAAATTGAAAAATGATTTTCACCTTACCTCTGGTCCGGGCAAGTTGACCAAAGCCCTGGGCATTGACAGAAATCTTAATGGAAAATTTTTGTTGGATGACGAAGTTTGGGTGGAAGACTTTGGCACTAAATTTTCTAACCGAAATATTTTGGCGGGACCACGCATAGGTATTGATTATGCTGGGGAAGACGCATTGTTACCCTGGCGTTTTACATTAAAGGGAAACGAATGGGTAAGTAAGTAATGCGGTATAAATTTGAGAAATGAAACTGGAGAGTATATTTGCAGAAATTGTAGAACTGACCTCATGAGATTTTTTATTGCTTCGGGATTTTTATTTGTGGCTTTTGCAGGAATTGGACAACGCTTAAACACAAATTCATTTCAACTTGTAAATACGTCAGCGGATGAGTTGAATCCGGTGATTAGTCCGGACGGACGATCACAATACATAACCGTTGCCAATCATCCGGAAAATATAGGAGGCAAAAAAGATCCAGGTGACATTTGGGTTTCAGTGTTAACAGAAGACAATCAATGGTCTGCCCCAGTTCATGCAGGATCCGGACTTAATGACAACGCCTTCAATGCTGTAGCAGGATTTTCGGCGGACGGAAGTCAACTATTTCTATTAAGTCATTATGGCGGTTCAGGAAATACATCGCGGACACAGGGAATTTCCGTGTCAAGATCCACTGGCAACGGTTGGTCTAAACCTGAAAATATTGCAATTCCATATTTTCAAAATAAATCCGGCGTATTGAGTGGGTATATCATACCAAATCAGTCTGCCTTTATTTTTTCTGCAGAAACGTACGGGTCGAGAGGAGTGGAGGATATTTACGTTTGCACGAAAAATTCGAATGGAACGTGGTCGGAGCCACGGAATTTGGGTGGAACAATAAATACCCGGTTTCAAGAACTGAGTCCTTCCTTATCAGATGATGGAAAGACGCTTTATTTTTCCAGTAACAGCAGAAAGGGTCTAGGAAGTTTTGATGTCTATTCTTCTACGCGATTGGATGATAGCTGGACTAGCTGGTCTGCACCTGAGAATTTAGGAAGTACCATTAACTCGGAAGGTCGCGAACTCTACTACCGCCCTTACGAAAAGGTTGGCTATGCATTATACACGAGCACGAAAAACAGTGATGGGTATGGAGACGTAAAAGTATTCTTAAGTGATGACCCTGTAATTAAAGACAGCATTCCGAGTCCGCCTGATACCATCAAAATCGTCGCCATCGAGCGTGAGCCAACAGTAGACAAACGTGTAAGGATTTATGGCAAGGTGAGCAATTCTAAAACGGGAGAGCCGATAACTGCCAGTATACTTTTTACATCGTCCGCAATAAATGAATCGTTGCAGGCATCTTTGGATAATGGTTACAACGTGGTAGTCCCATCCACCGAGGAGTATACGGTTAAGATCGAAGCGGTCGGCTATATAAGCACTCTGGAAAAGCTTGATATTCAAACCTATGAGATGAAGGAGTTAGAAATGAACTTTAAGCTTCAGCCAGTTGAATTGGGCACTACGGTAAATCTAAAAGATGTACTCTTTGAGCAAGGTAAAACGAATTTGCTAGCACAATCTTATCCGGAGCTTGACCTTGTCATTTCGTTCCTTAAGTCCAACCCGAACGTAAAAATTGAATTGGCAGGGCACACCGATAACCGGGGAATACCCGCTCAGAATTTAAAATTATCGCAAGCCCGGGTTGAAAAAGTAAAATCCTATCTGGTCTCGAAAGGCATTGGAGCAAAACGGATCTCAGGAAAAGGCTACGGAGGATCAAAACCCATCGCCAGCAACGACACCGAAGAAACAAGATTGTTTAATCGGAGAGTGGAGTTTGTGATTAAGAAACTTTAGAGGAAAGTCCACAGTCCACTGTCGACGGTCCACGGACCCATCTGAATCACCACTTCTGCGTTGCCGTGGACTGTCGTCTGTCGACCGTCGACCTCTCAAAATATATTCTTCGCTAAAATCTTCATCACATCGTTTTTATAATTTCTTCCTATCGGAATGCTGTGCTTACCAATTTCCACATCAGTGGCTGAATAGGCATCAATTTTTTCCAGGTTCACAATAAAGGATCTGTGGATGCGAAGAAATTGCTCGCGCGGAAGACTCTCTTCGAGGTAACTGATTTTTTGCTGGGTTACAATTTCCTTCTCCTGCGTTTTAACCTTTACATAATCCTTGATGCTTTCAATGTAAAGCACGTCAGCCATCTTCGTTTTGATCATCTTCTTATCCACTTTGAAATAGACGTAATTGTCTGTTACAGTCTCTTGCTTGGGAGCAGGTGTAGCTTGATTTGAAGGTTGGTGTAAAACTTTGGCTACAGCTTTTAGAAAACGTTCAAATGGAATTGGTTTAAGCAGATAATCTACGATCTCTAATTCGAAGCCTTGGAGTGCATAGTCTCTAAAAGCGGTTGTGAAGATTACTTTGGGAGGATGCTTTAGGGATTTTATAAAATCAATACCGGAAAGTTTTGGCATTTGTATGTCCAGGAAAATCAAATCGACTGGATGTTGCTGAAGAAAGGTAAAAGCTGATACAGCGTTACGAAAGGTACTCACCAACTGAAGCTGGTCTACTTTGCCTACATATGACTCCAGGATCTCGATGGCTAAAGGCTCATCATCGACAATTATACACTTGACACTCATTTCTAAAAACTAAGGTAGTTGCAATTACAGTTCTGTATTCAATTTAGCTATCGCATTCTTGAACTATTCTCAAATCCGCGCGAGGAGAGAAAAATTCAATTAATAATAGCTGATTTTTGTATCGTGAGAATAACCAAGAAAGTTTCCTTGCCATTTATAATTTTCAATTCATGCTGGTTCGGGTAAATAAGGTCTAGCCTTCGTTTTACATTTTGGATTCCTATCCCTTCTTGTTTAGCCATTCCATTTTCAGTTGCCTTGTTGTTCTCTACTTTGATCAGCGTTACATGCGGCTGAGCGTCAATGCTGACTTTAACCCAGGACTGCTGCAATTCTTCGCTGACACCATGTTTAAAACAATTCTCAACAAATGGGAGCAGCACCAAGGGCGCAATTTTTCTATCGTTAACATCACCCGAAACCCGAATGTCGATATCGAGTTTATCTCCATAACGCATTTTTTCGATGTCACCGTAATTGCGAATAAATTTAATCTCGTTCGTTAGCTGTACTTCCTCGCTGGTGCACTCATACAGCATGTAGTTGATGAGCTCCGATAGTTTAAGAACCATGGCTGGCGCACGCTCAGATTTTTTTAACGTTAGAGCGTACAGGTTATTTAATGTATTGAAAAGAAAATGAGGATGAATCTGAGTTTTTAGAAATTTTAATTCGGCTTGCAATTTTTCCTTAGCCAAAACTTGTTGTGCCTGCTGGTTTGCATACCAATACTTCAGGAGTTTAATGGCAACTGCGAAAAATGTAACGGGATAAATGGCTACAAACATTTTGACAATTTTTGGAAAATAAAAGAATGGATCAGCGAGTGCTTCGGGATAATAGATAGGATAATCGATGTTGTAAGCCAGGTAGCGTTGAACGATGCCTATTGCGAATGATGATATTAAGAGCCACAAAAAGAAATTCCAATATTGTCCCGTGAGCAACCGGGGTAGAAGAAAGTACAGTACGAAATACGTAAATATTATTTTTCCAGGCAGGTATATAATTTCTTCGAAAAAAGTCTGGTCGTAATTGTCTTCAAACGAACCGTACAGCAAAGCATAAAAGACAAGGTGCGCAGCCCAGAACAAAACATGTTGCAGGATACGATTTTTGAAAAGCCAATCCAGTTTCTTTTTTAGCAAGACAAATTACCTTTAGAACCCAAATAACGGTAAGTTTTTCAAAGCGGTATAATTTCACATCCCGAGGACACTCGTGACTGGACTAAATTCCTTTTTTTACCACCAAACTACATTGGGCCTCGTGTCCATGCCTTATGAATGGTAGAAGATTTCCTCAGGCAGGATCTTAAAATTATTCTTTCGAGGAAACGTACCTTCCTGTAGCTTAAGAAGAGACGAGTAATAATTCGCAACAAAAACTTTTATAATATGATAATGCGCAGATTTTTTTTCCTTTTAGCAGGTGTAGCAAGCGCCCTGGTTGCCATCTACTTTTTTGCATGTTCACCCGGCGACGTTCTAAAAGTTTTCAGCCTTTGATTAACACTTATAATTCGACATTCTACATTCGTTGATCGACATTCGACATTCAATCGTCATCAGCTAAAATCCTCCCGCCGTATCATCTCCCCGCGGATCTGCGCCTCCTTCTAATTTTCCATCCGCCAAAACAAGGATAGCATCAACACGTCCAATGCCATCGCGGCGTAATTTAAATGCATGACCTAATGAAGCTAATTTCAGACTATCCGCTTTTAACAACGAACCGAACTCAACAGAAATTGAATCAGGTAACCATTGACTGTGAATTCGCCTGGCACTTACTGCCTCCTGCATGGTCATCTTATGTTCAACGACGTTCAGAATAGTTTGAAAAACGGAAGTCATAATTGTTATCCCACCCGGCGTACCTACAACCATAAATAGTTTGCCTCCCTTTTCAATAATCGTCGGTGTCATTGAACTAAGCATGCGTTTTCCAGGCTCAATTTTATTTGCTTCACCACCAATAGCGCCATACATATTCGGAACGCCAGGCTTCACACTAAAGTCATCCATTTCGTCATTCAGAATAAACCCAGATCCAGCCACAACGACACGTGAACCATAGCTATCGTTCAGCGTGGTAGTGGCTGAAACCGCATTGCCTGCTGCATCCACTACGGAGAGGTGTGTGGTTTGCTCCGATTCAACCGGCATAATTAAACCTTCTTTGATTTTGTTGCTGGGAGTTGCCTTTTCAGGATTAAAATCTTTCATCCTTTCGGTGATGTATAACGATGAAGTGAGATCTTTTACAGGCACGTTAACGAATTCAGGATCACCAAGATATACTGACCTGTCGGCATACGCCCTTCGCTCCGCCTCCGTCATCAGATGAATGGTGCGGGCCGTATTATGTCCCCAATTGTTGAGCGGATAGGGCTCAACTGATTTGAGCAATTGCGCTAATGCAATACCCCCGCTGGACGGTGGCGCCAACGAAATAATAGTGTATTCTTTATACTGGGAAACAAGCGGCTCACGCCAGACTGCCTTATAATTTCTTAAATCCTCATAGGATATTAAACCCTTGCCCCGCTGCATTTCTGCCACCAGGTCGTCGGCTGTTTTACCTTCGTAGAAACCTGCAGGGCCGTTATCTCTGATCCGTTCCAGCGTATGGCCAAGCTCACTGTATTTAATGCTATCACCTGCTTGCCATTGATCTTTAATTAAAAATTCAGGCTGGATAGAATTATATTTTTTCAAATCATCCTGGATACTATTTAAACCGTTGGCTTGCCTTTGCGTAAGCGTAAATCCGGTCAATGCAAGATCGATCGCAGGCTGGACTAATTCCTTCCAGGGTAGATTTTCCATATTTAGCATGGGCTTCTGTTAAGCCCGCGACAGTTCCAGGAACGCCACTCGCCAAATGTCCACGTTCGCTAAGATCAGGAATAACATCTCCTTTATCATCAAGGTACATCGTTGCTGAAGCTGCGGCTGCCGCACGCTCCCTATAATCTAGAGATGCCGTTGTTCCATCGTGAAATCGCATTACCATAAATCCACCTCCACCTATATTACCCGCAGAAGGATAGACAACAGCTAATACAAATTGTGTTGCGATAGCTGCATCTACCGCGTTTCCGCCTTTGCGCAATATCATGACGCCGGCCTTGGTAGCAAGAGGATGAGCTGACACCACCATAGCCGAATCTGAAATTAGTCCAACTGCTCTTTCTTTAAGCTTGTAACCGGTACAGGAAATTTCTGCAAGAAGTAAAATCAGAAAAAAACGTGTCAACATCCCGGGATTGGTTAAATTGTTATAAAAGTATTTAATTCCCCCTAAACTTTTGTGGTACCATGAGCCGTCGAAAAGAAAAGGCTGCGCGACTCAAAGTGCAGGTCCTGGATTATACCGTTAAACTAGTTGGAAAAAAATCTTTTGATGATTTGTATGTGGACGACCTCTGTGCTAAAGTCAAAATATCAAAAGTTACGATGTTCAAATATTTTCCACAGAAAGATGATATTCTTCTTTATTATTTCCGGATATGGTGCCTTAGTCGTTCGGTTGAACTTTCAGTTAAGCCTAAGGAAGGATTGCAAGGTATTTACTTTTTGTTCGACAAATTAAGCGATGAATGTGAAAGCCATCCCGGACTGATGCTGGGTCTGATCGGGTATCTTTCCGATTTTAAGCGAGCACCCAAACCATTTCCGGTAAAAGCCGAAGAAAAAAAACTTCTCTTTCCGGGTGTGGAAACCATTACTTCCATTGACATTCAGTCGATTGAACAAATGCTGGAAAAGTTTGTCCTTGAAGCTATCCTGAAAAAAGAAATTATTAAATCCATCAGTACGCGCGACATAACCAATTTGTTTACTGCTATATTTTTTGGCGGTATTGTTGCCGCGCACTTATATCACCACAGTCCTTTGAAGTTATTCTTTAGGAGAAATATCGACATGATAATGAAAGGACTTCAGTGAGCAGCCGGTAATCGGTAGAAGGGTAATCGGTAATCAGTAAAAACCAGTTGATGAACGAACCGATTACCGAATACCTGATTACCGATTACATATGCATGATGCGTTAAAAAATAAATCAGGCAAACACTGTTTACGTTAATGATCGAGAAATGATAAAGCCTGTGTAAAAGTTAATTTTGTACCCGTAAAGTTTTCGTGCGCTTGGTCCGTTTGTCTTTTTTACGTTCATACCACCGGTGATGGTATTTTGGTTTTACAACTGAAATGGTGGATCCGGATCGTTTGCTACAAGAAGGCAAGAGGAAAAGAGACAGGATTACGTATAAAAGTATTCTTCTCATGAAATGGAAAGCTCTAAAATTAGCACTTTTTGCGTTTTGACCAGATAACTTACTTTAAAGAAACGGTTCTTTAATTTCTACCGTATAGTTACCTTTGAAATCTCTACCCTAGAATATGAATGCTACCCACAGAACATTATCCAGATGTTTCGCTGGACATCCGTCTCTAACTAAATTATTTGACCTATGAAACAAGCTCTTTTTAGCCTATGCGTCCTGGTGGTCGTATCTACCCTTGGTATTGCCCAGGACTTTAAAGATTTTGATGAAGGCGTTGCGAAGTTCAGAGCTAAAGAATACGACGCTGTTATTGAGTCATTTTCAAAAATCCTTGCCAATCCTGCGCACAACAAAAGGCTGGATGAGGATTTATATTTTTATCGCGGACAGGCTTACTTTCACAAAGACGAGTACAAAAAATCCTTGGACGACCTCGATCAAAGCATTCTCTTGAAATCCTATCACTTAGGAGTTATTCACTGGTA
Organism: uncultured Bacteroidota bacterium; assembly: GCA_963837415.1. Lineage (GTDB taxonomy): Bacteria > Bacteroidota > Bacteroidia > Cytophagales > Cyclobacteriaceae > Chryseolinea. Next base: position 3,978 of record CAWING010000002.1, on the reverse strand, counting down.
CAAAGCGCGTTGCTATGACAAACTTGATAAGAAGAGCGACGCAATATCCCACTATAAGGACGCATTGACATATAGTGCTAAAAACAAGAAGCTCACAGCCCAAATACTAGCCGATCGGGCCCAGTTTCATGCTCGCCATGGCGACAAGCAGGCTGCTGATCATGATTTGGCGTTAGCTAAGAGTACGGACCCTTCAAACAAGGAGATCGCAAGCGGTAAGGTATCAAACGTCAAACCGACTACGCCATCCCGGACTACAGGCGACGAAAAGAAAACGACGCAGGTAATTGTTAGGAACAATCCCAGCGAAACAAAGAAGCAAGAAGCTTCAAAACCAACGGAAAAACCGCAGTCCACTGCCGTGGAAAAAGTAAATACCGGATTAGTGCCTGCGCTGGCAACAGCATATAAGGACGATAAGAGGTATGCCCTTGTCATTGGAAATAGTAATTACTCAAAGGACATTGGTATTCTTAAAAACCCCGTAAATGACGCAACAGACGTAGCTACTGAATTAAGGAAATCTAATTTTGAAGTTCAGCTTATTACGAACTGTACCTATGTGCAGCTTCGTGAAGCCATGCGCAAATTCCATGAAAAGCTCACGAACGGGCCGGTGGATCAAACCGTAGGATTGTTTTATTACGCCGGGCATGGCGTTCAATTTCAGGATGAAAATTATTTGGTTCCGATTGATGCCGATGTAAAATTTGAGGACGACATCACCCGCATGTGTTTCCCGGTTCAACGTATGGTGCTGGCAAACATGGAGCGATCTAATTCCCGAATGAATATTGTTATTTTGGATGCCTGCCGCAACAACCCATTTCCCGCGACGACGCGATCGGTGGGAGCGGGCCTAGGGGAGATGAAACGTGCGCGCGGATCCTTCATTGCGTATGCCACATCACCTGGGTCGGTTGCATCTGACGGATCAGGCAGAAATGGTCTTTATACACAAGAACTTTTAAAAGCATTGCGCAAGCCAAATCTTACCATCGAGCAGGTGTTTAAGGATGTGCGCATGAACGTGATGCGACTCTCAGGTGATAAACAGTATACCTGGGATAGCTCAAATATCATCGGAGAATTTTACTTTAAAGTTCAATAGATTACAATACCGGTTTCAATAATTCCAAAACCAAACAGTATCTTACTGGAAGAATTAACATTCGCATGAAAAAATTTATTTGTCTGGCTGGCTGCCTTTTATTGACTGTTCACATGATCACCGCGCAGGATGAAGGTGTTATTAAGAAAAGAGAGAGAATAGACCGAAGCAAAAGTATTTTTATCGGTGGCGGCGGCTCTTTCACACTTGGAAAAAATATTGGTGACTACAGCGTTGGTTTTAATGGCGAAGTGGGGTTTTTAAAACGGCTGAATAGAATTCTTTCCATTGGACCTTCGATCTCATATTTGAATTTTAAGTATGATCCGGAAAAAACAAGTGCTTCGCGAGGAGCTTATTATGGAACCGGCGACATCACGATCGAGTATGCCAGTGCTTTTGATTCATGGAATGATAAATATCCGATCGACTATAATTACGAATATGCCTATGTGCTTACTCTCGAAGGGGGAGATCTGAGCTTGATTTCATTGGGGCTAAACATAAAACTCAATTTCATCCCCATAACAGATAACACCAAATTCTCAATTTATGGATTTGCAAAACCCTTTATTGCAATAGCCGATAGAAAAGCTGTTTCCGGATCTGGAAAAAGATGGGTTTGGGAGGCATATGAGGACAGGCATGGAACCGCTAGTGAAGCGGATGATCAACTATTTTCTGTCACAAATGATGATAAATGGTATGCCGATGGGTACGAAGAAAACTGGAGTTCTGAGGGTTATCCTGTATTGGCGAAGGAAAGTTCAGTAACAGGTGGAATCTTTCTTGGTCCGGGAATTGAATTTATGCCGGCAAAATCTGTGTCAATTTTCGTACAGGCAGGATTCGGATATACTTTTCCCGTTTCTTATGTCAGTACTAAATCGTACGATGATACAATACAGTCTTATGTTAATGATGAATTTCCAATGGTAAAAAAAGGATTTCCATCACTCAATGCACAGTTTGGTGTATCTTTTAATTTCTAAGTTTTATAAATTTGAAAATGCGTGAAGTTGGATTATGATCTCAAAAAATTGTAACCTATTTTTTCTTGTCTTTATTCTGAGTGTTCCGGCCGCGGCTCAGTTCAAACTTTATGAGAAGGGACATGACAGCTACGCCGCCGGTAAGTATCAGGATGCCATTACAAATTTCTCACAATACCTTACCAAGGCTACTCGGGATAAATCTCTTGATGTAGAAGTATTTTATTTGCGTGCACTTTCCTATTACAAATCCAACGATTTTAAAAGCGCTATACCCGATTTCGAAGAGACCATTCTTCTGGATCATAAAAACAAAGGAAATATTTATTGGTTCATGGCCAAAGCTTATGAGAAAATGGCGAATACGAAAGAAGCTATTAATGCGTACAACAATGCCCTTCGCGAGTTGAATGATAATCAGAGAAACTAAAGCCAGGCTTTTCTATGAGAGAGGCCTATTGCATTCAAAGACGGGACAACACGCTTTGGCGTACAACGATTTGAAGTTGGGAAACACATTGCATCCCAATAATGCCGATATAAAACGGGAGCTGGAGAAACTAGAGAAACAAAATCTCGTTACCCGGAGCACCACCGATATACCTCCTAAAAATCCGGATGTAAAAAAAGAAGAGCAAGCAAAGAAAGAGGAAACGAAAAAGGTTGATCCTCCTATTGTTCCGGAAACAAAACAGAATGACGTTATTGCTTCATCCGAAAATAAAAAGAAAGATACGCCTTCCGGTAAGGAAGAAATAAAAAAGAATGATGCAGCGATAAAGAGGGAACAAGCTGTTGCAAAAAAAGAAGCTGCTAAAATAGAATCCACCAATACGTCTGTTAAAACTGGCGCAGTGACCACTCCTTCAGGAGTAACTATTTCACCGCTTGCTGAATTTTACAAAGATGAAAAACGGTTTGCATTGGTGATTGGAAATTCTAACTATCCGAAATCCATTGGTGTTCTCAAAAATCCGGTTAATGATGCAACCGACTTTGCCAAGGAGTTGGAGCAATCGAACTTTGAAGTACAACTTCTGACGAATGCTACCTATGGACAAATGCGCGCCGCGATGTTGAAGTTCAAAGAAAAGGTGGATGCTAATGACCGCGATAAAACGGTTGCCCTATTTTATTTTGCCGGCCACGGACTTCAGCATGAAGATGAAAATTACCTGGTGCCGATCGATGCCTCAATTGAATTTGAAGATGACATCGCACGATATTGCTTTGCTGTGCAACGCATGGTGCTTTCAAATATGGAGCGCTCGAATTCACGCATGAATATTGTTATTCTCGATGCTTGCCGGAATAATCCATTTCCCGCATTGACACGTTCTGCAGGTGAGCTGGGTTTGGCTGAAATGAAGAGAGCGCGTGGTTCCTTTATGGCTTTTGCTACAGCACCTGGTTCTGTTGCCTCAGATGGTCACGGAAGAAATGGACTTTATACGCAAGAGCTTCTCAAGTCCGTACGCAAGCCTGGTCTCACCATTGAGCAAGTATTCAAAGATGTCCGCGCGAATGTTCTGCGGATGTCTGGCAACAAACAAAACACGTGGGACAGCTCCAATATCATCGGCGAATTTTACTTCCGTTTTTAATCGACCAAAACGGCCCAGGGAAAAGTTTTTCTGCGAAATTTTGGAGAAAACCAAGCCAGGGCTATCTTTGCACTCCCTTTTAGCAAGCTTTTTAATGAGCAGCTAGGAGAGAGGGTTATAAAAATTTGAGGAGAATGTACATAAAAATTGGACCGGTAGTTCAGCTGGTTAGAATGCCTGCCTGTCACGCAGGAGGTCGCGGGTTCGAGTCCCGTCCGGTCCGCCTCGACAATTAAAAACCTTTAAATTCAGACGAATTTGAAGGTTTTTT
>CAWING010000001.1:0-155383 GCA_963837415.1 uncultured Bacteroidota bacterium | reverse complement strand
GGAAGGTTGTACTGATAAATGTGAAATAAAAAGTGAATACGTTTATCTTGAACCTGTTTATACCACTGTTGAGGAACTGCGCGCAAGCATTAGTCTCACCGCTCCGGAACCACTGGAAAGTGTTGGAAAAATTTATCTGAAAGACAATATTTTGTTTGTCAATGAACCTGGCAAAGGCATCCATATTATCGACAATCAGAATCCTGCACACCCTACACCTATAAAATTTTTAAAGATTCCGGGCAATTATGATTTAGCGATTAAGGGAAATACGCTATACGCTGATAGCTATGTTGATCTTATTGCTTTTGATATTTCTGATATTAATTCCATTAAAGAAACAGGAAGACTGGAAGGTATTTTTAAAAACTATACAAGTTTTGGAATGTCAACGGATGTTAACTGCTGCGTTATTACAGACTGGGCTGAAAAGAAGAATATCCAACTACATGAATCAGATTGTGATGTTAATATGCAACCGTGGGGCGGAATGTATTATGAAAGCGGAATTGCTGTGAGTGCAGATATGGTTGCAACTTTTAGTTCAAAGGCCGCCGTCGCTCCGGGTACTGGCTCTGGCCCTGGAGTCGGCGGTTCTTTGGCTAGGATTACGATCAACGGTGATCATTTGTATATGCTAGATGGAGGCGATTTACAGGTTGCAGATATCACCGCTGAAGGTAACCCGGTAGCTAAAAGCAGATCGTATCTTGCCTGGGATATCGAAACTATTTTTCCTTATAAAAAGAACCTGTTTATAGGTTCTGCCAGCGGCATGCATATCATGGATATATCCTCGCCTGAAACACCTGTAAGACTGAGTACATACAGCCATGTGACAAGCTGCGATCCAGTTGTAGTGGATGGCGACTATGCGTATGTGACATTTCGTTCAGGCACAACATGCCAGGGATTTACAAATCAATTGGAAGTAATTGATGTAAAGAATCTGACATCACCCCAGCTTCTAAAAACATATCCTATGAGCAATCCTCATGGTCTTGGAATTGATAATACAACGCTTTTTATCTGCGACGGCATCGATGGCTTAAAGGCATTTGATGCTTCCGATATAAATGCGATTGATAAAAATTTGCTAGCCCACTATAAGAACATCAATGCCACCGATGTTATCCCCTTTGACAACACGCTTATCATGATTGGAGAGGAGTGGAATTTTTCAATATGACTATTCGAATCCGAAAGACATTAGACTATTAAGTACTATCAAAGTACAACATGAGAACTAGGAGTGTTCTTGCTTTTATTCTTATTTGCTTTAGTTGTCAAAAACTCGTTGCCCAGTCAGACAGTAGCTCGATTAAAAAAAAACAAGTAATTTATTTTAATAACTTTTTAGCGGGGGGTTTGCTCAGTAGATCTGAGCAGGGGAGTGGTCTTACGCTTTCTACCACGCATGGTGTTCGAATAAATCGATTGGCGCTTGGGGTAGGCGTTGGATTTGATTCATATTTGGATTGGAAAACTAACCCGGTTTTTGGAAGCATAAGTTGTGACTTTGGTAAAGTCGATCAGAATGCCTTCTTTATTCAATTTAATGCTGGCTATTCGAATGCCTGGGAGATAAAAAAGGACGATTGGCAATCGAACTATAATGTCTCAGGAGGGAAAATGATAAGTTCAATTATTGGATACAGAATTACAGCTAAACAATTCAGCCTTTACATTTCTGCTGGTCATAAATTTCAGCAAGTTCGTTCCTCTTTCGGTTCAACCCCACCTTGGTCTTCGTATCGTGGTCCTGAATCAAACGTTTCAATCGAGGAAAATATAAACAGAATGGTTGTGCAGATTGGGTTCGGGTTACGTTAAATTTTATTGAGCCCATCAATTGCGGTCGCAATATGCTCCCATTTCTCATTTGCTGATTTTAGATCCTTTTCAACCTCTTTAAAATTAAGTTGTGTTTGTTGAAGCTTTTCAAAATTTCCAAACACCTCTGGTCTTGCCATTTCTTCTTCGAGGTCCGATCGCTTTTTCTCCAGACTTTCTATCAGCTCTTCAATTTTCTTCAAATCTTTTTCCAGCAGCTTTAGCTTATTATCACTTTTAGGTTCCTGTACCACTGCTTCCTGAAGCTTCTTTTCTTTTTTGGGAGGTTCTGCTTGAGCAATTCCGTTTGCTTCATTCTTTTTTCTCCAGTATTCGTATTCATCGTACGTTCCAGGATATTCTTTGATTTTTTTGTCTTCGATGTACCATATCTTATTGGCGACCTGACCAACAAAGTGGCGGTTATGGGAAACCACTACAAAGCTTCCTTTGTACTGCTGAAGTGCCTGAATTAAAATATTTTCAGAAATAAAATCCAGGTGATTGGTAGGTTCATCCAGCAATAAAAAGTTAGCTTCAGAGATTAAGGTTTTTGCCAGCGCTACACGCGATTTTTCTCCTCCCGACAATACTTTTATTTTTTTGAAAACATCTTCATCTGAAAACAAAAAACATCCGAGTACACCTCTTAGCTCTTGTTCCGTTTTTCCCGAGCCAGCTTGCTTCAATTCTTCCAGAATTTCATTTTCCACATGAAGGGATTCTAGTTGATGCTGCGCAAAAAATGCCTGAATTACATTGTAACCTAGAGTCCGTTCACCGTCTACCGGCTCCGTGTTGGAGATAATTCTTAACAAGGTAGATTTACCTTTTCCGTTCGCCCCGATCAATGCGATTTTATCGCCGCGCTCGATCGATATAGAAGTATGTTTCAAAATTTCTAATGTTCCATACGATTTTGAAACATCATTAAGCGTAACGATAAAACGGCCGGGCTGCTGGTTAAATTTAAATTTGAAATTAACAGCGGCTGTATCATCGACCACCTCTTCAATCATTTCCATTCGCCCCAATGCTTTTACCCGTGACTGAACTTGTTTTGATTTGGTTGCTTTGGCTCTAAACCGCTCGATAAACCTTTCTGTCTGTCGTATTTTTTGTTGTTGATTTTCATAAGCGTTCTGTTGAATCTCCTGGCGAAGTTCTTTTTCCTGAAGGTAAAAGCTATAGTTGCCTTCATACGATACCAATTGTTGCATGGTAACGTCCACAATTTTAGTAACCACGTTATCCAGGAAAGTTCTATCGTGCGAAACGATGATCACGGCGCCATCATAATTTCGTAAGTAGTCCTCCACCCATTCAATAGAAGGAAGATCCAAGTGGTTGGTGGGCTCATCGAGCATGAGCAAGGAAGGCTTTTCTAAAAGAAGTTTGGCAAGCATAACACGCATACGCCAGCCGCCTGAGAACTCTTTGAAGGGCCTGTGAAGATCCGCGGTAGCAAACCCTATTCCTTCCAATACTTCTTCTGCTTTCGACTGGATAGTATAGCCATCCAGGTGATCATATTTTTCCTGAAGTTTGGAGAGCTTCTCTACTAAACTATCCGAATATTCTGTTTCCAGTTTTTTAATAATGAGCTCAATCTGCCTTTCTATATCTACTACTTCTTTAAAGGCTCCCATGGCAACCGTCAGAATAGAATCGTCGGTTTGATACGAAAGCAAGTCCTGATTCAAAAACCCGATTGTGCATTCTCCGCTTTTACTTATGGCGCCGGCATCTAAGGTTAAGTCACCGTTAATTATTTTCAGCAAAGTTGATTTGCCCCTTCCATTTAATCCAATAAGGCCTATTTTGTCTTTTGGTTTGACAAACATGCTGGCATTTTCGTATAAAGGCCGGCCACCAATAAAGTATGAAATATTAGATACTGAAATCATAGCTGCAAAATTAATAGTATTTGAAGGATTTTCGGGCGTATTTAAATTTTAAAGCGGAAGGAATAACAAACTTTAACCATTCGTGGAATGGTTGTGTTTATATGACACGGTAACCCATAATTTCAAGGATAAACCTCCACTATGAATAAATTAATATCATATCCAATTTTTGTGCTGGCCATTATGCTGGCTTGCGGCCATACGAATAGTTCCGAAAATTCTACATCAGACTCGCTTTCAACCGTAGCCACAGTGGCGAGTGATCGGGAGGGAGGAGATGCTGCATTAACAGATTATGCAAAGACACTTCCTTTGGAGAAAATCAAACTACCGGCAGGTTTTACCATCGATGTTTTTGCTGAAGTGGAAGATGCACGATCTATGGCGCTTAGCCCATCGGGAGTTGTGTACGTTGGTAATAAGGATAAAGGCAACGTCTACGCTATAAAGGACTCGGATGGTGATTTTAAAGCCGATAAAAAGTGGGTGTTGGCCAGCGGATTGAATATGCCAAATGGCGTGGCGTTTAAGGACGGCGACTTATATATAGCAGAGGTAAGCAAAATTTCAAAATTATCTGGGATAGAATCAAAGCTTTCCAATCCCCCTTCACTCACTGTTGTTAAAGATGACTATCCAAAAGAAACCCACCATGGATGGAAGTATATCGCGTTTGGTCCTGATGGAAAGTTATATGTCCCTGTGGGCGCTCCCTGTAATATTTGTGAGCCTAAAGATGAAATATATGCGAGCATCACACGCATCAATACAGATGGATCGGGTCGTGAAATTTTCGCAAAAGGAGTCCGCAATACCGTTGGCTTTACGTGGCATCCTGTGACAAAAGAATTATGGTTTACAGACAATGGCCGTGATATGATGGGTGATGAAATTCCTTCATGCGAGTTAAACTACGCCCCCAAAGCAGGGATGCATTTTGGTTATCCTTACTGTCATCAGGGTTCCGTTAAGGATGATGAGTTTGGAAATAAGAAACCCTGCTCTGATTTTGTTGCGCCCGCTGATAAGCTTGGACCTCATGTCGCGCCGCTTGGTCTAAAGTTTTATACGGGCAGTCTATTTCCGTCACAGTATAAAAACCAATTGTTTGTGGCTGAGCATGGATCATGGAACCGATCAAAGAAAAGTGGTTACAACGTAACGCTGGTAAAATTTAGTAATAATAAAGTTTCTGGTCACGAAGTGTTTGCCAGTGGATGGTTAGATGAGGCCGCTCAAAAAGCGTGGGGCAGACCCGTTGATGTTCTTTTACTACCAGATGGATCTATGTTGGTTTCTGATGATCAAGCTAATGTTATTTATAGAATCTCTTACAAAAGGTAAGGCTTACGACTTAGAGTTTCATACTACCAAAGTTTTGGGCTTGCTGATTTTTTGTTGGATAATAAATGCCAATTCGTTTTCACAATCTGTCCCAAGCCTATCGCTAGTAAAAAAGGTAGAATATACTCCCGTTAAGAACCAAGCGCATAGCGGAACATGTTGGAGCTTTTCTACTACGTCACTCATCGAATCTCAAACTAAAAGAAACGGTTTGGGTGAGTTCGACCTTTCGGAAATGTTTACCGTGCGAAATGTTTACACCGAAAAGGCAAGAAACTATATTCTTCGTCAGGGGAAAGCGCAGTTTAGTGCAGGAGGTCTAGGGCACGATGTGATTCGCTCCATATCAACGTTTGGGGCACTACCAGAAAATGTTTACTCAGGTCTTCTGCTTGGAGAGAAAAATCATGATCATAGGAAAATGGATATGTTGCTGAAGACCTATCTCGACAGCATCCTTACCTTAAGACCCATCCCTGATCAATGGATGAAAGGATTTCAGTCACTGTTAGATGATGAATTAGGTAAAGTACCGGAGTCTTTCCTTTACAAGGAAAAAACATACAATCCAATTTCGTTTGCTAAAGATGTCCTGCACTTTAATCCTGATGATTATATTGACATAACGTCTTATACACATCACCCTTTTTATACCACATTCATACTGGAAGCTCCCGACAATTTTTCAAATGGATCGTACTACAACGTGCCGCTGGATGAAATGATCAGGATTACGCAAGACGCAATAGGGGCTGGCCATTCGGTGATGTGGGATGCAGATGTAAGCAACCGGGGATTCCGGCAAAAAGATGGTTTCGCGCTGCAATTGGAGGAGCAGGCGGAAATTCCAAAGGAAATTCATGCCGATATAGAAGAGATGAAATTTGATCAGCAGGTTCGTCAACGGCTCTACGAAAATCTCACCACACAAGACGATCATCTCATGCACCTTGTTGGGTTAGAGAAATCCGCAGGAGGCAAAAATTTTTTTTAGTTAAGAATTCGTGGGGTAATGTTGGTCCATTTCAGGGATTAATTCATGTATCCGAAGCTTATTTCGCCATAAACACCGTTAGCCTGGTATTGCCCAAAGCTGTTCTTGACAACGAACTGAAATCAAAGCTGGGCATTACTCTCGAATAAATTATTTGAACTCATAAAACCTATCGTTCGAAATGAACGGGCCTTGTTTATTTTCATGATCTATGCATCCGATTCTTTTTGAAATCGCAGGTATAAAAGTTTATAGCTATGGCTTTATGATTGCCATCGGCGCAATTGCCGGCGTTGCATATACGGCAATCCAAGGCAGAAAGGAAGTAGGTCTTACATTTGATCAGGCTAATACTTTGTTCCTTTGCATTTTTGCTGCCGCATTTATAGGAGGAAAGGTATTTTTATTCTTTGAAGACAGCTCTTACTATCTTGATCATCCACGCACCCTTTTAGCAGGAAGAGGATTTGTTTTTTATGGATCTTTTCTTTTTGCCATTCCAACGATGTGGTGGTATTTTAAAAAGCAAAAGCTCGACATGTTTAAGATGCTTGACATCATGGCCATTACAACTTGCCTTGTCCATTTTTTTGGAAGACTTGGGTGTTTTATGGCTGGATGTTGCTATGGAAAGCCTACCGATTTATTTTTTGGTGTCACGTTCACGGATGCTGCCTGTTATGCTGACCCGTTAAACACGCCTTTGTTTCCCACACAACTGATCGAAGCAGTTTATATTCTTTTGATCATGATTGCTTTGCTGATTGTTAGAGAAAGAAGAAGATTTTATGGACAACTTTTTCTATTGTACATTATATTTTATGCGATTGGTCGCAGCATCCTTGAAATTTATAGAGGAGATACTAAGCGAGGATTTGTAATTGAGAATTATGTTTCTCATTCACAACTCGTGGCGTTCGTGTTGATCTTTGCCGTATTATACGTTTACGTTTTGTGGTCAAAGAAAAATAAACTGCTGAATAAAAATGTAAAATAAAGTTGTCAGACCTCTCAAAGTCTGACAACTTTTAAATTATAGCTCCCGTAGCCAAATATTCCGGTAGCTGATTGGTTCGCTCGGATCCCCATGATCTTGCAATAGGATGGGAGCGGGACCATGTTTTTTGTATGAAGGAGCTCCTCTGTAAGTTGTTCCTCCCTTTACTTCTGCATTGTTCTGAATCAACACTCCATTATGTATCGCTGTAACTCGCGCCGGACTTTTTACGGACCCATCATCGTTGAAGCGTGGCGCAGTCCATACGATATCGTAGATTTGCCATTCACCTGGTTTTTTAGAAGCATTGGCCAGCGGAATCAGTTGTTTGTAAATACTTCCAACCTGTCCATTTACATAGGTCTTATTGTTGTAGCCATCGAGTACTTGTATTTCATATCCTACATCGCCATCACCCGTGGATGCCAAAAATATTCCACTATTGCCGCGAGCTTGTCCGGATCCTGTTATGTTTGAAGGGATACGCCATTCAATGTGAAGTTGATAATCTGTGAAAGATCGTTTGGTCTTAATCGGACCAGTGCCTTTTTTTACCGTTATCACTCCATCTGCCACAACCCACTTCGCAGGACCAGCAGGCTCTTTGGGTGAGATCCATTCGTTCAGATTTTTTCCGTTAAATAAAACGATGGCATCCGAAGGAGGACCACCAGGCTTATCGCTGGGTACTACAATCTTCGGTAAGGGCTCCCAAACTTCTGTTAATTCTGGTTTGGGTTCATTTTGATCTTGTGAAAAACTTGATGCTGTTGCCATGAGGCAGGCCAAAATTATTAGTGTTAATTTCATAGGTAAGGTTCAATTATAATTAAAAGTCATCTGCAATATCATCTACTTTTTTGTCTTTGTCTCCTCGCATCATCTTATGTACTGGGTAAGAAACGTACGACATTTGAAGGCGGTGCTTTCCTTCTGATTTGAATTTCAAAACCAAATTATTGGTCTTCCAAAAATAGGTTTCATTTTTCATGTCATAGTCTGCTTTGCCATAAAGAGATTCGAGCGCTTTCATGAGGCGTTCATCTTTGTCGGTTACGACATTGATTTCATAAATCAAGTCTTTATATGTTTTCAATTCAACTTTGCTAACCTTAACCTCGCCTACCTTTTCGTAGTCGAAATGTTCTACTTCATAAAGTTTTGCGGGGTATTCATCTCTTTCCTTAAATTCTTTCTTAAGTTTAAAACCTTTCACCGAATCGATAAGGGATCCCAGCTTAATATCCTTGAAGCCGTTTCGCTTATCCAGCTCAGCCAGATCCTGACCAAAGCAAGTCGATTGAACAACAACAAAAAGTAAACCGAATACGAGTCTGCCCATCTTTTAATTTATAAACCTAAAAGGAATGGAAATTTTAGTTTTATCCCATAATAGTTGAAGGTCTGCTACTTCATTCCGGTGATCGAATTGCATGGTGAATGATTCATAAAGTGTATCGGAAGTCGCTACAGGAACATCAAATCGCATAACATCAAGCTTTGAATTGTAGTTATATGAGCCCCATAGTCCAACTTCGCTATTTATAATAACAGTCCATTTATCTTTTTGAGGAATGGTAAATAGGGAGTAAGTACCAGCCTTTAATAAAGTACCATTAATTTGCATATTCTTGGTTATAGTGAGTTCGGTTGCTTCATTAGCACCCGTTCGCCATACCTGATCATAAGGAACCAGCTTGCCGAATATTTCCCTTCCCTTTTTTTGAGGTTGTGAATACGTAATTTTTACGTAAACATCTTTATAACGAATAGCAGCAATCGCTAATGGACTTGGTCTGGCTTTGCCCTGATCCTGAGCTCGGCTGGTAAGCGCTGATACCATCCAAAAAAACAGGAACGTATAGAAAAAAAAATTCTGTCGTCTTATCACGTTTTAAAGATAATAATTTAAGCCTTATTGTAGTAGATCAAAAGCTTGCTTTAAGATCCATATAGCGATCAACTTTTTCATGCTACGCAACTTCACCCTGAGATTCTCACTTCTCATTTTTAATTCAGGCCCATACTTATAACTTCGACACTTTATTTAAACTATGATTCGTCCGGCATTTGATGATATCTATATGGAACTGGCTGTGAACTTAGCCCGGCGTTCGCATTGTATAAAACGTCATGTGGGCGTGGTGCTGGCCAAAGACACGCGGATTATTTCGATCGGTTATAATGGTCCGCCGTCGGGAACACATAACTGTGATGAGGAATGGCCGGATGTAGGTTGCCCGCGTGATTCCAAAGGCGGATGCTCACTGGCCATCCACGCAGAACAAAATGCAATTTTGTATGCCGTTAAAAATAATATTTCTGTGGAGGGTGCAACCCTTTATACTACATTGTCGCCTTGTTTGGCCTGCGCGCGCATTATCTTCTCGATGCGGATAAAGAAAGTCATTTATTTAAACTCCTATGCCGAGCATAAAGGTATCCCTTCGGATGAAGGTGTAGATTTTTTAAGAAAATTTGGAGTTTCAGTTGACCGATATCCAGGTTCATCTCACCAATGTTACTCACATGATCTAGAAACTTCAGAGCAATTGAACTCTACACCTCTGAATAAAGGATTCAGAATCTGATATTATGGTAAGGCATGAAAATGTCCAGGGAGGAAGGATTCTTACTGTACTACTTTTTCTAAATCGCTGATGAGTTTTGCAGTAACCCCTTTCGTATTCTTATTATCTTTAAAGACAACCAAGGTACGTCTGGCCATCTCGTATAAACCAATTGGATTTTTATCAGCTTTATAGCTTCCAATGCACCACTCCAGGTCGGCTTGCAGTTGAGAATCAATACCCAGGTCCTTAAGTTTTTTTAATGCTGCCTCACTGGTCTTGACAATGGGATTTGATGCGGAAACTGTTGTAGTCTTTGCTGAAGCTTTTTTTGCCGGAGCCTTTGCTGGAGTCTTTGTTGCTGTTTTTGCCATAATTAATTTGGGTTATTTTTTTATTGGGCGAAAGTTACGAGCGTTAAATGTGTAAGGCAAGGAGTTGATTTATATAATTTTATGCAACCGTATGAAGTTGCTATAATGCTAACAGAATTTTGGCTATACAGTTTTAATAATGTGCTTGAAGGAAGAAAGTAATAAAAGGAGAGGGTCTTGTTTTTAAATAGTCGAAGAATGAGTAGCGTGGTTTGCCGATAATGTATAGCTAATGGTAGAGATGAAGAGCTGTATGGTTTATAAAAAACGAAAGGGAAGTAAATCTAATTTACTTCCCTTCGCAAAGTTTCTTTAGGCCTTGCCTAATTACTTCTTCTTTTTAGCAGCCTTCTTAGCAGTTTTTTTTGCTGCTTTCTTTGCTGCTTTCTTCGCTGTTTTTGCCATAGCGTTTTTTTATTTTGTGTTAAACGATACGAAAAGTTATAACAAATATTTTATTCCACAAAAATTTTTAGGCAAAAAATTTTTCATTCATCAATTTTTTTCAGTATCATAAAAAAACAAGAAGTGAACATCTTCAGCACTTATATTACATTCACTTCAGGCTGAAGTGTGATGTTAAATTTTTCTTTCACACTGTCTTGAATCTTCATCGCGAGCTCCCAAATTTTTTCTCCTTCACCTCCACCATAATTCACTAACACGAGCGCTTGATGTTGATGAACTCCGATGTTGTTAAAAGTTTTTCCTTTCCATCCACACTGTTCGATCAACCATGCTGCAGGAATTTTTACTAGACCATCAGCAGCTGGATAAGATGGAAGCGATGGATAATCTTTCTTTATGAAATCCATTAAATCAGCTTGTATTGAAGGATTTTTAAAAAAACTTCCGGCATTTCCGATGCGTGATGGATCCGGTAATTTATGACTTCGAATGTGAATCACTGCATCACTAATTGCTTTCAATGTTAGCGAATGCATGCCGAGTTGCTTCAATGTTTCATCAATTGCACCGTAGCTGATATTGAAGTGATGATCTTTTTTTGTGAGGTTTAAAGTAACACTTGAGATCAGAAATTTGTCCTTTGCTTCTTGCTTAAAAATACTTTCGCGATACCCAAAGTTGCACGCACCATTATCGAAATACCTTACATCGCCAGAGCGAATTTCTACGGCTTCAACCCCCAAAATATTTTTTTTTATTTCTACCCCATAAGCACCAATATTTTGCATTGGAGCGGCTCCAACCGTCCCGGGGATGAGTGAAAGGTTCTCGATGCCTCCCAGATTTCGATCAACACAATACACAACAAAGGCGTGCCAATTTTCTCCTGAACCTACACGAAGTGTAATGTTGATATCATCTTCATAAATGATTTCCTTCCCCATGATCTCGACTTTGATAACTAATCCATCAAAGTTTTTAGTGAGCAGGAGATTGCTTCCTCCTCCAAGGATGAGATGTTTTTCTTTTTTGAAAAGCTCGGATGAAAAAAGCGCGTTCACGTCCTCAATGGATTTTACAGTGGTAAAATATTTGGCGAAGGCTTGGATTCTAAAGGTATTGAATGGCAAAAGATCAACGTTCTGTTGTATCGTCATGAGTTATATGTCTAGAAGCACGAAGGTATTGAGTCATGCGGAAGAGACCAAGCAGCATGGAACAAAGATTATAACCTTCCAATTACAAAGCCATGAGGGATATTTTTTCCCTATCACGGCTTTTTAAAAAATATTTTGGCAGGCTTCTTTTTAGCAGTTAAAATCAATTTACATTTTCGGAAAGTTTGTCTTTCGACAATTTAAAAATGCAAATCCTTGGGAATCGGCCCGCTAAATAGGTTGTTCCACAAATTGCTAAGCCACCATCAGATGTTTGAGTGAGATTTGCAATCTCAAATGGATTAGAAAAGCCTAAGTAACGGCTACTCATAAAATGTGCCGGCGGTTTCTTCATAAAACAAAAGGCCGATTTGCTTGGACTTGGTGTCCGTTCCGTAAATGAGAACATTTTTGCTATCGATGGTAGCTCGTAAAATTTTAACGGTAGCATTTTCAACCATCTCGGGTAAGTTATATCCACCAAGGTCTGTGCTGGAGGTGTTGCCCGATGTGGATAAATCTTTGTTCGGTAAAATATAATTATCGCCAAAGTTAAATCGCGAAGACGCAAACTTACTTCCTCCTAAAGATGCAACAGCGCTAAATCCTCCGTCATCCTGTTGCCCTTGCACGACGCCAATCGGATCATCTGACGAAATGTTTGTAAACACCAGCGAAAATGTATAGTTGAAAAAACCATTAAAGAAATAAAGGCCGCTGGCTACTTTACCGGCTTCAAAAGGAAATTGTCGCCCCGTGCGGATGTAATGATTGATGATTGGTTCTTCAATATCTTCGCCCGTTCCAATACTATATCCCTTTGAGGCCTGCACGCCTCCGGAAAGACTTACCAGAGAGATTACGGACTGCTTATCGCCATTATTATAACTGAGCAATACAAAATCATTGTCAGCAAATGAAGCAGCTGCAGGATATGTGAGGCCGCCCTGAACGGACGTGATATTTATTGCTGCCAAATCTGCATCCACATCGGCGAGCTGAGCTTCCTGTGTGATCGGATCCATACAAAAGAAATAGTATTTGCTTTGATGCTCTGTAAACTTAGCAATCGGATTCACCGAAGTTTCTTCTACTTCAATCTCTTTCACAAAATTTCCAAACTTATCAGCTTTGAGTAAGTAAATTCCGGTGAAATCGGAGTCATCCAATTTGCGGCCACCTAAAATGAGGTAGCCACCGTCGGGTGTTTGCCGTATATCGATAGGGAAATAAGAAGCGTCAAACTTACTGTTATCGAATATTCTCGTAAAATTATCCGTATCAAATGTTGGATTGGATTCCTCGGAACATGAGCTGATAACGCTTGCTAATAGAATAGTCAGAAAATATAATTTGTTTTTCATGGCAAGGCTCATTTTAGATCTAAGGTTTTAAAACCACTGGATAAAAAGCGCAAGGGAAATAAACATCCAACGGAGATGGATAAATTATCAATGGTGAGGTCATCTAAAACATCACCAACTCCGGAAAGTCTGTCGCTATCATACCGGTTTTTTGTAGAAACAATGTTACTCATACCGTATCTGTACGTAACGTCGAGGTTAAGGCGGACATTATTACCGAGGTTGTAGTTCAGTCCTGCTCCACCCATGAGGCCCCAATGATTTTTTGCAAATAGATCTTTAGCGCCTATAATAATAGATTCGTTGCTGAATTCATTTGTTCCACCAGCAGCATTATCAATTCCTTTTACCGAAACTGACTTACTAGCGTTGATCAAGATTGCCGTGTAAATCCCAGCTTGGATATAAGGACGAAGTTTGTCGCCCATGATATCGTATTTAATTATTAATGGAATTACAGCATGATCAATTTTTTGCTCCTGTTCAAAATCTAACAGCACATGATTTGTAGTTTCAGTAGCGGAAGTCCATTCATACGAATTTGTGTACTGAAAGCGGCTGTGCTGATAGGTGGGTTGAAGGCTGAAGGAAAAGCCTCTAAAATAAAAAGTCACTTCTAATGTTGTTTGAAGCCCGGGCAATTCGAAGCTTTTATATTTTTTACCAATCGTCGTAAGCTCATAGTTTGTCGGCGCTATGGCGCTGTACTTTTTTTCCACGCTCACCTTGGCGAGATTTGCTCCGACTTTTAATCCAAGCCACCATTGTTTGTTTAGAAATTTCGCGTCTTCTTTTGCCTTCTTTTCTTTAAAAGCAGGAGAAGAAGGTTTGTTTCGTTTTTTTTCCTGTGCTACTGCGGCTGTTAATAACAAACAGCAGAGTAATAAGAGAGAAAGTCTTTTCATGATCATATATTTTTAAGCTATGAGCTACTAGCCGCAAGGGACTAGCCGTGTGGGAGTGAGATTACAGTGTGAGGTATTAACATTTCAAAAAAACTATTTTAACTATCACGGATTACCCTATTTGAGAATCACCAATTTCTTAGCGTCTTTATAAAATCCAGTCTTAAGTTGATAAACATAATTTCCAGCGGCCAAACCCTGCAAATCTACTTCTACTTTATGCTCACCGGGATTATAGATACCATCTACCATTGTTTTCATTTTCTTTCCGTTGTTGTTGAAGAGATCTATGGAAACATGATATGAACTGTTTACTTTAAAATGAACCGTCGTTTTTTGCCGGGCAGGATTTGGGAAAGCAATGTTCCAGCGAAAAACGGTCGCCAATAAATCCTTCGGCACCTGTTATCACTTGTTGTGCGATTGCAAGTTCTTCGAATATTGTTCCATCCGATGTTCCCGTCGTCATCAGGCCTTTGGCAGGATCATTCTCAAAATCCCCATCTGGAAATATTTTATTTAGTTGTGTATCGTTGACAAGCATCCAATCCCGAAGGATGTTAGCATAAACAACTCTGTAATCTTTCTGCATTGCTAAGTTCGTCCCAGAATCATTTGTAAGGAATGCATCTCCGATAACACCTGGCTTAACACCTTTTCCAAAGATAAACATGGGTCCAGCCGTGCCATGGTCTGTTCCATAGCTTCCATTAGAAGCAACTCGTCTCGAGAATTCTGAAGTGGTTATCGTTAGAACCCTGTCCTCTAATCCCCTTGCCCTAAGGTCTTCCTGAAAAGCCTTCATGCTGGTTGAAACATGATACATTAATGCAGCATGTCCCCCCATCGTTGGGTCATATTTTTCTACCTGGTCGGCATGTGTATCAAAACCACCAATCTTCACCAGGAAAACTTTTGTTTGACATCCACCGGCAAGTAATCTGGCTACCAGTTGAAGTTGCCGCCACAAAGGATTGTTCTTGCTGCCGTCGGGTGCATTAAACGGATAGGAAGAGGGATACACAACGGAGGGCGCTGAACTGCCGCTTAAAATATCGCTCAGCCTTTTTGTGTAATCTTCCGTTTTATCTTCGAGATCCAATATCCACTTGAGTTCTTTATAATAAGAGGAGTCTTTTAAGTACTCAGGAGGGATTCCGCGAGGATCTACAGTTTGGTCTTCAAAAAATCCTTCAAGATTAGTTAAACTGTCCGGGCCGTTGCTAGATAAAGAAAATGATGTGGGAATATTTCCCTCTTGGTGGAAAATTAGAGATACATCACCCCCAATTTCAATAGCCAGCGGATCGATCATTTCATTTTCAGGAAACGCAGGATTTAAAAATTCTTCCGGATATCGATAAGGTGCATACTCGCCTTGCAGATATCTTCCAACCCAGCCGGATTGAAAATAGTCGTCGTGAGACCCTCCCATGAACGTGATGTCACGTCCCCGGAAATGAGATCCATTATTATTTTTGTACGATACACCTTGTACAACGGTCATTCTTCCCTGGTCATACAAAGCCTTCATGGCCAGCATATCCGGATGAAGGCCGATGCGCGAATTTTCTTCCAGCGTACTATCAAGCTCAACATATTTTCGTAAACTGTTTGCAGCGGGTATTGCTATATTGGATCGCTTGCTATAGTAATCACTATATTTCGCTACTGGAATACAGCAGTTCAACCCATCATTACCACCGTGCATTTGAAGAATGATTAACACCCGATCATTTTGGCTAGCGGCAGCCATGCGTGTTAATACATTCTGTCCCATCACCCGCATCGATATTCCTCCAAGAGAAAAAGGAATACTCATCGCCAACGGAAGTTTCTTTAAAAATTCTCTTCTCGATTTGTTCATAACTTCAAGCGCTTTTAGGATAGTTGATATTCCGGTGATTGTAAGATTGAACCAAAGAGGCGGTTAAGCCACTCCCGTAATTCACCAATATCGGTGCCTTGATTCCATGTTGTAGTCCAATATGCTTCAGGATTCATACTCACATCGGTGAGAAACCGGTTTTTAAAATATCTTAAACGTGACGCCGTTAAGCTCGAGGTATCATCAGCGAGGTCATCATAAGTCAATGCATCGTGATGAGGAAGAAGGTACGTAGCAAGGGCTATAAGCAAAGCTTCAGAATCTGAAGCTACAGCAGCAAAGTTGTCGCGTACATATTCATAGGTATTGACATTGAATATTCCAGTGCCTTGAGGATCAATCAGCACCCGAATAAAATCATATCGCTTGGACAATGAATTTGTTGTAATCCAATAACGATGGTAAACTGGATACTGATGGTATGCTTCATAACCTGCCACATCGTACGGATTATAAAAATTCATTCCTTGATTTACAATGTGCCCCAGAATTTCTCCGGTAGCCTCGTAGTATTGTTCCGTCTGAGTCGCAAGATCAGGTAACTGGATGTTGAAGAAACGCAACGTACCAACCACTAAATCAATTGGTGATTTAATAAGTCCTCCAAAACTATCATCCGTTACACCTCCAGCTGCTTCGTAAAAATGTTGACTGCGTAATAAGTTTTCAATGACAGGTTGAATTCTGAAATTGTTAGCAGGCGATACAAAGAGTGCCACCATTTGGTCTATGATACCCTCAACAGCAAGGGCTTCTTGTTCGGTGTGAGGCGCCCATAAATAAAACCGATATATTTTTCGACAAATGTTTCTGGCTGTCTCGGGTTGCTCGTAAATTAAATCAATGAGCTTTGCAATTTCATCCAGTGCGCTTTCTTCTGTGGGGTTTCCTCCAGGCATTAAAATAGGATCTGGAACTATTTCACTACCCGGAAACAATATGCTTGAAAATCGATCGCTGAACTGTTTGGGCTTGCTTAGATCATTATCATGAGCGGAAGCATTTGCAGGGCTTCCCTTTACTCTTCCGCGAGGAAGGGTAGTATCGGGATCTATGTTTGTGAAATCATCATCGTAGTCCCAACCCGTTAATATTCGTGCAGCCGTTTGAACATCGGCTTCTCTATATACACCATAATCCCCTAGCTCGCCCGATGTGACAGGAGGATTTGCTTCAAGGCCTCTTCCCATGGAGTAGAGTTCAAGAAGTTCACGAGCATAATTTTCATTGAAGCTTCCTTTTACATTCAACGCTCCATCTAACAATTGGAGCATGGCATTATCAACACTTACCTTTACTGTCAGCGTTTTAAAATTTACCGTTGGATCACCTGAGTTTGCATCAAGCGCAAATAATCGGAAGAGTTGATTTTGAAAATAGAGTGCTCGTGTATTATTTACTTTTTCCATAATCATTGTAAAATGAGTATGGAGAAATAAGACAACTTTTTCTCGTGCGGAATAAGCGAGTGACGGATTCATCATCTGACCCACAAACCAACCGAGCAAATATCGTCCTAATTCATCTCCCTCGCTGTTAGCGTCTGTTATTCCTGACAATACCCATTCTTGTCCCGTTTTTGGATCAATAGGCAAAACAGGGTCAGGCAAAGCTTGTCCGAAGAGGAGCGTTGTAGCTTGCGTTGGTGTTAGAGCGGCAAAAGAATCAATTTGTTGTTTGGTAGCCCCAAAAGTTGCTCTTCGTAAGAAGTGTGCGGCCCGTTTTATTCCTAATGCACCGCTAAATTCCGGTAATGGCATATTGTCGGGTGTTTTCTCTAAGGACAATTAATACCCAAAAACTCACAGTTCTATTCAATAAGGAGATGAAGTGCATTAGACTCCGTTTTAGCGCAACTATTTTCTTTTCATTAGGTTTACCTTACAATGTAATCTATACCTGGTTTATGGTTTGATACCATTACGAGACGTCCATACTGACTATGAAAATTATTGAGTGTCCAAGAGATGCTATGCAAGGTCTTGAGGAATTTATTCCGACGGATCAGAAAGTTAAGTACCTGAACCAATTGATGAAAGTGGGTTTCGACACACTTGATTTTGGAAGTTTTGTCTCTCCCAAGTCGATTCCTCAAATGCGAGATACCGCGGAAGTCCTAAAAGGTTTATTGATCGGAGAAAGCAAAACTAAATTGCTGGCTATCGTTGCAAATACGCGCGGTGCAATTGAAGCCTGTAAGTATCCTGAGATAAGTTATTTAGGATTCCCGCTCTCTGTATCAGAAACTTTTCAGGAGCGAAATACGAATAAATCCATAGGAGAAGCATTGAATCACTTGGAAGAAATTAAAGCTTTATGCGAGAAGTCAAATAAAAAATTGGTGACGTATATCAGCATGGGTTTTGGTAATCCATACAATGACCCCTATGATGCGGATATGGTGGTTGGATTTGTTGATGTTCTGAAAACATTAGGATCGGATATTATTTCCGTTGCAGACACAATTGGGGTTTCCACATCGGAGAATATCAAACATCTTTTTACAATGCTTTTGAAAGAGTTTCCAGCGTTAGAACTTGGCGCTCATCTACATTCTACACCGCATGATGCATTTGAAAAAATTGACTCTGCTTTTCATTCGGGGTGCAAAAGATTTGACGGAGCAATACGGGGATATGGAGGTTGTCCTATGGCTAAGGATGAATTAGTAGGTAACCTGGCGACTGAAAATATTCTCTCTTATCTAGACATTCACGGAATTAAGACGGGCATTAATCCACATGAATTTGCAGAAGCCGTCAAAATAGCAGACGGAATATTCCCAAAGCATTGAAAATATTACCTCCTCCCAACCTGGGTTAAATTAAGGCTTAGCTTTGTCTAAATTTCACATTATGAATTCGTCATGCACGGACTTAAGTCAAAGTAATGCATGTCAAGCTATTCACATAGACATCATAAAAATTATAATATGAAATGCCCATCAGTAAAGCTGCCCCACGGCATGACAACTCAGTATGAGCTTTTCTAATACGTCTTCACTATAAACATTGACACATGAAATACTACCGTGTTACCGTTGGTTTAATGTTGATTTCAACATTGGCTTTCTGTCAAAGTGCAAAAGAATTAACACAAAAAGGAAGGGAGCTCTACGAGAAGAATGAATTCATGGAATCTCTTTTGAATTTAAACAAAGCGTTGGAACTAGATCCCAATTTTTCGCCGGCCTATTATTTAAGGGGTAACATCAAAGACAATTTTGAGGACCGCCATGGAGCGATGAAAGACTATAATACGGCGGTAGAAAAAAATCCTAAATTCGCCGATGCTTTTTATGCCAGGGGAAATGTGAAGATGAAACTCCAGGATTACTATGGCGCTATTGCAGATTACACATCTGCTATTTCTGTCAATGAAAATTATATCGAAGCTTACTTTAATCGGGGTAGAGCAAAACAATTTCTCTTGGCATACGAAGATGCCATCAATGACTGTTCAAAAATAATTCAAATCAATCCGCGAAATGTCGATGCGTACTACATGCGTGGAATTCTGCGCATCAACTTTGGGGACCTTAAAAATGGATGCCTTGACTTAAGCAAAGCCGGTGAGCTAGGCGACCACAAAGCGTACGAATCTATTAAGGAAAAATGCAATCAGAAAAATCAGGATAGTGAGGTCAGCGAAGCTCAATGAAGTACGAGGTACGAATTACGAGGCACGAATTTCTACAGAGAAAATGTGAATTATATTAGTTAATTTTTTTAGCAAGATTAGGCTTTAACTATTTTATACATCTTACCCGGTAAGGTGGAAAGCACGCCTTTAAATTCAAGATTTAATAAAAGAGAAGCCAACTTACCTATTGCCAATCCTGAACGCCAACTCAACTCATCAATCATCAACTGATTGTTGTTATCAATCAACACTTTTAAAATAATTTGTTCATCAGGTTCATAAGAATCAAGGATAAGTATTTCTTTCTTTTTCGGTTCCTTTACTTCGACATTCCAATTCATAATGTATTCCAAATCCTGAACCGATGTGATAAGATTTGCTTTGTTGGATTTGATAAGGCTGTTGCAACCTTCTGAAAAGCTTCGACCTATGTTCCCTGGAAATGCCAGCACATCTTTGTTATACGTATTCGCTATTTCTGCCGTGATCAAGGCTCCACCTTTTTGCGCTGCTTCGACTACAATCAAGAGCATCACAAAGCCCGGCGATAATTCGGTTGCGTGCAGGAAAATTATGAGCATCAGGGTTTGTACCAAAAGGATTTTCTGTTATTATTCCACCATGCTCTAACATTTTTTTGGCAGTCTCGGCATGTGATGGAGGGTACATGATGTCTATTCCACTTCCCATGACGCCAATGGTAGGTAGCTTATTTTTTAAGGCCTGTTTGTGTGCATGGATATCGACGCCGTAAGCAAGACCACTGATAATGAGCGCGGTGTGTTTTTGAAGACCGGAAACCAATTCATCAACACAATATCTTCCCATAATCCGTTGCCTTTCGTGTTCCAACAATGGCCACTGCTTTTGGATTTTCGAAATCAATATTTCCTTTTGAATATAAAAGTGAAGGAGCATCCGGAATTTGTTTCAAGCGCGAGGGATAATTTTTATCCGTGAAGAATATTAGCTGTACTTTTTCTTTTTCAGCTTTTCTCAATTCCTTTTCTGCCTGAACAAATGGTTTTCCTTTAAGAATAGCTTCGGCTGTAACGCTTCCGACGCCTGGAATTTTTTGCAGTTTACCTTTTGGAGTTTTAAATACTCTTTCTGCGGATCCACAATAACTGATAATTGCTTAACGATGTAATTACCAATTCCGGGAATGAAATGAAGGGCTAATAACGAAAGCCGGTTTTGATCCATAGACAACGGTGACGAAAACTAAACGATAAATGGATGGAAATTTAAAATAGCTGACAACAAAAAACTTTAGACGCTGGACTACTTGATATTAATGCAACTTCTCGCGTAACTCCGTAAGGAAGCTACGAACTCGTTTCAACGAGTCAATAAATTCCATTTTATCGCGCACAGCTTGCGTATCGTTGCGAAGCATTTCTTTCGCACCTTGAAGTGTAAATCCTTTCTCCTTTACCAGGTGATAAATTGTGCGGACACTATCAATATCTTCTTTGGTAAACTGCCGATTTCCCTTTACGGTTCTTTTTCGGCTTGATGAGTTCGAACTCCGATTCCCAAAAACGGATGAGTGATGGAGCTACACTAAATATTTCAGCCACTTCTCCAATGGAGTAGTAAAGCTTTTCAATTTCTTTTTCTTTATAAGCCATGTTACTGAGCAAGGTAAGTAATTAAACCATTCTCGTCAATGCGAATTTGTGATTCAGGAAAATCTTTTTTTGTAAGCTCTTGAATTTTCTTAATTACCTGATTTTGAGGATCAATCCTCACGCCGGTTTCATAGGTTTGATGGGTTGGTATGATCTTGCCGTAAAAAAATTTTCCCCTTTTATCCGTGAATACCTTGATAATGGGAGCAAGCCCGTTTACTCCATTTACACTTATACCACGATAGGTACAAAAATTCCCTAAGCTATAAGCTATAAAACGATCCTTGTAAACTTCAATGGCGCGCGTTACGTGAGGTCCGTGACCGAAGATGATATCGGCTCCTGAATCGATCAATGCATGCGAAAATTTATATACGTCTCCACGATTTTCGCCGTAAAATATTTCGTTGATCCGAGGCACGTTTTGGTATTGTGCACCTTCAGCTCCACCATGAAAAGAGACAATAACAATATCACAGATTGAATCTAACTTTTTAACAATTTCAATAGCTCCATTTAAATCATTAATATCAACACAATTGCTGTTTGGAGCAAAAGCAGCTAAGTCCATACCTAATGCTATCCTTTTCAAAGATGACTGTGGGATGGGTTACCTGTCCTGCATGCAAAATGTTTGATTCCTCCAATGTTTTTATACTGCTTTTTCTTCCAGGATCTCCCATATCTCCAGCATGGTTATTGGCCAGGCTCATCATGTCAAATCCTGCGTTGATGAGATTCTTTACATATCGTACAGGGGTTCGAAAAGCATAACAAACTTTTGGATCATTGCATTTTTTTGGAATACCTCCTTCGTCAAGTAATGTGCCTTCTAAATTTCCAAAGGTTACATCAGCATCTTTTAAAATGGTCTCTACTTCTCTCAACAGAAAACTTC
This sequence comes from uncultured Bacteroidota bacterium, assembly GCA_963837415.1. Classification (GTDB taxonomy): domain Bacteria; phylum Bacteroidota; class Bacteroidia; order Cytophagales; family Cyclobacteriaceae; genus Chryseolinea. The sequence goes on along the minus strand of CAWING010000001.1, from coordinate 133,468 downwards.
CATCATTAGGTGGCAATTTGTCTTCCGGATAAGTTGTACCCATCATAATGTCTCCGACTCCAATAATGGAAAGGTGTCGGAAGAGACAATAGCTGGTGTGTCAGATACGAAAGGCTTGATAAGTGAGTCGATGATATGCCAGAAAAACTATCCAAATCCTGCGCTCTGACCATAGAGGAAAGTAATATTATTGCTATAACCAGGTGACGCCGCATGGAAAAAATAATAAACGTAAAGAAATAAAAAAATATCGGATACCTGCTTATTCTGCAGTCAACTGAGGTTAATTTTGTCCCTTGGTTTGAGCTGAAAGCAAAAAGCCCAAAGCTTAAAGCAAGCTAGCTTTAAGCTTTCTGCTTTAAGCTTTAAGCTTTGCTTAACACTACTACATAATGGATTCGGGGTCGATCAGAAAAAAGTTTTTAGATTTTTTTGCCAGCAAAGGTCACACGATTGTTCCTTCGGCTCCACTCGTACTGAAGAACGATCCAACCCTGCTTTTTACAAATTCCGGGATGGTTCAGTTCAAAGATTATTTGCTGGGAAATGCCATTGCCAAAAGTCCTCGTATTGCGGATACTCAAAAATGTTTGAGAGTAAGCGGCAAGCATAACGATCTGGAGGAAGTCGGCATCGATACCTATCATCATACCATGTTCGAGATGCTCGGCAACTGGTCATTTGGTGATTATTTTAAAAAAGAAGCCATTGAGTGGGCCTGGGAATTATTAACGGAAGAATATAAACTTCCAAAAGACCGGTTTATGTAACAGTGTTTGAAGGGGATAAAAAAGAGAATCTGGCATTCGATCAGGAGGCATTTGATTATTGGAAGAAATTTATACCGGAAGACCGCATTCTAAATGGCAATAAAAAGGACAATTTTTGGGAGATGGGAGAGATGGGTCCGTGTGGTCCTTGTTCAGAAATTCATGTGGATTTAAGAACAGATGAAGAAGTAAAGAAAAAATCAGGCAAAGAGTTGGTGAACAATGACCATCCCCAAGTAGTGGAGATCTGGAACCTCGTGTTCATGGAGTTCAACCGGAAAGCTGATGGATCATTGGAGAAACTTCCCGCACAACACGTTGATACAGGAATGGGCTTTGAACGCTTGTGCATGGCGATCCAAAAAAAGACTTCGAATTATGATACCGATGTATTCTCGCCGCTGCTTGATTTTATTGGCAGTGCGGCAGATGTAAAATATAAACAGGACGAGAAGACCGATATTGCTATGCGCGTTATCGCTGACCATGTACGCGCAGTTTCATTTGCCATTGCAGATGGACAATTGCCTTCCAATACAGGAGCTGGCTATGTGATCCGAAGAATATTAAGGAGAGCCGTTCGTTATGGATTTACGTTTTTGAATTTCAAAGAGCCTTTTATTTACAAGTTGGTTACTGTTTTAGGGAATCAACTGAAGGATGTATTTCCCGAACTGGAAAAACAGAAAGAATATGTGAGCAAAGTAATTTTTGAAGAAGAGGCATCTTTTTTAAGAACGTTGGAGAAAGGATTGAAACGGATAGAAAGCATCGAGGCAGAACTTCGGACTAAGACGATTAGTGGTGAACAAGCTTTTGAACTGTATGATACGTTTGGTTTTCCACTTGACCTTACTTCACTAATTGCGACGTGAAAGAGGTTTTTCAGTGGATGAACAAGGTTTCAGCGTGGAGATGGAGAAACAAAAATCGCGTTCCAAAGCCGACGCTACAAAAGAAACAGGTGATTGGATTTTATCAGGGGAAGACCAAAAACCGGAATTCATTGGCTACGATTATCTTGAAGCTGAAGTTAAGATCATCAAATACCGTAAGATCAAACAAAAAAATAAAGAGCTCATTCAACTGGTATTTGACCGTACACCTTTTTATGCAGAGAGCGGCGGTCAGGTAGGGGACACTGGCTTCATCGAAAGCGCAAATGAAAAAATCTTCATCGTCGATACAAAAAAGGAAAATGAGTTAATCGTTCATGTTGCCGAAAAGCTGCCTGAAAATTTAAGCAGTGTATTTCATGCTCAAGTAGACAAGCATAAACGTGTGCTTTCCATGGATAATCATTCCGCAACCCATTTGCTTCATGCTGCTCTACGCCAAACGTTAGGTAAACATGTTGAGCAAAAGGGGTCGTTGGTTAATGAAAAAATACTTCGCTTTGACTTTTCCCATTTTACGGCAATGACTCCTGAGGAAATTCAAGGAGTAGAAGACATTGTAAATGAAAAAATCCGGGAGAATATCAAGCTTGATGAAAAACGAAATGTGCCCATCGAAAAAGCTAAATCGTTAGGAGCGATGGCCCTGTTTGGTGAGAAGTATGGTGACTTTGTACGCGTGATTACATTCGATCCAAAATTCTCAGTTGAACTCTGCGGCGGTACTCATGTGCCGGCTACAGGTCACATTGGTTTGTTTAAAATTATTTCTGAAAGTTCGGTAGCTGCTGGTGTCAGAAGAATAGAAGCGATCACGGCGGAAGGTGCTGAACGCTATGTTCGTGAAGAATTAAGAGCATTGGACCAGGTTCGTGCATTGTTGAAAAATCCGAAGGATATTGTCGCATCCACCAAAAATTTACTGGATGAAAAACACGCGCTTGAAAAGAAGCTTGAGATCTTCCAGCAAGAACAAACCAATCAGTTGAAAAATCAATTGGCCACGAAAGCCGTTAAAAATAATGGATATAGTTTGATCATTGAAAAAGTAACTGTGGCAAATGTCGAAGCGCTTAAAAATATCGCATACGGGTTAAGGAATCAGTTTGATGATTTGCTGTTGATATTGGCGGCAGATGTAGAAAGCAAACCTCAGGTTACGGTTATGATAGGGGAGAAGCTTGCTTTAACAAACAAGTACCATGCAGGAAATCTTGTAAAAGAATTGGCAAAAGAAATTGATGGCGGTGGTGGTGGTCAACCTTTCTTTGCTACCGCTGGAGGAAAGAACTTGAATGGGCTAAATGCTGTTCTAGAAAAAGCTCGTAAATTGATCGCTTAATATACATTTTGAACCAGCTTCTGCTTTGAGCTTAAGCTTTAACCTTTATGGACAAATCAATCAGAGATAAATACAACTCCGTTATAGGCCTAGAGGTTCACGCACAGCTTCTAACCAAAAGTAAAATCTATAATACCGATTCAACGGAGTATGGAAGTCCGCCCAACACGAATGTTGGAGTAATTACGTTGGCGCATCCTGGCGCGTTGCCCCGTTTAAATAAACGTGTTGTTGAATTCGCCATTAAAATGGGAATAGCGTGCCATTCTGAAATTACCCGCTTCAATATCTTTGACCGCAAAAATTATTTCTATCCTGACCTTCCGAAAGGTTATCAGATTACGCAGGATCGAACCCCTATTTGTAAAGGCGGTTACATAACCATTAACACAAAAGACGGTGAACGAAATATTGAACTTCACCGGATACATATTGAGGAAGATGCAGGCAAGTCCATGCACCTGGCCGCCGAAGGCGATACGCTTGTTGACTTCAATCGTGCAGGCGTTCCGTTGATTGAAATTGTAAGCCAGCCGAATATCAAAACATCGGAAGAAGCTTATGCTTATCTGACTGAGATTCGAAAGCTGGTCCGCTATCTTGACATTTGTGATGGTAATATGGAGAAAGGTTCTTTGCGCTGCGATGCCAACATTTCGGTGATGCTTAAAGGTGCGAAAGAGTTTGGTAAAAAAGTGGAAGTAAAAAACATGAACTCCATTCGCAATGTACAGCGCGCTATCGATCATGAAATAGAGCGGCAGATCGAGGAGATTGAAAAAGGAAATACGATAGTCTCAGAAACAAGGACCTTCGATGCTTCAAACGGTCTAACATACAGCATGCGTACAAAGGAGGAGCTTAACGACTATCGTTACTTTCCTGACCCTGACCTTAGTCCTATGGAAGTTTCTGATAAATGGCTTAATGAGATAAAATCTTCCATGCCCTCGCTTCCGCGAGAATTGTATACTAAATATATTGTACAACTGCACCTTTCCGAGTACGATGCCCAGGTGCTTACTGATTCTAAAGATGTAGCCCTATATTTTGAAGAGCTTTGTAAGCTGACTAAAAACTTTAAGGCAGCATCTAATTGGGTTATGGGCCCAGTTAAATCATATTTGAATGAGCTCACATTATCAGCTGACGAATTTCCTATTCCGCCAGCTGTGCTGGCAGAGCTAATCGCATTGGTGGACACGGGTGAGATTAGTTTTTCTGTTGCTTCTCACCGGGTATTTCCTGAATTGCTCAAGAGTCCAAATAAGACGGCGTTGGAAGTAGCACAGCAACTCAATTTAATTCAAGACAGCAACCACGATGCAATTATTCCCATCATTGACGAAGTACTAAAAGAGTTTCCTTTGAAGGTCGAAGAATATAAAAATGGTAAAAAAGGTATCGTCGGAATGTTTATGGGCGAGGTGATGAAGCGAAGCAAAGGCAAAGCGGATCCAAAAGTTGCAAATGAGTTGATAACGAAAAAATTAGAAGAAGTATGAGAGAAGCACAAAGCTTAAAGCTTAAAGCTGAACGCTTAACATCAGATATTCAAAGAACGGTTAGCTTAAAGCTTTCTGCTTTCAGCTTTAAGCTTTCAGCCTTAAGCTTTAAGCTTTGTCTGCTTTTTGCTTTCTGCTTCTCCTGCTCGTCCGCGAGTAAGGAGGATTCAAATGGCGAAACCTGGGAGGTAACCGTAAGCGGAAAAGTTGGGTTTCCTCAGCAAGGTGAAATTATGATTCAGGAAATTAAGAATGGTGCGTTAGGTTGGCAGGATACAGTGAAACTTAAGAGCAACTATACGTATTCTAAAAAGATTAAGCTTAACCAGCCTGGATACTATAAAATTACTTTTTACAATCGCCAGTTTGTTGACTTTATCCTATACAAAAGCAACATAGAAATAAATGTAGATGGAAATGATCCAAACGGCTTTGCTGAAATAAAAGGCTCGCCTGAAATTGATATCATCCGGAAGACTCAAGTGATCTTGCGCGACGTAGAGTCATCACCGGAGATGCAAAAACTTAGTCAGCAATTTTCTGAAGCGGCGCAGGTAAAAAATGAAGCGCGCATGACCGAGCTACAGGCTGCGTACATGAAGGAGGTTACCAAGGGTCATGAAAAGGTAGCCGAATTGTTGAAGAATGAGCCCCCATCTCTCGGTGTGATCAACCTACTGCAAAGCAAGGCGATCGATGCGGACCTGCATTTTGAGACCTACCTGGCAGTTGCAAATAAAGTAAAGAAAGAATGGCCGAACTATGATCATTCTAAAGCCTTTGTAAGTATGGTCGAAAAGATGAAGACCATTGCTATCGGCCAGCCCGCCCCAGAGATTTCCTTGCCTGACACCACAGGTCAGGTGGTTAAACTTTCAAGCATGAAAGGTAAATATGTGCTCGTAGACTTTTGGGCAAAATGGTGTGGACCGTGCCGCCAGGAAAATCCGAATGTAGTTAGAGTGTATCATAAATTTAAAGACAAGGGTTTCACCGTTTTTGGTGTTTCTCTGGATAGAAAAAAAGAGGATTGGATACGAGCCATTGCTGAAGACAAGCTGACCTGGACGCACGTATCGGATCTAAAATACTGGCAGTCGGAAGCAGCAAAAACGTATAACATAACCGGTATTCCATTTTCATTGCTTCTTGATCCTAATGGCGTTATTATCGCAAAAAATCTGCGTGGTGCTGCGCTTGAAAAAAAGTTAGCTGAAGTTATTAAATAGATAAGATTCCCATGAGATATCTTGCTGTGTTGACTTTGGCTTTAGCTGTTTTTTCCTGTGATACAAGAACGGAGCAGAAAGAAAGTCCCATAAGCTTTGATATAAAAACATTCCGGGTTGAATCTCCCGGCGGATGTAAAGCTGATACGCTGCCCTGTGCATATTACGAAGTGACCTACCCGGAATTTTCAGGGCTCGATTCAGCTATAGTAAATTTGCTTGAACAACGAATGGATGCTGCTGTATCCATGGGGAATCCCGAAGCTCAAGGGCAAAGCATGAAAGAAATTGGCGAAGGTTTTATCAAAGATTTTGAAGACTTTAACGGTGACATCCCTGAAGCATTCGGTGGATGGCATTATACGGCGAAAATAAGTCCTGAAGTATTGACAGACTCGTTGATAAGTCTTTCAATCAATGACGAGTACTATACGGGTGGGGCACACGGAGGTTCTGGTGTGTATTTTATAAACCTGAATCCTAAAACGGGTAAAGAATTTATACTGGATAACTTATTAAAGCCAGGGTACCAAGCTCCTTTAACCGATATTGGAAATAAAATCTTTAGGCAAGTTCGCGAGGTTGCAGACACTGCTTCCCTAAATGAAAACTCCTTTGAATTTCCAGAAGATAGGTTTGAGCTAAATAAAAACTATGGATTCAAAAAAGAAGGCATCGTATTTTTTTACAACAGTTACGAGATAGCGCCGTATGCCGCAGGACCTACTGAGGTTTTGATTCCATATGAAGACTTAAAGGATTTGATAAAAGAATAACGGATAAGTTTCAAGCTCTTTTAAGACGTCTCTGACAAATATCCCCAATACACAAGCTTATCTTTAGTCTTAATTTCTTTCGTGCGGTCCTCAGAAAGCAGAATAATTTTTGTGGCTATATCCAATATATTTCTATGGTCATGGCCCGTAATTAAGAAACCTTTTGTATGAGATTGTTCTTGTACAAGTCTTTTTTGCATCATGCTTATGTAGAGGTGCAACGCCATTAAAAGGTTCATCAATTGAAAATGCAATCAATAACATCATTGTTAATTTTTTCGTGGGCTATCACTTAAACAGCTCATGTGTGCTATTTAATATTTTACCTCTCCACCTTTACTTTCCAACTCAGTCACTATTTCCCTTACATTTTCACTTTCGAAGGGAATGAAATTTCCATCGAAATAAAGGACCCTTAAGTTTTTCAAATCCAATATTTCCCTCGGCATTTTGTTGATTAAATTATTGCTGATGTACAGTTCCTCCAATTCCTCAACGCCGAAAATGGCAGGCGGAATGCTATTCAACTGATTGGATCCAATATGCACCTTGGTCAATGGAAGATTCGACAAAGTTTCCGGTAAACTATTCAGTAGGTTATTATCAAGATAAAGGATGTGTAATTGATTAAGCGCACCGATTTCTTTAGGAAGTTGAGTCAGGCTGTTATTGGAAGCAGAAAATATAGACAGGTTTTTCAATTTGCTGATGCCTTCGGACACTATTTTTATTTTATTGAAGTTCAGGTCGATATTGCGAAGACTTGATATCCTGAATATGCTTTCCGGAACGTACGTTAATCGATTGCTATAGAGACTTAACACCTGAAGCTTCTTATTGAGAATGTCTTTCGTAAAATCCCTTAAATTATTGTATGATAAATTTAATTCCTCGAGGTTGTTAAAATTGGAAAGCGAAAAAGGGATGTCTGTCAATTTATTGTGCGACAAATTCAGACTCTTAACATGAGGGTTAAATCCCAACCTAAGATTATTACTTCTCACTTTGTTGGAGCTGAGATTAATACTGGTAAGCCTTTCGCAAACAGTGAGAAATTCGGGTACTCTTTTAATCCTATTACCGGAGATTGTAAGATATTCAAGAGATCTGAAGTTTAGTATTGCTCTGGGAACCTTCCTTATATTATTATGGGAGAGATCAAGTTCTTTCAGCGACGTGTTTTCTGGAATGTCAATTTTTAACCTTTTTATTTTACTCTTCTTGACTGAAATGATTTCAAGGTGCTTAAGTTGGCTCATTGCTTTAGGAAGCCTTTTGATTTTACATGCGCTGATATCAAGCTCTTTTAAGTTTGTACACTTAAATACTTCAGGAGGAATTCGTTTGATGTTAAGATTATATAAACCGATGTGTTCAATTGTGTCGGGACTTTTCGATTCGATTAAGTCCTTGTAAAAGGTATAGTGACCTTTTTTGTATGTCGGTATTTCTTTCACTACATAAGATTCGGCGCGTCGGTATAAATCTTCATTATCTTGTATCTTGTAGTAGTTCAGATTTTCAAAAATTTTGGTCGTTACTTTTCTGTATTTAATGGAATCAGATGTTGACCTGAAAATCTGCTGCGCGCTTGAAGCGGTTGAAAAAATTAACCCAGCTAGGAATGTAATGATATAAAAAAGTCTCATGGCAAATTCTTATTTTACCTTCTCCTCATATGATGTTACAATAAGAATTTTAAGGCGATGGATGTTGCTTGGCTAGAAAAAGACTGGCATGGAAGCCAGTCTTTAAACCAGATTATATCCGACTTTATGATCAAAGGGTTTTACCTATTTCCCACAACAACGGCTTCGTCCATCGACTCTTTAGGAGCTTCTGGCTTACTGGAATTTTTTGATCCATTTATGGCAAAAACGATAGGCAAGGTCATACGTTGTTTTACAGCAACACCTTTATTTTTTCCGGGGATCCATTTTGGTGAAGCTTGAACCACGCGCATAGCTTCTAATTCGCAGCCTGACCCTATTCCCGATACTCCTGTGACCGCAATAGATCCATCGGTGTCAACAATGAATTCTACCAATACTCTTCCCTCAATCCCCTTCATTTTGGCTTCAAGAGGATATCGTAAGTTTGTCAATATGTATTTGTAAAACTCGCCATTTCCTCCTGCAGGCATAGCTGTTTCATCCACGAGATCAAAAACATCATCCTCAAGTTTTGAACGATCTGCACCAATAAATTCATCGTATTCCACAATAGCAAATGTTCTAATGGGTTCCGAAGGCTTCGCCGTAGGGGTGATAAGATTGATATGAGATATCTGACGTTGATCCAGGCTTTCCAATTTTGTCCTCATTTCTTTAAGCTTGGGTTTCAGGTTTTCATCTACGTCCATCAGTAGGAATTTTTTATCTGGATGAGCTTTTATCAATTCATCATATTTCTGTTGCACTTCCTGTGGAATATCCAATACCATAGCATATGATTCTGCAATCTCAGTAATCTCACTCATGACCTGGTCCTGACAGGCAAGAATAAAAAAAGCCAACGGAACTACGCCGGCAATCACCAGCAGTTTCCAGGGCTTTATTTTCCGTTTTATCGTTTTCATCATTTCAATTCGTTTGAGTGTTAAAGAATTATTAAAGTGATTGGCGAGTTTGAAGTCGGCCGACTGTAAAGCAACCCTCGCCAGCAGGCTGCAGTATTCATTCACATCACGGTTTTCGACAGCGCGCGCATCTGCCTCGAACTCATGAAGCTGAACAAAGATCTTTTTATAACTTGTTAGAAGGGGGTTAAACCAAAAGAATATACTCACTATGTTTAGTAACAATATATCGAAGGAGTGAAGCTGTTTTGCATGAATAGTTTCATGGAGTATAATTTTCTCTTTTTCATCTGCGGTAAGTGAATTTGTTCGGCTAAGGAAAATGAAATTAAAAAATGAAAATGTTGGTTTCTCTTCAGTTGATTCAACAATTTTCAATTTCCCGACTACATTGACTTTCGACTTTTTCATGGTCCGAAAAAGATCCGCAAACTGAATGAGGAAACGAATGAGAAAGACTGCTAAACCGGTGACATAAAAAAGTTGAAGGTAAAACCAAGCCTCGTTGATATTTTCTGATGAAGGCGTGATTCTTCGGCCGTTGTCGGTTACTGTAATCTCCGGTAATAAATAAGAGGGGATTACCTGCTTGAGCGAGGGAATCGATGTTCCATGGAATTGTATGTGAAGCAATGGAAAGATCAACGAAGTAACGATGCCGATTATTAAGAACATCCTCTTGCTCTTAAAGTCAGTTTCATTTCGCAGTATTAAGATATAGGCAACCATGAATAGTACAAGGCCGATATTGGCTTCAATAACATAATTGAGAAAGGCATTCATGACTTTTGATTTTTAAGTTCTTCCAAAAGCTTTTCAAGAGATTTGATATCCATTTTATTTTCTTTGGCAAAAAAGGATACGAGGTTTTGAAAAGACCCATTGAAATATCCTTTTAACAAATTATTCAAATAAAACTTAGTGTATTTTTCTTTGCTTATAAGAGGGAAATATTCATGCGTTTTACCATACGCTTTATGATCTACAAAACCTTTTGTTTCCAGAATGCGCACAATGGTTGAGATTGTATTATACGCCGGTTTAGGTTCAGGCATTATTTCAATAATATCCTTTACAAATCCGCTTTGAAGTTTCCAAAGTATTTGCATGACCTGATCTTCAGCTTTGGTCAGCTCTTTTAAATCTTTCATCGACTATGTGTTTAGGTATAAAACTAAACATTTAGTTATATATATCAAAAAGAATCTAATTTATTTTTGTAGGATGTTAATGGAGTTTATTCCGGAGAAGAATTATTGAGTTTTTTCCTTTTTTCCAATCTTCTAGGAGTGTCTTTGGAACGCCAGCTGCAAAATTCAAAGCACCTAAAAAGAGGTCACTATCACCGTCCTTATCGAAGTCTGACATTTCCATAGTAATCCATCTGCCGGAAGAAGCTATTGGCGTGATCTGTGGAATGAATCCTGTTGGTGTATTTTCAAAGTATATGAAACCCTGTTCAGGATGGCCGCCAAAATCCGGAAAAAAAGAAATTACAGCGATATCAAGGTCTCCATCCTTATCAAAATCATTGGTCCTGGCCTGCGATGCTCCGTGCATTGGGTAAAACCATGATTCTTTAAAGTCGTTGGAGCCGTTGTTTAAAAAAATACGGACGCCATGATATGGTTTTAGAATAGGGGAGAAGTCGGCGTTATCGCCATTGGTATATAAAATATCAAAATTTCCATCGTTATTAAAGTCCGCAATATCAAAATAACTTGAGCCGAACAAAGGTTTGAAGAGTAGCAGCGTGACTATTCTAAAATCGAAGTTTCCCTGGTTGTAAAGCATTATTATTCTTTCATCTCCTTGTGTGATAAGGGCCAGAATATCTTTTAACCCATTGTTATCGAAATCTCCTATAATGACTTTCCGTGCACCTGGAGAATTTTGAAGTATGTGCTTTTTAAAATTTCCATTTCCCTGCGACTCAAACGCCAATAGCGCACCGGTATAATTTCCAAATGTACATATCACATAATCCATATCCCCATCGTTGTTGAAGTCAGCGCTTTCAAAATTCACGGGTCTTTGCAGGGAATCAATGATCGGTAGGGATGTTCCCTCTTTTAAATTGAAGTTAATAAGTTCCCCCTGCGCTTGTTCACTAGGGTCCATAATGCCCATGCCAAGCAGAAGAGGGTTTTCAGAATTCCGGGTGAGCATTTGGGAAGGAGCACTCTTCAAACGAAAGGAATCTTCCATCATCATCTCAGTATTAAACTGGTAAAGTTTTCCTTTTCGGGTTCCCACATAAATTTTATTATGAAGTGTGTCAGACCTTATGAGTGTCGTTATTGCAGATGACGCGGATGGTAACCCATACGAAGTTGCATCGAATTGGTCTATCGTATGGTCTATCTTTACACGGGGAGTAATCAAAGTATCAGGAGCATTTGCCTGGTAGTATCGTTTTATAGCTTCCCATTGTTCTTCACCTATCATAGGACTAGCTGGGAGCGCCGATATAACTGCGGATTGATCGTCGGGGGGAATAGTCATTAATTTTGAATTATCAAGACCCATTAAAAATGCCATTTCCGGAAAAACTTTTTTATCCCATGTTTTTTTATCCAGCATCTCCGGTTCAGGAAACAAGTGACAACTCCCGCAATATTGTTTTGCTAATCGTTCATCTTTTTGTTCTTGAGTCTGACAGGATAGGACAGTAAAAAAGATTACTGCAACAGCACAATAGTAAATCTTCACGCCCTTTGGTGATTTAATGAATGGGTAAAACAATTTAAAATGAATGGGTAAAACAATAGGTGAGGATGTTGGCTCCCATACGCAACGCTTGTTGACGTTTTTCCTCTGGATCGTTGTGAATACGTTGGTCTTCCCATCCATTACCCAAATCGCATTCGTATGAATAAAAGACAAGCAACCGGCCTTCATAAATTAATCCAAATCCTTGGGGCGGTTTAGCATCATGTTCATGGATCTTAGGCAACCCATTTGGAAAATCAAATTTTTGATGATAGATAGGATGATCGAAAGGAATTTCGATGAGTTCAAGTTCAGGAAATACCTTCTTTAGTTCTAGTCGTATAAACTTATCAAGGCCGTAGTTGTCATCAATATGAAGGAATCCTCCCCCCATAAGATACTTTCGTAAATTAGCTGCATCGGACTCTGAAAATACCGCATTACCGTGTCCGGTCATATACACATAAGGATAAAGAAATATATCCCTGCTTCCGACTTCGACGATGTCCTCTTCCGGAGCTATTGTTGTCCCCACTTCCTGATTAGCAAATTTTATCAAATTGGGCAGGGAAGTCTTATTGGCGTACCAATCGCCTCCGCCATTGTATTTTAGTTTGGCAATTTTTATGGGCAATTGCGCATTAACAACATAATATCCCGTGAAAACGACTATGTAAAGGGCAAATCGAATGTGAGTGGTTACCATGGCTTACTATTCAAGACTTAAACGAATATCATTACCCTTTAAACCTTACCTAAAAAAGGCAGTCTAAGGGTTCAATTTAAACAGAACAATATTAACAACGAAAATGACTAATCTGACAGTAAAAATTGTCTCGCTTTCATTTATTGCTTCCATCGGTCTGATTTCTTCTTGTAAGGAGGAAGAGAGACTAACAGCCCAGGATTCACAAGATATCATGGAGGAGGCCCTTACCGATTCTTATTTCCAGGATACAGATGATATGGGAGGTGTTGCTATTGAATCTCCGGATGACGACGAATACAATGGAGGACGAAAAGCCGGTTCCATCACTATCCAGGATGACCGATTCAAATGTGCTGGGATTGTCATTTCTATCGACGCTACGGGAAACCTGGACCATCCACAAGGAATAATTACAGTCGATTTCGGGGTGACCGGATGTTCGGATAACCAAGGAAATGTAAGAAGAGGTAAAATTAAATTTACGTACAACGGCAGGCGTTTTAAACCTGAATCCAGCGTGGTTACGACACTGGAGAATTACTTCATCAATGACATTAAACTTGAAGGAACGCGCACGTCAACGAACGTTCAGGGAAGCACAAATGAGGCTCCTAAATTTAATGTTGTGCTCGAGAATGGAAAAGCCACTTTTCCAGATGGATCGATTGCCGAACGGGAATCTAATATAACCTGGGAATGGAACCGAGTCGCTAATCCGAATAGATTGCTCATCAAGCAGGTAAGCACAGCTCATGGAACAACGCGCGGTGGCCGGACATATGAGGTATCACTTATAGAAGATTTGATATACCAAAGATTCTGTGGCATCGCTGTAGAAGGAATAAAAAAATATATCATCGATGAGGAAAAGGAAATTGTCATCGATTATGGTGATGGAACGTGTGATAAATCCGTAGTAATTACAGTAAATGGTGTAACAAGAAATCTTAGTGTGAAATAGACATAGTTAAATAGTTAGTTTTAGTCTAAGGCTCAGAATTTTCTGAGCCTTATTATTTTAGAAGATCTTGAGATTGTTGCCCACTATGCATTACTTGCAACAATTATAGCAATCGTTTATGAAACAATATCTCGATCTGATGAATGAGATCCTGGAAAAAGGAACGAAAAAAAGCGACCGCACAGGAACAGGCACGCTTTCGGTTTTTGGTAGGCAATTAAGGTTTGATTTATCAGAAGGATTCCCACTGGTTACTACAAAGAAACTTCACTTGCGTTCCATTATATATGAATTGTTGTGGTTTTTAAGAGGCGATACAAATATCAAATACCTGAAAGACAATGGCGTAAGTATCTGGGATGAATGGGCTGATGAAAGCGGTGAACTTGGACCGGTGTATGGCCACCAATGGAGAAGCTGGCCAACACCAGATGGTAGATCGATCGATCAGATTTCTGAGGTTATCCAGCAGATCAAGAAGAAGCCAGACTCTAGAAGACATATCGTTACAGCCTGGAACCCAGCTGAAGTTGATAAAATGGCATTACCTCCATGCCATACTATGTTTCAATTTTATGTTGCCGACGGAAAGTTATCCTGTCAACTCTATCAGCGCAGCGCAGATTATTTTTTAGGTGTTCCATTTAACATTGCATCTTATGCCTTGTTAACATTTATGTTTGCTCAACAATGCGATCTAGTGCCGGGCGATTTTGTGTGGACAGGAGGCGATGTTCACCTGTATACGAATCATATAGAACAAGCTAAACTTCAACTTGAACGCAAACCGTTCGAGTTACCTCAGTTAAAAATCAAACGAAAACCTGAATCTATTTTCGATTACGTTTATGAAGATTTTGAAATTTTAAATTACCAGGCGCACTCTTCTATAAAGGCGCCAATTTCTGTTTAATTGACGAAGTGCGTAGATCTCTATTTTTCTTAGTACAACTTTTTTAACCAACTATTACATCTTTCATGTAACAATTATATCTTTTTGTCGACAGATTGCGTATCAAACTCGTATGGTGAGAAAAAGCAATGCTTTTGAATTAATTTTGACTGTAACGGCAAACCTTTTGAGCGCCTTCAACGCTTGGGTTGTCATCAATACCAAAGTTGGTATTGAAATAAATCCAGATAATGCAGCTGTAACATTAACGCATAGGCAGAGTCTTAGCTGGGTGAAACAATTAATTTATATTCCTAAATATAGATCGTTGATTTAATATGAAACACATCATTATCGCATTCCTCTTTTTTTTGTCAGGATATGGTATCTGTATGGCCCAAATAGATACTCTCAATCAGCAAGCCCAGACTCCTGCTGCTATTACCAAGTGGTCATTGAAACAGTGCATCGATTATGCATTGGCAAATAACCTGACGGTGCAACGGAGTACTTTTAATGTGGAGAGTAGTGAGATTGATCTCAGGCAGGCAAAATTTTCCCGCCTGCCCAGTATAAACGGAAGCGCTTCGTACGGCTACAGCTGGGGTAGAGGTCTTGATCCGGTGAGCAATAGTTTCACCGCTCAGGAAATCAAATCCACAAACTTTTCAGGTAATGCTTCCCTTCCGGTATACAATGGTATGCGAATCCATAACGCCATCAAGCAAAATCAGAACGCAGTCGCAGCATCCGAACTTGATCTTGCAAAAGCAAAAAATGACCTTATTTTAAATGTAGCTAACCTATTCATCAATGTAGTATTTAATAAAGAGTTAGTTGAAAACGCAAAATTCCAACTGGCCTCCAGTCAACAGCAATTGGATCGGACAAAAAAACAAGTGGCAGCAGGATCGTTGCCCAAGTCTGAAGAGCTCAATCTCGATGCGCAGGTAGCTGGCAACGAAGTAACATTGGTGCAACAGGAAAATGCATTAGCATTATCAATTCTTCAACTTAAACAGGCGTTGCAAATTCCTGCATCCCAGGGGTTGGATGTTGAAATTCCTGTGCTTGATCCGGAAGATTTGGCGGTTGATCAAACCCGGGATGAGATTTTTGATATTGCTCGGCAGGCAATGCCTGAAATAAAAAGTGCTGCGCTAAAAATTCAAAGATCAGAGTATGGTATAAAGGCAGCCCGTGGGAATTTGCATCCACGATTAAGTCTTAACGCGAATGTGAATACGGCATATTCGAGTGCTCAAGAACCCGAATTTTATCCCGATGGAGGTTTCGAATATCCCAAACTTGAAGATGGTAGTGATCGCCCGCCATCTTCCTTTGTAAATAAAGATCCAAATTTTGGCGTATATACGCTCGTGCCTACGGGCGCTTTTCGAAATACGTATTTGTTTAAAGACCAGCTAAAAGATAACGTATACCGTACACTAGGGTTTCAGTTATCTATACCCATATTTAATGGCTATAGTGCGCGCGCCAGTTTGCAACGCTCTATTATTTTAAATCAGCAAGCAAAGATTGATGCAGCGCAAACCGAACAGACACTTCGGCAGAATGTAGAAACCGCTTACAACGATGCGCTAGCCTCTTCTAAAACCTATAATTCTTCCTTGAGGCAAGTGCAGGCTAGAGAAGAAGCTTTCCGTATGATGGATCGGCGATATAGTGCAGGGGCTGCAACTTCCTTCGAATTTCAGGTTTCTCAGAATGATCTTTTCCGCGCTAAAACTGATTTGACCAGGGCAAAATATGATTTCATTTTCAAGAAAAAAGTGCTCGATTTCTTTCAAGGTAAAACTCTCGAATATTAATAAACCCCGCAATGGCAAAGCAAAAACAAAAATCAAACAAATTGATTTATTGGCTCATTGGAGCTGTCGCAGTTCTGTTAATTTTTATCGTCGTTGGCAGGTCAGCGGGATGGATTGGTAAGCCTAAGGAAATCGAAGTCGAACTTGCTAAAGCTAAACGCGTCACAATCGTCGAGAAGGTCAGTGCTTCTGGAACAGTTCAACCCGTGACGGAAGTTAAAATTGCGCCGGAAGTTTCCGGTGAAATTATCGAGTTGCTCGTCGAAGAAGGAGATTCAGTAAAGCAAGGAAAAACCTTAGTGAAGATCAGGCCTGACACGTGGGAAAGCCGGTTAGAACAGGCGGAAGCAGGGATAAGTCAGCAACGCGCAAACCAGGAGCAATCGAAGTCGAATCTATTACGGACGCGCGCAACATTTACCCGGGCAGAATCCGAGTTTAAAAGGCAGGAAAAACTTTGGCAGGAAAAAGTAATATCCGAGGCGGATTGGCAATTGGCAAAACAGAATTATGAGATTGCAAAAAATGATGTTGAATCTGCAGAGCAATCAGTTGAGGCAGCCCGATATGTAGTTCGAAGCACGGAAGCTTCGCTGCGGGAAGCGCGCGAAAATTTCCTTAAAACCTCGGTGATAGCGCCAATGAGTGGAATTGTGTCAAAGCTCATCGTAAAAAATGGCGAACGTGTCGTAGGAACTGCAACCATGACAGGAACGGAGATGTTACGCATTGCTGATTTAAATAAAATGGAAGTCAGGGTAAACGTAAATGAGAACGATATTGTGCGCGTGCATTTGGGCGACACTGCCATTATTGATGTGGATGCATACTCCAATGATAAAAAAGAATTTAAAGGTGTAGTAACGCTCATCGCAAATACTGCGAAAGATAAAGTGTCTGCGGATGCCATTACAGAATTTGAAGTACGCATTCTTATTTTGAGTTCGTCATACCAGGATCTGGTAAAGGCGGGAAACAAGTTTCCCTTCAGACCCGGCATGACGGCAAGCGTAGATATAAATACAACAACTAAACAAAATGCGTTGTCTGTTCCGCTTGCCTCTGTTACAACACGTAATCCAGAAGACGAAAAAAAGACTGAGCAAGAAAATAAGGATCAGGCCAACTCAAATGCAAGGCAGACCAGCGATCAAAAAAAGCCTCAAAAGAAGACGGAGGATAAGACCGTTATCTTTGTAAACGATAAAGGTGTCGCTAAATTGGTTGAAGTAAAGACTGGTATAAGCGATTACGATAACATAGAAATTTTAACCGGTATAAAGGACAGCACAGAAATAATTACAGGTCCATTCACCGCGGTATCCAAACGATTGAAAGATGGTGATAAGGTGAGACCGATGGAAAAAAAGGAACCAGAAAAAAAGGACGACAATTAAATAGCAAAGCCCTTGGATAGCAACCGGAGGGCTTTTTGTTTAATATAGCGGAAAAAAATAGCATGGTAAAGCATCCCTGGCATGAAGTATCTATCGGTGACAATCCTCCTGCGCACGTAAATGGAATAATAGAAATCCCCAAAGGATCCCGGGCAAAATATGAGATTGATAAGGACAGCGGTCTAATTAAATTAGATCGCGTGCTTTATGCTTCTATGTATTATCCTCTTAACTATGGATTTATACCCCAAACACTTGGCGAGGATCATGATCCACTGGATATTGTTGTGCTGACCCAGGTTACCGTAATTCCTGGTTGCTTGATTCCTTCTAAGGTTATCGGTGTTATGCGGATGATTGACAGGGGAGAAGCCGATGATAAAATTATTGCAGTTGCTGAGCAAGATGTAAGTGTAAGTCATATTGAAGATGTAGACCATCTACCGGAATATTTTCGCGTTGAGCTTAAACACTTTTTTGAAAACTATAAAACACTTGAGAATAAAAAAGTTATAGTGGATGAATTTCAATCCAGGGAAAAAGCGATCGAAATCATCCTTCAAAGTATTGACTATTATAAAAAGACTTTTCCGAAGTGAAAATCGGATTTGATGCAAAACGATTCTTTAACAATTTTACCGGACTGGGTAATTATAGCAGGTTTATTATTGGTGCACTAAGTGAATATGTTCCTGACAATCAGTACTTTTTGTATTCACCAAAAATCAAACATCATCCGGAGATAACTTCGATCCTTGGCCGACCGAATGTAAATGTTATCTCGCCACCATCTGTCTATACGTTCTTAGCTGCTTCCAGCCTCTGGCGTACCTGGGGAATTAGTAAAGAGCCCAGCATTAAGAATCTTAATTTATTTCATGGATTAAGCCAGGAGCTTCCCCTGAATTTGCCGAAAAGAATTAAGAAGGTCGTTACCGTTCATGATCTTATATTTATTAGATCTCCAAAATTATATAAGCCTATTGATGTTGCTATCTACAAAGCTAAAGTTAAAGCCGCATGTATTAATGCCGATACGATTTTGGCTACCAGTCAGCAAGACCGCTGAGGATGTTATTGATTTTTTAAAAGTGGATCGCTCAAAAGTGGCAGTACTATATCAAGGCTGCCATTCTAATTTCAAGAAAAGTCTTTCTGTGGAGGAAATCAATGCAGTAAAAGCCCGGTATAGTTTACCTCAGCAGTATATTTTGAATGTGGGCACGATAGAGGAACGAAAGAATGTATTGGTGTTAGTTAAAGCATTAGCACTGTTGTCGAAAGAGCTTCGTAAACCCCTTGTTATCGTTGGAAGGCCTTCGGCGTATAAGAAGCAGGTTGTAGATCAAGCAAAACATTTAGGTGTCGTGGATTGGATTATTTTTTTGCATAATGTCCCATTTGCAGATTTGCCAGCTATTTATCAAGGTGCACAAATTTTTGTCTATCCCTCTCTTTTCGAAGGATTTGGGATTCCGCTGGTAGAAGCTTTAGCATCATCTGTACCCGTTATTACTTCAATAGGTTCTTGTTTTAGCGAAGCGGCAGGCCCTGGGTCGATCTATGTGAATCCGGATAGTGAAGAAGAATTAGTGTTTCAGCTAAAGCGAGTTTTGGCGGATGAACAATTAAGGCAGCAAATGATTATAACTGGAAAGAGACACCTGGCTCAATTTGAGCCAGGTGTGATTTCACAACGGTTGAACAACATATACTCATCGCTATAGACAAGCATGGTATATCAATCAAAGTCAACGGAATACAATTTTTATAGCCTCCCTATTTTATTCTGTACCTTTTACTTAGTGAGTATCATGCGCTTCGTATCTACAACCTTGCCATCAACGATAAGAGCATAGATATACATGCCAGCACTTAGTTCATTACCCAAAATGTTAACGCTTGCTTTGCCGCGTCCTTTCACCTGCAGCTCTTTTAATTGTTTTCCTTCCAGGTTGTAAACAATTATCTTTGCATTTGTTGCAGTCTCCGGTAAAACCATCTTGATTTCAGTATCTTTTGAAAATGGGTTAGGGTTGTTTTGTAAAAGAGATATTTCGGAGGATTGCAGTTCACGAATACCTTTTTCCGTTTTACTAAGTTGCGTCAACAATTGATCGATCTGTTTTTGCTGCTCCTCATTTTGCTTTTGCTGCTCTTCATTTTTAGCCGATAATTCCTGCACGGCTTTCACCAAAGGCACAACAAATTCAGCATAGCGAATGGTGTAAGGATCTTTATCATTCTTGGGTAAATCTACTCCACTAAATACATACCCCGATTTTTTCACTAGCGCTTCTACTTCCTGGGCAACAAATCCTGTTTGACGTATTGGCTTTTCTTTGGCTTCGAATGAAGACTTGGCTTCACTATTGGGTGCCCCTAAAAATTTCTGCACCGCGGTTTTGTCTACTGTGTAACTTACTGGCCGGAGTTTATTCACAAATTCGAGGCCTGAAACATCTTCCCGGAGATCTCTTTTAAAACGCCCATCAGACAGGGTAGACCACGAAACCTGACCACCAATGCTTGTTACGGATGTATTACCGATACGCACTTGATTGAAAGAGGTAGTCTTTGCCCCGGCACCTATTGAGGTCGTATTATAAATGAGGAAGGTTCCTTCAACTGGGCCAGAGGAAGATCCAATCGCTGTATTACCACTGAACACCTGGGCAGCATTTAACGCGTAACTTCCAACCGCTGTATTGTTATCTGTCCCTGGGCCACCTAAGGCCTTACTAAGTGCATAAATTCCTACAGCAGTATTTCCATTCGTTTTTCCAACTATCTGAAGAGCATTAGCTCCAATAGCGGTATTCCCTGAGCTCTGAATGACACTTTGGAGCGCGTTATATCCGAATGCAGAATTTTGATTTGCTGGCGGAGACCAAGTTGAAATGGAGCCATCTCCGACAAACGTATTTGTACTGTTAGGTTGGGTACTTGCCTGATATGTACCTAGATAGTCGTGAATTACATAGAATCCACTGGACGCTGTATTCTTTGCTCCTGTTACTCTAATTTTAAAGGTATGATTTCCTTGAGTAAGCGTTGGACTGGTATAGACCAGAATATGCTGCTCAGTGCTTGAATAAAGATCAATCATTGTTTCAGCCCCTCCATCGATTGAAACTGCGGCTATTCCATGTGTAGATTTCTTTTCGGTATACCATTCAACTTTATTCCCGGCAAATGTTAACGTTACATATGCACCAGTTACATTGGAATAGGACAGTGTACCGTTGTAAAATGCTGGAGAAGTACCATGTGTCCAACCTGCTCCTACATAATTGTGCTGGTTGAGACCCGTACCTTGTACTGCATCATCAATAGCCGTTTGAGCGCTCACTAACTTGAAAAAGCATAAAATGCCCATTGAGAGTAAAATGGGTTTTTTCATAAATTTTAATTTTTTGATTAAGCCTGATGTGCAAATTAATTCCTAAGTCAAAAAATAGTATGTAGTAGAATCCAAATTTGGTGCACTCTGTTCCACACGGACTAGAGTACACACATTATGGACTCCTGTAAAAAAAAAATTAATTACGAGAAAATTCTTAACTGTGACAGGCCTTCTATTTAATTCGGCAGTGCTATTAAAATTAAACTTATGGTGGATCGATTGTTTAGATTAATGCACAATCATTATGAAATATTTAATATGAAAATTCATATGGGTGAATGAATTGTAGACACCTTCCTAACCGGAATTTGATTTTGCATGCCAAATCTTTGATTAAAACCAATCATCTCCATCATCCAAGCACCGACCGTATACAATTACTTCACCCATATACTTTACAACGCCTATTAAGTACCGCCAAAGGTGGAACTTATTGCTTCATCAGGGCTTTTCCCTATGTGGTGGATGGTTTAAGACAGCAATGATGACAACGAGAAAAGACACGCGACTCAGTTTGAGCCGCGCGTCATTTCACAGCAATTGAGCTTTGCTAGGAAGAATGTAAATTCAATTAAAATTAGTAGACGCAATTGTGTTCATTCACTTCTTACTTGGTGAGAATCATGCGCTTGGTATCTACAACCTGTCCATCAACGATAAGTGCATAGATATACATGCCAGCGCTTAGTTCATTACCCAAAATGTTAACGCTTGCGTTGCCTCGTTCTTTTACCTGCAGGTCCCTTAATTGTTTTCCTTCCAGGTTGTATACAATTATGTTTGCATTTATTGCAGACTCGGGTAAAACCATTTTGATTTCAGTATTTACTGAGAATGGATTGGGATTGTTTTGCAAAAGAGATATTTCGGAGGATTGCAGTTCGTTAATACTCTTTTCCGTTTTACTAAGTTGCGTCAACAATTGATCGATCTGTTTTTGTTGATCGTCATTTTTAGCCGATAATTCCTGAACCGCTTTGACCAATGGCACTACAAATTCCGCATAGCGGATGCCGTAAGGATCTTTGTCATTTTTCGGGGAGTCTACTCCGCTAAATACATACCCTGATTTTTTCATTATCACCTCTACTTCCTGAGCAACAAATCCAGTTTGGCGTATCGGTTTTTCTTTAGCCCCCGATAAGGTCTGTCGTAAACTATCAGGTATTGCAAGAAAGTCCTGTATTGCACCTTTGTCTATTGTGTAACTAACAGGTCGGAGTTTATTCACAAACGCCAGACCTGAAACATCTTCTTTAAGATCTCTTTTAAATCGTCCATCCGATAACGTGGACCATGATACCTGACCGCCGATACTTGTTACCTCTGAATTCCCTATACGAACTTGGTTTGAGGCCGTAGTCTTTGCACTCATACCTAAGGAAGTTGTGTTCGACAGATTGTCAACTCCAGGGCCCGATGAAACCCCTAGCGCTGTGTTTTGGTCTCCGTGGGAATCGACCGGCCAGGACGTGGATAACGCGAAGCTTCCGACAGCTGTATTATAAGAAGCGGCGCTATTTTGAAGGGAATTAGATCCAACGGCTGTGTTATAATCACCACCATTTTCACGGTCGCCAAAAAGCGCATAACTTCCAAGGGCTGTATTGCCATCCCCACTATTGCTCATAAGCGATTGAAATCCAACGCCTGTATTTCCAAATCCGCTGCTACTTTCGAGTGATTTAGATCCTACAGCGGTATTTAGCCCACCATCATTATAATCTGACAATGCGTTAAATCCGAGTCCAGTATTGTGCAGCGGTGCCCATGGCGTTACTGGACTACCAGATCCAGCTCCGGCAAATGTGCTTGTACTGTCAACAGATTCAAGGGGGTGCGGGTATGTTACGATGTAGTCATGAATTCCATAAAAATTAGTGGAAGCAGGATTTTTTGTTCCTGTTATTCTTATTTTGAACGTGTGGATACCAGGGCCGACGTACCCGCTGCTATAAAGTTCAGAATGTTCTTCGGTGCTTGAATAGAGGTCGATATTTGTTTCAGCGCCACCATCAATAGAAATTGCCACTATCCCATGTGTATCCTTTTTTTCGGTGTACCACGAAATACCCCCACCATCAAAAGTAAAGGTTACATATTCTCCAGCTACATTAGAATAGGAGAGGGTACTGTTGTTAAATGTTGGCGTATTCGAGCCGTGAACCCAGCCAGACCCAACATAATCGTGTTGATCTATCCCGGTACCTTGTACTGCGTCATCCGTAAAGGTGGCAAATTGGGCGCTCGCAAAAGCGTACATACATAGCATACATACTGAAAGTAAAATTGTTTTTTTCATAGAGGGTTGTTTTAATGAAGGCCGAAGAATTATACACACAAGCAAAAAAAAGCCACGATCTCGTTCGGGAAGGCCAGGATAACAACATGAAAAAAAGCCAAGTTGAACGGGAGTGGCTAAATGGTATTGAAAAATTTTAATAACCACGTAAAAAAATTAAAACGCTTGAAAGGACCAATGATGGCCGTCATCCTTTCTCAAAACTTTCATTAAAAAAACGGTTAGCCAAAGAGGTTAACAACCAACGTGTAGCAATACTCTGGGTAGAGGATCTAGTTGATTAAGAAAAAAGCGAAGCGTGAATTCTAAAATCTACAATCGTCAATTTAAAATCCTCTGACCAAACCCAATGACCTCCATCATCCAGGCAATTCCCACATGCACAATTACTCCACCCCAGATGCTTTTGGTTTCGTAGGCAACGACACCCAATAAATACCCTCCGAAAATAGAACTAATAGCCTCACCTATTGGCTTTCCAGTATGTAAAAAGCAATAGGTAGCGGCCATGGACAGAACAGCGTGCCTGCCTAAAATCTGAATCATTCCAATGACCATGAAACCTCTGAAAAGAAATTCTACGGTTACAAAATCTAATCCGTAAGCGATCTCATAAATCATTACCGTCAGCCACTCAGGTATGTTTAAAATGACATGTGCCGCTGACGTTTTATACATCGGATATTGTTTGATAAAACTCGGATGAAAAGACGCGGCTGACAGGACAGGTAACATTATCAAAAGCATTTGAAAGTAGGGCCGGGCATCAAAGTGTTTTGGATGTAATCCGTAGTAATGATTCTCCTTCCGATCAAATATCCAATAGAAAATGAGGAGTGGAGAAAGAACCGTAAAAAATCCAATGAGATTAATGCTGACTTTATACACCCAAAATTGTAAAGAGGGCTCAAACCAAAGATTTACCATCCCCGGCAGAAACGGCACACTGCTATCCAGGCTTAAAACTGCGATAGCCAGTAGACTTTTTATCCAGAAAGTTTTATTTAAAAAGAAGGTTTTCTTTTTTGCTAATGAAAGTGGAAGAAACGTGATATAATAAGCTGAGGCATAAAACAAAAAATAAAAAAGGAACTTGATAAAGCCCCTCTGACCTCTCAGTACGCGATCGTCAAAATTAAATTCATAATTGATGTAAAGAGAGATGGCCAGGAAAATAAATACAAAACTGTATTGTCTAATTGTAAAATCCTCTTTTACATGATTGACAAGGTAGCGCCAGATTTTCTTCATTTACCAACGGGAGAGATGTTGATAAACTAAATGAATGGGTAAGCCCATCACATTAAAATAAGAGCCTATAATTTTCTGAATAGCTACCATACCGATCCAATCTTGTGCGCCATAAGATCCGGCTTTATCATATGGTTTGTAATTATCAACATAAAACTCTATTTCGTTTATCGAAAGATTCTGAAAAATGACTTCTGTAGCGTCATCGAAACTTGTTTCTTTTTCTTTTGAAAGGATACAAACTCCAGTCATAACGATATGCGTGTTTCCCGAAAGGCTGCTGAGCATATGGATCGCTTCCTTCCGGTCTTGTGGCTTGTTCAGGATTTTATTTTGCAGGATGACAACCGTGTCAGCTGTTAGCACCAATTCATCTTTCATGTTCAATCTGAAATACTCGCCTTTTTTCTCGGCAAGATACTTTGCCACCTGATCAACGGGAAGGTTGGAGGGGAATGATTCATCCACTTGAGGTTTCTCAGTCGTGAAAGTAAAGCCTGCTTCTTTCATCAGATACTGCCGGCGTGGAGAGCTTGAAGCTACGATTAAGGGTCTGTTTAGTGACATATCAAAATGGAGAGTAATAAGGATTTAAAAATTCAGCTTCCGCGATTGAACTAAATAAAAAACCGGCTATAACTTTGGGATAAAAATGAGTCGACTTCTGAGGCATCGTATATCCACTTTTACAAATTCTTTTTACATCTTCAATTGTTACTTCATTGGTAATTATAGCCATGCGTACAACTCCCTGAATTACTTTTTTCATACAATCTGAAAAGCTGCTGTCAAAGTCCAGGTATTCAGATTCCCGCTGCGCTTTTCCAGGTATGCCCAGTATTTTTTCGATGATAAAATAGTGCATTACCGTTAAATCCAATTTCTTCACTTCTTCAGGAAACGGCCATTTCAGTTTTGAAAAGGATTCTAACTTAAGCCGAATTTCAAAAGCCTTGGTCTGGAATAAAATCCCAAAAGCCCAAGGTTTACCTGCAATGATCGCAGGAAGGGTAGCCATATCATCAACTTCCTTAATACTAAAATTTTCCTCCATTTTTTTAAGAATATCTTCTTCGCTGAAATTCGTCAAACCTTTTATCAAACGGTGCGTAGGGAGAATTTTGATCTCAGTTCCTTCCGTATTTGTAAGATACATGAGATGGAAATTATATCCTTCCCTTCCAGTATGCGAAGGATTGGTGGATTTTCGTTTTTGCTTATAAATCAACGATCCTTCGTAGCGGTGATGTCCGTCCGCTAGAATGATGAGTTTATTTTGCAACACTTTCATAAACTTCCGGATGGCAATAGCATCGTGGATAAGCGCTAATACATCACGAACGCCCTGATAATCTTCTATTTCATACACAGGGTCAGTCATTGCTTCATCCATAATGGGCTCTAGTTGAAAATCAGAATCTGTATATAACCCATGGGTTGCATTTACATGCAGCTCTGTTTTTTCCAGTAGCTCGGCCCGATCATTTACTGCTTTGGGTATGGTATTTTCATGGGGGAGAATGACGCCTTCATTCCAGTCGTAAGCCCGGATATGGCATATAAAACCTTTCCTGCAATATTCTTTTAAAGAACCGGGTAGTGAAAAATATTGATAGTAAACATAGATTGCCGGCAGTTGATCCTGTATGAGAACCCCATTCGTTTTCCAGTCATGGAGAAGTTTTGCTGCCCGGTCAGCAGCGCCGGGAAGTTGCGGAACTGAAAGGTGGATGCTGTTGAATTGATTTTTATAGAGTACGTCTCTTTGATTATCCGATACCACGTCAAAAAGAGGAGAGGTTAATGAATCGAGGGATGCTGATAGCGCACGATTATAACGCCATGGTCGGAATGGTAAAATATCAGCCATTGGATTAATGCAATCAGGTTTCCTTGCGAAGGTAAAGGTTTCAGGTTTAACGGATAGAAAAATGGAAAGATTATTCCATTTGTGAATGTCAAGACAAACTATTTAACAATAATCTTGGAAGAAAATAATTTATTTCCTTTTCTAATTATAAGGATATAAAGGCCGGGAGAAATATCACCTAAAACCACTTTGGAATTTTCATCTTGCTCATTCCTTTCGAAGGGAATCGATTGGCCTGTTATGTTGCTGACTTGCAGAATATCGAACTCATTAGGTACAAAAAATTCTCCTTGATTTGGATTCGGAAAAATGCGGGCTTGAATTTCCTCCTCAATGCCTGATATAATACCACCGCCTCCAAACACTGGCCGGATCATAACACTTCCTTTTATATCTGTATTTTGATACCAAAATCCGTTCGTATTTACAAAAAGCTTTTCTCCGGAATCATTGTTAGTATCTAATCCTATTTTTAAGGTGCCACCTACAGGTGCCTTCCAAGCCACATAAAATTTATCCTCTACTAAAAACGGTTCACCAAATCTTATTTTCTCAAATTTATTAAGACCGTTGCGCTTAATGGTAAAACTTGGTAACGAATACAAAATAATGCCTGGCAAACCTTCCTGATCGTTGTATACAGTAAAATCTACATTGAGATTGCTTGGTACACCATAATCGGGAAAGTAAATGTCAAACCCGATCAACGTATCGGGATCGTCAGATAACATTTCAAATAAATAGGCGGCCCTATTTCCGGCTTGTGTCAGGCCCACTGTATACTCTGCAAAGCCATCGTCATACGCGTAGTAATCACTCAATATGTAATTCGAACGAAGCGTGTCATTGCTTCGAAAATCCAACGGCTGGTATTTCAGTGGATCATAATCATTTGCAAATGCTCCTGTTTCTGGATTAAAGGTGTCTCCCGTAAATAACCTTACTTTCAGGCTGACAGCCACTGAATCTGCATCAGGGTCAAATTGTACGGGATCGTTTCCATCCGGAATATGTTGCATGGTAACGGTCTTTCTTTCTCGTTGATAAATAATACCAGTTGCGCCATCAATGGGAGTCGTACTTCCTCCGCCCAAAGTATCTGTGAAAGTTGAGGTTATATTTTCTTTGTAATTTATGAATGTACCTTCAGTGAGGTATGATAACGTAGACGTGTCATTTTTTACATTAAATACGTCGAACTTCGGCTGGGAAATTGGTTTATTAATAAGAAAATGATGATAAGGTATAGACCGGTAGTTACTAAATAAATTAGTGATAGCCGAGGTTATGGTTCGATCTGGTAAATAGCGATCAGCTGCATTCCGGTTTTTATTTAGATACACATAGTCTATGTTCCAGGTATCATACGGTCCGGATAGGCGACCATAATTTAAAAATCGAAACTGAAAATTATCGTGAAAGAATTTATCCCCTTCAACTTTTACAAGGGTATCGTAAAATGCATTGTTAATAAAAGTCAATAAAGGGCGAATGGTCATTACAGTTTCCCAAACCTCTAGTTCATTTTTAAATTCAACCCGAAAGACATCATTAGCGTCAGGCGCTTCCCCGTTCCCTTGCCATTGATAGAAGAAGCTTAGGTATACGCTGTTGCGATCAGCGGGAACAACCTCGCCTAATTTTATAGGCTGCGAGAGTAGCGTATCTCTTAATCCGTTGGACAAAAGTTGATCAGAGTAGGGGAGATGATCGGGGCCTAGTCCGTCAAAGGTAGCGACGTTAACAGATGGTGGATTTAATCCCAAACCTTTGTTAATCCATACATTTTTTTTGTTTACCCAAAGCGAATCCACGGGATAATTTGAAAGCGTATCCCCGGCCTTGTCGACGGGAGTAGTAGAAAAATCATCCCAGAACGGCAAGGAGCGTGGCGTAAGTTCTTGCGTACGCGCCAAAGAGTTTCGCGATTTTGATTTTT
Organism: uncultured Bacteroidota bacterium; assembly: GCA_963837415.1. Lineage (GTDB taxonomy): Bacteria > Bacteroidota > Bacteroidia > Cytophagales > Cyclobacteriaceae > Chryseolinea. The sequence continues at coordinate 105,101 of CAWING010000001.1, read as the reverse complement.
CAACCGTTTTATCTTTTGTTCTGGAAAGGGGATATACCTTTAATTGAGAAAAACTTTCAGGGACAGTAAGACAGGTGATCAATACCAGCAAAAAAATAAGTTTGCTAAAATTTAATTTATGCAATTCAATTAGGTGATGCTTTAATACGGTATTAATTTTCATTCTGTTCGTCATCGGGAACCGGAGTATCCGATTTACCTATCCATAAATCAACGACATCGCCTACCTTAATATTTTCATTTGGTTCAGGCTTTTGCTTAATAACAACTGCTTCGCCACCGGTGGTATCACCTACAATAACAACATTTCCAAGGTTAAGATTAGAACCGAAAATGACAACTTTTGCATCTTCCAGGGTGCTTCCAACATAATTGGGACTTTCAAAATCAGGGCTACCCCCATCCATAACCACTAAGTCAATAGTTGAACCTTTGGGTACCCGCTCCAATGGTGCGATGACCTGACCTTCAAACTTCATCTCCTTAACTACATTGAACGGTCCCGCTACCAGTTCTATTCTTCCGCGTTTTAGTTCATTGCTGCGCAAAACTGCATCTGCGTTTACAACAGATCCGTCAATAAGATTTGGAACCGGCACGGTCGGCGGATTGAGACGATTAATGGAAATAAAAATATTTCTCCCTTCTTTCACCTTAGAGCCAGCATGCGGATATTGTTTCAAAACAGTAAGGGGCGGATATTCTGCGGAGTAAGAAGAATCATTTACCTCATAGCGCAGATTTCTTTTTATAAGGAAATCTTCCAGCTGATTTATCTGCATGCCTTCAATGTTCGGCACGGTAATAGACTGTCCATGGTTGGTGACATTTGGCAAGTAGGCAAAGAAGTATAAAACGCAAAGGGTAGCTACGATACAGCCCGCGAGGAGAAAATGTATGAGCAACCCGCCTAATGTATTTTTTTTGAATTTACGAACGTCAAATTTCATGATCAGTCCTTCGATAATAACAAATATACAAGATCAGAATTTTAATGAAGATTGAAAGTCGCGAGCAATTCGCTTACCGCTGTTGTAACGCTCCTGCGCGAGGTTAATCAGTCGTGTAATCAGGTCAGAAAAACTGATTCCCCGTTCTTTCCACATCATAGGATACATGCTTGAATTCGTAAACCCTGGGATGGTATTGATCTCGTTGATATAAATTTTACCGTTTTTGCCCAGAAAAAGATCAATCCTTGAAAAGTCCTGACAATGCAATGCTTCGAATGCTTTAATAGATACATTCCTTATTTTTTCTGCAATAGGATCTGAGAGTTTAGCGGGCACGTGAATGACAACAGCCTTGGGATCCACATACTTGGCATCGAAGGTATAGAACTCATAATTTTTGCTGATCTCAATTTCGCCGGGATAAGAAGCTTCCGGCGGATTGTTACCCAGTATGGCACATTCAATTTCACGCCCGTTCACAAATTCTTCTGCTAGCATTTCATCATCATACTTAAATGCTTCGTCAACAGCTTTCTTAAAATCATTTTTGTTTTTCACCTTCGTCACGCCCACAGAAGATCCTAAGCTGGCCGATTTAACCATAAAAGGCACTCCTAATTTTTTTGAAATGGAATTGAAAGTGATTTTATCTTTTTCATGAAAGCGAAACGTAAGGAAATTAGTTACTGGTAATCCAGCCTCGCGCATTAAACGCTTCGCTACAATTTTATTCATGGCGAGAGAGGAACCCAAAACACCAGTGCCAACCATAGGCATATCCAATGTTTTGATTAGTCCCTGGATACTTCCATCTTCACCATCTGTGCCATGCAGAACAGGAAAAACAATATCTACTTTAAAGCGATCACCACTGGATAGTAAAATAAAACCGGGACTTGCAGGATCAAGCATAAGGCCTAATGCTTTGCCTTGTTCAACGTCTTTACCAACACCGTTAGTTAAAAACCATTGTCCGTTTTTGCTGATACCCATGGTAACGGGTTCAAACTTATCTTTATTTATGTGTTCATAAATATTGCGGGCAGAATTTACAGACACGGCATGTTCTACAGATCGGCCTCCATATAGGATGGCTACTTTCTTTTTCTTAGACATTAAAAAATATTTTGTCCGAAAGATAATGAAAAGCCATTATCGTTTCAGGGTTAAAAAATTTAGATGATCATTTAACGATCATAACTCTCTTTGTAAAAATCCCGGCGCTTGTTTTAGCGCGTAAAATATAAACACCCGTCGGAGCATCGGGCAACGGTAGCTGATACGTTTGATTTAAAACGTTTTGTGGCGTTTCACTTACAAGGATTTTGCCCAACAAATCTATTACCTCAATTATTACCGGGCCTTTTTCCGGCAAATTAAAAGTAATATTTAACTCTTCTTGTTCAGCAGCATTCACCGGTATAGGGTAAACTGCAACTGAACCATTGATTGGGAGGTGAGTTTCTGAAACAAAAAATTCAATATTGTCAATGTAAATGTTATTCCCATTCCCATTGGTAAATACAAACGCAATCCTGACCTCGGACTCACCTGCAAGCGACGTTAAATTTATACTCCTGGACTCCCAATCAGTTTCTGCTGGTTCCCATGGTGTGTTTGCAGTATGCCCATTTGCAAGTATTGGTCCTGTCTCGCTCAAAATTGTATCGTTATAAGTTATCCCACAATCTGTTGACACCAACACGCGCAATCGATCTACGAAATTACTTCTGGAGGCATAGGAAAGATCAAATGAAAGGCTGGCTTTCGTTGCTGCCGAAAAATCCAAGACAGGGGTGACAAACCAGCCCTTGTCATTCATAAGCGTATTTGCATATGCGTTGAAATACAAAACCTTATTTGCGTTTATGCTTTTTACTTCCCAGTCCGCCCCGCCATAAGGATTAATAATGGTCCATTGATCGTCAAACTCTTGTTCGAAATTTTGTCGAACCGGGATCTGGTCAGTAACATCATTGACGACCGTATATGCTCTCAAAATATTATCAGTGGGGTTAATATCCGGCAGACCGTTCAACTCAAGCAATTCGAAAGAAATTATATTTTCACCATCTAACAGTGTAATGGGTGAAAGGGCAATTTCCAGTTCTAAACCACTGGTAAGATTTAACGCGGAAAGAGTTTGGATGGAAGGAGTTTGTCCATTCAGCGTCACTTTAACTTTTAGTGAAGAGACCAACGTTCCCGCGTTCTTAACGCGCAGTTTAGGAACAATTTGATTTGAGCATACTACTGGGCTGGGCGAAGTTACATCCACCAGCGTGAGGTCATTCAAAGGTGTTGTTACCAATGAAATGTTGTCTAGGTATAAATTATTTCCCCAATCATTGACGCCCACAAAGGCAAGCTGCAGATTACCTTGGCCGATAAAGGCACTTAAGTCAATAAATTCACGTCGCCAATCTGTTTCATCAGCAGGAGCAAATTCATTCGTCGTGGGAGAGGTGGTTTCGAGTGCAACGCCGGATTTATCATAAATTATTGTGCCCTGTGTAATATCTGTATTGCAATTTGATAAAACAACAACCTTAAGCCCATCATTATCATTTTGAAAACGCGCATATGCGACGTCAAACAACAGTAAGGCAACCGGTTCTGACACCAGATCAAAAACAGGCGTGATCAAGAGGTCAAGTTCCCCAAAATTATCTTCATAATTATAAAAGTCCATCTTCATTGCATTGTTGGAAGGGTTTGCATTTGGAGCGGACGCAAGCTCCCATGTCCTCTTTAGATCAGGGTTTAGGATTTGCCACGTGGCAGGCACAACATTAAAATCTTCGGCAAAAGGAATTGTAATTGTTTCAGGAATAAGCAACGATTGATTTAAAATGTTATTTGCAGCGCTTCCATCGACAACACCATTTGTCAGTAATATTTCAAATGTTACGGAATGAGCGCCGCTTGTAAATGCTGTTGTCGAAAAACTTATGGTAGCAGATTGAAGCGGAGAAAGCGTTGGGCCGAAAATAAAGTCTTTTGTTTCTATTGGAACACCATCTTTCTTCAAAAGTATTTGAGCGGATGAAATTACGTTACTACCATAATTTCTAATCTCAATAGCGGGTGTGATGTCCGGTGAACATTCCCCCGCCAGCGGAGAGATAACCTCTTTTAGACCAAGGTCATTAGCAACTGGAAGCGGGTCGGATAATCCATGTGATGACAGGAGACTTGATCTCCTCGGACTGTTTTCCAGTACAGTTGTCATTCGCCCAACTTGTCCTGTTGTAAACAGATTCATGCATGCATCGTCCGTGTAGTCTAAATAATTTTGGAACATGGAAGTAACACCACACGTCATTTGCGGATGAGTGGGGCATCCGCTGGAGCTTCCTCCTTGATTGGGGGTATCACCAACATAATCACTCCCATCGCACTGTCCTTCATCATCACCCCATGTATGACGTAATCCAAAGAAATGTCCGATTTCGTGTGTAGTTGTTCTACCCTTCTTGTATTTGGGAGCAAGATTAAAAGCGCCGTCATCCTCGGAGCCAAAAGCATTGTAAGCAATCACCACCCCATCCGTTAGTCGATTGTCCGATGAATTTTCAAGACCACTTAAAGAGGAAACGGGAAATTGCGCATAACCAAGCAGGCCCCCCAGATTACAAACCCAAATATTTAGGTAGTCTTCCGCAGGCCAGTAGCTTAAGGATTTCAATTCATAATTGTCGTTGATAGTCCAGGAGGGCCGAGTTCCCTGGATTCGTACGATGCCATTAGTAGCGAATCCTTCGGGATCCTGTTTCGCGAGAACAAATTCGACGTCAAAGCTACCGGCTAAGGATTGAAACTCCGCCGGAGTGCTTGAAGCATCACTGTTTAACCGCTGGTAATCTTTGTTAAGAACCGAAATTTGAGAGAGTACTTGAGCATCGCTGATATTCTTTTCTGATCCAATGGCCTCGCCATTGTGAATAATATGAACGACAACTGGAATTTCATACAACGCTTGTTGCCGTTCTAAATTTGAACGCCTCGGAGAGCGCATTTTTCGCTCGATCCATTGTTCAAATTCCAACCGGTTTTTGAGAAAATTCTCCGCTTGCAATTTCTTCATATATTCCACAGTACCACATCGTTCTTGAGGAAAGGCTACATACGGAATGATAGCGAAAATCAGGAGGAATAGTGATTTAAAAATGATTATCAGCCGCACAAAAATCGTAAGGTCAACGAATGATTAATGTCAAATATAGGAAGAGGAATGCATTTTCTTTTTGCCGAAAAATGAACGCGAATTAGCACTAGTTATTGCGGTTAGTCTTCTGATGCATCAATTTCAAGCATCCGCTGGGATCAAAAAATTCTCAAAGTTGGAAAATCAGGCCTATGTATTTTTATCCCTGTAAAGCGAATACGGACAAATTATTCGTTTCAGCGTGAATTTCGGGCTTTTCGACCAAACGAAGCAAAACCTCCTAAGCGGGTATGCTTTTGGTAATGTTTGCGTAAACCATTGCACATGATTACCAACAACCTCTATCCAAGTTTCTCTAAACCAATAGCTTTTGCTATCCGGGTTTTGTTAATCATTTCCACTATTATCCTAACATTCTCTTTACACGCTCAGGATTATCAAAAATCAAATAAGAAATTTTATAAAAGCTATTATCGAAAACAAACCACGCTTTATGTTAATGCGTGTAATCTTCTCGAGAAAAAACGTCATAAAAAACCAAAGAGCGCAAGCATTGCAAAAAGTTATAGATCGGATATGAAGTCTGTGCTTGCTATCGATCCTAATACTGTGGGAGCCAGAGCTGGAGATTCCAGGCCAGAAATAAAACCAGTTTCAATTTCCCTAGTTCCTAAACCTAAAGTGGAGGAAATAACTCCTGAGGAGCTTACCGTACTCCATAAAAAGGAAGATGTTGTGATTGAAAAAAATCATCTTCCAAAACCTACTTCAGAAAAACAAGCAGAAATAAGAAAATTGGTTGGAGACAAGCTGGCAAGCAAAACAGATATCTATCCCATTATACTCGACCCATTGTACTTCAATTTTAATGAAGATGAGTTTTCGGTTGTTGACATGGAACCGTTCCTCGTAGCTGCTGAATATGCATTGCAAGGACGAACCGTATTAATTGAAGGGCATACCGATAGTCACGGTCAGGATAATTATAACGTAAAATTGTCGATAAAACGGGTTCAAAAAATACGACAACTTATGATGGATATGGGAGTGCCCGATGACCGCATCTCTGTTGTTGGGTATGGAGAAGAGCTCAAGAAAGATAACAATACCACCGAAGAAGGCCGCCAGCGAAATAGAAGAGTAGACTTCACCGTGTTTTAAGCCTTACATTATTTCGAGCAAAATGATTGTTAAGCAGGAAGGAATTTAATGTCTGTTAGCTTTAAGCAAACGGAATAAGATTAACTACTTCAATGGATTTTATTTCGGGAACATCTCGCTTAATGGCAGCTTCAACACCAGCTTTAAAGGTCATGTGAGACATGCTACAGTTTCCACAGTTACCGATGAATTCCAACTGCACCACGAGATCTTCGGTGACATGGTTAATCCTCACATCACCGCCATCCGTTTTGAGATAGGGCCGAATGGAATTGAGTGAAGTTTCAATTTTTTTTGTTAGTTCTTCTACGGTGCTCATCAGACTTTTAATTCAACCTTTTTCGTTTGTGTAAAGTTAGCATTTCTTATGGCAATATGCCGTGCTAAACTTTCAGCCAGATTTTTGAAAGCGTCGGCAGTTACTCCTTCTTTTAAAACTGCCGGAAGCCCGCTGTCACCGCTTTCGCGTATACTTTGAACCAGCGGTATCTGACCCAGCAAAGGAACATCGTATTTTTCCGATAAGTTCTTACCACCGTCTTTTCCAAAAATGTAGTACTTGTTGTTAGGCAATTCTTCTGGTGTAAAGTAAGCCATGTTCTCAATTATCCCAAGGATCGGTACGTTGATCTGAGGTTGTTTAAACATTGTTAACCCTTTATTCGCATCGGCCAACGCTACCTTTTGTGGTGTGGTAACGATAACTGCTCCCGTTACGGGTACGGTCTGCACTAAGGTTAAATGAATATCACTAGTCCCGGGGGGCAAATCTATTAAGAGGTAGTCCAATTCGCCCCAATCTGCATCTCCAAAAAATTGCTTCAAGGCAGCGCTCGCCATAGGTCCTCGCCAAACTACAGCACTGTCGGGAGGAGTAAGAAATCCAATCGAGATCAATTTTACGCCATATTGTTCTATAGGTATGATGATATTTTTTCCATTAAGCTGTTTGACAGTGGGTTGCTCGAACTCACAATTAAACATGGTGGGAATGGAGGGACCATAAATATCCGCATCTATCAGCCCGACTTTTGCGCCGGCCTGAGCCAAGGCTACTGCCAGATTTGTGGTTACTGTTGATTTTCCCACGCCTCCTTTTCCGGAAGCGATGGCGATGATATTTTTTACCTTGGGAAGAAGGGGCGCGTTGTTCCTTAACGTAGTGACGGAAGAAGTGATAAAAATATCGATCGCTACATCTTTGCCGACCACTTTCCGTACGGCCGCTTCGCAATCCGCCCTGATTTTTTCCTTCAAAGGGCAAGCCGGCGTAGTAAGCACAACTGTAAAACTTACTTTAGCTGCCTCTACTTTAACATCTTTGATCATGTTCAGGCTAACTAAGTCTCGCTTCAAGTCGGGATCATCTACTGTAGAAAGGGCTTGTAAAATATCGGATTGAGTCATTTAGAGGTACGATTTACGAGGTACAAAGTACGAGGTATGTGTTGAATTTGAGCGCAATTTAACTTAGAAAGTCGATAGTCCATTGTTCCATAGTCCATAATTGATGCTGAGCCAATCAGAGGACAGGCCAAAATGCCCAACGTCAGCCATCAACCTATCGTCCATGGACTTCTCTATAAACCGCTAATCGTTAAAACTAATTCATTAATCATTTTCCAACCTGAACCTGTATCTTTGGGTCATTAGAAAGTTGATAGTCCATTGTCCATAGTCCATTGTTGATGCTGAGCAAACAAGAGCGCAAATCAAAATGTCCAACAAATATTAACCCCAGCCATGGACCATCGTCTATCGACTATGGACTATTCTATTAACTGATAACTATTAACTATTTGCCTGTTCTGTGATTTCCCGAGAAACAATAGATGAAATAAAAACCCGCATTGACATTCTAGATGTTGTAGGTGACTTTGTAACACTGAAACGCTCCGGGCAGAACTATAAGGCATTAAGCCCTTTTTCGAATGAGAAAACCGCGTCCTTTTATGTAGTTCCCTCCAAGGGTATCTTCAAGGACTTTAGCAGCGGAAAAGGGGGAGACGGAATAAGCTTTGTGATGGAGCACGAAGGAATGAGCTACGTCGAAGCTCTCCGTTACCTCGCAAAAAAATATGGCGTTGAGATTAAGGAAGAAACTGTTGGGCAGGAGCAACTGCTCCAGCAGAGCGACCGGGATAGTTTATATATCGTAATGAACTATGCAAAAGAATATTATAGAAATTTACTTTTCCATAGTGATGAAGGTCGAAGCATCGGACTGAGTTACTTCCGCGAGCGCCGATTTAATGACCGGACAGTTGAAAAATTCGAGCTAGGTTTTAGCGTAAATGACTGGGATCACTTCCATAAAAAGGCCATGAGCGCCGGATACAGTGAAGAGATGTTGGAAAAAGCAGGGCTTGTTATCAGGAAAGAAAATGCACAATCCCCTGGGTTTCGAATTTATGATCGCTTTCGCGGAAGGGTAATTTTTCCGGTTCACAATCTTGCTGGAAAAGTAGTTGCTTTTGGCGCCCGTATTTTAACAAAAGAAAAAGACCAGCCGAAATACATCAATTCCCCTGAAACAGAAATTTACCATAAGAGCAATGTTCTCTATGGAATGTTCCAGGCTAAGAATGCCATTCGAAGAGAAGATTTTTGTTATCTCGTAGAAGGATATACCGATGTAATTTCCATGCATCAGGCGGATATTGACAACGTTGTTGCATCCTCTGGCACGGCTCTTACAGAAGAGCAGATCAAGCTCATCAAGAGATTTACAGAAAATGTAACTGTACTTTTTGACGGAGATGCGGCTGGAATTAAAGCTGCCCTGCGTGGTATTGACCTCGTGTTAAAGGGAGGGTTGAATGTACGGGTTGTACTGTTACCCGATGGGGATGATCCCGACAGCATTTCCAGTAAAATGGGAAGCACCGAGTTTAAGCAATACCTGAAAGCCCACACCAAGGATTTCATCTCTTTCAAAATAGATCTTTATGCAGCGGATGCCGCCCATGATCCAATAAAGAAAGCGGAAGCTATACGCGAAATTATAAATAGTATTTCCCTTATTCCAGATCCGATAAAACGATCTATATATATACAGGAGACTGGCCGATTGTTGAGGATATCCGAATCGGTTCTGCTGAATGAACTCAACAAAATTGTTATTCAGGATCGACGAAAAAAAGATCCGGAAAATGCGCGAAAGGAGCCGTCTAATTTTGAGGAGATTACTTCGGAAATTTCTTCTGTGTACAAGCTCGATACAAAAAGGATGGAGCAAATTCAGGAGCGAGAGGTGGTAAGATTATTAATAAACTATGCGGATAGCGAACTCGAAGAAGATATCGATTTAGTAAGCTATTTCATTTCAGAGTTTGAAGATTTGGAATTTACAAATACAACGTACGCTAAGATTTATACTGAATTTTATGAAGCGAAAAATAAAGGTGATCTTATTGACTCTAAGTATTTTTTGAATACGGGTACCGAGGATGTAAAAAAATTAATTGCTGAGCTGACAACACGCAAGCACTATGTAAGTCCGCATTGGGCGGAAAAGTATCATATAATTTTTCATGATGAAAAAGAAAAAATTCACGAACATGCGCACCAAAATGTATTACGGCGTAAATACCGATATGTTCAAAGGTTAATCGAAGAGAATAAAGAGAAACTTAAGGATGCAGAGAAAAGTAAAAGTACAGAAGAGATCGATGAACTGGTCGAAACTCAGACTCGTTTAAAGAATGCAGATGTCGAAATTGCAAAGCAACTGGGAATAGTTTCAGGCAAATATTAAAGGAACGCAGAGCATTTAGTTAACGTTACTAAGTCGTCCTGGCCCTTCGAATGACTTAGAAGACAGAAGTTATAGGAGAAATAATATGACCGAAATAAAATTGAATACCATTGACGAGGCCATTGAAGATATCAAAAATGGCAAAGTAATTATCGTGGTAGATGACGAGGATCGCGAAAACGAAGGCGATTTTATTTGTGCCGCCGAAACGGTAACACCGGCTATTGTAAATTTTATGGCTACACACGGACGGGGATTAATCTGTGTACCGTTAATTGAAGATCGATGCGAAGAACTTGGCCTCGAAATGATGGTAGGAAAGAACACAGCAATATACGAAACGCCCTTTACGGTTTCGGTGGATTTGCTTGGTCACGGATGTACTACAGGAATATCTGCGCACGACCGTTTCAAAACTATCCGTGCCTTAGTGGACCCTGAAACAAAACCGGAAGAGTTGGGAAGACCTGGCCATATTTTTCCGCTCAAAGCAAAACGCGGTGGTGTCCTAAGAAGATCGGGACATACGGAGGCAGCCATGGATTTTGCGCGCTTAGCGGGCTTTAAACCAGCCGGTGTACTTGTTGAAATCATGAATGAAGATGGCTCTATGGCGCGTCTGCCGGATCTCGTTCAAGTGGCGGAACGTTTTAAACTAAAGCTCGTTTCGATTAAGGACCTGATCGAATATCGGATTAAAAAGGAATCCCTTATCAAACGGGAAATTGAAGTCGATATGCCTACAACCAACGGTCACTTTAGGCTGATCGCTTTCGATCAAATAAATACTAACGAAGTCCACCTGGCGTTAGTAAAGGGCTCTTGGCAAAAAGATGAACCAGTGTTGGTACGGGTTCACTCTTCCTGTGTGACGGGAGATATTTTCGGATCTTGCCGGTGTGACTGTGGCTCACAACTGCATGCTGCCATGGAAATGGTTGATCGCGAAGGGAAGGGAGTTGTGTTGTACATGAAGCAAGAGGGTAGGGGTATTGGTCTACTGAATAAACTCAAGGCATATAAGTTGCAGGAACAGGGGATGGACACCGTAGAAGCAAACTTGCAATTAGGTTTTGATATGGACGAGCGAGATTATGGTGTAGGGGCGCAGATCATCAGGGATTTGGGTATAACCAAAATCCGGTTAATCACGAACAATCCAAAAAAACGAGTTGGTTTAATGGGATATGGACTGGAGATCGTCGACAACATACCCATCGAAATTATTCCTAACCCTCACAATGAAAAATATTTAATGACGAAGCGCGATAAACTGGGGCATACTATTTTAAAGCATAAATGAAAAACTGCTTTCCACAGCGTTCACAGTTTAAGTATAAAAAGCAAGTTGATTTTTTTTTCAACGCGTTAGCGCTCTTTTTTCTTCTATCGTTTCAAGTTCATGCACAACAATTTCCTTCTGACTTATGGCATGATGGAAAAATTGTTCTACTCGAAGGCGATACGTTGAGAGGAAGTATAAAATATGATCTTCAGCAAGACCTTGTTCAATACAACGAGGCCAATCAGCAGACCACGGCATTCAGCGCGCGTAAAGTTTTATTTTTTGAAATCTTTGATACATCCGTGAGAAAGTACAGGCAGTTTTTTGCGCTCCCGTTTTCGACGGTTTCAACGTATAAGGCGCCCGTTTTTTTTGAACTGCTTGAGGAAGGAAAGATGACGTTATTGGCGCGTGAGTCGATTGAGTACAGAACGTATAACTCACCCTATTACATAGGATCATATTCAAGACTTGTTCTGGTTTATAAATATTTTTTTCTCGATGAAAACGGGGACATTTTCGAATTCACAGGCAACAAAAACGACTTGCTTAACCTCATGAATAAAAAATCAGAAGAAGTTGAAAAATACATAAAAGCCAACAAGTTGCGCTATGATGAGAAATATGATTTTGCGAAAATTATTGCCTATTATAATTCTTTGTTTGGAACGTGATGGGTAAGGTGTTGAAGTGTTGAAGTACGGAGTGTTAGAGTGTGTTTATGTCCCAATTTGTCAATAGCAACGTGTTACTTCCGACCAATCTACAATCGTCAATCTAAAATCTGCAATCAAAAATCTCTTCTATAAATGAAGCCTCTTATTCTTGTCTCAAACGATGATGGTATTACGTCAAAAGGAATTCTTACGTTGGTTAATGCGATGAAGGTATTAGGTGATGTTATTGTTGTAGCGCCCGATGGCCCGCAATCCGGTATGGGGCACGCGATCACCGTGGGAGAGACATTGCGGCTTGAAGAAAATTTTATCTTCGATGGAGTAAAGGCGTTCGAATGTTCTGGCACCCCCGCGGATTGTGTTAAGATAGCTCGTCACTTTGTTTTTAAAGATGGGCGTCAACCGGATGTGATCGTGAGTGGAGTAAATCACGGTAGCAATACTTCGATTAGTGTATTGTATTCGGGCACAATGTCAGCAGCCATCGAAGGCGCTATAGAAGGAACGCCTGCTATCGGGTTTTCTCTTTGTGATTTTTCTTATGATGCCGACTTCTCACACATCGAAGCCTATCTGACAAAAATAACAAAACAAGTTCTCGACAAAGGATTGCCAAAAGGCATCGCATTAAATGTAAATTTTCCTCCTAAAAGAGATGAAAGTATAAAAGGAATTCGCGTTTGTCGTCAGGCAAATGCAAAATGGGTAGAGGACTTTGATATGCGCTATGACCCCAATGGAAGAAGATATTTCTGGATGGTAGGGAATTTTGTGAATTTCGATAAGGGGGAAGATAACGACGAGTGGGCTATTGCCAATAATTACATCTCGGTTGTCCCTTGTCAATTTGATCTAACAGGCCACCAGGCTATCCCCATTTTAAATGAAGATTGGGAAATATTGAATTGATTTCTAGCGAAGGGTGATAAGTACTCCAGCAGTAGCTGTCAATGAGCTCATGGCGATTGAAAACCGTACACTTTTACCAGGAGAATTTACTAGATCATTTGCCCCGGCAGTGACCACTTCCTTCTCATAAATTGTCTTGCGGACATTTAGCGAAAGCGTATTTAATTTATCTTCCCCGTTCACAATATAGCGCGCAATCTCGCTTTCCTTCGGATAATAATTCATTCCAGTAAATATTATTTCCGAGAAGAGACTTACTTTTTTATTTACAATCACATTGGCTCCAATCCCTCCGCGAATTCCGATTGAAATTCCTCCCGTAAATTTTGTATTCTGATACACCGAAGATGTGCTTCCATTTTCTTCCAATGACCGATCCGACTCACGATGAAATTTTATTTTGCCGAGCACGGGTCCGATAAGGAAGTACGGTGTAAAGATTTTTTCGGCTGTGATAAATTTTAATGTTGGTGTAAATAAAACTGCTCTGCTCTTAGAAATCTTTGTTTCTCTGAAAGAACTTTTCACGACGTCGAACCGAGTATCTATACGCGTTGATGACGTTGTATATTCTTTGCCCAGTGAATAGTTCAATCCCAACTCCATCCCTATATTCTCAGAAAGTCTATAACCGAATGCGCCCGTAACAATCCAACCTGCGCCATAAGAACCTTGAATGCTTTTACTTGTGGATGCTACTAGCGTAACGGGTTCACCTGATTTAGGATCAATAGCCACCCTGTGAATTGATGAAGAGTTAATTCCGATTTCTTGAGATACCCATGGGATTCCATACCCCGCGCTGAATTTTAAAGTTTGAGCTTGAGCAAATCCAAAAAAAGCCATTAGGACAAGAGTCGTAATTAATTTTACCATTCCTTAGATTAAGCATAAAAAAATAACATCCAGATTTATTCTGGAATAATTGAGATATCAAGCCGCAAACTTAAAAGATTATTTTGCTTTAGAGAAAATTGATATAAAAATTTTTGGGTTTTTTTTAGACAGGGTCCACATCAATTATGATGCGCGTATTACGATGCTCTTTCTGTTTTAATAAATTTTGTATTATATCCTGTAGGTTATGCTTGAGATCAACTAAATCTGATTTGCCGCGTGGTATTTTGATGAGGATGCTCAGCAAAAATTGATTTCTGATTTTAGATATCATAGGTTCACCGGGACCGAGAATTCTAATTTCACGCAAAGTTTCGCGCAATTGATTTGCGAGTATGTTGGCCGTTAGCTGACAAGCCTTCTTGTCCGTATGTTTAACAGTAATCTCGATTAACCGGACGAATGGCGGATAATGGTGTTGGTAACGATCGGCAAGCTCGACGGAATAAAATTCCTGATAGCCATGATTAAGAATTGTAAGAAGCAACGGGTGCTCTGGATTGGATGTTTGAATAACGACTGTACCAGCTGTATCTCTTCGGCCCGCACGTCCGCTTACCTGCGTTATAAGTTGATACGCCCGTTCATAAGACCGAAAATCGGGAAAATGGATCATGCGGTCGGCGTTAAAAATACCGACTAAGCTCACGTGATCAAAGTCAAGTCCTTTTGTCACCATTTGTGTGCCCACCAAAATGTTAGTCTCTTGACGCTCAAATTGATCAATGATAGTTTCATAACCTGTTTTAGACCGCGTTGTGTCCAGGTCCATGCGTTGAACTTTTGCCGAGGGGAAGTGAAGATTAAGCTCCTCTTCCAACTTCTCAGTACCATAGCCCATCGATTTTATTCTGGCGGAGGTGCAGACAGGGCAATTGCTGGGCAACGATTCTTTGTATCCGCAATAATGACAAACCAATGCATGTCTATATTGATGATACGTAAGACTGACAGCGCAATTGACACATTTAGGTATCCATCCACAATCTTCACAGCTGACCATGGGTGAATACCCTCTTCTGTTTTGAAAAATAATTACCTGTTCCTTCTTGTTAAGCGCCTCTTCAATTTTTTTTAATAATAATCCGGAAAATTCGCCTTTGTTGGTTTTCTGTTTTCGCTCCCGGGCTATGTCGGCTAGCATTATCTTAGGAAGCTGTGCTTCACCAAATCGTTTGTCAAGGATTACGAATCCATATTTTCCTTGTTGCGCATGATAAAATGTTTCCACGGAGGGGGTAGCTGAGCCAAGTAGTATCTTGGCGTGATGCATTTGCCCCATTACCATTGCTACGTCGCGAGCGTTGTAACGAGGTGCTGGTTCTTGTTGCTTGTAGGAGCCATCGTGCTCTTCATCTATTATGATCAATCCCAGGTTGTCGAATGGCAGCAAAATAGAAGAACGTACGCCAATTACAAATTTGAATTTTCCCTGAAGTATCCCATTCCACACTTCAACGCGTTCGTTGTCAGAAAATCTGGAATGGTAGACTCCCATGGTATCACCAAAGATTTTTTTCAAACGTTGAACTATTTGTGTTGTTATAGCAATCTCAGGCAACAGATAAAGAACCTGAGATCCACTTTCCATAGCTTGTTTGATGAGGTTAATATAAATTTCTGTTTTTCCACTTCCGGTTATCCCTCTCAATAAAATAATACTATGAGTTTGGAAATTTTTTAGAATTTCATTTTGCACGCGAAGCTGATCTTCGCTTAAGTGGACAATGTATTGACCGGATACCTTCTCTTCATTAAACCTGGATACTACTATGTCAAATTCTTCGAAAATGTTATTTTTTGATAGCGTATTTAAAGATGATTCTGATAATCCATCGTTCAGTAAATTCTTTTTAGTAATTCCCAATCTATTCACATCAGGGTTGCTAAGGATGGGTACATCCTGAAGGAATTTCAATAGCAATGCCTCCTGCTTCGGTTTCGACGCAAGCGTTTTAAATAAAGTTTCCAGCGCTTCAGCGTTGTTATATTCTGATGTAAGCCTTATTCTTTTTTCTGTCTTCGGTTTGTATTTTTCTTTGACTTTTTCATAAAGGATAATGGCTTCTTTTCGAACCAACGACTTTATAATGCTGTATAGATTCTTGACACCTAAAAGTTTAGCGATCGCTGAATAATCAAAGGGCTCCTGCACAAGCCTTCTTAACAGTATCTGTTCTTTGTCTGAAAATTCCAGGTCCGTTTCTTCCAGGTTGAATGCCGGATGAATTTGGACCATCGATTCACTCGAAAGCTTTAAACCGCCGGGCAAAGCAGCATTCATGACTTCACCCAATGAACATAAATAATAATCTGCGATCCAATGGAAAAGTTTGAATTGCAAATCGCTAACGACAGGATAGTCATCCAATATTTCCAGAATATATTTTGCCTCATAGTCACGGGGAGGCTGGTCATGAATGGTTGCGATGAGTCCGGTAAGAATCTTGCGATCACCAAACTGTACAATAGCCCGCTGACCTATTAAAATTTTTTCCTCCAGGTTTTTGGGCACCCGATAGGTAAAAAGTTTCGGGATAGGAACGGGTAGCAGAAGTTCTGCGAAGCGAGTCTCAGCCGATTCTAAATTATCAAATATTTCCACTGCTCAAAAGAAGTGATTTTTTCGCTTGCATGATAATAGGTGGGCCCACACTTTTCAGAATAATGTGAAATTATTCCTATAAAAAATCAGTCAAAAATGAAAATTCTTGTAGCTTACCTCAAACGTTAGTAATTGACTTTTTTCAACGCCTTATGCACGAGGGTAAGATTTTGAAGGTCTAAATCAAAACCAATTCTTAAGAATCGTTCCGTAAAATTTTCCTGAATGGTAAAAATACAGATCACATCGCTTTCTACAACTAGAGCAAATTGGGTATCTAGCAGGAAATTATTGGTTTCGTTTAAGTTCTTCACACTTTCGGAGGAAAGTCCTAATTTTATATAGTTTAATTTAACAATAGGATCGTATAAAATGCCCGTAACGTATTCAAGCTCGTCAATATTGATGAGAGGCTTTTTTAATATGCATACTTTTTTTTCTCCTACGAGCATCTTTAGTTCCTGAGCACATCGATTTTTTTTTACTGGCTTCCTCACGATAAAGATACCGGAAGGGGGTACCTCGGAAAATGAGGTCAATGATATCAATAAGACCAAGAGCATATGTTTCAATGCTAAACTCATGAAGGTTATTTTATTCCCTTGAGCCATTTCTATTTCTGTTTCTCTTTATTGATGTCCCGCTATCCAAATATTAGAGAGTCCTAATTTAGTATTTTCTAAGGATGTGGTGGTTTTTTAAATTTTTCTTGTGACATAATGAGACAACCTAGCAACTTATTGCAGTCGAATTTTAGTTGGTAAATAGGTGACTTATTGAGACTTTACCGGCGGCAACTTTTTCAACACACTACGAATTCTCGTTAACGTTTCTAAGTCAACATCTCCGCCAATACGCAAATTAGTAACTTCTTTATTGAGGGTGAACCGACCTAGCCCAATATTCTCCAGGACTAATACAAACTGTGAGTTAGGCAAGGAGTGAAATATTTTATTGAACGCATGTATACCTTTGGAGGACAGTCCTATAATAATATAATTCGTTTTAGACGTCCGATCGTGTATAATGTCGGTCACATATTCAACTTCACCTATTTCTAGAATTGGCTTTTTGGATATGCAGACTTTTTCCCCTACAAGCATATTTATTTCATTTTGGCATTTGTTTTTTTTAAGAGGTCTATAAACGAAATAGAACCCTGAAGGTGTTATCTGTGGGAAGTAGGTGGTTGAGATCAGAAATAGAAAAACTATCCGTAGCACGTATGTTAAATGAAGAAACTTTTGAAGCAATTCGATAAAGTGCCTTAGCCATCAAATTTTTTTTTCTGTATCGGCAAGAAAAGTTTTCTATCGAAGTAACTGTAGAAAACTTACGAAAGTTGTTGCTTGGCCTCATCAACTGTATAAACAGGAAGTTTACACGTCCGATTATAGCAAACATAGATTGTTGGCTTTCCGTTAATCGGTATTTTGCCTTTTAACAAAGGCAGATCACTGCGGCTTTCTGAACCTTGCGTCATCATGAAAGGAAAATAGTTTTGGTGAAGCTCTGAACGAAGTTTTTCAATTTCTTTACCCACTAAAGCTACTTCTGCTAAGCCTTTTTTTATTTCCGAATTTACAATGGCCCATTGTGACATGTAGGTTGGCTCGGCTTTAATAATGTGAGCGAGTGAGCCAGCCATTGCCCCGGCGATTTGTTTCCAATCTTCCCGGTCGAACAGGACACCGAGGTAATTTAAATTTTGTGCCATGATCGCGTTCGAAGAAGGAATTACATTATCAAAAATTTCTTTTTTGCGGCTGATCAGTCGTTCTGAGTCAGTAGATGTGTAATAAAAGAAACCATCGGCGTTGTCAAAAAAGTGTTCGATAGTATAGTGCATCATATCCATAGCGCGCTCGATCCAAGACTCATCAAATGTGACCTGGTATAATTTTATTAGAGCCTGAATGAAGTAGGCATAATCATCGAGGAAGCCAGTAGTAGTAGATCGTTTACCCTTGTAGGATCGGAATAGCTCGTTTCCTTCCATTAATTCTTTTTCGATGAAATGGATATTTTTCAGTGCAGCCTGTAAAAAAATCTGATCTGCAAAAGCTCGACAGGCATCGACCAATCCGCAAATTGTCATTGCATTCCAAGCTGTGATGACCTTATCATCTAGACCTGGCCTTATTCTCTTTCCACGTTCCGCCAATAATTTATCATGCGCATTTTTCAGAATTGTTTTCCAGTTACTTGGAGTTAGGTTGTGCTTGCTTAAAAATTGAACATCCTCGGTAGCTGTACGCATAAGAATGTTGTTGCCATGCTCCCAATTACCTTTTTCTTCGACACTGTAATAAGCCGAGAGCAACGGTTCTTCCGAGCCTAAGATTCCTTGAAGCTCTGATTTTTTCCAGACATAAAATTTTCCTTCAACACCTTCACTATCCGCATCAAGCGCTGAATAGAAACCTCCGGTCGGATCCGTCATTTCGCGGTCAAGCCAACGAAAAGTTTCATACACGACTTCTTTGAATGATTCGTCTTTCGTAACGGAATAGGCTTCAGAATATAAGCTTAACAGCTGTGCATTATCGTATAGCATTTTTTCGAAGTGAGGTACAAACCAATACCCGTCGACAGAATAGCGCGAAAAACCGCCTCCAACTTGATCATAAATTCCCCCCATCGCGATTCGCTTTAGAGTAAAGACAGTGTGGTCAAGCGCATCTGTTTTTTTTGTAATATGATAAAGTCGCAGCAGGCAGAGCCAAATCGAAGGCATGATAAACTTAGGTTCTTTATCCAGGCCACCTTGCTTGGTGTCAAATTTGGGTTGAAGCTTACTGTAAATTTCACCCAGATCAGCGATAAGTTCGGAATTTGTGGGTTGCTGTTTATAACGCTGTACATCCGAACTCAACAAATGTAGACGCAATTCTTCTGCTGTATCATCAATTTGTTTTCGATTTCCGCGATATGCTTTATGGATGTTGTTTAATACCTCTACCCACACCTGGGGAGTAAAATACGTGCCGCCAAAAAAAGGCTTTTGATCGGGAGTAAGGAACACATTTAGAGGCCATCCTCCATTGATACCGAGCATTTGCACTGCCTCCATATAAATTTGGTCTATATCAGGCCGCTCCTCGCGGTCAACTTTGATACACACAAAGAATTTATTCATCACCGCTGCGATGTTGTCTTTTTCAAAAGATTCACGCTCCATGACATGGCACCAGTGGCAAGAAGAGTAGCCTATGCTCACTAAAATGGGTTTATCTTCTTGCATCGCTTTTCGTAAAGCCTCCGTGCCCCATTCGTACCAATCCACAGGATTGTGGGCATGCTGAAGAAGATAAGGTGATGTAGAATGTATTAATCTGTTGGACATTAAGTTTCGAGTTTCGAGTTTGTAGTTTCGAGTTAGTTCTTCAGTTAGCGAGTGCCTCCCAAACTTAAATCGGACGCAACTCAAAACTCATTTAAGATTTGTGCAAAAAGCTTTAAGCTTTAAGCTTTAGGCTTTAAGCTATTTAACCGGGATTTAAGAACCGCCATCTCTTCATCAACATTCACAAAGCTCTTTAGTTCATCTAATTTCCTTATTGTCTCGAGGATAAACTGTTGATGTGCCGATGAAGCCGGATGAAATGGTTTATGCGCTAATGCTGATTGAATTTCTTTCCAGCGTGCCAGAAAAGTTTTCAACGTGTCATCGATATATTGTTCGCTGAATTTTTGCCAGATATATTCCTCAGCTACGTCGGAAGGATGGATCATATCGGATTTATAAAAGCGGTAATCGCGAAGGTCGTCTATCAAAATTTCATACGCTGGAAAATAATGGACATCGCTGTATTGTTGCGTAAGCGTATAGCAAGTAGTCCGCAGTATGGATTTGCTTACGCTATTAAGTTCTAAAGTATCCTTCAAATGCCTGACAGGACTTACGGTCAGGATGATATTAATTTTAGGATTTAGAATCTTGAGTGCATTGTACATAACTTCGAATGATTCCAATATTTTTTTTTGAGTAAGTAAAGATTTAGTAAACAACTCTTTCGGCATTTTATGACAATTCGCCACAACATCTCCGGTATCTGTTCGCTCGTATACCCAGGCCGTTCCGTAGGTTATAATTAACCATTGCGCTTCTTTCAAGAATAAATGTGTTGTGCTGACCACCTTATCTAATTGCTCTTGAAGATTGTTCAAGTCCAACGAAGATAATTCTGAATGAAAATCATAATTTAGAAACACTTCTTTGTGCTGAACATATGTGTTTTGTGGAATAGGTTGATTGAAAAGTGCATATCGGATAACCTTGTGGATCGAATACGGGTTGTATATTATTCCGAAAGGATTGACCAATGAGGATATTTTATTTGCGATAAATTGGGAGCCGATGGCATCCGAAAAGCAAGATCCTATGGTTAAAATCTTATCGGATAGGCTAATAAGAGGATTGGAAGCTTGGGAAGCTAGCTCCGTTCTAAAGACACTCATAATATGTTTCCGCAAACATTTGAAAATTTAACACTTTTTAAGGTACTTTTACGCTTCATTCATACAGAAAAAACAATCAAAATTATGAATAATGACCTTACCGCTTTTGAAAAGATTCCGGTAAAAATCTTTAACACCTCAGAGAAAGGATCCATTTATGTAGCTCAGGAGATTGCGTCCCTTATCAAGTTGCGACAAAAGGAGAACAAGCCCTGTGTGCTTGGCCTGGCTACCGGATCGACACCTACTCGGGTGTATGCAGAATTGGTGAAAATGCATCAAAAGGAAGGCTTGAGTTTTAAAAATGTTCACACATTCAATCTGGATGAATATTATCCTATGCAGCCTGAAGCCCTTCAAAGTTATGTGCGCTTTATGCGCGAGCATCTTTTCGATCATATTGATATCCCAAAGAAAAATATAAATATTCCCGATGGCACGCTGCCAAAAGATGAAGTAGCAGAGTTCTGTAAAAATTATGAGGATAAGATTGATAAGCTCGGCGGCCTCGATATACAGGTACTGGGAATTGGCCGCACAGGTCATATTGGATTTAACGAACCAGGTTCCTCGGAGCGGTCGCTCACACGACTTGTGTCGCTTGATCAGGTAACGAGAATCGATGCGGCCAGCGATTTTTTTGGAGAAGAGAATGTTCCACGAAAAGCAATTACGATGGGTGTGGGTTCCATCATGAAAGCCGCCAAAGTTTACATGATGGCGTGGGGAGAAGGGAAATCGTCTATTATTTATAAAGCGGTTGAAGGGCCGGTCACGGATCAAATTCCTTCCTCGTTCCTCCAAAAGCATTCCGACTGTACCGTCATATTGGATGATGCTTCCTCCTCTGCACTTACCCGGATTAAAACGCCTTGGATTCTTGATAGTGTTGACTGGAATGAAAAGCTTATCAGAAAAGCCGTGGTTTGGTTATCGCAAAAAATTGAAAAGCCGGTGCTTAAACTTACAAACCATGACTATATGGAGCATGGGATGGGTGACATCATTACAGAATTTGGCTCGGCCTATCAGGTAAACATTAAAGTATTTAATTTTCTTCAGCATACCATTACCGGGTGGCCTGGGGGTAAACCGAACGCTGATGATTCACATCGTCCTGAACGCGCAAAACCATTTCCGAAACGTGTTGTTATTTTCTCTCCCCATCCGGATGACGATGTGATATCCATGGGAGGAACCTTCATTCGCCTGGTGGATCAGGGACATGAGGTTCACGTAGCCTATCAGACTTCAGGAAATATCGCTGTGTTTGATGATGATGCTATTCGCTTTGCCGATTTCGTTCGGGACTTTAACGAGCAATTTGGACTAAGCAAAGCGGATGGAGCAAAATTTTATAAAAAGGTTGTTCAGTCACTGCAGAAAAAAGGTCCCGGTCAGATCGATAGTGAAGAGGTATTGAAAATAAAGGGCTTGATCAGAAGGGGAGAGGCGAAAGCGGGGGGACGATATGTTGGGAATACCAGATGAGCAAATGCATTTTCTGGACATGCCATTTTATGAAACAGGTGCAGTCAAGAAAGAAACCTTTAGGAGAAGAAGACATTCAACTCATCGTCGATATCCTGGAACAAGTCAAACCACACCAAGTCTATGCTGCAGGAGATCTTTCGGATCCGCACGGAACACATCGGGTATGTCTTGCAGCCATTTTCGAGGCCCTTAGACGATTAAAGAAAAAGGCATGGGTGAAAGATTGCTGGGTATGGTTATACCGCGGTGCATGGCAGGAGTGGGATATCGATCAGATTGAAATGGCTGTTCCGCTTAGCCCCGAAGAGTTAATGCGTAAACGCAGGGCTGTCTTCAAACATCAATCACAAAAAGACAGCGCCATGTTTCCGGGAAGCGACAAGCGTGAATTCTGGATGCGCGCAGAAGACCGTAATCACGCCACAGCTATTGCCTATAATGATCTCGGACTTGCCGAGTACGAAGCGATGGAAGCCTTTGTGAGATACAAGTTTTAAGTACGAAGTACGAGTTAGGAAGTACGAGGGTGAATTTCTATCCTCGTAAACCGCCATTCGTAACTCGTACTTCGCTGTACAGCTATATTTCCTCGTAGTGCTCGTAGAAGATTTTTTTGAGAACGTCGAAAGCTTCTGGGGTTGAACTCATCCTCGTACTTCGTACCTCGCAATTCGTACTTCCTTATTGTTGCATTTGCATTTCCTGATATCGGCGGAAAGAATTTTTTGAAAACGACGTGAGCTTCTGGGGTTGGACTTCTTGTTCACTGGCTGTTGTGCTTCCGTCCTCGTAGGAAACAGTGACAGCGACTTCCAACGTGTGATTGGATGTGCCTCTGTATGTTCCTTTAACGGGAGAGCAATCCGAGAAATTTTTGCCAACGGCCAGCCGAACATGAGTTTCATTGGCAATGCGATTGTTTGTCGGATCAAGCCCGAGCCATCCATAATAGGGTATATAAGCCTCTACCCAAGCGTGTGTCGCTCCCTCTCCGCGCATACCATCTTTGTTGGGACATACATAACCACTCACGTAGCGGGCAGGAATATTCATTAACCGAAGCATCACTAAGAGAATATGTGCAAAATCCTGACATACTCCTGAACGAATTTTCCAGATCTCGTCAATAGTAGATTCAACGGTGGTTATACCTTTTTTATACGCAAAATTTTTGTAGATGTATTCGCACAAATTTTTTGCTGATTGTACTGGTGTTTGATGTTTACTGCGTTCTTCCTCAATAATCTTTTTTATTTCGGGCAGTGCTTCAAATTTTTCTTGTTTTAAAAAATCGATGAACTCGAGATGATATTTAAGATTCTCAAATTCGCCCCATTGCAATTCTTGATCAATCGCATCGTCAGGAACAGGGCGATGTGTTGTTTCCACAAGAAGTTTCGAATCGATGTCAAGTTCCTTATGAGGCTGGGCATGTGTAAAAGTCCCGACCTCGTTGCCATAATAATCAATATGAACGCTTACCGATGGGATTTCCAGTGATGACGATCTGTTGTTGTAGAACTTCCTGATACTGATCTTTCAGGGGATAGAGCATAATCTGATTGGCGCTATCGCGAACAGTATCCTCATAAGTGTATTTTGTAATGTGTCTGATCTTAAATTTTGACATGAATATGGTGGATTAACTGTATGCAAAATAATAATGATTAAGCATGCTACCGATTCCTGAGATATCTGTAGTAATGGATTTTAAATAGTGATGCAGTCCTGTATGAGATACACTTTGTACATCTGAATATTGCAATTTACTTCGAAGTTTTCCGATCATAAAATCGACTTTGGAAAAACCCTTCTGTGTTCTGATCGCTTTGCAGCCTTTGAAAATAGCGCTGCAATTGATTCAATGAATATAAAACTGAGCGGGGAAAATCCATATTGAATAAAACCTGATCGATTATATTTCGGGCTTCAAACCCGGATCGATACCGTTTCAAATACAGTGAATATCCTGAGATAGACATCAGAAGATATTTCCAATAGGTGGTATCGGTAGGTTTATCCAGATCGTAGGCAAGATTGCTGAGTTTAACATCGAGAATATCCGCAGATTGAATAGCGCGTTCCATATATTTTCCAACATTCATAAAGCAAAGTCCTTCACCTCGAAACATGGTTATGTCGGAAACCCCAACGTATAGCATACACTGCTTTATCAACGCATCTAAAACGGTTACTGGATCTTCCTGACGAATAAGGTATTTAAGCCGCTCTTCATGAACGACATGATAGAATTCATTTAGGCATTGCCACACTTCGGTTGTAATGTTATCCTGAACCCCACGCGCATTTTCGCGGGCCTTTGTCACCATAGTAAATACGGAGTTAGGATTATTTCGGTCTAGCACCATGTATTGAAGAACTTTCCTGCTGCTTTCTCCAATTTTTTCAGCATGCTCCTGGTCCATGCTTCCGAATATTCTCAGGACTGGCTGCCACGAAAATTCCTCATTGTTATCCTGTGAAGAAGCGTAATTGATCTTCAGCATTCGGAGAATACTATCGGCTCGTTCCATGTAGCGCGACATCCAGTACAAAGAATCAGCAACCCGGCTAAGCATTGATGTAGTTTTTATTACTCATTTAGTATTTAAAATTGTTTGGTGGTTAAGATTGAAAAATTGAAAGATTAGAAGGTTGTAAAATTGGAAGGTTGTATTTAATCTTTCAATCTTCCAATTTTCCAATCCCCAACCTACTTCGCCAACACCCATGTATCCTTGCTTCCTCCTCCCTGAGAAGAATTTACCACCAAAGAGCCTTCGCGAAGTGCTACCCGCGTCAATCCGCCTGCAACAATTTCTATTCCGCCTGGACCGCAGAGAGCAAACGGTCTCAAATCTATTCTGCGAGGCTGAACTTTGCCATTGATATAACAGGGGGCATTTGATAAACTGATCACAGGCTGAGCTATAAATTGCCGGGGATTTTTTACAATTTCTTTTTTGTATACATCGATTTCTTCGTCAGAGGCCGCATGACCCATGAGCATTCCATATCCACCCGATTCGTTTGTTTTCTTGATCACCATTTGAGTAATATTTTTCAGTACGTGTTCCAGTTCTTCACCTTTGCTTAGCTGATAGGTAGGCACATTCTTTAGTATTGGTTCTTCATTTAAATAATATCGGATCATTTCAGGGACGTAAACATAGGTTGCTTTATCATCGGCAACACCGTTCCCAATCGAATTAACGATGGCTACATTTCCTTTTCGATATGCAGAAAGAATTCCGGAGACTCCCAGTACACTGGAGGGTTCAAAAACCAATGGATCGAGGATATTCATCATCTACTCGCCGGTAGATAACATCCACTTGCTGTAGCCCGGCCGTGGTCTTCATGTACACTTTATGATTTTCTACAACCAGGTCCCGGCCTTCTACAAGTTCGATGCCCATCAGTCTGGCAAGGGTGGTATGCTCAAAGTAGGCAGAGTTATAGATGCCAGGCGTTAGCAGCACTACGGTGGGTGAAGCTATTTGCCGCGGTGACAAGGCCAGCAGATTTTTGTATAGGATATTAGGATATTGCGTTACAGGCCTGACGAAATTTTGGGGGATGAGATCAGGAAATATTCTTTTTGTTATTTCCCGGTTTTCAATCATGTATGAAACTCCGGAAGGGGTTCGCAAGATTATCTTCAAGCACGTAAAATGTTCCATCGTGATCGCGGATCAAATCAATTCCGGCAATGTGCACGTAGATGTCATGGGGGATATTGATGCCTTGCATTTCGCGCAAGTAATGCGGGCAGGAATAAATCAGGTCGATAGGTACGATTCCATCCTTAAGAATGAATTGCTGATGGTATACATCTTTTAAAAAAAGATTTAACGCTCGCAGCCGTTGCTTTATTCCTTTCTCGATGAAAGTCCCATTCTTCGGCCGTTATGATTCTGGGAATAATATCAAAAGGAAAAATCTTTTCAATCCCTTCTCCACTGGAGTAAACAGTAAAAGTTATCCCCTGGCTCATGAAGAGTTTTTTTGCCAACTCTTCCTTCTGCTCAATTCCTCAGCTGGGTATGCTAAGCAGAAAATCAAATACATTTTGGTACTGATGCCGGATACGTTCCTCATCGTACATTTCATCCCATGTGCGGGGAGTAAGTGAATACTGATGAAAAAGGTCTGTTGACTGCATGAGCAGACTAGGTTAGATGAAACCTAAAATACCATGTTGTTAAGAGAATTAATGGAAAGCATATTATAATATTTATGCAATCGAGTGAGAATTGAATAAAGCAAAAGCCGCTCGAGTCTTCGAGCGGCTTTCCAAAATTATTAAAGGCAGTATGATTTATTCTGCTACAACTTTAACCTGTATTTCATGCTTGACTTCTTTGTGAAGATCAAGCGTCACGCTGTAGGTTCCTATTTGCTTAGGAACTTCCTTAAGGTGAACTTTCTTACGGTCGATATCAAAACCTTTCGCTTTTAGCATATCAGCGATCTGCAAAGCTGTCACGGCGCCAAAAATCTTTCCGCTTTCGCCGGCCTTTGTTCCGATTTCGATGGTAAGTTCTCCGATCTTCGCTGCAACTGCCTCAGCATCTTGTTTGATCTTTCGATGCTTTATGAGCCACCTGGCGAACATTTTCCTTTACCAATCTTTTGTTGGATTCATTGGCAATCAACGCATAGCCATTGGGAATAAGGTAATTGTTACCATATCCGGCTTTTACTTTTACGATGTCATTTTTATAGCCAACGCCAGTTACATCCTGTTTCAAAATCACTTCCATGATCGTCTGTCTTTATTGAGTTCAAGATTATTTTAAGGCATCGCCAACGTAAGGAAGCAATGCCATGTGACGAGCGCGTTTTACGGCCTGGGCAACTTTCTTCTGGAATTTCAGGCTTGTACCGGTTAGTCTGCGCGGAAGGATCTTGCCTTGCTCATTGATAAACTTCAACAGGAAGTCAGGATCTTTGTAGTCGATATACTTGATCCCATTCTTTTTAAAGCGGCAGTATTTAGGCTTGATCTCTGCGCGCTTGATAGGTTCATTCATTAATGTCATCGGTTGGCGCCCTCCTCAGCTTTTTTTACAGGTTTCCTGTTTTCTTTGTTTTTAAATTCGCCTTTGCGTCTGCGTTCGTTGTAAAGCAGCGCATGCTTATCAAGCACTGTTGTTAAAAAACGCATTACTGATTCATCCCGTCTGTACTCGGTTTCTAGTGTGTTGATGACGGGGGACTCTGCCGCAAATTCGATGAGATTGTAAAAGCCGGTTGACTTCTTGTTGATTGGATAAGCCATTTTTTTTAAGCCCCATTGCTCATTATTGAGAATTTCGGCATTGGCTTTCTTCAACACTTTCACGAATTTGTCGACAGTATCCTTTGCCTGTTCATCAGACAAAACGGGATTTAAAATGAATACTGTCTCGTAATTGTTCATGTTTACTGTTAGTTTTTGAGCCTGCAAAAGTAGGGAAAGCAGCTTGATTTAACAACAGATGTTCAAAAACTTGGAAGATATGTGGCGCCGGATTTAAAAGTCTATTAATAGCCTGAAATTACATTTATCATGATTATTTATAAACCTTTGTGATGGGTCAGGATAACATTTCATACCATTTGCTTTAAATTTAAGAGATGAGGAAGGTAACTAACATACTCCTGATATTGGTAGTGGTATTGATCTGGTTTACAGCTTGTAAGGAAGAGAAGATAGATTTCAGCGCGCAGGTCAAACCGATTCTGAATAAACGATGTATCACGTGTCATGGCGGAGTTAAGCGCAATGCCGAATTCAGCCTCCTGTTCCGTCATGAAGCATTGGATACAGCTGAATCAGGAAAAAGACCGATACTACCAGGAGACCCTGATCACAGTGAACTGGTAAGAAGGATTACCTCAACGGACCCGGAGGTCCGCATGCCCTATAAAGAAGAACCACTTTCCCTCGAAGAAATCCGTATTCTGAAGCAGTGGATTAAGGAAGGAGCTGAATGGGGTGATCATTGGGCTTATGTTGCTCCAAAAGAGGTGGAAGTGCCCAGCTCATCTACATTATTGTCGGGTCTTGCTGTTGACTCCGAAGAATGGGCTAAAAATGAAATTGATTATTTCATCCTTAGTAGCCTGGAAAAAGAAAAGATTTCACCTTCCCCGGAAGCAGATAAAGCGACGTTGATCCGAAGAGTTTACCTAGATATTATAGGGCTGCCTCCCACACCGGAACAAGCTTCAAAGTTTTTGAATGACCTAAGCCCGGATGCCTATGAAAAGGTCGTGGATCAACTTCTCGCCTCCCAACATTTTGGTGAAAAGTGGGCATCATGGTGGCTTGACATGGCGCGCTATTCGGATACCAAGGGATACGAAAAGGATGGGGGGCGTACAATCTGGCGTTACCGCGATTGGGTTATCAAGGCCTTTAATAAAGATATGCCTTTTGATCAGTTTACCACGGAACAACTAGCTGGTGATTTACTACCCACTCCTTCTGATGATCAGCTTATCGCAACTGCATTTCATCGCAATACAATGAATAACGATGAGGGAGGTACAGATGATGAAGAGTTTCGTGTAGCCTCTTTAATAGATCGGGTTAGCACAACTTGGGAAGTCTGGCAAAGTACAACCATGGGATGTGTTCAATGTCACACTCATCCTTACGATCCATTTGTTCATGAAGATTATTATAAGTCTCAGGCTTTTTTCAACAATACCCGTGACGAAGATACGCCAGGTGAACACCCGACGCTTAGAATTTACAAGGAAGAAGATCAAAAGAAATTGGAGGCAATCAGGTCATGGGTGCGAGAGCAGGGCGGGACCGAAAAAGAATTGGAAGTAAACTTGTTCTTAAAAACCCTGGAGCCAAAATTTCACCCTCATGATTTTGATCAGTTTATCAATGGAGCTCTAGTTGATAATAAATGGCTGGGGATAAGACCAGGTGGAAGTGCCCGCGTAAAACAGATCAATCTGGATGGCAAGACAAATCTGATCATGAATTATTGGGCTGATCGTAACGGGGGCTCATTCGAAATCCGAATGGACAATCTGAATGGTGAGGTGATTGGAAGTGGAAAAATCGAAAAAACAGACAAGTCAATATTGTATAAGATTAAACCATCCCAGGGTAAGCACGATCTATATTTTGTGTTCCGGAATCCCTCTCTTCCGCCCGATCAAATTGTGTGCGCGGTTGAATGGCTGGCACTCCTGGAAGACCTACCAGGCAAAGGAACCGTGGAACATACCAAGTTCAACAGCACATTTCAATATCTCATAAATGCTGAGGCGGAAAATACGCCGATCATGATTGAAAATAGCCAGGACCAACATCGTACTACGTATGTTTTTGAGCGAGGCAATTGGCTAGTAAAAGGAGATTCTGTAAAACCAGGGGTTCCGAAATCTTTAAACGCTTTTCCGAAGGATCAACCTTACAACCGACTTGGGTTTGCCGCGTGGCTGTTAAGCAAGGAGAACCCGCTTACATCCCGCGCCCTGGTTAATCGCTTTTGGGAACAGATCTTTGGATATGGCATAGTAGAAACATTAGAAGATTTCGGTACGCAGGGAGCGGCGCCATCAAATCAGGATTTGTTGGATTGGTTAGCCTTGCGCTTTATGAATGAAAATCAATGGAGCATGAAAAAGCTCATAAAAGATATGGTGACCTCTGCAACCTACCGCCAGGATTCACGCATTTCAGAGGAGATGAAGGAAAAAGATCCAGGCAACAGATTACTCGCCAGAGGACCTCGAGTTCGTTTTCCGGGGAGCAGGTACGCGATCAAGCTCTCGCCGTCAGCGGACTTTTAAGTAAAAAAATGTACGGTAAAAGCGTAATGCCTTATCAGCCTAAAGGAGTCTGGAATTCGGTGTACAGCGACGAATATTGGAAGGAGAGTGAGGGCGATGATCGTTATCGCCGGTCTGTGTACACGTATATTAAGCGTACAAGTTTGTATCCTTCTTTGGCGATGTTTGATGCTTCAAGCCGAGAGGTCTGTATCAGCAGACGTATCCGTACCAACACGCCGCTTCAAGCGCTGGTTACATTAAATGATTCTTCGTTTGTTGTGGCGTCAAGAAGTTTTGCTGCTTTGATGTTGAAGCAGGGGAAAAACCCTCGCGAGCAAATTCAAGCAGGTTATAAAATTATATTGGTCCGTGACATGCCTGAAAAAAAGCTAGCAGTGCTTAGCAACCTATATGAAAAAGCATTACAACAATATAAGAAAGATGGTGACGCTGCTCTCAAATTTACGACAAGTGGATTCCGCTTCTCCTGAGCTTGCGGCTATGTCTGTCGTTGCAAATGCAATGTTGAATCTGGATGAAGTATTAACAAGAGAATAATATGCAAAACAGGTATAAGAATTGTCAATCGTGCGGCATGCCTTTGAGTCGTGATGAAAAGGGCGGAGGAACAAATGCAGACGGTAGCAAAGTGCAATGTATTGTTCTTACTGTTATGTGGCAGGCAACTTTACGGTACCTGATATTACCGTGGATCAAATGAAAGGGAGAGTGAAAGAAAAGTTGAAATCATTTGGTTTCCCTGGCTTTCTCACGGGATTTTTTACTAGAAATATTCCTAAACTCGAACGGTGGAGAAATCATGCCTGAAAATTATTTAAATATTGAAGCCCTGAAAAATATTTCCCGCAGGCATTTCTTGCGCGAGAGCGCGGCAGGACTAGGTGCCGTGGCTCTGGGAACTTTAATCGGAGGTTGTGCTGCAAAAAGTAGCGGCCCTCCGGCTAGCATATCATCTGTTTTAGATCCGATGATACCCAAGGCCCCCGCATTTCCCAGGCAAAGCGAAACAGGTTATTTACTTGCACATGGCCGGAGCACCATCTCAACTGGAACTTTTCGATTTTAAACCCGAACTTCAAAAGCTTGACAATCAACTTTGCCCACCTTCGTTGTTGGATGGAAAACGTTTTGCTTTTATACGGGGAGTTCCACGAATGCTTGGACCACAAGCTTCCTTCAAACAGCATGGAGAGTCGGGTGCATTTATTTCAGCGAACCTCCCTCACTTTGCGGGAATGGCCGATGAAGTATCCTTTCTAAAAGCAGTTCACACCGATCAATTTAATCATGCGCCTGCCCAACTTTTTGTCCATTCCGGCTCCCCACGGCTTGGCAGGCCCAGCATTGGGTCATGGGTAACGTATGGGCTAGGCACTGAAAATAGCAATTTGCCTGGATTTGTCGTATTAACTTCCGGGGGCAAAACGCCTGACGCAGGTAAAAGTGTTTGGGGCAGTGGTTTTCTTCCTTCTGTATATCAAGGTGTACAATGTCGCTCGGAAGGTGAGCCTGTATTATTTTTGAGTGACCCTGAAGGCATGGATCGAGATCTGAAAAAAGAAACTATTCATGCTATTAATGAGGTGAATCGTCAGCATTATGATGAATTCAATGATCCTGAAACGCTCACTCGCATAGCGCAATATGAAATGGCTTTTCGAATGCAGGTGTCGGTGCCCGAAGTCATGAATATTAATAATGAACCTGACTATATCCATCAGTTGTATCGAACTACTCCTGGCAAAGCTTCATTTGCTAACAATTGCCTGCTAGCCAGAAAGCTGGTAGAGCAAGGTGTCCGCTTTGTCCAGCTTTTTGACTGGGGATGGGACGGCCATGGTACTACCCCAGCGGATTCTGTTGAGTTTGGTATTCGGAGTAAATGCCGTGAGATCGATCGGCCAATAACTGCCTTGCTTATGGATTTAAAACAACGGGGATTATTGGATGAAACTCTCGTGGTATGGGGAGGTGAATTTGGCAGGACGCCCATGCAGGAAAATCGCGAAGGAAAGACAATGCCTTTTAAAGGACGAGATCATCATGTGGAAGCTTTTACAATGTGGATGGCAGGTGGAGGTATAAAGAAAGGTATGACCTGGGGGGAAACAGATGAGATCGGATATTACCCTGTGAACGGTAAGGTCTCCGTGCACGATGTGCAGGCAACTCTGCTAAACCAATTGGGGTTTGATCATGAAAAGCTTACCTACCAATTTCAGGGAAGGCCTTTCCGTTTGACTGATGTTTCCGGTAAAGTGATCCAGGAAATTGTTGCTTAAGAGCGACTGATTACATCTATGCTATTTTTAAAGGCTTCAAATATTTTTTTATACTTCAAGCTTAAATCTAAAACATCACGCTTTATCCATGTCCTTAAACCGAAGAAAATTCCTAACGCTTACAGTTATTTCTGGAACCGCTTCCGCCATGATCAATCCCCTGAAAACATTTGCCCAACCATTAAAAACAACTCCTGCTAAGCCCGGATTTGGATTGCTCATTTTTGCTACCAACTGGGGTTTCGAAGGAAACTGGGAGGAATTCTGTTCCAAAATAAAACAAGAAGGGTATGATGGGGCAGAGATCTGGTATCCCGCGGAAGAAAAAGAGCGCAAGGCATTCTTAGCCGCATTTCAAAAACATAATTTAAAATTTGGTTTTCTGATAGGAGGCTCAGACCCAAATCATCAGAAACATCTTCAGCAGTTTAAATCTGCTCTTGCAGGAGCCACTGCGTTGAAGCCGGTGTACATAAATTGTCACTCCGGACGAGATCATTTTTCCTACGACCATAACAAAGCTTTTATTGATTTAACTACTGAGGTTAACGAGCAAACTAAAGTACCCATATACCACGAGACTCATCGCGGCCGCATTCTATACGCTGCGCCAATCGCGCGGCAATTCATGGAGAAAATTCCAGCACTTCGGCTGACACTCGACATTTCGCATTGGTGTAACGTTCATGAATCTCTTTTGGATGATCAATCAGAAACAGTAGATGTAGCAATAAGCAAAACAGATCACATTCATACTCGCGTTGGTCACGCGGAAGGTCCACAGGTCAATGATCCCCGGGCTCCGGAATGGAAAGATGCCGTTAACGCTCATTTTGGTTGGTGGGACCGGGTGGTGGAACAAAAGCGGCGGGAAGGAAAGCAATTAACTATGCTTACAGAATTTGGCCCAGCGGATTATTTACCGTCATTGCCGTACACCAGGCAGCCCGTGGCAAATCAATGGGAAATCAATAAATATATGTTAGACACCTTGCGCGCTCGTTATAGTGGATGAATTTTATTTATTGGCTTTCGGCAATCATTTATGAATCACAGCTCATTTAAGATTTAAACATGGATTGGATTATTCAGTTTTTCGGCAGGTTCCATCCGTTGCTTGTTCATTTTCCGATCGGTATCTTGTTTCTGGCATTTCTATTCGAATGTTTATCACAATTTAAGGCATACAAGAAATTACGTTCTGCCATTCAACCTGCATTGTTTTTAGGAGCTCTGTTTGCCGTGGCGTCTGTTGCCAGCGGCTATAGCTTATCGTTAGAAGGCGGGTATGATGATAGCTTGCTTGAAACGCATCAATACATGGGAATTGCAACTGCAGTTGTTGCTATTCTACTTTGTTTTTTACGCCTAAAATTGGCCAGGTACTTTCGGGACAATACCAACCGGAAATTAATCCGGATAATTTTGTTTTTACCGCTTATAATCTTGCTCTCGATTACAGGTCATTTTGGGGGATCTATGACGCATGGTGAGGACTATCTTTTTGAATACATCACCTTCGCTTCCGAACAAGCTCCTGATCCGGCTGTGAAACTTCAAGCGATCGGTGATATTAATGGGGCAATTCTATACACCGATATTGTTCAACCCATATTGAATTCAAGATGCTATTCTTGCCATAGCTCAAGGAAGCAAAAGGGAGAACTTAGATTAGATGAAATTGCATTCATAAAACAGGGAGGTAAGCACGGGGCGATAATTGAGGCGGGTGTACCTGATTCAAGCCAGCTTTATCATCGCTTAATGCTTCCGTTGGAGGATGAACACCATATGCCTCCAAATGAAAAACCGCAGCCTTCGTCGTCAGAAATCGCATTGGTTCAGGTATGGATTGAAGATGGGGCAAATTTCGAAAAAAAGTAGTTGAATACGCTCAGGCAGCTAAAGTTAAAAGCTATTTCCATTCGCTGATAGCACAAGTACAAAAGGAAAATTCAATTCCCGAAAAAGAAGTGGAAGCAGCAGACATCAAGACACTAGCTCAGTTGAAAGCAAATGGTGTTATCGTCCTGCCGCTAAGTGCTGAGACAAACTACCTCTCGGTGAGCTTTGTGAACAAGAGATCGGTTTCTGAAGAAGACCTTCGTTTGTTGGTTTCCTTAAAAAATCAATTGCTATGGCTAAATCTGGCGCGTACATCCATATCGGATTCAGCGATGAATATTGTTGCTCAGCTTTCGGCCGTTCGTAAATTAAATTTGGATTATACAGAAATCACCGACGAAGGGATTAAGCCATTGTCATCCCTTTCGGACTTAAATTATCTCAATCTGGTAAGCACGAAAATAACGGATAAAGGATTGATGAATCTCACCGGATTAAAAAATCTGAAGAGTATTTATATTTATCAAACAGCGGTAAAGGCAAGCGGCGTCAGGAATTTTAAGGCTGCGTCTCCATCCGTAAGCATCGATACAGGCCGTTATGAACTTCCAAAACTTCTGACCGATTCCATCGTTGCTAAGGTGAAGCCTTCATGACGTGCCACAGTTATGTAGCCTATTCATTCAGATTCCAGTCATATTCGATATATGAAATCTTAGCATCAGGTTTTATTTTAACAGATGAATACGTATTTACGAAATCGCTTACCGACTTTCCGTTTTTATTGAAATCCATTCCATACCACTTAAAGATCATACTCAATTGAGGGCTATCTTGTGATATTTTATTTCTATAAGGATCGGTTAAAAAAGCTTTTGTTTGCTTGGTAAATTGTTCGTCTAACCGATTTGCTTCATAGGCTTCATTTAAAAGTATAGGGCAAGATTTGCTCGCGCACACCAGAACCATATGGACTCTTGGATCGTCAAACTTCTTTCGAAGGATACCATGCTCAATGTTGTTTAGATCCATTTTGTCCTTTCCAATGGTGATGAACTTGATGTCCCACGGCGTATTTACAAACGGAATTTGGATGCTGCTTCCGATCTCTTTAATACTTTTAACCGGATAGTACTTGGTGATAAGCTTTATCGTAAAGGCATTATAAGCATTAATCCAGTATGCCATTTGCTCATTTCTGGACCATGTTTTTTCAGGAGGCGTTATACTTAAGATTTTTAAATATTTATTCAATTCTACAGAGTCTTTGATAAAACCCTTGTAGTTAACCTGTCCTTGAGCACTTACATTTTTCTTAAGGAGCTTGCTATAAATTTCATGAGAAGGCAGTTTCGGCTGAGATTGTAAAACTACAGCATATAATAATAGTGGGATGAGAAATAGCTTTTTCATAATTCTGATATTATCATATACGCTAAAGAAGCCCAGTTAGATCTTAAGATACTAAATTTATGCAAGTACATTGTTTTATTCTCAAACATCATTGCGAATTCTAGTTGGGATACATTTAGAAAAATTTACACTTGATTTTTATTTTTAATTGAAAAAAAACGAATCGAGCCACTTGCTGGTTACCATGCTCGTAGTCCAGAATCTAAAAACTATTTGTAAAATTACAGCTTATGAAAATTAGCGTAATCATACCAACGTTAAATGAAAGTGAAAACATTGGTGATTTGGTTGCGTTCATCCAACAATTTGGCAGAAAGGATATTGCTGAAATTATTGTAGTAGATGGCCAGAGCACCGACAATACCCTTATGCTAGCAAAGCTGGCGGGCGCTCTCACATTAACTTCGTCAACGCGAAGCAGAGCTGCACAAATGAATCTCGGAGTGAAGTATGCTACTGGTGACATTTTATATTTTATACATGCGGATGTAAAACTCATTCCTTCTTTTGCCTCTGATATTAAAGAATCCATTGAAGCAGGATTTCATTCGGGGTGTTACCGCTACGTTTTTGATTCTGCGAAATCCATGCTCCGGATTAACGCCTATTGTACCCGTTTTAACAGGATCATGTGCAGGGGTGGGGATCAAACATTATTTGTAATCAAATCGGTTTTTGATGAGTTCGGAGGCTTCAATGAAACTTTTTCCATTATGGAAGATTACGATTTTATTATCCGGCTTCAGAAGAATTATCAATTCAGAATTATTCCGAAAAATGTTGTAGTCTCAGCCCGGAAATATGAGACCAACAGTTGGCTCAGGGTACAAGTAGCAAACCTTACCGTTTTTATTATGTTCTTTCTGAAACAATCGCCGCAGAAGATGAAGGTCGTGTATGGAAGAATGCTTCGGTATAGATGAGATAGTTTCGAGTTTCTAGTTTAAAGTTTCGAGTTTTTGTCTCGATGGCGCAGAAGCCAGATCCCCGAAACTCAAGACATCGAAACTCGAAACTATTTCCTACTTCACAACAAACTGTCCACTACCCATTAAGTAATCATCTGTATAGACTTCAAGGTTGTACGTGCCATCGGCGTAGTCAGACCCTTTGTCGTATAAAAACGTGAGTTTCTGTTTGGTGTTATCAAATAAAATTTCCTGTGAAGCTGTATAAAATTCTTCCTTGTCATTTAAATTAAAAGTTCCAGAGCCCCTGGCGACATCAAATATTATCTGGCCATTTTCATCTATGACACGGATCATTATTTTCTTTCCTTCAACTGGAGCTACATTATTTTCAGCAATATTGAATTCAACTTTGAGCTGTGCGATCTGACGGCTCTTAAAGGGTGACTCGCGCTCCTTACCTCGATCATTAAGGGCGACAATTCTGAAATTTTCCACTTTAAGTTGAGATGCTATGCCGACTTTTGTTTCCAATTCATCTTTGGTTTGACTTAAACGGTTAATAGAATCTCCTAATTCATTCTTTTCGGTTTTTAAGGTCGTGTTCTCGGTGAGTAGTTCTTTGTTTACAGATTTGAGTTTCTCAATCTCTTCATCTTTATTTTTCAGCAATGTTTCATAGCCTTCCACCTTATCTTTGAGGGCCTTTATTTCTTTTCCAGTTGCACGTTTAGACCGGTTTAATTCTGCTTCGATATCAGCTTTGGCCTTTTGCATATCCGTAACATCTCCACCAAGCTTTTTTACTTCAGCAATTTTCTGTTCCAACTCAATACTAATTTCCCGCATGCGCTGCGTGGTGGTAGCCAGCTCATGTTCGGTGGACGTCAAGTCGGTTTTTATTTCTTGCTTTTCCTGGGAGTCAAGGTAGATCTTTATACCCTGGACAACGACGACGATGGATAGCAAAGCGATAATGATAGCATTTTTGTTACTTCTTTTAGGCGCTTCAAAAGAAGCGGGAGTGGATTCGCTCATGGTGTAATTAAGGATGAATGGGCAAAAATAAGTTTTCTTGAACTGCAATTCAAAACCTAAAATTGTAAAACGACATTTTGTTTGCCTAACGAAGGATTAAAGAACACGAGCCCACATCGATAAAGGTCGACCGTTCCAAAGACAAGGTCATGTCTTTGGATGACATTCCATGCTCTTTCCATTTCAGGAGAGTAATAAATATCATCCAAAATAATGATGCTACCTGAATGGATTTTTTTAATCAGCCATTCGAAGTATTGAATTGTAGGAGCAAACCGATGATTAGCGTCTATTAAAGCAAAATCGATTTTCTCTGCCGACGAAAGATAATCGGGTAGTGTCTGATCGATATTTCCTTCTACAATCTGGATATTATCGGTCTTAGTTGAATCGAATAGCGTTCGTGCTATTGCCGCAGTCCCAGGAGATCCTTCAAACGTAATGACTTGCGAGGAGTCTTCAG
The DNA here is from genome assembly GCA_963837415.1 of uncultured Bacteroidota bacterium. Classification (GTDB taxonomy): domain Bacteria; phylum Bacteroidota; class Bacteroidia; order Cytophagales; family Cyclobacteriaceae; genus Chryseolinea. The sequence continues at coordinate 66,976 of CAWING010000001.1, read as the reverse complement.
CTTTGGCGAGATAAAGGGTATTGATACCGAGTGAGGTACCCAACTCCAAAATATGTCGGCAGTTAAAACGTTGTATGATAGCCGCATAAAGCCTCGAATATTTTTCTTGTGTTAAACTGGTACGGGCAATATCTCTAATTTTTCGAGTTGAATTTTTCTGTCGTTGCGATCCAACACCATAATCAGTTACATGAATAGTGCGTTCATCAAGTTCAAGATTTTTTCGCACGTGTTTCAGCGAAGCAAATGCAGGATGAACAAATCCATTTTTTACGATGCCAGTATAGAAATCAAAAAAGAAAGGTGAATGAAGGGAATATTCATCTACGGCATAAGCCAATAGGTGAGATATGATTTAATCTGAAAGAATTTAGAAGACACTCAATTGAGCCGGATCGGAGCGATCATCGTAAACTCTGGAATGTTTACCTGCATGGTAATACCATCCACAACGCGTTCCATCAAATAGGTTCCGATCATTTTACCAAGGCCTGATTTTAAATTACAGCCTGAAACATATTGATGTGTCTGGCCAGGTTCTAGCACAGGTTGTTGCCCAACTACACCTTCTCCTTCCACTTCACGTTGACTAAATCCAGCATCGTAAATATGCCAATGTCTTCGCAGCAATTGAATGGTATACTCACTGTGATTTTCAATGGAAATACGATACGTGAAAACGTAATGGTATTGGCTGGGACTGGAGTATGCTGGTTGATACTCCGTCTCCACACTTACCTTGATCCCTTGAGTTATTTCCGTTACCATTCCTCCAAAAATATTAATTTTTTGCAATTCCTAAGATTATGCTACCGAATTCCTGGTAAACTGTTGTGGCTCAGTGCATTTAAGTTTTCACTATTTTATTAACAAACCCTTAAAATCCCTTTTTGTGTTTCTCATGATTGCTCTTAGTTTTGACATTATGGATGTAAAAATGGTTCCAAGCTGGAAGACAAGACTTTCAGATGAATTCAACAAACCTTATTTCAATGACTTGATTGCTTTTGTAAAACAGGAGTATAGCTCTCAAACTGTTTATCCTCCTGGCAAGGAAATTTTCAGGGCATTTGATAGTTGTGATTTCTCGGAGGTTAAAGTTGTTATCATTGGACAGGATCCGTACCACGGACCAGGGCAGGCAAATGGACTGTGTTTTTCTGTCCGCGACGGCGTACGCATGCCACCTTCGTTGGTAAATATCTTCAAAGAGATACAGGACGATTTGAAGAAACCAATTCCAAAATCGGGTGATCTAGAACGTTGGGCGAGGCAGGGTGTTTTATTGCTCAATGCTACCCTAACCGTTCGATCATCTACACCCGGGTCTCATCAAAATAAAGGATGGGAAGCTTTTACAGATGCCGCTATAAAAAAAATCTCCGACGAAAAGGAGCATGTTGTCTTCTTGCTGTGGGGAGCGTATGCACAAAAAAAAGGAGAAGTTATAGATCGAAATAAACACCTCGTATTAATGTCAGCTCATCCTTCGCCATTTTCAGCAGACCGGGGTTTCTTTGGCTGCAAGCATTTCAGCAAAGCAAACGAATATTTGAAGAGTAAAGGGTTGAAAGAGATTGAGTGGTAAGCACTAAGCGTAAAGCATTAAGCTAAAAGCTTAAAGCTCGTGTCGTATGGCTTTGACATTTGGTACATTGAGCAGAGACCTGAAGTACTAAACAGTCGCTTTCTGCTTTCAGCTTACTGCTCACCTAATCAATTTAAAAAACCTGCTCCACCTGATCTTATGAATGAAGCCGGCATTCTTATCAATGGATAGCCAGATGAAAAATGCTTTTCCTACAATATGGTCCTCGGGTACAAATCCCCAGAAACGCGAATCCAATGAATTATGACGGTTATCACCCATCATGAAGTAATAATTTTGCTTAAAGGTGTACTCTGTTATGGATTTACCATCGATCGTTAAGGTGTTGTTCTCAATTTTTACATCATCGTGATGTTCATAAAGTTTTATTGTCGTACCATAGAGCGCTAGCGTAGTATCGTTAATCGCTATCGTTGCACCTTTCTTTGGAATCCATAACGGTCCAAAATTGTCGGTAGCCCAATTAAAGAGCTTTTTAGTTTCACCAGAGCTACCATACCAATCATAATAAGAAGAGTAAGGAATTAGTCCATCTTCTTCATTGCGTGTTTGTTCCTCTACTGATTTGATGTAGGGTAGCTGTTTAATTGTTTCTGCTTTCTGTCTCGTGAGCGACATGAGGTATTCAAAGTTGCCATCTGGTCGCCTACCGTATACTTGATAATCCTCAACTCCAATTTCTAATTTATTCAAGTTCCTCTCATTAATAGGTCCATCCGAGATAACCAAATAAGCTGAATTGTACTTCCGGATGATTTTCAAGAAGGTCACCATTTGTATAGACTTGTTTGTCTCTAATTTCAAGTGAATCTCCAGCAACGGCAACACAACGCTTGATGTAATTGGTCTTCAAATCAATCGGATAATTATGTTTTCATTTAAAGCTCGGGGGGGAACATTGAATACAACGACGTCATTGCGTTTTACGTGGGTTATACCGGGTAGGCGGTATTGCGGAAGCTTAATCCATTCCAGGTAGGAAGGTATATTCGTAAACCAGATTTTCTGATGCGTTAATGGAACTTGGAGCGGGGTAGTGGTGGTTCGTGTTCCGTAATGAAATTTGCTGACAAATAGAAAATCTCCCACCAACAACGAATTTTCCATTGAAGGGGTTGGTATTGTATATGCTTCCATGATGAGCCAACGGATAAGCGTGGCCGCAATAACAGCAAACAAGATGGCATCCCACCACTCACGGACCTTTGATTTAGGCTTCTCTTCTTGCTTGTGAGCTTCGGATTTTTTTTCCAAAACTGCCAATTCATAAGAAAATAGATTCTAATTTAAAACGTGCAAAGAAAGTGAAAATAATTGATCCCAGGATTAGTCGCGCTTATCGGCCCTGAAATTTCAACGAGCAACACGATATAACCGCGCGGGATTTCTCGGCCTGGAAACCGCAGAATTTATCAAGAGCGCTCATTAAACACTTAAGTATCTAACTTTTTAGAATTTTAAAAAGTCGTCCATTGAAAATACTCCCCTTTTATCTTTAATCCACTCTGCAACCATAACCGCTCCTAGCGCAAAGCCTTCGCGGGAATGAGCTATGTGTTTAATTTCGATATCGTCAATTGGAGATTCATACTTGACGACATGGGTGCCAGGCACTTGATCTATTCTAAAGGATTCAATAAAAAGGTCCTCTGACTTACCCGTTTTCTGATTCACCCACTTCTTTTTCCTGTTTACATTCTCAATAATATTTTCCGCCAACGTTATGGCTGTTCCACTTGGCGCATCTTTTTTCTCGGTGTGATGAATTTCATCCAGCGTAATTTCATATTCGTGAAGACCATTCATCATCCTGGCAATGTATTCATTGACTTTAAAAAAAACATTTACGCCAAGACTATAGTTAGAAGCGTAAAAAAAAGACCCACTTGTTTTTTCGCAAAGCGCTTCCAATTCAGGCTTCCGTTTTAGCCATCCGGTTGTTCCGCATACAACGGGAAGCCCTCTTTCAATACATTTTTTTACATTTTCAAAGGCGGCGTTCGGGATGAGAAAATTCAATAGCAACATCTCCTTCAGCCGAATCAAAATCAGACGTATTGTCGATATCGATTCGTGCAGCTATTTGGTGTCCGCGATCCATTGCAACGCGTTCAATAATTTTGCCCATTTTTCCGTAACCGAGTAAAATAATTTTCATGAGTGTATACAATTGACTTTAGAAACATATGCCAGAAGTCAGAGAATCGCATCCATGCTATATGCACCTTTTTTTGATGCAGACTCTGCATAACGATTCCACGCTTATTGGTACTGAGCAAAAATGCATTTTTTACAGATTATTCCTGATTGAAATTATGTGGTAACTAAAATTTAATAATCAATGAAACTGAATTTTGTTTTCCCGTCATCTCATCCTCATTCACGGATGGCTGAATGGATACTTTAAGATTTGGATTTAGATCGAACTCTTTCAGGTGTGCATCCACGTGAGCATCTACGATTTGCAACAAGTACATCGCGCCCATCATAATGGTCCAGAAATCTCGTTCGCGCCTGGATTTATCCACGATGGTTCGTAACTGCCCTGTCGTATATCCTGTAGGATCTGTCCGGATTCGGCTTTCGCGTATCTTCTACAAAACCATGTTCAAGGTTGTAAAACAATTGTACTTTGTATTTTTTATAATTGCCTTGATAAAAGTTGATGGCATATCCAATGCCAAAGAAACCTCCATACACCAGAGGCAGTTTCCAGTATTTTTTATTATAAATCTGACCGAGCCCAGGTAGCACCGCAGCAAATAGGAGGGCCTTTCGCGGATCATATCGGGTGGCGTAGGATTTTAAGAGTACCGTATCGGGGCTATCAAGAACCAAACTGTCCTCCGAGATTACCACTAATGAATCTTGCGCCATAATCTTTGCCGAGGCCAAAGAAAGAATTAAGATGATGGCGAAGCAGTTTCTCATTTATTATTCATGAATACATCTTCAAGATGTCAAGAATTCTATTAAGATCCTCGACTGAAAGAAAGGGAATTCGGATATCACCCTTTTTTCCATCACTCTTTATAACAACACGAGTGCCAAAGTGTGAGGATAATTTAGTTTGCAGCTGTGCTATCTCTTTGGAAGCCTGGGGACGGCTATTTAATTCATGTTCAGTTTTGAATGACTTTTCTAATGCAAGAGAACGTACCAGATCCTCCACCTTGCGAACAGAGAGATCTTCTGCTAACGTTCGTTTGAAAATGTAAAGCTGCTGATCGGCATTTTCAACGTTGATAATGGCCCGTGCATGACCCATGGATAATTTATTATCCCGGACAGCAATTTGAATATCGGGTGGAAGCTTAAGAAGTCGAAGGTAGTTGGTTACCGTTGTTCTGTTTTTTCCAACGCGTTCTCCTAACTCCTCTTGTTTAAGATTACATTCAGACATGAGGCGCTGGTAGCTGAGCGCAATTTCTATCGCATTAAGATTTTCCCGTTGTATGTTTTCAATAAGCGCCATCTCCAGCATTTGCTGATCGTTGGCTGCCCTGATATAGGCCGGAATGTTTTTTAATCCGGCAATCTTAGAGGCCTGAAAGCGTCTTTCCCCCGTTATCAACTGGATATTGATGCTGAGAAAGTTTTCTAACTGTTATAGGTTGAATAATTCCGTGAACGTGGATGGATTCTGCTAATTCCTTCAGCGATTCCTGGTCAAAATGGGAACGTGGCTGAAAAGGGTTCACTTCTATTTCATCAATAGCAATTTCAGTCATCCCACTGGCAGATATCTGTGAGGTCGAAGGTGCTACTACGGGAAGGACATCAACTTCTAATTTCTCATCGGAAGGACTGTCGCTTAATAGTGCGCTTAATCCTCTTCCTAAAGCTTTTTTTTTACTCATTTTGATATTCCATTTTTAGCCAATACTTCGTGTGCTAAATTCAAATAGCTGATCGCCCCTTTGCTTTCTGCATCGTGGACGATAACTGGTAAACCGAAACTCGGTGCTTCGCTCAGCTTTACATTTCGTGGAATAATAGTTTTAAACGTCATCTTTGAAAAATGCGTTCGAACTTCTTCTACCACCTGGTTCCCCAGGCTCGTGCGCGAATCATACAACGTGAGGAGTATACCTTCTATTTCAAGCCGAGGATTTAATCGTGTTTGTATGATCTTTATAGTGTTCAATAATTTGCCAAGACCTTCCAAGGCAAAATATTCACATTGCACGGGAATTATGACAGAATCGGCGGCTGTAAGGGCGTTGATGGTAATTAGACCCAGTGACGGTGAACAATCGATAATCGTAAAATCGTAATTATCCTTGATCCTATTTAACGCATCACGCATTTTTTCTTCCCGGCGCTCAATGCTTACCATTTCTACTTCAGCACCTACTAAATCGATGTGGGAGGGGAGGACGTCTAATAACTTTAGATCAGTTTTGACAATAGCGTCTACAGGATTTACTCCATCCACCATGCATTCGTAAATTCCCTGGTTAATATCTTTTGGATTGATGCCTAACCCCGAAGTAGAATTAGCTTGAGGATCAGCATCTACTATTAATATCCGGCATTCAAGCACTGCTAAACTGGCTGCCAGATTAATCGCTGTAGTAGTTTTACCAACACCCCCTTTTTGATTTGCTATCGCTATGATCTTTCCCATTCCGTCTTTAAGTAATAAAATAAAAAGCCCCGACGCATCGGGGCAGCAAATATATACTAAAACTTATGGGTTCGTGGAACATCGTGAAACAGATTGTCCACATTCGGTGCACAAATGCAGTGACGAGTTTCTAGTTTCGCCCGATTAAAGTTGGGGCACTCATTAAACTCGACAACTAACTCGAAACTATTTCTTCTTCTTTCTTTCCTCTTCCGCTCTCTTTCGCGTCTCCGCGCTGCTCTTCATGGCTTCTTCTAATTTGCTCATGAATTTTGATTTTTTCCCACCAGTTGCAGCATTCTTCTTTTTATTTTCGTCCATGATCGCTTTGATCTTCTCTTCATCTACAAACCTCTTAATAATAGCCTGTTGCGCGAAGGTTACTAAAGTAGAAACGAAGTAGTAAAATGTTAATCCGGCTGAAAATGAGTTTAAGAAAAAAAGGAAAATGATCGGCATGACATACGACATGGTTTTCATGGGGCCTTGCACGGAGCTAATCTGATTATTTTGCCAGGTGTACAGCAATGTTGCCGCCGTCATCAATATTGTAAAAAGGCTAAGGTGAGTATCTCCTATAAATGGAATGGCAAAAGGTAACCTGATAACAGAATCATAAGTTGACAAATCCTCCGCCCATAAAAAAGGTTGTTGCCTTAGTTCAATACTGGCAGGAAATAAATAGAACATGGCAAAGATTAATGGCATCTGCAACAACACAGGAATACAACCGCTTATGGGATTTACACCGACTTGCTGATACAATTTCATCTGTTCCTGCTGGACTTTTGTCATATCTTCCCCAACACGTTCTTTGATTTCATCGAGCTCCGGTTTGAGCACCTTCATCTTTGCCATACTCAAATAGGACTTATAGGATAAAGGAAATAGAACGAGCTTTAAAAGGATCACCAAAATGATGATAATGAGCCCGTAGTTTGTAATGTATTTAGTGAGAAAATGAAATACCGGGAAGATGACGAACTTGTTTATCCAATAAACAGGAGGCCAACCGAGATAAACATTTCTAGTGAACTTTTCCGCGACTTTTCCTATCGTTTGATAATCATTGGGTCCAAAGTAAAACTTAAAATCAGCTTTGTTTTCGGTGAGATCTTTGAGAGGAATAAAAAGCTTTGCCTTGGCGCGTTTAACCACCGATGTGTCGCTTGCATTTACCGCGGTTTCTATTTCTCCACCCGAAAAATTGTTCTTAGCAGCTATAGCGGAGAGAAAGAATTTTTCTTTTACCGCGATCCACTTTAACGACGTAGTGAAAGTTTCTGTTTCCGTCTCGGTGGCAGTCTCGCTTAATTCATCAAATCCACCGGCTTCTGAATAATATGTAATTGTAGAATGAATGCGAGTGTCATCAAGATCTTTTTCGATGGGTTTTAAAATATTAGTCCATTGAAAGGAAAGATTATCGCCTGACATCTGAGAATCAAATCCAGCACTGTTCAAATTGTATTGAATTTCATAACCTTTTGATGGCACTTTATATACCTGAGAAATTTTAGAACCATTGCTGAGGCTAACCGTGAAGTTCACAACGGTAGTATCACCTATTTTCCGTTGATCTGCCGTATAGAATAAACTATATAGATCAATTTCTTTTCCTTGATATTTTGCGAGTAATCTAAACTCATTATTGGTGGGCGTAAGGAGCTTAAGCGGTTGCTGATTGTACGTTTTAAATCTTTTAAGTTCCACTTCGCGAAGTGTTCCACCTTTGTTGCTAAAAACAAGCTTAAGATCTTCGTTCTCTATCAAGGTGGTTGCTTCTACACCTTTCATTGCTCCGGAAAGCTCTCCATACGTTGCTGCTAGCACACTGTCGCTTGGCGCACGTGGTTCTCGAATAGAATCCTTGGCAACAACTTGAGAATCCGCAGTCACCGGTGGTGTCGCGGGCGTTGGCTGTGGTACCGGCGAAAACCAATAAAAATACGCCATTAATAAAGCTGCGATGAGTGTAAGGCCGATGGCTGAGTTCCTGTCCATTTTATAGTTTAGAGAATTTTTAGTTTCGAGTTTAAAGGTTCGAGTTTATAGTTTGGAGTCTGAAGTTAGTCTTCAAATTCCTAGTTGTAGGATTGATAAGATACTACAGGTTCTTTAGTGTATTTTGGGGCTTCTATAGAAGTATTTTTAAGATAGTTTATCAGGCCTCCTATCATTTTACTTACTTCTAAAATTTCGTTTTGAAATCTTTCTGAATCTTCTTTTGAGATATGCCCACGGTCAACCGCCCGGTAAATCTGGGATTTCACTTCTCCACCAGACCCTTTGGCGTAAGATAAAAACTGAATAAATTCCCTCCGCCCACCTCTTTCGAATCCTTCAGCAATGTTATCCATTACAGAACCGCTAGCGCTGTTGATTTGATTTCTCAAAGCATAATCTTTTGAAAAACTTTCTGACAAAGTTGCCGAATAGATATTTAACGATAACTCTCTGGCCTTCTTCCAAACTTCCAGGTCCTCAAATGATTTAACTGTCGCCATATATTCCGACTTTACGTTATTGAGACTTTAAACTCGAAACTCTAAACTAAAAACTCGAAACTTTAACCCTTAACCCTCTTCCTCTCCAGCGCCGCCTCCACAAACTTCACAAACAGCGGATGGGGATTGAGGACTGTACTTTTTAATTCCGGGTGATACTGCACACCGACAAACCAGGGGTGATCTTTTAGTTCTACAACTTCCACCAGGTTTGATCCGGGATTGATACCGACCGCTTTGAGCCCGGCATGTTCAATTTGATCGAGGTATTTGTTATTAAATTCATATCGATGGCGATGTCGCTCATGAATCATCGACTCACCATATGCTGCATACGATTTACTTCCTTTTTTGAGTTTACAATCGTAAGCGCCCAGTCTCATCGTACCCCCTTTGTTCACAATTTTCTTTTGCTCTTCCATCATGTCGATGACAGGATTTTGAGTTTTGGGATTTAACTCAGTGGAACTGGCCTCCAGCCCTAAAACATTTCTGGAAAATTCTACCACGGCACACTGCATACCCAGGCAGACGCCAAAGAATGGAATTTTATTTTCACGTACGTATCGTATCGTCTCGATCTTTCCCTCCAGACCTCGCTCGCCGAATCCAGGAGCAACTAAAACACCATCTAGATTTTTTAACATGGAATCAACACACTCCTGGTTAACATCTTCTGAGGAAATCCATATTACATTCACCTTGCAATCATTTTCAGCACCTGCATGAACAAAAGCTTCAGCAATTGATTTGTAAGCATCTGGCAGTGAAACGTATTTTCCCACCAAGCCGACTGTGACCTCGTTTACAGGATTTTTTAACTTACCCAGAAAATTTTTCCAATGATCGAGCATAGGCTCCTCGCGTGTCTGAACTTTTAGCTTGGAGAGCACACGTTCATCCAGCTTTTCTTTTCGCATAAGAATAGGAACGTCATAAATTGTATCCGCATCCATCGCTTCGATAACTGAATTGAGATGAACGTTACAAAATAGAGCAAGCTTCTTCCGGATCTCGAGAGGAAGAGGCAGTTCCGTGCGGCAAACAAGAACATCGGGCTGTATCCCAGCTTCAAGTAATTCTTTAACTGAATGCTGTGTAGGCTTGGTTTTTAATTCTTTAGCAGTTTTTAGATAAGGAATCAATGTAAGATGAATCACGAGGGCACTGTGGGGTGGCAATTCCCATTTGACCTGCCTGACAGCTTCAATAAAAGGGAGGGACTCAATATCACCAACACACCCTCCAATTTCCGTGATGATAAAATCGTATTCACCGGTTTCTCCCAGCAAGAACAAGTTCCGTTTGATTTCATCTGTGATGTGGGGAATCACCTGTACTGTTTTACCCAAGTATTCTCCTTTTCGTTCTTTTGTTATGACGTTATTGTAGATCCTTCCGGTGGTGACATTATTGGCCTGGGAGGTCCTTACATTGAGGAATCGTTCATAGTGACCAAGGTCAAGATCAGTTTCGGCACCATCGTCTGTTACGTAACACTCGCCATGTTCGTAGGGATTTAGCGTTCCGGGATCAATATTTAGGTAAGGATCAAATTTTTGTATGGTAACCTTGAAACCCCTCGCCTGTAAAAGCTGGCCCAGGGAAGCAGCAATGATACCCTTCCCAAGTGATGAAGTAACACCACCTGTAACAAAGATATATTTAGCAGTTAATGACATAAATAAGGATCGCCTAATAAAATCGGGGGCAAAGGTAAAGTTTAAAGTCAAAGATTCGAAGTCGAGAGTTTAAAGTTTAAGGCCTAATTTTCTTACGCCAATCATTGTTTATCATGTTCAAAAGAGTTAGGGGCCGGGACCCGTTTTATAATTTTTTAACCTAAAAAAGCAATTCATCGTCAATCCCGACCTCACGTCGGAAAACCGTAAAACTCACGTTCCGGATAGGAAATCCCAGGGTTACTAACACCCACGCTTGGGAATCTAAAACCGGAAGACAAGCCTTGCGCGCTATTCCAACTGTCTGTATTTGGCTTTATAGATGTTGGTAGTTTCGGTGATTTTAATATCCCAGCGCATGTTTATACAGTTACGTTTTAAATTTTTAGGTTTTTTATTTGCTCTTGCCTTACTGAGTTTCTTCTCACAAGAAACGTTTGGTCAGGGATGTAATGGTGCTGATGGAACAGGTATCTTTACAGGGGCTATCGCTAACCGCGACAACGGAACAATCTGCGCTAACAATCCTATACAGCCAGGTCTCATGGAGATTGACATCAACAACATTGATGAGACTGGCACAATTGAATTTGAAGTAAATTGGGATGACGGTTCAGCACCCCAGCGTGTAAACGGAGTTAAAATAGGAGCAAACCGATTTTTTGCCTCTATAACTCACCTATTTCCTCCGAATGGAGCTCAGGTAAAATGCGAATACAGACCCGATGTTAGACTGGTATTTAATGGTACAGTGTGCGCAGCAACCTTAGGTACACCACCTCGATTTGTTAGATGGAATACGGACGATCAGCAAACCGGTGATTTAAGATTACTTGAAACAATTACAAACGTAAACGAGTATCTGGTTTGTGCCGGAGTAGAAACCAACGTTACGTTTACAGATCGTTCTGATCTCAATTGCGTTCCACCAGATCTTATCCTCGGGCCAAATGACAGAAGGCGATGGAGACAATTTGTTTACGGAACGGTGAACACCATTTTTGGAGTGGTTGAGATAGGAGGAAGTCCAACCGCTTTTCCTTCAAATGGTTCAGTATCTATTTCTGGTGAACCAATATTAAACTCAGGATTCCCTATTCAGACAACGGAAATCATCACCATTCCTGCCAGCGCTCGGGTTGGCGAAATCTTCGAGATCAGAATGAATTATTGGAACACCTGTAATCCGTTTCCGGCCCGTCCTGCGGTGATTGAAACAGCACGAATACGGATTGTGGACCAACCGCCTCCTCCTACCAGCAGTAATCAGACCGTTTGTAATGGTACAACACCTAATAATTTTTCACTTGGAGCTGTACCGGGAGGTGCAACAGTGAACTGGTATCGCAATGTCCCTGGAAGCCCTGATACTCCTGGTACACTAATCACCTCTGGAGGTTCAACATCATTAACTTTTAATACTACTAACGTTTCAGGTTATGTCAACAATACAACTGCTGGTATTTATTCGGTATGGGCAAGTTATACACCCAACATTGCTAATGCCTTAAATTGTGAAAGTCCTAAAATACAGGTGCTCCGGACTATACGCAATGCCCTTTCAGTCTTAAATCCGACCACTGCTCCACCTGCACAGCTTTGTAATAATACATCGTTCAATATTGTGCTGCCAAATCCCGCCACTGAAACTTTTGGGGGAACTACACAATACATATTTAATGGTGCTGCTGGTGTGACCGTGGGTTCATCAACAGCAAATTCGGCGACCTATAATGTAGCCGTTGCATTCCTTCCTGGAGAATTATTTGTGGATCGTACGATCTCTGTTGAAAGGCGATATACATCGGCTCCCAATTGCGGAAGTACCAGGAATTTCGTGGTTCGTGTTTACAATGAAACTATGGGTGGCATACTTACCGACTTTCCGGATGTATGTGAGGGAACAAGTATAGGCCCGATCACGCTTTCTGGTCACGTTGGGTCTATTGTGCAGTGGCAGGTTGAGAAGGATGGGGGAGGATTTTTACCGTATGCCGGGCCTGCTTCAGGAAATTCAATAACACCGGGAATTTTGACGGATGGGCTTTATCGCTTCAGAGCTGTTCTTGATAACGGCCCATGTAATACGGTCAATAGCGCTATAGAAACGGTTAATGTAACCGACAATCCCACACCTCCTACAGCAGGAACAGACCAGTCATTTTGCGGATCCCTTGTTTCGGCTCCACAGGATGCTACGTTGGCCGGGGGCGTGGGAGTTTGGACTTATGTCAGCAGTGTGCCTATAGGAAGGCCTGCTCCGACCTTTACTGCAAACAATGCGAATACAACTTTTACAATTGCTAATCCTACGCGCGCTGGATCCTATACCATGAAATGGAGCGTAACAGTGGGGTCTTGCACATTTGAGGACGATGTGGTAATTGACTTTGGTGCAAACCCAGATCCTGTTCCCGTAATGACCGTAAATCAGTGTGGGGAGACAGCAATATTAACGGCCCCAATTCCTTCCATAGGCACGGGTGTTTGGACGATAATCAGCGGCCCGGGAGGAATAACAATTGACGATGTAAATTCGCCTACTTCTACCGTGTCGTTAAATGCTCCATTGACTTATGGATCGTACGTCTTAGAATGGAGAGTTACAAGTGGTATTTGTCCTCCTGCGTTTAACAATGCTACCGTTACATTCTACCAGGCAGCTACGGCTACTGCAGTAGACATCAACGGAATATGTTTAGATCCAACAACTACAGCGATACCGTTAACTGGAACTTTTGGAGGCGGTGCTACAACTGGAACTTGGGTTAATGTAGATGGGAATGGTGCCATTGGATCTGTATCCGTGGTTGGTAATACAGTCAATGCGGTTTACAATGCCAATGCTGCAGATTATGCCGCCGGCTTACCGATAAAGGTTAAACTGCAGGCTATACCTCCAGGCGGTAGCACTTGTCCTGTAGTCGAAAATGAAATTACAATTAATGTTGATAGAACTCCCGTAGCCAACGCAGGAGCCACTCCTATAGATATATGCGACAGTTTTGTCCAACTTAATGCGCAAGATCCTCCGCCATTTGGAGCCACCGGCGTTTGGACCGGAACTGCAGGTCTAACATTTGATGATTTTACAGATCCGCAAACAATAGTGCGAAATCTGCCGGCCCCAGGGAATTCTGTGACTGTCAGGTGGACATTGACTAGCGCGGGGGGAAATTCATGTACCGCATTTGATGAGGTAATTATCAATCGTATCGTTGCCCCAAATGCATCTGACATCAGTCCCATTCTTTGTGAAGTACCACCGGCAGGTGGTGCATTAACTACACAAGTGGTGCTAACAGATTATGAAAACTCAGTAACAACCATACCCGCAGCCAGCAGGACTATTACATGGTATGAAGATGGCGCTCCTCCACTCGGTACCCTGGTGCCTGATCCAACAATAACTTTGTTTAATGTCCCTGACGGAAAAGTATATGTTGCCCGAATAGCTTCTGGCGGATGTATAAGTGATGCAGTGGTTGATATCAATATCAGAGCGTTGCCCAGCGCGCAAAATGCTACTGTAGCCTTATGCGAAGATTCACCTGGTTCAAATACAACTTCCAACGTTGATCTTTTGGGAGATACGCAATTCCGGGATGCAGTAACGACGCCGGGTAATCTAGTCACATGGCATAGTTCTGTTGCGGATGCACAGAATAATGTTTCCCCTATCGTTGCCCCCATTCCAACAATCACGGGAAGCCTGGACGTCTTTGCGCGCATAACCTACAGCAGTGCTCCCTCTTGTCCGACAGTTGCGCAACTTAGATTACAAGTAAATCTATTGCCCAACAATGTTCCAATTAACGGTGACCCTACTGTTTGTATGGGTGCATCCGGTCAGCCTGTTAATACCCTGCCCGTTCAAACCTACCAGGTAACGAGTGTGCCTGGGGCAAAATATTACTGGACCATACCATCAGGCCCCGGACAATTTGTTGTATTTGCCGGTGGAGGTATTAATGATTTTTATGTCTTGTTGCAATTTCCATTCAACGCCGCACCTCCTGTAGAAACCTTGAGGGTACGAATAGAACTTAACGGTTGTAGTTCTTCAGATTTATTGCTTCCTATAAGTCGTTCGCCTCAGCCTGTCGCACCTACCATTCTTGGTGAACCTGTAGTTTGTGAAAATGATGATGGTATACAATACAGTATCTCCACCCCAAACCCGAGTTCCGATTACAGTTGGGAGATCAGAAGGCAATCCGATAATTCCATTGGGGGAGCTTTTATAACATCGGGGCAAACGCTTCCGGATATCTTCGTAGAATTTGCTGATGAAGATGTTAAAATAACAGTAACGGAAGTTAATAATGTTTGTGTGAGTCCTGAAGCTGAATTTCTTGTTGATGTTAACCTGAGGCCTATTTTGGCTGATAATGATCAACAAATTTGTAGTGATTCACCCACGAATATAATCTTCCTGGCAGATCCGAGCAGTCCTGTGGCGATCGACAAGTATACAATTTCAAATGCGATTTATACGCCTGGATTAGGGTTCATAAATCCAACCGGGCCAGAGACTTTCCCACAATCTAACTTACCCGATAATTTTATTGAGAACCACGTATTCGAAAATCTTACGGCGATTCCACATCCCGTAAATTATACAGTCACACCCATCAGTGTCGGAACAGCTGCTAATGAGTGTACGGGTACCGCGCAAATCATAACTGTAACGGTGAAACCGGAACCACAATTAAGCCCCAACCTGAACAAGCAGATTTGTAGTGGAATTGAAACGGGTATTACATTAATGTCGGCTAATAATACTTTCCCAGCGGACCGTTTTATTATTAACAGCATCACGGTGCCACCTGGAGTAACGGCGCTTACACCGATACCAGCAGCCGATGGAACAACACTTTATTTGGATAATATTATTTATAATAATACGTGGGAAAATACCACGGGATCAAATCAGGTTGTACAGTATGAAATTATACCCTTTAGCACAACATTGGGATGCGCCGGCAATCCTGCCACTACAGTAAATGTTACTGTTTACCCGAGAACCGACGTAAATCCTGTCGTTGTTCCTCCTTTGTGTAATGGAGACCTCTTGAATGTTACGTTCACCTCGCCCAATAATGCTGATGCGGATTTTTTATGGCTCGTTACGGCATACGATCCACACATCACGCTTGGTAGTGCCGCAGCAGGCCAGGGCAGTATTTCCGGAATGATCATAACAAATACATCCTTAACGCTTGATGGAACTGTGAGCTTTGAAGTGCGCGGTAAAAATCCACCTTCAGAAGAAGGGTTGGATGAATGTGTTAATCCTATTCAGACCTTTGTCGTCACCGTAAGAAAATCACCCGTCGCAAATAGCCAAATATTAACCGTGTGTTCAGATGCTCCTGGAGGAAATACGTACACGGCTGACTTAAAAATTTTAGAGCCTAGCGTTACTCCTGACGCCGGAGATCCAGACACAAGAATAACCTGGTATCAGGATGCCGCTTTAACTACTCAAATTCCAGATGATGGAACATTGGCGGCCTATGTGATGACCAACAATATCCCTGTGTACGTTGAGGTGGAATATATTCCAACCGCGTGTAAAAGAGTTGTGACTGTTAGATACACTGTAAACCCGCAAATATCCATAGCAACTACCTTACGCGACTACAATGGATTCAACCTCAATTGTAATGCTGACAATTCCGGTGAAATCAGCGTGAATGTTTTAACCGGTACACCCGTATATTCTTATCGCATTGATGGTGGTCCTTTCATAAATGCTGGTACCAACGTCTTTGTCTTCAGTTCATTGGCGGCCGGACCGCATGTGGTCGAAGCCCAGGATTTAAGAGGCTGTACGGCTACTGCAAATATTACGTTAATAGAACCTCCAATACTAACCGCCACGTTGACAGAGGAGCAGCCGATTTCTTGTTTCTTAGGAACTGATGGTGCTATCCGGACGAATGTAACAGGAGGAACGGGTACCTATGCAAGTTATCTTTTGTTGCAAACCAATACGACAGACCCTAACAATGATGGAATTTTTGTAAACCTTAATGCTGGCTCGTATAACGTTAAAGTCGTAGACTCCAATGGCTGTACAACAGATTCACCACCCATAGCGTTGGCGAATCCCCTTCAGGTTGAATTGAACGCTTCTGTAGTAATTGATGCGAATGGTTTTGCCTTGAGTTGCAAGGACGCACAAGACGGTCAGATTGATGTTGTTGCTGCGGGGGGAAATATTCCAACACCTTATACCTATACGCTGGTCAGATCGGGAGATCCTCTTAATCCGTTTCGTGTAATGACCGGAACTAACAATGAGGCCTTTCAGAATCTGCCATTTGGTAGTTATACGATTAGAGCAACAGATAAAAATAATTGCCCATCGCAGCCTGTCTCAGTGGTTATCGTCAATCCTCCTCCATTTATTGCGGGACTCGTAGGCATCAATCAATCCATTTGTGTTGGCGAGGACCCTATTTTAATTGAAGAACTTGTACAACCTTTCGGCGGAGTTGGCAATTATCAATTTCAATGGCAGCAGTCTCTTACAGGCTCAACGAACGACGTCGATTGGATTGTAATACCAGGGGCGACGAGCAACACCTTTGATCCTCCACCTCTATCTCAAACCACGTATTACCGGAGATTGGTTTCATCTGGTGCATGTGGTGTACTCGGAAAAGATAACTCGGTCAAAGTTACCGTCAACCCTCTACCTGTGGTATCATTCAGCGCTCCGTCCAATGTTTGTCAGGGCGAATCGTTCACACTTCAATTGAATATGTCCCTTGGTACAGCCCCTATCGAATACGATTACTCAGCGGGATCCACAACTTTCACCAACTTGATTGGTACAGAAAACACCATGATCCCAATAAGTAATTTTCAGCAAAACACCACGTACACCCTACTGCGTGTAAAAGATCTGAATGGATGTATTTCCCAGAACGTGCCGCAAGCCATGCCGGTTTCACTTATAAAAATTGATCCGGACTTTGAGGTTCTTGCTCCTACGGCACAATGCCCCGGCGGTGTATTTACATTTCAATGGACGGTCGAACAAGGTATTAAGTATACCTGGATATGGACAGATGGCAGTCAAACCGTTGTTAACAATCCACTTTCACCGGGTCCTGATGACAAGCCTCTAGGTGTTCAAACAATTACACACGTATTTGCTGCAGGTTCAACACAAAATTCAACAATTTATCCCGTTCGCCTTCAGGCTGAAAATGCTTTGTGCGAACCTAAGTTTTCAACTAAAGCTGTCACCGTATTCCCGAATGTCCTACTGAACATCCTGGCCGGGGAACTGATTTTATGCAGCGGCGAAACCACCCGCTTTAGGGATCAATCTGCAGGCGTTGATGTTGGTACATGGTATTATCGGGAAAAGGGAACGACCGACAGATTGGGTGAGCAGGCTGGGCCTATACCTACAGTTGCCTTCACATTTACGAACACAACCAGTGCGAATCCAATGTTTTACGAAGTGTTATATGAGGCGTCCAACAATGAAGGTTGTACAGCTCAATATATCCAAGAATTAAAAGTTTACCGCGAAGTAACAGCAGATATAGTAAGCAATCCGGATCCTCCACTACCTTTTACGGGAGGTGCTTCAACGGTTGCTTTTACAAACAACTCAACACCACTTGATGCGTCCGACTTTGAGTATACTTGGGATTTCGGAGACATCAAAGCCACTCCTTCTACCGGTAGCGGAGTTGGCAACTTTACAGTCGATTATTTTTCCGCCGGAATAAAAGATGTGATTTTAAAGGCAATAAATATTGATGCGCGTGATATCGATAACAAAACTTGCCAGAGCACGGACGTTAAGCAAATCAATATACAATTACCAATCCTTGGGGCCGCTTTTAAAGCCACTCCACTGGCGTCATGTTTTCCGGTTAATATCACGGTAGAGAATCTTTCCCCTGGTGCAGACACTTTTATTTGGGAATTATATGACCAGACTGGATTGGTAACAACTTCAACTTTGAGAAACCCAGTCTTTAGAATTTTAGCGCCCGGAGTATACGATATTTACTTGACCGCAAGTTTTCTGGCTACCGGCCAGACTGCAACTGCGGAACAAAAAGGTATCGAGGTATTTGACAAGCCATCCTCTCTTTTTGAAATGCGCCCGAATCCTTTGTATGTGCCCGATACGGAAATGCAAACTTTTAACAAATCGGTACGTGCCAATTCATACCAATGGATTTTTGATGATGGAACAACATCCGCGGAATTTGAGCCTCGGCATTTGTATACGTTGGAAGGGAAATACATAGTTTCATTGATTGCCGGCTTTAATAACGGAAATAAAGACATTGATGGAGATGGAGTATTGGATGGAAATCTAATTTGCTATGATACCACCAAGCAAGAACTCGTCGCTCTTGACGGAGGGTATATAAAACTTCCGAATGCATTTACGCCGACGCCGGTTGGCTCTTCGGGAGGGGTTCCGGGCAGTGGTACATTTAATGATGTGTTCCTGCCCATCATGCGGGGAGTTGAAGAATTCCAGATGCAAATTTTTGATCGTTGGGGTACGTTGCTTTTTGAAAGCAAGGATAAGAATATCGGATGGGATGGTTACGACAAAAATGGCAGACCACTACCGGCTGGGGTATACGTGTATAAACTTGTCATGAGACTTTCCGATGGCCAGCGGACGACAAAAATAGGCGACGTAACTTTAATTAAGTAATTAATCAGTTGTGAGTTTAGAGTTTAAAGTCAAAACCAGAAACTCGAAACTCGAAACTAAAAACTATTCAGATGAAGAAACTTTTATACATCACGCTAATCGTTATCAGCTTCACTGCTACAGCGCAAGATCCGCAGTTCTCTCAGTATTATCAGGCACCGTTGTATCTCAATCCCGGGTTTACAGGAATTACACCCCAGCAACGTGTTGTCGCCAATCATAGAATTCAATGGCCAAGTTTGCCTCAGGCATTTTCTACGTACGCCGTCTCGTACGATATCTTTGTAAATGAGTTGAGAAGTGGTTTTGGATTTCTGTTTACGACAGATAAAATGGGCTCAGCAGGCTGGCGTACAACTACCGGATCCCTCATGTATTCCTATAAAGTAAAACTCACGGAACAAATTGTTTTTTCACCTGGACTTTCCTTTGGCTATGCATCAAATGGATTAGACCGTTCTAAATTAAGATTAGGTGACGGCCTTGAATACGATGGAATTTCCCTCGATCCCGAGCTAAATAAGTTAGGCAGACAAAGTCACTTTGATTTTGGATCAGGATTTTTAATTTATTCACGAAGACTTTGGTTTGGTGCCTCATTCATGCATATGAACAGACCGAATCTTTCCGTGCTCAACGACGTAAGCCGTCTGGGTATGAAAACCTCTATTCACGCCGGTATTCGATTAAGCTTAAATGGAGGATTGCTAAATCGAGCGCGTGCTTCGTATTTAACTCCTTCATTTATTTATCGCATGCAGGGCAAATCATTTAGTCAGCTCGACTTAGGCGTGAATTATCACATTGATCCAATTTCTGTAGGCGTCTGGTACCGCGGAAAACCTTTTGAAAGAACAGTAATCAATAGCGTGGCACAAGACGCCTTGATACTTTATCTGGGATTATATTTTAAGAATTTAACTATTGGCTACAGCTACGATTTTACGGTATCTGAATTACAGACCTCATCAGGAGGTGCGCATGAGGTTTCCATTGTGTATGAGTTTAATTCGAAGTCAAAAAAAGAAGTGAAGAAAAAATACCGCCTCATTCCTTGTCCGACATTCAATAGCAAAGAAGGCTTTTGGAATTAGTGATAGTAGTCGATGGTCAATAGTGATGGTCCACGGTCGACAGACAACAGACCACTGCATCATTGCGGAAACTTTTAGAAGAACCTTTCGATTAGCCACCTCACGAATTCCGAGCATACCCTTAAACCTTGAACCGGAAACTTTAAAACAACACCTGCCCATAGTCCACAAACCTCCAAGTGCGACTCTAAACTCTAAACTCAAAACTCTAAACTAATAGAACTAAATCCAGATCGTTATCTAACTTTGACCGGATCAGCAAATCCGGTTTATGAATTTAGCCTCTTCTCTCCAACACAATATATTCGAAAAGATTGGTTCAGTAGCCGATACGCTACAACTGGAAACGTATGTTGTTGGGGGCTTCGTACGCGATATTATTTTAAATCGCCCTTCAAAGGATATAGACTTCGTATGTGTTGGAAGTGGGATCAAATTGGCGCAAAAAGTGGCCGATATTTTAGGTCCAGATGTCCCCGTCACTATATTTAAAAGCTTTGGAACGGCTCAGATCGTTTATAATGAACTTGAACTTGAATTTGTTGGGGCCAGGAAGGAGTCTTATCGCAACGATTCGCGTAAACCAATTATTGAAAATGGAACGTTGGAGGACGATCAGAAGCGCAGGGACTTTACCGTGAATGCGCTTGCTATCAGTCTGAATAGAGCAAGTTATGGCGAATTGATTGATCCTTTTGATGGACAGAATGATATGAAAAGGAAAATCATTCGAACACCGTTGGATCCGATGATAACCCTTGCCGATGATCCCCTTCGGATGATGCGCGCAATTCGTTTTGCATCTCAGTTAAACTATGACATTGAAGCCGATACCTTCCAGGCCATTGTGAGTCAGGCAGAACGATTAAAAATTGTTTCTCAGGAGCGTATAACCGATGAGTTAAACAAAATTATTCTTAGCTCTCTACCTTCTTACGGATTCAAACTTCTTTTCCACAGCGGTTTGCTTCACCAGTTTTTTCCAGAGCTTGTCGCTCTGCAAGGTGTCGAGTATGTTGGTAACAAGGCGCACAAGGATAATTTTTTCCACACGCTTCAGGTATTGGATAACGTATCAAAAGTTTCAGATGATTTGTGGCTGCGGTGGGCTGCTATATTACATGATATCGCTAAGCCAGCAACCAAGCGTTATGACAAAGATCATGGGTGGACATTTCACGGCCATGAAGATCGTGGTGCCCGTATGACTCCTTCTATTTTTAAAAGATTGAAGCTGCCTATGAATGACCGGATGGAATTTGTACAAAATCTGGTGAGGCTTCATTTACGTCCCATTCCTCTGTCAAAAGAAGTTACGGACTCTGCTATCCGAAGATTATTGTTCGATGCAGGAGACGATATTGATGCCCTTATGAAGCTTTGTCGTGCGGACATCACATCAAAAAATTATGATAAGGTAAGCCGCTTTCTTAAAAACTTTGATTTGGTAGAACAGAAAATAGCTGAGGTAGAAGAAAAGGATCACATACGGAATTTTCAACCCCCTGTTACAGGGGATGAAATTATGAAATTGTATAACCTACCGCCTGGTAGAATTATCGGAGAAATAAAAGAACAGATCAAAGAGGCAATTCTGGAGGGAGAAATCAAAAATAATAGGGAAGATGCAATGGGGCTATTAAGCAAAATTGCCAAAGAGAAGGGGTTGGAATAAGGTACAAAGTACCAAGTACGAGGTACGGAGTGGGATTTCTACTTCGTACCTCGGTACTTCATACCTCGTACCTTCACTTCATGCAACCCTTTTCTTTCTATCTTGTCTTTACACATTAAAGTGGGGATTAGTTTGAATAGACCTAGTTTACACATTCATGACGAATTGATTGAGCGCTGCCGGGCTGGTGATAGGGAGGCTCATTATCGGTTATACAAACTATATTCGAAAGCGATGTTTAATGTTGGCTACCGGATTACCAGGAGTGAAGAAGATGCTGAAGACGTACTCCAGGAAGCATTCATAAACGCTTTCCGGAATCTCGATAGTTATAGGGGTGATGCTACTTTTGGAGCGTGGTTAAAACGGATCGTTGTTAATAAAGCAATTAACGTGTTGCACAAAAGAAAGAACGAAACTATTCCTGAACGACGAGAATTGGGATGTGGCGGAGGATGAAACCCCTTCTGAATATAGGGAGAATTTGAGTGTTGAGCGCGTAAAACGCTGCATTGAAAAGTTGCCTGATGGATATAGAGCAGTGTTGTCTCTATATTTACTGGAAGGCTACGATCACCAGGAAATTGGTGAAATTATGGGCATAAGCGAATCAACTTCAAAGTCACAATTAAACAGGGCTAAAAGTAAATTGAAGGAACTGTTAAAAACAAATGTATAAACCTGAGGCGCCAGACTTGTCAAGCGCTCATGCTACTCTTAATGGTAATATTATGAAAGATCAATTGGAAGATTTCATCCATCAGAACAGGAAAGATTTTGATGACAAAGAGCCTTCAGAAAAAGTTTGGCGAAATATAGAAGCGTCCATGAAATTTTCATCAAGGGGCTGGTGGAACTCAGTCGGGCTGTGGCGAGCAGCAGCTGTTATTTTTATGGCGTTGTCTATCTATCTAATTATTCCTAAATCTATTATCAAGACGCAGGCTTCTGATCATGCCGCGAATGAATTCAATGATGTTGAAGCTTTTTATTTTCAGCAAATATCAGAGAAAGTTGACTTGATCGATGGCTTTAAAAAGAATGAAGGTCTTAACGGCTTTACACAGGATTTCAAACAGCTTGAAGCGATGTACATGATTCTTAAAGAAGAAATGAAAACCAGTCCTAGTCAGAAAGTAAAGGATGCATTGGTGCTTAATTTATTGGTCCGGATAAACCTGCTGAATCAGCAGCTGTATAAATTGGATAAAGAATATGCTACCCCTGAAAACAAGAGATGAAGCTCAGTTTAAAAAAATAAATTTAAACTCCCATTCAAAAAGCAAAAAAGCTCTGCGTCCCAGAGCTGTTTTGTTTACCTAAACCTAAACCTATGAGAAGATTTACTCTACTCAAGGAATACTAACGGGGCTATGGGTTCCAGGTTTCACTTAACTAAAAATTTTTTATTATTTATTTAATTTTTCTTTGAACACTTTTTTGAACTTTTCCAGCTTAGGTTGTATAACATACGTACAGTACGGAGCGTTACCATTCAGATTATAATAATTTTGGTGATAATCTTCAGCTTTATAAAATAGTTGAAGCAGGAGTTATTTCTGTTACAATAGGTTGATCAAAAGCACCAGCTTCCGTTAGGCTTTTTTTGTATTGTTCAGCTAATTTCTTCTGTTCATCGTTATGATAAAAAATAGCTGAACGATACTGGGTGCCTTCATCGGCACCTTGTTTGTTTAAGGTAGTAGGATCGTGAGTTTTCCAGAAAATTTCTAACAGTTCGTCAAAGCTCACTTTTTTGGGATCATAAGTAAGCTGAATGACCTCCGCATGTCCAGTAAGTCCATTGCATACCTCTTTATAGGTAGGGTTTTTACTTTTGCCTCCCATATAGCCCGACTCCACTTTTTCGACACCATTTAGATTTTGAAATATTGCTTCTGTGCACCAAAAACAACCTGAACCAAACGTAGCAACCTGAAGGCCTTCATTACTTTTTAAATTTGCCATATTTTTTATTGGGTATTTACTAACCAGCCCTTTAGAACTACCAACAATGGTAATAATAAGGAGGAGCGAAATAAATTTAGTTTCATCATAATAGAAATGCTCTGATTGTAAACCTAATTACGTGCAAAATGGTTTACACGGATTTCAGCAGTTAGTTATCGTGCAGCGGTGTAAGATTGAAAATTGAGCGTGTTCGTTGTGTTCGTTATCGGTTAATTATCCGTTAATGGTGGGTTAGGATTACAAACGATTGCTGAACAAAACTATGTAATTACACCTTTTGCATATAACGATTAACGGATAACTGTGATTAATAATTCTGATAAAATCCTCGAACGGCGGGAATCAATTGATTGTAAATCGGTTTGGTGAATTCCAAAAATAAATCCTGAGGATGAGGAGGCTGTTGCTCTTTTAGCTTGCAAATTTTTAGTTGTTGATCGCTTAGTGCTCTTTCATCTCCATTAAATCGGGCCCACTGATTAACCCACACAAATTCTCCATTGAATTTTCGGGTAGCTAAAATGCCTTTTGTTTTTGCGTCAACTACGACCAAGCTGAGCAACCCATTTGAAATAAGTTCTTTTCGATAAGTAGTTAACTTCGCCTTCACAGTATTATAAACGGGAACGGTTTTTCCATCTACTTTAGCTTCTCCAACTCTGACGCTGTCCTTTGTCACCGTTTCCTCCCTTTCTTTTAGCACGGAATTACCAACCGAAAAATCATCAAATTGAATGCGCATGATTTGATCTGCGTGAGGTAGATTTACTGAATTAGCTTCCTCCGGGGTATAGAATTTTATAAAAGTCTGATCCGTATAATTGCTGTGCAGAAATTCTTCAACTTTATCCTGAAAGAAACCTCCGCTTAAATTGTATCGTGCCGGGACAGGAATCTGCTCGACAATAACTTTGAGAGTTGCTTCAAATTTTGCTTTATCTAAATACTCAACAACATCTTTATATCCCGGTACAAATTCCTGAACATCAGCAAAATTGAAGTATGCTTTCTTAGCATCGTTTCGATTTCCTTTCATCAGTGCATCAATGCCGGCATTGTAGCTTTCGTCCGCTGCTTTTTCTTTTAGAGGGCCAATCTCGGTATAATAATTTTTTGGATTGGGCACGGCCGTTTTACATCCGGGACATTGGCGAATAGCTTCGTACAATGCATTGATTTGATTGTAGGAGTGTATGGCATTTTTCCATTTGAAATTCGAGAAGGAAGCAATTTCATTTTTTGCTTCATTTTCATAATACTCGACCGCGAGAGGATAGGCGTTTTGTAAAGCTTCTACGGATTTCGAGTGACCTGGATTTTGTCTTAAACGATTTACAGATTTTATCACAGCCCCGTAATAGTCCCCACGTTCGTAGGCTTTTTTTCCCGAGCTGCATCCGAAAATAAAAAGGACTATGACACCTATCAAATGTCTAGATTTCATACAATTATGATTTGGCTTATGCGAATCAATAAGCAAGCCGAAAGTTACTCAGTGCAAAGGAAAAAATAAACTGCGGGTTGTCGGTAGTGGCTTGTACCAGGCTTATTTGGTTAACTTAATTCTAAAGAAAGGTACATGTGTTTTTGCGGGAGTTATATTTCATTTTTCTAGGGATCGTTTTTTTTCACGGTTAGGCCTTAACCACATCGTCCTTGTCCTCAACAAATCGAACACAAAAGGCTGCGATAAGTAAAAATACGCCCGCCATAACTAGACTATAGATGGCTTGAGACTTATATACATACTTCACAATGGGGCCACCAATAATTCCATTGACGATCTGTGGGAAGGTGATGAAGAAATTGAAAATGCCCATGTAAATACCCATTTTATAGGTAGGTATGGATCCAGCCAGTATAGCGTAAGGCATAGCCAGGATACTTGCCCACGCCATGCCTACGCCGACCATGGAGATAATCAGCATAGCTGGATCTTGAATAAAATAAACTGAAATTAATCCAATGCCTCCGGCCGTTAGCGAAAGAGCATGCGTTAGTTTTCTTCCTAGTTTCAATGCGATAGACGGAAGGGCAAGGGCATAAAGTGCAGAGATACCGTTGTAGACACCAAAAATTATTCCTACCCAATTAGCGGCTTCTTGATAAGTCTCTGATGAATGGTCGCTCAAAGGAACATGATAGATGTGTGTTGCTATGGCGGGCGTCGAAAATACCCACATCGAAAATAGCGCAAACCAGGAAAAGAATTGCACAAGGCCAAGCTGCTTCATCGTTTTTGGCATGCTCATGAAATCACTTGTTATTTGAGCAAATCCTTTTTTTGAAGGGACGAGAGGGTCTTTCTTCTGTTCTTCGGGCGGAAATTCTTTTGTTGTAACTACAGTCCATAAAATAGCGGTAAGAAATATGATTGCCCCTACGTAAAAAGAAAGTGTCACGTTAAAGGGCACTTCACCGGGATCGGCAGTTTTGGCAACTCCAAAAAATTCGGCAAAAATATAAGGAAGCCATGAGCCGATCACAGCACCTACTCCGATTAGAAAAGTTTGGACAGAAAAACCTAGCGTACGTTGATCTGAAGGCAGCAGGTCAGCGACCAATGCGCGGAAAGGCTCCATCGCTACATTAAACGACGCATCCATGATCATCAATATACCTGCGCCGACATAAAGGGCTGGCAGAACATTGACGAGTATATCAGCATTGGGCATAAATATCAAGGCTGCAGAGGCAAGGATAGCTCCAGTTAAAAAATAGGGTCTTCTTCTTCCTAACGCAGTCCAGGTATGATCGCTGTAGTATCCGATGATGGGTTGGATGATCATACCAGTCAATGGAGCCGCTAACCAGAACCATGAAAGTTGTTCAACTTCGGCACCGAAAATTCCTAAGATGCGAGAAGCATTTCCATTTTGAAGTGCAAAACCAAATTGAATTCCCAGGAACCCAACACTCATGTTCCAAATTTGCGAATATTTTAATTTTGGTCTATAGGTATGAAAGGTTGTGGTCATATGGTTTAAGTATGAAGACTAGGTAAGACACCTCAGTAAAGAAGCACGTTGCTAAAATCCGCAAAACATATGAGATTCCCTAGAACTGCTCTAACTCAAAAACTCAAAAACGCTCAACTCTAACCTTGCCGAAGTCACCATTGAATAACCATTTCCTCTTTTACATATTCGAAATCCACAGTATGCACATTTTGTTGTGGCGCGGGTTCCGGGTCATAAATGGGATCAAATTTTTCAAGCGCCACAAATGATATATTGATATCGCGCTTCAGTGAAAGATCTGCTCCATTAACATTGATACTTTAGGTATCCATCCAGACCATGAAATATAAGCTTAAATCGCTTAGCCGATGATGTATAGTTTCCTTCGACCTTTGAGATCCAAAGCATTCGCTTATGATGATCGTATGAAAGTTTTCGGAGCGCATATTCTCCTTTCTGATAATCGAAGGTTAAACCATCATCTTCATAAAAATTAAATGTCGATGAATCGCCGGTATAGATATGCAGAATGCTCGTATGGGTTACTTCTCCCGTATGCGCTTTCAATGGGCTGCATAGGAACGATGGCGCCTGCTTTAACAAAAACGGGTAACTTATGCAGCGGGCATTCAACAATAATTTCTGAATTTCCCTTATACTTTTGACCATTGTATAAATAATACCATAGCCTTCCGGCAAATATACCTTCACAAATTCCTTATTGCTTTCTACTGGTGCGATAAGAAAATAAGGGCCGAATAAATATTGGTTGTGAAATAGGCCATTGTAAATTTTAGTGATCATGTGTGTAGTCGATCGCCAATGATCGTTGCACCGGCATACCTGTTTGTGACGCTTCGTAAAACAACGAATAGATATAGGGCAGAAGCTGGTATCTGAACTTGATGTAGTTCCTTGATATTTGCTCCACCTCTTCGCCATACGACCACGGCTCAGAATCACGGCTGTTGATCATGGAATGTCCTCGGAAGAAAGGGGAGAAGGCCCAATAGAAATCCATCGGGCAAAAAGTTTTGTGCTTGCATCCCCGACAAATCCTCCCACATCATATCCTGCAAAGGCTACTCCTGTTAGGCCCAGGCTTGAAACGATCCGCACCCCAAGTAACATGTGCTCATCGTAAGCCACATTATCGCCGGTCCAGACTGCGGCAGTAACGCTGAATACCCGAAAATCCCGATCGTGTTAGATTGAATGGACGATTATTTTTTAGCAATGATTTTGCAGCTTCATAGCTGCTGCGAGCCATTTGAAATCCGTAGACATTCCGTGCCTCGCCGCATGGAAGTTTTATTTCCTTCAAAATCCATCTCCATGTTTTCTGGAAGCATGTTTCCCCAAGTGGCAATTTCATTCATATCATTCCAGAAACCAGTAACACCAACGTTTATATAATCTTTAAATTGTTCTTTCCACCATTGTCTGGTTTTCGGATTTGTGAAGTCTGGAAAATGACACCACCCTGGCCATACCTGTCCCGTGTAATTGGTACCGTCAGGATATTTGATAAATATCTGTTCCTTTACTCCATCTTCATACGCTTGATATCCTTCTTCTACTTTTATTCCTGGATCACAAATAACGACAACGTTAAATCCCAGTGCTTTCAATTCAACAAGCAATTCGTGTGGATTGGGAAAATCTCTTTTGCTCCAGGTAAAAATTTTGTATGACTCCATGTAATGGATATCCAGCACGATAACATCGGCAGGAATATCTTTTTCCCGAAATGTTTTTGCTAAGGTTAAAACTTCTTTGTCGGGATAATAACTATAACGGCATTGCTGGTACCCGATACTCCAAAGAGGAGGCATCTCCATCCTTCCGGTAAGGTGTGTATACTGTTTTATTATTTCAGCAACAGAATAATCGTAGATAAAATAGTAATTCATTTCTCCTGCGTCGGCAGCAAAACTTGCGAACCGATTGTTAGAGGCACCAAAATTGAAAAACGATTTATAGGTGTTGTCGAAGAATATTCCGTAGGTCAGGTTATGGTGTATGCCGATATAAAAAGGTATGGAGCAATACAGTGGATCGGCATTGGGGGAGTAGGCGAAATTATCGGTATTCCAATTTTCGTAACCATGACCTTTCTTGATCTAACGGGCCCGTCTTTTCTCCCAGTCCGATAAAGCGTTCTCCTTCCTGAAGTCTCTTTAAGTAGTAACTTGTTCGCCATTCCAGCTTGTTCCAAATGTATCATCCTCATTGATGAGTTGATCGTGAATGTGTGTAAAAACTAAAGCGAACTGGATACTTTGTAATAGTGAGGACAAGGTGCGGAGGTTTTAAGTACCAGATTATCGTGTTGATCCAGGAATAGAAAGGACTTTAGCATTGGGAGTCGCAATAACAGAATAAGAGAAATCTTCAAATTCTTTCTCTTTGTGTTACCTGTATCCTGACGATATGATCGTTGTATAACCGAACTCTGAATCTTGCCGTTTGTCGTTTCTCCGGTGAGCCCATGATTTTCCTGTTTCCATCTGATAAGTCTCCTAAACTATGACTTCAGTGAGAGTTAAATTTTTCTGACATGTAGAAATTTTATAGACTTTTCAAGTAAAGTTAATTGGCACAGTAAACCAACGATCTACAAACACAAATTAAAATCGATTGCGGTAATGACAAAAAAAATGCGCGGGTAATTCGCCGCGCATTTTTTTATTTTTTTGGTTTCCCTTTCTTTAGAGAAGATTCTCTTACGATAAGGCGCGTCTTTAATATTTTTCTTTCGGGAACGGGATCAAGATTATCCTTTGATTTAAATTCAATCTGGCGAATTAAAAGCTTGGCTGCTTCCTGTCCCATTTCAAATCCAGGCTGATCCACAGAAGTTAACGGTGGCTCAAGCAGGGCGCTGAAGAACCAGTTGCTGAATCCTACTACAGCAATGTCTTTGGGTATTTTTAATCCTGCTTCCTTAATGGCTTGCATAGCACCCATGGCCGCTGGATCATTGGTTGCAAAGATCGCATCCGGAGGATTTGCCATTTTCAATAGTTTTTCAGTTGCAGATTTTCCTTCTTCGATTGTTCCTAGACGGACAAGAAACGATCAGATTCTTGAATAATAGGAATATTATTTTCAGTCAAAGCTTGAACATAACCTTCAAGGCGTTGTTTGGTGATCCCTAAGTTTGGAGGACCTTCAAGGTGAGCAATTCGTTTGCAGCCCTGGTCAATAAGATGTTGTGTTGCTTCTTTTGCGCCGCTCAAGTCATCGACGATGACCATGCTGGAATTTGCATTTTCATATACGCGATCAAAGAATACCATTGGAACTCCTTTTGCCAAGTATTCCTTCGATATGATCGAATGTATTTGTTTCGCGGGAAACAGAAATTAACATACCATCTACACGGCTATTGAACAATGCTTTGATATCCGTTTTCTCACGTTGAAGAGATTCATTTGATTGGGTGATGATAACATTGTAACCCGCGCTATAAGCGACATCTTCAATTCCGCTTATTACGGTTGAAAAGAAAAAGTGAACCAGTTCCGGAATAATAATGCCCAGTGTATTGGTTTTGCTTTGACGCAAGCTGAGCGCAACAATGTTGGGTTGATAATTTAATTTTTCGGCTAACTCGTTAACAGCCTTTTTGGTTTGCGGGCTGATATCGGGATGATCTTTCAATGCCCGGGATACTGTAGAGGGAGAAATGCCCAATTCGCGGGCAATGTCTTTAATAGTTACTTGATTGTACTTCATGATGCAAGTTTAACCAACTTAATCTAGAACCACCGCAACAGAACCGCAATATTATTTCGCAACTTCGCAAACGATTGCGACTCCGTTTACGGTCTCGATTTCGTGAATTTTTATTGACTATTTTTAATTTTTACATACACGCTATTATGTACTTTCCGAACTCAAGCAATCGAATTGTTTCAAATTAACCTAACTATAAATTTTCTGTATGATTAAATTCTATCTGTCTAAAAATTGTTTGTCGTCTTTCTGCTACTAGGCTCCTTTCAAGCCTGGTCACAAACGAGAGTCACCGGTAAAGTGACATCCGGAGAAGATGGAACAGCTCTGCCCGGAGTTAGTATCCTTGAAAAAGGGACCACTAACGGAACCGTTACTGATGTTGAAGGAAATTATTCCATCAATGCTGGGAATAACGCTGTATTGGTATTTTCTTTTGTCGGGTTTACAACGCAGGAAGTACCTGCCGCTGCGAAAACCACGATTGACATTGTCTTAGCCCCGGATATCACTGCCTTGAGTGAGGTTGTCATTGTTGGTTATGGGCAGCAGGAGCAAAAAGACGTTACAGGAGTTGTAACTGCTGTTAACTCCGAAAACTTTAACAAGGGAGCTATCATGTCACCGGATCAACTGATTACCGGTAAAATCGCCGGTGTTCAGATTACTCAAAATAGCGGAGAACCGGGCGGTCAATCATCGATCCGCATTCGTGGAGGGACTTCGCTAAATGCAAGTAACGAACCTCTATATGTTATCGATGGAGTGCCTATCGATAATTCTGCTTTTAATCCAGGTGGTCTTTCAGGTGGACGAAATCCTTTAAATTTTATCAATCCGAATGATATCGAGAGCTTTACTGTATTGAAGGATGCCTCTGCAGCCGCCATTTATGGGTCGCGTGCGGCAAATGGCGTTATTATAATTACAACAAAAAAAGGTAAGAGTGGCACTCCTGTTATTACGTATGATGGCTGGGTTTCTAACGCTCAAATTGCAGAGCGCCTTGAAGTTTTTAATGGTGACCAGTTTCGTGAAATAATTGCTGCAAAAGCCCCGAAACACTTAGGCAAGTTAGGTACCTCCAATACTGATTGGCAAGATGAAATCTATCAAACTGCTATGGGCCAAAATCATTCGGTAACTATTTCAGGAGGTACTGATAAATTTGGATACAGGGCATCCGTTGGACATCAGGACCAGGAGGGTATTATAAAAACTTCGCAGACGAAACGAACAAGCTTTTCAATGAGTTTGGATCAGAGGTTGCTGGACGATAATTTAAAAGTTACGGTTAACATAAAAGGTTCTCGTACAAATGACCGGTTTTCTCCAGGGGTCGTAGGTGCGGCGATGGAAATGGATCCAACCCAACCCATTTACGATGCCACAAGCCCATGGGGCGGATATTTTGTGTGGAAAAATGAAGCTGGAGAGTATGAAAGGCAAGCTACCATTAATCCGGTATCCTCGCTGAATTTGGTACAAGAGAATGGAACAACAAATCGGAGTATAGGAAACATCCAATTGGATTACAGCATTAAACCTATTCCTGGATTATCAGCAAATGTCAATGTAGGCTATGATTTAGCGAATGGCGACAGAGAACGGTTTCAACCTTCAACATACTTTGCCGTAGCAGCCGATACTGGAGAGATAAAAATCGAAAATTATTCCAGGGTCAGTCAGCTAGTAGAAACATACCTCAACTACAAAAGGAACTTCGAAGGTATCAGAAGTGAATTAGATGTTGTTGCTGGGTATTCTTGGCAGAATTTTGAATCCAAATATCCAAGTATAAGAGCTACTCGCTTGACAGATAATAGTTATGGCGTAAACAATCCTTCCATCGCGAATAAGGTAGAAGCCTTTAATAGTGTATTGGAAAACAGATTAATATCATTTTTTGGAAGAGTAAACTTTACACACAACAATAAGTATATACTAACGGCATCCTTGCGAAAGGATGGATCAACGCGTTTTAGTCCGCAAAACCGATGGGGGATATTTCCTTCCGCAGCCGTAGCATGGCGGGTGATCGATGAAAGTTTTATGACAGGTCTTCAGAATACATTTTCAGATCTTAAGTTCAGAGTAGGATATGGTGTTAATGGTAATCAGGAAATAGGTGATTATCTATATATTCCATCCTATTCACCCAGTACTTCAACCGCGCAGTATCAATTTGGAAGTGGTTTTGTTACAACACTTCGCCCGAATGGGTATGATAGTAATTTAAAATGGGAGGAGACGGCGTCTTTCAATATCGGATTAGATTATGGGGTGTTGAAAGGAAGACTGTATGGATCATTAGAATTCTATCAGAAAAATACAAAGGATTTGCTCTTCGAGCGAGCAGTACCATCGGGTTCTAACTTAACAAATATCATTCTCTCCAACATTGGTGAAGTAAAAAATACAGGTGTTGAATTAACCGTAAATGCGCTCGCGGTTTCAAGGCCCGACTTGACCTGGAATGTGTCAGTGAATGCTGCCTATAATAAAAATGAAATCATTGCCCTTGACGGCAGCGATGATCCTAAGTTCAAAGGATATGAAACCGGAGGAATCTCTGGTGGTGTTGGAAACTTTATCCAAATTTTACGAGTCGGTCAGCCTGCTTATTCATTTTATGTTTACAAACAGAAATATGAGTCCCCAGATGTTCCGTTAGTGGATGGCGAAGATAACAATGAAGATGGTCAGATTAATCTTGCCGATATGTATGAAGATGTTAATAATGATGGAGCAGTAAATGATCAGGATAGACGTCCGTTTCATCAACGCGCCCCTAAAGTTTTGCTAGGGCTCTCATCGACAGTGAATTTCAAAAATTTAGATTTGAGCTTCACGTTGCGAAGCAATTTGGGAGGTTACATTTATAACAACGTAGCATCGAATACGACGAACTTTAGCCGTGCTAACGACAACTTTGTACCGCGGAACATGCTTACCTCAGTTCTTGAATCAAATTTCAAAAACCCACAATATTTTTCAGACTACTACATTGAGAATGCTAACTTCCTGCGCATGGATAATATTACATTGGGATATTCCCTCCATGAAGTGCTCAACAACAAAGTTAAGTTGCGCTTATATGTCACAGCTCAAAATTTGTTTCTAATTACAAATTACTCTGGTTTGGACCCTGAAGTTTCGAGTGGTACAGGAGCTACACTAGCTCCGGGTATCGACAACAATGTCTACCCAAGATCTAGAACATTTATTTTCGGTGTTAACATCAGCTTCTGATTTTAAAAAAGAAATAGTATGAAAAAAATATATCTATTAGGTCTTGCAGTTGTAGTAAGTATCACATCATGCACTGACCTTGATGTAGCTCCTAAGAGCTCAGCTACTGCCAACGTTATTTTTAATAATCCGCAAGCTTACGAACAATTCCTGGCGCGAATCTATGCAGGCATTGCCATTAGTGGACAACAAGGACCTGCCGGGAATCCGGATATCAAAGGTATTGATGAGGGCTTCTCAAATTACCTGAGACAATATTGGAAAGCACAGCAATTAACTACCGATGAAACGGTCATCGGATGGAACGATGGAACTCTTCCTACTTATCATCTTCACACGTGGACCGCACAAAACGAATTCATAAATGCCATGTTTAACAGAGTCTATTTTCAGATTTCTATGGCGAATGAATTTTTGCGTGAAACCACAGATGCAAAACTAGACAGCCGAAATACTCCTCAGACCCTCCGCGATCAGGTTAAACAATATCGTGCTGAAGCCAGGGTGTTGCGCGCATTGAGTTATTGGCATGGGCTGGATATGTTTGGCGCAATTCCAATTGTAACGGAAGAAAATGCGGTAGGAATTAGTGTTCCGGACCAGTCCACAAAACAACAAGTTTTTGATTTCATCGAATCGGAGCTAAAGGCGATTGAAAATGAATTAGCAGCAGCTCGGCAAATTGAATATGGAAGAGCCGACCAGGGTCTGGCTTGGATGGTGCTGGCTAAGTTATACCTGAATGCTGAAGTGTACACGGGTCAGGCTAAATACACCGAATGTATCACGTACTGCAATAAAATTATTGAAGCAGGATATCAACTGAATGAGAATTACCAATCCCTTTTTATGTTGGATAATGTGGGCTCACAGGAAATTATTTTTGCCGTTAACTTTGATGGTAACCGTACACAAACATATGGAGGCATGACATTTCTGATTCATGCTTCTATCGGAGGAGCGATGAATCCCACAGATTATGGAGTAAATACCGGCTGGGCTGGGCTACGCGCTACTAAAAACCTGGTTAATCTTTTTCCAGATGAAACGGGTAACATTGACTCACGGGCTATTTTTTACACAAACGGCCAAAGTAAGGAAATACCGAACACACCTATCTCTACTTTTAATGAAGGTTATGCTGTTCCAAAATTTCGAAATCTCGATGCGGACGGAGATTCAGGTTCCAGTCTTGAATTCGTGGATACGGATTTCCCGATGTTTCGCCTCGGCGATGTTTACCTGATGTATGCCGAAGCCGTTGAGCGCGGTGGTACAGGTGGGAGTGAGGCTAATTCCGTTACCTATATTAACCTTCTCCGTGCCCGCGCATATGGTGATAATAGCGGGAATATTACTGCAGCGAATATCTCGTTGGATTTTATCATCGATGAACGTTCCAGGGAGTTGTATTGGGAAGCTCATCGCAGAACGGATTTAATTCGGTTCGGATTATTTACAGATAGTGAAACGGCTAACCCCAAGGCTATTTGGCCATGGAAGGGTGGAGTGGCTGAGGGTAAGGAAACAGAGGCATTCCGCAATCTTTTCCCGCTTCCTTCTTCACAGATCATTGCCAATCCAAAACTGGATCAAAATGAAGGTTATTAATGGGTGATGGTGCTAAAACTGAATAAAATGAAAAAGATATTTATAATTTCGATTGTATCCTTAATCGCATTTTCTTCATGCGAAGATGAGATTAATGTGGATGAGCTGTTAAGTTATCCGCCTACGGTGATGAGCGTTAGCCCTAAAACCAGTGTCAAAATTGGGGACTTTAAAATTAAAGTGGTGTTGGCAGACGGGCCAAAATCTCCTTTATCTACCGCAACCGTTACATTGAAAGACGCTGGAGGCACACAGCTTTTTACGATGACTGAACCGTTAACTGGAACTGTAGACTCCGTTGTTATTGACGGTTCCGCTTTTAGCGCTTCCACTTTGCCATTAGGTGATTATAGCATAACTGTCGTTGCCGGTGATACGAGAAGCAACACCGTGGAAACAACTTCCAGCTTTAAAGTGGCCAACCAGCTTTATGCAGCTAACCAGGCAAAGATGTTTATAGCTGGCGTGTTTAACGGGTGGGGCGCAGATGAACTGGAATTGGTGGCAAACAATACGTGGGAAATTAAGGAGATTGATTTGCAAGGCAGTCCCTGGAAATTGAAAAATACGCCCGATTGGACCGACGCAGATTGGGGAGACTCCAATTGTGATAAGACCCTGGAGATCACCACGGGAGGGGGCCCAAACACTGAATGTGGTTACGCTGGACTAGTAAACCTTCGTTTCAATGATGAAACTTTAAAGTATACAATCGTTCCTTCTGTTAACTACGTCACTAATCTTTCAGGCTTGTATTTACTCGGAAACTTTAATTCATTTCAAGGTCCACAACCGAGTTTCACATTAGTGGCGGACAATACGTGGGAGTTAGCAGAATTTAGATTAAAAGCAGGGGATGTATTTAAGTTTTCCGAGAGTCCTTTTTTCCAAGGAAAAAATTATGGTGATGCAGAAGTAGATGGTAAAGCAGAGGAGTTTGGACCGAACATCGTTTTGCCGGGTAGCGTTGCCGATGCGTTTTACAAAATTACTTTTAACGATGCTACGAGAGTTTATGCCATGACTGTGGTACGTTTTCCATATCCCTCTGAATTGTATTTGGTGGGAGGTTCAACTGTGGCCGGATGGACGCCTGCCAACTCTGTTAAATTTGTCAAAGCAGAGGATGGTAAATTTGAAATTTATTCGTATTTAACCGCTGGCGGCGGAGGCTTTAAATTCTTACAGGTGAAAGACTGGGCCGGCGATTGGGGCAAAGGTGCAGAAGGAAAAGTAATCCAGGAAGGTGAAAACAATCTTGAGGTGACTGTCGATGGATTCTACCGGATATTTGTTGATTTTACTAGCCTGTCTTACAGTGTACAAGCTGTCAGCTGGGGAATTGTAGGAAATGCAACGCCTGGTGGATGGGACAATGATACAAACATGACCTTCGTAGGTGGGTTAGGCAGCTACAAATGGCAGGTAGATGTTGCGTTGACAGCAGGCGAATATAAATTCCGCGCGAATGATGGATGGGACATAAACTTCGGAAAAGGTGATTCGGACGGTACATTAAAATTCAATACAGGAAATATTGTTTCTCCAGGCCCAGGAAATTATCATGTCGAGATCATCCTTGATCCGGTTAATGGATATACTTACACGATTTCACCAATATAATTTTAGTTCGGGTTTGAACAGCGTAAAGAATTCTTTACGCTGTTTCTTTTTTAAGAATACGGCGATGAAAAGATTATTGTTCCTGTTGTCCTTAATGAATACGGCTGCATTGGCTCAAGTCTCTGTTTCGCCGTCTTTTCCAACGGCGGATGAGGAGATTACGATCGTATATGATGCAACTCAAGGCACATCGGGCCTGGTAGGTGCTGCCAAGGTATTTATGCACTCGGGCGTAATCTTAAGTGGTCCATCCGGTACGGGATGGCAAAACGTGCAAGGGGATTGGGGCAACCCTGGGGCTGTGGGAGAGATGACCTCATTAGGTAATGACAAATGGCAGATAAAAATTACGCCCAGATCATACTATGGAGTAGCCGCGGGGGTCAGGATTTATCGGATCGGAGCGGTCTTTCGGAACGCGGGGCCTTGCGGAGGTTTTGCGGGCAATTCAACACCATGTAAAGAAGGAAAGAGCACTACAAACTCAGACATATTCATTGATATATTCGAAGGAAATCAGTTGCAGGTTAGTGTGACGCAGCCGGATAAATTTCCTGTTTTCAAAAATCAAGGAGACCAGCTCACTATAGAAGCTATTATTTCAAAAGTATCCGATGTTGTTTTAAAAATCAATGGTGTTGATGTCTTAGGCGAAACAAGTGTAACCTCTGTTATTTATACACATACGATAACCGAGTCTTCCGGGACTATAGAAGTTATTCTTGCTGCAGACGATGGTAGTGAATCGGTGGAAAAAATCTTCAGTTACATTGTAAGAAGTGCTGTCGTAAATGAACAACGTCCAGCTGGAATAATGGATGGTATTAATTATGGCTTAGACCCGACAAAAGTGACACTAAGCCTTTGGGCTCCCCAGAAAACTTCGGCGTATGTCGTCGGAGATTTTTCCGATTGGAAGATACTTCCGGAGTACTTGATGAGAAAAGACGGCGAGCATTTTTGGCTGGAAATAGACGGACTCACGTCTGGTCGGGAGTATGCATTTCAATATCTGGTAGACGAGGCGTTGTATGTCGCAGACCCTTATGCCGATAAAATTTTGGATCCGGGTGATCAATTTATTCCCGCTGAAACCTATCCGGATCTAAAATCATATCCGGCTGCCGCTTCAAGGGAACAATGGTACTTTAACCGTGCTTCTGTTTTTCAAACGGCACAAATACCCTACGATTGGCAGATAGAAAATTTCGAAAAACCAGAGAAAGAAGAACTGGTCATCTATGAATTGCTTGTTCGCGATTTTTTAGGTAGTGATGAACGCAATTTTCAAAACTTAATTGACACGCTGAGCTATTTTAAAAGGCTAGGCATTAATGCTATTGAACTCATGCCCATTACGGAATTTAATGGTAACGAGAGCTGGGGGTACAATCCGACGTTTATGTTTGCGCCGGATAAATATTATGGTACTAAAAACAAACTAAAAGAATTTATTGATCAATGTCATGCACAGGATATCGCCGTTATCCTCGATGTTGTCATGAACCAACAGGATTTGCCCAATCCATATGTATTAATGTATTATGATTTTGGTGGAGGTAAGCCCGCAGCAAATAGTCCCTGGTTCAACCAGGAAGCGACTCATCCGTTCAGTGTATTCTTTGATTTAAATCACGAGAGTGCATACACCCAGCAATACCTGGATACGGTAAACCACTATTGGATCCACGAATATAAATTTGATGGATACCGATTTGATCTCTCCAAAGGATTTACACAAAAGAACGCTGGTGGAAACGTTTCGGCGTGGGGCCAATACGATGCATCGCGCATAAATATTTTAAAACGAATGGCCGATAAGATATGGGAGCATACGCCTGATGCTTATATAATCTTAGAGCATTTTGCAGACAACCAGGAAGAAAAAGAGTTAGCTGAATACAAAGCGAGTGAAGGGAAGGGAATGCTGTTGTGGGGTAACTATAACAACGCCTATAGTCAAAACGCACAAGGTAATTCGGGATCTGATTTTAGCGGCATTTACCATACAAACCGCAATTGGACTATCCCTCATTTGATCGGATACATGGAAAGTCACGACGAGGAGCGATTGATGTATCGGAATTTTCAAAATGGTAAGTCATCCGGCTCGTACAACATAAAAACACTCAGTACGGCATTGGATCGCATAAAAGCTGCAAGTTTAATGTTTTACACAATCCCAGGGCCTAAGATGGTTTGGCAATTTGGTGAGTTGGGATACGACGAAAGTATTAACCGGTGCCCGGATGGTAGCATAAGCGATGGGTGCAGAGTTTCACCCAAACCGTTGCATTGGGATTATCGAGAAGATCCACAACGTTATAGTCTTTATGGGCACATTGCTCAGCTGCTTGCACTTAGAAATATGTACGACGTCTTTCGGGATGGTACAGCTTCCATACAAACAGGGAGCTCGTTGGTAAAGCAGATTACATTGAAAAATTCTACCTACACCACAAGCCCTGCCGATGCGAGTGAAATGAATGTTCAATTGGTGGCTAATTTTGATGTTGTTTCAAAGGAGAGTGCAATAAACTTTCCTCATACCGGGGTATGGTATGAATATTATGGGGATCGTCCAATTTCGGTAGGCAGTACACCACATACTTTATTGCTAGCACCGGGGGAGTACAATTTATTTACAGATTATCCTCTTAGGGGCAATGTCACAAGTGTTAATACAGAAAAGATTTTTGACTTTATAGTTTACCCCAATCCGGTGGATGATATACTTTTTGTCAAGTATGAAGATATAGGATCGCTATCTATACATTCTCCTGACGGGAGGCAAATACAAGTACCGAGGCTTTCTGAAAACTCATGGGGCGTGGCAGAAATTCCCAAGGGACTTTACATTGTTGAAATAAAAAACAGACATGGCGTGCACCAGGCTAAAATTGTAAAAAGGTAATGATAAATTTGCCTTTAAGTCATTGGTTGGACCATTTGCGCTGCGCACATTCCCACGTTTCCGTTGGCAATGACGCAACTTTCCTTTAACGACAGAACTAATGATTAAACCATCATTTCCGATGAACCTTAAAAAAATTTGCGTTCTCTTATTTCTTGCCCTGACATGCAGTCCGTTAGTTGCTCAGAAAAATCAACCACCCTTTCATCATGTGGAACCTCCTTTCTGGTGGATTGGAATGAAAAATCCTTCTCTTCAAATTTTATTTTATAATAAGAACCTGAATGTAGCTGAGTACAATGCTTCAATAAACTATGAAGGGGTCGTACTAAAAGAGAAAAAAAAAGTATCGAATTCACATTACTTTTTTCTTACCCTGGAAATTACACCAAATGCAAAAGCCGGCGTGGTACCTATCAACTTTGTGAATGGAAAAAAGAAATTTACGTATCGTTATGAGCTGAAAAATAAAGACACATCTCCAAATCGTATTCAAGGATTTAACGCCTCCGATGTGATTTACCTTATTATGCCCGATCGATTTGCAAATGGAGATGTAAAAAATGATTCCCTTCCGGGAATGTTAGAAGGGGCACACCGCGAAAAACCAGAATCAAGGCATGGGGGTGACTTGAAAGGAATATCGGATCATTTGGACTATATCAAAGACCTCGGCGTAACGGCGTTGTGGTTAAACCCTGTGCTCGAAAATAATCAGCCGTATTCCAGTTATCATGGCTATGCCATTACAGACCTTTATCAAGTCGATAAACGGTTTGGTTCAAATGAAGATTATGTCGCCTTCATCACCAAAAGCCATCAGATGGGGGTGAAGGTAATTCAGGACATGGTGATGAACCATATTGGCAGCATGCATTGGCTGATAAAAGATCTACCGGAAAAAAACTGGATCCATCAGTTTCCAACATTCACAAGATCCAACTATCAGGGTACTGTTGTATCCGATCCTCACCAATCTGGACATGATACTAACCTGATGAACGATGGTTGGTTCGATACTACGATGCCGGATGTCAATCAGCAGAATCCCCTTTTTGCGACCTACCTGATTCAAAACACTTTGTGGTGGATTGAGTATGCAGGGATCGATGGCATCCGAATGGATACGTATCCTTATCCAGACAAAGCTTTTATGTCAACCTGGGTAAAGGAAGTTATGAATGAATATCCAAGGTTCAATGTTGTGGGCGAAGTTTGGATCGATAATATTGCGACGACTGCATATTGGCAAAAAGGTGCGCATAACTTGGATGGTTATGAATCTAATTTGCCCTCCGTCACTGATTTTCCGCTCTGCTTCGCTATACCAAAAGCTTTAAATGAATCTGTAGGATGGGATACCGGCATGAGAAAATTATACAATGTGCTAAGCCAGGACTTTGCCTATCCAGATGTCAACAACAATTTAATCTTTTTGGACAACCACGATATGACGCGAATTTTTTTATCTGTTGGGCGAGACATCAATAAACTTAAAATGGCACTGGTATTTCTTCTTACAACTCGTGGGATACCTGAATTATATTATGGAACGGAGCTGTTAATGGATGGAGATGGCGCGTATCATCCGAACATACGGAAGGACTTTCCAGGCGGCTGGCGCGATGATAAAGTCAATGCCTTTACGCCCTCCGGAAGGACGTCAGAACAGAATGATATATTCGACTTCATGAAGAACCTATTGCAGTGGCGAAAAACTCAGCCGGTGGTTCATAGCGGTAAGCTGACGCATTACATCCCCGAGGATAATATTTATGTTTATTTCCGACACAATGATAGCAAGACGGTAATGGTGGTTTTAAATGCAAACAATAGCGAAAAGGTGGTAAATACCCAGCGATTTTCGGAACAGATAAAGAATTGTAAAAAAGCCAAAGACATAGTGTCGCAGATTGATCACTCGGATCTTTCAACGCTTAAGCTACCTCCAATGGGAATATTAGTTCTGGATTTGGAATAATGACCACAGTTTGCGACGATTTAACCCTTGCAATAACTTGCGGTATCGATTTTTTCCTCAAAAAAAACAACTTTTTTACAACTTTCTTGTTTAAATTCGCTTTCTTGTAAGCCAATGCATTTTTTCATTCTTCACTTACCCGTGTTTTCAAAATGATTAACCCAAACTATAAACCCTATGCGAAAATTTTATCTAAACTTCATCAGGTATCTAACTGTTTTATTTCTGCTTGCTGGTTCAGAAGCATGGTCCCAAAGTAGAACTGTGACGGGGGTTGTAAAGGCAGCCGAAGACGGCTCTACAATTCCTGGTGTAAATGTGGTCGAGAAAGGAACAAATAATGGAACGATCACCGCGGTA
This sequence comes from uncultured Bacteroidota bacterium, assembly GCA_963837415.1. Lineage (GTDB taxonomy): Bacteria > Bacteroidota > Bacteroidia > Cytophagales > Cyclobacteriaceae > Chryseolinea. The sequence goes on along the minus strand of CAWING010000001.1, from coordinate 24,656 downwards.
GATGGAAAATATTCTATCAATGTAGGCGAGGGTGCCACGCTCGTATTTTCGTTTGTAGGCTATAAGGCTTCCGAGGTTCCCGTAGGAGCTCAAAGTACCGTTGACGTGAGTTTGGAATCCGATGTAACAGCCCTTTCTGAGGTAGTTGTGATTGGTTATGGTCAGGTAGAAGCCAAAGACGTAACAGGAACATTAGTATCCTTGAAGTCCGGGGACTTCAATCAGGGCGTGATTTCTTCTCCTGAACAATTAATGCAAGGAAGAGTATCTGGAGTGCAAATTACATCCAATAGCGGAGAGCCTGGTGCGATTAATACCATTCGTATCCGAGGTACAAGCTCTGTATTAGGAGGTAATCAACCACTTTACGTAGTGGACGGTGTACCCATTACGAATGATGATATTGGTAACGGTAGTGCCAGTGGTTCAGGCGCTACGCCGGCCCGGAACCCGTTGAACTTCCTTAATCCAAATGATATTGCCAGTATGGATGTGCTAAAAGACGCATCGGCAACCGCAATCTATGGTTCACGTGGCGCGAATGGCGTAGTTATGATCACTACGAAGAAAGGAAGATCCGGTACTCCTAAACTTGATTTCTCTGTCCAAATAGGTGTGAGCAAAATATCCGAAAAGTATGACCTTTTAGAAAGGGATGCTTTTTTGGCTGCATATGAGAAATACAACGGCGCTGTGGCGAGAGCAGCCCTTGATAAGGGTGCCAATACGGACTGGCAGGATGCAGTAACCAGAGAGGCAGTCTCCACACAATATGGCCTTTCATATGGCGGAGGTGACAAGTCTAGTAGCTATTTGTTTTCCGCCGGTTATCTGGATCAGAAAGGTATCGTTGACAAAAGCGGTTTAAAACGATTCTCACTACGATTTAATGGCGATAAGAAATTCCTTAACGATAAGCTATTGATTTCGACGTCATTTACCATTGCCCAGACACATGATGATCAGGTTCCTATCACGGTTAACTCAGGATTTGAAGGAGACCTTTGGGGAAATGCGTTGAAACAGGCTCCGTCCAATCCGATATATGATGCCGCAGATCCTAGTGGATACTTCCAGTTAGCAAACACTGAGCCGAACCCGGTTGCAATGCTTAATCTGAGCGACCTTTACACAAACTCAATGCGTGCCCTTGGGTCAATTTCAGCCGAGTACGAACTTGCTAGGGGTTTGAAATTCAAGACGGTTTATGGCTTTGACCAAACTTCTACTCAACAAAGAGCAGCTTTTTCAAAATTGTTGAATGTAACGGGTATTTTTAACAATGGGCGTGCTTACATTCGCGATAATAATCAAGGCAATAACCTTTGGGAGAACTACTTTACTTATGAGAAGAAGTTTGGTAGTGTCAGTTTTACAGGATTGTTAGGTTATTCATACCAGAATTTTAACACAACAACTATTGGCTTTGAAGCCAGCCGTTTTAGAACCAACAGTCTCGACGACATGCTTAATAACATAGCATCAGCTGACCAGTCAAAACTCGGAGGCGTCGTTGCGACTAACTCTTCAAATACGACAGATGAGCTTCAATCGTATTACGGCAGGTTTACCGCGTCGATTAACGACAAGTACATATTGACTGCTACGGTACGTGCGGATGGGTCTACACGTTTTGGTGGAGACAATAAGTATGGCATTTTCCCAAGCGCGGCCTTTAAATGGAGATTAAGCGAAGAGGCGTTCATACCTGATGCGGTCACTGAGCTGAATTTGCGTGTCAGTTATGGAGTTACAGGGAACCAGCAGTTCGGACATAACCTCTATGAGGAAAGATGGCGCTATGGCGGGCTTCCGGGTACTGACTGGACGATCAACACTGGTGCTGACAATACAGACCGTGGAGGTTTCGGACCTGTATCTTTCGAGAATCCTGGGCTGAAATGGGAATCGACCTCTCAGTTTAATATTGGATTTGACTTTGGATTAGTAAATAACAGATTAAGAGGTTCTATTGACTTTTATAACAAAAATACAAGCGACCTTCTTACCATTTCTTACTCGGCACAACCTGCGCCAAACCCATTCCGATATATAAACCTTCCGGCAGATATTATTAACCAGGGAGTGGAATTGGGGTTGAGCTATGACGCCATTGATCGTTCCGAGTTCAAGTGGAATATCGCGTACAATATGGCATACAATAAGAATGAGGTATCAAACCTAAACACTTTCTATAATGCTGGTGAAATAAATGGACAGGGTTTGTCAGGAGCCTACTCTCAGCGTATTGCTGACGGGCAGCCGCTTTATGCTTTTTACGTACGTGAATTTGAAGGCTTTGATGAGAATGGTATTGCAACTTACAAGGGCGGTGACGTGCAGAAATTTGTTGACAAGTCTCCGCTTCCTACATGGAATCTTGGGCTCACAAATTCTTTTACCTTTAAGAATTTTGACTTGAGCATTTTCTTTACGGGTCAGCTAGGACAGTACGTATACAGCAATACAGCTAATGCTTTCTTTACTGCAGGATCCCTTGCGAATGGACGCAATACAACAAAGGATGTTCCGACGACTGATGAGAATAAGCTCAACGCCCCGGATGTATCAACTCGTTTCTTATACGATGCATCTTTTGTCAGACTTCAAAACGTTACACTGGGTTATAATTTCAAACCTAATACAGGCGTTTTCCAGAACCTGAGGCTATATATAACGGGTTCTAACCTTGCCGTTTTCACAGACTACCCCTTCCAGGATCCTGAAGTAAGTGTTCCTAAGCCAGTAACTCTGGGAAATTCGCCTCCTGTTGCTGTTGCGGGTATTGACTATACAACGTATCCGCGCGCCAGAACATTTGCTTTTGGAATTAATGCTACATTTTAATTAAACACACTTCTTCATATGAGTAAGATGATTCGAATAATGACAGCTATCATATCCTTAGGTTTCGTAGCTGCCTGTACTGACCTTGAAACGGATGAGGTTGACTCACAGGTGATCGTGAATACGGGTGGTACAACTAACGTTGACCCCGTCGCAGCCCTGGAAGGCTCTTACAATGCTTTGGGTGCTTTTACTGACCAGGCAAGTATTTATTCTTTGATTGAACACACTTCCGATGAACTAATTCCGCCGACACGTGGGGTTGACTGGAGTGATAACGGTGTTTGGCGGTCATTGTATACACATACATGGGACCCCTCTCACTCTTACATTAATAATGCATGGAACACTTTGAACCAAAATGCATACAACACTCAATCCATTATGGAGGCCTCCGCTGTTACCGCGCAACAGACTGCAGAAGCTAAGTTCTTGCGGGCTTTCAACCGGTATTACATCATCGATTTCTGGGGAGTTTTACCCGAACGAAAGACCAACGAAGGTGGTGAAGTTAACCCTAAGATATTCACTCGTTCAGAGGGATTTGACCTTGTGGCGCAGGATTTAACGGAAGCACTGCCCAATTTGCCTAAAATTACTGCAGGACCGATTCCTCAACCTGTAGCATCTAAGGCAGCAGCAAACGCTATGCTTTCAAGACTGTATCTTAACAAGGCTGTGTATACTTCGGCCACGCCAGAAGGACCTTACACGTTCGACGTTGCCGATATGAACAAGGTTATTCAATATTCTGCGGCTGTCATCGCCGATGGGTATAAGTTGAACACGAACTACTTCGATAATTTTAAAGGTGCAGGCCCAAGCACGGAAATAATTCTTACGAGCAAGCAGGGATCCCCTCAAAACCGAGTATACATGACTTTGCATTATAATCAGAACCCAAGTGGCTGGAATGGTTTTGCTACCTTGGCTGATTTCTACAACAAATTTGATCCGGCTGATAAGCGAAGAGGCATTCCTCCTGGGCAGATACCAGGGCTTCCATTCGGGCAAAATTTTGCAGGTATTGGACTTGGTGTGCTTACCGGGCAGCAAAAGAAGGATGATGGAACGGACCTTGTCGATACACGTACTGGTCTTCCGCTACAGTTCTCACCTGATGTTCCACTCTCCGGAGCTGCTACAATGAAAGGGTATCGCGTGATGAAATATCACCCGGCCTTCTATGACAAGTACATATTGATCCGCTTTGCTGAAGTTTATTTGAATATGGTAGAAGCGAAAGTACGTGGTGGTTCTGATGGAAGCAGTCCAACTTCCGCCCTGGCGGATATCAATGCATTGCGCGCGCTTCGTGGTGCACCTGCACTCGCGGCTGTCACGCTGGATGAAGTGTTGGATGAACGTGGCCGCGAATTGTATTGGGAAGGCTTGCGCAGGATTGACCTGATACGCTTTGGTAAATTCAATGAGCCCTGGGAGGAAAAAGGACCGAATACAGACGCTTACCGTGTTTTGTTTTCTATACCTCAGCTTGCAATTGACTCAAATCCAAACCTGAAACAGAATAAAGGATATCCAGGCGCTGCTGAATAACAGCAAACAATTTTTAATGAAAGAAGGCAAGCGCTGAATACTTGCCTTCTTTTTTTATTTTACATCCTCAAAAAAACATTCGTAGTTGATGTGGAGATATTTAATGCTATTTCAAGTTCTAATACCAATTGCTTGTACAAATCAAACGGGAAAAAAAGAGCTGAATAAGAGTCAAACGTTATTCCAACTGTTGCCTTCTAAAGAAACAGGTATTGAATTTCAAAATAAATTAACCGTTCAAGAGGATCTTGATGTCTTCAGATACCGCAATTTTTATAACGGCGGAGGAGTGGCTATTGCTGATATTAATAATGACGGTCTTGCTGATGTCTACCTCACGTCGAACATGGGCGATAACAAACTTTTTCTTAACAAAGGCAATTGGCAATTTGAAGACATTACTGAAAAAGCAGGCGTAAAAGGAAATAAGTTTTGGTCAACCGGAGTAAGTATTGTCGATATTAACAGTGATGGATTTTTAGACATTTATGTCTGCAATGCCGGAGATATCAAAGGAGACAATCGTGAGAACGAGCTGTTTATTAACAATGGCGATTTAACATTTTCGGAAAAAGCGCAAGAGTATGGCCTGAATGATAAAGGTTTTTCCACACACGCAGCTTTTTTTGATTTTGATAGGGATGGCGACCTGGATTGCTATGTCCTTAATAACTCATACCAGTCCGTTTCATCGTTGGGTTATCGTAATCTTAGAAATGTTCGCGATGAATTTGGCGGTCACAAACTTTATCGCAACGATGACGGCCACTTTAAGGATATCAGTGAGCAGGCAGGCATTTTTGGAAGCGTGATTGGTTTTGGACTTGGCGTTACCATCGGCGATGTGAATCAGGATAACTGGCCCGATCTTTATATCTCCAATGATTTTTATGAGCGTGACTATCTCTACATCAACAACCATAATGGCACCTTTACAGAAGACCTTGAGAAATACATGGGACATATTAGTATGTTCTCTATGGGAGCAGATCTAGCTGATCTTACCAATGATGGTTACCCGGAAATATTTTCGACAGACATGCTCCCCGAAGAGGATTATCGATTGAAGACCCTCTCGGCTTTTGAAACTTATGATGTTTACCAGCTAAGATTAAAAAATGACTATTATCAGCAGTTCATGAGGAACATGCTTCATCTGAATAATCAGGATGGTACGTTCAGCGAAGTTGGCCAGATGGCAAGGGTCGATGCAACAGACTGGAGTTGGGGAGCATTAATAGCGGATTTCAATAATGACCTTAATAAAGAAATTTTTGTAAGTAACGGAATTTATAAGGACGTAACCAATCAGGATTTTGTAGAATATCTGGGCAGCAGCAAACAAATGCGTGCGGCCATAGAAGGAAAAAAAATTGACTTCAGAGATTTTGTCGAAAGGATGCCTTCTGTAAAGCTGAGTAATCACATGTTCAAAAGAACAGAGGGACTGCACTTTGAAAATGTAGCAGAGGAATGGGGTTTAGCGGAGCCAAGCTTTTCCAACGGCGCAGCTTATGGTGACCTTGATAATGACGGCGACCTTGACCTGGTTATTAATAATGTTAACCAGGAATTATTTGTGTACAAGAACCGATCGCGGGAACTCGAAAATAATCACTATCTGTCGGTCACCTTTAAAGGTTATGCAAAAAACCGGTTTGGTTTGGGAGCTAACGTTAAAGCTTTTGTTGCAGGACAAATTATTGCGCTTGACAATATGCCGATACGAGGGTTTCAATCGAGCATGGATTACAAGATGACTATTGGGTTAGGAAAAAATGAGATCATTGATAGTTTAAAAGTGACGTGGCCCGATGACAAAACGGAAACCATTCGTTCTTTAAAGACGAATCAGCAGATGACCCTTGATTATGTGAATGCATCTAAGTCCAATGTTAAAAAATCAACCGGAATACCACATCTGCTCCTTGGTAAAGTACCATCAACAGATATCTTACACACGGAGAATGACTTTAATGATTTCGATCGTGATAGGTTATTATATCATATGCTCTCCACGCAAGGCCCGGCTGTAGCGGTGGCCGATCTAAATAAAGATGGACTTGACGATTTTTACCTTGGTGGCTCAGTCGGAAATCCGGGTAAGCTTTACATGCAACGATCTGATAAATTTTATGAGGTGTCTACCGATGTATTCTCCACTGACTTACGCGCAGACGAAGTCGGCGCCTCATTTTTTGATATGGACAATGATCGAGATCTTGATTTATATGTTGTTACAGGAGGATCGGAGAATTTAGCCCAATCTATACCATTGCTTGATAGACTTTATGAAAACACTGGAACAAAAGATGGAGTCCCAGTTTTTAAGATTACGGAAAAAAAGATTCCTCTATTATACCAAAGCGGTAGTTGCGTTCGGCCTGCTGACGTCGATCACGATGGCGATTTGGATCTCTTTGTTGGTACCAGAAGTATACCGTCCTATTATGGTTTGCCGCCAGACCAATTTTTATTGATTAATGATGGATCCGGAAATTTTAAAGAAGCTTCCTACGATCAAGCGCCCCAATTCAGAAAATTAGGAATGGTTACCGATGCGCTCTGGTTCGACTATGATAGCAATGGGTTTCCCGATCTTATCACGGTAGGTGATTGGATGCCAATCACTATATTTTTAAACGACGGAAAACAACTTAAAAGAGCAGAAGGCATAAAAGGATTGGAGAACTCTGAAGGTTTATGGAACCGAATAGAGGCTGCGGATCTTGATATGGATGGTGATCCCGATTTTGTTTTGGGTAACTTGGGATTGAATTCTAAATTTCATCCTTCAAGGAACTCTCCGCTAATTCTTCATGTAAATGATTTCGATCAGAATGGTTCAGTAGAACCCATTTTTGCCTATTTGAAGAACGGGAAAGAATATCCTATGGCGCTCCGCCAGGATATTGTTAAACAAATGAGCTCCTTGAAAAAGAAATTTATCTATTATAGAGACTACGCCAGTAAATCCCTCCTTGAAATTTTCGACCCTAAACTTATAGAACGGGGTGAGACATTAAAAGCGTACGAACCGAAAACATCCGTACTCATCAACGAAGGCAAGAATTCTTTTTTATTAAAGCCTTTGCCTTTTGAAGCACAGATATCGCCCGTATTTGGAATAGCCGTTCAGGATATCAACGGAGATAAATCTCCGGATATCGTGATCGGGGGAAATTTATTTGCAGTGAAGCCTGAGATCGGGCGCTATGATGCACTTCATGGCTTGGCTCTAATAGGAGATGGTAAAGGGAATTTTAACGCATTAAGTTCTTTACGATCAGGGCTTAAAATAGAAGGAGAGGTAAGACATATTGTTCCCCTTCAGAAAAAGGGACTTAAAGTTTTTGCTTTTATTAGAAACAATCAGCCGGTCAAATTTTATAGTGTTAATAAATGAAACAAGTCCTATCAATTTTAATAGTTTTTATATACTTCGCAGGCTTAGTGGGCTGTTCTTACACGGAAGATAAAAAATTCAGAAAAATACCTTCAAGTGAATCCGGGATAAAATTTAAGAATACACTGACAGAAAGTGTTGAGTTCAATATCTTCAATTACATGTATTTCTACAATGGCGGAGGTGTTGCAGTCGGTGACCTTAATGATGATGATCTTCTGGATATTTATTTCACTTCCAATCAGGAACCAAACAAACTTTATTTGAACCAGGCTGAATTTAAGTTCAAGGATATCACAGCGGATGCAGGTGTTGAAGGGTTCAACGGATGGACTACCGGTGTTACAATGGCGGATGTGAACAATGACGGCAAATTGGATATTTACGTGAGCTACATCGGAGACTACCTGATCTATAAAGGAAAGAATCAGCTTTTCATAAATGAGGGAGTTGACAGCAATGGAATTCCACGTTTTAACGACAAAGCTATGGATTATGGCCTTGACCTTGTTGGCTTTTCAACTCAGGCTTCCTTCTTCGATTATGACCGCGATGGTGACCTGGATATGTTCATGCTTAATCACTCGCTTCATCAGAATGGAACATTTGGAAATTCAAAGCTGCGTAATAAACCACATCCATTAGCAGGAGATAAATTATTACGAAATGACAATGGAAAATACGTAGACGTAACACAGGGATCTGGCATTTATAGCAGCGTGATTGGATATGGCCTGGGTGTGGTTGTAAGCGATGTTAATCTTGATGGTTGGGCTGACATTTACATCGGAAATGACTTTCACGAAAATGATTATCTCTATATAAATCAGAAAGACGGTACGTTCAAGGAAATGATCGAGAAGAGTATGAATCATACCAGCCGATACACTATGGGAGTTGACTTCGCTGATTTTAACAATGATGCGTTCCCCGATTTAATGTCATTGGACATGCTGTCGGAGGATCCCCAGATATTAAAGTCAGCGCAGGCAGAGGACCCTTACGATGTTTATGGTTTTAAAATCAATTTTGGATTTAATCATCAGTTCGCACGAAATACGCTGCAGCTTAATAACCGTGACGGAACATTTAGTGAGATAGCTCTTTTATCTGGAGTTGCCGCAACGGATTGGAGCTGGTCTACATTATTTGCAGATTTTGACCTCGATGGACAGAAGGATATTTTTATCTCAAATGGAATCTTCAGACGGTCAAACGATCTCGACTACATTAATTTCATTACAGTTGACTCCGTGCAGATGAAAATGCAGTACGAAATGTCAAACAGAGAACTTGGTTATACCGATAAGATGCCGCAAATCAAGGTGCCAAATTATCTATATAAAAATAATGGCGATTCAACATTCACGAACATGGCGCAAGAATGGGGCCTTGAAACTCCATCTTACTCGAACGGCTCGGCATATGGCGATTTTGATAACGATGGCGATCTGGACATTGTCGTTAATAATGTAGAAGACGAAGCTTTTTTGTACGAGAACAAAACAATTACAAAGGATAATCACAAGGACGACCTTCATCAGCGCGGTTATTTACAGATTAAGTGTAATGGCAATGAAGGCAATAGGTTTGGTATCGGCTCCAAAGTTTTTATTTATAAGGATAGTCAACTACAATTTCTGGAATGTATGCCAACGCGTGGGTACGAAAGCTCGGTGGATTATTGTCTTACATTCGGAACTGGTGATGCAGACAAAATAGATTCACTCATGATCGTATGGAATGACGGAACTTTTCAAAAACTGAAGGACATCAAGGCAAATCAACGATTAACACTTAACCAAAAAGATGCGCAAGGTTCTTTCGACTATTCAATTTTTCATAAATCGAAAGCAGTATTTAAAAATGTATCTGGTGAGATTAACTTCCCTTATAAGCACATCGAGAATAAGTTCATTGAATTCAATCGGGAAGCCCTGATACCTCACATGTTATCATCGGAAGGTCCTGCTGTTGCAGTAGGAGATTTAAATGCCGATGGACTTGATGATATTTTCCTTGGCGGAGCAAAATGGAAAGTGGCTCATGTTTATCTGCAGTCAGCCGACAATACGCTCAAGGAAATCCCTCAACTCGAAATTGCTAGTGACAGCACATATGAAGATATAGGGGCCGAGTTGGCTGACGTCGATAAAGACGGAGACCTCGATCTGATTGTTGCAAGTGGAGGAAATGAGTTTAGCGGGAGTTCGATTTATCGAAAGCCCCTATTATATTTAAACAATGGTAAGGGAGTTTTTTTCAAATCGAAATCATTTCCTGACCTTCTGCTTACCGGCTCATGCGTTGCAGCTAATGATTTAGATGGTGATGGGGACCAGGATCTTTTTATCGGAGCGCGGGCTGTTCCCTGGCACTATGGAATAAAGCTGGACAGTTATATCCTGTTAAACGATGGAAAAGGAAATTATTCTGAAGCAACTGAGCAGGTTGCTCCGGGTTTAAGAAAATTTGGTTTTGTGAAAAAAGCCAGCTGGGCAGATATGGATGGTGATAAGATAAAGGATCTCATCATCGCTGCTGAGTGGTCACCTATAACAATTTTCTTGTCGAAGAATGGTAAACTATTTCAACAACCGTTGAGTGGTTCCGGACTGGAAAATACCCAGGGGTGGTGGAATATTATTCAAACTGCAGATTTTGATAAGGATGGTGACCTGGATATGATTGCCGGGAACCTTGGACTTAATTCAAAACTACATGCCTCTGTTCAGGAACCGGTTAAAATGTTTGTTGCCGATTTCGACTCTAACGATAGTACTGACCAAATTTTAACGCATTTCATGAAAGGAAAAGAATACCCGTTTTATACCCGCGATGAAATGACAAAGCAAATGCCCTATCTCAAGAAAAAATATTTGTCCTATCATAAATTTGCGGAAGCAACGCTGCATGATATCTTTAGTGACGAAGCACTAAACAAATCGGAAAAGTATGTTGCTAATACTTTCAGATCATCCTACATCGAAAACCTAGGCAATGGAAAATACAAAGTCAGCGATTTGCCAACAGCAGCACAATTCTCGACTGTCAATGCGATGCTGATCGATGATTTCAATGGTGATAAAAACCTCGATGTTTTATTAGCCGGAAATTTTTATCCAATTAATATACAAATGGGACGCAACGATGCGAGTTATGGATTGCTGTTAACCGGTGACGGAAACGGAAACTTCACATCAGTTCCTTCCGTAAGTTCCGGTTTCTTTGTAAAGGGTCAGACACGACACTTGCGAACAATTAAGATCGGCGGGAAGGATTATTATTTCGCTGTTCGCAACAATGATACAGTAGAAGCATTTACGCTGAATAAGTAGCTTATGAAACACATTGTAAACTGGATTATTGCTCTTATGCCGATGGTGGCAGTAGGACAGGATGGCTCCTGGCAGATCGAATCGAAGTCAATCGATCCTTCTAATTATTACGGCGTCACCGTAGCAAATGGCATGGTCGGTCTGGTCTCATCACCAGAACCAATGAAAGTTAAGGATGTCGTATTGAATGGAGTTTATGACTATTATCAGCGCGGGCGCGTATCCAACATTCTGAAAACATTCAATCACATCAACATGAATCTTGATGTAGATGGTCAGCGCATCGGTGTGCGAGACATTCGTAACTACAAGCAGGTTCTCGATATGAAGAAAGCTGCGCTCACAACATCATTTGAAGTCGGGGATAAGCTTACGGTGAAACATACCATCATGGCGCTACGCCATCTTCCATACACGGCCATGGCTATGATCGAGATTAACGCAAAGAAAGCTGTGCGCGTTGTTCCGATGAGTGTTATTGAAGCGCCAAATCATTTAACTGACGTCAGGAATTTATATGCCGAGATTGATAGACCGCATGTTACTATACCACTGTTAACATCAGTGGGGAAAAGCCCTTCGGGTAAACACACACTAGCAGTGAGCAACAGTATTATTTTTTCTGAGCCACACGGACAAGCACCTGATCTCATTCATGAAGACTGGGATTACAATATGCACTTGATGAAGTTTACTAAAGATATGAAGCCAGGAGAGACCTACAGTTTTAGTGTAGTAGCATCAGCAACTTCTACAGAACATTTTCAAGATCCCATGAACGAAGCTGAACGGCTTACAATTTTCGCGAAGCTGGAAGGAACACAACGTTTATTACAACGGCACGAAATGGATTGGGAGAAACTTTGGATGAGCGATATTGTTATCGAAGGCGATCTTCAGGCACAGAAAGATGTACGTTTTGCATTGTATCATCTTTACTCTTTCGCACGCGAAGGAACTGCGCACAGTCTGTCACCAATGGGCTTATCGGGACTTGGCTACAACGGACATGTTTTCTGGGATACCGAACTGTGGATGTATCCGCCCATATTGGCGCTGCAACCGGATATAGCAAAGTCTTTATTGGAGTATCGCTTTCAACGCCTTGATGCGGCAAGGAAGAATGCTTTTTCGCACGGTTATAAAGGAGCGATGTTCCCGTGGGAATCATCCGATGAGGGAACAGAAGATACTCCCGTCTGGGCACTCACCGGACCTTTTCAACATCACATCACAGGATGCGTGGGCTGGGCCTTCTGGAAATATTATCAGGTTACAAAAGATAAAATATGGCTTCGTGATCGTGGCTATCCAGTGTTAAAGGAAGTAGCTGACTTTTGGGCAAGCAGGGTAGAACGCAAGGGCCCTGGCAAGTATGAAATTAACAATGTCATTGGCGCCAATGAATGGCAGGAGAATATCGATAATAATGCTTTTACAAATGGTATGGCCATTTCTGTACTTCGATATGCTACCCAGGCTGCTAAAGACTTGGGTTTAGGTCCAGATCCCGACTGGGAACACGTAGCATCAAATATTCCTATTCTTAAATTCCCAGATGGTACTACAAAAGAAAATGCTACCTATAACGGGGAGGAGATCAAGCAGGCAGACGTAAACTTGTTATCATTTCCATTAGAATTAATAACTGATCAATCGCAAATCGAAAAAGATTTAGCCTATTACGAACCCCGTATGTCGCCCCAAGGCCCGGCTATGGGATTTTCTGTCTTAGCTACCGTATATGCTAGACTTGGTAAAGTGGAAAAAGCGTACCAGATTTTACAGCGCAGTTATAAGTCCAATGAAGTGCCGCCTTTCGGTGTGCTTGCAGAGACCGCAGGTGGTACGAATCCCTACTTTGCTACCGGTGCAGGAGGTATGTTGCAAACAGTACTCTTCGGTTTTGGGGGGTTAAGAATAACAAATGATGGAATTTTACAACTTAAGACTAAGTTGCCTTCCAATTGGAAATCACTTCAGCTTAAGGGTGTTGGCATCGAACACAAAAAATATATTGTAAAGTAACGGAAATGTCGACAGGGACGCATTAACGGTTAACCTAGGACAAATTTGGAATATTCCGTCAGATAAAATTGCCTTTTTTATTTCTAGAGATTAGGTACTTTTGAAGTTAAATTTTCGAATTTGTATGAAGCAGTCTTTGTTCTGTTTGTTATTATTTAGTGTTGTCTTGATTTCGTGTTCAAGCGATGATAGCGAATGGAGGACCACCGTAGAACGCCCGAGCTTTGTACATCGTTCTGTTAAGCAAGTTACCGATGTCATTGTTCACGATATCTTTTCGCCGCCCGTGGCGGCAAGGATTTATACATATATGTGTGTAGCAGGGTATGAAGCTGCCATTCATCATGACAAGAAATACGTTACCCTCGCGGGCCAGCTCACTGGACTTGAGCCAGTTCCTCAGCCTCAGGCCGACTTAGAATATTGTTTTCAGCTCGCTTCTGTGCAAGCCATGTTGAAAGTCGGAAGGACCCTTGTCTTTTCAGAGGACAAAATGGATGCTTTCTATACAACGATCATGGAAGAGTTTAAGGAAACGGGTATACCAGATGAAATCTATGATCGCTCCATTGCATATGGAACACAGGTAGCTGATCATATCATTGCCTGGTCTGGCAAGGATAATTATAAACAAAGCCGTTCTTTCCCCAAATATTCAATCATTGATGATCCGGCCACGTGGAAACCGACTCCTCCGGCCTATATGGATGCCGTTGAGCCTCATTTCAATAAACTCCGTCCTTTCGCTATAGATTCCGCTGCCCAATTTACGCCAAAGCCGCCCACTCCATTTTCAATTGAGAAAGAAAGTCCTTTTTACAAAGAAGCCCTTGAAGTACACGATATTGGAAAAAATTTAACGCAGGAGCAGCGCGAAATTGCATCGTTCTGGGATTGCAATCCTTTTGTTATGAATGTAAAAGGACATGTTATGTTTGCAACAAAAAAAATATCTCCGGGAGGTCATTGGATGAATATCACACAAGTTGCCTGCGTAAAGACAAAGGCTGACTTTATGCGGTCAACGGAAGCTTACGTGCGCGTAGCCGTTTCACTATTTGATGCATTTGTTTCCTGTTGGGATGAAAAATACAGAAGCAAATTGATTCGTCCGGAGACTTATATAAACCAATATATTAGCGATGATTGGGTACCGTTATTACAAACGCCGCCATTTCCTGAATACACCAGTGGCCACAGCGTCATTTCGGGTGCGGCGGCTGTGACACTTACAAAACTATTTGGCGAAAACTTTCCATTTACGGATTCCACCGAAATTGAATTTGGTCTAACGGCCAGAAGTTTCAAATCCTTTGAAGCTGCATGTTCCGAAGCTGCCATCAGCCGGATGTATGGAGGCATTCACTACCGTCCTGCGTTTGAAAATGGTTTGACAGAAGGGAAGGCAGTAGGTACTTATATTCTGGACAAAGTAAAAACCAGGAAGGAAGAAGTTGCAAAAGCTAAGTAGGTTCCTCTGATTACCAGGTTGCGATGAAGGAATTTTGCATAAGGGTGAAACGGATGCTTCCGGTTAAGTATGCAAGTAGGCTGCGGACACGGTCAGCTGGCATTTGTAGATTGGCGCTAAAAATATTTGGCAATGGTGGCTTTAGTCAGTACTAGTGCTTCTCGGTAGATCCTAAAAATCAAAATATGACACCTTACATGGCAGAATTTTTCGGCACGATGATCCTAATTTTATTGGGTAACGGAGTGGTTGCTGGCGTGATATTAAAAGGAACAAAGTCAGAAAATGCAGGTTGGCTAACCATTGTGATTGGGTGGGGCCTTGCCGTTACGCTTGCCATATATGCTGTGGGAAGGATCAGCAATGCGCACCTTAATCCTGCTATCACCATAGCACTTTGGGCTTCCGGAGAGTTTCAATCTGATTTAGTAGTCGGCTACATTCTCGCTCAATTTGCAGGCGCTTTCGTAGGAGCTATTTTAGTTTGGATTCACTATCTACCCCATTGGCGTATTTCAGATAACCCTTCGACCAAATTAGCGGTATTCTGTTGTGCTCCAGCTATTCGTTCAACGCTTCCCAACCTTATCAGCGAAATTATCGGTACTATGGTACTCGTCACCGCTATACTTTTTATTGGTGCAAATAAATTTGCTGAGGGACTTAATCCCCTTATAGTCGGTGCTCTAATAACGTCGATAGGCTTAAGCCTGGGCGGCACAACCGGATTTGCCATTAATCCGGCCCGCGATCTCGCACCTCGGGTTGCACATTTCCTACTGCCAATCCCCGGAAAAGGTTCTTCCGATTGGTCATACAGCTGGATACCAGTAGCTGGCCCGTTAATAGGGGGATTGCTAGGCGCCGGATTGTATAAGCTATTATTTGTATAAACCCTCGGCAACGTACGAGGTACGAAAACTATAATACAGCACTTAAACACTAAATACTTACACACCTAAACACTCAGAACTCCAACACTCCGAACTCCAACACCTCAACACTTTTAACCATGAAATACATCCTCGCCCTGGATCAAGGAACAACAAGCTCACGTGCTGTGCTGTTTAAGGAAGATGGACAAATCCTCGGTATTGCGCAACAAGAATTCAGGCAGATCTTTCCGCAATCGGGATGGGTAGAGCACGATGCTAACGAAATACTTTCTACACAGCTTGGAGTACTGGACAAGGTGATTCGCGAAAATAATATTGACATCTCATCCATAGCTGCTATTGGTATAACCAATCAACGTGAAACCGCTGTTGTGTGGGATCGTCAAACGGGCCAGCCTGTTTATAACGCCATCGTGTGGCAAGACAAACGTACGGCGCCAATTTGTGAAGACTTAAAAAAGAAAGGTCTTGAAGAGTATGTTAAGCGAGAGACCGGCCTTGTCATAGACTCGTATTTTTCTGCAACCAAAATAAAGTGGATTCTGGATAATGTTCCGAATGCTAGGGAAAAGGCAAATGGCGGCGAGCTCGCATTTGGCACAATTGACACGTGGCTGATCTGGAACATGACCCAGCGAAAAAATCATGTGACGGATTATACAAATGCTTCCCGAACGATGTTGTACAATATCAAGGAATTAACTTGGGATAAAAAACTGTTAAGTGCTCTCGGGATTCCAGAAGCCATGCTTCCGGAGGTAAAACCATCGGCTGCCCAGTTTGGAAATTTCAACTTGAATGGAAAGAGCATTCCTATAACAGGGGTAGCAGGCGACCAGCAAGCGGCTTTATTTGGCCAGGCTTGCTTTGAACCAGGCATGGCTAAGAACACCTATGGCACGGGTTGTTTTATGCTGATGAATACGGGATCAAAAATTCAGCAATCAAAAAATGGATTAATAACCACCATAGCGTGGGGACTAGATAACAAAGTTGAATATGCCCTGGAAGGAAGTGTATTTATCGCTGGTGCTGCTGTGCAATGGCTCCGTGATAGCTTGCACCTTATTGATCAATCAAAGGATTCCGAATATTTTGCTGCCAAAGCGCTGGGTTCCAATGAAGTATATGTTGTCCCCGCCTTTGCAGGATTAGGGGCTCCTTACTGGGACATGTATGCTCGCGGCGCAATCTTTGGCTTAACGCGGGATACCGGCAAGGACCATATCATTAAGGCCACGCTTGAATCGTTAGCCTATCAAACCAAAGATATTTTAATTGCCATGCAGGAAGATGCAGGCATAAAATTAGCCATGCTAAAAGTGGACGGCGGAGCTTGCGCAAATAATATTCTGATGCAATTTCAGGCCGATATACTGGGCACACCGGTGGAACGTCCGGAGGTGATTGAATCAACGGCAATGGGCGCAGCTTATTTAGCGGGAATTCAAATTGGGCTTTGGAAAAAAGAAGATATAATTCGAAACAGGAAAATTCAAAAAAGTTTCTCGCCACAAATGGATGAAACTAGTCGTACTAAATTATACAACGGTTGGAAAAAAGCAGTAAAGCGCTCCATGCAATGGATTGAGTGAAATATATTTTTCCAATGTGCGGAGTGTTTTTTATTGCGATTTTCTTTTTTGACATAATCAACCGCGTGTTTAGCCTGGCTTTAGAAACTCGCCGATTTAATGTATCCATTTTAAATTGCTAACACATGATTGTTGAAAACGTTCTATTTAATTCATCTAACCATGCTCAAGTAAAAGTATATTTAGGGCAATTAGAACGTTAAAGGTTCATGATCAATTTTTCTATATCAGGCCGTCAAGTTATCATCGATAAACTCAAAACCGAGCACTACGATATATTAATTATTGGTGGAGGGATTACGGGCGCGGGAATTGCGTTAGATGCAGTTTCGCGTGGGCTCAAGACCGCTTTGGTCGAAAAAAATGACTTTGCTTTTGGTACGAGCAGCAGGTCAACTAAACTTATTCACGGTGGACTTCGATATCTCAAACAACTTGAATTTGGCCTGGTAAAAGAAGTGGGAAGCGAGCGTGCAATCGTTCATAAACTTGCTCCACATCTCGTCATTCCTGAGAAAATGTTGCTGCCACTGTCAGAGAAAAAAGGCCTGGGGTATTGGCTCACTTCCATAGGGCTAAAAATTTATGATTGGCTGGCAGGTGTGAAGCCTGAAGACCAACGCAAAATGCTGACCAAACAGCAAACGCTGAAGTACGAACCACTACTGAAAAAAGACGATATAAAAGGTGGGGCCATCTATGCCGAATATCGCACCGATGATGCCAGATTGACTATTGAGATAATAAAGACCGCTGCCGCCCAGGGTGCTGATTTACTTAGCTATGGAAAAGTGACAGATTTCATTTACGGTGAAGGTTATATTTCCGGCGCAACAGTAAGTGATCAGCTGTTAAGTCAATCAATTGAGATAAGGGCGAAAGTTGTAGTGAATGCTGCAGGACCGTGGGTGGATGAATTGCGTGATGTCAATAAGTCTAAAGACGGCAAGCGATTGCATCTGACAAAGGGTGTTCATATTGTTGTGGCGCACAGTAGGCTTCCCGTAAAACAAGCTATTTATTTTAATGTAGATGATGGCAGGATGATTTTTGCCATTCCACGGGGAAGAACTACCTACATCGGCACCACCGATACTTCCTACAACGGTGATAAAGATGATGTATTTACAACGCATGAGGATGCAGCTTACCTGATTGCTGCTGTTAATGTTAATTTTCCTTCGGTTTCTCTAACACTTTCAGATATTGAATCGAGCTGGGCCGGATTAAGACCGCTGATACATGAAGATGGAAAGTCTGCTTCAGAGCTTTCCCGCAAGGATGAGATTTTTGAGTCACCTACAGGTTTGATTTCTATTGCGGGTGGAAAACTGACAGGCTATAGAAAGATGGCCGAACGTGTGGTAAACCTGGTCATAAAAAAACATTTCAGCGAGAAAAGCCTGAAAGAATGCCAGACCCAACAATTGAAATTGACCGATAAACCATTTAATGATATAAAGGAAGTCAGGAGGTTTACCCTCTCAGTTGTAGAAAAACTTAAAAGCTATAATTTTAAATCTCATATTTCCCGATACCTGATTGAGAACTATGGGCAGCAAACAGACATTATTTTAAATGGGCTCTCTAAATTAAAGGTACAAGAGGATCCTGAACTTTCATTGTTAAAAGCCGAGCTGACATTTTGCATACAGTATGAAATGGTTTGCACCCTCCAGGATTTTTTCATTCGAAGAACGGGTTTGACAAATTTTGATATTCACAGAGTACTCAGATGGAAGCAAGAGATTGCCCAAGAGTGTAAGAGGCATCTCAACTGGGATGAAAAAAGATTATCTTATGAGTTGAATTCGCTGAATTCTCTTTTAGCCATTTCCGTAAATTTCGCCGCTGATTGAATCTGATTTAAAGTGATTAAGTTGATTTTGATGATGGCCTACAACCTAAATCAGATTATTACTAAGAACAGTGGCAGACGACCTCAAGCGACTCCCATACCAAGTAGCCAGAATCAGCTCAATCATAAGCATCAGCTTGAATCAGCGGTCCGTTACCTTTTGTCAAATTAAAATTGATCATTATTGTTTTCAACAACAGACTATTAAATTACACTGAAAAACGATTGCGGTTAAAGAATTATGGCAAAAAGCAAGAAAAGTGTAACAGGCAAGAAAAGCCTGTGGGGAATTGATTTGGGAGGCACTAAGATCGAAGGAGTAATTTTAAAATCGGCAAATGATCCTGAAATTCTTTTTCGTGACCGTGTCCCAACAGAGGCCGATCAGGGATATGAGCGTATCCTCCAACAGGCGAAAAAAATAGTTGACATGATGCAACAGAATTCGGGATTTATACCTGACCGAATAGGGTTTAGCACGCCTGGGGTTTTGGATCCCAAATTGGGCACTATGAAAAACTGTAACACTGTGGCAATGAACGGCAGGCGCATGAAGGATGATCTCGAAAACCTGCTCGGATTACAGATCGAAATGGCTAATGATGCCGATTGTTTTGCATTAGCTGAAACCCGATATGGCGTAGTTAAAGAACAATTTCCGGATGCTCGTATTGTGTTCGGGGTTATTATGGGAACCGGAGTAGGCGGGGGTATTGTAGTGGATGGTCGCGCCATCGTGGGGCTTCAAGGGATAGCGGGTGAGTGGGGTCATAATTTTTTAGACGAATCAGGAGGCCTCTGCTATTGTGGAAAATCAGGGTGTGTAGAAAAGGTCATTTCCGGACCTGCCTTGGAAAAATATTATTTTAATGAAACTGGAAATCGAAAACCGCTTAAAGATATCGTTGCTCTGGCTGAATCTAAAGTTGATCCGACAGCGCAGAAAACGATGCTGCGATTGATTGAGTTTTTTGGCAAGTCTTTGAGTGTAATTATCAATATACTGGACCCCGATGTAATTGTAATTGGCGGAGGGGTAGGAAACATCGATTTGTTATACGATCGCGGTTTAGACGCTGTGCGAAAATATATTTTTAATAACAGACTTGATACGCCCATAGTTAAACCTTCGCTGGGTGATAGTGCTGGCGTAATCGGCGGTGCATTTTTGGTGAGTTGACAAATTCCGGTTTATGAACGGTAAGGTAATTCCTGTGTTGAGAATATTTGATTATTCAAAAGCAATTGAATTTTATGTGGATTGGCTCGATTTTAAAATTGATTGGGAGCATCGCTTTTCAACCGATTCTCCTTTGTACATGCAGATTTCCAGGGAGCATATCACGTTGCACTTGTCAGAACATCACGGAGACTGTTGCCCGGGAGCAAAAGTATTCATTGAATTTTCCAACATTTCAGATTATCATCGCTATTTAATGAATAAGAATTATAGCTTTAATAAGCCGGGTTTGGAGAAAGCGCCGTGGAAAGCCATATGCATGGAAGTAATAGATCCATTCGGCAATAAGTTGTTATTTAGTGAAAGGCAAGACTAAGCATTCAAATGAATACGAACTATTATAAATAATATACAGATGAAACGAATTGCTATCCTAGGCCCTATTCCACGTGACCATATTGTAACCCATCAAGGCGACCTTATTCAAAAATGGGGCTGTGTAACACATCCGGTTGTAGCGCTATCAACTATGGTCGGAAATAAAATAGAGGTCATACCGGTATCTCATGTTCGTCAGGTGGATCTTGATAATGTAAAGGAAGTGCTTCAAGGTTATCCTGGAATTAATTTAAAACACCTGACCTGCAAGAATGATCAAGGAGATATTATCAGTTTGAAGTTTGTCGATATGAACAACCGGTTAGAGCGCATGGATGAGGGCTCTCGCGCATCTGCCGCTGGAACGAATTCCAGATCGGCTTGAAGGCGCGGAGCCCGGTGCCGCACACCGGACAGCGGAATTCCCGGCCGAGGAATTTCGGCAGCGCCAGCCGGCGCAGCAGCGCCTTGCGCGCCTCCTTGACGGTGACATAGGCGACGCTGTTCTTCAGCCGCTTCACCACATCCATGCCGCCGCCGCTCCAACGCGCTTTGCGGGGTTGATGCCACGAAATCCGGCGCGGGACTATAGAGCGGGTGCGACGTTACCGATCGGCATCGCGCCCGGCGCATCAATCCATGCCCACGCCCCTGCCGGCTCACCCCGGCCAGATCAAAGCTGTAATTTCCCATTTGAAGGCGCTGGAACGCCGAGCCCCCGCGCTTATGCATGCCGTTATGTGATATCTCGGGAACAAATAGTTGCAGATTTTACCAGATCGCAATGATTTTGATCCATCTGTAGTTGCGCCAAATCTCACCAGAACGGTGCCGGCCTGTGGAAGCCGCAGCGATCCCTGATCGCCGAAGTTGAGGGCGCGATTGCGTCCGGGTCCTCCGCCACGCGCGTCGAAACCCTTCGGCGGGTGACCGACCTGTTCATGGTCCGCGCCGACGACTATTCCGAGGATCAGGTTGGCGTCTTCGATGACGTCATCAGCCGGCTGGCCGAGCAGATCGAGACCAAGGCTCGGGCCGAAGCCTCGCCCAGCGCCTGGCGCCGGTCAGGAATGCGCCCGCGGTCTCGGTCGTGCGCAAGCTCGCCCTCGACGAGTTCATCGAGGTCGCCGGCCCGGTCCTGTCCGAGTCGACCCGCCTCACCGAAGAGGACTTGCTCGCTGCGCGAAGGCGGCAAAGCCCAGGACCGGCTGCTCGCGATCTCCAAGCGCGCGTCTCTGAGCGAACAGCTCAGCGACATTCTGGTGATTGAGGGCAACAGCGAAGTCGTGCGCTCGGTTGCGAAGAACGAAGGTGCGCAGGTGCCGCCGGCTTCGGCAAGCTGTGGAGCGGACGCCCGGGGCGACGACGAGCTCGCACGTCAGCGTCGGCATGCGCAAGGACATCCCGAAGGAGCATTTCGACGCGCTGGTGTCCAAGGCCTCCGAAAAAGGCGGTGTTCAGGCGTCTCGCAGCCAGCAACCCGGCGATGGCGGCCGAGGTCAATCGTGTGCTGCTCGATCTGACCGGTCACAACGGCGCCGCGGAACCCAGGATCAAACGCGACTACACGCAAGCCAAGAAGCTGTTCGACCAGATCCAACGCGGCAACCAGCCGGTCGATCCGGCGGTGGTATTTTGCCAAGTCGGGAAAATTCGAGGAGACCGTTGTCGCGCTGGCGGTGCTGTGCCACCTGCCGGTCGAGGCGGTCGAGCACGTCATGACGGACAAGCGGGTCGACAACGATCTCGTCCTGATCCTGGCCAAGGGCGCCGGTCTGTCATGGCAGACCACGAAGCTGATCCTCAATCTGCGCGCGGGCGATGCCGGTCCCTCGCCGCAGGCGCTGGAAAAGGCCTACCAGCATTTCGAACGCCTGCAGGCTGCGACCGCGCAACGGGTCGTGCGCTTTAACCAGGTGCGCGCAGCCGCCGGCGAAAAGATCAGCTGATTCCAATTGTGTGCGAGGCCGTCTCCGATTGAAAATCGGGGACGCTGGCGCTCGCGCGTGCAACACCCGAACCGGTCGCGTGTGGGCTAATCCCAAACGTGTCATTTGACGTAAACCTTAGGGCAATGGACGCGAACCGGGCGCGGACAAGCTTCGGAAATCGTGTCGAGGGGCTGAGGCTCTAAGACATTGGTGCTCATGGGAGAGTGCAATGCGCGATCCTTTCCGAAAAGCCGCGATCGCGGCGACAGCCATCGCAGTTTCAACGACCATCATCGCAAGCTCCACCCCGGCTGACGCGTATTGGCGCGGCCGTGGATGGGGTTGGGGCGCAGCCGGCCTGGGCGATCGGGGCTGGTCTCGCGTTCGCGGCCGCGTGGCCATACTACGGCGGGTATGGGTACGGGTATGGCGCACCCGCTTACTACGGGTATGGCGGCTACTATCCGCTCATATCGCCCCGCCTACTACGGCTACGGCGGCGGTTATGACCGGCCCTATCGGCGGGCTTACTATGGCTATGGGTATCGCGGTTACTATCCCGGCTATCGGCGCGCGTACTACGGTTACGGTTATGGCCGGCCGTATTACCGAGCCGCCTACTACTGGTAAGGCTCCGTCAATTCGAAACGACCTCTGACCGGCGGCTTCACCGCCTGCACCATCGGTCGTGATGGGTTTCGCTTTCGCGCAACCCATCCACGCTCTCAATCCACCATGCGTGCTGACGAAACCAGACGCCGCATTGTCGCGTTGATACGTGCATGCGCCGGGTGGCAACCGGCCATAACGGGGATGACGGACGCAGTTGATTTTGCCGGTTTCTAACTGCGGCAGCAACGCATCGGTACGCGTGGCGTCTAACCCGTTCCCGGCGCGTGCGCGTGACGCTTCCGAAAGCTCGGTGCGCATGGCTGTGCCCTCGCCCCCTTGAGGGAAAGGGCACAGCCAGCTTTGCAACAATCTCAGTTGGGTGAGGGGTCAAGGTCTCTCGGAAACCGTGACCCTCACCCATTTTTTTTGTTGCAACTTCCGCGCAGCCCGCTCCCTCAAGAGGAGAGCGCACAGCGATCAGCCTGGCGCGTCAACGGAATCATGACAGCCGCGCGAGATTCCGCTGGACTCATCCCCCCGCTCGCTCGCGAGCGTGCTCCCGTCAACGGTCGGGGACCCCATGGCATTGGAAAGTGGCTACGACTACATCATCGTCGGCGGCGGCTCCGCCGGCTGCGTGCTCGCCAACCGCCTGTCGGAGGACCCGCACGCCCGCGTGCTGCTGCTCGAAGCCGGCGGCCGCGACCTCAATCCGCTGATCCACATCCCGATCGGGCTCGGCAAGCTGCACGAATACCACATGCACGACTGGGGCTACCGCACCGAGCCCGACCCCGGCCTCAACGGCCGCCGCATCGAGGAGGCGCGCGGCAAGGTGCTCGGCGGCTCGTCGTCGATCAACGTGATGGCCTTCACCCGCGGCGATCCCGGCGACTACGACCGCTGGGCGCAGAAGGGCGCGCTCGGCTGGTCCTTCTGCCGACGTGCTGCCGTACTTCAAGCGCGTCGAAAGCTGGCAGGACGGCGAGGGCGAGTTCCGCGGCGAAGCCGGCCACATCGGCGTGCAATGGTGCAAGACCAAGGACCCGATGTTCACCGCCTGGATCGAAGCCGCGCGCGCGGCCGGCCTGCCGGTCACCGACGACTACAACGGCGGCAGCGGCGTGGGCTTCGGGCGCAGCCAGTATTCCATCCGCGACGGCAAGCGCTGCTCGGCGGCGGTCGGCTATCTGCGCCCGGCGATGAAGCGCAAAAATCTCGAGGTCGAGGTGCGCGCCCATGTCGCGCGCGTGACGATGCAGGGCACGCGCGCGACCGGCGTCGAGTACGAGAAGGGCGGCCAGCGGCTGCACGCCGTGGCCGATCGCGAGGTCATCCTGTGCGGCGGCGCGTTCAACTCGCCGCAACTGCTGATGCTGTCCGGCATCGGCCCGGCCGATCATCTGCGCTCGGTCGGCATCGATCCGGTCGCCGATCTGCCGGTCGGGAAAAATCTGCAGGACCATCTCGCGGTGCTGATCATGTTCGCGCGGCCGGCGGCAGCGAGTTCCGCGACAACATGCGGCTCGACAAGATGGCGCTGAACATGCTGCGGGCGT